>CAWGDB010000011.1:0-100596 GCA_963821295.1 uncultured Acidobacteriaceae bacterium | reverse complement strand
AAGTAGCTATCCACGTCCATCTTTAACTGATGGCAGTCCATGACTACCTGTTGCCGCCGCTGCTGGAAGGCCATGTGCATGTGCTTATGCGATGCAGTGCGCATGTCGTCCCAAAGCAGGAATTGCCGTCCGTTCTTGGGATACGGAGCCGCATGTAACAGCCGCACTTTGCGGCCTTGAGGGTCGGTAAAGAACTCCTCGCGCATCGCGTTTGCTATTTGGTCTGCACATTGCCTGACCACCGCACCAGGATGAATTTGCCATAGCTGCGTCTCAATGGCCCATCGCGCAATCTCTGTAGAGGACGCAGGCCACGGCAGCGCAGCATCGCGGTACTGTTTTACAATCCGCTGGTTTTGCTCTAGTAGACTCATACGGCTCCTTCTTAGAAAGCAGGCAAGACCTGCCCAAAACCATCTGTTAAGGCTGCTGGCGTGATTGCATGGCGGACCTTCACAAGCATTTCCCGGCTGTGGGACCAATCGACTTCTTTGCGATATTGAAGTTGTCCCAAAACAATTGCCGGATGAACGTGATTCATCTTTGCGAAAGCCGTGATCCTTGCTTTTGAGTACAACGGGCCGATCCTTGCAATCCAGTTCTCCATCGCTGCCTGATCAATCAATAACTGCTGCGCGAAAAGGTCTGCCCGTTTCTCCATCTCGCTTTTCTGGTCAAACGGAATAGCGTCCTCTCCTACGAGATTTGCGTCCCAAATGGGGTCGCCGTTGAAACCATCGCGTTTATCGACATGCCCCGTTTCATGGCCCAGTACGTACCAAAAGTTGTCGATTCGGTCATATCGCAATCCCATAGCAATAACCGGAGAATCATTCAGCCAGAAACAAGCGCCGTCCATCTTTGAGTGGGCGATGTTTTCAACAACGAGAAAACGAATGCCGCCGTCTGCTAGAACTTTAGGAACGTGTCGAATGTCCTCAGGGTTCTGCATAAGTCGCTTTAAATTTCGCATCGCGTCCGCAAAGGAGGTATCCGAAAACTTAGCGGCCTGCACGCCTTGAGCGAGTTTCTTGGCTCGAATCAGCCATGCAGCTTGAGCGGGTGTTGCAGGTTCCTCTGGACTAGATTTCTTAGCCGCGTGTGCAAACGCTTTTGGCTCGTCATCTAGAGACGATATTTCCAAGAACGCGCACACTTGCTTTTCGATCACAGTCCAATCGGTTGATGGTTCGATCCAATTACGCTTGGCCATTTCCTTAACCGGGGCAAGTTGAAATAGTCGTGCCCGTCGCCCGATCGAATCATCGGGGCGATTCCTCATGAACTGCTGGTAAGACTTTTCGAGATTCATCCAATAGTCCACGGAAGTGCCGAATGCACTCGACAACTCAGTTGCAATGTCGAGTGAAATCGCCCGCTTGCCGTTTACAATTGCACTCACCACGGAAGTCTGCCTTCCCATGATCTCGGCAAGAGACTGCTGACTCCAACCTCGCGCTTCCAGTTCCTCCTTGATGAAATCACCCGGAGGGAAGGCCTGTGCCACGGTAACGTTTTCCATATCCCCTCCTTGTCTAGCGATAATCTTCGATTCCGATAATCCATACTGTCTTGTTCGGCGCTTCGCCGACGATTTCAACTATGAGCCGCCACTGGTCATTTAATTTCATTGATCTCTGATGGTCCCTTTTGCCTTCCAATTTCTCGAAATGAAAAGATTTCTGCGCGTAAAAGTCCCGTTCATCTAGTGCGGCCCTGATCGACTGCATTCTTCGCCTGAACATTTTTGTGATCGCCTGTCCACGCCCGCAATCGGCGGTAGGGTCAACTTCAACCCTACGCAAGTTCTCGTCTTTGAAATCCGCAAGCATTTACAAACCAAGGATTCGGCCCCCATTGCTCCTCGATCCTAAATGTAAATTTCCGCAGTGTCAAGCGATATATTCAATGATTCATGAATATTTGAATATTACAGATACATGTCGTTCATTACAACTTCGCCCGCATCCGCAAGAGGCTGAGAATCACTCCGGCGATGGCCGCTGGCCTATCCGGCTATGTTTCGAGCCTTGAGGAAGTTGTACAGATGTCGGACAATTACATGCGGAAGCCGGGCAGGCGCGGTCCTTACAAGAAAGGCACTCCCCATGGACAGCAACTGTAACTGTAAATGTGGACGTATTTGGCGGTTGATGGATCACAAGGGTCCATTCCGCGATCCGGGCGCGATAACTTGCAAATGTGGGGAAACTATCAAACGTTGGAGCGGTTCCCGCAGTTGGAGCGTTGAACTCGTCAAGGGACTCCCCGAGGATAAGGGCAAGCCAGTTCCCTGCACCTGTGAATAAATTTCAAACTGAGGCACTACCAATACTTGTCGCAGGTTGCGTCAATCTTGGAGCTGTGGATTTAGTGGGTTGGACGACTGCGAACTGACTTTCTCCGCGGCCCGCGAGGGACCTAGTCAGAGCTTCCTAATCATTCTTCGATTTGATCACGCTTCGAGTCGATCACGCTTGGAACCGATCAGGCATCTTTGAAATCGATCATTGCTGGCGCCTTGCGGAAACCGCGGGTGGCAACCGCCAGATAGAGCACGCCGGCCGCAAACCATATCCCGCCAATCGTCTTGGCAAGTCCGTTGAGATTCCACCAGATCAACGCGCAGAAGCAAAAACCGATGGCGGGAAGCACGGCATCCACGATTATTCGCCGCTTGTAACCCGGACGCGGAATCACGGCGAATTGCCAGAAGGTCGCCAGATTCACTCCCATGAATGCGAGGAATGCGCCGAAGTTGAGCAGTTCTCCAGCATGTTCGTAGGCGTTGCCAATCGAGTTGAGCGAAACCGCGCCTATAAAGGTCAGCGCTCCAATAATCAGAATGTTGTACGTGGGCGTGCTGCCACCTGGGCTGAGATAGCCGAAAACCCGGCGCGGCAATACGTTGTCGCGGCCCATGCCAAATAAAAGCCGGGCTGCGCCCAGACCGCCCGTCAGCCCGCTGCCGAACGCCGCCAGAATCAGGATGACGCCCATCGCGTTGAAGAGCAGAACCCCGCCCACCCGGCTGCAGATATCCATGAACGCGGTCTCGAGGTTGGGGAAGGTGTGCCAGTTCGGCCAAACCAGATTGCCGAGATAGACTTCTAGCCCACCGAAAACGCCCGTGAACAGGCAAACCAGGACGGTTGCCAGCAACACGTTGCGCTTCGGGTTCTTGACGTCCTCGGCGAGGGTGGTCACTCCATCGAAGCCAATGTAGGTGAGGGCGGCAAAGGAGGTCGCGGTCCAAACGCGGTGCGAATTGAAAGTGGCCGGATCATAAATTGGCTTGATAGAAAACAGGCCCGGCAATCCCTGAGATCGGAGTAAGTAGCGAACCGCCAGCACCAGGAACGCGCCCACGACCACAAACATGGAGAACAGCAGCACCTTGTTGGCGCGCGCGGAGGAACGGATCCCACGGAGGTTCAGCAGCGTAATGATAGCCGCGATGATGGCGGCCCAAACGACGAAGGGCACTTCTTGCATGTATCGCTCGTGGAGCGCGGTCGAAATCCAGACAGTATTAATGAGCGGCTGCAACAGATAGTCGAGAAACATTGCCCAGCCCGCCAGAAAGCCCAGGTGTGGATTGAGCCCCTTGCCGACATAGGTGTAGGCGGAGCCTGCCGCCGGGTAGATCGCCGCCATGCGGCCATAACTAACGGCGGTGATCAGCATGGCGAACATGGCGATGAGGATCGTGGTGAGGAAGTGGCCGTCGGAAAGCTTCTGCGCCACGCCGTAGAGAGGGACGGGAGCGATGGGCTGGATCAAAACGATCCCGTAGAAGACGAGATCCCAAAGCGTAAGCACACGTTTCAGGTGCGGCGGAGCGGCCGTTCCGGATTTCGCTGTTGTCGTCGGTTCACTCATGGGTTCTCTGAACTTGCCGCCTCGACCGAATAAGAATCGAACCAGAAATGGCTAAGTATGACGGCTGAGTATGACATGCCTGGGCAGGAGCCGAAATCGTAGAGTACATTCTTGGGGGCTTCTTGCTGTTTATTCATAAGCTCGCAGGAGTCGTTCCTGTTGTTTGGGCTTGACATCGGAAGTAGTTATACATCAATATTCATACGTTTTAATAAACATTTATTACGAGAACTACCGAAAAAGCGCCGCGCCACAGCGGGACCACCAGGAGGGTTTCTACCTTGCCTAACTTTCAAAGACCTGTCCCGCAAAGATCCGTCCCGTCCTGTGAACTTCCGCGTTTTTTCCCGGACAGGTTCCGATTTCGGTTATTTGCGGTCGCTGCTCTGTTCTGTTTGGTGCGGTGCGGGGTGGCCAGTACTCTTGCGGGCGACGAGTCCACGAAAATCCCACTCAGTGAGGATTGGAAAATTCAGTCATCGTGCAAGGCTGGAGCCGGAGGGCCTGAGATATCGACTCCTGGTTTTCACCCTGACGGTTGGCACAAAGCCAGCGTGCCTACTACCGTGGTTGCCGCGCTGATCGCGGATGGCACCTATCCCGATCCTTACCTTGGAATGAACCTGAAATCCTTGCCGGGGATGGACTACTCACCAGCATCTTTCTTTGCCGACCAAGCCATGCCGACGGACAGCCCATTTCGTTGTTCGTGGTGGTTCCGGACCGAGTTCCGAATGCCAGTGCAAGCTGGCAGAAGCACCACATGGTTGCATTTTGATGGGATCAATTACCGCGCGAACGTCTGGCTGAACGGCGAGAAGATTGCCGACGCTCACGATGTTGCCGGCATGATGCGAGTTTTCGAATTTAACGCCAGCAAGTATCTCACTGCTGCAAAACTTAATGCATTAGCTATTGAAGTTTTCGCGCCTGAGAAGAACGACCTGGCCATGACCTGGGTCGACTGGAACCCTACTCCTCCCGACAAGGACATGGGACTGTGGAAGGATGTCTACCTGAGCCTTACCGGCGAAGTTTCTGTGCGCCATCCATTTGTCGCTTCTAAACTCGACGCGGACTACAAAACTGCCGCGCTCACCATCACTGCCGATTTGCATAACGCGGCTCCGCATCCCAGTGCGAGCGTCGTTCGCGTTGAGATCGAGGGAATTCGCATAAGCCAGAAGATCGAACTGGCTGCGTCTGAATCGAGAACAATTGTCTTTGCGCCCGAGCACTATCCGGAGCTCCGGCTCACTCATCCTCGCCTTTGGTGGCCTTACCAGATGGGCGCACCGGAAATGTATACGGCTCGGATGCGAGTTGGGATCGGCGGACAAGTCTCCGATTCGGCGACGGTGCATTTTGGCATCCGCGAAGTGACTTCGGAACTGACCGGAAAGGGCCATCGCTTGTTTCGAGTCAATGGGCGGAACGTGCTCATCCGGGGAGCGGCGTGGGCGCCCGATATGCTCTTGCGGTGGTCGCCGGATCGAGCCGCAGCCGCGATGAACTATGTGCGAGGCATGAACCTGAACGCCATCCGGCTGGAAGGCCGAATGGAGCGCGATGAGTTCTTCGACATGGCCGATCGTCTTGGAGTCCTGGTTATGCCGGGATGGACTTGCTGCGACTTCTGGGAGAAATGGGATGAGTGGACGTCGGAGACCACGAAGATTGCGGCCGCATCGCTCTCGGATCAAGCGATTCGACTGCGCAACCATCCCAGCGTTTTCGTTTGGCTTTATGGAAGCGACAATCCTCCGCCCGCTAACATTGAGACTTTGTATTTACAGGTTCTGAAAAATGCGAACTGGCCCAACCCATCGCTGTCGTCAGCCTCCGGCACGCCTACCAAGGTAACAGGCGCCTCGGGAGTGAAGATGTCGGGACCTTACGATTACGTTCCGCCAAATTACTGGCTCACCGACAAAGAAGCAGGCGGTGCGTTCGGATTCAACACCGAAACCAGTCCCGGTCCGGTGATCCCGATGTTACCGAGCCTGAAGCGGTTTATTCCCGCCGGTCACTTGTGGCCGGTCGACGATTACTGGAACTACCACGCGGGTGGGGAGCGCTTCACCAACATCGACAAATTTCTGAACGGCATGGACCAACGCTATGGCAAACCGGCCGGCTTGGAAGACCTTCTCCGCAAGTCGCAAGCGATGAACTACGAAGCCCAGCGCGCGATGTTCGAAGCTTACAGCCGCAACAAGTATGAATCCACCGGAGTGATTCAATGGATGCTGAACAATGCCTGGCCTTCGATCATCTGGAACCTGTATGACTACTATCTCGTTCCATCCGGCGCCTACTTCGGCTCGAAGAAAGCCTGCGAGCCGCTGCATGTGCAGTACTCCTACGATGACAACTCCGTTGCGGTGGTGAATGGTTACGATCACGTTTTCGCGAGTGTCAGCGTCAAGGCGACTATCTATGACATCAACGCAAAAGAGAGGGCATCGCAGGATGCGACTCTCGACATTCCGGCCGATGGCAGTGTGCGCGCTCTGCAGCTAAAGCCCATAAATGGCATTTCGACAACCTATTTTCTGAAGCTTGAACTGCATGACTCTTCCGGTAAATTGGTGAGCGACAACTTCTACTGGCTCTCAACCAAGCCCGATGTACTCGACTGGGCCAAAAAATTTGAGGAGGTCTACACGCCCGAAAGCGCATACGCGGACTTGACCGGGTTGAATACGTTGCCGCCCGCAAAACTTGCCGTTCACGGCTCGATGTCGCAAGACGGGAAAGATCAAGTCGTGCATGCTCTTGTGGAAAACCCAAGCTCCAGCCTCGCCTTCATGGTGCACCTGCGAGTTGCCAAAGCCAGGGACGGAGAGGACGTTGTCCCGATCTTCTGGGACGACAATTATTTCTCATTGCTCCCGGGAGAGAAGCGCCAGGTCGGGGCTCGCTTTGAGGCCGCCAAAGCCGGAGGTGGTGACCTCGTGTTAACGGTCGACGGATGGAATGTGGCGGCGGCCAGCCTCCTACTCGCCGTCACCGTCAAGGAGAAACACTGATGCGCAATCTGGCGGCATTCTTTGTCGTACTCCTCCTCGCAACGCAAGCCTGGGGGCAGACGAAGCTTTCGCCGCGCTGGGAGGAATTAACCGCGGAAGACTTCCGCAGCGCGATCGAACAGTCTGAGAGCACCTGCCTGTTGCCGTTCGGCATCATCGAGAAGCACGGGCCACACTTACCGCTGGGGACGGACCTGATCAACGTGCGTCATGTGGTGCTGGCCGCGGTTCAGACGGAATTCGCCGTGGTTTTCCCTGAGTATTATTTCGGCCAGATCTTCGAGGCCCGCCACGAACCTGGCACCATCGCATATAGCACATCATTGCAACTGCAACTGCTGCAGGAAACCACCGATGAGATGGCTCGCAATGGTTGCAAGAAAGTCGTCATCGTGAATGGCCATGGTGGCAATGAGCATCTCTTGCCGTATTTTGCACAAACTCAACTGGAGAAGCAGCGCGACTACGTGGTCTATGTCTTTCCCCTGTTCTTAGCGCCCCCGGCGGGCGGACCGGCGAAGAAAACGACCAACGACATGCATGCGGGCGAAACCGAAACATCGGAGATGATGATCGCCCGGCCCGATCTGGTGCACATCGATCGTGCGACCCGGGAGTCAGGCGCGGACCTGGCGCGTCTGCAATTGCCCGATCAACTCTACACCGCTATCTGGTGGTACGCGAGCTTCCCTAACCACTACTCGGGAGATGGCGCAGCCGGGACGCGCGAACTCGGTGAGTATGATATGAGCGCCTGGACTTCGGCGATTCAAAAGGTGATTCGCGCTGTGAAGGCCGACCACGAGAGCCTGCGGCTGCAGAATGAATTTTTTGAGAAAGCGAAGCATCCGCTGGATACTCCGCAATAGGAGCCTCAGGTATGGTCACGATTCGCGATGTGGCGAAGCAGAGTGGGTTTTCTTCCACCACCGTTTCGATTGTCCTGAATAATGCTCCCCTCGCCCGTTACATTCCTGCCACTACCAAGAAGCGGATTGAAAGCACCGCCAAAAGATTAGGCTACCGGCCGAACCTGTTCGCCCGCTCGCTTCGCAGCCGGCGCAGTCACACGGTGGGCGTCATGGTCTTCGACATGACCGACCCGTTCTGCACGCTGGTGCTGCGCGGCATCGAGAACTCACTCTACCAGGCGTCGTATCTCCCCATACTTACTGACGTGCATAATGAGCGCGCCCGCTTCGAGCGTTATCTGGAGATGCTTCTGGACCGCCGCGTGGAAGCGCTCATTGTGCTGGCCAACTGGCTGTTCGTAAACATCGATGTTCTCGGCGACCTGGAAAAAAGCAATATCCCGACCGTGATGATCGGAAGGGAATTGAAGAACGATTCGATCAGTTCCGTTATCGTCGATAACGAACTGGGTGCTTACGCGGCGGTAGAGCACTTGTATTCCCTTGGCCATCGCAAGATTGCCTTCATCCGGGGGCCCAAGACTTTGAGCGACAGCGCTCCGCGCTGGAAGGGAGTGCGTTCGTTCGCCAAGGCGCGCGGCCTGGAGTTAGATCCCCGGCTGGTGGTCGATCTTCCAGAGTCACGCGACCCGATGTCCAGCTTTGAGACCGGATACAAATTAACGGAAGAGATGCTCAAGGCGAAGCGTCCCTTTACCGCGCTTATGGCCTTCGACGATATGACGGCATTCGGCGCGATCCGCGCCCTCACGCGTGCGGGCCTTCGAGTCCCGGAACAGTGCTCGGTTATCGGTTTTGACGATGTCGCGGCTTCCAGCCTGTGCACGCCCCCCCTCACGACCATTCGTCAGCCGATGGAGGCGATGGGCGCCATGGCAGCCAGCATCGTGCTGGAAGGAATCAATGCCATGCTGGAAAAACGGGAACTGCCGGCGGCACACCGCAAGCTGGTCCCGGAGCTGGCCGTACGCGATTCCACCCGGGGAGCCGCGTAAAGCCGCCGAAACGCCGACGCCCCTGCTTATTTTTTACTTGACTGAGAATGGCAAAGGGCACAATATTCATACGTTTTAATAAAACGATTCCTTAAGAATCGTGGGCTATGCGGCGGATAGCCAAGGCGGTCTGCATGACAACTCCGCAGCTATTGAACATGGCATGGCGATTTTGAGTAGGAGGCTGCTCATGAATAGCAGAAATGCAATTGTCGAGACAGCGCGGAATTTTCTCTCTGTTTGTATCCTGCTTTTCTGCGCGAGTTCGGTAGCGCTTGCCCAGGCGGGCCGGGGCAGCATCAGCGGCCTGGTCTCCGATCCTTCGGGGGCGATTGTCAGTGGCGCCAAAGTTACCGCGCTCAACCACGCCACCGGAGTCGTGCTGCACACCGTTACCAGCGACGCGGGCTTGTACAGTTTTGTATCGCTGACGCCGGGCACCTATGTAGTTACGGCCAGTCAAAAAGGCTTTGAAAACCTTGCTGAGGACAATGTGCTGGTAACGGTGGACCAAGCCACCACCGTGAATATTGTTCTGCGAGTCGGCAGTATAGTCGAAACCATCACAGTATCGGAAGCAGCTGCGCTGGCGGATACGACCAGTTCCACGGTGGGCCAGTTAATTGATTCAGCGACTATCGATCGCGTCCCGTTGCTCACCCGCAATGTGTTCGATCTTGTACAACTGAGCGCCGGTGTGACCCCAGCCAATGGAGCGCCTAATTCTTCCAGTTCGCAGCCCATCGTCAACATCTCGAGTGGGCGCCCGGGAATCGATGTTTCGTCGTACACCTTCAACGGTGCCATCCAGGGGTCTGTCTACTACATGCTCGACGGCAGCCCGCTGGGCGTTGCGGAAAACAACATCGCCGCCATCCTCCCGGCGATGGAGATCCCCGAAGATGGCGTGGAGGAGTTCCGCGTCGAAACCCAGAACACTTCCGCCTCCTATCAGAGCGGCGGCGCGGGCGTCATCAGCGTGGTCAGCAAATCCGGCGGCGACCGGTTCCATGGCGATGCCTTCGGGGTTTTCCGCCCGGATGTTCTTGCCGCCAACGAATACTTCAACAAGCTCGACCAGTTATCCGCCGGTATGCCCAACCAGACGCCTGCCTTTCATCGCTACCAGGAAGGTGGCGCCATCGGCGGCCCCATCGTGCACAGGAAACTTTTCTTTTTTGGGGATTATGAATATACGGACGAAAAACTTTACGATGCTACAAGCATCTTTACAGTGCCCACCACCGCGGAGCGGAATGGCGATTTTTCAAACGACCCCTTCACGATTTATAACCCGCTGGTTCCTGACAACCCCGACGGAACGCGGCAGGAGTTTCCCACCCACAACGTAATTACCAGCTATACCCCTCTCAATCCAACCGCGTTGGCGTTTCTGTCGCATTATCCCAAGTGTAACTATCCCAATCCCGCAACTTGCGATACGGTCGTAGACCCAAACAACCCCTACCACCTCAATAACTTTCAGCTTCCGGGTCTGGATCCCGTCACGGCGCATAGATTCGACATTCGCGTGGACTACGACAAGAGCGACAAGCAGCGCCTCTTCTCCCGCTTCTCGTATGCCCGGACGACGGTGGCAGGAGTCAATGCCTTCAACAACGAATGGGATCCGAACTACGCCCAGAACATCACCAACGCGCGTAACTTCATCATGGGGGACGACTACACGATCAACGCGACTACTGTCTTGCAGTTGCGCTACTCCTTTACGCGCCAATATACCAACCAGGGGGGAGATCCCCGACAGAATGGCTTCGACATCACCCAGCTGGGATTTCCCTCGTCGCTGGCCGCAGCCGAGGCGTACAAAACCCTCCCCATCGTGTTCTTCAGCGACTACCAGCAGCCAAACGGCCTCTACTCTGGAGTCGGCGGCGCCGCGAACTACAATACATTTGTCTTTGCCAGCATGAACCACGACTTCAGCGCGACCCTCACGAAGGTAGTGGGCAAACACGAACTCAGCTTCGGCGCGGAATATATGAAAAGGCTCATGAATGTGGGTGCGCCGCCTGCACCTTCCGGCTGGTACTATTTCGATATCTCCGCTACCGACCAACAAACCTCACCAGCCTCGGGCACCACCGTGGGAGGCAGCGACTTCGCTTCGTTCCTCCTGGGCATGGGGAATAGTTCCATCGAAAGCACTAACTTCACCCAAGATCTCTTCGCCGCGGAAGCTAATCCCTATTACGCGACCTTCGTCCAAGACACGTACCATGTGAGTCCGAATCTCACCATCACCGCCGGGCTGCGCTGGGACATCTTCGGCGGCAAGACGGAGCGCCATAACCGTCTGGAATACTTCGATCCGACGGCCACTTATTCCGTCGGCGGCGTGCCCTACACCGGCGGCGAAGTCTTCGCCAGCAGCGGCCACCGTTCTCCGTTTACTACCAATCTGACAAACTTTGCTCCGCGCCTCGGTTTCTCTTGGCAGCCGGAGAAACACCTGGTCGTTCGCGGCGGGGCTGGCATCTACTTTGGGCCGAGCGCACAGCAGGTCAGCTCGGCTACGCTGAACAGCGATGGATATTCCACGAACCTTAACTGGAACGCTACCTGTATTCAAGCGGACGGCAATACGGTAATCAACAACGACACCTCATGTGCGCCGGGGGGAGCGTCTAGTGTGACCGGTCCTTATTCGCTGAGCAATCCATTCCCAAGCGGCCTGGTGCCACCATCGCAGCTGCAGCCCAGCGGCTTGGAGACCGGCCTGGGAGGAAGTCTGAACACCATGCTGCACTCGCAGCGTACGCAGGAAACCTATAACTTCAACTTCGGCCTGGAGTACGAATTTCCACACGAGATCGTTCTCAGCGCCGCGTATGTGGGCAGCCGGGGCCTCTTCCTTCCGATGGAAGTTGCCGATCTGAACCAGCTCACCCTGAGCCAGATCGCGCAGATCGGCAATAACCTTGGCCCCAACCCTCAGAATTTTGTTAATGCCGAGCCTTTCCCTCAATTCACCAGTGGCGGGAACATCAGCATAACCGGCCAAGGTTTTGGTGTTCTGGCGCATGGCTATCCCGGTGGAGATTCCGAGTACAGCTCACTGCAAACGAAGGTGCAGAAGCGCCTCACCCACCACTTCACAACTCTCGCCTCCTTTACATGGGCCAAGCTGATGACGGATGACAGCCGTAACCCGCTGGACTTTGTCGGTCAGCATGGCGGATACGCTCAGGACTGGAGGAACTCGAGCTACGAGCATTCCGTCAGCCCGCAGGACGTTAAGTATCAGTTCACCTGGCAGGCATCTTACGACCTGCCGGTGGGCAGGGACAGGGCGGTCAATCTGAACGGAGTTTCGAACGCCATCCTGGGCGGTTGGACGGCCAACGGGATCTTCTACTTGAGCAGCGGTATTCCCATCCCTTCGCCGGTTGTCGGGTCGTCAAATATCTACCTCTATCAACGGGCCGATCTGACCTGCGATCCCAGCAAGGGCGCGCCCCATACAGCAACGCAGTGGTTCACAGGCGACTGCTTCGCAGTGCCTGCGAGCGCGTACGTTCCAGGGAATGCGCCGGCCTATCTTGATCACGTCCGCACGATGGGAGCCAACAACCTGGATCTCACGTTTTCCAAGAATGTCAAACTGGGCGAACAGATGAATCTTCGTTTGGATATATCTTCCTATAACGTCGCCAACAAGCCACAGTTTGCCTCGCCGAATGTGCCCTCAGCTGATACCGGGTGGACAGCGGCTGACGGTTTTGGCCAGATCACGGCAACCTCCAACTCGCCGCGTCAATTCCAGTTTGGCGCGAGATTTACATTCTGATCCGTTTGGCTCCGGGCAAGCCGGCTTGACAGTCCCGCTTGCCCTTTTCCTTAGTCAGTACCAGCGAAGTTTGGTGCCAGCGAGGTTAGTGCCAGCGAGAAATCTTGCCGGAAACGCTACAATTCCAATCCAACGGCCCGATGTATCCGCGGCTAAGGCAAGTCATGTTGAATCGACGAATTTTCATCCTCGCACTGATATTTCTCACACCTTGTTCATTTGCCTCCGGGAATGGCAAGAAGAAAGAAGAGCCGGTCCTTCATGCGGTCGGCTTTAGCCTCCGCCAATTTTCCGCGCCTGAGGACTACAACTGGCGCGGCTCCGACGATCGCACCCTGAGCGGCATCGTCTGGTATCCCGCCGAAAACGGCGCCGGCGCAAAGGACCAATACATCGGACCTCCCGACGCACCCCTGTTCTACGCCGGGCGCGCTGCCAAGGATGCCGCGCTCGCTCCGACATTCGGGCGATTTCCACTCATTGCGCTCTCGCACGGCACCGGCGGCAGCGCCATGCAGATGGCATGGCTCGGTACCTATCTCGCGGCTCGCGGCTATATCGTCGTCGCCGTGAATCATCCCGGCAATAACGCCGTGACCGGGTACACAACCCGCGGCTTTGTCGAAGGCTGGGAGCGGGCAAATGATATCAGCACGGTCATCAGCGACATGCTCACCGATCCCCGCTTCGGCGCCAAGATCGACCCTGACCGCATCGGCGCGGCCGGCTTCTCGTATGGCGGATACACCATGATGGAACTCGCCGGCGCGACCACGGACTCGAACCGGATTCTCGCCTGGTGCGACGAGAAAAAAGGCGCTTGCAATCCTCCCGAGATGCCCGATTTGATGGAGAAGTTTAAGGCCATCCGGCAGCAACCCGACGTGCAACAATCCTTGCAGCGCTCCGGCGATTCTTATCGCGATCTGCGCATCCGAGCCGTTTTCGTGATCGCTCCCGCCGTGGCGCGCGCGTTTACGCCGGAAAGTCTGCAGAAGATCGCCATCCCCGTGGAGATTGTAGCCGGCGCGGCCGATCCCATCGCCCCCCCCCGCCGAAAATGCGCAGTTCTTCGCCGCGAACATCAAGGGCGCAAAGCTTACGATTTTGCCGGGCGGAGTTGCCCATTACACGTTTCTGGACGTCGGCACCGACGCGGGGAAAAAGCAACTTCCTCAATTGTTTGTAGATAACCCAGGCGTGGATCGCGAGGCCGTGCACAATCAGGTTGCTGAAATGGCCGTCGAGTTTTTCGAGATAGAAATCGCTCCGGAGAAGCCGGGGAAAAAGAAGCGATAATCGGACGCCCTGAGGACTAAAGACGTCTGGAACACAAAAATGAAGACGAAAACGGAATGACCCCAAGGGAACTCTGATTAAGTGTCGATAAAAAGCGTAAACCACAGAGGACACAGAGGTCACGGAGAGATCCCAAGTCTTAATCGAAGCTTCCCTAAGGCCCAGTCGTTTCCGCCACTGCTGGTTTAGAATAAAAACATGGCGCAAGAACAAAGCTTTGGTCCGTACGTTGACGTCGAGAATGGCAAGCGGGTCGTGAAGGAACTGGTCTTTGGGAGCGCCGTGCCCGAAGGCATCGTCATGACCACGCTGGCCTCGCTGGACTCGGCCGTCAACTGGACGCGCAAGAATTCCATCTGGCCCATGACGTTTGGCTTGGCCTGTTGTGCGATCGAAATGATGTCGATGGGCGCGTCGCGTTTCGACATTGCGCGATTCGGCGCCGAGGTCTTCCGGCCATCGCCCCGGCAATCCGACCTAATGATCATCGCCGGCCGCGTCTCCAACAAAATGGCGCCCGTGATTCGCCAGCTCTGGGAGCAGATGCCGGAGCCGAAGTGGGTCATCTCGATGGGAGCCTGCGCAACTTCTGGCGGCGTCTTCAATAATTATGCGCTCGTGCAGAGCGTAAACCAGGTTATCCCCGTGGATATCTACGTTCCTGGATGTCCGCCGCGTCCCGAGCAGTTGATCTACGCGATTACTTTGCTGCAGGACAAGATTATGACGGAGCGTGGCAGTATGAAGAAGGCGCTCAATCTGGTTCCGGCAGCCGAGTAGCGCGTCGCCCGACTCCTCAGTTCCAGTCGTTTGTCATTCTCCTCTAACGCGATAACAAGCTCCACCAGTGGCCTACTGTTTCGTCTTAATCGCCAGCTGCCGCTCCGGCGGCGTCATCTGGTTCCACACCGCGGTCAAATCCTTTTCGAGGATCTGATTGTTGGGGTCGGCCCGAAGCGCGAGCGCGAACCATGAATAGGATGTTGGCAGGTCACGCGGCACGCAGTGTCCGGTCGCATACATCGTTCCGAAAGCACTGCGCGCCTTGGCGTTTTGCTTGGCCGATGCTTCCTTCAGATTTCTGATTGCCTGATCGCAATTCTCCGGCATACCGCGGCCATAAAGATAAGCCTCGCCTTTTTGGAATTCCACAGTTCCCTTATCGTCCGCGACAGGCGTGGCCTTGGGAACAGGCGTCGCTGCGTTCCGCGCTTCCCCTTGGTCGTTCCGTCGCGCGTGCACAACATTCTGGGTGCGCGAAGGACGGGAAGGTTCAGCCGGTTTGGCAAGGGCTGGCGGAGTTTGCGTCGCATTCTCGTCAGAGCTTTTCTCGCTGGCAGCCGGTGCGGTATTCGAAGCCTTGGATTCCGCCGCTCCAGATTGTGCTGGCGGAATGGCTGCCGGCTGCGAAGGTGTTGCTTCCGAAGATGAAGGAGCAACAGGTTCGGTCGTTGATTTTTGATTCGACGACCGATTCGACAACTTTTGATTCGGCACAGGATTATTTGCGGCCGTCTCAGTGCCCACGGGTTTGGTCGCGGAGGTTTGAGAGTTAGTGCCCGAGTAAGTCGCGATGATGGCGCCAATCTTGTTGTAATGTGTGTAGGCCCACCATCCGCCAGCTCCCAATACCCCAAGCAGCACCAACAATAAGACGACTCGACGAGCGCCGATATTGGGTTCGTCAGCCTCAAAAAATGAATCCGATCCGAAAAAGGTTTGATCACGGGACGTGCTTGCGCGATCTGCGTCATCCGTGAAGGGCTCGTTCAGTCCCAGGAAGGAAGGCCCTGAGGTCGGCGGCACTGAACGATCGGTTGCAGTGGTGGCTCTCGCGAAGGTTCGCGATTCCGGTTCGTGTTGCCGTCCCGCTTCCGAGGAGTTTCCTGCCGTGCTACTTACAACCCGTGGCGCACCAACGGGTCGCCGCTCTTCGAGCGAAGTGCCACACATCCCGCAAAACTTGAAATTCGACGAATTGTCTTCACCACAGTTTGGGCAGATCACGATAGCTTCTCCGGGCTCTTTCCAACAGTCTAACTCCTTCGTTCCCACGTCAACGTGGCCCCTGCGCTACCAGCGAATCTAGCTGTGCAGCCCCATCCGGGATTAAAATTCTCACGCTCTGTTGTTGCCATGCGAAAAACCGCTCAAAATAAATCCGGACCCGCCATCAGACGTTTCGAGGCCACGCTCGAGCGCATGCGATCCCGCCTTAATTGGACCATAATCCGCATGCCTTTTGATGCAGCCACGCTGTACGGGATGCGCGGCCAGATCAAGGTAAAGGTCGAAATTAACGGCTTTTCTTTCCGGACTAGTCTGTTTCCCACCGCAGAAGGTGTGCATATCTTACTCGTAAACAAGCGGATGCAAAGGGCGGCATGCGTTCGCCCGGGCGACACTGCACGCTTCCAGATCGAGCGGGACGTCGAAGAGCGAGTCGTCACGGTTCCCGATCCGTTGAAGCCGATACTTGCCGAGGACCGCTCATTTCGTTGCTGGTACGACCGGTTGAATCACTCCACGCGAAACGACATCGCCAAGTGGGTCAGCGAGCCCAAGAGTGCCGAGGCGCGTGTCCGGCGCGCCGAACGAATCGCCGAGCGCCTGCTCGCGGTCATGGACGCTGAACGCGAGATTCCACCCATTCTCCAGGTTGCGTTCGCGCGCAATCCACGGGCTCGCGAAGGATGGGATCGGATGTCCACCGCGAGGCGCCGTTCACACTTGCTCGGCATCTTCTATTACCGCACGCCGGAAGGCCGCCGGCGGAGGATCGAGAAGATGATGGAAGATGCGATGGCGATCGCAGAGAAGGAACCAGGGCTCAGGCCTTAGGTGCCAGGTCTCAGGAAGTTCAACAAGGACTCGTTCACCCCAGGAAACGCCGAGACATTCGATAAGGTTCACAGACCTGAAACCTGAGACCTAGCACCTGAGCCCTGAGCCCTGCCCTCACGCTTCCAGCTTCAACTCATCCAGCTCAAGAAATTCCTGAATGATCGGATGGTCGGATTTCTCCATCTCCTTGTACGACCCGAAGAAGATGGCGTGAGCCTCGTACAAAAAGACGAGGCGATCGGCGAGCTTCTTGGCCAGGCGCATGTCATGGGTTACGACCACTGAGGTCAGGTGCAATTGCAACTTGAGGCGGGCGATCAGGTCGCCGAGCAGATTTCCCATCAGCGGGTCGACCATGGTGGTGGGCTCGTCGTAGAGCACACACTCCGGCTGGGCAGCCAGCGCGCGCGCTATGGCCACTGAACGCTTCATGCCGGTAGAAAGATCGGAGGGAAGGAGATCGCGCATCTCTTTGACTCCCACCATTTCGACCAAGCCATCGACGACCTGCAGGATCTGGTCCTCGCTAAGCTCTCTTTTTCTCGCAGCGGAAAGGCGACATTTTCGCCGACCGACAAAGAGTCGAAGAGCGCGCCATTCTGGAATACCATGGTGACTTTCTTGCGGATTTCTTCCAGTTGCTCCTCGTTATAGTCGGTGATGTCCTGACCGGCGACGATGACGCGCCCCGAATCCGGCTTGAGGAAGCCCATGATGTTGTGGAGGGCCACCGACTTTCCGACGCCGCTGCGGCCGAGAATGCAGACCATTTCACCGGGCAGAACGTCGAAGCTGACGTTCTGGAGAACGACCCGCTCTCCAAATGCCTTGGAGACGTCCTTGAATTCGATGTAGGGAGTTGTCGTTGCGGCCCCAGCCATAGCCAACAGCATGGCATGAGACGGGCCTGCGACTCAAGGCGGCAGACTCATGCCATGAGATTCGGGACGGGCAAGACTCGGGGCAGGCAAGATTTAGGGCAGGGAAGAGAGGTCATCCGCCTTGCGGCGGTCTTCGGGTGTATTAACGTTGAAGAAATTCTTCTCGGAAAAGCCAGCCGCTACCAATTCGGGCTCCTCGACCACCCGCAGCTGGATGTTGGCGAATGCGGCATCGATTTTGTAGTTTCCTGCTTTCAGAGCCTGCTCGGCAGTCGGAACGAAGGGGCGTCGATAGACGGCGCAGAGCGGCTGAGAGCCTCCGGTGGTTCGGGGAACGGTGACGATCGCCTCCGAAGTCCCAGCCACCCGCAAGAGAAATTTGAGGAGATCGCCGGAAGCAAACGGCATATCCACGGCGAGCATCAAGTTCAAGTCGGCGGAAGAATGCAACAGCGCAGAATGAATGCCGCCAAGGGGGCCGCAACCGGCGAAAACGTCAGCGATGACAGGTCCAAAGTTCGCGAAGGTCTCGGGATCACCCACGATGGTGGCATTGCCGCAAGCCTCCTTCACCACCGCGAGCGCGCCGGACAAAAGGGTCTGCCTGTGGAAATCCAGAAAGGCTTTGTTGGCACCCATGCGCGAACTCCGGCCACCGGCGATGACGAAGCCCATACGTGATGGTTCAGTTCGCTCGTTCATAATTTATATAAGTATAAGACTGGATTGGAGTTGCCGCATCGTCTTGATCGGTACGCCGCTCATGTTGGCACCCGTCGCAGGCTCCCCTCAACGCGCATCGGACCCATTCCGGTATACACGAAAGTAACCTATCCAGAAGGGATCGGGCGGCGGAAGATGGAATGTCCGAACTGAATTCGGACGCCATTCTTCATGCCCCAGAAGCTCATGGATGTTCTCATGTCGGGACGCTGCTCACACGAGTTTTCGTGGCCGCGACGCGCGCCCAACGGAGAGTATTACCAGGTTTGCATGCTGTGCGCGACTGCTTATCAATATGACTGGAAGACTATGCGCCGCGGAAGCCGGATGGAAGAACCGGCGACGGAAACCCCGGCCGTGAAACGCCGCTCCGGTCAGAAGCGGCCCACCTGGATGCCGCGCGCACGACGCCTGAAGGTGAACCTTCCCATTCGCTATCGGGGAAAGAACCTCAGTACCTGGTACGAGGGAATGATTGACAACATCAGCCAATCGGGATTGATGTTTTACGGACCGCAGGAATTGCCGGCCAACGCATTAATCGAGTTAATCTTCGAGATGCCAGAGGAAATCTCCGGACAAAAGAACAGCAATGTCCTTTGCCAGGGCAGGGTAATTCGCGTCAAAGACGCGCTTGATAATACAGACGATACCTTCGGGCTGGCCGCTTCTATTCTCGACTACAAATTTCTCCGCACACATTAGACTTGCAGCGTGGCACCATCGTGTGGAGGCGGGGCTTCGCCCCGCTGGACGGGGAGAGCACCGTCTCCACATAACCAATCGCTAAACCTTCCTGAATTTGTTTATAAATCCTGGGTGTTCGCATCTAAACTGTCGAGGACTATCTTCCTCTTAAGCAGGAGCACTGATGAGGTTCGGCTTAGGCAAATATTTGTGCGTGGCTCTGCTGCTTGGTCTCGTTGCCACCGGGCCGGGATGCGCCAAAGCGCCCGACGACACTCAGTTGAGCAAACAGATTTCCTCCAAGCTCAACCAGGATTCCGGGCTGCAGGGCAAATCAATCACCGTCCAAACCAAAGGTGGTGTGGTCACGCTCTCGGGCACGGTCGACAATGATATGCAAAGGGCGGCAGCGAGCAACTATGCGTCCACTACTCCGGGGATCAAAGTGGTTGTAAACAACCTGCAGACTGCGGCGCCCGCGGTGCCGGCTGCAAGCCAGACGGCGGAGGCCGTTCCCGTTGCGTCCGCGCCACCAGATGCGAAGCCCCAACCTGATGTGCCAAGACACCGCATCAAGACAAGATCGTCAGACCGACATGTGCACAGGGCAGACTCCTCAGCGCCCGACTCTGCAAACGGGAACGATCACGCGGATTCTGAAGCAGCGGCGAGCCAGACTGCCCCGAACCAAACCGCAACGACGGAGGTTGCGGCAAATCAGGCTGACGTTGCCAATCCGGTCGCTCAGGAAACGCCGCCCACCCCGCCTCCGCCAACTCCCAGGATGCTGACAATCCAGTCCGGAACAAATGTGGTGGTTCGGCTGGTGGATGCGATCAGTTCCGAAACTGCGCAAGCGGGACAACCTTTCCAAGCGACCCTGGACTCACCGCTATCGTCGGAGTGGGACATTGCGATTCCTGCCGGGTACAACGTGGAGGGCCACGTCGTCGATGCAAAAAGTGCAGGAAAATTTGCCGGCCAACCCGAACTGGCTCTGCAACTGGACCGCATTTCGGTAGGCGACAAGTCCTATAACATTCAAACGGATCAATACCGGCGTGAGGGGAAGAAACGCTCCACCAACACGGCGGAGAAGGTGGGAGCGGGCGCGGTTCTAGGGGCTATTATCGGCGGGATCGCCGGCGGCGGCAAAGGCGCTGGTATTGGCGCGGCTGCGGGCGGCGGCGCTGGCGGCGCCGTACAGGCTGCCAGCAAGGGCGATCCGATCAAGCTGCCGAGCGAGACCGTGCTGACCTTCATTTTGCAGTCGCCGTTGATTGTGCCGCAAGTTGACCAGAACCCCGAATCGGAACGCCACAAACTTGAGTCCAGACAGTAACGCGAGGAGTAAACTACCCGCACATATGATTTCGAATTTATTGGGTATTGCAATGTTAGGGTTCCTCGGCCTTATGGGTGTGCGTTTGATCGCCAGCCCGGAAGCCTTTCTGGCCAAATTGGGGCATCCAGCAATGGAAAAACATCTCCGTGCGACACGCTGAATCGGGCTTTGTTTCCTGGGAGGCATCGCTATGGGTGTGTTTTCGTGGATGCGCCAATAACGCAGAGTTACCCCTGTTGTCACCACCCCTTGTGACAGTTCTCACCGTAGGATATGTGAGCCTGCACTAAACTGACCTGTTGTGCGCAGTGCAAGTTAGGGGAGTCGTTGAGACCCCCGAGGAGGAAGTTATGCGTACAGGCAGGAAAATTTGGATGACTATCCTTGCCGTCGTAATCGGCATGGTGATGATGGCGACGGCACAGGAGTCGCCGAAAACAGAAATCAAGCACGTTCCCATCAAGCAGACATCGCCTGCGTCCGGCAAGGATATGTACAAAACATATTGCGCCGTTTGTCATGGAACCGATGGCACAGGCAATGGCCCGGCGGCGGAAGCATTGAAGATTCCACCCACCGACCTGACCGCGCTGGCCGTGAAGAACGGCGGCAAATATCCCGCCCTCAAGGTTGCTGCGATCATCCGCGGCGAGCAAGTCCTGGCGGCCCATGGCACGAAAGAGATGCCGATCTGGGGCAATCTGTTCTGGAGCATGAGCGGTGGGCATGAAGCAGAAGTCCAGCAGCGCGTCGCCAATCTGAACAAATACCTGGAATCGCTGCAGAAGAAATAGTTCTTCCATGCCGAATGGGAGTGCGCTCTGCAGGCGCATTCCCGCCATGTCGGCAGGCAAGCGGTGGCCCGCGATCCTAGGTTGCCGTAGTCGTGCTAGCATGGCCGATAACAGTCTTGCCTGTCCCGGAATCGAAATCGAAAAGCGTGCATTCGAAAGGCGTCAATCGAAAGTGCGCCGTCGTAGACTGAACCCCCAAGAGTGGACGAGAAATGCCGGAAATAGGGGACAACCGCAAGAACTGGATTGCGCGATATCGTCATTCCACGCTCGCGCAATATGGCGGCGCACTGATCGCGGTTTGGGTGGCACTTAGCTTCTGGACGTTTTCACCTTTACTCCACCGCCATGCTTTTGCCCTTTTCCTGGTGGCCGTGCTTTTCACGGCCCGATTCCTCGGTTTTGGGCCAGCCATTTTCTGTGTGCTCCTCTCGGCCGCTTGCCTGGATTTTTTCGTATTTCCTCCATTTTTTTCCTTCGCTATGATCCGGGGCGCCGACCTGGAGCGCCTGATCGTATTCCTCGCCATTTCCGTATTCGCCGGCAGCATGGCTCGTCAGAGAAGGCTCGCGGAATCGCGAGCCGATCGCAGCACCCGTGAGATGGCCGCCATCGTCGAGTATTCCTCCGACGCCATCTTCAGCATCAGTCCGGACGGTACCATCACTACCTGGAATCGCGCCGCCGAACAGCTCTTTGGATACAGTACAGAGGAAGCTGTGGGCATGCCCGTAGGCCGATTGGCGCCCCCTGAGCGTCAGCAGGAGGTCGCGCGCAATCTCCAGATTTTCAACTCCGGCGGCCATGTCAATCCTTATCAGACCGAGCGGATAAAGAAGGACGGAACTCGCGTGCCGGTTTTGCTGTCCGTGTCGTCGCTACGCGACGGGCGCGGGCAGATTGTGGGAGCATCGGCCATCGCCCGCGATATCTCGGCGGAAAAGCAATCGGAAGAAGCGGTTCGCCGCAGCGAGAAGCTCGCCACTGCGGGACGTCTCGCAGCTTCCATCGCGCATGAAATCAATAACCCGCTTGAAGCGGTCATCAATCTGCTTTACCTCGCGCGTAACGACTCGAAGAACGCCGCGCAATATCTGACTATGGCCGAGCAGGAAGTAGGGCGGGTGGCGAGTCTGGCGCAGCAGACTCTGGGATTTGTTCGCGATACCGATGCTCCGGCCTCGGTCGATCCAGCGGCTCTTATGGATGAAATTCTGCAGTTGTATTCGCGAAAACTCGACGCGAAACAGGTCCATGTGACGCGGCGCTACCGGGACGTCGACCCGATCCACGGCTATGCGGGCGAGCTGCGGCAATTGTTCGCAAATCTGGTTGTGAACGCGGCCGACGCCATGGCCAACCCGGGTTCTTCAAACCATGCCTCGCTCGAAGTCCGCATTGCGCCGGGCCACAACTGGTCCAGCGGCCTTGAAGGGGTGCGGATCACTTTGGCCGACAATGGCGGCGGCATCGCGCGAGAGAATCTCGCCCGCATCTTCGAGCCTTTTTTTACCACCAAGAAAGATACCGGAACCGGGCTCGGCCTATGGGTGTCAAACGGCATCGTGCGCAAACATGGCGGATCAATTCGAGTCCGCAGCCGCGCTCATGGAAGCGCCACTGGAACCGTGTTCTCCGTTTTTCTTCCCCACCAATGCGAAGTCGTCCAGGTCGCCTAGGGATTTCTCTTTGATGATCCGAAAGTTCTCCCGAGCATCCCGCTCGCATTGACTTGCCTTTACACATGGGTCTACGATTTTCTTAGAGTCAGGGGAAGGAGCGTTTTCCCATGGCCAACCAACCATCCTCCCGGATCTCCTATTCCACCGAAGCCTCCGCTCCCACCTCATCGCCGGAGCAATCTGGAATGAAACTGAAAGCATTTCTCACTTCTGTCATGGCGCTGCTGAGCCTGCTGGTATTTGGCCTTGCATGTAACCGGAAGAACTCGTTGTGGTTATGGATAGGATTTATCTGTGCACTGGTTTCGGGGATCTTCGTGCAACTGTTCATTGACCGCAAGAAGAAGAAAAATGCGGACGCTTCCCAATAAGAACACGTTTTAGTCGCCGTGATGGTGGCTTTGCAGTATGAGCGGATGATCTTTCGCAATCCGCTTCCCGAGGCAGCCTTCAGAACATCACGCACGCCTCGTTGACCCTCTCCAGCACTTTTTCCAGCAGCGCCAGTTGGCTCTGCAGTTTCGCTTTCAGTGCGGAGTCCGGTTGCCGTGCGATCTCTTCCTTAAGGCTTGTCTTCTTGCCCGCAAGCAGGTCTGCCGCCTGTTCAAGTTCACCTGCGTCCAATCGCAGGTCACGTGCCATGACTTTGTTCAGCAGTTCCTGGTATGGCCGGGGGTCTTGTTCTAACAGAACGTTTGCCAGCAGGTTCAGTTCGTCTGTTTCCAGGTGGAATTGCATAGCGATCTCTCCTTTCAATACGGAAAGTGCCTTTTGGAAGCTCATGGAAATTGGATCACGGCACTCATCTCACTGTCAGTGACAAGTGTCGATCACTCTTCTTTTATGAATTCTGCCGTTGCGTTTCCCTATTCCCAGCAATCACTTGCAATCGGCATGGGTACAGTCACTTTGGTGCTTAGAAGGTGTCTGCTACCCCGCTTATAATCATCCAAGTCCCCACAGGATGGGCACTTAGCCGACGTGGAATTCCTTTTTGAAGCCGCGATCTTCGCGCTCGGGTTGTGCTTTGGCAGCTTCCTGAACGTATGCATCTACCGGTTGCCGCTCGGCAAGTCGGTGGTCGCGCCTCGCTCGGCGTGCCCCCACTGCGGACACCTCATCCCGCTCTACCACAATATTCCCGTCCTGAGCTGGCTGGTTCTGCGGGGAAAATGCAGCTCCTGCAAGCAGCCGATCTCGCCGCGATACCTGTTGGTTGAGCTGCTGACAGCCGCGCTTTTTCTGACTTGCTACCTCCACTTCGGGCTGAGCCTCGCGATGCTGAAATGCATGGTGTTGGGCTTCCTGTTGTTAGGGCTGATCTTCACTGATGCGGGAACCAAGCTTCTTCCTGACGCGATGACGCTTCCGGGATTAGCTCTGGGCATTGGCTTCAGCCTGCTCGTTCCGGTGAATGATCTGGCCTCCCGAATCATGCCTGGCCTGGTGTCGCCCGCGATGCGAGGCGAAATTTCCTGGAGACTGTGGTCAGTCTCAGATTCTCTGCTGGGAGCGGCTGTCGGCGCTTCATTCCTCTACGGGGCAGCCGCCATCTACCTTCGCGCCCGCGGAGTCGAGGGAATGGGATTCGGCGACGTCAAACTGATGGCCATGATCGGCGCCTTCCTCGGAACCAAGCTTACGGTATTGACCATCTTTGCCGCATCGTTGGCGGGATCGTTATTTGGATTGAGCGCAATTCTCGCGGTCTGGATCAAGCGCCGCCGCCGCCTGGCGGCCCGCGGCAACTCTACGGTCGCAGCCCGCCGCCGGGCCTGGCACTCGGCGCGCCTGATGCTGCGTTATTACGAAATGCCGTTTGGTGTATTTCTGGGCAGCATGGCGCTGTTGTCGTTTTTGTTTGGGAATCGGCTCATGCACTGGTACTGGAGGGCGCTATGACGCTCCTTATGAATCCAGTAGTGCTGCGCATGGGCCTGTTAATGCTCTCTGCGTTGGCGGCATTTGGACTGGGATTTTTCGCCATCCGGCGCTTGCGCAAGAGTCTTACCGACGAATCGGAGCCGCTGAATCACGCGCCCATGGCGGCGGAAGGACTGCCCGTACACGCCTACCACGCGGTGATCCAACAGCTCAAGCAGCAGAAACACGAGCTTACGACCCAGCAACTTTCGGAACGCAGAAAGGCCAAGACCTCCGACACGCTAAGTTCCACTGTGTTGGCGAATCTTTCGAGTGGCGTTTTGTTTTTCAATACCGCCGGACTGGTGCGGCAGGCAAATTCGGCTGCGCGCAAACTGCTGGAGTTCGAGTCGCCGGTCGGTCTCCACGTCGCGGATTTGTTTCGGACGGCATCCGTGCGGGCTACCAGCGGCCCGGCATGGGGGTCGACTGTGGAACAGGCTCTGGCGCCGGCCCTGTCGGGCAAGGGCGCGATTCGCGCTCTTCAGGTGAATTTCAGGACGCGCGATGGGGAAAGCCGCGTGCTTGAACTCACGGCCTCTGCCGTGCTGGCCGAGGACGCCAGCGTGCTTGGTGCCGCTCTGGTTTTGACCGACAAGACCGACATTGAGCGCATCCGGCACGATCAAAGGGCGCACCAGGAGCTTTCCGCGGAAATGGGTTTGGGATTGAGAGATTCGCTGGCTACCATCGCCGGATATGCGCAACAACTGGCGTGCAGCCGCGATCCCGACCTGGCGCGGCAACTGGCCAACAATATCGCCAGCGAGGCAGCGCAGCTCGACCGGACAATTGGCAGTTTTTTGGGTGGAGGCCGGCAGGCTGCGGCCACAGGTTCCTGAAATAGCGGTTGCGGGCCGCAACGCGCGGTTCGCGGAAGGATGATCTATGAGGTGCACAATAGTGAAAAGAACGCTAGGGTTAGCCATCGCCACATTTATTTTGCTGGGGATCACACAGGGTCCGAACTCGGCATTGGCGCAATCTCAATCACAATCGCTCTCTCTGGGGGATTACGCGCGGCAAGCCCGCAAGGACAAGCCCAAGACTGACACCAGCCGCCACTACGATAACGACAACCTTCCCGTCAACGATCAGCTGAGCGTGGTCGGACCGGAGCCGACAGCCTCCACCAGCGGCGACCAGAAAACCGCAACCGCACAGGCCGGAGCCGCCGATCCCAAGGTGGCAGCGGCGGATCGTGAGAAGGCCGTCGACGACCTCAAGCAGAAACTCGACGATCAAAAATCCAAGATCGATGCTCTCAATCACGAACTCGAACTCGATCAGCGTGAGTATCGTCTGCGGGCGGCTGCCTTTTATGGCGATGCGGGCGCCCAGTTGCGCAACTCGGCCCAGTGGAGCAAGGACGACGCGCAGTACAAGTCCGATATGGATTCAAAGCAGAAAGCCCTCACCGCCGCCCAGCAGGAGCTCTCCGATCTTCAGGAACAAGCGCGCAAGTCTGGGATAAGAGAAAAACAGGACAGCGACCAGGAGAAAGAGAAGAAGTAGCCCGAAGCAACCAGAAAGACCACGCTCGATCGTAGCGCCGGCATCTTGCCGGCGGTTCCGAGAGCGTCTCGCTCTCGATACCACAAGTCACGAGGTCACAGCACTAGCCGTCGTTTTCAGAGCCTCCCACGTTCGCGTATCTGCCGCGCGTGATGACGGCCGTGTACCAAATGGAGCCTGCGCCACTGACCGGCACTGAGCGGCCCCAGCAGCGGATGATCCATGAGCTTCGCTCTTGCGCCGAAGCGGCGCTCACAATCGTTCAGCCCTGATTCCATCTTTTGAATTTCCGTAAAAATCGTCTCCCGAACTTCCTTAGTCGGCGTTCCGCGCGGCATCGCAACCGCGGGAGCGTTCCGGCCTTCAGGCATGTAGCCGAGACCTATGATCACCAGTGAATCCAGACGCTGCTTCAGCGTGGCATGTGTCGCCAACGGACTGCCTTTTTCCAGGCATCTGGCCAGCCCGCGATTGGTGCCCTTGTACGACAGGAAAAGATGCTCGAGAACCTGGGCGGAATTCCACTTGCCCTCCGGAGCCCGAGTCATCGCGCTCTCGGTCATGCCTGCAATGGCAGCTTCTAATTCCTGGCGTAAGCGTGCGAGATCAGAATCCATGGCGTGCGGGCAAAGCAATCGATTCGTGGCAATTCTATAGGAATCGGTCCCCCCGGTTGAGTACAATGATCGCGGTCTTGACATTACGAAAGAAATTACGATGAAAAAACTGTTCATGGCAATTCTCGCGGTGGTTTCGATGATCGGATGCTCCTCGACGCCGACAACGCCGGCAACGGCGGAGAAACCTCAGCTCAAGACTCCGGAGACGATGACCGGCAGCGGCGCTTTCTTCAAGTGCTACATCGCCGCGCGTGGGTGGGCCGTGGACGCGCAACCCTTCCGGGTGGAGTCGGCCGAATCGAAAAGCAAGGATGGCAAGGCCGGTGAGTGGCGATCCGGATTCGCCTCGCCCGCGCAGCACGCCACCCGCTCCTACACGTGGACAAATGGCGATGTTTCACACAGCGTCGAAGACACCTATAGCCCGACCAATTCCTCGACCCAGATTTTCAACGTCCAGTTTCTGAAGGTGGATACCGACAAAGCATTTGCCGTCGCGCAGGAGCACGGCGGAGACAAACTGCTGGAGAAGAGTCCTGATACACCCGTGCTCTATGTGCTCGACTGGGACCGTCAGACGAATGAGCTGTTGTGGCACGTAATCTACGGGACGGATCGCGAGACGGCTAAATTGCGCGTGGCTGTGGACGCATCAACCGGCAAGTTTTCGCGAGTGGAGAAGTAGAGAGTCGCGAGCAACGAGCCGCGGGTCTCGAACCGCGAGACCCCAAGTCGCTTGAGACTGATGTGCATGGTTACACCGAGTTTTCGCCTAACGGATCATTGCGACCCAAGACACGCACACGTGGAGTGCGTTGCTCGAAACTCGCGGCTCGCGGCCCAACACTCATCGCGCTTTCGCAAGCTTGGCTAGCGACGCGTGCGCATCCTTCGCTAGCGGCCCTTCGGGCAGGATTTTCAGATATTGTTCGAAGTATTTCCGCGCCTCGGTTTTATTCCCCAATTTTTCCTGGCACTCAGCGACGCGAAAGGTGGCGACCGCGTCGTTATTCTTGTAATAGAGCGCTTCGTTGTAGCGATCGAGGGCACCCTTATAGTTCTGCCGTCTGAAGTAGAAATCGCCCACCTGAATATCTTTGATCGCCTTCATCGGGTTCCACGGATGGAACTCCTGCACATCGGAGGCACCACTCGCCGCGTCAGGCGTTAGATCGGCGAGCGCGGCACTGCTGTTGGGATGATCCTTGGCGTCATCCTTCGGTGGACTGGTGTCGATCTTGGTGTCGAGGCTGGAACTCTCCTGCGCGTCGGGCGCCGGGTTCGAAGCCTTGGGCGAATCCTGCGCAAACAGGAAAGTTGCGAGTACGGCTACAGCGGCAACCAGAAATGCGATACGCACAACCGTATTTTATCGCGTTCCGCTGGCTGCGGGGGACTTGCAGTTCGGGCTACATACAGCGCCACTGGCGTGTGGATTTGGGCAATCTAGCCGCGCTGGTTTGCATGTCGTCGTGAATTGAGAGAACATATCCGTTTGCCCACATCTCACTGAACTCATAAGGATCAAACTGAAATGGCTCCATCCCCGAAGAATGCAAAGAAAGCGGCGCGTGTAGAAGTCACATCCGAAGCAAAATCCAAAGCAGTGTCTGCAGCACAGTCCAAAAGCGAATCGGAAAGGAAATCCCACAGCCTCGCCATCGAGCCCGCCAAGGGCAAGCTGGGCGTCATGATCCCCGGCATGGGCGCGGTCGCGACCACGTTTGTGGCGGGCGTCGAGGCCGTCCGCAAGGGCATCGCTTCTCCCATCGGCTCGCTCACGCAGATGGGTACCGTCCGGCTGGGAAAACGCACGGACGGCCGTTCGCCGAAGATCAAGGAATTTGTTCCGCTGGCCGGCCTGAACGATCTGGTCTTCACAGGCTGGGACATTTTCGAAGACAACATGTACGCGGCCGCGCGCAACGCGGGCGTGCTCGAGCGCGATCTGCTCGACAAAGTGAAGGCACGCCTGAGCGCGATCCGCCCCATGAAGGCGGTGTTCGATCACAACTACGTGAAGAAGATCGACGGGCCGAACGTGAAGAAGGGAAAAAACAAGCTCGACCTCGCCGAACAGCTGCGCCAGGACATACGCGACTTTCGCAAATCGAGCGGAGCCGACCGGCTCGTTACCATCTGGTGCGCGTCGACCGAAACCTTCATTGAGCCAACCGCCGCCCACCAGAGCCTGAAAGCGCTCGAAAAAGCAATGAAGGAGAATGACGAAAACATTGCGCCCTCGATGGTCTACGCCTATGCCTCGCTGATGGAGGGCGTACCCTTCGCCAACGGTGCGCCGAACCTGACCGTCGATATTCCTGCCATGCATGAACTCGCTCACGAGCGCGAGCTGCCGATCTGCGGCAAGGACTTTAAAACCGGGCAGACGCTAATGAAGACCGTGCTGGCTCCGGCATTTAAGGCGCGCCTGCTCGGCCTGAGCGGGTGGTATTCGACCAATATTCTTGGCAACCGCGACGGCGAAGTGCTCGACGATCCAGGGTCGTTTAAGACCAAGGAAGAATCGAAGCTGGGCGCACTCGAGCATATCCTGCAGCCGGCGCTCTATCCCGAGCTCTATGGGAACATCTTCCACAAAGTTCGAATCAACTATTACCCGCCGCGCGGCGACAACAAAGAAGGATGGGACAACATCGACATCTTCGGCTGGCTCGGCTATCCCATGCAGATCAAGGTCGACTTCCTGTGCCGCGACTCAATCCTGGCCGCGCCCATCGTGCTCGACCTGGTCTTGTTCCTCGACCTCGCGCAACGTACGCCCGATCTGCGGCGGTTGGGAATCCAGGAATGGCTGAGCTTCTACTTCAAGTCGCCAATGACCGCGCCCGGGCTATATCCCGAGCATGATCTGTTCATCCAACTAATGAAGCTCAAGAACACCCTGCGGCACCTGAAGGGCGAAGAACTGATCACGCACCTAGGACTGGAGTACTACGACTAGAGAAGGGCGCATGTGGCGTGTGGGGACGGGCGACTCGCCCGTCCTATTCATCCATCTCATACGCAATCTTCATCCACTTCTTCAACTCATCGTCGATATCCGCCTTCGACTTCACCTCGATCCGCCGCGTAATGCGATCCTTCTTCTCATAACCGCCGGTATCGATCAACCGTTTCGGCGCCTTCATATTTCCCAGTGAGAGCCCAACGTCGATGCGTGTGTTAGTAGATGGCTTCAGATTCGCAAAGACATGATTGCGGTAAAGCGACACCGCAGTCTTTCCCGGAGAAGCCTTCGCATCCTTTCCAAGCCCCAGCGCGATTTTCAAAAGGTGGTCGTACAAAGGACGCAAAGCCGCACGCGGGCCCGAGAACATCGCTTCCACATGTTGCTCCGCCGCCTTCAGATACGCCTCGGGGGTGTCCTCTTCCGTGCCTTTGCCGTCGACCCGTTCCGCGATGCAGGCCGCGCCGTTCGTTCCGAATTTGTATTCCTTCTTCAGCCACTCACGCCGTTCTTTTTCAGTGGGAGGGCCAGACTTTCGGGTTAACTCGATCCATTCTTCCAGCGGTCGCCCCGTCTTCTCCGGCAGTTCCCGGATCCATTTCTGCACCATCGCCACTCCGGGGTGAACGCTGTACAGTGACCGCGCAGTTTTTGCGGTGGTCATCGGGCGTCTCCTTCCTTCACAACTTTGTCCACGTCTTTCGGGATGCCATGATACCTAATCTTGCTCCGAGTTCGCGATAGGGTTCGCGGCAAAGTTCGCGAGAAAGAGGCTCGCGATAGAATCATCCGATGGCTCGAAAGAAATCAGGCGCCGGACACGGCACACACTACGTGCGTCTCCAGAAGAATTACTGCTTTGCCTGCGGAAAGAACAATCCCGACGGCATGTTTCTACGCTTCACCTACGACAAGGAGCGCGATTGCTTCGTCTGCCGCTTTCGCCTCGGCAAGCGCTACACCGGACCTCCCGGGCATTGCCACGGAGGCATTATCGCGACCATCCTAGACGAAGCCATGGGCAAGGTGAACAAACTCCGCCAGGTCATCGCGCTGACCTCGGAGATCACGGTGAACTATCTGAAGCCCGTCCCACTGAACAAGCCGCTGCGGGTGGAATCGCGCGAAGAAAAAGTTACCGGACGGCGCCACATCAACGTAGCCGAGATTCTGAACCAAAAAGGCGAGGTCCTAGCCCGCAGCCGGGGCCTGTTCATCGCGATCGATCCACAAAAGATGTTCGCGAAGTTCGTAGACCGCTGAGCTCGCGTGGCGCGGACCTGCCCTGAGCGGAGTCGAAGGGGCCCTCGCCCGCGTCAGGGCGAAATACAGTCGGAGGGTGCTCTGTCCTTTGTCGCGCTTTCTGCGACAGGGCGGGGACTTTCACCTAAGACGAAAAGAACCGTTCACAATGACAAATAGCGCAGACCCGCATTCAAGCCGTCTTTTGGATCGAGTGGGGACTGTTGCTAACTATCCACATAAGATCTTCGTCCCTCACGGCTGCGGTGCATGCGCGGTCGAAAAGCTCCAAATCGGCGTCCGGTTTACCTGCAGCAATTCCGCCAGTTCCTCTACTCCACGACGCAGCTCTTTCGGTTCCACTGCCGCAAATCCCAGCACGATGCCATTCATCGGCTTTTCCGCCGAGTAATATCGAGTGAGCGACTTAAGCTCCACCTCTCGCTTTGCCGCCTGCTGAACCAGTTTGTCCGCCGAAAATCCTGCGTGCAGGCATCCGATGGTCTGCAGTCCCGCTTCTACGTTCGAAATCTCAATCAATCCTCCCAGTTCCTTGCTCGCCGCTTGCAGCAGCACTCCCAGCCGCTCCGCATACACCTCGCGCATGCACCGGATGTGCCTCGCGAAATGCCCTTCGCGGATGAAGTCGCAAAGCACCGCTTGCCCAAGAATTGGCGGGTGATGTGTGCTTACCGATTGCGCCGCCGCAAACAGATCCACCATCTCGGGCGGCACGACCAGATAACCCAGACGCAGGGAAGGGAACATCACGGCGCTGAAACTGCCTCCAAAAATCACCACGCCCGCGCGGTCCAGTCCCTGCAGCGCCGGCACCGGCCGTCCCGAGTACCGATACTCGCTGTCGTAATCGTCTTCAAAAATCACCACGCCCGCTTTGCGCGCCCATTCCAGCAAGGCCAGACGGCGCCGCAAACTCATCGTCATCCCCAGCGGGAACTGGTGTGCCGGTGTCACATACACCAGCTTCGGCCGTGCCCCCCGGCGCGCTGCATCCTCAAACCTCAGCCCTTCGTGATCGACAGGAATTCCGCAGATTTTCGCTCCCACCGCCCGCAACACGGCCGCCGCTCCCGGATACCCCGGCTCTTCCATCCACGCCGAATCACCGGCATCGAGCAGCAGGCGCGCCGTGCGGTCGAAGCCCTCCTGCGCTCCGGAGACGATCAGCACCTGTTCCGCCGTGCACTTCACGCCGCGCGAGGTATTCAGATATTCGGCGACGGCCGCCCGCAGCGGCTGGTATCCCAGGCTCTCGCCGCCAGCGAGCAGTTTGCTGGAAGCTCGCCGCAGCCGCCGCGCCGCCGTCTGTGCCCACAGCGCCGTAGGAAATAGATCAAGGGCCGGCTGGTTGGAGCGGAACGCGCGCAGCGGACGGGAAGCATCCAGCCGGAATGGCTGCAGCCGCCGGGCATACGCAGAAAGCGAGATTCGCTTGTGGGGCAGGCGGCGCTGGTCGCGAGCGCGGCTGGCATTCAGCAACTGTTCCGGGAGCACCTGGCTGACGTAGGTGCCCGAGCCGGTTCGCCCTTCAACATATCCTTCGGACTTGAGTTGTTCGAATGCCGTAATGATGGTGGTGCGAGACAGCCGGTAAGCCTCCGCCAGGTCGCGCGTGGCCGGCAGTCGCGACCCGGGCTGCAAACGGCCCTCGAGTATCGCCCCCCGCAACTGATCGTAGAGCCAGCGGTAGAGTGAAACTCCCGCCGCCGGCGCGGGCAGACTCAAGGGAAGAGCTGTAGTTTCGCGAGGCATGGTTTCGGGACCGGCGCAAAAAGCGGTATGGTTCGATAAAGATAAATGGACATTTCTAGAATACCACTATTCAGGTAGCCTGACCGCATTGGAACTAGGAAATGGGAGACCAATCATGTCGCAAAATAATGGGCACTCGAACAATGGAAACACCAGCCTTCGCCTGAAGACTGGCCTGGCGGAAATGCTGAAGGGCGGCGTCATCATGGACGTGACCACCGCGAAACAGGCGGAGATCGCGCAGAGAGCCGGGGCGGTAGCGGTGATGGCGCTCGAGCGCGTGCCAGCGCAAATCCGCGCGGAAGGCGGAGTGGCGCGCATGGCCTCGCCCAAAATCATTCGCGAAATCATGGCGACCGTCGACATCCCCGTGATGGCCAAGTGCCGAATCGGCCATTTCGCCGAGGCGCAGATTTTGCAGGAACTAGGAGTCGACTACATCGACGAGTCGGAAGTACTGACTCCGGCCGATGAAGCGCATCACGTGGACAAGCATGCCTTCACGGTTCCGTTTGTGTGCGGCGCGCGCAACCTGGGCGAAGCGCTGCGGCGCATTGCAGAGGGCGCGGCCATGATTCGCACCAAGGGCGAAGCGGGCACGGGAGACGTAGTGCATGCGGTGAAGCACATCCGCCAGATCGTGCAGGAGATGAAAATCCTAACCGTGCTCGGCGAAGAAGAGTTATATGCGAAAGCAAAAGAACACGGAGCGCCCTACGAGTTAGTAAGAATGGTAGCGCGCGATGGCAAACTGCCAGTGCCGAATTTTTCGGCGGGTGGAATTGCCACTCCGGCCGATGCGTCGCTGGTAATGCAATTAGGAGCGGAGGCGGTGTTCGTAGGCTCCGGAATCTTCATGAAGAACTCAACCGAGTTCGCCGATCCAGCAGAAGCCGAGAAGCGCGCTCGCGCAATTGTGCAGGCCGCCACGCACTATCAGGATCCGAAGGTGCTACTGGAAGTCAGCGAAGATTTAGTCGGGGCTATGAAGGGCCTAGCTGTTTCGACGACTGGATGAAGCGCATATGCTGCAGACCAGGGGATGGTAGATCCTCGGAATAGAGCCGCCGAACAAGTCTCATGATCCGCGCTTCAATGAAAATCGGTGTCCTAGCCCTGCAAGGCGATTTCGACGCGCACCGCCGCCGTTTGGAAGATCTCGGCGCAGGAAGTTGTGCTTGTCAAAAAGCCTGAACAACTCGATGAGATTGATGGCCTCGTCATCCCCGGCGGGGAATCGAGCACGATTCTTAAACTTCTAGGCGACGCGGGATTCGAGAAACTGAAACAGTTTGTCCGTTTGAAACCTACCTTTGGCACCTGTGCGGGCGCGATCCTGCTTGCGAATGAAGTCGAGAATCCGAAGCAGCCGGGCTTGGGCGCGCTCGATATTACAGTGCGCCGCAATGCCTACGGGCGGCAGGTCGACAGCTCGATCCGCGAAGGACAATTCCTCAACCATCCGACCGAGATGGTATTTATACGCGCGCCTAAGATTGAGCGCGTGGGCGAGGGCGTCAAAGTGATTGCCACGGAAGGAAACGATCCCGTGCTGGTGCGCCATGGCAAGACGCTGGCTGCGACGTTTCATCCTGAACTGGGCGACGACCCCCGTATTCACGAATACTTTCTCGAAATGGTGGCGGGCATGGTTGCGGGATAGGAGCGGGGAAGCTTCGACCTCGGTGGCGCAAGCCACTCTCACGAATAACTACTGAATCGCGGCGAGGAATCGTGGCTTCGCGGGAAATACAGAAATCGCAGGGGAAGGAAAAGAGGCGCCCGAGGGGGATTCTCGGGCAGAAAAAATTTATTTCGGCAGACGATTGCGAACCAGTGTGGCTAGGCCGACGAGACCGCCTCCCAGGGCGACCAGAATACCGGGTTCGGGAACAGCGGATGCTCGAAGGACATTCGGTGTTGCAAAGGCACTTGCAGCCAGGGCTAAAATCAGCAGTACAACCGGGACTAAATTGCGCACAGTTTGAATCCCTCCGCTCGTAGTAGGGCAATCGCGCTTCCAATCTCTCTGCATTCACAAATCATTCACAACGCAGTTGTTGGAGGTTATTTAACGGCCCTTCTTTAACCAGCAGGTTTGTGACAGCCAAAACCCGGGATCAGCTGCTGTGCAAGCCTTTGCACTGTTTTGGTAATGGAACTCCATTATTTTGCCAGCAGCGGCGGATCGGGCGATCCTGTATTCTGTGAAATTCTGAGCGACAATCTGATCCTCCCCGAATGGAAGCTCCTGAGCTCGAAATCAGTCCCGTAACGTTTCGCCTGTACCTGCGCCTGCTGCGCGAGAACCGGAATTTCCGCCGGCTGTGGGGCGCGCAGGTGGTCAGCGAAATCGGAGACTGGTTCTACACGCTGGCCATCTACAACCTGCTGCTGCAATTGACGGGGCGAGCCGGATCGGTGGCGCTGGCACTGGTGCTGCAGGTTCTTCCGCAAACCTTCATTGGGCCGACCGCAGGGGTGGTGAACGATCGCCTGAGGCGCAAGCACGTCATGATTGCGGCCGATCTTGGGCGCTTCGCAATCGTGCTCTGCATGCTGCTGGTACGCTCGCGCGAAATGGTGTGGCTGGTTTATCCGTTGCTGGTGGCGGAGACGCTGTTAGCGGCGTTCTTCGAGCCGGCGCGCAACTCGGTGATTCCCAATCTTGTGGGACGCGGGGAGGTCGTTCTAGCCAATACATTGTCGTCGAGCACGTGGTCAGTGAACCTGATGGTCGGCGCGACCGCCGGAGGTTTGGTCGCGGCATTCCTCGGCCGGGACGCCGTCTTCATTCTGAACGCACTCTCGTTTCTCGTCTCTGCCGCGCTCATTGTGGGGATGCGCTTCGCCGAACCTCATGCCGAGGGCACGCGTCCTTTCGAGATTCGCGAACTCATCGACTTCTCACCGATGGTTGCCGGCATTCGCTACGTGCGCTCGCAGGTGCGTCTGCGCTCTACTGTGCTGGTCAAGGCCGGGAACCTGATCATCGGTCCGAGCTGGGTCCTGTTCACGGTCATGGGGCAAAGAGAATTCCCGGTGTATTGGCATGGACTCGATCCGGCCCGGGGCGCGTTTCTTGGCATGAGCCTGCTGCTCGGCGCGCGCGGATTGGGAGCATTGCTGGGTCCGCTATTCGCCGCTCCCTGGGCAGGACATTGGATACCTCGGCTCGAACGAGCGATATTTTGGGGATATCTGAGCAGCGCCGCAGGCTACATGCTGCTCGGTATCTCGGGGCATCTCTGGCAGGCATGTTTGTGCGTGATAGTCGCGCATTTTGGCGGCTCGATCGTCTGGGTCTTCTCGACCACGCTGCTGCAATTGCAGACCGACGACAAATTTCGCGGCCGGGTCTTCGCCGCCGACCTGGGACTTTGCATGTTCACCATCGCCACCGGCGCTTATATCGCAGGACACTTCGTGGATTGGGGCTTTGCCGCCCGTCACGTAGCGAGCGCCGCCGGCCTGTTGATGTTGATCCCGGCTACCTGGTGGGGATTGGCAATACGTCATCGGACGATTGGATCATTAAGTGATCGAAAGGGAAATTCTGGTTTGTAATTTCTGATTTGCAATTTGAAGCATTTCCTCAGCGGCCGAGAGCCGAGGGCGACCGTCCCTGGCAGTGAACCCTAGGCGGCGAATGCGCGCGGATCGAAAACCGTCCTGATCGACGCGATCTTTCCGTCCTTTATCTGATACCACGAACAGAAGAACGTCGTTACCTTCTCGGTCGCGAAGTCGTAGAGCAGGCAAACGTCATCGCCATCCACAAAGACTTTCTTCATTTCGTATCTTCCCTGCTGCTTCTCCATCATCTTCAGGAAATCGCCGGCGCTGCGGAAGGCCTCGCCAGCAGGTCCCTTGATGAAGACATCATCGCCCAGGTACCGCTTCGCAGTCGCATAGTCTCGTTTGCCCATCGCGTCGATGTAAGCCATTACTACTTCTCTAGCGCTCATAACCTGACCTCTATGCATAGGCCTAAGCAGCAAAAGCTCGCAACTGCGAGTCTACAACAAAAAAACCTGGTGAATTGCGGATCGCGCGATAACGTAATTACCGGCCGGCCCGAACTATGGACGACACGATCTAGAGAAGCCGGTCAATTTTCGCCGCGAGAATAAAATCGGATTCCGTGAGCCCGTCGACAGCATGGGTCCAGGTTGTGATGACGACCTTACCCCAGCCCAGCAGGATGTCAGGATGGTGTCCCTGTTCTTCGGCGAGCGCGCCGACGCGGTTGACAAACGCCAGCGCCGATTTGAAATCGGGGAACTTGTAGCTTCGCACCAGATGGTGCTCGTGCGCGATATTCCAGTTTGCAGACTCCGGTAGCTGCTGGTGCAGCGCGGCTAGCTCTTTGCCTTTGAGCGGCGGGACACCGCCTTTGCAGGGAACACAAGTTTTGTCGGCCAGGGAAGACACGGTTAACTCCTAGAACTTGCGTCCGAAAAAACGCGCGTCCGGTACGCGAGGATTCAGAGGCTTCACGAGCGCGATATCCGCTGTTTCCGCTAGAACGGAATGTCCTCATCCGTAATCGGCCCAGAACCCGGAGCCGAAGCGGGCGCGTGCTCGGCCTCGGGCACACTTTGATCGAAACTGTTTCCGGCGGATGCGGAAGCTGCCCGCGATCCACCCGCGTAATCGCCGCCGCCTTCGCCGCGTCCCCCCAAGAGCACGAGATCACTCGCCACGACCTCGGTCATGTACTTTTTCTGGCCGCTGGTCTTGTCGTCCCAGGAGCGAGTCTGCAGGCGTCCCTCGATGTAGACCTTCCCACCCTTCTTCAGATACTCCCCGGCAATCTCAGCCAGCCGCTGCCAGAGTACGACATTGTGCCATTCCGTGCGGTCCTGCCAGTTGCCGTCTTTGCCCTTGAATCGCTCATTCGTAGCGAGCGTGAGCTTCGCCACCGGCGTGCCTTGCGGCGTGTACTTCACTTCGGGATCTTTTCCGAGATTGCCAATCAGGATGACTTTATTCACACTTTTTCCGGCCATGGTCGCGGCCTCCTTCGACAATGCTATCGTTCAAAACGCTCACTATATCAGACTCTCCGCCCGCCCAGCCTGTGCCAAACGCACAAAGAAAATGTGACGAATCCAAGATTTCCTCGGTGTTCTCCCTCCGTGGTGAAAGGTTTTGGCGGGCGAAGCGGAAGGCCGCCACGCTACACAAAAATCCGAAACAACATGAAGTACACAATCACGCCTGTCACCGACACATACAACCACAACGGATACGTCCACCGCGCAATCGCCCGATGCCGGTCATATTGTTCGCGCAGCCCGCGCGAGAGCGTCATGATCACCATCGGCACGATCACAACGGCGAGGATCGTATGGGAAATCAAAATCGTGAAGTAGACCGGCCGCCAAAATCCGGTGCCGTGGAAATAAATCACGCCCCCGTGCCCGGGCCAATGGTAGTACAAGTACGAAATTAAGAAGAGGCAGGAAGTCACGAACGCGGTCAGCATCACCGCCCGGTGGGCCGCCATCTTGCCGCGCATAATCAACCGGTGTCCGGCGACCAGCAGCACGGCGCTGCATCCGTTCAAGGTGGCGTTGATTTTCGGGAAGATGGAATAGTCCGTCATGAGATTCAATTGTACGAGCTAAAGTATCACTTCGAAGTCAGAAGTAAGAAGTCAGATTGCAGAAGTAACGGCCCCTGATCGCGCTAACCCTGCCGGAGCAGACGGTTTTACTTCTTCAATCTGACTTCTGACTTTTGACTTGGATTCTCATTTCTGGCCCGTTTCCGTATAGAATGTAACCACAATGTCAGATGTGGGCACTCCGCAGCCGGTCGTCCCCGAGCCTGCGCCGGCACAAAAACCTTCGCATTCCTTGCCCGTAATCGCTGTCTGGGCGCGCGATCTCCTTGTTTCACTCGCTATCTCCGCTTTCATCATCATCTTTCTCTACCAGCCGGTGAAGGTCGAAGGCACCAGCATGATGCCCGGACTCGAAGACCAGGAGCGCATCTTCGTCAACAAATTTGTCTATCGCTGGGAGCCCATCGAGCGCGGCGACATCGTTGTCTTCCGCTACCCGCGCGACACCTCGAAGAGCTACATCAAGCGGGTCATCGGCGTTGCCGGAGACCGCATCCGCATCGAAAACGGCCAGGTCTATGTCAACAACCGCGCTCTTGACGAAGACTACGTCCCCAGCGAATATGCCGACGCCCGCTCCTATCCGGAGGTCGTCGTCCCCGCCAACAGCTACTTCGTGCTCGGCGATCATCGCACCATGTCAAACGACAGTCGTGACTTCGGCCCAGTCAACGAACGCTACATCTACGGGAAAGCCGTGTTCGGGTATTGGCCGATGGAGAAGTTGGGCAGGTTGCGATGAGGGCTAGGACGGACTGGTGGCGGCCTACGTTCTAGCGTGGCGACGTAGCCATGCAAGAGCACACACAAACAAGGCCCAGAGCACGATTGCAGCAACCCAAGCTTGTCTCCAATGCACCAGTGCCACAAGCAGACCATCTTCCGCTGAAGTCGCGTCAGGGGCTGGCCGCCTCGTATGCCTCTCGCCTGGCCGTAACAGATCCCGGCGAAAAGAAGAGTAAGGACAATTGGAGCAATCGCATCAAACATTTGCAGTTTTACCAGCCTACGAGAATATCTTAAGACGCCGGGCCATTGTCGGATAGGTTTCTGCTGATATCCACAGCCCCCTCTGCTAAAATCCCTAAAATCCACTCCCAGGAGTGACAATGCAAGCAACGCTTGCCCTCGAAGACGGCAGAGTCTTCCGAGGCAAAGGCTACGGCGCCAAAGGCGAGTGCTCCGGCGAAGTCGTTTTCAATACTTCCATTACCGGCTACCAGGAAATTTTCACCGACCCCTCCTATGCCGGCCAGATCGTAGTTCTCACCAATCCTGAAATCGGTAACTACGGCACCAATCCCGAAGACAGCGAGTCGACGCGCCCCTACATCGAAGGCCTGATCGTCCGCGAGTTCTCCAAAGTCAGCTCCAACTGGCGCTCGCAGCAGGTGACGGACGAGTTCATGGAGCAGTTCAAAATTCCCGTCTTGGCCGACATCGACACGCGCGCACTGGTCCGCCATCTGCGCACCTACGGCGTAATGCGCGGAGTGATCTCAACGCTGGAAGATGACGCAGAGAAATTGGTCACAAAAGCTCGCGCCATTCCAAAGATGGATGGCCAGGACTTGGCCAAAGTCGTAAGCACCAATCACACCTACGTCTGGGAAATGGGCGAGCGCTCGCACCTTCCCGATGAAATCGTAGGAGTAAAAGACGAGCCGCCCCGCTTTCACGTCGTTGCCTATGACTACGGCATCAAGCAAAACATCCTGCGCAAGCTGCGCGCCGAAGGTTGCAAAGTAACGGTTGTTCCGGCGCAGACAACTGCCGAAGACGTGCTCGCCCTCAAGCCCGACGGAGTCTTCCTCTCGAACGGCCCTGGCGACCCCGAGCCCTGCACCTATGCGGTCGATAACATCCGCCGCCTCATGGGACGCCAACCGATCTTCGGAATCTGCCTCGGCCATCAGCTAACCGGCATAGCCCTAGGCGGCAAAACCTTCAAACTAAAATTCGGACACCACGGCGGCAACCATCCTGTAAAGCAGTTGCAATCGGGCAAGGTGGAAATCACCGCCCACAACCACAACTTCGCGGTCGATCCCGACTCGCTCCCGCAAAGCGAAGTTGAACTAACGCACATGGACCTAAATGACCAGACGCTCGAAGGCATGCGCCACAGAAACCTGCCGCTCTTCACGGTGCAGTACCATCCGGAAGCTGCGCCGGGACCGCACGATTCGTACTATCTGTTCAGGGACTTTGTGAAGATGATGGAGGAGTTTAGGCGGTGAGGGTGATGTCCATTGCCGTCCTGAGCGCCGCCACGCTCTTGGCTGGAAATGGCGCTGTGGCGACAACGTGTATCGCAGGCAGAAGTTTCAAAGTGCGTCAAGTATGCGGGCAGGTGAAGGACTTTAGTGGGGTGGACATTCCAGATGCAAGTGTTGAGTTAACTAAATGGCGAATCCGAGGCTATCTTCGCCGAACACAGCGATAGCGACGGCAAATTTCATTTTCGCCACGTCCGTGATGGTGACTATGAACTAAGAGTCAAGTACAAGATTTTCCGGGATGTCGCCCAACCCTTCAGCGTCCGGCGCTCCAGAGACGAAAATACTTGCTCCCGTCCCATACGCGTTGTAATGAAGGTGGCTGGCCAATGCGGCTATGTTGAGAATGCCTGGAAGAAGAATGACCCGCACTGAGAACTGAAAACTGAGAACTGAAAACGAATGCCACGCAGAACCGACATCTCGAAAATCCTCATCCTAGGCTCCGGACCCATCGTCATTGGACAATCCGCCGAGTTCGACTACTCCGGCACGCAGGCCTGCAAGGCGCTCAAGTCCGAGGGATTTGAAGTCGTGCTTGCCAACTCGAACCCAGCCACCATCATGACCGATCCGGAATCGGCCGACCGCACTTACATCGAGCCGCTCACGCGCGAATATCTCGAAGAGATCATTCGCATCGAGCGCGAAATGTCTCCCAGCGCCGGTTTTGCCGTGCTCCCAACCGTCGGCGGACAGACCGCGCTCAATCTCGCCATCGAACTCGCCGACGGAGGCGTGCTCGAAAAATACAACGTCAAGCTGATTGGCGCCAGCGTCGAAGCCATCAAGAAGGCTGAAGACCGTCTCTTCTTCAAAGACGCCATGCAGCGCATCGGCCTCGATGTTCCGAAATCCGCGCTCGTCAACAATCTCAAAGACGGCCTCGAATTCGCCGGCAAAATCGGCTTCCCCGTCATCATTCGCCCAAGCTTCACGCTCGGGGGCACCGGCGGCGGCATTGCCTACAACCGCGAGGAGTTGTTGGACGTCCTCGCCCGCGGCCTCGACCTCTCGCCCGTCCACGAGTGCCTCATCGAAGAATCCGTCCTCGGCTGGAAAGAATACGAACTCGAGGTGATGCGCGACACCAAGGACAACGTCATCATCATCTGCTCTATCGAAAACTTTGACCCCATGGGGGTGCATACCGGCGACTCCATCACCGTCGCCCCCGCGCAGACCCTCACCGATCGCGAATATCAGATGATGCGCGACGCGTCGATTGCCGTCATCCGCGAAATCGGCGTAGAAACCGGCGGCTCGAACATTCAGTTCGGCGTGAATCCATCAACCGGCCGAATGGTCGTAATCGAGATGAACCCGCGCGTCTCGCGATCATCCGCGCTGGCGTCGAAGGCTACCGGCTTCCCAATCGCCAAGATCGCCGCCAAACTAGCCATCGGCTACACGCTCGACGAAATCCCGAACGACATCACGCGCAAAACGCCCGCCTGCTTCGAGCCCACGCTCGACTACGTAGTCGTAAAAATCCCGAAGTGGCAGTTCGAAAAATTTCCCGGCGCCGACGAAGGCCTGGGCCCGCAGATGAAGTCGGTCGGCGAAGTCATGGCCATTGGCCGCACCTTCAAGGAAGCTCTGCAAAAAGGAGTCCGCGCCCTCGACACCGGCAAGAAAATGGGCTCCGAAAAAATCGAGCCGAAGATCCTCACGCAGCGCCTCGTCACGCCACATCCCGAGCGACTGTCCTATGTTCGCTACGCCCTGCGCCAGGGCCACACCATCAAGCAAATTGCGAAGATGACTTCGATCGACCCATGGTTCCTCTACCAACTGAAAGAAATTAACGACATGCAGTTGGAGCTGGAAAAGCATCCGATGGAATCCGTTCCCGCCCGAGATCGTGCACGAAGCCAAGCGCATGGGCTTCTCCGACGGCCGCCTCGCCCTGACTTGGCGCCTCGACGGCAAAGGCGGACAAGAAAAAGTCCGCCACTTCCGCAAGAAGCACAAGATCAAGCCGGTCTACAAGCGAGTCGACACCTGCGCCGCCGAATTCGAAAGCTACACGCCGTATCTCTATTCGACCTACGAAGAAGAAGACGAAGCCGCGCCCACCGCGAAGAAAAAAGTAGTCATCCTCGGCTCCGGCCCCAACCGCATCGGCCAGGGCATCGAGTTCGACTACTGCTGCTGCCACGCCTCCTACGCGCTGCGCGAAGATGGTTATGAAACCATCATGATCAACTGCAATCCCGAGACGGTCTCCACCGATTACGACACCAGCGACCGCCTCTACTTCGAGCCACTCACGCTCGAAGACGTCTTCGCCATTTGCGAACACGAGTCGAGCGCCGGCGCGCCCGTCGGCGTCATCGTTCAATTCGGAGGCCAGACTCCGCTCAATCTTTCCCTTCCGCTGAAAGCCGCGGGCATAAACATAATCGGCACTACACCCGAATCCATCGACCTCGCCGAAGATCGCAAGCGCTTCGGCGCGTTGCTCGAAGAACTCGATATCCCGCAAGCTCCCGGAGCCATGGTCACCTCCGCCGAAGCCGCCGTCGAAGCCGCCAAACAAATCGGCTTCCCCGTGCTGGTCCGCCCCTCCTACGTCCTAGGAGGCCGAGCCATGGTGATCGCCTACGACGAAGACACCATCACGCAGTACATGAAGCAGGCAGTCGAGTACTCGCAGGATCGTCCCGTCCTCATCGACAAATTTCTGGAAGACGCAATCGAGGTCGACGTAGACGCGCTCTCCGATGGAGAAGACGTAGTCATCGGCGGCATAATGCAGCACATTGAAGAAGCCGGCATCCACAGCGGCGACTCCTCCTGCGTTCTGCCAGCAGTAGATATCCCCGAGACGTTGATGAACCGCATGCGCGACTACACATTCAAGCTAGCGCGCGCCCTGAAAGTAATCGGCCTGATGAATGTGCAATTCGCCATCCCGCGCCACGGAATGAATGGGCAGCACACGGTCAGCAACGACGACAAGGTGTATGTGCTCGAAGTCAACCCCCGCGCCTCGCGCACCGTCCCTTACGTTTCGAAGGCCACTGGCATCCCCATGGCGAAAATCGCCGCCCGTCTGATGACCGGCCGCAAGCTCCGTGAATTTCTGCCCGAGTACATCGAGCGGGGCGAAGACCTCGACACCGGCCGCAACTTCTTCGTCAAGTCGCCCGTCTTCCCGTGGTCCAAGTTCCCCGGAGTCGACACCGTTCTCGGCCCTGAGATGCGTTCTACCGGAGAGGTCATGGGTGTAGCCGACAATTTTGGCGAAGCCTTCGCCAAAGCGCAGCTTGCCGCCGGCCAGAAACTCCCCACACAAGGCACCGTCTTCATCAGCGTCACCGACCACGACAAGCCCGGAGTCACCGAAGTCGCGCGCCGTTTCGTCGATATGGGTTTCAAACTGGTAGCCACACACGGCACCGCCGACAAACTCGAAGAAGCCCACCTCGTAGTCGATCGCGTCTACAAAGTAAAAGAGGGACGACCCAACGCCGTCGATCTGATCAAAGCCGACCGCATCCAGCTCATCATCAATACGCCTCACGGTCCCGACCCCTACTTTGACGAAAAAGCCATTCGCCGAGCCGCCGTCACCGCCCGCATTCCGACGATCACCACGCTGAGCGCCGCTCGAGCCGCCGCCGAAGGCATAGCCGCCCTCCAGCGTGGAGAGGTGCGGGTGCAGGCGTTGCAAGCGCTGCACGCAGAGAGGGCCCGCAACACGATGTCATCCTGAGCGCAGCGGCGTCTTAGCGCAAAGCGCGAAGATGCCAGCGGAGTCGAAGGACCCCTACTCCTCAGAATCCGCTCGATTCACCGGAAGGCATTATCCCGAGACTCATACAGAGATTGAACAGTCGAAGCGCTCCCATTCGCAGGGAATGTGCGTGAGACATTGATTGAGATCAGGGTTGCACCGGGCTCACCATGGCTTAATCACAGCTCTAATGTTTTTCAGCGGCTGTATACCGTGGTTTGCGGATTGTAGTTTTTCCAATCGAACCAATAGTCTTCCAGATAATTAACTTTTTCCAGGCACTGTCCCCGAAGCGGTCCGCTGGTCGCGCATCCAGCAAAATTCCAGGTCTTTCCTTGCGAATCGATCAATCGCCACGGCTGGGTTTCCGCATTCCCGCGTTCTGTACTTCGATCGTCTGCGTCGCGATAAAGTTCAACCTCTACTCCATTTACCTGGGAACGAAACACGCGCACCGACTCGCCGTCAGGCCCGGTCACGAGAACCACGGGAATGCCTGCGACATGATCCTCGATCGGACCTGTTCCGCGCACGCGCCCCAGAGGAAACGCCCGGCTTTGTCCATCGAGCGAGATTCCTAAGACCACATCGCGACCGGATAACGCGTGGCCGGGCGAAGCTCGACCCGGCGAATCTGGACCCGGCAAAGCCTGGCCGGGGAACGTCGGCGGCACGGGATATTTCGCGACTTCCTTTTCCCACTCTTCGTCGTAATCCTTTTCGTGGCCGGGGACCGGCGCCAGCACCAGGCCATGCGGCGATTCCGACTTCCACAATCCGAACGTGAGTTGGTCGCTCGATTCCAGTTCGAGCGTATTGCCGGCGAGCGGGCCGGAGATCGCGCGCCCCGTTACCTGCTGCCACCACGATCCCGTCTCACGATCGCGCATCAGGAAATTCTGGTTGTTGATTCCAGCGAGATAAAAGTGCAGCTCCCGCCCTTTGGCCACGCGTTTCCACACCAGACCGGTGTGACAGAGCGTTCAATAGGTGACGGCGATCGGCTCGGTTCCCACCGTGTCATTGAGGATGTGGTGATACGCCATCTGCACGATGGGATAGGCTCGCGCGTCCGGACCGATTTGCACGGTCATAACCATCTCCTTGTCGGGGAGGTGGGCATCGGCAGTGGAGAGGAATCCGGTGGCAGTAATCGGTTGGAACATCCATTCAAAATAGTTTTGCCGCACCATGACCACGGAGCCGACGCTCACGAGCAACGCGACCACGGCCAAGGTCTTTATGGCGGCCGAGAAACTTCTCCACAAGCGCACTGTCAGAATCAGCACGGCAATGGAGAGAATCAACGTCAGTGGGGGCGCGATCCACTTTACGTCGATGGCGAGAGCCAGCGCATTCGGGCTCTGGTAGCGGAAGGGACGAATGACGAATGCGGGAATCAGAAACAAGGCGAACGAAGCCACGGCGGACATAGCCAACAGCAGAGCCAGCCAGCGATTGTTGGTTGTTCGCGGCACCGTGGTTTTCTTCTCCTTGATTGTGGTTCAGCATAACACCCGCTGGATTTTGCCCTCGCGGAAGCGGTGTTCTCTCGCGCTGAGAAAAATCGACGCCCTGAAAGAGTTGTAGCGCCGACATCTTGCCGGCGGCCCCGAAGGCGTCTCGCCCTCGGCGCGTCAGGCACATCGGCCGGCATCCTGTCATGCTTGCAGTGCCGGCGAACCGCCGCCGGGACGCCCCAGGTCTCCCCATTCAGAAATTTGTGGGGGGTACCCCCCCTACCCCAAAATGAGTTAAGTTGATGATAGTACAATAGTTAGAGGCAAAGTATTCAAAGGATTCGACTTAACGTCGAATTCTTCTGTTTGGCGTGCACTTGCGGGGTGCTGACCGGGGCCATATTTTGTCAAAAAGCGGTGAAAAGTTTGCGGCCGGAAAGGCGTTCGTCTCTGGAGACTGGCGCAGATCTCGATGGTGTACTGTCGAGGTATCTTCGCACCGATTGGGGAGCAGGTCTGTGATGGCTCGTACGTCGCGTTTGTGATGAAGAAGGTCAACGGCCCCGCCCAAGCGAAGCTTGGACGGGGCACCCTCGTGAGTTCAAACGACTGCGCTAGTCCGGGCCACCCGCCAACAAGCTTCGGCGACGGTCGGGATCGGTGTGTCTGGCAAGACCCCGCCAGCACGGTGGCGATAAAGGATAATTCGGCGGGTGGCCCCCCGGTTTCCCATTCGCGTGTTGCCTTCCGATGGCACTGAGAGCTGGGTACTGACAAGTGGACAACTGAGAGCTGAGAGCTGTTCTCCTATCAGGCGCCCGTGGACTGCGAGCGGGCCCTGGCTTTTGATGTTATCGGGCGCTCGATCGGGATGTAGACGCAGGACCGGAAGTCGAAATGTTTGCCCAGGCACTCCGCGCACAATTGCATCTCGTGCGCACGACAAAAGATCAGCGCATCCTGTTTGCTGCACAGTTTGCAAGGCTTCTGTGTGCCCTTCTTGTCTGATTTTGCGCCCGTGGCCGGCGCGGATTGTGTACAGTAGCGCGCCTTCACGTACATGCCACTGGCGGCCACCACCATTCCGGTGGAAAAGAGCATGGCTCCGGCGCTCAGCATGGAGCTATCGGGCTGCGGACCGAAAGCCGCCGGCAGGAAACACAGGCCGGCGAAAGCGATGCTGCATCCAATTCCAATCAGCCAACTTCCAATCTTCATGGCACCCTTCTCGCGGGGAAGAAATGGTCGGGGAACGATCGCGGATCGGTAATTCCGGTCGGCAGCATCGAGACAATTCCTGAGCGCGTCCTAAGCTTAGTTGCCAGCTTCTTCGAACTCCAGATGACCGAAGTTTTGCTGTGACGCCCGTAACTTGTGGCACGGGTACCCCCTCTCTTAGGATCGGCGTTATGGACCTGCAGATACTATTGGTGTGCCCAGATCAAGAGCCTGCTAGTTTGTTGACGGCGATCCTTTCAGAGATGGGGATGGAGGTGGAACATACAACCTCGATCTCCCGTGGATTGGAGCTGCTCGACGAACAGCTATATGATGCCATCGTTCTCGACTACCGCGCCGACCCCGCTTCCGAGGAATTCCTGGCGCATTTATGCCGGTCCCACAAAAACCGCGCCACGATGGTGATTGCGGTGGTGGACGCCGAGTTTAACCCACGCCCGATCTTCGGGCTGGGCGCCAACTTCGTGCTCTACCGGCCACTCACCTCGGAACGCACCCGGCTCAGCCTGCACGCGGCCCGTAGTCTGATGCGCCGCGAACGCCGGCGTTCTGCGCGAGCGCGCGTGACCTCGACGGCGAACATTTCCTACCCCGGCGCTCCCGAGCTTAATGCGACGATGGTTGATATCAGCGATGGGGGCACTTCGATTACGACCCGCGACGGTCTGCCGAATGCTCGCAAGGTTTATTTCGAGTTCGCTCTTCCCGGGCAAAAGCAGCTGGTTCGCTTGTCGGGCGAGGTCGCCTGGCAGGACTTTTCCGGCCGCAGCGGAGTCAAGTTTCTCGATGTGCCGCAAGCCTCGCGCCGGCTCATTCAGACATGGCTCGAACACAATGGCTCCGAGGAACCCCACGGGGCGGTGCGGGAGCCCGAACTGATCACGCACGACTCCGCCAAGCACCAGTTGATCGCGCACCAGACTAGCGACGATGAACATCCCGCAGAGACAAAGACAAAGAGTGCCAGCCCGGACGACTCGACCGCAAACGACCGGCGCGGGGAAGAGCGTTTGCCGTGCAAGGTGGGAGCGGACGTTTATGCCCCAGGCCTCAGCATTCCCAATCGCTGCTCGCTCTCCGACATAAGCGAAGGCGGATGCTACGTCGAGATGCCTTCTCCGTTCACGGGGCATTCGCCGGTCGAGATCATGATTCGAACCTCGGATATGAAATTCAAACTCAAAGGACAAGTATTGAGTTCGCATCCAGGTTTCGGCATGGGAGTACGTTTCGTGTTCCAGGACTCCGCCGAGCGCGAGGAAATACTGAAGCTGCTGGCAGTGATCTCCGCGGAACAGACGCACGCAACCGAACAAAGCGACTAAGCGAGCGGTTGCTTTTCCCGTAGAACGGCTTTGCGGAAGTATTCCAGCGACAGTTTCAGCCCATTTTCCAAATCTATCTTCGGCTCCCATCCCAGGAGCCGCTTGGCCTTGGAAATATCGGGACGCCGCTGCTTCGGGTCATCCTGCGGCAAGGCTTCAAACTTGATCTGGCTGCGCGATCCGGTTACCGCAATCACCTTGCGCGCACATTCCAGAATCGTGAACTCGGTCGGATTGCCGATGTTCACGGGAGCGTGCTCGTCGGAACGGGCCAGCCGGAGAATGCCATCGACTTCGTCGCTTACGTAACAGAAACTGCGCGTCTGGCTGCCCTCGCCGTAGACCGTCAGATCTTCTCCGCGAAGCGCCTGCCACATGAAGTTTGGGATTACGCGGCCATCCTGGACCTGCATGCGGGGACCGTAGGTGTTGAAGATGCGCAGAATGCGGGTGTCGACTTTGTGATAGCGATGGTAAGCCGCCGTCACTGCTTCCGAGAACCGCTTTGCCTCGTCATACACGGAGCGCGGGCCGATGGGATTTACGTTTCCCCAATACGATTCGGGCTGCGGATGCACGAGCGGATCTCCGTAGCATTCCGAGGTCGAGGCCATCATGAACTTGGCGCCGCATCGGCGGGCGGCTTCCAGAGCTTCGAAGGTGCCGTAGGAGCCGACGTCGTAGTGTCTCGATGCCATGGTTGGCGTAATCTACCGGGCTGGCCGGACTGGCGAAGTGAAAAACGTAGTCGAGCGCGCCCCAGTCGGCCGGCTCGCAAACATCCTTCTCGACAAACTCGAAGCGCGGATCGTTGCGCAGATGGGCGATGTTTTCGAGCCTGCCGGTCAGCAGATTATCGACTGCCAGTACGTGGTAGCTGTCAGCCAATAAACCGTCGCACAAGTGCGAGCCGAGAAAACCTGCTCCTCCAGTTACGAGGGCACGTTGCTTTTTCACGGCGGGCTGGTTCACGGCTGGCTCGTTCGGGACCCGCATGGTCATCGTTTCAGGTGCGCCGTTTCAGGCGCGCTCCTTTTTCCCGGAGCGCCCGGCCTGCGCCTCCTCGCACAGGGCAGGTGGACGTCCCACACTGTAATACGAGAAGCCATGCGCGACCATCGCCGCCGGGTCGTACAGATTTCTTCCATCGAGGACGATTGGATATTTCACCACGCCGCGCAGTCGCTCCAGATCGAGCGCTGCGAATTCCTCCCATTCGGTCAGAATCAGGACGGCATCTGCGCCTTTGGCGGCCTGATAAGCGTCCGGCGCATATTCGACGCCTTCGGGTAGAACCTCTTTGGCGTGCTCCATGGCAGCCGGATCGTAGGCGCAAATCCGGCAGCCTTCCCGCATCAACTCCTGTACCAGCAACACGGCGGGAGATTCGCGGATGTCGTCGGTTCCTCCCTTGAACGCCAGCCCCAGAACGCCGAGCCGTTTGCCGCGCAGCGTCCAGAGCACGCTGCGAACCTTCTTCAAAAACCGGCGCCGCTGTTCTTCGTTGATGCGGATCACTTCCTCCAACAGTCGGAAGTCGTAACCGCCCTCTTTGGCTACGGCGCGAAATGCCAGCAGGTCTTTTGGAAAACAGGACCCGCCATATCCGATTCCGGGATTCAAAAACCGTGGCCCGATTCGCGAATCCGTTCCTATGCCGTCGCATACTTGCTGGACATTGGCTCCGACCGTTTCGCAGATGGATGCCACGGCATTAATAAAGGAGATCTTCATGGCGAGGAATGCGTTGGATGCGTGCTTGATCAGCTCCGCGCTCTTGGCGCTGGTGATAATCAGCCGGGGCGGCACTTGCGCCCGGTCCGGCCGCGGGATCGCGTCACCCCTGCCGTAGTACCATCCGCTGGTGAGCGGGCTGTATACCTTGCGCATTACTTCCGCTGCGCGCTCGTGATCCACACCAACCACGATGCGATCCGGATATAAGAAATCGGTGACCGCTGTTCCTTCGCGCAAGAACTCCGGATTCGACGCGATGTCGAACAACTCCGGATCGGCTCCATTCCGCATGATGATCGTCCGAATCCATTCATTCGTGTAAACGGGTACTGTGCTCTTCTCGATGACCACCTTATAGCTGTCGATGGCACCCGATATTTCCCGCGCCACCGATTCGACGTATGACATGTCGGCATCGCCGCTTTCGGTGGGCGGCGTTCCGACGGCGATGAAGATGGCCTCGCTTGCCCGCGTGGCCGCTTGCAAGTCCCCGGAAAACTTGATGCGATGTTCCTGGTGCCGCGCCAGCAACTCGGGCAGGAATTTCTCATGAATCGGCACTTCGCCTGTTCTGAGTGCCTCGAGCCTTTTCTCGTCGACATCGACCAGAATGACTTCGTGCCCCAGATCCGCAAAACAGGCTCCTGTTACCAGCCCAACGTATCCCGATCCCACTACGGCGATGCGCATATGCGAGCCTTCTCCTTGAAGAGTCATTGTGCACATCCGGCTCGTCGGTGTGCAGTTCCTAACTTTAACAGCGTTTCGCGGTCTGCCGATGCGCGATCGGCCAATCTTTGTTCTGCCCGTAACAGAAATGGGAATTCGAACCTCACAAAAAGCGGTGACCGCCGTCACCGCTGCGCGTGATCCCCTGGTCTCAGAATTCAACTCAGGAGGGATTTATGCCCATCCTTTTGCTCGCGCTGATTGCACTCGCCATCTTCGGACTGATTGGAGTTTTTCTCGGTGCGGCGGTAATGCTCGAACAGCGCAAGATTACAGGCAAGGCGCATCACGGCAAGGCTGCCTGAGAGCCGGTCGCCAGTTCGCGGTTTCAATCGCGCCCAATCGAGGCGCCTCTTTGTGTTTCGGCCATTATCTCGCCCATCGCTTCCTATCCACTCGTTGCCGCATCGTGCGTCACAAAATGCTTGCCCTTGCTCTCCGGGCCCAGGCTCACGACCAGCGCCAGCAAGATAATGACCGCGATCTCAAATCCAGCCAGCGCCCAGGAATATCCCCAGCGATCGCGCAGGGAAAATTCGATCGTATTTACCGGCGACGCCAGCAAAACACCCAACTGATAGGCTAGTCCTGGAATCAGGCCGCGCACCGCCGCGGGCGACAGTTCGTTCAAGTGCGCGGGGATGATTCCCCATGCACCCTGCACTCCCACCTGCATGACGAACGCCCCCAGGGCCAATGCGATTAGCGTTTTTCCGAATGCCCAGACCGGAATGATGCACAACGCGACCAGCGTCGCCAGTACCAGCGTTCGCCGCCGCCCGACCGGTTCGGAGAGCCGGCCAAAGATCAGCGCGCCTACCAATGCTCCCACGTTATAGAAGATCGCGATGTTCGCGACCGTCGAAGTGGCAAAACCGCGCGCGGACTCCAGAAAATGAGGGTATAAATCCTGCGTGCCGTGCGACAGGAAATTCATGAGCGCCATCAGGCCGACCATGTACAGCACTAATTTCCAGTTGGCCGCAGCGGCTTTCACAATGGATCCGAAGCCCGGCATGCGATTCTGTTTCCAGGCTTCTGTCTCAACCACTTTCCAGCGGATATAGAACGCAAGCAGGGCGGGCAATCCTCCGGCCCAGAACATTGCGCGCCAACCCCACACAGGCAGCACGAATCGGGCCGCTACGGCTGCCAGCAGGTATCCGGATGCGTATCCTGACTGCACAATCCCTGAAATTATTCCGCGGCGCTTTGGCGGAATGCTCTCCATGGCCAGCGAGCACCCTACTCCCCATTCGCCGCCCATGCCGATGCCATAGATCGTTCGCAAAACGAGGAAGAAGGTGTAATTGGGCGAGAACCCGCACAGCAGTTCCACCACGGAAAAGAAGACTACGTTGGCCATCAACGGACCGCGCCGGCCGTAGCGGTCGGCCAACATGCCAAAGATCACTGCGCCTACCGGCCGCATCGCCAGAGTCCACCAGATCGTTTCGATAATCTTCTTTGGCGGCACGTGGAACTGCGTGGCCAGCGTGTTCACCAGAAAAACGGTGACGAAGAAATCGAAGGCATCCAGCGTCCAGCCCAGGAAGGCGGCACTGCTGGCGTGCCACTGCTGCGAGTTGAGGAAGGGCTCGGAAGAACGGGTCGAGGTCACTGGGTTCCGCTCAAAGGTGGTTTGACAAATCACAGCATTCTAGCGGAAAAGTCTCCGAGGACTCTACTTCGGGGGCTGAACAGTTCGCTGAAAAAGTGGGCAGTCGCGAAAAAAACGACCACCAGGGCTTAAAGCCCCTAGTGATTCAATGCGATTTACGCGGCCCTGAAGGGCCTCTCTTCCACGGTGGTGCGAACGTTTTGGAGTTTTAAACTGTGAAGCCCACATTTCTTGCGGGCGTTGAGCGGCACGGCTGAAGGCGTGCCCTTTCAAAACGCTTTGATGGGATAGTGTCTAGAAAATCGTGCTGAGGCGTAGGGCAAAGCTCCGCGACAGGCCTATAGCATTACCGGAGAACAGGCCGCCGAAGTCGATCACATTCAAAACGTTCGTAAGGTTCTGTCCGTCGGCCTGGAAGCGCATCTTGACCCGGTCAGACTTGTAGATATCGGTTCCGGCCGAGGCGCTCACCTGGAAGGCAGGCAGAATGCGGCCCCGGCTGAAGTTGAGACGGTTGATCACAGCCTGTCCATAGGTCTCTGCTGGCCCGCCCGGCTCGAAGACGCATTGTTGAAGTGTCAGGCTTGGATCACACTCAAACTCAAACGGCAGCCCGCTATCGTACTGAATGCCGCTGGCGATCCAGAAACGGGGGGTAACTTCGTAGCGGAGCCGTCCACGCACGGAGTTGCGCTGATCTTGTGAATCCGGGAAGTGGCCGCTTGCGGCTTCCACACCCTGCGCGCCGTCGCCCAGAAACAAACCGCCGGTCACCGGGTACCAGACGTTGCCGACCATGTAGGAATAACTTAGAAAGCCAGAGAGGCGATGCCAGTCGGGCAACTCGATTTTGGTTTCGGCTCCGTAGATTACCGATTTTTGGAACGCGATCGGGAAGCTGATGGCGGTGTTCTGAATCTGGTCGTCATCGGCATAATTGCCTACGTAGCGGCGGTAGTAGTTCGCATCCACGCGGACTTTACCCACAATCCCTTTGGTCATTCCGACTTCGTAGTAATTGCCCGCGGAAGGCTGAACGGGCAGGCGGAGAAATGCAGTGGGGTTGAGCGATTCGATCGCGGTAGAGCTGGAAAGAAGAATGTTTTCGAACGAAGGGGTCTGGAACACGCGGTCGTAGGAGAAATGCAGCAGCAAATTCGCGGAAGGGAAGTAACGCGAAACTGCCAGTCGCGGCTGCGCCAACTGCCGGTTCAGGAGCAACTGGTAGTGATCCCAGCGCAAGCCGGCGCTGATCGTCCATCGGCCAAGACGGATTCGGTCCTGCACGAAGGCCGACTGCTCAAGATCGGGGCGATTGGCGAGAAACGAAAAAGTCGGCGGAGTGCTGGGATCGAACTGCGTAGGGTCGGTGATCTGATAGCGGAAATTCTCATTTAACGTTGCATTGTCGGTTTCGAAGCCTGCCTTCCACTCATGCCGGCCGTGATCCACGCTAATGGTGCCGCGGAGATATCCCTCGCGAAACCAGTTGTGCTGGAAGACCTCGATCGGGTTTGAATATTCGTTGGAGTTGAAGTTGTTTTCGTTGTCGCGCACCATTCCGCGCAAATCCGCCACCACACTCGGCGAAAACGTGTGTTGATAGGAGGCGATACCCATGGTTTCAATGTTGTTCGCGGTTTCAAGCTGCGACCCGAGGGGTTGGGATAGGTCGAACGGGTCGGGATGAGGAGTTTCCTGGACTTGCTCGTTCGGAAGTTCGTAGCGCGCCAGTTCGTGCCGTACGATCAGATTCAGGCGATCGCGGGGAGTGAGGTCCCGCTCGTAGTGGACGGAAAAATCGCCCAGCGTGCCCGCATTGGTGTAGTTCTGCGGGACCACGGGATTCAAGTAATGGTCGCTCCTGCTGCCGCTGGCGCTTGCGCCCAAGGCATTCTTGCCCCAGACATATTGCCCCTGCGCGAAGACTCCGGCAGAATCGAAACTTCCTCCCGAAAGCACCATGTCGCCATGGAAGCCGGCCTGCACATCCTGCAGCGTGTTGACCTCAACTACCCCGCCCATTTTGCGGCCATATTCCGCGGGGATGCCCGCGGTATAGATGGTTACGGACTGCACGTCATCGGCTTCCAGCTCGGGCCCAAAGCCTGGAGAACGGTTGTCGGTCAGCGGGATTCCATCGACTACGAATTGTGTTTGATACTCCGAACCGCGCGGATGCAGCACGGCGTTGCCTTCGTAGAGCCAGCCCGGCTGATCGTTGACCAAATCCTGCATGGAGCGTCCCGGAACGGAGGTGACGCGGTCCTGAATGTCCTCCAACCCGATCTGGCTGACGGAGCCAGCCTCGTCGGGATTGACAAGGGTATTGGCGGCGTTGACGTTGACCACTTCACCTACCGCCGATAGCTTCAACTGAAGGTTGTAATCCATCGGCACGGAGGTTTGAACATTGATGGTCTGTGAGAGCGTCGCAAAACCGGGCTCCTGAATTTCAATGTTGTAAATGCCATAAGGAAGGCGCTGCGCGATCAGATTGCCCTCAGCGTCGGTGTTGAGGGTATTTCGATACTCGTTCGCTTCGCTGACGATCTGCACTGCGGTGCGAACTCCAAGTCCCGCGGGATCGGTGACTTTAAGCCGCAATTCGCCGTGATTGGCTTGGCCAAAGGCAAATGGGGATAAGGCCAGCAACAGACAGACTAACCTTGTCTTCCCCATTGTGGAACTCCCAAGTGTTGCGGAAAACCAAAGCTCAGCCGGCCGGGCTTGTGCTCCGGCGACGACGTGCCGACATCGACTGAGTTTTATTTTACAGATAGCGGAATGCTCTAACGATTACGGTCGACGCACCGTAGTCACAAGGCGTTGGTCACGTTCTCCCGGCTGGCGAGTTGACCGATCCCTGGAGCGGGGGCTACTTACGACGGAGGCACTTTGGTAGACGGCGTTTCTGTTCTGGATCACATCCTCGATTGAAGCTGTTTGGTAGTTTCGCGCAGGGTGATTTTCCTGTATGAAAAAGCAGTTTGCGCTGTCCCCTTTTTGGCCGTTTTTTTCTGCATTCACTCTCTTGTTTGGCTGTGTCGTTGGCAGCGCACTTCTGCCGGGCGCTTTCGCCCAGGGATCGAAGCGAGAATCGACTTACGATTCTGCGACGCAGAAGACTGATGCAGGCAAGGATAAGGATCGTCTTGGACCGCGGGACCGGTGGATGATGCTCGGGCGGATTGCGTCTGCGGGGCAATCGGCGGCGGCACTGCGCCTGCGGGCACATCGGCAGAAGATGGCGGCGCGCGCGGCGGCACGAAATCTGAAGGAACCTGAAACAGCGTCCGGGACGCCTTGGGTTGCGTTGGGTCCGGCTCCGCTGATTTCCGATCAGAATTCCTATGGGGCGGTATCGGGTCGAGTGGCGGCGGTGTCGATCGATCCGACCGACGCTACGGGTAACACAGTTTATGTTGCCGGTGCGTCAGGAGGAGTGTGGAAGTCCACCAATGCGGCGAGTGTGCCAACTACGAACGTTACCTGGACGGCGTTGACGGATCAGCAGGCATCGCTGGTGAATGGAGCGGTGTCGGTGAAGCCTGACGGTAGTGTGCTTCTTGTTGGAACGGGCGAACCGAACAGCGCGATCGACAGTTATTACGGCGTCGGAATTCTACGATCAACCAATCAGGGAAGCAGTTGGACCTTGATCCCGACCGCGACCGGCAACAATCCTGCTTTGTCGTTTGCCGGGCTTGGATTCTCCAATTTCGCGTGGGATACCGCGCTGACGAGTACCGTGGTTGCCGCTACGGGCACTACGTCCCAGGGATTTGATGATGGCGACATTTCGAGTTTGACGAATCGCGGATTCTATTACTCGAGTGACAGCGGGCAGACGTGGACGTTTCAGGTTCCTCAGGATGCGGGTGTGGCTATCAGTCCGGTGTCGATTTCCGCGACGGATGTGGTGTACAACGCAGTGGCGGGAAAGTTCTTTGCCGCGATCCGATATCACGGCGTCTACTCTTCGACCAACGGCCAGAACTGGACACGGCTTGCGAATCAGCCGAATCCGGAGAATCTGAGCGCGGCAAATTGTCCCGCGCAGGTCCCGCCTAGCGGATCGTCTTGCCCGATTTATCGCGGGCAACTGGCGGTTGTCCCCGGACGCCAGGAGATGTATTTCTGGTTCGTCAGTCTGGTTGCAGATGACGGAGGAGAGGACGTTGTTGATGGCGGCATCTGGCAGTCGCTGGATGGTGGCAACAGTTGGAACGCGATCGACGAAACGGGGATCGCGAACTGTGGCGATCCGGGCAATATCGGTTGCGGTGTGGAGCAAGGCTATTACAACCTCAAGATCGCAGCCGTGCCCAATGGCCAGGCAACTGATCTTTATGCGGGCGCGGTAAATCTTTTCAAATGTGAGTTGTTGAACGGCGCTGCCACTTGTACGACTCTTGACCAGAATTTTCCCAACCAATGGATCAACCTGACGCACGTTTACGGGTGCAGCGGCATCGCGAAGGTTCATCCGAATGAGCACGGGCTGGATTTCGTGCTCACGAACGGCCAGGTGATGATGTATTTCGGGAACGACGGTGGAATCTACCGGACACTGGACGGATTCACCAAGCTGGACAGCGGAAGTTGCGGAGTTGCGAATGGCTTCGACAACCTGAACGCTTCCTCGGTGCCAAACGCAACGATTGGATCGCTGACACAGTTTGTTTCGTTCTCGCTTCATCCTACGGATCAAAACACGGTGCTGGGCGGTACGCAGGGCAATGGCTCTCCGGGGACAAGTTCAGCCACCGCCTCTGCGGAATGGCTGACGGTAAACGGCGGCGATGGCGGATATAACGCGATCAATGCCAACAACGCCTGGCCGCCCACTGAGTGGTACACGGCGAACACCTACGTCAATATTTATGCGTGCGCGGGCGGCGTTAATTGCACAACCGACACTTTCGCTCTGACTGTCGGCAGCGAACAGGTGGGCGGGGACGGGGGCGCGTTCTACACGCCATACATTCTCGATCCGCAGGATCCCAATGAAATGATCGTAGGAACGTGCCGCGTCTGGCGCGGAGCGCCGACGGTGCCGCCCAGTTCGTTCTCGACCTTGAGCGTGGATTTCGACACGCTGAGTCCGACGACGTGCACGGGGGAGGAAATTAACCTGGTGAGCGCTCTCGACGCAGGCGGGCCGACCGCGGACTTTATGTCGACGACCGTCTACGCGACGACCGAAGGAACCGGACCGAATGCAACGAGTCCCTCCGGCGGCGAGGTGTGGGTGACGGCCAACGCCGGGGTCGCTCCCATGGCGCAGGTCACTGGCAATATCAATCCATCCAACTACACGATCTCGTCGGTCGCGGTCGACCGAAGCGATGCGACGGGCGCTACGGCCTATGTCGGAATCATGGGATTCAATGTTTCGCACGTCTTCAAGACTACAAACGCGGGCGCGACGTGGAGCGACTGGTCCGGAAGTGGCAGCGCTGGTCTGCCCGACGCGCCAGTCAATGCGCTGCTGCTGGACTCCTCCGTTACTCCGCCTCAGATTTATGCGGGCACCGACGTGGGTTTGTTTGTGAGTTCGACGGTGAGCCCGGGTTGGAGCTGAAGTGGGCACGCCTTCTCTGCCGGAAGCGACGGGATACTTGCCGAATGTGCCGGTGACCGCGATCCGGATGTTCAATTATGACGGTACGAAGAAGCTGCGCGTTTCGACCTATGGGCGGGGAATCTGGGAGTATGCGCTGGCGATAGCGCCGGATTACACGAATGTCATCTCCGATACGCCGCAGACGGTCTCGGCGGCGCAGAATGCGACATTTAGCGGCACGCTGACGGCAGTTGCGGGATACGCGAGTCCCGTCAACCTGAGCTGCACGGGAGCCAAGCCGACAACGTGCCTTCTGAGTACGCCGCAAAACCCGACGCCGCAAGCAACCGCCCAACAGAGCCAACGCCATCAGGCGCGTCTTACACAGTTACCGCGGGAGGTGTGGTCGGTGACTATAGCTTCAATGCTCACGCGGTCGGGACCGATCCGCAGGCCATTGAACACGACGCGGCGGTGACGCTGCACATCGTGGCGGGCCCAGCCGCGGACTTTACGCCCGCGGTTACGGCCATCCGAATGCCACGGTGGTGGGCCAGAATATGACGTGGAACGGCACTTTGACGGCGCTTAATGGATACAACACGAGTGTGAACCTGAGTTGTACGGGCACGGCTCCCGGTTGCACGTTCGTTCCCTCGTCGTTGGTGCCGACCGCGAACCCCAGCGCGCCCTTTACGGTGACGGTGGGAAGCGCAACCGCTGCGACGTTCAACTTCAACATCCAGGGCACGGACGGGACGCTGACGCACGCGCAAGCGGTGAGCCTGACGGTAGGCACCGACGTTACGTGGACCGATACCGGAAACAATGCGGTGACGGTCGGGGCGGGACAGAGTGCGACTTACAACTTTTCGGCGGTTCCCGTCGGCGGAGCGACGTTCAGCGGGATGGTGACTCTTGCGTGTGCGAATCTGCCCGCGCTCACTGGTTGCAGTTTTAGTCCACCGTCGATTGCTGCAGGTGCGGCAACGACCCCTGTGACCCTGACAATTTCAACGATGGGGCCGAATCAATCAGCATCCAGTAGCCAGTACCCAGTACCCAGCGATCAGCGCAAGCTTCCGAGGTCACAGCCAAGTGCCCGCAAAGCGGGCGGACTTGCTCTGGCGTGGCTGCTGTTTCCGGCGGGCCTGCTGTTGGCAGGGATTACACGCCGGAGACCAACTCGCAGAGAGGCGATCGCCGCAAGCTTCGTTGCACTCGCGTGGCTGACGTCGCTGCTGGCCTGCGGAGGGGCGTTGGGTGGAGGCTCGACTTCACCGAATACCGTATCCGTGAGCCCTTCGAGGGCGAATGTGGTTATAGGAACAACGCAGCAGTTCACCGCAAACCAAACTGTGACATGGGGAGTAACTGGAGCAAACACGCTACCGATCGGAACGATTGACCTGACGAGTGGACTTTACACGGCGCCGGCCGAGGTGCCGAATCCGGCGACCGTAACTGTGACGGCGACGCCAACGGCTTCTGGGTTTAGTCCGGGATCGGCGACGGTAACGGTGACGAATCCCGCATTGGCCGTTGCCGTGAGTCCGAACTTGACATACCTGTTTGTGAATGAGGCAGGGAATACCTGGCCGTTATCGGCGACCCAGCAGCAATTTACCGCGAGCGTAAACAATGGCGCCAGCCAAACCGTGACTTGGGCGGTGACCGGCGGTAATGGAAATGGAACAATTGACGCCAACGGGCTCTATACGTCGCCGGCGGTCTTGCCGAACCCGGCTTCTGTGGTGGTGACCGCGACATCGGCCTTGACGCCCACTCCGGGATCGGCAGGGGTAGTTATTCAGCCCGCGATCGCCCTCGGAACCTATTCGAATATTCAGGTGACCGCGACGGCAGCGGGGGGAATGGGGCATGGGGAGGGAGTGACGCTGGTTGTGAATTAGATTTCAGTTTCAGCACTCGGCTAAGCGCGGATTCTTGTCCGCGCTTTTTGTTTGTGCGTCACATTTGTTGGGCCTCTCGCCGGGATACGATCGTAAATGGACTCGAGATTCGCGAAGGTCGTCCTAAAGCGTACTGGGAATAGGGGCCCTTCGACTCCGCATAGCAATCGCTTCGCGAATCGCTATGCTCCGCTCAGGGTGACAGATTGGGAGAGATGTGTGCTTATGACTTCTCCGTATGACATTTTGGTGGTGGGTGGCGGGATTGTGGGAATGTCGTTTGCGATGCAGGTGGCGGAGGCCTTTCCGCGGGCGCGCGTGATCGTGCTGGAAAAAGAAGACGGACTGGCTCGACACCAGACGGGACATAACAGCGGCGTGATCCACAGCGGGGTTTATTACAAGGCGGGATCGCTGAAGGCGCGGCTGTGCGTGGCGGGCGCGCGGGAGATGGTGGAATTCTGCGCGCAGCATGGCATTCCGCACGAAGTCTGCGGAAAACTTATCGTCGCCACGAATGCAGAAGAGGCGGCGCGGCTGGACGATTTGCGGGCGCGAGGTGAAGCGAACGGGCTCGTGGGGCTGCGATTACTCGGCGGAGAAGCGATGCGGGAGACCGAGCCCCATGTGGGCGGAGTGCGGGCTCTGCAGGTGCCATCGACGGGAATTACCGACTACTCGCTCGTGACCCACAAGTATGCGGAGATCGCGACGGGACGCGGCGTGGAGGTGAAGACTGGCGCTGGCGTGGTGGGGTTCACGAATTCCCGGAGTGAAGTAGTGGTGAGAACTCGGGCGGGAGACTTCGCGGCGCGGTATGTGGTGAATTGTAGTGGCTTGTACAGCGATCGGGTGGCGCAGTTGGCGGGACACGATCCGGGGATGATGCTGGTTCCCTTTCGCGGGGAATATTACGACCTCGCTTCCGCGCGGGTGGGACTGGTGCGGGCGCTGATTTATCCGGTGCCGGATCCGGCATATCCATTTCTGGGGGTGCACTTCACACGACGGATTCACGGGAACGTGGATGCGGGGCCAAATGCGGTGCTGGCCTTCCGCAGAGAGGGATATCGGCGGACCGATTTTGAGTTGGGCGAGACCATGGAAGTGATCGGGTATTCAGGATTCAGGACGATGGCGCAACGACATTGGAAGAACGGGTTGGCCGAGATCAGGAGGAGTTGGTCGAAGCGGAAATTCGTGTGCTCGTGCCAGCGCTTGGTGCCGGAAGTGCGGATGGAGGACATGACGGCGGGCGGGTCGGGCGTGCGGGCGCAGGCGGTGGCGGCGGACGGGACACTGGTGGACGATTTCCGCTTCGTCGCGCGGGAACGATTTTTGCATGTGCTGAACGTGCCGTCTCCGGCGGCGACCGCATCGTTGCCGATTGGCCGGGAGATTGTAGAGATGGTGCGGAGGGCTGGAGTGATTACAGCGTGACAATGTGCGTGCGAGAAACTCAAGAGCCTTAATCACCGAGGGCACAGAGGAAGGCCGAATTCGTTGATAATGTAGTCTCGCTGAACAAACTGAAAGTTCATCGTTGAACGGGAATCATCGGGAGAGATGTTTATGGCGAAGAGTGAGAGCGGAAAGAAAAAGATCGCGATTCTGGGTGCGGGCAAAATGGGATCAATCCTACTGCAATCGTTTTTGCGGGATGGATTGCTGAAGGCGAGTGAGACCTGGGTGACGGTGGCGCATGCAGAACGGGCACGCTTGTTGAAGGACAAATTGAAAGTGCATGCGGGCACTGACAACCGGGAGGCGGTGCGCGGCGCGGATGTTGTTTTTATTTGCGTGAAGCCGCAAGTGGTGGCGGATGTGGTGCGGGAGATCCGCGCCGATGTGACGGGGAATCAGCTGCTGATTTCGGTGGCCGCGTCGGTGCCTACCGACATGATCGAACGCGGGCTTGAGAAGGAGGCCGCCGTGGTGCGGGCTATGCCGAATACTCCTTGTGTGCTGGGCGCGGGGATGACGGCGCTGTGCAAGGGGAAGTTTGCCGAGAAGCAGCATCTGGAGATGGCGACGAAGTTTTTCTCGGCAGTAGGGCGAACCGTTGTGGTGGACGAAAAACACATGGATGCCGTGACCGGACTCTCGGCCAGCGGCCCGGCGTATATCTACATCATTCTGGAATCGCTGGCAGAGGCGGGAGTGAAAGTCGGGCTGCCGCGCGATATTGCTACCCTTCTGGCAGCCCAAACCACGATGGGCGCGGCGCGGGTCGTGCTGGAAACGGGAGATCATCCGGCGCTGTTAAAGGATGCGGTGACAACGCCGGCGGGATGCACGATCGATGGAATTATGGAACTGGAAGAAGGCAAGCTGCGGGTGACGCTGATCAAGGCAGTCGTGAAAGCCGTGCAGCGAGCCAAGGAACTGGCATTCTCTTGAGAAGTTGATTCACGGTCGAACTAATTGGGAAGCGAGAAAGTCAGCGTGACGTCGGTCTGAAAAGGGGATGGTTGTTCGTGCGACCGATAGGGCTGATAGCGCCAGGTAAGGACAGCCTGGGCAGCGGCGGTGGCAAGAAGCGGGTCTCCGCTAAGGGTTTGGACCGAGGAGACAGATCCGTCTTCGGCGACGTGGACTTCAAGAGTGACGTTGCCGGAACGATGAGCGGCAATTGCGTCGGCGGGATATTGCGGTTCAACGCGGTTGACGAGAAGACTCTCTGCTTCATCGGGCGCGAGCCAGACGATGCTCGGTAAAGCGCTTTCCAAGTTCGAACTCTTGGGACTTCCGTCTTGGGTCGCAGACTGATTGCGGACGGAATCGTGAGAAGTGGGCATGCGGAAGACGACTTTGCCCTTTTCGTAAATGACGAGTTCGTTGGAATTGTCGAAACGCTCCCTGGCTGAATGCGAAAGAATCGGCGGTGCGGGCTTCTGATGTGCAGAACCGGCCGTCTTTGTGACTGGAGCCGAATTCACAGCCACTGGCGGAGCCGAGTTGGCAGGGGCCGGCTTCGCGAGCGGATTAGTTGAAGCGGGCGGTATTGATGCAGGTTGCGGTGAGCGGAGCCATCCTACACGTGAACCGATCAAGAAACTTAGAGTGGCCGCCGCGACGATGACGAGCGCTGCGAGGACGAAGGTCCAGGATTCATAGGACTGGGCGCGGCGCTCAGGCGCTGGCGGGCAATCGTCTACGACGGAAGCGAGCGGGATAAAATCCGGATCTGCTGGAGTGGACTCGTCCGCAGGCGGCACCGTTTCGGCGGGCGGACGAGTTCCCATTTGAGCGGCAAGCAGGCGAATCCGGGCGCACTCGCGTGCAAAACCCTCAAGCACCGTTTCGGCGGACTGGGGGAAAGCGTTCGGCAAAGGAGAAAAAACCTCCAGTACGCCGGCAAGTTGATGGACGCGGATTTCGCTGACATTGTCATAGTGGCGAAGACCGATTTGCGGACCGGTGTATGAACCGATGTGCGAACGGACATCCAGCGGATCGCTCAACTCATCACGGTGCATCATGCCTGCGGAGGGCGAGTCGTCCAACGTGTGGTTAAGCGGTTCCTCGTTCTCCGATCCTGCGCGCATAGTGTCGTCCGGGGCCTTGTCCGAAACTGGTTCGAAGACGGGCACAATCAACATTGAACGGATGCCCAGGTGGCGGGAGGCCACGGGATCAACGCGGGGGTCGGCTTCGGCATCGTCACAAAGCTGCGGCAATCGGGTGCGGACGCACGCCCCGGAGAGACCATCGCGGGTATTGATGGGAATGCCGAGGTCGGGAGCGTGAGGTCCGGTAGCGGCGCGGCAGACCATCTCTTCTCCGCGTGCCAGGGCGAGGGCGGCGGCAGTGGCGTGGGTAGCGTCGGCGGCGCGAACAACAAGTTCGTTGAGCACGAGATCAAGCGCGAGATCGGGAGGGAATCCGGCTTGAACATGCTGCTCAAGAATGTGTGTGAGATCGGGCAGGCGCAGCGGAGCAGAATCGTTAGGAATTGGCCCGGACTTCGGAATAGGGCTCGGAAGCATGCGCTGTTCCAGCAGCCTGTGCAGTGCATTATAAGTAAACAGGCTTTAAGGCGAGTGTCCCCCGAAACCGGGCAGAAGTCAATTACCAGATCAGGCCCTGTTGGTCGGGTGGGCCACTAACGTTCTACATCCGTTATACTAGTCGTGATATGTCCGTAATCAAGAACATCGGCGCGATTGCGCAGGGTATGACGATCACCCTGAAGGAGATGTTCCAGCCCAGTATTGTGGAAAACTATCCCGACGGGCCGGGACCGCTGAAAGGCGCCATGTTCCAGGAACGCTTCCGCGGGATGCATGTTTTGCAGCGCGACGAGAACGGTTTGGAGAAATGTGTCGCCTGTTTTTTATGTGCCGCAGCCTGTCCGGCGAATTGCATCTACATTGAGGCCGCGGAAAACACCGATCAGGTGCGCATCTCGGGTGCCGAGCGTTATGCCAAGGTCTATAACATCGACTACAACCGCTGCATCTTTTGCGGATATTGCGTCGAAGCGTGCCCAACGGACGCGATCACCCATGGCCACGGATTCGAACTAGCCACTTTCAATGCCAGCAATCTGATTTATCGCAAGGAGCAACTGCTGTCGATTGCGCCGGCGCACATGGGTGCGAATTCCGTTTTCAACGGCGCGGACTCCGAAGGCGGCGCTCCGGCACAGATGGTGCCTGGCAGCTAAAGAGCATTAGATTTTGAAGCAAGTCCAGCGCCGGCCCCAGAGGCCGGCGTTCTTGCATAAGTTCACTCGCTGTTCCCAACGGGTCGTTGGCCCTTCGTAAAGGCCTTTACGATGAAACCGGCGCGGAATAACGGTGGAATTCTGCAACAATAGAGAGACCAAAGGGGCAGCGAAGAGCAAAGGACGAATAGCGAACGACAAACAACGAATGCCTAATTTTCTCCAAATCGTAAAAGAACGCGTAGTCGTTTACGACGGCGCCATGGGCACGAACATTCAGGTGCGGCAGCCGTCGCTCGACGACTATTGGGGAAAAGAGAACTGCTCTGAAGTGCTGGTGCTAAGCCGTCCCGACATCATTCGTGACATCCATGCAGAGTTCCTGCGCGTGGGTTGCGACGTCGTTGAGACCAACACTTTCGGCGGCACGCGCACCGTTCTGGGCGAATTTGATCTTGCCGACCGCGTGCGCGAGATCAACATCGCGGCAGCAAAGCTGGCGCGTGAGGTGGCGCAGCAATTTTCGACTAAAAACCGCCCTCGTTTCGTGGCTGGTTCGATGGGACCTACCACGAAGTTGCCCTCGCTCGGGCACATTACGTTTGATGCGATGGTCGCTGCGTATGAGGAGCAAGCGGCAGCCCTGATCGAGGGTGGCGTCGACGTCCTGCTAATCGAGACGGCGCAGGATCTGCTGCAGGCGAAGGTCGCCACAGTGGGCGTGATCGAGGCGATGCGCAAGGCAGGGAAGCGTTTGCCCGTCACGGTACAGGTCACGCTGCAGGAGAGCGGTACGATGCTGCTCGGCACCGAAATTGGCGCCGCGCTCACAGCCCTTGAGCCTTACGACATTGACGTGATTGGCTTGAATTGCGCCACGGGCCCGGCCGAGATGAACGAGGCCGTCCGTTATCTGGCGCTGAACTCGACCAAACATGTTTCTGTTCTTCCCAATGCTGGCCTGCCGCAGAACGAGGGAGGCAATGCGGTATACAAACTCACTCCTGACGAGCTGGCGAAATTCCATAAGCATTTTGTTGTCGATTACGGCGTGCGCATCGTGGGCGGATGCTGCGGAACCAAGCCGGAACACCTGAAGGCGGTGGTGGAAGCGGTCTCTGGCGTCGAACCCGCGAGAAGGGAAGTGAAGCCGGTGGGCGCAGCATCGAGTGCCTACACTTCGGTTCCCCTCGATCTTGAGCCCAAGCCGCTGATCGTTGCAGAAGAGATGAACACGACGACACGCGTCGAACACTTCCGCAACCTGGTGCGCGCGAAAAAGTATGACGACATTCTGACGCTGGCCAAGAAGCTGGCAAATGAAGGCTCGCACATGCTCGACCTCTGCTGCGCGATCGTGGGTGAGGACGAGAAGGCCTACATGTCCTCGATCCTGGAAAAGATAGCGACGCGCGTACCGGCGCCCATTCTCGTGGATTCGACCGAAGCGGATGTGGTGGAAGAGGCGCTCAAGCGCATTCCCGGCAAAGCGATCATCAATTCGATCAACCTGGAAGACGGCGAGAAGCGCACCTCCCAGGTTCTTCCCATGGCCAAGCGCTATGGCGCGGCCGTGATCGCGCTGACGATCGACGAAGAGGGCATGGCGCTGACGGCGGACAAGAAAGTTGCCATTGCACGCCGCATCTTTGAGCTGGCAACAGGGAAATATGGCATTCGTCCGGTCGATCTGATTTTTGATGCACTGACCTTGCCGATCTCGACCGGCCAGGAAGAATACCGTTCCGCGGGCATCGAGACACTGAATGCGGTGAAGCGCATCCGGCAGGAATTGCCAGAAGTGAAGACGGTGCTGGGCGTGAGCAACATCAGCTTTGGTCTCGACGCGTATCCACGGCGCGTGCTGAACTCCGTCTTCCTGCACGAGGCGGTCGAAAATGGACTCGATATCGCGATCGTCAACTACACCAAAATCTATCCGTTATACAAAATTCCTCAGGAAGAAGTTGAACTGGCGAGGAAGCTAATTTATCAGGACCGATCGAAAGGCGATCCACTCCAGGTTTACATGCAGCACTTCGCCGGGAAGAAAGGTAAGCCGCAGGCGCAAACCACGGCCCATGTCGAAACCCTCTCCATCGAAGATAAGCTGAAGTACGCGATCATCAATGGCGAGAAGTCGGTTGGCGAAGGCGTCGCTAAGCGCAGTCTAGAAGAATTACTTGAAGAAGCGCTCCGGCAATACACGGCGCTCGACCTGATCAACACGGTATTGCTGGATGGCATGAAGACCGTCGGCGACCTGTTTGGCGCGCGCAAAATGCAGTTGCCGTCAGTGCTCGATTCAGCGGGCGTCATGAAGGCAGCAGTCGCCTATCTTGAGCCGAAGATGGAAAAGAAGACCGCCTCGCAGCAGAAGGGCACGATTGTGCTCGCGACAGTCAAAGGCGATGTGCACGACATCGGCAAGAACCTAGTCGATATCATCCTGTCGAATAACGGCTACAAAGTCGTCAATCTTGGAATCAAGCAGCCGGGCGACATCATCATCCATGCCGCGCAGGAGCACAAAGCAGATGCCATCGGCCTTAGCGGCTTGCTGGTGAAGTCGACGCTTGAGATGAAGTACGTGATCCAGGACCTGCAGCGGCGGCAATTGGAATATCCGGTGATCTGCGGCGGCGCTGCCCTGACCCGGAAGTACGTGGAGGACGATCTGCGCCGCGAATATTCGAACGCAGTCTTCTACGCCGAAGACGCATTTGCTGGCTTGCACGTGATGGAGGATCTGGCCTCGGAAGATGGAAAACGCTCGGCGCGCTTGCAGGACGGCAAGACCGTCAAGGAATACGCGAAGGCGGCAGCCGTGGATGAAGAGATCGGACCGGTATTTGCCGAGCGCAGCGCGGTGGTGACGGATGCGCCGCATATTCCGGCTCCGCCGTTCTGGGGTGTGCACGTAACAAAAGATTATGACCTGCGCGAGATCTTCCAGTACATCAACGACACGGCTCTGTTCAAGAACCAGTGGCAGTTGAAGACCGCATCGCAGGAAGATTACGCGCGTCTGGTCGAAGAGAAGTATCGTCCGATCAAGAAGAAGCTGGAAGAGGAAGTGATGGCCGCGGGACTATTTGAGCCCAAGGTTGTCTATGGTTATTTCCCGGCGGTGGGCGAAGGGAATGACGTGGTCGTGTATTCGCCGGAGGAAAAGCCGGCTGCGCCGGCCGGACAGCCGGGGGCGGCTGTCCCTACGCAAATGCGGGAGCTTCTCCGCTTCACCTTCCCGCGCCAGAAAGAAGGCCGCAAGCTTTGCATCGCAGATTTCTTCGCCCGCGCCGGATCGGGAAAGGCAGATGTGTTGGGCCTGTCCCTGGTGACGATTGGTCCGAAGGCCTCGGTCGAAACCCAGCGGCTTTTTGAGGGCGGGGAATACACGCGATACCTCTACTTGCACGGCCTAAGCGTCGAAACCGCGGAGGCGCTCGCCGAGTATCACCATAAGAAGATGCGCGAAGAATTGGGAATCGCAGGCGAAGATTCGCCGCACATTCGGGATCTGTTCCATCAGAAATATCAGGGGTCGCGTTATTCATTCGGGTATCCGGCATGTCCCAATCTGGAGGATCAGACGAAGCTGTTCAAACTTCTCGATCCTGAGAAAAATGTAGGAGTCCGCCTGACGTCAGGTTTCTTGCTGGAGCCGGAGCAGAGCACATCGGCGATTGTGGTGCATCATCCTGCGGCGAAGTATTTTGTGGTGTAAGAGATACTGTCTCTGTATTCCTGTATTTGCCTACCATTCGCGCTTTGAAATGACTATAATGACTACAATGACCATTGCGGTCATGGGAGGATCCCATGGGCGATCAAGCTTGGACGGTGGCCGAAGCCAAGGCCAAATTCAGCGAGGTAATTCAGAAAGCGGCTTCCGAAGGCCCGCAGATCATCACCCGGAACGGCCGTCGCGCAGCCGTTCTCGTCGCCGCCCACGAGTGGGATCGGAGAATAGAGCGGAAGGGAACACTGGCAGAGTTTTTCGCCGCCTCTCCCTTGCGCGGGTCTGGAATCAAACTTGATCGACTTCCCATCCGGCTGCGCAAAGTAAAGCCGTGAGTTTCCTGCTCGACACCAACGTTGTTTCCGAGTGGATCAAACCAAGACCCAACTCAGGAGTCATGTCATGGCTTGCCGAAGTTGATGAAGGCCAGACGTGTTTAAGTGTCGTGACGATCACCGAACTGCGTTACGGGATTGAGCGCATGGCACCGGGTATCCGTAGGAGGCGGCTCGATGCGTGGCTGCATCAGGAATTGCTGAACCGCTTTGATGGACGAATCATGCCCGTGGACCTGGCCGTTGCAGACGAGTGCGGGCGACTGTTGGCGCGTAGCGAAGCAGCGGGGCGCCCGATCGAGGCTCGCGATGCATTCATTGCCGCTACATCTGAAGTTTACGGATTGACGCTCGTTACGCGCAACGTTTCGCATTTTCAATCCACGGTGAAGTCTTTATTTATGCCGTGGACGCCGTGAATCAACCGCGTCTTTCCAAATAGATCTGGTCCCTTCGATCTATTCGCAGCGTGGCGTGGGCGAACCTCCCTACATTTTGTGTTGAGTATTCGTGACTCGCACATTTATTGTTTACAATTTCCCGGAGGAACATCATGCGAATCGCTACGCTCGTCGTTCTTCTTGCCTGTTTTATGCCCACGGCATTTGCCGCCAAACACCAACCAAAAGGAACCTCTGATTCGGCTCAAAAGCAGGCAGAATCGCAAAAGGCTTCGCAGACAGACGGCGCCCACTCTGCTGAAGCCAGCCAGGACGAGGCCGAGTCCCAGGGTCCGTGGAAGGGCATGCAGTACCGCCTGATCGGCCCGTTTCGCGGTGGGCGCGTGGTCGCTGTAGCGGGCGTGGTCGGCCAGAATGACACATACTATTTTGGCGCGGTGGCTGGCGGCGTCTGGAAGACCACGGATGGCGGCCTCAACTGGAAACCAATTTTCGACAAGACAAAAGATGCATCGCCTTCAATCGGAGCCATCGCGGTTTCCGAATCAGACCCGAACGTCATCTACGTGGGGACAGGCGAGGCTTGCATCCGGGGCAACATCGCCGGCGGCAATGGTGTGTACAAGTCGATCGACGCTGGCGCGACCTGGAAGTTTGTGGGCCTTGGAGACACTCACGCTATCGGGCGACTCATCGTCAATCCAAAGAATCCTGACATCGCCTTCGTGGCGGCGCTCGGCCATCCTTTTGCCGATAACGAGGAGCGCGGCATCTTCCGTACGCAAGACGGCGGCAAGACCTGGCAGAAAGTTCTTTACAAGGACGCCAAGACCGGTGGCATCGACCTTTCCTTCGATCCTACCAACGCGAACATCGTTTATGCGGCGCTATGGCAAGCGCGGCGCACGCCTTGGAGCATGGATAGTGGCGGCCCGGGCAGCGGCCTTTACCGTTCGATCGACGGCGGCACCACCTGGAAGGAACTGCAGGGCCACGGCCTGCCTGAAGGCGTTTTAGGGCGCATCGGCGTCACCGTCTCGGGCGCAAATCCCAATCGAGTGTGGGCTGTAGTCGAAGCCGAGAAAGGCGGAATCTATCGTTCCGACGACGGCGGCGATTCCTGGTATCTGACGACCGATGACCACCGTTTTCGCCAGCGTGCCTGGTACTACTCGCACATCTTCGCCGACCCGAAGTCCGCAGACACCGTCTACATCCTGAACACGGGCGCATATCGCTCCAACGATGGTGGCAAGACGTTCAGCCAGTTGCATGCACCGCACGGCGACAATCACGCTCTCTGGATCGATCCCACTAACACCAAGCGCCTGATTAACGGAAACGATGGCGGCGCGACTGTCTCCACCAACGGCGGCGATAGCTGGACCAGCGAGTACAATCAGCCGACCGCGCAGTTCTATCACGTCACGACCGACAACCGGTTTCCCTACTACATGTACGGCGCGCAGCAGGACAACTCAACCGTTGCGATCGCCAGCGCGAGTCCCGACGGTGGGATCGATCGCACGGACTGGTACGACGTCGGCGGCGGCGAGAGTGGCTACATCGCGCCCGATCCGTCCGACCCCGAGATCGTTTATGCCGGCTCTTATGGTGGCCGCATTACTCGTTATGATCGCCGCACGCACGAAGAGCAGGCGATCAATCCGTGGCCGGTGAATCCCATCGGCTGGGCGGCAGCGGACGTCAAACATCGCTTCCAGTGGACGGAACCGATTGTCTTTTCGCCGCATGATCCAAAGACGGTCTACTTTGCTGGCGAAGTGCTGTTCAAGACGACCGACGGCGGAATGAACTGGACGATCATAAGCCCGGACCTGACTCGCAACGATAAGTCGAAGCAAGCTTCCTCGGGCGGGCCGATCACGAAAGACAACACTGGGATCGAAGTCTACGACACGATTTTCTCGGTCGTGGAGTCGCCTTTGCAGAAAGATTTGATCTGGGTTGGCACCGATGACGGCATGGTTCAACTTACGCGCGATGGCGGCCAGCACTGGGAGAACGTTACGCCCAAGACAATGCCAGAATGGGGAACCGTCAGCATGATCGAGGCGTCACCGCACGACGCAGGCACGGCTTATATAGCCGTCGAGCGCCACAAGATGGACGACTTCGCCCCCTACGTCTTCAAGACGGCCGACTTCGGCAAAACCTGGACCAAGCTCATGACCGGTCTGCCGGCCAATAATTACGTGCACGCCGTGCGAGTCGATCCTCGCCATCCCAGCTTGCTTTTTGCGGGCACGGAACAGGGCGTCTACGTTTCGTTCGACGATGGCGCACAGTGGCAGTCCCTGCAAATCAATCTGCCGGTAGCGCCGGTAAATGACCTGGTGGTTAAGAGTAACGACACGAACGATGACCTCGTCGTCGCAACTCACGGACGGAGCTTCTGGGTGCTCGACGACATCACTGCCCTCGAGCGATACGACGATTCGATTCCGCAGCAGGATGCGCATCTGTTCGCGCCGGCCGCAGCCAATCACACAGTTTTTCGCGGCGGATTCTCTTCGCAGGGGAACGCCGGTAAAAATCCTCCGGCTGGCGCGGTGATCGATTACTGGTTGAAGACTTCGCTCAAGAAATCGGACAAGGACAACAACAAAGACAACAACAAAGACAAGAAGGAGCCTTCGTCTTCGAGCGGGACCGAGCCATCGCAGCCGGCGCCCGATGCCGGCAAGACTGAAGCCGAAAAAACCGACGCAGAAAAAGCAGACGCCAGTAAAGACGCCAGTAAAAAGGAAGCCCCGAAAATCACCCTGGAAATTCTCGATCCCTCGGGGAAAGTCATCCGCAAGTATCCCAAAAAAGAAGAGCCAGCGAACGACGACGAGGAATCTGCTGGCCGCAACGCCAACTCAGGCAGCCTGCCTGCCGATGCCGGCCTGAACCGCTTCGTATGGGATCTGCGCTATGAAGGTGCGACGAAGGTACCGCACGCGCCGCTCTGGGCTGGGAATACGAATGGCCCCGAAGCTTTGCCGGGAAACTTTCAGGTACGGCTGACGGTGCTCGGCAAAAGCTACACCGCACCGCTTGAGATCAAGCCCGACCCGCGGCTCAAGGTTACTCAGGATGACCTTGCCAAACAATTCGATCTGCTCCTTAAAATCCGGGACAAGGTCACCGCAACCGACGATGCCATCATTCAGATTCGCGATCTTCGGGACCAGATCGATGCCGTCAACAAGCGGCTCAAGGGCGATCCACTCGAGAAGACCATTGCCGATGCCGGCAAAGCGCTCGAGAAGAAAATGACCGCAGTGGAAGAAGTACTAATTCAAACCAAGGCAAAGAGCGGCCAGGACGTGCTCAATTTCCCCATCCGGCTAAACAATCATCTCGTGGCCCTGGCCGGCGTGGTGGGAAGCGCCGACACGGCACCGACGAAGCAATCGTACGAAGTCTTCGACATTCTGAGTAAACAGGCCGATGAACAATTGGCGAAATGGAAGGAAATTGTTTCGACCGACGTGGCGGGCTATAACAACCTGGTAAAAGAGCAGCAAGTCCCGACGCTCATCGTGACCCAACCGGAGGCGTCAAAATAGCACCCGACTAGTAGCTTGACCGTCTGATTTCTGCTGCTGAGCTGGCCAATGTTAGGAAGGCTCTGATCAAGCTCGGCCTGGACAGCCGAGGGTGGCTGTCCCTACGCAAGAAACTAGAGGTCTACTTTAAGATGATGGGCAACGGCTGGTCGTAGGGTTGAATCGTCACATCCAGTGATTTGCGCTGGTCGAAGACTTCCTTGGCGACGGGGAAGCTGACCACGATAGTTCCTCTCTGTGTGGCTCCGGGCAGGAGCTTCGTCTCCGGTGAAAGCGGCGGCTCGGAACTTTCCTTCAAAGGCGGGAAAGCGCGGAAGTAGCGGTCGAAATCGACGGCGGAGGCGGCCTCGTCTTCATAGTTGTGACCGTCGGCAGTAGTGAGTTGCGCTTTCAGGGTGTGAATCCACAAAGATTTGTCGGCGGTATTGTGCAAGGTCAACGTGATGGCGACCAGCACCATGCTCTGGTTGGGCACGTCGACCGCGGAGACGAAATCAACCGAGCCCGCTCCTTGTGGTTTGGCACGCCCGTGAAACGCGACGATGGCGATGACTATGGCGACGGCAGCGATGCAGATCAGAACAATACGGGCAGGAGGCAGATTGCGTTTGGCGGTGCCGAACTCGTCGCCGATATGGAATTCAGTGATGGGCTCGGACGACACTGGCACAGGAGACGCGGACGGAGAAGGCGCCGCTGGTGGAGCAGCCGCAGTTGGAGCAGGCATTGGCGGATCGGACATGGGCCGATTAGGCGATGGCTCTTCGGGGAACGGCGGATCGGGCATGGCTCGATTGTAGACGACTCTCTGAAGGTTGCAGGAGGGCGGACATGGCAGCGTGCGCTCTGTCCACACGCAAAACGGACATTAATTACCAGTATGGGGTGCTGTGACTTTGGTTACCTTGTCGGATATGACGCTTGCTGCCACGATGCAGGAGAGTTCCCTTTGGGAGGAAACCTGCAGTGAAATGCAAACTTATTCTAGCGGCGCTGGCATGCGCCCTTCTGGCTTTGAGCACGGTGGGCTGCGGAGCTTTTTCTGGAAAAACCAATCAACTCCAGACAATTACCCTTGATGTAGCGCTGGTCAACGGCGCGCCCCCAAGCGGTCAGTCCGGCTTCGTCACCTTACAGGGTAACGGAGGAACAATCCAGCTCCAGCCTCTGGGAAACTACGGCGGCGGTACCCCCAAGGACCTGACGAGGATGGCGACGTATACAGTGATTGTTGACCCCTTCCACAATCAGGACGCGTTCGGGAACACTCTGCTTGCTCCTTGCTTTGGTCCGTGCCCACTGCCCTTTGACGGTATACATGGGACCGTTGAATGGGATTCCACCGGATTGGTCACCGCAGTGGAACCGGCGACGTGCACGTGGGTCGACGTTGAGCCATTGGACAGCAAGGGCAACGTGCAGCCTCCCTCATGGCTCTACGTTGGAGCCTACATGGTCACGGCTACGTATGGGGGAGTCACGTCCCAGCCCCTCTACATTCCGGTTGCGTCATCTGGCGGCAATCCAGTCGATCTTCCTCTTCACTAGCCCGAACCCGCCAATCATCGGAAACAACCCGAGTGGAGCATGCGGTCCGGGTTCGGGTTCCGTAGTGCTCGGCTAAACTTTCAGGTTGAGATTCTGCGGGGACGGCTGCAACGGCCGTTCCCGTTTTGATTTTGCGGCTTGTGTCCCCGCCGGTTGGAGCCCGTACTTGCAGCCGCGCCCCCACCCCGTATAATCCTTAGGTTTTGCTGCAACCGCGAGAAAGTGCGTACCGTTCTCATGCCCGCAATGGAAGCAGAATTCGGATGAAAGTTCGCGCTGGAATCGAGGTATCGGGACAATCCGATATCGGCTGCCTGCGGAAGAACAACGAAGATTCTCTTGGCTATTGGGAGCCGGAGGATGAGGAGCAATTCGCACGCCAGGGCCGGTTGGCAATTGTGGCGGACGGCATGGGCGGCTACGAAGGCGGGCAAGAGGCAAGCCGCCTGGCTGTCGATACGATGATCGCAGTGTATCGCGGCTATGCGGGCGACGATCCGCAGCAGGCGCTGATCGAGGGTTACAGACGGCGCACGAAGAGATCCGGCGGTATGGGTCCGAGCATCCGGCATTGCGCGGCATGGGGACGACATGCACAGCGGCGGCAATCGTGCAGGACGCGCTCTACTACGTGCATGTGGGAGACACGCGGCTCTACCTAATCCGCGATGGCCAGATTACGCAGGTAACGCGCGACCACTCGTATGTGGGCCGGCTGGTAGAGGCGGGAATGATAAGCCGGGAAGAAGCAGAGACGCATCCACAACGGAATATTCTGACGGCGGCGCTGGGAACCAATCCGGAACTGGTCATGGACTCCCCAGGGCATCCCGAACCACTCCGCCCCGAGGACGCGCTGGTAATCTGCAGCGACGGGCTCTGGGGACTGGTACACGATCGCGAGATCCTGACCGCCGTGGAAAAGCAAAGCGCGGAAGCCGCGGGCCGGGATCTGATCGATTTGGCCAGAAAGCGCGGCGGGCCGGACAACATTACAGCCATCATTATGCGAATGCGCTAAGCCGCCTGTTTGTGTGTCGGCGGGGCTCTTTTACCCTCCTTTTAGTGCAAGTCCTTGCACTGGAAGCGATTTCCAACAATCAGATCGGTATCTGTAACTGAATGAAACGGCAGGCCTGGCGGCCCTGTCCGAAAGTAATTTGTTTGGAATGGTGCGTGCTTTTACTATAATGCCTATCGGGGCCATAGACATAGTGGGCCATAGGGATAAATAGTAGGAACAGAGGTCATCATGAAGGTGTCACAGAAGGGGCTTTACGCATTGCAGGCATTGATGATGCTGACCCGGCGCTATCGGGAAGGCGCGATCCGCATTCGCGATATTGCTTACGAAGAAAACTTGCCGGAAAAATTTCTGGAGCTGATTCTCCTGGAACTGAAAAACGCGCGCATCGTGGAAAGCGCGCGCGGCGCCAAAGGTGGATACCAGTTGCGGCGTCCGCCGTCGGAAATCCGCTTGAGCGAAATCATCCGGCTGATCGACGGGCCGCTCGCTCCATTCGGGGACGCGGAGCAACTGCGCTCGCTGATCGATCGCGATGACGACCGCCGCGCCCTGTATGAGCTGTTCCTGGAGGTGCGGGATGCCGCCGCCAAAATTCTGGAAGGCACGACGCTGGCCGACCTCGACAGTCCGAAGCCAACCGGATCAACCCGCACGCGATCCGGCAAAAAGAAAGCGGACGCAAATGTATTGGCGATGTCGATGACATCCGCGGGCCAGGGAAATGATTGAGGAACCTGGTATCCGGCCCGTTCTTGCCGCGAGAGTCCTGGCGGCGATTTTTGCCTTGCTGACGGGTTCATGCGCTCTGGCAACGGGACAGACGGTGATTCGCGTGGGCGCGTTTCCGAATATCACGCATCCGCAGGCAATGGTCGGCAAAAGCAATGGCTGGTTCGAAAAGGCGATGGGACCGGGAGTGAAAATCGAGTGGAAGAGCTTCAATGCCGGGCCTTCGGCGATTGAAGCCCTGTTTGCCGGGGCGATCGACATGACCTACATCGGGCCGAACCCGGCAATTTCAGGCTACGTGCGCTCGAATGGGGAAGCCTTGCGCATTGTAGCGGGCGCGACCAGCGGTGGAGTAGCGCTCGTGGTACGTAACGATTCGGGGATTTGGAAACCGGAAGATTTCCACGGCAAGAAAATCGCGTCGCCACAAATGGGCAACACGCAGGATGTCGCTCTGCGGGCGTGGCTGATTGCGCATGGTATGAGATCGACGGACAAAGGCGGAGATGTGCAGGTGCTTCCGCTGGCCAATCCGGATCAACTCACGCTCTTCTTGAAGAAAGAACTGGACGGGGCATGGGCTCCCGAACCGTGGGCCACGCGTTTGATGAGGGAAGGCAATGGAAGGTTGTTCCTGGACGAACGTATGCTTTGGCCAAACGGCGATTTCGTTACGGCACATCTGATCGTGCGCACGCAGTTTTTGAGGGAGCACCCTGACCTGGTGAAGAACTGGATTCGCGCGCATGTTGAATTGACGGATTGGATCAACGGGCATCTACCGGAAGCTAGAAAATTGCTCTACCGGCAAATTCTGAAAGAGACGGGCAGAGCTCTGCCGGAGGCGGTTCTGGATGAAGCGTTTGGGCACATGAGAGCGACCTATGATCCGCTGCGCGGGTCACTGATGACCGCGGCCAAATCGGCGTTTGAGGCCGGCTTCCTGGGGCGGCAGATGCCGGATCTTTCAAGTCTGTACGATCTGTCGCTTTTAAATCAGGTTCTCGCGGAAAAAGGCAGAAAGGCAATCCAATGAGCGCCAGTCCACAACAAATCGTTCCCGCGGTTCACCCATGCCTGCGCCCGGGGAGGGCCAGCGTTCTTCATGCGAAGCCCCCAATGTCAGTGGCAGCGTTTGCGACGGCACCGGCGGAATCGGTCATTCCGAAGGTTGCTCTGGAGGAGATCTCTCTGAGTTTCAAAACGACGTCAGGTGAGCGTTTGCTGGCCCTTGACAACATCAATTTGGAAGTCGAGCCGGGCGAATTTTTGTGCATCGTGGGTCCATCGGGATGCGGCAAGTCGACCTTGCTGCATTTGATCGCGGGACTCAATCCGCCGACCTCGGGCCGCGTGCTGGTCGATGGCAATCCCGTGCAGGGTCCGGGAACCGACCGCATATTGATCTTTCAGGAGTTGGGATTATTTCCGTGGCTGACGGTCGGCGGGAACGTGGAGTTCGGCATGAAGATGAAGAACGTGCCCAAAGGCGAGCGCAAAGAGAAGGTGCAGCACTATCTGCGTCTGGTACACCTGTCGAAATTTCAGGACAGCTATATCCACCAGCTTTCGGGCGGGATGCGGCAGCGCGTGGCCCTGGCGCGAGCGCTGGCGACCGAACCCGATGTGCTCCTGATGGACGAGCCATTTGCGGCGCTGGACGCTCAGACGCGCGACCTGCTGCACGACGAACTGGAGCGGATCTGGGCCCACACCGGATGCACGATTATTTTCGTTACGCACAATGTGCGGGAAGCGGCGCGGCTGGGCGATCGCGTGGTGTTGCTTACGTTTCGTCCGGGACGAGTGAAGCAGGAGTTCGCCGTAAATCTCCCGCGGCCCCGACACATGGAACATCCCGATGTGACGCGGAACGCACGAAACATCCTGGATTGCCTGCGGGAAGAGATCAACAAGAGCCTGGAAGTGGAGTACCACGATGAAAAAACTCGCTAGGCAGGTGGTTTTCTATTGCGCGTTGTTGGGCATCTGGGCCCTATTAGCCAAGCTGCGCATCTGGCCGCCTTACCTGTTTCCGCCCCCGTGGGGAGTGGCACAGGCGTTGCGCGACGGCTTCGCCGACCATAGCTTCTTTATCGGCATTGCCGTGACCATGAAACGGATGCTGATCGGCTACAGCTTGTCGGTGGGGTTGGGACTGATCCTAGGACTGGGCGTTTCGAGCAGCAAGTTTCTGGAAGAGACCCTGGGCGGGCTCCTCGTGAGCCTACAATCCCTGCCGAGCATCTGCTGGATCCCGCTCGCCGTGCTCTGGTTCGGGCTGACGGAGAAGGCGATTCTGTTTGTGGTGTTGATGGGATCGCTGCTATCGGTAACGATCGCGATGGAAGACGGGCGCAAGCAGATGCCCAAGATCTATGGCATGGCCGGAAGAAACCTGGGAGCAAGCGGATTCCGGCTGTTTTGGTCTGTGCTGTTGCCGGCGAGCCTGCCCTTCATCGTGAACGGAATGAAGCAAGGTTGGGCATTTGCGTGGCGGTCTCTGATTCAGGCGGAGATGATTTTTTTGAGCCTGGGACTGGGCCAGTTGCTGATGATGGGCCGCGATCTGAGCGATATGAGCCAGGTGCTGGCCGTGATGATCCTGATTATTATCCTGGGTTACATGGTGGATGGATTGATCTTCCGCACCATGGAGCGACGTCTGCAGGAGAAGTACGGACTCATGCCGGCGTAGGAGAGCAGGTCTCAGGTCGTAGGTTTCAGGTCTCAGAACAAAGCACTTTCGCGGTAGACCTCCCGCAGCGCGGAGAAGACGTCATGTTTTCCTGAGACCTGGCACCTAAAACCTGACACCTAGGACCCAAAACCTGTATCGTAAGATTCCTCTGTGCTCCTCTTCTGGATTCTCTTCAATCTGTTTGTGATTGCGATGCTGGCGCTTGATCTGGGCTTCTTCCATCGTGGTGCGCGCGAAGTCGGGTTCCGCGAAGCGCTGGCTTGGTCGGGAGCATGGATTGCGCTGGCGTGCGCGTTTGCTACCGGTTTGTTTTTCTGGCACGGGCGCGGGCAGGCACTGCAGTTTGTGACCGGCTATGTCATCGAACTGTCTCTGAGCGTCGATAACCTCTTCATCTTTCTGGTAATTTTCCGATATTTCAAAGTACCCGGTGAGCACCAGCACAAGGTGCTGTTCTGGGGAATTCTGGGAGCGCTGGTCGTTCGCGGTTTGTTCATCGCGGCGGGAGTGGGCCTGATGCAGCGCTTCACCTGGATCACATACGCCTTCGGCGCGCTGCTGGTCTATTCGGGGTTGAAGCTTTTACGGGGAAGCAAGGCGGAGATCCATCCCGAGAAAAACCCGGTGCTCCTCCTGTTCAAGAGAGTTCTTCCCGTTACGGACGAATACGTGGGCGGGAAATTTTTTACCCATAGAACCGACTGGTACGCGACTCCGCTGTTTATCGTGCTGCTGGTGGTGGAGACAACGGATATTGTCTTGGCCGTGGACTCGATTCCTGCTGTGCTCGCGATCACGCTCAACGCGTTCATCGTTTATACCTCGAATGTGTTTGCGGTTCTTGGTCTGCGTTCGATGTACTTCGCCCTGGCGGGGATGATGGACATGTTTCACTACCTTCACTATGGATTGTCGGCGGTGCTGATCCTGGTCGGACTGAAAATGATTGCTGCGCACTATGTCGATGTCCCGACCGAATGGACTCTTGGGATCGTTTTGCTGGTTCTCGCCACTTCTATGGTTGCGTCGTTGATGAATCCGAAGAAGAAGCTGGAGACGTAGGGAATTTGTGCCGAGTGCACGAATGTATCTGTATGCGAGGATGCAATGCGCTGCCCCTTGCATAGCGATATGATGAACCTTGATGATTCGCGTTCCAGTTACGACGCCGTCCCGCTCCTATGAGGTGTTGATTGGAAGCGGCCTGCTTGCCCGATCCGGAGAGTGCCTTGGAAGTTTGATTGGAAGCGGGCGGGCATTTGTGGTGACAGTGCCTCCGGTGCGGCGCCGGTGGGCAAAGGTCTTACTACAATCGCTGACGGCGGCCGGCATCGAAACGGCGTTGCTCGAAATGCCGGATGGGGAGCGCGCCAAACGCCTGGCCACGCTTGAAAAGTTGGCGGAACAGTTAATTAAGCAGGGCGCCGATCGGGGAGCAACTTTAATCGCGCTGGGAGGCGGCGTGGTGGGCGATGTGACTGGCTTCCTGGCCTCCATTTACATGCGCGGCGTGGATGTGATCCAGGTGCCGACCACCGTCTTGGCCCAGGTGGATGCGGCGATTGGCGGCAAGACGGGCGTGAATCTTCTGTCAGGCAAGAATCTGCTTGGAACATTTCATCAACCACGCGCCGTGCTGGCGGATCCCGCTGTGCTGGAGACTTTGCCGGTGCGTGAATATCGGGCCGGTCTGTATGAGGCGTTGAAGTGCGGCATCATCGGCGATGCGGGCCTGTTCCAGCTCTTTGAGGAGAAACATAAGCAAATTCTGGAGCGGGATCCGGTGGTCGTCGAGAAAGTGATCGCGGATTCGGTGCGTTTGAAGGCGTCCATAGTAAGCGCAGATGAACGCGAAGGCGGATTGCGGCAGGTGCTCAACCTGGGACACACCATCGGTCACGCACTGGAAGCGGAGACGGAGTACAAGGTGCTGCTGCATGGAGAAGCGGTGGCGTGGGGCATGGTGGCCGCGACCTACATTGCGCTCTCTACCGGAAAACTCGATAGCGTGACGGCTGGGCGCATCATGAACGCGGTGCTGGGATTGGGTGAGCTGCCGCGGATGAATTTGAAGACAACGAATATCCTGAAGCGGCTGCATTCTGACAAGAAAACGCGGCAGGGCGTAGTGCACTTCATTCTGCCGCGCGAGATCGGGAAAGTTGAGATCACGAGCGACGTGGGTGAAGCGATCGTACGCGCTGCGGTAGAAGAGATCCGGAAGCTGGCGCGGAATTAATGACTCAGCTCGAAAAGGAAAGAATCTTGGGTGCGGCTCCTGCCGGTGCTGAGAGCCGCGATGCCGCAGCCCAGGCCGTGCGGGAGATGTTCACCTCGATCGCGCCTCGCTATGACCTGCTGAATCACGTTCTATCGTTCAATATTGACAGGCTGTGGTGGTGGCGGACGGCGCGCCGTTTCGATTCGATTTTGAAACGCCCGGGTGCGCGGGTGCTCGATCTTTGTTGCGGCACCGGAGATATGGCGTTTGCGTTACGGCGGCGGGCCACCTCGGCGGACACAAAGATTCTGGGCGCGGATTTTTCCCATGCCATGCTCCAAAGGGCGGCGGCGAAAGGGAACGCCCGGGCTGACGGAAACGAGACAGGGCGAGGCCACTCTGTCCTCTGGATAGAAGCGGATGCGCTTCGGTTGCCGTTTCCGGCGGAGCATTTCGATCTGGTGACATCGGCGTTTGGTTTTCGCAACCTCGCCGACTACGATGCGGGATTGCGTGAGATTGCGCGTGTGCTGCGTCGGGGCGGGCAGTGCGGCATTTTGGATTTTGGAGAACCGGCCGGCTTGATGGGAAAGATTTATCGTGTTTACTTCAAGAACGTGCTGCCGAAGATCGGCACGCTGATTTCAGGAGTGCGCGGACCCTATGCATACTTGCCGGCATCCGTGGAGCGGTTTCCCGCGCCGGAAGAGATGATCGCACGCATGCGGAAAGCCGGTTTCACAGAGGCTTCGTGGACTCCCTACACATTCGGCATCGCAGGGCTGTATCTGGGCGTCAAGAGCGTCTAACCGACGAGACGCCGAGTGCGCCAAGAAAATCAAAAAGCTTGAACCAGAGGGGTTACTGAAGGCACAGAGGAATGCGCGTTTTTCCGATGTTCCTCGGTGCACTCGGCGTCTTGGCGGTGAAATGTTCATTACTTTTGGAAAGAATCCGTGAACGCTTCCCGATTTGTTTTCGTAATTACCCTCTCATAATCATCGCCCAGAAAATTCTTCAAACGATCGGTGTTCATGACGTATTGACCTGTCATGTAGGGAACGGCGTCCGGCGGAATGGCGGAGATGTTGCGGTTCCAGAGGAATTGCAGCGCGAGACGCATGCCCCACTGGCCCGGCACGCGTATTAACTTGGCATGCGCGATCTGAAAACATTGGGCAAACGAGAGAGGTTCGTCACGCCCCGCCACATTGAGGATGTTGAGACGCTGCGCCTCGGGTTCGCGCTTGAGGATCCAAGTGATCAGGCGGGCCATGTCATCGACGTGGACGAATTGCAGTTGATTGTCCAGATATTGCTGGCCAAAGGGCAACACGCACGGCAGACGTTTGCCAGCCTCACGCATGCGCGCGGCGCGAGGCCCTTTGCCGTTGGGAGTGCCGCGGAATGCTCCCATCAGGTAATTTTCGACGCTGGCTCCGGCAAAGATGTGGGGGCGAAGGATGAAGACTCCGCAGCCGCGCAGGGAAGGCGCGCGCTGCTGCACCACCAGGTCGCTCTCCTTTTTGTGGATTGCATAGGGCAGCGTGTGCGCGAGCAGGGGTGCGTCTTCGGTGACGGCGTTGGGCAACTCGGATCCGTAGGCCGAGACGCTACTCGGGAAAATAAATTGGCGGACGATGGTTCCCGCGAGTCGGTTCGCTTCGGTAATCGCTTCCATCACCCGGGCTGTGCCAGCCACGTTAATCTGCCACATTCGGTCCAGGTCGAGCACTCCGGTGCGCTGGGGATCGATGACAAATGCGAGATGGACGACGGAGACAGGCTTCAATTCTCGCAGGAGAAGATGCAGCTGTCGGGTGGATTCTTCCTTCCCGAGGTCGAGAGGGACAAAACGATCAATCGAAACAGTTGGAGACGCAGTGGGGGGCAACAAGTCCACACCCACCACTGCGTATCCGGAGAGCTGCTCGAGGAGCCGGCGGCCAAGATTACCCGAAACACCGGTGATAAGGACGGTTGGCTTAGCCGTATCCATTTAGTCGGGATCGTTGTCCTTGTCCCTCGATTGGGCTGGTGGCCTACGTCCGTGCGGCATTACAGGCATGCCAGGACGGTTGGGGCCGAAGTACGCCTCATTGAGTTCAGCATTATTTTGGAAGCTCGCCATGGCCTCGCGATAGCGCTGGGCGGAAAGCTGATTGCGGATTTCGGTTTTCACGCTGTCAAGGGGCAGTGTCTCCTTGCTCACGATCTTGTAGATGTAGTTGCCGCTGGGATCGGAAATGACTTCGGAAATTTCGCCGACCTTGAGTTCCATGGCGGACTGATGGGCGGCGGGAAGACTGGTTCGGCGAACTTTTTCCATCTTGGTGGGCGGAGGGTTGCCGGGAAGACCGCCAGCGGTGAAGGCTTCCTTCTCCAGTTTGTCAGGATCGTCGCCTTTGAGAAGGCGGGCATGCAGAAGCGCGGCTTCCTTCTTCATTGCTTCCTCGCCAGCCTTTTGTTGCTCCTCGGGGCTGGGGGTTTTCGCGGCGGGCTTGGGAGCCTCCGATGCTGAGCCAGCATTGGAGGCTGTCTTCGGGGCGGCCGCGGGAGTTTCAACCCGCTTGGTGTGAGGAACGAAAATCCTGATCAAAGTTGCTTGTTCGAAGTTGGCGGCGTTCTTTTGATAGTAATCTTGGATATCCTGATCGCTCACATTGTTGGCTTCGGATTGGAGGTTCTTGCTTAATTCCTGAGCGAGAATCTGCATCCGCGCGAAGTGCATGGCCTCGTCGTAGTGCGGCGTCTTATCGAGGCCACGCTTTTCCGCCGCGGACGACATGGTCAGCATACGCGCATAAGCCATCGCCAGTTGGTGACGCATGGCCGGCGACATTCCTGGTTGGAGCGCATCGGCGAGCTTTTCGAATTGGGCGCGGGTGAGAACAGTTTTGCAGGCATCGCCGGTGAGAGTAGTATCGGCGCAAAAGCCCTTGATCGTGAGCACCACATCATCAGGACCAACCTTTGGTTCGGGGGCAGACTCAGCCGTCTTGCCGTTTTCGCTAGCGGCCCCCGGCGTTCCATTCGGGGTAACGGGGTGAGTGGGCTGGGCAGTTTGCCCGCTGACAAAAGCGACCAGCAGAAGACACAACAGAAACTGACGAAACATGGACCAGAATCCTCCGGGAAGAAATGCGACATAATCCTAGCATGGCGGGCGGAGGATGGGCCAAACGGGTCGGGCGAGGGGTTGGCGACGGGCCAATCCAAAGCGATAATGGCGGATATGCCGGAAATACAGGGCGCGTTCAGCTCCGACTCGATGCGGCGGGAAAAGCGCAACGTGGCTCGGAACTCGGTATTGGCAGCGCTGCTGATCACCTTCCTGAAAATCGTGGTGGGACTGGCGACCCAATCACTGGGAATTCTGTCGGAGGCGGCGCACTCCGGACTTGATCTAATCGCGGCGGTGGTGACTCTTTTTTCGGTCCGGGTTTCGGACAAGCCGGCGGACGCCGATCATCAGTATGGACACGGCAAGGTAGAAAGTTTTTCGGCGTTTGTAGAAACCGGCCTGCTCTTGCTGACCTGCGCCTGGATCGTCTATGAAGCCGTCAAGCGGCTTTTCTTTCGGAGCGTCGAGATCGAGCCGACCGTGGCTGCTTTCCTGGTGATGTTTCTGTCGATGGGCATCGACGTTTGGCGATCGCGCGCACTCGGCGGCATGGCGAGAAAGTACGACAGCCAGGCGCTGGAAGCCGATGCTTTGCATTTTTCGACCGACGTTTGGTCGAGCGCGGTGGTCATTCTGGGGCTGACCCTGGTATGGGCGGGGCGCAGGTTTCAGGTTGAATGGCTGCGGCAAGCGGACCCGATTGCCGCTTTGTTTGTAGCCTGTGTGGTCGTGAACGTAAGTTGGCGGCTGGCTCGCAGGACGATGGATGCCTTGCTGGACGCGGCGCCGGCAGGCGTGCGCAGTCAGATTCTGGATCGCATTGCGACCGTCGATGGAGTGCTGGAGGTTGACCGGGTGCGGATCCGGAAGTCGGGCAACCACTATTTCGCCGACGTGTCGCTGGGCATGGCCCGAAATTTCACCTTCCAGCGGTCGGAGCAGGTTTCCGACGCAGTGACGGCGCGGGTGCAGGAGGTTCTGCCCGACGCCGACGTGATGGTGCATTCCGTTCCCCGGGCCCGTCGCAGCGAAAATATTTTTGACCGGATTCGCGCGGTTGCAACGCGTCACAACTTTAACGTGCATGACATCAGCGTGCAGGATCTGGCTGGGGAATTGCACGTGGAACAGCATCTGGAACTTGACGAACAGCTCAGCATGAAGAAGGCGCACGACGAAGTCACACGCCTGGAGGCGGAGATGCGGTCCGAGATTCCGGAGATCGCAACCATTTTGACGCATATCGAGAGTGAGCCGGCAACCATAGAATCTGGTGAGCAAATCGTGCTCGAGCCGAGATTGGAAGAGCGCCTGCGGGATGTTGTGAAGGATTTTCCGGAAGTGATGGACGTGCACGAATTTCAGTTCAAGAACATTCGTGGTCGCCTTTACGTCTCCTGCCACTGTACTCTGCCCGACGAAATGCCGCTATCGCGCGTGCACGACGTACAGACGGCGCTCGAAATACGGTTCAAGCACGATGCGCCGGAGTTGTTTCGGGTATTGATCCATCCCGAACCGGTAACCGACAACCGGCGCTAACCGTACGCTGGCGTCCCGCCGTCGGTCTCGAGGGCGTCTTGCCCTCGGATGGCGCGAAATCACAGTCGCTCGGCGCGATCAGGGCATTTATCTAACTAAAGAGGGAATCATGATTGAAGCTTCGGTGAACTGGACGGACAACGAGCGATACGTGGGGTCGGCAACCTCGCGGCACGCGATTGTGATGGACACGGCGGCCGAGAAGACGGCCAACACTCCGATGGAGTTGGTGCTGCTCGCATTGTGCGGGTGCACGGCATCGGATGTGGTTGGGATTCTGCGGAAAAAACGCGAGCCCTTTACCGGGCTTGAAGTGCGAGCCAAAGGGGAACGGGCCGATGGATATCCTGCCGTCTATACGTCCATCCACTTGACCTATACGGTTCGCGGAGATGTAAGCAAAAAGGCAATGGAAGACGCGGTGAGCCTTTCGAAAGAAAAATACTGTTCGGTTTCCGCGATGCTGGAAAAGACGGCGAAGATCACCTATACCATCGAGCACATCGCGTGAAGTCTGCGCTTCATCGCAATGCGCTGCGGGGCTATTTTTATATTGGGAGCGCGGCCCTGCTCTGGGGAATCTCCGCGACTCTCGGGCGCGCCGCCTTTACCGGCCATCTGTTCGGCGGAGGAGCTTCCCTCGGAAAGATCGATCCTCTGATTCTCTCGCAGAGTCGTGTAACGCTTTCGCTCGCCGTCTTGCTGCCTGTATTGCTGGCACGACGCGGAGCGGCTGCGCTGTCGGTTCCCGCCCCCGACCTGTTCCGTCTTTGCGTTCTCGGAGTTCTGGGGGTTGCGGCCTCGAACTATCTTTACTACCTGGCGATTCAACGCACAAATGTGGCCACAGCGATCATTCTGCAATACACGGCGCCGGTGTGGGTGCTGCTGTACACGGTAACGCGAGGAGCGCAGCGGCCGTCATTACGAAGAACGGGGGCAGTGGGTCTCGCGGTTGTCGGATGCGCGCTGGCGGTCGGGTTGGTGGGCTCGGGCGGTGTGCGAATGGACGTGATTGGCGTGACGGCGGCGCTGCTGGCGGCATTTTCATTTGCGCTATATAACGTCGGCGGACACAGCTTGCTGGCACGCTACGACCGGTGGAAGGTGCTGTTATGGGTGCTGGTGGGGACGGCGGGATTCTGGCTTTGCGTGAATCCTCCGTGGAAGATCATCTCCGCCCACTACGGACGCGCGCAGTGGGAATTCATGACGCTATTTTCGCTGGTCTCGGTACTCCTGCCATTCTCCTGTTACTTCGCCGGCCTGCAGCACCTGGAGCCAACGCGCGCCGTTGTAGTCAGCTGTCTGGAGCCGGTGTTTAGCATTCTGCTCGCGGCGGGTGTTTTGGGAGAGCTGTTGCATCCCATGCAGACCGTGGGAATCGTGCTGGTGCTGGTGGCGATTGTGCTGATCCAGATGCCAGAGCGGATTGCGCGCGGCGAAGAGTTGGTGGTTGAGCCAATCGAATAGGTCGTTGGTCGATCGTCGTTAGTCGTTCGAGTCGGGTGCGACAACAAGTAACGACGAACGACGAACGATCGCCCGCGATAAGTTCTTCACTCCAGCGCCTTCCCCATCGTCTCCGGCAGCAGCGTAGCCATCAGGCTGGCCAGCAGGAATGACGCTGCGCAAAGAAAGAAAGCCCAGTTCAGTCCTTTCATGTCGCCGATGCGTCCGATCACGAACGGAGAGACGCAACTCATTGCTCGTGCGCCCGTATAGGTGAAGCCGAGACCGCGCGCCCGCAACCGCGTCGGGTAGATCTCGCTGCCGACGGTTCCGCAACCAGAAAACCAGCCCGTGGCGAAAAACGCAACCACGGCCCCAAGCACCAGCAGCGCGGCTTCCGAACGCGCCATGGCATATACGGGGATGAGCAGCGCGGCGACGAACAGGTAGAGCATGAACGACCGCCGCCGGCCCAGCCGGTCGGCCACCCAGCCAAAGCTGATGTATCCCGGAAACATCCCGAGCAGGTTAAGAACCAGGAGCAGCGTAGTCGTGCCCATGATGCTAAAGCCGCGTCCGCCCCGCGCGACCGGCAACGACAGATAAGCCGGAACCCACTGAAACAATCCCCACCAGCCGAACAATCCGAAGAAATTCAGGAAGAGCAGGGCGAGCGTGCTGTTGAGGTACGGGGCGCGAAAGATAGTAAAGAAAGATTCATCCCTCTGCGTTCGGGGTCTGCCCTGAGAGGAGTTGAGGGGTCTCCCCTGTGATTCAAGCTTTTGACCTTGGGTTTCGAGCCCCACGCGTTTAATCCACATTTCAGATTCGGGCACGCGGTTGCGAATCCAGAGTGTGACGAGGGCAGGCAGGATACCGACAAAAAACACCGCGCGCCAGTTTGCGTAGCGCAACACAATGCCCGCCACGAGAGCGGCGAGCGCGTATCCGATGGCCCATGAACTTTGCACGATCGCAAGTGCCTTGGCGCGAAGTTCGTCGGGCCAGGTTTCGGCGACCAGTGTGGCGCCAGTGTTCCATTCGCCACCCATCCCCAAGCCAAGGATGAAGCGAACAATCGCCAGCATGAGCACAGTCGTGGAAAGCCCCGAAGCAAACGAGCAGATCGAATAAGTAAGAATGCTGAGGCTCAGAGCGCGCTTGCGCCCGATGCGATCGGCAAGGAACCCGAACATAACGCCGCCGATGCCCGAAGCCAGCAGCATCAATGTAGAGAGCAGGCCGGCGGTAGCCTTGGTCATTCCAAGATCGCGCATGACGTGCGCCAACACGAGCGCGTAGAGCATGGCGTCAAAGGAATCGAGCATCCAGCCAAGGGAGGCCGCCAGCAGCGTACGCCGTTGGCCGGGCGTGGCTTGTTGGAGCAGTTGGATTGGGCCAATCGCCATCGGGGAGGGATTGTAGCAGGCCTCGTGATTGGGTTAAGAGCGTACTTTTATCTTCCCCAGCCGCCGCAAATACCTCTGCGCCTTCCCCACGTCCCGCCCGATCTGCTCTCGCAGAGCTTCGACCGACGGAAACTTGATCTCATCGCGCAGGCGATCCAAAAAATGAAGTTCGACCTCAGTTTCGGCGGAAAGTTGGAGCAGATGGAAATTCAGCAGGTGCGTTTCGATGGCAAAAGAATCGGCGCCGAACGTAGGACGGTTTCCGACGTTAGTCACCGAATCAAAGCATTCTTCACCGACGCGTGTGCGAGTGACATAAACGCCATCTTTCGGGACAAGCTCCTCGTAGCGCGCGAGATTAATAGTCGGCACGGTGTATTTCGAGCCGTAGCCGCGTCCGCGGCCGGGTGTGGAAAGAATGCTGAAGGGACGGCCGAGGAGGTGGCGTGCGCGGCTGGCGCGGCCCTCCGAAAGCAGTTTGCGGATGTGGCTGCTCGAGACGTGCTCGCCCCGCAGGCGCATCTCGGGATAGTCGTGCACTTCAAATCCCATCTCGCGGCCAAGTTCACGTAATACTTCAATATTTCCAGCCGCCTTATGGCCAAAATGAAAGTTATATCCTTCGTGTACCTCGCGGGCATGCAAGTGCCTCTTCAGGATGTCATGGGCAAACTGGTGGGGCGTCATCAGCGAAAGATCGCGCGTAAAGGGCAGCACGAGAACGCCGTCGAGAGCGGTAGTCTGGAGCAGGCGGAGTTTCTCCGGCGCGGGAGTCAGCAACTTAAAGGCGTGATCGGGTCGGAGAATTCGCACCGGGTGAGGCTCGAAAGTGACGACGATCGAGAGCGCCTTCGTGGCTTGGGCGCGGCGCACGATTTCATCGATCACCGCCCGGTGAGCGCGGTGGACACCATCGAAATTCCCCACGCTCACGATCGAGGGACCGAAGTCGCGGGGGATGTGCTCGAGTTTGTGAAAAATTTGCATTCGAAATCTTTTCACCGCCGAGGCGCCGAGGTCACCAAAATCCTAATCATGGTTTTCTCGGCGCTCTCGGCGTCTCGGCGGTGAATCAGCATCTCTAAATCTCAAACTCCAGCTTCATCCCGTCATATGCCAGTTGCACTCCCGGTGGCAAAGCCGCGTTGGTCGCCGCATGCGGCAGATCGTGACAGATGTGGGTAAAGAATGTGCGCTTCGGTTTCACCTCATTCACGATCTGCAGCGACTGCTCGACGGTCGAATGCGTGGGATGCGGCTGGTAGCGCAGTGCATCCAGAAAAAGAACGTCGAGACCGCGCAGCTTGTCGAGCGATTCAGGCGGCACCGAACTGTGGTCGGTCAGGTAAGCGGCCGACCCAAAGCGGAAACCGATGATGGGAGTTTCGCCGTGGATGACTGTAACCGGTTCGAAGCTTGCGCCAAATAATTCAACCGGGCCTTCGATCCGCTTGAGTTCGACCAGCGGTAACCCTCCAAATTTGTAGTCGGCCTCGAAGATGTAGCGGAACATGTTGCGCAGAAATTCGCAGTTCCGGGGCGTGGCATACAAAGGCATCTTGCCGGGCTTGTGGCGATAGGTCAGGGGCCGCAAGTCGTCGATGCCCAGGATGTGGTCGGCATGGGTATGAGTGTAGAGCACGGCGTCGAGTTGGGTGATGTGCTCGCGCAATGCCTGCTCGCGAAAATCCGGAGTGGTGTCGATCAGAACATGTCGTCCGCCGTACGTGAGCATGATGGAGGGACGGGTGCGGCGGTCGTGCGGATCGCTCGAGCGGCAGACCGCGCAGTCGCAGCCGATGGTAGGAACTCCCATCGAGGTGCCGCTGCCGAGAACCGTCAGAGTCGCGTGCATCGTATGAATGAACTTCAGCTAATGAACTTCAGCCGTTGGTGCCCGTGGGCGATCCGGCGGGTTGCGGAGGCCGCGCCAATGCGTTGGTGACTTCGACGTAAGCCATGCGCAACTCATAAAGGCAGTTCTGTAAAAAACCCTGCTCTTTCGAGGTGAGATTGCCTTTGGTTTTCTCGGCGACCATGCCAAGAGTGTCAATCGTCTGGCGGGCGCCGAGCAGGTCAACGCCGGGCTGGCCGCCCTGTTCGTGCATCAGGCCAAGCTGCATCATGGCCGTCATGTAGAGCGAGGCCATGAATCGTTCAAAAGTTACTTCGAGTTCCTGGGCCGAGTGACCACTTAACTCGACCCGGCGGTCGAGATCGCGCGAAGATTGCTGGTAGGCGTCGTGTTGCGCCTTCTGCTCGGAGGCGGTCGGCGGTTCCGGCACGCCCGCTTCGGGCGAGACTTCGGAAGCGGCGCTCGTCATTGACGGCGCCGGGGGCGCCGGGGTAGTGACGGCCGTAGCGGTGGAAGGCGCAGCCTGCTCAGTTGGTTCCGTTTTCTCTTCATCGGAAGGGGAACGCAGCTCGCCGTCGGCTGTGAACAGACGCCGGTCGCTTACTTTGAATTCGCTGTCTTTTTCATTTTTGGTCATATAGTTTTCCTGGTTGAGCTTTGTGGTTCTCAGGTCAAGCGATCGGTAGTGTTGATGGTTTCAGCGTTGCGGTGCCTGCGCGCAAATTCTTGTTCGCGGCCTCGCGTCGCAGATAGCCTAACGCGACGGACCGGTCTCCGGCAGCCAAAGGTAAGTTTGCGCTGCTGGTGATTTCGCCAACTTCCTTTTCGTCAGCTTCAATCTTGGCGCCGGGAGCAGGCAGCGGGCCTTCAACGAGAAAGGCAATCAACATGCGATGCACAGTCCCACGCGAGCGGATTCGCTCCACGATTTCCTGCCCCAGATAGCAGCCTTTGGTGAAGTTCAGGGCGCGCATCTGGCCGGTCTCCTGTGGCAGATCGCGTTCGCGGATATCCACGCCATAGCGAGGAATTCCGCGGCTGATCCGGCACAGTTCCAGTGCATCGGTGCCAACGGCTTTCGCGCCAGCGGAGATCAGCGCTTCCCAGGTAGGTTTCAGCTTGTCAGGAGCAATCCAGATTTCGTAGGAGTTGTCTGACAAATCATCGCCCCGGACCAGCGTGCACTGCAGACAATCGCACGCGCAATCGCATTTCGGGGTGCAAAGTTCGAGCGCAGAGAGTTCTGGCGATTGAATACCAGCCGCACTCAACACGGTTTGCGACTGCGGTCCGGCTAGGCCAATTGCAGTCACGTTATCGCTGATATCCGCAACTTCAACATCGTCGGCGATGATGTAGTGATCGAACAGCTGCAGAACTTTTTCACGTTGGCTGGCTTCGGTGTCCACCATCAGCCAGTCGCCCAGGTTATATGCGAAGAGATCGGCCTGTATGTGCCCCTGGGCGTTCAACAAGAAACAGTAAACGCCATGGTTCGGAGCCAGATCGCGGATGTTGTTCGTGACCATGCCATTCAGCCAGCGCGTGCGGTCGCCGCCCGTCAGTTTGATCTTCGAGCGCGAGCTGAGGTCATAGACTCCGCAGCTGGAGACCAGCGCTTGGAATTCCGAGCGGACATCGCCGTAATCCCCAACCGTTGAGAGCTGCGGCGTATGCTGGTGCAAAGTGTTACCCATGCTTGTTATTGATTATAGCGAAGACGAATCGGCGCAAAATCCGGGGTGCTTCTGTTATCTTCTTTTCGCGTGAGTGAAAAGCGAATAATTGCCGTCATCCCCGGCGACGGAGTCGGTAAGGAAGTCATCCCGCAGGCGGTGAAGGTCGTTCAGGCCTCGGGCGCGGCAGTGGAATTCACACCGTTTGACTGGGGAGCGGATCGCTATCTCGCGGATAAGACGACGGTGCCGTCGGACGGGTTCGCCATGCTGGCGCGTGAGTTTGACGCCATCCTCCTTGGAGCATTTGGCGATCCGCGTGTCCCTTCGAATATTCATGCGCGGGAGATTCTGCTCGGCATGCGCAGCACGATGGATTTGTATGCCAATGTCCGGCCCGTGCGTCTGCTGGATGCTGCGCTCTGTCCGCTGAAGGGAGTCGAGCCGAAGGACCTGGATTTCGTTGTGATCCGCGAGAACACCGAGGGCGTTTACGGCAACCTGGGTGGAGTCTTCAAGCAGGGGACGCCGGACGAAGTGGCCATTCAGGAAGATGTGAACACGCGCAAGGGGGTGGAGCGGATCATCCGCTACGCCTTTGAGTTTTGCGCGCAGAGCACGAAGCAGGACGGCTCTCCCCGGCGTCGCGTGCTGATGTGCGATAAATCGAACGCCATGACACACGCGGGCGGCCTCTGGCAGCGCGTCTTCAAAGGCGTTGCCGGGGAATTTCCTCAGCTCGAAACCCAGCACATGTACGTGGACGCGCTCTGCATGCAGATGGTGTGCGATCCGCGCGGCTTCGATGTGATCGTCACCAATAATATGTTCGGCGACATCATCACCGATCTCGCGGCAGGACTGCAGGGTGGCATGGGAATGGCGGCCAGTGGCAATATTCATCCGGGTAAGACTTCAACGCGGTTAATCGGGATGTTCGAGCCAGTGCACGGATCGGCCCCGCCGATTGCAGGCAAAAATGTGGCGAATCCGCTGGGGGCAATCCTCACCGGGGCGATGATGCTGAGGTATCTGGGTATGAGCGCTGAGGCGCGAAAGATCGAAGCGACTGTGCTGGAAGCTGTGCGACAGAAGAAGACAACCGCGGACATCGGCGGGACGCTCGGCACGCGTGAAGTGGGCGAGTGGGTAGCCGAGCGAGTGAAACGAAGCATTTAATGGAGGCCGACCCGCTGGGTCCCGTGGTGTTGTACCCAGCTTGTTGCACCCTGTCATCCTGAGCGCGGCGTACCCTCTGCGAAGCAGAGAGCGGGCGGAGTCGAAGCGCCCCGAGCGAGCCGAGGGGACCCCTGCGTCTTCTTAACTATTTTCCGACACCTCAAGCCCTTCTCTCACCATCGCATGCTGCTAACATCAGAGTGCGCGGTGAGAATTCCCCTACGCCCCATCGATTGCTGGAGTTGGTAGGGTCCTTCGACTCTGCTGATGCATTCGCAAGCGAGTGTGTCAGCTCCGCTCAGGATGATACTGATCAGAATGAAGTTGAAAATGAAGTTCCGGACGTTTCTCGCCGTTGCTATATTCGCGTTGCTGGTGGTCGGTGGCGCGTGGCCCCAAACTGCCCAACCGCAATCTCCAACTGACAAAACTCAGACTCAAAGCCAAAGTCAGCCAGATCAGGCGCAGCCGCCCGCGGGCCATGGCGACCGCTCCACACAAGAACCGGAAAAGATTATCTCTCCGAAGGAAGCGAAAGAACTTTTTCGCTCGGTCGATGAGATTCTCAAATTTGCGAGCGACGACACCGGGTTGCCCATCGATCATGAGGTCAAGCGTCGATTGGCAGATCGCAAGGAAGTCGAGTCCTACCTGCAAAAGGGCATGAAGGATGACAAGGATGCCAAGCGTTTGGAGCGGTCATCCATCGTGCTCAAAAAGTTTGGGTTGCTGCCGCGCGATTTTGACCTTGGTCCTTTTTTGGTAGCCATGCTGAAGGAGCAGGTTGCGGGATACTACGATCCCAAAAAGAAGACGGTCAACATTCTGAATTGGATCGACCCCGAACAGCAGAAGCCCGTGCTGGCGCATGAATTGACGCACGCGTTGCAGGATCAGTCCTTCGGCATGGAGAAATGGATGAAGGAGGCGGAAACCGAGGGGGACAAGAAATTAGACCCGACGCCCGCGGACATCGATACCGACGAGGAATCGGAGGCGCGGGAGGCGGTCGTTGAAGGCCAGGCCATGGTGGTGATGATGGATTACACGCTCGCACCCACCGATAAAACGCTGCTCGAGATGCCGCAGATTGGCGAGGCGCTGAAGCAGGGAATGCTGGATGGTCCGGCGGATTCCCCGACCTTTCGCGACGCCCCGATTTTTCTCAAGGAGGAGCTGACGTTTCCTTACCGCTATGGAATGGACTTCACGCTGGAGCTGGAGAAATCGGGCGGAAAGGAGCAAGCCTTCGCCGGGGCATTCAAGGATCCTCCGAAGACCACGCGCGAGATCATGGAGCCAGATACATATCTGGCGCACGAGAAGCTCGACCCGGTGAAGCGCATCGACTTCAAGAAAGATCTCGCCGGATATGACGCGTTCGATATCGGTGCCATGGGCGAGTTTGACGTGGATGTGCTCGTGGAGCAGTACGCCGGGCGGAAGGAAGCCGAGTCGATCTATCCAGCATGGCGCGGCGGCTACTACTACGCGGGCCGGGTAAAAGGAACAAAGTCAGGCCCGCTCGGGGTTCTCTATGTTTCGCGATGGTCGAGTCCGGCCAAGGCCGCGGAATTTGGGGCGGTCTATGCCAAGTCGCTGGCGCAGCGTTATCAAAAGCGGCAAGCTCTCGGAGCCGACGGCAAAGTTGCTCTCGATGCTCCGCCCGCCGATTCCTGGCGCACCTTGCGCGGACGGCATGCCTGGATGACCGAAGAAGGAGCCGTGGTCATCGACGTCCGCGGAGACTCGGTGCTCGTGAGCGAAAGTATGGATGACGAGACCACGAAACGCATCGAAGCCGATTTCTTTGGGGATGGCGCGGAACAGAAATAAATCAAAAGCCAGAAATCAAAAGCCAGCAATCAAGTTCGAATGAAGAAATTAAGAGCTCGGTTCGGTGCGGCTTTGGGTTCACTTCTTCAATCTGACTTCTGACTTTTGACTTTCCCAATCGGTTGCTGCGGTCTCAGTCAGGCTCGCCTCCCTGTATAATCACGAGTTCCGCGGTCAGTTTCCTTTCTTTTCAGGAGCGCAATTGCAGCAGGCAGAGATTGGCATTATCGGGGGCAGTGGTTTGTATCACATGCCCGGATTCACCGACGCGCACGAACTGCGCCAGCAGACACCGTTTGGCGATCCCTCCGACGCATATATTCTGGGCACGCTCGAAGGGCGCAAGGTCGCCTTTCTGGCCCGTCATGCTCGCGGGCACAAACTGTTGCCCAGCGAACTGAACTTCCGCGCGAACATTTTCGGTTTCAAGCAACTGGGAGTCGAGCGCATCGTTTCGGTTTCCGCTGTGGGCTCGCTGAAAGAAGAACACAAGCCCCTCGATTTTGTGATCCCGGACCAATTTTTCGACCGCACCCGCCATCGCATTGACACCTTTTTCGGTGACGGCATCGTCGCGCACATTGGATTCGGTGATCCCGTCTGCGGAGAACTCACCAGAGTTGTGAACGATGCCTGCAAGAGCGCCGGCGTCACCGGCAAGCTCGGTGGAACCTACGTTTGCATGGAGGGTCCGCAGTTCTCCACCAAGGCCGAATCAAACGTCTACCGTAGTTGGGGTGCGGATGTGATCGGCATGACGAATCTGCCGGAGGCGAAACTCGCGCGCGAGGCGGAGATCTGCTACGTCACGATTGCCATGGTCACCGATTATGATTGCTGGCATCCGCATCACGATGAGGTTACTGTCGCGCAGGTCATCTCGGTTCTGACAAAGAACGCCGAGAACGCGGCCAAAGTCGTGAAAGCCACAGTGGCTGCCATGCGGAAGACGCCCTCCTGCAAGTGCGGATCGGCGATGGCGCATGCGATTCTGACGGACCCGGCTGCAATTCCGGCGGCGACGAAGGAGAAGCTGGAATTGATTTTAGGCAAGTATCTGTAAGTTAGTCCTTCGTCGTTCGTCGTTCGCGATGTCTGGAGGTCCGTGCGTTATCGCACGGCCACGAGGTTTAGACAATCGGTAATGTGGTTGGCTAGCGGCCAACGACGAATGACTAACGACGTTTTTGGAGACTCATGAGCATACTAGTTGTAGGTTCCGTTGCGTTTGACACTATCGCCACCCCTTCGGGTAACGTGAAGGATATCTTAGGCGGCGCGGCGACTTACTTCGCTTTAGCAGCGAGTTACTTCACCCAAGTACGTGTAGTAGCCGTGGTGGGCGATGACTTTGTTCCCAAAGACGAAGCTGTGTTTAAGAAGCGCGGCGTCGATACCCGTGGGATCGAGCGGACAGCGGGCAAAACATTTCGCTGGGGCGGGCAGTATCTCGACAACCTGAACGAGGCGAAAACCGACTTTACCGAACTGAATGTATTCGAAAAGTTCCAGCCGCGTATTCCCAAAGAATATTCTGATACGCAATTCCTGTTTCTCGCCAATATCCACCCGGCACTGCAGCGCGGAGTGCGCTTGGAGATGGATGGCGTGCGCCTGACCGGCGGCGACACCATGAATTACTGGATCCAGCGGACCCCTGAAGAACTGGCGGAGACGCTCAAGGTGGTCAATGTGCTGCTGATCAACGACACCGAAACCAGGATGCTCGCGCACGAAAAGAATCTGTTGCGCGCCGCGAATAAGGTTCTGGCCCTGGGGCCGCAGGCGCTGGTCGTCAAGCACGGCGAATACGGCGCGACGATTTTCTTCCGTGAAGGCGCCTTCGGCATCGGATCGCATCCGTTTCGCGCGCCCGCACTTCCCATCGATGAGGTAAAGGATCCGACTGGTGCTGGCGATTCCTTTGCCGGTGGATTCATGGGATACATCGCGTCGCAGGGAGAGATCAACCGGGAAGTGCTCAAGCGCGCGTTGTTCTATGGCGGGGTGATGGGCTCGTTTGCGGTGGAGCGCTTTGGCACCGAGCGCCTGCAGAATCTTTCGCGCGAGGAAATTGACGCGCGCTTTCAGGTCTTCCGCGAACTGACGCATCTGGCCTGAGGCTTCGCCAGAACAGGGAAACGCCCTTCGTGCTTAATCCATGGCAACTCGAATAATCACCGCCAACGACGCTCGCGACGGCCACCTCGCCCGGGTTGCCGGACTGGCTGTGCTCGCATCTCTGGGCTCTTTTTTTTATTACTTTCAGCGCGGTGACATTCTTTCGCACGGAGATGCGACAGCGCACATTAACATTGCGCGCCGCGTATTCGATTCCCTGACTCCCGGCCTGCTGCAACTGGGAACCGTTTGGCTGCCTTTGCCGCATCTGCTGATGATCCCATTTATTTTCCCCAACAAGATGTGGCAGAGCGGCATCGGCGGATCCATTCCTTCCATGATCGCTTACGTGTTCGGTGTACTGGGCATTTTTCGGCTGGTGCGCGGTTTGCTGCAATCCGACTCCCGCATGGAACCGGCGGCGGACGTGAGCGCATGGGTCGCGGCCTTTGCTTATGGAGCCAATCCAAACCTGATCTACACGCAGACCACAGCGCTGACCGAAACGCTCTACCTCGCCTTTTCCATCTGGGCGATGGTGTACTGCACGGAATTTCTGAGAGACCTCAGACAAAGTGAACTCGGACAAAGCGATCTCAGACAAAGAGAAAACGGATCCCCGAGTAACTTCGCCAGCCGCGCCCTTCGGCCCTGTGCCTGTTGTGTGGCCTGCGCGGAAATGACGCGTTACGATGGCTGGTTTCTGGCCGGTGTGATTGGTGCGATTGTCGCAGTAATTACGGTGCGACAATGGCGACACGAAGACCGCGCATTTCGATGGAGCGCACTCAAGTTTCTCTGCGGCATTTCCGTGGCGCCCGTGCTGTGGCTGGTCTACAACCGGGTGATCTACGGCGACGCGCTGGAGTTTGCGAACGGGCCGTATTCCGCGAAAGCGATTGAGCAGCGCGTGGGCGCGCCCAATCCGGCATTCCACAATCTGTGGGTTGCACTCCTCTACTTTGTGAAAGCGGCGCAAGCCACCTTGGCTGTCGGAAACTGGGGCCGCTTCTGGCTCCTTGCAGCCATACTATCGAGCCTGCTCGCGTTGTGGATGTTTCGTGGCAAGGTTGCGGCCCTTCTGCTTTTGCTGTGGGCGCCCGTGCCGTTTTATGCCTATTCCATTGCCTACGGTTCGGTGCCGCTGCATGTGCCGATGTGGTGGCCGTTCGCCGTTTTCAACTTTCGTTTTGGATTGGAACTGCTGCCTTTGTTCGCTGTCGCGGCAGGATTGCTGCTGGCAACCATCTATGTATGCTTTGCCCGAGGGCAACTCTGGAAGCTGGCGGCAGTCGTGGCGGCCCTGATCGTCACCAGCTACGCATTTGTTTTGAAAGCAGAACCGCTGTGCCTGGTGGAGGCGTCCAGGAACTGGGAAATGCGCCGTGGCCTGGACACCTCGGTCGAGCGCCTGTTGAAGGAATTGCCACCGAACTCGCGCTTTCTGATGGACCTGGGAACCCACGTCGGCATTATGGAGCGGCTTGGGATCCCATTGCGCCGCGTAGTGAATAGTGAAAATCGCCGCCCGTGGGAGAGGCCGACGGATCCCGAAGGCATTTGGGAGCATACGCTCGCCAATCCAGGGTGCTATGTGAACTATGTGATCGCCTTCGAGGGCGATACCGTCGACCGCGGCGTCAATAAGACGGGTCTCACCCTGCTGGCGGTGATTCACTCCTGGGGACAGCCGCCGGCTCGGATCTACGCGACAAACCATCCTCCGAATCAATCCCGTTAACCTTTCCCGGCATGTGCTGCGGAAAGCTCTGGTAGGGCGATGATAAAATCCGCCCAAATGATGGAACACAAAATGATGGAATTCGACTGATGGAACACAAATGACAGTCTCTCCCACCGATGCATCGCGGAAGAGTATTGCCTTCACAAAAGCGTCCGCCTGCGGCAACGATTTTCTAATCGTCGAGGGCATGCAAGCTTCAGCTTCAGCTTCAGCTTCCGCTTCCGGTGATCTCAGCGCGCTCACCCGGCGTCTGTGCGATCGCCACAACGGAGTGGGCGCAGACGGCGTAGAGTGGCTGTTTCCGGATGCCGAAGCCGATGTGAGAGCGCGTCTGATCAATGCGGATGGGTCCGAGGCGGAGATATCCGGCAACGGCACCCGCTGTGTGGCGGCGGAGATTTGCGCCCGCGCTGCCAGCGAGAAGACAGAGGTTGTAATCCGCACCGGAGCGGGCCTCAAGACCTGCCGCCTGATTGAGAACAGAGCCCCGGCGTTTGAATTCGAAATCCAGATGGGCCGGCCAGTCATCGGAGAGCAATTGACGATTGAGACCATGTGGGTGCGTGCCGTCGGAACCAGAGTTTCGATGGGCAACCCGCACTTCGTGGTTTTCGTGGACATGTTTCAGGAGGGTTGGCAGAAGCAGGCGGCGCTGGTTCAAACGCAGCGCCAGTTTCCCGAAGGCACGAATGTCGAGTACGTAGTGGTCCGCGGACCGAATGAAATCGAGATTCGGCTGTGTGAGCGCGGCGTGGGAGAGACGCAGTCATCGGGTACGGGATCATGCGCGTCGGCAGTGGCCGCAATTGCGGCGCAGCGCGTGGTGTCACCCGTGAAAGTGATCGCGCCAGGAGGTTCGCAGACCGTGCGCTGGGAGAATCGGGTTCTCGAGACTCAGGTTTATCTCCGCGGCCCGGCGACGCTCGTGTGCCGGGGAGAATTCTTCGTTTAAGATCGATTCCTGATGACGTCCGCTCCCGAAAAATCCCGAATTAAGCCTCGCGCCCTTTGCAAGGGCGACCAGGTGGGGATTGTTGCTCCCGCCTCGAACATCAAGCGCGAGGCTTTGGAGGCCGGTTGCGACGGGCTGCGCAACGCCGGATATGAGCCGTTTTACCTCGAGTCGATTCTGGAGCATGATTTGTACTTTGCCGGCTCTGTCGCGCGCCGGGCGCGGGAATTGGAAGAGATGTTCGCCCGCGACGATATCCGCGCGATCGTGTGTGCACGCGGAGGATACGGATCGAACTATCTGTTGCAGTCGATCGACATGGCCAGAGTTTCCGCCCACCCGAAAATCTTCGTCGGATACAGCGACGTTACAACGTTGCTGACCTGGTTCACCGACAAGGCTAATCTGGTGACGTTTCACGGTCCAATGGCCACCAAGGATTTCGCGCTTGCGGGCGGCGTCGATCCGTCGTCATGGCAGAATGCATTGAGTGGTCAAGTCGAGTGGTTGATTGACGAGACTTCCGGCGCTATGCCTCTGGTAGCGGGCGAGGCCGAG
>CAWGDB010000010.1:0-148725 GCA_963821295.1 uncultured Acidobacteriaceae bacterium | reverse complement strand
GGGGTCAAGCGATCCGCGAACCGCGATCCAGGCAGCCGCCGGCGCGATGCCGAGCGCAAATCCCAGAAACAGATGCGACCAGCGCGTAAATCGTTTGGCATACGAATAGAGAAGAACAACGGCCAAAGCCACCGGCGAAAGCATCAGCGTCAGCCGATTTAATTGCGAGGCTGCCAGCACAAAAATTCCGCAGGCAATCAAAACGAACGCGCTCACGAAATTTGGGGTCAACACGCCAGCAGGCAGAGCGCGAGTCGCTGTGCGAGGATTGGCTGCATCAATCGAAGCATCGGCCAGGCGATTAAACGCCATGGCCGCCGAACGCGCCGAAACCATGGCGACGATGATCCACGCCAACTGGCGCCAGGCAGGCAATCCGCCCGCCGCCAGCATTGCGCCACACAGTGCAAATGGAAGCGCAAAAATCGAATGCTCCCACTTGATCATTTCCAGTGTGATCTTGAGATTGTGCAGGAATCCCACGGCGATATTATATCGACACTCGACCGTAGCGCCGGCGTCTCGCCGGCGGTTCTGAGGGCGTCCCGCCCTCAGTCCCTCGAATCAAAACTAGCGCTGCGCTTCGCCTTCAACCAGCGGCACAAAACGGCAACCATCGAGAACCGTCACCTCAGGCTGACCGTTAATCTTGCGAATCAACTGCAGCTCCTGACTGATCGGCGATCCCACCGGAATAATCATGCGTCCGCCGTCATTCAGTTGAGCGAACAGCGGAGCTGGCACTTCGGCGGTTGCGGCCGAAACAAGAATGGCATCGAACGGAGCGTACTCGCTCCAACCCTCGCTTCCGTCGCCAACCTTGACCCTTACGTTGGTATACCCGAGGCGCCGCAACGTTGCATCCGCCGATACCGCCAGCAGCGCATGCCGCTCCACCGAAAACACCTCGGAGCACAGCACCGACAGTAACGCCGTCACATAGCCCGAGCCGGTGCCCACTTCAAGCACGCGATCCGACGCCTGCAACGCGAGATGCTCCAACATCGCGGCAACAATATAAGGCTGCGAGATGGTTTGGCCCTCGCCGATCGGCAGCGGATGATCTTCGTACGCATCCTGCCGCAAAGCTTCGGGCACAAACTCATGTCGCGGCACCGTGCGCATAGCATCAAGCACACGCATATCGCGGATGCCACGCTCCGCAAGCTGCATGCGCACCATCTCTTCGCGCTTGGATTGGAAAAATTCCCGTGAAAAGATCAAAGGGATTGGAGCCTCAGTACGGTCCGATGATTCCGCCGATACTGCGCGGCGCCGGCGTATCGAGTCGCGCTTTTTTCGTCTGTGCTTCCATCATGTCGAGATATTTGTATGCGCTCCCGGTATTGAACAGCACAACTTTATCCTCGGCGCTGAAAAATCCGCTCGCGCGCAACTTCCGGTATGCAACCAGCGAGGCCGCTCCTTCAGGCGCGGCAAACACGCCTTCCACGCTTCCCCAATGTCGGGTTGCCGCAAGAATCTCCTCGTCGGTCGCAGCCACCGCCGCGCCTCCGCTTTTCTTGAGGATGTCGAGAATCAGGTAATCGCCGTAGGCTTTGGGCACGCGCAGACCAGCCGCGAAAGTTGAGGCTCCTGCCCACATCTCGGAAGCGCTCTTCCCTGCCTCCCAGGCCTTCACAATCGGCGCACAGCCGGCCGCCTGCACCGTGACCATCTTCGGTCGCTTTACACCAGGCCGCTTTACACCAGACTGCTCGCCGCCGATCCATCCCAGTTGCTCCATCTCGTCGAATGCCTTCCACATGCCAATCATGCCCACGCCGCCGCCGGTCGGATAGATAATCGCGTCCGGCAGCTTCCAGTCGAGTTGCTCCGCGACCTCGTAGCCCATGGTCTTCTTGCCTTCGACGCGAAACGGTTCCTTCAGCGTCGAGACGTCGAACCATCCTTCTTTATCTTTTCGTTCGGCAACCATGCGTCCACAATCGCTGATCAAACCATCCACCAGCGTGACGTGCGCGCCGTAGTAGTCACATTCCATGCGATTGGCGATGGGCACATCCTTTGGCATGAAAATGTATGCTTCGAGTCCGGCAGCAGCAGCATATGCCGCCAGCGCACCACCGGCATTTCCAGCGGAGGGCGCGGCGAGTTTTTTCAAACCATAATGCCTGGCCATCGTCAGAGCGGCGGACATGCCTCGCGCCTTGAACGATCCGGTTGGATTCAGTCCGTCATCCTTTATGTAGACGTTGGGATACTCGCGGCTCGGGAGCATCGGAGTGAAACCTTCGCCCAGACTCACCGGCGCCGCGTCGGGAAGAACTTCTGCATAGCGCCACATCGAAGCCACTCGTCCCCGCAGGTCTTCGGGACGCAAATTCCCTTTCAGGCTGGCAAGATCGTAACGGACGTAAAGCACGCCGCCATCTTTCGGGCAAACATTCTGCGGGCGATCAGCGGGGAGATGCTCCCCGCAACGGGTGCATTCGAGGTAGGAAATTTGCATCGAGGGAAGGATAGCACCGGGAATGAAAAACTAAACGCGCTGCTGCCAGCGTTGCGGGTCGCGACTCCCGTGAAAGCAGGCGATAACCACCACGAACTCTGTTTCGATGCAGAAGAACAGGCTATACGGAAACTTGCGCAAGCGGGCGCGGTGAACGTCGTGAAATACGGCAGGAAATTGATAAGGGTTCTCACGCATCCGGCTTAAGGTGATCTCGAGCTGTCCGCGAAACCGCGCCCCGAGGCCTGCCTGTTGTGTTTCGTACCAGTCCTGAGCGTCGACGATCTCGGACCGCGCAGCCGGCGTAAAGATGGCTTGCATCAGTCGGGGCAGCGTCGAGCTAACTCGGCTTGCAACTGTTCCCAGGTGACGGCCCCGGCTCGATCCTGTTCCAAGGTGGAGAGCCGCCGCACCAGCTCAGTTTTCTGGGCGGCAGACAACGAAACCTCGCCGTCATCCAGGCTATCCCAAAGCTGTCCAATCAGAGCCAGGCGTTCCTCAGGACTGAGCCGGGAAATCTCGTTGGGACTAAGGGGCTGCATGGTCCTAACCTACCTTCTTTTGATTTCACATTCAACTCTCACGCCGGCACCCTCTTCAAGAACCCATTCGCCCGTCGGAACCACGGCCGCTCGCGGCGCCGCAGATACCCCGGCATCGTCGGTTTTTTGTCCAGCACTTTCTGCGCCCATTCGCGGGCTTCAGCGTTGTGTCCTTCGGACGCCAGCAGCTCCGCAAAATTGAGGTAGGTCTCCGACAAAGTTGAAGTAACCGTCACCCGCCGGAAGAGCGCCTCCGCCTTCTCTTTTTGGCCAGTCTGGGCACAGGCATGAGCCAGCAGGCCAGCCGCACGCTGGAAGTCGTAGTCCGGATCCTGGTTCACCGCTCGTTCCAGGTCGGGCACCGCAGCTGCTGCATCTCCTAACTGCAGCGCGCAAACGCCGCGCCGGTAGAAAGGATCGAGCGTATCGGCGCGGGCGGCAATCGCCCGGTCAAACGCCGCGCGCGCCGCTGCGAAGTCGTCGTCGTCCATGTAGAGGTCGCCGAGCTCTTCGTAATTGCCGGCGGAAGGATTGTCCCGGATCGCGACTTCCAGTTCGCGAATGCGCTTGCGGCGTGGAAAAACCTTGAAGGACTGCCCGATGAGGCCGATGTCAGGAAGCGCTTCCACGGCCAGGTAGATGATCGCGCCCAGCGGCCCCAGAAACAAAATGATGAAGATCCAATAGGTGTCCGGCCGGCGGCGGATGAAGTGCACAATCGCCAGGCCCTGCAGCAGGAGCCCCCACGGATAAAATAGATAACTTAGAAATCCCATGTCATCACTGGTCGTTCGTCGTTCTGTTCGTCGTTCGCAATTCGAGATGGGAATTGCATTATTCTCGCCCTGTGAGCGACTAGCGTCACCGTTCGAGAGATACCACATTGTGCGCGTCTCCGAAAGGGACCAGCAATGATCTGTCACAGGTGCGCACATGAAAATCGTTGGAGTGGAACGTTGGAGTTAAACCATGTCGCTTGCATTCGATGAACAGCAAATTCTGGCGCTCTTTGAAGCCGGGGATAAGGCTTTGATGAACGCGGATCTCGAAGCGCTGTCACAGATTTTCGCGGATGACTACGTTCAATATGACGACTCTGGCAATCCGCAGAGCCGAGAGGCGATCCTCGAAAAGCTCCTCACCGGAGCGATCCGCTATCCTTCGATCGTTTCCACCAGGCGGAAGATTCGTCTGTTCGGCGACACCGCCGTCGTCCACGGCTCGGAGTCCGATGAGGTCGAAGCGGAGGGAAAGCGATTCGCTGCGCGTTACATTTATCTCGATGTTTTACTCCGTCGAAATGGTGAGTGGAAGATCGTAGCGTCGCAACTGGCGAGGCTCGCAGAGCCGTGAGGTCCAAGCTGTCGTCCGTCTAGTTTGCGTCCGTCCGCAGCCGGTTCTGCCAGTGCGACCAGATGAACCACGCAAACCCGGCTAGCAGGATTACGCCGATCACCGCATCCATCTTGTGGAAGTACTTTCCCAAGGAGCGCCAGTTTTCACCCAGCTTCATTCCAAACCAGGCCAGCGCCAAACACCATGGCCACGACCCCAGAAATGTATAGATATGGAATTTTCCTCGCGGCATGCGGGCGACGCCGGCCGGCAACGCAATAAACGTGCGAATCACCGGCAGCAGGCGCGCGATAAATACCGCCATGTATCCCCAGCGCAGAAAAAAGCGGTCCGCCCAATCGAGTTCGCGGCGGCCCATCAGAATCCGGCGCCCATAGCGCTCGACCAGCGGCCGGCCTCCGTAAGCGCCGATCTCGTACGCGATCAGCGATCCCAAATTGCATCCGATCGCGCCCGCCGTCGCCACCCACAACAGCTTCATCGTGCCCGTGAAAACGAGATACCCGGCGAATGGCATTATGAGTTCCGATGGCAATGGAATGCACGCTGATTCGATCGCCATCAGGATCACGATCCCGCCATAGCCTGTGATTGCGACCAGTTGCGAAATGAAAGTGAATAGGATAGCCAGGATTTTTTCAGTCATGAAAGCGGGTCATCGGGTGATCGGGTCATCTGGTCATCGGAAAACCGGCCTTCGCGGCGCGAACGAAACAGGCTGTTCGATCGCCCGATGACCCGATCGCCAGATCACCCGATCTAAAACGCCCCTTCCTGCGTGAAGCTGAAGCCCGGCAACGCCACTCCGTCGGCCGACTTGGCGACCTTCACTTTGATGCCCGGCACGTTGGGCGCATTCACTTCGGCAGGACGCAGCACCGCATATTGCGTGAAGACTTCGCTGTAAACCTTGGTGACAAGAAAGTCCTGGCCGCTTGCGTCCTGGCGCCAGACTTGTCCGAGTTTGATGTTCTTGACGGCCATAGTTAGCTTTTAATTCAGACTACTCACCGCCCACCAACACGTCAATTGCACCGCGGTTACCTTGGTCGCTCGCCGCCAACAACTTTTGCGCGACTGCGCGTCAATGTCGCTGCCTTTGTTACCATGAACCTCTGCTCTGGAGGAAAAATGCCTCGCGGAAATGTGCCCCGACAACCGAGCCGAAGTGGACGCCAGGAAGGCGTGCGACTCTTGAAAGTGGGTAAATCGAAAGCAGTACCCGGGCGTCTCGCTGCACGGCGAGTGTCCCAGCCCGGAAACACGGCCAAGACTGCTGCCCTGAAGTCTGCTGTGCTCAAGCCGGCTCCAAGAACAAAAGTTGCTTCGGGATACGATCCTCTGAATCCCGAGCGCGTGCGGCAGATTATCGCGGGACTCGACCAGATGTATCCCGGCGTAACATGCGCTCTCACTCACCGCAGCGCTTGGGAACTACTCGTAGCGACGATCCTCTCCGCCCAATGCACAGACGTGCGCGTGAACATGGTCACGCCCATTCTTTTTGAAAAGTATCCCACCGTGCAGGATTTCGCCGCCCTCGAACCGGAACAACTGGAGCCCGATATTCGTTCCACCGGATTCTTCCGCAACAAGTCGAAATCGGTTGTGGGAGCGGCGCGCAAGATCGTCTCCGATTTCGATGGCAAAGTCCCCGAAACGATGGAGGAGTTGCTCACCTTGCCCGGCGTGGCCCGCAAGACGGCAAACGTCGTGCTCGGGACCTGGTTCAAGAAGAACGAAGGAGTCGTGGTCGATACGCACGTCACGCGCATTTCACGAAGGCTAGAATTGACGCGCCACGACGACGCACAAAAAATCGAGCAGGATCTGATGCGCATCATCCCGCGAGAACGCTGGACTGATTTCTCGCATGAAGTGATCTGGCACGGACGAAAACTATGTGTCGCGCGCAGTCCAAAGTGCGCTGATTGCAAGCTGGAAACGCTATGTCATGCGGCTGACAAGACGTGGTCAACGGTGGAGATTCACAAAGATGCGAAGCCGTAAACGGGCTTCAATATTTTCCCACCCGCATTCACTCTTGATCCTGTCACCCTGAGCGGAGATTGCGGCGCCCGTAGGCGCAGCAATCGGAGTCGAAGGGCCACTACTCCCGCTCATTTATGGTCGGGGTTTTCCCGCTGCTCAACCATGGAAAAGAACGATGGAAAGCCTCAGTCTCCCGTATACGCCAACTCCACCACCGTGCAATCGTCATTGAGTGGAGTGCCGCCGCAGAAGTCCGCCACAGCGGAAAAAATATCCTCCATCGACTTGCTCTTCCCCGCCACCGTTTCCAGACGTTCGCTGTCAAACATGTCGCCGCGCGCGTTCTCGGCTTCGGTAACGCCGTCGGTCACCAGAATCAGCCGATCGCCGGCCTTCATCTGGCAGCGGTCGCTGGCATAAGTCGCATCCGCGAGCAGGCCGACCGGCAGGTTGCCGTGGGACGGCCTGAGCACTTCGTTGCCGCAAATCCAAACCGGCGGAACGTGCCCGCAGTTTACATATTCCAGATCCCCGTCGCTCCGCAAACGGGTAATGATCATGGTCGCGTACTTTTCACCAATGTGCTTATAGGTGAAAAACCGATTTACCGCCGCAACAATCTCGACGAGCGGCATGCCGGAAATCAGCTGCGAGTAGACCATCCCCTGCAAAATCGAGGCCAGCAGCGCGGCCGAAACTCCCTTACCGCTGACGTCGGCGAGGACCACCGCCAGGCCATGCGGCGTATTCACGGCTTCAAAAAAATCGCCGCCAATCTCCTTGCAAGAGAGGTTGCGTCCGTTCACACGCGCAAACGGAACTTCGGGCAGCGTCACCGCCAAAAGCCGTTGCTGAATCTGCGCGGCAATGGACAACTCCTGCTGGTAACGGCGGCCCGCCTCCTCGGCCTGCACCAGGCGGGCGTTTTCGACGAGCTGCGCCGCTTCCGTCGCAATCGCCCGCAAAATATCCTGGCCCACGTCACCGATGTTGCGCGAGGCAAAGCGCGAATCCACGTACAGCGCGCCCATCACCTCGCCGCCAGTGCGCTGATCATCGCGCGAGGCTTGCACCATCGGCTTGCGCAACGGCATGCAGATCACGGTCCGCAGATCGAAGGCGACAATGCTCTGCCGCTGCTTCACATCCAGCTCCTTACTGGTGTCGGTCACCAGATATTCGGAGTTCGAAGTGAGTGCCCCCTCCAGCACGGAGCGCGAAATCGTTGTGTCGTCGAGCAACGGCTCGCCCTTCGAGTTGCGTCCCGCCGCCAGAGTCAAAGTCCCCCCGCTGTCGCGAAGAAAGATGTATCCCCGCTCGGCACGCGTCAGCTTCAGAGTCGCATCGAGCAGCGTTACCAGGATCTCATCGAGCACGCCGATCGTGTTGAGTTTGCGCGCGGCTTCCATGAATAGGGTCAACTTTTCCAGGTCGGTCGCTTCGGGAGCGATCTGGATGCCAGAGATCTGGCTCAGGAACTCCCGCGCCGTGTTCGAGGTCGTGTGCACAGGATGAAAAATCAGGTACGCAACATCGCGCGCGCCGAATTCCAGCCGGTCGTTACGCTGGAGCTTGTGGCGGTCCACGCGCTCGCCGTTCACGAACGTACCGTGTTTGCTGCCCTGGTCGACCACGAAAAACTCGCCATCTTCCGCGACGATCGATGCATGCTCGCGCGAAACCCGCGGATCTGCGATGACCAGATCGCGATCCACTTTGCGCCCGACAGTGTACGGGGTGTGATTCAACGATAACGTCTGCTGCTCGCTCCCCTGCACATAGATCGCGATGGGAAAGATGCTCGAAATTCCAGATTGTGATGAAGTTGCCATATCCCCTTGAATTCTGCCCGTCAATCATGCCCGTGCCTGACGCGGGTCCCCACAGCATTCTACGACGGAAGGTCCGCCGACGCAGCAACAGACCTTTGCCCCGCAAGAACCAGCATCATCGCAGCCACCCCTAAAGGAATCAGCATTGACGTCCAAAAAGGCACGGCCCAGCCACGCTCGACCATCTGCTGCGGCAAGACGAAGGAAAGACTGGCCAGGGCTAGGCTCGCGATCCAGGGCCAGAAAACCAGTCCGGCCGTCAGCACGAGCAACAAGCGGCCTACCGCACTTCTCTGCCAAATCGTGCGGCGTTGCCGAACCAGCACCAACACCGCAGGAATAAGGAGTACTTGATTGTAGAAGCCATAGCTGGGCACGACGAACACCGTGATCGCCATCACCAGGCTTAGCGTGAACGCAAAACCTTCGCTATTCGCTTCCGTCCGGCGCTGTCTCCAGCAAGCGATTATCACGCCCCCTAACGCCAGCAATTCGAGGGCCCGGCTCCACGGACTGCCCATCAACACGTCCATCACCGACATCTCCCCGGTAAAGCTGCGGTATTCGCGAATCGATTGCCAGAAGCGGGGAATCCAGTGGGGAAGATACCACTCCGAGGCGGCGCACAGGATGACCATGGTCAACAGAAATGACGCGGCCCAGCGATGACGTCGCCGCCAGTCAGCCAGGGTCCAGATCGTCAGCCAGAACAGGACCAACCAAACCAGTTGGGGCTTGATTGTGGCTATCGCCAACAAAATACCGGCGGGTATGTGATGGCCGGAAACAAGCAAAACCATCGCTGCCGCCAGCAGGGCAGCTACAAGAAGCGTCATTTGCTCGAGCTTCAAGCCCAGCAACACGGGGAGGCTGCCTATCGTGAACAAGACCACTGCGGCTTCCCCCCACAGCGACAAAGGCCAACGAAGGAGGCGCAGCCACAGCGGAATTGTGACCACCGTGAGCCCGAGCAAGACCCAGAAAAAGGCCTTTCGCACGACGTCAAATGGAAGATCGATAGTGGGCGCCAGCAAAAATGCAACATAGACGGGATAGTAGAATCCCTGCTCGTAATTACGGCCTCCCGGTCCTTCGGGAGGAAGCGGGCGGCCATAGAATCCCATCTGAATTTCGCGCGTCAGTTCGGGGCTGTAAGGGTCTCGGCCGTGCAGGAGCAGTTCCCTCGCACCTAACCAGCGCGGATAGAAATCGGAAAGGTTTCCGCGCGGAATGTTATGAGCTGCAGCATCTCTAATCTGATATGGAATCAGCACCCGGCTCGCGTAGAGCCACGTTCCCGCCGCGCACAGCAACGCCACGAGCATGAGCCAGATTTGCCGGCGGCGGATGGACTGGTCGATCATCAGGCGGGTTCTGCGGCGGGCGAAGGCGCCCGAAGCAGCCTGAAAAAGAGTGCGAGCGGAATCAGGCCGAGCCAAAAGATGTGTCCGTTGAATTCCAGATCGATGTAAAGGGGTGCAAGAAACAAGAAGACCAAAAGCAGGAGCAGTACTGCAGGAACGTCCCGAACGTCCGCTCTCATGAAAGAAACGATCAGGAAGAAAACGACCGGCAGCAACAGTGTAAAATCGTACCAAAGCGCATGGAAGCTGATCAGAATCGTGGCCGTTATAGCGAGACAAAAACCATAGCTCGGCGAATCGCGACGATCAAGGATCCGGCGCAATGCCAGTCCATACACCACCAACGATGCCACAGCGATCAGCACAATAACGATGAGGCTCGATTCGTGCAGTCCAGGCAGATCGGCGATTAGTCCCCGAAGATTGGGTACCTGATGAGGGCCGAAGCTGCTGCCCCGCTCCCGTTCCACCTGCAGTACAAAATGAAGATATGCCAGCGGCCATCTCCACCCCATGATCATGGCCGAAATCCCCCCAAGAGCGGCTGCGACTGGCAGGAATCCGAGAAGAATGCGCCATCGGCGAAAAGCCAGCAGAACGAGCAAAGGCACGATCATATGCGGTCGAAAAAGGCCAGCCGCCAACCAAGCGCCTGAGACGACATCATCGCCCCGGTTCATCGCCAGCAGCGCAAGAACCATCAACAGGAGCAAAAGGAAAATATCCTGCCCCTGGATCATGCCGATGGCAATCGGAGGAAACGCCGCACAGCTCAGGGCGAGCAGCCGTGGCGGCATTTCCCGTATCCCGGGGAGTTGTCTGAGCAGCATGGCGCTCGCACCCAACATGATCAGGTTTATAACGTCCCACAGCAGGTAGGCGGGGAAAAAATCCAGCATCGCCAGCGGGACGAAAAGGAGCGCTTCAAACGGCGGGTGATTGAACGGTATCGCCCGTTTACGGTTCGGAACATGGGTAAACTCAAGCTGGCTGCGATACTGAACATCCGGATCGTATAGAGATGCAGCCTTTCCTTCGCGGAGAAGCCGCCCGCTCATGTAGTAAATGATGAAATCCTGGTGCCCATTGGGCAGATACGGCGCACACCACCTTAAGAACGTCAGGTTACAGCAGAACATGCCAAGTAGAAACGTAGTCACCACGAACTGACGTTTCCGGGCAAAGAGGTTCTTCAGCATAGGAAGCAATCGCGACCACTGATTCTATAATCCGGCAGATGCTTACGCCCGCAATTTCAATCCGAGGCAGCCGCGCCTTGTTTGCCGGAATTCTCTTCTTCGGCCTTCTGGCCATGACGGCGCGTCCCGCCACCGACCCCGATCTCTGGTGGCATCTGCGCACCGGCCAGTGGATTGTCGAAACCGGCCATGTGCCCCATACCGACCCTTTCTCATTTACGCGAGGCGGAAGTTCGTGGGTGTCTCACGAATGGCTCTCGGAGGTCGTCTTTTACGCGCTCTGGAAACTCGGCGGCCCCACCGCCGGTCCCATTACCTTGATTGTGTTTTCATCGCTCCTCACAACGGCCGGTTTCCTGCTGCTTTATTGGCGCTGCCCCGGAAAGGCTCACTGGGCCGCGGCCGCCACCGTCCTTGGAGCCTGGGCATCCGCACCCTGCTGGGGAACGCGTCCACAGACCTTCACTTTTCTGCTCGCCAGCATCTTCCTCTGGTTGCTTGAACGCGGATCGGACCGGCCTCGCCTTCTGCTTTGGATTCCTCCTCTGTTTCTGCTCTGGCTGAATCTGCACGCCGGCTTCGCACTCGGTCCCGTGCTTATGTTCCTTTATGCTGCCGGCGGCATCCTCGAAGCAGCGAACGGAACTACGCCCTGGCCGCAGGCCCGTCCCATAGTCACTCGCATCTTCGTTGCGATCCTTGCCTGCCTGGCACTCGTGCCCCTCAACCCCAGTGGAGCGCGCCTCTATCTTTATCCGCTTGAGACTGTGCGTGCCTCCGAGTTGCGTACCTTGATTGTCGAGTGGCATTCCCCTGACTTTCATCAATGGATGTACTTCCCGTCTCTCTTAGTCTTCCTGCTGCTCATGTTCGCCCTGTCCGGGCCCCGCTCACCGATTCGCGGACGCATTCTCTTGCCATTGGCGTTTACGTTCTTGTCCGCACTCGATGCGGCCCGTCACATCCCAATCTTCATCTTGCTGGCCATCCCCGTGATTGCGCAGTGGCTGTCGCAGCTATCGGCGGCACCGCAACTCCCCGCCGTTCGCCCTCCCCAACACCGATTCCTCCCCTTCTTTAACTGGGCCATGGTTCTCCTGTTGGCTGTCTTTGCCCTGGCGCGCTGGAACAACCTTGCGCGCACCCGGAATCTTCGGGAAGCACAACAATACCCCAGTCAAGCGGTCGCCTTTTTGCGTGCCAGTCATCCTTTGTTACCGGCCGGCAACCCCGATCAACCAGGCCGGCTTTTTGCCTACTATGACTGGGGAGGCTATGCCATCTGGAAGCTCTACCCGCAATATCGGGTTTTTGTGGATGGCCGCTCCGACCTTTATGGCGACAATATCCTGAAACAGGCCGAAACCGCGGTCCAGTTGCACGATGACTGGCGGGCGGTCCTCGCCGACTGGAGTGTCCAAACTATCCTCATCCCTCCCAATTCCGCGCTTGCCCAGGCCCTTCTTCTCGACCCGGGCTGGAACGCTGCCTACCGCGACTCCCATGCCCTGGTATTCGTCCGGAACCGCCTGTCCGGGGCCAGTTACCCGCCTCCGCGGCTGCCGTTTGCCCTTGGCAATACCGGCAAAGCGGCCATAAACTGAAAAAAATGTTTAGCAGAGGCGGGCCGAATCTGCGAAACTAAGAACGCGTACGAGATTGCCTCCGGCTTTCCGCCGATATCGGGAAACGAACGAACGCCGCCGCCGGGATTGATGTGTTTTGTCTCGGGGGGTGCGGGTTCGTCTGGAGGGGAACACCGCTTCGCTACACAACTCTGGCACGGGCTTTGAGGAGACTCGCATGAGAAATTTCATTAAGTTCTTGTGGCGCAACGATGAAGGTCAGGACATCGCCGAATACGCGGTCATGCTCGCGGTGATTCTCGTGATTGTGATCGGCACAATCCGCCTGATCGGCACCAACGCGAACCTGGTGTTCTCGCAGGTCGCGAGCGGAATTTCGACAACCCAGTGATGGTCTGGCCGTATGCAGCTCTGCATCGCTCTCACCGAACCTGCGCGGGGTGATGCGACCTCGGTGCCGCATGATTAAGTCCCGGCCTGCTTTGTAAGGAGTGGAATGAATCGAAGTCGTCTTTTGATGATCGGAGGCTTGGCTCTAGCCGTCGGCCTCCTTGTAAGCTTCACCGTCTATAACAAGCTGCGTGATTTCACGGGCGCAAACAACGAGCGGTCCGTGCAGGTTGTAGTCGCCGCCGATGATATTCAGGTTGGTTCGAAATTGGCGGATCACGACGTTCGTCTGACCGTGTTGCCGCAGTCCAGCGTTCCCCCAAACGCCTTCTCCCGGAAATCTCAGGTGCTCGGACGGGGCGCCGTTCTCCCCATTTCGAAGGGTGATTTCGTTTTACCCACCAAACTAGCCGCCGAAGACGCGGGCGCCGGTCTGCCGTCGATGATTCCGCCCGGAATGCGCGCGGTTTCGGTGCGCGTAAACGATGTCGTCTCCGTGGCCGGTTTCGTGCAGCCCGGTACGCGCGTTGATGTCCTCGCCACCGGCAGCGAGGGCAATGAACGCCAGACTACGACCGTCCTTGAGAACGTCGCGGTCATCGCGGTTGGTAGAAGCCTGCTGGATCGCATGCTGACGGGCGAAACCCAGAGTGCCAGCGTGATCACCCTGCTGGTCTCGCCCGACGACGCCCAGAAGCTCACCCTCGCTTCTCAGGAAGCGCGAATCCAGTTGGCTCTCCGCAATCCCCTGGATACAAAGCAGGGCGCCACTGGTGCGACCCGGGAAAGTTCCCTGTATCCCGGCCAGGCACCGCACCCGGTTGTGGCCAAGTCCACCGTTCATAAGATGGTGGCGAAGGCCGCGGCCCCTCCTCAGCCATTGTCATACCAGGTAGAAATGATTCGGGGCAGCAAACGGGATGAAACCAAGTTCGGGGACCAGAGCAAGTAGTCGATCAATGCTGCAACGATTCGCGTCCGCTCATCGTCTCGGGGAATTGCCTCGGCTTTCCTCGCATAAGGTCGCATTCATGAAATTTCTCGCCTTCGTTGCTGCCGCGCTGGTTCTCGCCGCGACTCCACTGTTCGCAACCCCAGCCGCTGCCAACAGCACTTCTACGGTCCCAATTCCTTCTTCCCAGGAGACGCAAGAAACTACTCTTCCCCCTCCCGGCGCCGCCACGCAGAATGCTCCTGAAACTCCGGGAGCCGCGCCGTTGCGTGTCATGGTTGGCAAGTCACTTCTCATCAACACGACTGAGAGGCTCAAGCGTGTTTCAGTCACCGATCCCTCCGTGGCTGATGCGTTGGTCGTCACTCCGACTCAGGTTCTGGTCAACGGCCTCGCTCCCGGCGAAATCTCCTTGCTGATCTGGGATGAACTGGAGCGCTCCCGCAGTTTCGATTTGCGCGTGGATGTCGACATCACCGCCGCGTCCGAAGAGATTCATAAGATCTTCCCAGACCAAAAGATCGATGTAACAGCATCGCGCTCCGCTGTTGTTCTTTCCGGACACGTCACGACCGAGGACGTCGCAAAACACGCCGGCGCCTTGGCCTCCGCCTATTCCAAGAACGTCGTCAATGTTCTGACCTTTGGCCCGGTTGGAGCCGACGAAATTCTGCTGGAAGTAAAGTTCGCCGAAGTCGATCGCTCCGCGATGACGCAGCTCGGAATCAACATGTTCTCCACTGGTGCCGGCAATACACAAGGCACAATTACTACCGGCCAGTTCGGCGGAGTTACACCGGGGCCCCTCACCGACACCGGTGGCAGCGGATTTCCCACCACCACGACGACCACGGTATCGAACTTCCTCAACTTGTTTTTTTTCAATCCCCAGGTTCATTTGGGAGCCGTAATCGAGGCGTTGCAGTCCAAGAATCTTCTGCAGATTTTGGCCGAGCCTAACCTGGTCGCGGTCAATGGCAAGGAATCCAGTTTCCTGGCCGGCGGAGAATTTCCCTTCCCAGTCGTGCAACCCGCCGCCACCGGGATCTCCACGGTCACCATCCAGTTCCGTGAATTTGGTGTTCGTCTGCGGTTCACTCCCGTGATTCAGCCCAATGGCAATATTCATCTGCATGTTATTCCCGAGGTGAGCACGCTCGACTTCGCGAATTCCGTCACCATCTCCGGCACCACCATCCCCGCGCTCAGCACCCGCAAGGCAGATACTGAGTTTGAATTACAGGACGGCCAGAGTTTCGTCATTGCCGGGCTGATAGATAACCGCGTTACGGATGTCATGAACAAGGTCCCCGGGCTCGGCGATATCCCGATCCTGGGAAATTTCTTCCGAAGCAAGAGTCTGCAGAAGAGTAATTCGGAGTTGATGGTTCTATGTACCGCGCGCCGCATTTCGCCCAGCTCGCAGGAGCCCAAGGGGCCGGCGAATCCCGAATCCTTCATGGATCAGAAGAAATTCGATGGTAAAAAGGCTGTGAATAACAACAAGTGATTGCTGTGTGGCGAAGAGCGCGCTGCAGTGGGGAGAATGTGGAGCAGGGAGCCTGGAACAGGAAAGATTAGAAGAGTCAGTGGAGTTGAGGGATGCCGGAGCTATCAGTAGCCATATTCGCCACCGACAATGACCAGCGGGCAGTGCTCCAGGTCCTGGTCGATGGGACTAGTGTGGCCCGCACCGCGTGCGTCAACGCAACTTTCCCCGTCGCCGCGAACGACCCTGTACTCCGCAAAACCCTCGCTTTCGCGCCCGATGTGATTCTGGTCGATTTCGCTGTCGATGGAATTCCTGGCGCCCAGCGCGCCGTCGAGTTGATCCATCAGGAACTTCCCTCCGCGGCCGTTTTTGTGGTCGGACCGATGACCCAACCCCAGTTGATCGTGAATGCCATGCGGGCGGGAGTTCGCGAATACATCGAGCGGCCGACGACGACGACCGATCTGCTCGAGGCATTCGTTCGCCTTACCGCGACCCGGCGCAAGCCAGGACGCGAGACTTCGCGCGGCAAGGTCTTCACGATCGTCAACGCCAAGGGCGGCAGCGGCGCAACCACCGTCGCCGTCAATCTCGCGCTGGCCCTGCAATCGATTCATCCCAGCACAGCGCTGGTCGATCTTGCCCCGCTCGGGCATTGCGCTCTCCACCTCAATCTGAAGCCCGCCTTTACGATCTCCGATGCCGTCACCAACCTGCACCGCCTGGATTCATCTCTGCTCGAGAGCTTCATGATTCGTCACGATCGCGGTTTGCAAGTCCTGGCGGGAGCTGGCGCACTTATTGCCCTGGAGCCCTCCGCCTCCGACTTCGCCCGCTTGTTCGACATGATCGCGGGGATGTTTCACTACGTCGTCGTGGACGCTTCCTCCCGCCTCGACAGCGTCACGCGCCTGGTTGGCAACTTGTCCGAAAAGATTTTGCTCATCGCCCACGCCGATGTCGCTTCCCTGTGGAGTGCCGGCCGGGTTGCGCAGTATCTCGGTGAAAGCGGCTCCCGCGATCGTTTTGCGCTTGTGCTGAACCGGTACCGCAAAGTTGGGGGCTTCAACGAGGTCGAAACCGAGTCCGCGATCGGCGCCCCTGTGCTGTGGAGGATCCCGAACCAGTACTTCGCAGTCTCCGCGGCCATCGATCGGGGCATCCCCGTCATGCAGGCGGGAAACACAGAAATGTCCCGCTCCATTACCGGCTTGGCCCAGCTTTTGACGAAAGACGATCTGGACGTAAAACGGCGCGCCTGGTCGCTGTTTAAGACGGTCTGACACCTATGGCAAACGTGCAAGCGTTCGAGCACCACAGCGAATACCAGCAGGTCAAAGCCGACCTGCATCGCAAGATTCTCGATCGCCTTGACCTCGAGAAACTCGGAAAATCTACCGGCGACGCTGCGCGCGAGGAAGTTCTCGTTCTGATCCGCAACTCGGTCAACAGCGAAGCCGTTCCTCTCAGTTTCGCCGAGCGCGAGCGCCTCTCCCGCGAGATCCTCGACGAAATCTTCGGTCTCGGTCCGCTCGAGCCGCTTCTCAAGGATCCCAGCGTCTCCGATATTCTCGTCAATCGTTTCGACAAGGTGTACGTCGAACGCGGCGGCAAACTCGAGATTACGGGATTGTCCTTCAAGGACAACCAGCACCTGATGCAGATCATCGACCGCATCGTCTCCCGTATCGGGCGCCGTGTCGACGAGTCTTCACCCATGGTTGACGCCCGTCTTCAGGATGGCTCGCGCGTCAACGCCATCATTCCTCCGCTCGCATTGGATGGAGCCTGCCTGTCCATCCGCCGCTTTGGCCGCGATCCCATAACGGCCCGCAACATGCTCGAAAACAAAACCCTCACCGACTCCATGCTCGAACTGCTCTCGGCCATGGTCAAGGGACGCCTGAATCTCCTCATCTCCGGTGGAACCGGCGCCGGCAAGACCACTCTGCTCAATGTCCTCTCCGGATACATTCCGAATTCCGAGCGCATCGTCACCATCGAGGACGCCGCCGAATTGCAGCTCAAGCAGGAGCACGTCGTGCGCCTCGAAACGCGCCCCCCCAACATCGAAGGCAAGGGCTCGGTGCGCATGCGTCAGCTCGTCATCAACAGTCTTCGTATGCGTCCCGACCGCATCGTGGTGGGCGAGGTGCGCGGCGAGGAAGCCTTTGACATGCTTCAGGCCATGAATACCGGCCACGAAGGTTCGCTGACCACCGTCCACGCCAACTCCCCGCGCGACGCGCTGAACCGCGTTGAGAACATGGTCTCCATGGCCAACCTCAACATTCCTGAGCGCGCCATCCGGCAACAGGTTGCGAACGCCATCCACGCCGTGGTGCAGATTGCGCGCCTCGCCGATGGCTCCCGCAAAGTGCTCACCGTCTCCGAAATCACCGGGATGGATAATGACATGATCGTCATGCAGGACGTCTTCGTGTTCGAGCGCAGCGGGATTGACGAAACTGGACACGTTCGCGGTGTCTTCCACGCCACCGGCTGTCCTCCTCATTTCGCCGAGCGCCTTGCCACTGCTGGCTGCCGCCTCAACCCCAAGCTCTTTGAGTCCCGGTTGGAGGTCTGATCGATGCTGCCGTTTGTGGTCGCCTTGCTCGCCTTTGTGATCATTACGGTTGCGGCCTTTGCTGGCTTGTCGCTGCTCGATGAGCGTACCGCCCAGTCCCGTATCCTTCGCGATCGCCTCGCCAAGGTTGACAAAGCCGCTGATCGCGCCCCGCTCGAGCTCGCTCTTCTGCGCGATGAAATGCTCAGCCGGATTCCGGCGTTCGACACTCTGCTGCGCCGCTCCGAGCGCGTCTCCCTTCTGCAAAAAATGCTCGCCCAGGGTAACGTCGACATTCGCGCCGGAAACTTCCTGATGCTCTGCGGCGCGGCCTCGGTGGTCCTCGGCATCATCGCTTACGTCGGCGGACGCAACGTGATCTTCGGCTGGGCGGGCGCTCTGCTTGGCTTTTTCGTTCCGTACGCTTATGCCTCGCACATGCGTACCAAGCGCTTCCAGAAGTTTGAGGAGAAGTTCCCCGAAGCCATCGACACTCTTTCCCGCGCCGTGCGCGCCGGCCACGCCTTTACTACCGCGCTCGAAATGATTGCCAGTGAACTCGCCGAACCCGTGGCCGGTGAATTCCGCCAGCTTTATGAGGAACAGAAATTCGGGCTCCCGGTGCGTGACGCCCTCATCAACCTCACTGAAAGGGTCCCCCTGGTCGACGTAAAATTCTTCGTGACGGCCGTCATGTTGCAGCGCGAAACCGGCGGCAACCTTGCCGAGATCCTCGACAACCTGTCTTATGTGATCCGCGAACGCTTCAAAATTCTCCGCCAGGTCCGCGTCCACACCGCGCAAGGCCGCCTCACTATGTTTCTGCTTATGGCCCTGCCGCCTACCATCGTGGTGTTCATGCAGGTGCTCAACCCCGGCTTTATTCATCCCCTGTTTGCGGACCCGCTCGGGCACACCTTGATCGTCGCCGGCATTACCCTGCAGACTTTGGGATATTTCGTCATCCGAAAAATCATCAGGATTCAGGTCTGAGTCATGGCCATCGTCCTCGCCATTCTCGTCTTCCTTACCATCGCGGTGGTGATCTTCGCCTTTGGAGCTGCTAGCGTCGCTCCGTCTTCGGTCCTGGGCTCCCGCCTGCGCGAGATCGGCTGGCAGCCCACCAAAGTGCAGCCCAAGCAGCCCATGCGCGAGCGCTTCCAGCAGGCTCTCGATCCGCTGAGCCGCGCCCTGCCAGTCTCTCCGACCGACGTCTCCAAAACGCGCGCCTGGTTAATTCAAGCGGGATATCGTGACTCCCAGCACGTCACCATCTATCGCGGTCTTCGCGTCCTGTGCGCCGCTGTCGCCGTCATCGCCGTCATCCTGATTTCAGGATTCCACTCGCCCCTTCTGTTGCTCGGCGTCTTCGCTTTTGGTTTTTTTATTCCCCGTTTTCTGCTCAAGCGCAAAATGAAGGAGCGCCAGTTGCGGATTCGCATCGGGCTTCCCGACGCTCTCGACTTGACCGTAATTTGCGTCGAGGCGGGCCTTCCCCTCGATCAGGCGCTGATGCGGGTGGGCCAGGACCTGAGCCACGCCCATCCCGAACTCAGCGATGAATTTCGTCTTTTCGATCTCGAAACACGCGCCGGCAAGCCCCGCGTCGAGGCGCTGCGCAATCTGGCGGCCCGCACCGGTGTCGAGGACGTGCGCTCACTCGTCGGCACCCTCATTCAGACCGATCGCTTTGGAACCAGCGTGGCCCAGGCCTTGCGCGTCCACTCCGATTCGCTGCGCACCGAGCGCCGCCAGCGCGCCGAAGAACAGGCTGCCAAGACCACCGTCAAAATGATCATCCCGCTCGTCCTGTTCGTGATGCCCTCTCTGATCTTCGTAACCGTCGGCCCAGCCGTAATTCAACTGATGCGCCTGCTTCTACCCATTACCGGCGGGGGCAGCCGATGATAGATCGTCCGGTGATCTGGTTATCAAGAGAGATCGGGTGATCTGCTGATCGAGCCATCGGGTGATCGAAGGTCGAAATACTGCACGAAGGGGTTTGATTTTCAGATGGCCAGACGGTCAGATGGCCCGATGAACCGATCACCCGATTTGCTTAGATGACCCGATCACCTGATCACCCGATGGCGCACGCCTGCGCCTTTAACCGCACGCGCGCCACCTACCTCGCCACCGATCTCAGAATCGCGCAGACCCACTGGTCGCGCTTTCGCGGTCTCATGGCCACCGACTCATCCCACCTCCCGCGCGGAAGCGGCCTTTGGATCAATCCTTCGCACGGCATCCACACCTTTGCCATGCGTTTTCCCATCGACGCCGTCTATCTCGACCGCGACCGACTAGTCGTCCACATCGAGGAGGACCTCAAGCCCTGGCGCATGGCTGCCGTTCGTATCCAAGCCGCCTCAGTACTCGAACTCCCGGTAGGCACAATCCAGGAATCCAAAACGGCGCTCGGCGACCAGGTAGATATTTTCCTCGCACACCCGCTCGACACCAAAGTGGCATGACATACGCAGCATCACTGTCCTGCCAGTTTGACAGTCGGCGCCATAACCGCTAACTCTAGAATTACCTCCGGCTTGCTCGTGATGCACCCACGATTCGGCGGCAGCGCTTGCGCCAAGCCGACTTAGCGTTACTAATATTAGAGCGGGCAATGGCCAACTGTACGAAATGGCGTCATCTTGCGGCGAACCTCGTTCTCCGTGGCGGAAACGAATTGATCCTTGGAGTCAATTGCGATCCAAAAAGGCGAGGACTGGAATATGACCTCGCACGGTGCACTGCCGCTTTGATGCGCGACGATTTACGCATTGATGCATTTGTGATTCTATCGGCGCGAGATGAGAATGAGAGACGCTGCCCCATACATGAGGTCGCAAGTAGGCAGTAAGGGATCCGCTAAACATGAGCGTACATAATCTCGACATCTACCGTGAAGCCTTCAAGGGCGTCGGTTGGTTCATTCCTCCCTATGTATCCATGGACTTCCTCAGTCGCATGGTCTCCAGAATCCGCAACAACAGCGGTGCGATGAGCCAGGACGCTTTAGAAGGATTTCTCGCACTCATCTACAGCGAAGAAAATCTCGCTGCGATGGTGACTGAGCGCTTCCACAAGGTTCCAGCTCACATCGCCCGCTTTCGCCCTAGCCCATCAGGTCTTCGCTGACGCCGTTTCTTCCCCCACCGGTCTCCTTTTTGAGCAGACGTGATCAACTTCCCAGCAGAACTCTTCCACAATCCCAGGTTCCTGAAAACTCTGCTTTTCGGAGACTGCGCTGGATAGATCCTCAAAACGCGCATTCTGTGCATGGATTAGGAATGCAGTCGTTGCCTAGCGGTCGGCCACCCCGAAGTTATGCACCAGAAACCAGCCGAGGGGTCAACTTTTACCCTGGCCTGCGTTAGTTAGCGCTTACTGGCTCCCCACCCTCGGCCCAAAACTGCCGCCCGAAGCTCACTATTAACGCCGCCAGACAAATTACCGACAACTGCACATGCGTCCAACGCGCCGTCGGCCCGGCAAAAGGCAACACATACGAGAAATACAACAGCCACGCAATGCGGGGGGCCGCATGCGTCTGCAGCCAGTCACCGATCCAAAGCAGCGCGGGCGCCAAAATTACCAGATCATATACAGTCAGATGAGGCGCCACCAGCACGGTCACCAGCAGCATCACCACAAAACGCTGCTCGAGCGCTACCGGCTTCCGCCAAAACAAAATCGCCAGCAGGATCGCCAACCCTGCCGTTATGACGTACAGCACAAACGCAGCCTCGCTCCGCCCCAGTAACAGTTCCCAAAACGCGCGCAGCGAGTGCATGAGGTAAAGTTTTGGTTCCAGAATCTTCGCGCTCGATCCAATCCGCGTCAGCACGTGTGCGTAGGCGATGAGTGGCCCGGTCCCATACCAAAACCACGCCGCCAGGAATTGCGCGATCAGCGCAACAGTTGCTCCCAAGATGACTTTGCGTGCCCCATACCTCGTCAGCCCGCCGGTCATTCCGCTGGTCATTCCTGGATGTCTTGCGCTGCCGGTCTCCCGGCCCAAAAAGCAACCCGCCACGAACACGCACGCCGGCGCCAACGCTAATTGCGGCTTGTACGCCAGCAATCCCAGGCACACGCCAGCTAACACTTCGCGCCGCGTTCGCAGACTAAAGTACATGCCGACAAAACACGCCAGCGCCAGCGCCGAATTCTGTCCAAAAGTGATCAGTCCAAAAAATGCCGGAAACGCCGCTGCCAGTAGCGCAACCGTGCTGCCGTACGCGCGCAGATTCGGGCACTTCCTCCATATCGCATAGCAGCAGGCTGCGTAAATCGCGGCGCTCAGCACCATCCAGATCGCCGCCGCCCAACCATACGGCAGCCGCGCCAGCGGAGCCCAGATCAGCGAATACTGCGGCCCATACGCTGGCAGAAAATAATCGCCCGCCGACTCCGGCACACGTTCTTCGCCGATCTCCCGCTGCACCCGGGCGTCATAGAGCGCGTCGCCGCGGTGCTCGATTGCCACCGTGCCCAGCACGTAGGCGTGCAGAAAGTCCGCGCCCTTCAGGTGACCAAACCGGTCGCGCATTCCCGGTGTGGCAATCGTCGCCCCATAGGCCAGCCACAAGCACGTCGCCAGCAAAAGAGCCTGCCGTCGTATACGCGCCGGATTGAGCCACCCTGAAGTCGGGCTGGACTTGATTTGGCTGAACTTGGTTTGATCCGTCATCTGCTTGTCATCTGTCCATGGAACGACAATCTGTGTCGCTGCGGTTCGTGTACTTTTTCGAGCCTTCCCTCCGCCAAGGTTGACTCAACTGTTAAAATCCATCTATAGCAAGAACTCCGGTACGGGACGGGTGATGCCCGTATCTCCTTGATTCTGGAATACTTTACATGTAACCCCTTATTACTCAAAGATCTGACAAGAAAATCCTTCTAAAGTCCTGATTCCAAAAGACCGGCCTAGGGGGGAGGGATACTTCTGGTGCCTATGGCAGGGCGAAACTTCCAGATCAATCGCGGGTAAAGCACGCGGCCAGAAGTTTCTAAAATGGCACTACACTGTAGGAAGCAATGAACGAAGTCGACACCATTCCCGAGAGCACCGTTCAGTTGCTTGAACCGCCGCGACTGCTAGTGGAGTGGTCGTCGCCCTGGGAAGAATTCAGGACCGCCTTTCGACCTGCGTTATCGCGATCTCCCAAGGCTCTGGCCGGAGAAGCGCCCGTCGGCATCTTCCCCTATCGTGGACTGCTCGGCGCCTGGCTGATCGAGTGCCTCCTCCTCATCGCCGTGATCGTTCTTCCCGAGCGCATTGCCAGTCTTCAACCGTTTGTCCCTCCGCCTAAACCGAAGTGGGATGTCATCTATTACTCCGGCGACGAACTGCCGCAAACGGCTGATCGTGGCGGCGCGGAAGCCGGCAAATCAGGCCGCGCGGGCGGCCAGCAGGCTCATCACCGCACCCAGACTATCCGGGTCGCGCGCGGCGATAAACCGGGCGAGAAGATTGTGGATGCTCCTAAAGTGGATCTGCCCCACAGCGATTCTGCCGTCGCCAATCTGCTCGCCTTCAAAGCAAATCCCGGACCGCCTCCCGCCGAAGGTATGCAAGCTTCGCTCACCAGTCGTGCGCTCCCGGCTCTTCAGGCCATTCCTCCGTCGCCGGAATTGAAGACACCGGCGAAGCGTGACCAGAACGATCTGGCAGCCAGCGCCATCCCACCCGCTCCCGAAGTTTCCCACGCTGACACGCGGAACAAGACTGCGCTAACCTCCGCGCCCATTGCACCAGCCCCCAATTTGTCACCGGACAAGAGGCGAACCGGCGATTCAATTGCGCCCACGGTCGTCGCCCCCGCTCCGGGCGAAGCCCCGCGAGATCTGGCTAGCTCGCGCGTCCCGCTTTCGCAAACTACGGACGTAGTCGCGCCGCCAGTCTCTGCACCACCACGCGACCTCTCGTCGACGCCCAAGCTGTCTTTACCAGCGCCTGCAGTCGTCGCTCCGCCTCCATCCCAAGTCAGCCGCGATCTCAATAGCTGGGGAAGCACGCGCAGCGGTAACATACGCTCGCAGCCTGTGCCACCTCCACCATCTACGTCCGGGGGCGGCTCACTGGCAAGGTCCGGTACTGGAACACTCACTGCAAAAGCGGTACCACCGCCAGCCGGCTTCGATAACCGTGCATTGTCGGGAGGCGGTTCATCAGGAAATGGATCCCGCATAAACGGCAGCCGGCCAGGAGCAACGCAGTTAGGATCCGCCAGTGTGGTTCCACCTCCGCCCAGCGTCGGAGGCGGAAAAGGCCTCTCTGGCAGAGGACGAGGCAACAAGGGCAACGGAACTGGAGGGCCGCTAGATATGGGCTCCGCGGCAGCTCCACCGACAAACGCAGGAGGAAATGCTCGCGGCAATGGTGTCGTGATCTCCAGTCAGCCCGGCACAAAAGTTGGCCTGCCGAACTCCACCGGCGGAGGAGCTATCGCGATGTCCCCCAGCGGCACCGGGAAATCCGGCCTGGGCGGCAGCGGCGGCGGATCTGGCATTGGCCGAGGCAACGGCCCCGGCAGTGGATTGCAAGGCGAAGGATCAGGCGCAGGAAGAGAAGGCGCAGGGCGGGGCTCCGATCCCAGCGCCCATGGCGGCATCTCGCCCTATCCTGGCCCCGGCGGCGCCGGCAGCGGCGCCAACGGCGCGCCCGCCCTGCCCGGAGTCTCCGTCGAAGGCGGCACAACCACGATCACTCTTCCGAGCTTTGGAGCCCCGGGCGGCAACGCGCCTCCCAACGGCCCCGGCCATTCTTCCGCCAACATCCATAGCGGCTCCGGAATCACCATCGAGGCGACTCCGCGCTCCGGCGGCGTCTTCAACTATTACGGACTCCTCAAAGGCGACCGCAATTATTCGATCTATATTGAAACTTCAATCGGCACGGCAGTCATGCAATATGCCGATCCATCCTCGGTCACACATCCCTCCACCGAAGAGCTGGCCGCTCCTGAACCCATGCGCAAGCCCTTGCCTACCGGCCTGCGTTCAGGCCGCGTGATCATCGCCTGCATCCTCGATCGCTCAGGAGTTTTTAAGAATCTGAGAGTGCTCGAACCGGGCCCCGCCGAAACCACATCGAAGCTTCTTGTCGCTCTTGAGAGCTGGAAATTTCGTCCCGCATTTCGCGGGAATGAACCGGTGGAGGTGAACGCGATTCTGGGATTTGGAGTGGATACGCGCTAGCGGTTCGACGAACACTGAGGATTTGACCGCAGAGATCGCTGAGTTCGCAGAGTTTGTCAAACTTGCGTCCGAGCTAATATCCTTTTCGCTTGTCCACGACAGCGAGTAGCGGTTGCCCAGCAAGATATCGCCGAAGATTTTCCGAGTAGACGCGCGTAGTGCCGCTCCCATAACTTGTCAGTAAGAGCCGCCGTATGCGGAGTAATAAGAAGATTCGGCAAGTCCCATAGCGGAGAATCCGCCGCCAGCGGCTCTTTCGGAAAAACATCCAGCGCAGCGCCGCCAATCTTTTTCTCGCGCAAAGCTACTGCCAGCGCCGCTTCATCCACCAGAGGTCCGCGGCCAACATTGATCAGGCACGCTCCCGGCTTCATCAACCCAAGCCTCTCGGCATTCGCAATCGCCTTGGTGCTATCCGTCACGGGCGCGGCCAGAACTAAATAATCGGCCTGGCCAAACAAATCCCTCTATCTGCCCTGGGCCAAAGACGGCATCTGCGCCTTCGCTTCCCTTCTCCGGATGCTCGCGCACCGCAATTGCACGCATGCCGAGAGCTTTCGCGCTCTTGACGACAGGCCGGCCGATCGAACCCAGATCCAACGAGGCCCAACGTCGCGCCCGCTACCTCGCGAACCCGCGGCAGTTCGTCCCACAGGATCTGTTGTCCCCAGACATGTTTTTGCTGAAGCTGAACCGACCCCGGAATTTTCTTGGCCAAGGCAAAAATCAGCGCAATCACATGCTCGGCGACGACGGGCCCGTGCACCTCGCGCGCATTCGTGAGAACGATGTCACTCTGTATGAGTTCGGGAAACATCAGTTGATGCACAGCAGCCGCCGGAGAATGAATCCAGCGCAGCCTCCTGGCCGCCAAGATCTGCTCCGGCCTACAGCGACCAGGCAATGACGATCTCGGCGCCGGAATCTCGGCATCGAGTCGTTTGTAATCAGGAAGGTGAACGATGTCGAGTTCGCGGAACTCGGACCGCAAGCGCTCCGAGAACCACGCTGGCGCGTTCCACTGATCAAAAGGATGGTGAACGGCGATAAGTAGCTTCATCGGGTCATCATGATCGGGTCATCGGGCCATCGGGTTATCGATCTGAAACATCAGAAGCTTGACTTCCTGGGCCTCTTAAATTGTTCGGACTCGTGCACGGACTGCGGCCGTCAGGATCACCCGATCACCCGATGATTCGATGGCCCGATCACATGATCACCGATCTTCTTTACCCGCAGATCGCTGCCTGTCATTTCTTTCGGCTCGGTGATGCCAAGCATGCCGAGGATGGTCGGCGAAATATCTCTCAGTGAACCGTTCGGCTTCAGCGTATATTGCTTCGCGTCGTCCGCCATCACGATGAACGGCACGGGATTCGTCGTATGCGCCGTATGCGGTCCTCCGGTCGCGGGATCGATCATCATCTCGGCATTCCCATGATCGGCCGTAACCAGCATCGCTCCACCCTTGGCGCGCACTGCTCTTTCGACCTCGCCGAGACAGGCATCCACGGTCTCAACCGCCTTCACCGTCGGTTCAATCTTGCCCGAGTGTCCTACCATATCGGCATTGGCGAAGTTCACGATGATCACGTCAAACGTGCCGTCGTTCGTGGCTTTCACAACTGCTTCGGCGATTCCGGCGGCGCTCATCTCCGGCTTGAGATCATAAGTGGCAACCTTCGGCGATTGAATCATTATCCGATCTTCTCCCGGGAAAGGCTGTTCGACTCCGCCATTGAAAAAATAGGTGACGTGCGCGTACTTTTCGGTCTCAGCGACGCGCAAATTGCGCATATTCAGCCCACCCATTACATTCGCCAGAATATTGGCCATCGACTCGGGAGGAATCACAATCGGCAAACTGAAGTTTTTGTCGTACCGCGTCATGCAGACGTACTTGAGATTCTTCGGCACGCGGTCGCGTGGAATGGTTGCATCCAGTTCGGCTGCGCCCGGCAGATCGCTCCCGCCCTTCTCAGTCAGTCCACTGTTGCGGCAAAGGGCGCGTGTGATCTCACGCACGCGGTCAGCGCGAAAATTGAAGCAGATACACGAATCGTCGTCCTCTATTTTCGCCAGCGGCTGGGCTTGTTTATCCGTGCAAACAAAAGGCACGACGAACTCGTCGGTGACATTCTTGTTGTACGACTCTTTCATCCCCTGCACGGCATCGGAGTAAGTCCCGCCCTCGCCTTTGCCGAAACCATCGTCTCGTAAGCCTTTGAAACCCGCTCCCAGCGCCGGTCGCGGTCCATGGCGTAGTAGCGGCCATTCACCGTGGCGATCTTCCCCGAGTTATACTCGCGCATCTTTTGCTGCAGTTGCTCGAGATATCGTGCGCCATTGGTCGGCAGCGTGTCGCGCCCATCCATAAACGCATGCACAAAGACGCGGTCCACGCCCTGCTGCTTGGCCATCTTCAGCAGTGCGTAAAGATGCTCCTGCCGCGAGTGCACGCCGCCATCGGAGACGAGGCCAAACAAGTGCAGCTTACGGCTGGCCGGCACGCGCGTGCTTCATCGCATCGACCAGCACAGGGTGCGAGAAGAATTCTCCGTTCTGGATCATCAGGTCGATGCGCGTGATGTCCATATGCACGATGCGGCCGGCGCCGATGTTGAGATGGCCGACTTCGCTGTTGCCCATCTGGCCTTCGGGCAACCCGACGAACGGGCCGCTGGTATGAATCAGCGTGTTGGGGTAGTCGCGCAGCAGGCGGTCGTAAGTCGGCTTGCGCGCCATGGCGATGGCGTTGGCCTTGGTTTCGGCGCGATATCCCCAGCCATCGAGAATGATAAGTACAAGAGGTTTCGGACGAGACAAATTCAGCTCCTGGCTACTAGTTACTACCTTCTAGCTTAACTAAATCAACCACGGAGGCATACGGACGCGGAGAAAAATCACCAGATCACCTCGACAGGATAACGTGAGAAGACGGGATCGGCAGTGACAATCGGCAGGTCCTCTTCCAGAGCCTGGGCGATGAGCATCCGGTCAAACGGATCGCGATGATGCAAAGCAAGACCTTCGAACGCAAGTAGATGGTTCAACTCAATAGGCAGATTTTCGATCCGATTGTCAGCCATTTTGCGGATCACATACGGACCCGAGGGTTCGGGAAGACTCAGCTTTCGCAATTGCACCTTGATCAGGATTTCCCAGATGCTGGCGATGCTCAGAACCAGGTCACTAGGTCCGACGAATACATCGTGCGCCTTTTGCGACATTCGCCGGTCGCCAGCAATCCCCCACAAAAAAGTGTGCGTATCGAGGATCGCTTTCATTTAGTGGAATGATCTTTCGGGAACAGGTCACCTTCATGAAACAGTTTCTCTATCTCTGGATCGGGCTTATTGAAGTCATCAGGGACGATGAACTCTCCCCTGGCACTACCGAAGATTCGGGTCTTCGGTTGATGAATCGCAACCAGCTTGGCCACCGGCTTTCCAGCCTTGGCGATGACGACCTCCTCGCCCAGGGCCACCCGCTCCAAAAGCTTGGAAAGATGGGTTTTAGCTTCGTGGATGTTGACTTCCATACCTCTTAAGATAGACTAAGTCCTTAGCTAAGTCAAGCTGAGATGCTGTTTGATTCACCCACGGAGCCTATCTTTTGTAGTTCAGCGCCTTCAATCCCAAGAACCGCGCCGCATTGCCCAACTCTTCCTCAATCCGCAGCAACTGGTTGTACTTGGAAATTCTATCGGTGCGCGAGGCTGAGCCGGTCTTGATCTGTCCTGCACCAGTCGCCACTGCCAGGTCCGCAATGAACGTGTCCTCGCTCTCGCCGGAGCGGTGCGAAATCACTGATGTATATCCATTGCGTCTCCCGAGGTCAATCGCATCCAGCGTTTCGCTCACCGTACCAATCTGGTTCAGCTTGATCAGGATTGAGTTCGCGATTCCCTTCTCGATTCCCTTGGCGAAGATTTCAATGTTGGTCACGAAAATGTCGTCGCCCACCAGCTGAATTTTGCCGCCGAGTTCTTTGGTCAGGTTCTGCCAGCCGTCCCAATCGTTCTCGGCGAGCCCGTCCTCCAGCGAAACAATCGGATAGTCCGTTACCCACTTCGCGTAGAAGCGCACCATGTCGTCGGAACTCTTTGCCGACTTGTCAGACTTCTTGAACACATACTTGCCATCCTGATAGAACTCGCTGGCTGCCGGATCGAGCGCGATGGCAATCTCCTCGCCCGGCTTGTATCCCGCCTGCTGAATCGCTTCTACTACCACCTCGATCGCCTCGACATTCGATTTCACCGATGGCGCAAATCCACCCTCGTCTCCGACTGCGGTGTTGTAGCCGCGCTTCTTCAGCACGCCCTTCAGCGTGTGGAACACCTCCACGCCCCAACGCAGGGCCTCGGAAAACGACGGCGCTCCCACCGGCATGACCATGAATTCCTGGAAGTCGACGTTGTTGTCGGCGTGCGCGCCACCGTTGAGGATGTTCATCATCGGCACCGGCAGAATATTTGCCGCCGCGCCGCCTAAGTAGCGATAGAGCGGCAATTCAAAAGCATTGGCCGAAGCCCGCGCCGCCGCCATGGAGACAGCGAGGATCGCATTCGCTCCCAGCCGCCCTTTGTTCGGCGTGCCATCCAGTTCGATCATGCGCGCGTCGAGCGAGCGTTGGTCAGCCGCATCAGCGCCCGCGACCGCGTCCGCAATTTCGCCATTCACATTTTCCACTGCCTTCAGCACGCCTTTGCCTTTGTACTTTTGCTCGTCGCCATCGCGGAGTTCGACGGCTTCGTATTCGCCCGTAGATGCTCCACTCGGCACAATGGCCCGGGCGCTCGCCCCGCCATCCAGAAAAACCTCAGCTTCTACGGTTGGGTTCCCGCGTGAGTCCAGTACCTGGCGTCCGCGGATGTCTGCAATTGATGTAAGTGGCATGAGTGCTTCCTTTCCAGAAATAATCTAGAACCTTACGGCAGTTCGTGCAGGAACAAATTGGATCACCCCAACACGCGAAAAGCGGATTATAGCGGACCGAGTGGGGAAGGTCAGTGCGCGGTGAACATCTGTTTCGGTCCATTTCCCCGGTCCACTCATTCTCATGTTTCTGCGCCCGGTATCCCATACGTTATTGTCCCGGACTCCTACCTCGCTTAAAGTCGAACTCAACATGAAAGACCGCACCGAGACTCTCGAGATCGGGTCGAACGCGCCGGACTTTTCGCTCGCCGCAGCCAACCGCGAGGGCGTGTTCACTCTTGGCGGATTTCTGGAGCACGGGCCGGTGATTCTTGAGTTTCTGCGCGGTACATGGTGACCAAACTGCGTGAAGCGCATGGCTCAGTTCGAGTCGCGCAAGGTGGAGATCGACGGCGTGGCAGCGCAACCCGTGTTTATTGCCGCGGAAAAGCGCGACGGCGTGTGGAAGCCGACAAAGTTTCTGGAGAAGCACCCCATCTCTGCGCCCTTCTTGTTGGACGAGGATCGCGTGGTGACCAAAGAGTACGGGGTGCATCAATCACTGGCTACCGATGCATTGAATATCGCGCATCCCGCGTCATTTCTGATCGATCGTAGTGGCGTCGTGCGTTATATCTATCGCAGCGAGAACCAGCATGACCGCGCGCCGCTCGATGAAGTACTCAAGGCAGCTCAACAGATTCAAAGCAATGACGACCGAACTTGAAATCGAATTCAGGAGGTTTCATGAAAAAACTCGCAGTTTTCGCAGTCATGTTCCTGATGGCCGCTTTCGCTGTCGCGCAGACTTCCCTGCCGCCGGGCACCGCCGTCAAGATGAAACTCGACACGACCCTCGCGACGTTCAGTTCCAGAGCTGGGGATCCGTTTTCAGCCCGGGTCACCGAACCGGTGCTGCTGGATGGCAAAACCGTGATCCCCATCGGCGCAACCATCGAAGGCCGGGTCACCAAATCGACCGAGCCACGCCGCATCGCGGGCAAGCCCACGATCGCGATCTTCCCTGAGAACCTGGTGCTTCCCAATGGCGATCGCTTCATGCTCAACGCCACACTTGTCGACACCAATGCTCGCCGCGGCACCGACGTCGATACGGAAGGCAAATTCAAAGGCGCCGGGCATGACGGCAAAGACCTCACCGAAATTGGTATGGGAACTGGCGGTGGAATGCTCATGGGCGGGCTGATTGGCGGAGCCAAAGGCCTTCTCATCGGCGGCGCTGTCGGTGCGACAGCCACCGTAGCTCACTGGCTGGGCAAGCATCGTTCGGCAGCGCTGCCCGCGGGCACGGAACTGGTGATGGAATTGAATCGCCCGATGACGATGACGAGCGTATCGGCAGGACAATGAGGAAGGCCGACGTTCAAAAGGCCGTGGCAAGCCGCAGCTCTCGCATTCCTGAATGGCAGTAGAAATCCTTCGACTCCGTGGCTGTCGCGCTTTGCGCGGCAGCCACTCCGCGCAGGAAGACAGAGTAGAATTCAACCCCCGATAGCCATCAGATCCTCTTCCGCCAGCAGCTCCAGTTCGATCCACCCTTCCACGGGCAACGCATCCACAGGCAGGCGGTTCTTCCACAGACTGAAGCGCAACCGCAAGCGGGTGGTCAGCAATTCCGAGGTTTTCGCTCCGCGAATTTTCTGCAGACCGAGCGGAGCCGCCAGCAAGTAGGTCAGGGGCAGGCGAAATTCAAAATTGCGCGCAAGCGCCACGCGTACCTCGACATTTTCATTCGGGTCGGTTGACTTTGCCAGCACTCCTCCATCTGCCTTCGTCACCGTCCACAAATGTATGCGGCCACGCTCCACCGCCACGTCCAGGCGCAGGTCGCGCCTTGGCTCGACAGCATGGTTCGCCCATGACTCCACGTTGACCACCACCTCGAATGGGTCCTCGGAAACCTTGCCTGCAAAATCCAGACGGCCATACACATATTTCTCATCGATCCCGGCATAGACGCCGTCCATCAGAAATTGCTTCCCGTGCATCGAGCCTGATCGCTTGTCCGCGGTGTGACGCGCCGCTCCCATCCACTCGAAGTAGCGCACCATGTCGCCTGTGACGCGCGGGTGAATGTAGGCGGTCTGCGGCGTGAACTCCGGACGCGCCACGCCCCCGGTAATGGGTTGCGCCAGATAATCGGGCGGAACTCCCCCCAGCGCCTGATAGACGTTTGACAGGTGCTTGCGATAGAGTTCGTCGAAATCGCGATCGTTCTCCGAGTGATGTTCCGGCCCATACCACCAGTTCCAGTCGCTGCCCTCGGCGATCAGAATTTCTTCCCACGCCAACTGGCGTTGCGCTTCGGTCGCTCCCTGGGCCGCCTGCGCATAAAACTTTCGCGCCTCATACAGATAGTCCCACGCTTTGTTGTCCTCCGGCGCCCCAATCCAAACGTTGAAGTTCGCATTGATCCACGATCCCGGGATGAGCGACTCGAGATGCCCTTTATTCTGGTGTGCCGCGATCGCTTCGGTTATTGTCACCGCTTCCATTCCCGGTTCCCGCTGCAATGCGTCGTAGAATCGCCGCAAGAACTCCCGGCCTGAGCGCGGATAATATTCCCACGCATTCTCGCCGTCCAGGAAGATTGGCACCACCGCATCCTGTCCGCCAGCCACAACTGGTTTCGCGGATTCCCTGATCTTGTGCATGAGGTTCTCAGCCGCCTGCTGCGGCGGCATTCCCGAATACACGAATCCGATCAGGTCTGAAAGCGTGTGATCGCGGAAGAGCAGGTTCATCTCCGTGCCGGCGTTCTCGTAGCGGTAAATGGTATAGAGGCGGTGCGCCAGGTCGGCATTCAGAAAGCCATTGCCATCGCGGGCGAAAAATGTCCCCAGCGTTCGACCCAGCACGCCTTCGTCGGTCGCCATCCACTTCACGCCGAGCTTGTGCGCAATCCCGAGGACCTGAGTTGAAACGCTTCCCTCGGAGGGCCAAACTCCCCTCGGACGGATCCCAAAAACTTTTTCGTGCAGATCCAACCCGCGCAACAACTGTTCGCGCGCGTCTTCGGGATGCCGGTAGCGATTGCGCGGCAGCGGCAGCCCGGGCGATGACACTGCACCCATGTCCGTGTCACATACCAGCGGAAGAATGGGATGATAGAACGGGGACGCCGAGATCTCGATCAGACCCTTGCGGGCCGCCTCCGCATGGGCCGGAAGAACCAGTCGCAGCAACTCGCGCTGCCGCGCAATCACCTGCCGTTGGTCGTCGAGCGAATAATTCCGCCCTTTGCGGATCAGTTCCGCAATGTCCTTCTCTTCCTGAAAGTATTCGTCGAACCACCCAATTTGCGACAGCACCTGCAGATCGGTGAAATCCTGCGGCAGAAAATATTTGTCCGCTTTCTCCGGCACGCTTCCCGCGCTGCGAAACTTCTCCAGCAACTCGCGATACCGCGGATATCTCCCGATCACATTGACGGGATGGGCCTGAAACAGATATTGCAGCGCAAACCGGCGTTCCTCCTGGGTGAGTTCCTTCGCCGAGCGGCTCGCCACCAGCAAAAACGGGTCCTGGGCCTCTCCTGAAACGTAATCCTGAATCTGCAGGATTAACGATGGCACGAGGTTGAATGTCTGATGCACCTGGGGAAATTCATCCAGCAGCTTCACCATCCCGTAGTAGTCCTTCAGGGCATGCAGCCGCGTCCAGGGCAGCCGGTACTGCCCCGTTACCAGGTCTTTATAGAAAGGCTGATGCTGATGCCATAAGATGACGACTCGCACTTGCGCCATGATTTAGGATTTCCTCTGAATCTATCGGCAAAATTTTAGTATGGCATAAGCCAGAAGCCTAATTCTGGCATCTCATTCGACTACACTAGTCTTGAAACGGTAACTATGACGCCAACCACCTCCCAAAATGCTAGTCCGGTCCGCTACGATGTCTCCTTGCTAACCCCCGACGATTTTTACCTTTTCAACGAGGGCAGCCACTATCGTATCTACGAAAAGATGGGAGCGCACCTGGTTGAGTCGGAAGGAACGCTCGGAACCGTCTTCGGCGTCTGGGCTCCCAACGCCCACCACGTTGCCGTCATCGGGGACTTCAATGGTTGGAATCCAAACACCCATCGGCTCGCTCCCCGCGGCTCCTCTGGAATCTGGGAAGGGTTCGTCCCCGGCGTCACCAAAGGTACGCTCTACAAGTTCCATATTGTTTCGACTCAACTCGGCTACCAGAGCGACCGCGCCGATCCCGTTGCCATTCTCGATGAGAAGCCGCCGCTCACCGCCTCGGTCGTCTGGGACCTCGACTACAAGTGGAATGACGCCGCTTTTCTGGAAAAGCGCGGCGCCGCGAACTCTGTCCATGCGCCCATTTCCATCTACGAGGTTCACCTCGGCTCGTGGATGCGCGTTCCGGAAGAAAACAATCGTCCATTAACCTATCGAGAAATCGCGCCCAAGCTTGCCGGCCACGTAAAGAAACTCGGATTCACCCACGTAGAACTTCTCCCGATCATGGAGCACCCCTTCTACGGCTCCTGGGGATATCAGACTACTGGATATTTCGCACCCACTGCGCGCTATGGAACGCCGCAGGATTTCATGTACCTGATTGATTACCTGCACCAGCACAACATCAGCGTCATTCTCGACTGGGTTCCCTCGCACTTTCCCTCGGATGGCCACGGCCTGGCCTTTTTCGATGGCACCCACCTGTTCGAGCACTCCGACGCGCGCCAGGGATTCCATCCCGACTGGAAGACTTTCATCTTTAATTACGGACGCAGCGAGGTGCGCAGCTTTCTCATGTCGAGCGCCATGTTCTGGCTCGACAAATATCATGTTGACGGATTACGCGTTGACGCCGTCGCCTCCATGCTTTATCTCGATTATTCGCGCAAGGCAGGCGAATGGATTCCCAACCGCTACGGCGGCCGTGAAAATCTCGAGGCGATTGAGTTCCTACGCCGCTTCAACCTCGAAGCCTACGGAGAACATCCCGACATTCAAACTTATGCCGAAGAGTCCACCTCCTATCCCATGGTGTCTCGCGCCACTCACCTTGGCGGACTCGGCTTCGGCTTCAAATGGGATATGGGCTGGATGCACGATACTCTGCAATACTTCCAGCAGGATCCCATTCACCGCCAATACCATCACAACAAGCTCACCTTCCGGATGATTTACTCCTTCCACGAAAATTTCGTTCTGCCTCTCAGCCACGATGAGGTCGTCCACGGCAAGGGTTCACTCATTGGGAAGATGCCGGGCGACGAATGGCAGAGATTCGCCAATCTGCGCCTGCTATTTGGCTATATGTTTGCCCAGCCCGGCAAGAAATTGCTCTTCATGGGCGACGAGTTTGGCCAGGTCAGCGAGTGGTCGCACGACCGTAGTCTCGACTGGAACGTGCTCCAGTATCCGGTTCACGGAGGACTGATGGCGTGGGTCGAGCAACTGAATCGGCTCTACTCCAGCGAAACCGCGATGCACTGGTTCGACAACGACCCGCGCGGCTTTGAATGGGTTGATTGCAATGATGCGCCCACCAGCGTCATTTCTCTATTGCGAAAGGGCAAATCGGACGATGACTGCATTCTCGTGGTGTGCAACTTTACGCCTGTCACCCGGCTGGGTTACAAGGTGGGCGTTCCGTCGGGCGGCTACTGGAAGGAACTCCTCAACAGTGATGGCAAAGAGTACGCTGGCACCGGCGTCGGCAACATGGGAGGCACCGAAGCTTTGCCCGAAACGACCCATGGCCGTCCCTATTCCCTGCGCTTGACATTGCCCCCACTGGGCGCGCTCTTTCTGAAGAGAAGCTAGTCGCTGGGGTAGTGGAGAGTCGGGCGCCCGCCGTTCCACAACCGAACGCCAAGCTCGCTCGAACCCAAAACGTCGGTAACCTTCTTCCCTCCAAGATCTCCTCCCCTCTCGTGGGATTCTGCCAAACTAAAGTGACGAGATAGAGATGGCATCATCTACCATCACGAGACCTCCGTCCTTGCAGCTAAAAGTGACGGAGGAACCGCCAGAGCGCATTCCGCCGGGCCAGTTCAGCCGGCTTTTGCCTGGACTGACCACCGCCTTTTGCATTGCATTCGGCCTCGCCCTGATCGCCAACACTCAATTGGCTTGTGACGGTGGTTGGTTCCTGTATGCCGTTCTGCACCGCGGCGGAACGCGTTTGTATCGGGATTTGCACTTGGTTCTGCAGCCCTTGGCGGTGCTGGAAACCGAGTGGTGGATGTCATTAGTGGGTAAGGGGTGGATCGTCTCCAAGGTTCCGGCGGTACTCCATCTGGTTGCATTCACTACGGGCATTGCTCTTGTGACTTCCAAGAGCAAGTTGGCAAGCATTCCCAAGGCAATCGTCATTGCCTGCGTGTTTTTCGTGGGTATCCATTTCGAGGCCTATCGCTTCGACGACTACCACGTGATGACGGATGCCCTTGCGCTTTTTTCCATGCTGCTCCTTCTGAAGTTGGACGAGGCGGAAAGCTTCAATTCGAATTGGAAACTAGCCGCGGCCCTGGGACTTCTCTCAGGACTTGCAATCACGACCCGATTGACAGACGGAGTCGCGCTTTACCTGGCTGTCGCTCTCGCGATGGCATACATAGTGAAGACGGGGAAGACCGCATCTCTGATCGCATTCTTTTGCATTACATGCCTTGTAATGCTTGGCATTGTCGTTTTGACGGGCGATTCCCCGAGAGATTACGCGACCTCTACCATACTGCACGCGGCAGGACCGAAAGGCGGACTCGCGAGCGTGCTAACTCGTCCTTTTCTGCTGTTGTGGAACTCTCTGGCCTTCCTCGCCGCGCGACAACAATTCGTAACCATGCTTTACTGCACGGTCGCCGCCGCCAGTTGGACATGGCTTGTCACTCCCTTCCCAAGAGCGGACCGGCCCCGGTCAACGATCAAGGCAGCTGCAGGCTCAGCGCTGTTGGCTGGTGCAGTCGCGCTGCTATGGCCGGTGATTCAGAATGGCGACGTAATTGTCACGTTGTCGGCGCTATGGGTAATCGCCGAGTACGGGATCGTATTCTTCCTCGTGTATAGGATCGGACTCGAATCGCTACGAGTGAGTGGCACAGCGATCACGAATCCGAAAAGAGTTATCTTGTTTCTGCCTTTCGCATTGCTTTTGGCAGGCTCCTTGTCGAGCGCCGGTTATCACTTTGGCCTTTATTCACAGATTGCGTTTCTTATCGTGGCGGTCGTTGTGCTGTTTCCGGCTTTGTTCGAGACGAAATGGTTGAGATCCTGTTTCCTGGTCATCGCCGCGCTCATGGCGGTTTCGGGCGCCTACAGCAAGGTGATAAATCCAGCCTCCTGGCACAGCTACAGGTCATTTCCGATGTTTTCACACCGCGTGCTGGCCCACCACCCAGCCTATGGCACCATGGTCATCGATGACAGTCTGTATGGTTTTGTCGAAGGAATCTGTTCGGTTGTCAAAAGCGATGGAAAGCCGGAATTGCTCTCGATTCCGTTCTCCTACGCAAATTATTACTGCGATATAGCACCGTGGCAAGGATTCGTGCAGTCGTTTTTCGACCTCTCGGGCAAGGATGTCATCGATGACATGATGACAAAATTGCAGCACTCTCCACCGAAGTGGATCCTTTACCAGCGTCAACTGGAAAACCTCGCGATGCATGAGAAGGTGTTCAACAACGGCAGAAGGCTGCCGCAGAGGGATCTGGACGAGTTCATTGTTGCGAACGTTGTTGCCGGACGGTGGAGACTCGTATTGCGCGGACAGGACCGCGCAGGAACAGACTGGTTGCTTTTAAAGACGCAGTAAATGTCTCTGGGAGTTTTCTTGAATTCAGAAAAATGAGCGCGCTCGACCTAAAGCGGGACACGCACGACGTAGCTGTGACAGTGATTGTCAAAAGCGCGCGCGATGGTTTTTCCATCACACCGCGAGCCGAGTGGCTGATCCTGGCGCTGCTGTGTGTGGTTCTGCTCGGACAACTGTTCCTCAGCGCCCGCCAGCTTTCCCAGACCGCCGACGAACCGACCCATCTCTATGCCGGCTATCGCTACCTGAAATGTGGCGACCTCACCGTCAGCCCCGAGCATCCGCCTCTGGCTAAGATCGTCGCCGCAGCGGCGCTGCTGCCCATGAATCTGACGGTAGATTGCTCCCCTTTTAAGGGAGGTGAGATTCAACAAGTCCTGACCGCTCAGGCTTGGCTGTACAACCAGAACTGGCGGCCGGCGATGGATCGTGCGCGGATTGCCGTTTCAATTTTCGCGTTCGCGCTTTGTCTGATTGTCTGGATGGCTGCGCGTCGCATGTTCGACTTTGCAACTGCGATTGCTGCCACCATGCTTCTGATCTTCGAGCCGAACATTCTGGCTTATAGCGCGCTCGTCATGACGGACATTGCGGTCACGTGCATGCTATTGCTCGCGGTGTTTGCGTTCTATCTGTGGGTGAAGAACCGCACAATACCGTTTCTCCTGTTAGCAGCTCTGGCTACGGGACTAGCGCTGCTGGCCAAGCATTCCGCAGTCGTCGTCGTACCCATTCTGTGCACGCTGGCAGTTGCGGATGCTCTCATTCGCCGCACCAGCGCCTGGTTGACCTTGCAGGCAGCCCTTCGCAACCTGCTGGCGGTTTGCCTGATTTGTGCGATCGCGACAGCCATTGTTTGGGTGGGTTATGGAATGCGCTTCGCCGCCTCGCCAGCGGGAGTGCAATTCGAGAAGGCGCCTGCCGACTCGACCTTGAAAATCCCGCCCGTGCTGCTCGCAATGAAGAAATACCATGTGCTGCCCGAAGCCTACTTGCAGGGATTCGCCACCGCACTCTCGATTTCCGGTCACTCCGGTCCGGCTTTCCTGGCCGGCAAGATTTATCCCCAGCCGCCGTGGTTTTCGGTCCCCTTCTACCTGTTGATTCGCAGCACCCCCGCGATGCTGGCATTGTTTCTGATGGCCATCTGCGGTACCTTCATCGCTCTTAGAAAGCGCCCTCGGGAAGTTCTATTCCTCGTGATCCCGGCAGCGATCTTTCTCGCGGTGTGCCTGCGTTCCAGCATGATCGGCGGTATCCGCTATCTTCTGCCGGCGTTTCCATTTCTCCTGATCGCCGTGGCGGCGGGTTGCGTGGAGTTGGCGCGCCGTATCCGTTGGGTACGCCACGCGGTGCCGTGCCTCATCGTTCTGCACGCGGTTTCCTCGCTCCATGCCTATCCCAACTACCTCTCTTACGCCAATGAGTTCTGGGGCGGCCCCGCGAACGCCTACAAGCACTTGCCATGGGTCGATACCGGACAAGCCTATCCGGAGGCCAAGGCCTACCTGGAGCGGCACCCGACTGAGAACTGCTGGTTCATCACCGGTTGGCAGTGGGATCCAAAGTTCTACGGCGTTCCCTGCCAGACGTTCAGCCTCTATCTTCCCACCCAGATACCGCCTCGCGTGCAAGGCACCGTCATCGTCAGCAGCACTTTGCTGACGGATGTGCGGCTGCCCGAGCAAGAGCTTGCGTCGCCATTCAAAAGCCTTACTCCCAAGGACAAGATTGGTGGCAGCGCATTACTCGTTTATGAGGGTGACTTCGACACTAGTCTGGCCGCAGCCAAAAGCGAACGGGATCTCATGGTGCGTGCCGCTTCCGCCGGACAGCCTGCCGCTGCCCAGCTGCACGGCAAGCGGGCCGTCGAACTCGCCCCCGGCAGCGCGCTGGCACACAGTTATTTCTGCGCGTTGCTCGCGCAAACAGGACAGATCAACTCAGCGCTGACCGAATGCTACACGGCGCAGAACCTCATGCTGCAAGATCCGCTGAGAGAGGAACCGGGTCGAAAGGAATCTCTGAATCAACTCGAGTCGTGGATCTCCGCAGCCCAGGCCGCCGCACGGCAATGACTGCCGCGCCAACGCCAGAGAGCCTAGCCCTCAGATCTGACACCTGATACCTGAGACCTAAGACCTGACACCTGACACCTGAGACCTGACACCCGAGACCTGCTCTCCTACGGCTTCCACACCCCCACCTGTTCCACCAATTCGTCCAGCTTCGTACTCTTAAGAATCTCACCGACCGAGGCATGATCGAGATGGGGTGCAATCGGCTTCTCGCTCTCGGCCAGCGCGTAGGCTGTAACCGCCACGATCGCCTCATCGGCCTTGAAGTTCAACGAATCCACCTTGTCAAATGTGTCGCTCGACTTGTGATGGATCTCAAAGTACTTCGTCATGTCGACCCACTGATCCAGCGCTGGTATTCCCTGCAGCATGAACGGCCCATGATCGGTATCGTAGGTCGCATCCATCGAGAGATCGCCCCCGCTCAGATCCTTCAGCAGGCCATCGCTCCACGGCTGCATGGCTCGCTTTAAATCGGCGCGCCCTTCCACCTTCCATCCCATCGGATGTCCCGCTCCGTTATCCGTGTTCAGCACGGCTACGCACTTCGCCAGTTCTTTCTTATGGGACTGCGCATAAGCATGCGATCCGAGCAATCCCTCTTCTTCTCCGCCCCAGAGCGCAAACCGCACGCTGCGTCTCGGAGGCTTTCCTGCCGCCATAATCGCGCGCGCCACTTCGAGCACGCTCACCGTGCCGGTTCCGTTGTCCTGTGCGCCCGTGCCGAAGTCCCATGAGTCGAGGTGGGCTCCGATCAGGATCCATTCATCCGGACGCTCCCGCCCGCGAATCTCTGCTACCACGTTGTTGACGGTCATTTCTCCCGACGTCTTATTTTCGATTGTCAGATGAACAGTTACGGGCCCGCGTTCCAGTTCCCGCTGGATCAGTTTCGAATCCTCCATTCCCAACTCAGCGCCCGGCAGTGGAACGATCTTCGATCCCCACAAAGCGGCGTGCGCATTAATGACATTGTTCGCCGGGCGATCCGTTTGCATTACTGCTAGAACGCCTGCCTTTTCAAATGTCGGCCAGGCCGCTTGCAGCTTGGGCATAGCCTTCGCATAGCCCTCCTCATAGATCTTGGTCGTATCGAGCAAAACAATCTTCCCCTGGAGTTCATCCGCTTGCAGCTGCAATGCATCCGCCGATACATCCTCGACCAGCACAACCGCGCCCTCTACTCCCCCCGCTGGAGTCGAAGGCGCCCAGCCCAACGACGCCACGTGCAGCGGCCGAGACAGCGGACTCAGCATTTCGCCCGCCGCGGTCCCGCGCTGCCATCCCGCATCCATCGTGAAGGACTCCAGTCGCACATTCTCAATTCCGTAACTCCGGAACTTCGCGGCCGCCCATTCTGTCGAGCGCACATACGCCGGCGATCCCGTCAGCCTGCCCCCGATTCCGTCCGCCAACTCTCCGAGCGTGCGCATAGAGGGCCCGGTATAGATCGAAGCCACCAGCCGGTCTGCAGCCGATTTCGTGTCGGGCTTTATCTTTGAGAGCAGATCCGGCTGTGTATCGATCGTGATCCCCGAAGGCTCCTGGGCCAAGCACGAAACCCCAATCGCCAGCCCAAGCGCCATGGCCCAACATATTCTTGCCAATTTCATTCTTCCTCCGAGGGGAATTGGGCATTCTCCATGAACTCCGGCCGCTTTGCAAACTCCGGTCCTGTCCGGACTCCTGATGACATGACTGCGGCGGCGTGGCACAATTAGCTGGGTGAAGTTGGATGAGTTCTCATCTCTCTAGCCAAAACACCGAAGCGGCGATCCTGGCTCGACTTATCCAAATCGAGCAGCAAGAGTTGTCGCGCGGTGCGGCTGAATACCTGCTATCGATCCGCTTCGGCGATCGCGATACTGCTCGCATGAACGAGTTGTCCGAGTTGGCTCGTCACGGCAAATTGACCAGTGAAGACCAAGCCGAACTCGACAGCTACATCCACGTCGCAAACCTTCTCTCGATCATGCAATCGAAAGGCCGGCTCGCCTTGCAGCGCGCGGCTGATAATCGGGGACATTGAACGCAGATCTCATCCGCCAAGTTTGGCAACGAGCGCAAGCACGTTGCGAGTATTGTCAATTGCCATCGGCTTATCATCCAGCGCCATTTCAGATCGATCACATTATTGCCCTACAACACGGTGGAACAGACGCCGCAGATAACCTCGCCCTTGCTTGTATCCATTGCAATCGGTTCAAGGGACCGAACATTGCCAGCGTTGATCCCGGCACTGAAGAAATCACTCGCTTGTTCCATCCCCGGCGCGATAGCTGGAAGGAACACTTTGTCTGGGACGGTCCCGAATTGATCGCCCTAACACCGGTTGGTCGAGCAACGATTTCTCTGTTGCTTATCAATGAACCGGAAATTGTCGCAGTACGAAAGGCGCTCCACGAAGAAGGCGTCTTTGGTGCATAGCGGACGCCATGCACCGCTCCTGTTCTAGGCGGCTCTCCTCCACCGCACCCGATCCCATGCTAGACTCCAATTCAGTCACTATTGTGCGGATCCGCATCCTCACTCGCTACATCCTGGGAGAGGTCGTCTCCCACGCGCTGATCGGCGCAGCCGTCTTCACATTCATCCTTTTCACTCGCGACCTGGGACGCATTCTGGAACTCGTCGTCCGCAACAGCGCCCCGCTCCCCAGCATTGCCGAAATCTTTTTCTACACGGTCCCGGTCGCCCTTACCTACACCATCCCGATGGGCGTGCTGGTGGGCGTACTCATCGGACTCAGCCGCCTGTCCGCCGACAGTGAAGTTACCGCCATGCGGGCCAGCGGCCTCAGCGTGTGGAGTTTCCTTCGCATCATTTCGATTTTCGTCGTGGCCGCCTGGCTTCTCGCGCTTGCCAACAGCGTCTATATCGCGCCTCGCTCGCTCGCCTCGCTCGACGAACTCCAAAATCGTCTCAAGTCTTCTCAGGCGTCGTTTGAAGTTCAGCCCCGGGTGTTTTATGAGGGATTCCCAAAAATCATTCTCTACGTTCAGGACGTTAAGTCCATGGCCGGCGGAGCCCTGTGGAAAGGTGTGTTCCTCGCCGATCTCTCCGATCCTTCCGCGCCGCGCATCAGCCTGGCGCGCGAGGGCCTCCTGGTCAGCCAGGGGCCCGACCGGCTCGATCTCCATCTCATTAACGGCTCCACTCATGAGAGCGATCCCAAGAACCCTGACCAATACCAGATCTCCACGTTCCAGACGACTGACATTCCCATCCAGATTCCCCCCGCCCAAAGCAGCCAGCAGAACGAGCCCGCTTCGCTCAGCGAGATGGGAGTTCCCGCTCTGCTCCAGAGTGCGCGCACTTCCGACACGAATACCCGCCGCTGGACTCTGATTGAGTTTCATCGCCGCTTCGCGCTGCCCACTGCCTGTCTGGTCCTTGCCATGGTCGGCATCCCGCTCGGCCTCTCTTCAAAAAAAGGAGGCAAGTCGAGCGGCTTCGTCCTCAGTATTCTTCTGGTCTTCGCTTACTACTCGCTTTCTTTGATCGGAGTCTCGTTCGCGCGCCAAGGCCGCCTTTCCCCCGCTGCCGGGGTCTGGCTCGCCGATTTCGCATTCCTGCTCGGAGGTGCATTTCTACTCTGGCGATCCGAACGCCGCCCCATCAGCCTTTCCTTCCTGAAGTTCTCCAGCTCAAAGCTCCCGCCGCTCGCGGCCTCGTCGTCCACCAATTCTCCGACTTCTCTCAGGCCGGATGCACCGCACCGCGAAGCCACCCACGGTCGCGGCCGTCCGAGGCGATTGTTCAATCTCCGCTTCCCAACCATTCTTGACGATTATGTGCTGCGCGATTTTCTGCTTTATCTCGTGATGATTGGCGGGGCCTTCGTCACCCTGCTGCTGGTCTTTACTCTGTTTGAGCTGCTCAGCGACATTCTCCACAATGGCATCTCCGTTCTTACCGTGGGAGAGTACCTGCTGAATGTAACCCCCTATTTCCTCTACTATCCGATTGCGCCCATGAGCATGCTCCTGGCGGTGCTCATCACCTTTGGCCTGCTGCAGCGCTCCAACGAAATCACTGCCATCAAGGCCACCGGCATCAGCCTGTATCGTGTCGTCATTCCCGTCCTGGTGGCCTCGGCCATGGTTGCCGGCGTGCTCTTCCTCTCTGACCAGTTCTATCTGCCCTACACCAACAAGCGGCAGGATGAACTCCGCAACCGCATCAAAGGCAAGCCTGCCCAAACCTATCTGCGCCCCGATCGCAAATGGATCTTCGGCCAGCATTCCGATATTTACTACTATCAACTCTTCGATCCCGATCGCGACACCTTTGGAGGCATCTCCGTCTTCCAGTTCGATCCCAAGACCTTCCAGATCACGCATCGTATTGCCGCCGAACGCGCACACTGGTCCAGTCCGATGGGCCGCTGGGTATATGAGCAAGGATGGGAGCGAAGCCTGGATGGCTCCGCCATCGAAAACTATCGCAAGTTCGATGTCGCGACCTACCCGCAACTAGCCGAGCCGCCCAACTATTTCAAGAAGGAAGTGAAACAGTCTTCGGAGATGAATTACGAGGAATTACGCCGGTACATCCGCGATCTGGAGCAAAGCGGCTTTGATGTAGTACGACTCCGAGTGCAGCTCGATAAGAAGATCGCTTACCCGCTGATTACGCTGGTCATGGCTGTTCTTGCCATCCCTTTCGCGCTTTCGGCCGGCAAGCGTGGCGCCCTGGCGAGCGTAGCCACGGCTATTGGCATCGGCGTCGTCTATTGGACCATCTCGGGCTTGTTCGAAGCGATGGGTAACCTAAGCCAACTCCCGCCCGCAGTCGCAGCCTGGTCGCCCAACCTGGTCTTCGGTTTTATAGGAGGCTACCTGATCCTGCGCATGCCAACCTGAAGGATGGGGCCATCGGGTGATCTGGTCATCGGGTCATCGGGTCATCGGGTCATCTAAAAGCCGGAAGCTTCGAAAGTAAAATAAAGATGACGAGATCGGGTAGTGTATTGCTTTGTTCAAACTGATACACTGCCCGAGATCTTGAGAGCTGCCAGGATAGGTTTTTCGATGACCCGATCACCCGATAACTCTACCGTCCCGCGATTCCGGCCGGTTCCCCCGGGAAAAATAGTATTGTTTGCGGACTACTCAGCGTCCCGGTCGTTACCTGCACATTGAAACCCGAAACACTGCCACCGGTATTGTTCGACACGTACAGAAACTCGGCTCCGTTATTGTAATTGGGGTGCATCGCCATGGCCACCGGAGTCGCTCCGGTCGGCACCGACGGCGGAGTTAGCCCATCCAGTATGCCCGTCCCCGGAATGATGTGGAACCCATACACTGCATTCGAACCCGTACACGCGATATAAAGAAAAGTGTTTGTCGGGTCCACCAGCATCGGGCCCGGATTCATTCCCACCGACGCCGGTGTTCCCACCGAAAGCAGCAGATTATTGGTCACATCCGGACCCGTGCACGATAAGGTCCCCGAAGTCACTTGCGTGCAAAGCTGGAACTCGCTCACCGAGCCCGTCACCGCTCCCTGACTCCCCACATAGACAAACACTCCACCGGCGGTCGTCTGCCCAACCGGATTGGTGTTCACGGCGAGCACCGCGCCGGGATTCACTTGGGTGGTATAGGGTGAATTTGGCTGCTCGCTCAAGTTGCCTGACGAGTCCACGGCAAAAACGCTAAGTTCGTTGTCATTGTGCAGCGAGGTCAAATCGAGGTTGCTGGTCACAAACAGCAGGGTTTCCGCCGTCGTGCCTCCGGGAGGCGTAAATGTAATCACCGATAGCGCGGTGGGGATCCTGTTCATCAGATGGGTAGCGGCCGACGTCATAGTCGTCGAACCTGGCTTTGTGCCGAACACCGAAATTGAAGGGCAAGCAGAGTCCGTTACCGTCGAATTCGAGCAATCCATCGCCGATGGCAGCAAGCCCGGACTGATCACAAACATGAAAGCCCCAGCCGCATCTCGTGTTTCCGCCAGCATTGGTCCAGTGGGCACACGCGCCCCTGACGTGGCCGACGCCGCGGTCGTGGGCGATGAGAGACTCCCATCGGAGAAAATTGTGTAGCCGGAAATCGCCGACTGATTCAGCAAAAAGGCGGTCGCCGCCGTCGGATCGAGCGAGATGCTCAGCGGCACTCCGCATGGCGCCGTCTGACAGGTTGCCGGCATAGCCTCCGTGATCAGCGACAGATTTCCCGTATCCAGGTCGATCGTATAAGAACTTATATTGCTTTCCGCCTGGCTCACCACGTACAAAAGTCCAATCGGCCGGTCAGACGTACTCCCGCAACTCACCAGAAATACACACAGGGCACACATTCCCAGCAACGCCACCACCACGCCTGTTTTCCTCAACATCAATTCTCCTAGTAACCTTGGGGCATCTGAATAAACGGGGTCATCGGATGGTTGGGCAATCGGCCCACCGAAAAAACCAAACCCAATCCTGGAACGATTTTTCCGTTCGGATCGCCCGATGACCCGATTGCCGATGCCTCAATATAATCGGCCCGCTCAATTGTGTCCGAAACATACTTGTGTATCAGGAATGGGCGGTAAGAGCAAACCCGGGGTCCCCGGAGCGGCCGCTTTTGCCGCTCTGGGGCGGAAACCCGGGAGTCGTCGGAATTCGGATCTCCACCTCCAACCCACCCTCTTTCCGGTTGGATGCGCGCACCTGCCCCCCGTGCAGCCGGATCGCCCTATCGGCGATCGAAAGCCCTAATCCCGCTCCCCCAGTCTGCCGGTTGCGGGCATCGTCCAGGCGGTAAAAGGGTTCAAATATCTTGGCCAGCGCCGCTTCGGGGACACCTGGCCCGGAATCGGATACCTGAATCACCATCTCTTCACCATTTGGCCCATCCTGCCGCTTCAGTCGCACTTCAACCGTAGTGCCTTCGGCAGTGTAGCGCGTAGCATTTCGAATCACGTTCTCGGCTGCACTTCGCAGCAAGTCCGGGTCCCCTTCCATCAGAAACTCATCATCCCCCTCGGCCAGCACGCGGCAATGCCGCCCTGCACTTTCATACTCCGCGTCATGCGCCACTTGCTCCACCAGTTCCCGCAGCGACAAACTGCTCTTTCGGATTCCGTCGGCTCCCGACTCCAGCCGCGAGATCGTCAGCAGCCGCTGGATTAATTGATTGAGGCGATCCGCCTCCAACTCAATGCGGTTCAGCGAACCCTCAATCTCGGGTGTCGCCTTCTGCCGCGCCAGCCCCAAAGCCACGCTCAGACGGGCCAACGGCGACCGCAGTTCGTGCGATACATCCTTCAACAGTCGCGACTGCGAGTCCACCAGCCCTTCCAGTCTTTCTGCCATCACATCGAAGTCGCGCATCAGTTCGACGATTTCGCCCCGCCGTCCACCCGCCGGAGCGCCCGTCCGCGCCGTCAGGTCTCCCGCCGCCAGGCTTTGCGCCGCCCGCCGCAACCGCGTGACAGGACTCGTCATGGAACGCGCCAGCAGATAGCACACCAGCCCCGACGAAATCACCGCAATCAGGATCCCCAGCCCTGGAAGCTCGTGCATCGTTCCGAAAAATACCCTGGGCCGAGGCGGCAACTCGATGATCAGCGTGTAGCGTTTACCGTCGAGCGTCAGCGCCTGACGCCGGATGCGCTCCGGCAGCAAACTATCCAGCCACCCATGGTGAAATGATGTGCCCCGGCGCGTATCTTCGATCCAGGGCGGAATGTGCTGGTGCCCGCTCAATTCCTTGCCCGCCGGATCGAACACGAACGCCCGCACATGCTCGGTATGCCACAGCCCCTCCAGATACTCATGTGCCGCCCGCTCGCCGCCGCTTTGATAGGCGTTCACCGTCTCTGCCAGAATCTCTGACTCCTGGTTCTCAATCCCGCGTCGTCCCGGTCGCATGGCAATGGTCACCAGAATCGCGAGCACGATAAACAGTGCCTGCGCCGCCCAGAACGACAGGAAAATCCTCAGGAAAAGACTCTTCATATTCAGTCAGCTTTTCGATAACTCATCGGGTCATCTCACCATCGGGTCATCGGGTCATCGAAAACCCAAGTACCGAACGATTTTGCCTTTCAATCACCCGATCACCAGATGACCCGATCAGTTCACTTCTTCCCTTTCACCGCCGGCCGCGCAAACATGTACCCCACTCCTCGAATCGTTTTGATGTGATCGCCATTCTCATCCGAATCGCCCAGCTTCCGCCGGACTTTGCTCACGTGCATATCGATGCTCCGGTCAAACGGCATAAACTTCCGGCTCAGCACCGCATTCACCAGCCGCTCCCGCGTGACCACTCGCCCCGCTTCGCGCAGCAGAACTTCCAACAGATTGAATTCCACCGAGGTCAAATCCACCAGCTGCCCTGCCTTCAGAACCGTTCGAGTCGCAGGATCGAGTTCCACATCGCCCACGTTCAAGACTTCGGGCACGGCGTCCGCCGCTCTCACAGGCTTCGTGCGCCGCAGGATTGCCCGGATTCGCGCTACCAGTTCCCGGGGATTAAACGGCTTCGGCAGATAATCGTCCGCCCCGATTTCGAGGCCAACGATTCTGTCAACATCCTCACCGCGCGCCGTAAGCAGCAGCACCGGAATCTTCGAGACGCTCCGAATCCGCCGCAACACTTCAAACCCGTTGATCCCCGGCAGCATCACGTCGAGTACCACCAGTGCATACTCGTTCGTTTGCGCTTGCTGGAGTCCGCGCTCCCCATCGTGGACCGCTTTCAGGCTGAAGCCTTCCGCCGTCAGGTACTCCTCCACCAGCCCGCACAGCTCCACGTCGTCATCCACCACCAGAATGCGTTCCATTCTCCTGTTCATCTAAACACCCCTGCTGGCCTGCCGGTAGTAAAGATTTGTAAGAACAGTTCTCAGTTGTCAGTTCTCAGTTATCAGTTTCCGACCCTATCAGGCTTCGACTGAGAGCTGACAACTGATAACTGAGAGCTGTCTTTACAAAACTTTACTCCGCTTGACCGACTCTTTACTCCGTCTCCCACAAGAAAGTGTTCTTATCTTCGTATCAAGTTCAGTTCCGGGCTGCCTCCCGGACATCAGGAGATCACAAATGAAATCAGTTCGCTTCCTCTCCATCGGCGCCGCTGTATTGATCGGCGTGGCAGCCCTGTTCGCTCAGGGAATGCACGGCCACGGCTGCCCCATGGGTTTTAATTTTGACAAGATGCTCAATTTTTACACACAGAAGCTCGACCTTAGCGCTGGACAGCAGGATCAGCTCAAAGCCATCTGGGCGAAAGAGAAGCCCACCCTCCACCCCCTCATGCAGCAAATGCGCCAGAACCATATCGCCATGAAGACGCTGGAGAACTCCGGCCCCTTCGACGAAGCCAAGACGCGTACCCTCGCCACTCAAAACTCCCAAACGATGATCGAACTTCAGGTCCAGCATGCCCGCATCAAGTCGGAGATGATGCAGGTCCTGACCACCGATCAGAGGACAAAACTTCAGCAGATCGAGGCCAGCCACCAGGGCTACATGAAACATCACATGTCTGAGGAGCCACCCTCCGACTAACCAAGCCGTTCCTGAGTCTCTCCTAGTCCCGGGCGGGGACAGAATCCAAACCATTTTCCCCCGCCCGCCTTTTTTGTCGGCTTCGAGATGGGAACCACCGGCCGTCCACAATTGAATGCAGATTTGAATGCAGATTCTGGTATAACGTTCTGGCAGCGACGAAAGCTCGCATCACAAAGCTTGTACGTTGGAGCCCCATCATGGAACGTACCGACCTCCTTTACTCGGGATTGATCATGGCCGCTCTGATGCTCTCCTTGTGGACAGCCGGACTTTTCACCGCCGCTTGCCTATTCTTCGCTCCCTCAGTTTTAGCGCCCTCCGTGTCCCCTCCCGCCCAGCCAAAATCCGCACCCCGCGCTGCTACAATCGCATCTACAGAACGTCATGTTTCCCAATCGCCTGCGCCCTCTCGTGCCTTATCTGAAGCGGCACCGGCTCGGTCTGCTTCTGGGCGGCGTCTGCGTCCTATTTAACAACGGCATCTGGGTTCTCTTTCCCCAAGTCATCCGCCGCGCCATCAATGATCTCAACTCCGGCGTAACCCGCCACAAGCTGTTCATCTATTGCGCTCTCATCATTGCCATCGCTCTCTCCAAAGGCATCTTCCAGTTCCTGACTCGTTATGTCGTGATCGGCATCTCGCGCGATATCGAATTCGATCTCCGCAACGACATCTTTGCTCACCTGGAGCGTCTTTCCTACTCGTATTACCAGCGCAATCGCACCGGCGACATTATGGCGCGCGCCACCAACGACCTCAACGCCGTCCGCATGTTGCTCGGCCCGGCCATCATGTACTCGGCCAATACCCTGGTCTTCACCGCCGGAGCCCTCGCCTTTATGCTCGCCATCAGCCCGAAGCTCACGCTGATCGCCTTCCTGCCCCTGCCCGTCGCCAGCGTCATCATTCAGTATTTCGGACGCCGCATTCACGAGCGCTTCGAGCGCATCCAGGCCATGTTCTCCGACATCTCCGCCCGCGCCCAGGAAAATTTCTCGGGCGCCCGCGTCATCCGAGCCTACGTCCAGGAGCAAGCCGAGATCGCAAACTTCGAAACCGCCAACCAGGAATACATCCGCCGCAGCCTCGGCCTCGTCCGCCTCATGGGAATGCTCTGGCCCACGCTTGAACTCATGCTCGGAGCCGCCGTCGTCATCGTGCTGTGGGTCGGTGGACGCCAAGTGCTCGAAGGCCACATGAACGTCGGCGACTTCGTTGCCTTTAACACCTACATGGTCCAGCTAACCTGGCCCGTGATCGCCCTGGGATGGGTCATCAACATCTTCCAGCGAGGCACCGCCTCACTCATTCGAATCAATGAAATTCTCCAGGCCAAGCCCGAGATCGCGGATGAACCAACTGCGAGCCACGAGCCGCGAGTCGCGAGCGAGCCGGTTGCCTCCAGCTCACAGATCGATGCGGATGGCTTGCCTGCTCGCAACTCGAGGCTCGTGGCTCGCGGCCCAGACGTTCTCGGCGAAGTCGAATTCTGCAACCTGAACTTTGCCTATAACGGCACGCCGGTGCTCCACGACATCAATCTGCGCATCCCTGCTGGCTCCAGCCTGGCCATCGTCGGCCCCACCGGCTCGGGCAAAACAACGCTCGTCAGCCTGATCCCGCGCATCTACGACGCCGCTCCCGGCGCCGTCCTCATCGACGGTCGCTCCATCCGCGAATTCCCCATCGCTACTCTCCGCCACAACATCGGCTTCGTTCCGCAGGAGACCTTCCTCTTCAGCGACAGCATCCGCGAAAACATCGCCTTCGGCGTCCCCGATGCCACTCTCGATGAAATCAAGGCCGCCGCCGAAGCCGCCAACATCGCCCAAGACATCGAATCCTTCCCCGATGGCTATAACACAACAGTTGGCGAGCGCGGCATCACCCTCTCTGGAGGCCAAAAGCAGCGCACCGCCATCGCCCGCGCCCTCCTCCGCGGTCCCCGCATTCTCATCCTCGACGACGCCCTCTCCAGCGTCGACACCCACACCGAAGACAAAATCCTCAACCACCTCCGCCGCCTGATGGTAGGGCGCACCACCATCTTCATCTCCCACCGCGTCTCCACCGTGCGCAACGCCGACCGCATCGCCGTCCTGCACCAGGGACGCATCGTTGAGCTAGGCACCCACGACGAACTCATCGCCCGCGACGGCTATTACACCGACCTCTATAACAAGCAGTTACTAGAAGAAGAACTCGCTGAAGTCTAATTTTTCACCCAGGCAAATCGAGTCATCCCGAGCGAAGCCGAGGGACGCCTACTCTCTAATCCGCTGCGACTTGGATCGCCCGACCAGTTACCCTCACGTTACCTTCGTGTACAACCGCCAAGAAAAAAACATGTTTTCTATCGCCTGAAACTCCACTAGAATGGGCCGTCCCTTAAAACCTTACCCAGGTCAAGGAGCGTCCATGCCCCGTTTCCGCCTCGCCGCGCTATCTTTGTCTATCCTGTCAATTTTGATTCTGTCCTCTTTCTGTTTTGCACAACAAGCGCCGGTTCTGGTCACCCAGACCGTGGATAATTCTGTCCGCACCGTCCTCAAAGGCAACGTTCACCCGCTTGCGCGCGCGGAGTACGACCAGGGCGAAGTCCCCGCATCCATGCCGTTGCACCGCATGTTGCTCGTTCTTAAGCGAAGCGATCAGCAGGAAACGGTTCTGCGCCATCTCATCGAGAACCAGCAATTCAAGAACTCTCCCAGCTATCACCAGTGGCTGACGCCACAGCAATTCGGCGCACAATTCGGTCCCGCCGATTCCGATGTGGCGGCCGTTGTCGCCTGGCTGACGGCCTCCGGATTCGAGGTCACACAGGTCAGCAATGGACGCACAGTGATCGAGTTCAACGGCACCGCCGGCCAGGTGAAGCAAGCCTTTGGAACAGCCCTCCACAAGTATCTCGTCAAAGGCGAGGAGCACCTCGCCAACTCGACCGATCCCTCCATCCCCACCGCGCTCGCGCCGGTGGTGGCTGGATTCAACTCGCTCCATGACTTCCGCAAGAAACCGCAGAACGTTTTTGTGGGCAACTACTCCGAAAAAACCAAACAGTTGAAGCGAGCAACTCCGGAATACACTTATGCTGGCGGGTGTAGTACCGACAACAACCTCGATTGCTTTGCGCTCGGTCCATACGATTTTGCCACCGTCTATGACCTGCTTCCACTCTGGAACGCCACACCTACCGCGATCAACGGCGCTGGCCAGACGATCGCCATTGTCGGCGAAACTGACATCGATCCAACCGACGCCACCGATTTCTGGACCCTCTTCGGCCTCGACGGCACGCACGCTCCGCAGCCCACTCTCAACATCATTACCAACGGTCCCGATCCCGGCTTCACCGGAGACGAACCGGAGGCCGACATTGACACCCAGTGGTCGGGCGCGGCTGCGCCGGGAGCTACCATTGATTTTGTGACTTCGGCTACGACGGAAACAGAACAGGGTGTCGACCTTTCGGCCCTCTACATCATAGACAACAACTTGGCCTCCATCATGAGCGAGAGCTACGGCCAGTGCGAGCTAGCCTTGGGGCAGGGCGGCGTCGATTTTTACGGTGCAATATGGGAGCAGGCGGCCGCGCAAGGCATCAGCGTGATGGTCTCAACCGGTGACACTGGGGCCGCTGGCTGCGACTCCGGCCCAGACGCGCAGTACGGACTGAACGTCAGCGGGCTCGCCTCCACTCCATGGAATGCCGCCATCGGCGGGACCGATTTCAACCAGTACAACAAATGGTCTACGTACTGGAACACTACCAACGCCGCCGTAACCCAACAGTCCGTCAAGACCGGCACCTATATCCCGGAAACTACCTGGGATAATTCCTGCACAAACCCCCTCTTCGTAACTCAAGGCTGGGGCGCAAACACCGAGGCGGTTTGTAACAACTCAGAGCTCAACGCGCAATTTGCCGGCGGCAGCGGTGGCGAAAGTATTGCCTGGCTAAAGCCGACTTGGCAGACCAGCACCCCAAATGACAACTCGCGAGACCTGCCGGACGTTTCCCTCTTCGCCAGCAACGGCTTTCTCGGAACCTTCTACATCATTTGCGAAAAAGACCAGACCGGCGGAACCTGCGATCTGACCAGTTTTGACTTCCTCGGCTATGGTGGCACTTCAGTCTCCACACCCGCCTTCGCTGGCATCATGGCCCTGGTGAACCAGAAAAACGGAGGGCCGCAGGGCATCCCCGGCCTTATTCTGTATAGCCTCGCCTCAAAGCAACCGAACGCTTTCCACGACGTTCCTTCCGGCTCCACCATCTCCATGCCCTGCGCGACCGGTACGAACGATTGCCAAACCAACACCCCCAGCGATGCGGTCGGCGTGTTAACCGGATGGGCTACTGGAACGGCCTATGACCTGGCAACCGGCCTCGGATCGGTCGATGCCGCCAACCTCGTCAACAATTGGGACAAGGTGACCTTTACCCCCTCGACCACGACCTTGACCTTGAATAGCGGCAATCCCGTGAGCATCACCCACGGCGCAACATCGGTACCTGTGACGGTCACCGTCGCTCCGCAAACGGGTACGGGAACTCCCACCGGGGATGTCGCTCTGTTGATCAATCCTGGAACTCCCGGAAAACCGGGTTTCGACGGTTTCACTCTAACCAGCGGTACAGCCAGTTGGTCCACTAGTCTGCTTCCCGGCGGCACCTACAAAGTGATCGCCCACTACGCCGGCGACACCACCTTCGGCGGCAGCTACTCGACTGCTTCGGGCAATGTCACCGTCAACCCTGAGAATAGTTCGGTCTCCATGCCCGGCCTGGTCACCGGAGTTGACCAGAATGATAACCCGACGTATTCCACCAGCGTCGTCTATGGCACCGGCCAATTCGATGCCTATCTGCTGCGCGCCGACGTCCTGAATAGCGCTGCCGCTTCCTGTCGTACAACTCTGATTACGTGTCCCACTGGCACCATCGTCTTCAAGGACAATAATGCCAATCTCGACGGTGGTACTTTCACGCTGAACAGTGAGGGCTACACCGAAGATCAAAACATTCAACTCACCGGTGGCAGCCACACTCTGAAAGCGAGCTATAGCGGTGATCCCAGCTACAAAGCAAGCACAACCAGCGTTGTCGTCACCGTCACCACCGCGCCAACTACCATCAGCAGCGTGACAGCGAATCCTGCTTCAGTAGGCCCCAGTCAAAACTTTACCGTCACTGCGACCATCGATAGCGGCAGCTTCGGCGTGGCTCCCACCGGCGTCGTAACCTTCCTCGCCAACGGAACCGCGCTGACCGGTACGCCCACCTACACCTCCACGGCCGGAAACATCAATCAGGGAACCACCGCCCAGCTCGTCGCCAGCCTGACCACCTCCCTCAGCAAGGCTGGGACTTATACCATTACCGCCACCTATGCTGGCGACACCAACTATGCCAATCAGGCATCCAGCCCCTCGGCGCAGGTCACAGTGACTGGGCCAAGCTTCACGCTCGCCGTCACCGCCACCCCACCCTCCACGATAGTCAATCAGAACGTCACGTGGAGCGGCGCGCTGACCGCCGTCAACGGCTACAACAGCAATGTCACCCTTTCCTGCACTTCGGGCGCACCCGGAACGTGCTCAATCTCGCCCAACCCGCTCGTGCCGACCTCCGGAGGCGCCAAGTTCACAGTCACGGTCGGCAGCGCCACCGTGGGAACCTTCAACTTCTCCATCCAGGGAACTGACGGGACCATCACGCAAAGCCAATCGGTCAGTCTGACCGTGAACGGAACCTTCACCGTGCCAGGTACGCTAACCCCTCCCACTTCTGCCAGCCCGGGCCAGAAGACGACGACCACCATGCTACTCACTCCGGTGGGCGGCACCACCTTCACCGGTAACGTGTCCTATTCGTGCACTTCCGGACTTCCGGCGGGCGCTACTTGCTCGTTCAATCCCGCGTCGCCGCTTTCCGGGAGCGCACAAACCGTGACGATTACAATCACTACCGCTGGCCCGTTCACAGGCACTGCCGGTACGGCCCGAGAAGGCGACACAAAAGTAATAAAGAGGAAAGCCCAGAACCAGAACCCGCGTCTCTGGCTCCCGTTGACCCTCCCATTGGCGGGCGTGGTGCTGGTCGGTCTCAGCGGCCGCAAGATCTCCCGCCGCTACAAGATCGTCGGACTCTGCCTCATGCTGGTTCTGACGGGCTTCATGGTAGCCTGCGGAGGCGGTAGTTCAGGGCCTGCCCCGGTAACAATAAGTCCTACCAGCGCCCAGGTACAGTTGGGCGGAACCCAACAATTTACCGCGAGCACGAGTGTGACCTGGTCATCGACCGGTTCTGGCTCGATCAGTCCCAGTGGCCTCTATACCGCACCGACTACTGGCACTACTCCGCTAAGCGCCACCGTGACGGCGACCCCAACAACTGGCACAGCCGTGACCGCTTCGGTCACCATTCCCGCAATCGGCGTGAGCGTCAGCCCGACCCCGGTAAATACGCTTTTCCCGAATCTGAGTGGCGCACCCGCACAGACTCAGCAATTCACCCCGACCGTGACCAACGACTCCAGCAACACTGCCGTGAACTGGGCGATCAGTTCCGGTGGCACGACGGATACCATCAGCTCCTCAGGCCTGTATACGGCGCCCACCTCGGTACCCTCCGGGCCGGTGACGGTCACCGCAACCTCGCAGGCAGATGGGAGTAAGGTTGGAACTGCGACCATCAATATCCAGACGCCAACGCCCGCAGGTACCTATCCAATCACAGTGACGGTGACAGAGGGAACGGTAACCAAGACGCCCACGTTCAACTTAACGGTTCAGTAACTAATCAAAATAGATGTCGAAACCGAGGCGCGGATACCCTCCGCGCCTTTTTCCCGCCCGCGAGCATCCCCGACTCCCGCCGCTCGAGCAAGCTCCAGTCTTCTCCTCGACCGCCGAGCTCCCCGCAAGTTCACGCTTGACTTAGCACAGCGAATAACCAAATATCGGAGTAAGGTCTCCAAAACTTTGACCGAGATGACCTGCGAATTGTGGAGTTAAGTCCTTTTCGCTCAGGACTTTGCCTCTAACTCCTTATTTCGTAATACTTTGACGGGGGTAAACGCGGGAAAATAACCAAAATTGACATTAAGCTATAGTAGGCAAAAGACTTACAATAAGTAAGTCTAACTCAAATAGTTTGAATACTTTGGCGTCAGACTTACTCTAACTATCTGATTCTAATATACTGACGTAGAAGGGGGGTAGGGGTACCCCCCGACAGTTCGTCGGTTTACCATCCAGTAAACAATTTCCCTGAAAGCTGACGGCCGCCAATACGGTTTGCAGCGCCCCCACTTGAATAATCGGGAGCGAGGCTTGGGCCACAGCCGCCATGACGTTGTCGGAGTTGGTGGGCAGTGCAGGACTCGAACCTGCGACCTCCTGCTTGTAAGGCAGGCGCTCTAACCAGCTGAGCTAACCGCCCGCTCCAAAGCGGAACGACGCGAAGAATTAGGATTAAGCGTTTCGCGCCGACGAAAAACTTAAGTTGAGAATACTGGACGCTTCCCTGCCGGTCAAACTCGTGCTTGGTTGCGTTCAATGATTGCGTCCTCATGGACTCCGCGAGGCCAACACCGGATGCGATGGCTGCTACACTTTTCCGGTGCGCCAATTAATAGTCAACGCGGACGATTTCGGTTTGACCGCCGGAGTGAACCGCGCCATCGTGGAGACGCACCGCGAGGGAGTCGTATCATCGACCACGCTGATGGCCAACGGCGCCGCCTTCAGCGATGCAGTCGAAGCCGCCCGCGCGCTGCCTCGGCTCTCAGTCGGATGCCATGTCGTGTTGACCGACGGCGCTCCCGTCTCGCCGCCCGGAGCCGTGGATACGCTGCTCGCCATCCGCTCGGCCGAACCTGAAAGGTTTTTCGCGAGCCTTTCCGCCTTTGCCGCGCGCGCCACGCTCGGCGGCTTCGATCGCGAGCAACTGGTGACGGAGATCACCGCCCAGATCAGAAAAATTCAGGCCACCGGTCTCGAGGTGACGCACCTCGACTCGCACAAGCACGCGCACATCTTCCCTGAAATTCTGTCGGCTATGCTGCGCGCCGCGCGGATTTGCGGTGTGCGCGCCATCCGCAGTCCATTCGTTCCAATGAAAGCCATCATGGCCCACCAGTTTGCCGGCAAGCGCGCTCTGCTGAAGCGCTATGGCCAGGTACGCATCCTTAACACTTTTGCGGGTGGCTTTCGCCGGCAGACACCGCGCGCCGGGTTGCGCGCGCCCGATGGTGTAATTGGAGTGATCGAAACCGGCTCGCTCGATGCCACTCTGCTGCAACAAGCGCTTACCAGCCTGCCCGAAGGCACATGGGAACTGGTCTGCCATCCTGGATACGCGGACGCCGACCTGCGCTCCGTCCACACTCGTCTGATCGAGGCTCGGGAACAGGAGCGCAAGCTGCTCACGTCGCCCGAACTCAAGGATTTCCTGGCGAAGCAGCAGATCCGCGTGATCAGCTACCGGGAGCTGGCGCAACCGAAGGCCTGATTAGCGCACCAAAAGTGTTGCTCCTGTCGTGCACCGAGCGGCGCTACTATGTAATATCGGAGACGTTACCGATAGGTTATCATCGGCATAGTCCGATCGGCAGCGTCCGAATGCAAAAGACAACGATGGCGAAGCCTCCGACAGAACCGCGCGTTACGGTCGACCTACCGGTGCGCATCTGGGGACTCACTGCCGATAGCCGGGCCTTTTCGCAGCGTGCGCGAGCGCAGAACGTCAGTTCTGAAGGAGCGTTGCTCAACGGCGTGGAGAGCGAACTCAAGGTCGGCGACGTGATCGGCGTGGAATGCGAGGAGCAAAAGGCCCGCTGCACCGTGATCTGGGTGGTCAACGCCGGCACGATGAAAAAGAATCAGGTGGGCATCCGGTTGCTCTCCAACCAGAAATGCCCGTGGACAAAATATCTTTCGAAAGACGCCGGCAGTCTGTCGTTTTCGGACCTGAATCGGCGGCGCTTTTACCGGCATAAGATCGGCTTCCCCATCGAATTGCGCGATGAGCGTATGAAGACTCCGGTCCGCATCAATACCACCGACGTGAGCGGGAATGGATGCTATGTAGAAAGCATGATGCCAATGCCCGCAGGCACGACCGTGCGATTGGATTTCTGGCTCGATTCCGAGCACATCAACATCGCAGCGGTGGTGCGTACGTGCGATCCGGGAGTTGGCAATGGGATCGAGTTCACGGGCTTGTCTCCGGACGGCAAGGCTCACATGCAGGCCTATCTGGATGCCATCGATCCGCAGATGGGGATAGCGGAGCCTGAGTCCGAGTAGCGGGCGGCGACGAACAGAACTAAACCGGAGGCTCGGCGTAGCGGGCGAGCACAATCGCACGAATCAATCCGCCCATTGTGAATTCCTGGGCTTCGATCGAGACCGGCAGTTGTAATTCACGCAGCGTCCCCGAGGTAATAGGACCGATCGAAGCGAGCTGAACGTTCCTGAGAGCCTTCGCCATTGACGCATCAAACCTGGGTGCACTGGAGCGAGATGCACCGGACTTGGAGGCGCCGACGTTTGGCCGGCTGAGCAGTTCCGCGAAGTTCCGCACAGTGGATGAACTGGTAAAGGTGACAACGTGCGGACGGCGTTCCTTATTCTTGAAGACCTCGCGCAAACGCGCCCGCGATTGTTCGGGCACCACGGTCTCGTAAGCCTCGACCACATCCACTGTCGCTCCGGCGTCACGCAGGGAATCCGGAATCACGTCGCGAGCAACCTTGGCACGAACCAGCAAAATACGCTTACCCTTTACCTTGTCCCGAAGCCCCTTCACAACCGATTCGGCAACATATTCTTCCGGCATCATTTGAACCTTAAAACCACGCTTCACGATAGCCTTCTTCGTGGCTGGTCCGATGGCAGCGATCTCGAGGTTCTTGAAATGACGCTTCAAATGCCGGCCGGTAATGCGGAGTTTGCGAAACCGCTCCCACATCGCCTCGACACCATTGGCACTGGTAAGAATGAGCCAGTCATAGGTCTCAAGATTATTCAGCGCCTGATCTATCGGCACAAATGATTGCGGCTTGCGAATTTCAATAAACGGAATTTCAATCACACTGGCGCCCAGAGCGCGCAGGCTAGACGATAGGCTTCCGGCCTGATGGCGAGCGCGGCCAACCAGGATGCGGGTTCCAGTGAGCGGATGATTTTCGTTCGGCGTGCGCATGAAATGGCTTTCAGCTCTCAGCTTTCAGCTCTCAGCTCTCAGCTCTCAGCTCTCAGCTCTCAGCTCTCAGCTAAAACAGAATCATATGTGCTTTAGCGAAAAGTAACTTCGTCGGAACATCTATGACAAATATCCGATTTCACGGGGTTACTGAGAACTGAGAGCTGACAACTGAGAACTGGTTTATGGTTGCTGTGGCAGGGCGAAGCCTTCGCCGTACACCTCTTCGAGAATAGCATCACCGCCGCGGCTTAGGAGCGTTTCGCCGACCTCTTCGCCGAGCCGCACGGGATCGGTACCATCGCGCGACTCGCGCAGGACTTTCTTACCGTCAGGATGCGCCACGAGTCCACTCAGATGAAGCGTGCCGCCGCGCATCTCCGCGAAGGCGCCGATGGGCACCTGGCAACCACCGCCCAACTTGTTGAGCAGAGCGCGCTCGCAAGTAGTGGTAGCGCGCGCAGACGCGTCGTCGAGGAACGCTAAAAGCATGCGGGTGTTCGTATCGCCTCTGCGAATTTCGATGCCCAAAGCGCCTTGTCCTGCGGCTGGCGTCATGACCTCAGCCGGAATCACCTGGCGAACAAGCTGCGTCTTGCCGAGGCGGTTCAGGCCAGCGGCCGCGAGAATGATGGCATCGTAGTCTCCAGCTTCGAGCTTGCGCAGACGGGTATCAACATTGCCACGCAGCGGGTGAATGTTGAGATCGGGGCGGATCGCCTTTAACTGCGCCTGGCGGCGTAGGCTGCTCGTGCCCACGTTAGCATTGCGAGGAAGCGCCTCGATGTTTGCAAACTTCACAGAACAGAAAACGTCGCGCGGATTCTCGCGGGTGGTGATGGCGGCAATTTCGAAATCGGAGGCGAGTTCAGTGGGCAAATCCTTCAAGCTGTGGACGGCGAGATCGACTCGGTTCTCAACGAGAGCTTCTTCAATCTCCTTTGTAAACATGCCCTTGGTGCCAACCTTGGCCAGAGCAACATCGGTGATTTTGTCGCCGGTCGTCTTAATGATCTCTAGTTCCACCGTGTGACCCTGCGCGCGAAGCAGATCGGAAATATGATGCGCTTGCCAGAGAGCCAGCTGCGAGCCGCGGGAGCCGATGCGCAGGCGGGCCATCAGTTTTTTGCTCCCGGTCGAGTGTTGGATTGACCCACAGTCTCTGTTTCACCGTCTTTCTCGCGGTCACGAAGGTTGAAGAGCCGGCGCACAAGATCGACTACCGTGGTGGATTCGGGATCGCGGGCTGCCGTCTTCAGCGTACTGATGGGTGTATGCATAATTTTGTTGACAATGCCACGAGTGAGCGCTTCGACCGCCATTTCCTGGTCGGTGGTCAATGGCCCCAGCCGTCCGCGCACCCGATCGATCTCTGCCTGGCGAATCGTTTCGAGATGATCTTGCAGGCTCACGATGGTCGGCACTACGTCGAGCGTCAGGAGACGAGCGTGGAATTTCACGACTTCGTCGTTGACGATACCTTCGGCCCTTTCGGCCTCTTTCTTGCGATCCGCCACGTGGGAGCTGACCGCCTGCTGCAAGTCGTCGATATCGTAGACGAAGATGCCGTCAAGCTTGTTCATCTCCGGGTCGACATCACGTGGAACGGCAATGTCAATGAAGAACATCGGACGGTTGCGGCGGCGGGAAAGAAATTTCTCGCCATGCTCGGGGCGGAAAATAAAGTGCGGCGCGCCGGTCGAGGTAATGACAATGTCGGCGCTGTCGCATGTGTCGTGGAGGCGGCTGAATTCGATTGCCTGCCCGTCAAATTTGTTCGCCAGGCGAATCGCGCGATCATAGGTGCGATTGGCGACGAAGATCGAAGACGCGCCGTGTGCCAGCAGGTGACGGGCGGCGAGTTCGCTCATCTTCCCGGCGCCGACCAGGTACACACACTTGCCGTTCAGGCTGCCGAAAATTTTCTCGGCGAGTTCGACTGCGACCGACGCGATCGAAACCGATGACGAGCCCACGGCTGTCTCGGTCCGTACCCGCTTGGCCACCGCAAAGGCGCGGGTGAGCAACTGGTCGAGTTGGGCGCGCACCGCTCCCACCGCACGAGCCGTGGCATAGGCCTCTTTAACCTGACCCAGAATCTGTGGTTCGCCTACGACCATGGAATCGAGACTGGCGGCGACGCGGAAGACATGCCGGATGGCCTCGTCTTCGCGAAACTCGTAGAGATGGCTTTCAAACTGGCTGGGATCGACCTGAAAATATTCGCGCAGGAACTCGCGCAAATCACCCGTGCCGTTCTTCATGTTGGCAATAAACTCCACGCGGTTGCAGGTGGAAACGATCATGCCCTCGGCCACCGAAGGGTGCTCGGCCAGTTTCTTGCAGGCATCGGGCAGGCGCGATTCCGGGATCGCCAGGCGCTCCCGGACTTCGACCGGGGCGGTCTTGTGGTTCACGCCAATGAGCTGGAATCTCATGACGCGATAAACCTGTGCATGGGGCTGAAGTAGTTTGCGATCCAGGCCACGATCGCAGTCACAAAAGCCACGCTGGCGAGCATAGCGGCGCGGCGTCCGCGCCAGCCAGCATTCAGACGCGTGTATACCATGAGCAGATAGACGGCCCACATCAGGACGGAAAGCAGAATCTTGGGATCAAAGAAGTCAACTCGGCCGTACGCCGATTCGGCAACCACCGAGCCTGCAATCAAGCCCAACGTCATGAATGGAAAGCCCAGCATCAGGGAGCGATAGCCGATATCGTCGATCACCTGGAGAGCGGGTAGGCGCGAAAACATTCCACTCGAAGACTTCGACTTCAGGGCGCGCTCCTGCAGCAGGTAAAGAATGCTGGCGCCGAAACTCAGGAACAGTGCTGCGTAGCCCGTGAAAATCATCAGGATATGAACGAAGAGCCATCCGCGCCGGACGGCAACCGAAGTGAAGACCAAAGGCTGTTGACCTGTGGCAGCCACGAAGGTCAACAGAAAAACCAGTGGGAAAATCACGATACCCGGGGTCGTCGTCTTATATACCAGGTAGGCAATCATGAAAACGACCATGATCAGAAAAGCCAGCAGGGATTCGGAGTTATGAATCGAGGCGGAGGTGAGCTGCCCGCTTTGCACGACGGCTTCGGTAAGCGAAACCAGATGAAAAACCATGCCCAGATACGAGGCATGGAGGGCGATCTTGCTGAGAATTTCGGAGGTACGGGTGAGCGCAACCAGGGCATAGAGCAATCCCACCGCGTAAAAGACCAGCGCAACCCGTAGCCAGATCAGCGTCATAAAAGTCTTGGTGCCCGCCCCGACCGGAGGATACCTGCCCCACCCCTCCGTGGCAATTATAGTTTGCCGCGCACGTGGGGCGCGGGAAAACGGGCGTTATCACAAGTGCATGTGATGCCCATCACAATGCGATTATTCAACGCCCAACGACGCCAGCCCTTCTTCGAGAAATGGCGCGTCAATCAGCAACTGCCGGCCCTCAGCCTGCATGTCTTCGACCTCGTCGAAGGCACGGAAAAGTCGCAGTTTGACGGCGGCGTACTGCTCGGAATCGCTCAGAGCGCGCCGGTGGATTTCCGCCCATCCCAGAACAACCGAACGCGGAAGGAGGACGCTAACGGAGTAGGTCAGTTTGCGATCGGACGTAACATCGAAGATGTATTCTGTTGCTTCCGTGGAATCAGCGGCAAGGCGTTTACCAACGAAATAATACTGGTACACATATCCCTGTGATCCAGCATAGGTTTTGAGTCGGCGGACAGTCATGATGAGCGTCGTCGGTCGTCGGTCGTTAGTCGTTCGCGATGATCGAGTACCAATCTCTTTTTACTATCTACGGAACCAATTCTTCCGCTACGCGTTTGACGATTCCGGAATTTGCCAACGACCGGCGATCAGCGACTAATGACCACTGTTGGCCGTCGACACCACACGGCCGTATTCACTGGCACGCCCTAGGCGGTCGAACATACGCCATGCGTCGAGCGAAACATTACTGATGGCTTCTTCTCCATCGCGCTCGTTGCGCAGGTAGCTCGTCATTACGCAGATTACATAGGGCCTCTTGTCGGCGAAGACGACGCCGGAATCGTTGCGTACGCCTTCGAGGGCGCCCGGTTTGTCCGCAATCTTCAAGCCGTCGGGAAGAAGCCGCGGAATCCAGCTGTCCTTGTGGGTGGATAGGACCTTAAAGAAATCGTCGGTCATCTGCTTGTTGAGAATTTCTCCACGGTAAAGGGATTCGAGCAACTTCATCATCTCGTTCGGAGTGGAAATATTCTCCCGGCCTTCGGCGGCGGCTTTGACATCCATCATCTCGCGCTGCAGCCGGGTATGCACGAGGCCCTGCGAGCTGAGGAAGGCGTTGACGTTGTCCATGCCGACGCGGTCGATTAGAACGTTGGTGGCCGAGTTATCGCTCACGGCGACCATCATCGTGGCCAGATCGCGCAACGTGATCCGGGTGACGCCGGGCGTGAGGCCACCCATAATGTCGCTATCCTGCACCAGATCGCCGGCGTTCACGGTATACAAGTCGGTGAGCTTGAGTTTGCCTTGCTGAGCCTGGCGATAGAGCTCGGCCAGAATGCAAATCTTAATCGAACTGGCTTGCGCAAAAACGTCATCGGCGTGCAACTGGTAGCGATGGCCGTCGGTGAGATCGACGATGGCGACACCCATTACACCGTCGAGATTACGGTCGACATCCAGAATGGATTTCTCCAACTTCGTCCAGAGCACTTGCTGCTTCTCGCTGGGAGGCGGAGCAGGAGTTTGCCCGCCGGCTGAAATGCCCAAAGAGAGCACAAACATAGAAAAGATGGACCCGTAGGCCAACGGTGCGCACGCAACGGCGAGGAAGGCGGCGATTGTTCTTTTCAATGGAGCTATCGCGATTGGGCGCTCAGTATCGTGGATCAAAGTTTTGCCTCGCGTAGACGCTTGACAGCGGTCTCGGACGTAAGGGGAGAATAATAAGTCTCCTTAAAAGTATAGGACCTTGCTTTGGCTTCAAGAATGGGCAGGATCTCGATGTGCCAGTGGTAGTCGTCATCGAGCGTCTGCCAGTAACCGAGCGCCTCAGAAGGATGCTGGCTATTGGGTGAGGTGTGGAGCACGAGGTGGAAGGACTCAGCCACGGTAAGAATACGTTGCAGAGTGCGTCGCAGCAGGGCGGCCAGGTCTGTCATATTGCTGACGCGCGAAGTCGCCGTGCTCTCGAAGGCGGCCTCATGCGTCCGCGGCAAAATCCAGGTTTCGTAAGGAACGCGCGGAGCATACGGACATAGGGCAACATACTCCCCACGCATTTCGAGCACACGCGTATTCTGCCGTTCTTCCTGGGCGATGATGTCGCAAAACACGCAGCGCTCCTTGCTTTGAAAATAGTCGCGTCCGGCGCGCAGTTCGTAAAGCACGCGGCGCGGCACAAAGGTAGTTGCGGTGAGTTGCGACGTGGGGTGATCAAAATCCTGACCGGCGCCGTCTCCGTGATTCTTGAAGATGCTGACGTATTTGAGTCGAGCATCGCGTTTCAGGTCCTGGATACGCAGCGCGGCCAGGCGCAGGAACTGTTCCACTTCGGTGTCGGTGGCATTCCAGATATGCCCATCATGGCGGGGATTTTCGACCAGAACCTCGTGGGCGCCCACCGCTCGCATGCGATCATATAAGCCTTCGCCGCGGCGAGCGGCTTCGCCCTCAATGTGATAAAGCGCCTGCGGATGGACGACCGAGCGTGCCGACCAGAGATTCCCGCTCAGGCCGGGCAGTGTGGCGACCACCTGCGCAGACTCGGCGGACAAACTGCAAAACTGGCAGGCTTGCGCACGTGGAGCGGGTTCGGCGACATCATCGCCGATGATCACCCAGGAACGGGTGATGGGATCTTTGCGGAGTTCCATGGACGTAAGAAGAACAAAACGCGAGACCGGAGTCAAATGGATTGACTCGATAAGATTGCAAATTAGCCAATTACAAATTACAAATTACCCATCGCTCTAATGTCCGATCCCTCCACGCCATTGATGCGGCAATATGCCGCGATCAAGAAAGAGCACTCCAATGCTCTGCTCTTCTTCCGGCTCGGGGACTTCTACGAATTATTCTTTGACGATGCCATTCTCGCCGCCCGCGAGTTGCAGATCACTCTAACTTCGCGCAACAAAGAAAAAGGTGTCGACATCCCCATGTGCGGAGTCCCGTATCATGCCGCCGAAGGCTACATCGCCAAGCTTATTCGCCGTGGCTTCAAAGTAGCAGTCTGCGAACAGGTGGAAGATCCGCGATTGGCAAAGACCTTGGTGCGACGAGAAGTGACGCGCGTGGTCACGCCCGGCACAGCCGCCGACTCTTCACTCAACGCCGAGGACAATAATTTTCTTGCCGCCGTCGCAACCGTAGTAGATCGCGTAGGGTTCGCCGCTCTCGATCTCTCGACTGGCGAGTTCCGTGCAACGGAGTTTGCCGGGCAGGCTGCCGGGCAGCGCATTCAGGAAGAACTTGAACAATTGCGTCCCAAAGAACTCCTCTATGGATCGTCTGCGCCACTGTTTGAAGATACAAAGAGGACTCCTGTGCGGTCATCTGCCAAGGGATCAGCAGCAGCGGTAACGCCGGGTCGACACGAGGCGGGCTGGACCGAAACTCCCCTGGATGACTGGATCTTTGCTCCCGACCACGCGATGCCGTTGCTTGAGAATCATTTCGGCGTGCTATCGCTGGAGGGCTTTGGCTTGGCGGGAAAACCGGCAGCCGCCTCCGCCGCGGGAGCAATTCTGTACTACATCCGCTCCACCCAACGTGGCACGCTCGATCACATCGACCGCATCGGCTTCTATGAGCGCCAGAACTGCCTGGTACTCGATGCAGTCACAGTGCGCAATCTGGAATTAATCGAACCTCTCTTTGCTGGAACCGATAATGGCGTAACGCTGTTCCGCTGTCTGGATGCGACCGTAACGCCGATGGGCAAGCGTCTGCTACGGGCCTGGATGCTTCGTCCGTCGGTAGAGGCGGCGGAGATCAACGCCCGATTGGAGTCGGTGGAAGCGCTGGTGAAAGATATTGTCAGGCGCGAAGAATTGCGGCGAACACTCGACGGAATTCTCGACCTGGAACGACTCCTCAGTCGCGTAACTCTGGAGACGGCAAATCCTCGGGATGTTCTGGCGCTGGCCGCGTCGCTCGTGCGGATTCCCAAAGTCCGCAGCGCAATAGCTGGATTGTCGTCTGCCCGCCTCACCGCACTGCACGCATCTCTCGACGAACTGGGCGATCTGCGCCAGAAAATCGAACAGACGATCGTTTCCGAACCTCCTCTTACCCTGAGCGATGGCGGCGTGATCGCTGCAGGAGTTGATAAGGATCTCGACGAACTGCGCGACCTTAGCCGAAACTCGAAGCAATATCTGACGCAGGTCGAGCAGCGCGAGCGCGAGCGCACAGGCATTACCTCGCTCAAGGTAAAGTTCAATTCGATCTTCGGTTACTACATCGAAATCTCAAAAGCGAATCTGCAAAACGCGCCCACCGAATACGAACGTAAACAAACTCTGGTCAATGCCGAACGCTTCACGACTCCAGAGCTGAAAGAGTATGAATCGAAGATCCTCGACGCACAAGAAAAGATTGTCGAGATCGAGCGCCGCCTGTTTGCCGAACTGAGATCCGCGATTGCCGCCGAGGCCAAACGCATCCGCCAGACCGCGCTTGCACTGGCCGAAGTCGACGTGCTCGCTTGCCTGGCACACATCGCGGCCCTGCGCAACTACTGCCGGCCGACCTTTCATGAGAATCCGGAGCAGTCGAGCGATCTCGAGATCATCGACGGGCGCCATCCGGTGATCGAGCAGCAGGAACTGGCAGCGGGAAGCGAACGCTTTGTCTCCAACGATCTTTTCTTGAACTCGGAAACGCACAATATCGTCGTCCTTACCGGCCCGAACATGGGCGGCAAGAGCACGTATCTGCGTCAAGCGGCGTTGATCGTGATCATGGCGCAGATGGGCTCGTTCGTTCCCGCGCGCTCGGCGAGGCTGGGCATCGTAGACCGTGTGTTCACCCGCATCGGCGCGAGCGACAACCTGGCCCGCGGCCGCTCAACGTTCATGGTCGAAATGACCGAGACGGCGGCGATCCTCCACACCGCGACTGCGCGATCTTTGATCTTGCTCGATGAAGTCGGCCGAGGCACCTCGACCTACGACGGCCTGGCGATTGCCTGGGCCGCCGTCGAATATCTCCATGCTCACGTGCATGCGAAAACTCTCTTTGCGACGCACTACTTCGAACTAACCGAACTCGCCGAGCAGTTAAGCGGCGTGAAGAACTACCACGTCTCGGTAAAGGAGGCAGGTGGAGGCGTAGTCTTTTTGCGCAAAGTTGAGCCCGGCGCAGCCAATCGCAGCTATGGCATCGAGGTCGCCAAGCTCGCCGGGTTGCCGAACGAAGTCGTAGTGCGCGCCCGCGAAGTGCTGGCGGAACATGAGTCCGCCGAGCGCCGCGTTACCGGACACCTGACTCCTGGTGCGGAGCCGGATCGCCCAACGCAACTGACGATCTTCACGCCGCTGTCGCAGCCAGTGCTAGAAAAGTTACGCGAAGTAGATTTGAACCGGCTGACGCCGCTGGAGGCGCTAAACTTGCTGGCGGAGTTGAAGAAGCAGATTGAATGATCCGGGATCCGTCCGAATGACCGGGAGGCAGTGACTCCTAACTACGCGCATGCACATCGGCCAACCCCTCATCATCGGCTTTGACGGCATCGAGATGTCGCCGCGTCTCGCTTCCCTGCTCGCGACCATCCAGCCTGCCGGTGTGATCCTCTTCGCCCGCAACATTACTGGCGCCGCTCAAACGCACCGCCTGCTGCGCGAATGCCAGAAGTGTGTGGCCACGCCGCTCTTCACCTGCGTGGATCTCGAAGGGGGCCAGGTGGACCGCTTGCGCAACGTGATCGGTTCGGCCCCCTCGGCCGCCGACGTCTTCGCCACTGGCGATCGCGAGCTCTTTCGCAAGCATGGGCGCGTCATCGGAGAAAACTGCCGCTCGCTCGGCTTCAACGTAGACTTTGCCCCTACTCTCGATCTCGCACTCGAGGCTTCGAAATCGGTAATGAGTTCCCGTTCCGTGTCAGCCGACCCAAAGAAAGCTATCACCTACGCGCGCGAATTCCTGCGCGGACTTGGCGATGCCAAAGTCCTCGGCTGCGGCAAGCATTTCCCCGGGCTCGGCGAAGCGAATCTCGACACTCATCACGAACTGCCTAGCGTCGACAAGTCTTTCAAGAAGTTGTGGGAGCAGGACCTCTTGCCCTACCGAATCATGCGGCACGAACTGCCGTTCGTAATGATCTCGCACGCCGCGTTCCCGGCAGTCACCAAAGGCCGCGAGCCAGCCTCGCTTTCGAAGAAATGGATCACCGACATTCTGCGCAAAAAGATCGGCTACCGCGGCCTCGTCTGCTCCGACGATCTGGAGATGGGCGGCGTGCTGGCCGCGGCTCCGATCGAGCAGGCAGCAATCGGGCACATTCGCGCGGGAGGCGATTTAGCTTTGATCTGCCATCGGGAAGATTTCATCCGGCGACGCACTTGAAGCGATTATCATCGAGGCCGAGCGCGATCGAGGCTTTGCGCGCCGCGTGCAGGAATCGGCGCGGCGCGTCCTGGCATTCAAGAAGAAACATCTGCCCCCATCGCGGAGACCAGCTCCTGGGGCAGCTAAGGTCGAAAAGCTAACGCGGCAGTTGTGGGAATTCGGCGAGGAGATCCGGCTTGCCACCCTCGACCATGTGCCCCTGAACCATGCTCTGCTGAATGACGCGGAGCGCGGCGCATGATTGTTGCCGGCGTGATGAGCGGCACGTCGGCAGACGGCATCAATGTGGCGTTGGTGCATTTTGCCGCTGACGGTCGTCGACGGGCCAAAGGACCGTTACCACACAAGCACAAACCTCAGGAGTTTACTCTTCTCGCCCATCAAGAATTCCCGTTCCCTGCCCCGGTCCGGCGCACGATTCTGGAAATGATGAATGCGGAACTGGCGAGCGTCGCGGATCTGGCGAGGCTGAATTTCTTGCTGGGAGAACTCTACGCGGACGCGGTCGTGAAGACTGCCCGTAAGCATCGTGCGAAACCTGACCTGGTTGGTTGTCACGGCCAGACTCTTTATCACCAGGGAGTATCCGCGCCCTTTCTGGGACGCAAGCTTGCCGTTACGTGGCAAAGCGGTGAAGGCGCAGTGATGGCGGCCCGGCTGGGCGTGCCGGTGGTTTCCGATTTTCGCCCCGCTGACATGGCGGCGGGCGGCAAGGGAGCGCCACTGGTGCCATTCCTAGACTACTTTCTCTATCGCGACCAGAGCGTGGGACGGATTGCACAGAATATTGGCGGTATCGCGAATCTAACGGCGATTCCAGCCGGGGCGACGTCACGCCAGGTCGTCGCATTCGACACGGGCCCGGGCAACATGGTCATCGATGCCGTCATGCAGGAACTCTTTGATCGGACGTATGACCGCGATGGCAAGTTAGCAGCCTCCGGACAAGTAATGGAAACTGTGATCGGGCAGTTGCTGCGCGCTCCATTTTTCCGGCAACGACCTCCGCGCACCGCGGGTCGCGAGGAGTTCGGGCGCGAGTATGCAGGCCGTTTCCTGCAGCTTTGTCGCGGCGCAGGCAGGCCCGACGTAGTGGCGACAGCAACGGCGTTGACGGCACGATCCATTGCGGACGCGATCCAACGCTTTGTACTCTCCCGCCGGAAGGGCTATCGTGAACTAATCGTCTCGGGCGGCGGGGCGAAGAATCCGACGCTGATGGGCATGTTGCGGGCCGAACTCGCGCCGCTCGGAATCGAGCTTCGGTTCTCCGATGAATTCGGCATTCCAACGGAAGCCAAAGAAGCGATTGCGTTCGCTGTTCTCGCTCATGAGACCTGGCATCGCCGCCCATCGAACATTCCGTCCGCGACGGGCGCGAAGCGCGCGGCGATCCTTGGAAAGATCTCCTATGCGTAACGCGGAGTGGCTTGACCGTGAACAAAGCAAGCCCCTGGCTTCGCTCAGGATGACAATCGGTTGGGGATTAGTTGCCGCCTTGTTGTTTTCGCTCCTATCCTGCTCGCAGCGCCCCGACCCCAACACGCTGGTCATGATCATTGAAAGCAGTCCAACGAATCTCGATCCACGCGTCGGTATCGACGCACAATCGGAACGCATTGATGCGCTCATCTTCGACGATCTGCTCGACCGCGATGAGCATTTGAATGTAACGCCCGCGCTCGCGGAAAGCTGGCAGATTCCAGATCCCCTGACTTATGTCTTCCATATCCGCCACGGAGCCCGCTTTCACGATGGCCGGCCGCTTACCTCGCGCGATGTGAAATGGACCTTCGATTCCCTCCTGCAGGGAAAGATTCGCAGCACCCGCGCAGCAGCTTACCGGTATGTAGATCGCGTCGACGCTCCTGACGATTACACCGTCGTGTTTCACCTGAAGGAGCCCTTTTCGACCTTGCTCTGGAATCTATCGGATGGCGCGATGGGTGTTGTCCCTTACGGAAGCCTGACCGATATGACCACCCAACCAGTGGGTAGCGGGCCGTTCCGCTTTGTCAGCGCGGAGCCAGACAAAGAGGTCGTCCTTGAGCGTAACGACGCTTATTGGGGCCAGAAGGCGCATGTCGAGCGGCTACGCTTCACCGTGGTGCCCGACACAACCACTCGCGCCCTCGAACTGCGTAAAGGCAGCGCCGACATAGCCAGTAATGCGCTGACCTCCGACATGGTACTTGCGCTCGAGAAGGAGCCCAACCTCGAAGTCGAACATGCGCCCGGAACTGTTCTCAACTATCTTGCCTTCAATTTGCGCGATCCCATCCTGCGCGATGTCCGCGTGCGCCAGGCGATTGCCTATGCCATTGACCGTCGGCCGATGATCGAATACCTCTGGCGCGGACTTGCGCAAGCCGCCAACAGCATTCTTCCACCGCAAAGCTGGGCGTACAACCCCGACGTGCCGAAGTATGAATATGCTCCGGACAAAGCGAAGAAGATTCTGGATGACGCGGGCTACCCAGTGATTAATGGGGTTCGGTTCCACCTCACGATGAAGACTTCAACCGAGGAGACGACGCGCCTGATGGTCGCCGTACTTCAGCAGCAATTGCGAACGGTTGGCATCGCGCTCGACATCCGCACCTTTGAATTCGCCACCTTTTTTGCTGACGTCACCAGCGGCGCCTATCAGGTCTATTCTCTGCGCTGGATTGGCGGCAATGAAGACCCTGACATCTTCGAATACGCGTTCCATTCCGGTAAATTCCCGCCTCACGGCGCGAACCGCAGCTATTACGCTAATCCGAAGATCGACGCCCTGATCGATCAGGGCCGCGCCGAAACCGACCTCGCCCGACGAAAGCCAATCTACGCTGAGATCCAGTTGATCCTCGCCACCGACCTGCCCAACATTGACCTGTGGTTTCTCGACAATGTTCTGGTGCATTCCAGGCGCGTGCAAAACCTCCCTCTGAATTCCTCTGGAAATTATGATTTCCTTAAGACCGCGGAAATCAGCAGCCAGTAGCCAAAGCCCGAATGCCAGTACTTCGATTTTTGCGTGATACCATCACAATTTGGTGGGACGAATAGAGTTGGCGTGTGCGAAAAAAAGTGGCTGATCACCGTCGACCGACCAACGGATACCGACTTTGAACATTCTATTCATCGGCGACATCTTTGGCCGTCCCGGCCGGACGATCGTCAAGGAACGTCTGCCAGACCTCGTCAAGCAGTACTCCGTCGACCTGGTTATTGCCAACTGCGAGAATGCCGCCGCTGGATTCGGCATCACGCCTCCGCTCGCAGAAGAGCTTTTCGATCTGGGCATCGACGTCATGACGACCGGCAATCACGTCTGGGACAAGCGCGAAATCATCGAATACTTCCAGATGGCCGACGGCAACCCGCATAGTCCGGCGCGGAGGTTGCTGCGTCCGGCGAATCTTCCCGCCGGCCTCCCAGGTTGGGGAGTTTACGAGGGTCAAAAAAAAGGCATCCCATACGCCGTGGTCAATTTGCAGGGCCGCGTCTTCATGGCTTCCATCGATGATCCCTATCGATTCGCTGATCGCCTGCTGGAACAGATCACGGCCAACATCGTGTTTGTGGACTTCCACGCCGAGGCCACCTCCGAAAAAGTTTCCTTCGGTTGGTACCTCGACGGGCGAGTCACTGCCGTGGTAGGCACTCACACCCACATCCCGACTGCAGACGAAACCATCCTGACGAAGGGGACGGCCTACATCACCGACGTCGGCATGACGGGCCCCTACGATAGCGTGATCGGGGTGAAAAAAGAGTTAGTGATCGAACGCTTCCTGACCGGAATGCCTGCGCGCTTCGAAGCGGCTGTGGGCGATGTGCGCCTGTGCGCTGTGGTAGTCGACTGCGATAACCAGACCGGCCGTGCTCAGCGCATACAGCGATTGATGGTGAGATAGTGGCTGGAATTTACGGTTGATGTCTCGACGCTCAAAACGCTCCGACCGGGGAATACCGTCGGCAACCGCAGCCAACGAGAGCTTCGACACCGGGGGCTTTTCTGCCTGCGGCTAACCAATAAGACTAGCCAAACGGATTACTCCTACTAATCCATTCGGGCTAGTTGCTCGGTCAGGAGGAAAAATAATAAATAAATGAGGTGGTTGGAAAAACTGCTTGGCACTCCTAGACCACGAATTGAAGGCCGCTGATGTAGCTCTTGGCTTTATTCCCCCGCTTGGCGGTCCATCGTACCTGCATCAGCGTAGGAATCGACACGGGAACATCTGACGCCGGGAAACTGCAGCACACGAACATCGAAGCCTGGAGCGGGCATGAACTCAGAATGCAAACGCCGCCGTTACTGAGATTGTGAATGCGCCCGCCAAATTCCTTAGGCAGAGGACCGGGTGTTTGACCCGAGAGCAAACTCCGCGCATGGACTTCAAACACTTGCGGGAAACGCTCATGCTGCCGTCGTTCTCTATCTGGGAGGTACGTCACAGCATGGCATCATGCCGCAAATCGCCGGTTATGTAAATTCTTCAATCGGACTAACCCCGATTGCGCAATACTCAGTTGTTTGGCCTCGAACCGGCAATCTTCCCAGCGATTCCAGAACGCGTTGAAACCTTCATTTTGACCATTACCAGACGAAGAAACGCCTTTACCGTGTTCGGACTAATGTTCATGCGGTTCGCGATCTCTTTGCTGGTGAAACCTTGCAAGAGAAACTCCACGGTTTCACGCTCTCGCTGGGTTAGGGCAAACTCTTCCGAGATTTCCGTAAGCGCAGAGAAACTGCTCGCTGCATTCCGCTCCAGGAGTACCGCGAAGGCGGCCTGCATGGAGGGTTGCACATGACAGTCAACTTGAAAACTCTTACATATATACTGCCGCTTCCCCGATTTAAACTCCCTGACGAAAGCGGGTCCGCCCTGATGCTGGTGGTCCACGAGGGTGGTGCGCACGCGGTCAGCAACAAAGACTTTGGGTTGTTTGATCCGGTCCGCCTGGCTGGGGAAGCAAAGGATTTGAAGGGCGGGCTGGTTCGCTGCAATCAGATTCAATGAACTATCCAACAGTAAAAAGCCGTTGGCGCTCGGAACCATTGACACGGCGCTCTCCTGAATGGGTAACTTGCATCGGCCTGTGTTTGGGGGCGTAACCAGACCTATTCCGCTCACACTGCACCAAAGAATTCGTAATTGAGTTCTGGCTCAGGAGGGGAGTGCGATGCACAAGAGCAAGAACGACACAGGAACTTAAAAAACTACTCGGGGCAGTATCGTACACGTGACATAATTTGTCAAGCAGGGATTCGGGGCCCAGGGTCAGTGCATTTGTGCTACTCCAAAAGGATTAGCCCACTAATGGCCTACACAAACAGGCTAGTCCAATAGTGGAATTGCCGCCTGGAGTCCCGCGTGGTCAACTGTACATGCCTCAGCGCTATGAACTGGCCGGGAGGTCGAAGTATGGGTACATGATGGAATTTTGCCCACAGTATCCAAGTGACCATTTTGTTCCCGGCGGTACGCTCCTGGAGGGGTTTACTCCTCCGAAGTTCTTTCCTCCCCTAGCTATTCCGCTGTAGACTTCCCCTAGCAGCGTGGATGAGAAACTCTATCCAAACCGCCAATCGGCTTCTCTTACCGGTTAGCGACTGAGCGCCGAGTGGGTCGGTTATGCGAAAGAACAGTCCAGCAACGTGCGATCATGCGATGTCTTTCTCGCACAGGAGGTCTATTCTGGAATCGCTTTCCCGCATAGGGGACGTGGCTCGCGTTATCATAACAGTCGGGTTGCTGGCCTCGATCGGCGTTGCATCAACGTCGACCATCCCGCAAAAGTTGACTGTTCATCGATCTATGCGTGCGGTTCCGCGCAGATTTGTCATCCACCCCAATGGCGCAACTCTTCCCGTAAATAAAGCTCAGCGGTTCGATGTGACCGACTCTGAGGGAAGACCGGTCGCGGTACGCTGGAACGTCTCCGGGCTCGGTTGTTCGGGCGCCTCATGCGGGACTATCGACGACCAGGGGATATACCGCACGCCGTCTTCGCTTCCACGCCCGCGGGTCGTTATTTTGGAGGGCGTTCTAGTTTCCGATCCCAGATATTCGGTATTGACAGAGATTCGGCTCGAGACCACTACTGCCACGAATGTAAATGCTGGTTCTGTGCAGTTTTCCACCGGCGGACCGCAAACATTGGTGGACCCTGTCGTTCAAAGACAGAACATGCCCCGCAGGACCGAATCATTACTGCGATCGCAGGCGGTCGAAGCCGCTCCAGTCGTCCATGATCTGAACTCTGCGCGTCGCGTCGAGGTTCCGATGCCCCAGCAGGCGGTGGCTGCCACGCCCTTGGTGGAACGCCCGGACATTTCCCGCCATAGCGAATTAAAGTCGTTCCCCCAGCAAATCGTGGCCGCGCCTCCGGCGCTCGGAGCATGGGAAGTAGCTCGCATCGTCGAACCACCTCGGCCGCCGCACGTCGTAGCGGCTCCGCCCTCGATTCAGGACTTGGACCGTGGCCCCCGACTCGAAAATCCGCCGCCTCAGCAGGCAGTTGGCATCGCTCCAGCGGTTGAAAGATGGGACGTGGCCCGAAACGCCCACGTGCCTCCGCCGCCCCACGTAGTAGCGTCTGCCCCAGTGGTCATCGGGTTGAACCGCACACCCGCAGTCGAATTCGCGGCGGCGACCCAGCAAGTGATCGCGGCTCCCCCGGCAGTTAAACCATGGAGTGCTGCTCGCACCCTGGAATTGCCGCCGCCGCATATCGTCGCATCAGCGCCAGCAGCTCAAGAATTGAGCCATTCCTCCCGCGTCGAAGTCCCGATGCCCGAGCAAATCATCGCCGCTCCGCCAACAGTGCAGTCATGGAACGATGCTCGCATCGTCGAATTGCCGCTGCCACATGCGGTAGCGGCCGCTCCTGCGGCCCAAGACCTGGGTCATCGCTCCCGCCCCGAGACCTCATTTCCCGAGCAAGCAGTTGACGTCGCGCCGGCGGTTGAAACACGGGATATCGCTCGTAACGTCGATTTGACGCTGCTGCCGAACGTGGTCGCGGCTGCGCCCGTAGTCCAAGAGTCGAATCGCGCGCCTGCCGTCGAGTACGCGCTCCCCCACCAAATCATCGCCGCCCCTCCAACCGTCGAACCGTTGGACATTGCTCGCGGCGCCGTGTCGCCTCCACTGCCACAGGCCGTTGCGGCTGCTCCGCTAGCCCGAGATCTGGGCCAGTCTCCCCACGCCGAGTACGCCCTGCCCAGGGGAGTTGTCGCTGCCCCGCCAGCGCTCGAACCAAGGGATGTTGCTCGCGTCGTCAAATCGCCCCCGCTGTCAGGTGTGGTGGCAGCGTCCCCAGTCGTGCGGGAATTGCCCCCTTCCACCCGCATCGAGATTCCAATGCCCCAGGCTGTTGCCCCCGCTCCGGTGGCTGAAAAGTCGGAGGTCGCACGCAAGGTCGAGCAGCCACCCCTGACCATCATGCGGACCTCGTCAACTCCGTCAGGAGTAGCTGGAAGCCACACTCCAGGCGGCGCGATCCTGTCCCCGTTGCCGGTTGAGGGTAGCGCTGCGCAAGGGGAAACGGGTGCAGTCGTCGAACATGCGCCCGTGGTCATTTATCGAAACGGCCGGCTCACGATTAATGCGGAAAACGCGACTCTGGCCGATGTACTGAAGCTGGTGGCGGAGAAGACCGGCGCGACAATCGACGTTCCACCCGGAAGCGGCCAGGAGCGCATCGTTGAGCACAGCGGCCCGGGACGCGCAAACGATATATTGACGCAACTGCTGAATGGTTCTCATTTTAATTTCATCATCGTCAACTCCCCGCAACACCCAGATGACCCCACGCAGGTCCTGCTATCGCTGCAACGGCCGGAAACGGACGGTCCGAGTACCGCCTCGGTTTCCCCGCCCCAACCTCAAGCCTCGCCCTATTGGAAACCACCAGAACCCGGGCCGTCCGTTTTGCCGCCCCAGTACGACAGTAGCCTGACACCTCCCCCGCAGGGCTTATCCCCTGAGGCTCTAGGGGAACTCATGAAGGCGAAGGGTAAGGAAATACTTGAGAAGGCCCAACAGGAGGCTCCACCGCAATAACGGTAAGAGCTTCCGAATGGATTCCCAGTTTCAGCGCAACCGGCTTCCTGCACGAATCCTGTGCGTAGTGGTAACCCGCGAGACTACCCAGAAGAATTAGTTTGTTTAACTAGTTTTTTCGGCTAAGCCACGTGGAGAATTGTAAAGAACTCACGATAGGTTAAAGTTCCCCAAGCGCCACAGCTGACCTCCCCCCAGCGTCCGGCGTATCCAAGAGGAGGATCAATAACCATGAAAAAAGCAAGTCTTTTGATGCTGGCGATCGCCCTGTTGCTGGGCATCGCTGGAACTGCTGCGGCTCAGGCCGTAACTTCGACGGGCGACAATAGCGTCTATTTTGTCTCCTATTTTGCCAACAACGTAGCCGCTGCGCCGGACGCAACGGTTCGTTTCATCAACGATGGCGACACAGCGGGCAACCTCTGGGCAGCCTTCTATGTGTTCGATGACAGCCAGGAACTGACGGAATGCTGCGCCTGCCAGATCACGCCTGACGGCTTGCTCTCGGAAGACGTGAAGACCAACCTGACCGCGAACCCCCTGACCGGCAAAGTGCCGACTCGTGGCGTGATCAAGGTCATTTCGTCCTCGTCTCTGGACCCGACCAACGTTATCCCGACGGCCGGACTCCGTGGCTTCGCGACGCACATCCAGGCTGTTAAAGCCAACACGTATGCCATCACCGAGACCAAGTTCGCTGATGCGAACCTGGGCGGCGCAGAAGAAACACTGTTGCAGAACCTCTGCTACTATGACTCGCTGTTGAGCGGACTGCCTTGCACCTGCACGCCGGAAGACCACGACTTCTAGTCTTTGGTCTTACGGAAGTAAGTAAATCCCGAATACCCCGGACGCCCGGTGTGGTATGCTTGGCGTCTGGGCCCTCCCCCTCTTGATTCTCAAAAAATCCCTTTTTTGAAAGAGAGGAAATCTTCACAATGTCGAACAAATACACTCTGATCGCGCTTGGATTGGGAATGGCTCTAGGCGCTTTTTCCGTCCCAGCCGTTGGCCAGAATGACTCTACTGTAGTCGCCGAAATTGCCGGTACCAAGGTGACGACACATGAGTTGGAGGACAAGGAAGCCGGAAGATTGCTTCAAGCCAAGTACAAGTACTATCTTGCCGAGCGAGATGCGCTCGATGAATTCATTGACAATCAACTATTGGAACTGCAGGCGAAGAAGGAAGGCGTGACGCTCGATGAATTGTTCAAGCGCCATGTCGCCGGCAACATACCAGAACCGACGGAAGATCAGCTTCGCTTCTACTATGAAGGTGTGCAGACCGACGAGTCCTATGAGTCGGCCCGAAGCAAAATCATCGACACGGTGCACCAACTTCGCATTAAGAAGGCGCATGACGCTTATATTGCTGAACTTCGAGGCCAATATGGCGTCGTGGTTGAACTGGACCAGCCTAAAGCTCATGTCGAGGTGGGGGACGCACCGCGGCTTGGCCCGGTGAACGCTCCTGTTCAGATTGTCGAATTTGCGGACTATGAGTGCCCTTACTGCCAGAAAGTGAATGAGGACCTCGCTCGCTTGCGGGAACAATTTGGCAGCCAAGTTTCAATCGTTTACAAGGACTTCCCTCTTCCCATGCACCCGCTTGCCGCGAAAGCGGCAGAAGCCGCGCACTGCGCAGGCGAACAAGGCAAATTCTGGGAGTTTCATGATTCCCTGTTTCAAACCAAACGGCTGCAAACTTCTGACCTGCGACAGCAGGCAACCGCGCTGAAACTCGACACCGCCCGTTTCGATCAGTGCCTTAACAGCGGAAAGCAAGCAACGGAAGTGAAAAATGATGCCCAGGAAGGCAAGCGGCTCGGATTACAGGGAACGCCGAGCTTCTTCATCAATGGTCATTTCATGAGCGGCGCCATCGGATATATGAAGTTGCGGGAAACAGTGCTGCAAGAGCTGGGTGTCGATGCCTCGAAAAAGCAGAGCACGGCGGCCATGGTGCCCTCGAAAGAGGCCACCAAGTAGAAAGTGGCTATTTAGACGCTGCCCCTATTCCTGTGAAGCAGGCGGTGAAGCAGGAATGGGCGCAGCGGCCTTAAACGCTGCCATGCCCATGCAATACTGGCTCGCAGCCCTTCCCCCGGTTAGCGTTGGTTGATAGGTCCCAGCCGCTCCATTGGTCACGTAGACGAAAGAGGGATTGTACTTCCATGCCGCTGGCGTAGCCCCGGTCGGCATGGGTGCGGGAGAAGAAAAATAGCGAGCAATAATGAAATCGTTCGCGGTAGTCTTGATGCTCGGTCCAACCTCCGACCCCGCGCTCGTGGCAGTGCCGTCCGCCAGGTGAACGCCGTTCCCATCCACGACGGAAGATAACGCTAAGCCCGACACCTCGAGAAAACTATTAAGACTGGCTTTCACGTGACCAGATAAATGATATTTGAGCTCGGTCACCCCAGGATTGCAATTCTCGCAGTACCAGATCTCCAGAGATTGTTTCCCGCAGGAGGAAGTCGCACCGACAACTTGTTTATATGTGTTCCCTCCATCCGGTGCATTGTCAGTCACGCTTATAAGCTTTACGTCGGGAGAAAGTTGCACCGGCATCGCGATCAGAACGCTTCCCTTGGCGGTCGGCTGAGGAAGATCCATATCTGAGACGGTGCCAGCTCCGCTACTGACGGCCGTAAATTGCTGAAGGACGGTTTGAGCTGAAAGATCGACTCCTGCCCACAACAGCAGGAAGAGGAGCAAGTTCTTCTTCATAATCGGTGACCCTTTCCGTAGTGCCGTGAGACGTTCTCACCATCGCGGCAGACAGCCCTTGAAATCCAACGTTCATAAAACTGCGGGCCGCCGCTAGCGTTCCACCGCCATGGGCGTTCGCACGTTTCGAGGTGTACGGGTCGAGGGCTAATTCCGCTACTTGGATTCCGGTTGAGTCTTGATCTGGGAACGATCGGCTGCCATTATGAATGGCCCCCCGCTAGCCGCCTCACTGATCTTGCCGGTTACACATACGTTCTTGCCCTGGTAGGCGGCAATGACCTCTTGAGGTCCACCAGGCTGGGCCCCGAACGCTATGAAATAGAACATGGGATTGGCCTCAGGCTGATCGAGAAAGAAGGATACCGGCTTTCCGTGGCCCGCGATTCCATACTTGAGAACCTTGGCGTCCACTACTTTGCCGCAGACCACTGCGGTCTCGCCAAGATGGTTCTTTGAGTCGGCAGGGGTTATGTGCGCTGGCGGGGCGCTCTGAGCAAAAGCGAAAGACAGTAAGCCTGTCATTAAAATCGTCACGATCAGCGGTCTCATTGTTCTCATGTTCTCCCGTGATTTGGCTTGAGCGCCAAAGAGCAGCAGATTCAGGTACATCAGCATTGCTTGGCGCTGGGTATCCGACCACATCTAAACGCAGAAAAGATAGGCCGTCAATTGCTCTTTTGGTGCTTGGAGGATCCAACAGTGCTTCATCTAAAGGTTACTTCATGTGATTAAGCCATATGGATACTTGCCACGAAAACGCACCAAGATGTAAGGTCTTTAGGGTTTTATTTTAGCCTTTGCAAACTAAAGTACTTCTGCTGTAGAATTAGTCATCCGGTCAGGCACCGTTTCCCCCTCGCCCGACCTTTTCAACCCACTCCCCCTTGAACTAGTTAGCAGGAGGTGTTTGTGCGTTTTGGTCGCCTTGCTGTGTGCGTCTTCACAGCCTCCCTATTCTATGGCGCCTTTGCAATGGGTCAAGTGGATGGACTCCACTCTTATTCGGCCTCTTCTACAGTAGTCAGTGTGCCTCGGTTAATTCGCACGAATGGATCTATCCATGATGAGACAGGCAAGCCGCTCACTGGCACTTTGGGGATCACCTTTACGCTTTACAGTGACCCGGATGGTCAGTCACCTGTCTGGCAAGAGTACCAAAAGGTGCATCTCGATTCGTCCGGCCGTTATAGCGCGTTGCTTGGAGCAACGAGTGATGTAGGCTTGCCCCTCGAGATTTTCTCTGGAGGCGAAGCTCGCTGGTTAGGCGTCCGTGCCGAGGGCCACTCGGAACAGCCACGAATTTTCTTCCTAAGCGTGGCCTATGCGCTCAAGGCAGCCGACTCGGATATGTTGGGAGGTAAGCCGGCCTCCGCGTTCGTCCTTGCAGACAGTCTAAACTCCTCGGCTCAACAGGCGAATGCCGCCCAGCCGCATCCACAGAATTCGCAGAGCGCCCCCAGGGTTCTGGACGCTCGCACACCGCCTTTGCTCATGGCGCCGACGGTTTTCTGTTCCATCGGCACTGATGGAAGCGGCACCGCCAATCAGATCGCCAAGTTCTCCGACAACTGCGACATCGTCAGCTCGGCCATCTTCGAATCGGGCGGCAATGTAGGTATCGGCAACACCAGCCCAGCCGGCACGCTGGACGTTTCCGGAACAGCCTACATTCGAGGTCTGTTCACTGCCATGGGAGGTACCGTCATAGCACCCAGCGGTACCGCGACGGCTTCGCAAGGCTATATCTCCAGTCCTCTGGACATTCAAACCTCCTTGTTCAATACGATCCTGGGCCGGGCTGCGAATTATACCTTTCGCTGGCAGGCTGAGCCGGTCGGCAACGATACCACCAGTACCTCTGCAACTCTTAACTTGCTGTATGGAGTCACTGGGAACATCAGCGAGACTGGAATTTCAGTCAACAACAAGGGAATTCTCACCTTTGCTCCCAATCAGACCTTTCCCGGCACTGGTACTGGAACTGTGACCAGCGTCAACACGGGCGCGGGTCTAACCGGGGGACCGGTCACCGGCAGCGGCACAATCAGCATTCCTTCCAATGCAGTGACCAATGCGATGCTCGCCAACAATTCGGTCACGGTGCAAGCTGGATCGGGACTGTCGGGCGGCGGTACCGTTGCTCTGGGCGGCACGATTACCCTCAGCAACGCTTCTCCCAGTTCCGGAGGAACGGTCACGAATATCAGCAGCGGAACAGGACTGAGCGGGGGGCCAATCACGACCAGTGGAACCCTTAGTTTGAATACGGGTTACACCGATGCGCGATATTTGCAGCTTTCGGGAGGCTCACTGACCGGCAGTTTGAACGGAACTACTGCCGCTTTCACGGGAGGTTTGTCCGCCGCGAGCGGTACATTCAGCAGCACACTCTCGGCAGCTGGCGCGCTGTTGCCTAAGACAGGCACGGCGACAACGACGCAAGGCTTCATCTCCAATCCATTCGATTTGCAAGCGTCCTCGTTCAACAGTAGCAGTTCAGCGGCCATCCCGCAGGACTTCCGCTGGCAGGCCGAGCCGACCGGAAACAATTCCCCGAGTCCCTCGGGTTCATTGAACCTGCTCTTTGGATCGAATGGAAACTCGCCCAACGAGACCGGATTATCCATCGCGAGCAATGGCGTGATCAGTTTTGCTTCGGGACAGACCTTTCCCGGGGCCAGCAGCGGGACGGTCATGGGCATCAATACCGGGGCGGGTCTGACGGGAGGACCAATCACCACTACCGGAACCATCAGCATTCCTTCCGCCGGCGTCACGAATGCGATGCTCGCCAATAACTCGGTCACGGTTCAGGCTGGACCGGGATTGTCGGGCGGCGGTACGGTCGCCTTAGGGGGAACGCTCACAATCACCAACGCCTCTCCCAGTTCCGGAGGAACGCTCACGAGTATCAGCAGTGGAACGGGACTGAGTGGGGGGCCAATCACCACCAGTGGAACCCTCAGTTTGAATACGGGTTATACCGATGCGCGATACTTACAGCTTTCGGGAGGCTCACTGACCGGCGGTTTAAACGGAACTACTGCCGCTTTCACAGGAGGGTTGTCCGCCGCGAGCGGTACGTTCAGCAGCACACTCTCCGCAGCTGGCGCCCTGTTGCCTAAGACAGGCACGGCGACAACGACGCAAGGCTTTACCTCCAACCCATTTGACTTGCAAGCGTCCTCGTTCAGCAGTGGCAGTTCATCAGCTATGCCACAATTGTTCCGCTGGCAGGCCGAGCCCACCGGGAATAATTCTTCCAATCCCTCAGGCTCGTTAAACCTGCTGTTTGGATCGAACGGAAACGCGCCCTCCGAAACCGGGCTGTCCATCGCGAGCAACGGCCTAATCACCTTCGCCTCTGGGCAGACCTTTCCCGGCACCAACAATGGGACGGTCACCGGTATCAACACCGGCGCCGGTCTGACGGGAGGGCCGATCACCACCACCGGCACCATCAGTATTCCCTCCGCCGGGGTCACGAACGATCTGCTCGCCAACCCATTTGTAACAGTTCAGGCTGGACCCGGATTGTCGGGCGGCGGCACGGTGGCTTTGGGTGGCACAGTCACAATCACCAATGCCTCTCCCAGTTCCGGAGGAACAGTAACCAGCATCAGCAGCGGAACGGGATTGACGGGGGGACCAATCACCACCAGTGGGACTCTCAATCTGGATACGAATTTCACCGATGCGCGATATTTGCAGCTCGCTGGAGGCACGCTGGCCGGCGGATTGAGCGGAACCACCGCCACCTTCACGAGCACACTCTCGGCAGCCGGCGCACTGCTGCCTGGAACCGGGTCGGCGACAGCCACGCAAGGCTTCATCTCCAATCCCTTCGACTTGCAAGCCTCTGCTTTCAACAGCGACAGTTCGTCGGCCATCCCGCAGGACTTCCGTTGGCAGGCTGAGCCGACAGGAAATAATTCCTCCAATCCTTCCGGTTCATTGAACCTGCTCTTCGGATCGAACGGAAACACGCCTACCGAAACCGGATTGTTCATCGCGAGCAACGGAGTGATCAACTTTGCTTCCGGCCAGACCTTTCCCGGTACCAACAATGGAACGGTCACCGGCATCAATACGGGCGCGGGGCTGACGGGTGGGCCAATTACCACCAGCGGCACAATCAGCATTCCTTCCGCCGGAGTCACGAACGATCTGCTGGCTAACCCATTCGTCACCGTACAGGCTGGACCCGGATTGTCGGGCGGCGGCACCGTCGCCCTGGGCGGTACAGTCACGATCACCAATGCATCTCCTAGTTCCGGCGGAACGGTAACGAGCGTCAGCAGCGGGACCGGACTTATGGGCGGCCCAATTACCACCACTGGAACCCTAGATCTGGACACGAATTTCACCGACGCACGCTACTTGCAGCTTTCGGGAGGCACTCTCACGGGTGGCCTCAGCGGAACAAGTGCTTCGTTCACGAGCACACTCTCCGCAGCCGGCGCTTTGTTGCCCGTAACCGATACGGCGACGGCGGCACAAGGCTTCACTTCCAACCCGTTGGACTTGCAAGCTTCCGCGTTCAACAGCGACAGCTCATTGGCGATCACGCAGCTCTTCCGCTGGCAGGCCGAACCCACGGGAAACAATTCTTCCAACCCCTCCGGCTCATTGAACCTGCTGTTCGCGTCCACCGGAAACTCTCCCGCGGAAACCGGATTGTCCATCGCGAGCAATGGCTTGATCACCTTTGCCCCGGGACAGACATTTCCCAGTGCCGACGGCGGCACCGTTACGACAGTCAATACTGGCGCAGGTCTAACGGGAGGGCCAATCACCAGCAGCGGAACCATCAGCATTCGTTCTGCCGGAGTCACGAACGATCTGCTGGCCAACCCATTCGTAACAGTTCAGGCTGGACCCGGATTGTCGGGCGGCGGCACCGTCGCCCTGGGTGGAACGATCACTCTCACCAATGCCTCTCCCAGTTCCGGCGGAACAGTCACTAGCATCAATAGCGGAACGGGGTTGACGGGAGGCCCAATCACCAGCAGTGGGACTCTCAATCTGGACACGAATTTTACCGATGCGCGATATTTGCAGGTTTCGGGAGGTACCCTCACAGGCAGCCTCAGCGGAACCACTGCTTCTTTCACGAGTGGTACCTTCAGCAGCACACTATCGGCGGCCGGCGCTCTGCTGCCGGGAATCGGCACGGCGACAGCCACGCAGGGCTTCAGCTCCAACCCATTTGACTTGCAGGCCTCATCATTCAACAGCAGCAGTTCGTCGGGGGTCACTCAGGACTTTCGTTGGCAGGCCGAGCCGACAAGAAATAATTCCTCGAATCCATCCGGCTCATTGAACCTGCTGTTTGGCTCGAATGGAAACACACCCTCCGAAACCGGGCTGTCCATCGCGAGCAATGGAGTAATCAGCTTTGCTCCGGCTCAGACCTTCCCCGGTAGCTCCGGAGGCTCCGTTACCAGCATCAATACTGGCGCCGGCCTGACCGGTGGACCGATCACTGGCAGCGGCATGATCAGCATCCTTTCCTCCGGAGTCACGAACGATCTGCTGGCCAACCCATTCGTCACCGTTCAGGCTGGACCGGGTTTGTCGGGCGGTGGCATGGTGGCCCTGGGTGGAACGATCACGCTCACCAATGCCTCTCCCAGTTCCGGGGGAACGGTTACCAGTATCAATACCGGCGCGGGTCTGACGGGCGGGCCGATCAGCGGCAGCGGAACCATCAGCATTCCTTCCGGTGGAGTCACAAACAGCATGCTGGCCGATCCATTTGTCACAGTGCAGGCTGGACCGGGTTTATCGGGCGGAGGGACGGCGGGCCTTGGTGGCGCCGTCACCCTCAGCGCAAATCTATCGGGCTCAACTGAGGGAATGGCTTACTTCTCGAGTCCGACGAGCGTCATTTCAACACCTGCCCCAACCAACGGGCAAATCCTCATTGGATCGACAGGCGGCGCTCCCGTGCTCGGGACACTGACTGCGGGTTCGAATATCAACATCACCAACAAACCAGGATCGATCACAATTTCTACCACGGGCGGAACCGCGCCGACACTGCCCTACTTTGTAACGGGCGGGCCGCAGATCGGAGCATTTCAGGGTTTTTCACAGAATGTTACTGAGCTGTGGGGATTTCTCCTGCCATACAACGTTACTACCACGCAGATAACTTACGACGTAACGACCGCAGATAATAGTCCCAACGACTATGACATCGGCATCTTCGATAATTCGGGGAATCTTGTAGTGAATATCGGACCAACTCCCGGAACCACCTTTGCTCCCTCAAAGGCGTTCCACACGGCGGCATGGACTCAAGGCTCTACCAGTCTTCCTGCCGGTCGATACTATCTTGGGTTGACGACGAATTGCTCGATCACGTTGAGCTCGATGCTTCGTAATCGACCGGCCTTCCAATCCGCGAGTTCTTGCGCCCAGCTCGCGGCTTCGGCAGCCTACATGGGCTTCGCCATCAACGCCTCGGCCGGAGCATCCCACGGCGGCACCTTGCCATCCTCGATTACGCCGCCAGTGGATAACTGGGGCACCGGAGCTCAGCCAGCAGTCGTGATCCGTTAGCGATTTGATCCCGCTTCCTGGCAAGCCAATCGGAAACGCGGGTGGTCCATCGCACCGTGCGTGACCTTGAAGGAACTCATCCTCAAGGAACAAGCTGCAACCCTGACAGTCAATTGCGGAAATTGAGAGAGCAAATCAAGAGGGGGATGGCAGTCACGCCTGCGGGCAGGTCCACACACTTACGGAGGCTTCGGCTACCGTGTCCGCTCCAGTGCTGCGCACCCTAAGCCGACAGATACAGCAGTCTGTGACAGAGAGGGATTTGGCCGGTACCGCCTCGCTGTTGACGCCACTGGAAGACTCCAATCGTCAAACCCGAACAACGAGCGAGATCTCCCGCTTTACGCACCACATCGAGAACACCTTCGACCAGGTACGGAATGGCCGGCTGCTGTTCGCCCAGAGAAGCAAGTCGGACGACCCGCCTCGCGGACCTAGCCGCGGCGGCGTCGTCCCTCGGGGCGGCACTCATCATTTGAAGAATTCATCCCACCTGGAAGTGGTCAATGGCGTGGTGCACAATCGTGCTGAAGGAAAGCCACCATTTCCACTAGCGAAATGCTCTCTCGCTCAATCCCGAACAGAATGGCGACTTTGATCCCGTTTCGACATGAGCGCACCTTCCCAGGAATCTAGCGCCATACTGCCTCCCCCGTACCCGAGAGCGCTCGATCCAGATAGGTTGCGGCACTGATCAAAGCGAGATGCGTAAAGGCTTGAGGAAAATTCCCTAGATGTTGGCCATTCGACCCAAGTTCTTCTGAATATAAACCGAGATGATTGGCGTATCCCAAGAGTTTTTCAAACAGCAGCTGGGCCCGTTCCAAATCACCGGCTCGAGCCAGGCATTCGACGTACCAGAATGAGCATGCGGTGAAGCTGCCCTCCGTACCAGGAAGACCGTCTACATGCGTGCGTTCCACCCGGTACCGATACACGAGCGTATCTTCAATCAGTGTTTTTTCTATCGCTCTCAGAGTTGAGAGCCACATTGGGTCCACGGGACTGATGAACCTCATCATAGGCATCAGCAGCGCCGAGGCGTCCAGATCTTTTGTCCCCTTTGCTTGCACAAACGACTGAAGTTCGTCATCCCAGAAGTTGGTAAAAATGTCATTCCGAATTTCGTCTCGGGTGCGCTGCCATGCTTCTAACGGGCCTGAGAGCGAGCGCCTCTCGGCAAGGCGTAGGGCACGGTCGAAGGCGACCCAGCACATTACCCGAGAATGAAGGAATTCTCTCGCTCCGCCGCGGACCTCCCATATTCCCTCGTCGGGGCGTTGCCAGTTCTTTTCCAGCCACGCCAACATGCGCTGAACACCCTGCCATCCGGCATACGAGATGGGGTCACCGTATTTGTTTGCCAGATATATGGCGTCCATCATTTCGCCGTAAATGTCCAACTGCAGCTGCTGATACGCGGCGTTTCCAATGCGTACCGGCCGCGAGTTCTCATAACCACCAAAGTGGTCGAGCGTAACCTCGTCAAGCCTTTGCCGGCCATCAATCCCATACATCACCTGCAGAGGCCCTCGTTGCGCGTCATCACCCAATCTTCCTTTCAGCCAGTCAATGAATGCCTCTGTTTCCTCGACGAAACCGAGTCGAATTAGAGCATAGAGAGTGAATGTCGCATCCCGCAACCATGTGAAGCGATAGTCCCAATTACGCACTCCGCCAATGTTCTCCGGCAGAGAAAACGTGGGAGCAGCGATCAACGAGCCGTGCTCGCGGCTGGTGAGCAACTTTAACATCAGCGCCGAACGGTGGACCATTTCTCGCCACCGCCCCCGGTATTTCGATTTTGCCATCCAACTCTTCCAGAAGCGCGTGGTTTGCTGGAAGCGCCGTCCCACAAATTCCATCTCAGGGGGTCGTCCTTGGGGGCGCACTCCACCGAGAACAAAGGTCGCGGTTGCGCCAGCTTTAAGAGTGAAATTTGAGATTACGTCTTCTGACTGTTGCTGCAGTGTAGTAGTCGAGTAGAGCGCCATAGACGGGCAAATATCGCCCGCCGGAAAGAAGGTCGCACAACCGTCTGAAATCCGGACCTGGTGCGCACACCTTGCATAATTAAATCTCGGCTGGCAATGCATTTTGAATGGTATGTTGCCTTTGATGACCGAAACCATTCGCACGATCTCATTCGGCGGTTCCGAGTCTTTCTCAATCTCGATCGGCATGAAGTCGGTCAGTTCGGCCACGCCTTCCTCGGCAAGGAACCTCGTCAACAAGATATTTGTATCCGGCAAATAGAGCTGACGTACGCGCATTTTCGTGAGCTGGGGCTCAATCTGGAAGCAGCCGCCCTGTTTCTCATCGAGCAGCGCGGCAAACACTGTGGGAGAATCGAAATCTGGATAGCAGAGAAAATCGATCGAACCATCCATGCCCACAAGTGCAATCGACTGCATGTTGCCGATAACACCGTAATTCTCAATGGATTGAAAACCCATATGCGCCAACTCAATATATGTGCAAATGCCTTGTCAAGTCGAGACAGTACTCGTTCCCGCAAAAGAGTGGCCGTGGAAGAACGCTTTGCACGTCACCTTGCGGCGATCTCCCGCATTCTCGCCTATTCTGCCTATACAATGGCGCGGCTTGCATATCGGAACGCTCCGCGGACATCTAAAATTAGGTGCATGTACAACGCGAAGGGTTATTCGGTTTCCAGTCCGAAATCGTCGCTCCTCCACCGGTGCCTACCCGAACACGGCGCATGGACCGGAATTCTGTATTGCGGAAGCTGCTTTTCTTCTTGGCTACGAGGGTGGAAATTCGTTCGCGCTTTCCGCACCTAGAACGGCACTCCACTACTCGCTGGCGTGAAATGCGGCTCGCGCATCATGATTGGGTCTAATTTCTTTGGTAAGGAGACGCAATGAAAAAACGCGAACTTGGAAAAAGCAATCTTGAGGTGTCCGCTCTCGGGCTCGGCTGTATGGGGCTGAGTTATGGTTACGGTCCAGCCGTAAGTAAGCAGGAAGGGATTTCGTTGATTCGGACGGCCGTCGAACGCGGCGTCACATTCTTCGATACCGCTGAAGCATATGGTCCGTTCACAAACGAAGAACTCGTAGGCGAAGCCCTCGCTCCATTCCGTGGGCAGGTCGTGATCGCCACCAAGTTCGGATTCAAAATCGATCCCAAAACGGAGCGAGGTTTGAACGGGCTGGATAGTCGGCCAGAGCATATCAAGGAAGTCGCCGATGCGTCTCTCAAGCGCCTCAGGACCGATGTCATCGACTTGTTCTATCAGCACCGCGTTGACCCCGACGTGCCAATCGAAGACGTTGCCGGAACGGTGAAAGAGCTGATTCGGCAAGGCAAGGTGAAGCACTTCGGAATGTCTGAGGCAGGGGTGCAGACGATCCGGCGCGCACACAAAGTTCAGCCCGTCACAGCACTGCAGAGCGAATACTCATTGTGGTGGAGAGAACCTGAAGCGGAGGTGTTGCCGACGCTGGAGGAACTCGGGATCGGATTCGTTCCGTTTAGCCCACTTGGCAAAGGCTTCCTCACGGGCAAGATCAGCGAAGGTACGAAGTTTGACAAAGGCGATTTCCGCAACATCGTCCCTCGCTTTACGCCCAAGAACCGTAAAACGAACCAGGCGCTGGTGGATCTGCTTGCCAAATTCGCGCAACAGAAGAAAGTGACATCGGCTCAGATTGCACTCGCCTGGCTGCTTGCGCAAAAACCGTGGATCGTGCCGATCCCGGGCACGACCAAGCTGCACCGCCTTGACGAGAACATCGGAGCCGTTAACGTCGAACTTTCGCCCGATGATCTCTGCCACCTGGAGATCGCAACCTCAAAGATCGCGGTACAGGGCGCCCGGTACCCCGAGGAGCTGCAAAAAATGGTGGGTCGCTAAGCTGTGCGGCACCAACGAGCGATCCAAATGATGCTGCCCGCTGATCTGTGAAGCAGGGCTTGAACCGATGGACTGCAGTCTTCTTCGGATCGCTCGCTCGACCGCGCGTTTGTGCTTCTCATCGGCCAACTCGTGTGCCAGGGTGAAGGGCGCTCGGAATTCGCGAACGGCTTCGGCGGTTTGAGCACAGGAAGGAAAATTCAATTCGGGGAGTTGGAAAATGGAGATCAAAAGAGTTGGCTCGCAGCCTTCCGCAAAGGGACCTTCGGATTGGTTCACGGGCGCCGTTCGGATCGATGCACTTTTCCAGGCGCCTGATCCGGCACTCGTTCAAGGTGCCAGCGTGACCTTCGAGCCGGGCGCGAGAACGGCATGGCACACGCATCCACTCGGCCAGACTCTCATCGTCATCGCCGGCTGCGGATGGGTTCAGTGCGCTGGCGGACCTGTCGAGGAAGTCCATCCCGGTGATGTGGTCTGGTTCTCGCCCGGCCAGAAGCATTGGCATGGTGCCACGCCAAGCACGGCGATGACGCACATTGCGATCCAGGAAAGGCAGGATGGCAAGGTGGTCGACTGGATGGAGCAGGTCAGCAACGAGCAATACCGTAAGTAAAGCAAACGGCCATCATTCCTCAATCCTTCGTGGCAAGTCGCAGCAGTTGCTCGAACGCTAAGAACTCCAGGGCACTTGACAAGGGTTGTACAAAGGAGTCCGTGCGGTACACAACATTGTTGCTGTCCAGAATATGAGCGAAATAACCGAGAACGGCGTCAAACGCAAACGGGACCAGGGACGGTGGAACCGGATTGCCGAAAGCGGAGAATTCAGAGACTTAATCGCAATCAAGACGACTTTTATCATTCCGGCATTTATCGTCTTTCTCGTGCATTTTTTCGCGCTGGCGGTTGTGGTCGGATATGCCCCGAGGCTTGCGTCAATCCGCGTGATTGGAACGGTAAACGTCGCTTATCTTTTCGCACTTTCGCAGTTTGTTGTGGGCTGGGTTATCGCGGGGCTGTACCTGTTGGCCGCAAAAAGGTTCGACGCGATCACGGAGGACCTTCTGGCGCAAATACACGAACGACCGGGAGACCGGTAAATGCCGATTTCACTGGCAGCGTTCCTGTTGTTCGTGGCCAGCACACTCGCGATTACCTATTGGGCAGCCAAAAGGTCCCGCGGGGCCAATGCCTATTTTGCTGCCGGGCGCAGAATCACGGCTTGGCAAAACGGTTTTGCGGTCGCCGGAGATTTTATGAGTGCGGCCTCGTTTCTCGGACTGATCGGCCTGATTGCTTTGGATGGCATGGATGGAATCCTCTACTCGGTCGGAGGATTTGCCGCCTTCGTGACCATTCTGCTAGTCGTTGCCGAGCCGCTGCGTAACCTTGGCAAATACACGATGGGCGATGTTCTGGCATACCGGCTACACCCGCGCCCGGTGCGCGCCTTGGCGGCGCTCAGCACTCTTACATCGGCGACCTTTTACATGATTGCGCAAATGGTGGGCGCCGGAGCGCTCGTCAATCTGTTGCTGGCGGATTCCGGAATCACCTACAACATGGCGGTGATCGGAGTCGGCGCCTTGATGATGATTTATGTCATCTTCGGCGGCATGTTGGCGACCACCTGGGTTCAGATCATCAAGGCGATGCTACTTTCAGCATGCGGGATCGTTCTTACCGTGATGGTCCTGGCTCGCTTCCACTTTCATCTGCTTGACTTCTTTGCCGCCGCCAGTCAGATTGCATATCACCAAGGTGGCCAACCGCAGATGCAGGATTTCCTGCAGCCCGGCATGCATTATCATCCGCCAAATGGCCCGCTCGATTTAATCTCGCTCTTCTTGATTTTCGCGTTTGGCACGGCAGGCTTGCCGCACGTTCTGGTGAAGTTTTATACGGTTCCTGACGCCAAAACCGCCCGCCGGAGCGTGGTCTGGGCGATGATTCTGATCGGCAGTTTTTATGTGCTGGCAACCATCATGGGACTCGGGGCGGCGGTGCTAATCGGACCCGATTCCATTCGGGCGCATGGCGGGACCAACATGGCGGGGCCGCGAATGGCGCAGGCTCTGGGCGGAGATGTCTTTCTGGCAGTCGTTTCTGCGGTGGCGTTTGCGACCATTCTGGCGGTTGTAGCCGGATTGATGATCAGCGCCTCCACATCATTTGCTCATGATTTCTGGACCAACGTGATCCACCATGGCAGGGAGCGGCGTCCCGGCGAAAGCGTGCTAGTGGCGCGCATCGCCGCGCTGGCGGTCGGTGCAGTGGCGATACTGATCGCAATTTTGATGGGACCGGCATCGAATGTGCTGATTCTTGCGACGTTCGGGATGACGGTGGCAGCATCGGCAAATTTTCCCGTGCTCGTGCTCTCCATTTTCTGGCGGCGCTTCACGACCGCGGGCGCCGTCGCGGGAATGACGGCAGGATTACTAGCTACCGTGTGTTTGATCGCGATCAGTCCTTTGCTGATGGGCGTAGATCCCTCCGGCACCGTAAACGCGGCGCGACATCTAATTCAAAGCCAGCCGTGGTTTCCCCTGGAGAATGTGGGCATCGTAAGTATCCCGTTGGGATTCCTTGCCGCAATCATCGCGACCATGCTGAGCAAGGAGCCCGAGTCGGAAAACAGATTTAACGAACTGCTGGTGCGGGCCCATACAGGACTTGAAGCAGAAGGCGCGGCTCCCTACTAGCGCAGAAGTTCACACAGTTCCAGCCTTCATCTGCTGGGCAATGTTTTCCGCTTGCCGCAGCACCAACGCAACGATCGTCAATGTCGGATTCGCCGAACCGGGCGTGCTCAACACACTGCCGTCGGAAATGAACAAGTTCTTAATATCGTGAGATTGTCCCCAGGCGTTGGTGACCCCATCTCGCGGGTCTGCGCTCATGCGCGCGGTACATGTATTGTGAGTTGCCGGAGGAGTTGGCCCGAGGATAATGCGTTTCGCGCCAATCGCTTCGTACATGGCAGACATCTGTTTCTGAGCATGCTTGCGTAAGGCGCGGTCGTTGGCATGTTCGTCCACGTGGACATTCGGCACCGGCAGACCGAACGCATCTTTGACCTCGGAATTCAGGGTGATGCGATTTTCGGATCGCGGCAGATCCTCGCCGTTGATAAACATGCCCGCCATATTTCGGTAATTTTCCATGATCGAGGCGAAATCGCGACCCCAGCCGTACGGGAGGCCTACCAGGGGCAACGTCGGCAGATCGAGGGTGACCAGTTCGATTCGATAACCACCAACAAAACCACGCCGAGGGTCGTTGATCACTTCGTCTTCGATAACTCCCGCCAGGGTAGCGCCGCGCCACGAGCAAACAGGTTTATCGAAGATCCCCCAGACGAATCCGGTGATCTGGTGGCAGTAGTTCCTTCCTACCTGATCAGAAGAATTGGCCAGACCATACGGGTATTTGGAGGAGTCGGAGAGCAGCAGCAAGCGGGCGGTTTCGATGGCGTTGCCGGCGACACAGACCAGACGGGCCTTCTGCCGTTGTTCCTGGCCGTGACTATCGCGATAGATCACCGCATTGACGCGCCCATCAGGTCCATGGTCGATACGGGTTGCGGTTGACTCGATTCGCAGGTCGAGCTTGCCGGTCATCTCCGCATCGGAAATCTCGGTATAGAGCGTGCTCCATTTTGCTCCCATCTTGCAGCCTTGCACGCAAAAGCCTTGCTGGATGCAGAATCCACGGCCATCGTAGGATTTCGAATTGATCGCCAGGTGTCCGGTATGCACCTGCTTGTAGCCGAGCTTTTTCGCGCCTGCATACATGACCTTGAAGTTGTTGGACGCGGGAAGACCCGGCATATCATTGCGGCGCGTGACGCCCATCCGGCGCTCGGCGATCGCATAATACTTTTCAAGTTCCTCGTAAGGAATCGGCCAGTCGATCAGTGATGTGCCGGCGATGTTTCCATAAGTGCTTTTCGCGCGCATTTCCCACGGTTGCAGGCGTGGACAGGATGCCGTCCAGTGGACGGTCGTTCCACCGACCGTCTTGCAATGCCACACAGGCAGAGTCGGAAAATCACGCGATACACCCCAATCGCCGCTTTGGGTGCGGGTATCAAGCCAGGTAAGCTGCCGGAAGGCTTCGCCAGGAATTTGAGAAAAGCTATCGAGCGACTGGCGCTTGCCTGCCTCCAGTAGGACGACCTTCATGCCTCGACGGGTGAGCTCGTGCGCAAGCGTGCCGCCGCCCGCGCCCGAGCCAATGATGACCACCACGCTATCGTCTTTGAAATCGAAGTTGGGCATTCCTTACTTCTGCGCTGCGTAAAGCGGCGTCGAATGCGGCTGAAATAAGGTCATCCGCACTCACATCGGCATCGGGCCGCTGTCCTCCGGTGGCACTTCTGGCAACCAGTGCAGATCGTTGAAGCCGCGCCCGAGATAGCCTCCCTTGGAGAACGCCTCACCCTCGTAGCCGAAATACGCATAGGCAATCGGCGTGGCGTAAAGAACTTGCAAGGTCTTCAGCCGCATTGTCTGAAAAAACTCCGACGACTCGATCTCCTTGAGGGCCATGACGCGCTCGCTTTCAGGATTCTTCGCGAAATTAGTGCCGAGCCGCTCAATTCCGGCTTTTGTCATCTTTCGGAGACTCTCATCTTTTGCGGCGTCTGCATCCACAGCCTGGACGACCATCGCGTAGGCAGCATCGTCTAACTTGTCATGGGGAGCGATGGTGCGTGCCATAGCTATCAGCGCGGATCCTTCCGCACTTGTGTAAGCGCTCATTTCGACAGACCACGCGCGCCCCGGAGCGATCAATGCCAGTGGACTGCCGGCGAGAACCACTCCTGTGAGTATGCCCGTGGTCGTCTTGAGAAACTCGCGGCGATCGTGATCCATGGCTTCCATCCGATGATTATGATTCGTGTCTTAGCATGAATGACATTCAACGATAGTTGGGCGGCTTCACCGACTGATCCATCCCCATGGTCTTCTTCCCACCTTTCGCTACGTTGACACAAATCAGGCGAGGATCAGTGGCGGCAAATGCCGCGTGTAACGCCGGCTCCAACTCTCCGGGCTTGTCTACCGCATGCGCTTCCATGCCGTAGCCTTCCGCAATCTTAACCATGTCAATGCCGGGAAGATCCATGCCGGGAACATTTCGGCCCACTTGCGTGAAATCGCAAAATCCTTTCAGAGCTGAATAGTCGCCGTTGCGCAGCACGATCACAATCACTGGAGCGTTATTCTGCACCGCGCTCCACAGCGCCTGCACCGAGTATTGAATCGAGCCGTCCCCGATCGGACAGACTACGCGCCGCTGGGGAAGCGCCATTTGCAATCCTATGGCCGCCGGCAAACCGAAGCCCAGCACGCCGTTGGGCACGGAATAAAACGATCCAGGTTGGTCAAGAATTATATGCCGGTCGAGATCGCCCTTGGACGACGGGCATTCTTCCGCGATCACTACATCGCGCGGCATGACTCTGTTCAGGACATCAAACAAGTACCTCGCCGTGATGGGATACTCGGCGCTCGGACCGGCAGGAGTCGTGACCGTTTCGCTTGCAGCCGGTCTCGCCTTGGCATGTGCCCGAATGTATCTGGCGGCTTCAGCAACGTTGCCCACGATGCTGCTGCCCGCTAACGAGGCTGCTGCATCCAAAGAAGAATTTGTAACCTGGAAAAGCCTGGTGCCGGGCCTGATCGGATCGCCCGGCACGTAGGCATAGTACAAGAAAACCCGCGCCCCCAGCACCAAGACGGCATCGTGCTTGGCAAGTTGATCGGCAAGCGGCTGTTGGGCCGGCAACAGTCCTCCACGAAACAGGCGGTGCCCACGCGGAAACGTCCAGCGCGCCGGAATTGGATCCTGATACACGTCGGCATTCAGATGCTCGGCCAAAGCGAGCGTGTCATCCCATCCGCCATCCTCTTCAATCTGCGATCCGACCACCAGCGCCGGACTGCGGCTGGAATCGAGGGCTCGCACCACTTCTTCTAGCGCAAGGCGATCCGCGAGAAACGTCTGGCTCACAGTTCGCGCGGTCACGGGAGGACATTCGTGCGTCCAGTCATCCATGGGGATCGAGATGAACACCGGCCCACGCGGAGGCTGCATCGCAATCTGGTACCCGCGCGCGATCGCAGCGGGCACATCTTCGGCGCGCGATGGTTCGCATGACCACTTCACATACGGCTTCACCGTTTCGACGGCACGGCTCGCGAGAAATGGTTCGCTGAGCAGATGCCTCCGGTCCTGCTGCCCCGTCGTGATTACGAGCGGCGCGTGCAAATACCAGGCGTCTTGGATGGCGGAAAGTCCGTTCCCAGTGCTGGCAATGGAATGCAGGTTGACGAAAACTGGCTTGCGGCTGCCGAGGTGATATCCCAGCGCCATGCCCGCCGCAACCCGTTCGTGTAGTCCCAGCACATACCGGAAGTCCGGAGGCATGTCGCGCAGAAACGGCAACTCGGTGGAACCGGGATTGCCGAAAATCACGGTCATCCCCAATTCCCGTAGAAGATCGTAAGTCGCTTCTCGTACCGTGCGCACCCGGCCCCCGTTCAAGAGATTGTGCGATGTTATATCACTTCCGTCCAAAGTGGCGTCAACCGCGTGCACTCGTTGAAAGCACGCCCTCCGGAATGCTACTGTCTCTTCTTCCGAACCGCAGAGCTGGCCCTGTCACGGGGCCCGCAACTCTTTCTATGGCCGTGAAGATCTGCATTGTAGGTTGTGGCGCGCTGGGCAGCGTGATTGCTGCGCATCTGGCGCGGCTCCAGGATGCGGAGGTCTACGCCTACGACGTTTCAGTGAGCCACGTTCAGGCGATTCGCGATCGCGGATTGCGAATCAGCGGGACGGCCGATTTCTCCGTAAAGTTGCACGCAACCTCCGAACCGGCCGACATTCCGGCCTGCGATTTCGGAATTTTTGCGACAAAGAGTATCCACTCGCGGGCCGCAGTTGAGCAGACGGCACACATTTTTCGAGATTCAGCCGCCGTGTGCTCGGTCCAAAACGGCTTGGGCAACGAAGAGATCATCGCCGAACGAGTGAGATATGTGATCCGTGGCGCGACCACGTTGGCTGCTCACCTGCGTGGGCCGGGGCATGCGGGGTTTGAATTCTACAGCGACTTGTGGATCGGCCCCTTCGAACCGTCGGGCACGCCTTACTCCCTCGTGGAGCAGTTTGCTGCGTTGATGAATCGGTCGGGTCTGCGCGTGGTTTCGATGACGGACGCACGCGGCGCGCAGTGGACAAAATTGATTTTTAATTCCGCCGCCAACCCGGTCGGAGCGCTGAGCAGACTGCACCACCGCGCCGCATACATTTTCCCGCCCACAGCGACGCTTTACGATGCGTTGTTGCGGGAAGGGGAAGCGGTCGCGCATGGGCTCGGCATCACATTGCATGGCGACCCTCGCGCGATGATGGCGGAAGGCACGCGCGCTCCGGGAAAACGGAATGCCAGCATGCTCCAGGATGTCCTTAAGGAGCGAGAAACGGAAGTGGATTTCATCAACGGCGCTATCGCCAACTGCGGAGACAAACTCGGCGTTCCGGTGCCACTCAACCGCGCGATGTGGCAATTGATGAAGGGACTGGAACATTCGTGGGGCGATCCAGAGTAGCCGTCATCCGGCGCAAGCCCCGGGCCGTCCGGTCAGTGTACGCGAACTGGGATACCCGCACGGACGGCGACAGACGACTAATCTTCACTGTGAAATTCGTGTCCCGTGCACTTTCACCCGAAACAGCACATATGGTTTCTGCCGAAGGTCCTGGCCGCCGTGATGGATTGCCCCGCGTTCAATCTGATTGGCGGTGAAGTAGAGATAGCCGTCCGCAGCCAGCGATAGCGTGTCTGGCCAGAGTACGCGCGGATCATGAACAATCGTCTCGATCTCGCCGGCATCGTTGCGCCGGTGAATCGCATCGTGTTCCAAGTCACTGAGGTAGATGCGGCCTTGCCCATCCGTTTCGAGTCCATCGCTGACGCCGCCCTTTTCGCCGAGATCTTTCACAGTCGCTGCGACCTCGGCATCGGACTTGCTGCGGTCCACGAGCGCGTCCACGCTCACGCTGTACAGGTGCCGGCTGGTGAGCGGGCAGTAGTAAAGCGTCTTGCCATTGGGACTGATTGCAATTCCATCGGCTCCTACTTCAAACCGCGCAGACGGTTTTCCCGGCGGACGCACTCGCAGGATTTCTCCTTCGACCACCGGCACAACCTGCGCATCCGGTTTTGTGGATGAATGATTCTCGAGGCGGCGCCAGCTTTTCTGCGAAGCGAGGTCCACGACGATGATTGCGTTTGCGCCAGAATCGGTAATGAAAGCCATGCCTTCCTGCCCGCGATGCAAGTCGAACCTGACGTCGTTGAGATAGGTATTCGTTAGAGCTACATCGGGAGGAAAAACAATTTTCTTCGTGATGCGATTGGTGTTCAGATCGATTGCAATGAGTTTGCCGCCGTTCGGCCTAACTGGCCCGAATCCGATACTGCCGGTATCCAGAATCCACAGCCGAGTTCCGCTGGGATCGACCACGACGCTCTGTACCGAAATCAACTTCTCAGCGGGGTTGTCACCGTCGACATAGTTGTTGATCTCCGGGTCGGGATAAGGCAACGTCTTCCCATCTTTGACTTCCGCGACGGTGTATTCAACCGGATCGCCCCATTTCGGAAAATTCACGAAAATGCGGCCGTTATTGGCGACTGTGACCCCAGTTGGCATCGGGCCATTGAAAGTCGCGACCACATCCAGTTGGCCGATGATGCGCTCTTTTGCGAGTTCTTGTCCAAGCGACACGCAAGACAGCACGCCTAAGATAACTGCCACAATCAGAGTCGCCCTCATGGACACCTCCTGAATTCAGCAAATCCGCTAGAAGAGTAGCAAAACAGTAGCGCCGATGATGCATTTGCTATCATGCCACGGCATGGATGGCAGCCGGCGATACGAGAATACCCTCATCGCAATTTTGTTCTTCACCTGGGGCACGGTCTTCCTCGACCGCATGTCGCAAATGTACCTCGCCCCCTACTTCGCGCCCGAGTTTCACCTGAACCCCAAACAGATTGGGACGTTGGCCTCAGTCCTGGCCATCACCTGGGCTGCGTCGACGTTCTTGTTTGGGGCGATCTCTGACCGGGTCGGTCGCAAAGCGGTTCTCGTTCCTGCGGTGTTTGCCTTTTCGCTGCTGTCGTGTTTGTCGGCAACGGCGCACAGTTTTCACCAACTGCTGTTTCTGCGTGCGCTCATGGGTTTCGCTGAAGGCCCGACTTGGTCGACCATAACTGCCCTGATCGAAGAGTCATCGCCCACCAGTCGTCGAGGACGCAATATCGGGCTCGTGGTCAGCGCTGCCGCCCTCATCGGCCTGGCCGCCGCACCTGTCTTGACCACGCAGGTCGCTGCCCGTTGGGGATGGCGGCCGGCATTTCTTGTTGCGGGCCTGCCGGGGCTACTTGCAGGAGTTTTGATTTGGAAGCTTGTAAACGAGCCCGAGACCGGTGTCGCGCGACCGAAGCCTTCGTGGATCGAATACGCCTTGATCCTCCGATATCGAAACGTCTGGCTGTGCTGCATCGGCGCGGCCGGTTTCATGTCTTGGCTATTCGCATTGAACGTTTTCGCGCCCCTCTACATCACCGAAGTTGTGCATCAACCGGCAACGGTGGCGGGGTTTTTGCTGGGCGCAAGCGGGCTTGGCAGCTTCTTTCTCGGATTTCTTCTCCCCTCGCTGTCGGACCGGGTGGGAAGAAAGCCGGTGCTGCTATTGATGGCGATGATGTCGGCCATCGTGCCGCTGTCATTTCTCTGTCCCGTTCTGTTTCGTTATTCCCTGCTTCTCGCGGCGATAGTTTTCATTTCGAATACCGGGCAGGGAATGGCGAGCCTGCTTATGGTGCTGGTTCCGACCGAGAGTGTGCCGGCGGAGTTTCGCGCGACATCGATTGGACTGGTTACGATGGTTGGGGAGATCATGGGCGCGACTACCGCTCCGCTTCTCGCCGGCACGTTGGCGGAGAAATACGGGTTGTCACTGACCATGTGGCTCGCCGCTGCGGGGAGCGCCATTGTGTTCGTGATCGCTATCTTTCTCCGCGAGACTGCGAAACAGAGCAGCGCCCCTGCGGTCGAACCATCGCGAGCGATGTTGCCGCTCAGCTAGTTCTCGCCCAGCTCTTCCCGGGCAATTTGGAACGCCGTGTTTGCGGCGGGAACTCCGGCATAGATGGCGCTCTGCAACAGGACTTCCTTGAGATCTGAAACCTCCAGTCCGCCTTTCAGGCCGGATCGCAAGTGCAGACGGAATTCTTCGTAACGTCCCAATGCGGCTGTCATCGCCAGCACCAGGAGGCGCCGAGTTCGGACATCAAGCCCAGGACGAGTCCAAACCGTTCCCCATGCGTAACGCGTGATGAGATCTTGAAACTCGCGGTTGAAATCATTCGTATTGGCGATGGAGCGATCCACATGTTCGTCACCCAGCACTTCACGACGAATCCTGAAACCGTTTTGGAGGGGATCAGCACTGGCATCGGAGAGCAGGAACGCCACCACTGCCGACGCAAAAGAACGAGGGCGCTCCAGGTTGGACAAATGGGCCGCATCGAGCTGTACGCTCTTTGCGCCGGCAATTTTCTGACAAAGTATCTCGCCATTACCGGCCCAGGGGGTAGACACGTCGCGCTGTCCTGCGATCACGAGCGTGGGGGCGGAGATTTGGCCGAGCAGCGCGTGCGCGTCGAAATCCCGCAGCGCCGCACAGCAACCTGCATATCCCGCAGGACTAGTCCCCAGAAACACCGACTTGATCGACTCTAGTTGAGGATCGCTGCGCTGCAATGCTTCGCTCGAAAAGAAGCGCTGCATCGCAAGATCGGCAATCGCGCCCATTCCTTTCTCCGTGACGGCACGAATTCTCATCTCCCAATTTTCAGGAGACCCGAGCCTTGGTCCGGTGTTGGCCAGAATCAAATGCTTGATCCTGTCCGGAGCGTTAGCGGCCAACCACTGGCCGATGGCGCCGCCCATCGAGAGTCCGCAAAACGCAAATTTACCGAGGCCCAACGCATCAGCCAGAGCCAGAACATCATTTCCAAGCTGTTCGACTGAATATTCCCCCGCCGGCGCGTCGGATGCGCCGTGCCCGCGGGTGTCATAGCGCAAGACTTGAAAGTGCTGAATCCAATCGCCAATTTGCGGCTCCCACATGCCATGGTCTGTGCCGATCGAATGCGACAAGACAAGTACGAGTGGGCCAGGCTTGCCTTCCAGCCGGTAATAGATTTTCGAGTTTTCAGTCGTGAGAAATGGCATGTCACCGTTTCCGTTTTGCAGAATGGTCGCGCACCGGATGCTTGTTTGCTTTCGGGTTCACAAGACTGCGCCGAAACTGCTCAGCCACACCCAGGTAACCCTCGGGAGACTGCAGATCTTTGACAGTCGCCGCATCCAAGGCGTTCCTGACCTCAGGCATTTCGACGAGCACATTGGCGAAGTCTCGACCGTTCGCTATGCTCTGCTGCACGGCTTGTTCAACGACTTTGCGGGCAGCATTGCGGCCCAGCTTTTTCGCCAGCAACATGGTGGCTCGTTCCGCAAAGATGGCGCCGCGAGTGGCTTCAATGTTCTCGCGCATGCGGGCGGCGTTTACGGTGAGTCCTTCGGCAACCTCGGCCATAGATGTCGTAGCCAGGCTCGCGGCTTGCACGATGCCGCTTATCGTCGCCCACTCCGATTGCCAGCCGCCGATTGCCCTTTCATGCTCCTGCACCATCGAGGACAGGAAAGTGCTTACCAGCCCCGGAACACGATATGCAGCGGACAGCGCCAGGGTGCAGCCCACGGGATTCTGTTTGTGTGGCATCGCCGAGGAGCCGCCGCGTCCTTCCGCTGTCGGCTCAGCGGCCTCAGCAATTTCGTTCTGCGAAAGCAGACTGATATCGCGCGCCATTTTGCCAAGCGAACCAACCAACACGCCCAGTGCGCACATTAGCGCAGCCAGACGATCACGGTGGGTGTGCCAGGGAGCTTCCGTATATCCAATTCCTAACTCGGCAGCCAGAGCCTTTCCCACAGCGATTCCTTGATCACCCAGCGAGGCCAGGGTTCCCGCTGCTCCACCAAACTGCAGGATCACTGCTTCCTCGAATGCTGCATCCAGGCGCGCGTGACTGCGGCGGATCGCGCCCAGCCATCCGGCAACCTTAAGTCCAAACGTAGTCGGCAGTGCCGCCTGCAGAAGCGTCCGGCCTAACATGACGGTGCCGGCGTGGCGCTCCGAAAGCTCAGAGAGTGCACACTCCAGACGCGTCAAGTCTGTTTCCAGAATGTTTCTGGATTTCTGAAGCACAAGAACGATGGCAGTGTCTGCGACGTCCTGGCTGGTCGCGCCCCAGTGCACGAATCCGGCTGCGGCCGGATCAATTTGCTTCACCTGTTCGGTGAGCGCTTTAACGAAGGGAATGCTTACGGTCGCCGAACGCAAGCTCTCGACGGCTAACGCGTTCGCGTCATACAAGTGTGGACTCGCTGCTTTTTCAATGGCGCGAGCAGCGGGCTGGGGGATAACTCTCAGACTCGCCTCCGCCCGGGCCAACCCGACCTCGAATGCGAGCATCGCTTCCATAATCGAGCGGTCAGCGAACAACTCGGCGATCTTTGGAGCCGTGATCGAGCTCTCTATTAACCGCACCGAGCTGGCTCTCCTTCCTTGCTTCGCATAGCGTGGCACGCTTACCAACCTTCTTGAGTGGGTGTCCGTGAGGCCACGAGTTCTGAGCTCAAATTGGATCGAAAGGCAATCCCACGTAGTTTTCCGCCAGGCTCTGCGCCGCCGCATGGGAACTCGTAACGTAGTCGAGTTCGGCCAATTGCCGCCGGCGATCAAAACTGCTTTCGTCTGGAAAACGATGCAGCATGGATGTCATCCACCATGAAAACCGCTGCGCTTTCCACACACGGCGCAGGCATATCTCCGAATAACGGTTGAGCACTGATCTATCTCCGGAAGTGTAAAACACGGAAAGTGCATGCGCCAGAACTCGAACGTCGGCCGCGGCCAGGTTGAGCCCTTTTGCCCCAGTTGGAGGCACGATATGGGCGGCATCGCCCGCGATAAAGAGCCTGCCGTACTGCATTGGTTCCGCGACGAAACTTCGCATGCCCGCGACGCCCTTTTGAAGAACCGGCCCTCGGATTAATGTCCAGCCCGGAATCTGGAGACGCATTTTAAGTTCTTCCCAGATCCTGTCGTCTGGCCACTCGTTTAGGTCCTCATCCGGCTCGCACTGGAGATAGAGGCGGCTGATTCGCGGAGAGCGCATGCTCAAAAGAGCAAACCCGCGATCGTGATTGGAGTAAACGAGTTCCTCGGAGGAAGGCGGGGCCTCGGCGAGAATGCCCAGCCAGGCAAATGGATACGTGCGCTCGTAAATAGTAAGCACATCGGTTGGAATACTTGCCCGGCAGATACCGTGAAAACCGTCACACCCCGCAATGAAATCACAGCTTACTTCAATGGCATTGCCTTCCTTCCGGTAGCGAATCTTCGGATGCTCGGTACCGACCCCATGAATTGAGACATCCTCGGCCTCGAAGACGATCAGGTTCCCTTGCGTCAGCCGCGCATCGGTGAGGTCTTTCACTACTTCGTTCTGTCCGTAAACTGTAATTCCTTTGCCCGTGAGCGCTTCGAAGTCGATCCGATGGCGTCGCCCGCTGAACTGCAACTCGATTCCGTTGTGGATGAGGCCTTCGCGTTGCATGCGCGCACCGAGTCCCATTTCGGCGAGCATGTCTACCGTGCCCTGTTCCAGCACGCCAGCTCGGACGCGTTCCTCGACGTAGCTCCGGCTATGCTTCTCCAGAACGATCGAGCTGATCCCGGTGCGGTTCAGAAGATGGCACAAGATCAGTCCCGCCGGTCCCGCCCCGATGATTCCCACCTGAACTTGCATGTGTCTCCACAACGGATTGATACGTTAATCTCGCCAGCCCACTGCTTGAATCTATCTCATCGACAACTCCAGGGAGATGGCGCGTAGGGTTACACAAAGCGCAGAGAAGCGTCAATGCCAGCAGAGTCGAGTGTCGGGTAACTTTTTTGAAACCTCTTGTGATTCATTGATCCCCGCTGTGCGTCAACTTGACGTGGCCACATGGTTCGAGTAGGTTCTTGGGCGGTTACTGCGAACATATGGCAAATCAAGTCGAATTGCTCGCGTCCTACTGGACTATTTCGGGCGGCTTGCCGCACACCGACCGGGAATACAGCCCGTACGATTTCAAGGATCGCGTGGAGGCTGTGTCCCGAGCCGGATTCCGCGGATTTGGCATCTGGCACGCCGATCTCGATCGCGTGCGAGAAGAGTATAGCCTGCGCGAGATGAAACGGATTCTTGATGACAATGGGATTCGCCACGTGGAACTGGAATTTCTGGGCGACTGGTTTCTCGAAGGAGAAAGAAAGAAGCAGTCCGATATCCGCAAGCAGAAATTGTTCGAGGCGGCCGAAGTCCTTCGCGCCTACCATGTGAAGGTGGGAGACTTCTATCAAGAGAAGTGCACTCCCGAGCGTCTCGTTGAATCCTTTGCCGCTTTGTGCCGCGAGGCAGCCGAGCATGGCACAAAAATCGGTTTCGAGCTGATGCCATTTGCGATGATTCGCACGCTCGAAGAGTCGCTGGCGATGGTGCAGGGCGCGGGGCAACCCAATGGCGGAATTGCCTTCGATATGTGGCACATCGCGAAGCTGGGTATCCCCTATGAAGAGTTGGCCCGAGTCCCGCAGCAGTACGTGATCAGCGTGGAGTTGAATGATGGAACTTTCCGATGTCCATGGAGTCTTCATGAAGACACCATCAATCATCGACGGTTCTGCGGTGAAGGTGAGTTTGATGTGAGGGGTTTTATCCAAGCGATGCGGAAAACGGGATATCAGGGGCCGTGGGGAATCGAAGTTTTGTCGGAGGAGTTGCGCAAACAACCGCTCGCGGAGGTTGTTCCACGCGCATTCCGCACGACCATGGCACAGTTTCAGTAGAAGCTGCGAGTTGCGGGCTTCGAGCTACGAGCAAGCATAACTATGACTGGTGTTCCAAAATCTTCGGAAAGTTGGCCCTGGCCCGATTCGCTCGATGCCGTCATCGCCGCGCCGAAACATCACTCGGTATTGCTGGAAGACGACCGCGTTCGGGTGCTTCGCACTACGATTCCGCCGGGCGATGTCGTCCCTCTCCACACCCACCGCTGGGGTGGAGTTGCTTACATCGAGAGCTGGAGCCATTTCATTCGGCGAGGAGAGCACAGTGAGGTTCTCTTTGACAGCCGCCTGGCAGGAGAGCCGCGCGCGATCCCATGCGTGCAGCGCATGCAACCGTTGCCTCCGCATACGGTCGAGAATCTCGGGCCGCTGGTGATCAGTATACTGATCGTCGAGCTCAAGGATTCTCGATAACGATTCTTGCTGCCCGGTATCCTCGCGGTACCCACGTGAATTCAATGATCTCGAGTGATAGACTCCGGGCGTCCATGGCGCGCACAGGCAATTTCCGCTGCGACAATCGAAGGAGAGAAATGCCCGGGCCCAGGTTTGCTTTCGCGGTGGTGCTGATCGGCTGTGCGTGCGGGGGCGCGCTGGTGGCGACGGCGCCAGCTCAGGTTCCTACCGGCATGAAAGTCACCGATGCGCAGATTGTTCACGCCGACGATCAGGCGGGTAACTGGTTGACGCACGGCCGCACTTACAGCGAACAGCGATTCAGCCCGCTGAAACAAATCAACGATCACAATACAGCCCGGCTCGGCCTGGCGTGGTACTTCGATCTCGACACCAACCGCGGACAGGAAGCCACTCCGCTGGTGGTCGATGGCATCATGTATTTTACGAGCGCCTGGAGCAAGGTGTTTGCTGTGAATGGCGCTACCGGCGCGCTGTTGTGGTCCTACGACCCCAAGGTGCCCAAGCAGTGGGGAGTGAATGCCTGCTGTGACGTGGTGAATCGTGGAGTGGCGATCCGGCAGGGAAAGGTATATGTGGGAGCGCTCGATGGCCGGCTCATTGCACTGAATGCCACGACCGGCAAGCCCGTATGGGTGCAGCAGACCACCGATCCGAAATGGCGCTATACGATTACCGGCGCGCCACGCATCGTAAAAGGAAACGTTTTGATCGGCAACGGTGGCGGCGAGTTCGGCGTGCGTGGCTATGTCTCCGCCTACGATGCGCTCAGCGGCAAACTGGTATGGCGCTTTTATACGGTCCCGGGAGATCCTACAAAACCATTCGAGCAACCCATTCTCAACCAGGCAGCAAAAACCTGGAGCGGAGAGTGGTGGAAGAACGGTGGCGGAGGCGCGGTTTGGGACGCCATCGTCTACGACCCTGATCTGGATCTTGTCTACATCGGCACCGGTAATGGCGGACCGTGGAATGAGAAATTTCGCAGCCCCGGCGGCGGCGACAATCTGTTTACCTGCTCCATCGTCGCGCTCAACCCGGATACCGGCGCCTACGTTTGGCACTACCAGGAAGTCCCATCGGACGACTGGGACTACGATTCCGACGAGCAGATGGTCCTCGCCGACCTTCCGATCGACGGCAAACCAAGAAAAGTAATCTTGCACGCTCCCAAGGATGGGTTCTTCTATGTCATCGATCGTGAGACTGGGAAGCTGATTTCCGCCGATCCTTTTACGTTCGTCAATTGGGCAACCGCAATTGACCCGAAGACTGGCCGTCCGATCGAAAACCCGAAAGCCCGTTATCCTCGGGACGACGCGTCGCCGGTTGTTCCTGGACCTGCGGGCGCGCACAGCTGGCATCCAATGTCGTACAGTCCGGTGACGGGGCTGACCTACATTCCCGTGAATGAAGTGGGATTCAATTTCAAATCTCCTGACGATTTCGAGTTCAAGAATCAAGCCCCGAACTACGGAATCGATATGCTTGCCGCGGGCATGCCGCAGGACCCGAAGATCAAGACGGCGATTCTCGACAGCGTGAAGGGAAAGCTGGTGGCGTGGGATCCGATTCGGCAGAGACAGGCGTGGTCGATTGATCGTCCGGGGCCTTGGAACGGAGGAACGCTGGCCACGGCTGGAAACCTGGTGTTTGAAGGTACCGCCGGCGGGCAGTTCGAGGCGTATCGCGCTGACACTGGCGAAAAGGTTTGGTCCTTTGATGCGCAAACTGGAGTGATTGCGGGACCGGTGACTTACACCGTCAAGGGAGAGCAGTACGTGGCAGTGCTTGCGGGATGGGGCGGAGTTTTTCCTTTGGCGGCAGGCGAGGTCGCATTCAAGTCAGGGCACGTACGCAACATCAGTCGGGTATTGGCATTCAAACTCGGAGGCAAGGCAACTCTGCCGCCTCTGCCTGAACTCGCAACCCCGCGGCTGAATCCGCCTCCATCTACGGCTAGTGCAACCGAGATCCGCCATGGCGAGGCTGTCTACCAGCGGTTTTGTTCCGGATGCCACGGCGATGTCGCGGTCAGCGGCGGCGTACTTCCCGATCTTCGTTACTCGGAATTTCTCAAGAATGATCGCTGGTTTGCTATCGTGCGCGATGGCCTGCTCCAGTCCGGAGGGATGGTGGGATTCGGGAAGGAAGTGTCGCAGCCGGATGCGGCAGCCATTCGCAGCTATGTTATTTTCCGCGCGAACGAGACTCTGAAGCAGCAGGAGAATGGCGCAAAGCCTGGCCCGCAGTCCAAACCATAACCAAGCCCAGTGTCCCGGCAGCGTGGTAAACGGGCTGTTGAGCGCGCAGTTTGCTCTTGTGATCGCGCTTATACTTGGATTAGAGTGATGCCGCTGTGCTGCTGTCGTGCACCTTGATGGGACGGAAACGAATCTCCGCACAGAGTGTTCGGGCGTACTGGAGGTGGTCATGTATCGCAGTGATGTCGTCGGAAGTCTCTTACGGCCGTCCTATTTGAAGGAAGCGCGCGACTTGTTCGCCTCGGGAAAGCTATCTGATTCCGCGTTCAAACAGATCGAAGACCGCGCTGTCGATGAATGCGTCGAACTGCAAATCCGCGCCGGCCTTGAAATGATCACCGACGGCGAAATGAGGCGTTACGCTTTCTTCGGCCACCTGATCGACGCCGTCGAAGGCTTCGACAAGTACGGCGGCTGGGCGATTCCCTTTAAGAACGATCAAGGCGAGACGACGGTCCTGCCTCGCCCGGTCGTGATTGGGAAACTCCGTCGCAAGCGCCCGCTCTGCGCGGAAGAGTTCACCTACCTGCGCGCCCGCACCAAACATCCCTCCAAAACCACGATCATCAGCGCGCAGCAAGCGGCTGCATATTACGACAAAACCAAATCGGCCGGCGCATATCCTACCGTTGATGCTTACCTCGCCGACCTGGTCGACATTCTGCGCGACGAAGTTGGGGAACTGATTCGACTGGGCTGCACTTACATCCAGATCGATTCGCCACAATATACCGCCTTGCTCGATCCCGACTTGCGCGAAGGCTATCGGCAGCGCGGCAACGATCCCGATCGCCTGCTCGATCTCTCAATTGAGATGGACAACGCGGTGATCGGCAACCACCCCGGCATTATTTTCGGACTGCACCTTTGCCGCGGGAATAATCAGAGCAGGTTCTATGCGGCCGGCGACTACGGACCGATCACGCGCGTGTTTCGCAACACAAAATTTCATCGCTTTCTGCTCGAATACGATGACGAGCGTTCTGGCGGTTTTGAACCGCTTCGGCAAGTGCCGGAAGATCGCACCGTCGTGCTCGGGCTGGTAAGTTCGAAGAAGCCGCAACTGGAAGGCAAGGAGGAATTGAAGCAGCGGATCGAGGATGCGGCAGACTACATTCCACTCGAGCGTCTGGCGCTCAGTTCGCAATGTGGTTTCGCCTCAACGATCGAAGGAAATCTTGTAACACCTGCCGACCAGGAAGCCAAGCTGCGATTGGTAGCAGAAACGGCGCAGGAAGTGTGGGGAAAAGCCGTTCCAGCTGGCGAAGACTGCCTAGCGCCGATTGCCGGTGGACGCGTTCTCGACCAGTAGCGCAATTCCTTGTCCGCCTCCGATGCAAGCCGAAGCCACGCCATAACGCGCACCAGACTGCTTCAGCTCCCGTGCCACTGTAACCGCCAGCCTGATTCCGGTGGCTGCCAGCGGATGCCCGATCGCAATCGCGCCGCCGTTGACATTGAGCTTCGCCCGATCCAATTCCAGCTCGCGCTGGCAGGCAAGTACCTGAGCTCCGAATGCCTCGTTGATTTCGACTCGATCGATTTGCTCCAGCTTCATCCCCCGCGACTCCAATAACGCTTGGATTGCAGGAACTGGGGCAATACCCATAATCTCAGGTGGAACGCCAACCACCGCGCCTGCCACCACTCTGGCCAGCGGTTCTTTGTTTTGCTTCTTTACGTAGCTGCCCGACGCGACCAGCGTGGCTGCGGCTCCGTCTACGATTCCCGAACTATTGCCGCCGGTTTGCACTCCACCGAAAGCGGGCCGGAGCTTGGCTAGAACTTCCAGCGGCGAGGGCCGCATGTGTGTATCCTCGGCTCAATTTATCAACCCCGCGCGGCAACCGGATTCCACGCGGTCCGCATATCCCCGTAGTTCAAACTCTTCGCTGGTCAGGGGCGTTATCTCACCGCTCAGGAAGCATCGTTTTTGCGCGGCGATGGCGCGCGCAAAACTTTCCGCGGCGAATTGGTCTACCTCTTCGCGAGTAATCCCATACTGTTTCGCCAGCTTCTCGGCGGTGCCACCCATGGTCAGGTTGCAGGACGGATCGAGCAGCGCCTCCCACAGAAAGTCCTTGAATTCCACCTCTCCCATGCGGAAGCCGCTGCGGTGAGTGTAGGCGGCGATGGGATTGCGCGACATCGATTCGGCGCCGACGACCAGCGCCAGGTCAGCTTTCGCGAGCTTGATGGAGTCTGCAGCCTGCAGAATCGCCTCAATGCCGGTTCCGCACACGCGCTGCACAAGGTGGGCCGGCACTTCGATGGGAACGCCGGAGTACAGCGCGATGTGCCGCGGCAGCACATAAGCGTCAAACGAGGCTTGCGCCACGTTGCCGGCGACAACGATATCGACGTCGTCCGGTGATACGCCGCTGCGGCGAAAGACTTCCCGCGCCGCTTTGATGCCGAGATCGGTAGGAGAGACCAGTCCGAGAGCGGTGTTGTATTCGATGAATGGCGTGCGCACGCCATCGAGCAGCCAAACATCGTCGTAGGACGAAACGCAGCGCTTTGTGTGCAGAACTCATACCGCCGTCTTGTCTCCCGATGACCGGTTCGAGAAGCAGCGGCCAGCGCCGGAAGTTGTCCGGCCATCGCGACTGGCGACTTCAGGTTTTCGCTCTGAGTGGCGAGTGCCGTCTGCTTCTCGGCGTGCGACGCAGGTGCACCGTAGCGGGCACGATGACGCTTGCCCCAGGCAGACATTAGTTTCAGAATCGGTTTCAGGCTCTCGCCATGGCGGGTGAGCGAGTACTCCACGTGCGGCGGCACCTCGGCATAGACTTTGCGGTGCACGATGCCATCGCGTTCCAACTCGCGTAGATGCTGAGTGAGCATCTTCTTCGTCAAGCCAGGAACCAGCCGTTGCAGCTCGCAAAACCGCCGCGTTCTTCCGTTCGAGATGGAACAGCAGTATCGGCTTCCACTTGCCGCCAATGATGGAAGTGGTCAACTTTACCGGGCAATTCTGGTGATTCATAGTGCGTCCCCACGCAGGCAGGTTACCGAAACGTGCCTACTAGCCAAAAAGATACTTTTGCCTAAAATAGGCCCTCGGTTCCCAGAGGATACCTGATTTCCTGGCGCCTTGGGAAGCCTGATTTTTCTGTACACGTCGATGCGCGATGGCGCGCGTCGAGTTGATTCTCAAGCGAGGCGAGACAACCATGAGCGACAAACGGCCGGTGGTCATCTACGGCGCCAATGGATTTTCCGGGCGGCTGATTGCCGAATTTCTTCGCGAGTACAACGTGCCCTTCATCGCCGCTGGCCGCAGCCTGAAGCGTCTTCAGGACGTGATGAGCCGAGTGCCCGGCATTGAAACCGCCGACTATGAGTGTGTCGAGGCCCAGACTCGTCGAGGATATGACCCGGCTCTTTGCGGGCGCAAAAGTCGTTTGCAACACGGCTGGACCGTTCCTTTATAACGGCCCGGCGAGTCATCGAAGCAGCGCTGCAATCCGGCTGCCACTATCTTGATATTTCAGGCGAGCAGGCATGGGTGCGCCAGGTATCGGAACAATGGGGTGCAAAGTTCGCCGAGCGCGGTCTGCTGGCCGCTCCGGCCACTGCCTTTATGTCTTCCGTGAGCGATGCCGCCGTTCGTCTCTGCCTTGAACATAACCCCGGCATCGACACACTGGAAGTGCTCACTATGTTCAAAGGCAATCCGACTTTTGGCTCGACGCAAACTATCTTCGCCGTCATCCAGACCGAGGCTTGCTACCTGGAACAGAACCAGTACAAGCCGTGGCCACGCGCCACGCGCTATGACGTGGTCGTGCCCGGCGCCATTCAGACGCAGTTGGCTCTGGCATGGGGCGGCTTTCCGCATCCCGTGTGGTATAAAGACCATCCTCAGGTTGCCAACATTCGATCGTTTGGCGGATTGCTCGACCGTCAGATTATGGAGGGCGTCGCAGCAACCGAAAAGATGTTTGAGGAACAGATTCGGCCCTTGCCCCCCTCCGAACAGGAGAAGAAGCTGGCCGAAATGGCGAGTGCGGTAACCGGGGCCACTCCGCCGCGCGAAAACCCGCGTGAGCACCGGACCATTGACGTAATCGCGGGTCGCGGCAACACTGGTTCTGTCGAGTGTGTGGTGTTTGGCACCTGCTGCTACCGGCAAACCGGATTGATGCAGGCCTTCGCTGCGCACAACCTGGTTCATAGTGCACCGCGCAAAGTGGGCTTTGCGTCGGCGGCCGAGGCGTTCGGCGCGCGCGAAGTTCTCGGTGTTCTGGAGAATCACGGGCTATCCAAAGCGAGGATGTCGCAAGCGTGACCGCTCTTTCATAATGTGAAGTAGGCAACACCCATGCGGGCCATCGACTATTTCGACAAGAGCGCAGATCTTTATCCTGACCGCATCGCGATCATAGATGGCGACCGGCACTATTCGTACCGCGAAACGCGCTCCTTCAGCGAACGGATTGCGCGCGGCTTATGGGCCAGTGGATTGAAGCTGGAACAACGCGTCGCGATTTTCTCTCACAATCATCCGGCGGTCTTGTTTTGCATGCTTGGTATGTTGCGGGCGGGCGCCGCCTGGGTTCCGATCAACTTTCGCAATGCCGCCGATGCTAACGTGGAGTTTCTGAACTACTCGGAAACGTCATGGCTCTTCTATCACAGCCGCTTTCAGGAGCAAGTTGATGACATCCGCAGACGCGTGCCCTGCATGCGGCACTTCATTTGTATCGACGCCCCGGCCAGCGACCACGATTCCCTGACGGCCTTTATGGAGCGTGATTGCGAATCCACTGCTCCTGAATGGGGCGATGCACACGGCAATCTCGAGCAGTTAATGGGCCTGGTTCCCACGGGAGGAACAACTGGCCCAGCGCGTGGAGTGCGCGTCACCAACCTGGCCTGGGGAACGATGACGGAGTTGGCCATGCGCTACTGGAACTCGGAAGACCGCACTCCCGTCTGCCTCTGCACCGCACCGCTCTCCCATGCTGCGGGGACGGTTGCCTTCACCATATTCGCCATGGGCGGGACGAACGTGGTGCTGCCGGGTTTCGAGGCGGGACAAGTGCTGCAGGCCATTGAACAGCATCGCGCGACCCACATGTTTCTCCCTCCGACGGCCTTCTACTCGATGCTCGCTCATCCCGACGTGGGAAAATTCGACTACTCGAGCATGCGCGTGTTTCTGCTGGCGGGTTCGCCAGTTTCGCCCGACAAATTCAAACAGGGGGTGGAAGTCTTCGGACCCTGCATGTGCCAGTCGTATGGCCAAACGGAAGCGCCGATGATTCTCACTTTTCTGGACGCGCGCACGGTGGCAGCGGCCGCGCGGCGGAGATCATCCTGAACGCCTGCGCAGTTGCGGCCGGCCAACCGCCGCCGTTCGTGTCGCCATCATGGACGACGACGGGCGCATTCTTCCGCCGCACCAGCCGGGTGAAATCGTGGCGCGTGGCACGCTCGTCTCGGGAGGCTACTTCAACCTTCCCGAAGCCACCGCCGAAATTCGCCGCCACGGCTGGCATCACACCGGGGACGTCGGCTACATGGATGAAGACGGTTATGTATACATTGTGGATCGCAAGAAAGACATGATCATCAGCGGTGGATTTAATGTGTACTGCACCGAAGTCGAGGCGGGCATCATGGCGCTCCCACAGGTGCAGGAGTGCGCCGTCATTGGCGTTCCCGACGACAAATGGGGCGAGGCGGTCAAAGCGATCATTGTATGCAGGCCCGGCGAATCGCTGACTGAGGACGAGGTGATGGCCCACTGCAAGGCGAAGCTGGGCAGCGTGAAATCTCCGAAATCGGTGGAGTTCTGGCCCGAGATTCCAAAGACCCCGGCGGGTAAACTCGACCGAAAGGCAATGCGCAAGCAGTACTGGGCAACCGCGGATAGAGAGGTCCACTAACCGACTTGCTCAATTGGGAGTGGAGGGTGTCTTAAATGCAGTTCCGGTTTTGAAAGGGCACGCCTTCAGGCGTGCCGTACAAGAGAGCGGAGAGGGCGGCTTTACCCGCTGAGGGGTGCGGCTTCAGCGCCTGAAGGCGCATTCTTTAATCGGGCTTTGGCGCGGCTGAAGCCGCGCCCTTTCAAACCTTTGGGGTTTTTATCGCTATGCGATCTTGACATGATCACCACGTTGAAAGTTCCGAAAACCGGCGGAATTCCCACCACCAAGGCCAGCGTGTTGCGCTGGCTGAAGCGGGAAGGCGATCCCGTGGAAGCAGGCGAAGCCGTCGTCGAATTAGAAACGGACAAGGTCAGCTATGAACTGGAATCGCCGACAGCAGGAACTCTGCTGAAGATTCTCGCCGAAGAGAGTACCCAGGTTCCAGTCGGAGGACAACTGTGCCATATCGGCGGGGCAGGTGATTCCGCGCCGTCCACGGGGTGATGCTCCAAGGAGTGATGCTATGACAACTAGCCTCGGCAACGACCGCCTTATCTGGATGTACACGCAAATGGCTCGCATCCGCGAGTTCGAGGAGCATGTGAAACGCACCTTCCTCGAACATCCCGGTGCCATGCGCGGGCACACGCATCTCGCCGACGGCGCGGAAGCCTCCATCGTGGGCGCCCTCGCCACCCGCAACGCCGAGGATTTCGTCATGCCGACCTATCGTTGCCACGGCCAGGCCATCGTGGTTGGCAGCTCGCCGCGAAAAACGATGGCCGAGTTGTATGGCCGGAAGGATGGGCTGTGCAAGGGATTTGGCGGGTCCATGCATCTCGCCGATCCAGAGCACTACTTCCCCGGCACATCCGCGATTGTTGCGCAAAGCATTGCCCACGCTGCGGGCGCAGCGTTGACTGCGCAGGTCAAGAACACCGGCCAAATTGTCTACTCCTTCTTCGGCGACGGCTCCACCAAGCAGGGAGCATTTTACGAAACGCTCAACATGGCCGCGGTGTGGAAGCTGCCCATCATCTTCATCCTAGAAAATAACGAATATCAGGCTTACACGCATGTCAGCCTCGAAGATGCCAATGCCGCTGCGGGAGATCCGCTGTCGAAGAAGGCCGATGCTTTCAGTATTCCCGGCGTCACGGTCGACGGCACTGATCCCTTGAAGGTTTATGCAGAAGTTGCGAAGGCTGCCGAGAGGGCGCGCGCCGGTCTAGGCCCGAGTTTGATCGAGTCGAAATTTTATCGCTTGAGTGCTCACGGCAACGCCATCACCGTCCCGCCCGTGCCGACGCAGTTTCCCGAGCACGAGGCAATCGGCGTCTACGGCAACAAGGCGGAGTTCAAGGCGGCCAAGGAAAAAGATCCATTGCTGCTATTCCGCGCGCAGTTGCTGCAAAAGTCTGTGCTCACCGAAAACGAACTCAAGCGAATTGACGATCGCGCACGCGTCGAGATGGATGACGCAGTGGCATTCGCGCTCGCCAGCCCATTACCCGCACCCGAAGACGCCCTCAACTATGTCTATGCCTAGGAGAAGGAGATGCGTATGCCACGGGAAATGATGTATGGAGAAGCCATGGCGGCGGCCGTCGTCGAGGAGATGCAGCGCGACGCCAGCGTGATTTTCTATGGTCAGAACATGGCCATGACCGAACGCGATCCGATGCTGAAAATGTTCGGGAAAAACCGCGTGCGCATCGCGCCCATCTCTGAGACAGCCGAGATCGGCATTGCCGTGGGAGCCGCGATCACCGGCCTTCGTCCCATCGTCGAACTCTGGATGAGCGAGTTCATGCTCGTCGCCATGGATCAGATTCTGAATGAGGCTCCTCGCCTTCGTTACATGTCGGGCGGACAGGTGAAAGTTCCGCTGGTTCTCAAGGCCGGCTTTGGATTTGCGGCTGGATGGGCGGGCCAGCACTCCAATTGCCTCTACCACACCATGATGGGCATTCCCGGATTAAAAGTTGCCGTACCTTCTACGCCGGCGGATGCGAAGGGGTTAATGGCGGCCGCGATTCGCGACGACAATCCTGTCGTGTATCTGCACCACTACATGCTCACGCTCGATACTGGCGAGGTGCCTGACGGCGAATTTGTCATTCCCTTTGGCGTTGCGGACGTCAAGCGCGCGGGCAGCGACGTCACGATTGTGGCGACAGGTTGGATGGTCAAGAAGTCGCTCGCCGCCGCCGAACAACTCGCGCGCGAAGATATCAGCGCCGAAGTCATCGATCCGCGCACGCTCGCTCCGCTCGACATTGACACGATCCTTGCTTCCGTCAAGAAAACCGGAAGGCTTGTGCTGGTGGATCAGGCGCCGCGTCACTCATCCGCGGCGATCGTGATCGCCGGAGAAGTTGCTGAAAAAGGATTTGAACACCTCCGCGCGCCGGTGGTGATGGTGACTGCGCTAGACACTTCAGTTCCCTACAGCGAGCCGATGGAAAATTATCTCCTGCCGAATGAGGAGAAAATCGCGCAGGCAGTGCGGTCGGTGGTGGCCGAGCGCACGGTACGCGCGTGAGCGATCAGAGTCATTCGTGACAACTGCCGAGTCCTAGAACGGATAATGCCGCGGCGTGGTCTGGATCGTGATCCAGCGCAGCTCGGTGAATTGTTCCACTGCCGCTTTCCCGCCAAACCTGCCATAGCCGCTGGCCTTGACGCCTCCAAACGGCATCTGCGCTTCATCGTGCACCGTCGGACCGTTGATGTGGCACATGCCGGAATCGATGCGCTTTGCCACCTCGAATGCGCGCGCGACATCGCGGCCGAACACTGCTGCAGCCAATCCATATTCCGTATCGTTCGCCAGCCGGATCGCCTCATCCACCGTCTTAAAGCGTGTTATGGATACCGACGGCCCGAAAGATTCATCACGGAAAATCTGCATTTCCGGAGTAACGTGGTCCACGATCACGGCTGGCATGATAGTCCCTTGCGCTTCGCCTTGGAGCAGAACTTTGGCGCCGCGCGTCACCGCATCTTTCACCAGCGCATGCACGCGATCCACGGTCGGCATTCCCATGACTGCTCCCAGCACGACCTCGCCATTTCTGGGATCGCCGCATGGCAGATTCCGAACCTTGGCCACAAATTTCTCGGCAAACGTGTCGGCGATATTTTCATCCACGATAATGCGTTCGGTGGACATGCAGATCTGGCCCTGGTTCATGAACGCCCCGAAGGCAGCGGCATTGACGGCCGCATCGAGGTCGGCATCGTCGAGGATGATCATCGGCGCTTTTCCACCCAGCTCCAGCAGAATCGGCTTCAGATATTTTGCGGCCGTTACCGCCAGCATCTTCCCAACTCGGGTTGAGCCGGTGAAATTCACGCGGCGCACGGCGGGATCGGCAATGAGCGCTTCCACAATTGCGGACGCGTTCGCCGGATCGTGCGTGAGCACATTGATCACGCCGTGCTCCAGGCCGGCTTCGCGCAACACTGTGCCAATCAACCGGTGGGTCGCAGGACAAATCTCGGAGGCCTTGAGCACGACCGTATTTCCGCAGGCGAGCGGCACGGCCACCGCACGCACTCCCAGGATGACCGGAGCATTCCAGGGAGCAATGCCCAACACCACGCCGACGGGCTGGCGAATCGAAAACGCGAGGCTGCCCGGCACATCGGAGGGGATTGTTTCGCCCGAGACTTGCGTCGTCATCGAGGCAGCTTCGCGCAGCATCTGCGCCGCCAGGTAACAATTAAAACCGGCCCAGCCCGCGGTGGCGCCGATCTCATCCATCATGACGGTGATGAAGTCGGGAGTACGCCCTTCCAGCAAGTCAGCGGCGCGCAATAGTTTTTTGCGCCGTTCGTTCGGCCCCAGTGCTGACCACGTTGGAAAGGCCGCACTCGCCGCTGCCGCCGCCGCCCGCGCATCCTCCACCGTAGCCGCCGCCGCCCGCGTCGCCACACTACCAGAGATCGGATTGGCCCGCTCGAACGTAGCCGAGTTCGAGGCGGCAGTATCGCGATCGGCAATGAGAAGCTGCACTTCTGTCATGGGATATCCTTATGCCAGCTCGAAGAATACGGTTTCGTTGGCTCCTTGTAGAGCAACATTCCATTCCAACACGCCGGGGCGTCCGCTGACCGGCTTGGCGATCAATGTGGAGCGCCGTTCAGGTTCGACCAGGCTGAGAATGTAGTCTTCGGCATTGCGCGGCTCGTTCGGGAAATAGATCCGCGTAACTAATCGGATCAGCAGACCACGCATTACGATCGACACTAGCAAGTGTGGCGCCTGATCCTTGCCCTCAGGTCCGGGCACGGGGCCCGGCTTGATCGTGGTAATCCGGAAAGCTCCTTCGTTATCCATGGGCACTCGACCGTAACCCGTGAATCCCGGTTCCAGAAGCTTTGACTGATTGTCCTCCGGATGCGCGTACTTGCCCTGCGCATTGGCTTGCCAGATTTCGAGCATGGCATCCGGCACCGGCTCTCCGTCGCCATCGAGAACACGCCCCTGGATCGTAACGCGCTCTCCGGAAACCCCGTCCGGGGCAAGATTATTCTGAGCGAGCCACTGCAAGCCGATTTTGAAAAACGGCCCAACGGTCTGCCATGTGGTCGCCCGCAAACTCATCTATTCCTCCATTGGGGTCGCATCGCGCCCTCGCAAAATCAGATCGAAGCGGTAGCCCAGGGCATGCTCCGGCATCGTCGTCTCCCAATCAAAAACCGAAATCAAGCGGTTGCGAGCTTTTTCATCGGCTGTGCAATTGAAAATCGGATCGAACGGAATCAGCGGGTCGCCCGGAAAATACATTTGCGTAACCAGCCAGGTTGCAAACGATGGTCCGTGGACCGAGAAGTGAATGTGCGCCGCACGCCATGCGTTGTAGTGGTTCCGCCACGGATACTCACCGGGCCGAATCGTAACAAACCGGTACTCGCCGCGTTCATTCGTGATCGCCTGCCCGCATCCGGTGAAATTCGGATCTAGCGGTGCGTCATGCTGATCGACATCATGACGGTAGCGCCCCGCCGAATTCGCCTGCCAGATTTCCACCATCGTATTCGGCAAAGGGCGCGCGTTTTCATCGAGAACACGGCCGCTCACAATGATGCGTTCTCCGACGGGTTCGCCGGAATGCTGACGCGTTAAATCGCAGGCCTTCGGATTGACAATCTCGGGGCGGAATAACGGCCCCGTGACCTCCGACAGCGTGTACGGAATCCGGACCAGGCGCTTGGTGGGCGCGCGTTTGGAAGAAGATACGTACGGTGGATGAAGATGCTCCGGCTGCGTCCCGGGATACAGCGGGCGGTAGCCAGCGATTCGTTTCATGTTCAAAATTCCGATCTCGCACTACAGTTGCGCGCAGACTGCCTTGGTTTCCGTGTAGAGTTCAAGGGCCTGATGTCCCGATTCGCGGCCCCAGCCTGATTGCCTGTAGCCTCCAAATGGAAGCGCCGCATCGAATACGTTGTAGCAATTGAGCCAGACAGTGCCGGCGCGCAGCTTGGCGGCCACTTTGTGCGCGGTGCTCACGTCGCGAGTCCACACCGCTGAGGCCAAACCATAGCGCGTATCATTGGCCGATTTCACTATCTCGACCGGATCGCTGAACGGAATCGCGGTGACCACCGGACCGAAGATTTCTTCGCGCACGACCTTCATCTCAGGACGCACATCCACAAGGATCGTGGGCTCGACGAAATATCCAGGGCCAGCTATTTTGCTTCCGCCCACCGCCGCTTTGGCGCCGTCTTTCATTCCTGAATCCAGGTAGCCGCACACCCGTTCGAGTTGCTCTTGCGAGACCAGCGGGCCGAGCCGGGTGGCAGGGTCGAGGCCCGGGCCAATGCTCATATGTCTTGCGATATCCGCGACACCTCCCACCACTTTATCGAAGATACTTTTATGAACATACAAGCGAGACCCAGCAGCGCAGATTTCACCCTGGTTAAAGAAGATCGCATTGGCACTTCCAGGAATGGCGCAGTCGAGATCGGCATCGCCAAATACGATGTTGGGACTCTTCCCGCCAAGCTCGAGCGACACTTTTTTCAAGTTACCGGCAGCGGCGGTGACAATCAGACGGCCAACTTCGGTCGAACCGGTGAAAGCAATCTTGTCGACATCAGGATGCGCGGCTAACGCTGCGCCGGCAGTCTCGCCATAGCCGGGCACGATGTTGACGACTCCCTCCGGAATACCGGCTTGCTGGATCAACTCCCCAAGACGCAACGCGGTAAGCGGAGTCTGCTCGGCGGGCTTCAACACCACGGTGCATCCCGCTGCCAATGCCGGCGCCAGCTTCAGGGCGGCCATAATGAGCGGGAAATTCCATGGAATGATCTGGCCCACCACGCCGATCGGTTCGCGTAGGGTATAGGCGAAGTACTTTGCACCGGGCATCGAGATCGGAATGGTAGCGCCTTCGATCTTGGTGGCGCATCCCGCCATGTAACGGAAATGCCCCGCGCAAGTCGGGACATCGACGATGCGCGAAAACAGTAGCGGCTTGCCGTTATCGAGCGTCTCCAATTCAGCCAGTTCTTCGTGGTGCTCGTCGATCAGATCGGCAATCTTCCAGAGCAGACGCGCTCGCTCAGCGGGTAGCAGGTCGGGCCAGGGACCTTCATCGAAGGCTTTGCGCGCTGCTCTCACCGCGCGCTCAATGTCTTCCCGGTCCCCTTCGGCAACTTTCGCCAGGACCTCCCCGGTTGCGGGATTGTATGTGTCAAACGTCTTGCCGGAAGCGGCTTCCACCCACTCTCCGCCAATGAACATCTTCCTGGGCTGCTTCAGAAACTCAGTGACGTTGCTGTGAATTTCAATTGAAGGAGCAATCGTTGCCATGAGTTTGACCTCCTAAATCGCGTAGTACAGCGGGCTGGAACGAGTTATTGTGGCCCATTTTAGCCGAAAGCTTCCCCTGCGCCGCATGGGTACTTTACGGTAACCAATTTCAGTCCGTATGGTTCCACTCGCTGCCGCAGTCACCGCTCTCTCTTGCTTTAACGCCCTGGTCTTTTCCACCCGCCTGTTACTCGAATATCACCGTTTTCTTGTCGTACAGAAGTATCCGATTTTCGATGTGCCAGCGCACCGCTCGTGAGAGCACCACTCTTTCGAGGTCGCGACCCTTTTCAACCAGATCCTCGAGCGTATCCCGATGCGAGATTTGCGTCACTCCCTGCGCAATAATCGGGCCGTCGTCGAGCACATCGGTGACATAGTGCGCCGTTGCACCGATCAACTTGACGCCGCGCTCGTATGCCTGCAGGTGTGGCTTGGCTCCGACAAAAGCCGGTAAGAACGAATGATGGATGTTGATGATCTGTTGCGGGTAGCGCCCAATGAAATCGGACGAGAGAACCTGCATGTAGCGCGCCAGCACGATCAGTTCGATCTCATACTGGCGCAACAGTTGCAGTTCCTGGCGTTCCGCCTCCACTTTATTTTCTTTGGTTACTGGAATCACCCAAAAGGGAATGCCATAAAAGTCGGCGTCCCGCTTCGCGTCGGGATGGTTGCTCACGATCATCGCGATGTCGCAAGCCAACTCTCCGTTGCGCTGCCGGTACAGCAGGTCGACCAGGCAGTGGTCAAGCCTGGAAACGAAGATCGCGACTCGCGGCCGGTGGCTCGACAGCACGACCCGCCAGTTCATGGCGAATTTTTTCGCGATCGGTTCGAACTTCTCCGGGAAATCCTTTAAGTCCAGGTCGAATCCGTCGAGTTCCCATTCGATGCGGGCCAGATAGAATCGCTCCGCGCCCGCCTGGTGCTGCTCGAAATGCAGTATGTTTCCACCGTGACGAAAAATAAAATCAGCAATAGTCGCGTCGAGCCCTTTGCGGTCCGGGCACTGAATTAAAAGAATGGCGGAATTTCTCAAGCTCTCTCCCGCGACAGTAGCGCCGGATGGTCGCTTGACGACGCACTTTGAGCCGTGCGCCAACCCTCTGCATATGAAGTGCGCGCGACTTCAGAATACGGAACCGGACTGACGATGGCGCGAATATCGGTCTGCACATGGCGCTCGACCGTTGGCTTCAACGACCCGCCCGCTTCCTCTCCCCAAACCAACGTGACCTCGGTCCCCGGTTCGCTGTGAGCTTCGTCGAGCATCGCGAGCGTGAGCATCTTGCCCTCGTTGGCGCTATAGCCGCACCAAGTCGAGATTCCGGCCAGTTTACCGTTCCGAAGAACCTTGTCGTACGGCAATGTCGAATACACCGCGGACGGAAAATCAAAATACTTCGCTCGTCCATTCTTCTGGAACATGGTGCTGATCGCCTGGGTAACGTCGTCGCTGTGCAACGCAAGCGTCACTTTTTTCCGATGCGGCCGATTGGCAATTTTCTCGAGAGCTTCTCTGCCAATGAAATCGTGATCGAACTTCACGATCGACCCATAGCCGAGATCGTACGGGGTCAGATAATAATCCTCGATGTTCTCGGAATCGAAGCTGCCGCCGAGCGATGCGATCGCTTCGTAACTATTCGCGGACAGCCACTGCCGGTAAGCTCTCATTTTCTCCCCGGAATAGACTGCCGGCATCGGCGATGGAATCCATCCCGATTCGAGTGTATTGGAGGAATAGGCTCGGGCTCCGACTTGCCGGAGACCGAACTCCCCACCAGCCCCAACAACCGCCGCTTTGACTGCTTCGCCGTCCTCCCATGGGCCAAATAATTCCAACCCGGGTTGCCCAGCCATGCCATGACGCAAGGCGCGTACGTCGCGCCCCGCGATACTGATGGTCGTCATGTTGAAGAACTTGAGTTCCGGCGCTGGTTTACTAGTCACCTTTTCGATGACCTTCATCGCGTTGGGGCCCTGAACCTGGTAGCGATAAGCTTTACGGACGATGGGGCCAGGGCGAGCAACCGATCGCTCGTCGCGTTCGAGCTTCACATAGTAACGCCCGGTTTCGCAGTGGTATTGAACCCAATTGTGGACCGAAGGACGCCCCACGATATTGAACAAGCCTTGGTCGAGATAAAAAAGAATCACATCACCGATGACATATCCGTCGTAGTTGCATGCCACAAACTGCTTGGCCTTGTTCGGTTCAAAACCCTTGAAGCTGTTCACGCCGAGATATGACAGAAGTCGGAGCGCGTCCGGACCCCGCAAATACATGTCGGTCATGTGGTAGGACTGGTTGTAGAACACGCAACTCTGCTGCCAGGCACGCTGCTCGTCTCGCCAATTGGAGAATTCACTCGGAACCACGGGGTAAACGTAGGGGCCGGTCTGCGAATTTCGCAGAAGTTTCACCGGACTGCCGACGGCTTGTAACAGTTCTTCCAGGCTTTTGTGGCCCACAAACGCTCCTCGGACTGACCGAACATCTTGTCCGCTCCCCAGCGAATGCCAGTGCGGGATTGCGTGGATTGTATACAGTAGTTTGAATTTCGTCAACAAATCGAAGGCGAAACCGTATTATTGTATACAGTTAAATCACTTGAACATTGCTTTGCTTTCAGCAGAGTTGCTAACATCTTCCTAATTGTCCGCAGCTCGGCAGGGATGACGAGACTGAATCGGGCGTTGGGCTTTTTTCCCTGCTTGCGGCACATGCTGTTTGATCGCAACTCTGTTCAAGGTGGCGAGCAACCCTGACGGGGCTTTAGGTTTGCATACAAATTATGGCCGGCAAGAACTCACGGGTAATCGTGAAAATTCGCGAGATGATCCTGCAGGGTGAACTGCGTCCAGGTCAGCGTGTAAGAGAGGTTGAGCTAGCCAACAAGCTCGGAGTCTCCAGAACTCCGGTCCGTGAATCCTTGCCCATCCTGGCACGCGAAGGAGTGCTGACCCAACTGGACACTCGCGGCTTCGTGGTGCGCGCCTTCACCCCGCGAGACATCATGGATGCGATTGATGTCCGCGGCGTGCTCGAAGGACTGGCGGCGCGCATGCTCGCCGAACAAGGACCTCCGCGCCGGCTGATCAACTCGCTCCATGATTGCCTGCACGAAGGGGACGAGATTTTTTCCAGGGGTCATCTGCTGGAATCCGACGAGGCCCGCTACGGCGACATGAACAAACAGTTTCACGGGCTTATCATCGAAGGGGCCGGGAGTAAAGTGGTCACCGAGGCGATTGCATACAACACTCGGATACCATTTGCTTCCGCGCATGCCATTGCCTTCGATAAAGTGGACCTTCCTCACATGTACGACTTGCTGCGCTACACTCACCGCCAACATCACGCCATCGTGCAGGCGATCGAGAATGGGGAAGGCGCTCGAGTGTTCGCGCTGATGTATGAGCACGCTTACGCTACAAGAGAGAGCATCAACCTGTCGCGCGCGGCGTTAAGGTTCAGCACCGAGACGCAAGAATCTGCCACTTTCGAGCCGCGGGGCAAAACGAATCGCTAGTGGACTTTCCGCGCAGAGAGTGTTTCCTTCATCTTCCATCAGGAATCTTTCCGCAATTGCCGCGGCAAGTCGAGTCCCGTGTCGGCGCCGATTGCCTCCGCAAGCGAACGCCAGGAGAACGAGTTCTCGTCGAAACGGAGATTCTTCTCCTCCATCTGAATGACAACTCGTTCCTGCCGCTTCGCGGTGGCCAATGCCATTGTCGGCTCGATGCCAACTGCCTCCAAAGCCTGTGCGACTTCACGCATCTCGACAGCCCGACGGCGGCCATGTTGCGCGACCCGGCCGATCAGGTAATCCGGCAACTCGTCGGTCCAACCCAGGCTGGGAAAAGTGGCGGCCAGCGATCGGAGCACCGCATCTTCGGCCCCATATTGCCGCGCGGCAAACAGACATTCGACAGCCAGCGCCTCCAAACCCTTCATGATCACGCTCCGGCACATTTTCACTGCCGAGGCCACTCCGATCTGATCGCTCAAAGCCGTCGCATTCATCCCGATTGATCGGAGCCTCTCGGCTACTTCCACTGCATGCCGGCCGCCCAGCAGTATGGGCACTTGCAATCGCGGAGTTGGAACTCCTGCCATTACGGCCGCTTCTACAAATTGCGCCTTGCTTGGCTCGATGCGGCTGGCGACATTGCGCTTCGTGTCGGGCGAAATCGAGTTGAGGTCGAGAAAGATCTGCCCCGGGCGCAACAGCCGCCCCGCCTCTGTTGCAACCTCCAATGCAGAAGAAGCAGTCACGGCTGATATCACCAGCTCCGCGTGTCGCAGGCAATCGCGCAAGTTCTCCACGGCTGTAACTCCGCAATTCTCCGCCTTCGCCAACATCTGCCGCCGATGATTTGAGGAAGCGAACAGGATGTCAAAGACAGCGACCTCGATCCCCTGCTTCGCGAGATCATTTCCGAAAATACCGCCAACTTCGCCAAAACCGACGATTGCGATTCGGTGAATCGAGCGTGCTGCCATGCTATGCGTGCTCCGGCGCTGCCACATCAGGGCACTTCGATATCACGCCATCCCAGATTCTTGCCGGTACGAGAACATCTCCACGGAACAGCGCGCGCGCTGTCCGGATCAGGCTGGAGCGGACCACCTTCAGTCCGTTGCTGCTTGTGGAGCCAACCTCGATCTCGAGCGAAAACTCGCCGCTGGGATGCTCGACCGAGAGATGCTTCACCGCGCCCTCAGGCACGGACACAATACCCGAGGCCACCGAACCAGGCAGCACGCAGGCAGTTCCCACCGTGACCGCGCCTAGAACTCCGATGGCGGCATGACATTTGTGTGGAATGAAAGTGCGCGTCGCCAGGTCGCCACCATCCCGCGGCGGCGCGATCAGCGTCATCTTTGGAACGACCTTCGACCGCACATCGCCCAAGCCCATACGCTCGCCAGCCACAACGCGAATTTGTTCCAGCCGCCGTTTGAAATCTTGATCGCTATCAAGCTGGGCAGGAGTTTCGTAGCAGGATTTTCCGAAATCCGCAGCACGCAGTACGACCACCGGCATGCCGTTATCGATCAGGGTTGCTTTGATACCGTCGAGTTCGTCCAACGCATGCCCCGTCGGCAATAACGCGCCGCACACCGAGCCAGCGGTATTGAGGAAATCTATTTGAATCGCCGCCGCCGTCCCCGGCACGCCCGCAATTGCGGCTTCTCCGTCATAAGTGACCGCGCCGCCAGGTGTCGGCACGTGCGCGATAGCGGTGTTTCCGGTGTTCACCATGTAGATCCGGACTGGCGTAATTGGATCGCGCCCTGGAACTAGGCCGCGCTCAATTGCAAACGGGCCTACGCCCGCGAGCATATTTCCGCAGTTCGGCGTGACGTCGACCAGCGGCCGATCGATGGCAACCTGCGCGAAGAGATAGTCGACATCGATACCCGGCCGTGAGGAACGAGAAATGATTGCAACTTTACTGGTCAGCGGGTCGGCACCCCCAATCCCGTCGATCTGCCGTCCATCGGGAGATCCCATGACGGCGAGCAGCACGCGATTGCGCAACTCGGCCTGGTCCGGTAAATCGCTCGCCAGGAAGAATGGCCCCTTGGACGTGCCGCCTCGCATGAGCGTGCATGGAATGCGGGTTTGCGATGACCCGGCCATTGCGATCTCCTATTACAAATACTTCAGGCCAAGCTCGGCGACTTTCGCGCGCAAGCCGTAGATGTCGAGACCCAGTTCCCCGCGCGCAAGCCGTTCGCGGTTCGCTTCTTCTTTGCGATCCCGTTGTTCACAAGCAGCAACAACCTCGCTCGCGTCGGCCCGCCGCACGACGACAACTCCATCGTCATCAGCGACGATGATGTCGCCCGCCTCAACCGTCGCGCCGGCGCACACCACACTCACATTGACCGATCCAAGATTCGACTTCACAGTTCCCTGCGAACTGACGGCACGACTCCACACCGGAAATTTCATTTCCGTCAAAGAGCGCACGTCGCGGCATCCCGCGTCGATCACGAGCCCCTTTACACCATGGGCGCGCAAAGAAGTCGCCAGCAATTCGCCGAAGTAGCCATCGGTACACGGTGACGTGGGGGCCACAACCAGGATGCTTCCCGGCTGGCATACCTCGACCGCAACGTGAATCATCAGGTTGTCGCCCGGGGGAAGAGAAACCGTGACTGCGGGGCCGGCCATGGAAGCTCCTGGATAAATTGGCCGCATGTACGAGGCAAGCAGCCCACAACGTCCTTGCGCTTCGTGTACGGTTGACACCCCAAATTTTTCCAGCGCCGCCACCGCATCGGCCGGTGGCTGCTCGACCTGCCGGATCACCACCGCTTTGTTCATGCAAGCTCCTCCGTCACCTGCGGGAAGACACGCTGGTACGCTTCTCCATAGCTGATATTTTTGTTCGAATTGCGCGAGGCCTGCGCGCCGCGCTGTAACGCGACTCGCTCATAATATTGCCAGAGATGTTCCTGCGCGCTCATCTCCCTAAAGGCCGCATATTTCTTAGACCATACGGGAGTGATGTCGAGCAGCACCTGCGGCTTCCATTCGCACTGCTCCGGCTGATGCGGCTCAAACAGAAAAACCGGTGGCGCTCCGATTACCGGTGTGCCCGGCTCGTGTCCGTGCGCTTGCGCCACAATACGAGCTTCCTGTGCGACGTGAGAGGCGAGCTCATGATCGAAGTTATATGGGTCTTTGAGCGAGTGGGTGAGAACGAATTCCGGGCGAATCTTCCGGCATAGCGCGGCGAGCTCGTAAATAATCTTGTCATCGATGCGCATCGGGTAATCGCCCACGTCCAGGAAAATCATCCGCGCGCCCAGAATCTCCGCTGCCCGAATCGCCTCTTCCTTTCGGTTGGCCTTCACCTTTTCCATTGTCATTCCCGGCTCGCGCCAGAGTTTTGCCGATTCCCCGCGTTCGCCAAATGAGAGGCACACGACGGTGACTTCCCAGCCACGCTCGCTATAGAGCGCAATCGCGCCGCCGGCTCGCCAGACGAAATCCGCAGAATGTGCGCTGACCACCAATGCGGTTTTCTTGTCAGACACGTTCCCACCTTTGAATCAGGACTTTCAAAGCGCCTCCACACGGCTGAGGTATCTTGTTCGGACCGCACGACGGTGCCGCGGATGTGCGGGACTGTCCCACTCATTCATTTCTTCGGGCTTGCGGCAACTTGCACCGGCGGTGTGCCATACGTGTGGAAAGATTCAATCGTCTTCAGACCCCACGCCTGACCTTTCTTGCGTTCGGCCTCGCTCCAGCGAATTGGTTTCCAATCGGGAGCTAAAATCAGGCGCGCTCCGGCATTACAAACCTCTACGCGGTTGCCGCCCGGCTCATATACATACAAAAAAAAAGTTTGCTGGATCGCGTGTTTGTGCGGGCCAGTCTCGATGTGGACCCCGTTCTCCAGACAAATATCGGCCGCCAGCAGAACCTCTTCCCGGCTATTCACGGCGTAAGTAATGTGGTGAAGACGTCCCGGCGTTCCGGTGTGGTCGCGCGTGTAGGCAAAGTCATAGCTCTTGTTCGTGCATGTCATCCACATGCCAGCTTCTGAGCCATCATCGAGCACGATTTGCTCCGTCAGGCGAAAGCCGAGATATTGTTCAAAGAACTTGCGGTTTGCCGCGATGTCGACAGCCAGGCCGTTCCAGTGGTCGAGCCGCCGCACATTGATGCCGCGTGCCGGAAATCGCTGCGCCTGGTTCTTCAAGGCAGGCCGCAATTCCGGAGGCGCTTGATACCACTGCGTCTCGTAGTAGAGTTCGATCTTGTGGCCGTCGGGATCTTTACACACGAACGCCGGACCATGTGCTAGATCGCCGTCGCTCCAACCGATGTCGAAACCAGATCCCTTGAGTGCCGCCACTCTGCGATCGAGAGCCTGCGGGCTGCGAGTGCGATATGCGACGTGCCCCAAGCCCGGCAACTTCGACGCCGTGACCTTTAAGGAATGGCGTTCGTAATCGTCATATGCATGCAGATAGACCGAGTCGCCCTCGCGACCGCTTTCGGTCATCCCCATCACGTCGAGGAAGAACCGCAGGCTGTCATCCGGTTTTGGAGTCAGCAACTCCAAATGGCCGAGATGAGCCAAATCCATCATCGGTTCATTTTGCATGGGTCACCTTTGCGGCGTGCACTCCGTTCCTAATTCTGCCTCAATAGATCGCGATCGATTCCGTATGAGGCGGGCCACCCCTGGCCGTTGTGCCCTGTTAACTCGGCACGTTAAGCAATACTCAACAATACCTCTCACTTTTTATGGACCACTGTCAAGCAAAGGCGTTCCGCTCTCGGCCAAAGGCTGAATACACTGCTTCCCCGAATATCGCCCTTGACAATCATCAAGCGAAGTGATGAAAATGCTGCGCTACGTTCAGTATACTGAACATCAAATCTACATGACAGAAATCGCCGCCGCTCCGCTCGGTGCCGTCAATATGCTGCGCGGCTATTCGATTGAAGTGAATCCGAGCCAGCCGAAGGTTCTGGACGCAGCGGTGGAGCGCCTCGATCCGGGCACGGAGGTGTTTCTCGCCTGGATTCCGGGCGCAAACCCGATGGATGCCGTTGCACCCGCGGCAAGGCTCAGGAGCGCCGGCCTTATCCCGGTGCCGCACGTGGGGGCGCGCCATTTGGAAAGTGCGACACAACTTCAGCAATTCGCGTCGCGCCTCGCGGACGAGGCAGGCGTGGATCGGATTCTGGTCGTTGGCGGAGATCGCGCGGAACCAGCCGGTCCTTACGACTCGAGCTTGGCGGTAATGCAAACCGGCGTGTTTCAAAAGGCGGGCATTACCCGCATGGCGGTGGCGGGCTTTCCCGAAGGCAATCCGAACATCTCCGAACCTATACTGGATGAGGCCCTCGCTGCGAAGCTGAAGTTTGCGCGCCAGAACGGACTTCAGTTCTCTATAGTCACTCAATTCTGCTTCAAAGCCGATCCGATTGTTCAATGGTTGCGGCGCACTCGCAATCGAGGCATCGTGATTCCCGTTCGCGTGGGGCTTGCTGGGCCTGCTCGGCTAACTACGCTGGTGCGTTATGCGGTCCGGTGCGGAATCGGCAACTCGCTGCATGTGCTGACCGAACACCCGTCCTTCGCTAAGCTTCTAACAGAAAAAGGGCCTGACCCCATCATCCAGGAATTGGCCACCTCGCTCCGCGGCGAAAATGGAGCCCATCCTCTCAACATCGCCGGCCTTCACTTCTACGTCTTTGGCGGATTTGACAGAACGGTCGACTGGATCAATGCGGTACGCGCTCAATAGTCAAACGATCCGGTCATAGCTGAGCTGTGCGCCAGCCTTTCGCGTAAGTCTCACGCGCCACTTTCGAGTATGGGACGGGGCTGACGGTGGCCCGAATCTCGATCTGTTTATGTCGTTCGACAGTGGTTTTCCCGGTACCGCCACCCGGCTCGCCCCACACGATTACCACTTCCGCACCCACTTCGATCTCGGGGTTTACGACGCCCAGCGACAGCATCGAGCGTTCGTTGTAGCTATAGCCACTGAACATCGAGAATCCCACTGTTTTTCCCCCGTGCAGCACCTTGTCGTATGAGGACGAGGCATAGTTCGACAATGGCAAATCGATGTATTTATACATTTCTCCTGCTTCGAACATCGAAGCGAACGCCTTGAGCACGTCCTCGGAGTCCCAGGCGAAAGTTACCTTCTTTCGTTGCGGCTTCGCTTGCATCTTCTCGAGCGCTTCCCTTCCGATGAAGTCATGATCGAATTTGACGAACGGCCCGTATCCGAGGTCATACGGCGACATGTAATAGTCCTCGATGTTGTCGGACTCGAAGCTTCCGCCGATCGACCCGGTGGCTTCGTAGCTGGCGGCCGGCAGCCATTGTCTGTATGCCTTCATCTGTTCGCCTGTATACACTGCCGGTAGAGGGGAAGGGATCCAGCCAGACTCGAGCGTGTTGGTGGCATAGGCCCGCGCGCCGACTTCACGAAGACCAAAACCCTTGCCTGCGGCGACGACGGCAGCCCGGATTTCTTCGCGCTCTTCGTATGGTCCCCAGATTTCCAATCCGGGCGCACCCGCCATGCCATGGCGAAGCGCCCGCACCTTGCGTCCAGCGACATTGATGTGATCCATGTTGAAAAATTTGATCTCAGGAAGCGGGCCGCCATTCAACTTCTCCAGGATTGGTGGAGCATTGGGCCCCTGGATCTGAAATCGATAGCAGCTGCGAACCACTGCTTTTCCCTTCGGATTGGAGGGCGATCTGTCGTCCTTCTCAATCTTGAGATTGTATCCGCCGGTCTCCGCGTGAAATTGAATCCAATTGGCGACGGGCGCGCGGCCGACGAATACCAACCGGCTCTCCTCCAGATGGAAAAGAATGCCATCGCCAATCACATATCCGTCGTAGCTGCAGGGAGAAAATTGTTTGGCGCGATTGACCGGAAACTTCGCAAAGCTGTTGGTCCCGAGATGGGAGAGCATCTTGAGGGCGTCCGGCCCTTCCACGTATACATTCGCCATGTGGTGAGACTGGTCAAACAGAACTGCAGTCTCGCGCCACGCCCGTTGTTCGTCGCGCCAGTTTGTGTATTCGGAAGGGACCACCGGATAGACGTAAGCTCCAATCTGCGAATTGCTCAACATATCCACCGGGTTCCCGGCGGCCTTCAGCAAATCCTCTAGGCTATTCTCTTTCATCCCCACACTCCTGGTGAAGGTCACCCGACGATGCGTCGTTCAGTATACGGAACCTCGTAAACTTTGCAATACCGCGGTTGAAGCCACCCGCATGCCGCAGGCCTAAAGTATGCAATCATTGACAACGCTGACCCCGAATGCATACCCTCCCTATTTCATCCGTTGTGGAGGAGCTGTGGGTGCTCAATCAAAAGCTGTCAGTTTCGACCAGACCGGCTCTGTAGGTCTCATCCACGTTGACAATCCTCCCGTTAACGCTCTCAATCGCGAGGTGAGAGCAGGGCTCGTCGAGTTTCTCTCACAGGCCGAGAACAACCCGCGCATCAAAGTTCTGCTGATTATGGCAGGCGGCAATTTATTCAGTGCGGGCGCGGATCTCAAGGAATTCGACGGCCTATTTCAAGATCCCACTCTGCAGCAAGTGCAGGCGGCTATCGAAACAGCTTCGATACCGGTGGTCGCTGCTATCAATGGATTAGCGCTCGGTGGTGGCCTCGAACTCGCGATGGCGTGTCATTATCGGGTCGCGCACATCAGTGCGAAACTCGGTTTGCCGGAGATCACGCTGGGAATCGTTCCGGGCGCCGGCGGGACGCAGCGCCTGCCCCGGCTCATCGGCGCGCGCCCGGCGCTCGACATGATTCTCTCCGGGGCACCGATTGGTGCGCTGGAAGCGAAGACCAAGGGGCTCGTCGATGAAGTCGTCGACGGCGACCTGCGCGAGCACGCCCTGGCCTTCTGCGAACGACTGGTGCGTGAGGGCGCCGGTCCCCGTCCAACGCGCGATCGCACGACAGCAGCGGACGGTCTCGATGAATCCAGCATCGCCGAAGCACTGCGCGTTCACGCCCGCACTTTGAAAGGGCGAACCACCCCGGCCATGGTGATTGAGGCAATCTTAGCTTCAACACTGCCGTTTTCCGAGGGCATTGCGGTTGAGGCGGCGCTCGCGCAAAAATCGCTTGCCAGTCGCGAGAGCCAAGCCCTCCGACACATCTTTTTCGCGGAACGCGACTCGAGCAAAGTGGACGGCATCACGAAACGAGCCAGCCAACCAGAAATCAGGCGGGTCGCGGTGGTCGGGGCGGGAACGATGGGCAGCGGAATCGCCATCGCCTTTGCCGATGCCGGGCGAAAGGTAATCGTTGTCGATAACGCCGATGCTTCCCTGGCGCGGAGCCGGGAAATTATTCACGCCGCTTACGACTCGGGCGTGAAGCGCGGGCGCATCACGAAGGAAATCGCTGATGAGCGCATGGCGGCAATCAGCGCCAGCACTGCGCACGCCGATGTCGCCGATTGCGACCTGGTCGTCGAAGCGGTGTTCGAGGATATGGACCTCAAGAAAACAGTGTTGTCCAGCCTTGATCGCCTCGTTCCGGCGGAGCGCGTGATTGCGACGAATACATCCACTCTTTCGGTGACCGAACTGGGGCGCGCTACGGCGAATCCATCGAGAGTGCTGGGAATGCATTTCTTCGTTCCCGCCCACGCGTCGAAGCTACTCGAAATTGTGCGCGGCCAGGACACCGCACCTGAAACGTTGGCGACAGCGCTCCACGTTGCCAAGCTGCTCAGAAAAGTTCCAGTCGTATCGGGCGATGCATTCGGCTTCATCGGCAATCGCATGATGCTCGACGGCTATTTTCGCGAAGCCGAACAACTCCTTCTTGAGGGCGCCTCGCCCCTGCAGGTTGACAGGGCGTTGGAGCAATTCGGGTTCGCCATGGGACCACAGCGCGTAAGTGACCTCGGTGGAAACGATGTCGGGACGAAGGTGCGCCTCCAGCTCTATAAGCGTGAAAGCCGCCGAGATCCCTACTTCATCATCGCTGACCGGCTTACTGAACTCGGCAGGCTGGGCCAGAAAACGGGACGCGGCTTCTACCGATACGAGGGCGGTGCTCGCGAGGCGCTGCCTGATTCCGAAGTGATCACGTTGATTGAAAGCCTTGCTGCGGAGCGAGGTATTGCGCGACGCCAGATCAGCGACGACGAAATCGTGGAGCGCTGCGTTCTTGCGCTGATCAACGTGGGAGCAATGGTTCTCGATGAAGGCACCGCCAATCGCGCCGCCGACATTGACGTGGTGTGGACCAGTGGCTACGGTTTCCCCAGGCATCTCGGCGGGCCGATGTTTTATGCTGACACCTTAGGGTTGCGTCACGTTGCCGACCGCATCCCTTACTATCACGAGAGGCTTGGGCATTATTGGCGGCCCGCGGAATTGATCCTGCGCTTGGCAGCGGAGAATTCGAGTTTCGAACAATGGGACCGGCAACGAGAAACCGTCGGCTCCAAGGCCGCACAGTAAAGCCATACATCTGATGATGACGTGTCAAGAATCCATGCTCACGAATCGAGAAACCATACGCATTGAATGGGGCGATTGCGACCCTGCCGGCATTGTCTATTTTCCGCGTTATTTGGAGTATTTTGACCGGTGCACGCGCGCCCTTTTTGAGCGCGCCGGGTTTTTCAAGCGCGACATGCTGAAGACTTATGCGATTGCCGGTATTCCAGTGGTCGACATTAAAGCGCAGTTCATGATTCCTTCGCGCTATGGCGAGGATGTGGTCGTTGAGTCGTCCGTCAGTAAGTGGGGAGACAGCAGCTTTATCGTGCGGCACCGGCTGATGAGGGATGGCGCGCTGGCGATTGAGTGTTTTGAGACGAGGGTCTGGGTTGCGCAAGTGAGCGAAGATCCCCTCAAGTTTGAGGGCCGTTCCATTCCGCAGGAGGTAAAGGAAGCATTCGGCGATCTGGCTCAGGCGGAACCCTCGAAGTGACGCGCCGTACGCTTTCCGGAATTTCGGAAAATCGAGAATGCTGAGAAACTGGTTTTAGACGGTCAGCTATTCAGCGTGAGTGGTTGTTTCTCGTTCCGGCGAACTCGCGATCGAGCGGAGCGCGGCTTTCTTCGTTGTTCAAATGTACGAATTTCTTAAGAAGACGGAGAAAGACTCTCTGTTCCTTCTTGTCTAACGCCTGCAGCAAGCGACGACTCACCAGACGGCCGGACGGGTTGAGTTGTTTCACAAGCGCCATGCCTCGCGGCGTCAACTGAAGCAGGCGAAAGCGCTTGCTCTTGCTCGGCACCGTCCGTTTGACAAGTCCGCGTCGTTCGAGGCGCACTGCGAGGTTGGCGGCAGTTGAAGTATCGATGGCGCACAACCCGGCCATTGTTACCTGGTCGATTCCAGGATTATCCTGGAGGATTCGCAGCACCGCATATTGGACGGGCGTTACTTTGTAGTCGAATGTCGAATGGAAAATCGATACGGCGATCTGTTGCGCACGGCGAATCAAATGCCCCGGCTGATCGTACAAATCGTCGGAGAATTTGCCTCGTTTGGCTGCGCCGTTGGGGGACGATTTCACACGTCGCTTCATGCTGAGATCGGTGAGATTTGGCGTGGGAACACTCTGCTCAGGTTCTGCTTCGAAGTTTAGCACAGCCCTTGCGCTCACAAACTGCATCCATTAAGCTGCGGGCATTCAGTATGCTTAACGTTTCCCAACCCGTGCTAAACGCCCCATTTCGGCCAGTCAGGTTTTTCGCGCCCGATGTCGAGCTGACCCGGCATTCCGATGGCAGCATCCTCATGCGATCGGCCGAGCCGCTCTCGGACTACGACAATTGCATCGGCGACTGGCTCGATCGCTGGGCGCTCGCGGCTCCCGATCGCGCCTTCCTCATCGAGCAAACTGAGGATGGCGAACGAACGATCTCGTACCGGGAAGCCCGCGAGTCGGTGCTAACCCTCGCCGAGGGCCTGCTCAGTTTTGCTCTCGGGCCGGAGCGGCCGCTCGCCATTCTTGGCGGGAACAGTATCGACTACGCATTGATCAAGCTGGCTGCGCTTTATGTTGGCATTCCGTTGGCCCCGATCGCGCCCGGGTACGCGCTCCAGAGCATCGACTATCTAAAACTGGCGCACACTTTTCGTGTGCTCACACCCGGGATGGTGATCGTCGAGGATGGTGTGCTTTATCGAATTGCCCTCGAACACGCCCTCAAGGACAACATCCCCGTCGTGGCTCTGCGCAATCCAACAGCGGACATGGCCAGTCTTGACTCGCTACGGGGCGATGGCAGCCGCCGTGATGCGGTAAGCGCCGCAGCGGCCCGCGTCGGCCGCGAAACCGTCGCGAAGTACCTGTTTACCTCGGGCTCGACCGGCATGCCCAAGGCGGTGATCAATACTCATGGCATGCTTTGTGCGAATGCGCAGATGAAGCGTCAGGTTGCGCCGGTGCTCGCCGATGAGCCTCCGGTGATGGTGGACTGGGCTCCCTGGAACCACACTGCCGGCGGCAACAGCAATTTCAATATCATCCTCCACAATGGCGGCACACTTTACATCGACCCCGGCAAACCGCTTCCTGGACGCTTCGACGCGAGCCTCAAATTGTTGCGTCGGATCGCGCCGACGATTTACTTCAATGTGCCGCGGGGCTATGAAATGCTGATTCCTCACCTCGAGGCCGACCGCGAATTCAGCGCTCACTTCTTCCGGCATATCAAATTCCTTTGGTATGCCGCCGCATCGATGCAGCCCTCGACGTGGTTTGCCCTTGAACGGCTGGCGGTCGATGCCGTGGGCGAAAAAATTCTGACGGTCACCGGTCTCGGCATGACCGAAACCAGTCCCATAGCGCTCTTCGGCAACTTGTACGCGACTGGCCCTGGCGTGGTCGGCATACCGGTAGCGGGATTGGAACTCAAGCTCGTGCCACAGGACAGTAGTTATGAGGTCCGCTATCGCGGCCCCAACGTTACGCCCGGTTATTGGCGCGATCCCGCGGCTACGAAGGCCGCCTTCGATGAGGATGGCTTTTTCGCCTCAGGTGACTTGCTGAGTTTCATCGATCCAGAACGGCCGAAAGCGGGATTGCGCTTCGATGGCCGCATCAGTGAAGGCTTCAAGCTGACCTCCGGCACCAAGGTGAGCGCAGGAAAATTGCGCCTCGATGCGCTGGATGCACTCCGCCCCCTCGTCAATGAGGTTGTGGTGGTGGGCGCTGATCGCAAGGATGTGCGTATTCTGGTCTTTCCCGACTGGGAGGTGTGCGCCGCGACCGCGGGTCTGAATGGAGATGCGACACCCGCCCAGATCGCCTCGAACACGTTTTTGAGAACCATTTTGCGGGGACGGCTGGAAAAACTTGCGGTTACTGGAACCGGCAGTTCCAACCGCATCGTTGCCGCCTTGCTGGTTGAAGTTCCGCCCTCGGCTGCGGCAGGAGAGTTGACGGAAAAGGGCACCGTGAACAGCCGCGGTCTGCAGCGAAACCGCCCCGAACTTCTCGACATTCTCTTCGGCGATGCGGACGATCGGGTTCTGCGCATCGATAACGAGGTGCGACGCGATTAAGGCCGCGCGTGCGCGATAGTCGGCGGTGGCATGCTTGCATTCATGCCCGACGCAAGTTCCGCTTAACTAACGGCCTCTTTGGCTCACCCCAAAGTGGAACGGAAAACAGACAGGGGATCATATGGCGAGATTTGTGCTCGTGCACGGCGCCTTCTGTGGAGCATGGATCTGGGGACCACTGATGGAACGCCTCCAGGCGGCGGGCCATTCAGTCGAGGCATTCGATCTCCCCGGCTTGGGGAACGACAATACTCCTGTGGGCGAGGTCACCCTTGATGCCTGTGCAGCCCGACTTTGCGCAGTCCTGGCGGATCATTCCGAGCCGGCGATCGTAGTCGGCCACAGCATGGGCGGCATTATCGCTACCCAGGGAGCGGCACGCTGTCCCCGTCGCGTTGCGGCACTTGTGTATGTAACTGCGTTCCTGCCCAAAGACGGCCAGAGTCTTCTTGACCTGACAAAGCTTCCAGAGGGAGTTGGCGATCAGGTTCAAGCCAATCTTGTCATTGAGGGAGAGCCTCCGGTTGCTGTGATGCCGACTGAGGCCTCCCGCCCCGCTTTGTACAATTGTTGTCAAGAGGATCTGGCTTCCTGGGCGATCGCACAACAGCGCCCGCAACCGCTCGCGCCATTTGCGACACCTGTTTCCATCCCGCGAGGAGTCATCGACGGCATCAATCGGTACTACGTCGTCTGCACGCAAGATCGAGCCGTGGCTCCGGCGTTACAACGGCGGATGATCGCCGAGAATCCGTGCGCAGACGTAGTTGAACTTAGCACCGATCACACACCGCAGTTGTCGATGACCGAGGAGCTGGCCAAGATCCTTCATCGATTCGCGGTGCGCTCATCCGCAGCTGTTGGTAAGCTCGCTGCTACTTGAAAGGGTTTTGGACTGGGGAGTTTGCTGCTCTGCAACTGGAGCCCAAAGGGTGTAGATTGTAACGGCCTTGTGGGGAGGCCACGTATGAGCACAACCGTTAAAGCCAAGTGCTTTCCGCTTCCGAGTTCGCTTGAAGTAGTGTCGGGAACCGAACGCGCGCAGGCCGCCTATCCCTACTACATGCAGTTCAGCAAAGAAGATGACGAGCGTTTCTGGTTTTACAACTCCATGCATTTCCCGGAACCAATGTGCCTCTTCGACACCATCACTGCCGAGGCCGCCTACTGCGCGTTGGGTGCGAATAACACGCGTGTGCATTGCTTGCCCACGACGCTCGGCATCGACTACCGGATCATCAACGGCCGGATCTATATCGGAGGGAATGCCGTCACCGATCCTGCCGAAATTGCCCGCCGTACTGAGGAGTTCAAACAGCGCGCCTTCTATTACTACGGCAATTGGGAGCGGCTCTACGACCAGTGGAAAAACAAGATGATGGTTCTGATCCGCGATGCCGAGAAGCTGCCGAAAGTCGAAATCCCGGAGTTCGAACCTTTGCAGCACGTTCATGCCGGCCGCGGCATCGCCTCCAACCACTATCTTCTCGACACCTATCAAAAAACTCTCGAAGGCTATTTTCGGATGTGGCAATACCACTTCGAGTTTCTCCTGCTCGGTTATGGCGCTTATCTCACGTTTTTCGATTTCTGCAAGAAGGCCTTCCCGGAAATCAGCGATCAAACCGTGGCCCGTATGGTGGCGGGCATGGAGGCTGAAATTTTCCGTCCTGACGACGAACTCAGACGGCTCGCCAAGCGCGCCATCGAGTTAGGCGTCGATGACCAGATCCGCGATGGCCTCTCACCGGGTGACATCATCAAATCGCTGGAGCAACTCGGCGAGCCAGGGAAAGCTTGGCTGGAGGAGCTTGCGGTCTCGCGCGACCCCTGGTTCAACATCAATGTCGGCGACGGCTTCTATCACTACCACCGCTCATGGAACGACGACCTCACCATGCCCTTCGCCGCGCTTCCGGGATATATCGCCAACGCGAAAGCGGGCCACCGGATCGAGCGGCCGATTGAAAAACTCATGGCCGAGCGCAAGCAACTCATCGAGGCCTATCGCGAGCTTTTGAATTCCGACGACGAGCGCGCTGCCTACGATCAGATGATCGGCCTGGCGCACCGCGTCTTCCCCTATGTCGAAGGTCATAAGTTTTATTGCGAACACTGGTATACCAACCTGTTCTTCAACAAGATCAGGGAATACGGGACGTTGCTGGCCGGGCATGGTTTCTTCCCCGATGCCGAAGACATTTTCCATCTCACGCACTACGAAGTGGAAACGGCGATCATCGACATGATGACCTCGTGGTCCAACGGTTCGCCGCCGCGCGGCCCCGCGCGCTGGCCATCCATCGCGGAAGAGCGGAAGGCGGCAATCGTCGCATGGGCGAAGCACAATACTCCGCCCGCTCTCGGGCCCGTTCCAGAGGTCATCGATGATCCCGCCATCGTCATGCTCTGGGGTATTACCCGCGAAAATCTGGATGCATGGCTGTCAGCCGGTGATCAGCCGGATTCCAACGAGATCAAGGGCTTTGCCGCCTCCAGTGGCGTCGCTGAGGGAGTGGCGCGAGTGGTGAAGTCGGTCGAGGAAATCGGCCGCCTGCGCCAGGGCGACATCCTGGTCTGCCAAGTCACCAATCCTACTTGGGCCCCGATCTTCCAGAAAATTTCAGCGGCCGTCTCGGATATCGGCGGTTCCATGAGCCACGCAGCCATCGTGGCACGGGAATTTGGCTTGCCCGCAGTCGTGGGCACGGGCACGGCGACCCAGAAGATCAAGGACGGTCAACGCATCCGCGTCGATGGTGGCCGCGGTCTGGTGACAATCTTGTAATAGCACGCGTAGATCGCGCGCGGATTTCGTGGGAACGCTGATTTTATGTCTCGACTGAAAGAAACGAAACAGGCCGCTAGCCGAGCCAAAATGTCGGCGCCGCCTTCAACTGCCTACAGAATCGTTGACGTGCCTGAGGCCTACGCGGACGTTATAAACCGCCACGGCGTCGCGGGAGCGTTTGTCGGTCCGTCCGAACAGGAAAGTCCTTGGGTGCCCTTCGGCCCCAATGTCGCCATCCGTCATCTGCACTTCGATACTCGCCACAACATCTTTTCGAACATTCTCTGGATCAAGTCTCCCGGAGTGATCGGCACGCATAAGCACCGCGGCACCGTCGTTATGGTTTGCCTCGAAGGCAGCGCGCGCTATCTCGAATATGACTGGGTTGCCGGTCCCGGCGATTTCATCTATGAAACGCCTGGGCTCATTCATACCCTTGTCAGCGATCATCCCAGCGGCGTCAGGCTGTTCGGCTGGATGCAGGGACCGATCGAATTTTATGACGAACACGGCAGCCTGGTGGAGACGGCTGATGTTTGGTGGTACATCCATCACTACGAGACCTACTGCCGGGAGTATGGTATTGCGATTAACAAGCAGCTCTATGCTTGAACAGGGCCCCTTTATGCGCTCATCCGAAAACGTCAGTTGGTTCGCCGACATCACCCTGAACGATCGTGGCATGGTCGGGGGCAAAGGCGGCTCTTTGGGTGAACTGACTCGAGCGGGCATCTCAGTGCCTCCCGGATTCGTCGTGCGCACCTCCGCCTTCGAGCGTTTTCTCGGCGTACTGGAGAAGGAAGAACCAATCCGTCCGCGAGTTGAACTTCTGGACGCTCATGAACTCGAAAAAATACAGGCTCTTTCCGAGCGCACACGCGCGCGATTGGAAAACACCGCATTGCCTGGGGACGTGCAAACGGAGATTCTCGACGCGCACGGCGAGCTTTGCGGCAATCTTTCCGACTCACCGGTCGCAGTCCGCTCTTCGGCCACGACAGAAGATGCCGAGGATGCCAGCTTTGCCGGCCTGCAAGACACTTACTTGTGGGTGATGGGCGCGCAAGCCATTTTGCGCTATGTGCGCTCCTGCTGGGCAAGCCTCTATTCCGTTCCGTCGATTGCGTATCGCCGCAAGCACCAAATGCCGGAATGCGGCGTGGCGATGGCCGTCGTCGTGCAGCGTATGGTCGATGCGCGCACGGCGGGCGTGATGTTCACCCGCAGCCCCCTGACCGGTGACCGCTCCGTTATCACCATCGAAGCGACTTGGGGCTTGGGCTCGGCGGTAGTCAGTGGCGAGGTAACCCCTGACCGCTTCGTGATCGCCAAAATCACCGGCGACATCACGGTGCGCGAGATTTCCGACAAGCACGTTCAGCATGTCCCGGCGGAGAACGGCGGCATCAAAGAACTACCAGCGCCTCAGAATCTTCGCGGCGCGCCCTGCCTCATCGACCATGAACTTGCCGCTTTAAAGGAAATTGCCTGCAAGGTCGAGCGCCACTACGGTCGACCGCAGGACATCGAATGGGCGATCGACCGCTCCGGCAAAATTTTTCTGTTGCAGAGCCGGCCCGAAACGGTCTGGTCCGCCAAGGACGCCGCGCCCGTCGCCAAGCCCGCCGAAAATCCGCACCTCCACGTCATGAACATCTTTGGAGGCCGCCGGTGAGTCTGACTGCCAAGGACGTGGCTGAGATCATGCGTCTTCTCGAAGATTCCAGCTTCGACAGCTTGTCGCTCGAAATCGATGGCATGAAGCTGAACCTGCAGCGCAAATCGGCTGTCCCAGCCCGAGGGAATTCGCATGCTGGAACCGCGCCCGTGACCAAGTCGGCGTCCGGCCCGCTGCGACCTGCGCACAAAGACTCCGCGCCCTCGGAGGCCGGTTTGTTCGATGTTCCTGCTCCCCTGCTCGGAATTTTTTATCGAGCGCCCAAGCCGGGCGAGCCGCCCTTCGTCGAAGTCGGATCCAAAATTGCTGAAGACACCGTCATTGGCATCATCGAGGTGATGAAGCTGATGAACTCCGTGTGCGCCGGCGCAAAAGGCGAGGTGGTGGAAATACTGGCGGACGACGGCGCTGCCGTCGAGTATGGCGAGATCCTGCTTCGAGTTCGGCCGGAGGCCTGAGCCATGACGAACATTCAACTCGTCGAAACCTCACTCCGCGATGGCAACCAGAGTCTCTGGGCGGCACTCGGCATCGACACGGCTAAAACCCTCAGCATCGCTCCCGTCATGGAACGCGTGGGTTTCAAGGCCATCGATTTCACCACCTCCACTCATATGGGCGTCGCCGTTCGTTACAAGCAGGAAAATCCCTGGGAACGCATTCGCCTGATGGCCCAGGCTATGCCCAAAACACCTCTGCAATTCCTCTCCACAGGTTTTCGTTTCATTTCCTGGGAGACAGCCAGCCCTGAGTTCATGAGCCTGGCATTCCGGACTCTGGTGAACAACGGAATCCGCCGTTTCGCGCTCGCCGATCCGATGAACAATGCGGAGTCCAATGTCGCCTGCGCGCGCATGGTGAAAGCTGCGGGCGGCGAGTATGTGATCGCTGCGCTCGTCTTCACCATTAGCCCCATCCACGACGACGCTCATTATGTAGATTGCGCCCGCAAGCTCGCCGCCAGTCCTGATATCGACGCACTCTACGTTAAGGATCCCGGCGGTCTTCTCACTCCACTGCGTGCCCGTACGCTGATTCCTGCCGTGAAAGCGGTGATCGGCGACAAGCCGCTGGAACTCCACTCGCATTGCACCATCGGCCTCGGCGAGTTGGTTTACATGGATGCGCCCGCCTGGGGCGTCAGTGCAGTTCAATGCGCGTCGGGGGCTGCCGCGGATGGTATTTCAAACCCGCCTTCCGACCGCGTTGTATCCAATCTCCGTGCACTCGGTCATCAGGTGGACATCGACAACCAGGCACTCGCCGAAGTCAACCGCTATTTCACGCGCCTCGCCGAAGCTGAAGGCTTGCCCGCAGGGCAACCCCAGGCTTTCGATGCCGCCTACCTTCGCCACCAATTGCCCGGCGGTATGGTCGGCACCATGCGGCGTCATCTCGCTGAACAAAAGCTGTCCCACATGGAACGAGCGGTGATCGACGAGATCGGCCGTGTACGCGAAGAGTTAGGCTGGCCTATCGTCATGACGCCCTTCTCGCAGATCGTGTTGACGCAAGCCGTCATGAATGTCACCAACAAAGAACGCTATGCCGTCATCCCGGATGAAGTCATCCGCTATGCGCTCGGAAAATTCGGCCGGCCCAATATACCGATCGCGCCCGAGGTCATGGATCGGATCGATTCGCTGTCGCGCACTCGCGATCTTCGTGAGGAACCCGCCATGCCGCCGCTGCCGGAACTGCGTCGACGAATCGGACCGGCACTCTGCGATGAAGAATTCCTGCTTCGCGCCACTATGCCGAGCGGTCAAGTTGACGCGATGAAGCCCCTCGGCGCCGCCCCCACGACATACGATCCCGAGATAGTCCCGGTGATGAACCTTATTCGTCAACTCGCCGCGCGCAGGGACCTCGCCTACATCGCCGTTGAGAAATCGAACTTCAAGCTTGAACTCAGCACCAGCGTGGCGGGAGAAGCCGGCGCATGAAATCTTCCCGCAAGAAGCGTGAGAACCTGGGGCCGATCGAGGGATTCATGTTTGACCTCGATGGCACTCTTGTCCTGACCAACGTTTCACTCAGCACTTACCAGTTGCTGCCCGATGCGGTTGAGGTTCTAAACGAACTCACGGCCCGCGGCATTCGGTTCGTTGTGCTCACGAACGGCACAGCGTATCCCGCGGCGGAGCAGGCGCCGAAGCTGCGTGCCCTCGGTCTGCCCATTCCTGACGATGCTTTACTTACCCCCTCCAGCGTGGCCGCGGATTTGATGCCGCGCCGCGGCGTGAAGCGGGCGCTCGTATTGGGCACCGACGGCGTCGGGCACCCGCTGCGAGAGGCTGGAATTCAAACGCTATTCACCGGTCAGGAGGGCGCCGAACTTGCCCAGGCTGTCTATATCGGCTGGCATCCCGACTGCCGCATGACGGACATCGAAACCGCCGTAAAAGCGATCTGGAATGGGGCCGAGCTCTACGTCGCGTCCGACGTGCCGTTCTTCGCCACCGCGAACGGCAAGACCATGGGACATTCTCATGCCATCGCCGCCGCGGTGCGTAAGTTAACGCGCGCGCCCATGATACTCACCGGCAAGCCTTCTCTCCACGCTTTAAGGCTGGCTGCCAGAAGACTCGGCGTTCCCATGCGCAGGATCGGCGTAGTGGGCGATGACCCGCTGGTGGAAATGATCATGGCCCGTCGAGGCAGAGCGATGGGCTTCGGCGTGACCACCGGCATCAGCAAACCGCAGGACTGGGCGCGACAGCCACTGAGTCGCCGCCCGCAGCGCGTACTCCGCAACCTGAAAGAACTGCTTACGTTTGTCACGGCGTCGTGAGGCCGCCCGCAGCCGCGCCGCGCCAGTTTACCAATCGGTTTCCCCAGCCATCAATTATTGCCAGCGCCCGTCCAATGCCACGGGCAGAATCTTGTCGGGCCGCCGGTTCTGTGTGACAGTGCATACATTCCAGCACCATCGGTTACAAAAATGTGCCCTGCATGGTGAGAAACGTATACATTTTTTACGTTGACATCGAACATTTGAAGGTGATAAACACCTTGCCGGGTTTAGTGGGGTTCTCACAACACAAGTTCGGAGACATCGGGACGCTAGTCCGCGTCGTGGTTTGTATTGCCTCAGGAGGCGCAAATGAAAGGGCATTCCACACTGCAAGTGCTGTTTGCTGTCGCGATTGTCTTCTGCAGCGCACAACTGGTGTTCGCACAGGGAGGCCTTGGTAATGCCCAGCTGAACGGTACCGTCACCGATCAGAGCGGAGGCGCTATCGTCGGCGCCTCCATTACCCTGACGAACGGAGCTACTGGCATCACCTACAACACGACGTCCAATGATCGTGGCTTCTACGTGGTTGCCAACGTGCCGCCCGGCGCGTATGAACTGACCGCGGCCTCCAAGGGTTTCGCCAACTACAGGCAGACGGGAATCGCGCTGGCGGTTGCTCAACTTGCGACCGTCAATGTAACCCTGCAGGTCGCCGCCAAGGGCGAGACCGTCGTGGTGACGACGGAAGCGCCCACCATCGAGCCGACCAGGACTGAGATCAGCCAGGTCGTGGATACGAAGCAGGTCGAAAGTCTCCCCACCAGCAGTCGCGTGTTCACTGATTTTGCTCTTCTCACTCCGGGCGTGGCCACCAGCCGCACCAGCCTCGGAACCACCTTCACTGAGTTTGAGGTCACTCAAATCTCCTTTGGCGGCATGCGCTCCTTCAGCAATGAAATTACGGTGGACGGCGCCGACTTCGTCAATGCTGCCAGCGGCATTCAACGCGCCACCCCTCCGCAGGACTCGGTGCAGGAATTCCGCGTCGTGAACAACAGCTTTGGCGCCGAATACGGACGGGCGGTGGGCGGCATCGTCAACATCGTCACCAAGTCTGGCACCAACGATCTTCATGGCTCGATCTACGAGTATTTCCAGAACAGCGCTACCGATGCGCGCTCGCTTCTTCAGCCCGCTCCGCTGCCACACTTTCTGCGGCAGAATCAGTATGGCGCCACGCTGGGCGGCCCCATCGTCAAGAACAAAACTTTCTTTTTCCTGAACTACGAGGGAAAACGAAGCGCCCAATCGCCGACCTATCCGCCCGATCTCGTCAACAATATCCAACTCATCGACCAGGCGAAGGCGGTCATGGGACTCGCCCCCGAAGGCTGCACTGGCGCGCTCAACACCTGCCTTCCCGGTTTTAGCGGCGTGCCCGCGAATATCACTCAGCCACAAGCCTTCGCGTTCCTCCAGGGCTTCCTCAAGACTGGGAACGATGATTTCGGCTTCGCCCGGGTCGACCATCAGCTCACGACGAACAACCGCCTGGCCGTTCGCTACAACGCCGAAGACATCCGCGCCCTCAACGAACTGGTCGGGAACACACTCGATGGTGGCGGCATCGGCGTTCCCAGCGGCGGCCGCAATCTGTTCGTGCGCGACCAGGCGATAGTCGCCACGGTAAACTCCGTGCTGTCACCCAACGTGGTTAACACTGTTCTTGCCCAATTCGCGCGGCGGCATTACGAGTTCTATGGCGCGACCGGCCAGCCGGATTTCAGCATTCTGAACGATCTCGAGTTGGGCCATAACTTCGGAACCAATGATCGACTCTACGAAACGCGCGCGCAGCTTTCCGAGTCCGTTTCCTGGGTCAAGGGCAATCACATTGTCAAGTTCGGAGTCGACGGCAATTATTTGTCGAGCATGGAAACGTACCCAGGTTTTACTCCCGTTCGCATGCTCGTGCCAGGCATCACCTGCCTCGCGAATTTCGCTGAGTATTTCAACGGATTGCCAGGAAGCGGAGCCTATCCGACTGCGGGAACAGGGCTCGATGCCGCTGCCGGCGGTTGTGCGGTTCCCGGAGATAATGGTGTGGTGTTTACTTATCTCGGCGTACCTCTGCCGACCGATCCCACCGTCTGTTCCGCTCCACTCCCCAACCCGGCTTGCTCGCCTACGGTCACTACAGCCAATCCTCTCAATGGCGGTGGCTTTCCTAATTCACCATGGGCAAACGCCTACCCGCCCTCGTTCATTGACCGGTACAATCGCCTGATTGACCATGGATATTGGGGTGGCTTTGTTCAAGATCAATGGCGCGTTTCTCACAACTTCACGCTGAATTATGGTCTGCGGTGGGATGTCGAATCGGGGTTGGCGCAGTACGTGAATCCCGACTATAACGGATTCCAGCCCCGTCTTGGCATCGCCTATTCTCCAGACTCGAAGACGGTTATTCGCAGCGGATTCGGCATCTTCTTCGATCGCCAGAACCTGACATTCTTCTTCGTTCCCAATTCGCAGAAGATTGTCGCCGGCTACGAATGCGGCAATCATGCGCCCGCGAACATCGCGGCTATTTGTTCGGGCGCAGGAATTACGCCCCAGCAGTATCCGAACATCATGTCTAATCTCGGGCAGGCCAGCCAGGGCTATCAGCTCTTCGGATTCCCCGCGAGTCAGAACGCAGCAGGTTACGCGGCGAGCGTTATTCAGACGGGGTCCTACAGTGCGGACTTCCCCGCTGGAATTTCAATGGCGGGCACTTGTTTCACGACCGGCGCTTGTGGCGTGGGCGAGGGAGGAATGGACCACAACGCCCGGACTCCCTATGCTGAGCAGGCGAGCTTTGAGGTCGATCGCCAATTTCGCTGGGGTTTGGCGGTCAATCTAAGTTACATGTTCGTTGAGGCGCACAAACTGGTTCGCGGAAATAACATCAACATTCCCTGTCCGGCCGGTACCACCAAATCCGCGCCTCCGACCGACCCGTTGCCGGAATGGGTACCGGGAATACTTAACGCGAATGGCACGCTCTCGCCCTGTTCGGGCACGCCCACACTCGGCACTGGCGCGCTAGCTGGCGTGGGCCCGTTCTTTGGCGGTGCGCTTGGCTCGGGCTTACAGACGCTGAGCAACGGACTCGATGATTACAACAATGGCGTGGCCAATGCCGTTTACCACGGCGGAACGCTGCAGGTGATCGAACGCCGGAAGAATTTCAATTTGACCGCGAATTACACTTACTCGCACGCCATTGACAACGGCAACTTCACCACCTTCATCAATCTGCCGCCGAACCAGTTCGACTACAACACCGAACGTTCCAACTCCAATCAGGACGCTCGCCACCGGTTCGTGACGAATTTCACGGCATTTACCCCCAACAATGGCCCGTGGCGGAATTTTCAGTTTAGCAGCATCATTACCTTGCAATCCGGCCGGCCCTTCACCCTTTTCTATGGCAACAATACCCTGAACGATGTCGCGGGTGGCGCAACCGACCGCGTCGGTGGCGCACCAGCTTACAGCAATTGCCCGTCGGTCCAGGACTGCCAGACCATGATTCCGAGGAACACCTACATCGGCGATCCCGACTACAATTGGGACCTGCGCGTCGCGCGTACCGTTCATTTCTCCGACCGAATGCAGATGGAACTGGCCTTTGATGCCTTCAATGTCCTCAACCGTCCGAACGTGGATGAGGTGACCTCGGTTTACGGCTCACCTGTATTCTGCGGCGCGACTCCAACCATTCCGCGTCACTACAATGATGCCGTCAGTCGCGCCATCCAGGCGCAATCGGGGTCTACAGCTTGCCCAAGCGGCGGCATTCCAGTTCCCGGTGGATCTGTCGCTCCCACTCCGATCGGTACGGCTTTGTTTATCCCGACCATGCCGAATTCCAACTTCGGCTTGCCGCGCACCATGCTCAACCCGCGACAGCTGCAGTTTTCGTTGAGGTTCTCCTTTTGACGGCGCTACATCCCGGCCGACTCTTTGATCGGAGCCGACTGGGCATTCCTGGTTATCTGGAGTCGGTAATAATCTTGCTTTAATACGTGGCCTGCTGGATCTGAAAGGCTAGGAGGGCTCTATGATAGTTCGCCATTCGATGTGCCTGTTCGCGACGGTGCTCGGAACCGGATTGATTTGTTTGGGTCAGCAGTCAACGACCACCGTCAAGCATGAGGCTGCCGGCATGACCTCGCCCAATTCCGGCAAGGAGATGTTCGTGAGTTACTGTGCACCTTGCCATGGCAAGGACGCCAAAGGCGACGGACCAGCCGCGGCCGCCCTCAAGCAGCTTCCCGCAAACCTCACGCAACTGGCCAAACTAAACGGAGGCAAGTATCCCGCCGACAAGATAACCAGCGTCCTCCGCGGCCAGGCTCGTTTGATGGCGCATGGCGACCAGGAAATGCCGGTCTGGGGCCCGGTGTTCTGGCGCATTAGCCAGGGCCATGAAGAGATTGTGCAGATGCGCATTTCGAATCTCAACAAATACATCGAATCGCTGCAGGAAAAGTAGCTCGCGCCGCCGTCGCCAAAGATTCACGGTCCTTACGGTCCAATAAAGCCAGTTTTTCAGGCGCAAAGAAATAGCTGCAACTGTCGCCAACGCATTGAGAAGATTGGTGGAGCTAGTCGGGATCGAACCGACGACCTCATCGTTGCGAA
>CAWGDB010000009.1:0-79273 GCA_963821295.1 uncultured Acidobacteriaceae bacterium | reverse complement strand
GGTTGGCATATGCAACGCGCAAGAGCTACGTAACTTGTTTGCAGAAATGGGTGAAACCCAAGTGGGGCGCGAGTTTTTTGGAGCAGGTACGCACGATGGGAGTAGAACAATGGTTGGGAGTTTTACCTCTGGCACCCAAAAGCAAGCTGAATGTGCGGAACGTACTCCATGTGCTTTTCGAGTGCGCCATCCGGTGGGAATTCGTTCGAGACAATCCCATCACCCGCGTTCGTCAGGGCGGGGCAAGACGTGCAGAGCCAGAAATTCTGCCCGGTAGAGTTTCACGCGTTGCTGGCAGAAGTTCAACAGGAGCCGTACAGAGTGATGGTCATTCTGGCGGGCTGTCTGGGCCTGAGCCGGAGTGAACTGACTGGCTTGCAGTGGTCGGATTTTGATTGGGAACGGGCAACCCTGACCATCCGTCGTGGCATGGTGAACAACCATGTGGGCAATCCGAAAACCCTAGCACGGCGCAAGCCAGTGCCGCTCGCTCCGGAACTGATCACGATTCTCGAGGAGTGTCGGCGCCGTCTCCCTACGCATCTGATTCGGATTGGGTGTTCGCGTCTTCGTACAACGGCGGGCGGAGTTCCTTACTGGCCTGATTCGGCGTTGAAGCGCATCATCCAACCGGCGGCAAACGGGCTGGCCTGTCCAAGACCGTGGGTGGCACACGTTCCGGCACTCGTATTCTTGCCTGCTACGGGCGAACCACACGGATGTGAAGGTGCAGCAGGAACTCTTGCGGCATTCCAACATCGCCACGACTATGAACGTTTACACGCAAGCTGTGAGTGACCAGAAACGGGCCGCGCACGGACAAGTTGTTGAGCAATTGTTGGCAATATGAGCGAAAAATGAGCGGAACGCTCGGGACCGAAAGGCTGCAACTAATTGAAAAATTTGGTTGCGGGGGGTGGATTTGAACCACCGACCTTTGGGTTATGAGCCCAACGAGCTACCAGACTGCTCCACCCCGCAGAAAAATCATAACAGCGCGGTGCAGTACGGTCAAACTAGCTCGCTCGTGGCTGAATTTAAGTAGAATTCAACCACAGCCCGCCGTTGCGCTAGTGCCCTTATTTAAACTGAGGCGCTACCGCCCCGCAGGATCATCATTCTCTACAAATCATGCCTTCCAATTCAGCGCACGTGTTCAGCGGCTCAGTTTCTTGCGCTGGCAAGCGTCGACAATCTTTGTCGGATCGATCGCCTCCCGGTCGATCTGCTCCTCCAGAATCTTTCCGTCTTTCCCAATCAGGAAGTTCACCCGCCGCGCCGCTTTATATTTATCCACGTAAATTCCATACTCGCGCGTGACATCTCCACCCCAATCGCTCAGCAGCGGAAATGTGACACCGATCTGGTCGGCGAAAGCTTTATTGGCGAAGGGGCTGTCCATGCTCACACCCAGGACCTGGGTGTCGGCCGCTTCCAGCTTCTGAAGATTCTGCTGGAAGGCCTTCATTTGCGCGGTTCAACCACCGGTGAACGCAAAAATATAGAAGGCTAAAACTACATTGCTCTTGCCCTGATACTGGCTCAGCGAGACGCTTTTCAGGTTTGCGCCGTCAAAGTACTGCAGCTTGAAGTCAGGAGCAAGGTCGCCAACTTTCAGCTTCAACACCGCCGGTTCCATCTTGTTTTCCTGCGCTCTAGTCAGCGGACACACCATCGCGGCCGTGACCAGCCAGAGCGCAAATATCGTCGAAAGTCCCCTTCGCTTCATGGCACCCCTCCATGGAAACTGGTCTCAGCCTATCCTGCCTGCAGTCATGCGGTCAAAACTTTAATCGTTCCTCACCGCAATTTTCCGGGAATGAGGGCTACAATGTGGCCGGAACCGAACCCAATCGGATCAGATGAGCATCAAGACTCTGAACGATATTCTTTCGACTGTTTACCAAAGCCACCGCGACCGCGTGATGCTGCAGCGGGGATCCCAGGGATGGATTCCCATCTCCTCGACCGAACTCTATCGCAATGTGGTGGGATTGGCGCGCGCACTCGAGTCGTGGGGGATCGGCAAACGCGATCGCGTTGCCATCCTCAGCGAGAACCGGCCGGAGTGGACGATTACCGATTTCGCCACGCTCGCTCTCGGCGCAGTGACGGTTCCTGTTTACTCGACCCAGACGGCCGAGCAGACCGCCTTTATCCTCAACGATGCCGGGGCGCACATCGTAGCTGTCTCCACGCAACAGCAACTGGAGAAAGTACTCAGCGTCCGGCAGAACACCTCCGTGCAGCGAATTCTCGTAATGGACGACCTGGAAACGCCGCAGGCCATCCCCATCCGCGAATTGATGCTGCACGGCCCAACCAATGCGGATGCGGCATTTGACGCTCGAGCGCAGGCGATTGCCCCCGATGACCTCGCGACGATCATCTACACCTCCGGCACCACTGGCTCTCCCAAAGGTGTGATGCTGACCCACGGCAACATGGCATCGAATATCTCGCATTCACTGGACGGATTCAGTCTCGAAACAGCGGAAATCAGTATCTCCTTCTTGCCCCTCTCGCATGTCACCGCGCGTCACGTGGACTTTGCCTTGCTCTACAACGGCGTAACCTTGGCGTACTGTCCCAACATTCCGGATCTCCCCGAAGCATTGTTGGAGGTGCATCCGACGGTCTTTGTTGCGGTACCGCGCGTCTACGAAAAGATTCGCAAACAAGTCATTCTGAAAGCGGAGGGATTCCCCAAGCGCGAAATCTACCGCTGGGCGCTCAAGGTTGGGCGCGCTCACCGCGAGGAAACATTGTCTGCCATTCAACCCACTGCGCTTTCCTGGAAGATTGCGAATCGTCTTGTGTTTTCGAAGGTGCGCAGCGGTATGGGCGGACGAGCCAAAGAGTTCATCTCGGGAGGCGCGCCCCTGGGCCGCGAGTTAACGGAGTGGTACGCCGACATCGGAATTCGAATCCTCGAAGGGTTCGGCCTCACCGAAACCTCGCCCGTAATTGCCGTTAATACTCCCCTGGCGCACAAACTGGGAACGGTCGGCAAGCCGCTTCCCAACGTTGAAGTGCAAATTGCGGATGATGGTGAGCTGCTGGTTCGCGGCCCATCGGTTTTCCAGGGCTACTGGAATCGGCCGGACGAGACCCGCGACGCTTTCACAGATGGATGGTTCAAAACTGGCGACATCGGCAACATCGATAGTGACGGCTTTCTCTCCATCACAGATCGCAAGAAAGATCTCATCAAGACCTCGGGCGGAAAGTTCATTGCGCCCCAGCCAATCGAGAATTCCCTGAAGCTCAACCCGCTGATCGGGACCGCGGTGGTGCTTGGCGACCGCCGGAAGTTTCCTGCCGTCCTCATCTCCCCCCACTTCCCGGCCCTCGAGGATTGGGCCCGCAGCAACCAGATCGTCTTCTTTTCGCGCCAGGATCTAGTCGCCAATGGCAAGGTCCAGGCGCTTTACGAGAACCTGGTCGAAGAAATCAATCAAAGCCTGGCGCGCTTTGAGAAACTGAAGCGCGTGCTTCTGGTCTCCGAGGAATTCTCCGCCGCCGATGGCACTCTGACTCACACCTATAAAGTCCGGCGCCGCGGCATCGAGACGCGCTACCAGCACTTGATCGACGAGATGTATATGAAGGCCGAAGCCTTGCCCGACAAATAGCCGGAGGGAGCTTTACAATAAGAATATGACGGACTCATTGATCATCGCAGGAAAACAATTTCAGTCCCGCCTGATAGTTGGGACTGGCAAATACCGATCGTTTCAGGAAACCGCGCGCGCCCTCGAAGCCAGCGGCGCTGACATGGTGACGGTGGCGGTACGCCGGGTGAATCTTGACCGAAGCAAGGAATCTCTTCTCGACTTCATCGATCCCAGTAAATATTTCCTTCTGCCCAACACCGCCGGATGCTATACCGCGGATGACACCGTCCGCACTGCGCGGCTGGCGCGCGAGGCCGGGCTCTCTGACTGGATTAAGCTCGAAGTAATCGGCGATCAGGCAACCCTCTATCCGGACGTTCAGGCCACGCTCGAGGCTACCCGCACGTTGGCAAAAGAGGGCTTCACCGTTCTCGCCTACACCTCCGATGACATCGTCTTCGCCAAACGCCTGGTGGATGCGGGAGCCGCGGCGGTGATGCCTCTCGGGGCGCCGATCGGCAGCGGTCTTGGCATTCAAAACACCGCCAACCTGCGGATCTTGCGCGAGATGATCACTGGCGTTCCATTGATCGTGGACGCAGGCGTGGGCACAGCTTCCGACGCGGCGATAGCGATGGAACTGGGCTATGACGCGGTCCTGATGAATACCGGCATAGCCGGGGCCCAGGAACCCGTGTTGATGGCTGAAGCCATGAAGCATGCCGTGCTGGCGGGGCGGCAGGCATATCTGGCCGGACGCATGCCGCGCAAGCTCTACGCCACCGCCAGTTCGCCCCTTGAAGGCGTATCGCGGTAGCCGAACGCAGCCAACGGCGCGACTTTGTCGCTCTCGGTTTGTCGCTCTCGGAAAGAGCCGACGCTTCGCTCGATTTGGGATGGCGATTTGGGGTGGCGCAACGCTTAAGCGTTGCGATAAGTGCTTCGTTTCGAAACGGCTTCACAGTTTGCTGAAAAAGTTCAAAATGTTCGCGCAGCCGTGTTCAAAATGTTCGCACAACCGTGGAAGAGCGGCCCTTCAGGGCCGCGTAAGTCGTCTTGAATGAGCCGGGCTTCAGCCCTGGTGGTCGTTTTTCACGAAATGGCGACTTTTTTCTGCAAACTCTTCTGGGGTGACAATCCTCGCTCGGGGAAAACAAAGGGCGACCATTTGGTCGCCCGATTTTCCATCCAACAAAATATTGAGACTCGTCCTACATCATCTTCACGCTGTCCACGTGAATTTTATCTCCATCGATGTGTCCCGTGACCATCACGTGTTGTCCGTAGTGATCCTTGAGGGAATCGGGATTTTCGACATTCAGCACTTTTTGATCGCCGTCGGTGACGACAACCGGCTTGGCCCCAGCGGCGATGCACTTCTTTGTGCATGCCTCGGCGCTTGCATTGGCTCCCTTGACGCCGCACTTCGAATCACTGACCCAGCCGTTAACGGTTTGTGCATTCCCTGCAAACGCCACCGATGCCACCAGCAGGATCAATGCAAAAGCCAGCATCAACAAAACAACTTTTCTCATAGCATCCTCCTCTGATTCGTCCCCACATGAATCTTCCGAACTGTACCACAGCGACCCCGTGGCCTGCACTCCTCTTTCCCCGTTCGCCCCCTGCACCGTTCTCACCTGCGGACACGTCGCCGGACCGCAGGTAATCCTCTAAACCGGCGGCGATGATTCGGTATATTATGAGGCAGCCCAATGCTGATATAGCTAAGGAGGTAACAATGTTGACGCAATTCCGCCTTTGGTCCGTCAACTCTTTGCTACTTATCGGAATCCTGTTATTGGCTGCAACTGCTCTTTGCCAGGATGCCTCAACGCCTCTGCTGAAGCTGCAGCGTTCGAAGGCATACCTGGAACTTGAGACAAATGTCGTTCACGCACAAGGGCTAAACGGCATCACCTATGGCAAGGGTGGTGATGTTTCCAGTTACCCCAATTCCCTAGCCTGCCTGCTCGTTTATGGAGATGGAAAGTTTGTCCTTGAGAAACGGGACGAATCGACCCTCGGCAAGCCAAAAGTCAAGTTCGCGGAAGGGTCTTTGACGGCAGATGATCTTCAGCACTTAAAGGGATTGCTCGACGATGAAGGGCTTAAGAAGATCGTCAGTCCGGCACCGCCGGAGCTTCCTGCCAACGCAGCGGCGATTCGCGAGATCGAGAGCGTGGATGCACAAATCGATCGCGGGGGAACTCTGCAACGCTTCACGACGATAAAAGAGCGTGTGAAAATGGCTGCTTCCGAAACCGGGGGTGTGACCAATGGAATGGACACGTATCTCGACAATGGAGCGCACTTCCAAAAAACATTGAATCCGCTGCTCAAATGGTTTGATGGGTTGGAAAAAAAGAACAAGTCGCAATTCAAGGAATCGAGCCCGAAATATTGCGCGCCGATGAATGTAGGATGAACATGAGAAAAATTGCCTTCGTTCTTATCGTTCCCGCGTTCCTGCTGTCTGCGACGGCCGCATATTCTCAACGGCCGCAAACGCCGCCGCTACGCATGTTTCTCAACGAGATCCAGCCGGGGGTGATGTCTTCCCCACAGTATTGCCTGCTGGTGTTCGACAACCACCATTTTCACGCCGAGAAAGCCAATATCAAGAACCAGCAAGCCACCGATCGCAAGGTCTTCGAAGGACAGCTTTCCGACAAGGATTGGAGCGCGCTGGTGGCTATTATCGACAGCCAGAAATTTCGCGATCTCAAAGTACCGCAGTCTGTCCCGCCTCTGGTCATGCAGGATACTCATCCTTACACCATCAGCATCGCGCGGGACAAGAACTTCCAGAACATGGAGTTTCTCGACTCGAAAAGCATGAAGCCATATGAGGCGGAAGTAAAACCTCTCTTGCGGTGGTGGAAAGAAATGCGCACCGAACGCGTGGAATCGAGGACTTCCGATCCCGACTCCCGATGCACGCTTGATAATTCGCACGCAGTTTTTGCGCAATAGAATCGGCTTGAGGCCATGCGTAGCGAGTTTGACAATCGTTACTTGCCGCTCCTGGCCCGGCTAGTCCCCAGCCTGGGGGCAGCTTCGGGAGCGACGAAGACCACCTCTCCCTTGCGCGTGTAGTGCAACTGCTCTCGCGCTTCCTTCTCGATCGTCGCCGGATCGGACTTCAGCAGCTTGATCTGCTCCGCATACTGCGCGTTTGCCTTCTGCAGCCGGTCCACTTCGCTCTGCAGTTCTTGCATCTCCGTGCGCTTCTGGCGATAAACGACCATGCCATTCGCGCCAAACGTCGTGTGTAACAACACCCCCGCAATGATCAAAACAGCAGCAGCCGTCCCCAGCCTGCGCCACTCGCGAACCAACCAGGACCAGACCGGGCGGGTGCCTTCCACCCATCGCGCCGCCGCCGCTTCCGCCCGTGGAGCCTGCTCCATCACCGCGCGCAGGCCATCCTCGGGACGAGGGAATGCGCGAGGAAAAATGCGCCCTCTCGACGCGGGCCCAAGCCGCAGTTTGGTCAATCGAAGATTTGTCAGTCGAAGATTTGTCAATCGAAGATCCATGCTTTCGCTGCCGTGCTCAATTTTGCAAGGTCTTCCCTGCTCCTCGCCTCGCTATAGACGCGCACCACCGGCTCCGTGCCTGAGAGCCGGTAGCAAACCCACGATCCATCCGCGAGGACGAGCTTAAGACCGTCGATCCGCACCACCCTGGCAACTTTGCTGCCACAAAAGTCAGCCGGATCGGCCCGTAACTTCTCAGTAAACTTCCGTTTCACTTCCTCCGTCAAGCGGAAGTTCTCCCGCAGCGGGTAGAAGGAACCAACTTCGGCAAATACATTCTGTAGTTGTTTGCCGAGCGATGTCCCACGCCTGGCGATCATCTCGCAACAAAGCAAGCCTGCAAGCACTCCATCCTTTTCGGGAACATGCTTGCGAATCGACAGGCCCGCGCTCTCTTCTCCGCCAATAAGAATTTTGTCCTGCTTGATGAGTTCGCCAATATATTTAAATCCGACGGGCGTTTCATGGAGTTCGATCTTGTACTTTTCGGCCAGCGCATTAATAAGGTTGGTAGTCGCAACCGATTTTCCGACGCCATTCTTCCAGCCGCGGCTTTCCACCAGATAGTCGAACAGCAAGGCAATTACGTAGTTCGGCTGGATGAACGCGCCATCCTGGTCGACAATGCCAAAGCGGTCGGCGTCGCCATCGGTCGCAATGCCAATACCCGCGCCGATCTCGCGCATCTTGTGGCGTAAGTCTTCGAGCAGGTGATCGTCGGGTTCAGGCGCGTGACCTCCAAACAGAACATCGCGCACGTCATGCACCGTGCCGACAGTGATTCCAGCTTCGCGCAGAAGCGCATCGGAGTAGCCACGTGCAGCGCCCCACATAGGATCAAAAGCAATCTTCACACCCGACTTCCTGATGACGTCAAAATCGACAATTTCGCGGAGACGCGCAAAATACATGGCGCGAGGATCGATCGACTGCGCCTCCACTTTTCCAACCTGAGGAACCCGCGGATTCTCATCGAAGCCTGCAATCTCCCTCTCGATGGCCTTCGTCACCTCAGGCAGCGAGGGCGCGCCGTCCGGCGTGGAAAACTTGATTCCGTTGTATTCCGGCGGATTGTGCGAAGCGGTGAAGTTAATCGCACCATCCGCCTTCGATTGGATCACCGCGTAAGAAATCGCCGGAGTTGGCGCCGGCTCCGCGATCAGCACAGGCGTGATTCCGTAGCTCGACAAAATCTCGCCCGCCATGGCACAAAACGTCTCGCCCAGAAACCGCGGATCGCGGCCCACCATCACTTTCGCTCCGCTGGGCTTCCGCGACGACACATAGCGCGCAATCCCATGCAGAGCGCGCTGGACATTGGCAAAAGTGAATTCTTCGGCCATCACCGCCCGCCAGCCGGAAGTGCCGAACTTGATTTGCGTAACCATTGCAGGCCCTCGTATAAATACCAGTCGAGTAAATCTTCAGGAGAAAAGCTGAAGGCAGCACTTACTCCGTTTTCCGGAATCCAACGCTTGATTCTATATGACTGACATTCGACTCGTTTTAACCACTTGCGGTTCGCTTGAGGAAGCGCGCACCATTGCCCACGCCCTGGTCGAGCGCGAACTGGCGGCCTGCGTCAACATCGTTCCCCATGTGGAATCGATCTATCGCTGGAAAGGCGAGGTGGAAGCCGCGACCGAGTTCCTGCTCATGATCAAGACCACCGCGGGCGCATCGGACCGCTTGCGCGCCGCTCTCCATGAACTGCACTCCTATGAGGTTCCCGAATGCATTGAAATCTCTGTTACCGGCGGCAGCGAACCTTACCTGAACTGGATTGAAGAGTCGGTGCGATAAGCGGGCGCGTCCGCGAACATTAAATCCGACCGTCTTTACCTTTACGCCGGTTTTTTCCCGCGCAGGTTCAGCCGCCAGTAATCGAGCGTCCACGGCGGGTCATCGTGCGCGCAGGCGTCGGCCACATCAAAAACAAATGCCCGGCGAAGCGTCTCGGTGGGAAGCCGTTCGAGATGCCGGTGGAGCACAACTGTCCGAAGAAAGTCCTGGAACTCCTCGCTTGTAGGCAAAGTAAAAGAAGCGGGCTCCAGATCGGTGGAGATCGCGTGGAATCCAGCATCGCGAAGGCGAACTGCTGTTCCCTCGGCATCCGCGAAGAACCAGGGCTCAGGAAAATGTGCCAGCCATCGTGAAAACTCCGGCATCGCCGCCAGTACGCTTACCCGATGCCGCAGCCGCTCGAGATTCGGTCCGCCTCCGCATTGGGCATGCAGCCAACCGTCAGGGCGAAGCGCGGCAAACAAGTTTCGGAAAAGGGCTTGATGGTCCATGACCCAATGAAACGATGCCGTGCTGAAAATTCCATCGAAGCAGCCAAGGAACGGAAGCGCAACCAGGTCAGCAGCCACCAACCGGACGCGATCCTGAAAATCTGGCTGAAGCTCCTGCTGGGCGTGGCGCACCATGTTGCGGGAAAGATCAAGGCCAACGACTCGTCCGCGCGGTACCTTTTGCAGCAGAAGGCGGGTCAGTTTTCCGGAACCACAACCCGCGTCCAGCAGGCACTCATTCCCGCGCAGCCGGAGTTGACTCAAAACGCGCTGTCCCCACCCAAACTGCGGCGCCGAGAGGCGGTGGTATTCCGCGGCGTTCCATTCGCGCGAATTTGCTGCTTCCGACATCCCAAAACTCAGGAAGCTCTGATTAAGTACCTTAGGACCTCTGTGCCCTCTGTGTCCTCTGTGGTTTACGCTTTTCGTCCGCACTTAATCAGAGTTTTCTTAGATGGCCGCCAGCGCCTGATCGAGGTCAGCCAGAATATCGTCGACATCCTCGATGCCGACCGAAATGCGCACCAGACCATCGGTGATGCCGATCTTGCGGCGTCCCTCCTCGCCGAGCGCAGCGTGCGTCATAGTCGCAGGATGCGAAATTAACGTTTCGACTCCGCCGAGCGATTCGGCTAGCGAGCACACTCTGACCTTGCGCAGCATCTTGTTGGCATTCGAGAGCGAGCCCGTTTCAAACGAGATCATCGCGCCGAAGCCGGACATCTGCCGTTTCGCCAGTTCGTGCTGCGGATGGTCCCGCAATCCGGGATAGAAAGTTTTTTTCACTTTCTTGTGCTTTGCAAGATAATCGGCGACCTTGCGGCCGTTCGAATCATGCTGCAACATTCGCACCGCCAGCGTTTTCACCCCGCGCAGAATCAGCCAGCACTCAAATGGAGACATAATCGCCCCCGCAGCCTTCTGCAGAAAAGCAAGTTGTTCAGCTTGCTCAGGCTTGGTGCAGACCACGACTCCGCCCAGTCCATCGCTGTGGCCGTTGAGAAATTTCGTTGTGGAGTGGATGACCATGTCAGCGCCGAGTTCAATGGGCCGTTGGAAGTAGGGCGACATGAAGGTGTTGTCGACGACAACTTCCACGCCATGCCGATGGCTCAAATCGCAGATCGCGCGCAGATCGCACAATTCCATCAGCGGGTTGGTCGGCGTCTCCAGAAAGACCAGCTTCGTGTTTTTCTGCAGCGCTTTTCGGACCTTGCCGAGATCGGATGTATCGACATAAGTGAATGTGAGGCCGAAGTTGACCAGCACCTGATTGAAGAGTCGTGGAGTTCCGCCATACAGATTGTGTCCGGCGACGACGTGATCACCAGCTTTGAGCATGGATGTGACCGCGTTGATCGCAGCCATTCCGCTGGCAAAGACGCGGGAGGCAACTCCACCTTCAAGCGCGGCCAGGTTGGTTTCGAGCCGATCGCGAGTAGGATTCGAGACGCGCGAATATTCGTAGCCTTTGTGCTTTCCGATCTCCTCCTGCACGTAGGTCGAAGACGCGTAGATCGGCACGTTGACTGCGCCGGTCGCAGGTTCGGGTTCCTGTCCGGCGTGAATGGCGCGAGTGGCAAAACCCTGTTTTGGGGAAGCTGGCTTTTTGGTGGTCAAGGAAACTCCTGGAGAAAGGCTATTCTAATTCATGACTGCTCGGGTTCCGAGGAAGTCTCTCCCCTGAAACAGCCGCCTACGGGCGGGTGGGCCACTTCTTCGCCCTCCATTCTGGGCGTATAAACGCAATTGTCCGGAGACGCTTGCACCTTAACAACCGGGGGTGCGCCACTTCTCGCGCTTTTCGAGAAGTGGCCCTTCCCTACTGCCTGCACCCCGGGCGCTACGCGGCCGGAGGTCGAATCTTCAGCTTCAGGACCGTCCAGTCATTCACTCGTACCGGTCCGCTCTCTCCCATGGCGTACGCGCGAAAACTGCTCCAACGCCAAAGTTCCGGCGACGCTACCAGACCCCGCATCACCGGATTGCGATGTATGTACCGCAGCTTTTCCACGCGTTTGTGCGCCGTCCAAACATTGAAATCGTAAAACCGTTTCTGCCAGATGTGCTGCGGTCTGCCCTCCAACAACTCCACCTGCGCCGGATTCCGCCGCCGCGCCCGCGCCAGCACGCGCCGCGCGAAGCCGATCTTCAGCGCCTGCATCACCGTCGATGGCGTCTTGACCTGCGGCTCGCTGAGCAGAAGGTGAATATGTTCCGGCATCACCACGTAGCCCACGACCACAAACTGGTAGCGCCGGCGTATCTGCTCGAGGACATGGAGAAACAAGTCCCGGCGTCGTGCCGTGCCCAGCTGCGGCTGCCGACCATAGCAACTGCAGGTAATGAAATGCAGGTCTCCAGCGCCATAGTAGCGCGTCAGATTACGCCGCATGACGCTAGAGTATGCGCATGAAGTAACTCGCGCGGTGACCGGACACACCAGCGGACGGTGACGAAACCCCTGCCGCCCGCCGCGCGGAGAGGAGCCACCTCTCGAAAAGCGCGAGAAGTGGCCCACCCGCCAGAACCTCCGCAGGGTCACGTCCTCTAGGTGTGAAAGTACAGTTGATGAAATCAGGCCTGCTAACGACAGATGCGATTTCGACAGTTGCGACTTATTCGGCCTATTCCGAGTAAAGGCACCAGTACCATTCGGGCGATTTCACTAACGAGTCGTCCCTTCTGCCCTCGTGGGGGATCACAGCAACAACATCTTTCGGGCCTTTGCCAATGGGATACTGAATGAAATCTACTGCGTTTCCAGTGGTGCACGCCTGTCGCACACCGTCTGCGAAGACAACGGTGAAAATTGTGTACCCCATTCCCGACTCGCCGTTTCGATATATTTCGTTCGCCGGGTGCCCGAGACAATGCGGGTGCGGGTGCCCGAGACAATGAGGGTGCCCCACACATTCGCGCTCCTTGTGTTCGGTCCCATGACATTCTTTACAGGGTGTCCCAAGACATCCCTTACACTCCGCTCGTCCGCGAAGCGGGCGAGGGAGAAAGATGCCTTGGAAGACGATGGACGTGCGAGAGCAACGAGTGAGGTTTGTGGTGGCGGCGTATCGGCGAGAGAAAACGCTGGCGGAGTTGTGCCGGGAGTTCGGGATCTCGCGGCCGGTCGGCTATGAGTGGCTGAAACGGTATCGTCAGGGTGGAGTGGCAGCGATCGCGGAAGGCAGCCGGCGGCCGCAGCACAGTCCGCGGCGAACGAACGTTCGTTTCAGTCTGCTCGGACCGAGATGAGGTCACGCCGAGCGAGTTCCCCACTCAAGACAAAAGAGGGCTTGAATGGGGGCACCGCGGCTTGATTGGGGCACCGCGGACGCCCGGAACCCCGCTTATTCGTAACGCAGCGCTTCAATCGGATCCAGGCGCGACGCTTTGATCGCGGGCAGCATTCCGCTGACTACGCCGACGAATCCCAGGATGGCGGTCGAGGCCAGCAACGTGGTGGAATCGATGGCTAGGCGGATGTCGCCCTCCGTGCCATTTTCGACGAAAGCGCTCCAGAGGGTGAGCGATCCTACAGACCAGGAAACAAGATAGGCCAGAGCCACTCCGGCCAGTCCGCCGAGCAGCGTGATGACGAGAGCTTCGGAGAGAAACTGCACGAGGATGTGCCAACTGCGCGCGCCCAGGGCCTTCTCGACGCCGATCTCGCGGGTGCGTTGCGTGACCGAGACGAGCATGATGTTCATCAGCCCGACGCCGCCGATTCCAAGCGTAAGCAGTCCGATGAAGCCGAGAAGAATCTTGATGCCGGTGGTGATGACACGCAGGTCGAGCAGGTCGGCGAAGACGTCGAAGACGAAGACGGCACGCTTGTCCTTGGGATCGAACTCGTGGTGAAAGGCCATGGAGCGGCGCACGGCCTCAGCAACCTTCGCGTGATCGCCCTCATATTCCATGGCAATCGCATTGAGGTAATAAGTGTTCACCAGGTCGTTCATGGCGGTGAACGGGATGTAGACTTTGCCGTTCATGTTGTCGTCGCCATTCTGAATGACGTGCTTGAGCACGCCGATGACCTCGTAGGAAATGCCGTCGAGCCGCACTTTTTCGCCGAGCGCATTCTGCCCTGAGAACAGTTTCTTCTTTACGTCGGCACCAAGGACGACCACGTGGCTGCGATTGTTCTCGTCAAGATCGGTGAAGAAACTTCCGTCCTCGACGGCGATGTGGCGCATGTGACCATAGTAGGGATAGACGCCGCTGACGCCGTAACTGGCGCTGCGCGATCCCCAGGCGACCGTGCTTTGTTTGAAAGCTTCGGGCGAGATGCGCTTGAGCAGCGGAACTTCCGCCTGCAGGTAGTCGAGATCGTTGACGGTGAGCTTGATTTCACTGCCGGCCTTGGTGCCTCCTGCCTGCAGCGAAGTGCGTCCGGGGAAAATGAAAACAAGATTTGTACCCCAGGAGCGGAAGGCGACCCAGAGTCCGCGCTCGAAGCCCGAACCGTAGGCCAGTAGTAAAACGACGGTGGCGATGCCCCACGCCATGCCCAGCATCGTAAGGATGCTGCGCCGGCGGTTGTGCTTGAGCGCATTGTAGGCTTGGCCGCCGAGTTCGAGGATCATGGGTTACTCCTTCCCTTAAAGATGCGGCTCGTGGCAACTCTACGGCCGAATGAGACGGCGCAAGCCCCGTCTCTACTCCTGGCGCAAGGCTTCCACCGGCTCCAGCAGCGCGGCCTGCCGGGCCGGATACAGTCCCGCAGCAATGCCAGCGAATGCCAGCGAGAGAATCGCAACCACCGCCGACGATAGAACGATGCGCGGCGTATCGAATCCTTCAGGCGACGGCAATGCGGCGAGAATGGCGACGAGCGCACTCGTAACGGCCAGCCCGATGCCCCCGCTCAAGGCAGTCAGGAAAGCGCCTTCGACAAAGAATTGGGTCAGGATCGCGCGATTGGTGGCGCCCAGAGCTTTGCGCAATCCGATTTCGCGCGTGCGCTCCGTCACCGAGACCAGCATGATATTGATAACGCCAATCGCGCCGAGCGCAAGCGTGACCACACCGACTACACCGAGGAACCAGTCCATACCGTTGAAGATTTTGCCGACCCGTTGATTGTCTTCGATGGTGTCCCAGTCTTCGAACGAATCTTGGAGATTGGGATCAAAGCCATGCTGGCGGGCGAGGATCTCGTGAATCTCCTGCTTGGCAGCCAAATGCTCGGACGGAGTGATGGGCCGGTAGTTCAGGAACGAGATGGCGTCTTCACTGTTCTGCTCTTTCAGCCGGAACAGATTGCGCATGGTCTCAAGCGGAAGGAAAATACGCGCATTGGTCCCGTTATTGCCATCCTGGCCCACTTTTGTCAGCACACCGATCACTTCGAAGCGGATGTCGTTCAGCAAAATAGTTGAGCCTACGGCGGGCCTTCCGGGAAAGATGTTTTTCAGCAACTCCCAGCCCACGACCGCGACGCGGCGAGTTTCACGGTTGTCCCCGTCATTGAACCAGCGGCCCGTGCCGACGGGAACGTTGCGGATCTGGTTGTACTCGGGCATCACGCCGAAAACCTGGCCATTGGTCGATCCATAGTCGCTGACGGCGCGAATATCCTCGCGGTCCAGCACCGGCGATAGATACTTCAGCGAACGCGCCTGGGGCCGGATAGCTAGATAATCCTGATAGGTGAAATGGTAAGTGCGCCCGGATTGGGTGCTGCCTTCGACGGCGGGGATGCGGCCGGGGAAGGTGAACATGATGTCCTGGCCAAGGTTCTTAAGTTGCCGGGCCTGCCCGCTACGGAAGCCTTCGCCCAAGCCCACCAGCAGCAACAGAGATCCCACTCCCCAGGCGATGCCGAACATGGTGAGGAACGAACGAAGCTTGTGCGCCCACAGGGTGGCGAGCGACTGCCGCACAATTTCGATCAACATCCGCATGGCTTCGTCCGGAGCGGATCTCCTCCGCGCAAGGGAAGGTCTCGCCCGCCCTCTTCAGTTGATACGGAAAAAAGGAGCAATGGGTTCCGTGAAAAGACACACGCGTGCCTTGCAGGTTAGACGTGAGGGTTGACCGGGCGGTTAGCAACTTAACGGTGCGGCTAACAGCCGCACCCGTTCAAAACGTCAAAATCGGAGTTCCTTCCGCAGTTCGCGCCCTTACCCCTTCTTGAGCTCTCAATCTCTTGGTCTCTCCGGGGGCTTTCCAGGGTGCTATGGGATCGTCCCCAGGACTTCCCCAGCGGGTAGCGAGTCGGTGTTGATTCCGTACCATCCATTTACGCCGTTGCTGCCGCCGAACAGAATGATCTTGGAGACCCAATCCCATACGCCCACAAAGTCGCTGCCTGTGCCGGTGGTGGGTGTATTCGCCACCACCCAGTAGCGGGTTCCAGCGGCAACCGCGAGTGGAGTAAAGTTCGCGATGGTCAGAGTGCAGCAGGTTCCGTAGTCGGGCAGATTCGTGACCGTTACCGGGCCTGCAAGCACCGTTCCGGGCGCGCCATTGGAGTCCCCGTAGATGCTGAGATTGATCTGATTCGCTCCAGAGCCGTAATACTGTACGGCAACTCGAACCTGCGAAACATGGGAGTTAGCTTTCGGAGTAAAGGGGAGACCGATCTCGTAAGCGCTGCTGCTCCCACCGTAAGAATTGAAACCTGTCAACGACCAACCGTCGGTATCGAGGTACAGATCAATTTTGCTTCCGAGGTTAGTGTAAATCGCCTTGAGCTCCGCTGGCGTCTCCTGCGCGGGGACGTGGGTCGCAGACTTTTCTGTGGTGTGCACCGCCCGAAGGCCTTGCCGGGTCTGGCCGAACAGAGTCAGGTTGCACAGTGCCAATAGGCAGAGAAACAGAAAAATTCTCGTCACGGTCATCCTCCAATTATCACTTGAAGTGTAGCTGCTAACCTTAAAAGTCTGGCCCAGTTCGCCATCAAGTCACGATTGCCCATTCCCGGCTTAATCTTGACGGTTGTGGGCCATAACCGGTGCTGAATACAGCGCCGGGAGGATCGCCAAAGTTTACGTCCACCATCCACATTCCACAATGAGGATTGCGCACCCCGAGAGGGATTCTATAATGTCGACTCAACCGCGGCCATGGTGCAATATTCTTCACTTAACACTGCTTACCAGTAGGCGAGGCCCACGTCTAACCTCTCGACCAGGTGTGGGCTCGCAATCCGTAGCCCAATTCAGCAAATTCAGATGAACAACCATCTTCAGATACTCTAAGGAGGCATTCCCCATGCTGCGAGGAATCTCAAAGACACTTGCTTTGCTCGTAGTCGTCGCTGCCATTTCCACCATCGGCTTTGGCCAATCTTTTGTGCTTGACCTGCCCCTGCAAAGCCAGCACGCGAAAGTCACACAGAGAATTGGCGTTACCGATATCACGATCAACTACCACCGGCCCCTTGTGAACGATCGCAAAATCTGGGGCGCGCTTGTTCCCTACGGACAGGTTTGGCGCGCAGGCGCGAATGAAAACACCACTATCAACTTCAGCGATCCGGTCACCATCGAAGGCAAGCAACTCGACAAAGGGACTTACGGATTGCACATGATCCCGAACGCGGACGAGTGGACCATCATCTTCTCCAAGAACTCGACCTCGTGGGGATCGTTCACCTACAACCAGTCCGAAGATGCGTTGCGCGTGAACGTAAAGCCGCAGCCCGCGGAGATGCACAACGCTCTGACCTATGACTTCGACCAGGTGAAGCCCGATTCGACGGTCGTCGAACTCGAGTGGGAGAAAGTCGCGGTGCCGTTCAAAGTCTCGGTCGATGTCCACGACTTGGTTGAAGCCAGCCTGAAAAAGCAGTTGCGCAGCCTGGCCCAGTACACGTGGATTAGTTGGGATGAAGCAGCGACCTATTTCCTGACCGAAAAGGTCGATCTGGACGACGCGCTGATCTATGCCAACAAATCGATCGACAATGAAGATCGGTTTGACAACGAGCTCACGAAATCGAAGGTGCTGGTCGCGCTGAACCGCAAGGACGATGCCATGGCCGCCCAGAAGAAGGCTCTCGATCTGGCCAACCCGCTGCAGATTCACATGTACGCGCGCGGCCTGCAGGGCGAAAAGCGCACCGACGAAGCCTACGTGATCTTCCGCGACAATGCGCAGAAGCATCCCGATATGTGGTTCACGCACACCGGCCTGGCGCGCGTCTACTGCTCACAAGGCAAGTACGACGATGCCGCCAAGGAGATGAAACTGGCGCTCGCCTCAGCTCCCGATAATCAGAAGGTCTATGTGGACGGGTTGGTGAAGAAACTGGAGGCCAGGCAGGATATTAATTAGGTATCGGCTGGGAGTTCGACCGTCACTGGTTTCGAAGGGGTCCGCCGCGAGTTAGCTGGCGGGCCCTTTCCATTTGCTAGAGCTGCTGCCCTTTAGCTGCCTGACCAGCCAGAAGAAACGTTTTGGGACACTGGCCTTCGCCGCAGAGTTTAAACGAAGCAAAATCCTTGTACCACCGTCCTTCGGGCACATTGGGCTTGGATTCCATCCAGAGACGCAGCTGATTCAGGTCTTCGAGGCTGATGTTCCGGTCCCGCATGCGCTCGACGAGATGGTCGCGAACCGCCAGGGGAAGCCTGGACCAGGTTTCAATCTGCGGCATGATTCATTCACCCGACTCTATTCTCCAAAGACGAATCGGCCTAGCTGGTCTCCAAGCTGCCTTACTTGCTCTGGATCGCTAGCGGCGCGAAATTTCTCAGCCAACTGAAAAAAGGCTTGTTCCTTATGCTGCCGGGCCTCGATTCCTTCCTCGATGAGTTCTACCAGAACCCGGTTATCGCTAAGCGCGCGCTGCCTGGCGATTGTTTGAATTTTCTTCGCGATCTTGGGCGACAAGGTGACGCTTCGCCGCACCTGTTTTTTGGTTTCTGAAGCACGTCGTTTTGGAGTTGGCATAGTAGCACCAGCATACACCATTTTGGTGCACGACTTACATTTCGAACTCGATTATTATGCTTGGCCTGATCCTCACTCTTTCGGATACGGGATAACGTGGCTGTACAGGGCGGGCACAAGGCGCTAAAACTAGAGCATGACCACCTCTGCCGCCAATTCACTCTCCCGCGCCTCCTCTTCCTACCTCCGTTCCGCAATGCATCAGCCCATCCAATGGCATGAGTGGGGAGACGAAGCCTTTGCCAGCGCTTGCCGCGAGAATAAACCCATGCTGCTCGATATCGGCGCCGTCTGGTGTCACTGGTGTCACGTGATGGATCGCGAGTCGTATGACGACCCCGAAGTCGCGCAGATCGTGAACGAGAATTACATTGCCGTGAAGGTGGATCGCGATGAGCGTCCCGATATCGACAGCCGCTATCAGGTCGCGGTCAGCGCGCTTACGGGTCAGGGCGGATGGCCGCTGACCGCCTTTCTTACTCCCGATGGCAAGCCGTTTTACGGGGGCACATATTTTCCTCCGATGGATGGCTACGGCCGCCCGAGTTTCAAGCGCGTGCTGCTCTCGATCGCGCAGGCTTATCGTGAAAAGCACGGTGATGTGATCGAACAGGCATCGATGGTCGAGAGCGCCATCGGGCGCGCCGAGTCGTATGCGGGCGGGGGAAAAGTCTCTGCTACCGTGATTGACGCGATTGTCGAGTCGGCGCAGAAGATGTTTGACGAAACCAACGGCGGCTTCGGAGGCGCGCCGAAATTTCCGCATCCGGCGACGCTTGACTTATTAATCGAGCAGTACACGCGCACGAACCATGCAAACGCCACGACCAATGCCGACGTCACAAGCAAAGCGACAAGCAAAGAATACCTGCGCCATATCTTTGTCCATACCCTCCAGAAGATGGCGCGTGGCGGAGTTTATGACCAACTTGCCGGAGGATTCCATCGCTATTCGGTCGACGAGCGCTGGATTGTGCCTCATTTCGAGAAGATGAGTTATGACAACTCCGAACTGCTGAAGAACTATGTCCACGCGTATCAGGCGACGAGCGATGATTTTTTTGCGGACGTGGCGCGCGACATCATTCGCTGGATTGACGAATGGCTGAGCGACCGCTCTCATGGCGGCTTCTACGCCTCGCAGGACGCCGACTATTCCATGGACGACGACGGCGACTATTTCACCTGGACTCTCGACGAGGCCCGGGCAGCGCTAACCGAAGATGAGGCGCGCGTGGCCGAACTGCATTACGACATCGGCGAGATTGGAGAGATGCATCACAATCCGGCAAAGAATGTGCTGTATATCAGGGCTGGAGACGACGAGATTTCCCGGCGGCTTGACCTGAGCGAAGACCGCGTGCGCGACCTGCTGGCTACGGCGAAGAAAAAGCTGTATGCCGCACGGCTCGAGCGTCCCACGCCTTATGTCGACAAGACCGTCTATGCGGGATGGAACGCGATGTGCATCTCGGCGTACCTGGAAGCAGCCAACGCGCTCGATCTGGCGGAGGCGAAGCATTTTGCGCTGCGCTCCTTGGACCGCCTTCTTGCGGAAGGATGGGACGCCGCGCGCGGGCTGAAGCATGTAATTGCATACTCCGATCCAAAAGCCGAGCGGCGCGACACGGCGGGTGTGCTGGACGATTATGCCTTCACAGTGATTGCCTGCCTCGACGCCTACGAGGCCACGGCCGACCTGAGCTATTTCCGTTTTGCGCGCGCGATTGCGGACGCGATGGTGGCGCGATTTTTCGATCAGGAAGCAGGCGGCTTTTTCGACACGGAGACGCACGATATAGCCGCACGTGCGGCGGCATCGGGCGAAGCTACGCAACAGCAGGCCGCGCACGGAATTTTAGGCACACGCCGCAAACCATTTCAGGATTCGCCTACTCCGGCAGGAAATTCGGCGGCCGCCATCGCTTTACTGCGCCTCTATGGGCTTTCGAACGACGCATCGTATCGGGAAAAAGCCGAGCAGACGCTCGCGCTATATGCCGGAGTGGCTGGACAACACGGAATTTTCGCGGCGACCTATGGCTTGGCTGTAGCCCGTTTCACCGTCCCTCATACGCAGGTCGTAGTCGTAGGAATGGATAACGCCGCAGCCGAGTTGCATCGGGCGGCCCGGCAATCGCTTGCACCGAACACAGCGGTGTTGCAGTTGGACGCGAGCAAAGTGGTCGCACAGAATTTGCCGCCTGCATTGGCGGAGACGCTTCCGCATCTTCCTGCGCTGAATGAACGGCAATCGTTTGCCGTGGTGTGTTCGGGATTCACCTGCCAACCGCCGGTATACGATGCTCGGGACCTTGCGCGCTTGCTGAGTGCGAAGGCAGAGCACGCCGCATGAGCGTCGGTCGGCTCTGTTTAACCTCGGACCTTCGCTTCTTGCCGTTCTCCTGAAGTTCCCCTCCCATTTGCCGATGAACTCATTGGCGGAGTTTGTCGGCCATGCCCTCCAATTTTTTCGACAATCCGGGATTTGTCCACACGGTGCTGGAAGAGTTGCCTGTGGGAATCTACATTGTCGATCGCGATCGCCGGATTCGTTTCTGGAATCGCGGCGCCGAGCACATCATTGGCCATATGGCGCAGGAGGTCGTGGGCCGCTTGTCGACCGAGCACATCGTGGATGCTTGCGATATACACGGCAATTTCCTGGGTGGCGACAGCGACCCGGTAATTCTCACACTGCGCGATGGGCAGCATCGCCAGGTGATCGCCAACTTCCTACACAAAGAGGGCCATCGTGTGCCGGTCGCCGTTCGCTGCCGCCCTGTCCACCATCGGGATGCCGTCGAGGGCGCGATCGTTCTGTTCGAAGACATGGCCGACGTCCGGCATGATTCGGACCTGCCATCCCCTTACGGCTATCTTGATCCGACGACCGGAATTCCAGCGCAGCGCCTGACCCGCGCCGTGCTCGCCGAATCCATGGCGGAAATGGAAGAGTCACGGCGTGGCTTCGGTTTGCTGCGTATTCGCGTGCTCGGCCTCGACGATTTTCGTTCCCAACACGGCCCTCATTCCATCGCGCCCTTTCTGCGCACGGCGGCCCACACTCTACGTCACATGCTGGATCCGGCAAGCTTCCTTGGGCGTTGGGGCGAAGACGAATTTATCGCCGTGCTTCCGTCGGCAAATCCGGTTTCCACCGCCGCCGCCGCGGAGAACCTCTGGAGCCTCATCACGAATTCGGAAGTTCGCTGGTGGGGCGACCGATTTGCTGTGCAGGCAGTGATCACATATACAGTGGCCCAACCGGGCGACAAGCTGGAAAAGTTACTCAATGGATTGGAACCGACGCACGCCACCGCCACCGGCCGCGCGGTTGGTGCGGCGCACAGCGGAATGCAGGCTGCGCCGCTGCGAGGATGATGTTTTTATGTTTGCGATCATTGGGATTGTCGTTGTTTTCGGCAGCATCGTTGCCGGCTACCTGATGGAGCACGGCAACATTCGAGTGTTGCTCCAGCCCGCCGAACTGATCATTATCGGCGGGGCCGCTGCGGGTACGGTCCTGATCGCCAATCCGCTGCATATTCTGAAGCAGATCGGAGGTGGAATCGGCGGTGTATTCGGTGCCTCGAAATTTACCAAACAGCGCTACATCGATTCCCTGAAGATGATGTACGAACTGCTCCAGAAGGCACGCAAAGAAGGCCTGGTGGCGCTCGAAAATGATATTGAAGATCCGCCCAAGAGCCCGTTGTTTTCCAAGTACAAGGACTTTCTCGCCAATCACCATCTTCGCGATTTCGTTTGCGACACCATGCGCATGGCCGTGAGCGGCGGTGTAGAGGTATTCGATCTCGACCAGATGCTCGATGGCGATATGGAGGTACACCATCACGGCGCGGCAGAACCGGTTTCTGCGCTGAGCACGACCGCTGACTCGCTGCCTGGGCTAGGGATTGTGGCGGCCGTGCTGGGCGTCGTCATCACCATGGGCGCTCTGGGCGGACCGCCCGAAGAAATTGGCCGTAAAGTAGCCGCCGCCCTGGTGGGTACGTTTCTGGGAATCTTGCTCTGCTACGGCTTGGTCGGTCCAGTGGCGGCACGAATGGGGAAGGCTGCGGACGAAGAACACGCATTCTTACAGGTTATGCGGGTAGTGATGGTTGCATTCTTGAAGGGCGTGGCCCCCATTATGGCGGTTGAGATCGGTCGTCGAGTCGTGCCCGGCCACATTCGTCCTTCGTTCAAAGAGGTTGAGCAGGCCTGCCGTAACCGCGGATCATCCGCGGCCGCGCCGGAGGCCGCCGGATCTGAGGCCGCGCCTGCAGAGGAGGCAGGCGCCGACGCGGCAGCTGCGGCCGGCAGTGCGGGATAAAGCATCGTCATGCCAACTCCACCGATCATCGTCATCAAGAAAAAAGGCGGTCACGGCGGCCATCACGGTGGCGCCTGGAAGGTCGCCTATGCTGACTTCGTCACCGCCATGATGGCGCTCTTTATTGTGTTGTGGCTGCTGAACACCAACAAGCCGGTTCAGGAAGCGGTCGCCGGATATTTTCGCGATCCTACCGGAACCTCAAAGAAATTTGGCACGAGCAAAACGGGCGAAGGAGTCGGCGACGGTCTCCAGGCTACGCAACAAAACCTGGAGGAGCTCAAGGTTACCAAGCAGAACATGGCAGACCTCAAGGAACAGCTGCAAAAAAGTATCGAGAAGATCAACAACCTTGAAAAACTGCGCAAGAACGTCGAGATGACTCTGACCGCCGAAGGCTTGCGGATTGAATTATTGGAATCGGAAAAAGGCACGTTCTTCGACAGCGGGAGTTCCGCGCTAAACCAGGTCGGAAGGGAGATGGTGACTCTCCTGGCGGCCGAGTTGGGCAAGGTTCCCAACCACATTTCGGTCGAAGGACACACCGACGCCAAGCCATTTGTTGGCGAGAATAGCTACAGCAACTGGGAACTTTCCGCGGATCGAGCCAATGCCGCACGGCGCCTGATGCAGCAGGCCGGCCTGCGCGCCGATCAGGTCTCGCAAGTTCGCGGCTTTGCAGACCAACATTTACGCAACAAGAAAAATCCCGAGGACCCATCGAACCGGCGCATCTCAATCATCGTCCAGTATATCGATAAAGATACGGAGCCAACCGAACCAACCCCAGCGGTAAAGGAAGCAGATGGCGCAAAATCATCACCAGCAGCGCTCCCACCCGCAGCGCCGACAACAGGCAAATCCATTTCGCCAGTTCAAACCAAAAAATAAGGCTGGCTATGAGGCCAGCCTCAAATAAATGTTCCCGATGTTTCTGTTACGTCGTCGTACCTATAGTGATTGTGAGTTGCGATTAGCAAGGCCCACCGTCGGGAGGGCAAATCGCGATCGGGCCGTGTGTAACTCTCGGCACGGCAGCATACGCGAATGTCCCTACCAAACCTACCAACAGCAGTAACGCCCTGAGCGAACGTTTCATTTTTACTTTCCTCCTTAGGGTCTGCCGAGTACTCGCCTAATCGTGACGAATATTCGACCGGGCATTATACACAGGACGCAAGCTTCTGATTCAGGAGGTCTTAGACATCTCAAATCGAGACGAAAAACGCGCGCGCGGGATCCTTCCCAAGTCTAGGACTTTCTCGCAGGCAAGAATACAGGGTTTCTGGTATATGACTTAAAGTAGTGGTTTCAGGGTGGAGAGGTTAAGCTCAGATGAATTTGAGCAGATCTGAAGGGTCAAAAATCCTCTTGACAAGGTTTTACGAAATTGCTTTTCTCGGCGTTCCGCGGCCTACCGGCGAACATTCGAACCGGCGGCGACCGACTTCACACGACCCGGATCCGGTGGGCTTGGGAAAGGGAGTTCATCCCCAACGTCTGTGCTGGCACTCCGCGAAAAGGCCCGTTCCACCATCCCCTCGAACATCGGTATCAAGGAATTTGTGGGCGGTGCTTGCTGAAGATCCGCCAAGCCTTTTTCCCAACGTTGGGTTTGCAAATAGTTGACCTTCGGATCGCGTGTGACTTTTGGCGACAACGAGTAGGTGAGCCAAATAATTACCCCCCCGTTATAGGCCAACATGTTCACCAGATTGTAGGTCGCCTGACCAACCAGACCTCCCGCCTGCATGGCCAGCAACATCAGTTCCGTCCCAGCAAAAAGTCCAAAGCCAAGCGCGATCCCGAAACTGGTTTGCCTGCGGGAAACTCCCAGAAAACGCGAAAACACGATCAGGAAGAGAATAAGTCCAAACTGCACCATGAATACGGCACGTTCTAAAGTCGTAACGGCGTGGACAATTGGATCCTGTCGAAATGAGTTCGAAGCCGCCACCACCACCGATACCAGCAGCATGACCGCGCCGGCCCACTTGAAAATCGGCGTGCCCAGGTCTTTCAGCGCGTGATAAGGACGGAACACGTCGAGGAAAATCTCGTGGATGACCTTAAATCCCAGGATGGCGTTGACGGCCTCGCCAGTCCAGTAGGACCAGAAATACCATTTGTACCAGAGATACCACTGGTGAGAGGCCAAGTGATACAGCGGGTAGGTGACCGCAAAATTTAGAACCTGCGCCACCAGAAAGTAAAAAAAGATCGGAAACTGCCGGTGGATTTTGCGCCGCCACAAGACCACAGCCACCACCGATTGCATGACCGGTTGCGCCCACCATAAGAACATCGCCATAGCGTGGCTGTAAAGGGACATAGAATCGGCAAACCGAAGGCGTCTTTTCGCGTATATCGCGCGCCCTCAATCCTCCCACATCCTGAGGCACATAGCCCTGCCCGGTCAATCTACTTAGGTAACCTTAGTAACCATTACCCCCAAAGGGCCATACCGACCAGCCATGCCCCAACAGGAATGCGTAAATGCCCTATCGGTAGCCAGTCTTGCCTAGCGAGATCACATAGCAAGAGTTTGCAAATGCAGGAGGAATCTCCGCCCGCTCGCGGGCGGTGACGATTACGTTGTAATCCTCGCTGGCTCGAAGCCGTCCGAACACGGGAGTCGCGTCCTGCGGCTCGACCAACGCCAGGTAGCGGAGAAAACCGAAGATGTCGGTCGTCGGCTGCAATCCGGGGGCGACAAACGAGACCTCCACATCCTCGTGGTGAAAATGCCAGGCCAGCGAGGCCGCCAGCCGCACCGCTCTTTCGTAAATCGGGGGATCGAGCACGCCCGGCGCGGGATTGTCGAATACAATCCGCAGCTTACGCTCGTCTTCGCGGCTGAACTCCCGCACCTTGAGAGCACCGGTACGGGCGGTCGCCTTCCAGTCGACATGCCGCGCCGAATCCTCCGGCATGTACTCGCGAATCCGGTAAAGATCGTAGCCCCGCCCGCGGACGAACGTCTCGAACTCCCCCGTTACCATGGGCAGCACGTCAAGGAACTGCTCGGTGGGCTCAACTACCGGATAGACGATGATTTCGCGCTCCAGATTAATGCGCCGGGTCTTCATCAGGAAGGCAAACGGAAAACGCGTCGCCAGCCCAAAATTCTTTTCCTGATAACGGCCGCGGGCCGGAAAGCTCATCTCGATATCGGCGCGCATCTCCTGCCCGGTCGCCAGAAAAGGGAAATAGACGGACTGTTGCAGAATCGGCCGCTCTGGTTCAATCTTGACTCTCCGCAAGCGCCGGTCGGGCAAACGAAGCCACTGCTGCTCCGGCGTACGGTTACGAGGCACACCGAGCGTATAGGCCTCCCACCGCCAGCGTTGTACCGGTTTTCGTTTGCCGGGAACGACGCGCATGGAAAATGAAGGCATCCACGAACTGCGGTTGCGCACCAGCAGCCGCGCCATCATGGGACGTCCCGCAAAAACGTGCTCGGGCAAGTGCACATCGAGCGCAAGGCTGCGCAGAACCGCAGCGGAGGCAATGCCGGAAACAATAATCGCCGACAGCAGCGCAGCTACGATCACGTAGAGCAGGTTATTCCCAGTGTTGATGGCAGCAATTCCAATCACTACGGTGATCAGAATGTAGATCATGCCCGCCCGCGTCACTTCGTAATCCATTGCCTCCCGTACGCGAGCCGCCACCACCCGCCGGGCCAGGTAGGGCACAGTGGTAAGCCCGACGAAGGTCGCCAGGAGGAGCGCGGCCGACGCCAGGATGATCGTGCCCCAGATGTTCCCCGACTCGCGCGACACGGTCGAAAACAGCGCTGCTCCAAACGCCAGTACCAGTCCAACAATGGCAAACAGAAAGCGCACCCAAACCTGCGAGAGCCCGATCCGAAGCAATCCAGTCGAAGATGAGTCGGGAGCGTTTTTAGGAATCATGATGGTCCAAGAATTCAAGAGTTCAGAAACCTGTTCTCAACACCAATCTTGATATTAAGGATAAGCCGCCACAAACTAGCTTGGAAGTGACTGACGATTGGGGCCAATTAGTCGGGAGTTTGGTTGCGCCGCTGTCTCCACCAGAAACCAACAATCACGGCCACCACCAGGATCACAATGGCGATATTGAAGCGCTCGACGGCACGGGCCAGACTGCGCCATTTGTGCCCAAACAGGTATCCGGCGCTGGCGATAAAGGTCACCCACGTCGCGGCTCCCAGAAGATTGAAGAGGGCAAATGATCTCCAGCGCATGCGCAAAACGCCCGCGAGCGGGCCGGCGACCACACGCATGCCAAAGATGAAGCGCGCGAGAAAGATCGTTGAGGCGCCATAGCGGGCAAAGATCGCCTCACCGCGTTTCACCGCACTTTCGGGAACGCGAAAGAAATTCTGATAGCGGTCAACCAGAGGGCGTCCGCCGTAATGGCCGAGCGCATAGCCCAGGTTATCCCCAAGCGTAGCCGCACAGGTGGCGATCACGATGATCCACCCCAGATGAAGTCGATGTTCGGTGGAGGCCAGAAAACTTGCCAACAGGAGCGCGGTCTCTCCGGGAACAGGAATGCCGGCGTTCTCGCACAGCAGCGCAACGGCTACGGCCCAGTAACCGTAGTCGGCGACAAACGCGCGCACGTAATAAGAAATGCTATGAGCCATTCAAAACAACGGAGAGGAAACGTGAGCTTAACAGATCAGCGCGGCGCTCTAAGGAACTCAATCAGGGCGCGGTTGAATTCGTCCGGCGCCTCTTCGTAGGGTAAATGTCCCACTCCCTCAAACGCTACCAATCTCACATCGCGAAAATTCTGGCGCAGCGGTTCGGCCGATTGAAAATGAACAGCGCGGTCTTTTGTCCCCCACATGAGCAGCGTCGGATAGTTGCGAATTTTAGGCAAGGCCGCTTCCAGTTCCGCGAGGTCGGCGATCCACGTCTTCAAAATGCGTGAAGCATGGCGGAATCCGTGATTCTGGAAGACGGGAATGCGGTAACCGGCGAGCGAATCGGATGGAATTTTCGATCCGTCGCCGAACAGGCGCCGCAGCCACAAATAGTCGAGCGAGCGCCAGCGTTCGATCGTGTTGCGAAAGATCATGGAGCCGAGCGGACTCACAAGGAACGGCACCAACTCTTTGCCGTGCGGCGACCAGGGATTCACCGGCGCGACGAGAATGAGGCGTTTCGGGCGGGCTTCGCGGCCGTGCTCGCATCGTTCGGTGCAGATGGCGGCTGCCATCATAGCCACAGCGCCCCCGTGCGAAGTTCCAAGCAGATCGAAATCGCGGATACCCAACGCATCCGCAAATTGCAAAACACGTTCGGCAGTCGCACGCATGGTGCAATCCATGCCATCGGGAGCGATCGACAAACCAGCGCCTAAATTGTCGATGGCATAAACGGTCGCATAAGGAGCCAGGGCAGGCATGGTGAAGCGCCACGAGAACGCGTAGCCCATGAGTCCGTGAATCAGGATCAGCGCCGGCCCGGAACCGGCTTTGAGGTACCGCATGCGGCCGCCGGCCAGCTCGATCCAGTGCTCCGCAACCGCTTCTCTCCCGATGCCGGATGCAGTGGACACGCGGTCGAAACTTTCATCACGCTTTTGAGCTTCAATAGGCAACGCTTTCCTCGCGATTTGAGTCCTACTCAGTGAGTGATATCGCCTCTGTCGCTTGAGTGGGAGCCGATCGCTGGCTCCCACTACTTTTCTTAGCCATCTCTCTTTCGCCCTCATTCAATCTTTCGGCCCTGTCTTCCTGAGCGCAATGGCTGGTACGCAGAGCGTACGAGCCACGGAGTCGAAGGATCCCTACTCCCACAGATCAGGCAGATTCCACCAAAGTTTCCCCTTAATGCGATAAGGTCGCGATCGCCGCTGAGACTTTGTTCTGATCTTTTCCGCGTTTCTTGCCGAGCAGTTTCTTCAACACGCGAATACCCTTGTCCACATGCTTTTCCTCAAGCAGAAAAGGCGGCAGAAAGCGCACGACTGTGTCTTGCGTGACGTTAAAGAGCACGCCCTCCGCCAACCCCTGCTCCACAATAGGCCGCGCCGGAATGTCGAGCACCAGCCCCTGCATGAAGCCACGGCCACGGGTCTCGCGTGTCGAGGCATATTTGCCGACAAGACCCTGCAGCTGCTCATGCAGATAACCTCCAACCTTGGCAACATTTTCCAGCAGGTGCTCCTGTTCGACGATGGCGAGATATTCGAGAGCCACGCGGCAGGCCAGCGGACCTCCGCCAAAAGTGGTGCCGTGCTGTCCCGGTGAAATCGCTGAGGCGAAGCGTTCTTTCGACAGGAATGCGCCCAGTGGCAGTCCGGCCGCAATTGGTTTTGCGATGGTGACGATATCCGGCACAATGTCGAAGCTTTGAAATGCGAAGATCGTGCCAAGGCGGCCAAGTCCACACTGGATTTCATCCAGGATGAGCGCCGCCTGGTGCTGATCGGCCAGGGCGCGACACTCCCGCAGGAAATCCGTTGAACATTCCAGGATCCCGCCTTCGCCAAAGACCGGCTCGAGCACAATCGCACAGGTGTTCGGGTTGACCGCCGCTCGCAGCGACTCAAGGTTGTTCTGCTCGACGAAGGTAACATTTTCCAGCAGAGGCTCGAACCCTTTGCGATACTTGTCCTGTCCGGTGAGCGACATCGCACCAAACGTTCGTCCATGATAGGAACCCTGCAGCGCCACTAGCTGACACTTGGCGTCGCCTCCGGCTTTATGTCCTGCGAGGCGCGCCAACTTGATCGCGCCTTCCATCGCTTCGGTGCCGCTGTTCGAGAAGAAGACTCGATCCATTCCCGAAAGCTGGCACAGCCGCTCGGCAAGCTGTCCCTGATACTCGTTGTAGTAGAGATTCGAAACGTGGATCAGCTTGGCAGCTTGTTCGCGAATTGTCTTGACGATTCTCGGGTGCGCGTGGCCGAGAGCGTTCACGCCCAGTCCGGCAACGAAGTCGAGGTATCTCTTGCCCTCGAAATCGAACAGGAAAACACCTTTGCCGCGCTCGAAGGCGACGGGGTAACGATTGTAGGTAGGCAGAAGAAAACGCTTTTCGAGATCCGCGATTTGTTGGAGATTCGGCATAAGGAGATTTTAGAACGGTTGCAAGGAAGACGCAGCGTCTAACAAGCGATGGTGGACAAAAGCAAAAGGCCTCGTTTCCGAGGCCTGATTTCCTGAGGATGCTTCTGGCACCCCGCGAAGGTACGATTATCAGGTTAACACGGGCCTGATCCGCGTCAAGGGGCAGTGTCTGAAATGAAGGTCTTCGGAACGGCGCTCTGTTAAAATGCTGCCAATTCCTTTGGGGGGTCAATGTTCAGAACCGCTGTCCGCGTCGTATCTCTGCTGCTCGTTACGCTTGCTTTACCTTTAATGGCGAAAGATGCCGCCAACGATCCGCGCCTGAAGAACAGTTTTCGCCTGCCCGAAAAAAATGGCTGGACCTTCGTTCATTTGGAGGGCACGCCTTCCAATATCGGCTTCCAGAACGGCTATCTATTAGCGCCCGAAATCGCGGACATTCTGAAAGTGACCGCGCTCGAGCAGGCTCACGACAACAAAAAAGACTGGCAGTTTTTTCGCGATGCGGCCCGCACCATGATGTGGCCGCACATTGAACCAGAGTACCGCGAAGAATTGCAAGGGATCGTGGATGGGGCCAGCGCGAAAGGCGTGAAGCTCGATCTGTGGGACGTGGTTGCGCTCAACGGCGCGGAAGAATGGGAATACTACGTCAAGCAATACGACAAGGAGCATGGAATTCAGTCGGCGGCCTCGCTGGTGGCGCCTGAACATTGCAGTGCGTTCGTGGCGACCGGCAGTTACACCAAGGATGGCAAGATCGTCATCGCGCACAACAACTGGACGAGCTACCTCGACGGCGAGCGCTGGACGATCATTTTCGATATCGTCCCCGCCAAAGGCAACCGCATGCTGATGGACGGCTTGCCGGGGGTCATCCACAGCGCCGACGATTTCGTGGTCAATTCGGCCGGGCATCGCGATTACCGAGACCACGATCGGCCATTTCTCCGGCTACGATCCCAACGGCATTCCGGAGTTTGTGCGGGCGCGCAAAGCCGCGCAGTATTCCAACTCGATCGACGATTTTGCCCGCATCATGAAAGATGGCAACAACGGCGGCTACGCCAACAACTGGCTGCTGGCGGACGTGAAGACGAACGAAATTGCCAGCCTTGAACTGGGGCTCAAAAACGTCACGCTGGAAAAAAAGAAAGACGGATACATTGTCGGGTCGAACTTCCCCGTGAATAAAAAACTTATCCTCGAAGAAACCGACTTTGACACCAAAGACATGAGCCTGAGCGCCAACGCCCGCCACGTGCGCTGGGAGCAGTTGATGGCCGAGTACAAGGGCAAGATTGACGTTGCCGCGGCCCAGCGATTCCTGGCCGACCACTACGATACCTACGACAAGAAAGAAGAAGCCGACGAGCGGACTCTCGACGGCCATATCGATCTTTCGGCACGCGGCTCGCAACCCTGGCAACCGCCCTACGGGAACGCGGGAGCAGTGCAGAACAAGGCGGCCGATGCAACCATGGTCGCGCACATGTCATTCACCGCCGCCGCTGGCCACGCCTGCGGGATGAACTTCAAGGCGCAAGAGCATCTGCAGGAGCATCCAGAGTTCAACTGGGAGCATGGATTGCTGCGGGATATGGATGCTTATCCATGGACCACGTTTTCGGTGGCTAAGTAGGGAGGCGGCGTCGCTCGTCGTTCGCTGTTCGTCGTTCGCTATTAACGTTCGTGCTCCGCTGTTCGGCCCTCACTAGTCGCTGTCCGTTCCGAGTCTTGGGTTCCTGACCGTGGGTTCTGATTGGAGGGCCGGGCGCGTCCCCGCCGCCCACCTCTAGGCAAGAAATTGCCAGGTTCACCTCAACGAGCGATATGGGGATGTTTCACCAACAACGGCTGCTGAATTCGCGGCAGATTAGCCGCCCTGAGCCGCGGTTACTCGAAACGCGATTGCACGAAACACGAGCGCCGAACCCAAGGCTGCCACAACAAACAGGATATCGCCCGGATACCAATGACACAGCGATCTTGACTGTATTTTCAGAGCCAAGTCGCCAAGCAGTCCGATGACGGCACCGCCGAGTGCAAACGCCACGAGCGATTTGAAACGAAAGATGCGGAAAAGAATCCAAGCAGGTACGCCGAGCAATAGTTCGATGGTGTATGCGACGGGTAAGCCATAGATCGACAGCATGATGAGACCAGCGAAGAAATCCAAAACGCGAAAGTGTATAAGGACGGGTGCTGAGAACACTACTGGAACGACAAGCGGTGCAACAATGAAGGCCAATATGATTCGCCATCTATTCACATTGCCAGCCTCGCAGTACTGATTGGGCATCTACACAAATCGTAACCTTAGCGCCAGGCTGCGGAAAGTCACTGTTGAAACCAAGGCGACAGCGCAACTTACGGTTGTCGATCGCCGTCCCTCCACCGTACACCGCACTTGCGAATAGCGAACGACGAACAGCGGCTGTTTTCTAGCTGACCGCCTTTCGCGAAACTGCCGCAGACCCACCACCAGCAACAACACATCAAAACCCGTCAACGCCACCAGAATCCATGGCAGCGACAAGTGCGAGAACTGCGGCACCAGCGTGGCCCGCAGCCCCTCGCTCGCATATACGAGCGGATTGATGAAGACGATTTTTTGCATGATGGGAAATTTGTTCAGCGCACTCCAGGGATAGTATGTGCATCCGAAAAATATCATTGGAGTCATGACCATGCTGAACATCAAGCCGATGTGCTGCTGATCCACGCTGCAACCGAGCGCCAGCCCACCACAGGCCGAAAATCCCGCAACCAGAAAGGTGATACAGAAGAAGAGACCCGGCCTCGTCAAATGCAATTCTAATCCGCGCCCCAGTATGATCCACGCCAACGGAATGACGATCACGCCGGCCACGACGCCCTGAATTAATCCGGCGACGACTTTCTCGATGGCAACCCATGAAATGTCGATCGGCGCCAGCAGGCGGTCTTCAATCTCGCGCGTAAACTGGAATTCCGAGATCAGCGGCATCGCTACCGCCCAGATCCCCGTGAACACCATGCTGATCGCCATGATGCCCGGCAGAAGAAGGCTCTTGTAGGCGGCGGGAAGATAACCGCTGCCGACCATAATGCGGCCAAAGATAAAGACGAACAACAGCGGCTGCAAAAAAGTCTGGAGGATTAGCGGAACCAGGTTGCGCCGCGCCACGTGTGCGTCGCGCGCCAGTAATGCCAGGAAAGTCTTCCAGTTCATTCGCGCAAACTCCTGCCAGTGTGATGAAGAAACAAATTTTCCAGGCTCGGTTCAGAGATGTGGACATCCGACAACTCGACGCCCAAAGCCGCAGCCGCGTTCACGATCTCAGGAATCAACGATCCGCCCCTTCCCGCGTAAAGATCGGCTCCGCTCTCGCCGGAGGCCCGCACCTCAGTGACGCCTGACAAGGTGGCAAGGCGCTCCAGCAACGGCGCAGAGTGGTGCCCGAAGCGCAGCCGCAGCAGATATCCGCCGGGGATCGAAGCCTTCAGCTCGCCGGGCGTGCCCTGGGCGATAATGCGGCCATGATCGATGATCGCCAGTTGCTGGCACAAGGTGTCGGCCTCTTCCATATTGTGCGTGGTCAGCAGAATGGTCCGGCCCTTCTGGTTGTACTCGCGGATGATCTCCCAGAGCAACAGCCGGGTCTGTGGATCGAGCCCCACGCTTGGCTCGTCGAGGAACAGCACTTGCGGATCGTGCATCATGGCGCGCGCGATCGACATGCGCTGCATCATTCCGCCGGAAAACCCGCGCACAAGCTGGTCGGCGCGATCGGTCAACTTGAAGCGATCCAGCAACGCATCCGCCCTCTCCGAGCGCTCGTGCGAACTGATGCCGAAGTAGGCTCCATGAAAGAGCAGAATTTCGCGGGCAGTCAGGCTGAAATCCAGATTGGGGCGCTGTGCGACCACTCCGATCTGACGTTTGGCAGCAGTCTGGTCGCGCCACACGTCATATTTCCCGATCAAGGCGGTGCCGCTGGTGGGGCGGACGCGGGTGGTCAGAATGCCGACCGTGGTGGACTTCCCCGCTCCATTGGGTCCAAGCAAGCCGAAGATCTGTCCCGGCGCAACGTCAAGGTCAATGCCATCAAGGGCTGTGATCTGGAGCCGGGCGTTAGGCTTGGAGTCTTTGTTGCGCTTGCCCGACGAGGAAGAAGCTTCGCCCCGCCCGGCGGCCGCGGGCGGAGGCGAGTTGTAAACCTTGCGCAGACTGCGAGTAGCGATTGCCGAGTCCATGCCAAAATTCCCAGGCCTAAGCGCCCCACGCGCTCATGACCGCGAGCTGAAAGCTTCGTGGAGAGTATACATAGCACGGATGCGGAATCGTAAAAGTGCTCGCTATGAGGGCCGGACCCTCGCGCCTAAGTTCGCGCTTGACTTCGCGCGCACCTTCGCTGCGCGTGCCGATGGCGTCAACGACACGGACTTGACCTTTGCCTTTGCTGCTGCCTGATGCTGCTGGTCCCGGTGCTCCGCTGCTTGGGGCTGAGTTTTCTGAACCGCCGCTGCATTGGGAGAAGCCCATGGATCGTACCAGGTCGGATCACATTCCTGCCCATAGGCAGGGAGCAAACAGGTCATCAGGATTGTGCTCAACAGCAGTGCTATGTGTGCCAGAACTCTGCGTGAATTGAAATTTGAACGTTTCATCGAATCACCTCGTGTGTTAGATAGCTGCAAAAACAATGCTGGGATATTGCCTGCAATTCCGAGAGGAGTCCATGGAGCGGGACTGAATTAATCTGAACTGATCTGTAGGAAACAAACGGGCGCGGGCGCGCCCAAACCACACTAAGATTCGGTGGGCACTTTTGGAGGCGCCTTGGGATTGTCCGGATCAAGGCCGGCGGCACTCATGATGGCGCGTCCCAACTCTTCGGCGGAAACCTTGAAATCCTGAGGGTCGCCGTCTTCCTCGACAATGGGGGCAACAAAACGGTAGCCCCGTCCGACTACGGTCTGCAGGTATTGAGGTTCGTCGGCGTCGTCGGCGAGGGCCTGCCGAATCTTGCGAACCGCTGTATTAATGCCTTGGTCGACATCAACGAACACATCCTTGCTCCAAAGCTGGGTGGAGATCTGTTCACGCGTGACGAGTTGCCCTCTGTTTTCGAGCAGGAACATGAGCAACAGCAGGGGCAACCCTTCCAGTCGCACGGGCGAGCCTCCGCGGTAGAGCTGAAAACGGCCGAAGTCCAGCTGAAAATCGTCAAAGCGAAGTTTTTTTTCCGGCACGCCCCCCCCGTGTGCAACTGGGTTGGAAGATTCTGTTCTCCCCGGTCGGGGTGTGTCAAGCGAACCGACAGTTTTTTCTTCAGATCAATTCAGATGGCTTCAGCCCGTCTCCATGGACGTGGTCAGGAATCCGGCGCATTATGACAGTCACTTGCGGGATTTGCTCACCTCTCCTAGCCGAGCCTGGTGAGTCCCTAGTAAGCGGAGGCTCGGGAACAGGGGAGTTTTCCGAGCCTCCCAATTCAAAATCAAGGGTTTGGGCACGCCACCACTCCGCACTACCGACTTAGGCCCACCACAAAATCTGCCAGCCTCTCGCTCATGAAATCCACAGCCCTCAGACCCTACTTCCCACCGCCGAGACATCCTGAAAACAGGAACTACATTCCATAATTCATAGTCAATCTACGAAAACATCTTTATAATTATGGAAGCTATTCTCTGGCAGTGAGTTATCCACCATGGCTCAGGTGCAACCGTGGCACTGAACTTGCTCGGATCTGACAAGCTGAGAATTCAGCGGACAGGAGTGTCCGCGCCACCGGCCCAGCCCATGAACCGCGAATTTCAGGCCCGCTTTACCGTCATCGTACTGGGTCTCCTGACAGTTGCGGCCGTTGTTTTCGCAACTTTTAACTATAAACTTGAACACCAGTCCGCCATTCCCGACGACGGTGTCTGGTGGCTGGAGAAGAACGGCAAGGTGTTCGCCGACCGGCTCGATCCAAGCGGACCAGCGGCCGTCGCAGGTATACGCAACGGAGACGTAGTCGTCAGCGTCAACGGGCACCCCGTCAATAGTTCGGCCGCCGTCACCCGCCAACTTTATTATTCCGGCGTTTGGTCGAAGGCCACTTATTCCCTGACCCGCAACTCGGTTCCGCTGGATGTCGAAGTTGTACTTGTGCCCGCCGAGCGCTCCATGAACGATTGGCTGCGGCTGATCGCACTGATCTACCTGGGCATTGGTCTTTACGTGCTGCTGCGCCGCTGGACCGCTGTCGGCTCGCTGCACTTCTACATCTTCTGTCTCGTCTCGTTCATCTTTTACTCCTTGCACTTTACTGGCAAGCTCAACACATTTGACTGGATTGTCCTGTGGAGTAATGAGGTCGCGTGGCTGCTGCAGCCGGCTTTGTTCCTGCATTTTGTTCTGACCTTTCCCGAGCGGCGCGCTTTTGTCGGCAGGCACCGCTGGTCGATTCCACTGCTCTACCTGCCCGGAGCGATTTTGCTCGGCATTCAGGTTGGGGCGCTGCAATTCCTCCAGGCCAGTGCGCGCCTGTTGTGGAATCTGAACCGCGTGCACTGGGCTTACCTGACGATCTTCTTCGTCTCAGCCGCGGTGGTTTTGTGGAACAACTACCGCCACGCCACCACGCCTATTCTGCGCCAGCAGCTCAAATGGATTACTCGCGGCACAGTGCTCGCCATTGCGCCCTTCACGCTCTTCTACGTGCTGCCGTACCTGTTCGGTGCGATGCCTTCGCTCCCCATGAAGGTGACGGTGCTGTCTCTGGGACTGCTGCCGCTCACCTTCGGATACGCCATCGTTCGTTACCGGCTGATGGACGTGGATCTGATCTTCAAGCGCGGCATGGCGTATACGTTGGCGGCGGCGGCGATAGCGGGCGGATATTTTGCCGTCGTGGGCGGGATTGCCGAACTGGTGCACACGCGGGTGCCCAGCGCCGGCCCCCTCGGTCTAATGGTGGCAATCGTAGTCACGGCGCTGCTGTTCGATCCGGTGCGCAAATGGATTCAGGAAAAACTGGATTTGTTTTTCTATCGCACGCGCTACGACTACCGCCGCACGCTGATCGAGTTCGGGCGGGAATTGAGTTCGGAAACGGATCTCGACAAGATGCTCTCCTCGCTGGTCGACCGGTTGGCGCGGACTTTGCTGGTAGATCGCCTCGCCATCTTCCTCGGCAACAGCGACTCGTCGCGCTTCGAACTTTCCAAATCGTTCGGCCTCGGGGCGATTGGCGGTGTGGACCTGGCTTTCCTCGCGAAACAGCGAATCGAGGATGCAGCCGGCCACATCTTCTTCGAAAACACGCGCCAGTTGCCGCGCGAGACGCCGGCGGCGCAGGAAGCCATCTCACGCCTCGACCTGAACTATTACATCCCGTGCCATGCGCGGCAGAAAACCATCGGGTTCCTCGGATTGGGCAAAACCATGGAAGGCGATTTCCTGTCTAGCGAAGATGTCGAATTGCTGGAGACGCTCGCGGGATACATCGCCATTGCCATCCAGAATGCCCGGCTGTATGCCTCACTTGAACAGAAGGTCAGCGAATACGAGCGTCTGAAAGACTTCAACGAGAACATTGTCGAGTCGATCAATGTCGGCGTGCTGGCAGTGGATCTGCAGGACCGCGTCGAGTCCTGGAACTCGCAAATGGAAGTGATGTACGCCAAGCCGCGCTGGCAGGTGGTCGGACGCTCTCTGAGCGAAGTTTTCCCAGCGGCCTTTGTCGAGGAGTTCTATCGCGTCCGGCAGAATCCCGGCATCCACAATCTCTACAAGTTCCGGCTGGCGACGCCGACCGGCGAATCGCGCATCGTCAACGTTGCGATCGCGCCGCTGGTGACGCGCAAGTTCAACGTGGTCGGGCGCCTCGTCATCATGGACGACATCACCGAGCGCATCGAACTTGAAGTGCAGCTGACCCAGGCCGACAAACTTTCCTCGATCGGCCTGCTCGCTGCTGGAGTCGCGCACGAGGTCAACACTCCGCTGGCCGTGATCTCTTCGTACACACAGATGCTCGCCAAGCAGCTGCAGTCGGATTCACAAAAAGCTTCGCTGCTCGAGAAAATTACCAAGCAGACATTCCGCGCTTCTGAGATCGTCAATAACCTGCTGAACTTCTCGCGTACCACCGGCACCGAATTCGCCGAGATCAGCCTTAACAAAGTGATCTCCGACACGCTTGCTTTACTCGACCACCAGTTCAAAGTTGCGGGCGTTCAGGTGGAATCCGAACTTCATGAGAACCTTCCCCCGATTCAAGGCAGCGCGGGGCGTCTGCAACAAGTATTTCTGAATTTGTTTCTGAATGCGAAGGACGCGATGGCCGGCGGCGGAGTTCTGAATGTGGCGACTCTGAACGGCGATTTCGTGAGCGTGCGCGTCACCGACACCGGATCAGGCATCGCGCAGGAACATATTCACCGCATTTACGACCCGTTCTTCACCACCAAGACTGCCCCGGCTCCGGGCCAGAATCGCGGCACCGGGCTTGGACTCTCGGTTTCCTACGGCATCATCCAGGAGCATGGCGGCAATATTCGGGTGGAGAGCCGCCCCGGAGAAGGCACCACCTTCACACTCGATTTCCCGCTGGTCAGGAAGGCAGCTCATGTCTGAAGTGGCAGTCATTTCGCGCCGCAGCGCACCGGAAGCCATTCCGCAAAGCGCGGGCAAGATTCTTATCATTGACGACGAACTAGAGATCCGCGAGTCGTTGCAGACCTTGCTGGAGCTTGAAGGTTATACCGTTTTTGTCGCCGAAAGCGCACGGGAAGGCCTGGCGGAGATCGGCGAACGCAGCTTTGACGTCGTGCTGCTCGACCTGGCGCTCCCCGACAAAAACGGTATGGATGTGCTGGCGGAAATTCGGGTCCTGCATCCCGACCAGCCGATCATCATGATCACCGCCTATGGGACGGTCGAGAACGCAGTGCAGGCTATGCAATCGGGTGCCACCAACTTCATCCAGAAGCCCTGGGACAACGAGAAGCTGCTGGCCGACGTGCGCAGCGCGGTCGCCCGCCAGAAGGCCGAAGAAGAGAATATCCAGCTCAAGCGCGCGCTCAAACAGCGCTACAACTTTGAGAACATCGTCGGCAAGAGCGAGCCGATGCTGAAGATTTTCGATCTGGTCGCGCAGGTTGCTCCCAGCCGATCGACGGTTCTGCTGCAAGGCGAAAGCGGAACGGGAAAAGAATTAATCGCCAAGGCAATTCACCTCCATTCCACCCGCCGCGACCGGCCCTTTGTGCCCGTCAACTCCGGCTCCACCCCGCCCGACCTGCTCGAATCGACCCTCTTCGGGCACGTGAAGGGCGCGTTCACCAGCGCCATCACCTCCAAGAAGGGACTATTTGAGGTAGCCGATCGGGGCACGCTCTTCCTCGACGAAATTGGCACCATGAGCATGGACACGCAGGCCAAGATTCTGCGCGTTCTGCAAGACCGTAAGTTCATGCATCTGGGCGGCGTTCAGGAAGTGCAGGTGGACGTGCGCATCATCGCCGCCACCAATGTCGATCTTCGCCAGATGGTTCGCGAAGGTCGTTTCCGCGAAGATCTGTTCTACCGCCTCAACGTAATTTCCGTGGACCTGCCACCGTTGCGCCAGCGACGTGAAGACATTCCCCTGCTGGTCGAACACTTCCTGAAGAAATACTCCGAGGAAAACGATCTCCCGCGGCGCCACATTAGCACCGAAGGGTTGCGTCCACTCGTCGGCTACACTTGGCCCGGCAACGTTCGCGAACTGGAAAACACCATCGAACGCGCGGTGGTGCTCTCCTCCGACCCCACCATCGGAGCCGATCTGCTGCCCGACCACATCGTCGGGCGGGGTAGTGCGGTTCCAGCAATCGACACCACTGCGGGCGCCACCCTGTTCGGCATCATGGAGGACTGCGAGCGGCGGATCATCGTCGACATGCTGGAAAAATGCGGCTGGAACCAGACCGAAGCGGCCGAGCGCTTCCGCGTCCCGCTTTCCACCCTCAATCAGAAAATCAAGCGCCTCGCGATTGAGATCCGCAAAAAAAACCATTAGAACAAATCGGGTGATCGGATCGTGCCATCGGGTGATCGGATCGTGCCATCGGGTGATCGGAAAATCGGAGTTGCTTACGTGTCATTGAGCAATCTCATTGGGGATAATCAGGGTTTAGATGAACCGGTGGCCCGATCGCCCGATGACCCGACTCCTTGATCCTGCTATAGTTCCCTGAACAGTCATGGCGCTCGAACTCGAACTGATTTCGCCCATTGAAGTCGCCAAAGACTTCGCCCTCTCAGTCCAGGAATACACTCTCCTGTCCGCGCAATCGGTCGCAAACTTTTTCCGGCCTCCCGTTTACATGGGGGACATGCTGCAGCAGGCGGATCTGATTGGCGTAGGATCGCTGCCCATCGTCATTCTGACTGGACTCTCCGTCGGCGCTCTTCTGGCGCTCAACTCCGCCAGCACTCTGCAGCGCTTCGGCGGAATCACGCTGATTGGCCAGCTCGTCTCACTCGGCATGGTCACCGAACTTGGCCCTCTCATCACCGGCCTGATGGTGGCCGGGCGCAATGCCTCCGGCATGGCGAGTGAACTTGGGTCCATGATCGTGACCGAGCAGATTGACGCCATGCGCGCGCTCGGCACCGATCCCACTAAGAAGCTCATCACACCGCGTATCGGCGCGACCGCGTTCATGCTGTTTTTCCTGACCATCATTGCCGATCTGCTTGGGCTGATCGGTGGCTGGGCAGTCGCACATCTCCTATTCGGTCTGGACACCAACCAATATTGGACCTCTGCCTGGCAGATTCTGGTTTTCCGCGACGTATTCACCGGACTCATCAAACCCTTCCTGTTCGGCTTCATCATCGCGACCGTCGGTTGCTATTACGGCATGTCGACTAGCGGCGGCACGCAGGGCGTGGGCCGTTCCACCACGCAAGCGGTGGTGGCTTCATCGGTCCTGATTCTGATCGTCGACTTCTTTGTCACGAAATTAATCTTTGCTGTCTTCGGAGTCCGGTAACCATGTCGGCTCCCACCTTGCCTGGCGAACAACCGGCGGCCGCGACCGGCGAGCGCTCTGCCTTCGCTCTCGAGTTCGAAAATGTTTCGATCGCCTTCGATGAAAAGGTAGTGCTTGACGGAATTTCCTTCCGGCTGGCGCATGGAGAAACCAAGGCGGTGTTCGGCGTTGCCGGATCGGGCAAGAGCATCCTGCTCAAGATGGCAATCGGCCTGATGCGGCCTGACAGCGGGCGGATCGTTGTGCTTGGCGAAGAAGTCACGCGCATGTCGGAGCAAGAGCTATTCGAGTTGCGCCGGCGCGTGGGCATCGTCTTCCAGGAGAGCGCGCTCTTCGATTCCCTCAAGGTCTGGGAGAACGTCGCCTTCCGCCTGATGGAAGAAAAAATTCCCTTCGAAGAAATCGAGCGCCGCGTGCGCGAGGCTCTCCGCTTCGTTGAGCTGGAACAGACCTACGACATGTTCCCCTCGGAACTTTCCGGGGGCATGCGCCGCCGCGTGGCCATCGCGCGCGCCATCATCACGCAGCCGGAAGTAATTCTCTACGACTCGCCCACCGGCGGACTCGATCCCGTCACCTCCAACACGATTATCGAACTGATCATGAAGCAGCGCGACGTCTACAAGACGAGTGCTCTGCTGGTGACGCATCGCCTGCAGGATGCCTTCACCATGGCGACCCATCAGTTTGACCAGAAGACAAACAAGATGGTGGCTCTGCCGAAAGGCCAACTCTGTGAAGTTCCGATGAGTTTCTTGATTCTGCGCGACTCCAAAATCATCTTCGACGGAGACGCGCACGAGTTAGCCACTTCGCGCGACGAGTACATTCGCGAATATATTTCGTAGCCTGAAGTTGAACCGGCTTCACTGAATCCCGGTGTCATACTGAACCGCGATATGCTGAACCGGTGTCATGCTGAGCGGAGATCGAGCTTCGCAACGCGAAGCTCGATCGCAGTCGAAGCACCCTGCTGCCACCCGAAACGCCGGCCGGGAAGCCGCTTTAATCAGAGCCCTGCTTCGATCCAGTGCCGAATCTGTTCCCAAATCCCGGCCCTGCATCCGGCGTTTTTCCGTCTCCTTTACGTTCGTTCTTCCCCGGCAGTCCCACCGGATTCTCATGCGTGCGCTCGCGGAAACTGCCCCTCATCCCAGTGGCAAGTCCGATCGTCGATTCGCCAAACTTGTCGCGCAGATGATCGGCGGCTGCGAGCACTTTCTGCCAACGCTCATCCCGCGCCGGCTCCAGCAGATTCAGTTGCGCCGGGCCCGATTCAAAGCTCGAGGTCTGCACTCCCAGCAACCGCACCTGCGCACCTTTTTTCCAGTTGCGCAGAAACAGGCGTCGCACTTGCTCGAAAATCGCATGGTCCATCTGGGTTGGCTGTTCGAGCGACTGCGCGCGCGTGAGCGTAGTGAAATCCTTGTAGCGCAGCTTCAACTGGATGGTGCGCGCAAAGTATCCACCCTCGCGCAACCGCCTGCCGACCATCTCGGAGAGCCGCATCAAAGTCGATTGCAGGCGCTCGACATCGCCCGTATCTTCATCGAATGTGTGCTCGTGGCTGATCGACTTCGGGTCGCTATGCTCGCCCACCTCGGCATCGAACCAGCCGCCGGCGTCTTCTCCCCGCGACTTTCCCGCCAGCGCCAGGCCCCATTTTCCGAAGCGCCGCTCCAGATCGTTTTCTTCCAGCTTAGTCAGATCGCCAACGCGCTCAACGCCGATGTCATGAAGATTTTTCTCCATGACTTTTCCGACGCCCGGAATGTCGCCGACATCAAGCGGGGCGAGAAACTTTGCTTCCTGCCCGGGCAGCACCCAGAGCACTCCGTTAGGTTTCGCTTTTGCCGATGACACCTTGGCGATCAGGCGCGACGTTCCAATGCCAATCGAGCAGTTGAGCTGCGTCGCCGATTTCATCTCCGCGTGCAACCGGTGGGCGCTTCGCAGCGGAGGTCCGTGCAGCCGATCGGTGCCAGTCATATCGAGATAAGCTTCATCCACCGACGCCATTTCAACCAGCGGAGAAAAGTGTTCCAGCACCGCATGCACCCGCCCCGAATATTCGCGATATCGATCAGGATGCCCATTAACAAAAATAGCCTGCGGACAAAGTTTCGCAGCCGTGCGGAGAGGCATCGCGGAATGCACGCCAAACTTGCGCGCCGCATAAGAAGCCGCCGAAACCACCCCGCGCTCGTCACGCTGCCCGCCGACAACGACCGGCTTGCCCTTGAGCAACGGATCATAGAGTTCTTCCACGGACACAAAGAAGGCATCCATGTCGACGTGAAAGATGGTGCGAAGGGAAACGTTCATCGGAATCGAAATACCTTTGCAAAAGTGTACCGCGAGAACGGATAAAGTGAATCGCTGCTGTCAGCCTGCCATCTTCCGGAGATAGCGTTCATGTTTTGGGGGCGCCAGGCCGCGAGCGGTGGCCACCGCAGCCTCATTGTCCGTGGATGCATAAAGTGGGTCACGGCATTTGCTCCTTTAGTTGATGCGCAAATCCCCGGTCCGTAGTGCCGGCCGGCCGATGGAGAGCGAATTGATTCTCCCGCTCGCCATTGAGATCGCCGATGCGGTCGATGCCATAGTCGGTGGCCTTGCGCGCTAATGTTTCTTGCCCGTAGCGCCGATAAGCTGGTTGAGGCCAAGAGGACCTCCCAAATGGTTGATGCGATAAATGCCGCTACCAGCAGTGCGACTCAGGCCAAGCTGGCAACCAGCAACGTAGCCCCAGCTCGGCCTGAGGCAAAGTCCGCGACCGGCGGTGAGACGCCGGCTCAGCCCCAGCCCGCCGCCAAAGTTCCTACGGATACCGTCCAGATCAGCAGTGCTGCGCTGGCATTGCAGGAAGCCGTAGAGACACCGGCCCAGACTGCCAAGGAAGCCGGGCATGGAGATCATCAGGCTCAGAGACTGCTCGCAAAAGAGCAGGCGGCAGCAAAGGCAGAAGGGTAGCTCTTCGGGGGAAAGCTGCGCTGGGGTTCACGTTGCAGATGTGATCCCAGCGCACGTGTTACACCAACACTTTTCCGGGCACGGCAGTGGGTATGGGTACTGATCTCGCCTGCCGCGCCCGCTCATAGACCTTGCCGTATTCGCGTGCCGATGCACCCCACGAGAAATCTCGCCCCATTCCATTGCGCATTAGCGTTTGCCACGAAGATTGATCGCGATAGGCAACCAGCGCCTGCTTGACTGTCGCCAGCAGCGCCTCGCCTGTATAGTCGGTGAACTTGAAGCCGGTTCCCTTCCCCGTGCGCGCATCAAAGGGTTCGATCGTGTCGTCGAGTCCACCCGTAGCGCGGACGATCGGAACCGTGCCGTATTTCAAACTATAGATCTGGTTCAACCCGCAAGGTTCGTATCTCGACGGCATCAGGAACATATCCGCGCCCGCTTCGATCTTGTGCGCGATCGCGTTGTCATACGCGACCTTGATCGCAATCTTGTTCGGGAACTGCTTGTTCAGGCGCATGAACATATCTTCGTACGGCTTATCACCCGTGCCTAGGACGACCATAATCATCTCTTCGCGCGCCAGTCGATCCATAACCTGCGCGATCAGGTCGAAGCCCTTTTGTGCGGCGAATCGGGAGACAATGCCAATCACCGGCACTTTGGGATCGGCATTGGTGACTCCGTAGTCGTTGAGCAGATCCTGTTTGCATTTCAACTTGCCGCCCAGGTCTTGCGGCGAATACTTAGCCGCGGTGAACTTGTCGGTCTGCGGGCTCCATTCGTCATAATCGACGCCGTTCAGAATGCCCGTCACGGTTGCGGCGCGGTTGCGCAACACGCCCTCCAGGCCAAATCCGTACTCGGTGGTCTGAATTTCCTGGCTGTACTTTTTGCTGACGGTCGTCACGTAGTCGGAGAACACCAGCGCGCCCTTGAGGAAATTTACCTGCCCAAAAAATTCCATCTTCGAAATCGTCAGCAGGTCCCAGGGCAGCATGAGCAGTGGCAGAATATCGGGCGGGAACAGGCCCTGATATCCCATGTTGTGGATGGTGAAGACGGTGCCGACTCCGCGAAAGGCGGGATCTTCGGTATAGAGCGTGCGCAGCATCACCGGCACCAGCGCCGACTGCCAGTCGTGACAATGAAATACGTGAGGAACGCCGAGAATCTTGGAGGCCTCGAGCACGGCGCGCGAGAAGAGCGCGAAGCGTTCGGCATTGTCAGGATAGTCGGCGGCGGAAGTCCCGTAGAGCGCCTCACGATTGAAATAGGGCGGGTAGTCGACAAAATAAAATCTGATGCCCGCGTTTGTCCCCGGCGCCACTACCGAGCAAAAGCGATATTTGTCGTCAAAAGGCACGGTGATGCTGTGCACCACGGTTTCCGCGTCGGGCAGTTTGGTTTGCCGATAGCGCGGAAGGTAGACGCTGACTTGATGTCCCAGGCTGGCCAGCGCGCGCGGCAGAGCGCCCACCACGTCGGCCAACCCGCCAGTCTTCGAATAAGGGACGCACTCGGAAGCTACGAAGGCAATATGCATTAAGAGCCTCGTGAGCCAGAAATAAGAAATGCCCGGCTCAAGTTATGATGACTACTGTAGAAAAGAGATGGCTGGCCATTTGGGATTTGCGATTGGTAATTTGTAATCGAAGTTGCATTTGAAAGAGACGATCCAAAGATTTTTCAATTACAAATTACAAATTGCCGATTACAGATTTCCTATCAGTCTAAAGCCGCAAAGAAAGAGGGTCAACGTGTCTAAGGGCAGCAGCCAGAAACCGGTCCGCAAGCCGAAGCTGGGACAACATTTCCTGGCGAGTGAACCCGCCGCGTTGCGCATTGTGGAAGCGCTCGGCGACATTTCCCGGGCAACTGTACTGGAGATCGGACCGGGCCGCGGCGCCATCACAGAAATCCTCGCCCAAACCGCGCAGCGCCTCATCGCCGTAGAGTTTGACCGCGTGCTCTCCGCTCAGCTGCGCATGAAGTTTTCCTTGCAACCAAACGTGGAAATCATCGAAGGCGACTTGCTGACGATTGAACTCGACACGGTCTTCGGACCGAAGCCGGGCACGCTGCGTCCTGGCCTGAACTTCTCGCCGGAGCCCGCGCGAGTGGTCGGCAATTTGCCCTACTACATCACCTCCGACATTCTGCTGCGGCTGCTCGAGTATCACCGCTATTTTTCGATGATCGTGATTATGGTGCAGAAAGAAGTCGCCGATCGTCTGGCCGCATCACCGGGAAGCCGCGACTATGGCCTGATTTCAGCGACTACCCAGCTCTACGGAAAAGTTGAAAAGCTTTTCACTCTTCCGCCCGGAGCGTTTTCTCCGCCTCCCAAGGTGCATTCCGGCGTGGTGAGGATTACCATCAAGCCGAAGCTGGAAGCGCTGCGGGTTAATGAGGCGGAGTTCATTGCGTTCCTGAAACAATGCTTTGGGCAAAAGCGCAAGACGCTCTGGAATAACCTGAAGGCGGAGTACGATGAAGGTGCGCTCCGCGCAGCGCTGGCGAAGAGCGGCGTGAAGCCGGCGATCCGGGCGGAAGCGCTGCCGCTGGAAAAAACTGCTGCTTTATTTCGCGCATTGCGTGACGGCAGTTCGTAAGGTCTCACACTGTCCTGTCTCCGGATGGAGGCTGCCATGACTTCCGCCGTAAGAACTCCCGCCGTTGCAGGCAGGTTCTATCCCAGTCGCGCTGAAGAACTGCTGCACGACATTCGGAAGTACACATCTCCGGCCCAAAGTGCTCTGAATCAAAGCGCCTGCGTGTCCGCCATCGGCTGCGTCTCACCTCATGCTGGATACATCTACTCGGGCCACGTCGCTGGCGCCGTGTACTCGCATCTACAGATTCCAGAACATTGCATCATTCTCTGTCCCAACCACACGGGCAAGGGCCTGCCGCTGGCGATCATGACTGCGACCGCCTGGCAGACTCCGCTCGGAGAGGTCGCGGCCAGCACGGAGTTGGGCACTCGGCTGCAGCAGAGTTTCCCCGCGCTCCAGGAAGACAGCGCCGCCCATCGGGCCGAACATGCGATCGAAGTCCAGCTGCCATTCCTGCAGACGCAGCAAAGCCAATTGCATATCGTTCCCATTGCCGTCGGCACCAGCGACTTCAGGGTATTGCGCGGATTGGGCGAGGCCATGGCCGATGTGATCGGCACAAGCGAACAGAATGTGTTGATCATCGCCTCCAGCGACATGAATCACTACGAACCCGACGCGCTCACACGTGTGAAAGACCACATGGCGATCGAGCGCGTGCTGGCGTTGGATGCACGCGGATTATGGGAAGTCGTCATGAACAAAGACATCAGCATGTGTGGCTTCGGCCCGACGGTCGTCATGCTGACCGCGGCGAAGATTCTGGGGGCCACCACCGCAAACCTCGTCCGTTACGCAACTTCGGGCGACATTTCTGGCGAGCGCGACGCGGTTGTCGGTTACGCGGGCATTATCGTGGAGTGAACGTCATCGCTTGTAACTGATATCACATCGTAGTAAGCCGTAATCACCGCCCGCCCGCTCCGTCCAGCAACTGCCGGGCCCGGGCGCGGGCTACGTTTACCACCGATTGATCCGCAACAATCTGCTCCAGGATCGGCTGGATTGCACTCACCTCGACCAGCATGTTGGTCTGGGCCATCTCCTGCATGCGCTTCAGTTCGGCATCGAGGGCGAGCTTTTGGTAGCGGCGATCGTACTCAATCCGATGCCCGAATTCGAGCGTCGCGGAAAGGTTCTGGAACAGTCCGGTCAGTTCCTGCGCGGCGAGGTTGGAAGAGTAATTGTACGTACACTCGCCTGCCCGGCTCGCATCTTTATAAGCCAGCGTTTTCTTGCCCGTGAAAGCCACGTTTTTGTGGCGAGATTCCAGGCCCTTCTGAAAGTATCCGGCTTTCTCCGCCAGCGCAAAAATCTTGTGGCGCATTTCGGCGGAGAGCGGAAAATCGAAATCAAAGCTGTCGATAGCATCGGAATCCGCCGACAATCGTCCGCTGGACTGGTAGTGCGCCGGCCCATCGGAGGGGATGCGAATCGCATAATGCTCAGGCTGGGATTCCGGGAAATCCAGGGTGAACGTGACGAGGGCCGAGGCCCCGCCGCCAGGCGCAGAAGCCGGCGATTGCGGCCAGGCGAAAGAAGACAAGGCGAGCAGCAGCAACAGGAGTTGAAATGGGCGCAGCATGAGCCGCTGTAATGATTGGGGATGACTGCGAGAGTGTCAAGGGCTGGGAAGCGCTTGGCTATCGCTCCAAGGCCGCACCCCCGAAGACCACGACTTTCAGTCTGGTCTTTGATCCTGATTCCACTGTAAGCCGATATCAATCCGGACGCCCGGTCAACTGCCCGGCGTCCGGATTTCTAACGCTCTCGCAGCCGCCCCGTTCCCTGTGCCAAGGGTCACCATTTTGGGTGATTCGAGTCACTGTTTATTCCCCCTTCGGCGCGTATCAAGACATCAGGAGAGAAATATATATGTCGCAGAGCTGTCTCGATTGCGGGCAGCGCTCGGATCGTGTTTTCTGTGATCTGGCGCCTGATGCTCTCCAGGAACTCGATGGGATCAAGTCGCTCCAGACTTGTCCACGAGGAACGGTACTGTTTCGTGAAGACCAGCCCGCCCGCGGAGTCTTCCTCCTCTGCGAGGGACGCGTGCGCCTTTCCGTCTGCTCGGAAAGCGGCCGCCGCATGACCTTGCGGATAGCTTCTGCCGGTGAGGTGCTCGGCCTGAGCGCTGCGCTCGCTAGTGGCTGTTACGCAGTCACAGCCGAGGCCCTCGACCCGGTGCAGGTCGCCCAGGTCAGGCGCAAAGACCTGCTTCATTTTCTGCACGGTCATCGCGAGGTCTGCATGCAGGTCGTCAATCAGCTCAGCGAAGATCTGCATGTGGCATACGACCGCGTCCGGAACGTCGGATTGGCCCGTACACGCCACGCTCACGCTCCGCAGGCCCACTAACGAACTGCGCCAGACCAACGAACTGACTGTGCGAGCCGTCGAAGGTCTGGTTTCATATCGGGGTAGCGCTTTGGCTGTTTGCGCCACCAAACTCTTTCGCCTGCCCCCAACCCGAACGCCTTTGTTTCCATCAATCTCGCTCACTTGTATTCCCTGTACATCCACCCTGTGACATGTGTCACGCGCGGAGGTGTGCTGACTCACTGCCGCAATGTACATCCAGCCCCCAAGATGATGAGTTATGCAACACCATCATTTGCGACCAGGGAGGTTGTCTCGTATGCCAGCATGGTCCGGCGTTTGGGCTACAAAGAGGCTCGGCTGGGCGGGACTGGTCCTTTTACTGATCGCAGTCGCTGCCGCTCCGGCTGCCAACGCCGCAAACGACGACTGCCTGGCCTGTCACGGCGACAAAAGCCTCACCACCACCAAAGCCGGCCATACTATCTCCCGTTTCGTGGATGGCAAGAAATTTGGCTCTTCCGTGCATGGATCGCTTTCTTGCACCAACTGCCATGCCGACCTCGAAGGCAAGGATCTGCCCCACAGCGTTCCCCTGGCCCGGGTGGACTGCGGCACCTGCCACAGCGACGAATACAAACAGCACTCCAATTCGCTGCACGGAAAAGCGATTGCCCGGGGCGACACGCTGGCTCCGCACTGCGTCGATTGCCATGGCAATCACGACATCCTCCCCGTCAAGGACAAGAATTCGGCTGTCGCTCCCTTGAAAATCCCCTTCGTTTGCGGACGCTGCCACCAGGAAGGGACGCCCGTCCAGAGAAGTCGCAACATCGATCAGCACGACATTTTGACGAACTACTCCGAGAGCATTCACGGCGAGGCCGTTCTCAAGAAAGGTCTGATCGTCGCCGCGACTTGTGTGTCCTGCCACACGCCACACAACATCCTGCCGCATACCGATCCGAAGTCGTCCATCAACCGGCGCAACATCGCGGCCACCTGCACCAAGTGCCACGCAGAAATCGAACAGGTGCACCGCAAGACGATCAGGGGTGAGCTTTGGGAAAAGCAAGCCAACACCCTGCCCGCCTGTGTCGACTGTCACCAGCCCCACAAGATCCGCAACGTTTTTTACTCCCAGGGAATGGCCGACGCCGATTGCATGCGCTGCCACGCCGACGCCAACCTGAAGGCGCGCGACGGACGTCCGATGCTGGTGCATGTGACTGAGGTCGCCGGTTCGCGCCACGCCAAAGTGGCCTGCAGCCAGTGCCACTCGGAGGTTAACGCCTCGCGCGTCCGCCCCTGCGAGACCATCACCCATCCAGTCGAGTGCAGCAAGTGCCATGAGGAAGTCGGCAACCAATATCAGCGCAGCCGTCACGGCCAACTCCAGGCCGCGGGCGACCACAACGCTCCCATCTGCAAGGATTGCCATGGTACCCATCACATCCTCGGCAAGCGTGATCCCGAGTCGGTCAGCTTCCCCACCAACGTGCCCAAACTTTGCGGCGGCTGCCATCGCGAGGGCCAGAAAGCGGCCGTGCGTTACACCGGACGCCAGCACGAGATCATTCAACACTACACTGAGAGCATTCACGGCAAAGGCCTGATGAAGAGCGGCCTGACCGTGACCGCTACCTGCACCAGTTGCCACACGGCCCACCTCATCCTGCCGCGCAGCGACCCGGATTCCACCGTGAACCCGAAGAATGTGCCCGCCACCTGCGGCGCCTGTCACCACGGAATTCAGGAGCAATTCATCGAGAGTGTGCACTCCGCCTCGGTGACCAAGACCGATAAGCCACTACCCGTCTGCAGCGACTGCCACACGGCGCACCAGATCCGCCGCACCGATGAGGCCGGTTTCAAGCTCGACATCATGAACACGTGCGGACGCTGCCACGGCGAGATTGCCAAGACTTATTTCGAGACTTACCACGGCAAGGTCTCGCGCCTGGGATATACCAACACCGCCAAGTGCTATGACTGCCATGGTTCGCATGACATTCTGCCGGTGACCGATCCGCGCTCCCACCTGAGCCGCGCCAACGTCGTGGCCACCTGCCAGAAATGTCACGTCACGGCGACCCGCCGGTTTGCCGGCTATCTCACGCACGCCACGCACCACGACCCGAAGAAGTATCCCTTTCTGTTCTGGACCTTCTGGGGCATGACCGCACTGCTGCTCTCAACCTTCGTTTTCGGAGGAATTCACACCTTGTTGTGGCTGCCCAAAGCTCTTCAGATGCGGCGTGAACTTCGCGCCGAGGAAGCTCGCGCGGAATCGGACGCTGAGCGCGCCAATGGCAACGATGGAGACGGAACCCATGCCCACTGATCTCGAACTCACGCCCCCTAGCGCAGCACCTGCCGCGCCGCTTCCCCTGGAACAGCAGCATCCGGACCATCAGCGCCCGGACCTGCCGCGTCCCGACCGCGAGTTTGTCCGCTTCGCTCGTCACCAGCGCGCGCTTCACGCATGCATGATCGTCAGCTTCATCAGCCTGGCCACCACGGGCTTGACGCTTAAGTTCTCCTACACCGCCTGGGCTGCGATCGTCTCCCGCATGCTGGGTGGATTCCAGACCGCGGGCTACATTCATCGCACCGCCGCCGTGCTCATGTTCGGAGTGTTCACCACCCACATCTACAACCTGGTCAAGGCAAAGAAGGCGGAAAAGAAAACCTGGCTTGCGATGATCTTCGGACCCGATTCCATGATGCTCAATCGTCAGGACCTCGATCAGTTCATCGGCACCATGAAGTGGTTTGTGGGCAAGGGTCCGCGGCCGCAATATGGGCGCTGGACCTATTGGGAAAAATTCGATTACTTCGCCGTGTTCTGGGGCATTGCTGTTATCGGTTCCACCGGCCTCACGCTATGGTTCCCGGTTTTCTTCACGCGCTTCCTGCCGGGATCGTTTATCAATATCGCCACCATTATCCATAGCGATGAGGCCCTGCTGGCCACCGGATTCATCTTTACCGTCCACTTCTTCAACACCCATCTGCGGCCGGAAAAGTTCCCGATGGATACTACCATCTTCACCGGCCACATGCCGCTGGCGGAGCTGAAGCGCGACAAGCCGCTCGAATACGAAGCTTTGGTGGCGAGCGGCCAATTGGACGCGCATCTCGAAGAGCCGCAACCGGAAATTGTAGTGCGCACGATCCGCGCGTTTGCCTGGATCGCGCTCAGCATCGGCTTCTGCGTGGTGGTGTGGATTATCTACGCCATGTTGTTTGCCTATCGCTAAAGGAGTTATTGCATGACGGCAGCAAGACAATTCGGATTGCTTTCCCGGCTGACCTTGGCTTTTGCGCTGCTTTGGACTTTGCCCGCTATCGCGGCTGATCAGGACTGCCTCGCTTGCCATGGCGATCCCGGAATGAAGTCCGACTCCGGTAAAAGCCTGCACGTCGATGCCGCCAAGCACAAAAGCAGCGTACACGGCGATCTGGGTTGCACCACCTGCCACGCCGGTGTGAAAGAGTATCCGCACCCGAAGCCCATGCGCATGCCCAGCTGCGCCACCTGCCACTCTGACGAAGTCGCACAGGTCCCGCAGAGCGTGCACTCAATCCTGGGCAAAAACAATGAGGCTTGCGCCAGTTGCCACGGTGGAACGCACGAAGTGCAGTCCGCCGACAAGCTTGTGCCCCAGCAATGCGCCACCTGCCACGCAGACGCCGTCCACGGCTACGAAAAAGGCGTGCACGCCGTCGCTCGCAAGGATGGCGATAAACAGGCTCCAACTTGCCTTGCCTGTCACGGCAGCCCGCACCAGATCCTGGCCGCCGACAATCCGAAATCACCCGTCCACCACAACAACATCCCCGCCACCTGCGCCACCTGCCACTCAAAGAAGCCCATTATGGAGAGCGCCGGCGAAACCACCCAACAGTTTTATTCCTACGAAAAAAGCGTGCATGGCCAGGCGGTCGCGAACGGATCCACCAAGGCCGCCGTCTGCACCGACTGCCACGGCGTTCATGAAATTCGCCGCGCCAGCGACGAGAAATCGTCCATCTTCAAGTTCAATGTCCCGGGGACCTGCGCCAAATGCCATGCCTCGGTGAAGGCCGAGTTCATGCAGAGTATCCATGGGCAGGCCATTACTCGCGGCAACTCGCAGGCTCCGGTTTGTACCGACTGCCACGGCATTCACTCCATCAAGTCGCACCTTGATCCGAACTCCCCGGTTAACGCCCAGAATCTCGCCAAGGCAACCTGCTCCCGCTGCCACGAGGGCAGGCGCCTTTCGCAGGAGATCGGCATAGAAGGCTCGCGCGAGTCCACTTATCTCGCCAGCTATCACGGGCTCGCCAACGAACGCGGTTCGCAGATTGTCGCCAACTGCGCCAGTTGCCATGGCTCCCACTACATTCTGCCCTCGAGCGATCCTCGTTCCACCATCAATCCGGCCAATCTGGTTCGCACCTGCGGCCAGTGCCATCCCGGCGCCTCCGAAAAGTTTACGCTTGGCAAAGTCCACGTGGATGCGCCGCTCTCCGCCGACATCGGCAGCAAAGCCGTTCGCTGGATCCGCAGTTTTTATCTGCTGATGATTTTTGCCGTTATCGGCGGCATGGTGCTGCACAACCTCATTATCTGGAGGCGCAAGGCCATCCTCCGCCGCGACGCGTATCCGCGCACCGTCACCCGCATGAACCCCAATCAGCGCTGGCAGCACCTAACGCTGCTCACCTCATTCTTCGTGCTGGTGATCACCGGATTCGCGCTCAAGTTTCCTGACTCCTTCCTCTCGCTCATCCCCGGGATGGGGGAGCGTATTCGTCCCATCATCCATCGCATCGCGGGCGTCATCATGATCGGCGCGGGCGTTTATCATCTCGTCTACGCTATGCTTACCCGCGATGGCCGAAAACTTGTACTCGATCTGCTCCCTGAACCCAAGGATGCCACCGATGTTGTCAGCGTCATGCGCTACTACCTCGGACTGGGCGGCTCCAAGCCCGAGTTCAAACGCTTTACCTACGCGGAAAAAGCCGAGTACTGGGCTTTGGTCTGGGGCGTCTTCGTGATGGCTGCTACCGGCATCGCGCTCTGGGCCAAGGTAACGGTCAGCCATTTGGCTCCGCGCTGGTGGCTCGATGTCGCGACCGCCGTCCACTTTTACGAAGCGATTCTGGCCACGCTCGCCATTATCGTCTGGCACTTCTACCAGATATTCCTCGATCCCGATGCCTATCCCATGAACTGGGCCTGGTGGGATGGCAAAGTGTCTGCGCATCATTATCAGGAGGAGCACGGCCTCGACAGCGCAACTCTGTTAGCTGCCGCCCGCGCGGAAGCGCACCCGAACGGCGACGGCAATGGGAAAGAATCCGCCGTCCGGAATGAAGAAGAAGACGAGAAATCGGAGCCGATCTCGCACAACTGACTAGTGTGGATGGTGGCCCAGCCCCGGGCGCACTCGGATAAAGATCTGGAATGAAACAGGATTTGTCCCGTACGAAGCGTTCAGGCTCGCGGGCTTCGAATAGAAAGTAACGTCGCTTCCCAGGGCAAGCTGCCAAAGCCGATTCTGGATGAGATCGCGCGCCCCGCCGAAAGTGTACGCTCCTATGCGATAGCTCGGCAGCGTAGGGTCGGCTGGAAACAGTTCATCTTTGTCGACCAGTTCCAGGCGCGAGAACGCGTAGTTCCTCGACAAGAAGTTAAACGTGCTCTCCAGCAGGTAACCGTTCAGATTGTGATCGGCGAACACCTGGTGCACTCTTCCCCACACCAGCGAAGTTGCCCACGAGCCATTTTTCAACTTGCCGGACAGGGGGCGAACGTACTCCACCGAGGCGGTCTGGCGGCGCTGGCTGCCCGGTTCGAGAGCCTCGGGATGCTCGAGGCGCCCATAGCTGTACTGCGCTGTCCAGTTGCGCGAGGGCGCCACACTCAAGCGCGTCGACCATGAGTCGAGCGGCGCGAACTGTATGGTGTAGCGCTTCTCGTCGGGCTCGCGGCCATTGAAGACCGAGCCTTCCACTTTGAAGCGGTATACGACCAGTCCGGTGGTCACGACTCCGAAACTGATGTGAGTAGAGTCTTGCAGGTGATGCGACAAGGGCGCCATCGGCAACTCGGCGGCCGACGGGCGGTGCATGTAGGCTACCGGACCAAGCGCGGGCTCGCCGACGGGCGCGCCATAGAAGAGCCAAGAAAGGTGATCGCCAAGCGGACGTGAGTAATCAAGTGCCAGCTCGGCAAACACATTGTGGGGATGCTGGTGATCGACCAGCGGCTGGCCGTGATAGGTTTCACCGGTCTGGAACAGTTCAGGAAAGCCCGGATGCGGCACGGTCAGCGATTCGGCCGAAAACATCTCGCGAAACAGGAGCGTGCCACTCCCGATTCTGTGTTGCTCCATCAGCATCGCCCAGTTCACGGACTCGGCTTTGCCTTCGCCGCGCGGGCCGCCCTGATGGTTGTAGTCGACAAACACTTCCCCGTGCGCCATCAGATCCCACCCGTCAAACGACTTCATCCAGGAATTCCCGATGATAGCGGCGGGCTGCCATCCTGTCCCCGAACTGACATGAGCGGAAGGCATCCAGTCGGGCGCAGGCGCAGACATATCCATATTCATGCCGGACATATCCACGGCCTGTTGCTTGGTGTGATTTTGATGGTCCGTCGTTGAAACCTGGGGATCGTCACTTTGCGTCGCAGCGGGGAGCGCGAAAAAGGCAACTACGACGCAACAGGTGATGCAATATATAACCGTTCGCACGTCCGCCTACGACCCTGTGAGCTTCACTCGCAACTCTTCTGGCAGCCGGTCACGGATTTCCGGGGGGAGATGATCATGGACATGCCGCGCTCCAAGCTTAGCCACGTCGACTACCGCCATCGGAGCAGGCGTGGCTACGGCAACAATCAACCAGATGAGCGCCGAAAGTGCGAAGCCTGCGAGCGCCCCCACCTCCAACCAGAAAGCATGCCGAGGTTCAAAATAGCGGATCGCGGCGAAAGCCAGCAAGAAAACGCCCGCAGAGACGGACGCCAGAACAATCAGCGAAATATCAATCAGGCGGTGCAGTTTCTGGCGGCTCCGGCAGTGCTCGCAGGCTGCGAAATGAAGCTCATAGTCTCCGCGCATCTCCGGAGCCAGGCCAGAGATGTCATACCGCCATCCGGCCAGAATTTTCCCTACGATCGGTTCGACACACTTGCTCATACCAGGTCACTGCGCAGGCTGCTGCCCAGGCTCCAACCAAGGCTACAACCGGATGGGCGCCATGGCTTCCGACTGAGCCGCCAGCAGCACGCGATTGTTCCACAGCCCCTGACAGCCGCCCAGCGCAAGCTCTGCCGATACACGAGCCTTTTCGGGATGGTTATTCTGCTCAGATAGATGCGCCAGGACTATGTACTCGGCAACTCCATCATAGTCGTTGGAGAAGAATTCCGCGAGAGCCTCATTCGAAAGATGCCCGACCCGGCTCATTACCCGCTGCTTGACAGACCATGGATAGGGCCCCGAGCGCAGCATCTCAAGGTCATGATTCGACTCCATCACCAGCACGCTGCAGCCGCGGACCGCGTCGCGCACATTTTCGGTTAGTTTGCCCAGGTCGGTCGCAAAGCCGATCTTGATTCCTTCCGCGCGAAAGGTGAAGCCAACCGGATCGGCGGCATCGTGCGGAATGGTAAAAGGGGAGACCTCGATGTCGCCCACGCGGAAGCTGCGGCCGGCGGCAAAATGCTCCCGCATCGGCAGTTCCGGTATCTTGCCTTCCTCGTCACGCACCGCGCGGTTCCAGGCATGATGCGTCCCTTCCGTAAGAAAGACAGGAATCTTCAATTTGGTAGCCAGGCGCTGCAGACCGGCGACGTGGTCGGAATGCTCATGGGTAATCAGGATCGCAGAGATTTCTTCGACACGCTCGCCCAGCCCCTTCAGCCGCTTGAAAGTCTCGCGGCCAGACAGACCGGCATCGACCAGAATGCGTGTGGAACTGCTGGCCACCAGCGCACAGTTGCCACGACTGCCGCTCGCCAGCACCGATACCGTCACTGCCATATGGTTGCTAGCTTATCCCCATCGGCTGTGGAACTGGGAGAATTTTCTGCACACCCCGCACCTTCGGGAGCACCCGCCCGCGGTCGTCAGTTGTTCGCAAACAGGTTATCGATCACGCCCCGCCCGAGCGCTCCGCCGATAGCGCCGGCAATTCCGGGCACGAATGCAAGAAACGATTCGTAGATCTGGGGTCGCGTCGGCTTCTCGGACAGAAAGAAATACGCCAGCCACTCGACCGCCGGGATACATACGCCGATGAGCAGAACCCAGCGCCAGGGCTTTCGAGGCCTGAGCGAGCCCAACAGTATGCAGGCTGCAACCACGATGAGCGCAGTAAGAAGCAGATCGCCAACTTTGATGTCCACCCAGGCCGCCCCCACCCCGAAGATCACGGCCAGCACATAATAGACAGCGTCACCGCCGGGCTCGCGTTCGGGAAGGATTCCACCCGCGGAACTCACCATCCCCATATCCTAATCGCGCTCCGTCACGCGTAGGAATAAAAACCACGCCCGCTCTTCCGGCCGAGCCAGCCCGCATCCACCATTTTGATCAGCAGCGGGCAGGGACGATACTTGGGATCGCCCAAGCCGTCGTGCAGCACGCGCATGATGTCAAGGCAGACATCGAGCCCGATAAAATCCGCCAGCGTCAGCGGACCCATCGGGTGCGCCATGCCGAGTTTGAAAACTTCGTCGACCGCCTGCGGCGTGGCGACGCCCTCCATGACCGCGAACATCGCCTCGTTCAGCAGCGGCATCAGCACGCGGTTCGAAACAAAACCGGGCGCGTCATTCACTTCGACCGGGGTCTTTTCGAGCTTAATCGCAAGGTCGCGCACCGTGTCGTAAGTGGCCTGTGAGGTGGCCAGGCCACGAATCACCTCGACCAACTTCATCACCGGAACAGGATTAAAGAAGTGCATGCCAATCACTTTGTCGGGACGCTTCGTGAGCGCCGCGATTTTGGTGATCGAGATTGAGGACGTGTTGGAAGCAAGAATGACCTCGGGCTTCATGATGCGATCCAGATCGCGAAAGATCTCAGCCTTGATCTCAAACTTCTCGGTGGCCGCTTCGACAATCAGATCGCAATCGGAAAGTCGCCCGCGATCAAGCGCGGACGAGATGCGCTCCACCGTAGCCGTCTTATCGGCGATGGTGATTTTATTCTTGGCAACTTCGCGGTCCAGATTCTTGCCGATCGTGGCCAGCCCGCGATCAAGAAACCGTTGCTCGACATCGCACAAAACAACGCTGAATCCGGACCGGGCAAAAACATGGGCAATGCCGTTGCCCATCGTGCCCGCACCGATCACGCCGATTCGTTGGATTGCCATGATTGCCTCGCCATGAAAAAAGAAACTCAGAAGTTTAGCAGAGCGGGACGTTTCCCCGAAGTGGGCATTTTAAGCCGTCGCCGCTGTGGCGAGCGCGATGGACGGGCGAGAGTGTGCGTCACTCCGGCTTTATTTTTCCGAAGCAACCTTGATACGGGTCTCGGCGCGCTGGAGCGCGTCTTCGGCGCGGTCGTAGTCGATCTCGGGATTGTTGCTCTTCAACCGTTCCTCGGCGCGTTCTTTCGCTTTTCGGGCCCGGTCGGCGTCAATCTCTTCGGGGCGCTCACAGGTCTCGGCGAGGATTGTGACCTTGTCCGGCAGCACCTCCGCAAACCCCCACGCCACCGCGAGGGTGTGAACCGTTCCGCCTGACTTGTAGGTGATCTCACCGACTTTGAGCTCGGTGATCAGCGGCGCGTGTCCGGGAAGGATTCCGAGATATCCGTTCAAGCCGGGAATCTGCGCTTCCTGGGCGACATCTTTTACCACCAGCTTGGCCGGGGTGACGATCTCGAGTTGGAAAGTGTCTGGCATTGCGTGTCCGTCGTTTGTCGTTCGCCGTCCATCAGGGGCGCTGATCGTTGTGCCGTTGCCAACGACGAACGACTAGCGACCAACGACCCTTTACGCTGCTACCGCCTTCATCTTCTCGGCGGTTTCCTGCACTTCGTCGATCGTTCCCTTCATGTAGAAAGCCTGCTCGGGAAGGTCGTCGTACTTCCCTTCCACAATTCCGCGGAAGCCTTTTACCGTGTCGGCGATCTTCACGTAGCGTCCAGGTGTGCCGGTGAACTGCTCGGCGACGAAGAACGGCTGCGAGAGAAACTTCTGGATCTTACGGGCGCGCGCCACAGTCAGCTTCTGATCTTCGCTCAGCTCGTCGATACCGAGAATGGCGATGATGTCCTGCAAGTCTTTGTAGGTCTGCAGTGTCTTCTTCACCATCTGCGCGACGTCATAATGATCCTGGCCAACGATGCGCGGGTCGAGAATGCGCGAGGTCGAAGCCAGAGGATCGACGGCGGGATAAATGCCGATTTCCGTCAGTGCGCGCGAAAGCACGGTGGTTGCATCGAGGTGAGCAAAGGTCGTCGCAGGCGCGGGATCGGTCAGATCGTCGGCGGGCACGTAAATGGCTTGCACCGAAGTTACAGAACCTTTCTTAGTCGATGTAATTCGTTCCTGTAACTCGCCCATTTCTGTCGCTAAGTTGGGTTGATAGCCGACGGCGCTCGGCATGCGGCCGAGCAACGCTGAAACTTCCGAGCCTGCCTGCGTGAAGCGGAAAATATTGTCGATGAAGAGCAGCGTGTCGGCTCCCTGTTCGTCGCGGAAATACTCGGCGACCGTCAAGGCGGTCAGAGCCACCCGAAGACGCGCGCCGGGAGGCTCGGTCATCTGGCCATAGATCAACGCGGCCTTTGACTCTTCCGGCTTGCCGGGCTTGATGACGCCCGACTCGCTCATTTCGAGCCACAGGTCGTTGCCTTCGCGCGTACGCTCGCCAACGCCGGCGAACACGGAGAAACCTCCATGCTGCTTAGCGACGTTATTAATGAGCTCCATGATGACAACGGTCTTACCTACGCCCGCACCGCCGAACAGGCCGATCTTGCCGCCCTTCAAGAAGGGCTGAATGAGGTCGATGACCTTCACGCCCGTCTCGAACATTTCGGCAGTGGTCGACTGCTCATCGAACGCCGGGGCGAGACGGTGAATCGGCATACGCTTGTCGAAGGCGATGGGGCCGAGGTTGTCGACCGGCTCGCCGACGACGTTCATCACGCGCCCAAGCGTTCCCCGGCCGACGGGAACCGAGATGGGTCCACCCTGATCGATGGCTTTCATACCGCGCACCATGCCGTCGGTGGGCTGCATGGCAACACAGCGCACGCGACCTTCTCCAAGGTGCTGCTGCACTTCGAGAATCACGTCGATCGGCGTCGGCACAATGAAGCCGTCGCTCACCACCCGCAGCGCCTCATAAATAGGAGGCATGGTTGCCTCGACGAACTGCACGTCGACGGCAGGGCCGGCGACCTGGATAACGTGTCCGATATTTTCTGGCATAAGACCTCAAAAATCAGTTGCAAGCTGCGAGTCGCGAGCTGCGAGCAAGCAAAATCTTCAGGTTGCTCGAAGCTCGTGGCTCGCGGCTCGAAGCTTCTTTACCCTTGCGCGGCCGCACCGCTTACAATCTCGATAATTTCTTTCGTAATCTTCGCCTGGCGAGCGCGGTTCATGATCAGGGTAAGCGAATCGATCATGTCCGACGCATTGTTAGTTGCCGAATCCATAGCAGTCATGCGGGCCGCGTGTTCTGCCGCCACCGATTCGAGCAGTGCATGAAAAATCTGAATACCGATATATTTCGGCAGAATCTCGTTAAACAGCTGCGCCGGCGGCTGCTCGTAAATGTAGTCGACCTGCGAGACCGCGAACTTGGCGGCAGCTTCATCCACTTCGTGCGTGTCCGGAGGACGAATGCCAACCCCGGTGCCTTTCGCCGCTTCGATTCGACGCTTGCGTTCTTCCTCTTCCGCTTCTTCGGCCATGCGAACGTCCACGACGCCGATTTCTTTGATCGGCAGCAAGTGCTCGGCGATCAGTCGTTGCGCAATAACCGATTTGAACTCGTTATAGAGGATGTAGACGCCATCAATCTCGCCGTTGGTGTAGCGTTCGACAATACTTTGGGCCAGATTCGAGGCGAAGCTGTGCTCGACTTTTCCGAGGACTCCCACATATTCGCCTGCAATTTGCACACGACCGACGCGCGGCGCAGCCTCGGCTTGGACGGGCGAGTCGCCCATGTCTTCGTCCGCGACTTTCCTTTTTACCGGTGCCACCGGATAGCGGCGGCGCATGAAGTCGCGGCCCTTGCGGCCGATGCATTCGACGTCAATATTCTGGTCTGGCTTTGACTCGATGAACCTGGTAACGACCTTCAGAATATTCGTGTTGAAGGCGCCGGCCAGACCCTTGTCTCCGGTGACCACAATCAGCAGGATGTTGTTCTCCGGACGCTCGACCAGCAGCGGATGAAGAGGTTCGCCGGTAACGGGATCATAGATATCGGCGCGCGTGATCAGCGACTTCAAAACGTTGGTCAACATCTGCGAATAGGGACGCGCCGCCAGCGCGGCCTCCTGCGCGCGGCGCAGCTTGGCCGCCGAGACAGTCTTCATCGCCTTGGTGATCTGCCGCGTGTTGACCACGCTGCGGATTCGGCGCTTGATGTCGAGAATGTTGGCCATAAATCAGTTGCCCGTTGCCAGTACCCAGTTGCCAGTGAAATCTTGTGTGTCAACCGCCAGCCTCTAAATTTCCCATGGATGTTTCTGGGAACTGACAGCTGGCTACTGGCAACTGCTATTTCGCTACCGCTTGCCTTGCATCCACAAACTGCTGTTTCGCTTCTTTAATCACTCGCGACATCTCGGCTTTGAGATTGTCGTCGAGGATCTTCTTTTCCATGATCGTGTTGAGCAGGCCGGGACTGGTCATGTCCACATACTGGTAGAGCGACTTCTCGAAGTCTCTCACCTGCTCTACGGGCATATCGTCGAGCACGCCGCTGGTGCCGGCGAAGATGATCAGAATCTGTTTCGAAAAGGGCAAGGGCGAGAACTGCCCTTGCTTCAGCAGCTCCACCAGACGCTGCCCGCGATTGAGCTGTTGCTGCGTCGCCTTGTCCAGATCGCTGCCGAATTGCGCGAAAGCCGCGAGTTCGCGATACTGCGCGAGTTCGAGCTTTAGCGTACCCGCTACCTGGCGCATGGCCTTGATCTGCGCGCTGCCACCGACGCGGCTTACTGAAAGCCCGACGTTTACGGCCGGTCGAACGCCCTGGTTGAACAGGTCGGTTTCGAGATAAATCTGGCCGTCAGTGATCGAAATCACGTTCGTCGGAATGTAGGCCGAAACGTCGCCGGCCTGGGTTTCGATGACGGGCAGCGCGGTCAGCGATCCACCACCGTTCTTGTCGCTCAGCTTCGCGGCGCGTTCGAGCAGACGTGAGTGAAGATAAAACACATCTCCGGGATAAGCCTCGCGGCCCGGCGGACGCCGCAGCAGAAGCGAGATTTCACGATACGAAGCGGCGTGCTTGGAAAGATCATCGTAGATGCAGAGGGCGTGACGTCCGGTATCGCGGAAGTACTCGCCCATGGCGCATGCCGCATAGGGTGAGATGTACTGCATAGGGGCGGGCTCGGAGGCCGAGGCCGCCACTACGATGGTGTACTCCATCGCGCCTGCGTCTTCGAGGATCTTGACTACCTGCGCAATCGACGAGCGCTTCTGGCCGATTGCGTTGTAGATGCAGATCAGGTTATTGCCCTTGCTGTTGATGATGGTGTCGAGCGCGACGGCGGTCTTGCCGGTCTGGCGGTCGCCGATGATCAACTCGCGCTGGCCGCGGCCGATGGGGATCATCGAGTCGATGGCTTTCAGACCGGTGGCCATGGGCTCACGCACGGGCTGGCGATCGATGACGCCAGGAGCGATGCGTTCGATCGGGATGGACTTGTCGGACTGAATCGGGCCCTTGTCGTCGATAGGCTGGCCCAGCGAGTTGACGACACGGCCGATGACAGCATCGCCGACGGGGACGCTCATGATGCGCCCTGTGCGCTTGACCTCGTCGCCTTCTTTGATCTCCGTGTATTCGCCGAGGATGACCACGCCGACCTGGTCCTCTTCGAGGTTCATGGCGATTCCGGCGACGCCGTGCGGAAAGCTGAGCAGTTCGCCGGCCATCACCTTGTCAAGGCCGTAGACGCGTGCGATACCGTCGCCGAGCGTAATAACCGTGCCTACTTCGTCGACCGCAATCTTCGATTCGTAGTTCTCGATCTGCTCGCGGATTAATTGCGTAATTTCGTCTGCTTTGATTTGGGCCATAAAAAGCTTTCAGCTCTCAGTCTTCAGCTATCAGTTAAATCCATTTCTGTCAGCTTCATCTCGCCATCAAACCTCAATATGGAATCGGTTTTACTGATAGCTGATAACTGATGGCTGATAGCTAACTCACCAACTGCTCTCGAATCCTCTCCAATTGCCCATTGACCGAACCGTCGTAAATTGTGCTCCCAACTTGTACTACCGCGCCGCCCAGCAGCGCAGCGTCCTGCTGGTAGCGCGCTTGCACCCGTTTGCCGGTCAGCTTCGCGATCTCGGCTTCCAGCAACTGCTTTTCGGGATCGCTCAGGGCGCGCGCGCTCGTCACCTGTGCTTCCGCGAACCCCATCCGGTCGTTCAGTTCCTGTTCGACCTGCTTCACGATTTCCCCGAAGAACGGCAGGCGGCGGTGATCGGTCACTACGGCAATGAAATTCCGCACCGGGCGCGATCCGCCGACCCTTTGGATTACCGCATCAAGTACAGCGCGTTTCTGTTCGCCAGGAATGGAAGGATTCTCCATGACGCGCCGCAACTGGTCACTTTCGGCAAACAGCGATTCCATGGTGTGCAACTCGGCCAGCATGCGCGCGGGATCGGCCTTGGTGCTCATTACCACATCCGCGAATGCGCGGGCGTAGGTGCCGACCACGGAAGCCATGCTTAGCGGCCGTCCTTTCCGCCGCCGCGCTTTGGATCGCTAGACTTAGTCGTCGGCTTGTCTGCCAAATTGGAAGCGAAGTTGCGGACCAGCACCTGATCGGTGTTCGAATCGACATTTATCTGTTTGCGGGCCAGGGCGAGGGCTAGGTCCGCGGTGTACGTCGACAGTTCGCGCCGCACTTGTTTGGCGGCGGCGGCGATCTCATGTTCGGCTGCCTGCACCACTTTGCGAAGTTCGTCTTCGGCAGCTTTCTGGATGCGGGCTTCCTCACCCTCGGCTTCCTTTTCCGCGACGGTTTGCATGCTGGCGATCTCTGCATCCATGTGGCGAAGACGGTCTTCAATGTCGCCCAGCCGCTTACTGGCTTCCTGGCTAGTGGCCCGCGCTTCTTCCAGAGAACGCTGGATTGATTCGCTGCGCTTGACCAGAATGGAAGGCACAACCTTGCGGCCGAACCAGAAAACCAGGAACACGATAATGGCGAAATTCAGAACGAGTGCGACGAGATGCGCCTGATGCACGGTCAGCCCCGTAACCTTGGCCAGCTTCTGGACCATCGTGGAGTGCTTCAGGTTCTGGTTCTCTTCCTGGTCTTCGCCTTCGGCCTCACGCGTCTCTTTAGCGAGTTCACCGCCGATGCTTGTCGGCTGGTGCTCCGCGGGCGCGGCCTGTCCCGCCGGTTCGGCCGGATTTTGGGCGGCGGACTGCTCCGCGCCTGCGTTCTGGGCTGAGGTCGTGGATGAGGTCTGGACCGGCTGATGCGCCGCCGTTTGATCCTGCACGAATCCGCGAGCTTCCTTCGGACCCAGCCACAGGCATGACACGAGCCCGACGGTAAGTATTGACCGGACAATTCTCTGCATCGTCGGCGTCGTCGCTATTGTCGTTGTCATCGTCTTCGTTATCCGCCGACCTGACTGGGCGCCGCCACGGGCCGCAGAACCGTGCGCACGATTTCGCTGGCGAGTCTTCCAGCTTCCGATTGCAGCTTGGCCGTTGCTTCCTGTTTGTCCTGCTCCAGAAGAGAGCGCGCGTTTTTTACCTGTTCCTGCGCTCGTACACGGGCCTGATTCACCGCCTCGCTCCGGACCTGCATGGCTTGCTGACGGCGGTTTTCGAGGTTCTTGAAGACCTTTTGTCGTGCTTCGCGCAAGCGCTGCTCATAGTCGGCGGTCCGTGCCTCGGCGGCCGCAATGTCAGCGCGGGCTTTTTCCATCGCGCCTTGCGTCCGGTTACGTCGTTCGGCGAGAACAGCAGTCAGCGGCCGATATACGAGAAAGGTGTAAAGAATGTATAGGATCGCCAGCAGGATGATGGTCGGCACGCTTCCGAGCAGTAATTCGCCTAATTGTCGGAGTGTATGCTCCATAGTCCTTTGATCGAAGCTCTACTGATCGAATGCCGGCTGATCTAGCTCGAAGAATAGCGGTTTGTAAAACCAATAAAACTAACACTCTGGTGAGTGGAGTGTCAATGCACGCAAAACCGTGGTAGAGCCTACCCACATCGTATCCCCCTGGCGGGGTTGAAGTGTCTGAGCGGGAAACGGCGCTACCAACTTGTCCTTGACAATCTTTTCTTAAGGTTTACCATGTAGGTATCACCTCCGATCCTTTCCGGATCGAATGGGCCGATAGCCAAGGAAACGTCACCGCTTCTTGGCTGGCGGCCCATTTTAATTCCCTGCCTGTTTGGAGTTCAGACCTTAGAGTTCGCGAGGCGTGCTATTCGAGGAGCGCGAATTGTGACGGCAAGTTGACACAGCCATGACAACTTTGCAATTCGCTGAAGACGAGAATGAAGAGGCTCCGGATGGCTCTACCTCAGTCGCTCTACCTCAAGGTTGAGGAGTCGAGAAAACTGAGGTGTTCCCGGGACATGTCTGGCGCGACGCGGCCCTCCCAGTTGCGCCAGACTGTTTCTTTTCGCAGAAAGATTCTTTCACAGCCAGGTTCCGGAGAAGGTATTCTTCTGCCGCAAGAATCTGGCTCTACGATTAATGTACTGGTGTTGGCTGAACGAGCGCCGCAATCTTTTCCAGCACACGAAGCATACTCATCCCGGAATCGACCACGGCGTCGACCTCGTGATGATGGGTTCCAGCGTGCATGACGAGCACTTTTGTACCCTCATGAGCCTTCTTCACCATATAAGGCAAATGATGCCGGTCATCCTTGGACAGCGTCGCACCGAGAATCACGAGGTCAAATGCGTCGCGGCGCAGCGCTTCCTGCACTTCCTGGCGGGTGAGGGCAGTCGTAACGTGATGTCCGGCCGTTTTCATCGCGGCGGTCTGAGTGGCAAGAACCGCATCGTCACTTTCGCTGTAAAGAATCTTGATTGCCGTTTTCGTCGCGGTCTCGAAGCAGTTGCGGCCAAAGGTCCTCCTTGAGCTACTTCGGAGCTTAGCAAGCAGGAACGGCCATTCAGAGATCACCGAAGAACACGTACTTTGTGGCGTTCCGAGCATTTTGCGTGCCCTTTGCCTGGTTTGACTTAGCTGGATTTCGTTGAGACGGCCGGGGCAACCCTCCGAGCGCGGAGTGGTTTTCCAGGAGACGCCTGTTTAGCGCTCGACGGCAACTTCGCGCAGTCGCCGCTGGAGATATCGGCGCTCACTCTCATTGATCACCAATTCCAGCGCCCGCAGGTAGCTCTTCGCGGCCTCCTCCGAGGACCCCAAGCGGCGCAGAAGGTCGGCGCGCGCAGCATGCAGAAGGTAATAGTTTTCGAGGTCACCGGCGGCTACCAGCGCGTCGATGATCGCCAATGCGGAACGAGGTCCATCCGCCATCGCGATTGCCACCGCACGGTTGAGTGACACAATGGGGGATGGCTGCAGACGTTCAAGAAGATTGTAGAGCCGGACAATCTGAGGCCAGTCCGTATCTTCGGCCCGTAGCGCCTGGCAATGCTGAGCTGCGATTGCGGCTTGCAGCGCAAACGGGCCAGGACCGCCAGCAAGGGCCTCGTTCACAAGTGGTACCGCCTCGGCGATCTGAGCCCGGTTCCAGCGGCTGCGGTCCTGCTCTTCCAGGACGACGATATCGCCGGCTTCATCGAGACGGGCATCACGGCGCGCATCGTGAAGCAGCATAAGAGCGACCAGACCCGTGGCCTCTGCCGGCGTATTTGGCGCCATGAGCGTTCTGACCAACCGTCCCAGGCGTATGGCCTCGGCACAGAGATCGGTGCGCAGCAGCGGGCCGCCGCGAGTTGCCGCGTAACCTTCGTTAAAGACTAGATAGATCGCGGTCAGCACGGCCTCAAGCCGCGGAGCCATGTCCGGGACCTCGGGGACCACATAGGGAATGCCGGCATCACGAATCTTGCGCTTGGCTCGCACCAGACGCTGTGCCATCGTCGCCGGGGGAACCAGGAATGCGCGTGCGATCTCGTCCGTCTCAAGCCCGCAAAGCGTGCGGAGGGTCAGCGCCACCTGTGCTTCCAGCCCCAGCGCGGGATGGCAGCAGGTGAAAATCAGGCGAAGGCGGTCATCGGGAATTCCGGTGGTTGTGTAATCCGGCTCTTCGAAGGCAGGGCCAAGCCCATTGGCATAGTATTGGAGTTTTTCCGCGAAGTTGGTCTGGCGACGGATGCGATCTATGGCTTTATGTTTGGCGGTTTGAATGATCCAGGCGCGAGGAGAGTCAGGAACCCCGGATGTGCGCCACTGATCGACGGCGACCGTAAAGGCCTCCTGCGCAGCCTCTTCGGCAAGGTCAAAATCGCCAACTAACCGGATGAGAGTCGCGACGATGCGTCCCCAGTCGGAGCGATACACTGTTTCAACTGCCGCGGTGGCGGCGTCGGCAGGCATACCCGATTGTAAGTTTTCTTCGCTGAGGTGTCGATTCAGGCGGCCGCCATTCGATTCACTGATGAGGACGGACTATGAAATACATGTTGCTGATTTATCTGGACGAGAACAGATTGAGCGAGAGCGAGCGGGCGCAGTGTTACCAGGACTCCGCGCAGTTCGCACAGGAGCTGAGTGAGAGTGGAAAATATCTCGGAGCCGGGCCGCTGCATCCAACTTCAACGGCCACCAGTGTCCGCATTCGTGAGGGGAAGAGGCTGGTGACTGATGGTCCGTTTGCAGAGACGCGCGAACAACTGGGCGGCTATTTTCTGATTGATGCCAGGGATCTTGACGATGCGCTCGACATCGCGGGGCGCATCCCGGCGGGCAGGTGGGGGACCGTGGAGATCCGTCCAGTGATGGAGATCCCGGGCTTGCCGTCAAAATAAAATCGCGAGACTGTCGATCTCGCTCCACCTCAATCGACTTAACAATGAGAGCTAGTTTGAAACGGTCTTGAAGCACGCCTTCAAGCCCCAAAACATTAAGGAGACCGAAATGCGATTCATGATGATCGTCAAGGCTAACAAGGACTCAGAGGCAGGCAAAATGCCGAGCGAAGAGCTTCTCACCGCCATGGGAAAGTACAACGAAGAACTGATGAGAGCGGGAGCGCTGGTGGATCTCGCGGGACTTCACCCAAGTTCGAAGGGCGCGCGAGTCAAGTTCACGGCAGGAAAGCGCACCGTGATCGACGGCCCATTTGCCGAAACCAAGGAGCTGATCGCGGGCTACTGGATAATCGAGGTGAAGTCAAAGGAAGAGGCAATCGAGTGGGCAAATCGAGTACCCTCACCTCACAGCGAATGTGCGGAGGGCGAGATCGAGCTTCGCCAGATTTTTGAACTGGAAGATTTCGCTCCCTCCGCGGCGGTTCAGAGAGCGCGCGAGTTGGGCAAAGAACTTACCGAAACAAGAAAGTAACGGGAGCAAGATTTCACAAATTTGCAAGGAGCAAAATCGTATGCCAAAGATCACGACATTTTTGTGGTTCGATGGAAGAGCTGAAGAGGCAATGAATTTCTACACCTCCATTTTCAAGAATTCAAAGCCGGGCACGATTTCGCGCTATGGTGACGCGGGTCCAGGAACGAAAGGGTCTGTCATGACGGCATCATTCCAGCTTGAAGGGCAGGAGTTCGTCGCCCTGAATGGCGGCCCACATTATAAGTTCACGCCAGCCATCTCCTTCCTCATCCACTGCGAAACCCAGGAAGAGGTGGACGAGTACTGGAACAAGCTTTTGGAGGGAGGAAAACCAAGCCAGTGCGGCTGGCTGGAAGACAAATTTGGCGTGTCGTGGCAGATCATCCCCGACGCTCTCATGAAAATGCTGGGAGACAAAGAGAATCCCGCGAAGTCGAAGAGAGCCATGCAGGCAATGCTGCAAATGACCAAGATTGACATTGCGGCCTTGAAGCGAGCGTATGACCAGGGCTGAGCGAGGTCAGGCAATTAGGCCACAAAGACCGGCGTTCAGAACCTAAGAACCTAGGGCAGCAAGCCAAATACGCCCACGCCGGTTTGGGTCCCCACGTAGACTTTGCCATTCGCAATCATGGGCGTGATGAACTTGTTTCCGTTTCCGAATTGGTCGCGTCCGCCGGAGGCCTGGTTCGAGTTATATAACTCGACCGCCAGATTGCTGGCATTGTAAGCGTGCAATACTGCCGGAGAGGTATTTTCGGTCGCCCACAGAATCAAATCGGCCTTCGCATCGCCGGAAATGCTCGGCGTTGCTCCCGGAAATCCGAACGAGGTGCTGGTCTGGGATTGCGGAGTTGAATTCAGTTGCGCGCTGGAGTTAAAGGCGAAGGCCCTGATGTGGTCGCCGACGGCTCCGTAGTAAATTCTGTCGTTGGTATACGCGGGCGCGGAAAACACAGAGCCTCCGAGCGCACCTGTCAACTCCTGATAAATCTGATTATTGTTGTTCGGATTGAATTTACCCATGTTAGTGCGGTCGGCAAGATAGATGTTCGCGTCCTTGCCCGCCCCAACCACCAGTTGATGAATCACACCGCTGGAGTCCTTGATGTTGGGAAGTACCATGGCGCCGCCCGAGCCGAGGTCTTCGTCCTTGTCAGACTCGGCAACGGTATTATCCATGTTGAAGTAATCGGCGACGGAAAGTAGTCCCTTCTTCGTCGAAAGCTTCACGATGGCATTGCCGTAATCGCCATTGACGGGAAAGCCGTTCTGGTCGAGCGTGGTATCGAAGGTGCCGTTGGCGTCGAGAAAATAGATATTTCCGGAGGCATCGGCCGCCAATCCTGCGCCCGCCGCCCAGATTGCGCCCTCATTGCCGTTCGGAGTCACGTTCAAAACCGACTTTTGCACCAGCGTGGTCTCGTTGTAGCTCATAATCCAGCCGGTATAAGGGCGGTCGTCGCAGTGCGAGGCCCACGACGTGTACACGATGTGATTCAACAGCAATAGCGCAGCGCGTTCCTTGTATTGCGCGGGATCGAAGATCACGTATCCGCCCTGGCTGTTGTCGCCAGTGCCGGGATATTTGGCGACGATGTCGACTGGGCCCCCGAATTGTTCGGCACCGGTGGTGATGTCGAGAGCGTGCAGGCGCTGATGATAGTTGCCGCTGGCATCCTTGCTCATGGCCACGACGTAGATAGTGCCGTGAGGGCCGGCCGATAGATCAATCACGGGAGTCGAGGTGACGCCAATCTCCGGAGTGACCTGTCCGCAGCCGCGATTATCTGACGTGGTCTCACCTGCGCCCAGAGTGCTCAAGTGCCAAATCGTCGCTCCGGTGTCGGCGTCGAAACCGTAAACAGTGCCGTGTTCACTGGCCACGAACACAATGTTGTGGGAAGTTCCGTTAACGGTCAGGTTCGGCACATATAGAGGTTGCGCGTCTACCAGTCCATCCGCCGAAAGCACGAACAGCTTGCCGAACGTGGTCGAGTTTACATTCTTGAGCGTAAGCGCCGTTTCGCTCTGGTTTCTGCCTGTCCGCAGGTTGTCGTTATGCCAGGTGAGAACACCTTTGAAAATTGGAGCGGCACTGGCAACGGTCTCGTGGCGCAGCACGAGGGCGGCGAGAAGGACTGGAAGGATAATGGCAACGAAAAACAGAGCGGGTCGCGCTGAGAAAGCTCGCTTCATAAGCACCTCATAAGCTGGAGGTAACCACGGGGTCTCCAGGCTAGGTCTGGAACGAAGCCGCGCCTTTCAATTCTAACGCAGGGCTTCAATTGATGCCGAAAGCAACGACAGGCCAGGCGATTAGGTTCGTAAGCGCCGTAAGCACTCCATTGCCGGACAACTTTGGATGGCCGACAAAACTATCCGGTTGCAACGTCATCTAACTTTTAAGAGGAAGGAGAGGGGTATGGCAAGGATCGAGGGAATTGACCCTGGGAAGGCGCCTAATGCGGCAGGTGTTCAAGAAGGTTCGCAAGACGTTGGGCCGCGATATAACTCCACAAAAGCGGCATGCAGGTTTCACACTCGGTCGGGTGGGAGCGGGTAATCGCGTAGTCCGATAAGTTGCAAACCTATTGTAGCCAGTAAAGCGGGATTGTTGATGAGATAGCAGCTTCCACAAACTCATACCAGAGCCGTTCGTCTGCGTCGCACTCCGCGAACAGCTTGTCGAGTTCATCCTGTTCGTAAATCTCCGGCTCTTCCTCGGTATAGCGCGGCCAGTCATTCTCGCCCACCAACCCACGGATCCCGTTCGTCTTCAGGAAGGACATCACGTTTGCGAACTTGTTCCAACAGCTTCGCGGCGCCTGCGCTTTGTCATCCCGCAGGAATGCGTGGAACTTTAAGAGGTCTTTTCTGTCGATTTCTTCGAGATTGAGTTTGTGGCAGGATTCGAGGAAGTACGCGAGGGCGGTCGAGTATGCGGCTAAGGTCTTCGGCTTCTTGGTGAACTTGGTCTCGTCCAGAAAATCGGCAATAGCTGCGGCTAGTGACTGGTGCCCATTCTAGCAGTCCGGCACAACAGAAAACGCCGTTGTTAGCCGCATTTAACTCTGCTTCCTTTCGCTGGCGTCGAGCTCGGCTGGGTCCTTGCCCACCGAGAGGCGCACACGCTTTGTTCCGTCGCGCCACTCAAGGTAGTAGGCGCCTTCTTTGGGGGTTTCCTGCTTCCCGTTGACAACGACTAGGTCCGGCTTAACGCGGCCATTCGCCGAGAGCACAACGCGGCAGTACTGCATCCCTTGCGGGGTTTGGACCCTCTTGGAGAGATTGCCTCCCGGTTGGCAATCGGTGATCCTCCCTGATTCTGGTATCAGTGTAGGTATCACCGACTCGCAAGTACCAGATAACAAAAGCAATGGCGGAGAGAGTGGGATTCGAAAACGCTCCCTAATGTAGTTCCATACACTTAGACCGCGGCAGATGGCATCTAACGCGGCTAGTTCGGTGCAATTTCGTGTTAACGGCACGGAAACGGCACGGGACGGACATGCAAAACTGAACGCACGCGGAGCGCGGACCCTCGCTTTGGGGGGGTTGGACGCTGGAGAGCTACCTAACTCATATTGTGTTAACGACCGAACCGCCGGGACGTCTGATGACGATTGCCCCGATGCGGAATATCAAATTCCCGGCAACTTGTGCGTGGTCGGGCTCGACGATGTCGGCGGCTTCGGCACGGGTGCGAATCTCTCTACCGCCCCGTTCTCTCGAATTTTCGACGCCCGATACAATCCCAGCCTCGAACGCGTTGCCTTCGTCCATCAACTCATCAACACTTTCCGAATCGACACTTTCGACTTTGGATAAGCCTTCCAGATCGCCCGATTGCAGTCACGAGGACTTCCTGCGAAATGCCGAAGATCCTAGCTTTTGGGTGGCATTCGGATTCTTCTTGTTGATCTCGCTCGTTGACCTTAGGTTATCGCCGTGAAAGAACGGCCCATACACGACTTTAAAGGACTTACAAGAGGCGGACGACCTCTAAGTCGTTGGAAATTCCCGGTAGCGGGTACAGAGCCGTAGCGTAATCCGTAGCGCGGTGCAGCGGATATGAGTGCCATATTGAGAGACAGCGAGCGTGTAGTATCGCGCGAGTTTCGGTGAAGAATTCTGAATAGTAGAGAATAAGCGGTCTCCGTATGAACCTGATTTGAGCAGGTTGCCCAAATTAGTCGGGCGAAAATATTGCGTTGATACCTTGGTCCAATTGCCTTCCTTCAGCGGTGCTGATGAGATCTCTTCATGACATCCTCAAAGGCACAGAGCCCAATCGAAATCTCCAGGCCGACAAGCAGGGAGAAGCGCTTGACGGAACTGGGAATCACGCTTCCAGCGCCACCTGAGCCCTTCGGGATTCATGTCGAAGCGGTTCAGACGGGAAATCTGCTCTGTCTCCCCGGCATGTTTCGAACCCATGGCCGCAAATCGAAATTCATCGGGCGTGTCGGCGCGGAACTTCACGCGCACACAGGGAGCGAAGCGGAGCAGATTGCTGCCCTGAACGCGATCGCTGTCGTGCGGAAGCATTTGGGATCACTCGATAAAGTGACATGGATCGTCCGGTTCGGCGTGTTGGTAGCCACTTCGGGAGCGTTCGTGCACAAACGAAGGTCGCCGACGCCGCTCGGAGTTGTCGCAGAAGGTTTTTGGCTAAGACAGGAGCCTTGCCGTTTTGTATACGGAGTCGCAAGCCTTCCGCTTGGGCGTTCCAATCGAACTTGAAGTTATTTTCGAGGTCGGTGATTAGATAATGTCTGACAACAGAACGGAGGTATTTATGTTTCGAAACCTGCGATCATTTAAGTCTGCTCGGATTGGTTTTCTAATGCTTGCCCTCACGTGCCTCGGGGCCTCTGCGCAAATGAACGCACCTGACTTGACATCATCCGATTCGCAGGAGTCGGCACGAAGCAAAATTGCGCGCGCCCTCTCTGCGGGTCCTCCCAATGTGATCAAAAACGCCACGGTCGCTGAGATCGACGCCCAAGGACAGATGAAAATCCTCCGGCCGGGAACCAATGACTTCACGTGCCTGCCGGGAGATCCCAACGGCATCGGATCACCTCCGATGTGTGAGGACAAAGTCGCAATGCAATGGAATCACGATTTCGCGGAACACAAGGCAAAGCCGACTACCACCGTTCCGGGCGTCGAATACATGCTCGCGGGAGCGACGCAGCGAAGCGACTCCGACCCGTTCGACAAGACTGACCCTCCCATTAGAATCGGACCGCATTGGATGATTCTTTGGCCCTTTGATCCGAAAACCACGGGCCTACCTACGACTCACAAGCCAACGGGCGCTTACATCATGTGGGCAGGCACTCCTTGGGCTCATCTCCATGTTATGGGCACGCCCTAGGACTGGCCGTTACCGTTAGCAGCGCAGTCGGCAAAACAGTAAAGTCGAATGAAAGGAGTACGTCGATGACGGACAAACCGACCATTCTCTTAGTGCACGGCGCCTGGGGCGACGCTTCACACTGGCGGCATGTCATTCCTCCCCTACATGAAAAAGGCTACCGCGTCTTCGCGGTGCAGAACCCTCTGACATCGTTGTCCAACGACATCGATCGAACCATCAAAATGGCCGCTGCGCAGGATGCTCCCACGCTATTAGTCGGCCATGCTTATGGTTGCGCAGTCATCACGGGCGCTGGCCTCACGCCAAATGTCGTCGGCCTCGTCTATTTGGCGGGACCTGCTCTTGATGAGGGGGAGAGTCTCAAGAGCCTTTGGGCGCGGCGGGCGCCACCCGAGGGCGCGGCAAATATCCGTGAGGATAAGTATGGTTTTCTATGGATCGAAGTCGGGAAGTTTCACGAGACTTTCTGTCATGATCTCGAAGACCGAACAGAATCACTAGTTTGGGCGCTTACGCAGAAGCCCACAGCATCGCGATGCTTCGAAGAAAAGTCGGGACCACCGGCGTGGAAAGTGAAGCCGAGTTGGTATCAGATCTCGGCCAACGATCGGTTGATTCCTACCGAGACCGAAAAGTGGATGGCGGAGCGAATCAACGCAAGAAGGACGATTACGTTGCCAACGAGCCACGCTTCCATTGCAACTCGCCCCGATGACATCGTGCAACTAATCGAAGAAGCAAGTAATGCCGTCGTCGCGAAGGCTGCCGGTTTCCACTAGAAAAACGGATGTGCTACGTATGGCGCACCACAGTTTCATTACCTGCTGTAATCGAATTACGAAGATAAGGAGTATTTCGACGCCGACTTTTGCTGATGTTTCCACAGATGTCAAAGCGGGACTGGGAGTTGTGCTGGTCAGTCTTTTCGCCCGGATGCCGCACGTAGCTTAGCATCCATCTTCACCAACCCCGCGAGAGAGTCAGCCTTCATCTTTTGCATCACTTTGCCCCGGTGCGTTTTTACGGTAATCACGCTGATGCCGAGTTCGTCAGCGATCTGTTTATTCAATAAACCCGAAACCACCAACGCCATGACTTGCCGTTCGCGAGGCGAAACTGACCCGTAACGGTCCCGGAGTTCCTGAATTTCCGCCACGTGACCGAGAACAGCGCTGCTCCGTTCAAGGGCCTGCCGGATGGCCGCCAATAGCTCTTCATTACTGACCGGTTTCGTTAAGAATTCGACCGCGCCCGCTTTCATGGCTTGGACTGATTTGGGCACGTCGCCATAACCCGTGATGAAAATGATCGGCATGTCCGTCCGCTCGACAGCAATACGCTTCTGAAGTTCGAGACCGCTGAGACCGGGGAGAGAAATGTCGAGAACAAGACAGCTCGGGACAAGTGAACGAGGGCGATCGAGGAATTCCTGTGCCGATGCGAAAATCTCTGGCTGCCAGCCTAGCTTGCGGATTAATAACTCCAGTGCTTCACGGACCGAGACGTCGTCGTCAACGACGAACACGACGGGCCCCGCAGTCTGCGCTGGCGATGACTCCACTGGATGACCAAGTGATCTCGCCAAGCTCGTTTTATCCCCCCTGCTTGCAGGGTGGGAACTATCAGTTTCCCCGAAGTGCAACATTGACGGCCTCCAATAGAACTGCGCTTATCACTGGCTTGAGCAGGAATCCCACCGCTCCTTGTTCAAGCGCTCGCTTCCGAATTCCTTCGTCCTTCTGACCGGTGATAAAGATGATTGGAAGCGCTGGACCCCGAAGCTTCAATTGTCGTTGAAGATCGAGTCCCGTTACGCCCGGCATGACGACGTCAAGGATCAGACAGCGGGTCTGGCTCACGCAATCGGACCCGAGAAACTCTTCCGCCGACGAAAACGCGCGGGCGGAAAAGCCGAACTGCCTCAGCAAATTAGGGAGGGATTCGCGGACTGATACATCGTCATCAACGACCGTCACAAGTGGACGTTCGATGGATTCCCGATCTGGGTTGGACTCCATAGGCGAAGAATGCGCTCCTGCCAGGTAGGCAGTCAATCGCACCAAGGTATGAACGTTGGAATCGTTATTCAGCGTCGAACTTAAATCATGCGGCATCCATTGCACCATCCGGCCGGCTGCAGCGAGTTTCCTCTGCGACCAAACCGGCCGCTTTGCAGGGTATTGAAAATGAAAACGTGGCCCCTGGACCATCATTCGCTGTCGCCCACAAACGCCCCTCATGAGCCTCGATGATGGAACGACTGATCGACAGGCCGATTCCCATGCCTTCATTCTTCGTCGTATAGAAGGCTTCGAAGAGTCTGTCCGCAGCCTGGGGTTCGAAACCGACCCCTGCATCTTTCACGCTAAGCTGCACCCGATCGCTTTCCTCCCTTTCGGTTCTGATCAATAATTCTCTCGGACGATCATCGACATTGCTCATGGCGTCTGAGGCGTTTCGTACCAGGTTCATAATGACCTGCTGAACTTGGACACGGTCCGCCATGAGGAGTGGGAGATCGTCGGCAAGTTCCTGCAGAACGATCACCCGCCATCTTTGCAAATCGCTCAACGACAGGGAAATCACCTCCCGTGTGGCCTGATTCAGGTCCATCAATTCGGGGGACGGATCTTTTTTGCTATAAAGCGCGCGTAATCGCTTGATCACGTCAGAGGCTCGGTTTGCATCACGCATAGTGCGCTGTGTAGTTTCCCGAGCGCCGTCGACATCGGGAGGATCGGTAGAAAGCATTAACAAACAGGTGTCGGTGTTGGTCATAATGCCAAATAGCGGCTGGTTGACTTCGTGCGCGATCGATGAGGTAAGCTCTCCCATCGTCATCACACGCGCCACGCGCGCGAGTTCGGCTTGCGTATTGCGTAGCTCTTCCTGCGCATGCCTCCAGTCGTGCATGTCCACAACTGTGCCGTACCACTTTAGAATCCGCCCTTGTTGGTCGAGCAGCGGAAGCGCGCTCGTTACGCACCATCGATAGGTGCGATCGGCAGCGTGGAAGGTGCGAATCTCGACTCGGTACGGGGCTCCGGTTGTGACACAGGCTCTCCACGTTCGAGCTGTCCGTTCAACATCGTCTGGATGAAGAAGTTTTGTCCAACCGCTACCCATGATTTCGTCAGCAGAGAAGCCGGTGTAGTCGAGCACGCGGGCATTGCAATAATCGATTGTCCCTTCTGCGGTGGCGCTCCATAGCATTTCCGGTATGGTCTCGGTCATCTGGCGCAGGTTGAGTTCGCTCTCTCTTAGTCTTTTTTCTGCTAGTTTGGAGTCGGTAATGTCCCGAATGAAGGCGCCAAAAAACCAATTCTGGCCGAGTCTCATTGGCGATACTTCCAACTCCGCCGGGAACTCAACGCCGTTGCGCCGGACGGCCGTGACTTCGATACGCCGTCGCAAGATGGGGCCATCACCGGTAGCCAGGAAGTGACGTAAGCCGCGCTCGTGGGCCATCCGTAGTCGCTCCGGGATAATCAGATCCGACATGTGCTGGCCGATCACCTCCTTATTACTCCATCCGAACACAATTTCAGCTTGCTTATTCCAATCGGTAATCGCCCCTTGAGCGTCCATCGTGATAACCGCATCTAACGCGGTGTCGACGATCAGCCGGTTTGTTTCAACAGCCCTCCGTAAATTCTCTTGGGACTGTTTCTGATCCTCAATGTCGGTGGATGTACACACAAACCGAAGGAGATTTCCCTCCGCATCACGTAACGCCGCGGCTCGATTGAGATGCCAGCGATATGCCCCGTCCTGCACGCGGCGAAACCTCGCTTCCATTGTAAAATCCTGCCCTGAGCGTATCCCGTCGCAAATGCTCTTTGACGCTGCTTCTCGATCCTCAGGATGGATCGCAGTCATCCACGCGTCGGAATTTGATTGGACGTAATCGAGTGCCTGACCGGAGTATTCCAGCCAGTTTCGGTTCACGAAATCCGGCGTCCCATCAGGCCTGAGCGTCCACGCCGCTACAGGGATTTGTTGAAGGAGGTCAACCTGGAACCGAAGGTCTTCGTTGGCCTCGGCAAGTTCTCGTGTGCTACGTTCCAACTCCTGGGTCCGAACTCGAACCTGCGTCTCCAACCCGTTTGCCAGTTCGCGGACTGCGGTTTCCGCTTTTTCGCGCGCTGCGTTTTCCAACTTGAGGTTCTCAATGGATTCCAGGACCTGACATGCCGCTGACGCGAAACGACTCGTGCGTTCCAGCAGTCTTAGGTCCTCGGCGTCGAATCTGCGACGACTGTCGTGTGCGAATGCCCAAATTGTACCCACCGGTTTGCCGTTTGCATAAAAAGGAACAAAGAGTCCTTCTTCGGTTACGGGCATTGTCCTGCTGAAATTCAGATAACGCCGTTCCCAATGGGTGAATAGCATCGGAACATTGCGGTCGAGCACTTCGCCGCATGGGCAGGAATTGCGCGGGACATTGGAGCCGGCGTGGGGCCGCCACGCCCCGGCAATAGCTGCCCAATAGAACCTCTTTTCGTCTCTCGTGAGCAGACTTAAGCCGGCAGAATCAGCATGCAACAGCTCAAGGACCCTATCAGCCAATGTTTGCAGAATGGTACCCGGGGAGTCAGCTAGCGCGTTGGCTAGTGCGACAAGTGCGCGGTTCTCCGTCTCGTAGTCGGGTAAATGCGATGGGCGATTCCGCAATTCCTTGGTGCGAAGAATCGATTCCAAAGGAAGCCCTGGAATTGGAGTTTCGAGTAGAAAATCATCTTGCAAATTAACAGGGTCGGTCACGTTTTCACCTCCACGCAGGAACCCGAAGTGAGCGCCAACCCGTCTGTACCCACATGCGGCGTGGCGTAGTGCTTTACGTCTAAGCTCGCTCTCGATCGTAATCCCCTGTCCATATGGAAGGATCTGCCACAAGGGGTGTCAATCATACTTTGGTATTGATCCGTTATAGGTATCAGCAAGCGTGTGCTCCTAGGTCTCTCCATGGAAGGTTCCTCGGATAAGCATTTACTGCCCATGGGTGTTCGGTCGAGAGGACCTCGAACCCTTGATCTTCATTCGGCCAGCGTTTACGAGGCTAACGACGCCTTTGAGGATAAGAGAAACGGTTGGCGCGCACTTGCGGTGATTCCAATTTCTGCAGTTCTGACTTGGATAGCAGTGTGCCGCGCAGTACGTCAATCAGTAGTTTGCTGTAGTTCCGTACGTGCTTTTCCCGGCATGCGGCTCTAAAAGGGTAGCGAGTGTGATCGCGATGTGCCATCGGGATGTTTCGAACGTCCCTCGTACCTAATGCAAATCGAAAGTTGTGACGCGCTCCGCACAAATCATGCAAAGGTATCAATTCATACCCTTGTCTAATAGATTCGGCTCTGCTCCTCTGGTTCAATCATCATCAAGCGAGACAAGTTCGAACGAGAACTCGCCATCGCTCACTAACCGAATCAATTGAAAGGGAGAGCTGAT
>CAWGDB010000008.1:0-344533 GCA_963821295.1 uncultured Acidobacteriaceae bacterium | reverse complement strand
CCCCATCTCCACATCGGACGTGAGGTATCGGTCAACCAAAGTCGCAACGGTAATTGGAACTGCTTTCGGCAATTCCGAGTTGATTTCGAGACGAAGGGCATCGGCTGTACACTGTGCGTCCCGTTGGGTGGGAAACTGCTCCACCGTCCCGAGTAGTCTGCTACGCTGTGCTCCGTTGGCATCTCGCCAACGAAACTCCCACGCATCCGGCCCATTCGCCCGCTTCTTCAGGGTTAAGTTTCCCCGTTGGTATTTACGTGCCATCACTGAATCCTCTCCGTGAGGCACGGGCGATGCGATTGTGATTGTAGCCCAATCCAATCGTTGAGGGCACTGGCCCGAAAAAACCAGCACCGCCCGATTTTGATTGCAGGCACTTCTCCCAGGCGAGCGAGACGCATCAAGGTTTTCGGATGCATGCCGCCTAATAGCAAAGCCGCTTCTTCTACTTTCAACAGAGGCTCAAAGTCTTGTGTTGTCATAAAGATCAGCCATTGATAAAGATTCAGTCAATCGTGACGATCTCGGCTTCCTCTCGACCAGACCACGGCGGCGCACGGCGTCCGAGCTAGGCGAAATCCGTCCGGAACCGACAATCTTTCCCAACCTGATTCATTTCTGCCGCTGTGTCTAATGAAATTTGGGGAGTCTGTTATTCCTTCTGCGACTAATAGCTTCTCGAAACAGGTGTGTTCCGTCAGAGTTTCGTTAACCGGGCGGTTTTGTGGAAGTGTAGCTTGATGAAATGGCGGGACTTGCGGGAACGACAAAAATCCCGAAAAGCGTCAAAGAATCTTGATACAGCGCTGGTGCCTGGGCTCTGTTCCGTGCCTTCCAATGCCAGTGAGATCATTCCAGCGGGGCATCCAGAGGGTGTGTGGGTGAGCGAAGAGTTAACGAAATGACCTTGGATATATCTTTTCTTCATCGGAGCATAGAGATTCTTTCTCTCTGTCTCGACTACGAGTTCACCCGCCAAAGCACAATCGCGACAAGCTGTTAGTCCTCTAGGGAATAACAGATTCCCTAACTTTCATTGGACAGCGAAATCGAGCGCGGTTACGGCCAGCAATTGGTGGAACAGCTTGCGAAAGACCTCAGCAGACAATTTGGCCGAGGGTTCGGCAATGCGAATCTTTGGAAAATGCGTGCCTTCTACTTGGCTTGGCCCGACGAACGAATTCTCTCGACACTGTCGAGAGAATCGGGCAACCCAAGCTCAGTCAATGATTTACGCACGCCTGCTTTAAGTATTTCCAGACTGGCCAATCAGTTCCCCCTGCCCTGGTCCGCCTACGTACGACTGCTTTCCGTCAAGAACCCGGAGGCCCGATCCTTCTACGAAACTGAGGCTCTGCGGTCTGGCTGGTCTGTCCGACAACTGGATCGCCAGATCGCCAGCCAATTCTACGAACGCATCGCGCTGTCGCAGAACAAAGCCGCGATGCTCCAAAAGGCGGAATCCGCCGAACCTGCCGACCTCGTGACACCCGAAGAGGCCATTAAAGACCCATTCGTTCTCGAATTTCTCGATCTCAAGGACGAATACTCCGAGTCAGACTTGGAAGAGGCACTCATTCAACACCTCACCGATTTTCTGCTAGAACTAGGTGACGATTTTGCCTTCATCGGTCGGCAGCGCAGGCTTCGCATCGACGACAATTGGTTCCGCATCGACCTCATATTTTTTCACCGCCGCTTGCGCTGCCTGGTAATTGCGGATCTAAAAGTGGGAAAGTTCAGCTACGCGGACGCTGGGCAGATGCACATGTACCTGAACTACGCTCGCGAGCACTGGATGAAGCCCGGCGAGAACCCGCCAGTCGGACTCATTCTGTGCGCCGAAAAGGGAGCTGCCGAGGCCCACTACGCACTCGACAATCTCCCCAACAAGGTCCTTGCCGCCGAGTATCAGACCGTCCTTCCCGACGAAAAGCTAATTGCCGAGGAACTGGATCGCTCCCGCCGGGAACTGGAGGAGCGAGCGAGGGTTGCGCACGTGCCATCTAAGCGTTAGACAACTGACGGCCGATCAGCCATCGCTCATTTAATCAACTTAAATGTCAGTGCTTTGGTCGCTCAGAGAAACTTTGAGCTGGACAAGTCAAACTACGAGGCAATAGCGGCTGTTCACGGCTACCAGCCTGTGGTGCAAGTGCGATTCGTATCAGGGCACGCCTTCCAGGCGTGCCGAACACGCTTTAGAATGAACCCCCTTCAGGCGCTGGATCTCGGAGTTCAAGTTTCACCACAGGCTGCTACGATTGGCTCAGCCACGAAATGCGCATCAACGTTGTGAAGAAGCGAAAGCCAAGCGGCCAACTGGTTGATGACATCGCCTCATCGTTGCCAATAGTCGAGCTTTGTGACAGCCCAAAACCCACCGACTGGCAAGACCTCACCTGAACGAGTCTTCCAGAAAGCGGATCTCACGGCCGATTAAGTTGTAAGAACTTGTTTCTGTCGTTAAGCCGGATGAGCACGGGATCGGAACATGAGGAAGACCGCCCAAAGGCCACCGCGTGCCTATCTTCGAGTGTGGAAAGCACACCTGCGTAGTCATCTCCGATGTAGTTGCGAAGGAATTCCATTCCTGTCGAATCGAATACTCGGAGAGCAAACACGGTATTGCACTGATTGAGAATGGTTTTAGTCACGTTGGCGGTGCGCTGTGTGACGACCAAACATCCAAGTCCATACTTGCGACCTTGCAATATTGCCTTGGCGGTGCCGTTTGTTGCTGCCTTGTCCCCTTCCGAAGCCACCGCATTCCACTCAGGGATGAGAGAGTGTGCCTCTTCATAAACAATACACAACCTGGCTTGGTCGGTGATGGTCGTGGAACACAACTCAAGAGCTACTTCTGTGACAATCCGTGTTATCTCGGTAGGCGTCAGCTGAGCCATTGACGCTGTATTGTTGAAAGGTTTTGAATCTTGTCGCCAGACCTCGAACGCAGTTGGATTGTAGATCCTTATGCGTGCCTGCGGATCAGCCATAAAGGTGGTCAGTTGCTGCTTCAGTTCCGCCTGAAACGCTTGCACGCTACCGCCTTCAGGAACATTTTGCTTTACGTTAGTTTTTCCTGCCGGACCGAGCGCTTTCAGTTTGTCAATGTTCGGTTGTTCCACAGCGGCGTCGTAGTACGGGGTGAGTTCGCTCACGTATTGATTTGTGAGGTCAAGAGCGATAACTCTGATCCCATTCAAGAGTATTCGTTCAACCAACTCCAGCGCCAAGAAAGTCTTGCCCGCTCCTAAGATTCCCAATATTGCGGTGTTATGAGTCACGAGCTGTTGGACGTCCACACTCAACGGATAGCCCGTATTGGGAAAGAACCCGACTGCCGTCGCGAGAGCAGGGGACTGTCGGGATTGTTGGAGAAATACAGGTTCGTTCAACTGAGGTATCCAACGGACGTGTTCGAATCTTTGACGATTATCGTCCCATGTGCCAATCTTCTTAGCCGATGCGCGAGCGAATCCATACGTATTCTTCTGGGCTAGAATCTCCTCTTGAGTCAACCCATCGATGAGTTGGTATAGAACAGGCTTAGCACCGATCAGCACTTCAACTAGTTGGCCCTCACCAATGTCGAGGTCCGCTCTCGTCAGCTCGAATCTCAGTGTCGCGATGTCAGTGTTAGGAGCGACAATCCCAACTAGGTCGGAGCGCTTTGAATAAACACGACATGTCTGAAAAGCCAAATCTATTTCACTTTGGTGGGCCACCGCGCTGAGCCGAAGTACGGGGGAACTGACTGTAGCTCGTTGGAGTTTTTGCTGCGTATCGGCTGTCAGCTGGCCTGTGATTTCAAGGCATCGTATCCACCGCTCCTCCGCTAGTTGGAATTCGTCTACAACCATCGCGTGGTGCAGAGGGCCTTGCCGTGAATGTTTCATCGTAAGCACCTGCCCGAACTGGAGTAGCCCCTCTCCAGTACGGCGAAGCAAAAGTAGGTGCGGCTCTTTGCGCGCATAGGTTTCGCAAAGAGTTTCGTAGCTAGGAGATTCAGACCAAATGTTTTTTATGTCTTTAGCGATGTGTACAACATGTTCAAAAAGCCGCAATGGCACGATAATTACCCAAGTTGCGACGAGCGTGACGAATTCACGCATGTTCTCCAGATGAAAGGCCAGCAGGGCAAAAAAGAAAAGAAGCGAAAATACGAGTGGAGGCTCGCCAAATTGCGTGCTCAGTAAGTAGAAGGACTCGGCAATCTGTTTTCCGCGGATTGAAGTGGCCTTCCTCAGGAGCATAGCCAGGGAGCCGATGACTATCACAGCCACGTAATAGGCAAAAATGGATCTCCATGCCCAAACGACCCACGCTTGATGGAGTCCCCATACAGCACCGGCGACTTCAGGTAAAACCAGGGCTGCAATTACGGCGTCAGAGACCGCGTCGGCGGGCTTCGTGAAGTACGGGCTTAGAAGCAGCGTGCCAAGTAATAAATGAGCGAAGGAGGCATACAGCCACAAGCCTTTTTCTGCGTTGGGAGGCAGCCAAGTTCCGAAAAGGAACCGACAGACGGCGAACAAGAGGACGGCATACAGTACCAGAATTGCAAGTCTGGCTGTTTGGGACAATTTCATTTAACTATCCAACAATTCCTCTTCGCAACAGCCTGTAATTGTACTCTGCGTTGACGGCGTCTCCACGTGTAAACTTTATAGTCCGGTTCAGGTGCTCCTGATTGCCCCACGGCAAGCAAGCTTGGCCTATGCCAAATCTCTGATAAGTGAGTTGCCAAATGATGACGTCTGACAGCTATCATCGCCCCGACGCAACCGCTCTGGCGCAACAGGCTCGCCTAATCGACTGCACATGGGAAGGCGCGACCGTTACAGAACTGAATGGGAAGGTCGCTGAACTATTTCCGCACATACCGGTTTTTAGCCGCCACTCCGTTCCGAGTTGGGGGCGAAGAGAATCGGTTTAAGGACGAGATCCGACGGGAGCCTCTAAGGATCACTGATGAGCCTATGCCTGTCGCTACGGTATCGAAGACCTACTCCCTAATCCAGCACAGGGATGTCCTGGCGTCAGTCTTCCGGGCGCTGAAGATGATCCACATCGACATCTCTGGCGTCGAATCGTCGCTTTTGCTTTCAGAATATGGTGAGAGGATGCACTGGAGTTGCGCCATCCCGAACATGGATTTCGACCCAGGAGACGGTCACCCTCTCGTACTGCGGATCAACAGTTTGAACTCGGTTGACACGAGTACTGTCCTCGAAATCACTTTCAGTTGGTATCGCCTTATTTGCAGCAACGGCATGATGTTCGGACTCAAGGACAGCCAACTGCGGCGGCGGCATATCCAATCTCTCGACCCGGAAGACATCGCGGGCTACCTGAAAGAACAGCTTGACCAACTCCCGAAAGAGAAGAGCCTCTACGCTACGTGGTTCAGGACAGAGGTCGAACCGCCAGGGCTCGTCGGATGGCTTGACAACGAAGTCGCGGAGAAGTGGGGTCCCCACCGGAACCGCATCCGCTGATTACATCCAACTCTGGCATGGAGACGCCGATCTTCTGCGCGAGAGCTTGGAAGCCGTCCAACAGACCGCTGCTGTGATTCTCGGGGGCATTGCCCCCGAGCCAGCGGCGGTTGCCGCTTAACCCAACACAAAACTCTAGCTCAAGAACAACCGTGCAGGTCGTCATGCCCGACGTGTGACGGCCACACCCCAACCACTACCGAGGAACAAAACAATGAAAAGGAGAATGGTCATGCAAGACGCGCAGAACAATGCAACCAGTAACGAATATCGAAGCGTTCCCATCAGCATATTGGTGGAGTCCGCTACCAACCCGCGCAAGCGATTCGACGAGAAGAACCTCGAAGAACTGGCCGCCAGCATGAAAGCGCAAGGGATTCTCGCCCCTCTTCTGGTGCGGGAATTAGAGGAAAGCAAGTACGAAGTTGTCGCTGGGGCACGTCGCCTCAGAGCAGCGAAGCTGGCGGAACTCGAAACCGTTCCCGTCCGCGTGGTCAAACTGACGGATGCGGAGTCCATCGAGGCCCAGGTAGTCGAAAACTTGCAACGCGAGGACATCCACCCGCTTGAAGAGTCTCTCGGTTTCAAGTCGCTCTTGCAATTCGGAGAACCTACCTACAACATCGCTAGCATCGCGGCCCGAGCCCCTCAACAGAAGCCGTGCCAGAAGATGACCGAAGCCGTGGTCATGGACGGCGGAAGGCGAGGAGAATTGGTTAAGGTCTGCGCCGATCCCTCGTGCCGGGTGCATCATCCCGACACTCCTTCATCTGAGCAGGTTGCCAAGGAACGGGCGGAGGAACGGAAGCGAATCGAGAAAGAGAAACTGGCCATTACTACTCGCCATCGCGTCTTGGCTACGATCCTCCAGCGTGTATCGGCTCCGTTAAAGAAGGCCGACTTGCTGGCAGTGGCCCACTACCTGATCGGCCATCTCTCCTACAGCCAAGTGCCGAATCTGGCGAAACGGCACAAGGTGGAGGTAAAGGTAAAGAAGGACTCCGCATCGGCACAGGAACTTCTGGTCAAGCAAGTAGTCGGGTTTGACGAATCTGAACTCAGCAAGCTGCTTTTGGAAGTCAGCCTTCTGGATTCGGCCTATCAGCGATCCACCTCAGGTCGCGACGACGTTCTCATGGACGCCGCCAAACGCTACCGCGTGGATATTGAAAAACTCCAAAAAGCTGTGGCGAAGGAATTCGCCGCAAAACAAGACAAGAGAACAATCAAGCCGAAGGGCAAGACCGCGGCTTGAGTGCTTGAGTTCATCTATTTGTGATTTCAGGCGGAGTGCTGATTCGCACTTCGCCTTTTTCTTTTGCAGCTAGAATCCGAAAGTTTACCGTCAAGCAAAAAAGCCGCCCGGAGCTAAGCTGCGCTACGACGGGCCCCGTACCCCCTCGGCTGCCCCATATTGTAAAAGACTGTCGTCGATCCGCGAAGCGTGATGTGCCCTTACGACACTCCAAAGACTGGAAAACTAATCACAACAACCTAAGGTTCACGTGGCGTTCGATGCGCCCCGCATTTGTGGTTTCGAGAACACGGCGTCAGCGGTGTCAAAGCGCGACTCTGCGAATCGCCCCTTGAGTTTTCGATGTTTCTCCCTTCACGCTGAAACTTCGCCGCGTGGGGAGGCAAACGTAAGCCTGGCGTCGGTTCCCCTATACTCTCTCCATGTGCGGACGCTATCGCCTCGCCCGGAAAGAGGCGAAGTCACACTGGCTGCGGATTCAATCTGTCAACCGTGTGTTTGCTCTGACACTTACAGTCAAGATGCACGAATCACAAGACTACCTTGTGTCCGATCTCACTGCATCAACATGGTTGTACGTTGTTCTTGCTTGTGTTCTGAAGACTTGAGCGCCGATTGCCACCAGCGAAAGCAATATAACGATGACGATCGCGGGTTTAACACCCTTCTTCGCCGCTGTGACCCCAAGTTTCTCTAACCACTCAGCGATCTCTTTGGTCAAAGACACGGTGAACCAGAGTGCGTCCGCGAGTAGGATCACATAGTCAACAAATGATAGAACTACCTTCGCAAGGTCCGGCAATCTACTCCCGGCCCATTCAATCAACGCATCTCCGGCAAGAGCAAACATTACGATCGCCGCGAAGACACACAGGCGAATGAAGGTCTTTCGCACAAATACGTACTCTTCACTTGCCGTGACATGCGATCTTAGATCGCCAAAGTACCTCTTCGCTGCGGCAAACCCAGCCGTCATAACAAGTGACCGCAGTGGCCGGCAGGATGTAGCTAGCGCGGCAGCGGACAGGAAACCCTTCGAGGTGATGTTCAATCTCACGCGGTCCGCGACGCGCGGCGAGAAAAGGGCCAATCACAGCCAGATGATCCGAGTACCAGCTCGACTGCTTGAATGTCGCATGACACTGCCGCTTGGCAGTTCTGATGGGCTGTACAATGTCCAGGTTCAACGGGCTGGTCAGAGCGAGGCCCTAAAGACAGCTCAAGGAAATGCGACTATCAACGACGGCGACGTTCGACTCGACGTTGAGCTGGACTTGTCGAATGTGGCGGCGGGAAGATATTTGTTGTCCTATCGCCATGCTGGCGAGTCCTGGCACCCCATACCAATTGTGATTACAGACCTCACGAATTAGGAGACCACGATCAAACGTCAGTGTTGGAGGAAGTACACGGGCGACAAACCCCGTGCTTCCTCGTCAGAGCCTGTCAATGAGCACTATCGGGCGGTTACGCCACTACCGACGCCAAGCTCCATATCACGCGTGACCCTGTGACCCACTTCACTGACAAATCAGCGTAATCTGCATCACATTATTTGGAGAGTGTGAGATATGCCAATGCCAGCGCGCCTCCGACCGAAGATAAGGGTAAATGACGGACCGGCACCCGCCGGTTCCATCAGCGACATCAAGGTGCCCCGTCCGTCTCCCGGCCCAATCGTACACGCCTCCGGGCCTGTTCGCTCCCACCTCTACGTTCTGGGTGAGCGCGCGGGCGCGGAGGAGGACCGCTATGGGCGTTCCGTTCGTCGGCAGCGCGGGCAAGACTCTCCGCGAGTGGTTCGTCCGCGCCAAACTGGACTTGGACAAATTCCGCCGCTGGAATGTGTGCATCGACTACAAGCCGGGCAACCCGAAGCCGCTGGGCTGGGAGATCAAGCGTGATCGTCTGGAGGTTGAGAAGGACATCATCCGCTGCCAGCCGGACGTGATTGTGGCGGTTGGCGTTCACGCCACAAAGTGGTGCCTCGGACGTAGCGTTAAACTCGGTACCGTACATGGTCGCAAGTTCGAGGTACAGATAGGCGACCATAAGGCGTTTTGCGTGCCGATCTATCATCCTTCTATCTACGGGCGGATTGAGCGGGCGGAGATGGGGAAGGACGACGTTCTCACCGTGGCGCGGGTGTTGCGGAGCCTGATTGCGTGACGCGCATTGTGAACGGCGTTTGCGCTCATTTAGAATTTCGGGCGGCCATGAGGTCAATGGTGCCTAAAAAACTTTGCACCGCCAGCCGTATTATTCCCGCATGGATGTCGCTTCAACGTTCGCAGCCCTACGGAAAGAAGTGGACGCGATCCATTATGCGAACAAGCTCTACTGGGCCCAGAAGAGACCCAGCCGTACAGCAGTGGCGGAGTATGAGTGGAGACAAGAGCGTCTGGAACAGATCCGGAGAGAAATGCAAACACTGCAAGAAAATTAGCTGCCTCGAAGACAATGGTCAAGCGGGTTAAAGCACCACGGCGGAAGATGAGTGCAGCAGGCAGACGGCGCATCTCGATGGCTCAAGAAGAACGGTGCGGAAAATACGGGCCGCTAAGAAATAAATAATGGCAGGAGGAGTCTTCTAGCTGTTTGCGCGGGTCTGGGTCAGAATGGGGCAGCAACCCCTTAAGGCGTGGAAGAAGAATCGACATTCTGGCTGCAAAGAGGCTTCTAGCATGATCTGTAAAATCTATTCCGTAAGAGATACTGGCACGGTATTGGCCGGGACTATTACTCTTTCTGGAGACCAGATTCTTACTCATCCCAATAAGGGATTTGAGAATACTCTGGAGAGTATTAAGGATTATTCCGCCATGTACAATGGCAGGCGAGTGAAACTCCAAGATGACCCGAAACTCTGGTTCAGCCTGCTACCTCAAACAGTTCGGGGAACTTATGGCTATGCCCAGCTCGTTGAAGGTGAACCCGTAGAAAAAAGTAATATGGGAAAGGCACACTTCACGGTCTATGACGAAGACGGTGAAGAAGTCGGCCAGATCGACGGCGAAGACATCGCGACCGAAGACGTAAGGCTGGACAATATGTTTTATGATCTGGTCGATGAAGGGGTGCCAGTAGAAATCAAAAGAGGTACAGTGAGATATGAGGAGGCCACGCCTGAGAATTTGGCTGCTTATCTGAAAAGGGAAGGCTACGAAATAAAAGAACGCGAACAGATGGAAACCGAAAATGATATGCCGGGCTAACCGACCACGTTTGGAGCGTTGCCGAACTGGTATCAGCGGCATAAAATGCCGTATGGCAAAGGCGGAAACAGTCGTTATCCCTCTCAGTATTCACATTTGGGCGAAGCGGAACCACAACGATTCCATCACGATCAAGATAGCGTCCAATAACCCCAAATTCATCTCGACCATTGAAGACGTGCCGGGCAGCAAGAGATCGCACAAGCATCTATTCTCAAAACTAAAGGCCATACTCACGAAAAACGGAAAGTGGCCCGCCTAGGCGACACGGCTCGGCAATCCCAAATACACACGGTCGTGAAATTTATTCTTGCGACTGTGAAGAACGTGAGTAGCCCGAAGAAGATGTCATCCATGGCGAACAGGGACGAGTCCTACGTGATCGACCTTTGTGATCGGGTGCTGAGCCTAAAAGCAAAGCGGCAGCACCGGTTCGACTTTTTGCGGGGTGATTCAGGGAGAAGGCTTCCAGTTGACGCTTACTACGAGATCAACGCGGGCCGAAAGCTCGTCATCGAATACCGAGAGATGCAGCACAGCGAACCCGTTGCCTTTTTCGACAAACGGATGACTTGCAGCGGGTGCAACCGTGGGGAGCAAAGACGACGTTATGATGAACTACGTAAGAAAGTTCTTCCGCAACACGGTATTCGGTTGGTTGAGCTTGATTATTCCATGCTTCAACACAGCGGGCGAAAACGCCTGAAAAGGGATGCCCCGAAAGATGAAGCGGTCATTCGAGAAAAGCTTTCGGAATTCCTTCCTCTATGAATTCCGGACCTGATCCAGAGGACGGGTTAGGCACGGCTATCGCGTTTCAGAAGTGCACGGGTCTCAGATTTTCCACCCTGGGAAAAGCGGCAAACAGAAAGCGTAGAAACGTCACCCGGTTTCTGGCGGCCTTTCTTTTGTATCACGCGGAAAGTAGAAGCAGGGTAACAGTTGCAACCAGGTGTTAGCACTCGTTGATTCGCTCATGAACGTAATTCTACCGGCGCGGAGCCGCCGTTATTGAAGGACATCGAGGGCCCGGTTGAGTTGGGCGTCACTTCCGCTGAGCAAGGGCTTCTGGATCAATGTCCACAAGAACGTCAGGCTGCACGCCTGATCCCTCGGTGTAGTTTCCATTCGGACTGTACCAACCGACTATCGGCATGTAGAGGGTGTAACCGTTTCCTACGTTGAACGTCGTGGACCCGAGGACATTACCCATCGTCTTTTCGCCGACGAGAGTAGCGAGTTTTGTGTCTTTTGCGAACTGGGCGGCCATCTCTCCCGCGCTGTTCGTGAATTCATTTACCAGCATCACAACGTGGCCATGGAACGGTTGTCGTCCCAGACCCTGCGTAAGTAGCATCAACGACTTATCCTGAACGGCAAAACGGGCCAGACAAAACAGAACGCCGGCTTTGGTCTTCGGCATCGGAACGCGAGGCAGTTCGGCGGCGGTGTATCCGCGTTGGAGTCGTTTTCGGGTGACGTCATACCCGATGGGGATTTGGTCGGCGCAGAGATAGCTGACAAGATTGGCGAATCCTAAGCTGCCGCCCAGGCAACCGCGCAGATCGATGATGAGGCGGTCGCAACCCTTGGCCTTCAGGTCTTCCACCGCTGCTTTCAAGAGCTTCGAGAAACGGATTCCAAAAGATCCAGAGAAAAAAGGCACCTTCAAGAGTCCGACCCGCGGCGTGAGCATTCGGTGGCTGACGCTCTTTGGCTCTATCAACGGTGGACGTCCTTTGCGGGTTTTCCTTTGAGGAACCGTTATCACAATGTTCCTCGTTTCTTGCTGGCCCGGCAATTTTGTAGTCACCTGATGATCCTGACCGAAACGGAAAGCAGGGAATGCTGGAGGAATGGCTGGCGTGCCGTCCACGCTGACTAGCAGTTGGCCGGGAGCAACACCGGCGCGTGCTGCAGGGCCATCTTCGAACACATCGAGAAACATCCAGTGCGGACTGCCGGAATCGATCACTGAGCGTAGAGTGGCGCCAATGACATGCTGCGGCCTGGTCGAATTCACATCGGTAGCATAAAAATTCGTATGGCTGGATTTCAGCTTCGCGAGAAGAGCGCGGATGCCTTCCTCGAAGACGCCTTCGTCCGCGGCAGCCAGGGTGGCAGATTGCTGATCGACTTCTCGACACCATTCCCCGTAATCGACATTTCCGATATTGAAATGGTGCTTGAGAACTAGGGTCTTCACCCGTGAAATGACCGCTAGGCGCTGTGTCTGGTCAGTCAATGCTCTTCCTTTATTACTGCACAATCGGCGGTGGGGCAAGTCCTTCTAGAGTAAAGCCCGCCCAGTAATAAGGAACGGCCTTTCGCGGGCCGAACTTTTTCAGCATGCTTCTTTTGGCGAGTCTCAACGCTTCTGGAGCGGACTTCTTGCGACCCAGTTCCGCATAGAAAACCTTCATCAAATAAAGAGTGCTGTCGTCGTCAATCGTCCAAAGAGTCGATACAACGGTACGAGCGCCGGCCAAGAGGAAAGCACGAGCGAGCGTGGAAATCCCCTCTTCACCCTCGATCGGTCCGACGGCCGTGTCGCACGCAGACAGCACAACTAGATCGGCATCCAACGGGAGCTGAACGATTTCGGAGGGGTACAGGGACCCGTCCTCTCCGTGCTGGGGATCACTGAGGAGGATAAGAGCGGCTCGATCGGGGCTGGTGTTATTTGCAATGGCGTGCACCGCGAGATGAATGATTCGATGATTGACCGACTTCTTGAATGCCGTTTCCGTAGCCTCTTTGCCGAGGAGCAACGTATTTGACGGGTTTGGCAGTGCCGCTGCGGCTTCCACCGCCTCGTCCCTTGAACTCGGAAGATCCCCGAGCTTTGTCCCGCTTTGCTGGTAAGGAACACCTCCAACCGCTAGTAGTCCTTGTGCTGATGATTTACGCTTCGCCGCCGTGCGCAACAGAAAGAAACTCGTTGCTGACGGAGCATAAACGACCGTTCGCGACTCGACAACATACCGTCCGGAGGGCTCAACCAGCGCGTCGAACGGGACCAGGTGAAGTTGGCCATCACGAACGATGATTAGCTGCTTTGCGCCTTTTAGTCCGGGGAGTCCGCCTAGCAGGACATCGTACAAATGGCGGGCCTCGCCGTCGGCCCGTTCCTTCGCCTTCAGCTTGCCAAGGTATGCGACTACAAGTGAAGAGAGCGCTCCCTTCGCCGGCAGCTTGGCTATGCGGATACTGCTGCGAGTGATGACCAAACAGTACGAAGTAGGGTCATCTACTACATATTCCAGGAGAGCCTCCGAATTCGAAAGGCTGTCCTGCAGTTGCCGACTGGTGATAACCTCGTGCTCTCGCGCCTTCAGGATGCTGACTTCAGGAGTGACCGATCTGAACTGCTCGGCGAGGAAAATCTGGTCTCGGAGCTTTTCAATATCTTTATTTGAATGCGCTTCGGTCAATTGAAGGCGCAACCGGGCGAGATTCTTTTCCGTGGCCAGAGACTCGGGCGAGGTCTTGTCTCCCGACATCAGAAGATCTGTCATCACTCGGCCGCGAGCCTGCTCGACCACAGTGAAAGCCTTTGCCGGATCGCCACCTTGTTCAGCAATCAAGCCGAAATGCTTTTCATACAAGTCGCCCACACCTTTAATAAGAGCCGTCTTTCCGAGCGCACTGTCGGCATTGCCGATCATTACATCTTGAATCGTAGCGGCGCGGTCGTAGGTCTGATCGGCCTCGGCATACTCCTTCCGGCTCACTTGAATCTGTGCCAAGACATTCAGCAGCTTTGGGATCAGGGGGATGATATCCGAGCGCCTGCGCGGACTCAGCCGCACGGCGAGCAAGCACTTCAGCTTGCGACAGATCTCCGGTCAGTCGATACAGGTCCGAAAGTTCGCTCTGAAATACCGGAAGTGCGTGCGTGTCACCGGCGATTTCTGAGTGACGGACAGCCTCGCTGAGATACGCAATAGCACTCGGCAGATCTCCTCGGGAGCGGGCTATCTGAGCACCCATTGAATTCAGTTCCGATAGTTGGTCGTCGCTCGATTGAGCCTCAGGGCGGGCGAATAACTTCTTCAACTCTTCTTGTGCTGCAGCGACTTGGCCAGCTTGAACCATGGCCGATAGTCGTGCCTGATGCGCGATTATCGGATATCCTGCGTCTGGATTCGCCTCCGCAATTGCAATCGCCCGAATCGCATAAAGACTGGCCTGATCGTTCATCCCTTGCAGCACAAGCCCACTCGCCGTGGTGGACAAATAGAAGATTTGACCGCCGATATCGCCGGCTTTAGTCGCACCGATCAAGGCTTGGGCAACATTGCGTTGAGCACCCGGAAGATCTCCGTCATAAAAATCTGCAAAACCCAGTTGCCCTTGCGCGCGGTATTGCCACTTTGTGTTTCCGAGGGATTGTGCCAGGGACGCTACCTCCGTCCAATCGCTACGCATCGCCGGCGTATCGCTTTCCCCGTCGAAATCACCTTTAACAATGAGACAGAACATTCGAAGCTCTTTATCAGATTGCAAGAGCGGATTCGCGGCGAGTTCTTGACCCAGCATGTAGGAAAGTTTTATGAGTGGAGCAGGTTCCGCTCCCGCCCTGATTGCTCCCAACCTTGCGTATAGCGCGTTCCTTTTGTCGCCCGCTGCTTCATACATCTGTTGAGCCTTTGTGAAATACGGACGCGCAGCGTGCCAGTTGTAAAGATCGGAGAAATAGAGCGCTCGTTGTAGCAGCGTGTCCGCAGTATCGTCCGCCAGGACCTCGGAGCTTGATACTGTCACGAGTATCGCCAGAACCAAAATAGAGCGAAGGACTCGACGCCTTGACGCGCGACCAGGCAAGGTTAGGGGAATTGCTTCGTGTTCCGGTTGTGCGCTCCAAGAATGGACACGGCGCCCGATCCGTCCGACATTCACTTCTAGTCTTTTTATTGTTTGCACGAACGCCTCACATTGCCCCGACCATAACAGAATCGCAGCACACTGCCACAACACGTAGGTTCCTGGTGCAGAGCCGCAACTGGGCCGTTTTTCATCGAGATTTACCCGTTACTGACTCAGGAACAGTTTGAGGGAGAAAAGCATCAAAATATGTTCATGCGGCGCAATTCTCTTTCCGTCTGGCATCCCCATATTGTTTTGCTGCTTTCCCCCTTTTGGAGGTTCCTGTACTAGGTATAAGGCATTTACCGATTTCTGCAGTTTGGCGAAAAGGGAGTTTGAGCGGTGTTCCCCACGGTCGAAGTGCGTCACCTGCACGCAGTCATTGTCTTGGCCGAAGAGCTGAACTTCACGCGGGCCTCGCATAGATTGAACATTACCCAATCGACGCTCAGTAAACAAATCAGTGAGATCGAAAAACATCATGGATTTCATTTATTCACGCGCAAGAATAAAAGGAATGTGGAACTTAGCGAAGTGGGCCGAATCTTCGCCGAGGAGGCTCGTTCAGCCCTCTTGCACATAGACCGGGCCGTTCAGCTCGGGCGTGCTGCTCGCGAGGGGAGCGAGACCATTTTGACTGTCGGGCACTCGCCCGACGCCGACCAAGCCTGGGTTTCGACCGTTCTTGCGATCCGTCTGCCCCTCTATCCTAAACTCCGTATTCAACTCATCAGCGAATTCTCGAGCGAGCTGATCCGAAGTGTAATGGCAGGCGAACTGAATCTGGCGTTGGTAACGGCGCCACCAGAAAACTCCCAGATCACCGCCGTTGCGTTCGCTCAGACTCCTCTATGTGTGGCTCTCCCACTGACTCACGCTGCTGCTGAGAAGAAGAGCATAGCACTCCAAGATCTGGCGAGAGATGAATGGATTCTGTTCGCGCGACGAGTTCACCCCGTCGTTCATGACGCAATCAAGGAGCTAGCATTGCTTGAGGGAATAGCTCCGAAGCGCACTCACGATATCATTACGGCTCAACAAGCGGTTCACTTGGTATCTGAGCACGTCGGCGTGGCCATCATCGCCCAACCTACAGCCGTCGGCTTTAGTGCCAACGGTATAGTAGTAAAGCCGATTTCTGACACATCATTGTCTTTCAAAACCTGTGTAATTATGAGAACCGATGACGATTCGCGATTGGCAAACGAGTTCGCTCGGTCCTTCCTACGCAAATATGCTCCGCAGCACCTGCCGCCAAAGCAATTGGAATTGTGGTTGTCTGCTTGAGTTTTCGTCTTGAAAACGGCAGTGGTTACGGTGTCGCCGTTGGCAGCATTGAGTCTCCGCGGCGTCTTCGTCGCCATATGCCTGTTTCCGTGACCCACTAACGGACGGGTTCGGAGTCACCCTAACAGCCGCAGGCTTGCGTCAAGGCACTTTCGCGACATAAGACGAGCCTCCCCTACGGGCTGCCTCTCATTTATTTCACGTTTGCCTGTGACTCCGCGCCTTGAATGCGACTGTTCTGGTGCCTTTCTCGCCCCCGTCCTGGGGCCACTTCAAAAAAAACGAGGCAAACATCATGACGACGAAGACTCTAAGCATAAGCGATCTCGCGCAATTTACCGGCAGTGAAAATTCGTATCGACATGGGATCAACCGCAATGTTCTCTACACCGACGGCGCGCAACACGTGGCCGAACACGGTGGGGCATATTGGCTTCTGGACGAGATTGCGATCAGTCAGCCCTACAACAAGCATGTCGCCGCCGAAGAATTTCAAGTCTGGAAACTCGCTGTGCGACCCGACCGAAGCGCCACGCTAACTTGCGACGATGGCAACGGCAACATCGTGTTCACCAAGGAGATCGAGCATACCGATTTCCCGCTGGACGAAATCACGCTGTATTTCGCCAACAACGTAATCCACTTGCCCAGCGAGTACTGACCAGCACGAAACCCGCGCTGGCATTCTCGCTGGCGCGTTGTTTCCTTTGGCTGCACGCGACAATGCCGTGGGGGAACGCTTGGGAGGCTGACCGGGCTCAATCCTGCTCTTGGTCCACCTGTTTCAAGAGGTCCAGGAATCGAGCGTCCGAGCGTAGTTCGTCGAAGATTGGGTCCACTTTCAGGAAAAGCACCCAATGTGACCGTTCGGCAAAGGCGGTCCGAAGCCAGTCCATCGCATCTTGTTTTTTGCCAACTCCCAAGAATACTTGAGCGACAAAATACGCCGGTACGTATTCGGTTGCGGCCCGCTTTACCAATTCTTGACCGATGGCGACTGCCTCCGCCGTACGCTTGCTCCTTCCATAGGCGTAACCGAGCAGCCCCAACATGATGGAACTCCTCCCGGATAAATCCCTTGCCAGTTCTAAGTGTTGAATTGCCTCCTCGAACCGACCGATCTGAGTGAGAGCCTGTCCAAGGCACGCGTGAGCAACAGGGAAAACCGGCTCAGATTCGACGGCTTTAAGACCTTCTTGAACGGCCCTGTCAAATTCTCGCGCGTAGTAATGACCATTGCTCAACAACGCCGTCAGAGGCGCCGAAATGGCGTCGTGATTCCATGCGGATTGAAGGGCTTCAAGGGAGTCTTGAGGCCGGCCGAGAGCCAGGTATAGAAGCGCACGTCCATTATGCGCAAACGGGCAGTGCGGCTTGCAATCGATAGCATCGCGGAAGAGGCATTCCGCGGATGTGGTATCACGGCGGAAGCAGAGATCAACCCATCCCTGCGACACCTTGGCGTCCGCCAAGTCAGGTCGAATCGCTAAGGCTCTTTGAATTGCACTGTTCGCCCTCGGAAAGGCCTCCTTGGGGGGCATGATCGCGTGAATGGCACCCATCGTGTATGCGTCCGCGAGCCCGCAGTAGGCCAATGCGTAACTGGGGTCTTCTTTTATGGACTCCTTGAAATGGTAGATGCTTTCTCTCAGCGCAGCCGGTGTCCTCATTTCCCAGAGTTGCTTAGCCTTCCAATAATGTCCCTCCGCGGCAGAGAGGCGTTGAGTCTGGGGGGGTACCGGCAATATCTCAACTTTGTGCGTAAAGCAGTAACCCTTCCGTCCGACCGTCTTGATGAATTGTGGCTCCTGCAAATTGTCGCCAAGTAACCTGCGTGCGGCGTTGACCGCAACATTGAGGCTGTTCTTAGCAAACTTATTGGTCGGCCAAAGCTTGCTGATCAACTCTTCCCGAGTGATCAAATGTCCAGGCTTTTCGAGCAGGGCAGCCAGCAGAAACACTGGCTGAGATCCGACAGCCACTTTGCTGCCGTTCCGATGAAGTTCCCACACCTCGGGGTAGAGAGTGAACTCGCCAAATCGGAAACGATTTAGGTTTTGGTGGGACATGGATTTCTATCCTCACAACTGATATTTCGAAAACTTTGGCCCACTTGCGCGTTTGACGACAGCGTGTCACGGCGGTGCTTTAAGCGGAATTAAGCGCGGCTTAGAGTTTGTCCGTTGCTTTGCTGTTCTTCCTTGCGCATACTGTCGTTTCCATGGAGGAATGCCGCCGCGATGCCGATAGCAACAAGTCAAACACGTAGATTCTGACGATGGCGCGCAAGCTTGGAGAAGGAACTCGATTGCGGAATCGTGTAGCATCGCCACGCGATGCACCAAGCCTCATTCGCTGGGGAGTTTAGCTTACAAAAGGGTGGCGATGCAAGTAACCCTACCAGATAGAGAAACCACGAGCTGTGATAACGGTCACAGACATAGCTGTGGCGTACTCCTAGCCTGTTCGCCTAGGCGAACGCAAGCTTTTGACCCCGCAAGATCGATTAGGAGATCGCGACTGGTTGCAATGCAAATTCAATGCGGATTCCCGTGCTGACACACTTTCCGAATCGAAGCATTGGCACTCTGGGGCTGTGATTTTTAGTTTGAAAAGGAACAAACGACAATGAATTGTTTAGCTGCTGGTCAAGTCACCACACTGTTGTGCAACCTTGCCGGAAGACATTCACTCCTCGTACATGTGCGGCGAATTGCAGTGTTGGCAGTATTCGCTTGGATCTCTGCAGCATTTTTTATATCTGTACCTGTTGCGCACGGTCAGACTACACCTCCCAGTCGGCCAATTCTATTTGTCCATGGATTCTGTGGAGACTCTAACGGTTGGGAAGCCCTGCGATCGAACTTGTCCTCAAAGCTCCACAAAGATTTACCCACACTCTACCCTGACCCCGGAGTAATCCCAAACTACGACGTGTACTACAACTCAGGCGCCCAATTGTTTGCCTTCTTCCAAAACGGAAGCCAGGTGTTTGAATCCAGCATTCCATCCAGCGCTCGAAGTTTTTCAATCCTGTTTTACGATCCGAATGGCGGAGCGCTCGACGCAACGAATGTAGCTCAAGTATCCATTTTAAACAAGGCAAACGAGCTTGCTCAAGTCGTTCACGAGATTTCAAAGATCACCCATATTAAAGATGTGATTGTGGTGGGTCACAGCATGGGTGGGCTGGTTGCTCGAACTTATCTGGAGGGACTCGCGTCGCCATCTGCCTGCTACGACTATAACAACGGAGAAGCCGGTGCCCCGAGCTACTCCAACGGAATTTGTTCACCCGGTCAAACTCCCTACGCCGGTGACGTAGCGACGGTCCTCACCATTGACACGCCACACGGCGGCGCAGATCTGCTCAACATAGACTATGGCGGCCTGTTCGACGAGCTTTTTCCAAGTTGTTTGGCAGGTCAGTCCACGACAAAAACAGAAATGCAGCCGGCTAGCGAGCTTCTTCAGAATCTCAACTATTACGAACAAACCATTGGGCGAGCGGATGTTATTCCCTCTGAAGTACAAGTTCAGTCTATTGAAAGCTATTTTACCGATGGGAGCCCGTTATGGGACCTGGTCGTGGGTGGTCAAAACGACACCGTTGTTGCATTCAACAACCAGTCGATGCAGCTCAGTTTAAACACCCCTTTTAGGAACGGATCCCAGTTTCCTGACTGGGGCAACCCGTATACCGTTGAGTCTATCCAGACTCAGACGCCGTGTCAGTTGAACGGCTCTGTCACTGGAGTTCTTCACTATATCCAATGTCTGGGGGCGCAAACTAACACCAACGGTCTCGTCGATCTCTTGGTGGAGCCAGTAACACCTGGAACACTGACGAGTATTAACGTCCAGGCAACACTGGATGGCAACCCTTGGGATGGGCCTGTAACGTACACAGTTTCTGCACTGACGGACCCGCAGTGTCTGAGCACGTCGGACTGTCGCACTGCATCTGTCATCCCGCCTCCAACTTCCTTTGTCTTGGACTGGTCACCGGGATTTTATGCGGTTAGTAACGTGAGCGGTGGACCCAGTACGAATATGGCACTGCCTGCGGCCTTCTTGGGCCAAAACCCTGTTGATTGGAACATAACGCTTACTATCAATTTTTATTCGAGCGCTCCTGCTCCTCCCGTCGTCAAAACCTTAGCCGCCTCGCCGGTATACAGCAATGACGCAATTTTGAATGGAACTGTCAATCCAAAAGGCGCCACCACGAATGTGTGGTTTGAGTGGGGAACTGACAGCAACCTGTCCCAGTACTACCCGACAGCGCAACAGTCCATACCACCCGGAAGTACGCCGGTGTCGGTCACCTTCGATCAAGGCGGACTATCTTCGAATACCACGTACTATTACCGAATTGCGGCAAATAATGGTGGCCCTACCCAGCGGGGTCTTCCCGTGGAGTTTGTCACTCTTAGTGCATTGCCGTCGCCCACCCTATTAACGCCAGCAAACGGATCAGCCGGAATCAGTATGACACCTACATTTTCATGGACTTCGGTGTCTGGCGCTAGTTCTTACCGCATTCTTGTCGCAACAAATCCTTCAGCCTTGCCCACAGATCCCAGCTCTTCAACGTGCGGGATTGGCTGCGTCTTAAGCGCGAGTCCGCCCGGCGCGACATACACGCCTTCTAGTGGAACTTTTTCTGGGGGCACAACCTATTATTGGGAAGTCAGTGCGACCGGCTCGGGACTGAACGGGAATTGGTCAGGAATATTCAGCTTCAGCACCGCATCCTCGGAAGGAAGCGATTTTTCTTTACAGGTAACGCCGAATTCGCAGTCGGTTAATGGATCTGGGACCGTTGGCTACGCCATCTCGACAACCACGATTAGTGGTGTCAGTCAGACCATCGAGTTGGGTGCCGGAAATCTGCCAACTGGCGTTACTGCGCTTTTTACGCCGAACCTCATCATGTCCGGCAGTACGGCCATCGTCGGTCTGACGACTTCTGCGTCTACGCCGGTAGGAACCTATTCGATCACCATTGCCGCCATAGGTTCTTCCACGACGCACACTGCAACGGTAACGCTAGTCGTAACTAACAATACGGGCACTCCCGGAGTGAGCTTTAGTCCGCCGAGCTTAGGCTTCAGTAATCAGACACAATACACTACAGGACCGTCGCAGCTTGTTACATACACCAATTCGGGAACGGCCCCACTACAGGTATTGGCAATTGTGGGCGACAGCAACTTTGTTGTCCAGAGTCCGTGTATTAACACCCTTCCACCTGGAACAAGTTGCACATTTAGTGTGGCCTCTGACCCTTCCATTACAGGCCCAATGACAGGAACTGCAAGCCTTTACTTCGTCGGCACGGCCAGCCCAGCGGTGCTGCCATTGTATGGCTACGGTGTGGCGCCATCGCCCACTACTGGCACGATTCGGGTCTATGGCACTTTAAACGGGATAGCATTGCCGGCGACCTACGGTTTTAATTACGCACTGACAGGGCCCGTTACATACAATGGACTAGTTCCGCAGACCTTCACGGTTACGCCGGGAACCTACACGCTGTCATTTAGTGGGTTTCCGTCATATTTTACTCTTTCTGGAATCACGCCTTCTGCGATTCAGACCGTTGCCGCTGGTGGAGTCATAGCCTACACGATGAACTTCACAGCCCCGGATGATTTTTATGGTCCCTACTTCGGCGTTCCGCAGGGCCAAGGCTGGTCCGCCCAATTCGTACCGGCCGGTGCCACGGGTACTTTCTATATCGGCGATCCGTATTACCCAGGGAATGCGTCGGTTCCTTTGACCCTGCAAGTACTTGGTAATCCGGCTGGCGAAACCGCTCTGTTCAACCCACAGCCGATGTACTCGGGCGGCGGCGGAGTTTTGACGATAACGACTAATGCGGCTGATCCAGTGGGGGCCTACTCGTTAAGCCTCAACGCAACGAACCCGGAGGGTTTATCTCATGCGGGCGAGAATACCTCTGCGCTGATTATTACCAATCCGCCTAGCCAGCCATTGCAACTGGTCAGCCAAAGCAGCACAGGCTCACAAGGAAACGCAGGTAGCAACATCGCACCCAGTGCTGTGAGCGCTGACGGTAGATATGTTGTCTTCAACTCCTCGGCAACGAACTTGGCATCGAACAGTTACCCTGGAGTGTTCTTGAGGGACAAGCAATCTGGAACGACCACTCTCGTGAGCGTCTCCAGTGGGAATGTGCCCGCCGACAACAGCTCTGGGGCTGGAAGCATTAGTGCGGACGGCCATTATGCAATCTTCTGGTCTGACGCTGACAATCTGGCGTCGGGGACAATTCCTGGTTACGCATCAATTTACGTTCGCGATCTTCAACAGGGGCTTACAGAAAGGGAAGACGTAGCAAGCGACGGCACCGGCGCTAACGGTTCGTCGTCCTCCCCCGCCATCAGTGCAGACGGACGATTTGTCGTATTCGAATCGAACTCAACGAACTTGGCTCCCGGGACCTCTGGAAACAACCAGATTTACCGTCGTGATCGAAACACGGGTCAGATCATTCTCGTCAGTCTCGGGATCGACGGATCTCCCGCGAACCAACTTGCGTATGACCCATCCGTGAGCGCCGATGGTCGTTTTACCGCCTATTATTCGGAAGCAACCAATCTCGTACCGCAAAACACCGGAGGCATTACCGAGATCTACGTTTATGATGCGGCTACGTCGCAAACAATTTTGGCGAGTTCTGCTGCAGATGGGACGCCGGCAGGGCAATGGGTGTCTTCCGATTATTACTCCCCCGCGTTGAGCGCAGACGGGCATTTTGTAGCGTTTAGCTCAAACGCCACGAACCTGATTGCGGGTGCAATCGATTCGAATGGTGACCGTCGACTCTTTCTAAAAGACTTGCAATCGCAAGCAATCACTCTTGCAGATACCGATATTAATGGTTCACCGCTTTCGACGATCATGCCTCAAATCAGTTCAGACGGCCGGTTTGTCATCTCTGTGCTTTACAGTCAGATTTATATAAAGGACATGGTGAGCAAAAAGGGTATAGCAGTAAGTGTGGCACCAAACGGTATGCCGGGTAATAGTCAGCGAGTTGATGAAGGGTTCCCTCCTACAATAAACACCAGCGGGACGGCTGTAGCGTTCGACTCCTACTCCACGAACCTAATTTCGAACGACACGAACAATGCCAGCGACGTGTTTTTCTCGCAGAATCCACTTGTGCAATCTCCGTTTGCTCAGTCGTTAGCTATTAATCCCTCGCCGGCGTCAGGGGGCAATGAAGTTTCCGGATACTTGACACTCAACGGCCCAGCTCCCCAGGGTGGGGTAACTGTTTCGCTTTCTTGCAACAATAGTGCGGCGGTCGTGCCTGCTTTTGTAGTTGTTCCCGCTGGTGCTACTACCTTGACATTTGGTATCAACACTTCGCTCGTCTCCGCCGAAACGGTCATGACCATAATCGCGTCCTACAATGGCGGAGCGGCGGTCGGTCTGCTGACTCTGGAGCCCGCACCGTCGTTGTCAGTCACGCCGACAAGTTGGGATTTCGGAAATGAGGCCGTTGGAACAACGGGCTCCGCCTATACATTCACAGTCAGCAACACCGGCACCGCTTCCCTGGCACTCAATTCAATCAATCTGGCAAGCGGACGGTCTTTCCAAGTTACAAGCAACACGTGTGGGGCAACCTTGGCGGCGGGAAGCAGCTGTACGGCAGCCGTTGCATTCAGTCCCAAATCCGCTGGACAAGCAGCCGATACCTTGCAGATCTCATACGGCAGCCCCGCTAATATTCAGTCGGTTCCCCTGTACGGCAACGGTACGGTGCCTCTCGCCAGCCTTTCGCCTCCAGCCATAAATTTTGGCAGCCAGCCCATCCCGAGTGCCACGCCGGCAAGCGTAACCCTAACGAATGTCGGTACTGCTGCTCTTTCGAGTATTTCCGCAAGCATCGTGGGGGCAAATACAAGTGATTTCCAAATTAGCGGCGACGGCTGCAGCGGTCAGGTGCTGCAACCCAGCAGTAGTTGTCTCATAACGGTGACCTTTTCACCTCAACTTGCAGGCGTGCGGAACGCTAGCTTGTCGGTCTCCGACAACGCCGCTGGTAGCCCGCAACTCGTGACCCTCACGGGAACAGGTGTGGCCACCACACCGCCTCTCACTTTTTCTCCCGCGAAGCTGTCTTGGGGAAATCAAGCTCTGGGCAGTACAAGTGCTGCCAAGAAGGTCACTCTAACGAATAAGACGGGGGTAGTGGTGACCGGTATTTCATGGACAGTTATCGGCATTGACCCCAGCGATTTTCAGGTGGTTGCTCATACCTGTGGTGCGACCCTCGCGGTAAAAGCGTCGTGCACGATCGGCGTTGCCTTTGCTCCAGGAGCGGTTGGAGCCAGATTGGCCGTGCTGAGCATCACCGACAGTGCCAGCAACAGTCCTCAGTCGGTGAGTTTGACCGGAACCGGAATTCTCCCGGTCACCTTGACTCCCACTGCCGAAAAATTCCCTGCTACGAAGGTTGGCGTGACGAGTGCGGCGAAAACGGTCACAATCAAGAACAATCTTCCGACCGTCTTAACGCTCTCAGGAACCTCTTTCACAGGGACAAATGCGGTAGATTTTGCTCAATCGGGGACGACGTGTGGAGGAACTCTGGGAGCGGGTCTGACGTGCACCGTCAGTATCAAGTTCACGCCGACTGCAAAGGGTTCCCGTGCTGCGATTCTGAATGTTTCAGATAGCGCAGTCACCAGCCCTCAAACAGTTGCTTTATCAGGAACAGGCAAATGAAGATCCCTATGTGCTTGCTTTGGAGCTTCGGGCGAAACCATGGAAGGATGAAAAGGGCAACTCGACTCCAGCGATAAGGCATCGCGGTGATGGGTGGATGGGCACGGTGGTTAGCAATCAAGGCATGATGTGGTTCTTTGCTCTCCAGCAACGGCGCGTGTAAGGAAAGGGCTAAGTTGCTGCTTTCGAGCAAAGCTGCCCAGGGTGCTCGTCAGAATGCGTTGTATCGGTTCTACTCCGATCAAGACGCGCTCACGTTCGCTCACGATTCATTGTTCCCGAGCGTTCCTGAGCGTGATTTTCAAGACCTGTAAGGCATCGCCCATGCCCCACATTCAACAAGTTAGGAACATCTAGCCGCACTCATAACCCAAAGGTCGGTGGTTCAAATCCACCCCCCGCAACCATCCGGGGTTGCTAGCCAAGCGGCTGGTAACCCCTTTAATATTTGTGGCTTATGAGCATTGCAATTCACGAACATTTCTCCTAGTTCACCATTCCCTCTTGACCTTTAGCCTTCGTTTTGAGCACAGTTGAGCACAACTCGCTGAAAAATGTCTTTTCCAGCTTCTTCATTGACTCAACTTCCGAGTCTGGCTGCAAGTGGACGTAAACGTCACTCGTAATGCCGATACTCGCGTGCCCAAGAAAGCTCTGCGTCTGCTTCAAGTCGCCCGTGACCTCCTGCATCTGTGATCCAGCTGAATGCCGGAACAGGTGAAAGCCATACGCCCGTGCAACTTTGCGCTCAATTCCAGCCTTATCCATCGCCGGATAGAGCACTCGTTTGCGTAGATCGTCCGGGTCGTATGATCGCCCGGCGGCATTCACGAACAGGTAGTCTTCGGGTTGTCCACCAACGCACAGCTCACGATGGCTCTGGAGAACTCGCGTCAATCCACCGAGCAGGTGTTTTGCGCGAATGCTCTTTCGGCTTTTCGGCGTTTGCTCCTTGCCGTGCCAAACCGAACGTCGAACATAGAGCTTGGACTGATCGAAGTCCACGTCCGACCACTTCAGAGCCAATGCCTCCCCGATTCGCAACCCCGTCAAGTACAGAAGCACAACGAGTGCCCTCAGATTCTGAGGCATGTTGTCCGCAATAGTCTTGACGTGAGCTGGAGAGAGAGACGGCTTCTCGATTCGCTCCACCTTGGGCTTTGGGAACTCGCTGCATCGGATTCGAGTTCAAGAGTTCCAAGGCAACCGCGAGGTTGAGCATCTTCTGCAATAGCACGTACAGGTTCAGCAGAGACTTCGGCTTTAATCCGCCAGCAGCCTTGTCCTTGAGCAAGTCCATCACTTGGACAGGGCTGATTTCCGAGAGCCGACGTTTACCGAACATTGGCAAAAGATGCGTGTTCACGTTTGAGCGATGAGATGCCTGAGTTGAAGGTTTGAGGTTTTGAGAGATGTAAGTCCCCCAGTGTCCAGCGGCATATTCGGCGAAAGTGATCTCGACTGGAAGCCTGAGCCCCCTGTTGACCTCTCGCAGACGCTCGGCCAAGATTCGCTCCGCATCCTTTCGGCGTGGAGTGTTTACGGTCTCGGCTTTGTGCCGCCACTTGCCATCTGCTGAACGCACCCGGTAGCGAATGACGTGAACCGTTCCACGCTCCGTTGTCCGGGTGAATACATACCCTTTCTGGAAACTGCTACGAGTCAAATACGGCCTCCTTATCCGTGTGACTCGCTCTTTCCTTTCTCCTTTTTCCAACGAGCTTTGGCTGCTTGGCTCGCAACTTTGGACCGCTGCTCGGCTGTCATCTTCTTCATCCGAGCCTGTCCGCCCTTGCGCCCGAGTTCCACTGCTGCTGGGCTTTTGCGCTTCATGTAGGACTGTATATGCTAAGCGGTTAGCACCTGTCAATGGTTCCGTGTTCATCGAGTGCGCTCCGCTAGCCAATCCTGCACCTGCGCAAGGTCAAACCTGACGTACTTCCCCAGCTTGAAGTGGGGGATTGGATCCGGCGAGTTCTGGCGGGTCCGGTCATAAACGAACGAGGTTGGTACTCCTAGGAGTGCGGCGAGTTCTTGGGGTTTTAAGAGCTGGTTCAAGGTGGGATACTCCTGTATTGCGGGGATGAAAGGTGGGTTCAAGGGCAGGGAATCGTGCTCAGACTGTGCTCAGGGGTCAAGAGGGGCTTGGGGAATGAGCGGGTTGGCAGCGCCCGTTGGGTTGGGGACCCAAAGTTCTGCCCTCATATAATTAGTTGCCGGAGCGAGGTGAATTCCGTCGCCTGTCGAGGAATTTTTTCTGACTGGGTTTAAGCTATCGTCATGGGGGGTGGCCTTCGAACTACGATGGGACCCGCGCCCGACAAAATTTTAAAATTTTGAAAATTGGACGTTGGCGCAGGAGGCAGCGTCGGAAATAAGATACTGCCGAGCATTTCAGGAGCGTGACTCTTGCGATCTGATGAACAGATTCTTGGTCAATATGCGAGGATGTGGCCCCGTGATGTCTTTTATCGCCTTGTCCCTACGACAACGAGAAAGGACAAGAAGGAGCGGAAGAGCGGTGCGAAGCTGTTATTCCGAGACATTGAACTGCTCACTAAACCCGGTGTCTACATCCTTTATCGAGATGACGTTCCGCACTACATCGGTAAGGCGACGAAACTCCGTCTGCGACTGCGGGAACATGCTTGCGCCAAGGACAGTCGTTATTACAACTTCTGGAACTACTTTTCAGCGTTCGTAGTCGAGAATCCGCACCACAGGAATCAGATTGAAAGCATTCTCATTGCGGCCATGCCAACGGCGAACAGCGCGAAGCCGAGAATCAAGAAAGAGTCGCTGCCAACGGGGGTCCGAGCAATGATCCATGAGATTGAGTCAAAGCGTGCGAATCCAAACAAGTAATTGCTCCATCGGCCCGGTTTTTCTCCTCGCCACGAAACGGGGTTCGCACGCCGGGTGAATTCCATGAGACGTTTCGATTTTATGCAGGGAGCAGATTAGCGGAAACGCCACAGACGGCGCTATGCTAACAGGCTTACTGTGTACTTGCCAGAACACCAGAGGAAGGATTTTCACAAATGATCGACTCCGCGCAGCCTACCTTCGTTGAGCGTGCCATCGCTGATGGCCACGCACAAATTACCGGCGAAGGCAAAAGCGAACGTATTCAATATGTCGCCGCTGCCCATGCTGAGAGTTGGGCTGACCCCGAGGAGAAGGTCCGCGCAGAGTTTTGGGCGGAACTTATTTACAAATACGACTACCAGCCCGAGCGTATTCGGTTCGAGGTCAATGTCCCGCGCCGCACACCGAATGACTACGCGGATATTGTCATCTATAAGGACGATGACCTCAAAGAGCCGTATTTTGTCTTTGAATGTAAACGTGCAGACGTGAGTGACGCCGAGTTTGCCCAATCTATTGAACAGGCATGCGGCAATCGTGCGAGCTTACCGAAAGCCGCATACGTAGGCTTCGGAAAAAATTGAGCAAGAAACTCTAGCCAGAGTGACGGAAAAGCTTCACTTGCGGCAACTAATTATGTGGGAGGCCAAAGCATACCTCCCTTTCCCGCCCGAAGAACTCCTACTCGAACTTGTGGGCGAAGGCAGGTTATCCCGCTTGAAATTGCAGAGTCTCGGCCACCACCGACTCCGCCGAGAGCCGGGTGGGCAGGCTACGGAAAAACGCCAAGAAAAGACCATTTAAAGTGACGGAGAATGGGCTTCTCCGGCAACTAATTATGTAGAAGCGCCGGGATGTGCCTGCCTCTATTCCGCACCTGCCTCTTCCCTTCCCGCCATTACCAATATGTTTACTCCCACGACCAAGAAAGGACGCCTCTTTACCTGTTGCGATCTTGCCCCGTCAGCCTACCTCTGGGCGCGGGGTGTGAGGTTCATGGGCATTGACCCCTTACCGACGCCCAACAATCCCAACCACGTAGTTTTCAGATTTTACGATCCCGATGGGCTGTGCAAGAGAGAACTTATGGCGTACGACCGGGGCGCTCCGATTCCCGCCCAGCAGTATGCCTTGGCTCTGAGACAGCTCAAGGATCAAATCTTCCGGCGCATTTTGCGCTAATTCATTCCCAAAGGAAACCAACCCTTATGATTGATAGCCAAACGCTATCTCCCGATTCTCGCCTCCCTGCTGCGCCCGACAGCCCGGCCGCCACTTCCCCGCCGTCCGAGCCGAATGGATACCTTTCCGCAGTGTCCCGTTTTCACCGAACTGACGCCGGCAACGCTGAATTGTTCGCCAAGCTTTTCGGCCAAGACCTACGGTACGATCACGCAAGCGACCGATGGCTCGTGTGGCAGGAACAGTGGTGGGTGGAGGACCCTACAGCAGCAGTCTTGCTGCTTGCTAAACGGTCCGCTCGGTGGAGAGCCCGACAGTATTCGAAAATTGATGACCCCGAGGAACGCGACAGGCAGTACGAATGGGCCATGCGGAGCGAGACGCGATCGCGATTGGAGGCCACTCTCAAGCTGGCACAATCAGAGCCGCCGATTGCGGATAGCGGCAGACACTGGGACTCCGATCCCATGCTTCTGGGCGTCACGAACGGCGTAGTTGATCTTAGGATGGGGAAACTGCGACCCGGCGAACGTTCCGATCTCATCACCATGCACATCGACTTGGCGTTTGATTCCAAGGCTTCCTGTCCGAGGTGGAACAAGTTCTTGGGCGAAATCTTTGGCGGTGACAAACAACCGATCGAATTCGTCCAGCGGGCAGTCGGATACTGCCTGACTGGGGACACCCGCGAGCAGGTGCTATTTATGTGCTATGGAACTGGAGCTAACGGCAAGAGCACCTTTCTAGACGTATTGCGATTCGTCTTCGGCCCTTATGCCTACAACCTGCCATTCTCGGCTTTTGAGCTGAAAGCTCGATCCTCGATTCCAAATGAAATCGCCTCCCTCAACGGGAAACGCTTCGTGACCGCCATCGAGACGAACGAATCGGTGGAATTGAATGAAGGGCGCATCAAGGCCCTCACAGGTTCCGATCCGATCACTGCTCGCTTCCTGTACCAGGAGTTCTTCACGTTCGAGCCGACCGGAAAATTCTGGCTCGCATTCAACCATAAACCGAGGGTCTCGGACGACTCGCCGGGGTTCTGGCGGCGAGTAATGCTAATCCCGTTCATGCAGCAGTTTAGCGACAGCAAGCGAGACTCCGCGCTCGCGGGCAAGCTGAAGGCCGAAGCACCCGGAATCTTGAACTGGGCGATACAGGGAGCCCTCAAGTGGCAAGCTCAGGGTCTTGGCGCACCCGAGGTCGTAATCAAAGCGTCCGACCAATACCGCCGCGACAGTGATCCAGTGGGAGACTTTCTGGATGAACGGTGTACCGCCAATCAAACGGCTCAGGCGACCGCCGCTTCCATGTGGACGGAGTATGAGCGATGGGCGGCCGATAACGGTGAGCGGCCACTAGACCGGAAGTCGTTTTCCCAGAAATTGCAAGCACGCGGTTTTAGCAAGGCAAGGCTGGGTCATGACCGGACTTGGACTTGGCTCGGAATCAGCCTCAAAGGGCTGGAGCCGAAAACCCCGCCTCCTCCTGCGGTGCGGGCGGATGCGGACGTTAAATTGCCATTGTTAATGAATTAGAAACAAAATAGTAAGTAACAATAGAGAACTCACGTCCGCGACATCCGCAGCCAACCGAGCTTCCTTCGCTCAATTCCACTCAGTACAAATCACTACAAATAGGAGCATTCATATGCAAATTACTACCACAACAAACATTTCCGCGATCCTTCGCGGAGAACAACGTTCAAACCGGTGCCGTTATCGTCACAGCGTGGCCGCAGCAGCCCAAGAACAGGGCATTCCAGTCACTTGGGTTTGGTTTTGGCTGCGTGAAAGGCAACTCAGGTCGAAAACTTGGCTCCGGAAGGTCTGGGTGCGCCTAGAAAACGTTCAGGAGCTATTTGCCGATACGTGGGCCGTCCGAGAAGCTTTCTACGCGACAGGCGAGTTCCTGACATCGCCAGCGGCGATTCGGCAGCTCGTTGAGCGCTGGCCGGATGAGTACCATCCGTATATCAAGTTCCAACTTCCGACCAAGCTGTCACCGGGGTCAGCCAAGGCTGTGGTCGTATCCCTGCCAGTTTCTAACCCCGTTTTTTGCGAGGAGATAGCAGCATGACCGATCAAAAGAATCCCGCGCCTCCGCGACGCCGGGGCCGACCCTGCAAGGAGCCGCCTTGGCTCCGCGAGATTGCCGAAATGGTCGGACGGGGAACTCCGCTCCGGCGGGCGCTATGGAGTCGAAACGTCCTGTTCACGGAGCGCGAATTGAAAAACACCTATCGCTTAAAGCGATTTAGGGAATACTACGAGACCGCGAAGATCGCATTCTATCGCGAGTCGGGGGAAATCCCGCGTCGAAGTGACCTGCCCCCAGAATCCGTTCACGGGATAATACGACGAGTTAGTTGAACTTCGTTACCACCAGTAGCCGCCGCCGGAGCTGTGGGAAAGTGGGAAACGCGGTCTTCAGCGTTTTCCAAGCTTGCCGGTTTTTGGCAAGCGTCTTTTCCATAGCTGGTTGTTTCCCGCGCTGCATATTCGTTCGGCGTCAGATATCCCAAGCTGCTGTGCGGGCGCTCTTCGTTGTACTCCGTCCTCCACGCGGCGATCTTGCGCTTGGCATCGAACAGATTCTGAAACCAACTTACGTTCAAACACTCTTCTCGCAACCGTCCGTGAAAGCTCTCGACTCGCGCGTTCTGCGTCGGCTTGCCGGGTTGAATATGCACCACCTCGATCTTCTGCTCCATGCCCCACGCCAGAAAATGCCGACTGGTGAACTCGGGACCGTTGTCGCAGCGGATCGAACCGGGTTGGCCCCGCTCCACCATGGGGCAACGAGCGCAGGGAAAGAAAATACGTGATGGCCATCCTCGCCGCGGCGTGAGGTGAAGGTCGAAGTTATGGCATGGGTAAGCCGCGGGAAAAGGCCTTTACAATCACAGCGGTAATACAGGGTATCTTCGTGAAACGCTTCCGCCAACCCGTAGCGGGTCGTGGTGGTGATCGCTGCGATGCTGAAATCAGATCCCAAACGCTTCCCATAACCCTCCGCGCCTTGTCTCCACTCCGGCGGAGTGTTATCCAACTGGTTGATGCCCGCAGCGATTGCGGCACCGACGATGGGATACGGGGCGTACGTGTCGAAGAAGTAATTCTGTAACTTCGTTTTTTCTGTGGGACGTGTGTATGTCAGGTCCGGCTGCGCGATTGGCGGAGTTACCGCAACAAAAGCGGCATTAGAGAAACTTGGCGAATCGGCCAAGGCTTGCCCGTTTAGCGACGTTGGCAGCATCGCAAGAGCGCTCACCGCCAGCAGCAAGACTATCAATCGTCCCGTTTCCATATCGCCATTCTCTCTTTGGTTTAACTTGGAATCCAGGGCTCTGCACGACTCGTTCATCAGACTGTAAGAGGGCAGTTTCCGTGGTCGCACTGGCATGCAATCTCTACTTCGTTGGCCCCCGCTTCTTTACAGGCTTGACCGCAGTATTTGTCGCTGGATGGCACTGCGCACCGGCATGGCAGGTGGGCGCATTTGTTTTGCTCGTTGGCAGTCATCATTTTTTTCCCCTTTTTCAAACCCCGGCTCATAACGCATTGTGGCGAAACACTTCACTCTCACGTTTCACTGCATCTATCTTCGTTTCATCATCCAGCCGATCACTGTTCCTGCGGTGACCCCTGCCGCGAAAGTTGTGGCAACCGTCAGCATAAGGTGTCTCTGGAGCCGGAGACTGGTGTCATTTAACACCTCTTCGGCAGCATCGCCGCCCTGCTTGGCAGCGCGCTTGACTGCGCCAAAACCATGCCCGATCGCGTCAGCAACTGCGCAGGTTGCGCGAGAAGCCTGGTCGGCCGATTCTGCAATGTGATCCGCCGCTTTTTCCGCTACAGTTTGTGACATTGTTCTCTCCAATGCGCTCTGCGAGCCAATAATTGATGCGTTGTTATTCACCGACCGCCTTTTCAGCCCGGCCGACCCATTTTTGAACTTTGCCAGCTTTCTTTTCCGCGTTTCCTGAGACTTCCAGATTGGGGTTGTTGGTCACCTTTCCGACCTCTTCTTTGATTTTCCCCTTCACTTCGTGGATCTTGCCTTCGGCTTTATCTTTCGTACTTGCTTTCATCAATGTTTTCCTTTCTTGCTGGACTGGCTTTGGGATGGCGGCAACGTTACCGCAGTTTTCGGGCTCACCGCCGTTCGCTGATATGGGTTGCTTTGGGGGAATGCCATAGCTTGCCAATTCGGCTTCGGTAAGCTCCCCTTTTTTTGTCTTTCGTTCGGCCATTTGCGCTACCTCTTTTTCGTTCTACCGTTGCCGGCACCTGCACCAGTTCCTCAAATAGAGAGCGCGAGCTCAATCGCCTTCGGATCAGGAATATCCAGATTTATTCGAAACCTTCCTGCACTCCCGAGCCGCTAGTATCGCGTGTTGGCCTTCGGAAGACTGATCAGAATTGACCGTTCTGGAAATCTCTTTGCGCGAAGACCGTGAAGGGGGGCTAGCCTTCTTAAGAAGTGAGCGATTGTGCACAGCATTGCCGACGTATGTGAGCGAACCTCTAGATTGTGTCCAGGGGCAGTAGAGGTTTCTGTCCGGGGATTCAATCGAAAGATCAAAGGAAAACATGAAAACGATACAGCTCTTCCTTGTGATACTCACGCTGGTCGCGGGCGGCATTATGGCCGGATGCACGAAAACAGCCGCGAAGTCCGCGGATGTCTCCGACAGTATTCGCACATCGCTCGATCAAGCAGGTTTGAAGAACGTCTCGGTCAGCGATGATCGCGACAAGGGCATTGTGACCCTCAGCGGGCAGGTAGGGACGGATAGCGACAAAGCGCAAGCCGAGTCCGTGGCGAAGTCCTTTGCGGGCGTGCAGGTTGTCGCGGATCAGATTGCCGTAATTCCCGTAGGTGGAGAAAAAGATGCAAAAACGGTGAACTCTGATCTCGATAAAGGCATCGAGCAGAATCTGGACGCGGCTTTGATCCAGAACAAAATGCACGAAAACGTGAAATATGATGTGAAAAACGGAGTAGTCACGCTGAGCGGAGAAGTGAACTCAGAAGACAAGCGGACAGACGCGGGGAATGTCGCGACCGGGGTGCCGAACGTTCAGCAAGTGGTGAACGATCTGCAGGTCAAAGATCAGAAGGCCAGTTCCTCGCGGTAAACGGGGTTGGGGTTGATCCGTGAAGCGAGTGGAGAGCGGCCTGAGTCCCGGGCCGCTCTTCTACAAAACGAGCAGGGTAAGTTCTCGTGCGCCGGTTGCTCCGGCGAATTCGTGAGGGAGGAACCATGTCATTCGGAATCTACGCGATAGGATTTGCGATTTTGGTTGCTGGACTGATTTACGGGGCGTGCCTGGTACATTTACCCACGCACTGGATTGTCGTTGGCTCGATCGTCCTCGCAGGCGTTGGGATCCTGTCAGGCGTGAAAGCGACGCGTCAGAAGGACTCTGCGGAATAGAGGCATTATCAGAATTCGCCCCACTGTCAGGCTGGTTCCAGCGTGATATCATTCAGTTGAGGTGGTTACCACCTTCTCCTCTTTCAGGTTCTCTGAACTAAGTCAGTCCATCTGTAGCTCTCTTCTCCTTAGGCTCTCGAGAAAGTCGTGAAGCCGAATGCCTACGACCGCAATATTACAGGAAGTTCACCACCTCTATGGCGTGAGTGACCGTCTGGACACGCTGGCAGAGGAACACCCCATCGTTTCAGAAGCGCTGCTTGTAATCTCGGGAAGCGTTCGCAATACAGCCACCTTGTTGGAAGTGCTGGTGGCCACAAAAATGGCGCCATTCATAGAATTCGATCCGGCAAACTAGGAATTGACTGTGCCCTGCGGAGCTGGCGGAGCGTTGGCTTGAACTCAGCGAGGCGGGGGTCGCGAAGGTGGCGTGTCGCCTTGCCAGAATACAATCAGCATATGGCAATGGTTGAGAGATCGGATGGTGGAATCTATCGATAAGCAGCAGGAGGAAGGTCAGGCTGCGGAGGACTTTCGAAGGCGGATACAGGAGCGCTGGATGGGAGGATCACAACCGAGCGCCCCGGAGCGCTTGCGGTGGCTCGATGAGAACACCGCACTGCTTGAGTAGAACTCGCGCGTGAGTGGGGTTCCACAACCTGCGAAGGACTCACGCCGACGCAATTCAAAGGAGAATTGGCTAAGGTTCCCCTACCGAGCCCGCACGACGATCCCTACCCACTCCATCGTCCACATGCTCTCGCAGCAGATTGAAGTGGCATGTCAGGAATTGAAAATACCGCTATACAGCGGCGTCTCCTACCTGCTCCAGTAGCTCACGGAAGCCAGAATCGAGGGAGTCGCGCAGGTTGATAGTGCCAAGGGAAATCGTGCCGACATCCTTCAACGATTCTCTCTTTCATTACAACGGAACCAACCTCGCCGCTCTGCGTTAGCACAAACACGGTGTTTGGCTGGCGCCGGCTTTACTTGGCCGGACGACTTGGGAACAGAAGCCCGGGATCAAATTGCTGCCGGTTCGTGTGAGCGAGAGCAAGTCGGCGCCGGTCGTGGTTGAGCATCGCGTCACGGATGTTTCCGAAGGACAAGCCGGCACGATTCACCAGGTGCAGACGAAGCTGGAACAGAGGGTCCGTTCTCGGACACAGTGCGCAAGGCCAGATGCAGACTGCTTTGTTCGAGACTCCGACAAGGCGCGTCCAATTAGCAGCCTTGACTCTTTTTTCCCTTCGTTCAGCAAGTTCCCAAGGTGATCCATTCTGCACAGTATTTCGCAAGCAGCCGAGCGAATCTAGAAGAGAGGATTAAGAGGCCAATATGACAAAAACGGCGGTGGGTTTGTTTGAAAAACCGGGTTCAGTCGACGAGGTCGTCCGCGATCTCGAAGCCAGCGGTGTTCTTTGTAAGAACGTCCGCGTTTTGAGCGAGCCGCGGGAAATGGCGGGTAGCGGACTCATGAGTACCGCACACACTGATTTTGAAGTCGCTTTGATTCGGGATCTCACTGCATTCGGCGTCATCGAAGCAAACGCGGAAGCCTATGTCCAAGGAGTGCGGCGCGGAGGAAAGATGGTTTTCGCGACGGCCTTGGACGAAAAGGCGGACGCAGCTACTGAGATTATGAACCGCCACGGCGCTGTAGAGATAGAGGAGATCTGCGCCTCGCTGCCGAATCTCCCGGTCACAGACCGCGATGAGGGCGCTGCCATCCGCAACAGTTCTGTGCACGGCGGCAGATCAGGCTCCTCCGGTACCGGTGCGCGCCTCTTCGTTTGGTAGCCGTTTCAAAAACATAGATTGGCCGAGCAAGAGCCATGCAATGTACGTGCACAGGGAGTTCAGGCGCTGGTGAGAAGTCCAGGACTTGCACGCGGCCGTGGTCTAGCAGGGGCTATGCCCGTTCCCTGTCTCTTCAGCAAGATCCTCTTTGCAGTTCGACATGATGTTGACGGCGCCGTCATGCCAATTTACCCGCTTGAGTTCTGCCTCACTAGCGGGCAGCAAGAATGAGTCATGGCAGATAGCCGGGTAGAGGAGGAGATTCATCTTGAAACTAGAAAAGCCAGAATCCAAGGACAACCTGAAGTCCCTCCCGATGGCAGAACTGCAGTCAAAATTGGTGTCATCTCCGGACGGCCTCAGCCAAGCCGAGGCGCAGAAACGGCTGGTGCAATATGGTCCTAACCAGCTCACGGAAAAGAAAGACAATCCTTTCCTGAAGTTCCTCACCTATTTCTGGGGTCCCATACCGTGGATGATCGAAGGAGCAGTAGTTCTTTCCGCGATTGTCCGGCACTGGCTGGATTTCTTCATCATTCTCTTCCTGCTCGGTTCCAACGCTGTAGTGGCATTTTGGGAGGAACACCAGGCGGGCAATGAAATTGCCGCTTTGAAAGCCAAGCTGGCAAACCAGGCCACGGCGAAACGTGATGGGAAGTGGGTCAGTCCGAAGGTGTCCGAACTAGTGCCGGGCGATGTCATCCGCCTGCGATTGGGGGATATCGTGCCCGCCGACGCGCGATTGTTGGCCGGCGATCCAGTGCAAGTAGATCAGTCCGCGTTGACGGGCGAATCTTTGCCGGCCACGCGCAAACCTGGCGAGGCAGTATTTTCGGGGTCGATCGTCCGTCAGGGCGAAATCGACGCGATGGTTTACGCCACAGGTGAGAGGACCTACTTTGGTAAGACGGCCGAGTTGGCACAGGAGGCTCATACCGTCAGCCATTTTCAGCGGGCTGTGCTGAAGATCGGCGACTACCTCATTATGCTTGCGGTGACTCTGGTAGCTGTGATTATTGCCGTCGCACTCTTCCGAGGCGACCCCATCCTTGACACATTGGAATTCGCCCTGGTGCTTCTGGTAGCCGCGATCCCCGTCGCGATGCCCACAGTGCTCTCAGTCACGATGGCAGTCGGGGCGCGTCTCCTGGCCAAAAAACAAGCGATTGTGACTAGGTTGTCGGCCATCGAGGAACTGGCTGGCGTGGATGTGCTGTGCTCAGACAAGACCGGCACTCTGACCCAGAACAAGCTGACCATGGGCGATCCCTTCGCCCTGAACGGTATCCCGGCGGACCAAGTAATCCTGGACGCTGCACTGGCGTCGCGCGCAGAAGACAAGGACACCATCGATCTGGCCGTCATCGCTGGACTGAAGAACGACCAGGCGTTGAAGGGCTATCATGTGCTCCATTTCCAGCCGTTCGACGCGGTACATAAGCGCACGGAAGCCACCGTGAAAACCGCGGACGGAAAACAATTCAAGGTGGCCAAGGGAGCGCCGCAGGTCATTCTGCAGATGGCAACCAATGTTGCGGAGATAAAACCCGCGGTCGAGAAAACCGTAAACGAATTCGCCGCACGCGGATTCCGCTCTTTGGGCGTGGCCCGCGCAAACCAGGACGACAAGTGGCAATTCGTTGGCGTATTGCCGATGTTCGATCCACCTCGTGAGCAGGCCAAAGCGACCATCGCAAGCGCGGTGAAGATGGGCGTGAAAGTCAAAATGGTCACCGGCGACCAATTGGCCATAGCCAAGGAAACCTCCCGTCAATTGGGTATGGGCACGAACATCCTGGATGCCACCGCATTGCGGGACAAACAGAAGACGGCGGAAACTGCAGCGTCAGTCGAGAAAGCGGACGGCTTTGCCCAGGTGTTCCCCGAAGACAAATACAACATTGTCGACGTCCTGCAGAAGCGCGGGCATATTGTCGGTATGACGGGCGACGGGGTGAACGACGCCCCGGCGCTGAAGAAAGCAGATTGCGGTATCGCTGTTTCGGGCGCGACGGACGCAGCCCGCGCGGCCGCGTCCATCGTGCTGCTGGCATCCGGTCTTTCGGTCATCATCGACGCGATCAAGGAGAGCCGCCGCATCTTCCAGCGGATGAACAGCTATGCGATCTACCGCATCGCCGAAACGCTGCGCGTGCTGTTTTTCATGACACTGGCAATTCTGGTGTTTAACTTTTATCCCTTGACCGCAGTGATGATTGTGATGCTGGCGGTGCTTAACGACGGAGCAATCCTGTCCATCGCCTATGACAACGTTCATTACAAGGACAAGCCCGAGGCCTGGAACATGCGTCTGGTGCTCGGGATTTCCACGGTTCTGGGCGTCATTGGGGTCGTGGCCGCATTCGGACTGTTTTATCTTGCCGATCGGGTATTTCATCTGGACCGTGCACACATCCAAACGCTGATGTATCTGAAGCTTTCCGTAGCTGGACACCTGACGATTTTCTTGACGCGCACCCGCGGGCCCTTCTGGTCTATACGTCCCGCGCGAACTCTGTGGGTAGCTGTGCTCGGCACGCAAATCGTGGCGACTCTGATAGCGGTTTATGGCGTGTTTATGACGCCGCTTGGGTGGCGTTGGGCTGGGTTCGTTTGGGTGTACGCTCTGGCGTGGTTCCTACTCAATGACCGCGTGAAACTGTTCGCCTATCGAATTTTCGATCCGGTTAAAGCACCATCGCCAGCCAAGAACCCGGCCGATTTTATACCCCAGATTGCTACGCGGGCCTATGAACTTTATCAGCGGCGAGGCCGGGGCGACGGCCAAGCGAATCAAGACTGGCTTGAGGCGGAGCGAGAGATACGGAAGGATCAGGCGGGAAAGAAAGATGTCGCTTGACCGTTGTTTCTAGCATTCGGAGTCGCTAACGCGCACCTTGATCGAGAGGAATAATCTGTATGCCTACGAAAGAGCGAACGATAGAGGTTAACCAGGATAGCAGCTCGAAATCGCGGTCAAGGAATTTAGATCGGACTCCTAAGCTCCATAAGTTTATCTTCGATTCGGCTTTGTCTACGGCTGTCGCCGCCAACGGCCAACGGCCAACCAAAGCGCCGCAGCCCGACGGTCCGCTGACGCCTGAAATACTCGGCAAGATGAACCGCTACTGGCGAGCCGCGAATTATCTCTGCATCGGCCAGATCTACCTTTTCGAGAATCCCCTGTTGCGAGAGCCTCTCAAGGCAGAGCAGATCAAACCAAGACTGCTTGGACACTGGGGAACTTCGCCGGGACAGAATCTTATTTACATACATCTGAACCGCCTGATCAAAGAGCGTGATGCCAATATCATTTACATCGCCGGTCCGGGACATGGCGGTCCATCGCTAAATGCCTGCTCTTATCTGGAAGGTTCTTATACCGAAGTTCATCCGGAGATCACGCCCGATGAGAATGGCTTGAGGCTTCTTTTCAGGAAGTTCTCGACGCCGGGCGGAGTGCCGAGCCATTGCGGGCCGCACGTCCCGAATTCCATGCACGAGGGTGGAGAACTCGGCTATTCGATGGTTCACGCATTCGGAGCCGCTTTCGACAATCCCGATCTGATCGTGGCCTGCGTCATCGGTGACGGAGAATCCGAGACTTGCCCGCTGGAAGGAAGCTGGAAGTCCGTCAACTTTCTAAATCCGGTGCGGGACGGGGCTGTCCTTCCGATTCTGCACCTCAACGGCTACAAGATTTCTGGACCAACAGTTCAGGGACGGACGAGCGACGAAGACTTAAGAGCTCTGTACATAGGACGCGGCTACAAGCCCTATTTTGTCGAAGGCGACGATCCTGACGTCGTGCATCAACTCCTGGCTGGAACGCTGGACGATTGCTATGCCGAGATTCGAGCCATCCAGCAGGAGGCGCGCCGGAGCGGGTTCAAGAAACAACCGATTTGGCCCATGATCGTACTCCGCACGCCCAAGGGGTGGACTTGTCCAAAAGCAGTGGATGGAGTCCCGATTGAAGGCACCTTCCGTGCTCATCAGGTCCCTCTCGCGACGGTTCGCGAAAACCCCGAGCATCTCAAGATCCTTGAGGCCTGGATGAGAGGCTACAAGCCGGAGGAACTCTTCGATGACAAGGGGAGATTCTTTGCCGAGCTAGCAGAACTTGCGCCGGTTGGCGATCGTCGCATGGGAGGGAATCCTCACGTGAACGGCGGACGGCTGCTGACCGCCCTCGATATACCAGACTTTACAAGTTATGCACTGGAGATCCCGGGACCGGGTCAAGTGGTCGCGGAAGCTCCACGAAAGCTCGGAGATTTTTTCAGAGACATCTTCAAGCTCAATCCGACCAACTTTCGCATGTTCTGTCCGGATGAGACGAACTCCAATCGCCTGAATTCCGTTCTCGAAGCAACAAGACGTTGCTTCATGGCGGAGACTGTTTCGATCGATGACGAGCTGAGCCCGGATGGCCGCGTCATGGAAGTGTTGAGCGAACATTGCTGTCAGGGTTGGCTCGAAGGATACTTGCTAACGGGGCGGCACGGCATGTGGTCTTCCTACGAAGCCTTCGCGCAAGTCGTCGATTCGATGTTGACGCAACATGCCAAGTGGCTGGAGCAATGCCGCGATTTTCCCTGGCGCAGACCGCTCGCATCCCTAAATGTTCTACTGACGAGTCATGCCTGGCGAAACGATCACAACGGTTTCAGCCATCAGGCGACTGGATTTGTGGACAATGCCTTGGCGCGCAGAAGCGAAACCATCCGCGTCTACTATCCGCCGGACAGCAATTGCCTGTTGAGCGTTTTCGACCATTGCCTGCGGAGCCGCAACTACGTCAACATCGTTACTTGCGGAAAGCAGCCCCAGCTTCAGTGGCTGGACATGGACGAAGCTCTCGAACATTGTTCGCGAGGGGCATCGACTTGGAAGTTTGCCACCAACGACGGAGGTGGGGAGCCGGACGTCGTATTGGCCTGCGCAGGCGACGTACCAACCATCGAAACCTGCGCGGCCTCATGGCTTCTCCAGAAGTATGTTCCCGGCATCAAGGTGCGGGTTGTCAATGTGGTGGACTTGAGCATTTTGATGAGCCCGGACGATCATCCGCATGGCATGGATAACATGTCTTTCAACGCTCTATTCACCAAAGATGCGCCTGTCATCTTCGCCTTCCACAACAATCGCTGGCTCATTCACACCATGGTTCATGGACGCTCCAATGAAAGCCGCTTCCATGTGCGCGGTTATATGGATCAGGGCACGACCACGACGCCTTTCGACATGGTGGTGCTGAACAAGATGAGCCGTTTTCATCTTGCCATCGACGCCCTGAAGTATGTCTCACGGCTCCGTTCAGAGGTGTCGGATGTGGTCGAAACGTTCAACCGCAAACTGTACGAACACCACGACTACATTCGACAACACCTGGAAGACATGCCGGAGATCAGGAACTGGCATTGGACAGCCGATTTCAGCGAGTCGAGCGCGCTTCCGCCACTGGCCAAGGGACATCCTCGCGGAAGCCTGTTTAGCGATAGCTAGAGGTCCGCTTATATGCTTGCTTCCGGGGAGTCTGCGACCCCTCCAGGCGGTAAGACATCCGGCATGTCGAGACGTGCGACACCAATCCGGCTGTCAGCCATCCCATAATAAACGTCGAGGCGATTGGGTAAGCCGAGATCGTCGCGGCGGTCGATGCCGGTCGGGAATACAACGTGGGCGACGGTCCCGCTGCATTCCTGCGGGAGTTTTGGCGTCAGGACCGGCTCTGCCGAACGATACCGAATCATTTGTGGATGCTTCTCTGAAAGCACCATCACCCCGGCTGAATAGCACAGTTGCTGCCCGTCGTGTCCTGGCTTCGCAATTTCGCTGACGCCGTGATACACGATGAGCCAGCCGTGCCGAGTCAGGACTGGCGGAGTGCCGCCGCCAATCTTGAGGCGCTCCCAGGGTGACACTGGTGTCGCCAGCCGATGATGAGACGTGAACCGACCGAAGCGATTCGATTGGTGGGACTCCAAGGACATTATGCAATAGGAAATCCAGATGCTCTCCCGTTCGAGATCAACCTCACGAGTCGCGGTCTGGCGAACGATTTCCTCCGGACGAGTACCAGGAAAAAGCGGGCGGTGCAGGATCGCGAGTTCCGGGTGCCCGGATGGATTAGGAATAGCAACCGGAAAGAGACTGGCGTCCTTGTCATCCACGTCGCCGCACTCGATGCCATGGTAAGGACCAAAGGTCGCGAGTCCGAGACGTTTCCAGTGGAACAAATCCTTCGATAAGGCCAGGGCAATTCGGGGGCCTTCAGGCGAAAAGGCCGTGTAAGTCATCAGGTAACTCTGCAGCGGATCCACGAAGGTGATACGAGGATCTTCGCAGCCACCACCACCGTCGGGCCGGCGCTCATAATCGGCCTCTGGCTCCAGCGCGATGCCGAGTCGCTCCACGCCTGCCGGATCGCCGGCTTTATTGAATTGCACTCGCGCAATGCCAATGCGCGAGTAATTTCCCCGCGCAACGAGCCGCGGGAACAGATAAAGCTCACCGTCCGGGCCACGAGCCGCAGCCGGATTCAGGATACCTTCGACCTCATGGGGATTTCCCGACTCCGGCTCCATCAATATTCCCAGCCGTTGCAACTTAAGTCCGCTCGTCAAATTCTTTTCGGCGATTGCCATAACTTCACGCCGCCTTAGTGCCGACGGCTAAACAGGCGATGATGGTTTGGATAACCCGCTTGGTCTCGTGGGGATCCTTAACCGGGATGCAATCCACTCCGGCTGTTTCAGCAGGATAGTCATTGCCGCCCACGTACAAGGCGTCGCCGACATAGATCATCTCTTTTGTCGAAATACCGAGCAGGTCTCGCAGTTTTCTGATGCCGTAGGCCTTGTCAATGCCAGGCTTGGTAATGTCAATAGATGTCGAGCCCCCGATTCGAACAGAAAACTCGGGAATGAAGGTGTCAAGAATCGCCTTGATCTTCTTCCGCTTGGCGAAATCGGGGTCCCATTTCTCCTTTTCCTCCAAGGGAGCCTGCTGACCTAAGGCAGAAAATGTTATCTGGCTTCCGCGGTCCTCGATTTGCTTGCCCCAGAGCCTTTCGATCTTGAAGTCTGCAACTCCGATCGCCTTCTTGAGGGAACCGAGGATCTTTTCTCTTTGATCCGAAGTGAAATCTTCCGAATAGATCTTTTTCCAATCTGTTGACTCGTATCGGTAAAACTTTGTGCCGCAGGTAGGAAGGAGGGATAGATTCGCCAGGAGTTCGTCATGGGGCAGATTCGAAACGAGTTGCTTTTCAAACTGCGGCCAACCGCCGCCGGAAATCACCGCCACTTTGACGATCGTGAGGAGGCCGTGAAGCAGCCCTGACATTTCGGGATCAACGGCCGATTTACTGTCGGCAAGTGTGCCGTCGAGATCAAACACAACCAGCTTTTTCACTATGCCTCCGCCTTCTAAATTATCGCGATCAATCCGGTATCGCGATTTCCAGCAAGTTCACTGCACCGCGCGGCCGAAAAAGACATTTACCGATCGCCGCAGGTAAGAGGAATACGTCGCCTTTTCCGACGGCGTAAGTGGCCCCGCCATGTTCGACCAGCCCCGCGCCATCGACGCATACCAGCACGCGCGGTAAATCGACTGCACCGACTGTAAACGGCAATCGTCCGCGCAGTCGCCACAACCAGAAATGTTCACAATGAAAGAGTCTCTCGCGTTTCTCCGTGGTCGATGTCTCCACTACGGGTGCTACGAGACTGACCGGACCTTCCGAAAAATCAATGCAGGCCATCGCCTTATCGACTTGGAGTGCCCGTGGCTGTCCTGTCTTCGGATCAATATGGTCCCAGTCATACAGGCGAAACGTCACGTCGCTATTCTGCTGAATCTCGAACACCACGAGATCGCCGCCCAGAGAATGAACCGTGCCTGCGGGCAGGAAGATGGCGTCGCCGGGCTTCGGAGTTAGACATGCGAGGTAGTCCGGCACTGTGCCGTTCGTGAGCGAGCGCCGGAGCTCGGTTTCCGTAGTATCTGGCCTCAGGCCCGCGCAGATGCGGCTTTGAGTCCCGGCTTCCAGCACGACCCAAGCTTCGGTCTTCGGGGTCTCGCCCGGTGGAAGCAGGTTCGTGTTCGCTTTCGTGGGATGCACCTGGACTGAAAGCATTTCGTGAACGTCGAGGAACTTCAGCAACAGGGGAAATCGGCGGAAACGCCCGGCCAGCTTTCCCATTATTTGCTTCGGGAATTGCTGCAGCAATTGGCCGATGGTCTGCCCCGTTAGAGGTCCATCCGTGACACGGCTCTGATGATCGTCGCGATCGCTGAGCAGCCAGGCTTCGCCAATAGGGCCACTGGGCAGGGGTGCGGTGAGGAAACTGGCCAAATGCCGGCCACCCCAGAGCCGATACTGATAGATCGGTTCGAATCGCAGAGGATACAGGAGGACTTGATCAGATGCTCCTCCTCTTTCGTCGACAACCAAGATGACAGTGGTGTCGATCATGACTGATCTGAGAATGTCGGCTCGGCAGGAAGCGGATCCGTTCTGTGAGTCCGTTCATCATGCAATTTGCCGAGGGTATGCTCGATCAATCTGGCTAACTTATCTGCGGCGCCACTGACGGCTAGGTCCACAGTCGGCGCTTCGTCGGTGACCGCGATGGGCTGGCGGCCTTCGAGGCGCGCCTCCATCATGCAACGTTTGTTATTCTCGCGGCTCTTAGGGCCGCTCTCGTCGGTCAGGTGTACTTCCACCCGTGTGATGTGATCGCTCATTCGGCTCAAAGCATTCTCCACCACGCCCCTGATCTGATCGGCTAGCGCCTCGTGACCTTCGATTGTGTGATCTGTATTGACTTGGATTTGCACGCTTATCTCCTGCCTGACTGTTGATCAAGGATGTTTCTTACGTTCGATAACCGGCCACCATGGCGGCGAGCAGAAAGGTAGCCGCTATCGCCATGCTGGCGATCCGTCCTGCCAATCGGCTTCTGCTGAAAACACGCGGTACACGCTTTATGCCTGCCACTCACCCTTAACTTCGCAAAATCATCTCCGAGCGATGGTAGCCAGACGTAGCCACCCCTAACGAAAAACGTCTTGGGTTCAAGGATCCGTCATACCTTCACGCATTGACGTCTCGACGTTCATGGAACCCGGCTCCCAGCCGGCATTTGCTTCTGGCGGCTGGAAGGCACGATCGACAAGTTGTTGGTTCCGACATAGATGCTGATGGCAACGAGGATAGCGATGAGGCCGAACCAGAATCGCCAATCATGATGCGCGCGCCGCCAGTACGGATTTTCGCCGTGATGGCTATGGTGACTCTCTCCGTTGGGATGCGGGTGTTCGGTGTTGTGCATGGTCATGAGGTCTCCCCAAGAAACAAGCGAGATGGTAAGGCAACTGAGTTTTGCCTTTCATTATCCGAAGGAACAAAAAAAGCCACCCCAAGTCAAAAAAAACGTACGTTCCATTCGGCTCCGTGGATTTCTGTCAAGTCCGCCAGGATGCCGATCGGGTGCTTTTTTTTGCTGGGCAATGAAAAACTCCAGTTGCGGCTCGAATGTCTTGAGTTCCTTGTCCAATAGCTTTCCGACTACCCTAAAGCCGAACGCGACTCCACCAGTTTCCTGCAGCCGTTCAATCACCGGCACACCTCATTGTTTCGTTTGAAACCGTATTATTCTCCCGAGGCATTGGGATGTACGACAAACCAGTCGAATTGCAGCCCGGAAAACCCCCAGAATGACCGGTCAAGTGGAGGCTGACACGCTGCCGTTACTAGTCGTCAATTCGCCTCGCGGCCGAGGAAAATAAATATTCCATCCTTACTCGTATACCGCGCTCCCTCACATTGCCGGCATCGTCACCACGCTGCGAATACCGGGCAAATTCCGCATTTGTGGTAATGCCTTTGTCTTTCAACAGTCGGATGATGCCGCCAATCTGAGCGTCAAGTGTTTCGAGATAAGGGAGCATTTCCTCAAACACTTGTTCGGCAGGGAGCATCTTCTCAAACACAGCAGGGTCTACTTTCATCTCATTCTCTCCTAGCCCACTATTTCCAAGGTGCAAGGGCTGTCTTGTAGCGGGCGATACCTTGGCCCCAGTCTCTCTTTCACTACAAACAATTCCGATCGATGAGTTGCCGTCCACACCTCTGAGGGTAAAGCTCAAGCACGAGGCTTTCTGGTCAAAATTGAACACCATGCCTGTTCTTGAGATCTCCGCTTTGCGAAGGTGAGCTATCTTGCTCAGACATGATCGTGCATCGCTGTCATTCTTGTTTCACTGAGTGTGTCGACAAAAGCTGCAGATGCTGATTCGCGGCTTTAGATTCCCAGGTCTCTAATCCTGAAAAGGTTGAAGAGACCACATCCAGCCAATCGGCATTTTACATTCGTGTATCCGCCGCCAAACCTGGTGGCGTGACACGATTCGGCCCCTAACAAAAAGTCTTGCTCGAAATCCGGGCGACGCCTCCAGGCGGGTGAGAGGCGTCAGCCCGAGAAACAATGAAGGTGAAAAAGACCATGCCGCTAATTCAACTGCTGGAAGTTCTAATCGTGGTGGGCGTCCTCCTGTGGCTGGTGAATCGCTTCATTCCCATGCAGGGAACCATCAAGTCAATTCTCAATGGCATCGTGGTCATTGCGGTGGTTCTGTGGATCCTAAATGTTACCGGGCTGTTCCATTCTCTTCCTAATATCCACCTTGGGAAGGGATGATCTGCGAAGCGATCAATTAGGGAACGCTATGCCACCAAAGCAACAAACAACGCAACCCGGCAGACCTCTGCCCCAAGGAGATATTGTGAAGGCCAAGTTTTTTCTAGCAGTCGGAATCACCCTCAGCTTGAGCGCATTTGCTCAAACCAATCGTCAAACAAGCATCAGCGTTGAGTCCATGAGCCCAACGCCAATATTCAGAGTGAACGTTGTGAGCCGCAGCGTGCAGGCCGTCAACTACGAACATCGCAGCGGAGCCAGCAAGCTTGACTTCGCAGGCACGGACTTAATGCCTTCAGCGAACGGCGAAGCCAAGGTGAATAGCAGGCGGGGATCCATTGAGGTTGACGCAGAGTTTGGCAACCTGCGGGAACCGACGACTTTCGGCAACGAGTATCTGACCTACGTTTTGTGGGCGATTTCTCCCGAAGGCCGCGCCGTGAACCTGGGCGAAGTATTAGTCGGCGACAACCATCGCAGCAAGCTGCGCGTGACCACCGACCTTCAGGCTTTTGCTCTGATCGTGACCGCGGAGCCTTATTACGCCGTGCGGCAACCCAGTAATGTAGTTGTGCTTGAGAATGTGGTTCGCGATAGCACCAAGGGAACTACCGAGGCGGTAAATGCAAAGTACGAACTGATGGAGCGCGGCGGCTACATCCCCACCGGCTACCGGTTCGACCCTGTGGTTCTGAATGCCAGGTTACCGCTGGAATTCTTCGAGGCGCGCAATGCACTGCGCATCGCTCAATCCGAGGGAGCCGAGCAGTATGCCAGCGACAGCTACGCGCATGCTGTCCAATTAATGAATAATGCCGATGAATATGCCACCAATAAACACATCGATACAAAACCGCTGATCGCGGTTTCTCGCGAGGCAGTGCAGACTTCGGAAGATGCCCGTGAAATCGCAGTCAAGAAACTGGACGACATACGCCTGGCGAACGAGCGTCAGGATTCAGCGGATTCGCAGGCGGTATTGCAAGGGCAGGCTGATAGCGCGATGCGCCAGAAAGAACAGGCCCAGGCGGACGCGGCAAGAGCTCAAGCGGCAAAAACTCAGGCCGAAACGGACACGCGGAATGCCCAGGCCGCGAAGGCCCAGGCAGATTCGGATGCAGCCACGGCTCGCGCCGATGCCGCGGATGCACAAAATGCGGCGGCACAGGCCAAATCTGATGAGGCAAACAGCCAGGCAGCGTCAGCCGCTGCTCTGTCGGCAGCCCAGGCGGATGCGGATCAATCCCGCTTGGCCGCACAACAGTCCCAGGCGAATGCGAATCAGGCGGAGGCTGACAAGGCCACCATGCGCACGAAGTTGTCCGAGCAGTTGAACTCCATTCTCCAAACTCGTGATAGCGCGCGTGGGCTCATTGTCAGCATGTCCGATGTTTTGTTTGACACCGGAAAGTATTCGTTGAAGCCGGGAGCAAGAGAGAAGCTGGCGAAAGTTGCCGGTATTCTGCTCGCTTACCCCGGACTCGACATAGAAGTCGGCGGCTACACGGACAATGTGGGCAGCGACGCGATGAATCAAACACTGTCTGAGAACCGCGCCGGTTCCGTGCGCGATTATCTGGTGCAAGAAGGCGTAGCGACAAATTCGGTATCGTCCAGAGGCTTCGGCAACACCTTGCCGGTGGCCTCAAACGACAGCTCCTCCGGCCGGCAACAGAACCGGAGAGTTGAACTTCTCGTGTCCGGCGAAGCCATTGGCAGCCCGGTTAACGCGACCACAGGAAGCTTGCAGTAGAGCAAGCGTACGTAACGATCAACATTGGAGGCAACACTTATGAACCTGGTTGGATTTATCAGCACAGCAGTTCTGTCTTTGGCCCTCGTAGCTGCGGCTCCCGCGTTCGCACAGGAGCAGCACGAGCAGGAAGAAAAGCAAGCCAAGCCGGCCGCACAAGAAGAGAAAAAAGCGCAGCCCGAAAAGGCTACGAAGCAGGAGGAAAAACCCGCAGCGCAGCAGGAGAAGAACACCAAGCCGGAAGAGAAAAACGCACAGCAGGAACGCACACAGCAGGGTAAGCCTGAACAGCAGGCGCAGCATGTCGCTGCTGGCCGCATTCCCGACGACCGTTTCAAGGCCAATTTTGGACGGGAACACACGTTCCACGTCAGCCAAGGCGACTACAGCAATCACCGCTTCCAATACGGTGGCTATTGGTTCGGATTCGCTGGCGCGTGGCCAAGCAATTGGCTTTACACGCAAGACGTTTTTGTAATCGAAATTAACGGCTTGTATTACCTGTGCAACCCGATGTATCCGGGCGTTAACATTGAACTCAGCTTCGCACCATAACCATTTCGTCCGGTGTCGCCTGAGGGCGCAGCCGGTCGACTGTTATCGGCGCGGGTCCACTTCCTTGGGCTCGCGCCGCTTTTCTTGTTGGCGACCGACAACGCTATCGCTAGCAAAGTCGCTCGCCGGACTTGATTGGAGCATCCACAAAAAGTGAGCAGTAGTGCACAGACTCGGCATCGCCTCCGTGGAATCCTTGCCGTGACGCAGTCGCCGTTCCATCCGCGCAGCCCGCAGCGGCAAGGTAGGACCGGGCAATCGAAGGATGATCTGGCAAGGTAATTAAAATGCGCAAGGTCCGTTTGCTGTCGCTCGCACTTCTGATACTGGCCATGTCGGCTGCCGCGGTCGCGCAGGTTGGCGTGTCCATCACGGTCGCTCCGCCCGAACTGGTAGCGTACTCGCAACCTATGTGTCCTCAGAGTGGTTATTTGTGGACACCCGGCTATTGGGCTTATGGAGAGGAAGGGTATTTCTGGGTACCGGGTACGTGGGTGATGGCTCCGGAGGTTGGTCTACTCTGGACCCCCGGTTACTGGGGTTGGGGCGGCAACGCCTTTGCCTGGAATGAAGGCTACTGGGGCCAAAGTGTCGGCTTTTACGGCGGCATTAACTATGGCTATGGTTATGGTGGTATCGGCTACGAGGGCGGATATTGGCAAAATGGTGCCTTCAGCTACAACACCTCGGTGAATAACGTCGATAGGAACAGCTTTCACAACACTTACGAAAAGACCGTACGCAACGAGAGGGCGGGAAACAACGTTGGCTACAACGGTGGGACCGGCGGAACAACCGCTCGGCCAACCGCTGCAGAGGAAACTGCGGCGCACGAGCGCCATACTCCGGCAACAGGGGTACAAACAGGACATCGACAGACCGCCAGCAAAAACCACGAACTATTAGCATCCGTAAATCATGGCAAGCCGCCAATCGCTGCAACCTCCAGGCCGGGAGAGTTTACTGGCAAGGGCGTGGTAGCAGCCAATGGTGCCGCAGCCGAAACCAAGGCTCCGGAGAACAAAGCAGCTGCGACGAAAGCTACCGAGACCAAAGCAGCAGCCACACGCTCAAGTGAGAACAAGGCGGCTGAGAACAAGGCAGCCCAGAAACAGGCGGCAACATCTCGCTCGAACGAGAACAAGGCAGCCCAGAAACAGGCGGCAACATCTCGCTCGAACGAGAACAAGGCAGCCCAGAAACAGGCGGCAACATCTCGCTCGAACGAGAACAAGGCAGCTGAGAAGCAAGCAGCAACATCTCGCTCGAATGAGAACAAGGCAGCTGAGAAGCAGGCCGCAACATCTCGCTCGAATGAGAACAAGGCAGCCCAGAAGCAGGCGGCAACATCTCGCTCGAATGAGAACAAGGCAGTCGAGAACAAGGCAGCCCACGTACAGCCTGCGGCTCATCAACAAACTGCGCCTCACCCTGAGAGCGCTCCCCGTCAGGCGACTGCTCATGCGCAGCCGGCAGCTCATCAACAGGCCGCACCTCACCCTGAGGCTCGCCCCGCTGCTGAGAAAAAATCCCCTGGAGGCAAAGAATAGTGTCATCAGTGGCGGATTGACCGTGATCTATGGTGTCAGGCCACTCGAGATACTGAGACAGTCGATTAACTCTTACCATTGCATTGGTGCGGGCCCTTTCCCGGGGACTCGCGCCATTTTTTTTGCGCCTCAAATGAGCGGTTTTGACCAGTAATAAATCAGGGGAACACTTATAAGCAGAGGTGACCTTCTCCTCAAATGTTGCGCGATGAGATTTGAGGATCGGGCGCTCGCGCCGTGATACGGAGCAAGAGCAGGTAAAAGGAGAGAAATATGATAGGAACTATATTGATCGTGATCTTGGTTTTGGCACTCTTGGGCGTCCTGCCGCGGTGGTCGCATAGTCGGAGTTGGGGCTACGGTCCGACCAGCGGAGTGGGGCTCGCCCTTTTCATCGTTGTCATTCTCCTGGTTCTCGGGCGCATTTGAGCCATGAGCAACGATGCAACATTTGCAGGTCGCATCTTCAGGGATGGGCGCCTGCTTTCTCTCCGCGCGTTGGCACTTATTTTTATCGCGCTCATGTGCAGGGGAAGTTCGTTCGCCTACTCCGTTCTGACGCACGAGGAAATCGTGGATCTCCTGTGGACCGACGAAATCCGGCCCCTGCTCTTCCAGCGATATCCGGGACTTTCGGACGACCAGATTAAGGAAGCCCATGCCTACGCCTACGGAGGCGCTGTCATCCAGGATCTCGGCTACTACCCATTCGGGAGCAAAGAGTTCAGCGATCTTGTGCACTACGTCCGCAGCGGCGATTTCGTCCAGGAGTTGTTGCTCGAAAGCCAGGACGTCAACGAGTTTGCCTTCGCGCTTGGAGCTCTGTCGCACTATGCGTCCGACATTGCCGGCCACCCCGCGGTCAACCAGGCAGTGGCCATCGAATATCCGAAGCTGCGCGCGAAGTATGGCAAGTCCGTCCGCTATGCGCAGGACAAGACCGCGCACCTGAAAACGGAGTTCGGGTTCGATACCGTGCAGGTCGCGAAAAATCGCTATGCCTCGCAGCAGTACCACGACTTTATTGGGTTCCAGGTGTCAAAGCCGTTGCTGGAACGGGTCTTTCCCGTCGTGTACGGAATGCAGTTGAAAGATGTGCTGACCCACGAGGATATGGCGGTGGGTTCGTATCGATTCGCGGTCAGCCAGATGATTCCGGAAATGACCCAAGTCGCGCTGCAAACTCATAAGAAGGAACTGATGCACGAGCACCCGGATTTCGCGAAACAGAAGTTCCTGTACCGTCTTTCGCGCTCCGATTACGAAAAGCAGTGGGGAAAGGACTACACCAAGCCCGGATTCGGAACCCGGATCCTCTCAACCCTCCTGCGCTACATGCCGAGAATTGGCCCCTTCAAAGGCTTAGGGTTCAAGAGCCCGACTCCTCAGACCGAGGACCTGTATTTCAAGAGTATCAACCTGACCGTCGATCACTACCGGGCATTTCTAAGAGAAGTGCGCAGCGATAAACTGGTGCTCCCGAATTGTGATTTGGATAGCGGCAACCCAACCAAAGCGGCGGAATATTCTCTGACCGACGACATTTACGCAAAGTTGCTGTCCCAACTGTCAAGTCAGAAGCTTGGCCCGATGTCGCTGGAGCTGCGGGCCAACATTCTCGACTTCTATTCCGATCTCTCAGTGCCGATCGAGACGAAGAAGGACCCGGTTCGCTGGCAAGCCGTGCTGACCGAACTGGATCAGTTGAAGGCCGTGGCGCCGGTGACGACTGCCGCGGGCAGCCCCGTACGGTGAGAAGACGCCGTGCACATCGATAGTCTTCTAAACTCGATGGTCTTACGCCGACTTCCAATCGTACTCCTGTTGGTGGTTTGTATTGCCGCTCCCGCGCAGGATCGCAGTCTGCCGCCGCGCGCTTCCGAACTTATCAATGAGGTCGTGGCAAACGAGCTGGCCGACCGTGTGCATCTGCGGAAGTGGATGTATGCGATCGACAAGCGAGAGGGGACGCAGACTCTCAGGGAAGAGCAGGTGGAGACCAGAGACGGCCCACTCTATCGTGTAGTGGCCGTCGACGGCGCAACACTCAACCCGGACCAGCGACTGCAGGACAACGCGCGCATGGATGGTTTTTTGCATGATCGGGGACGGCAGTTGAAGGTCGAGCAAGCACACGACGAAGACGAACAGAAGCTGGAGAAGCTGATGCGCCTGATGCCGGAAGTGTTCCTTTACGACTACGACGGCGTCGAGGGAAATATGGTAAGACTCAAATTCCGTCCCAACAACAACTACAATCCCACGACGTACGAAGCGCTGGTAGTACATAGCCTGGCCGGAACTATTCTGATCGATACTCAGCAGAAGCGTCTGGCAAAGCTATCGGGCCAACTAATAAACCGTGTGGAATTTGGGTATGGACTCCTGGGGCACGTCGACAACGGCGGCACAATCGACATTGGGCGCGTGCAGGTCGGACCGGCAGAATGGAAGACCGCCCTGATCAATATTCAATTATCGGGGCGGCTGGTGTTCTTCAAGACGATCGACAAACAAGAACACGAGGTCCGGTCGGATTTCCATGCAGTTGCTGGCGATCCGAGCCTCTTCGAGGCGAGTCAGCTTCTTCTCGCTCCCTCGGTCATTCGCCTGGTTCCGGCGGGGGCGGACGGACCTGCACGATGATTTTCGTGCGGCTAGTCGTGCAAAACTACGTTGAGCAGCGAGCTATGGACTTGGAGTCCGCCATTGTAGTGAATAAAACCCAGTTTTCTGAATCGGTTCATGAAGAAGCTGACCCGCGAGCGGGTTGTGCCAATCATCTCCGCCAGCATCTCCTGACTGATCTTGGGGACTACCGTCTCTGGTGTCCCTTCCTTGCCAAAGTGAGCGAGCAGTAAAAGGATCCGGGCCAGTCTCTTTTCACTCGAATTGAAAAGCTGATCAACCAAATCTTCTTCATAACGGATATTCCGCGACAGCAAATAGGCTACGAACAGGTCGGAAAATTCGTGCGCCCGATGAAGGGCTTCCATCATGGCTTTCTTGTCGATTCGCAGAACCGCGCAATCCGTCATGGCGGTTGCAGAGCCCATGCGGAGCGACTGGCCCGCCAGCGAACCTTCGCCGAAAAAGTCTCCCTCACCTAAGATGCCGATCGTGGCTTCCTTGCCAGTCTTCGAGACCACGGTGAGTTTTACTTTACCCGTCTGGATATAAAACACCGCATCGGCGGCATCCCCCTGGGCATAAATTCCCTGTTGTCTCTTGAAAAGCACGGATTTCCGGCCCTCGCCAATGGTTGCTAGGAACGTGTGAGGATCGAAATTACGTTTCTTCCTGGCCACTAGACCCGGCCCTTTGTTGTTACGCGCTGTTTGGAGGATCGGGACGATTGGAAATGGGCGGGCGATTTTCCTTCCGCCTGGAGAATCGTTGGGTTGACTGGCAGGAGACATAGAGACCTCGTTCTGCCTAACAACGACTGTATCTATTTTACTGCTTCCCTGGGCCATGTGAAGAGATGAGTCGTTCTGCTCAGTATTGCTGGAGCAATTGAGCGAATCTATCGGTATCGCAAAGGCGCAGTTCGCCGGCTCAGCCAGCCGCCCAACCTGTGCGCTTTCGGAACAGGGCCGACCCGGTGCGATTTGCCCCGGCGTGCCGGTCTTCATAAGGCCGCAAATCATCAACCGGTTGCGTTTTCGGATAGGCGGCCATCGTCAGGCGGCGCAAGGAGAAGTTATGTTTCTCACAAGGAAAGTCAGGTGGGCGGGTCTAGCCCTCACACTTCTGACGGCCGGGATGTTGGTGCAAAGCTTTCTGCGAAGCGCAGCAGGATCCGACTCCGGCAAGCAAGGAGTTCCGACCTTTGTCACTAAGAACGAGATCTGCAAGATGCAGGAGATTCTGCGCGACAAAGGCCTCTACCGAGGCAAGATCGATGGCGTCTTCGGTCTCCAGACCCGAGCCAGCATTCGCGCGTATCAAAAGGCTGAGAATTTGACCATCACTGGAGAGGTTGATATCAGCACTGCAGCCGGACTCGGAGTCAGACCTGAATCGAGTTGGGACAATTCCCAGGGTGCAGAACGGCCGGATGGGCAGAGCAGCTACATCGTTGCCGGCAAATTTAAGGGAGAAAAACCTTCAGCCGGTATTCGGTGGCCCAAGGGCGCACCAAGCAAGAGTGCACGGAAGGACGTATCAAGGGCAGCGGCCACGCAAGACAACCGCCGAATCGGCGCTAACCTTCAACAAACTGAGAGCGAAGTACAGCACCCGTAGTTGAGTATTCTCAATCTCACAACGAAGGGTTTTCCGAAGAAACGCGACGGCCAGAAAAACTTGACATTCGATAGCGCCGCGAGGTTTTATCGCCTTCCGCCCTCTCAACTTTGCCAGTTGATTTTCGATGGCTCTATCCAGTTTTCTTCAAGTCTGACAACTGCTCTTTCAAGTTTGCGACGACTTCCTTGGCATGTCCAATCCGCTGTTGAACTTTGCCCGCCTTTTTTTCGGCTTTCCCCTCGGCTTTCAAATAGGGGACATCCGTGGCCTTTCCGACCGCTTCCTTGATCGTCCCCTTCACCTCGTGGAAGCTGCCCTTGATTTGGTCTTTCGTGCTGGTTTTCATATTTGCTCCTTCGCCCTCGTAAAGAATTGCGGCTCTTCTGCGACTCTTTGAGGGCTGCCACTTTTTTAAATCTCGTGGCTGTCCGAGGACTGAGCAAAATTGACCACCTGTCGAATGTGACAATGTCACTCCCACATTGGTTCACACTGAAACTCGCGCAGAACTGCAGAACAGGACAGAAGCCTTCGACCGTACTGCGCAAGTGAGCATTATTGCTCAGACCTTCGAATCCAGCTTTGGTAACGTGGGAATCGACCTCGCAGACCAGCACTTCGAGAAAAATTGTGCCCGATTGTATATGCGGCGCGAAGCCGGAGTTGCGGCGCCGAGGCAAGAAATCAGGAGGTTGTACATGAAGAAAGTATTGTTCGTACTTGCGATGTTGAGTCTCGGCACGGTGTGTTGGGCGGGATCGGCGCGGGAAGACGCCACCGACCGACTGGAAAATGCCACCAGTGTGATGCACGAAATTATGGGAATGCCTGACAAGGGAATCCCGGAGGAAGTGCTGGAGCACGCCAAGTGCGTAGCGGTCATACCGCACATGGTCAAAGGCGGCTTTATCTTCGGAGCTAAGGAAGGTAAAGGCGTAGCCACCTGTCGCACGGCCGATGGCTGGAGCGCGCCGGCGTTCATCACGATTTCGGGCGGCAGCTGGGGCCTGCAGATCGGTGTTGAAGCTGTCGACGTAGTAATGATCTTTCAGAATGATAAGGCGATGCAAAGGTTGCTCTCCAGTAATTTCCAAATTGGAGGGGACGCTTCCGCCGCGGCGGGTCCGGTTGGGCGGCATGCCGAGGCCGGTACGGACTGGAAGATGGATACAGAGATCCTGACCTACTCGCGTGCCAAAGGTGCGTTCGCAGGGCTCACCCTGGAAGGTGCATCGCTCCGTCAGGACAGTGATTCCCGGCGAGCGATTTATGGACGCCACGTCACAACTCGCGAGCTGCTGTTGGGCAAAGTGCCAGTTACCGCCGCGGGCCAGCCGTTCCTGGCGGAAGTTCGCGGGGCAAAAGCTCAGGCTAGAGAGAACGAGTAGAAGCAAGAACTTGGAGCATTGGGCTGCCGCTGTTTGTCATTCAGATGACTCTGCATGTTCAAGTGGCGGCACCGCTCCATTTTTTGTCGGCTAAGGAGCCAGCCATGTTAGAGCCTAACCGCTCCGGAAGTTTGACCCCAAACACCCTGATGCGCGTCAAGGCGAGTCCTCTGGTGTTCGAAAGGAAGTCAGGGTCCTCCCTGCAAGCGATACCTGCACGGTCGCATCCAATGCGGATAGCGGTGATTGGGAACCACCTCCCACGACAATGTGGAATTGCGACCTTTACGACGGATTTGTGTAACGCGATTACTGCCGAATACGGGGACGCTGGAGTATTCGTAGTGGCCGTCAATGATTCGCAATCGCCATACAGCTACCCCGCGCGCGTGCGATTCGAGATGTCCGAGAGCGACCTTTCCTCCTATCAAGCTGCCGCCGACTTTCTAAATTCCAACAATGTCGATCTGGTCTGTTTGCAGCACGAATATGGAATTTTTGGAGGGAAGTCCGGCAGCCACATATTGCGCCTGCTGGAGGGCCTGAAAATGCCAGTCGTGGCAACTCTGCATACCGTTCTTCGTGAGCCAAGCATCGACCAGCTAGTCGTCCTGCAGGAGATCGCCGCGCACTCCGACCGTCTGATTGTAATGAGCGAGCACTCTTCGCAGTTTCTGCAAGATGTTTTCAGGATCTCAGGCCAAAAAATTGAACGGATTCCTCACGGCATTCCCGACTTGCCTTTTGTGGAACCGGTTTCGTCCAAAGATTCGTTTTCAATCGGAAAAACGGTCCTGCTCACGTTCGGCTTGTTGTCTCCAAACAAGGGATTCGAAAACGTGATTCAAGCTTTGCCGCGCATTTTGTCCCGGCATCGCGATGTTGTCTACATAATCGCAGGTGCTACCCATCCGCATGTCAGGTGCCGCGAGGGTGATCGATATCGCCTGCAGTTACAGGCTTTGGCGAAGGAGCTGGGAGTTGAGGAGAACGTGGTCTTTCACAACCGGTTTGTCAGCCCTCAGGAAATGGCTTCGCTGGTTGGTTCGGCCGACATTTACATCACGCCGTACCGTTACGAGGCACAGGCTGTATCCGGAACGCTCGCCTATGCCATGGGGGCAGGGAAGGCGATCATTTCGACTCCGTACTGGCACGCCGCCGAGCTCCTGGCCGATGGGCGCGGGGCGCTGGTTCCTTTCGAGGATCCAGCCGCTATCGCAGGTACGACAATTGAGCTTTTGGACAACGATGCGGCCCGCCAGGAAATGCGCGAACGTGCCTACGTTCATGCCCGTCACATGGTGTGGAACCAGGTTGCGCAGTCTTATATGAGAACCTTCGTACGAGCCTGTGCCGTTCGCATGCCACCTGCTCGCGCGGCGTTTCCCATCCCGACTGCCGGGAAGAACGCAGCCCGCCAACCCATAAATGCCTGACCGCATTTTCCAGTTACCGCCACGTGGAGGCCAGTATGGCAAGAGCAACAGTTCGTTCGCTTGAGAATCCAAGCTCGGTCGACAATTTCGTTCGTGGTCTTGAGGACAGCGATTACCCAGTGGATGGCTCAACCGGGGAGTTTATCCGCCAACCAGACGACCCATTTGGGCCAACGGACGAACCGGTAGCAGATGCAATCGCTCCCGTGAACTCGACCCCTGCTGTCGCGCCAGCGCCCTTTAGCCTGACGTAGGTGTGAGCACTTTTGAACAGCTTTCTTAACTGTGTATTGTGACAATTGGTTCACTAAGGTGAACCATGTCCCTATCTGGCCTTCCGCGAATCCCGAGTTCAGTTGTTCTGTGCATCGACGATAACGAAGAAGTGCTGGAGTGCGAGAAATCCTTCCTGGAGACGTTCGGGTACACGGTTCTGGCGGCGGCCAGCGGCGGCCGAGGGTTAGAACTGGCTTCCATGCATCCGGTTGACGTTGTAATCATTGACTACCTTATGCCCGTAATGAACGGGCAAGAAGTTGCCCTTGAAATGAGGCGGCTCAAACCGCAAACGCCAATCATCATGCTTTCCGCATTAGCGGACGTCCCGCACCAGGTCCTGAGACTGGTAGACGCTTTTGTAACCAAGAAGCACATGGCCAGCCAGCTATTGCCCACAATCGCACAGTTGTCCGGATGCGATTCGATTTGTCCGTCTGCGCAAGAGGCGTGACCGAGAGGAGTCGTTGATGAAGATCTTGATGGTTACAGGAATCGTCCTGATCGTGCTCGGGATCGTATCCCTGGTCGTGCCGATTCCTCATACCGAGACGCATGGAATTAAAGCCGGGGACATAAACATCGGCGTCCAAACCAGTCACAGTGAACGCGTGTCGCCAATCATGAGCGGAGTGCTGATTGCTGGCGGGATCGCGTTGACGGTCGCCGGCGCGCGTACGTCCAGCCGAACCTGAATGTCTCTAATGACCGTCCAGTTTCTTCCGGTTTGCAGAATTGAGAAATCGCGACATTTGAATCAAAGAAGCATTGACCGCTTCGGGAGGCAATATCAATGACAACCGCTGAACTCGAACACGCGCCGGCGAGCGCCAGCACCGCACGCACCAGCACCACCATGAAAGCGCTGGTCTATCACGGCCCGGGCAAGCGTGCCTGGCAGGACAAGCCGCGCCCCACCATTCAGGATCCGGGCGACGCCCTTGTTCGTATCACCACGTCAACCATCTGCGGAACCGACCTTCACATTCTGAAGGGAGATCTTCCGTCGGTGACCGATGGCCGCATTCTTGGCCATGAGGGCATTGGCATAGTTGAACAAGTCGGAACGGGCGTGTCGGAGTTCCACGTTGGAGACAAGGTCATCATCTCGTGTGTCACCGCCTGCTTGAAGTGCGATTTCTGCCGGAAGGGCATGTATTCCCACTGTCGACATGGCGGCTGGATTCTAGGCAACACCATCGATGGAAGCCAGGCCGAGTACGTACGCGTTCCACATGCCGACGGCAGTCTGTACAGCTTCCCAGCGGACGGCGACGAAGAAGCCCTTGTGATGCTGAGCGACATTTTGCCGACGGGCTTGGAGTGCGGCGTCCTGAACGGCCAGGTGAAGCCGGGTGACACGGTTGCCATCGTGGGCGCGGGACCGATCGGGCTCGCCGTTCTGCTGACGGCGCAATTCTATTCACCGGCGGCGATCTTTATGATCGATCTCGACGAGAACCGCCTCGCGGTCGCAAAGAAGCTCGGCGCAACCACTGTCATCAACAGTACAGATGGACACGCTGCTCATCAATTGATGGAACTGACCGAGGGAGCGGGTGTCGACGTAGCCGTCGAGGCGGTGGGAATTCCCGCCACTTTCGATATCTGCCAAGCCATTGTCGCCGCCGGCGGACGGATCGCGAACGTGGGCGTTCACGGTAAGCCAGTGGAACTCCACATGGAGAAACTCTGGGATCGCAACATTTCTCTTACCACGCGCCTGGTCGACACGGTGACCACGCCGATGCTGCTGAAGGTTGTGCGCTCGGGCAAGTTGCAGCCGGGCAAACTTGTAACCCACCGCTTCACGATGAACGACATCATGAAGGCATATGACACGTTTGGAAATGCAGCCCAAGAGGGCGCGCTCAAAGTGGTTCTTACCAATGGTGGGTCGCACACGCACAGTTGATCATGTGTCGCGGCATGGCACATGCGGTCCTTCAACGACGGTGAGCAATAGCGGACAGTTCTTTTTGGTCGGCGCTGTCATAGTGCGGACTGACCTTACTTAACGTTCCGAGAACAACGGCAGGATGCCGAGGAGATGAACAAATGTCCATAGAAAACTCAGTGGTTGCAATTTACCGCCAACATACCGATGCCGATCTGGCAGTCAAGGAACTCCAGCGCGGCGGAGTCGACATGCACAAATTGTCGATCGTAGGGAAGGGCTACCACACCGACGAGCAAGTGGTCGGCTACTACAACACGGGCGACCGCATGAAGCATTGGGGCAAGATGGGCGCATTCTGGGGAGGCTTTTGGGGACTCCTATTCGGGTCTGCTTTTTTTATGATTCCGGGGCTTGGTCCAATCCTTGTGGCGGGACCGTTAGTGGCGTGGATCGTCGGAGCGTTGGAAGGTGCAGTGGTAGTTGGCGGTTTGAGCGCTCTGGGCGCTGGTCTCTACAGCATCGGAATTCCAAAAGACAGCATCGTAAAGTACGAAACCGCGCTCAAGACAGATCAATTCCTGGTCATCGCCCATGGAACGGCCGCGGAAGTGGCCAAAGCGAAAGAGATCCTTGAGAGCACTCATCCTCTTTATTGCACATTGCACACGCCCGAAGCCGTCGCGGCCTAGCGAAAGCAGGTTCAAAGGCACGAAATCGATCGCGTAAACATGGGGATTTCACAAACTGCGCTGAGGTCCCCATCGTCGATCTAGCTGCATCGATGGTTAAATAGATAAAGTGGTTGATATTTGCAGATACCACATCTCAGGCAAAGGATTGACAGGTATGGTTGCGAAAAATCAAGGTGATCAAAGTGAACTCGGGCCCGATTCGGCTGGGCAATCAGGTGACCTTCAGGGAATATCAAATATCGCTGGTGCGGACTCCGAGAGCGTCCAGGAACTAGTCGAGGAGGGCAATGCCTTCGAAGCCGATGCCGTAGATGGTGTGGAGAACGCGAAGAACCCGGACGTGTCCGAAGTTACTACGCGGCAGGTCCCGGAAGATGACGTCCCTGAAGAGTATCGCAACGCCAGCTAGGCCCCCGAGTAAACCGAATCGTGCCCTTGGGAGCATCCATCCAAACGGCTAGGAGAACGCCATGCCAACCAGTTCGCACAATCGAATCGCAGAGCTTCACAATCTTGCCGCCCATGCGCACGCCGCTGCTGCAGTCGCGCACGGTAAGGGAGATCATCTAAGTGCTCACGAACTCAGCAAGCAGGCGCTCGAGCACTCCATGAACGCGCACAAGCTCTCCCAGGAACTCGCCACCAAGGCCGCCAAGGGCGGCAAAGTTTAACTCTTCGATTTGTTGAGATTCAAGAACTTGCCAAAGTATTTGGAATGGGACTGTCCAATTCTAAGCAGAGGTCAGGCAGTTCTGGCAAGGCCCAACTAGCGCAGCGCGCTCTACCCCTTACCGCGAGCTTTGTTTGTTCTTTCCGCGGCTTCGCTCGCTGAAAGCTTTCTCTCGCGATGCGCCTCTGTCCTCAAAGCACCCGTATGCAGTTCACAACCTTCCCCTATGGCTGCACCACAGGTGGAGCACCGCACGGCTAATATCTGTTTAGGAGTGAGTTCTTTGGTCTTCACAGCCGCATAATGCAGCGTTCCGCAGCTGGAAACTGCTCAATATTGCTCATTTTCAACACGATTAAGCCAGACGGCAGGTTTCTATTTCTCCTTGCGCTGGTTTTTCCCCATTTGTGTGCAAAAGTGAGCAGTTTCCGAGGCCTTGATTCGGGGATGATTTCAGGGAGTGTAGCTGAACCTCGGAGAAACGTTTGGCGCATCAACCCAAATCCGGCAATAACGGTCGTGGGTTCGACCCTAAGAAGTTCCTGGACACTATTGGTGCAGGACGAAAAGTTGTGGCCTTCTCTAAGAAACACGCGATCTTCGTGCAGGGCGACGTGGCGGACGCAGTTTTCTACATTCAGGATGGTAAGGTTGGACTGACGGTCGTATCCAAGGCTGGCAAGGAAGCAACGCTCGGAATCTTGAGTGAGGGAGAGTTCTTCGGAGAAGGGTGCCTGGCTGGACAGCCGCTCCGCATGGGATCCGCAACCGCCATTACGGATTGCGAAATTCTGCAAATTGACAAAAAAGCGATGATGCTCGCGCTGCACCGGGAACAAACGTTCTCGGATCTCTTCGTGGCGTATCTGCTGGCACGGAACATCCGCTACGAAGAGGATCTGGTCGACCAACTTTTCAATTCCAGTGAAAAGAGGCTGGCTAGGATACTGCTTTTATTGGCTCACTTCGGAAAAGAAGGCGTGCCTGAGACGGTAATTCCCAAGATCAGTCAGGAGACTCTGGCAGCAATGATCGGCACAACCCGATCGCGCGTTAGTTTTTTCATGAACCGGTTTAGAAAGCTGGGCTTCCTTGACTATGGTGCGGACGGCCTGCAAGTTCATAGTTCGCTTCTAAACATCGTTCTCCACGACTAGCAAGTCAAAAACATCGCCAGCCTATAGCGACAGGGGCCTAAGGCGTTTTCGCAGTTACAAAGGCCCTCCCAGATTTCGAACACCGAGAAGAGACACTCGGCACATTGATCTGCTGTTAATAATGCGAGGCCGGAGACCGAGTGCGGCAAGAAAAACTGCATGCAGATTAGGGAAGTCAGAAAGTGACGCTAGAGCCAGCGGCGGACCATCCGAGCTTTGGGGCAAACGATGCAGACCGCTCACGAAACGCGCTCACAATTGTGAGCAGATCGTGAGCGAGCGGGATGGATTTTCTACAGGCCAACGTTTTCGGGTTGCCAACGTGGCAGTGCACTACTCCGCGCTGCACGCTGACGGTTTTCAATTCCCAGTCAATGTCGGCCCACTTGAGGCCAACGAACTCGGAACGGGCAAGCCCTAGACATCCCGCCAGAATGACCATCATGCGATAAGGCTCTGCGGTTAGTTCCGCGAGTAGTGCACGAAACTCTTCCGCCGTGAGTACATCCGGTTCGGCTAACCTCGTTCCGCCTTGCCGCACTCGGGTGAGGGGATTTTCTTCGATGAGTTCCCAGCGGGCAGCACACTCAAAAAGAACATGCAGCACGTTCCGCAGATGGAGTTTGCTTTTGGGTGTGAGTTCTACCACTCTGACCGCGTTTCAGGCACCGAAAATTACCCGGTGCGCCACATTGCGCCGATCAAGCGTCAGCTTCTACCGGCCCCTGCCGCGTGAACCCACGATTTCAACCCACGATTCGCGTGGCTCTCACGTCTTCTCAGGGACTTAGGCGGCCACCTATGGCTCAGCACCCGGGCTCTAACAAAAGAAGCAAGCAAAGGCTTCCCTTAGTGGACTGGGTGGTCCCGCTCTGCCAGAAAAAGATCCTGGCATCGTTTGGCTTCGGCAAGGAGGGCGGGATATTCCGACGACTTACGAAATTCTTTTAACATCGAATCGACTTGCAGGTAATCGTACGCGCAATATCCGCCGTCAATCGCTGATTTCACAATTCGAGCAGTGAAGGCGTTCCCCAGACAAGTATTGAACAGACCGGCCTGGCTGTACCTGGGTTCCGGGTCGGAGAACGTGGAGAGCGCCTTTGCAGCTTCCTCCAGCAATTGTTCGGATCCCGGAGGCCGGGGAGTAGAATAACAAGCCTCCAAAGCGCGCGTATGGAAGAACGCGCTCTCCGGCATCCGGTGTAAACGCTCTATCGCCTCGCTCTTCCGTCCCTCGCGCAGCAGCAGGGCAACCTCGACATTATTCGTCCACTCCGATCCCGCGTCAGCATTCAAGAACTGCCGCGCATGGTCGAAATCGTCGGTCAGGTAGAACACGCTCGAGCACGAGCGGAACTGGTAATTTCCGGGATCCAGCCGAAGGGCGGTGTCGCATTCCTGCGCTGCCTCCTTGCTCAAGCTCGCATATCGCAGCACATACGACAAGGTGAAGTGGGCAAAACCGCTCTGCGGGCGCTTCTCGACCATCTCCTTTGCTTCACGGTAGGCCTGAACCAGCTTGCCGGCATCGGTGTCGAGACTGACGATCTGCTGCGCCGCATCCTCTAGATTCGGATCCAAAGCGAGCGCGCGGCGTAGCGTTGGCAAGGTGCGGGTCATGACACCAGTCGCGCCGGGTCCATATTCTTCTTCGTAGTAGTAGCGCTTTCCCAGAGCAGACCAGGCCGGCGCGAATGTCGCGTCGAGTCCGACCGACCGTTCAAGCATTCGGACCGCCTCCCGATTCTGATCGCCATCGTGCGCCAGTGCGACGCTGCGCAAGTACAGGTCGTAGGCCTCTTCATTGGTTGGACGCGTACCGCCTTCTGCTTCGGTGCTTGCCGCACCGAGCGCGGGAATCAGGCCTTGCCTCACCCGCGACGTCACTTGCTCGCGCATTGCCACCAGATCCTCGGCTGGAACAATCATGGTCTCCTGCCACATCACGCGATCGTCGCCGACATCGATCGCCGCCATGGTCAACTGAAGTTGAGCACGAACCTTCTGGTAATGCCCCATCACGATCCGGCCGACGTGCATTTCCTTTCCAGCTTGCTGGACGTCGACGTCTCCCGCCGCATATTTTCCGGTCGTCGCGAAGGGACGAATCGACAACGTTCGCGCTGAACTCAAGGTCGTCGAAACCTCATCGGGCAGGGCCATGCGCAGAAAATCTTCTTCTTTGTCCCCACCGAGATTCTGGAAAGGCAAGACAGCAATGGTTACGGGGGCCCCTGCAGCCTTTTGCGCACCTGGTCGCAGCGCCTCGCGCAAGCGCCACGCTAGCAATCCAACCAGCACCAGTATTGCAATTGCACCGAATGCCCAAATCCAACGTGCATTCGACTTGGGCGCGGGAATCGCCACCGCCGCGCTTCTCGACGAACCAGACCCCGTGTCCCGCCGCGCGCGCGCCAAATCGGCTCGCATTTCTGAGGCGTGCTGGTAGCGAACTTCACGATCCTTCTCCAGCGCCTTCTCGATCACTCTCTCAACTTCCGGCGGGATCTGCGGATTCAATCGTCCCGGCAAAACCGGAGTTCCATGCAGAACCGCGTCAAAAATTGCGCCCGAGGTTTCGCCCTGGAACGGCAGCGTGCCGGTCGCCATTTCGTAAAGCAAAATGCCGAACGAGAATAAATCCGTGCGGGCGTCCAGCGGTTTGCCCAACACCTGCTCGGGCGACATGTAGGAAACCGTGCCCAGAGTGGCTCCCGTGCCAGTCAAATCCTCGTGTTTCGAAAGAGTGTTCGCGTCCGCGATCTGGCTCGCCGAAGAATTGCGATCATCTATTTTCGCAAGGCCGAAATCCAGAACCTTCGCGTGCCCTCGCTTGGTAACGAAAATATTTGCCGGCTTAATGTCGCGATGAATAATGCCCGCCGCGTGCGCCGCGTCCAGAGCATCCGCGATCTCCCCCGCCAACGCGAGGAGAGTTTCGGCCTCCATCGGGCGGCCCGCGATGGCATACTTCAGCGTCGTACCTTCCAGGTACTCCATGGCAATGAAGCGGACGCCATCGCCCTCGCCGATCTCATGAATGGTGCAGATGTTGGGATGGTTGAGCGCCGAGGCGGCCCGCGCTTCGCGCCGGAACCGCTCGAGCGCCGCCACATCCTGCGACACGCTATCGGGCAGAAATTTCAGGGCGACGAACCTGCCCAGAGACAAGTCTTCGGCCTTGTAAACCACACCCATCCCACCGCCGCCGAGCTTTTCGACAACGCGGTAGTGCGAAATGGTCTCCTCGATCATCCGGCTGATCTTAGGACCTAGGCTTCACACAAGTCAAAGAGGAGTCATTGCGAAAGAACCCGCGAGGGGAGTAAGACAATAATTGGCTTTCACCGCCGGGTGCCATTGCTGGCACTCCCGCGTGGTACCAAGTTGCCGACGGTTGGCGGAATTACTTCCCGGCGCGAAATCGCGGCGATGCGCGCGATTTCAAGAGAGAGTCAGGGAGATTTCTCTGCACTTCAGACTGTCTGTCGGAGAGAGTGGGGATTCTAAAACACACTTTTCCGGCAACTCATGGTGAAACCTACAGTTAGTTCTAGATAGTGTTTATTGGTCGTGCAAGCACGTTTTCAATCCGCACTGCTGTTGCTTGTAGGGGCATTGTTATTTTCTTGCACCCTTCGCTTCCGGGTGGCCAACACCTGTCAAAGAATCGATCTTTAAACCATCGTGGACCACTTCTCTTTGCTGCGGGATTGACCGGGAACCGGGCATAGCTGAGATCAAACCTTGCATGTACTCGGAACAACCACGCTTTTCTGAACAGGACTTGTGGCCCGGCGCACCCCGTCGCTCCAAGAATCTTAGGTCTGGGCTCCCATTCCACGCAGGAGAACGCGTGGATTTTCCGGGCCTATCGTCGAAAGTTGTGCAACTTCCGTAGGCGACATTACAGTCGGTTTGGGTGTGAGTGCTCGCGTTCACTGCCTGCCATCGGCAGGAACTGGTAGGCACGGAATCGCAGAATCGCTTCCGCCATGCCGACTTCCCAGTACTGATCTCGTGATGGCGCGAGCGAACTACTTCTAGCGGTCTTGGCTCTGTCAGCCGAAGTGAAATGTGCCTTTGAAAGGCCAAGAATTGCATCCGTCTGACTTTTTCACCATCGCTCATTCACCATGTCCCCAAAGGCGGATAAGCGATATGCTCTTTGATATACGACTAGTGATCGAGTATGCCGTCAAGAGACGAAACTAAGCGCGTGCCTGAGTTTAGCGCCCAAACTCTGCTGAAATCTCCGACCGTTACCATCCGAGACGTGCACTGTCAGGGCAACTGTCGGCCCCAGGGCGCGGAAGAGTGCGCGACCGCCACAGAACTCGTGTTTGGGTATCGCGGCGTCTATGTACGCCATCTTGGACAAGATCAGGCCGTAGCCGAGGCGAACCAGGTTTTGTTTTTCAACGCCAACGAAGGCTACCGGGTTAGCCATCCCGTGCCGGGGGGCGATGCCAGTCTATCGCTGGCCATCAACGAGGCGCAGCTGTGTGAACTGGCGCCACCTGATTTTCTGTGCGGCAGCGCCACGCTCGCATTTCGGCGGCAGCGTCTAAGGATTGATGCGCGAGCTCAAGCGCTCGTGGCGTTGCTGCGGCACAGCTTGCGCCAGAAGATCGCGGAGCCTTTGGAAGCAGAGAGCCTGGCCTTGACCCTGGTGACGCGAGCGCTGGGACCGCGTACCACGCACGCGGCGGGCGCCAGTGTGGGCCGGCAGCGGTTGGTAGACCGGGTCAAGCTGGTGCTGACGAGCGATCTGGCGCGGCGTTGGACGTTGGCCGAGATCGCCGCCGAAGTGCGCGGATCTCCCGTTTACCTCACCCAGGTTTTCCAGCAAGTGGAAGGTCTGCCCTTGTACCGCTACCAATTGCGATTACGGCTCGCGCGGGCGCTGGACCTTCTCGCGCAATATGATGACCTAACCACGCTAAGCTTGGACCTCGGCTTTTCCAGCCACAGTCATTTCAGCGCCGCGTTCCGGGACGCTTACGGCCGTTCTCCCTCCGAGTTTAGACAGTCGGCGCTGCGTCGTTAGCGCCCGTCCAAGCAAATCGCTAAAGATTCTGACAGCGGCTCTCTCTTCCTGCGTGGCCTACTGATCTCACCGGGACTTCCGGTATTGGAGAGCGATGTCATGGTTGACAAAACCTGTGCGGCTTGCGACTGCAAGCTCGATGCGAATCCCATCAAGGTCAAGATTGGCGGAAAGATCGGTTGAGGTGTGTTGTGATGATTGCTCACAAAAGTTGAAGGAAGCGCACGTTTCCGCGACAGCGGCGAGGAGGGGCTGAGCCATGCAGGGAAGGAAACCATTTCCGATCCGGCATAGCGTGCAGACCGCGTCGGGCCGTATCAGCTACTTGGAGCAGGGTGCAGGACCGGTCGCGTTGTTCGTGCATGGGGTTTTGCTGAACGGGCATCTGTGGCGTCATCAGCTAACGAATATGTCCGATATCCGGCGGTGCATCGCTGTGGATCTACTTGCGCATGGCGACACCGAAATCGCGCCAGATCAGGACGTATCGGTGACGGCCAATGCGAAAATGCTTGGGGAATTCCTCGATGCCTTGAACATCGATCAAGTGGATGTCATCGGCAACGACAGCGGTGGCGGTATTGCGCAGATTTTCTCTGTATTGTATCCGGCGCGCGTGCGTAGCCTTACGCTAACCGACTGCGACACCCAGGATAACTGGCCGCCCGAGGCTTTCAAGCCCTTTCTGGCGATGGCGGCCGGCGGCGGTTTACGGGGAACGCTAGACGCGATGCTGTCGGACAAGAGCATTTATCGATCACCGCAAGCTTTGGGGCCCGCGTATGAACACCCGGAGCAGGTGAGTGACGACATTATCGAAACATATCTGCGTCCGTTCGTCAGGAGCGAGCAGCGCACTCGCGATCTGCAACGCTTTCTCGCAGCCTTCGACAATAAGCACACACTCGCGATTGAACCACAGCTGAGAACATTGAAGGTGCCGACGCTGATCGTGTGGGGGACCGATGATGTGTATTTCGATGTGAAATGGTCGCGCTGGCTGGCCGACAACATTCCCGGCACCCGGCGCCGCGTTGAATTCAAGGACGCCAGAATCTTCTTTCCCGAAGAACGTTCGGAGGAATTCAACAAAGAACTACGCGAACACTGGCAAGTAACACAACAGAAAGCGCAGTGATGGCTTCAGGCGTTTCATCGTAGCCAATCTGTCAGGAGAAGAAAATGACCGATCAGACGCGTAAGGCTGAGCAATTCCGGGCGCTGCATATCGCCGGAAAGCCGCTCGTCCTGTTCAACATCTGGGATGCAGGCAGTGCCAAAGCGGTCGCCACGGGCGGTGCGAAGGCGATCGCGACTGGCAGTTGGTCTGTGGCCAGTGCAAACAACTTCCCCGATGGCGAGCGCATTCCGCTCGCCTTGGCGATCGACAATCTGCGCCGGATCGTCGGCGCAACGGATCTACCGGTGACGATCGATCTGGAAAGCGGCTATGGCGACGCCTCGGAAGTGGTTGGTGAGACCGTCGCTTTGGCGATCGAAGCGGGCGCCGTAGGCTGCAACCTAGAAGACAGCTTTCCGGCGAACGGAAAACTCCGCGAGACAGCCGATCAAAGCGCTCGCATCCAGCACGCTCGTGAAACGGCCGAAGCTGCCAATGCCCGCTTCTTCATCAATGCGCGGACAGATGTCTTTTTCCAAAGCCCTGCCGGACAGCATGACTTTGCGATGATGCTTGAGGCCATCGAGCGAGCGCACGCATATGCGAAAGCTGGTGCGGATGGCCTCTTCGCGCCTGGTCTGACGGATATCACTTTGATCGCGCGCTTGGCTAAGGAGTCGCCTTTACCGCTCAATATCATGGTCGGCGACGCCACTCCCTCCATGCGCGTACTAGCGGAGCATGGTGTCGCAAGGGTGAGCCATGGTCCCCGGCCGTATCTCATGGCGATGAAGGCGTTGGAAGAAGCGGCGCGCGCCGCGGCTAGGGGTGAGTGAGAGCAAATTGCAACCGCGCGATGGAATTGATCAATCAATCGCAACTACCGTTTGTTGGTATGTCGCATGCGAAGCGCGGGTCGGCCTACAGGCGTTCCCCACCTTTGCGCCCAGAAGAACCTTCCTGTCCGGGCTATTATGCTAGCTGTCACAGCATTTTCGTGGTCGTGCTGACAATTCAGTCGCCTTCTGTTGGACTAATGCCACGTGTGCGTTCGAGGGCGCGAGCTACCCACTGGCGCCACGGCGCCGCTTGCAACTCCGCCAGATACGAGTAGCCAACCGGCACCACCAGCAAGGTCAGGAGAAGGCAAAGAGTCTGGCCGCCAATGATGGTCACAGCGATCGACGCGCGCTGTTCTGAACCTGCCCCAATTCCGATGGCGACCGGAATCAGCCCAGCGATAATCGAAAGCGTTGTCATCAGGATGGGGCGTAAGCGCACCCGATTCGCTTCGAGGATGGCGTCGCGCACCGGCATGCCGCCGGCAACGAGCCGGTTCGTGTAATCGACTTGCAGAATTCCGTTCTTTTTCACAATTCCAAGCAGCAGAAACATGCCTAATGCGCTCCATAGACTCAAGGCGCGTCCCGTGATCCAAAGTGAGAACAGCGCGAAAGGAACGCTGAGCGGCAGGGTGAGCATGATAATGAACGGATACGAAAAGCTCTCAAACTGAGCCGCCAGCACCATGTACATAAAGACCGAAGCAAGCAGCATTGCCAATAGCAGGTTCCAGGTTGTCTCTTCGAGAACCTTTACCTGACCCGAGAACAGATACGAGTAGCCTGCGGGCAGTCCTACTTCCTTGATCGAGCCGATGGTATGCGCGGCCGCCAGATCGAGCGGGTATCCCGAAGCGATATTGGCATATACGCTGACCTCGAACTCGCGGTTATACCGCCAGAGGGTGGCTGGCCCAAAGCCTCGGGAGATGGCGGCCACGCTCTCCAGGCGCACCTGCCCCAGCTTGCTCGAGGGCACCATCATGCGGTTCAGCACGTCGGGATTGTCACGCTGTTCGGGAAGCAACTGCATTGTCACGGGATACTGTTCCGAACCTTCCTTGAAGCGTGTGATCTCGTCTTCGCCGGAATAGAACAACCGCACGGCGTCGCTGATGTCGGTCATGCGCACGCCGATATCGGCCGCGCGCTGCCGGTCCACCTTGACCTGCAATTCTGGCGTGTTCAAGTTCAGGCTGGGATTGATATCGACCAGGTCCGGATACTGATGCATACGGTCCGCGACCTTCTTGCTGATTTCCGCGAGTTGATTCAGATCAGGTCCGCGTATGACGGCGGAGATCGGAAAATAGATTTCGCCGCCCAGCACCGAAGGCAAGCGCACGTTGTAGGTGGCATTGTGATACTCCGCTAAGATGGCGCGCACCTTGGTCGCCATCTGCTGGTGAGTGAACTTGCGCTGCCCGCGCGGCACCAGTCCAATAAACAAATGCGCGTGATTGGTCGGGCCGTGCGTATAGGTCTGCACAAAGGAAACCTCCGGCATGGCCGAGACACGGTGCGCCATGTCGGTAGCCATCTGCACTGTCTTTGCCAGACTGGTACCCTCCGGGAGCGTAAAAGAACTCTGCAGCTCCGATTGATCGTCGGTGGGAATCCAGTCGCGACCGACCAGGTGGTAAAGCCCGAAGGTCGAGAGAAAGGTAGCAACGCAAATCATCACGATCACGCCGCGGTGTGCGAGCGACCATCGCAGCATCTGCAAATACCAGGTTTCGACGCGATGGAGAAATCCATGGGTATGCGCTTCCTTCTCGCGCCCGCCCAGTTTCAGCAGCCGGGAACTCATCATCGGCGTCAGCGTGAACGCCACCAGCAGCGACACCAATATTGCCATCGCCATCGTCCAGCCAAACGAGTTCACATATTTCCGGGCATAGCCGGTCATGAAGGCGATGGGCAAAAAGATAATGATCAGTGAAAGCGTGGTCGCCATTACCGCCAGCCCGATCTCTTGCGTCGCTTCGATGGCCGCGTGGAAGCGGTCGCGGCCCTTGTCTTCCATGAAGCGGAAGATGTTCTCGAGCACGATGATCGCGTCGTCAATCACGATCCCCACCGCCAGCGTGAGCGCCAGCAGAGTGATGTTGTTGAGCGAGAAATCCATCCCCTTCATCAGGGTGAATGTAGAAATGATGGAGGCGGGGATGGCCACGGCCGCAATCAGCACGGCTCGCCAGTTGCGAATGAAGATCCAAACCACTGCGCTCGCCAGAATGCTGCCCAGCACCAGATGCTCGATCAACGAGTGCACCGACGCCTTGATGAAATCGGAAATGTCATGCACGATCAGCAGTTGAACACCTGCGGGCAATTGGGAGTTCAGTTCGCCGACCAGCGCGCGAACATTGTCGGCGACTCTTACGGTATTGGCGCCCGACTGGCGCAGGACCTGAATCGCGACCACATCTTTCCCCTGGTCTCCCTGCCGGAACAAGGCCGACCAGGTGCGAAGTTCAGCCGCGCCATCCTCCACCTGGGCTACATCCCGCATGCGGATGGGGACGCCTCCGCGGGTACCAAGCATCACTTCGCCAAACTGATCGGCGGAGGAAACACGTCCCAAAGTCCGCAGCCCGAGTTCCTGTGGGCCGCTGATCATGCGGCCGCCGGGCGCCTCGATGTTCTCGCGCTGCAAAGCCTCACGCACATCGAGCACGGTGAAATTGTGGGAGGCCAGCTTTTGCGCGTCGAGCAATACGCGAATCTGCCGCGCCTGCCCGCCATTGAGTTCAACGCTTCCGACCCCATCCACCCGCTGAATGGCCCGCTGCACTTGCTTGTCTGCAATCTCGGTCAGTTCGCGCAGGCTCATGGGACCGCTGACCAGGATGGTCATGATCGGGTCCGATTGCGGGTCTTCTTTTGTGATGACCGGAGGCAGCGTTTCCCGGGGCAGCCGATTGATAGCCGCTGCCACCTTTTCGCGCACATCCTGCGCGGCGCCTTCGATCTCGCGCTCCAGAACGAAGGTGCAAGTAATGTCCGCCTTGCCTTCGCTGGCGTACACGCTGATCTCATCGATGCCACTCACCGAGGAGATCGCATCTTCCAGCGGTAGAACGATGCCGGTCACCATCTCGTCGGGAGTAGCCCCAGGCAGCGCCACCTCGACGTTGATGGTCGCCGGATCTGCTTTGGGAAATAGATCTACCGCCAGCCCGCGGTAAGAAAACACACCCAGGGTCACCAGAAATGCGATGAGCATGACGGTGAATACGGGATGCCGTACGCAGATTTCGGCGAGCTTCATTACGAGACTTTCACCCTACCGCATTCCCGGCTCGGTCGCGCCGCCGGATTCCTGAATGCGATCTCCATCGCGCAGCTCGCCCGACGCAGCGGTCGCTACACGGTCCCCAGCGTTGAGCCCTTCGGCAACCTCGAACCGCCGTCCCTGTTCATCTTCGGTCTGTCCCGCGGGCTTGATCTGGCGCTCGTTGACGCGATCCCCATTGACCAGGAAAACCTTGTACACGCCATAGCGATAATTCACCGCTGCCTCGGGAACGGAGATCGTTTTTTCCACTTTTTCGCTGGGGATCGATGCCTGCACAAAAAAGCCTGGTTTGAGACGAGCCTCACGGTTCTCGATGATCGCCTCGGCCTCGAACGTGCGCGAGTCCTGCGAGACTGCGGGATTGATGCGAGTGATCCTGCCTTGAAACACATCAGTCGGAAGCGCCTCTACACGCAGGTCAACCACGGCCCCATCCTTCACCCATCCCGCCCATCTCTCCGGGACCGCCAGCCGCGCACGCAAGCGGTCCGTGCGTACCAGCACCATGACTGGACTCTGCACTTTCAAATACTCACCGGGGTGCACGGTACGCGACGTCACGGAACCGGGGTAGGGCGCCCGTATGGTTGCGTCCTTCAGTTTCTTTTCCGCGAGATGCTCGCTCGCTTCGCTCGAGATCAGCAACGCCTTCAGACGTTCGATCTCCTGCAACGCAAGCTCGTAGCTGGCTTGGGTACTCTGAAATCGGCTCGCTACCTCATCGAACTGTTGCTGCGAAATCAGATTGTCTTTGAACAAGGCCTGAGCCCGTTCGTAGTTCCGCTGGGCATCGAATCGGTCGGCCTCGGCTTTCCGGACTGATGCCAACTGGTGCGAATCCTGCGGCGGCGGGTCTTTCGGGCCAAGACCAAGCTGGGCGCGCACCTGTCGCACCAACCCTTGTTGCCGTTCCACCTCAAAGCGCAATTCCCGCTCATCGAGCAGAATCAGCGCCTGACCCTCCTCGACCCTGTCCCCCACATCGGCTAGAACCTCCGAGACCCGGCCCTCCACCTCGGCGCTTAGAGTGCTTTCTTCAAGCGGGTAAAGAGACCCCACAGCTTGCACCCGGCGTCGCGTGGTTTCCTCCGTGACCGTGTACAGATGCGCCGGTACCGCACTGGGGCGAGAGGCAGCCGCGCTGCTCGCCCGGAAATTGGAGCAGCCACAAGCGAGGAGCAGGGAGAGTCCGGCGACGGAGGCACTTGGCGCAGAAAACCAATGGCGTGAAGTGAGCATGGTGCGGACAATAGTGTACCCCACGCCGCAGGGTGCTCGCGCCGAAGAAATAGGGCCAAAAGGTCGGGAGCGGCTAAAAGGTCATCCGCTCAGCGAACCTCGGTTGTTTTCTGATAAGCCTGAGAAAATATAGTATCGAGCGAGAAGTTCATTCCCAGCCTCCACCCAAAGACTGATAGAGCTGAACCAGCGCAATGAGTTCGTTGCCTTGCGCTTGCGCGAGCGCAAGCTCCGCCGAAAACGCATTGGTTTCGTTCGTCAGCACTTCCAAATAATCCGTTGTTCCGGCTTTGAACCGCACTTGCGACAACCTCGCTGCATCGCGCGCCGATTCCAGCAAGTGTTGCTGCTGCTCTCTCGTCTCCTGGTCCTTGCGGTAAGCAACCAGCGCATTCGAGACGTCGCGAAACGCGCCCTGAATCGTCTGCTGGTAAGTCAGCACCATCTGATCGCGCTCGGCCTGCGCCAGCCGCACGTTGTTCTTTAGACGGCCTCCCTGGAAAATCGGCTGCGTCAGCGATGCAGCCATGTTCCAGATTCCAGCAGGGCCGGTGAAAAGGTCCGTCAGTGCCGGACTTTCATAACCCGCAGTTGCCGTGAGCGCAATGTCGGGAAAGTAAGCAGCACGAGCGACGCCGATCTGCGCGTTGGCAGCGATCAGGCTGGCTTCAGCTTGGTGGATGTCAGGGCGCCGCTCCAGCAGAGCTGAGGGAAGTCCCGCCGGAACTTCGGGAGAATGCGGTTGCTCAGTGAGCCTGAGACCGCGCGGAACATCTCCCGGATTCTTGCCAATCAGAATGCTGATGGCGTTTTCCTCCTGCGCGATCTGGCGCTCGAGGTCGGGAACTTCTGTAGCAGCCGTGTAGACAAGCTGCTCGGATTGACGCACATCGAGGAGCGAGTTGATGCCGTGCTGCTCGAGGCTTTGCGTCAGCTTGAGCGAGTCACGACGCGAACTGAGCGTGCGATTCGAGATATCCAGTTCGAGATCATACTGCCGCAACTGGAAGTATGCAGTCGCAAGATTAGCGACCAGCGTCGACACGACTTCTTTCTGCGCCCACTCGTTTGCCAGCAGGTTGGCGCGCGCAGCTTCAGTCGCGCGCCGATATTTGCCCCAGAAATCGAGGTCCCAGGCGGCGGAAGCCGCGACTTGTCCCTGCGTGAGCTCGTAGGAAGGGATCGGTCCAAGCTGTGGACTCTGCAGGCTGGTAATGTTGCCGCCCGCGCTCAGGGTTGGAAGCTGGTTCGCCCGCGTGATGCCAACTTGCGCCTGCGCCTGAAGCACGCGCGTCGCTGCGATGCGGACGTCATAGTTGTTCTTGAGCGCCGTGCGAATCAGGGATTGCAGTTGCGGGTCCTGGAAAACCTCCCACCACTTCTCGTCACCAAGCGACCGAGCGGAAGATCGAGCCGACGACTGCGCAGATGGTTGCGCTGCGGTCGCCGCAGACTGCGCCGGTTGCTGTGCACCAGCACTCGCAGGCGACTTCTCAGTCGTTTGTTCGGGTTGGGCTCCGCGATAAGTAACCGGAACATCGACGCTTGGCCGCTTGTAGTTGGGCCCGACCGCACAGCCGATAGTGCTCACAACCGCCACGGTAAGAACCGCGAGAGATAAATAAGGACGACTTACAATGCTATTCATAGGATTAGTCTCCATGCCCTTCTTGCAGCGCGTAGCTCGGCGCAGGCACGCCCTCGCGAGGCGAACGGAAGAACGAGAAGCGATCCAGCACCTTCTGCTGGAACTCTTCCAGGTATAGATAGATCGCAGGCGTCACGAAGAGCGTGATGAACTGCGAAACGATCAATCCGCCGACTACGACGAGCCCAAGCGGACGCCGCGACGATCCGTCCGCGCCATAGCCAAGTGCGATCGGCATCGCGCCCAGCAGCGCGGCAGCGGTCGTCATCATGATGGGGCGGAAGCGTTCCATGCTGGCATCGTGAATTGCCTGGTCGTCGGGGATGCCTTGCCGGACACGGGCTTCGGCGAAGTCGACGATCATGATGCCGTTTTTCTTCACGATGCCCATCAGCATGAACATGCCGATGTAGGCATACAGCGAAGCCTCCGCGCCGAAGAGCCAGAGCGTGAGCAATCCGCCCAGCAGCGCAACCGGCAGCGACGAGAGCACCGTGATCGGGTGCAGATAGCTCTCATAAAGAATTGCCAGAATCACGTACATGACGAACACGGCGACGACCATCAGGATTGCGAGATCTCGAACCGTGTTCTGAAAGACCAGAGCCTCGCCTTGTAGTGCGCCTTGCACTCCAGGAGGAAGAATCTGCTTGGCCGTGTTTTCCACGAAGTCAGTAGCAGTACCAATCGCAAAGCCAGGCTTCAGATTGAAGAACATCGTGACGCTGGTGAACTGGTTGATGTGGTTCACAGCTTGCGGCCCGATCACCGGATGCCAACTCGTCACCGCATTCAGAGGAATCATCCGCTGACCATCGTCGCTCTTGATGTAGAGCTTGCCGAGATCTTCCGGACCCGAACGCTTGTCGTCCGCGACCTCGAGGATGACCTGATACTGATCCGTCGCCTTTTTGATCAGGTAGCTGTAGTTCTGCGAGTAAGCGTCATGCAGGAGCGTGAGGATTCGAGTCTCCGACACGCCATAGAGCTTCGCCTGATCGCGCAGAATATCGACCTGCAAGTTCGGCGTGTGATTGTAGAGGTCCGAGTTCACGAATAGAAATCCCGGATACTGGTGCATCTTCGCCATCATTTTGTCAGCCGTGTCATAGACCTCCTTCGCATCGATGCCAGAAAGCGCATAGGCAAACTGACCCTGCGCGTTGGCGGTCGCGCCGGTGGAGATTTCGAGCGCCGGGTTCGGCTGAAGGAACGCAACCGTGCCGGGAATCGTGGTGGCGATTCCACCCATGAGCTGTCCAGCGACCTGCTCGATCGGCGCACGCTGTGAGGGTGGCTTGAGAAAGGCGATGAGGAAGGCCTGGTTCGAGCCGAGGAACGCAGCATTGCCGCTCATGGTGAAGGTACTGCGCACTGCAGGATTCGCCCTCATGATGTTCTCTGCCTGCGTCTGCAGGCGGTGCATCTGGCCGGGCGAAGTGCCTTCCTGCGCGACCAATACGCCACGAATAAAAGAACTATCACCCACAGGCAGGAATGCCTTCGGCACTACATAGAAGAGATAGGCAGTGCCCGCGAGGCAAACGACCCAGGTGACAGCCGAGATCCAGCGATGGCGCAAAAAGAACCAGAGTTGCCGCCCATAGACGTCAAGCACGCGGCGCTCGAGCGCACCGAAGACGCGCTCCATCCAGGTCTTCTTCGCGCCCGCGCCGCGATTGCCCAAGAGCCGCGACGTCATCAGCGGCGTCAGCGTGAGCGAGACGATGCCGCTGGCGAGAATCGAGATCACGATGGTGATCGAGAACTCGCGGAAGATGCGTCCCATTAGCCCGCTCATAAAGACCAGAGGGATAAAGACGGCCGCCAGAGAGAGCGTCATCGCCAAGATGGTGAAGCTGATCTCTTTGGCCGACTCGATCGAGGCGTCGAAGGCGTTACGGCCTTCTTCCATCAGGCGTACCGTGTTTTCGAGGAAGACAATGGCGTCATCAACGAGAAAACCAATGGCGAGCGTGAGCGCCATCAGCGAGAGATTATCGAGGCTATAACCGAGAATCTTCATCGCGACAAACGTCAGTAGCAATGACAGAGGAAGCGCGACTGCGGGAATTAGCGTGTCAGTTGCCCGGCCAAGGAATAAAAAGATCACCATGACCACGAGCACGAAGGCGAGGTAGAGCGTGGTCTTGACGTCGTTGATGCCGGTGACGATGGTCTGCGAGCGGTCATACGCCGTGAACAGCAGAACCGAACTGGGAAGCTGCGATTGGATCGACGGCAACAGGTCACGCACCGACTTCGCCACCTCCACCGCATTTACTCCCGCCCGGCGAAACACGCCGATGAAAACGTTTGCCCCCGGTTGTGGGTAGCCACGGACCCAGACACGCATGTCGATACGTTCGTCCTGCACTCCCTGCTTGGCGGTTGCCACATCTTTCAGGTAAACCGGAGCGCCGTTGGTGTTGCCGACGATCAGGTTGTTGTATTGGTCAGCCGTCGTCAACTGCCCTTGCGGTTGCAGCAGGAAGCTGCGATGCGGACCATCGAATTGTCCAGCGCCGGTATAGGAAGTGCCGTTCTTGACTGCATTGGTCAGATCTTCCAGAGTGATATTGCGAGTCGCCATTGCCGAGGGATCCGCTTTGATGCGCACGGCCGACTGCGTTCCGTAGATAGCAACCTGGCTCACTCCGGGAAGAATGCTGATGCGCTCGCCGATCTGCGTGTTGGCAAAGTCGTAGAGCTGACCTTCCGTCGCGGTGTCGCTGACGATAGCGATGTACATGATCGGCTGATCGTTCGGGTTAGTCTTGGTGAACGTGGGCGGACTCGGTAGATCGACGGGCAGCTGTCCTTGCGCACGTGTGATGGCGGCTTGAACGTCAGTCGCGGCGCCGTCCAGGCTCTTCGAAAGATCGAACTGCAACACGAAGCTGGAGTGGCCTTGAGTGTTGTTCGAGGTCACGAGTTCGAGGCCGGGAATCTGCATAAACTGGCGCTCCAGCGGCGTGGCCACGTTGTTGGCCATCGTCTCCGGCGTTGCGCCTGGATAGTTCACCTGCACCTGAATCACGGGATAGTCGATCGCCGGCAGATCGCTCACCGGAAGCCGCGTAAATGCGAACAATCCGAATAACAATACCGACACCGTCAGCGCGACGGTCATGACTGGACGACGAATAAAAACTTCAGAGAGATTCACGACTGGCCTCCCTGCTTGGCGTTGGCCTGGTTGTCGGCGTTCGACCTGTCCGGATTGGCGGCGGGCGCCGCGACAGACGCGCCGCCGACTCGCACTTTGCCGCCCGGGCGAACCAGCATCTGCCCGGCGAGCACGACGCGCTCGTTCGGGGTAACGCCTGAGGTGACGACTACGTTGTCGCCCTGACGCTGGCCGAGTTTCACGGGACGCAGTTCCGCCGTGTCATCCGGCTTCACGACGTACACGAACGGACCCTGCTGGCTGATCTGCGCGGCCTGATTCGGAATCAGCACCGCTCCTCTTTCTGTTGCAAGAACGAGCTTCACGTCGACAAACTGACCGGGCCAGAAGTGGCGGTCAGCGTTGCTGAGCGTGGCACGCAGGTTGACCGTGCCGCTCCCGTTCTGCACCGAGTTGTCGAGAAATTCAATGCGCCCAATCCGCGCGGCGCTTTCAGGATCGGACGGAAGACGAACGGCCGCTTTCAGGCCGCCCCTCGACATCTGCTTTTGCACCGCTGGCAGATCGCTCTCGGTGATCGTGAAATTCGCGTAGATCGGATCGAGACGCTGGATCGAAAGCAGCGAAGTCGAATTCGCCTGCACCACGTTCCCGACATCCACCAGGCGCGCGCCTGCCCGGCCATTGATCGGCGAGTGAATGTAGCAGTACTCCAAATTCAACTTCGCGGTCTCGAGAGCAGCCTGCGCGGACTCGACTATAGCCCGATCGACATCAACGGCATTCTTCTTCGTGTCGTAGTCCTGCTTGGAAATTGCGTGTTCGCCGATTACTTCTTCGTCGCGAGCGAACTGGATCTTCGCCAGATCGAGCGCGGCCTTTGCCTGGGCGAGCGCCGCCTGAGCGGCATCGACCTGCGCCTTGTAGGGACGCGGATCGATTACAAACAGAAGTTGCCCCTTCGCCAGGTTCTCGCCATCCTGAAAATGGCGCTCGACGATGCGGCCTCCGACTTGCGGCGTCACCGTGACCGCTTCGAAGGCCGCATTTCTTCCGATCTCGTCGAGGTATCGCGGCACGTCCTGCGCCGTCGCCTTCACCACCGAGACCAGCGGTAACGGCATGGCCGGTGCTGCCTGAACATTGCCTCTGCTGCATGCGACCGTCGCTGCCAGCGCAAGTGCTGTGGCCGCTAACATGAGATGTTGATTGCGGAATACGTTCATCCCCACCTTTTTTTGGTCTTTCATTGCCATCCCCATTTCTTGGTGTTGCAAGGTTTCTTCTATGCCGGAGTCGCGAGCAGCGACATCACCCTGTTTACATAAGCGGCACCGGCATTGGCCAGCGACGCCTCCGTGGCATCAATGCCAGCGAGCTTGCGATGGAGCTCAGGGCGTCCACCGATCTGTTGCAGCGCATGACTTCGTGCCGAGACGAGTTCGTGGACAGAACAGTCGAGCAGAAGCGCTGCTTCGCGATTCGAAAAACCTTCGAGGACCGACATCACGAACGCAAAGCGCTGGAACGCCGGCAGCGCGATAATCGCCATGACCTCTTCACTGAATGTCTCCAGTTGAGGCACGGCCGTGGCATCGCCCGTGCCAGCGTGTTCTCCAAACCCGGGTTCATTCCCGGACTGAGTGTCCACCGTTGCAAGTTGCGGGCGGGGATGAATCATCCGGATCGCATTCGCGATAATCGTGCGTCTGGCCCAGGATTGTGCCCAATCCTTGAAGACCGGATTGCCGTTCTTCGAATCCTCCAATCCCAAGACAAAACACCTCTCGGCGGTTACGTGCTCGGTCGTCAGCAGAAATGCAAGTAAATACAAGCGGTTCATATCACTCTCGAAAATTCGGCGGAAGTCTGCGCTGGTTGCGTAGGCTGTGGAGTTGTGACGGGCGCTGTGATTTGTCCTGAGCATATTCAACTTTCTCCTCCCATTGGTTGTCGTTTGAGCCGAGGCAAAATCGACAATCAATTCTCGATAACCGATTTTTTGCTCAAAATTGTTTTCGGCCGACTGCGCACTATGCTTTGCATCGGCATCGCCGCGCCAGTTGCTTGAGAACGTGCCTCGTCAGGACGCCGTTGCAAGCAAACTTCGCGCCATCTTTCATCAGTTTGAACAGCGTGTTTTCGCCGTCCGGACTGATCACCGTGACGTCTGTAAGGTCAATGACTAACTTGCGGCCACTGAGTTGTTCTCCAGCGCTTCGCCAGGCACTTTCTACTTCTGCGGCCCATGGAGAAACCAGCTTGCCTTGCAAAACAACTCTGCGCTGACCAAGTGTCTCGACAATTGAAATCTTGAACATTGCTGTTCTTCTTGTGCCTAGCTAGAGTGCAATGCCCATGCCAAAGTGGAGGCCACAGTATTTTCGCGATAAGTGACTGATTTGGGTTGAGTAAGGCAGAATGCAGAAATAAGCGGTGTCGAAAATGTCGAAAAGTATTTCGACAGGTGTCGAAGAGTGACGAAGGTGATTCTGCGATCCTGACGAAAGGGAATCAGATAGCCGAAGTCAGACAGCGAGGTACAGACAGAACAAGTCAGACGAATGAAGTCAGACGATCTGGCACGCGTCGCTTCCGAGCTTCTACAGACGCGAAATCAGCGTTCGCGCGTTTGAGGCCCATGTGCGCGTACCGCCATCGGAACCAGCGAGGCGACCTTTCGTATCCTTGGAAATGGGGGCCCGTGATCGGGGTACTCCTGTGACTGGAGTGATTAAAGATGCTGTTGTCCTGTTCTAGCCCCATCCAAGACAAATCTATAATTCCGCTGTGACCAAACCATCCAGAGCCGCCCAGGTCTTCCCCATTGTTTTTGGCCTGATCTTTATGGGCTTTGGGCTCGCTTTCGCAAGCGGCTTTCTCTTCAGTGCTCCGAGTCACGTCCATGGGAATCGCTGGGTGGGAGTGCTGATCAGCGCGGTCTTCGCTCTGATTGGGGGCGGAATCATTTACGCGGGAATTTATGGCACCCGCAAGTTAAAGGAACAAGCGGCGGCCGAGGAGTCCAACCCCCAGTCTCCATGGCTATGGCAGAGGGACTGGGCGGCGAACCGGGCGGAAAGCAAGGACCGCAACAACGCCTATGGCCTTTGGGCGGCGGCGATTTTTGTGAACGGGATTGTGTTCACAATCGCGATTTCAGTCTTGCCTCAACTCTGGCGCACCTCCGACCCCAAAGCCTTCATCGTGCTTGCTTTCTGTGCGCTTGGAGTCATTCTGGCCAGCGTGGCCACGCGGGCCAGTATTCGCAGGAAACGCTTTGGCAAAACCTATTTCGAGTTCGCCTCTCTGCCCTTTTCTCCCGGCCGCACGCTGAAGGGCATGATTCACCTGCGCTTCAACACCGATGCCAGACATGGCATCGACCTGAGTCTTTCCTGCGTCCGCCAGGTGGTGACCGGCGTGGGCAAAGATCGTTCCACCCTCCAGAGCGTTCTCTGGCAAGCCGACAAGAATGTGCCGTAGGCAGCGCTGGCTCCCGGACCCTTTGGTGATGCTGCGGTTCCAGTGGAATTCAGCATTCCCAGCGACGCCTACGAGTCGAATCACGACGATCCGAACGATCAGGTGCTCTGGCTCTTGCACGCCAAGGCAGACGTCCCTGGCGTGAATTATTGCGATGATTTCGAGGTCCCAGTTTTCCGCCTGACGCCATCGTCAGCCTCGGCCACAGAGCCGACGCCAATTTTTCTGAGCGACGCGCCGGGCGCAACCGCTCCTCCTGCCTTCCAATCCGATGCCTCCGACGTAACCGCTCCCTCCAATCCGAAAGTTGTAGTCTCGGTCGGAATGGACGGCAGCACCGAATTCTATTTTCCGGTGTTCCGCAATCCGTCCCAGGTCCTGACCTTAATTTGCTTCACAACCTTGTGGACCGCCATCGTCTATTTCATCGCCCATTCCAAAGCTCCCTTCTTCTTCACCGTGGCGTTTGGACTGGCCGAGCTCTTTCTGATCTACGGACTTATTCGCTACACGCTTGTCTCTTGCCGCCTCCAAGTGGGCAACGGCAGGATTAAACGCCGTCGTGCTCTGCTCGGCATCGGAGGAGCCCGTGAATTCCCCTTCTCCGACATTGCTCAGATATTGGCGGTCACTCAGGCCCAGCAGACCGGTACAAAAGCTTCCTACTCTCTTCGCTTGCAGATGAAGAATGGAGAGAAGGCGACGCTCGTCGACATGATCGATAACCGTCAGGAGGCGCGCTGGATCGCCGCCCAACTGGAGAAGCTCGCCGGCCTTAAACTCGATACTCACGTCGCTGTCGACGCCAGTTTCGGTACCTACAGTTCGCCGCCGCAACGTGGACAAGCGCCATCAAGATCGCTCCCGTCCTTTCGCCGCAATAGTCCGGCTGCAATCGCGGTGGGGATCGCGTTCTTCCTCGCTTGGACCGGTTTCGTCGGCTACCGTTTCTTCTCTCGGGGTTACGGCAAGCCTACCCGTGTATCCAAGGCCCCGGCACCGGCCAAATCTTTTCCGCGCCAAGCGACTCACTCGCCGCTCACAGATGTCGATCTGCAACATCTGCAAACCTTCCCCGAACAGGCGCAGGCAGAGGAATTGCTGGACCGGGCGATTCAGCACGATGCCCGCGCGCTCGAATTGTTCGAGCAGAACATTGGTGTCTGGCACGATCTCCAGCGCACCCCGCAAATGAACGAATTGGAGAGGCGTTCCCAATTCTCCACCGACCTGCGCGTTCGCTACGCCAATGCAGACCTCAATCTGGCGATCAACGGAGTGCCGAAAACTGACGCCTCGGCGGACGCCCTCATCGCACAGGCGCAAGCCGATCCCGAGCATCGCGCCTACAGCGTGTACGTACTGGGGATGCTGGCTGGCCGCGGTGTGGGCTACCATCGCATCTATCCCGTCCTGGTGGACTACGCCAAACATGATCCCGACCCGCAGGTACGCCAGTGGGCCGTCGAAGGCATGCGCTACCTTGGCACCGATGAAGCTCTTGACCAGCTCTTCGATTCCTTTACGCATGACCCATCTGACGCGGTCCGCGATCGCGCGGGCTGCAACGTATCCGATTGCGGCAACTTCATGCGCAAACAGCGCCTGCGAATGGTGCCCAGACTGATCGAGCTAGCCGGTGATCCCCAAACTACCCCGCAAATGCGCAACTGGACGTTCATGGCGTTGCAAGAGATCACTGACGCCGCTCTGCCTGCCGATGCATCCGCGTGGCGAGACTGGTATGCGCAACACGGGGCCGAAAAGATCGCCGAGTTCGAAAAATTGGATTGGTGGAGAGTTCGCGGCGATCAGTAGCGCCTTAAACGCTTGCCCGTCACGATACGTGCTTACGCAGCTCTCGCCGTAGGATTTTCCCGGACGGTGTTCTGGGGACGGCATCTACAAAATGGATTTCGCGCGGTTGCTTGTGATGGGCTAAGCGATCGGCGACGAATTCGCGGAGTTCCTGGTCGAGCTTTTCGCACGCGGTAATGCCTTCGCGAACTACTACGAAGGCGCAAGGAATCTCTCCGGCTTCGGCGTCGGGTTTGGCGACTACTCCGCAATCGCGCACAGCGGGATGCTCGAGCAGAACGGATTCTACTTCGGCGGGGGCGACGGGGAATCCTTTGTACTTGATCATCTCCTTACGGCGGTCGAGCACGTAGTAGAACCCGTCGGCGTCGGTGCGGACGATGTCTCCAGAGTAATACCAGCCATCGCGCAAGACCGCGGCGGTGGCTTGCGGTTCCTTCCAGTATCCCAGCATGAATTGCGGTCCTCGCATGACGAGTTCCCCGGGCTCGCCCGGAGCGACTTCGCGGTCATTCAAATCCAGGATGCGGCATTCGGTGAGTGCGAGCGGCTGGCCGATGGACGCGGGGCGGTTCATTTCAGGTGGACTGGTGTAGCCCACGTGAGTGACAGGCGAGGCTTCGGTCATGCCATAACCTTGAACGACGTTGATGCCGGTGAGGTCCGTCAGGCGGCGCGCGAGTTCGGGGGCGAGAGGAGCAGCACCGGATTTAATCCAACTTACTTTGTGGTTGTCGGGAAATTTGCCAGCCTCCGCAATCTGGCAGAGCGCATTGATGGCGGGGGGGACCATGGGCATCATGGTGACGCCTTCCTGGATCAGAAGAGCGCAGAGTTTCTGCGGGTCGAAGCGCGGCATGAGCACGAGAGTACCGCCGAGCGCGAGCATAAGCGTAAGACCGACGGTGAGTCCGTAGATGTGATAGAGCGGGAGGAAGCAGAGCATGACATCGGCGTCGGTGAGCAGGGCGGCGCCGGGCCCGAGGACCTGATAGACATTGGCGACTAGGTTGTGGTGCGAGAGCATGACGCCCTTGGGGAGTCCGGTAGTTCCGCTCGAATATGGGAGCGCGGCGATGGTGAGGGCGGAGTCCTGGGCGGGTTGGGGAAGTTTGGCTGAAGAGGGGCGGAGCAGGTTGGCGAAAGGCTCGGTTCCCGCGTGACTTTTTGTGGCGAGACTGCGGGTGAGGTAGACGCGGCGCAGGCTGGGGAGTCCGGACAGGTTGACGTTTTCGATGAGCGGGGCGTCGGTGATGAGGAAGGTGGCACCCGAATTTTCGAGCTGGTAGCGGATCTCGCGCTCGCGATAGGCGGGATTGAGAAGCGTTGGGATGCCGCCGGCAAGCGTGGCGGCGTGATAGGTGACAGCAAATTCCCAGGAGTTTGGGAGAAAGATGGCGACGACTTCGCCGGGAGCGAGCTCGGCGGAGACCAAGCTCCGGGCAAGGGATTCGACGAGATGTGCGTATTCCCCATAGGAGAGACGGCGATCGCAGGAGGTGTCGATCAGGGCGATCTTACCTGGATTGCGCTGACAACTTTGAAGGATTACGTCATGAACGAATCGTCCGGCGGGATCGGCGTAGAGCTGAGTACGGGGCATCGTGGGAAATTGTAATCGAGAACGGAAAGTGAGAGGTAATACGGCAGGTGAGAGGTCAGAAGTCAGAATGCAGACGCCAGGGCAGTTTTGGGGACGCACCTTGCTTTAAGCCGAAAGACAAAAATCCCGGCAAACGCCAAACACTAGCTGGCTAATTTGCGCAGAAAATCCTGTTCGTCCATGTGGTACTTGAATGCTTTGCGGCCATTGATGTAGACAACTGGGACCTCGTCGTTGTAGAGGCGGCGAATGTCGGAGTCGGAGTCGACATCGATTTCGCGCCAGGTGAAGCTACCGCGTTTTTGGAGTTTGACGAGGCTCTCCTTAACGATCTCGCAGAGATGGCACCCTTTGCGCGAGTAGAGGATGACTTCTCGAGGGTCCACCATGCCGGGAGTGTACCAGCTTCACCCTCGTCGTAAAAGCACAGACCGCCCAAGGCTCGACGGCTGGTGCCAGAAGCCCGGAGCGATTAGTTCCCCGCGTTCTCTACAACCTGCTTCACCGTGTTCGATGTGCTGCCAGCGAGGCCCCAGTCACCTGGATACACTGCTTTGATCAAGTTCGTACCCACTGGCAGTGTCGAGGTGGTAAAGCTAGCCGAGCCGTTAGCCAATGGGCCGGTTCCCAATACGCTTGCACCTTCCTTGAACATGACTACTCTTCCATTATCATTGCCCGCCGGCGCAGGAACGATCGCGGCAGTAAACGTCACCGCCTGCCCATCGGCCGAAGGATTCTGCGAGGAAGTCAATGTGGTGATAGTCTTGGCATTCTTCACTTGCTGCTTCACCGTGTTCGACGTGCTGCCAGCGAAGTGGGAATCGCCGCCGTATACCGCTGTGAGATCGCTGAATCCCGGTGGCAGGGACGAAGTGGTGAAGCTAGCCGCACCGCCAGTCAACGTGCCCGTTCCCCATACCGTTTTGGTTCTCATAAACGTGATGGTTTCTCCATCCGGCGGCGTGCCCGCCTGGGCTCTGAGCGCCGCCGTAAACGTCACCGCCTGCCCCCAGGTGGAAGGACTTGGAGCAGCCGCGAGGGTAGTGGCGGTCGCCCGAGGCAGGCCCGTCACTTCGAACACAAAGCCCTCACCGTAATATCCCTCGATAGTTCCACCCTCGGAAGTTGTGCCATAGAGGTTGCCGGCGCTGTCCCAAATCAGGCTGCCCATCGAGGCCCATCCATCCGTCCCATCGAAATCCCAGAGGATCCTCTCTTTGTAGACGCCCACGCCGCCAACCGGGGCTACCAGTTCGTAAACCGTCCCAGGGCCGTGCACGCCGCCGTAGGCGCTGATGCCATAAATGTCGCCAGCCAAATCGAGTAAAACTCCTCCCCAAGGGATGCTGCCGTCTCCCCTGTTGGCCCCAAAAGAGTGCAGAATCTTCTCTGTCCATGTTCCCTTTTCAAGACTGCATTCGTAAACCGTTCCAACTTGGTGGAGGCCGCCATTGTAGGTTGTGCCGTAAAGGTTCCCGGCATGGTCGAAAACGGGAGTTCCTTCCGCGCCCATCCCATCTTTAGCGCCTTTAGGGCCACCCGTGAAAGTGTGGATCACGGTCGGAGTCCAGCCGCCGTTGCCATTGGCTAACAATTCAAAGACTGTCGAGCCTGAGGCCCCGAAGATGTTTCCGACCTTATCCATAGTCAATCCGGCAGTCATCGGGTATCCGCTGGGAGCTATGGAATAGAGCACTTGTTCCGTCCAACCATCACCGGCCGGGCTCAGCTCGAAAACAGTTCCGCCGCCATACGCGCCGCCCACCTGAGTTGTGCCGTAGAAATTGCCTGCCACGTCCCGGATCAGGCCATTCCCCGGATTGGCTCCATCTGTGCCGCCGGCGAAGTTGTACAGGACGCTTTCCTGCCAGTTTGATTCTCCAGGGCTAAGTTTGAATACCACGCCGTATCCATTCGAGCCCCCTCCGGATGCTGTTCCGTAAAGGTTTCCCGCGTCGTCGAACAGCACGTACGAGTAAGCTGGACTCGCTCCGTCCGCGCCTCCGGTGAAACTGTAAAGCACGGTCTCATTCCAGCCTCCGCTGCCGTTCGGCGAAAGCTCAAATACGATTCCGGTTCCCCATGCCACGCCGTTCGGTGTCGTCCCATAGAAATTGCCAGCATTGTCCGAGGTGAGGCGGCCCGAGGGGTTGGCGCCGTCCGCGCAGTTGGAACCGCTTGCGCAGAAGCTGTGGAGCATAATCTCTGTCTGGGCCTGCGCGGGATGAGTGGCAATGAGCAGCATCGCAGCAGGCACAGTTAGTGTCAGAATGCCGCAAATCATTGCGGCCGCCAGTTTGTTCGTCCTTGCTGAATGCATAATCCCTCCTGGAATTCTTCTGGTTGCGAGGCCTCGGTCAGGTGGACGTTCGGACTTTCTCCGGGGATCGCGCTTGGACGACGAATCTTTCGGGGGAGTAACCTGCGCATTCAATAGATACCATTTGACCAGGTTCTGTCGGTGCACTCGGTCACCCCACCATGTGATTGCAAGGATGTGCAACGATTTGAGGCTTTCGAATGCGGGGGGGCGTAAAATCTCGCCATGACAACGAACGGCGGAACACTTTCTGGAAAGACGGTCCTGGTCACCGGAGCGGCGAAGAGGTTGGGGCGGGCGATCGCGCTGGCAGCGGCTGAAAACGGTGCGGACGTTGCCATTACCTATCGCCAATCGGAGCGTGAGGCACGGGTGGTGGTGCGCGAATTGGCGCGATGTGGGGTGGATGCGCTGGCGGTCCGCTGCGACGTTGCCGATGAGGTGAGTGTCCGCGAGATGGTGAAAGAAGTGGCGGACGTGCTGGGCGGGATCGACGTGCTGGTGAACAACGCCGCCAATTATGAGACGGTCGAGTTCGAGAAGCTGACGGTTCAGCAATGGGACGCGATGTTCGCGTCGAATACGCGGGGGCCGTTTCTGGTATCGCGCGAGGCGCTGCCGTACCTGAGAAAGAGGCGCGGGCGCATCGTGAATATGGGATCGCTGGGCGGATTGCGCCCCTGGGCGACCCATGCGCATTATTGTTCGTCGAAGGCAGCGTTGCACATGCTGACCAAAGTGATGGCCAAAGCGCTGGCGCCGGAGGTCGCCGTGAATGCGGTGGCTCCCGGGATGATCGACTTAGGGGAGAAGTCGGCCGCAGCCTTCATGAGACGCATGGCGAGGCAGACTCCGATGCGGCGCAACGGAACCGCGGCCGACATTGCGGCTGCGGTCATATTCTTCGCGACCGCTCCATCGTTCATTACCGGGCAGGTGCTGGCGGTGGATGGAGGAATTGGGCTGTAGGAAAGTCAAAAGTTAGAAGTCAGATTGAAGAAGTGCGGCGGCGATTGCAGATTGCAGTAGTCAGTTTGCAGAAATGAAGGCGAGCAATTTGAAAGTGGGTTGAGCGTCAGGGAGAATCTTTTATCGCAATGATTCGGGCTGGGACTGTCGTGGATGCGTGCTGGGGCGTGCTGGGACTCTATTGGCTCTACAGCGCGCTCGAAACAAACGCGCTCGGAGCGAAAAAGATCGCCGTCGATGAGCGTAGCGGACTGCGCCTGCTTCGGTTCGCGATTCTCGCTCTGATGCTCATACTTTTGATGACCGATTGGTTGAGGATTGGACCGCTGGCGTGGCGATTTGTGCCGGATCGCCCGGGAGTGATCTGGTTTGGCGTGGTCCTGACCGGCGTGGGAGTGGGACTCGCAATTTGGGCGCGTTGGAATCTGGGTCGAAACTGGAGTGACAAAGTGGTGCTGAAAGTCGATCATGAGCTGATTCGGAGCGGGCCGTATCGTTATTTGCGGCATCCGATCTACACGGGGGTTTTGCTGGCCGTCGCCGGAACCGCGCTTGCGGTCGGAGAATGGCGCGGCGTGGCGGCGCTGATTCTGATTGGCACCAGCTACTATATGAAGGCGACTCAAGAGGAAAAGATTCTGGCGGCGAAGTTTGGCGAGGCCTTTGCCGAGCACAAACGGAGGACGGGTTTCTTTCTGCCCGGGCTGTGACGAGGATTGGTTTTTAAGGCTACGGGGTTTGGTTCCGTGGCTCTGTGACTCCGTGGTGAAGAGGCAAATTAGAACACCACCGATGCGGCGCGGATTTGTGTCCTGCGCTCGCTTCGCGTATTGTTCCGTCTTCGACTCCAAGAAACCTATGAAGCGATCGATATCGACGTTGGCCCTTCTGCTGTTGACGCTTTCTTTCGCGGTTGCGCAGGATCATCCCGAAGAGGGCGGGCATGAACTGGAAGTGTGGACGGGCGGCGGGTACTCCGTCCCCGGGGGAACCAAGGATACGAGCGTTTGGAATGCGGGCGTGCGCTATGGATGGATTCTGACGACTCCGCATGGGCCGGGATTTCTGAGCGGGCGATTCGAATATGCGGTGGATGCGGTGCCATTGTTTATGGTGTTTCAGCGGGCGAATACCGCGTACGGAGCGGGCGTGGACCCGTTCGCACTGAAATGGATTTTTGCCACCCGCGGAGACGCCCAGCCGTATCTGGAGCTGAATGGCGGGACCTTGTTCACCAGCCATGAAGTTCCGGCGGGGACCTCGACGGTGAATTTTACGTCGAGTGCAGCACTGGGGGTCCATATTCTTCGCGAACATACCTGGACGGTCGAAGTGCGCTACATGCACATTTCGAATGCGGGGCTGACGGTGCCGAATCCGGGGATCAATACCGTGCAGGTGAGATTGGGATTCGGCAAGTTTTTTGGAAAGAAGTGAGTTTCCGGGTGATCGTGATCGCGGGCCGATGCTGAGATGAGGGGAATAGGGGTCCTTCGACTCCGAAGGAACTCCACTTCGTGGAGTTTTCTTCTCCGCTCAGGATGACAGGTGGTAGAGACCTTTTCGAAGCCGCAGCATCACCCATGCCAGCGCGGCGATTCCGGCGATCCAGATTGCGAAAGCCGTGTTCACAATCCAAGCGGGCGCGGCTCCGACACGGTGCAGCAGAAATGGGAGAAAATTCCACGTCGTAACGTGAACATAATCCCACGGATCCTGACTCATAGCCGGGGTGTTCAAGCCCCAGACATCCATCCTGCCGAGCGCGAAGGCCACAATATTCTTGAAGCGCAAGGCGATCACGAATGTCGGATGGCCGAGTGTTTCCATCTGATAGATCTCGAGCGACATCCAGAAAGCAAGCGAGGCCGCCTGAATGACGAAGGCGGCGGCGATGAGAGCCATCCCGCCCCGCCAGATCCACTGGCGAATATGTGTGCGAAAGTGCATCAGCAAAGGCACCGCGAGCAAGGCTGCCAACTCGACCGTGGTTGAAACGTAGCGATCTCCCCATGAGAAGTCGCCGGCCCAGTAGGCATACCTGGCGTAAAAGCAGATGTAGGCGGCTAACAACAGGAACGACGTTACTGCGTAGGCGCGAAGCTCAGGCGAGAGACGCCTCCAGAGGATAACGAGTAATGCGATCGCCAGCACGAGCAGCGGGTCGAATAGAAAGATGGACTTCTCAGGCCTGAAGAGCGCGCCCAGGACGCCGACATGGAAAGGCGTGCTCCAGGGATAATTTGCGGGCAGACTCGGGTCTTGCTGCAGCGCCTCCTGCCGAAAAATCGGAATGTAGGTCTGGGTGAAAGATCCGAAGCGGTAGTAGCTGTAACAGCGCTCGAGCAACAGAAACCCGGCGTATACCGGTGCTGCAATTTTCGAATAGGCGACAAAACGCCGCCATAGCGTGCGCGGGTCGGCATGTTCGAACCACAGTACCAAGAGCAGGAACACGCCCACGGCGATCAGGTCGAGGCCCGTGGTCAGGCGCGTGAGCAGGTTGAGTCCGAGCGCGGCCGAGCCGATGAGGAGCGCCCGCTCGCTTCCGGTGCGCAGCCAGTCATATTGAAAAGCGAAACCCGTCAACGTCAGAAGCATGATGTAGTTGTTCTCTTGCATGTTCTGGGTGTAGTGCAGGTGAGTAGTGCAGAACATCAACGCGAGCACGCCGGCGATGGCTTCTTTCAGAGAAAAGTTAAGCTGCCGCAAAAAGCGGAAAGCGATCAGCGCCGTCAGTACGTTCACCAGAATATTGATGGAATAGCTGACAACGATGCTGCGGACGGCAGGGTCGTCTTCATATTCGGCGAAGATTGGCATGTGAGCAATCCATGTGCCTGCGAGATCGGCAGGCAGCATGAGCAGGCTTTGGCCGATCCCGTACCAGCTAAAGATTTGGCCGCAGCGTCCGTGCAGGCCGAATTCCGGATACTCGTTGGGAAACACCTGCGGCTCCGAAGTCCAGAGCCAGTGCGTGGTCTGCAGGCGGTGCATGGTGTCAGCAGTGCCGAGTTCGCCCGACTGGACGACGAAGGCGAGCAGGCCGGCGGCCAGGCAGAGGAGGAATAGAGGATCACGAAGCCGGTGATTGAGGCGCGAGGGCATCGTTGGAATCATATTGCGAGAGATAGCTTTTCCGTTCAAGGACGTGTTCCGGACGGCGATGCCAGCCGCAGAAAAGTAAGGCCCCGCCGTAGCGAGGCCTCTATTCTTGGTTCGCGCTGAGATCTTGACCTACTGCTGAGGCGGCGGTGCGCCTTCGCCGTGCCCTTCCCCTGCACCCTCACCGTGGCCTTCCCCCATGTGCCGGTGGTGCTCTTCCATCTTGTCGAATGTGGCCTTCTGGTCGTCGGTGAGCAGGGCGCGGATCTTGGCGTTGGAAGCCTTGTGAACCTCCTTCATTTTGGCTCTGGTTTCTTCGCGCGAGGCGGAGGCGTTATCCATCGCCTGCTTCATCTGATCGCGCTGATCCTGCAGAATGGTTTTGACCTGCGGCTTCTGTGCGTCAGTTAAATTGAGCTTCTGAGAGAGGTGTTCGACTTGGTCATCCACGGAGGGCATGTGTTGCCTGGCACCCATTTGACCTTCGCCGGACCCTCCTGCTTGAGCGAGTAAGGCAGCGGGTACGAACAGAGCCAGCATCAGCAGTGCATATTTCAATTTCTTCATTGTCATTTCTCCGGAAAATCGGAATTGGTTGGTTCCCCTTAAGCTATAACGCTGATTATAGGAGAAGTTGCGTGAGGAATCGGTAAAGTTAAGTAAAGAAAGTGGGCAAAGCGTGAGACTTTGAACTCCCCCGCCTAAGGAAAGTCTGATCAAGTGCCTGCGATTCTCCGTGCACCTCTGTGAACCCTGTGGTTATGCTTCTCTGATTGGAGCATCCCGCGCGCTTACCTCGGTAACTTGGTTCGCGTCGGGAACAAACCTAAGCTGTAGTCGATGCCTCCCGGAGTACAGCGTTACAAGCGCACCAAGATGGTGCTTCCGTTGCGGGTCTGGCCGGACGATGTGAATGGTCAGAATGCTGAGCCTCGGCTCGCCCACACGCTGGACATCAGCCCTATCGGGGGACGGTTGGGTGGACTGCGCAATCCGCTCGAGACCGGCCAGACCATCATGCTGCAGCGGGGGCAAACCAAGTCGCAGTTCCGAGTGGTCTGGACCAGGCAGCTTGACCCCGGCGAGATTCAAGCAGGCATCGAGTCGGTGGCCTTCGAAGAAAGGTTGTGGGGAATCGAGCTTCCGGACGAGCCCGGGTCTCCTGACAGCTCTTACGCCAGCTTGCTCACCCAAGATAATTTTGCAATCCCCACTCAATCGTCCCTGGCGGAGACGTATTCAGAGCCGTTCCAGCCCCCTTTGATTCCCCCTCATGTGGCCCAACCCGTAAACTTTCAGAGGCGCTGGACTCCCATTGCCGCCTGTTTACTACTGGCCGCCTTGTTGCTGGTGTTCGTGGGCTATCGGATTCTGGCGAACTCTGGGCAATCGGCGACGCTGACGTTGCCACCCACAGTTCCTCCGGTGGTTGTGCCCGTGGTTTATACCAGCCCAAGACCTTACGGCAATGTCAAAGTAGTTTTCTCCGGAGAAGATGCAGAGAGCGCCAATCTCCTGCAAGTGGCGGAAGCGCCGCAGGGCCATGTGATCTATCCGGAAGCGCCGGATGCGAATCTGGTAGGCACGGTCGGCATGAAGGCGGTGATCGCAACCGATGGCCGCGTGAAGGAAATTCACATCCTGAAAGGCAATCGGATTTTGGCAGAGGCCGCGATTCAGGCCGTCAGATTCTGGCGCTATGCTCATCATGAATTGAATGGCGAAGCCGTCGAAGCCGAGACCAGCGTGACCATCAGCTTCCGCGGGCAGGACGCCGTTTCCATCCGCTTTCCATCCGCATCCCAGCAACACCGAAGTTGCGGCGCCCAAGGCCAAAGTCACCGGCTAGTTCACTGCTCCATTCTTAGTTGGATGATGCGCGACGATCGGATGCGGCTGGACAGCGTTGTTAGTGCATGGGGATTTTATCGCCAATAGTCCGGACCATGAGAATCGGAATGTAACTCAATGTCGAAGGTGAGTTGCAACCGGCACGCCATCCTTCGTTCCGGCCAAACTTCCATGCTTGCAGCTTCGATGCCTTCTCATCCAGATCCCTTTCGTAGCGATCTCATCACCCTCGCTGCAATGTCGATCACATCGCACGGTCTGAAAGGAGATTCCCTCTACCTAGCCTGCTAAGCTTCCCTGAATATCCCGTCCGGTGAATAAATCACCCGAGGAGGGCGATGCCGCCCGAGCACAGCGTGTCGGTCAGCAGCCCTTTTTACCACCTTCCGTTCATGAATGATTTGCTGGAATTCGTAGACCTTTGTCGTAGACGATGACTCGATGTTCATTCCGCCTGAGCGTCACCTTGATCTGCCGCCTTCGATACCAAGCTATAGCTTTCGCGTAACCCGTGACTCGGAGCCCTCCGGGTCGAAATATCGATGTATTTTCCGCTTCACGGTCTCCTTTGTCGCGGCTTCTGCACCAAGGAATGCTTGGGCGTGACTTTGCTCAACTCCCAATCCAGTTCGGTGCAGTGTTCCGAGGTCACTGTGTTGACGATCCCTTTGTCCGCGCCGTCCGTACCAATTCGCCGCCTCCGAACAATGTCGACTCCGAAGCGTTGCTGTAGAGAAACCCTATGTTCGTGCTGGCCCGTGCATTTCCTTGATCGGACGCTTTGCGATACCAAGTCATCGCTTCAGCATAATCTGCTAACTCCCCACCCATGATCTTCGATCCGCCGACGTTATGAGCTAGCGCATCGCCCTGATTTCCAGCGTTGCGGAGCCAATTCATCGCGGGCTAATTCTGGAATGCCGACCCATTCTCCTAAAGCATCCGATATGGTGCAACCGCGGCGTATTTCGCCTGCGCCCTGCACATTCATTCTGGCCGCTGAATTGTCCTTCTTGACCAAATATCATTACGAGTCGTTGGGCGTCCCCAATTATCTGTTAGCGGTGAGGAATACGCGGGCGGCTACGAAGATGGCATCGGAAAGCATGGAGACCAGCACAATGCATGATGCGCCTTAACCAGTCATCGACCGCCATAGTGCAACTAACATCTCCGTTCACACCCGTATTAGTGCCACAAGTGCGAGAGCCTCCGGGATTCATTGAAGCTTTTGTGGGCCGCTTCATCTTAGGAGGACACCATCGATGTCGCAGGGGTGTCCATCTGTCGTACTCAGGCCACTAACGGATGCGCACTCATCCTCTAATCATGCTCTTATTGCCGCGACACCGCGGCCGACGTGCGCGTTACGTCCGGCTGCTTTCCGCAGCATGGACCGGGCGGGATGGGAGAGCCGTGAGGGCAGGTTTTTGGATGGCCGAGAAAAGCGCAGATCTTATCGGTCGCTTCTGCGGAAAGAATGTGCTCGAACTTGCAGGCCTGCTGCTCGATTTCGGTTTCGCTGTCCATGGCAAGCGAGTCGGTGAAGAGACGCTCGGCGAGGCGATGGCGGCGGATGATGTCGGCAGCGCGCTTGTGCCCGCGCGTTGTGAGCTCAATGATGAGGGCTCCATCACCCACGGAAACGCCGATGGGTTTGAGCGCGTCGTGGCATGGGTTCACGAAGGGCTTGTGATCGTGCGACTGGGGCGGATGAGGCCGGGTCGTGACCAATCCCATGCCGGTCATCTTTTCGACGGCGATCGAAACAGGGAGAGCGCCATGGACCTCCATGCGATCGCTTTCGGCGATCTCGCCATGCTCCCCGAGAACGAATAACTCTTCCAGAATTTCGTCGAACTGCTCTTCATCGGCCATCGCAAAAACTTCCTGAGCGGCGATTTTGCCGTGATGCAACTCGATGCGCCGGTCAGCCAGACGAGCGACGACCGGATCGTGCGTAACCATCACGATAGTGCGTCCCTGCTGGTGGAGTTCGCGCAGCAGGCGCAGCACAATTTCTTCGTTCAGGGCGTCGAGGTTGCCGGTGGGTTCATCGGCGAGAATGATTTTGGGATCGTTGATGAGGGCGCGCGCGATGCAGACGCGCTGCTGCTCGCCCCCCGAAAGTTGCGATGGCAGGTGCCCGGCGCGTTCACGCAGGCCGACGCGCTCCAGGGCCTCGAGCGCTTCCTTTTCATCGGTCATGCTGTGGAAGTATTGCGCGAGCATCACATTTTCGACGGCGGTGAGATACGGAATCATGTGGAACTGCTGGAAGACGAAGCCAATAGTTTCAGCGCGAACGTGATTGAGGTCGGAGGAGCTGAGGCTGGCGACATTCTGCCCGTCGATCCAGATTTCGCCGGTAGTCGGGCGGTCGAGGCATCCGATCAGGTTGACCATGGTACTCTTGCCGCTGCCCGAAGGGCCCATCATGGCGACCCATTCGCCCGGGACGATAGAGAGGGAAATGTTGTCGAGCGCGTTGATGAGGCTGGCGCCGCCGTTTTGTTCCTGGCGCGCGGGATAACTCTTGGTGACGTTCTTTAGCTGGATCATTGTGATCTCTTACTCTCCCCTCAAAATAATCGCGGGCTGAACGCGGCGCAACAGGCCGATGGGCAGCACGGCCGCGATGAGCGCCACGGCGACGCTTCCGGCCAGCACGTACGGGAACACGCTGAAGCGCGGAACAACGGGTGCGTGGAAATTGACGCGCCCGATCCAGGCGGCGACGCCGATCCCAATAAAAAAGCCCACGATAGCACCGACTACTCCCAGCGCGGCGGCTTCAGCGGCGAAGAATCCATTGATCAGACGTTCGGAAGCGCCGAGCGCTTTCATGATGGCAAAATCGCGGCGGCGGTCGAAGACCCATCCGATGAGCGTGGCCAGCACGCAAAGCGCGGACGTCAGCACGACCAGCGTGGCCGAGGCGTAGAGCGTAGCGCGCGTTTTGTTGAGCACGTTGGCTTCGCCTTCCATGATCTGGCGCACCGGGCGCACGTCGGCGGTAGGCAGCGCCGCGGCGAGCCGTTTCATCCCCTGCTGGATTTCTTCCGACGAGCCATTGACGTCGACTTCGATAGTGGTCGGTGCGACGCCCGTCCAGTTTTGAAATTCAGTTTGGTCGAGATAGATGCGGCTATCTTCGCCCGCACCGGTTTGAAGCAGGCCGGCGGGAGCGAGATGGATCGTTTTGCCCTGGAAGGTCAGATCAAAGGGCTGGCGGCTGGGCGTGACCACCGTGGCAGCTCGAACGCCGACCAGGGCTTCGGATGGAGGCAGTGCCGGTGTGGAGTCGCCTCCGACTAATCGCGCGTCCATTTGCGGAGTTGGCCAGTGATTTACGTTCCACCAATGATTCAGTTGGCGCGCGCGCGCGAAGTCGGTGCCAACGACGACCACGGACTGTCCGTCCTTCGTGCGAGCAACGGCATAAGCAAACGGCACGGCTAGCGTTTTCGCTCCGAGAGCGGACTCGATTGTGCTGAGAGATTCAGACGGCAATGCCTGCCCATTCTTTCCCACGATGACCACGTTGGCGCCATAGTTGCGGAACTCGCTGCGCAGCTTGGCCTGCACATCGACATAAAGATTCATCATTGCGGTGGCGACCGCAGCGGCGACTACCATAGCGAGCAAGGCCGAGGCAGCACGCCCGCGACGAAGGGCAGCGGCGCGTAGCAGCATGCGCACGAACATGGAAGTGTGGGGGACCTGAGCGCGGCGTTCGGCGACTTGCCCAGGCGTTCGCAGCGTGCCGGGAGCGGTGCTCATGCTTCACCTCGCAGCGCGAACACGGGATCGAACTTCACAGCGCGGCGGATGGCAGTGGCGCTGCCGGCAAATGTCACGAAAACCGCGATTGCAAGGATGATGGGGAAGAGCACGGGCTGGATCGTAATCTGCGAACTGAAAATGGAGCGGCCGATCTGGCGCGCCAGCAACGATCCTGCCGTGAAACCGGCAACACCGCCAATGAGCGCGAGCAGCAGGGCCTCAGCGAAGAAGATGGCGGCTACGGTAAAATCGCCGGCGCCCAGAGCCTTCATCAGTCCAACTTCGACGCGGCGCTCGAAAATTGCCGTGGCCATGGCAGCCGAGACGGCCAGCGCGGAAGCAAACAGCGCAGCCAGCGTGACCAGCAGCATCAGTCCTTTAATGCGCGAAAGCACCGTGCCCTCATTTTGCGCGACCTGGCGAATCTGCTCGGCGTGCGAGTGCGGGATGACTTCCTGCAGTTGGTATGCGATCGACTCGACATATGGCGAGCAATACCAGCGGTCGTAAACTTCCGGTGTCATCGTCTTGGGATCGCGGGCCGAGAGCGCATCCGGCGGCTTGGTGAGTGCGCTTACGTAAACCCGGCGGACCGCGCCGGGTTTCCCGAGAATCTGCTGGGCGAGGGCAAGCGGCGCGACGACCTGGTCGTCTTCGGCCGACCCGGTCGAGAGGATTCCGGAAATTGGCAGCGTTCGGCCACTCACCTCGATTGTGTCGCCGGGATGCTTGTTGAGTTTCGCGGCAAGGCGCTCGCCGAGCAGAACCTCTTGCGAGTTGTCGTTGGGCCAGCCGCAATTGCTCGGCGATCCTGCGACTTGACCCGGACCGGGCCCTTCGACCCCGCTTGGAGCAGGCTCCCCCCCGCCACACGAACCCTGCTTGGCCTCTACTTTCCACCACGGGTGGGTGATGCGCACTCCGGTGCTGAATTCCTCTTTGCCGAAGGTCAGTTGTTTGTTGAAGTAGGTGCCGAGGAGAGTTACGTCCTCAGTGTGCCCTGCGTTGGCGAGCTTCACCGTCACCGGCAGCATCGGCGAAAAGCCGACGATGTTGTGGTGCCAGAAGGTGCCGCGAATCTTCGGGAGATCGGCCTCATTCAGAAAAGCGCCGTCGCTCGGAGGCTTTAAGTTGATGCCGCCGATTTCCACATCAAGCGTGTCTTCCTGAGGAGTGATGACGAGGTTGGCGCCATAGCTGCGCAGTTCGCGGTTGATCTTGTCGCCGATATCGGTGGCCACTGCGATCATTGCGGTGGCGACAGCCACGCCCAGCGTGATGGCGACTCCGGCCAGGAGCTTGCGCCGCGACTGGCGCCGGAACGACTCGTAGACGAGGCGCGGGAACATTACTTCTGCTCGAAGTAGTGGCGTCCTGCCGCTACATCGGCCTCGGAGATAATGACTGCGTCGTCGGTGACCTCTGCCTTCAGGGGAATCGGATTGCATCCACCCGGCATGCCGACCGATTGAGGGTTGATCGGCGCGGCGCAATTCTTGCAGATCACGCCTTGCGCTCCTTTATAAAAGCCGACCGGTCCGCAGATTTCGCACGCGTCGAAAACCGTGGCCACTTTGCCGTCGGGCTTCTGATAGAGGAAAAAGCGGACTTCGAGGCCGCGTTCGCTGGCGGCGAAGCGGTGCAGGTCGCCGTCATAGACGGTTTTCAGCGGGATGGAAACCTTTCCGTTGACGAACGTGACCTGGGTAGCAGGAGAAAGAGCGCTCGCGCTCTTTTCATAGATGAAGCTGGCCGTGATCATCACGATGAAGATGAAAGAGCAGACATAGACCGAAGCCATCCAGAGGCGCTCTTTGCGGGCGGTCCAGAGCGCTTTGCGGCGAGCGGCACCGGCTGGCGGCAGCGCAACCGGCTGGCGGCTCTTCATCTCGAACAGAACCATCAGGCCCGCGAGCACCAGAATCGTGACGAAGAAGAAAAATTCGTTGCTAACGATGGGACCGACGATCGCCATTTCCTGACGGGAAGAAGGAAGCACGCCGTTTTCAGACAGCTCGTGCAGGCCGCCGATCAACAGTTGTGCCGCCACCAGGAAAAGGATGGCGGTAGTGACGCGGAAAAATTTCTGCAGGTTGATCTTGACGCTTCCTTTGACGAACATTACGCCAAAGAAAACCGCGACGATCACGCCGCTCAGGGTGCCGATGAAGCTCATCAGTTCGGTCGAGTTGAGCGTCACCGCGGAGAGGATGAGAACGGTTTCCACGCCCTCCCGCAGAACCATGAGGAAGACGAAGAGGAACAAGCCGATCCAGGCATCCTCGCGGGCAAAGAGGCCGATTTTGCCCTCAATTTCTCCTTTAAGTTTCCGGCCCGTCTTCATCATGAAAATGATCATGCTGACGACGAAGACGGCGGCGGCCAGCATGACCCAGCCTTCGAAAATATCTTCGTTCAACTTAAAGCGGGAGACGACGATAGCCAGACCGATGGACCCGGCAAAAGCGGCGCCGAGAGCGGCATAGACAGACTTGCGCAGATCGTTGCGGCCGATCTTGGCCAGATACGCCAGCGTGATGCCGACAATAAGGGCGGCTTCAACGCCTTCACGCAGGGTAATGATGAATGCTTGCAGCATTTAAGGGGCGACCTCGTTCAGCAGAGCTTTCCTGTTTGAATGAATGTTGAAAATGAATTTCATTTTCAATATGCATAGGATACGGGGCAGAGGCGGGCGGGGTCAACGCGAGAGGTCACCGGTGGTTGTGATTTGCATCACATGGGCAATTGGGGCATTGAACGGGAACTCACAGAACGCAATGGATTGTCATCCCGAACGCAGTGAGGGATCTGCATTTTTGGCCTCCAACAACTATTTCGCATTCCTAAACCATGCGCAAGAATTTGCGTGCCTGTTCCACCTGCGGAAATAACTTTTCTTCCTCCACGAATTCGCGCGAGTGCACGCACCTCCGGCTCCCCCGCAGCTTCACCGGATGCTTCAGGTGCAACATCTCATGGTAGAGGATGTATTCGACGGCGTAGCGCGGCACGCGCGGGTCGTCGAAGACTCGGCTGATCACGATGGCGTTGTGGGCGGGATCGTAGTGGCCGAGGCGGTTGCGGGCGGGCTCGCGGCTCCAGGTGAGTTGGGGGCGCCCCATCAGTCCGTGGAAGAAGCGGCGGTTGAGGTCGTCGAAAATTTCTTGGAGATGGTAATGGTGTCCGCGCGCTGAGTGGATATGCTTCCGTCCGCGCATCTGGCGCACCAGGCGCGCTTTGGCGGCGAGATCATGGCTGGAGACGTAGCGCCGGTAGCGGGCGCTTTGTGCGCGGTCAATCGGCTTGCGATAGAGCTTGGCCAACAAAATGTGTGCGATGGCGTGCAGCACGGGCTCGGGCGCGCCTTCCAGCAGGTCGGAGAGGCGGATGTAAAGCTCCGACTGGCGAAGGCGGATGGTGTTGTTGATGGAGACGAACGGGTAAAACCGGATGTGCATGGGCGGTGCGGGTGTGCGCGGACGCAGGTCAGCGAACGCTTCGTGGAAGATTTCGGAGAGTCGCGGGAACACGGTGAGGGAAGATTAGCATGAGCCAGCAGCCGATCCAGCGCGGAATCGCTCACGTGGATTGTCTTCCCGCGAATCGTCAGCCCAGGAAATTGCTCTAAGCCATGTACCGGTCTTTGCGGTCAAGGGAAGGCCTCTCTCTCCGTGGATCAGCGCCATGAAAAAGCGGGATGATTCTTAGGTATTGCATGATGGATTCCGGCATCATTCGCGAATCCGATGGAGCCACTCGGGACAGTTTTTCGCGGGTCTTATCTGCCCCGCGTATCAATCGGAGATTTCAATTGCCCTGCGCAGGAGGAAGGCGGTTTGCAAATTTGCGGAGTGCGTGCCTGAAGGATCGCCTGGAGCGTCGGTGTCATGTGCTTCGGGACCTCGAAGACGGCAGACTGGGCCGCGGTGCCTTCGCGATAGGAGATGCGAAAGAAATGCCGCCGCTCTCTCGCCTTAAGCAGTCCAACTGCGATCGCGGGTAAAACGCCGAGGTGATGGGTGACTTCCGTCGAAAATTGACACGATTGGATCCCAGCGTATGGTATTTCCAATTTGTTGCCGGCGGATTCGAACGTGATCGTTGTTTCCGAAGTAGTATCGAAGCGGCCGATCGCCCCGGCCTTGACAGCGGGGACCGTGCCGCCGACGTACATCGCCTGGCCATCTTCCACCGCTGCCAGCGGCAGAGTCATCGCGAGCAAAAAACAAAGAGTCATCAAATGCTTCATGTCGTCCTCCTTTGGGTTCCAGCATGAACAGTGTGCGTGAGAACAACGATTGGGAAGACGCGGGTTGTGACAGTTTCGGAAGTGTCACCGGAGTGGGTTCTGGATAAACTCAACGTAGCGCCGCAGTTCCGCGACCGAAGACTCAGAAAGCAGCGGGAAGGGAATGGTGCGGCAGCCTGCGGGAAGCAGAGTTGCAGTGACCGCGTCGCAAATCACAGCTGCGGTCTGCTGCAGACCGCGTTGCCAGTTCGCTTTGAGCGCGTCGCGGAACACAAGCGTATCCGGATGAAAGCCCGCCGCTGACAGAATGGTCCGAGCCATCTTCAGAAACCCGGGCCAGCGCGATGCGATCCCAACAAGCAGGCCAGTTGGAGCGGGCAGCCACGCGGCCAAGGATGACGTTACGGAGCGAGTCTGGAGCGCGACCAGTTCAGCGCCGGGAGGGAGAATGCGGCGCACAGCCTCGGCTTGGCCAAGAAGAGCGACCGCGATCGTGGCTTCAAATCGGCAATCGCGCTGGCTGCAGGCCAGGTCCGAGGTCTTGACCGGAAACGAGACGGCGCGTTGCATTTCGAAAGCAATGATCGACCGCAACTCCGGGTCGGGCTCGATGAGCAGAAAATGATCCGGCGGCTGCATCTGGAGCCACTGCTGCAGACGGGATCGCACTTGGCTGAGCGGCGCGCCAAGCTCGCGGGCGTCGCGAAAGAAGTTGAAGATAAGTTGATCGAGAGCGAGCTCGGGAGAGGAAGGTATGTCGGGTTTTTGCTGCCGGACGTAAACTCCGCTGCCATGGCGGAACTCGACCCAATGCTCGCTCTCCAGTTGACGGTATCCCGCGCTAACCGTGTTGGAATGAACACGGAAGCGGCGCGCAAGTTCGCGCGTACTGGGCAAGCGTTGTCCGGCAGCGAGATCATTGCTCAGAATGGCGAGAATGATCTGCGTGACCAGTTGTTCGCGGATCGTGATATCGGTGCCGCGCGCAAACCAAAGTTGCATGCGGCCACTATCTTAAGCCAAGCGCCGGTGAATGTACGCCGCAATCACTCCCGGGCGCGTTCCTCTTGAATGCGCTGCGCGCCGCGGCGGATCCTATTTCTTCTGTTTCTTCTGTTCCTTGACGTATTCCTCAACTTCGCCCAGCGTTTTGTGGTGATCTTCGGCGCTCGTATCCACATCGTCGAGGGCATCGGTGAGCACAAACTCATATAGCTTGGTTTCCTTTGGGTCGGCGTTGGCGGAATCCTTAAGAGCCCGCAGCTTGGACTGAAATTCAGTGTCGGCTTCGATAACCTCCTTCATAGGCCTGCGGATATCGTTCTTGCGGCCCACGTACATGTCGATGTTGTCGTTCAGTTCGTCGTAGATGGTGAGGAAATCCTGGAGCATGTCGCGAGTCTGGGCGCCACGTTCGGTGGTCTTGGGATCGCTGCGCATTTGTTCGAGCTTGGTCATGCGATCCCGTGAAAATTTGACGTAAAGCTTCAGGCGCGCGTCGGGATCAAGCATGGCATCGCGAAGCTGATCAATCTCCAGAGGATTGAGGGGGTCGTTCTTTCGCTGGGCGGAAAGCGAAGAGGCGAGCGAAAGCACAAGCAACAGGAACAGTCCGAAGGCGGTTCGGCAGCGGACCCGGCGATTCATTTCTTCTCCTTCTTTGTGGAGAACATCTCATTGAGCAGGGCGGTGCGGATGTCTTCCAGACGGTGGATTGCCTGGTCGACGGGAGGCTGATCCTCGAAAGCCAGGTTGCGCTTGATATCACGCAGCCTCTCGGACATCTTCCGGGCATCGATTTCCACGTTCTTCATGCGCTTCCTGCTTTGGATTGCGGCATCGCGCGCCTTCTCGGAGTAAGTGACGATGTCTCCGACCGCATCGCGGGCCTCCTCGATATGGCCTTCGTTGTAAAGTTTGTCGGCGTTGCGAAGCTGCTGCTCCGCGATTTCAATGCAGAGCCGTGCGCGCTCTTCGGGCGACGCCTTTTGAACTCTTTCTTTAAGTACGGCTAGATTTTCTTGCAGGGCTGCGCAGTTGGCAGCCAACGCGAGAAGAAACAGGCATAGAGCGAGTCGGCGCATTGCGGTCGTTACCTCTTGGGCTCGATCGCAATCAGGCGATGGCCAGCTTGCCACTCCTGATCAGGATACTTCCCGTTGGCGGAATCAAGGAAGAGGTGATAGTCGGCCGAAGCCTGCTTCTTATCACCCAGATGATCATAAGCAGTAGCCCGCAAAAAAAAGCAGATCACCGGAATATCTTTATTTAGCAGGTAACGCCCGTTAAGAGCTCTGACAGTGAGCTCGTAGTTTTTGTTTTCATTGGCGGCAAAGGCCAAATCCACGTATGCGTCAGGCGAGTCGCGTTTCAACCGCACTGCGGTCAGGAACTCCTGTTGCGCTTCGGGAAATTTCTTCTGACGGAGCAGAGCCTGCCCCAGACTTCGATGCAGTTCGGCGTCATTTGGATGGGCGGCGAGCAGGACGCGATAGATGGGTTCAGCCTGGTCGTTCTTTCCCGCGCTGGCGAGAAGATCGGCCAGATCGCGTTGGGCTTCTGCATCGCCTGGCGAAAGCTTGAGCGCTGCCTGAAACTCGACGATGGCGTCATCCTTCTTGTTCTGCGCGGCAAGCACACGCGCCAGTTGCAGGTGGATGCCGGAGTCATCCGGGCGTTCTGCGGCCAGGCGGCGCAGCAGGGGCTCGGCGTCGGCGCGGCGGTTGGACTTCATGTAAATGTTGGTGAGGCCGATGGCTGCGTCGGTAGAGTGCGGGTCGAGAACGAGAACTTGCTTGTATTCGGCCTCCGCGGCGGCGAAATCTTTTTGCCGTTCCTCAAGCAGGCCAGCGGAGAGATGAGGCTCGGGATCGGTGGGAGTGAGTTCCGCGGCTTTGCGGTAATCCTGCAACGCTTGTGTGGGGTCGCGATTTTCGATGAAGTGAGCGAGCGAGAGCCATGCGCTGGCTTGGCCTTCTTCGACGTGAGCGGTTGGCTTGAGTGTGGTAGCGGCGCGCAGATACTGCTCGGCTTCAGGGTTGCGAGTGCGCGCGAGCATCAGACCGAGGTTCAGATTGGATTCGAAAACTTCCGGCTTGGCGGCTACCGACTTGCGGTAGGCGGCAATCGAATCCTCCGCGCGGTTGAGGCGGTTCAGAACGAATCCGAGATCAAACCATGCCTGGTAACACCAGGGCAGGTCGTTCTTGGGTGCCGTGTCGAGAGCCTTCTGCAGCAGAGTTTCGGCAGCCGCGAAATCGTTCTTCTGGATGGCAGTTTCCGCTTGAGCGATCTCGGGTGGCTGGCCATCGACGAGTTCGCGGTGATGGCGCACCGTGGTGTGGCTCTCGATGGTTTGGCCGAGGACGCAGGCGCTCAGCAAGATAACGAAGAACGCGTTGGAGAGTAATTTCATGCAAGTTTGTCTGGGGAGAGCCGCGCCCCCGCCGAACCATTTCTTCGTCTGCTTCTAACTTGCTCGCTCTTTATCGCCGTTCTGACCGTTTCCATTCAACAGCGGTTTCAGATATTGACCGGTGTATGAGTTCTTCAACTCGGCGATGGCTTCCGGGGGGCCGGCGCCGACCAGGCGGCCACCGCGATCTCCGCCTTCGGGCCCCAGGTCAATCACCCAGTCAGCGGTCTTGATGACTTCGAGGTTGTGCTCGATCACAATGATCGAACCCCCTGCATCGATTAGACGGCGGAAGGCAAAGAGTAGTTTGCTGACGTCGTCAAAGTGCAGGCCGGTGGTTGGCTCGTCGAAAATATAAAGGACTCGACGCTTACGTGTCATTACGCTGCCGCCGTCGGAGTGATGGATGGATGCGCGGGCTCCTGTTTGCAGATGCGCGGCCAGCTTCATACGCTGGGCTTCACCTCCAGAGAGCGTAGTCGCCGACTGGCCAAAGCGCAGATAGCCGAGGCCAACCTCGTCGAGCCCGCGCAGCTTGTCGGTCAGGCGCGGCACGTCCGCGAAAAACTTGAGGCCCTCGCGAATCGTCATGTTCAGGACCTCATGAATATTCTTGCCCTTATAGCGAACCTCGAGCACCTGCGGTTTGTAGCGCGTACCTTTGCATTCGTCGCAGATCAGCTCCACGTCGGCCAGAAACTGCATCTCGACGGTCACCGTGCCATCGCCCTGGCAATTCTCGCAGCGTCCTCCCGGGACGTTGAAAGAGAAATGCCCGGCAGCGAAGCCACGCTTCTTGGACTCAGGAAGCGATGCGAACAGTTCGCGGATGATGTCGAAGGCCTTGATATAAGTGACCGGATTCGAGCGCGGCGTGCGGCCGATTGGCGACTGATCAACCAGGATTACGTCGTCCAGCCACTCGTCGCCTTCAATCTTGTCCCACAGAACGGCAGGAGGAGCGCTGCCATTGGTTTGCGTTTTAGCGCCTGCCAATCCCTGATAAAGAACGTCATGCAGCAGCGAAGATTTCCCGGAGCCAGAGACGCCGGTGATTGCCACCAGCATATCCAGCGGGATTTCGAGATCGATGCGCTTCAGGTTGTGGGCACGGGCTCCAGTCACGTTTATTTTGTGCGACCCTGGAACGCGGCGTTTCGGCGGAATCTGAATGTGCAATTCGTCGGCGAGATAACGGCCGGTGAGCGATTGCGGCATCTTCGTAATCTCATCGTAGGTGCCAGCGCCGATGACCTTGCCGCCACTTTCTCCGGCGCCCGGACCGAGGTCGAGAATGCGGTCGGCGGCGCGCATGATGTCGGGATCGTGCTCGACGACGAGGATCGTATTCCCCAGGTCACGCAGGTCGTGCAGAATTTTGATGAGCCGGTGCGTGTCGCGGCTGTGCAGGCCGATCGACGGCTCATCGAGCACATAGAGCGTGCCAACCAGGCGCGATCCAAGAGAAGTGGCGAGCTGAATGCGCTGCGCCTCGCCGCCCGAAAGAGTCGAGGCGAGGCGGTTCAGCGTCAAGTATTCAAGACCCACGTCATTGAGGAAGCGCAGGCGTTCCCGGAGTTCGACCAGAAGCCTTTCGGCAACTGCCGCCTGCTGGGGCGAGAGCGTGAGTTGATCGACGAAGCGTGCGGCCTCTTCGACAGTCATGCTGCAAACCTGGCAAATACTCTTGCCATCGATCTTGACCTGGAGGGCCTCCGGGCGAAGACGCGTTCCGCCGCATGCCGAGCAGAGCGAGTATCCGCGATAACGGCTAAGAAAGACGCGCACGTGCAGCTTGTACTTCTTGCGCTCAAGGTACTGGAAGAATCCACGCACGCCCGGAAAGCGGCCTTCCCCCTCGGTGATCACACGCTGTTGTTCGGCATCAAGTTCGTACCAGGGAACGTCGAGCGGAATGTTCGCCTGGCGAGCGAAACGCTTAAGCTCCGTAAATAGCGGCTTGTACTTGGGCTTCGTCCAGGGCTCGATCGCGCCTTCGTTGAGCGTCTTGCCCTTGTCCGGGATGACCAGATCGAGATCGAAATCAATGGTATTGCCAAAGCCCTGGCAACGCGGGCAAGCGCCATAAGGATTATTGAACGAGAACAGGCGCGGCTCGGGCTCTTCGTAGCGGGTGCCATCGTTCTTGCATTCAAAGCGCTGCGAGAAACGCAAGCGCTGGGGAACTTCGGCGTTTTCGCTATCCCGGGGCGCAGTTTCAAAAATCACTTCGCCGGCTTCGCGATACCCGATCTCAATCGCATCCACGATGCGCGAGCGTTGATCAGCAGACACCACCAGGCGATCGACTAAACCAAAGACAGGCTCCGCAAAATTGATATCGAGCAGCGATTCTGGCGTGGAGAACTCAAAGACCCGGCCATTCTGGAAGAGCCGGTTAAAGCCACGCTTGCGGAGTTCGAAAAGCCGTTCCTTAATCGCGTCGGAGATCGCGTTGGGAGCCAGATCAGACTCCGCTGCCTTCGCCTTACCACGAGACTTCTTCGCTTTTGGAAAGGGCACGGCCTCACTCGTGCCGCCAAGCGTCTGGGAAGATGCGGGCTTTCGCTCCTGCGGGCCGCGCTTCCCTCGCTTCTCTTCCGCCGCGGCTGGTTGCACCTGTACCGGAAAGAGCACATTCAACCGCGTCCCTTCGTCGAGCGCGAGAATGCGGTCCGCAACCTCGTCGACCGTATCCTTCTTTACTTCCTGTCCGCATACTTGGCAATAAGTGCGTCCGACCCGCGCGAAGAGCAGCCGCAGGTAGTCGTAAATCTCAGTGGCAGTGGCAACCGTAGATCGTGGATTCCGGGTGGAGTTTTTCTGCTTGATGGCCACCGCAGGCGCGATGCCTTCGATTAAATCAACATCCGGCTTCTCAATCCGCTCAAGAAACTGGCGAGCGTAGGCGGACAACGATTCAACGTAACGCCGCTGGCCTTCGGCGTAAATGGTGTCAAAGGCGAGCGACGACTTGCCCGAACCGGAAACGCCGGTGACAACCGTAAGAGCGTTGTACGGAATTTCAAAATCGATGTTCTTGAGGTTATGAACCCGGGCCCCGCGAACGATAATGCTTTCTGTGGACATCATCCCCTGGTATACAGACAGACCAAAAATCGCAACCGAATCTTTCTATTATAAAGGGTCGCCGCCGGGCGGGCTCGTGTGGCATCCCTATGCATAGACGAAGGGCCGCTCCTCCATACTTTTCCAGAAGTAGCCAAGGATGATCAGGCTGGCGATCGCCGCATAAGCACACCACAGCGAGGTGAACGCGTACCGCTTGAATGCCATCACCACCAGTAATATCGCCAGGTTCGCGACGCCGAAGACTACCATCATTCTGATCCTCGAGAAGAACAGCGAGCCACAAGTTGCGATCACATAGAGCACCGCAACCGCCATGTTGTTGGTCGCCTGATTGATGTACACGATACTGTTCCCCTTGACGTACAGTTGCAACGGGTACGCCGTCAACGCCCACACAATATAGAGGGTCGTTGCTCCGCCGAGCACGAGGAACGGCCGCATGAGCATGCGGCTCTTGGCGTTCGGCTCGAACAGTAGCACGCTTAGCGGCAACAGAAAAGGCAGCAAGCCCTGCGCATAAAGCATGAACGCCGCACCCATGTCGTGCGCCACCGTGGGAGATAGGATCCCATCCAGTCCCAGCCACACGAATCCCTCGATGAACTGATGAATCGCGAATAGCGTGGGTAGCGCCGCGAACAGCAGTTCGCGCCTGTGCTTCACCTTCGTCATGGTAACGACGCCGACCGCGCCCAGCACTCCGCTGCCCACAAAGTTCGCTGTCGCTGAAAAACACATAGCTCGTTTTCCCCCTGCGAAAATTACACCGATCATCGCGAAACGCAAAATATTTTCAATGGCGCAGTTCGCCACAACGCTCCTACTGCGCCGCGACTGAGAACAACAGCAGAATGTAGAGCCAGATGGCGGTCATGCAATGCCAATACCAGGAAGTAATGTCGACAACCATGCGGCGCGTTTCAACGTTACGATGGAAGATGGCTGCCAGGTTGGCATAGAGAAGAGCGAGAATGCCTCCTGCCAGATGAAGGCCGTGCATCGCAGTGAGAACATAGACGAAGGAACTGCTGGTTCCTCCCGCCAGATGAAATCCGCGCGCAGAGAGATCGTGCCATACGAAAAGTTGGCCGGCGAGGAACAATAGCCCGGCGAGGGTGGTAAGGGCGAGCCACGGAAAACGCCGTTCCTCACCGAGCGAGATTCCGGGAATTGATTGGATGGGCGCGAGGGCGGCTTCGCGCGTGACTTCGCGGCGCGCGAGTTCGATCGTGATGCTGCTGACGATCAAAATCGCAGTGTTGGCCAGCAAAATGAGCCACGGCAATGGCACCGGCAGCCATTCGCGCGCATAAGCATTCCTGGCCGTATCGAAGCTCAAAGATCCGCGACGCACAAGGTAGACAGCTGTGAAAGAAATGAACAGCACGAAGATGGGCGCCATGGCGACCGCCAGTCCGATCCGCGCCTGGCGCAGACGCTGACCGTAATTCGGCATGTTCGGCGTGCTGTCGCCATCGCCTCGGCCGTTACCGCCTCCGCCGGGGCGGGGTGGCAGAAGGGCGCCGTTATGGCCAGTAGAACGCGTCGAGATGGGCGTTAGTCGGGCCATGTACACTGCTCGCATCGTCGGCCAGAGCTGAAATCGCGGACTTTAATCATTTGAAATTTGGTAACTTTGTAATCGGGTAAATTCGGCGATTCAGAAAACCTAAAGGCGTAAGATTCTCGATTGCAAAATTGCCCGATTGCCAAATTACGAAATTACAACTCAGAATGTCGTTACATTTTTCTTCTTCCGACGAAGAGCGCGAGCACTGGAACCAGAAGTATCGCGAAGCGCCCGAGGTCTGGCTCGAACCCGATCCTCTTCTGGCGCATGCGTTTTCCGAATACATCCGTCCGCTGTTTCCGTCGGGAGGAAGTGCGCTCGACCTGGCGGGAGGCGCCGGACGCCACGCCATTTGGCTAGCAAAGCAGGGTTGGGAGGTAACGCTCATCGACATTTCAGAGACCGGGGTAGAACAGGCACGCAGGAATGCCGGTGCGCTCGCGTCCTGGATTCACTTTGTAGTAGATGATCTCACCGGCTTTGCCGCTTCGCAAACGCAGTTTGACGTGGTGATGACATTCTTTTATCTCGACCGGAAGATTTTTCCGGAGATCGTGAGGTCAATCAAGCCGGGCGGACTGCTGGTGTACAAAACGCTCACCATGACACAACTGGAATTGGCGGGAGGCCCAAAGGATCCTGCACATTTGTTGGAGAAGGACGAGCTTTTGCAACTGGCGGATGGCTTCGAGGTTTTGCACTACAGCGAGGAAGTAGCAAAGAAAGCGACGGCGGAGTTGATCGCGAGAAAAAAAACGACGTAGAGCCGCCGGGTGAACCCAAAACTTTTTCTCTCAACGAAAATGTGGTGCGGGGCACAGGACTTGAACCTGCACGGCCTTGCGGCCACTGGCTCCTAAGGCCAGCGCGTCTGCCAATTCCGCCAGCCCCGCGTGTGAGCAACGAATTAAATTCTCTCACACAAAAAGGGGAATCCGGTTGGATGGTCGATTCCAACGCTGGCCGGTGGGTTCGGATCGCTATGCTACGGTCACCGCACCGCCAGGGTGTATCCGCTGTTGATCTTCGGCTGGCCATATACTCCGAAATCGCAGCTATAAACGGTCCAGGCGCGGCTGGTGTCGGCCGCGTCGGTGCTGGAAGTCCAATAAAACTGTTCTTCCACGAAATTGTTGAAGATCGCCGCCTGGTACACGGAATCATTGAGGTTCAGAATGGTGTAGTCGAAATACTGGCCCTCATTGGCCTGGATGCGATCGGCTATGCTTTGCATCTCATTTCGGTTCGGCATCCGCCAATTGCCTGCCGTCGAGCCATCGGTAAGGCCGCATTGTCCACTGGCCAACTGGTTCACTGAATTGACCGCTTGGGCCCAAGGCTGGTTGAAACAACTGGCCTGCTTGAGCCAGATGAGCCCCGTCATAACGTCTGTGACTGTCCCGTTTCCATTATCGATCCATCGCGGATAGGTAAGTGCCATGCCCCGTTGGAGCGTTCCGTCGTCACCGCTGACATAAGGCACATAAAACCCGGTGCTCTGCAACTTTACCGTGCCCCCGGTCGTTCCTTTGACGGCCCAGACCGCATTCTTGGAGCTGGCCATGACGTTGTTGACCTCGTCGTTCACATACTCCCCGTCGCTGAAGCGGATGACCCATGCGTAAATGGAACCATCTTCGCCGCCATAATAGGCAGTGGACGTCCAATAAATTCCGGACGACACATTGGCAAAAGGGTTCCCTTGGGTAAGAGCCGGGGTGCTCGCGGAAATATCCACCAGGCTCTCGAGCTCGATCAGATTCGGCAAACGCCACGTGCCCGCGACCGAATTGTCCGACAATCCGCACTGTCCGCTGGCCAACTGATTCACGTCCGCCAGTGCACCGGACCAGATTGAGGTGTTGAAGCAACTCGCATTTTGCAGCCAGATAAGGCCGGTAAGATTATCGGTGACGGTCCCGTCCGGATTCGCAATGAAACGTGGAACGGGCCAGGAGGTTCCCTTGGCCAGCGATGCATCGTCGCCGGCGGTATACCAGGAGATGGTTTGACCCGTGGCGGCAATCGCAACCAGCGCATTGCTGCCATCATAGGCCGTGAAATTGGCTCCGCTCAAAGAGGTGTAGGGAGAGGGCGTCCAATCGATCACCGTAAAAACGATCGGAGGATTGTTCGTGTTAAGTCCCGCAAACTGGCCGTTCATTCCCGCGCGCATCACCTTGGCGCCGCTGCCGACGGAAGGATAAAAGCCGTATTTCGTCTTCATGGCCCAGAACTGGTATTCCGTCGGGACATTTCCGCCGGCAGGTAGATTGGAAAAGGTGTAATTACCGTTCGCGTCCGTGGTTGTGGTCTGGACCGTCGTGTTGGTATTAGTGTCCAGAGCATAAACGGTCGTCCCAGACAGTGGATTGCCCTTGAACGTGACCGTTCCTGAAATGCTTGCAACGCGTGGTCCCGGACCGGGGTCGGTCATGCCTCCGCTCCCTCCAGATCCGCCGCAAGCAACTAAAATTCCTAAACTAATAATCGTCAACACTCCCACGCGTCGTCCCATTGTGTATCTCTCCGCCGGACCTGGTTTGGATACAACCATGATGTTGCGCGCGTCCGTTACGAGCCCCATCGCGAAGACCACCCCTTATTGATCGGCAGCGGCAGACGAATCTTCAGCGCAGAACTGCAGGGTTGAGAATGAATGGTTTACGGCTTACTCTCGCGTTCCCGGCACCGCATTTTCGACTTTTTCCGTAGACTTCTGAAGCGCCGATCCGACCTCTAATGAAAATCATGCGAGGGCGTAGTCGCCGCGCTGATGGAGAGCGGCTGTATGCTGCGCGCTTTGAGATGGACGATGTTGTCCTGATTCTGCACGATGCCGGAGACCAGCACGAAGCGTTCATTCAGAACCACCATTCGATTCTGGTCATAAAAGTCTGGACTGATGATTACGCGGGAAGTTCCGGTTTCGTCTTCCAGAGTCATGAAGATAATTCCCTTGGCGGTTCCAGGCCGCTGGCGCGTGATCACACAACCGGCGGTGGTGGCTTCTTTGCCGTGGGGAAGCTGCTTCAACTCCACCGCTGACCTGATGCCACGCGCCCTGAGAACTTCCCTGCGATAGGCCATGGGATGGTGGCCGGTGGTGAGTCCAGTGCCGTGATAGTCGGCCACCAATCTCTCTTCGATATTCATGCGGCTGAGGGGAGAAGCCGCATCCAACTCGAGGATGCCTTCGAGCAACGGCCCGGTTCTTCTGACGGCCTTCTCCACTTGCCACAAGGCATCACGGCGATGCAGTTTCGCGTCGGCGGACAGATTGTTAAGAGCACCAATGGTCGCAAGGATAGCCAGATTGTCGCGGCTAAGTTGAGGCACACGATGCGCCAGGTCTTCCACAGAGGCAAAGGGAGCGCCAGTACGCGCGTGCACCAGAGCTTCTGCCGAGGCTTGCTGTAGCCCGCGCACGTAGCGGAGGCCGATGCGCAGGGTGAGATGATCGTTATCGCCAGGTTCCAGTGTGCAATTCCAATCCGATCGAGTTACATCCACCGGCTTCACTCGTAAGCCGTGGCGTTGGGCGTCTTTCACGACGGTTGCGGGATGATAGAAGCCCATCGGCCAATTGTTGAGCAGCGCAGCAGTGAATGCCGCCAGATATCGCACCTTCAAGAATGCGCTGGCGTATGCGATAAGAGCAAAGCTTGCAGCGTGGGACTCAGGAAAGCCGTAGAGAGCGAACGAACTGATGAATTTTACGATCTGGTCTTGGGTCTGCGGCGGAATGGCATTCGCCGTCATGCCAGCGCGCAGTTTGGCTTCGATCTCGATCATGCGCTGGCGCGAGCGCTTGCTGCCCAAGGCGCGGCGCAACTCTTCGGCTTCGCCTCCGCTGAAGTTGGCGCAGATCATGGCCAACTTCAGGAGTTGCTCCTGAAACAATGGCACGCCCAGCGTGCGGTGAAGAACTGGAATAAGCGACTCGTGTGGATAGGTGACAGCTTCCTTGCCTTGACGCCGTTTTAAATAGGGGCTGGTCATCTCGCCGGTAATCGGACCGGGGCGGATGAGCGCGACTTGCGTAACCAAGTCGTAGAACTTTGTCGGATTGTTGCGCGGCAGCGATGCCATCTGCGCGCAACTCTCGATCTGAAACATTCCGATCGTGTCGGCCTTGCGGATCGTGTCATAGACGTCAGGACAATCTTGCGGCAAGTGCGCCAGATCGACTTCTTCGCCGTAATGATCCTGAATCAGGCCAATGCTGTCTTTGAGAACGGCCATCATGCCGAGGCCAAGCAGATCGACTTTGATAAGTCCGAGATCGGCACAGTCATCTTTATCCCACTGCACTACGACGCGGCCTGGCATGGTCGCGGGTTCAAGCGGGACGACGGAATCCAATTGTCCCTGGCAGATGACCATGCCGCCCGAGTGCTGACTAAGGTGGCGTGGCAAATCCTGCACGCGCTGGCAGAGGTCGAGATAGACGGCGATCTGTGGGTTACTAAGATCAAGCCCTGTGTTAGTAAATTGTTTTTCCATCGTGTCATTGGGATCGCGCCACTCCCAGGTTCCGACAATCGCCGATAAGCGGGAGAGCGTGTCTTCGTCGAAGCCGAGTACCTTGCCCATCTCGCGCGCGGCGGAGCGTCCGCGATAGGTACATACATTTGCGGTCATAGCGGCCCCACGCTGGCCATAACGTTCGTACACGTATTGGATGACACGCTCGCGCTGATCTCCGCTGGGGAGGTCGAGGTCAATGTCGGGCCACTCGCCGCGCTCTTCCGATAAAAAACGCTCAAAGAGCAGATCCATTCCAATGGGATCGATCGCCGTGATGCCGAGCGAATAACAAACAGCGCTGTTAGCGGCCGATCCGCGTCCCTGCACGAGGATGCCATTGCGTTCGCAGAAGCAGACCAAGTCCCAGACGATGAGGAAATAGCCGGAGAGCTTGAGTTTTTCGATGAGCGCCAATTCTTTTTCGAGTTGCGCGCGCACCCGAGAACTCACAGGACGATAGCGGCAGCGCGCGCCCTCCCACGTGCGTTTGTGCAGGAAGGAATCCATGGTGTCGCCGTCGGGCACGGGATAGCGCGGGAACTCATAGCCTAACTTCTCGAGCGAAAATTCCAGTCGGGAAGACAACTCAACTGTGTTCGCAAGGGCTTCGGGCAGGTCCGCAAAAAGCTTGGTCATCTCTTCCGCGCTGCGGACGTAGCGTTGTGAATGTTGCGCCAGAAGACGGCCCGCGGTATCGAGCCGGCGCTTATTTTTTATGCACGTGAAAACGTCGGCAATCTGGCGCTCGGCGGGGGTTGCATAGCAGACGCCGTTCGTGGCCAGTAAAGGGAGATGAAACTCCCGCGCCAGGTCGATGGCGGCCTGGTTACGCGCCTCCTGAAAACGGTCGCCATGGCGCTGCAACTCGACATACACGTTTTCATTTCTAAAGATTGCAATAAGTTGCTGAAGCAATTTACGTCCGCCAGCCATTCCATCTTTGGCCAGGGCCAGAGTCAAAGGGCCATTTTCATCTCCTGTAAGACAGATCAAGCCTTCGGCATGGGACTGCAATTCGGCGAGCGTGGCCGTAGCTGATGTATTTTTGGGCGTGCATAGTTTGGTTGTGGTAATGAGGCGGCAGAGATTTTGATAGCCGGTGCGCGTTGCAACCAGCAGCGGATAATTTCCACCCTCGGCAATGCCGATTTCCGCTCCAACGTGCGCTTTGATTTTGTGTTGCTTCGCGGCCATGTGAAAGCGCGGCGCTCCATAGACGCCGTGCCGGTCGAGAAGTGCCATAGCGGGGAGGCCTCGCGCCGCACCGGTGGCAATAAGCGACTCGGGCAGGGAAGCGCCTTCGAGAAAACTGAAAGCCGAGCGGGCGTGGAGTTCGACATAAGGCATGGGTGCTGGAGCATAAAAGTTTGTTCATCGCGCCGAGGGCGAGACGCCCCTTCGACAAGCTCAGGGCAGGCTCTCGGGACCGCCGGCGGGACGCCGGCGCTACCTAATCAAATACTCCTTCCACAAACCACTGCTGCCGGATCCGATCGCGATAAATGCGGTAGAAACCAACGCCCGCAGGGGTTTTTAAAGCTACGTCCCATTCTTCGTGTGCCCAAGCCGAAACGTTCCACCAATTGCCGGAACTCGACCACGGTCCCGAGGCGGCGAGCACGGGGCGGTGCCGATGCCACAGATGCACAAAATGCGGCTTCTCGTGATTGAGTTCGACCGTAGTTTCCAGGGCCGGACGAAAGATGCGCAGCGCGATGATGGGAGTTGCAGGAGTATGCATTCGCGAGAGATAGGGGTCCTTCGACTCCGCAAGCCAATGCGCTTTGCGCATTGGCTTGCTCCGCTCAGGATGACAAAGGGACAGATCAGGATGACCCGATGAATTCTGAGTTACTGAATCCGGATCTTGGGCGCTGGAAAAATGCTGTAGAGCGAAACTGCCGGGCCGGTGCGTATCCACAAGACAGGGTGAGCCCACGCACTCGGCGCCATCACAATCGGTGCTGCCGACGATCCCGCGAATCCGTTCCAGAGTTAGTTCGAGTTTTTCCGGCTCGGGCGAGGGCGGGGCAAAAAGATTTGCCTGTGCGACGCGTGGTTTTACGGGAACTACTTCAGCAGTCAATTTGCGAATGGGAGCTGAGAACGTTGTCTTTTCCAACTGAAGGCGAACCAGCCCAAAGAGCAGATTTTTGTCCTGCGTGGGAAAGGGCAGTCTCCAGTTGTGCTCATATTGTTCTTCATCTTTTTTCCCGCATTGAATTTGCCGCACTCCCAGTTCAACCGTCAGCCGCAGTTCATTTGCCGCCAGTGCCGCACACATCAGCTTTAAGCAGAGCTGGTGAAGCATCCGGTTCAGGATGAAGAAAAGGGACTCCAGAGTCTCGACGGGATCGTCGAATTCAAAGGTTTCTACGAACTCGGCATTAGACTCAACAGTTAGCAGCGGACGGTTGATTTGTCCTCGCGCCAGTTTCTGCAGGTATAAACCTTGCTGGCCTAGCCGCTCGACAATCGCAACCGTGGGCAGCGCGGCAAGAGACTGAAAGGTGCGAATTCCCCAACTCTGCAAAATCTCCAGCATCTCAGGCGAAATGGGAAGCACATGTACCGGCAGTGGGGCGAGGCGCCGCGCTTCTTCTCCGGCTGGAATGAGCATGTTCAGGCAAGCCCCGTCGGCGGAAAAGCCGCGTGCGGCCAGAAACGCCGTGTCAGGATTTGCGGCGATGGCCACGCGGAGATCAAAGCCGATTTCCGCTGCGTTTCCGGTCATGGCGCGGGCCGCGCTTTGCCAGGAATTGTTGTTCCATGAACGCAACAGTTTTTCCATTCCAGCGAGATCGAAAATGGCCGCGCCGAGGCAGGTGGATTCCACGCGCGGCGAAAACCGGCCGGCAAAGTTGAGCAGCGCGGTTTGCGCAGTTTCTTCGGCGGCAATTGAACGCTTGCGCAGCAAGATGCCGCCATAGGTTTCGACTTGTAGCTTGGTCATGCCGATTTGAATTCCGGCACGACGGGCGGGGGAGTTCGTTGCGAAAACTCGCGGCAAGTTGGCGGGCCCATCAAGAATCGCCAGAGGAGATTGTTGCAGCGTGGCCCTTGTCTCCGCCGGTTCGGGCAGCAATGAGGCCTGCACGGCAAAGTCGGGAATGTAAAAGCACGCGAACATAAATTTTTACGTCGGGACGCTGACTCTGGACTAGGCCCATTGCGTTCGGAGTGAAAAGCCGCTCCCTTCCTGCAAGGTTTCTGAGCGAACCGGTTTCTTCCACTGGGCGCGTAGGACTTCCACTTTGAGGTTTAATTGTGCGAACAGGTTTCCAGTGAATGAAGATGGATCGCCAGATTCGGCTATCCCTACCCGCAATACCAGTCCGGCGCAACTGGTGGCATGCGGCTCCTGCGCGATAAAAACCAGGGCTGCGGATTGCTTCTCGATGACGCGGCTGAAGCGGAACCAGGAACTCAAGGGAACCCTGCGAACGATTCGTTCAGGAATGCCGCTGAGGTCCACGGCAATCAGCCTGAAGCCTCCGCTCTGCAATAAAATGTCCGTCACCTTGAACGCCTGTTCCAGGGGAGGTAGTTTGACTCGGCTTTTGCCGCATCTCACCCATAACAGTCGCGGTAAATGGATTCCCGCAGCTTGTCCGGAACCGGGATCGAAACCATCTCCAGCGTCCACCAGGGCGCAGAAATGATGACGGGTGGCCTGCGCCAGCAAAGAAGCGAGCACAGAGGTTTTTCCCGAAGAGGCCAGATTGCTGCCGCAAATTTCGGTGAGCGCATGAAGCGGTATTCCCTGGACGGCCTCATCGATTTGCGCGATCCCGGTGGCAATGCTGCCCCGGTCCTGGCCGGGATGGACGGTAAAGGCGGAGGGCAGTTTCTGCTCAATCTCTGACTTCAGGATCTGCGATCGCAGGATTTGGGATCTTAGCGGCTGAGGTCTTACGGCCTGCGCTTCAAGGGCCTGCCCTTCGAGGATCTGCGATCCCGGGATTGCAGCACCTGGAATTGAGGGCTGTAGCTGTAGCAATGAGGCATGCATAACGATGTTCGCCTTTTATTCGCTTTCAGGAAGGTTACAGTAGACCTTCGGCAAGGCCCTGTCAATCCTTGAATTCTGGGGTTTGCGCCTAATGCATTGAGACGATTAGGAATATTTTTTGGAACGGGGATGCCCGAGGACTGTATTCTCGGGGCGTGTCCGGTTCTCATGCGCAGGAGCGCTCGCCCACTCCCGGTTTATTCCTCGGGCTGATCATTACGCTGGCGGCGGTGGTCGCCTACTCGGGATATATCACGCGGCAGATCTCCGGCTTGCGCGAACTGCAGAACAATCTGGTGGACCGCAACCGGAAAGACTCCCTGCAGTTGCTTCGCATTCAGAACGATTTGAATTCGCTGGGCCTGGCCATGCGCGACATGCTGGATAACGAAGAACCCTATCCGCTGACGGCGTGGTCGGCGCAATTCCAGCGTGTGCGAATGGATTTGGATGATGCGCTCGGCCGCGAGGAGCAGGTTGCCCCGGTGAATCGCAGCTCCGATCAGAAGCAGTATCTGAAGAGTTCGGTGGCGCAGTTCTGGGACGCGGCCGACCGGACGTTCGCGCTGGCGCAGGGCCCAAATCAGGAGGAGGCGCGAACGCAAATTCGAATTTCGCTGCGCGCCCGGCAGGAGGCGCTGAGCACGGCCGTATCGCGCCTGCTCGTGCAGAACAACGAGAGCGAAGAGCAAGCCGCACAACAAATTGGGCAGATCTACGATCGGGTGCAGCGCCAGGCCTATCTTTTTCTTACGGCCACGCTGGTTGCGATTCTGCTCACCAGCCTTTATCTCATCCGCTGGAATCGGCGATTATTCGCGCAGTTGGCAGCGCTTTCCGAACAGCGGAGCGAACTCGCGCAGAAGGTCATTGCCACGCAGGAATCCACCTTGCGCCATATCTCGCGCGAATTGCACGATGAGTTCGGGCAGATTCTGACGGCGGTTGGAGCGATGTTGACGCGTGCGGGAAAGCAGTTGCCGGAAGGCTCGGCGCTGCGAGCCGACCTGCGCGAGGTTTGCGAGATCACGCAGGGGACGCTCGAAAAAGTGCGCAGTCTTTCGCAGGCCTTGCATCCCGTGATGCTCGAGGAAACCGGACTGGAAAGCACGCTCGACTGGTATTTGCCGGTGGTGGAAAGGCAAGCTGGAATTCACGTATTCTATGAAAAATCGGGGGAACCATTTCCCGTGAATGGCAATGCCGCCGTTCATGTGTATCGCATCGTGCAGGAATCCCTCAACAATGTCACCCGCCATTCGGGCGCCAGGGAGAGCTGGATGCGCCTGCGATTTCTACCGCAGGCTTTGGAACTCGAGGTGGAAGATCATGGGTGCGGATTTGACGCGAAGACAGCGAAGCAGGGCATTGGGCTGGTGGCGATTCGGGAGCGCGCGGAGTTACTGGGCGGTAAAGTGGAGTTCGCGCGCCCCGCGCAAGGTGGAACGCTGATGCGATTGCACGTTCCGAGAGAAGCAGCAGGAGAATTGCCGGGAGAAGTTCCACGAGAGAAGCTGGAAGCACATGGCGGATAAGATTTCAGTTTTGCTGGTTGACGACCACAGCCTGGTGCGGCGCGGCTTCCGGCGCATTCTGGAAGACGAGCCGGACATGCAGGTTGTGGGCGAGGCCGCCGATGGCGCCCATGCCATCAAGCTGGCGGACGAGTTGCAGCCCAAGGTGATTGTGATGGATTGCGCCATGCCGGGCATGAATGGGCTGGATGCGACGCGCCAAATTCTGGCAAAGCATCCCGAAGCCTTGGTGCTGATGTTGAGCATGCATCCCGAAGAGACTCTGGTGCGGCAGGCGCTGGATGCGGGCGCGCGGGGCTATGTGCTGAAGAATGCGGTCGACCTGGAGTTGGGGATGGCGATCCGGCGCGTAGTGGCCGGCGAAACGGTGCTTGACTCCCAACTCAAGCGGCCCGAGTCTGTGCTTCGCGGCAAGCGCAGTGCTGCCCTCACTCCTCGTGAACTCGAAGTGCTGCAGATGATCGTGGAAGGTAAATCGAATAAGGAAATTGCAACCGTCCTTGATCTGAGCGCCAATACGGTCGCTGTCCATCGTGCCAACATGATGGATGCCTTGGGAATGCACAAGACCGCCGAATTGGTCGTGTATGCCATCCGCAACGGGCTGGTAAATCTTCCGTGAACCGGCGCAGCTTCCTCTGGGGAATGGCGGGCCTGGCATCGACTTCAAGCTTGTTATTGGAGGCCTTTGCATCTGCTCCCTCGCAGGTAATCAATCCCGGATTCCGGTTGACCGACGTGACCGCTCAGTCTGGAATTCGCTTCCGCCACAACAACGGCGCCTATGGAGGCAAACTGCTGCCGGAAACGCTTGGCTCAGGCTGCGCCTTCCTTGATTACGACGCCGATGGCTGGCAGGACATTCTGCTGGTGAACGGGTGCGATTGGCCTGGGCACGAAAGCCTGCGCAAATCCGAGGCCAGCACGCTGAAGCTCTATCGCAATAATCGCAACGGCACATTTTCTGACGTGACGCGCAGCGCCGGCCTGGACGTCGAGATGTATGGCATGGGCGTTGCCGTCGGCGATTACAACAACGACGGCTATCCCGACATATTGATTACTTGCGTCGGCCAGAACCGTTTGTTTCGCAATACCGGCAAAGGGACGTTCGTCGATGTTACGAAGTCGAGCGGACTCGGCGGCCGGCAGGCGTTCAGCACCTCGGCGCTGTGGTTTGATTTTGATCGCGATGGACTGCTGGACCTGTTTGTCTGCAACTACGTCAAGTGGTCCGAGGAACATGACGTGTTTTGCAGCCGTGACGGCAAACATAAGTCGTATTGCACGCCCGAGGCTTATCGCGGAGAAACCTGCTGGCTGTTTCACAATCGGGGCAACGGCACTTTCGAAGATGTGACCGCGACCAGCGGAATCTTCGACAGCAGCTCCAAGTCGCTGGGTGTGGCCATGCTCGACTACGATCAGGATGGCTGGCCCGATTTGCTGGTGACCAATGACACGCAGCCCAACAAGCTGTACCGGAATCAGCACAACGGCACCTTTAAAGATGCGGCGGTGGAAGCGGGCATTGCCTTTTCGGCCGAGGGCAAAGCGCGCGCCGGAATGGGCGTGGACGTGGCCGATTTCGATAATTCCGGGCGCGCCGGCGTCGCCATCACGAATTTCGATAACGAGATGATGGGGTTGTACCGTTCTTCCGGCGCCGGAAATTTTGGCGACGTGGCGGTGCAGAGCGGAGTGGGGCTGGCCTCGAAGGATAAGTTGGGGTTTGGATGCGTATTTCTCGACGCCGATCTGGATGGTTCGCTTGACCTGGCGGTCGTGAACGGACATATCGACGATACCGTGCGCAACGTAAATGGAGTGGGTTACGCGCAGCCTCCACAGCTTTTTCTGAATGATGGGAAGGGAAGATTCGTCGACGTGGCCGCTGAAATCGGCGGCGGATTCAGTCAACCGAAGGTTGGACGAGGTCTCGCCTATGGCGATTTCGATCGCGACGGCGATCTCGACCTGCTGATCACGACCAATAACGGCCCCGCCTTTCTCTATCGCAACGATTTGACGAGTCCAGGCCGAAGCAAAGACCATTTCACGAAGAACCGCAGTATCCGATTTCGGCTGGTCGGAACCAGGTCGAATCGCGATGCGCTCGGGGCTGTGCTTAAGATTTCACATGGAGGATCGAGTCAGTCGCGCGTGGTGAAGGGCGGTTCCAGCTATCTGTCGCAATCGGAATTGCCCGTAACCTTCGGCCTGGGGAGGCGGGAAACGATCGATCGTCTGACGATCCAATGGCCGAGCGGAAGGACGGAAGAGTATAAGAACCTGTCCGCCGGCCGGATGTACGAGTGCATCGAAGCGAAGGGCATTACGCCATTGGCGAGCTTCTAGATCGCGCGCGCTCGCGCAATCTCAGTGCCCGGCCTCGAAGCGGTAGCCAATTCCACGCAGCGTTTTGAGGTAGCGAGGGTGGCGCGGATCGCGTTCGATTTTTTCTCGCAGACGCCGCACGAACACGTCAATCGAGCGGGGCGTGACGAATGACCCATCTTTCCACACCGCGTCAAGCAACTGGTCGCGGGTGAAGACGCGCCCGCGGTGCCGCGCAAGGTACTCAAGCAGCCGGAACTCTCGAACCGTAGTGGGCACGGCCTTGCCCTCGAGACGCACGGTCATGGAAGCGATATCAATTTCCAACTCTCCCGCCTGAATCAGTTCGCGATTGGGCGCGTCAACCTGAGCGCGAAGAACGTTGCGAATACGCGCAATCAATTCGCGCGGGCTGAAAGGTTTGGTGATGTATCCGTCTCCGCCGGCATCGAACGCCTGCAGGCGGTCGGGTTCCTGGGTTCGCGCGGAGAGAAAAATGACGGGCGTCCTGCCCAGCAGCTTGTGCTGGCGAATCTGGCGGCACAGATCGAAGCCGCTGATGCCTGGAAGCATGATATCGAGAAGGAAAAGCGACGGTGGTTCCGTGGCGGCCGAAGGAACAACCGGGGCGCCGGAGAAGAATGTAGAAACCTCATATCCGGCGTTTCGCAAGTTGTGCTCGATCAGGCGAGAGACATCCACATCGTCTTCGACCACGTAGATCAGATCCGGCTGGCGCGGGTTGTCTGCCGACTCTGGAGAATGCATCGATCGAAAAGAAGGCTCAGTTCCCATCAAAGGGCACGGTGAAATGTCGGATCAACACTGGTCAGACAAACACTAGTAGGACTTTGTTGCAGCAGTGTTGCCCCAGTGTTAAAGGAGGATGAATTTGATTTGGATTATGCTGCCGGGGATCGAGCTTTTCGGCTGTTGGCGCGGACTCTCGGGGAGTCCGTCTATTCTGGTGCTATGCGTGTGGTCCTGTTTTGGATTTATGCCCCGACCTTTTGCTCCCAACTCTCCTCAGGGGTAAACTGCCTGATATGAATACCGCCAATCAACCGAATGTGAAATTCGTTCAGCTTCCCGATTATCGCGACTCCTACTCCAACAGCGTGCAGATTCGGGTTAATGTGTGGGATTTCTTCCTGGTTTTCGGAACCATGCAGCAAAGCTCGGAAACACAGGTGGAATTGCATAATTTCCAGGGAATTTACCTGAGCCCGCAACAAGCCAAGGCGCTGATGGCGCTGCTGCAGCAGAATGTGGCGAATTACGAGGCCGCATTTGGTGAAATCAAACTCGATCCACGCGCACCCGTTGGACCCGTTCATTGATGGCTGCGCAGGCTGCGCCTTCCGGGCTGAAAACGCAATCTCAGCCAAGGTCCACGAACTGGCCGCAGCAATTTCTTCTGTTCGCACTTTTCTTTGCCGGGTTGATGCTGCTGCACGCGCCGCTGCTGCGTCTTCCGTATTTTTGGGATGAGGCGGGATACTATATTCCGGCGGCCCGCGATCTGTATCTGAGCGGCGCGCTCATCCCGCAATCCGCTCCTTCGAATGCGCATCCCCCCTTGGTGATGGCCTGGCTGGCGCTGGCATGGCGCATCGCCGGATATTCCCCGCTGGTCACGCGCACGGCCATGCTGGCGCTGGCGGCGTTTTCGCTGCTCGGGCTCTTTCGCCTGGCGCGGGGCGCCGCGAATCTGCAGGTGGCATGGGCGACGACCGCGTTGGTTGCGATTTATCCCGTGTTCTTCACGCAAAGTTCGCTGGCGCAGGTCGACCTGCCGGCCGCCGGATTTACCTTTTGGGCTTTGCTCGCCTACCTCGAAGATCGTCCGTGGAAGCAAGTGCTGTGGTTCTCGCTGGCAGCGCTGGCGAAAGAGACCGCAATCCTGGCGCCGATGGCGTTGTTTGCGTGGCAATTAACTGCTTCCTGTCTTCGTCCGCGATGGTCCACACTCGTTCCCCCGCTTGGCAGGCGCACGCGCGCGTGGTATCTATTGCTCCCGGTTGTTCCACTGGCCTGCTGGTATGCGTACCACTATGCGAAGACGGGCTTCCTGTTTGGCAACCCGGAATTTTTTCGCTACAACCTGGCCGCAACTTTAGATCTTCTGCGTATTCCGCTGGCGCTGTTAATGCGGATTTGGCAAGTCAGCGGATATCTCGGACTCTACCTGCTAACCGTGGCGGGATTGCTGGCAATGTTGCGTCCTCCGCAAGAAGAGAGCGGAATTGCTCGCCGGCGAATTGAAATGTGGCAACAGGCGGCCTTTGCTGCAGTGCTGCTCGCCTACCTGTTGTTCATGTCAGCCGTCGGCGGAGCGGTGCTTGCACGCTACTTGTTGCCCGTGGTACCGCTCGTGATTCTGGCGTGGGTTTCCACTCTCTGGCGGCGTGTGCGCTATTGGAGACTGATCGTGGCGGCGGTTGCGGTCGCCTTTGTCGCGGCATTGTTCGTCAACCCGCCATATGGATTTTCTCTGGAAGACAATCTCGCCTATCGCGATTACATCGTGATGCACGCCGAAGCCAGCCGCTTCCTGGCCATGCGCGATCCGAATGCCCGAGTCCTCACTGCCTGGCCGGCCTCAGATGAACTTACTCGTCCCTGGCTAGGCTATGTCGTGCGGTCGTTTCATGTACTGCGTATCGAGGATTTCACCTCTCCCCAAATTAATCTGGCTTCCATGGCTCGCGGCCATTTTGACGTGGCGCTGGTTTTCTCCACGAAATATCAACCGCCGCATCCGCTTCTCGAAGATTGGGCCTCATGGCGACGAATCAAAGAAAAGTTCTTCGGTTACCATCGCGACCTGTTGCCGGACGAGATCGCACAGCGTCTCGGGGGACAAATTCTGTATCAGAAAGAAGAGAATGGACAGTGGGTCGCAGTAATCGCGTTCGACGAAGACAAAAGTAAAGCTGAGGACGCCCACCTGCGGGATCAGGCGATACCTATTCACGCAGCAGATGGCACGAATGCGTTTTGATCACCACCCAAACATTCTTGCGCGGAGCTAAGCTGAGAGCCTCCTGCGCGGCCAAGGTCACATGGACTTCAAACTCTACTCCGCTGCAGTCCACGCTTGCTGAAACCATCCCGTCTCGCTGTTCAAGCCGGCGAATCGTTCCGGGCAAAACATTGCGTGCGCTCAATCCACGGGGGTTTTCGGTCGCCAGCAGGATATCGCCCGCCTGTATCCCAATACGCACATGCGATCCTGCCTCGGCTCGAACCAGCGGAGTCTCGATCTCCAATTCATCTCTGCCCAATTGACCCATGCTCGATTGATCCAGGCCGATACGGCACGCCATGGTGCCGCGATTCTCATGCAATGCAACTACGGTTGCATCGAAAATGTTTTCCAACCCCGATAGTTGCGCGACCATCTCGAGTCGAGGAGCCTGCAGGACTTCCCTGGGCTGCCCTTGCGCTACAATTTTTCCCGCATCCAGCACGATGACTTCCTGACCCAGGGCAAACACCTCTTCGCGGCTATGGGTTACGAAAAGAATTGGGACCCGGTAATGCTGGTTCCACTGCCGCAAGTCGGCAAGGATCTGTGATTTCGTCGGGCGGTCGAGCGCGGCCAGCGGCTCATCCAGCAATAACGCGCGCGGTTCGGTGACCAGTGCCCGCGCCAGTGCAACGCGTTGTCGCTCGCCTCCCGAGATTTGTGCCGGCCGCCGGTCACGCAAATGGTCGATGCGAAATGCCTGCAGCATCTCGCGGCTGCGCGTCTGTCTTTGAGTTGCGTCGAGTTGATGCAATCCGTAGGCCACGTTCTGCTCCGCGGTCATGTGCGGGAAAAGTGCCAGATCCTGCAGTACGTACCCGATCCGCCGCTTCCATGCCGGAACGTTCCGCTTGCGCTCGGAGTCGTACGCGTCTTCGCCGCCCACCACGATGCGTCCGTCGTCGGGGTCAGTAAGTCCCGCGATGCAATCGAGCAGCGTAGTTTTGCCCGCGCCCGATGCGCCAAAAAGAATTGTGAATCCCGCCAGCGCGCGGAAGTGGACATTCAAATGAAAGCTTCCCTCAACATTGAGGAAGCGCTTGCGGATCCGGACTTCCAACTCCGAGGAAATTGCCGGAGCTGCGGACGGCGGAACGAGATCGTTCTTCACTTCCATGGAGTGATTGCCCAGGGACGCCGGTTTAGCCCGTACACGACCGACAGCAGAAGAAAAGAAATCACCAGCAGCGCCAGCGCCGTCTGGTTCGCGCTGGAGTAGTTTGCCGCTTCCACCTGATCGTAAATATCGATCGAAATGGTGCGCGTGACACCGGGAATGTTGCCGCCGACCATGAGCACCACGCCGAACTCGCCCAGCGTGTGGGCGAAGCTGAGTGTGAATCCCGTGACCAGCCCGGCTTTTGAGAGAGGAAGCACGACGCTGCGAAACGTTTGCACCGGAGAATGCCCCAGCGATGCCGAGGCGCGCAGCAGCATGGAATCGACGGATCCAAATGCCGTGGCGAACGGTTGCACCGCGAAAGGCGCGCTGTAGAGCAGCGATCCAATCACCAATCCCTCAAACGTGAAGGCCAGGGTGTGGCCGGTCAGCGATTCCCACCAGCGTCCGAGCGGGCTACGCGAGCCGAGCGCCACCAGCACGTAAAAGCCCAACACGGTCGGCGGCAGGATGATTGGCAAAGCGACGGCGGCTTCGATCAGGAATTTCCAGCGCCAGCGCGAGTAGGTGAGCCAGTACGCGACCGGGATTCCGATCGCGAAGAGAACAGAAGAGACGATCGTAGCCAGCCGCACCGTGAGCCAGAACGCCTCCCAATTCATTTCGTCTTTTCTCCGCTGGATTCGTTTTCCGGCAGGCTGAAGCCGTAACTTGTGAGAATGGAAGTGGCCCCGGGTGTGCGTAGAAACTCAAGAAACGCGCGCGCGGCTTTCTGTTGTTTCGAGTGAGAAAGAACAACAGCAGCCTGATTCAGCATGGGATAAGCGTCGAGCGGCACCATCCAGTAGCGGCCACTTGCTTTCATCGCGGGCGCAAGCGCGTGCGACAAGGCAATCAATCCCGCCTGCGCATTGCCGGACTCCACGAACTGCGCCGCCTGCGAAACGTTTTCTCCCAGCACCAGGCGGCTCGAAACCTGATCGTAGATTCCGTAATGATGCAGCGCTGCTTCGGCCGCGCGGCCGTAGGGCGCATGCTGAGGATTGGCGATCGAGATTTTCTTTACCGCGGGATCGAGGAGCGCCCGTATGCCAAGGTTCTGCACATCGATTGCCACCTCATTCGGCACCCATAAGACGAGGCGTCCGACGGCGTATCGATAAAGCGTATCTTTCTCCGCCAGTCCCGCGTCGATGAGTTGCTTCGGGTACTCTTCGTCGGCCGAGAAGAAAACGTCGTAGGGCGCGCCGTTGCGGATCTGGGTCGTCAGGTTTCCGGAAGAACCAAAACTGAGTTTCACTTCGCGCCCCGTATTCTTCGTGTAGGTCTCGACGAGTTGCGGAAGGGCGGAGCTCATATCGGCCGCCGCCGCTACGGAAATTTCCTGGGCGGCTGCGTAGGATGCTGCGATGAGGAGTAGTAGCGCCTGAAGTTTTCTCATCTGGATGTTCTGAGCATCTCCTGAAGGGCGTCTCATGTCCCGCGGAGACGCGGCTTGCCGCGTCTCCTGCCGCGGAGTAAGACGGGGCAAGCCCCGTCTCTACGTGGGGAAGATTGCCCCTATACCAGCTTCGTTTTCGACAGCGGCAATTCCCGCACGCGCTTTCCGGTCGCCGCGAATACGGCGTTGCACAAAGCAGGCGCAAAGGGCGGAACCCCGGGTTCGCCCACTCCGGCGGGCGGCGCATCGCTCTTCACAATCTCGACCTCAATGTGCCGCGGCGCGCGATTCATGCGCGTGATCTGATAATTGTTGAAATTGCTCTGGTCAATCGCTCCATTGGTGGCGGTGATGTCGCTGAACAGCGCCAGGCTGGTTCCAAATACCGCCGCTCCTTCGACCTGGTTCCGGATATTGTCCGGGCAAACGGTAGTTCCGGTATCGATTGCCGTCCACGCATTCGGAATGTGCACCTGTCCCTTGTTGTCGACCTCGACCTCGACCACCGTCGCAACGTAGGTGAGGAAGCTGCGATGGGCGGCGATTCCCATGCCGCGCCCTTTTCCCACCGGTCGCTTCGCCCAGCCCGATTTTTCCGTCACGATCTCGACCACTCGCCGCAACCGCGCCGTGTCTAGCGGATAACCCTGGTTCGCGACTTCCTCGTCTTCTTTCGATGACAAGTTCACGATCCGGTCCGGCCCGATCAGATCGAGCAGATATTGCGCCGGATCCTTCCTGGCGTTGGCGGCGAGTTCGTCGGCAAAGGAATGAATCGCGTACGCGTGGTAGATGTTAGCCACACTGCGCAGCCATCCGATGCGCACATGAAAGTCGGCGGGACCATTCTCCGCGCGATGATTAGGAATGTCGAACGGAAGATTGTTCCAGCCCAGCCCCATCTCGTCGTCGGCATAGCGCGCGGAAACGTCAAACGTCGATCCAATCGGTGGATATACCGTGCGCTGTAACCACGCAGTAGGCTTGCCATCTGCCCCAACCGCCGCCTTCATATACATGGCGGCCACCGAGTGGAAAAAGTCGAAGTGAATGTCGTCCTCGCGGCTCCAGACCACCTTTACCGGTTTGCCAAGCTGCTTAGAAAGGACGGCAGCTTCCGCAACCTGGTCCGGCTTCGACTTGCGGCCGAAAGCGCCGCCCAGCAGTGTCACGTGGCAGGTGACGTCTTCTTTCTTAATGCCAAGCACGCCCGCAATCGTCTCCTGTACGGCCTGCGGATTCTGCGTCGGCGCCCATGCCAGCACCTTTCCGTCCCGATATTCAGCCACGGCAACCGGCGGCTCCATCGAGGCATGCGCCAGGTGCGGCGTGTAGTATTCCGCCTCGATAATCTTTGTACCGTCCTTGCCGGCCTTGGCAAACGCCGCGTCCACGTCTCCGATATTGCGGACGACTTTGCCAGGCTGTCGCGATGTTTCTTCCAGCGTTTTGCGGAACGGCCCGGAGTTGTACACCGAATGCGGACTGCCGGTCCATTCGATCTTCAGGCTCTTGCGTCCCTGAAATGCGGCCCAGGTGTTGTCGGCAATCACCGCCACTCCGCCCAACGGCTGGAACACGTGCGGAGGTTTGAAAGGCTCAATGGTCAGCGTCTTCTGCACGCCCGCAACTTTAAGCGCAGCTTTGTCGTCGTAGGTTTTGATTTTCTGTCCAAGCACCGGAGGATGCTCTACCGACGCATACACCATGCCGGGCATGGTCGCATCCATGCCAAAGACCGCTTTCCCCGTAACGATGTCGTCCAGGTCGAACAGCGCATTGCTCTCTTTGCCGATGTAGCGCCACTCCGAGCGTGTCTTGAATCGCAGGTCTTCTTTCCTGGGAACGGGTAGCTTCGCAGCGGCAGCGGCTAACTCGCCATAGCCCAGCTTGCGTCCGCTGGCCCGATGCAAAACGAAGTGCGGCTCGGTCGAGCATTCTTTCGCAGAAACACTCCACTGCGCAGCCGCAGCGCCGATCAGCATGGCGCGGCCGGTAGCGCCCACCTGGCGCATCAGGTCGAAGTTGCTGCGCACCGAGTGCGACCCGTCCGTATCCTGGTCACCATACTTTGGATCGCCAATCGCCTGTTCAATCTTTACCCTGGACCAATCCGCGTCCAATTCGTCAGCCACGACCAGCGGCAGGGCAGTGCGGCTTCCGCAGCCCATCTCCGACCGGTGCGCCACGATCGTCACCGTTCCATCGGACGCGATCGACAGCCACACCGTGGGATCAAAAGCCGCGGCCGCCTCGCCTTCGGCAGCCCATAGAGGTTGAGGAACAAAGCGCGCACTCAGGATGAAGACGCCCGAGGCAAGCGCTCCCTGCAGAAATCCGCGGCGGCTGACATTCTCAACGATCTTCCTGTCGATGAGCTTCATGCCGTCTCCTTTGCAGCCAGGCCCTTCGCGGCTTCGTGTATCGCGGCGCGAATCCGCAGATAGGTTCCGCACCGGCACAGATTGCCCGACATCGCGGTATCGATCTCCTGGTCGCTGGGATTTTTGTTTTCCTTGAGTAGCGCGATCGCCTGCATGATCTGGCCAGTCTGGCAGTATCCGCATTGCGGCACGCGAATTTCCATCCACGCCTTCTGCACGGGATGCATGGCCGCGATGCCTTCAATCGTAGTGATCTCCTTGCCATCAACCTCCTGCATCGTCGTCGTGCAGGAGCGGATCGCCTCGCCATTCTGGTGCACCGTGCAAGCGCCGCACAACGCCATGCCACACCCAAACTTTGTTCCCGTCAGTCCGGCCACGTCGCGTAGATACCACAGCAGCGGCATGCCGGGATCGCCGTCAAACGTCTTCTCTTTCCCGTTCACCTTCAGGCGAATCATCATTCCTCCAGCTTAAGTTCCCCGCGTAATATTGATGATTGCGGATTTGATTTCCATATCCTATTCGCACAGCCGGAAATGTGGAAGAGCATGGCGTTCCTCCGTGGCCCTCTGTGTCCTCTGTGGTTAACGCTTCTTGATGGCGGCATATAATCGTCTGTCATTCACGGAGGAACCTTGGCCTACGACGATCTGCGCGACTGGATCAAAGCGCTCGACCGCGCCGGAGAACTCAAACGCATCCGCACCGAAGCGGACCCGATTCTCGAAATCACCGAAATCACCGACCGCGTCTCGAAGTCACCCGCGTGGGGACAGCCGCCCTCGGCTGTCCGGCGGACCGAAGCTCCGCAGCCCGGCGGCAAGGCCCTCCTCTTTGAAAATCTAAAAGGCTATCCCGGCCAGAAACTTCTTATCAATCAGTTCGGCTCGGCAAGCCGCATGCGTCTCGCGCTCGAAGTCAACGCACTCGACGAAATCGCCGAACGCATCCGCGCCTTCATGGACGTAAAATCCCCCCAAGGTTTTCTCGACAAAGTAAAGATGTTGCCCATACTGGCCGAGATGGGGAAGTTTTTTCCCAAGACTGTTCCAACCGGCCCCTGCAAAGAAGTGATCAAGCGCGATAATTTTTCGTTGTTGGATTTTCCCACCCTGCAATGCTGGCCCAAAGATGGAGGCCGTTTTATCACTCTGCCCTGCGTGATCACCCGCGATCCCAAATCCGGCAAGCGCAACGTCGGAATGTACCGCATGCAGATCTACGACGAGCGCACCACCGGCATGCACTGGCAGCGCCAGAAAGTAGCCGCCGAACACTATCGCGACCACTTGCGCTCTGCCGCACGGTCTGCGGAGGGACAGCCGCCCTCGGCTGTCCGGGGAGAAACCGGCGTCCCAGCCCGTCCCAGCAATCCCGAGGGTGCCCCATCCAAGCCTTCTTTTGGCTTGGGTGGGAACTCGGCCGCCGTAGATATCATGGCGCGGTCGTCCGGCGGCGCCCGCCTAGCCGAAGGCGATCGCCCCGCCGGCCGCATGGAGGTCGCCGTAGCCATCGGCACCGAGCCCGCCCTCACGTTCTCAGCAATCGTCCCCGCGCCCCCTGACGTAGAAGAATTCATCATCGCCGGCTTCCTCCGCCAGAAGCCGGTCGAGTTAGTAAAGTGCGAAACCGTCGATCTCGAAGTTCCCGCCGACGCCGAAATCATCCTCGAGGGCTACGTCAATCTCGACGAACTCCGCACCGAAGGCCCCTTCGGCGACCACACCGGCTTCTACTCGCTAGAAGACGAATATCCTGTCTTCCACGTCACCTGCATCACGCACCGCAAAGATCCGATCTACGCGACCACAGTTGTCGGCAAGCCTCCGCAGGAAGACGCCTGGATGGGTAAAGCCGTCGAGCGCATCTTCCTCCCGCTCATGAAGCTCACCATCCCCGAGTTAGTCGACATCAACCTGCCCATCGAAGGCGTCTTCCACAACCTGATGATCGTCTCCATACGCAAGTCCTATCCCGGACAAGCCCGCAAAGTAATGAACGCCATCTGGTCGCTCGGCCAGGCCATGTTCACCAAGTGCATCATCGTGGTCGACGAAGACGTAGACGTGCAGGATATCGCCGACGTAACTCTGAAAGCGCTGAACAACATCGATCCGGAGCGCGACATCCAGTTCACGCTCGGCCCGGTAGATTCGCTGGACCACGCCGCGCGCCTCCCCGACTACGGCTCCAAGATGGGCATCGACGCAACCAGAAAGTGGTCGTCAGAGGGATTCGCCCGCCCTTGGCCGGACGAGATCGTAATGGACGCCAACACCCGCGCCCTGGTGGACAGCAAGTGGAAGGCGCTCGCGAAGGAACTGGGGATTGAGTAGAGGGCGGATCGCCTTGCGACGGTCTAGCAGTTTCCGAGTAGTCGCCTTATTCAAAGGCTGTCATCCTGAGCGGAGCGGGGTAAGCAAAGCGCAGCCCCGCGGAGTCGAAGGACCCCTGCATCGTTAGTGGCGCGGCAGAGACGCCGATGTCGAGGCCATCGCTTCCCACGTTGCCGCTATGGGGCGGGCACCAAGTAAAATACTGTGCCCCGACCCGCCGTGCCTCCGGCCGTAGTTGTGCCGTAGATGTGGCCGTCTTTATCGAGAACGACTCCGCCAACGGGGTTCGATCCGTCCGGGGCACCGCCGAAGCTATAGAGCACCATCTCTGTAAAGGCCCCTTGCAACTCAAAGACGGTTCCGTTTCCCCCCATGCCCCCGCCAAAGGTGGTGCCATAGAGGTTGTTGCTCTGATCCATGAACAAGGTGCCATCGGGGTTGGCGCCGTCGGTGGGGCCGCCTGCAAAGCTGTGCAGCCGGTATTCCTTGGGGATCGAGGGGTCGATCTCATACACCATGCCACAGCCGTCACCACCGCAGCCAGAGCCGCCGCCTTGTTGGGTTGTGCCGTAGAGAAAGCCGAGGTCATCTATGACCAGGCTCGATACTGGATAAGCGCCGTCGATCCCACTCCCGAAGGAGTGCAGCGGAGTGAAATCGCCCAATGTGTCGGTTTCAAAAACTGTGCCGTAACCCGCGCCGCCCTGCTGGGTTGTGCCATAGAGATTGCCGTAGCCATCCATGACCAAACCGGCCGTGGGGTAGCAGCCGTCGCCCCCTGAGAACGCATAGATCACGCTCTCCGTACCGCCACTTATCTCGAACACTGTGCCACAGTCAAACATCGGATCATCCTGGCCGCCATTCCGGGTTGTGCCATAGAGATTGCCCATGCCATCGATGACGACCCCGCCGTAGGGATTGGCTCCGTCAAAGCCACCTTTGAACCTGTAGAGGACCGTATACTTTCCCGCCGGCGTCAATTCAAACACCACGCCGCAGCCTTGCCGGCAGTGCTTGTTCACGGTGCCGCCGCCCTCGGTTGTGCCGTAGAGATTGCCCGCCGCGTCAAAAACCAGATTTGACACTGGATCCGAGTTGACCGTAAAGCTGTGCAGCACCTTCTCCCTGGGCGCGTTGTTCTTGGGCAAGACCACTTCAAATACGGCGCCATAGCCATTGACTCCGCCAAGCATCGTCGTGCCGTAGAGATTGCCCTTCTTATCGACGATCATGCTGGCTTGCGGGTTCTGCCCGTTCGAGTACCCCGGGAAGTTATAGAGCACGGCTTCCTCTTGTGCGCCCATGGGCCGAGCCGCAATGAGCAAGAGCCCGACGACCGAAGCCAGGGCCAGGGAGCGGCCGGCCGCGAATCTGGTCGAGCCGAGCTTAGGCCCGGCATCGGCAACGGTCCAACGGCTGCCTTCCATCGTGTTCCTATGTGCTGAGTGCATAACTCCCTCCTCGTGATTCGGTTTTGGTCGAGTCTCATCTCCCCGGTTCCAGGTCGGTCTGTGCCATGATTTGCATCGTGGCATTTTGGAATGCCCAACACTATACACCCAATCTGGCGCGGCTTTTGGGCCTTTTTGCAAAATGACCGCCCCCGCCGATGAATGCCTCACCCAGCAATTAAGGACTGCCGAAACTGTCGGACGCAGCGAAGCCGATCTCCATTTTCGGGAAGTGTCCCACGTAGAAAAAATTTACAAGAGTGTACGCACAATATTGTTGAGAGTAGGCGAAGAAACCACGAAACTGACAGGTCGAAAATAAACGAGATTTAGGAAGAGCGGCGCGAAGCTGCATTGGACCTCGGACGTCCGGCGTGAGGGGGCTGGGGTATGTCGAGTGTCGAGGTGGGGGGAGGGGTCGAAGGCGCCCACTCAATCGCAAAAAGCGCGGTTGAATGGGGCGCCCGGCGGTTCGGCGCGGGACCGAAGTAGCCAAAAATACACAACTTACGCCGGGAACCAGCGCACCTCCGCCGGGGTCTAAGTAACTAGGCGGGATTCCTTGGGAGTGGTTTCTGCTGAAGAAGATTCCTGCCTTTTGGGCCGCGATAACTCTATAATAGAGGGCACGCCTTTATGGCGGGAGCTACTACTTTGGGCGATCTTGCTGGAGCGATTGGGGTCCGGGTTGAAGAGTCGGCCGTTATTGCGGAATTGAAGGCCGGATCCGAGGAGGCCTACGCCTGGCTGATCGGAGAATTTCACCAGCCCATTTATAGCCTTATCTACCGCATCGTGAATGATCCGTCCGATGCGGCCGACACCACACAGGAAGTATTTCTTAAGGTCTTCCGCGGGATGAAACATTTCCACGGCGAGTCGAGCCTGAAGACCTGGATTTACAGGATCGCGCTTCATGAGGCCTCCAACCGGAGGCGCTGGTGGTTCCGGCACAAGGCGCAGGAGACTCCGATCGAGCCGGTGGAGACGGGCGAGAATCAATTTTCCGGAGAAGAACGGTTGGTGGATCGCGGGGAATCTCCCTTCGATCTGTTCGCGCATGCCGAGGTGCGGGCGGCGGTCGAGCTGGCGCTCACGCATGTGTCCGAGCCGTACCGGACGGCAATTATCCTGCGGGATCTGGAAGAGATGTCTTACGAGGAGATCGCGGAGGTATTGCAGATCTCGCTAGGGACGGTGAAATCACGCATCACGCGCGGGCGCGACGCGCTGCGCAAGCGGCTGGCGAAATATGTGCGGGAAGCGGGTCCGGAGCTGGGGTTGGTCGTTCCGGCCGTCGTTCCGGCTTATGAGAACGCGCCAGAATTGAATCAGAGTTCGAGCGGGGGTAGAGAGGCAGAGGTGACACCATGAAGTGCGCCGAGTACAAGAGACTGTTTTCTCCGTACCTCGACGGTCAGGTGAGCGGGGCCGAGATGCACGCGCTCCAGAAGCACATGCAGGAATGCAGCGGTTGCGCGCGGGAGTATGCGGAGGTGCAGCGCGCTTTGCAATTGGTAGTGGCTTTGAATCGAGCGAAGACGAAAGCTCCCGCGGATTTGCCCTTGAAGTTGCGGCTGGCTATTTCGCATGAGTCGAAGCAGGCGCGCCGCCGGCGGTTCGAAGGCGCCATGGTAAGGCTGAGCAACGCGCTGAATGCATTCATGGTTCCGGCGACGGCGGGAGTGATGAGCGCGATACTGACGTTCGGGCTACTGCTCGGATTCTTCGCGCTGCCGCAACAACTGATTGCGAGTGCCGACGTTCCCCTGATGCTCTACACCGGGCCGCAGCTTAAGCAGTCGGTATTCGGTACGTCTCTGGGCAGCATGGGGGAAGATTCGGTGGTGATTGAGGCCTACGTGGGCGCTAATGGGCGAGTGGAAGACTATCGCATCCTGTCGCAATCGGATGGCAGCAAGGCGGTGCCGCCGCAGGTAAAAAACCTGTTGATTTTCACGACCTTCAGTCCGGCGCTTTCGATGGGGGTACCCATCGCCGGACACGCCGTCATCTCCTTTTCGAAGATCAGCGTGAAGGGGTAGGGTAGCTGTCAGCTCTCAGCCATCAGCTCTCAGTTCCTCTAGTTGCCGGGTGGCGCAATCGTATGTTAAATCGTTTGGCCGTGTGGTGGAGTAGGGATCCCTTCGACTTCGCTCAGGGCAGGCTCTTCGACTCCGTTGGCTGCTACGCTTCGCGTACCAGCCACTCCGCTCAGGAAGACAGGTGAACTGGGAACTGTGAACTGAGAGTTGAGAGCTGATGGCTGAGAGCTGACGGCTGACAGCTGACAGCTGAGAGCTGCTTCCTTGTTTGACCTGCCCGATAGCAACTTCGTACACTATTTTCAGTTTGACATTTTCAGTTCAACATTTTCGGTTCACCCCACCGTGCCCGAGGTCTTCCACCACGGACTGCTAGGAGGAGTTTCCTGGGACAGCGTTTTCGACTGACGTTGGTTTTGAGTCTCACCGCGTTCTTGGCCGCCCGATCCGGGTTGGCGCAGGGCAATCCTCAGGTTTCACTGCAGACAAGCGAGACGATTTTCACGGTTCTGACCGCCATCAATGCCTGCGGCTACGATCAGGAGCTGAGTTCGTCCGATCCACTGCGCGCGCAAATCCGGGCGGAGGTGGACAAGGCGGTTGAAACTACGCCTGGAGCCAAGGAGGTCGCGGCTCCGATGTGCGAGTTCTATCGCCATCACCTGGTAGGCGAGCCGGCGCACGATCTCTCGCAGTATGTCTCGCTGGCTCTTTACCTGGGCGAACCACCAACGTTCACACCGAAACTGAAAGAGGCGGAATTGCCGCCGGACGCCGCCGGTATCGTGGACTTTGTCCCGCTCATGCAGGCCTTTTATGCCAAGGCCGGCCTGCGCGCCATATGGGAGCGGCACCGCGCCCGTTATGACGAATTGACGGAGACCTATCACGCCCCGTTGTCAAAGATGACCTTCGATACCGAGATCTACCTGAAATTGCCCTCGGCTGGCTATTTGGGCCGCCAGTTCACCGTCTATCTGGATGCCATGGGTGCGCCGGGAGAGACCAACGCCCGCAATTATGCTTCCGATTACTACGTGGTTTTTTCACCGACGGCGGGCACGGCGCTCAAGATGCAGCAGATTCGCCATACCTATCTGCATTACCTGCTGGACCCGCTGGCGATGAAGAATAATACGTCGTTTGTGCGTTTGCGGCCGTTGCTTGAGGTCCTGCAGAAAGCTCCCATGGATGAGGCCTTCAAGAGCAACATCTCGCTGTTGGTGACGGAATGCATGGTGCGGGCGATTGAACTGCGAACGGGATCGGTGAAGAGTACTGAGGCGGAACGCCAACAGAACCTCGACGAGGACGACCGGGAAGGCTACATCCTCACTCGCGTTTTCTATGATGAGTTGGCGAATTTTGAAAAAGATCCGGCGGGCCTGCGTAGCGCCTATCCTGGAATGCTGGGCTCGATCGATGTTGGCAAGGAGACGAAGCGTGCGCGGGAGATCGTGTACGCGAGCGAGGCGGCGCCGGAACTGCTGCGGCTGGCGCGTCCACGAAACGAGCATCTTCTGCAGAACGCGGAAAAGCAACTGGCGGCGGGCGACGCTAAGACCGCGCAGAAACTGGCGGAGCAGGCGCTCGCCGAGCAGGAAGAGGATCCAGGACGGGCTCTGTTCATTCTGGCGCAGGTCGCCACCGCGAATCGCGACATGGAAGGAGCGCGCACGTATTTTGAACGAGCGCTCGAAACCACGCACGAACCGAAGGTCATTGCGTGGTCGCACATCTACCTGGGCCGTATCTTTGATTTGAAGGAAAATCGGGACGCCGCATTGACGGAGTACCGGGCGGCGTTGAGCGTGGCGGGCGCGACGCTTCCGGAGGCAAAAGTGGCGGCGGAACGAGGCCTGGACAAGCCCTATGAGCCACCCGTGGCAAGACAACCGGAATAAACGAGGCTTCAACGGTTCAGAGTTTCAAGGTTGCAATGACCCAAAGTTCCAACATGGCGGTGTTTTTGGAGGAAGCTTTGGCATCCTCCAATGATAAAGTTATGGGTCACCCACAAATTTCTCTTTGAAGCGTTGGGATTTGAAACCTTGAAACTTGCTTTTAATGGAGAGAGCATGAAACGAGCGGCAGTCATTGCAGGATTACTGACGATTGCGATTTGGGCTGCGGCCCAGAGCACGGGCGCGGCGGCGCAGACTACGCCCGCGGCGGGCCAGGCGACGCCAGCCCAGGGAACTCCGGCGGCGCAGACTCCACCCGCGCCGGGCGCGGCAACACCGCCCATCAAGCGTCCGCCGCAAGCGAAGACGCAGCCGGAATTCGACGCGTATAAAGTGGCGGCGGCTCTCACTGATGCGGCCGCTCAGGAAAAGGCAGCCGACGATTTTGCCACCAAGTTTCCGGACAGCGAACTGCGTGTGCTGCTCTATAAGAACGTGATGCACCTTTACCAGAACTCTAACAACGCCGAAAAGACCGAAGCCGTGGGCCGGAAAGTGCTCGCCATTGACCCGGACGATCCGGATGCTCTTTCGACCGTTGCCGAGGTCATCGCGGAGCGGACTCGCGACACCGATCTCGACAAGGATCAACGCTACGCGGAAGGCATGAAGATGGCGGAGAAGGCGCTCCAGACTATCGATACCGACATTGCCGTGCCGGCGGGCACGCCGCAGGATAAGATCGACGCCTACAAATCTGGAATGCGTTCGCAGGCGTACTCGACCATGGGCGCCATTGAATATAACAGGAATAACTTTGTCGCGGCCGAGACGGACTTTCAGAAGGCGATTGACGCTTTTCCGAGCCAGCCTTATCCGCCGGACGTGCTGCGGCTGGCGCTGGCGCTCGATAAGCAGCAAAAGTATGAAGAGGCGTTGAAAGTTGCCAATCGTGCTGTAGAACTCACGCAGGACAACACCACGATAGGCAGCTCGGCTCGCCGGGAGCGCGAGCGTCTGCAGCAACTCACAGGGAGTGTTCCGGCCCAGCCGCAGGCCCAACCCCCCAAGCACTGACCGGGCGAGAATTGAGCGGGCGGAGAATTGCTCAACTGGACCCGGCTGCGATTTCCGATGAAGTCACGCGAACTTATGGCGCTCGAAGAGAGCCTCGGGTACCAGTTCCAGCGCCAGGAACTGATCGAGCAGGCTCTTACCCACAGTTCGCAAGCCCGCGAAGTGGAGGCGTTGGGCGCATCTAATAATCTGCGCGGCGGCGGCAATTTGCCGGGCGGCGGCGATAACGAGTTGCTGGAGTTTCTGGGAGACGCTGTACTGGGACTCGTCGCCAGCGAGACGCTATTTCATCGCTTCCCGGGATTCCACGAAGGGCAGCTTTCGAAGCTGCGTGCTCACCTGGTGGGGCAGCGGCACCTGTTGCATGTTGCCGAGCAATTGCAAATCGGAAACTACATGCGCCTCGGCCGCGGCGAAGAGAAGAGCGGCGGCCGCAGCAAAGCAAGCCTGCTGGTCGATGCGCTGGAGGCGATTCTCGCCGCGTTGTATCTCGATGGCGGCTGGCAGGCGGCGCGAGATTTCATTGTGCGTGTGATTGTGGAACCGGAACTGGCGCACATGAATCTGGAAACCAGCGCCATCCCGGTGATGGACTTCAAGTCTGCCTTGCAGGAGGCACTCCAGGCGAGCGGAAGACCGCAGCCGGTGTACGTCCTGGTGAAAGAAGAGGGACCCGAGCATCGGAAGACCTTTACGGTTGAAGCGAGGCTGCCTGAACCGGAGGCGGCGCAATTTGTGGGTCGCGCTGAAGGGGCGACAAAAAAGCGCGCGGAGCAGGAGGCGGCCCGCCAGGTTTTGGAGCACCTGTCGAAGTTGCCGGAAATTCGCGGGCCACGCGCCGCGAAAGGCGCGCCGCCTTCAGGTTGACAAAGGGAGACCGTGATTCAGTGTCCGGCGAAAAGCATTCATTCACCACAGAGGTCACAGAGGTGCACGGAGGAACCCCGGGGCCTTGGTCAGAACTTCCTTAAGTCGCGGTGAATTAAGCTGGAAGCAGTCACGCTGTCGAGATTATGTCGTGGAGTGAGAAGATCCTAACCGGCGAGTGGCCCGCGACGATCCAATCGGTCGCGGGAACGGTGGCCATCGCTGTGTTCGTGGTGACGTTCCTCGCGCAGGCCTTCACCATTCCATCGGAATCCATGGAGCAGACGCTGCTGATCGGCGACTATCTGCTAGTGGATAAGCTTTGCTACGGCGATGGCGGCATCTTAAGCCGGTTGTTGCCCTATCGCCAAATCCGGCGCGGCGATGTTGTCGTCTTCCATTATCCCGTGAATCCAGCGCAAGATTTTGTGAAGCGGGTGGTGGCCCTGCCCGGAGATCGTGTCCGCCTGATCAATAAGCGTGTCTACGTCAACGGGACTCTTCAGGAAGAAAGGTTTACGCAGTTCATCTCGAGCGTGCGCGATCCCTACCGCGACGACTTTCCGCGCACCGATACTCCCGATTATGGAGTCGACGCGCGCTGGTGGAAGCAGATGGCGAAACTCGTCGAGGACCACCAGTTGATCGTGCCCGAAGGACATTATTTTGTACTTGGCGACAATCGCGACGACAGCCAGGACAGCCGATACTGGGGGTTTGTGCCACGGGCGAATGTAATTGGGCGGCCGCTTTTAATTTACTGGTCATCTGGTAATACGGGCAATGACCTCTACGGATCGCCGACCGCGGGTGATAGACTTTATCACCTTGCCTATGCGGTAACCCATGTGTTCCAGACAACGCGCTGGGGACGGACCTTCAGGCGGGTGCGCTGAGAACGAGTGCTTGAGATGAAGCCGACTAAGAAGGCGGAGAAGAGATTCTCCAAGACGGACGACGACGTGCCCAAGAAAGAGAAAGAAGTCACTCAAACCGAAGAACCGCGAGAGACAACGGTCGAGTTCCTGGCCTCCATCGCAGGCTTGCTCGCCACCGTACTGTTCATCATGACGTTTGTCTTCCAAACGTTTGCCATCCCCTCCAGTTCGATGGAAGACACGCTGCTGATCGGAGACCATCTGCTGGTAAACCGCGAGCAGTTCTCGCCGCCCACGCACTGGGTAGGACCTCTAGTGCCCTATCGCGACGTTCACCGCGGCGACATCGCGGTGTTCCTCTCGCCCGAACAGCCCGGGTTGTTTCTGGTGAAGCGCATCATAGGAGTTGCCGGGGATCGCATTCACCTGCGCGATGGCGTCGTTTACCGCAACGGCCAAAAGCTTGATGAACCTTACGTGAAGCACGTGCTGGCGGGCGACTACAATCCCTACCGCGACAATTTTCCCGCCGTGCTCCCTTCGCCGCTCTATGGGGTTCGAAACGAGAAATGGCGTCAGGAGATGCCACCCCATATTGAGGGCGACGACATCGTCGTGCCCCCGAACAGCTACTTTGCCATGGGTGACAACCGGGACGTGAGTTATGACAGCCGCTACTGGGGCTTCCTTCCCCACGCGAACGTGATCGGCCGGCCGCTGTTCATCTACTGGTCGTTTATTACCCCGCCTGACGAATACTTGAAGACCGACATGGGCGACCGTTTCGCATCCATGGCGCATACCATCCTCCATTTCTTCGATGAGACCCGCTGGTCACGAACGTTCCAAATCCCGAAGTGAGCGTTGGCGTTTTGTGAACGAACGGGCTGGAAAGTAGCGAGAGGGAATAACGGTGCCAGGGAAAGAAACAGAGGCCGCACAAGACGGGAAGCCGCAGGAGACAACAGTTGAATTCCTGTCTTCGATTGCGGGCGTGCTGGCGATTGGTTTGTTCATCATCACTTTCCTGGTGCAGGCGTTCGAGATTCCCTCCAGTTCCATGGAAGACACGCTGCTTATCGGCGACCATGTATTCGTGAACCGGGAGCAGTTTGCCGCGTCCACGCATTGGTTGGGGCCGATCCTGCCTTACCGCAATCCTCGTGACGGTGACGTCGTGGTGTTCCTGTCGCCCGCCGAGCACGGCCTCTTCGTCGTGAAGCGAATCATCGGCAGTCCCGGCGACCGCATTCACCTGCGCGATGACGTGGTCTACCGCAACGGACAGAAACTGGACGAGCCCTACGTTCGTCACAAGGGAGACCCCGGCGATCCCTATAACGAGCGGCGATCATATCGCGCGAATTTTCCAGATGTTCCACCATCAAGCGTGGACAACCTCGACCCCGACTGGCAGGCTCATCTAGCCTCGCACATCGTGGACGGGGACATCGTCGTGCCCCCCAACAGCTACTTCGCGATGGGCGACAACCGGGACGTGAGCTATGACAGCCGATACTGGGGTTTTATTCCCAGACCGAACGTGATCGGACATCCGACGTTTATCTACTGGTCGTTTATTACGCCTCCCGACCAATACCAGATGACCAGTTGGGGAGATCGTTTGGGCTTCCTGGCGCACATCGTCATTCATTTTTTCGATGAGACCCGCTGGTCACGCACCGTTCGGATCGTAAGGTGAATGTTTTGCGTTCCAGGCGCGGGATGGCGGTCATCGCCGGGCTTCTGGTAATTCTTTTTCTTTTTCGGCCCGGCGTGCAGCGACTGCGCAACCGAATTGCCACGTCGATCGGAGCTGCGCTTGGACGCAATGTGGCAATCGACGACGTGCGCTTTCGTCTTCTGCCCAGGCCGGGGTTTGATCTGGAAGGGTTCGTTATCTCGGATGATCCCGCCTTCAGCGCTGAGCCGATGATCCGCGCGCAGGACGTGTTCGCCGCCATCCGTTTCCGGTCTCTACTGCGCGGCCGACTCGAGATTGCCACCCTGAGCGCGACCGAGCCCAGCATCAACATCGTCCGCAACATTGAAGGCCGGTGGAATCTCGCGAGCCTGCTCGAGCGCAATGCGCAGATTCCCGCTGCCCCGACCCAAAAGCCGCTCTCGGAGCGGCGCCCGGCGTTTCCGTATCTTGAAGCCAGCAACGCGCGCATCAACTTCAAAATTGGGCAGGAGAAAAAGTCCTACGCTCTGACCGACGCGGATGTGGCTCTGTGGCAGGATTCCGAAAATTCCTGGGGAGCGCGCATGAAGGCTCAGCCGGTGCGCACCGATTTCAACCTGACGGATACCGGACAACTGCAGATGAACGCAGCCTGGCAGCGCGCCCCGAACCTGGACTTGACTCCGCTGCGCCTCAGCATCGCATGGGAGAAAGGCCAGCTCGGGCAGATCACAACGCTGCTGACGGGCTCAGACCGGGGATGGCGCGGAGGAGTCGATTTTACGGCGAACCTCTCCGGCACTCCGGAGGCACTTACAGTGGAGAGCCGTGCCACGGTCAACGGGTTCCGCCGTTACGACATTCTCGATAACAGAATCGTAAATCTCACGGCCAACTGCAAGGGCAAGTACAACGCGCCGAGCCGATCTTTTGCCGACCTGCTCTGCGAATCGCCCGTCGGCGGGGGAATGCTTCGCATGCAAGGAAATGTGGGCGCGACGACAGGGCGTCCGAGTTACGATCTGACATTGGCGGCTGAAAAGCTGCCGCTCGCCTCGGTGCTCACGTTGATACATGAGGCGAAACAACAACTGCCCGCCGACCTCACCGCGGAAGGGCTGCTGAATGCCGAGTTCCACGCTGTGGGTGATGGGCTCGGGCCCGGTCAACTTAGTGGCAACGGCGCAGCGACTGATGTGAACCTGATTTCCCGCGCGGGAACGGAAGTGGTTGCCATCGGGAATATTCCGTTGGCGCTGATTGAGGATTCGAGGTGTTGCAAGGCTGCTCGCTCTGCTCGGACCGCGCTCGCAAAGATCAGTTTGCAGGGCACGAACGGTAAAGAGCCCGAACCAGTGGAAGCGCACCTGCGGATCGGACCGGCTTTTTTGAAGGTGAATACTTCATCACCTTTGAATGCAGGAGGATGGATTTCGGCGGGCGGATATCGTTTCTTTCTGCGCGGCGATGTAGAACTGAAAAACCTGTTTCGCCTGGAGCATACTCTTGGCCTGCCGGCGGCGCGTCCGGCGGCGGAAGGCGATGCCAAATTGGATGTGAGCATTTCCGGGGCGTGGCATGGACTGGCCGCTCCCACCGCATTCGGGACTGCGCAATTGCGAAATGTGCGGGCGGAGACGCGTGGGCTGAATGCTCCGATCGAAATTTCGTCGGCTACTGTTTTGTTGGCTGCTGACGCGTTTTCACTGCAGAAACTGTCGGCCCAGACGGGAAGCACTCATTGGAGCGGGTCGGTTAGCGCGCCCCGGCATTGCGCTCCCGCTTGTTTATTTCAGTTCGATCTCACTGCCGATCAGCTCTCGGTCGGTGATCTTGCCGAGTGGCTCACGCCGCACCCTGCGAAACGTCCGTGGTACCGCATCTTGAGCTCGGCCGACCAGCAAGGGCCGTCGCCTCTGCTGGCGCTTCAGGCGCACGGCAGTTTACATGTTGGGCGCATGGGTCTAAAGAAATTGCTCGCGACCCAGGTGACCACGCAACTGGCGGTGGATCGAGGCAAGATCGCGCTCACGGCGCTCCACGGACAATTGCTGCAGGGCACGCATCAGGGGAACTGGACAATTGACGCGACGGTTCTGCCGCCGCGCTACCAGGGAACTGGCACAATGCAAAATATCTCGCTGGGCCAGTTGGTTGGGTTGATGAGCGAAGCCTGGATCGCCGGAAGCGGCGATGGCGGCTTCGAGATTGATACATCGGGAGGCAACCTTGGCGATTTGGTGGCACACGCAGACGGCAAATTGCAGTTCGAGATGCGCAATGGCCGCCTCAACCATGTTCAGATTTCCAGTGCGGAGGGACCGCTGCCGGTCCACCGCTTTACCGGCGACCTGCGCGTGAAGAAGGGCGTCTGGGAGCTATCGGGAGGCCGGCTCGAATCCCGGGATGGTATTTACCGAGTGAGCGGAACAGACTCTGCAACCGCAGGACTCGATGTGATGTTCACGCGTGACGACGACCAGTCGTGGAACCTGACGGGGACGTTAACCAAGCCGCATGTAGCGCCTGTAAATCAGGAAATAAGCCGCACGGAAGCGAACACAAAGACTGCGATCAAGCCTTAGGAAAACTCTGATTAAGTGTCGACAAAAAGCGTACACCACAGTGGACACTGAGGTACACGGAGAGATCCCGGGATCTTAATCAGAGCTTCTCCAGGGAAATGTGGTCAAAACTTCAACTGCGACACAACCGCGTTTTCGTCGGCACTGGCGTTGGTTTGTGTTGTGCGCGGGCGTCGAAGCAATTGGCCAAGGATGATCCAAAGGGCGAATACGAACCACTCCCAACCGGAAAAATGTCCCGGCACAAATGGCAGGAACTTCATGAGTGCCATCGCACAACCGACGACCGCACCCAATAGCGCGATCAAATAATCGGCGGTTGAGGGCTTCATACACAAGAAGGCAGCGCAGACGGCGAACCATCCGGTGGCGGAGGCGACGGAACCGACTTCGGATATGGGAACCAGGATGGCGCTTCCCAAAAACATGCACAGGCCCGTGGCAATTCCGACTGCGAGAACTGAAGCGGAAGGCGTCTGATTCCGGGGATGAACCCTGGCGAGCCTGTCATCCAGCAATCCGCGCCGCGCCATCGCAAACAGCAAGCGGCTGGCGGCGACAAAGTTCCCGTTAAATACCTTCAGCAGAGACAGCAACGCTGCGCTCATGATGATGCTTACGATCCAGCGCGAACCGATCGCATGTTCGAAGGCGACCGCGGTCATGAAGGGCGCGTCCGTCAACTGTCTCCAGGGCGCAACAAAAGCTACGGCCGCGATTACGATGATGTAGAACATGAAGCCGACGACGATAGCGGTTAGGATCACGCGCGAGAATCCGCGCGAACGAAACTCGGGATTGGCTTCCTCCGCCGCCTTGGTCACCGATTCGAAGCCGGTCATAAAGTAAGGCACGATCTGCAATACGAGCAAAATCGAAATGAACGGAGTGTGGGTGAACAACGGCGGGAAGTTGGCGGGCGAGCCGCGCACGACGCCCAGGCCGACGAAGATGACGAAAAGCGCGAGAGTGCCGAAAGTCGTCCAGTTCTGGAAGGTGGCGCTCATCCGGATGCCGCGATAGTTGAGCAATGTAACCAGCGCGGTAAGTGCGAGGCCGATCATCAGGTGCGGCAGATAAACTGGCTTGCCTGACACGTGGTAGAGAGCGACGCGATTAAGCGCGGGGAGGATGGCACCGGCTATACGGCCGACCGCGACGGCCTCCCAGGGGCAGACGATGAAATATGACAGCATCATCATCCAGCCGGTAAAGAAGCTGACCGGCCGTGGAAAAACTTTGGCAGTATAGGCGACCTCGCCCGACGCATCGGGCATCATCACAACCAGTTTGCCGTACACATAACCGATGGGAAGCAGCAGAATGCCCCCGATCGCGAAGCCAAGAATGCCGCCGAGCGGTCCGCCGCGCAAGAGCCAGTCGTCCATGACGACCAGCCAGCCGACTCCAACCATGGTTCCCCAGCCGAGAGAGAAGTAGTCGGTGATGGTGAGCTTGCGGGCGAGGCGGGTCAGCATGAGGGTCCCAAGCAGGCCGAACTTGAGCTGGGCCGATTCGAGGCAAAGCTCGGGAGCGGCTTCAATGAAATCGGTTTGAGGGAAGAAACGCGGTGACGAACAGAGAATTTGGGTAGCTCAAGTCCGGAACTCGAGCGCCGCGTGGGTCTCATGGGCGCGAATTATAAAGCATCGCGTTCCATGAGACCGGGTTGCTTTACGCCACCGCGAAGCGAGGGGGACACTCTGGCCGCAAGATATAAAGCGCTTCTTTCAGCGAGGAGATCTCGAACACGGAATTCAGATGCGTTGCGTCGAGCATCTGGCGAAAAAAGACCGGCGGATTCACGAGCTTCAGGCGCGCCGAATTCTGCAATGCCCAGCGACGCACCAGCAGAAGCGTTCCCAGTCCGCCAGCATCCAGTTGCTGAACGTCGGAAAGATCGAGCACAAGCACACGGAGACGTTGGAGCTGTTCGATCCGGCGCCGGAACTGATCGAGGGCAACTCCGCGCACCATGCGCCCGGAGCAGCGTACGACGGCTACATCCTGCAAGCATTCGACTTGGAATTGAAGATCCATACGTCTATTCATACGAACCAGCCTTGGAAAAAGTTCCGTGGCGCCGACTTCTCTATAGACGTGGGAACGGGGCAAAGGTCACCTTTTTGCGGACAAATCTGCCTGTCGTTGAAATATTTTGGGCAAATGTTAAAGGAGCGTGAATTTTGCCATGACTTGCCTACAAATGACTTGCCCCAACGCCAAGTGCGCATGGACGCGATTGTGCGGGAGTAGGGGTGCTTCGACTTCGCGGAGCAATTCGCTTACGCGAATTGTTCCGCTATGCTCAGCATGACAAAGTTTCTCATCGCTCAGCAGACACCTACAAGCCTGCCTCGATTCGGGATCGTGGGTCGAGGAAGTCGCGGAGCGCGTCGCCGATAAAGTTAAAGGCGAGAACCGCGAGCATCACAGTTACCGCCGGAAATATCACGAGATGAGGAGCATCGAACAAATGCGAGCGGGCGTCGTTCAACATCGATCCCCAACTCGCGGTGGGCGGAGGCACGCCCAGGCCGAGGAAGCTCATGGTCGCTTCGGCTAAAACCGCTCCCGCCATGCCGATTGCGGCTTGCACGATCACGGGCTGAATGATGTTCGGCAGAATGTGGCGCAAGACGATGCGCAGATCGTTTGCTCCCAGCGCTCGCGCTGCTTCGACGAATTCTCGTTCGCGGACCGCGAGCACCTGGCCGCGCACCAGGCGCGCGTAGCCGACCCAACCGCCAAGCGACAAGGCAAGAACGAGATTGAATACTCCGGGGCCACGGAAGGCGACGAAGGCGATGGCGATGAGGATTCCGGGGAATGAAAGAAAAGCATTCATCAGGATGATATTGACGAAGCGGTCGACGCGTCCTCCGTAAAATCCGGCGAGTGAGCCGATGATGAGGCCAAGGAATAACGAGCCGGCAACGACGCTCGAGCCGACGAACATCGAGATGCGCGCTCCCCAGATAAGGCGGGAGAGAATATCGCGTCCGAGTTCGTCAGTGCCGCAAAGATGATGCGCCGACGGCGGTTCGAGGCGATGGGGAAGGTCGATGTAGGCGGGATCCTGCGGCGCGATCCTTGGCGCAAAGATCGCGCAGATCACGAACACCGTAACCAACAGCACTCCCACGGCCGCCAATGGATTGTGGCGGGCGACGCGGGCAGTGCCGCTCAATTGCCAGTTTCCCGTGGTCAATTGCCAGTTGGTGGCCATGAGGTGACTTGAGTGTATATGTTTCGTGGGTCGATTGGGTGCCAATGCCCCTTCCAGCATGGTGTGTCCAGGTAGATGGGCCGAATGGCGGAGCCAACCTCTCCGCCATGGTGAACATCTAGCATTGGGGTGGGTTGATGATCATCCGGCTCACGCGAAGCTGCATTCGAATAACTTGGAAAGCTGTGCCTGCGGTCCTGATGTTGGGATGCGCCTGGCTGGCCAGCACTCAGAACCCGCAGCTTGAGACCAGGAATGGACGCCAGTTTGCGACCGTGGTTTTTTCGTGGGAACGGTCGAGCGCGAGTCCGCCCTACTATTCGATCGCGATCGACTCCACTGGAAATGCCACTTACCAGTCGGCTCCTCAAGCGACGGAACAAACCGGGATGCCATACACGGTAGAATTTCTGGCGCCGGCTCCTATTCGCGACCGAGTCTTTGCCATGGTGCAGAAACTGAACTTCCTGAAACCATCCAGCGAGTTGAGCAACATTCCGCAAACCAGGAGCGTTAAGACGCTTGTATTCCGCGAGGGAAAAACCGACAACCAGATAAATTTCGTAACACCGGAGAATCCGCTAGTCCGGCAACTTACTGTTTTATTTGAGAACATTTCCACTACCGTGGAATTCGGACGTAGACTGTCTTATCTCGACAGCCGTAAGAACGAGCTGCATCGACGCCGAAGAATCATGGTTGAATTGAAACAGATGCAATCCATGGAGCGAAAGGGCCGCCTGGAAGATTTGCCGGCGGTCGCTCCGGTTCTGCGCCAGATTGCGTCCGATAAAACTTTAAACAAGGGTGCGAGAACACGAGCGGAAGCGATTCTTGAATACAGGTCCAGCGGCGGAGTGTAGCCGCGAAAGGTCTGGTAACGAAATGAAATCTCAAATCAAGATAGGTACCGTCTTCGGAGTAGAACTGGGTCTGCACTACAGCTGGCTGGTGATTGCGCTGCTGATCGTTTTCTCGGTGGCGGGCCAGTTCCACGCGGAGAATGCCGATTGGAGCGAAGCGGTGGTGTGGACCACCGCGATTCTTACTGGCTTGCTGTTCTTTGTCTGTCTGTTTGCGCATGAATTGTCGCATGCAGTGGTAGCGAAAGCCCGCGGAATTCCAGTGCATAAGATCACTCTATTCATGCTGGGAGGTGTCGCTCAGATTGAGAAGGATGCGACCGACGCCAAGACAGAGTTCTGGATGGCGTTTGTCGGGCCGGTCACCAGCGCGGTTTTGGGCGTGATCTTGTTGGCGCTGGCCGATGTTGCCGGCTGGACACCAAAAACTGCGCCCGCGACTCCCGGCGTGGCGCTGCTGGTATGGCTCGGCTATATCAACCTCGCTCTGGCTGCATTCAACATGATTCCCGGTTTTCCTCTCGATGGAGGACGTGTTCTGCGAGCCATTCTGTGGTGGGCCATGGGCAATGTGGATCGGGCCACGCGGGCCGCAACACGCGTGGGACAGGTAATTGCCGTGCTCTTCATTGGCTGGGGGATTTTTGAATTTTTCGAAGGTGCGGGGCTGGGAGGACTCTGGCTCGCCTTTATTGGCTGGTTCTTATTGCAGGCCGCGAGCGCGACCTATATGCAGGTGCGAACGGGCGACCTGCTGGGCGGTTTGCGGGTGAGAGATTTGATGTCGACCAGTTATGAGACTGTGGATCCGAACACTTCACTGCAGGAGTTGGTCCACGAGAAGTTGATGCGCACCGGGCAGAGATGCTTTCTGGTTACCGAAAACGGGAAGGTGGTGGGGCTGATCACGCCCAATGAGATTCGGGGAGTGGATGCGAAGCTCTGGCCCTTCAAGCAAGTTAAAGATGTGATGCGCGGCGAGGATCAGATACATTTCGTCTCCCTGGATATGACTGCCATGGAGGCGCTTGAGACCATGGCTCGCGAGGATGTTAACCAGTTGCCGGTGCGATCCAATGGCGGAATCGCCGGGATCGTAAGCCGGGCGCACATCCTGCAGGTATTGCAGTCGCGGTCGGAGCTTTCGAATGTTACTGACCATCCCCGCGCGGCGTAATTTAGCTTTGTTTCGCCAAGAAAGGTCCGATTAGCTGGTGGCAAAAAGCATAACCACAGAGTTTACACGGAGGACTGCGGGTACTTGGTCTGAGATTCGATTTGTCCGGAGATTCGATTTGCCCGGAGATTGCCTGAGCGTGGCGCAATCAACATCTACTTCGGGTTCTTGTAGACGACGCCACCTTTCATGACGAAGTTCACGTGCTCCAGCACGGTCACATCTCTTAGAGGATCGGCCGGCACGGCAACGATATCGGCAAGCTTACCGGGTTCAATCGAGCCAATCTTGTCCTGCATGTCGAGCAAGTTTGCGGCCGATGAAGTTGCGGCGCGAATTGCCTGCGCGGGTGTCATCCCCCACTTCACCATGTAAGCAAATTCTTGAGCGGGATTGACCTTCCAGTCGAATCCTCCGGCATCGGTGCCAAACGCAATCTTGACTCCTGCCTTCATCGCGCGGCGAAACGTGTCTTCATGGATCTGCAGCATCTTCACCCAGACGGGAGCGCCCGTAGCGGCCCGGCCTTGCGCGACATACTCGCCGACAAAAATCGTCGGCACGTACCAGATGCCCTGGCTTTGCATCTTCTTCAAGTCCTCGTCGGCGATGTAGTTGCCATGCTCGATGGTATCCACGCCAGCTTCCACCGAGTTATGCACTCCATGCAGCGCCATCGCGTGCGACGCCACTTTATGGCGCTCACGGTGCGCCTCGTCGACGATGGCCCGCAATTCGTCCATCGTGAAAGTGGGGATATCATCCAATACTCCATCGGATCTGACGAAGTAGCTCCGGTCGGAATAAACCTTGATCCAGTCGGCGCCATGGCTGATCTGCTCGCGCACCGCTTTGCGGCCGTTTTCCACTCCGTCTACTACCTGCACGCCGTGCGGCACCTGCACGTTGGGCGCGTATCCTTGCAGCGGATAGGCTCCGGTGACATCCATGGCGCGAGTAGCGACCTGCATCCTGGGGCCGGGAATTATGCCGTTCTGAATCGCTTTCTTTACGTCCACATCGGCGTAGCCAGCGCCTTCGGTCTCGAGGTCGCGAATGGTGGTGAAGCCATACTCCAGGGCGCGGCGGGCGTTTACGGTCGCTACGATGGTTCGATACTCCGGCGACTCTTTCAGCAGTTGAGCGTCGTAGTCGGCGGCAGTGATGTCGCCTTGCAGCAGGACGTGGGTGTGTGTGTCGATCAAGCCCGGCAGGCAGGTTTCGCGCGAAAGGTCCACGATCTCGGTGGAGGAGGGCGGCTGCGCGCTACTTACTTCGCGAATCTTTTCGCCTTCTATCGCGATGATCACATCTTGTTTCGGTTGATCCGACTTGCCATCCAGCAGCCAGCCGCATTTCAGATAAAGGGCTGTTTGTGTCTGGGGCTGCGCCGACGCCATGCCCGCCAGAACTCCGATCAACGCCAAGCTGATGCACAGAGCCGTTCCCGTCTTTTGTTTCATCTTCATTCTCTCCAAATGTTTCTTAGCCGCTCGCACCAGTCAGCGAACTCACTTCGCCAGATGTTTTTTCAGAAACTCCAGCGACCGCTCTCGTGCCTGTTTTGCGGACACGGCATTGTAGCTGGCGCGATCGTCGCAGTTGAACCCGTGATCGGCGTTGTACCAGAAAATCTGCACGTCAGGATGGATGGTCTGCAACCGATCGATGCCTTCTTTTGGAATGTGCTTGTCCAATGTGCCGAAGTGCAGCATCACCGGGCAGTGGGGATTCTCTTGCGCCAAATGGGCGATGTGTCCGCCGTAGTAACCTACCGCTGCACTCGGATTTAAGCGCGTGGCCGCGAGCCAGGCCATGGTTCCTCCCAGGCAGTAGCCGATGACTCCGCATTTTTGTGCGCTGTGTTTTCGCAGGTATTCGAGCGCAGCCGAGACATCTTTCACGGCGGCGTCGAGATTGATTTGCCGCGCTATAGCAATCCCTTTCTCGCGGTCAGCTCCTTCGTAGCCCAGATCCACGCCTCGCTCAACTCGATCATAAAGTGCGGGGGCGATGGCCAGAAAGCCATCGCCGGCATAGCTGTCGGTGACGGAACGAATGTGATGGTTCACACCGAAAGCTTCCTGGATGACCACCAGGCCGGCAATGGGCGCACCTTCCGGCCGAGACCGATAGGCGTTTAACTCATGACCATCACTGGCCTTAAGAGTTACATTCTCGCTCATACAATCTCCTGAAGGATTTCTTCGAAACATACACTGCCGGATCGTTTCATGGGAACTCCTCGCTGCGCAATTTCTGAACGAGCAGATGCAGATGGGATGCGGTCAGATGCTTCTGTTTCTGAGGAGGCTGGAACTACATTAAGCAACGGGCTACGGGACTCCCGGCCGCACTCAGACTTGTTCGGTTCTGAAAAGTCTCCGAGAGTCCCTCAGTTTCGACGGATTGGGCTCGGTTCTGCGTTACCCATTCTCAACAGCAACCCATCTTGACTTCGCCCGCTTCGGTGAGAGGAGGCCCGAACGCTTCGACTGGCGCGGGAACCCCATTGTGCGCGGCGATCCAGCGGCGTACCGCGTCGAAGACCACCAGAACGACACCCGCGATGAAGATGGCCATCAGGATGGAATCGAGGTAGCCGGTGAAGACCAGTCCCGGTTTTTTCGTGAGCGGCCAGAAGATGTTTTTGATCGACAAAACTCCCGCCGTCAACGTGGTTACACCCACGAAGCACATGGGGAGAAAAGTAATCCAGGCATACTTGGCCTTTCCCATATTGATGAGGAAGGTGGTGGTGACGGCCAGCGCGATCGTCGCCAGTAACTGGTTGCCGGTTCCAAAGAGCGGCCAGATCGTGGAAATGTTTCCGGTGTAGATCAAATATCCCCAGCCCAGGACCACGATAGAGCTCGTCATAAGGTTGCCGGGTAGCCATGCATTGTTTCCGAAAGGCTTGTAGACCTTGCCCATGAGTTCCTGCAGCACGTATCGGGCTACACGAGTTCCGGTGTCGACTGTCGTGAGAATGAACAGTGCCTCGAACATGATGGCGTAGTGATACCAGTACCCCATCAGGGTCGCCATGCCGGGAAGGCCTTTGAAGATTTGCGCCATGCCGATAGCGAGAGAGACTGCGCCACCCGTGCGGCCGGCAAGTTTCTCACCTACTTCGCGGGAGAACATATCCAGATTCACCGTCGATAAGCCAAGGTGACTGAAGACCTGCGGGGTGGTGTTGATGGCGAAGTAGTCGCCGGGATGCATCGAGCAGGCGGCAATCAGGGCAAGAACGCCAACCAGCGATTCGGCGATCATGGCGCCATAGCCGATGAAGCGCGCATCGGATTCCTTGTCCAGCATTTTGGGGGTTGTGCCGGAGGAAACCAGCGAGTGGAAGCCCGAAATCGCCCCGCACGCGATGGTCACAAAGAGGAACGGAAACAGCGGACCCTTAATGATGGGACCGCCGCCGTGCACAAAGGGAGTGAAGTTCGGGAACTGGATGTTGGGATGTACGACGAACACGCCGATCACGAGAACTGCAATCGTGCCGAGCTTGACGTAGGTGGAGAGATAATCGCGCGGCTCGAGCACCAGCCAGACCGGAAGAACAGAAGCAATCAGGCCGTACAGAGCCATGATAATCGTGATCTGGTGCGGCGTGAAAGTCAGGGCTGCCGCCGCTCCGCTCTGCGCTACCCAGTGTCCGGCGACCACACTGCCGATCAACAGCACTACGCCGAAAATGCTCGGGCCTGTTACGGTGATTTTCCCGGCATGGCTTTTGAACATCCAGAAACCCATGATGACTGCGATCGGGATCGTCATGCCGATGGTGAAAACTCCCCAGGGACTGTTGGAAAGCGCATTGACCACCACAATGCCCAAGCCCGCGAGCGTGACCAGCAGAATGAAGAGAACGGCAATCATCGCTACCAGGCCGGCGAAAGGACTGATCTCGGTGCGCGCGATATCGGCCAGGGAGCGTCCGCGGTGACGCACGGAGGCGACGAGCACGGTGAAGTCCTGAACGCAGCCGGCCACAACGGCGCCGATCAGAATCCAAAGGAACCCCGGAGCGAATCCAAATTGTGCTGCCAGAGTGGGGCCGACGAGCGGGCCTGCGCCGGCGATCGCTGCAAAGTGATGCCCGAAGAGCACCCATCGCGGCGAGGCCACATAGTTATGGCCGTCCGCATAAAGGTGCCCCGGCGTGGTGCGGCGATCGTCGAGTGACAATGCCTTGGCGGCGATGAAAGCGCTGTAAAAACGGTAGCCAATGGCATATACGCAAAGCGCACCTAATAAGATCGGAAATGTATTCATGGTTCACTCCAATAAATGCTGGTCCTGGGGATGTTGTAACCGACGATCCTACACCGAGCAGTGCGGCCCGTACAGTGACCCGTTGGTAGACAGTGGCTGGATCAGCTACCTCTACCGCCCGCGGGCGTCAGCTTGGTTCAAATTGCAGCACCACCCCGATCGCAGGCAGCCCATAAAAAAGGCCCGCCAGAATGGCAGGCCTTGAATCGAAGACAAAATTCGGATTGCAGGATCGCGTCTACGGTGTGCAACCGCCCGAGTAAGCGCAGTTCTCGTCCTCGAACCAGATGCTGTACTTTCCCTGATTACCGGCACTGCCATATACCGGAAACGAGATGGGCGTCGCGGCATCGTCAGCATACATGGTGACGATGGCGGTGGTGGCCGCTGCCGAGCCCGGATAGAACTGCGTGCCCTTTCCGTCTAACGCGAAGCTATAGTCAAAGAAGTCGAAGATGTAGTTGGTCAGAGGATAGTAATCGCTGCCGTTGCAGCAGGGTCTCTCCACGATATACTCCGCGCTGGTTCCAATCAGCCCGGGCCCGCTGACCCACGTCATCCCGAACGTACCACCCCACTGTTGGGTAAGGTCTTCGACGAACACAGATTGCTCCGCGGTTCCGGCAACGCCGTAAGTGATTACATAGAAATCGTCGCCGGAGCTGACAGGACAAGGCTTTCCGCCGCTGCAGAGGATCTCCAGTTCCGCATAGCTGGGCACCCATTCGACCCATCCGAAGTATTGAATGCTGCCTTTGCAACCGCCACCATCAAAATACACGGTGCTACCGCCTTGTACCAGGCTGCCCTCCGTGTAGCCGCCGATGCCGTTCCATGTCGACACCAACCACGGGCCGTCGGCACAAGGGGCGCCACCAAAAGGAGCCTTTGCAACCGGCACGTTGAAGACTGACTCGACTTCATTAAATGAGGTGCTGTTGCTCCAGGTCTTGAGCTTGTTGGTATTCACGATTCCACTCCAGTTGTAGGAGCCGACGGATACCGTATTGATTCCGGCTGCTGCTGGCGGACCGGCAGGTGCCATCGTGTGACTCGAAAACGGCATCGCTTTGACATCGGTGGGGCGAATCTTCAACGCCAACATTCCTCTTTCCCAATGTTCGTATGCCTTCGGATTGGCCGCCTTGTCTGGGCGCTGCGGCAAGCCGTGAGTGAGCAGTTCAACGTTGGTCGCGGTCAAGGGATTGAAGCCCTTGGGCGGGGCCGCAAAGGTGGTGACACCTTTGACGCTCGTTTGTACCCTGGGCGCCGTCGCGAAAATGGCGGCTGCGTCCTCGCGCTGGGCCACGGCGAAGATTGAGAAGCTCACTACTAAAGCTGTTGTTGCAATTGCTGCAATCAACTGATTCAAAAATCGGGTGTTCTGCTTTTCCATAAGTTCTCCTTTTCCTGAAGGGAAACGGTTGGCGAGGAGAAGACTCATTTCCTCTTCAAACGGATGCTCCTTGATCGCGCTGGAACAGACGATCCAACGTGCTTCATCCTCGCAGTTGCGTTATAGCCTGCGGTTGACGTGATCGAACACCTTCCATTGCCACCTGACAAAATGTCAAGGATCGGCCTGGAGGGCGAAGGATTGAATTGAACTGTGTTTAACGTTTCTGCCGGGATTGGTTTTTTACGCCGCACGAAGCGCTTTTCCCTGCCGGGAACTGATCTTCAGGAGGCGTCAAGCAACAGAATGCTCTCATCGTGAACCGGGCTTGTCAACTTAAATCCGTGTTATTCATACAACTGTCATAACGGCAGTGTCGCCATGCCGATCGCTCTGTTTGGCGCGAAATTCGAGGGAGAATCCGGGCTACTTCGCTTTGTGGAATCAAGATATTCAACTCATGCTGCCCTGGCCCCCGCAGTTCGCGAGGGGTGGTGGTCCACTGGTTTTTCCTGTAACAGGAGTTCTGTGGCCTGCACTCTGGGATGCCTATGAAACCAGCGGTGCACTACTCCCTCGTGCAGAAAGTTGGCGATGGAAAGCAGACTCATGCCCTGATGATGGGCCATCCAACACCGCACCAGTTGAGGGCGGCGAGGCTGCGAACGGCCCCGAGATGGACTGAAATCCAGAGCTTCGTAGAATCCGTAAGCGCCCAGCCATCGCTGGCGTTGCATGGTGCGGAGGTTGCGTAGCGCTGCCGGGGGATCGATATCCAGAGCGATGAAAGTGGAATAGGGCGAGATTACCAGCGCCCCCGGATCAGGCTTGTGGATTGCCAGCTCGGGCACTCCGAAAGGGAAGTACTGATAGTTGCCTGCATCATCCTTCTTCGAGCATCCGGATTCGGAAATGCCCCACGGTACTCCCTTCCCAGCCGCATAGGTTTGTTGCGAGCGCACGGCTACCATCTTTGAGCGCTCCAGGAGAGTATTGGGATAGGTACGCATCCAAAGCGCAGGCATGAGGTATTCAAACATGGTCCCGGTCCAGGAGAGCAAGCCGACCATGCCGTCATCTTCCATGCAGGCACGGCCAAGCTGGAACCAACTTTCCTGCGGTATCTCATCTTTGGCGATGGCAATGAAGTACGCGATGCGCGCTTCACTGGCGAGTAAGTCATAACATGCGGGCAGAAGTTGCTGCTTTTCGACTTCGAAAGCGACCGAGAGCAGATTCCGGCGCTGGCAGAAGAGAAATCCGAAGTCCATTTCGTCGGCGAGGCTGCCGGCCAGGTTTTCTATCTTCCTAAGATCCTCTATAAGGTTGGTAAGATGTCCGCGCGCTCCCGCCAGCAAGGCGAGAAGATTTCGGTAGCGCTCGTTCTGCTCCTCAGGTTTCGACGAGTCCGCCGCTGCCTGCAGTTGAAGAGTCAGACTATCGATGAAGGCCGGCATCCGTTCGAGGGCGGGTAGATCTTCGGACCGAAGCTTCAGACGGATTTCGGAGTCGTCATTAAGCGCGGTAAATTCCGGGAGCAGCCAGGGCGCAAAGAGCTGGACTAATCCTTGAATCCGCTCGATCCGCTGTTCGACCTGTTTGCGGATCCAGCTTGCCTCGGCGGCATTCCTCAAGTTTGAGATTCGAGGACGAATGTTGGCGAGAATTGCGTCGGGAGAACCCAACAAATACTGCAGCCAGCCCTGTCCACGGAGCGACCTCTCGATCCGCGAAAACTTTCGCCGCGGCAGTGCGCCTAAGGTGGTCAGAAGGTAGAGGTGATCGATAAGGCCTGCCGCCAATTCATTCTGCAGGAGAGGCTGGTCGAGAAGTTGCAGGCATCCCTGCTGCAGCGTCCAGAGCGAAGCGACTAGGTTGCCATTGTCGACGCTCGACACAATCGATGGAGTAAGAGGAGCGAGCGATCGTGTGTCATACCAGTTGAGGAAGTGGCCTTGATAACGGTGCATTTGGGAGGCAGTGGCCAAGGTAAGGAGGTTGAGTTGCGCAAATTCCGGCACCGTCAGATAACCGAAGTCGCACGCAACTTGCCGCACATTGAAAAGAAAGCCGAGGTTGGTAGGAGAAATGCGCGGGGCAACTTTGGTGCCGTCCTCCTGCACGTTGTCGGGAATCAGCCAATGATGTTCTGCGGTGCTGAATTCAGCGAAGTAACGCCAGGTTCGAAGCGCCGAGCTGCGCAGCAATCGTTGATGAGCCTTCGACAGCTGCTTACGCGGCGCGCGCGGCGGGCGGTTCAGCCATTGCGAGATTGGCTTGCTACAGGCCCACAGCAAAAGAATTGGTATCGCCGCCGGCAGTGCGCGCTTGTTTACGAGATATACGAAGACGAACAGGACCAGGGCAAGCGCCGGAGTCCAGTTCAGATAGATGTCAAGCATGGTGCGCTTCTCGCCGGCCAGTTCTGCCTCGGCTGCGGTCTCCCATTCCAGAAGCCTTTGCCTTGTGATCAAACGGCGAACCATGGTTCGCACCACGGCGTCCATGGATAACAATGCCTGATGGGCCAGGAATGTGAGGATCAGCGCATTTGCCATCGCGGCATTGAGGAACCCGTTCAGGGCGCCAAGAATACTGGATCGTCGCGTGACAACTGCCTGTACTAACTCGACTGCGAGTTGAAACATCGCAGGCAGAAACAGAATTGCGATGGTTGCGAGCGTCCAGCGTTTGGGCCCACCGGGCAGGCAGGTCCAGCCAAGGACGAACAAAAGAAACAGCGCGGGTTCGACCAGGCTGCGCCGCAGGTTGTCGAGAATCTTCCAGCTCGAAATGACAGACAGCGGATTCGGCACACGCTGGCCCGACTCGTCAGGCACCATGGGAAGCAGCCATTCCGTAATCTGCCAGTCGCCTCTCATCCATCGATGTTTTCGCCGATTGTGAGCGCTGTAGTGGGACGGGTAGTCCTCAATAACCTCGATATCGCTCACCAGTCCGGCACGGGCATACGCGCCTTCGATCAGGTCATGACTGAGCAGCGCATTCCGCGGGAAGCGGCCATGAAGAATCGAATGCAGCGTTCCAACCTCATAGATTCCTTTGCCGACAAAAATGCCTTCTCCATATAGATCCTGATACACGTCGGAGGTGGCGTGCGTGTAGATGTCCAACCCGGTCTGGCCCGAATAGATACTTGCCAAACGGGAGCGCGCGGTACTTTGCACGCTGACTCCAACGCGGGGCTGCAAGATGCCATAGCCCGCGACCACGATCCCCAAATCACGATCGATAATTGCCTGATTCAACGGATGGGCCAGTGCGCCCACCATTCGACGTGCAGTCCCTCGAGGTAGTTCGGTGTCGGAATCCAGTGTGATCACGAAACGAGCGTCACGCAAAATCGACAGGTTGCCAACCTTGACGGGAAAACTGTCAAACTGCCCTCGCATCAGGTTATTCAGGTCCATCAATTTGCCGCGCTTGCGCTCCCAGCCCATCCACAACCTCTCGCGAGGGTTGTAAACACGGTGCCGGTGCAGCAGCAGGAAAGAGCCCATTTTCCTGCCGGCATATTTCTCGTTCAGATGGCGGATCAAGTTCCCGGCGAGGTCCACCAGAGGGTTATCTCTTTCCAGCGGCTCCGACGGGGAATCGGGAAGGTCGGTTAAAAGAACATAGTGAAGATTTGCATCCTGATTTCCGAGAAATCGCACTTCGAGCGCGTCCACCAACTTGCGGACCTGATTTTCATTCAACAGTATGGTGGGGATTGCCACCATGGTGACGCAGTCGTTAGGCAGTCCGTGGGAAAAATCCAACTTCGGCAGTATTTGTGCGGGGAGCAGCCCGGTGACTATGTAGTTCATGATCTGCACGGCGCTTTGTGAGCCCGGCAGCAAGACTGCCAGCAGCGAGAGAAAAACCAGTCCAAGAGGGGTCGATGCCCGCGTCAGTAGGAGAACAACCGCGGAAACAATGACCACGGTAAGCACAGCGATACCGGGGAGATAAAAATCGTCGGGGTGCTTGCGAAGCCATGTGGGGAAACGTTGGGCGAAGGGCGGATTAAATCCGACTTTTTCCTCCAGCACGTCGCGGCCTTCCGCGAGTAAATACGATCCGACATGCGAAGCGCGCAGGGTTACTCGCGGATCATTATTGAGTTGTTGCTGAGCCTGGCGGGCGAGCGCGAGCGCCTGGGTGGCAACCTGCATTTCGTCGCAGTCGCTATGGTCCGCGATGTTAACAAGCTCCCGGCGGTACAACTCGCGGCTTTCATAGTCCATGCGGGCGTAGGCTCCTGCAGGATCGCCACGGAGAACTCGATCGAATAGCATCAGCGGCTCGAGGATGACCTTCCAGTTTGCTTGTTTGATTTCCAGCAGGCTGCGGACGGGGCGCTGGATGCCGTCAGAGGCCGATGGATCGGCAAGCAAAAAAGAAGCGCGCTCTGCGATTTGCTCGAGCAACGCTAATCTCATTGCGGAGATGAGCATCCACAGCTCGACCAGTTTGAGAACTGTAATTTCCTGAAAGGCCTGAATGTAGGCTGCGAAAGCAGGTTCGCTGAATTCGAATCCGACGGAGCCAAGAAAATCGGAAGCGACCGCCGCAATTCGGGAAACTACAGCGCCATCGCGGGTGCGAACCTGGGGGATTCTGTGAGGCGACTGGAAAGTTCCGGAAATTTCCTGCAGCTCTGCCTCGAGCAGGAGAAGATCTTCCCGCAGTCTACGAAAGTCCTGGGATTCATTTGGCGCGGGCGGCGATTCGAGAACCGCGAGCACGGGCTGGAAGGCCAGGATGAGTTTTTTGTAACGAATATGGAAGTCTCGTGACTCCCGTTGCCCCGGTATCCATGCCAGCGAGCGCGCGAGTTTCGCCGCACTTGCCGGCAACGCGAGCGCCGGAGCCGCTTGCGGTTGCGAAGAGTGACTGTCGCTTTCGGCTTCCACGCCCGCGAGTCCCAAATCCAGACTATCCGTCATTCGTTTTCCCTAGCGTTTTTCCTAGCGATAGCTTGACGCCTGCATTTCAAACATTTCGGCGTAACGACCTCCGAGACGCGACAGTTGATCGTGACTGCCTTCTTCCGCGATCCCGCCGTTTTCGAGGACGATGATGCGGTCGGCGGAACGTACGGTTGAGAAGCGATGCGAAATAAATAGCGCCATCTTTCCGGCGGTGAGTTCGGCAAAGCGATGAAACACCTCGTATTCGCTGCGCGCATCGAGCGCCGCGGTAGGCTCGTCGAGGATGAGGAGCTGCGCATCCCGCAGATAGGCCCGGGCGAGCGCAACCTTCTGCCACTCGCCGCCCGAGATATCCACGCCTTGCTCGAAGCGGCGTCCGAGCATCTGGTCGTAAGCCTGCGGCAATCGCGCGATAGTTTGATCGGCCATGCTCTTGCGCGCGGCCGCCTCGAGGGCTTCCAGGTTGTTGATCTCCTCCACGCGGCCCACCGCAATGTTGTCGCGGGCGGTCATTTCATAACGCATGAAATCCTGGAAGATGACGCCCATTACGCGATGCAAATCCTCGAGGTCGTACTCGCGAAGGTCGACGCCGTCGAGCAGAATTTGTCCATCGGTAGGGTCGTAGAGTCGTGTGATCAGTTTGACGATCGTCGTCTTCCCCTGACCGTTTTCGCCAATCAGCGCCAGCCGTTCTCCGGTGTGTAGTTGAAAATTGATGTGATTCAGAATCAGTCGCGAATTCCCGGGATAGCTGAACGAAACATTGCGAAACTCGACACCTTGCACGATGGGCCGGGGTGCAGGCAGGGCATTGGGCTTGGAGCGGATGGTAGGTTTCATCTGGAAGAAAGCCAGCAAGTCGGTGAGGAACAGCGCTTGGTCGCCAATGGCGGCGAGCGTGGAAAAGATCTGCTGAATATTGCTGCTGGCCTGCAGAATCGCGCCCGTCAGAAATGTCAATGTGCCAATCGTCAAAGCGCCGGCAACGGTGCGCCAGATCACGAACGCATACGCCGCGTAATAGCCCATGGTGCCGACGGCGGAAAGCGCCGATCCGGCGATGAGTTTGCGGCGGGCCAGGGCGGTGTTCTCTTCGTAGATTTCATTCGCCAAACGGGTGAAGCGCTGGCTCAGGAAATTCCGGAGTCCGAAAAGTTTCAGTTCCTTGGCCGCTTCTTTGCTTCCTCCCAGCACTCGCAGGTAGTCGAGTTGCCGCTGGATGGGCGTCTGCCGGAAATTCTTGGCGTATCCCAGAAAGGCGAAATGGCTTTCCCCGAGAAATGCCGGAACCACGCCGACGATCAGCAGCAGCATGAGCCAGGGAGAGAAGATCATGATTGAGACGGAGAGAGTGATGGTGGTGATGGACTGTTGGACGAGCCGTCCCACCGCTTGAATCATGACGAGACGGTCCGTGGCCTGCACCCGGGCCCGTTCCAGCCGGTCGTAAAAAACCGGGTCCTCATAAGCCAGCAGGTCGAGGCTGGCTGCGTGATTCATCACGCGAATACTGATGTAACGAACGTACTTGTCGGCCAGCAATGAATCGGAGTAGTCGATCGCCCGGATGAGCATGGTATTGAGAACGGCGACGGAAAACTCGGCCGCGACCAGCCACCACAAGCGAGCCTGCACCGCCTGGTGCGTGGAGACGGCGTGCACGATGGCGTCAATGATGAGCTTGGTAATCCATAGCAGGACGACCGGCAGAAGCGCCGAAAAAAGGCGGGAAACGAGGCCAAAGATCACCACCCCGGGGCCCGAGTCCCAAACGATCTTGAGAACCGCCGGCACGTTGCGGAGCGCTGCGATGCGCTCGTGCCACCCGGTCCAGAAACTTTTCCGTGCCGCCAACGTTGGGCTCCTGCCACCTTATAGATGGGGTTGTATTCGCCAGACGAGTCAGCGCGGATGTCCGGAGTCCGGTCCAGCATCCGTTGCGACTCCGGCGCCCACAGCAAAGATGCCGAAAACGGCTAATGGGTTTGTCGAGAGGACGTTACATGGGCTGAGCAGCGGTCGAGGCGGCCCGTGGATCAGGGTTTAAAACCGGCGGCGGGGCCTTCCAGGCGCGCTTTTGCCGGTTGTGGCGGGCCTTGGTGGACTTAGGGGAAGAGTTTCAAAAAACTTCCCCCACAAAACGAAAACGCCCCGGACTCAAAAGAGTCGTGGGACGCTCGTCGAACAGCCCTCCCCCGAAGTCTGCTCATCCGTAGACTAACTTGGTGGGGGAGGGGTGTGAATGGCTCGAACGTGCTACATGACCTACCCATCTTGACAGGCTGTTTAACATGATGGGCAGGAGGCTGCGATGGGGAAACCCGCCAAACCCGCCGCCGGCGCGCCACCAGCAAAGCAATTGGCAGGCTTTATTGCCAAGTTCGATCTGAAGATTGCCACGGTGATACGATCTGCGCGCCAGGTTCTTCGCAAGCGCTATCCCACGGCGAACGAATTGGTCTATGACAACTACAATTTCTTCGTCATTGGATTTTGTACTACGGAACGCCCGTCCGATTGCATGTTCTCCCTGGCGGCAAATGCCAAGGGAGTTGGCCTCTCCTTCTACTATGGGTCGACCTTGCCGGATCCGCACAAGATTCTGCTCGGCAGCGGGAACCAGAATCGCTTTATCCGGCTGGAGCGCGCGGCCACGCTCGCGAAACCGGAGGTACGGGACCTGCTTTTCGCCGCCGTTACTCAGGCAGATCCGCCACTCCCATCCTCGGGACGAAGCCGCTTGATCATCCGGTCGATCGCGGCCAAACAAAGGCCACGGCGGCTCCGCGAAGAAGGGCTAGGAAGCTCTGATTAAGGCCTCGGGATCTCTCTGTGCACCTCTGTGTCCTCTGTGGTTTGCGCTTTTTGTCGACACTTGAATCAAAGTTTCCCTATATAGATCGCCCCAAAAACGGCCTTCACACCCGCGATTCATGAGACGATAAGAGCAATCTCATGATCCAACTTTCCGGCGCCGGCAAGCGCTATGGCCACAAGCTTCTGTTCGAAGATGCCGATTGGCTGATCACGGCCGAATCGCGTCTCGGCCTCGTCGGCGCAAACGGCACGGGAAAATCTACCGTGATGAAAATTCTGGCCGGGCTCGAAACGCTTGACTACGGCTTCATTTCGCGCGCCAAAGGCATCTCCGCCGGATATTTGCCGCAGGACGGCCTCACACTTTCTGGCCGCTCCATCTTCGCCGAGTGCATGTCGGTGTTCGACGAACTCCATGCCATGGAAAAAGAAATGGAGTCGCTTACCGCCAGCATGTCTGAACTTGACCACGCGAGCGCCGAGTATGCCGCGGTCGCCGACCGCTACCAGAAACTGGAACACGAGTTCACCACGCGCGACGGCTATGCGCTCGAAGCGGAGGTTGGAAAAGTGCTCACCGGTCTCGGGTTCAAGCGCGATGATTGGACTCGGCATACCGAGGAATTTTCCGGCGGCTGGCAGATGCGAATTGCGCTCGCCAAGCTGCTGCTGCAGAAACCGAACCTGCTCCTGCTGGATGAGCCCACCAATCATCTTGACCTTGAGGCCCGCAACTGGCTGGAAGAATATTTGGAAAGCTATCCCCATGCGTATGTCCTGATTTCCCATGACCGCTATTTCCTGGATACGACAGTCGGGCGCATCATCGAAATCTGGAACAAGAAGCTCCACTTCTACGCCGGAAATTACGACCAGTTCCTCACGGCAAAAACCGCGCGCAAGGAGCAGCTTGAATCCGCCTACAAAACGCAACGCGACCGGATCGAGCAGCTTGAGGTGTTCATCAACCGCTTCCGCTACACGGCGACCAAGGCCAAGCAGGTGCAGAGCCGTATCAAAGAACTGGAGAAGATCGAGCGGATCGAGATTCCCGAAGAAGAAAAGACCGTCCACTTCTCCTTTCCCCAGCCAAAACCCAGCGGACGCATCGTTGCCGAATTCTCGAACGTCGCCAAAAGCTATGGCGAGCGTGGGCCTAGTGAACACGAGGTCTTCGCCAATGTGAATTTCATGATCGAGCGCGGCGAGCGCATCGCGCTGGTCGGCGTCAATGGGGCAGGGAAGTCGACCCTGATCAAGCTGCTGGCGGGCGCCGAGCCTCTCACGGCCGGGGAATATAAACTCGGCCACGAAGTTCATCCCGATTACTTCGCCCAGGATCAATACAAGGAACTCGATCCCGAAGCGCGGATACTTGACGATCTCGGCGAACTTTCGCCGTCATCGACGCAGACGCAGCTGCGCAGCCTGCTGGGGTGTTTTCTTTTCTCCGGAGACGATGTTTTCAAGCGCATCGGCGTGCTCTCGGGCGGCGAGCGCAATCGCTATGCTCTGCTAAAAATGCTGTTGCACCCGGCAAATTTTCTGCTGCTTGACGAGCCGACCAACCACCTCGATCTGCGCGCCAAAGACGTTCTGCTCGATGCGCTCATGAAATACACGGGGACAGTTGTTTTCGTCTCGCACGACCGCTACTTCATCGACAAGCTGGCAACGCGGGTTTTCGAAATCGGCGAGGGAAAAGTCGAGCTTTATCCCGGGAACTATGAAGATTATCTGTGGCGCAAACAGGGCGGAGCGGCGCACCTTCAGGCCGAGACAGCAAAAAGCGCTGGTCTGCCACAACCAACAAATGGCAATCAGCCGGTCATCGTTGCAGAGCCTGTCGATCCCAAAGCAAAGCGCCTGAACCCGATCAAGCGCAAGCAGATGGAAGACCGGTTGCGCGAACTCGAAGGAGAAATCTCGGAAACAGAGTCAGCCATCGAGCAGATCGAAATCCAGCTGCAATCATTTGTCAGTGCGGAAGAGACGCACCGCCAGACGCAAGAACTAGCGAATCACAAAAGCAATTTAAAGAAATTGATGAAAGAGTGGGAAGCGCTGTCGGAGACGCTAGTCTGACAATTTACAACTCCTAGCCGATCCAGAGGACGACCGTAAGCTGCGGCCTCCCTAGGCAGAACCGGCAGCCGCTGTTTTAGTCCACGGTTCGCGGCCCGTAACTTTGAACCGGCCCACCAGATTGCTCAGTTGCGCGGCCACTTCGGCCAAGTTCTGGGCTGCTTTGTAGGATTCCTGGGCGCGTGCCGAGGTGCCCTCCGCAGCTCGGGCTGCTCCACCGATGTTGGCCGAGATCCCGCCTGCTCCCTTGGCCGCCTCGCTGACGTTGCGCGTCATCTCGTTGGTCGTGGCGCTTTGCTCTTCGACGGCGGTCGCGATCGTCCCGGAAATATTGTTGATCTGGTTGATCACGTTGCTGATGCCCCCGATCGCCTCCACGGCTCCCTTCGTGTCCGTCTGAATGGCGTTGATCTTCTGACCGATGTCTTCGGTGGCTTTGGACGTCTGCCGGGCGAGTTCCTTCACTTCGTTGGCTACCACGGCGAAACCCTTGCCGGCTTCTCCGGCGCGAGCGGCCTCAATGGTCGCATTCAGGGCCAGCAGGTTCGTCTGTTGCGCGATGGAGGTGATGACGTTGACCACGGCGCCGATCTCAGAGCTGGACCGGCCCAGCTTGGACACGGTGGTGTTGGCCGCCTGTGCCGTTAGGACGGCCTTCGAAGCCATCTTGGCGGCTTGCTGGGCGTTGTCGGCGATGTCCTGAATGGTGGACGTCATCTCTTCGGCCCCCTGGGAGACGCTCTGCAAGTGCTGATCGACCTGCCGGGTGGCCTGCGAAACGGCGTTGGCCTGAACTGACGTCTCCTCAGAATTGGAGGTAATCTGGCGGCTGGCCTCGAGCAGTTGTTCACTGGCGGTCGTCACCTGCCGCGTATTGGAGGCGACCTGTTGCATCACATCCTGCAACTTGTCCATGAACAAATTGAAGAAGCGGCTGATTTCGCCCAGTTCGTCGTTACTTACCACCTCCAGGCGCCGGGTGACATCACTTTCGCCCTGCGCGATATCTTGAATCATGTCGGCCAGTCGCCGGAGCGACTTCGAGACCATCCGCACGAGGGTGAGGCTGCCGAAGCACATTAACAGGACACTGGCTGCCACCAGGACATAGACCACAAATGCGAGGTGGCGAGTCCGCGCATTGGCTTGTTGCGCCTGGTTGTCTAGAGTTTGGCCCAGCTTCTCCTGATAGTCGGAAATCGCGCGCAGGAATCCTTCAAAAGCCGGATTGGACTTCTCAATGATCGCCTCGTGCGATTCGGCATTGTGAGCGTGCATGAGCAGGTCCAACACTCCAGCGTTGGCCTGCTTCAATTTCTCAAGAGCAGCAGAGATGCTGGAGTCGTCGCGCTGAATCTGTTGGATCTTAACCTGTGCTTGCTGCGCCAGCGCTTCGCTTTGATGCATGAGCGCTTCGATGGCATCGGGATCGCGCTCCAGGGTCATTTTTTGCGTGACGCCCTGGACCTTGACGGCCAAGTCCAGCAGTTCGAACGACGCTCGACTTTGGGAGCGGTTGGTCGCAGCCAAGTCGCTGGAGAGCGCCGAAGATACCCGCAGCAGGTAGGACAATCCCAGGACTGCGCTGAAGGTGATCACGACCGAAGCGCCCACCGCCAAGGTCATTCGGCCCGCGATGCTGGATTTTTTCATGTTTCGTTTTCCTAAGACCTGATAAGCCGGCTAGCGGAGTTTGTCGGCGCGCAGTCCGAACACGATCGAACCAATGGGTTTCCCTCCGTCGAGTACGGGCAATCCCACCTGGATCATTTGCAGTCCGGTGGAATCGTCAAGCTTCATGGCGCCAGTCCACGTTTTTCCGCTCATCGGGACCTCATGCTTGGGCATGCCTTTATGGGTCCAGTGCTCGGTCTTGGCGTCGAATCCTACCTTGCCGCCATCGGCTCCGGAAACGAAAACCTTGGCGATCACGTCGTCTCGCTTGGTCTTCAGGTACGCGGAAAGTTCAGTCTTGCCCACGCCGCGCACGAAGGGATCGAAAAGCGTCAGGCTGTGCCACTTCTCATTCGTCATGGCCTTGGCTTCGGGCGATGGCGTGGTCGAGTTATAGGCCTTTACGGCGCTGACCACTTCCGGATCGGTGCTGAAGGGTTTCAGTTGCTTGATCTCGGCCTCCAACTTTCCGGCATTCTGCGCAAAACTTGCGGTTGCAGATACAAAACTAAGGACAAACACCATCGCTATGCCCGTTAGCGACTTGAATACTGTAGTCATCATTTTTCCCCGATTGCGTGCATGGACGTGTCGTCCGTTATGTATATCGGCATAAGGTTGCGTGCCTTCAGTGGCCGAGGCGCTGCCTGGGCGCGGCAATCCGCGTCTCTACGAAAGGTTGTGTTGAAGTTACTGAGAACTGACAGCTGAGAACTGAGAACTGTTGTTACCCGCCCTGCTTCAACTCGGTGAGCACTTGGCGCGCGATTTCTTTCAGCGTCTCGAACACGCCCACGCCCTGAAAGGCGACGGCTTCGACCATGGGCTCGTTCTTCTTGCGCAGTTCCTTGGAGAGATCGTCCACCGGAAGAATATTGGGCAGATCGCGTTTATTCAGCTGCAGGACGTAGGGGATCTTGTTGAACTCGTAACCGTGCTCTTTCAGGTTCGACATCAGGTTGTCGAGCGCTTCGACGTTGGCGTCCATGCGCTCCTGCTGGGAATCGGCCACGAAGACGATGCCGTCCACACCGCGCAGAATCAGCTTGCGGCTGGCATCGTAGAACACTTGCCCTGGCACCGTGTAGAGGTGAATACGGGTCTTGAAGCCGCGCACCGTTCCCAGATCGAGCGGCAGAAAGTCGAAGAACAGGGTTCGATCGGTCTCGGTGGCGAGCGAGATCATCTTGCCCTTTTGCTGTTCCGCGGTTTTCTGGAAGATGAACTGCAGATTGGTCGTCTTCCCGCCCAATCCGGCGCCATAGTAGACGATCTTGCAGTTAATCTCGCGTGCTGCGAAGTTGATGAAACTCAAAAGGCTTCCTCAGGAACTCCGGCGAAAAAGATCCTTGCGAACCTCTCCCTCAACGTGGGAGTCCCTTAGCTCACAAATTGCAGTATCTTATTCTGCTGGTTTTTATACCACACCCGGAGGTATGGCCGCTGGTTACCCAGGTTACTGCGACGGGGCAAAGCCCCGTTACCAAACAACCATGCCAAGCTGATTTAGCGAGCGGTTGGCAGAGGGTAATATCCGTCTCTGGCATAGACTTTGACGTCGGGACGATGCACCCGCACTTCGATCTGGCGGTAACCGCCGATGCCCTTACTGCTGTAACCGAGCGTGTACTGATTGCGCGAATCTCCCAGGGCCGCGCTGTAAGCACGCTCAATTTCCTGGCTCGTCAGTTCGTTGTAGACGGTGCCTCCTCCGGTCGCCGAAACGTATTTCGGCAGGATGTCACCGTAGCCGAGCAGAGCGTGCGTTTTCGGCAGGTGAATACGCTCCAGCGTGCCATATCCGGGAGCGGCCGCGCCTTCGAGTCCAACTGCATACACAGTGATTTGCTGGGTCTGAAGCACTTTTAGCGTGTCTTTGAAACTGGCAGTCGAGCCTTGTTCGCGCCCGTCGCTGATGATGAAGATGATTTTCCGGTGCGTGCGGTCGCGCTTCGCCAGATCGCGCGCCGCCAGGAGGATGGCATCGTTCAGCACGTGCGCGACCTTGGGAGGCGTGCTGATGGGCGTAATCGGCGTGTCGACCGGAAGCCCGTTAATCATTGGTCCCTGCGGCCCAAGAGGTCCACTGGTCACCGGAGGTCCGTTGTTGGTGCCGCTGTAGCTCCTGATCTCGTTGAGCGTGGCGGTCAGTTCCTGGCCGATGGTGCCGAAGTCCGAGACCCGGCCGACCGTGCTGCTATAGGTGTAAATCGCCACTTCGTCGAACGGACTGAAGGCGCCTTCCAGTGCGGGTAGAGTCTGTTGCACCTTGCGCACACCAGTGTCGGGCATGCCAAGATCGATGATCACCGCCGCCGAAAGCGCAAACGGATCGCTGGTGAAAAACTTGAGCGTTTCTTTCTGGCCGTTTTCGAGAACGCTGAAGTCTTTGGGTAGCAGCCCATTCACCATGCGGCCATTGCTATCTTTCACCGTTACCGGAACCAGCACCAGGTTGGCGGTTGTCCGGATGGTGAAACCAACGTCTTCGCCCGTGTCTTTATCCTTTGGGACGCTGCCCGCAGGCACTGTCTTCACGGGAGGCATTGGCGGCGGAGGCGTCTGTCCCGTCTCGGGATTTGGATTCTGCCGGGAACTCGATTCCGGGAGGTCGGAAGCGGAGTGAGGTAGTTGCTGCGAGCCAGTTGTGACCCCATTGCCGGAAGCATCGGGCGTGGACTCCGGCTGGTTGGCCTGATCCCGCGGGCTGGGCGGCGGCGGAGGCGGGATTGGACGGGTTGCGGAGGGCGCATCCGGAATGTCCCCGGGTTGTTGCTGCTGGGCAAGCAGGCTGGCTGCCAGGAGCAAGCTCAACCCGACAATCAGTAGCGCGCTAGTCTTTGTGGCCATTGCTGGAACCCTCTGTCTTTCGTGCTGATCTCTTTTTTCCAGTTAAACCGTAGTCAACCCGTAGTCGACCCGCACTCAAACCCGCCTTCCAACATCCCGCGCGTTTTTTACCTATTCAGATGCCCGTTCCAGTCTGGCCGGTGCATCTAACCGCTACAGGCCCCTACAGGCCCCTTACAGGATAGACTAGCAAGTATCGTGAAAACATGCTGATGCCTAAATTAAGTTATAAAACAAGCCTGTCCGCCGGTTCGCTTGCGGCGTTCGTTCTTGCTCTTCTCCTAGGATTTTCACCGGCTGCGAGCGCCCAGAACTCGGCGGCCCAGCCCACGACGTCATCGCCGGCAAATTCCCAGGCCAAACCGGCCGGATCGAGCGACCAGCAGCAAGATCAAGCCGACGAGTCTACGACAACGCTTAAGATCAACGTCGAGGTCGTCCAGCTTTTCTTCAACGTCAAAGACAAGCACGGTGCGTTAATCCCCAACCTTAACAAGTCGGACTTTGACATCTTTGAAGATGGCAAGCCGCAGACGATCAAGTATTTCAAGGCCGAATCCGATTTGCCCCTGACGATTGGCATGCTCATCGATTCCAGCGGCAGCCAGCAGCGCGTGCTCGACATGGAGAAGGAGGTGGGAGCATCTTTCCTCGAAAACATTTTGCGCAAGAAAGACGAGGCATTCGTCATCAGCTTCGACATCGACATCACGCTGCTGCAGGACTTTACGAACTCTGTAAGCCGGCTCAGGCACGCGTTGAACGAAGCAAAGATCAACACTGGAGGCGTCAGCTGTGCCGGAGGCCCGATTGGGCCGCAGGGACCGATTCCATGTTCGGCGTCCGGGCCGCGTGGCACGGCGCTCTATGATGCTGTTTACCTGGCCTCGCACGATGAGTTGAGCCATGAGGTTGGTCGCAAGGCGATGATCCTGCTCACCGACGGCGAGGACGAAGGAAGCCGCCTCAAGATCAAAGATGCCATCGAAGCGGCCCAGAAAGCCGATGCCATCTGCTACGTGCTCCTCATCGCCGACCGCGGATTCTACGGCTTCGGCGGCTATTCCGGCGATTCGGAGATGAGGAAGCTCACCGAGCAAACCGGCGGCCGAATGATCGAAGTCGGCAACAAGATCGACAAGCTGCGGCAGGCCTTCGACCAGATTGCCCAGGAACTGCGCAGCCAGTACAACATTGGCTACTCTCCCACCAACACTGCAAGAGACGGCAGCTTCCGCAAGGTTGAGATCAAACCAAAACAGGGAAACTACAAGATCCAGGCGCGCAGCGGATACTATGCGGTCGCGCGGCCAGAGGACTGAACGGGCAGCCTCTCAGGATATTGGCCGCGAGACTGTTCAGAAGGCCGCTTCTGTCAAGCTGCACGTCCTTGTCAGTGAGCCTCATTGTCAAGGAGCTCGTTCACTTCCGGTGTGTCCCCCGTTCTATGTTCGGCGATCTGAAAACGAAGGAAGTCGTGAATTGCGGCAAGTGCGACTGGGTCAGTCGATTCTATGCGGACGCGCCCGCCTGAGGGTATCTCTTCGTACTTGTAATGAATTTTTGCCGTCAGGAGTTTCATCGTCGTCGTGCCCGGTGGAACACCGTCGTGGACGAACATTGGAGTGCTGAAGTCGCCGTCGGCGAACATGAGCGCCAGATGCGCAAGGTGCGAGCGGATGGCCGCCGCATTGTGAGCCTTGTCATGGTTTTTGTCATTGTCATGCGTGTCATTGGCCGTGACTTCGATCGCTCCTCCGTCCGCGGCCAGGCGGAAGTGATGGGTAGTGGTGTCGTGCGAGAAGCCCATGGCTTGATCGCCATTCTTTTCGACGATTGCCTGATGGGAATTTGCCATGTGCTCTTTGTGCATTGGGCATTCCTGCATGGTGTCATCCTTGCTGGTATTTTGGGGATAGGCTGCCGCCACGAGACACAGGAGTACAGCACTTAGAAACGCAAGAATTTGAGCTTTCACCGTCGTTCTCTCCTATTGAAGTGATTTGTGGAATTGGCTGGTGGCGGCGATGCTCCGGGAAGCGAATGCAAGAGCATGGCTCTACTGCCGGGGTTGGTTTTTGAGAGTTTTGTGCGCCATTGACGGACGAGTTGCCGCATATAGCGTTGCGTTTGCCGGAGTTCTGCGATCTGCTGCGTAAGGGACTGGAGCTTCTTCTCGGTGAGATCAAGTACGCGATGGCATGGTGCGCCACCTGCATCCCTCACCTTGAGGATTTCAGACAGTTCGGCCAGAGTGAAGCCCAATTGCAGTGTTCGCTGAACCAGTCGAATGCGATCCACCGCGTCGCGACCAAACATGCGATAGCCAGATGAAGTCCGGGGCGATTCCGGCAGAATTCCTATTCGCTCGTAGTGGCGGATCGTATCCGGGCTCACTCCGGTCAAATCAGCGAGTTCTCCTGAGCGTAGGGAGTCGTCAACGCGAGGCATTCACCAGCCAGTATGCACTCTGGAATCGGTTCCAGAGTCAAGCATTTTCTGAAGGTCGCGGTTTGAGCGAAGTTTATGTTGAGATGTGCATTATTGGAGGCGCAACATTGCAAAATGGTGCGTACATCCAAGACTTGAAATCTTCATATAACACTTGACATAGCCCTTGACACCGGCCTGATTTGCCTCCAAACTTGTTAGGATCGAACGTCCCCCGTTTGGTTAGTCCCCCTTTCATCGACCCTGAATTCCCCCTTTAATCTCCCACACGTCCCAGGAGGTTCCTGTAATGTCCGTGCGCCGCCTTGCGCTCTTTAGCCTGATCGGTCTTTTCATCGTCAATAGCCTCCGGGGACAGACCCAGCAGCAAGAAATCCGCACCGGGATTTTCCGGGGAAGGAAGGTTACCTATACCTGGATTCCGGGAACTGGAAATAACAGCGCGGGTAAAGCGGTTTTCCAAGGCGACATCATTCTGGATCATGTGCAGCAATTGCCGGGCAGCGGCGCAGTCGGCGATAGCCTCGGCGTAGCCTATCCGCAGTATTTATGGCCCAAAGTGGGCAGCGTTTATCAGGTTCCATATACCGTCGATCCGGCCTCCGGCGATCAAAGCAATCTCCAGGCCGCGGTCGCCCAGTTCAACAGCAATTTCGCGGGACTAATCCAGTTCGTCCCCTATACCAACCAAGCCGACTACGTGAACTTCAGCTTCGACCCGAACAATTCCAGCGGATCATGTGAGGCCTACGAAGGCCGCGTGGGCGGGGAACAAACGGTGGGAGGATCGGCAACCTGCACGGTGGCCACGATTCTGCATGAAATGGGACACACGGTTGGGGTGTGGCACGAGCAGTCTCGCCCCGACCGCAACACCTTCGTCAACGTGAACTACGACGCCGTCATCAAAGCGTCACGTGGAAACTTCGATCAATTTCTTGACAACGACCAGGAATTGACGCTCTTTGACTATGCGTCGGTGATGGAGTATCCGGCCTTCTCGTTTTCGCGCAACGGCGGGCCGTGTATTGAGTCGATCCCCGCGGGCATTCCGCTCTCGAATCCGAACGGCTACAGCGCGGCCGATATTGATGGCATCGACCGTCTCTACGGCGCGATTCCGACGGCTGTGACGGTGACGAGCAATCCTCCGGGGTTGCAGGTGATCGTGGATGGCGTGACGGTGACCACGCCGCAGGTCTATAGCTGGGCGCTGAATTCCACGCACTCGGTAAGTGTGGCTTCCACACCGCAGACGCTCGGAGGCGTCAGCTACATTTACGGCCGCTGGAACGATTCGACCAGCCCGACCCACACGATCACGGTCACGCCCGGCAACAATACGGTAGCGCAGCCCGCGACCGCGCCGGCAGTGACCGTCTATTCGGCGAACTTTATTCAGCTGGCTCCATATGTGAACACAGTTTATCCGGCGGGCACTGGGACTGTAACCCCTTCGCCTGCGCCGCAATCGTATGCGGGATTGACAGGGGTTTACTACATTATCCGGCAGTTGGTCACGCTGACGGCAAGCCCGAATGCAGGCCAGAATTTTTATAACTACGTCAATTCTCCGTACTGGCTGCCGGGAGCAAACGGCGCGAATCCCAAGACGTTTAATGTGATGGACGACGGCAGCGACATCAACCTGACCACCTACTTCACAACTTCTCCCGTCTATACGGTAACCACCAATCCGCTGGAGTCCAACTACTGGATACTGGTGGATGGCAACTACAGGCAGGCGCCCGCAAATTTCGCGCTGCCTTACGATTCCAATTGGATGCCGTCGAGCAGCCACAGTGTGGGCACGTATTCGCCGCAGTATCCGTGGAGTTCGAATACGCGCTTCAATTTTTCCAGTTGGAGCGATGGCGGTTCGGAGACCCACAACGTCACGCTGCCAGCAATCGGAGGCGCCGTCTACACTGCGGACATCATTCCTGACTATCTGGTCGTGAACTATCCGTTGGAAGCCTGCGCGGGCGGAATCGGCGTGACGCCGGGGTCGCCGAGCGGCGATGGTTTCTATCCCGCGGGCAGCCTTCTCAGCTTCAGCCAAACTCCCAATGTCGGGTGGATGTTTACAGGGTGGGTTTACGATCTGAGCGGAAATGCCAGTCCGCAGAATCTGACCGTGAGCGATGAAACGCTGGTCGCTGCCGACTACAGCACCACGGCGACTCCTTTACAGTTGACCAGCATCAGCCCGGCCAGTATTGCTGCGGGCAGCGCGGGGTTCACGCTCACGATCAATGGCGCGGGCTTCACTTCATCGACCGCCGCCTATATCGGCGGCTACTACCGGAAGGCAACCTTCGTCAGTTCGACGGAGTTGACCGTGCCGATCATGGCCTCCGATATTGCAACGGCTGGCGCTTTCCAGGTTGCGGTGGGAAATTTCCCGTCCGGCGCGAGTTGTGCGGCCTACGTTCCGACAACGTTCTATGTGTTGCTGGCTTCGGGCGGGACTGCGAGCGTGAGCACGAAAACTTTGGCTTTCGGCAATCAGGCCACCGGAACCACCAGCGCAACCAGGACGGTTACGCTGACGAATTCAGCTTCGGAACCTCTTTCAATCGGCTCGATCGAGAGCAGTGGCGACTTCAACCAGACCAATAACTGTTCGAGTTCGCTCGCTGCGAAGAGCAGTTGCACGGTGAACGTAACGTTCAATCCCAGCATGGTGGCAGTGCTTTCGGGAGCGCTCACTTTCAGCGATAGCGCCGGCACGAGCCCGCAACTCGTGAAGTTGACAGGAACCGGCATAGCTCCGGTGGCCGTGACTCCCACGAGTCTTACATTCCCCAGCACCGCAGTTGGACAAACATCGTCGGCGACCGTCACGGTGACCAACAAGCAGACCACCTCGATCAGCCTAAGCCCGACGGCGAGCGGCGACTATTCCATTACCGGGGGAACATGTGCGGGTTCGCTCGCGGGCAGCAGCAGTTGCACCATCACGGTGACCTTCACTCCGCAATACAAAGGGACGATTAAAGGCGCGCTCGACATCAGCTCGGACGCCGCATTCAGCCCGCTGACCGTGAGCCTGAGCGGAACTGCCACCGGCGGTCCAACTGTGCCGCTGTCGATCACTCCGGCGGCCTTGACGTTCAGCGCAGCCGGGGTCGGCGCTACGAGCGCTGCCAAGGTTGTCACTGTTACGAATAAGAGCGCGGACACGATCACGATTTCCGGCATCAATGCCAGCGGAAACTTCGGCGCCAGTGGGAGCGGCACAATACCTTGCGGGGGCGCGCTCGCGAAGTCAGCCAAGTGCACGCTCTCAGTCACGTTCACGCCTTCGGGCACAGGAGCGGTGAAGGGCGCGCTTGCAATCGTCAACTCGGGAGCCGGGAGTCCGCAGATTGTTGGCCTGTCGGGTACGGGGGCGATCCCGGTGACATTGTCCCCAACAAGCCTGACGTTTTCCGCGCAAACCGTGGGGACGACCAGCGCACCGAAGACAGTCACGCTGACGAACAATTCCGGTGGCACGCTCAGTATTTCCAGCCTGGCAGCCAGCGGAGACTATGCAGCGACACCCTCGGGCGCTACGCCTTGTGGAGCGACCGTGGCCTCAGCCGCGACCTGTACGTTCGAAGTGACGTTCACTCCCAATGCGAAGGGTGCCATCAGCGGAGCGGCAACAGTAACGCATAGCGCACCGCATGGGCCGGCAGTGATTAAGCTGGTTGGAACGGGACAGTAAGGAACGGCGAGGCTTGCTCATGGACACGGATATGAATGTTGCGAGTTGAATGCACGCGCCCGCGTGCTTGACGTCTTCGGGAAATTTCAATACAACAAGAGGCTGCCGCTCCGCATCAGAGCTTGGAATTTCTGCTTGGGATTCTGCACAGGCGCCCAAGGCGGAGCGATGTGCGGGATGTTACGGCCCAAATCATTTTCCAGGAGAAAGACAAAATATGACTCGCATGATCAAGATTTTTTGTGTCGCATTGCTTACGATTGCCGGTTTGGTTGGAACGTCCGTGACAGCGCGGGCGGACGACAAATGTGACAGAGATATTCACAAGGCGGAAGCCAGGCTGCAGGACGCGATCGCGAAGCATGGCGAACACAGCCCACAAGCCGACAAGCGCCGTCACGAACTCGACGAGGTTAGACGGCGTTGCCATTGGCACGATGACCACGACGACCATCACTAACCGTGTGGCGCGAGGCGGGCCGTTTCTATCAACTCGCAACGAAACGGCCTGGCTCGCATTGACCCCACCTCTTTCGCTTCCCGCGATTACCTTGAGGCTGGCTGGAGTGGACGGGATCTGCAAATGTCTAGTGGACTTGCGCAAAGTCCTCGACGGCGAATAGCTGGCCGCTCTGCTCGACTACTCCGATACCAATCGAATTCATATCCGCGTCGAGAATATTGGCGCGGTGGCTGGGCGAGCGCATGAACTGCGGCTGGATGAATTCTGCGGTCGGTCCCTGGGATACATTCTCAGAGAGCCAACTGAAATGCACGCCGGCCTGTTTCACGCGAGCCGACAGGCTAAGTTCCCCTCTAAAGGCGTGCTGCGCCGAACCGTGTTCGGCCATCACGGCCGCGTGACGGCGAGCGGCCGATGCCAGGGATTCGTTCCACCGCAGTGGGGCCAATCCCTGACTGCGGCGCGCCTGATTTACGGCGGCCAGCAAGTTCCTCTCGGTGCGCGCAACGGGCAGCTGAGCGTGTGCAAGGCCACAGACCATCATTGCAGTGATCGCTGCTGCTGCCAGGCTGATTCGGATTTGCATCGCATCATCTCCGGACGATCCGTCCATCGGAAACCGTCTTCTGCCCATTGCAAACACGCGCTCCGATGCCAAGTCGCGGCCTTGGAGGGAAAAGAGGTAGGTCATTTCCAGAGGGTAACGACTAAGCACGGAAATTCTTGCGGGGAGCTAAGGCGTCCGGCTCAGAATACTCGCGATTTTGCGGCCTGGCGATTCTTAACGGGGATCACAAACTTCAATCCTGACCAGATGTCGGTGACGGCGCAGACCTTGATATCCACCAGCCCTGCCGCAAGTCCCCTCTGCCTCACGATGTTCTCGTTAAGGTCAGTGGCGACGCCGGAAGATTTCTTGGGCCATGCGATCCAGAGCATGCCGGCCGGAGCGAGCGCCTGTGCGGCGGAGAAGAGATCGCGCTCCAGGCCAGCGTGCGATTTGGCAAAGAGGAAAATGAAATCGAGATTCTTGCTGGTGATTTTGTGGGAACGGCACTTTGCGAGAGCGTCCCGAAGTTCGACCTTCACTTCGTCGGGCATATGGAACAGAGCAACGCGGAAGTCGTCCTTGATACCCAACTTCTTCGGGAGTGGTGTTCCGGAATAACCAGGCATGCGAATCAGCCACGAGCTACGAGCCTTGAGCCGCGAGCTTTGAGCAATCAAGAGCAGCTACAGCGCTTTCGAGCAGAGCCCCCCTCACCACAGATTCATAGAGAAAACCTTAAATCAAAAACCCCCTAACTCACTTGGTAGGTGCGTAATAGCCCTTGCGGGTGCGGACTTTCAGTCCCTTGCCTGGGGCCTGGATTTCGATCGTGCGATAGCGTCCGTCGGCGATAAAACTCGCTGGCTTGTAGGCAACGGCGTACTGGCTGCGCAACTCCTCCTGAATGGAGAGAAAGGCATCCGCGACATCGCGCATCTGGAAAGGGAAGAAAGAGCGTCCGCCGGTTGCGTCGGCAATACGCTCCAGCGTTTTGTCGCCGGTGCCTTTCATGCCGCTGATATTGGTGCTGATGGTGTAGACGATGGCTTCAGCGCGCTGCGCCATCTCGATAGCTTCCTCGCGCGTCACGTGGCTCTGATTGTCTTCGCCGTCGCTTAGAAGAATTATGGCGCGGCGCACCGGACCGGTCTGCTCGTGCTTCAGCAACTTGTCGCGGCAGGCAAAATAGAGCGCGTCATACATGGCGGTGCCGCCGCCCGCGCGCAGGCTGCGTACTCCGATCGATAACTTCTCGGTGTTATCGGTGAAATCCTGCACGACTTCGGGCGTCACGTCGAAGCCGACCACGAATGCTTCGTCAAAATGCGGGCGGAGAGTGGCATTCAGGAACTCGATAGCAGCTTCCTGCTCGAATTTGAAACGATCGCGCACCGAGTTGCTGGCATCGATGAGCAATCCGACCTGCAAAGGCAGATCGGTTTCGCTGCGGAAGCTGCGCATTTCCGCAGGCATCCGGTTGTCGATGACTTTGAAATCGTTTTTCTTCAGATCCTTGATGTAATGGCCGTGGCGGTCGGTGACGGTGAACACGACACGCACCTCGTTGACTGTGACAGGAATCGTCGTAACGGGTTCGTCGGATTCCGACTTGCCTGAATTGCCAGGTGAAGGCGTCGGAGTTTGCGCGGAGGCAGGCGGAACGGATCCGGACGGCGTTGCCGGATCGGGCGTCTGGACGGCCGCCGCTTGGGGCATCGGAGCTGGGACGTCGGTCGGGCTGCTGGGCTTAGCCGCGGGCACCGTTGTTTGTGCGCATGCCGATTGCCTCCCCAAGCCAGCGAACGAGGCCGCAAGCACAAGGAATACAGACAGAAACAGAGCAATACGTGGTTTCATCAGGATTAGTTTCATTATAGCCGGAACTGAGGGTAGGAATCAGTAGCTGTATTCGGTACCAGACGTCGCAGGGTTTCGGCCTCCTCCCGCCGGAAGCGGGCCTTCGGCCTCGCTTAGGGGGGCTTCGCCTCGGCACTACACGGGCTTGTGTTCGATGGTTTCCAGCTTAGAGAGCAAGCTTTCCAAGTCTGCGGGTATCGGCCGGGTGAATTTCAACGGTTCCGAGGTACGGGGGTGGATCAACTCGAGTGCCGCGGAGTGCAGAAAATTCCGGTCCAGTGTCAGGATCGCTGGCATGCCTGCGGCGCGGCGTTTGTTCGATTGGGTCCGCAGTTCGCCGGGCGCGCCGTAGAGTGCATCTCCCACTACCGGATGTCCGAGCGATGACAGGTGCACGCGAATCTGGTGGGTGCGTCCCGTTTCGATTTTCACTTCGAGCACCGCAAACTTGCCATAGGGCGAATCGATTTTTCGCTTGACCAGGTAATGAGTAACGGCCTCGCGGCCTCCGAAGCCGCGCGTGGTCATGCGCGTGCGCTTTTGAGTGTGCCGGCTGATCGCACTTTGTACCGTACCGCGATCCTGCTTCGGCCATCCGTGCACGAGTGCCATGTAGGTTTTGTGAACCTGGCGCGCGCTGAATTGCTTCGCCAATTGACGATGCGCTTCATCATTCTTGGCGACCACCATCAGACCGCTGGTGGCGCGATCCAGACGATGCACAATTCCGGGGCGAAGCTCGCCGCCAACTCCCGAAAGCGCCTGGAAGTGATGGAGGAGCGCATTGACCAGGGTTCCGCGGTTGCGCGCGTCATCGGTTGCGCCAGCGCCGGCGTGCACCATCATGCCGGCTGGTTTGTTGACGATGGCGAGATCGTCGTCTTCATAAACGATATCGAGCGGAATCTCTTCTGCCAGGGCGCGCAGGGGCGGAGCCTGCGGCGGGCCGGTGACGGTGATTGTTTCTTCGCCCTTCAGACGCAGCGAGGCCTTTCCTGGAGTGCCGTTCACAAGCACCTCGCCCTTCTCGATGAGTTGCTGAACGCGGGCGCGGCTGACGCTGGAGATCTGCGACGCGAGATATTGGTCGAGGCGCTGGGCAGCGTCCTCCGGTGAGACGATCAGGGTGAGTGGGAAGTCAGGCATTGGGCGTCTGGTGCTGGCCGCGAGTCACGAGCTACGAGCCGCGAGCGAAATGCTAAAAGCTAAGCGCTATCCTCGTGCTGCGAGCGCCGCCCGCTCCTTGCTGGGCAACCCGCTTCTCAGCCACCAGATCAGCCCGCCGCCGATCACCAGGCAAATTGAGATCAACTGCGTGCCGCTCATTACGCCGCCAAAAACTTCGCCGCGGCCAGGGTCGTCGCGCAGGAACTCAATGAAGAAACGCTCGAACCCGTAGAGCATCATGAAGAGGGCGAAGACCTGGCCGTCGAATTTCTTGCGCTTCAGCAACCACATCAGCACGAGGAAATTGAAGAATTCGGCGGCTGCTTCGATCAATTGGGTCGGCTCGATTCTTACTCCGAGCGGCGTGCCGCTCACGGAATTGGCCAGGGGATTTGTGAAGATCACACCCCAGAAATGATTGGTCGGTTTGCCGTAGCAGCAGCCTGCGGAAAAGCATCCGAAGCGGCCGAGTACGTGGCCGAAGGCGAGGCCGGGAGAAAACGCGTCGACGGTGCGCAGTGGAGGCATGTGATGACGCCGCATATACCATGCGCCTACGGCGAGGGCGGCCAGCAGCCCGCCGGAAAAAACTCCTCCGGCCTGCAACGTGTTGAGGCTGAAAATCTCGCGCCAGTTTTGCGCGTAGCTGCTCCAGTCGTTGATCACATAGAGAATCTTGGCGCCGATAATTCCGGCCAGCACCATGAAGATACCGAGATTCCAGGCATCATCGCCATTGATGCCCTGCTTTTCAGAATTGCGGACACTAATCCACAGACCAAGCAAGACACCGGTTGCGACCAGAACACCGTAGGTAGGCAGGTAGAAGCTGCCGATGTGGAAAAGTCTTGGGAACACGGTAGTTTAGATGCTCTGATTGCAGGGTTGAGTTCAGGAAAGAGTGTAGCAGGGAAAGCAGGGATCAGCTCTCAGCTTCAGCCCTCAGGAAAGGCAAAGCAACTAATCGTGCTTGCGGGGCCACCGAAAAGCCGCAGCTCCCAAGTAACAGCTGGCCGCCAGAGCCGCGACGCCGAATGCTGTCTTGTGTGGAACGTCGGAGGAAAAGACTACAAAACCTACGACCAGCAAAATGCCACTGATGAACAACCGTACGAGGTGGGAAAAATCCTGGATTGGCGCAGGTGTGGCCGAGAGTTTCTTTGCGATGATCTGAGCACTGCGCAGCTCCTCAGGAAAAGTAACACTGTGTTGCACATCGATGAACTCTTTTTCCCACTCTTCGCGGGACTCTTCCTGGTCGGGCATCGCACCTCGCATCTTAGGCCAATAACGAATTTCCTGAGAGCTGAGATCCGACAGCTGAGAGCTAAAAAATAAAAGCCGACCCACGAGGCCGTGTGGTGGGCCGAGAATGAACCCGTCTCAGACGGTGGGAACCCGCCGCGACCCATTAGGCCTTTCCGCATGGCGGAACATGGCACACCGGATCTTTTTGCGAGTCGAGTCCCCGTTCATTCGGCATTGGTTCAAAAATCGGTTGCCACCAACACCAACTTTGCAGGTCGGCTTTCACGTTCGATGCTAGGAAACTGCGAGGAGATTCGCAAGAGGTAATTACAAAATAGTTGGCAGAAGGTTTGCTAGGTGCTTGAGGCGATGATGAACAGCTTGTTAAGAGGCTATTACTATCGATTCAGCCGGTGCGGCGGTTCTCTTGCAAAATCTCGTCGAGCGCATTTGACAGTTTGCTGGCCCGTTCGCGTACTTCGGGCGAGGGCGCTTCCAGGCTTCGTTTCAGCAAATGATATTCATCAGCGATGTTCAGCGCGGCCAGCACGGCGAGGCGCACGGAATCGACGGTTGACGTCTGTTCGGAGACCGCACGCATCTTGCCGTCGACGTACTCGGCCAGCTTGAGGATGTAGTCGGCATCGGAGCCGCGCAGGTTATAGACCTGGTCGAAAATCTCGACCCGCACACTGCCGTTCATTGGATCTTTAATTGGAGACTGCTTACTGGCTGTCGCCATGTCACTCCTCGGCAAATTCCCTCGCTTTGATTCGTGCGCGAGGGGAAGGTTGCCGTCCTTCAGCTCGCGGCTTGTTCCTGGGCCAGGCTTTCCATTTGACTGAGCATTCTTTCGACCCGGCCGCGTATATCCTCCCGATCCTTGCGCAGTTGCACCAGCTCCCGCCGGAGCGCTTCATTCTCTTCTTCGCGTTGCTCGAGTTGCTCCCGCAGGCGCTGCGCGTCGCGCTCGGCGGTCGCACGGGCCTCCTTGGCAGCCTTGTACAACTCAATGGTGCGATAAACTTTCTCTTCCAGCGCCTGAAAATCTTCAGCAGGAACCTGCGCAGATACCTCTTCCACCGCTTTAACGGACATGGACACTACTCGCTTTCGGTAGGTATTTCGAGCCTTGAGGCGAAGTATAGCGCAGATTGGTGTGGATTAGGCCAGTAGGGATGTCCTAATGGGTTTCCTTGAGCACACACGGAGGGGAGGAGTTTGAAGGTTTTGGTTTCAGGGTTTCAAAGTTGCGAAGGTTTGAAAGGTTGAAGGATCTTGAATTCAATCGACCTTCTGCCACTAGTGTTGTTATTGAAACCTTGAAACTTCGAAACCTCAGTTATCTTCCCAACTTCTCCAACCTGCGTGCCGCCTCATCCAGTGTTTCCGGCTTCTTGCAGAACGCGAATCGCACCTGCTGGGCTCCGTCTTTGGCATGTTTGTAAAAGCTTGATCCCGGCACGCAGGCAATTCCGATTTCTTTGACGAGGTGGGCGGCGAACTGAATGTCGTTCTCGAAGCCGAAGCTGCTGATGTCGGTCATGACGTAATAAGCGCCCCGTGGACGATGGCAGCGAAAACCGGCCCGCTCGAGCGCTGGGATGAGATGATCGCGGCGCATCCGGTAGCGGTCGGCCAGTTCGCGGTAATAAAGGGGAGGCAGACTCAACGCGATCGCACCCGCTTCCTGCAAGGGCGCGGGCGCGCCTACGGTGAGAAAGTCGTGCACCTTGCGAATCGCATTGGTAATGGCTGGAGGCGCAACCGCCCAGCCCACGCGCCATCCGGTGACGCTGTAACTTTTCGAAAGGCTGTTGATAGTGATGGTGCGATCGCGCATGCCGTCGAGGCTGGCAACTGAAATATGTTCCGCACCCTCGAAGAGGATGTGCTCGTAAATTTCATCAGTGATAGCAAGCACGTTGTATTCGACGCACAAGTCCCGGATTAGTTCCAGTTCCTTGCGTGTGAACACCTTGCCAGTTGGGTTGTTTGGCGTGTTCAGAATGATGGCCTTAGTGTGCGGCTGAAATACCTCGCGCAGTTCCTGGGGGTCGAAGGTCCATTCGGCCTCTGTCTTAGTGTCTGCTGAAGAATGTGACGCGGGCGGACGCAGGCTGACATAGCGCGGCTTGGCGCCGCTCAGGATCGAATCGGGACCGTAGTTTTCATAAAAGGGCTCGAAGACCACGACCTCGTCGCCCTTGTTGCAAACAGCGAGCAGCGTAGCAATCATGGCCTCGGTCGAGCCGCAGCAGACAGCAATTTCTTTTTCCGGATCGATGTCGAGCCCCTGCCACTCCTTCATTTGGCGGGCGATCGCGTTGCGCAAACTTTTTGCCCCCCAGGTGATGGCGTACTGGTTGACATCCTCGGCAATTGCCCGTTGTGCGGCCTGTTTGATTTCTGCGGGAGCTGAAAAATCAGGAAAGCCTTGTGCCAGATTGACGGCGTTATATTGCATGGCCTGCCGCGTCATGTCGCGAATCACCGACTCGGTGAAATGTTCGACTTTATCGGAGAGGAAGTGCTTGGGATGGGCGGAAACTTGGGTCATGGGGAGTAAGGCTAGCACAGGGGTTGCTTAAGTGGGAGGGCCCAGCGGACTTGGTGGAGTAGGGGTCTTTCGACTTCCCCGAGGCAGTCGCTTCGCGCCTGTCTCGGCTGCGCTCAAGAAGACAATTTGGTTCGATATCTGTCTAAGAAGAATAGTCATTTCGTATGACCATGGTATGTTACAATGACCATAATATGCGGGAAATAGCCATCTCGGAATTCAAAGCTAAATGCCTGGCTGTGCTGGAACAGGTGCGAGCCACGAAAAAGCCAATTCGAGTCACACGGTTTGGTAAGCCCGTGGCCGAAGTTGTCCCGCCCACATTGGTGGAGGATCGCGCCGCGTGGATCGGTTCGATGAAGGGGACGTTCGAAATTCTCGGCGACATCGTGTCTCCGGCAAACGACGAGGACGAGTGGGAGGTTCTCCGCGATTGAGGCTGCTGCTTGATACCCACATCTGGCTGTGGAATTTCCAGGATCGGCGGTGCCTGGGGCGACGCGTCTTACGTCATCTTCAGGACAGGGAAAACGAACTCTGGCTTTCGCCGATGAGCACGTGGGAGGCTCTGACTCTCAACTACAAAGGCAGAATTCGCATCAAGGAAGACTTGGCGACCTGGCTCGCGCGAGCTACGGCCGGCACTCGCGAGGCGCCGCTTACACACGAGATTGCGCTCGTAGCGAGACAATTGCCTCTGCATCAGGATCCCGCCGACCGGATTCTGGCGGCCACTGCAGAAGTCTTAGACTTGACTCTAGTCACGGCCGACGAACGATTGCTGGGACTGGGGACGATTCGCACCTTGGCCAACCGCTAGATGACTCTGTTGGGATCCCGCTTCGTGGCCGGTCACTTGCTAGAGCAGTGCGTGAACCGGCCCCATGGTCTATCCCAGGACTTTACGAGACGGGCCCACCTCTACGCCCGCTGCACGCCGCCCACTGTTTCCAGCGCCTTCTCGATCTGGTCGGACCACTGTGCGACTTCGTCATCGCGGAGGGTGCGCTCGGCGGACTGAAACTTCGCACGCAGGAGGATCGAATACTTCCCTGCGCCCACTTTTTCGCCGCGGAAGACTTCTACCGGGACGAGGCTGCGCAGCTCGGCGATGCCCAATGCCGTCACGCTCTGGTGAATTTTCTCGAACTCTACGCCGTCATCGAATACGAATGAGAAGTCGCGCTCGACTGCGGGGAAGCGCGGCAAAGGCTCGTAGCGCACTTGCCGCAGGTCATGTTGATAGAGGCGATCGAGATAGAGTTCGGCGATGAAGACATCCTGCTTTAACTTGCGGGCGGCGGCCACGTCGGGATGAATCTGACCGAACTGGGCGACCACGGCGCCATCCATCAGGGCGAGGGCCGAGCGGCCAGGATGATAGTAGCCGGAGCTTTTGTCGTCCAGAGCTGGCGCCTCATAAGAGAGCACCCAATGACTGAAAGGGGCGAGCAGGTCTTCGACATCGCCCTTCAAATCGAAGAATGAGAGCGGCCGCGTTCCTGCACCAGGCACCAGACCGTAGACGATCCCGGCATCTACGTTGCCGGTCGCGCCCAGCACGATCCGCTTGCGCTCGATCGACTTTTCTTCTGCCGCCTCGAATACATTTCCGGCTTCGAAGAGCCGCACGTTATCGTTGCCGCGATTCAGATTGTAGGCCAGCATGTTCAGCATGCTGGGAACGAGTGAGGTGCGCATGACCGATGCTTCGTCACTGAGCGGGTTAGCGAGGTCCAGTTCGGCTGCCGTCGAGAATCGTTGTGCATCTTCTTTTGAAATGAAGGTTGGTGAGATGCTTTCGTTGTAACCGAGCGTCAGCAGCGTGGAGCGGAGCCCCGCGTCTTTCCGGGCATCGGGCAGGTCGCGAACCTCGCCGCTATAGGCGGGCAACGTGTTGGGAAATTTATCGTAGCCGTGCAACCGCGCGAGTTCTTCGATGAGGTCGATTTCACGCTCGACATCCAGACGCCAGCTCGGGATGTGCACCAGATAGCGGTCCTCGGCGCCGGTTACCATGGTGAAGCCGAGGCGCTTGAGGATGCGGCTGATTTCGAGAGTGCTCAGTTTCTCGCCCAGGATGCGCTGCACTTCGCGGAGGTCAAGTTCCACCGGTGCGAGGTCGAGCTTGCGAGCGATGACGTCGATCACGTCACCGATGAGCGTGCCGCCTCCAGAGGCGAGGATGAGTTCGGCGACACGGTTGGTGGAGGGGATGGTCGATTCGAAATCCGTTCCGCGCTCGAAGCGGTGCGATGCGTCGGTGTGGATGCCGTGGCGCTTCGACATGCGGCGGACCGTGACCGGGTCCCACCAGGCGGATTCGATGAGCACGTTCTTCGTCTTCTCGGTGATCATCGTGTCGAAGCCGCCCATGACGCCAGCAAGGCTCACCGGCTTGACGGAGTCGGCTACGACCAGGTCGTCGGGAGTAAGTTTGCGGTCGACGCCATCGAGCGTCTTGAGGGTTTCGCCGGGACGTGCTTTGCGAATGATCAGGCGATGGCCTTCGAGCAGGTCGAGATCGAAAACGTGCGTTGGCTTGCCGCTCTCCCAGAGAACGTAGTTTGTGGCGTCCACCGCATTGCTGATGGGCCGCTGATCGATAAGCGCAAGGCGATTGGCGATGTGCGCAGGCGAAGGCTTGATTTGCGCGCCGCGAATTTCACGCGCCGTGAAGCGCGGACAGAGGTCGGGCTCCTGAATATCGATCGTGACTTCGGACTTGCCTTGGGCAGCAGGCAGTTTCGGCTCAATCGACCAGAGCGGGAGATCGTAGAGAGCTGACGCCTCTCGCGCTACACCGTAATGGTTCATCGCGTCCGGACGGTTGGTGGTGATCTCCATCTCGAAGACGGTGTTATCGCCTTCGCCCGCAATGCCTTCGACGGCGACACCGGCCAGTGTGAGTTCGTCGGCGAGACGGCGGTAATCGACGGGAAGATCGACGAAGTCGCGGAGCCATGATGGAGAAATCTTCATTGTCGTGAAACAACTGCGCTACGAGCAGCGAGCTACGAGCTTCGAGCAAGCCAAATCATCTTGGGATTGCTCGTGGCTCGCGGCTCGTAGCTCGCAGCTCTTACCCAAACTGCTCCAGGAACCTTACATCACCCGAAAAGAACAGCTGAATATCGTCCACGCCATATTTCAGAATTGCGATGCGCTCGACGCCCATGCCGAACGCAAATCCCGAGACTTTTGCGGGATCGTAATCGACGAAACCGTAAACATTAGGATCGACCATGCCGCAGCCCAGCAGTTCGATCCATCCGCTGGCCTTGCAGTTGCGGCAGGGAGCGCCGTCGCGCGTCCCTTTGCCATCGCAGAAGATGCAACTGATCTGCACGTCGGCGCTGGGCTCAGTGAAAGGGAAAAACGACGGGTAGAAGCGCGTCTTCACACTCGATCCAAATAAAGCTTTCATGGCGTGATCGAGCGTGCCCTTCAGGTCGCAGAATGTGATGTTCGTGTCGACCGCGAGGCCCTCGACCTGATGGAAAATCGGAGAGTGCGTGGCATCGGGTGCGTCGTTGCGGTGCACTTTACCCGGACACACGACACGGACTGGTGGCTTCATTTTCTGCATGGTTCGGATTTGCACGGGCGAGGTGTGCGTACGCAGCAGCAGGCGCTCGCGTTGTGGCTTCGAATCCTGGCCGGCGATGAAAATCGTATCCTGGGTGTCGCGCGCGGGATGGTTCGGCGGAAAATTCAGCGCCTCGAAGTTGTAATAGTCGGTCTCAATTTCCGGGCCTTCTTCGACCGAGTAACCGAGATTGCGGAAGACTCCGATGATCTCGTTCATCGTCTTGATGACGGGATGCTCAGCGCCGATGGGACGGCGGATGCCGGGGAGAGTGATGTCAAGGCGCTCTGCTGCCAGGCGTCCTGGAGATGCGCCGCGCTGAATGCGAGACAGTGTGTCCTCGACCGTCTGTTCAACTTTCTTCTTGAGTTCGTTGACGCGCTGGCCGACTTCTTTCTTGTTCGGACCGGGAGCACCTTTTAGCCAAAGATCATTGAGTTGGGTGAGGACGCCATTCTTGCGCGCCATCCAGCGGTCGCGATAAACCTTCCAATCGTTCTCCGAGGCGACGGCGGCCGATTCCTGCTCGAGCGCGGACAGGAGTTCGCGCACCGCGTTGTCGAGCGACGCGGTCGAGAAGTCGGAAAGTTTGGGAACGGTGTAAGGCATGTCGCGCGCGAGCAATCCACAATGAGGGTTGTCATCCTGATGAACCCGCTTTTTCTCAGTGCGCAGGCCAGCAGGTCCTTCGCTTCGCTCAGGATGACAACGTTAAATTTACAAATAAGAACTGATGACTGAAAGCTGATAGCTGACAGCTACGTCGCCGCTGCCGTGTTTGCCTGTTTCGCCTGTTCGGCCAGGTGCGCGAATCCTGCCGCATCGTTCACGGCCAGTTCGGCCAGGATCTTGCGATCGAGTTCGACGCCGGCTTTTTTCAATCCGCTGATGAACTGGTTGTAGTTCATTCCATTCAGGCGGGCGGCGGCGCCGATGCGCACGATCCAGAGCGAGCGGTACTGGCGCTTTTTCTGCTTGCGGCCGGAATAGGCAAACTTCAGCCCGCGTTCGACGGCTTCTTTCGCCGAACGATAGAGTTTCGATTTAGTTAGGAAATATCCGCTGGCGCGTTCAAGAATCTTTTTGCGCTTGGCGCGGCGTTTGGTTCCGCGTTTTACACGAGGCATTGCTATTCTCCTTTTTTAGTTCGTTCGGCGGTTGGAGGTAAGGAGGCTTCTACCACGTTTCCACGAAGGAAAGGGATTTCTGAAGCCCAGCCTCTTCACGCGCCGCTGCGGTTCGCTTCCGATCCGCAGACTGGTTGTTGCATACGTGGACGGGCGAGGCGCCCGTCGCTCCACGATCTAGTACGGGATCATCCGCATCACTTTCTTGTAATCTGCGTCGCTGACTAGGACGGCGTCGCCCAGCTTTTTCTTGCGCTTGTGCGACTTGGAGGTCAGGATGTGACGCAGATTCGCCTTGTGACGCTTGATCTTTCCCGTTCCGGTTTTCTTGAAGCGCTTGGCCGCGCCTTTGTGCGTTTTCAGTTTTGGCATAAAAATAAGCTCTCAGCTTTCAGTTATCAGCTCTCAGTTTCTAAGACTCACATCCACCATTCGTCCGTTAGCGATCGCACCAGAAGGTTCTACTGATAGCTGACGGCTGACAGCTCTACGCAGTCTGCGCTCCGCCTTGTGCTGGTGGTGGCACCGGCTTCGAGACCGGTTTCACCGCCGGTTTTTCCTTGGCTCCGGTCTCTTTCTTTGGCGCCAGGATCAGGTGGAGCGTATTGCCCTCCTGCCGCGGCCTGAACTCGACCAGTCCCTTTTGGTCTACATCTTTAATCAGCCGCTCCAGAATTTGCCGGCCCAGGCTTTGCCGCGTCATTTCGCGCCCGCGGAAGAAGATGGTCGCCTTGACCTTGTCTCCTTCATCGAGGAAGCGCAGCACATGATTCTTTTTGGTTTCGTAGTCGTGGTCGTCCACGTTGATACGAAACTTTACTTCCTTGACGGTTATGGTCTTCTGTTTTTTCTTGGCTTCGCGCTCGCGCTTTTCATTCTGGTACAGGAATTTCCCATAATCCATGATGCGGCAAACTGGAGGTTGCGCAGTTGGGGAAATCTCCACCAAGTCCAGGTTTCGTTCGCGGGCCATCTTGAGCGCTTCGAAGGGAGGCATAACACCAATCTGCTCTCCTTCGTCACCAATCACACGCACCTCGCGTGCGCGGATGCGCTCGTTCATGCGGATAAAACGTTTGTCGATACCGGCCTCCGTCTGTTGGATCTAACAGGCTGATCTGACAGGAATAAAGATGCTTAAAAAGTATAGCATGCGTCGATATAACTCGATCCGGCCGCTTCTCCGGTCTTGAAAAACCGACCAAATGCGGCTACCATGGCGCGATTGCGCGTCCTGGGTTTCCGTTGCTCTGAACTGGTACTGCTTAGTCCCACACTCCCGGAGGTTCCAACTATGCGTCGATACGCTTCCATTTCCCTGCTTCTTTCGGTCGTTGTTCTTGGCATAGCCAGCTTTGCGGAAGACGCCGCAGCACGGCCGAAGCCCATCATTGTGGGCACGATCGACGAGTCCCGGTTGGTGACTCTGACCGGAAATACCACTCCCGCGGCACAGCGGGCTCAGAACGATCGCGGGCCGGTGGCCGACAATCTGCTCTTCGAACACTTGCTGCTCGTGCTCAAGCCCGCGCCGGAGACGGAAGCGCAGTTGAAGGGTCTGATTGACGCGATGCACGATCGGAAATCGCCGGAATTCCATCACTGGCTGACTCCTCAGCAATTGGGCGAGCGCTTCGGGTTGGCGATTCAGGATAGGGAGACAATCCAGCGCTGGCTGGAATCGCATGGCTTTGCGATTAATCGCGTTTATCAGAATGGATTGTTCATCGATTTTGCCGGTACCGCGGCGCAGATCCGTGAAACTTTCCACACCGAGGTGCACAATCTGGTATTGCCGAGCGGCGAGAAGCACGTTGCCAACATGAGCGATCCGCAGATTCCGGCCGTGCTCGCCCCTGCGATTGAGGGGGTTGCCTCGCTTCATGATTTTGCTCCCAGGTCGCACGCCCTTCAACTTGGACCCGTTTCCTATAGCTTTGCTACTCACGAGTGGACTCCGCACTTCAACGTCAAATACATGGGTGAGACCTTCCACACGGTCAGCCCCTATGACTTCAACACCATCTACAATGTTTTGCCGCTGTGGCAGCGGGGATTTACAGGCAAGGGAGTCACGATTGCTTTGGTCGAAGACTCGAACCTTGCCCATGAATCCGACTGGAGTTCCTTCCGCAAGACCTTCGGCCTGACCGGTTTCACGGACGCCACCTTTAAACAGGTTTACCCCAACTGCAAGAACCCTGGCCAAAATGGCGATGAGATCGAGGCTGCTCTCGATGTGGAGTGGGCGAGCGTGGCTGCGCCGGACGCCAACATTGAGCTCTCCGCGTGCGGCAATTCCCATGGCACCTTTGGACTCGACCTGGCGATACTGGGTCTTCTCGATTTTGAGCCGCCCGACATCATCTCCGACAGTTACGGGCTGTGCGAAACTATCACGGGACAGACCGAAATCGCGCTCGAGAATCGGGAAGCGGAAATCGCCACGGCTCTAGGCACAACTTTCTTCATCGCTCAAGGAGACACCGGCGCTGACGAATGCTCGCCCGTCGAGGGCTTTCTGTCACATCTCGGCATTAACAGTGGAGACAATACCGCTTCCGCATACGCGGTCGACGTGGGTGGAACGGATTTTATGGCGCAGTATAACCAGGACGTGCATGGAATCCCGGTCAGCGACTACTGGAACGCGACCAACAATCCCGAAACCAAGGCTTCCGCGCTGTCCTATATTCCGGAAATTCCCTGGAACGATGGCTGCACAAGCCAGCTTATCTACAGCGATCCCGTAAACGGCGGTTTCACGCAATCCTACGGTCCTACCGGATTCTGCAACACGAAGCTCGGCAGAGAATTCAAGTATTCCGTGAGCGGTAGCGGCGGACCCAGTACCTGCTTTACGGGGAAGCCGTCCATCCGCGGAGTGGTCGGCGGAACGTGCCAAGGCAATCCCAAGCCTTCATGGCAGAGCGGCGTTCCCGGTATTCCCAACGACGGCCTGCGTGACCAGCCGGACCTTTCCCTGTTCGCGGCTGACGGTGTGTGGGGAAGCTTTCTGGTCGAATGCATGTCGGACAAGAACCAAGGTGGCGCACCCTGCACCGCAAACAATGACGCACTGCTGGAAGGAGGCGGTGGGACATCATTTGCCTCGCCCGCAATGGCCGGCATTCAAGCGCTGATTGACCAGAAATATGGCAAGCAGGGAGATGCGAACTACGTCTACTATGCGCTGGCGGCTGGCCAGTTCTCAAAGCAGGGAACCAAGGCCTGCAATGCCAGCCAAATCAGTGGCAAGCTGCCTAACGCTTATTGCATCTTTAATGACGTGACGGCGGGCGATATGGACATTCCTTGCGGCCAGGTCTCGAAATTCTTTTCTTACGACTGCTACGGGAACGGGAGCAAGATTATAGGCGAGCTTTCGACATCGACGTCGGCCAGCGAACCTGCGTATCCGGCCACAGTCGGCTATGATCTGGCTACGGGATTGGGCTCGGTGAACGCGACCCGGTTGTTTGATGCATGGCCCAGTGCGAATTCGGCCGCCGGAAATAAGTAACAGATCGCTTGCTGGATATTTGCATGTTCGAAAATCCAGGCGGGCATACAAGGATGTGGCCCTGCAGGCCCGCCTGGCATAGGCGATGGGGAGTCTACGCCACACGGTTATTCTTTTTCGCCCGTATTCGAATTCAAAAAGAGAACGCCATTGCTGCGAATCTTGCTAAAGTCGAACATCTGGACAAGCGAGTTGGCGATGGTATCGAAGGAACCGTTGCCAATGCGCTGTCCGGCCAGCCAATTGTCTTCGACGAAGTGGATAATCGAAGACTGATCGGTAACGGTGTGGTCGACGAAATTTGCTCTCGCCCACGGCGACACCACCAGCAGCGGCAGCCTGGGACCGTAACCGCAGCGGCCGAGAGCGTGGGTGTTCGCGGGATTCAGGCCGGGCAGCGACGTCGCCGCCGTGCCGCAAGCGCCGGGTCCTGTTAGTGCGTCGTCGGGGCCCGTGGACGTATTCATGATCGGCCCCATCTGGTGGTCGTACCATCCATCGGAGTCGTCATACATGATGACCACGGCAGTGCTGTTCCAGGTGGGCAGCGTTTCGAGAAAGTTGATCGTGTTGACCAGGAACGTTTGTTCATCCAAGGGGTCGGAGTATCCCGCATGGCCATCCTGATAGGCCACCGCCTTCAGAAAGCTTACGGCGGGCAAGTTGCCGGCGGCCGCGGCGGTAAAGAAATCCTGCAGATCATATTGGTGGTTCGCGGGACCGGCGTTTCCGATCTCGGCGATTGAATTCGGCCGCGTGTGCGCGTAGTTGGCAGTCGAAGTGTAATAGTTGAAGAATGAGTGATGCGGGATGTAGTCGGCTGTGGTGCCAGCCAGACCGGCGGAACTGCGGGTGCAGCCGGTCGTGCCGTTGGCATTCACGATCGACAGATTGAAGCCGCCCATAAACGATCCCCAAGTCACGCCCGCCGAGGTCAGCAGGTCCCCAATATTCTTGGTGCCCATCGTGGCCTGGTTGCGGGTCGGGTTGGAGCAGACATCGCCCAGCGGATCGGCATCGTTGATCAGAGTCAAAGAGCCATCGCTCCCGCCGTTCACTTCATCTCCGGTGCCGTTAAGAGTTGCGACGACCCCGTTGGTTTGTCCCGAAATCAGGTTGACCACGCCCGGTGATGAGGGCCCGAAGGTGGTGCCGAAAGAATTGTCGCTCATCGCAAAATGCTGCGCATAGTTCCACTCCGCCGTGACGGTGTTGCCATCGTAATAGCCCATGACCTCGCTGCCGGCAGTCCCACCCACACCCGTTGAGTGTGGGAAAAGGTCCATGAGACCGGCATCGAATGCCTGCTGCTCGGCCAGGTAATTGTGATCCTGGTCGGGGGTGACGGCTTGCGAACGATCCAAGCGGAACGGATTGGAGGCTCCGCCTAAATTCAAGGGATTCAGATTGGGATTGAAGGTCAACAGGGCATTCGTTAGACCGTTAACGTTGGGAGTGTTGGCGGCAGCCTTGAACCTCGGCTCTCCAGCGAGGTTAAGAGCGTTGGGGTAAGTTCCGAAGTAGTGGTCGAACGAGACGTTCTCCTGGAAGATCACGACCAGGTGCTGAATCGGAGTTGCTGTCGCTGCGGCGACGGCTTTGGGTTGAACCTTGTTGGAAGCGGCAAAAACAGGCGTGATGCTCGGTCCCAGGGCGATCGCCATTGCTATCAATGAAGCGATCATCTTCCTGAGGTGGGCTAGATACATTTCAGACATGCTGAATTCTCCGTTTCTTCGAATTGCCCGGCGCAAGGCCGTAGTCCTCACATCACTCGAGAGGCAGCATGAACGTTAGGAGGGAGATGTTTCACATATGTGACTGCAATATTAAAGGAACGTGAAAATGCAGGCTGGGAGCGGGAATGAGCAGGGGAAGCCTACTGGATTACATGTAGGTCCGTTTCGCGTTATCACGCGACGGCGGTTTTCTGACTGCGCAGCCGGCGATAGAGTTGGAGGTACTCGTCCACCATACGCCGGGCGGTGAAGCGTTCGCGCGCGCGATTGTAGGCCCGTGTGCCATAAAGACGGACCATGTCGCGGTCCTGATCCAGCTGGGCAAGCACCTCGGCGAGACTTTCACCGTCATTGCGTTCGAAATACAAGGCGGCATCGCCCCACAGTTCGCGATAGACCGGAGTGTCATTGGCGACAATCGCGCATCGGGAGAACGCGGCTTCGATCGAGGCCAGCCCGGTTGGTTCGTAACGCGAGGTTGCCGCAAACACAGTCGACTTGCTGTAGAGATTGCGCAGTTGCGATTCCGTCTGCGCCCCCTTCACCGAAATCTCGTGCGCTCCCGTCGAGACCCGCACGTCGGCGCGGATTGGCAACGCCGGAGCGGGAATCGGATTGTCGGCCCCGACGATGCAGACCGGCAAGCCGTGAGTATGCTGCGTCAACAGCGCTACCTGTTTTCCGGTATCCCAGAGGCGGCCGATGGCGAGCACGGACTCTTCCTTGGTGACAAAGGGATTGAAGTAAATTGGATTGCGCCCCGGCGAAATGACATGGCCTTCGAACGCGTCATCGTAGGCGAGCCTCAGCATCTCGTTCATCCAGCGCGTGGTTGTCACCACCGCACCGGCGCGTTTCAAGCCTGCAACGACGGTTTCGCGATACCAGTTGAGCCATGCCGAGCGGGCCGGTTCGCGTCCGTGGATGGTCAGCCACCAGGTGATCACGTCACCATGGGCCGTTACCAGGCGCGGCGTCGGGACGGGCAACGCGCCAAAACTGAGCTGGTTCAGGTGCAAGACATCCGGGCGCGTATCGTGGACGATCTGACACAGATAGTCTTCGGCTACGTGAAAATCCTGTTCGCCTTCCTGCATCCAGTCGAGGCGAAACGCCGTGGGATGATATTCGAGGCCGTGCAGGCTCTGCATCCAGGAGGTCTGATCGGGAAGAGGTATCTCCCCGAAGCTGACTAGGGTGACTTGCGCGCCCTGTGTTACCAGGCCGGTGACGAGTTCGCGCGCGTACGTCCATACTCCGCTGAACGTGTCCGCCGTCACTAAAACTCGCACTGAAGTCCTCCGGGGGCGAGGGCAACACGAGCCCAAATTCCTCAGCAACAGTTTAGGGTCGATCGCGTTTATAAGGAAGAGTTTTCTTGGCGACGAGTGCTTTTTCCTGCGGTTTTGCTGCAGATTTCCGGTATTCACGGGCAGAAGACGCCCTGTCGTCGACTTTTCCCGACGGCAGGGCGACTCCTAAGTCTCTTTCGAATTTGCTTACTTTGTTGCTTGTAGCTTGAAGATGGGGTTGGCTTAGGTTGAATCGGCCCAGCGCGACTCGGCGACCCGGCCCTGATAGGGCTGATGCTCTGGATGATATCGGTGTTCAGCGACCACGACTTTCGGCGGAGTGAGGATACGCATGCTCCAGAGCAGGTCGTCGAGAGACGTTCCAAACCCGAAGTGCGCATCGACAAACGCAAGCTCGGCTGGCGGCATGGTGATACGGCCGGAGATGAGAACGACCGGAATCTCGGGCATCAAAGACTTAATCTCCCGGGCTAACTGCGCTCCGGTCATGACGGGCATCTCATAGTCGAGAAGCGCCAGATCGAAATGGATCCTGCGGCAGAGCGCAATTGCTTCGACCGGGTCGTTCTTCGAGATCACGCGGAAGCCGGATTCATCAAGAACATGTGCCAATAGCCGGCTGGATTTAGGATTGTCATCTACATACAAGACTGTAGTTCGGTCATCCATTACGAACCTCCGTTGGTTTGGCCGAAAGTCGTGGCAGTGCGGCCCCCGTGCCTATTCAGAGGAACGAAATTAGGGAGCTCGCTTGCGAACAATGTCGGTAGAGATTTGTAAAATGTGACAGTGAGCGTGGTTTGTTACTTAATCAGAACTTCCTCAACGGTTGAGTGATGGAGCTGAGATATGAAGACATTGGTAGTTGGTGCGGGAGCGATCGGCGGTTATTTTGGCGGCCGACTAGTTGAAGCAAAACGCGATGTCACATTTCTGGTCCGGCCGCGGCGAGCTGCTGAACTGGCCAGCGGTGGTCTGACGATTCGAAGCCGCTTTGGTGACGTTGTGATTCCCAAGCCGAAGACCGTACTGGCGGAAAATCTCCGCGACACCTACGATCTGGTGTTGCTTAGCTGTAAGGCATTCGATCTGGATAGCGCCATCGAAGCTTTTGCGCCAGCGGTTGGCTCTACAACGGCAATCTTGCCGCTGCTGAATGGCATGCGGCACCTGGATACCCTCGCACAACACTTCGGGGATGCACGCGTTCTTGGCGGTCAATGTCTGATCGCAGTGGCATTGAACGAGAAGCGTGAGATCGCGCATCTGAATGACGTTCACGATTTATCTTTTGGCGAACGCGACGGGACCTTATCGCAGCGAGTGAAGTTGATCGACAGTTTGATGGAGGGTGTACGTTTCAATGCGCGGGCGAGCCAGCAGATTTTGCTGGAGATGTGGGAGAAGTGGGTGTTCCTGACCTCCGCGGCGAGCAGTACCTGCCTGATGCGAGCAGCCGTCGGAGATATTTGCGCTTCGCCAGGCGGTACCGACTACGTGCTCGGAGTGCTGGAGGAGTGCCGCCGCATTGCCGGAGCCGAGGGATACCCGATGCGAGATGAATCATTCAAGCGTAGCCGCGATATGCTCACTTCGGCTGGGTCGACGCTGACAGCGTCGATGCTACGCGACATCGAACGCAATGGTCCGATTGAGGCCGATCATATTGTTGGCGATCTTTTGGAGCGCGGGCAGAGGCATGGCATCTCGGGGAGCGATTCCTTTCTCAAAGTTGCCTACACTCACCTGAAGGCTTATGAGGCACGCCGGGCGCGCACCGCAGCGCAACGATAGAACTCCATTCGGTTTAAATTCCACCTGCGCGAGCGGCTGTTGTGTTGGTTTCGAGTTGCGATCTGAGCTTCCGCGCCGCTTCGTGAACCGAGGCGAGTCGTTCCGTCGCTGCCGCGGGAACGCCCGCCGTTTGGAGTATGAGTTCGCAGTCGAGGAGCAGGGTTGTCAGCGTATAGTTCAGCTCGCCATAAAGAAAGCGCGCTGCGGCTTCGCGGGCTATCGCCACCTCGTGCTTGCGGAGCCGAATGGCGGCTTTCACCTCGCATACTAGACGCCTGGTTCCGCAGATTGCCAGATTGATCTGCACAGGGATGGCCGAATCCAAATGATCGAACACATTATCGGTTTCGTGCGGTTCGGCTTCGGCGAGGGACTGGTCGAATACTGCAGCCGTGTAGACCTCGGTGCGCAGCAGTGTGGTTGCGCGCAGGAGGTTTTCCGCGATCACGACCGGCTCGTCGATCGCTTGCTGGAGCGCCGCCGCGCACTCATTTCGCCTCGCGATGGAAGTCACGAGCAGGATCATGCCTGAACTCAGGCAACTCGCGGGCCAATCGGTTCCATTTGAAACGAAAGGGCTTATACACACATACTGCACGAACATTCCCATTTACGAACAATCCAGCAGTCTGGCAGTTCAGTCTTGGGACTCGTACTCCTTCAGCTTGCGGTAGAGCGTGGTCTTGCCGATGCCGAGGAGGCGGGCGGCTAGCATCTTGTCGCCGTTGACTTGCGCCAGCGCATTGAGAATCGTCACTTTCTTCAGCTCTGCCATGGGCACGATTCCGCTAGTTGGCGGCGCAAACAAACCATCTGGTGCGCTGGAGAGATTGGTAGGCAAGTCGCGCGTTTGAATCTCATTCGCGCTGGAGAGGGCGCAGGCGCGCTCCAGGGAATTTTCCAGTTCGCGGACATTCCCGGGCCAATCGTAATTGAGCAGCGCCTTGAGCGCGTCGTCGGCAATGGTTTTATCGAGACCGGAGTCGCGCCCGATACGATCGAGGAAGTGCGCGACCAGCAGCGGGATGTCCTGTCGCCGCTCGCGGAGCGGCGGGATGCGAAGGGTGAGCACATTAAGCCGGAAAAACAGGTCGCGCCGGAACGTGCCGGCGGCGACGGCTTGTTCCAGGTCGCGATTGGTCGCTCCCAGAATGCGCACGCTGATGGGAACATTCTTCACGCTTCCCACCGGCCGAATCTCCTTTTCTTGTATGGCGCGCAGCAGCTTGGCTTGCAGGTCGACGGGGAGTTCGCCGATCTCGTCCAGAAATATGGTTCCACCATCGGCGATAGCGAGCAGACCATCCTTCGGATTAGTCGCGCCGGTAAAGGCGCCCCGCACGTGCCCGAACAATTCGCTTTCAATCAGGGTGGGCACCAGCGATCCGCAGTCGACGGGAATGAATGGTTTGTTGCGAAGGGGGCCGGAGGAGTGAATGGCCTTGGCGACCATTTCTTTCCCGGTGCCGCTCTCGCCCAGAATCAGCACGGGATGAGAGCTCTGTCCTGCCTTGGCGATGATCCTGTAAAGCTTCTCCATCTCGGGCGTGTGCCCGATGATGTTGGCGAACCCTTGGCTCGACCGGATAGTCTCGCGGCGCAACCGGCTCTCGGTCTTGAGCCGCAGATGTCCGCCGACCCGTTCGAGCAGCAAACGCAGTTCCTCCATGCTGAAAGGCTTGGTGACGTAGTCGTAGGCGCCATTCTTCATGGCCTGCACCGCCGACTGCACCGTTCCGTAGCCAGTCACCGCGATGACCACCGCATCCGGACGATGCCGCTTGATGGTCTGCAGCGCTTCCATTCCGCCTGCGCCCGGCAATCGCAGATCGAGCAGGACCGCGTCGATGCCATGGCTGTCGAGGACGCGATAGGCTTGTTCGGGCGATTCGGCGATATGGGTGCTGAAGCCCAGTGAGTGCGCTACCGCCCGCGCGGCCTCGCGGACTGCGCGGTCATCGTCGAGGATGAGTAGGTTGAGAAAGTTCGCTCCTTGCAGTTGCGGAGTATGGCTGAGAGCAGGAGCAGCAGATGCGCTTGACATGGCGAGCCTCCCTTGAGGTTAGAAACTTCGGCGAGCTGAGAATCGAGGGCATGAATAATGCGAGCATTCACGATTGGAGCGAGCGCCGGACGTGTAATTCGAGTCGAGGCGTCCATGCTGACACCAATCCTTATTGGTTTAGCTCGGCGCCCGACCGATCGAACGCAGCCCGGAGAAAGCCGCGAGTTGGTTCACGGGAGGATCGCATTCCAAGCCAGAAACAACGTTCCCGACTCTTCCGCGAATGGTCCGCGCTTACCTGATTAGGGAAAGTGTAGACCAGAGTCCCTCGCCTGCTAAGTGTCTGCGGTCACACCAATTTAGTGATGATTCCGGAGGGCGGGGAAGAGACCCTGCGTGCCGCGAATTGCCAAATCGGGTTGTCAGATACGTACCAAATTGGAATTTACTGCTCTTGCCAAATGCGTACGTGTGCGATTTGGATCGCAGCGGATTGACCGCGAGGTGCTCGCCACAGCGGAAAACCTTCTTTGTGCAAATCAGTCTTCAGGCAAATCGGTCTTTAGCAAGTCAGTCTTTAGCAAATCAGTCTTTAGGCAAATCAACCGACTGTGCGAGGCGGAAGGTGAGGCGACGGTCGGGAGCGAAGGTGACATCTTTCTGCTTCATGACTGTGCTTGTGCGTGTGTTCACATGATCGTCATGCGAAGCTGCTTTGGCGAAGATGCTGGAGGTCTCGATGAGAACGGTTCTGCCTCCGACGTTCACACTGACCAGCGCGATTCGTAGATATCCTGAATTGCGGCCGCTAGCAGCGGGTTCGGCGTCGAGGACACGACCGGTAACGGGAGCGCCGCGCGCGATCAATGGCTGTGCGTCGACCATCACGGGATCGTCGAGGGTGCCTTCGAAACTTTCTCCGGCTTGCGCGGAGGCGCTGGAGAGCGATTTCTGCAGGCGAACGATCAGCGATGTGCCTTCCGCAAGACGCGTGGTGGCGGGAATCAGCGACTGGCTGGGAGAGATGCCTTTCGGGCGTGCCTCGCGATCAAAGGGCAATTTCTGTGAGTTGCTCGAAGACGGTGCTGGAACTCCGGTCGGCTTTCCGCAGGCGACGGCGAGGCCGAGCGCGAGTAGGGCGAGGGCGCGGATTGGTAATGACAGCATCGTCTGGCCCGATCCTGAGATGCGATTGTACGGGAGAGGGCAAACCTTTTCATCGGCGTGACGCGGAGGGCTTCCAGTCAACCCCGTTTTTCCTATTCGCCGTGGGCCAAATACCGGACTGCATAGGGTTGCAGATATGTGTGTACCGTGGTACATTTGTACCATGGTTGATGAATCCAAACTTATCGTAGAACGCGTGCAGACCGGCGTTCGCATGGAAAAACGCATCCTCAAAGTTCTGAAGGGCTTCGCCGAATATCACGACATGACCCTCGGCGATTTGCTCGAAGGCATCGTGCTGCATGCTTTCGACGGCAAGACTCCGTTCAGCGCGGCATCGCTGGCGCGCATTCGGGAATTGAAAAAATTCTACGAACTCGATCTCGACTCGGGCGCCAGCCACCACCTGACGGAAGGCAAGCGACAGACAGCCGGCAAGAGTCTGCCAAGGAAAAAGAAATGAGACAAGATCGAACACGCACAGCTCCGATTATTCTGCGCTGGGTCCTGGGCCTGGTCCTGCTGGAGCAATCGGCCCGCTTCGCATTTTCTGCGGGTGCGGCCCGTGCGTTTGCAGCTACGGGAATGCCCAATGTTGTGCATCTCGGCCTGGCTTGGGCGGAGATGGTTGCTTCGGTGATTTTCCTAATCCCGAAAGCGACGGCCATGATTATTGGCGGATGGCTCCTGCTGACGGTCCTCGGTTTTGCCATCGTGGTGCACCTGCTGCATGGATGGTTCGACGTGGGAATCCTGGTGCTCTATGCCGCGGCAACCTGGGCCGTGATGACCGAGACTCCGCAGTCGGCCTGATTTGTGGAACATCAGTCTGAACAACAGCGCTTACAGCATCGGTCCATGCGACCCACTTTCCGAACAATATTTGATCTGCACATATGAATCCCTCAAACAAAAACGTGATTGACTCGTTGGCAACGTACGGCAGCGCGAACCGGGAACTGATTTCGGAATTCGAGTCGGGTCGGGCTCCCGGAGAATTTCACCATGCCGATCATGTTCGGGTCGCCTTTGCCTACGTGTCGGAGTTTCCCTTGCTGGAGGCGATGGCGAAATTTTCGGCGGCTCTCGAGCGCTTCGCGCTTTCGAAGGGCAAGCCGCATCTTTACCACCAGACCATCACCTGGGCATATTTGCTCCTGATTCACGAACGCATCGCTCGGGCTGGCTCGGTCCAGTGCGCCTCAGTTCATTCCGTCTCACATCATTCCGGCCCACATCATTCCGGCTCAGATCAGTCGAGCTCTGTTCAATTGCGTTCTACGCTAACCTGGGAAGAGTTTTCGGGACGCAACCCTGATCTGCTGGTCTGGAAGGGCGGCGTCCTCGATCGGTATTACTCGCGGGCTGTGCTGGAGTCCGAACTGGCGCGGCGCGTGTTCGTCTTTCCCGACAGAGTTGGTACGGCGCGCGAGAAAAACGCTTTGACCCAGAGCGGATGATTCGCCTCTTTCTTTGGGGGGTACCCCCCTCCTAGCCCGAGTTCTTAGAATCAGTCACTTAGCGAGAAATTCTCTGCAAAGTATTGATTCGCAGTTGTTTATAGGCAAAGTATTGAATGCATGAGAGATAGCGACCAAAAAGTGGCGTTTTGCGCTGGATCTCCTCCGCAAAGTATTCAAAAATAGATACTTACACGTAAAGTATTCGGGAATAACCAGTTAGCTCGGTTTCTTGGCATGATCCACCGCTGCTGCCTAGCTCCGCCCTTTCAGCTTCGGACTTTTCAACAAATGTTTTCGGAGAAAATCTGATCGCGCAAGGCGACAGTTTATTTGGTACTACATTCAATTGAGATTATTGGAATCGTTAAGTCAAGCCTCCTGTCGATTTTTCTTTGTCCCGCGTGAGCGGCTGGGAAACCTTCCACGCCGTCCTTGGATATAATCGCTCGGCGGTTTTTTCCTAAAGGAGGAAGGCCAAGATGCGAATGTTGCTGAGAGTATCGATTCCGGTGGAAGCTGGAAATGCGGCCGCCAAGGCTGGAACGCTGGGTCCTACGATTGATCGGATTCTGGCTGACCTCAAACCCGAAGCGGCGTATTTTTTTGCGGACGATGAGGGCCAACGGTCGGGCTCCATTGTTTTTGACATGGCGGACACATCGCAGATTCCGGCGATCGCTGAGCCGTGGTTTCTGGCGTTCAGTGCGAAAGTGTCGCTGCGGCCGATCATGAACCCGCAAGATCTGGCCAAAGCCGGTGCGGCGATTGGCAAGGCTGCCAAAGAATACGGAAAGTAAACTGGAAGTCCCGTAAATCGTGTGAGGGGTCTGAGATGGTGGCCATGCGGCTGAGGCTTGCATGGTTGGCGCCTCCTAGTGACACCGCCCAAAATCGAGCTACGCGCGGTTTTTTCCGCGGCCTGAAAGTCGGGCACTGCCTGAAGCCTATTCCAGGGAGAAGTTCCAGAAGCGCTCCGTTGGATGCTCAGGTCGAGGCGCAGACGCGCGAGTTCAGCTATTGCCTAGCACCGACCAGGAATCGCCTTTTCCGAATTCGTGGATCTTCTCGGGTCCGTGAGTTTGATACCAGTTGCGCCAGGTGGCGGGGTTGTTGGGCAGGTTCACGTTGGTAATTTCCCGTAGGGCCTGGTAGACCCAGTTGCGGGTGGTTGGGTCGAGCGATGGATCGGCGGCGAGATCGATCAAGCCGGGGACGGCTTTCATGCGCTGCTGGCGCGTCATCATGCCGGATTTGGCGAGGCTGCATCCGGCGCGTTCGCGGACATCGAGTGACGGGTCGTTGCGAAATACGTCGAGAAAATTCTGGATGGTGTCATCGGTGCCGAGGTGAGCCAGTCCTTCGACCGACCAGAAGCGCGTTTGCTGGTTCGGGTCGTGAATCCACTCGGCAAGGAGGTCGTGAATACGCGTGGTTTCGACGCCGCGATTGGCGAGCATGCCCAGTTCCCAGGCGAAATAGTGGCGGCTCTCGGGAAGTTTTTGTGCGGCCTCAATCAGACCATTCGCGGCTTCATCGGTCTTGGCGATATTTCTGAGGGCGAGATTGATCTCGATGGCGGCGGCGCGGACGCGCAGATCGTTGGAATAGAGGGCGGTATCCTGCAAGGTCTCCCAGCGCGGGGTGTCGTGCAGTTTGCCGCGCCAGCCTTCGACGATTCCGGCAATCAGGTTGGTGGCGTATTCATCGTGATTGATGGCCTCGGCGAGGAGGAATTCCATTTGGGTTTGCGGGGGCCGTGTTTGCAGCCACTCGATATTGTGCTCGGACATTTTGCCATGATCGGCGGGGACGGGGCGTCCGAAGACGGGGAGGTCTTCTCCGGACTGCGGTTTGGGAGTGGCGAGGGACACTTGAGCCGCGGAGGAGACGCATATTGCCAGGAGCAGGAGAGCGCATGGGTGCATTACGTGTCGCATAGGGGTAGTGTAGGGGGCGCTGGAGGACGGGCAAGTTACGTCGGTCTCGACCTCCGGGGATGTGTCACTTCGGCGGCTGAACAGTTTGCTGAAAAAGTCGGTATTTCGTGAAAAAAAACGACCACCGGGGCTGAAGCCCGGATCATTTCAAAACGATTTACGCGGCCCTGAAGGGCCGCTCTTCCACGGTTGTGCGAACATTCTGGACTTTTTCAGCAAACTGTGAAGCCCGCAATCAAAAAATGTAGCCAGCACTTACAACTAAATCGAGAAGATGCCGGCGGAACTAAAAAACCCGCCCAAGCTTGGCTTGGACGGGGCACGTCTGGTTCGTTTAGGGTTGCCGAGGGCGAGACGCCCTCGGGACCGCCGGCGGGGCGCCGGCGCTACTCTTGGCCGGTGCTACGTTCTACTTATTCCGAGCTGCCTGCTTCGGCGGTGGCGCTTATTGGTTCGGTTTCGGGTTGCAGGACCACGCCATCGAATGGCGTTGCACCGATGAAGCGTCCGCCTACTATGCTGACCCGGCGCAGCGGGAATCCGCTGTCGGGACCGCGCTGCCAGGAGCGGCCGCCATCGACGCTTTCGAAGATCACGCCGGTGGTGTAGCTGGTAGCCAGCATGCGCTTGTGGGCGGAATCGAAGCTCACCGAAGAGATGTCCTTGTCGGGAAGTCCGTTGACGACGTGCTGCCATGTGCGGCCGCCGTCATCGGTACGAAATGCGCCTTCCCGAGAAGCGATCACAAACTGGTTTTCGGAGGCGATGGCCGCGCCGTGGATGGTATGTACGGACGAAGGCAGGCTCGCAAGCTGCCAGGTCGCGCCCGCGTCGCTCGAAACCAGCACGCTGGAGTGAGTGGTGGCGACAACAGTATCGCCGTCGGCGCGCACGGAGACGAAGTCCTGCCGCCCGGCGGCCGGGTCTATCTTCCAGATCTTGCCATCGTCTTTGCTGATGTAAACGCCCTCGGAGGTAGCTGCCAGCCAGCGGTGACCATCGAGTTCGAGATCGTTGACGCGAGCGTCGAGCTGTCCTTTCTTCCAGAGCGTGGTCGTGACGGGTTTGCGCGAACCTTTGCGATGGGTGGTGACGGTATGTTCGACGGCAACCTGGTTCATGGGAAGCCATTCGCCATTGTGTTCGAGCACGAAGACGCCGCGGTTGGTGCCCGCGACCATCATGCCGCCGGTCGTCTGCTTGAGGGCGAAGACGTCGCGTCCTCCGAGGCCGGCCGCTTTCTGCATCCAGTGCTGGCCGTTGTCGTGGGAGTAGAAGACGCCGCCGTATTCGCGGTCGTTGACGAGGCCTACGTAAAGCGTGGCCGCGTTCTGGTTGTCGGCGAGCAGAGCCGAGACATATCGATGGGCGTAGCCGTGGTTCGAGGTGGTCCAGGTTGCGGCACCGTTGGTGGAAGCCATTACGCCGCTGCGGTCGGTGGCGATCAGGACGTGATTGGAGTCGCGCGGATCGACAAAGACGTCGTTGACGACGACTTCTTCACTGCTGACGCGCTTCCAGGACTTGCCGAGATCGGTGGTCTTCCACAGGCCTTCGGTGGTTCCGGCGTAGACGATGTTCTCGTTGGTTGGGTCCTGCTTGAGCACGCGCGTGCGCCGAGCCGTGAACGGGATACCCTGAATCTTGGAAAACAGATTGCCGGCAGTCTCGCTCTTGTAGATTCCGGAGCAGGCGCTGGCGAAGACGATGGAAGGATTGTCGTGGTCGACGATGACGGAGAAGACGTCGGAGTCGTCGATCATACCCTTATTAATGTGCTGCCAGGTGGCGCCGGCGTCGGAGGTCTTCCAGGCAAGGTGCCAGGTTCCGGCGTAGATGGTGTTGGGATCTTTCGGATCGACGGCGATGGATTCGACGTTCTTGACCTCCGAGGCGGGAGAGGCAAGGTGTTGCCAGGTATTACCGCCATCGTTGGTGCGATAGACGCCGTCGAGGGTGCCAGCTACGAGGACTTCGGAATTGCCTTTGTACATGGCCATGGCGCGGATCGACTTACCGTGCATGGCGGGCAGACTCTGCCAGGTGTGGCCGCCGTCGCGGGAGCGGAAGATTTCGCCCAGTTGCTGGCTGGAGACGCTCCAGGCAGAGACGTAGATGCGATCGGAGTTCTGGGGATCGATGGAGATGTGGTCGAGAACGTAGTCATCGCCGCCGAGGCGAGCGAGGCGGGACCAGTTGAGTCCGCCATCGTTCGAGACAAACATCTGGCCAGTACTGGTGCCGAGCAGGAGGTGATCGGGATTATGCGCGTCGTAGGCGAGGCTGCGCGCGTCGCCACCGTCAGGACCGAGGACCTGCCATGGTCCGGAGGCCAGCAGAGTTGTACTGAGAAAGGTGATCGCGAGAAGCAGGAAAGCATTTCGCCGCCAAATTCGCGATTGCACAGCATCTTGCCGGAAAGTGCGGAGAACGGGCCCATCGACACGGAACTTCATAGATTGAAAGTGACCCCTGCGAACGGTATTCGCCTTCGCCCCAGAGTGACAGCGTACCACGGGTGGGACAAGGTTACCGAAGCCGGAAAATAGAAAGGGCCGGTCGGGCAAGCCCAACCGGCCATTAGTTCGCGATTCGAGATGGAGAAAACACCCATCTCTACAGTGGTTACATGGCTTTCTTCGCCTTTTTCTTGGCGGCTGGCTTGGGATGATCGGGGATCGCCTTCACTTTCGACTCGTCGACCGGTGTGGTCGAACTGGCGTTGGGGAAGGTTGCTCCGGCCGGGATAATCCATTGCTCCGAAGTGGCAGTGCCAGCGGTTCCAGTGCGAGTTTCGATCCGGCTGGGATCGATGTTCTGTTTGGCCTCGCCTCCGGAGAGATAGGCCTTGACGTCAACGGCCCGCTCGCCAGCCAGGTTCTTACGCTTCTCCTTCGGGCCGGAGTTGCCGACCACGACGAGTTTGGCATCGGGATCCTGCTGAAGCTTGCCAGCGACATCGTCGAGCATCGCCTTGCAGGTGTTGTCGACGCGCCAGGGCTTTTTGACGTTGGGATATTCGCACTCGTTCAGCTTGGTGGCCTGCGGAGGCGGGGGTGGCGGATTTTCGATCGTCACCGTGCTTGATGCCGAAGCGGTCAGGCCGCGTGAGTCAGTACAGGTGGCGTTGATGGTGATCGGACCAGAGGGCGCCCCAGTAGTGGTGAGGGTGGCGGAATTTCCGCTGCCCGCAAGACTGCCACCAGTTGCGCTCCACCCACCGACCGTAACCGGCACGTTATCCGGGCTGGTGCAGGAGCAGGTAATGGTTGAGGACTCTCCTGCCTTCACTTGGGTCGGACTGGCCGAGCAGGACATCTGCGGCGGATTCTTGGGCGGTTCCTTCACGGTGAAGCTGGCGGTGCAGCTGGCCGAGTTGTTCTTCTTGGCTTTGGGGTCGGTAACGGTGGCGGTTGCGGTATAGCTGCCACCGGCTACGCCGTTGGTGTCGATAGTGGCGGTGGTATCTTTGCCTTCGATCTTGCCACCGGTGCTGGTCCAGCCGTAGGTCAGAGGGTGCTTGGGATTGAAATTCGTAGCCGCAACGGTTGCGTGCACTGGTTCACCGACCATGACATCGGTTCGGTCGACCGAGCAGGAGGCAGCGGGAAGAGCCTCGGGCTCGCCACCACCCCAGTTGAAGACTAGACCGGTGCGAAGAGCAGCGCCTTCCAAGACTGGATGGCGTAGCGAGGAATCGTTAACCGGCGCGGTGCTGGAATAATTGTGGCGTCCGAGGACGTAGTCTGCCTCGAAAACACGCCAGTCAAAACCGTGCCCGATCTTGAGGTCCATGCCTCCGCCGAGCACCGCGCCAATGCCGGTATTCGAAGGAGCGTTATCCGGATGGAGGATGTTGACACCAAACATGGTGTGTGCGAAGAAGTTGACACCGTCGCCCCGCCACATCAGGCGTGGACCAACCGAGAGCATATGTTCACTTGTTTGGTGGCGGTTGTAGCTGGTGCCCACATCTGCGGAAAGTCCCCACCACTTATCAAAGTTATAGGTCAACGTGCCCGCAGCGCCGGCCGGAAGGCTCGGTAACTTTACGCCGACGACTGGGGAACCCTCGGGGACAGTGCCACCGGGGTTGAGCCACTGGTAGCCAACAAACAAGTCCATCTTTGGCGGTGTTTCATCTTGTGCATTCAGCACAAAGGGCAACGCAAGCAGAACAACTGCCAGGACGAGCGCGAGAGCCGCGCATCTCCGGTAAGTTTCGTGGCGACGTGACATAGTTCCTCCAAATCAAATCTGCAAACTAGCGAGTAAAGCACACGGAATGATGATCGATCCGATGCAACGTACAGACGGGATTGCACTGGAAACAGAGGATCATACAGCAAATGAAAAGTTTTTCAAAACGGGAAGAACCATTCGTGGTTGCCTTCAAGAGCAACTAGGTCGATGGGGGACCGGTTGAAGGAGTATTGGGGAGAGGTCATCTCAAATTGATATTCCTCGCTTGCCGCGCTGGTCTTGTCCGTGAGGAGGGTTGGTGGCTTGGCAATAGGGAAGTCAGGTTGCGCAGGCTCGCGCTTCCTTGAATAATGCTGGTTGAGACCTATGACACAAGAACGGGTGCTGATTGTTGAAGACGAAGAGAATGAGCGTACCGGACTGGCCGAGCTAATCTCCGGATGGGGCTACCGGACCGATACTGCGGTGGATGGCGTGGAAGCGCTGGAGAAGGTCGCTGTTTTCGCCCCTTCGATTGTAATCACCGACGTGAAAATGCCGCGCATGGGCGGGATGGAACTGGTGGAGCGGCTCTCGGAGCTATCGCAGTCGATCGCAGTGGTGATGGTAACGGCACAGAAGACAACCGAAAACGCATTTCATGCCGGACGGTTGGGAGTGCAGGATTACATTGAAAAGCCGATCGATTTCCGGCGGCTGCGCACGATTCTGACGAACATCGGGGAAATCCTCAACACCCGGGTGGAGAACGAAGCTCTGCGCCGGCGCCTGCGCGACAAGGGAGCCCTTGGATTGCTGGTTGGATCGTCGCCGATGATGCAGGAAATATTCCGGCTGGTGGAGATGGTGGCGCCGAGCACGGCTTCGGTTTTGATTACAGGAGCGAGCGGGACCGGCAAGGAATTGGTGGCGCGCACGATTCACGACTTAAGTCCGCGGCGCAACAAACCATTTGTTCCCATTAATTGTGCGGCGATTCCCGAGACGCTGATTGAGAGCGAAATTTTTGGCCACGAAAAAGGGGCGTTCACGGGCGCGCTGGAGCGCCGGACCGGTTGCTTCGAACTCGCCGAAGGCGGCACGCTTCTGCTGGACGAGATTGGCGAGATGCCAGTCGGCACACAGGCCAAACTTCTGCGCGTACTCGAGGATCACAAACTGCGCCGGCTGGGAAGCAAAGTGGAGACCTCGGTTGACGTTCGCGTGCTTGCGGCAACGAACAAGGTTCCCGATGAGGCGGTGGCGGCGGGCGAACTGCGTGAGGATCTTTATTACCGGCTCAACGTTTTCAATCTTCATATGCCGGCTCTGCGCGAGCATAAGGAGGACATTCGCGAACTGGTGAAGAGTCTGCTCGCCGACATGAACGAGAAGCACGGGCGCAAGGTGTCGGATGTGAGCGAGGCCGTGCTGAATATTTTTCAGGCCTACTCCTGGCCAGGCAACGTGCGCGAGTTGCGCAACACGCTGGAGCGCGCCGTGATCGTCTGCGATGGCGGGCTGATCGAATCGAAGCACTTGCCGCCCGGCTTCGGACAAAGTGTGCGGGTGGTGGTGAACGATCCGGATGCCGTGCACCTGGGCGTGGGCACGACGGTCGAGGAAGCGGAGAAGCTGCTGATCCTGAAAACTCTGCAGGCCACCAGCAACAACAAGACACGGGCGGCGGAGATCCTGGGTATCAGCCTGAAGACGCTCCATAACAAGCTTAAGGAATACGGCCGGCCGCAGGATGCGGTGCTGGCAGAAGAATAGAGGAGCAGCTGTCAGCTCTTAGTGGTCAGCTCTCAGCGGAGTCTGCTTGGTCCCGTCCAATGGCCGGTGTTGTAAGACTGGCGCCGGCTGTCGAGAAGGGAGTAGCGATCCCCTCGGCTTTGCTCGGGGCAGGCTCTTCGACTCCGCATCGGCCGCGCTTGGCTCGGCAGGTGCTCCGCTCAGGATGACATGGGGCTTTGCTCTGACTACATCGGGATCGTCTGATCAGGATGACACGTGATTTTGCTGAGAGCTGAGAGCTGAGACCTGAGACCTGAGAACTGCTTTTGAATGACCCGCAAATTCATTATCGTGTTTGTGATCACTACGCTGTTCACGGCGCTGGTGGTTGCCTTCTCCTGGTTCTATCTATCGCAGTTACTGCGCCAGCGGTTGTTGTGGGCTGATGAGACTGCTTCGCAGCTGACGAATCAGCTGGAGTACGCCGCGTCCAAAGCGGTTCCCGATCTGACGAGCACGCGCGTCGACACCGCCAATCCCAAGGAGATGCGTGCCGCGATCACAAATTACCTGCAAACCGATACCAATCTGAACGCGATGCTGGAGTCCGTGGTGGGCAATTCCCGCATCATCTACGACGCGGCGATTGTCGACCCCGAGGGGGTTGCGATTCTCGACACGAACCCGGTCATGAACGGCAAGCCCGTGCCGTCGCGGCCGCCATTGAGCTTGCTGCGCGACGCCGGTTTCCGGCGGCAGTCGCGGCTGCTTTACGGCCCGGGCACGGTCTACGACGTGAGCATTGGGCTCGAAATGGATAAGCAGGTGTTCGGCAGTATCCACGTGGGTGTCTCGACGGTCTTTTTGCGCAACGAACTGACGCCGCGATTGCAACAGGCGGCGTTCTTTTCGGTGGTGGCGATTTTCTGTTCTCTGGTGCTGGCGGCGGTGGTTTCGAATGTGGCGCTGGGACCGTTAAAGGTCATCAGCCGTAACCTGGACAGCGCGAGTGCGGGAGATGTGCCGCCGGCGGATGAAGAGAGCAGTGCCGACGACGAGGTCGGCCTGGTGTCGCTGAAGATTGCGCACCTTGGACGGCAGATCAGAGATACGAACCAGATTTTTTCCGCCCTCAAAGACAACGTCGAACAGGTCATGTCAAAGCTGCAGGACGGCCTGATGCTGTTCACGCGCGATTCGCGAGTGGTGCTGGTGAGCGCTTCGGCGGAGAAGTTCCTAGGGCGTCCGCGCCGTGAAATTCTGGGGCGCACGGCGGAAGAGATTTTTTCCGATGGTACGGTATTGGGAGCGGTTGTTCTGCCCGCCTTCCAGAAGCAACGCCCACTTGGGCAGTACGAGTTTGACGCCTCCGATGGCCGCCGGGTTCAGGTTTCGCTCGATTTCATTCAGGAGAAGGGAACTCCGATCGGCGCGTTGCTGACGATGCGCGACGCGGAGTCGGTGCGCCGACTGGAAGACGAGATCGAGATTTCACGCCGCCTTTCGGCCAGCGGACGCCTGACGCGCGGCGTGGCGCACGAGGTCAAGAATCCGATCAATGCCATCGTGCTCCACCTGCAGTTGCTGCAGAACAAAATGCAACAGGACGATCCTGAATCGCGCCGGCATGTGGAGGTCATCGGGAATGAAATCCGGCGACTGGATCGAGTAGTGCAGATTCTGGTGGATTTTACGCGTCCGCGCGACCTGCATCTGGAAGAGGCCGACCTGCGCAAGATATTCGAGGAGGTGGTGGTGCTGGCGGCGCCGGACGCAGCGCGACACGGCGTTACGCTCTCGAAGAATCTGCCTGAGGAGCCGCTCATGGTGCGGGTCGATGCCGACCTGATGAAGCAAGCGATTCTGAATCTGGTGATCAATGGCGTGCAGTCGATGGCAAAGGGAGGAACGCTTACCGTGGGCGCATTTCGTGACGATGAGACGATTGTCGGCGAAGTGCGCGACCAGGGCAAAGGGATTCCGCCGGACGCGCGCGAGAAGATTTTCGAACTTTATTTCACCACCAAAGGGGACCAGGGGGGAAGCGGGATCGGGCTGGCGCAAACCTACCAGATCATGCAGTGGCATTACGGCTCGGTGGAATTCGATTCGATTGTCGGCGAGGGAACGACTTTTCGATTGCGGCTGCCGGCTTTGGTCGCAAGACAAAATAGCGAGGCGGAGGCGATTGCCTGATCTGCCTTAGGAGAGGCGTTCGAGTTGAGAATGCGTTTGGCGTGGGGATTTGTGATCGCGTTTGGCCTGGGCTTCCCGGTTTGGGGAGTGGTTTGCCCGCAGCAGGAAGGCGCGGGCTCGGTGAATGCCACGGGACAGGCAGCGGAGAGCGAGCAGAAGAAAGAGCCAGCGGCCGAGAAAGAAAAAGAGACTCAGGCCGCTCCACAAACCGAAACCAAAACCCCACCGAAGACGGAATCACAGCAGGCCGAAACCAAGACCGAACGGAAGACGGAGTTGCAGCAGACCCAAACCAAAACCGTACCCAAGGCGGAGTCACAAGAAGCCGGACCAGAAATCAGCCCGGCCACTCAACCGACGATCGAACCCCAATCCGCTGAGGCAAAGACCGCGCCTAGGAAAAAGGCGGACGGTGCTTCCACGGGGGCTACCGGCAAGCGGCATTCGGCAGCGAAGCACGCCTCCGCGATTGTGACCGATAGCGGACCGCGCAAAGTGGTCGTGCGCGAGGGCGGCACGGACGAGCCAACCGCACAAATTGTGACGGGCATGGCTCCCGAGGAGGCTGGCCGCGAGCGTGAGGACGCGGAGCAGTTGCTGAAGAAAACCGTCAGCACTCTGGAGCGGATCGATCCGGATATGTTCGATCGAGAGCAGCGGGAAAGCATGTCGCAGATTCACAACTATATGGCAGGCGCGCGCGCGGCGCTAAAGGAAGGCGACATTGCGCGAGGGCACACGCTGGCGGTGAAGGCGAGTTTGCTGGCGGAGGATTTGGCGAGGCACTAGAGGAGACGCGCCTGGCGCGGTCTGGCTGCCGGCCAAGAACGTGCTGCCAGCCAACGTTGCGCAATCTGGTTTCCAAAGGAGCTAGACTCACACATTGCTCTGTGTAATACTTTACACATGGCGACGAATCTGGCATTGGACGACCAATTGATTGAAGCTGCACGTCTGGCCGGCAAACACAAGACGAAGAAAGAAGCCGTCACGGCGGCGCTGGCGGAGTACGTTCGGCGTCATAAGCAAGCACGCACTCTCGCAGCCTTCGGCACGTTTGAATTCGATCCTGGTTACGACTACAAATCCGAGCGCCGCAAACATCGCGTATGAGCGTGCTGGTAGACACGCCCATATGGTCGCTTGCCCTACGACGCAAGCAATCTGACCTGAATTCCAGCGAACTGCGACGGACGCAAGCACTGGCCGACCTGATTCGTGCCGGCCAAGCGCAACTGGTCGGAGTAGTACGTCAGGAATTGCTGTCGGGGATTCGCGAAGAGCGGCAATTCCGACGGCTGCGCGATCTGCTAAGCGCGTTTGAAGACCCTCATCTCGCCGCTAGCGACTATGAAGTGGCAGCGCACTTTCACAACCAGTGCCGTACCCGGGGGGTGGCAGGATCAGCCTTTGATTTTCTACTCTGCGCGGTTGCGCATCGGCGAGGCTGGGAGATCTTCACGTCGGATCTCGACTTTGGGCGTTATGCGAAGATCGTTGGAGTTCGGCTTTATGCGCCGAAATGATTTCAGCTCCAAGCTCTTGGCTCTTAGGTCTTAGCTCTACATGGCGAGAGCCGCTTTGGGGGCCCGAGCAAGAAATTCTTTATTTTCTCCCCTCACGCTTTTGCGCGACCACCAGTCCACGCGGGGTCGGCAGCAGGATTACTGAGAGCAGGTCTTCGCGTTCGAGCTTCAGCGCGGCTTCGCGCACGATTTTCAAATGCGAACTGGCGTCGTGCATGAGGATCAGGCCATAGGGGTTGATTTGCGGCAGGAAGCGGCGGATTTCCTGTTCGCGGATTGGCATATCGCTGTCGCTGAAGAGAAGGTCGATTGTGCCGTCGACTTTCATTTCGAGGCTGGATTCGTTGCGCAGTTCGATCCAGTTGGACAGACCGGATGCGGCGATACGCGCTTTGGCGTTCTCGTAAACCTGAGGATCGAACTCGCAGGTGATCACACGTCCGAAGCCGTTGGCTTTGAGGCCTTCGGCGATCCAGAGCGTGCTGATGCCGCTGAATGTTCCCGTTTCGACTACGAGCTCGGGCTTGATCGTGGTGACGACGGCGCGGAGGAATTCGAGGACCTCGGCTTCGGCGGTCATCGAATCGAACATGCTCCAGCGCTCGGGTTGCGGGCATTCAGGCGTGGGGCGGTGATATTCAGGCTGCAGTTGATCGCCGGTGCGCACGATCTGGCGCAGGATTTTATGTTCCTGTTTTTGTTTCTTTTTGAAGAACATTTGAGAGGAAGTGTAACGGAAAAAAGCTCTCAGCTCTTGGCTCTTAGCTCTTAGGAAAACCTACCGAATCCTGGGTGACAGGCGTCACTGTGGCAGACCTCCATGCTCGCGCAGTCTCGGGGAAGTATTTGAGGATTTTATGGCGGATACCTATCAGGATCTGATCGCCTGGCGTAAAGCGACTCAACTGGCTCTGGAGATTTATCGTTGCACTCGAATCTTTCCCCGAGACGAGCTCTATGGCTTGACTTCCCAAATGCGCCGAGCCGCAGTATCGGTGGCAAGCAATATCGCCGAGGGCAAGGGGCGCTACTCATGCAAAGAATTCGTACAGTTTCTGTATCGCGCACGCGGCTCGTTGCTGGAATTGCAGACGCAGTTGTTCATCGCGCGAGAGTTGGACTATCTTGAATCCACTACGTCGCAAAGACTAAAAGACAAGTCGGACGAACTGGGCCGCATCCTCAATGGCCTGACCACGAGCGTCCGAAGCGGCGTGAGCCCGTTTTCCTAATAGCTAAGAGCTAAGAGCCAAGAGCCAAGAGCTGCTTTTCTACTCGCTCGTGAAGTAATCCACCGTCACCGGATTCTCGAAGAGCGAATAATCGCGCGTCACTACCGTGATGCCGCTGTCGGTGACGAAGTAGCGTTCACGGTCGGCTTCGGGTTCATAGCCGATGGTGGTTCCTTCGGGGACGTGGACGTCGCGATCGATGATGGCCTTGCGGATCCGGCAGTTGCGGCCAACATTGACGTGGGAAAACAGAATGCTGTCCTCGATCTCGGTGAACGAGTTGACCCGCACGTCGGGAGAGAGCACGCAATTTTTTACCGAGCCGCCGGAAATGATACAGCCGCCCGAAACCAGTGAATCGAGCGCGTGGCCCATGCGCGGAGATTCGGCAAATACGAATTTTGCCGGCGGATACTGCCGCTGATGAGTGCGGATCGGCCAGCGTTCATCGTAAAGATTAAAGACGGGCGTAACCGACACCAGGTCCATATTGGCTTCGTAGTAAGCTTCGAGCGTACCGACATCACGCCAGTAGAGCGCCTCTTTCTTGTTTTCGTCGACAAAATTGAAGGCGAAGACGCGATAGTCACCGAGCATCGCGGGCAGAATGTCCTTGCCGAAATCATGACTTGACTGGGAATTTTCGGCGTCTTTCAGCAGCACCGGAATGAGGACGTCGGTATTGAAGATGTAGATCCCCATCGAGGCGGAAATCTTGCTTGGGTCGTAGGGTGAACGGAGATTGGTCTCCTTTGGTTTTTCGACGAAGCCGATGATGCGGCTTTCGCGATCGATATCGACCACCCCGAAATGACGGGATTCCACTGGTTCGGTCAGCAGAGTCGCGACCGTAACGTCGGCTCCGCAATCCACGTGCTGACGGAGCATGCGCTCATAGTTCATTTTGTAGATGTGGTCGCCCGAGAGAATCAGCACATGTTTGGGCTGCTCGGAGCCGATCGAATAGATGTTCTGATAGACGGCGTCGGCGGTGCCCATGTACCAGTTGTCGCTGACCCGCTTCATGGGCGGAAGGATTTCGATGAACTCGCCGATTTCGCGGCCGAAGATATTCCAGCCTTCGCGGATCTGGCGGTTGAGCGAGAGCGCCTTGTACTGAGTGAGGATGTAGATGCGCCGCAAACCGGAGTTCACGCAATTGGAAAGGGTGATGTCTATAATGCGGTAAATGCCGCCGAAGGTGACGGCTGGTTTCGCCCGGTCGCGCGTGAGGGGATAAAGGCGCTCGCCAGCGCCTCCGGCCAGTAAGACTCCGAGCGTATCTTTCATCATGACACCGTTCGGATGCAACGCGCCTCGAGGACGCTGCCCCGGCTCAACGCGAAAGTCTAGCACAGAGCCAGTACCCAGTACTCAGTCGTGGTGTTTTAGAGTGCAGACGCCGACGTTCCGCGTCGACTGCCGTTTGCTGGGTACCAGGTACTAGGTACTGGGTACTGATTTTGCTTAGCAGTGCACGATTTTCTCGCTCTTGATGCCGCGAGTGGCGTTGCGGGAATCTACCACCAGCCTGGCCTGGTTTACGATCTTTTTGTAATCGTAGTCGGAGTGATCGGTGACAATGAGGACGCAGTCGTAGTCGGAGATGTTGTCGAGCGAGGCACACTTCATCTGCAGATCATACTTGCGGCCTCGACCCACGAATGGAAAGTACGGATCGTGGTAGCTGACGGTCGCTCCCTCTTTTTGCAGGAGTTCGATGATGGTGAGGGCAGGCGATTCGCGCAGATCGTCGATATCTTTCTTATAGGCCACGCCCAGCACTAGAACCTTCGATCCATTGATTGCTTTTTTTTGCTTGTTAAGCGCACCGATGGTGGCGGCGATCACGTGGTATGGCATCGCTACGTTCACTTCGCCCGCCAGTTCGATGAAACGGGTATGGAAGTCGAATTCTTTCGCTTTCCATGAAAGATAAAACGGGTCGACCGGGATGCAGTGCCCGCCCAGCCCCGGCCCGGGATAGAACGGATGGAAGCCGAATGGCTTGGTGGCAGCGGCGTCGATGATCTCCCAGATATTGAGGTTCATGCGGAGGCAGAGCATCTTGAGTTCGTTGACGAGCGCGATGTTGACGCAGCGGTAGATATTCTCCAGCAGCTTGGTCATCTCGGCGGCGGCGGGCGACGAGACGGGCACGGTGCGGCGGAAGATGGCGCCATAGAGCGCGGCGGCGAGCTCGCTGGCCTGGGCGTCGAGTCCACCAATCACCTTCGGGATATCGTGGCGAGCGACCTGGGTATTGCCCGGGTCTTCGCGTTCGGGCGAGAACGCAACCCAGAATTCGTTGTCGCCGGCGAAGCCCTTATGCGAGGCCTTCAGACCTGCCTTGTTTTCCTGCTCGAGAATCGGAACCAGGACTTCTTCTGTGGTGCCGGGGTAGGTGGTGCTCTCAAGAATTACGATCTGGCCGGCGCGCAGATGAGGCGCGACGGCATGAGCAGTGTCGGTGATGTAGCTCATGTCGGGTTCGTGATATTCATTCAGCGGGGTGGGGACGCAGATGATGATTGCGTCCATGTTGGAGATCTGCGAATAGTTGGCCGTGGGCTTGAAGCCGTTTGCCTTGGCGGCAGCAATCTCCGGTGGGGTAATGCGGAAGATGTAGGTGCCGCCCTGGTTGAGCGTATCGATTTTTTTCTGGTCAATGTCGAAGCCAGTGACGGAAAATTTCTGTTCGCTATAAAGAAGAGCGAGCGGGAGTCCAACGTAGCCGAGGCCGATGATTCCGACCCTCGCCTGACGAGTTTCGATTCGGCTTTTCAGGTCAATGAACAAAGAAGAGGCGGTCAATTGAGTGCTCATAAGGGTGGAGTAAATTCTAGCATCCTGTTTTCGTCAGTCGATTCCGCAAGATGCGGTTCGTTAATGATTTTCGCATGGCTCTCGGCGCTTGGCATGGGATGGTGCTTACTACGGTAACGGCATTCGACGAGACGCTGGTTTCCTTAGTAACATGCGCCTGAGATGCGATTTCTCCGGCTGCTACTAGTGGTGGTTCTGGTTGGCGTTCTGCTGGCGAGCCAGGCAGCGCGCTTTCTGGTCGTCGACACTGCCCAAAAAGCCGATGCCATCGTGGTGCTGGCGGGTGAGACCAGAGTGCGGCCGGCGCGCGGTCTGGAGTTGCTGCGACAGGGGATGGCGCCGCGCATGTTTCTGGACGCGGAGGCGGGAGAGCAGATCTACGATCAACAGTTGACCGATATCGCGCAAAGGTACGTCAACAGCCTGCCCGAGGCGAACCGCATCTCGGTGTGTGCGATCGTTGCGCGATCAACAGTTGGCGAGAGTAGCGATGCCGGGCGCTGTCTGAAATCGGTGGATGCCCACCGCGTGCTGATCGTGACGTCGGAATTCCATACCCGACGGGCTCTCGCGATTTTCTCCCAGCGTCTGCCGCAATACCAATGGAGCGTGGCGGCGGCGCACGGTCCTGCGACGTTCGGTTTCGCCTGGTGGACGCACCGTGAATGGGCGAAGACTGTGTTTGACGAGTGGGCGAAGTTGATTTGGTGGGAAGCGGTGGATCGGTGGCGGTGAAGCAGTACCCGGTACCTAGTACTCAGTACTCAGTACCCAGTACCCAATACCAGTACTCAATGCACGGTATGGCGACTGGCTACTGAGAGCGGTGCGACTGGCAACTTTTTTTATTCTGCGATAGCTTGAAAAGTTCGCAATCTTTCGGAGGAATCCATGGGGCAAGTGACAATTACTGTACGCAAGAACGGTTCGTTGCGTATCGATGATCCAAACAGCACGATTGAGATGGTTGATGGGGACGGCAACAAATACGACCTGACCGGCAAGGCAGCTTTTTCCCTGTGCCGGTGCGGAGCTTCGGCGAATAAGCCTTTCTGCGATGGCACGCACAAGACGATCGGGTTCCAGGCCAACGACACTGCACCCACAGTGCCCGTCGCTCCCACGGCGCCCAAGAACGAATAATTATTTGGTTGGACTGCATCGTTGGAGGGGTTGTGTCAGGCGATTCACGGGAACGGGACCGAGCATTGGGGATGGGCGCGAAGATAACGCGCCGCGATTTCTTGAATGGCGTCGCTGTCACAGCGGGAGCCTCCATCATTCCTCCGGAGATGTGGGCTGCGGTAGCCGCTGATATGCAGGCGGGCCAACGCGCACTGCAAGCAGCTGCCGGGTACTACCCTCCAGCGAAAACAGGGCTGCGGGGAGACCATACCGGATCATTCGAAACCATGCACCGCGTCCGCGACGGGGCTTTCTGGGACGCGGCTCCCAAGGCTGTCGATACCGGCGAATCCTATGATCTGGTCATCGTGGGCGGGGGCATCAGTGGCTTGGCGGCCGCGCACTTCTTCAGAAAAGCGGCGGGTGACAAAGCGCGCATTCTGATTCTTGAAAACCACGACGATTTCGGCGGGCATGCCAAGCGCAACGAATTCAGCGATGGCAGCCGCATGCGCCTCGGGTTTGGCGGAACCTATTCCATCGAGAGCCCCGCCCCTTACAGCGTGGTCGCGAAGGGCCTGATCGAGGAGTTCGGCATTGATGTGCCTTCGTATCCCAGGTATGTCGACAAGAATCTGTACCGTTCGCTGGGTCTTAAGCCGCGAGTATTTTTCGATCGGGAAACCTTCGGCTCCGACAAACTCGTGCTCAACGCCGTCCACACGGGTAGCGATGAAAGCGGCCTGAGTGATACGGACGTTGAAACGGACCTGCAGATCTTTCTGAAAGAAGCTCCGTTATCGGCGACAGCGAAGCAGGATTTTGGACGCCTGCTCGCGGGCGACAAGGATTATTTTCCCGGACTGACCTCCGACCAGAAGAAGGCGCGGCTGGCGCGCATGAGCTACGCCAAATACCTGGGCGAGGTTGCCGGAATGAGCGACGAGATCGTCAAATTGCTGCAGGCCCTGCCGCACCCGCTGTTCGGGGTTGGCATCGACGCGGTCGCGGCGCAGGATGCGTGGGGTCTGGGGGCGCCGGGATTTACGGGGCTCAAACTCGACCCCGCACCCGGCAAAGGCATGAACCGCGACTGCATTCCCAACGCCGAGGCGGAGAAATACTTCTTTCATTTCCCCGACGGCAATGCTTCGATCGCACGGCTGCTGGTGCGCAGATTGATTCCGGCGGCCATTCCCGGGAACTCCGCCAACGACGTGGTGCTGGCCAAGGCCGACTACTCGAAGCTCGACGATGCTAGCTCGGCGGTGCGCATCCGGCTGAACAGCACGGTCGTGAAGGTTCGGCACGTGGGCGATCCGAAGTCAGCCAAGGACGTCGAGGTCAGTTATTTCACGGAGAAGAAGCTGCGGACGGTCCGCGCGGCGAACTGCGTTCTGGCCTGCTGGCATGTCGTGATTCCCTATATCGCCCCGGAACTGCCCGACACGCAGAAGGCGGCACTGGCTTCCTGTCAGAAAGTTCCTTTGCTCTACAACAACGTGCTTGTACGCAACTGGACGGCGTTTCAGAAGCTGGGAGTGAGGGCAATCTATTCTCCCGGGATGTATCACAGCAGCGTGAATCTGGATATTCCTATGAGTATCGGTGGCTATGAATGTACGAAGCGGCCGGACGAGCCGATTATCGTGCACATGATGAAGGCCGCCTGCAAGCCCGGACATCCTGCTCGCGAACAGCACAGGCTGGGACGTATCGAACTCTACATGACAACATTCGAAACTTACGAGCGCAATATTCGCGAACAACTGGCGCGCATGCTTGGCCCGGGCGGCTTTGATCCCGCGCGTGACATCCTGGAAATTACCGTAAACCGATGGCCCCATGGATATTCGTATGAGTACAACTCGCTCTTTGACCAGTTCTGGCTCGAAGGCGGGGAGACGCCTTGTCAGGTGGCGCGCAAGCCGTTTGGGCGGATAGCGATCGCCAATGCGGATGCGGACGCTTACGCTTATACCGATTGTTCGATTGACCAGGCGTATCGGGCGGTGGGGGAGTTGTCGAAGAATTCGGCATAACCCGAGCTGCCAACTAAAGCAGGCCTAAAGAAATCTTCACTTGTTCTTCGATTCTCTGGAGCGTTCCAGACGAGATGGAGCCCGTTGGCGGATAACGAATCAGATTCTTTTCGAGCGTCATGACCTGATCGCACTTTGCCCATGAGTCGTAGGCAAGGCCGCCCTCCCCCGCCGGAATGAGGACGCGCATGCTGAACCTGGCGTGCTCTTTGGTCGTGATCGGAACGACGCACACGTCGAAAGCATAGCGGTTTAACTGATTCACGGAGAGAATGAGGGCGGGACGCGGCTTATCGAGTTCAACCAGATGAACATCGCCGCGCCGAGGATAGCTGGCGAACCGTGAACTCGGGGGTTGGGGCATTCAGTCCCTCTGAAACGTGCGGACGGCGGCTTTCTGATAGGCCTGAGTTTCCTTCCGCTCCTTTGCGCTCGGGGCGCGGAAAAATGCAGCCGCTTCCGACTCCAGACGTTCGTATTCTTCTTGCAGCATTGCCCGCCGCAGCAGATCGTTGACCCGTTCGCTGGCGGATTGATCACCCTTGGTCTTTATCACGTATTCGCTGATCTCTGGTTCAATGGTGAAACTCTTAGATATTCGCATAGCATAACAAGTATAAATACTCATAGTTATTATCGTATTCACGACAGGCAAAGTCAAGCGATTCCGGCATTGCTTTCTCGCCCTCGGCGCTACCCTGGAGGACATGTCGGGCACTAAAATGGCTGCCATGCCGAAACCTACAACTGCCCGCCCCGCCCCGCGCCGTCCACCAATCCCTTCTTTGAAAATTCCACGCAAAGCTCAACCGCCAGCCGACCGCCCATTTGCTCCCGGCTATGGAATTGTGGGAGCGCAGGATGGGATGGGCGTTTTGCCATGGTCCTGGGTTATCCGAAAAATGACTCGCTGCCGGACGTTTTGGGTGGCCACGATTTATGCCGGACAAGCGCGTCCGCACGTGATGCCGGTGTGGGGAGTTTGGGTCGACAACGCGTTCTTCTTCTCGACTGGGCGCAAATCGCGGAAAGGCCAGAATATTGCCGCGAACCCGTCTTGCAGCGTTACGAACGATGACGGCGAGGAGGCTGTGATCGTGGAAGGCGACGCTCACGTAGTTGAGGATGCGCGTGCGCTCGAGCACGCGGCCTCGGCTTACAAAAAGAAATACAAGATGGATCCACGCAGCATGGGGGAGCCGATCTTCAAGGTCGCTCCGAGAAAGGTGTTTGCGTTCATTGAGAAGAGCTTTCCGAAGTCGGCGACGAGGTGGAGATTGTGAGGCCTCCTGGTAACGGATTGGTGGGTCGTGCGTCAAAGGTGAAGAAGTCAAAGATGAAGAATTAGGACCGGGTTGCGAAGGTCGCTCCAATGTTCGCTCTGATGCCGGCTCCGATCCCGACGCGGCGGTTTCTCTTTCTCGTTTTTATTCTCTTTTGTTTTGCGGCACTCGTGCTCTCACCCATTGGGATGACGGCCGAAACTGCTAATCCCTCGCTGAGTTTGGCGGGCACGTGGGAGACCACTCGCCATTTTGGGCCTGAGTTGCGCGGGGCGCTCCTGATAAGCCGTGAAAGGAACGCATGGACGGTCGAGATCGCAGGAGTGCGCGTGGAGGCTCCCTTGCGCGGCGAAACGATTCACTGTGTGTTTCCGGGCGGCCGCGGGGAATTCAACGGCATGCTCGATGAGAAGTCGAGCGAAATTCGCGGACACTGGATCCAACCGCCCACGGTCAACAATGGAATGAACTACGCTTCTCCGGTAGTCCTCACGCCGCGTGGAAAAGACCGGTGGCAGGGCGAAGTGGTCCCGCTCGAAGACGAGTTTACGCTTTATCTCGTCGCCAGCGCGCGGGAAGATGGATCGATGGGAGCTTTTCTACAGAATCCGGACCGGAACATCGGCGTCTTTCTCATTGCCGATCGGATTGAGCGGAGCGGGGACGCGGTGAAGCTGATCGGGCACAATCGCGGCGATGAGAAAAATGAACGCGTGCTTGCCGAGGGGACTTATCGTCCGGGCGCAAACGCCGATGGGGACCGGTTCACGCTGTATTTCGCCATGTATGGCGGGAGTTTCGATTTTGCGCGGGTGGGCGATAACAGCTTTTTCTATGCGCGGGGGAGGAAGCCGAGTGCCTATCAGTACACGCCGCCGCCTGCGGAAAATGATGGCTGGGCGACCGGTACGCTGGCGGAGGCGGGCATTTCCGAAGCGCCGTTGCGACGGCTGATCGAAGAGGTGATCGATCCGCCGGCGACGTCGGTGCACGATCCTTACCTGCATGGGATGCTCATTGCACGCCATGGCAAGCTGGTTTTCGAGGAGTACTTCCATGGCTTTCACCGGGAGAAGCCGCATGATACGAGGTCGGCCAGTAAGAGCCTTACGGCCACGCTGGTCGGGTCGGTGATTGAGCATGGAGGGGCGCTCAGCGTATCGACTCCCGTTTACCGGGCTATTTATGGCGACCATCTGCCTGCGGAACTCGATCCTCGCAAGAAGGCGATGACGGTCGAGAACCTGCTGATGATGGCATCGGGCTATTACTGCGACGATCGGGATCCGAAAGCTCCGGGCAATGAGGATGTGATGCAAGATCAAACGGCGGACCCGGACTGGTATCACTACACGTTGAATGTGCCCATGAATGCGAATCCGGGGGAACAGCCTGTCTACTGCTCCGGTGATGCAAATCTGCTGGGCGATGTCCTGCAGCATGTGACTGGCAAGCCTTTGGCGGCGCTTTTCCAGGAACGGATCGCCGATCCGCTGCAGATCAAGCGCTATTATCTGGATCTTTCTCCAACTGATGATCCTTATATGGGAGGCGGGATTTACTGGCTGCCTCGGGATTTTATGAAGCTGGGGCAGGTCATGCTCGATGGCGGGATGTGGAATGGACTGCGGATCGTCAGCGCGGAGTGGGCTCGGCGAGCTACTTCGCCTCTGGAGAACCTGCGCAAGCTGCAGTATGGGTATCTGTGGTGGAGCATCTCGTATCCGTACAAAGGCCGGACGGTGCACGCATTTTTTGCGGGCGGGAATGGCGGTCAGATTGTGATGGGCATTCCAGAGCTTGACCTGGTGGTTGCGTTCTACGCAGGGAACTACTCCGATCCCGTGCTTTACAAAATTCAACAGGACTTTGTTCCGAAGTATATTCTGCCGGCGATCGACGCATCGGGGCTGCGGTAATTTCAGAAATCGATCACAGAACGTGAACTTTGCGGGCGGACAAGTGTGCGCCTGTCAGGAGCAGCATGCCCGACAGAAATGCCCAGAATATGAGGCTCACCGAAATCGCGAATGGGCCGTACACTTCGCCGAAATTTAAAAATCGGCAGAGCGAAGATGTAGACGTACTTCAGGGCTTCGGAGAGCAGTCCCATGATCACGGCCGCGGGCAGCACTCTCTGGGCGGGAACCTTGCCGTTCGGCAGCAGCCAGTACACCAGAAAGAAAATCGTGATGGAGGCTCCAATGGAAAAAACCTTCATGGTGACAAATCCTGCCAGCTGCACGTACCAAGCTCCATATCCATGCAGAACGCTCTTCAACATAGTCACGTTGCCCGCGGTCAACCCAACCGAGAGCAGAGCGAGCGACCCGCATGCAAACGCCAATCCGAGCGCGATCAGCTGATTTCCCAGATATGAGCGGTTGTTGGGGAATCTCCAAACGCGGTTGAGCGCGACTTCAAGGGGCATGAAGATTCCAGTGGAACCGATCAGCAGCATGACCAGCGAAAACACCTGGGCGCGATGGTGCGAAACGACCAGCGCATTCAAATTCCGGATCACGAACTCCTGTCCGGTAGGAAGGGAGTCGCGCAACAGGTTTTCGACAATGCCATACATCGCTTGGGAGTGAAATACGTGCCGGATGAGCGTCATGAGCAGTAATAGAAACGGAAACAGCGAAAGGATGGCGTTGGCGGCAACGGAGAAAGCGAAAGTATGCACGTCGGTTTGCAGCAGATAACGCGCCGTAGAGCGCAGGCGGCCTTGCCTGGGAGCGGCGCGAACCTCGGCCGCACCTTTATTCCCAGAGAGCTTGATGGGAGTGATGGAAGACACTGTTTTTCAAATCTTATCAAATGCTTACGGTTTCCATACCCCGCCAGACCGGGTGCATATCCGGGCTTCTGGTAGCGTCTCTTAGTCATAGTCGGGTTCGTTGTTGGCTCCCAAAATTTCGTTCTTGCCAATCGTAGTGTTCCTGCTATTATCTGGTGCTTCGTCAGGGCCCATGCTGGCGAGTGAGCACTACGGTTGGCGTTTCTGTGTGTTAGTTCGAAATGCGCTTTCGTCTTCGCGGCTCCACTGTGTTTCGTCGCGGGCAACGGCCCGGCGAAATGCGGGGAGCCGTTTCTGTTGGCTGGGCGCGTTCGACCCGCGCGGCGATGCTGCCAAAATTCTTGCACTCTTTGAGGGGGTGTCTCGTCTCTGGTGATCGATTCACAGCACCGGCAGATGGGGCAAACAGATAAGGGATGCAAGAGTAATTCTTACGATTGAGGCGAAAGGAGTTTTTTTGTGAGAGAGAAGGGTACTGTGAAGTGGTTCAACGGGGCGAAGGGATACGGGTTCATCCAGCGCTCCACGGGTGAAGACGTGTTCGTGCACTTCTCCGCCATCCAGGAGAACGGCTACCGTTCGCTGAACGAAGGTGAGATGGTGGAGTTCGATCTGCTCAAGGGGCCGAAAGGCTTCCAGGCAGGTAACGTGGTGCGCGCGGCGGCGTAAGTTTCTCCAACCAGTTCGCAAAACCCTCTCGCTGGTTGAGAGGGTTTTTTGTTTGCCGGATAAATTGAAGCGTGGCTGCCGGACGAAATCAAACAGGCCCGTTCGCGGCACGCATTGCATGCCGGAACAGGGCCTGTGTTCGTCAGCGCTTCCCGTTCATTCTCCTGCAGCCAGAATTGTCGTGCTCCCAGTCCTAGAACTCTCGCGCGTTTGCGATCGCACAGCCTTGCCGGTAGACGCTACCTGTCGTGTCGGTGAACACGACCGCCGCCGTGCTGCTCCACTGTTTCGTTTGGGGGTTAAACGTTATGTCTTGCGTGATCGTTTGCTGCCCAGCCTCAAATCCGGGATTGTGGGTCTCCGGGTCGGGTTGAGTGGTGTACTTGATATAGGCCACACTCTTTGCCCGGTAGTGGAAATGGCCGGGGAAACGCCACAGTCCTTGGCCACCGCCCCGTTGTCCAGGCCCAAATACCGGGTTCCTCGTGTCTTCCGCCATCGTCCCGCCGTCTGCAAACGTCAACAGCGACGAAAACGGCGGGCCCAGCGCAGTTCCGCTCTGGCAGTCCACCTGTATGACCTGCACACTCCAGGTCCCAATCAGGTTCGCCCCGTTATCTTGCGCCATCGCAATCTGTCCAAACACAAGCAGGACCATGCCCGCTAGAATCACCATCCACCATTCCTTCACTGTGCTTGACCGCATACGTTGCACTCCTTCGCTAGAATTGTCGGATTCACCCGACTATGTCCGCCATCCTCTTCCCCTTCGTCTTCAAAGTCCTTAGAATCGTCCTTAAAAGTTCTGAAAAGTTCTGAAGAGCGTTTCTCCCCATGAGTCCGGGACATCCAGACACCTACGAATTCGGAGACTTCCGTGTCGAAGCTGCCACGCGCCTACTTCTTCGCCGTGGAGAGCCGGTTCGCCTTACTCCAAAGGTCTTCGATACACTTCTGCACCTGGTGCAGCATCAGGGAGAAGTCGTTGCCAAGGACGACTTGATGCGCGCCGTCTGGCCCGACACGGCCGTTGAGGAGAACAATCTTAACCAGAACATTTCCACGTTGCGCCGGGTCTTAGGCGAAAACCGCGGAGAGAATCGCTATATCGCGACAGTGCCTGGCAAGGGCTACCATTTCATTCCCGCTGTCGAGATCTCAGGGAGTTCCACGCAACCGGCCGGCCGGCCGCGTCATCATCGCAGTCCTCCCATTTGAGAACCTCAGTGCCGATCCCGAGCGCGACTATCTGGCGGATGGTCTCACCGAGGAAGTCATCGCCACTCTCGGACAGATCGATCCCGGCCACATCGTCGTCATCGGTCGCACCACCATGATGGCCTATAAACGGGCCAGGAAGACTCTCGCTGAGATTGGTCGCGAACTCGATGCTCCGTATCTAGTCGAGAGTTCCATCCGCTCGGAGGGCGGACACTTCCGCATTACCTCCAACCTCATTCGCGTTGCGGGTCAGGTGCAGGTTTGGTCGATGTCGTACGACAGCAAGCCTCAGAGCATTCTCGAATTCCAACGCGAGATCAGCGTCGCCATCGGACATCAAATCCGACTCCAGCTTTCGCCGGAGCGCTTCTCGGCAATCGCTCGCCGGCAAACACGCAACCCCGAGGCCTACGACCTGTATTTGCGTGGCCGTTATTTCTGGAACCTGCTGTCGGCGGTCACCACCCGGCGCGCTACCGAATTCTTTGGACGTGCCACTATGCTCGATCCTCAATATGCTCTCGCATGGTCCGGTCTGGCCGATTCCTATAGTGCGAGCCCAATCAATGGCGACGCGCCACCACTCACCGTAGGTCCGCTGGCGCGCGAGGCGGCGACGCGAGCCATCACCGCCGCCCCGGATCTTGCCGAAAGCCAGACGTCCTACGCCTTCATGAAATTCTGGATCGATTGGGATTGGCCTTCCGCTGAGGCCGCTTTCCGCCGCGCGATCGAACTCGATCCAAGCTATCCGCTCGCCCACCGGCTGTTGGGCATTGTACTCGCGCACAAGGGACATCTTGAGGAAGCGGGCAACTCCATGCGGCGCGCTCGCGAACTCGATCCGCTCCTCGCCGGCCATCACGCCCTCTCCTCACAGATCGCGTTTATGGCACGCGATTACTCGGCGGCATTGCAATTCGCAAAGCAGTCCATCGCCATTGATCCCGAGTTCTGGATCGGACACATGCAACTCGGTCAGGTCTTTGAGCAACTTGGGGAGCCACAGCACGCTCTTGATGCCCTCAACGATGCGGCGAGGCTTTCGGGAGGTAACAGCAAGGCGATTGCGCTACGCGGATATATCTTCGCCCGAACAAGCCGTGCCAGTGAAGCGCGCCAGTTGCTGCAAATGCTCGAAGCCGCTGCTCGTGAACGCTATGTTCCTCCCTACGCCACCGCTTTGATCTACGCAGGGCTTGGCGAGCACGATCAGGCTCTCAACTGGTTGGACCGCGCCTTCGACATACGCGACGTCCATCTGTTCTTCCTTCCCAACGACGTCAAGTGGGACCCGCTTCGCCAGGAGCCCCGGTTCATCTCACTAGTCAAACGCTGCAACTTCGCGACAGTCTGATAATGTCACATTGTCTTTATGTCGAGGCTCCTCCACAAGTACCAGCACGCAACTGACCGATAGGGCGCCCATGGTTTGGCGACCTTATGCACCACGTCCGGCTTCGGCCATTTTCGTTTCTTGTAGTGCTTCTTGATTGCGGCCTGCACGCCGTAATCGCCGGTGGGCAGGATGTCCGGGCGCCGCAGAGTGAACATCAGAAACATGTGAGCCGTCCAAACTCCGACACCCTTTACCTGTGTAAGGTGCGCGATTACGTCTTCTTCGGTCATCTCGTGCATCCGCTCGAACTCGAGCAATCCAGCCTTCGTTTTCTCCGACAGGTCGCGGAGGTAAGCCGTCTTCTGTCGCGACAATCCGACGCCGCGCATCTGCGCGTCGGTCAGCTTGAGAATGCCCGCCGGCGTGAGAGGGTCACCAGCTAATTCAGTAAATCGATTGAAGATCGTGGCCGCGGCTTTGCCGTTCAGTTGCTGGTACAGGATCGCTTCCGCCAGACTGTGGAAGGTAGGCTCGCCGAACTCCATGCGGCAGGGGCCGATGCGGTCGATAATCGCTGCCAGCACGGGGTCGGATTTCTTGAGGTGATTGATCGCCTTGCGGTGGTTTGCTTTGGGATGGTTCATTGCCTTGGACAATTTTCCGCTCCTCACCAAACGGCGGGCAAGTTTACCACAGGGGCGAATGTAAAGCGAATAGTGCTTTTATGGGTCGCGTCGGAGGGGCGAAGTCCCGCTGGTTTTCCTAAGAGCCAAGAGCCAAGAGCTAAGAGCTGAGGTGGCTTACGATGGGAAGTGAAAATGCACATCGTGGTGAGAGGCGACGGGCGTACCGTCCAGCGTCGCCGGTTGATAGCGCCACCGCCGCAGGGTAGCCTCAATTTTCTCTGCAATCCCGTGGTCAACCGCCTGCACGATCTTTGTTTCAACCACGTTGCCTTCGGAGTCGATCGTGACCTCGATTACAACATCCCCGACCAGATCGCGCGGCAGCTCGGCACGGTTCACGGGAGGATCCGGATACACCACCGGATACGCGACGTGTACTTCGTGGCCAGAGATCGGACCGTCGACAACCATACCAAGCGCAGACCCCGCCTTGGAGTTTTCATCTGCCTCGTCTGCCTTTGCGTCAAGCTGATGCTGTTCCGCCTTCTTTGGCTTGCGCGCCTGCGGCCGTGGCTTCGCATGGGACGGGCTGGCAACCGGTTGAGTTGGCAGCAATAACTTCGCCTCATCCGCGGGATTATCCTCATTACCGGGAGGCAGATACGTGATCTTGTAAGAGTGTTGGGCGTTTCCCCAGGCTAGCCAGGTTGGAGTGGCATCAATGACTCTTGGATGGTGAAACAAGATCACCGCGAGCAGCGCCAGGTGAGCGCCGACCGACAAAGCGACCGCTCGATACCTGCGCAACCGCGAACTTTGAGGCTGGAGTCCGGTAAACAATCACCCTCTAGCTTACTCCCTCCAATGGACGAGCCAGAAGCGAAAAGGTCATGGTCTGGCACCAAACCCAGCTTGGGGAAGCCCTATGAGCCAGCCTGTTTTTCCGCCATATCGCCGATCACCGGCAGCTTGAACATCTGTCCCTGGTAGGCCTTGAGGACCAGAATCAGCCAGATTACAAACCCGACCAGACTGACAAGTGGCCAAATAAGCAGGGTCGCCCATCCCAGGAACGGAATGTGCGCGATGAAGGACAGGCAGATCCAGAGCGCGGTCCAGGCAATGGCGAAGAAGATGCATTGAAAAGAATGGAAGCGGACGAAGCGCCTCCGGTTGAACGGTTCCAGCACGAGAAAGACAATCGCCGGAATAATCGTCACATAGGCGAGCGCTCCCGCCACGTTGTCTTCCAATCCACCGCCGGTGGCCACCCTTGCTACCGGTACACTCGATTGGCCCGCGCCTGCGGCGCACTTTGGGCAGGATGCTCCATCCGCGATCTGTGTTCCACAAACAGGACAAAAGGCCACGATTTCCCTCCTTCACCAGCAGGTAGGCAAGGTAGCAGAACGACTGGTGCCACGCAATACGAAACGGCGGTGAGGACGGCGGTGCAAGACGGTTGGCTGTGCGTGTAATCTTGTCTGTCAATATTCGCTGGAAGGGTGCTGATGATTACGATTGTTTCCGGTCTGCCGCGGTCGGGCACTTCGCTCATGATGCAGATGCTGGCCGCGGGGGGCATGCAGGTGCTCTCTGACGGCGAACGCAAAGCCGACACCGACAACCCCAAGGGCTATCTGGAGTGGGAGCGGATCAAGCAGCTTCCCAAAGATCCGAGCCTGATTGCGGAAGCCGAGGGTAAGGTTGTGAAGGTTATTTCGCAGCTGATTCTATCGCTGCCGGACGGTCACGAATACCGCATTATCTTTATGCAGCGGCCGATGCCGGAGGTGCTGAAGTCGCAGGAGGAAATGCTGAAGCGCCGGGGGACGCAGGATGCAGGCGGCAATTCTTCGAAAATGGCGGAGCTGTTTCAGAGGCACGTGATCGAGGTCAACAAGTGGCTGGCCGGAAAGGCGAATATTAAGGTCTTGCGTGTGCACTATCACCGGGCGCTGCGCGACCCGCAAGGCATTGCGGAAGAAGTGGCGGCTTTTCTGGGGGTCCCGCTCGACTTTGCTGCGATGGTTCGGCAGGTGGATGGTAACCTTTATCGGAATCGGATGAAGTAGGGAGCTCTCGGCTTCCCAATTCCACGCAAAACCTGCAGCTTCCAGATTCCTGTTTTATGGAGCTTGGGCAAATGTGGCGGGGAGCACATCCACAAAGTCGTGCGCGATCAGTCCTTGCTTAGGTGACGCTCACTTCCGTATAGGTGCCATAAACCTGCCGCAGCGCTTCGCAGATCTCGCCGACCGTGGCATAGGCGCGGACCGCATCGACGATGTACGGCATGGTGTTGGCTTCGGAAATGCTTCCGTTCGTGCCCGCCGTAGGCGTTTTCGCGGCGGCTTGCTTCAGGGCTTCGAGTCTACGCTGGACTTCCTCGTGGGAACGGCGGGCGCGCAGGGCTTTCAGTTTTTTCTCCTGCGCCCGCGCCACTGATTCGCCAATGTAGAGAATCTCCGGCGATTCCTCCTCGACCACGAAGTCATTCACGCCGACCGTGATCTTTTCATTGGCCTCGACCGCGCGCTGGAACTGGTAACTGGCCTCGGCGATCTCTTTTTGTGGATAGCCGCGCTCGATGGCCTTGACCATGCCTCCCATCTGGTCGAGTTTCTCGAAGTAATCGAAAGCACCCTTTTCCATGTCGAGGGTCAGCTTCTCGACGAAGTAGCTACCGCCGAGGGGGTCGACGGTCTGCGCGACGCCTGACTCGTAGGCAATGATCTGCTGCGTTCGCAGTGCGATGCGCGCGGCTTCTTCGGTAGGCAGGGCGAGCGCTTCATCGTAGGCATCGGTGTGCAGCGACTGCGTACCTCCGAGGACTGCCGCGAGCGCCTGGATTGCAACCCGAGCGATGTTGTTCATCGGTTGCTGGGCGGGGAGTGAGACGCCGGCGGTCTGGGTGTGGAAGCGCATCAGGCGGGTGCGATCGTTCTTCGCGCTGAAGCGGTCCTTCATCAGCCGATACCAGATTTTGCGGGCGGCGCGGTACTTCGCGATCTCCTCGAAGAAATCGTTGTGAGCGTTGAAGAAGAAGCTCAGACGCGGGCCGAAGTCGTCGACGTCGAGGCCACGGCGGCGCGCCCATTCGACGTATTCAACGCCGTCGTAGATGGTGAATGCCAGTTCCTGGAGCGCAGTGGAACCGGCCTCGCGGATGTGGTATCCGGAGATAGAAATGGTGTTGAAGCGCGGGGTAAATTTCGATCCGAACTCGAAGGTGTCGATCACCAGCCGCATGGAGGGCGCGGGGGGATAAATGTATTCCTTCTGCGCGATGTATTCCTTCAGAATGTCATTCTGGATGGTGCCGGAAATTTTCTTCCAATCGGCTCCCTGCTTTTCGGCGACGACCAGATACATCGCCCAGAGCACGCTCGCGGGAGAATTGATGGTCATCGAGGTGGTGATTTTTTCAAGATCGATGCCGTCGAACAGAATCTCCATGTCTTCGAGGGAATCGATGGCGACGCCGCACTTGCCGACTTCGCCTTCGCTCGCTGGGTCATCGGAGTCGTAGCCCATTAGCGTGGGCAGGTCGAAGGCGACGGACAGACCTCCTCCGCCGTGTTCGAGCAGATATTTATAGCGCTGGTTGGTCTCCTCGGGCGACGCAAAGCCGGAAAACATGCGCATGGTCCAGAGCTTGCCGCGGTAGCCAGTCGCGTGAATGCCGCGCGTGTAGGGCGGTTGGCCGGGATAGCCGAGATATTGATCATAGTTCCAGTCGGCGGGCAGGTCGGCCTGCGTGTAGAGGCGGCGAATGGGAACATTTGAAATCGTGCTGAAACGAGCGTGGCCCTGGTCGTCGACGTTGGTGCCAGTCGGCGCTCCGATGGGCTTTTCGGGCGTTTTTTCGAGTGTGGGCGCGAGCGTTTTTTCGGCCCAGTCTTTTTCGGATGGCGCCGGCTGACGATTCTCGAAGACATCCGAGACCGGGCTCTCGGCTAAGGACGGCTTGGATCGATCTGCTTTCAATTTGTTCTCGGCCATGCGGCTCCCCACGCTGCATTTGATGATATACGAGCTACGAGCCGCGGGCTACGAGCGGCGAGCAATAACCCCGCGCTGACCCGCGACTTGGTATACAAGCCGAAGTATCTATCAATCTCAACCACTTCTCTTGCTCGCGGCTCGGGACTCGTTACTCGCGGCTTTCTCTCGCTTGACCCGTATTCCGCACACCCCTATTCTTTTGACTTCTATCCAGCGGAGGACACTCTGAAGGCTTTCCGGCGTTTGCTGCAGCGCACTCCGGTCTATGGGGCGTATAAGGCGATTGGGCACTATCCGGATTACTGGTACTGGATTCTGCGCGGTCGCCCGGAGCGATCACCTCATCTGCTGAAGCAGAAGGTTGTGCGCGAGTATGCTGAGCGATTTGGGCTAAAGACGCTGGTTGAAACCGGGACTTATTATGGCGAGATGGTGGGGGCCATGAAGCGCCGCTTTGACCGGATTTATTCCATCGAGTTTGTTCCGGCGTTGGCTGAGCGCGCACAGAAAAAATTTGCGGGCGATCAACACATCAGGATTTTTTGTGGTGACAGCCTGGCCGTCATGCCGCAGGTGCTTGCGTTGATCAACCGGCCGGCGCTGTTCTGGCTCGACGCCGGATACTATGGCTGGGTCGGCAAACAGGGCGACCAGCAACGGCTATCGGCGGAACTGGAGATGATTCTGAGCCATCCGTTTCCGCATGTTGTTTTGCTGGATGATGCGCACGGGCTGACGGGAATCGGGGAGCAGCTTTCGGTGAGCGATGTGGAGCGGTATGTCGCAACGAAGTTTCCTGGGCGTGAATTCCGCGTGGTGCACGACATCATCCGCATCATACCGTGCAGATAGTGGACGCCGCAGGAGCCGCGTCTCTACCTGGATTTGTTCCTTGTCAGTTCCCAGGCCTTGGCATATTTCCATGACACATAGACCGCATGGTAGAGGTGCAGCAGCAAGCCTTCGCGGCCATCGAGGAATCCGAAGCGGAAGAAATAGTTGTAGAGGAATGTCGCCGCGGGCCGGACGACGATGTTGAACGGGCTGAAGCGGACTGGACCTTGGGCGGCGAGCATTTCGGCGCCCAGAGACGAGTAGCGGTTCATGTGGTCGATGTAATCGGAGAGAGTGGGGTAGGAATGGTGGAGGAGGAAGTGTTTGAGTCGCCCCGAGATCCCATCGATAAGCTGCACGTCTTCGTGAACAGCACGGTCCTCAAATCGCGCCATTCCTTTCCGAAACAGCCGCAACTTTGGATCCGGCCAAAACCCGCCATGCTTGATCCATCGGCCCAGGAAATGGTTTTTTCGACAGATCCAATACCCGGCGATGGCCACAAAGACGCCCGATTCCGTTGGACCCTTTGCTTTCACAGCGCTTTGGAACTCTCGAAGGCTCCGGCGCGTGATGCGTTCTTTGTTTTGTTTAGCCCGTTCTAGAAGGTCAGCAGAATTCGGTCGGGTGGTCGGAAATAGCCATGCAATTTCAGCGGCCAGCGATTGCCCCACTTCTTCATCCGCATCCAGACTCAAAATCCAATCGCCCGTCGCCTTATCGATTGCTGAATTCTTCTGCGCGGCGTAGCCCTTCCACTCTTCGACAAAAACTCTCGCGCCGTGTGAGTTCGCAATTTCCACGGTGCGATCGGTTGAGCCGGAATCGACGACGATGATCTCGCCCTTGCCGTCCGACACCAGCGGCTGCACGCTGGCGAGCGTACGCGCGATGTTGGCTTCTTCGTTGTGAGTGATGATGACGACCGAGAGCGTCACGGAGAGAGGATACTCGCAGCGACTGTACGGTAGCTAGTCACGAGACGATTGCTTCGCGGGAAGCTGTTCCTCGCATGGCTCTCGGATTTGGAAAAGGGAGCTTCAGAACTTCATAACCAGCTTTGCGACGACCACGATGGCGACGAGTGCGATTCCAATTCCCCACCCGATGACCTTTGCTTTGTTCGCTTTTTTCTGCTCGTACATAAAGCCTCCGAATAAGAACATGGTAGCGGCATCGGAAGCAGAAGGCAAAAAGAAAGCCCTGCTCCGCCAGGGCTGTTCTTGAAGGTTAGTTTTCCTGTGATGCGGGAATTACTGCTGGGGCTGTGCGCCCGGGCTGATGGGGAGCGGTTGATCGGCTGGCCGCGCCGCCACGTGCGGAATGTTCGGCGTATGCGTGACCTCACCACGCTCGGCGTCGGCGATCTGAATATTGGAATGATCGAGCAGAAGGCCGGTAGCCCGATCCAGTTCGACGTGCGCTTTTTCGTAGGCCGCTTTGGCGGAAACAAGCGTGACCTCAGCCCCAGTCAAGCCCGACTGGTACTGCAACACGAGCGTCGAAGTCGAGGCGCCGAGCGCATATTTCTTTTGTTCCGCATCGAGTGATTGCCGCGCCAAATCAACCGCAGCCTGGGCCGAGGCGACGCTGGCCAGATTCTGCTGCAATCCGAACTGCGCGTTGCGCACCTCGATGCGCACCTGGTTCTCGATCTGTTGGATGCGCAACTGTGCCTGGCGGTATTCGAACTCCGAGCGGACCTGCAGTGCCTGGCCGGCGCGATTACGAATCGGAATCGTAAAATTGCAATCCCACGCCTTTATCGGCAGCCGTTGAATTCACCAACTGATTCAGGGTGCTGGTATAGGCTATCGTTGGGGAAGGTCGTAGCTGACGATCCGCAGAACGCTGATATCAAATGGTTGCCGGATTGTAGTTGTTAGGACCGCAGATGTAGTCGGATTTCGCTGCCACCAACGCCGGCTCCCTCCGTAGTACGCGAACAAGTCGACTGTCGGTAACAAAGCATTCCGAATTGCCTTATTGCTGATGTCGGTATTGGAGAGATTGATGCGGGCCTCGGCCAGTTCCGGACGATGGCCGAGGCCGTCATTCACCAAGTCTTGCGTGGGGATGACCGGTTCCTGGGCCGGCAATTCCATCGTCGAAGTGGGAATCACTTCGGCATCGGCCAGCCTGGGATCGACGAGCGTGCGGCTGAGTGCATTCTTCATCAGCAATCTGCTGCAGTTGGAGGTTGGTCAGCGCTACTGTAAACGTCTGCTGATCGCTGGCGACCGTGCTCTGTGCCCGCACAACTTCGATCGGAGCGAGCGTGCCAATTTCGACCTGTTTCTTATTGTCAGAAAGCGTTTTTTGCTGCGAATGCCAGTTGTTCCTTTTGAACCCGCACGTTTTCATACCCATACACCAGGTCCCAGTACATGTTTTCGACCTGGTCGACGGTCGTGGTGATTTGCAGACGGAAAGCCACGTCGGAGATCTCCCGATTGTTCTTGGCGATCCGAATGAAGCGCGTGATTCGGGGCAAATCCGAAACCCTGTAGGAGGTGCTGCGTGAAGGTAGCGCGGAAGCTACTGCTGAGCTGGGGAGTCACTGCAGCAAAATCACTGCCAGAGGTGAGCCGGCTATTGTTGAAACCGACGGAGAGGTTTGTGCCCCACTGAAAACCTTGTGTGTAGTCGAAATTCGCGGTGGTGTGTTCTGGCTCCGCGGGAGCGCAAAATGGGTTGTTGCACAGGTCGTTATTAAAGCGGTCGATTTGCAAGGTGCTGGTGAAGATGGGATCGAAACTGGTGATTTGTGGGCCGCTGCCAAATGTGCCCTGGACCAAGCCGCCTAATCCCGCGCCGGCTCCGCCCGCCCCAAGCGAGGTTCCGCCTTGCCCGGAGCCCACTTGTGCCCCGAGGCCGCCCACGCCCCCTCCGGGCGTATTCTGGACCACGCCATTGTTCACCCCAAGAGTGGCTGCGCCCGCTTTCGCGCGCCACACATCGGTATCGGCGATGTTCAGGTTGTAACGGGCAATGGCGATGTCGAGGTTGTTTTCGAGCGCCAGCGCAACTGCGTCGTTCATCGAGATGTAGAGTTTGCCATCATGCATGAGCTGATCGATGCGGGGCGTGTTGGCAAGGTTCGGGGGAGCAACGCGGCGCGGCGTGTACGGGGCAGCAAAGTTCGGAAAAGGCGCGCGCGGTTTCGAATACTCCCTCACATCGAAAGGCTGTGACGCCATAGGCATCGCATTCTGCGTCTGCGCCGAGGGAGCTGGCGGCATGGACGAGGCATCCTGGGTCCACGCCGCGGGTGCCATGACGGCGAGCAGGACGGCCGCTGCCAGGTGGAACACACTGAACCTTGGGAAAATAGAACTTGGGGAAATAGAATTAGAACGTTGCATTCGCATCATCTCCATCGGTCATGTCTGAGAAGAACGGAAGTCGTGATCCACACCCCTGTTGTTACGTAGAATGCCGGGCAAGAGTTCCTTGCATTCTTGTGGCAGAGGCAATCTTTTGCCATGAAGTAAATCAAGCGTAAGTGCAATAGTATATCTGACGCGCTGCGGCACTTTCCGCGACGCGAGCAGGGATAAATTTGTAAGGGCATCTACAAATACAAACGGATGAGGCTCGAGCAACCGAGGACTCGGAAAAACATGTGCGCAATCTGAAGCTGATCCTTTCTTACGACGGGTCCGAGTTCGCAGGCTGGCAGGTGCAGCCCGGCCGGGCAACTGTGCAAGGCGCATTGGCTCACGCTATTGGACGGTTGAGCGGCGAAAATGTACTGCCCCAGGGATCGGGCCGAACCGATGCGGGCGTGCATGCGCTAGCCCAAGTCGCGAGCTTTGCGACGGCATCGTCTATTCCTATCGAAAATTGGGCGCTGGCGTTGAACGATATTCTGCCGCCTTCGATCCGCATGTTGGAGGTAATCGAGGCCGCTGCCGATTTTCATGCACGCAAGTCCGCGCGCGCCAAGACTTACCGGTATCGCATGTATCGCGGTCCCATCTGTCTGCCGTTTGTGGCGCGCTACGTGTGGCACTATCCGTATCCCCTGGATGAAGCGGCAATGATCGATGCGGCTGACGTCATTGTGGGCGAGCACGATTTCACGTCGTTTGCGGCGGTCGATCCGGAGCGGGTAGAACGCATGAATGGCCAGCGAGGGGAAGCGAGAGGTGCGAACTCAAGCCGACAAATGTCCGACAGATTTTTTCTTCCGCCTGGATCCGCGAAGGCGACGAATTAATCTATACCGTGCGCGGCAATGGATTTCTTCACCACATGGTGCGGAATCTGGTTGGGACATTTGTGCTGGTGGGGAAGGGAAGCGTGAGCCGGGTAGATTTCGAACGCATTCTCGCTGCCCGCGACCGCTCCGCCGCTGGCCCCACTGCGCCTGCCAGCGGGCTGTTCCTGATGGGCGTCGAGTACTGAGCCAATCAAGAAAACAGATCCTTCCCCTTAGGCTGCGATCAGGTCAGGATGACAATCTATCGTAGAGAGCATGCCTCTGGCGCGCCCGCGCCGCCCCGCGTACACTTCTTCGCAGATGGCGACTGACGTCCAATTCGCGATCTCGCGCATCGTCTCAGTCAACCCGGCCACGGGCGAAGTTCTGGGCGAACTGGACAGCGCCGGTCCCACCGAGGTGCACGCTGCCGTGGCTCGCGCGCGGTCGGTGCAACCGGAGTGGAATGCCTGGGGAGTTCGCAATCGTATTCAGGTTTTGCGGCGCTTCCAGCAGATTCTTCTGGCGCGCAAGACGAGCATTGCGCAGCGTATTACCAGGGAAGCGGGCAAGCCGTCCGTCGAAGCGCTGACCACGGAGGTTTTGGTGGTGCTGGATGCGGCACGCTTCCTGATCGAACATGGATACGCTCTTCTGCAGGCCGAGCGCCTGCCGCATGGCAACCTCGCCATGAAAACGAAGTCCGGCCGGATTCTGCACGAACCCTATGGTGTGATCGGCATCATCTCGCCGTGGAATTATCCATTCTCGATTCCGGCGACCGAAGTGATGGCCGCCTTGGTGGCTGGAAATGCCGTGGTGCTGAAGCCGTCGGAGTTGACGCCGCTGATTGCGATCGAACTCCGGAAGATGTTTCTCGAAGCAGGGGTTCCGGAGGAGATTTTTCAGGTGCTTCCAGGCGAAGGTGCGACCGGAGCGGCGCTGGTGTCGAGTGAAATCGACAAGATGGTCTTTACCGGTAGCGTAGCCACCGGACGGCGAATCGCTCAGATTGCGGCCGAGCGCCTGCTTCCGGTGGTGCTCGAACTCGGCGGCAAGGACCCGATGTTGGTGCTCGATGACGCTGACGTCGACGTCGCTTCGAGCGGCGCAGTTTGGGGAGCTTTCGTCAACGCGGGCCAGACTTGCTTGTCGGTGGAGCGCTGCTATGTGCATCGGAGCTTGTACCCGGCGTTTCTTGAGGCCTGCGCAGAGAAGGCGCGCAAACTGCGCGTGGGAAACGGCATGGACGAGGCGACCGAGATCGGTCCCATGATTCACGAGCGTCAGGTGCGCATTGTGGAGTCGCACGTGGAGGACGCGCGGGAGCGCGGCGCCCGTGTGCTGGCGGGAGGATCGCGTTTGCGGGAGTTGGGTACAACGTTCTTCGCGCCCACGGTTCTTGCGGACGTCAATCATGAGATGCGGGTGATGCAGGAAGAAACCTTTGGTCCAATTCTTCCCGTCGCACCTTTCGATGATGATGCGGAGGCCGTCGCTTTGGCCAATGATTCCGCATTTGGACTGGCCGCCAGCATCTGGACGCGCGACCGCGCTCGCGGGGAGCGGTTGGCGCGTCAGATCAATGCCGGCACCGTGATGGTGAATGATGCCGTATCCTGTTTCAGCATCAGCGAAGCGCCGCATGGAGGCGTGAAGTCAAGCGGCCTTGGACGTACACACGGACGCTGGGGCGTCGAGGAAATGGTACGCGTGAAGTATGTCGATTCCGACCGGCTGCCGGGGATGAAGAAAATCTGGTGGTTTGGCTATGGCCGTGACTTCGCCGCTGAAATGGAAGGGTTCCTCGATATGTTGTACACGCGTCCGCTGCGCGAGAAGATGAAGGCCGCCATGCGCTCGGCGGGAGCTTTGTGGCGAAGAAAGTTGTGAAAGAAAGCTCTTAGCTCCAAGCTCTTGGCTCTTAGCAAAACCACCAGGGCTTGGATCAGGGGATTCGCTAAGAGCTAAGGGCTAAGAGCTAAGAGCCAAGAGCTAAGAGCTAGCCTTGAAGCCTGGAACTGAGAGCCTGAAGCTAAGAAGAGTTTGGAGCTAAAGAATGACTGACGACCGCATGCTACTTCGCCACACCCTCGCCACGCTCGCCTATCGCGGGGAGAAGACCGTCCGCGGCGCCGGTCCGGACTTCGCCAACTATGGCTCGCCCGACGGCTCGCGTACACCAGCCAAAATCCTTGCACACATCGGCGATTTGATGGACTGGGCTCTCTCCATGGCCGACGGAAGCCGGAAGTGGCACGACTCGGCGCCACTGGCATGGGATAAGGAAGGCGAGCGCTTCCACGCCGCGCTTAAAAAGTTCGACGACTATCTTGCTTCGGACGCGCCGCTACAGGCACCGGCGGAAAAATTGTTTCAGGGTCCGATTGCAGATGCGCTTACTCATGTCGGCCAGCTCGCGATGCTTCGGCGCATGGCCGGCGTCCCGATCAAAGGCGAGAACTACTTTGCGGCGGAAATCACTACGGGCCGTGTTGGGGCGGACCAGGCCGCTCCACGCAAGGTATTCGATTAGAACCGGCTCCGCCGCAAGCGACGGAGTTGACAGGTAGTGTGCAGTTTGAAACTGCCATCCCTTAGCGAAACAGGCTGCGGAAAAATTCGCTGAGCTCCCAACTTTTTTCATCACATTTTTCCCGTACGCTCATCACAGACTTACCACGCCATTGCCGGGAAGATTCCTCTCGACAGTACATCATCGAAAACTGCGCCCGTCTCCAGAGACGAAGCCATTTCCGGTGGCAAACTTTTCCTCGTTATTTGACAATTTATGGCCCCGGTCCTCTATCCCGCAAGTGCACGCCAAACGGAGAAATTCATGGCTAAGTCCAATGTTTTGAATACTTTGGATATAACTATATTATTATCAATCACTTAACTCATTTTGAAGTAGGGGGGGTACCCCCCCCGATTTTCTGAATTCAGCCTCAGCCTGCCGCCAGAGGTGCTGCGGCCCTTCGGTTTTAAGCCGCAATGAAAATACGATGCTTGTAGCGCGCTGAAGCCTGTGCCCTTTTCAAAGCCGATTCAAACTGCACCCCTACGAGTCGATAGGCTTCCCCAACAAGCGAGTACTCGACCAACAACGCAGACTCTCTTGGTCTTCTCCATCCGGGATAGGTAAAATAAAAGCGCAGTCATTCGCATTCGTCCGATGGAGATATCTGTGGCCTCAGGTCAACCGGTCAGCACTCAGCCAGCAGAGCTTTTGCAGCTTCCCAACCACAAAGTCAAAATCAAAAAACCGGGCCAACGCGCCTGCAACGAGAAAAACGACAAAGGCAAATTCTGCGGCGGGCACCTGAAACGCTGGTTTTATACGACGGATGTGCTGGAGCGCGAGTGCGGCTGCGTGGAGAAGGCTTGGGGAGCCGATGCCGAGGTCTATCGCTGCGAATTCTGTCAAACGCTCTATCTGCCCAATGGCGAAGACGCGCGTGGCGTGAATGTCGGCGGCATAGGGCAGCGCTCGGTATTTGGGCTGACGGTGCCGCCGAAAGAAGAGAAGAAAGCGTAGTTTCTTGACTTGCATGGCGTGATGCCGCGGGGTGCGGTATAGCGCAGTTCGCGGGCGAGGGCCCTTTCGACTTCGCTCAAGGCAGTCCGCGCACACATGAAGACCGCCGAACTCATCTACGACTGGAACCGCCTGTACCCGCAGTCTCTGCGTCCGCCAGGACCGGTGCGCCTGAGCGATGAAACGCTGCGTGACGGCCTGCAATCGCCCTCGGTTCGCGATCCTTCGATTGAGCAAAAAATCGAGATCCTGCACCTCATGGAGGCGCTCGGTATCAACTCCCTCGACCTGGGGTTGCCCGGAGCCGGTCCGCGGGCGGTTGAACATGTTACGGCTCTGGCACGTGAAATAGTCGCGAACAAAATGAAAATCCGGCCGTATTGCGCGGCCCGCACGCACGAAAACGACATTCGCCCAATTGCCGAGATCACGCAGAAAACCGGCCTGCCCATTGAAGTTGCGGCGTTCCTCGGCTCCAGCCCAATTCGCCGCTACACCGAAGGATGGAGCAATGACTTCCTGCTGCAAACGACGGAAAAGGCCGTCAAGTATGCTGTTTCGCTTGGTCTCGAGGTGATGTACACGACCGAGGACACGACGCGCTGCGACCCGGAAACAGTGAAGCAGTTGAACACAACGGCCATCCGTTGCGGCGCGCGCGCGATTGTGCTCTGCGATACGGCGGGTCACGCCACGCCCATGGGCACGGTTGCGCTCGTCAAATTTGTGGTTGAAGAAGTGATCAAGCCCTCTGGCGAGCCGATTCGCCTTGACTGGCATGGACACTGCGATCGTGGACTAGCCACAGCCAACGCGATGGCTGCGCTCGTTGCCGGCGCAAATTGCGTGCACGCCACCGCGCTCGGCATCGGCGAACGTGTCGGCAATACGCAAATGGATCAGATGCTCGTCAACCTCAAGCTCATGGGCATCGCGCCCTGGGATCAGCAGGATCTGACCAAGCTCAAGCCGTACTGCGAGGCCGTTTCGATTGCGACAGGTGTACCGATTCCGGCGAATTATCCAGTGGTCGGCGATGACGCCTTTCGCACCGCCACCGGAGTCCATGCCTCCGCCGTCATCAAGGCTTACAGGAAAAATAATGTGGAACTGGCGAATACCGTTTATTCGGGAGTCCCGTCGCACGTCTTCGGCCTCGAGCAGGTGATCGACATCGGCCCTATGAGCGGAAAATCGAACGTCTTGTTCTGGCTCGAGCACCGCGGATTCTCCGCGAACGATGAAGTCGTCGAGCGCATCTACAAGCGCGCCAAGAGTAGTGATCACACGCTGAGCGAAGCCGAAATCATGGAGTGCGTGCCGTCCGCGAAGCCCGCGTAGGCCGTGCCCCGGCGCTGTAATTCTTGCAAGATTGTTGTGAATCCAGCGCAGGCGCTGGCACATCTACAAGCCCAGGCCGCAAAACAGTCACAGTTAACTTTCCAACGCAGCCGCGAGCAATTACTCGCGTCGATCAAAAATTAAGGAGAAGACCCTATGCCCTATGTTCACGTCGGCAAAGAAAATTCGGGGGATATCGATCTGTACTACGAAGATCATGGCTCGGGCGACCCGGTCGTGCTCATCCACGGCTATCCGCTGAGCGGCGCCTCCTGGGAGAAGCAGATTCCGCATCTTCTGACTGCCGGTCACCGCGTCATCACGTATGATCGGCGCGGATTCGGCAAGTCCAGCCAGCCAACCTCCGGCTACAACTACGATACTTTCGCTGAAGACCTGCACAAACTTGTGACTCATCTCAAACTTCGTCACTTCGCGCTCGTGGGCTTCTCTATGGGCGGAGGCGAAGTGGCACGCTACATCGGCAAGCACGGATCGAAAGACGTGAGCCATGCCGTTTTCATTTCGTCGGTGCCTCCCTTCCTGCTGAAGACGCCGGACAACCCGGAGGGTGTGGATCAAGGCGTGTTCGACGGGATTCAGAAAGCTGCCACCGCCGATCGCTACATCTTCTTCAACGAATTTTTCAAGAATTTCTACAACGCGGACCTGCAGCTGGGCAAGCGCATCAGCGAACAGGCCATTCACGCGAGTTGGATCGTTGCCGCTGGCGCTTCGGCCACCGCCACCGTCGCGTGCGTGCCAACCTGGTATGAGGACTTCCGCAAGGACCTGGCTCGCGTCGATGTTCCTACGCTGGTTATCCACGGCGACGCCGACCGCATTGTGCCGATCGCGGCTGCGGGACAACGCACTGCGCAAATGGTAAAAGGAGCGCGTTTAGTCGTGATAAAGGACGGGCCGCACGCTGTAACTTGGACGCATGCAGAACAAGTGACTCCTGAACTGGTGAATTTCCTGAAAGGCGCTACCGCTGCGAAGAAGGATGTAGCCGCCTAGAGATAAATGGCTGCTTTTGAGTGAAGGGTGCCACGGCTGGACGGCACCCTTTTGTAGCTTTTTGTTCCGGTTCTAGTGTGTCGCACCTGCATGCTCATGTGCGGGTTTGAGCACGGCGAGCGCGTTCTCCAGATCGGCAATCAGGTCGTCTACATTTTCGATGCCTACCGACAGCCGAATCATCTGCTCCGTCACGCCCATCTTTTTGCGAAGTTCAGGATCGATCATGGCGTGCGAGGTCAGCACTGGAATCGAAACCAACGACTCGACGCCACCCAGGCTGGGGGCCAGTGTAAACAGGCTGAGGGCTTCTGCCACGCGGCAGGCATCGGCTCCGGTGCCCTCAACTTCGAAGCTCAACACGCCGCCGGCGCCGGACATATACTTTTTCGCGAGCGTGTATTCCGGATGCCCCTTCAGCATGGGGTAATGAACTCGGGCCACCTTGGGATGTCTGCTGAGAAATTCGCCGACGCGCAGCGCGCTCTGGTTCTGCCGCTCGACGCGCACCGCCAGCGTCTTGATGCCGCGCAGAAGCAAGAACGCCGCGTGCGGATCCATGCAGCACCCTAATGTCGTGCGCAGGTGATGGACCTGGTCGATCAGTTCGCGCCTTCCGGCTGCAATGCCACAAATCAGGTCGGCGTGGCCGCCGAAGTATTTGGTTCCCGAGTGCAGCACAAGGTCGATCCCCCACTCCGCGGGCCGGCAATTAATTGGCGTGCCAAATGTAGCGTCAATCGTCGAAATCAACTTGTGTTTCCGGGCGAGCGCGGCAACCTGTTCGAGGTCGACGATGCGAACCATCGGGTTGGTTGGCGACTCCACGTGCACGATCTTCGTATTCGGCCGAATGGCGCGCTCGTGCTGCCCAATATCGTTCGTATCGACAAACGTCGTCTCCACGCCCATCTTGGGCAACCATTGCGAAAGGAACTTGGTTACGCCGCCATAAATATCGCGCTGCGCAATGATGTGGTCGCCTGCTTTCACGAGCGCCAGGATCGAGGTTGTGATTGCCGCCATGCCCGAGGAAAAAAGCAGTGCCGCATCGGTGCCTTCCAGTTCGGCGATTGCGTTTTCCGCGACGGTATTTGTGGGATTGCCGTAGCGCGTGTAAAAGCGGTCGGTAGGCGTTACGCGCAGTTGCTCCTGGTTATCCGTGACCTCGAAGGTTGACGTCTGGTAGATGGGCGGGGTCACGGGACCATTCTTCTTGTGCAGACTGCCTCCGCCCCGAACCGCCTCAGTTTCCTGCCGGAATTTGTGTTTCTTCATTTCGAAACCTCCCGTAGAGACGCGGCTTGCCGCGTGTCCGGCCGCTGCATCCTTACCTTCCCACAAAGAGACGGGGCAAGCCCCGTCTCTACATGCCTATCATGCTTTGCTCGGCACGGCTGCTTGATTGAGCGCCGGGACGGGCGCCAGCCAATGCGACGAGCGGGCGTGCCGTCCGCTCACAAGCTTGTCAAATTCCGCTTGTAGCGTCTTGGTGATCGGACCCATTTTCCCGCTGCCGATGGTTCGAAAATCGATCTCACGCAAGGCGACGACTTCGGCTGCCGTTCCGCAAACAAACACTTCATCGGCGATATAGAGCTGGTCGCGCGAGATGGGCTCCTCAAGCACGGTATAACCCAGATCCGCAGCCAACGTCATCAGGCTGTCACGCGTGATGCCCTCCAGAATGCCGGCCCGCGGTGTCGTGTAGATGCGGCCGTTACGAACCAGAAAAAGGTTTTCGCCGGTGCACTCGGCCACATATCCGTCGGGCCCCAGCATGATGGCTTCATCGAATCCGGCGCGGTGCGATTCGGTTTTGGCGAGAATCGAACTCACATAGTTTCCCGAAACTTTCGCCTTGGTCATCATGATGTTGGGATGCAGGCGTGTGAACGACGCGATATTGGCGCGGATGCCGCGCTCTTTCGCTTCGGAGCCAAGAAAGGCGTTCCATTCCCACACCGCGACTACGAAGCGCGGTGTACCGCCTTCGACCGTCAAATTCATGCCGCCGTCCAGGTAAATCATGGGACGGATGTAGCAAGCCGGGAACTCATTGGCGGCAATCGTACTGTTGATTGCCGTCCTCACCTGGTCTGCGGTGACCGGCAAGTCGCGAAAGCCCACGATATGTGCTGAATCCATCAGGCGCTCGACATGTTCGTGCATGCGGAAAACAGCCGGTCCATTGTCCGTCGCATAGCAGCGAATTCCTTCAAAGACGCTGAAGCCGAACTGCATTCCCGCACTCAGAAAAGGCACGACGCTTTGCGCCGCGGGCTTTAGCGAATCGTCAATCCAGATATATTTGGCAGCTCCCATGGTCTCCTTGAACAGCGTTGGGGTCTATCTAGAGTACCTGCCGCGGGATATCGGGGCAAGACGCGTGAGATGCACGGGGTTACTGCGTGTAGACTAGGACGGTTGTGGATTTGAATCCTGTTAGGTATTGCATGATATGAAAAAAGCGAAAGCGCCTCACACGTCCTTGCGGCCGGGGGCAAAGAAAACGAACAAGCGAGCAGCCCGTCCGTCTGTCTCGAAGAAAAAGGCGGCGAATGTTGCGAAAGGGAAGAGCGCGCTTCAGGGAACCGTCGCGAAAGCCAAGGCTCGCAAGGCTGAACTGCGCCATATTATATGGAGTTCGGTTGCCGTCGAGAGCCTGAATCCCCTGCTCGGACTTCATTTCGTGGTGGGGAAAAACATCATGCTGGCGCGCGTTCTGCTGAAAAAAGGATGCATTGTCCCGGAGCATAGCCATCCCAACGAACAGGTAACGTACATTCTTGAAGGAGCGCTCAAGTTCCGGATCGATGGGAAGGAGATCGTCGTGAATGCGGGCGAGGTGTTGACGATCCCGCCCAATATGCCGCACGCAGCCGAGGCGATGGAGGACACGGTTGATCTCGATGTGTTCGACCCGCCGCGGGCCGACTGGATGAACAAGACGAACGCATATTTGCGATAGGAGTGTCCGAGGCGACGCGCTGTCTTGCGGAGGTTCGGGCCGCCGGGCGAAACCAAGGTAATCCGTGCATCACCGCGCTTCGGGCGGTCAAGCCTTATCATCATCATTGGCGAAGTCGAGCCCGAAGTCGAGCCAATGACGACCAAAGTGAATACCGTTCAAGCTGAAATCACTTTTCGCCTGCGCTGCATCGGCTGCGGAGCTACTCCCAATTCCGCCGCCCTGGACTTTCGCTGCACAAACTGCGGCGATCTGTTTGAATTCTCTTCCCCTGGATTGAGCGGCGATCCTGAAACGTTGCGCGCCCTCTGGCTCAGTCGCCGTACATCAATCGGCAAAGCGAGAACAACAACCAATGCGCTTGACCAAAGCGGGGTCTGGCGTTTTCGTGAACTGCTCCCGCACATTCCCGAAGAACACGCGATCACGCTCGGAGAAGGCAACACGCCGCTCTATCACCTTCACCGTTGTGCACGCGCGACTGGAGTGGAAAATCTTTACGCCAAGCACCAGGGCATGAACCCAACCGCTTCGTTCAAAGATACCGGTATGACGTTCGCCGCCTCCTCCGCACACGAGAGAGGATTCAAGTGGGTCGCTTGCGCCTCGACTGGGAACACGTCGGCCTCCATGGCAGCCTATGCGGCGCGCGGCCATATGCACAGTCTGGTTCTCATTCCGGACGGCAAGATTTCCTGGGGCAAGCTTTCGCAATCGCTGGACTATGGAGCTCTTACTTGCCAACTGCGCACCGACTTCGATGGATGCGTTCGCATTCTCAACGAGCTGGTCCGCCAGAAGCCGGTTTACCTGCTGAATTCAGTCAACCCGTATCGCATCGAAGGCCAGAAAACTGCCGCGATCGAACTGCTCGAACAACTCAACTGGGAAGTGCCCGATCACATCATCGTGCCGGGCGGCAATCTTGGAAACAGCTCTGCTATCGGAAAAGCGCTGCTTGAAATGCATGAGCTGAAACTGATCTCGCGCCGTCCCAAGCTTTCGATCATTCAAGCCCAGGGCGCGAATCCGTTCTATCGCTGCGTGCGCGAACTCGGCGGCGCGAAGCTCGAACCCATGTCGGCAGAGACGCTGGCCAGTGCGATTCGAATCGGCAACCCGGCGTCATGGAAGAAAGCGCTGCGCGTGCTGCGCGAGACCGGGGGCGAGGTGGAACAAGTATCGGAAGTTGAAATCGCCGAGGCCAAGGCTGAGATCGGCGCCGAGGGGATCGGCTGCGAGCCTGCTTCGGCCGTCACTCTGGCCGGCCTAAAGAAACTGCGTGCGAGTGGATTCGTCAAGCCCCATGAAATGGTCGTGCTCATCCTGACTGGCCACGTCCTCAAAGACCCTGATTTCACCATCAGGTTCCATCGCGGCGAGCTTTTCGCAGGAACTCCCGAAGAACGTCACGCAATCCAGACAAAATCGCTGCAGCGCCCCCCGGTCGTGCTCGATGCCGATCTAGGGGCCGTTATTGCGGCCCTGGACGGGGCCGAGAGAAATCCATAGCACTTCACCGCGAAAACGTGTATAAGACACAATTTCGGTGTCCTTATCGGTTGCAAGCGGCTCGATTCCACGGGAGCGGTATAAAGCCTTTTATTTCTTAAGCTTCAGGTTGACGCGGGCCGATCGCAGTTGCCGGTAATCATCATCCACTATGCCTTCGCGTCCTATATCTGCAGACCGTTCATTGCGTCTGGCGTTGCCGGCGACCTCGGCCAACCTGGGTCCCGCGTTCGACGCGGCCGCGCTGGCGCTCGATTTCTATCTCCGCCTGCGCGCTGAGCGCGCCCCCGACTTCTTTGTTACTGCCCAGGGCCGCGACGCGCAGATTTGCGGCCGGATGGAAAATCATCTGATCGTCACTACTTACTGCGAAGTGCTCGAGTCGGAAAATCGCAAGATCGCGCCACTCCGGATTCACATCGAAAACGAGATTCCAGTCGGCAAAGGTTGTGGATCGTCCGCAGCTGCCCGGTTGGCCGGCATTGCGCTGGCGGTACATTTTGGACATTTACGCTGGAAGGATGATCGCATCGTCGGGGAAGCCTCGATGCGCGAGCATCATCCTGACAATGCGTCGGCCTGCTGGATGGGTGCGCTGACAGTGGCCCGCATGGCCAACCAGGTGCAGGCGCAGGTAGTTGAAGTAAAGCCGAAAGGGAAGTGGCCGCTGCTGCTGGCTGTTCCGGAGGCACCGCTCTCCACCGAGCAGGCCCGCCGTGTGCTGCCCTTCCAGTACTCGCGCGCCGACGCGGTCACCAACATCCAGAACTCGATGCTGTTGCTCTCGGCGTTCGCGAATGGCCGTCCGGATCTGCTGCCGGCCGCTCTTGAAGACCGCATTCACCAGCCCTATCGCGCGCCACTCTGCCCGCTGCTGCCCGCGCTCAAGGAGTTGACGGGAGAGTCGGGCATCTTCGGCGCGGCGCTTAGCGGTGCTGGCCCCTCGGTGCTTGTCTTCCTCGACCCGAAGGTTCCAGTGAAACGGGTGAAGCAGAGAATCGCTGCGCACCTTGTAAAGCGCCGCCTACCCGCCGAACTCCTGTTTACCCAGATTGCCACGCATGGCGGGCGCGATGGAGCGGACTGGCGCAAGCATTACCCTGGCGCCAAGAAATAGGACAAGGTGGGAACGGCGTCCGTCTGCTGACCGGGCCCTGCACCGTCGCGGGGCACAGCCCCGCCACCACACGACCGTATCTACCACACAGCCGTACTTATCCGCCCACGTTACCGGCTTGCTGGCGGAATTATTCCGTTCATACGCAAATATTCCACCATCTGTCCGTAGTGATCGAATCCGTGCCAGGCGAAGACGGTTGCCAGTCCCATCCGTGACGTCTTTCCCTCGCCAAATGGACTCTTGACCTGCGCAATAGCATTCTCGGCCGTGATCGTGGCCACTGCCTTATGGGCGTACGCGTACGAGTCCTTGGCGAAGTTCACAATTTCCGCCTTGGACTTGATGTTGTCCGGCCCATTTTCGCCGCCCAACTCCAGCGGCGGCTTTTCGCCCAGGATGGCCGCGGCCACCATGTAATTCACTGCGGCCACATGTTTCACCTGCTGGCCAAACGTGCGCACGCCTTTGAATTCACCCGCGGTCGGCGCGAAGCCGTATTTGTCCTCCGGCATCGCCTCGGCTGCCGGTACGAACTCACTTTCAATAACCTTCACGCCGGCGTCGAGAATCTGCGTAATAGTTTTTGGTTCGTCTTTCGCTTGCGCAACGCACAAACTGCAGAATGCCAGCAGCATGGCCAACGAAAACAGCTTTTTCATATCGCCTCCAGGCAGATGAGATTGCAATTCAGGGCTTTAATCAGCCCCTCAATCAGCACTTCGATTCAGCACTTCAGTGATGACCGTGATGGTCGTCCTGATTATGCCGCCACTTCCAGTACTCCTCCTGCTCATCCGGAGGAAGCTTGCGAAAATCGCGCCCCGGATCGCGATGCATCTCCTGAGCCCAGCGATGGTAGTAATCCACCTCGTGGTCGTTCCAATTGTGGTAGTCGTTGTAATATGCGTCGTAGACCCGATGGGGATGATGGAAGAAGCAACCCACTCCAGCCGCGCAAGATGCCAGCGCTGCGCCCAGGCACATTACGCGGAAGATTCCACTTTTCATTTCGGCGGTACCTCCTGAGAGATAATCACGATGCTAATTCAAACCTGAATTCCGTGCCTAGCTCTGGGCTTTGGGCCCCCGGGCGCGCCTCAGGCGGCGCACACTGGAGCCAAGGGTCCGGGCCGCAGGGCCTAGAGCCTCGAGCCTGGAGCCAATGCTGGAAACGGCCATTCTCCGCGCCGCCACGAGCGCACCATGTAGATCGCCAGCCCCACCACCAAAATCACTCCGGCGTAGCGAACTTCGCGCAAGAAGTTTCGGCGCGAAACAAGAATAAAAACAAAGCTTGCCGCGGCGATCAACGCCGGAAGAGGATATAGCCACATTCGAAATGGACGCGGCAGCTCCGGCTGTCGAACCCGCAAGATAATCACTCCGATGCTCTGGACCAGAAATTGCAGCACGATGCGGATTACGATCAGGGACGCAATCAGATCCGCCAGTCGCAAAAAACAGAACAGCGCTGCCACTCCCGCTAGCGCCAGGACCGAAACGTACGGGATCCGATGCACGGGATGCACGCGGGCGAAGACTCGAAAATAATTCCCGTCGAGTGCTGCCGCATATGGCACTCGCGAATACCCCAGCGTCAGCGAAAACACCGAGGCGAACGCCGTCCACATGACCAGCACCGAAATCACCGAAGCCGCGCCCTGCCCGTAGATGCGCTGCATCATGGTCGAGACCACGTACAGCTTGCTGTTCGACGCTCCCGATTGCGCCAGTTCCCGCCACGGAATGACCCCGAGAATACTGATGTTCATCACGATATACAGAAACGCGACCGCCAGAATGGAGAGCAACAATGCCCGCGGAATATTTTTCCCAGGGTCCTTGACTTCGTCTCCGAGAAAGCAAACGTTGTAATATCCGCCAATGTCATACGAGGCGATCAGCATTGCGCCGCCCAGCCCGTGAAAGAAGTCGCGCGAAAACGTAAACGCTCCCGGAGGCAGATCAAAGGCCTGATGCGCGTTGAAATGAGTGAGTCCGGTAAAGATGATCCACCCGATCGTCCCCATCACGCCGAGCCACAGCAGTTTGCTCAGCCGCGAAATCGCGGTAATGCGCCGGTAAAGCAGGAAAGCGGTCAGCGCGCAGACGCCAATCGCCACCAGCGTCGCCGGCATCGCGACCCAGGTCAGTTGCAGAGTTCCAACCAGCGGAAGAGTGAGATTCCCCGTGCGCGTCGACCAGACGCGTTCCAGGCCCGGCCAGAAAAAAGCCGCATACTGCGACAGTCCAATCGCACCCGAAGCAATCGAAAGCGGCGCGCTGAACGACAGTTGCCAGATAAAAAGAAAGGAAATGAGCCGCCCCAGCTTCTGCGGCCCGTAGATCTCTTTCAAATACCAGTACGATCCCCCCGACCCAGGCATCGCCGCGCCCAACTCTGCCCACACGAGTCCGTCGCAGATGGCTAGAAACGCGCCCAGCACCCAGCCCAGCATCGCCTGCGGGCCGCCCATTGCCGACACAATCAGTGGGATCGTGATGAACGGTCCAACGCCGATCATGTCAATCATGTTCAGCGCGGTCGCCGAACTGAGGCTGATGCCGCGCACCAGCGGTGTTCCCGCGGCGGATTGCTCTGCCGAGTTCTCGATGGGCATGGGTGGATGAAGCCTACCGCAACGACGTGATAGGGAGCTACTGGGGTTCGGCGCTTACCAGATTCACGAACAACCGCACCGCGCCCGGCACCCCTGCCGGCAATTGCCGGAAGAAGTCATAAGCGCAGTAGATATATGTTCCCCTGCCGTAGTGCGCCATCAGCAACCCACCTTTTTGTTCCGCTTCTCCCGGATCATGCGACTCAAGCAACGGTGTGAAATGCGGGTCCCACTGCGACATGAAATAGAGTCCGCGCTCCTGCACCCAGCCGTCAAAATCCTTCCCGGTAATTTCGTTCGGATAATGGAAAATGTCGCTCGACGAATCGAGGATTTTCACCGGCGCCTCTTCGACGGATACGCGAGCGCGGCTGAGTGTTGCCGAATATGGGGTGTATTTGCCCGAATTGAAATCGCCTGCAGTAGGGCCGAACCCCAGCGTGTTGTACTGGACCACCAGCCGTCCGCCGTCCTGCACGTAATCGAGCAGGCGTTTGTTATTGGCGATCACTTCCTTCTGCGTGTCATAGGCCCGGATGCCGAGCACGATCGTCTGATACCTGCTCAAATCCTCGGTGGCTAATTTCTCCGGCGGGATCATTGTGACATTCATTCCGATCTGCTTTAGCACGGTCGGAATGTCATCACCGGCTCCCATGATGTAGCCGAGCTTCAAGTTCTTCGGCACTTTCACATCCACGATCGAAACGTGCTGCGCTGCCGGCTGATAGTAAAAAAATGTCCCCAGATCATCGCGGGTGACGACGGAATATCCTTCTTTATAGCTGCGGGCGCCTTCTTGAAACGTGCTCGAAATCTCCGCCTTCCCTTCGCTTCTGTTTCCAGGAACAACTTTGAAGTCAACGCGCCGCTTCGATTCTTGGCCGCCAAAGGTGAGCCAGGTTATCGGAGGCTCTGGCTGCCAGCCGTCCGGCGCTTCCAACTTGAACTTACCTTTGATATCGCCTTGATCTCTTGCTTTCAGATTGCTTGCCACGTCCGCCTTTCCAGCCAAGGGCGGACCGTCTTGTGTCGCAATTACTTGCTCTCCCGGATCAAGCAGCACCGAAAATGCCGGAGCCACGGCCAGCGGCCGCTCCGAAACCGCGCCCGCGGAATCCTTGTACGGGACCATGCAAACCGCGCGTACCACCGGACTCTCCCCAAAGCTCGCGTTCGCTTCCACCGGAACAGGCGGGAAGGGCAGATTTTGGTATTGTGGCTCGTCGATAATGTTCAGCGTATCGCGCTCGGGATCGTTGCGATGCCAATACGGACGGGTGATTTGCGCGTTTGCTGGAACGTGAACTCGAAAGCGCATCACGACTTCGTCGCCTATCAACTCCTTCTTTAGAACTTCAGACTTCCATCCTTGTGGCAATTCCAGGCGTATGTTTGCGCTGGCGTCGCGCATGTTCGGCTTTGAGAACTTCACACTCACATCAAACGCTTCACCCGGCACCGCCATAAAGGCATCGTCGGCGGATGCCCCAACAGGCGAATTCACAAGTGCGTCGAGTTTCTCGTTCAGAGCCAACGCTCGCGCCTTTTCAATTTTGGAAATCAGATAAGCTAATCTACGATTCGTCTCCTCTCGCTCGGGAGAGGGGAGCCCGGCAATTGGAGCCGTCAACCGCTCGGCTGCGGTCTGCGCGGCAGTCAGATCGGCATCTACCGCTGCCATATCATCTCCCGCCCGCTCCGCTGCTTCGACCTTTGCGTGAATCTCACGCAGCTGCACAACCTTTTTCTCTTCATCTCCCAGTCGCGACGCCAGTCCCGGCAGTGACGTGTCGATCCCGTCAAAGAAGTCCTGCTCGTGGCCATCCCTGTCTTTGGGGGAGTCAATCACCGAATCCACCAGCTTGTAAAACGTAAACCGGTCTCCATCCGGAACTGACACGGCCGCGAGGCCCTGCGACTCCTGATGCCGCAGGCCCTTCAGAGCAAACTGCACGTACGACATTCCGAGCACGGGATCGACTTTCCCGGTATTCAGCTTCAACGTGTATTTGTCCGGGTCGCAGGTCTGGGCTCCGAAGCTGCACACATTCCCGATGTACAGCTTCTTCGCCTGCCAGGGCTGCAAGCCTTCTGCAATTTGCTCAGGAAATCGCTTTGGATCGGCTGCCGCCCGGAAGGCCTCTTTGGTCAAAATCGCCGACGCCTGATGATGCCCATGTCCATCCCGATCCGTCCCCGAAAAGCGCGCCACCAGCACATCGGGACGAAACTCTCGAATCACGCGCACGATGTCGCCGAGCGCGATGTCGTGCCCGTGCCATTTCTGAAATGTCTCTTCCGCCGTTTTGGAATATCCAAAGTCTGCCACTCGCGAAAAGCGCTGCTCCACGCCGTAATACCGGTCGGCCGCCAGCAGTTCCAGTGTCCGCAGCACGCCCAGCTCATCAAACAGATTGCTGCCGAGCTTATTCTGTCCGCCCTCGCCGCGGGTCAGTGTCATCAGCAGCGTATCGACGCCCCTGCCGCGCGCCTCGAGCGTCAGCATCCCGCCGTCTTCATCATCGGGATGCGCTACCACCTGCATCAGCCGCCCTGTCGTATCGAGCTTCCGCAGCGTGAGTTTGAGTCCGGCCTCACCCGTGTCCTGCGGCAGGGGTTCGTAATAATGATCCTCCGCATGATCGGCAGCATGATCAACATGTTGATCAATGGCATGGTCCGCCGGCAGTTTTTCCTCACTCTGCCCGGTCGCGGGCATTGCACCCATGGCCGCCAGCAGAAGCACGAGCGCCATCGCCGTCGCGGATCCCGAATCCCGAACCGGTCGGCTACGCAGAGAACCGCGTCGCTGCCCCAAGAACGCAAACAAGATCGAAAACATCCCCATGTGATGGAATTTACACGAAGAAAGGAGCAAATATCTTGCGCGTTCTCGAGATTCGACGCCCGACGCCCGTGGAACTGGCTCGTAGGCATCGTTTTTGGGGCCAAGTGTGCAGTGGACCCAACCCCAGTCAAACTGTTCGCGGACGCACTTATTTGAAGGTCCCCTCGGCGGCCACGAATTTCTGCTGGCATTCTTCTGCCGCCTGCGCAATCTCGCGGAATTCAGCGTCGCCACGCAACGTAACCAGCAGAGGATCCGATTGCAGTGCCTGGCGCGCGCAATATTTTCCGGCCACCGCGTTTTGCAGGAACACCAGGGCCGCCTGCCTCTCGCCACACGCGGCTAGCACCGTCCCCTGGTAGTACTCGAACTCGGAATCCTGTTCCGGCAGCAACTCTTTTTGCGCCAAGTCGGCCAGACGATGTATGTCCGATGTCTTATCGAAGCAAGCCAACAGAAATCCCCGCATCCACGGCGGGCTTTCCGTCATGCGCTGGGCCGCCTGGCGCGCTTCGGTCATCTTTCCCTGGCGCATCAGCACGGAAACTTTCACTGCATTTGACCACTCCGACCCGGCGTCGAGGTTGAGAAACTCCAGAGCGGGTCCCGTCTTCCCCTGCTCAAAAAAAGCAAACGCGCAGGAGCGCCAGTTGAAATTTTTGGGATCGATCGCACGCGCTTTATTGCACTCAGCCTGGGCATTGTCGAGCAGACCGGCATAGCGGAGCACATAGGCCAGCGAATAATGCGCGAACGCACTGTCCGGACGCCGCTTCACCAACGCCCGCGTGTCTTCATACGCTTGGGCAAGATTTCCAGTCGCAACTAGATTCGTCGCTAGCAGCCCTGCCGCACTGGCGCGCCCCGGCTCAAGCGAAAGCGCCTTCTGATACGCCTCGTCCGAGCGCTGGTACTCTTCCGCGCCACCCTGCGAATAGATGGCGTCGTAGTAATAACGATGCCCCAGCGCTTCCCATGCGGGCGCGTAATTCGGGTCGAGCTTCACCGCCTTCTCCAGCATGGCGATAGCGTCCTTATTGGGTCCTGCATCATGGGGTATGGCGGTGCTTCGCAGATACATCTCATAGGCCTCGCGATTTGCCGGAGCGCTGCTGGCTTCGAGCGATCCGCCTACCATGCCGAGCGCAGGCAGTAGTTCATGGCGGACTTTTTTTGCGATTTGATTCTGCAGTGCAATCAGATTGTCGGCGGGCGCACTCAGTGTTCCTGTCCAAACCAGCCTGTCGTCTTTCACCTCCACCGCTTCCAGCGTGACCATGACCATCTTGTCGATGCGCAGAAAGTGTCCTGCTACGATGGTGCCAACCCCCAGTTCACGCCCGATTTTCGACGAGTCCGCTTCTCCGTTACTATATTTCTGAGTTGAAGCTGAAGGGCGGATCTCAAGTGAATGCGAATATGTCAGCGCGTTTGCGATTTCGTCCGCCAGCGCAAACCGCAGGAACTCGCTCTGGGCGTCATTGTCAATATTCTGTAGCGGGAGCACGGCGATTGTTCGCCGACTGCTTCCTTGGCCAGTTGCTTCCCGATGTTTGATCCACCATGTCCCGAGCGCCGCCAACACCGTGACAAGAGCCGCAGCCAGTCCTAGAATGACCCAAACCTGCTTCCTGCTTGACTTCTGAAAGGTGCTGGTCACGATGCGCAGAGCCGGCGACGGGCGCAGCCCGCTGCGCTGACTAGGATCGGTCTCTTTTCTCAGCCGCGCCAGATCTCTTTTCATCTCGGAGGCATTCTGATATCGCTTGGCCCGGTCTTTCTCCATCGCCTTGCCGATGATGGCTTCCAGTTCCGCCGGCACTGCCGGATTCACCGAGCGGGGCGGCGCCGGTTTCTGATTGAGGACGGCGTGCAGAGTAGTCACCACGTTAGTTCCCGTGAAGGGCTTCTTGCCCGTGGCCATCTCATACAGCACCACGCCAAAGGAAAAAATATCGCTGCGGACGTCGAGATCCTCGGATCGTGCCTGCTCCGGCGACATATAGACGGCCGTTCCCGGAATTACCCCGACTTGTGTGAGCGATTCCTCCAAAGACGAGTCGGTCGCGGTGCCGAGTCTGCCATCCTTGGCGAGCTTGGCCAGTCCGAAGTCGAGAATCTTCACCTGCCCATTGGGCGTGAGAAAAATGTTTGCGGGCTTGATATCGCGATGCACAATGCCCTTTGCATGCGACGCCGCCAGCGCGTCGGCGACCTGGATGGCGATGTCGAGTAGCTCATCGATTTCCATTCCGCGTCCGGTGGAGTGCTCACGGATATGCTGCTTCAGACTCTCGCCCTCCAGCTTTTCCATCACGATGAACGGATGACCGCCGTTGTCGTCGATGTCGTGAATCGTGCAGATGTTGGAATGGTTGAGTTGCGATGCCGCTCGGGCTTCGCGGGTAAACCGGTCGAGCGAGCGCTTGTCCTTGACGAGGTGGTCGGGAATGAACTTGAGCGCGACGTGGCGTCCAAGGCGCATGTCTTCCGCCTCGTAGACCACTCCCATCCCGCCGCCGCCCAACTTTCCCAGCACGCGGTAATGGGAAACAGTTTGCCCAACCATGTCCATGAAGTGGTCGTGTGGTGCGGACCTGCCCAGAGCGTTGCCGAAGGGGCCCTCACCTGTGAAGGCGTAATGGTAGGCAATCAGAACAGCGGGGTCAACCGGGATTAGATAGTCGATGGAGGGTCAGATTCGGCTTCGACTCCGGAAATCAGGTTAATCCCGTGAAGAGCCGCTTGCGCAAATTTGAATCTTCATCTACGTCCTTTCGCGCGTGGCCTTTTGGGCAGCTTTCTGTTGTCCTGCTGCTATGTGGTTTCTGTCTTTCGCGTCTCAAGGGCGCTCTGATCGCTCCGATAGGGAATCTATGGCGGGCACGCGCCATCGCTGCCTGATACTCGGTTTTCGTGCTAGCGGGACCGCAGCCAACCAAGAACCGTCGAACTGTTAGCGGTGGGGAATTCACTACGGCATTTAAGGATTCACTACATCTTGACTGCCTGAAGGAGTGCCACGATGGGAATGGAGTCTACGAATGTTTTGCTGATTGAGGACAATCCCGGAGATGCGGATCTGGTACGGCTGCGGCTAGTCGAGACCGATCCTCCGGTTCGGGTGGATTGCGTGCACCGGCTCTCGGAGGCGCTGCTTTCGTTGAAGTCCGAAACTCCTGCGCTGATTCTGCTTGACCTGAACCTGCCCGACAGCCGTGGAGCGGAGACCTTTCGGCGGGTGCTGAAGGGTGCTCCGAATGTTCCAGTGGTGATTCTTTCCGGACAGGACGACGAAGAGCTGGCGATGAAGGCCATGCATCTCGGCGTACAGGATTACCTGATCAAGGGCGATATCACGAGCAGGCAACTGGACCGGGCGCTGCGGTATGCGATCGAGCGGCAGGGGCTGCTGCGCGCGCTCGATATGACTCGCAAGCAACAGCTTGAATTCAAGAATCAGTTTCTGTCCCATGTGTCGCATGAGTTGCGCACGCCGCTGACCTGCATTCATCAATACGTGACGCTTCTTCTGGATGGGCTGGCCGGGCCGCTGGCGGGGGAACAGACCGAGCATTTGCGAACGGTGCTGAAGAGTGTGACGCAGTTACATGCCATGATTCGCGACCTGCTGGAGGCGACGCGAGCCGAGAGCGGGAAGCTGCGCATCGAGCCGCGGTGCATTTCGATTGGCGAACTGATCGAGCAGGCGCTTGCGATGATGCGGCCGACGGCCGAGCAGAAGCGGGTCCGGCTCGAAGCGGCGGTCGATCCGGCGATTCCGCTGGTGCATGCCGATCCCGATCGCATCCTGGAAGTTTTGATCAATTTGATCGACAACGGGATCAAGTTCACGCCCGCCGATGGTTCGGTCCTGACCAAGGCTTGCATGGTCGAGACGGACCAGAGTGCGGTGTATGTTTCGGTCAGCGATACGGGAAGGGGGATCAGCCCGCAGGCGTTGCCGAGGATCTTTGAGCGTCTGTTTCAGGATCCGGAAACGGCGGATGGCAATCGCAGCGGGCTGGGGTTGGGACTCTACCTCGCGAAGGAGATTGTGTCCTTGCATGGCGGCCGCATGTGGGCCGTGAGCGAGCAGGGAAGCGGAACTACATTCTCGTTCCACTTGCCGGTGTATTCGCTGGCAGGGTTGTTGTCTCCGGTGATCACCGATGAGGGACGGCTGCGACCGTCATTCGTGCTGGTTCGCATGGATCTGACGCCGTTGACCACGCCGCCTCTGGGGAACTGGAAAGAAACTTGTGAGCATGTGCTGGAGGTTTTGCGGCGCTGTGTTTACGTCGACAAGGACCTGGTGCTTCCACCGATGGGGAGCGCGCGGGCGGCCGAGACGTTCTTTGTGGTGGCCTCGACCGACATGGAGCGGGTGGGCATTATGCTCCGGCGAATCAGGGAGCAAGTGGGCGGTTTGCCGCAGCTCCGAGGAGCGGGCTCAGTTCAGCTAACGGCGGAAGCGGTGGGAGCGGGCATGGCATCACCGGCGCAAACTCTGGAACAACAGGTGCGGTCGATCGCGAATCGCGTCAACGAAATGATACTGACGGGGCTAGCCAGTCAGCAGAAGCGCATGAACGTTGATCTTAGGAATACCAAGGAGAGTGACCATGGAACTTCTGACGGCAATTGAAGAAACGAAGATAACGAAACCCGTACATCGGGCCAAGATCATGATCGTGGATGACGATCCGACTCTTCGCCAAGCCCTGAATCTACGCCTGCGAGCAAACTCCTATGAGACAGTAGCCGCGTGCGACGGCTATTCGGCGCTGGCGCTGGCGCAGAAGGAGCGTCCCGATGTCATTCTGCTCGATCTGGGATTGCCTGCGGGAGATGGATTTGCCGTGTTGCGGCACCTGCAACAATTTCCGGCGCTGGCTTCGATTCCGGTGATTGTGCTGACGGCGCGGGATCCCCAATCCAACGAGAAACGCACGCTCGAATCCGGAGCGGTTGCTTTCTTTCAGAAACCGGCCGACAACGGCGAACTGCTGGAAGTGATTCGGGTCTGCCTGCAGGCGGGGTGTGCGTGGGGAGGGAAGCTACCTTCTTAGGACGAATCGTTCCGAAACATTGTTCTTGGGACGCATGGTTGTAAGGACGCGTCTCCTGGAGGGCACTTCGAAATGTACGTCAAAACCCGGAGTGTGGCGCTCGGCGCGCCGACCTATCGGGGCCGGTGCGAGCCTAGATATGTTTCCTCCATCGCGGTTGGAGTAACGCGCTTTTTGCGATTTGGTCCGACAGTTACGCGGGGTATGAGTCTTGACGTGAGCCGTTCCGGAATGTCGGTCCTGGTTTGTGGCGCGCCCCTGGTGGGTGAAACGGTCGTCATCGCGCCGCGCTCGACGTCTGAGCGATTTGAGATTTTGGCAACCGTCCGGCACAGCACAGATGCGAGGTCTGGATTTCAGTTCTATCCGTTATCCGCCGTGGTGGAAAAGGCGGTCGTTGATTGGATCGATGAACTGGAGCGGGAAGAAGTACTGATGGGGCCGCGTGCCTGGGGATTTCTGGACAACTAAGGCAGACTGAGCTTCTGGAATGATAGCGCGCGAAACGTGCCTATACCGGCGGTAAGGGCAGGCCGGCGATATTCCAGGCGATGTGGTAGACCGCGCTGTTGGTTGCAAGGAACGCGGACTTGCCGGGCGCGAAGGCTAATCCAACCAAGCCCTGACCGGCCACTTCGAGGTTGGCTTTACCCTGGGGCGTGATCTTTACGATGCCCCGCTTGCCGGCGAGCGACGCTGCCACATACATGTTGCCGTCTACATCAAAAGCCAAACCCTGTGGGCGGCCTAGTCCTCGATAGAAGACGGACACGCTGCCGTGGGGATCGATCTTGTAAACCGCATCGAAGCTGGAGGTGGTGGGCCCGGTCACGAACAGGTCGCCTAGCGGGCCAATTGCCATGTGATAGGCGGAAACACTCGGCTCGAGCGTTGCAAAAACAAAAATCTGGCGGTCGCGGGCGATCTTGAAGATGGTTCCGCTGCGATCGCCCACGTAGAGATTTTCGTCACGGTCGAAGGCGATACCAGTCGCCACACCCATACCCTCGGCGTAGGACGACACGGTTCCATTCGGCGCAACCTTGTAAATAGTCTCGTCGTGGCGTGAGGAGACATACATCTGGCGGTCGCGGTCGAAGGCGATCGCGGTTGCATTCATCATCTCTTCAAGGAACGGTTTGATCTCGTTGTTGATGTCAATCTTGAAGATGGCAACGGGAACTTTTTGGCCGCGCGATCCCGAAAACGTTACGTAGAGATTGCCTTCGCGGTCGAGCGCGGGACTGGTAACGGGATGGAGATTCTCGGCAACCGCAGTGGCCACTTTGATGGCGTGAGCATTGCTTACATGCCCGTTGGTGCCGACAACGACCGATCCGGAGGCCGCGCCCTCGGGGACGCGGGCGATGACGAAATCGTCGGAGCTGATTAGAACGGAGCCCTCGACTTCGCCAAATCGCACGCTCGGACGGCGCAGTTCGGGTGGACGCAGGCTCTTGCCGATGATGCGAACCTCGCCGCCGGGCAAGGCCAAAGCGGGAGCGACCGCGTCGATGTGCGGCTTGCCGTTGACGGCTTTCTTTCCCAGCAGACGATCCGAGATACTCATGAGTTTTTTCCGGCGGGCCAGAACTACCTTATTAGAAGTTCAAAGTGCAGCAGAAGATGCATGATGACGAGCGCGTATAGCCCCGCGCCAAGATCATCCACCACAATGCCCGTGCCTTCAGGGAGCCGTTCCAGTCGGCGGATTGGAAACGGCTTCAGAATATCGAAGACACGAAAGAGTATAAGGCCCGCAAGAAACGTTTTCCATTCGAGCGGGACCGCAATGAGTGCGACGAGTTGGCCGGCGACTTCGTCGATGACTACGAATTGGGGATCCTTCACGGCAGCAGCTCCCGCTACGCGCGTGGCGGCCGGGATCCCGATGAGCGTGATGACGGCGGCGGCCGCTATTGTTGACCCGGTCCGAGCTCCGAGCGGAATGCGGGAAACGATCAGCGCCCAGGCTATGACCGTGGCTACGGATGCCCAGGTGCCGGGGCCGGGTTTGAGGCGGCCAATGCCGAAGAAGGTAGCGGTCAGTGTGGCCCAGAGCGGGGCGTGCGGGCGAGACGCCCCCGTAACCGCCGGCGGGACGCCGGCGCTACGGTCGGAGGGCGCGGTTGGGGATTGCGGGTCACTTGCGCCTGCGGACTCTGACTGGGGTTTCACTAGGAGTTTTCTTCTGTGTCGTCGGGGTTGGCGAGTGGGCTCGCGCCTTCAGCGTCCTCGGTTTCGGTTGACGGAATCACATAGGCTCCGGTGGCCCACTTGCCTAAATCGATGGAGCGGCAGCGGTCGCTGCAGAAAGGGAAGTCGGGTTCGTCGGCCTTTACGGGCATCTTGCAGATCGGGCAGCGAAGTTTGATGGTGCGTTTGCGGGGCATAAGGGAATTGCAGAAGTCAAAAGTCAAAATTGCAGAAGCAAGAGCGACTACTGTTGAAGGGTTCTACTTCTTCAATTTGACTTCTTACTTCTGATTTTAAATAATCTCGGCTATCAGATCATAGTCGTGGGCGGCGGTGATGCGGCAGTGATAAAATTCACCGTCTTTTGGCTCGTTTCCCGCGGGATAGTCGTTGACCAAGACCTTGCCGTCGATTTCGGGAGCATGCATGGAAGTACGGCCTTCTAACAGGAGGTCAGATTCGCTCGAAGTGCCTTCGAGGAGTAGGTCGAACTCCTGGCCGACCAGCGCTTTCTTTTTCGCGCGGCTGATCTTTTGTTGAGTCGCCATCAACGACTTGCGACGGCTCTCAATCTCGCGCTCTGAAAGTTTCTTGTCGTCATCGAAGGCCCGGGCTCCTTCCTGGTCGGAATAGCCGAATGTGCCCATCCAGTCGAAAGACGCTTCTTTTACGAAACTGCGCAACTCCTCGAATTCTTTTTCGGTCTCGCCGGGGAAGCCCACGATGAACGAGGTGCGGAGGGTAACGCCGGGAATGACGCGGCGCATCTTCTCGATCGAGCGGAGGAACACATCCGCGCCGCCGCCACGCTTCATGCGCTTCAGGACGCTCGACGAGGCGTGCTGCAGGGGAACATCAATATAGGAGCAAATGTTGTCATGGGCGGCGATGGTGTCGAGCAGGCGGCCGGTGATCTTGTTGGGATAGGCGTAGAGGAAGCGGATCCACTGCAGTCCCTCGATGCCAGCCAGGTTCTCAAGCAGCAGCGCCAAGCCATCTTTCAGGCCAAGGTCTTCGCCGTAGCATGTCGTATCCTGACCGATGAGAGTGATTTCACGAACGCCCGATTGGGATAGCCGCTCGGCTTCGGCGACTACGGACTCGAAACGGCGCGAGCGAAATTGTCCGCGAAGCTGGGGAATAATGCAGAATGTGCAGGGATGGTCACAGCCCTCGGCGATCTTGATATAGGCGGAATAACTAGGCGTCGCAAGGACGCGCGGCGTGTTTTCATCGTAAAGATAGTTCGGGAGATCGGAAATAGCGCCGTCCCAGGCGTCACGCGCGAAGCGTCCGTGTTCGCGGCGATGATCGCCCTCAGGCCGCGAGGTCAGAATATTGAAGGGGCTGGGACTCGAAAATGCAGGAGCCAAGCCAGCGGCGGCGAGGATTTTGTCCAACTCGCCGGTGCCAACTACAGCATCTACCTCGGGAATGTTTTTTTGGATCTCATCGCGAAAGCGCTCGACCAGACAGCCGGCAACGACGAGCCTCTTCGCTTTGCCACCGGTTTTCTGGCGGGCCATTTCGAGGATTTTATCTACCGATTCCTGTTGCGCGCTGCCGATAAACGAGCAGGTATTGACGACGATGATATCGGCATCTTCGGCCGCCGCGGTTGGCTGGGCTCCGGCCTGGACTAACATGCCCATCATGACCTCGCTATCGACGAGGTTCTTGGGGCAACCGAGACTGACAAATCCCACCTTGGCGGGAACGGCAGGGGTAGGAGCGCCGGGCGGCGGGGTTACGGATATGGTTTCTTTAATCGGCATCTTTAAATTCTAGGAAGTCAGCGGCGAACAGAGACTTGAGCAATTCTAGCATCCGGCGCGCGGATATCGCGGCGTGACGCGCAGGCCATCGCATGGGGATCACGGCGGTAACCTGCAAATGTCGCTCATCAGTGCGGCCCGTGTTAGTCTTGTGAAAACAAACTACATGCCTCGATACTGCGGAGGAATAATGCCGGTAAAACGCCTTTTGGGCATGATCGTGACGGTCGTGGTGCTTGCGAGCAGCGCTTCGGCACAGAGCAATGATATTTCGATCACAGCGGGTAGAACGTTCGTCAGCACGCAGACCGTTCTGAACACGGGCTTTTCATACAATCCTCCCCTGCATTTCGGGAACGAGGAAACGATTGCCGGCAACTACAGCCACTTGCTGAAAACGGCGGGGATTTTCGGAATCCGCGTAGAGGTACCGATCGCACTTTATCCTCGGATGGATCTGAATACGCCCTATCACGGGATTCCGACCGACATCGGGGCACTGTTTATCACACCGTCGCTGCGGGTAAATATCTTTTCTCGGGATAGTGTCAGTCCTTGGGTCAGCGTGGGCGGAGGCTATGGACGCTTCCGAGAAGCACCGCGAGACAACTTTTACGGGCCGAACCTCGGACCGACCGGATCGAATACGGGAGTAGTGCAGTTTGGTGCGGGTTTGGATGTCTGGATCTGGCACCACTGGGGTGTACGGGGGGAAGCGCGAGACTTCTACTCTGGAGAGCCGGTGCTGAACGTCGACACCAGCAACAGCCGGATGCACAATTATTACGTTGGGGCCGGCATGGTCTTCCGGTTCTAAACGGGCGTGTGGTCCGCAGTTGTCTTGGATGTTTATTGATCGCCTGCAGTGATTTCATCGAAGAGCTTGGGCAAAATCGCGGCGTCATCGACCGCCCTGCCAAAACGCGCGGATTCGTAATGCCGCGTAAACCTCGCGACCTTTGTCCTTAATACAGGTTCTTGGATAGCCGCGACAAAATCCGCTGGGGTTTGGTAAGGCGACTTACGCCAACCAAGCTTGGCCATTCGTCGCACCATCCGGTCATACCAAAGCGCGGAGGATTCGCGCGGGGCGCGCTCGGGGTGCAATCGCAGGCGGTGAGCTCGTAGAGCAACGAGCAGACGCCGAAGATTCAGCAGAACAATCAGCGCAGCGGCTGCTGTAATCAGACCGCCCAGCCAGCGCGCGGGAAAACTGGTGATGTGATTTTGAGTGCGCCGGGCTAACCGCAGCAACGCCAGGTGCTGTCTGTTGATCCAGTGGAGTACATCATCGAGGAGTCGGCGACTGCTGGAGGCCGCCTCTTTTCCCAACGTGTGCTGGTGACTGGTATCGTAGTTGATAATCCAATCGCGCCAGAAAGAGGCCGCGGCATCTGCATAGAGTCCAAGTCTTGACCAGCCCGTCCGAGTGGGCAGGCTTCCCGTTGGCGTCGGGTCGAAGCTGATCCAGCCGGATTCTGGAAAATAAGCTTCCACCCAAGAGTGGGCATTGCTGGCGCGGATCACATACTGGCCGGTCAGGTCATTAAATTCGCCGCTTCGGAATCCATTTACGATACGCGATGGGATGCGCAAAGTACGCAGCATTACTGCCATAGAACTCGCGAAATACTCGCAGTGGCCTTCCTTTCTTTCAAACAAAAAGTTCGCTAGCGGATCCCGCGGCTGGCTGCGCGGCAGCTCCAATGTGTATCCGAAGTGGGTACGCAAGTATTGCTCGATTGCCAGGGCCTTATCGTAATTACCCGAAGATGATGCGGTGATCCGTTCCGCGAGCTGCGATATACGAATATCGAGCGGCGGCAATTTGAGGTATTTATCGGCACCCTCGGGCATGGTGCTGCCCGAAAGGCGCAGCGGCTGATCGGGGTCGATTTCCGGCAGTTCCGATTCGGCCTCATAGCGGCTGATGGGGTGGTCGATGTCAAGGTTGTAAACGGCTCCCCCGGGGTCGAGACTGATCAGGCGATAATTTCCGGAAAGGCGTCGCGGCTTCTCGGCCAGAAAAAAGACGTTGCTCCCGATTGGCTCCATGAGGACGCGATAATGAATGGAGCGGGTGGGACTTACGGTAGGGGCCGCGCGATCCGGGCCGGTTGTCAGCCGATAGCTTCCGTTTCCCGATGAAGGAAGCTCTCTCGACCCAAAAGAATTCGACCAGGCCCTACCGTCGAAGGCGTCGAGAGCCACGCCTCTCCACTTCAGATCGTAAATGCCTTGTGTGTCATTTTCGATCTCGACGTGCATGACAACAGCTCTGGACTGCTGGATTTGACCGATTCTGCCAAGTTGAATGCGATCTGTGAAGCCTGTGGAGAGGTCGCTGGCTGGGGTATAGGCGGTAAGATAGCGGGACGAAACCCGGGGCAGAAAAAAGAAAATCAGGAAGCCTCCCGCGAGGATTAAGAGCATGAGAGCGGGAGCGATCGCCAGCAGCGAGTAAGTCATTCGTTGGTGGAAGTCAGGGATGCCGGGAGCCTGCGCAATCGCCGCTTCCTGTGCAATAGAGTGCCGCATTTCCATCAGCACAAAGGTGATGACGGCCACCAGCAGGAATCCGGCAAAGGCGAACACAAATACGCTGGCAACGGTGAGCACGGCCGAGGCCAGCACCATCAGAAATGAGAGCACTGCGAGTAGGTAGTGATCGCGGGTCCGCTGCAGGGAGAACAAGCGCACGACCATGAGGAACAAAACCAGATGCACGGTTGCCGTCAGGAAGCTGCGTGTGAGAAAGAAGTAATCTCCGAAATAGACGAGAACGTAGACCAGCGTGAGATAACTGGTCCAACGCTCGGGAATGACAAAGTCCAGGTGCCTTACAAGCAGGTATCCGCGGAACAGAAGCGCGGTGCCGACGAGAACGACGGCGGGAAGATCGAGTTCGCCGGTCGAGGCGAGAGTGGCAAAACCACTGAGCACGAGCAGAAAAAGGGCGACGTTGAAATAGCGTTCAATCGCTACAGCCATTGTGCCAGGGTCGGTGTTGATTGAAATATTGGCCACAGGGGAATGCCCACCGGAAAGCTCTATTGTTGGCCAAACCCGCGAGGAAGGGAAGTGGCTGCGGTAATACAAAAGTGATTGGCGAGGAAACGCAATTCTGAGAATGACTGGGCAGAGCCGAGACGCGGGGGCACGATTCGGGACCTTCACATCCGAAGCGGACGTCGACGCCTTCGCCTGATCGGCAATTGAAAAATTGAAAATGGGGCGCTCGGTCTGTACAGACCTGAATTTGGTCTGCTAAAATTCAAGAACGGAACATGGACAGATGTTCTGTGCGGTTTCCGCACGAAACAAAAGGGGACGTAGTTCAGTTGGTTAGAACGCTGCCCTGTCACGGCAGAGGCCGCGAGTTCGAGTCTCGTCGTCCCCGCCATTTCATTCCAAAGCTGTTAACGAATGATCGATCCACTCGATCCGGGCCGTGTCTCCCGGATGTGGTCCAAATTCCATTCTATCGGCGATTCTTGGATGGTCAGTTTTGGGCCATTTGGGTCCAATAGCATGCGATGAATCCCCAAAAACCAATCGAGGCCTCAATATTGGGTCGCCGCCGACACGCCCGCTAGCATCAGAGAGCGAATGTCGCCGACTTACTCCTGTCACTGTAAGTTGTCGAAGTTAAGAACTCACGTCCCTGAAGTGGGTCGCGATGTACCATTGATTGCCGAACGCATCCTTTACGGCGCTGCTGCGGTCACCATAAGGCTGGTCGGCGGGTTCGGAGATTGAGGTGGCTCCGGCAGCCAAGGCACGGTGGTAAACGGCGTCGCAGTCCGGCACGTAAAGGTAGAACATCGTGGGCATCGGCGGATATTTCCCGTGCGACTCGCCCATCTCCACCAACGAGCTTCCCACACGGATTTCGGCGTGGTGCACGACGCCATCGGGCGATGCGTACTTCGCAATCTCCCGCCCGCCGAATGCTCGTTTTAGGAAGCTGATGACCGGGGCGGCTCGCAGCGGATGCATGTACACGTTGACGTCGTTGAGGCCCTTGGGAACGTAGCTCTCGCCTTTATGGGTTGCAATGTACCAGTAATTACCCGCCGGGTCCTTCACGCTGGCAGAGCGCTCACCGTACTCCTGGTCCTGGGGCTCGCCAAGCGACGACGCTCCCGCAGCCAATGCTCTCTGATAAGCCACATCGGCATCTTCCACGTAGATGTGGAGCGCGTGTGTATTCGCGGTGGAGCGAAATTCACGCCCTGGAATCCCGCCGCCCATCATCAGCATGGAATCGCCGATGCGAACCTCGGCGTGCAGTCCGCCCGCGCCTCCCACCCCTCGGAATATTTCCTCGGCACCGAAGGCCTGCTTCACAAACTCCAGCAACGCCGGTCCATCTCGCGCTACCAGGTACGGAGTCACGGTGCGATAGCCCTTCGGAATCGGATCGACCGTTGGCTTGCTGCCGGTCCCTGCGTGTTGCATGGACTCGAATCGGCGATGCATCTCTTCAACCGACATCTCCTCTTTCACCGTATAAACCCTCCAGCTGTAGCCGAAGGGATCGACGAATCCGCTGTCGCGACGGCCATAGAACTCATCTCGCGGCGGCTTGGTCATCTTAAGCCCCTCGGTGACCGCTCGCCCGGCGAACGCATCCACATCTTCGACCTCGAGCGCAATGCTGATCGGGGACTGTCCCAGCGTTTCCGCACTGAAACGGCCGCCTTCGGGCCACTCTTCCGCGAGCTTAATGGTTGAGTTCCCAATCATGATCTCGGCGTGCGCGACACTCTCGCCGATCTGGAAACGCATGGTTTCTCTGGCTCCAAAAGCTTGCTTGTAGAACTCAATGGCTTTGGCCACATCATTGAAGGTTAGGATTGGCGCCGCGACTGCGCGAACGGCGGCTGAGGGTTCAGCTACGGTTGTCATCGATTTTCTCCTTCTCAGTTCTGCTTTCAGATGTACTTTGAAGTCGGGTCGCGGCAGACTGCGCAACTCGACGGCGATGCGCGACAGTGCGGAGACCTCCGCATCTGCCTGCGGCAACCGTGCGCGAGGATTCTCAAGGATCCCCTGCACGAGCGCATCGAGTTGTTCGACCAGACTGCGCTTAACCATTCTTCCCACCAATAGTCTTGCTTTCCTTTTTGTACTTTTCCTTCGTCTTCCTCTGTGCCATTCGCGGTTTACTGGCTCCAGATTCGAGCTGGACTCTTAAGTTCTGCAGTCCCCGGAATTGCAGTTGCTTCACCGCGCCTTCACTCCTTCTTAATTGCTGCGCAGTTTCGCGTATGCTCTTCCCCTCGGCAAAACGCATCACCAACACATTTCTTTGATCTTCAGGAAGCTCGTTCACCAGCCGGAACAGTCGGGCCAGGTCTTGCGCCTGCTCCATTCGCGGCTTCTCACTGATTTCCGGCGGATCCTCAAAGCTCAGCTCTCGTGCGCTGCGTTTCCCCTGATCTGTGATCGCATTTGCGGCAATCTTGAGCAGCCACGCCCCAAATGGAACTCCCCGCCATTCGAAGCGATGCAAATTAGCCAACGCCTTGTGGAACACCTCCGACGTCAGATCCTCCGCGACATCGCGGCTTCCGACCCGGCGCGAGACGAACGCGTACACCAGTTCGAAGTGAAGATCGTAGAGATCGACAAAGCGCGCCGGATCTTTTTGGGCAGCCTCCACCAGCAGACGTTCATCCGCCTGCAAACCGCGCCCTGCCGATGCCGGTATTCTGCCGCCCATCATCCCTCTAACTTTATAAACTGGTGGGCCAGGAAAAGGTTACGGGCAGGAAGGAAGATTATTTCGCGCTCGTGTAGGGGCATCCGTTCATCCGGATCTCCGCTGAGTACTCAAGACCAGTGGGCCAGCCAGCGACTCCACTCGGACGGTCACGCAGTGCCTTCGGAGAGAACTTCTCTGCTTAGGCACGGTGCCCCAGTCGCCCTTCGTTTACCTCGCTAGTTTCGCTGTCAACAAAGGGTGTGTATACTCTTTCTCCACTATGAGGCATCCGAGATTTATTCTTGCTCTATTGTTTCCCCTTATTTTTATTGGCTTTACGGCGGCCGCGCAGGATCGTGTAGCTGCGGCGGTTGATTCATTACCGTCTATCAAGAAGATTGATCAGGTGGCGATTTCACCCGACGGGGCGCAAGTCGCATACATTGTAGATGGCCAGCTTTCGGTGACAACCCTACGAGATGGGACGTCGCAGGTCATCGCGCCCGACCAAACGGCGGCGCGCGATGTCACCTGGTCTGCCGATAGCCACCACATCGCGTGGCTGGACGATTTGCCTGGAGACGCGCCTGCCTCGCAATTATGGAGCGCATCGGCGGACGGCAGTAGTCTGGTGAAGCTCGCTGATTTCAGGGGATATGCCGAGACGCCGCGTTTTTCACCGGACGGAACGAAGCTCGCGATTCTTTATATAGAGGATATGCCGCGCGTGGCGGGACCGCTGCAACCGATGACGCCGCTCGCTGGTGTGATGGGCGAGAAAACTTTCGAGCAGCGGATTGCGGTGGTCAATCTTGGATCGAGCAAGCCGGGGTCGGCCAGTCTAGCGTCGAACGAGCTGGGGTCGAAGAAATTAATGCAGGTAACGCCTGCAGATATTTATGTCTATGAATATGACTGGACACCGGATTCCAGGGGTTGGGCGGCGATCGCAGCACACGGATCCGGCGACAACAACTGGTGGATCGCGCGACTCTACACGGTCGACGCGAAAGATGGCGAGATGCATGAGATTTATAAGCCGAAGTGGCAGATCGCGGAGCCGCACGTTTCTCCCGATGGAAAGTCTGTCGCGTTTATTGAAGGACTGATGAGCGATGAAGGCCTGACGGGAGGAGATGTCGAGGTTGTGCCGATAACGGGTGGCGTCGCGCGCAACTTGACGCCGGGGATTAAGGCGTCGCCGTCTTCGCTGGCATGGACTGGGCCTGATCACATCAGCATGGTGGCGAACGTGGACGGGACGTCAGGATATGCAGTCATCACGACGGCGGGCTATCCGTCCGGGTCGAATTGGAAGGGCTGGACCGGCGAGGAGATGATTGGCACGAGCGCGGATGCCTGGGTTCCGGCGGCTTCATTCTCGCGGGATGGGTCGGTGAGCGCGGTGGTGCGTCAGTCGGCGAGTACCCCGCCCGAAGTTTGGGCTGGACCCATGGGTGAGTGGAAACAGATCACACACGTGAACCAGGGTGTCAGGGCGAGTTGGGGTGAGAGCCGCAACGTGCACTGGTTCTCTCCGGGAAAGACGGATGGAGACACGCGGGTCGAGGGCTGGCTGATGCTGCCCAAGGATTACGATCCTGCCCGGAAGTATCCGCTGATTGTGAGCGTACACGGCGGTCCGTCGTGGGCATGCACGTCGAAGTGGCCGGCGGGCATGGGCGGCATGGCGCCCGCCTCTCTGCTGGGCTGGTTCGTGCTTTGTCCGAATCCGCGCGGTAGTTATGGACAAGGGGAAGCGTTTGCGCAAGGGAATGTGAGAGATTTTGGAGGAGGCGATTATCGCGACATCATGGCGGGGGTGGACGCGATGATCAAAGAGTATCCGATTGATGCCGCGAGAATTGGAATTCGGGGGCATAGCTACGGCGGCTACATGACGATGTGGGCGGAGACGCAGACGTCGCGATTCGCCGCGGCGGTGGCGGGCGCGGGGCTCTCCGATTGGCTGAGTTACTATGGCGTGAACGATATTGACGAGTGGATGATCCCGTTCTTTGGCGCTTCGGTATATGACGACCCCGCGGTCTACCAGAAGTCAGACCCGATTCGCTTTGTGAAAAATGTAAAGACACCGACGCTCATTCTGGTGGGCGACCGTGACGGCGAAGTGCCGATGGAGCAGTCGATCGAGTGGTACCACGCTCTGGAAACGATGAAGGTCCCGACACGGATGGTGGTGTATCCCAATGAGGGGCACGTGTTCTATAAAGATGCCGATGCGCGCGACTATACGGTGCGGATGCTACGGTGGTTTGAGCAGTGGTTCGCGAAAGAGAAAGAGAAGGACTAAGACTTAACAGCCCGTGGTGCAAGTACGAATCGTATCAGGGCATGCATTCATGCATGGCAATGCCCTGAAATCAATGGGCCTTTAGGCCCTGGTTTTGAAATTCTGACTTGCACCACGGTCCCTTAAGCGGGGCCTTTCTGTGGCGTGGGATACTTTGCGATCCCGCAAGCCGGTTGGCCATTCAAGCCGTCTTCTGTTTTCAGCGGGGCAGTCCCTTTCCGGTCAAAGCTAATTTTGGTTTTTTTCATCACACTTTTCTCGTACCACCATCACAGACAGGCATCACAATCGGTGTGATGATTCCACGACCATGCACCATTTCGAAGCGCGCCCGTCTCCAGAGACAAAGGCATTTTCCGCTTGAACTTTTTTCGTGGTTCTTTGACAAAAATTGCGAGCAGCCAGCACCTGGAAGTGCACGCCAATCTGAGAAATTGAGAGCTAAGTCTTATCTTTTGAATACTTTGCCTCTAAGCGACTTGTTATCATCAACTTAACTCATTTTAGGGGGAGGGGGGCACCCCCCCCTGAATTTCAAATTTCTCCCCTCAAGAAGTAATCATAGGTCAGCGAATTGAACAGCGGATTTATTAGGGTTCAGGCGCGTCTGGTAGCGTGACCGGCAGAAGATTACCGCAGCCATCCGACGAGCGCCGGCACCTTGCCGGCGGTTCGGAGAGCGTGCCCTGACTTGTCGAAGGGGCGCCCCTCGGCCCGCGTGGCGACAGCCGCCCTTCCGAGGGCTGATGGAAATTTAGAAAAGATCATGCGGTCACGGCACTAGCGTTCGGGGTTGGACTGATGCGCAACAGCGCTCGTCATTTGGTGGGCCCAGCGCATCGCTTCGTTATAGGAGCTATTCATAAAGTACAACGACAGGTCCAGCTTCTTCCCAATGGCTGTAACCTTTTCCCAGTCGCCAGCCTCTCGCGCCATCATGAGATCGTAAATCGGTGAAAGGGGCGTCTGGACGCTGGTTTTCCCACCCAGAAGTTGTGCCTTCGTATTCGGATCTAGAGACAACTTTTCGATTACGACTCCAATCGGCACTTCAAGAATCGCGTCCATCAGGGACAGCATGCCCATCAGGAACACATCGGATTCCACGTGTTTGACCTTGGGCGCGATCAGTTCACAGAAGCGAGCACGAACCATCGACGCCAGGACGAGGTCGGAAGATTTTTCCCGGCCGATGACCAAAGTAGTGGCCATCCGTATCCATCGGACCAATTCCCGCTCTCCCAGCAAGTTCAACGCATGGCGAACCGACGAGACGGGTGACGACATCCCCAGCAAGGGCGAGTTCAAATAGCAGAGCAGCCGGTAACAGAGCGAAGGTTCGCGCTTGATGAGGTCTTCGATCTCCTGAAAATCCGCCTCGGGCTTTGAGATGGCCTGTAGCAGAAGCAGGTAGGTGGCCTGATTTGCGGGAATCTGCCGGGCGCGCATCCGTTCGGGATGCCGGAAAAAATAGCCTTGAAATAACGTGAAGCCGTTCTTCTTTGCTTTCGTGAGCTCTTGACGAGTTTCGACCTTTTGCGCCAGCATCCGGCACTGCTCGCTGGCATAATGCGCTGCCAGGGCGGAGTTTTCGGCATCCGGAACGTCCTTGAGATCGACTTTGATGAAGTCTGCATACGGGACGAGAGGCTCTCTCGCGTCACCCAATGCAAAGTTATCCAGAGCTATGGCATAGCCCTGCAGTTTGAGACGCTGGCACGCCCGCACGACCTCTTCATCGGCAGGGATGCTTTCCTGGATCTCTACCACCACCTCGCCGGGAGGCAACAGTAGGAAGTATTCTTCCAATAACATCCGGCGCGTAAAATTGACGAATGCGAAGCGCCCATCGCACAAGACATTGAGCCCGATCGTGTTCAAGGTGTCGATGGTGGCGCGAGTAGCGCTCTCGAGATCGGACGTAAAGTGATCGTCTGCCGGGCTCTCGCGAAAAAACAGTTCATAACCGAACACGCTTTCGTCCGCAGTCAGAATTGGCTGGCGCGCGATACAGGCGCTATTGTTTTCCGTGCGCGCCGCGTGTGGTTGAGTGCCCATAGTTGGTTGCTTTCTTATCGGCAATGTGGATCGCGAACTTTACATCTTGAGAAGCAGGCGCGGGGATTTAGTGGCCGGGATGCGGTAGTTTAGCCATGATTCCGCTATGAATTACCAAAGTCGCGATCCTCCCGTTTTCCTCGTTCCGTCTATTTCCCCTGGGACTGACGATGGGCGGTGCTATTGGTGGCGAAATCAAGGATTTCCGCCAGGCGCTCCCGAACGCAGTAGTTTTTTCTGACTTCCTCGCACCCGGCCCGGGCGATCGCCTCGCGCTCATCCTCGTGCGCGATGTAGTAGCGGATGAGATCGGCAAGTTCTTGCGGTTTTGCAGGATCGTAAACACGACAGTGCACGCTGTCGCGAAAGGGATTGACCTCGGTGTGATAGGTGAGCAGAAAGGTTCCGCAGGCCATGGTCTCAAATGGACGGGCGACCATCATGGTCATGTTGTTGCTGGGAAGAGCGACATGCACCTTAATCTGTCGAATGTTCTTCGCCAGCAATTCGGCCCATTCGCGCTGGCATTCTCCGCCGAGGTCGCGGACCGTGACTCCATTGGCGTGGAAATTCACATCCGGCATGAGTGGCAGCAACTGGCCCAGGAACTCCATTCGTTTCTGATAGAGGGTTCCGACGAAGGCCGCCTCGTATTTCTTTTCCGCCATGCACCGCGAAGCGCAAGCCTGGTCACATTCGTGGCCGGGTTGACCCGCAAGAATACAGGGCTTGAACATTTCGAGGTCGATAAAACCCTTCAAGTATTGTCCTTTCAGACGAGCCACATCTTCGCGGTCAGGGAAATAGTGCAAATCGTACCAGTCCGCGAAAATGTCATAGCGAAACTGCGCATCGCTCCGCCTGGTCGACTCCAGGTACAGTGCAATCCGGCGAGCTTTCAGCTTGCACCACTGGTCCTTGCCATAGAGAGTATTCAGCCATACGGCAACGTACTCCGGGCCTGCGACGAGAATCACTTCGCAGCTTTCGAGATCTTCAAGCGTCGGCATCTTGGCGAGTATTCGTTGGTAGTCTTCACGGCCGACATTTCGCAGGACCGCGCCATGACCGTTCGTGGGAATGGTCCCCTCCAGCACCTCGTGGCCCATGGAGCGCAGGCTTCCGGCGATGGAAAAAATGGACCAGGAAGAAAGAACTGTTCCTGTATGGAAATAAGCGATACGCATAGATTCCGAGGTTTCCTTGGGGAGATGTGTTCTCGGGCAGTTCAAGGGCCATGTGGACGTCAGCGCGCGCATTCGAACCGAAATTGGTAACTCTTAGGAAATGCTTTGTAATAACGGATTTAAGGGATGACTGCGGGAGGTTCGAATGGGAATGCTGGATTCCGGTTACTGGGCGATTAGACTTGGGCTTGGATCGCTACCTTGTTCATGAGAGCACCATTAGAGCCAGCTCTCCTGGCCGCGAAAGTGACAGCAGCCGACTTCTTCGCCTTTACGGTTCTTACCTCATGTGACACCCTATTGTCGTGATCAAGGACGAGTCTCTTAACGAGGTCCGGATTCCGGTAGTTGCCGATGCTCACCAACTTCCGGCTCCGCCAGACAACTTCACGGGCCGAAAGCAAGAACTGGAGAGGTTGCGGGCGTCGATTCTTTCGGGCGGCGCGATCATTTCCGCAACTACAGGTCAGGACGGAGTGGGGAAGACAGCGCTCGCGCTCAAGCTGGCCGACGAGATTGGAGAACTGTTTCCCGATGCGCAAATCTATTTGAATTTGCGGGGTGAGGGCGAAAAGCCGGTCACACCAAGCGAGGCGATGGCCTGCGTGCTTCGCGCGTTTGAGCCAGAGTCGAAGGTGCCCCGACAAGAACAAAAGTTGGTCGCGCTCTATCGCTCAGTCCTGGAAGGGAAGCGCGCTCTCCTGCTGATGGACGATGCGCGGGATCTCGAACAAGTGGAGCCACTTCTCCCTCCCAGGAGTTGTTGTTTACTGATAACGTCGCGCCGGCGGTTCGCGTTGCCCGGACTTTATGCGATGGACCTCGATGTGCTCCTGCGCGCGGAAGCTCAAGAATTGCTTCTCAAGGTCGAACCTCGTATTGGCGAGGAAGCGAGCGCTATCGCCGATCTTTGCGGATATATTCCACAGGCCTTGCGTCTGGCGGCGACGGCGCTGACGGAGCGTGTGGACATCACTCCCTCCGACTACCGAAAGCGGCTGGCGGAAGAGCGCAAGCAGCCGAAGTTGCTGGGCGACGGCAACGAGAGCGTCGAAGCCACCATCGGCCTGAGTTACAGCCTGCTCGATTCCGATACGCAAAAGCGCTTGCGTATGCTGGGCGTTTTCCAGGAGACCTTCGACGAGCCTGCGGCAGCAGCTGTTTGGAATGCTGAAGGGCCGTTGTCAGAGGAAACACTTGACCTGCTGACCCAGTATTCCATGCTGGAGTGGAATGATAATGCCCATCGTTATCGTCTGCCAGCCCCGATGCGCGACTTTGCGTGCCAGAGAGCGCGGGCGGAGGAGTGGAACGAGGCATCGTTGCGCCACGCGCAGTTCTACCTGGGCATACTCCGCAATGCAGACGACCTTTATCTCGATGGCGGCGAGTCTTTGATGCGTGGGCTGGCATTGTTTGATCTCGAGCGCGGAAACATCGAACTGGGACAATCCTGGGTCGCCGGCCATGCTCTCAGTGATCCTGAGGCAGCGAAGGTGTCGAACAGCTATCCTACCGCGGGCGCACATTGCCTTGGTCTGCGCCATCATCCGCGGGAGCGCATCCGCTGGCGAGAAGATGCTCTGGTCGCCGCCACCCAGTTGAAAGACCGTGGCGCGGAACGTGCACACCTCGGCAATCTCGGGGCTGCCTATATGAAATTGGGTGAGTACCGCCGCGCCATTGAGTACTACGAAAGGCATCTGCAGATCGAACGCGAGCTCAACGACCGGAGCGGTGAGGGGCAGGACCTGGCCAACTTGGGGAATGCGTATGACTTTTTAGGCGACCATCATCGCGCCATTGAATGCTATGAACAGCAACTGAAGATCGCACGCGATCTCGACGACCGGCGCCGCGGAGGCAATGCGCTGGGCAGCCTCGGCGCTGCCTACCACGCGATGGGAGAATATGAGAGCGCCATCCGGCACCACGAGCAAGCGCTGGTTCTGCATCGAGACATTGGGGATCAACGCGGCCAAGGCATGGCGCTCGGCAACCTCGGCATCGCGCACTACCGGTTAGGAGAACACCGGCGCGCCATCGCTTTCTATGAGGAGCAGTTGCAGATTGCGCGCGGGACCAATGATCGGCAAAGCGAAGGCAACGCCCTTTGGAATATGAGCCTGGCGCTCGACGAGCTTGGCGAACGAAAGGAGGCCATCGAGCACGCAAAGGCCGCACTGCAGATTCGGGAGGAAATCAAGGACGCGAACGCCGCCAAGGTGAGAAGGCAGCTCGAGGAGTGGCAAAAGCAATGACGTGGAGGGCAATCCCCACCGTCATGATTCGAGCACGGCGCGCATTTTGGTCAAGAGTGCCAAGGTTGAGAATGGCTTGATGATGAGCGTCGAATCCTGCCCGAGTACGCCTTGCTCTACCATCGCGTTTCTCGAATATCCCGACATGTAGAGCACCTTTAGTTCGGGACGAAGCTTCTTGATCTCCGATACGAGGTCAGGTCCGGTCAGGTCGGGCATGACGACATCTGTAAGTAATAAATCAATGCCACGGTCGTATTGCTGAGCCAGCGCCAGAGTGCGCGCGGCATTTTCCGCAGCCAGAACCGTGTAGCCCTTGCTCTTTAGAACGTGGACCGTCAAGTTGCGCAAAGCAGCTTCGTCTTCCGCGACCAATACGGTCTCTGTGCCTGCGGGAGGGGTGGGATTGGCGATAAGAGGGGCAATGCGCTCGGCAGGGTGGCCAGCGCACGGGAGGTAGAGTTTGAAGGTAGTTCCGCGGCCAGCTTCACTGTAAGCCCAAATGTGCCCACCGCTCTGCTTTGCAATTCCATACACCGTCGACAACCCAAGGCCAGTGCCCTTGCCCGGCTCCTTGGTCGTAAAAAATGGTTCAAAGGCTTGCGCCAAGGTGGATTCATCCATGCCCATGCCAGTGTCTGTAACGGAAAGCATCACGTAAGGACCGGGCGTAACCGGGTGATGGTCCCGGCCGTAAGTTTCATCCAAGTCGACGTTGGCCGTCTCGATTATGATCTTGCCGCCTTTGGGCATTGCGTCGCGGGCGTTCACGGCCAGGTTCATCAGTACTTGCTCGATCTGGCTGAGGTCGGCATGCACGCTGCCCAAAGGCTCGGTGGGCCGAAAAACGAGTGATATGTCTTCTCCGACCATGTGCAGCAACATTTTGCTGGCGTGATGAACGACGGAATTAAGATTCAGGTGGCGTGGCTCGAGTATCTGCTGGCGACTAAAGGCGAGGAGTTGACGCGTAAGTGCAACGGCCCGGTCCCCGGCGTTCTTGATCTCAAGCAAATACTTTTGTGCGGGATGTGTGGCCTCGAGACGATCCTTCGCTATTTCGCTGTAGCCGATGATTACCCCAAGCATGTTGTTAAAGTCGTGCGCAACACCAGCTGCCAATCTTCCAACCGCCTCCATTTTCTGGGCCTGGAGAAATTGCTGCTCCAGTTGTTTGGCCTCAGTAATGTCATGAGTAATAGCCAGGATGCAGGACTCGTCATCCAGCTGGATTCGCTCCGCCGCGACTTCCACCAACCGGAATTGTCCAGACTGCGCGCGAAAGCGCACTTCAATCGGGGTTGCATGCTCAGGGCCCTTGAGCTGCTCAAGCATCAAGGCGTACTGTTCCGGATCGGCCCAAATATCAAGTTCGTGCGTCGTGCGCCCAACAATTTCGTCGCGCCCATATCCCATGATTTTCAGGAAAGCGGGATTTACATCGAGATATCGGCCGTCAGTCTCGCTGCTGATCGTAATTCCAAAGGGGCTTGAGCGAAATGCTTTTGCAAATATTTCCTGTGATTGCAGGAGCCGCTCTTCACTCTTCCGTCGTGCCGTAACGTCATGTGCCAGAATTAGTTGAGCGTTCGCGCCGTGGAAGTTCACCTCATGGGCTGTGATTTCAACGTCGATGATGGACCCGTCTTTCTTGCGATGCCGCCAGATCTCCGCCTCTTCGAGACCGCGTGCAGGCCTCGAAAGCCGGTCCATGACCCGTGGCGCCTCTTCACTTGGCCGGATGCCAAGGATCGTCATCTGTGAGAACTCTTCTCGCGAGTAGCCGTAATGCCGGACAGCAGCCTCGTTCACAGCCAGAAATCGCAGGGTTTTGCGATCGGAAACCCACATTGGGAGCGGGTTACTATCGAACAGCAGCCGGTATTGGGCTTCACTGTTGATCAAGGCCGTCGTTCGAACAGCGACGGTTTCCTCCAGGGTGTTTTTTGTCCGGCTAAGCCTCCGCAACAAGACGTATATGACGGCGGTCGTCACAAAGACATAAGAAAATCCTTTAAGAATGCTGAAATACATGAGGACGTTGGGATCGGCCGATACATGGCGCAGCAAGCGATCTGAAAACGCAATCCAAATACACGACCCAACCAGGTACACCCAGGCGACGACCAGCGGGCTGGGATCAAGACGGTGCGCCTTCAGGGAATCCATTACATGGCCCTCAGGAAAAGTATTATAGGGGATGTAATCCAAGTATCATGTATGGGTTACGACCCAGGTGTGACGACGGTCACGTCGCCAAGTGATCGGGGCAACAGGTCGTTTGACGGCAAACTAAGAATCGAGGTCGAATGCAGTGCGCTACTACCTTTGTCCAGTCCCGGTTTCCGCCTTGGTCTGGGCGAGCAATTGGTAAACAGTGGCTCGCGATATACCCAAAATCTCCGCGGCCTGAGATTTGTTGCCGCCTACGTGTTCGAGCACGCGCATGACATGACGGCGCTGCATCTCGTGGAGGGAAGCGAGGCTCTCATCCCGCCCAGCGATCTCTCCCGATTGCCCCCGTACTGGCTCAGGCAGGTCGCTGATGTCAATCGCGGGCCCGTCCACCATCATGCAAGCATTGCCAATGACATTTTCAAGTTCACGGACGTTGCCAGGCCAGGTATAGATCGCCATCCGGTTCTGCGCCCGCCGCGTGATGCCGGTGACATGTTTGTTGTATTGGGATGCGAACTTTTCCAGAAAGTGCCTCTGCAAAAGCGGCATATCCTCTCGTCGGTCCATCAAGCGGGGCAGGGCGATCTCCGCCATCGCTAATCGGTAATAGAGGTCCTCACGAAACTTCCCTTCGGCGACCAGGGAACGAAGGTTACGATTGGTGGCCGCGATCACGCGCACGTCAACCGTCCTGAGCACGGGTGAACCGATGCGCTGGATTTCATTATTCTGTAGAACGCGCAGGAGCTTGCCCTGCGACGCTAAAGGCAACTCCCCAATTTCATCGAGGAAGACGATTCCGCCGTTCGCGAACTCGAACACGCCAATCTTGTCCTGATTCGCACCGGTAAACGCACCACGGACGTATCCGAACAACTCACTTTCAATAAGCGTCTCCACAATTGCCGAACAGTTGCAGATCGCAAATGGACCCGAAGCGGCTGGACTCAGGCGTTGCAGTGCGCGAGCCACCAGCTCTTTCCCCGTTCCCGTCGGACCTGTCACTAGGACATTTTGGAAATGGGGCGCAACTCTCCGAATCTTGGCAAACACGTCAAGCATGAGGGGGCTACGCCCGACGATTCCCTCAAATTGACAAGCATTGAGAAGTTCATGATCGAGCTCATGGGTTCGCCGCCGGTTCTCCGCCTCCGACAACAACAATGAAATGCGCCGCCGCAGTTTCTCCAGGCTTACGGGCTTATTGAGATAGTCGCAGGCTCCTTTTTGAATCGCTTCCACCGCAGACTCAGTGGAATAATGCGCGGTCATAAGGATCACCTCGGCTCCCGGATCCGCCGCCATGATCCACTCCAGCATCTCCCAGCCCCGAACGCCCGGCATCATCAGATCAAGCAGCACGATTTGAGGCCGAGCTCGTTTGAATATCTCCAAACCGGTTTGGGCACCGTCTGCGGTAAGAATTTCGAGCCCCATGTCGGACAGGGCGTCCTTCATCAACTCCAGGCTCTGGGGTTCGTCATCAATCGCCAACAGCCTCGGAACCCTTGGGATGGGCTCAGGCACACCGGCAAGTCGAGTGCCAGCACTCGGCCACTGCAATTCTCTCGACATTTGGGAGTCCACTTGTCAGCGTATCAAAGTCGATTTGCCTCTGTCACTTCGAGATGCAAGCCAACGTCGATGCTGTGGCAAAAGACGTGCACGTCAATAGGCAAGAATTGCCCAGCACTCATTTGCCTCTAACTTTATGGTCGGCCAGAGAGCGCGAGTGGAGGGGCGTTTCGCTTGAATTCTTGAGATGCAAGCTATGGACGGCAAACTGAACCTGCAGGAGATCGAAGCTTTGCTGAAACTCGCCAATGCGGCGAGCGATGCATCCACCGGTCACAATCGGTCTGTCGAACCTTGTCGGTTTGAGCGGTCGGGACAATTTGGGGCGGAACAGGCGGACGTTGTTAACAGTGTCCAGGAAGCATTCGCCAAGGGACTCACTCAATCGCTGGGAGCCTATCTTCGTGTGAGTTTTGAGACAGCTCTGGTCTCGGTCGAACAGATGACATTTCGCGAGGCCGTTGAACACGTCGCTCCTGGTAGCCATTTGTTTTTGCTCCAGTTTCACGGCACTGCGGCTGCAATCCAGATCGACCAGTGCCTCGTGTTTCCATTGATCGACATCCTGCTCGGTGGAACCGGACAAGGCCCGACCGTGAAACGTGAAGTGACGGAGATTGAGGACCATGTAATGGAGGGCGTTGGCAAGGTAATCTGCCATGAGATCGCCGCCGCCTGGGGCATGGACATCAACGATTGCGACCTGATCGGCGCTCAAGGGCTGGCCCAGATACAACGTCTGCTTCCTGCCAATGACCGAGTGGTTGTTTCAAAATTCGCGAGCAAGATGGCGGACGCAACCGGAGATCTGCGGGTTCTCGTTCCGGCTATTACTTTCAATGCCTTACTTAGAAAGCTATCGAATGACACAGGTCACGGGAGGCCTCTCAAGCCGTCGCCGTCTGGCTGCAAACTAGGCGAGAAGATGCTGGAGTGTTTATTTCCGGTCAGTCTGGGAATGAGCGCGATTCGTCTGCCGATCGACAAAGTCCTGGAGCTGGGCCCAGATCAGATCTGTGATCTTGGCATTCCCTTAAGTCAGTCGGCTTCTCTCATCATTGCCGGCCGCGAAATTTTCGATGCAATTCCTGTGCGCCAGGGCCGAAAGCGGGCCGCTCAGGTCGGGCAGCCAAGAATATATACCGAACAAGAAAGGAAAGCTCAATCATGACGACGTCGGCGACACCACCGCCAGATGGAAATTATGGCGAGCCGTCATTTGACGATGGCAAGAAGCTGGAACTGCTATTAGACGTCAACCTCGGTCTGACGCTTCGGTTCGGCCAACGCGACCTCAGCTTGCGCGAGATCCTCGATTTGAGCGCGGGATCCGTGATCGAACTGGATCGCCACGTGGAAGAGCCCGCTGAGCTTTTGCTGGGAAATAAAGTGATTGCCAGAGGGCGGGTCGTCACAGTCGATGGCAACTATGGGATCCAGATTACAGATATGCCAGTTTCGACCTAAGCAGAGCGATGGAAACGGTGAAGTCAGATGGAAATATGTTCCATACCCCACCAAGTTCTAAGCACTCCAATTCATAGCTAGTTCCGCACTTCTTTCTTCCGATTCAGAAACGACCGATTCAGGGGTCGTAGCCCAGACCGTAGAAGCCGGCTCGGCTGTAGTTGGCTTGTCGACTTGAGCCCAGGCTCCGCGGACTTGAAAGACAAGCTGAATCTGCTTGCTCAGTAGGTCCGGATTAGCCTTAGCGTGCGCATCCAGCATGTTGTGACGCAGGGTAGCGTAAAAACGGGCAAGATTGGTCGCTGTCTCGCCGCCGTTTTCCTTATCGAGAGATTCTTCCAATTGCTGGAGGACGAGGAAGGCGTGCTTCAGATCCCTGGAGCGCTGTTCCACATTGTTATTCGCAATCGCTGCGATCGCGCCCTTCAAATCGCCGATCAGCACATCGTAAAGAACGATGACCAGGCCGACGGCAGAGGCACTCTGCGCCGCAGCGCGGAGGTATGTCAGTTCAGTATTATTTCGCGTCATGAGTTATTGTTGTTGCCCGAGTTCGGGGCGTATCCCAGTTCCGCATTAATCTGCGACTCCAGCGATGGTAACTGTTGCAGAGCAATGTCAGCCTGGTTGTATTCGTTGGTAAGGTATGTTGTACGAGCAGAGAGATAGGCTTGAAAATCGTTGATCTGGTTCTGCAAGTCGGTATTTTCGGCGCTGATGCTTTGCAAATCGACCGTAAAGGCGCCGCTGACCGGATCGACGAGCATATTCAATTGATTGTTCAGGGAAGCGGCGAAGCCATTGGATGATGTACCCTGCAGAAAACTTTGCACTGCCCCGAAGTTGTTCTGGACCGCATTGCTTAACTGGGAACTGTCAACGGTGAGGGTTCCATCACTGTTCATCGTGATTCCGAGGGCGCCTAGAGTGGAAACGCTACCGCTTCCGCCGGTGTAACTTCCAGCAGCCAACAACTGCGATTGCAACTCGCTCAAAGCTGAATCGCCGGCAAGCGGTCCCTCTTGATGGCTGGAGTTTACAGTGTATTGGGTGTTGACGTCGCCGATTACAGTGTTATAGGCGCTGATAAAGCTGTTAATGGCTTGGGAGACCTCGGTAGCATTGGGAGCAACGGAAATGCTGACTTGTGTGCTGGGTGCCGCTCCGTTCAAATTCAATGTCAATCCGTTGACTGCCCCCGTTACAGTATTCGATGCGCTGTCGATCGGGATGCCGTCAACCGTGAGGGAGGCATCTTGACCGGTCGCCGCCTGGGTGAAGGTGAGGCCCGAGCCATTACTGACTGTGAAGTTGTTACCGGCCCCCGTGCTTGTGCTGACTAATGCCAGCCTAGATCCAGTCGCATCATTCACAACGCTAGCGGTTATGCCCGCGCCTAAACCGTTGACGTAGGTGACCAACTGATCAAGGGTGTTGACGCCGCTCCCGGTGGTGATCGAAATCGGAGTTCCGGAGCCTATCTGCACATTGAAGGTACCGGCGGCTAGGGCCGTGCTGCTGCTGGCAACCGGGCTTGAATACCAGGAAGCGCTCGTCGCGAGGTTATTCACGACGACTACGTGATTCCCGCCAACTGAGCCATTTGCCGCTGAAGCGCTTACAAGATTTGAGTTCGAAGAAGTTGCGCTCATGGAAGTTAGCGCGCCCGCGGGATCTCCCAGCGCATTCAGACTGTTCTGCAGGGCCGTTATGTCGCCCTCGATGGCGGTGATAGCACTGCTTTGATTTTGGAGAGTGGACTGTTGATTCTGCCACTGCACTTCCGGTTGGGCCTCCAGAGCGATTTCCTGAGTGACAGCCGATTGAACGTTGATTCCTGCAGAGGTAGAGCCTAGCGCGGAGAGTATCGAGCTCAGGTTGACCGACGATCCCATTTCGTTTGTAACTCCTTTGTCTAGGCACTGGGCGAATTAAAGAGCGGGGTGGAACCGGTTTGTTCCACCCCATTCCCGCTCAGGACTATTGCAGCAGCTTCAGTACCGACTGCTGCAGCTGATTAGACTGCTGCAAGGCTGCAATGCCGGTCTGTTGCAGAATGCTTTCCTGCGACAGCCTTGCTGTTTCCGTGCCCATGTCGGCGGCCATGATGCTGTTTTCCGCGCTCGTCAGGTTGGTAATCTGGCTGTTCATGACGTTGGTCGCGGCCTGCAACTGGTTCGAACCCGCACCGAGGCTGCCACGCAGAGAGGCGATGCCGGCGATAGCGGAGTTGATGTTGGTCAGCGCCGCCTGGGCGTCCGAGGCGGAGCTCAGATCGTTGCTGGCGATGCTGATGGCGGTTGGAGTTGTTCCGCTAGTCATACCGAGGTTCGAATCATTGACGGTTCCCAGGTTCACGGTCACGGTCGTGGTGCCGTTGCCTGAGGAATCGCTCATATAAACCGTAAGAGCGCCGCCAGAACTGAAAATGGCCTGCCCGTTGTAAGTGGTGTTCTGGCCGATGTTGGTGATTTCGGCCTGGATCGAGGCAAACTCTGTCTGCAGTGCGCCACGCTGAGAGTCGCTGACCGTACCGGTGGACGATTCCGTCGCCAGTGTGACAGCGCGATTCAACAGGGTCGTGATCTGCGAGAGCGCGCCATCGGCAACCTGTAACATGCCCACGCCGTCGGTCGCGTTCTGGACTGACTGGGTTAGCGCGGTGACGTTGGCTTCCAATCCATTGGCAATGGCCAGGCCGGCGGCATCATCCGCTCCGGAGTTAATGCGTTGACCGGAGGAGAGAGCTGCAAGAGTCTGGCTCAAGTTGGATTGCGTCATGCTCAGCGAGTTCTGCGCTTCGAGGCTGGAAATGTTGTTCAGGATTTGGAATGACATTTGAAATTCTCCTATTTGTGCTTGGGATTTCTCCTTCCCTGAAGCCCGAAGCCCAATTGCTACTGAGGCTCGTCAACTTCGAGCAGGAGATTGTTCTTGATGCGCGATACTTATCGGCACTCTTGACATCTCCTCAGTAGTCACGTCAGTCACCTCGAAAGTGTTACTTTGAAACGGATCCCAATATGGAAAGTCACAGGCAAGAAGCCCCATCTGCCTTGATGGCTGGCTGTGAATTTGCCTCTCCGCTTGCGGTCGCTTGCTTATTCGCCTCCGCATATGCCTGTTGCAGGTCCCCAGAATCTGGGAAGGCATTCAACCCACGCTCCAGCGTTCGCAGACAAGCATCCCAATCGTGAAGCGCGGCATGGAGACTGGCGGCTCTTAAAAATAGCTTTGGATGGCTCAATCCTTCGGTCACTTGCTCGGCTGTGGCCGCTGCTTCCCGCAGCTTGCCGGTCATGATGTAGGCTTTCATCAAGCGGTCTTGTACCGCAAACATTCTGGGTGCCGCTTGCGCTGCGCGAAGAAGTTTGACAAACCCCGGGCCGTGGTGGCCTAACTTGACCTCGGTATAGCCCAATTTGCTTTCCAGGATCGGATCGCGGCCGGCCACCTTCATGGCCCGTCGATAGGCCAGGCGGGCATCTTCAAATTGGTTGAGACAAAAAAGCGCATCCCCGCGGACCTGCTCGTTCAACGCTGTGCTCGAGCCTCTTCGCGTGTCATGATCCAGGGCTTTAAGCGCTTCCTGATACCTTCCCGCATCGACGTAGATCATCGCCAGGAACAGCCAGGCCTCGGCTGCCCTTGGCTCCAGAAGCAGGGCCTGTTGAAGGCAGCGCAGAGCTCCGTCCTGGTTGTGGAACCGCTCATATTCCTGAAGCCCAAGCTGGATCCAGCCGGCAGGGTCATTCGGTTCTTCTTCTACCTTTAGACGAAGCAAATCGCGGTAATAAACGCCTTTGTCTGCTTTCTCGGGTGCGGCCTCCAAATGTCCAAAATGATGAATAAAGAAGTTCGCCGCTCGAAGTTTGAGGCCGGCGGCGGTGACTTGCGGTTCCACCAGTTCATGTACGCGTCCGGTGAAGTAGATCTCCGGACGTCGACGGAATAGACGGCAATTTTCGTGAATAAAGAATGCAGGCGCCTCCCTGGCTCTTTCATGGGCGCCGTCGTTCTCTACGGCAATCCGATCCCATCCACGATTCGATCTGGACTTGACATAGTTACGAATCGGCGTCGTAAGCCCGCCGACTTCAGGCGTACTTAGCAAACGCTGAATGTTCCTGCCGGTTTGGCGATCCAGCTCTTCATCGGCATCCAGCACCAGGGCCCAGTCGGTCCGGATGGGCTCCAGCGCCGCATTGCGAGCTTTTGCATAGTTGTCTTCCCAAGGGAAGGACACAACGTCAGCTCCGAAGTCGCGCGCTATGTCGCAGGTGTTGTCGCTCGAGCCGGTGTCGGTGATGACGATCTGGGTAACGACATCGCGGACGCTCTCCAGGCACGCACGAATCGTATGAGATTCGTTCTTCACGATCATGGAGAGACCGATACTCGGCAAATCTATCTCCCTAACTCATCCCGGCATTGCGGCGGCTTTGGAGCCTCCGTCTTGGTAAACCAACCAGTCGTGACTCTGCTATTCGCCAAGTTGCGATATGGACCTAGGGTTAAGGCCGGATTGGAGAATGCGGCGAACATGTACTGCTCCAGGGACTGTTATGCAGGTCTGTTGCCAGAAAAACAGCGAGTTCTTTCACGTACCCAGTTCTTAGCGATATGTATTCGTGGCTTTTATTCTCAGCGTTCGCGACCTGGATTGATCGTTGACAGCGCTGTTCGATTAAGACCAGATGAGGCAGACAAATTGCTGAGTTGAGAACGGGGAGAAGTGTAAGGATTGGATTGACTTGCGCCGCCGCAAGCCGTTTTGTGGGCCGCCACGTCGTCTTCTTCCGATAACGTCGCTATCTAAATAGAGAAAATGTAGATGATTACCTGGCCTTCGTAATCAAGACGGTATTACTTTCGAATGGATTCGGAGAATGAAAACCCAAAGACAGTCATTCAACTATGCCGATTAGGTGTTGGCCCAACTGCGGACCGGCGCCACACGAGAGAAGGGCAATGTGATACAGCTAACCCGGTTGAACAATCAGCCATTTGCAGTGAATTCTGATCTGATCAAATTCATAGAAAATGCACCGGACACGGTAGTAACTCTGACCAGTGGCGAGAAGATCGTGGTACTCGAAACCCCCGAGTTGGTGATCGAGAAAGTGATTGCGTTTCGACGGGCCCTGCTCGCGGGTTCGCTCTCAGCCGGCGTGGATCCGAATGCCGCAGCAGCAAATCTGAAGGCCAGGGAGACAGAGCAGCATTCGCATCCGGAATCGGAGAACGCTTCCCGTGGATAAGAGCACAATCGTCGGAATATTCATCGCGATCACTGGCATTGGCGCCGGCCTTCTGCTGGAAGGTGGGAAGGTTGCGCAGGTATTGCAGCCCACCGCGGCGATGATCGTTTTTGGCGGGACACTCGGCGCCGTCATGGTGCAATTTCCGATGCCACTGGTGTTTGAGGCGTTCAAACGGGGCGCTCATGTATTCGTCGACGGCCAGGAGGATCCTCACCAATTAGTGAGTGAACTGATCGTCTATGCGCAACGCGCCCGCCGGGAGGGCATCGTTTCCCTCGATGCCAAGCTTGGTGAAATCCGCGATCCATTTCTGCAAAAGGCTCTGATGCTGGCGGTCGATGGCACTGATCCACAGGAACTGCGAAAGATGATGGAGCTCGATCTTGATAATCAACTGGAGCACTCGGACAAAGTCGCCCAGGTATTCGAATCGGCGGGTGGGTTCGCGCCGACCATTGGCATCATCGGCGCCGTCCTGGGCTTAATTCAAGTTATGCAGCATCTGCAGAACATTGACGAGGTCGGCAAAGGGATTGCGGTGGCTTTTGTGGCCACCATTTACGGTGTCGGGTCCGCGAACCTTCTTTTCCTGCCTTCCGCCGGCAAACTCAAGATCAAGAGTCGTGAGCAACAGGTTTGGCGGGAGATGACTCTGGAAGGCGTGATTTCGATTCTCGAAGGAATGAATCCTCGCATGCTTGAAACCAAGTTGCTCGGATACTTGCACGAAGAAAGCGACGCCGCGAGGCCTGCCCGATGAGCCGCCGGCGGAAACACCAAGCGCCCGCTCATCATGACCGTTGGCTGGTTTCGTACGCTGATTTCATAACGTTGTTGTTCGCATTCTTTGTGGTGCTCTATGCCTCATCACAAATGGACAGGAAAAAAGTAGTTCAGGTGTCGGCGGCAATCAAGGGCGCGTTTGAGCAGCTCGGAGCATTTTCAGGCAACGCTGCCGATGTACACACGCAACAGCCCGCGGATGGCGCGGTTGCAACTGCGCGTCCGGACCAAACCGACCCTGCCATGGCAGCTAGTCCTTTTCCCGATGTCAGCAAACTCAAACGCGACCTTCAGGATGCGCTGGGCGAACAAATTCAGAAGCATGAGATCGAGATCCATGCGACTCCGGAAGGGCTCGTAGTAAGTCTTCGAGAGATTGGATTTTTTAACAGCGGGGAGGCAACGCTGTTACCAGAAGGGCAGGCAACCTTGACCCGGATCGCCGGTGTCTTGATGGAAAAAGGATTTCAGATTCGGGTGGAAGGGAACACGGACAACGTGCCAATCCATACCGGCCGGTTCAGGTCCAATTGGGAGTTGTCGACAGCGCGTGCCACCGAAGTCGTGTCGCTATTGGTCGAACAACATGGCTTTGATCCCACGCTGATTTCGGCGGCCGGATATTCAGAGTATCGGCCCGTCGGCAGTAATGACACCGAGGAGGGACGGAAACAAAACCGCCGTGTGGACCTGGTGATTGTTGCCCACTCCCCGGGAAAAGCTAGCACTCTACCACCAAATGTCGCGAAGTAATGTGAAGTTTTGCGACGGTTCTGCCGATAAGGATATCCCGCGGTCGAGCGAAGGCGCGCGGAAACAGTAATTATGTTTGCCATCATCGGAATTGTCGTTGTCTTCGGCGCGATCGCCGGCGGCTATTTAATGGAGCATGGGAACATGAAGGTTCTCATGCAACCAGCGGAACTCCTTATTATTGGCGGAGCCTCGATCGGGACGGTTCTGGTTGCAAACCCACTTCATATTCTCAAGGACATTATCGGCGGCGTAATCGGCGTCTTCACCGGGTCGAAGTTCAACAAACAGGGCTACCTCGACTTGTTGAAGATGATGTTTAGCCTTTTCAACAAGGCGCGCAAGGAAGGCTTGATGTCGCTGGAGAGTGATGTTGAAGATCCTACGAAGAGCCCGCTGCTCTCCAAGCACCCTGCTTTTTTAAAAAACCATCATGCCAAAGACTTTCTCTGTGACAGCATGCGCATGGCGATCACGGGCACGGAAGCGTTCGATCTGGATCAACTTCTGGAACTCGACATGGAGGTCCACCACCACGATGCGGGCCAATCGGTGGCAGCGCTCTCCAGCATGGCGGATGCACTGCCGGGGTTGGGAATTGTCGCTGCGGTGCTGGGAGTAGTCATCACGATGGGTTCCCTGGGTGGACCTCCCGAAGAGATCGGCCACAAAGTCGCGGCGGCTCTGGTTGGTACCTTCCTGGGCATTTTGCTCTGTTATGGGTTAGTTGGGCCGCTGGCAGCGAGCATGGCCAAGGCAGCGGAAGAAGAACGTTGTTACCTGCATGTGTTGCGGGTTCTTATGATTTCCTTTCTCAAAGGCAGCGCACCGATTATGGCGGTAGAGTTTGGCCGCCGCGCCATTCCCGGACATCTGCGTCCTTCGTTCCAGGAAGTGGAGAAAACCTGTCGTGGAGCCAGCGAAGCCGCAAAAGCCGCCTCCGCCTAGGACTCAAGAATAGCCATGGCGTCGACACAGCCCATCATCATTAAGAAAAAGGTCGTCCACGGAGGCCATCATGGTGGCGCGTGGAAGGTCGCTTATGCGGACTTCGTGACCGCGATGATGGCGCTATTCATCGTTCTTTGGCTCATGAATAGCAGCCGGCAGGTCCAGGAGGCGATCGGAGGATACTTCAAAGACCCTTCGGGTAAGTCCAAGATGGTTGGTACCGATCAACGAGGTTCGGGAGACAATTTCACACTTACCAAAGAGAACATGGCCAAGCTGAAGGAAGAGCTTCAGAAGTCAGTTCGAAAACTCAATGACTTCGACAAACTGCGAAATCAGATCGAGATGACAGTAACTGCCGAAGGATTGCGGATCGAACTTCTCGAGTCCGCTTCCGGGGCGTTTTTTGACAGCGGAAGCCCGCAGCCGAACGATAAGGGTAAAGAGTTACTCGTCCTGCTTGCGCAGGAACTTGGCAAGCTCCCAAACAAGCTTTCGATTGAAGGGCACACCGATTCCAAGCCTTACCCGGGCACTAATGCGTACGGAAACTGGGAACTCTCGGCGGATCGAGCAAATGCGGCACGCAGGTTGATGCAAGCGAACGGAATTCGCGAGGATCAGGTAGCCCAAGTCCGCGGCTTCGCCGACCAGCGACTCCGGGTCGCAAATGATTCCCTCGACCCTTCGAACCGGCGTATCTCACTCATCGTTCAATACATCGAGAGCCAGATCTCAGAGGAAGGCGAACACGCCGACGCAAAAGTACCAGAGACATCCAAAGAGACACCCAAAGACACAGCCAAAGAGATGCCCAAAAAATAGACCGGCTTGCGCCGCACTTTTGTTCCGATCTTGCTGCAGGTGTCTACATTTCAGACAGTTTTCTAGTTCCCAGACACCCGAACCGTCTCCCTTCTAGCCAACCGCTAATAAACCGCTTGCAATGATGAGGATACGATAAGTCTCTTTTCCCTGATTAGGGAAATCTAATTGCAATTCCTTTTACGGGACAACTCTGCATTTCCGGGTCAAACCAGGTTTGGGTGGATCAGTCTCACCGCAGCCAGTCTGGATCTCCGCAGAATTCCTAAACCTTCTCAGGTGAACGCAGACATGGAAAATAGTACGCAGGGAACAGTCAGACCCTCGGGACCAGCCTTTCATTCGACGCGATTCCTGGTGGCCGAGGACGATGTGCCACTCTCCCAATTCCTTCGCCGCGGCCTTCAGAACGACAAAAGCGGCGTCGATGTTGTGAACGATGGAGAGACTGCGCTTCAGGCTCTCTCTCAAAACCGCTATAGTCTCTTGATTCTGGACTTGAATCTTCCGAAGCGAGATGGAATATCCATTCTGCAGGAAATTCGGCCCAAGTCGCCTATGTTGCCCATCATGGTGCTGACCGCCAGGAGCAGGCTCGAAGACAGGATCATGGCCCTGGATGCAGGGGCCGACGATTGCATGGTGAAGCCCTTTTCGTTCCAGGAACTGCTGGCCAGGACGAGAGCGCTCATGCGGCGGAATGTAGGCGGAGGATCCCGTACGGCATTGCAAGTGGGAGACCTCTGTTTGAACCGTTCGGAACTGCGTGCAGAGAGGGCTGGAAAAAGGCTCGACCTGACCGCGAAAGAATTTGTTCTTCTCGAATATCTCATGCTGAACGCACCCCAACCGGTCACCCGCGAGATGATCATGGAGAACGTGTGGAAAGAACCCTACGACGGCAGCACTAATCTGATCGACGTCTACATAAAGTACGTTCGTGACAAGGTGGATAAAGATTTCCCGACAAAGCTGCTACGGACCATCCGCGGAGTTGGTTATGTGCTGTGCGACAAATAGAAAGGGTCAGTGGTCGTATGAATTCTCAAAGTAGCACTCATGATCGGGCCGCCGAAGACGCAATCTTGCGGATCCTGCACCGAACTGCGCAGCCACTCTCCACAGTAAGGGGAATCCTTGAGCTCACTCTGGCCGAAGGTATGACTGCCGATGAAAGACAAGCCTGGCTGCAACAAGCGATGGAGCAGATCGTGCAGGCGACGGCAACATTCGATCAGCTTCGCCAATTCGTAGAGAAAAAGAAATATGGGACCCCATCCACGGAAGTGAGGACGACCGCGCATGTCTAGCCTAATGACCCCTGGCCCGCAACCTGGCTGTGAAGAGACAGTCAGCAAAGCATCAGGTGTTCTTATTGTCAGCTCAAATCATGACCTGCGGCGGAGCCTCGTTACACGGCTTGAATCTGGTCAGTGGAACCTTCTGGAAGCAGGCAGCGGTGCCGAAGCCCTGCAAATTGCAGAAACAGAACAGGTCGCGCTGATTCTGCTGGATCCGGTTCTCCCCGACTTGAAAGTGGAGGACTTCAAGGGAATCATCGAATCGGACTATCCCGATGTGACCGTTATTCCAATCAATCCGCATACGGGTCAACCTATGGTTGTCTCTCCATCTCCCGATTCGATCTGTTTTGAAATGATTCGAAAGATAGAACGCGGAGCACCTTTCCGCCCATCGGCGGGTACGGCTGCGTTTGAGTCCGAAGAGACGCCGACAATCGCGGAGGGATTGCCTGGATTTATTGGAAAAGCCTCAGCCGTGCAGCGCGTATTCAACATGGTGCGCCAAGTCGCGCAACGCGATACTTCCGTCTTGATTACCGGCGAAAGCGGGACGGGAAAAGATGTGGTTGCTCGCGCGCTCCATCAACTTAGTTTGCGGAAACTGAAGCCATTCGTAGTTGTCAACTGTGCTGCCATCCCCGAAGCGCTACTGGAAGCCGAGTTATTTGGCTATGTCAAGGGCGCATTTACCGGCGCGGTCCAATCGAAGATCGGGCGGATTCACGCTGCGCAGGGAGGAACACTATTTTTAGATGAAATCGGCGACCTTGCATTGGGTTTGCAGTCGAAGCTGTTGCGCTTCCTTGAGCAAGGGGAAGTTCAGCGGCTGGGAAGCAACGATATGTTTCGCGTCGATGTTCGCGTGATTGCGGCAACCAATGCTCCTCTGCGGGCTTTGGTGCAGCAACGCGCATTTCGAGAGGATTTGTATTATCGGCTTTCTATCTTCCCCATAGATTTACCGCCTCTGCGCGATCGCATGGAAGATCTGGACCTACTGATGAATAGCTTCCTCGCGAAGTTTTGCCCGCACCATGTGACACTTGCTCAGGAGGCTGTTGCATTGTTACAACAGCACTCCTGGCCGGGGAATGTAAGAGAACTCAGGAATGTGATTGAACGGGCGAGCATCCTGGTGGGAACGGCGCGTGAAATTGGTCCCGAACACATTTTGATTTAGCTTGTGCGGGAATTCTACTGCAGGTAATTCAGCAGGCTGTTCGGTATGACTTTGGCGAGGGCAGCCAAAGCCGCATCGTGAGTAGTCGTAGCCTGTGTAAGATCAGTTGCAACGGCCGCCATATCCGCGCCCACAAGAGTGGTATCTTGAGTCTTAAGATTGACTTGTTCCTGCTGCAGGAACGACTGGTTCGAGTTCAGTTCATCCACCGCACTCCCATAAAACACGCGCTGTTGCGAGACGTAGTTGAGGGAAGTACTCACGGCAGTGGTCGCGCTTCCTATGGCGGTTGTATCGCCGCCGTTAAGTGCGGTAACCAGTTGCTGCAAAGACGCCATAACATTACCACCGCTGTCTAGAAAGATCTGTGATCCCGGGACGTTCGTTTGAATACTTCTCCCGTCAGCGATTTGAACTTCGTTCACACCGGAATTGCCGTTATAACTCACACCTGCGGATTGAGAGGGGTCCAGCACAAACGGTTGGGTCGTGGTCGCGGTTCCGGCGAAGATGTAGTTCCCTTGATAGGACGTGTTCGCGTACTGCACCATCTGGTTCTGGATGGCTTGCACCTGTTGTGCCAGAGCTTGCTGTTGCGCAGGAGTCATAGTGCCGTTGCTGCCTTCAGTTCCGAGAGAAATTGCCTGGTTGAGGGATGACACAACCGAACTCAGGGTCGAATCGGCTGTCTGAAACAGACCATCGAGACTCGATGTGTTCTGCAGGTACTGATCGTTTTGGCTCTGCTCGGCCTGATTCTGAACGTCGGCAGCGAAAGCGTTGGGGTCGTCCGAGGGCAGGTTCACGCGTCTTCCGGTCGAAAGTTCCTGCAGGTCGGTCTGTTCCTGCGCCTGGGATTGCCAGACGTTATTCAGGATATCTGGAGCGAAATTTGGATTTACTCGCATATGTTTATGGCGCTGTCGGCGCTGATACCCCCATTTGAAGTACGGCCTGAGTCAACGCATCCACTGTGGTCACCACGCGCGCGGCGGCTTCGTAGGAGCGCTGGTAGTTCACGAGATTGGTGGTTTCCTCGTCGATCGAGACTCCGGAAATCGCCCCCAGTTGATCGTTCAACTGAGTGAGGCTTGAACTGCTGGAGCTATAGTCAGCTTGAGCTTGCGCGGTCAAGTTGCCAACCTGAGACACCAGGTTCGTATAGGTGTCTCCGGGAGTCGCGCCGGCGGGCAGCGCGGTGGTTTGAACCGCCAGTAAATTTGCGATGTTTCCATTACTTCCAGCAGTGCCGTCCGAGCTGGCCGCGATCAGGTTGGGATCGCTAATCGTCACCGATAAACTTGCTGCCGCGCCGGCACCGGGTGTAACGGAAAATAGCGGTTGTCCCTGCTTCCCGTTCAAGTCGTAGCCGGAGTTCTGGGCGGAATTAATGCTGGCGGCAAACTGGCTGGCAAGATTATTCAGTTGGGAAGACAAGTTCGGTATGACGTTATCGCGGACCTGAAGAGTTCCTCCCAGCGTGCCACCGCTGATCGAACTTGTGATGTCCTGGCCTTGTGAGAGAACAGTTACATTACCCGAGGAGTTGGTCGAAGTCTGAAGTGCGAAGCTTTGATCGCCCGCCACCAAGGCAGCGCCGTTGGCCGTTGTCAGTGTAAGTCCGTTCTCGGTTTGAATCTCGGAGACGTTCGTTAGCGACGATAGTTGGCTGATCAGCTCATTCTCCTGATCCCCCAGCACACCCGGATCTTTTCCCTCCTTCTGTAAAATTCCCACTTGTCCGTTGAGTTGGGCAATCTGCTGAGTGAGGCTGTTGATCTGGGTGACTGTCTGCGCAACGGTCTGGTTCAGACCGGAGGTAATCGTATTGAGGGTGCTGGCTGCCTGATTGAAATCGCCGGCCAAACTTTGCGCGGCATTGAGTGCCGACTGCCTTTCCGGAACGTTCGTCGGGTTGGTCGACAACTGACTGAGGCTGTTAAAGAACGCCGAAAAGTCAGCTCCGATGCCCTGCGTGGAACTGGAAAACAGACCTTGCACCTGCTGGAGGGCGTTCGATTGCGCCTGCGAGCTGCTCTGGTGCCCCGTCTCCTCCGCGATCCGAAGAGACAGCACCTGATCCCGAATGCTCTGGATCTGCTGCAGGTCCACACCGCTGCCATGCCCGTTGGACACGTCCTCGGTCAAAACGGCCTGTTCACGGCTGTACCCTGGAGTGCTGGCATTTGCGATGTTGTTGGCCGTGACATCCAGCGCCCCTTGAGTGGCCTGAAGCGCCTGATCCGCGATCCATAGCGATGCTGAAAGACTGGACATTATTCTAGGCCTCGCATGACCATGTGTGTTTGCCGGGTCGCGCGCTTTCGTCTTTGGTGTAACGCTGCCCGGGGTTTCGACATAGACCTGTGATCAATTCAATGGACCTTCGGGATCGTTTTATCAGCCCCGCATAAATTCGATTCAGCCGGTCCAGCCCGATGTGGGCCTCGTGAATTCTCTCCCAAAGTGACGATTCTGCAGGACTCTCTGATGTTGCCCGATATGATGCGCAGGCCATTTGAAGGTCGTGTGCATTCTTCTGGTTCAGCTTAAGACAGATTGCTTCCTGAGCGGCAATGCGAGTGGCGAGATCCGCGCTGTCATTTCGCTCGATCGCGGAAATGGCCGACAAGATTTCGTGAGACAACGATTCGACCAGAGCAAGATGTTCTCTTGCCTCATTGTTCCTTGTCTCTTTCTCGCCGGATGTTTCAGGTTCAGACATCATTCGCTATAAGTTCCCAGTTGGTTCTGCTTATCCCATCATCGCATCAGCAATTTTCTGTGGATCTAGCCGGTACTCTCCGCTAGCAATCTGCTGCTGCAGGCTATCAACCTTGTCCTGTCGAATCTCGGGCAATTGCAGCGCACGGGCCGCCAGTGAGTTTAGGCTGACGCTATCCCCCGAGAACTTGTCGACAGGTTGCGTGCTGGGAGCAGACTGAGTCGAGGTTGCAGGCGTTGACGCCCGGTCGGTGGAAATATCCGGCGGATTCGGTGCGTTCAGTCCAATTCTCATAAAGCACGTCCTGACACTTCTTCTTCAGGTGTCGGTCCTTAATCGGCATTTGCAACAAATAACTTTAGTGACTGCCCCGCTAAATCTATCGTGTTGCTAACTACCTGATACTGCTGGAGTTGCCACTTCCCGTCTCGCGGGAACCCGACTGGTCCACCGGTTTTGGATCGTGCTCTTTGGCAGTTTTCGCGGCCGCTGCCAGGCTTTTACTGATCATGGCGGCGATTCCAAATCCGCCCGTTTTGCTCAGACCTTGCGCCAGCGACTCACATGCAATGCTCAGAAACTGATCGCGGCTGGAATCATTCTGTTCGTCCTGATCGGTGCCAGGGACGCTCGCAAATGATTTTTCCGCCTGCTCAAGCCAATGTCCCACGAGCAAGCTCTCGAAAGATTTTGCGGCTTTATCTACTTTCTTGGGGTCTGTGCCCGGTGTTTGCGCGCCTCGGAGAGTCTGAACGGCTTGCGAGCTCTGGGAGGAGTTCAGATCCTGGTTGTTGCCTGGAGCAGATGTCAGAAGGTTAGGCATTTTACAACACCTCCAATTCGGCTTGCAGGCCGCCGGCCGCCTTTATTGCCTGCAGGATCGCGACGATATCTCGCGCCGATGCGCCCATCGCGTGAAGTCCGTTGATCAGTTCCTCCACGCTCGCTCCTTCTTTCAACTCGATCGACCGCGCCGGTCCGTCTCTACTTTTCAGGGATGTTTCAGGAACAACTTCGGTTGTGCCCTTGGAGTTGGGTAACGGCTGAGAGACCGTGAATGTGGTCGTGACTTCGACTGTCAAGTCTCCGTGCAGCACTGACACAGGAGAAAGCTTCACATCGCCGCCCATAACAATCGTGCCGGTGCGCTCGTTCATAACCACCTTGGCCGGCGGATGAATCGGGACTGAGATGTTTTGTACCTTTGCGATCAGCGTAGGTACCGACGAATTTCCCATCAGAGAGATGTTGAGGTCGACCCGCCGGCTGTCTTCTGCAGTGGCTACTTGTTTGCCAAAGTCATGATTGATCGCCGTGGCGACGTCCCGAGTCACTGTGAAGTCTTGCTCACGTAAGCTCAGGGAAATAGTCTTCATCCGAGTCAAGTCGATTGAGGCATCCCGTTCAACGATGCCTCCACTGGGAACGCGGCCCACCGTCACGTGGTTCACTTCTTTGGTGTTGCCATTTGCGCCGACTGTGTAGCCACCCAACGTGAGCGGCCCTTGCGCCTCAGCATAGATCTGGCCGTCGGCGGCGTGGAGCGAAGTGAGCAATAACACACCACCTTCGAGACTCTTTGCATCGCCGATTGAGGAAACAGTGACGTCCAGTGTTGTCCCGGGCCGTGCGAACGGCGGAAGAGAAGAGGTGACCATGACGGCAGCGATGTTGCGAACTTGAATAGTGGAGGCTGAGATCTGGAGGCCGAGGCGTTGCAGCATGTTGGCTAACGTTTGTGTCGTGAATAGCGTTTGCTGGCTATCCCCGGTTCTCTTCAGGCCGACCACTACGCCGTAGCCAATCAGAGGATTGTCTCGAATTCCTTCGATGCTGGCGATGTCGCGAATGAGAACTTGACGGCTCTCCTCCGCGAATAAGCTCACTACGCTGATTAAGACGAGGAGCAAGGGGAGAACAAACCCAAGAGCAGATACGAGCTTTAGCCGTCTGGATACAGAATGGCTCGAGGGTTGGTTCACGCTCAGAAACTGAAGAGCCATTGCAGTCCTCGAATTACAGGATTTGGCCGGTGAATGGCGTCGGTGACCACGCCCTTTCCCTTCATCTCAATTTCGAGATTGGCGAGAGCAGTGGAAGCGGCAGTATTGTTAGGCCCGACATCGCCGGGACGAAGCACGCCCCGCAGGATCATGGTTTCGTGCTGACTGTTGATGAGATATTGCCTCTCCGCCTCAACAATCAAGAATCCATTGGGTAGTAGTCCGATCACGCGTGCTGTCAGGGTTGTAGTCAGGTTGGATCCGTCGGAAGTTTCGCCTGTTCCTTTGAGTTGCGCTCCGGAGTTTGCCCCGAGTAAAGGGTTGAGCAGTGACGTGCTCGTTCCCCCGGGCAGTCCGGTGATGGCAGAGTTTATCGAGTACGCCCTTTGCGTGTTGACGTCGCCGGTTGACTGCGCGTTCGTGTTCTCGAGCACCACGAGCGTGACGACATCGCCGACCTGGCGTGCCTTATAGTCTGAGCTGATATCGACGAATGCTCCATTCGGGTTGTACAAACTGCCTAGTGTGCCGGGTATCTGCAACGAAGCTGCCTGGCCCTGAACTCGGGCGAGGTACTCAGCACGCAACTGCTGAGAGTCCTGCTTCTTGGAATGCGCCAGCGACGGGAGGAGCACGGTCGCCAGCAATAAGCCAAGTATCCATCGGGATCCGAAGCGCGTTGTCATATCTGTGTCGAAGATTCTCAAAATGTGCTCCTCACAATCTTGTTGCTCACCACTTCCGCGCTGTAGAAGCGTCTTCGGTCGGGGCTGGCAACTCGGATAGTCTGTCCGTGGAGGCCGGGTTCGAGGCAAATCGCGGACAATACAATTCGAAAGTCGGCATGCTCGATAATTAGTGTCACTGGCTGGCCGCGGCCGACAAGCGGATGCCCGTTAACCTGGCTCCTTGAAGACGCGCGAGCTGAGCTGCTTCCCGATGATTTCGCCGCTGCGGTTGCAACCGCGTCGGAGCGAATCAAAGCGTAAAACGGAAGACATTGGCCCGGTTCCCGGCAAGCCAATTCAGCCAGAACTGAATTCGCCGATTCTCTTACCTTCCTGGCGACTCGCAGGGTTGCGCCTGGGCTGGTTGTGACGTTGGCGAGCACTTGAACTTGGTCCGCGCGTGTTTCCATCCCTGCCAAGCGCATCGCATCCGCAACTTGCTCGCGGGAGACCACAATTCTCCCGCTGTGCGCCTGTTCACCGATACCGGCATAGGAGACCAAGCACAGCGCAGCGCTCCACGCGAGTTGCCGAAAACTGCGAATGAGCATGAAGTCTCCGCCTACCGAATCAGATTCGCAAGATCCTGTAACATCTGATCCGCTGAAGTAACTACACGAGAGTTCGATTCGTAAGCACGTTGGGCAACAATCATGTTGACAAATTCCTGGACGATATCAACGTTCGATTGCTCGAGCATTCCTTGTTGGAGAGTGCCCATGCCTTCGGCCGCGCCCGGAGCACCTACAATCGGATCGCCCGATGCCGTGGTGGCAAGATAGAGATTGTTGCCGACCGTGTTCAGTCCACCCGGGTTGGGAAACATTGCCAGTTGGATGCTGCCTACCTGCTGGGCCGCGGTCTGACCTGACTCCGTGACAGAAACAGTCCCGTCCGAGCCGACAGTTACTGTAGTCGCGTTGGCGGGAATCGTGATATTCGGCTGCAGTGCATTTCCGTTCGCAGTCACGATGTTTCCCTGTGCGTCGAGATGGAAAGAGCCGGAGCGGGTATATGCGATCTGGCCGTCGGGAAGCGTAACCTGAAAAAAGCCCAGGCCTTGAATCGCCAAATCCAAGGGATTGCCGGTGGAAGAAAAATTTCCCTGCGTCTGCATGACTTCCGAAGCAGCAGGCATCGTCCCCAATCCAACCTGAAGGCCGGCAGCAATCGTGGTCTGCTGAGTAGCGGCAGCGCCGGGCATGATCACGTTCTGGTAGACCAGATCCGAGAACTGCAAACGGCGCGCATAGAATCCCGCAGTGCTGGAGTTGGACAAGTTGTTGGCGATATTGTCGAGATTCAGTTGCTGGGCTGACATCCCACTGGCGGCCGTATATAGGGCACGAAGCATAGATGAACTCCTTTAAGCGCCGTTTGTGACTCTCGGCAATTCCTGAGTTGCAGTCTGATTCATCTCGGAGTGAAACAGATATAAAGCTCGTTGCATCAGCTCCGCATAACGTTGGACGGTAACTAACTGTACGGCACTCGCGACTGCATTCACATTTGACGATTCGAGACTGGCCTGCTGAATGCTGGCATTCGTGGCCGGTTTCGCGCTGTTGGCAGGGGCTGTGTAGTAAGTCTGTCCGAGCGCCTCCAGAGATGTGCCGGGCGCAAAATCAACCACCTTCAATTTTCCAGCCAAGGCGCCATTCACGGAAATCGTACCGTCCGGGCTGACGGAGACGGGCGCCCCAACGATTTGAATCGGGCCGCCGCCATCCCCCATTACCTTGTCGCCAGCGGCGGTAACCAGTAGACCTTGCGGAGACACGTGAAAGTTGCCGTCCCGAGTAAACGCATCGCCGGAAGCAGTCTTCACGGCAAAGAATCCCGATCCTTGTATCGCAAAATCGAGTTCGTTGCCGGTATGTTCAATATTTCCCTGGGAAAGGTCTAGCTCAGTGTCGCCGAGCACGGAGTAGTTATTCACCGCGTGATTGATCGAGGAGAGGGGATGAGCCCCGGAAGCTGCCAGGAGCGAACGAAATACATTTTGTTGACCGCGATATCCGGGCGTGCTGATGTTGGCCAAATTATTGGCGACGGAATCGAGCGCCTGGTTTCGGGCCAACAGAGCGGTACAAGCTGCGTAGAAGCCGCTGTCCATGAGTCCCCTCCGTGAAGATCAAGCAAGGGAACGGCCAAGCGAGGAGGGAAAGAATCTGTCCTAAGTGGTTGATAAATGACCAACGGCTCTTGTTAGATGAGTGCCAAATTAGGCTCAAATCGACATCGAACGAGCGGCTATCTGAGTTTCTCTAACGCGACACCATCGAAGATTACTAATGTGTCAGAACACTCCGCGTGCGAACTTGGCTACCAAGCCCTGAATACGCCGTGCTTGATCATCAGCTTCCCGAACCAGCTTCAGCAAGGAATGCGACGATGCATCGGAATCGCCGCCGCAAATGACATCGTGTAAAATCTGCGGCAAGCGCCATTCACTTGCCAGAAGTGCAGCGATCTGACGCGGCTCGGCCGTGGCGAGTTCGGCCTTCCAGCCTAAGATCGATGGCAACTCACCTATATGGAAGAGCAACCCCGCGAGGTAGGCTGCTTCAGGATCATCATATGTGTTCTTGTAGGCAAGCTCTTCGGCCATCAATGCGGTGAGTCGGGCGCGTCCCCAGAATTGCTCACACCCCCGAAGGGCTTCTCTTCCGCGTGGATGGCTGGAAAGAGGCTCGATTTCGGTAACAAGGGCTAATAGCTTATCGATTCCGGCATGGACCACATTTCTCGTAACACTGGCTTCGACCGGCTGCCGCTCGCCGTGTTCAAGGGATACCAACCTCAACAACTGAATCGTGAGTCCGACGTCACCGCGAATTACCTCCGCGACAGAACGAAGGTTGACTGCAGGGCCGGACAACAGCACCTGCAACAACAGCACTGAATCCGCCATTGCCGGGAGGGCGCCGAAGATCAGAGTGTCGTTCTGCCGCGGAAGCTGACCTCGTCTGCATCTTGGCGCCGAGTCGCCGCGTCCAAGGACCAGATAAGGTCTACGGGATTTGCCGTTTGCCAGCATAGAACATCCGTGCTGGCTCTAATCGGCATAAGGAGATCGCGACTTTAACGATCCCTAACGGCGTGCCACGCCTAATCCGGCTGCACTCGAAACAAGAGGTCGGTTTCTTGTTGACGGCTCCAGATTCTCATCCAAAGGTAATCGCGGCACATTCCAAAGCGAGTCTCGTTCGCTCCTAACTGACTGACGTAATTGCGGCTCATGCGAGCAATCTCAGTCGTAGGCATAGGACGATCAAAGATGATCTCGTTTTCTCGCGTCCGCAAGGCACTTGCTTGCAGGTGCCGTCGGTAATCTTGAGCGGTTATAAAACAGGGCGTTGCGTCACTCCCGGTAATGTGCTCGATGGTGGAAAGAATCTGATACTGTACACGACTCACAAAACCAATCGTAAGCCGTCTGTCCGTTTCCACGAAGTGGACCGGCAGCATTTCGTAATGCTCCAGCAGGAGGCGAGGCACATAAATAGCCGGCGATGCCAAACGCCCCGTTAAAGTAAAGACTGGGCATGACCACTGTGCCGCAACCGCCGACGTTACCTGTTCGGGCGTTGCGAAGCCCAGGATCTGCACCGCTTCGCCCAGATTTGTGCCGTCGGTCTTTTGTTTGTCCAGCGCAAGAACAAGTTGCTCCGAGGTCAGGATTCCGCGCGACAGAAGCAACAGCCCGAGGGGCATTCTCCGTACTTGCGGTGGCTCCTGAACCTGCCGTGCGGAGATCGCTGCCGCAATTTTGACCCGAAGAAACTCTTCAAAACAGTCTGGGCTGCAGAACCACTCTTTCCCCTGGCAAATGCCTGCGTGGCGCCGCGATAGGTTTGGCAGTAGGCGTTTTCGAGTGCATGACGCATTTGAACAGGGAAGAGTCCACGTTTTCCATCTTGCCGGAATCGGATTCCATTGTGCTTTGGGCATTGTTATCGGCGGTGTCCTAAGGCGCACCTCATCCCACGATCTGGTTCTCATCGAATAATGCACTCCGCAATGCGGCGCGGAGTCTCGGAATGGCGAGTGCGTGAATCTGACAGACCCTCGATTCGCCGATCTGGAGCACGGCCGCGATTTCTTTCATGGTCAGTTCTTCCTTGTAGTAGAGCGAGATGACCATTTGCTCTCGTTCGCTTAGCGTGCTTATTGCATCCGCAAGCTGGTCCTTTATTTCCGAGCGCAAGCAGAGTTCGTCAGGACCCTCATCGTTGCTTCGGGCCGATTCGATCAGGTCTTGTCGCTCGGAGCGATCGTAGGCCGCGTTCACCTCCTGGCCAACCAGGCGCAGTCCATCAACACGAACGGCAGTGTCATGGAGATCTTTGAGAGTCAAGCCCAGTTCCGCGGCGATCTCCTCTTCGTCCGGCTGGCGCCCTAGTTGAGCCGCGAGTTTGGCCACGGCATCCTCAATGTTTTTTGCTTTCTGTCGCAGCGGGCGGGATCCCCAGTCTAATTCTCGTAGGCTATCGATGATCGCGCCTCGAATCCGAAACTTGGCGAAGGATTTCAGCGGTACAGACTTCGTTGGATCGTAACTGCGAATTGCTTCGATCAGTCCAATTACTCCGGCATTGACCAAATCTTCGAAGGGAACGTGCTGGGGCAAGCGCTCAAAAATGCGCCGGGCGATGTAATGCACCTGAGGCAACTGCTGGAGGATGAGTTCATCACGCTCCCGATTTGTCTCGTCAACGTTCTCTTTGTATGCCAACTCTGCTCTCGTCATGTGACCCTCAAATCATTCCCCAATGCGTTCCAGTCATCGCAGAGCCCCGACCGACTGCACAGCGATTGCCGGGGGAATTTCTGTCGGCGCCAAAACAACTATCTTCGGGAAAAACGGCTCCAGCAATCTGCGCAACTGGAATCGTCCCGGTGAAGAACACAACAGAATTGGGGGAGCATTTACCACCTGATCTCCAAATAAAGCTTTCAGCCCATCAAAGATGCGCTTTGCAACATTCGGCTGGAGAGCCCCCGCTGCAGGCGTGGTATAAGGCTGTGGAGTCAAGGACCGTGTACATTCCTCCTCCAGCGCGCGGTCCAGGGTCACAACTTTTAGCTCCCCGTTCTTATCGAGTAAAGGCTGCACGAAAGCGCGTCCGAGGGCATGGCGCGCCGCTTCCACCAGGAGCACAGGGTTCTTGTTGACGGGCGCAACCTCCACCAGAGTCTCCAGAATGGTGCCCAGGTCGCGGATCGAGACTTGTTCTCGCAGTAATTGCTGCAATACCTTTTGCACTTCGCCCAGGGTGAGAATCTTCGGGATAAGTTCTTCCACCAATCGCGGATGCGACTCTGCATTCCGATCGATCGAGCCGCTTGGTCTCATGGCGGGTCAGAAGCAGATGTGCGTTCTGCTTCACGACCTCTCCGATGTGTGTCGCCAGCGCGGACGTGTGGTCGACCACCACGTACCCGGCAGCCACTGCCTGTGCTTGAATATCCGGTGAAATCCACCGTGCCGGAGTGTTGAACGCGGGCTCGTGAGTCTCCATGCCAGCCAATGCCGGCGGATTGGACTGCGAACTGATGGCCAAAAGGCAATTACGCCGCATCTCCCAACGGGCGACCTCTACGCCGCGAAGGTGAATCACGTATTCGTGTTCCTTCAAAGAGAGATTGTCGGTGATGTGGATGGACGGAATCAGAAAACCGAGCTGCGAAGCAAGCTGCTTTCGCAAGGAACGAACCTTGCCCAGCAGTTGCCCCCCTTGTTTGCTGTCTACAAGTGGTACGAGTCCCACACCGACTTCCAGCATGAGCTCGTCCAGCTTGAGGACTGCGTCGAGAGGATCGGAAGCCGGTGCGCCGGGTGACGCCGCTTTGGCAGTTGCCGATTCCGAAGCAACTTGTCCCTTAACCGCAGACTCAGGTTTGGCGCGGCGGGCGAGCACAAACATGAGTAGCGACATCAGCGCAAATGAAATCTTGGGGAGGCCGGGCACAAGAGCCAGCCCGGCCATGACGCCGCCGGCGATCCACAGAGGCCGCCCTTTGCCGAACAGTTGCTGTCCTACGTCAATCCCTAATGTGCTCTCAGAAGATGCCCGAGTAAGTACGATGGCGCCCGCCACTGAAACAAGTAACGATGGGATCATGGTGACCAGTCCATCGCCCACTGTGAGCACGGTGTATGTCTTCAGCGCATCGAGGAAGGGTGTGCCGTGCTGAAAGACGCCAATCAAAAAGCCGGCGATAATATTGATGCCGGTGATCAGAATGGTGGCCAGCGAGTCTCGCTGGCTGAAGCGCGCTGCGCCATCCATCGCTCCGTAAAATTCCGCTTCATGAGCAATCTGTGCGCGGCGGCTGCGTGCCTGTTTTTCGTCAATCAGCCCTGCATTCAGGTCGGCATCAATGGCCATCTGCTTGCCAGGCATCGCGTCCAATGTAAAGCGGGCGGTCACCTCAGCCGTGCGTACTGCGCCATGGCTGATCACCATGTACTGAATCGCTATCAAGGCGAGGAAAAGCACAAAGCCGACGACATAGTTGCCGCCAACCACGAACTGGCCGAAAGCCTCGATCACCCTGCCGGCGGCTGAAGGCCCCTCACTTCCGTGGAGTAGAATCCGGCGGCTGGCCGCCAAGTCGAGCGAGAGCCGGAACAAAGTGAGCAATAGAAGAAGGCTGGGAAAAACCGAAAACTGTACAGGCTTGAGTATCTGAAGAGCGACGAGTAAGACAAGAACGCCGGCAGTTATGCTGAATGCCAGTAACATGTCCACCAGGATTGCCGGTAGAGGAATAACCATTACGAAGACCATGCTTACGGCCAGCGCGGGGATGATCCAGTCGCTGCCGCTTCCCATGATCGACTTCAAGAATCCGGGTTTTGTCGTTGCCATTGCCATAAGTCAATAGTTAGTTCGGCCGTTTATACTCTGCGCGCATCACCGGACCGGCACCTCTCCCGGTTGTCGACCTTGCGCCTGTGCCTGCGCCCGGAACACAAATGCCAGGATTTCAGCGACCACCGCATAAAGATTTGCAGGGATGGCCTGTCCTACCTCGACGGTGCGGTAGAGCGTCTGTGCGAGGGGCGGATTTTCCAGCACGGTGATGCCGTGCCAGCGAGCAATCTCCTTGATCTCCTGAGCCAGCAGATTTTGACCCTTCGCCACGACGACGGGAGCGTCCATGCTCATTTCATACTTAAGGGCGACGGCGAAGTGCGTCGGATTCGTGATCACGACGTTTGCTTGCTTCGTCTCCTGCAGCATTTTTCGGCGGCGCATTTGACGCTGGATTCGGCGAATGCGGCCCTTGGTCGCCGGATTCCCATCGGTCTGCTTTATCTCTTCCCGCAAGTCCTGGCGGCTCATCTTCATGTCTCCCTCAAGCTTTCGCCAGACCAACAGGTAATCGACGCCTGACCAACAGACCAGAACCAAGCCCGATTTCCAGCACAACTGCCACATTGTGCTCGCGAGGAATCCCGTGTAAGGACGGACGCTAACATCGGATGCCTGTATGACGCGCTGCCAGTTTGCTTGGACGGTAGAAACTCCGATCCAGGCGATGACGCCAAAGGGTATGAGCGATTTCAGGATTCCGCTCAAGCCAGTCAGAGAAAACATCTGCTTAACCTTGTTAGCCGGGCTTAGCTTCTCTGGCTTGAAAGCAAGGGCTTCCGGGGCAAAGACAAGCCCCCCTTGCGCCACGCCGGCGCCGAGCGACATTACCCACGATGCAGCTAACACCGGAACGACCCATCGGAGAATCGCAACACTCGTCCAGAACAACTCCGGCCCTCCGGCCATGATCGATTCCCTGGTCGAAATGTCGAGCATGGTCTGTAGCAACCCCCGCCATTGCCGGGGCACATCTTGTGTTTGCCACGCAATCACGGCCATGGCAGCGCCCCAGGCCAAGGCGCTCGACAACTCACGACTGCGCGCAACCTGACCTTGCTCGCGCGCTTTCTTGCGCTTTTGCGGTGTAGCTTTCTCTGTCTTGTTCGCTTCCGCCATATCTTCTAGTGCGCCAGGTGCAAAAGTTGTTCCGTGTATGAGATCGACTGCGAGAAATATTTTGCAAAGACACCCGGCCAGTAACCGATGGTGGCCGTCAATACCAGAACGCCCAACATGCTCTTGACTGCGGGTCCCAAAAGCATGAGGGGCATTTGAGGCGATGCCTTTCCAAGCAGGCCAAGGATAAGATCCATGATCAGAGTCGCAGCCAGAACCGGGGCGGCGATTTGGATACCGAGTTCCAGAACAATCGCCCCTTCATGCAGAACGGCCATGGCAAACATTGGATTGAGAGTCACCGTGCCTGGCGGTAAATAATCGAAGCTGTTGGCCACTGCCCGTAAGATCCAGTGGTGTACATCCAGGGAGAGGAAAATCAGCATTGCCATGCTCTGATGAAAGAAAGCGACAACCGTGCTTTCGACCTGGGTATTCGGATCCAGAATATTGACCAGCGAATAGCCCATCTGGATGCTGAGCATCTGACCGGCAACTTGCACGCCTTCGAATACAGCGTAAGTGCTCACACCAATCGCGATTCCAAGAACCGTTTCGGTGCCGACAATCGCCGGCCACTTCGAGAGATCCAACGCTTTAACGTGCGGCGAAAATACCGGATACAAAACGGCTGTCATCGCGACCACGAGAATGATCTTCACCCGGGGCGGAATCACAGCGTTACTGAAAAAAGGCGCAAACAGCATCAGGCCCGACACCCGAAGGCCGATGATCATGACTGCGCCGAGAATCTGCGGTAGAGCTATATCCATGCTTATGTCAGCGTATGTAGGGATGAAAATCCGAAAGCAGTTGCAGCGTAAAGTGACACATCTGTTTCCACATCCAGGGCATCATGACAAAGACCGCTGTGCCGACCGTCAGCAGGCGCGGCACCGCCGAAATTGTCGTTTCCTGCAAGGAGGTGAGCACTTGAAAAATATTGATCACTAAACTCACGGTGACTGCGAGGGCGAGAATCGGAGCCGCGATGATGAATACCTCCTTCATCGTCATGCGCCCCAGGTCAACCACCACTTCAGTAGGCATAGTTAGTTAACAGCTCCTAGTGAAAACTCCTCATGAGAGATCCGACTAACAGGTTCCAACCATCGACCATCACAAATAGCAACAGCTTTAATGGAGTAGAAATAACTACTGGCGGCAGTTGCAGCATCCCGACCGACGTGGAAATTGATGCGACAATCATGTCGATCGCCAGGAATGGCAGGAACAAAACAGTTCCGATTTGAAAGCCGGTTCTTAGCTCGGACAAAATATAGGCAGGCATGACCACTCTCATGGAGAGGTCGCTGGGACTTGCCGGCCGCGGTTCCTTGGATAATTCCACGAAGAGCGCCACATCCTTTTCGCGTACATAGTGCAACATGAACTCGCGCACCGGAGCCTCTCCGCGCTCCACAGCCTGGAACGCGGTTATCTGCCCGCTCTGCAATGGTTCAACTGACGTCTGGTAAACATCGGCAGCCACCGGTTGCATGAGAAAGAACGTGAGGACAAGAGACAGACCAATCAGCGTCTGGTTAGTAGGCGTGGTTTGAAGTCCAAGAGCCTGGCGCAGAAAGTGAAACACAATCAGCAGACGCGCAAACGGCGTCATGCAGAGCAGCAGGGAAGGGATCAGCGTCAGGAACGTAAGCAGGACGATGATCGTCCATGGGGCTCCATTTCCTACCCCGCTGATCCGTATTTCGTTCGCGCCTGCGCGCGAGGGCAATTGTCCAGCCGAAGAGAGTAAGAGTCCAAACAGAGGAGTCGGCAGCCCAGTGGCTACACTTTGCATTGGCCTGGCTTGCCTAGGAATTTGGGCCGCCGTCGTGGTGACACTGCCCAGCAGCAACAATAGAGGAATTACGACCCTCAATAACCGATGGAGGGAGGGACTCATGCCTACACGTTCACCTCGGCCATGCGGCTATGGAGCACGCTTGAGAATTCGGCTGGTTTGTCGAGTTGAGCCAGCAGTGAAACGGAATTGGACGCTCCACCGACCAGAAACTGCTTGTCATCTACCTGGATGACTGCGACGAACCGTTTTTCTCCCAAGGGAACCGATTCACAGACTCGCAGCCTTTTCCTGTTTTGGCGAACACGTACTTGCGGGACCCGCGCCCACATCTCGCGGAGGACTTTGAGCAGAAAGTTGGCGCTGAGAGAAATCGTCCGAGTAAAGGCATGCCGCGCTTTTTGCGGTGCCAACGGGTCGTCCATCAGGTCAAGTTGCGGTCTCGATAGTGGGGATGCTTCTGAATTCATAATATTGATCCGGTTAGTCATGCCAACTCCGTGATGCGTGCCGCCAAGCTGTCTCCGATCATCTCGAATTGAATCCAAGCAATCAGACGACTATTGACGCGGAGTGGGATATCTTCCGTACTGCGAATCCCCGTTGCCACGACTGAGTCTTTGCGCAGCCGCAAAAGGTCCCCAAGCGTGAATGCACTGACTGGAATCTCCAATGAAAGGTGGCAGGGCAACCAGCCGAAACGTTCCGCAGCGTCTTTGGTGCCTTCATTCGTCTCGTCTGGCCGTTGTTCTTTTTCTTCTAGTTTTGCTTCTATCGCCATCCCGATCTTTCTTGTGCCCTAGCCCAGCTGGAAAAATCTCGCCGATAAAAGCCCGAGCCATTACGAACCAATGTCGCGCACGTGGCCTGTCGCAATGAGGCCACGGCTCACACAGGAGAATGCAATTGGGAGTCCTTGCAGCACGCAGAGAAGATTGCGTCCACTGATGGGGCGCACCGTGTAGTGACAACGACTTAGAAGAAAAATGGTTACTTGCGGACACTGGCTACAAAGTGGGTCGCGATTAGAGCGAAAGTAGAAACGGTAGCCCGCGGACGTGGGTGTTCGCCGCGCCCGCGGGGCCTCTAATCAGGTGCTCACTCTAGCCGTTAGTTGCCCGGCTGTGCCTGCAAGTTGGTGGTCGTATTGTCGACGGAATCGAGTGTCGTAATCATTCGCGCGTTGGCCTCAAACCCACGCTGTGTGACGATTAGTCTCGTAAACTCCGTCGAAATGTCGACGTTGGAGGTTTCCAGAGATCCGCCGGTCAGCGTTCCACGTCCTCCGGCGTTTGGAATACCGACGACCGGTGCTCCCGATGCCAGAGTCGGGTTATAACCGTCTCCACCGACAGACTGTAATCCCTGATTGTTGGCAAAGCTCGCCAGAGCAATCTGGCCAAGAGCTTGTGTTTGCCCGTTGGTAAACGTGCCTTCGATCGTACCGTCCGTTTGGACTGCATAGCTTTGGAGAGTGCCGCTTGCATATCCATTTTGGCTTGTCGCCGTCGTAGTGCTGTCCGAGGCGACCTGGGTGAGCAAGGATCCGCCGCTGCTAGTGGCAAGGTTCCAGGTGAGGTTCATTGTTGCTGCACCGTCGGCAAGGCCTGCAACGCTGATTCCAGTCACCGAACCCGTTGGTGAGGCTAGGTTTCCATTGCTATCGAAGCTCAACGAACCACTGGCCACAACCGTTGGATTCCCGGTACCCCCAGTGTCCGCGGCGGGCATGGTTATCTGATAACTCCAGGTATTGGCCGCGGTCTCAGTGAAGTTAAATGTCAAGATGTGCGAGGCGCCCAACGAATCGAAAACGGTCATTGGGGTAGAGTAAGTGGTTCCGACCGGCGCAGTCGCATTGAGATTTGTCTGCTGCTGCACAGTAGTTGTTGCGCTGGGCGGATTAAGAACATTCGATCCGACATCCAGTGGGCCTAATGCCGCTCCCGTGTTTACAACTCCATTGGTGGCCGGGTAGCCTAGAACGGCGTCGCCAGCCGATGTAACCAGATTTCCCTGCGTATCGACGCTGAAATCTCCAGAACGAGTGTAGTTGAGAATTCCGTTGGCATTCCGGGTTATGAAGAAGCCGTTTCCGGTGATTGCTACATTAGATGGAATCCCGGTGTTCTGAACAGTTCCGTCGGAAAAGTCCGTGGAAATCGAACCAATCTGTGTGCCGCTGCCCTCTTGAATCGGGTTCCCCGAACCGGAGGTCCCGATGTTTTGATAGAACAGATCCTCGAAGCTGGCCTGCTGGTCCTTGAATCCAACGGTGTTCAGGTTGGCAAGGTCGTTTGAAATTATGTTCAGGGCATTCGCGCTGGCGGAGAGGCCGGAGAGTGCAATCGAAAATGACGACATTAGTGGGCTCCTGTCAGAGATGTGGTGGTCGACGAACTCGTTTGGGACGAGGCGGCAGAGCCCGCCGGGATTCCAAAGGCCGTCTGCAACGTTTCATTAATTGCAAGCAGCGCGTTTAACTGGTTCATGGATAACATCTGCCCAACCATTTGCGTTGGATCCATGGGGGAAGTAGGGTCTTGCGACTGTAGTTCCGTCACAAGAAGGCTCATGAACGCGGCCTCGGCACTATTCGCCGTCTGGGTTGGTGTCGATGTCGCTGAATTGCCCGATGTTGCGGCGGTGTTCGATGTTCCGGCTGCCCCCGGACTCAGGGCCGTTACTAACGGGTTTATCATCATTGCTTTTTCTCCTTTAACCTTTGTATCTTGTCTACCTCGCGCTCCTCACATGTGTATATCCAGCTGCGCGGATGGGATTTGCGATTCAGCAATCGACATCACTCCGGGTAAAGCGTCCGATTGAGCCCGACCGGAGATCGGTCTCTGGGGTGTCTGCGCAATCTGCCGGTATGCTTGTCGGGAATCGGCCGACCCTCCGCCTGACTGATTGTTTAGAACTATGTTGGTTGCCGTCACCTGATGGGCTGAAAGTTTCTCTTGCAGGTGTGGCAATTCGACGGCCAGCAGATTACGAAGCTCACTGTGTTCTACCGAGATCTCGGCGCTGACCTGGTTGTGAGCCATCGACGTCCGAATATCGACATTTCCTAATTCACCCGCTTGAAAGCCGACGCGAAGCTCCGCTTGCCCAGCTCGCTCGACGAGCTTTGCGGCTTGGACGGCGGATTGAAGGACGGGGAGAGGGCTTGCTTCCACAGCTTGCTGTCCGGGTAGGTCAACATTAGCCGGCCTGCTCGAATTCATGCTGGCAACAGGCAGCTCAGAGTCCGCAAGAACCGTGGACGAAACCGTCGCCTTCGCGATATCGGCGCCCAATGTTTGTGTGCCGATGACATTCACAAAACTGCTTTGGACAGAGCTTTGTTGGATTCCTTTACTGTCTAAATTGAGCCCTGCTGGCCCCGCCGCCGCGTTGCCTTCGTGTTTACTCCCGTGGTCTGGCTTTCCGTCCCCTGATTCCGGCGAACTTTTGCCGGATTCTCTGTCCGATTCGGTCGAAGCGTCCCCGCGCGTGTCTGGCTTCAAGATGTCGATCCTTGCAGTATCGGCCTTGGTGCTCTCGATCTTCGGGCTGTCGATCTTAGGACTGTCGATCTTTGTCGTCGCATTCCTCATGATGTCGTTCAACGATTGCGAGACCCTGGAAACGCGATTCGACTCGGCAGCAATGTCGGTGCCTTGCTTCGGCTGTCTGTGGACTCCAGCCTCCGAGGAGATGTCGCCGTCAGTTGTGTGAATCGGGAATGTACCAACCGCCGCCTTTAAAGAACTTGAAGCAGCAGCCTGTATTCCGTTGCTTGTGCCAGGCGTGTCGCCAGATTTGGCAATCGCATTTTCAAGCTCGCAATCAGACTCTATCGTGCGCGAGAATAATGCACCCGGTACTGTCCCACTGGGGCCGGTGCCAGAACCAACCTGCAGTGAATTGGCTAGCTCAACGGGGGATGTCCCGCAATCAGATGTTCCCAGTGCAAGATTGTCGGTGAGCAACGCTGAGCTTGTCACTGGGAACTGAGAGCCCAGGGATGGAGACTGAAGAAATCCCGCGCTGTTCGTCGACGGCGCGCCAGTGCCCGATGCATCCGCAGTTTGGATCTGCGACGAACACGAGACTGAAGAAGCGTAATTCGACGAGGCAAGATTCGCTTCAAACGCGATTTGCTCGCTCGCGGCAAGTGGTTTGTCTGCTGCAGCGGGCACTGTTATTGGGGCGACCGTTGTTTTTGCCACCAGCGACTGCTGCCAATCTGTCGTGACCGGCGTATTAGAGGTTGAATGTTCCGAAGTGGAGTGTTCGCTGGCTGCCGGAGCCCTGCGGTTGTCCATTCTTACAGAAGTGGTTCCATGGCCTGGCGATTCGCCGGTTGCAGCATGACCTGTGAACGGGTGCGACACATTCGTAGCCTTCGTCAACTCGGAAGAGAATGACCCAACTTCCGTCTTGCCAGTAGCCACCGTCTTCGACGAGGCAGCCTGGACCTGAGTCGGGTTCGCGCTGATAGCCGGCATAACAGATGGCACAATTTCTCCCATTTGCAACACCAAAGGTGCACGCTGCCAGCCAAATATTCCGGATTAGAGAAATTTCCCAGATTGGCTCTACGAGGGGATGAATTAAAGAGTTTCGTAGATTATGCCGATTAGAAAGCTGTCGTGTTTGCAGTGTCGATCGTGAGCTAGGCACCATTTGCCCGGAAGTAGGCAACCTTTGCCTATTGGGCCGGTTTCCGCCTGGAGAGGAATAGATCGTCGATGGTGGCTTGTTCGGCTTTGGCCTGTTCACGCGTGTATTCCGCCTGTTTTCGATCCCGAAGCTTTTCGAGTATTTCGCGCTTGCGGCGCGACTCTTCATAGGCCTTGAAGAGTTCCTGGCGTTTGAGTGCCAGCTCAGTCTTTTGTTTTACAAGCTCGTCCCGATACCGCTCAACAGCAAGCTCCTGGTCGATAGCGTCCTGCAGATGTCTCGATCGCATCCCGCGGGTGAGCTCGTGCCGGCGGCTCTGCTCCTTTGCGTACCGGTCTTGTTCCGCCTCGAGGATTTGTAGTTCCAGTCGCGCAATCTCCTGTTGCACTTTCTCCAGCGCGACAAATTCACGCAACTCCAGAGCTTCTCGATACTTGAGCACGGCAGCGAGGGAAAATCGGAAGGCCATACTCAGCTGGGCAGCGCCATGAGCTGTTTTATGGTGGAATCGAGCACGGCCATCTCAGTCGGACCTTGCCGCAAGAATGTGTTGATTTGTGGCAATGCGCTGATGGCACGGTCCAGGGTTGGGTCAGAGCCCTTTTGATAAGCTCCAATTTTGATGAGGTCTTCCGCTCGAGCATAGGCGGCTAGCAGCGTGCGAACTGCCCCGACTTTTTGGAGATGTTCCTGTGAACACACACTCGGCATCAAGCGGCTCAGGCTATCCAGGACTGAAATCGGAGGATAGTGGTTCGCCAGGCTCAGGTTGCGATCCAAAACAACGTGGCCATCCAACAACGAACGGACCGTGTCGACAATGGGATCCTGTTGATCGTCTCCCTCCATAAGGACCGTGTAGAAAGCTGTAATACTACCTCCCGCAAAACGGCCCGCCCGTTCGATGAGCTTAGCCAGCATGGTCAGCACCGATGGCGTGTATCCCTTGGCAGTCGGAGGCTCGCCGGCGGCTAACCCGATCTCACGCTGAGCCATTGCAAAGCGCGTAATTGAATCGACGACCAGCAGAACGTTCTTGCCGAGCCCGCTGAAATACTCAGCCACGGCGGTAGCCGCCAGTGCTGCCCGGATACGTAGCAGGGGCGACTGGTCGGAAGTGGAAACGATCACCACCGACCGGCTCCGTCCCTCTTCGCCGAGGGTAGCCAGGAATTCTCCAACCTCACGCCCGCGTTCGCCTACCAGCGCGAGCACGGTCAGGTCGGCGGCTGTACCGCGAGCCATCATTCCAATCAGAGTGCTCTTTCCAACGCCGCTTCCGCCGAAGATGCCGACACGTTGACCGCGTCCGCAGGTCAAAAATGCGTCGACCGCCCTTATGCCACATCCCAGAGGTTCATCAATCAGAGTGCGGTCAAGCGCGGGCGGGGCCAGTACATCCACGGGGATCGATCGTACGGCGGGGTATTCGCCAAGCGAATCCAGAGGCTGCCCCTTGGCATCAATCACTCTCCCGAGCAGCCGTGGGCCAACTCGAAGAGAAGGCCTGGCTCCGCAAGTGATCACGCGATCTCCGAAGCGCGTGCCGTTTGGCTTATCCAGGCACATCGACAACACCCTGGAGCCGCGAAACGCCACAATCTCGCCCGGAAAGATTTCATTGTCGGCATTGACGACCTCACACGAGTCGCCTACCGAACAGAAAGGACCGGAAGATTCCACCAGGCTTCCGACCACCTGCGTTACTCTCCCGCTCCATCGAATTGTTGAGCTCGAAGAAAGCCAATTCTGGCAGGAATGAAGTGCTCCGATTGTCATTTCACGTCAGGCCGCTGTGCCAGCAGGTCGAAGAAGCCAGATTCGACTTCCTTTAATTGGGCGCCCAAGCCCATTTCGGCGATCCCAAGCTCGGTCTCAATCCTGCACGCGTTGGGTTCCAATGTGGGATCCTCGAGAATCTCCACGTCAGGATTGGTATTGAAGTAATGTCTCCAGCTGAATGCATCCTCCGGCCGAATTCGCACGATGGCCTTAGTGCCTTGCTGCATTCTCTCCAGCATGACTTTGACCAGCCCAGCGACCACCATTCGATCCACTTGAGCTTCGCGATGGAGAATTTTTCCGGCAATCGCCAGAGCGAGATGAACAAGTTGCACCTCGACGTTCGAATAATATGTCGTGCGCTCTTGTTGGAAGGCGAAGAGCGCGTCGCTCACGAGTTTTCGCTGCTCGGCGAGGCTCTCTTCGAATGCCTTGCGCGCTTGCTTCTCTCCCTCGCGAAAACCGTCGGCCCGAGCTTCGGACAGCAAGCGGGATAGCTCCTGCTCGCTGATGCGGGGCAGATTGTCAGCCTGTCCTGTGCCATACCCGAGCGCTGCAGAGGGATTCCCGGCGTCGGACGCTCCACCGGAACCCGGGGTCTGGTAGACAAATTCCTCGACGGTCTCCCGTGCCGGCGCCGTGCCAGTACCGCTATACGACATACTCGTCGTCTCCATCTGATCTCAGAACGACCTTTCCTTCGGCTTCCAGTCGGCGGAGCAGAGCCACTGACTCCTGCTGCGCCTGCATCACATCTTTGTTCCGTACCGGCCCTAACGCCTCCATGTCTTCCTTGAGCATGTCGGCGGCGCGGGAGGACATGGATCGGAAAATATGATCCTTAAGATCGGCGCTCGCGCCCTTCAGGGACAGTGCGAGAACCTTTTTGTCGACCGCGCCCAGCCACTCGCGGATTGCCACGTCCGCCACGCCCAGCAGGTCTTCGAACGTAAACATGAAATTGCGGATACTGATAGCGAGGTTTGCATCCTCTTGCTCCAGCGCCTCGAGAATCGTCTTCGCCACCCCTCCTTCGAGCCGATTCATTACATCAGCGACGCTCTTGAATCCCGCATAGGTCTTACGACTCTGTTCCCCCAGCGCCTGCAGTCGCCGATTCAGCACGAACGAGACCCGCTCGGCAATTTCGGGCGAAAACTGCCGCAGTTGCGCCAATCGCTTTACGGCGTCTGCCCTGATCTGTTCCGGCAGTTTCATCAATATCGCCGCAACTTGCTTTTCGTCCAGGTGTGCAAGAATTAAAGCAATTGTTTGCGGATGCTCGTTTTCGATGAACTTGGCCAGTTGCGAGGGGTCCACCTTCCGCAGAGACGCCAACTGCGCGGCGCTCGATTCCTGCAGCCCAACAACCTTTTTCATAACTCCCTTGGCCTGCTCTTCGCCAAAGGTCTTCACAAGCAACCGGCGGGCCATGTCCGCGCCGCCCTGCGTCACGAATTTTTGGGTCGATGCGGCACGATTATATTCTTCGAGAACCTCGTGAGCTAACTCCGTGGGCACCGTGCCTATTTCCGCCAACTCCTTCGTCACGAGATGCACGTCCTGCTCAGGAAGCTGCCGCAGAATGGAACTGGCCGCTTCTTCCCCCATGAGAGCGATCAGGATCGCTGCTTTTCGGCCACCGCTTAGAGACGAACTTGCGCGAGCGCTTGCACTCATGTCGCCTCCTCATTGATCCATGCGTGAATCAACTGCCCCGCCACTGCGGGCTCGCCTTTTACCTTGTCCACGAGCTGTTTCTTGAGTGCAAGCGCGCGCTGTTCGGGAGGCAGGGAAGCGAGGGCATTATCGATGCCAGCCCCGCCTATGGCGGACTGCTGGTTTGCGACGCGAGCCGGCAATTCGCGGACTGTCGCCAACACTTGCTTCTTCAGAGGACGCAGCAACAGAGCATACGCCAGCAGGAATAACAACAGCACTGACGCGTACCGCACGACACTCGACCAATCATGCAGCACAACCCTGACTCGATCGCTCAAAGGAAGTTTCACAGGCGGCGGGACGGTGGATTGTTCAAAGGACAAATTCTCAACCGTAAGAGTGTCGCCCCTTTGCGTATCCAATCCAATGGAGGCCTTCGCTAGGTTTTCAATCTCTTTCAGTTCGTCGGCGGTCCTCTTACGTCGAGTTTGTGTTTCTTTCCCGTTGGCCAGTTTTGTCTCGAGCGCGTCATCGACCAGCAAAGCCGCGGAAATTTTGCGAAGCCGTCCGGCGGGATTCAGCGTGTGGCGAACAGTCTTGCTCACCGCATAAGTCTCGCTGTCGGTTTTTGACAGTTGAGCTCCATCTCCTCCGGGATTCACAACGGCTTTCGGCGGCGTTGCGGTTGCGCTGGGGACATTGCTCGAAGTGCCCGGAACGCCTCCCATCATGGCGCCCTCGACCTGCTCCTCCGAATGCTGGCTGGAAACCGCGACCTGGCTGTCTGGATCGTAGCTCTCCTCGTTCTCCTCGCTGGAACTCGGGTCGTATTCAACCGTGACGCTGGCCCGTATATGGTCAGGCCCCACCACTGGTTCGAGAGTCTGCACCAGCCGCGCGCTCAGCTCTTGCCCCAGACTTCCGTCGCCGGACACCGGATCACGCTTGGGCATCCCGAGGGGACGATTCGTATCGGCGTCGATCACGGTAACGTTCTCGGCGCTCAGGTTATCGACTGCACCCGACACCAGCCGGGCGATTCCGAGTTGCGTGTCCTCCGGAAGCTTTCCTGAACGAAGTTTGAGGACCACGGTGGCCTTCGCCTCGCGCTCACGATCGATAAAGACCGACTGGACCGGCATCACCAGATGGACGCGCACACTATCTACGTCTTTCAGGGTCTGGATGGAGCGCTCCAGTTCTCCTTCGAGCGCCCTCTGGTAGTTAACCTTCTCATCGAACTCTGTTTGTCCCCAGTTCATCTTGTCAAAGAGTTCGAAGCCCAGGCGCCCGCTGTGCGGCATTCCGTCAGAAGCAATCTCCATTCGGCTCGCATCGAGTTTGTCACTCGGGACTTCCACGCTTTTGCCATCGCCTCCCATGCGATACGGAATGTTCTTTGCGGCCAGTTTCACACCCAGTGCCTCGGCGTCGCTCGCTTCCATTCCTGTAACCAGAGGCTTGTAATCCGGAGTTGCCATCAGGCTGGCAAAGCCCACCACCACCGCAACCGTGACGACTCCTGCGGCCAGCAGCATGGCTTTCTGCGTTCCCGAAAGAGCCGCGAGAAAGTCCTTGGCCTGCTTTTGAATGTTGTTCAATGGCGGCATAGTGTGGGAATGCTATTGGTGCATGCGGCTAGAACTGCAACTTCGAGACCTCCTGGTAGGCGCTCACAATCTTGTTCCGTACCTGCATCATCAGTTGAAATGCGACATCTGCCTTCTCTACTGCGATCATGACGTTGTGAATGTCCTGCCGGTCTCCCTGCAGCAACTGCGTCACCTGTGAATCGGAAGTCTGATTCATCTGGTCGACGCTGCTGATCGCGGTTTTCAGCGTGTCGCCAAAGCTGCCTTCCCCTCCGTTTGAACCCGAGGGCGCTGAGGGTGCAGTGGGTATGGTCGGGATACCCGACAATCCAGTGAAAATGGTGTTACTCACGCTTGTTCCTCCCGGCTACGCTACTTCATCAGCGAAATCGACTGCTGGATCATTTGCTTGGTGGCTGCGATCGCCGACGCATTCAGTTGATAGGAACGCACGGAGCTCATGAGGTCCACCATCTCCTGCGTAGGATTGATGGCCGGATAGGCGACATAACCGTCCTTGTCCGCGTCCGGGTGTCCGGGTTCATAACGCATCACAGGTGGAGTAGGGTCATCGACGACCTGTCGCACTCTAACGGCCGGCACCGCGCTCGCGCCGAATGGATGGTAGTCGGCGAGCATCATCCGAAATGGCTGATTCCCGGAACTGGCAAACACCACTTCTTTTCTTTTGTAAGGACCGCCTTCAGGCGTGCTTGTCGTTTCGGCGTTCGCCATATTGGCGGCCACCACTTCCGCCCGTTGCCTTTCAGCGCCCAGGGCGGCCCCACTGACCTCAAGAGCTGTGAACATACTCATGATTTAGTTCCCTCGCTAATTGCGTAAGTCAGGTTGTGGAATTCACGCTGCATCAACTGGATGCCAAGCCCGAATTGCATTTGTGTTTCCGCGAGCAAAAGACCCTCGCGGTCAATGTTTACGTCGTTGCCGTCGGGCCGTTCCACCAACCCGGAAACCTGGCGCGCGACCGCCAAAGTATTTTCTTCGCCGGGCATCGCGGCCCGTTGCAACTCGCTGCGAAAATCCAGATCCTTTGTCCGATATCCCGGTGTATCGACGTTTGCCATGTTTGTTACGACAAGCTGGTGGCGTTCCGAGGTAACGTTCAGAACACGCTCCAGAAAATTCATCATCGGTGTTGTTACGTCGCTCATGCGTTGCTCCGAGGTGGAAGGCCATACTGGCGGATTTTGTTACGGATGGTGCGCACACTTACACCCAACATCTCAGCCGCGCGGGTTCGATTGCCGCCGGTCATTCCCAGCGCGTTCTCCAGAAGATGACGCTCGATCGCGCGGATTGACGTCCCGGGTGTTACACCGGCCGTCGCGGTGCGTTGGGATATCTCTGACCGCAGCGAACTGAACGCCTCGCTGGTTACAAATTCAGGGCCGATCTCACTGGCATCGCTCAGCGTCAAGACCCTCCGGATAAAGTTACGGAGTTCGCGAATGTTCCCTGGCCATGGTTGCCGCTGCAAGCTCGCGATAAAATCCGCACTCAGAATTGGCAGCGCGCGCCCTTGCTCCTGGGCGAATTCGGAGGCGAACGATTCGGCCAGCACCGGGATGTCTTCCCGGCGATTTCTAAGTGCAGGCAAACTGAGCGGGATCACGTTCAAGCGGTAATAAAGATCTGCCCGAAACCGCCCTTGCTCGACCATTGAATAAAGAGAGATGTTGGTGGTAGCAATTACTCGGATATCCACTTCGATCGTTCGGGTATCCCCGAGGCGCTCGAATGCTCGTTCTTGCAATGCGCGTAGCAACTTGGGCTGCAGATTTACTGGCATCTCGCCAATTTCGTCGAGCAGCAGGGTACCGCCCTGAGCTACTTCAAACTTGCCGGTCTTAGTGGCGGCAGCACCAGTGAACGCTCCCCGCACATGCCCGAAAAGCTCGCTTTCAAGAAGCTGTTCCGGGACTGCGGCGCAATTGATAGCGATAAACGGCTTCCCGTTGCGCGAACTGGCATCGTGGATAAAACGCGCTAAAAGTTCCTTGCCTGTCCCGCTCTCAGCTTCGATAAGAACGTCTGCATTCGTTCTGGCGGCATGGCGAGCCCGGTCCAGAACTTGTCGAAGCGCGGAAGAATTTCCGACAATTGCATCGGCTTGCCTGGTTGGCCTGGTTCCTCCGTCTGTCGGACGTGCCGCCTGCCGCATAACTCGAGTCACGGTCGATTGCAGTTGCTCGAAGGAAACCGGTTTGGTCAGATAGTCACAAGCGCCACCTTGGATCGCCTTCACTGCCTCGGGAACGTTGCCAAAGGCAGTAAGCAAAATGACCGCGGTGGATGGATGGGAATGACGCACCTGTCGCATCAAGTTCAACCCGTCACCGTCCGGCATTCGCACATCCGTCACAACCAGAGGAAATGCGCTGGCAGTGAACTTACGAAGCGCCTCAGAACTTCCAGAAGCCGTTTCGACCCGCCACCCCACGCGTTGGAAACTAGCCTGCAGCGCCATGCGCATTCCCGGTTCGTCGTCGACCACCAATACTGAATTCAAGTCTTCGCTCACAGAGTGGGCAGCTCCATATGAAATGTGGATCCTTCGCCTAACTGGCTGGCCGCGGTAATGGTGCCGCTATGCTGGGCCATGATTCGCACACACACCGCTAACCCCAGCCCGGTGCTCTGTCGATTTGTGCTGAAGCCAGCCTCAAAAATGCGAGGCAGATCCTCCGCGCTGATTCCACCGCCCGTATCCGAGACCTCGATCACCGCGAAACTCCCATCCGCACGGGAATCGATGCTCGCGCAAACACGAAGCGTGCCACCCGCCGGAGTGTGGCGAAGTGCATTGTGGGCCAGATTCAACAGCACTTGTTGCAATCCTCCCGGATCGCCCATGATTTCAATCTCGCCAAGCATTTCTTCAAACACGATCTCGACGCCAGCTTGCTCAGCCAAAGGACGAATAAATTCGACGCCATTAGCGAGTATGTCCCGGAGCGTCGCGGCCGCCAGCGGAGCGGAACCCGGTGTGTGAAAGCGGAGAACATTGTTCACCGTCGCGGCGAGCGATCGCACGCCGGCCTGCAGGTGCTGGACCCATTTCTTTGAGTCCTCCGTCAACCCGGCATCGGTTGCGAGCAAGCACGTGAACAACTCAAGGCTCCCCAGAGGATTTCGAATCTCATGAGCCAGCAGCGTCGCCATTTCTGCCAAAGCTACCATGTGCCGTGAAGCTTCTCTCTGTTCGTCAGCTTGCTTCTGGGAAGTTGTATCGCGAACCGTAAGGATCAGGGTCGGGAAGGGCAGGGGCTGTAGCAAAGACTTGCCAGGCCTGACATTCGTGCTCCCAATGGATGTGCAGCGGATTCTGAGCCAGCGCTCCCCTTCAAGTCCGCGAACGGCAATCAGTTGTTCATCGCCCTGCCGCCAGGCTTGCGCCGGTCCTGAATCGATGATGGACCTGATCGAAGAGGGAAGAGCCGCCCAGCGTGGCTTTTCTTCTCCTGAAACTCCCATCAGTCGCTTTGCCTCTGGATTTAACAACACTACATTTTCGCGCTCGGCCTCAACGACCGCTACGCCACAAGGCAGTGCATCGAGGATCTCCCGGTGAAGCACGCGCATCCGTTCGTTCTCTTCCAGGCTCGAAGCGAGCGCCCGATTGCGTTCTTCCAGCTGAATGCGCAGTTGGGCAACTTCTTCGTGCAACTGGCCGTAGGAGTGCTCCAATCGGCCGGCAGCCGAAATAAAGGCGGTGAAGGCGTCAGCTAATGGTCCGTCGGCAGCCCCGTTGAACCCGGGGGCTACCTGAATTGGAGTCCCATGAGAAGTAGGCAACATCTGCCTAGTCGAAATGCAACGATCCTGCCAAAGGGGCTCTCCTTACCGGGTACAAGGTCGAACGTAATCAATCCGTTCCGTCACTTGGACCGAGAGTACTGAAGAGTTTGCCTCTCATTGCCGATAGACATGGCTCGTGTGATCGCCTGAGGAATCAATTCTTGGGGAGTAAACGCGAACTTGTGTCATGGTCCATGACGTGCTGCTTGTGCAATAGGAGGCAGAGGTGGAGAACATCCGGGACTTCGAGTACAGGGCCCCCCGTTTTGAGACGGACTTCCATTTCTTCTTGCAGACCGAACTCGATCCTCGTGTCCTCTACGCGCGTTGCTATGAAATTAGCGAGTGCGGTCTCGTAGCCCGGCTCTCGGAGGTTTTGCAAGTCAATACCAGGGCTACCCTGATCCTCACGCTTCCCGGCGATCTCATTACCATGCCGATTGCAGCCACCGTTACACGCCGCCACGGGCCCGACCATGCATTCGCATTTATATTCTCCTTAGCGAGAGACCGCGAGCATCTGCAGCAATACTTATTGTCCGCGCGAAGTTCCGGAAGTTAATCGTCAGAAAAACACGAGGAGGCAACATCCTGGATTTGGCATCCAACATGCCAACAACTAGGCATCTTTTGCCCAGCATCTCATCCAGCTCTAATCTGGATGTGCTCTGGGTAGTATGATCCTGGAGAGTTCGTCCCATACCTCAAGAACAGTGGGGCTAGGCAACACCCCATGGCGGGAGGCATAGCATGACCATCTCGATCGGCGGTATGGGTTCCCAACCAAGAACCGAGTTCACCGAATCTCCGGTGGATCGAGTAACTTCAAGCGAGAACAACCAAAAAGCGCGCGAGGGAGCCGATACTCCCACGACAGAGACGACAACTCTTCTCGCCGGGACAACCAGCCTGGCCGCGCTCACTGCGACCGCCATGGAGACCAGCGGAGTTCGCACCGACAAAGTCGAGCAATTGCGTCAGGCGATCGCGGGCGGCACATACCAGGTCGACCCCAGCCAGGTAGCCGACGCAATGCTGAAGGAATGGCAGAGCCGTCCATAATTAAGCAACCAATTTGGACGTACGCAGCTCCCAGCCCCTAAAGTTTTCCCCCTGAGCTGCCGATTAGAATCTAACTTTCAAATCTCTCCTCATGTGGTGGGGAACATTTGCGTGAGACACCAGTATGGATGATCTATCCATCACGAATCCGCTTGGATCGCCCGCTCCCGTGGGAGAAGTGCAGTCCAGGCATTCGACTGGCGGCGACCAGCAGCACTCGGGCAAAAGGCGGGCGGCGTACAAGCCCGAGCCGCTCGAAGAAGAGGACACACCGCTAAAAGATGACGACCCTCACGCGGTGGACGAGCAGGCTTAACCGCGGCGTTGCATCCTTCTTGACAATTCGTCTACCCTGACCCTACTTGTACAAACGGGTCACAATCTTACGAGTATCCTCCAGCACCTGACCCAGCCGCGGCGCATACTCCTGCCGAAAGGTTTTGAGGTCGTGGATCGCACTATTCCCGCAATCTCGGATCATTTCGGCGGAAGCGGCTCTCTTTTCGCTTAATAGCGTGCCCCGCGCCGCTTCAATCATGTCCGTGAGATGAGATTGATGGGAACTGCCCGCGCGGCGGCTCAGGCTAAAGGTCGGATCGACGAGATCGCTAAGCACTGCTTCGAGTAAACCGCGACACAGAACGGCGCACGCCACCTCGAAACCATGGATGTAACAGCGGTGGGCCTCTTCAAAGTACTCCTGAACCCAGGGGCTCGCATGCTGGATTCGAAGTATTCGGTATTCCTTCGTTGCAGAAACGCTCTTCTCCAGCTGGTCAAGCATGTCAAGAGCCAACGCTGCATCCAGATTATCTTCTTCACGGCTGATCGGAGCGCCTGTCTCCGGGTCGACCTGGCATGCCGAGAGACTCCCAAGTATGTACTTCGTAACCTCTTCTCGCTTGTCAGGCGTCAGGCTCAGCAACCACTCCTCAATGTCGGCCTTGGTCAATTGCGGGGGAAGCTTTCCAATGGTCACGCGTCGCGCCGCTACCCTCCGCCCCCGGCTAGCAATTACTCGCGATCGGATCGCCTGGGCCTCCTGAACCGCATCGTTGCTGATTTCTGTCGCGGGCGCCTGCGATTCAATACAGGCCTCGACTCTCTCTTTGTCGCCGAACACCAGCAGACCGTTCTTCTCCCTCCACCATGCACCCGCGTTGATGTATTCCAGCACGCGGCGCAAGACATGCGATCGTCTGGATTGATGTTGAGTCACAACGCAATCCCTCTGAGGCGATGCATCATTATAGCCATACGGGGGTTGCGCCAATTCATCGCAACAAGCAGTGCGCTCGGACAGCGTGTGAGAGGAAGATTAGAAAGTTTGCGGAAAGAAAGTTGCAACTCTTTCTTGAATCGCCTTTGGGAATCGACCTGGTTATGCCGACTTTGGGACTCTCGATGATCGTGAAGAATGAGGCTGAGACGATTGGCCCATGCCTCAAAAGCGTCCGAGGAATCGCTAGCCAGGCCGTGTTAGTGGACACGGGTTCGACCGACGGCACAATTGCGATTGCTCGCGAGTTGGGTGCCACCGTTCTCAGCTGCCCATGGGAAAACCATTTCGCGAACGCGCGCAACGCCGCCCTCGCTCCCATCACGACGGATTGGGTTCTTTCGCTCGACGCGGATGAAGAATTAGACCGGGATGCAAGCTCACTCCTGGCCGCTCTCCTGCAGAAACCGGACGTCGCGGGATACGTGCTTCCCGTGAGGAACTACACACCGGCGAAGGAGAGCCGGGCGGGCGCTTCGGTTGGGCAGCCCAACGACTTTCGACACCCACGTGCCGCTTCCGCCGGCAGCTACTTCATCTACGAGAAGTGCCGCCTCTTCCGCCGTAGTACAGACATCTACTTCACTGGCAGAGTGCACGAGCAGGTGGAGATCACGATCCGGGCGGCGAACCTCAGCCTTCGTCACGCCGACCTTTGTATTCATAATTTCGGACTTCTGCTGGCTCGCGAGGATATGGGGCAAAAGATCGTCTTTTATCGTGATCTTCTCCGCCTCAGGGTGAGTGACGAGCCCGATGACTTCCGGGGCTGGACCTATCTCGGCCGTATGGAGTACGACTCGTTCAACGATCGCAGCGAGGCACTTCGATGCTTTCAGTGCGCGCTTGAGTCGAATCCCCGCTGCGTCGAAGCCCTTTTGTTTACAGCAATGATCCATCTGGATCTCGGTCGGGTCGAAGAAGCCATGCCTTTTCTCGACTTCAATCCGCCCGATCAGTCGAGTGCTTTCCAAAAGAATCGTTTGCTGGGCGACGCATATTCTCAAGTGGGCCAACTGGAAAAAGCCAGGAGCGCGTACAAGCATTCCCTTAAGTTGTGTCCTGAAAATCCTGAACTGGAAAGCAAATTGGGATTAATCGAAGTCAAACTTGGCATGAACAAGAAAGGAATCGCCCGGCTCGAACATGCCTCCATCATGCTGCCGCCAAGGGTCGATGTGCACGACCGCCTCATGAAAGCCTATATATTGGCAAACATGTTGCCGGAAGCAGCCGCCGCAGCAGAGCGTTTGAGCGCTCTTGCCGCGAATCCCAAAGCATTCCTGCGCGCCGCCAGCATTCGCGCCCACCTGAAGCAGTGGGAAGATTCGAAGAGACTCTTGGAGCGAGGCCTGGAGTTATTTCCCGATGCCGCTGACCTGCGAGCCGCCTACTCAGAAAGCGTCGGCAACATCAGCAAGTAACGGACTCTGCCCAAATCCTTGCGTTTCCGCAAGACATCCAACCATACCCATTCGACATTAGCGTTTTGGAACAAAACATTCCCATTTCGCGTATCTCACGCAGGCGGCGAAGACTGCGCTTCCATTTGGCGTTGTTCCGCGTCGAACTTGCAGATGTCATTTCGCGACCTCATCCAGGACGTATTTCGCACGCTCTGGGCCCATCGCGTCCGCACTTTGCTCACCATGTTCGGTATTGCCTGGGGAGTTGTTTCGATTGTCTTGATGGTCGCTGCCGGCGAGGGTCTGCGCGTCGGCCAACAGAAACAGGCTGAAACTCTGGGCCGCGACCTGATGATCGTCTTTCACGGCCGTACCAGCCTGCAAGCAGGAGGTACCCGCGCCGGCCGCCTCGTCCACTGGGTGGATTCCGACCTTCCTTATCTTCAAGACGAAGCCGTCGACTGCCAGTATGCGATTCCTGAACTTGAACAACAAACCGTCCGTTCGCACACTGCCTACAACGCTGCCGCTTTCACGGTAACCGGCTCGACTCCGGAGTTTGCCGAGATTCGCAGCCTCGGCGTGAGCGAAGGCCGCTTCTACGATGGGGATGACCTCAAGGAAGCTCGCCGTGTAGCCTTCCTTGGCTCCGACGCGAAAAAGCAGCTGTTCGGTAGCCGCCCGGCCATCGGCCAGTTTGTCTATCTCAACGACATCCCTTTCAGCGTCGTTGGCGTCATGTCTTCCAAGAAACAGGACTCCAGTTACGACGGTTGGGACATTAATAAAATCTTCATACCCTTTTCCGCTATGCGGCGCGAATTCCCGGACAAACCGCCGGGCACGCCCGACACCTTCGACCAGCTGCTCGTCGTCCCGCGGTCGGTCGAGGACCACGAAGCTTGCAAGGGCGAAATCCGGCGCGTGCTCGGCAGGCTCCACGGCTTCGATCCCAGCGACAAAGAAGCTTGTCCGATCTGGGACACCATCCAAGAGGCAAAAGCCTTTCGCACCATGACCGATGGCATGAAGTACTTTCTGGGTGCAGTCGGACTCGTTACCCTCTTTCTCGGCGGCCTTGGAGTTATGAATGTCATGCTAGTTGCGGTTCGCGAGCGCACCCGCGAAATCGGAGTACGTAAGGCCATCGGCGCTCCGGCGAGCAGCATTCTTACCCAATTCTTCATGGAAGCGCTCATGGTTGCCCTCATCAGCGGCGGCGCCGGCCTCCTCATCGCCTTCGGCCTGTGTGCGCTCGTCGACCTGTTACCCATGCCTGCCTTCTTTGCCGGTCTCTTGCCCACATGGCAGACGGGCGTGGGAGCGTTTGCCGTTCTCGGAACTATCGCTATTTTCTCCGGCTTGTATCCAGCGCGCCGCGCCGCCGCCATCGACCCCATCGAGGCCTTGCGTCACGAGGCAGGAGGCTAAGTGCTCCCGCAGATCCTCAACGAAGCTTGGATGGCCCTGCGACGCAACCGCACGCGCAGCGCGCTCACCATGCTCGGCATCGTCTGGGGTATCGCGACCGTTACTCTTCTGATTGCCTACGGTGGCAGCTTCCGCAAAATTCTCGTCGGCAGCTTTAATGCCTTTGGCAAAGGCGCGGTGATCTGCTGGCCCCTGCAAACGAGCGAACAGCCTGGCGGACAGCGCGCCGGCAAGAAGGTGGTTCTCGAAAAAGCCGATCTTGCAATGGTCAGAGAGACGGCAAGCTATGTACGCTACGCCTGCCTTGAAACCGTCAAACGTCCCGGCATTGCCAATGGAGACCGCATGGTTGGTGACGCCCCTGTGCGCGGCGTCTGCCCTGAGTACGGCGAGATGCGCAACGAAGTGCCGTCAGAGGGACGCTGGATCAATTCGCTCGATGAGTTGGAGCGCCGCCGCGTAGTGTTTCTTGGTGCGCGCGTCCGCGAACAATTATTTGGCGGACGCCCCGACATCGGCGAGACCGTCCTCATCAGCGGCGTCCGATTCACGGTCATTGGCTCCATGGATCGCAAAATCCAGCTGAGCAATTATTTTTCGAGTGATGACGACTCCACCTGGATTCCTTTTTCCGCTGCGAGCGACCTGTGGGATACAAAATACTCGCAAGTGCTAGTGTTTGAACCCATCGCTCCCCAATTCGAGCAACGTGCCGAGGCGCAGGTTCTCGCCGCCATCGCCACCCGTCAGCAATTCTCAACCACTGACAAGAAGGCCTTCGTGATGTTTGGACGGGAAGAGTTCCGCCCCATCATCAATGGCATCACCATCGGCCTTCAGGTGCTGCTGATCTTCATCGGCATTCTCACGCTCGGCATTGGCGGCGTCGGTGTCATGAACATCATGCTCGTCTCAGTCGATGAGCGCATCCGCGAAATCGGGCTGCGCCGCGCCCTGGGTGCGCGGAAATGGCACATCAAAGCGCAATTCCTCGCGGAAACGCTGCTCATCATGCTGCTGGGTGGCCTGATCGGAATCGTCATCTCTTACATCGTGGCCGTTGCCGTCGGAACCCTTCCGTTGATGGGCCCGCTGTTCGAGGACAATTCGGGCAAAGCCGACATCCATCTCAAAATCTCATTCTTCACGGTCATGATCTCAACAGTTGTGCTGCTGTTCATTGGCGTTTTGAGCGCTGTGATTCCAGCCTCGCGAGCCGCAAACCTCGATCCCGTCGAGGCGCTGAGATATGAGTAGGTTCAGTGCGCCTCAGCAACCCTATGAAATCTGGTCGTCGCGGACGCCGTTGCCGTGAAGGGGTGGCACGGCTTAATCTTTGGTTGCGGCAGTTACATACTGCGGCGGCATGAAGACGCCCCATGAATGTTCTGGTCCTGAATTCGGGAAGCTCCAGTTTGAAGTTCCAGGTGATCGCCACCGACCTTGATCGGATCCGCGAACACAAGGATGATCGCATATGCTGGGGCGAAGTTGAGGGCATGGGCGGCGAGGCCGTTATCAAGTTCCGCCATCGCGACGGACGCAGCCAGACCCTCACCGCTTCACTGCGCGACATTGCATCCGCCCTGGATTATCTCGTTCGCTACATCACTTCTGACAGGTCCGGCGTCACAGAGATCAAGAGCACCGCCGATTTCAACGCCGTAGGACACCGCGTAGTGCATGGCGGCGAGATGTTCAAGGAATCGGCTCTCATCGACGACAAAGTTCTAAAAGGCATTGAAGACTGCATCGATCTCGCACCGCTCCATAATCCAAATAACGTCCAGGGCATTCTGGCTGCTCGCGAACTGTTTGGCAAGGATCTCCCACAGGTCGCGGTATTCGACACGGCCTTCCATTCCTCGATTCCTGAGCAGGCCTATCTGTATGCTCTCCCATATCATCTCTATCGTCGGCATCGCATCCGCCGCTACGGTTTTCATGGAACGTCCCATCGCTACGTTGCCTTCCGCTACCGTGCCCTTCGCGGACTGACGCGGGAGCAGACCAACATCATTACCCTGCATCTGGGAAATGGCTGTTCCGCGGCCGCCATCAAGGGAGGGTCTCCCGTGGATACTTCCATGGGCATGACACCTCTGGAGGGTTTGGTCATGGGCACTCGCTCGGGCGATCTCGATCCCGCCATCGTCGGCCTCATCGCGCGTAAAGAAGGCATGTCGGCATCGGAAGTAGACACGCTGTTAAATACGCAATCTGGCTTGCTCGGCATTTCCGGCCTGACCAATGACATGAGGGAATTACGGGCGGAACTGAAAGAACATGACGACCGCCGCGTCCGGCTGGCCATCGAAATCTTCTGCTACCGCGCGCGGAAATATATTGGAGCCTACCTCGCTTCGATGGGCGGAGCCGACGCCATCGTTTTCACCGGAGGCATCGGAGAAAATTCACCAGACGTTCGCGGACGAATTTGTACCGACATGCAGTGGGCCGGTATTCGTCTGGATTCGCAGAAGAATCAGGAGACCGTCGGCCGAGAAGCAATGATTTCCGCGGAAGATTCCAAGGTGCTCGTCTTTGCCATCCCGACCGACGAGGAACTTCTAATCGCCCGCGACACGGTCCGCGTCATCCTGGGCGAGCCCCACCCATCGTAATTGCACGCCCAGCTAACGCACGCCCTAATCAAGGTCAGTAGGGCCAAGTCCAGTCATTCGCGTCCGGCTTGTCGACACCGTACTGGTGAGCATAATTCCGGCATTCGATCTGCTCGTTCAGGAATCTCTCCTTCGCGTGTCCGCCAATCCTCTGCAATTTTGGCACCCGGTCGACCACGTCCATGGCCAGGCTAAAGCGGTCAATGTTGTTATCGATCGCCAACTCCAGCGGCGTATCGATGCTGCCTTTTTCCTTGTAGCCGCGCACGTGAATGTTGTTGTGGTTGGTGCGTCGATATGCCAGCCGATGAATCAGTTGCGGATAGCCGTGAAAGTTGAACATTACCGGTTTGTCGATGGTGAACAAGGAGTCGAAATCCCAATCGGATAGTCCGTGCGGATGCTCTGTGCTCGGCTGGAGCTTGAAGAGATCGACCACATTGATGAACCTGATCTTAAGGTCAGGGAACTCTTTGCGCAGAAGCGCCGTAGCCGCCAGCGCCTCCTGCGTGGGAATATCGCCCGCCGCAGCCATCACCACGTCCGGCTCTCCCGATTCATCGTTGCTGGCCCAATCCCAAATCCCAATGCCCTTCGTGCAATGGATGATGGCTTTGTCCATATTCAGGTACTGAAGATGCTTTTGCTTATCGCAAACAATCACGTTCACGTAATTCTGGCTGCGCAGGCAATGGTCGGCGACCGAGAGCAGGCAGTTCACATCCGGAGGCAGATAAATCCGTGTGACATTCGCGCTCTTGTTGACCACCACATCCAGAAAGCCGGGGTCCTGGTGCGTGAAGCCGTTGTGATCCTGCCGCCACACGGTCGACGTGATCAGCAGATTCAAAGAAGCGATCGCCTGTCGCCAGGAAAGATTCCTGCAAATCTCCAGCCACTTGGCATGCTGGTTGAACATGGAGTCGATCACGTGAACGAATGATTCATAGGATGACAGGAACCCGTGACGCCCCGTCAGCAGGTAGCCTTCCAGCATCCCTTCCAGCGTGTGTTCGCTCAGCATCTCGATGACTCGGCCGTCGGTCGCCAGCCTGCCTCCGTCGCTATCCTCAGGAAAAAATTCCTCGATCCAGAATTTCTGGGTCGCCGCGTAGATCCCGTCGAGCTTGTTCGAGGTTGTCTCGTCAGGACCGAAGACCCGGAAATTGTTCATGTTTCGCTTCATCACATCGCCGAGAAAAACTCCGAGCGGATGCGTATTGCTGGTCTGGCTCTGTCCGGGCTTTTCGAACTTGTAACCATAATTGCGGAAATCCGGCAGCCGCAGTGCTTTCTTCAGACGCCCGCCGTTGGCATGCGGATTGGCGCTCATCCGCCGATTTCCGGTCGGCGCCAATTCTCGAAACACCGAAGCCAGGCCGCGGTTGCGATCTTCGCCGTTGCTAACGAACAATTGACCCGGTTCCAGTGAGCGCATCCACGTCTCAAGAATTCGAAGCTGTTCGGGATCGTTCTTGACGTCAAGCAGTGGCACCTGATGAGCCCGCCAGAAGCCCTCCAGAAAATGGCCTTCGACTTTGCGCGGCGCCGTCCAGCCCTTCGGCGAGCGCAGCACAATCATCGGCCAACGGGGCCGGCTCGCCTCGCCAGTTTGGCGCGCTCTTTGCTGATGGTCGCGGATTTCCAGAACGCAATGCTCCACCGTGGCCGCCATCGCCTGATGCATCGTGTCGACGTCCGAACCTTCCACAAAATAGGGCGTCCAGCCGAAACCGCGGAGCAGGTTCTCCAATTCGTCGTGCGAGATCCGAGCCAACAACGTTGGGTTGTCGATCTTGTAGCCGTTCAGATGAAGAACGGGCAGGACCGCGCCATCACGCACGGGATTGAGAAACTTGTTGATGTGCCACGAAGTCGCCAGCGGCCCGGTTTCAGATTCTCCATCACCCACGACCGCCGCCACAATCAGATCGGGATTGTCGAAAGCCGCGCCGCAAGCATGCGACAGTACATAGCCGAGCTCTCCACCTTCATGGATCGACCCGGGCGTCTCAGGCGTGCAGTGACTGCCGATCCCGCCCGGGAAAGAGAATTCCCGGAAGAACTCGTGCAACCCATCGACATCCAGACTTTTTTCGGGATAGATCTCGGAATACGTGCCTTCGAGATAGGCAGGACCGAGCACGCCCGGTGCTCCGTGCCCGGGACCGGCGAGAAAGATCATGTCGAGATCGTATTTCTTGATCAGCCGATTCAGGTGGATGTAGATGAACGACAGTCCCGGACTCGATCCCCAGTGCCCCAGCAGGCGATTCTTGATGTGCTCTGGCCGGAGCGGCTCCGCCAGCAAGGGGTTCGCCTGCAGGTAGATCATGCCCAGACTCAGATAATTGCAGGCTCGCCAGTATGTTTCTGTTTTGCGCAATTCCTCGGTGCTGAGCGGCGCTCCGGTAATGGTGGATCGAGTTGGGGAATAGGGACTGAGTTCGAGGATTTCGGCTGGCATACTGACTTCAACGGTGCTCATGGAATTACTCCTCTCGGGTCACCCCATCATGGATCACCCCATCAATGGACCACCCCTATCGATAGGCTATGCCCGAGGGTCGTTCTCTGACAACTTGCGCCGCAGAATTAACCTTCTGTTAATTGAGCTTCGCGTCTCGTGTCCCTCGAATTGGCGGCATAACAATGGAAGTGCTTTGTATGGATGCACAACTGCCAGGCAGTACTCCGCACCTCTGAGGTACACTGGCCGGTCATAGCGCTCAGCCCCATGAAAATCATCTCCCTCGTCCTCGTTCTCGCCGCGGCTGTCACGGCTGCCGCGCAGTCAAAACCCAACTATCAGGTCTACGCAATTCGTTACGCCACCCTCCCTGGCTTCCCTGTATCAGGATTGGTAGCGGGCGCGGAGCCAGCGCGCAAGCTCGACATCGCCATGATGATCTGGCTGCTCCGTAGCAACGGCCGCAATATTCTCGTCGACTCCGGCTTCTACCACGACCGCTTTTTCAAAGACTGGCATGTGACCGATTTCACCAAGCCTTCCGACACGTTAAAGCGGGTTGGTCTAAAACCCGAGGACATCACCGACGTAATCATTACGCACATGCACTGGGACCATGCCGACGGAGCGGATCTGTTTCCCAACGCTCGCATCTGGATCCAGAAAGACGAACTCGAATACTACGCCGGCGAAGCATGGCAATCGAAGAAGACTCACGGCGGCATTGATGAAGACGACGTGCTCACTCTGGTGAAGCTGAATATGCAGGGCCGGGTGGAACTGGTAGATGGCGACGCCCAGGAGATTATTCCCGGCATCACCTGTTACATCGGCGGTAAACATACTTATCAATCACAATACGTGGGTGTGCAGACGACCGCGGGAACCGTCGTCCTCGCCAGCGACAATATGTACCTGTATGAGAATCTGGAAAAGCATGTTCCCATCGCGGCCACGCTCGACGCCGCCTCCAACCTGCGAGCGCAAGATCGCATGAGGCAAATCGCTGCCCGTCCCGGCCTCATAGTCCCAGGGCATGATCCGGCGGTCTTTGCGAAGTTCCCTAACATCGCCCCTGGAGTAGCCGAAATCCACTGACTGGTGTGGCGTTGGGGCTTTGCCTGCCATGACCTTTCAGTCCGAAATCCAGCACATGAGCCCACATTGTGGTACCAATGTAAGTATGGTTAAGCGAGAGTGCATTGAGTGCGGCGGGGAATTGGTGCTGGCGTTCCGTCCCAGCGAGAACAGCCGGCTCAGCCCGGCGGCGGGAAATCCGGCGAAATCACACGCCAATTGGAGATGCAGCACTTGTGGGCATTCCTTTAGTGCGGAGCAGCTGCGGGTCGACCGGCGGACGGGCTCGAAAGCGATCGAGGCAACCTAACCCTCGCGGACGTTGAAACGTTTGTAGAGGCCTTCATCCAAAACGCGCTATAGAGAATTCGACTCAAGGAGAACCACTGAATGGACAATGTAGATCAAGACAAGAGCGTATCTGAAGCGAAGCCGACGGGCGTTGCGCCAGGGCGTTCGGAGCCCTCCAGCAATAAATTCGCAATCGCACGAATGGCCAGCAAACAGAGGAAAAAGAGAGCGCACCGCCGTACTCTTAGGCGCTCCAATACCAAGGGCTAGCTCCGAGCCCCTCACGGGTCCGGCTCCGGCCGCCACGCCGATAGCGCTTTCCAGCGAAACTCGCGGCATTTGCGCCTGAAATGGTGTAAACTGAGAACACTAGGCTTAGGTCCTAAGTGGGCAGTCTTCGGTTTCTGCGCTTCTTGGCCGTTGATACGCCTGCGCGAAACGTTTGAATTTAGTGCAAAGAACTGTACCCGCCCTGCCGGGTTCGGTTGCCGTTTCGTCCCAGGCGAAGCGGAAATGACTCCGAAGCAGGTGGCAGCTCCGAAAAGCGAATGGATTTCTCAACCAGGGTCAGCGAGCAATCGCCAACCCTAGCCTTTTACCGCGAAAGAGTGAAAACATGGAAACGGCAATCTCCCCGAAGAATACGAAGTTCATTGTGAAAGTGAACCGAAGCGGCGCTCGCGCCTCGGAATACGTCCAGCGCATCGATCGCACGCCCATCCAGACCACCACCAACCGCAAGCTGGCCCTGGTGATGGGAAGGTTTACGGCCGAAGATACCATCAAATCCATTCAGAACTCTCGCTGCAGCCCGGAGTTAGTGTACGTACAGATTTCCGCCTAGAAAGTTCCACCTGCGACACCGTTCCTAGCGAGCCGTATCGAACGGGACGTTTCACGCCTTTATCGCGGCCACCCGCGCTGGATCTCTGGTGCTGCTATTCGAGGCTTGTCGTCCCTTCTGACTGAGCTTGTCTTTGTCGCTTGTAATCAGCAGCGCTCCCTTGTAGGAGGGCTTCGAAAAGGGAGTTCGTATAGCCATGGATGACATCACCAAACTGATCGGCACAAAAAAAGAAGAGGACTTTCTCGCGGACGCTGAGATCGGTACCCTTCCGCCGCCCGATCCTCATTCGGAAGACGACGTGGACGATATGCTGGCCACGATCCGCACGCGCGGCCTCGATGTGCTTACCGAAGGCGAGCTGCATATGCCGTACTCGGTCGAGCAGGCCTTGGTGAAGGGAGGGGAGGAGGAGGTTGACCTCGACCTGACTCCTGGCGCGCCCGAAACCGGCAGCGATCCCGTGCGAGCTTACCTGCGCGAGATGGGCGCCTCGCCGCTGCTCACCCGCGAGGGAGAAGTAGAGATCGCGAAACGCATCGAGCGCGGACAACTTTCCATGCTCAAGGCACTGTCGCGCTCGCCGGTTGTGATCCACCAGCTTCTCAGCCTCGGCGACGATTTGAAGCGCGGCGTTCGTTCAATTAAGGAAATTGTCGTTTTCGATGAGGAAGAGATCACCGAAGAAGTTCTGCAGAGCCGTGTCGATGAGATTACACGCCGCATCGATCAGCTGCAGAAGCACTACAAAATCGCCTGCAAGCTAACCGAACGGCTGGCGGCCTTCCCGGAGAAAGACAAAAAGAAAGCGCGCGCCTACCGTCGCTGTCGGCACGAACTCGGACGCGAAATTATTCGCATGTCGTGGCTCATCCGCGACCTAGGTCTGAACGCCAACGAGCGTAAACGCCTGACCGAACGGGTGAATAAGACCGTTGAAATCATGCGCGTTCTGGATCGCCAGATCGCCACTCTAGAAACGAAAATCGCCAGCCGGGCCGGCGAGGAACTCAAGAAAACTTACCGCGCTTCCCAGCGCCAGTATCGCGCTGACATGAAGCGTCTCGAAGGCGATGCAGGTATGACATTCGCCGAGCTCACCCGCACGCAGCGCGAAATCATTCAGGGTGAGATGGATGCCGAGGAGGCAAAACACGAGCTCATCGAGTCCAATCTTCGCCTGGTGGTCTCGATCGCCAAAAAGTATTCCAACCGCGGGCTCCAGTTCCTCGACCTGATCCAGGAGGGCAACGTCGGCTTGATGAAGGCGGTTGACAAGTTTGAGTACCGCCGCGGTTACAAGTTCTCCACCTACGCAACGTGGTGGATTCGCCAGGCCATCAGCCGGGCAATCGCCGATCAGGCGCGCACCATCCGCCTTCCCGTACACATGATCGAAGTCGTCAACAAGCTGGTCCGCACTTCGCGGCAATTGGTTCAGGTTCTGGGGCGCGAACCCTCATCGGCCGAGATTGCCAAACAAATGGATATCCCCGAGGCTAAAGTGCGCCGGGTGCTCAAAATCATGCGCGTCCCCATCTCGCTCGAGACGCCCATCGGCGAGGAAGGCGATTCGCATCTCGGCGACCTGATTGAAGACCAAAGCGGTGTTTCGCCTTCCGATGCGGTCATCCATGGGAATCTGCAGGAAAGGACCGCAAAAGTGCTGCGTACTCTCAGTCCTCGGGAAGAGAAGATCCTCAGGATGCGCTTTGGCATGGACGACGGTTCCGAGCACACGCTGGAAGAGGTCGGCCAGATGTTCGCCGTCACCCGCGAACGCATTCGCCAGATAGAGGCCAAAGCACTGCGCAAGTTGCGCCATCCCTCCCGCTCCAGCAAGCTGAGGTTGTTGATGGACGATGCGCATTACTAATGAATCACATTATTAACGACGCTAGATTAACGACGGAGTGCCGTCCGATGGCATCCATCCGAGGTAGCGCCGATCCGATAGTCCCGATCGGGATATTGCCAATCCACAAACAACGCCGCCGCCGCTCAAGCAAATCCTGGAATTAATAGTGATTGGTTTATCGATACCAGTGCCACGACAAATAACCTCAACGGAGTGTGGGGAAATCCATCATTTGCTATTGACGGTGTTATTGACGTGCATGCTGTAGGGGTCGGCGGAACCATCGTGCACTACGACGGCAGCGCCTGGAGCCTTGAGACCAGCAATACCCAGAATAACCTCTATGGTGTGTGGGGCAGCTCGTCGACTGACGTGTTCGCCGTCGGCGCGAACGCCACGATCGTCCACTTCGACGGTACCGAGTGGAGTCCCATGAACACCGGCACCACCGGTGTCTTCACCGATCTTTATGGTGTTTGGGGTAGCTCGTCGACGAATGTGTATGCGGTGGGCGCATTGGGGGTCATCGTCCACTATGACGGCAACACCTGGTCCTCCCTGAGCAGCGGCGATGATACCCGTTATGACCTTCATGGTGTGTGGGGTAGTTCGGCGACCAATATTTTTGTTGTTGGAAACAACGGGACGATCCTGAATTATCACCCGCAGTCTCCTGACACCACTGCGGTGACCTCCACTCTCAATCCGTCGAATTTGGGTGACTCCGTGACCTTCACAGCGACGGTGACGGTGACTCCGCCGGGTAGGGGAACACCTACCGGAACGGTGACGTTCTTCGACGGAACCACCACATCAGACAGTGTAGCGCTGCCTTCGAGTGGCCCGGCTGTATATGTCACCTCGGTCCTCACGGTCGGGTCCCACAGCATTACGGCTAACTACAGCGGGGACGCAAACTTCCAAGGCAGCACATCGCCAGTGCTGCTGCAGCAGGTAAAGGGAGTGCCTGCCGCTGCGCTTTCACCTACTAGCCTGAGTTTCGGCGATCAGGCCGTCGGCACAACCAGCGTCCCCCAAACGGTGACGATGACCAACACCGGCACGGCTACGCTGACCATTGGCAGCATCACCACGACTGCCAACTTCGCCATCTCTTCAACCACGTGCGGAGAGGCTCTACTCATGGGCACGAACTGCTCGGTGAGTGTTACCTTCACCCCTTCGGCGCTGGGCTTGGTGGCGGGGACGCTCACGTTTACGGACGATGCTTCCAACAGCCCGCAGACGGCAAGTCTGGCTGGCACAGGCACGGCTGTCTTGGTGACGCTGTTCCCGGGCAACGTTACTTTCCCGAAGCAGGAGATCGGCACGACCAGTGTGTTGAAGACGTTTACCCTGACCAACCACGGGCCCCAGTTGACCGGTATTGCAATTTCAGCGATGGGCGACTTTGCGGTGTCGGACACAACCTGCACCACGAGCTTGCCGCCCAACGGCCATTGCAATATCGACGTGACGTTCGCACCCGCGGAGGTTGGCTTGCGACCAGGGCAGTTGATCGTGAACGATAGTGCCAGCGACAGCCCGCAGACAGCGAGTTTGGATGGTACAGGCATCCCGGGCAGAGGAGTGAGTCTGGCGCCTCAAAAGTACACGTTCGCGGCGCAGTTTGTGAGCACGACCAGTGCGGCGAAGACGTTCACTTTGATCAACAACGACAGACAGGTAGCCACCAATATCGTGATCTCTACGACGGGCGACTTTGCGGTGTTGGACATGACCTGCACGACGAGCCTGAAATCCAACAGCAGTTGCACCATTGACGTGACCTTCACGCCGACCGCGACCGGGACCAGGACAGGTCAACTTAGTGTCAGCGACAGGATTGGCGGCGACAGCGGCCCCAGTCCGCAGGCCGCAAGTCCGCAGACGGCAAGTCTGACCGGCACGGGCAAGAATGCGGCGGGGACACTGCGTCCAGGCAGTGCTGTCTTTGCGCTGCAGGAAATCGGGACCATCAGCAACCCGAAGACGGTTACCTTGACCAACAACGGGCCCGTCTTGACCAATATCGTGATCTCGGCGACGGGAGACTATACGGTATCGGACACAACCTGCACCACGAGCTTGCCGTCCAACGGCCATTGCAATATCGACGTGACGTTCGCACCGACGGCGGTTGGTGTGCGAGCAGGGCAGTTGATTGTGAACGACAGTGCCCTGGACAGCCCGCAGACGGCAGGCCTGACAGGAACCGGCGAGCCGGGTAGAGGGGTGAATCTGACGCCTCCCAAGTACACGTTCGCGGCGCAGTTTGTGAGCACGACGAGCCCGGCGAAGACGTTCACTTTGGTCAACAACGACAGAGAGGGGGCAAGCAATATCGCGATCTCTACGACGGGCGACTTTGCGGTAGCGGACACGACCTGCACGACGAGCCTAGCGCCCGGCGCCAGCTGCACGATCGACGTGACCTTCACGCCGACGGCGACTGGGACCAGGACAGGTCAACTCAGTGTCAGCGACAGGATTGGCGGCGACAGCAGTCCCAGTCCGCAGGCGGCAAGTCCGCAGACGGCAAGTCTGACCGGTATGGGCAAGAATGCGGCGGCGACACTGCTCCCGGGTAGCGCCGCTTTCGCGAAGCAGGAAATCGGCACTACCAGCGGGTCCAAGACGTTCTCCTTGAGCAACCGCGGACCCGATTTGAACGGAGTAGTGATTTCGGCTACGGGAGACTTTGTGGTGTTGGACACGACCTGCGGGACGAGGCTGGCAATGAATGCCAGATGCAACATCGACGTGACCTTCGCGCCGACGGCGGTCGGTACGAGGATAGGGCAGTTAATCGTAAGCGACAGTGCCCCGGACAGTCCACAGACGGCGAACCTAACAGGGACCGGCGAACCGGGTAGGGGTGTAAATCTGACACCTCAAAAGTACACGTTCCCCGCACAGTTTGTGAGCACGACCAGCGCGGCGAAGACGTTCACTTTGGTCAACAACGACAGAGAGGGGGCAAGCAATATCGCGATCTCTACGACGGGCGACTTTGCGGTAGCGGACACGACCTGCACGACGAGCCTAGCGCCCGGCGCCAGCTGCACGATCGACGTGACCTTCACGCCGACGGCGACTGGGACCAGGACAGGTCAACTCAGTGTCAGCGACAGGATTGGCGGCGACAGCAGTCCCAGTCCGCAGGCGGCAAGTCCGCAGACCGCAAGTCTGACCGGCACGGGCAAGTAAGTTCACTCTATGCCTGAGAATTAGCCCTGCAGAAAATGCAGGGGTTTTTTTGTTAGTCGTTGCTGGCACAATCTCTTCGGCCCCTCCAGCCGATTAGGAAACCGAGCGCGAGAATCGAGATGGCTCAGCAATCCTTGCGAACTCAGCTAGCGCCTGCCAGTGCCTCGGATGTGGGCGGCGTCTGCCAGAGCGAATGAGGCTTGCGTAGCATCTGGACACAGCAATTTGCCTAGCGATAGCGGAAGTCGACGCGTGTGCCAGACCTTGATGGATTTGCTCCAAATCTAGTTTTTCCGACGTGTGTTTTATTCGGTTCCATGCATGTTGGGCCAAGGCATTTTCACGCTGAGTCTTCGCTCGTTCGGCTTGTGCCTCGGGGGTGTGAGCGAGGCTCCTGCCCTTGCGAGATACATCTGCGATACGGTTAGTTGCGTCCTCGATTCCACAATCTCGACAGTATGAAATCCCACTTCGAATTGCTTTTCCACAAGTTAGGCAGACATTCTCTAAGCGAGTTGTAGCAAATCGCTTTGTCTTCGGGGTTTGCCCTCTAGCTTCAATTTTCCGACGTTGTGTGAGTCGCGTTGGCAAAACCTCGGTAGCTCTAGAGTGCCTGCGAGGCGAATTCCAAAAGGCTTGTGCAACCCATTCTGCAATTGGCGCAACAGCACGCCCCCACATCGGGGCGGTCTCTGAGAGTTGAATGGCAAGCGCCGGAGGAAAGACGGCAATTTCCGTTTGGCCGTTCTGCAAACCACTCGCGTTTGAGTACGCCTCGCGTGATTGATTCGAGCACATATGCGTCCACCTGTGGCCTCACGGCCTCCATCAGGTCACAGGCCAGACTGTCGCGCGCGGGAGTGTCGAGACGGAGCACACCCAACCCCGGATCGCACCCGAGCGAAGCTAATCCGAGACGACATTCAGATTCCAAAACGGAGTAAAGGTAATTCAACATGGCATTCGGTGGATTGACAGCCACGCGGGGCGACGCCGTGATCGGGGAAACACGCGTTCCAAATTGAAGCCAGTGAGCCGGGACACGAGACAGGTCCCTCTTCGGAAAGTTGACCGGCAAGTCGCGCCATATTGACCAATAGACACTGGCAGCGCGGGACTCGATCAAGCGGATTCTTTTCAGCGTTTCCGCTGTAGGCAATTCTGCGCGATAACGTGCAATTACATCCGCACGATCTTCGGTCAGTAGCTTATTGCGGGCTACTTGCTCTTGGCCGATGAGCTTCTTTGCGATAAGTTCTCGCGCTATCTGAACGACCGCAATCCCATTCGCCCGCATCGCTAGGTGTACCAAAATCCTCTCAATGCGTATACCCCCCTCGTCCAGCCTCCTGACATGAGGCACATCTTGACACCGGTTGCGAAATGCGTCACTATTCATTCGTTTTAATAAAACATTTTAATACCTATAAATCCGACCGGAATTCTGGAAGGTGGAACGCAACGTGATCGGCGGGGTAGACATTGGCGGCACCAAAATAGCGGTGGGAGTGGTCGACGAGGCTGGCCATGTTCTCGCGAGCAGCGAGTGCCCATCCGATGCTCAGCGCGGTTTCGATGACGCCATGCTGCGCGTGGCCGTGCTGCTTCGTCAGTGTCTGGAACGGGCCAATGTCAAGTTGCACGGAATTGGGATCGGTTCCGCCGGCCCCCTCGACAGCACGACCGGAGTCTTGGGCAACGTGAACAATCTGCCGGGATGGAAGGGCGGCAATCCGGTGGAAATATTGTCGCGCGAATTTGGAGTACCGGCGGCTTTGGAAAACGATGCGGATGCGGCCGCGCTCGGCGAACTCCACTGGGGAGCCGGAAAGTCGAGATCGCGCTTTCTCTACGTGACCGTGGGAACGGGCATCGGCGTGAGCGTAATTCTGGATGGCAAAGTCTATCGGGGCTTCGAGGGATGTCATCCCGAGATTGGGCATCACATCCTCGATCCCGCCGGCCCCCCGTGTTCCTGCGGTGTGCGCGGGTGCTGGGAGAGTCTGGCGGCCGGGCCTGCGATGGTGGCATGGGTCCGGGAAAATGCGCCTGCTACATACGGCAAGCGCGATCTGAATGCCCGGGAAATCTGCGCTCGGGCCCAAGACTCCGATGAATGGGCGCGACGCGCCGTGGAGCGCGAGGCCCATTACCTGGGGCTCGGCCTGGCCAATCTCGTCACATTGTTCGCGCCAGAAACCATCGTGCTGGGCGGCAGCGTAATGAAAAGCGCACATCTGTTCTGGGATCGTATGCGTGAGGTGATGCGGCAGAATTGCCGACTGGTTCCGGCCGACCGCGTGGAGATCACCTTGGCATCTTTGGGGGCCGACGCCGGATTGATCGGCGCAGCGCAGGTTTGGCACCATCGATTCGAGCGATGTGGGGGTAGGGTTGGAAGCTAATACTTTGCAGATAGTCGAAGGCCAATATCTCCGTGACATTCTGGATCAGCCGCGTGCCCTGGCGGCCACGCTGGAGCGACTGGAAATTCCGAAGGAGTTGGGAGCGTTCGCAACCCATTTGCGGGAAGGGCGGATCAAACGCGTCGTATTGACGGGAATGGGAGCCTCGTTTTATGCGCTCTATCCGCTTTTTCTGCGGTTGAATGAGTTTGGCTATACGGCAGCCGCGGTTGAGACGTCGGAACTGGTCCACTCGCTCGAGTGCTGGATCGAGCCACAAACGCTGATAGTTGCGGTCTCGCAGTCTGGGCAGAGCGCGGAAATCGTCCGCCTCATCGAAAAGAACACGCCTAAAGAAAGCAAGATCAAAGAAAGCAGGACTAAAGAAAACAAGCGCCGGGCAGCCATCGTGGGTATAACCAATGCTGCCGATAGTCCGCTGGCGCTAGGAGCTGATGCTTTAATGCTCACCATGGCGGGGAAGGAATTCTCCGTTTCGTGCAAGACCTATCTGACGGCTTTAATGGCGCTGCATCTGCTTGGGGAGTACTTGTGCGGGTCCGATCTGGTGAAGACGCGCGAGGATCTGGGGCAAACGGTGCTAGCGGTTGCGTCCTACCTGCGCGGATGGAGGGAACACGTCCTCGACATGACGGTGGAACTTGGGCGAGTCGGCAATCTGTTTCTGCTGGGACGTGGTGCATCGCTGGCTGCGAGCGGAGCGGGTGCGCTCATCATCAAGGAATCGGTCCGGCTCCATGCGGAAGGCATGAGCGGTGCGGCTTTCCGTCACGGGCCGCTGGAGATGGTCAACGGCGAAACCTTCGCGGTGATTTTTGCGGGAGCGGAGAGTAGCAGGCCGCTGCAGGCCAGGCTGCGGGCCGACATCCGCCAAACTGGCGGCAAGACTGGATGGATTGCTGAAGACGGCAGGCCGGGAGCATGGAATCTGCCGCAAACGCCCGCGGGCGTACGACACATACTTGAGATCTTGCCGGTGCAGATGATGACGCTGGCGCTGGCCGCGCAAACCGGGATCGAGGCGGGGCGGTTTGCCCGCATTCCGAAGGTCACGACGACGGAATAAACTGGGAGCTATGGGCTGCGATTCCAGAACCAAAATCCACGAAAATCTGGGGTGTTTTTGGAAGGCAGGTTCCGGCCAAAGTCGGGGAGCGAAACTGCTGTCGCTGTTTATCAATCAGGTATATCCCTCCCCCTTCTTCGGTCTTTTAGAATCAAAGACCTGGAGGCCGAATTTGTGCAGGTCTTTGAAGAATAATGACTTACCTGTAAGGTATTTATAAATCAATGAGTTATGGATGACTCTTGTGATCATTTCCCGCCATGTCTTTAAGGGGTAAGGACTTACGTTCGGCATTCCGCGCGCAATTGGGAGCTTACACTTAATAGTGTGTTTTCTATAACTTACGGCGGTTCTCTCTGCGGGCGAAGCGATTTGATTATGATTTCCCCGCAAAATATTCTGGAATAATGGGTTACGTGATTTTCTCGGTGAGTATCGAGGATTGGAGCATGCAGTACTTGGGGTAGTGTCTCAGTTTTTGAAATCTCATAGGGTAGAACGGCTACGCGGACTGTGCTAAGAAAAAGGTGGAAATTGCCAAGAGAGCGGCCCCGAGTCAGATAGTCTAAGCAGCAGTGATTTCAGACATGATTTCGAGTTCCGCGAGATCAAGGCCGAAATCAAATATCATCTGAATCGGTTTTTCTTTATTGTAATTATCGTTGT
>CAWGDB010000007.1:0-562942 GCA_963821295.1 uncultured Acidobacteriaceae bacterium | reverse complement strand
ACGATGCGCTCTCCCAGCTGAGCTATAGCCCCACGTGATGGGCACATTGAATTTTAGCAGTCGTCCATGGGTTTAGCCTACCTACGTTTTAGCCTACCCATGTTTTCGACTACACGCGTTTTCGCCTACCCACATGACATGAGTTACATGATCCGGGTCTCATTTGCGTGATCTGCATCACATCGCACCGGTCGCCCGAACCGCTAACTTATCCTAAGCATGGGCGAATTCACCATACTCACCAACCGCAAGCGGGCTCTGATCGCGCTCGTGCATTCGGTCGTGTTTCTGCTCATTGCCTTTCGCCAGATGATCGCGCCCAGCACGGCGGCCGGAATCTGGCTGCCTTCCACGGTATCGACGGGAACCTGGATCCTCTGCTCGATCTTCACCATCGTCTCGACGATCCTGCTTTGGCTGTTTGTCATCTCGCGCGGCTGGCCTGAAAAGCTGTACTTTGGCATGTGCACCATCAGCGCAAGCTCAGGCTTGCTGCGTACGGCGGCCGGTGACCAGGCCTTCCACGCTGGCCTTTACATTCGGGTCGTTATGCTCTTGAGCGCCGTGCTGGTAGGCTTGCTGATTGTTCGTATGCACTCTGACTGCGCAGTCGATTCCTAGCCCAGACCCGCGACAATTCCAGTCATCCACCCTCACGCAAGCTTGCGCACCAGTGAACGCGAAATCCAACCTATATAATTTGACCGTGACTTCCTCGAAGGTAAAACAGGTTGCTTCCGCCGACTTCCCCACCCGCTGGGGACATTTCCTGATTCACGGCTTTGCAACCCGCGCATCCGCAGGCGGCGCCAAAACCGAAGAGGCCGTCGCTCTCGTCATGGGCGACGTGCAATCCGGCTCGCCCCTGGTGCGCATTCACTCCCAATGCTTAACGGGAGACGTATTTGGTTCGCTGCGCTGCGATTGCCGGCAGCAACTGGAGATGGCGCTCTCCATGATCGCCGCCGAGGGCGCGGGCGTGCTGATCTATGAGCAGCAGGAAGGGCGCGGCATCGGGCTGATGGCAAAACTGCAGGCTTATGCCCTACAGGACAGCGGACTCGACACCGTGGAAGCCAACCAGCGTCTTGGTTTCAAGGCTGACCAGCGCGAGTTCCGCATGCCCGCTGAGATTCTGAAGGCGCTCGGCATCCAGCAGGTTCGCCTGCTTTCCAATAATCCCGACAAGGTCGCAGCGCTCGAAAACGCCGGCATTCGTGTAACCGAGCGCGTCCCCTGCGAGGTGCCACCGACCTCATACACCGAGGATTACCTGAAGACCAAGCAGGAAAAACTCGGCCACCTTTTCACCAACCGCAGTAATGAGCACTGACAACAAAACGGCGACTGTGGATACCCACAACCGCCTTCAGGCGCACTCTTACATCTTGCCGCCCATCTCAGTCGTGCCCGTGCATGCCCAATCCGCCCCACCATCCTCAAGTTGTTTTCCCGTACAACTGCCAGAACCCTTGATACCCTTGTGCTTTCCGGTCCCGCTCACAATCTTCCATTTGTTGGAAAGGGGCTTCTTCATGTCCGATGAGCCCGAAGTCTCATAGGTGTAATAAACCATGTCTCCATTGTCCATCGTCACGTTGTACCGTCCATGGCTTGTATGCGATGCCTTCCAGAGCTCCTCGAATTCCGTGTACATCCCGGACTTCTCTCCGGATCCGCCTGAGGTCGCAGTGCATGTGCCCTGGCCGAGTGCATATTGATGACCCGGCACATCGCCCACTTCGAGCATGGGGTTTGAGGTCGGTTTCGAGCAGTGCCACTTGGTATCAATCTTCCCTTGAGCCATCGCTAACGCACCCAGCACGAGCAGGCACATTACGACAAATATCGGTCTTCGCATCTTTGTCCTTCTCCTTTGCGATTTTGTCACTGTGATTTGCAATCGAAATGCGGCCCCGACTTTACACCAGCGAGCAACTTCTTGTCACGAAGGTTCTAGGGAAGCCCTGATCAAGTAGCTGCAGTCCTCCGTGCACCTCTGTGTCCTCCGTGGTTTACGCTTTTCGCAGACCCTTAATCAGAGCTTCCCTAGGCAGGCTGTTCGTCGAGCAATCTCTGCAACCGCTTCCGATTCTTCACCGGAAGCCGCGCCAGCGCCCGGCGCGCCAGCCCGATATAAACCGCCCGCGTGCCAGGTTGCGCCTCGAGCAATACCAAATGCCGCGCCACCGTCTCCGCATCTCCACGGACAAACGGCCCGCTGAATGACTGCCCGGGACCTAGACTGCGGTAGTTTTCCAAAGTCTGCCGGAGGATCGGCAAACTCATTCTTCGGGCATCTTCGCGCCCCAGTCCTGCCGATCGCGCCGCGTCTTCGAGCGTCACCAGGTACGCCAGCAGCAGAGGAGATGTCATCGTCGCCCATGTGTGATACGCCGCTTTGCGTTTCGCGGACAAAAGAAAACTCTCCGCTCCAAGGTCGCGCGCGATCCGCCTGGCTAACTGTGTCGCTGTGGAATCCCCTTCCAATGCGAATGGCACGCCCGTCAACGAAGGATGCGCTCCTGCAACAAATGTCATCAGCGGATGCACCGAGGCGACCGCGACACCCTTCTTGCGCAGAGCGTCCAGTTCCCTGCTCAACAGCGCGCCGCTGGAATGGAATGCGAATCGCATTGCGGACGGCCTGCCGCTCGCAATCAACGTTGTCGTCCGGCCCGCGATTGCAGACGCTGCCGTGGCAATCTCGCCGTCTGGCATGCAGAACCACAATAAACTAGCGTCGAGCGCGGCCTTCTCCACCGGCACAACCCGGGCGCCCACCTTCCGGGCGAGCGCACGTGCGCGCTTAAACGACAGCGGCCGCGCACGCGCCGGACTTCGCGCAATGATCTCCCTGATTGTGTATCCGGCGTCCGCCAGCGCCGGAGCAATGAACGAAGCCAGGCGGCCCGCTCCCACCACTGTCACCGTCTGCCTTCGATCCTCCGCGTTTCTCGCCATCCGCGCAGCATACCTTAATATTGATGGTATGGCATATTGATGGTATGGCGAAATCCCCAAAAGCATGCGCAGGCGCGCGTCCTCTCTTCCCGCGTCACATATAAAGGACCGGTCTTCCAGGTCTCGACCGATGAAGTCGAAGAACCCGGCGGCGTTCGCGCTCGCCGCGACGTCATCCGCCATTCCGGGTCCATCGTCATTCTCGCCGTTGACGATCGCCGCACGAGCGCTCAGCGTACCAGTCGAAATATGCGCCGGAAAAGCATTCGACAACCCGAGCCCCTCATCCTGCTCGAGCGCCAATATCGCCATGCCGCCCAATCCATGATGTGGGAATTGCCCGCTGGCCGGATCGACGACGGCGAATCTTCTCTCGCAGCCGCTCGCCGCGAGTTACTCGAAGAAACGGGTTATAGCGCCAAAAGTTGGAAAAGAATTCTCCATTTCTACGTCAGCCCCGGCTTCCTCGACGAGACCATGACTATCTACCTTGCTCGCGGTCTGCAGGCGGGTGTAGCCCAGCCGGAAGCTGATGAGAAAATCGCCATCCGCTTTTTCCGCCTGTCGGAGGCTCGGAAGATGGCACTCAACGGACGTATTAGGGATGCCAAGACGATTTGCGGCATCCTATGGTTCGCCTCCCAGAGATCCGAATAGAAAACGCCTGACTGTTACTCGCGATAAAGGTAAGCGCAATCGAAACCGTCCCGCACATCCGCGTGTGACGCATATCCTTGACACGATTTTCCGCCCGCATCACAATGACGGCACATTTTTGCAGAACCCCTTGCGATTCGCGCCTTTTTGGGGGATCGGCAAAAAGGAGGAAGACGCACGTGGAACGTTTGAAAGGTACCGTCAAGTGGTTCAACAATGCGAAGGGTTACGGTTTCCTCGGCCGCGACGATGGGCCGGACGTGTTCATCCACTACAGCTCGATCGCCACTGAAGGTTATAAGAGCCTTCAGGAAGGCGATAAGGTCGAGTTCGAAATCGTTCAGGGACAGAAAGGGCCGCAAGCCGCCAATGTAACCAAGTCCGCCTGATTTTTGTTCGGCCGTTTCCTCCCCGGAAGAACTGTCTTACCGGGTCAATGCGCAGGGGATAAACACGGCCAAAGCCGGCTATTCGTAGTCCTTATCTGTGCTCCTTTACCCAGCCCCGGCTTTTTTACGCGCATCGCTCCCTTCGGCTTTAGCTCTTGGGTTTGGTCTGCTCGGAGGTCGGGGCTCGCAACTCGCGGCTAGAAGTTCTAGAAGTTCGTGGAGTCTTTTCGCGTCAGAATGACGCGTTCCAGTGAAAGTTCCTTGCCGACAAAAATGAAGTTGTAGGGAGACCCGTTCAAAAGCGCTCCCAACACGTCGCGAGCCGGAGCCGGACCAAAATCGGCAATTACTTGCTCTCGCTCCGCGCCTGCCGGAATCGCAATCTCAGCCTGGGTGCGCAAATGCACTTCGAACAGCACTTGCGCCAGAGTCACTTTCTCCGCATGGATCTCCAGCATTCCATTTGCATAGGTCACGTTCATCGGCTTCGGTACAGCCGCCGGCGCTGCGGCGGGTGCAATCGCCGTTGCGGTTGCGGTTGCGGAACTCGGCACCTTCGCACTCGAAAGATTGGCATCGGGCGCCACGGGACGGGTGATAGCTCCCGCCGGAATACTGACTATAGAAAGCTGTGCCGCCGGAACCTTCGGACCAGAAGAGAGCAAGGCATTCCGAAGCTGCGGGCTCGCGCTACGATTCGCACTAGCCAACTGCTTGGCCGCTACAACCGCCGGACCTAGTTTCACAACGATCGTGTTGTTGACGGTGGAAATTTGATACGACTGCGGCTCCGAGAGATCCAGTACGATCCGCGTAATCGGAGGATTATTGAAAAACAACCCGGAGCGAACGCCCTTGAGCGCGCCCCGATTGACCGCTACTGCGCGCAAAGTATCGGATGGCAGCGTCCCGGGGAAATCGACAACGATGCGATCCGGCCCGGTAATGACCTGCGTGTCAGGCGATACCGGCGCACCCGAAGTCTGGATCTCAACCTCGACATTCCCGCCACTGTCGCGCGCAACCACGTGCTGAACTATAGCGTGCCTGGCGATTTCTTTATTCTGCGCGAACAGGAATTGGGCCAGGAGCGTAACGCACAGAAGGGTGCCGAGATAAGCCAGTCGTGACATTGGAACTCTCACCAAAGTCTAACAGTTGGCAAGCTGGCCGCGTAACTCGGAAGTCGTAGCACTAATCACAGTCCATTCTGGGCTCAGCCCACCCCTCTTCGTCGAAGCGGTCCGCTAATCAGCTTGCGGAACAAATGTCGTGTAAGAAAGGGGCCTGCCCGTCTCCGGGGTGCCGATGAACTATGGCCGAGCAGAACGAGAAGGGCACGGCTTAAAGCCATGCGGCCGGGGATCACTGCCACTGCGCGTTATGCCGTGCCAGCCACCAGCAAGGGGAATTCCACTCCGCCCCCGCATACTGAGGAAAGAGCGAGTGCGAGCAATTCTGATTCGCCGTGCCCAGATAATCGTACTCGGCCTTGTTTCCCTTAAGCGTCGTCGCCAGAAACTGGTCCACCGCGACGCTTCCCATCCCGCTTCCCCGCATTCGCCGCACTTCAAACACACTCCAGTCGAGTGCGTACAAGATCGCAAGGCTGATCAGCAGATACTTCGCCGCTTCTCCCAGAATTCGCACGAGCCCTCTCCCGATACCCGTTGCTATCGTAAAGCATCGGGTGCGAAGTTCACGGGCGGCTATTGGCGGGAGTAGGTAATTCCGGTTCTTACTGAAATCGCTGATTACCAACAATCCCGATTTAGGTTCGGGGGGCACCAATCACGCCAGCTGTCGAAACTTGGACAAGTTAGAGTGAGGTGGACCAGATCGTTCGCAGTGTGTTGAGCTTGCTTTTCCTGTTGTGCCGCCCACAAATGCCCCTCTTACAGCGCCAGCCAATCTCCCGCGACAAATGGACGACTGAGCCGGCGCCGAAGAGGCCGGGCCAATACGATCTCGCCGAAACCGTTTTACAGGCTAGTAGAGTGCTAGCGCGCGCTGGCCTTTATTCCGGAATTGTGGCCTTGCTGCGCTCCGGCGTCTCGCCCTTTTCAACCGTCGAGAATGTTCCGACTCCCCCTACCGGTTCGCTTCCTTCATACAGTTGAAAGTAGTAGCGCGTGCCAGGCGCCAGCCGTTCAAGACGAACATGGTGATTCCGGGCCACGCCGCTCTCGTTCGCAGCAGCTGTTTTCATTAGCTTCGTTCGATCGGTACCGTACCGCACTGTCATGTTTGTCGCCTGACTGGTTGCCCATCCAATGGTCGCGGCTGACTCGGAAATGTACTCCGCCACCGGACCATTGGTAACACTTGTCTGTGCATCGACCTGCGCGGTCAAAGAGGCGCTATTGAGAACAAAGAATAGCGCCGCCACAACTAGAGCTGCTGATAGATTCTTCACGCCAGTTTCTCCCGTTCCGACGCGCCGCATAGAAAATTCCGGCCGTCAATCACAATCCTCTTCGGTCTGGTCGAATTCAGTTCCTGCCCTCACTACGGCAAATGCACGCGCGAGGTCAGGGAGAAAGCCGCCAGGGAAAGCAGTCTATCCGGCGAGCCCTTGCATCCGCACTACAGCGTTTGCCGTATTTCACACAGGATTTACCGTATTTCACACAAGACCACGGCTCAAGCTGACCAATCTCACTTTTCGATCGTGCGTTGATCGGCTGGTGGTCTTTGCGAAACCTGAGAAGCCGTGGGCAACTGGGAAACATCCCATCCACCCCCCAGCGCTTCCACCAGCAGGACGGCCGACGACATCTGTTGGACATTGAGCTCGGTGAGGGTTTGCTGCGTATTCAGCAAGGCAGTTTGCGTGGTTAGTAAGTTCAGGTAAGGATCGAGGCCAGTTTCATAACGCGCCTTCTCGAGGTCATAAGCCTTCTGCGCCGCTTCAACCGCGGCTTGCGCCTGCTGGATCTCGGTCCAAAGCAGCCGCGTCTCCGCGAGGTAATCTTCAACTTGCTGAAATGCGGTCAGCACGGTTTGCCGGTAACTCGCGACATCGGCATTGTATGTCGCAATATATTGCTCGACCGTGGCGCGCCGCAAGCCCGCATCGAAGATTGTCTCCGAGATGGATGGCCCGATCGACCAGTCCCGGCTGGCAGCATTGAACAGTTTGCTGATGGAGTGCGACGCGAACCCTCCACTGGCGCTCAACGTCAGGGACGGATAGTAAGCCGCATAGCCGATACCAATCACCGCGTTGGCTGAGGCCATCTGGCGCTCTGCGCCGGCGATGTCCGGCCGGCGCTCCAGAAGCTGCGAGGGCGTGCCCGTCGGAATCGCCGGTGGCTGAGCAAGCAGCGGACGCACAGGAATGCTGAAGTCGGTCGCAGTCTTGCCGAGCAGAGTGGCGATAGCATGCTCGTACTGTGCACGTGCGATGCCGATGCTGGTAGCTGTCGCTCGCGCGCTTTCGAGCGTCTGGATGGCCTGCTGCACCGATACCTCCGTGTCAGTTCCTACCTCGTACCGCGCCTGCGCCAGTTTGACCAGTTCCTCGTCCGCCTGCACGGTAGCATTGAGCACTCGCTGCAACTCATCTTGTCCGCGAATTTCAAAGAATGTCTCGGCGAGCGTGGCTTGTTCCAGCAGTCGCTCATTTTCGAGATCGGCGGCGCTGACCTGCGCATTCGCCTGGAACTCCCTCACGGTATTTCGAATTCGGCCAAACAAGTCAGGCGCCCAGGAAATGTCGAGGGGCAGACTGATTTCCGAAGTTGTCGCGCCGCTCGCACCCCCGCTTCCGCTGGTGCCGGGCGACAGACTTCCCGACGAATGAGACCGCGTAAAGCCGGCGCCGACCGATACTGTCGGGTAATACTGCGCGCGCGCCTCGCGGATCTGCGCCCGCGCCGCGAGATAATTTTCGAAATAGACCTTGATCGTCTGATTATTGATGTTTAACTGCTGTTCGAGATCGTTCAGCTCCGGCTGCTGAAATATCTCCCACCAATTGCCGCGGAGCATGGAGTCCTGCGGCGAGGCAACCTTCCACCCCTCCGCATCCTGGAAGTTGATCGGCGACTCCTTGTAATTCGGAGCGGCTGGCGTCGTTGCAGATGGCTTGTGATATCGGGGTCCGACCACGCAAGCAGGCAGGCTGAGGCAAACCAATACAGCAGCCGCAATGATCGCGGCAATGATCGCCGAATTCGTCTTCAACGTATGCGTCCTCGATCTCATGCCGTACCTTCTTCGGTCGCCGGATTGAACGTGTCACGTTCCTTGCCCAGCAGCCACAGCCGCGCCCGATCCATAAACAGATAGACAACCGGAGTTGTGTAGAGCGTCAGTAACTGGCTCACGATCAGGCCACCCACAATGGAAAGCCCCAGGGGACGCCGCAACTCCGAACCCGTACCCGTTCCAAAGGCGAGCGGCAGGGCTCCAAACAGCGCCGCCATGGTCGTCATCAGGATGGGTCGGAAGCGCAACAGGCATGCCGTAAAGATTGCGTCATAGGTAGTCATGCCCTGTTCGCGTTCGGCCATCAGCGCGAAGTCGATCATCATGATGGCATTCTTTTTCACGATGCCGATGAGCAGTACGATGCCGATAATGGAAATGACATTGAGGTCATTGTGGAAGATCATCAACGCCAGCATGGCGCCTACACTGGCGGAAGGCAGAGTGGAAATGATAGTCAGGGGGTGGACCAGGCTTTCATACAGAATTCCGAGCACGATGTAGACCGCGAGCAGAGCGGTTGCGATCAATACCGGTTCCGTACTCAACGAATCCTGATAAGCCTGCAACGTTCCCGCAAAGTAGCCGTGAATGGTGCTGGGTGTCCCCAGTTTGTTCTCCATTTGCGTGATCATCCGCGTGGCATCGCTCAACGCCAGGCCAGGCGCAAGATTGAAGGAAACCGTAACGGATGGAAACAGCCCGGAGTGCGCCACTGAGAGCGGGGCAGTATTGGTCTTCACGCTGGCCACGGATGTGAGCGGCACGTTGCCGTGGCCGTTGGGAAGGTATATGTTCTTCAGTCCCGCTGGCGATTGCGAATAGCGCGGTGCAACCTCCAGTACCACGTAATACTGATTCAAAGGCTTGAATATGACCGAGGTTTCTTCTTGCCCAAAAGCGCTGTACAGCGTGGAGTCCAGTTGTTGGGGAGTAAATGCGAGCCGCGCGGCCGACGTCCTGTCATAAGTAAGATAGGTTTGCAGGCCTCCATTCTGCTGGTCTGAATTCACGTCCTGCAGGCCGGGGAGCGTCTTCATGTTGGTTAACAAGATCGGTCCCCACTTGTTCAAGTCATCCACGTTGTCGGCTTGAATGGTGTATTGGTAGAGCGCGGCACTGGCGCGGCCGCCGATGCGAATGTCCTGCGCGGCCTGCAAAAAAGCCTGCGCCACCGGAAGGCGGTTAAGCTTGGGGCGGAGGCGATTGATGACCTCCATGGCGCTGGACTTTGGTGGGCGCTGGTTCAGCGGCTTGAGCGCAATGTAGATGAAGCCGCCATTCCCGCCGCCGGTGTAGGCGTTCACGTGAAAGACTGCTGGATCCGCCTTGATGACATCCACCAACTGCAGCACGGAATTGTCCATCAACGGGAACGAAGCGTCCTGCGGCCCTTGCACACCCCCGACGATCGCGCCCGTGTCCTGCTGAGGGAAGAATCCCTTGGGCACGCGCGTGATGATCACAACATTAAGCGCAATCACCAGCAGCAGAACCGTGAGCACTAATCCGGGATTGTCGAGAAACCAGCGAAGAGAATTGGTATATCTTCCGAGGATCCAGTTAAAGAGCCGTTCGTTAAAGCGATAAAGCCGCCCATGCTTTTCTTCCTCATGCGCTTTAAGCAGGTGCGCGCACATCATAGGCGTCGTGGTCAGCGAGATGACCATCGAGACCAGAATGGCCGTGGAAAGCGTGACCGCAAATTCACGGAACAAACGGCCTACGATGCCCCCCATCATCAGAATGGGAATGAAGACGGCGATCAGCGACATGCTGATCGAGAAAACCGTGAACCCGATCTCGCGCGCTCCGAGGAGCGCGGCAGCAAACGGCTCCATTCCCGCTTCCAGGTGGCGCGAAATATTTTCCATGACCACGATCGCGTCATCCACCACAAACCCGGTGGAGATGGTCAGGGCCATGAGCGAAAGATTGTCCAGGCTGTACCCGCACAAGTACATCACCGCGAACGTGCCCACCAGCGATACCGGGACGGCAACACTGGGGATCATCGTGGCACGCACATTTCGCAGGAAGAAAAACACCACCAGCACCACCAGGATGACGGAGAGTATCAGCGAGCGCTCCACGTCGCTGACGCTGGCGCGAATGGTCGTGGTCCGGTCGAAAACGTTCGTGATATCGATTCCTGCGGCGATGGACGCCTTCAGGGCAGGCATGGCTTCTTTTACCCGGTCCACCGTGTCGATAATGTTCGCCCCGGGCTGCCGGAATATGATCATCGTGACCGACTTCTTGCCATCCATGTAGCCGGCGTTGCGCACATCCTGGACCGAATCGATCACGTCGCCGACGTCGGAAAGTCGCACGGCAGTTCCGTTGCGCTGGCCCACAATCAGCGGTTTGTAGTCTTCGGCCTTCGCCATCTGATCGTTGGCAACAATGTCGGCCGTGGTGCTTCCGTTGGATATTCGCCCGAGCGCCAGGTGGGCATTGGCCAGGCGCAGTGTGTTCTCGATTGACCCGTAACTGATGCCGTAACTGTTCATCTGCGTGGGGTTCAGTTCCACGCGCACGGCAGGCGACGAGGAGCCGCCCACATACACCTGACCTATCCCCTCGATTTGCGAGATGCGCTGCGCCAGGACCGTGGACGCCGCATCGTACATTTGTCCCTTGTTGTAGACGTCGGAGGTGAGCGCCAGAATCATGATGGGCGCATCGGCCGGATTCACTTTACGATAAGTTGGATTCCCAGGCAGATTCGCTGGCAGATAAGTTCGGGCCGCATTGATTGCCGCCTCCACGTCGCGCGCCGCGCCATCAATATTGCGGCTCAAATCGAACTGCATAGTAATGTTGGTGCTGCCCAGGGAACTGGACGAGGTCATTTCCGTAATGCCGGCAATGTGTCCCAGTTGCCTCTCCAACGGAGTGGCGACCGAAGAAGCCATGATCTCCGCGCTGGCGCCCGGTAACCCGGCGCGCACGTTGATAGTCGGGAAATCCACCTGCGGCAATGGCGAAGCGGGCAGAACCGTATAGGCAATGGCGCCCGCGATCGCGATGGCAATGGTCAGTAGCGTAGTCGCTACCGGACGGTGAATGAATGGAGTCGAGACGCTCATGCCAATCTATGTCCGCTCCGGCGCCGGCATGCCTTCACCGTGTTGGTTGTCGTGATTGTTGCCGTTTTTCGAGAAACGCTGCGCGATCTTGTCAAAGAAAATGTAGATGACCGGCGTGGTGTATAGAGTGAGGACCTGGCTCAACAACAATCCGCCCACCATGGCAATACCCAGCGGACGGCGCAACTCCGAGCCCAGACCGGTACCGAAGGCCAGCGGCAGCCCGCCGAGCAAGGCGGCCATGGTCGTCATCATGATGGGTCGAAATCGCAGCAGGCTCGCTTCGTAGATGGCGTCGGTGGAAGACTTGCCGTGTTCGCGTTCCGCTTCAAGGGCGAAGTCCACAATCATGATGCCGTTTTTCTTCACGATACCAATCAATAGAATGATGCCGATAATCGCCACCACGCTCAGGTCCTGGCCAAACAACATCAGCGCCAGCAGTGCGCCCACCCCGGCGGATGGCAGAGTGGAGAGAATGGTAATCGGGTGGATGAAGCTTTCGTACAAAACTCCCAGCACAATGTAGACCGTCACCAGCGCCGCCAGGATCAGCAGCGACTCATTCGAGAGTGAGTTGTGGAACGATGCCGCCGTTCCCTGAAATCCAGTCTGCAAACTGGGGGGCGGATTCAGATCGCTGGCCAGCTTGTCAATTTTGCTGATCGCCGTGCCGAGCGACGCCTTGTCAGCCAGATTGAACGAGATCGTAACCGCTGGAAATTGCCCTTGATGGGTAATGGTCAGCGGTTGCTTGACCAGATTCACATGCGTGAAAGCATTCAGTGGCACGGCATTTGCGATCTGCGAACTATTGGTCAGGTTAGTACTGACCGTCGTTTTGGCCAGGGCGGTTTGCACCGGAGCCAGCAATGACTGGCCCGGAGTCGGCGTGTACTGCGCGGACTGGGTTACTGCATTCGATCCTGCCGATGCGGAACTCGAAGAGGCGAACGAAGTAGCGGCGCCCGTGCCGGTGGCATTCGCGGAGGCGTTCGATTGCAGGAAGATAGATTGCAGCTTGTCAGGAGTAGTTTGAAATGAAGGCAGCGCCTCCAGAATTACGTGGTACTGGTTGAGTTGCGTGTACATTGTGCTGATCTGGCGTTGTCCAAAGGCGTCGTAAAGCGCGTTGTCGATCGTAGAGGTCGCAATGCCCAGTCGGGATGCGGTGACCCGGTCAATCGTCAGCGATACGGCTAGTCCACCCGTCTGCTGATCGGTCGCCACGTCTTCCAGTTCCGGCATCTTTTTCATGTCCGAGACAAATTTGTTCGTCCACTCATTCAACTCGTTCACGTCGGGATCTTCCAGCGTGTACTGGTACTGGGTGCGGCTCACGCGATCGTCGACCGTAATGTCCTGAACCGGCTGCATGTACATGTCGAAGCCCTGCACGCGATCGCGGATCTTCGGCTGCAACCGGCGGATCACATCCGAGGCGCTTAGGCCGCGCTCGCTCAGAGGTCTCAAATTGATGGAGTAACGCCCCGAGTTCAGCGTGGTATTGGTGCCGTCTGCGCCGATAAACGAAGAAAGGCTTTCCACGGCCTTGTCGTCGAGAATTACCTTGGCGACCTCCTGCTGCTGCTCGCTCATCGCTGCAAAGGACGTGGCCTCCGGCGCCTGGGAGATGCCCTGAATTACGCCGGTATCCTGCACCGGGAAAAATCCCTTGGGAATCATGACGTACAGAATGATGGTGAGGGCTAGCGTGCCCACGGCGACCAGCAGAGTAATCGTCTGGTACTCCAGCACCTTCCTAAGCGTCCGCCCATAGAAGGCAATCATGCGGTTGAACACGTCCTCTGACCAGCGGTAGAAGCGCGTCTGCTGGGACTCCGGCGTGTGCTTCAGGATGCGCGCCGACATCATCGGCGTCAGCGTCAGCGAGACCACAGCAGAGATGACGATGGTGACCGCGAGAGTAACCGCGAACTCCCGGAAGAGCCGTCCCACCACGTCTCCCATGAACAACAACGGAATCAGCACGGCAATCAGCGAAACCGTCAGCGAAATAATGGTGAAGCCGATCTGTTCTGCGCCCTTCAGCGCCGCCTCCATCGGAGGATCCCCTTCTTCGATGAAGCGCGAGATGTTTTCGATCATCACAATGGCGTCATCCACCACAAATCCGGTGGAAATCGTGAGCGCCATCAGAGAGAGGTTGTCCAGGCTGTACCCCAGCCCGTACATGGCGGCAAACGTGCCCACCAGCGATAAAGGCACAGCCACGCTGGGGATGATGGTTGCCTTCAGGCTGCGCAGGAACAGAAAAATGACGAGTACGACCAGCCCAACGGTCAACATCAACTCAAATTCAACGTCATTCACCGACGATTGAATGCTGGTGGTCAGGTCGGTAAGTTTCGTGACCTGAATCCCGGCGGGAAGGTTCGCCTCCAGTTGCGGCAACAGCTTCTGGATGCTCTCTACCACCTTGATCGTGTTCGCGCCCGGCTGTCTCTGGATGTTGAGAATCACCGCAGGAGTGGTATTCATCCACGCAGCCTGGTTCGCGTTCTCCACCCCGTCGGTCACCGCCGCAACATTCCTCAGGAAAACCGGCGATCCGTTCCGATAGGCCACAACTATGTCGCGATAATCTGCGCTCGTAACGAGCTGGTCATTCGAGTCAATCTGGTAGTCCTGGCGCGGACCGTCGAAGTTTCCCTTGGCCGCGTTGACGCTCGTCTGCGTAAGCGCCGTGCGCAGCGCTTCCAGATCAATTCCGTACGATGCCAGCGCGACCGGATTCGCCTGAATGCGCACCGCCGGTTTTTGCCCGCCGCTGATGCTCACCAGCCCCACGCCGCTCAACTGCGAAATCTTCGGCGCCAGCCTCGTATCGACCAGGTCCTCAACCTTCGACAGCGGAATCGTGTCCGACGTGATGGCAAGCGTCAGCACCGGAGCGTCGGCTGGATTGGTCTTACTGTAGATGGGCGGCGCGGGCAGGTTCGCCGGCAAAAGGCTTTGGGCCGCATTAATCGCGGACTGGACCTCTTCCTCGGCGACGTCGATCGGTAGCGTAAGTACGAACTGCAGCACCACAACCGAGACCCCGCCCGAACTGGTCGAGGTCATCTGGCTCAGGCCTTGCAACTGCCCAAACTGCCTTTCCAGCGGCGCTGTGACGGTGGTAGCCGTCACGTCGGGGCTGGCCCCCGGATAAAACGTCAGTATCTGAATGGTCGGATAGTCCACCTGCGGCAGCGCGGAGACCGGCAACTGGAAGTACGCCACGATACCTGCCAGCATGATTGCGGCCATCAGCAACGAGGTCGCAACCGGCCGTAGAATAAATGGCCGAGATGGGCTCAATGCGCTTTGCTCCCTTTATTCGCCGGTGAGGGCGCCTTTGGTTTTGCTGCGCCTCCCAACGTCTTCTGCTGCCCATTTTCACCGTTTGCACCCTGGCCCGGTGCAGCTTGACCCGGTGTTAGCTGCTGCACGACATTCACCTTGGAGCCGTTTTGCAGTTTCTCAAAGCTGCTGTCCGCCACCACTTCCCCGGGATTCAAGCCGGTCACCTGCGTCTGATTGTTGTCCGTGGTTCCAGTCGTCACATTGCGAATCTGCGCAACGCCGTTCGCAATCACCCAGACGAACGCCTGCGTCCCGTTGTGCTGTATCGCAGAAGAGTCCACCAGAGTCACGTCGTGCAGCGTGTCCACCAGCAACCGCGTGTTCACAAATTGATTGGGGAATAAGCTATTTCCCTTGTTGTCATAGACCGCACGCAGCTTGATCGTTCCCGTCGTGGTGTCGATCAGGTTGTCCGTGGTCAAGAGCTTGCCCTTGGCAATCATCTTCATCTGCGCACGATCGAGCGCTTGCACTTCGAGTGATTGTTTTTTATGCAGCTGGGCCATCACCTGTTGCAAACTATCTTCAGAGATAGTGAAGACAACGGTGATCGGCTGGAGTTGCGTGATCACAGCCAGAGCAGTCCCGCCGCTGGACGTTACCACATTGCCCGGATCGACCAGCCGCAGTCCGATGCGGCCCGTAATCGGCGAGACAATGTGGCAAAAACCAACCTGTACGCGGTCATAGTCCACCGTGCCCTGATCGAGTTTTACGGTCCCCTGATCTTGCAGCACCAGCTTTTGCTGGTCGTCCACTTGCTGTTTCGCAATCGCGTTGCGTGCCAAGGCGGCCTGGTAACGAGCGAGGTCCATCTGCGCCTGCTCCAGCAGGTGCGTATCGCGCTCCAGTGTGCCCTCCGCCTGCATCAACGTCGCCTCATACGGACGCGGGTCTATCTCCACCAGCGGATCGCCTTTTTTCACCAGCTGGCCTTCGCGATAATGCACGGCGACGACCTGCCCCGTAACCTGGCTGACAATGGACGCGGTATAAACCGGAGTCACCGTGCCGATCGCCGTTAGATAGACGCCGATGTCGCCCTTGGTGGCCGTAGCTTCGGTCGCCGTGACTGGGCCACCCATTCCGCCTCGGCCAACCGGACCCGCCGCGGGCGCATTATTGCGACGGAGTACCCACCAGAACACAAGCGCAAAAACGACCAGCACGGCAATCCAAACCCAGGCGCGATGCTTGAGCTTCTTTTCCGGAAGCGCTGTGTCGCGAGGGGACGTCGACGGGGCAAGATCGGGCGGGGTAGGTGTGCGGGATATTTGATCGGTCATCGTAGGTTAGACGGACTGGAAGTGGCGTTCTCCAAAAAAAGCGTGGAACCAACTGAAGGCACACCCGCCAGCTCAATAGCCTGTCGGAAAGATGCCACACTCTATTATGGCCTAACCCGGGGCGCGCTGGCGTAAAGTCCTGTAAACAACCGGGTGCCCTACACAAATTGTGAAGAGAATCTTCTGCTCAATATTTAAGGACGGCGGCACATATTGCTCTTCCCCTAAGAGCAGCCCCATTCCCTCGCCCGCCCGTTACTCGTTTGTCAGTTCTTGCCGCGCTGTCGCGAGATCCTTCTTCTGCTCTCCACTCAACTTCGGATACTTCAGATCCATCTTCTTCAGCACATCCACGACGACCTGCGCCACCACCAGCCGCGTAAACCATTTGTTATCGGCCGGAATCACGTACCAGGGCGCATGTGGACTCGCCGTGTGCCGGATCGCATCCTCGTAAGCCTGCTGATAATCGTCCCAGAACCCCCGCTCTCGAATGTCCGCCGCCGAAAATTTCCAGTTTTTATCGGGCGTGTCCAGCCGCTCCATGAACCGCCGCTTTTGTTCCTTCTTCGAAAGATGTAGAAAAAACTTCACCACCGCGATTCCGTTGCGCGTCACGTAGCGTTCGAAATTGTTAATGTCTTCGTAGCGTTCGTTCCAGAGTTGTTTCGTTACCAGCGGCTTCGGCAATTTCTCATTGGCCAGCACCTGAGGATGCACCCGCACGACCAGAACCTCCTCATAATACGACCGGTTAAAGATTCCGATCGTCCCGCGCGCCGGCGCATGCTGATTCGTTCTCCACAAATATCCGTGCTGCAACTCTTCCTGCGTCGGCGTCTTGAACGATGTCACCTGCACGCCCTGCGGATTCACTCCCGACATCACGTGTTTGATCGTTCCATCTTTCCCCGCCGCATCCATGGCCTGCAGAACCATCAGCAGCCCCCACCGGTCTTGCGCCGCCAGAATATTCTGCAAACGGCTCAACTCCTCGACGCCATTGGAAAGCAGTTCTTTCGCTTCCGCCTTGTCCTCGGAATCGAGCCCGTGCGTGTCTTCCGGATCGTGATCCTTCAGGCGAAAATGTTTTCCATCCTCGACCCGATAACGCTTCAGCATCTTCTCAATCTTCATGTAAGGATTTTCTCTCTCTGGCTGGGAAAAAGGAACAGGGGAGAAGCGGTCTATGCGGACACTAGAACTGGTCTCCGAAAATGAAGGAGCCAGGCAAACAGTCGTTCGACTCGCCATTGTTGTGCTCCGTTCACTCCGTGATCTTCCGTGACATGGGTCAGGATGACGAGTGACAAATTGCGGCACAGCCCGCATGTCGATTTCGGAGCAAATCTCGCACCCTACCTGCGGGACATTTTGTCCCGCGTGCAATCCTTCAATTTGTGACATTTTGTCTTCCTTCAGAAACTCGCGGTAATTGCCCCCTATACGCCTCAACCACTTGCCGCGCTAGCCTGAGCTGGAAGCCGTCGTGCTCTATATACCCCGGAAGTGGCCCTTAGTGGGTCTGGAGTTGGAGGATTTATGCGCTTCACGTCGGTCAAAGCGATCGGCAGAAACGAACGGCACAGCGCGGCTTGGGGAACGTCCGCTCGCAAGTCCAAGCGCGGATCTTTCGGCTTGGTGCTTCTGTTGCTGACGCTAGTCCCGGGTCTTGCCCGCGCGCAAGCACAGAAGTTGTCGCCGGAGCTGCGACAGCAGTCCGGTTCTCACGTGAACGTCATCGTTCAATATCGCACTACACCAACTCAGTCGCACTTCGATCGGATCGTGGCCCATGGCGGATCGCTTCACCAGGATTTGCGCGGCATAAGCGCCGGAGCGTTCCGTGTGCCCACCAGCATGCTGGCCGAACTCGCCCAGGATCCCGACGTCAAATACGTTTCTCCGGATCGCCCGGTTGGGGCAAGTCTGGCCTTAGCGTCCCAAAACCCTGATCTCTACGAAGGTGCGGTGCAAGCCCTCTCTGGCTGGAACTTATACAACGGAAGCGGCATCGGGATTGCCGTGATCGATAGTGGAATCACCAACAATGGAGATTTCGGCTCCCGCATCGTATACAACCAAAGTTTCGTAAGCGGTCAAACCTCGACCACCACCGACGCCTACGGTCACGGCACTCACGTTGCCGGCATCCTCGCCGGAAACGGCGCGAACTCAACGGGATCGAATTTCTCGAAGACGTTCGTCGGAATCGCCTACGGCGCCAACCTGATCAATCTCCGCGTTCTCGACCAGAACGGCTCTGGCACCGATAGCCAGGTCATTGCCGCAATTCAGCAGGCCATCGCCTTGAAAAGCAAATACAACATCCGCATCATTAACCTTTCGCTCGGCCGCGGCGTTTACGAAAGCTATACTCTCGATCCGCTGTGTCAGGCAGTCGAAGCGGCCTGGAAGGCGGGCATCTTCGTTGCGGTCGCCGCCGGAAACAATGGCCGCAGCAACGCCGCCAGCACCAATGGCTACGGGACGATCAACGCCCCTGGGAACGATCCTTATGTCATGACCGTGGGCGCGATGAAGCCCATGGGGACTCCGTATAACACCGACGATCTGGTCGCCAGCTACAGTTCCAAAGGGCCGACGCTGTTCGATCACGTCGTGAAGCCGGATATCGTCGCGCCGGGCAACGAAGTTATTTCGGTTCTGGCTTCGACCAGCGCGACTCTATACTCGTCCGCGAACTCCATACCTACCAACTACTACAACACCAAGGGCAGTAAGGCAGCTTCCACCACTTACTTCAAGTTGAACGGAACCAGCATGGCTACGCCGGTTGTCGCCGGGACCGTGGCTCTCATGCTGAACCAAAACTCCGCCCTGACTCCGGATCAGATCAAAGCACGCCTGATGGTCTCGGCCTATCGGAATTTTCCAACCTATAGCACGGCAACGGACCCGTCGACCGGCATAACTTACACCAGCCAGTACGACGTCTTCACCATTGGAGCTGGATATGTCAATGTCCAGAACGTCCTGGTCAACACCGACCTGGCCCCCGCCACCGTAGGCGTGGCAATGTCGCCGACGGTTGCGAAAGATGCCGCCGGCAATTACCACCTCGTAGCCGGCTCGTCCGTCGTGTGGGGCAGTTCGGTTGTCTGGGGTACATCGGTCGTTTGGGGTACCTCGGTCTTCTCAGGAACAGACGCTGACGGAAACTCCGCGTTGTGGGGCTCTTCTGTGGTGTGGGGAACGACTACCGACACGGGTTACAGCGTGGTTTGGGGAACTGCAGCGCAGGCTTCGGCGGCTGCATCCGTAGTCTGGGGCACCGCGACTCAAGCCCAGGCGAACGCGTTACAAATCGTCGGCGAACAATAGAACGGTCCCAGGACCATTTATGGGACCGGTTCCAGTGTCGGCGGCACATTACTGCTTCGTGTAAATCGAGCTGTCCGGCGTGGGCTCGTCGTACTCGCGCCCGTATTTGTTCCTGTGCGCGATCCGCTCGCCGTTCGCCTCCGGAACTCGAATCACGCCCAGCGACGCCGCGTTCTCTCCGATCGTGATCTCCCGCGTCTCCGGCTTCTCGTTCTCCGGCGCCATCCCTTCACTCCAGATGTGCAAGGTGTACCGCCCGTACGGCACATCCGCGATGCTCACCTGTCCGTCGGCCTTGGCGATCGCATAAAGCGGCGTGCCCATCGTGATCACCACCGCACTCATCTCTGGATGAATATTGCAGAAAATGTAGCTGATTCCCGGACGGTCAAAACGCACCATGCGCGTCGTCCCCGCCTCATACAGTCCCAGGTCGAAGCGTTTCCCTTCAAATAGCGAAAACACGTTGTGAAAGAAAGGATCGCGATTCGGAAACTCCACCATCGATCCCGCCGGCACCACCAGCAGATGCGGCTCAAAACTCTTGTTCTTCTGCACCAGCCGGGGATTCTTTTGGCTGGGTGTCGGCGGTGTCAGCTCCACGCGACTTCCCGCGACCGCCGTCAGCCACAGTACTGTGTCCGGAATAGATCCCTGCCGCGCTCTCGCCGTTCCCCCCTTTGTTGCGACCGCCTTGCTCTCGCCTGATTTTGTCTCGCCTGATTTTGCCTCGCCCACTACTTCGACGCGTCCGCGCACGGTCGCGGTTTGCGCGCACACTCCCGCCACGCCCAGCCACAATATCAGCGCGCATATCAGGTACCGTCTCTTCATCGCTCCGCTTCTGGCCGTGCGCGTCCCTTAGAACAACACTCCCATCATAAGGTTCAAGTGCCCTGCCCCGTTTAAGCCAGTCGCCAGCGAATCGGTCTCAATCCGCCGATACTCCGCTGAAAACAGCAGGTCCGACCGTGGACGATAAATCACATTCGCAAAGCCAGCTCGATTCCGCCACAAGGTCGGATCTCCATACGAGTAGGGATACTGAAAGTACTCCAGGTCCTTGGCATATGGATTATCCATTCCAAATGCCACGTTGAATTCGACCTTCGCTGCCGGCCGATATTTCAGCTGCGCCCATCCCCCCACGGAGTTCAGGCCAATCAGTTCCGTATATGGAACCCCCGTATTGTTGCCGCTGAAGAGCACGCTCTGTCCAAGCCCGCCATACAAGCCGCCCAGCGCCCGCCCACGGTAGAACTTTCCGCTGATCGCAAACTTCGACCCCAGCGGCAATTCCACGTCGCTCATGGCAGCCCAGGCATCCACCCTCCGGTCAAAACCGTAGTTCTGCCGGCCATAATATCCTCCCACTCCCAGTCGCAACGGCTGCCCGAAAACATTCCGCGTCCACGCCACGCGCGTTCCATACGCCGGCTGTCGCGACGCTTCGCCCGGGCCCGCCTGCCGGTATGTACTCGACCCCGGCACCTCCCCGCTCACCGGATCAAGAATTCCTCCCTCCAACAGCAAGCTGGAGCTTTCTCCCAGAGCCACCCGATGTTCCACCCTGATCTGCGGCACCCAGCTCCACAGGTTTCCGGCGTAAGAAAGCGCCGGCTGCGCCAGCGTCGCAAACGAGGTCGGCAAATTCGGCGAAAAGAAAATTCCATCCTGCCCCACCACCATTGACGTGTTCTCCCAGTCCATCCGCATGGTCGCGGTTCGCAACCGCATCAGTCCCGAGTCGATTCCGTTAATATCCGGCGTAAAACCGCCCGCCAGATCTACTTGCAGATCGGCTCTCGTCTTCGCTCCGGCCACTCGCGGCCCAAACACTTCAAACCCGATCTCGGATTGGCGTAGCGTCATTCCAAAGCTTCCCCCCGATGCGCCCGCCGGCCGGGCGTATGCGAGCGTCGGCAGATCCGCGTTGTCCACCGTCCCCTGATTGCTGAAGAGATTCGTCAGGACTATGCCCGAAATCCGCATCCGATACTTCGACCCGCTCTCCACCTTCGTCTGATACTGATCGTCCACCTTACCGCTCAGCAGGTCATACTCCTCTTCAAGGCTCGCCGCGCGTCCCGCCTGCTTCTGTTCCTCGCGGTCTTTGGCCGACTGAGTGCCCGCCTGCTGGTCGTCCCCCTGCTGATCATTCTCCCGATGATCGCCCTCCTGCAAATGTTCTCCCCGCACCGCTACCCCTTTGGATTCCGTTCGAGACACCGCGTCCACCATCACCGCTCTTCGCTCCGCGCCCGCTGCACGCAACTCATCGACCTCCCGCTGCAATTCGCGGGTCTCCGCTCGCGCCTGCTGTGAATCCCGGCGCATCTCCGCAACCGTCTCCTGCAACTGCTGCACCTGCGCGCTCAACGCCCGCACCGAGTCGTTCAGGGAATCCGGCGGAGGGACGAGCCGCCGAGTTGCCGTCTCCTGTGCCAGACTGAGCCCACTCCCCAAAAGCGCAGCCACCAGTGCCAGCCGCATTGGCGCGGCCGCCCTCCGCCGGGGCACCTGCGCCGGGAGAAACGCTCCCAGCCCGGCACCCCCGCTAACCTCGGCATCGATCACCCACCGCAAGAAATCGAACCAGTGTTTCTTGGTCATAAAATCCCCCCGCCACAAAACAATCTTTTTCAGTTACTAGGATTCCCTGCAGAAGCTACGCCCTCTAGTTCGCGTGCTTGGCAGCCAGGACGTTTTCCGGTGCTGCACTCAAAGGCACATTAATGCGGAAAGTCGTTCCCGATGCCGACGTCTGCTCCACCACGACATCCCCGCCATGATCCTGCACGATCTTCTGGACCACCGTCAGTCCCATGCCCGTGCCGTTCTCCTTGCCATGGCTCACAAATGGATCGAACAACTTCTCCCGCACCGCCTCCGCGATTCCCTGGCCATTGTCCTCGATGCGAATCTCCAGATTCTCTCCCACCCTGCGCAGTCCGATCTCGATCTTTCCTGATTCCGCCGGCACCGCTTCGCATGCATTCAGCAGCAGGTTCAGCAAGGCGCGCTCCAGTTTCTTGAAATCGAACCATCCCTCCGTCAGCCCCTCGCTGGTAATCCGGATCCCGATGCGATGAAATTCCGGATGCGCCTTCACGCCCTGCACCGCCCGATCTACCGCCGATCGCACATCGCCATAAGAAGGACGCAATGACTCCCGCGTCCGCGAGAACTCCAGCAGAGACTCGATCAAGTCCGTCATCTGGTCGACCGCAATCCGGATCTCCGCATAGAGATCTTCGCGCTGCCCCGCCGTCAGGTTGCTCTCGCAAAGAAATTCGGCGTTCGCAATCACCGCCGCCAGCGAATGCCGCAGATCATGCGAAATCGAACTGGCCATCCGTCCAATCGTCGCCAGCCGCTCCGCATCCAACAATTCGCGGTGTGTCCGCTGCAGGCTCGTCCGCATCCGGTCGAACGTCGCCGTCACCTCCGCGACCTCGTCTCCGCCGCGCGCTTCGAGCGGATAGGCATAGTCCCCGTGCTCAAGTGCCCGCACCCCCGCCACCAGATTCTCCAGCGGCCGCGTGAAGGTATGCGAGATCAGAAAGACCAGCAGGCTCCCCGCCAGCACCGCCGTCAGACCCAGCGCCAGCAGCAGCTCGTTCAGGCTTCTCAGAAACGCCGTCGCCTGGTCGAGCGATTTAAGCACCCACAAATTCAGCGCCGGTGCGCCCGCAACCGCCGGCGATGGCAATTCCACCGACGTCGCCAGAAACGTCTCCTCGCCCAGTCGGATCTGGTCCGTCCCCAGCGTTCCTCCAACCGCTCTCCGCGGAGCCACCTTCAGCAACTCCTCTTCCTGCGCCGGTTTCAGTGTGCTCCGCACAATCGTGTTCCCATAGCGAAAGGCCACTTCGCTCGCCGAGATCCGGCTCAACTCGCGCGCCAGCCGGTCGTCGATCTCATACCCCAGCACCAGGTATCCCAGCACCTTGTGCTCGCTCACCGGACCAAAATAAATGTCTTGCAGAAAAACTTCGTAGAGATGGCCCTCCACGTACCACCAGTGCCGCGTCTCTTCCCGCGAAACCGCTTGCGGAAAGAATTCCTGTCCCTCACGCACCGTAATCTCCGGCGGCGCAGCCTGCAGTGCCATCACGCGCCCTGATGCGTCCGCCAGCAGCAGCAGGTCGCTCCCCGCCAGGTGCCACAAATCCCGCGACGCATCCTGGATCGTCGCCGCGTCGTGCGTAGTCATCATCGCGCGCACATTCGGCAGGTCTGCCAGCAGCGCCGCCGAGCGCTCCAGGTTGGCTTCTCTTTGTCTTTGGAAGTTACGAAATGCGGAAACTGAATTCTGCAGGTCGCGCTGGATCCCCACTCGCACCTGCTGCTGCACCTTGGACTGCACGATCAGCAGCGTCGCAAACGTCAGCGTCGCCGAGACCGCCACCATGGAAAGCAGAAATTTAGTCCGGAGCCGAATACCATTCATGAGAAAAAGCTGCGAGCTTCGAGCCGCGAGCTTCGAGCAACCACAAGGTCGCATTGTTCGTAGCCCGCTTTCGAAACCAAAGCATCTCCTCGAAGGAGCAAACTTATGTCCGGAACCTCGGCAAGCTCAGCAAAGCAATGACCTGCTCGCTCGTGGCTCGAAGCTCGTGGCTCGCGGCTCGTGGCTCGAAGCTCGCAGCTCACGGCACAAACTTATATCCCGCGCTATGCACCGTCCGAAAATGCATCGGATTCGCGCTGTCTTTCTCCACCTTCTGCCGCAACCGCAATATGTGGTTGTCCACCGTCCGCGTGCTCGGATAATTTTTGTATCCCCACACCTGATTCAGCAGTTCCTCCCGCGACAGCACGCGCTCCGGATTCTGGATCATGAACTTCAGCACTTTGAATTCCTGCGACGTCATCGGCACCAGCGCGCCGTCCCGCCACAACTCCATCCTCGTGAAGTCCACCTTCACGTCGCCAAAGCTGAACGTGTCCGCCAGCGGAGCCTGCGTCGCCCGCCGCCGCATCGCCGTGCGCACCCGGGCCAGCAATTCCCGCGGACTGAACGGCTTGGTCACGTAATCATGCGCGCCCAACTCCAGCAGCAACACTTTGTCCATCACTTCGGTGCGAGCGCTCAAAATGATGATCGGCAATGATGGCGCGACCTGGTTGATCTCCCGGCAAATATCCTGCCCAGGCACGCCCGGCAAGCTCAAGTCCAGCACCAGCACCGACGGAGGCGCTGCCCGGAACATCTCCAGACCCTCCGTCCCATTCGCCGCCACCTCCACGACGAACCCTTCCCCCTCAAACAACCGGCGCAGAGCTTTCTGAACGGCTCGGTCATCCTCGATTACCAGTATTTTTTCCCTGTTACCCGGAGCTATTTCCATGGTCGACCCCGACATAGTCGAACCCGACAACGAACTCTTCAGCATAGATGTCCCCACATCCGCCTGAAACAGGCCTGTATCATACCGCTAAATCTAGCCTTTTCTTAGCCTGCTGGCTGCATCCGGGAAGAGAAAGTGACAACGATTTTACAATTTATTGACAAAGCCTCGGAGAGCAAGCACTGCACTCTGGGCGGCGAACACATGGCGCACTTTGTGATGTCAGGCTCCGATTTTCAGCGGCGAGATTTTCAGACCGGCTTTCCAGGCTGCGGAAAAACTTCGAATTTTGACGTTGTTTTGAAAGGGTGCGGCTTCTAGCCGCTGCGGGAACGTTCGCCCAACCAAACGACTTTTTCCGTAGCCTCTTTAGCCGCTCAGGTAAGAGGACGCCGCCGGACAACCTGCTGGAGGAAGCTCCGACGACAGCGAAGAAATCCCCGTGTACTCCGTGGTTAACGACTTGCGCAGCGTGCTCGTCAGAGCGTCCGCCGCACATTACTTCAAATGCCCCCACCGAAAGGTCGGCCCTGTAGAGAACCGCCAGTAATTCTGCCGGGGGACGAGGAAGTTAGAAAACAAGTGAGTGTTCACATAGTCGCTGGCGACCCGCCACCCCAGCGCCCTGGTTATGTTGATGTCGAACCCACCACCCACACCTATGAATAACTCAGTGTCAGTCTGGTGGGGGTTGAGAGTGATTCCAAGAGCCCCCAAAATCGGCCCCACCTGCGACAGATTGATATCCGCGACTTCGTGGATTCCCCCAAGGCCGGGACGCACAAGAAATGTGACTCTATCCCATTTGCGAATATAAAACTGCGGGCCGGCAGCGAAGGTATAAGTGGTCGATCGGAACGGTACCGGAGGCACCATGTTGAGTGGGATCCCGTACTTCTCCAGAATTGGCACAAAGGCGGTCTCACTAACGTTAATATCCCCAGCCCCGCTGATGATGCCATCACCCATCGCGCTGAAGTCCCCGCCCAGACCCAGCCACGGTTTCACGGTCACCCCAAAATCACCTTCGAATCCACGTTCCGTAAGATTCCGCGCCGGGCTGATCAGATAATCGAATCCCGTGAAGAGTGTGTAACGGTTAATGTCTTTCTGCTGTGCCAGCGCAGGCAAACAAATCAGGATCGCGACCGCGCAAAGCAGCCGACTACTTTTGAATCCCATATGTCACCTCGTAAGAAGTAAGAAAATTAAAACGGAGATAATGCCTGACAACGCATGCCTGAGAAAATGCGAATAATGTGGGGAGAATGAAAGAAAGACAGGTAGCAAATAATTGTCGCCCGGAGATCAACCAGTCTCCGACTTGCGAGGATGAGCAAATAGCGGTCACGCCCGGACCAATTCCTCAGTTCCCCAAAGGGGCGATGAACAAATAAAAATTGATAACTGAGACAATCAACAGCTTGGAACTTCAGCCAGACAGGACTTCTTCTTCACAAAACGCGCCATCCTAGAACCCGTTCAGCAAACTGTCTGTGCTGCTCGTCACCATGCAATGAGACTTGACGCAGAGGAGGCTGCCAACAAACTCTATGTTCGATCTGATTTCGGCCGGTGCAGCGCCGGAGTTCCAGCGCTGAGGTAAACACCGCATCCATGCTAGACTTCGTTCGCTATCCAACAATGTCGAACCGAATCGCGCATTCGAACAGAAATGGCTGCCATGGAGGTCGAAACCTGGGATTCCGCGGCATACTCTTCTTGATAATTGCCGCGGCCGTCTTCCTCCCAGCCTGCGGCCCTGCAGCCTACGTCGCGCCACCGATTACCGTCACGTTCACTCCCGGCTTCTTGCCTCCTACCGAGATGACGGTAAGCGAACAATGCGGCGTTGCTGCCACCGTCACCAACGATCCTAAGAATCAGGGCCTCGCCTGGACGGTAACCTGCAGCAGCGCCAGTTGCGGATTCTTTTCGGGTGGTGGTGGTGAGAGCGCGATTCCCATCACCTACAACTCTCCAACCGTCACCCCATCCGGAGGCACAGTAACCCTGACCGCAACCTCTGTCACCGATCCCAAGAAGAGCGTGAGTTCATCGCCCATCACCATCGGATCCACTTCGTCGGGTTGCACCTCTCCCTAAAGCGGGATAGATACTGATAAATAGTATAGATAGACAGATAGATAGATAGATAGAAGATAGATAGATAACCGTGATTCGTTGTCGGAGTGCGAAATGGTCGTTGATCGGCGAAATCCCTTGACTTAGCCAAGGAAAGGCCGAACCATAAACAAAGAGAGCCCAGCGCGCCCAGCAAGAAAATGCTCTTTGCAAAATGGAGGCGCCCTCGCCCGGCCCGTGCGAGTGAGACTGAATAAAGAAGGTCTCGAGGCAACACAAACCAGCCTATCCCGTAAGGTCGAGCTCTAAGTGCTTATTCTGGAACATACTAGAGGTAAGTCATTATTGCAGAATACTTTGCAAGAAATATCAGTAACTTACAGGCAATATACTTATCTAACTACAGTACTTTCAATACTTTACCTCTAACTACATATTTCCTAATACTTTAGCGGGAATTTATTCGTAAGCCCATGATTCTAAATCAATGGCATCTAGGGGGGAGGGGTACCTCAGATGGGTACAGACCGGAGGCCCCCGACCAATCAGACCGGGGGCATTCCTGACTCTGCGTCGGGGGTAGATCGGTCACCACCCTGAACCCTGACGCACTGAGCCGGGGGGCGTTCCTGTCCCTCTACCAGTGAGCCGAAAGCCTAACCCACGATTCAAGGTGCTAAAATAGCTTCAGTTCTTTGCTGGCTCAACCCACCAGTGGGGGCGTCCCGGATTCGACGGAGATGCTTGCGGCCAGGAGGCATGCCGGGGTGCACACACCCGTAATCGCGTGCAAAATGATAATTGCCAATCAACAGATGGCATACGCAGCCTAATTAGTTAGGTTGCCGCTCTCCGCAGCTTCGCCCTTGGGCTGCGAAAGAGCGTCGCACAGAGGGCTGCTCTTCCCGGCTACGTCTGGGCCGGGAGGCTAAGATCTCAGGCTAGCGTCTACGGTTTCTTGTCCGTTCTGAGCCGGCGGCGCGAACGTCTCGGGGGAAGCGTGGCCGCGCAAGCGGAGGCGCCCAACGCCCGGGGCATGAATCGGAATAAGCATGTAGTCTCCTAGCCAGTAACATTTTCGGACGCGGGTTCGACTCCCGCCGCCTCCACCATCATCATCGTCCACAGCCGGCCCCAAGCCGGAGAAACAAAGCAGACCGCCCAAACCTTGCAAACGGATGCGGCTAAAATCGATGCGTTGTGTCGCGAATCACTGACCCACAACCTTCGAGCATGATTAATAAGAATTAATGCTTGGACAATCTTCTGCCGATGCAGACAAACTGAACTTGTCATGAATACGAAGAACCTCTTTTTTATAGGTGTCATCTTGTCCGCCAGCGGGCTGATCTCGCCTCCAATTGCGCTCTTGGGGGGACTGATCTACGGTCTTTCCTTTGTGCATCCTTATCATGTCGATTCCAAGAGGCTTTCTACATTTCTCTTGCAGGCATCAATTGTTTTGCTTGGCTTTGGAATGGACCTGCATCAGGTCATCCGCGCGGGCCGCACCGGATTCTTCTACACCGCATTTAGCATCAGCTTTGCCCTCCTGATGGGCCTTGCTATCGGACGATTCTTCAAGGTCCAACACATACCGTCTCTGCTGATCAGCGCAGGAACGGCGATCTGCGGCGGCAGTGCGATCGCAGCCGTTGGCCCGGTAGTCAACGCCGGTGAAGAAGAAATGGCTGTTTCGCTCGGAACCGTGTTTGTCCTGAACTCGATTGCCCTGTTTCTGTTTCCCGCCGTCGGCTACGCGCTCCACCTCAGTCAGAATCAGTTCGGTCTTTGGTCCGCCCTCGCCATTCACGACACCAGTTCGGTCGTGGGTGCAACTGCCAGGTACGGCGCCCAGGCATTAATGGTTGGCACAACCATCAAACTCACGCGGGCGCTCTGGATCGTGCCCGTAGCATTATTGGTCGCGGTCTTTAATAAAAATAAAGGCAAAGCGAAGATTAAGTGGCCCTGGTTCATCCTGCTTTTCTGTCTGGCCGCGGTTGCCGTAACCTATCTGCCCGTCTTCGGCCCCGCCTATCCAAAACTGAGCTCACTTGGAAAGGCAGGACTCACTGTGACCCTCTATCTGATCGGTACGGGGCTTTCGAGGTCGACGTTGAAACAGGTTGGAGTTCGGCCCCTTCTTCAGGGAATCCTGCTCTGGGCAATCGTGGGGACGTTGTCTCTGGTGCTCATCCGATTCGGGTTCATTTCAATCTGATGGCGTCGCGACTGCATACGTGTCCGGACCACGTTTCCCGCCAACATGACGGAAATCACATCCAGACACGTCGGAGATCACATCGTTTCGGCAGGTTCTGGGAAAGAATACTTTGGTGGAAGCTTTCCAAGGTCCCCAGGTAATCTCTGTGTTTGGAAGAAAAGGCCCGCTCGTCGGCAAGGGCTCGTCGCGAGTCTGCGGGAACAGAAAGCCGAGAAACATTGCGTGACAGCCGCTGCAAGCCTGGTTACTGGATTCTGCGCGGCCATGAAGTCCAATTGATTTTCGCGTCAACTTAATGGAGGAGACATTATGGCGGTCACAAAGCAGCAAGCGCTCGATTACCATTCGAGCGGGCGTCCGGGAAAGATTGAGATCTCTCCCACAAAACCCTGCCGTACGCAGCGGGATTTGAGCATGGCCTACACCCCAGGCGTGGCCCAACCTTGCCTGGCGATCCACGACAACCCACAGGATGCTTTCAAATACACCGGCCGCGCCAACCTGGTAGCGGTGGTGACCAACGGAACAGCCGTGCTTGGATTAGGCGATATCGGCGCGTTGGCCGGTAAGCCAGTCATGGAAGGCAAGGCTGTATTGTTCAAACGCTTTGCCGACGTCGACGTTTTCGATATCGAGATCAACAGTCATGATCCCGACGACATCATTAAGGTCTGCCAGTTGCTCGAGCCGACATTTGGCGGTATCAACCTCGAGGATATCAAGGCGCCGGAATGCTTCTACATCGAAGAAACTTTGAAGAAAACGATGAACATTCCCGTGTTCCACGACGATCAGCATGGCACCGCAATCATCACCGGCGCGGCGCTACTCAACGCGTTGGAGTTAGTGGAAAAGGATATCTCCAAGATCAAGGTGGTGTTCAACGGCGCGGGAGCCTCGGCGGTGGCTTCGGCCGAGCATTACGTCCGCTTGGGCGTAAAGCGCGAGAACATCTGGATGGTCGATACCAAGGGGTTGGTTTATGAAGGCCGTACCGAGGGAATGAACCCATACAAACAGCGCTTTGCGCAAAAGACCAAGCTGCGAACGCTGGCCGAAGTGGTGGAAGGCTCGGACATGCTGGTGGGCTTGTCGGTAAAGGGCGCGTTCACGCCAGAGATGGTGAAATCGATGGCGCCCAAGCCGATCGTCATCGCGATGGCGAATCCCGATCCGGAGATCACCTACGACGACGCTCGGGCCGTCCGGAAAGACATTCTGATGTGCACGGGCCGCGCCGATTATCCCAACATGGTAAATAACGTTCTGGGCTTTCCGTTTATCTTCCGTGGAGCTCTGGACGTGCATGCGACTGCCATCAACGACGAGATGAAGCTGGCCGCCACGCGCGCGTTGGCGGCGCTCGCAAAAGAGGATGTGCCAGACTCCGTGTGCCGCGCCTATGGCGTCGAGCGCATGAAGTTCGGTCCCGACTACCTGATTCCGAAACCGTTTGATCCGCGCGTGCTGATCTGGGAAGCCTCGGCAGTGGCCGAAGCGGCCATCAAAACAGGAGTGGCGCGGAATCCGATTCCGCTCGATGAGTATCGCAACCAACTGGAACGTCGTTTGGGCAAGGCGCACGAGATTGCCCACACGATCATCCAGAAGGCGCAAGCCAAGCCAAAGCAGGTCGTTTTCCCCGAAGGCGAGCACGAGAAGATTCTGCGCACGGCGCACAATCTGATCGACGAAAAAATCGCGCTGCCCATCCTCCTCGGCAACCCAGCCATAATCAAGGATCAGGCCAAAGAGCTTGGTCTGGATCTCACTGGAGCCAAGATCGTCGACCCTGAGTCCTCTCCGCTGTTCGAGCCTTTCATTCAGGAACTGTTCCGCCTCCGTCAGCGCCGGGGTGTAACGCTCACGGAAGCCCGGACCCAGATGAAGGATCACAACGTGTTTGGCTCGATGATGGTCCGCATGGGCCAGGCCGATGCCCTGGTTTCGGGCGTCAGCCAGCATTTCCCGGAAACCATTCGGCCGGCTCTGCAGATCATTGGCACGCGTGAGGGATTGCGCAGAGTCTCGGGCTGCTACCTGATGATCACGAAGGCGAGAAAGCTTTACCTGCTGGCCGATCCAACCGTGAACATCGAGCCAACGGCGGAGGATCTGGTCGAGATCGCGCTGTGCGCGGCCCAAACGGCGCGCCGTTTCGACCTGACACCGCGCGTGGCGATGCTTTCGTTCTCCAGCTTTGGAAGCACGCGGCATCCGCAGTGTGAAAAGGTGCGTCGGGCGGTCGAACTGCTTCACAAAGCCGACCCAACCTTGATCGTGGACGGCGAGGTCATGGCCGATCTGGCGGTTTCGCCGGAGGCGCTCGAGAAGGCTTATCCGTTCAGTTCGTTGAAAGACGGCGCCAACGTGTTGATCTTCCCCGATCTGGGGTCGGCCAACATCGCGTACAAGCTGCTCTCGAAACTAGGCGGCGGGGAAACTCTGGGCCCAATCCTGATGGGCATGAGCAAGCCCGTGCACCTTGTTTCGCGCGATACGGAAGTGGAGGAGATCGTCAACGTGGCAGCACTGGCCGTAGTGGATGCGCAGGAGAATGAAGTGCCTGTGTGGACCGGGGCGACCAAACCGATGGAACTTGTTGGAGAGTAAGAGCCATCGCGAAATCTAAATAAAGCGAGAGGGGCACGGCTGCGGCCGTGCCCTTTCTTTCTGCCCAGCAAGTCCAACGCATTCGAGTAGCCTCGATCAAAAAGAAAAAGAAGATTCCGCCACGTGCCGCAACCCAACTCATTGGAGTTTCGCGTTCTTTGGGCACGGATCACAGCGCTCCGTGCTCTTTGTCACGGCTCAATGTATTTGATCGTGCGTATGGTTTTCAAAGAGGGCTTAGATGTTCTCCGATCAATATAAATTCGTCTGGCAATCGTCGGAACTTTCGCACGCGCGCCCGAAACCTCTCGACTCACTAGAACCCATGGTAGCGGCCGACTTCGCTCCTATTTTGTGGAGCGAAGGATTCGGACAGGGCGGTGAACTGGATCGCGCGATCATTGCCGGTGCAGCCGGCCTCAAGACCGCCCTTTACGGCGGACGAGTGTTTGTGATCGCTCCTATCTATGTGACCAGCATCTGTCAGGAGCAATGCTCCTATTGCAATTTTCGAGCAGGGAATAAAGGCGTCGGGGTTGAGCGCCGGCGCTTGACCGATGACGAACTGGAAAAGGAAGCACGCTATCTGGTCGAGGAAAAAGGACAGAAGGTTCTGGAACTGGTCTACGCGACCGATCCAAGGATGCGCGTGGATACCATGTGCCGCCACGTCGAGATCCTGCGGCGAATGCTGGAGCAGCACGGAGGGGGCCTCGTCGGAATCAGTACCGAGTCGTTTGAGGAAAGCGATTATCGCCGTCTGGTCGAGGCGGGGCTGTCTTGGTCGGTGCTCTGGCAGGAGACGTATGACAAAACGCGATACGCCGCTCTCCATCCTGGCAAGACGAAAAAAACCAACTTTGAATATCGCCTGAATGCCTATGAATGCATGCTGGCGGCCGGAGTTGAGCACGTCGGAATCGGCGTCCTGTCGGGCCTGTCGGACTGGAGGCGGGACTGGGCGATGCTGATGCTGCATGAGGAGTACTTACGAAAACATTATGGAGAGGGCGTCACGATTCTCGGTACTCCGCGTCTCAAGAGCGCTCCGGGGGCTCTTCTCCAGGACTCGCCCTTTACGCCTACTCGCCAGGAGTTTCTGGCGACGGTCGCTTTACACAATCTCTTCTCCCCGGCAACAGCTCCCTTTGTGAGCACCCGGGAAGACTGGGACGTATGCGTTGAATTAGCCTCAGGCGGTGGTTGCCTTTTTACGCTCAACTGTTCCACCACGCCCGGGGGTTACTCACTCCATCACGGAGGATGCCAGTTCAGCGCCAATTCGTATGACGCACCAATCTATTCCGCCAAGCTGAAGTCTGCAGGGTTTGATCCGGTCTTCAATTGGAAGGCCTTCGACTTGTTGGGCAAGAACGGGTGCACTGCATTTGCTGCGGAAAGCGGCCGCGATCGATAAACACTCCGAGTCCTTGAAACGCGCTTCCCGCTTGCGATCCGAGCCCGCGCATTCTTTTCAATCTCCTCACAATTCGCGTTTGTGATGAATGATCGCTGCGCGTAGCCGGATGTCACGCAGAACCGTGACACTTGTCACTGCGGGATTTGCTGATAAGGACTGAAATCAGTTTGTCCGTGGTCAGTCATCGGACCAATTGCCACCGTGAGCACCAGCACACCAGCGAAGCTCGAACTAGAAGCGATCCCGAGAAACCGGGTATATACCGAGGTCGCCAGGCAACTGCAAGCCCGCATCGTCGACAAACTCAAACCCGGCGACATGCTCCCTCCCGAGCGTGAACTGGTGCAGACCTTCGGTGTCAGCCGCAGCTCGATCCGTGACGCCATTCGCAGCCTGGAAGCGGTGGGTTTGTTGGAGCCGCGCCAGGGAGTAGGCACCGTCGTTCGCGAGCTTTCAGCGGACGCAGTCGTGAACCCGGTGGCCAGCGTTCTCCTGCAAAAGCGAAAAGCTATCGACGACCTTATGGATGTCCGCAACATCATCGAACCGGCTTTGGCCGGGCGAGCCGCGCTTCACGCGTCGCGCGCGCAGCTCGCGGAGCTCCAGGCGATTTTGAAACGGCAAGAGGAAAAGGTTCGCCGGGACGAACTCACGACCGAAGAAGATTCCAGTTTCCATTACACGATCGCGGTCGCAGCGGACAACACCGTGATGTTGAAACTGGTGCACGTGCTGATGGATTTATTGCATGAAACCCGGGAACGCTCGTTGCAGGTTGGAGGACGACAGGAGAAATCGCTTGCCGGCCACCGCCGAATTCTTGCGGCTCTCAAACAAGGCGATGCCGACGCTGCCGAGGCGGCCATGCGACGGCATTTAACAGAAATCAAAAAGATTGTCATGAACAAGCAATAAGGAAGGAAATGGAGGTTGCCAGATGGGCCAACTTTTGGCAGTTGAAGTTGTTTACCGAGGGGTCTTTCAAAAGACCCTGGCCAAGAACATAACGCGTGACATTGTTCTGGCTGCGCACAACGAAGGCAAACTGGGTATCTCTTTTGGGCGTTATGGAGATGCCCCGGAACGCAACGGAATCCCTGCAAAGAGTTTTGCGATCGTCGCCGATGACGAACTGACCCTCGAAGCGGGCATGGCGCAATACGAGCCCAAACAAGTGGACGTGACTGTCGTTCTCGATGACACACTCTGCAAGGGCGCGGAGTCGTGGGCCTGGTATGGTCTGCAGCCTGTCCACCACGCTCTTAAACCGAATCACACTCTCATCGTTATTTCCCTGGACGGTGCACCGGCCCTGCTGAAGAACATTCATCGCCGGAACGAACCGTACAAACTGGCTGTTCTGAAGGGCATTGCCAGTTTCTCCGGCATGTGGGTGTTCAAGGATGATCACACTGACGTGCGCGTCCTCGGCGCGATTGCCAAGGCACTGCCCCAGTTATTCAGCCTGAAATCGATCGAGCAGTTCATCAACGAAAAGCTGAAGAACCCGTTGAAGGTAACTTCCGCTCGCACCGCGTTCGAGCACTTCCACACGGTCGATGTAAAAGCCGGCGAAGGCAATCCCGAAGAGCTGTTCAAGTTCGAACTGCCCGGTTGGAAGGATATGCGCGGCGGCGTCTCCATCAAAGGTCAGGAGCAGGGCGGGCCGTATGCCGATCCGGTCACCGGAGAAGTTGGCGGCTTCCGTCCCAGCCGCAACGAGCTGTTTAAAAAGTACTCGACGCGCACCGAACGGCCGGTCATCAATTTCTCGACCTGCACCAAGTGCACGCTGTGCTGGCTTAACTGCCCGGATGCGGCGTTCGACGTCACCCCGGATGGAACCTACGACGCCAATCTCGAATCCTGCTGCGGATGCGGCATTTGCGAAGACGTTTGCCCGGTGAAGGATTGCGTCACCATGGTGAACGAGTCCGAATTCCACGGGAACGACAGCCAATACACGGCGTTCAAGACGGATAAGGGCGCCTATTTGAAATGGCTGGAGACCACCATCGAGAAAGCTGAACCAATCGAGAAGCGGTCCAAGGGATTCCGTTATCGCGGTCAGTACCAAGAGCAGGTCCCCGAAGCCCTGGAAATCGCGAAGAAAGGCTAGTGGGCCCGGCGACAAGCCCCTAAGACAAGGAGATTAAGATGGCGACACTGACATTACCAGTTGAGGAAAAGAAGAAAACCACCCAAGAGGAAGCCCTGATCACCGGCGCCGAGGCCATTGCGATCGCATGCAAACTGGCCAACGTGGATGTGGTCACGGCCTATCCTATCCGGCCTTATGACACGGTCATGCAGTACATCAGCCAGTTAGTAGCCGATGGCGAAATGGATTGCGAATATATCGTGGCGGAAGGCGAGCATTCTCAATTCGAAATCGTGAAGCACGCATCGGTTTGCGGAGCACGCGTGTTCTGCGGTTCGAGCGGCGTCGGCTGGATGTACGCCATGGAAGCGCTGACCGTAAGTCCGGCTTTGCGCGTCCCCATGGTAGCCATGGTGGGCAACCGGGCTCTGGATGATCCCGGCGCCTTCGGCGTGGAACACAACGATGCCCTCGCAGTTCGCGACCTGGGTTGGCTGTTGACCTGGGTTGATACTGCGCAGGAAGCCCTGGACACAGCATTGATCGCCTATCGTGTGGCGGAAGATCGCCGCATTTTCGTGCCTCTGGCGATCAGTTGCGACGGCGCGTTCCTCACCCACTCGCAAGCGCTGGTAAAGATTCCGGCGGCCGAACAGGTCAAGAAGTTCCTGCCTGCTTACAACCGCGGCGAACTGCTGCTCCACCCCGACAACGTCATTTCGGTGGCCCCACAGGCCAACGAAGACTGGGTCATGGAGGTTCGGCGCCAGAACTACAAAGTCACCGAAGTTGCCTGCGACGTGATTCGCGAAGTCTATGCCGATTTCGAGAAAACGTTCGGACGCAAGTACGGCAATCCGTTCTTCGAAGAGTACATGACCGAAGACGCGGAAGTCGTACTGCTGGGCATGGGAACGATGTCAACCCCGGTGAAAGTTGCAATCCGCAAGCTGCGCGAGGAAGGCAAGAAAGTCGGCTTCGTTCGCCTGCGCTGGTTCCGGCCGTTTGCCGGCAAAGAGATTGCCAAGTGCCTGGAACGGTTCAAGGCCATCGGCGTAATCGATCGCGACTTCTCGTTCGGTTCGCCGGATCTCAGCGGCGTGGTGGCAACCGAAGTTCGTTCCGCCATGTACTCAAGCAGCAGCACCAGACCGCCGGTCATTGGCTTCATTGGCGGACTGGGCGGCCGCGAAATCACAGTGCCCGACGTGGAATCGATGACTGACATCGTGTTCCAGGCCGCAAAAGGTAAGGCGCAACCTCTGACGCAATGGTTTGGGCTGCGGGGATAGGTGCGTGGTGACGGGGCTCTGCCCCGTTCAAGCGGGGCAAAGCCCCGCTTCCACACACACTTCCAGAGCCGGAAAGGACAAACAATTATGAGCACTTTTGTAGAAGAAAAACCCACGCAAAACCTGGAAGCCTTCAAGGGAGTCAAGAAGGTTCCGCACGAGGAATATTACACATCCGGTCACCGCACCTGTCAGGGCTGCGAGTCTGCGCAAATCATGAAATTGATGGCGAAGGCCGCAGGCCCCAGAACGATCGTTCTGGGTAGCACTGGCTGCATGTATGTGGCGAACACCTCGTACTACTCAACCCCGTGGGGCGTCCCCTGGATGCACACGCAGTTGGGCAGTTCGGGCTCGAGCGCGCTGGGAGCGGCTGCGGCATTCCGCGTCCAGATGCGCAAGGGCGTTATGAAGGATGAACCCATCAACGTCATCGCCTTCTGCGGCGACGGCGGCGGTGCGGACATGGGACTGGGCGCAATCTCAGCGACCATGTGCCATCCCGACTACAACCTGCTGATCCTGATGTACGACAACGAGTCGTACGCCAATACCGATATCCAGATCTCCGGGACATCGCCCTATGGCGCCAACACCTCGTTCAGCACTCCAGGAAAAGTGAAACGCATCATGAATCATCGCTGGAAGAAAAATATGGCGCCCTTGATGATGGTTGGCCATCCCACCGTGAAGTATGTGGGAACCATCTCGACGTCCTATCCTCTGCAGGCGATGAATAGTGTGCGCAAGGCGCTGTCGGTTGGCGGCCCCACCTTCATTCACTGCCTCAACCCCTGCCCGAAAGGCTGGGACTTCGATCCCGTGCTTTCCTTCCAACTGGGTGAACTGGCCGTCAACACCGGAATTTTCCCGCTGTACGAGGTGGAAAACGGCAAGCTGGCGCTCTATGGCAAGACCAAGGACATCGCGAACGGACGATTCAAACGTCTGCCGGTTCGCGAGTACTTGCTCAAGCAGGGAAGGTTCGCGCATTTCATCGAGGAGGATATCGATTTCTTCCAGAGCAAGATCGACGAAATGTGGGACAAGTGGCTGGTACCGGGAATTATTCCGCTCCAGAAAGAAATTGAAGAGTAAGTAACGACCCGCCCCCTGATGAAGGGGGCGGGTTTATTAGCTTGCCTCCAGGAGAAGCGTAGGGATAGAAGATCAATCGAGACAAGACTGCCAAAGGGGATGTCAGGCATTTGCATGTGATCTCTTTTGGTAGTCCTGTGCCCAGGATCATCACCCTCTGGCCCTCGGAGGAGTGGTCTGAATTGCGAGGCGACTGACTCGCACGCATGGGCCAGCTCTGCCTCAGCACCAATCGGCATCCAGAATCCGCGTTGGTGCACAAGGAGGAAAGGGCATGACTACCGAAGTTGTTGCTGCGAAACAACGGGACAGCGCTAAAGAACAGTACGGTGCCGTGGTTGGAAACCGGTGGATACAGCTGGTAGCCGGCATCGTCGGAATGATCATCATTTCCAATTATCAGTATGCCTTCACGTTATTTACGCCGGGCATGAAACAGACGTTCACGGGCGTGCCCTACGCGAAGATAGCTGCGATTTTTTCTGCTTTTATCCTGTTTGAAACCTGGCCCATGCCCGTAGCCGGTTATCTTGTCGATAAGCTCGGTATCCGGAAACTGATGACGTTGGGCGCGGTATTTATCGCCCTCGGATGGGTGCTGAGTGGGACAATAGCCCACTCCCCGGGTGCGCTGTACCTCTACTACGGTGTCATTGCCGGAACCGGCGCAGCGATTATTTATATTTCGTGCGTTGCCAACGCGGTGAAATGGTTCCCCGACAAGCGTGGACTAGCGGTTGGGCTCACGGCCGCAGGCTTCGGCGGCGGCGCTGCTTTCACGGTCATTCCCATTGCCAGTTCGATCCACAGCATGGGATGGGCTAAAGCCATGGCCGTCTGGGGGCTTGGGCAGGGCATTATTGCATTGATTGCTGCCATGATCCTTCACCATCCGCCGGCCGGCTGGGTTCCCGCGGGATGGAACCAGGGTGCAAAGAAGCTACACAAAGCCGTCGCACAATCCGAGGTCAACTTTACCTGGATCCAGACTCTTGGACGACCTGAGTTCTATTTGCTGTACGTGATGTTTTTCTTCGCGTGCGCCGGTGGGTTGATCGCTACCGCAAATCTTTCCCAGATCGCCAAGGCTCTCCATGTAAGCGATGCGAAGGTCTGGGGCCTGGCCATTGTTCCGCTGGCCGTAACCTTGACGTCAATCTGTAATGCTTCGGCCCGGATTTTGTGGGGCACAGTCTCAGACTGGCTGGGACGAGAGTACACGATGTTTATAACGTTTGGCATTGAAGCCATCCTGGTGTTCATGGTGACCAAAATAGCCGGACGTCCGATAGCCTTCGTGATGCTGTTCTCGTTCGTCTTCCTTTTCTGGGGTGAAATATTCTCCCTGTTCTCCGCTACCACGGGGGATGTTTTCGGCGCCCGGAACGCCTCAGCCAACTACGGCATGGTGTATACGTCCAAGGGTGCCGCTTCCGTTTTTGCCGGATTTGGCGCGGCGGCGCTGGCGGCGTACTTTGGCGGATCTTTCGCGGTGCCATTCTATATTTCCGCGGTGTTGTGTGCTATCGCGGCAATCTTCTCCCTGTTTGTCTTGAGGCCGCTGGTTCGAAGCAGAATCTCGAAAGAAGCTCCAGTGACGAAAACAGCCCTGTCTCGCAAAGACACACCGGCGAAGGAAGAAGAAAAGGAACTGGCCCACGTGTAAGAAAGTGAGTGTGATGTAAAGTCGAGCGTGCTTGTGCCGAACGCCCACAGCAATCGTGACACGAGCCTCGCAGGCCAAGCCGCTCGCTTTCTGACCGCTGTTGTTTTGCAACGTTGATTGTCGAGCCTGTGACTGCTCGAAAAAGTTTACTTGACATTCACTAGCGACTGTAGTAAACCGCCCAACTGGTCCGCTTTTCATACCGGACGAGCTTTATACGCAATCTTGTAGTTTTTTGGATCTTGGCCCGAGTGAACAAGGCAGCGTGGCTTAGTGTGTGCATGCCTTGAGCAGAGGCTCGTTTTTGCAAATCATCCCGGAGAGGAAACCATGCGCTTGCTAAAAACTTATGCCCTTGTTCTGGTGTTCTTCGCAACTTCGGGTTTGCTGGCTCAAACTCCACAAGCTGGCGACAAATCCGGCGCCTCCCCCAACGCAACCAAGGCGGAGGTCGATCAGTTGCGCCGCGATGTTGCCGCGCAACGCCAAACCATCGAAGAGCTGAAGGCTTTGGTCGAGAAGCTTGCGCAGCAGAGAACTATGCCAGTGGCGGCTGGCGGCGAACTCTCGACCCTGCCAGAAGCTCCCGGGGATGTCCATCTGCAAGCCGCCGAGGCGACAGCAATGGGCAATGTTCATCTTACCGACGCGGTTCTGCGAGAACCGGAGGTGATGGAAGCGGCAATGATAAATCAGGCTGCTCCCACTACTCCCAAGAAGGACGTTCCGCTGACGGCGGGATGGAACGGCGAGCACTTCTTCATCAGAAGCGCGGACGGCCAATTCACGCTGAGTCCCTACGGCTACGTGAATACCGACTACCGTGCTTTTCAGGGTGATGGCGCGCCTGCCGACACGTTCCTATTGCGCCGGGCTCGCTTCGGTTTCCAGGGAAGTTTTGGTTCGCACTTTGACTTTGCGTTACTCACGGATGCCGCTGCGACCTCTGGATCGGTAGTACGTGATGTTTACCTAAACATCAGAGTGCGACCGGAATTCCAAGTCCAGGCGGGCCAGTTCAAGGTTCCATTTGGCCAGGAAACGGGATTAGGCGTTACCAACCTGGATTTCATCGAGCGCGGATTCCAATCCATGCTGGTGCCCTCGGCCGCCTCTGCTTACCGCAGCCCTGGGGCCGTAGTTCACGGAGACCTTTACGGTGGCCGGATCCAGTATTTCGTGGGAGCGTTCAATGGCAAGGGATATGCATTAGCCAACACGACCAACGAGCCGGAAGTCATTGGCCGGCTGCGGTTCTACCCATTTCGCAAGTCCAAGAATTCCTGGTACAAGGAATTCGCTTTCGGAGGAGCGGTTGACCACGCCCGTTCGGCGGCTATCGCAGGCGACTTGAGCTTCAGCGGGCAATTGCCCGATGGGGCTTACAACTTCTTTCCGCAGTTCCGCATTAACGGTGCGATTGAGCGCTACAACGGCGAATTCGCATACATACACAGTAGCTTCGCTGTGCGGGGCGAATACGATCAAGTCGCCATGTACCGGACCAATATCGGCTCCTACCAGGTGGGAAACCTTGGCTTCCTGAGCCTGCCGGGGATCAGGGCAAAAGGCTGGGATTTGAGCGCCAGCTACCTGCTGACGGGAGAGAAGCGGCCGGAAAACGGCACTCCGCGGGTGAAGCACCCGCTCTTCGGGCCTGATACGCCCGGTGGCCAAGGCCGCGGTTTGGGAGCTTGGGAGGTAGCCGTCCGATACACCGGGGCCCAAGCCATTGAACCGGGCACCGGTTACTTGCCTTACTTCGTGACAGGCCTTGTGCCTACGTATGATTTCCATACCAATGAAACAACAATCGGCATCAACTGGTACCCCAACTATTGGGTCAGGTACATGGTGGATCTCGGCATCGATCGACTGAGAGATCCAAGCACAATCGGCGCCGAGCCACAAACCTATTATGTCGTGCTGCAGCGCGTGCAGTTCCGGTTCTAGAGCGCGGTCGCAATTGTAGATTTGCGGTTTGCGGGTTCGTTGGTTGAGATTTAGCGGTGCAAATTCAAACAGGGACTGCCGGCAGCGTTGCCACGCTGCCGGCGAAAGTCCGGCAGAAAAAGTTGCAGGAGGATAAACGATGAAGTCCAGGATTCTGCTTACTTCTCTTCTAATAGCGTTGTTCATACTGGCGAGTGGCTGCGGGTCAACCCCGAATTGCCCGACTTGCGGCACGACCAAAAACGGCACTTACGGCGTAATTGATATTGTTACTGTGCCGGAACATAACCCGACCGGCGAACCCGGTGGACCATTTAACTCCTTCGACATCAGCTGGGTCGCACCGAATCCTGCTTCCCAGGGGAAGTACCTCGACTATGTTTCCGACCGCATTGGCTTAGCGGTGGTGGTGACTGACACGTCCCAGAACATTGCGGTGAACGCGATTCAGGGAGCCAACGCCGTGACCGATGCGGGCAACGGCGCTAGTCTTTGCGACCCCAGCATTCCCCCGATCATTTCTGTATTCGGAAACTTTACCCGCTTCGGTTGCAGGAATGCGCCGTTTCACTTGATTTCAGGGTTCGGCGGCAATGGCAAGTTTGGGGGATTTCCCGGCGCACAATGCTGCGCTGCCCGCGCCAATGGTGTTAATCCTATGTCGGGTCCGGATGGTCTGGAGCTAAGTGACGACGGCAAAATCCTGTTCGTCGCGAATGGCAGTTCATCCGTCGTGGTTTTCGATTTAACTACGATGAACCTCACTACGAATCCGCCAACTGCACCAACTGTGCTCGCCGCCATTCCCACCGGGGTTTCCGCCGATTACGACGGGCCGCTGGGGATTGCTCCTTGTGTATCTTCATGGAACGGTGAAGCCGGCTCAGCTGCCGATTGTGGAGACGATCGCGCCGACGAAATGTCCTACGACAACACGCATCAGGTTCTCGCCATCATCAATGGCGACCCGGGATTGCCATTCGTTACGTTCATTGACATGTCGCACATTGTGAACAAGTCGGGTACGCCAGCGCAACAACACTGCTTACCGATCGATTCGACACTCGCCTATGGCCCTTGGGCTGCCGGCTTCGGCCCCGGCGACTATGGTGTGAGCTATCCGTTCCAGGGATCAGCTACGACTTGGGTGCAAGAAGATCCGACGGCTCATTTCAATCCCCCCAGTTGCATCCTTGGCCAGATTTACTATGACGGCGCAGGAGGTGCGGCGTCAGGTGGCGTAGGACTCAATGCGGCCGTTGCAGTGGACAACGTTGGCGGCTCGTTTGCATGTCCGGATCCATCCAACCCCCAGACGTACTCAGGCGTTTCCGGATCGGTTGACTCATTGGTTCCTGGAATCGGTGTTACGCCCAGTGGCACGTCGTACACGATTCCCTGCCATCATGGACCGGTCCTTGACCAAACTACCGGAGCGTTTTGTAACCAAGTCACACCGGGCGGTAATTGTGCCGGGTCGATCGCACCTGCCGGTCTGGGTGGGGAGGCTTGGAATCCCAACACCGGCCACTTGTTGCAGACGAATGGAAACTCCATCGGCATCACGAATATTGGCAGCATTGACGAGATCGATCCCCGACTCACGGATACCGCTGCGGAGGGGTTTCTTGTGGACCGGTGGTGGTCAATACTTTCGTGATACAGAATTGCATGCCCACCAGTATCGTGAAGGGGCCGGGAAATAACTTCCTGGTGGGTTGCGGCGATCACGATGGCGAGGCCTTCCCTCCCAACGAGTATGTCATCGACGGTACGAGCGGCGCGATTCTCGCTACCATCGACAACGTCGGCGGCGTCGACGAAACCTGGTATAACCCGGGTGACAACCGGTACTACCTGGCCGCGAGAGATATGCCCACAGGAGCGGTGATGGGCGATAATCGACGCCGGCTCGAACCTCTGGCTGGAAAACGTTCTCGACCGGCTCCAACTCGCACAGCATCTCGGTTGATCCCAGCACGAACCACGTGTTTGTGCCCTTGCAGGCGGGCGCGCAGTGCACCACGCAAAGCTCCAATGGTTGCATCGGTGTCTACGCTCGACAGTGATCCTCGATGTGCGGCAAGCGCGAGCCTGGGTCATCATCGGGATGATCCAGGCTTGCGAGGATTCGGACTTGCGATAACCTTGGCTTACAACAATCGGTGCTATTGCAACCCGACGAGCGAGCCGCGTCGGTGATATAGTTCGCTTTAGAACACAAGGGACTTCCCAATCCCGCAGGGTGACGTAATCATGGCGACCTTTCGTAAAGTCCTCCGCACTCATCTTCTCGTGCTCTCCTTGCTCGCGATTGCTCTCGCGTTTGCAAGCGCCAAGGATCAGCCTCCCCCGAAGCCCACTGACGTGCCCGCGATGGTGATCGGACACTTGCCACTTCCACAAGCTACGGGCAACCAGATGTTGCTACAGAAGGACGAGGGAAAGAGCTACTTGTATGTGCAACAGGCTGCGAAGCAGGGCTTCATGATTGTGGACGTAACCAAGCCCGAGTTCCCTGCTCTTTTGAAGCGAACGGCCGAACTGAATAAGGCGACTACGGGCAACCTGCAGATGGTCAGCCCTGACATCGCTATTGCCGAGGCTCCGGAAAGGAAACCAGGCACTTTGACCAGCAGCGCCCATCCTACGGAAACGGTGCGATTGTTGGATCTGAGCGATCCGCGAAATCCGAAAACCTTGCAGGAGTTTAATGGCGTTACCAGTCTTCTCCCGGATGGCAACCATGGCCTGATTTATCTCACCAACGGTCAGGGATTGTGGATCCTCCGCTACAAGCGGCCAGCGCTGCTTGAACCCGCCAAGAAGAAACCGCCGTGCGATTCCGAGTCGGCAATTATGGCCATGCCTCCCGACTGCGACTAGGCGATTTGAGGCGTCCTGAATAACCAGTTCCCTGCAAATCTAACGATCCCGGCAGGGTTGCGCCTAGAAAAGCCAACTCTGACGCGCTGATCGCCTATTTGACGTGTGTCTCCTGATAGTGCAACTCTTTCCATTCTCCTTTGCGCTTCACCCAGAGTTCGGTGATGTAGAGCCTCGAGTAGCGCACCGCTGACCTGGGCGGAAACTGTAAGGTGACTTCATAAATCAGGAAGGCCGCGTCTGGATTCAACGGAATAAATTTGTATCCCCATAACGTGTAGTCGAAAACGTTGCCAGCCTGAACTTCGTTGATGGCCTGAAGTCGGTTGCGTTCACCCTTGCCATCGGTTTCCACGCCCTGGTAATCGTCGGCCAGCAGTTCGCCGTAAGTTTTGGAGTCCTTCTTCTTCAGCGCCTCCCATTCGGTCTTGATCTTCGATTCGAACAAGTCTTTGAGCTTCGCCTCGGCGGACGTAGTGGAGGACTTTGGTGCCTCGGCAGAATTCTTCTCTGCCAGTTGCCGGGACTGTTGCTCGGGCGGCTGCTGGGCGATGGCGAAACAGGCCAACGAAAAAGCGATACAAACGCAAATGAAGTGGTGTCGCATTGGTTCCTTTCCAGCTGATTTTTGAGAACGAGTTTTTCGGGAGCTTTGGAAGATTGCAGGAACTCCGAACCTAGGGGCCCCCCCCACCCCCCTTGTCCCGGTATATTAGATTCATAGATTTAGCGAAAATATCCTTCCAAAGTATTGATCCAAAATAACTTATATGCAAAGTATTGATTTAATTGCGTTTAACATACACAAATTGGCATATTCTTCGCGCGCTCCACTGTAAAGTATTGATAAATAATATGTTATACGTAAAGTATTATGTAATAAGGGGTTAAGGACTCCGCCACGCTCTTCCAATCTGATGATCTATCAAAATTCCTATACTGCCACTCTCAATTGCTAGCGAAGAGCGTCGAAGATCTGCCAAAGAAGTCAAATGCTTTCAATTCATCCTGCGTTTGTTTCGGGACCTAAGTCAAGATTTTTTGACGAAGACATCCAGGCAACGGAGAACTCGTCCGTTACTAAATCAAGTGCAATTTGAGCGGGGGCAGAGCTAGACCTTCGACTTCCGCGGTCCACCGATCGCCAGCTCCAGTTACATGTCCGGCGGTGAGCGTGCCTGAGCTAATGATTTCTCCGGCACGCAACGGTTGATCGGGAAATCTGCGCAGGATGGCGCCGCCGAGTTCGGCCAGGCACAAGGCGGGACTCCGCAGCGAATTCTTGCCCGAGCCTTCTTCGACGAACTCGCCATTCCTCGACATGCGTACTGAAAACCGCGGCAACTCTTCCACCAGTTTCGGGATCATCGCCGCCTGCAAGTGGGTCTTCTCGCCGATCACCAGCGCCGCGTGGAGTCCATAAGAGGCGACGAAATCGCTGGGCTGAAATTGCCATTCGGGAAAGGGACAATCGATGATCTCGAATCCGAATGCCATCCAATCAGTGCGATCGAGCGCCGCCGCGGCGTCGAGTCCAACCGAGGTGATCGGTTGCTTCAAACCGAAAACGATCTCCGGCTCAATCTTCAACGAGCGGGAGTGCGGGAGCGCCAGAGTGGCCGCATTGTGCTCGCTGTGATGCACCGTGTCGTCATACATATGCGCCCAAACCAGAGTCTCGAGTTTTAGAACGCGCCACATGGCCTTGTTGGCGTAACCGACCTTGCGGCCCACAGCGCGATGTCCGCTGGATTCGCGGAGTTGTTTGAGTGTTGCTTCCACTGCATACGCAGTATTGAGATCAAAGCCGGGACGTGAGGATGGAGGGACGGGAATCATCTGTCCCGTTTCAGCGGCCGACTGCAGTTCGCGAGCCAGGCTTTCGATCTCACTATCATTATTATTTCTAGTGTCCGGCATGAACGGGTTCACCTATATATTTCACCTCGCTCATCAGCAAACGGCTGGCTGAACGAGCGCAGGTATGACCATTACGACTCGCGCATATTATACGAACCATCGGGGTGTCCGTAATGACGCAACCTGTAGGCTACAATGTTCATCTTAGGCGAGGACTTGTAGGCTTGTTTCGATGCGGAGGCGTCTGTGAAATCAATCTTGTTCGTGCTATTGCTTTGCGCGAGTTTTGCTTTGGGACAAGGGAGTCAATCTGCGGCCCCGACTTCGGACAATTCCCATCACGACAAGGGGCAGGTGACGGTTCAGGGTTGCGTGAGCCGACTGAGCGGAGATTACATTCTGGAAAAACAGGATCCGGCGGACACGTATGAGCTACAGGCCACCAAGAAAATCAAGCTTCGCCACTACATTGGACAGCGAGTCGAAGTGACCGGCGAGGAATTTCCATCGATGAGCACGAGCTCTGACACCATGATGAGAACGGGATCGGCCAGCCCGGTGACGATTTCGGTGAGTTCGATCCGGACCATCTCAAAAGAATGTTCGAGCCACTAGTCTGCCGTCCCAGAAATTCGCGGAGTAGGTGCGGCGCGCTTTCGTTCTAGTAACGCCTTCGCGCGAGGACTGCTTCTCGGGGCACCATTTTCCTGATAAGAATATGAGCTTGGACTTGAGCCAAGCCATCCTCCTGTTTTTCGCTGCCGCGATTGCCGGGACGCTCAACGCGGTAGCGGGCGGCGGCAGCTTTGTTTCCTTCCCAGTCTTGCTGTTTACCGGGGTGCCCGCGGTACAAGCCAATGCCACTAATACGGTCGCCCTCTGGCCGGGCCTGGCGGCGAGCACGGTTGCCTACCTCAAGCGCCTGAACGCACCGCTGCGGGTTTTGTTGCCGCTGCTGGTGACGAGCGTGGCTGGGGGGTGGGCCGGGGCATTGCTCTTGCTGAAGACCCCGCAGCGCACTTTTCTTCATCTTGTGCCCTGGCTGCTGCTGAGTGGCACGCTTCTGTTTGCCTTCGGGAACAGGCTCCGCGCGTTGGCGGGGGGGGCGGCCGTGGTCGATGACCTGGGGGCGATATCGTGGCAGGCGATCACCATCACTTCGATCCTGGAGTTGCTGGTGGCCGTGTATGGCGGATACTTTGGCGCGGGCATTGGATTCATGACGCTGGCGATGTTGGCGGCTCTGGGCATGCGCGACATTCATGCCATGGGCGCCCTTCGGACCCTGCTGGCGGTTGCGATCAATGCGGCCGCCGTCGTTACTTTCGTCGTGGCGCGGGCAGTCTTGTGGCCACAGTGCGTAGTGATGATCGCGGGAGCTCTGACCGGGGGATGGTTTGGAGCGCACTATGCACAGAAAGCGGACCCGGGGAAAGTTCGGTACGTTGTGATCGGAACGGGCCTGGTAATGACTGCATACTTCTTTGTCACTGCCCATTAGCGACGGAGAGCGCGAACGGCCGCCCTGTTCCATCCCTACAGTCTTCCTGAAGATTTAAAACCCATGCGACTAAAGGCCTTTTCATTCTGGGGCGATAGCTATGATGAGAGCCGGAGAATCAGGTAAACTTAGTATTGGCTTCCAAAGGCTAATGGGATCGCTCTGGTAATCGCGGCCGGTATTTGTCAGGAATGATTCTTTGTTAGAGATTGCGTCAAGCGGTCGTCGTCGGAATAGTGATCGACAGTAGAACCCCTCCTAAACCCTGAGGTTCGAATTAATAGTCTGATTTTCGAAAGAGGACAAATTCATGAGCACTTCCACTCTTCTTGAAACCCATCCAGAACAATCCACTACGAAAACCACCAAGTACGTTTACTTTTTTGGCGACGGAAAAGCCGAAGGCAACGGCAAGATGAAGGACGACTTGGGCGGCAAAGGCGCGGGCCTGGCCGAGATGACGAATGCCGGACTGCCGGTCCCTCCCGGATTCACCATCCAGACTGAGGCCTGCCGCGAGTACATGCGCAGCGGCGGCAAAGTGCCCGCCGAGGTCACGCAGCAGATGGACGCGGCTCTGCGCCGCCTGGAACAGTTGCAGAAGCAGAAGCTGGGCGCGGGCGAAAACCCGCTGCTGGTGAGTGTGCGCTCGGGAGCGAAGTTTTCGATGCCGGGGATGATGGACACGATTCTGAATCTCGGTCTCAATGATCAAAGCGTGGAAGCGCTCGCCGAGCGCAGTCATAATCCCCGTTTCGCCTACGATTCCTACCGGCGGCTGATTCAGATGTTCGGCAACGTCGTGCTGGAAATTCCGAAGTCCGAATTTGATGAAGTGTTCGATGCGAAGAAGAAACAAAAGAAGGCGAAGCTCGATACCGAACTCGATGCCAAGGCTCTGAAGGAAGTGATTCAGGAATACAAGAAAGTCGTGAAGAAGCACGCCAAGCGCGACTTCCCGCAGGATGCGAACGAGCAGCTCGTGATGGCAAGGGACGCGGTGTTTCGCTCCTGGCAGAACGACCGTGCCAAGCATTATCGGCGGATTAATAACATCGACGACATGCTTGGCACTGCGGTGAACGTACAGGCGATGGTGTTTGGCAACCTGGGCGACACCAGCGGCACGGGTGTGGGCTTCACGCGCAATCCGGCGACCGGGGTGAAAGAATTTTACGGTGAGTTCCTGATGAACGCGCAGGGCGAGGATGTGGTATCAGGCGTCCGCACACCGGTACCGATTCTGGAACTGCAGAAGGTCATGCCGGATGTGTACCACCAGCTTCGCGAAATCACGACCCGCTTGGAAAAGCATTACAAGGATATGCAGGACTTTGAGTTCACCATCCAGGAGGGCAAGTTGTACATGCTGCAGACGCGCAACGGCAAGCGCACAGGCCGCGCCGCCGTTCGTGTCGCCATCGAGATGGTGGACGAGGGTTTGATCACCGAGAACGAAGCCATCTTCCGCGTCGATCCCAATCAGCTCTACGATTTCTTGGTTCCAACGCTCGATGAAAAGAGCGCGAAGGTCGAAGTGCTCGCCACCGGCTTGCCGGCTTCTCCGGGCGCGGCTGTCGGGCAGATCGTATTCTCCGCCGATGAGGCTGTCGAGAAAGCTGGGCACGGAGACAAGAAGAATCCGGTGATCCTGGTTCGCGCCGAGACTACCCCTGAGGATATTCACGGCATGGAGGTCGCGGCCGGCATTCTTACTTCGCGAGGCGGCATGACCAGCCACGCGGCGGTCGTGACGCGCGGCATGGGCAAGTGCTGTGTGGCGGGAGCCGGCGATATTGAGGTCAACGAACGGACGCGCGAAATGCGCGTGAAGGGTCAGGTGTTCCACGAGGGAGATTGGATCTCGCTCGATGGAACCACCGGGCGCGTGATCAAGGGCAAACTGAATACTCTTCCAGCGTCGGCCGAGAATGCGGAATTAAAGAAGCTACTGGGCTGGGCCGAACCGTTCCGCAAGATCGGTGTGCGAGCCAATGCCGATATTCCGCGCGACGCGATTCAAGCGCGCGCGTTCGGAGCCGAGGGCATCGGTCTTTGCCGCACCGAACATATGTTCTTCGCGCCGGACCGCATCCCGCACATGCGCGCCATGATTCTTGCCGACAACGAAAAAGATCGCCGCAAGGCCCTTAACAAATTGCTCCCGTATCAGCGAAAGGACTTCGAAGGTTTGTTCAAAGCCATGGAGGGCCTGCCGGTGACCATCCGCCTGTTGGATCCGCCTCTACACGAGTTCCTGCCGAAGCGCGAAAAGCTGATGGTCGACCTTGCCACCCTTCCCCATGCCGATTCGAAGCAGAAGAAGGCGCTGCTCGAGGATTACGGCGAATACGGCGCCAAGGGAGTTGGCGATCTCAAGAAGCTTTTGCCCGACCTGCTGCGCCGGGTAGAAGACTTGCATGAGTTCAATCCCATGCTAGGGCATCGCGGCTGCCGCCTGGGAATTACTTATCCGGAAATTACCGAGATGCAGGCACGCGCCATCTTCGAAGCGGCCGTCGCAGTCGAAAAAGCCGGCATCAAGACCCACGCCGAGGTCATGATCCCGTTGATCGCAACCCTCAAGGAGATGGAGAATCAAGCGGCCATTGTGCGCCGGGTGGCGGAAGAAGTTTTCAAGGAAAAAGGGAAAAAAGTCCATTACCTGGTGGGCACGATGATCGAGTTGCCACGCGCCGCGCTGGTGGCCGACGAGATCGCGAAAGAGGCGGAGTTCTTTTCCTTCGGCACCAATGATCTGACGCAGACCACGTTTGGTTTCTCACGCGACGATATCAATAAGGTTCTTCCCACGTACCTGGCGGAGGGAATTCTGAAACAGGATCCGTTCGCGGTGATCGATCGTGACGGCGTGGGCGAACTGGTTCGCATCGGAATCGAACGCGGACGCAAGACTCGACCGGGTTTAGAGGTCGGCATCTGCGGCGAGCATGGAGGCGATCCGTCATCGGTGGAGTTCTGTCATCAGGTTGGAATGGACTACGTTGCCTGTTCCCCATTCCGCGTTCTGACCGCGCGCCTGGCGGCCGCTCAGGCTGGCGCCAGCGATAAGTTGAAGGTGGAAGCGGGACGGACGAAATAAAGTGTTTGGCACGGGTGCAGTGCTGCGCCGAGGTTAGCGCCCAAAGGACGGGCGCGAACTTGGGACACCGCAGCCGTACAACATTTTGCGGGGCACGAAGGGTTCGCGCCCCGGTTAGCGCGCTAATGATAAATGATAAGAAAAACTAATTGAAGTCGCTCAATAAATTACTTTGACTTCATCCCAGGCCGTGATGTTTACTGCAGGACGGCGTCGAGCTTCTTCGTTTGTTCGGACAATCTGGTTCGAACAATGCTCGAATTTAATTCCTGAAGAGAAATGAGGCTTATGAGTACCCTAGAACAGAAGATTCCAGTGCAGGAATCATTCGCGCCCCTACAACCGCCTACCCGCTATCTTTTCGGGCCCGGACCGACCATGGTGGATCCCCGGGTGTATCAAGCGTTGTCCAAGCCGATCGTCGGTCATCTCGACCCATATTTTATTCAGGTGATGCATGATGTCCAGGAGTTGCTCAAGACTCCTTTCGGAGCCAACAATGCCTCGACGCTGGTAATCTCCGGCACGGGCAGCGCTGGCATGGAAGCGGCCGTCGCCAACTTTGTGGAGCCGGGAGCGAAGTTCGCGGTCTTCGCGAATGGATATTTCTCCGACCGACTTACGGAGATGGCTCGGCGCCAGGGCGCAAACGTCGTGCGCTTTGAGAAGGCCTGGGGCGAAACCTATACCGATAATGAAATCTCTGACTTCATCCGTCGGGAAAAGCCGAAGGTGGTTGGCTATGTTCATGCTGAGACTTCAACGGGAGCATTGCAGCCCGGCAATGCTATCTGCGCCGTCGCACATGAAGTCGGGGCGCTCGTCATCGCCGATTGCGTCACATCACTCGGCGGATTGCCAGTCGAGTTCGATCGGACTGGCATGGACATCGCATACAGCTGCACGCAGAAAGGGGTGAGCTGCCCGCCGGGCTTATCTCCGCTGGCGATTTCAGCACGGGCCATGGAGTGGCTGCGCGCCCGCACCACGCCGGTACGCAGTTGGTATTTTGATCTCAAGCTGATTCATGACTACTCGACAGTGTCGCACCGCTATCACCACACCGCTCCTATTTCCATGTTCTACGCATTGCGCGAAGCGCTGCTGGTGATTGCCGAGGAAGGAATCGAAAATCGCTGGGAGCGTCATCGCCGGTGCCATCAGATGTTCGTCCGCGAGATAGAAGCCATGGGTCTCGGGATGCACGTTCCGGCCGCGCACCGAATTCCGACGTTGAACACCGTGCTGGTGCCCAAGGGAGTTGACGAGGGTAAGGTGCGCAAGCGTCTTCTGGAGGGCCCGGGCATTGAAATCGCCGGAGGCTTCGGCCCACTTGCGGGCAAGATTTTCCGCATCGGCGTGATGGGACCGCTGGCTACCGAAAAGAACCTGCAGTTCTTTCTGAAAGAGTTCAAACAGGCTCTGAGCGCGGAGGGTTATCCGAGTTAGATTTCCAAGTCTCTCAATGCATAGTCTCAATGCAAAGCTAGATGCGGAATTTACACACGCGAAAGGCAGACTCGGCAAGCGTGCTGGATTGCCAGATTCTAAAAACCGAAAACAGATCTGAATCATCCAAGGATCCGCGTTAAAGGCGGCGCGCCATGACCCTGAAGTCCGTCCATACACTCCTTGACGTACTACATTTCGCGGACAGTCACGCAGCCCTCGCTGTCCCCGAGATTGAAGTCGTGGTCACCTATGAGTCGCTGCGGCAGCAGGTGCTGGCCATGGCGGATGCTCTCGCTTCCGCCGGCATCCGCCGCGGCGACCGTGTGGCAATCGCTTTGCCCAACGGATTACCTGCCATTGTGTGTTTCCTGGCCGCTTCTATTGCCGGAACTGCGGCACCTTTGAATCCCGCATATCCATATGAAGAGTTTGTTTTTTTCCTGCGCGACACGGACGCGCGTCTGCTACTTTGCCCTCCGGTCGGGGCAGAGTTCGTGCGCGCCGCAGCTGGCGATCTGAAGATTCCCATTCTCTCGGTGAGCATGACCGACAAGGGCGTGGTTCACCTGCTGGATGCTCCTTCGGGGGCAAAGGCCACCGAGCCTACCGCGGATGACGTTGCCCTTGTCCTGCACACCAGTGGGAGCACGGGGCGGCCCAAGCGCGTGCCGCTGCGGCATTCCAACCTGGCTGTCTCCTCGGCCAACATCGCCAACGCTTATGCGCTTTCCGAGGCCGATGTTTCGCTCTGCGTTATGCCGCTGTTTCACATTCATGGATTAATCGGATCGGTGATGTCCACATTGCTCTCCGGCGGTACGGTGGTGGTGCCGACCAAGTTCAACGCGCTCTCGTTCTGGCGGACGGTGCGCAACTACCGGGTCACCTGGTATTCGGGAGTGCCCACCATGCACCAGCTCTTGTTGGCGCGCACACGCCAAAAGCCCGCGGAAGCTACTTCCCTTCGTTTCATTCGTTCTTGCAGCGCGCCCTTGTCGGCGGAACTTATTCACAAAATCGAAGACCTCTTCGGCGTGCCTTTTGTCGAAGCCTATGGCATGACCGAAGCGGCTCACCAGATGACTTCCAATCCTCTGCCCCCGCGGCATCGCAAGGCGGGGTCGGTCGGCGTGGGCACGGGCATTCGAGTCAGCGTCATGGACAAAGAGGGCAACCATCTCGGAACCAACCAGCGGGGCGAAATTGTCATTCAGGGAGCGAGCGTGTTCCGGGGATACGAAAACAATCCCGAAGCCAATGCCCGCGCGCTGGTGAATGGATGGTTTCGCACCGGCGACGAGGGCCTGCTCGACGAAGACTGCTATCTGCATCTGACGGGGCGGATCAAGGACATCATCATCCGCGGCGGCGAAAATATCGCGCCCCATGAAGTGGACGAAATCCTGCTCCGGCATCCGGCGGTGGCGGCAGCGGTTACGTTTGGCTGCCCGCACCCCACGCTGGGAGAAGAAGTCGGCGTGGCCGTCGTCCTGCACGAACCCACCGGCGCCAGCGAAAGCGAACTTCTAAAGCACTGTCGCCAGTACCTGGCGGAATACAAATGCCCGACTAAGATTTATCTGGTGGAGAGCATTCCCACGACGGCCACTGGAAAGATCCGCCGTCGCGCCGTGGCCCACGCCATTCTTGATGATCAATCGTCTGGTTGACGGACCGCAATGGCAATGAAGGACGCAAATAACCAACCGGGATCAGGCATGAAATTTCTAATTGCGGGAGCGGGCGCCATTGGCGCCTACATCGGTGCGCGCATGGCGCGAGCCGGATTCGACGTCACTCTCTTCGCCCGTGGTCCTCATTTGAAGGCCATGCAGGAGCATGGCGTGCAGGTGAAGAGCGCCGAAGGAGATTTCGAGGTCCGCCCCAGAATCGTAGGTTCCCTCGAAGAAGCGGGACTCACGGACGTCGTGTTTCTGGGAGTGAAGGCACACAGCCTTCCGCAGCTTGTGCCGCAGTTGCATTTCGCACTCGGACCGGACACCACCGTTGTCAGCACGCAGAATGGAATTCCCTGGTGGTACTTCCAAGGATTCGGGGGAGAGTGGGAAGGACTACGGCTGGAACGCATTGATCCGGGCGCCGTGATCTCAGCGGCCATTGAAGCGCGTCGCGTAGTTGGGTCCATCGTCTATTTTTCTACGGAGATTATCGCGCCGGGAGTGATTCAACACACGGATGGCAACCGCATTTCTCTGGGTGAGCCGGATGGCGCACGCTCTGATCGTTGTCGCCGAATTGCCGAGGCACTGGTGGCTTCGGGATTACGTTGCCCCATTACGACTCACATGCGGCAGGAAATCTGGGTAAAGATTATGGGGAACGCGTCCCTGAACCCGGTAAGCGCTCTGACCCGCTCGACTCTGGCGCAGATGGTGCGCGATCCGGTAGTCTCCGAGGTCATTCGCAACATCATGCAGGAGGTGGAAGCCGTTTCGCGAAAATTAGGCATGGAGTTGCCGGTGTCCATTGATCAGCGGATGGCCGGGGCGGAAAAAGTTGGCGAGCACAAAACTTCGATGTTACAGGATCTCGAGGCTGGCCGTCCTATGGAGCTTGAGGCTCTGGTCGGGTCGGTAGTGGAGTTGGGCGAGAGAGTGGGCATTCCGATGGCGTATACTCGGACTGTATATAGTTGCGCCAAATTGCTGGCGCAGCGCAGCGTCGGGACTCTGTAAATCCTGAAGGAATCTCTGCCTGGGTTTCCGACAAACATTATTTCCATGTTTTTCAGAGCGAATCCAAAAAATATTTACCATTGGTTCCCGATAGGCGTATACTTCGGGTGGTCCACTTATCGGACCAGTTGAAGGCAATGTCCGCAACCGTCAATTCCGAATTCGAGATTGTCCGACGCAACAAGGTCTACGAAGAGGTTGCCCGGCAGATCGAGCGGTTGATCCTCAAGAAGCTGCAGCCTGGCGATAAGTTGCCTTCCGAACGGGAACTGGCCGAGACGCTGGGGGTGAGCCGCAGCTCCATACGAGATGCAATTCGGAGTCTGGAACTGATGGGCATGGTGGAACCGCGTCAGGGCGCGGGGACGATCGTTCGCGAAATTTCCTCCGACTCGCTGGCGAATCCGCTGGCCAACGCTCTCAAGCGCAAGGAAGAACTGGTCAGCGAGCTTCTCGACTTTCGCATGATGCTCGAGCCTCCGCTGGCCGCCCGCGCCGCCAAGCGCGTTTCTGCGGAAGAAATTTCCGAGATGGAAGAGATTTTGCAGCGGCAACAGGAAAAACAGGGTCGCGGAGAAGCCGCGATTACTGAGGACTCGGAATTCCATTACAGCATTGCTTTGGCATCCGGAAACAGTGTCGTGCTGAAGGTGCTCGACATTGTGATGGACCTGCTCCGGGGCACGCGGGAACGCTCTTTGCAAGTAGAGGGACGCCCACAAAGATCGCTCGCCGGCCACCGGCGGATACTGGCTGCGCTGAAGCGCCACGATGCCGAGGCAGCGAAGGCGGCGATGCGGCGGCATATTGAAGATGTCGAAGAAATAGTTCTGAAGAATTTTTGACCAGGCTGGGATTTGCATCCGATAGAGGCGAAGCGTGGGGCTTCGAGAGAAACAAGCTGGGGACGATTCAGATTGACTGACGCGCGAAATAACGTGGCCCGTGGGGATGGCATCTCTCGCGAACCGGATCACGGGGCAGGGCAGAGGGTGAAGCTGTTCGATGGATCTCCCTCTCCGGAGCACACAACGAAGCACGGCATGGCGGAAAATAATCCATCTTCCCCCGCTGTAACCCTGACGCTGCGCGTTGCGGAGGCGCGAGTCGAGGATGTCGGCCACGCCATTGCGCGACTGGCGCCAGTCGATCTGCGGCGCATAGGTGCGCGAGCCGGTGATGTATTGAAGATCACGGGCGGAACGACGGGCGTGGGCCGCGCCGAGCATTCCGACGATGGACACGAAGGCATGATCCAGATTGACGGCACCTGCCGCAGCAATTGCGGCGTCGGCTTGCAGGAACAGGTCACAGTGACTCTCATCGAGCCCCAGCAGGCGGTGGCTGTCCGCCTATCGCCGTTGTGGGTGGGGGCTCCGCCAGCAACCATCGCTCCCGAAAAAATGCTCGAGGACCTGGTGGGCGTTCCGGTGATTGCAGGCTGCACGGTGCGTGTGCCGACGTTTGCCAAGGCGGTGAACTTCAACGTTGTGCGCACGATTCCCTCGGGACCGGTCGTGATTGGGAAACGCACCGACATTCGGGTGGTCGAAGGCGAGCAGACGGCATCCCGTGCTCCGGCAGTTTCCTACGAAGATATTGGCGGACTTGAACGTGAAGTGGAGCGTGTGCGCGAAATGGTGGAGTTGCCATTGAAGCACCCGCGCATCTTCGAGCGGCTGGGAATTCTCGCGCCCAAGGGCGTGCTGCTCTACGGTCCCCCCGGCACGGGAAAGACGCTGCTGGCGCGCGCGGTAGCGGCCGAGAGCCGTGTGCACTTCATTCACCTCAACGGCCCTGAAGTGATGCGGAAGTTCTACGGCGAGAGCGAGGCAAAGCTCCGCGAAGTTTTCGAGGAAGCGGCGCGTCATGCGCCTGCGATCCTCTTCATCGACGAGATCGATGCGGTGGCTCCCAAACGCGCCGAGGTATCGGGAGAGGTCGAAAAGCGGGTGGTGGCGCAGCTTCTCAGTCTGATGGACGGTTTTATTGCGCGCGGCCAGGTCATCGTGATTGGGGCCACGAATATCCCCGAGGTTCTTGACCCTGCGCTGCGGCGCCCCGGCCGCTTTGATCGCGAAATTGAAATCGGCGTTCCGAATACCCAGGCGCGGCTGCAAATACTCAGAATTCATACCCGCGCCATGCCTCTTGCTTCCGACGTCAACCTGCAGGAGATCGCCGAGCATTCCCACGGGTTCGTCGGCGCCGATCTGGAAGCGCTGGGACAGGAAGTGGGCATGATCGCCTTGCGCCGGTTTCTATCGACCATGCCGCTTGGGTCCGAGGGCACGGCATCAGCTGAACTCGAGGCGCTGCACGTTACGCGCGACGACTTTCTTGCCGGCTTGAAGGAAGTTGAACCGAGCGCGACCCGCGAATTCCTGATTGAAAAAAGTTCGTCTACGTTCGCATCGCTGGGAGGTCTCGGCGAGTTGAAACGAATGCTCGATGCGGTGGTTGAGCATTCTCACATGCGCGCCGAAGTCTATGAGCAGGTAGGACTGGCGCCGCCACGGGGCATTCTGCTAGCGGGCCCGTCGGGCACCGGGAAGACCGCCATGGCGCGAGCGCTCTCGGGTGAGAAGCAGATTCCGCTGATCGCCATTGATGGCCCACAGCTGTACTCGAAGTGGCTGGGCGAGTCAGAGAGGGCGCTACGCGAGGTATTCAAGAAGGCGAGACGGGCGGCACCCTGCATTCTTTTCTTTGACACGATTGACGCCATCGCCCCGAAGTTTGGCGTCGATCAGTTTGGAACCGACGTCTATCAAAGAATTCTCAGCCAGTTGCTGCGGGAAATCGATAACTTACGCGACGTGAAAGGCGTGATCCTGCTGGCGGCGACCAATCGTCCCGAGCGAATCGAGCCTGCGCTGTTGCGAAGCGGACGCTTCGACTACATACTCCAGTTCGCCAAACCGGACGCCGCCGATCGTGCTACCATCATGCGCCTTTGCTGCCAGCGTGTGCCGCTGGCAAGCAATATTGATTTCAACGAATTTGCGGCGCGGATGGAAGGCTTCACGGGCGCCGACATCGAAAGCTTGTGCAAGAAGGCGACGCTATCGGCAATTGTGGAATTCCAGGATGCAAAACGCGGCGCGCCTTTCGTCGTCTTGCGCAGCGATTTCCTGGGAGTTCTCGATTCCGATTATGGCAGTAGCAGGCAATGCGAAAAAACGAACGAGCCGAATCAGAACGCGGGACATTTGCACTCGAACGCATCAACAACCACGAAGTATTGACGAGGCTAGATTATGAGCTACACGGAACTCACGGTTTGGACACGCGGCATCATCATGGACAAAGAGGGCCGCGACATCGTCAATTCCATCTCCGCTTCCGCCCGCAAGGAGGGCAAGTATTCACAGGCGATGGAAAACTATGTCGATAATCCCGATCGCACGAATGCTCCCACGCGCAAGTATTGCCGCGTTAGCGATACCGTGCTTGAAAATGAACTCACGTACGAAAACGATAAACCCAACATCGTCGTGCTGGTTGAGGGCACTATGGTCAAAGGCTGGGATTACATGCGTGGCATGCCGCCGGGTGGAACGTTGGTGATCAACACGCACTATACGCCGGACTACATGATTCGGTTCGTGCCGGGTTCGGAGCGACTGGCGCAACTTGTCTGCGTGGACGCCGCACGGCTGGCGCACCACAAATGGCTTTACTACCGGCTGGGCGAACTGGGTCTCGACCGCCTTTCAACCGAAGGCGCCGCCGAGCGAAATAAGCTGATCGCACCCGATATTGCCGCGCCGTTAATTGCCGCAATCATCAAGACCACGGGCATCGTCAAGATGGAAACGATTAAACCCATGATCGCAAACAAGAACGCATTCGAAATGGCACTCGAAGAATTACACGTGATGACGTTGAACCCGGTGGCAGTTTGATCGTGTGGTGACGGGGCTCAGCCCCGTCGCTGCGGGGCAGAGCCCCGCCGCCACACAATATCTCCTCTAAGTAGGAAGGATTTTATGTCGACTAAAGGCACACGCATTCCTGAATGGCTTACCGTTCCGTTCGCTGGCATCACGCCTGCACCTTCGCAGGAAAAGGGCCAGGACCTTTTCCCTACCGGCAATTGGCGCTCGATCCGACCGGTATACCGGGACAAGTTGCCACCCTGCAACAACGCTTGCGGAACGAACGAAAAAATCCAGGGCTATCTCGACCTCGTGAAGCGCGGCAAGTATCTGGATGCCTATGCGCTGATCAAAGAAGACATGCCCTTCCCTTCCGTCACCGGCCGAGTGTGTTATCACCCGTGTGAGCAGGCCTGCAATCGTGGAAAGTACGATGAGGCCATCTCGATTCGCGCGGTGGAACGTTTTCTCGGCGATCTCGGACAGGCTCTGAAGAAGGACGTGGTCCAGGCAGGCAAGCCCAACGGCAAGAAAGTTGCCGTGGTCGGGTCCGGTCCCGCTGGCCACAGCGCGGCATACCAACTGGCGCGCCTCGGCTACAAAGTTACGATCCTTGAAAAGTCACCGAAGGCAGGCGGACTGAATCGCGGCGGCATTCCTGACTGGGTTCTTCCGCAGGATGTGCTTGATCGCGAGATCGAGCGCCTGGTCGAGCTTGGCATCACGATCAAGACCAACGTCGAAGTCGGCAAGGACGTCACATGGGACGATTTGAAGAAGGATTACGATGCTGTCGTCCTGGCCGTCGGCCTTACCGAGCCAAATAGCGTGCGCGCCGAGGGCGAGGATAAGCAAGGCGTCCATTACGGACTTCCCTTCCTGCGCGATATCGGCATGGGCACATCCAAGGTTAAGCTGGGCCCACGGGTCGCGGTGATCGGCGGCGGAAACACGGCGATTGACTGCGCTCGCGAGGCGCTTCGTCAAGGCGCGGTGGAAGTGACCATGATTACGGTGGAGGGCACTCCCCAGGAGATGCCCGCTTCTCCCGAAGACTTGCACGACATGATCGAGGAAGGCGTGGATCTTTGGCATGGGCGTGCGGTGACGGCAGTTCTCGGCAACGGCAAGGTCGAGAGCCTGCAACTGCATCCAGCGCGCTTTTCGGGCGCCATCAATGCGTCTCCGATCACCGTTGATCGAGAGGCCACCGCCGAAAAGTTCGCCGTCGACAATGTGATTATTGCTGTCGGACAGCGCGCCTCGCTGGCCTGGTTGCCCGCCGAGTTCAAGAACGAGCGCGGGACCATCAAGATCGATCGCTTCGGACGCCTCGGCGACACGAACTTTTTTGCTGCCGGCGATATCGTGCAACTGGGGTCGGGTCAGCCCCTGATGGTGGTCAACGCGGTCGGTGACGGGAAGCGCGTGGCTTTCAATCTGGACAAGGTGATGCGCGGAGAGCCATTGCAGCCGCGCACCATTCCCATCGACGTCATCATGGATTTGAACCGCATGAACATGACGTATTTCCCGCACTTCCCCCGCGTCCAGCAGCCGATGTTGTCGCCCGTAACCCGGCGCAAAACGCAGGAGGAAGTGATTCAGGCGTTCTCGGAGGAGCAAGCAGTTGAGGAGGCGAATCGCTGCTTCAGTTGCGGCACCTGCAACGCCTGCGACAACTGTTATCTGGTCTGTCCCGAACCGTGCATCGCGCGGCCGGAGCGGTCGAATGGCTTGTATAAAATTCTTGTCGACTACTGCAAGGGCTGCCGGGTCTGCATTGAGGAATGCCCGACTGGCTGCCTGGAAGGCGTGCCGGAACTGGACTTCGATTCGGGAGTCGTACGAATGGATACCGCGTTCGCAATCTCACCCGGCCTGCACGGACGCCAGGCGGAACAACTGAGAAATCTGGCAGAACGAGCGGCCAAGAATATTTAGAGATTGGAGTGAATCATGCCAACGGTTACTGAGCAAAAGAAGAGGATGGTAAGGATCAACGGCTGCGTCGCGTCGGCGCAGGCTGCCAAGTACGCCGATGTCGATGTGATTGCGGCTTACCCGATCCGGCCGTACACGGCAACCATGATGGCGCTCGCGCAAATGGTAGCGAACGGAGAATTGGATGCGGAGTACATTGTCGCCGACAGCGAGCACTCGCAACTCAGCATCGCGCATGGCGCTTCGTCGAGCGGCGCGCGTGTGTTCACCGGCAGCTCTGGTGTAGGCGTGCAATTTGCCTACGAGCTTTACTCGCCGATTTCCGGCAGCCGCATGCCAGTGCAGATGATGATTGCCGACCGCACGCTCGATCCTCCGGGCGATTTCGGTTCCGAGCACACCGATGCGCTCTCAACGCGCGACATGGGCTGGATTATGGGGTGGTCGTGCGACGCACAGGAAGCATTCGACAATCACTTGATCGCGTTTCGCATCGGCGAAGATCCGCGCGTACTTCTGCCGCAAATGGTTTGCCAGGACGGGTTCTTCGTCTCGCACATCACGGGCGATGTCGAGTTACCTGACACCGGGCAGGTGAACGAATTCCTGCCGCCTTACAAACATCCCTATCCGCTTGATCCGCGGCATCCCGTGTCGCACGGACCGCAGATCATGCCCGAGCAGGGTCCGCCGCTGCAGTTGGAACGGGCGCGCGCCATGGAAGGATCGATGGCGGTTATCGAGGAGGTCCACGAAGAGTTTGCCAAGATCTTCGGCCGGCGATACGACCCATGGGTTGAGGAGTTCATGACGGACGACGCCGAAGTGGTGTTTTTTCTGCAGGGCGCTCACGCGGTGACGGCGCGATTCGCCATTCAGCACATGCGCGACAAAGGCCTGAAGGTCGGTCTGGTGCGGCTGCGGACTATCCGCCCCTATCCCACCGAGCGTGTTAAAGAGGTTCTCAGCAAGTTCAAAGTGGTCGGCGTGATCGAGACCAACATGGGGCTCGGCAGTGTGAGCAGCGGCGGCTCGCTCTACGCCGAGGTCTGCGCGGCTCTCTATGAGAGCCAAAAGCGTCCGCTCGTCCTGTCGTTTATGGCGGGCATGGGCGGCGAGGCGATCGTGCTGAAGGAATTCTACTGGATGACTGAAAAGATGTTGGATGCGCAGAAACGCGGCAAGATCGAAAAGCGCACGCATTGGGTGGGATTCGAAGAGTAGAAGCCGGGCGATGATCTTGTGGTGACGGGGCTTTGCCCCGTCCTGGCGGGGCCGAGCCCCGCCACCACACAACACGAGTTGAGGAGGATTTGATATGGCAACAATCGAAGTTCAGCGGCAGATGCTGCCGATTCTTAACAACCCGAATCAGGGAGCGCGTTTCTACAACCCTGAATTACCGTCGTCCGAACCCTTCGTGCCCGGCCATCGCACATGTGCGGGCTGCGGGCCGTCCATTCAGTACCGGATGACGAGCAAGGCGGCAGGCGACAACACGATCCTGGTCGGGCCGACGGGCTGCATGTACGTCGCGAACAGTTCGTATTTGTGCACGCCCTACAACGTCCCCTGGGCGCATACCCAGATTGGCAGTGCCGGCAGCTTTACGGCCGGCGTCGCCGCGGCTTATGAAGCGATGATCCGTAAGGGTAAGTGGAAGGGTGCTTATCCAAACATTATTTGCGAGGCGGGCGACGGCAGCGCTTCGGACATTGGACTGGCTTCGATTTCAGGCGCCCTCTATCGCAATCACGACTGCCTGATCATTTGCTATGACAACGAGCAGTATGCGAACACCGGCATTCAGGCATCGTCGCGCACGCCCTACGGCGGCATGACAACTTTTTCGCCTCCCGGGCCCGAAGTTCCGGAAGGCAAAAAACTGTTTCCCAAAGACCTCGCCCGCATGATGGCGGCCGGGCATCCACACTGCTATGTAGCAACGGCCAGCGTGGGCTATCCGATCGACCTGATGAACAAGGTGAGAAAGGGCCTGAATCACAAGGGCGCGGCCTATCTGATGGTCTACACCCCGTGCCAGAAGGGCTTCGTCTACGAGACGCCGCGCTCGATCGATCTTGGCCGGCTGGTTGTGGAATGCGGTCTCTACCCGATGTGGGAGTGGAATCCCGAGAAGCGGGAGTTTGATTACAGCTTCAGGCCTCAGAGCATGCGCCCGGTATCCGAATACTTGAAATTGCAAGGGCGCTTCGGCCACCTCCACGCCGAACACATTGCTACCTTGCAGAAATTTGCCAACGAGCAATGGCGGATGATGGGCGTCCAGTTGCCTGAAGCCTTGATCCAGGCCGCGGATGCAAAAAACCTAACCAATATGGCATCGGCAGCAGAAGCCGAAGCAGTGGCGGAGACTGTATGAGCACGAAGGAAACGCTTCCACCCGAGGTTCCAGAAGCGCAGGAAAGCTACATCGTCACCGAAGGCAAGAAGCGCGGTTCGACGCGTGACGTGCGGGCGGAGGCTGCCTTCGACCGCTATTACACCGTCCTGAGCGTACATGGCGGCGATGCGATCCTGACTGACAACTGGCACACCAATGAAGTGCTCGATCACACGCGCAACAACTTCGAGGGTTACACCTTCGCGATGCGTACGCTGGAGGCTTGGGGCGCTGTGATTGAAAACGACCGCCGTGCCTACTACACGGCGGGCGGCCGCGTGTGGGTCATGGACCTGGAACCCTGCGAAGGGAAGAAGCCGCGCCTGAAGGGGGCCGGGGCCAGCAGGAAGTAGCAAGCGATTGCGGCGGATTTTACTCATCGACGACACGCCGGAGATTGCTGAGCTTCTGACGTTTGCCCTGCGCGATCACGGCTACGAGGTCTTCGCTACGGGATTTACTCCCGGCGTCGGCGAACTCATTCGCGAGCAGCGCGCCGATGCGCTTGTGCTCGATCTCTCAACCTTCGACATGAGCGAGTCGCTCTTTGACGCGGTGCGTAAGCAAGTAGAGCTGGCTGATCTTCCCATCGTCATCATCAGCGATACTCCGGAAGCGGCGGATGCGAGCCTCGGTAAGCGCGAAGCGAAAAAAGTCCTGTTGATCCCGAAGCCCTTCACCGGCTCCCAAGTCGCCCGAGCACTTCGGGACCTGTTGGAATAACGATGCCTCTGTGGAGCATGGACGAGTGGCAATACGTTGAGCGCGAGACGCTCACTGATCCCAAGGGCAGGCGATGGACGGTGGCGCTTATGGACGTGCTCGGTCAGGAAGGCGATCCTGACATGCCCAACAAGTTGCTTGAGCTGCAGTATTCATCGGGCCGCTATTTCACGCTCATTTATTCGGAAAGTGGTGGAGTGCAGAGGGAACGCGGCTATGCCACGCTGGAAGAGGCGACGAACGCCTATGGAGACATGGTGGTGGGTGTTATCGACGGCAGTCTCGATCCATCTCAGCCTGTGTTCCGGCAGGATCTCGAAGACTAGAGGTCATCTCATAGTGAGCCGAAGGCGTGCGACCTTCGCTCTAATCTAGTTGCACGGCTAGCGCCCGGGATCCAGATCTCTCATGATGACGTGCAGCACTTGGCCCGATTGGCGCGCCTCGCGCTCGGAAACCGTCAACGTTGCGCCGCTCTCGCTGTGATCTCGATATGTCCGCGCGATGGATGGCAGGCGCGCACACCCGCCTCGAATGAGTCCCGCTTTCTCAGCGACGGCCAGCCGCGTCTCGAACGGCCAATCCGCAATCGCCCCAGCGGGCGCCTGGAAGCCTGCCAGACCACTCGGAGCGTTGTGTGCCAGCCCCGGGTGTTCCCGAAGATAGTATTCCAGCGCGTCGGTCACGATCGCCTCCAGAATCCCGCAAGAGGTCCGGAGCGCTTCATCGTAGTTTCCCTGTTCCAGCGCGCGCCGACTATCAATGTAGGCCTGCTCAAGAACGGGCTTGAGCTCAGCGTTGTGAACGAACTCGAACCGGCGAGGCGGTGGTCCCTGCGGCGAGGATGAAATAATCGGGCCGTTCTCTTCCTGAGAAAGCGAGGCGACGGCTTGCTCGAGGACATGGAGAAGTTTGTTGATGATGCCGTCCGGCGCGGCCCCTTCCAGCGCACGGCCGTTCGCTGAACGCATCAGGAAGGCTTCGCTAAAGGACCGGGCAAGCCAGTGAGCCTTACTTCCTCCCGACAGCTGATTGATCGTTACCCCACAGTCTTCCTGCCAGGCGCGGGTGGCCGCCATTGCCGATTCGCTTGAGGGGTCGGCTGCCAACGCGTCGCGAAGCTGGCGGCCGCGACCAATCAGGCCCTCCAGGTGAGAAAGGTAAATCTTGATCTGCGCTTGCAGGCTTTCATTCATTTGTTGCGTCGTTGACACTGCTCTCCTTCCTGATCGTCTGTAGCGGGCGAGCCTCTATTTCTTGCGAAAAATGTGTTCTTGACAGTAGGATGCGACGGTGGTACCTTCGCTCCCGGCAAAGTGGTTCGATCAGTGGACCAGTTTAGCACGATCCACAGATCGAGCGATCGGAGCGGACGATTACGCGGCGTTGTTTCCGCTTTCCAAAGATGTGGGAGCAACTCTCTGCCATGGCATTTGCTACACGCTTGGCGCTAACGAAGCGATCGATGCTGCACACTCTGCCGATAAAGTCGCAGGCAATGTGGGGATTTGTTTTCAAGAACCGTTAAAACTTTGAACTGGCTGTGACTGGAGGTGTCCTTTGGCTACACCCGCCGACTCGCTTATTCACCCTTCGCGTATTCCCAATCGCTGGATTCAGTTGATTGCCGGCATTGTCGCCATGATGGCGATCGCGAACTTGCAATACGCATGGACTCTCTTCACCAAGCCCATCCAGACCCATCTCCACGTCTCCCTGGTTGCCGTCCAGTGGACCTTCACCTTGTTCGTTTTTCTGGAGACGTGGCTCGTGCCCTTTGAAGGGTACCTGGTCGATCGCATCGGGCCGCGATTCATGCTGGGTATGGGCTCCATTTTCGTCGCGCTGGGATGGGTCGGATCCGGCTATGCGGAAACCATTGGCCATCTCTATTTCTGGTACTCGCTGGGCGGAATCGGCGCCGGGATCGTCTACGGCGGCGCGATTGGAAACGCGCTGAAATGGTTCCCCGACTATCGAGGTCTGTGCGTCGGCTTGACGGCCGGAGCTTACGGCATAGGCACGGCGAGCACCATCGCTCCCGTTGCCGACATGCTGCAAAAATCGGGCTACCAGCACACCTTCATCGTTTGGGGATTCATTCAAGGAGTCGTAGTGCTAGCTTGTGCCCTTTTCCTTGCCAAGCCGCCGCTAGGCTGGACGCCGCCCAACTGGAAGGAAAAGGAAGCGAAGATCAAGGCCAAAATTAACACGTCGGCGATCCAGATGACGCCTTGGCAAATGCTGCGCCAGCCGTCCTTCTATTTGATCTATCTGATGATGACGATGCTGGCCTTTGGCGGCTTAGTCGTCACCGCACAGCTCAAGCCCATGGCCGTTTCGTACCACGTGGATAAGGTGATTGTCCTCTGGGGCATGAGCGCCCTGATCCTGGCGATTACTGTGGACCGCCTCCTCAATGGCTTCACACGCCCATTCTGGGGATGGGTATCCGACCATATCGGCCGCGAGAATTCCATCTTCATCGCTTTCGTCCTCGAGGCCCTCGCCGTCTATGCTCTGCTCCAACTGATCGACCGCCCGGTTTGGTTCGTGGCCTTGTCCGGCCTATGTTTCTTCGCGTGGGGAAACATCTTCTCGTTGTTCCCCGCCATTACCGGCGATCTCTACGGAAACAAATGGGCCACTACCAACTATGGAATTGTTTATACCGCCAAGGGATTGGCGGCAGCGTTCGCTGGTCCGGGCGCCGCTTGGCTGTTTGCCAAGACCGGGTCCTGGAACAAGGTCTTCTGGGCCATGATCGCATGCGATCTTATTGCTGCCTTTATGGCTTTGCTGTGGCTCAAGCCGATCGCAAGGCGGGCGGTGAGGTCGGAGACTGCACCGGCGATCAATGTGACGGAACCTGCAAAAGTACGGGGAATCGCCTAAACCAGCATCGATGTGTGAAGTGACTTGGGCTTCGTTCCGAAGCGAAACGGAACGGAGCCTTTTTTCATGCTCTGGCGGATCTCATGCTGCCGTTGCGCCTAAGCTTTGCCGACGTGCGCCCCATGCTGGAAGTGGTATTGCAGAATCTTGGCCGCAAGCGCAGGACTCACTTCCGTTCCTTGCGCGCCCATAGAGCGCACGACTTGCCCGCGACACACCACTTCGGTCGCTGCCAGTCCGGCAATTTCGGCGGGCAACACCAGACTGATCTCCAGTTGCGCATCCGGTTGCAGCAATTCCTCCGCGCGAAATAGCAGCCCCGAACGACTGATGTTCTCGGTTGTGCCCGGACGCCAACTTTTCTCTCCCAGCGGACGATAGCGCAACGGCAAGTGCAGGTTGAAGCGGCGAGCCCGGAAGGGTGAGATCTTTTTTTGTCCAGCAATCGTTGCGGAATCGGATCTGTGCTGCATAACAGCCTCCTGAGGAATTGGTTCGGAGTCCAGCAACTCACGAACCCTATCTTTCAGAGTGGGGAGACTGAACGGTTTCTGGAGCAGGTTGATTCCCGCATCGAGCAGGCCATCGTGACCAATTGCGTTTTCGGTGTATCCAGAGATATACAGCACACGGACTTCAGGCCGCTGCGCGGTGATTTGCGCTGCCAGTTCCCGACCATTCATCCCCGGCATGACGACATCGGTTAGAAGAAGATCGATGGTGCCGCGGTGACCGGCTGCGATTTGCAGCGCGGCGGCGCCATCTTCGGCATCGAGAATCCTGTACCCCTGATTCCCTAGATACTGGTGGACGAGACGCCGGAGGTTGGCTTCATCCTCGACCAGAAGGATCGTCTCTTGCCCACGATCGGCGCGTGGGAGACCGGTGGACTCTTGTTCGGCAGCGCTCTCTTCATGGACATCAACCCGCGGAAAATAAGCGCGGAAAGAAGTGCCGCTATGCAGTTGGCTTTCCACAAAGATGTAGGCCCCGCTCTGCTTCACGATGCCATATACGGTGGAGAGTCCCAGGCCCGTGCCCTTCGCCCCCTTGGTAGTAAAGAACGGTTCGAAGATTCGGGACTGGGTCTCGCTGTCCATGCCAACGCCGGTGTCGCTGATGGAAAGCATGACGTATTCCCCCGGCAGAAGCGGGGAGTGAGTTCGCGCAAAGTTTTCGTCCAGCGACACATTGGCCGTCTCGATCGTCAGCTTGCCACCTTGCGGCATGGCGTCGCGAGCGTTCACAGCCAGGTTCATGATGACTTGGTCGATCTGGCCCGGATCGGCGCGGACCGCACCCAGAACGGTCCCGGGCACCATGACGAGGTCGATGTCCTCCCCGATCATGCGGTTGAGCATTTTCAGGTTCTCAGTCACGACTTCATTGAGGTCCAGCACTTTGGGCGCGAGGATCTGCTTGCGGCTGAAGGCGAGCAACTGCCGCGTCAGCGAGGTGGCGCGTTGCGTGGCATTCGCAATCTCCTGCGCCGGCCCGCGCAGCCGGGCATCGTACCCCAGGCGCTCGAGCAAGAACTCCGAATAGCCCGAGATGACCATCAAGAGATTGTTGAAGTCATGCGCGATACCGCCCGCGAGGCGTCCGACGGCTTCCATCTTTTGCGCCTGGCGAAGTTGCAGTTCGAGCATTCGGGTCTCGGTGATATCTTCGATGAAAATCTCGAAACGATCGCCTTCCTTGCCGTTTGGAATGACGCGTCCCGAAATACGGGTGACAATGGCCGAGCCATCTTTTCTCTGGCATTCGATGGCCAGGTTATTGAATCCCCTGCGGGCGCGAAAATAGTCGGCAGTCTGGAACCACTGCTGGGCATCGGTATAGAGACTTCCCAGGTGCCTTCCCGTAAGTTCTTCACTGCTGGCGTATCCGAACATCGCAACCAGCGCCGGATTTGCATCATGCAACATTCCCAGGGAATCGCACCGGCAAATACCATACGGGGCGTTCATCACCAGCGAACGGAAATCTCTTTCCGACCGGTTCAGACTCTCCTGCGTAGCACGGAGGGCGGCGTTGAACCAGCAAATGAGCAACGCAACGGCGAAGAACAGCGCGAGGTGCGCGATCGCCCTGCGATATTCCGCAGGAGTCTGATTGCCGGTGAGGGAATAATAGGCGCTGACGGTGAGCGTAAACGAGGTGGCGGCGAGTCCCGGCTTCCATCCTCCATACCACGCGCTGACCATAACCGCAACGGCAAACACGATCAGCCGGCTCTCCGCGAGGTCGGGAAAAAATAATGTGGGAATCAGGGCCAGAACGGTACTAAGAACTGCGACTCCGTAGCGCAGAATGGGAGCGCGCGCGGGAGCGACGGCAAGTGTGCGCATGAGGGGGAGTTTCATTCGCATAAACCCATGCTAAGCGCGGGCAGCGCTCCCGGCGAGTTACGCTTGTTCACCTTATTTTCCTGGCAGTGCAGTGGCCAGAGGTACAACGAAGTAGTGCACTGGAGACGAAGTCTTGCGGGGACAACCAGTGAAGCCGATTGTCCTACTGGAGTCACACTCGTGCAGGAAAATGTACCATGCTCCGGGCACGAAGAAACAACTCCGGACCAATCGAATGGGCATCGGGCAGGATGAGAGGGAGATTCAAAGGAGATCCCAATCGCCTGAAAACGGGTCGCCTGACGGGCTCTTGCGGATCGAGCGCCGACCTACGTATTGTTACCAAGTGAGATTCCCCCGCTGCAGTGGAATTCTGCTCCACCTCACTTCCCTTCCGGGACGATTCGGCATCGGGGACCTCGGTCCATGCGCCCACGAATTTGCCGACTTCCTCGCCGATGCCGGACAGAAATTGTGGCAAGTGCTCCCTCTGAATCCCACTGGATATGGTGACTCCCCCTACCAGTGTTTCTCCGCCTTCGCCGGCAATCCCTTGCTCCTAAGCCTGGAACTCCTGCGCGATCAGGGATTGGTGCAAGCCTCCGACCTGGCATCCGTTCCCGCGTTCCCGGAAGATTCCGTCGACTACGGGGCCGTCATTACATACAAGATGTCTATCCTCCGGCGCGCTGCGCAGGCGTTCTTCGCTGATGCCTCCCAGTCCGATCGCGCCGCCTTCGAGCATTTCTGCGAGGCTTCCAGTTCCTGGCTTGACGACTACGCGCTCTTCATGGCCACCAAAGACCAGCATCACGGAGTGATCTGGACCTCATGGGCTCTCGAGATTCGACGGCGCGATCCCGCGGCGATCCGCGAGTGGTCAAGGAAACTCGCCCCCGAAATTCAGGCTTTCAAGTATTGGCAATTCGAATTCTTCCGGCAGTGGGACCATCTCAAGACCTACTGCCAGGAGCGCGGAATCCGCATCATGGGAGACATTCCCATCTACGTCGCTCACGATAGTGCAGACGTATGGGCAAATCCCGACTTGTTTTACCTCGACGATCAAGGCTTCCCGACCGTTATCTCCGGCGTTCCGCCCGATTATTTCAGCGCCACCGGCCAGCTCTGGGGAAACCCCATCTATCGCTGGCAGGTTCTGGCGGCCACCGGATACAAGTGGTGGATCGAGCGCTTTCGGGCGTCTCTCGCGCTCTTCGATATGGTTCGCCTCGATCACTTCCGCGGATTCGAGGCCTATTGGGAGGTTCCCGCCGGAGAAACGACCGCGATCAATGGGCGCTGGGCCAAGGGCCCAGGAGAAGATTTTCTCTCTGCGCTGCAAAACGCCGTTGGTGACTTGCCCATCGTGGCCGAAAATCTGGGCGTCATCACTCCACCCGTTGAGAACCTGCGGCGCAAGTTTGGACTTCCGGGCATGAGCCTTCTCCAATTCGCCTTCGGCACTGACCCGCAGGGACCGTCGTTTCGTCCGCACAATTACAGCCGCGACCTGGCCGCCTACACCGGCGGACACGACAATGACACCACCGTCGGCTGGTGGACAAGTTCCGGCGCTTCCGACAGCACACGCACTCCCGAAGATGTCCGCAAAGAACACGATTTCGCGCGCGCCTACCTCAATTTCACGGATGATGCGGAGATTAATTGGGTCCTGATTCGCGCGGTCCTGGCGTCGGTGGCGGACGTCGCCATCGTCCCGTTGCAGGATGTGCTGGGCCTCGGAACCGAAGCCCGCATGAATCTCCCCGGCCGCGTTAGCGGCAACTGGAAGTGGCGCTATCGTAAAGGTGCACTGACCCGACAAATGAGCGACCGGCTCCGCTCCCTGGCCACGCTCTACGATCGCTAGCCAACGATAATGCTGACCCAACCCCCGGTCCTGTGTGACCCGCATGCCCGGTGATAGGCCGTTTGCTTTTCCGCCCACCGCAGATGAGGATAGTACGCAATGATCGTGAACTTTGCCGAGCGAGCCCACAACCATAACTGGGAACTGGATCCTGTTATCCGGTCCCTACTCGATACCGACTTCTACAAACTTCTGATGCTGCAGTTCATCTGGAAGCACTATCCGAAGACGCGCGTGTCGTTCTCAGTCGTCAACCGGACCAGCGCGGTTCGCCTGGCAGACATGTTCTCGCGCGAAGAGCTTGCTCACCAGATGGAACATGTTCGCCAACTGCAGTTCCGTAGATCAGAACTGGTCTGGCTCGCAGGCAACACCTTCTACGGTCGCCGGGGCATCTTCGAGCCTTCGTTCCTGGAATGGCTGGAACGGGATTTCCGCCTGTCGGACTATGAGATCGCCGTGAAAGATGGCCAATACGATTTAACCTTCGATGGCCTCTGGACCGAAACGACGATGTGGGAGTTGTACGCGCTTCCCATCCTGAGCGAACTTAAGACTCGCGCCAGTTTGAAAAACCTGCGCGAGTTCGGCCTCGACATTCTGTATGCCCGCGCCAAGACCAAGCTCTGGAGCAAGATCGAGCGTCTGCGCGGCGTGCCCAACCTGAACGTTGCCGATTTCGGAACTCGACGCAGGCACAGCTTTCTCTGGCAGGAATACGTAGTCAACGCCATGGCCGCGAATCTGGGCGCGGCGTTCACCGGCACATCGAATGCTTTCCTCGCGCACAAACATGACCTCGAGGCGATTGGAACGAACGCGCATGAAATTCCAATGGTGCTCGCGGCGCTGGCTTCCGATGACGAAGCAATAAAGGCTTCTCAGTACCATACGCTTGAACTTTGGCAGAACACTTACGAAGGCGCACTTCGCATCATGTTGCCCGACACTTTCGGGACGACGCAATTTCTGGAGAACGCTCCCGACTGGGCAGCCGATTGGACGGGTCAGCGCATCGACAGCAAAAATCCGTACATTGCCGGAGACGAATATATTGAGTGGCTAATGCGTCATGGCCGAAATCCACATGACAAACTGATCATTGCCTCCGACGCGCTCGACGTAGACGACATCCTCGGCCTCCACGCCTATTTCGATGGAATCATCGCCGGTGGCGTCGCGCCCAGCGATTTCAACTCCGCCGCCGACTTTCTGGATCGCAAGAGATGGACACCGGGGCGGCGTATTCGCTTCAGCGCAGGTTGGGGAACGCTTCTCACCAATGACTTCCGCGACTGCGATCCCGCAGGAGGAAGCGGTTTCGATCCGATCAGCCTGATCTGCAAGGTATCGACGGTCGAAGGGCGGCCGGCGGTAAAACTCTCCGATAACTACGCAAAAGCCATTGGACCGCCATCGGAGATCGAACGCTACCGGAAAGTGTTTGGTACGGCCGGAGTCAGCAACGTGCCGGTGATTGCGTAGCGCAGGACTCAGCGAGGATATGAACATGGCCAGACGCTCAAACAGGATGGAAAGACGGGACAACTACGAGAAGGCGCTTCGCGAGGAAGAAGAGGCGCTCAGGGCCTCCATGACAAGAAATCGCACAGTTGTCGGGGCGGGCAGCGAGGTCTCGGACAAGAGCGCAAAGGCTGCAAAACCCACGCCAATCGCTCCCCGGTGGGCGCGAGCAAAGCGCGAACTGGAGAAGAAGAAAAAGCCTCGCTAGTTTGCCTGGGCGACCAGCAATGGGTACCGGCAATGTACCCCGGCGATGCCTTGGCTATGCGGCGATCGATTCGATCGCCTGCACTGCCTCCGACGGAAGCACCAGCGCAACACTCGCCAGATCCTGCTTCATGTGCTCGGCCTTGGAGGTTCCGGTCAGCGGCAGCATCCGGACGGCGCGCGCAAAAGCAAACACGATCTGGGCTGGACTGACACCTGCGTGAGCAGCCAGGGACGCAATCAGAGGATGGCGCAGCACCTCGAGATTCGCCGTCAGCAGCGAGAAACCTTGGTAGATGATGTCGCGCTCGCGGCAAAACAGACGCACCTCGCGATCCCATCCCAGCCGGGCATAACAGCGGTTCTGCACAAATGCCGGAGGCTCCGCATGAGCGCCAGCCATCTGCTCGAGATGGCGCAGTGAAACGTTGCTAACTCCGAGCAGGCGCGTGTGCCCGGCATCGCGTTCATTACGCATCGCCTCCCACACCTCCGCGTCATCCTCGGTCCAGTCATAGTTGGAGGCGGGTCCGTGCAGCACGTAACTGTCGACATGATCGCAGCCGAGATGTTCAAGCGAACTGGCCAGGGACTGCGCGACTTGCTCGGAAAGACTTGCCGATGGATCGTAAGGCAGCCGATGATCTTGCCCACGCTGATAGGTAAATTTGGTCTGCAGAAAAAGATCCGCCCGCGTCACTACTCCTGCGCGATAAGCAGCGGCCAGTCCCTCGCCGACACCGGCCTCAGAATAATGACGGCGCTGGTTGGCGGTATCGACGCCGCGAAACCCGGCGCGGATCGCAAGTTCGGTGAGAGCGGCTGAGCGGTCTTCTTTCCAGGCCGTACCGTACAGAAAATCGGGAATGGTAGGCAATGGGGATGGCATCGCGACTCTTCTCTCGGTGCCTCAGGGGTTCAGCACGATCTTGCCAAACATCTGGCTCTTCTCCATATACTCGTGAGCGGTGCGTATTTCCTGCAGCGGAAAGATGTGATCGATGACGGGCTTGAGGCGTCCAGCGAAGACGTGGCCGAGCACTTCATTGAGTTCGCTCATCGTGCCCATGTAAGAGCCGAGCAGCGCGAGTTGGCGCGAAAACAGAAAGCGCAGCTCGAGGTCAACCTTCGGTCCGGTCGTAGCTCCGCATGTGACGAGCGTGCCGCCAGCTTTGAGCGATCGCACACTTTCCTGCCAGGTCGCAGGTCCGACGTGTTCGATAACGATGTCGACGCCTTCCCCTTTTGTGATGGTGCGGACTTGCTCCGAGATCTTCTGCTGGTAATGATTGATGGCGTAATCGGCGCCCAGTTCCCGGGCGCGCTCCATCTTGCGCTCGTCGCCGGCCGTGGTGATCACGCGCGCCTGGAACAGTTTGGCGATCTGGATGGCGGCAATGCCGACTCCGGAATTGGCGCCAAGAATGAGCACAGTCTGGCCCGGACGGATCGCCGCGCGTCCGGTAAGCATGTGCCACGCCGTAACGAAGACCAGCGGGACACTCGCAGCCTCGTTAAAGTCGAGCGAGTCGGGAATAGGAATCACGTTAACTGCCGGAACCGCGAAGAGTTCACAGTTGCCGCCGTCGACGGTATTGCCGATGACGGTGAAATGGCGGCACTGATTTTGCAGCCCGGCAACGCACTTCGCGCAATGATTGCAAAAACTCATGGGCGCGATGATGACACGCTGGCCGGGCTTAAGATCGGTAACGTATTCGCCAACCTCGACGATTTCGCCAGCCGTGTCAGTGCCCATGGTGTGAGGCAGGTTCACGCCGGGCAATCCCTTTCGCACCCAGAGGTCAAGATGATTCAGAGCGCACGCGCGCACCCGAATGAGAACCTGATCTTTGCGCGGCTTGGGATCGGGGACGGTTTCGTAGTTCAGAACTTCCGGCCCACCAAACTGATGAATGCGGACGGCTTTCATAAGATCTCCAAGATGAGACTAATTCCCAGATCGGAAATTGATGGTAAACGAAATGTACCAAATTTGGTGTGATAAACGGCACGGCATTGGTTTTGCTTTGCTGGTAACGTTGCGTTGGCAGGACGGGTTTGGAGGGTGTTTCCAGTCGGTACTGGACCTGGACCGTCAATCTGGTGGGTGGCTCATCAACCACTGCGGTTCAACTCCGCCGCCCTCCGTGCGCTCTCACCAACGTACCATTGACATAAGGTTCTATCAGGTCCAACATTAAACTGGATTGACGGTTCGTGTTCCAGTATCCACTGGTTTAAAACCAGTAGCCCCGGAGTGATGACCCGGGGCTTTTGATTTTGGCCGACTACCCGCTTGCCCGCTTTTGACTTGCCCCCGCCGCGCCCCCATAATCACCTTATGGACCTCTACGAGGAGATCGTCCGCCTTCGCAAGGATGGCCGGCGCGGTGCGGTCGCGACCATTGTCAACGTGCGCGGCTCGATTCCCTCGTTTAAAACCGCGAAGATGCTGGTGCGCGACGATGGCTCGATCGTCGGCACAATCGGCGGCGGATGCGTGGAAGCCGAAGTCTGGCAGGCGGCCCGCGAAGTCATGGAGTCGGAGCGCCCGCGAACGCTAACTTTTAATTTGAACAATGACCCCAAGTACGATACCGGCCTGGTCTGCGGCGGCACGCTCGAAATATTCGTGGAGCCCATTTTGCCTCCGGCGGAACTTTACATTTTTGGCGCCGGCCACGTAGCTGCGAGCCTTTATAAGGTCGCGCGAATCGCAGGGTTCGATGTGACCATAGTCGACGATCGTGAGACCTATGCCAATCGTGAGCGGTTTCCCGAAGCCCAGCAGGTGATTGCGGAGGATTTCGAGAAAGCGATGGCGCAACTCACGCCGGGCGAATCCTCCTACATTGTGATCGTGACGCGCGGGCACCGGGATGATATGCGCGTGCTCCGCTGGGCCGTGCAAACCCCCGCGCGCTACATCGGCATGATCGGATCAAAGCGGAAGACAATCACCATCTTTAAGGAACTGAGAGATGAAGGCCTGCCCGAGCAGTTATTCGACCGCGTACATGCGCCTGTCGGGCTGGACATAGGAGCGATTACTCCCGAGGAAATTGCGGTTTCGATTACAGCAGAGTTGATCGCCAAGCGGAGAAATGTAGAACGCGAACTACCCCACATGAGCTGGTTGCAGCGGCGGGGCGAGGTCGAGCAAAAAGAAAGACCTTAACCGCCGAGGCATATAGTTCGGAGTGGAATACCTGCCGTATATAGAGTCGGAAGTAAATCACCCATCCCAGTCTTTTCTCGGCGCCCTCGGCGTCTCGGCGGTTATGATTTCGTGATGCCGAAAGAAATCGAAATCAAGTTCCGGATTACAGATATCAAGACGCTCATCCGTGCCCTGAAGCGCACCGGCTTCAAGCAAGTTACTCGCTCAACCCACGAGATAAATTCACTCTACGATCTGCCTGGGCAGAAGCTTCGAAAGCGAGGCCAATTGCTGCGGCTGCGCAAGTATGGCAAAGACTGGGTGCTGACGCACAAGGCGAAAGGAAAGAATGCAACAAAGGTCGGGCGGCACAAAGTCAGAACCGAGTTGGAGACGCGAGTGGAAAATGGTGAACAGATGGATGCTATCCTCCGAGCGCTGGGTTTTTCCCCAACCTTTCGCTATGAGAAGTACCGTGCCGAATGGAACGATGGCACGGGCCATGTAGTTCTCGACGAAACTCCGATCGGAAATTTTGGCGAACTGGAAGGGCCTGCGCGCTGGATCGACCGCACAGCTCCGCTCCTGGGGATTGCGCCGAGCGATTACATCATCCAGACCTACGCAGATCTTTTCTTCACCTGGAAACGCAAAAACCGCAGTCCCGCTTCTGAGATGACATTTCGCGCAATTCCCGCTAAGTACCGACACACCCACTGACGCTGCACCTGGCAACGACGGTCACTAACGGCGGCGTATCAGCCGTGCTGTCAAACAGCATGCGCTAGATGTGCGGTTTCCTCTGCGCGTTTAGCCTTCCAATAGCCTTCGTATCCCAGAGTTGCGAAGTAGATGGCCTGATCGAAGAACAGGTCGAGCAAACGCAAAAGCTCGAAACCACCGAGGATTTCCAGAGGCTTTTCGCGCATGCCTTCCATCTCCAGAAAATCCCAGAGATTCTCTTGCGTCATCATGAGGGCCCAACAGAGCGCACTCAACGCGACTCCTTGCTCGGCACGGCGGCGGCCAAGAGGCGTATATACCCGTTCGATATCGTCCTCGGTTTTGGTCAAAAGCCAATCGCTGAGATTGCGGTAGACTTCGCGAGCACGTTCGCGAATCTCTTGCGTTGGCGCCTTTCGCAAGTCGGCGGCTCGGCTGGAGCTTTCCAATTTATGAAGAAGACTTTCGGTGAGCTGTTCGGAATGAGATTCAATAAGGTGAACCAGGCGAAGAGCGATCATAGTGAACCTCCTCGATGTCCTGGTTTTATTGTAGTCCGATGGGGCGGGGGCGGCGACGAAATCGCACGGTTCGCAGAGTCCCAGGTTATGAAGCCAGTCCCGGATTATGAAAAAGAGTCGAGGCGAGCCCCGTCTCTACTCCGGTTTTTCTTCTGATTCCTGTACGGCGGTTTTGGCGGCGTCGCTGAGGTCGGCAGTTTCGGCGCAATCACCCTTTTCATCGTAATCGCAGGCCCGGCCGGGATGGGTCTGTTTGCATTTCTGGCAAAGTTCAGTGGCCATGTTCCACCTCAGGCATTCAATCGTATCGAAGATCAGACTGACTGTCTCGTATTGTCTGCAATTCTATCCAGCGGCGCCGCAACATTTCTTGTATTTCTTCCCGCTTCCGCAGGGGCACGGATCATTGCGTCCGACCTTTTCGCCGGATCGTATCACCTGTGTGACCTGCATGTCGCCGGAACCCGCCATACGAGCCTGCTCCAGTTCGCGTTTTTTCTTGCGCTGAAAGGCTTCTTCGATTTCATCCACCGAGGTTGCGACCTGGCGCGGCGGACGGCCGTTGCCACCGTTTCCACCCCTGCCGCCAGTGATCAGCGAGGGCACGCCCGCTTCCGGCCCTTCGCCGAATGGACCCTCGGGCACGCCTCTCGGCATCGCGCCTGAGTCCGGTGGACGCTCAAGAATCTGCATCAGGTAGAGATAGCGCACCGTCTCTTCCTGGAAGCGTTGCATCATCTCTTCGAACATCTCGAAAGATTCACGCTTGTATTCGATCAGCGGATCGTGCTGTCCGTAGCCGCGCAGACCGATGCCTTCTTTGAGATGGTCCATCGAGAGCAGGTGGTCCTTCCACTGCGCATCGATGACGCTCAACATAATCATGCGCTCGTGATAGCGCATGGCGTCGGCGCCAATAAGTTTCTCTTTGGCGTCATAGCGCTCTTTCAGTTTTTCGAAGATGGCATCGCCGAGTTCGGCGCGGTTCATCGTCTCGGGCTTCACACCTTCGGCGTAGATATCGACACCAAATCGTGTGAAGATTGAGTCTTTCAAGCCCTTCAGGTCCCAATCATCGGCGTGCCCTTTGACCGGACAGAACCTCTCCAGCATCTCCCCGAGTATCCCCGAGACGTAGTCTTCAATGATCAGGTCCTTTTGATCGAGGCCTTCGAGCAGGCGGCGGCGCAGGCCATAGACGGCCTCGCGCTGCTTGTTCATCACGTCGTCGTATTCGAGCAGGTGTTTGCGGGCCTCAAAGTTCTGGCCTTCGACAGCTTCTTGCGCGGCTTCGATGCGCCGCGAAATCATCCGCGACTCGATCGGCACACCCTCTTCCATGCCAAGGCGCTGCAGCAGCTTCGAAACCCACTCCTTGGCGAAGATGCGCATCAGGTCGTCTTCGAGCGACAGATAAAAGCGCGAGGAGCCGGGATCGCCCTGGCGGCCGGCGCGTCCGCGAAGCTGGTTGTCGATGCGGCGGGATTCGTGGCGCTCCGTCCCGAAAATATGAAGGCCTCCGGCCGCAATCACTTCCTGATGTTCACGATCAGTGTCGGCTTTATAGCGAGCGAACACTTCATTCCACTGATCGGTTGGAACCGCATATTCGTTGCCGGCGTAATACCAGGTCGTGCGGTTGGGATTGTCGGCCACATTCTCGACTTTGCCTTGCGCAGCGCGGATCGGCTGCGCGATTCCCTTCTTTACGCATTCCTGCTTGGCCATGAATTCCGGGTTGCCGCCGAGCAGAATGTCCGTGCCTCGACCTGCCATGTTAGTGGCGATCGTAACCATGCCTTTGCGTCCCGCCTGCGCTACAATCTCAGCTTCGCGCTCGTGAAACTTAGCGTTCAGCACGACGTGCTGCTTCAATCCCTTCTTAGTCAGCAGGGCAGAAAGGCGTTCGGACTTTTCGATCGACGTGGTGCCGACCAGCACGGGCTGACCGCTGTCGTGGAGTCGCTGGATCTCGTCGGCGGCGGCGAAGTATTTTTCTTTCTCGGTACGATAGACAATATCGGGATTTTCGATGCGCAGCAGCGTGCGATTCGTCGGTATGATGTCGACGTCCAGGCCATAAATCTTGCCGAACTCCTCTGCTTCGGTTTCCGCGGTGCCGGTCATGCCGGCGAGTTTTTTGTACATGCGGAAATAATTCTGAAAAGTGATGGTAGCGAGCGTCTGATTCTCGCGCTCAATCTTCACATTTTCCTTGGCTTCGATTGCCTGGTGCAGCCCATCGGACCAGCGGCGCCCCGGCATCAGTCGGCCAGTGAATTCGTCGACGATAATAACTTCCCCATCTTTCACGACGTATTCAACGTCCCTTTTATAGAGCGCGTGCGCCTTAACCGCAGTTTCCACATGATGCTTGAGCGCCCAGTTTTCGGGGTCGGCGACGTTGCCTATGCCGAGCAGTTTCTCAACTTTCTCCCACCCTTCGTCGGTGACGGTAATGTTGCGGTGTTTCTCATCGACCACGAAGTCTTTGGTGTAGATCTTAGGTTCGCCCGGCTGAGTGTCAATCTCCTCGCCTTCTTCGAGCTTGGGGATAATGCGATTTACCTTGTAGTACTTATCGGTGGACTCCTCGCTCGCGCCTGAAATGATGAGCGGAGTACGAGCTTCGTCAATAAGGATGGAATCGACTTCGTCGACGATGGCAAAGTTGTGCATGCGCTGCACGCAATCGCGCAGGTCGAACTTCATGTTGTCGCGGAGATAGTCAAACCCAAATTCGTTGTTCGTGCCGTAGGTCACGTCGGCAGCGTAAGCGGCGCGGCGCTCCTCGTCATCCAGATCATGGACAATCACTCCCACGCTCAAGCCGAGGAAGCTATAGAGCTTGCCCATCCACTCGGAGTCGCGCTTCGCCAGATAGTCATTCACCGTAATCACGTGCACGCCGCGCCCGCTGAGCGCGTTCAGATACACCGGGAGGGTGGCAACCAGCGTTTTGCCTTCGCCGGTTTTCATCTCGGCAATCTTGCCCTCGTGCAGGACCATTCCACCGATCAGTTGCACGTCGAAGTGCCGCATGTTGAGCACACGGCGTCCCGCTTCGCGGACAATCGCAAAAGCCTCGTCCAATATCTCGTCGAGTACCTCGGCGAGCACACGGCCGCGCTCGGTTTCGATCACCTTCAGGCGATCGAAATCAGCGTCAGGTTCGTCGGCGACCGTAGCCAGCCTTTCCTGGATGTGCGCACGGAATTCCGCCGTCTTGGCGCGGAGTTGGTCGTCGGTGAGTTTCTCAATCTCAGGTTCGAGAGCCGTGATAACCGCCACGCGCGGCTGCAAGCGCTTGATTTCACGTTCGTTCCGGGTCCCGAAAACCTTGCCTAGCAGAGTGTTGATCAAAGGTAAAATCCTTCGGGACACACGTCCCAGTCGATGAGTTCAAGCCTAGCACATTAGATGCGGACGGCGTTGTTTAGTACCGACGGAGCGATCCTTCCTTATGATGCTTCGCCGCTTTCTGTTCACGCATGCTGGGTTTCAGGATCCTCAGGACTCCGGACCTCAAAACTAACTAACGTTATGAGCGAGTTTCTAGACCGCTCCGACCGCGTGCTCCAGCGCACGGTGGCGATGATAGCGGAGGGCAATATTCATGAAGACAGAACCGCCTTCCGTACGGAAGCACATAACCAGTGCTTCAATCTCTTCGCTGCCTTTGCTACCGCGTTCCGAGGTGGAGACCGTCGGCGGATGAACCCTGAACTGGAATCCCTGGTCGTTCAGCACCGTGACCGCGTTCCCAATAATCTGGTTGGCAAGTTCACAGACCGCTTCCCGAACCAGATCATCTGTGCTCGGTAATTCCGTACCGGCCAAGCGACTGGCGAAGCGCGTCGCCGTTTCCTGGGCAACGTCGAATATGATGCGTCCTTCGATATCACCCGTAAGGCAAACCTCGGCCGCGATTCCCTGGCGCCGGTAGGCTTCCTCTTCCATCGTCAAGTTCTCGATGGAAACCGGTGATTCGAGCCCCTCCGCGAGCACGGCGTCGGCTGAATTGATAAAGGGCTGAATCAACTCCATGCGCATGGTTAGGCTCCCGCTCCGGCGCCCTGGGTGGCACTTTGATCGTCGCGCATCACATACTTGATGACTTCATAGAGAACCTCGGCCTTCACCGGTTTCTGCACGAAGTGCCTGGCGCCGCGCTGCAACGCGGCCACAATATTTTCCTGATAGCCAACCGATGACACCATCACGATGCGAGCGTCGCGATGTTTGTTCACGATCTTTTCCGCGGCCTCGATGCCTTCCATGTGCGGCATGGTAATGTCCATCAGGACGATGTCCGGCATCAGCTTGTCGTATTCGTCAATCGCGGTCAAGCCGTCCACAGCCTCGCCCACTATCTGCCCGCCGAATGCCTCCACCATCTTGGCCAGGTTCTTGCGAGCGAACACGGAGTCATCCACGATCAGATAGCGCACCGGCTGTCCGTCGCAGTTCCGCTGTATGGGCGCAAAATTTTCCATCACACTCCTCCGCATCTCTCACTTAACCACGACCTGCAATCATTCGGACAGGTAACTCTAGTTACTTCCGGCACCTGTCGCCTTACTGGAGTCTGTCCCCTCCGCGCGGTTCGGCTCAGGGCCACATTGTGCTTGCAGCAAATTGGGCAGGTCCTGCAAATCCACGATGCGCATGGCAAAGCCACGTTCTATGGCGGCCTTCGGCATGCCAAAGACAACACATGTCGCCTGACTCTGTGCCACCGTGAATCCACCCGCGGCCTGGATCGCGCCCATGCCCGCAGCCCCGTCTTCGCCCATACCCGTCATCAACAGGGCCATAGCCTGCGGGCCAAACTCCTGCGCCACGCTGCGGAACAGCACGTCCGCCGAGGGGCGGTGCCCGTTTACCGGACCATCGTCCGCCAGCAGCGTCACATTGCCCAGCGGCAGCTTCTTCACTTTCATATGCCGGTTTCCAGGACAAATCAGCGCCCGCCCCGCCACCAGCAAGTCGCCCGACTGCGCTTCCTTGACCCGGATCGGACAGGTCTCATCCAGACGCTTTGCAAACAGCTCGGTGAAACCATCTGGCATGTGCTGCACCACCAGAATGGTGCCCGAGAAGTCCACCGGGAGATGCGAAAACAGATACTGCAGCGCGTTCGGCCCGCCCGTCGAAACGCCAATGGCGACCACCCGCGTGGGTGCTGCCAGCCGTTGTTTGCGCAGCAGTTCACTGGGCGCTTCTTGGGGCACAAAGAGGGGCTGAACCACCTCTCGTTGGGCTGCGGCGCGTATCTTTCTGATCAGTTCGTCCGCAATCTCCGGCATGCGCGTGGCAACGTCGGCCGGCTTGGCGACGAAGTCGAAGGCACCGATTGACAGTGCCTTGAGCGTAATGGTGGCTCCCGCCGTGCTGTGCGAACTGACCACGATCACGGGCAGACGCCAGCGCCGCATGATCTGTTTCAACGTGTCGATTCCGTTCATCCCCGGCATTTCGAGGTCGAGCGTCACCACGTGAGGCGCAAGATCCTGAATTTTTTTCAGCCCGAAATTTCCGTCGATGGCCGTGCCCACCACCTGAATCGAAGCGTCCCCTTCGAGGATTCTCGGTATCAGCTTGCGCATCAGCGCAGAGTCGTCGATCACCAGAACTCGTACCGGGCTGTTCATTGCAGGCTCCCTGCCATGCCGCGCGTCTGTTGACCGTGGTTCCGAGGGCCGCCCTCGGGGTTCGACAACAACAGGTTCGACAGTAACGCCTGCCTCCGCGAGCTTTCATTCACTCCCCCGCGCGTGAAACGCTCCATTAAGGCAACGAGATTCAGGATGAGAACCACCCGCCCGTCGCCCAGTATGGAAGCGCCGCTTACGAGGTCGGTTTTGATCGACTGGTCGTCGAGCGCCTTGATTACCAGTTCGTCTTCGCCAGACAGTTCGTTTACGATCAGCCCGAACTTGCGATCTCCGTGGTTGACTACCAGCACGAACACTTTGCTGCGCGCCGATTCCGGTCCCGGTTTCGGCGCCCCGCCCAGCCGCAGCAGCGGAAGCACGTCGTTGCGCAGCTGCAACACCTCGTAATGCTCCACCTGGTGGATCTGCTCTTCAGTGGTGCGCGTGATCTCGGCCACGGTGTTCAAGGGCAGCGCGTAGAGCCGCTGATCCACCCGGAACAAAAGCGCGCGAAGAATCGCCAACGTGAGCGGCAGGCGCAAGCGGAATGTAGTCCCGCGCCCGGGTGCGGTTTCGATCTGCACCGTTCCCTTCAGTCGCGCCAGCACGCTTTGCACGACGTCCAGCCCTATTCCGCGTCCCGACAGTTCGGTGACTTCTTCGGCGGTCGAAAATCCCGGTCGCAGGATCAACTCCAGGGTTTCGGCTTCGTTCAACAGTGCCGCCTCTTCCGTGGACACCAGACCCTGTTCGAGCGCCCTCTGCCTTACCTTTTCCACGTCAATCCCGCGCCCGTCGTCGGAAATCTCGATCACTACTTGGTTGCCCTGGTGATAGGCGTTCAGCCGCAATGTGCCTTGTGGCCGCTTTCCCGCGCGCGCCCGTTCCGGCGTGGTCTCGATGCCATGTCCTACCGCGTTTCGCAGCAGGTGCATAAGCGGCTCGGCTATGCCATCCAGAATGCCTTTATCGAGATCGGTATCTCCGCCTCGAACCACCAGTTCCACTTCTTTACCGCACTGCCGCGCCACATCCCGTACCGTCCGCGGAAAGCGCCGGAATAACTGCTCGACCGGCACCATGCGGATCTTCATCACCGAGCGCTGCAGATCGTTCAGAACCCGGGCCTGGAAAGCCAGCGCGTCGCTGAACTTCCCCCGCAAGCTATCTTTCGGGAAACGTTGCCCGAATTCGAGCAGCGTCTGCTGCAACATCGACTTGGCCAGAATCATTTCTCCGACCAGGTTCAGCACGACGTCAATTCTTTCCGCATCCACTCGCAGAATGTTCTCGGCCCCGGTCGTCACGGCATGCGCGGCCGGTTCCTCGGCAGCTTGCCCGTCGTTCACTGGCTGATCTGTGCCGGCTTGCTGCGCGGAGTTCCACTTTGCTTCTGGGCTCGTAGAGTTTGTACCCGCTGGCTCGCTCTCCAATGCTCCCAGACGCAGCGGCGTCACATTGACGCTCTGGGCGATGGTTGGAATCCTGCACTTCGCGCGAATCTGTTCGGGCGATTTTTGCGAGGCCAGCGCCGCCTGTATCTGAGTGATTGGCCCTGTCGCGCCCTCGCCCGGATGAAGCGCCAGTACTTCTCCAAGACCCGCCAGGGCCGCCTGAATCATCTGGCGCGCAGCGATCGGCATGCCGCACTGCGGGTCCAGCTGCACGACTACATGATGAATGCTTTTGCCGTCTTCGACCGCCTTGCCGATAGCGAGATTCTCGTATTCCGACCAGGGGATGCCCGTCTGCCCGGCGTTTGTCGTCTTCTTGACTGCGGCCGGATCTTCCAGTCCCGGGTGTGCCAGGCGCGCAATCTCTTCGCGCAAGGATTGGAAGCTCGGCAGTTTCCTCTTTCCCTGGTAGGCCTCAAGCAGAGCTGCAAACACGTCGGCGGCCCGCAACGCGATCTCGGGAACAAGTGCCGCTGCGGCCGGATTTTCCAGCGTCAGAACATCTTCGAACTCGTGCGCCAGTTCGCTCAGCTCGCGGAAGCCGCAAGCCGCCGAGTCTCCCTTGAGCGTGTGCACAATGCGCCGCAGGCTGCGAGCGGTCTCGGCGTCCCGGGGGGACTTCTCCAGTCGCAGCGCTTCGTCATTCAGCTTCTGAACCAGCTCCGTCGCGCTTTCGAAAAACAAATCCCTGAGTTCATTCATCCGGTCGTCGGGCGGGCCGCTCACGCTCTCGCCTCGACTCGCTGATACGCCGTTCCCGCGTTGCGGTGCACCATCTGAAACTTTTCCGTCAGTCCCAGCAAGCTTTCGGCATGGCCGATGAACAAATACCCCAATGGGTTCAGGCAGCGATGAAATTTCTCCACCAGCCGCTTCTGCTCCGCTTCATCGAAGTACATCATCACGTTGCGGCAGAAAATCATGTCGTTACGCTGCGGAAGGTATTCGGTCTTCAGGTTGTGAAAGTCGAAGTGCACCAACTCCTTCACAGTTTTTTTGATCGCGTAACGGGCGCCCACTTTGTCGAAGTATCGCAGCCGGAAGCTGTAATCGACCGCCGACATCTGGTGCTCGGCGTAAGAGCCCTCCTGCGCCGCCCGCAAAACCGAATAGCTGATATCGCTGGCCAGAATTTCCAGCTGCCAGGGTGCCGGCACCATGGGCTTGGGAACGGTAAAGTCGCGCGGTCGAGGATTGCGCATCTGGTTATAGGTGAGCGCGTCCGCCACCAGCATCGCCAGTGTGTATGGTTCCTGCCCGGTCGAGCATCCCGCACTCCAGATTCTCAATGTGTAGTCGTGCCGCTCCTGCTTGCTTTGCAGCAGAGCTTCGAGAATTTCGTGCTGAAACAGGTTGAGCTGCGCTTTGTTCCGGAAGAAGCTGGTTTCGTTGACGGTCAGGTTTTCCAGCAGCAGTGCCAGTTCCTGCTTGCCTTGCTTGCTGATCAGCAGGCGATAGTAGCTATAGAACGAATCGAGCCGGCATTCTTTCAGCCGCCGTTGCAGGCGGTCCTGCAGAAAGGATGCGCGCCGTTCGTCAAAGTGCATGCCGCACTCTTGATATACCAGGGCCTGCAGAAGTCTTAGTTCCGCTTCGTTGAGTGCCGGGGCCTGTCCTTCGCTCGTGTTCATGTCGACTCGCGTCACTCGCTACTTTCCCGCCAGGGCGCTTTGCGCCCCCGCTTTACCACCAACGGCCGTGGCCGCCTCGGTTGTCCCCAGCTCATTGCTTCGCTCGCGTACACTCAAGACCTTGTCAACATCCAGCAGGATGACCAATCGTCCCTTGTATTTGCCCAGCCCGGTCACGCAGTCCAGCCCGCCTTCCTGCATCATGGCGGGCGCGGTCTCGATCTCGCTCGCGGGAATCTTGAGCACTTCCGAGGCGGAGTCCACGATCATCCCTGCCAGCCGGCCCCGGTGCTCAACTACCAGAATGCGGCTATGCCGGTCCAGGGCGCTTGAGGATTTTCCAAAACGCTTTCGTAGATCCACCACGGCAACGATCTTGCCCCGCAGATTGATCACCCCTTCGACGTGTTCGGGCGCGTCTGGCACCGCCGTGATCTCGGGCACGCGCACGATCTCATGCAGCGCGGCAATCGGGATTCCGTACGTCTCCTGCCCGACTTTGAAACCTACAACTTGGGTTTCCTGACTCATGGAAGGAGTCCTCTTTAGCGAGTTCCAGCAGCCGCCTGCCGCGCTGCCAGGCCATTCCCATCCGGCGCTTGCAGGGAAAAACGGTCCATCGAATCCAGCAGTCCGCGTGACATCTTCGACATCTGGTCCGAAGATGCGGCAAGTTCTGTCGAACCTGAGGTAGAGGAACGCACCAGTTCGCGCATGCGTTCCATGGCCTGCACCACCGCTTGCGCTCCCGAAGCCTGCTCTTCCACCGCCGAGTTGATTTCGTGCGTGATCTCGTTCAAGCGCGAGGTCGCCCGCGCAATCTGCGTCGAACCGTGCGACTGTTCGTTGGTGGCCGCGCCGATCTCCTGCGCGAACTTGTATACCTCGGTGACCACGTTTGAAATCTTCCGCAACGCCGCGTTTAAATCCTGCCCCAAACCGAGCCCCTCATCCACGATGGTCGTGCTCTTCTCCATGTTCTCGACCGCTTTGCGCGCTTCCTTCTGAATGCTCTGGATCAGCTCGGAGATTTCCTTGGTGGATTGCGCCGATTTCTCGGCCAGCTTGCGCACTTCGTCTGCGACCACCGCGAACCCCAGTCCGTGCTCACCAGCGCGCGCCGCTTCAATCGCTGCATTCAAGGCCAGGAGGTTGGTCTGCTCCGCCAGATCGTCGATCACTTCAATGATCTTGCCGATGTCGTCGGCGCGTGTGCCCAGCGCGTCGATGATTTCGCCCGCGGATCGGATGGTAGTGTTAATGCGGTTCAGACCGTCGGTCGCCTTTTCCATTGTCCCGATCCCGCTATGCACCTCTTCGCGCGAGCGGTTCGAAATATCGAGCAGCACCTTGGCCGTGTCCGCCACGCGCTGGATCGAGGTCACCATCTGGTCAATCGAGGCCGACGTCTCATTAACGCTCGAAGCCTGCGTTTGCGTGCTCTTCACCATGTTCTGCACATTCACGCTCATCTCGTGCATCGTGCTCGTCACTTCGTCGATCGCGGAAGAGGTCTGCATGCTGTTCTGGGCCGATTCATCGGAAGAACTAGCCACTTGGGTCGCGGCGCTGGCTACTTGCGACGCCGCATCGCGTACGTTGCGCACCAGCCCGCGCAGCCCTTCCACCATCCGTGTGAATGCATTCGCCAGCGTGTCATTGGCCGAGCGCGGGTGCACTTCCACCCCCAGATTGCCGCCGGCAATGGCCTCTGACACCGCCGCCATTTCCTTCAGATACTTCACCATCGAGTCGAACGTTCTCGCCAGTTGCCCGATCTCGTCCTTCCCGTGCACGTCGATGTTGTGCTCCAGATCTCCCGTCTGCCCGATCTGTTCCGCCACATGGATCAGCCGATTCAGCGGATCGGTGATCCCCGTCGCCGTGCGGTAGGCGATAATCCCACCCAGCGCGAGCGCCGCGAATGAACTGAATACCGCGATTACAATTGTCGCCGTCGCCGCCCACTGGTCCTCGGAATGCCGCTTGTCCAGCAACTGGCGGTTCTCATTGTCCACATCATCGAGAACATTGCTCGACCGCGTAACCCAGGAACTTGGGTCCCTTTGCAGATAGAAGATCTGTAACTCGGCCACCGTCTCATTCCCGCTGTCGACTCCGCGACGCTTCTCGACCAGCGGGTTGGCGAAATCGTTAACCCAACTCTGCTCGAGCCCCTGAACTTTTTCGAGATTCGTGCGCTGCTCATCGGAGCTGGCGAGTTCCTGCGCGTGGTGAAGGGCCGTGGCCAGGAGGCGTGCGCCGTCGTTCATCTTCTCGACGTCCCGCGTGTCGCCGCTTAGCAGGTAGTTCTGCAGGTGCAGGCGGTTCTGCATCATCTGGAAGCGCACGATCGAAGTGGCCTCGGTCATGTCGATGGAGCGCTGTGCTGCTGCCTTGGCCTCGTGTTCGCGCCACACCGCCGCCAGATTTACCGCGAGCAGCACCAGCACCATCGCCAGGATGATGCCGAAGCTCACGTACAGTTGTTTCCTGATGTTCATACTCCTGCCTTCCTCAGACAGACACCTTCCCTACTTGTTCGGGTCAAAGCGAAATTCCAGATTCTCCGTCGTCTCTTGCCGGCCGGGCTCATAGCGCCATTTCTTGACGGCGTCCAGAACGGCGTTTGCCAGCACCGGATGGCCGCCAATGATTTTTGCGCCCGTCACCGTGCCGACCGGTGCGATCGTGATCTTCACCTTAACGACTCCAGCGATTCGCATTCTTCGCGCCAGTTCCGGATAGGCCGGCTCTACTTTGCTCTTTACTTGGCGGGCGCTCGATCCCTGCGCCCACAGATTCGGCACTATCGTTGCGCCCCATAGTCCTAAGAGCAACACACCTGCCGCCAGCAAGCCTCGCCAGCTTTTGCAAAACACGGAACCCCCTTCGTCTTACTGCAGATCTATCTTCTGCCAGCCAGGCGCATGCAGAAACCAAAAGTCTCTCTTTTGAGTTACTTTGGTGAGTTCTGCAAGAAACGCGAATCGATGACGCGAATCGCTAGGCAAAACGCGTTCAGTTCGCTCACATCTCAGTTTGTCTCCGGAGTCTGGTTGTGTCCGGGCTGCGGTCGTGTCAATTCCGGTTGTTGACCCGCATCCTCCCGCTCTATGTCGCAATGAGACACCCTTCCGCGCCGTTTCCCATGTTGGCACCTGCCCTCGCTATTCCCTTGACTCAATTTGAGAATGCAGAGTAGGTTCTAGATGTAATTCAATTGTTTTCAAGCGTTTAGCCACAGCGAATGGTGCGGCCTGACAAGCAGAGAAGGAAATTCCGAATCCCCGGCACAGTCTCATTCTGAGGAGGCGTTTCAAAAGCTTCTCCTCGAACTCTCTCGTGCCTCTCTTGACAGCAACGATCCGCGCCAACTTCTCGCCTTGTTCTGTCGGCTCTCCCGGGCTTTCTTCCGCGCCAGCGGCGCTTATTTTTGGAGTTACACGCCGGATGGAGAACTGGTCGGAGTCGAAGCCGACGGTCATCAGGCATCGAGCATTATCGGCATGCGCTTGCGCGCCGCAGATCCATCGGTAGTGATGGAGGCCGTTCAACAACGGCAACCGGTAGTCGAGAATCAGATCGCGTTAGCCCGCTACCCCTTGTTGTCGGATTCCCCGGCCTATGCCGCTCTGGCTGCGCCGTTAAGGGTCAGTGGCGAAGTGGTTGGTGCCATCTCTTTCGTACATACCACTGCGGGCGCGACTTTCGACGACGACGCCCTCGCACAAGTCACTATCCTGGCCGCGCAACTCTGCTCGGCGATCGAGACGCTTCGTCTGAATCAGTTCTCCCGCGAGGAGCGCCGTCGTACAGCCCTCCTTATGGAAGTTGCGGCTGATCTTCATGGGTTACCCGACACGTCCGTGCTGGTGCAAAGCATCGCGGATCGTCTGCGCGACCTACTCCGTTCGCCGGTAGTACTGATCTTCGTTCAACACGAAAATCTATTTCAGTTGCAGGCCGTTTCAGCAGAGGCGCCACGCCTGCTGCATGCCATCCGTGCGCGCTCCCAGGACAACAACCTGCGTTCGGCTCTTGAGATAGCCAGCCGTGCGGTCTCCGCCGGACAGCGTATTACCGTCAACATTGACGGCGCCTCCCACTTCGGCGAGGACTCGCCTCCCGGAACCCTCATTGCCGCCCCATTCCGTACCTCGCGCTCTCACGGCGCCATTCTTGTCTATCCCCGCCTGGCGGCCCCATTCGCCGACGAGGACAAAGCGCTCGTTTCCGCCCTCGCGGGTTTTGTTGCCGTCGCCATCACCAATTCTGAGCTTTACGGTAAGGCGCACGCCCAGGCTCAGGAACTGCATGACATTCTGGATATCTCCTGCGACTTCAGCTCCGCCGGCAAGCTCGACGAATTCATGCAGACCTCGGTGGTCCGCGCCGCCGGCTTCCTCGGCTATCATCGCTGCTTCATCGGCCTGCTCGAAGACTCCACTTTCCATATTCGCTGGGGATTCGAGAACGGCCAAGCGCGACCTGTCGATATTCCCCTGCACGATGGAGTTGCCTCCCGCAAGCTCAAACAGAAAGACGTGTTCCTCACCGAAGACGCCGCCAAGACTCCTGGCGCCAACCTCGACTTCGTCGCCGCTTTTGGCATCAAGCAACTTCTGGCGGTGCCGCTCCTTGGGTCCAACGGCGAATTGCTTGGCATGTTTGGCGTGCTGGATCGCGTCGAAGTCGCGCCCATCAGTGACGAAGATGTTCGCCGCGCTCGCGCCCTCGCGGCGCAAGTTGCCATCGCCATGGAACTCACCCGCAATCTCCAACAAGCGGAGAAGCACCGCCGCCGCTCCGAGGTCCTGGTCACGTTGGCGCTCGAGCTGAACACCGTTCTCCATCTGCCCGATTTCATGCGCCAGTTTGCGCTCCGCACGGCCTCGCTTCTCCACGGCAGATGCATCGCTCTGAGCCTGTTCCAGGCACCCGAACTGGAAACTGTCTTGATGTGTGGCGGAACCGAGGTCGACGACAAACCGCTGGTCCGCAGCTTCGCGCAGGCCGTGCGCGCGGCCCTGCCGAAATACACCAACGATATCGCCTTCGTTGCCGCCAACGACTTGCTTGGATCCTCTCTCGCTTCCACTCTCGGATGGGTGGATTGCACTCTGGTGCGCTTGACAGGTTCAGCAGGCGAACTCATCGGCGTTCTCTGTCTCGCCGACCGGGGGGCCGCGCCCACGCCTGACGACCAGCAATTGCTGCGCGCTGTCGCCGGCCACGCCAGCATTGCTCTCGAGAATGCCTGCCTCTTCACCCGCGTGCAGCAGGCCAATCGCCACTGGCTCGAGATCTTCGACGCCATCGGCGACTTCCTCGTCGTGCATGACGAACAGCACAACATCCTGCGCGTCAACCGTGCGCTTGCCGACTTTGTCGGGATTGCTCCCGATCAATTGATCGGCGTTAACATGCGCGCGCTCGACGCGCTCTCTCCCGCCGCTTCTCCTCATTCGTGCCCACTTTGCCGCTCGGGCGAGGGACTCGACGAATATGTCCTGCCCGGATTGGAGCGCAGTTATCTTATCTCCACCTCGCGCATTCATGCCGACAGCAGCGGCGAACTGCAAACCGTGCACGTGCTCAAGGACATCAGCGACCGCCGCGAGGCGGAACGCCGCTACCGGGAACTCTTCGACAACATTCAGGAGGGAATTTACGTCTCTACGCCGCAGGGCCGTTTTGTAGAAGTCAACGACGCGCTCGTGCGCATTCTCGGCTACGACAGTCGCGACGAAGTCCTTCGCCTCGATATTCCCACCGAAGTCTATTTTTCTCCACAGCGGCGACAGGAGCTTGCGGAAAGGCTCAAGCAGACCGGTGAAATGCACAACCACGAGGAAATGCTGCGCCGCAAGGATGGTTCTCCCGTAAACGTATTCATGAACTGTTATGCCATGCGTGATATCGCAGGCAATGTCGTGCAGCATCGTGGCCTCATGCTCGACATCTCCAGCCTCCGCCAGTCACAGACCGAGTTGCAACGGGAGCGTGACTTCTCCGGCAAAATCCTCAGTCATACTCAAAGCCTCATTCTCGTCACCGACACCGACGGCGTCATCAGTTATGCCAATCGCCGCTGGAGTGGACTCGGTTTTCAGCAGAACCACATTGTCGGACACTCCCTCTCCGACCTCTGCGCCCCACCCCGGCGCGAAGCTCTCCGCCAGGCCTTCGCCACCGTAGCCCGCGGTCAACAGGTGGACAACTTCGATCTTCCGTTAATCCGCGGAGACGGCGCCAGTGGACAATTCGCCGTCAATCTGAGTCCCATCAGCAACGAAGATGGAAAAGTGACCAGCATTGTGGTCGTGATGACCGATGTCACCGACTCCGCTCTACTTCGCTCCAAGCTCGTGCACGCCGAAAAAATGGCCGCCGTGGGACAGTTGGTTTCCGGAGTCGCTCACGAAGTCAACAATCCCCTCACCGCCATTCTTGGATTCACCGATCTGCTCATGGAAAATCCCGAGCTTCCCGAAAGCGCTCGCCGCGATCTGCGTGTCATTCTCCAGGAGGCCCAGCGCACCAAGCAGATTGTCCAGAATCTGCTCAGCTTTGCGCGCCAGATGCCGCCGCGCCGTCAGGCGGTGCAGTTGAACTCGATCCTCCACCGCACCGTGCAACTTCGCTCTTACGACTTCATCAGCCATGGCATTCAAGTCCTCGAGCGTCTCGACGAGTCTCTCCCTGAAATCGTCGGCGATTCGCACCAACTCCAGCAGGTCTTCCTGAACATCATCAACAACGCCTACGACGCTGTCCGCGAATGCGGCCATCCCGCCCGCATTGAAATCATGAGCGCTCGCAGCAGCGGCTACGTCGAAGTCTCGTTCCGCGATAACGGTACCGGCATTTCCGATCCCGACCGCATCTTCGATCCCTTTTTCACCACCAAGGAAATTGGCAAGGGAACCGGACTGGGCCTGAGCATCTGCTATGGCATTGTCCGCGAACATGGTGGAGAGATCATCTGTCACAACAACCTCGATTCCGAAGGAGCCACCTTCATCGTCCGCCTGCCTCTGGCGGCCGACTCGGCCTCCTTCGGCGCCGCCGCAGGAGTATACCCACAATGACGCATGCTGGAACCAAACCCGCTTGTGCCCCTGTACTTCTCATTGAAGACGAGCCGGCAGTCATGGAATTTGTCCGCTCTGCTCTCGAACGCAACGGCTATTCCGTCGTGTGCACCGAGTCGGGCGCGCAAGCTCTTCGAATGCTCGCGAGTGACGACTTCCATGGCGTCGTCTCCGATATGCGCACTCCTGGCGGGGTTGATGGCGCGCAGGTCTACGCCTGGATCGCCAGCAACCGTCCGGCTCTTGCCAGCAAGGTGGTCTTCATTACCGGAGATATCGCCAATGAGGAGACCGCCGCGACCCTGCGCCGCACGGGTGCGCCCTGCGTCGAAAAGCCATTTCGCGTGCACGACTTCATTTCCGTAGTCGAACAAACTATGGGCAAGGCGGCGTGATGACTGAAGATTTGGGTATCCGGTTGTTGGTGGTGGACGATGAGCAGACTATTCGGCGGCTCTGCACAACCGTCGGCGAATCGTTAGGCTTCACTTGCCTCGAAGCCGAAGATGGCGACGCCGCTCTCACCTTGCTCGAAGAACAGCCGGTTCACATGATCCTGACTGACATGGTCATGCCTCGCATCTCCGGCCTTGAATTCCTTGAGCAGGTTAAGCGCTCCTACCCTCGCATCGAAGTCGCCGTTATGACCGGACACGGCTCGGTCGAAACCGCCGTGCAGGCGATGAAGCTCGGCGCCTACGACTACATCTCCAAACCGTTTTCTCCTCTCGATGAATTGCGCCTCTTTCTGCGCCGCATGGCCGATAAGGTTCGCCTCGAAGAAGAGAATCTGTTTCTTCGGGAGCGCTCTGCGACCGAGACCGCTATCCACGGCATCATCGGAAACTCCGCCAGCATCCAGCACGTGCTGCGCCTGATCTCCCGCCTCAAGGACACGCGTACTCCCGTCCTGATTTCCGGCGAAAGTGGAACCGGCAAGGAACTCGTCGCCCGCGCCCTGCACTTCCGCGGCAATCTCGCCACCCGTCCCTTCGTCGCCGTCGACTGCGGCTCCCTCGTTCCCACGCTCATCGAAAGCGAACTGTTCGGATACGAGAGAGGTGCCTTCACCGGCGCACTTCGTTCTAAGCAGGGACTTCTCCAATCCGCCGATACTGGAACTATCTTCCTCGACGAGGTTGGCGAGCTCCCCCTCGAAATGCAAGCGAAGATCCTGCGCTTTCTTCAGGAGAAAGAGGTTCGTCCAGTCGGCAGCAACCAGAAGGTGAAGGTCGACGTACGCATCATGGCCGCCACCAACCGCGATCTCGAGAACGATTACAAGAAGGGAACCTTCCGCAAGGATCTTTTCTTTCGCCTGAACGTCGTCACTATTACATTGCCCCCACTGCGCGACCGCCGTTCCGATATCCCGATCCTTGCCAACTGGTTCCTCGAACGCCTCGCGCCGGGTCGCGGTGTCCAGATCTCGGGCAATGCGATTAAGGCTCTGCTCGCTTACGACTGGCCCGGCAATGTTCGCGAACTTGAGAACTGCCTCGAACGGGGCGTCGCACTCACCGATCGCCGTATTCTCGATCTGGACGATCTGCCGCCCTCGATCGCACGTGCCGATTTCCATGACGCCGCAAACTCCTTCGAGTCGCAAGAATTCATTGCGCCTGCAACCAACGACCTCGAGGACATCGAACGCGCCACCATCGCACGGGTCTTTTCCCAGGTCAACGGCGATAAAGCCCGTGCCGGCAAAATGCTCGGCATCAGTCGCGCTACTCTCTATCGCAAACTCAAGCGCTACAACATCGGCCTGCGGGAACAAACGTCGGGCCCGGCCACCCTGCAATAGCAATCTCCGGAAGGTAGCAGCCGCCTCCTCCCACGAGAAATCGCAACTTGCGAATTGAGACGATTCGGAAGCAGTTGCATCATTCTGAGACATACCTCCTCGTTTTAACGGTCAATATCCGTCTTCCAAACCGCAACATATTCGGTTAACTGCCATTGCTTTGTTCGACTTGTTCTATAGTGCATGTCCTTCAAGGGTTAGGCGGTGGCCGTGCATCGGTGATAAGAGATTAGGTGTAAGAGACTAGGTAGTAAGAGATAACGGGACAGCCGAAGTCTACTCTTAACTTTTCCTAACCCGGGAAAGGCCGGACGCGGCTGCTCAATTCTGGGATCGAGGTTTACCGTGCCCAACCAGGCCAGTGCCACCGCCCGCGCGCTCGAGTCCGACTTCGTAGGCCGGCTTGCCAGGTTTTTTCCTGACGCTGTTCCGGTGCGAGTTCCAATTCGCCTGAGCCGCGCCCATGAGAATACCCCCGACCATGGAAACGGCAATGGCAATGCCAGCGCCAGCACTCCCCAGAATGCATGGCTTGCCTTGCAGGACACCGTCATCGAGTTCAGCACAACCCAGGAAGTTTTATTTGTCGTTGCGCAACCTCTCGAATTTGCCGATCACGTTTTGATCGAAACCAGGGACGGCTCCCTTCGTGCCGAAGCCTCCGTTGTCGCCGTTCAGTATTACGCGGAACGCACCGTGGTCGGCGCCCGCTTCCTCAAACCTGTTCCCAATTGGATCGTGAAATCATCATGACTGCTTTTGAGCCTTCGTCCCAACCTTCGCCGGAAATGCCATGGTCTGTGTTCCAGGCCCTCCATCCGATCTACCAGGCCCTGGTCTGCGAATTTGTCATTGAGGTACCCAAGTGTCCATTCGAAGCGGACACCGTTCCCGGCACAATCAAAGGAGCTGCAGCCCAAGCCGAAACATGGCTCCAGCGGGTGGACGCTGAAATTCAGGTTCATCAACTGCGCCAGTTTCTTCAGACCACGCCTTTGGCCAACGAAGCTGTGCTCCGCGACCTGCTCGTTCATCACCTGCGAAAGCCAGTAAAATCGCCTTCGGACCGCGACAAAATCGATTTCCTCCTGGTGCAGTATTTTTCCTTCTGTGCACCCTCCGGTCTCGACGAGTCCGACATCGATCTCGCATATGTCGCACAGGCGCTCGCGCCCGTGCTCGGAGAGCAGAAATCGCCAGTCGAACTTCCCGTCTGGCTCACTCCACTTGAAACCCTCAGGCAGTCGGCTGTCCGTTGCTGCCGGCTCAGTGACCTTCTTCACAGCGGAACTCTCGAACAGGGGCGCAAACTGAAATCCAACGCAGGCGACGCCTTCTTTGATCCGGCCGCGATGGTTGCTTTTGTTCGTTTTAGCTTCACGATCCGGCGCATCTTCTTCAGCCTGATGCATGACGACCTGAACGCTATTCAGGATGGCTTGCGCGAACTGGAGCGCCGCGGGATTCACACGATCGACTGCCGGCGCGCACAGTTTTCCGCGGAGGAACCGACCTTGCGTCTGCGCATGATCTGCCAGTCGTGGAAGGTCATGTTTCACGCCGAATACTCCTCGGGCCAGCCCTTGCGCATGCTGGTCGATCTCCGCGCTGCCGTCGATGATGCGCTCCAGAACAGCGCTCAGGAGGCTACGCTCACCGCGCGTGCCGCCTCCGCTCCTTCCGAGTCGGGCTCCAGCGTCAACAAGTAGACAGGTAGCCGGCCAGACCACGGCTACCACGCGGCATCCAACCATCGCTTCTGCCGGCCCTCGCGAAAAGTGAACGAGTGTCTCTGCTCCCGCGTTTGCGATAAACTCGACTTCGATAGCAATCATCCCGCTGCCAATTTGCCGGCCGCCGGAGGTGGCAGGTGTCTGGTAGAACGTTCGTCGTCCGATGCGTTGCCTCCGCCGCCTTTTTTTCATCTGCCTTTCTGTTCAGTCAGTCCAAATCTGAACAGCCGAAGCCCTCGGTTCCCAGCAGTTCCCTGGCGCTCGAGTTTCCTGTGAACATGCGGCAAAAGGTGGTCGCCGGCAAAACCCCAGTCGGGACCAAAGTCGAGGCTCAGCTGACCATCGCCACTCTGGTGCAGGGCAAAGTGATTCCGATGGGTGCCACTTTTTCGGGCGAAGTGATCGAGTCAGCCGCAAAGTCAGCAACCGGTCCATCCCACCTCGCGATCCGCATGAACGAAGTGCGCTGGAAGAACGGGTCAACGCCCATCCAGGTTTACTTGACTGCATGGTATTACCCCATCCGGATGCCAACGGATGAGAACCGCTCGAACGATGCTGCGGGTTCCCCGATTGGCAGAAGCTCAACCGGCATCTATAACCCCAACTTGCCCACGTCCCCGCCCTTTCCCGGCGCGGGCGGCCCCGACGTCGGGCCCATCTCAAGCGTTTCGGATGTTCGCGTCCTGATGAAGAATGTCGAGTCCACGCGCGGGAGCGATGGCTTAGTCGTCCTCACCTCCACCCACTCCAATCTCAAATTGGATAAGACGACTACCTATGTGCTCGCCACCGGCGATCTGATGCCCGCAAAATAATTCCTTAGGGATTCTCTGATTAAGCCCCTGGGGTCCTCCGTGTACCTCCGTGTCCTCTGTGGTTCGAGCTTCTTGCGACAGTTGATCAGAGCTTCCTCGCACACGAAGGGAGGTCCGGCTTCCCAAAGTGTAAGTCGCTGGCCATTACTTAGGTAAGTTTCGCGCGGTGGCGATTTGCCTCAGAATGCAACTGTGGAGAAGTATGCGACCGGCAGGCATGGTGCCGAATGCGCACAGAATCCACTTCGGGCGATACATGGGTAAACTCACTAAGGAACTCGGGCTGCTGGTATCGCTGTTTCTCATCGCCGCCCTCTTGCAGTTCTTCGCCCAGTCTCTGCCCATGGCGGCCTGCTTCTACTTTTTGCCGACCCTATACTCGGCATATTATTTCGGGCGGCGTCACGCCACTCTCACCGCCTTTGCGTGTGTATTTCTGGTGGTTCTGCTGGACTTTCTGAATAACATGCTCCCCGCACATCATGTGGTGGTGCTGCCGCAGGAGCGCATCTTTAATTTTGGAATCTGGGCGGGCGTTCTGGTGGTCACGGGATATGCCATGGGTACACTTTACGAACGTGCCCAGAACATGACAGCCGATATGCGCGAGAGCTTCGGCAGCCTGCTGCTGGTCCTGCAGCACCTCATCGCCAACGAAAAACAAAGTACGAAAGAAAGCCAGCGCACCGTCGATGCCTCCGTCAAAATCGCCGAGGCTATGGGCCTCAGCTCCGACCGCATCGAGTTGCTGCGCTCCGCGGTCCTGTTGCGCGATCTGAGCGAGCTCGGCATCAGCAATGACACGCTCTACAAGGCGGCGGATATCACCCATGCCCAGGTCGTGGCAAGTTTTCAAAAGGCACGCAAGCACGATGCGCGCGCGGAAGCTGTAGGAAACGCCGTTCGCCGGGTGCTTCCGATCATCGTTGCGGAGCAGATTCTGCATGACCAGGGGGCGCGTTCCGTCAATGTTCCGATCGAAGCCCACATTCTGGCGGTCGCGGACACGTATCAGAAGCTGACGAGCAATGCCTATGGAAAAGCGCTCTCTCCACAGCAAGCCGAACAGGAGATCATCGCCGGAGCCGGTGAGAAGTTTCACAAGGGCGTGGTCGATGCATTCGTCCAGGCGTTCGGCGACCGTGCCCGGGGCGCTGGGGCCTAGAAATCCAGAACATCAGAATAGTGATGCCGATAAGCTAATGGCGCGTCAAACAGATCGACATTTATGAGTCGCGGGTTTTCTCCGTGATCCTCCGTGTCCTCTGTGGTTAAAGCCTTTGGGCTCCTCGCCGGGCACTACGGACTACGCGGATCGAGACAAACTTTTAACGCTCATAATTTCCGACGCACTACACTAATGGCGCGCCGTTGTCGAACCTTCCTCTTCTGAGTCCTTTCCGCGCAAGTCTTCCCGCATCGCTGCCACTTTAGCCTTCAGTTCGGCGGTCATCCGCTCGTAGGTTGCTTCGCTGGCTTCATCCAGGGGTGGCGGCGTCATCGCCTTCCCGATGGTCATTTGCAAGTTGCCAGACCTGGGAAACTTCTTATGCCGCGGCCACACTTCGTAGAACCCTTCGATGGCTACCGGGACAATCGGCGACTGAGTGTGTATGGACAGAATCGCCGCGCCTTTGCGGAAAAGCCTGATGCTGCCATCATTAGTGCGCTCGCCCTCAGGATACAGAATCAGAATGCGCCCATGACTAAGGCCGAATGCTGCCGCACGCATAGCCGGCACCAGGTTCGCATCCGCATCGAGCACAACGGTTCGCAGCCACCGCGCCAGCCGCCGCATGAAGCCTTTGCCAAAAATGTCGCTGGTACCCACTGCGAATGTTTTGCGGAACATGCGCCACGACAGCACTGGAGCAAGCACCAGCGGATCGATGTAGCTCTGGTGGTTGGAACACAGCAGGTAAGGCCCTTGCTCAGGCAGGTTTTCAGCGCCGCGAACCTTCAACTGAAAGCGGTCGAGCGCAAACATATAAATCAGCTGTCCCAACAGAAAAAAGAACACCTCGGCAAAGAAGTTATGCCTTTCGAGCGCCAGAACCTCGGGATCCGTCACCGGTTCGCTGAAAATAGTGGACCACGGCGGCGTCATCGACTTGAGCCGAACTCCGCCGCGCTGGCCGCTTTCCAGGATCGCGTCAACCAGGTCGCGCACCGTGTAGATTTCCGCGAGTTGAGACTCCGGCACCTCGCCGCCCAATTGCCCTTCCAGCGCGGTCAGCAGTTCTACTCGCTGCATGGAATCCAGTCCAAGATCGAGTTCCAGATTGTGTCCCGGGCGAATTGAGGCAAGCTGATTCCGCGTGGCGTCTCGCACGATGGCAAGTGCGCGCTGCACATCTTCACGTTCCAGCCATGCGCGCTCGTCGTCGGTCAGGGGTCGTTCCATGCCGGCGTCCGCTTCGCCGCCCTTGTCCAGCAACTCCCGAACGCGCTTTTCGATCTGGAACCGCTTCAGCTTTCGTGTCGTAGTTCGCGGCAAATCCTCCTGCCATATGTCATAACTTCCCAGCCGCTTGGTAGACGCGATCTTGTGCGAGAGCGCTTCAATGTCCAGGCGGATCACCTCTTTTGCGTTGACGATCTTGCGTTCCCGCAGCAAATCAAAGTTAGGAACGATCACCCCATGCAGTCGCTCCGAAGTGGGATCCCCGGCGCGCGCTTCCAGCGCCATCACACAAATCTCTTTCACATATGGGGACTTCAAATAGTGTGTCTCGATTTCCTCCGGATAGACATTCTTTCCGTTGGCAAGGACGATCACTTCCTTGCTTCGTCCCGTGATGAACAGATTTCCAGCAGAATCGAAGTACCCCAAATCGCCCGTGTAGAGCCATCCACCACGCAGAACCTCGCTGGTGGCCTGCGGCCGATTCCAATATCCCTTCATCACCAGCGCGCCCCGAATCGCGATTTCGCCCGCCTTGGGTCTGCCTTCTTCCACCACATGCTCATCCACAATGCGAGCCTCGACGCCAGGTAGCGGCGGGCCCACGGAACCAAACACGATCTTCCCGGGACGGCTGAGAAACGCTCCGCCGGTCGTCTCCGTCAGGCCGTATGCATTCAGCACATCGATGCCGAACGAATAGAAGTCGCGAGCAATCGCTGGATCGAAGCGAGAGCCTCCCGTTACCAGATACCGCATGTGAGTCCCGAAAGTCGCGTGAATCTTCCCAAAAAAGACTCTGCCCGCGTTAATGCCCACTCGGCGCAAGCCCCGGTTCAGCGCCATTAAAGCGCGCACCAGTCGCAGCGTGGCCTTCCCTCGCTTGCTCAACTCTTTGAAGATGCGTTCGTGAATCAGATAAAAAAATTGCGGCACCACGCAGAAAGCCGTGATATCTCGCTCATGCAAGGCGCGCAGCAATTCAGTAGTGTTCAGCGTCTCGAGGTACACTACGCGGGCGCCATTGAACAAGGGCAGAAACAGGTTCGCCATCTGCGCCAGCACATGAAACATCGGGAGAATTCCCAGCAGCGCATCCGTGGGACCAATCGAGACCACGCCGAAAACGGAATTCGCCTCGCCCACCAGGTTGGCGTGCGTCAACATGACGCCCTTGGGATCGGCGGTGGTGCCGGAGGTATAGAGCAGCGCCGCCAAATCGTTCTCGTCTGGAACAACGGGCTCGAAGCCGCCAGAGCCTGCCGCGAAAATAGAGTCGAGATCTCCCCACAATTCTGGTTGCGGTTGGCGCGACAATTTTTCCGATTGCGCCCTCTCCGCTACCGCTGACGTCATCACCAGTCGAATTTCTGTTTCCTCGACTGCTTCTGCCGCCACCGGAAGATGTTTCGCATCGCAGAAGAGAACGATGGCACCGCTGTCGATCAATAATTTCTTTACCTGATCTGCATGGAGCGCGGTGTCGAGCGGAACGGCCGTCCTGCCGGAGGCGATGACCCCCAAATATGCTGCCACCCATCGCGGATGATTCCCTGCCAGAATCGCCACTCTGGCATCGCGCGGCACGCGCGTCGAGAGCCACTTCGCAACACTCTCTGCCATGCGCGTTAGTTCCCCGAACGTCACGCGCTCGACAATTTCCGGACGCTGAATTTCAAGAGCGACATTGTCTGGAAATTTGCGGGCCGACTCCTGAAAGCGCTGGTAGAAGGTGGGCATAGGTCGGAGGTGAATATACTAAAGTGAGCAGGCGAAAACTAGGATTTGGCCCACCTTCAATCAGTCCGGCTCCGATAAGCAAAGCAGTAAAGCTGCCCGCATGGAAGCCCCGTGCCTGTGGGGTGATTCATGGCACTTTCAACAAGCATTCTCAGTGAAGGACGCTCACTAGCACGCCAAACAACCTTCGGTTTTGGCATTGCCCTGAAGGGATGCGGCTTTTAAGCCGCACCGTAGGCCTTGCAGAAATCAGCAGCCTCTTCTAGCCGCTGAGGGAAATTTTGCCCCGCGAATGCCTTTTCCCGCAGAGCACTACGGCCCGGCAATCATAAACACGGGGTTTTGCGGAGGATTCAACGTACTGCCCGGCAACGGCGAGCGCACGCTGTAGGGAGCGGGCGTACTCAGGATATAGGTATCGGTGGAGGTATCGATGATGTTGACGTTTCCTCCATCGCAACTCGCCAGGTAAGCGCGCGTGCTATCGCCCCCCACGGCCATATTGATGCGAAAGCGCACTTGGGTAGGATCCGCGCAAAAGGCATACGCCGGAAATCCAGGCACGGCAATATTGGTCTTGATCGTATTGTTAGAGGTCGTGATCACCGTCACCTGTGGGCAGACGTTGCCCGAATTATCCAGATAAAACGATCCAACATAGGCGCGGCTGCCATCCGGCAATGCCGCAGCGGCGAACACGGAAAGCGGATTCGCGGTCGTTCCCGCACAAGGATCGCCCACCCCACGGGAACTCGCCGGAACCGTGGAGATGGTAATAGTAGCGAGCGTACTTGGTATGGATTGCGACACGTTGAGAATTGCTATCTGGCCGCCTCCGGGAATGTACATCCGGTTCAGAATCGTGTCGTAGACCATGTAGATGGCGCCGGGTACGCTGATGCTGGCATCGATGACCGTATCCGGCCCAGGCGTCGTCGTGGTGTCGAGGGTGCTCACCACGCCGTTGCCGTTCAGCACATAGAGTCTCTGGCTGTCGGACCGTGCCGCCAACCAAAGCGGCGCATTGAAACTACCGGTGATTCCCCTCACCGAATCGTCACTGGTATTGAATGCGCTGAGGGTGCTATCTCCCTTGTTCGCGACGTAGAGCTTCAATCCGTTCGGTGTCTCGGCAATGGCGTCCGGACTATTCCCTACTGGGATTATCGCCGCAATGCCGTTTTCTGCGGTGTTAATGGCGGCGACCGAGGGGACAACGGTTGAGGTTGCCGGATTCACATACTGAGGCAGAGACACGTACGCCTTGTTCGCCTCGGTAGTCGCCACAAAATTGGGCGCCGAACCTGCCGGCAACGTGATGGTGCTGGTAGTGCCGATAACGGTACCGGAGAAATTCAGCTTGGTGAGAGTATCCTCCGCCGTGCCCGAAACTGACTGGTTCGCAACCAGCACGGTGGTGGCACTCTGCTGTACCGCATGAACCGGGCGCAACCCGACGTTTTTTTGGCTGACATCCGAATCGCCAGAGACGTCAATGATCATGGCGCTGCCATCCACGATGCTCCCATTGTCACTTATCGTCACCACCGTGTGCGCCGCTTGCGGACTTGGAAACTGCTGAGGGTTGGGGATAATAATGGGACGGAAGACGTCGCCGCATCCCACACAAATCGCAAACAGAACCACTACTGTTCCCAGCCACAGAAACCGCTTCATTCCGACTCCATCGAAAGGATTAGCTTTGCACGGAATCGCTATTGTAGCGGGAATGGCGGTGTAAGGGGAAATGGGGAGAACGCGATTCGTCGTTCGCTATTCGTCGTTGGCGGATCGAGGAGAAGAAAGCGTCCGTCCGTGCCCGTCCAGCAACAACGAAGGTGGAAGGTGCCCCAGGTTCGCGCCCGTCCTTTTGGGCGCTAACCTGGGTAGTGGAACAGATGGACCACGGAAAACAGCGAACGACGAATAGCGAACGACGAGAAGCACTTCTACCCGTGCCGCTTCTTCTGGCGCGGCGCGGCTTCGCGTTCGACTCGCCTTTCCGATGCGGCCGGCTTCTTCGCATTCTCCAGGCTTTCTTTCAGTGCGGCCATCAGATCGACCACCGGGGCCAGCTTCTTAGGCTGTTCGACGGCCTGAACCGTTCCGCCTTCCAGCTTCGTCTCAATCAGTTTCTTCAAATTATCCTGGAACGTGTCGTGATATTTCTCCGGGTCCCAATCATCAGCCAGCGCCTCGATGAGTTGATGTGCGACTTTGATTTCGGCTTCCTTGATCTCCACGTCGGGAGCGCCGAAGGACTCTACCTCGCGGACCTCTTCAGCGTAGTACATGGTATGCAGCATCATCCCGCCTTTGTGCGGGCGCAGGAAAACTGTGTACTCGCGGTTGTGCATCGTGAGTTTGGCGATGGCCACATATTCGCTCTCCTCGAGCGCCTTTGTGAGCAAGGCATAAGGACGCCGCCCTGCTTCCTCAGGCACCATGTAATAAGAGGATTCGAAATAAACCGGATCCACTTCGCTGGACTTCACGAATTCCAGGATCTCCATCGTCTTGGCGGTCTTCGGTTCAATCTTCTTGATCTCTTCGGGCTCGACGATCACGTACTCGTCCTTGCGGTATTCATAGCCCTTGACGATATCGCTGCGCTCGAGGACCTGGTTATCGAGCGGGCAAATGAGCTGCTGCTTGACCCGATGATGGTCCGTGCGGTGAAGCTGGTTGAAAGAAATACCGCTGCTGCGCGCGCCCGAGAACAGACGCACGGGCATGGAGATCAATCCGAACGTAAGATAACCAGACCAGACAGAGGCTGCCATAGTTCACCCCCACGACATTCGCCCGAATAATTGTTCAAACCCCGACTACAATGCTCAGGCCCGCTCGGGCAAAATGAGATGCCGGAATCCCGATAAGCGTATAGCAGTGTAGCCTAAACCAGAGCGTTTGCAATCCGCCAGATCGCAGGCGAATCCAAAGGCCAAGCACCACAGGATGAGGTCCAGTGGATAAGAGCACCGAATATAGTGTTGGCGAAGGGGATTCGGCAGATAAGAAACCAGTTTCCGGACTCTCAGTTCCAGGGTGTTCTGACACGAGTTTCTACTGATAGCTGAGGGCTGATAGCTGATAGCTGACAACTGCCTTTGAAAAATGCTGACTACATATTTCATGTACGGATGGGCGGAAAGCCCGGAACGGCTGGCGGCGGCCACGGTCACAACGATCGCCTTCGCCGTTCTGGCTTATGCCCTGCATGCGGTGAATCGATCGGCAGCGGTCGCTGGCGGACTCGCTTGTTTCGTACTGTTTTGGGGAGGCGGTCCAGGTGCATTTGCCACGCTGGCCGCGCTCTTCCTGATGACCTGGTCAACCACTCGTCTTGGTTACCGCCGCAAGCAGGAACTGGGTCTGGCCGAGCGCCGGGAAGGCCGGAATGCGCGCCAGGTTCTGGCCAACCTGACCGCACCTGCCGCAAGCACGTTACTGTTCGGCCTCACGGAAAACAGGGTCTGGATGATTGCCGCGATCGCGGCTTTGGCGGAGGCCGCAACCGACACCGTAGCAAGCGAGATCGGTCAATTGCGCCGCCAGCAGGCGCGCCTGATCACCACCGGTCATCAAGTTCCCGCAGGAACCGACGGAGGCATCACGATCCTGGGGACCGCTGCGGGTCTCATCGCTGGCGTAGGGATCGCAGCCGTCGCAATAGCAGCCGGAATTCTGAGGCCTACCGAGATCTGGATTCCCGTGACCTCAGGCTTTGTCGGGATGCTGGTCGATAGCCTGCTTGGAGCCACGATCCAACGCCGTGGATGGCTCACCAATGAATCGGTGAATTTTTTCTCCACACTGGCAGCGGCTGCGCTCGCGTTTGCAATCCAGATGGCGTCGTCATGAAGCCGACGTAGAGACGCGGCCCGCCGCGTCTCAGGCGGATGCTACGCGCTAGTGGCGCGAGACGGCCGCACCACATCAGGTCCGCTGCTTGACGCGGTCCAGCAGGGTGTACACGAAGATGCCCAACGCTGCATTCGCCGCGCCCGACCCGATCTCGTGTGGCCAGCTCCACTGCATCTGCAGGCCAATCAGGCCACGCGCAATCAGGAAATAGACAACCTCATGCACAACGTAGAAGAAGATGGTAAGCAGAAAGCGGGCGCCGGCATTCTCGACGTCGAGTTTGATGCCGAGCGAAGACGCTCCGAATCCGACCACGGTTTTCGAGATGCCGTAGAGCCCGATGGGCTGATGCGTGAGTGCGTCCTGCAAAATGCCGATCAATCCGCCCGTGACAAGTCCGGCGAGCGGGTTGCGGCGCGCAGTAGCAAAACCGATGGTGACCAATAGAGGAAGATCGAAGATGGAGAAAAAATGAAACCGCAGTGGCAACCACGCTTGCAGAAAAACCGCCGTCAGGGGAATCAGAATCGTTGCAGGAATACTAAAGCGATAAACCTCAACCTGCTCGCCCGAAGTGTAAGTAATCGCCACGTTATTGCGGTACGTCCTGCGGCTGGGGCTGGATTGGGTGTGCTTGCGTAGGCTGCGGGTGCGGAGACTGTGTTGCGGAGACGGGCGTTGCGCGTTCGACCCGACGCCCGGGCTGGTCGTTAGACTGACAGGCTTGGCGGGAGGCTTCTTCGCAGCGCCTGTGGCCGTAGCAGGCAATGTCCCCGTCACAGGAGCGGCTGCAGAGGGAGATGCCACATTTTTCTTTGCAACCGGAGCACCCGCAGCTGGCAGCGATCCAACTTTGATCGCACCGGAATTTTGAGTCGGCACGCCAGGGTTCAACTTCGCCCCACTCGTTCCAAGCGCCGAGCCAGTGCTCGCTTTTGATGCACCCGCATTCGGCACAGCCGCAACTGGCGATCCGGCAGAGGGCAGCGGCTTCGACTTGGTCTCGCCCGCAGATTCGGTTGTTGACTGCGGCTTGAGCGCGGATTGCGGGGTGGCAGCGCCAGCCGTCGGTGCCGACTTCGCGGCGCCGTTCAAAGTCACGCCCAAATTCTTTCCGGCGCCTTCGGAAGCGGTCTCTGGCTTTGGAGGAACCGTGGGCAGGCGCTCGGCCAGAATGTCGGCGGCCCTCGCGGTAGTTGTCTTTTCGGGCTCGGCTTGCCTCTCGTCCACCTTGGTTACAACCAGCACCTCTTCGAGGCGGTTGAGTTCAGCCGCGGGACGCACTTTAATGTTGAGAAAGAGATCGCTCCCCTTGGAAACTCCGGTGACCGTGCCGACCTGCAAACCCTTCGGGAAAATTCCGTCGCCGCCGCTGGTGAGCACCTGTTCCCCGACGGGAACGTCCTCGTCGCTCATTACCTTTTCTAGCACCACTTGCCCTGACGGTGTGCCGCGGAGGATACCCTGCAGCCGCGATTTGTCGAGAATGGAACCGACCCCGCTGGTCTGGTCGTCGATCAGCAACACCAGTGATGTCGAACCATAGACGCGCAGCACCTTGCCGACGATCCCGTCCTTGCTGATGACCGCCATATCGGGCTTGATGCCGTCCCGTTCCCCTTTATCGATATAGACCGAGCGCGAGAGTTCGCTGCCGCTCGATCCGATCACCTGAGCCGCCATGGTCTGGGAGATGAATTGCTCCTTGAAGGCGAGCAGTGCCTGCAGACGGCGCGCCTGATCGGCGTCCTGGCTGATGCGGGCTTGTTCGAGGCGCATGCGCTCAATCTCTTGCTTGAGCTGGCGATTTTCAGCGCGAACCCCCCGCAAATAAAAATAGTTATGCCACATTCCGCCCGAAGAAGTCTGCGCCCACGCCAATGCCTTCTCCAGAGGAGTGACCGCGCCCACCGCCCATACACGAATTAAACGTGTAGGCTCGCTGTCGGTGGTGCGCCGCACCTGCACGGCGAGCCCAAGCACCTGGGCAAACAGCACTCCCACCAGCACGATCAGGTTACGATAGCGGCCCAGCACGTCCATAAATCACTCGTCAATCACGTAGGGACAGCCGCCCTCGGCTGTCCAAGCGGAGCGAAGCTCCGCAGGATTTCTTTTCCGCAGGCCCCAAGAGTTGCCGCGCTTGTGCGCGGCTGGACAGCCGAGGGCGGCTGTCCCTACGCCTATTCAATCGAGATTTTCCGCAGCAGTTTGAAGTCCGACAACATCTTGCCCGTACCCAGCACCACACTGCAGAGCGGATCGTCGGCAATCGAGACGGGCAGGCCGGTTTCTTCGCGGATCCGTTTGTCCAGATTCTTCAGCAGCGCGCCCCCGCCCGTCAGCACGATGCCCCGATCGCTGATGTCGGCCGAGAGCTCAGGCGGCGTGCGCTCAAGCGCGACCCGAATGGCGTTCATAATCGTCGAAACACATTCGCTGAGCGATTCCCGAATCTCACTGTCGTCGACCGTAATGGTCTTTGGCACGCCCTCAATCAGGTTGCGGCCCTTGATCTCCATGGTCAGCGGCTTGTCGAGCGGATAGGCGGAGCCAATTTCCATCTTGATCTGCTCGGCCGTACGCTCGCCCACCAGGAGGTTATATTTCCGCTTCAGATAATTCATGATGGCTTCATCCATCTGATTGCCGGCCATGCGCACCGAGCGCGAGTAGACGATGCCGCTGAGAGAAATGACGGCAATGTCGGTGGTGCCCCCGCCAATATCGACCACCATGTTGCCGCTCGGTTCGGTGATGGGAAGCCCGGCGCCAATCGCCGCCACCATCGCCTGCTCCACCAGATGCACTTCGCTCGCCTTGGCGCGATAAGCGGAGTCCATGACCGCGCGCTTTTCCACCTGCGTAATTTCTGAAGGCACGCCAATCACGATTCGCGGATGCACCAGCATCTTCCGGTTGTGCGCCTTCTGGATGAAGTAATTCAGCATCTTCTCCGTCACCTTGAAGTCGGCGATGACGCCATCTTTCATCGGCTTGATGGCGACAATATTGCCCGGCGTGCGGCCCAGCATTTCCTTCGCTTCCTTGCCCACGGCCTCGACTTCGTTGGTGTTCTTGTTCAGCGCAACAATCGAAGGTTCGTTGACCACGATCCCCTTGCCGCGCGCATAGACCAGCGTGTTGGCTGTCCCCAGGTCGATGGCGAGGTCGCTCGAAAACATGCTGAACAGCGAGCGCAGGTTGTGGGAGCGCGAAGATCCATTATGAAAACCGTTGTTTGACATAGCAATAATTCTTTCTTCCTCGGGAATTTTACCCGCCCCCCGAACCTGGCATTCTTCACTTTCAGCGGGAATCTTTTCTCGGTATTTCTATTCTACTTGCATGTGCGGGTAAAGTTGCCATCTCGGCACCCACCCTGCGTATCGTCCAGCTTTGCCTCACTCAATCACCACTTTCGCCTGGCGAGTTTTGACCCCGCCCCTCGAATTCTGCGCCGTCACCGTAATCACGCTCTCCCCGTTCGGCAAAGGCGGCGTGAAATAGTGAAATGAGCCGTCGTCCCCGACCAGCGGCACCTCCATACCATTTACCATCACCAGCGCGCCGGATTCGGTTTGGCCCGTTACTTCAATTACGTGCCCATGTTGAACAAAGGGATTCAGTTCGAGCGGCATCTCCACATGCTCTTTCGTCTTGGCGATAATCGTAAATCGATTTTTTTCGCTTTCGAGTGATTCCTTTCCCGACGCGTCGTAGGACTGGATCGACCAATAATAAGCGCCCATGGGCAGGCCCGTGACCACTACGCTGGCCGTGTCGACCTTGCGGTCCAGCAATAACGACGAGAAATATGGATTGTGCGCGATGCGCAGCCGGTACCCGGCGGCGTGCGCCATAGGAGTCCAGGAAAACTCCACTTCCCTCACCTTCTCTGCCGTATTCACAAAAACCGGCATCATGTTGCCTGGAGAAATAGGTGTGGGCGGACCGACTTCGGTCGCCCGTTCCATGGTTTTTGATTCGCTCTGGAAACTGACCTTTTCCCAGCTCGCCAGGCGCACGACCTGGCCATTGCGTTCGATGTTGCCGCTGCCTTTTTTGACCAGAATCTCATGCTGGTCTTCTTTCGGACTATTGTGCACCATGGCGGCGGAATCGGGAGCCAGCGAGGCTTTCGCTCCGGCGACAATGACCTGCGATTTCGATCCCTGAACATAGGTCGCTGTCGTCAGATCGACCGTGCCCGTGGTCACCGCCACCGCCACGTTGGTCTGCTGCTGATCGTTCGCGGAATTTTCTTCGATCACGATCAGGGAATCCTGCTTGACGGTATAGTTCGTGCCGTCATTGAAAACAATCTTGGCCATGCCTTCGCCCGCCGTCTGGACGACATCGCCTTTTTCCAGTGGCACGTTGTAATCGGCCGTGATCCAACTGGGGCTATTCCCTCGACGCACTCGCACCGTCCCATCCAGCGCCGTAAAGTGTGCCTGCTGCGCAACCGGAGCCGACGGCGCTTTCAACGGAGGCGCCAGACCCGCAACTTTCTCCAGCAATCCAGTGGATAGCCGTGCGGCTGCCTTTACCGTGTTGTCCGTAAGTCTGGGGAAGATCACCTGCATCAATACAGCCAGGATCAGCAGAGCCCCAAGCGTCGCTACCACAACGCTGCGATACGTCACCGTCTTCCACGCGACGTAAACACTCGGCTTGGTTCGACTCGGCACGAGCCTGTGCTGTCCTCAATTCGAAGTTGCGAGACTCCGGGATATTTTCAAGCTATAAGCATCATATCGCCCGCAGCCGAGGTATCAGACTTGGGTCATGACGGTAAGGGTTACGAAAGTGACCGTAATTATTGGACGATGGCCTGCATCCTGGCGGATGTTTGCGCCCAACTGGCCCGCCATTCGCACCCGGCAGGGGCCAACTGCCTTGCCGCCCTCTATCCCCATTGTTAGCATAGAGCGTTAGCATAGAGACTGTACTTTTCCAGGAGGCTCCCGTGGCAACCGATACCCTGACCAAGCCCGTGATCGATGGCGGCAACACCAAAACCAGAGTATTCAAGAATTTCATCGACGGCGAATTTGTCGAGTCCGTCAGCGGCCAGACCTTCGAAGACCGCAACCCCGCCGACACGCGCGAAGTGGTCGCCATTTTTCAGCGCTCCAACAAGACCGACGTGGATGCCGCCGTCGACGCCGCCAAGCGCGCCTACGCCAAGTGGCGCCTCGTTCCCGCACCCCGCCGGGCCGAAATCGTCTTCCGCGCCGCTGAGATCCTGATGGAGCGTAAAGAAGAATACGCGCGCGACATGACGCGCGAAATGGGCAAGGTCCTGAAAGAAACCCGCGGCGACGTGCAAGAGGCGATTGACGCCGCCTACTACAACGCCGGCGAAGGTCGCCGCCTGTTCGGTCCGACCGTTCCCTCCGAGCTCCCCAACAAGTTCGCCATGGCCGTCCGTCAGCCGATAGGCGTCTGCGGCATGATCACGCCCTGGAATTTTCCGATGGCCATCTCCTCCTGGAAGCTGCTGCCCGCCGTAGTCTGCGGCAACGCCTGCGTAATCAAGCCCGCGCAGGATACACCCCTTTCCACCTTCAACCTGGTAAGCGCGCTCACCGACGCCGGCGTCCCCAAAGGCGTCATCAACATCGTCACTGGATTCGGCTCAGAGGTCGGCACTCCACTCACTGAAAATGCTACGGTGCGCGCCATTTCGCTCACCGGTTCTTCCGCCGTCGGCAGAATCGTTGGCGCAACCGCAGCCAAGACCTTCAAGCATTGCTCGCTCGAACTCGGCGGCAAGAATCCGATGATTGTCCTCGACGATGCCAACCTCGATCTCGCCATTGAAGGCGGCCTGTGGGGCGCATTCGGCACCACCGGACAGCGCTGCACCGCGACCAGCCGCATCATCGTCCAGAAGGGCGTCTATCACAAGTTTGTCGAGCACTTTGTCGCCCGCGCCAAGAAGATCAAAGTCGGCAATGGCCTCGACGAAACGGTAGAGATGGGTCCCGCCGTCAACGAGAATCAACTGAATACCGACCTCAACTACATCGAGATCGGAAAAAATGAAGGTGCGAAACTGGTAACCGGAGGCAATCGCCTCGACAAGGGCGAATATCAGCACGGATGGTTCGTTGAGCCGACGGTCTTCGTCGACGTCGATCCCAAAATGCGCATCGCGCAGGAAGAAATCTTCGGCCCGGTGGTTTCGATTATTCCGTGCGAAGACCTCGAAGATGCGATCGCCATCGCCAATAACATCGAGTACGGACTGTCATCGTCGCTCTACACCAAAGACGTAAACAAGGCGTTTACCGCGGTTCGCGATCTCGAAGCCGGCATCACCTACATCAACGCTCCAACGATCGGAGCCGAAGTCCATCTCCCCTTCGGCGGCACCAAAGCCACCGGCAACGGCCATCGCGAAGGCGGCATCGGCGCCATCGACTTCTACTCGGAATGGAAAGCCGTCTACATCGATTACTCCGACAAACTGCAGAAAGCCCAGATCGACCGGGTGGATTAGGCAGATTGATCGGTCGATAAGGCAGATGGATCGGGTCGATTAGGCAGAGTCGCCTGCGCTCTCATTAGTCTGTCATCCTGAACTCTGTCATCCTGCGCGGAGTCGAAGGACCCCTACTCCCTCGAACACCGTCTGCACGAACGCCTCTCTCGCTCAATAAATCACAACCTCTGAGCGAAGTGAGTGCTGGGCGAAGCGCGGCACTCGCGCAGTCGAAGTTAGCGTGCTTGGCCGGAAACTAAGGGTATAAAAACAGGAAATCATGTGTTCTTGTGCTGAGTTGACTGCTGAGTAGATTTCAGGGCATCGTTAGCCGCCCGTTTCGCCCGAATCTTAAAGCACGTTAGTGCTGCCTCGTTGCTCGTGCGGCGTATACTGCCGGACATGTGGAAGCGATACACGGGCGTCATCATCTTGGCGTTAATCGTAGCAGGATACGGTGGGCACATGCTGTATCGCTACATGAAAATCAGGCAGGATTCCGCCAAGCGTGCAGCAGAGATCATTCAACCCAGACAGGATGATGATGTTGTAGCCGAAATCGGGTACGTTGAGTCAATGCGGAATGAACTATTTTTGCGGGGGGACGACCCGAGGAGAAATCTGGTCTGGTTTGTCAGGGTACCCGCGACTGGAGCAGACTATTCCTGCGTGTACGAGAAGGGCTTCCCTGATTTTAGCGAGGGCGATGACGTGAGGATTATTCATCCGAAGGATCTGAACGATCAAGCTGGGTACGGCTACGTTGTTGGACTGCATTACAAGAGGGGCAAAGTGGCTCTAGTGTGGGTGATTACCATCGGAATGCCAGACACAGACCCGCAATGATTAGTAACTGTTGAACCAGACGCCAACGTTGGGAGAAGTGAGGCGACGCCATGATAACGCAAGACGACAGGTTCCAGCGATGGCAAAAGATTACCCTCGACCAAATGGGGTACGCGCTGAACCTCATTCTCACGTTTGCACTTGCCGGACTTGGATATTGGTTTGCGTTGCTAAAGGACAGAGATTTCTGTCCCACGCCTACCGCTCGATCTATGTTCCTAATTTGTCTTGTGGCACTGTCGATATGCGCTATAGCTGGTTTCGCATCTGTCCTCAATCGCCTTCGGGATTTTAGAATGACCACAAGGCGGGCTGGTCATGATCCGCTGGCACCTTCACTAGAAGAGGTGAGGCGAATCGGCAGGGTTACTTGGTGGCTGCTTTTCTTCCAGATCGTGACCTTCGGAATCGGCACGCTATTCCTCGCCGTTACCTTACTTCTGACCTACGGTGGCAAGTTGCGCTGATTTCCTAGGTTCGCCTGACGGGTGGGCCACTTCTTCACCCTTCTTTTTTCCGAAAGCATAAACGCAACTATCCACGGATCCTTGCACCCCAACAACTGGGGGTGCGCCACTTCTCGCGCTTTTCGAGAAGTGGTTGGGTGCCCGATACTAATGCGGGTGCCCGACACATCGCGCACTTTGCGATGTGTGGGTTTCGTCACCACCCGACCGTATCTTGGATCACCGTAACGATTGCACTAACTACGGGTCCATCTACGCAGGAGGAGCCTTCACGCGACTCGCCGCTTTGATTCCGCTCATCATTTTTTCATCACATTTTTCCCGTGCCGCCATCACAGACCTTCACCAGAATCAGTGCGAAGATGACGCGACATTGCTCCATATCGCAGCAGGATATTGCGCACGGTGGAGAACTGCGCCCGTCTCCAGAGGCGGCGTGTCTCACACCATCATCTCGGCTCTTTGAAAACCGAACCAGAACACTACCCAAAAGCAGTGGTCAGCGCGTCTTTCACTTCTGCAATCTGACTTCTGACTTTTGACTTCCAGCTAAGTCCAATCTTTTGAATATTTTACGTGTAACATACTTGTTATCATCAACTTAACTGTTTTTGGTAGGGGGGGGTACCCCCCCACATTTTCCAATTCTTGCTTCGCTCAAACCAATCATCTATTTCTAATTCATAGTCTTAGGAGCAATCATAATGGCCTTTTCTCTCGCTAAATGTTCCGGCAAAATTTGTGCTCAGCGCAAAGCCAATGGCGATCCCTGCCAATCTCCCGCTCCTCGCCGCGAAAGGTTTTGCCACGACCACAGCAGCTAGGTTCTGCGGGTATTTTTCATACGAAGCCTTCTTTGTCGATTGTCGGCGTTATTATCCCGTTAGCACTCATCACCCCGAACCCGAGGTTTCTGGGACCGAATCACAGATTGGGAAGAAGTTGCACTTCTCGGCGCACTCGGCGTCTCGGCGGTAAACTTAGGACTGCATGCCTACAACCCAGCTTCGCGAAATTCTCCCTGCTTCCCGCCTCGAAAACGTCCGCTACGCCATCCGCGATCTGGCCTGCATCGCCGATGAGGTCGTCCACCAGGGACACAAGATCCTCCCGCTCAACATCGGCGATCCGCTGAACTTTGACTTCCAGACGCCCGCCCACATGATCGAAGCCGTCTACAAAGCTATGCGCGACGGCAAGAACGGATACTCGCCATCGTCGGGCATCAAGCCCGCCCTCGACGCCATTCGCGCCGAGGCCGCGCGCAAAGGCATCACCACCGTTCAGGATGTCTTCATCACCTCGGGCGTTAGCGAGACGGTCGACGTTTGTCTCGCCGCTCTCCTCAATCCCGGCGACAATCTTCTGACGCCCTGCCCCGACTACCCGCTCTACTCGGCCGTTCTAGCCAAGCTCGACGTCGGCCTCAATGCCTATTACCTGAACGAAGAAAACGGCTGGCAGCCTGATCTCGACGACATCAAGCGCAAGATCACCCCCCGCACGCGCGGCATTGTGCTCATCAATCCAAACAATCCCACCGGTTCGGTCTGCACGCGCGCGATACTGGAAGAAATTGCCGAACTCGCGCGCCAGCACAACCTGATCGTCTTCGCCGACGAAATTTACGACAAACTGATCATCGATGGCGATGTTCAGGGTGAAGCCCCGCAGGTCGCAATCGCTGCCGTCGCTCCCGATGTACCGGTAATCACTTTCGGCGGACTCTCAAAAAATTACCTCGCGCCCGGATGGCGCATCGGTTGGGGCATTGCCAGCGGCGACGCCTTGGCAATCAAGCCCTATCTCGAAGGGGTAAATAAGTTGTTACGCGCCCGTCTCTGTGCCAATCATCCCGAGCAGTACGCCATCCCAGCCGCGCTCGAGGGCCCGCAGGATCATCTGCCGGAAGTAAAGCGCAAGCTGCGCAGCCGCCGCGATCTCACGATGAAATGGTGCGCCGAAACCGAGCGCGTCAGTTGTGTAGCCCCGCGCGGCGCATTCTATGCGTATCCCCGAATCGATATCCCCGAAGGCGATGACGTCTTCGTCGCCGAGTTAATCCGCCAGAAACACGTGATGGTCGTGCACGGCTCCGGCTTCGGCCAGCGTCCCGGCACAAAACACTTCCGCATCGTATTCCTGCCCGACGAAAAGACGCTCACCACTGCCTACTCCGCTATCGGAAGCTTCATGCGCGAGCGCTACCGATAGCAGAGAGCAGCCGCTTCCAGAATTTCAGAAGCAGCACCACTTGCCTGCTAACCGCTCTTTAGTAGACACCCGGAATCAGAGCTGGAACCTCGCGAGCGTATTCCTCAAAGCGGCTTCCGAATGCTTCCCGCAGTAAACGCTCTTCAACCCGAATGCGGATATAAGTTCCAATCGCGAAAAGAACACTCGCACATAAGAGCGGAATCCAACGGCTCACCGCCAGACCTGTCGCGATAAGCAATCCAAACATTCCGGCATAGATGGGGTTCCGCACAAAGCGGTATGGTCCGTCTTGTATGAGCGTGTGGCCATCGGCCACACGCGCCGCCAGCCCCCACTGCTTTCCCAACCGTCGCGCCGCGGAATTCACCAGCCATGCCGAGCCTGCGGCGAGCGCAACGGTGATCGTCGCCATGGTCCACCCGACCCAGCCTCTTCCGTCTGCGATGGACGTAACCTCCTGGCTTCGCAAGGGCAAATACCACACGATGAAGTAGCCCGCAGCCTGCAGCGCCAGGCCGAGGTAGGAAGTCAAGTCGCGTTTGGCCTCGGGGGCGCGGGGCGGATGCTTTCGGAGCCAGAAGGCACCGACAAACCACCACCAGCAGATGATCACCGCATAAAACGCAGCCTTTGCAGCCATCGCCGTGCTCGACAACCCGTTATCCTCCCGATTCGCTCTTTGGAACATTTGATGCCTGACGTCTCGACAATGCTGGCTTCTTGAACCCTACGCCCTCATGCGCTATTGTCTTGTTCGGTGAAACCGAGGGCGGCATAGGCGCTTTGCGCTTCGGCTGGGATTTTCGCCGCAGCGCGCTGAACATCATGTCGAAGGGATGAACAGTAATGAAGAGCAACAAGTTCTTGTGCCTGCCGCTACTCCTTCTCATCGCCATACTCCCCGTTCCATCTAACGCTCAAACCTCCAATCCCGCCAATCTTCCCCAACGTGATGGTTCTCACGACTTTGACTTCCTGATCGGCAACTGGAAAGCCCACGTCCGCCGTCTCCCGGACCGTCTTAACAACTCCAGTATCTGGGTCGAATACGATGGTATCTCGAACCACAAGAAACTCCTCGACAGCAATGCGAACTTCGAGGAGTTCGATGTTACCAGCACCGACAAGAAACTCCACATTAAGGCGCAGACGCTCCGCCTTTACAACCCCACATCGCATCAGTGGAGTATCTATCTGGTCGACCTGGATAACGGGACTCTCGACTCGCCCCCTGTGGTTGGCCAGTTTACCGGCAATCGCGGCGAGTTTTTTCATCAGGAAGACTTCAAAGGGCGAACCATTCTCGTGCGCTACGTCTGGCTCAACATCTCCCCCAACTCATCGCGCATGGAGCAGTCGTTTTCGCCGGATGGCGGGAAGACATGGGAAGTAAATTGGATTTGCGAGCTTTCGCGATAGCACGCCCATGCACTCGGTGAAGCAATGAACTGGAAATCTTTTGGCAGAGCGCTCCGACGTGTTGGGCCGATCTCGGTGTTATTGGCAAGTCTGTGCCTGCCCGCGCCGCTTCCCGCACAGTCCAATTCCCCAGCGGCGGAACAACGGGCGTCAGAACAACGGTCAGAACAACGAAAGACCAGCACCCCTTACACCGGCGATCTCACTATTTTCGATGCCCCGGGCCGCGATGAGCGCCTGCAGATCAAACGCGTCATGGATCTGCTTGGTATTGAGCCCGGCAAAAACGTTGCCGACATCGGCGCCGGGTCGGGCTGGTTCACGGTTCGCGCCGCCCGCCGCGTCACCCGCTCAGGCAGAGTCTACGCGGTGGACATCAATCCCGAGGCAATTCAATACATCGATCAACGTGCGAAGAAAGAGCATATCCAGAACGTAAAGACGGTCGTCAGCAATCCCGACGATCCCAAGCTTCCAGCCAACAGCATCGACGCCGTGTTAATGCTCAAGACCTACCATGAGGTGGCTCATCCAGTCTTGCTGCTCAGGAACCTCCGTGCATCGCTCAAACCGGGAGCGAGACTTGGCATCATCGATCGCAATGGCAACGGAGAGAATCATGGCGTGAGTAAAGACGTGGTCGTTCGCGAAGCCGCCCAAGCCGGATACGAACTCCGCGACTCGCAGGATTTCGTAAAAGCCGACGGCATGGATTATTTTCTGATCTTCACTCCGAAGTCCAACTAGTAGCGGGACCGCCGGAAGATTACCGCAGCCAGCGGAGCGTAGCGCCGGCAACTTGCCGGCGGTTCCGAGGGCGCCCCGCCCTCGGCCCCCCGCGCTCGTAGAAAAGATCACGCGGTCACAGGACTAGGTTCGCCGTCGCCCGTAACTTCTTTTGCGGGGTTTTACATAGATCAACCTATCTGAGGTCGGCATTGGGGCGCCTGGTCGCGAAATCATTTCAGATAAAAGCAAAAAACATAAGCCGCGCCCGCGAAGACCGAGAGAACTACGAAGAGTCCCAATATAACTACCCCAGAGGGGTAAACTGCTTTATGCGATGTCGTGACAGCCTCCAAACCGCGTGCCCAGACGCCGAGCTCTAGGCCTGGCGTCTGGGACATTGGCGCGCTCGCCTCCAAGAGACCAAAGACTAGAAGTCGTGGTCTTCCGGTGTGCAGGTGCAAGGTAGTCCGCTCAACAGGGAATCGTAGTAGCAAAGGTTCTCTAACAGTGTTTCCTCTGCTTTGCCCAGATTCGCGTCAGCGAAACTTGTTTCGGTGATGGCGTACGTGTTGGCTTTGACAGCCTGGATGTGCGTCGCGAAGCCACGGAGTCCGGCCGTCGGAATAACGTTGGTCGGGTCCAGAGACGAGGACGAAATGACCTTGATCACGCCACGGGTCGGCACTTTGCCTGTGATCGGGTTGGCGGTCAGGTTGGTCTTTACGTCTTCCGAGAGCAAGCCGTCGGGCGTAATCTCGCAAGCGCAGCATTCCGAAAGTTCCTCGCTGTCGTCGAACACATAAAAGGCAGCCCAGAGGTCGCCCGCTGTGTCGCCATCGTTGATGAAACGAGCCGTCGCATCGGGAGCAGCGGCTACGTTGTTGGAGAAATAGGAGACAAAGTAAACGCTATCGTCGCCCGTTGACGTTACGGCCTGAGCCGCGGCAGATGCAGCGACGCCCAGCAGCAGAGCGATCGCCAGCATCAATAGACTTGCTTTTTTCATGGTTTGATCCTCCTCTTGGATACGCCGAAGGCTGGGGGGAGGGCAGCTCTGGCGATTGCATGGACTATGACTCGTGGGTAGACACCTTACAAGCGCCCATGTGGTCTAGCCAATTCACCTAGAACGCGGGGGGTAATACGTTAGGATGGGATTGAATAACAACGGCATAGATCATCTATATGTACTATAGCGCACTATTACTTGTCAGACTTACTTTCTAACACCCGATCACTGTGCAGGCCCGATGACGGGATCGGAGGAAAAGGCTGTTTAAGCGAGAACCTCCCAAGGTTACTTTCGTTCGTTTGCACGCCTCTCTTCTCAACCTAAGATGCGTATGAGGTGGTCAAGCTTGCGAAGCGAGAGAAGTTCAAATTTTGGCAAAGCTGCGGGTGACATCCCCAATACGCCCTCTTCGTTTGAGCAGATGGCGCGGCAATTGAAACTATCAGAAAAGGAATATCGGGGTTCGACTGCCTTGAAACAATGGGCGCAAAAGCATAAAGACAGCAAGTATGTCCCCCAGGATTTGCTGGAAGCATGGGGCATCGAGGCAAAGCTCTGAGCCTGCGGTTTTGCCGCGAACCGTGGCGGCAACCTGCTTACCGATTTTGGATATCCTACGGCGTCTCGGAACTCGTCTTCGCTGACCTCACTTCGATGATGACCTCACTGTAGTTTTGTCCAGTATCTGCCGATTCCCCGCGTAGGATCCAGCGATGCCAAGCGCGAGATCATGCTGTGTTTTGCCGCCGACGCTTCCGCTTAGCGTCACCGCCTGATCGTTAGTCGTAACCGCAAGGTGATCTCTTGCAAGCTCCGGCTCCGTGTTGATTTTGTCTTTGATAAGTTGCTCAACCTCCGGAGTGGTCAGCGCTTCGGACGATTCTGCTGCGTTCGGAATTCCTCGCAGAACAAGCGTTTCGGCAGGCATGAACCCTGTCGAAGGATTTGTCGAGGAACCAGACGATCTTGATTGAGTCGATTGCTCCGCGGCCGCCAATCCGACAAAGATAAAGACAAAGATAAAGATAAGGACCAGCGAGAGTGGCATGCGCCTCACAAAGCACCTCCTGCGCAGCCCCAAGCCTATTCGAACCGTGGACGACTGGGAATCGAATGCAAACTGTAATGCTGTTTGCCATTTCCCCTAGGGCCGTGACCGCGAGAAGATTACCGCACTCTGCAGAGCGTAACGTAACGCGTAACGCGGGCAACTTGCAGGCGGTTCCGAGGGCACGCCCCGCCCTCGAGTCCCCGCATAGCGACAGCCACCCTCGGCTGTCCAGGAGGGGGCTGATTGGAAAATCAGAAAAGATCATGCGGTCACGCTACTAGATAGGCACCCGACTGGTTGCCCAACCGCCCTCAAAATGATTGCGACATTTAAATGCCGAACTGTAGATCGCCCAACCTAAGCAGCCTTCTCCACCGGAAGCCCCGCTTCCATCCAACCCTGTTTGCCTTCGGGGTAATGCGCCACGTTCGTGTAACCCATCGCCGCCAATTCACGGGCAGCGTATGCGCTGGCGTTTCAATGCAGGCTTGTACAGTAGGTAATGATCTCGGCATTCTTGTTGGGCAACAACTGCGGCGCCAGTTCTTTGATCTTTTCGGGCGGAATGTTCAACGCTCCGGGAATGTGGGCTTCGCGGTAGCGTTCAGGCGCAAGCGTCTCAACTACCTTGATGCTTTCCCTGCGCTCTAACTTGGCTTTCAGGTCTTCGGTAGAAATGGTGCCTTCCATATCGACCTCCTTAGGAATCGACTTATGCTGCTGAGAGTGGTTCTGCCGCGGGGCGGGTAGCTTTCTGCACAAACCTTTCGAGCAGCGACTTGAACTCTGTACTCAGGTGCAGTTCATTGCTTTCCTGCTCCAGCATTCTCTGAGGATCGCTCGCCGTCTTCAGCGCATACCGCAAATAGGACAGCCGCATGAGCCAGAGGGCATGGCCGACATCTCCTTCATTGTGCACATGAAATGTGATCCAGCCCGAGTTCGGAACCCAGTGGTGTTGCTCGGCAAGACCCGCGCCTAACAATGCATTTCGAACTACACGGGGAAAAGGGATATCAACAATGCCGCCTTCATGCATGTGTCCGACTTCCGCGCTTCCGAGGAGAAATTCTCTCCCTCCGAAGCGGTGCGGGTGAACCGAAATCTGCGGCCACGTTGACACTTCGCCTTCAATCGTCTTCAGAAAGTTCATCCTGGCGGCATCCATGATTTTTTCGATGCCCGACAACGACCGCTCGATTCAGCGCCCGATCTCGCTGTCCGCGATCCGGAGAAACGAACGGCGTTGTCGAAGGAGAACTCTGACTCGCGACCAGATAGATGTTCGGGATCATCTTCATTCCGGAATTAACGATCCAGCAGGGGCTATTTCCCCCGCCCTATCAATCACTTACGGGGACGTGTTCGTGCACTTTCGTAACTCTACACGGGATGGTGGGTTTCCTATACTTGGGGTGGATGTCCGTCATGCGGCCCAGGCTTCTTATCCAGATTCACGTCCCAACTCGCGTTCCGACTGCCGTCGTGATTGGCGTCGTAATGATAACGATAATGATGACGACGGCCGCGCTCGCCACGGCACAAAGCGTCTCTCCCGACGCCCTTTACGAGCGCGGTATGGATGCCATTACCGGCATCGGAACCTCGCGCAACGATCTCGCCGGCATCGATTATTTCAAGCGCTCCGCCGATCTCGGCTACGGCCCCGCGCAAATCGCGCTCGCCTACTATTACGAAATGGGAACCGTTATCACCGGCAACCAGGGCCAGCCCTCTTTGGACCTGTATAAGAAAGCGGCCCAGCAAGGTGATCCTCTGGCCGCCTGGCTCACCGGACGACGATACTTCCTCGGCAATGGTGTGGCCCGCGACCTTGACGCAGCCCGAAAATGGCTCAAGCTCGCCGCCGACCAGAACAATGCTTTCGGAGCCTACTACCTTGGCCGTCTCATGGCGGATCGCGACTACACCAAGGCTCCCGCGCTCTATAAGCTCGCGGCCGACCAGGGACTGCCGCAAGCGCAATATCTTTACGGTAAGGCGCTGAACGATGGACGCGGCATCGCCCAGGATCGCTTTACCGCCTATGTTTGGCTCACCATCGCAGTCGACGCCGGCTATACGGCGGCTGCCCCTGACCTGAATGCGCTTCACAGCAGCGGCTTGCTTAGCCTGGACGAGATTGGCCAGGCAAAAAACAAGGCTCGCGAACTGGAACAAGTCGTCATTCGCGCCGTCACCGCCCGGGGCTGCTCCGGCTGGGACGGCGAGTTCGCCGAATTCCCCGCCCCGCCTCCGCCCAGCCTGCAGCGTTTCTGCCACTAACATCTCAGGGCGCGATCCCGCCGGTCCGGGAAGTAGCTTTCGCACTACGATGCGCCGGTATACTCGTTCATCGAATGGCTTCTCGCGCAACTGGACAGTCACGCGGCTGCGACGGCCTTAAACTATTTCGCGTACAACTTCATCAGGATTCATCGTACACTTCGCATGTCTCCAGCCATGGCCGCTGGTGCCGAAACGCGTGGCGGAAAGAGCGGCGTGAATAGACTCACTGCATTCGGACTCTTTGCAGTCACGGCAATGCTAATCACGTATGCGCTCGAAAAGCGGCACCACGGTTTCATCCTTGGGTTCGCTTTTGCCTGCCTGCTCGGTTCTGTTTATGGTTTCCTGCAAGGTGCGTGGCCCTTTGGGCTAGTCGAAGGTGTTTGGTCAGTCGTCGCATTCCGAAAGTGGTGGATCGCTCGGAGAATTTCAAAATAACCCACTACCCCAGTGTGTATTCGGATGTTTATCTATCTCCAAATATAGAGTATACTTAATCCATGTTTGGAGACATCTCCGCCCAATCATCGGCACCCGGCGAACTCCCCGGCATTCGCTGGGATCGCCCCGCCGACCTCTCCAACCGTGAAATTCAGGAGAAACTGAGTCCCGTCGCCGCCCGTGCCTTCTTCAGCCTCGCGTCCCACTGGAAACTCCGCGACGAGGACGCTCGGGCACTCCTCGGCGGCATGTCCAACGGCTCGTTTTATCAGCTCAAGCGCGCTCCCCGAACCCTCGATCAGGACAAACTCACGCGCATCTCATTGCTGGTCGGCATCTTCAAAGCCTTGAACATTCTCTACAGCGCCAAGCTCGCCGACGCATGGGTGCAACTGCCAAACACGAACCCGCTCTTCGGCGGCGATTCGCCGCTCGCCCGCATGTTGAAAGGCGGAGTACCGGCTATGTTGTATGTTCGCCAGTTGCTCGACGCACGCCGCGGCGGTTTGTAGTGTCAGCGAAACAACCAAAAACGACGCCGCTTTCGCGTAATAACACTGTCCGTCTCATCCCCACCCGCTACGCCGACGATGCCGAGGGTGTGCTGGCGCGTCTCAACTTCCCGCAGTCGCAGTTCGATAACCTCCTGCAACTGGATGGCGCCACCAACGACCGCCTCAGCGGCGAATCGAATCTTCTCCCCGGCATCACCGTGCACGAGCTCGTCTTCGGAGTTCCCCACTACCACATCATCAACGCCGCCTTCACCTACGCGCGTCCCGGCGGCACGCGCTTCAGCAGCCCCTATCGCGGAGCCTGGTATGCCGCTTTCACGCGCAAGACCGCGCAGGCCGAGGTTGCCTACCACTATGCCCAGGGATTGCGCGAGATCGACTGGCGCGAAAAGGAAGTCGTCTCCTACCGCGAATATCTGGCCGACTTCCATGCCGACTTTCACGACCTAAGGAAGAATGACCTGCAGAAGAAGGATCGGGACAAGGATTCCCCGTTCGCCGACTGCCTCAACCCGGACAGCTATCATGCCTCCCAACGCCTGGCCGCCGACCTGCTCAACAAGGGGTCGGCGGGAATCGTCTACCCCAGCGTTCGCCACAACGACGGCACCTGCATCGCCTGCTTCCGTCCCGCGTTGGTTGGAAACGTACGCCAGGGCGAGAAGATCATCTTCACGTTTCCCGACGCCTATCACCCGCCGAAAGTGCGCTTGAGTAGTTAAACTCTTTCCGTGGATCATTCTCCTCCCAAGATCGTCGAGTCCTATCGCGATTACGAACTGCCATTTGATGCCGCCCGGGTGGTCCGGACTCTGCTGAGCACGGTCCCTGAAAAATACCTCAGAGGCCTCGACTGCATTGTGCTCAACAACTTTGAGAGTCTGTCGCGCCGCGCTCGGCTGGGAAAGACCTGGTCGCGCAAGCGCAAAGTAAGCATGTCGCAAGCTCGCGGCCTTTACCACCAAAAGTGGCAAGGCAAGCCACCATGGATCGAGATCCATGTCGATCAAACCTTGAGCAGCATCTCCTCCAAACTACTTTGGATTCCTCCGGTCAGGGAATTTTGCGTAGGAAACGTGCTCTTTCACGAACTAGGTCACCACATTCACTACTTGATTCGTCCGGAATACAAGGAAAAAGAGGATGTAGCCGACAACTGGAGCACCCGCTTTACAGTGAATTTCTTCCGCAAGAAATACTGGTACGCTATTTGGCCCCTCGTGCTGTATGGAAAGGTCCGAAGGCTAATCTCTTCGCCCAAGGTGCGGGTGGATGGCTGACAGCTGATAGCTGACCGCTGTCGTCCCGCACACCCCCCTGTGCCCCCTGTCACTGACCCAGCCCTCTCCAGAGGCGTACTGAATAGGCAGACATGAACAACGTTTTCATTCCATCCGCGGAGGGATTCATGGCCACCCTGACCCACGACAAACAAGCTGATGCCAAGCAAGCCGATCTGGCAGGCCCCGGCATTGGCAATTACACCGAACTCGAACAGGTATTGCCCAACGGCTATCGATCCCTGCTCGGCCGGCGCGACACCCAAAAAGCTGTCTTCCAGGTCAAGCGTTACATCGAAGACAATCTATGCGCAGCCCTCAGCTTGATGATGGTCGAGGTGCCGCTCATCGTCGATATCGAAAGCGGCGTCAATGACATGCTCGATCGCGACGGCTCGCGCACTCCGGTCTCATTCCACATTTCGAACGACCGCGGCGTGCATCCGATCGACTCCCAGGTGGTGCAGGCAGCCACCAAGTGGAAACGGGTCGCCCTCAGGCAATTCGATTGCAAGCCCGGCGAAGGCATCTGCACTGACATGCGCGCCGTCCGCAAAGATTATTTTCTGGATCACGACCACTCCGCCTACGTCGACCAGTGGGACTGGGAGCGCTCTATCCATCCCGAAGATCGCAGAGTGGCCTTCCTGAAAGAAATTGTGCAGAAGATCTGGAAGGTGCTGGTGGGCGCCGAGAAATTTGCCCAGGACCTGTTTCCTGCCCTGCGCGATCCGCGCTTCCCCAACCTGCCCGAGGAACTCACATTTCTCCACGCCGAAGAGATTCTCGACATGTATCCGAATCTTCCGCGCAAGCAGCGCGAGACCGAGATTCTCCAGAAATATCCGGCGGTATTCATCGTCGGAATCGGCTGGCCGCTAAAAGACGGTTACCCGCACGAGAACCGCGCCGCCGACTATGATGACTGGATCACCGACACCCACAAAGAAACTCACAAGGATACCCACGGCCTCAACGGCGACATCCTGGTGTGGAATCCTGTCACCAGGCGCCGCCACGAACTCAGCTCCATGGGCATTCGCGTAAATGCCGAAACGCTGCGCCGGCAACTTGAGATGTCGAACCTGCTCGGCAATCTCCAGTTCCCCTACCACCAGGCCATCATCAACAACGAACTTCCGCTCTCCATCGGCGGAGGAATCGGCCAGTCCCGCACCCTGATGCTGTTGCTGAGAAAAGCGCACCTGGGAGAAGTCAGCGTAACCGTCTGGCCAAAGATCCTGAAAGAGATCTGCGCCAAGAAGAATATTTTCGTGCTGGAGTAGGTAGAGCATCGGGTCATCGGGTGATTGAAAAGCACCGTCTTTGCCAGATCGTTATTGCCAGACGGAGAGCACGCCGCTGTTACAAGGGCAGTGATATCCCGAAATCAAGATCATCGAAACCTTGGTTTTCGATGGCCCGATCACCCGATGGCCTTGATGTCTACACCATCTCCGTCCCCCACAAATCATGCAAGTGCACAATGCCAAGCACGCGCCGCTCCCCATCCACCACGACCAGCGACGTAATCTTCATCTCTTCCATGCGCGCCAGCGCAGTCGCAGCGAATTCCAGCGGCCCAATCGTCTTGGGAGTCCGCGTCATACACTCCTCCGCCGTCAGGTCAAGCGTATCCTTGCCTCGCTGCTCCAGCAGCCGCCGCAAGTCGCCATCGCTGATCACACCCAGTAAACGGTCGCCCTCAACCACCGCCGTCATCCCCAGCTTCTTGCGTGACATCTCGTAAATCACATCCGGCATTTTCGTTTGCGCCGTAACTCGCGGCACCGCATCCCCGGAGTGCATCAGCGATTCCACGCGCGCCAGCCTTTTCCCCAATTTCCCGCCCGGATGCAGATTGGCAAAGTCTTCTTCCTTGAACCCGCGCTTTTCCGAGAGCGCAACCGCAAGCGCATCGCCAAGAGCAAGCATGGTGGTGGTAGACGCGGTGGGAGCCAGCCCCAGCGAACAAGCCTCCTGAGAGATCGAGCAGTCCAAAGCCACCTCAGCCGCCGCCGCCAAAGTCGACACTGTCGGCTTCTTCTTCGAATTGTCATCCCGAACGCTCTTCTTCAAATTGTCATCCTGAGCGAAGCCCGAGCCGCGAAGCGGTGAGGGCAAGTCGAAAACCTGCCCTGAGCCTGTCGAAGGGGACCCCTGCGTTTCCTCGCACGTCATCGTGATCAGCGGCACCTGCAGCCGCTTGATAGTAGCCAGCAGCTGCAAAATCTCCTCCGTCTCCCCGCTCGCCGACAGCACCAGCACCACATCCCCGCGTACAATCACTCCCAGATCGCCATGCAGCGCTTCCACCGGATGCAGATAAAGCGCTGGCGACCCGGTCGAACTCAAAGTCGCCGCGATCTTCCGTGCGATCAGCCCGCTCTTTCCCATGCCCGAAACGACGATCCTTCCCTGGCAATGAAACATTAAATCCAGCGCGCGCTCGAAATCCGCCGCCATCGGCCCCGCCAGCCGGTCGGCCAGCGCCCGCAAGGCTTCCGCCTCGATGCGCACCACATTTTCGCCAACGCTCTTCATGAAGGGGAAATGTTAGCAGAACGAGCAGACCGTCATGCGCGCAATCGCACATCGGGCCATCAAGCAGCTCTGAAGAAAATATCGATAAAGCGCAATCCAACTTCCCACCCACCGCGTACTCCAGCTAGTTCCCGCAGTGCCTTTCGCACCGGCGGCAGATTTGCTCGCATAGAGCCACTCTCAGGAGATCTCCCATGGAAATCGACAGCGTAATTGACATAGTCAACAAAACTTTTGGCCGTCGCAGATTCCTGCAGGCCAGCAGCGCCGCGGGCCTCGGCCTCGCCGCAACTACTCTTATTGGTGCCAGCGCAGCGCCCCTGTTAGCCCAGGGCTTGGCGCCTGCATCCGCCACCAGCGGCGTCCAGGACCCTATCACCAAAGACACTCCCGCTGAAATTTTCACGGCCGCGCTGATCGCCGAAGACCTGGCGACCACCTTCTACTACAACGGCCTGGTGGGGCCTGTAATTCAGGACCCGAATCTTGCCGGCCCCGGCGGAACCGCTACCCACGTGAACTCCGCCGGCAATTTCGGCAACGTAGATTACCTGCGGGCCGCCCTGACAGAGGAAATCGCTCACGCCAATCTGTTCCGCGCGCTTCTTGGAATCCCCACTCACGCCAAAGATCCGGTGCAAACTTTCTACTTCCCCGCTGGCGTGTTCGATACCCTTGGTCCTTTCATCGCCACGCTCGAAGCCTTGGAGAACGCCTTCATCGGCGCTTATCTGAATGCCATCGTCGAGTTCGCCAGAATGGCATCGGTAGCCGGAACCGGCTCGAACTATACCTATCGCCAGTTGTCGTACTACTCCGAAGTCGCGGGCTCCATTCTCGGAGTCGAGTCGGAGCACCGGGTTTTGGGACGAGTCATCTCCAACTCAAATCCCGCCAATAACCGCGATTACGAACTCGTGGATGGAATATATAGCGTGTATAACGGATCGCATTCTGCGGTGGTGGCGCTCACGCCTTTCCTCACCCCCTCAACCGGACCCGCTTACTCTCTCGCGGAAGCAATCGCGAATGCCTCTTCGGTTGATGTGAAGGTTGGCGGCAATTTGCCACCACAGTAAAGACGCGCTCGCCAAGGAGGCTGGCTTGTGTTGTCAGCTTCCTTGGTGATTTCTTTTCAGGTTCAACCATGGAAGGTTCAACCATGGAAAGCAGCCACGGAACCGTGGCCAAGTAGAGTCGCCACAACTTGCGGTAACGAAAGATTGGGAGGAATTTATGTTCGAAGGATTGCTTCAACCCATGCACCTGCTCGTGATCGCGGGGCTGGTTCTATTAATCTTCGGCCCGAAGAAACTGCCGGAATTAGGCAAAGGACTGGGCGAAGGTATCCGTGGATTCAAGTCAGCCATGAGTCCGGGCGAAAAAGCGCCCGAAGCCGAAGCCGGCAACGGCGCAGCTCCCGCTCAGAAGTGATCGTCCACCGGTCGCCCTGGATGCTTCAGTGCCTGCGCCTGGATCACGCTGTCCCACGGACTGGCCTGCCAGTTGTCCTTCTTGTATTCGCCCCGCATCCACGGTGGCAGTGCAAAATGCAGCCGTTCGCCCGCCGCCAGCACATACGGCTCATAGAGCCCCCGCAACTCCCCCAATCGACCGTAGGCGTCGTCGCCGTCATAAAGAGTCACCCCATGGCGCGCAAGCCCGGCTCGGAGACTTTCTAATTCTTCCGCGGTCAGACGTTCCCCCGCTTCCGGATCAAATTGCGCCTTCACAACCTGCGCCAGATCGACCGCCGCATGCCGCGCCATGGCGAACGTCAGCTTCGCCTGCTCGGGATGAATGCCATCCACTCCCGTCATGATCAGCGATGTGACATCGAGCATCAGCGTGAGCGCGCCCAGCCACGATTGATTGTTGTGTTGCGAGCGAAAGAAGACCAGCGCTGGATAGGAAATATGGCTCGACAGCAGCTCGGCGCACCAGCGCTCCCAGTCGCGCAGAATGCCATCCAGCACGCTTTGTTCCGGGCAACATCCCAGCCGCCCGAGAAACTCGCCTGCACTGGGAGGCGATCCGGCGCGCGCATCGAGCAAGGAAATTTCAACCTCGCGCGCCGCAAATGAGTTGTAAATCACCGGCAGATATCCGATGACAACGCCCAGAAATGCAAAGCCCATGCCCGCTTCCAGCACCGACAGCGCGCGGGCCATGGCATTGCTCGGAACGATATCGCCGTAGCCCAGCGTGAAGAACGTCTCCCCGCTGTGATAGATCAGCTTGCCAAACGTAACCCCTTCGTTGGTGCTGAGCTGCAGATGCTCGCCCAATCCGTACTGCACGCAAGCAAAGCCGAATATCAATCCGAGGGCCCAGTAGGCCATGAGCTGGATTAGCGACAAAGGCCCGAAATACGCGAGCAAACCTTCCCGCCGGCTCGGCGACTTCACGCGGTTCGCCATGCTCAGCCATCGTTTCCACGTAACCCGGTAGTACCAGGCGGTAAACCGGAAATTCCGCTGAATCCGCCGGGGCAGGACGACCGTTTCGAACGCGTCCAGCAGGATCAGGATGATCAGCACAAACCCGGCAATGGAAGCAATAACGTGCATGGGAGATGAGAATTAAGATGTGGCGGGAATGGTATCAGATTCAGGGGAGGTCAGAGGTCAGATTGCAGAGGTAAAAGCCTATAGGTTTAAGGTATGGCGAAACCTATGGGCCTTTACGTCTGCAATCTGACCTCTGACCTCTGCAATCGCTTAGGGTGTGGCGCGCGCCGCGTCCAGCGCCCGGTGTACCGCCTGCAATTCCTTCAGGACCCCGCGCAGGTTGCGCGTATCCAGCGCATTGGCCCCGTCGCTCTTCGCTTCTTTGGGATTGTCGTGGACTTCCATGAACACTCCGTCCACGCCCGCCGCCACCGCCGCACGCGACAGCACGGGAATAAATTCAGGCTGGCCTCCGCTCACTGCCGGGCCATCTTCGTCTCCATGCGAGGCCGATGGCAGTTGCACGGAATGCGTCGCGTCGAAAACCACGGGAGCTATCTTGCGCATAATCGCCAGCGATCGCATATCCACCACCAGATTGTTATACCCAAACGAAGACCCACGCTCCGTCACAAACACCTGGCTGTTGCCCGCGTCCCGGCACTTCTCAACTACATACTTCATATCCCAGGGCGAGACAAACTGCCCTTTCTTGATATTCACCGGACGCCCGCTAAGCGCGGCCGCCACAATCAAATCCGTCTGGCGGCACAGGAAGGCCGGAATCTGCAGCACATCCACCACCTCGGCCACCTCGGCCACGTCAGTCGCCTGATGCACATCCGTCAGCACGGGAATGTGCACCTCGTCCTTCACCTTCTTAAGAATCCGCAGGCCTTCCTTCATTCCAGGTCCGCGAAAGCTCCGGATCGACGTGCGATTCGCCTTGTCATAGGAGGCTTTGAAGATAAAAGGAAAATTAAGCGATCGGGTCACGCCCTTGATGATCTCCGCCATGCGCAGCGCGTGCTCTTCGCTCTCGATCACGCAAGGCCCCGCGATCAGGAAAAGATCCCCCGAACCGACCCGCACGTTATCGATTTGGAAAGATAGAGTCAAAATGTTTCACCGCCGAGACGCCGAGACAAATATTTGACCACGGAGACACAGAGACACGGAGAAGATCTTTATTATTTATTGTTTTCTCCGTGTCTCCGTGTCTCCGTGGTAAATCAAGCTGTTATCTGCCCGCAATCTTTTCCGGCCGCAGAAACATCTCCACTTCCGCCGCTTCCTTCAGCCCCTTGCGCCTCTGTCCGTATTCATAAGAAGCCCCCACAAACGACTTGAAAATCGGATGCGGCTCCAGCGGCTTTGATTTAAATTCCGGATGAAACTGGCACGCAATAAAAAATGGATGTCCCGGAATCTCCACGATCTCCACGTAAGTCCCGTCCGGCGTCGAGCCCGAAATCTTCAGCCCGCTCGCCGTCATCGGCTCTTCGTACTCGCGATTGAACTCATACCGGTGCCGGTGGCGCTCGCTGATCTCATTCTGACCATAGATCTTGTGCGCCAGTGTTCCCGGCTCCAGCTTGCACGGCCACGCGCCCAGCCGCATCGTCCCACCCAGTTCTTCCACGCCACGCAATTCCCGCAATTTGTAAATCACGCGATGCGGAGTCGCCGGATCGAACTCGCTCGAATTGGCATCCTCCAATCCACACACGTTGCGCGCAAACTCGATACAAGCCGTTTGCATCCCCAGGCAAATCCCGAAATACGGCACCTGCTTTTCGCGCGCATACTGGATCGCCCTCAACATCCCTTCGATCCCGCGCTTGCCAAATCCGCCAGGAACCAGCAGCCCGTCGTAGCCTTCCAGTTGCGACTCATAACTCTTGTCGTTCGCGTCCGAAGCCTCCAACCCCTCCGCTTCAATCCAGTTCACTTCCAGCTTCAGGTTGTGCGCGAGTGCGCCATGCACCAGCGCCTCTTTCAGCGACTTATACGAATCCTCATACTCGACATACTTCCCGACAATCCCGATCTTCACCACATCCTTCGGGTTATAGACCCGGTGCACCAGATCCTTCCATTTCGAAAGATCGCGCTCCTTGGCCTCCAGATGCAGATAGCGCATCGCCAGCGTATCGACCTCTTCATGCGCAAAAACGATCGGCACTTCATAAATCGACGCGACATCCTTGGCGGTGATGACGGCCTCTTCCTCGACGTTGCAGAACAACGCAATCTTTCCCTTGATATCTTTTGACAGAAACCGGTCCGTGCGGCAAAGCAAAATGTCCGGCTGAATTCCCACGCTAAGTAGCTCTTTCACCGAGTGCTGTGTCGGCTTCGTCTTCAATTCCTGCGCGGCCGCAATAAACGGCACCAGCGTCACGTGCACAAACAAGGTGTTCTCGCGTCCCGATTCCTGCCGCATCTGGCGGATGGCCTCGATAAAGGGCAGCGACTCGATATCGCCCACCGTCCCGCCAATTTCGACGATCAGCACGTCCACATCCTGCGCACACTTCTTCGCCGCCGCCTTGATTTCGTTAGTCACATGCGGAATCACCTGCACGGTTTTGCCGAGATAGTCTCCGCGCCGTTCCTTGGCGATGATCTGCTCGTAAAGACGCCCGGTAGTCCAGTTGTTGTCGCGAGAAAGTTTGGCGTGCGTGAAGCGCTCATAATGCCCGAGATCGAGATCGGTTTCCGCTCCATCGTCGGTCACGAACACTTCCCCATGCTGAAACGGAGACATCGTTCCCGGATCGACGTTCAGATAAGGATCGAACTTCATCAGGTTGACCTTGAGCCCGCGGCTTTCAAGCAGGCATCCAATCGAAGCCGCCGCCAGTCCCTTGCCCAAAGAAGACACAACTCCGCCCGTCACAAAGATGTACTTTGCCGACATCCGTTCCTCGCTTTATTTTTGATTGAAAGTTTGTGCAGGTTGGGGTGCACGATCAATTATGCCAGAAGTTTTTCTGGATGGGAATGTGGAAAAGCAGCCCTCAGCCATCAGCCGTCAGTTTGAAGCCAAGTGCTCCCACATGCTCTTGAAGACGCTCGGTAGCCGCTCATCCCACTGATTCCAGTTGTGACCACCAGGAACTATATGGAACTCATATCGAAAATGACGGCTCTCGAGCAAAGTAGCGAAAGCGCGATTCGCAGGCAATAACCCTTCCTGGTCCCCGCAGGTGAGAAACAAATAAGGCACTTTCCCCGGATCCACGGATCGAGCGAGCACAAATGGATCGCCCTCGCGCCGCGTCCGACTTCCCCAAGGTCCGAAAATTGATCGGTAGTGCTGCCACTGTGAAATTCGCTTTATCGAAAACGGGCGGCTGGGCACATCAATGGCGGGACTGATTCCGCCGGCAAAAACAAACAGATCAGGATGGCTGAGGGCAAGTTTGACGGCGCCGAATCCGCCCATGGAGACTCCGACGATCGCCCGATTCGCTCGTCCAGCCGCTACCGGGAACCTGCTCTCAACATCCGCAATTAGGTCGCTCACGATGTAATCCTCGTAGCGATCCTGTGGCCTCTCGGCTGAATTCATGTAGTACGATTCATCCCCTTCCGGCATCACCAGAATCAAACCTCGTTCCGCAAATGCCGCAACGTCCGAGTCGTTAGACCAGTCCCGAAAATTGCCCCCTCCGCCGTGCAACAGGTAGACAACCGGCAACTTCGCTCCGGCCGCAATGTTTGCCGATAATATGACGCGGTACTGCGTGTCACGATTGAGTGCGGCGCTGCGAAAAGTAACGTCCTGCATCGCGACCTTTGGAGTCAGCCTGGGATGATCTGGCTGGACATCTTGTGTTTTCCTGCTGCATGCGGTCAGCAGAATCGATGCAGCGCAGAGACAGGCGCAAGCGAAGTGCGATAGACTTTCCCTCCTCACCGGACGGACAGTGATAGACGCGGTCCGCATCAGGGCCATTTCTGCGCTCCATGCAAAATACGAACGATTTCGATGACTTCCTTGCGGACGCGATAAATGACAAGAAATGGTATGCCGGAAATCACCAGCTCACGAGTGTCAGGATTGCGTCCTGGGCGGCCACGATGAGGAAACTTCTGAAGCGGGCCCACCGCCTCGTACAAACGCAGCGCGAGCTTTCGTGCCGCTTCCGGTCCGTTGTGTTGTTGGGTGTAATCGCAGATGTTCGTGAGATCACGCGCGGCCGGTTCGGTCCATCGGATGCGCATCAGCCAGGATACCGGCGGTCAATCATTTTCCCGATGTCTTCGTGATCAATCAATTCACCCCGGTCGGCGGCAGCTAGTCCTTTTTCCACTTCGCGGAGGAACCACTCGTCATAGTCGACGAGCCGCTCGATTGCTTCCTGCACCAGCGTCTGTGTATCCTGGCCGCGCTCCGTGGCCAGGCGCGAAAGTTTTGCTTCCAGGTCGGGCGTGAGTCTCACTTCCATAGAGCTTTAGCCTAGAGTCTCAGAAATCTTGTGTCAATCTCGGAGAATAACTCGTCGCATCTAACTTTCCAGAAGCACTGGAAAAGACCGATAATATTCCTCGGCGTGAGATCACTCTTAGTCAGAACGGCCCTCCTCGTGATATCAGTGCTTGCGCTACCCTTGTCCCACCCGTCGCCCCTTTCCGCCCAGACCCTCGCCAGCCGCCTCATCCTCAAAGACGGCTCCTACCAGTCCGTAACCAAGTATGAAATTCACGGAGACCGCGTGCGCTACTTCAGCGCCGAGCGCGGCGAGTGGGAAGAAGTTCCTAAATCGATGGTCGACTGGGACGCCACGAAAAAATATGAAGAAGGCCGGATCACGGGCGCTCCCATTCCCGAGGCCGTCGAGCTCGACAAGGAACTCGAAGCCGAGCGCCAGGCCGCACAAGCCCGCTCACCCGAGGTCGCTCGAGGTTTGCGGCTCTCCGATGAAGGCGGCGTATTTCTCCTCGATACCTACCAGAACCAGCCGCAGCTGGCCGAAATTCAGCAGTCCGGTAGCGATCTCAATCGCAGCATGAAGTCGAATATTCTGCGGTCCGCAATCAATCCCTTAGCCGGCGCGAAACAGACCATCGAACTGCCCGATGCCCATGCCAAAGTGCAGTCACACACCGCCGTTCCATCGCTCTACATCAACTTCGATACCGGGCCGGGTGCGCCCGCCACGGCCTCTGCTCCTGGCGAAACGCCGCCCCTCCCTCCTACCGAGCGTTTCAAGATCATCCGCGTCGACTCCAAAGGCAACAAGCGCCAGGCCGGAGCCGTAAAGACCAGCGTCACCGGCAGGTCCAAAACCGACGAGCGCTTCGTGCCTACCACCGCGACTCCCATGACCGGAGGCTGGATCAAGGTCACTCCCATCGATCCTTTGCCCAATGGCGAATACGCCGTCGCCGAAATGCTGGGGAAAGACTCGATCAACATGTATGTCTGGGATTTCGGCGTGAACCCAAATGCCCCCGCCAATTCCTTTGCCATAAAGCCGGAGCCGCCCGAGCCCCCGAAAACCGACGCACCCTTTGACCTGCAGAAACGCGAGAAACAATAGTTTGAGGGACGTCGTTACACGTGTGGGATTGGGTGCCTGAGTTTTAGGAACTGAAAGCTGACAGCCTGATCGCGACCTTACGTCTCCACCATGCCCCGCGACGCCACTCCAATATTGTCCCGCGTCGTATTCTTCACCACGTACATCATCTCGTCGGCTTGCCGGATGATGTCGTGCGGCGTCTGCGCATCGTGTGGAAAGGTTGCCAATCCCATGCTGGCGCGCACATTCAGGTTCAATCCCTGCTCGGTGCAGAAATTTCCCGTGCGCATGGAATCCTGCAAACGGCGCGCCACCACCACCGCCTGATCTTTGCTGGTTTGCGGCAGCAGCACCACAAATTCGTCTCCGCCATAGCGGAACGCAAAATCGATCAGCCGCAGTTGCGCTTTGATCAGGTATCCAATCTCAGCCAGCAATCGGCTTCCCACCAGGTGGCCATGCGTGTCGTTGACCGCTTTGAAGTGGTCGAGATCGATGAAAATCACGCTGAACTGGTAGCCAAAGCGCGCCGACCGGTAGACTTCGGTTTCGAGCGTCTTATAAAGATGCCGCGCATTGAACAAACCCGTGCAATCGTCGGTGATCGTCAGTTCCTGAATCTTCTCGACCGATCGCGCATTTTCAATCGAGATCGCGGCATAGTCGCACAAGGCCTGCAGAAAAAACATCTCCTGCTCGCTCAGCCCGACGTTCGCATTGATCAGTTGGATCACACCCAGCACGCGGTGTTTCGACCGTAGCGGTACACAGATCACCGAGCGCGTTTGCAACTGCGTCATCTCGTCCAGCCGCGCTGAGAAACGCGTGTCCGCCTTTACATCCGGCACGATGAGCGGTTGTCCATGCTTGGCCACCCACCCTGCAATTCCCTCGCCGAGTTTCAGTCTGGCTTTCGCCAGTACCTCGGCCGCCGCGCCCACTGCGATGGCAAAATACAGCTCATCTTTTTCTTCGTCCACCATCAGCAACGACCACGTATCCGGACGAAAATACTCCGCCATCTTTTCCATAATGGTTTGCAGGATGGAATCCAGATTGAGTGACGAGGTCAACGCCTTGGCGACGTCGTGAAAGATCGTCAACTCTTGCGACAGGCGAATTGGCGACGTGCCCGCAGCCTCTGGCATCAACTCCTCGTAGCGGATGGGAATACAAAATTATAGGTTTTGCCGCACTGGACGGGCAACGAACGATGGTAACAGGTACCAGCGGTGCCAACCTGGGCATCCACAAGCGATGCGTTTAGAACCGGCGTCTCGCCCTCGGCACCTGCGGTATCGTGCCCTGTTGTTGAGCGGTCTTCGAAGGCACGATGGCGGGAGGAATTACTCCTCCGCACTCACCGTTTAGCCGTGACCCGGTCGGCAACCTTGTCGTACTCGGCTTTCGACATGATGTGCCGCGTCACCAGTTCGCCGGGTTCTCTATAAGGACGTCCCGCAATCACCCGATCCGCCTCCGCTCCACTTACGCCCGGAAGGCTCACCAATTGTTCTTTGGAGGCCGTGTTCAAATCCAGAGACTGGTTGCGGTCCCAGCCTTCGCGGATTCCCTCCGCCACAGCCTTGGCGTCGCTCTTCGCTTCAGCCGTTGCCTCCGCAGTCTTCTCCTTCAGTTCCTGCGGGCTCTGTCGTTGTTGACTGCAACCCACGAGTCCAGACAGCAGCAGAATTGTCGGGCCAAGTCGAAATCGGATGAAGTCCATTTTGTTCACTGTCTCTCCGCCGTCTTGGATGGCATCCATCCCTCAGCGGTTTTCCGCTGATCGCGGAGCCGCAAGCATTAACAATCGGCGATGCCGTTTGAACATCAGCGCCCGGGTTCTGGAAATCTGCCCCAGCCGGTTCGGCGGGATCACAAATTTTGCAAGTCCTCCAAATGCTCGAAAACTCGCCGCCAGTTAATCACCGCGCCTATCACCCCGTATGCCTTATTATGGTTCGTCCTCTCGTACTCAAAGAGTAAAATTGCCACCGTCATCAGGTACCCACAGGAGACCCGGTTGCCTTCCTTCGGCGAAAAACTGAAGCTCGAACGCGAGAAGCGCAAGATCACCCTGGAGGAGATTTCCTCGTCCACCAAGATCGGGACCCGCATGCTCCAGGCCCTCGAAGAAGAAAAGTTCAACCAGTTGCCGGGAGGCATCTTCAACAAAGGCTTCGTCCGCGCCTACGCGCGCGTCCTCGGCCTCGACGAAGATCAGGCCGTCGCCGATTACTTGCAGGCCTCCGGTGAAGCCACCCCGGTTGGCCCCGACGCGGTCGGCCGCGATGCCGCCCGAGATAGCGCTGCCCGCGAAACGGAAGAAAGAATCAGCCGCCTCGAAGCCATCTCCGACTCCCCTTCCCGGCCCCTGCCCTGGGGCGCGTTTGCCGTCGTTCTGCTCGCCGTCGCCCTGGCCCTTTCTCTCTGGAGCCATCGCCGCCGCGAGCAAGAACGGTTGGTAACGCACACTCCTCCCGTGAAGACTGCCCCGCAATCGGCCCAAGAGTCGCAGGAAAATTCCACTTCCTCAAACAACACTTCTGGAATCCAGCCTTCGCCAGTCAGCGCGACCATGAACTCCGCAACGGGCTCCACCGCAACATCCAGCGAAGGAACTCCATCGCCCGGCAGCCAGGTTTCGCCGCCGCCCACCCAATCCTCCACCACTCCCGCGTCCGGCGAATTCACCGTCACGGTTCGCGCGCGCGATCAAAGCTGGATCGCCACCACCGTCGATTCCAGGCCCATCCCGTCTGAAACCCTGGAGCCCCGTAGCGAGCGCACCTTTCATGGCCGCCGAGAGATAGTCATCAAGGCCGGCAATGCTGGGGGCCTCGACTTCATACTCAACGGGAAAAAACTGGATGTCGGCGGCGATCTCGGACAGGTGAAGACAGTTACGATTGGCCCTGCCGGATTGTCACCCAACCCTCTAAATCCATCCACAAATCCCTAGACAAGACCCGAATTTAGTTCTTTCTTTTCTGCCTTTTACCGTCACTCCCGCGCCGTTCAATGCGGCCTCGTTCCGCTCAATGTTCGGCTCCGCCTGCCCGGCCAATTTCGTTGCGCTGGCGGGCCATCTCTGGTACCGTTTTCTGGTACCCGCTTTGAAGATAGATTCATAACCAAACCGGTTGAGAGCCTGCGGCGCGTTAAGCCCCCTTATCACCACAAAGGCTCGAAGTCGTCCTGAGGAGATACCAGCTTGCCAGCAAGAAACCGTCTTCTGTTTACCTCTGAATCCGTGACCGAAGGCCATCCCGACAAGATCGCCGACCAGATTTCCGACGCCATTCTCGATGCCTGCCTGCAGGAAGATTCCACCAGCCGCGTTGCCTGCGAAACCCTCACCTGCACCGGCCTCGTCGTCATCGCCGGCGAGATCACCACCAAAGCCTACGTCGATTTTCAGAATCTCGTCCGTGGTGTCGTCCAGTCCATCGGCTACGACAATGCCGTCTATGGATTCGACTCCAATACCTGCGCGGTGATCTCCAGCATCAACAAGCAATCCGGCGACATCGCCATGGGCGTAGATACCGGCGGCGCCGGCGACCAGGGAATGATGTTCGGCTACGCCTGCAATGAGACGCCGGAACTGATGCCTTTGCCCATCTCCCTGGCGCACAAGCTCTGCCAGAAACTGGCTGAAGTCCGCAAGAACGGCACCTGCCCTTACCTCCGTCCCGACGGAAAATCACAAGTCACAGTTGAATATTCCGCGCCGGGCAAGGTAAAGCGCGTCGATGCCGTGGTCGTCTCCACGCAGCACGCCGAAACCGTCGGCAACGATCAACTTCGTTCCGAGATTTTGAAACACGTCATTCAGGCGGTCATTCCCGCCAACTTGCTCGATGAAGACACCAAGTATCACATCAATCCCACCGGCCGCTTCGTCATCGGCGGGCCGATGGGCGACTCCGGCCTCACCGGCCGCAAGATTATCGTCGACACCTACGGCGGCATGGGACGTCACGGCGGCGGCGCTTTCAGCGGCAAGGATCCGACCAAGGTCGATCGTTCCGCCGCCTACATGGCGCGCTACATCGCCAAGAACATCGTGGCCGCCGGCCTCGCCGAACGCTGTGAAGTTCAGCTCGCCTACGCTATCGGTGTCGCCGAACCGGTGAGCATTCTGGTCGATACCTTTGGCACGGAAAAAGTCGACGTCAACGTAATTCCAGATCTGGTGCGGAAAAACTTCAACCTCACCCCGCGCGGCATCATGGATTCCCTGAACCTGCGCCGTCCGATCTATCGCAAGACCGCCGCCTACGGCCATTTCGGCCGCAGCGATCCCGACTTCACCTGGGAAAAAACCGACAAAGCCGCAAAGCTCGCCACCGAGGCGGGCTTAAAGCACGAGCACGTGGGGACGCGAAAATAAGTCAAAAGTCAGAAGTCAGATTGCAGAAGTAAAATCGATCTTAAGTCGGCTTCGGCAGTCTGACGTCTTACTCTTCGACTTCGACAAGTTCAAGAAGCACCACAAACGCAGGAGTCCACGGGGTTACTTCTTCAATCTGACTTCTGACTTTTGACTTTGTATCCGGGGAGAAAAATGGCAACCACACCAGTAAGCTGCGACGTTAAGAACTTCGAACTGGCCGATCTCGGCAAAAAGCGCATCGAATGGGCCAACCAGTCGATGAAGGTCCTGCAGATCATCCGCAAGGAATTCATCAAGAACCAGCCCCTCAAAGGCATCCGCATCTCGGCCTGCCTGCACGTCACCGCCGAGACCGCAAATCTGATGGTCTGCCTCCGCGATGGCGGAGCCGACGTGGCCCTCTGCGCCTCGAACCCGCTCTCCACGCAGGACGACGTAGCCGCCAGCCTCGTGCGTGACTACAACATTCCCGTCTTCGCCATCAAGGGTGAGGACAACGATTCTTACTACTCGCACATCATGGCCGCGCTCGACCACAAGCCCCAGATCACCATGGATGACGGCGCCGACTTAGTGGGCGTGTTACACACCAAGCGCAAGGCCGAGTTAGCCGGAGTTATCGGCGGCACCGAAGAAACCACTACGGGGGTTATTCGACTGCGCGCCATGGCCAAAGAAGGCGTGCTCCAGTATCCCATCATCGCCGTCAACGACGCCGACACCAAGCATCTGTTCGACAATCGTTACGGCACCGGACAATCCACCATCGACGGCATCATCCGCGCGACAAACTTTCTGTTAGCCGGATCGAAGTTCGTGGTCGCCGGCTACGGCTGGTGCGGCCGAGGTCTGGCCAGTCGCGCCCGCGGCGCAGGCGCCGAAGTCCTCATCACCGAAGTCGATCCCACCAAAGCCCTCGAAGCCGTCATGGATGGCTTCCGCGTCATGTCCATGGACGAAGCCGCCAAACTCGGCGACGTCTTCTGCACCGTAACCGGCAACAAGAATGTACTCGCCCGGCAGCACTTCGAAGCCATGAAAGATGGCGCTATCATCTCGAACTCCGGACACTTCAACGTTGAAATCGACATCCCGGCCCTCGAGAAGCTGTCATCCTCCCGACGCACCACGCGCAATTTCGTCGAAGAGTTCACCATGAAAGACGGACGCCGCATCAACCTGCTAGGCGATGGCCGCCTCATCAACCTCGCCGCCGCCGAAGGCCACCCGGCCTCAGTAATGGACATGAGCTTCGCCGACCAGGCCCTCTGCTGCGAGTACATGGCCAAGAACCACAAGTCGCTGGAGAACAGGGTCTACACAGTTCCAGTAGATTTAGATAAACGAGTAGCCAAGCTGAAGCTCGAATCCATGGGCATAAAGATCGACCGCCTCACGCCCGAACAGGAAGAGTATCTAGCCAGCTGGAACGAAGGAACCTAGAAGCTGTCGGCTCTCAGCTGTCAGTTATCGGCAAGAACTACGTAGGGACAGCCGCCCCGGCTGTCCAGCGGCCCAGAAGTATCGGGCCGCTATTTCCTGCCCATGGAGCGACGGGCATCCACGCCCGTCCAAGCCGAGCGAAGCTCGGTAGCCTGTGTGGCGCGGGCATCCCTGCCCGCGCCTTCTGACTTTCAAACGGGGCGGCGCAAGCAGCCCCATTCGCTTGGGTGCGGCTTCCGTCACGAAGACGCCCAGGGATGAAACCGCCTTACTCGCAGCGAATGCGAGGAGAGATAACCAGCCTTCTTCGCGGCGTGAGTCAACTCCCTTATTATATGAATGTAGATCAAACGCATCTTGCTTACTCAAGGAACAACCATGAGGAACATCGACTACGTCGAGGTGGCTTTGGTTGCCAACGTGTTCGCGGTTGTCGTAGCTAGCGTAACCGCAATCATTGTGGCATTCAACAACGCTGGCTCGAAGAACATGCCACTCGCTGCAGCGGCGCTCGTTGGGGTGACGATTGGCTATTTGATCCAACTGCCGTTCGAGCTAAGCAGGTCCACACCCCGCGAGACAATTGGCGCCGACTTCGTTATTGACCGCGTCAGGCCGGTTCTCCGACAGTGGGTGTATCCCAATGGGGCAGGTTGGAGGATCGGCACCGAAGTAGGAGCCAGCAATTGGCTAACGGCGAGCGATCCGCATGCCTTTGATCAGTTGTCTCAACGGGACAAAGCTGCTAAGGACATGGTGGTGTTTAGCCTTTTGTCATTTCTCACACATGAGGAGTATGACTGGCAGTTGGAACGTAAGTCGTACGGGACATTACAAACCACACAAGCCGTATCCAAACCGGGCGAGTGCACCGTCTATAACGAATCGGACTTGAGAGAGAAGCTCCGCGAAGCGAATAACGTGTTTGCCAATGGGCCCATACAAGTCGTCACCGGCACACTATGCCTTCCTCCCAAAACCACGCTCGAAGTGTCGGCAGATACGCTGACCTTACAGAACCAGTTCTGCAGAATAGCTTTCAAGGCAGAGCATCCTGCCCACGCGATCTTGAATGTTGATCCACAGACCCGGACAGACGTTCCGTTTTCGCCCGGCGAGCCACGCTATGAGATTCGAACAATGGGCTTGAGTGTGGAAACTACTTTCTTCGCCCTACGCGCACAACATCGAGAAAGCCGGCGATACCACGAATGGTCGTCTCGCGTCGTTAATGGTGCGCGTACCTGGTTTGCGCCGGGAGACCCTCACCAGCAACCGCAACAGCTTGCCCCGCACGTGCCTTGAGGATGGCGGCAAGCGGGTGACCCTTCCTAACGCACCAAGAACACCCACGAGGGTGCCCAAGTTCCGCCTGGGCGGGGTTTTTCGCTCCCAGACCATCCCCTCACGCCGTCGCCACCAACTCATACCTAGCTGCCCGCGGTTCCACAATCCGGCGCTTACCATGTCCGGGGTTTGTTTCGTAGGGGGAGCGGAGCAATCCGAAGCGCTCCAATAAATCAACGTCGCGGCTCACCGCCCGCAGATCGCGATTCAACCCGCTAGCCAGGCTCGCAACCGGCTTCGGCCCTTTCTTCGCTGACTCCAGAAGTCGGAACCGCCCAAGAAATTCCTTGACTTAGCCGACTAACGGATCAACATAGAGGTAGAGAGCACGAACCGCTGAGCCCCGAATGTGGTCTTTGAAAATAGAATAGTTGGGAAGAACAGAAGGGTGGATCTTGGGCCTAACTCCCACGCTCTCAGGACTTTACCAATAAGTCCTTATTCCAGAATACTTTGGAGTGACAGAAAAGACAGAAAAGGCCAAGTCTAAGCAATAGCCAGGAAAAGGCTTACAATGACTAAGTTTAACTCCAATTGTTTGAATACTTTGGCGTCAAACTTACTCTAACCGACTGATTCTAATATACCGAGCTAGGAGGGGGGTGGGGGTACTCTCAGGAGGTCAAGCCCGGCCGTTGATCTTCGCCCACCACCAGCGCACGCCCACAAACAGAAAGCGCCAGTCGTGGAAAAACTCCGGCGCCTTGCCTTCGAATGCGTGGCCGATGAATTGGAATAACCATCCGACCAGGAACAGAGCCAGCGCATAGAGCCACAGGCGGTGGAAGAAGATGCTTGCTGCAAAAACCGGCAGCGAAAGCAGAATGGTGGGAATTCCCAGCGTGTGGCACAGCCGGTTCACTGGATGCCGATGGCTGGAGCTATATTGCGAGATCCACTGCTCGTTGGTGCGTCCGCCCAGCACGCGAGGCATGATATCACGAGGACGATGCCGACGAAACGGAGAACGTCGCTTAGCGACTGCCGGGCGGCCCTGCGCTTACAATATCCCCATGTACCACTACAATCCCTCGACTGCTCTCGAAGAACTGAACGAAGAGGCAACGCTGCCCAATCCGGTTCATGTGCGCGACATGATGCTGCGCAAGAAACTTTCGGCCGATGAAGCGCTGGAACTGAACCGGATTTTTCTGGAATACCAGAAGTTTTTCGGCGAGACGCAAAAGCTGGGCAAGAGTATCCTTCGCCGCTTGGCCGCATAGCTTCGCCAGTTCGCGCTCGGGCGCCTCGGCCGGAGCGCGATGTCTGTCGATGCGACCTCAATTGGCTCAAGCTGCATAATCAGTCGCGCGCGCGGCGCCGCTCGAGAGCCTGCGCGAGTTCTTTCAGAAGACCGTCAACATCACTGGTTTGGTTCTTTAACAACTCCTCGCAGATCTGGCGCCAATCTCTTTGTTTGTCTTTATTCGTTGGGTTGCCCTGACTCCTAGAATCATCCGTTTTATCTTCAGTCATGTCCTAGGTGAAAGCACTCGCTGTGCCAATTTGCTAAGTCATTGCACGACTGTCCAGCAGGACTATGTTGACTGGGTAGTTTTCACTCATACAGGGCAAGACAAGAAAAGGCGAGGTCCGGGAATTGGCACCTGGGGCTTCTTTTCCGTCCGCTTACTGTTTTCAATCGGTATTTCTCCGGTTCAAATTACAGCAGGTACGGTATCGAACGAAAGCGAGCGCCGCTATAGCGTGTTCTCCAACGATTTCCACGGTAGGCAAGTTTGGCTACAAGTGCTTCAAAACGCCTCGAGGACCGCATCTACGCTCTGGTAGAGAAGGCAATTGCCACCAAAAATCCAGACGAACTCGAAGTAGTCATCAACGACTTGCGGGAAGCTCTCAAGGAGCATACGGCGCGGTTAAGAAAGCTCGCTTCTTCCAATCAGACTGATCCGAAACGGCGAAAAGACGATTGAACAGCGAACTACGGCGAAAGAATCATTTCTTCGCGGCTGATTTCGTCTGCGCATCCGGCTGAGTCGCGTCCTCGCGCTCGCATTTGTGTACATTAAATTGTCTCTGAATCGAAGACTGCGCGTTGCCGCTGAGCGGATCGCCGGGAAACTGCGCATTGCAGGCCTCGCAGATTCCCAGCACAGGCGTATTTCTGACTTTTTTCACGATTCGAAGATTTCTTTTTGGCATGGCTCCAGTGTCCCACGGGCCGACGAGTTGTGCGAGCGTTTTAGAGACTGTAAACAGCGGGAAACGTTAGCCAGCAATCGGTGCCAGCACATCATTTACAATCGAACATTCCTTTGCGATCAGGAAATTCAACTATGCACCGTTGGTCCGAACTTTTTATTCCTACTTTGCGCGAGGCTCCGGCCGATGCCGAGGTGGCGAGCCACAAACTGCTGGTCCGTGCCGGATATATCCGGCAACTCGGAGCGGGCATTTACTCGTTTCTCTTCCTGGGCAACCGCAGCACGCAGAAGATCATGAAGATTGTCCGCGAGGAAATGGACAAAATCGGGCAGGAGTTCTATCTCCCCGCGCTGAACCCCCGCGAAATCTGGGAGGCGAGCGGGCGCTGGTCCGTTATGGGCGACAACATGTTTCGCCTCAAGGACCGCAAAGGAGCCGACTTGTGTCTGGGTATGACGCACGAAGAAGTCATGACCGATATCGCCCGCAAGGAACTGCGCAGCTACAAGCAACTGCCGCAGATCTGGTATCAGATCCAGACCAAATTCCGCGACGAGCCTCGCCCGAAATCGGGATTGCTGCGGGTTCGCCAGTTCATCATGAAGGATGCCTATTCGTTCGATATCGATGCCGCCGGACTGGATGTTTCGTATCAAAAGCATCACGATGCGTATTGCCGCATCTTTGACCGCTGCGGGCTGAAGTACATGGTGATCGACGCGCACTCAGGCGCCATGGGCGGATCGCAGTCGCAGGAGTTCATGGTCCGCACGCCCGCCGGCGAAGATTTGGTAGTGAGTTGTGAGCAATGCAGCTATGCCGCGAATCTCGAGAAAGCGACGTCAAAGCTGGCTCCCATCGAGGATCTGGGACCCGAAGGCGATGGCAAGCCTCTTCCGATTCACACACCCGGCAAAGGCGCGATCGCGGATGTGGCTGAGTTCCTGCAGATCTCCGCCGAGCAGGACATCAAGACCGTCGCCTACATGGCGCAAAAGCCTGACGCTGCAGGAAAAACGCTGGAGCAACCGCTCATCGTGTTTCTGCGCGGCGACCATAGTGTGAATGAGACCAAGCTCCTCACGCTCGCGAAGGCCGCAACGCTTCGCCCCATGCAGAGCGAGGAATTGGAGAGATACTTTCAGGGTCCGGCAGGCTTTATTGGCCCGATCGGGCTCGTGATCCGCTCCAAGGAATTGCTCGGCGAGTGGGACGCGAAGAAGCAACCCGGCGATACACGTGCTGTGACCGTGGTGCTTGACGAAGGCCTGGTGGGGCGCGTCAACATGATCTGCGGCGCCAATAAGCTCGACTATCACTTGAAGAATGTGACGCCCGGCAAGGACTTCCAGTACACGATTGCGGCCGATGTGCGCAGCGTAAACGCCAGTGAAGGCTGCCCGAATTGCGGGTCACCTTTGCGCCTCGACACGGCGGTCGAGATCGGGCACATCTTCAAACTGGGCTACAAGTATTCGGAGTCCATGGGAGCGCGCGTCCTCGATAAGAATGGCAAAGAAGTGACCATGATCATGGGCAGTTACGGGATTGGCATCGAGCGCATCCTCACGGCCGCGGTCGAACAGAATAACGATCCCAACGGATTCTGGCTCGCCCCTGCCATCGCCCCGTTTGACGTCGTGGTGGTGGCGACGAATACCTCAGATGAAAAAGTCCGAACCACGTCGGAGGAGATCGCCCGCCAGTTGGATGCGGCTGGGTTCGACGTATTGCTCGACGACCGGAACGAACGCCCGGGAGTCAAGTTCAAAGACGCGGACTTGATAGGTATCCCCTTTAGAATCAATGTTGGAAAGAAGGTTACCGAAGACATGGTCGAGGTCGTTCGGCGCTCGACTCTGGCCCGCGAAGACATTAAGATTTCAGCCATAAGCGAGCATTTGCTTCGTCTAGCCCGGTAGTGTCGGGGGGACTGGTGCAATTGGCGAGCGCATGGGCATCGGCAGGGCGGAGGCCCATGGAAATCCGACTCGAATAGGCGAGCGAATCCGATGGCGACTTTGAAATTGGTCTTGGGCTTCGGCGTGTTTGTGGCAATGATCCTGGCGGGCATTAAGGTGGTCCCCCCGTTTTTCTCGAACTACGAGTTTGAGGATGCGCTCAAGGAAGAAGCTCTGCAGTCCACCTACACTTCCCGCTCAGAAGAGGACATTCGCAAGGCAGTCATTAAACATGCCCATGAATACGACATTGCCCTGACGCCGCAACAGATAAAAGTGTCGCGCATTGGCGGATTCGGCACCGGCACACTCACCATCGAAGCCGAGTACAGCGTACCGGTCGACCTGCCCGGATATTCGACTACTTTTAACTTCCATCCTTCCAGTTCGAATAAGGGCATCTATTAGGGGCAGATAGGCCTTGCACCCCCTGTCCCGAGTTCTCGACGCCTTCTCTCTTCTCTTCTCGGAACAACAACAACACATTCGAAGCACGTGCGGAGCACACCCGTTGCTGCCTTGACACGCATCCAAACAAGGAAGGATAGCCGCTCCTGATTTAGAATCAACAGCGAATCCTCTTATTTCAAACGCATTTCCGATCAGGCAAACGGAGAACGATGCGGAAAGGAAATTGCTCCAGGGATTAGGAACTATCGTATCTTGGCCATCAAAGTGAAAATCCCGAAGGCTCGTAATGTCGCGGGCGGCAGCGGCAAAGGTCGCGGGCGGCAGACCGACCCCGTGGTGCAATACGCATTCCTGGGATTCATTACGCTGTCGCTGCTGGTAAGCGCCTTTTTTGCCTACTGGTATGTAAAGTACGACAGGATTATCGAGCAACGTTTCCGGGGACCACTGTTCGCCACGTCGGCAAAGATCTACGCCAGCCCGGAAGTTGTACGCCTCGGGTCGAAGTACACCATTTCAGAGATTGCATCACAATTACGCCGCGCCGGCTATTCGGAAAAGGACGAGTCCTCGCCGCTCGGCAGTTTCCGGGTGCATAGCAAGTCGATTGAGGTCATCCCCGGTCCCGAGTCCTACCACAGCCCGGAGCCCGCAACCATCACGGTAGAGGACGGCGCGGTGAGCGAAATCGCGAGCCGCTCGGCGGGAGACCTGCAAGCTTATGAACTGGAGCCGCAGCCGGTGGCCTCGCTGTTTGACGCGGAGCAGCGTTCCAAGCGCGAACTGGTGAAGTACAACGATATTCCCAAGGTGATGGTGGACGCGGTCGTCTCCATCGAAGACCGCCGGTTCTTCCAGCACGGCGGCGTCAACTTCATGCGGCTGGCAGAAGCCGCCTGGATCGACTTCACTCACCAGCGCCACCAGCAGGGCGGATCGACCATCACCATGCAGCTTTCGCGGGCGTTCTTCCTCAGCCCCGAGAAGACGTTCAAGCGCAAGATAATCGAAATGCTGATCGCGGTGGAGCTCGAACAGAAATTTTCAAAGCAACAGATTTTCGAGTTCTATGCGAACCGCGTCGACCTGGGCCAGCGGGGATCATTCACAATCTCGGGCTTCGCCGAGGGCGCGCACTCCTACTTCAATAAAGACCTGAAGGACATCACCCTCCCGGAAGCGGCAATGCTGGCGGGGTTGATCCAGGCCCCAAGCTATTTGTCGCCCTATCGCCATCCCGAGCGCGCGATGGATCGGCGGAATACGGTGCTGGAAGCCATGGTGGAGAATGGCGCCATCACGCGCGCAGAAGCGGACAAAGCCAAAGCCGCGCCTCTGAAACTTGCCCCTCCCAATGTAGAGGCGAGCGACGCTCCCTATTTTGTTGACATGGTTCGCGACACTGTATTGAGCAAGCTGAACGAGCATGAAGTAAACGAGCAGCGCTACCGCATCTACACAACCCTCGATCCCGATCTGCAGCGAGCCGCAGCGCAGGCTGTCGAGACCGGAATCAAGGTGGTCGATGAGCAGATCACAAGGATGCGGACCAAAAAGACCAGGGTCGGCAAGAACAAGTTTGAGACTACGGTGCTGCCGGGCCCGCAGGCGCAGGTCGCGCTCATCGCGATGGATCCTCATACTGGCGAGATCAAAGCCCTCGTAGGCGGCCGCAATTATGCCCTGAGCCAGTTGAATCACGCGCTGGCAAAACGTCCTACAGGATCGATTTTCAAGCCGTTCGTTTATGCGGCGGCCATGAATACGGCCCTCGACGGATCGAGCGCCGTGCTGACTCCGGCCTCGATTGTGAGCGACCAACCTTCCACCTTCGCCTATGGCGACCAGATCTATGAGCCGCGCAATTACAAAGAGGAGTACCACGGGGACGTAACCCTGCGCTTCGCGCTGGCGCTCTCGCTCAACAATGCGACAGTGAAAGTAGCGGAAACCGTAGGCTACGATAAGGTGGCGGACTTGGCACGGGCGGCGGGAATCACGTCCGTAAAGGCGACGCCGGCCATGGCTCTGGGTGCCTACGACGCCACACCTGTGGATATGACGTCGGCCTACACCACTTTCGCCAATGGAGGAGCGCGGTTGTCTCCTCTGTTCGTGACCTCTGTGCGCAACGCAAAAGGCGACGTCATCGTGAACTTCGCTACTGAACGGAAAGATGTTCTCGATTCCCGGGTTTCTTTCGTCATGACCAACATGCTCGAAGGCGTGATGAACTTCGGCACGGCCTACGGAGTCCGGCAGCGTGGCTTTACTGCTCCGGCCGCGGGCAAGACCGGAACGTCACACGATGGATGGTTCGCCGGCTACACAAGTAATCTGCTCTGCATTGTGTGGGTGGGTTATGACGACTACAGCGACATCCGGTTGAGCGGTGCGCAGACCGCGGCACCCATCTGGGCCGAGTTCATGAAGAAGGCTGTGACGCTTCCCGAATACTCCGATTTCATCCCGTTCCGGCAACCGGAAGGCGTAATCGACGTTCAACTGGACAAGATTACCAACCGCCTTGCAACTCCCGCATGCCCTGACGACTATACGATCGCCTTCGTCGCCGGCACCGAACCGCACGACACTTGCGATCAGACAAGCGGAGTCCAGGGGTTCTTCTCGCGCATCTTCAGGGGCAGTCCGGAACGGGCGCTGCCACCTCCGACAACCAATGGCCCCACAACAAATGGGAACACCGAGGCGGCAGCCGGTGTCCAAACCGAACAAGAAGGCAAAAAGAAGAAGAGCTTCTTCGGTAAGATTGCCGACGTATTCAAGGGGGATGGCGACAAGGGCGACTCTGCAAAGAGTGACAAAAACACCCCACCGCCGTCTAAACCTGCGGGGAATGCGGCTACTCCGCCGTAGTTGCTCTTGATTTTTGTTGGCGACTGCTTTAGCGTTGCGGTCAATGCTGTGTTCTTGAATGCGGCTTCACAGCCCCTGGGGTGGTAACGCTCGGGAAGGGCTCTCTCCACAAGCCTTCTGGGGATGGCGAGCAAGGTACGGGAAACAAAACCGGGGTACGGGGAAAGTTCTTTTCGTCGAGTCCGTGCACGTTCATTTCAGGAGGTCGCTATGCGGTCTTCACCTGTGGCAATGCTGTGGGATGTTACCTTCTTCACTCGGCTCTTCGCGGCGCTGATTCTTACTTTGTGGATTCTGCCCGCGCTCCTGGTCGCTCCGCTTCAAGCTCAAAACCTCGAACAGTTGGAGGTTGGTCCTCCGCCCCTGCATCGGGCGGAACCGCCCGCGCCCGGAGCCAGCGCGAAAGAACTGGAGAGTCGGGGAGACGAGTTGCAGTCTGAGAAATACTACCTTGACGCCATCGACTATTACCGCGCCGCTCTGGGGAAAGACCCGCGCAACGCGGTCGTCATCAACAAGATTGGCATGCAGGAACTCTTGCTACACCGGTGGCGCGCAGCGCGAAAGAGTTTCCAAGAGGCGATCAAAGTCGACAGGAAATATGCCAACGCCTACGCGAATCTGGCGGTCGTCTATTACGAGGAGTCAAGCTACACAAAGTCAATTCGATATTACGACAAGGCGATCCAACTCGACGGCGATGAGGCTGTCTTCTATAACAATCGGGCGGCCGCGCTGTTTGCCAAGAAACAATATCAGAAAGCAATGGCGGACTATGCCATGGCTCTCCAGATCGAACCGGACATCTTCGACCGCGCAACGCGGGGACAGGGCGTGCAGGCGAAACTGCCATCGCCGGAGGACATTGCCCACTACGATTATGTTCTTGCCAGGCTGTTTGCAAAGAACGGATCGTCTGACCGGTCGTTGCACTATTTGAAAAAGGCCAAGGAAGAGGGCTACAAAGACATCAACAATGTCTACAAGGACGAGGAATTCAGTTTGCTGCGCAAAGATCCGCGCTTTGCGGAACTGATGGCCGCAAAGACGGTGGCCATACAGAACTAGTCACCGTACCCCAAGCCCGAGAATGGGTTAGCAGCAAGACACAGAAATCAGTGAAAGCCACGAAACTTTAACGGTGCACCTGTGTTTGTGAGTCTACTGCTCCTGAAAGCAAAACGTGAGTAAGGAGAAAAAGCCCACCGGTTGCGAACCCGAGCACGCCCCAAGCAAGCAGCCGGTGGGTGGTTTGAAAAAAGGCTTCAAGGTTGCAAAGTTTCAAGGTTGCGCCGCTCTCATTCTGGGCTCACCTGTCTTTGAAACGTTCACCTCTCTTTGAAACCTTCCTTCCTACCCCTCTCCGATGTAATCCTCCACCGCTTTCTTCCATCTACCCTGCGCTTTGAGGATGTACTCGACCGCATCACGTGCAGCGCCGTCTCCGCCGGCGTGGGGCGTGACCCAGTGCGCTTCCGCCTTTACTTCGGGTCGCGCATTCCTGGTGGCAATCGCCAGGCCGCACTTGCGCATTACCGGTAGGTCGATGACATCGTCACCCACGAAAGCGGCCTCAGCGGCGGTGATGCCATCTATTTCGAGAATCTGCCTGAAGATTCCGGCCTTGTCCTGAATGCCCTGATAAACGTGATCGATCTTCAGATCGCGAGCGCGCAGCGCGACGGTTTCGGAGTTGCGCTTTGTGATAAGGCCGGTCTTGATACCGGCATGGCGGGCAAGTGAAATACCGGTGCCATCGTGCGCGTGAAATCCCTTGGCTTCGATCAGAGTCCCAACGCGTAGTCCGGACCCAACCTGGCCTCCGTGCTGGGCAGACCTCTCCAGCAAAGTTTGAGTGGGAGACCCGATGGCCGGCATCTGGCGCCCCGCAGGCGAGGGGAAAATCCAGATTTTGCCGTCAGTTAGAACTCCATCGACGTCGAAGAGGATCAGCTTGATTTTGCGGGCGCGAGTGATGGCGGAAGGTTTGGACATCGCCGCGATTCTAGCATCCGGCGCCGGAGTAACTCAGCGGCGAGGGAGCCAGGCGATGGGAAAATTGCGGCCGAGCTTTTCAAAGTCGCGGTCCGAGGTCACCAGAGTGGCTTGATTTAGGGTAGCCAGAGCCGCTGCCAGGCAGTCAACGTAAGAAATGTGGTGGAGCGCCTTGATTTCTCCCGCCTTGACCGCTAGGGGAAGATCGACGGCGACGATGTCGATTGGCAGGCTCGATAAACTATCGACGGCTTTGCGGGCCAGACCCTCGCCGCGCTTTTGCCAGGTCCAGTAAAGGACCTCGCCCAGATTCATCACCGAAACCAGAATTGCAGTTTGCTTCCGCGCCGCTGCCTGAAGCAACTGCTCAACTTTCCGCATACCGGGCCCGGCTTCGGAAAAATCGATGAGCGCGCTCGCGTCGAGAACGTAACTTTCCTTCATTTCTCCAGCCGGTGCCCGCGTTCGCGGGCTTCAGCAATCGAATCGTCCCCCTTCAAAAATCCCCGCAGACTGCGGATGAACTCCTCCATCTCGGCTTGCGATTGGGATTCTCGTTGGCCCGAGGTTGCCTTGCCCTCGTATCGAACATCGAATCCCCAATCCTCCAGAATTTTGACTGCCTGATGCGAATTCGTAGGATCGTTTGGTGGCACTCCGGCGGCCTCCAGAATGAGCGGTCTGGCAGGCAACTCCCGGCCTTCTACGATCACAGTCCACTTCGCAGGCCGGGAAACGCGCAACCTCTTGGCGGCAGCCGTTATGTCATCCCGGGTGAGTGCGGAGACTCTTGCGCTCGGCATGGTTGTTCCTCCAATTATTACTCATATTCATCATATTCAACATCATATTCATCGTCAAGAATTAGGGGCCCCCAGCCGTCGGCCCAAACGAATGATTCCGCAGGCGAACGTTTTACGAAACTCTCGATTCCCGCTACAATCAAATTCATGCTGTCCGCAGTCCCCTCCTCCCTTGCCTGGGCTCATCCATTGGTCACGGAGTGGTTCGTCTCGCGCTTTGGCACGCCCACCGAGCCGCAGGAGCAGGGCTGGCCGCACATTCTCGCCGGCCACACGACGCTGATCTCGGCGCCAACCGGATCTGGCAAAACGCTGGCAGCGTTTCTGGCCTGCATCGACCGCCTCGTCTGCAAGGCGCTCGCCGGGCAACTAAGCGACCGCACCGAAGTTCTCTACATCTCTCCTCTCAAGGCGCTCGGCAACGACATCCAGAAAAACCTGGAGATCCCGCTGGGTGAAATTCTCCAGATGGCGGGCGAGCGTGGCCTCCTGATGCCGGAGATTCGCACGGCCGTCCGCACCGGCGACACCTTGGCCAAAGACCGGCGGCTAATGCTCAAGCGGCCGCCCCATATCCTCGTAACCACACCGGAGTCGTTTTACATTCTCCTCACCGCCGAGAAGAGCCGTGCCATTCTGCGCGATGTGGAGACGGTGATTGTCGACGAGATTCACGCCGTCGCCGACGACAAGCGCGGAGTGCATCTTTCGCTGTCACTCGAGCGACTGGAGGCGCTGACAGAGCGGCCTCCCGTACGCATTGGGCTTTCGGCAACGCAAAAACCAATTGAAGAAGTGGCGCGCTTCCTGGCGGGTAACTCCGATCCTCGAAATCCGCGGCCCGAACCGGTAATCGTCAACATTGGCCACAAGCGGAAGATGGATTTAGGTGTGGAAGTTCCCGCGTCCGAACTGGGGCCAGTGGCTTCGAACGAAATGTGGGATGAGATTTACGGGCGCATCGTCGAGCTCGTCAATGCTCACCGCTCAACGCTCGTGTTTGTGAATACCCGGCGACTTGCCGAACGGATTGCGCATCAACTCGGCGAGCGGCTTGGCGAAGAAAACGTAGCTGCGCATCACGGCAGCTTGTCGCGCAAGTTGCGCCTCGAAGCCGAGCGCAAACTAAAAGAGGGCCAGGTCAAGGTGCTCGTCGCGACCGCCTCTCTAGAGCTGGGCATTGACGTGGGAACGGTCGATCTCGTCTGCCACATCAGTTCGCCCCGGTCAATTGCAGTTGCCCTGCAGCGGGTGGGGCGCAGTGGTCACTGGCGGGGAGCAGTCCCGAAGGGAAGATTCTTTGTCACAACGCGCGACGACCTGGCCGAATGCGCGGTGCTGGTGCGGGCAATCCGGTCGGGGGAACTGGACCGGCTGATTTTTCCGGAAGAATCGCTCGATGTGCTGGCGCAGCAGATTGTGGCGTGCTGCGCGGTCTCTGGTAGCGCCTCCCAGGGCGCGAGCGATTCGAAGGAAACAACCGATGGCTGGGACGAAGATGAGCTGTTTGCTTTGGTCAAACGCGCCTATCCTTACCGTAATCTTTCGCGCGAAACGTTTGACGACGTGATTGAGATGTTGTCGGAAGGAATTGCAGCGCAGCGGGGACGGTACGGCGCCTATCTGCACCATGACCGAATCAACCGCAAACTGAGACCGCGGCGCGGAGCCCGGCTGGCGGCCATCACCAGCGGCGGCGCGATTCCCGACAATGCCCTGTTCACCGTGGTCGCCGAGCCGGATGGAGGGGTTGTCGGGACCGTCGACGAGGATTTCGCCGTTGAAAGCATGGCGGGCGAGGTCATGCTGCTGGGAAATACGTCGTGGCGGATTCGCCGCATTGAAGGCAAGTCCTCGCGCATTCTGGTCGAAGACGCGCACGGACAACCTCCCGGCATTCCCTTTTGGCGCGGAGAGGCTCCGGCGCGCACCGCTGAACTTTCAAAGCAGTTGGGCGAATTGCGGCAAGACATCAGCGATCGGTTGAAGGGAGTCGTGCCGGTCGAAGGCTGGCGCAATCTGCCAGTCGTCGCGGAGGTCGTGAACTGGCTGGGCGAAGAATGCGGTCTGGATCAACCGGGCGCAGAGCAGTTGATCCAATATGTGCTGGAAGGACGCGCCGTGCTCGGCGATGTGCCCACACAGACAACGATCATTGCTGAGCGTTTCTTCGATGAGGGCGGCGGAATGCAGTTGATCATTCACGCTCCCTTTGGCGGGCGGGTGAACAAGGCGTGGGGACTGGCGCTGCGCAAGCGCTTCTGCCGCGGCTTCAATTTCGAGTTGCAGGCAGCCGCCACCGACAACGGCCTGAACATTGCGCTGGCCGAGCAGCACAGTTTCCCACTCGCCGACGTTTTTCAGTTTCTCCATTCCGAGACGATGGCGCCAATTCTCGAGCAGGCAGCATTGGCTTCGCCCATCTTCGGCACCCGCTGGCGATGGGACGCAACCCGGGCGCTGGCACTGCTGCGCTTTCAGGGGGGCAAGAAAGTTCCGCCGCAGATTCAGAGGATCCGGTCGGATGATTTGCTGGCCTCGGTATTCCCCGATGTGGCGGCGTGCAACGAGAATATTGAAGGCGACATCAAGATTCCCGATCACCCTCTGGTCGCCGAGGTGATGAAGGATGTGCTCACCGAAGCATTGGACATCGAGGGTCTGGGTGAAGTATTACGTGGCATCGAGCAAGGACGGATTCGCTGCGTGGCCGTAGACACGCCGGTGCCATCGCAGTTTTCGCACGAAATCCTGAATGCAAATCCCTACGCGTACCTGGATGACGCGCCGCTCGAAGAGCGCCGGGCGCGGGCGGTCGAGATGCGGAGAGTGCTGCCGGCGTCGGTGCTGGAAGAAGTGGGGGCGCTCGATCCTTCGGCAATCGCGCAAGTGCAGTCCGAAGCATGGCCGGACGTGCGGGATGCGGATGAACTGCATGATGTGCTGCATACGTTAGTGGCCGTGCCGGAGGGCAGCTCTCAGCTGTCAGCTCTCAGCTCTCAGGAGAGCGGGTCACGGGTCACGGATCCCGGGTCATCGGAAAATCGGGCCGTTCCGCAAGATGATCTCTTGCTCGCGAATGACAGGCTCATGGGGAACTCTGAGGGATTGTTCGAAGCCGGTGGCTCGAAACTCGCGGCTGCTTGGCAGCCATTCTTTGAGCGCTTGCTCGCGGAGCGGCGAGCTTTTGTAGCCAATGCTGCTGGCAAACAATACTGGGTAGCCGCTGAGCGCGAAGATTATTTTCGTGCGATGCATGGTGTGGTGACGGGGCTTTCCGCCGACCCGGCGGAGCGAAGCCCCGCCACCACACATGCAGGAGACGCGGCAAGCCGCGTCTCTACTATGCCCAGCTTTGACGATGCTGTGCTGACCGCAGTTCAAGGGTGGATGGCACATCTTGGTCCAACTACTGCGTCAGAGATTGGCGAACTGCTGGGACTGCCTGCGTCCGAAATCGAGAAAGCTTTACTCCGCATCGAGGCCAGCGGAACGATTCTGCGCGGTCAATTCCGGCCCGCCGATTCGCGCGCGGGAGATGGGCGAGCTTCACTCGCCCGGACAGCCGAGGACGGCTGTCCCCACGTTGCAACCGAGTGGTGTGAACGGCGATTGCTGGCGCGCATTCACCGACTGACCGTCGCGACCTTGCGCAAACAGATTGAGCCGGTGACGGCGGCACAGTTCATGAACTGGTTGTTGCGGTGGCAGCATATTGCTTCCGGGACACAGGTGCGTGGCGAGCATGGCACGCTCGAAGTGATCCGCCAGTTGCAGGGATTTGAAATTCCGGCGAACACATGGGAACGGTTTGTGCTGGGTCGAAGGATTGCGGATTACGATCCCGCTTATCTTGACCAGCTATGCCTGGCTGGCGCAGTTGGATGGGGACGGCTGTCGCCGCATCCGGCTACGCTGGAGGCGATGGACAGGTCCGATGGCTCCGGATTCGTTCCAACATCGAGCGAGCATAGCATTGCCAGCGAGCAGCCTCCACAGAGGATCCGGCGCGTAATCCCGACTCGAGTGGCGCCGATTGCTTTCTTCGTGCGCGAAGAGGCGGATTGGATGCGGCCGCATCATCCGGGCGCCGAAGATTCGGCGACATCGTTTCTCAGTCCGGTGGCGCGCGAGTTGTTGGAATTGATGAAGCAGCGGGGCGCGCTGTTCTTCCCGGATATGGTGCGCGCTACGGAAAGACTCAAGGCAGAGGTTGAAACCGGTCTCTGGGAGTTGGTTGCGGCAGGATTGGTGACGGCCGATGGATTCGAAAACCTGCGCGCGCTGGTGACGCCAAAAACTTCTTCGAGCAGCGCCATCGGATCAAGCCGATTAGCGATGGCAAAGATGAGACGACCAAGACATGCGCCGGGCCGCTGGTCGCTATTGCATAGCGAAGGCGCGGATCGCGATCGCCACGTGGAATCATGCTGCTGGATGTTGCTGCGGCGATATGGAGTCGTGTTCCGCGATCTGCTAACGCGCGAGACCAATCTGCCGCGCTGGCGCGAGTTGCAGATTGGATTCCGGCGCCTTGAGGACCGCGGCGAAGTGCGCGGCGGACGCTTTGTCGATGGCTTTCAGGGCGAGCAGTTCGCGCTTCCGGTCGCGGTCGAATCGCTGCGCGCCAACCGCAAACTGCCAATGAATGGCGAGCGCGTCGTGATCGCCGCCGCAGACCCTTTGAACCTGGTGGGCATCATCGTGCCGGGCGAGCGCATTCCGGCGATTTCGGGACGCAGCGTGACCTTCCGCGATGGTGTTTGGGAGCCGGAAGGGGAGATGCTGGCAGCGGCTGGCCATTCGTAGGGTAGGCTCCAAGCTCCCAGCTCCAATCTCTTAGCTCCGAAAGCTTTTCCTGAAAGCTTGATTCACGGCAATCGCAATGCGAGCAACGTCTGCGGGTTCAGATACACGCCTTGCCAACGCACCGCTAGATGGAGATGGGGGCCGGTGGCGCGGCCTGTGCCTCCGCTCACGCCAATCTGCTGGCCTTTTCTGACCACATCGCCTTCTTTCACGGAAAATTTCGAGAGGTGAAGATAGAGGGTCAGTAGTCCCTGGCCGTGGTCGATGACGACGCAGTTTCCCTCAAAAAACAGAGGCCGGGCGAGGATGACACTGGCCCTGGTTCACCGCTGCAACCGGAGTTCCGGCGGGCACGCGGAAATCGAGCCCCTGATGCGTGCTCTGCACCGAACCATTGAAAACTCTCTGAACGCCGAAGACGTCGGAGATTTGCGCCTTGACCGGAGGATCGAAAGATCCCCGCCATTCGCGCTCGGGGCTGAGAGTTTTGAATACCTCTTCTTTCGTTTTCTTATCCTGCTCAATCTCGCTTTGCTCTTCGGGGCCGGGCGCGGTGTAACGTCCGGGGACTTTCAGCAGCACGCGCGGATAGCGGTGCCCTTGAACCGGAATTCCTTTCTCAAACGAAATGGGTTCTCCGGCAGTGGTTTCGGCCTGGAGCTGGATCGGATACGTGCCGGGTTTGGTTTCGAGACTGGCCCCGGCGATCGCGAACCACGTTTTTGCTTGCCGGTCGAAGCTAAAGTCGATTTCGTGCCCGAGCCAATTGCCGGTGAGGCTGCGCACGGGCTTGAGAGTGGTGACGCGGAAAACGACGGGTGATCCGTTGACGATGCGGGCGGGCTGGTAGTGAAGTGCCCAGTCGGCGGGCGCCGCGGATGATTGTGCGACCTGAAGCAGTATTCCGGCCACGACTAGCAGGCAATAGCGCATACAGCTGAGGCTAGCATTCGGAGGCAGAGAACATCTATTGACTGCGACCGCTCGACATCGCACTGGGCGGGAGATTGCTCGGGGCATCCTTTATTCGAACCATCCACTGCGGTAGGCGACCCACCACGAGATAACAACGATGGGAATGGTCGCGCCCAGCGCCCACCAGATGGGCAACATAAAGTCGGCGGCAATGCCAAGTACGGTGAACACGACCCAGAAGATCTTGCGCTCCATCGCTCGATTGTAGCCCGGGATACCGCTGCCACCTGCGGCCTTATGGCGACTCTTGCGAATCGTTCGTAACCGGTCCTCCGATTGCCAACAAGGGCATTTGTAAAAGGAGTGCGAACGAGAAAGCTCCAGACTCGTGCCCCTCCCGTTCGTGCACAACGCGGAGTTTTTCCCCAACCTCGAAAACCGTGCGGACAGACCATCGTAGAAACGAGCCTTACGTGGTCTCACGAGGCAGACGCGGCAAGCCGCGTCTCTACTCAGCCTTTCGGTTTCAATTCTTCCATCACGCTCTGAATGAGCTCTTTCGCGTCGGTGAGGTTCTTCATGATGAGCTGCACATCCATCACCGGCTTTCCTGGCCAGCGCTGGCTCTGGCAATAGACACCGTGCTGGCCGACCAGAGCCATTGCATCGGTGACCAGATCCATCGTGACGGCAAGGCGTCCGCGGGGCACGCCCATGCGGGTTTCGAAGTGTTCAAGCTCTTCCTGCTTTTCGTTGAAGACAGCCATGCAGAGATTGTAGCGGGGAAATAAGTATAATTCTTAAGCACTCAGGAGGAAGAGATGAAGAAATTGATATTTGTGCCAGTGGCGTTGTTGGCGATTGCGACGGTGGCAAGCGCGCAGATGGGACACGACAAATCGAAGCGTCCCAGCCCGCCCGCCAGCGCAACCTGCAAGTTTTCGAACGGCAAAACAGTGAAGATCGATTATTCCAGTCCGCGCGCCAAGGGCCGCAAGGTTTTCGGCGGACTCGTGCCTTATGGTGAGGTCTGGCGTACCGGGGCGAATGAGGCGACCACTTTCGTTACCGACGTGACCGTGAACGTGGGCGGCAAAGATGTGCCGGCCGGCAGCTACACGATCTTTACGGTTCCGGAAGCTGACAAATGGACGCTGATTATCAACAAGAAGACGGGCGAATGGGGGATTCCGTACAAGTACGAATCCGACGAATTGACGCGCGTTCCGATGAGCGTCTCGAGGATGTCCGCGCCAGTCGAAGATTTCACGATTGCCTTTGAGCAGGCCGGCGGCAAGTGCACGCTGCGCATGGAATGGGAGAATACCAGCGCCAAGGTCGAGATTGCCGAGAAATAATTACGGCGGGTTTTTTCCAGAAGTTGACTCTCGTGACAACAGAAGTCGACTTTCGTGACAGTAGATGAGGCCGAAGCGCCCGTTTCGGCCTTTTCCTTGAGTAAGACGCGAAGGCCCGCGGTTGTCCCCCGCGCCGCATCACGCGGGATGACGCTCTAGACCACGGTCGCGGGTGACTGCCATCACTGTCGCCTGCGTCCGGCGGAGTCATTCTGAAACTGGATGAGTCCGCTCTGGATTTTCGCGATTGTCGCATCCCTGGCCGGAGGCGCCTCCGCTTTTCACCTCTACCGCGTAGGCAGACTGACGCGCCAGATTGAGGTGGCCAGGAAGCAGGCGCGGGAAAGCGACCAGCAACGCAACACCGTTCAAGAGGAGCTTTTTCGCAGGCTTTACGAACAGCGCGAACTTGACCGCCAGAAGCTTCAATTCCAGGCGCAGCTTTCCGAATACGAGAAATTCGCGGCTCTGGCGCAGCTGGCCCTGGGCGCGGCCCACGAGATCAACAACCCGCTGCTCGGAATTCTCTCGCACCTGGAACTGGAGTTGAGAAGCTCAACGGACCCTGCCGACCGATCCGAAATTGAACAGTGCATTGCCGGCGCGCGGCGGATTTCTTCGACGTTGCGCGGGTTGGTGAACTATGCGCGTCCTTCGCCGCCCGTGTGGAGCAGGATCAGCCTGGCAAGACTGGTGGCCGATACGATTGCGTTTCTCGAGAATCAACCCATGTTGCGGGGCAAGATTCTCAGTGTTGAAGTGCCGCCCGACCTGCCTCTGCTGCGCGCCGATGCCAACCAGATCTCGCAGATCCTGATGAACCTGTTGCTGAATGCGGCCGAAGCGACCCAGGAAGCGGGCCGAATCACGGTTTCCGCTTCGAAGCTGGCGCTCGTGGAGAGCATAGAAATCCGCGTCATGGATACCGGGTGCGGCATGCCTCCAGAAATTCTGGCTCACGTTTTCGAACCTTTTTACACCACCAAGCGAGGGCGGGGTACCGGCCTCGGGCTCAGTATCAGCCATGCTTATGTTCGAAGTCATGGCGGAGACATGCGCGTAGACAGCGTCGTAGGGCACGGAACGACTGTTACGTTCACGTTGCCTCTGCGAGCGGAAGAGCAATCCGATGAGGAGAAGGAGATGTCGCAGATCGTGGGATGAAGGGTTTTCGGCGATCTGCGTTTCGCCATTTTTCGGCGATTCAGGTTTCGCGATCTGGGTTTCGGTGTTCTAGCGAGGTGAAGTTGCGATGCCATACAGCGTGCTGGTTGTAGATGACGAAGAGCTGACCCTGCGCACCATCTCGCGCGGCCTGCGAGCCGAAGGATATGAGGTATTCACGGCTGGATCGGGCGAAGATGCGCTACGCGTTTTTGAAGAACAGAGTCCTGAGCTGATTCTGCTCGATATCGTTCTTCCAGGAATTGACGGCGTCCAAGTGCTGCGCCGCATGAAGTCGGCGAACCCGGCTTCCATCGTTCTGATGATGAGCGCCTATCACATGGTGGATCGCGCCGTCGAAGCGATGAAGGCTGGCGCCTATGACTACCTGGTCAAGCCGTTCCACCTCGCCGACCTGATGACTACGTTGCAGCGTGCGGGTGAAATGCTGGCGCTGCGCGTGCGGGTGCGTGGCGACGTGGAACGCGCGAAGGGCCAGTATGATTTCGGGCGCGTCGCCACGCAGAATCCCACCATGCGCACCATGCTTGAGATGGCGAAGAAAGCGGCCGAGTCCGATCACACGACCATTCTCATCCTGGGTGAAAGCGGCACCGGCAAAGGAGTGCTGGCCCGCGCCATTCACTACGCCAGCCCGCGCGCCAACATGCCGTTGCTCGAATTGAACTGCGCGGCGCTCCCCGAGAACCTGCTGGAGAGCGAACTGTTTGGCTTCGAACCGGGAGCCTTTACCGACGCGCGACGCCGCAAAGAAGGTCTGCTGGAGCGAGCCCACGGCGGTACGTTATTTCTCGATGAGATTGGAAACATGGCGGCCGCCGTGCAGGCAAAGCTGCTGCGTGTGCTCGAAGAAGGAACATTCATGCGCCTGGGCGGCACGCGCACCATCACCATCGACGTCCGCCTGATCGCAGCCACCAACACCGAATTGAAAGAGGCCGTCGCGAAGGGACAATTTCGCGAGGACCTCTACTACCGACTGAACGTGGTGCCGCTGCTCATCCCACCGCTAAGGGAGCGACGGGAAGACATTCTGCCGCTGGCGCTCGAGATGATCCAGCATTTCAATCAGGAACTGCATAAATCGTTCACCGGATTTTCTCCGGGCGCGGCCGAGTTGCTGCAGAACTATCCTTGGCAAGGAAACATCCGGGAACTGAAGAACGTGATTGAGCGCACGATGATTCTCGCGCCCGACGGCGACATCGACGCGACATTCCTTCCGGAGGAGATACGGGAATACCATCCACCCGCGCCGGCCGGCATGATCGAATCCGCCTACGATGATCCCGCCAACGGTGATGGATACGTCAGCCTGCGCCAGTACGAGGACGACTACATTCAGCACGTTCTCGCGGCGACGGGGAATAACAAGACGCACGCGGCGCGGGTGCTTGGGATCCATCCCACTTCGCTGCTGCGGCGACTGAAGAAACTGGCTGAGTGAGAGACTCCCCCGCGCTATACTGAGTTCCGATGTGGCAGATCCTGCGCTTCCTCTGGAATTCCACTCGCGGCCACCGCATCGCTCCCTGGCGGAGTCCGTATCTTCTGTGGCGCATTGAGACATATACCGGGGTCAAGATGACGCAGATTGGCTTCCTGGAATTTTGGGAATTCCTGCTGACCGAGCGCGCCAACCTCTGGCGCTTTCTGAAATGGACGGGCGAAATGGACCGTTACGTCCATCCGAAGGCAAAGAAGCTCTAGCAAGGCCAACTTATTCAGCCGGCCTCCAGCACGATGCTGACATCGCTTCCCTTGCCCGCGCCTAGAAGTTGAAACGCCGACCCGCGATTGGTAGCGATTTCCAGGTAGCCCATGCTTCCCAGGATGCCAAAAACTTCGGCAGGAGCCCCTTGCGAGTAGTTGTCGCAAATTCGGGTGGCCTGTCCTTTGCCCACCGTAATCTTGAATGCCGGCGGCGCGGATTCGAACAGCTTGGGCATATCCGCCGGAGTGATGTTGGTAATGAGGTTTCCGAAGCGATCGACTTTGAGCACAATGCCGCGTAGTGTTCGCTCATCGACCGGCTTGGGCCGGGGGGCGGCGAACCGGACATAATCGGTGATCTCATCTCCAAACCGGTTGGTTTCAACGCCTTTGGCCAGAGACGCGGCCACGGGAGCAAAAATGTCGCGCCCATGAAAAGTGTTGCTGCGTGGTTGCAGAAAGTAATGCTCGGCGGTAACGTGCCGGACCGAGGTCCTTTCCTCGCGATCGTAGATGAGCGAAAGCACGCCATTGTCCGGCGCCACGAACAAATGCCGATCGCCAGTGAGAACAATTGGCCGCCGCGCCGTGCCCACTCCCGGATCGACGATCACCACGTGTACGGTGCCCGACGGAAAATAGGAATAGGCCTGCGAGATAGTCAGTGCACCGTCGAGGATGTCGAAAGGTTGCACCGCATGGCTAATGTCGACAATCTGCGCGTCGGGCGCCGTTTGCAGCACGACGCCTTTCATCGCGCCGACAAAGTGATCGTTGAGTCCGAAGTCGGTGGTAAGAGTGATAATGGCGGGACGTGACAATCCGCTACCTCGTCAAGGCTGCAAATCCACGGCAACCAATCGAAGTATCCGCCGTCACACGAGGGCACGTCAAGGCTGCTTGCCGGGCGGAGGGTCACGATCAATTAACGCAGGATCAATCAAGTCAGGATCAATCCACCCGGACGTCGCCGGACCCCGTGTGAACCGAGATCGTCGGGCCACCGCCGCGCACCTTGCCAACGACGCTCTTTCGCGACTCCTGAATGCGTCCCTGAACGGTAGTCGTCACCGGGTGCCCCAGTGTCACTGTTCCGGAGCTGGAAGAAATGTCCACGTCGAACGCCGCGTCAGATGGGAGCTGCAGCGTCACATTTCCAGAACCCGTGCGGACACTCCACAGGTTTCTCGGCGACCCCTGGCCACGAATGTCGCCGCTCCCCGCTTCGGCATGAAATCCGCCGTTGATGCCTTTTACTGTGATATTGCCCGACCCGGTCCGCATCTCCACATCGCCAGCGCCTGTCTCGTCGACTACAATGTCGCCGCTGCCCGCCTTAGCGCGGAGGGAACCAGCGACCTCGCGGCCTGTAATATTTCCGGAGCCTGTTTGGAAATGCATGTCACCCGTCAGGCGCGCCAACTTCATATCACCCGATCCGCTCTCCAGATCGACGTTGCCCTTCAGGCCCTCTACGTTCTGATCGCCGCTCCCCGTATGGGCGCGAACCGCGGTGTTCTCTGGGACGGTGATTTCATAGTCGATGGAAATGTTGCTGGCATTGACGTAATCGATGCGAATGCTGTTTCCGTTCTGTCGAATCGGAGGATTGCTCTGGATCTCCTGCACCTCGGGCCCGCGGTTACCGCCGAACCACGAGTTCCCCACGTGGATCTTTCCATGGATTGAAACCGTTCCAGCCGAGCCGTTGCGGATCGTGATGTCGCCAGATTTACTGAGCACCTCGAGATCAACGGCGCCATTCACCTGCAACGTGCGGTCAAACGTTCCCGCGACCGACGCGAAGCCAGGCACGGCACAAGTCAGCAAAATCGCCAACACGCGGATCAAGCGAGAGCGAATCAGAAGGTGTTTGTTCATTAGGTCCCTCCCATAAGAAACTGACGACTGCCACCCTCAAGGCCAACACGCAAGAGCCAACAGCTAAGAACTAAGAGCTTTCTACTGCAACACCACCTGATCGCCTTCCTTCAACCCCTTGAGCAATTCAGTCTTGGCGCCGTTCGAGATGCCGATATTAACTGCCAACTTCCGTTTCCCTTCTTTGGCCTTCGGATCGGGCACCTCGACGGATGCATTCTTATCCTTGTCGTAAATGATCGCGCCCTCTGGAATCTGCAGAACATTCTTGTGTTCTTCCAGGATGATCTCCGCGTTGGCCGTCATCATTGCCTTCAACATGCCTTCGGGATTATTGATCGAGACGCGCACCTCGAAAGTCGTGACGTTATCTTTCTCAACGCCCATCGGGGAAATCTTCGTCACTTTGCCGGTGAACGTCTTATCCTTGAAAGACTCAACCTTGATTCTAGCCGGTTGTCCGAGGTAGACCTTGCCGATATCGCTCTCATCTACTTTGCCTTTGACGTAGACCTCGCTCGTGTCGCCCAGCGTCATGACCAGCGTCGCCGTCGACCCGAGCACCAGAATCGAACTGACGGCATCGCCAATCTCGACGTCGCGGGAGAGCACGATCCCGTCCAGCGGCGACTCGATTGTGGTGTAACTGAGTTGCTCTTCCAGTTGTTTAAGGTTGGCCCGGTCCTGCGATACCTGTCCCTCGGCCTGCCCGATCTTCGCCTGCAAGACTTGCAACTGCGCCTTGGACACATTCTGCTTGTTCAGCGCCATCACATAATTCTTTTCCGCATCGTCGAGCGCGGAGGCTGACACCACGCCTTCCTTCGCCATACCCTGGGCGCGCTCATAGGCGCGCTTCAATAAGGGAACATCGGGTCCTTCCGCGTCCACCTTTGCGCGCACCAGGTCGGCGCGGGTCCCGTTTAAACTCGCTTCTGAGGCCGCCAACTGTGCCCGCGCTTGATCTACCCGAGCCTGAATTTCGTCGCGATCAAGTTCGGCCAGCACCTGCCCCTTTTTCACCTGGTCGCCGTAATCGACGTAGAGCTTCTTCACGATTCCGCTGGCTTTCGACTTGACCTCAACCTTCGTGATCGGTTCGATTTTGCCGGTCGCGACCACACTCTTCGCCAAGTCTCCCCGTTCCACCTTGGCCAGCTTCGAGGGGTCGATCTTGGTGCCGCCGCTGGTAGCGGCGATCACCGCGCCCGCCACCACCAATACCAGGACAACCGCGATCACACTGTAGATGATTCTCCTGCGCCGCTTCTTGGCTTTGCCATTGCCGTTACCGTTCACGACCGCCTCCTGCTTTGATTGAAACCTTAGAACCGGCATTCATCTCTTGTTACGGAAGGATGCGCTAAATAGTTCCGTCAGGATTTCTGGACTTCCATACCTCTTAGACAGACCTACCCTTAAAAGGATAGCCATCGCGTGGAAATGCTGTGGGACTACCGTTTGATTGTAACGCCCTCCGGGGTGTGTAGAAGCGGGGTTCGTGCCGTTTGGGCTGGATCAAGCCCCATCCGACAGGCGATCCTATTGCGATCATCTTCCTTACTCGAATGTTAGAATTACCATCCAATGATTGCATTTGTGCTGCTGCGGGTGTTTGTCATCCTGCTTCTGGTGGCGGCCAATGCCTTCTTTGCGGCCGCCGAATTCGCTCTTGTCAGCGTGCGCGAAACGCGCATCCTGCAGATGATCGAAAACCGCCGCGTCGGCGCCCGCACCGTTCTCAAACTTCACCAGCAATTGACCCGGGTGGTAAATGGAGTTCAGCTGGGAATCACGGTCGCCAGCCTCGCCCTCGGCTGGCTCGGCGAGCCTGTCCTGGCCCGCCTGTTTGAAACCTGGATCGGGAGCATTCCCCACGCCATCCTCTACGCGCACGCCATTGCCGTTGGGGTCGCTTTTGTCCTCATTACCAGCCTGCACGTCACGCTCGGTGAACTCGTGCCCAAGTCTCTGGCGCTGCAGCGCGCCGAGCGCGTCGCCCTCGCCGTCGCCGCGCCCATGGACGTTTTCCTCACCATCACCGCTCCCCTGACCGCGTTCATGAGCCGAGCCGCCAGCTTTGTCCTTCGCTCGTTTGGCACCCAGGAAATGCGCCATGGTTCCGTCCACTCGCCCGACGAACTTCGGCTCATCGTTAGCGCCGCCCGCACCTCCGGACAGCTTTCCTCCGCCCAGGAAGAGATGCTCCTCAATGCGCTCGACCTCGATAACATCACCGCCCGCCAAGTCATGGTCCCGCGCACCAGAATTTTCTCCCTGCCCTCCGATCTCAGCCTGGAAGATGCTTTGTCGCGAGTCGCCGACGAACAACACTCGCGAATCCCCGTGTATGATCCGCAGCGCGGTCCCGAACACATCATCGGCGTGCTCTATGCCAAAGATCTTATGCGCTGGATACGTCTCCGCCTTGGCCAACCTGGCGCTCCTCCCGCGGCAGCCCGCATTTCGCAGATGAAGATTGGCCAGATCATGCACGACGTCCTCGTCGTCCCCGAAACCAAATCGCTTTTCGAACTCCTCATCGAATTCCAGATGCGCAAGCGCCACCTGGCCATGGTGGTCGACGAATTCGGCTCCACTGCCGGAGTGATCAGCGTGGAGGATGTGCTGGAGCAACTGGTAGGCGAACTGGAAGACGAATTCGATGTCGCCTCCGTGCAACCGGTTGTCGACCCTAACGCTCCCCTGATTCTCGACGGAGCTGTCAACATCCGCGACCTCGAGACGCAGTATGATGTGATTCTCCCGCAGGATGAAGGTTTTGAGACTCTGGCCGGATTTGTGCTTTCGCGCTTGCAGAAGATGCCGAAAGGCGGCGAATCATTCGAATATCAGGGCAAGCGTTTCGTGATCGAGAGAATGGACGGCCATCGTGTGGCCCTGGTACGGATCGAACCGATTCGAACGGAAGCAGTGGTGGCCGCGAGTTGCGAGCCACGAGTTGCGAGCCGCGAGCTCGGGGCGAAACTGAAAACTGAGAACTGAGAATTAAGAACCGTCTTCGATGCCACGCCAGATTATCCAACGCGTCCTCTACACTATTCCGGTCATCTGGCTGGTGGTCTCTACTGTTTTCCTGCTGATTCACTTTGTCCCCGGAGATCCCATTCAACAAATGCTCGGCGAAGGCGCGCCCGCCGTAGACCTGCAGGCCATGCGCCATGCTTACGGACTCGACGTCCCCATCGGCCAGCAATACCTGAATTACTGGAAGGGCGTGCTCCACGGTGATTTGGGCCAATCCCTCCGCTTCAATCAGAGCGTCACCAAACTCATCGCGCTGCGCTATCCCTACACACTGCAACTCACGCTGGCATCGTTATTCGTGGCGATCGCTCTCGCGATTCCGGCGGGCGTCCGCTCCGCCCAACGCCGAAACCAGTGGGATGACCGCGCCCTGAGCGTGATCAGCCTCTTCGGCCTGTCATTTCCCAACTTTGCCCTGGGGCCGATCCTGATTTTATTTTTTGCCGTCAAGCTGGGATGGCTCCCTGTCTCAGGCTCGGGAAGCTTGGCGCACCTGATCCTCCCCGCCATCACTATGGGAAGCGCGTTAGCCGCGATCCTGACCCGCATGGTTCGGACCTCCATGCTTGAGGAGTTAGGCCAGGATTACATCCGCACCGCACGAGCCAAAGGACTGCCTGAGCGCACGGTTGTGTATCGTCACGCGTTACGCAACGCCATGATCCCGATCATCACGGTTCTGGGCCTGCAATTCGGAGCCTTACTGGCCGGCGCCATCGTGACCGAGACGATCTTCTCCTGGCCGGGCATAGGCCGCTTGACTATCCAAGCCATTGGCAACCGCGACTATTACCTGGTCCAGGGCTGCATCCTGGCAATCGGGCTGACGTATGTCACGGTCAACTTTCTTACTGATCTGCTGTATTCGGCGGTGAATCCGAGGATCAGACAGTAGAGTTGTTTTGCGCACGGGCGATCTGAGCTCCACCTTCGCTGCTATCCCTCTGCTTCAGGCGATTGCCTCGGCGGCTCGATCTCGGCGAGAGGCTCGATGACGTGCAGGCCGCACTCGGTCTTGCCCAAGCCAGCCCAGCGCCCCGCCCGGGGATCTTCCCACGGCTGGACGGCGCGCGTGCAGTGTGTGCAACCGATGCTCGGATAATTCCGATCATGGAGTGAGTTGTAAGGGACGCCGTGCTCGTGGAGATAGCGCCAAACTTGCTCCGAGGTCCAGTCCGCAATGGGATTCACCTTCACCAGCCCGAATTTCGCGTCCCATTCGACTTTGCCGGCTGCCTTGCGGAAAGAGGTCTGATCGCGGCGAATGCTTGTGATCCACGCGTCAAGCTCATTCAGTTTGCGGCGAAGCGGCTCAACCTTGCGCAGGTTGCAGCATTGATCGGGATAGCGAGCCCATAGCGCCGCACCGTGAACCTGCTCCTGCTTCTCGGGGGAGAGCAGCGAAAATACTCTCTCAATCTTGATTTCGTATTTTTGCTCGATTCGGTCGATGAGGCTGTAGGTCTCGGGGAACAGGAACTCGGTATCGATGGTGAACACGCGAAAATCCTTGCGCACACGCGAGGCCATATCGATGAGCGCCATCCCCTCGGCTCCGAATGCTGACGAGATGGCCACGCGATTTCCAAACGTTTCGAATGCCCAAGCCAGCACGCGTTGGGGGCCCCAACCTTCGGCGGTCAACTGCACTTCCGCGATTCTGTCTTTCATGGGGCCGGCTCCTCTGCACCGAGGCGAGGCAACTGCACGTGAAACACCTGGGCAATTTCCGCTGGAAGCCAATCGTCGTTCTGGATTACGGCTTCTTCAAACACAGTGGGACATCGGCCAAGTTCACAACTTCACCAACCACCAGCAGAGTCGGAGAGGGCAGATGCGGCGAGTGATGCAGATCGCGCAGAATTGTGCGATGCATTTGCTGATGTCTGGCTGTCGCGCGCGAGATAATGGCGCAAGGCGTTTCGACAGCCAGCCCGGCCGAAGTCAGCCGGCTTGCCATCTCCGCGTAGTTTTGTCCTGGCATATAGATCACCAGGGTCGCTCCACTGCCTGCCAGCTTGCTCCAGTCGGTATCGTCTTCCTGGGAATCCCGATGTTCGGAGGCTCGTGCGGAAGCTCGATCGGAAGCCCGATGGGCGGTAATGAACACGAGCGCGGACGACGCTCGCCGATGTGTCAACGGAATCCCGGCCGCCGCGGCCGCGCCCAAAGCCGACGTCACGCCCGGAACGATCTCGAAAGGAATATTATTTCGGCGCAGGACCTCGATCTCTTCACCGGCACGCCCAAAGATCAGCGGGTCGCCACCCTTCAATCGAACAACGAGCAGTCCAGAAGTCGCCAGTGCGACCATCAGGAAATGGATCTCTTCCTGGCGGATTTTCTTTTCTCCGCAGCGCTTGCCCACGTTGTAAATCCGGGCGGTCGATGGAATGAGTTTGAGAATTTCGGGCGCGACCAGGTCGTCGTGCAAGACGGCTTCGGCAGTTCGCAGCACGCGAAGAGCCTTCAACGTCAGCAACTCGGGATCACCCGGCCCCGCGCCTACCAGATAAACTTTGCCTGTCATGCTGCCTCCCCCTTCGCGCTCGCTGAACGTTCCGCCAGCACCGCTTCGAATGCTTCGCTGCTCGCCAGCGAGTGCAGTAATTCCAATTTGCGTTCCTTGTCGAGATCGCTGGCCAGAATGAGCCGTCTGGTCTCGCCGAGCTGCTCTACCCACTCGGCATATCCCGGACCGAATTGCCGCTCGAGTTGCTGCCGAATTTTCTGCGCCAGCGATGGACTTTGCCCGTTAGTTGAAATCGCGATCTGCAAGTCGCCGCGACGCACCACGGCGGGATAGAAAAAATCGCAATACTCCGGAACATCCACCACGTTGCAGAGCACTCCCCGCCGATTCGCCTCGCGATAGATGCGTTCGTTCAGGCTGTTGAAAGCGGTGGCTACCACCGCGAGAAAATTGCCATCGAGGTCATTCTCCGAGAACGCGCGCAGATCGAGTTGAATCTTGCCTGTCCGGGCCCATTCGCGGACCGTGTCGCTTGCTTCGATCGCAACTACGTGGATACGCGCGCCGGTATCGATCAGGCCGCCAATCTTCGGCTCGCCGACTTTCCCTGCGCCGACGACGAGGCACTGCTTTCCTGCCAGCTTCAGAAACATTGGGAATAGACTAGTCACCGTCGCCTCCCGCTGCTGGCGCCGAATGTCCAATATTTACGGGCGGTAGATCGCGAGCAACGGCGTCGACGGCTTCCCCAGCCAGAAATTCCCGCAACTCGGTGTCGGTGTGCCGGGCAAAGAATTGACGCAGGTTTTCGCCGGCCTCGCGGTTGGCGAGATATTGCCGGAGCAATCTCTCGATCGATTCCGGAACTTCGGTCGCAGGGCAGCGATATCCAACTGGCCGCGCCGTCGCCTGATGGAGGCCGAGCGCGCCGCCCAGGCAAAAGTAATAAGCATCGACCATCTGTCCGTCGACTTTTATCTTTTTGCCATCGATGCCAATGTCGGCGATCCAGTGCTGTCCGCAACTGTTCGGGCAGCCCGTAACGTGCAGCTTCAAATGCTGATCGAAGCCGGGCAGGCGGTCTTCCAGTTCCTCCACCAGCCAGCGAGAAAAGTTCTTTGTTTCCGTGATAGCGAGTTTGCAGAACTCCGAGCCGCTGCAGGCGACCGTGCCGCGCCAAAAGGGCGAGCCATCCACGCGCAGTCCAATGGCATCCAGTTCCCTTCCCAGGTCTTCGGCATTGAGTTGCGGAACATTTACGACAAGAAGGTTCTGCATGTTGGTGGTGCGAAGTTCGCCGGATGCGAAGCGATCCCCCAGATCGGCGGCGGCGTGCATCTGCTCGGCTGTGATTCGTCCGCGGAGCACTGCAGCGCCCACGTAGCAGAGTCCCGGCTGCTTTTGCGGATGGATGCCGACGTGGTCGCGATACACATCCGCGGGCGGCTGTTCTTCGACGGCGGGATCGAATTGAAATCCGATTCGCCGCTGCAGTTCGTCCAGAAAGCTCTCCGCCGTCCAGCCATGCCGCAGGAAGAGAAATTTCAGCCGCGCGCGCTCGCGATGCTCACGCAATACCTCCGAGTCGCGAAACAGCTCTGCGATTCCTTTAATCGCGGGCAGCACCTGATGCCAGCGGACGAACGCGTTTAATCGCGCTGCGAGATAGGGCTCGGCCGAGAGGCCACCGGCAACCCGAAGGGAGAAACCGATCTCCTGGTTGCCGCGCAGCACACGAGTTGTCGCGGTCAACCCCACATCGTTGATCTCCGGATAAGGGCACCACACGCGGCATCCGGTGATCGAGATCTTGAACTTGCGGGGAAGGTTATAGAAGTCACCATTCCCCACAAGCATTCGCGACGCGTCAAGCGCCAGAGGAGAAGCATCGCAAATTTCGTCCGCATCCACTCCCGCGACCGGGCAGCCGGTAACGTTTCGCGTGACGTCGCCGCAGGCGCTGGTCGTGTTCAGCCCCACTCGAACGAGTGCATCCAGCACTTCCGGAAGCGCCTCGATCGTCACCCAGTGCAACTGAATGTTTTGTCGCACCGTGATGTCGGCGATTCCGTGGGCATAGCGGCGGGTGAGTTCGGCAATGGTGCGAAGCTGTTCCGAACGCAGCAGACCGTTGGGGATTCGAATCCTCACCATGAAGCATTGCAGCGCCCGGCCTTCACCGTTTTGACCGCCGGTTACTCCTGCCCCGTCGCCCTGTGTATACACACCCCACCAGCGGAAATAGGTTCCCAGCCACTCTGGCGGAATGGACGTGAAGCCGTCGCGGGCAAACCGACGAATTTCTTCGAGACCTTCCCACGGATTCTTCGAACGCTTAAGGCGTTCCACTCGCTGCGCTTTGGTTTCTGTCGTTGTGCCTGACATAGACTCTGGTCTCCGAACCGTTTTCCCGGAAAATAAAAAACCCACCGCCAGATTGCTCTGGCGGTGGGTTATAAGTGCCGGTACTAGAATAAGTTACTTAGGTCGGCATCCTCCCCGCGCCAGTGCACACGCATGCACAACAACAACAAGTGCACAGGCACAGCGCGGAAACAGTCTGACCCCACATAGATTGGGATTGTATGTTGAATGACTCCGGGAGTCAATAACAAAAACTTCAAGATGATCTGGCTGCCCAGTCTTCAGGCTGATCGCATCCGGCCTAGGGTACTGCCTGGAATTGGCGTGGTAGCCAGCAGAACGTCCGAAAGATGCCACTGTCTATAGCAGTCTTGTGTGTCAGCCACCCAGAACTAACTCGTAAACTTATGCGCGTCTTCCCTCTCCCGCCCGTGTCGCATAGGGTGGCTCGCGAATTTATGGCGCGAACTTGTGAGACCGCACACGATCCAGCATCCGGCCGATACTTAAACGAATGACCACCCACCCGCTCTCAGTCGCCTGTGCCGGTCAGTGCTACGGTGCTTTTTCCGGCGGCGACATTGTCGGTAACGGTCAATGTGCCCGTGCGAGCCCCCTTTACCGTCGGCGCGAACGTCACTGAGATCGTGCAACTCATGGTCGAGGGCAGCGACTCGGGCGCCTCGGGACAATTGTTGACCTGGGTGAATTCGCCAGCGTTAGTGCCCGTAATGGCGATGTTGCTGATGATCAGCGGAGTCAGCCCACTGTTCGTCAACTGAACGGGCACCGTCGTTTCGCTGCCGACCGACTGCGTTCCGAAGGCGACCGACGTGGGATTGAATTGAGCCGCCGGATCAATCGCAGTTCCGCTCAAGCTGATTTGTTGCGGGCTGCCAGGGGCGTTATCCGTAAGATTCAGCGTCGCCGTAAGCGTGCCCACCATGTCAGGTGCGAATGTGACCGTTATAGTGCAACTGGCATTTGGTTTTAAGGTTGCGCCGCAGTGATTGACGAACTTGTAGGAAGCGGCATCGGCCGTCCCTGGCGTTATGCTCATCCCGGTCAGATTCACCGTGAACGTATCCATGTTCGTGACCGTGAGCGTAAGCGGGTTCGAAGTATTGAGATAGACGGTGTAGAAGTTCAGGCTTGCCGGGGAGAAGCTGAGTCCCGCGACATTGAGCATGAAGGGCTGTGTAGCCGTCGCCACCGCATTGGTGGCAGCGAATACGATGTTATAGTTGCCCGCCCCGACCGGCGTCCCGGAAAGCGTGCCGGTACCGTTACCGTTGTCAACAAACGTTACTCCGGCGGGAAGTCCGCCGATCTCGCTGAGGCTCGGAGTCGGGAAGCCCGTCGTTGTCACGGTGAAGGAGTTGGGCACGCCATAGGTGAACGCCACACTGCTCGCGCTTGTAATGGCAGGCTGCTGACCCAGAATGATCGTAAAGGGTTGCGTCGCCGGCGTCGGCGGCGAACCGATCCCGTTCTGCGCCGTAAAGCTGATGCTGAAGTTGCCGCCGACCAAGACCAGCGGAGTTCCGCTGAGCGTGCCGGTACCGTTGCCGTTGTCAACAAACCCAAGACCGTTCGGCAGAGGGCCGGTTTCCGTGAGGCTGGGCTTTGGATAGCCCAATGTGGTCACTGTAAACGAGCCGGCTGCACCGATAGCAAAGCCCGCATAATTGGCGCTGGTGATCGACGGAGCTTCGTTCACGGTCAGCGTGAAGCTCTGGGCTGCATTCGGCAGCGTGTTGTTCTTGGCGGTAATCGTGATCGGCCACACTCCGCCCGTTCCCACCGCAGGCGTGCCGCTCAGCAGGCCGGCCGAAGTCAAGGTCACGCCAGTCGGCAAAGCGCCGGTCTCGGTGAACGTTGGGGGCGGATAGCCCGTGGCCGTCACGTTAAATGAGCCCAGCGTGCCTACTGTGAAGGTCGTGTTGTTCGGGCTGGTGATGGCCGGAGCCTGGTCTACGGTCAGCGTGAAAGACTGCGTTCCAGGCGGCGAGATGCCGTTGTCGGCAGTGATCGTGATGGTGTAGAGGCCCCCAGTACCCGCCGCTGGCGTGCCGCTTAGCGATCCACTTGGACTGAGCGTCACACCGGTCGGAAGAGCACCGTTTTCGCTGTAAGTGAACGTGGTCGGGTAGCCCGAAGCTGTGACCGTGAAGGTACTCATCGTGCCGACCGTGAATGTCGTGTGGTTCGCGCTCGTCACGGTGGGAGCTTCATCCACCGTCAGCGTGAAAGATTGCGTCGCCTTCGGCGTGACGCCGTTGGCGGCGGTGATTGTGATGGGGTAATTTCCACCTGTACCTGCCGCTGGCGTGCCGCTGAGGGTGCCATTCGTGGCCAGGGTCACACCACTCGGCAACGAGCCAGTCTCAGTGAAAGTAGACGTCGGGTAGCCGCTGGCTGTCACCGGAAAAGTACCCAATGTGCCTGCCGTGAACGTGGTGGCGTTCGAGCTGGTAATCGTCGGAGGCTCATTAACCGTCAACGTAAAAGCTTGCGAAGCATCCGGCGAAATGCCATTGGTGGCGGCGATCGTGATGGGGTATTGGCCGCCCGTGCCCACTGCCGGCGTTCCACTGAGCGCTCCACTCGGACTGAGGGTTATACCAACTGGCAGAGGACTGGTTGTGCTGAAAGTGAACGTGGTCGGATAGCCTGACGCCGTGACCGCAAATGAAAGCGCTTTGCCCACTTTCACAGTCGCGTTGTTCGCGCTGGTGATCGAGGGAGCTTCGTCCACGGTCAGCGTGAAGGGTTGCGAAGCATCGTTAGGAACACTATTGGTCGCACCGATTGTGAGCGAATAAAGTCCGCCAGTGCCTGCCTTCGGCTTACCACTGAGCGTGCCGCCCGTGCTGAAGCTCAGGTTGAGGGGTAGCGTGCCGGTTTCAGAGAAAGTACCCGGGGGAAACGCAGGGTAGCCGGTTGCCGTCACCTGGAATGGCGGACCTGGGGTGCCCACTGTAAAGGTCGCACCGCTCGGACTGGTGATGGTTGGAGCCTCGTCCACTGTCAGTGTGAGGGTTTGCGTAGCGCTGTTGCCGGTGCCGCTGGCGGTGATGGTGATTGTGTAAGTGTCGCCGGTGCCGGGCTGGGGCATTCCACTCAGCGTACCGCTGCCGCTTCCGTTGTCCGTGAAACTAACGCCGGCGGGAAGAGCGCCATTTACTGATAAAGCTGGGGCGGGCGTACCTGTAACGGTCACGGCAAAAGTGCCCGCCGTACCCACCGTGAAGGTCGTGCTGTTCGCGCTCGTGAACGTCCAGGGCGTGTAGTCAAATACGTAGGCCGCGCCCTGGCTGGACTTCCTGCTGGGAGCGCCGATGACGGGCGTGGTTCCACTGAGGGAGACCGAAGATCCGAACGCGTCGTTGGCCGTCGCATCGCTGGCTGCCATATCTGGCAAAGGCTGTTGCGTCCAAGTGGTGCCGGAGCCGGTGAACACGTAGGCCACGCCCTGATTATTCTTGCCGCCACTCGGTTTATGGCTGGACGCGCCGATCACAAGCGTGCCCGCACTCGAACTGATGGAGACCGACGTTCCGAATAGATCGCCGCCGGCCCCATCGGTGGCAATCAGTCTTGTCTGATTCGTACTCGTCCATGAAGTCGTCTTGGGCGTCGTCACGTAGGCGGCACCCGTTGCCGTACCGGAGATCTTTCTGCCCGGGGCGCCGACCAGCGCCAGACTCCCGTCCAGCGAAACGGAATATCCGAACTCGTCGCCAGATGCGGCTGCGCCGCCGTTGGTGCCCTTCAACTCAACTATTGGCGTCGTCGACCAGACTCCTGCTGTGGAAGTGAATATGAATGCGCCACCGGTGTTCGTGCTTCTGCCATACGCACCAATCAGAGCCGTGCTTCCGCTGACCGAAACGGAGCATCCGAAGAAATCGCTATTGACAGGGGTTGTGGCAACGACCTTGGCTTGCTGAGACCACGTTCCCGATAACACAAAGATATAGGCCGCGCCTTGTGAAGAAGTCTTGTTCGGAGCCCCGATTAAGATCGTGCTTCCGTTCAGTGAAACGGAGGTTCCGAAGTTGTCGCCGCTCGCGGGGTCCCCGGCAGTCAGCAATTGCTGCTGCGTCCAGGTGCCGGAAAGCGTAAAGACATATGCGGCGCCTGCAGCAGAATTGGTACCCGGCGCGCCAACGACCGCAGTGGTACCGTTGATTGAGACCGATCGTCCGAAGTTATCGCTTGCGGTGGCGGCAGGATCGGTGATCTCCTGCAGCAAGGACCAAGTCGTGCCCGATTGCGTGAAGATGTAGACTGCGCCCTGCCCGCCGTGACCGGGAGCGCCCACGATGGCGGTGGTACCGCTGATGGAGACGGAGATTCCGAAGTTATCACTGGCCGCGCCATCGACAACTGGCAGCTCTTGCTGTTGAACCCAGGGATCAACCGTGATGGGGTAAACCGCTTTGCGGTCGTTCACCAAAAGTCGAATGCGGCCATCCTTCACCGCCATGCGCGCGTCCAATGACTGACCCGCTGAATCCCCAGCTCGCACACCTGTATATAGAAGAACAGTGCGGCCATCCCGCCGCAGTTCGACGTGGTCGCCCACCAGCGCCGGTTGCAGGTTCCCGCCAACTGACAACTCAATCTCGAGCGGCCCACCATTTTGATGAGCGGGACGCTCCTGCAATGTGAAACCTTGTTCGAGGCCGCGCGCTTCGTTGACATACCATTCGGTCAGTGGCCCGCGCTGATATTCGATTCGATCACCGGTGGCACGGGCAGATGCGGGCGCGGGTGTTGCGAGTTTGTCTCCATAGCCGTAGCCTTCCAGGCGCAGTGATAACCGGCTGTCGGCATGCTCCGCCGTCATGGCGCCATCGTGAAACTCAGCCGTGAACTGGTTCTCCGGATTCCACAGCTGAAAGCCAGCCTTCGCGGGCTTCACCTGATGTTGGGCCTGGCGATAAGCAGCTACTAATGCCGGCGGAGTCGTCGTGCCCGCTGGCAATGCCTCCACGGCGTTCGCCGCGTGAGCTGTGCTCAGTGGGAAGTAACACAGAACAAGAAGAGTGCCGATCGCAAGCAGCGAAAGGTAGGCAGGACGGTTTAGACGACGGCGCATCATCATGACAGGTCTCCGCGCCGAACCTCGCATCTTGAGCCAGGCCGCAGGTCGAACGCGCAGGCACGGACACGCTTGCCGGCGTCTAGGGGCTTGAATCGTCGGGTTCGGTCCAGGTACCTAGTGGCGCTTAAACCACGGTACCCACGTGGCAGTGCATGGCATGGTCCTCTTAATATGGAAACAAGTCAAGATGAAACATTTTGCGACTTAGTAGATTCTTAGTCACTTATTGTCCGACAGACGATCTCAAGCTCTACGAATATAAGTCACATATAGCCCCTCGGCTTCCAAGCGCTTCTACGAAGTTCGGGTGCCAAACCCGCGCCATATAGCCCAAACGGATTAGTCTCCGAGCCGTAGCTGTTTCTGGCTAGACTCCTGGAGCCATTCACGCCAGCCGGTTCAGCCGTTACGCTCTCTTACGCGCAGTCTCTCAAGAGGCTGCCAATTGTGCCGTCAGTCAAATCATCTGGTACGGTTCGTCGTTTTTGTGGAAAGGCCTGGGATAAGTCATGAGTTGCTCTCGTTCGCTTAGGGTTGTCTTCTTCGGCTTCTTAGTACCCGCCTTGCTCGGCATATTGATGCTGGCCCAGTCCAACCCTTCCCCTACGGTCCACGCGGGGAACAGGATCGCTGCAACTGGTTCCCATTCACAAAAAGGGATGACTGGCGGAGCGCAAAGAGCTACCGGGGTCATAGCGGGCAAGGCGGCGGGCGGAGCGCAAGGTCCCGGGTTAAACTTTGCACCCGCCGTGGTCTATGCCCCGGGTGGGTCCGGACCCGGCTCGGTCGCGGTGGCGGACGTAAATGGCGACGGCAAGATGGATCTGGTGGTGGCGAACTTTTGCGACGAGGTAAGCAACTGCACTTGCACCCCGGAAAGCTGCGACTACGGCTCGGTAGACGTGCTCCTGGGAAATGGCGATGGCACCTTCCAACCGGCAGTGACTTATCTCTCGGGCGGGTATTACACCCAGACCGTGGCGGTAGCGGATGTGAACGGGGATGGCAAGGCCGATATCCTGGTCGTGAACGATTGCACCAGTCCCACCAACTGTTTTTATACGGTAGGCGATGGCTCAGTCGCAGTGTTGCTGGGTAATGGTGATGGGACGTTCCAGCCGGCAGTCGCCTACGACTCGGGCGGGCAGTTTCCGAATGGAGTCCTGATCACGGACTTGAACAAGGACGGGCATGCCGACCTCGTGGTCAGCAACCTGTCTGGTGGAACTAACGGTTTCGGAGAGTTGGGTGTTCTGCTGGGAAATGGCGACGGCACTTTCCAGCCGGCGGTTATTTATAACTCGGCCTATTCTTATGACGTCATGTCCATGGCAGTAGCGGATGTGGATGGAGACGGCAATCTCGACCTTCTGGTGGCGAACGAGTGCGTCGACCTCGACTGCGCGAGCGGCAATGTAGGAGTGTTGTTGGGCAATGGTGATGGCACCTTTCAGCCAGGAACGCCCTATCCGTCGGGCGGCTATTACACGCGTTCGATCGCGGTGACGGATTTGAAGAGCGATGGCAAGCTCGATCTCGTGGTGGCAAACATGTGTATCACGGGCAACAATTGTTCCAGCGATGGAACGGTGAGCGTGCTATTTGGGAATGGGGATGGAAGTTTTCAGTCTCCAATAACTTATCCAGTGGGCGCGTATGAACCATTGTCGCTGGCTTTAGGGGATTTTGATGGCGACGGCAAAACTGACATCGCGGTAGTTAGCCAGTCGGTAAGTGGTAGCAATACCGCGGGTGTGGTAAGCGTGTTGTTGGGTAATGGCGATGGAACATTCCAGGCGCCCGTAGCTTTTAACCCGGGTGGAAGTGGATCGATCGCGCTGGCGGTTGCGGATGTAAATAAAGACGGCAAGCCCGACATCATGGTAGTGGACGCCACCGGAATTGGTGTGCTGATCAATGCCAGCACCAAGGCCACAACGACCAAGTTGGTCTCATCGAAGAATCCTGCCACGTTCACGCAAACTGTGACGTTCACAGCCACCGTGACGCCGCAAGGCACGGGCACTCCGACCGGGACGGTTAGTTTTTTTGACGGAGCTTCGAATATTGGCAGTTCGCCTCTGAACGGCAGCGGAGTCGCGACATTCGCCACCTCCACGCTTGCGCTGGGTACTCACAGCATTACAGCGAGCTACAACGGAGATGCCAATTGGGCGGTCAGCACATCTGCTGCGTTGAGCGAGTCCGTGCAAGGAGCTGTTGTTGGGCTGTCTTCCACGAGCGTGAACTTCGGGAACCAGACCGTTGGCGTGGGCAGCGCCGCTCAAAGTGTAACCGTCACGAATAATGGAAATATCGCCTTGACGATCAAGTCGATCACAATCACCGGGACAAACAAGGCGGACTTTTCCCAGACCAATAGCTGCGCGAATCCGGTTGCTCCGAACGGCACTTGCAGCATCAGCGTGACGTTCACGCCGGCGGCAACCGGCGCACGGAATGCGACGGTCGCCATCGCCGATAATGCCGCGAATACGCCGCAAGACATCGCTCTGACCGGCATTGGGGGCCATCCAGTCGGAACGGTTTCTCCCTCATCGGTCGCCTTTGGCGATCAAGCGGAGGGCTCGACCAGCAGTTCGCAAAAAATCTCTCTGTACAACAACGGCGATTACCAGATGACGGTCACGAGCGTGGTCGCGAGCGCGAATTTTAAAGTGTTGACAAATCAATGCACCGCTCCCGTCACACCGGGCGCCCACTGCGACGTTTACGTGGTGTTCAGCCCCGGCCAGTTAGGGGCTTTGTCGGGAACACTTACCTTCACCGACAGCGCGGCTAACAGTCCGCAGACAGCGCAATTGACGGGCATCGGTCAAAGTCCGACGACCACTTCGCTGACCGCTACTCCGAACCCCGCGGCGCTGGGCCAGGCGGTTACGCTTACGGCGATCGTTATTCCAGCGTACAGCGGCACTCCAACCGGAACAGTGACCTTCTACGATGGGACGGCAAACCTGGGAACCGTTGCTCTGAACCTCGGGACGGCGCAACTGATCGTGCCAACCTTGAACGGCGGATCCAATTCTTTAACAGCCTCCTACAGTGGAGATGCGGTCTTCCTAACAAGCGTTTCGCCGGCGGTGATTCGCGTAGTGAAGCAAGCTACACCAACTGTCGCGGTCGTATCAAACCTGAACCCCTCAACCGTGGGTCAGGCGGTAACGTTCACTGCGACCGCGGGAGGGATAGCAGGAATTGTCCCGACGGGAACGGTGGAGTTCAAACAAGGAGCAACCATTCTAGCTACGGTTCCATTGGTGAACGGACAGGCCAGCTTTACGAATACATTCACCAAAGCGGGCGCCGTTTCAATTGTTGCCAGGTACTCAGGAGACCAGAACTACAAGTCCCTCAATTCGAAGGCCCTGGCGCAGGTGGTTCAAAAATAGGAATATTTAGCGGGGCTGCTGATCAAGGCCACCATCGCCGATGAACGCCTGAATGCTGCAAGGCACCTCCTCGGTGCTGCGGCTTTCTGAGTTCTGGCGGCCCCACCAGAGAGTGCCTACCCCTCCCCTAAATCCGGTCTAGTGGAATCAGCAACTTAGCGAAAAAATCCTTCCAAAGTATTGAATCTAAAATATTTATAGGTAAAGTATTGAGCGCGTGTTAGTTAGCAGTCCGAAAAACTGCCGATTCTAGTGTTTTCGCATGCAAAGTATTCAAAAACAAGGTCTTAAATGTAAAGTATTCTTACTTAAGGACTTACCCTCAGGCATTGCGATGCTCATCGCTTTGCTATCCGCCGGTTTTGACGGTCCAGTGCGAGAAATTCAAAAACATCATTTTTCAAAAAACGAGTGGAACACTGGCACAATTATGTGTGCGCCCCAGATCCAGTTGACGGAATGGTTGGGGCTAAGTCAAGCTTTTTGGATCGATCGAAGATTCGGGAACATCCGGGTTTTCCCGAAGCAGGTTTTGTAGTGGAGGTCTTAACCTATATGAGGACGAGGCTGAACCTTTTTTCCGCTCTGCTGGTTCTGGCGACGCCGTTGAGCTTCGGCGGCGCAGCTGCCATGGATGCTTCTCAAAGTGACGCCGGGAGAGATGCGGCTGCGCCTGTACTAATCGAGTTGTTTACTTCCGAAGGATGTTCGAGTTGTCCACCGGCCGACGCTTTGCTGGCGAAATTGGATGGGGCACAACTTCCGGGAGTGCAGGCGATTGTTCTTAGCGAACATGTGGACTACTGGAACCACGATGGGTGGAGAGACGTTTACTCTTCGAGTTTTTTTACGAACCGGCAGGAGGAGTATGTGCGCCGGCTGGGAGCAAGGGAGCCTTACACGCCTCAAATGGTGATTGATGGAGCGGCGCAAATGAATGGGAGCGATGGCGCGGCGGTAGGCCGGGCGCTTGAAGCAGCGCGCGGCCATGTCAAGATTCCGGTTCGGATTTCTTCGGCCGCTTTGGCGGATGCAAATACCATTCGCGTCCACCTGGCAGTGGATGCTTTGCCCGCAAACTTCAAAGCGCGCAAGGCTGACATCTTCGTGGCGGTGGCGCTCAGCCACGCGGAGTCGCATGTTTCGGCGGGCGAGAACAAGGGGCGCGACATTCGTCATGTCGCGGTCGCGGAGAGTATCACCAAAGTTGGGACGGTTGAGAAGGGGAAGAACTTTGAGCGGGACGTGGTGGTGAAGGTCAAGGGTCCGGTGGATGCCGGGAATTTGCGGGTGATCGCTTTCGCTCAGCAGGGGGAGGCGGGCGAAGTCATTGGAGCATCGCTACTTAGCTCGCTGACGGCGAAACAAGCCCGGGGACAGACGGGGCTGACCCAAATTTCCCGGTCGCAGAATTAGGTGAACGTCTCAATATATATCTGGAAAGAGAACGTTCTGGAAAGCGAAGGTCGTGCGAGCGAAAAAGGGGCGAATAAAATATTTATTGGAATACACATTTGTACGTACAGTGGGCGCAGGGACAACAAACGAAATGGGTTCGGGGATTTCCGGGAGGTTAAAAGGGGCTTGAACAGGGTGTGATATATACGAGCCCGGCAACGGACCGGGCTGACGCCAATTTTCGCCAGCAAACTAGGTGAATCGTCCGTCCCCGGGGTAGTCCTAAACTATCGCTATGAAGCTCGCAGTCCTTACCGTTTCTGTTCTAGTCGCAAGCTGCCTTTCGATAGGACAAGTGCGAGCGCCCCTAGCGACGGGTCAAGCGGTCCCCCCCATTGGCAACAAGCGTCTCCAAACAGACAATGAAACAGGCGAGGTTCCCACGTTTTACTCTCATGCACGGCAGGTTCTGGTTACAGCCTGGATCTGGAAACATGCAGCCAAGACCGCTGCATGGATCCCTAAGGATGTCTTGAAGCTACACCCAGAAGCTAATTTAGGGGCCATGCCTCCGGAGGCTCGGGGATTGCTCGCTAGCGACTTTCGCATCTTTGACAATGGCACTGAGCAAAAGATCAACTACCTGCAAGAATCCGACTCTCCCTTCCGGGACGCTAACCGACAATGGTTTTTCTCTCCTGATATTCGTGGAACTTGGGGTGATTTTGTTTCAGTCGATGCGACGTTTAGTCCGCCTCTTTCGACGTACGTCATCGGATATATTCCGGCCCCGTTTCAAGGTGAAGATTGTCATACGATACGAGTAACGGCGGGAGACAACGACGTTATCTTGAATCGTGACGACTACTGCAACACAGACGGAGGCGACGCGGTGACAGCCGAAGGAAGGAAACTCACCGCGCAAATGGAGAACTTTGCTAAGTCCTCCTCCCATGGGTCGATCAAAGTTTCCAGCCGAGCATTTGTGTTTTGGTCCTCAGGGGTTTTATCCCTGATCGGGGATAACCCGGGAACCGGCATTGGTTCTGAGTCAGCGTCGCATGCGCCGAATTTTACGTATCTCGTTGTGGTTCACGATTCCAGAGCGCCGGCGACTATTCAGATCGCTACAGAATACGAATTGTGGACGAAGAGGTGGGATTATCCTTGCCCGAGCAACAACCCCGCACTCTACGTTCTTGGCGTGGTCTACAAGGCAAACGGAGAAGTTGCAGCGCGATTTCGCGACAGCTATCCATGTCGCATGCCATTCGCCCACCTCTTCGTAGGACGTCCTGCGTACGTGCCGATTCCAGGTCGCTTCTATACCCAGGTTGAGTTGCGACCCGGGGATTATGATGTACATGTTGTCGTAAGTGATGGAAGCAGATTCGGACAGGCACGGGCGCCTCTGCGGGTCAATCCCATTGATAGCCAGGCGCTCTCAATCAGTGATATTGCATTAAATGGTATTCTTCGTGACGCATCATTGCTTCTGCAAGATGTTGCTATTGTATCCCCCGCACCAGTTCTGCCGACCCCGCTTGTCAGTAAGGAGGTTCAATTCATACCGGAGGCGGAGGCAAAGCTCAAGAAAAAGGGTTCTTTGCCGCTCTACTTTGAAGTCTACGAACCTTTGCTCGCAGATCGAAGCGCTGAGGTTTATTTCCGGTTGAAGATCACCGACCTGAAAACCGGTTCATTGGTAGTCAATGGCGAACAGATGAGTGCCGCTCGGTATGTGATCCCTGGTAATGTAGTGATCCCGATTGCGCTGAAAGTCGACACAGATAAGTTGCGCGGCGGCTCGTACGAACTCGGAATACAGGCGTCCGATTCGGCAGGCCGCGAAACCGAATGGCGGATGGCTAAGTTTGAGATTAAGTAGAACCTTTATCAAATGCTGGCGGGCCCCGGCCTTTCGCGAGGAAGTCAAAATCCCCACCCTAACGTCGCAAAGACATGGGTAAGGATGGGACTAGAATTATTTCCGCGACGTTAGGATGGGGCACCGCAAAACGACGTGAATGTCCCCCGGTTTTTCGTGTTCATCTCAGGAGTGAGTTTCTAGAACTCGGCTAGTTCTTTCATGGCTCGGAACAGATCGGCCGACTGCGGCAGGATGGCATTTTCCAGAATCGGCTGATAGGCGACGAAGGTGTCGGCGGCGGCGACTCGTTTTACCGGGGCGTCGAGATGATGGAAAAGTTTGTCGGCAATGCGGGCTGCTATTTCGGCGCCGTATCCCCAGCTTAGGGTATCTTCGTAGGCGATGAGCACGCGGTTGGTTTTTTTGACCGAGGCGGCGATGGCATCCCAGTCGAACGGGTTGAGCGTGCGCAGGTCGATGAGTTCGACACTGACGTGGTGCTCGCGCTCGATTTTCTGCGCGGCCTGCAGCGCGCGCGGAACTACCGCTCCGTAGGTGATCACGGTGAGGTTGGTTCCGGGCTGAATGATTTTGGCTTTGCCGAATGGAACCATGTAGTCGGGACCGGGATAGGGCGCGCGGCCGAAGGTTTCGCGGTAGAGGCGTTTGTGTTCGAGGAAAAGAACGGGGTCGTCGCAGCGGATGGCGGTGCGGAGCAATCCAGCGGCATCGAGCGCGTTCGAGGGGAAGACGACGCGCAGGCCGGGAATGTGGGTGAAGATGCTCTCGCCGCACTGGGAGTGATAGATGGCGCCTCCGGTGAGATAACCGCCGATGGCCACACGCAGCACGAGCGGCGACGAGAAAGCGTTATTCGAGCGCCAGCGCATGAGCGGAAGTTCATCGCGCAGCTGCAACATCGCCGGCCAGATGTAGTCGAAGAACTGGATTTCAATCACCGGCTTTAGTCCACGCGTAGCCATGCCGGTGGCGCGGCCGACGATGGCGGCTTCGGCGAGCGGAGAGTTGAAGACACGGTCGGCGCCGAATTCGCTCTGCAGGCCGGCGGTGAGTTTGAAGACTCCACCTTTGCCTTTGACCAGCTTTTGCTTGACGTACTCTTCGCGGCTGCAGTCGGCGACGTCTTCGCCGAAGATAAGGACGCGCTCATCGCGGCGCATCTCATCGCGCAGCGTGGCGTTGATGAGGTCAGCCATGGTTTTGGGCGCGGAGGCAGCGGGGCGCTTGCCGTCACCACCAGCGCCCGCTTCTGGCGCGGCAAATGCCGGGCGCGTGTCGAAGGCGGCGGATGTGGGATCGAGGCCGGGCGAATAGACGAAGTTGTAAATCGAGTCCGGTTGAGGGACGGCGGCTTCGAGCGCGCGATCGGCTGCGGACTGGATCTGTTCATCGACTTCGGTCTCGATCTGGTTGATGCCTTTTTCGTCGAGGATGCCCTCGCGCAGCAGGAACATTTGCAGGCGAGGGACGGGATCGCGCGCGGCATCGCGCTGGCGCTCGGACTCAGGACGGTAGAGGCGTTCGTCGTCGGAGAGGGAGTGCGAGTAGGGGCGTATGACGTGCGCGTGCACGAACGCGGGACCGTTGCCGGAGCGACAATGCTCGGTGGCGCGGCGGAACGCTGCATAGGCGACGACGGGATCGGTGCCGTCGACTTCCTCGAAATGGAAGTTCGGGAATCCGGAGACGAGGCGCGAGATGTTGCCGCCGGCGGTCTGCACTTCGACCGGGACCGAGATTGCGTACTCGTTATCCTGAATGCAGAAGATCACGGGCAGACGGCGGTTGGACGCGGAGTTGAGCGCCTCCCAGAACTCACCTTCGCTGGTAGTGCCGTCGCCGAGCGAGACGTAAGTGACCTCGTCATCGTGGAACTGGACGTCTTTGAACTGGCGGTAATCGCCTTCGTCTTTGTCTTTGTCTTTGCCCTTGCGAGCCGCGCCGGGACGTTTCGAGAAATAGCGTCCCGCCTCGGCGCAGCCTACGGCCTGTAATATCTGGCTACCGGTGGGCGAAGATTGGGTGACGATGTTGAAGCGCGGGTAGGCCCAGTGGGAGGGCATCTGGCGTCCACCGGAAGTGGGATCGTCGGCCGCTCCTACTGCGCCGAGGAGCATATCCAGAGGAGTTGCGCCGAGGCCGAGGCAGAGTGCGCGGTCGCGATAATAAGGATAGAACCAGTCGTAGCCGGATTTGAGGGCGAAGGAAGCGGCGACGCCGACGGCTTCATGGCCGGCGCCAGAGATCTGGAAATAAATCTTCTGCTGGCGCTTGAGGAGGATCTCGCGGTCATCGATGCGGCGCGAGGTGAACATGATGCGATAGGCGTCCACCAGTTGCTGGCTGGTGAGGCCCTGGTAGTTGACCTTCTTCTGCTCGCGATCGCTCTGTTTGGGATTGACTTTGGTCGTGGCCATGCTTTCCGCTCGCCCCAGGGTAGCGCCGGAGCCTATTGTAAATGCGAGGCGGTGGAAGTCAAAAGACAGAAGTCAGAAGGCAAGTCAAAAGTCAGAAGTCAGATTGAAGAAGTAAACCCGCGGAGTGGAGGCGATTTCGAGTCAGACTGGCGAAGCCTTGATCGGCGCCGACGACGGCAGGTCCTTCGCTTTGCTCCGGATGACAATTCGGTTGAGGGTTTTACTCCTTGAATTGGTTGAGGTTTTACTTCTTGAATCGATTTTAGGTTTTACTTCTTCAATTTGACTTCTGACTTTTGACTTCTCGTTTATGCTGACAGCAGCATGATTCGTTTTCTGCGACGGTTTGATGCGCGCTCGATTCGGCTGCTGATCTTCGATCTCGACGGCACGCTGATCGATTCGCGGCTGGACCTGATCCATTCGGTGAACGCGATGCTGCGGCATTTTGAGCGCCCCGAACTGGAGGGTGACGTGATCGCGAGCTATGTGGGAGACGGCGCTCCGGCGCTGGTGCGGCGGGCGTTGGCGGGCCGCAATGGCGAGGTTGGCGGTAATGGAGAGTCCGGCGAGGACGAGGCATTTTTTCGCAGCGCGCTGGAATATTTTCTTGGCTATTACCGGCTGCATAAGCTGGACCATACGACGGTGTATGACGGGATTCCGGAGACGCTGGCCGCGCTGGCGGCGGGGGCGGGCGGGAGTGTCCGCCCTACACTATCAACACCAGCACCAACCGCAAACGCAGCTGCAACTGCAAAAGCCGCGGACGAGGGCGTCCGCGCCACACGCGTGATGGCGGTGCTGTCGAATAAGCCGGTGCGGCCGTCGCAGGATATTGTGCAGGCACTGGGGCTGGGAGATTATTTCGTGCGCGTTTACGGCGGCAACAGTTTTGCTACGAAGAAGCCCGATCCTCTGGGGGCGCAGACTCTGCTGGAAGAGACGGGCGTGGCGGCGGGGGAGGCGCTGATGATTGGGGACTCTGGGATTGATGTGCTGACGGGGCGGAATGCAGGGCTGTGGACTTGCGGGGTGACTTATGGGTTTGCTCCGCACTCGCTGGAGAATGTCGAACCGGACGTCTTGGTGGATGGGCCGCGGGAGTTGGGGGAGTTGCTGGCTGGCGAACTTGACGCGAAATGACCGATCAAAACAACTGTTGGGGCTTTACTCCTGCTGAACTGCGCAGGCTGCGGGCGCTGAAGGATCCTTATGGGATTCAGCGGGTGCTGGATGCTATGCCTTATCACCTGGAGGATACGGCTTGGTCTCCGCGGCGGGTTTTGCGCGAGAATACTTCTCATTGTTATGAGGGGGCGCTGTTTGCGGCGGCGGCTTTGCGGGTGAATGGGTATCCTCCGCTGATTATTGATTTTGAGGCTGAGCATGATACCGACCACGTTCTGGCGATATATAAGGTAGGCGGTTGTTGGGGGGCGGTGGCGAAGTCGAATTACACTGGTTGCCGGTATCGGGAGCCGGTGTACCGGTCGCTGCGCGAGCTGGCTTTGAGTTATTTCGACGTTTATTTCAATCTGCGCGGGGAGCGGACTTTGCGGACGTTTTCGCGTCCGGTGGATATGAAGCGCTTTGATCCTCTGCACTGGATGACGACGGATAAGCCGGTGTGGTTTGTGGCAGAGTATCTGCTGACGATTGGACATACTCGGCTGATTTCTGAGGCGCAGGCGAAGCGGCTGCATCGGCTGGATGGGCGGTCGTTTCGGGCTGGGTGCCTTGAACGGGCCGAAAAATAAGTAGCCAGTACTGAGTACCCAGTACTCAGTACCCAGTACCCAGTGGACCACGCTGGGAAACTGAAACTTGAGCTTCTCTCTTTGCGTATCCTTGGTATGCGTTTTTGTCTTTCTTTGATGTTCGCTCTCGCGCTGCTTGCGGGCTGCGCCCTTGCTCAGGATAGGGCTGGGACTGGGGTGCTTCCGGCTGCTTCACCTGCTCCCTCGGCATCGGCTGCTCCCTCGGGTTCACCTGCTGGTCCGGCCTCGCCTCCGGCATCGGCCACTTCTTCGGCATCGGTTTCTTCTTCGGCTCTAGCTCCGGCGGCAATGGCGGCCGATTCCACTCCACCCCGCCCGGCGCCGCCGATTCAATTGGTGCCGGATACTTCGGGATCCGTGCCGCAGGAGCAGATTCGCGAGCTTTTCCGTTATGCGCAGGATCGCGAAGTAGAGAATGAAAAGCGGCTGCGCGACTACACCTACATCGAGCGGGAAGAAGAGCACAAACTCGATGGCAAAGGCCAGGTCAAGAAAGTCGAGAGCCGGACGTCGGAGGTGCTGGAAATTTATGGCGAGCAGGTGGAACGGCTGATTGCCAAGGACGATAAGCCGCTGCCGGACAAGGACGCGAAGAAAGAAGAGGAGAAGATTCAGAAGGTCATCGACAAACGCAAGAACGAATCGGAGAACGACCGGCGCAAGCGGCTGGAGAAAGAAGAGAAGGAGCGCGAAGAAGATCGCAAGTTTGTGCTGGAGATCGCCGACGCATTTAACTTCCGGTTGGTGGGGTCGGAGGTGTTGGACGGGCGCGACACCTGGGAGATCGACGCCGAACCTCGTCCCGAATACCAGCCGAAGGAACGCGGGACCAAACTGCTCAGCAAGTTCAAGGGACGCGTGTGGATCGACAAGGCTGAAGGCCAATGGGTGAAGTTCGACATTACCGCCATCGATACGGTCGCGGTCGGCTGGTTTGTGGTGCGGATCCGCAAGGGCGCCCATATCGTGGCCGAACAAACCAAGATCAACGATGAGGTCTGGCTGCCCAAGCACATCGCGGTGCAGATTGACGTCCGGCTGGCTCTGTTGAAGAACTTCAACGAGGATTTGGACGATACTTATCGTGACTATAAGAAGTTTCGGGCGGCCTCGAAGATTACGGTGGTGGGAGAGGAGAATCGCTAGTGTCGTGGTCGCATGATCTTTTCTAACTTTCCGTTGTCCTCCGTGGGCAGCCGAGGGCGGCTGTTGCTACGCGGGGCCTCGCAACAGCTCGGCCGCTCCTCAGTTGCTCGGAGGAGGGTTCTGGGGAGTAGCCTCCGGCTTGGCAGGCGTTTTCGGTTTCGTAGTCGTCCCTGGTTTCGTCGTTTTCTTCTTTTTGGCGGCCGGCTTTTTGGCTGATTCAGTATCGTCCACGATAATCTTCTTCGGCGGAGGCGGCGGAGCCGCGCTTAACTTTTTGACCTCCGCCCGCAAACGCCCAAGCTCTTCTTCTTTGGCGCCGGCCAGCTTCTGCATGCGTTCGCCCAAGGCGCGGCGCTCGCTCTCCAAGCCGTTCATGTCGTTACTGAGACTTTGAAACTCATCTTTCGATCCGAATGCGCCCGCCGATTCCACGACCGAGCCAAACACGTCATAGAGCGCATCGAGGTTGCGGTAGAGCTTGAAACTCGCAGCCATATTTTCGGGCGAGTTGTTGACCTGCGTCAGGATTTCGGGCAGCGCCGATTGCAGGTTGCGCTGGATCGAATCCACATTGGCCTGGGTCTGCCGCTTGGTCGCGCCGTCGGTCTTCCACTTCTCGATGCGCGCGCGATCCAGATCGGCCGCGATTGACGTAGCAGTCTGCTTCACCTGACTCAGAATATTGTTGACCTCATTCACCGACGCATAGGCCACGGGAGGAGCTGGCGAGTTAGAGGTCTGCTGAGCGATGGCGGCCGGCAGCGGGGCGATGGACCCGAGGAGCGTTAATGGGAGGACGATCGAGCCCAGGAAATTTGCCACGAGCAATGTACGCCGCCGAAATCTCGTAGAGGAATTGTTACGCAAGTTCAACATGAAGCTCCCTATCGTGTTCCGTTTTCGCCTCCCATATCCTAGATTAGTTTGACGCAACGGGAAAGGTGGGCGAGAATTAAGAGGTCATCCAGTCGTCATCCTGAGCAAGCGGTATTTTGGGTAGCGAAGGATCTGGGCAAGCTGCGGGTTGGCTCGCCCGCCAATGTGGGCCTGTGGCGCAGCTGGGAGCGCGCTTCCATGGCATGGAAGAGGTCGTCGGTTCGATCCCGACCAGGTCCACCATCCCTTCAATCACTTACGAACTTCCCGACCAATCGGTTGGTAGCATTTGGTAGCAAATTGCAATGACATTTTCAGTCAATGTGAATTTCTTCCACTTTCAGTCTGAGTTCAGCGTTGATCGCGTTGACGGTTGCCTGCACACTTTCCGGGATCTCCTGCATGTATACATCGGTCGTTGTCGCTGCACGTAAATGCCGGAGAAGTCCTTGAACATCCTTCACTGTTCCCTTCTTCTGCGCCAGCGTCGCTATCGTGCGCCTGATCACTTGGAAGGTCAGCTTCGGCAGTTCGAGGTCCTTCGCCAATCTATGCAGCACCCGCCGGCGGTAATTGCCGGTGTCCATAAACCCGCCTTTGGCATCCGGAAAGAGGAAGGCCTCAGGTGAGGAATCCGGACATTCCTGCTTCCAGAGCCAAAGGTCGTCCGCCAGTTCCTTCGGCAGATGCACGCTCCCCAAACTCTTTTTGGTTTTGCCCCAAGGCCGAATAGAGCCTTTGTATGCGGTCTCCAATACGTGCATTTTCGATGCCGCCTGGTCGAAGCATGAGTGCGGGGCGCATCCGCTACAGCGCTAGAGTCAACCGGACACAGTCGAGGCGGGGGGTACAAAAAGTACGCGTTATTTTCTGAGCTGAGAGATGAAGTTGGTGACGACGGTTAGCGGTTGGCTGACCTGCTGCGAAACCCGTTCCATCAGTAGTTTATTGCCGTCTGGCGAGACGCTGTAGAAGGGCAGGGTTAGAATCGTCCACTGGCTGACCAGGGTTTGGCTGGCTCCAAATTCGAGCGTGTTACCCAGGTCCTTGACTGGGACTGCGGAAATGGATTGCGTGCCGTCGAAGTAGTAGAGCTCTTTGCCGTCTTTGCTCCACTGCGGCACCTGACCGCCATTGGGCGAGACCTGCCACTTTCCCTGGCCGCCGCCGTAGGCGACCACATAGACTTCTGCCTGTCCGGAGAACAAGGTATAAGCGAGCCATCGACCGTTTGGGGACAGTGTTCCGTTGACTGCGTGCTCTACTACCAGATGAGGTTTTCGCTCTCCGTTCAACGGCAGAGCCCAAGTGATTTGATTCCCGGTGAGAAGGCCAGTCGAATAGATCAGGGTTTTGCCATCGCGTGACCAGTCACTGGGCATCAGCCCCGTGCCATCTGGGTCCGAGATGAGCATCTCTTCGGCCCCGCTGCCATCCGAGGGCTTGCGGTAGATGCCCGCAACGCCCGACCGCAAGGAGGCATATGCCACCCACTTGCCATCAGGCGACCAAACCGGAGACGTGTTCGCGACCGGGCCAAACGTGAGGCGGGTGCGGACGCCATGTGCAAGATCGAGTGTCCAAATGTCATTGATGCCGGAATCGAGCACGACGGCGACGCGATCGCCTTGCGGCGAGAGGCGGGCAAACTGCAAGTTCTGCAAATTCTCGACGGCGATGCCCGTCTGCTTTCCAGCAAGATCCATCCAAACCAGTTGAACTTTGCCGGAAGTGCCATTGCCAAATGCCAGCACACCAGCATCGGTAGCCGAGGCGTCCATGTGCCAAGTCGTGACGTCATTCAGCACACCAGAAGAAACGGTCTGCGCCTGGCCACTCAACGCGCCTTTAGCGGGGTCGAACGGCTGGGCCATCAACTGGTCGCCGCGGCCGAAGAGAAGGAACCCGGCAGCATAAATGGCGTTGGTCGGGGCGTGTATGAGAAGACGATTCTCGCGGCCATCGAGCGACGCATAGTAGATGGCGTTGTTAGAGGACTTCGAGGGGTCGTGATGCATGGCGAAGTAGAGAAAATGCTTGCCGTCGGGCAGAAAAAACGGCCAGCGATGGGAGGTATGCTGTGAAGCGTCCAATTTTGTGAGCGGGGCAGGAGTGCCACCGCTGGCATTCACTTGCCATAAAGCGGAAACGGGAGACGCAGAGAACACGATCACGCCACCGGGTCCCCACGCACCGCCGCGTCCAAGGGTCACATCACAAACGATTTGTGAAGCGCCGCCATCGATCTCGATCGTCTTCAATTTATTGCCAGCAAAGTACCCGATGGAACGGCTATCGGGGGACCAGAATGGAAAAATGGCGTCGCTGGTGTCGTGGAGCGATCGCGCATCATTGGAACTCATGGGACGGATCCAGACGGAGGTCTTGCCGTCAACGGTCGCGGTGAAGGCGAGAAAAGCTCCGTCAGGGGAAAGCACGGGTGGACCAGCGGCGTCGTCGGTGAGGCGGAAGTGTCCGCCCGGCGGGGGATTGAGGACAGCACGAATGCTGGGCGCAGACGGGGCCGGGCGATGAAGAAAAAATCCGGCAATCGTTCCCAGAACAATTGCAACCGCGAACGCTGCAAACCAGGGAACGCGGCTTGATGCTGGGGCGGGAGAAGATTCTGGATCCGGCGCAGCTGAAGGGAGCGAGTCGACCCAGCCCAGATCCATGGCCACGTCGTGCGCAGACTGAATTCTATCGGCAGGATCTTTGGCAAAGCACGCACAAACCACCCGATCTAGCATGGGCGGCGCGAGCGGTTGGCTGGCGCTGATCGGCTCCGGCTCTTTTTCCAGAATGGCGCTGAACACGCTAAGTTGCGATTTGCCTTCGAAAGCCCGACGCCCGGTGATCATTTCGTAGAGAATGCATCCGAAGCTGAACAGGTCGCTGCGCGCGTCGGCTTCCGCTCCTTGCAGAAGTTCGGGAGCTATGTATTGAAAGGTCCCGACGATCGAACCCTTCTGCGTGAGAGGCGACACGACCGAAGTGAGCGAAGCAAGAGTCATGGTCGGCGTGGAAGGAGTGAACGGGCCGACAGCTTGCGACGAAATCGACATCTTCGGTTTCGCCAGTCCGAAATCCATCAGCTTCGCACCGGCTTTGGTCAGCATGATGTTCGCCGGCTTCAGATCGCGATGGATGATGCCATGCTGATGCGCGTTCTCCAGCGCCTGCGCGATTTCCGTTCCTATCTTCAGGACCTGATCCAGCGGCAGCGCACCTTTCCCCAAGCGATCGGCCAGGGTCTGGCCTTCCAGGTACTCCATGACTAGGAAGTTGGTGCCGTCGTACGTGCCGATGTCGTAAAGCGTGCAGATGTTCGCGTGCTGGAGCGCGGAAATGGCCTTAGCTTCGCGCTCCATGCGCTGTTTCAATTCCGGGTCGTCGGAAAGATGGGAGGGGAGCACTTTGATGGCAACGGTTCGGTCGAGCCGGGTGTCCTTGGCGCGATAGACTTCTCCCATACCGCCCGCACCCAGCGGCGATTGAATCTCGTAAGGGCCCAGTTTTGCGCCAGAAGTAAGCGACATGCGTGCGCGTAATTATAGCCTGCGCCACATGTTGTAGAGAATTTCCGACGTTCAGGGTGGATGGTCAGCAAACCTTACCTTGGGACTCAGGGTTGCGCGCGATCCAGGCAAAGTCCGCAGTCACAAAGCTCATTGCACCCGCGGTGACGGCAGGTGCTAGTCTGGCGTAGCAGCTCATGAACAACCGTGAAACCCAGACAGCTTGGAAGTATCACGATGGCACGAAGCACTCCTACTGGAGTATTCGTAACCATCCTCACTTCCTGGACTGGGCGAATCGGCCGTTATCTTTCAAAATCTATCCAAAGATAGGGCCTCTTCAGCTGCCACGGGACGTGCCGCAAACAGGGGTGGCCGCACTTTCGGCAATCTCAGAGGCAGTGCATTCGTCGCGAGCTGATTCGATTCCCGGCGTTCAGGATCTGGCGCGCCTTCTCTATTTCTCCGCAGGGATTACCAAAGAGCGTGCATATTCAAGTGGAGAGATCTACTTTCGCGCCGCAGCTTGCACCGGAGCTCTCTACGAGATCGAGCTGTATATCGTGACTGGCGATCTCGCGGGCTTGGATGCCGGCGTCTACCACTTCAATCCGGCGGATGTATCTCTGCGGCTTCTACGAAAAGGTGATTTTCGAGGAAACCTGGCTCAGGCGACGATGGAACCCGCGGTGGCTCGCGCGCCCGCGACGATCATCTGCACCGGAACGTACTGGCGGAACGCCTGGAAGTATCAGGCACGCACCTATCGCCATTTCGGTTGGGACAATGGCACCCTGTTGGCGAATATGCTGGCCGTTTCTGCGGCCTCGGGATTGTCGGCCGAGATCGTGGTCGGATTTGTGGACGCCGAGGTGAACCGCCTGCTTGATCTCGATACGCGACGTGAGGTTTCCTTGTGCCTCGTACCGATCGGTCGCATATCGGAGAGTTCGCTACCGACACCGAGAGAGGTTCCGGCGCTTGGCCTGGAGACGGTGCAGCTTTCACAGCACGAGGTCGAATATCCCGCCATGCTTGAGATGCACGACGCGTCTTCGCTTGCGTCCGTACAAGAGGTAGCTCAATGGCACGGGAAGAAACCGGTCGTTCCGCCTTACGCTCCGGCGGACGAGGTAGTGCGACTGCAGCCCCCGCCGAAAGAAGAACAGCCGAAGGACACGATTGAGCAGGTGATCCTGCGCCGCGGTTCTACCCGAGCGTTCGATAAGACGGCATCCATCACGCTGGCACAACTTTCTACCGTTCTCGACTACGCTACGCGAGGTCTTCCGGCTGACTTCCTTAAGCCTCCCGGCGCACAGCTCAATGATCTTTATCTGATCGTGCATGCAGTGCAGGGGCTCAAGCCGGGCGCTTACTTCTTCGCGCGGGAGCGGAACACTCTGGAGCTTTTGAAGGAGGGGAAATTCCGCGCCGAGGCCCATCATCTTGGCCTGGAACAGGAACTGCCGGCGGACGCCTGCGTGGACATCTTCTTTCTCGCCGATTTAGAACGCATTCTCGAGCGATACGGGAACCGCGGCTACCGGGCCGTCCAGCTAGAGGCGGGCGCCATCGGCGGCAGGATTTACCTCGCTGCGTATGCTCAACATCTGGGTGCGACCGGGCTGACCTTCTTTGACGATGATGTGATTAACTTCTTTTCACCGCACGCAAAGAACAAGAGTGCCATTTTCCTGCTCGCGATTGGCAAGCCGCTAAAACGCAAACCCTAGTAGGGCCGATTCCCGGTTGGTCGGCAACCCTTCCTTTACAAAGATCAGGGAAGAGTAGCCCGTCAACCGGGAGTCGTCGAAGGATTGTCCTATCTCTGAGCATCGCTTTCCAGATGCCGGGGATGCCGAGTTGCACCGACACGGTTACTGACACTTCTCGGCATTGAAATCGTGCTTATTTCTTCAGCCTTGCCGGCCAATTGGTTAGGAGCACCGCCCGCGATGGCCCAGTTCGTTCGCCGATCACCTTGAGCAGGAAGCGGCGACCGTCGGGCGTTGCATCGAACGGTTCATCATAGAAGCCAACTGTCGGCAATCCGGCAACTGTGAACAGTGGCACCGGTTTGCCCGGGTCGATAGCGTCGTTTGTAACCTTTATGGGGAGTGCAAACACTCCGCCCACGCCGGTCGCGAAGAATATGGTTTTCCCGTCCGCTGCCCAACGGTTCCAAAACCCGCCTGCGCTCGTAAGCTGCTGCTTGCCGCCTTGCAATAGCGAGGTCGCATACAACTCGTTACGGCCGGTCTCAGCGGTTACATAGGCAATCCACTTCGCATCGTGAGAGAAGCGGGCGTAATAGGTGGCGATAGGGTCGTCGCTCAAGGGCCGCGGCTTGGCGTCCGGGGCCAACGGCACGACCAAAGTCGTGAGCGGAATCTTCCCATAGTTCTGCTCGACGAGTATGTAGCGCCCGTCCGGCGACACGTCCGTGACGTGAACCGGAGTGTCGTTTTCATACACCGTGGTTTCCGGCCCCGCACCTTCGACCGGCTTGCGCACAATACGGCAGGTCTTCCCAATCGTAGAGTAATAAAGGTACTTGCCATCCGCGGACCAGGCCATGCCGTCGGAAGCATATCCAAAGGTGAAACGAACCCGCGTCCCCTGATCGAGGTTGAGCAGCCAGATATCGTGAGACGCGCCAGTGCCTAAGGCCGCCGCCTTGCGCCCATCCGGAGAAATTCGTATATCGACATAAGCATTGTTGTCGCCCACTGGAACAGATTTTCCGTCCCTCGTAAACAGCAGCAGCTTTTCGTTACCAGGACCCTGGCTGGCTTGATAGATAAGAGTCCCATTCTCATTGGCGTCGAACCCCGCTCTCCACGTCGACAAGTGGAATCCCACGTCCGCAGCAACAGCCGCTGTCTCGCCGCTTACCTTGCCTGTCGCCGGATCGAACGTCTGAGCTAGCAAGGAACCGCCCTGCTCCCAGAGCAGATGTCCGCGTGCATAAACTGCGTTCGATTCTGCCGGTACGACAAACTGGTTCACTTTTCCATCCAGCGAGGCGAAATAGATACCATTACGGGAGCTTGGCTCCGGGTTCGAGTGATTCGTGGCCAAATACAGGAAGTGCTTGCCATCGGGCAAAAGGACGGGCCAGCGATTCGTTGTGTGATCGCTCGCAACGGTAGTCAGCTGCACCGGAGTGGAACCGGCGTTCGGAGCCACGCGAAATACTCCTCCCACCACATCCGGCGTGAACAGAATGGTGTCTGCTCCCCAGCTTCCACCGCGAGGGCGCTCGGCCTTGCAGATGTCGAGCATCGGACCACCCGTCAAGGAAATGCGGCGCAATCGGCCTCCGCTAAAAAAACCAAGGGATTCACCGTCGGGAGACCAGAACGGATATGTCGCATTCTCAGTACTGGGCACCGGCTTGGCATCTTTGTCTTCGAGAGCGCGGACGTAAATGCGGTTGTTTGCCTGGTCGTCCTGCGCGACAAAAGCTATTCTCATTCCGTCAGGCGAAATCACGACCGGTCCCGATGCATCGTCGACTGTCAGGGTGAAGCTTGTCTTCTCGGGAGGAAGAATGTAGGCCTCGACTGACATCGGAGCAGGCGTACGGCGCAAAACGAGTGCCGTAATCGCAGCGGCCAACAGCACGCAAGCAGCGGCGAAGAGCCACCACGCGCGAGTCATGCCCTTCTTTTCTGTTTCTCCCGATGCCGCTTGCATCCCGCTTTCGCGCAGCCACATCAACTGCAGCTTCAAATCCTGCGCACATTGCACCCGCACATGCGGGTCCTTGCTCAGACAGCTATTGATCAAGCGCTCGAATTCTGCGCGAACTTTCGGCTGCAGCAAGCGCAGCGGAGTTGGGTGATCCTCGAGAATCGCGGAAGCGATTTTGATCTGCGACTTGCCTTCGAACGGACGCTTGCCGCAGGCCATCTCGTAAAGCATGGCTCCGAAAGCGAAGATGTCGCTACGCGCATCCGCTTCTTTCCCCTCGATCTGCTCCGGCGACATGTACTGGATGGTTCCGACCATGGTTCCACGCGTAGTAAGCGGCGAAACCGGACTCGGACCGGGAAGCGTCTGCGTCGCCGTAAAAGCAGGGGCCGAGGAACTGGCGTTGCTCGGCGCCATCGAATTCAACGGCTTGGCAAGTCCGAAATCAAGCAGCTTGGCGCCGGACTTGGTGAGGATCACATTCCCCGGTTTCAAATCACGATGGACGATCCCTGCACTATGCGCGGCCGCAAGTGCGTCCGCAATCTGGATCGCGATGTTCAGCTGCTCAGTGAACGGCAGCGGGCCTTTTTGAAGGCGACTAGCGAGCGTTTCGCCTTCCAGGTACTCCATCACCAGAAAATCCGTGCCGCTGGCCGCGTCATGGCCGATGTCGTGGAGCACGCAAATGTGGGGATGCTGGAGCGACGAGATGGTCCGGGCCTCGCGTTCGAAACGCTGCTTCAGTTCCGGGCTTGCCGTGAGGTTGGAAGACAGGACTTTGATGGCGACGGCGCGGTCGAGCCGGGTGTCCTTGGCGCGATACACTTCGCCCATGCCGCCTGCTCCGAGGGGAGACTGGATTTCGTAGGGGCCGAGCTTAGCGCCAGAGGCGAGAACCATGCGTGGGCGCAATTATAGCGCGCCCAGCACGTTGGAGTGGATGTGCACCAATTCCGTCCGGTTGGTCGGCGACTCCCTGACCCCCAGTTCCTTCCATTGCCACTTTCCTGCGCGGGACACGGGCGCCTAACAGGGGCTGAAAGCCAACTTCCGAATCGCCCTTAACCGTCCAGAGTCGTTGAAACGCAACTGCAGAATTTCCCATTTCCGCCAATCGACTGTGAGACGTTGATCGGTGAAGGAGTCTTCCTTGATAACCGGCTGCTATTGCAGCTTCGCGTACTCGGCTTTGGCTTGCTTCAAGATGGGGATATCGGGATCAGCATCTTTCCAGATGGTAAAGAAGTCCTGATAGACGGTGCGTGACTTGGCGGCGTCGCCCGTGAGCGCATACGCGCGCGCCTGTCCCAGCTTTGCCAGCGACAAATACGGAAGCGGCGCCAGTGCTTCCCTGTAATCCATAACCTTCTGGAACTCCGCTGCCGCCTCGGCTCCCTGCTTGTTCTCGAGGTAGAACACTGGTAGCCACTGATCGCGGTTTCCCCACCCATCCTGGCTCGCCACCCCCGAGAGGCCAGAATCCCCGGCAACGGAAGCGCCCGCGACGCTGATCAATCAAGGATGTTTCCAAAACCATTTTTGCGGCGAGCTGAGTCGATGACCTGGCATTCCCGCGCTGCTTTCGCCGTTACCAGGTGGAGAGTTCACATCTGCTAGATCGAGGGAGAGAGCAGCCGGACCGCTTCCGGGTGCAGAAACCGAAAGAGAGAGGACCGGCCGCCAAAGCCGGTCCTTATTTCTATTTCCCCCAAACATCTCGCCTATTGAGTATTAACGGTCGTGGGCATTTAGCGGTGCCCGCGAATTTGGTCGCTACCAAGTTCTTAGATAGCACCACAGGGCGGCGGCGCTCTGATAAATCGGGGGAGTGGGTATGACCTTTCCCACTCCCTGAACCGATGCCGATTACCGAACAAGGTCACAAGGTCAAGATGGACGTAATCTTTTATTCACCAGACAAAAGAAACTATCCCCTATGGCCGACTGAGGCCGTATGGCAACATTCGCTGAAATAGCAATTCCTCTCGCCCAACGTGGCATCCTCGTCATTCCAGTCCTCCCCTTAAGCAAGAGGGGATTTTTGGACGATCAGTTCCGCCACGCCACCACCCAGATATCTCAAATTGCCCAATGGAATCGGGAAAATCCCGACTTCAACGTGGGCTGCGTGTGTAAGCCTGACGGCATTGTGGTGCTCGATTGCGATGTTCGGGGTCTCAAGAGGCGTATTGAGAACGAAACTGGGCACAAGTTCCCGCCTACATTGGTCGTCAGGTCGGCGGGCAAGGGTTGTGACCACCTTTACTTCAAGCAGGCCGACGTGAGCCGCGAGCTGGGCAACCAGAAGCGCGCAGACCTCTTTGACCTTCAATCAGCCGACAAGTATGTGGTGGGGCCGGGCTCCCGGCTGGACAACGGTAAGACTTACGACATTGTGGATGACTCCCCCATCGCTGATTTCCCAGACTGGCTGGAAAACTGGATACTCGCCAACGCCGATCTCCCCAAGGAGCACACCAACGGCCGGGATGCCCGACCTGTAGACGAGTCATTCGACATCGGGGACTTCCTTAAGCACTACGGAATCGGCTACCAGCAGGATGGTGAATGGTACATCACCGATGTCTGCCCGGTAGCCGGGCGAAAACACGAGCAATCCACGCGCACGGGGTTTTTCTTTGACGGCCAGTGCATGGGTTTCCATTGCTTGGCGTCCGGGTGCGAGGGCAGCACCATGACGGTCGGACAGATCATCCGGTTCCTGAACCAAGACCACGAACCTTACAAGGGCGCAATCTGGGAGGAAGAGCCAATCGAAGATGTGCTGGATGAGATGGGAGTGGAGCCGGAGGCGGCTGGCGCGCTCATCGAACCCCTTCAACACGCACCTCTAGAGACGAGCGCCGGCGCAGCAACCCCTGACGACCAACGACCGGTCTCGCGGTAGGGAAAGTGCGTGCGCGCCGACGGCCCGAATTGCCCGGCCACATGCCGACAATTATCCGCCTTCGCGGCAATGAACATAAAAGGAACAACGACAGTGAAGCCACTCTACAAGACCACGGCAATTATTTGGACTGAATCGGATCCATCGAAGGGCAATTTCAACCTGCTGGATTTGTCAATCCTGGCCGAGCACGAATATGTCTGGTGCTCCAGCATGAAGTTCGGCCCTGTTGCCGAGCCCGAGAAAGACCGCGAATGGAACGACATCGACTTTTTGACTGAGTAAGACGACGGCGATCCGTATGCGATTCCCTGATGATGCCAGTCAAAGATAAGAATCCTCCGTTTACCTAAGGAAAAATCCAATCATGCGGGTTGTTCAGTATTAGAAGAGAGAGCGGAGCGTAAAAACCACGGATACTTTGTGGTGGTCATTCGCTTCCAAGAGGAGGCTTTAATGCAAGAGATAAACGAGAGAGTTTTGTGCGTCTGATGCACCGGTTGGTGGACGGACTTGCACAGGACATCTGCGAGATTGACGGTGCTAACAGCGAACAGTATGGAGAATTGTTCCACGTATTCCTTTCCGCAGTAAGACGTAACGCGGAAACTGAATTGACGTGTTGCGACCGGATCGTGGCAAGAGCAACCGAGATTTTAGGGCAGCAGAACGAAGGCTGAGCGGAAAGAGCTGCGTTCGATTGACCGCGGTCTTCATTGAGGCCTTAATGCCGACCTCCCCCCGATCCAATGGGCGTCCCACCATTCCTTCGGATCGATCTGCACCCCATCGAGCTGCATGGCGATGTGAATGTGGTCGCCTCCGGCCACTCCCGTCTGGCCACTGGTTTCTTTGCAGTTTCGCCCGATTCCTAATTCACCGCTTGTGTCTGGGAATCCGAACTGCCGTCAAAGGTGGTGCTGCCGGTATACGTTGCGGTGATGGTGTGTGTGCCCAAGGCTAGAGTTGAGATCGCGAACTTTGCGCTCCCCCCGCTCGAGGCCACCGCCTTCAGAATCGTGGTGCCGTCGTAGAATGTCACTTTCCCGGTGGGTGTGCCGCCGAATTGCGGCGTCACGCTCGCTGTGCATGTAACAGCCTGTCCGAAGCTTGACGGACTTGGCAGGCATGTCAACAATGTCGTCGTCGTGGCTTTGACTACCACCTGCTTCACTGTCCCCGACGTGCTGCCGCCGAATGCCGCATCACCACCGTACACCGCCTTGAGCACATTGTTGCCCACGGCCAGCGTCGAAATCATAAGGCTCGCCGAGCCGCCGGTTAATATCCCGGTCCCCAGCACTGTCGTGCCTTTCACAAACGTGACCGTTCCCCCATCTAGCGCACCGGCCTTGGAAGTAATGGTTGCGGTAAAGGTCACCTCCTGCCCATAGGTCGATGGATTCGGCGAAGACGTTAGCGTAGTCGTGGTCGCGGCCGGGGGGGTGAGCACGAAGCTGTGAGCCACATAGTTTGTGTCAAAGTAGAATCCCGTGATGTCCCCTGCTGCGTCGTTGCTCAGGGGGTAGGTGCCTTCGTAAGCGGCAGTACCCGCATCGGGAGCGTCAAACGTTGTGATGCTGCCGTTAGTCGCCCGCAGGAAGCCGTGATAAATATTGTTCGCGTCTGCGAAGTATCCCGTGATCGCCCCCGCCGTGTTGATGTTTTCGGGCAGGATGTATGAGGCGCCCGTAATGTCAAAAGTCGTGAAAGTGCCGTTTGCAGCGCGCACGAAGCCGTGAGACACATTGCTCGCGTCATAGATCTGTCCCGTGATTGCGCCTGCCGTGTTGATGCTAGAGGGATAGGTGCCCTGATCAGTGCCAGTGCCCGCTCCCGTAGCATCAAAGGTCGTGAAAGCGCCCGCCGAAGTGCGCAAGAATCCGTGAAAAACATTGCTCGCGTCCCCGTAGTATCCCGTGATGGTCCCCGCCGTGTTGAGGCCCGTGAATCCGTCAGGGAAGGTGCCTTGGCCAGCGCCCGTGCCCGCGTCCGGATCGTCAAAAACCGTGATAGTCCCGTTTTTAGCGCGCACAAAGCCGTGATTCAGACCGCTCGCATCAATGGTGTATCCGGCGATTGTCCCCGCCGTGTTGATGTTTGCGGGAAAAGTACCCTGTTTAGCGGCTGTGCCCGCACCCGGAACATCGAACGTCGTGATGGTACCCTCCGCACTGCGCAAGTATCCGTGATAAACGTCGCTGGCGTCACGGTAGTATCCTGTGATCGTCCCAGCAGCGTTGACGCCGTAGCCAATAGTGCCCTCGTCGGCGCCGGTGCCCGCACCCGGAGCGTCAAACGTCGTGATGGTGCCGTCGGTGGCCCGCAAGAAGCCGTGATTCACATTGTTCGCGTCACCGTAATATCCCACAACAGTACCAGGAGAGATGATGCCGATGGCGGAAGTGCCCTGGCCAGCGCCTGTACCGGCACCCGGAGCGTCGAACGTCGTGAAGGACTGAGCTACGGCCCACAGGGGCGCAATGACCGCTAGTCCAAGAAGCGCCATCGTGGCTCCTGCCGATCGCGTGCGTCTTCCAGGGATCAAGTTATGAAAGTACGTTGGGCTATTCATAAGTGCGCTCCATTGCTTATTGGGAAGGGGGATTCCACTAACGGTGCCACTGGGATTGGTTTCGCGGAATGGCCTAGGGGTGGCCAATCTGTGGCACAAGGGTTACTGGTTACCTGCACGGGAACGGTCGAAATCCACTATCTGGCGCTCATGGGCGATACAGCTGACGGTTATCCGGGGCTACGAGGCTGGGGTGCAAAGTCTTCGGCCGCCGTTCTCGCAAAGTTTGTCCATCTCGAATCCATCCCTGCGGACTTTCGCGAGTGGCACGTGAACGCCGCCAACGCGAGCGCCCTCGCCGACACTTTATGTCGTGAGCGGGATCTCGCTCTGCTCTTCCGTAGGCTGGCAACACTACGAACCGATCTACCACTTTTTGAGAACGTTGACCAATTGCGTTGGAATGGTCCCACACCTGGTTTCGACGAGATGGCGGCCCAACTAGACGCCGCACGAACACAAAAGCACGGACCATCCGCTCGCAGCGGGCCAAGCGCGCAAAATAATTAGACCCATTTCCAGTCTGCAATCCTGGTCCGCAATCGATGTGTCATCGACGAACTACAAGTACCGGAACAACAACGGCACGCAACAGCGGGACTAGCGGACGTGACTGTTCCGCCCCTCGCATTGTGGCGTGCCGGTTGGACATACAAATCGCCGATTGCCAAGCGAAACAACCAAAAGCGCGTCCGCGCTTTTTGTCGTTTTTGCCTACGTTTCTTGGTCGCTGGTTGTAACCACCACGGGAGTTTTGAGGAAGTTCTATCAAAGCCTCCCGAGGAGAGAAGAAGACGACACGAACAGCCCGATGGCGTGTCGGAAAACCTCTAGCGAAAATGCGTCCCTGATGAACGAGGGAGTTAAAAGGACCGACACGCATGTGTCATCATCAGGTGCCCGGAGAGAATTCTCCACTTAGAGGTCGGATACATTTAAGCAGACTGCCTCTTCTTCCAACCCTCTTGCAGTCCGGACTGAGAAATTCCCGACGAATCCGCCGCCATGTCCATGGAAAGCCGCGTGTGATTTGAGTCGCGAGTCTGGATCGCGCTCTTTTTCGATTTCGAAGGGTGGGAGATGCTCCAGAGATACATGCAGGCATAGGCTCGCCAGGGACGCCAGCCTTCAGCGCGTTTCTCGAGGTCGCGAGGGTTGCGGAGATCGAGGGCGCGCAGGAGGCCAAGATCGCCGGAGGGAAATGCGTCGGGCTCGCCGAGGGCGCGCATGGCGACGTATTGCGCCGTCCAACTGCCGATGCCGGGAATTTCACAGAGGCGAGTGAGAAAAGATTCGGAATCGACGATGCGATCGAAGGAGATTGAGCCGTCACTGACGGCGCAAGCGAGGGCACGAATGGTTTGCGCGCGCTTTTCAGTGAGGCCGACGCCGGTGAGTTTGGCCTCGGCCAGAACTTGGGGCGCCGGGAAAAGATGCGTGAGGCCGTTGGCTTTGGCGAGGGGCTGGCCGAACGATTTGGCGACGCGGCCGGCAATCGTGGTCGCGCCACTCACCGTAACCTGCTGGCCGAGAATGGCCCGCACGGCGAGTTCGAAACCGTTCCAACAGCCGGGGACGCGGAGTCCAGGCTGGGCGCGCAGGCGGGCCGCAAGTTGAGAGTCTGCGCGCAAAGTCCGGGCGATGGCGGACCAATCGGCATTGAGATCGAACATGGCTCGAACACGCTCGATGATCGCGAAGAGTAAACGCGGGTCGGCGATCTGGACGCGGACCGCGAGAGCGTGATGAACGTCGTCGAGCGAAACTTCAAAATATCCCGCGCAGCCTTTCATGGAGATGGAGCGGCGATAACAGTTTTGCCCGACCAGTTCTACGCCAGGGATGGCACGGGCGTCGAGAAAAGAAAGCATGCCGTTCCAGTGATAAGGAGGGCGGTAGGGGAGATGGAAGACGTATTCATTTTCGAGCTGGACGTCGGTCTGGCGCGCCAGGCGCCGGATCTGGCTGGGTGTGCGCTTGAAGGTTTTCCGGATGGCGGCATTGAAGCGGCGAACGCATCCGAAACCGGAGGCGAGGGCGACTTCGCCGAGAGGCAGGCGGGTTTCATCCATTAGTTTTTTGGCGAAGTGCAAGCGACGTGTTTGCGCAACCGCACTGGGCGTGGCGCCGAGGTGATGAATGAAGAGCCGCCGCAGATGGCGCGAGCCGACGCCGACGCGCTCGGCGAGGGTTTCGACGCCGGCCTGGAGCCCACTCTCGCCGATCAGGCGGAGGGCCCGAGAGACAGTGCTGGAGGTTCCAAGCCAGGCTGGAGTTCCGGGGGAACATTCCGGCCGACAACGCAGGCAGGGGCGAAAACCGGCTTCCGCTGCGGCGGCCGCGGTGGGAAAGTAGCGGCAGTTTTTTTCCTTGGCGGTGGGAGCGGGACAGATGGAGCGGCAATAGACTCGGCTGCCGAGGACGCCGATGAAGAATTTACCGTCGAAGCGCGGATCACGCGAGAGACGGGCGCGGGAGCAGGTTTGGAGGTCGAGCATCATGGGTTTGAGGTACGTCGCTGGCGAGCCTTGCCCGGCTGGACAGCCGAGGATGGGCCTGCTCCCTAGCAAGGATAGCCGATTCGGATATTGAAGTTGGACGTTTTCGGACCGGGCCCGGCGAGGCGGATGATGCGCTTGCAGAGTTGAATCGGCAGCCGCGTCCGAAAACGTCTATCAAACGGACAGCAGAGTCCGGAAACGTCCGACGTTTCCGTTTAACCCCGCTTATTGTGATTTTCACCGAGTGGCCGAGTGGGAGCGGCTCTTGCGTGGGTCGTAGATCCGATTGCGATTCCACTTACCTGCGAAATTCCCTGGGCGGCGCCCGGTTCTTGAAGATACATGGTTCTTGAAGACACACTAGGAGGAGTTATGAGATCAGGGAGGTTGTATGAAGCTGCGTTGATGCTAGTGATCGCACTGACGTTTTCGAGCGAACTGGCTGCACAATCGGCCTCGCAAAAGAGTCATGTGCACAACTATCAGGTGTTCTTTCTCCCCGACACGCTGGGCGGAACGACGAGCGCTGCGAATGCGATCAACGATCTGGGCTGGGCAATGGGTTCGGCGGCCACCGCGGGAAATGTAAATCTCGAGGCGGTCGCCTGGATCGAGGGCAAGCCTGTGAAGCTGGGGACGCTTGGCGGACCGAACAGTTCGGTGGCGTGGGAGAGCGTGAAGAACAATCAGGGAATGATTGTCGGTGCTTCGGACACGTCGATTGCGCAGCCGCGGGGTGAAGTTTTCAGTTGCGTGGCGGCGGGCTTTCTGCCGAGTTCGGGCAACACTTGCCAGGCTTTTCTTTGGCAGGACGGGCACATCAGCGCGCTGCCGACCCTCGGAGGCGACAACGCGTTTGGGACGGGCATCAACAATAAAGGGCAGGCGATTGGATGGGCGGAAACATCGTACGAAGATCCGACATGCAATCTACCGCAAGTCTTGCAGTTCCTGCCTTTTGTATATGACGTAAAGACGAAGAAGATCACGGCGCTGCAGACGTATCCGGGAGACCCGGATGGAACAGTCGACACAATCAACGAGAAGGGGCAGATGGCCGGGATCTCTGGGATATGCTCGAACGCGGTCGGTGGCGCGAGCGCGATTCACGCGGTATTTTGGCAGGACCAGAACAGCACGCCGATCGCTATGGGGAACCTGGGCGGGATGGCGTGGAATACTCCGACTGGGATGAACAACAAAGGCGAGGTGGTGGGATTTGGCAATCCTTCGGGGGATCAGAACGCAGGGTTCAATCCGATTGCTTTCTATTGGAACGAGACGGCAGGCATGACAAGCCTGGGCACCCTGGCCGGGGACTTCAACAGTCTGGCTTACGCAATCAACAACAGCGGGCTGATCGTGGGGCAGTCGTTGGGCGGGTCGAACGGGAGCCACGCGTTTATTTATCAGGATGGGACAATGACCGACCTGAATAGTTTGGTGGTCGGACAAAGCGCATTCACGCTCGTATTTGCGAACGATGTCAACGACGATGGCGTGATTGTAGGAGGGGCGTTCAATCCGAAAACGGGAAAGGCTCCGGCATTTGTGGCGATACCGTACTAGAGTGTTTGAAGACTGGTTCGTGCCGACTGCCCGGAGGGTGGGGTTGCCCTCGGGACAGCCGGCGGGGACGCCAACCGCTTCAGAGGCGTGGCGACGGCGCTCTGAAAAGCGAGGTGACGTGATCAATCGAGTTGCCGGCTGGTTCATTGTTTTCTTATTTGTGGCGGGGGGAGCGAATGCTCGCGCTCGGGAGACTTCGAATTCCACCGCGTGCTTAAGGGGGACCATCGGCAGTTTGATTTCTTTGTTGGGGATTGGGATGGCTTCGAGATGGACAAGCCGAAGGTGAAGGTCGCGCGGAACCGTGTGACCCGCATTCTGGAGGGGTGCGTTTTATTGGAGGACTACCAGGGAATGGACGGATCGCACGGGGAGAGCTTCTCGATTTATGACGTGTCGAGAAAACTATGGCACCAGACCTGGGTAACGAATCGGGGCGTGCTGCTAGTGATTGAGGGCGGAATGCGCGGGGATGAGATGGTGCTGAGTGGGACGGATCGAACGGCGGATGGGAAAGAGCGGTTGGTACGCGGGGTTTGGAAAGCGGTCGCGGGCGGCGTTCGAGAGACGGCGTTGCGGTCGGTGGATGGCGGAAAAAGCTGGGAGCCGTGGTTCGATATGATTTTTCGGCCGGCTGGAAAGTAGCGGCTCTGCGTAGCCAATTGTCGCCTTACGATCTCGCGCAGACAGCACATTTTGCTGGGGCCGCACGAGAGCTATTTCGGTCGCGTTGACCTGCGAAATACTACGCGGCCTTATGTGTCTTCCGCCACTTGGCCCATCGCGCCTTCTGGGCGGCGACAATCCTCTTGCGGGCGGCAGGTGACATCGTTCGCCCCTTGTGAGCAATTGAAACAACCTTGGGCCCCTTGATCCTTGCCCACCGGGCCCGTTGAGCGGCTGCGATGCGGGCACGACCAGCAGCAGAGAGCGTTCTCGTGCCTTTCGTCCCGGTCAGTAGCGACAGTGCGCGATTGATGCCTTCAAGTTGAACGCTGAGGCGGCTGCGTTCCTGTTCCAGTTCCTTAATTACAGCGGTGTAATTACTCATGAGTGAATTTTAGCAGAGCCTAAGCGAAGCTCAGTGAGGGCAAGCCGCTCTCACCCGAGCATGCCCTCGGCGCTTATAGTGCCTATGTCGCATACCTCGGCACTTACACCATAGACGCAGGGAAGGGCGTGGTGACACATCATATCCAGGGCAACTTGGTGCCGGATTTCACCGAAACTGATCAGCCCGTCCCTTCAAACTGGAGGGGACCCGGACAGGCCGTAGTTGGTGTAATGGACATCACAACAATTGGCCACCGCTATAGTAATGATGGCGTGCTGCGTTCCCGACGTGAAATTCCGGTAGTCCAACTCGTAGGGTACCGTGTCCTAGGCATAGGTATTGTAATCAGTGGACTTGCACTCTTCGTGGCCGTGCTTCGCAAGTTCCGTGGATCGCCGCTTGGGGTTGCGGAGTTGCTGGCACTAGTCTTTGCCGGGGCAATGACAGCGGTTTTCCTTTGGTACGGCTGGTATCTCATCAAGCGGGTTCCAGGCAAACAGTGAGGCTCGCCCGTTTATTGCACTTCACTTCTAAGGTGTTCTAAGATCGCGGTAGGAACAACCATTGCTGATTGCCCCCCGCACGGACCCGGACGGGCGCTCATTAGCGCATCCGGTTCTTATCGCGGATGGATAACGGCCAAGCGTAGTGCTCGTCCGCACCCTCTCCCACCCGTGGGACACGCACAGACCCGCTCTGTGTCGGGCACGTGTCAGATGGGAGAGCGTTCTCCTCGATCAGCAGCCTTCCCTCCTCGCTCTCCGCCGACGATGTCCCGTCTTTGTTCGAATGATTCATCGGTACTATGCCGCTGTGTGACTCCTCGGAGACGGACATGCGAGCCGTGTGGCCTGAGCCTTCTCTCGCCGTCCTGCCACCGACCGTGGCAGCAGGCACCTCCGAGGTCTCCCGGTTCTCGTGCATGAAGTTTCTAGGCGTGTCTGGGGTCTTCGACTACGCCGGACTGAACAGGGACTCGCGCTATCGTCCCGGTTCATGTTGCCTTCCGCGCATTACAAGGGCGTCGGCGTCCGGGTTGCATCTTTTCGGAGCTCTATAGCCCACCCCGCCTATTCCCCTGTTTACGCTTCGCCGTGTACCTCGCGGTACCCAACGCAAAACTCGGGGCCGAGCGGATCGCTACTCCTTACTCGTAAGAATTTTGCATTCTCTGCTTCATGCCGGTTTATCCCGGCGCACTGCAATGGCGATTTTTCGCGAACTAATAGATCAGTCGTGCCGTTTCTCTTATTGGATTAACTCGTCCTTTTTTACTTGGAGTTGTGTGTCTACCAGGCGCATGTTAATCGGCAATCCACCTACCGTGGGGGCGACCTCACGCACGATGGCTTCGAGACTGCTCACCTTGGTGGGATTGTTCCACGCCTCGCCGACTACGACGAACGCGACGGTTGTGCCGTCATCGTGCCTGGTCAAGAACAGGTTGGCTCCGTTACCTCGAAAGAAACCCATCGATTCGAGCCGTTGGCCGAGTGCCTGCGCCTCATCCTTGGTAGCCGAACCCTCATAGTAGATTCCGTTACTGCCGCCGAACCCTACCTCGCCCACCGTCGATGTCGCTTGTACGTTTCCACTCGTGTCGATTAGGTGGACCTGGATCGGGAGCCCGCCTACTGTCGGAGCTACTTCCCGCGCAAGCTCGTCAAATGCAGACAGCGTTCCCTCCTGGTTCCAGATTCCATTCTGGACTGCGAACGAGATGGTTGTGGCACCGAATCCCTTATTGAGCAAAACAGAAGATCCGCGGTCCAAGAAATATTCATCGTTCTTGAGCACGTTGCCGAGTGCCGTGGCCTCGGCCTTAGTGGCTAGGCCGGAGTAGATGACCTGGTCCTTGATTCCACCGACTAGGATTTTGCGATCCTGATCTACGTAAAGAACAGAGCAAATCACAGCGAATAATGCCGCCATAGTCGCGATCCCGACCAAAATGGCCGTCCCTCTGGAACCGAGCTTGCCGCCGCGCGCGGTGTGTTCTTTAACAGCATCGGCCTGCTCATCCTTTGCGACCTGCCACGTACCGATGACGAATAAAGTCAAAACTCCGAATGCGCATAACCTGCCCAGCGGCGTATTAAAATTCCATCGGATCAGGATCGGGAGCGCGGTGGCAATCATCCCGAGGGTGACGGCGAAAACGCCTCTGGCAGTTTTTCCAAGCCGGACGTAATTGACCGCGATGAGAATGGTGCCGGCTACAGGGCTGGCAATGAACGCCGCCAGCCCCACGGCACCGGAATCGAACAACCGAAATTCACGTTCGCGTGTAATTGCTTCTGGAGGAGTGCCCATACGAGCACACCAATCATAAACGGTCCTCCCTGGGGTATCACTAAGAAAGGTCACCTAGGAAATCTGCGCGGCCGATTCTGGTCGTGTTACCGCAACCACAATCCCCGGTTTCAGTCGTCCTCGGCAGTGCTGAAAACACGCTATTTAGTGTGCCTCAAATCTGGGTGCGGTGCTGTGCCAGAATCTATAGGTTTTGGAAATCATCTAACAGAACCGACGAACATTACGCTTCGATCTAATCCTCTTTCTCCAGCAAATTCACGACTGACGGCCGATCAGCCCTCTATTCCTCAATCAATTTATGAATGCCTGCTCTTTCGAAGACGCAGTGCGCGAGGAGTGTGCCTCTCTGGCGAATCAAGGACTGTAATCTGTAGAGGAACCCAGAAAGAATTTTGGGGGGCCCTGTTCACAAGCGCGTTTATCGTTACCGATGTGGTGAAACTTCCTACAAGAGGACTTCTGGACCGCGTCACATCAACCCATCAGCCAGCGGTCCGCCACATTGCCCCATACCTGAAGACAAGCCGACTTGAACCAAGCCGCGTTGCGGCGGACGCATTCGTGTGTTGCGGAGCCGACGGTCGAGGTGATCTGAGCTAGCTTGTCGCAGAGGAGGAAATCTCTGCGACACATTTACGCCAGATCATGCTGGAGGAGTTGCGACGCCGTAACTTCGCCACAACCACGGTTGAGTCAAATATCCACGGGGTTGAGCACTTCAGCCGGCACTTCCATCGTCCGCCCGATCAGCTCGGTCCCGAACACATCCGCCAGTACCAGGCGATGCTTTTCACGGAGTTGAAGCTCAGCCCGAACACCGTGATCGTGCGCTTACGCTTCTTCTACATTCACGTGTTAAAGAGAAACTGGAGCATTGCGGAGACGCCTTACCCGAAGAACGTGCTGCACTTGCCGCGGGTGCTGAGCCAGGAAGAAGTCGCACGTCTGATCGCCGCGGCAGAGTTTCCCTTTCATCGCATCCTGCCGATGACGCTGTATGCCACCGGCGCACGTCGCGCAGAAGTGGCTTCATTGAACGCAGTCGCAAGTGGATTAACGGCCAACACGAGAAGGTGTTGCTCGCCATCACACGCTGCCGTAACGCAGCGCTGGGTGGACATCGCGATCAGTGCACAGATTGCGGACATACTGCCATCTCGTACAACTCGTGTCGTGACCGGTATTGTCCCCGTTGCCAGGGCAACGCCCGCCATCGCTGGCTGCAGGCGCGGGAATGGGAGTTGCTGCCCACCCGCTACGTGCACGTTGTCTTCACGCTGCCGCGGGAACTAGCGCCGCTCGCGCTGCAGAACAAACGGGTGATCTACAACCTACTCTTTCACACCAGCACTGCCACGCTACTGGAGATCGCTCGCGATCCCCGGCACCTAGGAGCCGAAATGGGCTTCTTCGGCGTGCTCCACACTTGGGACCAGCGACTGCAGCATCATCCCCATCTCCACTGTGTGCTAGCCGCTGGCGGCCTCGCTCCGAATCACTCCCGCTCAATATCTTTCCGCTTGCGGAACCCCGCGCCTTCGCTTCGGGGCTGCGGGCGCTGTTCCGTCACGACTGGGCGGGTCTACTCCAAAATGCCTTTCGGCGGCCCAGAACTGTGCTGCTCTATCTCGGCGCTTACACCCACCGCGTCGCTATCTCCAACAGCAGGTTGGTTGACGCTCTCCGAGGGCAACGTAACCTTTCGCTGGCGTGACTCCGCCCACGGCAATTCCCTGATGCAGGAATTGTTTTCCCACCGAAATGAGCGGGCACACTCCCGATAGGTCCAAGAAATGAATCTTTTCTTACAGGTTGAATTTCCCTTCTTAGGGCAGGTCGAATTGTTGGTTGATACCGGTGCCAGTCATCTCCCATTCCGTCAGTGCGACCGGGATCATGCCGGCGGCCAGGAACTGATCGTGAAATTTCCCGAGATCGAACTTGTCACCCAATTGTTGGGCCCGCGCCGCGAGCAAGTGCTCAATCTGCAGCTTACCCGCCACATAATTCATGCCGTATCCGGGCTGGCGAAAGTACACTTCGAGATCGTAGCGGGCCAGATTCGGATCCATGAACGGCACATTGTTAACCATGAATTGAATTGCTTGCTGCATTGAAAACTCGCCACTCTGGATCTTAAGTTCCGCGGGAATTCGCATGGCACGGGCGAGTTGTGCGACATAAAACAGCTCGCGCACGCGGGGGCGATCCTTCAGCAATCCGGCCTGCAGCATCATCTCCTCGCAGTAAAATCCCCAGCCTTCGATCCGTCCACCGTCTTCATAATCACGGCGGATGGGCCGCTTATCGTGCTCGTGAATGAGAAAGTCGAGACGGTGCCCGGGCAGGGATGCGTGAATGTGATCTACGAGCGGATCTCGATATTGGATTTCCTCCCAGAAATGCCGCTTCCCGCCAGGCCGCTGGATCCAGAATGCGTCTGTCTTCTGTGGTCCGACATAGTCGGGAATTGTGAGCAGGTGGTTGGCGGCAAGAAAACTTCGGATCAACTCTTCCGCCTGACGCACGCGAGCGGCATATTCCTCCCCACTTTTGGCTAGTTCGAGCTCAGGCAGATTACGATTGACAGCCTGCTCGATCTTCAGGAAGGTCCAGGCGCGGCTGGCTTCGGTGTCTCCAATCACGCGCAGATCAGCAGCCGTATACGGCATGAGCCTAATGTTTTTGATGAACCAGTCGTACTCCGTGAGACCGATCGCGCTCGGATGGTTGAGCTTAGGCCGATTCGCAACGAGCCAATCGTGGTATTCGCGGACCGAGGCGAGCGCCTGCTGGACGTCCGACGTAAGATCGGGCTGCTGCTTTTGCACGCGAGACAGCAGATCTTCATACCAACCCACGATGCCCTCGGGAGGTACATCGCGCACCGGTTCACCCTGACCAACTCCGTCATAGTGCTCCAGATGGAAGATCGCGATATCGGTAAGGTCTCCACCGGCTTCCGCGAGATTCCTTTTCGCTTGCGGAACCAGTTCCGACACAGATCGAACCTGGGTCCGAAAATTATTCAGTTTGTCGGGTGGGACTGGAACATCCGCGTAGGGCAACGTTCTGAAAAAGTCCAGGTAGAAGCTGGGATCGCGAGACCATGGGCGAATCACTCTGTAGCGAAAGTCCAGATCGTTCAACTCGGTGCGAACGAGCACCCAGTCAACCTTCTGATCGACCGGCCATGCCGACGGGGAGATCGTACCCAACCGAGTCTCCAATTCCTTGAGCTGCAATGCGCGCGTCTGGATCGCAGTTGGCGAGAAGTCATGAGCAGCATCTTTCACGCCGGCGTCGCGTAAGGCCAGGAAATCCTGGTGCAATTGGAGCAGGCGAACCCAGTTGCCATCTTGAGCTGCGCAAACAATCGTGAAAAAGAAGAGGAAGAAGAAGAGAGAAGCTCGGTTGAGTGACATCTGGTTTCCTCCCAAAAATCGCCACTTTAGATCTGCGCCCTGATCTGCAGCCCTAGATCTGCAGCCCTTCGTTGGCAGTACCGGAAGTGAATCGCTGCAGTGAGAACTCCTGCAATAACGGGTCGCTTTTCGATCCTGCGATTAAGCTCGCCATGAGCTCGCCGACCGCCGGAGCCAGCATGAATCCGTGTCCACTAAAGCCGGTCGCCAGGTAAAAACCGTCAAGACCGCTGACGCCGCCGAGAATCGGACGATGATCGGGCGTTGAATCGTAGTAGCCAGTGATGACCCTTCGCACCGGAATAGTTGCCATCAGAGGCAGAAAGGTGGCGCCTCGAGTCAATGCCTGTTCCGTAAAAGCCAGATCGTCACTGTCTGAAGTCTCACCCAACCAGCCAATATAAAAGACACCATTCCGCAGTTGTTTACCGGCAAAGCTGCGTTCGAGCGCCACCACAAGCGGATACATAAAGTCCCCCTCACAAGGTTCGGTGTATGCCAACCTTCGGCGCTCCACGGTGATCGGCAAATGGACTCCGACATAGGCGGCTATCGATGGGCTTTGTGTGCCCGGCGCAACAACGACCTGTTTGGCAAGCCAGGATCCAGTGGGAGTTTCAATCCGCCACTCGGGACCCTCCTGCTTAAGATTTGTGACTTCTTCCAGTTTGAGTTGAAAGCCTTTCTCGCGAGCACGCCCCAGCAGGCTATGGGTGAAGCCGTCGCAATCTTCGAGAAACGCGTCCTCAGCACAAAAGGACCCACCGATTATGCCGTCGCGAACCAGGCAGGGCACAATCTCAGCAATCTCGGCGGGTGTTACCACGCGCGAAGGAATGCCGACTTGATTTTGCATGGCCACGTTGTGGCGGAACCGGGAAAGCAGTGCCTCGCTTTCGGCCAGGAACAGGTATCCCGAGCGCTCGAGGAAAAACGGGAACTCTGGCTCGAGCAACTCGTTGGCTTGCTCGAAAAAACGCATGGAGCGCCGCGCCAGCCTGCATTCCGCGACCCTTTCAAACTGCTGCCGGATACCGCCCGGGCATAGGCCGGTTGCGCCACTGGCAACATGCTTGCGTTCAAAAACCACGCCACTCGTTACACCGAGGCGGGCAAGATGGTAGGCAATCGAGCAACCGATTACTCCGCCGCCGATAATGGCTACGTCCGCAGTCTGCATGTCACTCGGGTGGCAGGTCTCCAAAGATCTGCGCTCGCGGGTCTAGTTCCTTGCGGGCCAGTTTTGTCCAGAATCTCCAGAAGAGAATGGAGGCCGCGGACATGACTACCATCCAGCTCGTAGTGGACTTCAAATACCACGGAGCGGATGAGGAGACATCGCCTACGATCTGCACGATCAAAAGCGCTCCTAATAGCAGAATCGCCGCGAGTGCAATCGAGACCTGTGCCTTGCGGGATTCCAGGAACGTTATCTGCTTGTGCAGTTCCGGATTGACGAACGGAAACGTGAGCAACGCGCCAGCCATCAGGAGAAAATTAACCAGCATTGAGACTACCAGCAGATCGACGCCGAGAAAGAAATCTCCCGCGAGATTGCATCCCAATACGCACAGGCTGGCCGCGATTGCGGTCACTGTCAACGCGTAGTGAGGAGTGCGAAACCTCGGGTGGATGCGCGAAAATGCCCGCGGCAGGATGCCGTCGGCACTGAACGCATACAGTGTGCGGGAGTTTGCCATCGTAACGGCGGGCAGAACCTTAAGGATGGCGACCACGACCGAGGCCAAAATGGTCAGGCTGAGCCATCTTGGCAGCAGGGGCGCCATCAACCCAGGAGCTGAGATGTCATGAACGAGTGAAGCGCGATAAATGTATTCCGCGGGAATGGCGTGATACACGCTCCAGGTGAAGCATACGTAGTAGCCGGCGACTCCTCCGATCGCGATCATGATGGCGCGTGCCAGATCAGCAGGATGGCGAGCCTCGCCCGCAGCCTGGGCTACGGCATCAAAACCGATGAAAGACGAGAACAAGACAACCGCGGTTCCGAGGAAGATCGCGGGCGTCATCCGGGGCATAGCAACCATTGGCAGCGGCACCATGGCTGTTGTCTGCAGCTTCGCCAAGGCCGTCTGCGGGGAGTGCAAAACAGCGGCTGCGGTCATGATGATCGGAGCCACCATGGTCAGCACCGCCATGAACACCACACTGCGCTCATAAAGACGGATACCCAGGAGATTCACTAACCACGCCAGCCATATTGCGAGAAGAGACACCCACAACCTGGGCACGATGAGATCCAGCGCCGCCGCGGCTTTTATGATTCCGGCTTCTGCCAGCAGGTCACGGATCACAGGAACCAGAAAATAAGCCACGACGCCCATGGCCATACAGAGTCCAAACCACTGCGAGAAGCTGGCAATGAAACCGGCAAACGGATTCAAAGCGCGGCTCACGTTAACGTAACTCCCGCCGGCGCGCGGCATCGCAGATACCAGTGCGGCATAGCAAAGCGCGGCGAGCACTGCGGGGACGGCTGCCACCAGGTAAGCCACTGGAACCCATCGCCCAATCCCCGGCTGCGAGCGCTGCACCATAAATGGCAGAATGTTCACGCCGACTCCAACCATGGCGGCTACCGCCGTGGCCACAAGGCCAAGCAGGCTGATCTCCCGCCGCAAATGAGGTTGGTATTGCCTTGAGGACGGTTTTTCGCGTGGAATCAGGGGAACTTGAGCGGTCATTCAGAATACCGCCGGCAGTGGATTACGTTCCCGCTCGGAAAGTGAATTATCAGGATTTCAGACGTCAATACGATCTTGCATATTTCAACCGTGGTCGAAGCCAAATCGATCAGCAACTTTTTGCCGCCCCCGCCTTGAAATGTGAACTCATGATGGAAAGTGAGATGGTCACCTCTTATGTCATACCGGCCCGATTCGGCGCTTCCCCAGCACTCACTTGCGCATGGTTGAGGGATGAAGTAGAGGGTGGACCATCGGCCCGCCGTCATGAAAAGAACGCCAGTCAGCGGGACCGTCTCACCGTTACGGACACGGGACTCCATCCGCCACGCACCATCAATGAGCAGCGTACTTGATCGGTTTGGCATGGGAACCAAAATACGAGAGAACAATCGTCTCGGACAGAAGGACTTTTATATCATGCGCCGTGCGCGATTCGCCGGCGAACATAACAACCAGCGGTACCCCTTTCACACGACGGATCCCCGCCGCCAGATCCGGACTCAAAAGTCCGCTATCCGAGGCTTCATAGGCAAGGCGTCTCACTGCGGCTAATCGGACATTGATCGTAGGCGCCGCAAGGTTTTTTTGTTCAAGAAAGAACCGGTAGCGAAGAACACAGTCCAATTGAAGCTCAGTCGTGGTTCGGAGCAATACCAGCCGATGAATTCATCGATAGCGTGACCGTATGATTCTTACGAACTCGCTGCACCGAGTGAGTGAAGAACCGCATTCCTCGACTGCTCCAAGTCGGCTAGTCGAAGCATTATTCTTGCTTTCGAGCGTTTCGATGTCTTCCGATGCGCCATACTGACGGCGTCCCCCGCCGCAATTCAGTATGGTGGTTTGTTGGAGGCTAATGGTCTCGAAGCCCGTTTCTGGCCGATCAATAGAGATTGATAGTTGCGTCGTCGCAAGTGCACGCAGCCCGGTCGGAGGGGCATCACGCGGAATAACTTCCGGCTTGCGCGTCAACCAGTAGGAATCCGCATCAAGAATTAGTGCAGTGGCGCTCGTTTGGGCGGGCGCCGATGGGTGCCCCGCCCGCTTACCTTAGCGCAATCCCTCCACCAAATACAGTTGGCTCAGCCCGTTGAAGTAAGAATAGGCATAGTACTGGCCGTCGGGAGTGAACAGCGCATCGATCAAGAGAACCCCTGCTGGATCGGATGGCCCGATTTTCTTGAACAACTCGCGGCGGCCGCTGGCCAGATCCACGCGCATCACATCCACGGCGTAGCCAAAGAGCAACCCAACCAGAGCAGTGCGTCCGTCAGGTGACACAGAAAAGATTGCCTCGCCTGGATGGATGCCGGGGACCGGGCGTGGCGGGCCCTGACCATCTACGGGATACAGCGCTACAGAATCTGAGAAGCCGAATACGAATTTGCCGTAGGGGGTGGGGACAAATCCGCTCACCCCCTCGGGAGAAATCGGACGCGCTGTGCCCGAGTCAATGGCTTGCACGTAGATGCGCGATTTGTGGCCAAGCTCCGTGCCGGTAAACACAACGTTCTTGCCATCCGGAAGGAATCGGGCGCGGCCACGGTCAATCAAATCATGCGTGATCTGCTTTGTCTCCCCGGTGCCAAGGGGAATTAGAAAAAGCTGGCGGGGAATATGCAAGGTGAGAGATGACAGCACCCATTTCATGTCAGGCGAGAAATCGTAGCCAATGCCATCGCCTACCCGTACAGGCGCCGCGCCATCGCTTGCGCGCACATAAACGTCGTAATCAGAACCGCTACCAGCCCCCTCGTCATTTATCAGCAGTCGGCCGCCGGGTGAAATCGACAAAACTTCACTCCAATTTTGAACGCTCACATCGTGTTCCTGATCCTGACCAGGTCCACGCACGTAGGTGAGAACTTTATTGACGCCTTGCCCAAGAAGAACGCGCCCGTCACGGGCCACATCAAAGAGGGCTGGAGTACCTGGAATTCGGTCGACCACGCGGGTATGGCCCGAGAGATCGGCGGCCCGGAGCTGAAACTCGATGCCGACCACCGCACCGGTGAACCAGACTTCCTTGCCTGAAGGAGCCCAGTTCATGCCTTCAATGGCCGACTGCCGTGGGGATAGAGTGCGCTTGCGACCAGAAGAATCCACTATCGCCACATATCCCGCATCATCTCCGAGCGTGGGATGCTCGGCGAACGCTACCCAGTCTCCCTTAGGCGAAACGCGCACGTTGTTTACATAGCCGGCGCTGGGCTCGTACAGAGCGTGGCCAATGGGGTACTCAATGCGAAAGTGTCCATCCACGTAGCGGGCGACTGCGATCTGGTTGTCCGGGCCCCAGTCCGCATCCGCGACGTCGTTCATCATGGGACGCGGAGCGGCGCCACCCAGCGGCGCTCGCGCCAGCACGCCAACTTTCGCAACACGAACAAGAGAATGCCGCTGCTGGATCAGGAGCATCTCTCCGGTTGAAGAAATGGATTCGACATCCACATCTTTCAGACCGAGGCTTACAGGGGCATGACTGTCGGGCGCCAGCGAGAAAAGCTCGGTCTGCGTTCCGACCCGCGCTGTGCCGTAGATGATAGTTCGCTGGTCCGGAGCAAAACGCGCAGAAGCGATGGACTCGCGAGCGAACGTGAGCTGACGGTAGGAGGGCGGCGCGGGAGGCGGAGCGCTCACGCGAACGATAAGCAGCGCCACGGCCACAATAAGGACGGCGATAGCTCCCAAGAGCGAAGGAACGAGCCAGGATTTTCGGGATGGGGAAGCAGCGGTCATATCGGCGGGCGTAGCTACAGCGCTGGCCGCAAACGATGAAACTGAAGACAGAGCCTCCAACGCGAAGGCAACATCGCGCGCAGACTGAAAGCGCGCAGCCGGATCTTTTTCAAGGCAATGGTGGACAATGCGCTCCAGCATCGGCGACACATCACGTCCGCTGGCCGATAAATCGGGAGGCTCTTCTTTCAGAATGGAGCTGATGGTGTCGGCCGTCGTGTCGCCACGAAAAGCGCGCTTGCCGCTCACCATTTCATAGAGCACCGCACCGAAACTGAAGATGTCGGAGCGCGCGTCGATGGTGGCCCCGCGGCATTGCTCTGGGGACATGTAACCGAGCGTTCCCAGCAGAACGCCGCGGCCGGTCACGGAATCGAGTGTCGCCTGCACGGACAGGCCGGGCGCGCCCGGCTCTGGCATGGTCAGCTTGGCCAGGCCGAAGTCGAGAATCTTCACATGGCCGTCGCGCGTGACGAAGATATTCTCCGGTTTGAGATCGCGGTGGAAAATACCATGATCGTGAGCGGCAGCAAGTCCGCGAGAGATCTGGAGGGCGTATTCGACTGCTTTGCGCACCGGCAGCGTACCGCTATTCAGCCGCGCCCGCAGAGTTTCGCCGTCGAGCAGCTCGGAGACGATGTAGGGGGAATTGTCCTGGCTGCCAATATCGAAGACCGCCAGAATATTCGGATGATTGAGCGCGGCTGTAGCTCGCGCTTCCTGCTCGAAACGGCATAGGCGCTCGGAATCGGGCGCAGAGCCCGAAGGCAGAACCTTGATCGCTACTTCGCGCCCCAAGCGCGGATCGCGCGCCCGGTAAACCTCGCCCATCCCGCCCGCCCCTAGTGCGGAAAGAATCTCGTAAGGGCCGAGTTTGGTACCGGAGGCCAGAGCCATAAATGTGCCTGTCATTATAGGGCGTTTCATTGAATCTGATGGGCGGTTGGGGGATAGGCGGCAATCCGGAAGTTATCCAGAAATGGGATGAGCAGGTCTTCAAGATCGGAGAGACTGTTCCCCATGAAAAAAACAGCGCAGCACCTCATCGCAGAAGTTCCGAGCAGACATTCCCCAACCGACTTAACCGTCGGCGTTGACCTGGGAGACGTCTGGAGCCATTACTGCACGATCAACCAAAAAGGGGGACGTGATCGACCGAGGCCGGTTCCGAACCAATCGCCAAGGAGTGGAGAAGTGGTTTAAGAATCTGGCGCCAGTTCGAGTGGCCATGGAGGCCGGCACGCACTCGATCTGGATCAGCGAACAGCTTCAGCTGCTCGGACACGAGGTGATTGTGGCGAACGTGCGGGAGCTACGGGCGATCTCTCACAGTGACCGCAAGAGCGACCAGGTCGATGCCGAGAAACTGGCGCGCTTCGCCCCGCTTGATCCCAAGATCCTGCGTCCCATCGCGCATCGCACGCTGCAACAGCAGCAGGCACTGACGCTGATCCGCGCACGTGACCTCTTAGTCCGCCTACGTACGGCAGCAGTGAACGCTGTACGCGGACTGACCAAGTCCTGCGGCCACCGCATGCCAGCTTCCACCACCGCATGTTTTGCCCAGCGTGGCTTGGCCATGTTGCCAGCTGGACTAGCACCAGCGCTCGGTCCGGTGCTGGAGCAGATCGCGGAAATGACGACCAAGATCAAGCAGTATGATCGGCTGATTGGGCAACTTACCGAGACCGAGTATGTGGAGACGCAAGCTCTGCTGAAGGTCTATGGCGTTGGTCCTATCACAGCCCTAACCTATGTGCTGACGTTGGGAGACAAACAACGCTTCCAACGAAGTCGCGACGTAGGTCGCGATCTGGGCCTGCGACCTCGACGCAGTCAGTCTAGGGATCGAGATCCGCAGCTGGGCATCACCAAGGCTGGGAATGGTTATCTGCGAATGTTGCTGATTGAATGTGCCAACCATATACTTCGCCCTCCGGGCAAAGACTCGTCTCTGCGCCGCTGGGGCCTCGCCTTGGCGGCCCGAGGTGGCAAGAAGGCAAAGAACAAGGCTGTCGTTGCGGTAGCGCGCAAGCTGGCCGTTCTGCTCCATCGCATCTGGGTCACCCAGGAGCCCTACATCCCCTTTTACGCCGAAGCAGCCTGAGGACAAACCATGCTGAACTGTTGCGAAGACCCCGTGTTCCGATGACTGCGAGCCCGTTTTAGCTTTCTAGGCCGTTCCAGAAACAGCAGCATCGATTCTCCCATTGAACCCCAAACCGCACCGAGCTTCCGACAAGCTCATCCAGAGTGCGAATAGAAACCCGGTGGAGAACAACATGTGTCGCGCATTCAGACCACAGCAAAAGCAACAACGCAAGGAAGGGAAAAAACCAAAAACAGACCTTGACCACAGTCGACCTGCTCATAGAAAACGGGCTTAGGGGAGATCAATGGCGACTTCTCGAAGCGAACTTGCGACTCCGTGCGACGAGCTTTTCATCGGACGCTTCTTCTCAGATGCCCGCATACCACGCGTAGCCACCATCAGCGTTAGCACCGCCCAGACCCTTGCCGAACGGTTTGAGGTTGTCCGTCAGAGTCAAGCGATTGATGTATTTCACGTTCTTATAGCCGAGCTGCCGCGGGACTCGCAGGCGGACCGGACCTCCGAACGGCACGGGAAGTTCGTTTCCGTTCATGCGGTGGGCGAGAAGCGTTTGCGGATGCAACGCGTCCGCCATGTCGATGCTCTCCCACCAGTCAGGTTGGATCGAGCGGTATACAACGTAACGCGCCTGGGGCAGCGCGCCAACACGGTCCAGGATGTGAGAGAGCGGCACACCGGTCCATTCGGCAATGTAAGTCCATCCTTCTTCACAGCCGATCATGGTGATCTGCGTACTAGTGGGGAAACTTCTGATCTCTGCCAGCGAGAACGAGGCCGGTCGCGCCGCCATCCCGTCCACCGTTACCCGCCAGTCCACGAAACTGGCTGCCTGGAGTCGTTTGAATTCATCGCCCATCGGATCGACTTCATTGGCGAACGGATTCTGTCGAAATCTCGCTGCGGGAAAATTCACGGGCCAGGGAATGGCGGGTCAAAAGTCGCTGCGCCGCGTAGGTCAGCGTTTCTCCCGCGCCGTAAAGTCCTCCCGCGTCCGGCGGGATGAGCCCATGATGCCGCGCGACTTTGGCAGCGACGGCAATCCCAGATGCACCGGCCGCCACAGCCAGCCCCGTGGTGATGAATTTGCGTCGAGAGACATTGTTCATAACTTCACTCCGTCGGTGGGGTAGCGCGGCCGGTGATCATGGCGCGCATACGATTTCGAAATCCCGCAACAACAGACCATCAGCACGTGAATCAACAGGAACAGCACAAGGAATATCGTCACCAGGAAGTGCAGGCTGCGCGCCGTCTGCTGGCCTCCCAAGAGCCGAACGGCCAAAGGGAATTCCGAGGTGAATCCGAATGACATGGCCAGCCCCGTCCAGATCATCAACGGGAACAACACGAAGATCACGAGCAGATAGGTGAGGCGCTGCAACACGTTATACGACCACGCTTCTTCCTTGCCCGGCCGCTCAAAGCGCAAATGTCGAACCAGCGAACCACCAAGCTCCTTGACGGAAAGGTCAGAAGGCGCGGGAAACAGATTGCGCTGGAAATGCCCTGCGAAGAAGCCGGACAGCACGTAGAGCAAACCCGTCCCGACCGCAAGCCATGCCGCTTGAAAATGGAGATAGCGGCTCCAGCCGTTCTGATCCGGGAGCACGTACCCATAGCCGGTGGGGACCGTATCCCTGGAAGATGGCAGGTGCAGATTGAGCCAGGGGCGCATGTTTACGTTGCCGGTCTCACCCCAGTAAAACCTTGGGTGCGAAAGCACGATCTCTCCTCCGCTGACCAGCAGAGCGAGAAAGGCGACCGTGGTAATCCAATGGGTCACGCGCACAAGCGCGGAGTGGCGCTTCTGGTGTGCGGCTGGCACCGCAGAGCCAAGCTTGGCCGAGGAAGACAATTGGCGCGCTCCGCGATCAGCGATCGGCAGACTCGCATTCATTAAGTGGGCCCCATCCCCGATGTCTTGGATTCTACAGTAAGCGCACAATTTGGCAGCCGCCCAAGGGGTATGGACACGTCCTGCTCTCCACTCGCATTCGCGCCAACGATCCGAAACTGCTTGCGTTGGCCGAGTTAATGAGCAGGTATACGGCTGCTCCGGGGGCCCTCGCCCCAAAGCTAAAAGAGTTGGTCCAAATCAAAGTCGCGGCGATGGTAGGCTGTCCCTTTTGAATCGATATTCATTCTGCCGTGGGCAGAAAAATCGGAATCACGGAAGAGCAACTGAGTGATCTGTCGCGGTTCGAGGACAGTGCATATTTCAGCAATGAAGAAACGTTGGTCTTGTATCTGGCTGTAAGCCTTACGCGAACACCATCGGATGTTTGCGATAAGCTTTATGGGGAGCTTAGAAAGCGTTTTTCTGAGCGTGAACTCGTGGAATTAAATGCAGCTATCTGCTGGGAAAACCACCGAGCACGATTTAACCGCACATTTGCTATCGAATCTGACGGGTTCGCGAAGGGCATGTTCTGTGCCCTTTCCGAGAGATGATTGAGGCGCGCCGCGAGCAGCCAATTAGCTCAGGCGAATTAATTCGGCGTTTCGATGCATGAAGCCATCCATCGATCTCTTGCTGGGAAGGCACTCTCCAGCAAACGTCCAGGCCGCGACGGTGGAACCGTAACGCCACCGAGAATCACCAGATCAAATTCTTCCGGCTGCGACTTTTTTAAATAGGTGAGCGGCTGACGTGCTCCCCATGCGGTTCATGCAACTTTTCCTTTCCGAGCGACAGATTCAGTTTTCGTTCGCATTGATTTGACGAGGTCGGCCGACGACGCTCCTTCGAGCGACAAACCATAGCCAACTTCTCGCACGATGCGCTCCTTCAACGGTTGAATGAAGTGGATGCGTGTGTTTCGGCGAGTCACCTCGGGAGCCTTCAGGTACAGCTCAGCCAATTCCCGCGCCCGACTAAGCGCCTTGCCGTTCGGCACAACCTCGGCAACCACTCCCCATTCGCGTGCGGTACGCGCCGGCAGGGGCTGCGGATTGAGCAGGAACGCCTCCGCTCGTCCCGCTCCCGCGCGATAACTCCAGGTCGTAAAGATTCCGTCACCGGGGGCAACGCCCGCGGAGAAGTGGGCCACATCCTGGAAGGTCGCACCCTCCCCTGCCACAATCACACTGGCGAGTAGCGCGTAGTCGGAGTGCACATGGGCGCGTCCCTCGATAGCGGCGATCACCGGCACGCGTATGTTGGCTATATTTTCCAAAACCTGAACGCCTTCGTCGTGAACCTGGCTCCAAACGCCGGGATCGGCGACATCGCCGAAAGAGGACCAATCGACATCAGTAATGAACTCCCCACCTGCACCCGCGAGGATTACGATCTTGTTTGCGCGATCTTGCGAAATCCGATAGAAGGCGTCGACAAATTCCGTGTGAGCTGGCGCGGACATAATGAACGCACCGCCATTGTTATGGAACTCTGCAACGAGCACACCTTTGTCATCTCGGGTCAGCTTTAGGTTGTGATAAGCAGTGAAGTAGTCACTTTGAAGTTGCACCGTATTCTCCTCTCTGATTTTGGTTGGTCTGCTGAGGGCACTCCCGGTGATTAGAATCCCGCAACTGCCTGAGAGTTGCAGGACGGATGGTGTAGTCCGTGTTTACTGCGGTCGGCTCATTGCACTCAGGTGGCTACAACAAGTCCGCCTGCCGCCCGGATGACCTCTCCGGTGCTCCAGGCTGATTCGTCTGATGCCAGGAACACTGCCAGGGGTGCGATATCGTGACACGACCGAGCCGGCCGAGCGGGGTCTTCCCCGCCAGAACCGCCCCGGCACCACCTTCAAAGGTCCCCGCAGCCACATTGCCTTCAGTTTCTGTATGACCGGGAGCGATGGCGTTGACGCGTATCTTGCGCGGCGCCAGTTCGAGCGCCAATCCCCTGGTAAGCGTCTCAATGGCCCCTTTCGTTGACGCGTACAAGAGGGCTCCCACCACCGGATGCGAGCCGAGGATGGAACTGAGGTTGACGATGCTCCCGCCGCCGGCGCCGAACCGCTTAATCGCTTCCTGTACGGTGAGAATCAGTCCGAGAACATTGACGTTGTAATGGACTTGAAAGGTCTGTTCCGTAATATCGGTGAAGGCGCCGAAGCGGAATACGCCGGCGTTGTTGACCAGAATATCCAGTCTTCCGAACGCGGAATCCACTTCTTTGAATAGCTGCGCGACATCTGCGGCCCTGGAGACGTCAGCACCGACGGTCGTCACAGGACTTGGTGATTCCAGGAAACAACCTACCCCGTCGGACAAATAGGATCTGAACATTAAATATCCGGAGCGCTCTCGCCGGCGTGTTTTGCAGGAAGGACTCGATCGTGGCAGCGGACAGTCGTGGAACGCTGGGCCAGCGAGCCGAAGCAGACTACATTAGCCCGACTCGATAGGTTCCTACCCAGAGCGGAGTCGATGCCCGATCCGCTTAGCCCTTACGTTATGAGTCGCAATACCGTGCAAACGGAGGCGCATATCGGGCCCCCGATATTGAACGTCGCGGCCACGCGCGGATTCTTCACCTGCAGTCCGATAGGAGCCTTTCCTCGGAGTTGCCACGCGCACCACCCCAGCATGGCGACCCCGGTAGCGCCGATGGGATGGCCTTTGGCAATGAGTCCGCCGGAAGTGTTGATGGCGCACTCACCTTCCACACCGGCTTTGCCCTCGCACCAGTATCGTGCACCATGGCCGAGGGGAGCCTTGCCCAGCACTTCGGTACCGATGGCGCCCATCACGGTGAAGCAATCGTGCACCTCGGCCAAACTCACATCTGCGGGCTTAACTCCGGCCATGTCATAGGCCTTCTTCATTGCCCGGTACGCTCCCTCGGGCCGCAGGACATCGCGCCCCGCCTTTTTCAGCGGATCGGTAGCCTGAGCATAGCCGGCGATCTCCACGCAGTCGGCTTTGGCCACACCGAGCTTCTTTAAGCCTTCGTCAGTAGCCAGGATGAGGCTGGCGTAACCATCGGTAATCTGGGAACAGTCGTAAGTTTTCAGCGGCAGGCCCTCGACGATGTAGCGATTGATGCCTTCGATTTTCATCGCCTGTTCCAGCGTGATCTGCACACTGCGCATCTGGGCGTAGGGGTTGAGGCGGGCATTGGCGTACTCCAGGACCGCGATCTGCGCCAGATCTTCCTCCCGCACGCGGTTCAACTTCAGGTAGCACTCCATGATCTCGGCGAACAGGTGGGGAAAGATAAACACTTTGCCTTCGCGCTCGTCGGGATGGGAAAAATAGCCCAGAGCCTTGCCGATGAGCTTGCCGTCCATTTTGCCTTCGGCGTCGCGCATCTTCTCGTAGCCGACGGCGATGCCGACGTCTCCCCATCCAACTTGAAGTTTCTGGATGACGGACAGTACAGCCTGTCCGCCAGAGGCGCAGGCGTTCTCGACCGATTCAATGGGCTTGCCGGCCATGCCCGGCAGCATCGCCATCAGGCCAGCGAGCAAACCCTGTTCGTTAAGCGAAATGTTGCAGGTGGCGCCGATCGAACCGACGTCCAATGCGGCGGACTCGACGCCGATCTCGTTGCACGCTCCGTTGACCGCGTTCTGGATGATCTCTGGCACCGACATGGCCATGAGTTTTCCAAACTTGGATTGATGGTAGGCGGCAATGTAAATACGCTTCATAGGACACCTCTTAGGATGACTTGGACTTGCATTTAAGATAATTTCCCCTCCGGCGTAACAGTATCGTTTCCGCCAGCGGCGCGGGGCTCGAAATTCCGCAATCGCTCGTTCTTCAGTTGCTCCTGCTTCAATCGCTCCTGGAGTTCGAGTTTCAGGACCTTGCCATAGGCGTTGCGCGGCAACGCTTCTGTGAAGATGATTTGCCGGGGCAATTTGATCTTATTGATTCGCGGCCGAAGGAACTCGATTAATTCGTCGTCGGTGGCGCTCGCGCCCGATTTCAGCGCAACGAAGGCGACTGGAACCTCTCCCCATTTCTCGTCGGCCATCCCCAGGACGGAAACCTCCGCAATGGCCGGATGATCGAGTAGTTCTTTTTCAATTTCCGCCGGGTAAATGTTGACGCCGCCGCTGATGATCATGTCTTTGGAGCGGCCAGCAATGTAGAAAAATCCATCCTCGTCGCATCGCGCCAGGTCACCGGTGTGGAACCAGCCTTCCGGGTCGAGTGCCTGGTTGGTAGCAGTGGGGTTGTTCCAATAACCCCGGCAAACATGTGGCCCGCGCAGGCAGAGCTCTCCAATATCTCGTCCGCCAACGTCATTTTTCGGGACCTGATTGCCGTGAGAGTCCACCAGCTTCGCTTCCGTGAACATCATCGGTTTGCCAATCGAACCCGACTTGCGCAGGGAATCCTCATCGCTCATGGCAAAGCAATTCACGCCTACCTCGGTAAGCCCATAGCCCTGGCGGAAAATCAAGCCTCGTTCCTGATAGGCATGGAGAAGTTGTAATGGAAGCGGAGCCCCTCCGCTGGCACACCAGCGCACGTGGCTGAGGTCGACCGCTGCGAATTCCGGCGCATCAAAAAGCATCTTGAAGATTGTCGGGACACCGAACAGAAGGGTGCATTCGTAGTCGCGGAGAGCTTGCAAAATCTCGGCGGGGTTGAAACCCTCATGCAAAACGATGCTGCCGCCGATGGCGAAAAGCGGGGTCAGGAATACTGTGAGGCCGCCGGCGTGATACATGGGCGTGTAGACCTGAACCCGGTCAGCTCGACCGCAACTGCCAGGAGATGACGGTGTTATACGCATTCCACGCGATCTGCCGGTGCGGAATCATCACACCCTTCGGCCATCCGGTGGTGCCGCTGGTATAAAGCAGGCAGAAAATATCCTCCGGTTCGATTCTCACCGAGAGCGGATCGGGATGAATCCGATTGATGGCACTCATATAGTCCACTGTTTTCGGATCGCCTGACTCGGCATCCAGGCTGATGGAATGCTCGAAGGGCACGAGTTGTCGGAGCTCCTTCGCGGGCCCCTCGTACCGTGCGGAGTACATGAGGCAGCGTGGCCCGCAATCCGCAAGTATCTGCTGCAATTCGTGAGCCGTGCTGCGCGTCCCCAGAGGGACGAAGATGATGCCGGACTTACCCGCTGCCCAGAAGGCATCGACATATTCAACCCGGTTCTCGGAAAGGATACAAACGCGATCCCCCGGACGTAGAGAGAGCTGATCCGTCCAAACCCGCGCGCACTGCAAAGCCCGCCGGTCGAGCTGCGCGTAAGTGAACTGCCGGTGCGTGGGAACGTGAATCAATGCAACCGCCGCGGGGGTAAGGCGCGCCCGCTCTCCGAGAATATCGCCGGTGATCACGAATTCTCTCCAGGTTGCCTGGAAACAGAATGCACAGATAGGGCGCTGGGCACAGGCGATGAATCTGATGAGAGTATCTGCAACAAGATTCGCATCAGTTCTCGCGGGCGCTCGAATTGAGGCGCATGACCGCAGCGTTCAATGACGGTAAGCGTGCAATGAGGAAGTTGAGATTGCAGTTTGTTTGCGTAGTCCAGCGGCACCAGACGATCGGCGGCGCCCCAGATAAGATTGACCGGCGTTTGGAAGTTTGCCAGTTTGTCTTCCAGCAGATATTTCGAGATATCCTCTTCGCCGGCGGCCAGCAGGCGCGAAATCGGCCCAGTGTTCGAAATACGGATCAGATCATCGAGAAAAAAGTTCGGCCGGCGTGGCGCGGAATAGAACACGGCATCGAGCGTGCGACGAGCTTCTTCGCGATCTTTCGGCATCAGGCCAATCTCCGACGAGTTCTTGATGGGACCGCCATCGATAAGAATGACGCGCGTCACCCGCTCTGGGTATTTCTGGGCGTAAAGCATCGACATCCATGCTCCGAGCGAATTGCCCGCAAGCACCATCGACTTGCTTCGCCATGGTGGCGCGTCGAGCGCCTGCTCCAGCGCAGTGAGTAGCGTTCCCAGACTCAATACACCCGCAGGCGGATCACTCTCGCCATGGCCTGCCAGATCCGGGATTACCAGCCGACAATGTCGCTTCAGTTCGGGGACTACCCTGTCCCAGGTTCCCGCCTGATCGCCGGCGCCATGCAGCAATACCAGCAAAGGACCGGAACCGCCTTGCCACACCACCTGGTTCCCAACCGTGGTTAGCACCTTCGTTTTCCGGAGGCCGGCTCGCCGCAGCGCGTTCCTTCTGAACCAGACCATCGTGGCGACCGGTCGCCAGATAAAAAAGAAGGACAAAACGATAAAGCCCGCAAATCCGGCGAGCACCACCAGCAGCAGAATTTTGACCGCCAGGCCCATCCCGTCCCTCTCGGCCAGCTTTGCGAGTGAAGGCCAGGGTGCACCTATGGCATACGAAACGCGCAGCCCGCCTGATTGTAGCCAACTCCGGAACCCACCATCACAACGAGGTTGCCGGACTTCAGCTTGCCCTGCTCGATTGCGTGATCCAGTGCCATGCCAACACAGGCAGAGCCCGTGTAGCCATATTGTTCCATGATGGTGTGCGCGCGTTCCGCCGGAACGCCCAGATGTTCCATGACGCGGTCAATCGTGGGTTTTCGCACTTGAGTAAAGATGAAGCAATCGACGTCGCCGAGTTCAAAGTCACCGTCCTTCGCGAGCCGCTTCACGATGATCGGCCATGTCTCCTCATTCAATTCCGGGGGATAGCGGTTCTTAATTGTGCACGCGGTGCGGCCCGCCTTTACGGATTCCTCGCTCGCCGGTTCAAAGGTGCCGCCCGAGTAGATTCCCCAGTAATCGTGATAGGAGCCGTCGGCTCGAAATGCCGAAGTAATGAAGCCTCGCTTCGCGGCCGCCTCGAGTACCGCCGCGCCCGCTCCATCCCCGTAAAAGAAGACCATGGGATCGGTAGTCGCCGTGAGTTTGTGCATGAGATAGACGCCGACGACCAGCACGGTCTTGATCCCCGGATTTGCGGCGATGATTCCCGCGGCTGCCGAAAGGCCCGTAGGAAACGAAGCGCAGGCGCAACCGACATCAAATGTGCCGGCATTTTTTGCGCCCAGCTTATATTGCAGTACGACCGAAGTGGCGGGGGTTATGTAGTCCGGGGAATCGGTGCCGAGAATGATTAGATCAATGTCTTCTGGCTTCTTTCCGGCGCGCTCTACCGCCAATTTGGCTGCAGGCAAAGCCACGTCGCTGGTTGCCCAATTTTCGGGAGCGTGCCAGCGCGTCTTGATGCCGCTGCTCGCTTCCATTTTGTCTACGAAATCCGGGGCCATCTGTTTGAACCGCTCACGCAGCATGTCATTAGTTACTTCAATCTCAGGGACGTACCTGCCGGTAGCGACAATGGTTGCATAACGTGCCATGAATAAGTCCTCTGGAATTACACTAAGTCAGGTTCCCAGCACTAATCCGCCATCGACGGAGAGCACGGTACCGGTGATGAACGACGCCGCATCGGAGGCCAGCCAAACATAGGCCTCGGCGACATCCTCGGGCTTTCCCATGCGGCCGAGAGGCGTATGCGAAACCATGTTCTGGACGATCTTCTCCGGCATCTTTTGCACCATTTCGGTCGCGATGAAACCGGGAGCGACGGCGTTCACGCGGATATTGTATTTTGCCAGCTCACGTGACCACGTCCGCGCAAATGCGATGACTCCGGCCTTGGTGGCGGCATAATTTGTCTGCCCAAAATTTCCATAGAGACCGACGACAGAAGAAGCATTGAGGATCACCCCTGAGCCCTTGCGGATCATGTGGGACACGACGGCGCGCGAACAAAGAAAGACACCTTTGAGATTGACCGACATGACTGAGTCGAACGCATCATCCGTCATCGTGCCTGCAACCGCGCCATCCTTCCACTTCACGAACTGCGAGTCGCGCGTAATGCCGGCATTATTGATCAGCACATCGACGGTGCCCCACCGCCCGACAATTTCCGCGACCGCGGACTCGACCTCGGCGGCATTCACGACGCTGACTTTGCGAAAGAGCGCCTCTGCTCCGAGCGCGGACAATTCGCGAAGCAACTCTTCCTGCCCGGCATCGTTGACATCCCATACCGCCACCCGGCATCCTTCGCCAGCAAAAGCGCGGGCCGTGGCGCGCCCGATCCCCGCTGCAGCACCGGTGACGACGACGACCTTACCGCGCAGACCTGTGTCTTTCATGCGCCTCCCTAAAAGTTGTACTTCAGCGCAAACTGGACCACTCTGGGCCCCGTGGTAGTTGCCGCGATCTGGCCAAAGTTCCCCGAGGTAACTACGCTCACCGGGTTAGCAAAATTCACGTTGTTGAATAGATTGAAAAATTCAGCTCGGAATTCCACCTTCTGGCTCTCCGTGACCGGAACGAGCTTCATAATGGAAAAATCCGTGTTGATCTGCTTCGGCCCTCGAATGATGTTCCGCCCCAGAGTGCCGAAATCCGAAGTGTAGGCGGCAGGAGCAACAAACGCGGACGTGTCGAAATACGTGCCCAAGCGGTCGGCCACGTCACCGCTCTTGATTGCCGATTGCACCGTCCGTCCGGGAGCCAAGTCGCCTTGGGTGAACGCAAACAAAGAATCCGAGCCCAGGATCGAGAAGGGAACGCCGGACTGCAGAGTTACGATTCCGGACACACTCCACGAGTTCACCAGACCCTTTGTCAATCCCGAGCCGCCATGATAAGCGTCCGGCAGGTTATATAAGTAGCTCGCGACGAAGCGGTGCCGACGGTCGAAATCCGAGGAAGCATAATTGTGGTTTTGATTCACCATGTCACCGGGGAGCAGTGTGATGTCGCTGACGTCGCTCCCCGAGTAGTCGTCGATCGAGTGGGACCAGGTGTAGCTGAGCAACATCTGCAAGCCATGGGAGAACTGCTTGTTGAGCGTTGCCTGGAGAGAGTTGTAATCGGAGTTAGAGTTGCTCTCCATTAGGAAACTGCCCAATCCTGGGGCGGGCAAATCGCCGAAACCAGGGAAGAGCGGTCCGCCCAAACTTCCGAGCGCAGGTACTCCGGCGAACGAGGGACCGAACGCCTGATTGAACGAGAACAAGCGCGGAAACTTGCGCCCCAACGAACCGACATAGCCCAGATCCAGCATCCAGTTATTGGCGAAGCTGGTTTGCACTCCTAAGTTGAATGTTTGCGTGTAGGGAATGCTCCAGTCGTGGAGGTCGGGATAGATCCCGGTGGCCGGGACTATGGTTGGCTCTGGTGTAGTCGAACCATAAGCGGTTACCGGCAACACCGCCGGATATCCCCCAAACGGGAAAATGCTGGTGTTGCTGAGACTCAGCGGGAAGGCACTGGGCAGCGGGACCTGCACGAAGGGATTTTCGTTTGGAGTGGCAAGAGCCGTGGCTAGCATTTCGTAGGGCATATTGAACAATTGGCTGTTGTACAACCGCATGTTGGGCCGATCGAAGAAGATGCCATACCCTCCCCGCAGAACAGCCTTGCCGTTATCCGTGAGTTGATAAGCGAACCCAATCCTCGGCCCGAAGTTCTTATAGTTCGGATTCACCAGGCTGTCGTTGATTTTTGGGAATCCAGCCAGGTTTCCATTGCCGGCCTGGACGTAGCCGCCAGTCACCGCAACCCCGCAAGTATTCCCGCACGCCGGTACGATAGGCGTGGTCACAGCCTTCGATGGATCAAAGCCGACAAAGTGGCCCTGGGTTTCGGTCGTGGGACCGAAGTAGTCATACCGTAGTCCAAGATTGAAGGTAAGGCGCGGAGTGGCTTTCCAATCGTCCTGGAAGAAAGCGGAAAAATCGTTGGCTCGATTGTGGAGGCTGTTGGTGCCCGATCCGATAACCGAGACACTGGCAAGCCCGGCCAAGAAATCTTCAAACGGAGTGAAGGTCGGCTTCGCGAACCCCGCATAGGCAATTTCGCCGTTGGGGAATACATCGAAATAGGGTGCGTCCAGCTCCTGCCGCTTGTATTCGCCCCCGAACTTCATGGTGTGCCGGCCCTTCGTCCACGTCATCATGTCGCTGGCGCTGTACATATTGGTCGCCGCATACGTGATGCCCAAAGGAGAAGGACCCAGAGTGAACATGTTCGCAAAAACCATGGTTGGCATGCTCGGGAACAAGCTGCTCAATGGCGATGCAATTCCCAAATCCGCCGAGGTCACGGGCGTAGAAGGTTTACCGGGGCCGTAAATGGTGCTCCAGCCGAACCTGACCTCATTCAGCAAGTGGTTTGAGATCACAGACGACACACCGAATGCAAGCACCCGCTGGTAGATGTCTTCCTCGGTCGGCCAGCCTGGCGCCTGCAGCGGGTCGCCATCGCCAAACTGGTCGTAGAGAGCCTGATTTTCGCGGTTGAACGACTGGAAATACTTGGCGAAGAATCGGTTCGCACCGTTCAGCTTGACATCCAGATTGGTGTTGAACTGATCCTCTTTATAGGTCGAGATGGAAGGAATCGTTTCCAGAACGGGGTTGAGGCTAGTAGGACAAGGAGTTCCGGTAGTGATACCGGGAATCCCAGGTATCATAAGCTGCCCGTTGGGGAGCGTTTGGTTCAGGGCAAGGTACGCCGTACCCGGATCGAAGAATCCGCCGAGCCCGTAGCACACCGATAAAGCGGCTAAATGTGTTGCGTCGCGCTGCATGCCCAAGCCGGCGGGCACGAAAACTGTTGATAGCGAGTTCGTCAACGAGGTGCCGTTGGTTTCACGAGTGCCCTGATATGAGATAAAGAACCACGCGCGATCCTTGATGAGTGGACCGCCCAGTGTGCCGCCAAACTGGTTGCGCCTGTACGCCGGTCGCGGCGTAACTACAGGCGCCCCATTCGCATTTTGCTCGTAGCCGTTCAGGAAGAAGTTGTTAGCATCCAAAACGGTATTCCGAAAGAACTCGTAGGCGTCGCCATGAAAGCTGTTAGTGCCGGACTTAGTGACAGCTGCCACGTTGCCACCTGCATTGCGGCCCGCCGAAGCATCGTACATGCTGGTCTGCACGATGAATTCCTGGAGCGAGTCGATCGAGGGGACGGCGAGATTTGGATTCTCGCCCGTGCCAATGGAATTCGCATCCACTCCGTTGATGATGACATTGTTCGAGAGCGCGCGCTGGCCGTTCACGTATACGGCTACGTCGCCGCGTCCCAACTCGGATGAGTTCGTGAGCGGGCCGGAGGTTCCAGCCGTCAGGGTCAATAACTGCTGGAAGTTGCGGGTCGGCAATGGCAGCGCCCGTATCTCTTGCTGATCGATGACCGTGCCGCGAGCGGAGCTTTCTGTCTGCACCAGCGGCGATTCGCCCGTGACTGAAACCGTAGTCGGTGCGCCGGACACTTTGAGGGCAACGTCAACGACCGTGCTCTCAGTAATCCTGACGGTGATGCCTTCCAGTTTGGCCTCGGCGAATCCGCTCTGCTTCACTTCGATCCGATAGCGGCCTGGGTCGAGCAGCGAGAACACATAACGGCCGTCGCTGCCGGTTGTGATTTCACGACGCACGCCCGCGTCGTTCGTCAGGGCGACGTGCGCTCCTATTACGATGGCCCCGGTTGGATCCGTCACTACGCCCACAATTTGTCCGGTAGTGGCGGTCTGCGCCTGAGTCATTGGCATCATGAAACAGAGAATGGCGACGGCTGCCAGCAGGGTTGCGAGTGTTCGCATATTGCCTCCTTATTTCGGATCTTGTGTCGCACTTACGAGTTCTTCGAAGCTCAGTTCTTCGGGCTGCGCGTGTAGAGACGGACCAATTGATCGATGGCTTCTTCGTCACTCACGCCCAAATGGCGCTTCGCGCCGAACAGTTCCTCCACCAGAAAATAGGTAACGAACTGCAGGTATAAATTCACGTAGGCAAACCCAGGGTTCACGCTGCGGGGAAAAGGAATAGGCGCCTTTTGAAAAAGGGCCGTCGAATAGTTGCGCAGACCTCCGGCAATTTCCCGGTAGCTGTGAATGAAGTGCTTATGACGGAACTCAACCACGTCGACGTACATAAGCCGCCAGTAGTCGAGATTCTCCGACACGATGCGACCCACGGCCATCCCCAGCTTCTTCAGGGAATCCGGATCGGGCGATTGCATCAGTGGAAGAAGCTGACTCCGCCGCAGAGCTTCCATTTTCTGGTCCATACGCTGGACCAGGCCAATGAATATGTCCTCCTTGTTCGGATAGTAAAGATAGAGCTTGCCGATGGAGATGCCGGCTTTCTTGGCGATTTCCCGGACGGTCGTGCCGTGAAATCCCTGCCGCGTAAAAAGCTTTTGCGCGGCCAATTCGATCTTGAGCCGATTCTTGGCGACGGTTTTATCCAGGAGTTTTGGCATATCGTCCACTCACTCAACCAAGACGAGCGCTCGCTCTTGTTGGGAATTTTAGGACCTCCCACTTCAGCTGTCAAGAAGCTGCACTCGTCCAGTGGATAGGTGACACTTTTCATTCCTTATCGTCGGGATGAGTTCAGAAGTAGGAACTGCTGGGGAGTTAGGTAGCCGAGGGCCTGATGGGACCGCTCGCTATAACAATTTGCGCACGGAATCACCCAGAAAAGCACGCATCAGACTACCGACGTTCTCATTCCCGTCTCATCAATCTGTATCCCAAACTTCCAGTCGTCCGGTTATCCCAAGAAGATCCAGCTCTGCCGGTGCCTGATCGTCCGGCCTAATTCTCAGCTCGCGACGGACCTCATTTCTTCAGCTCTGTGTCCCAAATCGTGACGAGGACTACTGGTGCTGTACTCTCGGTGATCGAGTTCACCACGAGGAATTTTCCGTCGCGCGCTACATCATAAGCGTCGACGGGAATGGAGTGGCGAATGCCGGTGGGAAAAAGCGTTCTTGGCGTCCCGATCTTTACGCCATCGCCGGCAGTCTCGATGGTGACGCTCGTCATTCGGTTGGCGCCATCGAGGTAGAACAAGAGCTTGCCGTCGCGGCTCCAGACGGGCTGCTCGCCGCCACTTTGGGAGACCTGGTATTTTGCTCCCGGACGCGGGAAGCGCGTCAAATAGACCTCCGAGCGGCCAGACTGGTTTGACTGATAGGCGAGCCAATCGTTCCTTGTTGGAATGAGGCGCGCATTGCTGTCGCGCGCCACAAAGTCGAGAACGGTAAATTCCTGCGCATCTTTTACTAGAGGGATAGCCCGGAGTACGGCATCTGTTTGGGTTGTGTTTTTGATTCGTTCCTCGTAAAGCAGCCACTTGCCGTCGGCGGTGGCGTCTAAGGGCACGCGGTCGTTGTCAGAGGGAGCGAATGTTTGCTCGGGCTGTGAGCCATCGGCGGGCAACGAACGCAATACTTTATGATCGCCGCCGTTTTCGAACACGTCGAAATAGATCGTGCGTCCATCGGCCGACCAGACGATGTCATCCACATAGTCGGTGTCGGCGGAGAGCGGGGCGCGAGTTCCGCCCTTGAGGTCCCACAGCCAAAGCGGAGAGGCACCGCTCTTATTTGCCGTCTGGTTCACCATGGTGGTGGCGATCCGGGAGGCATCGGGAGAGATGCGAGTGGCGCCATAGACTGCCGGCTCGGATAGTTGGGAGAGAGCTTGCCGGTGGCGTCGAGCCACACATGGCGATCGCCGGTCGCTCCAGTGCCTTGCTGGTAAAGCAGTAGGCCTTGCGGGGAAATGGAAAAGACTGACATCGCTGTGATGTCGTCGGAAGCGATTTTTTCGGCGAGCGAGACTGAGTCAGGCGAAACTTTTCCGCTTCCCGGATCGAATTTCCACGCCTGGAGTGATCCGTCGCGGTCCGCCAGCAGCCATCCCGAGGCGTATTGAAAGGTGTAGAGACGTCCGCGAAGAAGAACGCGCTCTTCGCCCCCATCGAGCGAGGCAAAACGAATTTCATTGAGTCCGTCGGCGGCTCCGTTGGGCGAATGGAGGAAGAGAAAATGCTTTCCATCGGCGAGAAGGATCGGCCAACGATCAGAAATGACGGGAGTGTTGGAAGGCGTCTTTGTAACCGCTTTAGGAGTTCCCCCGCTCGCCGAAACCACAGCTGCTGGACCGGCGACGGAGGGAGCAAACACGATTACATCACCGCGTCCCCAACTGCCGCCGCGCCCCTCGGGAGCGTCGCAGATTACGGTGGGCGAGCCGCCATTCAAGTCGAGTCGCCAGAGCTTCCCGTGCATGAAAAACGCGATGGCGTTTCCGTCTGGCGACCAGAAGGGAAAGAAAGCTTCTTCCGTATCGCGCAGGGGGGTTGCTTCCAGCTTGGCGAGCGACCGGACCCAGATGAAGTTCTTCCCGTCCTGCTGTGCGACAAAGGCAAGGCGACTGCCGTCCGGGGAAAGCGCGGGAGGTCCATTGCGGTACAGGGTCTCAAACTGCGTTCCCGCTGGAGGGAGAATGTTGGTGCGCAACACTCGCTGCGGGCGCGGCGGAGACCAGAACGCGGCTGATGAAGCGGGGTATTGTTTTCAGAACAATGGCAAGCATTTCATTTGCACCAATGCAAATGACAGGACTGAGCGTCAACGGTTCACGGTCTGTCACGAGATCGCCCACATAGTACTCGGACTACCTTCACAACATGGGGCATCGCCCTGGTGGAGTTATGAGAAAAGACCACTTGCCGAAGTACTCTGTGATGTTTTCGCAGCAGAACTGCTCCTTCCCTACGACCTCTTTCAGCCACAAGCCGAGAAGCCAAGCATCAGTCTGACCGCCATTGACGATCTCGCGGAGCGTTTTCAGGCATCTATGACCGCAACGGGTTCTCGGTATGCGGCGGTGCTCAGCGCGCCGGTGGCATTTGTGCTGTCCGAGCGGGGCAAGGTACGGTATGCGTCGCGGTCGAACCCGCTGAAGAATGCTTACGCCTGGATTCCGCCACGTCTCGATTTACCGAACGGTTGCTTCTCAACGAAGGTACGCGGCGGCGCACCGTGCGACAGCCCCGAAGAGATTGATGCGGACATCTGGTTCAGTGACTGGGAACGCGGTGGCACGCTGTTGGAGGAGGCTCGCCATCTCGTGCCTTGGGATCAGACCCTTACCCTGCTGTGGTTCAGAGACGGTGAGGTTCCGCCGCAGAAGTTCCGAAATGATCGTGGAGAAATTCTCGAAAACGAGGAAGACGAGAACGACGGCCTTCTGAAGGAACTGGACGGGAACCTTCGTTGGCCAGGGAAGCACCGTCGGAGGTGACTCCTAATGAAGGGAAAGAAAAATGCTTGGTTCCCGTTCTGGCGCCACTACTTTCGATTGTCATTGATCAGGACTCGCCGGACCTGGTGCTGAACGACTTCATGGCGGTCGGGTTTAATTTCCATCTGTCGCCGAAGTTGGGGATAGGTACGGCCCGAGGAAACGCGTGCATATTGCGGGAGTTCAAAGATGATCGACGATCTGGAATGGACCTCGCAAAGGAAGATGGGCAAGAGCTTTGGCGCTGGGCCTTAGCGAAAATAGGGTGATTTTGCCTATCTACTGTCGGACATCAAGACGGCTTCAGTTTCTAGGCTCTGATGCAATTCCAGCGTGCCAAGTGTGTGCCCGGTTCCACGGAAACGAGGGCTAGGCTTGCGATGGACGGTGCTGGACCAGTGGTAGTCCGCTGGGGGCATCCTTTATAAGGTTCGCGCCCATGACAGGAACCTCTATGTTCTTCGGCAGCAGACATCTACGCCTGATGGGACGTGGGACTTGGTTTCGTTTCGCCCAGAACGCTAACACGGCGGAAGCTACCGGACGCGGGTGATCCACATCCGCCGGCCATAGAGCGCAAGGTTCAAAGCGCAGATGAGCACCCCTGCCATTGTCAAAACTGTCGCTGGGATGTCCGGATAGACCAACTTATCCAGATAATGGAGCAGGAACCCACCCTGGTACGGCTGAACCCCACCTTTGGCTTCCAGGCAGTTCTCTAGCAAGGTCAAAGGACACGGCCAAGGAAGCAATTCCGTAAGAATTCCCCAAACAAGAGAACAGAGATGCAGCCAGCGAAGAATTGGGCGCGAGCGTGCCACCAAAGCCCCGAAGACTACCCACAAAATGAAGAGCGCATGCAGGAAGAGCACGGAAACCGCGAGCACAGAATAGAAACTCGTAGCGGCATGCATTCCAAGAATCTACCGCACCCGCGGTTTTGCGGGGGATACACGTTTAGAGCGTTCTGGGGCACACAATAATATTGTTGGCAGGCGAGTGTGCGAAAAATCATCCATGTCGACATGGACGCGTTCTATGCTTCGGTCGAGCAGCGCGATGATCCCCGACTGCGCGGCAAGCCAGTAATTGTTGCTTGGCTCGGTAACCGTTCTGTCGTCTGCGCTGCTTCGTACGAGGCAAGGAGTTTCGGTGTGCATTCGGCTATGCCAGCGGTGCGCGCGGAACGCTTGTGCCCTGGCGCAATCTTCGTCCCTCCGGATTTTACCCGCTATCGTGCCGTCTCAAAGAGCGTACGAGAAATCTTCAAGCGCCATAGTGACCTGGTCGAGCCACTGTCGCTCGACGAAGCCTACCTCGATGTTACCGAGAACAAAACCGGCTTGCCGACAGCCACTCTGGTGGCACGCACGATCCGTGAGCAAATCCGGCAGGAATTGAATTTGACAGCCTCTGTGGGCGTAGCACCCAACAAGTTCCTGGCAAAACTCGCATCGGACTGGCGCAAGCCAGATGGACTTTTTGTCATCCAGCCCGAGGAGACCGATGCCTTTCTCTTACCATTGCCCGTTGGACGTCTACCAGGCGTCGGCAAAGTGACGGGGGAGAAGCTGACGAAACTTGGAGTACAGACGGTGCAAGATCTCCGAAGTCTGGACTTGCGCGTGCTCGAAGACAACTTTGGTCGCTATGGCCTGCGTCTACATGAGCTCGCGAGGGGCTTCGACGAAAGTGAAGTCGTCCCGAACCGACCGACGCAGTCGATATCCGTCGAGGACACCTTTGAACACGATGTTCCGTTGGCAGAAACCGAGCACATGATTCGGCGCCTGGCAGAAAAGCTTTGGTCCGCTGCGCGCAAAGAATCCCGGATCGCACGGACGGTGGTTCTCAAGCTGAAAACCAGTGAGTTCAAGATTCTCACCCGCAGCCATACGCTGGGCCTTCCCCCCTCCTCCTGTGAGGAATTAACAGACATCGCGCTGAAGCTACGAGAGCGAGTAAGCCTGGATGCGAAACAATGCTATCGGCTGGTTGGCATTGGTTTGAACAATTTTCGAGAACCTGAAGACAACGCTGCACAGCCGGGACTTTTCGGGTGAAGAGACACAAACAAGGAACTGACCTCCGTCCCCCCCCCGCTCTTTTCGAGATCAATTGGCATCTGCGATCTGAAAAGTAACCTAGTAATGATACTTAGTCTTGGCCGCCCATTCGCTCTTCGGATAGCGGTCATGTAGCAGCCGGAAGGCCTTCTCCGACCACTTCGTCGTTTCCGCGTCCGTGCATCCGTAGCGCGTGGAACGCACTACCAGATGGAGTGCCCGCGGCACGCGCTCGTCATCCGGGTGGGACTTGGCATAACCGAGCACTTCGGCAGCCAGTATATTCGGCGCCACGGCAACCTCGGCGAGCTTGGCGTTCTCCTGCTTGAGCTGCGCGACCTCGCTCGCCGAAAGAAACGCCGGTGCCGGCACGCTCGGATCGCGGTCAGCTCGAACGCGCCCGCCCTCATCCTTCAATGGCTCGCACCACCAGTTGTCGCGAAAATTGTCGATCTCTCCCAAGGTTGCAGATCGCAACAGCCCCGTCCGCACGTACGTGCTTAGCCCTGGATTCTGCAACGTCACAAACGCCGCCGCGAACCGCCTCTCCTCATTCGTCTTTGCCGACCGGAACGGCTCCATCGCCATCCACAACGGCTTGTCCAGTTCTGCAATCACCAGCTGCAGTTGATCGGCCGCCGCCATGTTTTCCAGAACAGTCGCCCGCGTCCACGTGCTGCGGGCCAGTTCCCGCCGCAGTGCGGCTGGCAGAGTCCCGGACTTCGCCGACTCGACCAGCAATGCGACAGGTATCTTCTGCGCCAGAATCTGTGCCGAATAATCGTTGAAGAATGCCTTGCCCTTATCCTGCTTGCTGCGGTCGGTCAGGCCTTGTTCTTCGTCTCCGTCGAGAAGGCCATCACCCATATCAAAGCCGATCTGCGACGGAACTTCGGCCGCGTGGATGAGAAAGTCCGCGAGACTGGAGCTCAGCCTCTGCCGCTCATCGTTAAAGAGATTGCGCGTCCCGTGTGCCAGCTCACCTTCCGGACGGCTGAGCCACGCATCCAGTTCCTTTCGCGCAGCCCCTTGGTCTCTCCCGCGTGCCAGCAGCCGCAAAGCGTAATAGCGCACGCTCGTGTATGCAGGAGATGCGTCTGGCAGCTGCCCCGCCGCCTTTAGCAATTCCGCTGTGCTCGCGTCCTTCGGGTCAGCCAGATCCAGTGCCACAATCAGCCACGCCACAGACTTTTCTTCGCGCCACCGCTCCATCGCATGTTTTGCGTCTTCCTGCGCGGCGGGGCGAGGCGTCCCCAACGGATGCTCGTATGTTCGGTCGGTATAGAAGGTCTTGATCCAGTCGCTCAAGTCCCCGGCCTGCTCGCCCTGCGATACCAGCAGCACGTAATCCCAAAGATGCTGTTTAAAATCCGGCCCCGGATCGGGCTTCTCCATCACTTGCTCGAGCTCGGCAACCCGCTTCTCCGGTTCCGTGCGAAAGCGGACATAGTCGAGCAATCGTTGCGCCGCGGCGTGGGTAGCCCCCAACTTCGGATCACGCACCACGTCCTCCAGCTTCTCCTGCGCCGCTCGTAGCCCATCCTTATCAAGTTTTCCGTAATCCGCCGTGCTCAGCGTCGCTCTGCGCACCATCGCGCGCGCCGCGAGATATTCGCCGTAGCCCACCCATGGAGATGCCGGATCTTTGGCGATCGCTTCAAATGTCGAAGCCGCCTCATCAAACCGCCGCTGATAAAACAACGCCGCCGCGATCTGATAATTTCGGTTCGCCTGCAGCAATGGATCGCTCGATTCCAGCGTTCGCGGAACCCCCAGCGCCGTCCCCTCGCAATTCGCGAACACTTCATCCTGAGCCGCTACCCACTCCTTCACTGCCGCGCTCCCTGCCCCATACTTTTGCCCCAGTGCCTCCAGCGTCCGCTCCGCTATCCTGAACGCATCGTCGGGGCAGTTCAAAAACACCTGGTACGGCTGCTCCTTGATGACTGGCGCGTACACACTGACAGTTTCAATTCGCACCACGTCCCCCACTTGCTCCCGCGCCTTCAGCCACGCCTCAGAAGCAGGATGCCCGTCGGCAAACGGAGGCGGCGTCGGTCCCATGCTCCGGTTCCACACGTCCATCCCCTCCTGCTGCTGCTCCTGGTTCAGCTTCATTCCGTTCAAATAGCGGTAAGCCACAATCAAATAGGACCGCCGCATCGTGGGCAGCACGACCCCCAGCTTTCCCGAGGCGAACTCTGCCTGCGAAGTCTGCGGCACTCCGCCGGGAACAAAAATCGCTTCATCAAACCAGGGCCCGCAAGCATAGATCGCAGGCGCTGCCAGCACAACCGCAGTAACGCCTGCAATGAACCACCAGCGCACCCGCGTAACCTCGAGTTTCATCGCCATAATTGCAATTCTCCAAGAAGCGTCTGCAAGGATCGTTCCGTCCACGGAGAAGGAGAAAACGCATACACCCGCCGCCCCGTCAGCAGTTGTGGCCGCGGCTCGTCAAGTGAAACTCCGAGGCTTGTACGGCAAACTGCTTCTCGAAAGTCGTGCCCGGATCGCATCCAGTTCGTAACCTCAGTCTGCCCGGCTCCCATGCGAAACAGCATCGGCACTGCCTCATCAATCGGCAGCCCCGCCATCCACCGGTCGCCAAGGCACCAGGACGTGAGCGCCGTGATCGAAATCGGCATTGATGCCGGCAGCTCCCGCCTCAATTCCACAAGCAACTCACGATAGAACTCTCGCTCCGACACGGTCGCATCGAAGTCCACCTGAACGGCGACTACCCCAGGCAGCTTGCCCGCTCGCACAATCTCCGCGGCAACACTCTTAGCGGTCTCAGGATCGCGCGCAGCCCCGGTCGTCGTTTCAATCCGCACGACGGCAACCAATCTCGTTTCCCGCGCCAGTTGCAGCGGCTGCATCCGCCGGCGGTAACTCATTCCCTCCGGCCCTAGCCACATAGTGCCCGCCAGAAACGCCACTCCCGTCTGCCTCGGATCGAGAAACCTCAGGTCCTCCGGCCGCTCCCATGCCCAAAGAACCAGCGATGGCACAGCACTCATACCATGTGTCTCCGCGCGCACGGTGTTGCCAGAAAGACACGATTTGTGAAAGGGAAGAACTTGACGATCCGAGAACAGCGACGCAATCGGAACCGCAATGATTACAATTGCCGCGCATCTGAGCAGGCGTTTCATACTAGCCAGAGGGAAATTCCTTCTATCTTGCCTCCTGCCTTTTATGCACTGCAAGGTGGTCTCCAATCCCTCTTGCAGTCCAACACCGAGTCGCCAGGCTAGAGGACCGGGCTTCAGGATGAACCAAGGACGCTGCGTTGTGGAAAGCAAATATCAGAACACACGAGGCGATTTCGCCGTAAATTACCGTAGCCAAAATCGGAACTTCTGAACTGTGCGTCACACGCCGTCAGCACCTCCGCCATCCCGACCTGCGGCTCAGAGCTTGGCTGGCCTGTCCCAAAATCCCCGCAGAGGGTTCGGGCCCTGGTGGCCCGTCTGCTGCCTCACTTTGCTGGTCGCTGGTCAGGGCGGGGCTCTTGCACCGATTCTTGGAGTTGAGGAGTCAAAGTCCGCCGGATTTCAGATCGGGATTATCCCACGGCGGATTCCCAGTGTAACCGCTTCAGTGCGGGTGGACGCGCCCAGTTTGTCGAGAATCGAGCTGATGTGGAATTTGACCGTATGCTCGGAGATACCGAGACGCGCCGCAATATCTTTGTTGACAAGTCCCTCCGCTAGCATTCTGAGCACATCCATTTCGTGGCCGGCAGGTCCTTAACTTCCATGGCATGGAAGAGGTCGTCGGTTCGATCCCGACCAGGTCCACCATCCCTTCAATCAGTTCCTGTTGTCCCAGTTCAACAATTGCTAGCAGTCGTGCATCCCGGGTTGGGCCTGCGTATCCGGATCATAGATCTTTCCTTTTTGATTGTCCCTGCTGGTGTTGTGACCGCATGATCTTTTCTACAGCCGCCGGGGTCGAGGGCGGGGCGCCCTCGGAACCGCCGGCAAGATGCCGACGCTACGCTCGGCTGGCTGCGCCAATCTTCTGGCGGTCACGGTCAGGCCGCCGGGAGGACCTGCTGCGATTGTTGGCCATGCTGGGTCTGGGGATTTGCACGATCCAGGAAAAGGCATGCGTTCGGGATGTTTCGCCTTTGCTATCGATTCTATGCCGAGACCGTCTACCTCTTGAGGGTTGCGGTCCAATCGCAAGCAGGGACGAGGTTGCGATGCAGATAATTACTCGACGGGAGGCGGTTCGCCTGCTGGGGTCGGCATCCGCTGGAGCATGGTATGCGGCAACCCAGACGGGCATCAATTTTGTGCTGTCACCGAAAGCCGTCGCAGCAAAGCTCGATTCCACTCCCAGACTCGCGCCCGGAGGGCCCAAATCGGCGGAGAGGTTGGCTCTGATTGACGCGTTTCTGAAGCGATCGGAAGGGTTGCAGAACAAGTTCGAGGCGCGCAAGCACAAGAGCGACTGGGTGATGCCCTATCGGTTGTTCCGCCCCGAAACTACCAAAAGAGCTCCATTGGTGCTGTATCTGCACGGGAGTGGCGGACTGGGCGACGATAACCTGAAGCAGCTCAGTTTCGGCAACCGGTTCGGCACGAGGGTGTGGCTGCTTCCGGAAAATCAGAAACGTCACCCCTGCTACGTAGTGGCGCCGCAGACCGATCGGGGATGGATTCGATACGACTTTTCGCAACAGCCTGCGAAGGAGCTTCCGGGCTTCGGAGACGGCGCACGATTGGCTCTGGAGATCGTCGATGCCTTGTGTCGGGAGTTTCATGTCGATGAGCGCCGTCTCTACATCGCAGGAAATTCCATGGGAGGCGCGGGGGTGTGGAATGTATTGGCGAATCGGCCAAACCTTTTCGCGGCTGCAGTAGTCTGCAGTGGAGGCGAGTCTCCCGATGACGGCAGTGGGTCGCCTGGTACGCCTTTGTGGGATTTTCACGGAGATGCCGACGAAGTTGTTCCCGTGTCTTCATCGCGTGATCGCATCGCGGCGAGACGGAAAGCGGGCGGACACCCGATCTACACCGAGTACGCTGGAGTGGATCACGATGGGACAAACAAATTGGCTTTCACTGAACCCGAGTTGCCAAAGTGGGTGTTCTCTCAACGTCGTGGGTAGTTGACGCATGAAACTGCCAGGGAGACGAAAATGAGTGGATCAAGGCGGCAGTTGGTAGCAGTTCCAATGTTCACGGACCTGTGGAGTTTGGGCGGGTTCGTGAACGACCTTAATTGACTGACTGCACCGACGCCGGATCAAGCAACACGAAGGAGCATCCCGTGTACTGGTAGCACCCCAATATCCCTCGGCGCACGAACCGCGCAGGTACCTCGTCCGGTGCTGGCACTCTAAAATCGAGGCTCTTCAGTTGCTTGGCCTGAAGCTTCATCTTGTCAGATCCGCTAATGAATTTCACACCTTCGACTTTGAAGGCTTTGCTCTTCCCATCGGAAGCGAGCAACACAAAGAATTCGGCGCTCTCGGTTCCCGGCAGGAATCGCGATAGCTTGAAGGTGCGTTCGCGGATGACGAGGTCAGAACCGTCGTCTTTGCGGTTCGACTTGGCTACGCCGCCGCCCGTCAAGTGAGCGAGGTTCTCTTTCGCAGCGGCCATCTCAGTTGCAAACTCCTCCGGGGCGAGCTGCTTCGACATCGACATGCGGAAGATGGCCACGCGGCACATCTCGGCTGCGGTTCCGATTTGGTGCGTGCGCTTATATAGATGACACAAGTGACTCGCCACCACTCCATCCTGGGTAAGGTTCCATGAGGCCCGCAAATACCGTTCGGCCACTTCCAAGTTTGACAACCGTTCATTTACCCAACCCAGAGTGTCCCAATATGCCGACATCTTCAATACATTTCCTAAATCTTTCAACGTTAGATCCTGCAGGGTCGTCTTATTCGAGTCTTCTTCCGCTGCACGCACTGCCTTGTTCGCGTAGTCTAAAGCGAGCGGTAGCTGCAAATCGGAATTCGCCATCTTGTAGGCCACATCATTCAAGTAGTTTCCCTGTGGATCCAACGCGCCCACTTTGCTGAAGGCCGCTCCGGCTTTTTCGCGGTCTCCCGCCTGTAAATACGCAGATCCTAGACTGGCCAGCAGGTAGGGTTGATCATCCTTGATTTTCACCGCCGTTTCATAGGCCACCGCGGCTTCGGAGTAACGTTTCAATTTCATCAGGCAAAGGCCCAGATTACTCGGCCCGTCCACATCATTTGGGTGCGCGTTGGTGTAGTCCTGCCAGACCCCTACTGCCTTTTCGTATTTCTGGTCCCCCATCAGACCAAAACCCAGGGTCTTGTAAATTGCGGTTTCCGCGGGGGCAAGCGCCATCGCCTTATGAAACGCGTCAATTCCGGCGTCCACTTGCTTTTGCCCGAGTAGCAAGACACCCAGGAACACCCAGCCCCGGGTAAATTTGGGATCCGCAGCAAGAGCACGATGCAAGGAATCGACTGCGCCCTGCACGTCACTGGACGACATCTTGTTGCGCGCATCGCTTTCCAGGCCGTTCGCCTCAGAGGATTCGCTGGCAGGCAACTCTCGGAGGCTGTTCACCAAAGAAGACATCGCCCGAGTGGATGGCCCGTCCAGCATAACCGGGGATTTCGAAGAGGAGGTCTGCACATACCGATATACGTCGCTCTGCATGCTTTTCAGGAAGCTTCGATAATCGTCGAACTTGGCTATCGGGACCTCGTGCTGTTTGATCAGCAAGCGCCGTTTTGCAACAAGAACGCCCGCATCCTCGGAATAGGAGGAGTGGTATTCGGCGAAGTCATACTTCAAATCCACGTCGGATGGCACCTCCGGCCGGTAATCTTTCGGGAGTTGCATCCTGACATCGGACACCTGCTCGGCAGGAGGTCCGAGCCAGACCGGATACTTTGCATCATCCTTGACAGCTGGCATGAAGAAAGGCAGTCCCGGTACGGTGAACTGGCGATTGCTCCAGTCGGGATAATCTTTGCGATTGTAGGAATAAGAAAAATGAAAGGGTTCATCGATCGCTTCCGGTGTGCTCGCATTGACGTCGGCCACCGTGCCCGCGAAGTTTAATCGATACGATATTTGCTGCACGAGGTCTTTCCATTGAGGTTGCGGTACCTGCCGGAAAACTGTTCGCAGCAAGATTTCGTTGTCTCCCCCCTTGGCCGTGTAGTCGATTTTCGCATCGAAAACGCCATTTTCGTCGAGTTTGCCGTCGACCTTGAATTTCTCGCTGCTCAGCAAGAGCGGATCGGCCGGGGTCGTGACCAACTGTATCGACTTCTCTCCCGCAATTACCAATGCCTGTTTGTCTCGCAGTTTTTGAACGAGATCGCCGACGGGAGCGACTTCGGAGGTCGTGTCGAGCCAGAGAGCTTCCTTGCCGGGCAGATAGCCGATCACATGATCGAATTGCGCCGGTGAGGGCAAGTCGGGATCCAGCTTCCGACCGGAATTGATTAGCGCCGGATATAGGGTAATGCCTGAGGCACTAAGCAGCGACGCTAGCAGCGTGTGCTTATCCTTGCAGTCACCATAATTGTTTCCAAGCACATCGTCGGCAGCATGCGGTTGGTATCGCCCGATGCCGAAAGCAATTCCGATGTAGCGGTAGTGAGTGCTCACGAAGTTGTAAATGGCGCGGACCTTGGCGCGATCATCCGTCAAACCTTTTGTAAGTTCGGCTGTCTTGGCCTGGATGGCCGGCGTCGGTGCTATCCGGTCTTTTTGCAGGTTCCAGTACCAGCGCCCTACCTCATCCCAGCTTTGAAAGCTGCTCAGTTGGACGTCTGGCGGAGGAAGTCGCCCCAACGCCGTCTCCGTTTCCTTTTTCTGCCCGTTCTCGGGTTCCTTGGTCCTTTGCAGCCGGGAGTGGGTCCAGGCATAGACGTGGAAGCCAGCCTCGGTTTTGATGGTTTCCGATTCCTGGGGCCCCTTCACTTTGACGGCGCGCTCCGCGGGCACCCTGAATTCCAGCCGCTCATCGAGAACGATGCCTTCGTTCTGGAAATTGTATTCGAACCAGAATTGACCGGGAATCAGTGGCCTGGTCCCGCGCCATTGCAATGAGTACTCAAGAATGTCGCCGTTGGCAAGACCCTTTACTGCAACGTGCTTCTCCCGCAGATCGCTGTAGAACGGAGCGCTGCGGGTGATCTCCGCATCCAAGTCCTGCACATTATCCGGCGGCGTAGTGATGGTGGTTCCATCGGCCTTGCGGACGCGGACGTAATCGATCTCAATTGTCTGGGTTGCGGATTGAAATGGAAAACTGAGAAGACCCCACTGCTTAACACCAGCATCGGTCTGCACCCGCACGCGAGTGATCTGCTGACGAACAGAATTCCCATCCTCGTCAAAAGCAATTTTAGTCGACATCAGTTCAACCACCGCGGCTTCCTGCGGATATTCACCAGTTGCAATGGATGGAGGCGGCGAACTATTGACCGGGGATCGAGACTGGGAACTCTGGGCGAAACCAGCCAGTGAGGCCATCAGACCGAAGCTAAGGAGTGGAGAGAACCAACGTCTACTCATGATTAACCTGTATTTATCCTGCCTCCGGAGGAAAAAGGCAAGGGTGAAGATCACGCCGGCACTTCGTCATTTCACAGCCGGGCATTCGGCTTCCGCGGAGAAGTTCGGCGACGACTGTTCGCTCTGTCAAGCTTGCGAAATAGCGCGACGTAATCAACCTTAGCGTTGTGACGCCTGTCAACGGGGACATGATCCAAGAACACTACTTCGTCGAGTTGCGCCCATGATAGAGACTTCAGAATATCGTCGCGTGATAGAGCTTCTGTAGTTTCGATTGCCAGCACACGGCGGCTGTCAAGGGCAGCCAATGCGGCCCGCCGAATGCCGGCGGTCTGCATCGCGGCGCACTCGACCGCGAACGGATACAGCGAGCCCCGTGCATCCTGGATTTTCCCGCGGCACCGGCCGAGCAGCCAAAGTCGGCCGGTCGGATCCAGGTAGCCCAGATCGCCGGTGCGATGCCAGCGCGCGCCATCTACTTCGAATTTCGTCTCGGCATCACCTTCTCCGTTGAGATAGCCGGGTAAGACGTGGGCGCCCGAGACTACGATCTCGCCAGGATCTCCGCTAGCCCTCGTAAGTTGGTCGAAGGTCCTCGAATCGAGCGGTGAAATCGGGACGCCCCACTGCTCACGAATGACGCGCAACGAAATCGATGGCACTGGGCGCCCCGTGAGCAACCCTTTGCCCTGCTCCATGCCGTCGAAGTCTTCCCTGGAAATATCCGAGAGAGCCACCTCGGCCATGGGTTCGGCTTCGGTCGATCCGTAGACAGCCGTAATCTCGGCTTGCGGACAAAACTGTTTTGCTTTGCGGAGAAGTCCTGGGAAAACCGGCGCGCCGCCCATGTAGATGCTCGCCAAAGATGGCATTGTGATGCCACTCCGATCGCATTCGTCCAGGAGTCTCGATATGAAGGCGGGCGACGCTGCGATGGTTTCGATTTTGTGCCGTTCGATTTGCGCCAGCACTGGCCGCGGAGCTATCTTGCCGGGTGATCTCAGATCCGCATCGGGGAGGACGCTGGTGACACCCGAAGCCAGATTCGCGAGTACAAAAATCGGTAAGGTTGTGAGATCCCGCTTGCCCGGTTGTAGCGCAAGGCTTGCCTCCAGAGCCCGATGCTGCGCCAGCAAGAAGCCGTGAGTACGAAGTGCTGCTTTGGGTTCTAGGGTACTGCCACTGGTAAAGGTGACCAGCGCAGAAGATGCGGAGGAAACGGGAAAAACCTCCGGTGAGGTCGTAGCATCTGCATCGGTGCGCAGTTCCAGCCGCTGCGCACCTGGAAACCAACCAAAACAGAACGCGTTGCGAACACGGCGAAGTGCCGGGATTGTCCACCGCAACAACTGGGCGCGGGGACCGCCCAGAAAGGCCTTGGGTGGAAACAGCGCGCAACAGCGCTCGATATGTGCCCGCCCGGCGGATGGATCCAGAAAAATCGCTACGCATCCCAACCGGAACAGCGCGATGAGGACCACATAGAGCTCCGCGGATACCGGGTGCAGCAGCAAAATGCCGTCACCCGGCTGGAGGCCCGCGCTTTTCATCTGGGCGGCGACGTTGGCGGTCGCGGCAGCGAGTTCCCGGAACCTGAAGCATCGATCACGATTTCGATGAACATCGACGATGGCCGCGTTTCCGCCCAGTTCTGCTGCGCGCTGCAACAGGATCTCGGCGATATTCATTTTGCGAGGTCCCTCGAATAGAGCGTGTACTTGCGCATCACGGTGGCGTAATGGCGGCTGATGTTGAGCGAGACGTTGTTCTCGAACATGAGCGCGTGAATGCAGCGACGGAAGCCCATCTCGCGACCCAGTTGCTGGACCCGAGCCACCAGCAATGTGCCCAAGCCTCGCAGTTCGGGATGCGGGAGAATTGAAACGGTCTTGACGATGAACGTGTTTACATCATCGCCGCGGGCCTTCAACGCAAAGTCGGGGATGGCGAACAGATAGCCCACGCATTCGCCGGCCCGTTCGGCAAAAAGCACAAGTTCAGGGCGCGCCATAGGCAAGACGGGCTCGTACATGGCAATAAACTCTGCCTCGGGTATCTCGGTGTACAAGAAGTTGTGCCGGAACGAGACTTGGCTCACCGCATATATGTTCTTCAGTTCGCGCTGGAGGTCGGCATTCGCCGAGCGAATCACAACCCCCGCTTCCGCAATCTTTTTTTCGAGCGTGGCCACGCGCGGATCAGGACGGGACAAATCGCGGTTAAGCGCCGAGAAGTAGGATGCCAGCGACGAGAACCCTGCTCTTTCGAATTGGGGCGGCCATTCCGGGGGGTTCGCCGGTTCAAGGAAAAACATCGGCTCCGCACCGCGCACCGTTATAAAGCGGTAGCTTCGCCAAGTGTTCCCATTCATAGGACCGATGGCGAGCGTACATCCGGCGGTACGCAGCCGCTCCTGTGCGGTGGCCAGAACGGCTGCAGCGCCTTCATCGTTGGTCGCGGCGTAGTGTCCAATGACGCCGACTCGGTGTTGCTCGTAGGCGGGGACGTGGTTCCACCATAGCGAGCAACGCGCCACTTCGCCGCTGCTGTCTGACAATGCACGCAGGTGAAGATCAGCGCGCTGGGTTTCGAAGTCCGATGGGTTGAAGGGCGGCAGGGGTGCAGCGGCGGTCGAGCTGGCGATTTCCGAAACCGAACTGCAATCAACGACCCGCATTCTTAAAGTATCCTGACCGCCAGAGTTGCACACAGCACGATACCGGCCTGCCGCAACCAGCGGGCGCTGCTCGCAGAGTAGATGCCTTCGCGGCGCGGTTCAAACCAGTAAAACAAGCCGAATGCGAAGGCGCAGACAGGCAAGGCTGCCCCGGCTTGCAACAGCGATAACCTCGACCTGCCCTCAATCAGTACATAGGGCAAGAAGATCAATGCCCATGACACCAGGACGCAAGCAACCATCATCAGGCGAACGGAAAAATATCGAGGGCACAACAGGCTCCAGGCAATCAGGGCAAGATGGATGGCGAACGCCAAGGCGTAAGGGAACAGCAACGCGGGCTGCTGCCAGACACGGAAAAGAAACAGCCACATCAGCCCGACGGAAGCGATACTCAGCACCGCAAGGACATTGTGCGTTCGGTCGGAGTCGGTGATCTTTCCGGGGAAAAAGAACGTATATGCGAGAAACAATGTGGCCGGCGGTATTAGCCATTGCCATCCTCCCAGTGCCCACGAAATGTAGAGCACCAAAGCCGATGCCAACAGCGCACTACCCTCTAGCGTAGTTTTCCTGGCATAGAGAGTTACAAAAATAACCAATGCCATCCCTACCTGGAAGCGGTTCCACAGTTGGCCGAGAGACATTGCGAGATACAAGCGCAAAAGGATGAATACCCCGAGAGGAATGAAAATGTTGTCCAGCCCACGCCAGGCGATCGCCTCCAGCAACATGACGATGAGCGCGATGTTGAGAGAGATGAGCAGAGTTTCGATGCGTCCCGCATCCGAAAAGACGACTAACGCGACATTGACACTGAAGAAGGCAACGCAAAAAAATGCGACGGAGCCTTCAATGCTCTTAGTGGCGCCGGTCGCCGTGTACCCGTGTTTTCCGTACTCATTCCCAGTCAGCGCGGCAACGGCGTCCGCCAGGGAAAGTACGACCAGGGGAACTGCATACAACAGTTTGCTGCCACGTGCGAAGTGGTAGAGCAACGCAACGGACAACGGAAAATAGATTTCTCCCCAAGACTGGCGACCGACGTCATCGAGGACGCCTGACAAATGACTACGGATGGCAGGGAGATACCGGATCGCAAGCAGTAGCGCGATCGAGGCACCACAGATAATGAAAACCGGATCGGAGGTGGCGAATACCCATGGCAGACTGATCGAGAGCAGGCCCGTCCCGATGTGCGCCAACTTCCGTATCCACTCGCCATCGGCGCCCCTCCACTTACGATAGAGGCGCAGCAACAACAGCATCGTCAAAGCGCAAGACAGCACGATTGCCAGGGCGACGGTATCGTGCAGCGTCATGCGGCTTCCCTCATAACTTCCTCGACTACGAAGGCACTATAAAAGAAAGCCCGGTCGCGGGCGAACAATTGCGCGCTCAACTCAGCGAGCGGCCGCAGGTCTGCCGCCATCGATTCGGGGCGGTGCCGCGGCGCCAGCATGTTCCAGTACGCGAGACGCGCTCCGGGGCGAGCGCTCGACACTATAAGTTTCAACAGTTGTTCGTAGGACGATGGCGACATGTATTCAAAGATGTCGCTCAGGTTGAAGCAATCAAACTTCCGGTCGACCTTGAGCGATTCTTCGAGCGCACCGCAGCGCCACTCCAGGCGGTCAAGATTGCGGCGAATCGGCTCGAAGTTTTCTTCGCGCAATGCGGCAGGCAGCACGCCGTTATGGCGGCCCGTCAATATCCATTGGATGTAGGGGTTGGCCGCCGGATCCAGTTCGGTCAGCGCGTACTCGGTGCGTTTGAGGATGCGCTCAGAAACGCTGCCCTCGACATAGCGAAAAAACTTCGGGTCGCGGCCGAGCAGGCCCATCAGCCTGCGCGAGAAAAACATTCGAAACATGAGCCGCCAGCGAAGATTGTTCCACCGCTGGTCATAGAACGACATCCGCTCGGCTGTCGATTTGGGGCGCAGAAGCTGCTGGATGTGGTCTTTTGAGCGTACGAGCGAGAGCACCCGCTCGCGGAAGAGTCTGAAGTAATGCTCGAATTTACCGGCCGCGCCAATTCCAGCGGCGATCAAGTCCGGCCGCTCATCCCAGAACGCCAGAGCGCCGACCGAAAGGTGCTTGCGGCAGGTTTGATAAAGGCGCGGTCGGGCGCTGCTCTCGACGGAGCCCATGAGTGCGAGCAGTTCCCCATGTTGGAGCTCGCGATATGCCGCCACGCGCAATTCCAGGCACGCAATCTGGGCGGAGCTGAGATCGAGCGCAAGCACGCTCTCTGGATCGCGAGACAAAAGGGCTAGCGTGTTGTCTCCTGCCGAGGCAATCGAAACGCAGCGTTTCCCCGGCGCAGGTTCGAGGGCAGCGAGCAGAACGTCGGCGTCTTCCCAGCATTGCGCGTAACGAATACCGGAAAAGTCGGCGCGGTCGGCAGCTTCGCTACGCATTGGCTTCCCTGGCCGCGGCAACGTCAACGATCCGGCGAACGATGCCCGCAGCGCCATCCAACTCGAGCTCATCCCCATCGTGGAGCCATTCGAGGAGGCCCGGGATCGAAATCACAGCGGGAATCCCCAGTTCTCGCGCCACAATCGCCGAGTGCGAGAGCAGACTGCCGCGTTCCACAAGCAGGCCACTGGCGGAAGGAAACAACATGATCCAACCGGGATCGGTATGGTCGGCCACCAGGATGCAACCGGCAGTTAACAGCGCATGCTTGGGATCGCGCACCACGCAAGCTTTTCCGCGCACAACTCCGGGACAACACCCCAAGCCTTTCCGCTCGTCGCCACCCGATTCCGTCGCCGGAGCCGGTTTGGTCGAACGATACGGTTGCGCATGATATACGGGGCCGCGCGTCTCGAAGCGCTCGGCGGGAGCCGGACCATCGCGGTACCCGGCAAATTCCTGTTTCCTCGCGGCGGCAAGGGAGCGCAAATCGGTGGTCGTTGCCGTGCCGTCGTTGAAGGCAAGAATCTCTTCCAGTTCGAGGTAAAAGATGTCCCGCGCGTCGTCGAGACACCTGATGGCTTGCAGGCGGTGACCCGCTTCCAGAAACAGGCGGCGGATGGTGCCGAACAGACGCGTGCGTTCGAAGCGGAGATTTTCCCGGTTGCGCACCCGCATGCGGGCCTGGCGCATGACCCACCACAACACCGCGCGGCGAACGGGCGAACCGCGCAGAGCAGCCCTCATTTTCTTCTCAGCTTGATCGCCGGGGGTCTGATCACCATGAGTTTGATCACGGGAGAGAATCTCAGCCTGGGGCGTACGCGAGATCGAAGCGGCACGCGCAACTTCCCCAATGCTCCTCAGTAGTACCAGAGGATCCTCATGGAGAGTTTTGCTCTCCAGCTTTAACTCTTCCAAACAACGATCGCCGAACTTGGAAAGGTAAGAGTCGTAGAGCACGGAAAAATCAGGATACTTCCGCAGGACACGTACCGCATCGTGGGTTGAAGCTTGGCGCAGAGCGACAACCAACTCGGGATGGGCGGCCGCCGCGCTGGCCATCTCGCGAACGCGCGCAGCTGGTTCCAGGCTGATAATGTCACTCTGTCCTCGGAGGGCATCGTTGGCTAGCATCCCATTGGCGTCTCCGCACCAGCGTTCGGTGAGTTTTCGGAAAGCGCCATGAAAGATCATGGCGAAAAAATCGTTGACCAGGGGCGCGTCCCAGCGGGAGAGGAGTTGCTGTTCAAGCTTGTAGTAATGCGCCACTAATTCGTCGAAGCGCATATCCTCAAACCTTGGCTCGGGCGCGGCCAGCGCCTGATTGAGACGGACATAGAATCGCTCGATCTGACGGTCCAGCGTTACGTAGTTTCGTGCCAGGCCGGCCGCCATACGCAGGCTGCGCAGCGCGTCTATCATTCGATCTCGCGTGCTGGCCTGCTGCAATTCGCGGGTAATTTCGTCGGGAAGAGTCTCGCGGACGCCCATCATCTGTTCCATGAAGCGGCGATTCAGAGTGAATCCCGGCAGCAGCGCCAGCACGCGATACCAATTAAGCAGGTTGTAGTAGACCCGTCCCCTAATCAGCCCGAGCATCCGGCTAAAAGTGTTCTCATTGGCGGCGATCTTGTGCTTCGGCACGCGTAGGATGAAGCAGAACTGCCGATACACGCCCTGGTAGATGTAACGCGCGAAAGAAAATGTCAGTGGTGTGGTGACGCCGTTGTAGCTCTCTGTGATGTTGCTGTTGTCCCAAAGATTAAGGGTGCCTTCGGGGTCGGCGAGATCAGCGAGAGTCGTGATCGGACGCGACTGCAACAGAAACAACTGATCACCCTCGATAGCCCACTCAATATCCTGCGGTTTCCCGAAAGCATGGGCAGCGCGGCGAGCGAGAGTTGCTACCGCTATCGCTTGTGCGTCAGTGAGCGTGGGTCTCGAACCTTCATCCGCGCTTAAGTTGACCGCAGAGACGCCCTCGCCAGCGGCGGGATCAAAGCGATGGGAAATGTTCTTTCGCACAATCGTTCTATCAATAAGCACCCCAGCACGATCGACCTTGAAGACATCCGCCGCCGCTTCGCCGCCGACGAGCGCCGTCCCAAGTCCGAGAACTGCCGAGACCACAGCAACGGAACGCCGGCCGGTGACCGGATCAGCGCTGAAGGCCACTCCCGAGGCCGTCGCGTTTACCATCCTCTGCACAAGCACTGCCGGAGCCGCAAACGTCGCGTTCGAAAGCCCGTGCTGGCGGCGATATTCGACTACGCGGCCGCTGAATCCCGACCTCCAAACGGCGGCAACTTTACTGCAGATTCCAGTCTGGTCGACGAAGAGAAAGGTGTCGAATTGCCCCGCGAACGAATGCTGGGAGCCATCTTCCTCGACGGCCGATGACCGAACCGCGAAACGACTGCCTTCAACGGCCAAGTGCCGCAATGCGTCGTTGACCTCGCGTTCGATTTCAACCGACGGTCGAAGCGAGAGCAGTGCTGAGTTCAACTCTTCGGCTTGCTCGCATGCAAGCGCTTCAGCTTGTTTCACGGTCAGACCGGCAGTGGCCAAACTGGCGGTGAACGCTGATGGCGCGATCACGAACCACGGGGGTATGGACAAACCGGCCTGCTCCAACTGCAGCAGGGCGAGCGCCTTTCCACCGAGTTCCTTCAATCCGCCTTCTTGAAAAACGAAACTCATGCCCCACCCCAATGCCGCAAGACCATCGGAATGAAGCCCAGGCTCAGATACATGAGGAGACTCCAAACGCCGGCCATCGTCTCGACATACTTGCCACGTTTTTCGACCGCACCTTGCAGAAAGTACACCGCCACTGCCAACGCCGCTAAGAATAAAATCAGCAATAGAATAATGACAGGGCGAGCAAAACCGATGCCTCGAGCGGCGATAAAGGCGAACCCGCCTGTGCAAACCAGCGTGCCCAACCATACAAGGATGGCATTCCGCCGGCCCCACAGGAAGCTGTAGGTTTCCACTCCGGTTTCTTCGTCTTGAGGGGAACGAATTTTCCTCCCGATTTCAACCACCATGCCATTGAAAAAACTGACGAGGAGAAACCACAGCAATCCGGGGGGCGGGCGAACGAAACCGGCGGGAACCCAATCGCAGGATGTGGTGTAGAGGTCAACCAGCGGCATGATGGCCATGTGCGTAACCATGTAGGTAATGGGTCGCGCCTTCAGCCAGCGCCGCGCGAAAAATTCCTTGCTCATCAGGCAGAGGTATAGCCAGGGAAGCAGCAACAACATAATAAGTCGCGGTGCAAGCCACAGCGCGAGCGTAAGTTGGAGACCGATGGAGCCAGCCCACACCCAGCCGAGATGGCGAAGAGTGATCAGGCCGCGCGGCACAGGACGATATGGCCGATAGAGCGAATCTTCCTCGAAGTCCTTGAATTCATCGGCAATCCGAAGCTGGAGGAAGAAAAGGAATGAACTGGCAAAGGCTACAACACAAGGCTTCCACCCAGGGACATGGTACGCGCCACGTATCAACGCCGAGTAGCTGACTGCGGAGAGGCTGAAGGCCGCAATTATTGGAGTGTGAGCGAAGACTGGAAAACGCTCGCGCTGGTAAGTCCACCAGCGGTTAGCCATTTGCGACCAGCTCCCCGGATTGCCGTCCACGAGCCTGGCCACAAGCGATGTACAGCGCTGCGAGCGCATTTGCGAAGTGTCCCTGAATGCCGAGGCTGCCGCTCTGAATTGCGCCAATCGAGGCGCTCTTCGCTGCCAGCCAACGGTTTCTCCCAAACGCAAATTGAATCTCGGCACTCATTTTGTTCGATAACGAAGTATAAGGTACGGCCCAGAAGTTAACGCCGGAGACAAGGTGTTGAGGGAATGACTGGATTGGTAGAATAGGATCCCAGATCGCAACGGAAGACACATCCGCCACATGGGTGGAAAACAGAGGGTGGCTAGACGAAATGGCGGTTCTCGCGCAAACGACAATTGGGAAATGAAGAGGACCCATTTAGAATTCGCAGGCACTGTCTGGCAGATTCCCGCTTCTGATCCACTGATAAGCTTCGACCGCTTCCCCGCGGGGAACATAACTGATTTCGAGCGGCTTGCCATCGCGGACCAATTTGAGGGTCAAAACTCCATCCTGCTCACCCTGGATTCGGTCCTGGGGAACGGGCTGGGTGATTTCGTCTCCGTCGCGCACGCCGGCCCGCTCAGCCGCTGAACCAGGAATCAGACCGCGAACGATGCGCTTGGGCTCGATCAGGACCTTCGGCTCAAAGCCCAGCTGATAGCGGCGAAGCATCTTCGTCGTGCGCGTGAAGCATGGCCCAAAGCCGCCGGGTTCGGGAAGTTGTGTCGCACCCGCCAGCATTGCCTCGAACTCCGCTTTTCCACGTTCGCCCAATTCTTTTGTAACCAGATCGACCCACGACGCTTCATCGACTGGCAGCTTCTGCTGGCGCCGATTCAGCATGGCAAGGAGCAAATCGTCGAGCGTGCGCTTTCCGCCGGAGGCGGCACGCACTTCTCCATCGACGACCGCGAAGTACATCGAGCCCCGGTCATAGGGGAGCACCCGGACCCGTGTATCCGCCCAGAAACGCGCCGGAATTTCGGCGTTGGGCGTGGCGATCAAAGCGTCGGTGTAATAGCGCCCCGCGGTCGTGTTCAGATCTTCGAGGAACTGCGCCGGGGTAATCTGGCCGGCTCGCCACGACAGCAGGCGAGCGTAGTAGACTGCCATCCCCTCTGAGAACCATGAACTCAGCAATCCTTCGGGCTTCTCGAGTCCGCCGACGAAAGTGTGCAACATCTCGTGGGCAAGGGTGATCTTCAATTCATCGAGTTTGGTTTTTGGTCCGAAGGTGGCGACGAACGATCCGGACAGTTCCATGCCGCCGCCGGCATTGACCGGATTTTCGCGCAGGAAAACGCCATAGGGAGCGGTCGGCGGCCGCTTGAAGAATTTTCCGTAGAAGGCATAGAGCTTCTCTTCAGAGTTCATGAGCTCGCGCAGGTCGAAGGGTGCGGTTCCGTGCCAGGCGGAAAAGAATCCGGTTCTGGGAGGAGTTGGGGGATAGAGTTCTACTTTGCCCGCCATAAAGAAAGAAGATTGCAAAGAGTGGAGTCCGCCCGTTCCAGACAGCGTGACGTCGCCGCTCCCGAAGCTGGAGATTCCGACCGAGCCTTTGGCCATGTCGCTGAGATTCCAGCGAACCTCGATAGGCTGGAAGGCTGGCGTTGGTGAATCGGCCTCCGGCAAGACCAGAAAAGTTTCGCCGGCTCCGGAAAATGCACCGCTGTCGGAGCGCAGCTCCAGCGGGGGCGCAGCACCGCGCGGGGCCGCGATATTGGAGATGGGCGCACGGTAGTGAACGGTCAGGGCACCTCTGGTAGAGCGAGAGGAAATCCAGTGACGGCAGGGCGCGGCACTGTCCTCGGAGTCGTCCTTTACTGTCACAGGAACTGGGCCATTTACATCTTCTACGGAAAAACCCTCGATTGCCTGTGCGACGGTCAACACATTCGACGTCACAAGCGGTATTTTCAGGAATGCGTGGCCCGGGGCGACAGGAGGAGTTGTATAGGTGAGTACGATGTCTACATACGGCACTAACCGATGGGAATTGGCGGCGGCCGGCCGCAAAGTAATCGTGAGAGGAAGGGCACCTGAGTCCGCGGCCCATCCGGCCAGCGGGAGAAAGAGAAACGATAGATAGACAGCCAGAGGTCGCACGGCCGTACCCAGAAAAAATCTGCGCATGTTTTTCTCCCTTGTAGATTCCATCGTGGCGGCAGCGATGTTGCGTCGGGCCGAAGTTTTGAATCGAGATGATTTACAAATCAACAAAAAGTTAACACAAAAATCACAATTTCTAAGAATAGTTGACTACAAACCTCTGTTTTGGATATTGTCAGGCACACCGTTCGGGTTCGGTAAACCGCGAATCCCCGCAAGGACAAATGCATCCGGCAATTCGGCGGCTTTGTATCACGTGTCGTCTATTCTTGCGATCTATTGCGGTTTCCAAGAAGCCGTTGCGGAGTTCTGCTTCCGCCAGACAGCCGGGGGCGGCTGTCCCACGTGGCACGCGTAGCCTAAAGCGTGCGTGATGGATACACCAGCTGCGGAACCGCTCTAGTTGGAGCAAGGAAATAGCGATGAAGAGGATGAACGCCGCAGTCCTGAGTCTGGTGTTGCAGGCCGGCACGCATGCTCTGTTCTCCCAGGGCACGAATGCCCAGTCGACCGGGCCCGCGGCCGCGCCAGTCCCTCGCGTGGCGATTACCGAGCATGTTGTCCACGTTGAGGGGCAAGCTATCAGGTACACGACCACTGTCGCCGACGACATTATTAAGGACAACAAGAATCAGCCGGGTGCGGCCATCGTCACTATCGCCTACACACGCGACGGGGTGAATGACCTTATCCATCGCCCGGTGATGTTCATCTTCAATGGCGGACCTGGGGCTTCGTCCTCACCATTACATATGAGCGGGCTGGGGCCGGTTATCCGTGCCTACCCCAAAGATCGAACCTCGATGGAGCTGAGCGAGAACCTCACCACGCCTCTCGACGTCACTGACCTGGTGTTCATCGATCCGGTATCGACCGGGTTCAGCCGCGCTTTACCGGGTGTGGATCCCAAGCAATGGTACAACGGCAAGAGCGACGCGCTTGCGGTCGCCACGGTGATCAAGGATTGGTTCAAGCTCCATCATCGCGAGGGATCGCCGTTGTTTCTTTGCGGCGAGAGTTACGGTACTACACGCGCGGGCTTGATCGTCAAATACGCGCCTGAGTTGAAGTTCAGCGGAGTGCTGCTGGTGTCGGGAGGGTCCGGCTCTACCGGGCCAAACACGCGCGATATCAATTCTGTTGGGTCCATGGCCGCCGGGGCCTGGTACCACAAGAAGGTAGATCAACGCGGGCTGACGGTGCAGCAGTTCTACGGGGAGGCGATGAAATTCGCCCGCGGCGAATATGCCGATGCCCTCGCGCAGGGCGCGAGCCTGAACGCGACAGAGCGCCATCGAGCGGCCGAACGGCTTTCTATGTATATCGGATTGCCCGTCAACTTGATCGAATCGAAAGACCTCAAGATCGATGCAAACACTTATATGTTCAACCTTCTGAAGGACAAGGGGCTGCGCACCGGGGCGCTGGATACCCGAGTGACCTCGGAACTGAAACCAAATGCGGCCGGCGGCATCGACGACCCATCTCTGGGAGTGGTCACGCCCAAGACGGGCGGCGTAGTGCCGACACCGGCGTCGGTCGGGCCGGTGATTAGTCCCGCGGTAGGCCGATATATTTCGGAAGACTTAAAGTTCCCGTCGACCGATCCCTACTATGGCGTCAACTTTACCGCCAACTCGCAGTGGGTGTTCTACACTCCTTCTGGCGAGGAGAACGAGAGCACCGCAGCCATCATGGCTCGTGCCATGAAGGCCGATCCCAAACTCAGGCTTTTTGCGGTCAGCGGAATTTACGACCTGGGCAGTTCTGACGGGGCGGGCTTCGCCGCAAACGGCGTTCCGGGCAACCGCCTCACCGTCGATTTGTTCCCCGGACCGCACGAGGTCTATGACGGCGCCGACAACCGGACAGAATTCGACAACGATGTACGCAACTTCATCCGGGACGCGAAATAGTGTTCCATAACGGCAGTTTCGTCACCGACTTCGCTCGATGAGGAGCAACGGCCCACAAATCGATGGAGGAGTTCTGCGTTTCCTACTTGCAGGAGAGGACGATGAAATTGGTGAAGCGGAGGAAACATAGCGAGTGGAGCCTGATTGGACTGGCCCGCGCGACCGTGGTCATTGTTATTCTCTCTTTGACAACCTTTGCGCTCAGCGAAGAGGTACCGATCGTGACACAACAGCATGCCAAGATCGGCGATAAGTTGCTGAGATATACGGCAGAAGTTGGCCGGATCGCGATACGCGATGTTGAGACTGGCGAGCCGCATGGATACATGTTCTACACCGCGTATCGCATGGCTTCGGCGAGCAAAACTCGACCGGTAACATTCGTATGGAATGGCGGCCCGGGTGCTAATTCTTCATTGCTGCATTTCTCGATCGTCGGCCCGAAGCTGGTGCAAGGCGGGCATGTGGTCGACAACCCTGACAGCTGGCTTCCCGCAACGGACCTCGTGCTGGTCGATCCCATCGGCACCGGATTCAGCCGGCCGGTGAGGGCTGAGTACGGTTCTGAATTCTACAGTACGGTCGGCGATGTCGCCTCGGTCACGGAATTCGTGCGCGCCTGGCGTTTGCTTCATGGCGCCGACGACGCGCCTGTTTTTCTCGCGGGCGAGAGTTGGGGCGCGGGCCGCGCGGCCAGCGTGGCGTATGCTCTGGAGAAGCGCGGCATCACGGTCAACGGAGTGGTGCTCATCTCAGGTGGATGGGGACTCAGCAAGAGTTACGGTTCCGGGGCATTGCTCTCTGCGCTGCGCATCGTAGACATGGCCACCACTGCCCTCTATTACCACAAAACGGCGCCCGACCTGGGTCAGGATCGGGCTGGCCTGCGGCGAGTGGCTGAAACCTGGGTGCGTGCAAGTTACGCTCCTGCTTTGGCCCGAGTCGAGAGTCTTTCGGTGGCGGAACGAACGGCGATTGTGGCGCAGTTGTCGCGCTTCACGGGGCTTCCGCCGGAGCAGATCGACCGCAAGACGCTGGCCATTACGCCTCGCCAGTTTCGGGCCGGCCTTTTGAAGGACCGGGGCAAGGAGCCGTATATCTTCGATACGCGGCGCACCACGGCGCCGGCAAATAGCACGCCAGCAATCCTTCGCTATTTCCACCGCGAACTCAATTATCACACCAGCCTGCCGTACCTCGGGATCGAGGAAATAGACCAGGGCTTTGCGCCGACGGGTACTTATCCGGAGACAGTGAACGCACGCTGGAACTACGCCACTGCCAAGGTCACGCCGGGGGAATTCAAGGCCGCCGTGGAAGCGGCGAGCAAGCGCGGCGACGGACCGCCGCGTCTGGGTCCGCCGTTGCCGGGAACTGAGGAAGCGATTGCGATCAATCCGCACATGAAGGTGCTGGTCGCCGCTGGTATGTACGATTCTTTCCTGCCTTGCGCTACTGGGGCTGAGATTGCGCGCCAGGTACCGCCGCAGCTGCAGAAGTCAATTACCTTCAAATGCTATGTTGGAGGTCACGCGATGTACGAGGACGCGCCCGCGCGAACCGACTTGAGCCGAGACGTGAAGGCACTTATTGACGGGAATAGATAGATAGATAGATAGATAGATATCTACGAGACCTGCGGCAAACTAAGTCCCGGAGGGCTCTAGCTCTACGTCCTGTTTCTTCCGAATTTCATCAAGGTAGTTATAGATCGTGTATTTTGTCATGCCCAGAAGGTCAGCCACGCGCTCTACCGAGTAACGGATGAGAAACGCCCCCTTCGCCTCCAGATATGCGACGATTGCAACTTTGTCGTCGCGAGTCATATCGGCCGTCTTTTTGCCGATGCTGGAGATGGCGTTCTGAATCAAGTTCTCCAATACTTCGTCGACAGAGTGTTCAAATCTCTCGTCGATTGTGGTGCTGGTGGAACCCAGGGCTTCCTGGAGGAATTCCTGCGCCTTCAGCAGACCAGAGACATCAATATTCACGCATAGTGCTCCGAAAATTTGACCCTTTTCATCGCGGAGAAAGACGCTGGAAGAGCGCAATTCCTTGCCCTCTTTGGTCTTGGTGCGGTAATTGAGCAGATCCGATGCCGGATGAGTCTTCAGCAACTGGAATCCGAGTGCATCCAGGGTGTCGCCAACCTCCCGGCCAGTAAGATCGCCTTCAATTGCAATGATGGATCTCTCAGGAGAGCTGAAATCGTGAACAACGATTTCACAATACTTCCCGAACGTCTGGCCCAATGCACTTACAAGCCTGGAGACAAAATTGAGAAGGTACTCTTTCTCACTTGATTTCATTGTAATTCTCCGGAATTTCCTGCAACTTATGAGGCTCCGCCATCAAAATAACCAGCAATTCTGCCCATCTTTTCTGGTCTAGCCCTAACAAGAACAGCCCCTACAACTCCAGGGCAATCCCTTACACCTCAAGGCGAGCGCCAAAGAGCAAGTTTCTGGCACATTGGCGCTTTCGCAGATTGCGCGAGAAACAGCATATATGTTCCCCTGACTTCAAGCCTGGTAACAATACGCAAGGCATGGCCCATAGTCAAATGTTTTTGTAAAACGAAGCCAGCCTCTTACATTTTGTTGATTTCCTTGCCGTTGGATGCGGCGGGCCGAATTGCTGGTGGGAGGGCGAACGGCTTGATGCTCAGTGCCTGATATATCTCGCTCGGGAAATAGATCGAGTCCCCCTTCGACACCATCTGCGGCGATTCGATCACTCGAATGTCTTCCGTCGGATCGCCAGCAACCAGGAAGAAGTCCGCAATCTTCCCCCGCTCGATCGTGCCCAGATCATCCGAATGGCCGAAATACTGTTCGGGCAATAATGTTCCGGCACGCAGCGCCTCGGCAGGTGTCATCCCTGCCTCGACGTAGAGCTCGAGTTCGCGGTGGAGTGTGAAACCGGTTCCGTCGTCCGTACCAGGGAACAAACGAATACCGTTCTCGTGCAGCATTCTGAGCGTATCGATTACTTTGGCGAAAGACGCACGATATGCGTCGTCCTCAGCCTTGTTGCTGATGGGAACGAAGGTCCGTCTGCGATAGCGCTGATAGGCAATCGGCATGTGATCAAGATAGGCGATGTCACCGGGCTGCACGGTACCAGCGCGGCTCAACATCAGCCGTTCCAGGATTACCGCCGTTGGATCGTGAGCGATATGGCGCGTTTTCATCAGAGACAGCGTGGTCTGCACCGGTTCTGACGAAAGGTCCAGCGTAGCGGCGCGCGCCATCGCGGTCAGGCGCAACGGAGTACGCGTGTCTTCTCCCGGTTTGAGAAGCCAGCCAAGCATGAGTTGATTGGTGTGAGTGATTTCGTCATAGCCATCACGAATCGCCCGATCGGGAGTATCAAAGGCTGGAATGTGGCCAGTCACGGTCATACCCAAATGGTGCGCTTCGGCCGCTATGGGTTTGACCCAGTCGGGGTTCATCGAATTGTAGATTTTTATCTGAAAGTAGCCGCGATCGGCATACCAGTGCACATCGCGCAAGGCGTCGGCGAGCGACTCGGCAACAAATCCGGTGCGAGCCGAGTATTGACTTTTGCCTTCGAGAAAGCCGTTGGGGGTGATGCGCGGGCCGGCGATTTCGCCCGAGTCGATTTGTTCGATGAGACGGTGCAAGAAACGATTGTCATTCCCCATATCGCGTGTCGAAGTGACGCCGGCGGCAAGGTAAAACAAACCCGATTGCAGCGTGGAGTGAGAATGCATGTCATGCAGGCCAGGCACGAGCGTGCCGCCTGCGCCATCGATCAGCACCTCGTCGGCTGGGTCGGATGTGGCGTCGGCGAGCGGCAGTATTTCGGCAATCCGGCCGCGCATCACTACGACTGTGGAAGGAGCGCTCAGTTTTCCGGTCCCGGGATCGAAGATGCGAACGTCACGGATCCGCACTGGCGCGTCGAATTGATGCCCTAGTTTGCGCTGCTCATCGCGAGCCAGCTCGAAACCGAGATCATGGGAAATCCTGGAGATCAGGTCCGCATCGTCTTCGTGGCCCTGGCGCAGAGTCAGGGCACCTCCCCCAAACGAAGCAAACAGTCGCCCGGACCGGTCAAGCATGACGTAGTCCGATTCCAACTTCGCTCCGTCGATACGATAGATCGTGACGGAGACAGCATTTTTCCCGGTACCAACAGTCAGGGCGCGAACCTCGGCCAGTTTCATCGTGCCGCTGGGCAATACATCCAGTGCGTGGCTGGATGTTTTGAGGAGCGCGCGCGCGTAGACAAACAACGCCCAGGGACTGTCGTCGTTGACGACATAAAGAGGAGGCTTTGGGACTGCTGCGTCGCCATGGTCCGCTTGACTTATCCAGGTGGCTTTGCCCGATTGCCAGGAATATCTCTCCGAGACTGGCCCGCCCATCAGCGAAGTACCGGCGACCGTCCACTCGATGGGAATGAAATTGGGGCCGAGATGAATCGTTTCATGGTGCTTGGGACCGCGGCCGTTTTCGCTGACGGCATAGTCCACGTTAATGACGGCGCCTTCGGTGGTCGCGGAGATCGTGCCTACGGTCGTCTCGCCCTGGATGATCGAAAGCTTCTCTACCGAGGTTGCGTTGCCCCGACCGGCAAACGCAGTCAGGCACCAAAACAGTAGAGCGGCCTCTCGAATCGCCGCCTTCTCAAGTATTCGATGAGACACCGAACGCTCCTTTTCGTGAAATCACTGACTTCATCACCAGCAACGAACGTGAGCGACATGCGTGAGACCTTACTGCTGCACGCGCTCAGCAGTCAAATAATATTTTAAATTTCGCGCCTTGACATTGGATTATTTGTTGAATAGACTCGCTTCCCATCCCGATCTTCAGTTGATTCTAAGTACGTTAGCAGGTGATTTCACTGGCAATTGTTCCTTGAATTGAATTTCGGGTGACATTACAAAAAGTCAACTTTGAACGACGCGGAAGTAGAACACCTGGGAGGTAGTCATGCAAAGGATGTCGTCGAGGGTTGCAATCCCCCTACGGGGCCGAGATTGGTTGCGATCGACCTTCTTGGCGGTCGCTGTTTTGTGCGTCATTCCCATGGCTTTTGCTCAAACCTCCACCACCGGTCTTCTAAAGGGGCAGGTCACCGATCCGTCCGGCCGAGCCGTGGCCAATGCCGATGTTCGCGCCAGCAATGAGGCTACCCACGAGGGACGGGCAGTGAAGTCAGGCCAGGATGGCTCTTACGTCATTCCCCTGCTTCCACCGGGCAGCTATCAGGTCGATATCGACGCCAGTGGCTTCGCGCGCGCCACGCTGAAAGGCGTCGTCTTAACCGTAACCGAAACGACCGTCGAAAACGTCTCTCTTAAGGTCGGAACTACCTCCACCACCGTCGAGGTTAAGGTCACCGCCCCGCTGGTTGAGACGAGCACCAACGCTCTCGGTGACGTTGTCACTGGCGAGCAGGTCGAATCGCTGCCACTGGTGAACCGCAATTTCACCCAGATCATGACCCTGTCCTCTGGTGTTATTGCCAGTGTGACTCGTGCTGACGAGGTTGGGCGCGGAAGTGGGGGGCAGATCCCGTTTAATGAAGGCGGGGGCGAAAACATCAACGGCGCGCGAGCGAGTGATATTAATTTTCGAATGGATGGGGTAGACGTCAATGACTACGATGGGTCGGGCGCGGGCGTGCCGATCCCGAATCCTGACACGATTCAGGAATTCAAAGTACAAACCGGGATGTATGACGCGGAATACGGGCGGGACGCCGGGGCGAATGTGAATCTGGTCACGAAGACGGGTTCGAACGCATTTCACGGCAATGTGTTTGAGTTTTGGCGCAACGACGTTCTCAATGCTAATGACTTTTTCCAGAATCTAAACGGAGCGCCGCGCCCGGAACTGAAGCAGAACCAATTTGGGGGAACATTCGGCGGGCCGATTATAAAAAACAAGCTCTTCTTCTTCGCCTCCTATCAGGGGACGCGCCAGGTGAATGGAGTATTTAACCGTGTAACGTTCTTCTCGCCGCTTACGACCAATGACCGTTCTGCGGCGTCGATTGCCACGCTCTTCGCTGGACAGCAGGGGCTGCAATACATCTTCGGACCGCCGGGCTTTGGACCGGCGATCGATCCCACGAACTCCCCCGGAGATGTCTTTCCCTACAATATCAATCCGGTTGCGCTGACACTTCTGCAGGAGAAATTGCCCAATGGGCAATTTCTGTTTCCAACGGCGAACCCCACGAATAATCTGGTCTCGCTCTCGTCCCCCTCCCAATTCCGGGAAGACCAAGTCATGGCGAATTTCGATTACATCCAGTCGCCAAGGAACACGATTCAGGGCCGGTTCTTCACGGCTCCCAGCAAGGGGATCGATCCATTCGGTTTTGGCACAGGGAATGGAGCGAATTTGCCCGGCACGCCCTCCACCAACAAATCAAGCTATCTGGTGGCGTCGATGAGCGATAACTACATGATCACGCCGAACCTGTTCAACCAGGTGCGGGTGGGCTACGACCGGATCAGCGCGCGTATTACTCCGGATTCGCCGCTTACGTTCTCGGGAATCGGGGTAGACAGTTCCACCCAGAACAACAGCCAACCCTCGATTACGATTTCCGGCTCCGATAACTTCAATGCCGGTATTTATTCGCCGAACGCGCAGGACCTTTTTAATTTTGAAGACGACATCGCCTGGGTGCGCGGTCATCATAGTTTTCGATTTGGAGGTGGCGTTGTCAGAAATTATCTGGTGAACAGCGGGGAACAATACTACGGCCAGGTGACCTTCCCAAGCTGGCCCGATTTTCTCCTCGGAATGAACGGAGCGCAGAACGGAACCGCCGGTATTCCGGTTTTTCCGCCGAATGGTTTTAGCAATGTGCTGGACTCGGTGGAATTGCTGGGTGTGCTGGCCGGACATGGACGCACGTGGGAAATCTCCGCTTATGGTCAGGACGACTGGCGCGTCACTTCCAAGCTGACGCTGAACCTTGGGCTGCGCTGGGAGTGGCTGCCGCCATTTACAAATCTCGGAGGCCGGGACACCAACATTAACCCCGCTTTGATCGATCCCAATCCTCCCGTGACGGGCAGTCTGGCGGGATACGTGGTGCCGGCGGACTGGACCTATCCTGTTCCAGCGGGCGTCGTGAAATCCGGGATTAACGGATTCGTGCCGGGGAGCGGAAACAATACGTGGGGCCCGAGACTGGGCTTCGCCTACAGTGTGCTGCCTGACAGTGACCGCGTAGTGCTGCGCGGCGGATACGGAATCTACTATTCGGCGGTCACCGGCAACAGCCAGTTCCAATCCATCCCGGGCCTGCCGTGGGCCGATCTTGGTATTTTTATACCTCCTCTCAACGGCGCTGCCTCCTGGGCGCAGCCCTTCCAGGAACCGATTCCACCGCTTAGCGCGTTTCCATTCTTCGCGCCCTATTCGCCATACAGCGACCTCAGCTCTATTGCCACGCAGCAAACCATCCGGCCTGGGATAACGCAGGAGTTCGCTCTGAATATGCAAACCGCAATTACTCCAACCCTGGCTCTGCAAGTGGGCTATGTCGGATCGAACGCCAACCATTTGATCTACTCACACTCCATCAACCAGGCGGGGCTGGCTACTCCCACGAATCCTATCCGCGGAGAAACCACCAGCACTTTGTCGAACCTTACCCTGAGAGTTCCATACGAAGGCTGGGACGCAGCCAACTTCCTGGGACAGGGCTCGGAAGGGCGGTCGAACTTCAATGCGATGGAAGTCACTCTCAAAAAGAATCTCAGCCACGGATTGCAGTTTTTGTCGGCATATACGTGGTCGAAGACCATGTCAACCGGAGCGGCAAGCGTTGTTGGGAGCACCTTTGGAGGGGGAACAATCGGAGATCAGAACAATCTTTACGCAGGGTACGGCGAAGCTAATTTCAGCCGTCGGCACCGATTGATTGTGAGTCCTATCTATGAACTGCCCGGTTTCAACCACGGAGCGGGCTTTGCTGGCAAAGTTTCGAGCGGGTGGGCCATCTCTGCGGTTATTACGCTCCAATCCGGGACGCCGCTCACATTCCTCAATACCAACTCGAACAATCTCTTCGGCACGTCGAGTGACTTTGCGTATCTCGACCTTACTAACACTGGATGCAACGGAAACCTCGGCCTGAGTGGTTCGGTGCAGAGTCGCCGGGACGAGTATTTCAACACCAATTGTTTCACCGAACCGCCGATGATCAGCCCAGATGGAGGAACGGCTTTCGGGAACACGAAGCCGGGACTGATGCGCGGACCATCGCAGCACAACGTTGACCTTTCGCTGAGAAAGAAAACTCCGCTCACAGAGCGGATGGCTCTTGAGTTCCGGGCCGAATTTTTTAACGCCTTTAACAGCACACAATTTGCCAATCCAGACACCAGCTTCAGCGATGGCGCGCCGGCATTCGGTCAAATCACCAGCACCACTGTGGCCCCGCGCGTCGGCCAACTCGCATTGAAACTTAATTTTTGAGCCGGGCGGGCGTTTGTTATGACTTAAGGCAGCCAGGGTCTTTCGAAAGGCGATACATACAGGAGCATGCTGGAGGTCGGGATGTGTGTCAGCGTCATGCGGACGCTAACTCCGAAATGCGACTAATGAAATCAGGAGGGAACGGCCAGCTGGATAGCGTATCGAAGATGGGCAGACGAACTACCGGTTTTATTGCATTGCTGGTAGCAATATTCGTATTATCTCCCGCCATAGGCCAAACTGCGCATGGGCAAACAACGGCCCTTCCGGCAGCTGCGCAGGTTGTCTCTCACCCGACGGTAATTACTCACCACACCGGAACCTTCAACGGCGAGGAAATCCGATACACGGCGACGGTGGAGGCGATCGATGTTGCCGACATGAAGGGCAGACCTGCGGCGCGACTGGTGAGCTTCGCCTATACCGCCGATGATCTGGGGAACGCGGCAGCACGACCGGTAATGTTTGTTTTCAACGGAGGACCGATTACAGCGTCGTTGTGGCTGCACATCGGAGTGATGGGACCGAAGCGCGTAGCTGTCCCCGACGATCTGACCGCGGATCCGAATACTTACCGATTAGTGGACAACGTTTATTCGCCGCTGGACGCCACCGATCTTGTATTTATCGATCCAGCTTCGACGGGCTACAGCCGCGTACTGCCTGGCACTGCGCCGGAGAGTTATTTCTCCGTCGCCGCGGATGGGCAGCAAGTAACGGCATTTATCTCCGCGTGGCTGACGCAGCATGGCCGCCTGTCGTCACCGGCTTACGTGCTTGGCGAGAGTTACGGCACCATTCGCGCCGCGGAAGTTGCGGCCCAACTTGCCGAATTGCCAAAGCCAATCCTGCTGCAAGGCGTCGTGCTGATGGGGCAGGCAATCAACATCATCGAATACCGCCAGCGGCCGCAGAACATTATCAGCTATGCCGTCTCGCTGCCGACCCTGGCGGCACTGGGCTGGTATCACCAGAAGGTTGGCCGTGGAGACAAGACATTTGAAGAGTTCGAGCGTGAAGCATGGGGCTTTGCGCAGACCGACTATCTGACGGCGCTTTTCAAAGGGGATTCCATCGAACCAGCGGAACGGGATCGAGTAGCCAAGCGGCTTGAGGAACTGAGCGGTATTCCTGCGGCGTATTACCGCGAGCATGGCCTTCGCATCAGTAAGGAAGAATATCGCGGTGAGCTACTTAAAGATCGCGGGCTGCTACTCGGTCGCAACGACGGCCGCTACGTTGCCCCAATGACAAGCAAAGGGCTGGCAGCAGATCCATCGGACAAGATCATGCCGGCATTCCGGCGTCTTTTCGGAGAGTATGTTCGCAACGATCTGGGCATCGACTGGACTGACGAATATGTCCTTTTTAAAGGGGCGGAATTGGATGGATGGAAATGGGGCGGCAGCGGCCCTTTTGCCGATTGGCCGTATAGCGACCGCCTCATGATGATGATGAAAGCTAATCCACGTTTCCACGTCTTGATCGGCAATGGTTATCACGACACGCAAACGACAGTTGGAGCTGCGGAATATGCTGTGCGGCAGTCCGGTTGGCCGGAAGGCCGAGCCACTTTTTCTTTTTATGAGGGCGGGCACATGGCCTACACCGTAGAGCGCAGCGCCAGGAAATTTACCGGTGATGTACGGACACTTGTTACATCTACCAGTAAGGCCGTTGCATCGCGAATGGGTGAGAAACGGGGAGGAGACACGGGATGCGACACACGATAATGTGCTCGATCATTGGAATATTTCTGAACCTGGGAATAATCCTGAACCTGTTGGTTTTCCCTGTTATGGCAGCGCAGGCGGTCCCTCCCGAGGTTCTCAAGTCCACGGGTGTGGAAGGAGCCCAGAAGACCCTTGCCCCACCGCGACGTTTTGAGACGAACCACCAGGGCATTTTCGGCGGACAGCAGATACGCTACAAGGCAGTTGTGGCCGAAAACTTCACCACAGATCCAGCGGGAAAGCGCACCGCCAGCGTCTTAACGACGAGCTACATCCGCACCGATGTTCCAAAAGGAACGAGTCGTCCCGTGATATTCGCCTTCAACGGCGGACCGGGGTCGTCATCGGTTTGGCTGCAGATGGGTTTTCTGGGACCGCGCCGGATCGACTTCACTGACGTAGTAAAGCCGGAAACGGTTCCGCCTTTTCGCATTGTGGATAACACAGAGAGCCCTCTCGATGTTGCGGACATCGTGCTGATTGATCCACCGGGAACAGGTTTCAGCCGCGTCCTTCCCGACGGCAAGCCTGAGGAATTCTACGGCACTCAGCAGGACGCCAAGATGACCGTTGAGCTTATCGAACGCTGGGTAAGGGAAAACGAGCGTTGGAACTCACCGAAATATCTGGTGGCGGAGAGTTATGGCACAATTCGCGCTGCTGTTGTCTCGCGACTAATGGCAGGCGGACCTACCGAGACTGGCAACATGGATGGGATGACTCTAAACGGGATCATTCTTCTGGGCCAGGCAATGGACTTCAAAGGCTCGGCCGGAGAAGACGGCGGGTATCTCAACCTGCTGCCAACGCTCGCAGCTACGGCGTGCTATCACGGCAAAGCAGCCGCTGGCTGCACCGCGGCTAACCAAGTAGCGGAAGCCAAAAAGTTCGCTGCCGATGAATATTTCAAGGCGCTCTACAAAGGAAGCGATCTGCCCTCGGCTGAACGGGACGCGATCGCGGCTCGGCTGGCGGCGCTTACCGGTCTTTCGCCCGATTACATTCGCCGGAACGATTTGCGGATTCATGCGCCGGCGTTCGCGCAGGAGATATTAAAAGACCGCGGGGAGCAGGTCGGGCTCTATGACGCGCGCTATACGCTTCCGCTCTCACCAAACGGCAAAGATCCTGTGGCCGACGATCCGGCCATGGGTCAATACGTCCCCGGCTTCGTTGCCAGCTACAACATGTATGCCCGCGACGAGCTCGGGGTGTCAATTGACGAGACTTATGAGCCTATCTCTTTTCGCGCGGTCAATGGCCGATGGGATTACGGCCGTGGCCCGGGCGCGGGCGGCGACACTAACTACGCAGATGATCTTAGCATTGCCATGCGGCGCAATCCGCATTTACGGTTGATGGTAGGGGAAGGCTATTACGATCTGGTCACGCCGCTCGGTTCAGCCGACTATGTCATCGCTCACGCTCGCATCCCGATGGCTGCTACGGAGATGCATCTCTATCCTTCCGGGCACATGCCCTATCTTGGCACTGAGGGGCGTCAGATGCTGGCTCGCGACGTTCGGGCATTTGTAACGGCAGGCCATAATTCTCCCTGAAATAAAACTGCTGGCAGGGAGACCGATTATGCGAAATCATTATGCTTGTCGAAAAAAACTCGGCGACGTTACCGAGGAACACCATTCATGATTAGCCGGCGCGAAATCCTGGCAGGTCTCGGCACTCTGGCAGCTGCCGGAATTGCAGCTCCCTTGAATTCCATCACGAATTCGCCGGCAACTTCCTCGACTCACACAGCACCTTCTCTGCCGGCGAAGCAGGATTTCGCGATTCCCGATGGCGTGTCCTACATCAACAGCGCCTATACCCATCCGATGCCAGTGGCGGCGGCGGCAGCGCTGCGCGAATGGGCGGACTTTCGCTCCCAACCGCAGGTCGTATCCCAGCCTAAGAAACTGATCAACATCAAAGCTGAATTTGCAGGGCTGATCAATGCCAAGGAATCGGAGATCAGTTATGTCCCGAACACCAGCACCGGCGAGAATCTGATCGTGAATGGGCTGGACATTGACTATAAGTCCGACAACGTTGTTACCGACGCGCTGCATTTTGAGGGTGCGCTTTTGCATCTTCAGGCGCTTCAACAACGATTTGGCCTCGATCTCCGGGTCGTAATGCCGCGCGATTGGCGGATCGACTTGAAAGACCTGGAGCGCGTAGTCGACAAAAGAACCAAGTTGATCGAAGTTTCGCTGGTGGCGATGCACAACGGTTTTCAGCATGATTTGAAGGCAGTCTGCGATCTTGCGCACGCGCACGACGCCTATGTGTATGCCGACATCGTACAGGCCGCTGGGAATACTCCAATCGATGTCCGCGCCAGCGGCGTCGATTTCTGCGCCTGCTCCAGTTTTAAATGGCTCATGGCCGATTTCGGCTTGGGCTTTCTTTTCGTAAAGGAAGGTCTGCTCGACCGTGTCGTTCAGCGATCGCAATACGGCTACTACCAGGCCAGCACGATGGAATCGCATTTTCTTCCGGGTGATCCGCCCAACCCTGCAGCGTACTCATTCGCGCTTGAGAATAACGCATCCGGACATTTTGAAGTCGGCACGCCTGCAATCGGCGCCGCACATGTGCTGGCGCAATCCCTGCCTTACATCCGTAAACTGGGCGCAGAAAATATCATGGCGTACCGGCAGCCCATGCTGAAGCGCCTGCAAGAAGAAATGCCGCGACTTGGATTCCAGCCTCTAACGCCGCCGGAATCGACCTCGGCGCTCGTAACCTTCGCCGTGAAGGACCACAAAACGGTGCGACAGCGGCTTCAGAAAGCCGGCGTCAACGCACGCGTTTCCGAACGCTACATCCGGATATCACCTTCTGTGTTCAATGATATGAAAGATATCGACAGGTTGCTCGCGGCGCTGGCATGAGATGAGTTGTGGTAGTTGAGATGATTCCCCGCACCATCCTCCATGAGGTCGTCATGTCTATCCTACTGACGCTGCAGTTGGACTGAGACCAGGCGAACTTCGCTCGTGAACGTGCCAGTAGCGCGCGAGTAGGTTACGAAAATCGTCTGCCCGTCGTTCGCGTCATATTCGGAATGCGCATGCGCGTCGTAGACATTTCCAGACGCCGGTTGCATGGCAACGAATGCGGTAACTTCGCGCGACCACGGGCCTTCTGGATTGGGCGATGTCCGCAGCACGACATTTTGTGAGAAGGCGGGGCTGTAGACGGCAATGTATTGCTGCAGAAAACTATTCCACGAGACACTCAGAATATTGGCGTCAGCAAATACAGAAATGGCATCGCCGATTTGCGAAGACCAGTTGCCGTTGCCGGCGTAGAAACTCCAGGCGCTGCGAGTTTGGACACTCGATGGGGCGACTTTGCCCAACTTGCAGCCATCGGAGTAATCGCAACCATAGGCATAGAGCGTCCCACCGCTAATGATAGCCGCCGAACCGAAACCGGGTTCGTTCTGGTTGAACATCAAGTCAGGATGGTCGGCCACAATGGGAGGATTGAATGTGGGCCGCACCGGCGATTGGGTAAAGTCTTGCCACAGTGCGACGGAGCTGCCTACACCCTGGAAGTTGAAACTCCCGGGCTGCGCATAAACGACCATATAGAAAACCAGCGCCTGATTGCTGGTCGGATCGGTAACGATCGACATAGGCCACAGGGCCCAGCGAGCGCCACAAGGCTGCTCCTGGCATGGATCGCCATTGTGTGCCTGGTTGAATGCAAACTCCGCCGTCGTCTCGACCAGAATCATACTGGGCGCGCCGGCGGAATCCAGCCGTTCTTGAAAGCCGGTGATGCCGTCTTGGACGTTGAGATCCGTCGTGAAGGACCAGGAATCGCTGATCAACCCGCGGCCATTGGCGTTGGGATTGGCCAGGAACGTGTCTCCGTAGAGCCATACGGAATAGCCATGAAATACAGCGCTGTATCCGCCATCCCTGCCGAGGATATCTGGATTGGTCTGTATCGTTCCAAGATCGGTTGCCTTCTCCATGGTCAAGGCGGCCGGGGGCCCTGGGTTCGAATTACAGGCGCCCATTACCCAAATGAAGAACTGTAGAAGACATATTTCAAAAGAGGCGAAGGCAATGGTGACCGCTCGCCTCCGCAACCGCAACTTCCCAGCTGAGCTTCCCATGACTGCACCTACAGGCGCATAGTAGCCTAAATTCTCTGCCCCAGAAAGTGGGCAAGTACCTGGATCCTTGGAGAAGATTAAGGGCGATCTCGTCGAAGAGGACTTCTGGGCAACTTCCGGAGCCAGCTTCTGGCGTGCAGGGTAAACGGTAAGCGAGGAGCCTGGCCTGCGCTCCCCTGCCTTGAACTAGTCTTCCCGGTTTCAGTCCGTAGCCGACATCCACCCCCACGCGAGTGAAATGTGTGTAGAATGGCGGCTGTTTTCCAGGCCCTGAAAGTAGACTCCGGCGCATTTCGCATCGCCGGATTCCAATCCACAATTTGGAGGAGAGAGATGAAATTGACTACGGTCCTATCAGTCAGCGTCAGCATGTTGCTGGCTGCGCTTTCGGCAGTCGCGCAGGGAGACAAGAGCACTGTCACCTCACTGGAATTTCAAACACCCAAGAATGGCATGATTCAGCAATACGAAGCAGGCCGCAAGGCGAAGGTCGCATGGCACAAGGAGCAGAAAGATTCGCAGATGCTGTGGGTTCTGCAGGTGCTCACCGGCGAGCACACCGGCTCCTACATCGTGGGACGGGATGGGATGCACTGGGCGGATCTCGACAAGCCCTCCGTTCCCGATGCCGCCGATGAAGAGGAGTACAACAAGGTGATCGCTCCCTACGTGGAGACCCGCACCGCTTCCTACTATGAAACGATGCCCAAGGTGAGCAATCCGAGCCGCGACATGGGCGCCAAATACACCAGCGTCACGACCTTTCACCTCCGGTATGGCAAAGGCGACGATTTCCGCAGCGCGATCGCACGCATGCACGACGCCGCGGAAAAAACCAAGTGGCCCTTCCACTACAACTGGGTAAGACTTGCCAACGGCGGGCCCGGAGGCACATACGCTCTTCTGGTGGACCATGCCAACTGGGCTTCTTTCGAGGACGATCCCGCCATCAAGCCGCTGCGCGATGTGCTACGGGAAGCATTTGGTGAGCAGGAAGCCATGTCGGTAATTGAGAGGCTCAACGGCTCGATCGATCACACCTACAGCGAAATTGTCGAGTTTCGGGCGGATTTGAGCTACATTCCAGGCAAGTAAAACATCGGCAAGGTGAGCCGTTCGTGAAGTCTCAGCGGCCTTCCTGAACGGCTCGCTGAAACTTTCAGTTAAACTAACGATCCGAATCGGAGGAACCATGAAGTTCGCGCTATCCCCCTTGCTTTCTTTAGTGGCATTCTGTCTTATCGGTATCGGCTTCTCGGTGGCGCAGACCGCCACGCCCGCTTCCACGACGATCACTTCGGAAGAGCGCGACGCCGCTCTTAAGAGCCTTCAGGCGACGCACGACGCATTTCTGGCGTCGATCGCGGGCCTCTCCGAAAAACAATGGAGGTTCAAGCCCGCTCCCGACCGCTGGTCCGCAGCGGAGGTCTCAGAACACATAGCGGTAGCTGAGTCGTCTATTTTCGGTATAGTACGGCAAAAATTCATGGCCGGCCCAGCCATGCCCGAAAAGCGCGCCGCAGTGAAAGTTACGGACGAGCAGGTTCTGAAAATGGTGCCCGACAGGACCCACAAGGCGCAAGCGCCCGAGTTTCTTAGGCCCACCGGACGCTGGGCCAATCGCGAGGAAGTCACCCATGCCTTCGAAGAAGCACGCAAAGCCACTATGGACTATGTCAGGACCACGCAGGACGATCTGCGCGATCACTTTGGCCCGCATCCGGTATTCGGCCTGTTGGACTCTTACCAGTGGATTCTATTCATTTCAGCACACAGCGAGAGGCACACCAAGCAGATCGAAGAGGTCAAGGCGGATCCGAATTTTCCGAAAGATTAATAGAGATAACGCGGCGTGCTGCACGCAACGCATCACGCCGCGGATAGTTACATCAGCGAGTATTTTCCCCGCTCCATCGTCTTCTGCGCGATCTGCTGGCGCAGCGGAATTGTGTTGAACGGCTCGTGCTTTGCCAGTCGCCGGACGATTGCCAGTTGAGTCCGCAGCATGTCGCCCTCGGCCACATCGGCGATCACCTTTTTCGCAGCCGCTTCGATCTTTTCGAGCGCCTGCGTCATGTAGACCTGCGTCATCGCAATCGGCAACGCAGCAGCGCCTTCGCCCTTCTGCTCGACGAGTTTTTGCGCGCGCAACACCGCCGACTCCATGGCGTAAATCTCGATCGTCATATCGGCGATGGCGCCCATCACTTCCTGCTGATCCTGGATGGTCGTCATGTATTTCTGCGTGGCTGCTCCGGACACGAACAGTCCCAGCTTCTTGGCGTTCGCGACCTGCTTGCGCTCTTCGGCCAGCGGCCCTTCGATTTCGTCGCCCATCGAGGGCCCACTCAGCACTTCGTCCATCAGCTTTTTGATCGCCGGCATCAGCGGCAACTGGCCGCTCATGGCTCGCTTCAGCAGGAACCCCGTAATGATGAGCCGGTTGATTTCGTTGGTTCCCTCGAAAATACGGTTGATGCGCGCATCGCGATAGGCGCGTTCCGCCGGATATTCCTCGACAAAGCCATAGCCCGCATAGATCTGCACGGTCTCGTCGACGACATAGTCGATCATCTCCGAGCCCCAGACTTTGAGAATGGAGCACTCGACGGCGTACTCCTCGATCGCCTTGCGCATCTCTTTCGACGCGTCCGGACTCGTCTTGTCGATCTCCGACAACAGCGTATCCATCATGCCGACCGTGCGATAGACGAGCGACTCGCCGACATAAATCAGCGTCGCCATATTCGCGATCTTCTCGCGCACCAGTCCGAAGTCGCCTATGACCTTGCCGAACGCCTTGCGCTGCTTGGCATAGGCCACGGCATGCTCGACCGACACGCGCGCGCCTCCTACACACATGGCGCCGAGTTTGAAACGGCCGATGTTGAGGATGTTGAAGGCGATGGTCGCGCCTTTGCCGATTTCGCCCAGCAAGTTCTCGACTGGCACTTTGCAATCATTGAGGATGATCGGGCAGGTCGATGACCCGCGAATGCCCATCTTGTGCTCTTCCGCGCCGACCGAGAATCCGGGGAAGGTTCTTTCGACGAGGAACGCGGAGAATTTCTCGCCATTAACCTTCGCGAACACCGTGAACAGGTCCGCGAAGCCGGCGTTGGTAATCCACATCTTCTCGCCGTTCAGGATGTAGTGCTTGCCATCCGGCGAAAGTTCGGCGCGAGCGCGGCAGTTCATGGCATCAGAACCGGAAGAGGCTTCCGACAAGGCATAGGCGCCGACGATCTCTCCCGCAGCAAGCTGGGGCAGATACTTTTGCTTCTGCGCTTCGGTGCCAAAGTAAACGATGGGCAACAAGCCGATGCCGCTGTGCGCACCCCAGGTCGTGGCGAAACCGGCATACTTGGCCATGTGGTCGGCGATGACCGCCGCTGTTACCTTGTCCATCTCGAGCCCGCCGTAGGCTTCGGGGATTTCGGCCCCGCTCAGGCCGAGTTCGCCGGCTTTTTTCAGCAGATCGCGCGAAATGGCGAAATCCTTATGCTCGATCTTCTCCGCGTTCGGAAGAATCTCGTTGACCGCAAACTCTTCGGTGGTTTGGCCGATCATCTGGTGCTGATCGGTAAAATCTTCGGGAGTAAACACTTCGGCGGTCTGCCGTTCTTCGAGCAGGAAGCCGCCGCCAAGAATCTTGGTCTTTGGAATCGCAGTAGTAGCCATATTCATTCCTCAGGACAACGATTATCTGGACACAGATGTTCGAACGAACTTGTCTGCACCATCGTCGAGTTCAATTGCTATTTTGATTTAAAAGACTGCCGGGCATGAAATTCAAGCCGCTCATTTCTATTCTAACGCCACTATTCTACCGCCCGGGTGCGACAAAATGGATACCCCCCCCGGCTTGTCCGGCAAATGTCGGATGGTCAGTGACCGGGTCGCACCGTCTAAGGCACCATGTCGGCCAGGAGTGCATCGCCAAACGCAAAAGAACCGAAGGGCTGCAGCCCAAAGCGCTCCATGCACTGATCATACTGGTCTTGCAGGTTCCGGTAGACCAGGCTCTGGCCGGGATCATTGCGTCCGCGCATTTGTTGCCTCTGAGCCTCCAGTTGACGGGCCAGGTCGCTGCAGTCGTGAAACCAGTATTGCGGGCTGCAGCCAACTCCGTTCCAGGATTGTCCCGGGCTACAGAAGTTGCTCGTGGTCAGGCATGCGCCCTTGCGCGATCCGCCGGGCGGGCAAGCGCACGGTTGCTTCAGGCAACGTGTCGGACGGTGAAATTCGGTAAGAACTGGCTTTGCCTTTCTGAAAGGATGCCAGAACGTGCGCGCGCTGCGCTTTTCCTGGACTGCATTCTTACTTGTTGGTGACATTTTGAAGGATGGCAATGGCAGCGTTCTCGAGGATGCAGCCCCAGCGCTCGCGAAATGCGAAGCGGAATTGCGAGCGCTTGTTCCTGACGAACTGAAGCTGTGGCTGCTCGCCGCGCCAGCTGATGAACTCGACCCACTCGAAAAGCTGCTGTGCGAGGCGCCCGAACTGGACGACCCACTCGAACTTGCTGAGCCGCCCCCGCTCGACGAATGTTCCGCGATGAGAGGCGATGAAAGGAACAGAATGGAGACAATAACAACAATGACAAGAGCGGAGAGCCGCATAAAGCACCTCCGAAACGACTGAAACCGATGGGCCGACATCATTGTCGTTCGCTTGCCTTGGCTTGCTTGCTTTACGTTTCCTGCCACTTATAAGGTTACTGCAAAACTGGACTAACGAGCATGCTTACTGCGTAAAGTTGCGTAAAACTTCAGGCCAGGTTCTCGAAAATCCCTGCCGCGCCCATGCCTCCACCGACGCACATGGTCACCATGCCGTAACGGGCCTTGCGGCGCTTCATTTCGCGGATCACGCTCGCCGTCAATTTTGCGCCCGTGCAGCCCAGCGGATGCCCTAGTGCGATCGCGCCTCCGTTGGGATTTACTCGGTCCGGATCGAGGCCAGCCTCTTTAATGACCGCCAGCGACTGCGCTGCGAATGCTTCGTTCAGTTCGATCACGTCGATGTCCGAGAGCTTCAGCCCGGCCAGTTTGAGCGCCTTGGGGATGGCAAACACGGGGCCGAGTCCCATTTCTTCCGGCTTATATCCGGCCGTGGCGAAAGCGACATAGCGCGCGATCGGTGTGATTCCCAGCGCCTTCGCCCGCTCGGCCGACATGACGACCGCGGCTGCGGCTCCGTCAGACATCTGAGAGGAATTACCCGCGGTGGTCACGCCTTTCATGTGAAAGGCCGGCTTGAGCGCGCGGAGCGCTTCGAGTGACGTATCGGCGCGCGGGCCTTCGTCGGCTTTGAAGGTAATTTCCTGGCGTTTCGGTTTCGAGCCGTTTGGAGTGGTAAAACTCACCGGCACAGGCACTGTCTCCTCTTCAAACTTGCCGGCGGCAATGGCGGCGAGCGCTTTCTGGTGGCTGCGCAGCGAGAATTCATCGCACTGCTCGCGTGTGATGTCGAAGCGCTCGGCAACTCGCTCGGCGGTCAGGCCCATGGAAAGATACGCGTCGGGATAATGATCGACGAGCCAGGGATTGGGCGAAATCTTGTTGCCGCCCATCGGGATCAGCGACATCGATTCGGTCCCTCCCGCGACCATGACCTCCGCGCCGCCGCTCATGATGCGTTCGGCCGCCATAGCAATGGCTTGCAGTCCCGAGGAGCAGAAGCGGTTGATGGTGACGGCCGAAACTTCAACCGGCAATCCCGCGCGCAGCGAGGCGATGCGGGCGACGTTCATTCCCTGCTCAGCCTCTGGCATGGCGCAGCCGAGGATGACGTCTTCAATCTCTTTCCGATCAAGTTGCGGCAGGCGGTCAAGCGCGCCCTTGATCGCAACAGCGGCGAGTTCGTCGGGACGGGTAGCGCGCAGCGTCCCTTTGAAGGCGCGGCCGACAGGAGTACGGACGGAGGAAGCGATAATGACTTCACGCATGAGGCAATTCTAAACCCGCAGCGAGGGTTGGGAGCACAGCGACCTGGAAATACAGACGGACGCTTAGCCCACGCCACAATTGAGAGGTACAACCCTACGCGTGACGCCACTCGCCTACCGGCCTCTGCGGGTCGAGCTTCGCCATCTGGGTGATCGTCAACACCGGCAACGGTGCCGAAAAGCACTAGCCACTTCCCTTCTTCAACTGCTGCTTCCACCCCAGAATGCGGGCCTTGTTGGCTTCGGCTTCGGCTTCGGGAACCATTCCCTTCTTCTGATAGATGATCGACAGGCTGGTATGGGCGAGGACGTCGTCGGGATCTAATTCCGCGAGGCGGTTGGAGACTTCGATCGCTTCGTCGAGGCGGTTTAGATTCTGGAGGGCGCGGCTCAGGCCGTGAAGGGCGTCGGTGAAGGTGGGGTCGGCGGCCAGGGATTGGCGATAGTCCTCAACGGCCTGTTCGTCGTTGCCTTCGGCTACGTGGTCGAGGGCGGCATAGTAGTGGTGTTCGGCCTGCTGGCGGTCGGGCATTTTTCGGTCCCTCGCGATTCTAGCAAGAGCGGAGACGGGCAAGCCCTGTCTCTACTCCGTTTGCACCCTCGGCACGCGACCACTGCAAAATGCAGTACCTACCTTCGGTCCGCAGAACGCATTAGCAAATTGCTGGGGCTAGCGTAACGCTCGCTCCGCTAACTCGTTGAACTTCCTCCCAAGCTGATGATTCTTGTGGTGCTCTTCCCTGCTCAAAAGTTTGGCACGCGCGTGCACATAGACAGTGTGATTCAGGCGATGCAAACGCGGGGACTGCGAGCGAGAACGAGGAAAGCGGAATCCTGCCGCTCACTGGAAACGCGGGCAAGAATGCCCGCGCTACACGGCCACGCCTTACGGGCGAGTCGCCCGCAGCCACACGACGATTTCCGGAGCTGCGCTACAGCCCCGAGCACTTAGGAGGAGCGATATGTCTATTCTTTTTGTCCTGCTGATGTTTCTCGTGATCATCACGATCAGTTATTTCCGCTCGCCGGAGGTTTATGAACTGGCCGCACGTCCGCAGCCGGCGCTGGGACCGATCGCTACTCCCAGGATGGAGGGCTCGGCCGGTCTGGCGATACCGCAGGGGTACTGGTTTCATCCCGGGCACACCTGGGGGTTGAGAGAAAGCCCCAATGATGCGCGCATTGGAATCGACAGCTTCGCTGCCAACCTGATTGGGCAGATCGACAGGATCGATGTGATTGGCGAGAACCGATGGGTGCGTCAGGGCCAGAAGATCATGACGATCCACTGCGGCAAGACCGCGATCGACATGGTTTCTCCCGTCGAAGGCGTAATCATGGCCGTCAACCACGATGCGGTCGAAGATCCGAAGACCATTGTGCGCGATCCCTACGAAAAAGGGTGGATCGCGCTGTTGAAATCTCCTGACCTGCAGGTGAACCAGAAGAACCTGGTGCAAGGACCGATGGTCGCTCCCTGGATGCAGAACTGCCTGACGCGGCTGACGAGCATGGTTCCGGAGATGTCGCAGGCCATGGCCGCCGATGGCGGTCTGCCGGAACGGGGCCTGCTGACGCGGGTTGCACCCGAGACTCGGCAAAGCCTGCTGCGTGAGTTCTTCCTGGCATAAGTAGAACTGGACGGGCGAGGCGCCCGTCGCTCCACACGAGAAAGAGGAAATTATGGAACGCACAAAAGCAATCCTGGTGGACATCACCAAATGCATCGGATGCCGGAGCTGCGAACAGGCTTGCAAGCAGGTACACGGCTTTCCGGCAGAGAGCGAGCCGAAGCTCTCGCCCACCAACTTAACGGTGATCGAAGAGCATGGCGAGAAGTTCGTCCGCAAACTGTGTAATCACTGCCAGCAGCCGGCCTGCGCGTCGGCCTGCCTGGTGGGCGCACTGAAGAAAACAGCACTCGGACCGGTGACCTACGACGCGAGCAAATGCATCGGATGCCGATACTGCCTGGTGGCCTGCCCGTTCAGCGTGCCGCGCTACGAGTGGAACAAGCTGGTGCCATTCGTCAAGAAATGCGACATGTGCGCGGCGCGGCAGATGGCGGGAAAGCCTCCGGCGTGCGTGGAAGCTTGTCCTACGGGAGCGTCTACCGTCGGATGGCGCGACGACATTCTTGACGAGGCGGAGCGCCGGATTCTGGGCGGCGGCTATGTCAAGCACATCTACGGGAGCGAAGAAGCTGGCGGCACTTCGGTGTTCTTCATCTCCGATGTGCCGTTTGAGAAGTTGGGGTTCGCGGCGCCTCCGAAACAGCCGATGCCAGTGCTGACCGCCAATGCTCTGGGCGATGTGCCCACGGTGGTGCTGGTAGGCGGCAGTCTGCTCTCGGGCTTGTACTGGATCACTCAACGGCGAGAGGCGGTCGCTCGGGCGGAAGGCACGATTGCATACCCTAGGCCGCGCGTCTCGAACCACGACAATGGCCGCGGCGTTGGCCGCAACGACGACAGCGACAACGTTAACAATAACGATACGGAAAGGAGCTAGGTTATGACTCGCAACCTGCCCAAATTTGATTTTTCGAAGGTGACTCTTCCCACAGTGACATTGTGGCGCGTGATTGTGGCGCTGATCTTCGCGGCTGGACTTTATGCCACTTATGCCCGGTTCGCACTGGGCTTCGCTCGGGCAACGCATCTAACTGACGCGCAACCCTGGGGGCTGTGGGTCGGAATCGGCACGCTGTGCGGTGTGGGACTCTCGGCGGGAGGATTCGCGATTGCGGCAGCTGTCTATCTGCTCGGCTTCGAACGCTACCGGCCAGTACTGCGCGCGGCGGTTCTGGTGTCTTTCCTCGGATACTCGAGCGTGATTGCCGGCATGATGTACGAACTGGGATTGCCGTGGCGCATCTGGCACCCAATTGTCATGTGGAACCGGCACTCGATGCTGTTCGAGGTTTCCTGGTGCGTGATGCTCTACTCGACCGTGCTGGCGCTGGAATTCTCACCGGCGCTGGTGGAGAAAATTCCATTTGTGAGATTGCGCGACTGGTACCTGAAGTGGCACCACGAAGTATTAATCGCGCTGGTGCTGATCGGCGTGGTTCTCTCCTCACTGCACCAGTCCTTTCTCGGCGGCCTTTACTTGCTGACCGAGGGCAAGCTTGATCCACTGTGGTACAGCCCGAACCTCACGACGCTTTTCTACCTGTCGGCGATCCCGGCTGGCCTGGCGGTCACGATCATGGCGCTGTATCTTTCGATCCGGTCGCTGGATGTGAAGCTCGATCCGCGCATCCTGGCGGAAGTGAGCCGGGTGATCGCGCCACTCCTGGCTATCTATGCGATCTTTCGCGTGGTCGACCTGTCGCGGAACGAGGCGCTGCGGTATATGTTCATGTGGCGGGAAGAGACACTCTCCTTCTGGCTGGAGGCCGCGCTACTGGTAATTGCGCCGGTCGTGCTGCTGAGCATAGAGAAGGTGCGCAACGATCCGCAAAAGCTGTACTGGACCTGCGCCATGATCGTGGGCGGCTTCATGACGAACCGGGTGGATGTCTCGGTGACCGGGTTGCAGCGTAGCTCGGGAGTCTACTACGTGCCGCAGTGGACTGAGTTTGCGGCCACGCTGATGGTGCTGACGGCCGCGGTGATGATCTTCCGGTACGCGGTAATCTATCTGGATATTTTGCCGAAGAATACAGCAAAGTTGCCGCCGCAGTTACGGTGGACGATCAAAGGCGCTGCGGCGGAAGCATAAGATCCTAGATCGTTCACCAAACAGCCCCCGGGAGCCGGACACTCCCGGGGCTTTTTTTGCTGGTCGCGTCTATGTGCTTCTTTATTTGCGGACTATCTTTGGATCCGAAGAAGTATCCAGCTGAAACATCTGGACTCTGCGGTTATTGGTGTCCGCGACATACATCCGGTTTGTCGCATCAATCCATAGGCCTGACGGAGCATCGAATTCGCCGCTGCCATAGCCAAACCGTCCGAACGAACTTATCAGATGCCCTCCCTGATCGTATCTTTGGATGATGGAACCGCTGGCGTCGCTGACATAGAGATTGCCTGTTGAGTCCCAGCCCAGGCCGGCCGCATCCGGAGGTTCGAGTCCCGGGAGATCTCGAATATTGAATTGACCGAGAACGTTACACTGCAGATCCAGGATGCGGATTCGCGATGAGTTGGAATCCAACACAGCTAACTTGTTGTTGCCGAGTGCAATTTCCGTAGGTGTGTTGAGATCCATGGGAATTACCGCGTGTACATATCGCCCGATCGGGGAACCTCTTCCCTTGCCAAACCGCTTGAGAATATTGCCTTCCAGATCGGTTATGAAGAGAACGTCGCGGGGAGTGTCGAGAACATACAAGCGGCCATTCTTGCGGTCGACGGCGATGGCAGTTGGGGAGTGGAAGAGAGTCTCATCGCCGATTTTTCCGATGTCGTGCAGGAAGTTTCCAAGACGATCGTAGACTACAACCGCGCCACCAAGAGGATCCGCGACGTAGATGTTATCGTCGGCATCGACGTCGACTCCGCCGGGCTGGAGCAAGCGGCGGTTTGCACCGGCTGCGATGCGGAAGGACTGAGTGCCATCCAACACGTGGACGGCCCCGGCGCCAGGATCGGAGATGATGACGCGACCGTGAGAGTCGACGGTCACGTGTTGGGGAGCAAGCAGAGCTTTTTCGCGACCGTAGACCGCGGTGACAATTCCATCCCGCAGACTCGCGAGGGCGAGCCGGCGCTTCGGAGGTCTCTGGGCGCGGGCTGGAGGTTGATAGTTTTCGATCACATATTCGAGGGGATGAAGGTCAACGAAGGGAGGCACCTCAGCCGATCGCAATCCAGCCTCGCGGGTTGGCTTGTAGCGCGATGAAGATTTCCCCTGTGGGCTGCAGGAATGCGTGGAAGCTGGATGAAACTTGCCGTCCGAAAGGTATCCACCAAGGTAAGTGGGAACACCGTTACCGCAGTGCGACGGTGAAGGCGAGCGTGGAGCAACAAAATCGACAGCAGGTTGGGCCAGGCTTAGAGTGGGCGAAACAACCAGGACAAACATAAGAAACAAGCCGCGGGGGAAACGGCCAACCGAAGCAGGCTTCATAAAATTGCCTTTCGACTGGCAAGCTACGCTGTTTTGACTTACAGCCGACTGGCATCCTCACTCGCGACTCTCATAGATAGCCGCCAGGTAGCATGCCCTTGCGATAGTGCTAGGGCCATATCGGCATTTCGTGCAGATTTCTTCTCCCATAGACATCTATCCGGCAGTCATGCTTAGCGGAAGATTAGAAGTGGATTGGTAGCCAATTCACCGGAAGTAACTAAGGTTACAAAGAGAAGTGCCGATAGATCGATAGGATATGTGTTCATGCCGGCGTTTGCGCTCCGAACCTTGGAGCAGGAGAAACTGAATCGTGATCTCGTTAAAAAAATATCTGGAGATGAATCCAGAGGAGGCTTCGGCAAAAACAAAGACAAAGACCGAAGACCCTACCGAATTGCTGGCGGCGACCTTGCAGGCCTATCGCTCCGCGCTGACGGCAGCAGGTACGAGCGCTGCGCAGGCTTGTCCGCCGGTGGGCTGCGATCTGCAACAGAATCTTTCCCAGGTTGAAAATCGGCTGGAGGGCGCGCTCACAGTTCCTACTTTGCAGGAGGCCGAGTGCGGGGTGGGCGAGCAATTCGCGCTCTGGGAGGACCGCACCAAGAAGTTCTACCAGGCAAGAACCACGGAAGTGAAAGAGCTGCTAACCATGTTGGCGCGCACCGCCGAATCGGTGGGAGAACGCGACCATCATTACACCGCCCAGTTCGGCCAGTTCACAGACCGTCTGAAGACCATTTCGAGCCTTGAGGATCTGACGAAAGTCCGCGCATCGCTGGTCAAGGAAGCGCTCGAACTGAAGAGTTATGTGGACAAGATGGAGCAGGACAGCAACAAGTTAGTGAGCCAACTGAAGACCGAGGTTTCGACCTACGAAACAAAACTGAAAGAAGTGGAAGAGCTTGCCTTACGCGACGCGCTCACCGGGCTCGCCAACCGGCGCAACCTCGAGGGAAGGATCGAACAACGCATTGCCAGCAAGCAGCCTTTTTGCGCGGCCATGCTCGACGTCAACAAGCTGAAGCGGATCAATGACCAGCAGGGACACCTGGCCGGCGACAGCCTGCTGCAACAGTTTGCCCAGGAACTGCGCTCGGCCATGCGGGGCAGTGGCCTGATCGGGCGCTGGGGCGGAGATGAATTCATGCTGGTGATGGACTGCGACCTCGCCGGAGGGACCGCTCAAATCGAGCGCGTGAATAAGTGGGTATTCGGCGACTACACGATCAAAACCGGTAAGGGGACGGGCGAGGTGAAGGTCCACATCGACGCCGCGATCGGGCTGACTGAATGGCAGCCGGGACAGACGCTCAAGGATGTGGTGGAACACGCCGACGCCGCGATGTATAAGCAGAAACAGAAGGCGCGCGCGCAGAAGGCGTGAGCTGCCGAGCTTCGCTCGGCTTGGACGGGCGAGGCGCCCGTCCCCACACGACCATCTAACACACACACACACAATTGCCACACGTCCCTAGGCTTCTGGCTTCCAGCGCAGGATCGGCTTCCTTGCAGCGGCGGTCTCATCGAGGCGTGAGATACGCGTGTTGTGCGGAGCATCGAGCACGAACTGCGGATCTTCTTCCACCTCTTCCGCAATCGACTTCATGGCCTCGATGAACAGATCGAGTTCTTCTTTTGGCTCGCTCTCGGTTGGCTCGATCATGAGCGCGCCTGCGACGATCAATGGAAACGCCGTTGTGTAGGGGTGGAATCCGTAGTCGATCAAGCGTTTGGCCAGGTCCATGGTGCGGACGCCTTTTTTCGACTGCACTTTATCGCTGAAGACAACTTCGTGCATGGAGGGCGTGTCGTACGGCAGGTCGTATACGCCCTCCAAACCTTTGCGGATGTAGTTGGCGTTGAGCACGGCATCTTCGGTGGTCTGGCGAAGACCGTCGGGGCCGTTGGCAAAAATGTAGGCGAGCGCGCGGATGAACATTCCGAAGTTTCCGTAGAAGGCCCGCACGCGGCCCACTGATTGCGGACGGTTGTATTCGAAGCCGAGCGTGCCCTCGGGCTTGGTGATCAGGACGGGCGTGGGCAGGAAGGGCTCGAGAATTTTTTTCACCGCGACCGGGCCGGAGCCGGGACCGCCTCCACCATGCGGCGTGGAAAAAGTTTTATGCAGGTTCAGGTGCATGAGATCCACGCCGAAATCGCCGGGGCGAGTCTTGCCGACGAGCGCGTTCATGTTCGCGCCATCCATGTAGAGGAGGCCGCCTTTGGCGTGCATGAGTTCGGCGATCTTGTGAATCTCCTGCTCGAAGACGCCGAGCGTGTTGGGATTGGTGACCATGAGCGCGGCCACGTCTTCGTTCATCTGCGATTCGAGCGCGGCTACGTCGACCATGCCGCGGCTGTCCGACTTCAAATTTTCGACCGCGTAGCCAACCATGGCGGCCGTCGCGGGATTGGTGCCGTGAGCGGAATCGGGAATCAGAATCTTCTTGCGCGGACGCCCTTTCGCGTGATGGTAGGCGCGCACCATCAGAAGGCCGGTCAGTTCTCCGTGGGCGCCGGCAGCGGGTTGAAGAGTGATCGCATCCATGCCGGTGATTTCAAGCAGGCAATCGCTCAGCGTCTTCATGATGCGCATCGCGCCCTGCGAGACCTTTTCGGGCTGGTAGGGATGTCCGTTGGCGAGGCCTTCGATGCGCGAGACGAATTCGTTGACGCGCGGGTTGTACTTCATGGTGCAGGAGCCGAGCGGATACATGCCGAGATCGATGGCGTAATTCCAGGTGGAAAGGCGCGTGAAGTGGCGGATGATTTCGATCTCGCTGACTTCGGGCAGGGAGCCCATGTCCTGGCGCTCGTGTTTGCCGAGGAGTTTCGCCGTGTCGACTTCGGGGACATCGAGCGGCGGAAGTTTCCAGGCGGCTTTGCCGGGCGAGGACTTCTCGAAGATCAGGCCTTCGTTCTGGCTGATGTGACGCGTGGCTTTGCGAGTGATGTGTTTCATAGTTATTGGCAAATCAATTGGACTGCTCAGTTTGAAACCTTATACAAGAAGTAGCCAATGAAACAAACACCAATGAGATAAGAGGCTACGACGTCCTCCCAAAACTGCTTCGGTTCTTTGTCACGGCGGATCACACGACCATAGCGTGCCCACGTTTCTCCGGAACACGTCGAAATTACACCGACGGACATGGAGATGCACCCAAGGACCAAGAAAATATATGGCGGCCTTAGAACTGTATGCATATCGGGCATGAATAGCGTCCAATCCCTGCCGCTTGCCACTGGTTCATCGCGTCACTTCTTCGACTTCCTTCATACTTCGTACAGCGCGTTCGCTGTCGGCGACGAGGCCGACGGCGGTGTCGATCATCGAACGCGTGGTCAGTTCGGTACAGCACCACAGGGCGGCGTGGCCGAGTTCGGGATAGAACTTTTTGAGCGGCAGGCCTCCGACAATTTTGTGGCCGAGCAGGCGGGAGTTGATCGCGTAGGGATCTTCGCTCGACTCAACCACAAACTCATTGAAGCGGGGCGCGCCCGCGAACAGGACCTTGGCGTGCTTCGAGAACTGGCCGGCCGCATATGCGGTCTTCGCCAGGTTTTGTTTTGCCAGCTCTTTGAGTCCGACTTTGCCGTAGACGGTCATGAAGATGTTCACCATCAGGGCGACCAGCGCCTGGTTGGTGCAGATGTTGGAGGTCGCCTTCTCGCGCCGGATATGCTGCTCGCGGGTGGCGAGGGTGAGGACGAATCCGCGCTTGCCATTCTTGTCGACGGTTTGGCCGGCGAGACGGCCCGGCATCTGGCGCACGAATTTTTCTTTGGTCGCGAGAACTCCGCAGTATGGCCCTCCGAAACCTAGAGGAACGCCGAACGATTGCGCCTCCATGGCGACGATGTCGGCAGAGCGTGGCGGTTCGACGATGCCGAGCGACACAGCCTCGGCGATCGAAACGATCAGCAACGCTCCGTGTTTGTGGGCGATTTCGGCAACCGCGTCCACATCCTCGATAGTCCCAAAGAAATTTGGCGACTGAATGAGCACGCACGCGGTGTCGTTGCCGATGGCTGCTTCGAGCGCTTTCAGGTCGATTCGTCCCGAGTCGGTGTAATCGATCGACGACAACGGAATGCTCTGGTGAGTCGCGTAGGTGCGGATGACTTCGTGGTATTCGGGATGCAGGCTCCGCGCCACCACCGCTCCGCGCTTGCCGGTGATGCGGACGGCCATCATCACGGCTTCGGCCGCGCCCGTCGAACCGTCATACATGGAGGCATTCGCGAGGTCCATACCGGTGAGGTCGGCGATCATGGTTTGAAATTCGAAGATGGCCTGCAACGTTCCCTGCGCGAACTCGGCCTGGTAGGGCGTATACGAGGTGAGAAATTCGCCGCGCTGCACGAGGGCGTCGATCACAACCGGCCGGTAGTGGAAGTACGCTCCCGCGCCGAGGAAGCTGGTGTAGCCCTCCCCGTTTTCCTGCGCGCGCTGCTTGAACCAGTCGACAATCTCGGACTCCGCCATTTGGCGGTGGATGGCCAGATCGCGCGTCACGCGAAATTGCGGGGGGATGGGCGAGAAAAGATCGTCCACGGAACGGATCCCGATCGCCTTCAGCATGGCTTCGCGATCGGAGGGAGATTTGGGAAGATATCTCATAAGAACCCTAATTTGATGTCGGCAGCCGTCGCTTCGATTGTGGCACGTTGAGGAACGGAACGACGTGAGGCGCGTCACAATTGCAGAAGTCAGAAGTCAAATTGCAGAAGTAAAGGCCCTCGATCCCACCGCTGCGGCTGAAAGCGCAGGCTTTTACTTCTTCAATCTGACTTCTAACTTCTGCAATGCCTTTCAGTGTCCGGCCTCTTCGCTTACAAATTTTTCGTAGTCGGCGGCCGAAAGCAGAGCGTTCAGTTGAGCCGGATCTTTGATCGCGATCTTGACCATCCAGGCGGCGTGGGCGTCTTTGTTGACTTTTTCGGGAGCGGTGGCCAGTTCGCCATTCACTTCGGTCACGGTTCCGGAGGCGGGAGCATACAAATCCGAAACGGCCTTGACTGATTCAACTGTGCCAAATGTCTTTCCCGCGGAAAGTTCGGCGCCCACCTTGGGGAGTTCCACGAAAACGATGTCTCCCAGAGAATCCTGGGCATGGGCGGTGATGCCGATTTTGCCATCGGTGGAGATCCATTCATGTTCTTTCGTATATTTGCGGTCGGCCGGATATGACATTCGATTATGGCTCCTGACTTGGATCTTCGTAGCGCTTCGATCTTGGTAGCGCCGCCGTCCCGGCGGCAAAATGCCGGCGCTACGGTCAAACTTTCTTTGGACGCTTGTAAAACGGCGTCGGCACGACTTGCGCCTTTACGCCTTGTCCGCGGATGTCAACTCTCACTGTCGCTCCAAGCGCGGCGTGCGCGGGCGGCACATAGGCGAGCGCGATATTCTTTTTCAGGAACGGCGCGGGCGATCCACTGGTGACGTAGCCGATTTCGCGGCCACTATCGTCAAGAACTTTATAGCCGTCGCGGGCGATGCCGCGATCAATCATTTCAAGGCCGACTAGCGTACGCTTCAAGCCTTCACTGCGAGCTTTCTCCAGTGCTGCGCGTCCGATGAACTCCGGCTTTTCCATTTTGCACCAGCGGTCGAGGCCCGCTTCCCAGACGTTGATCGTGTCGGAGATTTCGTGTCCGTAGAGCGGCAGTTTGCCTTCGAGGCGAAGCGTGTTGCGCGCACCCAATCCGCAGGGGACAACGCCAAACTCTTTGCCCGCATCGAGAATCGCGTACCAGACGCGGGCGCTGGTGGCTTCATCGGACGGGATATAAACTTCGAAGCCATCTTCGGCGGTGTAGCCGGTGCGGCCCATCAGGATATTCTTCAGGCCACATAAGGTTCCGCGCGTCACCCAATAGAATTTCACCGCGCTCAGATCGGCGTCGGTGAGTTTCTGCAGCAGGTTCACGCCCTTCGGGCCCTGAATCGCAATCTGGGTGAAATCGTCGGAGAGATGTTCGACCTTGCAATCGAACTGGCGCGTATTGTCCCGCACCCAGTTGAAATCTTTTTCGCGCGTGCCGGCGTTGATCACGAGCAGGTATTCATCTTCGCCCAGGCGGTGAACGATGACGTCGTCCACAAACGTTCCTTCGGGATAAAGCAGCGCGGAATATTGCGCCTGGCCGATGGCGAGGCGTGAGGCGTCATTCATCGAGATATGCTGCACAGCGGCGAGGGCGCCGGGGCCGGCGAGCCGAATGTCACCCATGTGACTGACGTCAAAAATTCCGACGCCGGTGCGGACGGCCATGTGCTCGTTAACGATGCCGCATCCGATGGACGCAGGATATTCGACCGGCATATCCCAGCCGTTGAACTCAACCATTTTCGCGCCCATCTGGCGATGGACCGCGTTCAGCGCGGTCTTGCGAACAGTCGGCGGAATCACTGGGGCGGCGGACAAGAGAAGCCTCGGTCGACAGGGCTGGGCTGCCGGGTATCTGGAACTGATTAAGTTATCACCTGGGCTGGAGAAGCAGCAAGGTCAGAACGGCAAGTCAAAAGGCAGAAGTCAAATTGCGGAAGTAAAAGCCTCTAGTTCCGCACAGTCGTGTAGTTTACTTCTACAATTTGAATTTTTACTTTTGACTTGCCGTGTTACCTCTGTCACGTTTCGCGGCCCGGTCCCGGGACGCTACACTGCAAATATGTCCACGGATACAGTTCGCCGCGTCCTCTGCGCGCAATGCGAGCAGCCTGAGTCGAGTTGCTGCTGCGACAAATTTTGCATCCTCTGCCAGTCAGAACTCGACGTGCACTTGTGTACAGACGGCTTGCTCTACTGCGAAGTTTGCCGGACGGCCTGCGATTACAAGACGGTAGAATCGATGAGCCGACAGAAGTCGCACGATCGAGAATAGGACCTTCCGCAGCCGTCTAAATCACGACCGCTTCTTTGTATTCCCCATAGACTCTTCGCATGGCGTCGGAGATCTCGCCCACGGTGGCGTTGGCTTCCACGGCGGCCAGAATGCGCGGCATCAGGTTATCCCCTGAGCGGGCGGTGTCTTCGACAGCTTTGATTGCCGCCTGCCAGGTCTGCGGATTGCGTTTCGCACGCAGCGCCCGCAACCGCTCTATCTGTTTCGGCTCGAGCGCCGGATCGATGCGCTGCAGTGGCACCGACTTCTCTTCATGGGCCTGGAACCGGTTCACGCCGACCACCACCGAATATTCGCGATCGACCGATTGCTGATATTCATAGGCCGCGTTCTGGATCTCCTGCTGCACGTATCCGCGTTCGATCGCCTTCAGCATTCCGCCCATGGTTTCGATCTTCGTGAGATAGTCGCTGGCGCGCTTCTCGATTTCATTGGTCAGCGATTCGACGTAGTACGAGCCCGCCAGCGGATCGACCGTCTGCGGCACGCCAGATTCAAACGCAATGACCTGCTGCGTGCGCAACGCGATCCGCGCCGAAGCTTCGGTCGGCAGGGCGAGCGCCTCGTCAAACGAATTGGTATGCAGAGACTGCGTCCCACCGAGCACCGCCGCCATCGCCTGGATCGCCGTGCGCACAATGTTGTTCTCGGGCTGCTGCGCGGTTAGCGTGGAGCCAGCCGTTTGCGTGTGGAAGCGCAGCATCCACGATTTTGGATTCTTTGCCTTGAAGTGGTCGCGCATGATCTTCGCCCACATGCGGCGGGCGGCGCGGAACTTTGCTACCTCTTCCAGGAAGTTGCTGTGGGCATTGAAGAAGAAGGAGAGCCGGGGGGCGAACTTATCCACGTCGAGCCCAGCCTTGATCGCGGCCTCTACATATGCAATGCCGTTACCCAGCGTGAAAGCGACCTCCTGTACCGCGGTCGATCCCGCTTCGCGCATGTGGTAGCCGGAGATCGAGATCGTATTCCAGTCAGGGACATTCTCGTTCGTCCAGGCAAACAGGTCGGTAATGATGCGCATGGCCTGCTGCGGCGGATAAATATAAGTTCCGCGCGCAATGTACTCCTTGAGCACATCGTTCTGCACGGTGCCGGAGAGCTTGCGGATGTCCGCGCCCTGCCGCCGCGCGACCGCAACATACAAAGCCAGCAGAATCGACGCCGTGGCATTGATCGTCATCGAGGTCGAAATCGTGGTCAGTTCGATGCCGTCGAACAGGCGCTGCATGTCTTCAATCGAATCGATCGCCACGCCGACTTTGCCCACCTCGCCCATGGCCAGCGGCATTGTCGGAATCGAGGCCAATTTGCGTGGGCAGATCGAAGGCCACCGACAAGCCCGTGGTGCCGTTCGCGAGCAGATACTTGTAGCGCTTGTTCGATTCCTCGGCATCGCCCATGCCTGCATATTGGCGCATCGTCCACAGGCGGCCGCGATACATGGTGGCCTGCACGCCGCGCGTGAAGGGAAACTCGCCCGGGTAGCCGAGGTCGCGGTCGTAATCGGAGCCGGCTAGATCAGTGGGCGTATAAAGTGGGCGGACCGAAATGTGAGATGAGGTCTGCTGCTCGGCCGCTGGCGGCTTCGGCTTGGCGGGAGGCTTCGCGATCGGATCGACCGCCTTGACGGCGTCACTCATATTGGGAACCTCGAATTATTGCTTTCTTTTGATCCGGATAAACGAAGTCAGGCCGAACCAGGCGAACGAAAGCGTAAAGCACACAGCCAGAATCACCCTGCCAGGACCCGCCTCCAGCCCGGCATGATACTTCCCGTATTCGCGATACCCTTCGATCGCCCCGATGGCGGCGATCGCCAGAAAGGTGAATCCAGTGACTTCGAGCCAGAGCTGGTGCAACACCTTCCCGAACGAGGCGGCCGTCGCGCGCAATCCCTTGACCAGCGCGCCACCTGTCCGGCTGCGCGCAACTTGTTGGCCGGCCACGCGCATGACCAGTGCAAGCTTTTTCACCTTCGTTTTCTCTTTCCAGGCCGCGGTCATTCTCGCGATCATTCTGATGATTTTAGCAGTGGCCGAGCGTACAATAACGGTGGCTGGCATCACAACGGGTTGTGACGGGGTTCGGCGGCGGCTCTGAGAAGGCAGGAAAAAGGCAATAAATCCTTGGGCAGCAAATCGGGGGAGTGAGTGGACCAGCAACTGAAGCAGCTTATGAAGGAGCTTGGCGAGGCGATCAATGGATCGCTCTCCGATTCCGAACAGATCGCCGAAGTCGTGGCCCGCATCAAGGAAGGCGGCTACGACATTTTTCTGGTTCTCGAAGCGACCATTGGCGTCAGCAAGCAGGGCGAACGCACGACCGACAAGGAATCGCTTGTTTCCACGCTCACTACCAACCCGGAATTGAAGATCAGCGATCAGGATTTGAAGTTTCTCAAATCCCTGCGCATCAAGCTCGAGGAAGAAGAGGCCGAGTAGGGATTCGGCCGGCTTCGGGGCATTTCTATTCCAAAGTTCCCTCAATTCTTGAGGAGGTTCTTTAGGCCTCGGTTGGCTACCTGGAACCGTACTCAGAAGTGCATGTTTGCCGCGTTTTGGGGCCACATATCGCGGTTTGGAAGCTGACATGTTGGGCCTTGCCAGTTCGGGAAAATCTTCCCATTCCCTTTCCGATTTTTCCCTCCCAAATAGGAAAAACATTGCAAGCGAGCCTTTTCGGTCTGTTAGGATAGGCACATCCCGATGTAAGTCGCCGTTTCACCGCAGCTTAAAGTGAAGGGTGTTCGTCGAAAATGGCCTTCGGCGTGCACTTCACTTGATCGGAAGTGTGGTTCTCTCGAACCTTCTCCGCAGTTCTGAAACTGCCGCTCGTGGGGTTCAGCGCTTCTGCTGGCAAACATGCCGGCGGGTAGTTATTTTGAGGTGCCGGACATGGATACTCAGGTTGCGCAACTGACGCTTGGCCTTCTTCCCGAACAGCGACCCCCGTGGGGAAAGTTGCTTCTCAGTTACGGCGTACAGTCGCTGGCGATAACGTTTTTTCTGATCGCGGCCATCGCCTACCCTGAAGTGCTCGTTCTTCCCGCGCACGATTACCATTTTGTCCGCTTGGTGGATACGCCGCCTCCAATCCCGCAAGAACCGGCCCCGGTCAAGAATTTCCCGAGGCCCGAGCCCAAGCTCGCAGAGGTCGTGACGCCGCGCCCGCAGGCTTTGCGCGTTCCGGTCGAACTTGTGACCCACAAGACGCCTCTGCCTGCCGACATTCAGCCGCCGAAGGTGATGATGGTGGCCAACAAGGAATCGCTGCCGGACGTGAAACCAATCATCCCGAAGCAACTCGTCAAGACCAACGTCTTTTCCACCGGAAGTTCGGCCACGCCGACCATGGCTGCGGCGCCCGAGAAGGTGCAGACCGGCGGCTTTGGAGATCCGAACGGCGTAGCGGCGCGCGAGAATCACGGGCGTCCGATTACGATTGCGCAGGCGGGCAGCTTCGACATGCCCAATGGTCCCGGTTACGGCAATGGCACGGGTGGAGCGCACGGAGCACGCGGTGTAATCGCGAGCGCTGGCTTTGGAAATGGCGTTGCCACGGGTGACAATTCGGGCAAAGTTTCCGCCTCGCGTGGTACCGTACGTCAGGGTGGTTTCGGGGACGCGGATGTGGTCGCGGACCCTGGGGCCAAGAAATCCGCCGCACCCGTTGTGAAAACGGTCCCGGCTGAGATCACTTATAAGCCCCGTCCGGTTTACACTGAAGAAGGACGCCAGCTCAAGGTAGAAGGCGAGGTTCTACTCGATGTCGTCTTCACGGCGACCGGACAGATCAAGATCATGAAAGTCGTACAAGGGCTTGGCCACGGGCTGGATGAATCTGCGATTCAAGCTGCGCAGAAAATTCAGTTCAAGCCGGCTTTGAGGGACGGGCATCCCGCCGATTTTCAGGCGGTGTTGCATATTGTTTTCCAACTTGCGTCGTAGTTAACTTGTATCCCAATTGAAACGGAACTGAAAAATGCGCCACTCCCCTGTCTTTTTGATCGCTCTTTTTCTACTCTGCGCCCTCATCTGCACAACCTTCATGATCGCTCAGGCACCGCCGCAGGCGCCGCAGCTTGCCGCTCGCGATGAGGCCACGCAACAGGCTTCGGCTGCCGCTGCCAGCTTCGACCAAGTGGTCGACCGCATGATTGAACGCGAGCATTTCTTTGTGGCCCAGATGAAGCAACTGCACCCTCTGGTGGAAACCTATCTCCAGAATCTTAAGCAAGACAAGGAGCTGAACGCACCCGTGCCGGTGAGCGACGTTTATTTCCTGGGCCGGCTCGATATGAGCAATGGGGAGGCCGACGATCATACCTTCGTCTCTCCAACCACGGCCGGGCTCGGCAAGCGGATGCTCAGCAAGCTGAGCAACGTTTACTCGATGAAGTTCCTTCCGCTTGGATTTGCACAGATGGTGATCCTCGACGAGGACTTTCAGCGCAAGTACTACGACTTTACGTTTGTCCGCCGCGAGTTTTTGGGCGAAGTACGCTGCGTTGTCATCGATGTCGCACCCAAGAAAAACGCTGGAAATGGCCGTTTTCTGGGACGGGTGTGGGTTGAAGATCAGGACTACAATATCGTTCGCTTCAACGGCACCTATTATCCTCATCCGCGCGCCGCCTACTACCTGCACTTTGACAGCTGGCGCCAGAATCTTCGCCCCGGTGTTTGGTTGCCATCGCTGATTTATTCCGAGGAGTCCGACCTCAAATACAAGCTCGGCCAGACCTTGAACTACAAGGCGCAGACCCGCCTCTGGGGCTACAACCTGAAAGACCTTCGCCGCAACTCCGAATTCACGGAGATCACGGTCGATGCGCCGCAGTCAGTCCAGGACCAGAGCCAAGCAGCCCAGGATGCGTCGCCCATCGAGGCCCAGCGCGCCTGGGAACGCCAGGCTGAATTCAACGTGCTGGACCGTCTGCAACAGATCGGGCTGCTGGCTCCGGAAGGCGACATCGACAAGGTTCTGCAGACCGTGGTCAACAACGTGATGGTGACCAACAATCTCGATTTTCAGCCTGAAATCAAATGCCGCGTGCTGCTGACTACGCCGCTGGAATCCTTCACGATTGGCCACACCATCGTCATCAGTCGCGGCATGATTGACGTGTTGCCCGACGAAGCTGCCCTGGCCATGATTCTGACCCACGAATTGGCGCACATCGCCCTGGGCCACCACCTGAACACAAAGATGGCGTTCAACGATCGCATGTTCTTCCCGGATGAGCGGACTTTCCAGCGTATGGATTTCGCGCGGGATCGCAGCGAAGAAGAAGCAGCGGATAAGAAGGCGATCGAACTGCTCAACAACTCGCCCTACAAAGACAAACTCGCCAACGCCGGCCTGTTCCTCAAGGCAGTGCAGGCGCGCGCTCCACAATTGAAAAATCTGATCCGGGCCCACCTTGGAGATAGCCTCCTGAATGGCGACGCGACCCGCATGTCCGCTTTGATGACCGCCTCACCGCAATTTGACCCGAAGAAGGCCGACCAGATCGCCGCGCTTCCACTGGGAGGACGCGTCCGAGTGAATCCCTGGACCGATCAGGCTGAACTGGTCAAAACGAAACCAGTGGCGGTCACCTCGGCATCCGAAAAGATGCCGTTCGAAGTTACGCCATTTTTCCCCTTCTTGACCAGATTTGACGCTGAGAAGGCAGCTCCCGCTACACCGGAGAAAACGGCAGCGGCATCTCCGTCCCATTAAGTTGCAGTTCGGAATTGCCGGCGCTCGAAAACGCAAAACTCCTGGGGAAAGATCGGACTCAGGCCAAATTCAAAACAGAGAACTCGCTCGGGAAAAATCCACGGGAAGACCGCGGCACTTCGTAATTGGCAAGGTGAACTGCTACTGCGGCAACAACTGGCTTCCGACTTGCGAAAACACAGCGTTTGCGTTGGTGCCGATCAGACGCACGGTACCAATAACGATTACGAGGATTACTGCTAGCATCACGGCGTACTCGGCGACGTCCTGACCGCTTTCCTCACTCCACAATTGACGCATTATCTTGATCACAGTCTCGTCTCCGGCCGACGGACACGCAAAAGTCTGCGCACTCCAAGCAACTGTTTGCCGTCGTGTTCTCTTAAACTACCGTTAACAATGGCTTCCGCCCAATAGCACTCGGGTGACCCCCTATAGCACTTTCGTGCCATGCCGAGGACCTCCGGTCATAAATTGGGGCTTTCAGACTTACGCGGGAACAACACCCGAGGCTTTTCGCCGGTACGTCACGTATAAATGCAATGGCCGTTTACACGATTGTCTTCAGAGGCAGCCCCTGATTGACCGCGAACAGGGCCAGTTCGAGACGCGTGGAAACTCCCAGTTTGTCGAAAATATTGCTGAGGTGGTGCTTCACGGTATCCTCGCTGATCTTGAAGTACTCGGCAATTTCCCGGTTGGCATAGCCCGCGACTACCGCCGAGACGATCTCCAGTTCGCGCGGCGTCAGACCGAATTTTTTCTGCTTCGTTTCTTCGTTCGTAGTCTGCATCAGGTTCCGCAAATATTGGACGAGGTTGGAAACGCAGTCCCGCCCCACCCAGTACTCGCCACCCATCACGGCATGAATGGCCTTGAGCAGAAGTTGGGTAGCGGAATCCTTCAGCACCACGCCGCGCGCTCCCAACTGCAAGGCTTCGACGATTTGTTTCTTTTCGACTGCCGCAGTAAGCAGGATGATGCGCACCACCGCCGCCGAGGTTCCGCTGCGCGCGCTCAGATCGCGGAGCGCGTCCAGGCCGGTGTGGTGCGGCATGGCCAGATCCAGCAGAAGGACGTCGGGTTTGATCTCGGTGGCCAGCTTCACGGCTTCGCGGCCGTCACAGGCTTCGCCCACCACCTTCATATCGTCTTCCGATTCGAGCAGGCGGCGCAGCCCATCGCGGAAGATGGGATGGTCGTCGGCGATCACGATCCGAATGGAGCTCGCACGTTTATCCATGATTGCTCTTTCTTGCCGGCGGAATGCGAATCTCCAGCCGAGCACCGTGTCCCGGATTCGATTCTATCGTGAGTTCGCCTGCAAGCAAGCGAACCCGTTCCCGGATTACCGCCGGTCCCTTTCCAGATGTGTCCAGTTGCGTTTGCGACATGGTTCCCGAAAACGGGAACCCGCGCCCATCGTCCTCAACCGTCAACTGCAATTTATCCGCTCTCTGCCCCAGGCGCACCAGCACGTTGCGCGCGCCGCTGTGCTTGCGCACATTCACCAGGCTCTCCTGCACAATACGAGCCAGTTCCCGGCACACCTTCTGCGGCAGATCGACGCGCTCCAGTTCGCTGACAAATTGCGCGGAAACGCCAGTCTCGCGCCGGAACCGCTCCACCATATCGGTGATAAATCCCAGAAGCCGGTCGGCGTTCACCTCGAAAGACTTCATCTCCTGCATCAATTCACGCAACTTTAGCACTTCTTCGCGAAGCAGCTTCTGGATCCTTCCCAATTCCGCATTCACAACCGGAGCCTGGGTTCCCGACTGACGTCGCAGAACGTCGACTTGCATTTCCACGGCAATCAGCGATTGAATGGCGCCGTCATGCAGCTCGCGGGCAAAGCGCGCCCGCTCCACGGCACCCGCGCGCTCCCGCAAACGCCGCACCAGGTAGACGTTATAGATCGCCGGCCCAACCTGCTGCGCGAATTCCTGCAGAAAGCGCAGTTCCTCTTCGGGCGCACCCATCAGTTGCGGATCGAAAAGAAACACGCGGCCTGACCATTCTTCCCCGAACGCAAGGGCTACGGAAGCCAGTGCCTCAAAGGGTTCCACTTGAGCCACCGCATCGAGGAACTTTTGATTGACATCACGCAGCCGGTTTCCGCTGCGATCCAGTAATACCGTTTGAAAACCGCCGGGAGTCCGCGCGGCGTATATCGCCTCGGCCGGGGAATCGAACAGATATGCGGCCGCGTTTTCAGGCGCAGCCTCGCGCCAGCGCAGCGGCTGCGTCCCGTCCGCGGCATGATTGATCTCGGCCAAAAATACCCGATAGCTGTGCGCCTCCTGCGAGGCGCTCATCACTCGCCGGGCGCCGTAGATGCTCATCACCTCCCCGAGTATGTGCTGCATCGTTCCCGTCAGCCCCTCTTCAACCCGGGTAGAACTGAGAACGCGCGTGATCACCGCGCGCTCTGCTCTGATCTTCTTCTGGTTCTCTGCCATGTAGCCGAGCAGGAAGCCCAGCACCAGCAGGTAGACAGAACTCATCACCAGCTGTTGCGGATTTAATTCCTGCACGCTGATGCCAAGCGGCGGAAGGTGAACGAGCGCCAGCCAATGGTCGGCCGCCGATTCGAGTCCGCCTCGCATCGCGAGCGACTCGATCCATAAAAGCGCCACCGCCGCCCCCGCCGTGCCAACCGTCTCCCACAAGCCCCAGCGATAGGCCGCCTCGGCCATCACGAAAACGAAAAACAGAAAGAACTGTCCGCGCTGTGCCGGCGCAAACATCGCAATCAGCACCGGCCACACGATGTCAGCCCCGTGCACCACCAGGCGAAAAGCCCGCGTGGACTCGGGACGCACCCGCACCAGCAGCAGCACCACTACGGCGTGCGCCAGATAGACGGTCAAAAGCCAGAACAGGCCGCGTGAATAGGCAAAGCCGCGAACAGGCTCCATCACCATAGTGACGAGCGCGGCAATGGTCAATGCGACCCGAGCCGTCGCCAGCCAGCGCTCGGTGCGCCGAATCTCGTCCGCGCTCAGGGGCGCGCGGAAGCGCCATAAATCACGGTTTCGAGGGATAGTCCAGGACACGGTCTCTCGTCGTTGGTTAAACTCGTCGTTAGTTAAAGAAGTTAGTCAGCAAAGTTAGCCGGCCACTCCAATGCTTATTTCGAAGAACTCCATCTTACGCGAGTGAGCTTGTTTCCGCCGCGCAATCGACGGCGAAAATTACAGCCTTCGCAAAACCGCCCCGGCCCGACCCTAATGGAATTCTCCGCGGATTGACACATGACTTCGGTAATCTGCACCCTCCCGCTTGCCGCCCTAGAATGGAGCGGGAGTCGTCCGCTTGGTAAAACGCAATAACATCTGGGCCTTATGGCTGATCGCGCTGCCGCTGGCCCAGGTAGCAGCTTCTCTGTTCATGCGGCGAGGCCCGGCTCTGACGATTACCAGTGACCTGATCCAGGGTCTGCTGCTGTTGGTAGCGACGGCGGCCTACCTGCCTAACATTGCCCGCTCCCGTTCCACCGCTTTTCACACCCGGCTCTTCTGGATCCTCATGAGCGCGGGCATGATCTTCTGGCTCACCTACCAGGGAATGTGGAATTACTTCGAAGTCATCCGGCGCCAGGATGTGCCCGATCCGTTCCTGGGAGACATCGTTCTGTTCCTGCATCTGGTGCCCATGATCGCCGCTCTCGCCGTGCTTCCGCATTTGAAGGAAGATGACCACAACGAACGCAGCCGCATGCTCGACTTTACTCTTCTGCTCACATGGTGGGTGTTCGTTTACGTCTACCTGGTGATCCCGTGGCAGACCGTGTCGATCGACGAAGCAACCTACAGCGCCAATTTCAACTTTGCGTATCTGACGGAAAAGATAGTTCTTCTCGCCTCCCTGATCGTGCTCGCCTATTCGGGGAAGGGCGGATGGCGGCACCTTTACGGACAACTCCTCGGGGCCAGCGCCCTCTATGCCTCCAGTTCCTACGTCGCCAATTGGGCGATCGGCCGCAAGACGTACTACAGCGGCAGCGTCTATGACATCCCATTGACGGTTTCGATCGCCTGGATGGCAGCGACTCCCTTATTCGCCGCGCACTACGATTTATCGGGTGACAAACCCTCGAAACCGATGCTCGGAATCTGGATCACGCGCGTGAGCATGCTCGCCTTGTTCACTCTGCCCTGGGCGGCGCTCCATTCCGAACTGGATTCGACCGTGCCGGGCTCGGTCAGAACCTTCCGCATCATCGTAAGCTTGCTGGCGACGGCAGTTATGGGTGTCATGGTCTTCTGGCGCCAGCGCCTGCTCGGCGGCGAACTCGCTTATTTCCTGGATAAGTCCAACCGCTCGTTCGACGATCTGAAAGCCTTGCAGCAGCAACTCATTCAATCCGAAAAACTCGCCTCACTCGGCCAGTTGGTGGGTGGAGCGGCGCACGAGATCAACAATCCGCTCACTGCCATGCTGGGATATTCCGACTTGCTCAGCGCGTCCGAAATGCCCGCTCTGGAAAAGCGGCAGGCCACGAACATCAGCGAGCAGGTTCGGCGCACGAAAACACTGGTGGCCAGCTTGCTGACATTCGCCCGCCAAGCCCCCGCAAAACTCGCAGCGGTTGACGCCAATTCCGTGGTACAGACCGCCATGCGCCTGGTTGCGCTCCAACTCGAGGAGCGATCTATCGCCATGCGCCTCGAACTGGCGCCTTCACTGCCGCCGGTGCTCGCGGACTCCAACCAGCTTCTGCACGTTTGTCTGCATCTTGCCGGACAGATCGGTGGCCACCTTAGTTCTGAACTGGATTCTCAACTATGTGTTCGCACACGCCAGAACCGAAGCTCGGTCGTGATCGATTTCTACGAGGGCACTCCCTTCGTGCCCCCTTTGTGCGATACCCGCCTGACCTCCGAAGGGATCGACAAACCCTCCACGCTTTCGCTCAGCGCTTGTTGTCGAATTGTCGAAGAACACGGCGGCCGGCTATCGCGGCCGTCCGCCATGAGCCTCCTCGCTTTCCAGCTGGAACTGCCCATTGCGGTGAAATCCCCCCTGTCACAGCCCGAAAGGGCCGCCGCTCACAGCGGTTATTGAGCAGGGTTGCGACGGCCTCAAGCTCTTGAACCTTCCTTGTCGGGATCTATAGCAAATATTGTATAATATAAAACCATCGTGAAGGAGGCCCGCAGACAAGGCGCGCTGGCAGAGATTCACTGGGAGGGAGATTCGAAGGAGAAAAACAGGTGAAGTCCCACAACCGGCCAAACCACATCACCAAGGGGGATGTCTTCGACGATCTAGGATTGTCTCGCTCTGAAGCATCGGCGTTGAAGGTAAAGGCGACGCTGCTCGATGCGATTCTCCGGGAAATCGAGAAGCAGGGTTACACGCAGAGCCAACTCGCCGAGATTCTCGACGAATATCAGCCTTCGGTCAGCAACCTGACGCGAGGAAAGATAGCCAAAGTGAGCGTGGAGAAGCTGCTGACCTACTCGGATCGGCTGAGGATGAAGACAACTCTCACCATACATTCCAGGTCCGGGACGCATCGCAAGAAAGGTTCTCAAGTTTCAAGGCTTCAGAGTTTCAAGGAAAAGGCCGGTGCCGCGAGTTAACCTTGAAGCTTTGAAATCTCTGAAGCCTTGAGACCCTCCCTCTTCAGCTGCCCGCATGCGGCAAAAATATCTCGACCCCGCGGCCGCCGCACAAACGCAGGAATCCCCGCCGCCACCAGAATCCCCTGAAACGCCAGCACGCGCTCCTGCTCGGGCGTCCGATAGGGCAACTCCGATCCCGGGTTCAGCGCGATCAGATTCACCTTCGCCCGCATGCCGCGCACTAACTCCACCACTTCGCGAGCCTGTTCGGCGGCGTCGTTCACTCCCGCGAGCAGCACATACTCAAACGTGAGCCGCTCCCGCGCGCGCAGCGGAAACTCCCGCGCGGCCTTCATGAGTTCCGCGAGATTCCACTTCCGGTTCAGCGGCATGACTTCGCTGCGCAACGCATCATTCGACGCATTCAACGAAATGGCCAGCTTCGGACGCAATGTTTCGCGCCCAAAGTCATAGATCCGCGGCACGATGCCGGCCGTCGAAACCGTCATTCGCGACTCCGGAATCCCCACTCCTTCCGCCAACAGCCGCACCGACTTCATGAAGTTCTCGTAGTTCAGAAAAGGCTCGCCCATCCCCATGAAAACGATGTTGACCCGTTGCAGCGGCGGAGCCACTCCCTGATCGCGCAGCACGGCCACGATCTGACCCACGATTTCTCCCGCCTCGAGATTTCGCTTCACTCCCAGCAGCGCCGTAAAGCAGAACTTGCAATTCACCGCGCAACCCACCTGGCTTGACACGCAAATCGTGGTCCGCCGCCAGGGCGTAACCTTCGCGCCTCCGTTATCTGACCCGCCCTCCTCGTCGCCCGCTTCGCTCCCATCGCCGCTCTCTCCGCCATCGCCTTCCGGCATCCAGACCGTCTCCACCGTTTCGCCGTCGGCCAGCCCAATCAGGTAGCGCACGGTCCCATCGCTCGAAACGAACTTGCGGTCAATCGAGACGTTGCCGACCCTCCACCCTTGCGCCGCCAGTCCGGCGCGATACTCCAATGGCAGGGTCGAAACCTGATCCAGGCGCTCCATCCTTTGCCGATATATCGCATCAAATAGTTGTTGCCCTCGATAGGCTGGCTCACCCGACTCCAGCGCCAGGTTCGTGAGTTCTTCAAGATTCAGGCCCAGTAGCGAATTCGAAGCATGAGTCGGCATGGTCTGTTTTAGTGTAATTCCGGTTCGCAAGGCGGACAATTGCCCGTAAGTGTAAGAAAATAAATACTAAACTGCAATCGGTCACCCCCGATCGCAGTTTGTGGGAAAATATAGGAAGCGACCTGCCTTTAAACATTTAAACCTGAACAACAGGAAAACGAACTGAATGGTAAAAGAAACCCGTAACATTCACCGTCACGTTCTGCCGAACGGCCTGACCGTCATCACCGAGCAGATGTCGCACATCCGCTCGGTGTCAGTTGGTATCTGGCTGAAGACCGGCTCGCGCGACGAGGATTCCGAATGGAACGGCATCTCCCACTTCATTGAGCACATGGTGTTCAAGGGCACCGAAACCCGCTCCGCCGAAGCCATCGCCCGCCAGGTTGATTCGATCGGCGGCAACATGGATGCCTTCACCGCCAAGGAATGCATCTGTTTCAACATCAAGGTTCTCGACGAGCACCTCCCGCTGGCCATGGACGTTCTCAGCGATCTCGTCCTGCACCCGGTCTTCGATGCCGGAGACATCGCGAAAGAGCGCGGCGTAATCCTCGAAGAAATCAAAATGGATCAGGACAATCCCGACTATCTGGTCCACGAAATCTTTACACAGAGCTTCTGGAAGGACCATGCGCTCGGCCTCCCGATTCTCGGCACGCGCGACACCGTCAGGAAATTCGAACGCCCGGTAGTCTCACATTTTTATGGACACCACTTTGCCCCCGGCAATCTGGTGGTCTGCGCCGCCGGCAACCTCAACCACCAGAACTTTGTCGACCTGGTCGCAAAGCATTTCGAACGAGTGAAACCGGCTAAGAACGGCCTGCACTCACCCGCGCCGAAAACCTCGTTCCGCATCAACCTGCGCAACAAGAAATCGCTGGAGCAGGTCCAAATCTGCATCGGAGTTCCGTCCCATCCGATCGCGCACGAGCGCCGCTACGCCTCCTACATCCTGAACACATTGCTTGGCGGAGGCATGAGTTCGCGCCTGTTCCAGAACATCCGCGAGCGCCAGGGGCTGGCTTACTCGATTTACAGCGATCTGAATCCCTATCGCGATACCGGCTCCATGTGCGTGTACGCCGGCACCTCGCGAGAGTCCGCCGTCAAGGTGGTGGAGTGCGTGGTCGCCGAATTCCGTGACCTGAAATCGACGCCCGTGCCCGAAGAAGAGCTGCGCCGCTCGAAAGACCAACTTAAAGGCAGCCTGATGCTCTCGCTCGAATCTTCCATGGCCCGCATGTCGAACCTCGCGCGCCAGGAAATGTACTATGACCGCTTCTACGGACTCGACGAGCTGATCGACCGCATCGAAGCCGTAACCGCGGAAGACCTGCGCCAAACCGCCGAGGAGTTCTTCCGCACCGAACAGATTGCCGTCACCATCCTGGGTAATCTGACGGGCCTCAGGCTGACCCGGGACCAACTCGCCTGCTAACCATAGAGTGAACAGCGGCAGTTCCCCAATACGGGTCGTCGCACGGCTTGAATCTGCGTGCGGCCAAGCTTGTTGCGTTCCCTACGCTGACGTATTGAGGTATTGAGTTCATTGGTTTTGAATGCCTCAATGATTCGATGACTCAATTCGATGGCCCAGATTCGCGATCTTCCCCGGCAACTTTTCTAAAGGTTTTCCTGGATAAAGCGTGGGCTGAGGTGAATGTCGAGTTGCACGAGTGGCGAATCACCAACCGCCTTAAAGCTGTGGATCTCGCCAGCTTTGATGATAAAGATATCTCCTGCGCCGCCCTCGAAGGTCTGGCCGCTTACCGTCCACACTCCCCGACCTTCACGGATGAACTGGATCTCGTCGTAAGGATGCCGGTGCGGACCCGGCCCTGATCCGGGTTTTCCATTGAACAGAAACACCGAAACAGCGGTGTTACCCTGTTCGGCTCCGATAAACTCATGCGAACTACCGACAAAAGGCAGATTCTCGTGCCGTACGTGATGCATCTTTGCGCCACCCCCTGACGCAATTGGATGACTTTGGCCAGGGCTCGGCTCCGCGGATAAGCGACAAACTGGCATTTCGCCAGCCTGGATCTCGAACTGACAGCGCGCAAGACCTTCGCTACAATCGCAACCAGTAAGCTGCCGAAATTCCATGCAGATGGTCATCGATGTTTTCGCGCAGATCTTTCGCACCCTCTGGGCGCACAAACTGCGTTCGTTCCTCACCATGTTCGGGATCGCCTGGGGAGTTGGTTCCCTGCTTCTTCTGGTAGGACTGGGCGAAGGCTTCCGCGCCGGCAACAAGCGCGATATCTCCGAGTTTGGCGAAAACCTGATGATGATTTTTCCCGGACGTGCCCCGGTGGTGAAAGGCAGCATCAACTCCGCGCGCACCTATCGGATTACCTACCGGGATTATCTCGACGCCCGCAGGGAATCTCCCCACATCCGCGCTATCACGCCCATCCTGTCGACCAACGATGTGCATGCGGTCAGCGAATTCGCTAGCGCCAGCGGACAACTTGTCGGCGCGGAACCGCAATATAACGGAATCCGTTTCTTGCCGGTAAACCTGGGGCGATGGCTCAACGACATGGATGAAACTCAGAAACGCGACGTGGTTGTGCTCGGGGACGAAATGTCACGCAATCTGTTTCCGGGCCATCCCGCGTTAGGCTCGTTCATCCTGCTCAACGGCCATCGCTTCGAAGTCATCGGCACCTTGAGACGCATCGGCCGCGGCGACGACAACCTGACCAACTCGCGGTGCTACATCCCCTTTCAGGTAATGCGCAGTTACTTCCCACTCAAGGGCGAAGAGGGATATGACGCAATATCGGCCTTGAACTTTCAACCGCGTATCGCCAACGAACACTTGCTCGCCCAAGAAGAGGTTCGGCGCGTGATCGCCCGCAACCACGGCTTCGATTACCGCGATGAAGACGCCTTCGACGGCCTGGATTTCGTACAGCAGGCGCAGGCGATGGGCGCGATCTTTGATGCGATGGACGAATTCCTCGGAACCGTCGGCATGGTGACACTGGCTTTGGGCTGCATCGGCGTTATCAACATCATGCTCATCGCGGTCACCGAGCGGACGCGTGAAATCGGATTGCGAAAGGCTCTGGGCGCAACCAGTCGCAGTATCCTGCTGCAGTTCTTTACAGAAGGCATCCTTCTTACTGTGGGTAGCGGTCTGATTGGGATGGCTTTCGCTGGGGGATTCATGGCCCTGCTCGGCAACTATAACGGTCCCGAGGGATTCGATCCGCCGCGGCTGGTTCCTAAGACTGCGATCCTCGCCATCGCCAGCCTCACTCTAGCGGGCGTATCAGCCGGCCTCTATCCCGCGCGCAAGGCGGCTCGCCTTGAACCAGTCGAAGCGCTTAGGCAGGAGTAGCAAGCTGCGAGAATCAACCTTCGTAGCTTCCGCGCAACAAAAACTCTGCCATACTGATATTTCCACCAGAGGCGAACGTTGAGCGACTATCTTTTATCAGTACTGCTCGGAATCATCGAAGGCTTGACCGAGTTTTTGCCCGTCAGTTCAACTGCCCACTTGCGGCTGGCGGAAGACCTTCTGCACGTGCCGCTCTCCAGCGGCTACTGGAAGATGTATTCGATCGTCATCCAGTTGGGGGCGATTCTCGTCCTGCCCATCTACTTTCGCTCGCATATCGCCAAGCTGATCCGGACCTTCCCGGAGGGCGAGAATCATGACTGCGACGCCCTCACGCATCCGTTGACGCTGGTCATGATCGCCTTCGTGATCACCGCCGGCCCGGCTTATCTCTTGACCAAGGTGATCGGCAAGAACCTTGAGAGCCTGTATGTAATGGGGTCGGCGCTGCTGATCGGCGGCATCGTCATGTGGATCGTCGATGCCATGAAAGCCCCGTGGGAGAAGGCTGGCCCAAACACGCCCGGCTCGCCCATTCACACCTGGAAAATGGACGACATTCATGGCGGACAGGCGATCTGGATCGGCGCCTGCCAGATTCTCTCTGCCGTTTTCCCTGGCGCTTCGCGTTCCATGTGCACAATCGCCGCCGGACAGGTCGCGGGCATGTCGCGCGCCGCCGCGCTGGAGTTCTCCTTCTTCCTCTCCATGCCGACGATGGCCATGGCCACGCTCTACACGCTTTACAAGTCCCTTGCCGGAAAAGACGAGGCGAATCCCATTGGCGTGGCTCAGATTTCGTCGCATGAATGGGCCATCCTCGCGATTGGATTCGTGGTCTCATTCATCGTGGCCTATGGCGCGGTCGCGTGGTTCATCGCCTGGGTGCGCAAACATGGGTTCGTGCCCTTCGCCATCTACCGCATCATCGTCGGAGCGCTCGTGCTGGCCTGGGCCGCAGGGATGATCGGGCACTAACTCATCAAAGGCTTAACGGCAGTCGTCTGAATGATCGGCGGTCAAGTTTTCGCTGGGATGATAAGTTCCGACTAGCGGGCCCGCACCGATGTTACAATGCCTCGTATTCAGGCCATGTGTAGTCTTGTTGATTTCCTCCGGGAGCTTCTTCCCTTCTCGCGAAAGCTGGCGCTGGTCTTTCTTTGTGCGCTAACTCCGACTTGGTTACTCGCGGACACCGTTTCCGGCACCATTCAGGATCCTTCCGGTGCGGTAGTTGCCGAGGCACGAGTGGAAATAACCGGAGAAGGATTGCAGCAACCTATCGTTCTTTCTTCCGATAGCTTGGGCAAGTTTGCCTCTCCCGATCTGCAGCCGGGAAAGTATTCGCTTCGAATCGCCCGTGAAGGCTTCGAAGCCTTGACCAGGGTTGTCGATCTGAAAGGATCAATCCAATTACAACTTACTCTCGCCATTGCACGCGAACAGGTGAGCATCAACGTTTCCGGCAAGAATCTTGCGTTTGCCAATTCCGACCCGCTGTACCGGGAACTACGCAATGTTGGACTTGGCCGAACTTATCGCCTCGACGACTTCACTTTGAGTTTTGACGCGGCGACCTTCCATTTTGAGAAAGGGACCTTGACCGTGCTGAATCCCGTGGAAGGAGTGGAGACAGGAGCCATTTTCATTGGGGAAGGCCATATCGATTTAAAAGCTGTGCTTCGAGTCGATGCACGGGAACTCCAGAGGCGCACCGGATCGCCCGAGGTCAATGAAGATTTCACAGAAATAGTCTTTCGTTTCACCAGGCAAGCGTGGTCGAAGTTCACTCCCGGGATCGGACCGGAAACAGCAACGCCCGCGGAGGCCACCTCCTCGTTCAACCACTGGAGAGCGAGGATGCGGGAGCGGCGGGAGCGCGCGCTGGGCTTTACGCAATCTCTATTTCAGGGTGAAACCATGGACAATGTGGATGCCGACCTTCTGTCGGCCTTCTACAATCCCGAGCACCCGATGTTTATCAACGCCTATCTGCGCGGGAAGAAGCACAAGGACCTACGCTTCTTTTTAAGGTCACGGGTGGGCGCGATTCCCCAGTTGGACTCGCCGGAAGAGGTCGCTCTTGTCAACTACGATCCGGAAGGGATGGACGATGGGATCTGGTATCTAGCTCATTTGAAGTCTGAGTATGTCAACAAGACCGCTAGGTCCGATGAAGACAGACGTCTGTTTGCCACGCGTCGCTACAAGATCGAAACCGTGATTTCCAAGAATGGGCATTTGTTCAGCACCGCCACCATAACCTTCGAACCGCTGGTTGCCGGGGAGCGAGTGCTGAAATTTGGATTGCTACCGAATCTGCGCGTCAGCCGGGTTAGCGACGAACAAGGCCGGGCCCTCTATTGGATTCAGGAGAGCCGCAAGGAAGACGGTTCGTTCTACGCGATTCTTCCGGAGGCCCCCAAGGCCGGAGAACACTCGATCACCGTCGAATACGCGGGCGACAAGGTCCTCGAAGAGGCTGGCGAGGGAAGTTACTATGTCGGCGCCCGCACCTCCTGGTACCCGAACCTCAACGGATTTGGCGAGCGCGCACTTTACGACCTGACCTTCAAAGTCCCTCGCAAGTACACCGTTGTCAGCGTTGGAGAGTTGCAGGTAGCCACTACCGAACAGGACTTGGCGGTCACCCACTGGGTAACTCCCGGCCCGGTTGCAGTTGCGGGCTTCAATTACGGCGAATACACAAAGGTGGACTTGCCGGATGAAATTACGGGATACAAAATCTCTGGCTACTACCTGTCTACGTTGCCTAATTCCCTACAGCAATTTAAAGAAAAGGCGTTTCTAGGTTCCATGGCTCCGGGCAGCATGACTAAATATGCGCTCGAACAAACCCGCGCCCAGTTGCAGTTGTGCACCTTATATTTCGGCAAGAGCCCTTATAATGAGGTCTACGTTACCGAGCAACCGAATTTCAACTTCGGGCAATCCTGGCCAAATCTGGTTTACCTTCCAATTTCCGCGTACATGGATTCGACCCAGCGCTGGATGCTGTTCGGCCGCATCAACGATAAATTCACGGGTTTCGTGCAGGAAGTAACACCGCACGAAGTGGCTCACCAGTGGTGGGGTCACACGGTGGGGTGGGCTTCCTACCACGACCAGTGGCTCTCGGAAGGATTTGCCGAATTCTCTGCCGCATTGTTCCTGCAACAGGCGGTCGGGAAAGACTGGAGAAAAGACTATATCGAATTCTGGGAGCGCCTGCGAGAACGAATACTCGATAAGAATAACTTCGGCGTAGCGCCGAATGACGCGGGACCCATCTGGATGGGACTGCGCCTGGTTTCCCCGCGTACGGAAAATGCCTATCAGAATGTAACCTATCCCAAAGGCGCGTACGTCCTGCAAATGCTCCGGTCGATGATGTACAGCTCCGAGGATCAGGACAAGGCGTTCATCGCCATGATGCACGAGTTTGTGGAGAGCCATCGCGACCGGCCGGCGACTACGGAGTCTTTCAGGGCGATTGCCGAGAAACACATGACCAAGCTGATGGACCTTCGCAAAAATGGCCGCCTCGACTGGTTCTTTGACGAGTGGGTCTATGGCACCGAGGTACCGCGCTACCACTTCGAATACCAGCTCTCGCCCGCGGGACCCGGCAAAGTGAACCTGCACATGACTGTTACTCAGAGCGACGTTGACAATAGCTTTGCGATGCTGGTCCCGGTTTTCGCCGACTTCGGCAATGGCATGGTTCCTATCGTCCAAATCGGAATCGGCGGCAATACCACCAGGAATATCGACGTAGTATTGCCCAGCCAGCCAAGGAAGGTCGCCTTCAACGCCTACAAAGAGATTCTGGAACGCTGAGCGTTGGACGGCGCTGGTTTGTATGGTCCCTTCTTATTCTTGCCGAATCCTGTCGGATGTTTACTACCGGTTAATGCACTGTCTGCGTCAGCGAAGCCGAACTGCCCGTAAAGCTGGTGCTGCCGTTGTAGGTCGACATGATTGTGTGCGAGCCCGACGCAAGCATCGAGGTCGCGAACTTTGCCGCACCTTCGCTCAGCATCACCGTCTTCAGCAGCGTTGAGCCATCGTAAAAGCTCATTGTTCCGGTCGCCGCCCCGCTGAATTCCGGCGTCACGCTCGCGGTGAACGTCACAGACTCCCCGGCGTTCGACGGATTTGCCGAGGAGACCAAAGCGGTCGTGGTCGTGGCCTTGCTGACAACCTGGCTCGCCGCCTTCGACTTGCTGCCGTCAAACTTTGAGTCACCGCTATACACCGCTGTGATTGCGTTGGTACCCACTTTCAGCGTCGAGGTCATAAAGCTGGCCGAGCCGCTACTCAAGGTTCCCGTTCCCAGCACCGTTGTGCCTTTCATGAATGAGACAGTTTCTCCATCCGAAGGCGCGCCAACCTTGGACGTGACCTCCGCAGTAAAGGTCACGGCCTGTCCGTAGGTGGAGGGATTCGGCGACGAAGTGAGCGTGATCGTAGTCGCGGTGGCAGGGGCGAGTACAAAACCGTGATTCACGTTTTTCGCGTCAATGTATTCTCCCGCGATTTCTCCCGCCGTGTTAATGCCGAGGCCGAAGGTTCCCTGGTAGGCGCCCGTGCCCGCGCCCGGAGCATCGAAAGTGCTTATCGTGCCATTGGCAGCGCGAACGAAGCCATGATAGCCGTCGCTCTTATCAAAGTAGTTTCCCGTGATGGTCCCCGCCGTGTTAATGCTGAACGGATATGTCCCCTGTCCTGCGGCCGTCCCTGCGCCCGGAGCCTCGAAGCTGGTTATCGTGCCCGTTTTAGTGCGCACGAAGCTGTGGACCACGGATTTCGCGTCATAGTATTCTCCCGCGATCGTTCCCGCCGTATTGATGCCGAAGCCGATGGTGCCTTGCCCGGAGCCCGAGCCTGCACCCGAAGCATCGAAGGTTGTAATCGTGCCGTCGGCAGCACGCTGGAAGCCGTGATACGCCCCGCTCGCGTCTGTGTAGTATCCGGCGATCGTCCCTCCCGCGTTGATGCCGAGACCGAACGTGCCCTGTCCCGAGCCCGTGCCTGCATCCGAGACATCGAAGGTGGTAATCATGCCGCTAGCAGCGCGCACAAAGCCGTGGCTTGCGCCGTTCGCGTCAATGTAGTATCCCGCGATCGTCCCCGCCGCATTGATGCCGAAGGCATTGGTCCCTTGATTCGCTGCCGTGCCTGCATCCGGAGCATCAAAGGTGGTTATCGTGCCGCTGGCAGCGCGCACGAAGCTGTGATCCACGTTTTTGTCGTCAACGTACCCTCCGACGATAGTTCCCGCCGTGTTGATCCCGATGCCGAAGGTTCCCTGACCTGAGCCCGTGCCTGCGCCCGGAGCGTCGAAGGGGGTGATCGTCCCGTTCACGGCGCGCACGAAGCCGTGAACCGCATTGCTCGCGTCAATGTATTCTCCCGCGACGGTTCCCGCCGTGTTGATGCCCCCGACGCCGGGGTAAGTCCCCTGACCGGCGCCCGTGCCCGCGCCCGAAGCATCGAAGGTGGTGAAAGTCTGGGCTTGCGCCGATGGAGCTGCAATGCCCACCAACCCAAACAAGATTGCTAAAGCCAGCACAGCGCCTATCGACCCCCAGGGAGTCGCGGGAATACATATCTGATATTGGATTTCGCTTTTCATAACTCTCCTGATTGAGAAGAACAGGACCGACTCGCCTGTCGATAGGCAAAGCGAGTGGGAGCGGAGATTGGAAGATTATCCTTGCCACGCATGGGCGCGGTCAAGATGGAAGGTCCTGTGCAAAACAGGGTTGGTTAGAACGGTCTCCATGATGGTTGGTAGTCCAAACCGTCATTGTTTCCGTCTGGTACCCAACTCGCCACCCCCAACGGTTTCCCCGCATTGTCGGGGCCCCAACTTCTTGTCATAATTATCAAGCTCTGGCCACGTATCGGCGCTGCGGGTTTATCTTGCCTCAGCAACGCTGTCGCTGCCACATGACATTTCTTTCGAAGATTTTTGTCCCTACCAGGAACCGGCGTCTGAACGAGCTCGCCGGATTTCTCCTGTGCGTCTCCGCGCTCCTGCTTTTCCTCGCGCTGGCGTCCTATTCGCCGCTCGATCCCTCGCTGAACAGCGCTTCGATCCTTACCGGATCGCATGCCGCGCGCAACTGGATCGGTATTTTTGGCGGCTATCTTTCTGACATCATTCTGCAATTCCTAGGCATCGGCTCGTTTCTGCTGCCTGTATTTCTGGGCATGCTCGGCATCCGCTGGTTCCGCTCGCGTGCCGTACCGGCTCCCATCGCCAAAACTCTGGGCGCGATCTGGCTGCTGATGTTTGTTCCCGCGCTGCTCGCCATCCTGCCCGGCCACTTGCGCTGGATCGGCGCCATGCCGATCGAAGGCCTGGCGGGGCGGATCCTCGGCGACGTATTAATCCACTACCTGAATGTTGCCGGAGCCTACATTGTCTGTACTACCGTTCTTGCGGTCGCGCTCTACCTGACCACGGCCTTTTCGTTCGCCGCCATCCAGGTCTGGGCTCCGACCCGTTTTGCGCTGTTTATCGCCCTTCGTGATCGCTGGATGGATTGGCAGGACGAGCGGGAGCGCAAACGCCAGCAGAAGGAACTTGAAAAACGCCGCGCGGAAAAACCAGTCGTCACGGCGCAACTTGTACCAGCCCGCGCTGCCGCCGCGCGCCCTGAGTCCCCTCGCTCTGAGCAGGAAATCTCGCTCATGCCGACATCCACATCCACTCCCGCGTCCGCCGCCGCCCGCACAGGTATCGAGCGCATGGCCCAAGAAGGAGATGGAGACGAAGGCTCCGCGGAGCCGGGGCCGCAATCGGCGCCTGCGGCCACCGATATTGAGGTCACCGACCGCGCCGACACCGAGCACAAGCCCAAGACCACGCTCCCCAAGATCGCCGGCAGTTACAAGTTGCCGCCATCGAGCCTGCTGCACCGTCCCGACGAGCAGCAAGCCGTGCATGAAGACGAACTCAAGCTGCTGGCTCAGGTACTGACCAACCGTTACGCCGAGTTCGACGTCCACGGCCAGGTCACGCAGATCAATCCGGGCCCGGTCGTCACGACCTTCGAATACAAGCCCGAAGCGGGGATCAAGTACAGCCGCATCATCGGCCTGACTGACGACCTTTGCCTTGCGTTGCGCGCTGAAAGCATTCTGGTGGAGCGCATGCCGGGCAAGAGCACGGTGGGTATCCAGGTTCCGAACCGTGAACGCGAAATCATCTGGCTGCGCGAGAACATCGAGTCCCAGGAATTCATCGGCTCGAAATCGAAGCTCACGCTGGCCATGGGCAAGGACATCAACGGCCGCCTCGCCGTCGCCGATCTGGCCGGGATGCCGCATCTCCTCATTGCCGGATCGACCGGCACCGGCAAGAGCGTGGCCATCAACGCCATGATCATGTCGATCCTTTACAAGTCGACGCCCGACCAGGTGAGACTTGTGCTCGTGGATCCCAAGCGCCTTGAGCTTGGCAACTATGAAGGAGTACCCCACCTTTACACTCCCATCATCACCGAGCCGAAGCTCGCGGCCAACGCGTTGCGCAACGCCGTCCGCGAAATGGAACGCCGGTTGAAGCTGCTCGCGGCTAAAGGCGTCCGGAATATCGCAAGCTACAACAACCTGTTTGACGACACGCCCAGCCTCTTCGGCGAACAGACGGACGAAGGCCCAATTCCCTACATCGTCATCATCATCGATGAGTTGGCCGACCTGATGATGCTCGACGGCCACAACGTGGAGGAATCGATCACGCGCCTGGCGCAGATGGCGCGCGCCGTCGGCATTCACCTCGTGCTCGCTACCCAGCGTCCCTCGGTCGACGTCATCACCGGACTCATCAAAGCCAACTTCCCGGCTCGCGTGTCGTTCCGCGTGGCCACCAAAGTCGACTCGCGCACGATTCTGGATGCCAACGGCGCCGAATCGCTCCTGGGACGCGGCGACATGCTTTACCTGCCCTCGGGCTCGGCGCGCGTGCACCGTTTGCACGCTCCCTATGTGACGGAGAAAGAGATTGCGGCGGTGGTCGAATTCTGGAAGGCGCAAGGCGTTGCGCAATATCAGGAGAAATTCCTCGAAACTCCAAAAGAGGACCGCGAGGCCGAACTTGGCCCCGACGGTGAGCCAGCGGAAATTTCCGGGGAAGATAACGATCCGCTCTTCAACGATGCGGTGCGCCTGGTCATCGAGTTCGGCAAAGCCTCAACGTCGCTGCTCCAGCGCCGCCTGCGCATCGGCTACGGCCGCGCCGCCCATCTGATCGACCTGATGGAGCGTGACGGCATCGTGGGCGCCGCCGACGGACCAAAGCCGCGCGAAGTCCTCAAGCGGCCCGACTGGATTTCGGAGATCGAAGAATCGATGCGATAAGCCCTTCCGATTCCTCAAAGATTAGTCAGACCCGTCCAGAGCGTGCATAATAAAGCAACCTATTTTTCTGTTTCCGATTCCGAGTCAAAAAGCCATGCTTCCCGACCCACCTCCCGGCTGGACCGCTCTTCAGGCAAGAGCAAAGCGCGCCAAGGACCCTCGCCAACTGGCGGCCATCATCGATGAGATGAACAGGTTGCTGACGGAGTACGAGAAGGCCGCGGGTGACGGGCATAGTGACGGGAATGGTAAGGGCCGACTCCCTGCCCGCAACCACCAATCCGGCAAAACAAATGGCCGGTGAACAGCTGGCCTCACGTGGGCGGGATGAGCGCGTCGAGCGCCGCACGCAGTTCACGAATCCTGCGTCTGCGGCACTGGTAGGCGTCCACTTCTTCCTGGGTAAGGTCGTTGAAATTGCGGCCAACGATGGCCGCCACTTGCTGATCGAGCAGGTCGAGGATCTCTCCCGCAATTCGCTCAAACTCAGTGGAACCCATAGCGAAGCATTACCATAGACTGCGGCGGGAGCGCAGTGAGTGATGTTGCTCATCAGCGTGACCTTGCTCACAACGTGCAGGATCAATCGGTATGAAATTTCACACGGAATACATCACCGTCCACACGAAGACCAAACGCGCGTATGTGCGAATCACGCCGCAAGTGGAGGCGGCGCTCGAAAAGTCCGGAATCAAGGATGGGATGATCCTCGTTTCGACCATGCACATCACCGCTGGTGTCTACGTCAACGACGATGAAAGCGGATTGATCGAAGACATCGACCAGTGGCTCGAAAAACTGGCTCCCTTCAACCCCAACTACCATCATCACCAGACGGGGGAAGACAACGGCGACGCGCATTTGAAGTCGATGCTCGTGCATCACGAAGTGATTGTGCCGGTCAGCAGGGGCAGACTTGACTTCGGACGATGGCAGCAGATCTTCTATGCCGAGTTCGATGGCCAGCGCGATAAAAGAATCCTGATTAAAGTGATGGGGGAATAGCGCGATTGGTTTATTCTCTTAGCTTGCAAAACGAATGCGCGAGGTCAGAGGTCAGATTGCAGAGGTGAAAAACCGTTTTTCACCTATCCAATTTACTTCTGCACTCTGACCTCTAACCTGTGACCTCGACCCTGATTTCGATGACTTACTACCAGGAGCCTGACAACATGAGCGAAGAACTGAACGAATTGCATGAGCATGCCGAACACGCCCGCGAGCATCCGGATCTGGCACCTATCACCATCACGATGGCCATACTCGCAGTGCTGGTGGCAACCGTTTCGCTGCTCGGCCATCGCGCGCACACCGAAGAGGTGATTTTGCAGAACAAGGTCACCGACCAGTGGAGCTACTTCCAGGCCAAGAAGATCCGCCAGCATACCGATGAGTTGTTCGCCGATCTGGCAGGCGCGGTTGCCACACGGGACGCCGAGGCCGCGACCAAACTACAAGAGAAAGCGCGCGGCGAGGCGGAACGCTACAAAGATGACCAAAAAGAGTTGGGGGACAAAGCCCACGAACTCGAGCAGGAATTCGCTGTCACCCATCGCAAGGCCGACCGCTTCGACCTGGGCGAGGTATTTCTGGAGATCGCGCTGGTCATCACCTCCATTACCCTGCTTTCGGGCCGGCGCATCTATTGGCATTTGGGCTTACTTCTGGCGGCCGGTGGAGTTGTCATTGCCTGCTCCGCCTGGCTGCTGCACTAGGACCGGGTTTTCATTCCGCGCAAAGGCTATCGTTGCAGGTACTTCTGGGGCAAGCACTTCCGATCGTGCGCTACAACCATCCTCGCGGTTCCTGGGTCACCCTGAAAAGTGACCCGCATCACCGCAGCATTTCGCCTCATTGTTGAAACTCACATCAGTGCGGCAGGAAACGCGGTGAATCGCTACAACGTGATTCATTCGGTCTCGGTGGTGGTGAAAATAGCAACACGTTGCCTTCGGCCACTGCTCTCCCCCCGCCAACTTACTTGAGAGGAAATGTAATCATGAAAACCACCAAAATCGCGGCGCTTGTACTGACGATCGCGGTCTGTCTGTTCATCCTTATTCCAAGTCTCTCCTGGGCCGAAGACGGCGCCGCTCTGTACAAAGCAAAGTGCGCGATGTGCCATGGTGCGGATGCAGCCGGCAAGCCGGCGATGAAGGCTCCAGCCCTGGCCGGTAAGTCCGAGGCTGAGGTTACCAAGGGCGTTGCGGAAACAGCAAAGCACCCGGCTCCGGTCAAGGGCTTGGCCGCTGACGACGTGAAAGCGATCGCGACCTACCTTCAAGGTTTGAAGAAGTAGTCAGGGATCGGCTGTTCTGCTGTGGCTTCCGCGCCGAATCGCTTCCCCAGCGGCAGCGGAAGTCCCGCGGAGGTGCACGGATGCCGGAGTCCGGTCAAAATGGACTCATAGCTGCCAATGCCGGCTGCTCCCCGAACCTGGCTGAGCGCCACGCCCCCTCCGCATTGGAATACGGAACAGCTCGCCCGGGTTCTGCGAATTGCGTGGAACCCGGGCTATTGTTTGAAGGTAGAAATTTTGGTGTAGGAATTTTAGGCACACGAACCCGGCCGCTTGCCGTGCCGGCTTTTGCTGACCACTTCGCCGCAGTCTTCACATCCGCCAACCCTCACGCCCGGCGTGCGGACGTCCTGTTCCGGAGTGGCCCGGAGATCACTTCATGAGTAAGGCCATTCTGTATGACGCCACCATGTGTATCGGCTGCAAACAGTGCGAAGGCGCCTGCGCGCAGCAGAACAAGCTGCCCTACGACGACACGGTAGCCGCCGAGTCGGTGCAGTCGGCACATAAATACACGGTCGTTTTGACCAAAGACGACAAATTCATGCGCCGGCTCTGTATGCATTGCCAGAAGCCCGCTTGCGCATCCGTCTGCCCGGTTGGCGCACTCCATAAGACCAAGGAAGGCCCGGTCGTCTACGACGTGTGGAAGTGTATTGGCTGCCGCTATTGCATGGTGGCATGCCCGTTCAGCCAGCCCAAGTATGAATGGCAGGCGCTGAATCCGCGGGTCCGCAAATGCGTTATGTGTCCCGACCGCGTGGTTGCCGGCAAACAGACCGCCTGCGCCGAGATCTGTCCGACGGGGGCCACGAAATTCGGAGAGCGCGACGACCTTATTAACGAAGCCAAAGACCGCATCCGTCAAAATCCCTCCAACTATCGGCCTCATATTTATGGTCTTGAAGAAGTTGGCGGAACTTCGGTCCTTATTATTTCCTCCGCCAATGTTGAAGACTACGGCTATCCGTCCTCCGCGAAACTCGGCGACACTCCGATGCCGGAATACACCGGACGGGTGATGGAGCGGATCCCGGACTTTATCCCTCTCTGGACACTGGTATTGGGCGGTATTTATTGGGTTTCGCATCGCCGGGATGAAGTCGCAGAAGCCGAAGCAAAAGAAAAAAATGGGAGCGCGCAATGAAATTCAAGCTGACTCTTTGGAGAGCTATTTTTATCGTCATCATGGTACTGGGCTTGTACTCGTCGTTCGTCCGCTATTTTCGCGGGCTGGGCGCGGTTTCCAACATGACGGACCAGTTTCCATGGGGACTCTGGATCGGCTTTGATTGCCTGTGCGGCGTCATGCTGGCGGCCGGCGGTTTCTGCATGGTCGGCGCCGTCTACCTGTTCAATGTCGAACGCCTGCACGCCGTTGTGCGCCCCGCTGTCTTGACCGCATTCCTCGGCTATCTGCTCTTCATCGTGGGATTGCTATTTGACCTGGGCCGTCCCTGGTTTATCTGGCACCAGATGATCTACATGAATCCGCACTCGGTCATGTTCGAGGTCGGCTTCTGCGTAATGACCTATACCACCGTCCTGTTCTTCGAATTCCTTCCCAATATTTTCGAGCGCTTGAATTGGGCGACACCTACCAAATGGATCCACAAAATCTATCCTGTACTCATCGTGGGCGGCATCCTGCTCTCTACTCTGCACCAGAGTTCACTTGGGTCGCTTTATCTGATCATGCCCAGCAAATTGCATCCGTTCTGGTACACGCCGGCCTTGCCATTCTTCTTCTTTGGATCGGCGGTCGCGGTCGGCATCGCGATGACCATCTTCGAGTCCACGCAGAGCGCCAAAGCTTTCGGCCGCCAGCTTGAACTTCCCGTGCTGGTCACTTTGGGCGGCGCGCTGCTCGTCGCACTGTGGGTCAATCTTCTCCTGCGCTTTGAGGACTACTTTCACCGCGGCTTGCTCAAACAAATCTTCAAGCCGAGTTATGAAGCCTACTTTCTCTGGCTTGAACTGACGCTCACATTTGTTATTCCCATCGCCATGCTCAGCTTCAAAAAGGTTCGCGTCTCGCCCCAGCTCCTGTACCTAGCCTCCATCTCCACTGTGCTGGGCTTCATCACCAACCGTCTGAACATTGCGCTCATCGGCTTCGAGACCTATGTCGGCCATCACTACATGCCGAAGTGGACCGAGTTCTCCATCACCCTGATGATCATCGCCATTGGCTTCGCGCTGTTCGGCGTCGCGGCAAAGTACCTCCCGATTTTCGGGGAAGAAGAAAAGCATGCGGTCGTGCATCCGCGTGTCCGCTCCGCGGCAGCGACACCGGTGTTAAGCCATGCAGGAGACTGATAAACAATCGCCGATCAGCATGTTGGACCGCGTTCGCTACGGCCTTGGAACCAAGCTCATTGTTTTGCTTCTGGGCGCCATGCTGCTGATTTTTGGGCTGCTTGGTTATTTGACCATCCGGTTGCAGCGCCAGCATCTGGAGGCCGCCACGCTGCTGAGCGCCGAGCGTATCACCGACATCATACGCCGCAACACCTCCGACTACATGCTGCGGAACGATCGCGAAGGTCTGCATCATGCCATTTCCGCCATGGCCAGCGAGCCGGGTGTGGTTCGCCTTCGCGTCTTCGATCGTCAGGGCCAGATCAGTTACTCCTCCGATCCGTCGGAGATCAACCGCGCTGTCGATAAGGACGCAGAAGCCTGCTATGGCTGCCATGCCCACCAGCAGACGTTGACCCGACTGGATCGTCCCGACCGTTTCCGCGTCTACCGGGCCCAGGGCCAGCGCGTGCTCGCGATTATCAGCCCCATCGAAAATCAGCTCGAGTGTTCGAACGCCGAGTGCCACGCTCATCCCGCCAGCCAGCAGATTCTCGGCGTGCTCGATACTCACCTCTCACTTGCCCGCACCGACCAGCAACTGGCGGAGGGCTCGTGGAGAATGCTGGCCTGCGATGCGCTGGCCATGGCGGCCATCGCCTTCCTCAGTTGGATTTTCATCCGCCGGGTGGTCGATCGCCCGCTGAAGGAGCTCCAGGACGGAACCAAAAGATTGAGCGAGGGCGCGCTCGGCCACCAGATCGAGTTGCACTCCAAGGATCAGATTGGCGATCTCGCCGAGTCCTTTAACGTCATGAGCCTGCAACTGCAAGCCGCCAATGAGCAGCTAGTCTCCTGGGGCCGAACTTTGGAAGAGCGCGTGGAACAGAAAACCAGCGAGCTCCGCCGCGCCCACGATGAAGTGCTGCACGTTGAAACCATGGCTTCGGTGGGCAAGATGGCCGCCGTCGTCGCCCATGAGATCAACAATCCACTCTCTGGCATCCTCACCTATTCCAAGCTGCTCAAGAAGTGGGTCGACAAGGATCAGGTTGGCGGCGAGAAAAAGCAGGAGGCGCAGCAGTGCCTCGACCTCATCTCCTCCGAGAGTCGCCGTTGCGGCGAGCTGGTAAGAAACCTGCTCACTTTCTCCCGGCAGTCGCCCATGAATGTTCAATCCACCGACATCAACCGGGTGGTCGAACAGTGCACGATGCTGCTACGCCCGAATCTCAAGATTGCCGCCATCGACCTGCATTGCACACTGGCCGACGGACTGCCTCGCCTGCATTGCGACCCTTCCCAGATCGAGCAGGTGCTGCTGGCCGTCATCGTCAATGCCGCCGATGCCATGCCGAAGGGCGGCAACCTGTGGATCGACTCCCGTCTGTCTGACGACGGAAGCCGCGTCGCCCTCACCGTTCGCGACGACGGCTCAGGAATCCCGCCCGAAGTCATGCCAAAGATCTTTGAGCCGTTCGTCACCACCAAAGAAAACGGTCACGGGACCGGTCTCGGGCTGGCCGTCAGCCGGGGCATCGTTGAACGCCACAGCGGCAAGATTTCCGTTGAGTCTGAAGTTGGAAAAGGAACGACCGTAACCATCACACTGCCCGTCCCCGATCGTCCTGGACCTCATACTGAGGCGGTTCTGGCGGGCGTTGATACGAACAAGAGGTGATACCTTGACGCAACCATCAAAGCTCTTAATCGTGGACGACGAACTAAGCGTGCGTGACTCGCTAGCCAAATGGTTCCATGAAGAGGGATATGAAGTCGGCACCGCCGAAGATGCCAACGGCGCTTTGACCAAGATGGCCGAAAAACCGTGGGATGCCGTGCTCTGTGACATCAAGATGCGTGGCACCGACGGCATCGAACTCCAGCGCCGGATGCACGAGATCAATCCCAATCTCATCGTCATCATGATGACCGGCTATGCTTCGGTCGAGACCGCCGTCACCGCCCTCAAGAATGGCGCCTATGATTACGTCACCAAGCCGCTCGATCCCGACGAAATCGCCCATTTGGTGAAGAAGGCCCTCGCTCATAAACACACCGAAGAGGAAAACGTGCGCCTGCGCGAGACCGTTGCCGAAGTCGCTCGCCCCGAGGAGATCATCGGCGAGAGCGAGCCCATGCAGAAGGTCTTTCACGCGATCGAAACCGTCGCGCCCACCGACGCCACAGTCCTGGTCACCGGCGAAAGCGGCACGGGAAAAGAACTCGTTACGCGCGCCATCCACCACGCCAGCCCGCGCCGCTTCCACCCGCTGGTCGTCATCCATTGCGGAGCGCTCACGGAAACACTGCTCGAAAGCGAACTCTTCGGACACGAGAAAGGCGCCTTCACGGGCGCGCAATATCGCAAGAAGGGGAAGTTCGAAATCGCCGAAGGGGGAACCGTCTTCCTCGACGAGATCGGCGACATCAGCCTCAAAACTCAAACCGATCTTCTGCGTGTCCTGCAGGAGCACGAAATCGTCCGCGTCGGCAGCACGCAGCCCATCAAGGTCGACTTCCGTTGCGTCGCCGCCACCAACAAGAATCTCGAACAGCTCATCGAAGAAGGCAAATTCCGTCCCGATCTTTTCTATCGCCTCAACGTCTTCCACATCGAGCTGCCGCCGCTACGTGACCGTCACGAAGATATTCCGCTGCTCGTCAACCACTTCGTCCGCAAGTTTTCCCTGCAGATGAGCAAGAAAATCAACCGCGTCAACCCGGCCGCCATGGACCTGCTCCAGCAGCAGCCCTGGCCCGGAAACATTCGCGAACTGGAAAACGCCATCGAACGCGCCATGGTGGTCGCCCAGGAACCGGAGATCCGCGAGCAGGATTTCGTCTTCAAAACCCAGGGAGCGGCGCCCAACGGCACATCGAAATCGCTCGAAGAGATGGAAAAAGCCCACATCCTGCGCGTGCTCGAAGCCTGTGGATGGAACCAGACCCGCACCGCGGAAACGCTCGACATCGATCGCGTCACACTGCATCACAAGCTGAAAAAGTACGGTTGGAGCCGTCCCGTCGAAACGCGATAGGAGAACCGCGATGGGAACCGGAATGAAGATGCTCGATCTGCTGCCAGTCGGTGATCTCGACAAGCGGCTACTTAAGAGCCTGGCTCCTGCGCTGGCCGATTCCTTCCGCGTTCCCGTGCGCATTCTGGACGAGCGGCTCGATCCCCGGTTCGCCTTTCATGCCGAGCGCGGGCAACATCATTCCTCGGAACTCCTCCAGGCCATGCAACCGTATGCCGCCGACGGCGCATGGCGGGTGCTCGGCGTGACTGGGGCGGACCTCTACATTCCTATTTTGACTTTTGTGTTCGGCGAAGCACAGATGGGCGGCCCGTGCGCGATCGTCTCCTACAATCGGCTGCAGCAGCAGTTTTACGGTTTGCCGCACGACCCCAATCTGCTACTGGAGAGGCTCGTCAAGGAAGCCGTACATGAGGTCGGCCATACCCTGGACCTGACTCACTGTGACGACTACTCCTGCGCGATGGCGCCCTCGCATGCCGTGGAATGGATTGATCTGAAGGAGAACACGCTGTGCTCTTCATGCCAGGCACGCGCCATGGATGCTGTGAGTTAGCACTGTCTGCCAAGTCCTCGGAAGCTTCCAGGGAGCACAACTGTAATGTGATCCAAATCACAGGCTTTCTGTGCGGGTTATTGACTGTCCGTCACTCTCGTCGGGGCGTCGTCAATGGTTCTGAGCGCCCGCATCATCCGTTGCACGTTAACATCCGGTAACTGGCTGTATTTGCACTCCAATGGGTTCCTATCGCGGGTATTAACAGTAGGCCATTCGAGTGCAATACGTTGGGTCTCCCCGTAGCCACAGCCAAGGCAGGAGAAAGACTGGACCCAGCCAATGCTTCAGAAATGCGCAAATCCCGCATGTACCGCTCCCTTCCGATCGCTTCACGAAGGCAAACTATTCGTGGCGGAATCTTTCACCACTGATCTCGACGGCTTCGATGGCAATCGCCGCAAAACCCGCAAGCGCGAACACTTCTGGCTGTGCGGAGCCTGCTCAGCGCAGTTTACGTTGCACTTCGATTCCAACCTTGGAATGCTGACCCTTCCTCTCAGCGAACGAGGCGCACCTCGCTTCCCACTGTCCCGGCCTGCAGTAGCCCATGGCGGCTAAGAGAAACTAATGGATTCCCCGTTCTCAAAACGCCTCCCTTGCTCGCTCTGCGGCATCGTCGCCTCCCGCCACGATGGCTGGTTCCTCATAATCGAGAACCGCTGGCTCGACCGCCTCAAGATTTTCACCTGGCATTCTTCGCTGGCGACGCGAAAGGAAATGAAGAGCGTCTGCTCACGGCAGCATCTCAGAATGCTGATTGGCCACTGGCTCGTAGACGCCAGCACTCGAGTTCCTCCGCCTGCGGGCATTCCGCCAACCCCAATTTCCAGTGCTCCCGGCCGACAGGACCTCAATCTTGACCACAATTCTGCCGAGCATCTGCTCGGCGAACTATCCGTTCATCGGGAAAGCTTCTCTGGTGGTTGGACAGGCTCGCTCGCAGCTCTCGAATGCATTCTTGACGCCCTCGTTCCCGTCGTGGAGCAGAGCGATACCTACACAACCGAATACCGGTTCATTGATCCTCCCCCAAGTCCGCACATAAACTCTCCCTTCACCAAAGCGCTGGCAGATCTTCGACGGAGTCTGATGCAAGTCTAGGAAAAATTCGCGACAACGTTTAGGCCTGCCGGCGCTCCCTCCACACTCGCCAGTCTTTCTCCACCTTGCCGGCCATGTCTTGCGCCGCCTTTGCCAGCCAGGTCCCTTTGCGCTTGTGCAGGTCTTTCAAAATCGACCGCCGCTTCTCTTCCGTTCCCGCATGGATGTTCGCGGTCTCTTGTCCCATCGCTTCGAGAATCCGCAGTTCCCCCTTCGCCGTTCCCAGCGCCTCCAGTTCGATGCGCGAACAATGGGGCGAAAGCCGTCTTACTATCCAGTGTCCACGGAGCTGCACATAAGGATCCGGACAGCGGACCGACCGCCGCAAGATTACCCCGTACAGGATTTCTCGGGGCACACTCGGATCGGCCCAGTGCGATGCAGAAGGCGCCAGCGCCTTGGCTTCCCGCGCAACACGTCCCCCCTTCCAATTCGCGATAGCGACCAGACGCACCCGGCCCAGGCTTCCCAATCCCGCCACCCGCCGCGCCAGCCGGTATTGAATCCCGCGCTCGGGCAACAGTTGTTCCAGCGCCTCGCGCGCGCTTTCCGGCGCCGCGCCGCGTACCAAGGCAAGCTTGTCTATCTTTTGCCAGAACACGACCGGGTCCCGCAACTTGCTCTCGGCAATTGCCCGCAACCAGCCATGCTCCTCTTCCAACACGAAAGGACGCCCGCCCTGCTCCATCCCCCGTTCGTAGCCCGTCAAAATCGACTCCGCGGAGGCCCTCGGGCTCATCGTCAGCCGATTCTCCCGGGCCGCGAGCAACGCACTCGTTGCCAGCCTCACCAGGTCCATGGTGTACGGATAGATGCAGGCTTCATCGAAATCATTTACTCCCCACACCAGCCTCCCGTCCGTGTCGCGCCAAGTCCCGAAGTTTTCCACATGCAGATCGCCGACCGACAGAAGATGCGGGACCCGCCGCAGCTCCGCGCATACTTCCTCCCAAACCTGTAGCCAGCGATAAAACGTGGCCCGGAAAAACGAGAATTCCGATTCCGCCATCCGTTCATGCTTCAGCCGCAAATCGCCTTCTACAATCTGCAGGTGCAGCGCAAGCCACTCCTCATACTTTTTCGTAGCTTTCACGATATTCATGGTTGGTAAGGAACAATAGAAAGACAGGAAGCCGCTGTCAAGGCGGCGTTTAAGCAGAAATAAACACCCGCGCTCCAGGTGTGGAACGCGGGTGGGAGGGAAAAAACAGCAACGACGAACTAGTTGTAAAAGGCCGCGTTCTTTTGCACGAACTCTTTTTTGTCTTCCGGAACATCTTCTTCCGCAAAAATCGCGTCCGACGTGCACGCCGGCACGCAGGCCCCACAATCAATGCAGCCGGCCGGATCGACATACAGTTGCGCCATTTCTTCCACCTTCGGCTCGTCTGTCTTCGGATGAATGCAATCGGTGGGGCAGACATCAACGCAGAGATGATCCTTGATGCAGTTATCGGTGATTACGTACGCCATATTCTTCTGATTCCTTTCCTCTGACTTCTCCCACAACTTAAAGCCTGGCGGCATCCCGCGCCGTGACCTTGATCACAGGCCCGTGTGGCCTATAGCTCACAAGGTAGTGTGATCGCGATCACATCCGGTCCCGGCGTCAGGTTGTACAAAGAGGATCATAAATAAAGAAGCAAAACAGATAGCATTGCCCGGCCCAACCCCACGACCCCACATGCCGCCCCCTGGCGGCGGGCCGGGCACTTGCTAACCCACCAGCCTCCGGCAATATAAACGCATCGCGCCCGCACCCCACCCGCTTCTTTGTTGGTGAACGCTTTTCTATCGCGGAAGCAAGGCAAAAATTATCAGGAATGATATTGAGTAGCGAATAGAAGAGTAAGTCGCCGCCGCTTGCGATCCCATCTGCGAACCATTTTCTACTGCAAGCAAGCCGGCGCGCCCGCTGACTTATAGACCTTCCCGTCCTTCATCACAAATTCGACTCGCTCCAGCAGGCTGATGTCTTTCAACGGATCCCCATTGACGGCGATAAGGTCCGCAAACTTGCCTACCTTGATCGATCCCAATTCACTCGAATGCCCCAGCAAATCCGCCGCATTCGAGGTCGCCGCCTGAATTGCCTGCATCGGCGTCATGCCATACTTCACCATAAAAGCGAACTGCTTCCCGCTCGTCCCATACGGACACACGCCCGCGTCCGTGCCAAACGCCATCTTCACTCCCGCCCGCACCGCTTTGCCAAAATTCTCCCGCTGGATCTTCCCAAGGTCCGCATCGTGCGCCAGGAAATCCGCGGGCGTCTGGCCCGTCTTCGCTCCCGCCTGAATGCATTCTTCGTCGTAGATATCCATGTCGAGATACGTGCCATGCTGCTTGGCGAGTGCAATCAGGTTATCGTCCAGCATTTCGGCGTGCTCGACCGAAGCCGCGCCCGCCAGAATCGCGTTCTTGATTCCCTGCGCCGCGTGCGCGTGCACGGCGACGCGGAGCCCGAAGTGACTGGCTTCATCCACGCCCGCCTGCAACTCCTCCTCGGTAAACTCAATCGACGCCGGACTGCTGCCATGCGCCAGCACAGCGCCCGTCGACAGCATTTTGATCTGATCAACTCCGTCGTGGGCCAGCAGCCGGACCTTCTGCCGCACCTCCCACGGACTGTTCGCCTCGCCATAATGCAGATCCCACGGCAGCTGTATATCTGGCGCCTGCCCCGTCATCGCGCCCGCGCCGCCGGTGATCGTGATATAAGCACCCGCCACAAACATGCGCGGACCAATCACGTCTCCCCGGGCAATCGCATCGCGCAGCGCCACATCATTCAGCGCACGATACGTGCCCACATCCCGCACGGTAGTAAAGCCCGAGAGCAGCATGTTGCGCGCGTTCGGAACCGACTCCAGCACGACCTGCGACGCGCTCTTCTTCAGGACGTTGAACGGCTCGCCATTCTCTATCGAATTTCCGTCGGCCAGATGCGTGTGGCAGTCGATCAACCCGGGCAGCACAGTCTTGTCCGACAGGTCGATCCACTTCGCGTCGCCCGGAATCTGAAGTTCCCGACCAACCGCCGCGATCTTATTGCCAACGATCAGAACCTTCTGATCGGTCAGCACGGTCCCCGAATCGGGATCGACCAATCGCCCAGCCTTGATCACGGTCACCTGAGCGCACGCGGACGCGCCCATTACCAGTACTGCCAGAAGAATATTTTTCAAAATAGACCCATCCTAGAAATCAGACCTGCAGCTGCCGTCCCCTTCGTCCGCGTCGTGGCGGGGCAGAGCCCCGTCACCGCATCATCCCATCACCGCGGCTCCCCCAGCCCGCCCTTCAAATCCGCCGCCAGCAACTGATGAAACAACTGCTCACCCGCCTCGCGACGCGCCGAGAGCCGTCCCGCTCCATACGCCCGAGACTTCAACCCACGCTGCACGGCCTCGCAAATTCCAAGGTCTTCGTCCTGCACACGATTTCCCACGGCCACGCTTCCTTCGTTGTACGCGCGCGCCGACTCGCTTACATCGCTGAAATAAAAATCGAACACCACTCGGCAATGATCCACGTCAATCGGAATTACCAGGTTCGTATCCAGATACCCTTCATAGCAATTGAACATGAAGTTCGGATGCAGCCAGAAATACCAGGCCCGGTCGCCTTTTCGTGTCGCGCCGGTCGCGGCATCTTCTTTTGAACTCACCATCGGACTCGATTGCAGGCAATACCGGTCTTCATTCTCGATGGTGTATTGCTTGTAATCGAGCACCGAGTTCAATCCTTTGTGCAAATGCGGCACATGGTAGCCGCCATCCAGATAGTTATCGACAAACACCTTCCAGTTGCAGTGGATGTCATACGTCTTGCTTGTGAAGTAATGCAGCCTGCTCAAGCCAAGTGGAGCGACCCGTTTGACCAGCCTTCCCAGAAAGTCGGATAGCGGCGTAGCATGCGGATCCAGATTGACGAATACAAATTGCTCCCACGTGTCCACCTTAACCGGAACCAGTCCATTATCCTTGCGCTCGAAATTCTTTACGCCTTCGAACTCCGGCATGCCTTTGAGCGAACCATCCAGCCCGTAGTTCCACCCGTGGTACGGACAATGCAGAATCGATGCCAGTCCGCACGGCTCCGTCACCACCGCTGCCGCATGATGCCGGCAAACGTTATAGAACGCCCGCAGGACGCCATCTTCTCCACGCACCGCCACCAGCGGCTCGCCCGCGACGGACGCGGTTACAAACTGCCCGCCCTTGGCGATCTGGTCTACCCGGCCCATCACTTGCCAGGTTTTCGAAAATACGGTCTCCCGTTCCAGTTCGGCAATTCGGGGGTCCACATACCACGCCGCCGGAATGGTCGACGCTTCGGCCAGCGGCGCCGAAGCGTCATAGCTCGAGACAATTTGCTCCACGCTCATCATCCCGTGTCTTGCGCCATTTCTCATGCTTTCTTTCCCGGCGTCTGCATCCTTTCCGATCCGATCGCGCGCCGCAACAAGGCGACGAACTGCTCAATGCGCGCCTCTTTTTTCTGCGGAACCGAGCCCGCCTTGCGAAACAATCCGGGATCCAGTTCCTCGGTGAGCAACGCATCCTGAAAGCGATCCATGGTCCATTCCAGGATCGACCCGATCATGTCCACATCCAGATCGGGCCGCAGCTCTCCTCGCTTGACGCCGAACTCTACGAACTCGCGCCACCCATACGGGTCGTCGGTCACCAGAAACCGGTTGATCTCCCTCCGCAACGCCAGATCAGTTCCGTAATTACCGACTAAATAAATCCGATATGACGCCCAGTTATCGCGCACCATATGCTCGGTGCGTGTCAGCCAGTAGCGCAGCACTTCAAACATCCCTTGCTCCTGCACTTCCGCGGGAGCCTGCAGGTATCTCGGAAAAGACTGCACTGCCTTCTTATAAGCCTCGAAAAATAGTCCGTCCTTGCTTTTGAAATGTTGAAACACCGATCCCTTGGCGATACCCAGTTGCGCCGCTATATCCTCGACGCGCGCCGCGCTATATCCGCGTTCCGCAAAATGCCGGATCGCTACCTCGACAATTTGTGCGCGCTTGGCTTCCGACCGCGGACGCGGCTTGGCATCCCTTCGCAACTGTGCTGGCTTGGCAAGACTGCTGGTAATTCCTTCCAAAATGGGCCCCCTCAAACCTTTTGTTTTGACTCTTGGTCAATGCAAGATATATAGCATTATTGAATCGTTTTTCAATGGCTCCTTCGTTGATGTTTCATTTACTTTCCTGACTCGGGAATTAGTTCTGTTTTGACCACCGGTCAGCGATTGTCCGGGGCCACGAAAATGATTGAGGACGAGCCTCGTCAAGGCTGCAGAATTCTTGAAAAAGGCAAACCGGGCTGTACGGCGCGCACGAACAGCATCTAGAATGGCCCCGAACGGGAATCGTCCGCATTGCGAGGGAGACTCACTCATGAACGAGACGGTCGAGCAATACACGAAGCGCATACTCGCCCACACCCAAGATCAGGATCCGCTCAAGGTGCTAGCCGCCAGCCCGAAGAAACTCGATCGGCTCATCAAAGGCGTCAGCCCGGCGAAACTGCGCAAGCGTCCGGCCCCGGAGAAATGGTCGGTGGCGGAGATTCTCGCCCACCTCGCCGACGTCGAAATTGTCATCGGATGGCGCATGCGCTCGATCCTCGGCGCTCCCGGAATCGCCGTCCAGGCTTACGACCAGAACGCCTGGAATTCATCTCTCCACTATGACAAACGCGATCCGCGCAAAGACCTTACTCAGCAGCAAGTCCTGCGCGAAGCCAATCTCGCCCTGCTCAAAACCCTCACACCGCAACAATGGAAACAGTTCGGCATGCATTCCGAGCGCGGCGAAGAAAGCATCGAAACCATCGTGCGCATGATGGCCGGCCACGACCTCAATCACCTTCAGCAGATCGAAAGGATTCTTGCGCCAACGAAGAAGGTCAGCGGCAAAGCCGCCTGACCGCCGAATGATCTCCTAAGATGCGACGTGATGTTGGGTCGCGCACCGCTCCTGCGACAGCGGCCACGCCAGATGACAACCCAATCCCTCGATCCCCAATATCACGCACCGAAATCCCTGGCGAGAGAATTATCTCTCTCGCGCAAACTAATCTCTTGACTTAAGAGAAGAAACCTAGAAATCTAACTAAAGAGCGCACAAGGCGTAAGCAAGACTGATCTTTGACATGACCGCCAGAAGATTACCGCAGCTGGCAGAGCGTAGATCATGCACGCTGTAGGCTGCACAGGCCACGGTAGGGACTGCCCCCCGGCTGTCCGGCGGAGCTGAACTCCGCAAGGCAACGGATACGGCTTCTCGGAATGCTATATCCCCCGATTCCTGAATACTTTGCGCAGAAGAAGCCCAAAATGAGCAGATGCTGCCCACTAACTCCCACGCCCTCAGGACTTTACTTATAACCCGTTATTTCTCATAGACCGGGCGGGACAAAAAGCGGGAAATTGCTGGAAATCGATCCTAACCAAAAGCCAGCAAAAGACTTGTGAGCAGTAAGTCTAAGTGCAAATTATTGAATACTTTGCCGTCATACTTACTCTAAATACATGATTCTAATAGATCGTCACAAAGGGGGGAGGGGGAGGGGGGGTACCCCCGAGAATCATGCACTCCCAATCCATATCCCCGCAATAAAAACGAGCACTCCTCCCACCACCACCTGAAATGCCGCCGAGAGCAAAGGGGTATCCATATATTTGTTGCGGACCCAGGCAATCACTCCCAACTCGACCGCCACCACGATCACGGCCGCGACGAAGGCAACGTGAAAATTTGAAATCAGGAATGGTAGCGTATGCCCGATTCCACCGGCCGCTGTCATCAGTCCGGTGACCGCTCCGCGCAGCATCGGACGCCCTCTACCCGTCAGCGACCCGTCATCCGACAGTGCCTCGGCAAACGCCATCGAGATGCCTGCGCCGATCGAAGCCGCCAGTCCAACCAGAAATGCATCCTTGCTGCTGCGGGTCGCAAATGCCGCCGCGAATACCGGAGCCAGAGTCGATACCGATCCATCCATCAGCCCGGCCAGCCCAGGTTGCACGATCTGCAATACGAACAAGCGCCGCTGCGCCTCTTCTTCCGTTTTCTGTACATCCTGCGTGATCTCTTCACCCAGCGCCTCGGCCGCGTTTTGGTGTTTGCGCTCCACTTCCTCCAGATCGCCCAGCAGTTTCCGGATGCCCGCATCGGTCACTTGCGTGATCGCCTTCTTATAGAACTGGCGTGTCTCCAGTTCCATCAGTTCGGCCTGCTTGCGCACTTCGGAAATCTTCAGCGGACGCGTCAGCCAAAATGGACGCCGCTGGATAAATCCCTTTACGTCCTGCCGCCGCATCAGCGGGATGTGGTCTCCAAAGCGCGCCCGATACGTATCGATCAGCGCGGCGCGGTGGTTTGACTCTTCCTTTTGCATATCGTCAAACAGTTTTGCCGTCGCCGGATAGGTCTCCCGCAATCCGTCGGCGAAATCGGCGTACACACGCCCGTCTTCTTCCTCAAACGCAATCGCGAGCGCCAGAATCTCGCGTTCCGACAAATCTTTGAACTTTCGTGCCATTTCAAGAACTCCTCGGTAACTTTCTGCTGCCTCGTCGTACTGCCGAAAAGAAAGCCCGCGATCATAGATGAGGCTGGATTTTACCGCATCGCTACCCTCATAATCTGTGATCAAGAAATGAAAAGTCGGTGGTCTCACATCGGCATGCCCCGATTCAGACTCTAATCCCAAGCATTTTCCTCTTGCCATAACTCATAATTGGCACTAAGTTAGTCGTCTCTTCTCTTCTTACTGAGTAACTCGGGCCCAAGCACAACAAATCAGCGAGGCCGTATTCCGGCCCGCATCCAAGAGGTGGAACCATGAGTATTGGATACTATGGATGGACTCCCGATCTTCCGGACCATCGCGATCTAACGTACGCCGCACCCGCCGCGTTTCTCACTGCGTTGCCCACCATGGTCGATCTGCGGCCGCATTGTCCGCCGGTCTATGACCAGGGCCAATTGGGTAGCTGCACAGCTAACTCCATTGGAGGAGCGATCCAATTCGAGCAGATGAAGCAGGGCATTAAGAACTTTGTTCCCTCCCGTTTGTTTATTTACTACAACGAGCGCGTGCTCGAAAACACTGTCAACTCAGATAGCGGAGCTCAGATTCGCGATGGCATGAAGGTTGTCGCCAAACTGGGAGCTCCTCCGGAAACCGATTGGCCCTATGACATCACCCGTTTTGCCGAGAAGCCCCCGGCCGTGGCCTTTACCGATGGGGAAAAAAACAAAGTGCTCAGTTATCAGCGCGTGAACCGGGCGCTGGCTCAAATGAAAGGCTGTCTCGCTTCCGGCTATCCGTTTGTATTTGGTTTCACGGTCTACGACAGCTTTGAGAGTGCAACCGTCGCGCGCACAGGCCACGCCAACATGCCTCAGCCTGGAGAGTCGGTGGCGGGCGGCCACGCCGTGCTTGCAGTCGGCTACGACGACCAGAACCAGTGGTTCATCGTGCGCAACTCCTGGGCAGCGACCTGGGGCATTGCCGGCTACTTCACTTTGCCCTATCAATACCTGCTTGAACCAAACCTCTCCGACGATTTCTGGACGGTTCGCCTGGTCCAAGCCCTGGCAACCAAACGGTCGCCGGTCGCGAAGAAAGCGCGTAAGAGCTGACCGTTGACGCACTCAGGGCCGGACGTGGACTCGCAGAGCAAAAGTTTTCGCCGGCCCTTTTTCCTGTTCCCAGCTTCGTCCGTAATAAAGCTTGATCTCCCCGCTCCCGGCACTTACGGCGCGAAAATGAAAATAGTGCGAGCCGCTACCCCCGACCGAGCCCGTGGCAGATTCACTTTGATCGCTGAGCAACTCGCATGCGGGCTCCGCCACGCGTTCCGCTTTCCATCGATAGCCGGCCGTTCGCGTCTCGGGCAGATTGATCTCAAATTCGTCCCCGGGGTGGACCTCAATCTCACGCCCCTCATCCTCCAAGCCATATTTCACGGTGAACCTAGTCTATCTCTACCGGGCTCCTGCGGGGGGATCCGCACGAACCCGTCAAAGTCCCAGCAATCATCGCATAGAAGCTCGATGTCGCTGCTCCTCTACGAGCCTTCGGGTCATGCCTACGGGGCAATCCTTGCCGCCCGCGCTAGGCAGAATCTGCCGAGCGGAAACCATTCGCTCGGCAACTTCCCCCGCACATGCCGCGAAACGCGAGCATCCGATCACGACGTCCAATGGAAGCATACGTGCTCCATCACAGTGTTCTTTCGGAATGTCGTCATCTGTGCAGGCCGTGGGAACGCGTATCCATTTCACATCGAGGGGTACCAATGTCCGTCTCAGGAATTTTCGGCAACATGGCCAACAATGCCAACGCTGTTTCTTATCAGCTTCAAAACTCGCAACTGCAACAACTCGGGCAGGACCTCACGTCCGGCAACCTCTCCGCCGCGCAGTCCGACTTCGCCACTCTGCAGCAGGCCTTCACCCAGCCTTCGTCCGTCTCGCCCTCCTCCACTTCGAACCCGGTGACGCAAGCCTTTCAGCAGCTCTCCTCCGACCTCCAGTCCGGCAACTTGACGGCAGCTCAAAAGGATTACTCCACTATCCAGCAAGACCTCCAGGATCCATCGCGGCACCTCAACAATCATCACCGTTTAAGATTGGGTGGCAGCGGCTCTGATCAGAACCCCTTGCAGCAGGACTTGAGCCAGCTTGGCCAGGATCTGTCGGCGAGCAATTTGACCGCCGCACAACAGGCTTATGCCTCGTTGCTACAGGGCTTCGGCAGCGCAACCGCGACCAGCGGAACAAACATTGTGGGCCAAACCCTAGCGGCTCTCCCCGCGGACCTCTCAGCCGTTTCGCTCATGGCCTGAAGCGATGCGCCTGGGCGCAAACCTACGGCTCGGGCCGCATCGAACCTCGACCTCTGTGAGGGCCCGCGGTTGCCATGAAAATCAAAAAGGCGCGGAATTCATCCCGCGCCTGTACCGCTGATTCTTGCCTCCCGTTATCTCGCCGCACGGGCTGCTTCAATCGATTCGTGCAGTTCGTGCTCGGCTGCCCTCAGATGCTCTTCCGCTTTGACGCCGTGTCCGGCCATGTCGTAGTGATTCGCTGCACGCGCATGATCCAATTCCTTCATGGCTTCTTGCACGTGGCCATGAGCCCTTTCCAGATCCGCCCAGTCATGGACCTTCTCCGCCAACGCGGCTCCGGCGGCAAATGACAGACAGGCAGAGAGAATCGTAATTACCATCGTCTTCTTCATAAGGTTCCTTTCGAATGTATGGAGTATTGTTCGCGCACCCGCACGAGTACATCATTTTCCCCGACAAGCTTTCTGGTGTCAAAAGATAAAAGAAAGACAAATACGCTTTCGTTCATTCCGCTGAGTGGCCATTCTCGCTTCCATGGTGAGCAAAATCCCGTTCAAGCTCTTGTTCACCAGGTCCCCTGCTTGCGCCCCCACCACCAGATGAGTCCGACCGTTGCTGTGCTCTGTTGGCGGGCGAGCGCTCCTTGTACGTCAGTCAGGAACGACGGCTGATTCGAGTAATCGCGCCGCCACTCATAACGCATCAGCGTCCCATCCGCCACTCTGTAGTCGAACGTGATGGTATTTTCTTTCAGCGCTTGCGTAATCCCGCTGAACAGTCCTCCTCGATCCGACATATATTCACTCCTTGCAGCCAGAGCGAACTTCGGCGTCAACTGGTATGCGATGTAAGCAGCGCCGCCATCCACATGCGCCGGCGCGGAAGACTCTCCGGGTGCCTGATTTCTCCAGAGGCGTTGGATCACGTAATCACCCTCGATTTGCAAAGTCAATTTCGGCGTGGCCTGCCAGGTCGCGTAACCGTCGAAAATATGAGTTCTTCCATCCGGCGCCGGACGGATCGCCGTAAAACATAGTCCCGGCTGCACCGGTACCGGTCCGCAATTTGTGGCCGGGGTCCGGTCGGGATGATCCTGGCCAAGATAATAGTTCATGGTCCAGGTAAGGTTCTTGCGAGGCTTGGCCGTGAAGCCGAGTAACTCGTCTTTGAAGCCATTGGTGGCTTCGACTTGATTCGTGCCGTTGATCACCCAGTAGTTCAGCGTGAGACGATCATTGACCGGAAAACTGGCGCGCACCCCCATATGGTAAAAGGGCAGATAGTCGAACCAGAAAGACCGCGAATAGTTCATCTGATCTTTTGTGTAATTGCCCTCGACTCCGAGCGCACTTCCCCACTTGCCGAAGTCAACGGTCAGACCCTTGCCAATGGGCACGATGTATGTGCCATACGCCTGGAAAATGTTGCGATAGATATCCGGGCGCGGTTCGTTGGACGGATTTCCTTGCGACGAGTCGGTGGCCTGCCCAAATTGCAGATCCAGCCGACCACCCCAGCGTCGCCCGGCGGCGAGGTCGGCCGGACGCTCGAAGATCACGCTGGCCTGATTCAAGCTGAACTCATTGCTCAACACGTCATAAGCTCGCAACAGGTTCACGCGGCCCACGGGATGGTTAAAGTTGTACTCGTAGTAAGTGTCCAACGAGAGATCAATCGTCGTATCCCGCAGAAAATCGAGATTCTTTCTGTCTTCAGCCGTCACCACCTGCTGAAGTACAGTCTGGTTTTGTGGACTCGTCTGGCCCCGGGCAGTCTCGGCGACAGTAGCAGGCGCACTATTTCCAGCTGGAGCCTCGATGCTTGACTGCATCTGTTTCACCAGCGTTCTCAACTCGCTGACCTCCGCCTCGAGTTGCGTCACCCGCTCTTGCAGGTTTTGGCCGCTGCCAGACGCCAAGTGCGAAGGAGACGGCGGCGGCTCTACCGATTGCGCCATGATGGATACCGCACAAACGCACACGACGAGTATGGCGGCACAATACCCCCATGGCGATCTTGCGACCATTCGCCGCCGATGTTCTTCCGACAGCATCGATACAACAACAGAAGTGGCCATAATGATTTCAGCCTCCAGACTCGGATAGGAGTTCGGCAACGCGCCCGCACCTATGAGATGGCACGCGATCCAGACCTTCGCCGCATCACATTCTCTCTCGAAACGAAAATGTCTGCGTTGGATACCCTACAGTAGTGAATGGCCGCAAATATTCTTCCTGCTAGAATTAGTCATTCATGCGGCGCACGCCGCCACCAGAGATTTGAGGGGACATGCCGGAAAAAGCTAATGTAACAATGCCTGCAACCGTTGAGAAAATCATCAAGCCGCCAGATCCAAGGCTGCCAGAGAAAGCCCAGATTACAATTGAGAAGGGCGCAGATCCGCTCTACCAGGAAATCCGCATTGAAAACACTCTTACGAATGAGGTCGGCCAGCAGGTGAAGCTCAAACCGGGGGCCAAGGTCGAGATTACTGTCGAAGCGACAGATTCCGGAGTTGTTCCAAAGCAGGGATGATTTTCTGCCCTGCGTGCTGCAGACTACATAAGCACAACACTCTTCAACACGTTCCTTCATCAAGTGGACCCGCATTCAAGGTGGACCAGTGCATTTGAGAAGGGAGTTCAAAGGGCGGTCTCTAATTTCTTCTACGGTGGGTTCTTTCGACAGATTCTTAGCGCTCGCGCAACCCAAGCCTGATCGAGCTGCCAGTCGAACCGTTCATGCCAGTGACCTTGGTAATTTTCCCTCGAACTCGCCGTCGCGTTTTAATAAAATGACGGTTCGCATTCCAACCTGCTATGGATCTCTTGGGACTTTGTCTGCTTGTCCAGTTGTCCCTCGCATTCGGAGTGGCCGGACTTTTATGGCCTGACAAGTTCATGCCGCTTTTCGACATCCTAATGTTTCCATGGGCGGCCACTTATCGCGGCATCCGCGCAAACAGTCTGGCTGCCATTGGCTTGTCACTCGTACTGTTAGTCAAGCTATTTACGTCCGCCCACTGATAGCAGGCATTGCAAGATGTCTGAAGAAAAGCCCACGCATGTCCTTCCCAGATTTAGTTGAGGCAAAAGCGGCTTGCCCTCAAAGCACGCCAACTGCGTTGTTTTGAATCTCACGAGATGCGCTACCCCGATTCTAGGAATAGAATTCCACCTGTGAGGTGTTATGCCAACGCAGCAAGACTCCAATCCAGCTGACCCAAAGCAAGCAGCCGAACACGTGGCGGCTGCCAATCAGTTGCTAAAAGTTCTGCAGACAAAAATCGGCGAACATCCAGAAATCAGAGAGGCCGTCAACAAACTCGAAATGGCCCTGGCGATTCTGGGCGTGCAAACTGGCGCCATGCTTTGAAGTCGGCATAAACATGCTGGTCGACGCCGGCATGCTATTCTTTCCCCGCACGCGACTGGTCCTCAGCGTAGATTTAGTATCATCTCTCTGCTTGCTCTCAGCACTCTCCGCTCGGCGGGCGCGTCACTCAATTCGATCCGGAACTTTCTGGCGCGCGGCCTCGTAATATAAGGTGAAGCACGGACCACCATGGAACTGCGAATTGAAAACCTCTCGAAACGTTATCCCAACGGCACCCAGGCATTGCAAAATGTTTCTCTGAACATTCAATTGGGCATGTTTGGCCTGCTGGGTCCGAATGGAGCGGGCAAGTCCACGCTGATGCGAACCCTCGCCACTCTTCAGGAGGCCGACAGCGGCAGCGCCGTACTGGGTGACATCGATGTGCTTCGGCAAAAAGATGCGGTACGCCGCGTGCTCGGCTATCTTCCCCAGGAATTCGGCCTGTATCCCAAGGTTTCGGCCGAGGATTTGCTCGCCTATTTTGCCGTGCTCAAGGGGATCACGAACTCCAAGGATCGTCGCGCCGTGGTGCAGGCTTTATTGCAGCAGACCAACCTTTACGAGCATCGTCGGAAAGCGCTCGGCAGTTTCTCCGGCGGTATGAAGCAGCGCTTCGGCATCGCACAGGCCTTGCTCGCCAATCCCCGGTTGATCATCGTGGATGAGCCCACGGCCGGCCTCGATCCCGAAGAGCGCGTGCGCTTTCATAACCTGCTCAGTGCGATCGGCCAAAACATCATCGTCATCCTCTCTACTCATATCGTGTCCGACGTCAGCGATCTTTGCAGCGCCATGGCCATCATCCATGAAGGGCAGGTTCGCGTGGCCGGCAATCCCTCGGAGTTGGTCGCACAGCTGGCAGGCAAGGTGTGGCGCAAATCAATCACCCACGATGAATTGCCCGTCTTCAAGGATCGCTACCAATTGATTTCAATGCGGCTCTTTGCCGGCCAAACCCTGGTGCACGTCCTCAGCCCGCAGCCGCCGGAGGCGGGATTCGAGCCCGTCGCGCCCGATCTCGAGGACTTCTATTTCGCGACCATCAAGGGCTTCATGCAGACGCCATCGGGGGTGGTGAACTGAGCATGGCTGGTCGCTTCCTGGTCGCTCGCATCGCGGCATTCGAGTTCTCCCAGCGCCTGCGGCGCATCTCGAGCTACGTATACTTTCTCGTTTTTTTCGGCCTGTCATTCCTGTTCGTGCTCCTGTCGGGAGGCGCGTTCTCCGGCGCCGCCGTCAACTTCGGCACGGGAGGGAAAGTGCTTGTCAACTCCCCCTTCGCGCTGAGCATCATCATCACGTATGTCAGTTTCTTTGGAGTGGTCGTGACCGCGGCACTCGCCGGTCAGGCCACGTACCAGGACGTCGATACCAACACCACCGCCTTCCTTTACACAGCGCCCATCACCAAGTTCGACTACCTGGGCGGGCGCTTTCTCGGAGCCCTTGCCATCCAGTTCGTAATTTTCGCCAGCGTCGGCCTGGGCGCGTGGGCGGGCTCTCGCATGCCGTGGATCGATCCCACGCGCGTCGGACCGCAGAGCAGTCTGGCTTATCTCCAACCCTACTTCATGCTTGTCATCCCCAATTTGATTCTTACCTCCGCGATCTTTTTCGCGCTCGCAACTCTGGGACGAAAAATGCTGCCCGTCTATGCCGGCAGTGTGTTGCTCCTGATCGGGTACTTCGCCGCCAACCAGTTCTCAAACGACCTGACTACGACCACTCTGGCCGCCATGCTCGACCCATTTGGCGGCAATGCCCTGGGTTTTCTCACGCAATACTGGACGCCCTTCCAGCGCAATATGCAGCTCGTCCCGTTCCACGGCGTGCTGGTTTGGAATCGCCTGTTATGGCTCGGCATCGGCGCGGCTGTTTTAGGCCTCACCTATTTGCGCTTCTCTTTCCGCTACACGTCTGGCAAGGCGAAGCGGCAGCCGCAGCAACCGGATGCGGCGACCACCCCGTTCAACGCCGCAGCGCAAGCCCTGCCTCAAACGCATCCTACATTCTTGTTTGCGGACTCTCTACATGAGCTTGTTCTTCTGACGCGTTTGCAGTTCGCCGAAACGGTCAAGAGTGTCTTCTTTGCAGTGCTGGTGCTGGCGGGCACTATCTTCGCCATTCTTACGGACACCGGAATTAACAATCCGTTCTCCACTCCGGTGTACCCGGTCACCTGGCGGATGCTCGAACAGGGCGGCGCAGGTTTTTCTCTCTTCGTTCTGGCGATCGTCACCTTTTATTCCGGCGAATTGGTCTGGCGGGAGCGGGACGCTGGGCTCGCTCAGATCATAGATGCGCTACCCGTCCGTCGCTGGGTGCTGTTCGGCAGCAAGCTTTTTGCGCTCATGCTCGTCCAGGTGCTGCTTGTCCTGATGGTGATGGTCAGCGGCCTCGTCGTGCAGATCAGCCACAGCTATCATCGCTTTGAGTTCGGCCTGTACTTTACCGACCTGTTCGGCCACCGGTTAATCACCTTCTGGATCTTGTGTGTCATCGCTTTCTTCGTGCACACAATCGTCAATCACAAATACCTTGGCCATTTCGTCATGGTGCTCTACTTTGTGGCCGGGATTGCCATGCCGCAATTGAATTTGCAGGATTACCTTTACCGGCTTGGCTTCCAACCACAGGTGACGTACTCGGATATGAACGGCTATGGACCGTTTGCGGCGCCGCTCGTCTGGTTTCATGTTTACTGGGGAATCGGCGCTGTGCTGCTCGCCATCGTCGTCAACCTGCTATGGGTGCGTGGCATGGAAACCAGCCTGCCCAACCGCCTGCGCCTGGCACGCGCTCGGCTCTCGTCCGCAACCATGGCGGGCCTAGCGGTATGCGGCCTGCTCTTTGTCGCGGTTGGCGGTTACATTTACTACAACACGCACATCCTGAACCGGTATCTCACAACCTTCAAAATTGAAGAGGCGCGCGCCCAATATGAGATCAAGTACAAGCAGTTCCAGACTCTTCCGCAGCCGCGCATCACTGACGTTCAGGTCGATGTCGATCTGTATCCGGAGCAAAGGCTTGCTGTTTTACATGGGAAGGAATGGCTGGAGAACAAGACCGACGCCCCCATCGACCGTATCGCCGTGACCATCTGGCCCGAGGATGTCGACGTGATCCCGCGGCCGCACATTGATGTTCGCGCACTCAGCCTTGAAGGCGGCCAAACGCCGATCATCGAAAACCCGTCACTCGGCTTCTATCTCTATCGCCTGCCGCAGCCTCTCCCGCCGCATGGCCGTATCGCGCTCGACTTCGATTTGGCCTACCCCAATCCCGGATTCGTCAATTCGAATCCTAATGGCGACATCGTGCACAACGGCACGTTCGTCAACTCCAGTTACCTGCCCTTCATAGGGTTTTTCCAGGATGTGCAATTGGTCGATGACAGCGCACGTCATCATCACGGATTGCAGAAATCGCCTGGGCTTCCGAAGCTCGAGGATGTGGCCGCCCTCCAGAACAATGCCATCGCCACTTGTGCCGACTGGGTGAACTTCGAAGGCACAGTCAGCACGACCCCGGATCAGATTGCCATCCTGCCCGGCTACCTGCAGAAAGAATGGGTGCAGGATGGCCGCCGCTATTTCCATTACAAAGCCGATGCGCCGATGGTGGGTGGCATCTTCTCCGTCAATTCCGCGCGCTATGCCGTCAAACGCGACCACTGGCACGATGTGAATCTGGAGATTTATTACCATCCAGGCCACGAATTCGATCTCGATCGCATGATGCTGGGTATGAAGTCCACGCTCGATTATGCGACGGCCGCTTTCAGTCCCTTCCAGTTCCGCCAATTGCGCATCATCGAATTTCCGCGCTACGGCGATTTTGCCGAATCGTTTCCCAACACGATCCCGTTCTCCGAAGGCATCGGCTTCATTACCTACGTGAATCCCAATGAGAAAGACGCCATCAACCTGCCCTTCTTCGTCACCGCGCATGAGGTCGGTCACCAGTGGTGGGGGCATCAGGTAGTCAGCGCGAACACCGAAGGCGAAACTGCGGTCGTCGAAACTCTCGCCCAGTACACCGCACTCATGGTCATGAAAAAGACCTACGGCGCCGACTCGATGAAGAAGTTTCTGCGCTACCAGCTCGACGGCTACCTGCGCGGACGCGGGCAAGAGCACGACGAAGAAAAACCACTGTTGCGGGTTGAGCCCAACCAGGGCTACATCCACTACAACAAGGGCGGCATGGTCATGTACGCCCTGCAGGACTACATCGGCGAGGATCGTGTGAGTCAGGCTCTGGCCGCTCTGGTCAAAGACTACGCGTTCAAGGGTCCGCCTTATCCGACCTCGCTTGACCTGGTTCGGTATCTGCGCAACGTCACGCCGCCCGAGTTCCAGTATCTGTACGAAGACTGGTTCGAAACCATCACCATCTTCGATAACCGCGCGATCTCAGCCAGCTATTCCTCGCTTCCCAATGGCAAGTACCAGGTCCACATAACTGTGGAAGCCAAGAAATATCGCTCCGATGGCAAAGGACAGGAGCACCTCATCCCGCTCCACGACCTGATCGATATCGGCGTGCTCGATGCCGGCGGCAATTACCTTTATCTGCAGAAACACAAAATTGACCAGCAGCGGCAGGAGTTCACCGTGACCGTTGTCAAACTTCCGGCCCAGGCCGGCATCGACCCGCTCATCAAGCTGATCGACCGCAATCCGGATGACAATCTGGTAACGGTGGAGAAGCAGTAAACCGACCGCAGTAAACCGGGCGCAGATCTAACCGGCGGATGCTCCAAAGCGACGCGCGGTCTCGAGCGGCGGGCGCCTGCCATTCGTGAGATGTTCGAGGGCGCGGTCGATTACGGTTTCCAGTTCGCGGGCATATTTCACTTCCCTGCCCTTCGCCAGCACGACGCGCGTTTGATCGGCATCGAACCAGGTGGGATTGCGATTATCTTCGTCGGGAGGGCGCGTCTGCCGCACATCCATCAGGAAAGCTTTGACGACGTACTCCTGCACTCCGCCGGGTTGCCAGAAAACGCCTTTGGAATGGATGTAGACGTGGAAGTGCCGCGGTTCGATCACGCCGATGACGCCCGCCTCTTCGCGAGCTTCGCGTTCCGCAGCCTGGCTGTGCGACAAACGCGCGTCGGGGCCGCCCTTGGGAAACGTCCACTTGCGGCCGCCATTCGTGTTCACCAGCAGAAACTCGACGTGAGAGTTCTGCCTTCGGTAGCAGACGGCTGCGACCTGCAGAGGCAACGCAAAGCGCGATGAGCGGGCGGATGGCATATCACTAACCTGCCGTCAGTTTACTGGAGAGATATTTCAGAAATGTTAAATAAGCACCAAGAATGGTGCACTAAAGTGCGCAGCCCGTTGGACCTGGTTCGGAAGCTTGTTGCTTCTTGATCAGTACGCGAACCTCAACCCGCTCAGCCCAGACACCTTGCAAGGTTCAACGCCGCGGCTGGCCAGCAGAACCTGAAATTTCTCTCCCATGCCCGCTGGCGTGGCGAGGTGCTTCAACTGGAGCGCGACCTTGGCACGCTCCTGTGGCAGGCGGCATTGTTCGAAGGCATCGGCAAATTGCGTCTCTTCGCCAATTCCCATGAGCAACTGCGCTTGCGTGATCAGTCTCTCGGGGCGCATGCCCGCTTGCTCCACAGCCGCGGCGAGGCTCGTGAAGTTGACGTGGCTGGTCAAATCCTGCTCGCCCGGAGCCTGGTAGGGATCGCCACTGGCGGAATGCTGACGATAGGCCATCAGGGTTCCACGATGGCGCCCTGCGAGTTGTTCGCTGCGCGTATAACCGTAGTCAATGATGAGCAGAAAACCTCTGCCAATCGCATCGGCGATCTCGCCGATCCAGCGCTGCGCCGCGAGCGAAACTTCAATGCGTTCGCCCGTGTCCGGATGCACGCCGAAGCGATCGAGAAAATCGAGTTCCTCCGGCAACGGAGGGCGCCATACTTCAGCCAAACGGCCGTCTTCGAAAGCGAGGTAGAGTTTGCCCTCCGGCCTGAGAATTTCGACGGGTAGCGCGTCAAAGAATTCATTGGCGAAAACGATGAGCGGCGTTTCGGGCGGGTGAGAGCGTTGGACTTCGCTTCGATCACGTTGCGTCGGCGAACAAGAGATTTCTCCGTTCAGTGTTGAGATGCCGGACGCCGCGGGAGACGCGGCAAGCCGCGTCTCTACGAATGAGATAGCTGCTTTTCCGGTGGCAATATGTTCGCGCAAGTTCTCGAGCAGTTTGGCGCGGAGTGCGGGCGAAGATTCCTGGAGCGTGTACGTCAGAGAGGCAAAGAAGTCGGGAAACTTCTTCCTCGACCAATCCAGCACATCGCGCGCAAAGAGGCCGCGTCCAGGGCCTAGTTCTAAGATTTCCAGCCGCGCGGGCCGGTCGAGCGCCCACCACATCTCTTCAAACTGGCGGGCGAGCAGGCGGCCGAAAACAGCATGGACGTCGCTCGAGGTATAAAAGTCCCCCGCTTTGCCGAATTGCTCGGCATTGCGCGAGTAATAGCCCTCGGAAGGATGGTAGAGGCAAATCTCCATGTAGCGCGAGAATGGGATCGGCCCGCGCTCGCGGATTTCGCGCTCGATGTGATCACGGAGTGGCACAGGCGGCTAGCGATTCTCCTGATTCTTGGCGGGATCGGCGGGCGTTGGTTGGACAGCCCTCGAACCGCGGGGCACAGCGCGATCCTGCGGAGTGCTGGTGAACATTTCGATGAAAAAATCGTGGAGTCCGTCGTAAATCTGCCGCTGCAGATGCCATGCAAACTGCGGGTGATCCAGATCCCGAGCATGGATCGGCAACACGTAGGTATGCACCGGAACGCTGGAATTTTTCAGGTCGATCAGAACCTCAATGATCCCGTTTGTTTCGCGCGCCGAAAAAGCAAGCAAGGGATGATCGTAGAGTCGCAGGTGATCGAGAACCTTCGCGAGATTCGAAGAATCGGGCACAGGGACATTCTACTAAGCGGGACGAGGCGGTTGCCTTACTTTGAGGTCAGAGGTTAGAGGTCAGATTGCAGAGGTGAAAAACTTGTCCTTTCCCGACGGAAGGAAATGGGAGGGGGTACCCCCCTACAAAATGAGTGAAGTCGATGATAACACGGCAGTTAAATGCAAAATATTCAAAATATTGGACTTAGCTGCAGATTTTGATGATTGGCGTGCAGTTGCGGGTGTGCTCACTGGCGCCATATGTTGAGAAAGAGCGGTGAAAATTCGAAGCCGAGAATACGTCCATCTCTGGAGACGGGCGCACTTCTCGATGGAGCATCGTCGGTGAATCCTCGCACCGATTGTGGCGGAGGTCTGTGATGGCGGTACAGGAAAAATGTGACGAAAAAAGCGGCGAAAGGCAGAAAGCCGGGTGCCCGCCCGTCAAGGGGACGTGGGCTTGAAGTAAGGTTGGTGTCCAGTTATTCTATGTGCGCCTAATTCCCGTTGTGGATAACGATAAGCTCATAGCCGCCTCCAAGGACGAACTGCAATTGGTTCTGAGCTTTTTCCCTCGTGTCGAATCCAAGTTTTCGGTGATCCTTGCCATTGATACCGGCATGATCGGATTTTTGGCAGCAAACGCTCCTCCGTTCAGGGCATTCTCGACATGGATGCTGTTATCGAACGGCGCCACGGTTTTACTTCTCGCCGCAAGCCTTGCCTTGCTGTATCGGGGAAGTTTCCCGAACCTGAAAGGCGGCGAATCTTCGCTTGTTTATTTCAGGGAAATAGCAAAGCGCAGAGAGCACCATTTCATCGAAACCTTTTCAGCACAAACCGAGAAGCAGTATGGACATGATCTGCTCGCCCAGGTGTGGCGGAATTCGGAGATACTGACCGTTAAATACGATTCTTTGAAATTGGCGTTCACGTTCTTGGCGCTTGCGATTTTGCCGTGGATAGTCACGCTTGCGCTCTTCGCCGCTTACAACGGCGGTACCCATCCGAATATCAAGCCCTGACGCCATGGCATTCATTGATGATCTCAAATCGGAGACTGATGCGATCGTAAAGGGCGCCTGGAAACGCCGGGACGGTAAGGTAGTTCCCGAAATGGATGTTATTGCATTGGGCAACGAAGGAGTGAATCTTGAAGCGACCTTTCTCTATGCTGATCTCGCCGACTCCACGGAGCTCGCCCTTCTAGATCATGAGATTGCTGCGGAAGTGGTGAAAGCATACCTGATGGGTACCACGCGAATCATCCGAGCACTCGGAGGAGAGATTCGAAGTTTTGATGGCGATCGGGTTATGGGCGTTTTCATTGAAGGAGCGAAGAATAGTGCGGCCGCAGAGGCCGCATTGAAAATCAATCATTTCTTCACCGAAATCTTAGTCCCGGCTTTCACTGGATTTTATCCGGATCGTAAGCCCTTGCTTTCACAGGGTGTTGGAGTAGACACGAGCAAGGTGATGGTCGTCCGAAGCGGAATTAGAAATAACAATGACCTCGTATGGATAGGGCGAGCTCCCAATATTGCGGCAAAATTGAGCGCCATTCGCGATCCTGGTTATACTTCCTACATTTCGGAATCGGTGTTCAATGTGATAGTTGACCACAGCAAGATCAGCACGCTGCCGCCGACTCCACGAAAGGTGATGTGGGAAGCGAAGACGTGGGAGCAAGGTAAACCTTATGGCGTGGGTAGCGTGTATGTTTCTAATTGGACCTGGACGCCGTAGAGGACGCAGCGATTTTTTATTTTATAGTTTGTTTTTTATAGTTTTCTATGTCACAGGTTTGCTCAATCCTAAAACAATTCTAAATAACTGACTGGGCAATTCCTTTATGGATCCCGCCGGGTGCCCGAGACCATGCGGGTGCCCTAGTCATTCGCGTTCTTTGCGAATGAGTGGGCTCTCGACTGCCGCAAAACTCTCGACCGGACGACGCCTGATTTCCAGCACCCATTCCAGAAACTTCACCCGCACCGGTCTTGTTTCTCCATAACCATAGGCCCGGAAACTGCTCCACGTCCACTGTTCGGGCGTCTCCACCAATCCCCGCTTCACCGGGTTACGGTGCATACAGCGGAGCTTCTCGTCATGCTTGCGTGCCCTCGGTTGTGACGAAACCCGCACATCGCAGAGTGCTGTTCAGTCCCATGACATCCTTTACAGGGTGTCCCAAGACATCCCTTACACTCCGCTCGTCCGCGAAGCGGGCGAGGGAGAAAGATGCCTTGGAAGACGATGGACGTGCGCGAGCAGCGAGTGCGGTTTGTGGTGGCGGCGTATCGCCGAGAGAAAACGCTGGCGGAGTTGTGCCGGGAGTTCGGGATCTCGCGGCCGGTCGGCTATGAGTGGCTGAAACGGTATCGTCAGGGTGGAGCGGCAGCGATCGCGGAAGGCAGCCGGCGGCCGCAGCACAGTCCGCGGCGAACGAACGAGAAGGTAGAGCAGCGGGTGGTGGAGATGCGGCAGCGCTATCCAGACTGGGGATCACGCAAGCTGCGAGTGTTGTTGCCGCGTGAGGGAATCGAGCTGGGGCGGAATACGATTCATCGCATTCTGCTGCGGCATGACCTGGTGCATTGCGAAGACCGGCATGAGCCGGCGGTGGAGCGGTTCGAGCGCAGCGCGCCGAATGAACTGTGGCAGATGGACTTCAAAGGTCCGAAGCTGTGGCATCAAAAAGTGGGGCCGCTGTCGGTGATCGACGATCACAGCCGCTACGTGATTGTGCTGCACGCGGTGGCGAGCACGCACACCGAGCAAGTGCAAGAGCCGCTGGTGGCGGCCTTTTGCGAGCACGGCGTGCCGGAGGCGATGCTGATGGACCACGGCACGCCATGGTGGAGCGTGCACAGTGCGGGCGGAATGACCAAGTTGTCGTTGTGGCTGATGCGGCAAGGCATCGGGCTGCACTGGAGCCGAGTGAGACATCCCCAAACCCAGGGTAAGGTAGAGCGGTTTCACGGCGAGCTGCAGCGAGCGCTGGCGCGGCGGCGAGTGCTGGTGCCGGACGTACAACTGTGGCTGGACCAGTTTCGCTGGGAGCACAATCACGTGCGACCCCATGAGGCGCTGGACATGCAGACCCCGGCCAGCCGCTGGCGTCCAAGTGTGCGGCGCTATGATGCCAACCCCCCGCATTGGGAATATCCGGAGGGAGCGCGGGTGTTGAAAGTGGATGCACAAGGCAAACTTACACTGGCCAGAAAGAACTGGAAAATCAGCAATGCCTTAGCCGGAGAATGGGTGCAGGTGATGCAGCTCGAACAACGCTTGCAAGTGTATTACTGCAGCACCCTGATCCGCGAGATCGACCTGGGAATCCAGCGCTCGACCATCGTCGAGCACTGGATTCCCAGTTAACAAAAAGTGTAAGGGATGTGTTGGGACGCTTTGTAAGCCATGTCTTGGGACTAGACAGGTCTTTTGGAATCAATGGGTTAGGCGGGAATTTTTGCCAAGTCTTTGAGAAATAAGGAGTTAGAGGGGATGATTTTCCGGTGGATATCCCGCAAGAGCAAGTCGACTGGAGTTGCCTTAACAGGATTGCAAAATATCAAGGTTATGCGTGGTAAACACGTTCTAGTTCGACGCGGAGAGCCGTTGGGTCGAAGGTGATCTTAAAATGCTCAAAAAATCCAGCGATGCCTAACAATCCCGCCACCGACGCATTGTCGCAAAAACCTGCTTTCGTAATAACGGGGCCGCCCGGAATGTAGAGCGTAATGTCGTGGAGGTATACATCGAGAGGCCCACCTATTCCAAGGGTTGTTATCAGTGTGCCTTTCCCAATATCCAGTCCAATGGCTCGTCCAATGGATCCGTGAAAAAGGCAGCCCGACGCTCCTGAATCGATCATTGCATCGAATCTCTTGGATCGTGGAGAATTCTTTGCGGGCAGGGCTATATTGACAGGAACTGACGCGGCATAAAAGAATCCACCGGGAACATGTGGGGCCGGATATTTCTTGTATGGAAGTTTTAGACTCACACAAAAATTGGGAGCCACTGATCAGGAATTTTTACCAGAACAGGGTCCGACACACCAGCATCTTCGCTCTTATTCACGGCCTCCAAATAAGTCGCGCCAACTGCGATGATCTTACTCTCATCTTCTGAGAGCGCGACCCAACTACCCAGAGGGGCCGACTTCAGCGCTTCAAAGCGTGGATCATTCATAATAGTTTAGACACTATAGGGTAGCCCACGGTTTCATGCTAGTCAACGGAACTATTGGGATTGGCCTGCACCGGTCATGGACGTTACTGCAACCTTGTCAATAGCGAGAATTTACACGAATCCTCGCAGGTGCATGGATTGATTGACGATATATTTCCTGGAAAGTTGGCGGGGTACCCCAGGTGAAATGAGATACTAAATATAGAGGGACAAAGAAGGCGCGGCCTTTGGGCTGCGCCTTTTTTATTGTCTTTAAAGTATTCCGGTCGGGAGTCGAGTTTATGGCGTCGTATCCGGTGGAGGTGTCAGCATATCAAGGTGAATGGAACGCAGTGCGGATCGCCCGCGCTGCGGAACCGGGAGTTCTGTTATTTCCACCAGGAAAGCCGTCCGGCGCGCGTGCAAGTTCCGGGTGAAGCAGGCAAACGGGGCAGCGCAATTCTGGTGCCCGTGTTCGAGGATGCGAATGCCATCCAGACGGTGGTGCGGCAGGTGGCAATCATGGTGTTGGAGAAAAAAATCGAAACCAAAGCGGCGGGACTGGTGCTGTATGCGCTGCAGATTGCGTCGTCCAATCTGAAGCGCATGGATCACGAGAAGCCACGCCCGGTGCAGGTGGTGGTGGAGCCGAAGAAAGTGGCGGAGACTCCGCTTGGCATGACGCCCTGGTCGGAAAAGCCGGGCGGCCACGAACCTGAGGAGGTGGAAGACAAGGTGGTGGCACGGACGAAGCGGGCGATTCTGGAGGAAGAGGAAAACGCGAGGCGGGCGCAGGAGAATCGGTGGATGCAGGAGCAGCTTTCGCAGATCACGGAAAAGATGGAAAGTTATGGCCAGGACGTGGAGGAATGGATTGCCAAAGATGATGCGACAGTGGATGGACTGAAGCGGGTCGTTCAGCATGTGAAGCGACAGATGGAGGAAGTGGCGGATGCGAACCTGCACCACTGCACGCTGTACCACGTGGAGATGTTGACCAGCGAGGAACAGGCGGAATGGAGCAAGCTGCGGGAGAAGAGGAACACCCCAGCGGCTCGGCAAGCCAGGTCGCTGATGGCACGGTACCGGGAGTGAGATTGGGGGAAAAGGTAGGGCGCTTTCAGGACGGTCTGGCGCGGGGCACATGTAACTGAGGGGTTACAAGTGCAAACGCCTGGTTACAAACAATGACCCCTCCTAAAATCTGCTCGACAAAAAAAAGCCGCCCGAGACCGAGCGGCAATTCCGCGCTTTGTGTTGTCTGTTACGAATCCTCCAGCGCCCGAGGGCTTTTGGAGGTTCCTACTTCTTGTTAATTCCCGTGCCGGTCAATGGAACTTCCAGCGGACTGCCAGGAGCATTGCTCGGGATGTTCAGTGTGGCGGTGTCCAGAGTTGCATCTTGCGGTGCGAAGGTGACCGCTATGACGCACTCCTTCCCGCCTTTAAGGGTTCGTGGATTACAGTATTCGTGAACGCTGAAGGCGCTCGCATCACCACCGGTCGTCGTAATGGAAGCGGTGCCAAGCACGACCTTGGAGGCGCTGACGTTCTTCACGAGCACTTGCTTCGTGACGGTCGTGCCCACAACCAGGTCACGGAAAGAAACGTTCGCCGGAGAAGCGGTTAGCGCCGGGGACGTCGAGTTAGCAAGCACATATCCCACCGCATTGAGTATGTTGATTTCCGCACCACCGTCGTTGAGGATAGTAAGGCCCTTATCTTCTCCTGGGCAGCCCTCCGCGTCTTGAACCGCAATGTCCGTCCCGCAATCGGGAGAACTGGATACGAAGTCGGCGTAGTCGTCGCCGTTAGCCAAAGTGTTGTAGACCTTCGGGGTCCCTGCTATCCCATCCGCCCCGTTCGTCGCGCCGCCGTCGTAAGAAAAATATGCGCCGGGCTTGGTACTCAAGGATTTGTCAAGGACCAGATCGCCTGCGCTGGAGTAACGGAACAGATCGACGGCTGAGGGGACACCAGAGCCGCATTCGTCGCTCAGCTTGCCCGCATCGGGACTGGCGAAGCGTGCAACGTTGTGAACGGTTCTGATTATGCCTCTTGTGACGAGGCCGGCTGGGTTGATGCCGCTGGTGCCGACACACGAGGAGGTGCCCAGCACTTCGTCGGTTTCGTGTTCCACCACTCCGTAGAAGTCGTACGCGTCCGAAGGCTCAGGTCCGCCGAGATTGTCGTAGTACAGCGGCGTGCTCGGGTCGTTCGTAACAGTTACGACGGCGTTGTAGCATCCGGGGCTCCCCGCATTGCATACGTCGCCGCCGGGGGTGATGCCGGCAGCTCCGCCTTGGACCTCTCCCGTGACGCCGAGAGCCGTGGCGAGAGCTAGGGTGACGTTGACGTTGACGGTGCCATACGGCCCGGCATCGTAGGTATTTAGAGCGGACAAGGCGGAAACTTGGACTGGACTCTGGGATGGATTGCTGGTGAGTGCGGCCACGTATTGGTCGTACGTTACGAAATTGAACGCCCCTTGACTCTGGGCGAGGCCGGTAGTGCCATACGTGATGTAGATGTTGGCGCTGGCATTCGTGAACGTACTGCTGTAATGGCCCGCCACTGTCGTGTTCAGGTAATTGCAGGTGGAGGCGGGAACACTGGGATCGCAGGTATAAGTGATCGTACCGGCGTTAACCAGGGCAGTCCCGAAGGCTAAGCAAACCGCTAGCGTAAGTGCTTTGGTCAGATTCATCAAATCTCCTCTTAACTTATTGCTGAATGTGGTGTGGGTCAGAACTGGAAGCGAAGAAGGGCCCCACATAACAACGTGCCATCCCGAAAACGTGCGGCGAGAACTACGTTGCCGCACAATCCCTTCGAAACTTCAGCTCGAATGATGATTGATTCGGTTGACGGTTGATGTTACGGGCGGGGCCAAACCCACGACCCTCAGCAGAAGGTACGCGGTGGTGTGTGCGATGTCAACATGTTTGCTGGTTTGTTTTTTTTGCAAATAGCTTAATCCAAATGCAGTAGACAGGGGGATCGGGGGTCAGGTCTAGCTGGACAATCTGAGTTTGGTTGGACAATTCGCGAGAAATCGCGACAGCACTCATTGACCTTGAATGAGGCGAACAGACAGCGCATAGTTGAGCTAATGCCTGCTCTGAACAACTGATTTTGAGCACTACTTCCAGTCCGTTGCCGAAAGGTTCCAGATCCATTACAACCTGGCCTTGACAAACTACCGCCCCAGGATAGCCATCCTGGTTTCAGCCTATGACCACTGTCTTGCTGACCTGCTATACCGGCACAGAACGGGCGATCTGGCGTGTGACATCGTCATGATTATCAGCAATCACCCGACCACCAAACCGTTAGCCGACTTTCATCGCGTCCCGTTCCATCTGCTGACCAACCCCAAAGACAAACGCGAATCCGAACTGGAAATGCTTGCGCTACTGGGGCAGAACGTCGACCTGATCGTGCTGGCGCGATACATGCAAATCCTGGGGCCGGATTTCGTCGCGCAGTATCTGTTGCGTATGATCAATATCCACCATTCTTTTCTTCCCGCTTTCATCGGGGCGAAACCCTATCATCAGGCGTTCGAGCGCGGCGTGAAGCTGATCGGGGCCACCAGCCATTACGTCACCGCCACTCTGGACGAGGCACCAATCATCGAGCAAGACGTGGTGCGTGTTTCCCATCGCGACACGGTCGAGGATATGGTGGGAAAAGGCCGGGACCTGGAGAGGGTCGTGCTCTCGCGAGCCGTGCGCTGGCACCTGGAGAACCGCATCCTGGTCTACCAGAACAAGACAGTCGTGTTCGCTTAGAGAAACTTTGACTAAGGGCCGACGAAAAGCGTAAACCACAGAGGTGCACAGAGGTCCCAAGGTACTTAATCAGAGCTTCTTTAGAGACGGAACAAATTGCTAATTGACGAAAAATCGCGATAGAGCGCAGTGACCTTCAAACCGAAGAACGCCGGCCCTGGGACCGCCGGTTGCTTACCCCGCTGCGCTCACGGCATCGGCCGGTAAGAGGCGTTTTCTTAAGGGCTTGCAGATTGTGATATTGATCACAATCGCCCGTGATACTTATCACGGCCTCAAGTTCACGTCTCCCCTAATCTTCCACTCAGGGTGAGGTCATCTCCATGAAGGTTCTTGAAGAAACGAACGTCTTTGAAGACACGAAGCTTGAAGACAGAAAGCTTGAAGACAGAGAGCTTCAACACAGGAAAGAAGACAACAGCATGGTGAGCGCGCCAGCCGAGCAGCCGCAGCATTCCGCGAAGTCCGAATTTAAACCCCGCCTTATCTTCTGGGAGGTCACCAAAGGCTGCAACCTGCGCTGCGTTCACTGCCGCGCCACCGCGACCGAACTGAGTTCGCCGAGCGATCTGCCGACCGCGCGCGCGCTCGACATTATCGATCAGATTGCCGCGCACGCCAATCCGATTCTCGTGCTCAGCGGAGGCGAGCCGCTCTACCGCTCCGACATTTTTCAGCTGGCGCGTTATGCCACGGAAAAGGGACTGCGCGTCGCCCTCGCCACCAATGGAACGCTGGTGACCAAAGAAGTCGCCCGCATGATCTCGGATTCCGGCGTGAAGCGCGTCTCGATCAGTCTGGACGGAGCCGATGCTCTTACGCACGACAGCTTCCGCGGGATTCCGGGAGCGTTTGAAGCGGCGCTGCATGGTTTTCGCAACCTGAAACAAGTGGGCATGTCGGTGCAGATCAACATGACGATCGCACGCCACAATGCCGACCAGTTGCCGCGCGTGCTCGATATGTGCAAGACCATCGGCGCCGACGCGCTGCACACCTTTCTGCTGGTGCCGGTGGGATGCGGGGTCGATATCGCCGCCGATCAGATGGTGCCCCCGGAAGAATACGAGCAGATGCTGAACTGGTTCTACGATCAATCGCTCGAAGGCGGGATTGAACTTAAGGCGACGTGCGCGCCACATTATTTTCGAGTCGTGCGGCAGCGCCGCGTTGCCGACCGGCATGCGGCCGAAGCCGCCGCCAAAGCCGAGACGCTGCACGCCGCGTCTCTACCTGGGGATCCTGCTTCGATTGGCCCGTCGGACACGCTGATGCCCGGAGGAACGGGAATCCTGCTGAAGCCGCAGGGCGCGCCCCGTGGGAATCACACTGGACATCCTACGGGACATTCTTCTGGACATCCGGGAGGACATCCGGGCGGAAATCCGAACGACATGAACGCGATGACCAAAGGCTGTCTGGCGGGCACCGGCGTTTGTTTTATCTCGCATGAGGGTGAAGTTTTCCCGTGCGGATACCTGCCTGCGATTGCCGGCGATTTGCGCACGGAGAAGTTTGCCGACATCTGGGCGAATGCGAAAGTGTTCAACGATCTGCGCGACACCGGCAATCTGAAGGGGAAGTGCGGCTGCTGCGAATTCCGCAACGTCTGCATGGGTTGCCGCGCCCGCGCGTTTGCGGCCACGGGCGACTATCTGGATCCGGAGCCCTTCTGCGTGTATGAGCCGAAGTCTCCGCAGCTGCGCGCCAAGGTTAACAATTAGTTTTCCCTCCTCCTGGAAGCGGGGAAGAGCGCTGGCAATGGCTCTTCCTCTTTTTTTGTGGAGTGAGTTTTCGTGAGAGAGGAGTCGCGGGAAAGCGCCTGGTTATCTTGTTCACCACGGAGGCACGGAGACACGGAGAAAACCAATCACTTGGCAAAACCTTCCATGCTAGTGTCGTAGCCGCATGATCATTTCTACGAGCGCCGAGGGCGGGACGCCCTCGTAACCGCCGGCGCTACGTTCTTGGGCTGCGGTGGTCTTCTCGCGGTTACGGGTACTAGAGGCTCGAGGCTCGTAGCTACTTCTCTGTCTTGTCTTCCAGTTTGTCGAGAATGCCGGCGGCGGCATCGAGGATTTCCTGGTCCAGTTTGCGATTGGAGGCGATCGCCTCGGCCATCGGGATGGAAATGATTTTGTTGCCGCGCAGCGCGGACATGTGCCCGAATTCGCCGCGATGCACCATGTCAATCGCGCCGAGACCATAGCGCGTGGCCAGGACGCGGTCGAAAGCGCTGGGGGATCCGCCGCGCTGAATGTGGCCCAGAACGACCGAGCGCGTCTCGAAACCGGTGCGCTTCTCGATCTCGCGCGCCAGCACCGAGCCGATCCCGCCCAGTCGAAGATGGCCGAATTCGTCGCGGCCCACATCCTGCAGAACGGGCGCGCCGTCGTGCATTTCCACGCCGCCGGCAAACTTCGCGCCTTCGGCTGCGACCACGATGCTGAAATAGCGGCCGCGCGAGTGGCGCTGGCGAATCAGTTCCGCCACCTGATCGATATCGAAGGGAACTTCGGGAACCAGGATCACGTCGGCGCCGCCGCCGATGCCGCTGTAGGCGGCAATCCATCCGGAATCGCGCCCCATGACTTCGACGACGATGACGCGATTGTGCGCCTCGGCGGTGGTATGCACGCGGTCGATGGCGCTGGTCGCCACGTTCACGGCGGTGTCGAAGCCGAAGGTAAAGTCGGTGCCCGCCAGATCGTTGTCGATGGTCTTGGGGACACCAACCACTTTCACACCATTGCCAAAGAGCTTGTTCGCAACCGAGAGCGTGTCATCGCCGCCAATGGCGATGAGGGCGTCACAGCCATGGTGCTGCAGGTTCTTCATGCAGCGTTCGAGGCCTCCCTCGTGCTTGGCGGGATTGGTGCGCGAGGTCCGCAGGATTGTCCCGCCGCGGGGAAGAATGCCGCCGACCGTCGAGAGGCACAACTCCATGGTCTTGTTCTCGAGCAGGCCGCGCCAGCCCTCCATGAAGCCGAGGAACTCGTCGCCGTAATGGAAGGTGCCCTTGCGCACGATTGCCCGTATCACCGCATTCAGACCGGGGCAATCGCCGCCGCCCGTCAATACACCGATTTTCATTGCCTGCTCCTGAGGTATGAGTTCGTATGAGTTCGCGTGCGTTTAGCGCCAAGTGTCTCGCGTTACTCGTTTATCGTTTATTCGTCTATCCGTGGGCGGATCGAATACGGGCGGATCGATACGCCCTGTTTTGCCGGATGAAATGAGCCCGAAATATCAGGTTATCATGCTGGCTTTGCTTGGTCGGGAGGTCGGGCGCCGGGAACCATCTAAACGGTTTGCCGTCTTGTAAATACTACAAATACCGTAGGACAAGTTGGGGCGAAGATTAGTAGCATCGCGATACGCCATTATGCCATCGCGCCGCCTTGAGGACCGGATTCGTGAGATGTGCCGCCGTGCCATCAAGGCGCAGAACTCCGAATTGGATGAGGTTTTCTCCGAACTGAAAGCAGCGCTTCGCGAGCACGCGGAGCGCCTCAGGAATGTGGCTGGAAGAAAACTGACGGGCGACACAACGGAACAACCCCCGGATAGACGCTCCGCGTAGCACATCGAGAGAGCAGCCGGATCATGAGATTGCCGGCGAAATTCCCGCCTCAGTGTCTGGACCTCGCGTTTTCCAGACGGTTGACTCATTCAAGGTTGTGCGGTAAAAGTTGATCAAAGGAGGGTCGGGTATGAAGATCCTCGGCCTCTGCTTTCTTCTGTTTTTCTGTCTCGCCTCAGTTCTCCAGGCCCAGATATGGCCGAACCAGGACACGCCGAGTTTGCAGAAGAACGATCAAGTCGCTCAGAATTCGCTCTCTACAGAACATCTCTCGCTGTTCAAAAATTCGCGGTCAACTCTGCACCTCCGCCTTCGGAAGGTTGAACCGAGTGACGACTCGTCCGACATTTTCTCGGAGCCGTTTTGCGCGTACATTCGAACTTACCGCGTGAAACGGGAATATCGGAACTCCGATGTCGTGAGCCCAGCGGGCTACACGACCTGCGTTCCCAGCAAGCGCTTTGAAATGAAGAGCGCGGTGCAGGTGCAAACAGAATCTCCCGTCGACAAATAGGTTCACTCGCGTTAAATCCTGTGCCCAAAGTTGCATGGCAGAGGTTACACTTGCCAGCAGAATGCGCGTCCTTGGGATCGATTGCGGCACGGAATACACCGGCTACGGAATCGTCGACCTTCATAATAATGATGACCGCCTGGTCTGTGTGGGATGCGGCGCGATCAAAGTTTCTCCGCGCGATCCCATGCCCATGCGTCTGTCGCGTATCGCGCGCGCGCTCGATGAACTCATCGCGCTTCACCATCCCGACCGGGTCGCGATCGAAGACGTCTTCTATGCGCTGAACGTGAAGTCGGCCCTGAAACTCGGGCAAGTCCGGGGCGTTGCCATGCTCACAGCTGCATCCGCGGGCCTCGAAGTCGCGGAGTACTCCCCGCTTTCCATCAAATCGGCGGTCGTTGGCTACGGCAAGGCGGAGAAGCATCAGGTGCAGCAGATGGTGACGCGCCTGCTGTGCCTGGACGAAATTCCCCAGCCGGCCGATGCCGCGGATGCGCTCGCGATCGCGATCTGCCACTTGCACACGGCCGCTACGCTCGATCGGCAGAGAAGCCTTCCCAAGGCACAATTGCAGAGAGCGCAAGTCCCAGTGCAGAAGTAGCGGGCCGCAAGCTGCGGGCGAGCGCACAGAACCATGGCACCTCAGAGCCCAAAAGCCAGGCCCAGAGCTCGATTTGCGGTTACCCCGGTGCTTGTCCGAAAACCGTTTTCAGCCTCGAACACTCGTTAGTGCATGGCTCACATATAATCCCGCATTCCCACGGTATGCTGGAACAAATCGCCCGCCACACCGGGCGTTTCAAACAATTTCACTTAGGAGATTTCATGGTCCCCCGCCATTTTGTGTTCGCTGTCTTCGTTTCGCTTTTATCATTCTCCGGTGCTCTTTACGCGACCCAAGCCTCCTGCACGTTCGACACATTTACCGTGCCGTCGCAATACACCTTGAACGCGGTGGAAGGCATTGGTGATGACGGCGCCGTTGTCGGACAATTGCAAAAGAACGACACCCAGCAACTGGTGGCCTTCACGCGCTCGCCGAGCGGGGTCATTACTATCTACTCGGCCCCGAACTCCATGATGACCGGCCTGTACGGAGACAACGCTACCGGCACCAGCGTCGGTTCCTACCAGGATAAGGCGTCGAAGGTGCACGGATTTACTCTGACGAATGGCGCCTTCGCCGCCATGAATTATCCGAACGCCGCTAATACCTGGCTGTTCGGCGACAATCACGTGGGAGCCGTGGTCGGCAGCTACGGCGGCGCCGGATCGGTCAAAGGATTCCTGCTGGTCAATGGCAAGTACACCTACATTACGTATCCCGGCGGGCAGGTGACCTACCCGATGGCAGTGAATGATAGCAATGCGGTGGTTGGATCGTCTGCCAGCGGGTTTGTGAACAACGGATTCCTGTGGCAAGACGGAAAGTTCACGACCATTAACTTTCCGAAGTCGCGGTTTGGCACCATTCTTACGGGCATCAACAATGCTGGACTGATTGTCGGCAACCACATTTCCGCAGATAAGTCTTTCGGGTTCATCTACGAAAACCCCGTGTTCAAGGGCATTGTCTATCCTGGGTCGTCTTACACGGTCGCCGGCGGGATTAACAACAATGGGGTGATCTCAGGGCAGATATTTCTGACGGCTACGGAGACGATCGGCTACACGGCGACGTGCAAGTAGAAGGTTCGGCTTTTAGGTTTTAGCTCTTGGCTCTCGGCTCTTAGGGCGTCTGCAGAATTCCGCAGGGGCTAAAGTGTGTGTGCGAGAGAACTGGTGAATCCAAGCCCACGATCAATATCGAGGGCTCCGAACCTCTCAATCTTCCTGCCGGACATTTTGGAGTGGGGCACGATACTGGGGCACACGCTGCGAACGAGTACTATCTGATCGATTCCACCAAAGGTTGCGGTTTGCCGACTATCCAGACCGCATCGGGGCATTAAGCTGCGGATCGCTGTTGATGTACGTCCTCTGGATTCGTGCCGTAGTTATTGCGGAAACGCGATGATGCATCGCGGCAGATAGGCTCGCCATGGCCGAACCCGGCAGCATCGAATGAAAGACGGGCAAGTTTGCGTTGGCTGGCACGACCTTCCTTCAAACTCTCGAAGCCGACGGGATCGCCGAGGCCCATAATGTTCATACAGACATCGCCTACGAAGAGCATTCGTCCTAGAAGCCAGAGCAGCGCGACCTGTCCGGCGCAATGTCCCGGAGTATGAATCACTTCGATGCCGCCAGCAATGGACAGTATTTCCCCAGCGGTCAGAGGCTGGTCGATGGCAACCGGCTCCAGTCGCTCGTCGGGATGGAAGAACAGCTTGCACATCAGTCGCCGCGACAGACCAGGTGCCGGAATCAGGGGCCGAAAAGGACCTCCACTCTCGGCCATAGGGATATCGAGCGGGTGCATGTAAGTTCTCGCACCGGTTTCCCGCACGATCGCGGCGGCGCTGCCGATATGATCGGGGTGGCCGTGGGTGAAAATCAGTTGCTTGAGCTGGGCTGGCGAACGGCCCAGCCCGCGGATCGCCGCGAAGACCACTGCCTCCTTACGCGGGAATCCGGCGTCGATCAGCGTCAATCCGTCATCGCCCTCGATCAGGAAGGCGTTTGCGAACCCCATCGGGACGACGTGCACACCTTTGATCACACGCTTCACAGCCATGGGCAGAAGCCCTCCTGATGGTAGCTCGGGAACGGCGGTTAGTTCCTGGAACAATCTCTTTCTTCTATGGCGTGCGGACCGAGAACTTCAATCGGGCAAACACTGTAAATTTGTCCACCGAAGCCAAACAGCTAGTGATCGAGTTGATCAAAACTGTTCGAGTCTGGCGACGCCGAATACCGCATGGAATCGCTCGCAGTAGATAACGGCCGCGTTATATTTGTGTAAGTCGACCGATGCAGGAAGATCGTAATTCTGATCTCCCTGGTTGCCTTTTAGGGACCCGAGTTCGACGTCATCAAGCTGACCTTTGACGATCTCATGGGTAAGGTTTTCGTCATCACTCCGCGCCAAGATAACGTGAACGTCCGGGCCATTGGAGGTCGAGAAATCCGTCAGCCGCAGATACTGCCTGCCATCGGAAGTCTTATAGACCGTTCCTCGCCCACTCGTTTGGTGAGCCTTGCCTTCCAGTCGGCCGGTATAAAGCGGCTGGGGATCTGTGCTCGCAGCGAACGGCACGGGCTCATTGACCTTTTGATTGATCCAGAGTTTCTCGGGGCGGAAGGCCCACCAGGCCCCAACCAGAATCGGGAGACCGACTACGGCCAAGATCCACTTCCTCCGCCAGAGCCAGGAACCTGCGTGCATACTCATGAGTCTCTCCTTCGAATGCATGGATCGGGCAGGTCCACCTGCCCGATTCCATTGAAGTGAACGTGCTTAGAACTTCTCAAGAGGCGCAGCGCCGAAGTTGGCGTTGAACCGCTCGCAATAGATCGAAACGGTTTGGAATTTGCTCAGGTCCGTGCCGCTGGGTATTTCGTAATTCTGATCACCCTCATTCCCCTTCAGACTCCCTAGCTCAACTCGCTCGGTGCTGCTCTTGAGAAAATTGGCGTCGTCGTCCGCGTCCTTAGATGCGATCAGAATCACGTGTACATCGGGCCCGTTGGACGTCTTGAAGTTTGTCAGGCGCAGGACGAGCTTCCCATCTGACTCCTGGTAAACCGTGGCGCGGCCGGAAGTTTTGTGCACTTTGCCGTGGAAGGTGCCAGTTTCCAGAGTCTGAATTTTGCCTTCATGCTTCATGCTGTCTTGTGCGTGCACCGAGGGCTGCAACCCAAATGTGAACGCCAGTGCAGCGAGTGCCAAAGCTGTCTTGATGTTGCGAAGCATAATAGTTTCTCCTTGTGTTTTGGATTTTCGACGAGCACCCGCGGGCACTCACCTCTCACGGGCGATAGGAGTCCGTTGCCGTGCGAAGGTTACACAGACGCAAAAAAAATCAGCAATGACCGGGCAAATGCCCAAAGTGTGAAGCGCGCGCGTTGCCTTAGGCATGTACCATAATTCACTTACTGAGAGAACCGGAGCCTATGAAGGACTCAAAAGATGGGCGATGCTCATCCGATGAACCTGTGAATGTCAATTTTCGATAGGCTTACTGCAGCGGTGGTGTGAATGACTCGTGGTTTAACACGAGATTCGGCCTTGTTATTCGCGGTCTGTTCTCAGCCTCGTCATGACACGCTCTATAATCGGATCAGAGACGCTCTGCGGTAACTCGAACGAACCACTCTCTGTCACGATCTTTACAGTCTTGCAGCTGGAGTCGTACAGAACATGGCAAGCGCGGCACTGGGACAGATGCAGTTCGAGTTCCCTACGGACTTCTGGCGACACTTGATTCTCAAGGTAATCCCCGAACTCAGCGAAGAAGTCCTCGCAGGTGATCATTGGGCCGCTCTCCTGAGGCTGGTCGTGAAGTGAGGAGAAAGCCACTCTCGCAGCATGAGTCGGCCCCTCAGCAGCCGTATCTTAACCGTAGGAACGGTTAGCCCCAACTGCCGGGCAACTTCGTCCGTCGAGAATTGCTCGACATCCCGAAGCATCACCACAACGCGGTACTTCACGGGAAGCTCCAAGATACCCTTTTCAATGAGTTGCCGGGTTTCCAAGTTAGAATAGCGTTGCTCTGGGTTGTCGTCCCAAGATCTTACCTGGCGAGGGCGAAAGTCCCGATCTTCCTCGTACCCACTTTCATCCAAGCTCTCAACGTCTTTCCGGCGTCGCAAACGTTGAAGCGCCGTATTCCGGGCGATACTCACCAGCCAAGTCGAGAACTTCGAGCGGCCCTGGAATCCGCCGATGTGCTTGAACGCGGCTAAGAGAACATCCTGCATTGCGTCCTGCGCATCGACCTGGTTACCCAGGATTGCTGTCAGAGTGCGATAAATCAACTGGGTATGGCGACGAACCAATTCTTCGAAACCCTCCAGCTTCCCTCCCTGCGCCTGGGCGACCAATCCAGCATCCGGGTCCTGCAGCGGGTCAGAAGCTGAAGGAACGCGTCCACTTTCACTGTGACGGCGGGCAGCCGCAGGAAGATACAGTTTATTTTCTCGAAAGACCAGGGGTGGCTGAAAATCCGGCTCGATTCCGAGCCCCATCTGGAGGATATTGGCGAAATTATTCAGAGCTGTGACCACCTCGCATTCCAGAATCTGTTCTTCGGTAAAACCAAACCTCTGAAGCTTGACAATGTCCTCACAGGAAAAGTCTGAAGCACGCGTTCCCAATTTCACAGCGAAGTCCAGTAATGCTCTATCAGCCTCCGATAAACCAGAGTGGTGATGATCCAATGCAATCTGGTCGCCTTCCTCCGGAGGCATGCCCAAGCCTCGCAGCAGGTTGCAATGCACTGCAACGCAATAGGAGTTGAGGTTCGCCGCCGACACGGCCAACAGAATGCATTCCTTTTGCATTCGTGTCAGAACATCCTCAGGCTGCAGAATTCTGCCCTCTGCCTCCAGTTCCGCTTCCAGCAAGTCGGGCCGCAAAGTTTGAGCGCGGAAAAAGTTCGGTATGAATCCGTGACTCTTCTGAACGATGCCAAAAGGTGCAAACGTCGTGGCACTCAGGTACGGGGCGGGCAGATATGGCCCTTTTCTTTGTGCTGCCTCATGATTGTCGGGCAACAAGCCATGGGGCGCTCCCTCACGCGGTGGAACGAATCTCGTCGAAGCGATCTTCCGCGATCCGAAATCTGGCTCCGGCCCCAAACCCACGGATAGTGTGCAGCGGTAGACGGCCAAGGCAGTCACCACGACGGCTTCGAGTATCGATTCGTCATCGAATCCGCATGCCCGCAGTGCTTCGATGTCTTTTGAGCATACTGACACAGCGTGGCGGCTTAATTTGAGGCAAAATTGCAGGGAGGCTAAGTTAGACGTTGAGAGGCCCGCGTGAGACTCGTTCAAGAGGTCATCGATTTGACTGTCCGGCACGCCAAGCGAAGACATGACCTTACTGTCCACGGCCACGCTATACGTGTCTTGTCGATCAGCTGCAATGCTTAGAAAGATTCGTTCTTTCTGTACCCTGGAAATCGCTCCTTCCTGGAAACGTACGGCACTTTCAAGTTTCGCTTGAGCCTCGATAGCGCGAGGTAAAAGGGTTTGGGAGCGAAGAAGATTGGGAATGAACCCAAGGGCCTTCTGAAATACGACAAAAGGACCAAACTCGTCCCCTAGTTGAACTTGGCTGAGAAAGCTCATCCCCCACCGTCGGCTGGCGCGGATCAACTTACTCGAGTCTACGTCTTCGGCTCCGCTGGGTGCAACCAAGGTCCGGTTCTCTGTCGACAAGGCAGATTTTTCGTATCCCTTTTCCTATCCGCGCCATCTCATCTCACGAATCCGGCTTGGAAGCCATCGGACAAGGAAACAGTCCTGCCGGTAATCTTCGTGCAATAAGGAGGCATTATGAAGCTCACAGGCAAGAAGGCTCTTATTACCGGAGGCAACAGTGGCATCGGTCTTGCAACAGCCCGACTTTTCATTGCCGAGGGTGCGCAGGTCGCCATTACCGGTCGCGACCAGAAAACACTGGATGCAGCGGTTGCAGAACTCGGACCAAACGCGCGTGGCTACCGCGCTGACGTCACCATTGCGGAAGACCGCAAGCAGCTCTTCGCAGCCCTGGCCAAAGATTTCGGGAAACTCGACATTGTCTTCGCCAATGCCGGCATCTCCGGCCGGACGCCTACCGGCTCCACCGACGAGGCCATTTTTGAGAACGTGATCCACACCAACCTTAATGGCGCTTTCTTTACCGTCAATTCAGCGGCGCCTCTGCTGAACGACAACGGCAGCATCGTCTTTAATGGGTCGGTACATAACTATGTCGGCCAAGCTGGCGTCGCCGCATATGCAGCCACCAAGGGCGGCCTCGTCTCGATGGCGCGCTCCATCGCCGCCGACCTTGCACCCCGCAACATTCGCGTGAATGTCGTCGCACCGGGCGCAACCAAGACTCCTATTTGGAAGCGTGGGCCGCGCGCCTCTATATCTGCAGATCAGTCCGCCAAGTTGGCGGAGTTCTTCTCGTCTGTCATTCCCCTGGGCCGTTGGGGCGAGCCGGAAGACGTTGCCAAGGCAGTGCTGTTCCTTGCCTCGGACGATTCCTCGTATATCAATGCAGTCGAGCTGATGGTGGATGGCGGAGTCACAGGTGCCCCGTTTGGAGCTCCCATTCTTCGCGCCGCCTGAGCGCACAGGGTTAAGGCATGGAGCAAAAGTAGGAAGGAAAACAGAATGATGAGCGAAACAGCATTTGTTAGCAGCGCACCCGGCGATCTTCAATCTGCGCGGAACGTGCGCTCTCCTTTGCCATCAAGCCGGAGGTGAACTCGAACAGATCCAGTTTCTTCTCGGACACGTTTATCGCCAATTTCGGGACCAACCGCAACTTGGTTCACAAATGCCAAAGACGAAATCGGGGATCAGGTCACGCAGTCAGACTGCCTGCATTCATGGCGGAGTCAGAATTTCTTATGTTCGACTCCGCCCGCAAATCCTGCGACCTGCACCCTCGGCTGCGGGCTTGGTCAGCGTCCGCTCACTTCAAAGCGCACAGGCTTTGCTGTCGCGTTGATGTTCGGATCGTAGTATTCATACACGCGCGATGCGAATCCCTGCGCATGGATGGGGTACTTCGCGCGCAGCCGGTACCGCACTTTGAAGGAATCGCGCGGCGCGATGGAATCCAAATACAGGATTGCCTGCGTTGCCGTCATATTGAATTTTTCCAGCCGCCCGCTTTTTGCCCCCGCGGTTTTCTCCACCATCTTTTGCAAGTCTTCGCTCAGCAATTCGAATCCCGGCGGAATCCCCAAATCCACCATCACCATTTTTGCAGTCTTATCCAGGTTGTTGCGGATTTTCGCCCTTCCCGTGACTATCTCATCCTGGGCAAGCCGCGTGCGATCGTACTTCACTTCGATTTCCAGCGGCTCGGGCGTCGCCGCCTGCTGCCAGGGAACAAAGTAGCGCCCGGCGATCTGATAGGCCAGTCCGCCTTTTCCGGAAAAACGAATCTCAATTTTGTTGTCGCGATCCGCGTCCGTTTGCGGCAGGACAAACTGGTGGAAAAGATCATTGTTCTCCTTATTGATTTCCAGAGTTACGACTTTCTTTCCATCGAGCAGAACCACGGCTGTTCCGCGGGCATCGCTTCCGCTTTGTTCGGAGGCTCTCAACAGCGCGCGCAAGGCCATGATCGTCCCTTGCGTCGTCCCCCAATTACCTTCCCCATTCTTTCTTGAGGCAATCCACGCGAGCGATTTGCGAACGAGATCGTTGTATCCGCCGGCCTTGAGAAACGCCTGCAAGGCAAGCCCTGTCGTCTCCACGGCCGCGCTGTCGCCGGTCGCATAGACGCCGGTTTCGTCCGCCGACCACCACACGAAGTCGCCCTTTTCCGTTGCCGCGTCCCTTAACGTTTCCAATGCCCGGTGCGCCAGTTCCGAGTCCTTGCCGTTCTCTACGGCGAAATTCGCGACCACCGCAAGCGTGTACGCGTCCATCTTGCCGTTGAGATGTTTCTCGACAAAGCGCCTGGCTCTGTCGATCGCCTCGCCTTTGTAATCGGCTGATTCCAGCGCCCACGCAATGTACGCGGTGATGCGCACCACATCCGCGTTAAAGCGGTTCGTCGCGCCTTCGTTGATGAACTGCGTGTCGGGCTTCCAGCTTCCATCGGGCTGCTGCTGACGGACCAGCCAGTCGCTGGTGCGCGCAATCACTTGCGGGTCCACGTCATAAACTTTCGCCATGTCGTGGAATTCCATCAGTCCATATGCGGTGAGAATCTTGTTGGCCGGAGCGTTGCCGAACCATGAGAATCCGCCTCCCGGTACCTCGAAGGTCAGAAGCCGCTGGTAGCCGGTTGCGACGAAGCCTTCCGCCTTCGCGTGAATCTCCGGCGTCAGCTTCTTTGTCCGCTTCATGTAATCGAGCGCCAGCACATTCGGATAGGTGGCTGACGAAGTCTGCTCGAAGCAGCCGAAGGGCATGCGCAGGATGCTGTCCATCCCCTCGATTACCTGGCTCAATGGCCCGGGGTAGAGCCGGACGAAAATCTTGCTCGCATCCGGGATGGAAGTTTCTGGAAAGCTCACGGTGCGATGCACCGACGAATCCAGCCGTCCGCTGAAGACGATCTCCTTGGCCTCTCCATTGGGCACAACCTCAATCTCGCGCACCACAGTGTCTTCGCGCTGCGAGCCGCCTTTCATGCGGCCGCTGAGCGTGAGTTTGAATTTGCCGATCCTCTCCGCCACGATGGTGAATTGCGCCGCGCCTACCTGCCCGGCGCCGACCGAGACGCTCCGCTCGCCCGCTCCTTCCAGCGAGAACCAATCCCCGGGTTCCAGTTTCAAATCCACGTCGCCGGCGTGGCCTGCGTAGTTGTACACAGCCACTGGGATCGAGACCATATCTCCCTGCGTCAGGGTTACCGGAAGATCGAGGTCGACAAAGAAATCCTGGAAGACCTTGAGTTCCGAAATTCCGGTTCCGAGCGCGCCCGTTTGCGTGGAGGCCAGCATCGCCATGCGCCAGGTCGTAATCGAATCGGCCAGCGGGATCGTGATGCTCGCCTTGCCTTCGCCATTGGTGAGTATCTCGGGATTGATGTAGAGCGCCTCGGGGAAGTAACTGCGCACATGACCGCCCGGCGCGGCCGCAGCGCCCATCGCGCCCAGCCCGTCTTTCGCCCCCGTCTGTTCCCCGGTTTTCCTGGCGCCCTGGAGCTGCGCCAGTTGCGTAACATTCCGCCCGTTCAACGGCAATGCCTGAGGGGCAGCCCCGGCGATTACCGCGTCCATGGTCATCACTTGGGCGACCGCCGATTCAACTTCCACCACTTCATTGACGGCGCCGATCTGCAATGTCGCAGAAAGCACACCGCGGTCGCGGGCCGCGAGGGAGATCATCCGAACGCCGGTTCTGAATCCGGCCGCCTCGACTTGCACTCTGTAGCGTCCCGGAGGCAATGCCGCGAAGAAAAATTTGCCCGCCGCGTCCGCAACAGCATTTCGGCTGCTCTTATCCTCTCTGCGTTGAATCTGAACCCGCGCGCCCGAAACCACTGCGCCGGTCGCATCCGTGACCGCACCGCCGATTTCGGCAAGACCATTCTCGGGGCCGACACCGTGCTCCATCCGCATCGTGATCGTATTTTCCGGCGAGCCTCCGGCATTCCATTGCGGCTGGCTCGAGACGGATGCCGTTTTAGACTCCAGCCACAATGTGAGGTCGTCCGCCGTGTCAAACGTGCGGTCGGGACCTGCGCTCGTCACCCGATACGTGCGGTAGTTTCCATTCCGCCACGGCGCAGCATCTATATGCAGCTCTGTACCCCATGCATCGCGTGGCGAATGGCCGCTTGCGTCTTTCAGTTCTTTAAATGCCGGCGCCAGATCTTGCTTGCGGTCGAGGTCGGCCATCTTCGCGGCAAGTTCCCGGACGTAGTCGAGAAGCGCATCCCGGTACCGCGCCATGGCATCGGCTTTTGCCGTCTCGGGCAAAGCGCGCCCGGTCTCGCTCTCGAGCGTGTGCGCCGCAACCGTTTCCGCTGCGGCAAACAGCGCCCGAGCGGCGCGATCGTGTGACTCGTCGGACTCGTCTCCCGCCGGCTCGATAACCTGCGTCGTAGAGAGCGAATGAGTTTCGTAGTGCGGCTTCATCAATTCCTGTTCCAGATAGAAGAAAACCTTGGCGAAGCCCGGCTGTTTCTCGGCCAGCGCGAAGACCGCCTGATCCACAACCTCCAGTCCCAGCGCGGCGCTGACACCTTCGCCTTTTTGATTGGTCACGTGGAAATGCACTTGTGCTTCGCCGCCGGGCAAGTAGCTCCTGGCGTCGGCCACGGTTTCGATATGCAACTCCTCGGCAGGCTGCACAAAAACGAGCCTTTGGTCCTCGACCTCGCGGCCGCTGCGCCCAATCACGTAGGCATCGATCGTCAGAGTCCCGCTCATCTCCGGACCCACGACCACGCCCATCTCTGCGCGTCCGTTCTCGAGATCCACATCGCGCGTCAGAATAGTCTGCCCATCGCGCACCAGGTCGATGTAAGCCGCGCCGCGTTGCCGCGTCGACAGCACCTCGATCTCCATGCGATCGCCGGGCTTGACCACTGCGCGGGATGTGCGCAACAGCACCTGATCTTCTCCGGCGCGCGTCTCCAGCGTCACGCTATCCGAAGCGCGATTGCCTTTATGATCGTCGGCATCGATGCACAAAACGCTGTTGGCGTCATTGCCCGGAATCCGAACTGTGGCAATTCCGCCCTCGTCCGTCTGCACACGATCCTGGGCAGCAGCCGTGCGCACTACCAGGTCCGCTTTGGCCGGCGTTCCGTCGGGATACGATGCCAGAACGAACACTTCATTCTCCAAGCCCCGCACCAGCTTGCCACCTTCAGGAACAGCCGTAATCAGCAGCGATGTTTGGCTTACGGTAATCGGCTCGCCGCGCGTCTCCGAGTGCTCGGCCGCATCCTTCACTGTGGCTTCCACTACGACCGGCGCCGCGCCATGGCGCTTTCCATTGCCGGCAAAAAATTGCGGCAACACTAGATCGAAGCGATAGGCGCCGTCGCGATCCGTGCGCCCCTTGGCCGATGCCGCTTCGAAAAGTTCCGCATCCATCCCCGACGCCTTCATCGTGACCGATGCATTGTCCACGGGCTTGCCAAAAAAGTAATGCGCTTTCACGGCGCCGGTGACGTGGTCGCCAGGCCGGTAATCGCGCCTGGGCTTGCCGTTTTTCGAATCGAACTCGATCGCCACGCGGAACTTCGGCAACACGTACCGCTCCACGTTGACTGTCAATTCGGCGGCGCTCGCCTCGCCCATCTTTGCACGGATGTGATAGGCCCCCAGATTCACTTCGTCGGCCAGCGTGAACTCGGCCGATGCCACGCCGAAATTGTCGGTCGCGGTGCTTTTGCGGAATACCTTGTTACCTCGCGGATCTTCTACTTCGAAGGTCAGTGCGCGGCCGGCCGCGGCATGTCGATCGGCGCGGTCCAATGCCAAGACGCGCAGATGAATGGTCTGCGAAGGCTGATAGATCGGCTTCTCGCTCGTCAGCAGCACAGAGACTTTGTCTTCCAGTTGAACCGTCTCCGTGGTTTCCACGTGGCCCAGCGGCGTATTGGCCGAGAAGCGCACAGGAAAACTCCCCGTCAATCCTTCGGGGAAACGGAAATCCGCCGCGGAGGAACCGCGGCGATCGAGTTCTCCGGCAAACAGCAGCCTGGGCTCGTGATCGGGATCGAGCAGTTCGATCTTCACCGTTCCCCTTTTGACCATGGTCGGCCTCTCGCCGGCGCTGGAGCCGGTGACGATTACCCGCATGGCTGCTGGCGCTCCGGCGATATACGAGCGCTGCCCCAGAACGCGCAGCACGGGCCGTTCGAGAATTTCCGACAGCGAGCGTATCTCGTCGAGATCGGGCAACGCCTGGTTTTCATAGCGCAGCGTAAAACGCACGCGCTGCCACACTAGTTCATCCAACGCCATCCGCTCGCCGAGAACCATCCTCGCATTCCAGACCGTGCTTCCTTCGGTTACGCGCTTATGGCGCTTCACTTCGCCAAGGACGCGATCCTCGGGGCTCAGCAACTCCAATTTCAGCTCCGCCTCGCCGCTGTGCGCGGCTTCATAGGGCGCGGAAAAAGCAAGAGCATCGCGAAAATAGACGGCGGAGATTGTTTTCGGCTCTGCGTTGCCAACGGCCGCTGCAAACAGCAGTGCCAATCCTGAGAGAGCTTGAAACACACGAGACATGGCGCGTCCCTCCTCGCGGCAAGCGGCCAACCGCCACGCCGCGCTTCTTTGTTCAATCGGAGTTCGCGCGCGCCCGGAAGTTTTGCAGGGTATTTTTGAGGAATTTTTGGGGGAGTTACTAACTTCGGGAAGTTACTGCTGGCGCCAGCGCGCGCCGTCCTTACTGCTCCAAACTGCGCCGTCGTCGGTGGTTAGCAAAAAGACAGCCTGCTCGCCCTCCGCACCCGAGGCCTCATCCTTCGGCTTCTGCGCGGCTTCACTGAAGGATCCTGACGCTAACTCGATTCGGATCGCCTTGCCCGCCCATTGCGGTTTGACCTTCTTCCACTTCTTGCCCTCATTGCGGCTCAGGAAGAGATTGCCTGCGTCATCGAGAGAAAGAACCCGCTTGCCGTGTGACACGGTCGCCGCAATCCCCGCGCCAGACGGTGGCGGGATGGCTGGGTGCGCGCCGGTCATTTCCGCAACCGCGCTCACGTTGGCCGATTCAGTTTGGATCGATGCTGCGCCCGCCTCCACCTCAACCACTTCTGAGACCGATCCCACGTCCAGCACGGGCTGCAGCGTGGCCATTTCGCTCGGTTTCAACTCGATCGACTGATTGCCCGTCTTGAAACCATTTGCCGTCGCTGTCAACCGGTACTGACCAGCCGGCAGTTGTGTCAGATGGAAGCTGCCATCGGCACCGGTTGTCGTTTGTCGCGTCTTGCCCGCCGCATCGCTCAGAGTCACGATAACTCGAGCGATCGCGGCCCCGCTTCGGTCGGTGATGCGGCCGGAGATTCCCGCAAGCGTCTGGGCTTGACTACTTGCGCCCTGAATCAGCAACGCAGGCAGTTCTTCCTTCTTGGCATTTTGCGCCGCCGCGCCCTTGTCTGCAGGCTGAAGCTGTTGCAGATCCGTGAAATTCCGCCCAGTCAACGGCAAATTCGATATCGCCGTGGTATTGATGGTGCTCTGCGCCAGCGAGGAATCGGTAGTCTGAACGGGCGCAACCTGGCCGCCAATAGAAGGATTGGCCCCGGCTGTCTGCGAAGGTACGCCTGCGGTCGCTTTCCTGCTCGTGGGGACTCGACCAACCTTTAGTGCGGGTAAACGCGAGCCGCCTGCGGCCTCGTCCTCTTGCCTGGAGACATTCGCCGCCGTCGCGTTCGGCGAGGCCGCATTCGGTACGGGCGGGTTCGGCGCCAAGGCGTTCTGAGGTTTAACGGACCTAACGCTTGCGATCTGTTGAGGGGTCTCAGGCGTGCCATGCGGGCGGATATAAATCAGCACTGCAATCAGCGCGCATGCAAGCGCGGCCGCGGGCACTCCCACCGGCACCAGCCACCGCCATGTCCGTCCTCGCCAAGCCCACCGTTTCTCTGGCGTGATCGCGGCTGGTTGCGGCTCTTCATGCGGTTGCATCAGGAACACTGCTTTCCGGCACTCCCCGCATTCAGCCAGGTGCGCCAGCATGCGCTCTTGTTCCCGCGTGGTGGCGGCGCCCTCTACGAACACACTGAGCTGGTCAGCATCGGGATGTATTCTTGGTTGGAGGTTCGGGTTCAACCTTGCCCTTCCTTATCGGAGATCGGTTCGTCCTCCGATTTTTGCAGCAACTTACGCAGATTGATGTCCACATCCCTGGGATCGGTTCCCAGCGCCTCCTCGGCTGCGCGCCGGCTCAGGCCCCGCGCCCTCAGCGTCCGCAGCAGCTCTTTGCGCAGACGCTCGGTTGTACGCTTCAGTTTGCGGCTGATTGTTGCTTCATGAACTCGCAGGACGCGGCTCATCTCATGCAGGGTATGTTGGTCCAGGTAATAGGCCGAGAGCAAAAAGCGCTCCTCCGCGGAAGCCTCGCTCAGCGTCTTCTTTATAGCGAGCCGCAAATCTTCCACTCGTTCGAGGTCAGGCGTCTCGGAAACCGCCGCCGCTGGGTCGATGCCGCCAAGCTCGGTTTCCCGGCCGGTTTTCCGATACTGGTTCACGCGACGTTGCGCCAGGATCGCCCGCAACCATCCCATCAGCGAGCCTCGCCCCGAGTATCGCAGTAGCGGAGACCAGCGCCTGCCTTCTCGCTCTGTCAACCCGAACAACTCGGAATAAAGCGCGCTAGCCAACTCTTCGCCCAAGGCCGCCGATCCTGTCATCTCCACTGCGGCTCTGGTCAGTGGCTCCCGATATTGCGCGAGAAAGCGCCGCCACGCGGACTCGCGCCCCAGCGCGCACCCGCGCGCGATGGCAAGCTCCGCCAGATGCAGGATCCGCCAGAATGTTTCCCGCTGACGCTCATTGGCCGGCTTTTCCGGGTCGAGGCCGAAGTTATCCCGGGCTCCTATCGTTTCCAGGGCCTCGGCAAATTCCGCCCTGCTTACCTCAACCAGCTCGGCTCCTGCCACTCGCCAAAGCTCTTCGCCCAGCTTTTCGGACAAAAGCCGATTCTCCGGACCGAGCTCCATCCCCAGAGCAATTCCATCCGCCAAAGATGCGGCGCGCTCTTCTGCCGCCGAAGAATCTGTTTGAGTAATGTTGGCAGGCGGTATATCCACGTGGGCCCATTAGATCACATCGTCGCGTCGTAGCCGATTCCTCGCCTCTGCCAACTGGCGAAGGTTTTCTCGCTCGCCTCGACAAACTGGCTTTCTGCATTCCGGGCAGTTCGGTGCAGAGCATGAGACCATCTGCCCGGTTGGCCAGTTGTTACATAAGACCCAATGAGGGTGTCTCTTAGACCTTAAAACTCTTGCAACTATGGTGGAGTAACTCGCGAAAACACCAAGAAATAGCGCGAGCTGCGGATCACGCCGTCATTCAAATCGGCTCAACTTCCTTCTATTATGGCTATCCGTGTTTATGGGTGTTTTCTCGATTCCCGCCTTCTTGCTCCGCCTCAGCTCCCGTGGAAAATTCCGCCAGCTTGGGCATTATTCCTCCGGCGGCTAGTCGAAGTGCTCTCTTGGCTTGAGAGTGGTGGTCACGGGGCTGGGCTGTTCTGCGAACGGCCACTAGCCGGTGGTGGCGAGCGAGCGCAGGGCCGCCTTGTTGCGAATGACCAGGGTCGAGCCTTTGGCCTGCAGGATCTGCCGTTTCTTGAGGTCGGCAAACAGGCGGGTCACGGTCTCGCGGGAGGTTCCGATCATTTGGGCGATTTCTTCGTGAGTCAGAGCCAGTTTGAGGCGCGGCTCCTGCTTCTGGGACTCGCCGTTTTTGGAACTCCAATCGATGAGCAGCTTGGCCAGTTTCTCGGCGGCGGAATGCGAAAGACCGAGCGAGCGGACTTCGTGACAGGCAACGTTGTACTTCTCGCTGAGTTGCTCCGCGACTTTGAAGCAGGCATCACTGTGTTCCTTAAGAAAGCGCAGAAAATCTTCGCGCTTGACGAAATTCACCTGGCAGGGATCGATGGTCTCGGCGGTCAGTTCGTAGGCTTTGCCGGAAACGGCGGCACTTAGCCCAAGGACTTCGCCGGGCTCGGCAATTTTCAGGATGAGAGTCTTGCCGTCGCTGGCGCAGATCGAGAGCTTGACACGGCCTTTGCAGAGGACGAAGATTCCGCGCGGGGCCTGGCCTTCGACAAACAGGACGGCGCCCTTGGGATACGCAGTGGCGTACTTGATGCTCTCAAACGACTGCAGGGCAGCGGTCGGCAGATCGCAGAAGATGCGATCCGCGCGCATCTTGCAGGTTAGGCAACTTTCGATAATGTCCAGACCGTATGGTGACAGCACCTGACACCCCCTTGTGACACCGTCCGACCACAGTCGCTCTGGTTGCACGGGGAGCACTGGTGTGACGGGTATCACGTATTCAGTGTGCGTCCCGGGCTAACTTGCGGCGGTGACAGGGGGCACAAGTGGGTGTGATATTAGTCACAGGGGCGGAATGGCCCGGAAGTGCGGCTGCAAACCTACGGTTCTACTGGAATTTAGGTGGCTTTCAGGGCATACTAGGGCGAGCAGTTCCCCCGACTGGATTCCGATTCGAAGGACCATCCCATGCACACGCTTCACGACGAAAGCCAGTCCGAAAGCCATCTGGAACGCGCCCATCTTGAGCAGCCAAGCCAGCCCTTCCTGCTCCCGACGCCGCCCGACGCGGCGGCACAGCGGAAGCGGATGTTGATCGCCCTGGGAATTCTCTTGTTGGCGCTGGTCGCCGTTATCGTAAAAGATTGGGACTTCTGGTTTCCGTCGAGCGGAGACACGGGCCAGACGTTCGTGCACTGGAGAAAGAGTGTGATGCCGCGGGAGGCGCCGAGCCCGGCGGTGACAGCTAACCATGAGCGGAAGGTAGCGAAAACGGTCGCGCCCGCGCCGGTGGTGGCGGAACCTCCTATGACGGCGACCACGCAGCGGGCAGTGCTGCCGCCTCTGGAGGTGGAAGTAGTTTCTGGCAACCGCAGCGTGAGCGTTCCCGCAAGAAGCAATGCCATTCGTGTGGACGCGGGATCGGGAGCGAGCATTTCAAATGGCGCTACCGTATCGCGTTCGAGCGCGCCCGCTACGGTGGCGAGCGCCGGGCGCGTGCAACTGTCGCCGCAGACGGCGCAGAGTGTGAGCATGAGCGTGCCGCCCGATTACCCGCTGCTGGCGCGGCAGATGAAGGTGCAGGGCGCGGTGAGTTTGCAGGCGTTGATAGCGCGCGACGGGACTATCCAGGAACTGGAGATTTTGAGCGGCCCCGACATTCTGGCGGCGGCGGCGCGCGAGGCGGTGAAGCAGTGGCACTTCAAACCGTATTATCAGAACGGGCAGCCGGTCGAGACGCAGGCGCGGATTACGGTGAACTTCACGATCTCGACGAACTAGATTTCGGACGAACTAACTGGGGCGTCCCTTCGAAACGATTATCAAATTTCCGCTTTCCTGCCGCTGAAGCGGTGGGCTAAGCTTGGTTGCCCCTCCGGGGCTGGATTCTGCCGTGCTTTCAATTCGAATATTGTCCGCGTTGTTTTGCGCTCTGCTGGCTGGTCTGGCCGGCATGTCGATAGGAGTTCGCGCCGCCGAAGCGAGCGCCGGGAAAGGAGCGTCCACGATGGGGTTCACGCTGCGAAGTTCGGATTTTTCGAACGGCGGAGATATCGCCAAGGATTTTACCTGCAGTGGCGAAGACCGCTCTCCGGCGCTGGAGTGGAGCGATGCGCCGGCCGGAACGAAGTCGTTTGCGCTGATCGCTGACGATCCGGATGCGCCGGCCGGGACGTGGGTGCACTGGGTGATCTTCAATATTCCGGCGAGTGCGGGTTCGTTGCATGGAGCGATAGAGAAGACCGAGCAACTGCCGGATGGCACGCGGCAGGGCCGCAACGATTTCCGCAAGATTGGCTATAACGGGCCTTGTCCGCCGCCCGGAAAGGCGCACCGCTATTTTTTCAAGTTATACGCTTTGGATTCGGAGCTGAAGCTTGCGCCCGGAGCGCGCAAGAGCGACGTGGAGAAAGCGATGACCGGGCACACTCTGGGCCACGCTGAATGGATGGGACGCTACCGGCGGTGAACTACGTCGGATCTTTGGGACAGGATGGGCGGAAAATTAAACGGGCGTCCGGATTCTTTCGAATCCCGGACGCCCGGGCAGCCCTCCCCCAGAACTGCTCAACTGGGAATGTAAAACCGGATGGCTTTTCTGAGAATGGCCTGCGGGTGCTAATCAGAACCACGAAAGTGCCAGCCTCGTAAATCGCAGATTACAAATCACGAACCCAGGCACGAATGCGGGCCAGGTAAGCTTTCCAAGCGGCCTCGACGGCCGGGGAGAAACTTTCGCCGAGATCAAAATTGTCGCCGGTAATGGTGAGCAGCCAGGCTTCGGGTTCGGCGTGAAAATATCGAGCGGCAAGTTCGAGGAGAGCGGAAGGCGCGAGACGGTGCGACACACTCGCGTGCTGGAATTGCGGATCGCCGCACGCTTTCTGGCGGCCAATCCTCTCGCAGCGAATTTCTCCGGGTGCGCCAGTGTGGGAAGCATCCAGGAAAAGTACGCGCGATGAGCGGGCGACGGGTTCGGCCATTTCGGGCGTGAGTTGATGCGCGGCGATCACCTGCAACTCCGGCGACGACAACTCCGATTCGAGCCTTGCCGCAGCTTTCGATCCCGCGCCATCGTCCGAGCGCAGCGGATTGCCGAAACCGACGATCAGGCATGTAGCCATGGGATCTCGGGAGATCATCTCACGGGCAGCGCCTTCGCCGGTTCGCCAGAATCTGCTTCGCTAGAATGTAGACATGGTATTGGTGGGGTTTGTGGTCGCGCATGGGGTTGGGGCGCTCTCGGCGGACTGAGAACACTTTGATAGACTTGTGCGCGGTTACGGAACCGTCACTCCAGCCCTGTGGAGGCTTGCGATGAATAAGAACATTCTCAAAATTATTGGCATTGTCATCGCGGTGTTGCTGGCGATTGTCATCGCGCTCCCGTTCTTTATCAACGTCAACAATTACCGTCCGCAGATTGAATCGAACCTCAGCTCGGCTTTGGGGCGGCCGGTCACGGTCGGGAATTTAAGCTTGAGCATTCTCTCAGGCAGCGTGGAGGCCAACCAGCTTTCGATTGGCGATGACCTCAAATTCAGCAACACTCCGTTCATGCAGGCGAAATCACTTAAAGTGGGGGTCGAACTGCTGCCACTGATCTTCAGCAAACAATTGAACGTGACGCACCTGGTGATTGAGCAGCCGCAGATTGCGCTGCTGCGCAATCGGGATGGAATCTGGAATTTTTCTTCTCTTGGAAATCAGGCGGGACAAGCTGCGAAAGCACCGGAAAAAAATAGCGGTTCGAACGCGGGACAAAACCTGAGCGTCGGCAAACTGGAAATCAGCGATGGGACGATCTCGATTGGCTCGGTGCCGCCGAGGCGCAAGCCGGTGGTATATGACAAGGTGAATGTGACGGTGAAGGATTTCTCCTTTACCAGCAAGTTTCCAGTGACGGTATCGGCCGCGCTGCCCGGAGGCGGCTCGATGAAAATCGACGGAACGGCGGGACCGATCAATGCAACTGACACGACGCTTACGCCCGGCGAGGTCAAGATCAATCTGAGCAAGCTTGACCTGTCGCAATCGGCAATTGTGAACCCGGAAACGGGGATCGCGGGCTTAGCCGATTTCGAGGGCACGGCGACCTCCGATGGCCATGTTGCCAAGGCCAGTGGCACGTTGAAGGCGACTTCGCTGAAGCTGGTCCCCAAAGGGTCGTCGTCTTCGGAAGCTGTGCAGGTCAATTTCACGGTCGAGCACGATCTGCAGAAAGAAACGGGACAACTGGTGCAGGGGGATGTCGACATCGGCAAGGCAGTGGCCAAGCTGACCGGCACTTATGACATGCATGGCGAGACCACGTCGATCAACATGAAGCTCGACGGCGAAGGGATGCCGGTGGACGACCTCGAAGGCATACTTCCTGCCGTCGGTGTGGTCTTGCCGACCGGTTCGCGGCTTAAAGGTGGAACGCTTTCCGTGAACCTCGCCGTCGATGGACCAGTAGATAAAGTGGTGGCAACCGGATCGATCCGGATGAGTAATAGCGCGCTCGCCGGTTTTAATTTGGGATCGAAGCTGTCGGCGCTCACTGCGGTGACTGGCAAGCAGATCGGCGGCGGCAATGACACCGAGATTCAGAACCTCAGCTCGGACGTTCGCTATTCTCCGGATGGAACGCGGCTGGACAAAATCGATTTGGTGATTCCTTCGCTCGGGACCGTTACCGGCGCGGGCACGGTCAGCCCGAGCAATGAACTTGACTTCAATATGGTGGCCAACCTCAGCGGCGGCGTGGGCGGCGGGCTAACGAAAGTTGTCGGACACGGGTCCGGGGGCATTCCGGTGCACGTCGGCGGCACAACTTCAAGTCCAAGCTTCATGCCGAATATGAAAGGGCTGGTCGGCAATCAGCTGAAGAGCCTGGTGCCGACGGGCAAAGGAAATCCGCTGGGGAATATTGGGGGACTGTTCGGGAAGAAGAAATCAAACTGAGCAACGCGCTTGCCGTTTTCAGCGGAGGGCGCGCGCGGATGCTTCCGCGGGATGGGCGGCCAATGTCTCCATGCCATGCAGTATGGCCGCAATGACGTTTTCATCGCCGACCACGGTGTTGATCATCATGTGATAGAGGCTGCGCATCGGCCAGTCAGCGTTGAAGTAGTGCTTGATGTAGGCGACACGATCCTTGTCCACGTTATCCACGAGGTCTTCGCATTCTTCGCAGCTTTTGCCCATAGCCATGAGACGCCGGATCTTTTCGTCGCGGGGAGCGTAGGTAAAGACGCTGAACGTATCGTCACGTCCGCGCAGGAAAAAAGGCGAACCGCGGCCTACGATCACAGCATTGCCCTCGGAGGCGATGTTAGTTGTGATCTGCTCCATCATGGCCATCATGCAGTCGGTATCGAACACGCGTGAGTCGGGAATGGACATGGCGCGTTCGTAGCTTCCCCGCCAGAAGGCTTTCGACAAACGGTAAAGCCGGCTGTCGAGGCGCTCATCGCAGAGGGCGACCGCCTCTTCAGCCACCTGGGCTCGCTTGGCGATCTCGCTGGTCAATTGCTGATCCCAGAGTTTCCAGCCCAGGCAGCGCGCGAGTTCACGGGCGATGCCGCCGCCGCCGCTGCCAAATTCGCGTTCCACTGTGACGATGCGAAACATAGCGAGTTCCCTTCCTCGGACGCGGCCCCAGGGGCTCGTGCTCCGACGGATCCTGCGGTATCGCTAAAGCGATACCCTGATACGAAGCAACTTGACGGCACCGGTTATTCCGGCGCCGGTTATTAATGAACGACCATGCCGCTTGGCTTCCCTTTCTTGATCAGAAATACGCACGGAATCAGGCAGCCGATCACCACTCCGAGTACCCAGAAATTATCGATGTAAGCCAGCATAGTCGCCTGCCGAATCACGTTCGCTTGAAGCATGGCGTAGGCGTGCTGTTGGGCGGAACCGCCCCCGGAGCCGGGTCCGGCGCCGCCCGCCGAAAAAATGCCGGTTAGGCCCCGCAGCGCGGACTGAAACTGGGGATTGGCGGGATTCAGTTTTTCCACCAGTTGCACCTGGTGAACCTGGGCACGGCGAGCGAGCATGGTTGCGACAAACGAAATCCCGACGCTGCCGCCGATGTTTCTGCCGAGGTTCATCAAGCCGGAGGCGGCGTTGTTCTTGTCGCGCGGCAGCCCTGAATAGGCGGCGGTGTTGATGGGCACGAACAGGAAGGCGAGTCCGAGGGCCTGGTAGACGCGCGCCATGGTCACGGTGTGAAAGTCCACGCCGAGATCGAACCCCGTCATATGAAACAAGGAAAACGAGAGCATCGATAAGCCAAACATCAACAGCCAGCGCGGGCTGTAACGCGAAAGCAGGAACCCGACCAAGGGCATGGCCAGCATGATGGTGAAACCGCCCGGCATGAGCGCCAACCCCGAGCGCTCGGCAGTGTAGCCGAGCAGCGTCTGCATGAAAAGCGGTAACAGCAGCGTGCTGCCGAGCAGAGCGAAGCCCAGCATGAACATCAGGAAATTGGAAGCGGCAAAGGTGCGGTTGCGGAACAAATGCAGGTCGATGATGGGGTCTTTGTGGTGCCATTCCCAGAAAATGACAAAGATCAGCGAGCAGACAGAAATCACCGTCAGCCAGACAATAAAGTGCGATTCGAACCAGTCATCACGCTGGCCTTTGTCGAGGATCACTTGCAGGGTTCCCAGGCCAAGTGCGACAAAGCCGAGGCCGGTGTAGTCAATGTGGGTTTCACTCAGTTTGCGGCGGCGGAAATAGGGAGGATCCTGAATCAACCGGGAGGTCAGCAGGAGCGAAAGAATGCCGACCGGGATATTGATGAAGAAAATCCAGCGCCAGGTGAAATTGTCGGTGATCCAGCCGCCGAGCGTGGGACCGATGGCCGGGGCCATGACGACCGCGATGCCGTAGACTGCGAACGCCATGCCGCGTTTGGCGGGAGGAAAGGTATCCGCCAGGATGGCCTGTTCGCTGGGCTGCAAGCCTCCACCGCCCGCGCCCTGCAGAACGCGGAAGACGATCAGCATACTGAGATTGGGAGCGAAGCCACATAAGAATGAACTGATCGTAAACAGGGCGACACAGCCCATATAGAAATGCTTGCGGCCGATGATCGAAGAGAGCCAACCGCTCAGCGGCAGAACGATTGCGTTGGAGACGAGATACGACGTCAGAATCCAGGTGCTCTCATCGGTACCGGCGGAGAGGCTGCCGGCGATATGTGGCAACGCGACGTTGGCGATGCTGGTATCGAGCACCTCCATGAAGGTGGCCAGCGTCACGGTGAGAGCGATGATCCAGGGATTGACCGACGGCTGCCAGGCAGCGGCGTCATCCATGGTGATGGAAGCTGCGCTCATTGAGGGTTGAGCCTCGAGTTGTGAGCCGCGAGTTGCGCGCGGACTGTGCTTCCGGGCACGAAATTTGCTATTTCTCTCACGCTATATTCTCTTTCGCCAGGCTTGGCCGAGGTGTGACGTTTACCCACCGCTTGCGCGGTTGTGCTCGTGGCTCGCGGCTCGAAGCTCGCGGCTATTTAACCCACACTTTCGGCTCTACCGACATCCCCGGACGCAGTTCGTGTCCCTTCAACTCGCCGGGCTCGAAGTCAATTTTGACTGGAATGCGCTGAACGACCTTGACGTAATTGCCGGTGGCGTTTTCCGGAGGCAGGAGGCTGAAGCGTGCGCCGCTCGCACCCGCGATGGAATCCACGTGTCCTTTATAAGTTTTGCCATTGGCGTCAACGTCGAGGTCGACCCGCTGGCCGGGCTTCATGTAGCGGAGTTGCGTCTCCTTGAAGTTCGCCGTAACCCAGAGGTCTTCGAGCGGAATGATCTTCATCATCTCCTGGCCGGCCTGCACATTCTGGCCGACTTCCACCGTGCGGTCGCTGACCACGCCCGTAACCGGCGCGGTGATTTTGGTGTACTGCAGGTTCAGTTGCGCCTGATCGAGTTGCGCTTTTTTCTGTTGGGCATTGGCTTCGGAAGAAAGAGCGCGCGACCGCGAGGCCTGCATCAATTGGGGAGCGGTCTGGGCGGCGCGCAAATCGGCGTTGGCCTGGAGCAACTTTCCCTGCGCCTGTTCGATCTGGGCTTTGGCGGCGTCCGCGCTCGCTCGAGCCGCCTCGACTGTTGCGGCGCTTGCCTGCGAGTTGGCCACGGCCTGGTCATACTGCTGCTGCGAAATTTCCTGCTTGTCGATGAGTTGCTTGTAGCGCGCAAGATCGTTCTGCGCTTTCACGTTGTTGGCTACCGCCTCGGCGGCCTGCGCCTGGGCGGCGGCAAACTGCTGGCGCGCCGCCGCGACTCCGGCCTTTGCATTGGCGACGCCCGCCTGTGCACTGGCCACCTGGCTCGAGGTGTTCACGTTCGTGATCGGGACGTTGATGCCTGATGCGGAGGCCTGGGCCAGGGCGTCCGCATATTGGGCGCGCGCCTGCTCGACCGCTACCTGGTAATCGGCGGGATCGATCTCAACCAGCACAGTTCCCTGCTGCACATATTGGTTGTCCTCTACGTTCAGCTTGACGACGTGGCCGCTCACGCGGGCGCTCACGGAGTTTACGTGACCATCGACCTGCGCGTCGTCGGTGGATTCATAACTGGCGAAATAATGCCAAGCAAAGAAACCAAGAACCAGCAGCACCAAAACCGCCAAACCAATGACCCATTTGGCGCGCTTGTTTCCCAGGAATGCCGCCCTGCGCCTGTAACGCGCTTCCCCGTTCGGTGGAGCGGGTTGAGCGGCGGGAGTTTCGGGTTTGGGGTCGGCGACGGCAGTGTTTGTCCCTTCCATACGCTACTTCCCTCTCAAGTATTCGCGAACGCCCTCTTCGGCACGCCCCAGGGCGCGGGCAAAAGAAACTTTGGCCAGATTATTAAGGTAGAGGCTGGAAATCAGATTCTCGTGCGCCGATGCGACCGCCTCTTGCGCCTGGATCACTTCCAGATTGTCGGTGACGCCGGCCGAGAAACGATCCCGCGATTGGATGAGCGCCTGGTCGGCCAGATTGACCGAACTCTCCGCGACCTCGACTTGATCGGCCGAGGATTTCAGATCGAGCAACGCATTGCGAATATCCTGATCGATCTGTCCCTTCACGTCGGCCATCTGCGCCTGCGCCTGGCGCAGGCTGGCTTCCGCCTTCAGAACGTCACTATGCACCTTACCACCCTGAAAAATCGGGATATTCAAGGTGCCGAAGACCGCGTAGGTGGGCAGCACGCTGGCGGGAGCGGAACCGATCTCGCCATAATTGGCGGCTACATCGAGGGTGGGGAAATATCCGGCAATGGCCGCGCTGTGCTCGAGTTCGGCAGCAACCAGGCGATCATGCGCCGCCTTGTAATCGGAGCGCAGCGAGTACGCGCGCTGCAAGCTGGTTTCAAGATCGGGGATAGGAAAGGCTTCATACGGAGCTTTGTCGGCGAGCGCAAATTCCTGTCCGGATGCAAGTCCAATGACCCGCGCCAGCGATATTTTTTGTTTGGCCAGGTCATTGGTGGCAGCGATTAACTGTTGCCGGCGCGACTGGTATTCGACCTGCGCGCGCAGAGTATCGATCGCGGGGGCCACTCCCGCCTGCTGTTGCGCGACCGCTTTGTTATAGAGCGCCTTCGCGGTGTCGACCTGGGCCTGCGCAGTTTCGACACGTGCCGCGCTCGCAATCGCCTCGAGATAGACATTGCCGGTCGCGAGCACCACCAGATCGCGCGCGTCCTTCAAATTGAAGCGCGCCACGCTTTCGCCAATCACTGAGGAACGGTATTTCTCGATTGCCTTCCAGTCGAAGATCCGCTGCGTTCCCGAAGCACGCACGTCAAAATAGGAGAAAGGTCCGATGACGTTCGGGAGCTTGGCGCCTCCAAAAGCCGAGCTGGGGAATTTGCTAAAACCCAAGGCTGCCAGGCTTTCCTTTTCCGCTACTTCCTGCACATCACCGTTGACATGGGGAAGCAGGTCGCTGAGCTGTTCCCATTTCTCGCCCCGAGCCTGGATGGTGTTGTAGTCCGAGAGCAGGGCGGCCAGATTGTGGCGCAAAGCGCGATCGATCGCCTCGCTGAAAGTAAGCGACAGCACTCCGGGCGCCGGTTTGGCATCTGGCACGCTCCCGTAGACAGGATTCTGGGCCGAGGTTGGGGTCTGGTTGGGGATCGACAGACCCGAAGCGCTTTGCGCATGGAGCGCGATCGGCAACAAAAGAATTGGGGCGATTTGAATCAGCCTGCGAAAGTGTCGCCAACGGCGATTCGATTCAGGGGTTCGATTCATAGGAAGCCATGGTAAGGAGGACTCACTCCTTCAGCGAAACCAAAAATAATAAGTCTTTTGGATTCGTTTTTGCGCATAAGTGATGCAAATTGTTGAATTTCTTCGTGATACGGCGGGGGCGCCACCTGCGGGGTGACCTCGGGCGCACGCTGTCTTTGGAGCGCTGCGGGGGCGCTGCGGGGGCGCCGACCTTGAAAGCATGAGAGAGAGAGTCACCTCGTAACCAGGAGTTCGATGCCCTCCGCATGACCTTGGTCATCTTGTGAAAGCGCGCACTAAAGGGCAATCTAAAGAGGAACTTGAGCGCTTCCCTCAAGCGGGCCGGGGGAAGTCGTGCGTATGAGCAAACATAAGAAGCTATCGCCGAAGTCATCGCCCAAATCATCGCCCAAGCCATCCACATCCCAGGGCTCGGATTGGACCCGGCTGCTGACGGATCCCGATCTGGTCAGCCATCTTTCGACATTGCTCCGGACCTATCGTGAAGTTCCACCGCAACAGCGCGAAGCCGCGTTGCTGAGTGCGATGCGGGAGATCAAGGAAGCCGCCGTGAAAGCACGCGAGGCAGATGGAAGCAACCCCGCGGCCGGAACTGGTCCGCAGGCTTCTCTGCAAAGTCCCGAACCCGTGAAAGAAACGCCGCCTTTTGAGCCGGAGTTGTTCCACCTGCCATCGCCATCCGACCGCCGGCGTTTTGCGCGCATGAAGTGCTGCGTGGCGGTGGAAATCCATGTCGAAGGTATTAAAGAGCCGGTTTGGGGTAATCTTGCCAATGTCAGCCGCGGAGGATGCCTGGTTGAAACAGCCATTGCTGTGCCTCCGAACAAAGCGCTCGAGATAGGATTGTGGCTCGGGAGCGGCAGGATCTGGGTAAAGGGCGTCGTCATCAACGGAGTCGCCACGCGCGTTACCTCGTCGTTTGGGACCCGCGTGAAATTCTCGGAGGAGGAGCTTTCGGAGAAGGAACACCTCCGGGAGTTTCTCAAGTTTGTCGAAGGCGCGACCCGCAAGTCACAGAGCGCCAATGTCTACGTAGCAAAGCTGAAGGCCTGACGCGCCCGCTTTCCCGCCCGCTCTTCTGCCCGTTCTTGCGCCCGATTCTCTGCCCGCTTCTCCGCGCAACTTTTCCTCGGCTTGGGGTTCATTCTCTGTGGGGTTGGTCGAATGAGGCAGACCCGGATGGCAACCGCGTCGCGCAAGCATTTTGAGCTGGTGGCCGTCGCTCTGCTTATCGCCGGGCTGGCCACCACCCAGTTTGCTCTGGGCAGAAAAAAAGACAAAGCAGCCGGCGCCATGGACGAGCATACGCGTGCCGTTCATGCGCTCAATCGCCTCACCTTCGGCCCCCGTTCCGGCGATGTCGATCGAGTCGCGCAAATCGGCGTCGACAAGTGGATCGAATTGCAACTCCATCCCGAAAAGATTGACGACTCGGACTTAGACGCCAGGCTGGTTCCGTTCCGCACATTGCGCATGGACACGCGCGAGATCGTCGCGAATTTTCCCAACAATCAGATCATCCGGCAGGTGGCGGAAGGAAAAGCGCCCATGCCGCGCGATCCCACCCGGCGCGCGATCTACGAGGCGCAGGTTCAGCGCTATGAAGATAGGCAGGACCGCAAATCGGCTGCCGGGCAAAAAAGCGGCATCGCCGGCAATCCTTCGGTGGGTCAGGACGCAGAACCCGGCGCGAACATTTCGACACAGGCGGATGCGAGCTACGGGCGTCGCCGTCAGGAGATGCAGGCCGCCAACATCAAGCTACTGGAGCTGCTCGACTTGCCTCCCGACGAACGCATAAGGGAGATCCTCAAGCTGGCGCCCGAGGAACAGCGCCTCATTGCCAACCGCACCAGAGGTCCCAAATCCGACGCGCTGATGGAAGGCATGAACGGCCAGCAGAAAGAAACATTGCTCGCTCTGAAGAACCCCGAGCAGGTCGTGGTCGATGAGCTGATGCAGGCCAAGTTGCTGCGCGCCATCTACAGCGAGCGGCAGCTTGACGAGGTGATGACCGACTTCTGGTTCAACCACTTTAATATTTTTATCAACAAGGGAGCAGACCGCTTTCTGGTGACCAGCTACGAGCGCGACGCCATCCGTCCACATGTGCTGGGAAAATTTGAAGACCTGCTGGTCGCGACCGCGCAGAGTCCGGCGATGTTGTTTTATCTCGACAACTGGTTGAGCGTGGGGCCGAACTCCGACGTTGCGCTTGGCATTCCGCAACGTGCGCGCGACCAGCGCGGGCGTCTGCGGAACGGGCCCCCGGGAAAAGGCAAGGGCAAGCCGAAGCAGGCCAGCGGCCTGAATGAGAACTACGGCCGCGAATTGATGGAACTGCACACCTTGAGCGTCAACGGAGGGTACACGCAGAAAGATGTCACTGAAGTGGCGAAGGTTTTTACCGGCTGGACCATCGAACAGCCGAACAAAGGTGGAGGTTTTCACTTCGAGCCGCGCATGCATGAGCCGGGCGACAAAATCGTGCTGGGACATCGCATCAAGCAGAATGGCGAGAAGGAAGGACTCGAGGTTCTGCATCTTCTGGCGCGCGATCCGCACACAGCCCACTTTATCTCGCAGAAGCTCGCCATGCGTTTTGTATCGGACGATCCTCCGGCTGCGCTGGTCGATCGCATGACCAAAACCTTCCTGAAAAAAGATGGGGACATCCGCGAAGTGCTGCGCACCATGTTCAAGTCGCCCGAGTTCTGGGCGCCCCAGACTTACCGCGCCAAGGTGAAGACGCCGTTTGAGTTCGTGGTCTCGGCGGTACGGGCGAGCGGCGCGCAGGTGGACGATGCCCGCCAACTTGTCGGCACGCTCAATAACATGGGCATGATGCCCTATGGCATGATGCCGCCGACTGGCTACTCGATGAAGGCAGAGACCTGGGTGAATTCTTCTGCGCTACTGAGTCGCATGAACTTTGCGCTGGGTCTGGCTGGCGGAAGGGTGCACGGCGTCTCGGTGGACGCTTCGCAGATGGCGCAAGGCGTGACGGATGCGCAGCAGGCGCTGTCGCGGCTGGAGGCTTCCCTGCTCGCGGGCGATGTCTCGCGGCAAACGCACGACATCATCAGCAAGCAACTGGAAGACCCGAAGATCACCCAGCGGCGACTGGATGATCCGTCGCGTCCGCCGAATGTGAGCGCGATTGCGGGATTGATATTGGGGTCGCCGGAGTTTCAGAAACGCTGAGTCGCGAGCCTCGAGTCGCGAGCCTCGAGCAAACAAAATCGGCTCCATGCAGGGACAGGTTTTGATTGCTCGTGGCCCGAGACTCGTGGCTCGAGTCCGAAGGAGTCAATGATGTCTATTACCCGCCGAATTTTCCTTCGCAACGGCGCTCTCGCAGCAGTCGGTACATCCGCGCTGCCCAGCTTTCTCACGCGGGCGGCGTTCGGCGCTGCCGACCCTGGAACGCGCAACAAGCGCCTCGTCGTCATCTTTCAACGCGGCGCGGCCGACGGACTCAACATTGTTGTGCCGCACGGCGAGGCTTCGTACTATGCGATGCGGCCCACCATCAACATCCCACGAAAATCGGTGCTCGATCTTGACGGGTTCTTCGGGTTGCATCCGGCGATGGCTTCGTTTGAACCGCTGTGGCGGCAGAAGCATCTCGCCATTGTGCACGCTGCGGGATCTCCCGACCCGACGCGCTCGCACTTCGACGCGCAGGATTTCATGGAATCGGGGACGCCGGGGATCAAGGCGACTGAAGACGGCTGGCTGAACCGCTGCTTGCATGAATTGCCGGCGGCCGGGTCAGCGGCAAGGTCGGCATCTTCGGCGAGCGGTCCATCTTCCGGCCATCCGTCTTCCGGCGGACCATCTTCAGGCAATCCGTCTGCCTTCCGCGCGATTGCGCTGGGGGCATCGCTGCCGCGCATTCTCTCGGGCAAAGAACCCGCGATTGCGCTCAACAACCTAAACGATTTTTCGGTGGGCAGGAGGAATCCGAAGGCGGCGCCGATTTCGAATACCTTTGAAGCGATGTATGAACATTCCGTCGACGCGGTTATGCACGGCACCGGACAGGAAACTTTCGACGCGGTGAAGATGCTGAAGGCGGCGGACCCAGCGAAATACATGCCGGCGGCGGGAGCGAACTATCCCAAAGGACGTTTCGGCGATAGCCTGCGGCAGCTGGCACAGCTCATCAAGGCTAATGTCGGCGTGCAGGTTGCGTTCGCCGATATCGGAGGCTGGGATCATCACGTGAACGAAGGCAGCACGCAGGGACAGATCGCGAACGTGCTCGGCGACTTCTCGCAATCGATCGCCGCCTTCTGGACAGACTTAGGCGACCTTGGCGAAGACACGGTGGTTGTCACCATGTCGGAGTTTGGGCGGACTGCGCGCGAGAATGGGAATCGCGGCACCGACCATGGTCATGCCAACGTGATGTTCGTGCTGGGCGGTCCCGTACGGGGCGGTAGAGTTTATGGCAGGTGGCCGGGACTGGATTCGTCGCAGTTGTATGAGGGGCGCGACTTGGCTGTCACTACGGATTTCCGATTGGTGCTTAGCGAGGCGGTATCGCGGTATTTGGGGAATCACGATTTGAAGAACGTGTTTCCGGGATTCGAACAGCCGGGACAGTTTTTGAAATTTCTGGGATAGTTCAAATTGGCGATGAGCTTGTAGAACTTGGTGCTGCCGGAGCACCGCATTCCTCGCAAAATTTCGCCAATGGCGAAATTCGGTGCCCGTTTAGGCAGCGGCGACCTGCATCGCACTCCTCCACATTGATTAACGAATACATTACGCAGAACGAAACCGCGTAGAACGTTATAGGAAAGAGTACGAACGTCTGGGGCGAATCTCCGGGGTTCCTCTTTGCGATTACCGTCAAAAAGAAAACGGCAAAGACACAGCCAATGACAACCCACAACGCAGTTCTCATCCACGCCGGACAGCCTCGCAATGCGGCTTTCCATAGATCCTTTTGTTTGAAGTCTTTGGTGAGCCGGTTCATCAGAATCACTGTTGGGAACCACACTAAGAAAAGTCCCCCGAATAGAATCGGCACAGTCTTCGACGGGAGCGGTTGGACACCCAATAATGCGAGCAGAAAGAGACAGAGACAGAGCAGAACTCCAACAGCGGAAAGAACCATAACGGGATAGGCAACAATCTTCGCCATGCTGCGTTTCTCTTCACTACAACTCGATCAGCACGTCCCCACCCTCAATCTTCACCGGATACACTGCGACCTTTGCGTCGGGGGCTTGGGCTTGGCCGGTTTTTGGGTCCCAGGCCCAGCCGTGCCAGGGGCAGATCACTTTGCCGCCTTCGATTACGCCCTGGCCTAGTGGGCCTCCGCGGTGGAGGCAGGTGTTTTCCATGGCGTGGATTTCGCCGTCTACGTTGGCTACGCAGATCTGCTTGTCTCCGCAGGGGAGTTCTTTGGCTTCGTTGAGGGCGGGTAGTTCGGATTGGGTGGCGAGTTTGGTGAACATAGCTTTCAGCTCTCAGCTATCAGCCGTCAGTCCACTATTGTATGCCGGACGCGGGAAACTGCAGGTCCTTCGCTTGCTCAGATGTAGAATCCCAGGTCTCAAACGCGAGACCTGGGGCACCCGACTCCCACTCAAGCCAAAGGAAGGCTTGAATGGGGCACCGCTCCGTCTTCTACTTGCAATCGGCTACTTGCAATCGATTTTGTTGTCCTGGGCGGCGGCGATCTGCCACTTGCCATTGCGCTTCAACCAGGTATCGGTCCAGACCTGGCAAACCTTCGCGTCGGGATGCGCTTTGTCTTTGCCGATGGCATGCTCGCTGCCGTAAACGATAGCCACGGTTTCGCCGAAAAAGCGCACTTTGGCGTCGTCGAGTGCGCAGCCGCGCGCGGAGCGTGGGCCTTTTTCATCGCGCAGCTCATCCTCTTTGGTGTAGCGCCCGCCGTGAGTGTTGGTGCCCTGGAAATCGTCGGCCAATAAGTCAGCGACAACTCCATTATTCGTGCAAACGCCTTCGGCCCACTTGCGCTCCATGTCGATCATGAACTTCGCGGTTTTGTCGTCGGGGGCGGCCAAATGGCTTGGCTGCGCTTGGGCCGCGGTGATAAGGATTACGAGGCAAGTTGCGAGGCACATCAGATGCAGAATTCGGTGGCGCACGGTTCCTCCGGTGTTTACGTCACTATACAGCTACCCTCGTATACTTGGCGGGCTGGGCATATGGCCCACCTTGAAGTCGTCCTTCGATGAACATGAGCGAGGAGGATGCCAAGTTCTCATCACTGCAAGTTCTCATCACCCCAGGTTCTCATCACCCCGAGGTGTGATCGATTTCACTGACAAGACTCAGAGATTGGTATCGCATTGTGCTGTGAGTTTTGTCGCCTGAAGAGCACTTCCCCGCCAGTTGAGAAGCACCCCCCGAGCGACGGTTCCGCTGTCGTACTGCTTGCGAACGATGTGGAGGTTTCTATGCGCAAGTCTTGCCGTCATTCACTTCTCAGTTTCCTTATTCTCTTTTTCTTCTTCGTCGCAATTCCGATCGCGTCGATTGCCCAAGCTCCGCCGTTGCGCTTTGCCAAGCCACGGCCGTACGACCCGGGAGGAAGCAATCCCTCGTCGCTCGTGGTTGCGGACGTAAACGGAGACGGTCATCTGGATCTGGTGATCGGCTATTGGACGGAAGGCAACGTTGGTGTGCTGCTGGGCAGGGGAGACGGAACCTTCCAGCCAGCGGTCAAGTACGCCACTGGAGGTAGTTATGCATCTTCGGTGGCAGTGGGGGATGTCAACGGCGACGGCAAACCCGATATTGTGGTGTTGAATACCTGGGACGACCCCGGCACGGTGGGTGTGTTGCTGGGCAACGGGGATGGCACGTTTCAGCCTCCGGTCACTTACTATACCGGCGATAATTCCATTCCCGAAGCGATCGCAGTCGGAGACCTGAACGGCGACGGGAAGGCCGACATCGCGGTGGCGAACTTCGGCCACAGCGATTGCGACTGCAACGATGGCCGGGTCGGGGTGCTGTGGAACAATGGCGACGGCACTTTCCAACCCATGGTTTTCTATCCTTCCGGTGGCTATGACACGGTTTCGATCAGCATACTGAGCGGCGCCTGGGTGGTGACGAATTTGTGCCAGGACTACTATTGCGACTGGCCCAATGGCAGCGTGTGCTGGGGACGCGGTTGCTATGATTCGGGTGGACAGAATCCGTACTCAGCCGCCATTGGAAACCTGGACGGCGATGGCATTCCCGACATCGTGGTAACCAATCAAATCGCTAATCCCAACAACGATCCTTCGCTGACGCTCGGTGTGTTGCTCGATTTCCAGCCCGCGGTTCTCTACTATCCGGGCGGCGGTTCTCCCGATCTGGTTGCTATAGCGGACCTGAACGGCGACGGCAAGGCCGACATCGCGGTGAACACCAGCTCGGGAGTAGGTGTGTTGTTAGGCAATGGTGACGGCACGTTCCAAAAGGCGGTCACGTTGGGCGGGGGACTTGCTGCAGTGGCCGATGTGAACGGTGATGGCAAGCCCGACCTGATTGGGCGCAACAGCATAATGTTGAACACCTCCGGCTTCCTCACGGCCACGCATATCACCTCCTCGCTCACTCCGTCGCTTGTCGATCAGTTAGTAACTTTTACCGCGACTGTGACTTCGAAAAAAGGTCCTATTCGCGACGGCGAGATGGTGACTTTCTACGACAATGCGAAGGCGTTGGCTTCGGTCGGGCTGATGGGAGGGACGGCAACATACGCAACCTCATCGCTTCTGGCGAAAACTCACGTTATCAAAGCAGCCTATGCTGGAGATGCGACCTTGGCGCCCAGTGTGGCGATCCTCAAGCAGCAAGTGCTCAAGTACGCCACCACAACGGCACTTGCCTCAAAACCGAATCCTTCGACTTATGGGCAGCCGGTGACCTACACGGCAACGGTGGTATCGGCAGGTCCAGCGCCAACCGGCAGAGTCAGGTTCCTCGATGGGGGATTGGGGATTGGCGCCGCGACCGTGAATGGCGGTGTCGCGATTCTGACTTACTCCAAGCTCCTGCAGGGCAGACACACCATCACGGCGGAATACTCGGGCGACGGCGCTAACGCCAGCAGTACGTCCACGGTGCTGAAACAGGTTGTGCAGTAAGGTGGAGCGAGGATAAATCCGGGGACAGGTCCTGACATTCCGTCATCCGCGCCCCAGTGGCGTAGGGGGTGGCGATATCAGCTGGCTTTCTTACGACTCTCTTTCTCTCTGGTTTCCATCGTGACGCTTGCGGGCTGAGGATGCGCGCCCGGGATTTGTGCTGCTTGCTGAGTGAGCCAGGTTTCGAAGCGGGTCTTGCCGAGTTGTGCGTTATTGCCCGGAACGAGTGTTTTCTCGCCGAGCTTCGCTCCCGCGTAACGCGCGTTTGGATCCGCGATGACTTCGCGGGGATCCTTGAGGCTCGCCAAGCGGCGCCGGACTAGTTCATCCACGCGAAACTGTTCGGGGCCTGCAATTTCGACGATGCCATTTATTGGCCGATCTACTGCAACACTGGCCAGAGCGCTGGCAACATCGTCGGCTGCCATGGGCTGGAAAAGCACGGGAGGCAAATGCACCTTGCCGTCCACCATGGAAATGTCGGCGAGTCCCTTGAGGAACTCGAAGAACTGCGTCGCATGCACGATGGAGTAGGGGATGGAAGATCCCTGGATCAGGTTCTCTTGAGCGATTTTGGCGCGGAAGTAACCACTTTCGGACAGTTGCTGCGTCCCGACAACCGATAACGCGACGTGATGTCCTACCCCTGCGGCCGCTTCATACATGAGGAGGTTACGAGTAGAGGTTTCGAAGAACTTCAGGACTGCTGCGTCCTCCCAGTCGGCGGAGTTTGATACGTCAACGACTACCGAGGCGCCTTTCAGCACTTCGGCCAGTCCCTCGCCCGTGACGGTGTTGACTCCTGTTTCGGGCGCTGCCACTACTGTTTCATGCCCGTGTTCATGGAGCTTGGGGACGAGCTTTGATCCGATGAGTCCGGTGCCGCCGATGACTACGATTTTCATAATTGTCTCCTTATTTTTGACCGAGGCATTTCGAAGCCATCGATCGGTTGGTCGCGCTCAGGCAGAAGTGCCTGGCGGTTGGTGACATGTTTCCTGTGCGAAACCGCGTTCGATTGATCGCGGGGATTTGCGCGCGCTAATTCTTGTCGATATTTCCGACGCTAGAACAAGTACCCACGGAAAATCAATACCGTACATACCGTATTTTTGCGCGCGGTCGTTTGTTTGTTTTGCGAACCCCCACCGAGAAGTTCAGCGCACGTTGACAGAACTTTCACTTGCTCTTCTATAGAGCGTTCACATTTTGCGCTTAAGGTTCGGACCCTATGATCGCGGATCAGAGGCCGACCGCTATGTCGCACAGGCGGACACTGGTTGCGCGATGAGAAAAAATCCGAAGTTCAGCGCTGTAACAGAAGGTTCATCCAATCTTCATTGGCCCGTAACAAGCCGGTAACGCCTGGCACCTACTATCGGAGGCCGGACTCCTATGCCAATGTTTTCCCACCCCAACATCGCGCGGCCGATCGCGGTTGCGTAAAAAAATTCAATGAGGAGAACTGTGTATATGTCACGAAAAACGGCTCGACATCATTCTTTAAGCAGGCCTCGTATCAATTGTCTTCGGCCGCTCGCCATCCTAGCGATAGCAGCGGCACTGAGCGTTTCGGCGCTTGCGCAATCCGTACCGTTCCCGACCTACACGGTAGGCGCGAACCAGAACGGGTCGCAGGGTCCGGACTACCCTTCAACCTTTACCACCCCATGGGTTGTCAGTAGCGGCCAGGTCATCACGCCGGCCGGTACGCAGGTCTACCTTGGCATCACGACCCGCGCCAAGGCCATCGCACTGAACCCGAATAGCAGCACGCACACCGCTGCTGTCCTTCAGATGGGCGCCCCACAGGCCGTTACCGTTTTCAACACCGAGAGCGGCGCTGTTCTGCAGAACTACTTACCGTTCGGCAGCAAGAGCGGCAGCTCCGTCGGCATTACTTATACGTCGGATGGCTTGCACCTGCTGTTTAGCCAGGATGGCGGCTACGGGCCGGCTTATGTTGCCATCGCCAGCGTCGACCCGGTGACGGGCTTGCTCACAGACCAGGCCCATGTCGGCGTTTCGCTGGACGTCAACGACGGCGGCTATCTGACCACCGTTACCTGCTTCCCGAACAGCCCTCCGGGGACCACGGGTAGCGCTATCATCCCCTGCGGCCAGACCGTCTCGCTGGTATCGGACGGTGCACCCACTGCGTATCCGACTGGCATCGCGGTCTCGGCGGATGGCAAGACGGCTTACGTAGTGCTGGACAACAACGATACGCTGACCAAGATCGACCTGACCCAGGCGAAGCCGACGGAAGGTCCAGAGCTGCGCGTCGGAAACGTGCCGCACAGTGTCGTGATCTCGCCGGATGGTACTACTGCCTACGTCTCGAACGAGGCCGGGCGAATTGCTACTGCGAAGGACTTCCAGGGTTACTCGAACGGAACCCCGGTCGTGGCCGAGTATCCGACTGGTTCGACGTCTACCGGCACGGTTTCGGTGGTGAACCTATCCACGTTCAAGGTCAGCAAGAGTATCGCGACCGGTCTGCACCCGACGGGCATGGCGTTTTACGGAACCAAGCTGCTGGTCGCCAATGCCTATAACGACAGCATCTCGGTGATCGACACGACCACGAACACGGTGGCGTCGACCATCAAAATTGAGTTGCCGGTCAAAGTGCCCGGCGGAAACCTTGTTGGTGCGGGGCCAAACTCAATCGCCGTCGATGCGGTGAACGGCATCGCCTATGTGGCACTCTACAATGTCAACGCGGTGGCCGTGGTTAACCTCAACTCCGAACTGGTTCTGGGCCTAATCCCGGTCGGCTATGCGCCGAGCTCGGTGGTGCTGGACGCGGCGGACAGTGCGCTGCTGGTTGCGAACGACAAGGGCCTCGGCACCACGGGCTACGGTGTGCTGCCGCCTCCGACGAATACCGCCGAAAATTCGTACGCAAAAGAATTCGGCGCGATCGACTTGAACACCCACCAGGACCTGGGCACGGTGAGCATCGTTCCTATTCCGAACAGTGCGACTCTGTCGGTGATGACGACGCAGGTGTTCGACAACAACCATTGGGATCTGGCGGAAAATATCTTGTCTGCCTCCGGTGGTAATCTGAATGCAACGCCGGTCGCAATTCCGGCGAAGATTGGCAGTCCTTCGCTGATCAAGCACGTGTTCGTGATCATCCGCGAAAACCGCACCTACGATCAGATGCTGGGCGACGTGGCCGGCGGCAACGGCGACCCCTCCCTGGCAACGTTCGGCGACGGCACGGCAGCCTCCGCATACGGCCTGGCACCGGTCTCGCCCAACGCGCACACGCTGGTGCAGCGCTTCCCGCTTTTGGACAACTTCTACGACCCGAGCCGGCAGTCGGCGGACGGTCACAACTGGATCGTGCAGGCGATGGCTCCTTACTCCGACGACATTCAGTCGCCGGACTGGCTGCGCGACTACCCCTCCAACGGCGGCGATGCGATTGCCTACCAGAAGGCCGGCCATCTGTGGGACTCGGCTGTTAAGGCCGGTGTTTCGTTTAAGAACTACGGCGAGTACATCGAGTACAACTCGTTCCTGACGCCGACCGGGTCGACCACCGAGCCACAGTGGATCGACTTCTTCAACGACATCACGGCGTACGAGTGTGGTGCTGAAGGCCAGCTCTACAACTACAACACCGTCGCCTCGCACTCTCCGCTGCCGAACCTGATCAACAACACGGTGCAGAACTATCCGCAATTCGACTTAGGCATCCCAGACCAGTTCCGCTTCGATATCTGGAATCAAGACTTCCAGAACGACGTCAAGAACAATCGGGTGCCCCAGTTGGAGTTTATGTGGATCAGTTCCGACCACACTGGCGGCCCGCCGCCGGCTCAAGTCATGCAGGCTGACAACGACCTGGCCGTTGGCCGCTTTGTCGAGGCCATCAGCCACAGCTCCATCTGGTCCTCCTCGGCGATCTTCATCGAGGAAGACGATGCGCAGACCGGCGTCGACCACGTCGACGGTCACCGCAGCCCGGGCTATGTCGTCAGCCCCTACGTCAAACAGCAAGTGAACTCCGATGGCACCGGCGCTGGGGTCACTGAAGACAGCACCTTCTACACGCAGGTCAACATGACCCGCACGATCGAGCAGATTCTCGGTCTGAAGCCCATGAATCAGTTCGATCTTGTGGCCTCGCCGATGCAGACGCTCTTCATTAATAACCCCCCGGCAAATAACTTCCTGCCGTGGACGCACGTGGCGGCCGGGTTCCCGCTGAACACGGGTGTTAGCCAGACTCCGACTCAGACCATTCCCGCGTGTACTGGGGCCCCTGAGACCGCTGCGGTCAAGGCTCAGTCGCTCCGGACGGAGAGCGCTGCGGTTAAGGCTCTGAGGGCTGGCTGGATGGCGAAGAAGGCGGAGGTCTTCGCTGGCAAACAGCACCTGCCCGATTCGGAAGACTCGGACACCGTCAACCACCTGAACTGGTACGAATCCACCGGGTTTATGCGCCCCTACCCCGGCGAGAAGACGGTTCGCGCCGCGAGCGAGTTCAACAAACCGGCACCCACCAAAGTTGACGACGACGACTAAAACAGGTCTAGACTAAACAGCCCTCTCTCCGATTTACCGGGGAGAGGGTTTTTTATTCAACCCCGCCGTTCCCCCTTTGCCGTTCCCACCGCGAGGAAAATGCGGGAAAGATCCCTGCAGACGACCTTCCATGGAGAGGTGAACGCAGGGGTCCTTTCGACTTCGCTCAGGGCAGGCTCTTCGACTCCACGCTGCGGCGCTTCGCTTCACAGCGCTCCGCTCAGGATGACAAATTGGGGATGGATTCGCTCTAACCGATGCCCGCGGAAAATCAATACGGTACATACCGTATTTTGCGCGCAGGGTTTTCTTGCGGGGAGTCATCGAAAAGTTCCGCACACGTTGACGGAACTTTCACTTCATCTTCACGGAGCGTTCACATTTTGCGCTTAAGGTTCGGACCTATGATCGCCGATCAGGGTCGGGACGCAATGTCGCATGGCCGACCCTGGTTGCGCGATGAAAATAATCCAACGAGGAGAACGGTATATGTCCCGAAATGCATCTCGAAACAGGCCTCGAAACAGGTCTCGGAATAAATCTCGGATCAACCGTCTGCGTCCGCTTGCCGGCGTGCTGGCGGCGGGGATGTGCCTTCCGGGGCTCACCGCTGCCCAGTCGAAGGAGTACCCGACCTATGTCGCTGGCCCGCAGCCGAACGGCTCGTTTGTGGTCAGCAGCGGCCAGGTCATCAACCCAGCGGGCACTCAAGTCGAGCTTGGCATCCGGGTGCGCGCGAAGGCCATTGCGCTGAACCCCAATCTCAAAAGTCACACCGCCGCCGTTCTCACCCTGGGCGCGTCAGAGGCGGTCGAGATCTTCGACACCAATAGCGGTGAGGTCCTGCAGGATTACATCCCGTTCGGAACGGATTCGAGCGGCAGCTATGGCGGCATAGCGTATTCGGCGGATGGCAAGTACCTGGTGTTCAGCCAGGACAGCAGCAATGTGACCATCGCCAAGGTTACGGCAGCGGGATTGCTGGAAGACGACGCGCAAGTGAGCGTGCCGCCGAACAATTCCTTCATCGCCTGCTTTCCGGACTCGCCTCCAGCCGCTTATGCCAATCCCTGCGGCTCGTTCTATTCCGGGTACACCTCTTATCCTGGCGGCGTCGCGCTCTCAAAAGATGGCAAGAGCGCTTATGCACTGCTGAACCAGAACGATACGCTCACCCAGATCGATCTGGCCACGAAGCAGCAAGGTACGCAGATCCGGGTGGGCAATGCGCCGCACAGCATCGTGATCAGTCCCACGGGTGCGACGGCCTACGTCAGCAACGAGGGTGGCCGGGCCGCTTTGGAAGAAGACTTCCAGATCAACTCGGCCGGCACGGAAATCGTTGCTGACCCGGTGGTGGGCGCGGCGATCACCGGTACCGTTTCTGTGGTCGATCTGCCGTCGATGACGGTGACGGCTACCATCTCGACCGGTCTGCATCCGACCGGGATGGCGTTCTGGGGAAAGTACCTGTTGGTCGCCAATACCTATAGCGACACAATCTCGGTGATTGACACGACCACCAACGCGGTAGCGCGGACAATTAACCTTGGGCTGCCGATTGGAGTGCCCGGCGCGGGAGAACCGGCCTATGGCGCCGCGCCGGACTCGATCGCCGTCGATGCCAAGACAGCCACTGCTTACGTCGCGCTTTACAATGCCAACGCGATCGGGGTGGTCGCCCTCAGCGCCAGCGCGAAAAATCCCGTGGTGGGCATGATCCCGGTGGCCTATGCGCCAAGTTCGGTCGTGCTGGATGCGCACAATGACACGCTCATTGTTGCCAACGACAAGGGGATCGGCACGCGGCTTTCGTACGAGTGCGATCACGGCGTCTGCGGCTACAACACACACCAGGACAATGGCACGGTCAGCCTCGTCCCGGTGCCGACCAGCGTGACCCTGGCGTCGATGACGAGTCAGGTTTTCACAAACAACCACTGGGATCTGGCGCAGAATATCGCGTCTGCCAGCGGTGGCAGCCCGAAGACCAAGCCGGTGGCAATCCCGGCCAAGATCGGCGATCCGTCGCTGATCAAGCACGTGTTCCTGATCGTCCGTGAAAACCGCACCTACGATCAGATTCTGGGCGACGTGGCCGCCGGCGATGGCGACGCCGCATTGGCAGTGTTCGGCGGCAAGGACACACCGAACGCGCATGCGCTGGTGACACGCTTCCCTCTGCTGGACAATTTCTACAACCCGAGCCGGCAGTCGGCGGACGGTCATCAGTGGATCACCGAGGGTATGGCGCCCTATGCCGACGACATCCAGTCGCCGGATTGGGTCCGCAGTTATCCAGGCGGGAACGCCGGCGATGCCCTCGCTTATCTGAACAAGGGCTTCCTGTTCTCGGAAGCGGCGGCCGCCGGTCAGTCGGTGAAGATCTACGGCGAGTATGTCGAGAACGATACATTCCTACAGCCAAACTCGTCGACGAGCGAGCCAAGCTGGAGCCAGTTTTACGCCGACTCGCAATGCTTCGAAGGAGGGCCTGCTTGCGGAGCGCCTGGAACCCCGGGCGAGACGACGCTGTACTTTCAGAACACGACCCAGGCGCAGTCTTCAGTCCCGGCTGTGTATCAACACCTGATCCCGAACTTCCCGCAGTTCGATCTGGGCATTCCCGACCAGTTCCGCGTCGATCTGTGGGTGCAGGACTTCAATAAAGACGTCGCGGCTGGTACGGTGCCAACGTTGAGCATCCTGTGGATCATGGACGACCACACCGGCGGCCCGCCGACTCCGGACGCCGAACAGGCCGATAACGACCTGGCGGTTGGACGCATTATCGATTACATCAGCCACAGCAACGTGTGGTCTACGTCGGCGATCTTCCTCGAAGAAGACGACGCGCAGAATGGCGTCGACCACATCGATGGCCATCGCAGCCCTGGGTATATCGTCAGCCCGTACGCCGTGCAGGGCGGACCGACCGACCACACCTACTACACGCAGGTCAACATGACGCGGACGATGGAGCAAATCCTCGGTCTGCCGCCCATGAACCAGTTTGACCTGGTGGCGTCGCCGATGCGGACGGATTTCGTCAAGGGCACGCCGCCCGCGTCGAACTTCCTGCCGTGGACGCACGTGCCGAACCAAGTCGCGCTGAACGATGGCGTTTCAGCGAGCACGTATGACCAAAACAGCAGCCCTAAGGTCAAGGCTCTGAGGGCGGCCTGGCTGCAGAAGAAGGCGCAGATCTTCGCCGGAAAACTGACCAAGCCCGACTCCGAAGACCCGGACACCGTCAACCACCTGAACTGGTATCTGTCGACCGGGTTTACAAAGCCCTATCCCGGCGAGAAAACAGTTCGCCCGCCGAGCGAATTCAACAACCCGGCGCCCGCCGGCGAAGACTCGGACGACTAAAACCCGTTCCGACGGCAAAAACCCTCTCCCCGATTACCACTCTCCGAGAACCGGGGAGAGGTTTTTTGTTCAACGGGAACCGGCACGCTCCAACAACCGCAGTTCATGGTTCGCTTCATATTCTAGTTCGCGACGGGCGGATTCTCGTGATCCGCCCCGTTCGCCGACCCTCTATTTGGGTGAATCAGTACAATTGAATAGTGCATTCTCGGGAAGAGCCGGGTGAAAACTCTGTTTAGCCTTGTGCCGGATCCCGGTGCAATCGTCGGCAAGATCGAAAAACTGCTGGCGTGCACGACGTCGGGCACACTTGGGTTCCGTGGGAGACATTCATTGTGGTGGTGGGCCGCTAATGGTGGGTTACTGAATGAAACTTCTCCAAAGATTGCCGATCCTAATTCTCTTTCTTGGCTGCGTTGCCTGCTCCCGTTCGCATTCCCAGTCGGCGGCCGACCCGGTCGATTTGCAACTGCAAGTTAGCACGCCATTTCACTTCGTGGCTTATGGCGATTCGCGCTTCCACGACCCGAGGGATACCGAGGCAGCAAATCCGCCGGTGCGCCAGGCGCTGGTACAGGCCATTGCTCAGACCGACCCTGCGTTCATCTTCTTCACCGGTGACATCGTTTACAACGGCTACGATAAAGACGACTGGAAGGTTTTCGACGCCGAAACTGCGGTCTGGCGGGAGAAGAAGATTCCGGTTTTCCCCGTGCTCGGCAACCACGATCTGCATGGCAGCGAAAGCGTTGACCTCTCCAATTATTTCCAGCGCTTCCCTGACCTGAAAAACAGCCTCTACTATTCTGTCCGGGCCGCGAACACGCTGGTGCTGGCGTTGGACAGCTCTCAGGACGAGACCTCCGGCCTGCAGGGGAAATGGCTCAACCAGAAATTGGATCACATTCCGGGCGATGTGGACTTCGTGTTCATCGTTCTTCACCATCCTCCTTACACCAGTTCGTCGGATGCAAAGCTGTTCGGCGAAGGCCACTCGGCCCGCCCGCAGGAAAAAGAACTAGCCAGGATGCTGGAAGCGCGGCAACAGAACCAGCGCGCCCGCATTGTAGTTTTCTCCGGGCACGTGCATAACTACGAACGCCATGAGCACGGTGGCGTCACATACTTCGTGACTGGCGGCGCGGGAGCGCACGCGTATCCGATTGAACGCGCCAAGGACGATCCTTTCCAAAGCAAGCAAGTGAATTATCACTACATCGCAGTGGAGGTCGATCGCGGCATCCTAAAGATCACCATGCACCGTCTGGACCTGACGAATGGCACGGCCGTGTGGACCGAGCCTGATTCGGTCGTGATTTCGGCGCCGGCAGCGAAAGCGGCGGCCCACGGCTGAGCGCATGTCAGTGATGGAGTCTTACACCTGGAGTTAGTTCGTCCCACTTCGCCCTCTTCCTCATCTCAGCCAGAAAAATAATTCTCGTAATTAGGCGACAAGCGGCGTAGGTCAGGCACCGGTCAGCCCATCCTGATGTTATGTTTGCCGACGGATTCGAGGACGGACAGGAGATGGGTGACACCGAGGAGATTGCGGATGGATTTGCCCATATTGGCGACTTCAAGCGCGCAGCCCGCCGATTTAGCGTGTACGTAGAGGCGAACCAGCGTGCCGAGCCCGCTGCTGTCCATGTGCGTGAGATGCTCGAAGTCGAGAATGATTCGCGTGGGACCGGGCAGCAGCCGGCTGACCTCAAGGTTGAGTTGCTGGTTGACTCCGGAGACCAGGCGGCCGGAGCAGTGGACCACGATGAAGTCAGGGTAGCGTTCAACGGCGAAGGCGAGGCTGGGCGCGGACTGATCGGACATTTCGGTTGGAATCCGCCTTTGAAGGTTTGGGATTGCCGTCGCGCGATTGTCACACATTGGGGCGCGTAGAGGAAGAGCTGATCGAGTTCCGCACGCTGGTTGCAGTGGCAAACAGAGGAATCGTATTGGCTGTGCCGCCAGTGGAACCGGTCAATGAGTGGAGAGAAGATTCGAACCTACTTCATCAGATTGAAACTGACCTCCACTTTAATTTCCTTCTCGATGGGCTGGCCATCTTTGAGCGCTGGCTCGAATTTCCAGCGGCTCACGGCCTCCACGGCTTTCTCGTCGAGGCCGTATCCAATTCCTTTTTCGACTTTGATGTCGTGGGCAAGGCCATCGAGCCCCACGGTCAGCGACAGCCGGACCGTTCCGGTGATCTTTTGTTTGCGGGCTTGTTCGCTAAATTCCGGCGGGGGCGAGTAGGTTGCGCGCGGAGGCGTGACGTTGCGCTCGCGCGGTTGAGCGCAATCGGGGGAACCTCGATCCGGCACACTTGAATCAGCGCCGAACGGAATCATCCGATCGGGCTGTTGCGAAATCGCCGAAGAGGGCACATAGCGAGGAAACCCGTTGGCCAAGCGCACGCGCAGCATATCGCCGTTGCGAGCCATCACGCCGACTTTTTCACCGCAGGCCACGCTCCCGGCCGGGCTGTTGTGGCAGAGACTAAAGTAGACGGGTGCGGACTTCTCGCTGCCGGAACACACAATGAATCCATCCACGGCAGAGCGACGGGAGGGCCGCGGCCGACTCTCATCCTGGGTGTCGGGAGATTGTGTCCAGGCTGGAATGACGGAGATGGCAACAAATAGAACGAATGCCAGCCGCATAGGGAGAACATTGTCCTTCAGATCCGGTGAGTACACAAGCTTGCGCTTTGTGTTCGCCTTTTTCCGCGTCAACGAAAGGGTCCGTTGAGTTGCGTTCGGGATCCCCTATGGTTAAAAAGGCCTCCGAAGTCCGCAAGGGGATGCACTTTCGATTATTTTCAGCATTGAAAAAAATGGCTGTTCAAACATATAGTTTTGGGATTACACTTCCGCGAAAATGGCGGAATGCGCCGGCGGTGCGGCACAAGTCTCAGCGTTGATGTGGAAGGCATGAAGTGAAAGCGTGACGTGGAAGCGCGAGGAGGAGAACTGGTGAAAAAGATATTTCTGTTGGCGTGTCTGTTGGCGATTTCCAGCTTGTCCCTATTTGGTCAAACCGTGGAGCTGCTTGGTCAAACCGTGGAGCTGCCGCCCAGGTGGCATCACAAGGGAACACTTACGACGGCTTCTGTGGCGGCCCCGGAAGCCCCACAGGGTTTGACCACGATCTACAGCACGTTGGGAACGGATCCGAAGAATCTTTACAATTACATCGACACCTGGCTGGTTTCAGGACCCACCTCCGAAGTCGGCCTTTCTGACTTCATTGCGATGCCCTTTACCCCGAAAGCGAGCTCGCACATTTCGCAGGTGCGGGCCGCCATCCTCTACTACGGAATCGGTGCGGACCAGGTAAACCTCAGCATTTATGCGGACAGCAACGGCCATCCGGGAAAACTGCTGGCGGGCCCTGTGACCGTTGGCAGCCTGCCTAAATCCTTCACCTGCTGCAACCTTGCGGTGGCCAACTTTGCTTCAGTTCCGGTGACCGGTGGAAAGCAGTATTGGGCAGTTGCCAATACCCCCAAGACTGGCCAGGGAAGTAACTTTCTGGGCGAGTGGGCGGGGGCGGTCACTCCGGTGCTTATGCTCGCCGGGAACGCGGAAAATACCGGCTGGGTCGCTTTTAACGGGAATGGACTACCCGCGGGAGAGATACTCGGAACGGTTCCCTAGCAGTTTGCTGAAAAATCGCTTTCTCCGGTTCAAGATTCCCTCAGCCAATCGCCCTTCCCGGCGGTCGCGATCAGTCGTGATTCCCCAGTGTGGGGGCTACGGCGATGACTCCTTGTTTGCCATCGTAAATCACGTTGTTCCCATGAAAGCCTGTATGCTCACATTGATGAGATTCGATTTCTAATCGGCATAGCGAAATTCACTGGCAAAGGTGTTGCCGGCAACGAGAGTCACCGCAGGAGGTCGGCCGAAGCGGGGTGCAACGCCGATCGCCGTTTGCAGAGATAACGCAGCCTTTGTGGAATGCATCGTAAGGCTGCGGGAGTCTCCCGTGAAACTGGATGCGATGCGCGGGCAAGCTCGCACCCAGGCAGAAGGGGCCTCCTGGGACAGCGTTTTCGGAGCTGTGTATCGGGCGTACGAAGTGGCTCTTCACCCTGATGTTTCGGTGCGGGCACGCCAGGCAATGAAAGTACGGGAACAGTTTAAGATGATATCTATGCAAGCGGCCACGCGGACGATTCGGAGTTTGATTATGGCGGTGATAGCTTTTATTGCGCTGATCTCTGCTCCGTTGATGCACACTCCGCTGTGCGTTGCTGAGGATTTGGGCTCGCTGCCCCGACCGTCTGTATCCGCTCCCCTTGCTGCTGACCAGGTGGTCGACAATCTTGTGCGCATGAATCTGGAGCGGGCACGGGCGCTGCTGCACTCCGAGGCGACGCGCGTTTACCACCTTAGCTACCGCGGATTCCCCGGAGATCGGGAAGCTGAGATGACAGTGGAGGCGACATACGACAGTCCCGCTACCAAAAACTTTCAGGTCCTGTCCCAGCGGGGATCGAAGCTTATTCTGGATCGCGTGTTCAAGAGACTACTGGAAAGCGAGAAAGAGGCGGCACAACCGGCAGTGAGCGCGCGCACCCAGCTGAATCGGGATAACTATGACTTTGAGCTGTTGAGTTACGAACCCTCGGGAACCGGTGGGCAATATCTGTTTCGAGTCAGCCCGAAGTTCAATAGCAAGTACGTCTATCGCGGCAAGCTATGGGTGGATGGGACCGATTTCGCCGTCACCCGCATCGAAGCGGAACCGGCGCAGAATCCGTCCTTCTGGACGAAGAGGAGCGAAATTCATCACGAATATGAGAAGGTCGACGGCTTCTGGCTTCCCGCCCGAAATGAGTCGGTCAGCTACATCCGGCTGGGAGGGCGAGCCACCCTGACCATCGAATACAAAAACTATCGCGTTGCCGATGCCAACCGCCGCTCAGTCCAAGCCCGTGTGGCAGACTCCTCGAACGCCCCCTAAATCCAGCCATCTTCTCTGACTGTCGCTTGCCGCGTGCCTCACCTGCAAATGGATACGGCCTCGTTTCGCCCGACCCGTGGTGAAACTTCCCAGGAGCGGACTTCTGGCCAGTGGTTGAGAGTTCTTCCGGGACAACGTCCGGTCGTGCCGTTATCGCAAGAATTCACTGCACCCGCAGGATCTCGTACTTTATGGCGAAGGCTGCAATCCATAGAGGTCGACGAGAAATTTACAATCCGGAAGAGATTTCGGAACACGATCAAGGATGGAGTTAACGACTGTTGCCAGAGCCGCGGACCTCCGCATCGACACGATTGACGAATGCGTAGAGACCCAGGCAGATCAGGAACATCGCGCCGGAGAAAATAGCTGCGGGCAGCGCGGTCCTACGGCTTCCTCTAAGGAAGGACTCCAACGCAGCACTCAAGAGCCAGATTTGGACGATAAGGAGAACCGCGATTAAAGACATCGCTCCCGCGATGGCTGTCAGGCCGCGATTTTGAGGGGGCAGGTCGTCTGGCCTTGGCATGGCGTTAACCTCTTACCCCGATAGCAACCAATTGCTCGCCGCGAGCCTCAAGAACAACACGCGGCAATGGGCGCGATGGAGGCCCTGTCGTGCACATTGGCCGCTTGCCGACAGAAGTGCGGTCATAGCACATGTCGCACTTCATCATCTGTTGCTCGGGCTCCATCATTTTCGGGATGCCAAAGGGGCACGCCAGCACGCAGTTGTTACAGGCGATGCAGCGGGGCTTGAGAGACGAGTGGACAATTCCGTCCTCGCCTTTCTCGCAGGATGAACGGATTCATCTGTCCATCCACCGGTCGGTTTGTAGTTGAGATGTGGCCCGAACGCTTCCTTGAGGATCTCTTCGGAGACAGGAGCCTTAGCCATTCGCTTCCTCTTTCAGTCTTAATTGCGCGAGCGAAAGTGACTTGCGCTTGCAGGCTGGGCACAGTTCCTGCCAATTGCCGACGGGCCCCGACATCGAGTAGTTGAATCCGACTTGCGGCAGCACGCGCTTCAGATCGTCAACATGCATGAGGGATGCGTAGCGCTCGCCACAGCGCGAACAGATTGCACCTTCACCTTCTTCGCCCGCGCGTTGGGCGGGTTCGGGGGACATACCCTTTCGTGAGGGCAGGTTGAGATGGACGGCCGAGTCCCGAGAGCCACTGTGCGAACTGGAAACCCAGGCTATAAACCCATTGCGAACCACTGCCTTTATTCGTGCGAGTCGCAGAAGTAGTCCTCCTTACCGCTTCTCGCCACGCAAGGCTTGTAGCCGGATCTGCGCTAACTGGTAGGACGAGGTAGGAATGTCGACTGCCGTTTTCGGCTTTGCGAATTTCGTGGTTTGTAATCTATTGAAAGAATGGCTCCTCAGGTAGGACTCGAACCTACAACCCTCCGGTTAACAGCCGGATGCTCTGCCATTGAGCTACTGAGGAGTGGAAGCACAACGCGTGTGCTCTTGACGACCATAAAATCATATCAGAGCGCGCGCTCGATTGGAACGGGATGAATCTCACCTCACACAATGGTAACCATAATGTTATTGTGCTGCGGCTTTCACGAGCGCTGGCTTTCATGAAAACTTGCTCGCATGAACGCAGACTTTCATGAGAACGGCTCTTAACATTGCTGCCCTCGGCCCCGCCTCGCTTGCTTGTCAATGAATCCCTTTTTCATTCAGAAACTGCCCATACTTCTTGTCGGTATTCTGAATGTGTTCGGTTAACCACTTCTGCAGGAAGTGCATGACCTCGACGGTAATCCCCGCATTCCCCGATTCAAACTCTTTTTGAAACTTGAGCACCTCGGTTACCAACGCCTTGTGTGCGGCACGGTGCTCGGCCAATCCTGGATATCCGTTCCTTTCCAGAATCGCCTCTTCCGCGGCAAAGTGCGACTTCGTGTAGTCGATCAGTTTCGTCAGCACCTTGCCGACCACGTCCTTCCCATGGCCCACGCGCAATGCGTCCTGCAGTTCGTTGATCGTGGTGAATAGCGTCTGATGTTGATGATCCAAACTTGTAACCTGCACGCTGTAGCTTTCGTTCCATTGAAACAAACTCATCTTTCGCTCCCGGCGCTCCTGGCTTCCGCTCCTGGCTCCTGACCTCTTTGGCCCTGAATAGGCGCGAACAGCAACGCCCGACCCTGGGACCAACGCAACTTCTCGCCCACCGAGCTGAGATTATTCTTTCCCGCCAATCGCACCAAGATCACCGAAGGCCCCGGCATGGCCCGCAAGGGCGCGTCCTTTGGACCGCTCTTCTGCTAACCTATCCCTCGTTACCCGTCCACAACTGAGGTGAGGACTTCATGCCAGGAGGTTTGCGTTTGCTGATTGCTCTCTTTCTTTTTACCGGTGTCGCTGTGCTCATGACCACCATCGCAGGCGCGCAAGATGCACCCTCTCCCTCCGGCCCGCCAAAAGCGAAGGTGGCTCCCGTCGAGGACATCGTTCAGGGACACAAGATCGTCGATCCCTATCGTTATCTCGAGAATTCCAGCGATCCCGATACCAGGCTCTTCGTCGAGCAGGAGATGGCTTACACCCGCTCTCTCCTCGATCCGCTGCCGGGACGCGACAAGATCAACGCCCGCCTCACTCAACTATTGGCAATCGGAACCGTCGACCCTCCGCGCATGAGAGGCAAATATTACTTCTATACCCGACGCGATGCCGGCCAGAATCAGCCCGTCCTCTATGTGCGCGAGTACGGGCGCGAGAGCCTGCGGGGCGAAGATCGCGTTCTGCTCGACATCAATAAATTGTCCGCCGATGGAACCGTCGCTCTCGACTGGTGGTACCCCTCCGAAGACGGCAAATACATCGCCTATGGCACATCGCCCAGCGGTTCCGAAGAGAGCACGCTCCACCTGACCGAAACCGCCACCGGCCGCACCCTCGCCGACGCCATCGAGCGCACTCGTTTCTCAAGCCTCGCCTGGATGAAAGACAGTTCCGGCTTCTATTACACGCGGCATCCGAAAAAAGGCGATGTCCCTGCTGGAGAAGAGGTCTACCACGTCAAGGTTTTCTACCATCAGCTCGGAACCGATCCCGCCATGGATCCGCTCATCTTCGAAGACAAGCGTAATCCCCAGGACATTCCAACCGTCACGCTCTCCGAGGATGACCGCTGGCTCCTCATCACGGTCGAGGAGGGTTGGACCAAGACCGAAATGTATCTGCAGGACCTCCGCACCAGGAATCCGCCGGTCGAGATCACCACCGGAAAGGACTTCCTCTACGGAGCCGATTTTTTTCAGGGCAAGGTCTACATCACAACCAATGAAGATGCGCCGCACTACCGTGTCTTTGTGGCCGAGGCCTCAAACGCCAAACGCGAAAACTGGAAAGAATTGATTCCCCAATCCGATGCCGTACTGCAGGGCGCACGCGTCACTGGAGGCAAGCTCTTTGCGCACTACGAGCATAACGTGGCATCCGAACTGAAACTGTTCTCGCTCGACGGCAAAACACTCGCCGACATCCCAATGCCCGCCGTCGGAAATGTCTTCAGCACCACCGGCCGTTACGATCGCAACGAGATTTTCTTTGGATTTCAGTCCTTCACTGTGCCGCCGTCGATCTACCGCTACGACCTGGCCTCGGGCACAAGCTCGCTCTGGACCAGGATCGACGCGCCTTCCATCGATCCCGCCGCCTACGATGTTCGGCAGGAGTGGTACCGCTCGAAGGACGGTACCAGGGTTCCGATGTTCATCGTCAGCAAGAAGGGATTGGTCAAGAACGGCAAGAATCCCGCGTTGCTCACCGCCTATGGCGGCTTTAACATTTCCCTCAGTCCCACTTTCAGCCGGAGCGCCTATCTCTGGATGGAACACGGCGGCGTCTATGCCGTCGCCAACCTGCGCGGAGGCTCCGAGTTCGGCGAGGACTGGCACCGCGCCGGCATGCTCGAAAAAAAACAGAACGTCTTCGACGATTTCATCGCCGCCTCCGAATATCTCATCGCGCAGAAATACACAGACAAGGATCACCTCGCCATCTTCGGCGGATCGAATGGCGGCTTGCTCATGGGCGCCATGATCACCCAGCGTCCCGAGCTGTTCCGCGCCGTGGTCTGCGCGGTTCCACTGCTCGACATGCTCCGCTACCAGAACTTCCAGATCGCCAAACTGTGGATTCCCGAATATGGCTCCGCCGACGACCCGAAACAATTCAACTGGCTCTACGCCTACTCGCCCTATCACCACGTCAAGCCCGGGCAGGAGTATCCTTCCATCCTCTTTATGACGGCTGACACCGATACCCGTGTCGATCCCATGCACGCCAAAAAGATGACTGCGCTCATGCAAGCCGAAGCGAAGAATGGCGCCAGTAAAGAACGGCCAATCCTGCTTCGCATCGACACCAAAGCCGGACACGGCCAGGGCAAACCCGTAGCCAAGCAAGTCGAAGAGAGCACGGATATGTACTCGTTCCTGTTCTGGCAGTTGGGAGTTACGCCGTGATTATTCTATTTTTACCATTCTCGATGAAAGGTGGGTCCTTACACCGACTCATGCGCCTTCATATAAGCCCGCAGAATGGCGTTGATGCGTGTCTGATAGCCGCGCTGCTGCCGGAACCAGCGCAGCAGATCCGCATCCAGCCGCATGGTCACGATTTCTTTCGGCGACGGCATAACTACTCGAGCGCTTTTCCAGAACTCTTCATCGGTGGCATGAACATCCGGGTCCGCCTCAATCCCCTTGCGGATGCTGCGCGCGTTCCTACGCCGCAATCGGTTCCAATCAGTCCCACCATCGGACCTGGATTTCGACCTCTTCGTTTTTGATCGGCTAGGCTTCAATCGGTGTATTTACACAACGTAAATATACGGCGAGGCTTCCCACGTAGCATTATCACCCCATCATGTGACAAGCGGCACTGAGTTCCACCCCTGATCAGGTCCAGCATCGGACTGTAACAGCGCTTTCCGCGCGCCTGGGTCTGAGGGCCCTCCACCCGCGTGGTTTCGTGTTCGGACCCCCGCTCGCTATCCGCGAGCAAATCTCTCTACATCTCGGTCGGAGGATCGCATGCTCCATCTCGATACCGGCAATACCGGTTTCATGATTCTATGCACCAGCCTGGTCATGCTAATGACCCCGGGCCTCGCGTTCTTTTACGGCGGTCTGGTCGGCCGCAAGAATGTTCTGGCCATCATGATTCAAAGCTTCGTCTCCATGGGCTGGACCACCGTTATCTGGTACCTCTATGGCTACTCTCTGTGCTTCAGCGGCGACTGGCACGGAGTCATCGGAAATTTTCACAACGCCTTCTTGCGCGGGATCGATCTCAACACGCCATCTCCGAATATCACCATCCCCGCGTTCGTCTTCATTGCTTATCAAATGATGTTTGCCATCATCACTCCGGCGCTCATCTCCGGAGCCTTTACCAACCGCGTCACCTTCAAGGCCTACATGCTGTTTCTCACCGGTTGGCTGACCTTCGTTTACTTTCCCTTCGTCCACATGGTCTGGGGCGGCGGATTCCTGCAGCAATGGGGAGTTAAAGATTTCGCGGGAGGCATCGTAGTCCACAATATCGCTGGCGTGGCGGCCCTTGCTTCGGTCATCTATGTAGGCAAGCGCCGCGTCGCCGACCGCGGCCCGCATAGCATTCCATTGGTAGCCCTGGGTACTGGTCTCTTGTGGTTTGGCTGGTACGGCTTCAACGCGGGCAGTGAAATGCGCGTCGATTCCGTGACCGCCACCGCATTCCTGAACACCGACGTGGCGGCTTCCTTCGCTGCTGTTGCCTGGCTCATGGTGGCATGGCTGAACGAAAAGAAACCCAAGCTCCTCGGACTGCTCACCGGCGCTGTCGCCGGACTGGCCACCGTAACTCCAGCCGCCGGATATGTCTCTCCCACCACTGCGGTCATCATCGGCATTACGGCCGGCGTGGTGTGCTACTACGCTGTCGAAATGAAAAACAAGCTGCAATGGGACGACGCTCTCGATGTCTGGGGAGTTCACGGTGTCGGCGGCTTCCTCGGCATCGTCATGCTCGGCATCTTTGCCAACAAGCAGTTCAATCCCGAGGGCGCGAATGGTTTGCTCTATGGCGACCCGGTCTTCCTGCTGAAACAGGTGACGGCTGTCGTCTTCTCCTCGGTCTGGGCATTCGCGTTCACCTACGCCATGCTTCGCATTATCGATGCATTCATTACCGTCAAGGTCAGTGAGTCGTCGGAGGAGATCGGCCTCGACGAGTCGCTCCACGGCGAGCACGCCTATGAGCAACTCACTGATCGGGACGTGATCCATGACCTGGTTGAGGCCAGCCGTCACTAGCGTTCCCAAATCGTTCGCCAACAATGGACACCCCATCCTAAGAATCGTGCCATTTGCGATTCTTAGGGTGGGGGATCTTCCGCCCGCGCCATCGCTGACCTGCATAAAATGACCTGCATAAAATCCCTTGACATAAGAAGCCAGAGTCACGACCTTAGAGGAAGGCCTCGGCTGCAAGGCGTCACCAGTGGCGGCATCCATGAAGCTCTTTGAAAACCCAAATCACCCCTGGGGAAAACAGGTGTAACTATTATGTTTTGAATACTTTACGTATAAGTCCTTATTCCCCAGGACTTTGGCGCCTACAAGATGCGGGAATTCGCAAAAATCAAGTCTAACTACCAGTCGAAAAAGGAGTTGCACGCAATAAGTTGAACTCATTATTTATCAATACTTTGAGCGCCAACTTACTCTAACTATATGATTTCAATATACCGGCCCGAGAGGGGGGTAGGGGTGGGGGGTACCTCTCGTGAAAAAGACGAAAAGCAAACAGCGCTCAGTTCCCTCAGTTTTGTGTGATTAAATAGCCTGTTCAAACCGAGGCCCAATGCCCACTCCCAACTCCGACCCCAAAATCCGTGTCCTCGTCGCCAAGCCCGGACTCGATGGCCACGACCGCGGCGCCAAGGTCATTGCCCGCGCCCTCCGCGATGCCGGCATGGAGGTCATCTACACCGGCCTCCGCCAGACGCCCGAGATGGTCGTCAACGCGGCTCTCCAGGAGGATGTCCAAGTCATCGGCCTGTCGATTCTTTCGGGCGCGCACAACGCAATCGTTCCCCGAGTAATGGACCTGCTCAAGCAAAACAAAATGGACGACGTGCTCGTGCTGGTCGGCGGCATTATTCCGGACCAGGATTTGGATGGCCTGAAAAAGATCGGCGTAGCCGGCATCTTCCAACCCGGCACGCCGATGGACGACATCGTGAAGTTCATCCGCCAAAATGTGAAACCGCACGGTGTGCCTGCGGCCGGATGATTTCATTAGCCTGAAGCGTGCCCGCTCCCGATCAACTTGAATTCACATTAGGTCATGACGGCGGAGTTTCTTTTCTAGCGCTGGTTTCCGAAGACGGCATGAACCGTCTGACTCGCCGGAAAGTAATCGCGCTCACGGAAGAGATTCGAAAGCTAAGATCTATGCAATCGCCGGCATCGCCCCTGGTGATTTCCGGCGAGAACAACTTCTCCGTAGGCGCCGACCTCAACGAGATCGCCGCGCTCACCGGCCCCGAAGCGTATGCATTCTCCGCCATGGGACAAGCCCTGATGCAATCGATCGCCACTTATCCCGGCGCGGGTGATCGCAGCCATCGCAGGCCACTGCATGGGCGGAGGCCTCGACCTCGCCTCTGGCGTGCCATCGCCGCATCCCCGCGCCCAACGCGGTCTTCGGACATCGCGGCGCCGCTCTTGGCCTGATCACTGGCTGGGGAGGCACGCAACGACTGCCGCGCCTGATCGGGAAGGGCAGAGCACTGGAACTATTCGTTGCTGCGGAAAAAGTCTCCGCAGCTCGCGCACTTGAAATCGGCTTGGTCGATGCCATCGCCGACGATCCCGTCGCCGAGGCAATGCGCCAACTCCGCCAACCGGCGCGCTTTGACGAAGCGTAGGGCGATAAACATCGCACCGCCAGCCGCTGGTATATTAGGAGGTCGCTCGCCCACTCTTATGTCCGAACGTAACGACTCCACGGCCCTCACAATCAATAACCTGATCGCGACCAAGGTTGATCCTGCCTCCCTTCGTTTCGAATCCAATATGCGTGCCCTCGCCGATCTGGTCGCCCAGATCCGTAACGAGGAAGAGAAAATCCGCGAGGGCGGCGGTCCCAAAGCAATCGAAAACCAGCACGCCAAATCGCGTCTCACCGCCCGCGAGCGCATCAACCTGCTTGCCGATCCCGGCTCGTTCTTCGAACTCGGCCTCTACGCGGCGCACAAAATGTACGAAGAATGGGGAGGCGCACCAGCGGCCGGCGTTGTTACCGGGCTCGCGCGCGTCCAAGGCCGCCTGATGATGCTGATCGTCAACGATGCCACCGTGAAAGCGGGAGCATTCTTTCCGATGACGACGAAAAAAGTAATTCGCGCGCAAAATATTGCCATCGAAAATCACATCCCCACCATGTACCTCGTCGACTCGGCCGGTGTTTTTCTCCCCTTGCAGGAAGATGTTTTTCCCGACACCGACGATTTTGGCCGCGTCTTCCGCAATAACGCGGTCATGTCCGCCATGGGCATTCCGCAGATTGCCGCCATCATGGGTATGTGCGTAGCTGGCGGCGGATACTTGCCCGTGATGTGCGACCACGTCTTCATGACCGACGGCAGCGGGCTGTTCCTCGCGGGCCCCGCACTCGTGCAGGCCGCGATTGGACAAAAAGTTTCTGCGGAAGATTTAGGCGGCGCGGCCATGCATTCCGCGATCAGCGGTACGGTTGATTTTCGCGAGCCCAACGACGAAGCCTGCATCGCTCGCATCCGCTCGCTGGTCGAAAAATGGGGCTACCGCAGACAGTCGCTCTGGGATCGCAAGCAACCTGCCGACCCCGCGCTCGCCGCCGAAGAAATCTACGGGATCTACGATGCCTCGCCCGCGCGCCCCTACGATATGAAAGAGATTCTCGCCCGCATTGTCGACGAAAGCCGCTTCGACGAATACAAGCCCGAGTACGGCAAAACGCTGATCTGTGGCTACGCGCGCATCGGAGGCTTCGCCGTCGGCATCGTTGCCAACCAGAAACTCCATGCCCATCAGACCGATCACGAAGGCCACAAGCGGGTCGAATTTGGAGGCGTCATCTACACCGAGTCCGCCGAAAAGGCCGCCCGCTTCATCATGGACTGCAACCAGAATCTGATCCCCCTCGTCTTCTTTCACGATGTCAACGGCTTCATGGTCGGCCGCGACGCCGAATGGAGCGGCATCATTAAAGCGGGCGCGAAGATGGTGAACGCCGTGTCGAATTCGGTTGTGCCGAAGATCACGGTGATCGTCGGTGGCTCCTTCGGCGCAGGTCATTATGCCATGTGCGGCAAAGCCTACGATCCGCGCTTTGTCTTCGCATGGCCCACGGCAAAATACGCCGTCATGAGCGGAGACGCCGCCGCCGGCACGCTGGTAGAAATCAAGATCAAGCAACTGGAACGTAGCGGCAAGAAGCTGAGCGAAGAAGAAAGAAAAGAGCTGTTCGATTCCACAAAGAAAACATACGACGAGCAAACCGACCCGCGTTACGGCGCTGCCAGATTATGGATCGACAAAATTATCGATCCCATGGAAACGAGGCAAGCGATAACACAAGCGTTAGAAGCGGCGTCGCTGAATCCGGATGTGCCGGAGTTCAAAGTGGGAGTCCTGCAGACTTAGCGGAAGAGCAGCTTGCCGCATCTTCGCAGATGGGAGTTAGTGTCATGGCGAGTGCCCGTGAGGGTGAGACGTGGTACTCAGTCCGGGTGCTGTACCGATCGGCCATTGGCCGTAAAGGCGCGAGTTCTGCTCGAACACTCTTAGAAGAGTCGGTTTTTGTCTTTCGGAGTATGCCATCTTCTGCGGCTGCTAAGGCCCGCAAGGTAGCTAGACAGAGCCAACATTCGTATAAAAACGTCTACGGTGAAAAGGTGAAATGGAAACTCCATCAGGTGCTGGAGATTGTTGAAGTCATGGATCGACAGGTTACCGATGGAACCGAGATCTATTACCGGTTTCATCTGAATGCAAAGCCGGATGCGACTGCAAGGCAGCTTGGCTATCTTACAAAAAAGACAATCGTCAATGTCTGAAGTAATCAAACTCATCGAATGTCCCCGCGACGCCTGGCAAGGCCTCAAAGGCCAGATCCCGACCGAGTTGAAGGTCAACTATCTCCAGGCTTTAATCAGCGCCGGATTCAAGCATATCGACGCCGTCAGCTTCGTCTCGCCCAACGCCGTTCCGCAGATGGCCGACTCCGAAGATGTTCTCAAGGAACTCGATCCCCCCGACGACGTTGAAATCATCGGCATCGTGGTCAACGAAAAGGGTGCGCAGAGAGCGATCAAGACCGAAGCGGTCCACACCGTTGGCTTCCCGTATTCAATTTCCCCGACCTTTCTGCAGAACAACCAGCGCCAGAACCTCGAAGACGCAATCGAGGAATTGGAAAAAATCGAAAAGATAGCCGACGAAGCCGGCATGAGCACAGTCGTCTACATTTCCATGGCTTTCGGCAACCCTTATGGTGATCCATGGACCCCCGAGGAAGTCGTCGAAGCTGTCGCGTTGCTCGAGGTTCAGGACATCCACACCATCTCGCTCGCCGATACGGTGGGCCTGGCCTCACCTGAAACAATTCGCGAAGTCGTCTCCGCGGTGATGGCGAAGTATGACTACCTGGAAATCGGCGTTCACCTGCACAGTCGACCCAATGACGCCGCCGCAAAAATTCTCGCCGCTTACTATGCCGGATGCCGCCGCTTCGACTCGGTCCTGGGCGGTCTTGGAGGCTGCCCGTTTGCTCAGGACGATCTGGTCGGCAATATCGCCACGGAGAAAGTAATCGAAGCGCTGAACGGTCGCGGCGCGAAGTTGCCGACACTGAAACCCCTCGATGCGCTGCTCAAAGCCTCAGCCGAGATCGGCACGCGGTACAAATCTTCAGGTTAACTGAGAGCTGACGACTGAGAGCTGACGACTGAGAGCTGCCCTATTTCGGCTGCATGGTTTGCGCGACCATTACCTGGCGCTTGAAATTCTCCATCATGCTTTCGTCGAGGCGCACTTCGGTGGGCTTTTTCGCAATCGACATCGTGTCGATCTTGTCTTGCAGTTTGAGTAGGGCGTAGAACAGGTTCTCTGGACGCGGCGGGCATCCGATTACGTAGACATCGACCGGCACGATGCGGTCCACGCCCTGCAGTACCGCGTAGGTGTTGAACGGGCCTCCGACCGACGAGCAGGCGCCCATTGAGATGACCCACTTCGGCTCGGGCATCTGGTCGTAGATGCGCTTCACGACCGGCGCCATCTTCAGCGTGACGGTGCCGGAGACGATCATAAGGTCCGATTGGCGCGGGCTGGGGCGGAAGACCTCCGAACCGAAGCGCGCGATATCGAAACGGGCGGTGGAGGATGCGATCATCTCGATGGCGCAGCACGCCAGGCCGAACGTCATCGGCCAGAGCGCGGACTTGCGCGCCCAGTTGAAGACGTAGTCCACGGTCGAGATCATGAAATTCTTTTCGAACTTGTTCTGCAGCCAGCTCATGGGGCCTCTTGCGGTACTCCGGCGATAAAGGATACCTGAACATGATACAGCTTCGAGCCGCGAGCCGCGAGCTTTGCGCAGGCAGGCAGCTACGGGCTTTGAGCTTTGAGCTACGAGCGAATGCAGGGCCGCGCGCTAGAGCACAAATGCGGATCGTGGAGAAAGAGCGATGGTCATGGGTGGGGTGGCGGCGAGACGCCGCCACGAACCGCCGGCGGGACGCCGGCGCTACGGTCGAGCGCGGCTCATACTCCGGTTGCGGCTCGCGGCTCAATAGATCGTGTACGCCGGCGCGGAATTCCGCACATCCGGCTTCGACGCCATCAGCAGCAATGCGCCTACTCGTTTGAAGGCTTTCAGGTCGTCGAGCGAATGGAACGACGTGGTCTGGTAATTCTCGGGCGTGGGAGTGTCGTCGGGAATCTGCGCGTACTCGACGTTTTCGAAGGCATGCGCCTTCAGCAGAGCAACGTACTCCTCGGCCGAGCGGACGTGGACTGGCACTTTCAGCTTCGGCACCCACTGCAGCGAGTAGTGATTGTCTTTGTAGAGGTTGATGAGGATGAAGAGGCGTCCATGGGGCGCCATCACGCGGAATAGCTCGCCGAGCGCGCGATCCTGATCGGGATAGTAATAAAAGGATTCGACGGAGAGAACCTTATCGAAAAAATTCTCTTCCCAGGGAATCTGCGTGGCCGATCCGTGGACGAACATCACGTTGTCGAAATCTTTGGAGGCGGCGCGGGCCTGGCGGACCATCTCGTCGGCAATGTCGACGCCGACTACCTGACCGAAACCCTGCGGGCCTTCATTCACGATGCGGGCCAGCAGACGAGTGGCCCAGCCTGATCCGCAACCGAGATCGAGAACGCGCTCGCCGGGGCGGAGGTCCATGCGGCGCAGGGTTTTCTCGGTGATGTCGAGGTGATGGTTCTCCATTTTCGGGCCTTCACCTTGCTCGGCCCAGCGGTTGAATTCCTGTTGCAGGCGCTCGTCGGCGGATTGGGTCATGGGAGCTCTCAGTTGTCAGCTGTCAGCTATCAGTTGTCGGTTCTCAGTAACGTTGTCTGCGTCATGGCAACTTGCAACTACACACCTTCAGGATAAACCGGCGCACGGACGTTTTATTCCATTCGCCCCGCAATATTTTTTCGGGAATAAAACCCGGCCGCACCGGTTCTACTCGGTGAACGCCAACCGGGTTGACTTCCTGGAGGAATCGACGATGCAGAACGACATTTTACAGAACAGCACGCCGCGCAAAAGCAACGACGAAATTTCACATAACCACAACCACGATGGAGTTGACCGGCGGGGGTTTCTGAAGTGTATGGCGTGGGCCGGCACGGGCGCTCTTTGTGTGATTGAGGGCGGCGTGCTGAAATCATTCGCTCTCAATGACCCTTCCGCTCGAAAGCGGCTCGGGAAGGGCGATCTCAGTTTTATTCAGATCAGCGACAGCCACATGGGGTTCAACAAGCCGGCGAATCCTGATGTCGCAGCGACCTTGCAAGCGGCGGTCGACAAGATTAATGCCCTGCCGGTGGCTCCCGAGTTCATGATTCATACGGGAGACATCACGCATCTTTCCCGCCCGGAGCAGTTCGACACGGTGGATGAGATTCTGAAATCGGCGCGTCCGAAAGATGTGTTCTTTGTGCCCGGTGAGCATGATGTGCTGGACGACGAGGGCAAGTCTTATCGCGAACGTTATGCGAAAAATGCGCTGGGCACAGGCTGGTACAGCTTCGACAAAAAGGGAGTGCATTTTGTCGGCCTGGTCAACGTGATGAACCTGAAGGCCGGAGGATTGGGATCGCTGGGCGCGGAGCAACTGGAATGGCTGGAGAAAGACGTCAAGCATCTTTCAAAAAGCACGCCGGTGATTGTGTTCGCACATATTCCGCTGTGGGCGGTGTATCCGGAGTGGGGCTGGGGAACCGAGGACAGCGCGCAGGCGCTCGGGTACTTGAAACGCTTCGGCTCAGTCACGGTGCTGAATGGACATATTCACCAGACGATGCAAAAGGTGGAAGGCCATATTACGTTCCATACCGCGACTTCCACTGCTTTCCCGCAACCGAAGCCGGGTGCGGCGCCTTCGCCGGGGCCGATGAAGGTTCCGGCGGAACAACTGCGGAGTTTGCTGGGCGTGACGGAAGTGAATTTCGTGCGTAAGCATCACTCGCTCGGGCTGACGGATTCCTCGCTGGAATAGCGGTTGCCGACCTCCCAGGTTAGCGCCAAAAGACCGGCGCGAACCCTTCGACAAGCTCAGGGCAGGCTCTGGGGCGCCCTGAGTTGCGCCCCGCAAAACTCGAAAAAGCAAATCATCCTAAGGAGAAAACTAATGAAAAGGAATCTTCTTGCCGGCATGCTCACGGTGGGCATATTGCTCGTTATGGCCGCGTTCGCCGCACCGGGTGGCGCTTTTGTGGACTCCTCGAAAGCAGGGGCGTCGGGCGGCGCTCAAAGCACAAGCGTTGAGATCACAATCGATAATTTCAGCTTCACGCCCGCGATCATTACCGTAAAGACTGGTACAAAAATTACCTGGAAAAACCGCGACGACATCCCCCACACGGTGGTCAGCAGCGACAGCCTGTTCAAATCGAAAGCGCTCGACACCGACGACACATTTTCATTTACTCCCAGCAATCCCGGCACGTATTTGTATTTCTGTTCGCTGCACCCCAAGATGACGGGCAAGGTTGTGGTGGAATAGATGATTCGACCCAACGTTTTTGACATTCGGACGGCGTTATCGGCAAAGCATGCGCAGCATGTCGTACTCGTCCACTTTCCGATCGCGCTGTTTCTGAGCGGAGCCAGTTTCGATTTCGCGGCGCGGGGGGCAGCACGAACGAAGTCAAAAGGAACTGTCTCAGAACGGACCACCCTGGCATCCGCAGCCTATGCCAATCTGGTGGCTGCCGCGGTCTCAGTGCTGCCGGTTGTGGCATCCGGGATCATGGCATGGCAATGGCAACTCGACGGCCCCAGATTGCGCGGCGTGCTTCTGCTTCATTTCGCGCTGGGCGTTCTCTCCGGCATCCTGATTGGAGTCATTGGCTGGATTCACTTTCGGGCTGGGAGAACTTCGGGGCAGCCGTTTTCCGACTATCGCTTGCCTCTGGAATTTATCACCGCAGTGATCGTGATCTTCACCGCCCATCTTGGCGGATTTCTGAGTGGCGTGAACGTGCCCGCGTAGATTGCCTACCGCTAAATTTCAGCCAACACGCGGTGGACTAAATGGACCGCGATGGCGCCTTCACCAACGGCCGACGCCACGCGTTTGACATTGCCGGAACGAACATCGCCGACGGCGAACACTGCGGGCAGACTGGTCTCCAGCATTTGTGGAGCGCGGCTGAGAGGCCAGGTGGCGGTTGGAGAAATGCCATGGGACGCGACATTGATCGCGTCCAGATCACGGCCCGTGAGGATGAAGCCTTTGTTATCGAGGGCAACGCATCCCTGAAGCCAGTTGGTGCGGGGCGATGCTCCGGTCATGACAAAGACGTGGCAGATGTCACGTGTGGAAGTCTCGCCTGCCGTCTTATTGAGCCAGGTGATGCGATCGAGTTGGCCGTCACCCTCCATGCCAACGATTTCGGTATTGCAATGCAGTTCGATGCCGGGATTTTCCGAGATGCGCTGAATCAGGTAGCGCGACATGGTTTCCGCAAGGCTATTGCGACGCACAAGCATGTAGACCTTGCGCGCGCTCTGGGAAAGGTAGACGGCGGCTTGCCCTGCGGAGTTCGCTCCGCCGACGACAGCGACATCTTCGCCTTCGCACAGTTGCGCTTCGATGAAGGTCGCGCCGTAGTAGACTCCGCGCCCCTCGAACTCCTGGAGATTGGCGATCTGCGGTTTGTTGTACTGAGCGCCGGTCGAAATAATGATGGCCCGCGCGGAGAGCGCGCTGCCGTTGTCGAGCACGATCCGGTAGGGCCGTTGGCTGCAATCGAGGCGGACGACGCCGTGACCAATCATCATTTTCGCGCCGAATTTTTGCGCCTGCGCGAGCGCGCGACTTGCCAACTCCTGCCCGGAAACGCCGGTGGGAAAGCCGAGATAATTTTCGATCTTTGAACTCGATCCAGCCTGACCTCCAGGAGACTCGGTTTCAATCACGAGAGCGTCAAGCCCTTCAGAGGCGGCGTAAACCGCGGCGGCGAGGCCGGAGGGGCCCGCGCCGACGATAATCACATCGCGTACCTGGTCGTGATCGATATTCGCGCTGAAACCCAGGCAATCCGCCAGTTGCTGGTTCGTCGGATTGCGGAACGCAGCGCCACGAGTGTTACAGATGACGACTGGAACATCGGACACTTTGACTTGAAAACGGTCGAGGAGCATCTGCGAATCTTTATCCGTGTCGAGATCGATGTACTGGAAGGGATGCGCGTTACGGCTGAGAAATTCGCGAATGCGCAGAGTGTCGGCGGAGTGGCGCGAGCCGAGCAGGATCAGGTTACCCAGGTGCTCGCGGATGAGAGTGACCCGCCGCAGGATGAAAGCCCGCATAAAAATTTCACTCAATTCGGCATCTTTTGCGATCAGAGAGCGCAAGCCCTCCGGACTTACTTCGAGGAATTCGCCAGGCTCGGTGATACGGCCGCGCACCAGACAGCGTCCGCCCGAGATCATGGCCATCTCTCCCGTAAATTCGCGGGGGCCGTGGTTGACAATCTGTCGCTCTCCGTCGAGATAGGGCTGCACGATCTCCATCGTTCCGGAAAGCAGTACGAAGAACGGGACCTGGGTGTCGTTGGGCTCAAATAAAATCTCTCCCGGCTGAACCTTGCGCAATTTGGCGACGGGACGGATGCGGCTGATCTGCGCCTCAGTCAAGGTCGGAAAAATCTGGGTGCTGGCGTCGAGAGCGCTGGGTGCTGGCCATGTGGACATGAAAAGGTTCCCCCAAATCTCTGGAAATCTTTGGATGATTCGAGAGTAATAGATGTTGCGGGCGGCGGTTTGGCTTCACGGGAGTGGGCAGCAACCTGTCCGCCCGCTTGTGACCGTTAGCCGGCCAGCATCCGCAGATCGTCGAAGAACGATGGGTAGGAAACGCCGGCGGCGGCGGAGCCGTGAATCGTCGTCTCCCCTTCAGCGCGGAGAGCGGCAACGGCGAAGGCCATGGCGATGCGATGATCGCCGAAGGAGTCGAGGTCGGCGCCGTGCAGGCGCTGGCGACCGGGGATGCGCATACCGTCCGCCCGCTCGTCGACTTCAGCTCCCATCTTGCGCAGGTTAGTAGCTACCGCGGCGATACGGTCGGATTCCTTAACGCGGAGTTCTTTGGCGTCGCGCACTTCGAGTCCATTCTCGGTGTAAGGGGCAACGGCGGCGAGCACGGGAATTTCGTCGATCAGGGCGGCGGTGTCGGCTCCAGCGATGATCCCGCCCTGCCAGGTTGATCCCTGAGCCTCGATGGCGCCGACTAGTTCTCCATGATGCTGCTCGACCTGGGTGACGGAAATTTTTAGACCCATCTGCATGAGGATGTCGAGAAGCCGGGCGCGGGTGGGGTTCATGAGAATGCCGGGCAGCGAAAGCTGGGAGCCCGGGAACAAAGCGGCGGCGCAAAGAAAAAATGCGGCGCTGGAGAGATCGCCGGGGACGTGAGCTTCGATGGCGGTAAGAGGATGTCCTCCGCGAATGCGCGTTACGTTGCCGGTGCGCTCGACCTTCACACCGAACGCCTGAAGCGCAAGTTCTCCATGGTCGCGGGTGCGGATGGGCTCTTCGACAATGGTTTGGCCGTTCGCGAACAGGCCGGCAAACAGAACGCATGACTTCACCTGAGCACTGGCGACTTCGGGCTGGTAGTGAATGGCGCGGAGCTGGCTGCCGTGGATTTTCAGTGGAGGCCGGCCGCCATCGGATGAAACAATCTTCGCACCCATTTCCGTGAGCGGCTTGATGATGCGGGCCATGGGACGGCGGGAAAGCGATTCGTCGCCGAACAATTCGCTGGCAAATGGCTGGCCAGCCAGGATGCCGCTAAGCATCCGCATCGTCGAGCCGGAGTTGCCGCAATCGAGAGAACGCGTGGGAGCTTTCAGCTGACCTCCCACGCCGCTAACTTCGATGGCTCCATCATTTTCAGAGCGGCGCCAGGCGGCACCAAGATCGGCGACGCATCCTAATGTGCTGGCGCAATCGCGCGCGGCGGAAAAATTATGGAATCGGCTGGCGCCGCGGGCGATGGCGGCGAGCATGGCGTACCGGTGGGAGATGGACTTGTCGCCCGGAATGCGGACCAGGCCTTGTAGGGTGCGAGCCGGGCGAACGATGGCAACGGAATCGGAGGACATTGCAGTCCATGGTAAAACAGCCGACAGTCCCTGTCTCATAAATGACTTTTACGGAAATTGAGTAAAAAGCAGGTGATCAACGCGCATCCAAGTTTAGAAAGGCGCTTAGAGCGGCGTTTAAAGGGGCGCTCAGAGCCGCGTTCAGGAAGCGAAAGAAGGCCATGATCTGATCGCGAAAGTTGGTTGTGTGTAGTTGGCGTGCACGCGTGAGGCGCGGGCCTTTTGTGTTTTTGTTTGAACCTTCAGAAGAGGTTAGAGTTAAGTTATTCATGCGCTTGCAATTGAAGTCCGGACTCATAGTCTGTGTCTTTGGCTTTGTCACCATGGGTTGGATCTCGTTCTGCTCCGGACAAAATCCTCAGCCAACGCCCGTGCCGGGCTCGAAGGACCAGGGGACGGCGGCCGCCGCCGGGCAGCTTCCCGCTCAACTTACCGCTCAACCTCCCGCTCAACAATTATCCGGAAGCATTCGAGGAACAATCGTCGATCCGAGTGGGGCTGTGGTCGCGGGCGCGCGAGTGCAGCTAACGGGTGAGAATCAAGGGCAGCAAGGCTTGCATCGGGAGGTGCGATCCGGCGCCGATGGGCAATTTGCCTTTGCCGGCGCGGCTCCCGGAGCCTTCCAACTGACCATCACGGCGACGGGTTTCGCGTCGCAAACATACTCGGGCAACCTGCAGGCAGGGGAGACCCAGACGGTTGGACCGATCGCGCTGAATCTTGCGAATGCTGTCACGGAGGTGAATGTCGGCCTTTCGCAGGTCGAAGTTGCCGAGGAGCAGATCAAGGTTGAAGAGAAGCAGCGGGTGCTTGCCGTCATTCCAAATTTCTATGTCACCTACGTCCCAAATGCCGCCCCTCTCGATGCGAAGCAGAAGTTCAGCCTCGCCTGGAAGACGGTGATCGACCCATTCACCTTCGTCGTCGTGGCAGGCGCGGCGGGAGTAGAACAGTGGCAAAATCACTTTGCCGGATACGGACAGGGCGCGCAAGGTTATGGGAAACGCTTCGGCGCGGGATATGCGGACACGGTGACGGGCACATTCATCGGCGAGGCGATACTGCCCTCGCTGCTGAAGCAGGATCCGCGTTATTTCTACAAAGGAACAGGGAGCACGGCGTCGCGGTTTGCCTATGCGCTGGCGAATGCTCTGATCTGCAAGGGTGACAATGGCCGCTGGCAGCCGAACTATTCGAATATCGGTGGCAGCCTGGCAGCGGGCGGTTTGTCGAATCTCTACTATCCAAAACAGGATCGCAACGGCGCGGACCTAACATTTGAAAACGCAGCCATCGGAATTGGCGCAACGGGCATCGCTAATTTATTTCAGGAATTTATCGTGCGCAAGTTGACGCGGAAAGTTCCTCGGCAGGCTCCGGGCAACCCCTGACGCGCAAGAAGCTCCGGCCTTGCGGCATTGCCAAAGCGGTAGGCTGATACGAACCTTTGCTGGCAATAACTATTCCGGCGTCCAGCCCAGATATTCCTCGCGACCTTCGAAAATGTCGTGCAAGACCAGATTGATCCGCTGACGCCGGCTCAGAGGCTTGCGCTCGCTGGATAGGTTTTGTTGCACGGATCGCGCACGATCTGCTAGTGGATCGACGATGCTCGATCCAATCCTGGAGGCTCCGGGAGGAGTACTCTCAACGGTTGTCGGTTTTTCCAGAACATTTGCGGGCATAAGGGTTACCTCGCCGATTTGATTGTTCTGCGAGGCTTGTCCTACCGCTGTGACGACGGTCGCACAGCCGTGTGATTCGCACAGGGAGACGTCCGGGCGTCAATCGCTGCACACCGATCACACCCGTTGCGTACTGTCAATCAGAGCGGGTTGACGTTCGGCAAGAACCGGGGCGCCTGGCGGGCTTTGGTGGCCTGCTCAAATGCGTAGGCGAGCTTGATCAGGGTGGGCTCGCTCCAGGCACGGCCGGAAAACGAGACTCCGACCGGCAGACCGGAAATAAAACCAGCCGTCACGTTGATGTTGGGATAGCCCGCGACGGCGGGCGCGCTCGAACTGCCTCCGGCTGCGTGGTCGCCGTCGATGAGATCGGTGAGCCATGCCGGACCGGCCGTGGGGGCGACGATGGCGTCGAGGTGGTGCTTGTCCATGAGCGCGTCGATGCCTTCAGTACGCGCGAGTTGATGATTCTTGGCCAGCGCGTCGAGATAATCCTTGTCGGTAAGTGGCCCCTTCGCTTCGGCTTTCAGGAAGAGGTCCTGCCCGAAGTATGGCATTTCTTTTTGCCGGTTGCGCTCGTTGAAGTCTATAACGTCTTTCAAGGTGTGGACGGACGCGCCCGAGAGATGCGAGAGGTAAGCGTTCAGGTCGGCCTTCAATTCATACATCAAGACGAGGAGTTCGGTTTCGTCGAACTTCCCGAAGGTTTCAATGTCGGCGGGATCGACGAGGATTGCACCCTGTTTTTTCAGCACGTCGAGCGTCCGCTCCATGAGAGCGTCGACGGCATCGTTGAAACCGAAATTTTTTCGCGCGACGCCGATGCGCGCCCCGCTCAAGCCATCGGGATCGCAATATTGCGCGTAGTCGGGTTGCGATTTTCCCGCGCTGGCCGAGGTGGCAGCATCGTCGGGATCGACGCCGGTGAGAGCACTCAGAAGAAGGGCGGCATCGTGCACGGTGCGGCACATTGGGCCGGCGGTGTCCTGGCTATGCGAAATGGGGACGATGCCAGCGCGGCTGACCAGACCCACGGTTGGCTTGATGCCGACAAGGCCATTCGACGAAGACGGACAGACGATCGAGCCATCGGTTTCGGTGCCGATGCCAATCGCGGCCAGGTTCGCGGAGATGCCGGCGCCTGTACCGGAACTTGACCCGCACGGATTTCTGTTGAGCGCATATGGATTCCGGGTCAGGCCGCCGCGCCCGCTCCATCCGCTGGTGGAGCGGCTGGAGCGGATGTTGGCCCACTCGCTAAGATTGGTCTTGCCGAGGATGACCGCTCCCGCAGCGCGTAGCCTTACCGCGACAAATGAATCTTTGGGCGGCTTCGCACCGACCAGCGCGAGCGACCCGGCCGTCGTCATCATGCGGTCCGAGGTCGCGATGTTGTCTTTGATGAGGACAGGGATGCCGTGCAGCGGTCCGCGTGGCCCTTTCGCCTTGCGCTCCTGATCGAGTTCGTCGGCGATCGAGAGCGCGTCGGGATTTAATTCGATGACGCTGTTGATGCCGGGGCCGCCTTTGTCGACCGCATCAATCCGTTCCTGGTATTTTTCGACCAATGACCGGGCAGTAAACTTGCCAGACTTCATTCCGGCTTGCAGTTCCGTAACCGTGATCTCATCCAGTTCGAAGGGCTTCACCTCGGAAGGCAAAGCGCCGGACTGGTCGTCCGCAGCGGTTGTGGACATGTCACGCGCGGCGGCCAGGGCGGGATAGAGAGGTGTGAGGGCAGCGGCGGTTCCACCGAGAAGAGTGGTCTGCAGGAACGAGCGGCGGGCGGAGTTCGGCGATTCTCTGCGTTTCATAAGGCACTAACTATAGCGAAGATTTATGAATTAGGTCAGGGGAGGTCTGAGGTTAGAAATCAGATTGCAGAGGTTGACAGCCTCGAGTTACGAGCCTCGGGCTTCGAGCAAGCTGTTGGGGTTGAAGCTCGCGACTCGCGGCCCGCTACTCACTGCACGCGTGCGCGGCCGGCAGCTTCGGCGAGAATCTCCTGCGGCACTTCGCGGAGGGTTACGCAGAATTCGAACATCGGCGTTTCGGTGCCGCGACCCCAGCGGTTGACCTCCCAATGGGCGCGGATCGCTTTTACATCTGGCGTGGACGCAACATCGACCAGCAGCGGGTACTCTCCGCGATAAAACTTCTGAGGGAAGGCCGCGACCGGCTTGGCATCAAACGCGGTGCCATCGGTCGAGGTGTGAATACTCACGTCGAGCGACTCCTGCTCGATGATGTCGGTGATGGCAAGAGTCAGGAGGAAGACGCGAGTCGCAGCGGGGGCGAGGTCGATGGCGGGGCCATCTCCTTTGGCGGTGGCCACGGTTTTTTCGGGGACGAGGAAGGCTTCGATCATGACGAGGCGATTTTAGCAGATTGGGGTCTGAGGTCTTAAGCTCTTAGCTCTTAGCTCTTAGCTCTTGGCTCTTGGCTCTTGGCTCTCGCATCTCGGTTTCGAATTTCCAGGAGTTGGTTTTAGGTCAGCGGCACGAAGTCCAAAAACTGGCGCAGCAATGGCGCCACCGCTTCGGGGCGTTCCCAGGGCGCGTAGTGGCCGGCTTTGGGAATGAGCTTCAGGCGGCTGCCAGGAATGTTCTGGCGCATCAGTTCTCCATCCGCGCCGGTTGCGAATGTGTCTTCTTCGCCCATGACGATCAGCGTCGGCAAGTTGATGTGCTTGAGATCCGGAACCGAATCGGGACGCTCGGCCATGCCGCGCAGCACTTGGCTGATGTCCTCCGGCGACGCTTTGCGCATCATGCGCAGAGCGCCTTCCACCAAGTCGGGACGCGTAGAAAGGGTGGTCGCACCGAGCAATTTGGGAATCAAGCTCTGGAGGAATTGTTCGGTTCCCTGCTCGAGGACGGCGTCGGCCGACTTCAAACGATTGGCACGGGCTTCGGCGGTATCGGGCTGGGGCCGGGTGTCGCAGAGAGCGAGCGCGGCAACTCGGGGGCGGAAGCGCCGCATGAATTCAAAAACGATATAGCCGCCGATGGAGCAGACGATGAACGCGGCTTTTCCAACGCCGCAGGCATCCATGATACGGGCCACGTCGGCGGCATGCTTGGCCATGAATGCAGGCCCCCGCCCCACTTCGGAAGCGCCATGCCCGCGAAGATCAGGCAGAATCAGGCGGTACCGCGACTCGAGGGCCGGGATTACCGGCAGCCAGAATTCGTGATGCGAAGGGAAAGGATGAAGGAGGACAACGGCAGGGCCACTGCCGCGAACTTCGTAGAAAACCTCGGCATCGTCCGAGCGCAGGCTGTGCATGTCACGCTCAGAGTATCAAAGCTCAGACTATAAAAGACGAGTCGTCAGCCCGCGACCGGGTGTTGATGGTTCGGCGGTTGATATGGCACCGTAGTCAGCATGTAGGGCTCTTCGGGAAGAATGATCCACGCCAATACGTAGGCGATGATACCGGGAAAACATCCTGACGCCAAAGTCAGAAAGATCCAAAGTATGCGAACCAGTGAGACGTCCAGGTCAAGATGTTCGGCGAACGCGGCACATACGCCGGCAATCTTGCGGTCATGGCGCGGGCGCATCATCCTGGCCGGGGCATGGGGATGAGCGACGGATCGACCGCAATGCGAGCAAAAGGATGCTTGCTCGGTAAGCGCGTTACCACATGCGTTGCAGTACACGGTTCGGGAGTCCATGGGTCGCCTCCTGATGGAATTATACGGGCGCGGCAGCGAAAATGTTCCCGGGCGGGGGCTACAGGTGGGTGAGAAACTCGAGATCCCAGCCCCTCAAGGGGCAGCTGATTTCGAAAAGACTCAAGGTATCGCCGAGCGATACCCTGATACAAGGCGATTCCCGGCTGCGCCTACTCCCGGTAGGCGTCTTTCATTCTTCTGCGGGCTAGCTCGGCGAGCGCGTTGCCGGAATCCACGGCCACGACGGCCTGGTAGTTCTTGATTGCCAGTTCGCGGTTCTGGAGTTGATCGTACATCTCTCCCGCCCCGAGATCGGCTTTCTGGAGCAGTTCGGGGTCGGCCCCGGCGGCTTCGCTGACTTGTTCGTAAGCGGCGGCCGCGGCTGCATATTTTTTCTCATTGCGGAGCAGGTCGCCCAGCGCGAGAGCGGCAAGTTCGTAGTGCAGGCTACCGTACTTGCCCTCGCGCCCATTTTGCCAGACGCGGCGATATTGCTCTTCGGCGAGATCCAGTTTGCCGGAAGCGCGCAGCAGATTGCCCTGCTCGATGGGCAGAAGATAATTCCGCGGGAAACGGGAAGCGAGGGCGGTCGCGATCTCGAGCGCTTCGTTGTAGCGATGTTCGCGGCGCAGAAAAACCAGGAGCACCATGCCGGCATCGACGCTGGTTTCGCCATTGGAGCGGTAATCGTCGTAGAGGTATTGAATGCCCTTCGCTTTGTCACCACTCAGTCCCACCAGGGAGACCGCCATTCTCACGGCGAATGACAAGCTGCCCATGACGTAGTTGTGGGTGCCGACGACGAGCTTGGCATCTGTGTAGTGGGGATCTAGTTCCAGCACGTGCTCGTGATCGTGGCGCGCTCCCACAGCATTGCGGAGAGCGGAAAACCAGGCACGCTCGATGAGTGCCGTGTAGAGTGCGAACTGCGCGCGCGTAACTCCACGGGCGTAGAGCATTTCGACATCGTTGGGGTTGCGCGAGAGCGCGGCATCCTCGATCTTTTCCGTCTGCTGGACCAGTTGCCTGAGCCGCGCTTTCTGGGCTGGATCGGCGGGGCGGTGGGCATTCCCTATGAAGCTGTCGTTGGTGTACTCGCCGGTGTTGATCGCGCCCATGCGATAGAGTTCGCGGACCAGGATGGCGGAAAGAAGATGGTTCAGAGCGAAGGGGTCGTTGGGATGGCGGGCAATGATCTTCTCGAAGTCCTGAATGGCGGCGTCGTGGTCGAGGTTGTAATAGTGCTCGAAGGCGGCCTGGTTGAGAGGATCGGCGGGACGAAACGTATCTGGAACTGCCGCACTCGCTGCCTGGCAGGCTAAAAGCAGAAGGGCGAGAGCCAGCGGAATGTTGGCGGGGGAAACGCAGCGGAACCAGAACTGGTCGGAAGCCAAGCTGGTTCCAGTTTACCTGAGAAGCTAGCCTCAATTGTGCGGCGGCGGGCTTTGCCCGTTTACGAGGCAGAGCCCCGCCACCACGTGGGCCGTGCATCCGCGGGGGAACCACAGCGGATACGTTTCACACCGGCATAAACCATGCAAAATAGATGGGAAATTCGGGATTGATCGCGTAAATCTTGCCCTCCGAATGGCCTGCCTCCCCCTTAGCTGGTCAGTAACTGCTGTCTTTGTAATCAGTCATTTTGGTGATCCGCTTGCGTATAACTACTGGAAACAAAGAGGACGTTTCAATGGCAGAAACCCTAGATCGGGCGCAAAACGAATTCTGGCGCCCGCCGATCGTGGCGTCGAAAGTTACTATTGGCCAGGACCCGAGCGAAACCTGCGATGGATGTGGAACTGAATTCATCGTTGGATCGCATTTCTGCCATAGTTGCGGAGCCGCGCGTCCCGAGCTGCAAGCGAAACGCACCGTTGAAATTCCGGGCCTGATGGAACTTGCTGCCCTCGGCAAACGGTTGGGGCTAACTACGCCGGCATTGGCCGCCTTCTTGTTCGGCATCGTCTGCATGGCCGGAGCCATCGCGGTGAGCATGATCTTCACGGCGCGGACAGCACTGGACTGGCAAGCAATTCAGTTGTGGCGGATCGAGTGGCTGCTAGCCGCAATCGCAGCCTTCGGTGCGGGCTTGGTGCTGAAGAAATCCAGTTAGTTACTCCTGCCTGATTATTTTCCTTCCGGCTTTCCTTTTCAACTGCGCTTTTTCAATTGCGCGAATGGGCGTGCTCGTTCTCAGGAACGACCTGGCTGGGCCTGCGCTGCTCATGCATGCGGTAGAGGTGATGCAAAGGTCCGGCGCCATGGCCGAGCGGATAGGCGTTTGCGATGGCGGCCGAAACGTAGGCTTTGGAAAGAAGGACGGCTTCTGGTAGTCCGCGGCCATGGGCGAGATGGCAAGCCAGCGCGGTGGCAAAAGCGCATCCGGTGCCATGGGTGGAGGTCGATCGCTGCCGCTCCGCTTTAAAAACTTCCTGTTCGATTCCGTGAGCTGTCGTAAAGCTGAGCAGATCGATGGCTTTTTCGAGATGCCCGCCGGTGACCACAACGTTCGCCGCGCCGAGCGAGTGCAGACGGCGCGCAGCGTCCCGCATCGCTTCCACCGATGCCGCGACGGATGGGCTGCTCGCTCGTTCCTGGAGCCGTTCCTGAGGGGATGCTGCGGACACGCCCCGTGGAGCTGATGCCGCGGGCGAACCAGTTGGAATATTGCCCATTCCTGCCAAGGCGGTGGCCTCATCGAGGTTGGGCGTGACCAACTCGGCCAAGGGAAATAGTCGCTCAATCATCAATTTGGTTCCGGCGGAGTCGAGCAGATCGGATCCCGAACTTGACCTGAGAATGGGGTCCAGCACAACGTGAGGCAGTCGTGCCCGGTTGAGGAAGTCGGCGACGGTGCGGACAACCTGCTCATTGGCCAACATGCCGACATGGACGGCTTCGATGGTGAAGTCGGAGAGGAGCAAATCGAGGCTGGCGGATATGACCTCGGGATCTACCGCCTGAACCCGGCGGACCCCCTGAGTGGACTGGACCGTCAGCGCCGTAATACATGAAATACCGTAGCAGCCCTGGGCGGCGATAACCTTGATGTCAGCAGTAATGCCAGCTCCGGAAGAAGGATCGAAGCCCGCGATGGTCAGTACGACAGGGGGTGCGGTCGGCATCTGGTCACTCTAACCCAAAGGCAATGGCGAGGTGAACTGGAAGGTTTGTGCCCCTCCCGGAACGGCTGTGAGGAGGACCCGGAGCTGGTGTCGTCAGGCACATTGAGAGGTCTGTTTATCAGCCAGTAATCGCCGTTTCCCGTAAGTTACTGATTATAATATCTTTATATAAACTAATGCAAGTATAACATTCTATTGGGTCTACTTGATATGTTACCGAAGTGTGATTCCATGGATTGACTTTATAGTTAACATCTCGCTATGACTGGTTTCAACGACATAGGGAGTAAAAGCCGTCCTATCATGGTGCTAAGCCATTGATTAATTACTACTTGGCTAATCACCTTAGATATTTTTTCTGATTGACATAAGCCCATGGCGCCCGTAGCATCAGCGAATCGTTTGAAAAAAGGAGCAGACGACCGAAATCGACTTTCCAAGTAGGAGGTAACGAATGCGACGACGTTTCGCTGAAGGTCTGGCGATTGTTTTATCGATTGCCACTCTGGGAGCAGGAGCCGCATCCGGGCCAAGCAGCCTGGAAGCCGCCAAGGGTACGAAAGTTCCTCAGGTCCAAGCCAGTAGCCACCCAAGCCTGAAATCCAACAAGTCCCACGCCTACCAGGTAGGAACCGCGTCCTGGTATGGAGAGCAGTTTCAGGGCAAACAGACAGCCAGTGGTGAGCCGTTCGACATGCTCGATTTTACGGCCGCCCACCCCAGCCTTCCGCTGGGCTCGTTCGTGAAGGTTACGAACCTGAGAAACGGGCATGCGGTGATCGTGCGAATCAATGACCGGGGTCCGGTAGTGGACGGCCGAATCATCGATGTTTCCTATAATGCCGCGCGGGCGCTCGGATTCAAGGAGCGCGGTGTACAGAAGGTCCGTCTGGACCTCTACCGGCAACGGCCTGTAACTGTGGCTGAGCTGGAACCGATAGCCAATCCCAACTAAAACCGATAGACTCGGGAGCGCTAGTCCAGGAACAAAAGTCCAGCAAAATATGGACCCGCGCCAGCGACTGATCGTCGCCTTGGATGTGTCGAACGTCGCGGCCGCCCGGAAGATTGTGGCGGCTGTCGGCGATTCCGCCTTGGCCTACAAGGTCGGAATGCAGCTTTACACGGCGGAAGGGCCCGCGATTGTCCGCGAGTTGGTGGGCTCGGGGCTGCGCGTTTTTCTGGACCTGAAATATCACGATATCCCAACGACCGTCGGAGCAGCGGTGCGCGAAGCGGCGCAGCTGGGCGTAAGCATGTTGACGGTGCACGCAACGGGCGGCGGGAAGATGCTGCGTGCAGCCGCGGAAGCGGCGCAGAAAAGCAACCCGGCGACGCTGGTTCTCGCCGTGACCGTGCTTACCAGCCTCAACGACGCGGACCTGGGGACGCTCGGCGTGCGGGGTGGAGTGCAGGATCAAGTGTTGCGCATGACGGCCCTCGCGCTGGCAAATGGCTGCCAGGGAGTGGTTGCATCCGCACGGGAATGCGCCGCGCTGCGCGAAGAGTTTGGAAACGATCTCGTAATCGTTACGCCGGGCGTGCGTCCGGTAGGAAGCGTGCACGACGACCAGGCACGAGTGGTAACGCCGGCGGAAGCAATCGCAGCCGGAGCCACTTATATCGTTGTGGGACGGCCCATCACGGAGGCTCGCGATCCAGCCGCGGAAGCTAGAGCCATCCTCGGACAACTGGCCGCCTGAGACAGCATCCGCGACTCAAGCACTACCAGCCTTCGCTTGCTCGGGTATTCACAGTATTCCTGCCACCTTCTTCGACTGAGGAGCACAGAGACCCGGCATCCTTGCCGCCCGATTCACACTCCAATTCGCTGCCAGTTCGCGGCGCGTCACGACAGCAGAATCAAGCCGGGCGCGAAGGAGAACCGAATGAATCGGATGATGACAATTGCTAACGCAGTGCTTCTGTCCCTGTTTCTTGCGGCGGCGACTTACGCCATCCCGCAACAAGACGAACCGAAATCACACGATGAGCAGCAAGCCCCCGAGGCCAAGCCGGAGGGCGCGGAAAAACAAGAGCCGGAGAAACAGGAAAACGCCAAGCCCGAAAAGACCGACAAGGAAAGAGAAGCCGGCCAGGACAAAAACGAAGACAAGAAGGAAAAAGAAGCGAACCCGAAATCGGAGAGAGAAGCTGGCTCAACTCGTGAGATGAACGGCCATGCCGGCGAAGCTCGTCCCGCAGGCAAGAACGCTCGCATCCCGGACGACAAGTTCCGGGCGAGCTTTGGCAAGCAGCACCATTTCTCCATCGGGCACCCCACGACCATCAACAATCGCCCGGGCTTTCAGTATGGCGGCTATTCATTCGTAATCGTCGACGCATGGCCTGCTGCCTGGGCTTATACTGACGACTGCTACGTTGACTATATTGATGGAGAATACTTCCTGTTCGACTTGCTCCATCCCGGAATGCGCATCGCGCTGTTCGTGGAGATGTAGGTTCGAGTTGAGGCAGTCCGGGCCGGCTCAGGATTCCACGGTCGTTGTCCGATTAGCGCTCAAAACTATGGGCGCTAATCTGGGACGCTCCAACGCTATTTGCAAACTTCCGGTGTTGCCCCGTCCCGTTTCTTGAGAGCGGTTTTGAGAGCTCCATAACAAGCCTGCACTTGCGCGGCAGAGTGGTTTACGTTCCAAGGACCAGAGATCACCGTCTTGATGCGGTCGAGCGACTGCAGTTCAGCTTCGGTGATAGCTTGCACATCGGCTTCATCAATGAACTCCCACTGTTTTACCGAAATCTCCGATGCTGTGCCGAAGGTCTGCGCGTGGACGACCGCTCGCAACGCCGCCAGGGCATAATCATCGCCCACGCGCATGGGTTGCGCGGCAACCAGAGTCGGGAGCAATGCGGCCAAGACAATCAGGGTGGCTTTCAACATTATTTAACCTCCTATGCGCGACCGGCAAGCGGTCCGCCCTACAGCATCTCTGCCGGCGGTCGCCGCCCAGTCTGGAAGAGCCATTGATGGAACGGAGAACCTCCGTCTTTTTGCGGTCAATCCTCCGGTTTCGAATCTCAGAGTTTTTCAAAAAACTCGCAACCCGAGCACGAGATGTAAATTCCGCCGGGAATGCCGCGCTCGCGATCTTTCATGCGCTTAACGATGCGCGTGTCCTTGCCGCACTTGGGACAGGCGGTTGATTTCGTGGTATCCATGACCTTTTTACGGTCGGCCGTTTTTGCAATTTTCGCCATTCAGGTTCTCCTGACAGGAATGTGCCGCCCGCCCGGAGGCCGCGGTTCTACCTGGTAATTGGGGAGTATCGTCGTTAAGTGATCGTCGTTAAGTGATGAAGGAACGCCCGGCCCGGATGCCAGCAGCCCGGCAGGATCACACACACAAAATCGGTGCAAGTACTCGCCAAGGGAATTTTACACGATATGCACGATCAAGCGGGAATTGGGACGTCAGAAAGATCGGAACGATAGAAAGATCGGAAAGCCGGAAGAATAGAAGAAAGTAGAGATAGAAAAATAGGGCTGCTTGCGCAGCCCTGTGAGTGAGAAAGAAGATTAGAGGTTTTCGCTTATCTTTATTTGCCCGTTCCCGTCAGACTTGAGGTCTGCGGGCTCCCGACCGCGCTATCGTTAACCTGCAATTGGCCAGCCCGCGTGCCGGTCTGCGTTGGCTTGAATACCACGCTGATCTTGCAGCTGGTCTTGGCAGCGAGACTGGTCGAACAAGTGGTCGTGGAAACGCTGAAGTCTCCAGTCGCCGAGGCCGAGATCCCGGTCAGGGCCACCGCCTGTTTGTTGGCGAGCGTGAACACTTTCGCGGCGCTGGTCGCTCCCACCTTGGTTGCGGCGTAGGTCGCAGTGGTGGGCGTTAGCGTAGCTTGGACAGCGCCCGTTCCGGTCAGCGACACCGTCTGTGGACTGTTCGCGGCGCTGTCGGTGATCGTAAGGCTTCCGGCGCGCGTTCCCGTTTGCGTCGGAGTAAACGTAACCTTGATCAGGCAACTTGCCCCCACGGCCAGTGTGCTTCCGCAAGGTTTCGTGGATGTAGCGAGGGCGAAATCGCCGCTGGGTGCAATGCTGTCGATGCCCAGCGTTGAGGTTCCCGAATTCTTGAGAGTAACCGTCTTGGCTGCGCCTGTCGCACCCACGACGACACTCCCCCAGGCCAGGGAGGTTGGCGTGAGGGTCACCGCAGCGCCGTTAGCAGTCACCGTCAGGCTCAGCTCGGTTGTCTCAGTTAAAGCGCTTGACACGCCTTGGATGGTCACGGAGGTTGTGCCCGTAGCCGCCGTGCCGCTAGCCGTAAGTGTTAGCGTGCTGCTGGAGGTGGCCGGGTTCGGGTTGAACCCTGCCGTAACGCCGTTCGGCAAACCCGAAGCAGTGAGAGTGACGCTGCCGCTGAAGCCATTCAGCGGGACGATGTTGATCGTACTCGTGGCATTGCTGCCTTGGGCAACCGTCACGGGATTGGGATTCGCATTCATGCTGAAGCCCGGGGTCCCGGCGCAACCGGGGAAGTTAAAGGAACCGATGGCAGTACTCCAGTTGAAGCTTCCGGTCGCCTTCAAGTATTCCTGAGTGAACCAGAAGGTGCAGTCATCGGCAGGATCGATGGTAACCGACGCATAGTCGCCCCAACGATGGTAAGCATCTCCGGACTGCGATCCTGCGCCCGCTTTCAGAAGAACTTCGGACTCCATCGTGCCCAGCGTGTCGCTAGGCACCCGGCCGGCATAAAGAAGCGAGGGATACTGGCCAGCGGCCGAGCCCGACCGGCTGAAGCCAATCGCGATGTCCTGGTTCTGATCCATCGCCATCGCGCCCATCCAGCGATACTGCTTGTCCGGCGCGAAGGTACCGGATTGGTATAGTGTCGGAGTCGTCTCCGGATTGTGGATTTCATACCACCGAATGCCACCGCTGGTGCCTGCGACGATCGAGTGATTGACCAGCAGTACCGAGTGATCGCTGAAATTGCGGTAGACCAGGCGGTACATCAAACGGTCGGCGAGGCTGTCCAGCAAGTCACTGCCTACGGTGGGCTGCTTTACGCAATTTCCCCCACTGCAGAGCGGCGTGAAAGCGGGGACCGCAATCAAGGTCGGGCCGGTGAAAGTTGAATTTGCCGGCGTCCCGAAGTCAACGTGAAAGTTGAACATGCTCAGGTTGTTGGTGCCATCGGGATCGATTTCCACGACAAAGTTGGGGGTGCCCGCCGGGGGTGGAGTGGCGCCATCCAAATCGGAAGGCAACATTCCAAACTGGTTGCCGTCTTGCTGGAAGCAGACGAGCTTCGCAGTGCTACCCGTCAGCATAGCGGTACGGTCGGCTGCGCAAACATTGGCGCCAACGAAAGCCGTGCCAGCCAGATTGAAATTGTTAAACGTCAGGTAGTAGGCGTCCGGCCAGACACCTAGTTTCGGATAGTCAGGAAAGTCGGTAAATGCGAATGCGTAGCGGTTGTAGACGCCGGTGGCATCGGAAGTCTGGGACACGGCAATGCAGTCGTAGTCGTTGCCAGTCTTATTGATGGCGAACTGGTTGACGACCCAGCGCTGCGCTGCCGCGTCAAACCGGATGGTCGGGTCGCCGCTATTATCGGTCTCGCACGATCCGCCGAATCCCGACCAGAAATCGTTTCCGGAGAGCGGCCCAAGCAAGGTATTCCCAGCTTTGTCGAAAACCTGGTACGTGGTATTCACGTATTGCACATATTGCGTCGTACCGGGAGCGCCGTCGTTGTCGGGCGGCATGCAGTTGCAGAAAAAGCTGTCGCCATACCCGATGCCGTCGAATTCAAGGTTGAAATTTGGAGTCTGCAAGGTCGGGGAATTCTCTGGCGTCTGCAGCACGGGATCCCGCTGGACCTTGTCGCTCCAGGGATGATTCGGATTGCCGGGGTTTTCGATCTCGTGTTCGGCAGGAACGCCAAATTCAGGAAACAACGGCGCCACTTCTCGAAGCCGCGGTCCGCTATCGTGTTTGAATTCCTGGATGACGATTGGGCCCTTCGTCACCGTGCTGGCTTGTTGTGCGAGCGTCGGCAGCACCAGACAAAAAATCGCCAGCGATGCCATTACCGAAACACCTTTGATCGTCACTGCTTCCTCCTCATTTCTTTCCCGATTCCATTTCAGATGGGTCATAAACGCCTTCAAATTCCAACGTCAAAACATCATCCGCTCCGAGCTTTCCTTCGTACGTACCGCCGCCAATGATCCCTTTAAATTTTCCTGTCCCGCGCATCAGGCTCCAGCGCCCTTTGACATCGGCTGGCCCCTTGATCCCATCCACGGTGCCCATACTTTTCCACGTCAGCTTTTCGCCACTGTCATAGGTGTCCACTTCAAAACCGTGGGTGTGGAGTTTTCCTTCCATTTGCTCGGGAAATTCGATCGCGATTCCATCCTTGCTTTTTGCACCCAGCACGACCATCGGTTCTGTCCACGTGCACTTGCGTTTTGCCAGCCTAAGAGCATGTCCGGGACGATCGGGGACGTCAATCGAGTAGGCGGGGTCGGGTTTGTCGCAGCGAACCGAACCTGTGACATTGATGAGTTTGCTGGCGGCTGCATTCCTGGCCGATTTGTCTTTCGCTTTTTCGGGCGGCGACTCCTGCGCCACCAGCGAAATTGAGTTTGAAATTAGCAGCAACCACGGCAGCAGAAAAGTTGGTCGGGTCCCACGCCAGAAGCTTCTCACCTCGAACATGCGCCGATTTGTCCTCTTCGCTCTCGGTACGTACATCAAGGTTATGGTGGCTAGATCCCACACCTGCCGCGCGCCAATTCGGCTCGTGTGCCGCGAATCGCCTGCTCTAACGCCGCCGGTACAACGTGAACTGGGAATCCACAAAAAGGGAGGGGCTACTAGCGCCTGTAGTTTTTATACCTTAAATTCTGTAAAAAAGCACGAAAAGTTATGTAGGAAAAATCTTTCATCAACACTGAATTTACCTTCACACTCTCAACACAGAAAAAGCCGACTTGCTTGTCCCGTAGGCCTTTTCAGGGATAAGCGCTCAACCTTTTCACTGCTGGACTGTGTTTGGTGCGCTACAAGACTCGCTCGCGCTCTCTCTACTCTCTGGATAGCTGATAGACCCCGAGGATCATCCACCACGAGGGGCGTGGCGCCGCCAAAATGACTCCACGAAAAAGGGGACTGCTTGCGCAGCCCCCGACAGAAGAGCACTGAGCGATTTATTTGCCCGTTCCGGACAGACTCGAGGTCTGCGGAGCGCCCGCAGCACTATCGTTCACCCGCAACAGGCCCATCCTCGTGCCCGTCTGCGTGGGAGTGAAGATTACATTGATCGTGCAACTTGCAAGCGCCGAAAGAGTATTCGGACAGCTCGTGCTTGTCACACTAAAATCTCCAGTGGTGGAGATCATAATATTGGCAAGCGGTACGGTCTGCTGATTGTCGAGCGTGAACTGTTTCGCGCTGCTGCCATACCCCACTTTCGTTTTGGGGAAGGTCGCGCTTGTCGGAGTGAGCTTGACTGTGCCAGAGGAGCCCGTACCCGTGCCCATGAGCGGCACCTGCTGCGGACTGTCACTAGCATCGTCGGTGATCGTAATGTCGCCGTTGCGCAATCCCGTCTGCGTGGGACTAAACGTGGCGCTGATCAAGCAATTCTTTCCCACCGCCAGCGTACTGCCGCAGGGCTTCGTGGAGGTAACCAGAGCGAAGTCGCCACTGATGCCAATGTTACTGATATTCAGCGTGGCGGTTCCGCTGTTGGTCATTTTGACCGTCATTTTGGCGCCGGTCTTGCCCACCTGAACATTGCCCCAGGTCAGCGAAGTCGGACTCAGCGTCACCGCCCCGCGGCCAACCGTCACGGTTTCCGGGTTCGACTTGATGCCGTTGGCAATCACAAACAAGGTATAGTTCCCGTCGGAAAGCCCAGCCGGTACGTCGAACTGAGTGGTGGCGAGAGTGGAGGGAGCGATCGAGTGTGTGGTCTCATCGTGAGTGGTGGCGTAATAAACATTGTTAGGAGCATCCACCTGCACCAACTGCACCAGGGGATAGTCGGTCGCCCCCTGGTAGTCGTCACCGTAGGCATTGTTTTCAGTCAAACCATTGAGTTGTGCGCCGGACAGGGCATTGTTTGTCGAGGGACTGTTGATCGTCCCACTTACAGAGTTAATCGTTGGCGCAACCCCTGAAACGACGCCAGCGGCCGGCGTATAAATTTCAACCTGCCCACTGAAGTCCGTGAACATGATCTGACCGGTGGGAAGCACCATCAGGTGTCCGAAGAACGACGAATCAGACGGGCAGTTCGCCGGATTCGCAGTGTTCGTCAAGGTGTTGGTCACTGGATCGTACTCCACAAACTGGCAACCGCTCTGGAACAGGCCAGGACTCAGCATGGCCAGCACTTTGCCGTTCGGCTCAAGCGCAGCGGGGCCATCGGCCTGATCCAAACCGCTAGGAGGAGTCGGACCGGCCGACCAGGTGTTGCTGGCAACGTCGTAAATCGCGGTGGCAACTACGTTCCCTCCAAACTGTAAAACCTTGTTGTTATACATCAGGACTGCGGCGCCCAATTCTTCGTCGATGGAATTGTAGAGCTGGACCGGAGTTGGTGGTCCGCACGACCAGAGGCCCGTGCCCTGATCGTAAAGCTCCGAACCATGGCTGGTGCTACACGCGGAATCAGTTTTTGCATCCACGGTCAAGACCAGGTCGTTGGTCAGCAGCGTAAATCCCGATTCATCGTTACTGGACTGAAGCACCGAGCCGGTCGCCGTCCAGGAATTCGGTCCGTTAAACAACGCATTCTGGGCCGTGAGGCTGTTCGCCTGCATGTAGGTTCCGTCGGCCAGAATGACGCTCTCCGCGTCACCGATGGTACTCCAGCCAGCAGGCGGGGAGTTGGACGTCCAGGTTAAAGTGCCTCCCGAGATGGTTCCAATTGCACCCAGGTTTGTCCATGCCTCCGAACCGTTGTTGTACTCTCCGCCTTCGATCACAACTGTTTTCCCATCCAGCAGCACCTGGGAACCGAAGTACCAGGGCGAGTAGCCGGAGGGCAGCAGTCCGCCGGAACTCCATGTGCCATTGATATAACTGCCGGTGGAGTCAGGGGTGAGAATATGCCAAGCCCCGGAATTTCCCCCCTGTTCCTCGTGCACCAGGATCCTGCCGTCTCTGAGTTGCAGCATGACGCCGACGTTAGCCCCGGGTTGATTGGTGAGAGGTGTCCATGTTTGGGCACCAACGGCGCCGAGCAATGCGAAGAGCAGGGCGGAGGTGATGGCGAGCGTTCGAAAAAATTTCAAGCGGGACCTCTCTTATTGTTGAGCGTCGAAAAACGGCCATAACTCTACACGCGTTTCTTCTTTTTGTATAGAGTGAAAACAACCCAATCCGTATCAACATTGTCCGCGAAGTTTGCGACGAGAATACCAGCGGAGCCTAGCGCCGAAAGCCCGCCTTCTGCTACTTCGAAGAGTTTTCTGTTCCCATCTGGTGACATCCGGGGTGAAACACCAATGCCAGCCATTTGATTCCACATCGACGGGTGATAGAAGGCACTTTCCGTGCCCAGTGCGGCTTTCACGGCCATGACCAGGAGACGGCAATGAGCTTCTTTATAACTCCTGCATTTGGCGGACTTACAAGATGTTGGACTACAGAGTGTCGCGGTGATGAGGAGTTTCCGGATGCGTGCCGAGATCCATAAAGCCCAGGTCGCGCGCTTCGTCACGCACCGAACTAAGGGCGACCATTACTTCGCGGATGTAATAGAGAGTACCGACGAGCAGGCAGACCATAGCCAGGACAAAAACGATGACCGCGGCCAGAGCCGCGCCCGGGACGTAGAGGCCCAACCCCACCAGCAGGCAGGAAGCGATGGTTGCAGCCAGAGAGACGAGCGCCAGCAGAAAACTGCGCCGGATAATCTCGGCGCGTCTTTCAATGGACGCGATCTGCGCGGTATAAGCCTCGGCTTCCTGCAAGCGATTGTTGCGGGCGGCGTCGTGTTTGGCATGCACGAAATGCCGCAGCCGGCTCACAATGCCCATCAGCCGGACGTTGATGGAGAGAATCAGGAGCGACGTTGCGGAAACGAAAAGCGCGGGGGCGAGAAAGGCTTGAAACAGCCGGAAAATATCGGTCATACAACTCTTCCAACTCTTCCGGGATCGCTCATCACAATTTTCTTCGCAACCGGCATCAGAAGCAAAAAGGCAAACATCCCGAGTCGCATGCCGCAAATCCTAGCACATGAAATTGCGGCTGGTGCGGACCGGCGCAATTGACTCCGGCCTCTCTCCGGCGAACAATGAGCAGAGGATAAAACTTCCGTGAGAAGCCTCGCGCCGCTGTTGAAGACCGCGCTCTTCACAATCCTCGTACCCGGAACCGTAGCGGGATACATCCCATGGGTGCTACGGCGCCATGCCCCCGTTGCGACGCATGGCATCGCGGAGGGAGCGGCGATCGCGGTCATCGTCGCCGGAATTCTCATCTACGTTCACACTGCCTTTTGGGGCTTTGCCTGGACGGGGGGCGGAACACCGGCGCCGATTGCGCCGACCAAAGTTCTCGTGGTAAAAGGCCTCCACCGTTACGTACGCAACCCGATGTACCTGGGAGTCGTGCTCATCATCGCCGGACAAGCCTGGTTATTTCACTCCCGGCCCGATGCGATCTTCGCAGTCTGCATGCTTCTGATTGCGCATTTGTTTGTCATCTCGTATGAGGAACCAACGCTGCGAAAACAGTTTGGCGAAGAATACGACCGCTATCGCGAGCGCGTGCCGCGGTGGATACCTGGAATCCGAAGCTAGGCTTTCGGCTCGCGCTGGAACTGGCTTTGGAATATTGCCCACGTAACGGACAATCGGCCTCAGTGCGGGGCTTGGCCGAAAGCCTAAAGCCCAGAGCCTAGCGTCAAAAGCCGCCTTCTGCTACTTTGAAGAGTTTTCTGTTCCCATCTGCAGAAATCCGGAGTGAAACACATATGCCAGCTATCAAATTCCGTGGTGTGGATTTCATCGCTTTTGACACGTTACTGAACGATGACGAGCGACTGGTTCGAGATACGGCGCGCAAATTCATCGAGGACAATCTCGTCCCGATTATCGAAGAGTGCAATCGCGCCGGCCGCTTCCCGCGCGAACTGGTGAAGCCCATGGCCGATCTCGGCTTCTTCGGCGCATCGCTCGAGGGCTATGGCTGCGCCGGCATGTCGAACGTCGAATACGGGCTGGTCACGCAGGAACTGGAGCGGGGAGATTCCGGCGTGCGCTCGTTCGTGAGCGTGCAATCGGCGCTGGTGATGTATCCGATCTATACGTTCGGAACTGACGACCAGAAGAAACACATGGTTGCCCGGCGCTGCAGAAAGGAGAAAAGATCGGTTGCTTCGGATTGACCGAGCCCGGCTTCGGATCGAATCCCGGAGGCATGCTCACACGCGCGAAAAAAGTGGGCAAAGAATATGTGCTGAACGGCGAGAAGATGTGGATCACCTCGGGCACAATCGCCGACATCGCGGTCATCTGGGCCAAGGTAGAAAATGAGGATGACAAAGTCCGCGGCTTTCTCGTCGAGACCGACCGGCGCGGCTTCAAGGCCGACGACATCCACGGCAAGTGGTCGTTGCGCGCCTCGGTGACCTCGGGCTTGTCATTGCAGGATGTGCACATCCCGGAGTCGAACCTGCTGGCGGGGACGGGTGGATTGAAGTCTCCGCTGATGTGTTTGAACCAGGCGCGCTATGGGATCGCCTGGGGCGCGGTGGGCGCGGCGATGGCCTGCTATGACTGCGCTCTGCAATACGCGCTGCTGCGCAAACAATTCCGCGACCAGCCCATTGCCTCACATCAACTGGTGCAGGAAAAGCTGGCATGGATGATCAGTGAGATCACTAAAGCGCAATTGCTCATTCTGCAAGTCGGGCGACTGAAAGACGCGGGCAAAGTCGAGCACCAGCACATCTCGATGGCGAAACGAAACAACGTCTGGATGGCGCTCGAATGCGCCCGCATGTCCCGCGACATCCTGGGCGCAAACGGCGTCGCCGACGACTATCCAATCATGCGTCACCTGATGAACCTGGAGTCGGTGAAGACCTACGAAGGCACGCACGACATCCACGGGCTGATTATCGGGGCGAGCGTTACGGGGATTGACGCGTTCTAGGCGCAAAAGCGCAGTCTATCCATTGTCGCGGACAGACTCAAAACGGCAACGCTAAGAATTCGTGCCCTCTAAGTGATCTTGTACACAAGGCGCGGAGTCTACTTTGTGAAGAAACGCGACGATCTGGACGACGTAATTCGAGAGGAGACAAGCCGAGGAAAGAAGCGTCCGCTCGACATCAACGCAATCCGCGAACAGGAGGAACGAAAAGCTGCGGTGCTGCGTGTTTTTCGGCGAGGGACGCGAGATGATCTGCGTGAGCTTCTGAACTTGTAGGGGTATTCCAAGGAGCAAATCGCAGCGGTACTCAGGGAGTACGACGCTGCACGTTAGCAGCAATTTCTTTAGTTTCAGAATCGGCCTTGGCCCGCTCCTTAGGAGTCATTTTGGCGGCGCGTTCGTTTATTTCATTCGCGATGCGGTCGGCCAACTCCTCAAATCGGTCCTCCTGTGGGCGCTTTAGCTTGGCTACAGCCATAGAGATTCCTTCTTCTGGCAGGGATTCTACCACTGTTATTGTCGCCTTCTGATTTCGATGATGCAAGAGTGCCTTTGGTAACCTACGGATAATCGAATAATGGGAAGAGCAATGAGCGCGACCGCCGTTCGAAGTGAATATGCTGCCCTTCTGGTCAGCACCCTGCCCGCAGTGATTCGCAGCGAGGCCGAGAATGAACGTTGCATCCGCGCTCTCGAAGAACTGGACAACAAGAGCAACCGTCTGAGCGCGGCCGAACGACGATTGGCCGAGTTGCTAACCTTGCTGATCGAGGATTTTGAGGAAAGGCACTACGCACTCAAACCATCCGATCCGGTCAGCGTGCTCGAAGAACTGATGGCAGCCAACGGACTCAAGCAAAAAGATCTGCTCGACGTTTTCGGCACCCCCAGCATTGTTTCCGAGGTCCTGAATGGTAAGCGTCAGTTGACGACTGAACACATTCGACGCCTCACCCGCCGATTCAATGTGTCGGCGGACGTTTTTATCTAGGCGACGAAATCAGCATACCAGGCAGGCCATTTCTACTGCCCGAGGACTGAAGCCCCGGACTTCTCATGCAACGGCGTTACGCCTGCCTCGGCCACCGCGCGTGTGCCTATCGCGACGTCCATGGCGGTGTTTTTCGGGAACACCACTTCGTGTCCGCGGGTAAGGAAGTTCTGGTAAATCGAGCGGCCGGCTCCGTACGCGCCCATCGTGTAGCCGAAGGCGCGCGATTGCACGAGCGCTCCCATCACCAATCCCACCAGCTTGAATCCGCCTAGCCCACCCGCCGCCCGCCCTCCGGGATTTCCCGCTGCCGACGCGTTGGGGCCCTTGGCATCCGGATCGCCGCGACCGGCGATGGCCGCCAATCCGAGGGAAACGGTAGTCGTGAAATAGCGGGACTTCGGATTCGAAGCCTCCGCCCCGCCTTCGGAATCGAGCTTCAAGTTTGCGTCCTGCCCCGCCTGCACGCCAACCAGGGCAGCTTCCACCTTTTGCTCGATTCCATCCGGCAAAACGACCTGATGAAAGGCGATGCGCAGTTGTCCATTCTTCTTCAGGCGGCGTGCGGGCTGTACTTGGCTGACGGTGCCCAGCAAGCGGCTGCCCTGCGGATAGAGCAAACGGTCACAGTCAAAAAGCGGGCGCGCAAGCACGGCTTCCACTTCCTGGCCCTTCGTCGCGCTTGCAGAGGACAACGCCGTTAGCAGCCGGGCATGTACCACGCTTCCTTCTGGCAAATCGCCGCCAATGGAGTTTGCTTTTTCCGCAGGAAGCGTTTCGCTTCCGAAATCGAGAGGATCTTCCAGCTCAGCAAAATAAACTGTTCCCGCGGGAATGTATTGCGGATGCACAGGCAATTGGGCTTGCGCATACCGCTCCAGGCGATGCATGCGTCCGGGCGTCTTGAGCTCCTTCATCGCGTTGTTCCATTCGTCGCGCGCCTGCTGCTTGGCTTGCTCGGTCTTTTGCGACGCCACATCCTTCACGGTCTTCTTCGAGTCTTTCTCGGGAGCGGTCACAAACTGCATCACCTGCCCCGAGCCGGGCGTCACCTTCGTGCGCAGCGAGAGATGTTTTCCGTCGGGCAACACAAGGTCAGTGAAGGAGACTTCAACATTGCGCGTCGGACTAAAATCGCCGTCTAGTCCAGCCAGCGTGCGCCTTGTCCCGGAGAGCGGCTCGATCTTCGTAACGCGGCCGCGAATCTCCGATCCGGCGGGCACGACGAGCCGATCGAAGGCGTACACGGGATCCACCAGCCGCGCGGAGATCATCTGCCCGACAGCCTTCACGCGCACCTCTTTTTCGAGAGCAACCTGCAAGGACGTTTGCCGGGGCACGGTAAGTGGAACCACCTGGGGAGCTGCCGGGTTGGGAGTGGCGGCCGACGCCGGTTTCCGCGCTGTGCCGGGTGATAGATGCGGCACCGGAGCTTGCTGGGAAATGGCGGAGACATTTTCCTGGGTGGCGGATTCCCGGGTGGCAGAAGCATTCTGCTGGGCTGACATCGTGCCGGGGCACGCCAAGGAGCCCGCCAATGCAATCAGGAAAGCGGGTAGAATTCGGGGGACGGCCATCGACTTCTCCTAAAATGCGGATGATCTTCAGTGCGAATGATCTTCAGCTTCAACCAAAATTGGCGGATCGATCTTCGCGCGAAAAGCTGAGATGCGAATGCCTTCGTCGCGAACAAGAAAGACGATCAAGAGGCGCAAAGGCGGAGGGTTTCGTGTCGCCCCACCGGGTATTTGACTTGAGTATAAAGCAATTCCGAGGCTTGGCGCGCAGTCATCCGTACAGTTCGCTCAGCAATTCGTATGCCCTCCGCAAGTGCGGAATGACGATGCTGCCGCCGACGATCAGCGCGACGTTAAGCGCCTCCTCCTGCTCGGCGCGGGTTACGCCGAGGCGACAGGACTGGATGATGTGGTAGTCGATGCAATCGTCGCAACGCAGGCAAGCCGATGCGACCAGTCCCATCAGCTCTTTGTATTTGGCCGGCAGCGACCCTTCCAGATAGGTATTGTGGTCGAGGTTGTAGAAGCGCTTGACCAGGAAATTGTCGGCCTTGTCGACGTTCGTGTTTAAACGGGTGCGAGTGTCGAGAAAGCGGCGGGCAATCTCGCTCTTGTCGGCGACTTGCTTTTCAGTCAGAAGATACGAGGGCTCTCGGCGATCCGGATTCATGGCAAAAGGGTAGCAGAATCGCCACGAGCGGGAACGAGCATTCATGTGTCGCAGGCCCTTTCATATCCGCGCCGAAGAGGATATATTGCCAAGTCGCGCCCTAAAGTCGATTGCGATTGCAATTTTTTAAGAGGAGCCTTCATGACTACCCAAGCCCATCCTGAAACCCGCACCGATCAAAAGCATTCCGAAAATACGCGCCGTATGGAACCGCACGCCAAAAGTTTCGGACAAAACATAGAAACCGATCTGGCCCTGGAGTTCCTGCGCGTGGTGGAAAACGCGGCCATCGAATCGGCGCGCACCATGGGCCAAGGCGACCGCCATCTGAGCGACCAGGTTGCGACCGAGACCATGCGCAAGACGATGGATACGGTCCCGATGCACGGCACCATCGTCATCGGCGAAGGCGAGCGCGACGACGCTCCCATGCTTTATATCGGAGAGCAAGTCGGCGGCACCTTCTCCGATGGTCAAGAGGTTCCGCACGTCGACATCGCGGTCGATCCGCTGGAAGGAACGAATCTGTGCGCGACTGGTTCGCCTGGAGCGATCACCGTGCTGGCGGCCTCGGAAAAAGGCGGCTTGCTGCACGCTCCCGACTGCTACATGGAAAAGATCGTCGTCGGTCCCTCCTGCAAAAACGCGGTCGAACTGGATGCACCCGTTTCCGTCAATCTCAAAAACATTGCGCGGCGCCTGCATCGCGGAGTGGAAGACCTGGTGGTGATGGTGCTCGATCGTCCACGGCACGAGAAGCTGATCAGCGATATTCGCAAGGCAGGCGCGCGCATCAAGCTGATTGGCGACGGCGATCTCTCCGCCGGAATCGCTGCGGCGGTCATTGGAACTGGCGTGCATGCCGTGATGGGTTCCGGCGGCGCGCCCGAGGGCGTGATCACGGCAGCCGCGATCCGCTGCCTGAACGGATATATGCAAGGCAGACTCGTGATCGACAAGCCAGAACTGGAAGAGCGCATCGCCAAGATGGGCATCAAAGACGGCAAACGAATCTATGAAGCGGAAGACCTCGCGCCGGGAAAACAGCTAATCTTCGCCGCCACCGGCGTAACCGAGGGTGCGCTGCTGAAAGGCGTCCGGTTCTTCGGCGAAGGTACGCGGACCTCGTCGATCATTCTGACATTGAAAACCGGCCGCGTGCGCTTCGTCGACAGTATCCAATTGGATAAGGGTCCGGATGTGATGGTGAGGTTCTCGTAGGCAGCTTTCAGCTGTCGGCTGTCGGCTGTCAGCTATCAGCTATCAGCTCTTAGCTCTTAGCTCTTAGCAAAATCTCTTGGACCGGATGCTCTTTGTCTCTACTGCGGGGGGGTACCCCCCCCTCCCCCCTATTTTCCCGCAAAGTATTGAAAATAGGTTAGTTAACTTCAAAGTATTCAATAATAACGACTTAGCTGTCGGCTGCTCCTTATTTCCGGCCATTTCGCATACTTTTTGTTTCGCCGTTACGTTATCAAAGAGCACTTTTGGAGCACTTTCTCGCGGGCCCAAATACCCGTCTAGACAGGCGCACTGCTTCCTTGCCACAGGTCGGTCGATATTTTCGCGCGCGCCGGGTGGGATGTCTGTGATGCAGGCACGGCGGATTTGTGATGAAAAAGTCTGGGGATAGGTTGCGGGATGGGAACGCTCGCGGCATCCCACTCATCGCAACGAACGCGATGAGTGGGGCACCTGTAGATTATCAAGACGTTGTTCCCATCTAAGCCGGACCGGCACCGGTTGGTTCTGGCACTGAGTGGTGCAAAAGACGGCGCGGTAAGTCCGCGCCTTGCAAATCGTTACGGCCGATTTGCACTTTCGCACCGCTCCTGCGACGGCGGCGAACTTTGGGTGTTGGAGTGGGAACAACGTATTGAAAGATCACAGGCACCCGGCCGAGTCCCACTCATTGCGCTGAGTGGGCTCGGCGATTTTGCGCGTGGCTAGTCGATGGTGTAGACAGCCGTGGCCACTGCGCTATTGGCATAGCCGGTAGCAACGGCGATGGCCTTAATGGTTTCAGTGGCCGATACCGTGATTGCACCGGTGTACTGAGTGGACTTAGTTGTCGGCGTCGTTTTATCGGTGGTGTAGTAGATTACCGCCCCACTGGTCGTATCCGTGATGGTGACTGACTGCGAAGTGGTGTACTTGCCGGCCTTGGGCGAGAAGACTGGAGTGGCCGCAACGATAGTGTAGATTGCCTTGGCTACTGCGCTATTGGAATAGCCAGTGGCCACAGCGATGGCCTCGATGGTTTCATCGGTCGACACCGTAATGGCGGTGACGTACTGGGTGGATTTCGTAGTCGGTGTCGTGCCGTCGGTGGTGTAGTAGATTACGGCTCCGGGGGTCGTATCCGTGATCGTAACCGACTGCGAAGATTTATACCTGCCCGCCTTCGGCGACAACACCGGGGTCGCCGCTACAATTGTGTAAGTGGCCGAAGCAACCGCACTGTTAGCGTAGCCGGTAGCCGCCGCGATGGCCTTGATGGTCTCAGTCTCCGATACCGCAATTGCCTCGGTGTACTGAGTGGATTTCGTTGTCGGCGTTGTCCCGTCGGTGGTGTAGTAGATTACCGCTCCGCTGGTCGCATCCGTGATGGTGACCGATTGGGCCGAGGTGTACTTGCCAACCTTGGGCGAGAACATCGGCGTGGCCGCTTCAATCATGTAGATGGCCGAGGCAACCGCGCTGTTGGGATAGTCGGTGGCCGCGGCGATGGCCTTGATGGTTTCGTTGGCCGAGACCGTGATTGCGCCATTGTACGGGGTAGATGAAGTCGTCGGTGTTGTCCCGTTGGTGGTGTAGTAAATTAGGGCTCCGGCGGTCGCATCCGTGATGGTGACCGATTGCGCAGATTTATACTTGCCGGCCTTTGGGGAGAAGACCGGAGTCGCGGCCGGAGTCGCACTGTCGACGCTGAACGTCAGCGCATTCGATGGTCCAACGGGCGCGGTTGGATTCAGCACCGTGACCGGGACGGGGCCCGGCGTGACGATATCCGAAGCCAGAATGGTGGCCGTGAGTTGATTGGCGCTGACAAAAGTGGTGGCGCGGGCGCTACCGTTCCACTGCACCACTGAGCCATTCAGGAAGTTGGAGCCGTTCGCTGTCAGAGTAAAACCGCTGCTGTCCGCCACGGCGCTGGGCGGCGACAACGAACTGAGCACAGGCGCCCCTGACGTTGGGCAGGTGCCAAAGCATTCGGACGAGAGGTTGTAGTTGCCGGTCAGCGTGTCGGAGCAGTCGCCGACGAGAATTGTAAAGATGCCGCTCGCGGGAAGCGTTACGCCACTCATCTCCACTGTAGAACCACCTGAGCAACTCCCATACTCACCTTCGGGATAGGCACTGGCCAACTGTGTTCCGTTGGGGTTGTAAAGCCGAATCTTCGGGCTGAAAGTGCCGCTCGTAGTGACCAGCGTAAAATCAACGACGTCGTTGGCGCTGCCGTTGAAGGAGAAGGTATTGCTCTGTGCTGCAAAACCGACCTTCCCAGTCTGTACTTGACCCCAAAGAATACCAACAGGCCCGGAGGGATTGTTCGTCCGCTGCGAATAAATATCGTAGTTGCCGGTGTTGATGTCTGAGCAGTCACCCACGAGCACCGTATAGGCGCCAGTCGCCGGGAGCGCGACCGTATTCAACTCCACTGTAGAGCCGCCGGAGCAACTCCCATACTCGCCCTCGGGATAGGCAGAGGCGATGAGCGCCCCGCTGGATCCGTTGTAGAGCCTGATCTTCGGGCTGAAGCTGCCGCTTGTAGTGGTCAGGGTGAAATCGACCACATCGTTGGCATTGGCGCTGAAGTTGTAGCTGTTGCTCTGCGCCGCCGAACCGATCAAGCCAGTCTCCGTCCCGGCGAAGGGAAGGGCCGCGGCCCCGGACGGATTGTTTGTCAGCTGCGAGTAAATATCGTAGTTGCCAGTGTTCGTGTCCGAGCAATCGCCGACGAGCACGCTATAGACGCCGGTCACCGGAAGCGTCACCGTATTCATCTCTACTGTAGCGCCGCCGGAGCAACTCCCATACTCACCTTCGGGGTAGGCAATGCTGAGCTGCGTACCGTTGGGCTCGTAAAGCCGGATCTTCGGGCTGAAACTGCCTTTGGTAGTCACCCCAGTAATATTGACGACGTTGGTGGCGGTAGCGGTGAAGGTGTAGCTGTTATTCTGTGCCGCCAAACTGATCGTGCCGGTCTGTGTCTGACCGAAGGGAAGATTTGCGGACCCGGATGGATTGTCCGTTAGCTGCGAGTAGATTTCGTAGTTGCCGATGTTGGTGTCGGAGCAGTCGCCGACGAGCACGGTATAACTGCCGGTCGCAGGAATCTGGACGGTATTCATCTCTACGGTAGAACCGCCGGAGCAACTGCCATACTCGCCCTCGGGGTAGGCAGTGCTGATCAGCGCCCCGCTGGACCCGTTGTAAAGCCGGATTTTCGGGCTGAAACTGCCGCTGGTGGTGACCAACGTAAAGTCCACTTCGTCGTTGAGGTTTGCGCTGAAGGTGTAGCTATTGCTCTGCGCGGCCGAACTGACCGTTCCGGCCTCTGTCTGGCCGAAAGGAAGATTCGATGCTCCCGAGGGATTATTCGTCCGTTGTGCGTAGAGAGCATAGTTGCCGGTGTTCGTTTTGCTGCAGTCGCTGACGAGCATGGTGTAAACGCCGCTCGTCGTAAGCAGAACGGTATTCATCTCTATGGTAGAGCCTCCGGAGCAACTCCCATACTCACCTTCGGGGTATGCGCAGGCAAGCTGCTTTCCAACGGAGTTGTAAAGACAGATTTCCGGACTGAGAGTCCCACTTGTCGCGACCGCGGTAAAGTCGACGACGTCGTTGGCGTTGGCGCTGAAGGTGTAGCTGTTGCTCTGCGCCGCAGAAGCGATCGTCGCGGTCTCTACCTGGCCAAAAACAATACTCTGGGCAGCGGCGCGCGAACATAAACTCACAAGAATGCACGCGATGACGAATAAATGCGATTTCAAACTATTCATACGAGTCCTTCCTTTCAGGAAGCGGTGGGAAAGAGTCCGTCTGGCCCGCGCGTGGAGTACGGGCAGAAGGACGAAGCGGAACTGCCAAGGGGCAGAGCGGAGTGGGACGACGATCGCACGATGTCTCCCTTTCGATTAGCGTTCTATCTTGGCCCGAGGCGGGCGGCCCGGCTCTGGCGTGCTCTTACTCTGGAAGGTTCGCGTTCTGGCGTCGCGCTCCCGCCTAACGTACTCTCGCCTAACGTCGGTCGAAATATCCTCGCGAAAAGGACGAGAGTAAGCGTAGGCAGGTAAGAACGCAGCGTCAAGGACTGCTGTCACATTGGAAGGTGACAGGCCACTTCGGCGATAAACCCGCTTCGCATCCATCAATTCTTGCTTTACACATATTAAGGGTTTCACGTATTATGGGTACGTGAATATTACGCTTTCGCTGGATGAAAATCTCGTCAAGGAAGTCCGGAAAATCGCGGTTGAGCGAGATACGACGCTGACCGGCCTGGTGCGCGCGCATCTGCAAGAATTGGCCGCTGAACACGCCAAGTCGGGACGCAAGCGGAGGGAGTTGGAAGCGCTGGAAGAAAGCTTCAAGCAGTTCCAATTCCGCATGGGAGAACGCACCTGGAAGCGGGAAGACTTGTATGAGCGGCGGTGATTTTCTCGATACGAACGTCCTTGTGTATGCCTACCAGTTCGATCACCCCGCCAAACAACGCGTAGCTCAGGAATTGGTGAGAAGAGCGGTCGAGGGGAAGTTTGTAGTTTCCACACAGGTGCTCGCCGAATTCGGCGCCACCTTGCTCCACAAAATGTCGGCCACTCCGGACGCCGTAACCGCCATTCTGGACAAGCTTTCGCCGATCAAGTTGGTTGTCTCCGATCGAGAAATCGTTCGACGCGCGGTGGAGGCACGCGCGGCCTACGGAATCCACTTCTACGACGGCACGATCGTCGCCGCCGCAGAGCGCGCCGGCTGCGCACGAATCCTGTCGGAAGACTTCAATGAAGGCCAGGAATATTTCGGCGTCGCCGTGGCGAATCCGTTCCGATAACGTGGATCGGTATATCCTCGCACCCGCATTTCTCCTGCTACAATCGCTAGCTCCATGATTCAAGGGAACTTCCCGTCCTACAGAAACGTATTTCTCTTGTGGTGTTGGGCGGCGTGCGAGCAAGAAAGCAGGTCCTTCGCTTCGCTCAGGATGACAATTTAGGTTAGGCGCGCAGCTCGAGTCCAGGTATGGAAGAAGCCCAGGTTGTCGGATTGCTTGTCCGTCGCTGCATTGGGGGCGACGCCGCGGCCTGGGAGGAGATCGTTCAGCGCTACCACCGCCGCATCTACAACGTCTGCTACCGCTTTGCGGGCGACGCGGAGAACGCCCAGGACCTCACCCAGGAGGTCTTCATCAAGATGTACCGCACTCTGAGCACGTATGACTCTGGTAAGGGTGCGTTCATGACCTGGGTAACAGCGATCACGCGAAACCTGCTGGTTGACCACTTCCGCAAGAGCAAGGGCGATCGCCTGACCGATTCGCTCGATACCGCGCCTTCCGAGCACGAGGATGCGCAGCCCCTGAGAGACCAGATCGCCGACCGCAGCCTGCCGCCCGATCACGCCGTCCAGCGCTCGGAAGCGCGCGAAATGGTGCATCAGGCGCTGCAGAGGCTCTCTCCGGAACTGCGCGAGGCGGTCATTCTGCGCGATCTGCAGGACATGGACTACAAGGAAATTGCCACGGCTTTGAGGGTTCCCGAGGGGACCGTCAAGTCAAGAATTAACCGGGGGCGCGCGGAACTTGCGCGCCTCCTACAACGTACATATAAACAGGTGATCTGATGCCAGGAGAAACAAAACCCGGGGCTGATTGCACAGAGTTCGAAGCCCTACTGATGGATGCCCTGGACGATGACGGGCAGTTGACCGGAGCACGCAAGGAAAGGTTTGATGCGCACCGGCGGATGTGCGCGGTTTGCGGTCCGCTGTTCGCCGATGTCGAGGCGGGGCGCCAGTGGCTGCGGTCGCTCGAACCGGTCGAGCCGCCGGCTTATCTGGTACACAACATTCTGGTGGCAACCAGCGGAGTCGTGAGCACGCGGTCAGCAGCGGCTGCGGGAGCGAATGGGAGAGCACCCTTCGGCGAACGCGCGCGGGAGTGGTGGGATTCATGGTTCGCTCCGGTCGCGGCGGTCGTGCGCCAGCCGCGCTTTGCCATGTCATTCGGGATGATCTTCTTTTCGTTCTCGATGATCCTGAGCCTGGCAGGCGTCAAGGCCGCGGACCTGGCGAGGCTCGATTTGCGTCCGGCGGCGGTGCGGCACGCGTACAATGACGCGCAGATCAAAGTGGTGAAGTACTACGACAATATCCGGTTCGTGTACGAGATTGAATCGAAGGTGCGAGAACTGAAACGCGCGACCGCTCCGGCCGAGCCCGGGCCGAAACCGCAAAAAGAAAATCGCAAGAACGATACCAGTGGACAACCGAACCCAAGACAGGATCGTAACTACTCTCGCCAGGAAGGCCAGATGGTGCTGGCGGCACTGGAGGTGCACGGGAACCAAGTGCGCTCAGAACGAGTTTTTCGTGGACAGGTCGCGAGCCTCGAGCCGCGAGTCTCGAGCAACCCGCGAGCTACCGGCGAGCTGTTGCTTGCTCGGAGCTCGCAACTCGTAGCTCGGAGCTGTCCTTCCACGAGCAGGAGGTTTGTATGAACTGTGCCAATCATGCTGATGCGTCAGCGGTGGCCTATTGCCGCACCTGCGGGAAAGCGCTGTGCGCGAACTGTACGCGTCCTGTGCGGGGCGTGATCTATTGCGAAGATTGCCTGGGGAGCCGGATGGAAGGCGCCTCGGTGTCCGGCGGCGCACCGGCGTCGGGATTTGTGCCCCCGCCCATCGGAGCCGTGCCGCCAGTGATGCCGCCGCCTCGCCCCGTCCCAATCCCCGTGCCCAGCGGTCCCAACCCGACCGTGGCCGGGATTCTGGCGGGATTCTTCCCCTTCGGCGTGGGCTCAGTCTATACCGGACAATATGCCAAGGGACTGGCGCATCTGGCCATCTTCGGGTTGCTGGTCGCCGGTTGTAACGCAGCTTCCGAAAGCTCGCACAGCGATCTTCTTGGCGTCATCTGCGGGCTCGGCTTGGCTTTCTTCTACGTCTACCAGATTATCGATGCGGTGCGCTCGGCGCGCGCTCTGCAGGCGGGCATGCCACCTCCGGATCCTTACGGCTTGGCGGCAAGTTTTGGAGCGGGCACATTTGGAGGGGGCGGCGCCAAAACCGACACCTCGTCGAAGATCCCGGCCAGCGCGATTGTGCTGATTTTGCTGGGCGCGGTCTTCCTGCTACACACCGCTGGAATATTTGAAAACGGCTTTGATAAATTCTGGCCTGTGCTTTTGATGGGCCTCGGCGCGTGGCTCTTTGCCCGCAATTACGGCTTGTTAGGCGCGCCTGCTTCGACCGATCCTCGTTCGGCCGATCCTCGCTTCTGCAGACAGCGGCTCGTCGGACCCGCGTTGGTGTTTACGATCGGCGTGTTGTGTCTTCTGGATACTACAAACGTAGCCGGGTTCAATCGCACCTGGCCGGTGATTCTGCTGTTTGTAGGAGTCGCCAAGCTCCTGCAAGGCTCCAGGCCCGGGATCGGTTCTGCAACGTCTCTGGGAAGCGGCTTCGCGCCTCCGCCGGCTCCTCCACCGCCCATGCCGCCTTCTTCACCGGCGGCTTCGAGTGAAGGAAAGTCGAGTGAGGTGAACCATGGCTAGCCCGGTCATGCCACCACCAGCTTATCCGCCGCCGCCGCAGCGGCCTCCGCGCTCGATGGCCGGGGCGGTTGTTCTGATCCTGCTCGGCCTGTTGTTCCTGATGGGCACCATGGGAGTGTTGAACTGGCATGGGCTCACCATGATGTTTGGGCGTTACTGGCCGGCGCTGCTGATCCTGTGGGGCGTCATCAAGCTGATTGAGCACGAGCAGTCCAAGCGCGCCGGGCTTCCCAGCCGCGGCATCGGAGTCGGCGGCGTTTTCCTGATGCTGTTTCTGATCATGGGCGGACTGATCGCTACCGGCGCGTCGCGCGTGGATTGGGGAAACCTTCGCAACCAGTTCCAGATCGACGACAACGATTTTGACGATATCTTCGGCGGCTCTTCGTTCGATTACAACGGCGAACTCAATACCCCGCTTCCAGCCGGAACCACCGGGTTGAGGATCAATGACGATCGTGGAACGGTCACGGTCAACGTCGCCGACGACAAGAAGGTAAGAGTCAGCTGGCGCAAGAAGGTGCACGCGGAGAATCAACAGGACGCGGACCAGATCAACCACAAGACCGACGTCACCATCACGCCGGCGGATAAAGTCATGGTGCTGAACGCGAACATCGAGGGGGCGGGCAACAAGGGCGTAACGGTCGACATGGATGTGTACGTACCGCGCAATATGGATCTCGTCATTACCTCGCGCCGGGGCGATGTCGCGGTGACCGGCACGACCGGAAGCGTCGACATCAATCACCAGCACGGCGAGGTGAACCTCAACGATGTGACCGGGAATGCGACCCTGAATGCGGACCATAGTTCAGCGCGCATGCAGCACATCAAGGGCGATGTCACCATTCAGGGCAAGGCCAATGAAATTGCGATTGAAGACGTGGACGGAGCCGTGCACCTGAATGGCGAGTTCCAGGAGAGCGTGCGCCTGATTCGGGTGACGAAGACGGTGAGCTTCCACTCCTCGCGCACTGACATGGAGATCGCGCATCTCGACGGCCGGCTGGATCTCGACTCGGGCGACTTGCGCGCCGATTCGCTAGCCGGGCCGATGCACCTGACGACGCGCTCGAAAGACATCTCGCTCGAAGGGTTGTCGGGAGATCTTCGCCTCGAAGATACCAACGGCACGGTCGAGGTCGGAGTGCACAACCCGGGAAACATCCAGATCGATAACCGCAAGGGCGACGTGCAGATTTCGATTCCGCCCAATACGGCGATCAAAGTTGAGGCCCGTACGCGCGAGGGAGAAATTCAGAGCGACTTTGGCGAGATCAAGATCGAAAATCAACACAACCAGTCGAGCGCCAGTGGCTCGATCGGGACCAACGGCCCGCGGATGGCGATCAATTGCGATAAGGGAGACATTGAACTTCGCAAAGGAACGGTGGCAGCCGCGCCAGAGGTTTCTCCGGCTCCTACACCGACGCCGGGAAAGGCCGGCAAGGGGATGAAAGCGCTTCCAGCTCCCAAGGCGCCGCCGGTAGAGAGCGAGAACTAGGCTTTCGGCTCCAGGGAAGCTCTGATTAAGTGCGGACGAAAAGCGCGAACCACAGAGGACACAGAGGGGCACGGAGACTCAGGGTCTTAACCAGAGCTTAATTAAGTGGCGGCAAAAAAGCGCCAACCACGGGGGCTGAATCAGAGCTACCTTAGCTCTTCATCTCAGCCAGAGCGCGCCTCAGGTCCTCAGCCTCAGTGGAATTGGGCTTCATCTTCACTACCCGCTCGAGCTGCTGCCGGGCGAGCGCGGTCTGGCCGTTCTTGGCGTAGGCCAGACCCAGGTGATAATTGTAGATGGCGTTGTCTGGTTCCTTGTGGACCGCCTCCTGAAACAACCCAATGGCCGAGCTGTAAACGTGCTTGTGATAGAACGCCCATCCCAGTGTGTCCGCGGAGCTGGCATTATCGGGAAGCTGGCGGCGCGCGGTCTGCGCCATGGCGAAGGCGACGTCCACATTCCCGCCCTGCTGCAGCATTACATAGGCCAGATTATTTGAGGCCACAGGATTATCCGCCTGCAGCGCGAGCACCTTCTCATACATTTGCTTCGCATGGTCCCAATCCTGTTTGCTTTCGTAGATGCTGCCTGCCAGCAAATAAAAAGCGCCTTCTTTAGGATTGTTGCGGGCCCCGTCCATGTAAGTCTGCAATGCCATGTCGGGAGCGCCGCGCTGGCTCTGTACCATGCCCAGCTTGACCACGGCAGCAACGTTGTTATTATTCAAATCGGCGGCGCGTTTGTACTCCGCTTCCGCACCTGCCATGTCCTTGTTGTCCTTCAGCATATCGGCCAGCAAGGTGTGAAATCCGGAGTTGCCGGGATTCCTGGCAAGCTGCGCTTTCAGCGCTGCCATCGCCTTGTCCGGCTGCTTCTGCATCAAGTCGACCTTGATCACGCCGTCCATGGCATCGATCGAGTTGGGATTCTGATCGAGAGCCTGCTGGTAAGCCCGCTCGGCCTCCGCCAATTGGTTCTGCGCCATCCGCAAGTTTCCCAGCTGCAGATAAGCGGCCGGATTGTTCGGGTCTTTCTCGAGGGACCGCTTGATATATTCATCCGCGCTGGGATATTGATTGCGGCCAATGTCGGCCATCGCGCGCAGCCAGTAGCCCTGGGGATCCGCAGGTTGTAAGGCAATAAGCTGGTCCGCCTCTTGCGCCAGAAATGACCAATCGCTGCGATGCATCGCCACGCCCGCCAAGGCACGGTGCGCATCCACCAGTTCCGGCTGCAACCGGACCGCAGCCTGCCATTCGGATTCCGCCCGGTTGGCGTTTCCGATTTGGTTGAATGCCAGGCCGAGCTGGAAGTGCGCCTCCGCGTTATCGGGATCGACTTTCAGCACGCTCTGCAGCGTGTTCGCGGCATCGTCTGCTTTCCCACTGCGAACTTCGATCTCACCTTTGAAAATCTGGGCGTCGATATCGGAAGAGTTCGACTTTAGAGCCTGGTCATTCAGCTTGCGGGCCTCATCCAGGCGATCCTTCATGATCAGCAGCTTGGTGTAGTTTTTGCGGACCACCGGATCCCGGGGATGCCCCTGGTGCAAAGTCGCATATTCGGCGAGGGCTTTGTCGATCTGGTTGGTCTGAATATAAAAATTGCCGAGCATGCAGTAGCCCATCGACGTTTCGGGAAAATCTTTCGTCGATTGACGTAGAAAATTTTCCGCGTCGGCCAGTTTGTTCTCCGCCAGGAATAGGCCCGCCAGAGAAAGCCGGACGCTGGGATCGTTGGGAGCGCTTTGAATGGCCCGGCGATATTCCTGTTCCGCCTCAGGAAAGCGGCCGCGAGTTTGATAAAAATTGCCGAGAGCTATCTGCGCATCGATCGACTTCGGCGCCAGTTCAACCGCTTTCTTAAGATTTGCCTCCGCCTCGGCCCACTGTTGCCCCTGCACATCGAGTATTCCGAGACTCATATAAGCGTCGGAACGCTTCGGATCCAGTTGCAACGCCTTGTGCAAGGCGCTCAGCGCAGCGCCCGTATCTTTGGTAGCGTCATAGTAAGTTGCCAGCGCCAGATAGACATCGGGATTGTTGGGCTGCGTTTGCAGCAGCAGGTCGAGTTGTGGCTTCGCCCCCTGATACTCGTGGCCATAAATGAGAAGCTTGGCCATTTCCAGCCGGGCGGCGTAGTGGTCGGGATTGAGTTGGGTGGTGGTGTCGAATTCCTGCAAAGCGCCCTGCCATTGCCCCAGTTTGAGCGCCGTTTGCGCCATCCTGTAGTGCGCATCCACAAACCGCGAGTCGACCTGGATGGCGTTCTGGAACTGAATAGCAGCTTCCCGGTATTCCCCTTTATCGTAGTAGCGCTGGCCGCTTTCCAGGTATTTCTGCTTGCGAACATTCGGATCCCGCGAGCACCCTGTCAGCAAGGCTCCCAGCACGCAAGCCGCCACCACCGCACTGCGAAACCACCATACTCTAGCTTCCCGCATGTCTCCCAACCCTCACATTACCCGAGCTTTGCCCAGCCAGACCACTTCTACAAACGTACTCTTGCCGGCCATTGACGAAAAGTTACTGCCGTCATTATCGCAAACCGGGGAGCGACTTGAACTTGTCTGGCTTCCTCCCAGCATACGCCCGTGTACAGGTGCTTTGGTAATCTGCCGCGGGGGAACCGCAGATGTCATAGTTCTATTGGCTATGACCCACTTCCCCCGAACTGACGCCAACCGGCGTGCGCCCCGTATACAACTTAATGGATCCGTTCCGGCTGCCATTCTTGCCGACGGAGGCCAGCGAGCGCGCGCAAAACTCCAATCGATCTCCATTACCGGCGGCCTGCTACAACTTCAGAAGGAGCTTTCCACCGGCGATTTCGTGGAAATCGCTTTTCAGACCAGCTCCGGGCCTGTCTTTGGCATGGCGGAGATGCTCGAGCCCATGCCTAAGGCGCAGAGCGCGTGTCTCCAGCCTTTCCGATTTGTTGCCCTGGGCGACGGCGATCACAACAAGCTCAGCCTGGCGCTGGATACCGCTCTGGATCGCAGTTCGATCCGTCAAATTTCCGAGCCGTCACACGCGGGACTGTGAGCGGCACGGCGTTCGACGGCAAGCTGTCGCTATACTGAGCTTTCCGGAGCCTGGCTCTTTTTGAGCTTGGAGCTGGAGCTTGGTATGACGAGCGAGACCATCACGCACTCCGCCGAGGAGACGATCGCCTACGGCCGAAACCTGGCCGCCGAGCTGTCGCCGCCGCTGATCGTGCTTCTGAGGGGCGACCTCGGCGCCGGCAAAACCACCCTCGTGAAGGGCATCGCCGAGGGCTTCCAGGCCGCTCGCGCCGAGGACGTCACCAGCCCCACTTTCACCCTTATCCACGAATATCGGTCGCGGCGCGCCGATCTTTACCATATCGATCTTTACCGCATTGAAACCCAGCGCGAATTCGAAACCCTGGCCCTCGATGACCTCCTCGCTCCCAATAGCATCTTACTGATAGAGTGGGGAGAGAAATTCCCACGGTTGCAACGCGATCGAAACGTCGAAATCACATTGGAGACACTTGGCGACAGCGAGCGGCGTATCCAGCGGCACAACCGTTGAATCCGCCCTCATCGGACGCGTTCCTTAATCCTCTGAATCTGGAGCAAAATTAGCTTGAAACGAAAGCATTTCGCAATTGCCTGCCTGCTGACATTCCTTCTGGGCATTGCTGTCTTCTGTGCCGCCCAGAGCGCGCCGGTGACCACGGCGCCCAGCCAAAGCCAGGCGAACCCGCCCGCGCAATCATCGGCCCCAGCGAGCCAGGCACCAGCTCCGGCAGACAAGTCGGGCGCCAATCTGCCCGATGCTCCCAGCCATGCCGGCGCGCAGGCCGAGGTCCCCGAATCGAAACGGCAACCCAAAAGGATCCTCGGCGTCATGCCCAATTACCGGGCGGTCAGCGCGGGAGCGATCCCGCCTCCGCCCACTCCTAAACAGGCCTTCAAGATTGCCACGCAGAACAGCTTTGACTATTCGTCATTCATCTTTGTGGGCATTACATCACTGCTGGCGGAGGGCACGGACGCGCATAAGCAATTAGGCAAGGGCGTGGACGGCTTCGGCCGATATTACTGGCGGGGCTTAGTCGATAAGACGGACGGCAACTATCTGGTGATTTTTGCCTTGCCAACCTTTCTTCACGAGGACGAGCGCTACTATGCCAAGGGCGAGGGCCCAATCTTGAAGCGCGCTATCTATGCGGGTTCCCGCATTCTCATCACGCCTGACTATCACGGGCACAACACTTTCAATGCTTCGGAGGTGTTCGGCCGCGCCATGGCGCAAGGTATCTCAACAGCCTATTACCCCAGCCCCGACCGGACTGCGGGAGCACTTGCCGTCAAGTACGGATGGGCGATGGGACGGGACGCGCTCACCAATACTTTTCGCGAGTTCTGGCCAGATATTGCGACCCACGTGCTCCATCGCCATCCATAACTCGCGGTGGAGTAAGGCGCTCAGTCGGCCCAAGGCGTCCAAAAGTTGATAAACTGGAAATTCCCGCTGGCCACGAGAATACTGTCGCGATCATCGTCTCGTCGCATCTCATCAACTGAACCTGGAGCCATAATCAAATTGAAATTTGGCTATTGCGCACTCGTGGGCCTGCTGACCGTGTCAATGTTGTCCTCTGCGATTTTTTGCGCAGGTCAAAGCGCCCCACCGGCCCAGGCATCGGGTCCCGCCCAGTCCTCCCAACCGCCTGCGGCCAGTCCTCCGCAGCCGGATAAGCCGGGGGGTCAGACGTCCACCCAGAGTAATTCTCGGAATCAAGACAGCCCGGTCCAGGAAGATTCAGAGAAGAAAAAGAACGACCGGATGTTTTATGTAATGCCGAACTACTTGACGGTAGATAGCCAGTCGCAAGTGGCGCCGGTCTCCTGGAAAGACAAGTTCTCCATGGCGGCAAAGGGATCCTTCGACCCGTATGAATTCACGATCATCGGCATTGTGGCGGCCATCCGCCAGGCGGAAAATTCCGATGATGAATTCGGACAGGGAATGAAGGGATATGCGAAGCGGTATGGAGCCGCTTTTGCCGATCAGGTGGATGGCAATATCATGGTGGGTGGCGTTTATCCCACGATCCTGAAAATAGATCCTCGCTATTTTCGATTGGGCAGGGGTTCGTTCGGGCACCGCTTCGGCTATGCCATCAGCCGTATTTTCGTCGCCCGAAAAGACTCCGGCTCGCACATGTTCAATATCCCCGAATTTGCGGGTAACGCAACCGCGATTGCCATTTCGAATGCATATTATCCCGCCGAGGATCGAACCGTTTCGGGGAATCTCAACAACTGGGGAGTGCAAATGGGCCTCGACGCGTTCGGGAATGAGCTGAAGGAGTTTTGGCCCGATGTGCACAACTATTTGAAGAGGAGACGCGCCCGTCACCTGCAGAAAGCAGCCGACTGACCCTTCCGGTCCGGCACACTTACCCGTTCTCTGCCGCAGCCTGCATCCAAACACAAGTTATTGCAATCCAACTCTGAACAGCAATCATGCGAAAGCACAGCCGATAGGCCCGAACGGAAAAATACGAATGCGGGGGGAGATTTGAAAGCGATTCGATCATTTTGCATGGCGGTAGCGCTGGCGGCGACGTTGGGAACGGCGTCAGCTCAAGCCCAGGGACCTACGAGCGCGGGAGAACAATCCCCGCAAGGAACGGTACAGGGAACGCTGGCCGATGTTTCGCTGGCCACAACAGAATCTCAGCAGCCGGGCGCGACCACGGATGGAAAACCCTCTCTGCCGGACGCGCCCACACCCGCAATCAGCTCCGCTGAAACAACCAACCCCAGTGACCAGTTTGGTAAGCAGCCCAAGAGAATTCTGGGGATCATCCCAAATTTTCGTGCGGTCAGCGCCAACACGCAGTTGCCACCGCTGAGTTTCAAGAATGAATTCTGGCTCGCGACCCAGGATACCTTCGACTACTCCGATGTTATTTTCGTCGGGGGGCTCGCGGGAATTGCGATGGCCGGCAAATCGCAGCCCTCCTTTGGGCAGGGCGCCGAGGGCTACGGCAAATACTACTGGCACCTCTTTGTCGACGGCGCGGTAGAAAACTATATGACCGAGGCGATTGTGCCGGCGGCAACCCGAGAAGACCCGAGATACTACACCCTCGGCAAAGGCGGATTCGTCAAGCGCACCGGCTATGCGGTAAGCCGCCTGTTCATTACCAGAACTAACTCGGGGAAGAGAACCTTCAATCTATCGGAGATCGTTGGAGCCGGAGCGGCCGCGGGCATCGGCAATGTGTATTACCCGTCAGAATACAACCCCTGGGTGAAAACCTATCAACGCTGGGGAACGCAGGTGGGCTTGGACGGCATGTTCAACGTACTAAAAGAGTTCTGGCCGGACATCGATCAGGCGGTATTTCGAGGAAAATACTAATTCCCCAAAACACCAACTCGCTCCAACAGGCGGAGCCCACGGCGGAGCGGCCAGCACGTTATCGAGAACGGGTCACTTCCAGCCGCGGGCAACTCACAGGCGCGCTCCATTCCCGAACCGTCGAGAAGAGCAGGGCGGCAGCAAACACGGTAAAAACGATCACGCGATTGCTCGTACTTTCCTCATGATGCCCCGGAATGCCTGATCTGGCAAGCACTTTGAGACCCGGGGGTAGGATACCGCCGCTGGCACGGCCAGTTGAGGCTACAGATCCGCAATCGTGCGCAGCCTCCTCCGCATCCAATCAGCGATGCCCCAGAATACACAGGCACCCTCCATTAAGACAGTCAGAAAAGCCACAGCCGCCGACCTTGCCGTTGGACTCATCTGTGCCGATCGCGATGGCAATCGCATTCGCATCGACCGGGTCGATTCGGACGCAGCCCAGCTCTCGTATCATTTTCTGAACGATGAACTCCGCGTACAGGAAGGAATTCAGGAATCGTCGATCGCTGAGTTTTTGTCCCAGGGCTGGTGTGTGGCCGGCGCCGGAACTCTATAGGTTCGAAACCTGAAACCTGAAACCTAAGACCTAAGACCTGAGACCTGAGACCTGATCCTAGAACCCCATGATGTTGTAGCCGCAATCCACGTAGATCGTCTCCCCGGTAATTCCCGAACTCGCGTCGGAGGCGAGAAATACTCCCGTGCTGCCGACTTCGCCGACCTCCACGTTGCGCTGCAACGGCGCACGCTCGGCGTGCGATTTCAGCATGTCGCCGAGGCCGGAAATGCCGCGCGCAGCAAGGGTTTTTATCGGACCCGCGGAAATCGCATTGACGCGAATTTTCTTCCTGCCCAGATCCTGCGCCAGGTAGCGCACGGTGCATTCGAGCGCAGCCTTGGCTACGCCCATCACGTTGTAATGGGGCACAACTTTTTCGGCGCCGTAGTAGGTCATGGTGATGACGCTCCCGCCATCTTCCATGAGCGGCGCTGCCGCCCGGCAAACCGCGATCAGCGAATACACGCTTACGTCATGCGCGATGCGGAAACCCTCGCGCGTCGTGTTCACGAAATCCCCTTTTAATTCTTCGGCCGGAGCGAATGCCACGCTATGCACCAGGGCATGAAGTTTTCCGTAACGAGCCTTCAGCTTTTCGAAAAGCTGCGCGATTTCGGAGTCCTTCGACACATCGCACATGAAGGCTTCTGCGCCCGGGAGCGACAGAATCAAATCTTTCGCTTCCATTTCCATGCGCTCGTTCTGATATGTAATGGCCAGATTTGCGCCCGCCGAGTGCAGTCCCAGCGCAATCGCCCACGCAATCGAGCGCTTGTTGGCAACGCCGAAAACGACCGCAGTTTTATCCTTCAGATCTTCAAACATAACGAGAGTCTCCTCACCAGGAAACGTAAAGGATACCAGCGCTGGTTGGCTTGCGTAATTCACCACGGAGGCACGGAGTCACAGAGAAAAGCCCAACCTTAACTCCTGCCGGCTGGCGCAGCTACACCAGTCAAGGGCTAATTCCGGGAAACAGACAATAAGAATTGGCCTTTCTCCGTGACTCCGTGCCTCCGTGGTGAATCAGATCTCCGCTAGTCGGCAGCGGTTGCCATCGCCTTGGTCGCTTCCACTGGCCAGCACGCGCTGCCAAACGCGACCGCATACACAGCCGCGATTACCGCGAAGCCGGCGGCCAGGCTTACGCGCGAAGCGACCGCTCCCACCGTGAAGCCAAGCACGATCTGCAACGCGGTCCCAAAAAAGTAGAAGGTATTCTGCACTCTTCCCATGAAATGTGGAGGCACCTGCTCCATCAGGCTGGTGTTCATGGCGACGCCGCTGACGCCGCGCGCCGATCCCGCCAGCCCATAGAAAAGTACAGCCACTGCCAGCCATGGCGAGAAGGGCGAAAGCGCCATCGCAATCGTCAGCAGCAGCATCGAGATCGCAATCGACAGGCGCGAGCCAGCGCGAGCCATCAGCCAGGGAGAATAAGCCGCGCTCAGAAACGCCCCCACGGCCCACCCGGCATTCAGCCATCCGTAGCCGCTTGCGCCCGCATGGAAGACGCGGTCACTAAGGGGAGCGGTTACGACCACGCCCGTCATCATCGCGCCCAGAAACAAAGCCCAGCTCGTGCCCAGAAAAACCACGCGGCGATTGTTGCGCAAAAATACCAGGCCTTCCCGCATCTCGCGCAGGAATCTTCCGGCTGCGGTTTCCGCGGCTTCGAGATCGTGCTTGAGCTCGGCGGGACGGGGCACCACGCGCCGGCCTTGCCGCACCGCGAAGTAGCAGAGGAAGGAAACCACGTAGGTGCTGACGTCGATCAGCAACACTCCGCCGAGGCCGATGTGTTCATAGACAAATCCGACGACCGCGCCGGCGATCATCCATCCGCCCTGCACCCCCGCGAGCAACAGCGTGTTCGAGCGCACGAATTCACCTTCCGGCGTGAGTTCCTGGATGAGCGCGGTGACCGTCGGCCAGAACATCCAGAAGCCCGCGGCCACCAGCGTGTTCATCAGGTAGAGTTGCCACACCTGAACGCGGTGAAGGAAGGCGAGCGTCATGACCACGGCGATCACTATGGCGCGCGCGGCGTCGAGCATCATCACGAGGCGACGGCGGTCTTCGCGGTCGATGATGACGCCCGTGAAAGGCAGCATCAGCATGGCGGGGATGGTTTGCAGAATGGCCAGAGTCCCGAGCGCCATTTCAGAATGGGTTTTCTGCAGGATGGTCCAGGCCACTGCGGCGGAGTTCATTCCGCTGCCCAGCATGGAGATCACGTTCGCCACAAACACAAATCGCAGCGAGCGTTGCTGCAGAATTTGACGCATGAATCAATCTAGCATGATCAATCTAGCGTGACAGGCTTGGGGCTTTCGGCTTCGAGTTGTGAGCCGCGAGTCGCGAGCAGGCACGCGAGACTCGCGGCTCGCAGCTCCTGACTTGCAACTCGTGACCTACTGGGCGAGCGCAACCGACGCACGGTTGCTACCATTATGGCAAGGAGTATTGCATGTGCAGGAATATCAAAACCCTTTTCAATTTCGATCCGCCCGTGACCGAGGACGAGGTGCGGGCGGCGTCGCTGCAGTTCGTGAGGAAAATCTGCGGGTTCACCAAGCCGTCGAAGGCGAACGAAGCCGCCTTTCTCTCTGCCATCGAAGACGTAGCTCAAGTTTCAATGAAGCTTCTACGGTCGCTGGAGACGAGTGCGCCGCCGAAGAATCGCGAAGAAGAAGCAGCCAAGGCGAAGGCGCGCGCGGCGGAACGATTTGGCGACTAGATGCTCGGCATGGCATCGCTCACGCTGATGCTGCCGGCAGATCAATTCCGAATAATTCCCGCAGGCTTGCGCGCCACTGCTCTTCTCCGCCCAGTTCGCGCTCTTCGCGTCGACCATCGCGAGTCTCGATCAGCATTAAATCCGATAACGTGATGCGTCCCTCGGGAGTGGCGCGCGAGCAGATACGATGACGCATGAAGTGGGAGTCGGGCGAGGTCTGGTGATAGCGGCACATATCCGCGAAGTCGGAGAGATTACCTGGTTGCAGCGTAAACGAATACTGTCTCTTCCATTTCCCGTCGGCCCTCACTTCCATGTGGAATGCGCCTTCGACTTCATTCAAACGATAGACGCGGCCTATCTGGTGTTGCTCGACATTGGGCGTGAGGCGCAAGGGCTCGATGAAGCTGTCTCCGAAACCCACATCGGCCAGCCATGGAGGGTCAGAGCTGACTTCATGAGCAGCCGGACGTGGGGGTTCTAAAGCTCGGCGTTCTGAAGCTGGGGGTTCTGAAGCTGAGAGTTCTGAAGCCCGAAGATCGACACGCAGCGTGAGGTGGTCGAACTCGGGACTAACGCTGCCGTCGGCGCCTATCACGCGGGCGGAGAGCAGAGTCACGTGGAATCCCAACGCACGCAGCAGTGTGGCGAAGGCTCCATTGAGTTCATAGCAAAAACCGCCGCGGCGCTCGTTGATAATTTTGTGAAGAAAGCGATCCACGTCGCAAATGATGGGACGGCCGATGTGGATGTCGAGATTCTCAAAGGGAACGGCGAGCATGTGCGCGCGATGGAGCGCGTGCAAAGTTTCCGCCGAAGGCAGGATTGAGCCGGAATAAGCGATGCGATCGAGATAGGCGCGCAGGTTCAGCATGGCACTAGTACCCAGACCGAGAGATTATTACCACAAGACCGGGACCGTAGCGCCGGCACCTTGCCGGCGGTTCCGGGGGCGACTCGCCCCCGGCGCAGCCAGCGTAGAAAAAAATCATGCGGCCACAGCACCAAGGCGAGCGTAGACCTGCCCTAAACCGGCAGCTCCTCCTGCATCCATCCGCCGGGAGCTTCGAGTTTCGGTTCGCCGGCCAGGTCGAGCACGAGCTTTTCGAGGATCAGGCGCTTGCCGGGAGGATTCGAGCGCAAGGCGAGATCAGCTTTGGCTACCAGCCGAATGGCGCGCGTCAGTTCGCGCTTCGATTTGTAGCGCCGGGCCTGGCGGATAATGTCATCGGCCGCGAACGGCGGCACGCGGAACCCTTGCCACAGCGCTGCCCAGAGCATGCGCTGATCGCGCACGTTGCGTTCAAGGATTACCAGCATCTGACGGAAAGTTTTGGCCAGCATGTAGAGGTGGCCGATGGCGGCTTCCTCACCATCGCCGGTTGACATCAGCGCGTCGAGAATGGAGAGCGCGCGGACGCGATCCTTCGCGGAAATGGCGTCGGTCAGCTCATAGAGCGAACGTTGTTTGGCGGCGAGCACCATGGTCTCGACATCGCCGAGCGTGATTTTCTTCTTTTCGCCGACGTAGAGGATGAGTTTTTCAAGCTCGTTCGAGACCATCATCATGTCGCCGCCGAGCGCGTCGACCAGCTCGCGGGCGCCATCGGAATCGATCTTGACGGTGCGCGTGGCGCAGTATTCGCCGATCCAGCGGACGGCTTCGCCCTCTTCGACGCGCGACAGTTCGACGATGCCGCAGAACGGGCCGAGGTCCTCACGGATCTTCTGGTAACGATCCTTGTCGGTCATCTCCATGCGGCGAACGTCGGCGGGGATGCTGATGTGGTCGGCGACGAAAACGAGGAGCGCGTCGGGATTGGGATTTTTGCAGTACTCCTCGATCGCGCCGATCTTCTCATCGTTCGAACCGCGGCCAAAGAGCGTCTTTACTCCGCGCACGAAAAAGACCTGAAAAGGCGCCATGAGCGAGGGCGTGCGCGCGCGATCCAGAACTTCGCTGAGCGAGGCTTCGCCGAGATCGAACTCGAAGACGCTGAAATCGCGCGAGTCAGGAGCGACGAGGTGTTCGAGGATAGCGTCGCGGCAGCGCTTGCGGAAAAAGGCTTCATCGCCCACCAGCACATAAGCCGGCCTCAGCTTGCGGGACTGCAGTTCGGAGAGAAAGCGGTCGGCTTGGCTGAAGGCGCGCATTAATTTTTCAGTAGGCCTCCAGTATATTGGCGACAAGCGTACGCGCGAAATCGCGCGAGAGGCGATCGACCGCGGGAGAATCCTCTTCAAAGAAACGCGGCAGATCGGCCGAGATTTCGTACTGATCGTGGAAAAGGTAGGAAGGATTTTCAAACACTACTTTTCCTTTACTGTCGGTCAAGGTCACTTGCATGCTGACGGTTACCAGAGCACTGACAGCGCGTCCGGTTTGCGCGTCGTAGGCAAGCGGAGCGGCACTCGCCGATAGAACGGTTCCCTTCAGCACGGCATCGGCGTCCGGACGAAGTTCGGGGACCACATGAAACTGGGTGCGGGCATTGAATTCGCGAACCACCGCGTCGGTCAAGAGTTGCTCGATACGAAAGGTCTGGCTGTGGCTGACAAAGCCGGGGATCGCGATGGTTCGAATTGTCGGGGGCAAAGCATCGGCGTGGCTGACAGTGTGGTAGCCGCAACCGGCGACGACGAGGCCCAGACCGAGCGTCACCATGGCAGTCCAGTGCTTGGCAGCCCGGGGCTTCATTGAACTGGCCTCGCCGGATCTGTTCTCAGGAAACTCCGATTAAGTGTCGGCAAAAAGCGCAAACCACGGAGTACACAGAGGTACACAGAGCACCCCAGGAACGTAGTCAGGGTGTCGCTCATTGTCATTGAATCTGGCCCTTGGGGCGGGAGGCGGTCATGGTCTCCGCGCATTCGACGGCGTTAAGAGCCGAAACGCGCAGGTTGTCAATGGTCGCCCAGAGCCAGACCCCGTTCTTGTGATTGCTATCCGCGGAAAGCGCGACCAGGATGTCCGCCTGACCAGCCGCGCTCACATTGTTGGGCGTGTCGTCAGCGCTGGTGATGACAACGTGCTCGCCGGCGAGGGCATGGGAGAAATCCTTGACCGAAGCAGGCTGCTCCGTCTCCAGGTAAATAGAAAAGGCGTGCCCGTGGAAGACTGGCGCCTGCAAGGTGAACAACGATGGCTGGACGACGCCGGGAGCGAGTTGGCGGTAATGCTTCCTTATGCGTTCGGAAACGGCGTTGAGCGAGTGGCTGGATTGCGGCCCGAAACGCGCGACCATATTGAACGCCACCTGCACATCGAAGACATTCTTGGGCAGATTCTGAAAGGAAAGCAGGTTCACGGTCTGTTCGTGTAATTCATCCATGCCCTTCTGGCCGTACTCGGATGCCGGCTCAAGAACAGTAGCGATTATGCGCTCGACTTTGGCGAATTTCTGGGCGCGCAAGGCGAGCAGAGCGAGAACGGTGGCAGCGGGATGGGCGACCACTACCGGCCCAGGCTGCAGTTGCGGCGTCACGGGTTGGCCCGTCTGGCGCTCGATCCAGGGCGAACGGACAGTCGCTCCCGGCTCGTCTTCGAGCGAGTCGGTGAGATCGATGATGGTATTGCCGAGATCGCGCGCCGTTTTCCATTTGGCCTGGGTCGCGCGAGGATCGGCCGCGAAGAAGGTGAAATCGACGCGCTCGAATTGCTCGGGACGAATGCTCTGGATAAAGCTCATCTCGTCGCCGACCGCTTCCAGCTGGCCGAGAGACTCGTCGTCATCAAGCAGGCGAATATCGACGGCGGGAAAATTCCGGTCGCGCAAGACTTCGGCGATTTCTTTCCCCATGAGCGAAGCTGCACCTACAATCGCGACGCGATAATGATCGGCGCCGCGGAGATCTGCCGGCGTAGTTATGGACTTCGAGAGAGGAGTCATGGAGTAAGAGATGCCTCACGGGAGGGTGGAGGTGCAGACGGCGGCTTTCGGCGGAAGATCCATTGCAAACGCCAAAGAACGCCCGAAACCATGTACAGGATCGCGATGGCGAACAACACGGGTCCGGAAAAGAACCAGATCGCAGAGCCGATGATGCCGAGAATGACGATGAGGCGGAAGGGACGGCGTGAACGGAAATCAATGTCCTTGAAGCTGTAGAAGCGCCATGTGCTGACCATGAGGTAGCCGACGACCATCACCATCAGGAGCCAACTGACCGAGGTTTGCCAGGAGAGGAGCGGCTCTCCGGACAGAAAATGGACGACGGCAGCGATCACTCCGGCGCCGGCGGGGATCGGCATGCCGACAAAATATTTCTTGCCGGGGCGCCCCGGATTGGACGGTTGAGGATTGGTGGTGATGTTGAAGCGGGCGAGGCGGCTGGCCCCAGCCATGAGAAAGGCGAAACAGGCAATCGTGCCCAGTTGAATCACCTTGATGCGCAGCGGGTGGTCGAGCGTGGCGGGGAGCATGTGGAAGCCCCACATCCAGGCGAGCAGAGCAGGCGCGATGCCGAAGGTGATGACGTCGGCGAGCGAATCGAGTTCGCGGCCAAAATCACTTTCGGTATGGGTCATGCGGGCGATGCGGCCATCGAGGCCGTCGAAAAAGACGGCAAACCCGATGGCCATGGAGGCGAAATCGAAATGCCAGGGCTCAGCGGCGCTGCCTTTGGTCGTCTCAAGAATCGCGTAGAAGCCGGCTGCCATGTTGGCGGTGGTAAACAGCGAAGGCAGGATGTACATGCCTTTCCGCATGCGTCCGTGAGGACGATCGGAATCGCGACGGTGGCGGGTTAGCTCTTCCACGAGGAGCCCTCCCGTTCGCCCGCTCCGGTCGCAACGGGTTGATCCATTAACTTTGGATCGATTAACTTTGGGGCGATTAACTTTGGGGCGGGCAGCACGGCGAGAACGGTGGAGCCGCCCTTGACATGCTCGCCCAGCTTTACCTGGATGGATGCATCGGGATCGAAGATGACATCGACGCGCGATCCGAACTTGATCAGCCCGACGCGCTGGCCGCGAGCGACTCGATCGCCGGCTTTCAGGTTAAAGACGATACGGCGCGCGATCAGGCCGGCGATCTGTTTGAAGATTACGGTGCGGCCTTCGCCTTCCACGGTCACAATGTTCTGTTCGTTTTCCTCGGCCGAGCTGGCGGCCATCGCATTCAGGAATTTGCCGCGCTGGTAATGCACTTCCCGGATCACCCCGGCGATGGGCGAGCGATTCACGTGCACGTTGAAGACGTTAAGAAAGATGCTGATGCGGGCGCACTGAGTTCCGCCGGAATTGGCGTCCGAGGCGACGGCGGAAACGTCGGTGACTTTGCCGTCTCCGGGGGAAACAATGGCGCCCGGATCGCTCGGGATCGGACGCTCGGGATCACGGAAAAACCAGAGGCAGAAGATGCCAAGCAGGATCACCGGGACGGCGTAAGGCCACGCCGCGAGCCAGGCGATGAGCACCGCCGCGACTGCGCTGCCGATGCCGTAGAAGTATCCGTCACGAACCATGGGAGTTGAGACGATTATAGAGCGGGGCAGCAAGAATCTACATAACTGCAATGAAAAAAGGCGCTTAGGCGCGCCTTGTTCCAGCACATACTACAGCTCTCTTGGTGTTAAGGAAGGATCGGAAGCCGAATCCCAATCGTCTATGCAGACTGGCGCGCGGTCTGGCGTTCCAAGTGTTGCATCTGATCTTTGAGGCGCAGCTTCAGTTTCTTCAGCCGCACTTCCTCTAATTTTTCGTCGTCGGTGAGATATCGCTTTTGGGTGAGGGATTCCAGTCTTTGTGAATACTGCGAGTGCTCCTGAACCAGTCGCTGGAAATCTTCATGACTGGCCAGGAAAGAACCTTGTGGAGTCAGCATCCTTGCAGCCCTCCTGAATTATTACTTTTCTGTTAAAAAGTAGCACAGGGTGAGTGGGGGTTTCAATCAGGGATTTTGTGCATTTGCGAGGCACGGTCGGAATCGCAGAAATGCACTGGAACTTGTGCAGAATGTGGAGGTTAGCTCGCGTCCAGCAGTCACATGACATGGCCGGGCACGAACCCGGGGTCGGTAACTTTTGAGATTCGGCGTTGGGTCAGGTCAAAGCGGGCGGAGGAGTGAGGAGTGCGTATAGAACCGCATCCTCGATTGGGTCACGATAGTATCCGCGGCGGCGGCCGGTCTCGCGGAAGCCGTGTTTTGTGTAAAGCGCTCGGGCTGCGGCATTCGATTCCCGCACCTCCAGCCGCAGCGCCGCGCCGGCGAACTTCTCCCACCGGGCGATGAGGGAACGCATCAGCTCAGCGGCGATGCCTTGGCGGCGAAACTTTTCCGCGACCACAACATTTTCAATCTCCCATTCGCCCGCGACTATCTTCGTGCAGAGGATGCTCGCGCAGAGAAAGCCACAGACGTTGCCCTGGGATTCGGCCACCAGAACGCATGCTTCCCGTGCGCTGGGAGTTTGGCCTTGTTGGTCACCCTGAATTCTGTCGGCGTACTGTTCGGCCGTCCAATGCGCCGCCGCGGGGGAGGCTTGCTCGATGACAAGAATGGCGGGCACATCGTCCAATAGTGCGGCGCGAATCGATGCGAGTTTCGAGGCTGCGGGCGTCATGCGTATTGGCATACTAGTCTCATTCTTAGTGCGGGGGCTGCGCAAATATCTCAGCGTCGGAGCGGCGAATGTAGTTGGCTTCCAGTTCGTCGGGGCTAACGGTTTGCCCGCGCTGCAGGTGTTGCCAGCCCATGCGGGCGATGACCCCGCTGTCGGGATAGTCGATTTGCTCACACTTCAGCCCTTTTGCGCGGAGCAATTCAAAGAGTGCGGCGTCGGGCGTGACGACAGGTATTGCTTTAGCTTCGGCAAGAAACTCTTCGAGTGTCAGCAGACGTTCTCTGTGCCTGAGCAGTACGGGGTCGAGGTTGCGCTCGCTCCGCTGATCGCAAGCACTTTTGTCGTCAGCGGGGTTTTCGTCAGCGCGCTCGTAGTCGCCAGCGTAGATTTCGTTGCGGCCGGCATTGAGCGCGGCCAACATTCTGCCTGGAGTTGAGCTTGACCACGCGACCGCCTCCAGCAACGAGACGGCAGCGATTGGTTTCTGCAGTGCGTCTGCGAGAGCCTTGATGGCCGCGAGACCGACGCGCAGGCCAGTGAACGATCCCGGACCCGAGACCACGGCAAAGGCGGCGAGATCGGATTTAGTGTATCCGTGCCGGGCGAGCAGCGCCGCAATTTGAGGGACAAGTTGAGCGGAAAAAGTGCCGCCTGAGAGCGGAACTACTTCCGCGACGTCAACTTCGCTCCGGCCAACGGTCACCCGTGCCAGCGCTATGCTGCCGTTCTTGCCCGAGGTGTCGGTTGCGAGGAGAAGCATTTTGTAATTTTGTAATCGGGTAATTTTGTAATTTGGGTTTGCAATTTGAGCCCCAATGCGGTTTTGAAATTACACAATTATCCGATTACGAAATTACCAAATTGACGATCAGTGTGCGCTGTCTACCAATTCGAGCAACACGCCTCCGGCGCTTTGAGGATGCACGAACACGTAGCGATGGCCGCCGGCTCCGGTCTTGATTTCTTCCGAGACGAGGCGGACGCCGTCTTGTTTCAGCTTGGCAACCGCCGCCGGCAAATCGGGAACGCACATGCAGACGTGGTGCAAACCCTCGCCGCGCTTCGCAATAAATTTGGCGATAGCGGAGTCGTCCGAGGTGGCTTCGAGCAACTCGAGGCGGCTCTCGCCGACTGGGACCATCACGAGGCGGACTTTTTCCTGAGCGACGGTTTCTTCGGGCGAGACCGTGAGGCCGAGTTTCTCGTAAATGGACTTGGCTGCTGACAGAGATTTCACTGCTATGCCGAGATGATCAATGCTGAACATCCGTTACCTCTTGGGCTAAAAGCCCTGATTCCCGTTCTTCGCCGTCTCTTGAGACGAGACGGGGCAAGCCCCGTCTCTACCGCAACGTTTCTTGCACGCCGCTCACAATTTCTTCCACCAGCGAGTATGGATCGCGCTTGTGCTCCGCGATTTCGGCGGCGTAACGGTCGAGGCTGGCGGCGGCAATTTGGGCGCGCGCTTTTTCAAGCATCGCGTCGCGCAGCATTTCGATCAGGCGCTCTCGCCAGTTTTCGACGTTTTTCTGGAACGCCAGATTCTCTTTCGTCAGAAACACCTCGTACCCACAAATCGCTTCGGCCAGTTCCTCTGTCCCTGTGCCTTCGCTGGCCACGGTCTTGACGATGGGCGGCGTCCAGCGATCTTTGCGAATGTCCAGAGACTGCATGGCGCGGATCTCGCGCTCCACGCGCTCGGCGCCCTCGCGGTCGCTCTTGTTGATGACGAAGATGTCGGCGATCTCCATGATACCGGCCTTGATGGTTTGCACATCGTCGCCCATGCCAGGGACGAGAATCACTACTGTGACGTCAGCCAGGCGCACGATGTCGACCTCGTCCTGCCCAACGCCGACCGTTTCAATCAGAATGCGGTCGCGACCGGAGGCGTCGAGAATGGTGGCTACATCGGCGGTAGTGCGCGCCAGTCCACCGAGCGAACCGCGCGTAGCCATGCTGCGGATAAAAATTCCGGGATCGGAGTAATGGTCTTGCATGCGGATGCGGTCGCCCAGAATCGCGCCGCCGGTGTAGGGGCTGGTGGGATCGACGGCGATGATGCCGACGGTCTGGTTTTGCTTTCGATAATGCTTGGCCAGCCGGTCGACCAGCGTGCTCTTCCCTGCTCCGGGAGGGCCAGTCAATCCGATAACGTTTGCGTGGCCGGAGTGCGGGAAGAGAGCCTTCAGCAAATCGGCCGATTCGGGCCGGCGATTTTCGACGATGGAGATAGCGCGGGCAAGCGCGCGGGGATCGCCGGAGCACAGATGCTCGATGGATATTGGGGATGGACGGTTCAACGCATCAGTGTAGCAGGCGTTACCGCTCGATCGCGGTGGGATGCTTTGGCTGATACAAGCCGATGCGGCCGCCGCCAGGCAATGTCAAATCTGTCAGAATTCCCCACCGTTCCTTTTTGACTGCGCCCGTCTTCACCTTATTCTTCTGGAGCGACTCCACGGTGGATTTCAGGTCGTCGCACATGAAATACAGTTCGTGCCGGTCGTTTTTTTCATCAGGATGAAACGCGGCCTCGGCGGGAGGCAGCCCAAAGATCAGCCACCCGTGGCCGGCATCGACCGCGGGAAATTTGAGAACGTCGCGAAAGAATTCGCGGTCGGCTTCGGCGTCTTGGCTATAGATGATGACGTGAGCACCGGTGATCATAGCTGGTCTCCTCGCGTTACGAACTCAGCTCAACGAATCAACAGCACGTTAATCCTTGCGCCGTGGGCTGCGCAATTACGCTTCGTTAGCAGGCGCCAGCACATGATTGTAACGGGGGTGCCGCACGGCTAGTATCGAACAACCCCACACGCTGGGCAAAACCATCGGGTCCCTGCCATCAATGGTGTGGAGCAAAAGGGGCACACCGCATCGGAAGCGGGGCTGATGGCCCCCAGCCTCGCGCGCAGAGAAGGTTGTTTCAAGGATCGGAAGACTCGCATGAAAAAGAACGCTGCAACGAGGGTCACAGCGATGCGAGCGCACCAATCAAACACGTCCGGCTTTGGAGTTCCAAGCCAAGCAGCGAGAGCAATAAAAGCGAAAACGAGCGACCAGAACCACTTTGCCCAGCGATTACGGGTTGCATGGGGTTCACAGCCGCATTCCGCACAAGACCAATGTTTCCAGAAACCGACGGGGAGCACAGGAATCCAGAAGATGTGGCCGACATCAAAAGTGCGCGTAGCGACTGAGCGTTGTGGCTGCGCGCAGGAATAGCAATAGTCGTTGCGAAAGCCAACGGGCTTAGGCCAAAGGTGATAGGCGCCAGTAACCACAAACATTGAAAGTCACCCAACGTCTGCCGCTAGACGGCACCATTCTAGTCCTTCAGCAGTTGCCGCGCGATGACGAGGCGCTGAATCTCGCTAGTGCCTTCGCCGATGGTGCAGAGCTTCACATCACGGTAGAACTTCTCGGCAGGATAGTCTTTGATGAAGCCGTATCCCCCGTGGATTTGCACGCCCTCGTTGGCGCACCTGACGGCGACTTCGCTGGCGTAAAGTTTTGCCATCGAGGATTCGAGAGTGGTTTTCATTCCCGCATCTTTCATAGCAGCGGCGCGGAAGGTGAGAAGTTTTGCGGCTTCGATTTCGGTAGCCATGTCGGTGAGTTTCCACTGAATGGCCTGAAATTCGCTGATCGCCTGGCCAAACTGCTTGCGCTGTTTTGAATATTTGAGTGCGGCCTCGTACGCGCCTTCGGCCATGCCAAGTGAAAGCGCGGCGATCGAGATGCGGCCGCCGTCGAGGACGCGCATGGCATCGATGAATCCGTCGCCCTCTTTGCCCAGCAGGTTTTCATTCGGCACAAAGCAGTCTTCGAAGATCAGTTCCGCGGTGTCGCTGGCACGGAGGCCGAGCTTGTTTTCTTTTTTCCCGGCGCGGAAACCTTTCGTGCCTTTCTCCACCGCGAAAGCGGAGAGCCCGTGGGTGTGGGCCGCGCGATCGGTTACCGCCAGCACGACCGACACGTCCGCGTAGTGACCATTGGTGATGAAAGTCTTCGAGCCGTTCAGGATCCATCCGCCTTTGGCGCGGGTGGCGGTCATGCGGGCGCTCCCAGCATCGGATCCGGCAGAGGGCTCGGTCAATCCCCATGCGCCGATGAACTCGCCCGTCGTCAGCTTCGCGACGTACTTTTTCTTCTGCGTCTCATTGCCGGCGAGAAAAATGTGGTTCGTGCACAGCGAGGTATGGGCGGCGACGATGATGCCGACCGATCCGTCGACGCGTGAGAGTTCCTCGATGGCGGTGACATACTCGACGTATCCCATGCCGGCGCCGCCGTACTCGGGCGGAAAGATTGCGCCCATCAGGCCGAGCGTGCCAAGTTCCTTGATGATGGCGAGAGGGAATTCCGCGGCTTCATCCCACTTCATGACATTAGGAGCAATCTCGCGTTCGGCAAATTCGCGAACGCTTTTCTTGAGCTGCAGCTGTTCTTCGTTCAGTTGGAAATCCAAGAATCCTCCATCTGGATGTCGCTGATCTGACTCGCGGGAATTATTGTCGTACAAAGCACGCGATTGGAACGGCGGAGCCAACAATCGACTCGGTATCGGCCGCGCACGGGGAGGCGCGGAATCGTTGCTCCAATGGTTCATTTAAGCACAAGGAGCAGGCAGGAATGAAACGTGAGTACCGACCGGTTGGTTTAGTGCGCGGTCGTACAGGACCGCATGGCGCATCATGCACTGCCCACTGCTCTATGGGCGCGAGGTTACTTATCACTTCCGAAAACTTTCTTCGCGAGCCAAACGGGAGCGACAAAGACGTGGATTGGATTCGTCAGAAAGGCAGGCTTGTTGCCTTCGATGAAGTGGCCCAGCCATGCCAGCGCGAATGCAGTCGGAATCAGCAGCAAGGCGATAATCCAGTGCCACCAGACAACGATTAAGGAAGAGAAGCCGACGGGAATCGCGATCATGTGCAAGGCGCGATTCACAGGATGGTTATGCGCGCCATCGTAGTGCGAGTACAGACCCATGCGTTTCACCCCCACGGCGAAAAGTCTGTTGGGACAGCATTATATCCCTGCATCGCGGGTCTGCCCACACTGGGTCTGCGCACATTGGGAAAGCCTGATTAAGTGCCTTGGGACCTCTGTGCACCTCTGTGATCTCTGTGCTCTCTGTGGTTCACGCTTTTCGTCCGCACCTGATCAGAGTTTCCTTAGGTCCGCGCAAAGTAGCTGAGGTTTGTCATGCCAGGCAGAGAGCTCTGGTGCTGGGATCGAAGAGAATAGGGCGTGTTTCAAAAATAGGTTTTGGGAAGGGCACGGCTTCAGCCATGCCGCCATGAGCCAACAAAAATGCGGGCTCACGGAAGCGAATCCGAGATGTTCGGAAGCGCGAATGGCGTGAATCGGACTTTCGGAGCCATCCGGATGGCCTAGGAGCCATCGCAAATTTACAGTTTGCTGAAAAAGTCCAAAATGGTCGCACAACCGTGGAAGAGCGGCCCTTCAGGGCCGCGTAAGTCGTCTTGAATGAGCCGGGCTTCAGCCCTGGTGGTCGTTTTTTTCACGAAACGGGACTTTTTCCCCAAACTCGTTAGCCCTGAGGGATGCGCCGCCAGACCTGAAAAGGGATTTTTGAAACACGCTCCAGAAAAAAGCCGGAGCTTTGTGAGCCCCGGCTGTCCAGTTGGTGTGTGCCCGGATAAAAATCGAACGAAATCTGTTTACGCGCTGCGGCGCGGCCGCACGGTCAGATCTCGGACTTGCGCCAGAATGCTCGACATCTGCATTCCATTGAGTTGAGACAGATACGGGTACACCTCGGCGACGAATTGATCTTCCATCAACTCGCGCACTTCTTCCTGGCGGCTGCGTTCTCCACCAGTGAGCAGACTGGGCACGCTGACTTCCAACGCGCGCGCCAGGCGCTCCAGGGATGACAAGGTCGGCGTCGCCTTCTCGTTTTCGATTTTTGAGACGTACGTGCGCGGCACCGACATGCGCAGAGCCAATTGACGCTGGCTCAGGCCATTGCGCAGGCGCAGCGAGCGAATGGACTGCGCCAGATGCAGATGACCGCGTCCATTGGAGTTGATATTGATTGGTGGAGCTTGCGGCTCCGGCGTCATGGCGGCGATCTCCGCCTCGTCCTCATCCAATGACAGATGACAACGGCGGCAAAGACTATTGTTTGTGCGGAATTGAACCAGTAGACAGCGGTCGCACCGTACAACTTCCCGGGAATCCACGGGAGCTAGTGTGGTAGCCATCAAGGTTTGGGAGTGCCAGAGCAGGGGCTACTCTCAAAGCCAACTGTTGGGTAGCCTGCTGGATTGGGCCTGTGGAAGTCAAGCAAAAAGAAGAAGCGAGCGGCGTTTCTCCGGTAAAATTCGGAACAGGTGGCACAATCCACGGGAAAACAGGGACAAAACCATGAATCAGCGCGAGGCCGCATGGTGTTTACTAACTGAGTTCACCCAGTCAGAAAGTCTTCGCAAACATGCGTTGTCGGTCGAGGCGTGCATGCGTGCGTACGCCCGCAAAACGGGAGCGAACGAGGAATTATGGGGAGTCGTCGGGCTGCTTCACGATTTCGATTACGAAAAATACCCGAGCGCCGAGGAGCATCCCTACCGGGGCAGCGAAATCTTGCGCGAGCGCGGCTACTCGGAGGAGGTGCGGCGCGCCATCATGTCGCACGCGGAATATTCGGGAGTACCGCGCGTCACGCCGATGGAGAAAACGCTCTTCGCCTGCGATGAACTGGCCGGATTCATTACCGCTTGCGCTCTGGTGAAACCGGGCAAATCGCTCGCGGAAGTCGAAGCCAAGTCAGTGCGAAAGAAGATGAAAGACAAGGCATTCGCTCGCAGCGTGAACCGGGACGACATCAACGGTCGCCGCCGCCGATTTGGATTAGATCTGGAGGAGCACATTGCGTTTCTGCATCGAGGCCATGAAGGGGATCGCGGGCGAATTGGGGTTGGATGGGTCAGCCGCGAATGGGGCTGCCGCGAGGTCTGCATGAGCAGACTGTCGCTGGCGAGCGGACTAGTGTGGGGACGGGGCTTTGCCCCGTCCTTCCGGGGCAGAGCCCCGCTACCACACGATTTCTTCGTTTTTACAGAACAGCGGCCAATTTCCCGCGAGCAATCAGTTCGGCGATGCGCACGAAATCCTGATACATGACTCGGTCTTGCTGCATGACCGCGCACACGCTCCGAATCGCGGCGTGCGCTTGCTGCAGACTGCTTCGACGATTTAAGCGGAGCCAGGAAATCAATGGCCTGGGCCGCCGCCATGGCCTCAATCGCGAGCGTGTTGCGGGTGTTCTCGACGACCCTCTTGAGCTTGTTGGCCGCCGTCATCCCCATCGAAACGTAGTCTTCTTTATTACCCGAAGTAGTGATCGAGTCGACGGACGCGGGATGCGCCAGCACTTTGTTCTCGCTGACCAGCGCGGCCGCCGTAACCTGCGGCATCATGAATCCCGAATTGAGGCCGGCGCCAGGCGCGAGAAATGGCGGGAGGCCCTCGCTGAGCGCCGGGTTGACGAGGCGCTCAAGACGCCGCTCGCTGATGCCAGCCAGCGCGCTCAAAGCAATTGCCAGGAAGTCGAGCGCGAAGGCAATCGGCTCGCCATGAAAATTCCCGCCCGAGAGCACATCGCCTTCGCCGTCCGTTGCCTTGGGATTTTTCACAAAGACCAGCGGATTGTCGACGGCGGAGTTCATCTCGGTTTCAAAAACCGCGCGGCAATGGGTGAGCGTGTCGCGCACGGCGCCATGTACCTGCGGGATGCAGCGGAGAGAATAGGCATCCTGCACGCGGCCGCAGTCACGGTGCGATTCACGGATTTCGCTTCCTTCGAGCAATCGGCGGAGGTTGGCGGCGGACTTGATTTGTCCCGCGTGCGGACGCGCCTGTTGAATGCGCTCATCGTAGGCGACATTGGTTCCCTTGAGTGCGTCGCACGACATGGCGCCGATGACGTCGGCCGAGTCGATCAGCGTTTCAGCCGCCAGTTGCATCAGCGTGCCTACGGCGAGCATGGCCTGCGTGCCGTTGATCAGCGATACGGCTTCCTTGGCTTCCAGCACGATGGGCTTGATTTGCGCTCGCTTCAGCGCTTCGGCACTCGGAATTCGTCCGCCCTTTTCGTCAAAGCATTCGCCTTCGCCAATCAGAGCCAGTGCGAGATGCGCCAGCGGAGCAAGATCTCCGCTCGCGCCCACACTTCCCTGCGAGGGCACAAACGGAGTCACACCGCGGTTCAACATCTCGCAAATCGTGTCGATGGTGACAGCTCGCACGCCAGAATTGCCCTTGGAGAGCGAGTTCGCGCGCAACAGCATCATGGCGCGCGTGTCGGCGATAGCAAGTGGCTCGCCCACGCCGACTGAGTGGGAGCGGATCAGATTCAGCTGCAATTCGCGGATCTGGTCCCCCGCGATGCGCACGTCGCTCAACTTGCCGACGCCTGTGGTGATCGCATACGAAAGCTGGTTGTTGGCGACCAGCGTATCGACTACGGCACGGGCCCGGTTGACGGCTTCGCGCGCTTCCGGCAGAAGCAGCACGGGACGCTTTTCGGCGGCAACTTCGCGCACGGCCTCAAGGGTCAGATCGTTTCCGTTAATGTGTAACGCTTGCAAGAGTCACGGCTCCGGGTTGCGAAGAGATTGCTGAGTTTGAGATTGCCGAGTTCAAGTTTCTTACGTTCCCCGCAAGACAACTTTGAAGGGATACAACGTCGCCGTCATCACATTTTTCTTTACCGCCGGATCGTTATTCATGATCCCACGGGCAGCGTCTTCCGATTCGGCGCGAAAAACGGCAAGCCCCATCGTATTTTCATCGGTCGTGAGGGTGCGGCCCACAAGAATGATGACGCCCTTCGCGGTAAGGTCCTGCAGGTATGCGAAATGCTCAGCCACTACCGCCTGCTCCGCGTCGGTCGGGCCAGTGCGGAGCATGTCTCCGCGGACAAGTTGCAGTTTGTAAAGAAATTCCGGCATACGATTTAGGTTTTCTCTTTCTTCACCGCGCCGCGAAACACCCGCAGGTAGCGGTCGGGCAGTTTGCGCGGCTTCATTTGTGCATCGGCCACAATGTGAGTCGTCTCGCCTTCGGCCAGCAGTTCACAACTCTCAGCGTGCAATAATTCGTAGCCGAAATGAATCACACTGTCGCGCACGTGCTTCAAGTGTGTACGGACGACAACCTCGTCATCATAATGCACAGGAGCCTTGTAGCGGCAGCGAGCATCGACGACGGCAATGAAGCAGCCGTCCTCAGTCTCCATTTCTTTATAGCTGAAGCCGAGCTGGCGCAGCAGTTCGACCCGGCCTACTTCGAACCAGATGAAATGGTTCGCGTGGTAGACGACGCCCATCTGGTCGGTCTCCGCGTAGCGGACGCGAATGCGCGTTTCATTCACGTCTTGCCGGCCCCCATCACGTGCAGCTTTTTGTGCTGAGAGGAAACGAACGGAGGCTCCGTTCGCTCCACTACTTTCCTTCCCGCTCATTGCCCCGTCCACTTTGGTTTGCGCTTTTCCAGGAACGAGGTGACACCCTCGCGAAAATCGGCTGTCGCGCGGATGGCGGCATTTTCGCGAAGCGCTGATTCAATCTGCGAATCCAGTTCCGCGCGCGCGTGATCGGTGAGCAGACGCTTGGTGTGAGCAAGCGACACGGGGCTGTTTTCCATCAACTGCCCGGCGAGTTCGCGCGCCTGCTCCATCAGTTTTTCGGGCGGGACAATTCGCGTAAGCAGGCCGATTCGCAAAGCTTCCTCGGCATCGAAGATACGGCCGGTAAGGAGAAGATCGCGCGCGATTTTTTCTCCGACCTGCCGCAACAAGAAAGTCGAAACGATGGCCGGCACAAATCCGATACGGACTTCGGTGTATCCAAACTTTGCTTCCGGCACCGCCAGCGTAAAATCGCAGAGCAGCGCAAGTCCCGTGCCTCCGGCAATTGCAGCTCCATTGACGGCCGCAATAGTCGGCTTGGGAAATTCGTAGAGCGACCGGAACAAACCGACCATAGTGCGCGAGTCTTCGAGGCTTTGCTCGGGAGTGCGCCCGATCAGCGATTTCAGGTTGTCGAGATCCATGCCCGAGCTAAACGCCTTCCCTGCCCCGGTCAAGATCAACACTCGCGCCGATGAACTTTCCACTTCTTTGAGCGCGCGCAGCAGATCGGCAATCAGTTCGTAGCTGATGGCGTTGCGCTTCTCGGGACGGTTGAGGGTGAGGGTGGCGACGCCGTTATCGAATGCGAGTTGGAGCGTGTTGTAGGTCATGCGTAAACCAGAAACGGGCGTATGAGCATCGAGCTTTAGACCGTCCTGAACAAGATTGTCATCCTTCTATGAAAACAGGCATACCTGTCCACAGGTATTTTCGCGGCGATGCGGACAGGCTTCTGTTCGTGCTCGAGGCACATAAGGAATATAAGGCATTTCCAGACTCCGCCGCTCCCTCTGATCTTCGCTCTCGTAGAGCAAGGATGACTTCGAGCTGACGGACTCCCTTCACCTCGCCGCAAACTTTTCTGCTTCAAAGGTTACGCCATCCTGCAACAGCGCGTACACCGCAATCAGCACTGAGCCGCGAAGCGGCGCGAGAATAAAGCCCACCGCGCAACAGGGTGCGGAAAAACTCCGATTTTGACGTTGCTTTGTTTGACGTTGCTTTGTTTGACATTGCTTTGTTTGACATTGCTTTGTTTGACGTTGCTTTGAAAGGGTGCGGCTTTTAGCCGCACCGCAAGTTACGCAAAATCAACGCGGCTTTTAGCCGCTGCGGGAGAGTTCGCCCAACCCCCAAACAAAATAACTTTTTCCGCGACCTCTTCCTCTCGTGCCGTCATGCGCCCAATCAACAGCGGCTTCCAGTCGCTGGAGGAATCTCGACCGGTCCGCACATCTGTCAGGTTGTTCCCGACAATATCTCGGAGCCGCGTCTCCGAAGCCATCCCCCAATTTGTCAACCTGAGAGTGTGTGACTTTTTGTGCCCCAGGTTCGCGCTCCCCGTTCCCGCGTTCTCTGCGCGCTAACCTGGGTTTCTCGGGCCATCCCGAGCGGAGCGCTGTGAAGAGAAGCGCAGCAGCGCGCAGTCGAAGCAAGCTCCAGCCGCAGAAACCCCGTCAAACACGGAAAGCGAAGCAAGCCACAACGAGTAACTCCTTTACTCCTGGATACTTCGCCGTAAGTGCCTCATTTTAAAACCGCGAATCACCAATCCGCGCTAACCCCAGCATTCTCATAGGTAGAATGAAGCTCAAAGCAGGTAGAACCCATAACCAGAAAGTAAACATCCCGCCTAATGAAAATCTCTGATTCTCCCACTTTCACGATGCCCGCAAACCAACTTTATTTTGTTCGCAGTTTCTTCGCCAAAGTAATAACATAACTGTACGTACAATAATGTCAGACAAGTATTCCACGTGGAACACTTTGGATTGGGAAAGAGGTGAGATGCGCTACTCGTCACGATTCTCTTTAAAACCGATTCTTTTTAGAAATCGACGAGCGCCCGCAAGGGCCCGAGCGAGGGTTCATAGCGTCGCCAGCGCTCGACCGAGGTGCGGTATATCTTCTGCCGTGTCTGCCACTTACTGGGAGTCCTCACCGCCCGCGGATTCGCTTCCGGCCGCAGGCACGCGTCATCCCACTCCAGGCCGCAGGCCGCGATGATCCGCCGGATGACCGGTTCGGGCGCGCCCGTCAGTTCTTCGTAATCGACCTCAATGAAACGATCCCCCGGCAACACGCGACGCCAGTGGCCGGTAAGCCGCTGATAACTATGGAAATAAGCGACCAGCTCCGGACCTCCCGTAGGAAACGCCAGCGTCGGATGGAAATGAGTTTGATGGATCGACAGCGCCGTATCAACCGCCGCGCGCCGGCAATGAATGATGGTTGCGCCCGGGAATGCCATGTGGATCAGCCCAGCCCAGAGGAAGTTGAATGGCATCTTGTCAGTCACGCGCGCCGCCTTGGGCGCAATCGAGCGCAGCAAGCCGAGATAATCTACTGCCGCCTTGGCCAAGAACTCCTTTGCCATGTGGTCCTTAGCGACGACGGGCGCCTCGTTCCCGGCCGGAGCATTCCCCGCCGCAGCGTTCCCGGCTGACTTCAGAGCGGTGCCACTCCGCCCCGCGCTGGTTCCAGAAATGCAACTCGCCGCCCGCCCCGACCTCGGGATGCATGGAGACGATCTGCTCGACCAGAGTTGTGCCGGACCGCGGCATGCCGATGATCAGCACCGGCGTCCGATCCGGGCTGCCGAGTTCAGGCGCCCGCGCCATCAATTCCGGCGTGCAGCGCGCAATCAGCCGGTCAATCTCGATGGAGAACGCGGCCGAGTCAAACGACCGAAAGCCGCGACGGACGGCGTCTGCGGCGTCGCAATGCTGCATGGCCAACGCGTAGTCGCCAAGATCCTCTGCCGCCTTGCCGATCGCGAGGTGAAGCCGCTGGCGTTGCCCCGCTTCCAGTCCCGGCGTGGCGAGGGCGGCTTGCATGCTTTGAAGCAGACCGTCATCCTTGTCATTGCTCGTAACCGCGCGGCACCGGACCAGCTCGTAATAGCTTCCCGCCAGCAGCGGAGCGATCGCGATCGCGCGTTCGAAGCATGCCCGGGCCTCGTCGAAACGGCCAAACTCAGAGAGCAGATTACCCAGTAAATCGTATGCCATGGCGTTCGCCGGATCGGCCACCAGCGCCTCTCGCAATACCTGTTCGGCCTCCTGATCGCGATCCTCGGTCAGTAGGGCTCGCGCCTTAGCCAGTCGACCATAGCTGGTCTTAGCCGCGGTCGCGGCGGCACGGCGAAAGCAGCCAATCGCCTGGTCGCGATGGCCGATCGTATGGAACAAGGCGCCGGCGCGGAACCACGCCTCAGCCAGGGACGGGAGCAGCTTCGTGGTGCGGTCGTACGCGGAGATGGCCGCGCCGATGTTGCCCGCCTGCTCCAAGGCGATTCCCAGGCGGAAATATGCATCAGCGTAGTGCGGGTTGCTGGCAATGGCGCGCTGCAAGGCCGCGATGGCATCCGGTATGCGGCCGACCTCGAGGCAGGCAAGGCCGAGATCGTGCTGGATGTTGGCATTGGACGGCTCGAGCAGCGCGGCATCGCGCAACGGCGCGATCGCATCGGCTGGTCGCCCGGCCCTTAGAAAATTAGTGGCCAACGCAAGCAGAGGCGCTATCTGCTGCGGCATGGCTGGGTTCAGAGACTGGGACATGGCGAGCCTAGTGTGGAAGCTGGAGCGTGGCTATCGGAATCGCCAGCGCGATTGTCACCCTATCATGATCCACCGACGATGATCTGCCAATTGGCAGAATTTTGTCATAGACCATTCTATACGCGAGCGAACGGGCGGCTGTCAGTAGTCCTTCAGGCTGATATTAAATTTCGAACAAATTCACGACGCGCCGTCTGGCCGACCCGAGCAACCTGCGACTGCCGCGCAGCGAGGCAAGCCCTCCCGACGGCATCGCGGTTGATGTGATCAAGACGCGTATAATTTCCTCATGCCGCGAGCAGCTTTACTTGCGCTGCTGGTCGCCTCGCTTCTGGGCGGGCCTTTGCAAGCTCAGCGAGCGGCGGCGTTTCGCGGGAGTGCTGCTGCCAGATCGGACTTTCGCTCCGGTTTTGTCAGGCAGGGTAGCTTCCCAAACAGATTTGTTTCAGGCCGCTCTCGCCATCGCCAGAATAACTTCGGTACCTTCTTTCTCCCGTACAGCGAGCTCCCGTACGGCGAGCCATCACTGGAAGACCAATCTGACCTTGAAGGGAATGCGACTGCACCGCCACCCGCAATTTTGCAACCTCGCGAACGGATGTCCGAGCCTCGCGCCGCCAAGCCTCTGGTGATCGAGATTCCAGGCGCCGCGAGTTCAGCAGCCGCCAAAATGGTACCGCCGACCATATTCATTTTGGCAAATGGAGAGCGATTGGAAACTCGACGGTTTTTGCTATCGGCAATTAATTTGTCCGTCAGCATCGAGCGTCAGCAGCGCACCGTCCCGATTGCCATGCTCGACATCGACGCAACGATTAGCGCCAATCGTGAACGCGGAATTGACTTGCGAATTCCCGCCGACCGCAGTGAAATCTCTTTGAGCTTCTAATTTTCACGGCGTTTCTGATTCCATACCCGTATCCTTTTAAGTGTGGGGTAGAAGAGCATGAGAATTCTTTCGCTGTTCCTGTTTTCACTCTTAATCAGCGTCGCACTGCCGTCCCAGGTTTCGACCACAGTTGATCTGTCACGCCATGACTGCTGTGGAGGTGACTCCATGAACGCCCACGATTCATATCGAAAGCCAAAAATTCGTACCATCACCGCCTTTGTGCGGATTGACCCCTCGCAATACCGGCAGCAAATTGAGGAGGCAGTCACCGTGCTTCGTCAAGGGAAAGCCGCATTTGAAAAACGCGGCTATGAAGTGCAAACCATCCGAATAACCACGCAACCGTTTACGGAATATGCAGGCGGTCGATCCGCCGCGGAGGCGCTAGCATTCTTCAAGAGTCTGGACGAGATGTCGAAGAGAGACTCGTTCCTGCTGAACATCGGGCCACTGACTCTGGCGGACTCATCGGATGCGACCAAAGTTGAGTTGCTCAGTCAAGTTCTGGCAACCACCAGAGTGAATGCGAGCCTTGTCATTGCGGGCGATGACGGAGTGCATTGGAACGCGATTCGAGCCGCCGCCCAGGTAGTCAAATACGTCGAGGACCACAGTCTTAACGGTGTGAACAACTTCGACTTTGCCGCCGTCGCAATGGTCCCGCCTTATGTACCATTTTTCCCGGCTTCCAATCATGACGGCCCTGGCCACAAGTTTTCGGTCGGATGGGAAGCCGGAGCCTTCGTCGCGGATATTCTGGCTGGGGCTAATCGTAATATGCAAGCGGCGAAAGAACTTTTATCGCGGAAACTTGAGCAGCAGGCACGGACAGTGGATGCAATTGCCAAGCAGGTCGAGGAAGGTTCCGGGTGGAGCTACATGGGGCTTGACCCAACGCCTGCCCCGAATATGGATTCATCGATAGGAGCCGCAATCGAGACACTTACTGGGGCTAAGTTCGGCTCCAGTGGTACGCTTTCGGCGGCGGCGATCATCACGCAAGCGGAACGCTCGATTTCGGTCAGCCGGGTCGGCTACTCCGGTCTTATGTTGCCCGTGCTCGAAGACCCGGTGCTGTCCGAACGGTGGAGCGAAGGGGCATTCGATCTCGACTCTCTGCTGGCCTATTCAGCGGTTTGCGGCACCGGGCTCGATGCAATTCCTTTGCCCGGCGATGTTTCGCAAGAACAACTAGAACGAATCATGGGCGACGTGGCGAGTCTTGCTTTCAAGTGGCACAAACCTCTCACGGCCAGACTGATACCCGCACCGGGCAAAAAGGCGGGGGATCGAACGGATTTCGATTTTGGAGTCGCTAAATTCCCGAACACAACTGTAAAGCCCTTGCGATAGCACAACTACAATCCAGGCACGTTTTCTACACCTGTAGCACATCGCCCTCATGGGCGACCATCTCGTACAGTACAGGATTGACGAAAAATCCGATGAAGAGGCGGGAAATCAGACCGGCAACAATGACGATGGCAAAGGGTCTTTGCGTGTCCGATCCGATGCCGGTGGATAGGGCCGCAGGCAATAATCCCAGGCAGGCGACAAGAGCAGTCATCATGATCGGACGGAGCCGAAGCAACGAGGCTTCCCGTGTGGCAGCGCGAATGCCCATTCCTTCCTGGCGTAACTTGTTAATGTAGGAGACGAGAATCACAGCAGTCTCCACGGAAACCCCAAGCAACGCCAAGAGACCCAGCACGGAAGAAACGCTGAACGGCGTGTGCGTGAGTTTCAGCGCGACCAGCGCTCCCACCGGTTCCGTCATAATGACTCCCAGGGCGATGGTGACCGGAAATTTAAAATTTCCGTAGAGCGCAAACAGGATCATGAAGATCAGCACCACGGCCAGCGGGCCAATAAAGTACATCTGCGATTTGGCATCCAGAAACTGGCTGTATTCGCCGCCCCACGACATCGTGTAGCCTTGTGGCAAGGTCACCGCTTTCTTGACGGCTGCTTGGCCATCTCGCACCGCTCGCTCCAGATCGCGCCCTTCGATGCTGTACTGCACGCCGATGTAGCGGGAGTTATTTTCGCGATAAATAAAGGACGCTCCGCTCCCCTGGGTAATATTGGCGAGTTGGCTGAGCGGAATCTGCTGCCCGTCGGGTGTGCCCACCAACAGGTTTCCAATCTCATGCGCGTTACTGCGGAATTGGGGCTGCATCCGCACCACCAGATCGAACAGCTTCTCCCCTTGAATGACCTGGGTGACTGCCTGCCCGCCGACTGCGGCCGAGATCACCGCTTCCACGTCTGCAACATTGATCCCATACCGTGCGATCTTGTTCCGATCGACATCGAGCAGCAGGCTGGGCTGGCCCAGCTCGCGCACTACGGTAAGATCGGTGAAACCGGGGACATTGGCCAACGTATTCTTGATCTGGATCGCCTTATCCTGAAGCACGTTCAGATCTTCACCATAGATTTTGACTGCCAGAGAACTCTTGAGGCCCGTGAGCGCTTCATCCACGGCATCTTCGGCGGGCTGAGTGTAGTTGAAGATGATCCCGGGAAAGGCCGAAAGTTTTTTGTTAACCGATTCGATCAGCTGTTTTTTGTCGCTTACATCGCCCGTCCATGATTTGTCTTTATACGGCTTCAAGCCAACGTAGAACTCGCAATTAAAAAATCCGGTGGGATCGGTGCCGTCGTCAGGCCGTCCTAACTCGGAACCTACGACTGTAACTTGTGGATAAGACATCAGTATGTCGCGTATCTGAGGAGCGATGCTGCTGGCCTCCTCAAACGAAATGGTGTAGGGCATGGTTGCCCGGACCCAAAGCGCGCCTTCGTCGAGGTGGGGCATGAACTCGCCGCCGATAAAAGGCACGAGCAGCAGGCTCGCTCCGAAGATCAGGGTTGCGACCAACATGGTTGTCTTAGGATGGTTCAGCGACCAATCCAGTTGAATCGCGTATTTCCGCTTCATCCATTCATAGGCACGATTGGGTTTCTCGCGCACGCCATTCCTGAACCAGTAGGAGGCGAGCACCGGTATCAGCGTAAGGGTCAGGATGAGTGCGCCGACCAGGGCAAAGGACATGGTCTCAGCCATGGGGTGGAACAATTTGCCTGAGGCTCCGGAGAGCGCGTAAATCGGCAGGTAGCCGGCGAGGATGACGGCGACGGAATAAAAAATCGGGCGATCCACATCTTTCGCTGCCGCAAGAATCACTTCGTTAAGCTGGTATTCCTTCCCTTCCCGCAGCGCGAGTTCGCGATAAATGTTCTCGATCATCACCACGGTGCCATCGATCACAATTCCAAAATCTATGGCGCCGATGGAGAGCAGATTCGCGGCCACGTCGTGCGCGTGGAGCACGATGAAAGCAAACAGAAGCGAAAGTGGGATAGTGAGGGCAACAATGATCGCAGCCCGGAAACTGACCAAAAAGAAGATCAGCACAACCAGGACCAGCACCATGCCGCGAAGCAGGTTCGCTTCGACCGTGTCGGTGGTCAGTTCGACCAGTTCACTGCGGTCATAATAAGGATGGACCTTGACGTCCGGCGGTAGGATCTGGCGGTTCAGTTCCTCGGTCTTTGCCTCCACTGCTTTCAGGACGGTCTGCGTCTGTTCTCCACGCAGCATGAGAATGACGCCCTCGACCGCATCATCATTCTTCTGGAAGCCGAATTCGCCCAGGCGTGGAGCGTGCCCGATCGTTACCTCTCCAATATCGCGCACCCGAATCGGCACACCTTTATTGGCGCCCACCACGATGTTTCCAATGTCATCCGTATTACGCACTAGTCCGATGCCGCGAACGTAGTAGAACTGTCCTCCCTGGGAATAGAATCCGCCGCCGGCATTCGCATTATTCGCGGACAGCGCCGTCACTACCTGCGGGATAGTCAGGTGGTATCCGTAGATGCGTGCCGGGTCGAGCAGCACCTGGTATTGCATCACGGTTCCGCCAAAACCCGAATCGTCGGCTACGCCGTGGACGGATCGGTAGGCCCGTTCCACTACCCAGTCCTCGATCGTCTTTAATTCCTGCGGAGAGCGGTCGGGACTTTCGAGCACATAGCGATAGACCAAGCCACTGGGGCTGAATAGCGGAGCCAGGCTCGGGGTTACTCCGACGGGCAGGGTGGCTTGGGCGAGCCGTTCGAAAACGATTTGCCGCGCAAAGTAATCGTTGGTGCTTTCTTCGAAGGTGAGGATTACATCGGACAATCCATAGAGCGAGATGGAACGCATCACCGCCATGTGCGGAACGCCGTTCATCTCAAGTTCCAGAGGGAGCGTGACCAGACGTTCGACCTCTTCGGCCGCATGGTCGGGCCACTGGGTGATGATTTCGACTTGCGGAGGCGAGAGATCGGGGTAGGCATCCACAGGCATCCGCTGAAAAGAGAGGACGCCTGCCACCGTGATAAAAGCGGTCAGCATCAGCACCAGAAACTTTTGACGCAGCGCCGCTTGGACGATTCGGTGGATCATTCGCTGGTGGACACTATCCTTAGCTTCAGGCTTCTTTTTGCCAGAGTTGTTGTAACGTCAAAAAAACGTGTGATTCTGCTAGCGCTGCAGCGAGTTTGCAAACTGCAGGAACAAGCTGCCATTTCCGACAACCTGATCGCCAGCTTTCAGGCCGCTGGTTATCTCCGTCTGTCCGTGCAAGCTTTCTCCAAGAGTGACCTGACGCCGGCCAAACTCGTTCGAACCGGCTGCCGCATAGACAAAAGGCTGGTTCTCGCTATCGCGCAACACAGCGGCGTCAGGGAGTGCAATGGCATTTGCGATCGTGCCCGCATTTACGGTCGCAACCACGTACATGTCTTTTTTCAGTTTCTCGCCGGGATTGCTGGTCTCGATGCGTGCCTGCAGCGTACGGGTGTTCGGATCGAGCGAGGCGGCGATATAGGAAATGCGGCCGTGGAAAACATCGGGATAAGTATCGGTCTGAATTGTGACCGAATCCCCAACGCGCACATAGGGCAAATCTTTCTGATAGATATTGACCAGTACCCAGACGCTGCCGGTATCGGAAATAATGAAACACTGCGTGTTGCCAGGTTGAATCAGTTGCCCGGCAGACACATCCTGCTCGACGACTTCGCCGTTGATCGGAGCCTTCACAGGCACTTCAAAAGATGGCGGCTGTTTCACGAGTTCGTCGGGATCGGTAATGCCCATCACTTTCAATGCGGCTTGCGCCGACACCAGGTCGCCCCCTGCCTGCACCTCGGCTGACTCGGCCTGCTCCAAATTTTGCTCGGCAATCGCTTTGTGCTCATACAAGTCACGCGCACGAGCGGCGGCCTTGGTTGCGAGAGCGTAGGCGTCCTTGGCCTTCAGATAATTCGTTCGGAGTTGTGAATAATCAGGACTCGCCACGTACAACATCGGTTCGCCCTTCTTTACTTTCTGACCAGGCACCACCACCACTCGGCTAACCGGTCCACTCACCTGGGTGATGACGGGCGTGGTGCGAAAACTGTTGTAAGCCACGGCCCCCGTCAGCCGCAGGGTTCGAGGCAGCGTCGTGGGCTGAACCGTCAGCACCTGCACATGCGCCATCTGGTCCTGGGGGATGGTGAACAATCCCGCATTGTCGGAGCTCTTCGTGCTACTTGAATTGGCAACGACGTTCGACCCAGACCCGCCGCAGCCGGCAAACACCAGCATGATCGCCGACGCGACGGCCAGTACAGCCCGCCCGCGACAGCGATTCGCGCAAACATTCATAACACGTTCCTCATGGCAGGTTCCTCGTTCCTATCGCTTCCTTCAATTGCTCCAGCGCGGTCATGTAGGAGGCCAAGGCCTGGCGATAGGCAAGTTGCACCGACCGGTAGCTGCGCTCGGCATCGAGAAAATCCAAAAGGCTGGCGGCGCCGCGCTTGTAAGCATACTCACTGATGTCGCGCGAATCCTGCGCCTGTTTGAGGTAGCCGGAGGTGTAAAGTTGCACCACCTCTTGGTTGCTCTTGACCGCTTCATAAGCATTGGCGACGTCGGAAAGCACGGTATCGCTGGCCGATTGCTGCTGCTCCTGAGCCTGGGTGAGCGCATAGCCGGTGCGTGCGATCTCTCCCTGATTGCGGTTGAAGATCGGCAAGTCAAAATTGGCGAAGATGGAAGCGGTGTTCTCACCGGAAACGTGAGTGAAATCATAAGTCCCGTTTACGTCAACCTTGGCGTTCGCTTTAGCCAGGAGAATTTGGCTCTGCGCAGCCGTGATCCCTAACTCAGCGGCACGGAAGTCGGGCCGCTCCCGCAGCCCTCGCGCCTGCAAGTCTTCAAGGTTGCCCTTGATCGGCTGAAACTCCAGTTCGCCCACCACGTCATAATCGGCCGGTACCGCGTTGTAGCCCAGGAATTCACGCAGTCCGACCAGTGCCTGCACCCTTGCGAGGCGGGCAGAAGAGACGTCCGTCTGAAACTGCAGAAGCTGGAGCTTGATCTTGAGATAATCGCCTTCGCCAATGTATCCAGCCTTGAGTTGCGTCTGGCTGATGTCGACCGTCTGCTGAAAGCCTTTCAGATCATCGAGCGCAAACTGGAGGGTCGATTCGGCCAGCAAAACGCTGACGAACTGCTGGCCGGTATTGAACGCGAGTGTGCGTTCCGCATCGGCCACCTGGGCGCGGGTGACGGCAGTCGCATCGCGGGCGGCCTGCAACCGCCGTTGCCGCTTGTGACCGCGTTCGAAGAGGTATCCGATCCCAACGTCAAACTGCTGGGTTTCGTTCAGGTTCTCCCCGGAAAAATCCTGCGGGCTGAAAAATGGAACGAACTGCGAATCCATGCCAAGAGTCGGATTTGGACGCAGGTTCGCAGTGATCTCCTGAGCCTGATTCTGAAGAATCTGAGTTCGCGTGGCCTTGAGCGAATGGTTGTGCGCCAGCGCCAGATCGATGGCCTGATCAAGAGTGATCCGCGTTGTGTTCTGACTGCTGCTTGCCCCCACCAGCAGGAAAAGCGTCGCCGCCGCGGCGAACATCCGAGAGTACCTTGAGCGCATAAGGTCGAGATTAAGTGCACTGACTGTTGCGCAACAGATCTCGGAGAAATGCCCGATTCCACCGAGCACACGCCAAGCTCCGTCGTCCGTACCGCCCTCCTGTTCCTAAGGCTGCGAGTCAGGGCTGAATGGATGTATTCTAATTCAAGACATGCGGGATCGGGTCGTGCATGGAGTCCCGCAGTCAGGGTTCACCAGGACACTCATTTCGCGCCCGTTGGCGACGACTCTTCGAGCAACTCCTGCAAGTAGTCTTGCCACGCAGAGGCCCAGGTGTGAGTGCCATGGCCATGCGTTTTTTGGGAAATGGGGAGCAACACGAATTTGCCTTTCTTCACCTTTTTGATTTCGCGCTCGGCGATGCCCAGCTCTGGCGGATTGATGAAATCGTCGGCGGAGTTCACGAACATCACCGGAGCTTTAATAAGACCGAGGTTGGCTTCAGGGTTGTAGTCACGAGATGCGCTGACAGCATAAAGAAAATCATTGGCATCAATGTCGTCGGTGACGCGGGTCATCGCCTCCAGCAGATAGGTATCGACGGCGTCCGCTGTGGGCCACTCCTGCTGCATGTGCTGCGGAGAACTGCCAGCGATCAGCAGGAAATCCGCGCTGATTTGCAAGGCGGCGCGAGGTTCAGCTTTGTATTCGCCGTCCTTCCAGTCGGGATCCTGGCGAATGCCGTCGATCACCATCTTCCGCCAGAGGCGGTTTCGGCCGGCAATCTCCACCGGCAAGCATGCCAGCGGCATCAGTGCGTCCATGTCATCGGGATAGGTCTCGCCCCACATCCAGGAATGCATGCAGCCCATGGATGTCCCGAGAATTAAACGCAAGTGGTCCACGCCTAATCCTTTTTGGACCAACTCGTGTTCCAGCGAGACCATGTCACTGTAGTTATATTGTGGGAAGTGCGCGTGCATGCCATTGCTCGGCTTGCTGGATTTCCCGTGGCCGATATCGTCCGGCATGATGATGAAGTACTTGTGGATGTCCAATAATTGGCCACGTTCAAACAGAATGCCCGCGAATTGCGGACGAAGGAATTGCTTACCGGCGCTGCTGGTAGCATGAAGAAGCAGAACGGCGTTGGTGATATGGCCATGGGCATCCTTCACAGGGGTGCCAAGAGTGGTGTAGTGGACGTACACGTCAGGCATGGTTTCGCCTGATTGAAAATGAAAATTGTGGGTGATGTAGTCGCCCTCCTGGGGCACATCACCGCCCGGCGCTTTGTGCGATGCCGTCTGCGCTCCCAGCGATTGAGTGAATACAATTGCGAAAACTACCACCAATCTCAAACGATTCACGGTTCGTATCATAATCCTCTCGTCCGCGGAGTTAGCCTTAGCCTCTTGATCTCTCGCCTTCAGGGAGCGGATGGCCTAAACAAGTATCGTTCTCTGGTGCAGGTTTTATGTCAAGAGGATTTTGGGATTCGCGAAGTCATCCGTCAGAGATGAGACGAATCGCGTATTTATTTCGCGACGGCCAAGGCTAGTAACTCTTGGGGCTCTGCTGTTTAGATTTTGGAGCATCCATCTTCGTTGCAACGCAGCTTTCAGCAGGGCGGCGCCTAACGCTCCAGCAATATGAGGTTGTCTCTCACTCCAATCATTATGGGAGGAGAACAACTGGTTTGAGCAGGAATATGAAGAATCCGCCAGCCCCGAGCACGCGAGTTTGCGGAGTTATAGTGATGAGTGGGATGTCGAAACGGCGCACTGATAAAGTCTCGATCCCCGTCGACGACGGACTGCTTGCGGCTAAGCGGCGGAAGGCCGTGCCGCACGAATTCGTGCTCGATGCGATCGCTTCCCTGTCGCCCTGGACTCGCTCCATGTTTGGGTGTCTCGCGGTCTATGTTGGGGACAAGATTGTGGTCATACTGCGCGAGAAGTGCGACGGGACGGCGGATAACGGAGTGTGGCTCGCCACTACCACGGAGCACCATGAGAGTCTTGGGCGCGAGTTCCCGAACATGCGATCGATTGGGGTGCTGGGAAAAAAGGTAACAGGTTGGCAGGTGCTGCCGGCCGATGCCCTGGACTTCGAGGAGAGTGCGTTGCGCGCTTGCGAACTTATCGTGGCCGGAGATCCGCGGATCGGGAAGATTCCCGGGGTGCGGCGGGCTTCGGGGTCTGAGAAGAAGGCGAAATCGTCGAAGGGGCCGAAGGCGAGGACGACGCGAAAGTAGCGACAGGCTGCGAGCAGAACGACCACGGGGGCTGAAGCCCTAAATAAAGGCACCTAACGCGGCCCTAAAGGGCCGCTCTTCCACGGTTGTGCCAACATTGGTTGTTCAAACATTTTTCCTACAAGGTGCTAAGCCGCGCCCTGGGCCATTTCCCGGTAAAGCCACGCCTTTGCGAGCGAGAGTTCGCGATGGACGGTCGCAGGAGAAATCTTCAGCGCCTCGGCCGCTTCGTCGTAGGTGAGTCCACCGAAAAAGAGCAATTCGATCAGATCGCTCTTTCGCTGATCGTTTTCCGCAAGGCGCTTCAGCGCGTCGTCGAGTTCGATAATTCCCCGGTCGGCCTGGGGACCGATCATGATCGCGTCATCCAGGGGAATCTTCTCGAATTCGCCGCCGCGCTTCTGCCGATTCTTGGTCTTGGCATGATCTACGAGGATGCGCCGCAAAACCCGCGCTGACACGGCGTAGAAGTGCACCCGGTCCTGAAAGGTCACCTCGGAGTCGACCAGCCGCAGATAGGCCTCATGGACGAGGGCGGTTGCCCTCAGGGTGTGGTCGGGACGCTCCGAGCGCAGGCAATTCGCGGCCAGCTTGCGAAGCTGCTCGTAGACCAGCGGCATCAACTGATCGAGAGCCTCTTTGTTGCCGCTGCCCCACTGCTGCAGAAGCTGCGTCACGAACTGGCGGTCCGAGGACATATTCTTTCCTGAACGTCTCCACCTGAGAGGTCTTCACCGCGGGTCTGGCTGCAATCCGAAAAAAAAATGTGCGACATGAGGGAAATCGAAACCCATTGTCGCTTTACAGGTTGAGCGCAGATATTGGCCGCGGGGATTGGCCATCTGGCCGGAGATTATATACCCCGCAGCTGATTTCGTAACACCGGGAAGGTACGCCGGGCACGGTGGAGCGCTCCAGAGTCCGGCCAGCAATACCCAAATTTCATTCATTGAGACACAGAAAGGAACTACCATGAAACTGAAATCCTATGCCCTCTCCATGAGCCTGGCCGTGCTGGTTTGCATGACCTCGGCTTTCGCCCAAACCGTTTACAAGTTCCAGACGATCGACTACACCGGTGACACTTTCACGCAGCTGCTCGGCATCAACAACTCTGGCGACATCGCCGGCTACCACGGCGCCGATGTCAACCAGGGATTCACCTATAGCCTGAAGACGAAGAAGTTTACGAACGAGAATTTCCCGGGCTCGGCCATGACGCAAGTGATCGGGATCAACAACGAACCGTTCAAGACCTCGGGCTTCTACGTTCTGAAAAGCGGAAAGACCGAAGGCTTTACCGACTTTCAGGGGACATTTACGACCGTGAATTTTCCAAAGACTCCGTTCAACCAGCTGCTCAGCCAGAATGACTACGGTCAGGCAGCCGGGTACTACAGCACCAAGGCGGATGGTTCAGGCCCGGATCACGCGTATGTGTACGATGAGTTCGGCGGAGTGTTCGAGCTGTTCACCATCCCGAATTCGGTGAGCGCGCAGGCGACGGGCATCAACAACTCCGGCGACGTCTGCGGCTTTACGATCGACAGCTCCAGCAACATGCACGGCTGGCTGAAGATTCAGGGACACTTCACCATTCTCGACGAGCCCGATGGAGTGGGAGCGACGCAGGCTCTGGGATTGAACAACAAGGGACAGGTCGTCGGGTCCTATACGGACAGTTCCGGCAACAGCCACGGGTTTGTCTACACCATCAGCTCGAACACGTGGGAGTCGATCGACGATCCGGCTGGAATCGGAACGACCATCGTCAACGGCATCAACGACAATGGCGTGCTGGTTGGATTCTCCGGGACATCGCCGATCAACAACGGCTTTGTCGCTACTCCGTAAGTACACGATAAAGTCGTGGGATTCTGAGAACCTGCAGGATCCCACGATTCACGACCGGCCAAGTAACAGCGAAGCACTGATTTGCATAACAACGATTCAGCGGCTAAGAGCTGGGAGAAACCACCTCCCGGCTTTGCCGCGTTTTGAGGTCGTTGAGATTGGAGTCCGCGGTCAGTGCGTGGGAGGTACAGCCGACCTCGGCAGGCTCTTCGCTCCGGCTCGGTCTTTGAATTGCTCCTCGGTGCCCACGAAGAATTCTTCGTATTGCCGGCGACCTGAAGCGCCGACCTTCTCACCATTGATTTGCCCCCACACCAGTCGATCCTTCTGAGCATCTGTCGGGAGCTCACGAGGGCCTTGGGCCGAATCGTAGTAATACTTGTCTTTTCCGTATCCGAATTTTTCCGGCGACGATGTCTTTAGTATTCCAGTTGGCGGAATTCTGAAGACGTACTGACCCTGCTCGACAGGCAGCGGCGGGGCACCTGCAACCTGAAACTCGACGCGAACCCAGCCCACGTAGTTCTCGGGAATCAGAAACTTCGATGAGGGGCGTCTCGAAGTCTCCATGCCGGCGATGACCCATGCAGAAAAACCAACCACTAGAATGCCGGCGACAATGCCAGCCGCGATTCTACCGGAGCGCGGCGCACTCTCCGGAAACAACCACGTCTCGATGCCAGCCTGCTTGCTGATTTTAAAGCTTACGATCGCTGAATAGATGCTAACGAGCACCAGGAAGCCAACTCCGAGGTATGGCAATGCCACGACTCGAAGCGCGGAGAGTTGACTGAACCGGCCCACTTTGACTGTTGCCGCAATCGCCGGGGCATAGAAGCACCAAATTCCGAGTGAAGCCAAAAGGGCGATTTTTGCCGCAATGTGCGGCCTGAAAAGGCTAAGGTAAGCGGACCCGACGAGGCACAACGATCCAAGAAGAGAAATCAATTCCAAAACATTTCGAGGAACTCCGAAGATCCCCATGCTTAGCAGTATATAGACATGAACTGCCGTCACAACGCTCGCAGTGAAATACAAAAGAAAAGGAAACATATGCCTAAGTCGATTGACTTATATGCCAGACATGACTCTTCTTATTAGCTCTTATCATGAACATGCGAACGCTCTAAGACAGCTCAATCACACATTTCAGAATCCATTAGATTCCAGTGGTCTCATATGTCAATACGGCAAGGCTCAGGCGATAGTCGTAGGAAGCCTGCGCGTAACTGATCTCCGCCTGCGTCTCCTGAAGTTGCGCCTGACTTAGTTCAACGATTGAGCCTAAGCCCAGTTTGTAGCGCGACTGAGCCAGATCCAGGGCTAATTTGGCTTGGTCCAGCAACTGGCGTGTGACGGAAAGACGCTGATACGCGGTATTGACATTGAGCCAACTGGTGCGGACGTCCCGCGAAATCAAATTCCGCATATCGCGCAGACGTTCGTCAGTTGCCTGCGCCCGAAGGCTCGCTTCGCGGGCTCGAGCGGTGAACAGAAAGCCGTTGAAGAGTGGAATCTCCATGTTGGCTCCAACCGCGCCATAAGTGTTGTTAAAAGCGGCTGCATCCGGGGCCACAGCCGGATTCCCAACAGGGGTAAATCCCAATGCGCCCAAGGCACGAATGTTGGGAAATAGTAGGTCCCGCTCTGCGGTTTGGAATTTCTTTGCCGACTGATACTGGAATTGCAGCGAGAGTATTTCCGGCCGCATCAGAAACGCCTGTGAAATCAAGTCATCCACGTTGCCCGGCGGCGGAGCGATGGGGCTGGTGTCCTCAACGAGCAAAAAATTCTGCTGGGTCGCGAATCCAAGGACCATGGAAAGCGTGGCTTGGGTGGCGTTCTGGTTATTCTGAGCGTCCAGCAGCAGAAGTTGGGCCTGTGCGAGATTCACGTTTGCAAAGCTGAAGTCCAGCTCGGATTTCAATTTGCTCTTATAGAGCGCGCCCACCTGATTGGCTACTGTTTCCCGCTCCTTCACAGTTTGCTGGGCGACTGTCAGGACGGCCTGGGCCTGCAATGCATTGAAAAATGCCTGATTAACCGCTAGGAGAACCTGCTCTTTGGTGGCGACAGCATTTTCATTCTCCGCCTTGGCCGTGTAGCTGGCACTGGAGATCAGATTCGAGGTGCGGCCGAAATCGGTAATCAATTGCGAGACCACAACGCCGCCGGCAGCGCGTTCATAAATGATCGGATTGTTCAGCGCACCAGCTGTGATACGGCTTCCGGACTTTGCATCGACACCTGTGATGTCTCCGGTTACGGTGGGCCATAGGTTTGACCTAACCTCGCGAGTAACTTGTTGAGAAGCCAGCGCGGTCAAACGGGCGACCGATACTTGAGGATTGTTTTTGATCGCTAGTGTTTCGGCCTGCTGCAAGCTTAATGACGTGGCCGTCCCGGGGTTGGACCCAGTAACGGGAGACTGCGGAACATTGGATGGCAAGTTAGTCGTGCCGGGGTAAGTCTTACTCGGGGACATTTCACCGGGATTTGCGGAGTTTGGATTTGCCGTGCCTGGATTCGCGCTTTGACTCGCTTGGCCCGGATTGGGCTGCCCCGCGACGGGCGTGGCTTGCGGCATCGGAGCTGGCGGTAACTGTTGAGTGGTCTGGCCCTGTGAGGTTTGAACCTTTGCGGCCCCAACCTGGCCGGACGCCTGCGCAAAACCGAGCGGGGACAGAAACAGGATTAAGATGGAGAACAGAAGATTGGGAATCATGTATTGTCGTTTTTGCATCGTCCATCGCACCTTATTTAAAGTCATCCGGTTGAAGATTGCTTCGCCATCGTGACGCGCGCCGTGCTATGACGGGAAATTCTGGGCTCCTCAATTCATAGCACTAAATGAAACTGTTCTTAACTGGCATGCTCCGCAGGCGGTAAGTCTGCCGTCTCCCCCTTGCGCCGACCGTACACCAGAAGATAGGCGGCGGGCACAATGAAAATCGTGAGCAGCACCGAAGAGGTCAAACCCCCGATGATGGCCTTGGCCATCGGAGCATACTGTTCTGCGCCCGTCCCCAACTTCAGCGCCATCGGAATCATCCCAATGATGGTAGCGAGCGAGGTCATCAAAATCGGCCGCAGGCGCACGCGACACGCGGTGATGACCGCATCCACCGGCGCCAACCCTTGCCGCTCCAGATTGTGCGCAAAATCAACGATCAGGATGCTGTTGGAATCTGCAATTCCAACCAGCATCAACACGCCCATGAGCGACATAACGTTCAATGTGCTGTGAGTGAGGGGCAAGATGATCAGGACGCCTACAAATCCCATCGGGATGGCGAGCATGATCAGCAGAGGATCGACGAACGACTTGAACTGCGCGGTCAAAATAAGAAACAGGAGAACAAATGAGAGCAGAAAGCCGAGGCCAAAACTTTTGAAGGATGCATTCATGCCTTCAACCATACCCCGAAGATTGACGCGCACATTGGAGGGAATACTTGTTTTGCCCACGATCTCCTGAATGGCATGCGTAACGCGGCCCAGGTCTTCTCCCTTGGGAGTGACATAGAGGTCAATCACCCGCTGGATCTGGTAATGATCCACTTCGGTCGGCGTTTGAACGTATTTCACCTTGACGACATTGTCTAGAACGGTCGCCGGCCTTTCCTGCGCCGAAGGTTTTGCGATATTCGGTTTTGGGTCCGGGAAACTCTGGGCGCACGCCCATGAGGTCTTGGGAGGATCCGAAATTGACGGAGGGCGAATGCGAGCCCTATCCGACACGGTCGGGCCGCAGCCCATTGCATTTGCCTCATTCTTCTTCTGGCTACGGAGAGGTATCTGGCCAAGGTCGACCATGTTGTGAATCGCGCCGGGGCCGTGCTCGAAGTATTGCACGGTAAGGTAGTAGTCGTTGCCGCTCTTACGGTCCACCCAATAGTTCGGGGCAATCATGTAATTGGAATTCAGCGCGGTGATCACGTTGTCGACTACATCTTTCTGGGTCAGGCCCAGTTCGCCAGCGTGAATGCGATCCACGTCAAGGCGAAGTGCGGGATAGTTCATATCCTGCGGGATGTAGATTTCCCCGACGCCTCGCACTTGCCGAATGCGGCCCGCCAATTCCTGCGCTACGTCGTAGATCTGATGCAGGTCAGGACTGCTCACCTGAATATCGATGGGAGCAGGCATGCCCATGTTGAGGATTGCATCCACCATCGACCCGCTCGAAAAGAAGGTTCGAATGTCGGGATACTGATGCGCCATTTGCAGTTTGACGCGATCCATGTAATCAAAGCTGCTGCGCTCATGCGGTTCATTGAGCGCGACCTGAATCGTCGCCGTGTAGGGTCCGGCATTGGTCGTATAGAGGGAAGAGAAATCCGGGACCACGCCGATGTTGGAAACGACCATCTTCAAGTCTTTCGGGTCAATCTCACGGCGAATCAACTGCTCAACTTTCGCAACGTACTGTTCGGTGTTTTCAATCCTGGTTCCGGTGGGTACCTTTAAATTGATGGTGAATTGGCCAGCATCGGTTTGTGGAAAAAAAGCCAGGCCAAGCAGCGGGTAGATAGCGAGGCTGGCCAGGAACACTCCGCCCAGAGCCGCAACCGTAAGCCCGGGCCGCTTCAGTGCACGGCGTACCCAGTGTTCGTAGAAGTCTAGCACCGTGTTGAAGGTGCGATTGAAAGCGGCATTGAACCTGGCCCACCAGGAGTGATCGGGGGGAGTGGTGGGTTCCACTTCATATTCTTCATCCTGCTTGTGCTGGTGCGCGGCATGAGGCACAGCTTTCAGGAACCGCGAACAGAATAATGGAATGACGGTCATCGCCACTACAAAGGAGGCAAGCAGCGACAGACAAAAGGCGAGCGCCAGCGCGGAAAAAAGAAACTTTGCCACGCCGTAGAGAAATACCACGGGAAAGAAGTCGACAACATCCACCAGAGTTGCGGCCAGCACAGCCAGATTCACCTCCGCGCCACCCACTTCGGCGGCAACCAGAGGCGCAGCGCCCATCTCCAGATGGCGGTAGATGTTCTCCAATGAGATGACGGAATTGTCGATCACCCGCGAAAAAGCCAGCGCCAGGCCGCCGAGGATCATGGTGTTGACGGTGCTGCCCATCATGAACAGCACTACAAACGTCGCCAGCGCGGACAGCGGGATCGACAAGAGCACGGCCGAAGTCGCCCGGACGCTGCCGAGGAAAATCAATATCATCAGACTGGTGAGAATCAATCCGAGCAGGCCTTCATGGAGAACGGTCCGGATGGCTTCCTTGACATACACCGACTGGTCGAAGACCACGGTGGCGGACATTTGCTTTGGAATATCAAAAAGATGGCCGACCAGCGCGCGGATTCCGTTCACCACATCAATGGTGTTGGTATTTCCGCCCTGCTTCATGATGGGGATGTAACAGGACCGTTGGCTGTCGACGCGTACGATGTTGTACTGAATCTGGTGTGCGTCCTCCGCCTTGCCCACGTCGTTCACCGACACCCAGGAGGATCCAACGGTCCGGACTGGAACTTCGCCCAACTGCTTCATGGAGTCGACGAGGCTGTTGGAGTATACGTAATAGTCGTTCAGGCCGATTTTTACGTCGCCCGCAGGCAGGATGAGGTTGGAACTGTTCACTGCGCCCACTACATCCATCGGGCTCAACTGCCGGGAAAGCAGCTTGTATGGGTCGACGTAAACCATGATCTGCCGATAGTTCCCCCCAAAGGGAGGCGGAATCTCCGCCCCCGGAACAACAGCGATCTGATTTCGAATCTGGAATTGCGCGTAGTCGTGCAGCTGAGTTTCGTTCAGACCTTCGCCCTTCACCGTGACCAGCGCCACCGGCAGGCTGGAGGCGTCGAACTTCAACACGACGGGAGGCAAAGTGCCGGGCGGAAGGCGCTTAAGGTCTGCAAGAGCCAAATTGGAAAGTTCGGTTACATCGGCATCCGCATTGGTTCCGGGTTGGAAGTAAACACGAATGATACTTACGCCCAGCAACGAGCGTGATTCCATGTGATCGATACCGCTGGCGAGGGTGAAGAATCGTTCCAGCGGATCGGTAATATCGGTCTCAATGTCCTGCGGCGGCATGCCCGAATAGAAGGTCGCAACGACCACCTCCGGCAAATTGATGGATGGGAACAGGTCGACCGGCATCCGGACCAGGCTGGTAACGCCGATGACTACAAGCACGAGGCAGACGACGATGATGAAGTAAGGATTCCGAATGGAGAATCGCGGCATCAGTTCCTACTCCAACCGTGATTCGGTAACCGCGTCATAAGTAAGAAGCCGCCCATTCGTTACGCTTTCGCCACCGTCTCCCGATTGCGATACACCAGTAAGTAGGCCGCAGGCACAATAAAAACCGTGAGAACCACCGAAGCGGTCAGTCCCCCAATAATGGCGCGCGCCAGGGGAGCATATTGCTCACTGCCCGTACCGAGTTTCAGCGCCATCGGCACCATGCCGATGATGGTCGCCAGCGAGGTCATCAGAATGGGGCGCAAACGCACCCGGCAGGAAGTGATGACTGCTTCTTCCACGGATTTCCCCTGCTCTTCCAGCCGATGAGCGAATTCCACAATCAGGATGCTGTTGGAAGCCGAGATGCCCACGAGCATGAGCACGCCCATCAGCGACATAACGTTCAGGGTCGTGCCCGTCAGCGGCAGGATAATCAGAACGCCGATAAATCCCATAGGAATCGCAAGCATGATAAGGAACGGATCTTTGAACGACTTGAACTGGGCCACCAGGATGAGATAAAGAAGAACGACGGAGAGCGAGAGGCCAATTGCGAAGCTCCTGAAGGATTCTTGCATTCCCTGAACCATGCCGCGCAGGTTGACGCGGACATTCTCGGGAAGCTTCATCTGGCGGATCACGCCGCGCACCGAGTCCGCAACCTTTCCCAGGTCTTCGCCAGCGGGGGTAACGTATACGTCGATCACCCGCTGAATCTGATAGTGATCCACCTCGGTGGGCGTCTGAACATTCTGCAGCTTCACCACGCTGTCGAGGGTTGTCGGTTGCTTCAGATTGGGCGAGCGAATCGGAATGTTGGTTAAGTCTTCAAAATCGTGAATAGCCGGCCGGCCCTTCTCGTAGTACTGCACCGTCAGGTAGTAGTCGTTGCCCGTTTTGTAGTCGACCCAATAATTGGGAGCAATCATGTAGTTGGAATTGAGCGCTGTGATGACGTTATCGACGACTTCTTTCTGCGTCAGTCCGAGTTTGCCGGCGTTGATCCGGTCGACGTCGAGGCGCAATGCCGGATAATTCAGATCCTGGGGAATATAGACTTCGCCCACGCCACCTAATTGCCGGATGCGGCCAGCCAAATCCTGCGCGACCCCATAAATTTGGTGCAGTTCAGGACTGCTCACTTGAATGTCGATCGGAGCCGGCATGCCCATGTTCAGAATGGCATCGACCATGGAACCGCTGGACAAGAAGGTTCGGACATCAGGGAAACGAGTGGCGATCTCTTTCTGCACGCGATTCATGTACTCAAAGCTGCTCAGTCGATGAGACTCGTTGAGAGCTACCTGAATGGTCGCGGTGTACGGTCCTGCGTTGGTTGTGTATAACGAAGAAAAATCCGGAACCACGCCGATATTGGAGACCACCATCTTGAAATCTTTTGGACCTACTACTTCACGGACCAGGTCTTCGACCTTGGCGACATATTGTTCAGTAACCTCAATGCGAGTTCCTGTTGGAACCTTGAAGTTAATGGTGAACTGGCCGGCGTCGGTTTGGGGAAAGAAGGCTAGCCCGAGGAACGGATAGATCGCCATGCTGGCGAGGAAGACTCCGGTCAGGGCGGCCACGGTGAGGCCAGGACGAACCAGCGCACGCCTCACCCAGTACTCGTAGTAATCCAAGAGTCGAGTGAATCCGCGGTTGAAGCGCGCGTTGAACCTATCCCACCATGATTGTTTCAGTGCGCCTTGCGCGTCAGGCTCGGGAGAATTTTCTTCGTGGCTGGCATCGTGTGGCACAGCCTTCAGAAAGCGGGAGCAAAACAGGGGAATGACTGTCATCGCGACGAAGTACGATGCAAACAGCGAAATCACGACGGCCAGAGCGAGCGCGCTAAACAAAAACTTGCTGACACCATAAAGAAAGGTGACAGGGAAAAAGACCACCACGGTGGTGAGCGTGGCTGCAAGGACCGCGAGACTGACTTCGTTCCCGCCGACCTCTGCAGCATTAGTTGGCGAAGCACCCATCTCGAGATGGCGGTAGATGTTCTCCAGCGAAATGACCGAGTTGTCAATGATGCGCGAAAACGCCAGGGCCAGTCCGCCCAGGATCATGGTGTTGATCGTGCTGCCACTCATATTGAGAACCACAAAGGTGGCCAGGGCGGAAAGCGGAATCGAGAGAAACACAGCCGTGGTCGCGCGAAAACTCCCGAGAAAAACCAGGATCATGAGGCTGGTAAGAAGCAGCCCGATCAAGCCTTCGTGGAGTAATGTTTTGATCGCATCCTTTACGAAAGCTGACTGATCGAACACCACCGAAGCCACCAGTTGTTGGGGTATGTCATAAAGGTGTTTAATCGCGTCGCGGATGCCATTCACGACTTCGATGGTGTTGGTGTCACCTCCCTGCTTCATGATCGGCAAATACACGGATCGTTGACCATCCACTCGCACCACGTTGTACTGGATCTGATTGGCGTCCTTCGCTTCACCAATGTCGTTGATCGACACCCATGAGTTACCTTCGGTCTTGATCGGAATCTTCCCTAGTTGGTCCATGTTGCTGACCAGGCTGTTCGAATAGACGTAGTAATCGAAGGGGCCCATCTTTACGTCGCCAGCGGGCAGAATGAGGTTAAAGTTATTGACCGCATTCACGACGTCCATGGGGCTCAATTGCCGTGATAGCAACTTGTACGGATCCACGTACACCATGACTTGCCGATACTTCCCGCCGAAGGGCGGAGGAATTTCAGCGCCTTTTACGACAGCGATCTGGTTGCGAATGGCGAACTGGCCAATGTCATGGAGTTGAGTTTGATTGAGATTGTTTCCCTTCAGCGTCACCAGACAGACGGGAAGACTGGATGCATCGAATTTCAAAACGACGGGGGGCAGCGTGCCCGGCGGGAGGCGTTTCAGATCCGCCAATGCAAGATTCGAAAGTTCGGTAACATCGGCATCCGCGCTGGTTCCGGGCTGAAAATAGACGCGGATAATACTCACGCCCAGCAGCGAGCGCGATTCCATGTGATCAATCCCGCTGGCTAACGTGAAAAATCGTTCCAGCGGGTCAGTGATGTCGGTTTCAATGTCCTGGGGCGGCATGCCGGAGTAAAAGGTGGCGACAACCACTTCGGGAAGATTGATCGATGGGAACAGGTCGACGGGCATCCGGGCGACGCTGGTTATTCCGATAACGACCAGCGCCAGACAGATCACAATGATGAAGTGCGGATTGCGTATGGAAAAACCGGACATGTGCTCTCGCTTCTACCTTCGCCCGCGAACCGCGGCCTTCATTCTGGCTTGCCTTCCTGATACTTCATGATCTCCACCGTCTGAGGATGAACCTTCTCTCCAGGTTTAAGGCCGCTCCGATCGCTCACGATTACCTGCTCGCCCTCATTCAGACCCGAGACGATCTCGGCATCGTTTGCCGTCTGTATTCCCAGGGTGATTGGGCGATCCTCAATTTCGCTATCGCGATTCACGACGAAAACCGTGGTTTTGTCGCCTTCGTGATTGATGGCCTGAAGCGGAATCGATGGGATATCGTCGCGGTGTTCCAGAGAAACATCGGCTTCCGCGTAAAGCCCAGGCATCAGCACTCGATCGGGATTCTGCACGTCAACTTCCGTGTGCATGGTGCGCGTGTCTTGCCGAACGTCCACGGAGAATCGGATTACTTTACCGGGGAAGCTACGGTTGAGCGAGGGAACACGAACGTTTACTGGATCTCCGATACGAATGTAGCGAACGTAAGCCTCGGGAACTGGAATCACCAAGCGGAACAGATCGTCCTGCGACAGCCTCACGATCGGCATTGCCTGGGTACTGGAGGTTGTACCCCCTTGAACCAGGGTGCCGAGATTGGCGTATCTCTGCGTCACGACTCCGGGAAATGGAGCGGTGATCCGCGAATAGTCAAACAGGCTCTGATCGTGAACGAGTTTGGCTTTGGTCACCGAAAGTTGACTCTGAGCGGCGTCCAGAGCGGACTGGCCGGCGTCGACTTGCGACGCCGCCGCCAAATCTTTCCCCTGCGCATCATCCACTTCCTGCTGGGCCACGATGCCGGGTTGGTTCTGGAACACTTCGTTCAATCGCGTGAACTCCAGATGCAAAGCGTTGTACTGCGCTTGATAACGCTGCAGTTCATGTTCAGCCCTGGTTACTTGATTGCCGGCATTCCTGATTTCAGCCTGATCTTCCTGCAACTGTGCCTGCAACTCGGGAATCTCAAGGACGGCCATGACCTGCCCAGCTTTCACGTGCGTTCCATAGTCGACACTCAGTTTCTGAACGTAACCGGACTCCTTCGCGTAGACATCGATCTCCTGAAAAGGCACCAATTCAGAAGACAGCGTGATTTGGCGGCTGAGAGTCTTCTTCACTACTTTCGTAACACCGACGGTGACTTCCGCCTGGGAGTTTGCCCGGGCCTTGGTTTCCCCTGAACAAGAAGACAATCCCATCACCAGTATCGCGGCGAATACGGCCACCAAAGCGGAGAACAGGGGATTGAATCTGCCCTCTGGCTCGCGAATAGCGCCTTGAAGATTGAGATGTTGATTCATCAATTCTTTGAATACCCCGCTTCTCTAAGATACTGCCAGCCATCGTCGACTAAGCAAGATCGACTAACTGAGTTCCCTCATAATCTGGCGCAGCCTATCTACGGAAAATTCCTTGGAAGCACAAAGGTCGATTACTTTTTGCTCGCATTGCTGCAGTTTGGTCGCGACCGCCGGGATCCGTGCGGCAATTTGAAGAGGGACTGTTAAAATTCCATGCCGGTCTCCGTGCAACAGATCGCCCGGCTGCACCTCCAGCCCCCCAATTTTGACCGTAGATCCGAACTCGAAAATGTGCGCATAGGCGTGCGACACGGCAACATTTCCGGCAAACAACTGTAGGCCCATCTCACGTACGCGAGGCAAATCCCGGACGGCGCCGTCCGTCACGTATCCCACGCATCCCAATGCTTTCAGGATTGCGGCATGCATGTCACCGAGGAATGCTCCCACGCCGGGTGGTTTGTCCAGATCCTCCAGGACCACAATCCTCGGTGGTGGGATCTTGAGAATGCTGTTCCACCAGTCTGTTCGATCGCGATAGAAGCGCCCCGACATTGGCGGGTCGCCGGAACGAAGGCGCGCAGTGGCGGCATACCCGACCATGGGCGGCAAATCTTTGAACATGCATCGAATGCTGGCATCGGCGAAACCGGTGTTCCGCAGTCTCACATCGAATGTCTCAATTGCGTTTGAGACCATGCATGTGTCGATGTTGTGAAGAGCGTTCAGCACGTGCTCGTCGACTAATGGCATAAGGTCCATTCGAACCTCTTCGAACGACTTTCAACTTCCCCTGTTGACATTAACGCCTGATTGACTATCGGGCCTGCAATGCGCGGCTTAAATCACAATCCCTGATCGTGACAAATATTAAATCGGGGGCCCGGTAAAATCTAAAGGAAATATGCGGAAGAAGCTGGAGGAGGCCGGTTGTAGAAGATAACCCTTAAGATGTCGCTCGAGCGTAGAGGTTCAGAAGGTACGGCGCACGGATAAAGGACGGGAAGCTCCAGGCATGTGCAACTGACAACTGGAGCAGCGAATCGAGTGGAATCTCGATCAAGCCGCTGCCGGTTTGATTCGCCGGACAGATTGCCTACCGATTTGATTGCCTGGACGTGAGCCCCAATTGAGCTCGCCTGCGAAAGAACAGAAATGGAAAAACGGGTGGCAAGACTGAGCGTCAATGAACAGATGGCAACCGCGATCAGCAGAGTCCGCCAGCCGTGTCCGTCGGCACGCCAATTCTTGGGAAGCATCATCTTGCAGTCAGGAACCCGATCCCAGTTGCTGAGAATATACCACAGCGGGAGCTAGAGGCCGGCGATCACAATGGTAACCCCACGAGATGGGATGGTAGAAGTCTGCAGGTGGTTGCCCGTACATAAGGAAGTCCATGGCCTGTTTTTGATCATCCGCGGTGTATCCCGCGCCCTTAGGCGGGTTCCGAATAATGCGGATTCGATTGCACACTGCCCGGGGTCGATTGAGTGATTCGCCTCGGGCTGAATTCAAACGCACTGCTGAATCATTCCAACCGGTATTCGCGGCGGAGGGGATAAAGCTCATCGCGCGCTCGGCAAGCGCGGTGATCGTCAAGCTGGGATTGACCCCGAGATTGGCGGCCACTACCGATCCATCGCAGATGTACATATTCTTGTAGCCGAAAACGCGGTGGCGCGAGTCGACCACTCCGTTCGTCGAAGAATCGGCGATTACGCAACCTCCGATGCAGTGCGCAGTCCCGGGAACATTGAAGAGAATTTCCGGAAGCATACTCATCGGGAAGCCTCCGGTAAGGTGCGCGAACTTCTCAGCAAACTCGTTAGCTTTCGGAATGTAGGTGGGCACCTTTTCACCACGGCTGACGAGAAACTTTCGGAAGGGCCAGAACCAGGGGCGCTGCCAGCGCATCTCGATCTGGCTATCCAGCGTCTGCATACAAAGTAGAATCACAAACTCACGCGCCCAGCCCCACGGTTGCAATACGCGCAGAGTGTGAAGCGGGTGCCGGACGAAAGAACTGATGACGTTCTTCAGCCAGAGTCCGATCCGCCGCGGCCCCGGACGGCCATTCGTGAGGATGGTGGTGAAGACCCCCATTGCATCGGAACCATTCGGATAGCGGACGGCCTCGATATGAGTGTGCTCATCGATATAAACGCCGGAGCCGATGGCGACCCCCTGCGATAAGTCGTCATGGTAATGCGGCATGCGTGCTCCGATGAGGGATTCGGAGTTCGTGCGCACGTGTTTGCCAAGTTGCGAACTGATGGCCGGCAATGAACCATTTTCTTTCAGGTGAAACAGCAGTTCCATCGTGCCCAGCGAGGATGCAGCAAACACTACTCCGCGACAGGTGAACCGGCGCGGCTGGCGGCGAATCCACGCCGTTGATTTCACGGTGCGAACTTCGTATCCCGAGCCGCCGTCGCCCGGGTCCGGCAATGGTTTGACGTTGACGACCTGGGTCTCGGGAAAAACCTGTGCCCCATGCTTTTCGGCGAGGTACAAATAGCCAAGGTCCAAAGTGTTCTTCGCGCCATGGCGGCAGCCCATCATGCATCCGCCACAGGCGAGGCAGGTGGTTCGTTCGGGGCCTTCGCCTCCGAAAAAAGGATCGGGAAAAATCTGATTGCCCGGCTCTCCGAGCGCCGGCTGAAAGATGCCTACGTTCGTGCGGTAGAAGGTATGGCCGGAGCCTGCGGCTTCGGCGGTTTGCCTGAGAAGATGATCAGCAGGGCCCAGGATTTTGTTTTCGATGACGCCCAACATTCGCGCGGCCGTTCCGTAGTACTGTGGCATCTCCGCTTTCCAATTGGCTAAACCCGTCCACGAACTCGCCTCCCATACTCTCTCCGGCGGCGCGAGCAGAGTGCAGGCATAGGTGATGGATCCGCCGCCGACCGCACAGCCGTGAAAAATGGTGACGTGGCGGAAGAAGCGCATATTAAAGAAGCCGCGCAGGCCGAGTTTGGGGCGCCAGAACCAGCGGTGGATCGACCAACTGGTGCGCGGCAGGGATTCGGGAGTCCAGCGCCGTCCCATTTCCATGACACCGACTCTGTAACCTTTTTCTACGAGGCGATGGGCCGAAACACTGCCACCGAAGCCGGAACCAATCACGATGAAATCGAAATCAAATTGGCCGTTCTTGTCCTGATTGTTCTTGTTGCCATTGCGGGGTGGCATAAAGGTCCCCTATCGTTGCACCGTGGAAACAGCCTGCTCCGACATCCGCCTTCGCGTGTCGCTATCGAAGGATCCGTCTTCCGAACAGTTGGCGGAGAGATCCCACAAAATGGGTGGGTTCGGGAGCGGATTGGCCACTACTGTCCGCACGAAACTTTCCTCGTTTTTCCACCAGCCGTGAAAGATTTGGCCACCGGCGCATTGGACCTGCAGCGGGTTCCAGCGATGGATACCGGATTCGTTCCCGGACAGGTGGTTATCAGACGGGCCGTCATTCAGCTTGTCTCCGGTGAGGCCCACAATCACCGATCGGGTATCGAGCCGAAGGCCCTCGCGCAAGGCTTTCAGCGCGCTTTCCTTGGCGCTCCAGAGCAGTGTCGCTATAAGTGCGCGATCGGCGGGAGAGGAGTCCGCAATCAGAGTCTGCTCTTCGGGCGCGAAATAATCGGCGACAAAAGCGTCGCTTCGCGGCTCGATCATTTCCAGGTCACAACCCAGATCTACTTGGGCATCTTCTGGGGACGATGCAATCGCACACATGCCTCTGCCATCCCTGTGACTGATTGAAATGGCCACGGGGGCCGGGGCGTCTGCGACGAATGCCTCGGGCGCTCCGGATGGCGCGGGCCATATCTCGATGTTTGCAAGGGCCTGGGGATGGACCGGCAAATTCAGGCAGGCAGCGATTGCGCGTTTTGCCGTCCAACGTCCCAACCGCCAATCGGCGCTGCGTTTGACGAAGCGCAGAGTGTTGAAGTGAACGGTCTCCTCGGCCGATAGCCAATTGTTCACTGCCGGCACCTCGGCTTCGATCTGCTGCAGCCAATATACGTGCATGAAATCACCGGTGATACTAGGCAGCCACCACTTCGAGAGGTCCGGACTTCTCGCCGGACTTTTCGCCGGACTTTTCTCCAGACTTCTCGATTGCCCGACCCTCTTCCTCTTGTCGTTTAACTTCTACCTCAATTCCGCGTTCCACCGCAGTGATGAGATACGAGCGTAGATTCGCAGGCGGAATTATCCGATCTACCGCGCCCACGTCGAGCGCTCGTTGCACGCTGTGCACGCGGTCAAACTCGGCAGCCATTTCGCCGAGCTTCTCCGAATGTACGACTTTGAAGACTTCCTCATACTGCACGCGCAAGCGGACTTTCTCCGTGCCTTCGGCCTGAGCCATGGCCTGACTCAGCGGCTGCAAGCGTGGATCTTTCTTCGCTCTGGCTTCGACCTCGCCGGCGAACACAACGGCGGCGGCAGGCGCACCGCCGATGACGGATGCGAAGGTTCCTTCCAGAGCCGCGACCTCGATCTGTTCGTTCAGCGCTTTCGAGAAAACAACATACGCGCCGCCGTGAAAGCGGGAAATCACGCAAAACACGATGGGGCCTTTGAAGTTCACCACGGCTCTGCCAATCTCCGCGCCGTACTCGAGTTGCAGGCGGCGCATGGACTCCGGCGAGCCATCAAATCCAGACAGGTTGGCGAGCAGCACGACAGGCCGATTATTGCTAGCGGCATTAAGGGCGCGCGCCACTTTCTTTGAAGATTGCGGGAAGAGCGTGCCCGAGGTCCATTGGTCGGGTCCATCGGCCGGAGCAAATCCAAGGCGAGGCAACTGACGCGACTCGATGCCGATCAGACAAATAGGATAGCCCCCGAGGTGAGCATCCCATACGACGGCGGTCTCGGCGGCGCGCATGCCAGCCCAGCGCTCGAGCGGAGGATGATCCTGATCGATGGCTGCCATCATCACTTTGCGGATATCGAACGATTTCTTCCGACCAGGGTTGGTTTCGTCGGACAGGATGTCGCCAACCGATGCGAAGCCGTCCTGGCCATGCGGATAAGCTCTCACGTCTCGATCGGTTGGATCGACCGTTTCAGCCCGTCTTGGAAAGCGCTCGCAGGGCATAATGTAAGTGTGCTCGTAGTGGCGGAAGAGAATGTGACAGGCTTCATCGATGTCTCGCGCCCAGTACTGGGCTTGGCCATTGATGCCCATGATGCGATCGTAGCCGCCAATTCCCTGATTGTCCTCGGCTGAGATGCCGCCAGAGTAATCCAGGGCGCGTTTGCCGGTTAGCACCATCGCCGCTTTCGGAGTCATCACGAGAATGCCGCGAGTGTGCATGAGCATGGTGGCCTCGGCATTCCAGTAGGGCTGCGCTCCCACGTTGATCCCATTGATAATCAGGTTAACCTCGCCGCCAGCCTGGGTGAACTCGACCAGGCGGCGCAGGACGCGGGCAATCCAATCCATGTTCTCCACGCCGCTCTCCATCGAGATTTTGGCGCCCGCTGAGATGGGGAACCACTCGAGGGGCACGCCCAACTGCTGGGCGAGATCGAGGGCGGCCATGATGCGGCGGCATTCTGGTTCGGCAAGCGCACCGAGATCTTTGCTGGGATCTCCCAATAACAGGACCCTCGACATGCCCTCGGAATACCTGGGCGTAAAGTTGCGGATGATGCCGACCACGATGTTGGCTTTATTTTGGCCATGCGGCCGGCCCACCGGAACCAGGCGGCCTTCGGGGTTCAGATCGTGCTCGACAAAATCGCCGGGAGGATATTCTGCACGGGTGTGTTTCGGTTCCGGCGTCAGCATTCTGATGATTTCGTAGGGGTAGATGAGTCCGCGCTGGCGCATGCGGACGACTTTTTGCTCATACTCATCAAGTGGCCTGAGGGGTTGCAATTTTTCCGCGGGCCGGAAAGTAATGAGCATGCCGCTCGAGCCTGGGCTCGAAATGCGCACGATCATATCGCGCAATTCGCCGGTGGCGGGACTGGGAATGTGGGCGCGTATGACGACCTGTTCGAGTCCCAGGCCTTCGATGGTGGGCGCCAGCCTGCGGATGAGGTTGCGGGATTCCTCGCGGTCAAGAGCGAGCGGTTGCCATACATAGAGAAGGATCCGGTTCCAGCAGAGACGTTGATTGACGGGCCGATGCGACTGGAACTGGCGCATGCTGGCGATCACTTCCCCCAACATACGTTCAAGATGAGGCAGGCCTAGGATGCGCCCCGACTCATCGCGCACCGGCGTGACGTCACGGACCTCCGCGCAGCCGAGCAACCGCTCATCTTTCGGATTGTCGCGTGCCACCGCATGCAGGAGGTAGACGTCTTCGACTGACGGCAGCCGCTCTATTTTGAAATTGCTGAGCCGCCACAGATGCAGGCGCTTGGCCATCATCGGATGGATGCCACGGTAGAGTTTCTCCTCTTTGTATTTGTTTTCATCGGCGGGGCGATACGTGAAGTGCTGCATGCCACCCACGCCCTGACTGTAAACCGGACTCGCGACTTCCACGACGATGCGGCTGATGGAATGAGGAAAGGCAGTCTGTTTAAGCAGCGCGCAGACTTCCTGCTGCGTGGACTCCACATCGTCCAAGCCGTTGGAGCACCACGCGTAGATATCAATCACGATGTCGTGGTCAGCAGGAACCTCGGCGATCATCGGAAACAGTGTTTGCACCACTTCTGCAAGGCGGCAATACTCCGCGTGGGTAGTGAAGACGTGAATGCGCCTCCCCTCGTAATCGTATTCAGCGGAAACGTAACAATGCTTGTCCAAGGCGAAGGAGTGGACTTTCTCAAGGGGGCGAATCCGGTAATACCGCCAAAGGATCGCTTCCAACATAAGTTTGCGCATGGCGACCGTGGCCGATACGAAGCGCTTGGAAAACAGGCCCACCACTGGCTGCGGACATTCCACCAGCGCACGTACTCTCTCATGGCGATCCGCGGCATTGGGATTGGCAGCCATGTAGGCAAGATTTTCCTCCAGTTGTTGGTAAACGTCCTTCCGTGCCCGCTCAAACAACGGTTGGTCGAAATAGCGATAGCGCACTTCACGAGCGAGGTTGGTAATGGACGGAAAAAGCCCGTTGGTCAGCGAGACCATCCTGTCGAGAAGCCCACGCAGCGATTCCGGTGCGTTGGGCTCTTCAGCATCGACACCATGCAAACGACGTTCGAGTACCGCCAAAATGGGCGCGATTTGCCGCTCCATTCGCTGGTGCGACTTATAGATCCAGAGCAAACTCTCTTCCAGTTTGGCCGAGAGATCCAGGCTTTGAACACCATAGTGAGATAGGGCACTGCGAAGTGCCGTCACGAAGGCAGGCGGCAATCCTTCGCTACCTGTCTCCAACCTGCGCAGATAGGAGAACAGATACGCTTCGGCACTGGGCTCTTCGCCGCTGGCTCGATGATTTACTTCCGGCTCGTGTTGAAACAGGGAGCAGATATCCACGAAGATATTAAGGATTTCATCTTCTGCCTTTCGCATTTCGTCGCCGTTCACAGGGCAGGCCTTGCTCCAGTCCGCGAGCAGCCGTGCGCCGGACTTCGGGTCCACATCAAAGCCCAACATGAGTTGGCGGAGTTCATTCAAACTCCGGCGCCAATCCGAAGGAATCTCCTGCTTTCCATCCGCTGAAAACGACGTGCCAAAGACCACACGATCGCCGGCAACCACGGCATTGTCGACGGCGACAGGATCGATTTGAACAAGCGGCGCTCCCGTGTCGACCTGCACGTTGGCGATCGTCATCACTTGCCGGACTTTTCCGGAAAATGGAGCCACCACCTGCATCTCCATCTTCATGGCTTCCAGCACGGCCAGACGGTCTCCGGGCGAAACGACGTCGCCCGCCTTCACGGTGATCGAGACCACGACCGAAGGCGAGGGCGCGCGCACAATGCCGCCGTCATCTCGTTCAATTTTGTGGGCAACATCGTCCACCTCAATGCTGTAGTTGAGCCCCTGTGCTACCGAGACGATATGGAAGCGCCGCCCAAGAATCGTGAGCCAATATTCATACTGGCCCAGGCGGTCGCTGTGGACATCAATGCGAAATCCGTTCAGTTCCACGCGGTACTGCTGCGGGCCGAGCCGATAAGTCTTAGGTGCATAAGTGTGGCCGCGATAGCGGAGTTCCGCAGTATGGCCTATTTCACTGCGCGCTTGCGGACGTCCGCGCACGGCGGACGCATAGAACTGGGCCTGCTCGATGGCCAACTGTGCCTCATAAGCTTCAATCGCGGCCTGTACCAGGGCCACATCGGCGTAGCGCCGGGAAATGTGCTCATCACCTGCGGTCAGTTGGTCGAGCCAACCGACGTGCACGTCGCTGCGCTGCACTTCGTCGCGGTTCAGTAATTCGAGCAGAAACGCTTTATTACTGGCGCCGCCTTTTATAACGATTACGCTCTCGCGGAGCGCACGTTGCAGCCGGGAGAGCGCCTCTTTTCGATTTTGCCCGAAGGCGATGATCTTTGCGATCATCGAGTCGAACTCTGCGGGGATCGAGTCGCCCTCCGCCACGCCGGTATCAACTCGAACGCCCGGCCCGGTGGGAATTCTGAAGCGCTCAATGGTACCTGGGGCGGGAGCAAATCCGTTGTCCGCGTCTTCGGCGTTGAGTCGCACCTCGATGGCATGGCCGGTTGTGTGCGGAGGCGCACCTTCCAGGCGGCCACCACGCGCGACATGAATCTGCAACTTGACCAAATCAAGGCCAGTGGTACATTCGGTCACCGGGTGTTCGACCTGCAGCCGGGTGTTCATTTCCATGAACCAAAAGCTCTGGGCCTTCGGTTGATAAAGGAACTCCACCGTGCCTGCATTGTGATAGTCCGCGGCCTGACTCAAACGCACGGCGGCATCTCGCAATGCCTGATCTTGCTCCAGAGACAGCGCAGGAGAAGGCGCCTCTTCGAGGATCTTCTGGTGGCGGCGCTGGATCGTGCAATCGCGCACGCCCGCAGCCCAAGTCGTTCCGTAATGGTCGGCAATGACTTGGACTTCAACGTGGCGTGCGTCCACTATGAGCCGCTCAAGAAAAACGGTTGGGTCTCCGAAGGCCTTGAAAGCCTCGGCGCGGGCGCTCTCAAAAGCGCGCGCGAGTTGGCTCTCTGAATTCACACGGCGAATGCCGTGGCCGCCGCCGCCCGCGGTGGCCTTAATCAGGAGCGGATAACGAAGGAACTCGGCATGGTGGAGGGCATCATCGAACGTCTCTACCGGTCCGCCACTCCATGGCGCAATTGCTATTTGGGCGCGCTCGGCTATGCGCTTGGAGGCGATTTTATCGCCGATGCGCCGCATCACGTCGCCGCTCGGGCCAATGAATACGATATTCATCTCGCGACAAAGGTCGGCGAATGAAGCATGCTCGGCCACAAAACCCCAGCCTACCCACACCGCATCCGCATGCGTAGCCGCCAACGCTCGCTCCAACCTTCCATAATCCACGTAGCTGCTCTTTAGTTGCCGCGTGCTAAGGTCGAGCACCTGAGCGGGGCCGAGGCAAACTGCCTCATCTGCCTCGCGAACGAACATGGCATGGCGATCGGGCTCGGTGAAAAGCGCAATCGTGCGCAGGGATGTGGCGTGCTCTTGGTTGAATTCGCGGGTCGCGTGAATGAAGCGCATGGCGGCCTCACCGCGATTGACGATGGCCACGCGTTGGAATTCGCGATTCATGACATCTCCGATCGGAAAACCGTCACTTCGTCGGATCGCAATGCTCAGGCTGGGACGAGTTCCGATGACAATACCGTGCGTAATGCCTTCAGTTGCTCGGCATTGACGAGGTTGGGACTTGCTATCGTGCGATAGCCGGTGAGCTGCACGTACCGCGCGCCCTTCTCATCCACAACGTGCGCATCGAAGGTTCCGCGAACCGGATCAGGAGTAATAACGGCGTACAACCGGGTATTCGCCGCTGGAGTGCGTAGCAAGGAGACTCGATCAACGTGCTGGGGCAAACCCATTTGATCCTGCGTTCCCATCTGCCAGATTCCGGCAGTCTGGAAGCAAAGTTCGATGAGCCGCGGCGCCATCAGCGTCGGCAACTCTGACGGGTGGTGATTGCTCGGAAGATTTCTGGCCATCAATCCGATCATTCGATCTCCATCCCACCAGGCTCGCTCCAGTACCTGGTATGCCGGGCCGTGAAAATAGAGGCGATAGATATCGGCGGCCTCGATCGCGTGTTCGGCGTGTGAGATCGTCCCCGGCATGATGACTGCTTCCGCGGGGTGCTTCGTGAGCCGCACGCGCGCGGTGAAGTGCGTCGTCGTTTGCGGTTCTGCCTGATTTGGAAGCGACCTGTTCCCGATCAGCCGGCAATTGGCAACCAGGTCGGAACCGCGAGGATGAGTGGCGCACTCGACGATCACGGTACGAGGTTCATGCCGGTAGAACTTGAAGGGCGCGAGGAAATTCACGTCCTCGATGGCCTCGATGTGCCAGCCGGGAAGCATTCGCAAAGCGGCTTCGGCGAAGGCTTCGATTCCCATAACACCGGGCAGCACGGGAGTGCCGTCGATTTGGTGATCGTGAAGGAATGGCTGAACCTTCGGATCGAGGGTAGTCTCAATGATCGAAGGAGTGAAGAGACCGGCGCTGGCAATCTTGCCGGTTTTTGTCATTGGTCCCGCTGCAGCCTCTTCCGGGCAGGGTTGAGCCGCGGCCTTATCGATTCCACCGGTTTCATCCCACTCCTTAAGCAGCACACCGAGACGCTGGCCGATGACGATTTCGCCTCGTGTGCCTCCCGCCGTCAGTTCGCGGCGGATTAGAGGAACACCTGCTTCCGGGGGCAGCATATCGATGCCAGCTTGCTCCATCACTTTTGGAATGGAGCCGCGAGTGGCCATACCGATGCCGCCCCAGGCAGTCCAGTCAATCGCGATACCGCGAGTGGCTGGCCGAGTAGTGCGGAAACTCGATGTGATCTTGCACAGCAGATCGTTGGCGGAACTGTAGTCGGTCTGTCCGGGATTACCGAAGCGACCGGCAATCGAACTGAATGCTACAGTCGCGCCCAGCGGCATGTCGCCGATGGCGTGCAGCAGACTAAAGAACCCGTCGCTCTTGACGTCGAAGACGAGGTCGAATTCGCCTGGCTCCTTCTCCGACAATGACCGGCTGCGTTCGATTCCAGCTGCGTGCAGAAGAACATCGATGCGTCCGCTGTGCTTGCGCACTTCTTTGACTACTTTCGCAACGGCTTCCGCGTCGGCTAAATTGACGCTGAAGTAATGCGGCGTGCCTCCTGCGGCACGCACCGCATCGATGGCAGTGAGCGCAGCCTGTGCCCGCTCGAGCGATGCCAGTTCTCTTTCCACCAACGCTGGCGTGGCCCGCTCGCCGCGCGCCTGGATGCGGGCGAACAGATCGCGCTTCAGACTTTCTTTTTCGGTCGCGACATCGCTCATGAAGCGCTTGAGGTCCGGATTGGCTGGATCAGGCTCAGGCACCAAATCGAGCAGATAGAAGATGCCGCCGGAAGCGGCTGCCAAATCGGCAGTAATCGCGGAGACAATACTCCCGGCAGCCCCAGTGATCAGGAACACCGTATTTTGGTCGAGGGTAAGGCCAGGCTGGCCGTCCGTGGCAGATTGCTCCTCCAACCCAATTGTCCAGCGCAGTCCTTCCTTGTAGCCGATTTCGATCGCTCCGGGATCGCGCAGGGTTTCTTCAATGAGAAGCTCAGCGATTTGGGGCGCTTCGCACGCAAGTTCGAAGTCGACGGCTTTGACGTGCGCCTCCATCCGCTCCCGCTTATAGGTCTTGGTGAAACCGGTGACCGCGCCCCCAAGTGGCGCGACGGCTCCAGCCTCATCGTAACCGTGCTGTCCGCCCAGCCGCGTTGCTGAAACCAGGAACGTACCTGGCTTTGCGATGTGCTCGTAGAGCGCGCGCATGGCGGTGTACAGCAGTTTGACGCGCACGCGTACGGCTTCGTGCCACGTAGCCAGATCCAGGTCACGGAGGTCCCCCTCATGATCGAGCGCGGGCAGCCAATAGACTCCGTGGACTGGACCCGCGCCCAGCCAGCTCTTGAGGAGATCCGCGAGCGCGGAGGCATCCGGCGCGCCCTCAATGCGGAGAACCTCGACGCCTTTTGTTTGCAGTCGTTGCGTGAGGGCATCGGCCACGCCGCCTTTGTCGGGCATGACGATCACGCGACGGCCGCGCTCAAGGCTCACGCCGGTTTGCTTGCAGATGTTCAGCGGTGGGCGCAGGATCGGCAACGGAACGCGGCGTGGAATGCTGTTCGCGGCGTCGAGGCTGGCGAGGACCGGGCGCGGCGTTTTCTCGGGCACACGATCGGAAGTTGAAGATGCGGGAGTTGGAGATGCTGAAGTTGACGACGCGGAGGTCTCTGGCTTTTGCCCTAAGTCCGCTTCTTCTTTTTGCACGTTTTTTTGCACTTTGTTTTGCACTTTGGCGTGCAAAGCCGACTTGTCCTGCGCGAATTTGATCACGTGGGCCAGAGTTGGAAAGTTGCGAAGCTTGAGATTTTCATCGCGTGGAATGTTGTACGCAGCGCGGATGGCCGCGAACATCTCTGCCTGTTTTACGGTGTCGATACCCAGATCGGCTTCGAGATCAAGGTCCGGGTCGAGCATATCTTTCGGATAACCGGTTTTTTCGGCGACGATGTCTAACACCTTCTCTTTGATGGAGTCGCTGGTGGCCGCCTGCAATGACACTGCAGCGGCAGCTGGCACGCTGGGTTTGACAGAGGCAGGATTGACCTCTTCCTGGATTGTTGGCGCTGGCGTTGGCGCGGGAGTCGCGGGCACATCAGCCAGGTCAGGACGTTTCTCGAACACGAAGCGAATCACGTGCGCTAGGGTCGGGTAGTCGCGCAGTTTGCGGTTCTCGTCACGCGGGATTGTATAGATCTCGCGAATCGCAGCAAACAGTTCGGCCTGTTTCACCGTGTCAACGCCGAGGTCGGCTTCGAGGTCGAGATCCAGGTCCAGCATATCTTTGGGATAGCCGGTCTTTTCCACGACCAAGGCGAGAATGCGCTCCCTCACCGAATCGCTGGCGCTGAGCGGCGCGGGACCCGCGGCCGGCATGGAAGTGACAGCCTCTGATTTGGGGGCTTCGGTTACTGATGCTGTTTTTGTCGATACCGGCGCTTGGCCCGAATTCGCCAGGTCAGGACGCTTCTCAAACACGAAGCGAATCACATGCGCCAAAGTCGGATAGTCGCGGAGCTTGCGATTCTCATCGCGCGGAATGTTATAGATCTCTCGAATGGCTGCGAATAATTCCGCCTGCTTTACCGTGTCGACACCAAGATCGGCCTCGAGATCGAGATCCAGGTCGAGCATGTCTTCGGGATAGCCGGTTTTTTCTACTACGAGCGTCAGGAGGCGCTGCTTTACGGAATCACCCGCAACATCTTCCGAATGAGCTAGTGCTGGCGTACTGGGATTTACCGCAGGCGGCTTAACCTCGTCCGTGGCCGTGGCTGTCACTTCGGATTTTGCCGCGGGCACACTGGCCAAGTCAGGCCGCTTTTCATACACGAATCGGATGACGTGGGTCAGAGTTGGATAGTCGCGGAGTTTGCGGTTCTCGTCACGCGGGATGTTATAAATTTCGCGAATGGCGGCGAACAATTCTGCTTGCTTTACTGTATCGACGCCGAGGTCCGCTTCGAGGTCGAGATCGAGGTCGAGCATGTCCTGGGGATAACCGGTCTTCTCGACGACCAAGGCCAGGATCCGTTCTTTCACAGATTCTTTTTCCGATGCTGTCGCTAACGCCGAGGACGATTCGGAGGATGGGGACGCGGCGACCGGCGCGTCCGCTTTTGGAGTCGCTGCCTCGCGCTGCGCTGCAGTTGACGCTGTCTTCGCATCCGACCTCGCAGGAGCAACGGCCGTCGGCGACACGGCTGCTGGCGACTTTGGCGAAGGCGCCAGCCGGACAGTTGCCACGGGGGATTCGGTAACTCCCGCCGCCGGCCTGTGATCTTGCACTCTCAGATCTGGCACGCGCAGCGTGCGACGGACGACCTCCAGATCGGCGACGGGGCGGCCCGCGATCCGGCTTAGCCATGAGTTCCACGTATTGGTGTCGCTGATCCGATAGGTATAGCCCAAAGCGTTCTGGTTTTGATGGACACCATCTTTGGTCGCCACCCAATGCAACAAGAGCATGCTGATCTGCGAGCCAAAGCCAGCGCCGAGATGCAACGCGTACTCGATCGGATAGGCGCCGCCTTTTGACAAATTCAACTGTCCCAACTCGGGATCGACTTCCTTAAAGTTGGCAACAGGCGGCACACAGCCCGTTTCGAGCGCCTTGACGGCAACCACATCTTCGATGCCAGTGGCCATGGCATGGCCGGTGAAACCCTTGGTGTTCGCGATAACAATTTGATCGGCGGTATCGCCGAAGACATGGCGCAGCGCATGGATCTCGGCAGAGGCACTGCCCCCGCGAGCCGGGGTGTAGGTTTCATGAGAGACGAAAACTGTTTTTGACGCGATTTGGCGGCGTTCGATGCCTCGCGTTTCCGCTTTGGCGATCAGATCCTCCATCACCTGGCCGATGTGCTGGACGTCGAGGCGGGTGCCGTGGAAGGCGCTGTTGGCCGCGACCGCGCTCAGCACTTCGCAAATCGGACGGATGCCGCGTTCGCGAGCCGCATCTGCGCTCTCGACGACGAGAGCAGCCGCGCCCATCCCGATGATTAATCCGTGACGGCGACGGTCAAAGGGAATGGCGGCATCTTCGACGACGTCGTCGGTGGCGGCTGCGCCGGTGGCCAGGAAGCCGGCGCCAAACCACTCCAGCATGTGATCGGAGGTGACGTCATCGGCCGAGATGACGACCACGCGACGGCATCGGCCTGCGCCGATCCAGTCTTGCGCCAGTCCCACGGCTTGCGCGGTAGAAGCGCAGGCGGCGTTAATTTGCGTGTTGGGGCCACGAGCGCCGATGAACTCGGCGAACTGGGAATGCCCCATCGCGAGTACTCTGAGGAGGAAGCGCCGCTCGAAGATGTACGGCTCTTTTTCGAGAGTAGCGCGCAAGTCGGCGATGCGGCGGTCGATTTCCTGGGCCAGCGTCTCGTTCGCCGCAGTGGCATGACCGTTTGTATTTATGCGGGCGCGCAAATCTTCCAGCAGAGTTAGCTGATCGCGGCGCTCATGGTCGGCATAGTAACGCGACATCTCATCGGCATACGAATCGTAGCCCGGGAAGGCAGAGGCAAAAATAACGCCGGTATCGTCGCGCAGGGCATCGGGCAAGCCCCAGCGGTCCGGCAACTGCGTGCCTTTGCTGGTGGTCTTGTAGCGCATCACGAGCGGAATGCCGGCGTCGCGCAAGGCGTCGAGTCCGGCCGCAATCGCCAACTGGGTAACGCGGTCGAGCGCGGCCACGCGCTCGGCGGAGACGCCAAACTCTTTTTCCAGATCGAAGGCGTTTCCACGGGCTGCCAGCCTGATGACATCCGCTTCACTATGAATGGACTCGAAAGTGGCCTCGCCGTTGTCGCTCTTCACCAGGCGCGTGATGTGCTTGTCGAGCATCGCACGCCGCAACCGTGTAGGGATCGCGTCGATGAACTGATCGCCGCGCAGGATGCGGCCGATATTGGCATCATCGAAGATGTGTTCGGTCCCGGGCAGCCCCAAGGACGCCCCCGTGATCACAACCGGCGCGCTGTTTGGAGGGGCAGGTTTTTCGCCGTAGTAAATCTGCCAGCCGCGATCGAGAACATCGGCAAATAAATGGCCGAGTTCGCTGTAGCGGTCGCCATTGCGATTGCCGTTTGCCGGCGCGACTGGTGTAGGGATGGAGAGTAATGCTTCCCGTTTTTCCTCCACCTTGTAATTCCAGATTTTTTTCTTCGGACTCTGCTTCGGCAACGCCACGGCCCAACCCTGCTGCATAAAGAGCGCACAGCGCCTGGTTGAAGGCGACGAGGTCGCCAAGTTTGGGGTGATTGGTGAAAACCGCAAGCACATCGCCGCGATCGCCGAGCACATCCTCGGCGAATCCCTGCAACGCTTTTTTCGGACCGACTTCAACGAAGACGCGCGCGCCCGCGTCGTAGAGTGTGCGCAGGCCCTTCACGAACTGCACTGGAGACGCGACTTGCTGCGTGAGGATGTCCAGCATTTGCGGAACAACGTCAAGCCCCATGGGATAAAACTCGCCGTTCGTGTTGGCGACAATTGGCAGATGCGGCGATTCGAGATGCAGGCGCTCCAGAACTTCCCGCAACGGCTTGCTGGCTCCCGCCACGATCGACGTGTGGAAGGCGTGGCTGACGACCAGCGGCGCCACGTCATAGCCGGCCTTCTGGAAGGCTTCCATGGCCTGCGCGACCGCCTTGCTTCCTCCGCCGATTACCGCCTGACGATTGCTGTTGACGTTGGCAATCACCACATTGCCATCGATCGTCTTCAGAATTCGCTCGATCTCTTCCAGTGGCGCAAACACCGCGGCCATGCGGCCGTTGTCGTCCATCGCGACCTGGGTCATCCCACGACCACGCGCGCTAACGGCTTCCAAAGAATCGGTAAACGGTAGACCGCCGGCGGCAACCAGCGCTCCGTATTCGCCGAGGCTGTGGCCCATCGTGAAGTTCGGTTCGACGCCGTAGGCCGCTAGTAGCCGGGTGAGCGCTAAGATCAGTTGCCAGCACGGCTGGCTGCGTGATCGCCGTTTGACGCAGATCGTCTTCTGCCTTTGCGACAGCGTTCGGATCAGCATGGTCAATGAAGATGAAATCGCTAAGCGGCTTGCCGAGCAGGGGAGCCATCACGCGATCGGCTTCGGCAAAGGTTTCGGCAACAATCGGCTCTTTCGCGCGAAGAAGTTCCAGCATGTTTACATATTGCGAACCTTGCCCGGTATACAAGAAGGCAACTTTGGGCGCCGGGCCGCGACCGCGGAAGATGCCCTGCGCGCGCAGAGCTTTCCAGATGGCGGGCTGATTGGCCGCGAGTGCTTTCAGCGCTGCGGCCGACTTATTTGCCAACTCCGCCGCATCCGCATAGTCGATGGCCAGACGTTCGGGAGCGTGCAAGTCTTGTTCAGCCGGAGCTGTGGGCGCCGGCGCGCGGCCCGCTTTCGCGTCTTTCTCGACCGCGCGCAAACGCTCGAGGAGTGCGGCCTCTGAAGCAGCGCCGATCACCAGGGCTCCACGTAAGGGAGCTTTGCAAGAAGAGGAGCCGGCAGTGCCGGACAAAGAAGTACGGGGAACGCCTTCCACATTCATAATTTGCTCTTTCCCGTTCGACGGTATCTCGCTCACAGCGACCGATCGCTTGCCATTTCCGTTGAGCCGGTGCGGGATGTATTCCTCGAGCACGGCATGAAAGTTGGTGCCACCGAATCCAAAGGCGCTCAGGCCCGCTCGCCGCACGCCGTTCGTGGGCACGTCCCAAGGTTTTAGATCGGTATTCACATAAAGAGGAGAATGGGCAAAATCGATATCCGGATTGGGATGTTCGCAATGCACACTGGGGGGCAGAACCTTATCGCGGAGCGCGAACGTCGCTTTCAACAGTCCAGCAGCACCCGCCGCTCCTTTGAGATGGCCAAAGTTCGACTTGACCGAGCCGAGCGCAACCGAGTGCGGCGGAAGATGGAAACTGCTGAGCGCGTCGACCATGCTTTGTACTTCGACCACATCGCCCACGCGTGTCGACGTGCCGTGGCCTTCAATGTAAGTTGCGGTCGCAGGCGAAAGCCCGGCATTCGCCCAGGCGCGCTCGATGGCGAATTTCTGGCCGATCGGGTTCGGCGCCGTAATGCCCTTCCCTTTTCCGTCGCTCGATCCACCCATGCCGCGCAGTACCCCGTAGATCTTGTCTCCATCGCGCTCCGCGTCAGCCAGACGTTTGAGCAGGACAATCGCTGCACCCTCGCCCATGACAAAGCCGTCCGCACCCTCGGCATAAGGACGCGTGCCGGTTGCCGAGAGGGCGCCGATCTTGCAGAACTTCACAAAGGTCGACACTCCCATGTTGCGGTCGATGCCGCCCGTGACCGCAACGTCAAAATCGTTTTGGATCAGCCCTTCGGAGGCCGCATGAATCGCCGCCATTGCGGATGCGCACGCGGCGTCACAAACGTAGTTGGGCCCGTGGAAATTGAAAATGTTCGCAATCCGCCCGGCAATGCAGTTCGCAAGCTCACCGGGCATACTGTCTTCCGTAATTTCCGGCAGATGCTTGCCCATGCGCTCGTGCGTTTCGCTGAGTATTTTCGTGCGCACCGCTTTCGGCAATGCGGCAAAACTCTCGCTTTCCGCCAACTCCTGCGCGTACTCGGGGAAATACACACGCATCACGGTGAAGTAATGTTTTTCTCCGCCCATGGCGTTGCCGAGAATCACCGCTGTGCGGTCAGGATCGAACGGCCGTTTGGGGTAGCCGTAATCTTCCAATGCCTCGCGCGTGCACGCGATCGCCCATTTCTGTGATCCATCCATCGCATCGGCCACGCGCGGCGGAATCGGCAAACGCCACTTCATCGGATCCCACGGTGCATCCTTCACCCAGCCGCCGATCTTCGAATACGTTTTATCGGGCGCGTGCGGATCGGAATCGTAATAAAGAGCCGGGTCCCAACGATCGGGCTTGACTTCGCTGATGCTGTAGCGGCCGTTCTTTACGTTTTCCCAGAACGCGGGCGCGTTCGGTGCATCGGGCAGGATGGCTCCCACGCCGACGATTGCGATGGCTCGATATGAAGTGTTTTCCATGATGGCATTCCTTTCACAAGGAGAGGAGACAGTTGGTCTCTGAAAGCGCAGCCCCGCATGCGGTTCATCCTTCTTTGAACCTTATGCGGCTTGTTCCTTGCGTTTGGCGGCGCGGCCATACAGTACGTCTGCTACGAAGTCCATGTCAGAAATCAGGCCGGCCTGCGCCTGGTGGATCGCAGCCAGCCCTAAGCCTTTTTCAAATCCAGCGAGGTCAGCTTCGCTGACTCCTCCCGCTCCGACGATCCAGCGCAAACCGTCTTCGCCCACCTTGAGCGCGGCCTCGCGGGCGAATATGCGGCTGATTGCGGCCAGCGCCGCCGCATCAAAGCGGCGGTTGGCCTTCTCGTTCAATTTATTTTCAGCGATCAACGAGGCGCGTCGAGCCAGGCTGCCGGCACATTCCGCATAAGCGATCAACTCGCCCAGACGCAATAGAATGTGCTGGTAGCGCGTCAGGCGCGCGACACGAGCCTTTTCCAATACTCCCGCCAGCGCATGCAGAGCGAGCGCGGCATCGTCAGCACCCACATTCGGATAAGTCGCATGCAACGCTTCGAATTTCTTCGCCTGCTCGTGATAATGTTGGCCGCGTGTTTTCAGGTGTAGCTGCCAGCGATCTCGGCTGATGGTCATCTCCATGATCTCGGACGTGCCTTCATAGATCCTGGTGATCCGAACATCCCGGCTGATCTTCTCCACCATGTATTCGTGCGTGTAACCGTAGCCGCCGAGCGCCTGAATACTGGCATCGGCAGCCGCATCGCCCGCCTCAGTTGCCATGTATTTCGCAATTGCGCCTTCGGTGTTCAAGCTGCCTTCGCCGGCATCGATGCGCTCCGCGGTCTCTTCGATGTAGGCGCGAGCAGCTTCCAGGCGCGCCACATGGGGAACGATGAGCTTGTGCGTGTATCCCTGCTTTTCAGAAAGCGGCGCACCTGCCTGAATGCGTTTGACGGAATAAGGAATAGCGCGATCGAGCGCCGACCATCCAGCGCCGAGCCCAAATGCCGCCACCATCAGGCGCGTGTAGCCGAACACGGCCTGCGCCTGATTTAGCCCCTGTCCTTCCACTCCGCCCACAAGCCGGTCGGCATCGACGTAAACGTTGTCGAAGGCCAGCGCCGCCGTGTTGCTCAGGCGAATGCCATGCTTGTCTTCCGGCTCATCGTGTGTAAAGCCTTTCGTACCCTGGTCGACAATGAACCAGCTCGGCCCGCTAGAAGTGTTGGCCAGAACCGTGTAAGCGCCTGCGATCCCGCCATTGCTGATCCATTGTTTGTTGCCGGTGATTTTGTATCCGACGACGCGGCCGTCTTTGAGCACTGGCTCCGCAACGGTCTTCAGCGCTCCCAGATCGCTGCCTGCCTCCGGCTCCGTGGCACCGTAGGCGAACAACAATCCTTCTTCCGCAATCCTCGTCAGCCAGATTTTCTTTTGCTCGGGGGTGGCGCCAACGGTGATGGGATCGCTGCCCAGGAAAGTAGCCAGCACCGCGGTGGCAACGCCGAGATCGATGCGCGCCATCTCTTCGCACACGCAATACACATCAAACGTGTTGCCGCCCATTCCGCCGAATTCTTCCGGAATGAACAGGAGTTGAATGCCCAGCTTGTCGGGACTGCACATGTGCCGCACGATTTCGAGCGGGCACTCATCGCGCGCATCCAGATCGATCAACTCCTGATCAGGCAAACGTTTCTTGGCGAACTCGTGCAGTGACTTGAGACTGAGCTTCAGGGTCTTGGCTGTAATCATTTTCTATTCCTCGCTTTTACCGGTTTCCTACTTCGCGGAAACGCTATGCATTTCGCGGACCTTGCTAGTGAGTTCGGGCAAGAACTCCAGGATGTCGTCGACAATTCCTATGTCTGCCACCTGAAAGATCGGAGCCTTGGGGTTCTTGTTGATCGCGACAATGAACGGATTGCCTTTGAGTCCGGCCAGATGCTGAAACGAGCCACTGATGCCGCATGCCAGATAAACTTTCGGCTTCACGGTCTTTCCTGACGAGCCCACCTGCCGGGATTTTTCCAGCCACTTGGCATCGACCACCGGTCGCGAGCAACTCACCGCCGCGCCCAGCGCATCCGCCAATTCCTGGGCGATGGCAACATTGTCTTTTTCCTGAATGCCGCGGCCGATCGAGACCAGCACGTTGTGCTTGGTGATGTCGACGTCACCCGCCTCGGCAACCACCGTCTGCAGATAGCGGCGTCCGGCCGTCAGCGTGCCAGCCTCGCTTGATTTATCTATGATTGATCCGCTTACCGCGGCGGTCTCGATCGGCTTGAAAGCGCCCGGACGAACGGTCAGAACCACGCCCGATGAGATATCGCAGTGAAGATGCGCGCTCACCTGTCCGCCGAATTCCTGCCGAACAACTTTGAGAAGGTTGCCCTCTACCTCCGCTATTCCCAGTGCGTCGGGGACATAGGCTGCACTCAGCTTGATGGAAAGGCCCGGCGCCAGATCAATTCCGAAGTGATTATGCGGAACTAAAACGATGCTGCCCGGAGGCAAAATCCTGACCAGAGCTTTGCGGATCAACTCGGCATTGGGATAGGCGAAGGCGTCATTGGCGATCTTCCACACCTCTTGATAAGAAGAGCGGACGGACTCGCAGGCGCAGTCGAGTTCCGCACCCCAGCCGGCGACGACGGCTATGGGCGATGCATTGGCATCGATTCTCTGCGCTGCAGTGAGCAATTCTGCGGCGCTGTCATCCGCGATGCCATCCTTATGTGCGATGTAAGCGAAGATTCGAGCCATTACTTCAACCCTCCCTTGGCGGCCACCAACTCAACTAATTTTTCGATGTTCTCTTCCCGGCTGCCCTCAAGCATCTCGGCACCCTTGCCGAGCGTGGGCATGAAGTAGTCGATACGGTTCACCTTCGCTGCTGCTTGCCCAACGGCGCTCCGGTCGATGTCCAAATCCGACACGCCGTACGTTGGGATGGGCACCGAAGCCACGGCACGGATGCCGCGCATACCCACATAACGCGGCTCATTAATTCCAGTTTGAATCGAGAGCACGCAGGGCAGATCGATCTCGCTGATCTCTCGATTGCCGCCTTCGATTTCGCGGCTTACCTTCAGCTTTTTGCCAGCGGGGCCTTCGACTTCGATGGAACTGACCAGGGATGCAAAGGGATAGTCAAGCATCGCCGCGAGCATGCCGCCGACCTGCGCGGCTCCGTCCTCGGCTTGAACTCCTGTTAGTACGAGATCGTAGTTGCCCTTTTGTACAAACCCTTTCAGGATTGCCGCGATGCCCCGGCCGTCCGATCCCGCAAAGGCGTCGTCCGTAAGCAGCACACCGTGATTCGCGCCCATCGCCATCTGGCGGCGTAGAATCTCTTCGTCGTCTTCGCCGCCCACCGTGACCACCGTGACGTTTCCGCCGACTTTGGCCACGATCTGCAAGGCCTCCTCAACCGCATAGTTGTCCGCTTCGTTTACCGAATAGACCAACTCATCGCGCTCGATGTCGTTGCCAGCGCTATTGAGTTCAATCTCGTTTTCCGAAGTGTCGGGCACTCTTCTTGCGCAAACTAGAATTTCCACGGTCACCTCCCGAGGCTGCATTCTTCCTGAATCTGAATTAGCGCCGCTGCTTCCACAACCGGTATTGCGCGCGCGATCTGCTGATCCACCAGTTCCGTCAAATCAATTGCGGTCATCTTTCCTTCCAACCCCGCGACCTTGATCGCATCTTCTATGTTGGCCATGCAAAATGGACAGGCGGTCACAATCACATTCGCGCCCGCCTCGGCCGCCATCCGCACGCGCTGCACGCCCATTCGCTCATCTTCTTTCGGCTCGTAGAACAGCATCAACCCGCCGCCCCCGCAGCAGAACGAGCGGTCTCGCGCCCGGCTCATCTCGACTCTCTTCAGTCCTGGAATTGAATCCAGCACATTTCGCGGATCGTCGTAGACCTGGTTGTGACGGCCGAGATAGCAGGGATCGTGGTAGGTGTAGACGCTGTCATCGCGTTCCACTGGCTTGAAGCTAATCTTGCCGGACTTCACTTCCCGTGCGATCGTCTGGCTCACATGCTCGACCGGCGGCAGATCTTCATAGTCATGTTTCAGCGCATTTAGTGCGTGGGGGTCGGCAGTGACAATTCGCGTCACTCCGCTTGCCTTGATCGCCTCGAGGTTGTGATCGCGCAAGGCCATGAAGAGTGTTTCTTCGCCAAACCGGCGAACCTCATGACCGCTGTCCTTTTCGGCCGCGCCAAGAATCCCGAAATTCTCGCCCACGTGATCGAGGATGCGCGCGGTTGCGCGACCGATCGACTGCATCCGGTCGTCGTAGGAGGTAATGCTGTCGACGAAATACAGGGTGTCGGCATCGTTGGCGCCGCTGGCACCGTTTTTGGCGCTAAGGGTGTTGACGTGGCAGGATTGCTGGAAGTCCTTGGCATTAGCCCAGTCCGCGCGCTTTTTCTCCATCTTGCCGTAGGGGTTTCCTCGGCTCTCCAGCGCCTTCAGCGGCTTTTGCAGAGACTGAGGAACGTTCCCGTCATCGATCATGCCGCGACGAAGATCGACGATCTTGTCGATGTGCTCGACCAACAGCGGACATTCCTCTTCACAGGCGCCGCAGGTTGTGCAGGACCAGATTTCATCTTCTGAATAAATATTTCCGATCAGTGCCTTGCCGTTCGCCCCCTCTCCGGACCTTCCGCCGAAGACAGGGTAGTACTGGAAGGCAAAGTCTCGGCCCTTGATGCTGATGAAGCGCGGGGACAGCGGCCGGCCTACCGCATTGGCGGGGCAATTGTCCGAGCAACGTCCGCAATCGGCGCAGGAATAGAAGTCGAGCATGTGCTTCCACGTGAAATCCTCAAACGTCTTCACGCCGAACGATTTCAACTGGTCGAACTGCTCATCGCTCACTCCCCATCGCACCGGCTTCAGCGTGCCGCGATTCAACTTCGCGAAGTACACGTTAAACAGCGAAGTTTCCACATGGAACTGAATCCCAAATGGCCGGTAGCAGAGCAAGAAGTAAAAAGTCACTTCGTGGACGAGATAGGCAGCAAAATAAAAACTCCCGAGAGCAGGAAGCGCGGCGGACGCAAGGGCGACCTGGAATATCCACGGCAGAGTGAAAACGGCCAAGGCTTCGACCGGCAGGCCCTGGTTGGCTTGAGCCGCGGCTCTCGCGGCTGCAAATAAGCTGTCGGCCAGCATAAGAATTGCGATCAGCACCAGGAGGAAAATCGCATCGGCAGTGTGGGCCTTGCCGTATCTGGCCGGAACTGCATATCGCACAGGTTTGAAGATCAGCCGCCGAACGATTGCGAACACCATGCAGAGAAAAACCACGGTGGCCGCGTAGTCAGTGATGATGTCATAGATATGCCCTGCCCTCCCCGATAGACCCGGCATCACAAAGTTTTGCGAGACGCCGACCATCAGCACCGTGAAAGCGCGCGTCGCCAAAAGAATGAAACCAGCAAAAATGAGAATGTGCATGGTTCCGGCGGTGCGATAGCGGGGATGCTTCCATTGTCCAAACCAGAACTTCAGGACGTTTCCGAGCCGCGCCAGCGGCCGATCAAAACGAAGATCGCGTTCGGCCCGAACCAGCGGGACCATCCGTCTCGCCACAATGTAGGCAAAACATGCGATGCCCAGAAGATGAATACTCAGGAAGAGAATTCGCCCTGGTTCCAACCATGATGCCGGGTTCGAGATTGTCTGAATGCCTTGCATGTTCGACCTTCGGGTGACGAACTCTAGGCGATCGTTTGCGTCATGACCTTAGGCGTTTCGATAATTCTTTCTTCAATGTGATTTCCGAAAGTCTTTTTCTCGAAGATCAGATCCGGCGCTGCGGCTGATTCGGCTGGCGTCTTAGTTCCTACCAGTGCAATGGGTATCCGTAACGTAGTTATCTGCTTTTCCGCTTTCTTGCGCGCGACTTCTTTTGGCTTGCGGACACGCTTTCGGGCCGGTTTTCTTTGCGGAGGTTTGACTCCGGCGGCGTCTCGCAGTTCCGTGAAATTCGATTGCAGCAGTTTTTCGAAACGCGTCATGTCGGGCGTAATATTGGCGTCGCCGCTGAAACCGAAATAAACCATGCCGTTGTAACTCAGGATCGCGCAGTTAAGCGCCAACTCGCCGCCGATCGGCACATAGGGATACCAGTGCAGCATCTTGTGTCCCAGCACGTAGAGCGGGACTTGTGGCCCCGGCACATTCGTACAAACCATGTTGAAAGGTGTGAACGGCACCTGGCTGATCATCGGGCCGGCGAATGCCTGGACAGGACTTGGAAGAATTCCGAGCAAACTACCCGCCAGTCCCACCAACTCGGCCGCTCGGGCGTGCTTGAGGAATTCCGTTCTCCGGTGAACCTCCGCCAACAGCCTCTTGGGATTGCGAATATCCAGCGGAACCGTCACCGCAATCAGCGAGATGCGATTTCCCATCTCACTCGAAGTGTCGGTGCCGCGCAGATTGACCGGAACCATAATCCGCAGCAGCCGTCCGTTGATGTCGTCACCATGCAGCTCCGAATACTTTCGGACGGTCGCCGTAATCAGCGCCAGCAGCACATCGTTCACACTCGTTTCGCAGGCCTGGCGTATCGCCTTCACATCGGCAAGAGAAATTTCTGTGCAGGCAAACTTCTGCGGCCCGGTGTAGAGCCGGTTGAACCGCAGGCGCTGCGTGGGCGTCGTGATCTCCGGCATCAGGCTGGCCATTTCGTCGCTCGGAGCGCGTCCGACACTCGCCAGCGTCCGCTCGCTCACGTTCAACACATCCGCCCATGCCGAGAGGATGTGTTCCATGAAATTCGAATAAGAACTGGTCAACCCATCTACCAGGGTTGGCGCGGCAGCGTGTCGCGGCGGAATGCGCAGTTTCACTCTGCGCTTCGGCAGCCGCGGCACTTCCGGGCTCGTATCCATCAGCACGCTCATAGCACCCACGCCCGCAATTCCATCCGCTAGGCAGTGGTGCATGCGAGCGATGATGCCGGTGCGATTGCCTTTCAACCCCCGCACCAGCGTCAAGTCCCACAGCGGATGCTGCCGATCCATCACCTTGCCAAAAATCTTGCCGGCCAATGCCTTCAGATCCGCATCGGAACCATCTTTCAGAGCCACTTCGCGTACATGCCGGCGGACATCAAAATCCCGGTCGTAGTCCCAGATCGGAAGCCCAATGTTTAACGGGCGGAGCCACCACGCGCATGAGATATCGAGGAATGAGCGGCAACCTTGACTCGACGAATTGAAGGTAAGTTCCGAACGGGACATCGCCGTCCAGCACGCAGATGCAGGCCACGTTGAGCGGCATGCCGTCGCGTTCCAGATTCAAGAAGACGCTGTCGCCCCAGGAAAGTCGATCACCGTGCTCATGCTTCATAACAGCTCTCCTCTTTATCTTTATCGCCGCCAATTGCGCCTCTACTCTCCGGTTACAAATGAGAATCGGGGCGCTAATTTCACCAGCTTGAGCACTTTGTAGATCTCCACATTCACGCCGCGTAAACCGATCTTCACAGCCTTGGCGTCGGCGAGGCCGGCCAGTTCTTCCATGGCTCGGATAGCCTTCGCATCAATCCACTGCACAGACGAGAAATCCAAAATCGCTTCGGCCTTGGCGCTGTCCAGCTTTGCGTGCGCTTCCCGTAAGCAATCGGCAACTCGCTCGGGATCGACTTTGAAAGGCTCGGCGGTCATCGGCATCTTCTTAACCATCCTTCACACTGTTGTTGTTTGAGGTGTAGTGGCCGCTTTCGCAGGGCCGCGTCCCTGATACGCGCTCCAGAACAACTCGACAAGTTCGCTAACCAGCGGCATGCGCGGATTCGAGCGCCACGAAGGATCGTCGAAAGCAATTTTGGCCAACTCAGGCATGGCCCGGTCGAACTCTTCTTTCGATATCCCAAGTTCCGCGATCGACCGCGGAATCGCCAACTGGTCGAGCAGGTGTTCGGTGGCCTCGACCAACTTGTTCACTTTTTCCTCGATCGTGTTGCCGCCCAGACCCAGCAAATCAGCGATCAAGGCATATTTCTTGTGGGCGACATATCCGCGCTGGTTCGGCGACGGCATGAACTTCGTGGGCACCGCCGCGTTGTATGCGATTACGTGCGGCAACATCAGCGCGTTGGCACGGCCATGGCTCACTCCAAAGCGCGCGCCGAAAGCATGCGCCAGCGCATGATTCACGCCTACCGCCGCGTTCGAAAACGCAATGGCGGCAATGCACGCCGCGTTGTGCATCATGCTGCGCGCCTCTTCATCGTTCGGGTGCTCATAAGCGATGGGCAGATACTTGAACACCAACCGGATCGCTTGCATCGCGTTCGAGTCGGTGTAAGGGGAAGACAGAATCGACACTCCGGCTTCGAGCGCGTGCGTCAGGCAGTCAATGCCCGTATCGGCAGTCAGCACTTTCGGCATCGACATCACGAACTGCGGATCGACAATCGCTACGTCCGGAGTCAGCGAGTAGTCGGCAAGCGTGACCTTGCGTCCGCGCGTTTTGTCCGAAAGCACCGCGAAGGGAGTAACCTCACTTCCCGTTCCGCTGGTGGTGGAGATGGCAATCAAGCGCGCGCGATTGACTTTCTCAGTGGGATACTCAACCACCCGCTTTCGTATATCCATGAAGGGCGCGGCCAGTTCTTCCAGGTCCGCCTGGGGCGACTCGTATTTCAGCTTCATGATCTTGGCCGCGTCGATCACCGACCCGCCGCCGAGCGCGATGATCTGATCCGCCTTGTAGAAATTCAGCGCCTCCACTCCTTGCATGACGACTTTGACCTCGGGCTCCGCATCGGGGATGACCGAGACGTGCACCAAAGTTTCCGGAGGAATGTGGCGCCGGACAACGTCGACGTGCCCCATCTGCTCCATCGCCGGATTCGTAACGATGACGGTCGAGCGCGACTGCAGGTGGCGCAAATTCTCCACGGCATTCAGGTTGAAATAAATCTGATTGGGAACACGGAACCACATATGCGCCGGTGTCCTCCGGGCCACGCGTTTGATGTTGAGGTAGTGATAGACATTGACGTTGTCGGTCGTGCTGTTGCCGCCGGCAGTGCCGCATCCGAATGAGAAGGTCGGCACCATATCGTTGTAAATCCCGCCCAGCGCTCCAGCGGTTCCCGGCGAATTCACGATGATTCGCCCCGCGTTGATCACTTCGCTGAACTTCCGGATGACCTCATCGTTGCGCGAGAAGACGACTGCCGTATGTCCCAGTCCACCGAAATGATTTACGTCGACGCAGACTTTGAGCGCTTCATCCACCGATTTCGCCCGATAGACAGCCAGCACCGGAAAAAGTTTTTCGGCCGACAGGGGATGGTCCGGCCCCACGCCATGAACCGGCGCAATCAGGAGTTTGGTATTCGGAGCGACCGAAAGACCGACCATGCGTGCTATGTCGGTTGCTTTCTGGCCCACCGCCATGGGCTGCATGCAGCCCGTCTTGGGATCGATTACGGTTCGCCCCAGCAGCTTCGACTCTTTCTCGTTGCAGATGTGTGCTCCCAGATCCGCGAACTTCTTCAGCACCCGGTCATAGATCTCGTCATCGATCACCACCGTCTGCTCGGATGCACAGACGGTCCCGTTGTCGAACGTCTTCGAAGTAATGATGTCCACGACCGCCATGTTCAGGTCTGCAGTCTTCTCCAGATATACCGGCGTATTGCCGGCACCTACACCCATCGCTGGCTTGCCGGAACTGTAAGCGGCTTTGACCACGCCAGGCCCACCAGTAGCGTCGATCAAAGCAACATCTTTGTGATGCATCAGGTAGGCGTTGTCTTCGAGGTCGTGCGATTCCAGGCAAGTAAAAACGCCTTCGGGCGCGCCGTGCTTCAGGGCCGTCTCATACATGATCTTCACGGCCTCATGGCAGCAGCGCCACGCGAGTGGATGCGGGCTGAAGATCGCCGCGTTCCGCGTCTTGATGGCCATGATGCACTTGAACAGAACGGTCGAAGTGGGATTGGTGATCGGCGTGAGCGAGAGGATGACACCGATCGGTTCTGCGACTTCCACGATTCCGCGTTCCGGGAACTCGCGGATCACGCCCACCGTACGTTTGTCTTTCACATAGTTGTAGACAAACTCGGTCGCCACCATGTTCTTCAAGGCTTTGTCTTCCAGCACCCCGAGCCTGGTTTCTTCAATCGCCAGGCGAGCCAGATTTTGAGCTTGCTCCAACCCGGCCACGACCATCGGCTTGACGATCCGGTCAACGTCCTCTTGTGTGTATTGGGTAAAAACGGCGGCGGCAGTTCTGGCTTGGCTCACCAGTCCTTCGAGGTAAGCAATCCGCCCTGGATTGAGGCTCGCTTTTTTGAGGCCGTCTTGATTGCTGCCTTCTCTGGCAGGTTGGATGGGAACCCGCAGCGGCACTCGCTCGCTCGTGACCATTACCGCCCCTTTCAACTACGGGCGGCGGGATCCTGTGCTTCGGGAGGCACTCACTTGCATTCTCAGCATCAGCGCGATCAGTAGTAGGGGGAGCAGCGGATTCTTTCCGCTGTCAGGTACTCAAATCCCGATTTCTATAATTGCTATGCGTAATCGATTGGATGTCTCTCCAACCAGTGTTCGTCGCGCACCCTACCAATATTCTTAAGAGCACTGCCTGCGACACAGGCGGTAAACCTGCGGCTTTGCCAGGCAATGCCCACGCCCAGTCCGATAGCCCAACCGAGACAGCAGAACGTCAACGCCCTGTTTGCTGACCGCTGGCGTTCTCCCGGATAACTGCCCAACACGCCGAGGATTGCTCCTGCGGCAGCGGGCCTCGATGCATCTCGGACTGCCCTGCGAAGAAACGGAGTGAGGGGTCTCCCGTTAAGGAATGTCTCTCGGCCGGAACGTGCTCCCGCCAGCCCAGAATTCAGAACCTTTCGCCCGTATTCAACCTCGGACTTTGACCAGTTACGGATTTCCATTTGGTTTGCTCGCTGTCCTGGTTGATTTGATGCTCGCGACTACTACACCACTCATACGGATTCGAATCCGTGCCGTGTGTCACCGTAGAACGTGACACGCGGTCATCCCGCTTGTGAGGTGCGGCCGCTCTTTGCTCTGTACGGTCAAAGCTCTGAACGGCCCAAGTTCTGTACTGTTCAGGTGTTCGGGAAAAGAAGTGTTGGGGGAAAAACAATCCCCAAAAAGCCGTCGGCAAGCCGCTTTTCCCTCGGGTGGACAACTCAGTAGATGGAAGGACGATTCTAATTGGAATAGGATATTCAGTAGAAGCGGTGTACCCTCCGAGCCAGCCACCCGCTTTTGCATGGAGGAACTGAAATGAGCAAAACCACCTTGCTGAAGGTTCTTCTCGCAGGATTTGTTTCTCTTCCCCTCATTGGCGCGCCGCAATCGGTCTTTGCCCAGCATGGCGGCGGAGGTCACGGCGGCGGCGGTGGCGGCGGCGGCTTTCACGGCGGTGGCGGCGGCTTCGGTGGCGGGCGGCTTTCACGGCGGTGGCGGCTTCGGCGGCGGCGGCTTCCACGGGGAAGGATATGGTGGTGGCTTCCACGGCGGTGGGTACGGCGGCTACCATGGTGGCGAAGGCTCGCACGGCGGTTTTCGCGGCGGTGCACGGGAAGGCTACGGAGGCGGTAGCCGGTACGGAAGAATGGGCGGAGAATCAATGTCAGCCCGCAATTCCGGAGCAACCAGGAGTTCGTCGTCACTGGCCCGCGCCGACACCTCGCCCGGATGGCACTCGTTCTCGTCGCGATCCGGCGGCAATGGCGGAGCGGTTGCCGGTCATCAAATGGGGATTGCCGACGGTCAATGGCATTCCTTTGGCAGCGCCCACAGTTCCGCTGGAACGACGATGGCGAGCGCCCGGTTCGGAGGCAATAGCGGGTTCAACCATGGCACCGGCTTCGGTGGCGAGGGCTTCGGTCGCGGAGCCTTCGGTGGCGAAAACTGGCGCGGTGGAGGATGGGGCGGCAGAGGTTGGGGAGGAAGAGGCTGGGGTGGATGGGGCGGTGGCTGGGGTTATCCCGGCTACGGATTTGGCTGGGGATGCTGGGCCTGCGGATGGGGATTTGGATTTGGTTGGGGTATTGACTGGGATCCTTTTTGGGCCCTGTATCCGTATCCTTACTGGGGCAATCTGGGGTGGGGTGATCCTTACGGCTACTACGCTCCGCCCTACTATCTCTATCCTTATCCCGCTTAGAGCGGGCCGCGTCGCTTGGGCAAAAGTTGTCTGATTCACCGATTTCGACGAATGTCCTAGCCCTCGAGAATCACAACCAGTCGGCGGGGACCGTGCGCGCCCTGCACAAGAATCTTTTCAATGTCGGCAGTGCGGCTCGATCCGGTGATGAGTCCGACATACGAAGCGTCTGGAATTTCACTCGGTACGCGAGCTAAAGCCGCGGCAATATCGGGGACAATCTGCTCTCCGCGTCCGAATACGATGTGGCAGGGAGGCACGATTGACGCGCCCCGGCCGCCACATGCCGACGACGTGAGGATCGAACCAGTTTGCGCGACCAAGCCGTGCGCGAGTGTCAGCGATGCCTGTATGGTTTCCGGGGGCGCACCCTCCGACGAGAAGCGCACTGTGCGCCACTGTTTGAGCGCATCGGTCAAGGAGTGCAGCGTGGCATCGGCCTTGGCATCACTCTGAACGTAGACCTCTCCCGGCGGCACCGCGGAAAGAATTGTCCTGAGCGCTTCGATCGAACCTGCACCATCCGCAGTCTGGAAAACCTCGGTCAGGTTGCCGGCGCATTCGTCGAGGAAGCGCTGCCGCGGATTAGTGATCGGCGGGAAGATCGCATCCAGCGGCACATCCGGCAGAGGAACTGGCCGCGGTCGTGCATTCGCTTTTGCAACTCGCGCCAGAATATTTTCGCGGGCAGAGCTTTTAATGGTTTCCATTTTCCCTCCACCACGCGCGGAACGACTGCTTCGGCAGCGCCATCGGGCTACGATATTTTGTCCACACACGCATAGGATCGAGCGCCGTTCCGGAGAGCCCGAGCGCATTCACAACCGTAATCGCTTTGCGGCCCATCCAGCCCATCAAACGGAAACGTCCCGCGCCGGCCGTCGCCCAGCGGAAGCCGGCAAAGCCCACTCGCTCGGCGGGCTTCACGTTGCCGGTCGCAATGAAGTCGCGGCGCGTGAGCAGCAGTTGCTTCGGCAGATCGATCTTGACTGGGCACACTCCCTTGCAGGCCGTGCACAGCGAACACGCGTAGGAGAGATGTCCCCATTCGCTGAGCGAGGCCGTGCGCGGCGTAAAGATACTGCCGATGGGCCCGGGATAAATCGTCCCGTAAGTGTGTCCGCCGACCTGCCGGAAGATCGGACAAATGTTCAGGCACGCGCCGCACCGGATGCACTTCAGCACTTCTTCGGTCTCCGGGTTGGCGAGCAGTTCGGTGCGGCCATTGTCGACCAGCACAACATGAAATTCCTGCGGGCCATCCGGTTCACCGGCGACACGCGCACCACGGATCAGCGTGCTGTAGGTAGTAATGGGTTGGCCCGTGCCCGAAGTTGCGAGCACCGGCCAGAGCGCAGCCAGATCGCTCATGCGAGGAATGATTTTTTCAATCCCGGCAACGACCACGTGAATCCGCGGGATGAGGTTGTAAGCCGTCCATTGCCTTCATTCGTAGAGACGGCAACCATGCCACTATCGGCGACCAGAAAGTTCGCGCCCGAGATCCCCATCTCCGCGGAGAAGAAAGCGCGCCGCAACGCGACCCGCGCGGCGGCCACCAACTTACCGGGGTCGGCGTCCTCCACGTTTTCGCCGAGCTTGTCACGAAAAAGATCGGCGATCTGGCGGCGCGAAAGGTGCATCGCTGGCGTGACGATGTGGTACGGAGGCTCGTTGCGCAATTGCACGATGAACTCGCCGAGGTCTGTCTCCCACACGGTGACGCCAATTTTCTCGAGCGCCGGGGCGAGGTGAATTTCTTCGGTCACCATCGACTTCGATTTGACGACGGTCTTCACGCTGTGCGCGCGTGCCAACTCGACGACATAGTTATTGGCCTGCTCGGCATTCTCCGCCCAATGAACGTGCCCGCCGCGATCGAGAATACGTTGCTCGAACTCGGTCAGATATTTTCCGAGATTGGCAATGCCTTCGGCCTTGATCGCGGCACAGCGGGAGCGTGCAGCTTCCCAATCGGCGAAGCGCGACTTGCCCTTGGCAAAGGCGGCGTCGTAACTCAACATGCCTTTCTGAATAAGAGCGCGGTGTTCCAGGTCTGACGACTTGACAATCGCTCGGCGAAGAAATTCCTGGGACGCGGTGCTCATAGAGACCCCTTCGGACTGGCCAACTGTTCTACCGACGAACTGCCTGCAGACGAACTAGCCAGGATGCCTGCGAGATAAATGGTTTTCAACTTGCGCCCGGTTGCCCCGAAGACACCATCCAGATGCATCAGGCAACTTGGATCGATGGTCGTGACGTACTCGGCGCCCGACTGTTCGATATTCCCGGCTTTCGTGTCGCCCATGGCGGCCGAGATCATCCCGAATTTTGCCGAGAACATTCCACCGAAGCCGCAGCACTCGGTCTCATTCGGCAGCGCGCGCAAATCGATATCGCGCACCGCGCGCAGAAGCTGCATCGGCTCGTCGTAAATTCCCAGTTCGCGCGTGCCGTGGCACGACGGATGATAGGTGACCGTGTGCGGAAAACTAGCCCCCACGTCTGTCACACCCGCAACGCGCACCAGAAATTCCGTGAACTCATATAGGCGCTTGCCGACCGCGATCGCATCTTCGCGCAGCGGGCTCGACTCGAGCAGTTCCGGATAATGTTTCCGAACCATGCTCGTGCATGAACCGGACGGACACACGATGGCGTCGTACCCGGAAAACACGCGCACAAAATGCTCGGCGCAGGGCTGCGCCGCTTCCCAATGCCCGGTGTTAAACCCAGGCTGCCCGCAGCAAGTCTGATCCTCGGGGAAAACCACTTCGCAGCCAATGCGCTGCAGCACCGTCAAAGTATCAATCGCAACTTGCGGCAACACCTGGTCCACGAAGCACGGCACAAAGAGCGCGACCTTGCGAGTTGGCGATTTACTCATGGCTGGGTTACTCATGGCTGGTTACTCATAAACGTGTCGCCTTTTCGAGCAGGTACATATAGGAGCGGCAGACTTCGCCGGTCGCGCGCGTCATCCCAACCTCGCAGGTGCGGCTGCTCGAGTAATAGCCCGAATGCTTGTGGGCTTTGATCTCGGCCGCTTCGCTAGTTGTCGCTGAAGCTGTGAGTTCAGGAAACATAAAGCCGCGATCTCCGGCAAAGGCGCAACACCCGACGCTCGCGGGCACGAAGGCCTCGCCGCTGCATTTGCGGGCAATCGCTTCGAGCTTCGCGCCCAGCCCCATCTTCACCACCGAGCAGACCGGGTGCAGCGCAACCGATGTTTCCGGATGATTCACCTTGAGCGTGGGAAGCATTTTGTCGTGGACGAATTCGACGCTGTCCACAATCGTCAAGCGATCAAAGCGCTGCTGATTTTCCGGCGAAAGGAATTCCCGCGCATGTACGAGCCCGTAGGTACAGGGACTGGTGTCCACCACAATCGGCAGTTTGCCTTCACCCGACCAGTTCCACATATTCTCGATGGCGCGATTCAGCATGACATCACGCGACTCTTCCAACCCCTTCGACGAATAGGGAGTGCCGCAACAATTTCCGGCGACGTCGTCCGGAATCCACACAGGCACCCCCGCCCGTTCGGCGAGTGCAACGGTCGCCTGCATCAGCGACATCTCACTCAACTCGCCAGGAAGACGGCCCATCGTGCGCGAAATGCAAGCGGGAAAATAAACAGCCTGCGCGACCGAGCGATCTGTCCGTGGGAGCCCTCCTTTAGTTGGATGCGGCATCTCGGCGCTCCAGAGTGGCATATCAGGGCCGATCATTTTGCGCAGCGCGCCGGTAATCGCCCGCATGCCGCTGAGCCCGATTATGCGCTCCGCGAAATGCCCGGTGCCCAAGCTGAGGCGAATCAGCGACTCGACCCGCGCGAAATGGTCCACGGTAAATTTCGCGACACGCTTTGCCAGCGGCGAATTGCGCAGCGCGCGAAAGCGTTTCACCAACTTGCCGGTATCAATGCTCACCGGACAGGTGGTGGCGCAAAGTCCATCGACGGCGCAGGTATCGAGCGCCATGTAGGGAAAATCACGGTCCAGATCGTTGAGCAATTCGCTGCCACCCAATTCCTGCTGCCGCGCAATTTCGCGGCGGACCACGATGCGCTGGCGCGGAGTCAGCGTGAGGTCGCGGCTGGGGCAGCGCGGCTCGCAGTAGCCGCACTCGATACATTTGTCGATCTCGGGCTCAACCGTGGGAAAGCGCTTGAGGTCGCGCAGATGGCTGCGCGCATCGTCGTTGACAATGACGCCCGGATTCAGAAGTCCGGCGGGGTCGGCCAGCGACTTGAGCCGCCGCATGATCTCGTAGGCATCCCCACCCCACTCGGTTGCGACGAAAGGCGCCATGTTGCGCCCTGTCCCGTGTTCGGCCTTGAGCGCGCCATCGAAGCGGTTGACCACCAGTTCCACCAAATCGTCGATAAAGCGCGAGTACTGGTCGATGGCGCGCTGATCGTTGAACGACTGCGTGATGACAAAATGAAGATTGCCGTCTTTGGCATGGCCGAAGATGATCGCGTTGTCATACTCGTGGCGGCGGAAAAGCCCGGTCAGATCCTGAGCGGCGGGAGCAAGGTGCTCAATGGGAAACGCAACGTCTTCGATGATGACAGTCGTGCCGCTTTTTCGCACCGAACCCACAGAGGGAAATAATCCGGCGCGAATCTTCCAGAGCGCAGCCTGCTCAGATGCGGCATGCGTGAACTCTGCAGGCTCTAGCAGTTTGAGGTGCGAGGTAGAATCGGCAGCCAAAGCTTCCAATTTTGAGCGCTCGGATTCCAACGCAGACTGGAACTCGACCAGCAATCCGGCCGCGTCTTCCGAAAGAGTCTTGATCACCGGCGGCGTTCCAGCCTGGTCTTCAACCGAGCGCAACGAGGCGCGATCCATGATTTCGAGCGCCTTCGCTCCCGCTTGCCGCAGCGGCACGATCGACTCGGAAGCGGCGTAGAGATCGGGAAAAAGCAACAAGCCCGTGTACTTCACTGGCAACTCAGGCACCGTGTTCAGCACCGCCTCCGAGATGAAAGCCAGAGTGCCTTCCGAGCCAATCAGCAGGTGCGCGAAAATATCGATCGCGCGCTCGAAATCGAGAAATGCATTGATACTGTAACCGGTGGTGTTTTTCGTGCGGTACTTGCGCCGAATGCGCTGGGCGAGCGCGGAGTCGCTTTCGATTCTCGACTTCAGTTCGAGGATTCCGCTCGCCAGCGCCGGTTCGCGCGCAAAGAAGGTGTCTTCGGCGTCGCGCGCAGCCGTGTCAATGGCGGTGCCGGAAGGCAGCACGAATCGCACCGATGCGAGCGTGTGGTAGGCGTTCTGATCGACGCCGCAACACATGCCGCTCGAGTTGTTAGAGAGAATTCCACCCAGGGTGCAAGTTCCGATCGAAGCCGGGTCGGGCCCGATCTTGGCGCCATAAGGCAGGAGTGCGCGATTGGCATTGGCGCCGATTAGTCCCGGCTGCACGCGAATCTTGCGCCCGTTTTCGAGGACCTCGTGACCGCGAAAGTTGCGCGCAATCTCTACCAGCAAGCCGTCCGAGATAGCTTGTCCGGAGAGGCTGGTGCCGGCCGCGCGGAACGTGATCGGGATAGCGTGTTCGTGACTGAACTGAAACAGCTCCGCCACCTCTTTTTCACTCGCTGCCTGCACCACCGCCTTGGGTATTAACCGGTAGAAGCTTGCATCGGACGCGTAAGCGATCAGGTCAATTGGACGCACCAGCACGCGCCGCTCATCGACGACTTGGCCCAGCATGGAACGCAGTTGCTCCGAAGAGAACGCGGGTCGTGCCAGGGTTGCTACCGCCATTTCAACTTACTCCTCGGAGATTGAAGGCGACCGGTCGCACGACCCGTCGCCTCCCGGAACAAACTAATGCACAAGATGCGTGAACGGCGGAACGTAAGCCATCAGGAAGACGAAGATGCCTACCAGGCAGGCGAGCGCGATACTGTGCCAGAATACAAAGCGCAAAATCTCACCCTCGTGCCCGTACCACTCCGTTGCCGTGCTGGCCACCACAATGCTTTGAGCATCGATCATCTTGCCCATCACACCGCCAGCGCTGTTCGCGGCCCCCATCAGGACGGGCGAAATGCCGACCTGCTGTGCGGAAATCTTCTGCAGGCTCCCGAACAGCACGTTCGACGCGGTGTCCGACCCGGTCAGCGCCACGCCCAACCAGCCCAGCAAGGTCCCGAAGAACGGGTATAAATGTCCCGTTCGGGCGAATGCCAGGCCCATCGTGGCATCCACGCCTGAGTAACGAGTGATGATGCCGATCGAGAGCATGGCCCCGATCGTGATCAGCGAAAATCGCACATGCCACAGCGTCTGCCACCATATGACCACGATCCTCGAAAGCGAGAGTCCCATGACGAACCCGGATATAACTGCTGCAAACAGGATTCCCGAGCCGGTCGCGGAGAGCCAGTTAAAACCAAACACCGCGCCTTCGGCCGTGGGCTTCGGTACCACTGGGGGCATGCGCTGCACCATCTTGTTGAGGCCGTTCACCGGGAATTGCGGGTTGGTGATCTTGCTCGGCGGGGTGTTCCAGGCCTTCATCGAGGTGAATACTTTCTCCGGCGTATTCATGATCTTTTTGCCGGTGAACGTGCCCCAGCAGAAAACAAAAACGCTCAGGATCAGCCAGGGCATCCACGCCCGGACTACCTCGGCCCGGCTGTATCCGTGCGCACCGCGGGCGGCGCGCTGCACCCCTTCCTGGGGTCCCTCGTGTCCCCAGATTCGCTTCGGCTGCCAGATCTTCAGGAAGCCGATGAGGCAGACCATCGAAACCAGGGCGGCAATGATGTCGGTCAACCACGGCCCGTGAAAGTTGGAAACAAGATACTGTGGGATCGCGAAGGTAACACCCGCGACTGCCACCGCCGGCCAGACTTCCTTCATCCCCTTGAATCCGGCATATGCCCAAATCAGCCAGATGGGCACAATCACAGAAAAGAACGGCAGGATGCGCCCGACCTGCGCGCCCAGAGCAATCTCGCTATAACCCGTGACGGCCGCCAGAGCGATGATCGGCGTGCCCAGCGCGCCATACGCCACCGGCGCGGTGTTGGCGATCAGCGATAAACCCGATGCCTGCAGCGGCCGGAAGCCGAGCCCAATCAGGAGCGCGGCGGTAACCGCGACCGGTGTTCCGAATCCGGATGCGCCTTCAAAGAAGGCGCCGAAACTGAAGGCGATCAGCAGCAGTTGCAAACGCGTGTCCTGGGTGATGCCAGTCATGCTCTCCTGCAGCACTTTGAACCGGCCAGTCTCAAGCGTCATCCGGTACAGAAAAATAACGTTCAGGATAATCCAGCCGATGGGGAACAGGCCGTATCCCACGCCGTACACAGCGGTGGTCAGGGCCAATCGATCCGGCATATGAAAAACGAGTATCGCGATCACTAGCGCCGTGACCAATCCGGCAAGCGCGGCATAGTGCGCTTTGATGTGGAAGAAGGCCAACGCGCCGAGGAGCACAATGACCGGCAGAGCCGCAACCAAGGCAGAAAGCAGCCAATTTCCCAGGGGATCATACCCCTGCTGCCAAATGGCCGTGATGTGGTTGGTCGCCAGCAACCAGTAGGAAGCGACGACTGCAATGCCGGTGAGGATGACCCCCGTAATCCAGCTTCCGGATTTTGCGGGAGGATTTGGATGCGTTTTCTGGGACTCGACACTCGTGGGGGGCATGGCTTCTCCTTATTGTTCGCTCATCCCTGGGAGGGGGATAAAGGTCGCACGGTTTATATCACAACGATAACTTCCTCAGCACCATATTCAACGCGTGACGAATCGCAGCCTCCCTCTGGCCGGCGCTCGCGATCTTCCGTCCAGACGGGAATTCAAAGTTCACGGGATGCTCTGGAAAGCAACGATCCCGGAGCCTACCTTTAATAACAGGTATCTAAATAACAGGTATCGTTTCGGAACCTTAGCGATGCCAGTCACTTCCGTCAGTGACGTCGGTCACAGTTCACTGGCTGACTCCTGGGGGTCCAGAAAGGGGGAATGGGGCAGTGAGAATCAGAACTCGCTTGACTTAAGAAGAGGAGAACTCAAGCATTGATGCAGGCACACAAAGGCGCCTGAGTTCGCTCTTTGACAAACAGGGGTAAGGGTGGGCACGTGGGGACAAACAGCGAAACCCGTCAGGATTACCGTGAACTTGCTAAGTCTTTGATTTATAAATATCTTACGAGTAAGTCATTATTTATCAAAGACCTGGGAGGCGATTCTCGCCTAAGTCTCTGATTCCAAAAGACCGGGTACAAGGGGGGAGTACCCTCCGCATTCGGGTTTCGGTTGGTAACTGTCGCCGCCGAGTCTAGCCCGGCAAGGGCTCCCCGCGCGTTTCCACTCCGAATGGAATCAGCAAGAGTCCGAAAGCGAAAGCGAGCGCGGTGATCGCGACGGGCGTACCCAGCGAGCCGAAATGGCGTACGCCAGCTCCGACCAGAAAGGTAATTCCGGCGCCGCCAAAACGAGCGAATGATGTAGCAAAGGCAAAGGCGCTGGCGCGGCATTCGGTGGGATACTGCTCTGGCAACCAGAGCGTGTATACGGCGAAATTGGCTCCACCCAGTCCCAGGAAAAATAGACAGACAAAGAACAAGGGCAAGCCGCTAGCTCCGAGATAGAAGACCTTGCCGAACGTGAGTCCGATGAAGACCATCATCAGAGTAAAGAAGAAGCCAAGCGCTCCGCGCCGTCCGAAACGTTCCGCGAGCTTGGGCATGATGAAGCAACCGAGAATGGTAGCTACGGAAACCAGCATGGTGGCATAAGAAGCCAACTGTGCCGCCTTCGGTCCAACCCGGCCACCAGCCTCGGAGAGCGCAATGACCGCGCTGGGAACATAAACCGTGCCTGCCCACAGACCGCAGATCGAAACCAGCATGAACAGGGAATTCAAAATCGTACGGCGGCGGAATGTGGGACTGAACAGCGTTGCCAGTGGACGCCACCAGTTCCAGGTGTGAATCACTTTTTCTTTCTGCTGCCAGCGCTCGGGCTCGTGCACGCCACGACGGATCCAAGCCAGCAGTAATGCAGGCAATCCGCCGAAGGCAAACATGGCACGCCATCCGAAGTGGCTTCCGATACTGTAATTGGCCAGCGCCGCCAGGAAGAATCCGACGTAATATCCGGTGTGCATGTAGCCGGCACCCTTGATGCGGCGTTCTTCGGGCCACTCTTCCGCCACGAAAGTGCCGCCCATCGCCCATTCGCCGCCAATTCCGATACCTGCCAGCAGCCGCAGAATTGCCAGTTGCCAGACAGTCACCGCGAAAGCGCTGAGAAACGTGAACACCGAATACCAGAGGATGGTGATCATCAGAGTGCGCACGCGGCCAAATTTGTCGCCGATCGGGCCCCAGAGAAATGCCATCCCCCACCCGATTAGAAATAGCGCGAACAGCAAACCGCCATAGTACCCAACATTCGCCTTAGTAGCGGCGATACCGGAATGCGGTAAGAGCTCGCGCAGCGAGGGAACGAGGACGAGCGCATAGATAACAGAATCCATCCCGTCCAGCGTCCAACCTCCCCAGGACGCCCAGAAGCCGCGGATCTGGTTCCGCGAAAGAGATGGAAATGGGATCGGTGGACGGCGTGGAGGCGGGGCGCTAACTTGATTTCTGGCGGTGGCAGGCATAGGCGTGGGAACTATACCAGAAAAATGGCCTCATGGATCAATGGTTTCTAAGTAAAGAGCCGCATTTTCTGGCGCAGAGATATGCCGTGGCTCGGCTCCTTGATCCCTTCGGGTTAGTTCGAAAGCGCATGGAGATTGGGCCTACCGCTTCAGCAAGCAGTACATGGTTGCAGTCAGCAGTACCGCCATCAGCGCTACGGTTAATAGAATCGTCAGGATCACCATAATAACTCCTTGGCTTACATCTGATTTGAGCCCGTGGTGCAGATTCCCCCCGCCCTCGCCGACCTGTGGGCAAAGCGCCCAGCGGTCGTCAAGCGATCTCGATTTCTAAACCGTGCGGACTTCTAACGATCTTTGTTTAAGAATCAGGGCGGAGAGCACTGCCTCGAGAATTTGTTCCACTCCTTGAGAAGAATCCACCGAGAGTACGCTGCTGTCGTTTTCGACGCCTATAGACTGTCTTACCGGTGCCTCTGAATCCACAAGGTCCACGGGTCGAACGGGGGGGAAAGAGTCGTCTGTCCGATTCGGGGCCTTCAGGTACACAAACTTGACAGCTGGATGATTGTGGCGAAGTTGCCGCTGATCCTCGTCCGTCAAAGCGGGGCACGAAACAATCAGATCCCGCCATTGGCAGGTCGAGAAATCGATGGTGGCCGAAAGCGCCTTCATCAACGAAGGGCCCTCGGCGCTAGGCAAAGGACTCCTTGCCTGAGCAGCGCAATCCAGGCTGTCCACGTCTGTAAACTCCCACCCCAGCGATTCCGCGAGCAGCCGGCCGACGCTATCGACGCCCGATCCGATCTCGCCGATGACAACTATGATCATGGTGCTCACCGTGGCCAGTTCTTATACGAGAAGCGCTATTTCTGGCCAAGCAAGAAACCTACAATTGCCAAACCCATCGATATCACCAGGAACCAAACCAGAGCCGGAGCCAGCCAATCGCCAGCAGCGGATAACCGGTTTTTCGGGACATCTTTCGCGGAGCCTGAGGGTTTTCGCGAGGTTCCGCCTGTCGGCGGATGATCCTCTTTTCCGGAATAGGCGGCTGTGAGAAAGGTGGTTGTCCAGCATCGGATCTCAGTTCCACGTCGAGGGAACGATTGCCCGGTCGATCCAACCAAGGGGCACCTTTTCGACCACGCCACATAGCCATAGTAAGAGGAGAGACTTGCGAGGAAGGAGGTAACTAAGAGCCTCTGGATGACCGCGTTCATCATTGCATCCTCCGGAGCTTCGCGTCATGAAACTGACATGAAACCGGTTATTCCGGCAACGGGTAAGAGCTATGACAAACAGATAAGAAACGCCGCCGGACATGAATCATCCGTTGCGAGTTATCGCACAGAGATCACCTGTCTTCAGTGACTTCTATCACCTATCTTTGTGACTAGCCGATGGCATTCGTGGAGAGACACGGCACCGTAACAGCGGCGCGCAAAGGCACTTGGTTTCGAAGGCAATACAACCTCCCGCTTAAATCCCGACCATCCGTGCAAAATGCGTGTGAGATGAAAGCCACCAAGCGGAAAGCTAACCATGAATACCGCGCGCTCCTGAGCGAGTAAGCTCCGATTGTGATGTGTCATGGCGAACACACCGCCCTCGCCGAGACACAAGCCAGCCGCAACGACGATCGCTAACCACCCTATTTTCAGCGTTCCATCCGTGGCCTTGCAGCTGCTTTTCTCTCTGCCGCAGGCAGTCAGCGCGAACCGGAGAAGAGGGATGAAACGGACGGCGAACAAGGCCAAGCAGACGATCCGGAAGCTGGCGTACATCCTCGGGATGACTCTGGGCATGACGCTGGCCATGATCACTGGCAATGACAACGATCAGCGCCGCGCTGCAGACTTCGATCCCCGCGACGACAAGTCCCGACGCTTCCAAGGTCGCCAAAGTGACGGTGCACTGGGTCCTGGTCAGCATCCCTGACCGCAAGCTGGCGCTGCTCGAAAATGGAAGAGTCGTTCGCATCTATCGAGTCGCGGTCGGCAAGAGTTCGACGCCAAGTCCGGCGGGTATCTTCCAGATCGTCAACCGCGTCACCAATCCGACCTACTACCACAAAGGTCAGGTCATCGCCGCAGGCAGCAATAACCCGGTCGGGTCGCGATGGATGGGGCTGAGCGCGAAGGGGTACGGCATCCACGGCACGAACCAGACGAACTCAATCGGCAAAGCCGCTTCCACTGGATGCATTCGCATGAGCAGGCGGGATCTGGAGGAACTCTTCGAACTGGTCAACGTGGGTGATCGCGTAGAGATTCGCGCCGATCGCGACGACCAGATGGCCGCAGTCTTCGGGACCGCAGCCGAGGCAACACTGGCTCAGGTTCAGACCGGGGCCGATAACAGCGGCGGCCAGTAGCATCGGGTTTTTCAGTGGCCCGGGTTTTTCCGTAACAACGACGCTTGCCTCGTCCGAGATCCCAATCGAGGTCAGCTCAAGGAGGCAAGTCATGGAAACAATGCTGCAAGGGCTCGTAATAATCGGCGGCCTTACATTCTCTCTCGCCGCTTCACTGTTGATCGAAGAACTCATCTTTGGACGCATCGTGCGACTGGCATTCGCCCGTCGGCAACCTATTTCCAATCTCGGCCAAAAGACCGGGCAACAACCGTAACTAATGAGGACCCGGTTCTCGGTTCTTAAGCTGAGAGCCAAGAGCTAAGAGCAAAGAGCAAAGAGCTAAGAGCAAAGAACTAAGAGCTCAAGTGAAAGGAGCACCACCATGCTGTTCGTCAAGGATCTGCTGCTCGTCGCCGGCATCGCCATGTTCGTGATCGCCGCCGCAATGCTCGCTTACGATGCCTACCTGTTCATCGCCTACCGGCGCCGGCTGTTGAAGCCGGTTGAGGGAGCTACGCCCGGGCCGGAGCCCATCGTCCGATGGCGGACTCCGGTCGCTCTCGTCATGCTCGCCTGGGCGCCCTTGCTCGTTTCGGCATCGATCGTGATTGTCCCGGCCGGGATGGCGGGAGTTCGCGTCAGTCAAACTCGTGGCACCCTGGCCGGAACGCTCTATCCTGGTGTCCATGTAGTTATGCCCATGATTGAACACGTCGAGCTCTTCAATACGCGCGACCAGTTGTTCACCACCGGCGTCACTGAAGATTCCCTCGCAAAAGACTCACTCGCCAAAAGCGCCACCAAAAGCGAACCCCTGCACGTCCAAGCAAAAGAAGGGCTCACGCTCGGACTCGCGATCACCGTGCGTTATCAGGTTGACCCCAAACGCCTCGACTATATTGAGGCCAACCTGCCGCAGCCGTTGGAAAAGGAAATCGTGCCGCCCGTCGTTGCCACAACCTGGCGTGAACTTGTCCCCAGCTACACCGTTCGCGAAGTCTTCTCAGCGAAGCGCGAAGAGGTGCGACAACGCGCCAGCGAACTGATTCGCAAGCGGCTGGCCGTCGATGGCATCGTGGTGAAAGAAGTCATGCTGCGCGACATCGAACTGCCGCCGGAATACGCCAAGGGACTAGAGTCACTGTTACTGAAGGAACAGGAAAACGACCGCATGGGCGTGGAGACCGAGATCCACCAGAAGCAGGTGAAGATCGCCGAAGCCGACGCCGAAGCAAACAAGGTGCAGGAGGTCAAACAAGCGGAGGGACAGGCGGCCGTAAGAGTGCTGCAAGCCAAGGGCGAGGCCGACGCCATGAAATACACGCTGCCGCTGAAACAGCAGCAGATTGAGCAATCGAAACTCGAAGCCGAAGCGCGCAAGGAAGCGACCGTCAAGAATGCCGAGGCGGCCGGCGAAGCCAAGCTTATCGACAGCAAAGCGGAGATGGAACGCCGCAAGCTTCTCGCGCAAGCCGAAGCCGAACGCATCCGGCTGACCGCTGCCGCCGACGCCGAACGCATGACCAGCGAAGGCGCGATCCTCAAGCAGAATCCGCTGCTCATCAACAAAATCGTAGCCGAACGCCTCTCCGACAAATTGCAGATTATGATGGTCCCCGCCGACGGCAAGTTTTTCTTCACTAACGACGTGCTGCGCGGCATGAGCGCCCCGAATCACGTCAGCCAGGCCGACGATGCTGAACCCAACGAGAAGTAGCAGCCTGGTGCCTGGTGCTGGTGCCCCAGGTTCGCGCCCGTTCTTTGGGCGCTAACCTGGGTGCGGCGGACAAGAGCCCGCGATGAGAAACGACCTACAGGCCGCACGTTATAATCAGCCCAACCGACAAATGGAATCGCGTTCAGAAATAGTTCTGCGGCTGGATCTATCGGCTTTGTTCCTGCTCACGAACTTGTTTCTCCTCTCCTTATTATTCCCCTCGAACTTATATGCCTCGAATCTTGGCGACACGGCTCGCCAGTTAGCGGATCGCATCGCCGCTGCAAGCGGCCCCGGCTCGGTCGCGCTCGATGTCACGAACCGCTCCTCGCTCGACGATAAATCGGTCCACGAAGTGCGCAGTGCGCTGCAAGCGCAGTTGCGCGTACAGGGAGTGAGCATGGCGGCTGCCGACCAATCAATGGGGACGATTGACGTCATTCTGTCCGAGAGTCTCCGCGAATACGTCTGGACCGCCAAAATCACCATCGGTTCTGATCCGCCGCGCGTCGTTCTCATCTCCCTTCCGCGGGCATTCTCAACCACACCTTTCACTTCCGTTCCCCCCATTACGTTGAAAAAAACTTTCCTCTTCTCACAGGAGCAGCCCATCCTCGACGCCGCACTCGTCCAGATCTCCGGGGGCTCGATTTCTGCTGGCGCGCACCTTTTTGTCCTCGATCCCACTCGCGTCGCCGTCTATCGCCAGCAATCGGGTCGTTGGGAACTCGAGACGTCGCTTCCCATCCAGCACTCGCGTATCTTTCCCCGGGATGTGCGAGGCAGGTTGTTCTTTCGCCGCGATCACCTGTTCGATGCTTACATGCCCGGAACATTTTGCCGCTCCAGCGCCACGGCGCCGATCGCACTTAACTGTTTTGCAAGTGACGACCCCTGGCCACTTACATCCGACGAGAGCGGGGTCAACGGTGTCCGCGCTTTCTACGCCCCCGCGCGCAACTTTTTCACCGGCGCCCTTTCTCCCGGCATCGGAAAGGTCTCCAATGTTCCTTCGTTCTATGCTGCGGCCTCGCTTCCCCGCCCCAACTACACGCTCTGGATGCTGGCGGCCGTCGATGGCTCCATCCATATGATTGACGGCATCACCGATCAGGCAATTCGTAACGCCCGCTGGGGAAGCGATCTGACCGCCATTCGCTCAGGTTGTGGCGCGGGCATGCAGCTTCTCGTCACCCAAAGCGGAGATTCCGAACGTGACAGTTTGCGCGCTTTCGAAATTCCCGATCGCGATCCGGTTGCCGTCAGTTCCCCACTCGAGTTCGATGGACCCATCACCGCTTTGTGGCCTGACGCGAACCTCACCGGCGCCGTGGCCGTCATTAAAAGAGAAGACAAGCGCGAAGGTACAGGTCAGTATGAGGCGAATCGCATTTCCATTACTTGCGCTAATTAGTCTGGGACTAATTAGTTTGGTATCTGCGGCCAGCGCCGCAACCCGCCCGCACTATGGTGGAACCTTGCGCGTCGTCATGCAATCGGCGCCCATGACGCTTGCCATGCCCGGCTCATCGACTCCAGCTGACTACTGGGATATGGCGCGCGTGCTATCGCTGATCGGCGACAACCTCGTCGGGATCGATGCGGATGGCCATCCTCAGCCCGCCCTGGCCATCGCCTGGCAAGCCGACTCGACCGCCCGCCACTGGCAATTCACGGTACGTCACGGAATCAAATTTCACGATGGCACTTCAGCGTCTGCTGCCGCGATCGCCCAGATTCTCGGCGCGCTTCATCCCGAATGGAGTGTCCGAGCTGGTTCTGCGGCCGACTCCCTGATCATCGACACCGAGACTTCCACGCCCTCGCTGCTCGCCGAACTTGCGCTGCCGCGCAATCTCATCCTTATGCGCAGCGCCGCGGGTATCCCGGTCGGTACCGGTCCTTTCCGCATTGCCGAGTTCCAACCTGGAAAGTTTCTCAAACTCGCCGCCAGCGAAGAAAGTTGGTCCGGACGTCCCTTCCTCGATGCAATCGAAATTGAACTCGGAAAATCGCTGCGTGACCAGGCTGTGGCACTCGAACTCGGGCGGGTTGATGTCATCGAAGCTGCCCCCCAGGCTGCGAACGCCTCCCCCCGCATCCCCACGTCGTCATCACCGTCAGTGTCATTGCCGGTCGAATTAATGGCGCTCGTTTTTACTCAGAACTCGAAGGCGCAAGATATTCGTTTACGCGAGGCGCTCGCTCTTTCCATCGATCGCAAGCCAATCGTCTCTGTGCTCCTCAAAGGCGCCGCCGAACCCACTGCCAGCCTCTTGCCCAACTGGATGACCGGCTACAGCGCGGCGTTTTCAACCCTGGCGAACGTTCAGCGCGCGAAGACCTTGTTGGCCAATTCGCGCCAGCCCACACTCACGCTCAGTTACGATCCGCGCGATCCGCAGGCGCAACTCATCGCCGAACGCATCGCCCTCAACGCCCGCGAAGCTGGCATCACGATAGTGGTGTCTTTATCGGGAGCAGAGGATCTTCGCCTGGTGCGCATCGCATTGCCCAGCCCCGATCCCGCCCTTTCCATTCGCGACATCGCACTCCAGCTTTCGCTTTCGCCCCCCACCCTGCACGGCAACACGGTCGAGGATCTATTTCAAGGTGAGCGTGCCCTGCTCGATGACGACGCCGTGATTCCGCTTTTCCATCTGCCCATCGCAAGCGCTGCGGGTGGGCGGGTTCGCGGCTGGGCGCCCGATCAACTTGGCCTCTGGAACCTTCCAGACATCTGGCTGGAGGACTCGCGATGAGCTTCCGCCAGAAACTCCTTCTGCTTTTTGCAACGACTATTCTGCTTTGTGTTGCCGTAATGTCGGTGTCGGTTTATGACACCATGCGCCGCTCGTTCGAACAGGCCAATCAGGATCGCGCCAACTCCGTGGCCGCGCAGTTTCGATCCGAGTTCCAACGCCGTGGCCAGGAGGTCGCGCGCAAAGTTGAGTCAATCGCTGCGAGCGACACTGTGCAGCGTATTGCCCTTGAAATCAACCGCGGCGCCTCCTCTGCGGGCGGCGACGCCAGCAGCTACCTTAGCGAAGCCCGCACGCTCGCTGCCCAGCACCAACTCGATTTTCTCGAACTCGTCGACCATCAGGGCACCATACTCTCCTCCGCCCAGTGGCAGGCCAAGTTTGGATACCCCGAGCCTGCCATTTCATCCTCGACCGGCCCGGCCGACGCTGGTGTATTTCTAAAGCGCGAGGAGTTACCGAATGGCCCAACCCTCGGCCTGTTTGCAATCCGCGCCGTTCACGTCGGCGAACAACCGTTGTTTGTCACCGGCGGCGAGCGTCTCGACCAGGAATTTCTGTCGACCCTCGACATCCCGACTGGCACACGAGTGCTGCTCTATCAGAACCTCGATGCCAAATGGAATCCGCAATCGCTGCTGGACCTGAACGGCCCCGCCGCCGGCTCCGATCGCGTCGCTCCGCTGATTGAAAAGGTACGCAGCACCGGCCAGGAAGCTCAAAGCGTCATCCATTGGACTGCCGATTCCGCCGACGCCGAAGTTTTTCACGCCATCCCGCTCACCGGACCTAACCAGCAACTGATGGGCATTCTGCTGGTCGCAAGTTCGCGCCGTCCGCTAATCGAATTGCAACGGCGCGTCATCTCAACCGCCATGCTGGTCGGCGGCTTGGGAATTCTGGTCGCCGTGCTCGCTAGCTTGTGGTTTGCCGCCCGCGTCACGCGTCCTGTCGTCTCGCTGGCCGAGGCCGCACGCCGAGTCGCCGCGGGCGATCTTGCCGCCAAGGTTGAGGTCGAATCAAGCGATGAATTGGGTGAACTGGCCGCGTCCTTCAATCACATGACCGAAGATCTTTTGCAGCAAAAAGATCGCGCTGTGCAGGCCGAGCGTGTGGCCGCGTGGCGCGAACTGGCGCGCCGCCTCGCTCACGAACTCAAGAATCCTCTTTTTCCATTGCAGGTCACGGTTGAAAATCTGATGCGCGCCAAAGAAAAATCTCCGGAAATATTTGAGGAGGTATTTCACGAAAGCACTTCGACGCTCCTTGCCGAAATCAACAACCTGAAAACGATTATCGGCCGCTTCAGCGAATTTTCAAAGATGCCGCAGCCCCAGCGCCAGCCCACGCAGGTCAACGAGGTTCTCCGCTCCGTGCTCCGTGTGTTTCACGCCCAGTTGCAGGAAAATAGCCGCATCACCGTGCATACCGGTCTCGACGCTGCCTTGCCTGAAATCCACGCTGACCCTGATCTGCTGCATCGCGCTCTGTCCAATCTCGTGCTCAACGCCATCGACGCCATGCCGCAAGGTGGAGACCTCACGCTCAGCACCACCGCGCTTCGCACTGATGGCCTCGCCGATCGCATTGCCATCGCGGTCTCTGACACCGGGTCCGGCCTGGCGCCAGAAGAGTGCGAACGCCTCTTCACTCCGTATTACACGACCAAGCAACACGGCACCGGACTGGGATTGGCTATCGTGCAATCGGTTGTCAGCGATCACGGCGGTAAAATCACGGTTGAGAGCGCCCAGGAAAAAGGAACCACGTTTCGGATCGAACTGCCGATCGGCACACCCCAAAGTTCACAGGCCGCCGCACGGGAGTAGCAAGAGCGTTGCTTGACCAGAAAACTTCCACCGCCGAGACGCAGAGGGCGCCGAGAAAGACGCACATGGCTTTTCTCGGCGTACTCGGCGTCTCGGCGGTAGATTTGGTTTGCACTTAAGATGACGAGGTCACAACCGTGCCGCAAAAAGCGCACCTGCTCATCGTCGATGACGAGGCCAATACGCTGGCCTCTCTTTCCCGCGCATTTCGTCTCGAAGGCCACGAAGCCACCGTCTGCGACAACGCCACCAAGGCCCTCGAACTCGCAATGACCCAACCCTTCGACCTCATCCTCTCAGACGTTGTTATGCCCGGCAAAGACGGCCTCACGTTGCTTGAAGAACTCAAGAACCAAGGCGTCGCCACGCCTGTCGTCATGATGTCGGGCCAGGCCCACATCGAGATGGCTGTACGCGCTACCAGGCTCGGCGCGCTTGATTTTCTGGAGAAACCGATCTCCACCGATAAGCTTCTGCTCACCGTCGAAAACGCCCTCAAGCTCGGACGCCTGGAGCGCCAGAACCTTGATCTCCAGCGCCGTCTCGGTAAGCACGAACTTGTATGGACAGGCGATACCATGCGTCGCGTCATGGCACAGGTCGAACGCGTCGCCGCCAGCGAAACCCGAGTCTGTATCTTCGGCGAAACCGGCACGGGCAAAGAGCTCGTCGCGCGCACCCTGCATGAGCGCAGCCCGCGCGCCGCCGCGCCTTTCATCACCCTCAACTGCGCCGCTGTTCCCGCGGAGCTCATCGAATCCGAACTATTTGGCCACGAAAAAGGATCGTTCACCGGCGCCGCTGCCCGCCATCTCGGCAAATTCGAGCAGGCACAGCACGGCACCATCTTCCTCGACGAAATCGGAGACATGCCACTCGCCATGCAGGCTAAACTTCTGCGGGTGCTCGAAGAAAGAGAGGTCGAGCGCATCGGCGGCGATCACGCCATCGCGGTGGACGTCCGCGTGGTCGTCGCCACTCATCGTGACCTCGAAGCGCTGGTGCGCGACGGGAAATTTCGCCCGGATCTTTTTCATCGCATCTACGTCTTTCCGCTGCGCCTCCCGCCGCTCCGCGAACGCCGCGAGGATATCCCTAGGTTAGTCGAACATTTTGCCGCCCAGGTCAGCGCCACCAACGGATGGAAGCCCATGCCTTTCACCGCCGATGCCATCGCGGACTTGCAGGAACATGCATGGCCCGGCAACATCCGCGAATTGCGCAATGCAGTTGAACGGCTGATGCTGCTCGCGACCACGAGCGAGGTGACAGCCGAAACCGTAGCGTTGGCACTGCCCACTTCATCAGCCGAAACCGAAGCCGCATTTGCCGCATCGGGTCCGCTAGCCGACCGAGTCCGCACCTTCGAAAAGCAAACCATCCTCGCCGAGCTAAAGCGCAACCACAACCAGATTTCCAACACAGCGCGAGCGCTGGGACTGGAGCGCTCTCATCTTTATAAGAAGGCCGAGCAGGTAGGAATTGATTTGAAGGCGGTGCGAAATGAGAGCGAACACTAACAGCAACTCGCACGCCCCAGGAGCGACGCAACCCATGACCTAATGTGTGACAGCCAAGACGTCACCCTGCGCCGCGCTATCGGACAGGCCGCTACCGTCAGACCCTCAGCAGGGGGTTTTGAGCGCTAACGCCTGCTAACGTAAACAATGATTTTTGTTATATTCTCGAAGCCGTGAAGTACCCCAGACAAGACCGCTTGAATGATGGGCACGAGCTACTGCGCCATAGGGGAGTCGAAAGCGACCGCAAGTTCTGGTCAGGTGAACGGCCTCTTTCGATTGTGCAGTGGATAGGGATAATCCTAATGCTCATGGCCGCTGGCGTTGTCGTAGCGATGTCAGCGTGGTTTGAAGGTAAATATGTGGCCGTAATCGTGATTCTGGGTGCTCTCGCTCTGTTCGTGGTGCTGGGAAATCTCCGCGCCCGTCGCTCCCCATAGGCCAAATTCTCAATGAGTGAAATCGCCTGGTTACAACAATCATCATGGACAGAGAATCAAATAGATCGTAACGTCTTGATGTGAACAGCGCGGAGACTACCAATGAGCGGCGTTCCCGGCCATTGCGCTTGCTTGCCACCTTGGTCTTGGTGTTCCTTGTTGGAATCGGATGCACCCGAGTCTTTCAATTCACCCTGCCCTTGCTCAACTACATCTTCGTCGCCGGACTACTGTTTTTTCCATTCACGGCGATTCGGCCCCTCTCCCAGTTGACCCGTTGGCCTAGGGTGGGAGGGTTCGTGCTCCTTGTTCCGTTGCTGCTCCTCTGTCTTCTCCTGATGTTCGTCAGCCTAACTTGCGGGAGACTAGAGCTTCACCACGGCGGGGCGGGCAGCGCGATACAGGTCGTGGACAGCATCGAGCAGGATGGCTATTCCGTGCACCTTCTCTGGGATGTCGGGCCTCCAGTTGGATCAACTTTGCTGTGGGTTGAGCAAGAGAAGACGATTGTTCCAGGGCTCCAGCTTGTTAGAGTCCTCGATACCTTCTCCGCAGAAAATCCCGTTGGTAAGCTCACCTCGGAAGGAAGCTCCACTATACGGGTCCGAATGCCCGCCAACAGCTATCGGCCTGAGGAGGTCACACGAGTATATCGCCTACGACGTTGGGTCTACTTTTGACCCGCTGGATTAGGACCGACCGCAGACAAGACCGATAGCTGTCGTGATATCGCCATTACACTCGTCGACCTCGAAAAAAGCGGAAGTATGCCTGACAAGCCTGCTAGTTTAAGAATCTGTACTGATACAAGAAGTAACCGACGAACCATACACCCACGAGAAAGTAGAGCACGACCTCCCACCAAAACCATCTGGGTTCTTTGGCGCGGTAGACCCAGCCATGAAAGCGAACCCACACTTTGCCATAGACGGTAAATAACGCAGCCGCAGAAATTGAAATGTCGCCAAGTAGCAGAAAAACATACGGTGGTTTCAGGGGATCGGCCATGCTCGTTACTTTCTTCGTTCTGGCGGAGATAGGCAAGGTCGCATTTGATGAAAAATCGCCATTTCACTAACAACCGAGTGGTCGCTAGTTAGTACAAACGCCCCAATTACGCTCCCAATTTTTTCATCACATTTTTCCCGTAACCGCCATCACAGACCTGCACCAAAATCGGTGCGATGATTCCTCGACACTAGACCATCGAGAAGTGCGCCCGTCTCCAGAGACGGATGCATCGCTTGTTCAAAACAAGGTCCCGGCTCTTTGAAAAGTGTGAGAAATTTAGGGCAAGCGGTGAACGCATGCTGA
>CAWGDB010000006.1:0-354222 GCA_963821295.1 uncultured Acidobacteriaceae bacterium | reverse complement strand
ATCACGCCGGTGCAAAAACGTTGCGCGAGGGCGTCACGCTCGATCGGTGTGTTCGAGGCCTGGCGGAAAGAACTCGTGAGTCACCGGGCAGCGGCGAAGAGCCAATTGGCGCAGCACGCGATCGATTCCTGGTCGGACCGTAAGAATGTTCCGTTCTGGCAGGTGCATACAACGAACCTGCTCGAAGTTTTTGACTCGGAGCCGCTCAAGGCGGGCACCACAATCAACTATGAACCGATTGCTTCGGTAGATGGGCAAGGATTTTTCCTGGAAGACATGTACCTGATCACCAAGGATGGTGCGGAGCTGTTAACTCCGGGGTGTCCCATATTCGGCCGAGGACATCGAAGCTGCGATGCGATAGGGTTATGCTAGGGCCAATGCTTCAGCCTGTGCTTAGAGTTCGTCGATCTGCTTGCGATATCGTTCTTCGATTAAACGGTGGCGCAGCTTGAGCATTAGGCGTGAGAGCGCCGTTGTCGGCAGAGAATTCTTCGGGGACGAACACGCGCTTCAGCTTCAAGAAACAATACGAGTTGGCATCAATTGTGTTTGATGAACTCGCCGGTCTTCTGGCTGATCAGCGAGGTGTAAAGTATTGCCAGAAAATCGTCCTCGCTGAGAGGACCGGAGTACTGCTTCCAACGATCGAGCAGCTTCGCCTGTTTCATCTGGTGGAAGCCTCTGGCCCCGATCGAGAGCGTTCTGCACCGCTGTCCGCGTCTCCTTCATCATCTTCACAAACGCGCGCATGTCGTCGAGGCCGGAAACTGGGCCGTGTCCAGGGATCTCTTTCACGTTGGCCGGCATTTGCACAATCACTTTCTCGACTGCATCGATCGTGCCGTCAAATTTCCCTCCAGAATCCACGTCCACAAAGGGAAATCCGTAGGTGACGAAAAGGTCAGCCCATCGACGCGACGTTCGACTTCGGGAAGAAGACGATCGAATCGCCGTCGGTGTGCGCGGTTGGGAAATGCATCACGCGGATGTCTTCCCCATTGAGATGCAAAGTCATGTCGTGGTCCAATGAGATAACCGGTAGCGCCTTCCTCAGGTTGCGGCTTGATAGGGACTATGGGTTGTGCCATCAAAAATCGTGCCGCCGTTTTCCATGCGTTTGCGGACATTCTCTTGGGCAATGACGGGCGCTAATTTCTGGAAATACGCGCTTCCGCCAGAGTGATCACCGTGATAGTGCGTGAGGATGACGAAACGCACCGACTGGTCCGCGATGCTCTTCAATGCGGCTTGAATCTTGTCGCTGAAGCGAGCTTGCTCAACGTCGACCAGGACGATTCCATCCTCGCCGAAGCAGGCAGTAACATTAGCAATATTGCCGTCATCAGGGACCGCCACGGGGCCGGACAGCTTGTAGACGTTTCCAGCCACCTGGGTGACCTTCTGAGCTTGGTTGGCGTCCGGTTCCTGGGCGGCTGCGAAGGTGCTGGCCAACACACAGGTGGCAACAAGAATCCCGACTCTGAGCATAATTGTCCTCAATTTTATTTTGACCACAGGTTGCTATTCTCAACTGGAAATGGAAAAGCGTGCACGACGTCCGCGGAATTGTCCGCGCCCTAATTGCTTGAATCGGCCAGCCATAGTATAATGTTGCCCCATCGTTCAGGCGTCCGTCGGAATACAAGGGGACCTTAACGTCAAATACGGTGAAAGGCTCGGGATATTGCTGCTCTACGATTATCGGTGATCCGTGAAAACCTGCACCTGCACCCCAGTCGGCGCCCTCGGTGTGGGCAAGGAACGTCATCACATGCGGAGGAAAGTGGTGGCCGGATCCAGTGTCCCCTTCCTTCGACATCATGTAAGCAAGCGCGCCGGGGTCCGGCGTTGCTATCCGGTTTGAGGCAAGCTCAGCTCGGATGCGGCTTTCTATTTCGGCCTTCGAGGCGCCAGCGAGAGCCCATTTTGTCCTTTCGAGATAGGCGGGAAGGACTGTGCGCACGGCGGCGTGATTGAAGCATATGGGCGCACGAAACTTGGCATTCCAAAAGTCCGGATCATTAAGGGTGGCCGCCCAGGACCGCCAGACCAGGCAGACAAAGCCGTTCTTACCCTTTACCGCCGTTTCGTATTCGTGATTGCCCATGACTAGAACGCTCGCGTCGCCCGAAATCGACGTAGGCGCGGCGGTTTTCGCCAATTCGATCTCCGCAGAAGCATTTGCCTCACGGTATTGCCCGATAGCCGCCATGATGGGATAAGCGGGTTTCGCATCCTGGGCGCAGGCTGTCCCGATGGCTCCAATCAGGAAAACCAGTCCGTACATCTCGATCATCGCTCGTCTTCTTGTTCGCACGGGTCGTCTCCTTCAACACGAATCGTTTATTGGCTATATGACAAACTATCAACGGAAGCAGACAAATGTCAAGTAGTCGACAGTTGGCGAAGTAACGATATATTATAATTACGTCACGCGAGTGTCGCTTTTTGTTGCAGCGCGAGCGTGGTTGGACAATCTCTCAATTCCAAAGAGCTACTTTTCATGAATCTACTTCGTTGGATTTCGATGATCGGGGTTCTGGTGGTCATGGTGCAGGCCACACTCACTGGCAAGGCTCTCAGACCGCGAATCCGGCGGAAGCGAGAAAGGTGATTCAAGACGGTTACCTTGAGTGGGGTAAAGCTCGGGTAGCAATTGACAAGAACACATTCGAAAAGATGTTGGCTCCGGATTTGTACGTCCAATTAAAGGATCGTAGGCTAGCCCCGCAGCAGTTCATCGATCGCATCTCGTCATATCCTCCCGGTGTGACTTTAACAGGATACGGTGCCAGCGCCCTCACGATCGAACCGAACGGGGACGACTGGGTGGCGATAATACTGGAGAAACTCGAAGTCGAGCGCAAGGGCGCGGACGGCAAAGGGGAGAAGGAGTATGCGGCCTGGGTCACCCGGGATGGCTGGAGAAAGCTGAGCAGCGACAAATGGGTGATCCTCTTCTCCGAGGAAGTCGGCTAGGAACGTTGGAAGGGAGCGCCTCCGCCTCTCGCGAACTGGTAGTCGGGCGGGGCGATGAACCTAGAAAAGAAGTAGGCGGCTGGCTCGATGAGAAGGAATGCTGGACATGCAAATCTTTGTTTCTGGCTTGCCCTTATGGGACAGCGGCTGGAAAGAGTCACGTATCACGCCTGATCGCGTCTTTACTGATTCGTGTTAAGGAGGAACGTGAAATGCCAGCGAGAACCGACAGTCGTCACTCGGACGGCGCTCGTGCCAAGACCAAGTCTCCCCAGGTCAGACGCACGCGCGAGGAGACTCTGGACCCAGATGACTGGGATGAGGTACGCCGACTGGGTCACCGCATGTTGGATGACATGATGGACTACCTGTCCTCTGTCCGGGAACGGCCAGTGTGGCAGGCTGTTCCGGCTGACGTGAAGCAGAGTCTCTCCGGACCTGTGCCGTACCAGCCTTGTGCCTTGCAGTCCGTGTATAGCGATTTCAAGCGGCAGATACTGCCGTATCCTACCGGCAACATTCATCCTCGGTTCTGGGGATGGATCATGGGTACTGGCACACCTGTGGCGATGCTGGCTGAGATGTTGGCTGCCGGGATGAACTCTTGGGCCGGCGGTTTCGATCAGTCGGCGACCCTCGTGGAAGAGCAGGTGCTCAGCTGGCTGGCTGAAATGTTGGGTTTCCCAAAGGGGACTTCAGGCGTACTGACTAGCGGATGTACAATTGCGAATGTCATTGGGCTGGCTGTCGCCCGCCACGCCAAAGCGCCCTTCGACGTCAGGAAAGAGGGCCTCCAGAATCAGACTCATGCTCGCTTGGTAATTTACTGTTCCTCTGAAGCGCATGGCTGGGCACAAAAAGCGGTGGAGCTCATCGGACTGGGCGACAACTCCTTACGGCGAGTCCCAGTGGATTCTTCCTTTCGCATCGAGGTCTCAGCATTACGGGCCGCGATTCAGGCGGACCGGAAGAACGGGAAAGCTCCCTTCTGCGTCATTGCGAGTGCAGGCACGGTCAACACGGGGGCTGTGGACCCTCTCCAAGAGCTGGCGGCAATATGCCGGGAGGAGGGATTGTGGTTCCACATCGACGGAGCATTCGGAGCATTGGTGACGCTCTCCCCAAAGTGGCGTACCAAGGTTACCGGCTTGCACCTTGCTGATTCACTCGGCTTTGATCTCCACAAATGGATGTACATTCCCTTCGAGGCTGGCTGCGTCCTGGTTCGCGATGGCGAAGCACATCGCGGCACCTTCCAGATAGCGCCCAGCTACATGAGCTCGCAAGGGCGCGGCGTTGCTCCGCGAGGGCCCGAATTTGCTGCCCTTGGAATCGACCTTGCCCGGAACTTCAAAGCGCTGAAGGTCTGGTTCTCACTCAGGACCCACGGCACTCTCAAGTACGGCCGTCTGATCGAACAAAATATTGAGCAAGCGCAATACTTAGCAGCCCTGATCAAGAAAAATCTACGCCTTCAGTTGCTCGCTCCGGTCGAGCTCAACGTCGTGTGCTTCCGCTACAATCCAGGGCTCTCTGATGTGAGCAATCTCGATCGAATGAACGAGGAGATTCTGATTCGGATTCAAGAGAGTGGTGTGGCCGTTCCTTCAGGCACGCGCGTATCCGGCCGCTTTGCCATTCGGGTAGCTGTGACGAACCATCGGAGCACGAGGGCCGATTTCAGACTGCTCGTGAACCAGGTGCTCAAGTTAGGCCGTGATCTGCAGAGGGAGGAAGGGCAACTGTAGAGGCCGTCGGCGACATAGATTTCGAGCGAGCCCACATTAGATCCGGCGCGCAACAAAATGCTACGCCCCGTAGAAGCCGTATCCAGAGATCGTTGACATCGAGAGCAGCTCGCTGGTGGCCCTGGTCGTGGCCGTTTGGACCGGTCTTCGCGTCAGTGAACTGACTCGGATTGAAATGGGAGGATGTAGGAGCAGACTCGCTGACGATAGATGAGCGCTGCTGCCGCGGTGACTGGGATGCACCGAAGAGCGAGGCGAGCAATGCCACCATCGGCGTTGAACCCTGTGTGATTGAGCGGATCCACCGGCTCAAGCAGCTCACGGTTGACGTCAAAGCCGGACTGGCGGTCAGGCATTACAAGGTGGTGAAGTCTGATCGGCCGGGAGATCTCGTGTTCCAGTCCGTTAAGACGGGCTCGCCCATGAGAGACAACAACATTCTGTCGCGGCACATCAAGCCGGCCGCGCGCAAACTCGGTCTGCCCTGAATCAACTGGCGTTGCTTGCGAACCTCGCATGCAACCTGGATGGTCGAGGCAGGCGCCAACCCCAAAGACGTGCAAGGCCAGATGCGGCACTCGCGCATCTCGACCACGATGGACATCTACGCGCAGTCCGTGCCCGAATCGCAGCGGCGCGCACTCGCGAAGATGTCGGCGATGGTCGAGGCCCGCACGTCAAAGCCGGTCGCGGCGAGTACACGCAGCATTGCTATGCCGCCGCAATCGCGCATGGTGAATTAGCTAGTTGCAATTCATTTTGGAGCCAATTGGAGCCAAATCGGGTGGGACGATGGAGCTAAGTCGTTGAAAATATGGTGGCCAGGGACGGAGTTGAACCGCCGACGCCAGCCTTTTCAGGGCTGCGCTCTACCACCTGAGCTACCTGGCCACTTCTTGTCCGCTGATCTCCGGGCCACAAGGACATGGACGAAGCGCCGTCTGGCGGGAGCCGCGAAACACTGCAACCGATTTCGCTGAGAGCGTGCGGAACTGATGAATTATAGCAATCCTTCTCCATTCTCTCAAAATCGCCGCGCCAAGGTAACGTCAAACTGCTGCCTGCAAATCGCCCCGTGAATAAGAAGAAATAGCTTGAGCCGCGCGGCGAAAAATGTTTTCCAGGGTGCCTGTCACCCGGAAAACACTTCATTCACCAATCCATTCAGAACCGTCATGATGCAGTGGTTCACCCCGAACCAGTAGGCAATCTCTCGCCAGTCTTTGACGTCGAATATTGTCAAATCCGCGTCCTTCCCGGGTTCCAGGCTGCCCTTGCGGCTCGCGATTCGGAGGGCCCATGCCCCGTTAATTGTGGCCGCGGCGATTGCTTCGGCGGGTGACATTTTCATGTGCGTGCAGGCCAGCGACATCGCCATTGGCATACTTAACGTTGGCGATGAACCCGGGTTGTAGTCCGTCGCCAACGCAACGGCGGCTCCTGCCTCGATGAACTCCCGAGCCTTGGGGTAGCGCCTCAAGCCGAGGAAGTAGTTGGCTCCCGGAACAAAAGTTGCGATCGTGTCACTCCGCGCGAGCGCTTGTAGATCCGCCTTGTTGACGTAATCCATATGATCGAGCGACGCAGGGCGATAGCGTAGAAACGGCTGCAGGCGTGTTTCGGCGAGCTGTCCCATGTGCGCCCGCAGGCCAAGCCCGTGTTCGCGGGCGGCTCGGAAGATTTGTTCGGCTTCTTCGGATGTAAACGCGCCGCGATCGCAAAAAACATCGGCGAACTCGGCCAGCTTGCGGTTGGCGACCGCCGGCATCATCTCATTACAGACCAGGTCAACGTAGGCCTGCGAGCGCCCGCGGAATTCAGGCGGGACGGCGTGTGCGCCGAGAAAGGTCGCGACCACTGTCCCGGGCCAATGGCTGGCTGCGCTGCGAATCGCTTTGAGCGACTTCAATTCGGAGTCGAAACTCAGACCGTATCCGGACTTAGCCTCGACAGTAGTTGTGCCGTGACTGGCCATGTCGCAAAGCACAGTGGTCAGCTTTTTCGTCAGTGCGGCTTTTGATTCGTTGCGTACGCCTGCGATGCTGGAGCGAATGCCTCCGCCAGCTTCGGCGATGTCTTCGTAGCTGGCGCCCGCGATCCGCTTCTCGAAATCCACCAGCCGAGGATTGGCAAAGACCGGATGTGTGTGCGAATCTACGAAGCCCGGCAACACGACTCGGCCGCGGCAATCGATTTCGGTCACCTTCTTGCGATTTTTCTTCAACCACGGATCGCGGAGCGCGTCTCTCGCCTTGCCGACAGAGACAATCTTTCCGCCCACGCAGAGAACAGCCGCGTCTTCAACGATGCCAAGTTCGGAAAGCGCGGCGCCGCGCCGCGGACCACTCGTCGTGGATCGCAGTGTGACCAACTGGCGGATGTTTGCCAGCAACAGCGGTGACGGCTGCACTCGAACACCATATCAGGAAGTGGTAATGTGGCGAAGCAGGCTCGAAGCGCTATTTTGTTTCGATATCGCATCTGCGCTTACCGTCGGCGGGTGAATTCGTCTAACCTGCTGGCGAGCTTAATCCAGGGTGCCCTTTCGCAATCACTGCCGGTGGTGGTTGATGTTGATAGTGTGCGCGACCGCACCTTTGCTCGCGGATAGCGTTTCCACCGGGCCCATCGAACCCAACACAATCGACATTCCTCGCGTCAGCAGTCCGCCAGCATTGGAAGAGTTCCTGAACATGGAACCCCCGCCACGCTGGCGAGGCAAACTGGCCAAGGTCGACCGATTTACCCAGCGCGTCCCGAGTGATGGCACTCCCGTCTCTCAGCGCACCGAGGCCTATCTGGGATATGACGACAAAAACCTCTACGTCATATTTATCTGCTTCGATTCGGAGCCTCAGAAGCTACGCGCCCGCCTTTCACGCCGCGAAGACATTTTCGACGACGATACCGTCGAAATCATTCTCGACACTTTTCACGATCACCGCCATGCTTACGCCTTCAACGTGAATGCCCTCGGCGTGCAACAAGATGCGCTGTGGACCGAAGGTCCCGGCAGCGGAAACGACAACTTCGATCCCTCCTTTGACACCGTCTGGAACTCAGCCGGCAAACTGACCGGCCGCGGCTACGTCGTCTGGATGGCGATCCCATTCCGCAGCCTGCGCTTTTCTTCGAGCGATCCAAAAACGTGGGGCATTTTTCTGAATCGCGGCATTCCCCGCAACAACGAAGATACGTTCTGGCCGCCTTATTCCAGCCGCATCCAGGGCCGCCTCAACCAGGAGGGCGCGGCAACCGGCCTGGAGAAGATCTCCCCCGGCAGGAACCTGCAACTCATTCCCTACGGCATATTTCGCTCTTTTAAGGAGATCGATCTCACCAACCCCGATCAGCCTGCCTACTCGCAGCGCATGGCCTTTGGCCAGGCTGGCCTCGATGCGAAGGTCGTCCTCAAAGACAAATTCGTTCTTGACCTCACGGCGAATCCAGACTTCAGCCAGATCGAATCCGACCAGCCTCAGGTGACCGTGAACCAGCGCTTCGAAGTTTTCTTTCCCGAGACCAGACCGTTCTTTCAGGAAAATGCGAACTACTTTCAGACTCCCATCAATCTTGCCTTCACGCGCCGGATTGTCGACCCGAAGTGGGGAGTTCGCCTCACAGGTAAGGATGGCCCATGGGGCGTCGGAATGCTGGTCGCCGATACCGCCTCCCCCAGCGAGGAAGTCGTGCCCGGCAACCCGTTATTCAACCAGCACGCTCTGTTTGCCATCGGCCGCGTCAGTCACGATCTTGGCGCGCAATCCTCCATCGGGGCGCTCTATGCCGACCGCGAGGTCAATGGCTTCTTCAATCGCGTTGGCAGCTTGGACGGCCGCTTCAAGCTCAACCAGCACTGGGCGGCGAACCTGCAGGGCGTTTACAGCGCAACCGTCAATCCCAGCGATCCCCTCTTCAACCAATTCAACACCACGGGCGCGAATCAGACAGGATCGGCCGCCGAAGCCATTCTCCAGCGCGATGGACGGAAGTTGAATTACTTCTTCGATTACTCCGATCGCAGCCCCAACTTCCGAACGCTCACCGGCTTTGATCCGCAGCCGGACATACGCAGTCCGTATCAGAGAATTCAGTACAGTTTTCGTCCGGAAGGAAAGCACCTTATCTCCTGGGGTCCGGAATTCGAGACCTACGAGAATTGGGATCATGAAGGCAATCACATCGCATCCGGCTATTTTCCAGAGATGAAAGTCGAACTGATCGGCCAGACCTTCATCACGGCTCTATTCGCTCGTGAGATGGAACGCCTGCGCAACCAGGACTTTTCGCAAATTCCTGTTAGGCGACATTCAGCATTATGTCCGCAACACGACCGAACTCCAGTTCAACACGAACTACTTCCGAAAAGTTTATTTACAGGCCGATTATCGCTTCGGAACCCGCGTCAACTACGACTCCCCATGTCTTGAGCCCAACCAGAACCCGGCAACCTGCTCTTCGTATTTTCCGTTCATGGCCAGGCGCACCAGCGCCAATGTGACTCTTACTGTACGGCCCAATCGCGGCCTGCGAATCGACAATACCTACATCTTTTTTCGTTTACGGCAATGCCCGGAGTGCGCGAATCCCCAACCCGAACTGCCGCGGCCTTTTGGCAGCATGAACAATCACATCATCCGCAGCAAGTGGAATTATCAGTTCACCAAGGAGTTTTCTTTCCGCTTCATCGGGCAATACAACACCGTGTTGGCGAATCCTGACTTTACATATCTTCAGACTGCCAAGAACTTCAACGCCGATTTCCTGTTCACCTACTTAGTACATCCAAGCACGGCGGTGTATGTCGGTTATAACTCGAACCTCGAGAATATCGGCGAACCCTTGTCGCCGGACGGACTCGGAGGCATCAACCACGATCCGTCGGCGCGCCTGCACAACGATGGCCGCAACTTCTTCGTGAAAGCATCGTACTTATTCCGCTTCTAGTCGTGCTTGGTCCGGTTCGAAAGGAACAAGAAGCAGGCACCACAGAGGTCACGGAGGTGCACCGAGACCCCGTAGACACCCAACCGGAATTTCGCAATTTGCGAACGACGAACGACCGGCGACGAACGACGAAGCCGAGCACCTACTTCTCATTCATCGGAATCCTGACGCCCTTGTCCGCCGCAAACTCCTTCGCCTCGTCATACCCCGCGTCCACGTGCCGAATCACGCCCATCCCCGGGTCGGTCGTCAGCACGCGCTCGATGCGCTTGGCCATCATGTCGGTGCCATCGGCAACCGTGACCTGCCCTGCGTGCAACGAATACCCGATGCCGACTCCACCTCCATTATGAATCGACACCCACGACGCGCCCGCGGCCGTGTTCATTAAGCGCATTGAGCAGCGGCCAGTCGGCGACCGCATCTGTCCCATCTTTCATGCTCTCCGTTTCGCGGAACGGCGACGCCACCGACCCGCAATCCAGATGATCGCGGCCAATCACGATCGGCGCTTTGATCTTCCCTTTCTTCACCAGATCGTTGATCGCGAGGCCAAACTGCGCGCGCTCGCCGTATCCGAGCCAGCAGATACGCGCCGGCAGTCCTTGAAACTTGATCCGCTTCCGCGCCAGCTCAATCCACCGGCGCAAACTGCGATTCTCCGGAAACAACTCCAGAACCAGATCGTCAGTGACCGCAATATCCGAGGCCTCTCCGGAAAGCGCGGCCCATCGGAACGGGCCTCGTCCCTCGCAGAACAGCGGGCGAATATACGCCGGCACGAATCCTGGAAAGTCATACGCATTCTTCACCCCGCGCTGAAACGCAAACGTCCGGATATTATTGCCGTAGTCGAACGTGACCGAGCCCATCTTCTGCAGCCGCAGCATGCCTTCCACGTGCCGCGCCATCGCGTCAAGCGACCGCTCCTGATAAGCCTTGGGATCGCGCGCCCGCAGCTCAAGCGCCTCTTCGAACGACATCCCATTCGGCACATATCCATTCAGCGGATCGTGCGCCGATGTCTGATCGGTCAGAATGTCCGGCACAACGCCGCGTTCGGCCAGTTCCGGAATAATATCCGCGCAGTTTCCTACCAGCCCGACCGAAACGTTTTCTTTCTTGCGCACGGCATTCTTCAAAATGCGCAGCGCCTCATCCAGAGTCGTGACCAGAAAATCGCAATACCCGGTCTTCAAGCGTTTCTTGATGCGCTCCGGATCGACATCAATCCCCAGAAACGCCGCGCCTGTCATGGTCGCCGCCAGCGGCTGCGCTCCGCCCATTCCGCCCATTCCGCCCGAAACGATCAGCTTGCCGCTCAGATCTCCCCCAAAGTGCTTGTCACCAGCCGCATTGAACGTCTCGTAAGTTCCCTGCACGATTCCTTGCGAGCCAATGTAGATCCACGAACCGGCAGTCATCTGCCCGTACATCATCAGTCCCGCGCGCTCGAGTTCGTTGAACTTCTCCCAGTTGGAAAAATGTCCGACCAGATTCGAGTTGGCGATAAGTACACGCGGCGCGTAGTCGTGCGTCTTGAAAACGCCGACCGGCTTGCCCGATTGCACCAGCAGCGTCTCGTCGTTCTCAAGACTCTTCAGCGACCGGACGATGGCGTGATAGCAATCCCAGTTGCGCGCGGCCTTGCCCGTTCCCCCGTAGACGACCAGGTCCTGCGGACGCTCCGCAACATCTTCGTCTAGGTTGTTCATCAACATGCGCATGGCGGCTTCCTGCTGCCAACCTTTGCAGGAAAGCGAGTTGCCGCGCGGGGCGCGAATCTTTTCTATGGTGGGAATATCGGTTTCTACGGGCATGAGGATATGGTAGTTGGTTCCGCATTAAATCATCAATCATTGTCTCGATTGTTGCCCCCCACCCCTTAAATCTTGTCATCCCGAACAAAGTGAGGGATCTGCATTTTGCCAACAGACTGCACATCCCTGCCTTTGGGTCGTCTTCGCCATTGGTCCTCGCGGAGACATCCTAACGCATTTGGCGCTTGTAATCTTCCGTCGCTCGTTCTCGCATTCTTGCCGTCCACTCGCTCTGAACCTCTGCTCGGCCATTGCATCCAGCAGCGCCGTCGAATGGGGAGAAAAACGCAGCGGTCCTTCGATTGAGCGATGCTGCGCTTCGCAGCACAGCAGCTTCGCTCAGGATGACACGGGCTGGGAGGGAAGCCATGGCTTGGACGTCTGGGTTATTTATCCTCGCTTGCGTGCCTTGCGCACGATTGCGACTAGATCCGCTGTGGGCACTCCTAGCTTGACACCCTTGGCATCCAACGGTGATGGCTGAGAATACGTTTGGATGAGCAAGCGTAGGGCGGCTTCGACGACTGCTTTCTTTGAGGTAAGACCGCTGAGGCGCAATGCCTTTCGCATCAGGGCGTCGTCGATGTCGATGGTTGTCCGCATGCCCAGGGTGACTGGAGGAACACAGGCGATTCTGTTCTTGGCCACACCGCCAGGCTTCATCCATCCAATTTGATCAGCCGCGCGCAAGAGCTCTCAGTTCAGATAGCCATCGCGCTCGGACAGGCGACGGAGCGCAACACTTACAATCGCGAAAAAGGCTACGCGGTCTGCAATCGCCTTCAAGGGTTCGGGCTAGTACACGAAATGGAACAGACCCGTGAACGGCCACTGGCGAACTACGTCTTCAGATTATCCGTTCAGGGAGTGATGTTGCTAAAGTTGTTGGGGGAGGACGTGCCGAACTACGAGCACTATATAAAGCGCTAGATGCCAAGCCCTGTAGTGTCACACCCGCCGCGGGGAAACATGAGGAGAGAGCGGCAAGACATCCTCGATTGCGTTTCACCATTCATCACATCCGCGCGGTGCCCACCATCACTGACTCCGTTCCCATGCCATGCGAAAATCATCCCCAGATCGCGGGAGCGAAGCGTGTGCCCGCCTCCAGAGGCGGGCAAGTGCCATCACCACCAAAGCTCGTTCTTTGAAAAACCGGCAACCGAATTGGGCGGATGGGGTCATAACTCCTTATTCCAGAATACTTTGCATGTAAAGCATTTAGAATCAATATTTTAAATAAAAAATGATAGGGGGGTCGGGTACGCATTTCGATCAAAATTCAAATGATCAAAGATCACAACCATCGTTTTTTCATATCGTTACAGGGCTTCCACCCGGCCAAACGGCTCTCGCAAATAGAATGATTTTCACTCCCACTCAATCGTCCCCGGGGGCTTCGACGTAATGTCGTAGACTACTCGGTTCACGCCGCGGACTTCGTTTACTATGCGGTTCGAAATTGTCTTCAGCACTTCGTACGGCAGCGGAACCCAATCGGCGGTCATGCCGTCTTCGGAGTGGACGGCGCGGATGGCGCAGGTGTAGGCGTAGGTGCGCTGGTCGCCCATGACTCCTACGGACATTACTGGGAGTAAGACGGCGAAGGATTGCCAGATTTTCTGGTAGAGTCCGGCTTTTTTTATTTCGCCGACTACGATTTCGTCGCACTCGCGGAGTAAGTCGGCTCGCTCTTTTGTTACTTCGCCCACAATTCTTACCGCCAGGCCTGGTCCGGGAAACGGCTGGCGCTGCAGGATATCTTCGGGCATGCCGAGGTCGCGGCCGATGCGACGGACTTCATCTTTGAAAAGGTCTTTGAGCGGCTCGATGAGTTTGAGCTTCATCTTCTCGGGCAGGCCGCCTACGTTGTGGTGCGACTTGATCACCTCGGACGGGCCGCGCACGGAGCGCGATTCGATTACGTCGGGATAGAGCGTGCCCTGGACGAGCCACTCGACATGGCCTTCGCTCTGCAGGATACGGTGCGCCTCGTCGTCGAAGACTTCGATGAACTCGTTGCCGATGATCTTGCGCTTCTTCTCGGGGTCGGTGACGCCCGCCAGCTTGGTCATGAAACGGTCGGTCGCATCCACCGCGACCAGGTGCAGTCCGAGTTTGTCGTGCAGGTTCCGTTGCACTTTTTCGAATTCGTTCTTCCGCAGGACTCCGTTATTGACGAAGACGCAGGTCAGGCGACTCCCTTCGGCTCCGCTCAGGGCAGGTTTGCCCGGGTCGTCGCGTAGCGCGCGGTCGACGAGCACGGCTGCGACCGAGGAATCGACGCCGCCGGAGAGGGCGCAGATGGCGCGTCCCTTGCCGACTTGCGCTCTAACCTGCGCGATCGTGGTATCGATGAAATGCTGTCCGGTCCAAGTGGGCGGGGCGCCGCAGATGTTGAGCGCGAAGTTGCGCAGGATATCGGCGCCGAGCGGGGTGTGATGAACTTCTGGATGAAATTGCACGGCCCACATTTTGCGCTCGGGATTCTCGATCGCCGCGACGGCATGAGGGGTCTTGGCCGTTAACCGAAATCCCGCGGGCAGCTCTTCGGCCGAGTCGCCGTGCGACATCCAGACGGCGAGCAATTTCGGCAGCCCGTGGAACAATTGCGAGTCGGCGACCTGCAACTCAACCTTGGCGTGTCCGTACTCGCGCTTGGTTGCCGGAGTTACTTTGCCGCCGAGCGCGTAGACCATGAACTGCAATCCGTAGCAGATGCCGAGGACGGGAACGCCGAGGTCGAAGACTTTTTTGTCGGCGTGGGGCGCACCTTTGTCGTAGACGGAGGACGGGCCTCCCGAGAGCACGATGCCGACGGGCGAGTAGCTGCGGATTTCGTCGAGCGTGGCGTTGAACGGCAGGACGACGGAGAAGACTTTGTTTTCGCGGATGCGGCGCGCAATAAGTTGCGAGTATTGCGCTCCGAAGTCGAGGACGACGATTGCCTGGTTCAGTGGGGATTGGGTTTCCACGGATGAGTTTCTCAGATTGGTCAAAAAGTGTAAAGCGAAGCGGGTGGATCGCTCAAATCCGACAATGGCGCCGTCGCACGATAGGCTTAGACTGCAGTAAACATCAGAACGACGAACGCCAGACGTCTACAGTTTCTCTTCGTATAATTGCATCCGTCATGGGCTGGCGTCACGCTTTGTCGATCGGTCGCCTCTTTGATTCTCAGCAGGGGGCGGCGGGCCGCCAGATTCCGCGGTGGCTTTTTCTTCGCGCGCTCGGAGGCATTTATTTTTCCGCATTCTTTTCGCTGGTCTTTCAGATCCGCGGGCTGATTGGGCCGGATGGAATTCTTCCGGCGGTCTCCTACCTGCAGGCTGTGGCACAATCGCTCGGCTGGTGGCAACGCGTGTGGTACGCGCCGACACTCGTTTGGTGGTCGAGCGGCACGATGATGTTGAGCGCGCTGTGCTGGGTGGGCATGCTGGCTTCGTTGTTTGTCGTGCTCAACCTTTGGCCTCGCGGAATGCTGGCAATCTGCTTCGTCTGTTTTCTCTCGTTCGTTGCGGCCGCGCAGGATTTTTCTGGTTACCAGTCGGACGGGATGCTGCTGGAGGCGGGGTTCATCGCGCTTTTTTTTGCGCCAGCGGGTTGGCGTCCGCGGTGGGGACGCGGGCATCCGGCCTCGTATGCGAGTCTGTTTTTGCTGCAGTGGGAGTGGTTTCGCATCTACTTCGAATCGGGGGCGGTGAAGCTGCTTAGCGGAGATCCCGAGTGGCGCCATTTCACCGCCATGGACGAGTACTACCAGAACGGGCCGCTGCCCACGTGGATTGGCTGGTACGTGGAGCACTTGCCGCACTGGTTTCATGCGGCGACCGTCGGGGCCACGCTCGGTCTGGAACTGGTGCTGGTGTGGATGCTATTTCTTCCGCGCCGATGGCGGATTGTCTGCTTCTTTATTGTGACGCCGTGGCAGATCGGCGTGATCCTCACCGCGAATTACACTTTTTTGAACTACCTGGTGCTGGTGCTGGGCGTGCTGCTGCTGGATGATCGCTTTGTGGTGGGAATCTTGCCGGCGCGGTGGAAGAATCGGCTGACGACTGGTTTGGATCCGAATGAAGCTCCGGTGGCCGCATCGAATGGGTGGGGCGAGATGTTTCGCCGTCGTTGGAAGATGGTGAAGCTGGCGGGGAGCGCGGCCATACTGATTTGGATCGCGTATGCGACCACCGCGGAATTAGTCTTCATGTTCTGGAGAGCGCCGCTACCTACGTTTCCGGTGGCAGCGCTTGAGCCTTTTCGGATCGCCAATCAATATGGGCTGTTTGCGGTGATGACGCGGGGACGATATGAGATCGAGTTTCAGGGCTCCACGGACGGACAGAATTGGGTGGCGTATCCGTTTCGCTATAAGCCACAGGCGTTGAATGAGGCGCCGCGAGTCTACGCTCCGTATCAGCCGCGGTTTGATTGGAACCTGTGGTTTGCTTCTTTGGGTGCGTGGCGGGATTATCCGATCGTGCCGAACACCGAGGTGCGACTGCTCTCGAACGACAAGGACGTGCTGGCGCTCTTTGCGGGAAATCCGTTTGCGCGGGAAGCGCCGCGGCAGATTCGCGTCCTGCTCTGGCAGTATTGGTTCACGACGATGAAGGAAAAGCGCGAGACTGGAATGTGGTGGCGGCGCGAATTGCGCGGGCTGTACGCTCCCACGCTGGAGCGCGCACCTGACGGCCAGATCAAGGTCGTGGAGTGGCCGACGGTTACGCCGCGAGAATGAGGCGCCGAGACTTTGATTATGGGCCGACGAAAAGCGTTAACCACAGAGGACACAGAGGTGCACAGAGGCGCACGGAGGTCCCCGCGACTTGCTCAAAACTTTCTTCGGGAACGAATCTTGTGATAGCTATGGTTGTGGATTCGTACTTAGGAACGGCGCGGCTTACGGGTAATTTTCGATGAGTTGCAAGGCGTGGGTGGTAGGAGCAGGTCCGAATGGGCTGGCCGCGGCCATCGTCCTGGCTTGCGCCGGATTGCGGGTAGAGGTTTTTGAGGCGGAAGCCACGCCCGGCGGAGCGGTGCGCACGATGGAATTAACGCTGCCGGGCTTCTTGCACGACTTTGGATCGGCGGTTCATCCGCTGGCTGCCGGGTCGCCCTTCTTCTCTTCCCTGCCCTTGCAGGATCATGGACTGGAATGGATTCACTCGCCGGCGCCGCTCGCCCATCCGCTCGATGACGGCACGGCTGTCGTGCTGGAACGCAACCTTGAGGACGCGCAGGCTTCACTGGGCGTAGATGGCGAGGCATGGGCCGGTCTCATGCGGCCATTTGTGGAGCACTGGCGCGAGTTCGCTCCCGACGTGCTTCGGGCTGTACCGACGATCCCGGCACATCCATGGCTCATGGCGCGCTTCGGAGCGAATGCGGTCTTTTCGGCGAAGACGATTGCGGGGCGCTTTCGGAGCGAGCGTACACGAGCGCTGTTTGCGGGTTTGGCGGCTCACTCGTTTCTTGGGCTGGATGAGCTGCTGAGCGGGGCATTTGGCATGTTGATGGCAATTCCGGCACACGCCGTCGGCTGGCCGATTCCGCGCGGCGGCTCCCAGTCGATCACCAACGCGCTGTGTAATTATTTGTCGACGTTAGGCGGGAAAATAACGACTTCTTCGCGGGTGGAGTCGCTTGCGGCTTTGGGTCGCTATGAGGTGACGCTCTGTGACGTCACCCCGCGGCAACTTTTGAAAATCGCGGGCTCGCGCTTATCGAAGAGCTATCAGCGGCAGTTGGAACGGTTTCGCTACGGCCCGGGCGTATTCAAGGTAGATTACGCATTGAGCGGACCCATTCCATGGAAAGCCCCAGAATGCTTGCGCGCCGCGACTGTGCACCTGGGCGGAAGCTTCGAAGAGATCGCCGCATCCGAGAAGACCATGCGCAATGGACAAGCCGCCGAGCGGCCCTTCGTCTTACTGGCGCAGCCCACTTTGTTCGACGCTTCGCGTGCCCCTGCCGGCAAACACATCGCCTGGGCTTACTGCCATGTCCCTAACGGATCGAAGGTCGATATGTTGGAGAGGCTGGAAATGCAGATTGAGCGCTTCGCTCCGGGATTTCGTGGATGTGTGCTCGCGCGGCAAGTTTTTTCTCCGGCGCAGCTCGAAGGCATGGACGCGAATCTGGTAGGAGGCGACGTGGGAGGGGGCGCGATGGATATCAGCCAATTTCTGTTTCGGCCGACGTGGCGGCACTACGGCACCTCGGCGCGGGACATCTACATTTGTTCAGCATCGACACCACCGGGAGGCGGAGTGCACGGCATGTGCGGGTATCACGCTGCCAGCATGGCGCTGTCTCGCTTGGCCTTGGGCAAGCGATGAGCTTGGCTTTCTAATCGGATTTGCGTAACCAGCTTTTTAAATCGGCTTTGCAGCAGGTTTTGGCGCGGTTATGCACGGCGGATTGAGCGTCTCACGCCACTTTCCCGGGGGTGTGCGCCGCTTCGGAGTGGGACTCTCCCTCTGCCTCCTGCTCGAGCTCTTCCTGGCAAGGCAAACAGTACTCGGACCATGGCACGGCCTCGAGTCGCGGGCGGCGGAGTTCGTCGCTGCAGGAGACGCAAACGCCGAACGCGCCTTGTTGTATTCGAAGCAGGGCGGCATCGATCCTGCGCACCATGATTCGCCGGCGGTCGGTTTCCTGAAACAGGTCTTCGCGAGAGAGCGTGTTGCCGGGATCCCCGGTGGTCTGATCGACAGGATCTCCGTTGCGTGTCTCATTGCTTAAGCTCTGAAGAGCTTTCAATGTTTCTTCGCGGTGTGACTCGAGGATTCTCTGGAAGCGTTGGATCTCGGAATCAAGGAGCCTGGGCGGCTGCTGGTCTTTCTCCCTGTTTTTATCCTTGTCTTTATCCTTGGGATTGTCCTTGCGGGCTTTCATGATTCGACCTCTCCAGGGCTATCTTCATCTTCATAGGGTTCGCCGTGCCGCAGACACGCGTCGAAGGAACGCACCATGCGGGGGGTCTGGCTCCCGACTCCTTCAAGAAGCAAAACCGGAACGTCCGGCTGCATCCTTTTCAACTGGGCTCGCAAGTCGGTACCGGTTTTATCGGGCAAGTTGTATTCGAGGAGTACTCCGTCGATCGCTTCACGGGTAAAGAGCGAGAGAGCTTCTCCGCCAGTGGTCGCGGGCGTCACCTCGTAGCCAATGCCTTCCAGCATGGAAGTCAGTATGGCCAGGTCTTCCGGTTGATTCTCGACACACAGTATCTTCATTCCGCTCATTGACGTTCTCCAATCGTCGAGATTCTCATGCTGTTTGACTTTCCGATTCGGCTCCCAAATGCTGATGCAGCACCAACGTTTGTGCTGGTGAGCTATGAAAAAGTCACGATGAATTCGTGACCATGCGAAGTAGGCGGGAGTGATTTGTTAACGGGCCGGAGGAGGGCGGTTATAGTGGAAGCCCTCATATTGAAGCGTGAACAATCGCTGAGGCACCGATTTTGTGGGCGCGAATGTGACAACAACCGGGACGGGCAGGATGCTCTCGGCCGGGACACTCCACCCTAATCGATCGCGATCGAAGCGTGGTCTTTGATCGTGGCGCGACGCGCTGCTGAGAGCGGCGTACACGGAAGGCGCTTTGGCAAAATCTGGCGGAGCATTGCGCGCTGCCAGGAGGGCAACTACACCCAGCGACGCGAGGATGATCCGCAACCAGATTGTTCGCTGATTTTCGCTCCGGGAATGGCAGATGAGCGACATTGAGCCCGACCCTTAAGACTTACTGATGATGGTGGGGCCGGTTTGGTTGCAGCTACAACTGCTTTACGATCTCTTTTTCGAAGACCGAAATGTCGGTGGCGCCAATGTGCCTGGCATAAATGCGGCCATCGCGTCCGATGAGGAAGGCGATGGGCAGACCTAGTATTCCGCCGTAAAGCTCGCCAATCTTGGCGTTCCCCATCACTACCGGATAATTGACCTTGAAGTGACTGCAGAAATCACGCACCGGTTCAGGCGAGTCATCCATGGAAACCCCTATGATCTGCAATCCGCGATTTCCATATTTGGTTTGAAGGTCGATGAAGTGCGGAATCTCGTCGCGACACGGATCACACCAGGTCGCCCAGAAATCGAGCAGCACGACTTTGCCTCGATAGGCCGAGAGTGTGAGCTGGTTGTCCGTCAAGGTGGGCAAGGAAAAATCCGGAGCCGGCGCGTGTTCGCTAACGGCGGGGCGCAGGGTGGATCGGAACGGATGTTCGATGAAAATGGCGATGGCGGCTACGGCCACCGCTGCAGCGATCAGAAGATTCTTGGCGTTCACGAGACGATGAGCCTTAGGAAGCTCTGATTGAGTACCGACAAAAAGCACAAACCACAGAGTTCACAGAGGTGCACGGAGGTCTCCGGAGACTTGATCAGCAGTTTCGTTAATCGCCGCTTGCGACTGGGTACCCCTTGTTAACCCAGTCGGTCCCGAAATTGCCGGCAATGTAAAGTACCTTGACGTTGCGGAAGCCCAGTTTGTGCAGCGCGTCGTTGGCGGGCTTGACGTTGGGACAATGGTTCCAGGGACAACACCCGCAATAAATCACGATGAACTTGCTCCGCGGGAGTTTGTCGACACGCTTGCGCAACTGCTGCAGGCCATCCGGACTGCTGGCTGGGCCAATGTATTCCGAACCGGGAATGTGTGCCTGCGAATAAAGCACATGCGAACCTACATCAATCATGAGCGGCTTGTTGCGTTGGGAAGGCTGAAGGGTTTTGACCAGTTCGTCAGGGTTGATTAGTTGGGCGGCCGGTATGGCGCTTGCCTGAGCGGAGACCATCGAGACCATAAAAGCGACAAGCACAGGAGCGACAAGCGCAAGAACTGCGACCGTCGAAATTGCACGTGTACGGCGCGAGGCTGTCGGCGGGACGAGCGGCGATTTGCGATTCCTGAGAGGCTGTTTTCGAATCATCCGCATCGTTTGTGAGTCTCCTGGTTCACCAGCGCAGCCCCACGGTGATCGGCACAACCACGGACTGGGTGTCACTGAAATATGCCTTATGATACCGAAACTCGGCGTATACCTTGGCGTGGTGCCAGTGCTCGAGGCTGTAGGTGATTCCACCGCCCATGTTGTATCCGCCGGCGATTTTTGAGAACGAGGAGAGCCGCACTCCGGCCGGGTTCTGAACCTGGTTCGTCGGGAAGCAATTGAGATCCCACCAACTCTCCCAGACATCCTGGCAGTTGGTGCCCGGCGGCAGTAATTGCGAGGGGCTCACCGATACGCTTCGGCGATAGAAGCCCACGCCAAAAATTCCGTAGCTGCCAAATCTGCCAAAGTGGTAAGGAGAGCGGACAAGGCCGTTTAGCGATACCGAGTTCATCGATCCGGTGGTGTCGGGCACCGACTGGGAGTTGGTTACCCAAGGCCGCGGATTCAGGTCGTAGTACATATACTCTGCGCTGACACCGAAAATGTGGCCGAAGTTCAGGCCCCCGCCCGCCTCACCCTCAAACGAGTTTCCGACAAAACGGGCGACCGCGCCCCGTCCGATGCCGAGTCCTCCACCCACGTTAAAGTTGTATCGGGGGTACTTCGGTTCCTGATCCGATTGTCCCCACGCCGACGCAACAGCGAGCCCGAAACAAAATAAGAATAAAAACAGACGCTTCAGCAATCTTGATCTCCTGTTTCGAAAGTCTATATTTGCAAGCACATTTCCAAACATGTTTCCAAACACATTTTCAAAATAAGCTCTACTGTAACTGTTCTTTCGGTAAGATGCGCGGAGGGAGGGACTTCACGGCGTTCTTTTTCCTCTGCGTCAGGGTCGGGAACCCGGCGTGCCGGCGCGATTGAGCTTCCTTTCGATTACCGGCCAGTACTCCCGCAGCAGATTTGCTCCTGCCTGGGTAGCCAAGCCTACACCGTAGCGCAGGAGAGTATCGCCCGCCGTGCGGTTGCTATCGGGCCAATAGGCGTTCGCCAAGCCCTCCGCCATCAGGGGCCCCACCAGGCCGGAAACGTTCGCGACCTCTCGCCCGTCGTCGCTGCGCGTCACGAACAGCCGGCGGAGAGAATATTTCACGCCACGCGCAAAACCTGGATTTCTCTGGGGAAAGTAACGCGGGTCCTCGTGCAGCGCCGAGGCCAGCACAAAGGTCCCGAAGAACTGGGCCGACGCCCCGCGCGCGAGCGAAGTGCCGAATCGCTTGCCATAAGCATTCCAACCTTGTCCGAAGCCGGTCGGGGAATCGTCGGCTTGCCCAATGGCTGAGCCTAGCGCGGATCCCATGACGGCGTGTACCGAAACGCTGTTGTCCACAAACAACTCAAATTTTTGGCCGGGTGAGAGCGGTTGAGTATCGGCGGCAATATCGGGAAAAACGATGGATTTCCGCTGCAGGAGATTGAAGACATCGACCGGTTTCTTCGCCACCTCCGATACGTGCTCACCTATGGTTTGGGATTGCCCTGGTTGATTCGGTGTTTGCTGGGCGGTTTGATTCGCGGCCTTGGAATTTTCCTGGCCAGACTGATCATGCGGAGTAGTTGTTTCCTGAGCAACAATCGGCACGGCCGAAAGCATCGCGATGACCATTATGAAGATGGAGGCTCGCTTCGAGAACGATGATTTGAATTTTGTGGGGGCAATCGTCCTCAAGGCGCGTCGGCGATCTGGCATCGCTAGAGATTACCGAATACGAAGCCGGACGGCAAACGCTCTCACGGTCTGGCGGCTCTGATTTAGTGCGGACGAAAAGCGTACACCACAGAGGACACAGAGGACACGGAGGTGCACGTAGATCCAAGGTCTTCGTCAGAGCCTCCCTAAGTTGACGCGGCGTGGTGGTGAGCTGCGCGGCGTTTCTTCTCGGCTTCGAATCGCAGGTAAAGCATGTAGAGGACGATGATGGTGTTGATAATGATTACCAGCAATCGAAACGATGTGACTCTGCGGAAGAGGTCGGCTAACTCAAATGGGATGTAGATGCCACCGGTGATGGCGGCCATCCACTCCGCCCACGGCAGGGCATACCAGAGGCCAAAGGCTTCAATGAAGCGCAAAATTGCATAAATGCCTGCGGCGACGGCGAGTTTCCACAGGTGCATATCACTGATCTTGGACACGAGATCGATAAAAACTCCGACGTAGTGGTGGTATGGACTGATGTGGAAGAACTCCAGAAAGCTCTCGGCCACTCCCCAGATACTTCTGTGACGAATGGAGAGCAGGCCCAGGCCCGCGAGGACGACAATCACGCCTTTTGTAAATTCAATGGTGGCGACGGTGCGCACGCCTTTGATGTGTTCGGGATCGTGGACGACGGGATGCATGCTCAATCTGGTACGGGTCGAGGATGTCACGCCCGATCGCGCACGCTGGCGCGCAACTCCTCGACGATCTCCTGCGCCGCTTTGTGGGCGGCATCGTTCTGGCTGACTTCGAACGAGATCGCGCCCACGCGCGCATGGCCACCGCCGCCATAGCGTTCACAAACCTTGGCGAGGTTGACGGTGGGCTCGCGATGGGACCAGGGATTGGATCCGACTGAAACTTTGACACGAAAAGAACTCTTGCTGACGCCGATGCTGTAGATGGAATCGGGATGGAGGTAGTAGGGAATGAATTTATTGTAGCCCTCCAGGTCGAGGTCGGTGATGTCGAAGAAAATGGTGCCGTCACTTTCTTTAGTGCGCTCACGCAGGATGTCAACGGAGCGGCGATGGCGATCCAGCAGGGGCGGCAAAACGGCAGCGACGAACGGCTCGTGCAGAAGTTTTTCGAGCGGGTGATAGGCGAGAAGCGGAATGAGCTTCTTGACAAACTCCCGATCGGTGGAGGCCTCGATGGCCATGGTGAGCTTCATGGCGGGAGCCTGCATCTCGACTGCTGACTTGGCGTCCTGGTACATGGCGCCATCCACGATATCGGTCCAGTGCACCAATTCGGAGACAGGATGCGGATCGAATCCAAAGCGTTGTTCGGCCACCATGGCGATGAAACTGGTACAGGATTTGAAAGCCGGGTCGTAGAACTTGCGATTACTCTGGTCCTGTTCAAAGTGAGCGGCGTCGGCGGGCGAAAGAAAAGCGCTTTCGTGATGATCGAACCACCAAGTGATTTTGGGCGAGCTCGAATATTTGAAATCGACGATTGCATTCTCATCGCCGTCGAACTGGTTTTCGTCGAAGAGGGAGCCGGCACGATGGAGCAGGCCGGAGTAGACGAAATCGACGTCGCTGCGAACCCGCTCGCGGTAGAAGCGGCTGAACAGGGCGGCGGCGGAAGCCCCGTCAAAACACTTGTCATGGTAAAAAACACGAACTCGCAAAATGGCTTCCTTCGTTCCTCACAAATGGAGTGAAAAACAACTAGAGTTGCTGGTTTCGAGGTTTATGTCAAGGCTGATCTTTGGTACCGGCGGCCCCTAAGGGGCAATTGATAACAACCGAGTTGCGATATCGCTAAAGCGATACCCTGACACGAAACTGAGTTCTTCCGCAGCTGTCGGTCGCGATAGACCGGATTGGTGCGTTACTTTTTCCGCCGGCGTATCCTGAGGTCGAAACTGACGACTCCATTCTGGTCGCGCAATGCCACGAGAGAGATGTTGCGCGTTAAATTATATTCGGCCTGGATGATCTGCTGGTTGGAGACGGAGACGTTGGTACTGTAAGTGACGGTCAGGTTACTGACCACTTGTTGCTCAATCGTCAATTGCGGCCCACGAACCACGGCCGTTTCGCTGGCCAAGCCCTGGGGATCGATCTTTATACGACTCACGCCGAACAGCCTTTGCACGCGGCTGGTGACGGTGCTCTGGAGGGCCTCATTGATGAGGAGGTTGGAGGCCTCTCCGCCGAAACCGAGCGAACTGCTCGACTGCGCGTTGGCGGCTTCTTCCTGGGTGCGGCCGAGAGCCAGTAAGGCGATTACGTCGGCTTCCGGGAGTTGGGGCTCGGACTGCCAGGAGATTTTCAGGTCGTTGGGCACGCTGGCATCGCCGCGAAAGCGGACGGTGATGTCATAGTCGCGCACACGAGTGGTCGCCTGCAGATCGATAACAGGCTGGGTTTTCGCGGGATTGGCGAAGGTGACGTCTCCGCGTTCGAGGCGGTACTTGGTGCCGTTGAACGAAATTTCGCCTTCGAGAACTTCAGCTCTACCGAGGATCACGGGACGATCCGCGGTGCCGCGCACTCTGAGATCGGCGTTGCCCGAGAGCCGGGCAATCGCGGTTTGCATTTGCAGTTCAGGAGTGGTGGTGACGTGAACGTCCAGCCGAACCCGGCCAGCCGGATTGTTGGATTGGGTGAAGACAGCCGTTTGCCTGCTCCGTTCGATATAGGCGCCGAAATCAAATCCTGGAGTTACGGCCAGCTTGGTTACGACTACATTGCCGCTGAGCACGGCAGAATTTGTGGAGCCGGTGAGGCGGAGATCGGCGTTGGCCGTGGAACTTACGCCGGGCGGATAGCGCAGCCGGACGCCTTGCGCATTCGCGCCCAGATCGAGCAGGAAGAGGCCACCCTGTCTGGTGGCGGCGCCGTTGAGGGAGATCGTGCCGCCGCCGGTGGTGCCGTTCAGGGTTTCGATTTGCATGCGGTCGTGATCAAAGAGCAGGACTCCGTTGAGGTCGCTGAGGCCGCTGGGAAAATCAACGTCACTGATGAAGGTATCCTTGACTGCCAGACGACCTTGCAGTACCGGTTGCCGAAGGCTGCCGGTCGCGCTGAGGTTCACGTTGAGGTTTCCACGCGCCAAAAGTTTGGGATTTAGAGATTGCAGCAATGTCATGTTAACCGAACCGTCGAGGCGGACATCAACTTCCTGCGTGCCCGTTAAGAGCGCCCGGCCGTGCGCGACAAAGTCGGTGCCGCTTCCGGCCAGGTGGAGGCTCTCGATTATGACGGCTTGATCGACGACCTCAAATCGAATGGGTTCCACGGAATGCACCTGAACATGTTCCACTTCGGCGGTGAAGGAGCGGATTTGCGCGGATGCCTTTAATTCCTGAGGCGTGCGCAGAGGACCAGCAAGCTGGATCGTCCCTTCAATCGGGGATGGTCCGGCGAATTTTCCGGGCACGTAGACGCTCAACAGGGAGACCACATCGAGATCGTGAAAATCGAGTTTCAGGTCGGCGGGAAAATCATTCTCCAAAGCGACGGTGCCCTGAATTGTCAAACCGGACTTTTCGAAATTGGAATGCGCGGTGATGTCGAGTTGGCGACCGCGGGTGACTCCGTCGGCTAAGAAATCCCCGAAGCGCTGGTTGTCGAGCGACAAATCCTTGAGGTGCACATGCGCTTCGAGCGATGGCGCTTGCGGCGTGCCGCTGACGTGAGCCGTGAAGTCGGCGGTACCACCTGTGCTGAAACGGCTTGACTGGAGCCGCGGAAAACGACGGAGATCGATATTTTGCCCGGTGAGATTCAGATGAAACTCGTGACTGGATGTGCTGATGCTGCCGTTGCCGGCGAGAGTGGCGTTGCCGTAGGTCCGGCCTTCAAGATTGTTGAAGTCAGCCTCTCCATTCGCCAGCCGAAGATCCCCTCGCAAGGAGGGAACTGCTAGTCCGTAGGCCGTGCCATCGCTGATCTCAAAATGTCCGTCTCCGTGGGGGCTGTTGCGTGTACCGGAAAGGTTGAGAGTGAGGCCCAGGATACCGGTCAATGGGCGAGCGACTCCGGTCAAGCGGGCAAACTCGGCGACGTCGGCGTTGAGCACATCCGCGTGCAGAGTGAAGGGCGCATTCTCGCTGAACGAGCCGTCCGTGAGAACGGCGCTCATGTCGAAGTGCGTTACTGAGTGGCCGTGGATCAAGGAACCATTGCGGGCGGCGAAGCTCGTGTTCGAATATTGCAAAGCCGTGGAGATGGCGTCCCAGTGGATGGCCTCGGAGGGCGTTCGTCCGGTGGCGGGCAGATTGGTATCAAAATCGTAGGCTTCAAGGTTGCCGTTGAAAGACAAAGCGGAGATGCGGCCGCTGGCACTGCCCTTGAGGCTTGCCCAACCGTGAACGGCGAAGGGCAAGCGAGAAGATCCAGATGCAAAGGCCGATTCGAGCAGGGGCGTCCACTCGTTCACGTTGTGCGTGATCAGCGAGAATCGAAGCGCGGAAGTGGCGGCCAGGCTTCCGGAGGCCTCGATTTCAGAGCCAGCGGTTGTCAGGTCCAGGACGGTGACATCAAGTTCATCGCGGGATCCGCGGTAGACGCCCTCGACCTGCCCGTGCACCGGAATTTCGTTGGGCGCCATTCGCGGAGGCGAAGACAGGTCGAGTTTCAGACGAGCTTCAGCATCGCGGATTGAGCCTACCCAGAGCAGATCGACAGTGCCGCTGGTGCTTCCGGCAAAAGCGAGACGATTGAGCGGGAGCTTTCTTGAGCTTAGAACAGCCAGGGCGGGAGTGAGCGGGAAGCCTGCCAATTGCAGATGGACGGAGCCGCGCTGCATGCTCTCGGGTGGAACTCGTCCAATTAAGTGGCGACGGACTGGCGTTGGTGAGGGCTCCAGAGAACTTTGCCAGTTGGTTACATCCACGTCGCCAAGCAAATCGCCGCCCAGCAGGTTTGCTTTCAGGGATGAAACGTGCAAGTGTACCGGGCTGATGTCGAAGGCGGCGTCTACGCGCCCATTGCGCATTTGCAGCTTTCCATTTGCCCACTCGAGGTCTTTTGCCTGCAACGTCCCTGCGGTTGAGAAATCTTGCAGGCTCCAGGAACCCTTGCCCGCGAACTGCGCTGTGCCTTTGCGGAATTCTTTCTGGCGGGCCAGCGAGGCGAGTTCTGCGAGGTCCACCATGCCGTGATATTCGCCGCTGATCTGCGGGTTGTGAAAATTCTGCAATTGCCCCGCGAAATGAAACTCCGATTTCCCCGACCTTAACGTCAAACTGCTGATGTCCGCATGTCCTCGAGCCAGAACCAGCGACGCAGCAGCGCCCCAGACAAACTCGGGATATTGCTGCCATCGGGTGGTGACACTTCCAGCGATGACTTGCGCCTCGTAACGTTGGCGCAGCAAAGAATAGTGCAGCAACAGAGCAAGATCGCGAGCCTCGAAATCGAAAGGAACCTTGCGGTCCTGCCACAAAAGCTCGCCGTTGCGCACCTCTATGCGGGAAACCGCGAGCGAGATGAGTTGCTCCAGTGGGCCTTGATCCGACGAATATTTCACAGGCGGTGCCGGAATGTTCGTCGTGCCATCGGGATAATCGATGACGTGCACCACCGGATGTTCGAGCACGAGAGAATGCAAGCCGATGGTGGTTTCCAGCAGGGAGATGATTTTCAGCTCGGCTTGCAGACGATCTGCTTTCAAGAATGGCGCCTGATCGGGAGCTTCCCGGCCATGAATGGTCAGGGCGCGCGCGTCCAGACGCAAACGAAACGGGATGGTGTGCAGCTCCCCGAGTTCAACGCGGCCGCCGGTCGCCTTCTCCAGTTCCGCGATCACCCGATATCGCATGCGACGCTGAAAGGAATCGGTGGTCGCGTACCAGGCAAGCAGACCCAGGGCGAGCAGGCTGAATCCGCAGAAGAGCAAGAACAGATTTCGCAGAATGCGGCGGCGCGCTGGGGGAGCGGACGGCTCGCTCAACGGTTCCCTGCTCCGGCGCTGGACTCGGGAGTCATGATGTGGCTCCCCGAGCGCAGACTCGCCAACCAACCGGAGAGCAGTTCATTCATTTTTTGCTCGGCAAGCAGGGTCCTGATCCGGCCATAGACGTCGGTGAGAGGTTTGGCCGAGTCTCCAGCTTTTTTCAGGCTTGGCAGAAGCTGATCCTGGTAATACGTTTCCACGGCGTGTTGATCGATCTGAATGGAGGGGCGGAGGCGATCCTCGACCAGCCTCATGAGCTGGATCTGGTTACTGAGCCGTTTCTCGAGCGAGCTTTGCGTCAATCCATAATGTTGGAGAGCGGCGTGCCATCCCGCATCGGTGGAGGAATCGGGCTGCACCTTGCGGACTTCGGCCACACGCGCCGCCACCTGCTCAGCGGGAGCGGGTTGCGAGGGTCGAACCTGCTCGCGCAGCAATTCCTGGTCGACCAGGCGGTCGAGCGCGGCCTGGCGCTCGGCGTTTGTGAATGAGTCGGGAGCCCGCCCATTCTCGAATGCCTCAAAGGCGACTTCTTCTTCCCAGTCGCTCTGCAGAACCACGTGTCCGTTTACGTTGGCCACCACGCGGTCCACGATTGTGCCGGCTGGGGACCAGGAGGCGAATGCGATCACTAACAGCGTTGCCAGAGCGCAACGTTGACACAAGTCTGGGCGTCGCAAATCTGGTCGTCGGAATTTAATCAGCCAGAGTTTCATCAGAAAGACTGCCCTACGTTGAATGAGAAGTTAAAATGTCCGGCGTGCTGTGGGTCAAAGATTCCCGATGGAGCCCCGTTTACAGTATTGATCGTAGTGTTCGTATAGCTTGGGAAAGCCGGCGGATTCAAATTGTATCCCAAATCAAAGCGCAGCGGTCCGATGGGTGTCTGATAGCGCACCCCCAAGCCGATCGCGTGGGAGACGTAGTTGTACTTGCATTGTGACAACTGTCCTGGGGGTGGGATCTGAAAGCAGATTGCGGGGTCGGGCTGGTGCCAACGTCCCAGACTCCGGACCATTTCTTGGGGCCGGGCAAAGACATTCCCCATGTCATGGAAGATGGCAAAGCCGATGTTGTCATGCAGGTAAGGCATGGCAACATAGGGCAAGCGCAGCTCCAGACTATTGAGGAACACGGCACTCCCTCCTACGGGAAATCCGGTAAATGGATCGCGGGGTCCTGCTTGATTTAACCCGAAACCGCGATGAGAGTTGCCCCCACCACTGTAAAAACGTTCGGGGAGCGGAATCAGAGTTTGGTCGCTGGGCGCGGTCTGGCTAGGGTCCAGGACAACCGTGCTGCTGAAGGGGTTTTCGACGCCGACGGTGGTAGAGCGCGCGAAGACAAATCTTCCGCCCCGGTGATTCCGGCCAAACGAATAATAGGTTGAGTTCTTCACCAGTGCTCTGCTGAAATCGGCCTCCGAGCCGAAGTAGCTCGCGGCCACGCCCCCCTCGACCGTGGTGTAGTTTCCGCGGGTGGTCTCGAGGACATTATCGCGCCGATCGCGAATGAAGAGAAAATTCGGAGTTCCGACTCGAGTCGGCGAGGAGAGCAATGGAATCAGATTGCTGGTGACCTCGATGTTCGAGGCGACCACGCGACGGTAGGAGAAGCCGTATGAAATTGTCGTCAGGTCACGGTCATTCGCCCGGTATAACACCTCCAGATCACGCAGGCTGAGCTCCAGACGTTTCGAGGTGAAGGTGGAAACGTCCACGGTGTTGTCATAAAAGGCGGTGAATGAGAGATGGAGATCCTCCCGGTTGAGGAATTTGGGAATGTCGTAGTTGATGAGAGCCCTTTGTTGCAGGCGGCCAAGGTTGCCTTTGAGCGTAAGGGTCTGGTCGCGGCCGCCCACATTGATGCGGTTTATACCGCCCAATACTCTGGGGCTCACTCCAGTTTGCCCGAGCGGCTGATTGGCGCCGACCGCGGGCTGGCCGGTTTGGAACTCGAAGCCACCTCCGTAATCGAAGGTATAGCGCTTTGCTTCGCGTGCGGCGACGACAACATTCTTGCGCGACTCGGTGCCATCCGGGTTCTGGATGGCGGTGTCGACCTCGCTAAAGAGGCCGAGGTCGTAGAGGCGGCGCTGGCTCTCAAGCATCTCCTGCTGGCTTAGCGGATCGCCGGGATGCACTCTCAATTCACGCCGAGCGACGCCTGCACGCGTGTAATTGAGGCCGTCCAGAAATACCTGGTTGACGAAAAACTGCTCGCCTTCATGGATGGTGAAGGTCACGCCAACACGCGGCAATCCATCCGGTCCGGCGGGAGCGGTGACGTAGGCTACGTCAACGGCGGCGTTGGGGAAGCCATCGTCGAAATACTTACCGAGTATGCGGTCACGATCGTCTGCCAGGGTGGACTCGTCAAACCCCTGCCCCTCGGCGGTCTGAAGTTCGGGAAGCTGCTCCTGCGGAAGAGTGTAAGTACCATCAATTCGCACCCAGGCTACGCGCGTCTGCGGACCCTCATTAATAGTGATCTCAATCGCCAGTAGTGAGGGATCATGTTGATACTTGGTGATGAGTTTGCCGGTGACTTCAGCCTGCCGAAATCCGCTGGCGCGATAGAGGCCTTGCACTCTTTGCACGTCCTCGTCGAGGAGCACTTCGCTGTAGCGGCCGTGGCTGAACAAGCGGCTGGCGGACTGCTCCTGCAAGCGAGCGCGAATGATTTCATCCGGGAAAAAGTGGTTACCCAAAATCCGAATGGCTACCAGCTTGTGGCGCTCCCCGGGATCAATCGTATAGACCAGTTGCAAGCTTTTGCCGTCCTGCACGGTGTGCTGGCTCACGGAGACGGTGGCCTCAAAGTAGCCAAGCCCCTCCATGTGATTTTGAATGTTGCGGCGGCCTTCATTCAGCAGATCCTCATCGACTGCGCCCTCCTGATAAACGGGCACCAGTCGCCGCAGGGTGCTTTGGCGCAGGTTATAACCCTCCGCAACGACCCGCACGACCGGACCTCGATCGACCCCGAAGGTGTAATCGACAGTGTTGTGCTCCGGATGATAGACGACGGCCGACAATGAAACCTGAGCGAGAAGACGGTTTTCTTTCTGATAGTGCGCGCGAATGCGCTGCAAAGCACGGGTCGTCCGCGTTGAGATCACGGGGTCACCGGAATGCAACTTCGCGATGTCTTTCATCTCTGTCCGGGAAATGCTGGAGTCGCCTTCGACCGTGACTTCGCCAACCAGAGCGCGAGTGCCGGGGACGACCTGAAAAGTTATGTTGAGCTGATGTTGCTGTTCGTCGCGCTGCTCTGAGGTCGCGATCTTTGCGCGGTGGAAGCCGTTCTCTTCCAGAATCCGCTGCATTCCCGCCATGGCATGGTCAAGCTTTTCCTGGGAAAAAAGCTCGCCCAGTTGCAGGCGAGTCGCGCTTATGAGCTGGTTCTGCGAAGGATTGGTGGAGACGCCCTCGACGCTTACGATTCCCACAAAAAAATTGGCGACGGTGAAGAAGCGGAGCCTGACACCGGCGGTCTCGACGCGATCCGCTTCGGCCTGAATGTCGGAGAAGCGTCCGCTGGCAAATAAAGCTTTCATGGCATCATGCAGGCTGTCGCGCGTCAACGGTTCGCCGATCTTCAGCGGTGTCGAGGCCAGCAGCGTGGCCGCCTCCTCGGAAGCGACTCCGGGCAGCTCGATCTGATCGATCGTCAAACCAAGATAGGGGGTGATCGCTCCAAACTGCGACGCCGACTCCTCCGGTTGCTGCCCGGTGGCTTGCGGCCCAACCGCCCAACTGGTTGCGATCAGTGCCAGCAACACGATAAGGCATGCGAGGAGATGGCGCGGGGCGTTCTTTCGTGGCAAAGTTTCTCTTCCCGCCCCATGCTGCTCGAACCCATGCTTATCGAACCGTTGCTTGTCGAACCTTCGCTCGTCGAACCGTCGCTCGTCAAACTTACCGTCGTCGAACCCAGACTCGCCGCATACCGCACCTATCGGGTTCGATGAACAAATCATCGGCACACGTTGCTCACTGGGAAGAAGTTTGGCGATCGGAACCTATAATACTGGGTAGAAGGGTTGCAAAAGGTAATCGCTGGGGAACGGAGCGCATTCGGATTGGGAGTTGAGGAGCGATGCTTTGAGAGAAGATGACCGTTATTCGCGGCAGATGCTGTTCAAACAGATCGGAGCGGAAGGCCAGAGCAAGCTCGCACAGGCTCGAGTTGTCATCGTTGGATGCGGCGCCACCGGCTCAGTGCTGGCTTCATTGCTGGCCCGGTCGGGCGTGGGAACGATTCGGATTGTCGACCGCGACTATGTCGAGCCCAGCAACCTGCAACGACAATCGCTCTTCGATGAGAACGATGCCCGCGAGTCTGTGCCGAAGGCAATTGCGGCTGCGCGCCAGATCGCCCGCTTCAATTCGCAGATCGTCGTCGAGCCTCACGTCGCCGACCTGATCCCGAAGAACGTCGATTCCCTGCTGGCCGGGGCCGACCTGATTCTCGATGGCACGGACAATTTCGAGACACGCTACCTGATTAATGATTATGCGCTGAAGAATTCCGTGCCGTGGATTTACGCGGCGGCGGTGGGCAGTTATGCCGTGACCATGAATGTTCTGCCCGGCGAAACAGCTTGCCTAGCTTGTATTTTTCCCGCTTCGCCGCGAGGGAGCATCGAGACCTGTGAGACATCGGGCATTTTGAACTCAGCCGTCAACCTGGTGGCATCGCTTGCATCCACGGAGGCCCTGAAGTTTCTAGTGGGAGCACGCTCGAAGATGCGGCGGACGCTGCTTTCGTGGGACGTCTGGGAAAACGAGCAGGCGGAGGTCGCGGCTGCCTCTGCACGCGCCGGGTGCCAGGTCTGCGGCGAGCGTGACTTTGTCCATCTGGCCGGGGAGGGCCGGCCTCACATTACGCTCTGCGGCCGGAACTCGGTACAGATTCATGAACGCGAAAGGCCAGTCGACTTTGAGGAAATAAGCGCTCGCCTTCGGCCGCACGGCAACGTGCGCCACAACAGCTTTGTGCTGAAGTTCTGGCGTGAGCCGTATGAGATTACCCTGTTTCCCGATGGGCGGGCGATCATTAAAGGCACGACGGAACCGGCCGTCGCCCGCAGCCTGTATGCCCGCTATGTGGGCAATTGAGAAGTGTGGGAAACGAAGGGCTTCAGCAGCAGTCAAATTCCGTGACCAAATTCCGTACCATCCCGTTGCAGGTTGTGCGCATGAGTTTTCACTAGCCTCGCTGCAGTTCGCTCGCAGAATTGCAGATCTTTAGCCGACTCCGCCGTAAATTCCCGGAGATGATGGGATTCCAGTCCTCAGGCGACGACTGGCACGCAAACTGCACCAAACCATATAGGTGAAGTTTCCCTCTGTGGAGGCAATATGCGACCCTGTTTGGTTTTGTGTGCGGTAGTTCTGATGGCGGGCGCGGCTTTTGGCCAGCAGCCTGTTCCTCGAGTTTACGGTGGCTACGGATATGGATTCGGTCCGTACGTTCCTCTGGTGAGCACGCCGATGGTCTCTCTTGAAACTGTGTCTCCGAATCCTGTGGGGGCGACGAACGCCACTACCGGGCTTATTGCGGGCGCGACCAATTCGACCGTTTCCGAGCTGGAAGGATCGACCAGTTCGGAATTCACTGCACCCGTCTGGTACCAGGGCGGGGCTCCGTTAACTGGCCCAGACGTTAACATGTGGCCGGAACCGATTGGCCGCGAAGGCCATCGGATGCACGGCCCGATGATGGAAGAGCATGGCAGACCCGAGCACGCTCGCGAGGGAGCGCGGGGCCAATGGGAATATTTCAGCGGGCCGGAATACACGACCGACCTGACTTCGGTGGCGAAAGGGCCCGGACCGGGCAAACACGTCTACACCAACGACGATGTAACACGCCAGAATGACAAGAACGGGACCGTCAAGTACGACGGCAAGTCAGAAAAGATCCAATAGCGGATTTTCGGGTTGGAAGAAATTGGGCTCTCGGTCGCGAGGTTTGAATCGCGGCCGGGAGCCTTTTTATTTTTTTCCCTAAGAAACTTCGCCGAGCCGCGTGCTCTGCTGATTTCTCCGGTAGAATCCTGCCCTGTGGTTTCGGAGGGAAGAATCATGCGAAAACTAATTCCTGCCCTGTTTTTGGTAGTCGCTTGCTGGGCGGGACTTGTCGCCCAAACGCTCTCTCCTGCAGTGCGCCGGTTTGTTACGGTGGATGCGCCGGTGGTGGCGTTAAGCCACGTGCGCGTGATCGACGGGACGGGTGCGGCAGCGCGCGAAGATCAGACCATCATAATTTCGCATGGAAAGATCGAGTCAGTCTCCGATGCCACGTCAGCGAATGTTCCGAGGGATGCAAAGGTGCTTGACCTGCACGGTTACAGTGTCATCCCGGGCATGGTCGGAATGCACGATCATCTTTTTTATCCCATGGGCAACGGGATTTTCGGGGAGATGGCATACAGTTTCCCGCGTTTGTATCTTGCCGGAGGAGTCACCACGATCCGCACGACGGGCGGGCTCGAACCTTATACCGACCTTGAACTCAAGAAACAGATTGATAAGGGCGAGGCTCCGGGGCCGAAGATTCACGTGACTGGACCGTATCTGGAAGGACCGGGCACTTTTGCGGTGCAGATGCATCAACTCACCGGGCCGGACGACGCGACCAAGACCGTCAATTTCTGGCTCGACCAGGGAGTCGATAATTTCAAAGCCTACATGTTCATTACTCCGGCTGATCTGTCGGCGGCGGTGGACGCCGCTCACAAACGGAGCGCCAAGGTTACCGGACATCTCTGCTCCATTGGCTTTCGGGAAGCAGCCGCCATCGGTATTGATGACCTCGAACACGGTTTGCTGGTGGACACGGAATTCTATCCGTGGAAGAAAGCGGGGGAGTGTCCTGAGAAATCCGATTATGAGTTGATCTCGAAGCTTGACGTGCAAAACGGTCCACTGCACGACACGATCGTCGATCTGGTTCAACACCATGTCGCGGTTACGTCGACGCTGCCGGTGTTTGAAATGTTCGTTCCCGGCCGCCCGACCATCGAGCAGCGTGTTCTCGATGCGCTGACGTCTGATGCTCGTGGCGCATTTCTTAACAACAAGGTGCGGGCGGGGGATGCGAATGCCATCCGGCAGCGATATCACAGTGATTCGTCGCCCTGGCCGGCCGCGTTCAAGAAGGAGATGGAATTTGAACACGCGTTCGCGCAGGCTGGCGGGTTGCTACTGGCCGGATTGGACCCCACCGGTATGGGAGGTGTGATCGCGGGCTTCGGCGATCAGCGCGAAGTCGAGTTGCTGGTCGAGGCGGGGTTCACTCCGGTGGAGGCGATTCACATTGCGACGGCCAACGGAGCGCAGTTTATGGGAGAGTTGGAGCGCGTTGGCACTATTAGTCCAGGCAAGCAGGCGGACCTGGTTGTGATCAAGGGAGATCCGTCGAAGCAGATTGAGGATATCGAGAAGGTGGAGACGGTGTTCAAGGACGGTGTTGGGTACGATTCAGGGAAGCTGATTGAAGCGGTGAGGGGCGTGGTTGGGAGCCGGTAAGAGATCACCTGAAGAAGCCGAGCCTTACGCCCCGACCGGGACGATTTGACCCGGCCGAATCGACCGTATCAGTCTAAGACATTCGTCAACGAGAGGAGCGACATCCGCAAGGCGGTTCGATTTGGCGCGGAGAGTGATGATGGCGATCCGTCGGCCCTTGAGATTTTGCTCGTATTCGAGCCCCCTGTCCATGGTCAGGAAAATCTCAAATCCTTGACGCTCTGCAATGGCAAGGAGTTCCCCGTTCTTTTTGCCGGCGAGCAATGCCTCCGGCACTGTTTGGCAGTCATGACTCGCAAAATGGCCTTTGAGTTTTCGAGGAAGGCACTCGTCAAGTAGGATTCTCATCCCAATTGGCTGACAAGAAGCGATTTTGCCTGTTCGAGTGCCGAGATGGCCGCCTCGCGAGTAACAGTGGGAAAGTCATCCAGAAACTCGACCAGCGTCTGGCCCCCTTCGAGGTAATCCAGCAGCGTCTGAAATGGGACGCGAGTTCCGCGAAACACAGGCGTGCCGCCGAGCACCTCTGGATCTTTCCAAATGACGTCCCGTACGCTGGGCATTTTCTGATTTCTCCGGGTTCTCGTAAATCCCAATTAAATTCTACTCCGCGACATAGAGGATACAAAACTGCGGCCGCCACGAGTCCCGCTTCACTAACACCTCCTCCTTTTTCAGCAACACAATTCCGTCACCGATCTGCTATCTTCGTCCGGTTGACTCTCTTCCCATCCCAAGCAGGCGCGACTGTGCGCCGAGGATAAGTGTCTGAATGGTTGCTGCAGCTCGCCCCGAACCGTCTCGCCTCTACCGTTGGATCGTGCTGCTGTTCGTCAGCCTGGCGATGGGCGGCAACTACTACATTTATGACAGCATCAACCCGCTGGAACGCATCTTCATTGACAAGCTGGGCTTTTCGGCGACGGCGTTCGGCTGGCTGAATTCTTCTTATAGCGTAGCGGCAGTTGCAACGCTGCTGATTGGCGGCATCATCATCGACCGCATCGGCACAAAAAAGGCAATTACGTTTTTCGCACTGCTTTGCCTCATTGGGGCGGCCCTCACCGCCGCGCGCGGCCGGCCGGGGATCATGATTGCTGGACGGACGGTACTTGGGTTGGGCGCCGAATCGATGATCGTGGCCGCCACTACTGTTCTTGCAAAGTGGTTCAAGGGCAAAGAACTCAGCTTTGCTTTCGGGATCAATCTGACGATCGCCCGGCTGGCGTCGGTAGCGGCGGACAATTCTCCTACATGGGCCAACAAGGTGTTCTACCCTAACGGGCCGAATGGAGAGCCGAGCTGGCAGGGACCGCTGATGCTGGCGGTAGGTGCAGGAGTGCTGGCCGTGATCTGTTCGGTCACCTACTGGGCATTGGAGAGCCACGCCGAGGGCCGTTACGAACTTGGGCAGGCGGGTTCAATCGACAAGCTCGAGTTCGGCCAGATTTTCAGATTTAACGCCTCGTACTGGTATGTCGTGGGTCTGTGTTTTACGTTTTACTCGGCTATCTTTCCGTTTCGAACGTTCGCGATTGATTTTTTCACAAACAAGATTCTGGCATCCCATGGTGGCGTTCTGGCGGCCGAGGCGATGCGGGTGCACGCTCACGAGCAAGCGGGATTCTTCAATAGTCTGCTTCCCCTCTCGGCAATGGTTGCGACCCCTCTTTTCGGACTACTTTCCGACAAAATCGGCAAGCGCGCCCTGCTGATGATGTTCGGTTCCATCCTGCTGATGCCGGTTTACCTGCTAATGGCCTATTCCAATGTTTCCCTATTTGTGCCGGTATGCATGATGGGAATCGCCTTCTCACTCATTCCGGCGGTTATGTGGCCGTCTGTTGCCTACATTGTGGATCAGTCGCGTCTGGGAACCGCCTATGCCCTCATGACGATGATTCAGCAGATCGGTTTCTTTCTCCTGAACCTGTTCATCGGCACGGCCAATGACTACACGCATGCCGGGCTGGACAATCCGGGAGGCTATGCTCTCGGAATGTGGATATTCTCGATTCTGGGCTTTGTCGGCCTGACTTTTGCCATCCTGCTGCGGATGCGCGAAACCGGCCCCCATGGTCACGGGTTGGAGACGATTACGGCTGGAAAAGCTTAGGTGGAATCCTGATTAGGTGTCGGCAAAAGGCATTAATCACTGGGGACACGGAGGACCCCAAACGCCTTGGGTAGGGTGTATTACCAAAGTGATATTGGTTGTTTCGATTTCGCCGATTCAGGCCGGATGAGGTAGTGGAAACTCCTCGCCGGCTACGGTTTTTGGTATTCTTTGATTACTTGACACGTTGGTGAGCGCCTTGGCAACGCCCTCGGCAAATTAGTACAACGAATAGAGTTCGAAGCCGCATCTGATGCAGTAGCGGCCGGAAAAGGCGACTTGACCGACCCAAAGCAAAGAATCAGCGAATTAGAGGCGATTGAGCGAGCGAAGCAGGGAGACGAATCAGCTTTCGAAACCCTCTATCAGCTCCACAAGCGGCGCGTGTACTCCTTATGTTTACGCATGGTGTCCAATCCTTCGCAAGCGGAAGATCTGGCGCAGGAGGCATTTCTTCAGCTCTTCCGCAAGATTGGGACGTTTCGCGGCGAATCCGCATTTTCGACCTGGCTGCATCGCATGACGGTCAACGTGGTGCTGATGCAACTCCGCAAAAAGCAACTGCCGGCGGTTTCGCTCGAGGAAACGCTGGAAGCCGATGAGGAGGCTCCACGGAAAGAGTTTGGAGCGGACGATGTCAAGTTAAAGGGATCGGTCGATCGCCTGCAGTTGAAGCGGGCCATCGACCGGTTGCCGCCGGGGTACAAAACGGTTTTTGTGCTGCACGATGTGGAGGGATTTGAGCACAACGAAATTGCCAAGCTTGTAGGATGTTCCATCGGCAATAGCAAATCGCAGTTACACAAGGCACGATTGAAGCTGCGCGATTACCTGAAGTTCATGAGAGCCGAAAAGGCCAAGACTGGATAGCGGCGGTTGCAGTATCGGGGAGAGAGTCAGTTATGAATTGTTCCGATGTAGATCGAATTCTGCCTGAGATCATTGACGGCACTTCGAGCGATGGCACCGGGATCGACGATCAGGATCTTGAGTTTCAGTCTCATCTGAGAACCTGTTCGCATTGCTCGGAGTTGGTGTCTGACCTGAAATTGATTGCCAGCGAGGCGCGGGAGCTTTCCCACGCTGAGGAACCGCCTCCCAGAGTGTGGCTGCGGATCGCGGCTGAATTGCGGGCGGAAGGGCTGATTCGGGATGCCGAACTGACCTCCGCGCGGCCGGTTCTGGTTGCGGCTCAACAACGCCGATGGCGTATTCTGTGGCTTGCGCCCGTCGCGGTCGCCATTCTGGCGGCTGGTTCGTATGTTCTGACCCACAAATCGCCCACCCCGGTGGCACCACAGACGGCACGGAGCGACACCCAGCAGCCTGCGTCACCGGCCGCGGCGAAATCTGAAACGCAGTTAGCTCAGCAAAGCAGCAATACTCCTACTCAAAAACAGCCCGAGAAAGAGATCGCTCAGCAGCCGAACCGCGCGCTTGCCAAGCGCGCTGCGGCTTCGGAAGCTCCGCAGACTCCGGTCGAGCAGGCCGAGCTTTCCGCGCCGGCGAGTACGGATGATCAGGAGTTTCTCAGTGAAGTTTCCTCTCGTGCTCCCACCATGCGCGCGACTTATGAAAATCAGCTGCGAGCAGTGAATACCGAAATTCGTGAAACGCAGGCTTACGTCAATCGCCATCCCGGGGATTTGGACGCCCGGCAGTACTTGTTAGAGGTCTATCAGCAGAAGGCGATGCTTTATCAAATCGCATTGGATCGAATTCAATAGGGTAATGATAGGCTGGTATTCGGCCAAAGGGGCTTTGTTATGGAGAGGGTTCAGCAGGCCACGGTCGTAACACTTGTCTTAGCAACTTGCCTGGTATCGGCAGCCATCGCCGAATCCCGGAAAGAGTATCGCTTTAACGTCGGTCCGAATGCCAATATCTCCGTGGACACGCAGTACGGAGCCATTTCAGTGAAGCCCGGCACCAGCGCCGAGGTGGTGGTAACGGCGATCGTTCAGTCTGACAAGACGGAAGTCGATAACTTGCAACGGGGCAATCGCATTGAAATCGCATCGCACCTACTGCCAGGCGCGGACCAGCAAAGCGGGCGGGTTGACTACGAACTGCTGATTCCTGCCGACGCGACGGTCAGCCTGCGCTCTTCAACCGGCCCTCTGTCAGCGGAGAGCCTGCACGGGGACTTGACCTTCGAGGGAACCGACGCGGCAGTCAACGTTCACAATGTGAGCAATGGGCACGTGCACGTCCGGACCATGCGTGGGCCGATTACGCTCACCGATGTAAGCAACGGCCATATCGAGCTTTCCTCCATCAGCGGTGCAGTTACTTTGAAGTCGGTCACTGGTCCGTTTGTTCGAGCTAACTCCGGCAGCGGCAGGATTTTCTACGACGGCGATTTCGGATCGGGCGGCGACTATAAGCTGTCCACTCACACCGGCAATATCGAGGCGGTTGTGCCCGCCAATACTTCCGCCGAGTTTAACGCCCACTCCATGCTGGGGAAGGTACGGAACGAACTGGATCTGGCGCCGCAGCACACGCGCTATGCCTCCGAGCGGGGACGATCCTTCTTTGGTACCGTGGGCAAGGCCTCATCCAAGGTCGTGTTGCACTCTTTCAGTGGTAAAATCCGCCTCAAGCAACGCTGAACCAACGTTCAATCAACGATCAAGCAGTCGCGGACGGTTTTGGGTGGGCGCGGTTTCCGCCGGGCCGTTCCAGCCGCCGCCCGGGCGGCGCCTAAGTGCCATACAGGTATCGCAATGGGAGTTCGTGCTGTGTTTCTGGTAGGGTTCATGGGTTCCGGCAAGAACACGGTTGGGCAGGAACTCGCGCGCAGACTGGCATGGGAGTTTGTCGACCTGGACGCGCGGATCGAGGCGCGCGAAGGGCAGACGATCCCGGAGATTTTTCGTCTTCAGGGAGAAGCAGCATTCCGATCCGCTGAAACGAATGCGCTGCGCGATCTGGTGACGAACGCGCTCCATCGCGATAGTGTGGTTGCCCTGGGCGGCGGGACCTTCGCGCAGGAGAACAACCGCGAGTTGCTGCGGTCGTGGCCTTCGATTTTTCTGGATGCGCCCCCTGAGGAACTGTGGCGTCGTTGCCTGCAGGATGATGCGGGAGCGGGAAGCGGATCAGCCACGCCGGGGGAACGGCGGCCTCTGCGAAGGGATCCTGAACAATTTGCCCGCTTGCACGCGGAGCGGCTTCCTTATTACCGTCAGGCATCTTTGGTGGTACAGACCTCTGGCAAGGAGATCGCGGCTGTTTGCCTTGAGATTGAGAGTGCGTTGCAACTCAAAAAGGAAGGTCCTGAAGATGCTGGTTCGAAACGCTCCTGCAATTCGGCGGGAGGGAGTTCGGATGGAAAGAGTAAGATTTCTATTGGAAGTCGCGCGATACCGGGGGCCTCATCCCAAGGCCCTCGTTCCAAGAATCTTAAGACAGGAGAATTAAAGTGAGGTTGTTTGGTTGGGTGCCGGGTCGAAGGCTAGCTTTCATGGTTGTCTTTGTTTCTGCGGTGGCATTGTTGTCGTCCATTGCGGCGATTGCGGCTCCCTTTCCGAAGGACAAAGACAAGGAAAGCGAGAAGGAACATAACGGGCAGCAAATCGATTCCGGCTCTTTTGGCATTTTCATGGGCGGCCATCGGGTTGGAACCGAGACGTTCTCCATCTATCAAAACAATGCCGGTAGTGTGATCAAGTCGGAGTTTAAAACCGAGAACGATCCCAACCAGGCCGTGCAGGATTCGGTGCTGCAGCTCAGCGCATCGGGCGAGATCCGACGCTATGAATGGAAAGAAATGAGCCCCGGAAAGGGCGAATCAGTTATCGTACCGAACGATCAATTCCTTAATCAGAAGTGGAGCTCGGGACCGCAAGACAAACCACACGAACAGCCGTACCTGCTGTCGCCTTCGACCAGCATTTTGGACGACTACTTCTTTATTCACCGTGAAGTGCTGGTGTGGAAGTTCCTGGCCGCGACGTGTAAACAGGAGAAAGGCGAGGTGCAGTGCCCTATCAAACAACGTGCTCAGTTTGGGACTCTCGATCCGCGCCAACACTCTTCCGCGCCGCTGAGCGCAGAGTACCTGGGTCACGAGAAGATAAATTTCAAAGGCAGCCCACAAGAATTCATTAAGGTCGAACTCAAGACCGACGCGGGAAGTTGGCAGTTATGGGTCGACGATCACGATCACTTTAAGGTGATGCGCATCGTGATTGAGGGCGACAACACTGAGGTGATTCGCGACTAATGGGCTGTCGCGGCGAGTTGACTCTGATTAAGTATCGGGAAGCAGCACAAAAACGGGGTACACGGAGGGGCACGGGGGATCCCAGGGACTTAATCAGGACCTCCCTAGCTATGGGCGGCGCAGCTGAACAGGCTGGGGAAAAAGTCTGCTGGCTTGCAAAAAGCGACCACCGGGGCTAAAAGCCCAACTGCTTCGAAGACCTACGCGGCCCTGAAGGGCCGCTCTTCCACGGCGGCGCTTACGTTTGTGAGGTCAGGATGCCGAACGTTACTCACGTTCCGCCTTCATGCAGTCGCAGACCCGCGTTGCGGTAAAGTGAGGATGGGGCCCGGTGATTGGCGCGCTTTTACAGGCCGCAGAAGAAGTCGCGAACATCGGTCGTTTAAGTGCCGTTTAAGACCCTCGGAAATAATCAGTGACGATCCTCGACTCACGCACGTCGCGCGTTCTGTTCACGCTCCTGCTCTTCGCCCTGGGCCTGGGATTTCTCTATGCCGCGCGTCGAACGTTGATCCTGTTCCTCTTCGCCATTTTCTTTGCCTATCTCATTAATCCCGCGGTAGGGCGTCTTGAAAAACTCGTACGCGGCCGTACCCGCGCGATCGCGGTAATCTATCTGCTGCTGGTGTTGGCGGTCAGCCTGTTTTTTGTGGTTGCGGGACCCCGAATCAGCCGGCAAAGCGCGCGCTTTGCGGGAGCACTCCCGACGCTGGTGGAGAAAGCCAGCAGCGGTCAAATCTCAGGCCAGATCGGCGAGCTTGCGGCCCGCATCAGCGCGCAGCATGGCTGGAGTGCAGCAACGCAGGACCGCATTCAGACTTTTCTCTACAATCACCGCGAAAATCTGGCCAAGCTCGCGCAACGGATCGGCGTCCGAGCTGCGGAAGCCGCGCAGGAGCTTTGGGTGCTGTTTCTGGTGCCAATTCTGGCGATTTTTTTTCTGCGCGATGGAGATATGTTTCACGGCGTGGTGATTTCACTGGTGCCTTCGCGCACGCAGCGCGAGTTTCTGGAAGACGTTCTGCACGACCTCAACCAGATGCTGGCGCAATTTATTCGCGCCCAATTAACCCTCGCCGCGCTATCGCTTATCGCCTACACCTCGGTTTTGGGAGCGATGCGTGTTCCCTATGCCCTGATGCTCGGCACCGCAGGGGGTGCCATGGAGTTTGTTCCGCTGGTCGGCCCGTTCGTGGCTGGCGTCGTCATGACGGTCGTCGCAGTGCTCTCTGGTTATTCCCACTGGGTGGTCCTGGTGGTGTTTTTGCTCGTGTGGCGGATGGTACAGGACTATGTAATCTCCCCTCGCATAATGGGAGCGAGCGTCGAACTGCATCCCCTTGCTGCCTTGTTCGGCATTCTAGCCGGGGGCGAGATTGCCGGGGTCCTCGGAGTTTACCTTTCCATCCCCGTTATGGCCAGCTTGCGGATTGTCTGGCGGCGTTGGCGAATCTATGCGGAAAAACGCAAATTTGGTCCGCTCAACGAGTACCTGCCTCACGAAATTGGGCATGGAAGGGCCTGATTACCCCTGCACCGGGACCCTTGGTGCCCGCCGCGGCATTCCCCGTGAATTTTCGCTGGTATAAAATCACTTCTTACCCATGTCGAACAAACTACCTATAGGAATTCTCGGTGCCACGGGCATCGTCGGACAGCGTTTCATCCAGATGCTCGAGGACCATCCCTGGTTCGAGGTGGCATGGCTGGCCGCCTCCGACCGATCTGAGGGCCGCCCTTATGCAGAAGCTGCGCGATGGCGGCTGAAGACCGCCATCCCTAACCGGGTTGCCAATATGACGATTGCGCCCGCCAAGCCCGAGGACGCTCCGAAGATTATTTTCGCGGCGCTCGATGCTTCGATTGCCCGCGAACTGGAGCCGCAATTTGCCGAGGCCGGGTGCGCCGTCGTTTCCAATTCCAGCGCGTTGCGCATGCAGGCCGACGTGCCGCTGGTAATTCCGGAGGTCAACCCGGATCACCTCGCGCTGATCGAAACCCAAGCCTGGCACAGCAGTTCGAAGGGCTTTGCCGTCACGAATCCCAACTGCTCAGCGATTGGACTTGTGCTCGCGCTGGCCCCTCTGCATCGCCGTTTCGGACTCGAAACCGTTATGGCGGTGACGATGCAGGCCATCAGCGGAGCTGGATACCCGGGGGTGGCTTCGCTCGACATTCTTGGCAATGTCATCCCCTATATCAAGAATGAAGAAGAGAAGATGGAAGAGGAGACGCAAAAGCTGCTCGGAACGCTCAAGGATGGCAAGGTGGTTCCGGCCCCATTTGCAATGAGCGCCCAGTGCAATCGGGTTGCAGTGGAAGATGGCCACACTGAGTCTGTTTCAGTTCGCCTGAAGAAGAAAGCCAAACCGGAAGAGATCATTGCCGTGTGGAATGATTTTCGCGCTGAGCCCCAGCACCTGCGGCTACCGAGCGCACCTGAGAAGCCAGTCGTCTATCTGACTGCGCCGGATCGTCCGCAGCCTCGGTTCGACGTCGATCTCGGAGGAGGCATGACGACGGCGGTCGGACGCCTGCGACCTTGCAACGTGCTGGAGTGGAAGTTCACCATCCTGTCCCACAACACAATTCGTGGGGCTGCCGGCGCTGCGCTGCTGAATGCCGAGTTGCTCAAAGCCAAAGGCTATCTAGGATGAGATGGGAATGTACCGCAGAGGCATTTAGCGTAGAGACGGGGCCTGGCCCTTCTCCGCCGCGGGAGGCGCGGCGAGCTGCGTCTCTGAGAAACGGCAACGGATGCTTCCGTGAGGGATTTTCTGACGGCCGCGAGGAGCGTTTCCGCCGATGATTGTCATGAAATTTGGCGGGACCTCGGTGCAGGATGCCAAGGCCATCGACCGCGTTGCACAGATTGTGCAGGGCCGCTTGGCTGACCGTCCCGTGGTGGTCGTCAGCGCCATGGCCAAGGTTACCGATTCTCTGCTTGCGATGGGTAAAGCGGCTGGAAGCGGCGATCGCAAGACGGCTCTCAAGATGGCGCGGGCCCTTCGCGAGCGCCACTACGACACCGCTGGAGAACTGCTCGGCACGGCGCTCTTTACAGAATTCCACGGCGATCTGGGCGCCGACTTCGAGGATCTTGACGAACTGCTGCGCGGCATCGGTGCGGTTGGCGAAATCACTCCGCGCACCTACGACTACGTTGCCTCGTTTGGCGAAGTGCTTTCGAGCAAAATCGTAGCGGCCGCCTTCACAGCCCGCGGATTACCCGGCGCCCACGTCGATTCGAGGCAATGCCTGCTCACCGATAGCAGTTTCACCCGCGCTGTTCCGCAGTTTGAAGAGACCAACGAGCGCTTGAAAAAAAAGGTGGCGCCCCTGATCGAGAACGGGAGCGTTCCGGTAATGGGGGGATTTATCGGTTCCAATCGCGCCGGCATTACGACTACGATCGGGCGTGGCGGCTCCGACTTCTCCGCTGCTATCTTTGGCGCTGGCCTCAATGCCCAGCGCATCGAGATCTGGACTGACGTGGACGGCATGATGACGACCGACCCGCGGCTCTGTCCCGATGCACGTCGCATCAAGGTCATCAGCTTCGACGAGGCGGCTGAGCTAGCATATTTTGGCGCCAAGGTTCTGCATCCCGCCACGGTGCTGCCGGCCATTCAGCAAAACATTCCGGTGTTCGTTCTGAACTCACAGAACCCGACCTGCGAAGGCACCAAGGTTACGGCGCGGGCCCCGCGCTGCAAGAATATTTTCAAAGCCATTGCGCTAAAGAAAAAAATCACCCTTGTCGAAGTGGCCGCGCCTCGACGCCTGCTCGTCCATGGATACCTCAAGTCCATCTTTGAGCTTTTCGATCAGCACAAAGTGGCAGTCGATGTGGTCTCCACGTCGGAAGTCAGCGTCTCCGTCACGGCTGAAACCAATGAGGCAATCCCCGCTCTGGCTGCCGATCTCGCCAAGCTGGCCGACGTGAAATACGAAGGCCGCAAAGCTATCGTTTGCCTGGTCGGGGTGAACCTGCGCGAAACGCCCGGCATCGCAGCCAAGGTTTTCAGCCTGCTCGAAAACGTGAAGATCCGCATGATTTCCCAAGGCGCTTCCGAAATTAATCTGACCTTCGTCATCGAAGAGGATGACGCTACTGACGTTGTCCGCCGCTTGCACCACGCCTTCTTCGCCGAGGCAGACCCGGAAGTATTCGCGTAAAATTGTTTTACCGCCGAGACGCTGGGTACGCCGAGAAAATTTAGAAATGACCGGTTAAGCTTTCGCTCTTGTTTTCCTCTGCGTCTTTTTCCTCTGCGTCTAAGCGGCGAACAGGTTTCCTCATGAAGGTCCTAATTTTGGGTCGCGGCAAAACCGGCTCACTGGTAGCTGACATGGCGCGGGAACGCCGCCATCACGTCGAGACGCTGAGTGACGTCGAAAATGGCAACGCGTGCGCACTCACGGCGGACTTTCTCGCCTCCTTCAATGCCATTATCGACTTCACGACGCCCGCGGCGGTGGTCACCAATGCCGAGGCCTGCATTCGCGCCCAAAAGAGCATTGTGATCGGCACCACGGGATGGTACGAGCACCTGCCGCGGCTTCGTGAACTGGCACTCGCCGCGGAAACCGGGTTTCTCTATGGCTCGAATTTCTCCATCGGCGTAAACCTTTTTTTCGATGTCGTTAAGAGCGCTGCCAGTGCGCTCAAATACGATTATTCCGGACAGATCTTCGAGCGCCACCACGCAGAGAAGAAAGACGCGCCCTCCGGAACAGCCATTATTATCGAAAAGATTATTCGGGAATGCAGCCAGCAGGAACTGGAGATCGTCTCCTTCCGGGAAGGCGATGCTGTCGGCATGCATGAAGTGGTTTTCAATTCGCCCGCCGATCGAATCTATCTCTGCCACGATGCCAAGTCGCGGCTCGGATTCGCCGAGGGCGCCGTCCGCGCCGCCGAATGGCTGGTTGGCAAATCGGGCGTTTACGACTTCCGCGACGTCTGGCGCGAACTGTAGCACAACTCTGATGCGGTGCCCCGTCCAAGGCGGCTCCCGCAGTGGCCGGCCACGGTGCTACGATATTACCAAGAACTGCGTAATCATCTGCGCCTTCGGTTCAGGCTGCGAAGACGACCGGCACGCTTCTTTCGCGGAGGAGCAGATTCGACATGATTGTCGCCCTCTTACTCGTCGCGATCGGCATTCTGCTCTGCACGCGCCGGTCTGAACGAGACCACACTCCGGGTCTAATGGTCTTAATCGGCGGCTTCATCTGGCTGGCGATCGAAATCCACCTGCTCAGCATGCTCGGCGATCTGTTCGCCGCCGCGTTGCGGCACTGGATCCAAATCGCCGCGGCGTTCAGCGTCACTATTCTGCTTATTGTTCCGGCGATCATGATCTTCATCGCCATCCGCGATAAGTTCGACAGCCGCAGGGTTCTGGATGCGCACAACCCTGTTCGCAACGCGTTCGAACGCCGAGTCGAGACGCATGAAAGCCCTGGGCTATGGGCGAACAGAAGCCGAGGCGATCGCCCTGCGCCTGCTGAAAAGAGACTTTCACAATCACGCGATCTCAAAACCCGCCTCGAAAAATTACGGGTAGCTGCGATCGTGACCGGCTTTGCAGCCGGGGAGTTGCTGGTACGCGGCTGACAACTGACACGTGCCCCGTTCCGCGTTATGCTTAGAATCATGCAATTGCGAGGCTGTGGTACTGCTTTAGTGACTCCGTTCACCCAGGACGGGGCTGTCGATGAAACTGCTCTCCGCAATCTGGTCGCATGGCAGGTCGAGTCGGGGATCGATTTCCTGATTCCCTGCGGCACCACCGGAGAGACTCCCACGCTTTCTCACGATGAGTGGCTGCACGTTATCGATGTGACCATCGAAGTTGTCGCTGGCCGCGTGCCGATCATGGCCGGAGCCACATCCAACTCCACGCAGGAGGCGGTGGCGAAGGCAAAAGAACTTTCGGCGCGTCCGGGAGTGGACGCAATCCTGAGCGCATCACCTTACTACAACAAGCCAACGCAGGAGGGCCAGTACCGGCACTTCAAGGCAATTGCTGAAGCCGTCGAAAAGCCCATCATTCTCTACAATGTTCCGGGACGAACGTCGGTTAACATCGAGCCCGCGACTCTGGCCAGATTGAGCGAAGTCCCGAACATCGCGGGAGTGAAAGAGGCCAGTGGCAGCATCACGCAGATCGCCGAAGTGCTGAATCTTGTGCCCGACACTTTTCTTGTCTTCTCAGGCGACGATGCCGTCACTTTGCCGGTGATTGCGCTGGGAGGAGTAGGCATCGTCTCGGTTGCGTCGAATGAAATTCCGCACGAGATGGCGGAGATGACTCGCGCCGCGCTCGCCAATGACTGGCAGACGGCGCGCGTGATTCATCGCAAATATCTTCCGCTGATGCAGGCCAATTTCATCGAGTCGAATCCGTTGCCGGTAAAGGCCGTGCTGACGATGATGGGCAAGATACAAGAGATTTACCGGTTGCCCTTGCTTCCGATGCGCCGCGATACGCGCTCGAAGCTACAAAAGATAGCAACGGATGTGGGATTGCTCGCTCGCCCGGCCGCTCCCGTTGCGGCGACTGAGTTCTACGTCTACGAAAGCTGGGCCTCGGGACCGCACAAAGTCATCCTGCACCGCGCATCGTGCGGCCAATGCAGTTCGGGCAAAGGACGCCCTGCAGGCCACGATCCGAACCATTCGCGCTGGTATGGACCTTTCACCAATTCGAATGAAGCGCGCGAGGCGACACATCACATGCCGGGCGTTCTGATCCGCAGCGAATGCAAGTGCGTGGCGTGAGAGCGAGCTACGAGCCTCGAGTCACGAGCAAATGCAACAACTTCATGAATGCCTCTGAATTGAAATCCGGCATCGAGGCTCTCGCAGCACTTGATACCATCGCAGACTCCGCGGAGGCACGTCGCATCTTCGCCGATTTCCGCGATGCGCTCACAGCGGGGAAAATCCGGGCCGCGGAAAAAGTCATTGACGAGAAAGGCGAAGCTTGCTGGACCACGAATCCGTGGGTTAAACAGGGCATCTTGCTTGGATTCCGACTCGGCGAGCTCAAGCAAATGTCGGATGGCGATGTGCTTTCCTTCATCGATAAAGATACCTTCCCTGCCCGCCGACTTACGCTCGCCGACCGCGTGCGACTGGTTCCCGGAGGCTCGAGCATCCGTGAGGGTGCCTACGTTGCGCCTTCCGTCGTTTGCATGCCGCCCATGTTCATCAACGTCGGCGCCTATGTTGACGAGGGCACGATGATCGACTCGCACGCGCTGGTCGGCTCCTGCGCGCAGGTTGGTAAGCGTGTCCACCTAAGTGCCGCAGCGCAAGTGGGAGGCGTGCTTGAACCCATTAACGCCGCGCCCGTAATTATCGAAGACGACGTGCTGATCGGGGGCAACTGCGGCGTATATGAGGGAACGCTGGTGCGCGCGCGCGCCGTGTTGGGCGCGGGAACGATTCTTACCCGTTCGACTCCGCTCTACGATCTGGTGCGCGGGGAGATCTATCGTGCAACCTCGGAACATCCGCTCGAAGTTCCCGAGAATGCCGTTGTCGTTCCGGGCTCGCGGGCTGTGACCAAAGGCAAAGGTAAATCTGAGTGGAACCTTTCACTCTATACGCCGGTGATCGTCAAGTATCGCGACGAAAAAACGGATCGCGGCGTGGAACTGGAGGACTGGCTTAGATAGGCCTTTGACAGTCAGCACTTGGCATTAGAAGGCGGCGTTCACGGGGCGAGCGAGTCAGAAAAGCTCGGTAAGTTTCTTCGCTTTCATCAATTTCCCGAATGTTGTGTATTTCGGACCCATCATCGCCGCCCGAGGTGCGTCAGCATATGGGATCGGGCCAACCGGCTTCGCAGGCTCGGCGAAGACGAGTTTGTATTTTCCCTTCGCACCGTAGGGCTCGATTTTTGCTACAGGCGCATAATGCGTGACCTGCATTTCAGGGTCCGATTGATACGCCGCAACATATTTGATCTTTGGCAACATGCGAGGGGAAATGCGAATAGCGTACCAACAGTTCTCTCCTAGAAACACCTGTTTAAAATTCTCTGGCTTTGCCGGGACTATCACGGTGTCATTGCCGTTTAAGGAATCTGGCCTCGCCAGCACCTCTCGTTGCGGCTCCGCCACTGCTTTGGGCACCTCAAACGCCCCGACGCCCACCAGAGGCAAGATTTGCACAATGTTACGGAGAAACCCCTTCATATCTGACTTTTCAGCTTCGCTTAGCCTAGGTTCCTGTGGTTCCGTTCCGTTATCCAACTTGCACTGCTTCGCCTCTGCGGCCCGATTCACGAGCGCATATTCCAGCCATCTCACGTGTGCCTTGTTAAGACTATTGTCCGAAGTCGCGAAGGCAACTACCTTATCCCAGAAATCCTTGCTTTGAAAATGAGACTCGATGCGGGTGCGCATCAATTCTCCCTCGCCAACATACACGGTAGGAAGGTCGTCTTCTTGTGCCCCTTCCTTTGCCTCATATCCCACCAATACGTATACACCAGCGCGCGAGAACTCCTCCCGCCGTCTTGTCGTCGGCCACTTCTCTCGAGGGAATACAATTCCGAGCCCGGTCCACCCTGCTCGATGAATAATTCGAACGCCCTCTGGGTCGCCATCAGGGACGAAGATCGTGATTGTAAATGGATCGTTTGCCATGCCGGGTCCTCCGCCCTAAACAGCCTTGATAGGCTCTAGGTGGGAGAAAGTCAAATCTTGATGTCGGGTGGGAAGTCGTGAATGGGTCGAAATGTGCCGACTGCCTCAGGCTTCGCGGTCTTCGAAGCCTAGTCCCTTTGATGCAATCCGGCCTAATCCCAACTCTCCCGTTCCTTGCGAAGGTAATCCTCACCGTAGACGCCGCGACCGAGACCCCGAATCGCAACGGAAGGTGCAGGCGGAAGCTTAGCCTGCTCTGCCGCAAGCTTCCGCCGCGCCTCCTGGTGCTTATTGCGGAAATGCGCGAGGGCCCGCCGACCCCAAGCTCGCACAAAGTAATAATTAAGTGCGCATCCAATGGCGGAGCTGGCAATCGGAATGAATCGTCCCGCCCACTTCTCTACGACTTCCGTGCTGGCGCGGGCTGCAATGCGCTGGATCACTTTCGGTACGAAGCGGTTGACCACTTCCTTCTCCAGCAATTCCCTGCTGATGTCGACGCCGGCTGCGCTGGCGGCGGCGATCCAGAGCTCTGCGATTTCGTCATCGGTGTTCATTTCGAATCCATAGATGAGGCTGAGCTTCTGAATGGTGCGCATGGTGATCGCCGAAAGAATACCCAGATCCGGCATGATGGTGAGAATGCCGCCGAGGCCAAATCCCGCGCCCTCGGCGGCTGCCAGCTTCATACCGCTGCGAATCACCGATTCGGCGACATCGTCGAGTCGGGATAGCTCAACGGAATACACGCCGTGGAAGGTGACGATGGGTAAGCCATAGGCAGCACGGAGTTGAAACAAAAAGTGCTCGGGATCGACCCTCACGGTTTCGTAGGCGCGCGTGAGGCCGCTGCGGATCGCATCCTCGGTGCGACGTCGCAGCCAGGATTTCTTTTCGCCCGCCATCTTCACCTTCATCTCTATGTTCGATTTTATCAGCCAGTCGAAGCCCGGAATGATTGGTGGTAGAGATCTGGCTTACCGCGTCCTCGGACACGTCCAAGGCAGACGAGGCAAGCCCCGTCTCCACCTACTGTGCTAGCATCGACTCTAATAATGCCAACAGGAAAGCTGCACATTATTCCGCTGGGCGGAATGGGCGAGTTCGGTATGAACTGCATGGCCATCCGCTACGGCGATGACATTATCGTAGTCGATGCCGGCCTGATGTTCCCCGAAACGGAGTTGCTGGGCGTTGACATCGTGGTGCCTGACATTTCGTATCTGCTGGAAAATCGCGCGCACGTACGCGGCATCATCCTGACGCACGGGCACGAGGACCATATCGGCGGGCTGCCATGGATTCTCAGCGAATTGAACGTGCCAGTCTGGGGCACCGAGTTCACACTTGCTTATGTTGAAGACAAGCTCGAGGAACATCAACTGCTTGACGATTCGGACCTGCGCGAAATGCGCGCGGGGAACCGCTTCAAGGTTGGTCCGTTCACGATCCATCCTCTGCAAGTAACGCACAGCCTGGTCGAATGCGTGGCGCTGGCGATCCACACGCCGCTGGGCGTGGTGCTGCACACCGGCGACTTCAAGGTCGATCCCACTCCCACCGACAACCGCCTTTTCGATCTCCATAGCTTTGCCGAGTATGGCAAGGAAGGTGTGCTCGTTTTGCTGCAGGATTCAACCAACGTCGAGCGTAAAGGCTACACGCCCAGCGAGCGTGCTGTTCACCGCAAGTTTGAAGAAATCTTCGTGCGCACCAAGCGGCGTTTGTTCATCTCCTGTTTCTCGTCGTCGATTCACCGCATCAAGCTGTCGGTCGACATGGCGTGGGAACATGGCCGCAAAATTTGCTTCATCGGGCGCTCGATGAACAGTTCGTCGGAGATCGCGGAAGATCTCGGATATGTCGAGATTCCCGAAGGCATGCTTATCCATCCCGGCGAGATGAAGAACTTCCCGCCCGAGAAGGTGTGCGTGCTGATCAGCGGCACGCAGGGGGAACCGATGTCGGCGCTCTCGCGCGCGGCCGTCGATACTCACAAGCATGCCAAGATCGAAAAGGGCGATACTGTCGTTCTCTCTTCGCGCATCATTCCCGGCAACGAAAAAGCAATCTACCGGATGGTCGACCATCTCTTTCGCCGGGAAGCGTTCGTCGTTTATGACGACGGATCGTATCCGCCGGTCCACGTCAGCGGACACGCCAGCCAGGAGGAGTTGAAGCTGATCATCAACCTGGTGCGGCCGAAATATTTCATTCCTATCCACGGCGAATACCGCCAGCTTAAACTTCATGCCGAACTGGCGGGAACGATGCGCGGCGCGGTGGGCAACGTGATGCTGATTGAGAGTGGGGACGTTCTCGAAATTGACGAACACGGCGCGCGCAAAGCGGGCCGCATCAATGTGGGCCGCGTCTGCATCGATTCCGGCTCGCGCACGGATGTGGTTGAAGATCTCGTTATCAAAGACCGACGGCATTTGAGTGAAGACGGATTCGTGATGCCGATCATCGCCATCAACAAGCTCACGGGAAGGGTCGAATCCGGAGCGGAAATTGTGACGCGCGGCTTCGCTCCGGGAGAGAACGGCGTGATCGAGCGCGCCCGCGAGATCGTGATGGAGACGCTTGATGCCTCCAGCGCCGAAGAGAAAGCGGATTACGGCGTGATCAAGGAAAAGATACGCACCGACTTGAAGAGATATATCTCGCGCCAGACGCAGCGGCGGCCGCTGATCATGCCGGTGATATTGGAGATCTGAGTCGTTACGGTTGACCCAATCCCAACTTGGAGGTAGGGTTTGAGTAGAGACATAGGGGCACCGGCACATGACCATCCAAATCAACCGTCCGGAAATCGAAGCACTCATTCAGGCGCGACTGCACAGCGGTGCGTTCCAGAGCATAGAGGACGTGCTCTTCGATGCCCTGGAAATGCAAAGCGAACGCGAAGCGTGGCTTCAGGATAACAAAGAGGCCATCAACGCCAAGATCGAGCGTGGCCTAGCCCAACTGGATCGGGGCGAAGGCATTCCGGGTGACCAATTACGCACTCGCCTTGCGGCCGATAATGCGGTCTGGCTCAAGGATCGCTCCGGTTCTTGAAACGCTACCTGGTTGCGCCGGAAGCCGAAGACGATCTCCGGCAGATTTGGCGCTACCTGCTCGGAAAAGCGAGCCTGGCCACCGCCAACCGGATTCAGGGTGAGTTAGTTGATGCGTTCGAGGGCTTGGCTGATGTTCCCGGCAAAGGCCATAGGCGTCCCGATCTTACCAGCCGCGATATTCTCTTCTTCAGCGTGTATCAATACATGATCGTGTACAGGCAAACGACGGTCGTGCAAATCGTCGCTGTCCTGCATGGCAAACGCGATGTAAAGCAGTTCCTCGAAACCCGGATGTCGTTATGACTTACGCAGATCAGCATTTGTCAGCTGAACACTGCAACGAAGCCGCCGATGCTCTCCACGTGTTATCAGGGATGCTCTTGTTCGAGTTTGCCCGCCATAGCGAAACCGGAGCAACACGCGATCTGATCGTGAGGAACTTCATAGCGCGCGCCGACACGATGGTTCGTGGCATTCTCCGGCTATGGGAGATCAAGGACTACGGTGACTGCTGGATTATCCACCGCACTCTACTTGACCGTCACTTTCATCTGCGTGCTTTGAACGATAACGATCAGTTCGATTTGTTCGATGACTGGTCATTCAAAATGCAATATGAAGCAGCTAACCGGTTACGGAGTGATCTTGATTTGAAGGGCCAACTTAAAGGGCTGGTGGACGATCTGACAATGGAGCAAAAGGCACGTTATCGGCAGCTCGTTAAGGCTCCCCCTGATTGGCGGCGTCCGAAGGCGGAGGATGTAGCCAGAGCGATGGACCTGATGTTCCTATACAAGTACGGTTATGATTTCGCATCCCAGCATGTTCACCCAATGGCAAATGATGGGCAGGAAGATTTTTTCAACATCACCCGCTTGGAACCGAGGCCGAAATTCCCACAGTCGGTTATGGTGCTCTCGAACTCAGTTTTGGCGGCATCACTAGTCGTTCAGGAGGCTCTTAACGCTAGCACTTTGTTGTGGTGCAAAGTCGTTTACGATGCGGTGGACGGGGTTCGAAACTTTCTTCACTCCGCCACGCCGGAACATTTCTTACCCTTGGCAAAAGTGAGCAAGATGTTTGAGGAGCGTATTCCCTTGGCCGGGCGTCGTAAAGCTGACCCGTCCCCGTAACAACGGCCCCGTTGCAAGGCTTCTATCGCGCCGCCTCTACCGTGAGTTTCAGCCCCACCGCCTTCGTCACGGCAACCAGCGTGGAAAGCCGCGGGTTCCCGCGAGCTGATAGGGCGCGATAGAGGCTCTCGCGCTCAATGCCAGCGGCTTTGGCCACCTTTGCAATGCCGCCTCGCGCTTCAGCGATGCGATGCAGGGCGATCAGAAGCACGCTCGGTTCGTCGTCATCCTCCAAGGCAGCGCGGAGATATTCGGCAGCGAATTCAGGATTTTCGCGCAGTTCACGAACCGTCGCTTCATCGTGGGAGATACTCGCCTTGCGTTTCATAGTGTCCTTTCCCTGTAGTCTTTGAGATACTCCAGCGCGCGCTTGATGTCGGATGCCTGCTTGCGTTTGTCGCCTCCGCAAAGAAGCAAGACGCCAGCTTTTCCCACCAGCGCATAATAGACGCGATAGCCCGGACCCCAGTCGATGCGCAGCTCAAACAAGTCGCCGCGCAGCGCCTTGCAGTCGCCGAAGTTTCCTGCCGAGAGCCGATCGATCCGAGCCACAATCTTTGCTCTGGCTCGAATGTCTCTTAGTTGCGATAGCCACTCGCCGAAGACATCTCTGCCGGATTCGGTGAGATAGCGGCGAATTTCCATGTTGTGTCGATTGTAACTTATAGATTACATCCGCGCAAGCGGCAAGATTTAGGACAAGCAGCTTAATATCCCGGTTCGCGCCCATGCCGCAGGGCGAGTATCACGACCTCTTTCCCGTCGAAATGATAGAGGGCGACATAGGCTCCACTTCCGAATTCAATCACCCACTCGCGGAACTCCGGCGGCAATTCTTCTACGGGACGGCCAATTTCGGGATGCTTCCCGAGCGCTTTTACACCCTGCCGGATCGCCTTAACTGCGCGTTTGGCTGCATCCTGGCTCTTGAGAGCTAGAAAGTCATGGAGACGGGCTACATCCAGCAAAGCGGATTGCGACCACTTCAGGCGTGGCATTTCGGTGGCTTGACTTTTTTACCCGCCTCGAGTTTGGCCAGCCAAGCATCGGCTTCCTCGGCGGTCGCGTGGAGACCGGTCGTCTGGTAGTGGGTCCAGGCGGCGAGCGCGTCCTGACGAAATTGCTCGCGTTTTTCTTCGCGCACGACGTACTGCTGGATGGCTTCGCACATCACCCAGTGCGGCGAACGGCGGTAAACAGAGGCGAGCCGCTGTACGCGCTTTTTTATATTAGTATCGAGCTTCAAGCTGGTCGTAGAGGACGCGGGCATCTTATGGTGACCCAAGGTGTTACCTCTTGTTATCCTAGCACCCAGGCTGAAGGTTTTCAATCATTACGGAGAACTTCACGACTAATGGTCTCTCTCCACGACATCGTCGCTGCTCAAACCCTGCTTCGCGGTGTTGCCGTCCGCACTCCCTTGCTGGAGTGGACGGGCGTTACCGCAAAGCGCAAGCTTTTTCTCAAGCTCGAAAATCTACAGCCGATCGGCGCATTCAAATTGCGCGGGGCGTACAACAAAGTCGCCTCCTTTACCGACGAGGAGCGGCACCGGGGCGTGATCTCCTATTCCAGTGGAAATCATGGGCAGGGTGTGGCATATGCGGCGCGGGCAATGGGGGTAAAAGCGGTCATCGTCATGCCGGGCAATGCTCCGAAGAACAAGCTGGAATCGACTGCGGCGCTGGGAGCGGAGGTGATCACGGTGGGGCCGGGCAGTGAAGAGCGCCGGTTGCGCGCCGAGCAACTGGCCGCCGAGCACGGGTATGCGATTGTCCCGCCCTACAACGACGAAAAGATCATTGCCGGGCAAGGAACGGTCGGGCTGGAGATTCTTGAGGATCTGCCTGAGGTTGAGACGGTGTTGGTGCCGGTGGGCGGGGGTGGACTCATCAGCGGAGTTTCGGCCGCGATTAAGTTGATAAATCCTGCAATAAAAATGATTGGCGTGGAGCCGGAACTTGCCGGCGACGCGCGGGCCAGCTTGCACTCAGGCCATATCGTCACGTTTGCCGCTGAGCAGGTCACTCAGACTCTTGCCGACGGGCTGCGCACCCAGAGCATCGGGGAGGTTAATTTCGAGCACATCCGGGCGTATGTGGACGAAATCGTGAGCGTGAAGGAAGACGAGATCCGCGAGGCCACACGCGCCCTCAGCGTAAATCCGAAGACGGTGGCCGAACCCAGCGGTGCCGTAACGGTGGCCGCATTTATGTTCCATTCGGCGGAGTTGCCGAGCACCAGGAATAATGTCGCCGTCATTAGCGGCGGCAATATCGATCCGCAGTTCCTGGTGGAGATTCGCAAGGGCTGATCGCGACTGTCGATCACGCGCAACTGTACAATGCTCCCTTTCCACCCGGGGGCGCTTTGAACCGCTGGCTCGAAAAGTTCTTTGAACTCTCACGTCACCAGACGACTGCCCGGCGCGAAGTGGTCGCCGGGCTGACCACATTCTTCACGATGTCCTACATCGTGGCCGTCAATCCTGCCATCCTCAAGACCGCCGGCATGCCGGTGGGAGCCTCGCTCACTGCGACCATTCTGACCTGCATTTTCGGAACGCTTCTGATGGGTTTCTATGCCAACCGGCCTTTCGCCATTGGGCCATACATGGGCGAAAACGCTTTCATCGCATTCACGGTCGTCCATGTTCTCGGCTACCCGTGGCAGAGCGCACTGGGCGCGGTGTTTGTTGCGGGCGTGCTCTTTACTCTGATGACACTGCTCCGCCTCCGCCAATGGATGGTGGACGCAATTCCCACCACGTTGCGATACAGCTACGCAGTTGGGATTGGATTATTTCTCACCTTCATCGGGCTAAATCAGACGGGAATCGTGGTGCTGGGATCTCCGGGCGCGCCGGTGCGCCCGGGCCATCTTACTTCGCCTGCGATTTTGCTGGCGATCTTCGGGTTTCTGCTCATTACGGTGCTCAGCATCCGACGTTTTCCGGCCGCGATTCTCACCGGCATTCTCGTCACTGCGATTCTTAGCTTCGTAATGCGAGTCTCTCCGGCGCCCACTGCATGGGTCAGCCGGCCTCCCGGCCTGCGACCGGTTTTCTTCCAGTTTTCTCTGCACAGTCTTTTGAGCTGGGGCTTTTTCCCGGTCGTTCTGACGATCCTGATTATGGCTTTTGTCGATACGATGGGGACGCTGATTGGAGTGTCGGCGCGGGCGGGATTCCTCGACAAAGACGGCAACTTGCCGCAGATTGAGCGGCCCATGATAGCGGATGCGCTGGCGACAACATTTGCGGCCGTCATCGGAACCACAACGTCCGGAGCCTATATTGAGTCCGCTACCGGGGTAGAAGCGGGCGGTCGAACGGGGTTGACCTCGGTGATCACAGCATTGTGTTTCATGGGCACATTATTCTTTGCGCCATTCATCTCTGCTGTGCCGCCGCAAGCATATGGACCGGCCCTGATCTTCGTGGGACTGCTGATGCTGACGCCGATCACCCACATTCCTTTTGACGATCTCAGCGAACTGGTTCCCGCGTTCGGTGTGATCGCGCTCATGGCCTTCACCTACAACGTGGGAATCGGAATGACGGCGGGTTTTGTCCTCTATCCGTTCTGCAAATTGACCGCAGGGCGTGTGCGAGAGGTTCGGCCCGCGCTCTGGGCGTTGATGGGTCTTTCGCTGTTGTTCTTTGTCTTTTACCCATACTCATAGCTCTCTGGTCGAGAGAGCTTGGTCACTTGTGATCATTTTCTGATTCTTGGATTTACAGGAATAAATGAAAGTGCTAGTGGATGGGTACAGAGAGCTCAATTGTTGCGTGTGGTAGGGATGGGCCCAGGAAAGGGCTGCGCAAATAAGAAGCGCCCCGGATTATTAATCGCGGGACGCCCGAACAGCCCTCCCCCAGAACTGCTCGAGCCAACGATAAGGCAGGCCAGGGGCGGGGCGATATACCACGATGGGGGCGGTGGCGTAGCCCAAAAGGGCCAGTTGCCAAACAGGAAATCTTTGGTAACATCCCTCCACTGCGATTGAGGTTACCAATCGCTCGTGGTTCTGGAACGGTCTCTCAGGGCTTTCGATGACGAGATCTCTCCCCGATCGGAACCTCGGCCTGCATCGTTTTCACGAGCCGCAAAATAGTGCGGCATGGGAAATAGGCTATCTCCTGAGTTGAGAAGCCGATTATTGCTAGTGTGCAGGAGATTGCAACCGGAGATAGCGGGTAGGGGTAGGAAATCTCCGTATGTCATTAATAAATATGGGTGATGGCAGAACGGAAGATTTGGAATGGCAAGTGCACTGAAAGGCATGTGGGGCAGTCTATATCCCTGAGGCGAAAGTCTGGGGGAGTAAGGCGTCACTAGAAGAAAACTTTGGGAGGGAACTAAAATGAGGCGAGTGGTAGTTTTGACATTACTGGCGTTGGCACTGCCGATAGCCGCTTGGGCGAACGGTATCGATCTCACCAACCAATTCGGATCAATCTCTATTTCAAATTCGGGCATCAGCTCGACAGGCTCCGAACTGACGAGCTTTAACGGGTTTACTGCGCCGGCAAAGCACTCCATGGGCTCGGTAAGCTACACAACCGGAGCCTTGCTAACAGGTTCTATCGCTGGTGGCGGGACCTTCGACTCGGCCGGCTCTTCGTTTGTCGTGATCGGAAACGGCCACTACGGAGTGCCCGTAAAGGGAACGCTCTTCTCGGGAAGCTTCGTCGGCCCAATCACCTGGACCCTGGTCAGCCAAACCCATCAGAAGGTGTATTACACGCTGACTGGTGATTTGTCGGGACAGCTGTACACCGGCAGAACCGTGACGGGAACAACCACCCAGAACATTTTCTCCTCGGTGGGGCAGCTCTCGTCGGGCATCGGACACATCACGCTGGGCAGCACCCACCTGAACACGACCCCGGAGCCTGGAACTCTGGGTCTGTTGGGCACGGGTCTTCTTGGAATCGCGGGAACGTTCCGTCGCAAGAAGGTCTAGCTAAGCTGGATCGTGTTCGCTCAAAACACTCACCCATGGCCCCGCCGCAAGGCGGGGCTTTTAATTCTCCTGGCACCGCTGGGCCCAGCCTGCTGACAACTCCGACCGCTAGGTACCCCTTCCAAGACTCTTTCGCGCAATGTGACTATGGTTCCCCTGATTACTGCCGTAATGGCGGAGGAGGGCTTTGAAGTTGACCTGGAGTTAGCACAAACCTAGAGTCAGGCGCAGGGGGTTGTATGAAGGATATCCACGAGGTTTTGCGCCGCAAACAGGCGCAGCACGCCCAGTTGAGCAAGCAGATAGAACTCTTGCAGCAGGCTGCCGAGAAACTGCGGGAGGTTGCACCCCTGCTCGCCGAGACTGAAACCGAAGACGACAGCGCCGTGCTTGCAGAAGTGGAAGAGGAGAACGGCAATGCCATGGCCGCCAAGGCCGGCATGCAATCCTCATCGACGTCCGCGAAGACCGGGCGGAGTATAACGCCGCGCTGGCCATAGCCTGAAGCCAGCAGGAGGTAGGGGTGCGATGATGCTGCAGGCGCTGCTGGTCTCGAAGGATGACCAGGCGGCGGAAACACTGACTGGAGTGTTGACGCAGTTCGGGGTCGTGGTGGCACAGGAGGACGTGTCCGGTGCCGCCGTTGCCCGACTGATGGAGGAGCGCTTCGACCAGGTGATTGTGGACTTCGACGATCCGGCTTCCGCCTCCGCAGTGCTGGAAAGCTGCCTTGCTGGTCGCAAGCATCCTGCGGTCACCGTGGCCGTGTTGCCGGACGCCAAGCAGATTCGCGCCATTCTGGGCACGGGAGCCCATTTCATCCTGACAAAGCCCCTGAATGCGGAGCCGGTCCAGAATACATTCCTGGCTGCATCCGCACTGGCGAGACGCACGAAGCAGCAAGCTATGAGTGTTGCCGTGCAGGCGCCAGTCGCCATCTGTCTTAAAGAAGACAGCACGGTTGAGGGCATTCTGCTCGAATTGAATGAGGGCGGAATGGAAGTGCTTGCCGCCAAGCCGTTATCCTCCTCGGCTTTGGTGCGCGTGTCCTTTGACCTTCCCGACGGGGCTGTTCGGGTGGAAGCTGAAGCAAGGGTTGCGTGGAGCATGGCGAATGGCCAAACCGGCCTGTGCTTTCTCCACATGGACGACGATCTGCGTCAAAAGCTGAATGGATGGCTAACCTCGCATTCGCAAGAGGTCATTCCCGAAGATCCACATGGCGCCAGTCAATGCAAGTTGACCGATCTGAGCTTGGGCGCATGCTATGTGGAGACGGGATCGCCGTTCCCACAACGTTCACTTGTTGACCTTTGGCTTCGTGCCGGTGGAATGGAGATTCATGCCGAAGGATTGGTTCGGGTGATGCATCCCGGACATGGCATGGGTATCGAACTGCCGCAAAGCACCGCAGAGCGAGAAAGCGTAGGCGAGTTCATCGACTTTCTCACGAGCCATCCTGGGACCGAGCCTCAGTTGGAAGTCTCGCCGCGGTCACTGGTCGCCAGTGCCGCGGACTTGAGCCCAAGTGCGATTGGAGATAACGACGCGGATCCTCTGCTGGAGCTGCTGCGGTCTGGCGGGGGGCTGGATGAAGAAGAGTTTCTCGCCGAACTTGCCGGGCAGCGTGCGCCGGCGTGCGTTAGCCAGTAAGACTTAATCCCAAACAAAACTCCTGTAGCACTCTTTGCGCGCACAAGTCTTCGTCCGTACAAATCTTCGCGCCTGAATCAGTTGGCCAATATCCGAATCGGTTTCAACGGTGTCCGGTCGATTGATTGCGCCGCAGTTCGTTTTACCAATATTTTTCTCATGCAATAGAATTGCTCAGTCCGAGTCTCTTTTACGGTCTCGCGTCAGGCGATCTCAAGTCAGGGTCAGGACCCATTCATTGCTCAGGCATCCCATTTTACGTTTCCTGATTCTGGCCGGCATCTGCTGGGTTGCCATTGCTCCATTCTTGAAATGGGGCATTCCCTCGGGCCACGACTTTGAGTTCCACATGGATTCGTGGATGGAAGTCGTCAACCAGTGGAAGCAAGGTATTGTTTATCCGCGATGGGCGGAACTCGCGCACTGGGGATACGGCGAGGCCCGGTTCATATTTTATCCGCCGGGATCGTGGACGCTGGGCGCAGCTCTGGGTGCAATGCTGCCGTGGAAGATAGTTCCGGCAGCGTATTGCTGGATTGTCCTGACGGCGACGGGAATCAGCATGTATGCGCTGGCGCGACAGTGGTTGCAGCCACCGGATGCGCTATTTGCGGCTACCTTCTATGCATTGAATCCCTATCATCTGTTGATTGTGTACTGGCGCAGCGCTTATGCGGAACTGCTGGCGGCTGTCATTGTGCCGCTCATGCTGCTCTGCATGCTGCGGCTTAGGGAGGAAGGTTTTCGTCCTACCTTGTGGTTGAGCCTGACGCTGGCGGGGGCGTGGCTCACAAACGATCCGGCAGCATTGATGATCTACTATTCGGCGGCGGGAATGGCGGTGGTAATGGCCGTGCGGGAAAGATCGCCACGTTATTTGGTGGGAACTGCGATTGCGATGGCACTGGGCGCAGCCTTGGCCGCTTTCTATCTGTTGCCCGCGATCTACGAACAGACTTGGATCAGCATCGCTCAAGTGTTGTCTCCGGGCGTCAGACCGCAGGACAACTTTCTATTCACACCCAACGCGGACCTGGATCACAATCGCTTCAATCTGCTGGTTTCGTGGCTGGCGGTGGCGGAGGTTGTTGCACTCACGATCGTCATCTGGTACGCGTGGCCGGATCGACTACAGAAGGAGACTGAATTTGAGGGAGCACGACTCGAGAGAAGCGCGTGGACACTCGCCGCGGCCTGGGGTGCGGTTGCAGCCTTTGTGATGCTTCCCGTGAGCAACTTTTTCTGGGAATACTTGCCGAAATTTCGGTTTGTGCAACTCCCCTTCCGCTGGCTGCTCTGTCTGAACGCGTCACTGGCGATACTTTTGGCGATGGCGACGCGGTCGAACACTCCTCAGCCCCTCATTTCTCAAGAGGGCGTTCCTCCCAAAAGCAGCGCTCGGTCTGCGATCTTTCCATCTGTAATCCCTGGCTCTGCAATCGGTCGATGGATGGCGCGCGGACTAGTCTCAGCGATCTTGCTGCTGATGCTTCTGGTGGCGGGCCATCGAATTCAACCTCCGTGGTGGGATACTTCCGGTGACATTGCGGAAATGGAGGATGCGATCTCCGATGAGATCGGGTATGACGGAACGGACGAGTATGTGCCGACGGGAGCGGACCCATCTGAAGTAAAAAAAGACCTGCCTCGAGTTAGCGACTTGGGCGGTGCGGCGGTGAGTGTCCAGATGTTGGAGTGGGATGCGAGGGAGAAGTATTTCGTGGCGCACACCGATCACGCGCAGAAACTTACGGTACGCTTGTTCAACTATCCGGCGTGGAATGTGGCGGTGAATGGCAAACCAACGGCCACGCAGACCACAGACGTAACGGGATTGATGGTCATTCCCGTGGCGGCTGGGCAAAACGATGTGCACATTTATTTTGAGCGCACGACGGACCGGTTGGTGGGAGGGATCACCTCGCTGATCAGTGTGATTGTATTCGGGCTGACGTGGATCATGACAGGACCGAAGCCGCGATCGCCGAACTTCACGAGTGACGCCAAGAGGAACTTCACGAGGGCGGAGATCTGATGCACACTGTGCTGGTTGCGACCTCGAACGCCGGCAAATTGCGCGATTTTGCCGGGGCTGCTGAGGCTCCTGGCGTCACGATTACAGGGATTCCGGGCTTCGCTTCCCTGCCTGCGGTTGTCGAAGATGGCGCTACATTCGAGGCGAATGCCCGGAAGAAGGCTGAAGAATACAGCCGAGCTGCGCCGGGCAAGTTGGTGCTGGCTGATGATTCCGGCCTGGAGATTGATGCGCTGGGCGGTGCGCCCGGAGTACACTCTGCGCGCTATGCCGCTCCCGATATCCACAACAAAGAACCGCACGAAGCCGGAGCGAACACGGATGACGAGGCCAACAACGCCCGGGTGTTGCGCGAACTATCTGGTGTTCCGTCGGAGAAGCGCACGGCCCGATTTGTCTGCGTAATTGCGGCCGCGCGCGACGGGCGAACGCTGGGAACCTTCCGAGGCGTGGCTGAAGGCGTCATTCTCGATGCGCCGCGCGGGCAAAACGGATTTGGATACGATCCGCTTTTTTACTTCCCGCGCATCGGCAAGACATTTGCCGAACTTAGCGCGGTCGAGAAGGCCGAGTATAGCCATCGCGGCGCGGCGTTTCGATCATTCCTCAAGTGGTATCGGGCTCCGCGCTAGGTTTCCTCACGCGAATCGATGCCTGAAGGGCCAAGACTGGACAAGTGTTCCACATCACAACGAGCTGTGACGCAGGCCTCCTTGACTCGGGTTCCACGGCACACCGATAATGTCCGGTTCGTCGTTTTATTATTGGATCAATAAGGAGCCCATTGTGGCCTCAACCGCCAGCCCCGTCGCTCCCAGAATCAAGTCCGGCGTTGCGCCTTTGCGAGCCGGCGTCGGCAACTCGTTTTTTTGGCGACGCCTGCACTCGATCTCCGGGATCGTTCCCATCGGGGCGTTTCTGCTCGAACACTTCATCTCGAATTACGAGGCTTTCCACGGACCGGAAGCCTACGGCAAGCAAGTCGCGTTCCTGAACAGCCTGCCGTTCGTGCTTGCGCTGGAAATTTTCTTCATCTGGATCCCGATCCTGTATCACGGCCTGTACGGCGTCTGGATCTGGTGGCGCGGCGATTCGAACGTCGCGGAGTATCCGTGGCAGGGTAATTGGCTGTACACATCGCAGCGCTGGACGGGCATCATCGCACTCATCTACATGGTGCAGCACACTTACTATTTGCGCTTTACCGGTGTGCACCTGCCCACGCACCCGATGGACTCCTTTGCCAAGGTGCAAGGAGAATTTCAGCATCCCTGGATGATCGCGTTTTATGTCGTGGGAATCATCGCGGCCTCGTGGCATTTTGCGTACGGAGTGTGGCTGTTCTGCGCGAAATGGGGCATCACAACGGGCGAAACGGCGCGGCGGCGTCTGGGATATGTTTGCCTGCTGCTGGCGCTTGGGCTGATCGGGCTGGGCGGGGCCAGCATGTATGGATTCTTAAGTGCTCCGTATCATCCCTTGGATTCCAACGCCTCCGAAAACATCGTTCAAATGAAATAAGAATGTGAATGAAGACCGGGTGTGTCCCGGCAGATCGGACTCATAAAGATGGCAGCTCCGAAAATTATCGTGGTGGGCGGTGGTCTGGCAGGCCTGGCCGCTGTGATCAAGATCGCCGAGATGGGCGGTGAGGTTGACCTGTTCTCGATCGTTCCCGTCAAGCGCTCGCACTCGGTTTGCGCCCAGGGCGGAATCAATGCGGCGAAGAACCTGAAGGGCGAGGGCGATTCAACTTACAAGCACTTCGACGACACGATTTACGGCGGCGACTTTCTGGCGAATCAACCGCCGGTGAAGGCCATGTGCGAGGCGGCGCCCGGGATTATTGATCTGCTCGACCGCATGGGCGTTCCGTTTAACCGCACGCCGGAGGGTCTGCTTGATTTTCGGCGCTTCGGCGGGACGTTATACAACCGCACCGCATTCGCCGGTGCGACCACCGGCCAGCAACTTCTCTACGCGCTCGACGAACAGGTTCGCCGCTACGAAGCTGAAGGCAAAGTCAAGAAATACGAGCACTGGGAATTTCTCTCGGCGGTGCTCGATGGGACGCGCACCTGCCGCGGTATTTGCGCGATGGATCTGCGGACGATGGAGATTCGTACTTTTCCTGCCGACGCCATCATTATCGCGACCGGCGGCATCGGCGCGATCTTTGGCAAGTCTACGAACTCGGTTGTGTGCACGGGATCGGCGCAATCGGCGCTTTATCAGCAGGGCTGCTATTACGCGAATGGCGAGTTCATTCAGGTGCATCCGACGTCGATTCCGGGAGAAGACAAACTGCGGTTGATGTCGGAGTCGGCGCGTGGGGAAGGTGGGCGCGTCTGGGTTCCGCGCACGCCCGGTGATAAACGCGATCCGAAATCGATCCCGGAAAAAGAGCGCTGGTACTTTCTTGAAGAGTGGTATCCGAAATACGGCAACCTGGTGCCGCGCGATGTCGCAACCCGCGCGATCTTCAAAGTGGTCTACGAGAACAACCTCGGGATCGACGGCAAGCCGATGGTCTACCTTGACCTGACGCACATCGACCGCAAGATTCTTGACAAAAAGCTGGAAGGCATTCTGGAAATCTACGAGAAGTTTGTCGGGGACGATCCGCGCGACGTGCCCATGAAGATTTTCCCGGGCATGCATTACACCATGGGCGGGCTCTGGATTGACTACCAGCAGGCGACGAATATCCCCGGCATTTTCGCTGCGGGCGAGGCCGAGTACCAGTATCACGGCGCGAATCGTTTGGGAGCGAATTCGCTGGTGTCTTGCATCTATGGCGGATTCGTCTCGGGGCCGAATGCCGTGCAGTACGCGAAGAACCTGCAAGGCGCTCCTGCGAATGGACACTTCGATTCCGAGCGCAAGCGCCAGCAGGAAATTAATGAGGGTTTGATGAAGGCCGATGGAAATGAAAATCCGTTCCTCATCTGGCGCGAACTGGGCGAATCGATGACTGAGAATTGCACGGTTATCCGCTACAACAAAAAATGCCAGGCTGCGGATGCCAAGATTGTCGAGCTATTGCATCGCTTCCAGAAAATCAATTTGAGTGACCGCACGCAGTGGGCGAACACGACGGTCGCCTTCGCGCGCCAGCTTTATAACATGCTGCAGTTGGCGCGCGTGATCGCGCAGGGAGCGGCCATGCGCGACGAGTCGCGCGGCTCGCACTACAAACCGGATTTCCCCGAGCGCGACGACAAGAACTGGATGAAGACTACGAAAGCATCGTTCGCTCCGGACGCGGGTGAACCGAAGTTTGAATTTGAGGCGGTGGATGCGGCGCTGATTCCGCCGCGGCCGCGGAAGTATTGAAGCAGTAGGCCTACTGGGATTACTCGTTTGGTGCAAGTGTCATAACGATGGTCGTGCAATTGATCGGAATGTCAAGAATCATGGCTAATAAAACCGTAATCATCAAGATCAAACGCCAACTCACCCCCGACGCTCCGGCGACGTGGGAGGAGTTCGAGATTAACTACCGGCCGAACATGAACGTCACTTCGGCGCTCATGGATATCGCGGCCAACCCGGTCACGCGTGACGGCAAGAAGACTACGCCGGTGACCTATGACTCGAATTGCTTGGAGGAGGTCTGCGGCTCGTGCGCCATGATCATCAATGGCAAGGCGCGTATGGCCTGCTCTGCCCTGCTCGATCATCTCGATAAGCCGATCAAGCTCGAGCCGTTCTCTAAGTTCCCGGTCGTGCGCGACCTGGCGGTCGATCGCAGCGTGCTCTTTGAGAACCTGAAAATCGTCAAGGCATGGGTTCCGGTCGATGGCACTTATGACCTCGGCTCGGGCCCACGCCAGTCGGCCGAAATGCAGGAGGCAGCTTACCCGCTGTCGCGATGCATTTCGTGCTGCTGTTGCATGGAAGCATGCCCGCAGTTCACCGAAGACACGGGCTTTGTCGGCGCGGCCACGATTTCCCAAGTCCGCCTGTTCAACACGCACCCGACTGGCGCCGCTCTAAAGCGCGAACGACTGTCGGCTCTGATGGGCGATGGCGGGATTCAGGAGTGCGGCTATGCCCAGAATTGCGTCGAAATCTGCCCCAAGGACATTCCGCTGACGAAGTCGATTTCGGAGGTTGGCGGGCAAGTGATGAAGCAGGCGCTTGGAGATTTGTTCAGGAAATAGGCCAGAAATACTGGTTCTTGCCCTTCCGACGCACGTTTTTTTCGGTTGACCTCGGAGTTTACGGGTGGCTTTCAGGTTCTTGCCGAGACTTGGCGCCTGCCGCCTCTGGCCGGTTTTTCGAGCTGGCCGGTAACTTCCTTCCGTAATGTCGTTTACACAGATTGCTTGACCAGTTCGTTCATCTCTGGGTTACAATTGCGATTCCTCATGGGATATCGGGGTTTTCCGGTATGCCATAGGGTCCCCCAATGACCCAAGGGCCAAGAACTTTCGCAACGCGTTTGCCAGTGCTACTTGCGCTGATCGCCGTTCTGGTCTGCGCGCCAGGCACTGCCCTTGCGCTGCATTCGGTCAACCCCCATCAGCATGCTTCCTTCCGCCATCACCCTATACGGCGCATACGCCGGTTGCTTTGGAACCCTTTGTTCCGGCCATCGCATGATTCGCTGCTGCGGCAAAACGAGGAGATTGACCGGTTGGAGTTGCCCCGGATCGTAGACGACGCGCAACTGGAAGAACTGAAAGCCACGCATGAACTGGTGCCAATTGAAGCCAGTGAGACGTTGCGGATTGAACCGAGCCTCGATCCTTCGCGCCGCTATTGCCGCCCGTGGACACTCGATTTTGTGCAGGATCTTTCCGAGGTCTATTACGACCGGTTCCACGAGCAGATCCAGCTCAATTCCGCGGTGCGCACGGTGAAGGTGCAGAAGAAGCTTCGCCGGCGTAACCGCAATGCGGCCCCGGCGGAAGGCGAGACCGCATCGTCGCATCTTGCCGGCATCACGGTGGACCTGCAGCGCCGCGGCATGACGAAGCAAGAGATCCGGTTTGTCGAGTATTACCTTTTCTATCTGCGAGCTCTCAGCTTGGTCGAACCGGAGGAAGAACGCCGCCACTGGTGCTTCCACGTGATGGTCTCCAACCGCTACGATGACTGGCGGCAGACCCAGACGCTGCTTCCGCACCACCCGGCGGACGAAACGGTCACGGCCATGGGCGCCGCGAACTAAGCGTCCCTTCTCCGTTGCCGCCAGCCGCTGCTGAATCAGTTCGTCGGTTCGCCCCTTGAGTTGAATCTCTTCACTCCCCCAGCACTAACACTTCGACCCTGCGGGTGTATTTTTCCGAAAGAGAATTTATTATTCTCGCAAACACGCGGAGAACTAGTACGTCCGCGTTAGTTACAGGCTGGACATGCGAACCGCCAGCCAAGAAACATGACTTGGGACATTAACAACACACATCAGCAACTTACAAAGTAATGTCGGCAATCCAACCTGCCCCCTTCTTACAAAACTGCTTGACAGGACTCATAAGTTGGCGTCAACTGCGAGTGCCTCTCTGGAAGGTCTTTCCCGCCCGTAGCGACTCAGTAACCCTTGAGGTGAAAGGACCCTATTTCCCCGAATGAACCGAAAACAAATTCCAAAGGAGAAGGAAAATGACGATGAACGTGAAGCGTTCCTACATGGAAAAAATCTCGAAGTACCTGCTTGTTTCCTTGCTGGCTCTGATTCCCGCGGCTGCAGTGGGTCAGACTCTCGAATTTAATTTCATTGATCCCCTCACGCTCGCCGCCACCGAAACCCCGGGCGCCTGGTATCCGGACCGTTACGCGCCATGCGGATTTGCCGCTCAGCAAACCGCGCCGAACCACACCGTGGATGTTCTGCAAGAGTCCATCTGCGCATCCGATTTCCAGACACCCACTCCGAATTTCTCCAACACGCAAGGCCGCAAGTACGACCTGCTCGCAAACACGTATTCCGCCTCGATCCTCCTCTATGTCCCCAAGAGTTGGAGCAAAGCGAACCGACGCCTGGCAGGATTCTGGGCCACGGCGTCCAATTCCAGCAATGTGGTCGGGGATGATTACCCGATCCTAGAATTCCAGGGGCCGATCACCAGCGATGCCGGAGGCCCCAGCTACTTTCCCAACGGCGGCGTTGCCGGATTCTATGGCTGGAGCAGTGCGACTGGCACGTTCACTTACATCGGCCTTCCCCCGGGCTTTAAATACAATAACTGGGTCGAACTCACCATGACCGTGGTACCCGGAAAGGGTTTCGTATACACGGTTACCGCTCTGAATTCGCCAACGGGTGTGTCATTGAAGAGTCCATTCAACGATCCCAGTGAGACAACACTCGCGAACGTGATCCTGCAAGGCTACAACTATGACGACTCTTATAGCGTCTACTGGGATGATTTCAGCTTCTCCTTCACTTCATTAGTTTGCAAATGAAGGCCGTGCCGGAGGAACCTCGATAAATCACGCCGCCCGTTGCCTGGGCGGCTTTTCTTTTGCGCTCGCCTAAAGAGGGGCTGCGGTAACCAGGCGTCCATTTTCGCCGCACTCGAAGCGCGGGGCCAAGCTCGTCCCACCCAGCGGACCAGATTCTGAGGGCTCCATAGGTCGTGTAGAATCCTTTTCCTATGAATCTTCGGGTGTTGGTCTTCCTGTTGGTGCTTGCCCTCTCGCTTCCCGCGTACTCCCAACCTGCTGCAGTTAGCGCGAAGGCTCGCGAGATTCAGAACTCGGCGATCGTCATAGACACGCACGCCGACACACCCCAGCGCTTTCTGGACGAGAACTATGACATTGGATCGACCGATCCGAAGGATCAGGGACACATCAGTCTCGACAAGACCAAGGCCGGAAACCTGGGGGCTGAGTTCTTCTCGATCTGGGTTGAGCCGGAAACCAACCAGGGCCACTTCGCCCGGCACACGCTCGATCTGATCGATTCCGTTTACGAGCAGGCGGCGCGCCATCCTGACCGAATGATGATGGCATTCAGCGTTGAGGACATCGAGCGCGCTCATCGGGAGCACAAACTGGCGGCGCTGATGGGGATCGAAGGCGGACACTCGATCGAAAATGACATTCATCTGCTTCGCGATTACTACCGGCTGGGCGTACGCTACATGACCTTGAGCTGGTCGAATACGAACGAATTTGCCGACTCGTCAGGGGATATAAACGATCCCAAGGTCGAGCACCATAACGGCCTTACCGAAGGTGGAAAGCGGATTGTGCTGGAAATGAACCGGCTGGGGATGCTGGTGGATATCTCGCACGTCTCCGACAAGACTTTCTGGGACACGATCGCGGTCACGAAAGCCCCGGTGATCGCCTCTCACTCTTCGGCGCGGGCCTTGACGAACCATCCGCGCAACATGACCGACGACATGCTGCGGGCGGTCGCAAAGAACGGAGGCGTGGTCGATGTCAACTTCTATAGCGCTTTCGTCGACGAGAACTACCGTAAAGCCGCCGAACCGCAAACTAAAGATAGGGACGCCGCTGTAAAGGCCTATATTGACAAGCTCAAGGCTGAAGGGAAAACCCCGACTTACCTTGATTCCGACAGCATCGAGCGTGAATGGGCTGCGAAGATTCCGCGTCCTCCGCTGAGCTCGCTGATCGACCACATCGTCCACATCGCCAAGGTTGCAGGCATTGATCATGTTGGCCTGGGCTCTGATTTTGACGGTGTGAGCGGCGCGACACCGCAAGGGATCGACTCTGCGGCTGATCTGCCCAAGATCACGCAGGCGCTTCTCGATCGCGGATACAGCGCCGATGAGATCCGAAAAATATTGGGCGGCAACGTGCTGCGCGTATTCCGTCAGGCCGAAGAGGTGAGCCGTGAGGCCGAACAGGTAAGCCGCGAGCTGCAGGGGGCGGCTGCACGGTAGCTGAGTTCAGTCGCGCACCGCATTCTGTCGAGCTCCGCATGTCGTACAATCGGGAGTTGCCTCTGCAAATTTCGGCTACTGAAGCTAAGGAGCATCGATGAAAATCTCTTTGTGTACTCTTGTCCTGATCTGTTCCATGTCCTTGCTGGCCGTTGGCCAGGCCGCGCGGCCAACAGCCAAGGCGGCGGCTGCGTCTGGTGACCCGGTCGCGATCATCCATACGACTGCCGGAGATCTGCACTGCACGTTGTTTGAAAAGCAGGCGCCCATGGGCGTCGCCAATTTTATTGGCCTCGCGGAAGGCACGAAGGACTGGACGAACCCGGTCTCGCACGCGAAGAAGCATGGCGTTCCGCTTTATGACGGAACTGTTTTCCACCGCGTCATTCCCGAGTTCATGATCCAGGGTGGCGATCCGGCTGGAAACGGGTCGGGCGATCCAGGCTATCAATTCAAGAATGAGACGCCTTCTGATTTGCGGTTCGACCGGCCCGGACGCCTTGCCTATGCCAATTCCGGCCCCGACACGAACGGCTCGCAATTCTTCATTACCGAGGACGTCGCGCACAGCGCGCACCTGAGCGGACACTACACGATCTTTGGCCAGTGCGATGCGGCGGCGGTGACGCTGGTGAAGCAGATCGCGCGGATGTCTCGTGATCCAAGCAATGACCGTCCATTCCACCCGGTCAAGATCGAACATATCGAAATCAAAAAAGGTGGCTCATAACCGCGCCAAGGCCAAACGATCGGCCAAGCCGTGAAACGACGTAAAAAGCAGGTTGCCGCACTCATATTCCACGAAAGCACAAGAGGAGACTATGACCCGTCCACCCGGCACTTATGCCGTCATTGAAACCAGCGAGGGAACGATTGTCTGCCGCCTGTTTGAAAAAGAGGCGCCCAAGACCGTCGCCAACTTTACCGAGCTAGCCGAGGGCAAACGCGAGTGGACGCATCCCACCTCGCGCAAGAAAGTCAAAGATCCGCTTTACAACGGAACCATCTTCCATCGCGTGATCCCCGACTTCATGATTCAGGGCGGAGATCCCATGGGCACGGGCATGGGCGGTCCAGGCTACCAGTTCGAGGATGAAACCAAGGGTTCGCCGCATCGCTTCGACAAGGTTGGAAAGCTCGCCATGGCCAATGCCGGCCCGAATACAAACGGTTCGCAGTTCTTTATTACTGTGGGCAAGACGGAGTGGCTTACGGGCAAGCACACCATTTTCGGGGAAGTTGTGGAAGGCTACGATGTGGTGGAGAAGATCTCGAAGGCTCCCCGCAACCGCCAGGACAAGCCCAACAAGGAAGTAGTCGTGAAATCGGTCAAAATCGAACGCTAGAATCTTCGGACAGTCGAGTTCTGGGTAAGGCTTGCGAGGCATATCCGAAAACAGACGCGGCAAGCCGCGTCTCTACCCAAAGGATCGCAAAGCGACCAGGCACGTCCCTGTGTGATGGGCGTCACACGATGGCGTGATAATGTCCGTCGAGTTTCGCTCCCTTCTTTCACTATTCTTTATAATTATTTCTGAACTCATAAATTTCTGGAGGCAATACTCATGGCGTCGTTCAACGGAGTTCCGGTCCCATCCAACGGGCAAAAAATTGAATACAGCAATGGCAAGTACCGCGTGCCCGATCGGCCCATCATACCTTTTATTGAGGGCGATGGTACCGGACGCGACATCTGGAAGGCGTCGGTTCGCGTCTTCGATGCTGCCGTTGAAAAGGCATATGAGGGCAAACGCTCAGTCGCGTGGTATGAAGTGTTCGCGGGCGAGAAGGCGAAGTCTCAATTTAATAACTGGCTGCCCGATGATACGGTCAGCGCCATCCGCGAATTCCGGGTAGCCATTAAAGGGCCGCTCACTACGCCAGTCGGCGGAGGTATCCGTTCACTCAACGTGGCCCTGCGCCAGATACTCGACTTGTATTCTTGCATTCGTCCCGTGAAGTATTATCGCGGCGTGCCGTCGCCCGTGAAGCATCCCGAGCGCATGGACCTCGTGATTTTCCGCGAAAATACGGAAGACGTTTATGCCGGCATTGAATGGGAACAGGGCACGCCCGAAGTAGCGCGCCTCATCGAATTCCTCAACAAAGATATGCTGAAGGGCGGCAAGAAGCAGATTCGGCTCGATTCGGGCGTCGGCATCAAGCCGATTTCAGTGACCGGGACCAAGCGCCTGGTGCGCATGGCGATTCAGCATGCTCTCGAGAATAACTGCAAGTCGGTCACGCTCGTTCACAAGGGCAACATTCAGAAGTTCACCGAAGGCGCGTTCCGCCAGTGGGGATACGACCTCGCTACCCAAGAGTTCCGGAGCCAGATTGTTACCGAGCGCGAGAGCTGGATTCTGGACAACAAGGACAAGAATCCCAACCTCACCATCGAGCAGAACGCCAATCTCGTTGAGCCCGGCCTCGAATTCGCCCAGGAAGACTTCCGCCAGACGATCTACAAGGAAGTGAAAGATTGTCTCGATTCGATCTACTCAACCCACGGCAAGGGCGCATGGAAGAAGAAGCTGCTCATCAACGACCGCATTGCCGATTCGATCTTCCAACAGGTGGTGACGCGCGCCGACGAATACAAGGTGTTGGCAACGCCGAATTTGAACGGCGACTATATTTCGGACGCGTGCGCCGCGCAGGTTGGCGGTTTAGGTATCGCTCCGGGAGCTAATGTTGGCGACGGCTTTGCGATCTTCGAGGCGACCCATGGCACCGCTCCCAAGTATGCCGACAAGGATGTGATCAATCCCGGCTCCGTCATTCTTTCGGGAGTTATGATGTTCCGATTCCTCGGCTGGAGCGAAGCGGCCGATCTTATCGAGCATAGCCTGGAGCGTACGATCGAACAGAAGAAAGTGACGTATGATTTCGAGCGGCTGATGGAAGGCGCGACCAAGGTAAAGACCAGCGAGTTCGCCACTTGCATGATCGAGAATATGCAGGTTGCGGTAGCGGCTGACTAACTTGTAGAGACGGGGCTTGCCCCGTCTCCACGCCGGACGAACGCCAGACGAGCGCGACAGACGCGGCAAGCCGCGTCTCTACAAAAACATTTTGTTAACGATTTGGAAAGGAAACTTCATGCGCAATAAAGTTACGATTGTTGGTTCTGGAAACGTGGGCGCTACCGCCGCTCACTGGATTGCCTCCAAAGAACTCGCCGATGTGGTGCTGATCGACATCATCGACGGAGTCCCCCAAGGCAAAGGTCTCGACCTGCTCGAGGCTATGCCGATTGAAAAACGCGATTCTTATGTGATCGGCACCAACGATTACGCCGATACGGCGAACTCCAATATCGTCGTCATCACTGCCGGAATCCCACGCAAGCCCGGTATGAGCCGCGACGATCTTCTGAATACGAATTACAAAATCATGAGCGATGTGGTCGGCAAGGTTGTGCATTATTCGCCGAACTGCATCCTCATCATCGTCTCGAATCCTCTGGACGCGATGGCGCAGGCCGCGTTCAAAATCAGCGGCTTCCCGCGCGAGCGCGTCATCGGCATGGCGGGAGTGCTCGACTCGGCCCGCTTCCGTGCCTTCATCGCTGACGAACTTAAGGTTAGCGTTGAGAACGTGAATGCCTTCGTGCTCGGCGGACACGGCGACACCATGGTTCCGCTTCCCCGCTACTCCACCGTGGCGGGCATTCCGATCACCGAACTGATGGACAAGGCTACGCTTGATCGCCTGGTGCAGCGCACGCGGGACGGCGGCGCCGAGATCGTCAAGTATCTGAAAACCGGCTCCGCGTATTATGCGCCGTCCGCCGCGGCCACCGAGATGGTCGAGGCGATCCTCAAAGATAAGAAAAAGATTCTCCCGTGCGCCGCTTACCTCGATGGGGAGTACGGCATCAAGGGGCTTTTTGTGGGTGTTCCGGTGAAGCTGGGCTCTAAGGGTATTGAGCAGATCATCGAGATTAAGCTCAGCGCGGAAGAGAAAACGGCGCTGGAGAAGAGCGTGGGCGCGGTGAAGGAACTGGTCGCGGTAATTGGGGTGTAGGAGCTGATTCTCTAGGGCTGCGCTCGGGGCGGGAATACCCATGTTATCTCGGTGATATAGAGATTCAGCTTTTTCATCTCCGGGGTGTTAGATTCCCCGCCGAAGTCGCGAGGTGCCTTCGGCGCAGTCGCTTGGGTCGGCGTGCACACCAACCATAAAATGACGTGGCCTTCCCCTTGAAAGTCTTTCTCGAGCGAGCCTCCATGCCACGAGATCAGCTCATTTGCCATATCGGTCCCATCGTCCCTTAAGTCGAGGCGAATCGGACGACCATTAACGCCCTCTAGCTGGGTCAGGGTAGTTCCCAGAGAAATTCGGTGCACGGCATGCCAGCGACTTGCCTTTCCGCGAATGCTGACGCGGTCGGGAACAGACCGCTTACTCGGGTTCTTCCAGAGGATCTCAATTCGACGCTCCGGGTCGTTGGGGAACAAAACTGTCTCCGGTTCTATTTCTCCATCACCAACATCAGCGTCGTGATCTACGACGTTCGACGCCCCGAACAACCGCACCAATTCCTCTCGTGTGGTGTGGATGTTAATGGCGCCCGTCGCTCCGCTCGCAAGAATCAGCCATGGATCGTGCGTTGCTTGCGCCAGACCTGAAATCGTTGCCAAGAAGAGGAAGCCGACCAACCCGAAGATGTATTTGCTCTGCAGAGATCTCACAGCTTTTATATTCCTCGTCGGGCGCGATCTTGTTTGATTCTTACATCAGATTTCACGACGAACAAGTTACGGTTGGCTGTTATCACATTGTTTGACCATGGTAATTGACCATGGTACCATCTAATTCATGAAAGAAGTCGCGATTTCCGAGTTCAAAGCCAAGTGCCTGGGCCTCCTGGAGGAGGTCCGCAAGACTCGCAAGCCGATTCGCGTGACCCGGTTCGGTGAACCGGTAGCGGAAGTGATGCCTCCGGCGCCGCAACCGCGCCCGAAGCACTGGCTTGGATGTATGGAGGGCACGATCGAAATCGTGGGCGATATCGTCGGTCCTACCGGCAGCCTCGACGATTGGGAGGCTCACCGCGATTGAAACTCCTTCTCGACACGCATATCTGGATCTGGACCGTCGCGAAGTCAAACCGGCTTTCTCCACGCGTCGCCAAAGCCCTCACTGATCCTGCCAACGAACTCTGGCTCTCTCCGATCAGTATCTGGGAGTTTTTTCTCCTGCACCGCAAGGGCCGCGTCAAAATTCCGGAGGGATTCACCACGTGGGTATCCCGGGCTTTGGCGGCGACGCCGCTGAAGGAAGCGCCATTGACCTTTGAAGTTGCGCAGGCACTCGCTACCATCGACCTGCCTCACGGAGATCCAGCCGACCAATTCCTGGCTGCGTCGGCGAAGGTGTTTGGGCTCACATTGGTGACAGCGGACGACAAGCTGATCGCCGCTCGCGGCCTTAAGGTTCTGGTAAACCACTGAAGCATCGCATCACCAAATAAAGCGGCCCACCATCGCTGGTGGGCCGCTTTCTGATTCTAAGGTTCAGGATTTGTTTTCTTATCTTAGCTCCCTACTTCCCAACCATCCCCTTATCGCTCCCGACACCCGTGCAGGCATCCCATCCCATACCCGCCGTGTAGCCTCCATACGGGCCACAGTAGCCGGAGGCGATGTCCGTGAACGACGTCGCGACGCCAAGTTTTCCGTAAATCGCAATCAACTGCGCGTTCGAGGACGTGTAGAAGCTTCCCGCCAGGTTCAGGATTCCTGCCAGCGACGGCGAGGCCACGCTCGTCCCGCCCACGATGGTCCACCCGCCGACATTCGTGTCGTAGATCCAAACACCGGTGACCGGATTGGAGTTGAAGGAAAGATCGGGAACACCGCGGTAATTTCCGACGATGCCCGCGATCCCGTTCTGATAGGCCGGGCGCAGTTCGATCGGGCTGATGCCTCCGCCCGCGCTGTCCCACGGGGCTTCCGCTACAAAAGCGGCGGTTGATGGATTGCGGCGTACCGTCGTGCCGCCCGTCGCTACCACATTCGGCGACGTGCTCGGATAGCTGGTGCCAGGATAATCTCCAGCGGAGGCGAGAAAAACAACGCCGGCCTTCACGAAGTGCGCGTCGTAGGTCTTCTCGCCGGCGAATTCGCTTCCTCCCCAACTGTTGGAGACTTCTCCGCCGCCCGCCGCATTGACCATTTTGCTCGCCATATCCTCGGCAACCATCAGGTCGGTGTAGTTGCTGGACGCGGCTTCGACCAGCACGATCTTGGCATTCGGAGCCATCGCGTGCGCCCACTCTACATCCAGCGACGCTTCAAGCTCCCACCCCATGTCATAGGCCGGCTTCTTGCCGCTCGCATACACAACTTGAAAGCTGGCCGCCGGCAATCCGAACTGGGTAGAAAACTTTGCCAGGTCGCTCGCCACGTTCGGCGCGTCGTAGGCATCGACTAGCGCGATCATTCTTCCGCCGCCCGTGGGAACCGCAGTTACTTTGTTCGGATTGCAGCCCGTGACGACGCTCACCAGACCATAAACGCACGCCAGGGAAGCCGGCGTCTCATAGGCGTATCCCGCATATGGCGGTCCCACGACCTGTTTTGTGATTGGAGCCTGAGTCGGCACGAACACCCGAACGTTGGTATGCGCAAACCTTCCAATGTCCGCTGCGCGTTCAATGCTGGAATCGGGTACAAGCACTTTGCCGGCCGCAGGTCTAGCCTGGGCAGCAGCCAGAATGCAAGCCATAAACAGGGCAGGCATTGCAACGAAAAGCAACTTCGATTTCATTCGATGAATTCTCCTCATGACGTTATAAGTTCCCTCGTGACTTGTCCTGCTGAGCGGCCGGTGTTTGCATCCGATGATTGGAGTGGATGAAAAGCCGTGCCACGTGCCCATTCTCACGGAATGGCCGAAGGCCAACAAGATCACTGCCGATGCGCAGATGAGTTACTCACGGCGGGAATGCAGCGCGAAGTTTTGGCCGACAGATAAATCGAGAAGTGTGGCGCCGGCCTCTCACTCCGAATGCTTGCGCACTAATTCGGGAATCTTCCTGAATTGATATTCGTTGCGAAGGTGGTGTCTACTTGAGGAAGGAAATCGCCATTTTGAAGTTGCGCAGACACTCGCTACCATTGACCTGCCTCATGGAGACCCAACCGACCAATTCCTGGTTGCGTCGGCGAAGGTGTTTGGGCTCACAGTGGTGACAACGGACGACAAGCTGATCGCCGCTCGCGGCCCTAAGGTCCTGGCAAACCGCTGATTGAATGATCCCCCCGACCTCGCTATAGTGTGAGCGACCGACTCCACCATGGATTTTGACCAGCTCGAAATCTTCCTGGAAGTAGCACGCCTATCGAGTTTCTCGCGGGCGGCCGAGAAACGTTTTCGAACGCAGCCCGCCATCTCCTCGCAGATTCGCGCCCTTGAAGAAGAGGTCGGCGCGCGTTTGCTCGACCGTTCTGGCGGACGTGTCTCCCTCACCGCTGCCGGCAAACTGTTTTTTAAATATGGCGAGGAAACGATCGAACATCGCAAGACGATTCTCACAGAAATTGCGGAGACTGAGCGCGTCCCTCGCGGTGAAATCGTGGTTGGCGCCAATGAAGGCACATGCCTGCACATCCTGCCGGAGGTCTTTGCCCAGTTCAAACGTGACTATCCTAACGTAGCGGTGAGCATCAAACGCTCCGACTACGCGAAGATTCTCGAGTCAATTCTGGAAAACGCGGTGGATTTTGGGGTGGTCTCGCTGCCCGTGAATGACAACCGGCTTGAGGCGCAGATGATTCATCGCGATCACCTGGTGGCCATCACCGCGCCGAAGCATCCGCTGGCAGCGAAAAAGACGGTCACCGTGCCCGAAGTAGCGGCTTATCCGTTGGTGGTGCCAAAGCTTGGGCATACGCGGGACGCACTCGATGCATTGTTTTATGACCACCGCGTGAAGCCAAATCTGGCGATGGAACTGGATTCCAGCGAACTACTCAAGCGGTTTGTGGCGGCTGGCGTTGGTGTAGGTTTTATTGCACGGTCTAATATAGAGGATGATATTCGGGCAAAAGCCCTGGTCGCCATTGCTCTGGCCGACCTGGAAATCCGCCGCGACCTCGCACTGGTCTTCCGTAAAGACAAGTCGTTGAGCCGCGCCGCCCGGGCGTTTATGGATATTGCGGTGAAGCAAAAGAATTTCGCGTCAATTCCGGCCGCCAAGCGATCCAAATGAAGAAGCGGCTTGTACTCATCCCTCTTTTCTGTGTTGTTTTGGTGTCATTAAGCGCGGCACAAAGACGCAGTTCTAACGACCGGGCGGTTGCTTCTACACCTCATCGGCTTCTAGCGCTGAACGCAAAGGGCAGCGCGCGCTATACGGGCAAGGAAATTCTTGCCGCCAGCGGTCTGCAAATTGGACAGGATGCCGCTGAGGGCGACTTCCAGGAGGCCGCGCACCGACTGGGAGAATCTGGCGTCTTCTCCAATGTTGTCTATTCGTTTTCTTATTCGGATGCCGGCGTCAAACTGGATTTGCAGCTCGCGGATGTCGATAGGAGCAAGCTTGTCCCGGCAAGTTTTGAGAACTTCGTCTGGTTTACCGATGCGGAGCTGCTTGCGGACATCGAGCAACGCGTTCCGTTGTTCACGCAATTACTGCCGGCCTCAGGAACGCTGCCGGATGAAGTGAATCAGGCTCTGCAGGCGCTGCTTAGTGAAAAGCGCTATGCGGGCCGCGTCGACTTTCAGCGCGAGGCAAAGCAGGGTAGCGGAGACTTAATCCGCATCGTCTACCGGGTCGAGGAAATCAGGATCCACATTCGCAACGTGCAATTTCCGGGCGCCTCCACCGACCAGGTTGTCTTCCTCAAGAATGCCGCCCGCACTCTCGCCGGCGCCCAATACGTCCGTTCCGGATTAGCGACGATTGCTCAAAATGATTTCTTGCCGCTCTATCTTGAGCGCGGCTATTTGAGGGCTGCGTTTGGCCCACCGGAACCGCATGTCGTAAGCGAACCGGAAACGAAACCGGAAGAGGCGGCTCCAAATGAAATCGATGTAGACGTGATGCTACCGGTAACGCCCGGCAAAATGTATTCGGTTTCTGGTGTCACATGGACGGGAAATTCCGCGGTCACAGCGGACGAGGCTTCGCACCTGTTTCATCTGATCACGGGCCAACCCGCGAACCCGGTACGTCTGGAGAGGGACGAGGAAAGCCTGAGCAATCTCTACTACAGCCGCGGCTACATGACGGTCCAGATCAAGCCCCAGGCAACAATTGACGACGACAATGCTACCGTACAATACAACATTCAGATCAGCGAAGGGGAGCGCTACATGATGGGAGAATTGGAGATCATAGGCGTGGACAGTGCCTCGAAGGATCGTTTGCGGGAGGCATGGACCTTGCGTGAAGGAGATCCTTACAACGCCACCTATGCGCGAAAATTTCTGGACGATGCCGCACGGTTTCTGCCCAGGGGATTGCAGTATTCAACTCATCTCGACGAGGATTTGGACGCCAAGAGCAAGACAGTGGACGTGACAATCCATTTCAAGCAGCAATAGACAATGTATTCCCAAGGTCAGGCATAGAATGAGATGTAGCCTTGCGGTTTGTGTGGGGAGCATTATGTTGGCATCATAAATATCAAGCCTTCTTCGAGGAGAGAAGCCGAATGAAAATTAATCGAATTGCGACTGCAGTTGTGGGGGTGCAGTTACTGTTGGGGATGGCGGCGGTTCCAGCACTGGCTGCGAAGAGTCAAACGCTGACGGGCGAGGTCAGCGACAGCATGTGCGGGGCGAAGCATCAGATGCCGGGCAGCGCCGCCGACTGCACACGGGCCTGCGTCAAACACGGAGCGAACTACTCGCTCGTGGTGGGTGACAAGGTGTACACGCTGGAGACTTCAGACACACCCGCTCTCGATGAGCTCGATAAGCTCGCAGGCGCCAAGGCGAAGGTGACGGGTGCGGTGGAGGGTACAACCATCAAGGTGAAATCCGTCGCAGCCGGATCGTGAGGATTCGCCACCCGAATTGACCGTCAGGCCTCAACCATCGGATCTCTTAGCCATCAGATCTTAAGATCACCGCAGGAAAAGAACCGGCAGATACAATGTATCTGCCGGCTTTACTTCTTTAGTTTTAGTTTTTGAACGGCTAATTCTGACCTGAGTCGCTGTCGGGCCGCCGCTTGAGGGTGGGCCGGTCATCGTCGCCGCTCTTGTCCGAACCGCCGGACTTATCGGTGCTGGACGCCCGCCGCAGCGTGGGCTTGCTGCCTTCCTTGTCATCGATCACCTTATGCCGGTTCTCGATCATGGCCAGACGGGCTTTCACGTCGTCAAACTCCGAGGTTGACACAATGTATTCCGCCTTCGCGGGCAGGATGGTGGCAATCTCTTCTTGCGACTTCTCGATGCGATCCGGAGTCTGGGGGTGCGATGCGAAGGCCTTGGCAAGCGTGCCCGGTTTCTTCTTCTCCTTCGCCTGAATCTTTTCGAAGAAGCTGATGAAGGCTTGCGGATCGTAGCCGGTCTTGTACATGTATTGCAGCCCAAGATAATCCGCCTCGGCTTCGAAATTGCGCTGGAACTTCATGAAGGTCACCGGCAGTCCGAGCCCAGCGGCTTCATAGGCGGCGTAACCGATTCCACCTCCAACGAAAATGAGCGGAAGCGTGCCGATTTGCGCCCAATTCGCTCGTGTCATCTGCCGCATCTGGTGGCGTGCGCAAACGTGGGCAATCTCATGCGCCATCACACCTGCGAGTTCTGCCTCTTCGTCCGCGGCCAGAATCAAGCCGGAATTGACGTAAAAGAATCCGCCCGGTAGCGCAAATGCGTTGATCTCGTCGGAGTCGATGACCTTAATCGCAAACGGTACTTTCGCATCCGAATTCCGCACCAGATTCTGGCCGATCCGGTTCACATACTCGGTCACCACTGGGTCGGTGATCATCTTCACGCTGTTGTCAACCTGCATTGAGTATTGCTTGCCAATTCTTATTTCCGTTTCGAGCGAGTACCAGTCGCCCAGGCCTCGTCCACCGATCTTGCGGTTTCCGATGGCGTCCACATCGTCCTCGCCGCCATCGTGCTTGACTTTGCTGGGGGGAGGCTCCTGGACGGTAGGCGGAAGAGTCGGCGCGGCGGAAGAGTCGGTTGCCGGAGTCGTCGGAGATTGCGAAGGTGCCGGATTCGAAGGCGCAGGCGTGCTGGGCTGCGATGTTGAGGGAGTCGCCGCAGGAGGCGCAGGAGTTTGGGCTGCTTGATCCTTCTTCGTTTGCTCAGGCTCCGTCTGATCGGTCGTCTGAGCGGTTGTCGTTTGATCGGTCGACGAACTCGACGCGGTTGGGGTCGGAGAGCTTGAAGTCTGCGAGTTTTGAACCTGGGCCTGGGCGAGCATCGCCACTAGCGCCAGTAAACTCAGGGGAATGAGCGTCTTATGCAACGACATTTGAACACCCCGCGGGAACCCGGTCGGTTGAAGTTATTATACGCCCGATGGCTAGTCGGGATGGGACGAATTTCCCCCACATACTTGGACGCGGGCAACCGCCGTAGAGTTACCCGTTATTTCGCCTCGGGAGCGATCTTGTGGCGGTTCCAGGCGGCTGCGAGCCGCGAGTTACGAGCCTCGAAATATCCCGATGCTCGTTGCTGACGAGTCGCATCTGGTAGCCCGAGGCTCAATTTTCCAGGATTTTTTCTCATTCTCCACACTCGGTGTTACCATGACGCGTTTTAGAAAGGCCGTTCCCACATGATCAACCGTCGCGCTTTCTTATCCTCGTCGTTTGCCTCGTCTCTGGCGGTAGGGGCCAGCCTGACATGGCCTGGGAACTTGTGGGCGCAACTCGAGTCTATGCCGTCACATTTGCCGGACCGGCCTCTATATGATTCGAACGAGGATACCTACTGGCATGAACTGCGCAAGCAATTCCTGATTCCTGGCGACGAGGTATATCTGAATAACGGCACCGTCGGATCGAGTCCGGCGCCTGTGCTGCGCGCGGTGTTTGAGGGGTATGAGACGACCGAGAAGTTGAACCAGGCCGACCCCGAGGATTATCCGATCTGGGGATACGCGTCCTGGAACGAGTTTCGCGACCCGCTGGCGGCGTTCGTCGGTTGCGATCGCAACGAGATTGCGCTGCTCCGCAACGCCACCGAGGCGAACAGTTACATCGCAAACGGAGTCGATCTGAAGGCAGGAGACGAAGTCCTGATGACCGATCAGGAACATCCCGGGGGCGAACATCCCTGGAACTTGCGCGCCAAACGGTATGGGATCGTGGTGAAGAAAATTGTGTTGCCGAAGCCGGTGAAGAACCCCGCCCAGGTTTTGACTTTGTTTAGCGATGCGATCACCCCGCGCACGCGAGTAATCTTCTTCAGCCATATCACGACCTATTCAGGTGTGGTACTGCCGGCAAAGGAAATCTGCGGGTTGGCTCGCAGCAAAGGAATTATCTCCGCGGTCGATGGCGCGCACGTTTCCGGCATGATGCGTCTCAACCTGCACGATCTCGGCTGCGACATGTATTCGTCGAGTCCCCACAAGTGGCTGCAAGCGCCCAAAGGTTCGGGCTTCCTTTTTGTACGCGACGAAATGATTGACCGCTTGTGGAACACGATTGCGACCGAGGGTTGGGACGAACCGCAGCTTCGCGCCGAGCGCTTTCAACGTATCGGCAGTTCGAACGTGCCTGCGCTTTGGGGACTGCGTGCCGCCATTCAACTCGCAAACGACATTGGCATGGACCGAATCGAGCTCCGGCAGCGCCAACTCTGCGACTACATTCTGGAAGCCATGATCAAGCGAGGGGCTGAGTCCTGGACTTCACCGGACGCCTCGCTGCGGTGCGCAATTGCGACGGTGAATGTGCCGCCCATCGCTCGCATGGATCTTGAAAACTGGATGTGGAAGGAAAAGAAAATCCGCATCCGCGGCGGCGATCCCTACAAGCTGCGTTTGTCGACGCCCTACTACCTCTCCAAACAGGATATCGACCGATTCCTGGATGCCTTCGATGAGTATAAGAAGGCAAGAGTCTAGGAAGGTTGTGCGGTGACTTTCACCGCGACTTTGCTTCGGATAGACGGGGCAGAGCTCCCTCACCACATAACCGCCAATTTTGACGAGAATCTTGTTAAGCTCCATGGTTAGCGTCCGCATCAACGGACGCGAACCTCGGGGCACCGTTCTCAGAAAGTCCCTACATCATGGGGGAATCGGAGTTGAAGGTATCGGCTACAGCCTTCCAGCTTCCATCTGGCTGCTTGGCGTAGACCGTCAGAAACTTCCCTTTATCGGTCATCGGCTTCTTGGTCTTGGGGTCGGTCATGGTCATCGAGTAGGTGCCCTGCGAATAGACCATGTCGCCGCTCTTTGAAGCCATCGACCGCGTGGATTCAAAGGTCAACGCAAAATTGGGATCGGAAAAGAACGGCGCCATTGCCGCCTGGATTGCGGCCTTCCCATTCAGCGTCGGACCACCGGGGTATAGCCCTGAACCGTCCTCGGTAAAATAGGCGGCCCATTTGGCGGGGTCCTTGGAGTTGGCGTCTTTCACCCAGGCCGCCTCGACGTCCTTGACCGCTTTCACATCGGCGGCGCGTGTATCGGGAGCCGGAGCGGGGGCATTCGAGCAGCCGACAGCCATTGCCGCAAGCGCGAGGCATAGTATTAACGAAGTGTTTCGCAGCATGTTTCTCTCTCCTCGGGTTTTGAACCCGCGCCAGTATACTCTTTGAACGCTTAGGTGCAACTTCAGTAGAGGTGCGGGATAGAGGTGCGGGCCGGGGATCGGCTTACTGCGAAGGCCACACTGGAATCAATTTCTCAACACGCGGCGGGTCGACGTTGTTCTTCTTCCATTTTGAATAGCTGACGCAGCTCCTCGACCAGACTCCCAGAGGACAAAACCTAAGACTGGCTTCGCAGGCTGCGGGGTTCTTCGCACGTATGCGCGTGCAGGTATCGTCGTCAGGCACTCCGCCCAAGGGACGGATTCCGTTTGAGGTGACATAAAACCATTTCGGAGTGGTGAGTTTGATGGGGGGATTCGGGTCGGGCGGATCAGCCGTCATAGTGGCGCTATCGGGTTTTCGGCACGGCTTGCCGTCAATGGGAGAGACAACATCGTGTGGATCGAGGCAAGGAAATGCAGAATAGAAACCGTCGGAGGCCGAAACACTTCCAGCAGCTTTATGTTGCCTGAGGCCAACCAAGAGCCCAACAGCGGGCAGTAACATAACAACAACCATACAACCAGCGAGAAAAGGATATCTACCCGCCCAAAGCAGGAGCGGTCGCCAGTTGTATCTTCCTTTGCGCCTTCCCGCTTTGCGTCTTCCCACGCGAGGATTTGGCGGCCGAATATTTGAACTTGGCGGCGGAGTTACATCGACCTCCGGCTGCCAAGAGGACGGAGCAGGTGCGAATCTCTGGCGATACGTGGCTAATCGCTCGTCATAGGCCAACCGTCGATCTGGGTCAACGAGCACATGATAGGCTTCATTGAGTTCCTTGCTCTTTTCCTCCGCGGTTCGCTTCCAATACGGCGTCGCATTCGGGACATGATCGGGGTGTACCTGCCGAATCAAATCCCGGTATGCTCGCTTGATTTCGTCCTGCGTTGCGCTCTCAGGAATGCCGAGGACGGCGTAATAGGTATCGCTACCCTTGCTCATGGCTGCGCCTCGAGCAAACGGATGGCTGCTCGCAGGGACAGTGGTCCGGCCCTCTTGAGTTTGAGTAACTTTCTCATGGGGTCACTACTCGTTTGCGATTCGGAGCATTGTTACAGCAGGGGGAGGCGTGCCATTTTTCCACTTAGTAAGTGGACAGAAGAGTGTAACAGGCTGGTTTTTCATTGTCACCAAGGAATTACGATTCTGGAACGAGACCCCCACAGGGCGGTCTTGTAGAATCAAAGACTTGGCGGGATTTTTTGCCTGGTCTTTGAATCTAAAGGACTTACATGTAAAGTATTCTGATATAAGGAGTTAGCCTCGAGACGCGTCCTTGCCGCAGACTTGCTGCTGAGAAGACCGCAGGGGTCCTTCGCTTCGCTCAGGATGACACGGATCCACGCGTTAGATCTAACGGCTGCTGATAGTTGAGGCCGAGGACTGACGGCTGAGAGTTACTCTACGTCCAGCGAAACCAGCGCAGCGCCAGGATAAACGACACTCCTCCCCAGATTGCGAGGACTAGCAGGCGTCCGGATTGCGAGGCTAGGGTTGCTCCTTCGGTGATTGTGGACCGCAGCGCATCGTTTAGCGCGGTCAGCGGCAGGGCCTTGATGAAAGGTTGGGCGATGGCGGGAAATCGTTCGTAGGAGAAAAAGACTCCGGAGAAAATCCACATGGGCATCATGACCAGGTTGATGAGGCCGGAGACGCTTTCAATTTTTTGCGCACGGCAGGCCGTGAGCAGGCCAACTCCACCGAATGCAATCGCACCAATTGAACCGAGCACGACGACAGATACGATCGAGCCCTGGACGGGCGTGTGGAAGACCACGACTCCGAAGCCGAGGAGCAGGGCGACTTCAATGACCATCAGGACGAGACGGCTGCTAACGAGCGCCAGCAGGAAATCGCTCTTCCGCATGGGCGTCGCTACGAAGCGCTTCAGCAATTTGCGCTGCCGCATTTCTACCAGCGCGAAGCCAACTCCCCACATACCGGAGTTCATCAGGTTCATGCCAAGCAGGCCGGGGATGAGGAAATCGATGTAGCGCGAGCCCGGCTCGCTGGAGGCTTGCGTGGAGGTGGCAATGACATCTTTTCGTCCGGCCGCGGATTGCAGGGCAGCATCGACTTCGGCCTTGGAGAGCACGCTTTCGGGACGCGCCGGATCGTAATGATACGTGTAACTGCCGTCGGGCCTAGGCTCGATGGCTAAATCAAACTTGCCAAAGCGGAAGCCCTTGAGCGCGGCATCCCGGTCGAGGACGGTCGCGCGAATGCTCGAATGTTGCGGGGAATTCTGCAACATGGACAACGTCTTCTGGGAGCCCTCGCCGGCGATTAAAACGACCGAACTGACGTCTGCAGGCTTGTTGCGGAAGGCGACGCCCAATCCGAGAGCGAGCAGCAGCGGAAAGATGAAGACCCAGAAGACGACTTCAGGCTCACGCTTCAGTTCGAGAAGACGGGCCCAAAGCAGGTGCCGGTAAGAGGACCAGCGGCCCGGGCGTGGCTGGGGCGCGGGGGAGATCGGCGGGGGGTTCTCGACTTTGGGTGCTTGCGGGGTCGTGGTTTCGGTGGCCATTTGATTTTTATTCTTCATTCTTCCCGCAAGTGGCGGCCGGTAAGACGCACAAAAACGTCTTCGAGGCTGGCCTGACGAGTGCTGAGATGCTCGAGTTGATGACCCTCCTGCTGGAGCGTGGCGAGCAGAGCCGGAATGGTGAGATGCGGCTCGCGCACGCTGAGGCAGACGGTCGAATCGTCACTGCGGACGGACTGGACGCTGGGGAGTGCCCGCCAAGCTTCGACTTCGGCGGGCTTGCTGTCTCCATTCGAGCCGGCGTGCCGGGTGATCTGGAACTCCACCATGTGGTGGCCGCCGAGGCGATCGATAAGATCGGCGGGCGTGCCTTCCGCGATGATCACGCCGTGATCGACGATGGCGAGGCGGTCGCAGAGGCGCTCGGCTTCATCCATGTAATGAGTGGTGAGGAGAACCGTTCCACCTTTCTTCTGGAAGACACGAATGATGTCCCAGAGCTGGCGGCGGCTTTGGGGATCGAGTCCGGTGGTGGGTTCGTCCAAAAACAGGATGCGTGGGTTGCCGACGAGCGCGGTCGCGACGGCGAGACGCTGCTTTTGGCCTCCCGAAAGTTTGCCGACCCAGCTATCGGATTTTTCGGCGAGCTGCAATTCGTCGAGGACTTCGGCGGAGGGGCGTGGCTCGTCGTAGAAGCTGGCGAAGAGCTCGATGGTCTCGCGGACGGTCAATTTTTCCGAGAGCCGCGTCTCCTGCAGTGAGATGCCTATCCACTCGCGCAACTGGCGGGGATTGTCGCTCCACGGGTGGCCGAAGATACGAACATCGCCGGAGGTGGGCGCGAGCAGGCCTTCGAGGATCTCGATGGTGGTAGTCTTCCCCGCCCCGTTCGGTCCGAGCAGCCCGAAGCATTCGCCAGCATCAATGCGCAGACTAAGGCCGCGGACGGCTTCCACTTTGCCGTCGTAGGTTTTGCGCAGGTTAGTGCACGCGATTGGAGACCCCACGAGGGAATTCTAACTTAGTCTATGGTTCGGAATGTGAACGGCCGGCAACAGGCATAGGCGCGGTGCCCTTGGCGTTTTGCCAGAGGATTACATTGAGCTTCTCCGCGTCGTTTGCGTCAGGACGGGAGAAATCCATTCTTGATGATTCCTTCGCGCCGGCGGATTTCTTTTCATTTACCCGATAAATGAGGCCGCTGCGCAGGTTCTGGTCGTCGGCCTGAAATGGCGGCTGCGTTCCGGGGCCCGCGAAGAGCGGAGCCATCAGCGGGGCATGGGCGTCGAACAGATTCATGGGGGGAAGGCCGAGCAGATCTTCCATGCTATGCATCATGCCGGCGGTGGTGTAGAAGTGATGGTCAACAAAAGGCCGTGCTGCGTGCGGCGAATACTTGCTGATTACAAGGGCAATCGAGCGATGTGCGTCGACGTGATCCGCCCCATTTTGTGCGTCATCTTCGACGACGAAGATTGCAGTGTCGTCCCAGTACGGACTGTGGGAGACGGCATCGACGACGCGGCCGACGGCTAGATCGTTGTCGGCGACTGAGGCCTGTGGAGTGGGCTTGCCGGGGCGCGTGCCTCCGGTGTGGTCGTCGGGCAGATAGAGCAGGATGAGCTGCGGCAATTCTTTGTGCGTTCCCTTCGCTTTCACAAACTGGTCGAATTCGCGCAGGAATTCATCGGCGCGGAGTTGATCGGGGTAGTCGACCTCGAAATCCGGATAAAGAGGATCAAAATGGTCGCGCTGCGCGGCTTTGGTTGGGCGGACGCTTTTTAGACGAGGCACGGCCCATGGCCACGGACTCGGCCCTCCGCGCGGATTGCCAACGTTGGCGGGCAACGGATCCCCTTTCTTGATTTCTGGGGACGAACATGAAGCGGAAACAGGTGACGGCGTTCCTTCAACGGGCGAATTCACCCTTTCGTTCTTGCACCAGGTGAGATGCATCATTTCGCCATAGATGCGATAGGTCAGGTTGTGTTTGGCGAGATTATCCCAGAGGTAGCCGGTGGCGGGATCGTCGACATCGCGGATGCCCTGTTCGAGCGGATACTCTTCGGCAACTGCGCCGCTGAAATCGTAGGTACGCTCCTTGCCGCGATAGGCAATCGGCCACGTTTTCTCGTTGTAGTCGGACGTGATGGAAGCATCGGACCAGAGATGGCCGTCGCCGGAAACCTCTCCGCTGTCGTAGAAGTTGTCGAGGACGCCGAACTGGAGGGCGAGTTTGTGCTCGTTGGGCGTGATGCCGGCTCCGTACATGGTAAGAGAGGGATCGCCGTCTCCGACTGGCAGGTCGCCGAGAATCTGATCGTAGGTGCGATTTTCCTTGAGGATATAGATGACATGTTTGATCGGATTCTTCCCGGCTGCGAATTCGATCCTGCCGGGATCAGCGTGGAGGAGATTGTCATCTTCGACCTGGCGCGTGTAGGCGGTGAGATTCTTTTCGATGTCGGCGAGATGCAGGCGCTGGATGGAGCCACCGATCAAAGTTGCAATGTACGGCTGCTCGCGATGATAAGGGCCAATCTGCACCGTGGCTTTCATGTTGTTCGGGCCGCTGCCGTGGCCCTTGGCGGTGGCGATAAGGAGATCATTGCCGACCATGGCGAGAGCGCTGGGGTACCACTCGGTAGGGATGAAACCCATGGGTTCCTCATCAATAGGACCGACGTAATTGCCACCGGCATGTAGTTTTGGCAGATCTTTGACTTTGAACACGGCGATGGCGTCGAGCGACGCGCTGGCCGCGTAGAGGTATTTGCCATCAGGTGAAAGCGCAATGGCTTGGAGGACGGCTCCTGGGTCCTTGAGGTTGGTGTGATAAACCCTCCACGCACTGTCGACAATTCTCAGATCGACGGCCGCTACGTAGTCGGCGTTGGCGAGAGTCACATAGAGCGTTTCTTCATTGGGGCTAAGCAGCATCGCCGTGGGATGCGAACCAGGAGCAATAGGGTCATACTCCTTCTCTTTCCACAGACCAATCCGCGTGGATCGAGACACGTCTCCCGTCTCAAGATCCAATTCCACAATCGCCGAGCTATTCCATAAGCTGACCCACGCTTTGGTTCCAGCTTTATTGACGACCACCGTATATGGATATTCGGCAGGGACAGATCGGTCGAGATCAAATTTCTTACGTCTGAGTGCGAATGACTTCTCAATTTTTCCAGAGAAGATATCAAGCAATACCACGTTGTCCGCAAGATTATTGGCGATGAGCAGGCGGTCGCCCTTTGCTGACGGCAGAACCGCGAAGCCAGCAGGATATGGAATCGCGGTTCCCGGCGGGGTCTTACGCACACCGTAGGCAACTTCTTTGCCTTCTGCGAGGCGTTGCGGGGGAATCTTGATGAAGCGCTCTGGCGTGACTTTTCCGTCCGCAAAGTTGTATACGGCGATGCCATTTCCCAGGTTGCCGGGACGTTCGCCCGTCGGATCGGTGATCGATCCCATCGAGGCGTATAGATGTTTGCCATCGCTGGAGAAGGCGAGGCCGATGAAATAGCTCTGGTGAGCGTCTCCCCCGAGGCGGTCGTCCGGGAAATCGCGCAGTTGATTGTTGCTGAGATCGAGAAGCGCAATCGATTGGCGACCACTAGCCTCCAGCGTGCCATAGCCCTGGTTGAGTAGAGCGGCGTAACCGCCGTCAGGGCTGACGGCGATGGTCGCGGGAAAGCTGTTGGTGCGGGCGAGGTAGCCGGGGACGGGCAGGGTCAAAGTCTTGCTGGTGGGTAGATTGATCCGCCGCGTTTGATTGGCGGCCCGTGCAGCCACGAACACGATGAGCGAGGAAAGAGCGAGGAGGGAGACAACAACAATTCTTTTCACGAGACGAATCCTCGTGCGGTTCTATCATCCGAAGGTCAAAGAAGGCAAATGGGAACGTGAGTACCGAGGAAGATAGCCGGCACTGGGAACTCAATAAAAATTCAATTCTTTCATCGGATAGTGCTTGCGATTCCGGGTCCACAACTCCGCGCGATTGATTACTGCCGCTGCGGCGATTAGAGCGTCGCTTACCTCCAAGCCATGACTCTTGCGATACTGTCGGAGATAATCGCCAGCCTGGCGGCCTGTTTCATAGTCAATCGGCGCGCAAAGGAGGGTGCGAAAGAGTTGCACAGTAGCCTCGTGCTCGCGCGGCAACGCTCCAGCCCACAGTTCCGCAGAGCTTACCGGAGAACACAGGATTGCCGTTCCCGATTCTGCCAGTTGAGTCCACTTAATTAAGACATCTTGATTTCGTTCGCGAGAAATCTCGATGAGAATGTCGGAGTCGACCAGAACACTCACGGCCGTCCGCGCCTTTCAAGCCTCTCCAGACGGGTGTCACGCCGCAGGCTGCGCACGTACTCTTCAGTGGAATTGGGCAAGTCTTTGCGATTCTTCCGGATTCCCACGAAAGCAAGCATGGCCTTGCGACGCTCCTCTAAATTGCCGAGATAGCGCTCGCGTGCCGCCTGGCGAACCAGATCGGAGATGGTCGTTTTCTCGCTCCGAGCACGCGCGTGCAGAGCATTCCAGAGATCGTCGTCGAGATAGAGTTGAGTGCGCCTCACGATGTATAGTATACATCGCAGTTATTCATTTCTCAACTATTTAGTGCCTACCAAATGCGCCTCACAGACTGGCTCGCCCGAGCGAGACTTCTTCACGCCCATCAGTTCCACTGCCTTGGCCGCGATGTGTTCGGCGGAGACTTCGAATTCCTTGATCAGCTCCCAGGGGGCTCCGGAGTCGCCGAAGCGGTCTTTGACGCCGATTGCGCCGGTAATCACTGGAATGGCATAGAGCTCGGGCGACTCCGTGATGGCGCTGGCAACTGGCCATGCCAGGGCGCCGATCTGGTGTTCCTCGGCGGTTAGGACAACGCTTGTATCGCGCGCGGCTCGCACAATCGCTTCCTTATCGAGCGGCTTCATGGTGTGCATGTTGAGGACACGGGTTTCGTAGCCGAAGTCCGACTTGAGGATCCACGCGGCACGCATGGCTTCCGGGACCATTGGACCGCAGGCGATGATGGTGAGGTCTTCGCCTTCATCGCGGTATTCGGATTCGAGCCTGGTTTCGAAGGCATCGATGAAATTGGGCGACTCGCGGCGCAGGCGAATGACATTCGCTTTGCCGAAAACGAACGGCGTTTTTTCGTCGGTGACAATGGGAGTCGCCTCGCGAGCAAAGCGAATGTACTTCGGGCCAACGTGCTTGAGCAGGAGGTAGTCCGTGGCCTTGCGCGTCTCAACCATGTCGCAGGGAACGACCACATTCATGTTGGGCAGTCCGCACACGGCGAAAAGGTCTTCGAGCGCCTGGTGAGTGGCACCGTCCGGGCCGACACTGACGCCACCGTGCGCGCCCGCAATCAGCACATTGAAGTTGCCGTAGCAGATCGAGGTACGGATCTGGTCTAGGTTGCGCGCGGCTGCAAAGGTTGCGTAGGTGCCGAAGACGGGGAGCTTGCCTTCCCTGGCCAGTCCGGCAGCGGCTGAGGTTGCGGATTGCTCGGCGATGCCCAGGCTGATCCAGCGCGATTTGCGCTCGGGATTCTTGGCATAAAATTCGCTGATGGTGATGGAGCCGGAGATATCGAGGCCGAAGCAGACTACGCGCGGGTCGTCGCCGTTGGCGGCGAGCGATTGGCCAAAACCGAGGCGCGTGGGCTTCATCTGGGCCTTCATGTTGGCATCGGCGTTCCACCAGTAGTTGCGATGAAACTTTGGCATTTTGGCATCGAGTTTGCGTTCGACTTCTGCTTGATATTGTTTGGCGTGTGCGAATAGTCGTTCGACTGGAATCTGGCCATCGTTCAGGCCGAGTTCTTTCAAGGCTTTGTTTAGCTCTTCGACATTCGGTGCCTTGCCGTGCCATCCGGCGATGTCTTCCATGAAGCTGACGCCTTTGCCTTTGACGGTGTCAGCGATGATTACTGTGGGCTTGCCACATCCGACCTTGGCTTTTTCGAGCGCCTCGACCACTTGCCGCATGCTATGACCGTTGATCGTGATCACCTCCCACCCGAAAGCGGCATACTTCTCCTCGAGCGGCTCGACGTTCATGACGTCTTTCACCCAGCCGTCGATCTGCAGACGGTTGCGGTCGACGATGCCAATCAGATTGTCCAGATTGAAATGGCCGGCCTCCATGGCGGCTTCCCAGATCTGGCCTTCCTGCTGCTCGCCGTCTCCCATGATGCAGAAGACCCGATGATTTTTCTTGTTCAGCTGGGCGGCAAGGGCGAGACCGACGGCGATGCTCAGGCCCTGGCCGAGGGAGCCGGTTGAGGCTTCCACGCCGGGGAGTTTGAGCCAGTGCGGGTGACCCTGGTAGGCGGAATACAGTTTGCGAAGGAGGGCGACATCTTCTTTTGGGCAGAAGCCGGCGAAGGCCAAGCCGAGATAGAGGCTTGGCGCCTTGTGGCCAGTGGACCAGACGATACGATCGCGATCGGGCCAGTTGGGATTTTTGGGATCGTGATTGGCCACACGAAGGTAGAGCGCGGCGGCGATGTCCATGATGGAGAGCGTACCGCCGGCATGGCCGGAACCGGCTGCGCACAATGCGACCAGGTCGTAGCCGCGCATCAGGTTAGCCTGCTCTCTCAGTTCGTCAATGTTGTAGCTGCGCAGAACTTCGCCGGTGGTCGAATTCTGGATAGACATGGGGTTGCTCCTTCGCTTACGCCGGTCGTTGGACGACAATCTGGGCAAGGCGGGAAACGGCGCATAGGCTTGCAAGATGAGCGTAGCGTGCTGTGTCGCATGGGTCTGTGAGGAGAGTCACAAGCGGGAGTGATGCGGGATGCGCATGGATGGAGGCCAGAATTGCTTTGGCGCACACAGCTGCCGAGCTTCGCTCGGCTTGGACGGGCCCGAGGCCCGTCCCCACATAAGCTGAGCTGGTACAGCGGCTGGATCATCTCTAGCGCGCCGACTTGAAGATCGCGAAGACCGCGCCTTGCGGGTCAGCCATCACCGACATGCGTCCCACGCCTTCCATGCTCATTGGCGGCACAAAAAGCTTCGCGCCCATTTCTTTGGCCTTGTTCGCGGTGGTGTCGACGTCGTCGACGAGAAAATACGCTAGCCAGTGCGCAGGCGTTCCGGGCTGCTTGTATTTGGCGGGCGGCAGGCCTCCGATGAAGTGCTCGCCGTTTTTGATGTGCAGGTAGCCGGAGTCGTCTTTTTCACCCTTGTCGAAATGCCATCCGAGGAGGGCGGAATAAAACTTCTGCGCGCTGTCGGGGTCGGAGGTGCTGAGATCGGCCCAGCATAGCGTGCCGTGAACGGAATGAATCCCGATGCCAGCGTTCTTGTTTGGTTGCCACAGGCAGAAATATGCTCCGGTGGGGTCCTGGATCACAGACATGCGGCCGGCGTCGAAGACATCAAAAGGTGCGAGGATCACCTTGCCGCCGAGTTGCGGCACTTTGGCGGCGGCGGCATCGACATTGTCGACCTGAATGTAGAGCATCCAGTGCGGGGGGACGTGCTGGGCAATCTGTTCGGGGCGCAGGGTGTAGCCAGCGGCGGCGTTGCGGCCGTCGAGACGCCAGATCGTGTAGAACGCGCCCGGGCCCATGGGCATGTCGTTCGGGGACCATCCAAAGATAGAGCCGTAGAAATTCTTGGCAGCGGGCTGGTCGGTGGTGGCGAGTTCGATCCAGCAGAAGGATCCGGAGGGATGCTTGTCGATGTTGGTCATGGCGATGAGAGTTTACAACAAATCGTGAAATGGATTGTCAACCGGAGGTGAATGGCAAAGTGTTGCCAGCCACTGACAAAAATCTTTACCACGGAGGACACAGAAGACACAGAGGAAATCAAATTCTTTGTGCGCGACCTCTGTGGTTTAGTTATAGGTTCTTTCCCACCCAACCTTCAATCCGCGCCAAAGCCTTGTTCAGATTCTCCAGCGAATTGGCTACGCTAAAGCGGAGATAGCCCTCTCCATAGGCGCCGAAGGCGGTGCCTGACAGGCAGGCTACTCCGGCTTCTTCCAGCAGCGCGTCGGCCAGTTTTTTCGATGGCCATCCCGTCTTCGTTATGTTGGGGAAGGCGTAGAACGCGCCTTTTGGCATGCGGCAGGAGAATCCTTTGATTTTGTTCAGGCCGGCGACAAAGACATCACGGCGGCGTTTGAATTCGGCGTTCATTTTGTCGACCGAAGCCTGATCGCCTGTCAGTGCTTCAATACCGGCGATCTGGGTAAAGCTGGCTGTGCAGGAATTCGAGTTGGTCATCAGGCGCGTCATCTGAGCGGCCAAATCGGGCCGCATCACGCCGTAACCCATGCGCCAGCCGGTCATGGCATAGGTCTTGGAGAAGCCGTCGAGCAGGATGGTGCGGTCTTTGAAGCCGGGAACGCTCATGATGGAAAAATCTTCGCCTTCGAAGATAAGGCGGCTGTAGATTTCGTCCGACAGAACCATGATATTGCGGTCGCCGATGGCCTCGGCGATTGCGAAAATATCGCGCTTGGTGAGCGTTCCACCGGTGGGGTTGTGCGGCGAGTTCAGGATGATCAACCGAGTGCGGTCGGTGATCAGCGACGCCAACTCTTTTACGTCCACGGAGAAGTCGCGCTCTTCGCGCAGAGGAATCGGGACGGCGTGGCCACCGACGTAGTTGATCATTGATTCGTAGATCGGGAAGCCGGGATTGGGGTAGATGACTTCATCTCCTTCATCAATCAGGGACAAAATTGTGAAGAAAATAATCGGCTTACCACCGGGAACTACGACAACTTCCTCGCTGGCGACCGGCACGTTGCGGGTGCGGCTTACGTAGTCGGCGATGGTCTGGCGAAGGTCGGGAAGGCCAGCGGCGGGGCCGTAATGGGTCCAACCCTTGCGGAGGGCGTTGACACCGGCGTCGACCACATTCGCGGGCGTATCAAAATCGGGCTCGCCGATTTCGAGGTGGACGATATCTTTGCCCTGCTTTTCGAGCGCACGGGCGCGGTTCAGGACTTCAAAGGCGGTTTCGGTGCCGAGCCGCGACATGCGGCTGGCAAGGCGTAATTCTAGCTGTGTGGTTGGCATAAGAGCGGTTGGCATTATAGCGCCTCGGAGGCTGGATTCGCCTGTACTGTGATTGTCAGGCCAGTGACAGGGAGTGGTCAATTGCAAGGATCACCAGGAATTGTGATGGACTCAATCAGGCCGGCTCAATCAGGTCAGAGGTAAGAGGTCAGATTGCAGAGGTACAAGGCGTTAGACTTCCGGACCATTTAGAAATCTTGGATTTTTACCTGTGCAATCTGACCTCTAAGCTCTGACCTCTCTTCACTCCGAGATGGTACTCTCTTCGCTTTGGGCGCGCAAAATGCGATCGACTGAATAGGGAGCACGCTGGGAAGGCTCGTGGTAGTGGCGAACCTGCATTTCGCCGAGTAGACCGACGGCCAGCAGGTTCAGTCCGGCCAGCAGGAGCACGGCAGCGAATAACATCAGGGGGCCGTGTTTTGTCATTACATCGGTCTGATGAAGGAGTTTTTCGAGACCAAGGTAGCTGGCCACGGCGACTCCGCCCAGGATGCTGAACATTCCCATTGAGCCAAAGAAATGCAGCGGGCGCGACAGATATTTCAGCAGGAAGCGGATGGTCAGCAGGTCAAAGAAGACGCGGAAGGTGCGGGAAATTCCGTAGTGCGAGACGCCACGCTCGCGGTTTACGTTCTTGATCGGAACTTCGACGATGGACGCACCATGCCAGGAGGCCAAGGCTGGAATAAAGCGGTGCAACTCTCCGTAGAGCGGAACCTGCGTGAGGATGTCGCGGCGATAGGCTTTGAAGGTGGTACCGAAGTCGTGGATATCGACGCCGCTCAACTTGGCCATCAGCCAGTTGGCACAGCGCGAGGGGATACGGCGAAGCCAGAAATTATCCACGCGATTCTTGCGCCAGCCGCTGACGATGTCATAGCCTTCGGCGATCTTCTCGAGGAACAGCGGAATGTCGGCGGGATCGTGCTGCAGATCGCCATCCATGGCGATGATGTATTCGCCGCGGGCGTGGTCGAAGCCAGCGGCGAGGCCGGCGGTCTGTCCGAAATTGCGGCGGAGCTTGACGACCGTGACGCGGCTATCGACGGCGGCGATCTCGCGTAACAACGCAAACGTCCCGTCGATGGAACCGTCATCGACGAGCACCATTTCAAAGGTCTCGCCACTGGCCTCCATGACGGACTTGAGGCGTGCGTAGAGGTCGGTGACGTTCTCCTGTTCGTTGTGGAGAGGGACTACGATGGAATATTTGAGCACTGTTTTTTTATTATACGGGAACGTAGGATCGCGGTCGAAGTGACTAGGTGGGTATCGGCTCAGCGGAAGTGAACTAGAGGAAAAAAATGTTCGCGGTCGAGAGTGATCACCTCAGCGGCTCAAAGCCGCATTCATGAAAGTACGGGTTCGCAACGCTGAAGCGTTGCGCCACCCAAAATCGGGCCTCGACTTCCTGCTCGCACTGTTCATACGTTTACTCTTCCGCTCTACCGAGTGGTGAGCTGGCGGATTGTGCTTCCGCGTCAACGTGCGGCCGCTCTTTCCCTATATTGCTGGTGCGTGTCTTCTTGCATATCGAGGCGGACTTCGGAGAGTTCGGTGATCAGGTTTCCGGCCCAGCGATAGATGTTGTTCTCTTTGATCACGCGGCGCATGCGTTGCACGCGCAACTGCTTCTCTTCGGGCTCCATCTCGAGGGCAGCGCGGATGGCATCGGCGGTCTGTTCGATGTTGTATGGGTTGACGAGCAGCGCATCGCGGAGTTCGCGGGCTGCGCCTGTGAACTGGCTCAGGATCAGGACGCCGCGGTCATCCTTGCGGGCGGCCAGGAATTCCTTGGCGACCAGATTCATGCCATCGTGGAGCGAGGTCACCAGACAGAGATCGGCAGTGCGGTAGTAGGGCTCGATCTCGCGATGGCTGTGCTGACGATTGAGGAAGACAATGGGCTTCCACTTGCCGGACTGAAAGCGCCAATTGATGCGTTCCGCTTCCGCTTCCACTTCGGCACCCAAATCGTGATAGCGCTTGATGTGCGTGCGGCTGGGCGCTCCAATCTGCACGAAGACAAACTTCCCCTGGTAGAAGGGGTATTTTTCCAGGAAGCGCTCAATCGCCAGGAAGCGTTCGAGAATGCCTTTTGTGTAATCGACGCGGTCTACCCCCACACCGATATAGGTCGCCTCAACTCCCAGGTTGCGTGTGATGGCGGAGCGCTCCTCGTAAGTGAATGCCTGGTGATCGCTCTCGGTTGGATCCTCGTCGGTGAAAGCGACGCTGATGGGGAACGGCTTTACCAGCGTGCGATGGTCCTGCCGTAGAACGGAGAAGTGCTCCCAGTCGACGCGTGACTCCACGACCCGGTCAACTGTTTGCAGAAAATTGTTGCAGTGGGACTGCACGTGGAACCCAATCAGGTCGGCGCCGAGCAGGCCGTCGACCAACTGCTGCTGCCAGGGGCAAATTCCGAAGGCCTCCGGGTTGGGCCACGGGATGTGCCAGAAGATCGCGACGCGCGCATCCGGCCTTTTGTCTTTGATCATTCGGGGCAGCAGAGCGAAGTGGTAATCCTGGACGAGGATCACGGGATTGCGATCATCGGCTATTTCCTCGAGGACGGCGTCCCGGAACTTGCGGTTGACATCCTGGTAGTGCTGCCAGTCCGCGGCGCGAAAGAGCGGGCGCGTGTGCGCGATGTGGCAGAGTGGCCATAAACCCTCATTGGCAAAGCCGTAGTAGTAACCTTCTTCTTCCTCTTTTGACAGCCACACCCGCCGCAGAGTGTAGTGAGGATCGTCAGGAGGGACGCGCAGGCGATCGTGAGCGTCGACGACTTCGGCATCCGCATTCCCGTTGGCGTGAGCGATCCAGGTGCCGTCACATGCATTGAGGATGGGCTCAAGCGCGGTGACGAGGCCGCTGGGCGGAACCACCACCTCGATCTCCTTTCCATTGCGCTGATGCATGTAGGGTTCGCGATTGGAGACCACAAAGAGGTGGCTGCCCGCGAGTCGTGTTTGAACTTGCACGGAAAGGCGGTCGGCGGTCCACATAGATTCTGCGGCATCACGCAGACGGGCTTCGTTCTCCGCCGCGCTGCGAGCCTGATTCAGGCTCTCAGCCATGGTGGCCAGCTCACGCGCCAAGGGCCGAAACATGGAGAGGTCGGGAACGCCCTGACGGAAGGAAACCTTGCCGGTACGGAGAGCACGCATCCACTGGGCGGCGCGCGCGATTGGGCCGGCGATGCTCCAGCGGATAATGAGGAGCGTGACCAGGACAATGATGACGACCTGGGCCAGGATGTGGAAAAACGACTGGCGCCAATAGAGAAGAATCTGAGAGCGAATGTAACTGGCATCATGCACCACCGCCAGACCGCCTACGACTTCATTGTCATGGCGAATCGGCGATGCGAGTATGTGCAGCGAATGTCCATTCTTCCGGAGGAATGTACCCTGCTGGCGACCGTCGCCCATTACCTGCATGACCGGCCATGAACTGCCGCTCAGGGTCTGCCGAAGGTCGGGGGTGATTGCGATCAGCTCGCCGGTGCGGGCATAGATGGCAACGCCCAGGAGGTGCTCGCGATTTCCAAAGCGTAGTACAAGCTGTTGCAACTCCCGCTCTCTGTCCTTGTCATGACCTGGATTCCACGAGCGCTCAGCATTGCCAACCAGGCTTTCCGAAAGCACCTCGGCGCGGCGATCGAGATCGCTGCGAAGGGCGCGTTTTTCACGTAACACTTCAAAGTACGAAAACGCACATGACACCAGCGTGATACCGACGATCAGCGAGATAATCAAGCGAACGCTCAACAATCGCATGGGATTCCTTAGATGTATGGAGAGTGGCTCGAGTAGCCGGTAAGGTGCAACTGCGCTGCCAATATGCTAGAAGCTGTAAGTGATTGAAAAAGGAGTATCGTCGCGCGGGGTGAGTGCTTTGGCGCTACGCAAGGATGCTGGGGCGCGGGCAAAATGTTCCCGCGGAGGATCGCGGGGGCGTTGTGCACTAGCCGTGCGATGGAAGCCTTTCAGTCGCCGCCTGCGGACGTTGTAAACTGAAGCAGGTAAGAAACCTGGCCCCGTAGCTCAGTTGGATAGAGCAGCGGTTTCCTAAACCGTTGGTCGGCGGTTCGACTCCGCCCGGGGCCTCCAGTTTCGCGGAGCGCACTGACAGCTTGTCTTCGGTATTATTCTCGCTCTTTCGTTATTGTCGTTGCCGACACTTTCACGTCTTACGAACCATGACTGCCGGGGGCGATCCGCCGCCGACGAAATGCACGATCTCCAATCGATCTCCATCGTTCAATCGGGTTTGGGGCCATCGCTCGCGGGGGATGATCTCCCGGTTCAGTTCGATTGCCACGCGGTCGGGTTTCATGCCCAACTGCTCGACCAGCGCGTTCAGGGTATCCGCGGAAACCTCGCGGGTTTCGCCGTTGACGGTTAGATTCATTGGGGCGGCTCTCAGCTTTCAGCTCTCAGCTTTCAGTTCTCAGTTGTCAGTTTCAAATAAAACCGACGGATGATCGACGATGCTATTCCCAAAGAACTAATTGGTTGGGCGCACTCGAAATTTGCGCGTTGCAGTTCGTCCGCCGAAGGTGGCTTGTACAAGGACGGACGAATCCGGTAACGATTCCTCACTGACCTGGAAGCTCATCTCGGCTCTGCCCTGGTCGTTGGTGAGAACCTGGGCGTAATAGGGAGCAGCACTGGGGCGGGAGAACCGAAAGGTCAGGCGCGCGCCTGAAACGGGAGCGCCTGCTTCGGTGACCAGGATGTTCATCATCAGGGCGCCCTGCGAATGCACCGAATCGGCATTGGTCCATTGCAAGTCTAGTTCTTTGACGGAGGAGAGCACGTCGGGCGCATCGCGCTTGTCGAGGACGGAATCGAGGCGGCCTTCGCGGATCGCATCGAGGACCTGGCGGTGCAGATCGCGCAGCAACTTCTCTTTGTACTGGTCTCCATTTACATCCGCTGCATTCGCGTCCACGTTATCGAGTTCGTTGTCGCCTGCATCCGCGGACCCTGTATCACTCGCAGCGGCATTCCGCTCGTCGACCTTTTCCGCTGTACTGCCGGGGGCGTAGGAAATCGCGCGCTTGCCGATACAGCGTCCGCGGACAAAGACCTGGGTCTGCAGCAACTGCTCTCCCTCGCGCGCCTCGCTTTGCACGTGGTAGACGATGTCATCGTGCCGAATATCGGTGTTAAAGCCAAAGATCATGCGTTGCCGGCTTCCTCAGTCCCTGCGGAGTCGCGGATACCAGATTAAACTACTGTTAAAGTTAGGGTTCGCGCCACATCGAAATTTCGCACTTTGCTTGACACTTCTCCCAGCCAAAAACTAATCTAGAGAGTTTAGTGTTGTTGCTTGGCGCGAATTATATATAGCCGCTCCTATGCCCGACAATCATTTTGCCGCGTACCTGCCCCTCCTGATGCATTTCGCGATCGCTTTGGGCCTGGCAACCGCGATTGTCCTGCTCTCCTACTTCATCGGGCAGCATAAGCCAGGTCTGGCCAAGATGTCTCCTTATGAATGCGGCGTGCAGCCGATCGGAGACGCGCGGGGACGCTTCTCGGTGAAGTTCTACCTGGTGGCCATGCTCTTTATTCTGTTCGACGTGGAAGCCGTTTTTCTGTATCCCTGGGCGGTCGTGCTGCGCGAACTGAAGATGTTTGGCTTCTGGGAGATGATGGTGTACATCGGAATCATTCTGGTTGGGCTGTTTTATGTGTGGAAAAAGGGCGTGCTCGACTGGGGCCTCTCTGCCGCAAAGCGGGGGGATATCTAAGTGGCGTTCGCTCCCCCGATTACAGACATCGAGAAGTTGAAGTCGCATCCTGCGCTGGGCCGCCTGGCGGAGTGGAATGCGCAGGCCATCCAAGCCGTGAAATTCGATCGCGGCGAACTCACCATCTGGATTGATAAGGGATTCATCAGAGAGGTGTGCGCGATTTTGCGCGATGATGCCGGTTGTCCCTTCAACTACCTGGCCGACCTCACGTGTGTCGATTGGTATCCTTCGGAGCCGCGCTTTGAGGTCGTCTACCATCTTCTGTCGATTCCGAAAAAAGAGCGGGTGCGGTTGAAGGCGCGGCTGGACGGTTCGAGTGCGGCCATAGAGTCGGTGACCTCGGTGTGGCCCGCGGCCAATAACTACGAGCGCGAGGTATTCGATCTTTTCGGAGTGCGCTTTACAGGGCACCCCGATCTGAAGCGCCTCCTGATGCCCGATGACTGGGAAGGCCATCCGCTGCGGAAGGACTATCCGGTGGAGGGATACCGGTAAGCCATGTCGCCAAGCCCCGCCACCTTCACGGAAACCGGCGATAACACACTCGTCCTGAACATGGGACCGCAGCATCCCTCGACCCATGGGGTGCTGCGTCTGGTGCTTGAGATTGACGGCGAAACGGTCGTCAAGTTGAGGCCGGAGATCGGCTACCTGCACACCGGCATTGAGAAGACCTGCGAGGCCAAGTTCTACCAGCAGGTGGTTCCGCTTACTGATCGCATCGACTACCTCTGTCCGCTCACCAATAACCTGACTTACTGCCTGGCAGTGGAGAAATTGCTGGGGTTGGAGATTCCTCCGAAGGCGCAGTGGATGCGGGTTCTGATGAACGAACTGACCCGCATTAATTCGCACCTGGTCTGGCTGGGGACGCACGCCATGGACCTGGGGGCGATGACGGTCTTCTTATATTGTTTCCGGGAGCGTGAAGACATTCTGCGATTTTTCGAGATGGTCAGTGGCCAGCGGATGATGACGTCATATTTCCGCATTGGCGGCTTGGCGCTCGAGCCGCCGCTGGGATTCTTCGAGAAGGTAAAGAAATTCGCCGACCGTTTTCCGGGCAACATCGATGAATACGAAGGATTGCTTACGGGAAACCCGATTTTCTTGATGCGGACCAAGGGTGTGGCGAAGCTAAGCGCGGAGGATGCGATTGCTCTGGGTGCGTGCGGCCCGACCTTACGCGCCAGCGGAGTCGACATTGACCTGAGGCGCGATGATCCCTACACGGGCTACGAGAATTTCAAGTTCAAGGTTCCGGTTTCGGACGGATGTGATGTGTTCGCGCGATATGTGTGCCGGGTACAAGAATTGCGCGAGTCGATCGGCATTGTGCAGCAGGCGCTGGCCGGGATGCCGGAAGGGCCAATCAAGGCAGATGCTCCGAAGGTTGTGCTACCCGATCGCGAGAAGATGAAGACCCAGATGGAAGCGCTCATTTATCACTTCAAGATCATCACCGAGGGCTTTTCGGTTCCGGAGGGCGAAGTGTACCAGGCGGTGGAATCGCCGCGCGGCGAGATGGGTTACTACATCGTCAGCGATGGGACGGCCAAGCCTTATCGCGTGCACATGCGTGGACCTTCGTTCGCAAACCTGCAGGCGCTGGCCAAAATGTGCGAAGGATATCTGATTGCGGATGTGGTTGCGGCAATTGGAAGCATTGATGTGGTGCTGGGAGATATTGACCGGTGAAGTTTTCTGACGAATTCGAGACGCGGTTCGGCGAGATGCTGACACATTATCCGACGAAGCGCTCTGCCCTGGTTCCAACTCTCCTTTATGCACAGGACGAAGTTGGCTATCTGAGCGACGAGGTGATCGCTGAACTGGCGCAACGGCTTAATCTCACCGAACTCGAAGTGCGCAACGTGATCAGCTACTACTCGATGCTAACTACAAAGCCGCGTGGCAAGTACAACGTGCAGGTGTGTACGAATATCGCCTGCATGCTGCGCGGCGGCGAAGAGTTGCTCGGTCACTGCAAGAAAAAACTCGGGATCGGCCACAAGGGCACGACACAGGACGGGTTGTTTTCGCTCGAAGAAGTGGAGTGCATCGGCGGCTGCAGTTGGGCTCCGGCGGTGCAGGTGAATTACGACTATCACGAAAATCTGACCATCGAAAAGATGGACAAGGTTCTCGACGAATATAAAAAGAAGGGAACGCAGTAGAGATTTTGGCTTACCTGGTCTCCCATCCCGACGAAGTAAAGGTCATCTCAAAGCGCTTTGGGCAGGGCGCGACGAACATTGACCGCTACCTCGAACTCGACGGCTACAAAGCCGTGCAGAAGGCGCTCGGCATGGAACCGGACGCAATTATTAATGAGGTGAAGAATTCAGGTCTGCGCGGGCGCGGCGGGGCGGGATTCTCGACCGGGATGAAATGGTCGTTCGTTCCCAAGCAGTCGGCGAAACCGAAATACGTGTTGTGCAACGGCGATGAAAGCGAGCCGGGCACTTGCAAAGACCGGCTGATTTTCGAGCACGACCCGCATTCTGTGATTGAGGGAGTGATGATCGCGGCGCGAGCGGTCGGGTCGCACACCGGCTACATCTACATCCGGGGCGAGTACCGCTACCTGTCGGCCATCATGCAGAAGGCGATCAAGGACGCTTACGCGAAGGGCTTCCTTGGCAAGAACATTTTCGGCAGCGGCTACGATCTTGACGTTTACTGGCACGGCGGCGCTGGGGCGTACGAAGTGGGCGAGGAATCGGCGCTCATGGAGTCGCTCGAAGGCAAGCGTGGCATTCCGCGCATTCGGCCTCCCTTCCCGGCCGTGGTCGGGCTATGGGGTGGGCCGACGGTTATCAATAATGCCGAGACCTTGGCCAGCGTTCCACACATCATGCTCGGCGGCGCGGACTGGTACGCCAAACTTGGTACTCCGAAGAATGGCGGGACGCGCTTGTTCTGTCTGGCGGGCCATCTCAACAAGCCGGGCGTCTATGAACTGCCGATGGGCTATAACCTCAAGAAGATGATTTATGAGGTCGGCGGCGGCATCCCCAACGGGCGCGCATTGAAAGCCGTGGTCCCGGGCGGTTCGTCAACTCCGGTACTACTTCCCGAGGAAATCGATATCCCGATGGACTTCGATGGTGTGGCGAAAGCTGGATCGATGCTGGGATCGGGCGGCGTGGTCGTGCTCGACGATACGACTTGCATCGTAAAGTTCGCGCTACGGACCATCAAGTTCTACCAGCATGAAAGCTGCGGCTGGTGCATTCCGTGCCGCGAAGGCACTGACTGGCTCAAGAAAACGCTGACGCGCTTTCATGCCGGCGGAGGAGTAAAGAAAGACATCGACAACATTTATTACCTTTCAGAGAACATGCTGGGGAAAACTTTTTGTCCTCTGGGCGATGCGGCAGCGATGCCGACGATGGCGTTCGTGAAGAAGTTCAGGAAAGAGTTTGAAGACCATTTGGATGGGAAGCCCTGTCCGTTTGAGAAGGCGGCGGAGTTGGCTTTAGTGTAGCTGTGCGCGACCAAGACCATGGCTGATGTCAATCTAACTGTCGACGGCAAAAAAGTCATCGCCCCCGCGGGCACTCTGCTCATCGAGGCCTGCAAATCCGCAGGCATTGAAGTTCCCTCTTTCTGCTATTACCCCGGCTTGTCGTTGCAGGGCGCGTGCCGCATGTGCGTGGTCAAGGTCGAGAAGATGCCCAAGTTGCAGACCGCGTGTACTACTGTGGTTTCCGAAGGCATGATTGTCGCGACCGACAGCGATGAGGTGCGCCAGGCTCGCAAAGCGATGGTCGAGTTGCTGCTCGGGAATCATCCGCTCGATTGTCCGGTGTGCGACGCGGGCGGGGAGTGCGAACTGCAGGACATGGCGTTCTCCTATGGCGCCTCTGAATCGAAGTACACCGAGGCGAAGAACCATCGCGAGGAACAGCAATGGTCTCCGGTAGTGTATTTCGACCGGCCGCGCTGCATCCTTTGTTATCGCTGCGTGCGGGTTTGCGGCGAGGGCATGGACGTTTGGGCGCTGGGTGTGCAGAATCGCGGCGTCAGTTCGATCATTGCGCCTAATCAGGGCGATCATCTCGACTGCGAAGAGTGCGGCATGTGCATCGACATTTGCCCGGTCGGTGCGCTCACCTCGGGCGCTTACCGCTACAAGACGCGGCCCTGGGAGATGAAGCATGTGGGCACGATTTGCACGCACTGCGGGGACGGATGCAAGACCACGCTGGGTGTGCGGCGCTGCGACACCGGCATGGAGATTGTGCGGGGTGACAACCGCGACAAGAGCGGCATAAATGGCGATTTCCTCTGTATCAAAGGACGCTATGCGTTTGATTTTGCGCACAGCGACGAGCGGCTTACAACGCCGCTGATCCGAAAGAACGGCAAGCTCACGCGGTCGACTTGGGAGGAGGCCTTTGAACTCGTTGGCAAACGGTTCCGCGAAATTCGGGACCAAAATAGCGGCCAGACGATTGGCGTAATCGGATCGAACCGGACGACGAACGAAGAAAATTATCTGCTTTCAAAATTTGCCCGGGTCGTGCTGAAGACGAACAACGTCGATCATCATCGGACGGCCGACTTCCCTGCTCTGGCGGCGGCGCTTCATGGCAAGCCCGGCAAGACAGCTACCATGCGCGACGTGCTGACCGCGCCTGCCATTCTGCTGATCGGCAACGATCCTACGAACCAGCATCCGCTGCTGGCCTGGCAGATTCGGACTAATGTTAGGCTGCGGCGCGCCAATCTCTACATTCTTAATTCGGCTGAAATCAAATTGAAGAAGCAGGCGACGGGATTCGGGTTGCTGCCTGCTGGTTCCGAGGCAAAGGCGGTCGCGTTTCTCGGCGGCGACGATTCCGTACTCGATACTCTCGTCAGCGGGGCCACCAACCGCGAAGCGTTGATTGCCTTGCGCGATCAGATTCGTGGCGAACAAAACCTTGTGATCGCCTTCGGTTCCGAACTGCGCGGTGCGGATATCGCAAGGCTCGTCACGTTTTCCTCATCGCTGAGCGGCGCGAAACTGATCTGCCTGGGGGATTATTCAAATTCCCGGGGCGCGAGTGAGATGGGACTTTATCCCGATCTTCTGCCCGGCTACGAACCTGTGTCTGACGCACGCAAATTTTCTCGGGAATGGGGCGATCTTCCGACTGAAAAAGGGTTAAGTCTGCCGGAGATGCTCGACTCGGCGAAAGCGGGAAAGCTGAAAGCTCTGTATGTGGTCGGCTCGAATCCGGTCGGACGTTCCAGCATTGATCCGTTTGCCCTTGCAAAGACTTTCGTCGTTGTGCAGGACATGTTCCTCACCGAAACGGCCACGATCGCGGATGTGGTTTTGCCCGCCGCAAACGCTTATGAGAAGACCGGGACGTGCACGAACACATGCGGCGATCTCCAACTGGTAAAGAAAGCGGGAGAGGTCACCGACTGCAAACCGGATTTTGAGATGATGGTTCGCATTGCCGACGCGATGGGCTTCGATGTACACGGGTTAGTCCCATTTGGCGGTGGCACGCGATCCGACATGGGGCAGACGCGCGGCGCGCAATCGGGCGAAGCCGACCGTCATGCCGTGTGGCTTGAGGCGCACAATCTTGAACCAAAGATGACACCCTTCGATCCGATGGCGATTCTGGACGAGATTCAGCGCGTGGTTGCGGGCTACGATGTTTCACGCGCCAATCTGCTGGCGGGAAATGATGTGCATCTGGAAATCGCCGAGAGCGGAGCGAGCGTGATGCAGGAGCCGGGACTGATCGTGCCTGCCGACGACGGTCTGTTCAGCTCAGGAACTCTTGGCCGTTATTCGAAGACTCTGAATTCAGTTTACGAGAACAAATCGGCGGAAACGGAAGTTGCGGCGGATTAGAAAGCCAACTAAGAGCGGATTAGAGTTCAAGATCAAAAGCCGCGGGCGAGGGCGCCCGCGCCACACGAGAACACGTTGAGCATAACGACGTTCATTATTATTTCGATTATCAAGTCTCTCGCCGTGATTGGTGTTCTACTCACGGCGGTGGCCTACAGCGTCTGGCTGGAGCGCAAGGTGTCGGCTCACATCCAGAACCGCTGGGGACCGACGCGCGTCGGACCATTTGGGCTGCTGCAACCGCTGGCAGACGGCGCCAAGTTCATCTTTAAAGAAGATCTGACCCAACCCCACGTCTATAAGCCGCTCTACATTGCGGCGCCGATGATCGCGCTGGTTTTTGCCATCACATCCATTTCCGTGATCCCGTTTGGCAACTGGGTCAACGTTGGGCCGTGGGGCACGTACTTGCAGATTACAGACGTCGATATCGGGCTGCTGGTGGTGCTCGGCATTACATCAATGGGCGTGTATGGCGTCGCGCTGGCGGGATGGGCGTCCAACAATAAGTACTCGTTGCTCGGCGGACTGCGCGCCAGCGCGCAGATGATCAGTTACGAAGTTTCGCTTGGCCTATCGCTGGTGGGCGTGCTGATTATGTCTGGCAGCCTGAGCCTGCGCGACATTGTGGATGCGCAGGGTGGAGTGTTCTGGCACTTCATTCCACGCTGGAATATTTTTCACGGACAGACTTTGGCATTCTTTATCTATCTGATTTCGGCGTACGCGGAAACCAACCGCACGCCTTTTGATCTGCCGGAGGCGGAGTCGGAACTGGTTGCGGGCTATCACACGGAATACAGCGCCATGAAGTTCGCCATGTTCTTTATGGCGGAGTACGCCAACATGGTGACGGTCGCGTGCCTCGCGACGCTGCTGTTTTTGGGTGGATGGCACGGTCCGATTTTTGGTCCAGCGATTCTGCAGGCAGTGATGCCGGTATTCTGGTTTTGTTTGAAGGTTTTCTTTTTTATGTTTCTCTACGTTTGGGTGCGCTGGACACTGCCACGCTTCCGCTATGACCAACTTATGGCATTTGGGTGGAAGGTCCTGCTGCCGTTGGCGGTCTTGAATATTGCGGTTACGGCGTTGATTGTGGCTTGGAGAGCGTAAGAGCAGTACCCGGTACCCAGTTGCCAGTACCCAGTTCGATCTGGGGTTACTGAGAGCTGACGGCTGAGAGCTGAGAGCTCGAAACAAATGCTTCACTTAATTCTATTTCTTTTTTTCGGTGCGATTTGCGCGGCGGGAGCGATCAACCTGCTGGCGCAGAGTCATCCCATCAATAGTGCTCTGTCGCTGATCGTGGTGATGGGGGCTTTGGCTGCGGAATACCTGCTTTTGGGCGCGGAGTTCGTGGCGGCCGTGCAGGTGATTGTTTATGCCGGCGCCATCATGGTGCTCTTCCTCATTACCATCATGTTGCTGAATGCGGGCAAAGAGGAACGCACCAAGGGCAGCCGGGTGGCGATCCTTCTTGGAGTTCCCGGCGTGCTGATCGGGGCGGTGCTCGTGGCCTGGACGTTGCTGTTTCGCGGCCACACACAATCGGTGGCAATTGGCGCGGAGCCGGGCAGTCCGCAGGCAATTGCGCGCCTGCTCTTTCACGATTTTCTGCTGCCCTTCGAGGTCACATCGGTGCTGATCCTGATTGCGATTATGGGCGCGGTGGTACTCGCCAGCCGGCCGGAAGCGATCGCGCATCGTCCTGGCAAAACTGAACCGAGAGAGGCGCAGGAACTTGTGGGCGCCGGGAAGGAGCGCTAAATAAGATGGTTCCTCTTTCCTATTACCTGGCGCTCAGCGGATTTCTGTTTGTGTGTGGCGTGCTCGGCTTTCTCATCAAGCGCAACATCATCACGATCTTTATGTCGATCGAGCTGATGCTCAACGGAGTGAATCTTTCATTCGTGGCCTTCGCTGCGCAGTGGCATTCGCTCAGCGGACAGATCTTCGTCTTCTTTGTGATGGTCGTCGCTGCCGCCGAGGCGACTGTCGGACTGGCGATTATCATCGCCGTCTATCGCACCCGTGAAACTTTGAACGTAGACCAGGTAAACCTGCTCAAGCTATGACGCCGAACCCTTATCTCTGGCTGCTTCCGATTCTTCCGCTCGCCGGGGCGGCAATCAATGGCTTTTGGGGGCGTCAATCTTCGAGGAAGGCGATCAGCGCGGTCGCGCTCATCTTTTGCGGCGCTGCGTTCGTGCTGGCATTGTGGATTGCACTTTTCCAGTTCTCATCCGCTTCCGCTCCTTATTACTTTGATCTTGCGCACTGGATTCGCTCGGGAAGCTTCAGCATTGATTTCGAGTTCTACCTCGATCAGCTGTCACTTGTGATGATGCTGGTGGTCACCGGAGTCGGCTTCCTCATCCACATCTATTCGGTCGGCTACATGCGGGACGATGACGGGTATTACCGGTTCATGGCGTATCTGAACCTGTTCATGTTCTTCATGCTGACGCTGGTGCTGGCGAAGAACTATCTGATGATGTTCATCGGCTGGGAGGGTGTCGGCCTCGCGTCATACCTCTTGATCGGATTCTGGTTCACCAAGGATTCCGCGGCGGCGGCGGGCAAGAAGGCCTTCATCGTCAACCGCATCGGCGATTTTGGATTTCTGATCGCGCTGTTTCTAATGATCAAGCATTTTGGGTCGCTCGATTTCGCGACCCTCTTTAGCAAGATTCAGCCGCTCACGCCCGAATCCGCCGGAGCCGGCCTTCTCACCGCTATCGGATTGTTGCTCATGGTCGGGGCAGCGGGCAAGTCGGCCCAAATTCCTCTTTATGTGTGGCTGCCGGATGCGATGGAGGGCCCCACCCCGGTCTCCGCGTTGATCCATGCGGCGACCATGGTGACTGCCGGCGTGTACATGGTGGCGCGTTCACACATGATTTTCGATCGGGCTCCGGCGGCGCTCACCGTGGTTGCCATCATCGGAACGCTTACAGCGCTGTTTGCCGCAACCATTGGCATTGCGCAGACCGACATAAAGAAGGTACTGGCTTACTCAACCGTTTCGCAGCTTGGCTACATGTTCATGGCTTGCGGCGTGGGAGCGTTCTCAGCCGGCATCTTCCACCTGATGACGCATGCATTCTTTAAGGGCCTGCTATTCCTGGCGGCTGGATCCGTTATTCATGGCATCGGCGGCGAACAGGACATGCGCAAGATGGGCGGGTTGCGCCACTACATGCCTGTCACGTTTATCACTATGGGCATCGCAACCTTAGCGATCGCCGGCATCCCGGGATTCGCCGGATTTTTCTCGAAAGATGAAATTCTCTGGAAAGCCTATTCCAGCCCTTACGGAAGCTGGGTGTATTGGCTGATTGGCGTAGTCACCGCCCTCATAACCTCCTTTTATATGTTCCGCCTGATGTACATGACGTTTGGCGGCGATTACCGCGGCACGACAGTGCAGGACACGCATGGTCACGACTCCGCGCCACACGGGCACGGGCCGCATGAGAGTCCATGGGTGATGCTGGCGCCGCTGGTGATTCTGGCTATTCTGTCGACTGTGGGGGGCTGGATTGGAGTGGGCGGGCGTTTCGAGCATTTTCTCGCCCCAGTTTTTCAGAGCGGAGCTGCAACCGAATTCGCCCATGAAACCGGAGGAGAGACCGTAGGTCCGTTCACCGAGAAGATACTCATGGGCATCTCGATTCTCGCGGCGTTCCTCGGATGGTTCTTTGCAGATCTTCTTTATCGCCGCGCTCCGCAATTGCCAGAACGCATTGCCCGCAGCTTGGGTGGACTCTATGAGGCTGTTGTCCACAAATATTACATTGACGAGTTATACGCGACTCTCTTTGTCAAGCCCCTCATCGACGGCTCGACCACAATCCTATGGCACGGGGTGGATCAGGGAATAATCGATGCGACGGTGAACAATTCCGCAGATGCGGCGCGCCACCTTTCGGACGAGGCTCGCCATATGCAGTCGGGTAACTTGCGATCGTACGCAGGATGGGTGGCTGCCGGCGGCGCGCTGGTGATTGCTTACATGGTTTGGATGGGAGTGCGATGAAGGAAGCCCGATGAACACGGCGAGCCTCAACCCGATGATTCTTTCGCTGGTGACTTTCATTCCAGCGGTGGGCGGATTGCTGTTGCTGCTAATCCCGCGTCGCAACCGCGACATCAAAGTTTTTGCTCTCGTCATTTCGATCCTGGCTTTTGTGGCCTCACTGCACTTGCCGGTTCATTTGCATCGCAACCTTGCCGGGTTTCAGTTCGAAATCGATAAGTCCTGGATTGCGAGCCCCAACATTCATTACCACATGGGAATCGACGGGATTTCCGTGTGGTTGGTTGTGCTCACCACCTTTCTCACGCCCTTGTGCGTGTTGATTTCGTGGACGTCGATTCACGAGCGGGTAAAGGAATTCTTCGTCCTGCTGCTGTTGCTGGAAACGGCGCTCATCGGCGTCTTTACCGCGCTTGATTTGTTCCTGTTCTACTTTTTCTGGGAAGCGACGCTGATCCCGATGGCGCTTTTGATCGGGATGTACGGGCATGGGCGCAAGGTTTATGCCGCCGTGAAGTATTTTCTTTTTACGATGATTGGCTCGATGTTTATGCTGGCCGCGATCTTGTGGCTGTATGCCAAGGTTGGCAGCTTCGATTTCGTGATCATCCAGCAGGCGATTCGCAATGGCAGCGTGGCGGGGTTCGCCTCCGCCGCGCAGTGGCTGTTCCTCGGGTTCTTCATTGCGTTCGCGGTGAAGGTTCCGCTCTTCCCTCTTCACACCTGGCTGCCGGACGCCCACGTGGAAGCCCCGACTGCAGGTTCCGTGTTGCTGGCCGGCGTGCTTTTGAAGATGGGCACGTACGGTCTGCTGCGGTTCAATCTCTCGCTCTTTCCCGAGCAGGCGCGACGCAACGCGCCGTGGATCATGGTTCTTGCGCTCATTGGCATCATCTACGGAGCGCTCGTCTCTCTGGTGCAGCCGAACATGAAAAAGCTGATCGCCTACTCTTCGGTCAGCCATCTCGGATTCGTAGTGCTGGGAATCTTCAGCTTTACTACCGCTGGTTTGAATGGAGCCGTCTTTATCATGCTGGCGCACGGCGTCGCCACGGGCGGGCTTTTCATGCTGGCGGGCATTCTCTACGAACGTCGGCACACGTATGCGATCTCCGATTTTGGCGGTCTTGCTACACCGATGCCGAAGTATGCGGCGTTCTTCCTGATCACAGTTCTAGCTTCGGTCGGGTTGCCACTGCTGAACGGATTTATCGGCGAGTTTTTGGTGCTGAGTGGAGCCTTTCAGGCCAGACCCATATACGGCATTCTGGCGGCAACGGGAGTGATCTGGAGCGCTTGCTACCTGCTCTGGATGTATCAGCGGGTTTTCTTTGGCAAGGTGACGCATGAAATCAACAGCAGACTGCCTGACCTGAACCTGCGTGAAAAGTCCGCCTTAATCCCCATTGCAGTCGCAGCGCTGGTCATGGGAGTTGCGCCTTTGCTGTGGCTCGCTGCGATTGACCCGGCGGTCCAAGCGGCGCTTGCCCCCTACACGCAGTTGGCCGCCCAGGTCGTGGGCCGATGATGACGATGGCAGTCTTGCTCCACTCGATGTCTGTAAGCGTCGCGCCGGCGCACTTGCTTCCCATAGGGTTAGCCTCTGGAATCTTCTCCGCTCCTCCGATTGAGGACTACCTGCGGCTACTGCCCGAGTTGGTGCTGTCCATCTTCGGCATGATCATTATGGTGGTCGATCCGTTGCTGGACCCGGAGCGTAACCAGAAACCTCTGGGCGCGATTGCCTTGATCGGGGCGCTGGCAGCGCTGGCATCCGTATTCATTATGGCCCGGTATCCGGGCCTGGCATTCTCGGGCATGGTGCAGGTTGACAGCTTCAGCGTCTTCTTTCACGTGCTGGTGATTGCAATTACCACTCTGGTCATTCTCAGCTCGTATGAATACATGGCTGTGCAGCGCATTCGCGCCGGAGAATATTACGGCCTGATTCTATTCTGTACCGTGGGCATGTGCCTGATGTCGTCGGCAGTGGAGCTGGTTCTGATTTTCATCGCCCTCGAAATTTCGTCTATTTCCACATACGTGCTGGCAGGATTCCGGCGGCGTGACGCGGCCAGCAGCGAATCGTCGCTGAAGTATTTCCTCCTGGGATCGTTTGCTACCGCATTTTTTCTTTATGGCGTGGCGTTGATGTATGGGGCGACGGGATCGACGAATATTGCGAACATTCGTGAGTCGCTGGCCGCCGGCCGCAATGACCTGCTTCCCTATGTGGCCGTAGCGCTCATGTTTATCGGACTTGGATTCAAGGTCGCGGCGGCTCCCTTTCATATCTGGACGCCCGACGTTTACGAAGGTGCGCCGGCGCCGATTGTCGGGCTCATGTCGACCGGTCCCAAGGCCGCGGCATTCGCCGTCCTGTTGCGTGTTTTGATCGAAACCAAGGCGCCGGGCTGGTTCTGGCTGGTCTGGGTTGCTGCGGCGCTTTCGATGACGCTGGGAAATCTGGGCGCTCTGGTGCAGGACAACGTCAAGCGCCTGCTCGCCTATTCCTCGATCGCGCACGCCGGCTATCTCCTGGTTGCATTTGCGGCCAATCCGGAATTGGGCACATCTCCGGCAATGTTCTACACCGCAGCTTATGCCGCCATGAATGTGGGCGCTTTTGCGGTGGTCAGCCATTTTGCGGGTGCGGGCGAGAAATATGTAACTCTGGAAGACTATGCCGGGCTCGGGAGAAAATCGCCCGTGCTGGCCGCGACCCTGACCTTCTTCCTGATGTCGTTGATCGGCATCCCGATCACGGGCGGATTCTTCGCCAAGTTCTACGTACTGAATTCGGCTCTTAAATCCGGGCTAGTTGGTTTGGCTATTATCCTCGTTTTGAACAGCGCGCTGGGCGCCTATTACTACCTTAAGGTCATCGTTATGATGTACATGCGGGAGCCACGCGGCGACGTCCCGGTCGCCCCCGTGCCCCTTACAGCGACACTGGCCATTGCCGTGTGCGTGCTCGCCACCCTGTGTTTGGGAGTGTTTCCGGGGCGCGTGCTGGAGTTCACGACCAAGTCCGCGGCAGAACTCGTCGGAGCCACAGTGACGCCAATTGCTTTCCCGCCGGGACAGTGAATACCTGTCTCGAAGGTCCCGCTGCGAAAGGTTCCGCATCGCGCGAGACTCCGCGTCTGGCAAGCGTTTCCATCGGTGGAAAACCTGTGCTTGTCGCAATTGACAATCCCCGCGCAAGACGGCATTATGGGTTACACGAGCTGGCCGAAGAATTTCCGGCATTTCGGAGGGTATATGCTTCAGTTTTTCCGCGACATCTGGTCGGACGAGCAAGGCCAGGACATTGCCGAGTATGCCGTGATGCTGGCGGTGATTCTGGTATTGGTAATCGGCACTGTTCGTCTGATCGGAACCAACGCCAATACTGCATTTTCCAGTGTTGCCAGTTCACTGCAGCCGCAGTAACGGCAGTTGTGACAGGGTTTGCGCAAAGTTCGTTTTAGAAGTCCAATCAGGTATAGCATGACACGATTTAGCACCTTCGATCTCTTTAGCCGCTATTGGTTTATCAGCGCGGCGGAGGTGCAGGACCGGAGCTAGACAGCACAACGAAAGACAGCTCAAGTTCTTCCACCAAGGCCGCGGACATCGCGGCTTTTTCTTTTGCTAGCGGGAAAAACCAAAGAAGGGACCAAAGACCCATGATCGTAAATATGTCCGACAACGCTACTGAGCAGCAGATCGAGCACATTATCCAGCGGATCCGCGAGGCTGGATTCCAACCCCATGTCACGCGCGGCACGGAGCGCACGATAGTCGCCGCTGTTGGCAGTGGCGGACGGCGGCACGAAATCGAAGCACTTTCGGTCGCGCCCGGGGTGGACAACGTCGTCGCGATCGCCCAACCATTTAAACTAGTCAGCTGGCAAACCCAGCCGGATCCGACGGTCGTCGACGTTTCTGGCGTCAAGATCGGGGGGCGCGAAGTGGTCGTGATCGCTGGGCCTTGCTCCGTGGAATCACGCGAACAACTGCTTGAGACGGCGAAGGGGGTGAAGCGCGCTGGCGCCACCATGCTGCGCGGCGGAGCCTACAAGCCACGGACTTCCCCCTACGAGTTTCAGGGGCTTGGGATTGAAGCCCTGAAGATTCTAGCTGAGGCGCGCGAACTGACGGGCCTGCCGGTCGTCACCGAGGTGATGGGAACCGAAGATGTCGAGGTGATCTGCGAATACGCCGACATGCTCCAGGTGGGCGCGCGCAACATGCAAAACTTTGCGCTGCTGAGACGGCTTGCCACCCTGAACAAACCTATCTTGCTCAAGCGCGGACCCTCTGCGTCGGTAAAGGAGTGGCTGCTGGCCGCAGAGTACCTGCTCTCGGGCGGCAACAAGCAGGTGGTACTTTGCGAGCGTGGAATCAAGACCTTCGAAACCGGCATGCGGAACACGATGGACCTGGCCGCCATCGCGCTGGCCAAGGAGCTCTCACATCTGCCGGTCGTGGCCGATCCTTCTCATGGGACGGGCAAGCAAAGCTTGATTGGAATGGTTTCGCGCGCGGCGATCGCGGTCGGAGCGGACGGCATCATCGTTGAGGTGCATCCCTGTCCGGAGCGCGCGCTTTCGGACGGGCCGCAATCGCTCGACATTCCGCAGTTTGAGCGCGTAATGCACGGGCTGGGGGAGCCGTTACGTCCTGTGCTTGCTTAGCGGACGGGCAGGCATGGGCGTACCAGTCGGGCCGCCGTCGAGGCGATGCAGAAGCTATTTTTGGGTTACAGCAGAAACTGAAAAGGCGACCTCCGGAGAGATCGCCGTTTCGATGCGTGAGCAGGCTTACAGTGCCTGGACGTTTTCTGCTTGCCAGCCCTTGGGCCCTTTGGTGACGTCAAACTGCACTGTCTGGCCCTCCTGCAGGCTCTTGAAGCCGCCCGCTTGGATTGCTGAGAAGTGCACGAAAACATCTTCGCCATTCTGGCGGCTGATAAAGCCGTAGCCCTTGGCGTCATTAAACCACTTTACTGTTCCTTGTTCTGCCATGTTGATACTGGTGTTCCTTTCAATCGATTTACGCTGGAGAGATTCGGAGGTATTGCTGGCAGGTTACTAGCTGTTGAGGCAAGAGCTGCTCACGACCGACTCGGTCTAACGCACACGGACATAGTACGCCAACCGGCAATAATTAGCAACAAGCTTCGAGATTGGGTAGTGGGCTACTTTGAATTCAAAATTAGCCCACTACCCGAGATTGGCTATCAGGCCCGTTATCGCTTTCCTGTCGATATAGCCATAATCGCGGCTGGGATTCCGTAGCACGGTCCCTGCATCGCGTGCCGTTGTAGAATCAATGATTATTTATCATCAGAGGATTTCCAGTTCCATGCCCCAGGAAGAAAAATCCGCAACGGCTCGCGACGAGCGCTATGACGCGCAGCGCATCGAGCAAAAATGGAACCAGCGCTGGCTGAGTGATCCTTCGCTCTATGCCGCAGAAGCCAACTCGACCAAACAGAAGTATTACGTACTGGAGATGCTTCCCTACCCTTCCGGCGCGCTGCACATGGGGCACGTACGCAATTATTCGATCGGCGACGCGCTGGCGCGCTACATGTGGATGAACGGCTACAACGTGCTGCATCCTATGGGATGGGATTCGTTCGGCCTGCCCGCCGAGAATGCCGCTATCAAGAACAACACGCCGCCACGCGAATGGACGCTGCACAACATCGAGGCCATGAAGCGGCAGATGAAGCGGCTGGGCTTCGCGTATGACTGGTCACGCGAAGTCACCACCTGCCTGCCCGATTACTACCGCTGGAACCAGTGGTTCTTTCTGAAGCTCTACGAAGCCGGATTGGCGTATCGCAAGAAGAGCAAGGTGAACTGGTGCCCTCAGTGCGCCACGGTCCTGGCAAATGAGCAGGTGGTGGGCGGAAACTGCTGGCGGCACGAAGACACACCCGTTGAACAGCGAGAGTTGGAGCAGTGGTTCCTGAAGATTACCAAGTATGCGGACGAATTGTTGCGTGATCTGGATAAGCTGAGCGGCTGGCCGGAAAAAGTCCGGATCATGCAGCAGAACTGGATTGGCCGCAGCGAGGGCACGCTGGTGGATTTCGACCTGGGCGGAACAGTCGGCCCGGCGGGATCGACGATCACGGTATTTACGACCCGCGTTGACACGATTTACGGGGCGACTTCGTTGCAGCTCGCACCCGAGCATCCTATCGTCGCGGACATGACGGGCCGCAATCCAGAACTGCGCTCCCAGGTCGAGAAGATGCTTGCCGAACAACGCCGCGCGAAAGAAGCGGGCGACATCGGTGAAATCGAGAAGCACGGGATCTTTACCGGGCGCTATGCGAAGAATCCTTATACCGGCGAAGCATTGCCCGTGTGGGTGGCAAATTACATCCTCATGGACTACGGGACGGGCGCGATCATGAGCGTACCTGCGCACGATGAGCGCGACTTCGAGTTCGCGACGAAATACAAACTGGACATCCGGCTCGTGATTTTGCCGGCGAGCACGGACCCCGAAGAGACCATGACGGCGCCGCCACTACCCTTCACCGCCGAGGGCGGTTTGCTGGTGAACTCGGGCGAGTACAGTGGGCTCAGCTGCGAAGAGGCGATCCGGAAGATGTCGGCTGTGGCGGAGGAAAGAGGCTTCGGCAAGGCGACGGTTACGTTCCGCATAAAAGATTGGGGCATCTCGCGGCAGAGATATTGGGGCACGCCAATCCCGATGGTGTACTGCGAGAAAGACGGAGTCGTGCCGGTGTCAGAAAAAGATCTGCCGGTGATTTTGCCAGACAACGTGAAAGTCACGCTGGCTGGCGGATCGCCACTCGGAAGTGTGCCGGAGTTCGTCAATACGACTTGCCCCAAGTGTGGTGGCCCCGCCCGCCGCGAGACTGACACGATGGACACTTTTGTCGATTCGTCGTGGTACTTCTACCGCTATACCGACGCGCGCAACGACAAGGCGCCGTTTGATTCCGCCAAAATCGATTACTGGTTTCCGATCGATCAATATATTGGCGGCGTGGAACACGCCATTCTTCACCTTATTTATTCGCGCTTCTGGACCAAGTTCATGCGCGACATGGAGCTGGTGAAAAACGACGAACCGGCTCAGCGCCTCTTCACTCAAGGCATGGTAATCAAGGACGGCGCGAAGATGTCGAAGAGCCTGGGCAACACGGTCTCTCCTGATGAGATGGTCGAGCGCTACGGAGCGGATGCAGTGCGCATGTATACGCTGTTCGCCGCGCCTCCGGATCGAGATTTGGATTGGCAGGATACCGGGATCGAGGGTATTCAACGCTTCCTGGGGCGTGTGTACCGCTTTTTTGTACGCAATCCCATTGTAGGGACGCGGCTTGTCGTGCCTTCAGCGGCCGCGCATGAGGAGGCCTTGGCGCCCGAGGCACGCGCGATCCAGCGCAAGTTGCACCAGACGATCAAGCGCGTCAGCCATGACTTTCAGGGACGGTGGCACTTCAACACCTGCATCGCCGCGATCATGGAACTGGTGAATGAGGTGTACAGCGCGGAAGATGCGATCGCAAGCGGGCGTGTTCCGGCTTCTCTGGTTGCAGACGTTCAACGGTCGGTCGCCCTGCTGTTAGCACCGATGGCTCCATACCTGGCGCATGAACTGTGGGAGATGGCGGACGAAACAGGCAATCTGCTCAAGGCTCCCTGGCCCAAATATGACGAGAAACTGGCGGCCGAAGATGAAATCGAAATCCCTGTGCAGGTTAATGGCAAGTTGCGAGGCAAGGTGGTGGTTCCGGCGACGGCTAGTGACGATCAGGTGAAGCAGGCGGCAATGATGGATGGGAAAGTGCAGGCGGCAATGGCGGGCAAGCAGGTGGTAAAGGTAATTGTCGTGCCTAAGAAACTCGTGAATGTCGTCGTAAAGTAGCGATTATCCCGGTGAGCCCCGTTTCCTCAAAGCTTGCTACGAAGAGATTCAAAAAGGATATAGGCGATAACTGAGGCCACTGCGGCAATTTCAAAATTAGCAGTGGTACAAACATCTTTGATTGCCCAAGCAATGCCCCTCTTCTGTCCCATCCCGGTGCGTTCAAATTCGCCCATCAAGAGATTGGAATAAAACAGGAAGATGATAAAACCTATCTCGACCACCGCCCTCCTGGCGCTTCGCTTCATAAAGATGACGAATCCTCGGCTTCGATTTCGCAGGCCACGGGGCAGAACGAGCGAGCGGGATGCTCCTCTGCTCGTTCCTTGCGTGAAGAAAAGAATACTAGCCATCATCACCAAAGAACAAGAAGAATAGAGCCAAACAATGACCGTCGACGGCTCCGAGATGCATCCTATTAACTGCTTGGCTTTTCATTGACTTATCCAGTTTCCCCCACGTAAGATTCGCCCATGATCGGCCAGACCATTTCACACTACCACATCGTCGAAAAGCTTGGCGGTGGTGGTATGGGAATCGTCTACAAAGCTGAGGACATCACCCTGCACCGCTTTGTCGCGGTCAAATTTCTGCCGCATGACGTGGCGACCGACGCACAAGCCCTCGCCCGGTTTCAGCGGGAAGCGCAAGCCGCCTCCGCCTTAAACCATCCCAATATCTGCACCATTTATGAGATTGGGGAACAAGACAGCCAACCCTTCATCGTCATGGAGTTTCTGGACGGCATGACGCTGAAGCACCGCATTGCCGGTAGACCTGTTGACAACGATGTCCTGCTCGGCCTGGCCATCGAGATCGCGGACGCGCTGGATGCGGCTCATTCTCAGGGAATCGTTCACCGCGACATCAAACCCGCAAACATTTTCGTTACGAAGCGAGGACATGCCAAAATTCTTGATTTTGGTTTGGCGAAGGTAGAGACTGCTTCGGTTTCTTCGAGCGGAATCACCGCAGCGGAAGAGGATTCCCATTTAACCAGCCCGGGCTCGACGCTCGGCACGGTCGCTTACATGTCGCCGGAACAGGCACGCGCGAGAGAACTGGACGCGCGCAGCGATTTATTTTCATTCGGCTCCGTGCTCTACGAGATGGCAACCGGCCTGCTGCCATTTCGCGGGGAGAGTTCAGCGGTAATCTTCAAAGCCATTCTGGACGCGGCGCCAACGCCCGTAGTGCGGTTGAATCCGGACGCGCCGCCGGATCTGGAGAGGATCATCAACAAGGCGCTGGAGAAAGACCGCAACCTGCGTTACCAAAGCGCAGCGGAGATAAGGACCGACCTGCAGCGTCTGAAGCGGGATACCGAGTCGCACGTGTCGGCGGCCGCCAGCTCTTCGCCAGAACGCGCCAGAACAACGGGGACGGCAACAGTCATCGAACATGCCGGGCGTGCAAATTACGTGCGATATGGTCTGGCGGCCTTAGTTGTCGCGCTGCTCGTTGCGGGCGGCCTCTACTATTATCACGCGCGTCACCCCAAGCGCCTGACCGACAAAGACACGGTGGTCCTGGCAGATTTTGCCAACAGCACAGGCGATGCTGTTTTCGACGATGCACTCAAGACCGCGCTCAGCGTCGCCCTGAACCAATCACCGTTCCTCAATGTCCTTTCTGAAAACAAAGTGGCGGACACGTTACAGCAGATGACCCGCCCACCCGGAACGAAGCTGACGCCCGATTTAGCGCGCGAAGTATGCCAGCGTGCAGGCAGCCAGGCTTATATTGCCGGCTCGATTGGCAGCCTGGGCAGCGAGTATGTGCTCGGACTGAAGGCGGTGAATTGCCAGACTGGAGACACGCTGGCCCAAGAACAAGTCACAGCTCCGGCCAAGGAAAAAGTTCTGGACGTGCTGGGCGGCGCGGTCCGCAAGCTGCGCGGTGAGCTGGGCGAGTCGCTGGCGACGGTACAGAGATTTGACGTTCCCCTCGAGCAGGCCACCACGTCATCGTTGGAGGCGCTGAAGGCCTACAGCCTTGGGCAGAAAGCCGATCGGGAAAAAGGTCCTGGCGCCGCTTTGCCCTACAACCAGCGCGCCATCCAGCTCGACCCTAATTTCGCCATGGGGTATATGGCGGTGGGCGGGGAGTACTTCAGTCTCGCCGAGCCTGGCCGCGCAAGCGAATACCTCAGCAAAGCCTTCCAGTTGCGCGACCATGCCAGCGAGCGGGAAAAACTTGCGCTCACGGCAAACTATTATCTGAATGTCACAGGAGAGTTAGACAAGGCAGCCCAGACATTTGAGGAGCAGATTGAGAGTTATCCGAAACAATTCGCATCCCGTCTCAATTTAGGAGTCGTTTATGCGGAAGAAGGACAGCACGAGAAGTCTGCCGAACTGACCCGCCAGGAACTACTTATTAACTCCGAGAATGTTGCTCCTTACGACAACCTGGCGAATGCGTATCTGGCGCTGCAGCGATTCGACGATGCGAGAAAGACCATCCGCGAGGCACAGGCGAAAAAGCTGGACGACTACATTACGCGCAATGCTCTCTATGCTCTTGCTTTTTTGTCGTCCGACTCGGCTGCAATGGCGGAGCAGCAGAAATGGTTTGCCGGCAAGCCGGAAGAAAATTATGGGCTGGCCCTCGCCTCGGATACCGAAGCGTATGCTGGTCACTTAGCCAAGGCGCGTGAACTGGCCAAGCGAGCTGCGGACTCCGCCATTCACGCCGACAGCAGGGAAAACGGCGCGATCTGGGAAGAGAACAATGCTCTCCACGAAGCCGCCTACGGCAATTTTGCCGAAGCGGTCCGTGGAGCACAGGAAGGCTTGAAACTAGCTCCCGGCAGCCAGGGAGTGAAGAGCGAAGCGGCATTGGCTTTCGCCATGGCGGGAGAGTTGGCACAGGCCGAAGCGTTGGTCAAAGACCTGAATTCACGCTACCCGCTGGACACGCAGATGCAGTCTCTCTGGCTGCCGGTGATCCATGCGCAGTTGGATTTGGACAAGAAAAATCCCACAGCTGCATTGGACGCTCTGCAAGCCGCCTCCAGCATCGAATTAGGGCAGATTACGTTCGTCAGCAACATCTCCTGCCTTTACGACATTTACATCCGTGGCGACGCCTACCTGGCTGCGGGACAGTCCGCCGCAGCAGGCGCTGAGTTCCAGAAAATTATCGATCGCAGCGGAATCGTCTGGAACTGCTGGACCGGAGCGCTGGCGCATCTTGGTGTGGCCCGCGCGAATGCACAACAGGCAAGATCTTTGCAAGGCGCCGACGCAGACGCCGCTCGCGTGAGGGCGCTCGCCGCTTATAAAGAGTTCCTCACTCTATGGGAGAATGCCGATCCCGATATCCCCATTCTTAAAGAAGCCAAGGCGGAGTATGCGGAGCTGCTGTAGTAGTCCATCGCTCGAAACTTAGAACGGATAACAGCTGGATCGCCCGCTCAGTCGAAACTTACGGGCAATTGCTCGGAGCGGGACGCCCGGCAAAACGCGCGGCTATCCAAGCCATCTGATCTCTAACAGAGCCCCCGAGAACCTGGCCTGGTTCAGAGCCGGAGAACTTAACGACTTGAATACGATCTCCTAGTTTGCACATTCGGGCTACAGCCTGCGCCGTCATCGATGGCGGCACGACAAAATCTGTGTCATCCGTGATCACAAGGAGTGGGCCGTATGCCGGGTTCCGGCCAAGCCTGTTCCGATCAAAGAACTCTTCCACGAACTTATTCTTGTTCCAATTCTGCTTTACCAACTCACTCGTCGATAACTCGGAATCGCTTTCGTTGCTGCCGCAGGACTGGCCGATCTGGTGAAACGCCGGAAGCGCTTTCTCAGTCAGCATGCCCCGCACATCGAAATCCGGATAGACGGTTTTGATTGCGTAAGCCAGAGACGCCAGCATCCTGAGCGATTGCTGTTTGGGCAAACGATCGTATGCTTCTTTCAAATCGGCGACGCCCGATATGGCCACGCCGCCAAGGTAGTTAGGATCGCGGATGCGCCTTTCCAATTCAGCCACGCCGATGATGGCGTTGGCGCCAAGGGCTGGCCCCATGGCAACCCATCTCGAACCCAATTGAGGCACGGCAGAGCGCGCGGCTGGAATGGAATCGATCACATCGGTTGCGTTTGACTCAACATCCATCACGGCATTTGGGAAATCAGTTCCCAACCCGGCGTAATCGGTTGCCACAACGGCATAGCCAAGATTGAGATACATCGAAAAAAAGGGTCCGTAGTCCAGATTTCTCGACAGCGACGGCGCACATTGCCGGCCTGCGCCGGTGAAGGCATGGGCCCAGGCAATGACCGGCCAGCCTCCCTGCGGAGGCGTGCCCTCGGGAACCAGAACCACGCCAGATGCAGCCACATCCTGTCCAGTTGCGGAACGGGAATGATAGAGGATGCGAAAGGCCGAAAAATTCGACGACAGGAGGTAATCGTCGACAGAGATTGTGCGAATCAGTTCACCGGGCTTGCCCGCAGGCAGGGGGTTGGGAGTTTCGTAAAACTTCGTGATGGCCAGGGTGAGAGATCGTTTCGAGGAAGAGGGGGAGGTCTGCGCGTGAAGATGCACCACTTCCAAGAGCAGGATCGGCAACAGGCACAAGATTGTTGTTAAGACTAAGATCCGCGAAGGGGATTTGTTCAGCGCTGACAGCCCGGAGACATCTAAATTAAAACCTGGATTCCGCACTTCAGAGGACTCCGGTCAGCAGCAGCCATATTCACCAGTCTTGGCCTGATCCGTTGCCGTACTTCGTTGGTCGAATCTGGTTCCGCTTACGATGCATTATGAAAATCATGCCAACGGATCCGAGCGTAGGGGGAATGACCAGAATCAGAATGCCGCTCTTTAGCGCTTGGATCATTTTCGCGCCCGCAAGAGCCGCCTGAGTGTAGCAGAGCGCGCAGCTCTGGGAGAAAGCTGGCAGAGCGGTCAATAACAGCAATCCAGCCAGGATTATGCCAAAGCGCAGGGCTCGCATTTCGTTCCCAGCCCTCTTAGCGCACATCATCTTGCCCATCGCACGCCGTCAAGTATACGGAAGCTATCCGTCCAACCATACTGCATTCCCAATATTACAGCGACGGTGAAAATCACGACAAACCACAGGAGCGCACGATTGTCTGCCAGGTGCATAAAGTACAAGAGCGCGAAAGCGGCCTCGACGCATGCCAGAATCAGCATGCGAGCGAACATCTGCTCACCTGAAATATTGGAATACGCGACCACAAACTGCAGGGCGGCGATCACGAGGATAACAACGTAGACCGCCACATATTTTCCAGTGTTGCTTCGGTGTCCTTCAGCCATAGCCATGGTGTACTCCAAAACCTTCCTTAGTGTGTGAGGTTGAGAAGATAGACGAGTGGTACAACGAACATCCATACCAAGTCCACGAAATGCCAGTAGAGGCCCGTGATTTCCAGATCGTCGGCGTTGTAGCGTCCTCCGCTGTAGCGGATACCTACCGCAATCAAAGCGATTACGCCACCCGTCACGTGCAAAAGATGCAGACCGGTGATACTGAAAAACGCCGAGCCAAACAGCGGGGTTCCCCACGGATTCTTGAACAAGGTCATGCCCTTATCAATCAATTCCAGCCACTCGCGAATGTGCAGTATGGCAAACACGGTTCCAAGACCGGCCGTAATCAGAGTCCAGCGAAGGGCTTTTGCCTTGTCGCCCATTTTGGCAGCATCGATTCCGAAAAGCATGGTGAGGCTGCTGGTGACCAGAATGAAGGTCATGATCGCGACGTTGGTGATGCTGGGAAACGGTCGGGGCCAATTAGGAGTTGCGTTGCGGAGAAACCCATAGGCTACCAGACATCCGGCGAAGGTCGCGCTATCGGCAATGATGAACAGCCACATCGCCATTTTCTTTGCAGGCACTGAAAACGCAGGCTTCTCCATCAAGGCTGAATGCCCTGCCATCGTTATTTCCGCTTCGCTCACAGCGCCTCCTAATTAGTTGAGTTGCTAAAGTTTCATCCACAACAGCAAAAGCAGGTACATCCAAAGCCCGTCCATGAAATGCCAGTAGGTCGCCGTTGCATCTAACGTGCTCTTTCGTAGAACGGACTTATTCAGCCGACGAATTACCCGAACCAATCCAACCAACCCTCCGGAGACATGCAACGCATGCATGGCGGTCAGCACATAGAAGAACGAGCTATTGGGATTGGTAGCCAGGTATAGTCCTTGCGACCGCAGCTGCAGCCATGCGATGTACTGCCCGACGACAAAGAGCATTCCCAAGGACAAAGTGATATACAGCCAACGCGTCGGCTTGGTGGCGGTTCTCGGTCCCGCCATGAAAGCGCCCACTTGGCGGCGGGCGAGTTCCAAGGTGAAACTGCTGGCCAACAGCACCACGGTGTTGAAGTAAAGAATCGCTGGAAGGGCGAGATGGCGCCAGTCATTAGCCGAGCCCTGGCGCACAACCAGGGCGCTGGTAAACGCCAGGAAGGTCATGCTGATCGATGCCAGCACGACCCAAATTCCAGTCGAAGAAGGCGGCGGCGAATAATCGTTGACTGCGCGCAGATCGCCCGCGGCGGGAATCAGGTTTCGCCCCCCAACGTTGCCCGAGTTACCAGGGCGCTGCGACGGGCCTCGTTGCTGCTCGATTTTTGGCGGCTCAGGAACTGTGGTTGCCATTTGCTACTAACTCCCAGACAAATCAGTGACGCACTAAGCTTCGTCGTGCTCCGACTTCACCTGTTCAGGCGACGCTTGCATTACATAATCGCCCACCGAGCTTTCAACTCCGTACTGATAAGGATCGTGGTAAACGACCGGCAATTTGTCCCCAAAGTTGTTATGCGGGGGCGGAGTCGTGGGCGTGCTCCACTCCAATGAGGTTGCTTCCCACGGATTGTCCGGAGCCGGCTTACCCCAGAACCGGCTGTAAATCAGGTTGTACAAGAAGATCGCTTGCGCCGCGCCGGTTAGCAAGGCGGCAATTGTAATGAACCGGTGAACGGGGATCAACGGCTGCAAGTAGTCATCAACAAATGCCTGATAGCGGCGTACGTTGCCTGCCAATCCAAGGTAATGGAACGGCATGAAGATGCAATACGCGCCGACGAAGCTGAGCCAAAAATGGATCTTCCCCAGAGTCTCATTCATCATTCGGCCAAACATCTTCGGGAACCAGAAGTAAGTGCCGGCGAAAATTGCGAACATCGCCGAAACTGCCATGACAAAGTGGAAGTGGCCAACCACGAAATAAGTCGCGTGCAGCATGATGTCGAGGGAAGGTTGCGCCAGAAAGAAGCCGCTGACGCCACCACTAATGAACATCGAAACCATGCCCAGAGAAAACAGCGAGGCGCTGTTGAGGCGTAGCCGCGAGCCGTACACACTGCCAAGCCAAATCAGCACGATAATAGTCGCTGGGATCGTAATGATCAGAGTCGGGAAGGAAAATGCGATCGAGGAAACCGGATTCATCCCGCTGACAAACATGTGATGGCCATAAACCATGTAGCTGAGCACGGCGATCGATCCCATGGAGTAAACCAGCACCCGGTGACTGAGAAGCGGACGCCTGATGTTCGCCAACAGAATGTGCGACACGATGCCCATCGCCGGGACGATGGCGATATACACTTCCGGGTGTCCAAAGAACCAGAATAAGTGCTGCCACAGAAGGGTCGAACCGCCTGAGTGAGGCTGCAACTGATCGTTGATCACGAGGTTCGAAGGCACGAAGAAGCTGGTTCCGGCCACGTGATCGAGGATCAGGAGTATGCAGGCCGGCATCAAGACTGCGAAAGCGGTCAGGCCCATGCAGGACGTGATGAACCAGGCCCAGGCGCTGAGGGGAAGGCGCCACAGGCTCATACCTTTTGTTCGCATGTCCAGCGTGGTGGTAATGAAATTCAATGACCCCAATAACTGGCCAACGCAAAAGATGCCAATGGACGAAGCCCAGAGGACCTCGCCGAGGCCCTGACCTGGGCCCGCGACCGAGCCCACCGCGCTCAGAGGAGCATATTGGGTCCAACCCGCTAGGGTCGGTCCGTCGCCCACGAAGAACGACGAGAGCAGGACGAGGAACCCAACAAATGTCACCCAGAATGACATCATGTTGAAGTGGGGAAACGGCATGTCTTCGGCGCCGACTTGGATCGGCAGGAAATAATTGCCAAACGCCGCAAAGGGTGCCGTGGTCAGCACGAAAAAGACCATGATGGTTCCGTGCATGGTCATCAGCTGCAGGTAATACTCTGGCGTCATGACGTTGCCGGGAGCGCCGGTCTTGGAAAGCAAGTGCAGTCCTGGAATGGCGAAGTTAGTCCATCCCAAATGGATGCGCATCAGCCAGGAGAGGATCATCCCGATGATGGCCGCCAGCAAGGCCAACCCGTAGTACTGCTTTCCGATTACCTTGTGGTCGAGACTGAAGATGTGCTTCCGAATGAAGCTTGTCGGTGGAGCGTGATGCGCTACCGCCGCATGCCCTGACACGTCATGCATGGCCTGACCTCGAAAAAAATATTTCGTCCATTTCGCACGGACGGCCTACTGTTACTGAAGCGCCGCTTCTTTCTTTAGCCAATCATCGTAGTCAGCCTGGGACATTACGCTGAGATACGCCTTCATGTTATAATGGCCCAAACCGCAAAGCTGCGTGCAGACAATTTCATATCTCCCGATCTTCGTTGCCGTGAAATGTACAGAGAGATCCAGGCCCGGAACAAAATCCTGTTGCACCCTTAACTCCGGCACGTAAAACGAGTGCCCGAGATCTTTCGAGTGCATGAGCAAATGGATCTCCCGGTTCACGGGAATGGCCATCTCGGCCGTCACGATGTCATCTTTGGAATCGGGGTCGTTGGTCGTGTCGAGGCCAAAGAAATTCTCGTTGGCTTCATTGATCATCTCCGGGTGAAGGGGACCAAACTTTCCATCCGGACCGGGATAGCGAAAATAAAACGCGAACTGGCCAGCCTGCACTTGAACCGGCAGCGCGTCGGCTGCGGGGGGGGTAAGGTAGACATTGGCCCAAGCCTTGGCTCCAAATGCTCCCAAAGCCAGAACCTCCGTCCCAACGAGGAGAAAAGCTGCAATGACCAACGCCTTGGCTCCGCCCGGGAACTTCTTGATCTTCTCTCCGGGTCTCGGCTGGGAGAACTTCCAGATGAAAATGGCCAGCAGGATTTGCGAGGCCAGGAACGAAATTCCTGCCTCCGCCATGGTCTCTGACATCTGTTCGTCGATTGCAGCCCCATGGGTAGAGATATCCTGCGGGAGCCACCACGTGTGCCGCAGAATTGGAATCGCGGAAACGATCGCGATTACGATGATGGTAACGGCCAAGAGTTTCGCCATGTTGCCCCTCGAGTCTGGTCAGCGGTCGCCCAGATTTCCTGGAATTCTTACGTTGCGGTTGTTTTCGGTTCTTAAACGAACTAATGCCACGGACCTTTGAGCAGCGTTGTGCAGTGCGGCCGTGGTTCGGTGATAGTTTGCATTACGCCAAGGCACGCGGCCGTGGTTCGCCGCCAAAGGACTGAACTGCGCTGGCCACATCCTTTTGAATATCGAAGACTGCAGATAGCCGTGTGATCTGCAGGAGATCGTTTACGCGTTGGTTCAGATTTGCCAGCTTCAGCTCGCCTCCGTTGTTCCTGATGGTCGTATGCGTCTTCACTAACTCGCCGATTCCCGAGCTATCGACGTAGACTACCTCTCCCAAATTCAATATGACTCTCTTAACTCCTTTGTCAGCCAGATCGCGAACAATCTCGCGGAGCGCGATGTTTCCCTCCCCAACCGTGATCCTTCCGCTCAAGTCAATTACCGTGGCATCCCCGACCTGCCGCGACTTAGCCTGCATTTTGACCTGAGTCTTGCCGGCCATGCCGATGCCCATCCGATCCAGGATGGCGCACGCCGAATTCGCGATTTGTTGCGACTCTGTGCGAACCACAATCAGCGACCGCCCTTCCTTCAAGACCTCGCGAAAAAAACCGACATCCTCGGCGCACTTATCCTCCGCCGTTGGTTGAGCATCCGCGGTAGCGCTCGAAGCCGCCGAGCCGACCGAAGCGCCCGCACCCGCTCCGGCGAGCCCCAATAATGCGGCCGCACCAAACCCGAGCGCAAAGATCGGTCCGACACCCGGAAGTAGCAGGGTGGCAGCGACAACGCCGGCCGACATACCGGTCGCTCCCCCCAGGAACCCTCCGACCGTAGCGCCGAACTCCTTAGCGATTGTCTTCGCCTCGCTCTCGGAACGAGTGAGAAAAACGATTGACTGTTCTGGCACACCCTGCTCGCGTAGTTCTCTCACGGCTTTCTCAGCATGGTCGCGTGCGGAGAATACTCCGATTGCAGTCTCCATATGCCTCCAAATGGTGGGCGGCGACTCACGGCTCGCCACCCAGCGAACCGATCTTTCTTCTACCTTCTATTTTGCTTTATACGTGAAATCGGCTTTCGCGGCTTGTCCGCCGGCCACAGTTACTTTTGCAGTCTGCGTCCCGTACTCCTCTTGCCATGCGGTTACGGTGTAGGAGCCTGCGGGTACGTTCTTGATAGTGAAGTCACCTTTATCATCCGTGATTGCGTAGGGACCCTTGACCACCACGTGCCAGCCATGCATCCAGGGATGGATGTTGCACTTTACCGGGATCGCGATCTCTTCAGCCTTCCAACTCTTTACGATAGGCGGCGCCCCCGGCGGCTGGGATTCGTTCCATGGGATGTTGCCCGCCAGCGGGTTCGGCAAAGGATGAATGTTGTGCGTGGTCTGGTCGCTGGTCACAACTTTGTACTTCTGGTTGACGTCAACGGCCATCACGTGCGGTTCGTACATGCAACCCTTCTGGTCGAATTCCGGTTCCTGTGACGGGACGGCGCTCGCCGCACCGGCGGGCAGACCCTGCGAGATATAAAGAACCACGTTCTGCAGGCCTCCATCAGCGCCCACAACGACGTTCTCCAATTTCGCCGGGTTGTTCTTGTGCTGTGCGACGCAATAGGGGTCCTTCGACATGTCGATGCCCTTCATATGAGGGGGCGTTCCGCTGAGTTTGACCGTGCCGGTGATCGATCCTTCGCCCGCGGCCTTGACTCGCTCGCCGACGATTGTTACCAGGACGGCGGCGATGCTGATCGCCGATAGGATTGCGAAGGTGCGTTTATATCGAGTCTTCATCGAATTTCTCCTGACACTATTTTTGCCTACTCTCCTATTGAGAAGGAGGCGGTGCATTCGGATTGAGCGGTTTCAAATTGAGCCCCTTGGCGAGTTCCTTGGCCTTGGTGTGGAAGGGCTGAAGAGTCCGCAGGAAAAACACCAGATCCCAAGCCTCATCCGGCTTGATGTTGTCGGCGAACGAGGGCATGGGAGTGCCGTCCAGCCCTGTCATAAAGATTCTGTAAAGGTCGCTGTCGGTGCTTCCGCACTTGAAGCGGCCACCTTCAGCGAAGTTATAGGGCAGAATGGGACGGCCTAAGTCATCGGTGAGAGTCGAGGCCGACGGACCATTTCCTTTGCCGGTAACGCCGTGACATTTCCAGCACTGCACACGGTTGAAGACCTCCTGGCCGGCTTTGATTCTCTCCGCGGTTACCTCAGGTGCGGGCGGGATCACGATAGGTGTGCCAGGTTTCTCCGTTTGCCAACGCGGAGAGAAATGCTTGATCCACGCGACCAAGTCCGCCCGTTGCTGCTTGCTGAACGTGTTCCAGGGCGGCATGTTCGAGCGATCGAGCCCGCGCGCGATGGTGTCAAAAATATCTTCGTCCGTGGGAAGGGTGCCAGTCGGAGTCGACCGGCACTCGAAAACCGCGAGATTGAAGTCGCGGGGCTTGGGATACAAAGGGGGTTCAAACCATCTGGCGCTCTCGCCATTCCCGTCGCCGAGATCGCCGTGACAAACGAGGCAATAACGGCGATATGGTTCTTCCGCCGCCTTGGCGTTTCCGGTGATGTTGCCGATATGCGCGGTAACGGCCGGTGTGTTGAGCCATTCTTCTTCCTGGTACTTGGTGATTTGCGCTTGAACCAGAGCGGGCAATGCAAGGAAACAAGCAATCACCACTAGATACATGCTTTTCAGCAATCGCGAGTTCATCGTTTATCCCTCTCTAGAAGTCGAAGTCAAAGCCAGCCAGCAATTCGCTGCTGGTAAGGTTGGTGCCGGTAACCGGCGATGTTCCGTCCTGATGGAACCAGTTGTATTCCGCGTGGTAGGCGAAACCGGCCCGGTTGTTCATGAATGGGTTGATACGCGTACCCACCGTGTACGTGGAGATGTTGCCCAGATTAGACGGATTGCCGACCGTTGCCTGCTGCGACATGCGGATGGTTTCGTAGCGGGTAAGGAGGATCCACTGCGGGCTAACAACGTAGTGCGGCTCGACAAGCACGCCATTCCAGGTCGGAGCGCGCGCGGTGGAGGGGAGCGTCGTGCCCGGCAAATTGTTGCAGGCCGGGGGACAAGTGGTAGCGCCCGAGGCGACCTGGTCGATGTAGTCGCCATAGCCTTGCCCGAACCACGCGTTATCCCAGCCATGTTGCGTAACGACAGTCACGTCGGCATGCTCGCCGAGGTAGATCTGGCCAATGAATCCTTCACGGTGGTAGCCCTTGTTTTGGGCGCCTGAGCCAGGAATGGGCACTCCGCCACTGGTAAGCCAACTGGTCGGCGCTTCACCCAACATAGCGTACGCGCCGAAGCGGGAGACGCCGAACTTGCCGAAGTCGAACGCCTGACTCGCAGTAAGAAACGCCGAGTAAGAATTCGCACCATACGGTAGGCCAACCGATCCGTCATTCGAACTGAGCAGGGCCGCCGAGTAGCGTGTGCGGTCGTCCGCGGAGTGTCCCAACACTTCCAGGCCGAGTTGGTTGTCTCCCATTTGCCCGAAGATGTTGTTATCGCCAAAGGGAATGAAGTGGTAGAGCTGATAGATACCGCCATTCCCGGTGAGGGTCAAAATGCGCTTCTCGGAAAGCAAGTTATCAAGCTCGAACTTGCCGAACTTGATATTAAGCCAAGGGCTGCTGCCCACATTGTCGAGACGCGCCATGACTGTTTCAAAGTGGAAGGCACCCGTGTTGTCGGAAGACGGGAGCAGGAAGAAAGAAACGTCCTTTGCTAAGGTGCCACCGGTGTGAAGGTCGAGACCGCTCAGGTCAAAGCCCTCGGATGTAATCCTCTGCTCACCAGTTAGCGCCTGATCTGTCGCAACTTTGTTGGTGCTGACCCGATGCCAAATCGGCGTCATGCGGAATGTGACTGGCCAGTACGAGGGATTCTGCCAGATTGGCGAATCCCGATCGTTCATGAGCTGATAGCCATTGTCTTTGAATTTTTGACCGAAGAAATTCAGCATCGGCCAACTCTCATGGCATGCCGAACAGCGCAGCCCATATTTCCTCGCGAAGGCGGGGAGTGCGCTGGCAGGCTGACTTACAGCCATAATGAGGAAAGCTACCGCGAATGCAGCGGCAACGATGGACGTTGCACGCCGCGACTTCTGACAGAGATGAGACTGCGCCCACATACGCATGCTACACTCCTCAGACACTATTCAGATTTTGAAAAACCCCAAATTCCCCGACTTGCGATGGCAAGACCCGCGAAGAAATGAAAGGTAATCGGATCTTGCCCCTATACTCGATCACCCAGAAGCGCAAACCTTGATCTGGTTGAGTGGTCCAACCACTCAAGCCCGCAGCGGATACTACTACCACGTTCACTGAAAGTGCAATAGGGTCAATCAGTTTTTTTTTACAAAATGTTTACAACCGATATGGCATGTGCGGCATCGCCGCGCACCAGCCCGATTCCCAGGTTGACAGCACGCGTTCTGGGTATGAGACTTTGAAATCGGAATCAATGGAGCCGGTCGTGACCAGGGAGCAAGGCTTTTGCCGCACGTGCCTGCATTGTGCGGGTGCGATTCGGTTCCGCGGCGCATTGATTCAGCTCGCAACCGTGTCGCTGATCACCAGTCTCCTTGTCGCAACGTTACCCTTTTCGCTGCAGGCACGCGAAAAAGATGTTTTGCAATATGGAGCCGGGCTGATCGTTAACATCCCGCTCCCGGTCGAGGAAGTCACGCAAGCCGTCGAAGACGTGGCTGGGAACGGTATCATCCGCGGAACCAAGGAATACAACAAAGACGAATATGTGAGCCGGGCGGTCGCGGCCAACTCGACCCCGGTGTTTAGGGCCTGGACCGACCCAGGTAAGGTCTTTTACAAGGTTCGGACCGCAGTGATCAATCCCTGGAACTTCAAAGACAGCGCCGACGTCGGGACTTTAGCGGTACGCTACGTGGTGCAACCGCAGGGCAATAAGAATACGGTCTTGCGCATTGATGCGCTCTACGTAGAAGATTTCCGCCACAGCATTCATCAATCAAACGGTTCGGTCGAGAGCAGCGAGTACAAGGACATTCAGGACCACCTCGCCCAGATGGAGCTGTTAAAGAAAGAAACCGCAGAGGCCCAAAGAGAAAAACAGGAGCATGAAGCAAGGAAAAACTTCGGCCTGAGCGATAACACCCCTGCCAATGACAGTAATACGGAACTGCTCAGCACACCTTCCGCGTCGGCCCTGGACGGCTCGACGGAAAGTTCAAGCCGCACCGACAGATCCGTCCCCATCGGCGCCGCGGAGTCGCTGGACCCTAATGAAACACCGGAACAACATCTTGCCAGACTGCGCCATCAGGTCGAGCGATTGGTCAAGCAACCTGGAGCTCCACTCAAGTCGGCTCCCTTCCACACGGCGAGCACATTGAAATCTCTGAATCCGGGCACGGAAGTCCTGATTGTGATTTTGTCTCCCTACTGGTTCGGGGTTGAAACCCACGATGGGGAGCACGGATGGATTCGGCGGGACGAATTGGAGCCGCTGCCATGATCTGCCGTCAGTTGTCGATAACGCGCGCTCTGCTACCAGCCGCCACTTGCGCCGCACTTCTCTCGTTCATGGCCGTTATCGGAAACGCCCAGGCAAAGCCATCCGAACGCACGTTTCGTGAATCGAAACCTGCGGTGGAAAAAGCGCTGAAGCAATTGCGGCCTTCCATGAGTGGACGCCTACCCGCTCTGGAAGGCTTTGCTCTGGTCGGTGATCACCCTTTGACGCGCTACCAGCGTGGGTTTTACCAATGCACGGCCCAAGTCAGCGCCACCCCATCGGGTACGCTTGTGCGCTTGAGCGCGAAGGTAACCGCCTGGTATGCGGACGCGAATTCATCGCGCTCGGGTTATCAGCTGCTTGTTTCGAATGGCCGGCTCGAGTCTGATCTGCTCGACCAGCTATCCGATCAACTGTCCAACCCTGAGGGAGGCGCAGGGCCAACCTCTTCCGCAACGATTCCGCCGGCTCGCGCAAAGCGAACAGCGCCGGACGAGCCTACCCTGTCGGCGCCGATGCCGAGACCGGCGGAAACGGGCGGCTCATTCTCACCGCCGGAGAACAAGACCTCACCCGGTTTTACCTCAACAGGTTTAAAGCCGCCAGGCCAGCAATCAGCGGACTTCAAGCCCGCACAAAACGAAGCAGCCAGTGACGCACAGACGAAGGTCGCCGCACTGGAGGAAGTGCTGAAAAATCAGGCGCGACCGAAAAATCTGGTAGCGATAAAAAAGTCGGGAACTCCGGTGGTTGCTTCCCCGAGTTTGACCGGGAAAACGCTGTTTCTCGCCAGCGCGCACGATGAGTTTGAAATGCTCGACTTCAACGATGACTGGGTCCATGTGCGCATTTCTGGCTTGTCGCGGGGCTGGATTTGGCGCACCAGCCTGGAAATGCCGGAGGGTATTTCCGATGTCCCGCTGAACACCGCTAATTCCGCGCCCACCGTCGCTGACATCTTTCAGATCAGCCGCGAGGAGAGCGCGCCATTTCCGGGCGATTGGGGACCGCTTCGGGGCAAGAATGTAAAGATTCTCACGGTGCAGAAAATCCGGGAAAACGACCAGGACGGCGGAGCGCGTGCCAAGCTGGAGTTTGCCAAATCCCTGCTCGATCAAAGTTATGATGGGCTGGCGAAGTCACAGGATCTGGCAGGACTCGTGCTAATTTTTGATGCCGTCGATGGCGGCATGATCGCAGCAACGCTGCCGACGATTGCGCGGTGGAAGGCAGGCGGGTTAACTGATGCAGCGCTTTGGCATCAGTGTTACTTTGATCCACCCGAAACCTTCAGCCTATCGAGCGCTAAGGCGGCCCAATAGTTTTCGGAGGAATTGGTTCTACCGCGGGCTACGGTGTAAGATTTTGCGATGAGATTTGGCAGTCAGAATTTGCGATCGGATTTTGTGATCGTCGAGTTTTGACTTGACATTGCACAGATGAAGCGATAGGAATGCTTTCCGTTGGCGTTGTTCGTAATTCGCCGTTCAGCCGCCGGTGGGGGCGGAGAGAAAAGTAACCAGGTGTGGGGGTCATGGTCAAAACAATTTCTGTTGGCCGGGTGACAGGTCGGCTGCGCGATTATGCGGAACTGACCAAAGCACGCATAACTACGCTCATCGTCCTAACTGCATGGTGTGGCTATTTTTTTGGCGCGCATCGCGCTGGCGTCTCGTCATGGTCGTTCGGCCTTTTGCACGCCCTGCTGGGCATCGCCCTGGTTTCAAGCGGCACGGCAGCGCTGAATGAAGTGATTGAAGCAAGGGTGGACGCACGCATGCGGCGGACGGCCACGCGACCATTGCCCTCCGGACGCATGTCGCGTGCGCATGGCCTTACATTAGGACTGGCGTTGACGTTGGGCGGTTCGGCTTACCTCGCCATCTTTTCGAACCCACTGACAGGATTGCTGGTCTTCTTAACCGCCTTGGTTTATCTGGCCGCTTACACTCCCTTGAAGAAAGTCTCGCCCGTATGCACATTCGTAGGCGCCTTTCCGGGCGCCATGCCCGTGGCTCTGGGTTGGACGGCCATCCGCGGACGGATCGAGATCGAGACGGTGATTTTGTTCGCCATCATGTTCGTCTGGCAGTTCCCGCATTTTCTCTCGATCGCCTGGCTCTATCGGGAAGATTATGCGGAAGGGGAGATTCGCATGTTGCCGGTCGTCGACTCGAACGGAAAGTCCACCGTGTGGCGCATTCTGGCCTACTCCGCGGTACTGATTCCGGTCAGCGTTTTACCGGTCGCCCTGGGAATGGCTGGGCGGATCTATTTTGTCGGCGCGATATTGATGGGTGCCATGCTGTTCCGAGTATCGATGGGGATGGCGCTTCCGCAACTTCCGGCAACCGCCGCGGCGTCCAAGCCGTCCGCCCGACGCTTGCTTCAGGCAACCATCTTTTACCTGCCTGCCCTCTTCGCTCTGATGATGATCAATGCTGGTCACTAAGCGGTTTTGTGGCTGAAGGCTCCTCCCAATAGTCGGTGAACCACTGTCATTTGCAGGAAGACGCCCCTACCAATATCGTTCAGCATAAGGCACTGCGGTAGTGGGACCGCAAGCTCTGGAATCTCCTCCTCCTGAGGCCACCAAATTCTCTTAAAGCGAGGTTCTTATGCGCTGGGTTTCGCGTAGCTTGGCGTTAGCGATGATGGTTTGCGCCGCAGGGTTCTGCGCCGCGCAATCGGGCTATCAAGTCATTTCTGTCCAAGACGGTGGAACAATCAAGGGGACCGTGAAGTGGCAAGGAGCATTACCTCATCTATTCTCCTCGGAGATCAACAAAGACCCTCAGATCTGCGATCCGCAGGGGCAGAAACACCGCGACTTGGAGCGGCTACTGGTCTCTCCGAATGGGGGCGTGGCCAACACGGTGGTTTATCTCAGGAATATCACCGCGGGAAAGGCGATGGATCTGCCGCTCGAGCGCCGCTTCCTGAATCAAAAGAGTTGCCGTTACGAGCCTCACATTTTGCTGGTGCCCCAACAAGCTAGTCTGACGGTTAAGAGCAGCGATCCCGTCTTGCATACGGTGCACATGTCGGGCAGCGCGGACTACAACCTTCCCTTTGTCACCGAAGGGCAGGAGATCAGCCGTCCGATGACCCGCGAAGGCGTAGTCGACCTGCGCTGCAACGCGGGACACGTTTGGATGAACGGTGAGATGGTGGTTGCGTCCCATCCGTACTATGCGGTGACCGATCGGGAGGGCACTTTCGAACTCACCAATGTGCCGCCCGGCCGATACGAAATCGCCGCCTGGCACGAAGGGTGGAGAGTGGTGGGAGAGAGCCCGCTGTACGACGTCATGACGCAGGTGCGGGTGAAGCGGCCCATTTTCTCCGATCCGATAGTCTGGAGCAAGACGGTCACGGTTCCCGCACGTGGCACGGCCGAAGTGAACTTCACGCTCGGGCAACGCACTCCGGAGATGGCACAGGGCCATTGAGCACGCGATCCTGCAGGATCGCTCACTACCATTGACTGGCCTCGGTCTACAGGCGCAACTAAAAATAAACTTTTGGCCTTTCACTTTGCCCGATGGTTAGATTGTTCGAACTGGCAAAGTGAGATTGCGGAAGTGCGACTATTGCAGTGATATATTCGTATTTCACAACGATGGAATAACTAAGATCTACGAATAAGTAGACCGGACACCGAGCTTAACACTCGGCGTCCGGGGTATTCGGGATTTACTTACTTCCGTAAGACCAAAGGCTAGAAGTCGTGGTCCTCCGGCGTGCAGGTGCAAGGCAGTCCGCTCAACAGCGAGTCATAGTAGCAGAGGTTCTGCAACAGTGTTTCTTCTGCTTTGCCCAGATTCGCGTCCGCGAAACTTGTTTCGGTGATGGCATACGTGTTGGCTTTAACAGCCTGGATGTGCGTCGCGAAGCCACGGAGTCCGGCCGTCGGAATAACGTTGGTCGGGTCCAGAGACGAGGACGAAATGACCTTGATCACGCCACGAGTCGGCACTTTGCCGGTCAGGGGGTTCGCGGTCAAGTTAGTCTTTACGTCTTCCGAGAGCAAGCCGTCAGGCGTGATCTGGCAAGCGCAGCATTCCGTCAGTTCCTGGCTGTCATCGAACACATAGAAGGCCGCCCACAGGTTGCCCGCTGTGTCGCCATCGTTGATGAAACGAGCCGTTGCGTCCGGCGCAGCAGCCACGTTGTTGGAGTAATAGGAGACGAAGTAAACGCTATCGTCACCTGTTGAAGTTACGGCCTGAGCCGAAGCAGTGCTAGAAACGCCCACCAGCAGAGCAATCACCAGCATGGGAAAGAGCAAGTAGCTAATCTTCTTCATTTTAGTTGATCCTCCTCTTGGATACGCCGAATGCTGGGGGAAGGTCAGCCTGTGGCGCTCAACGCACTCTACCCTATAAGGGATTGTTTACAAGCGCCCAGGTGGATTAGCCAAAAGCACTAAGTGCGATAGCTAATGCATCTGGACTAGTTGCATGGCGGCGCGCAACCCGCTTTTATCAACCTGCCATAACCCACTTAGGGACCGTCAAATTGACGTGACAGTGCCGTCTGATTAGAGTACGATAACCCGCGCTGGGCAAGCTCTTTCAGGCACTTCGTCCGCCGGTATATGAAATTATCGAATCTCGCCGGGGCTGCTTGGCCAAGTTCAATTGCGAGACCTCCCCATGACGATTTACCGATTCGCCCAAGTGTTTGCATTAGTCGGCGTACTGCTGTGGTTAATTAGGAGTGCCGTTGATCTCCGTCGCGTGGTTGTGCACCATAGCAATAGAGAGAGGCGGTCTAATATACGGACCACCAAGAGGACCGTCATTGCTTCGAGGAAAACAGTCCAAGCATCTACCAGCACGCACCCCGCAGAGATCTCTGTCACCACGACACCTTGTGCCAGAACCTAAGATCTCAGTGGGACGGCACGGCAACGCTCATCAGTTTTGCGAATCACTAATGATACCGAGGCCTTAACCGCGCGTCCTTCCAGAACAAGCTCGTAGGTTTATGAATGCGTTCTCACATCCTCGACTTCCGTGCAATCCGCGGGCAACGCGACAAGGCGTTCTGATTGTCTTCGTACGTTTTGTATGTCCAACTGGATACACGACGAAAGATAGACATAATCTGCCTAACGCGAGCGCGAAGCGGCGGGGATTTCATCGCTGGGTTCGAAGGTAACATAAGGTTGTAAGCGTCTTGGCGATCTATCGTCGGAATTGGTCGACTAAGCCTCAAGGTTTACGATTTTATGATCACCTTGAGGCCCGCATTGCCCGCAGCAAGCGAAGGTGCCGGATAACTTGAGCGGGATGGTGGCTAACCGGGTCCGAGGCTAAGGCCGGATCTGAAGGCACGGTTGTGGGGGCGGCGACAGCCGCGTTTCCCAAACTCAAGTGCAATTTCGAGTCTCTCAGCGGCCTGCAAGCGCCTCAGAATGAATACCTCAGGGACTCGGTTACCGTGTTGGCATGAAAATACCGTGGCGCAGTCGGCCCGACAAACGAATCCTCGTAATTCCAGCCCATATTCTACGCCAGCTTATAGCCAATGGCCACGCTCAGGTTTGCCACCGGCTGCTGGTACCTGTACTGCAAAGAGCCTAGAGGCTGCAAAATATTGAACTGCGGAGTGCTGCCATCAACGCTGGTGATGCTGTAGCCGACATTGGTTGTAACCCGTTTCTGAGGCTTGAACCTGATTGCGCTCATGCCGAAATTAGAGTGGTTAGTATAGAAGGAATTGTTGAGCAAAGGATTGGCCGACTCGTTCGTCGTACAAAAAGTGCCAAGGCCGGTGGTGGCGCCCGTCACAAAGGGGAGGTCGCGCCGGTTGGCGGCGTGTCGCTGAAGCAGATCAGGGCGTTCTGCATGACGCTGTTGAAGTTGTACGCCAGATCCACTCCGAAACGTTCGCGCGGCGCGAACGAGGCCGTGAGTAAGGCTAACGGACGTTCTTAGAACTCGTAATGCACTCCAAGGGTTAAGTTGTTTGCATGGAAGTTCCGCGGAGCGGCGAACCCGTAGGCCGGCCCGCTCATCGCAGTATTTGGCAGCGTGCTGCAGGGCACGACCGGAGCCGGAGTACTAGGCGTCGGGAGCGTGCTGGAGGTATTGCAATACTGTGCTCCCGAAGGACCACCCTCGCCATAGCCGAAGTAGTTATATTCGCTCTTCCATATCAGAGTCTTCCGCATCGCATAGGAGAGGTTCACAAAAGGCGACTGGTAACTAGAGACCAGCGATCCGTTCACATCGCGCGGATCGTTGAAAAACCGGCTGCCATTTACCGAGCTTATGCGGTAGCCGACGTTGGCGTGAAACTTGTCGACCGGTGACAGAGCCAAGGCCACTGACGCGTACTGCGTTGGAGCGTTCATGAAGTCCTTAGCCGGACCAAAAGTATAAGCCCCAACTCCCCCGCGGGGAGTCGGAGACGGGCAAGCCACGCCGGTGGGCGTCGCGGCGCCCGGTATGGTGGCGCTTGAGGCCGTGCCCAGGAAGCAGATGTTGGTCGCCGTGTACACGTCGCTGTAGGCATAGCCAATGTCGAACCCGTAGTGCTCGTTCGGCATCAAGTCGGAGTTCAAACTCACTATGCGGCTATGATCGACGTGCTGGAGCGGGCCATCAACGGACGCTATGCCCGTATTGTTCGTATTGTTGTGGCGCTCGAGGTCGTTGTACGCGCCGGAGAACGTCGCCCAGCTCTTCGGCCGGTAAGTAGTGTGAATTCTGTAATGCTGAAGCTCGCGGGGCGCGACCGGGGTGAGGACATTATCGGCGTACAGAACCTCGACCGAACCGTTGATGTGCCAGTTGTTCGCCGGCTGCACAGCGACGCCGAAGGTACCGCCGTTCTCCTTGAGGGTGAAGTTGGTGATACCGGACTGGTATCCCGTGGCGTTCGCGGCACCCTCGCCGATGTCGTGCTCCTGGTGGCGCCAGGTGAGCGTGAACACGGTGCGATCCGTAAGATCGTAGGCCGCTGTGAGGTTGTTCGTGATGAATTTCTGGCCAAAGAAATCAAACAGCGGCGTACCCACGTTCGGACTGCCTTCAAACGTAGAAGTTGCCTTGCCCGTATTCGGGTTAATCGGAGTGTTGTACACCGTGGTGGTTAAGGCCGTGCTATTGATGCTGGGGGTAGCGGCAGTCACGGTGGTTAGACTCGTCATGTTGGCAAATCCCGGCTGGTGCACATTCGAGTAGTCGATCTGCTCGGAGATGCTGAGCTTTTTCAGCGCCTGCCAGGTGACGCCATAGTCGGTGGCGATCGCTTCCCGCTTGGCGTAGGCGTTGCCGGCGTACGTGGTTTCGCGGTTCGTTCCCGCCAGACCCTGGAAGTCGTCGTAGTAGTTCGCCAGGCTCGTGTTCGCTTTGGTATAGCGAACGTTTCCGTTCATCGTAACGTTCTTGATGCTGGAGCTTTGGAAGCGGAAGATTTCGGTCGGGAAGATTTCGCGGGTGGGCTGGGAACGCGAATAGCTGGTAATCACATTACACGCCGGATCGACGACGGGGAAACCGTTCGGAGTCTGCGCCGGGTAAATTTTGTCGGGCCCAACGCCGGCGTTGCAGGTGATAGCGACCGGCTTGTTGATCGGATTGTCGTAGTTCTGGAGCACCGCGACCCTTAAACCGTTGGCTTCCTGCAGGTTGAAATACTGGGGCGCCATGCTGAAAGAGGAATCGCCCTTGTAGTGAGTGATCTGCTCTTCATAGATCAACCGGGTCCGCGATACCGGCTTCCACTCGACCGATCCGGTCCAGTCATCCGTGCTGTTGCGCTGATACTCCTGGAGCAGCACGTCGTAGGAGCCGGCAAACTGATAACCGCTGGGCGACAGGCTCGGACCCTGCATAACGTTCTGCGAGTAGCCGACGCGGAAGGTCACCTTCGACAGTGGAAGCAGTGTAAGGTTGGTGTCAGTCATGCGGCGCACCGAGTTGTTCAGAAACGGCGACTGCGTCACCTGCGGCCACGCGTAGGAACCCGTCGGCGCCGCGGCGGGACCAATTGGAATCGACTGGCCGGGCGGAAGGTTCGGATTGCCCAGCAGGTTGTAGTCGAAGTACTGGCGGTCACGGCGGAACAAGCCGGAGAACTCGTAGAGCTTGCCCTTGGAAACGTCCAGCTTGGCAACGTTGTTCGGATCGCCGCCGAACCCGCTGGTAAAGGCTTTCAAGTGATCGATGAGGGTGTTCTTCGTGTTCGGCAGCGCACGCAACTCAAAGCTCTCGCCCAGTATACGCGGACCGGACTGCTGGTTGACCAGAGTGTCGTACATGGTACCGCTGCCGTCGATATTGGCCACATGTCCGCCCAGATCGATAGACTCATGAAGCGTGTAGCCGTCAGGAGCGGCCTGGTGAGACACAAATATCGGAATCTGCGCGACGGCAGTGCCCGCCGTCAAGCCCAAAATGGCTGCGGCCATGCCCCCGACAATGCGTCGGGTCACCCCAAGAGAATGCTTTGCACTCAACCGCCCGGAGATCCATCCTGGATTCATCATATTGAAAGCCTCACGTGGAAAAACATTGCTCGACGAGATCTTGAATCCCTGCGCCCAACCAAAACGCGGCCCCGCCTCCGCAAATTCCTCCAGGCGCGTTGCAATCCATGACTCTTACCTCACGACTCCTACCTGAGGAACGCCGCATTCATGTTCGAACCATGGATATAGGTATGGCAGTTCGTACAAGTTATGGTTTCCGACGACCCCGCGCCCATGCCGTGAACCGTGTTGGCAGCTACGCCGCTGTGGCACTGGTTGCAGAGCGGGTTGATGGCCGGCATGTTCAGCAGGCGGGCGTTTTGGGAACCGTGCGGAGTGTGGCATCCCATACATCCCTCGGCCTTGACCGCGACGTGTTCAAAGACGAACGGCCCGCGCGCCTCGCTGTGGCACTTGGTGCAGATCATGTTCTGGTCGGCCGTGGACTTCACGTTGTTGGCTAGGAAGGTACCGTGCACGTCGTGGCAATCGCTGCACGTGATCAAGCCTTCGTTCACCTTGTGGTGGAACGGCATACTGAACGCCGGCTTAGTGTCGGCGTGGCACTGGAAGCAGAGCTTAGGCTGCGAAGCCTTCAGCAGCTTTTCTTCCTCGCTGTGATGAACGCTGTGGCAGCTGGTACAGCCGACGTTGGCCTTGGCGTGGGGCGAGCGGTCAAAGTTCGGGTGCGCTCCCGCGTGACAGGTCAGGCACTTGGCGTCCACCTCTTTGGTCGAGTGCTTCGCGGGATTGAATATCTTGGTTATGTCGCCCCCGCCGGCCACGTGCTCCGCACCGGGACCATGGCAGCCTTCGCAGCCTTGATGCGAAGGCTCCTTATTCAACGTGGTCTTCCAGTGGGGCGTTTTCTCCCACGCGTTGTAGACATCCTCGTGACACGTCTTGCAGGTCTCCGACCCGACATAGGCAGAAGCACTCTTTTCGCCGGTACTAGCCTCCGCCGAAGATGAGTTAGCAGCGGCCGCCGCGCTCGATTCGGCCTGCAAAGCGGGCTGACCTACAGCGCACCAGACAATAAAAAGTACGAATAGACTTGGGAAAGTAGTGAGTCGGATGCACCTGCTGGCATTCACGAGTCCCTCCACATTGATGAACCGGTTGACTCTTCTTCGTGAGCGCTAACTGGTCCGGGGATGAATACTAACTACTCGCTTTGCTTCCCGAGAGCAGTTACGCTACTACCGGAAAAACATAAGCAATCCTATGGCCACTAGATCGGTGTAAATATTAAGAAGTCCACATAAAAAGTTATCAAGGATCGCATAGGATCGTCTCAAATGAGAACGCTGGAGAATGTTGGAAGATCATAAATAAAGTAAAGGTTGTCGGATGGCGGCAAAGTCCAAAGATTTGGGCTGATAAGCCACGGTTAACCTCTCCGTATTCAACTTCGCTGATCGCAGGACCAACGTGCTCCATAATTCTCCCCATCGGCTGTAACCAGCCCGAGGTTGAGTCAGGTCGCGGCGAGTCCGGCCATCAAGCCGCCTGTCTCCGAGCCGAACACCATTTTGGTCTTCACGGGTGACAATTTCTTCCCGAAACGACTATCAGGTTACCCGTTGCCAAGTTTGGAATACTGTTCACTTTTATACTTTTTCCAAAATGGACCTAAGAGCCATGCTGGCATAGCGTGTTTCAAAAATGCCTTTCGGGTCTGACGGCCCATCCCGTAGGGGCTAAACCCGCATTTTTGTTGCCCAAGAGAGTTGGCACGACAGCAGTTGACATATCCATCGTTTTCGGCTTTTTGCGGCGTACCGACCTCTTCCCTTTTTTCCAGAGTCTTCCTCAGTTTTTCCACATTACGATCATGCAAAATTCAGCCATGGACAAGCCTTCTGGCGTATTCTGGAACTGTCAACTCTTTTCCTTCCGCTGCTGTGCGATGCGACCCGGAGCATGTGATCGAAAGCGTTGACAAATTTCCTGCGGCGATTAGAATACGCGACAGTTTTCTCCCGGTAAGATTAATCAATGAGCCCCCATATTCTCGATTCCGTTCTTCTCCAGACCGACTATACCGACCTCGAATTATTCGCCAGCGGCAAGGTGCGAGATGTTTACAGCCTTGACCGCGACCACCTGCTGTTTATCGCCACCGACCGCATTTCCGCCTTCGACTACATACTGGCGACCGGCATTCCCCACAAGGGACGCGTCCTGACCCAGATCTCGCTGTTCTGGTTCGACTTTCTCAAGGACATCGTGCCCAACCATTTCGTCACCGCAGACGTGAATCGCTATCCCCAAGCCGTCCGCAGGCATGCCGACGAACTTCGTGGCCGCTCCATGATGGTGATGCGCGCCGAGATGTTTCCCGTGGAATGCGTCGCGCGCGGATACCTCTCGGGCTCAGGCTGGAAGGAATACAAATCGACCGGCACGGTCTGCGGCATCAAGCTGGCAACGGGCTTGAAAGAGTCCGACAAGCTCCCGGAGCCGATCTTTACGCCGGCCACAAAGGCCACCACCGGGCACGACATCAATATTTCTTTCGAAGAGATGTGCAAACTGGTCGACCCCAAATTGAGCCACCAGCTCCGCGACCTTACCTTACGCGTCTACCAGAAGGCCGCCGACTATGCGCGCGAGCGCGGCATTCTGATCGCCGACACCAAGTTTGAATTTGGCATGACCGCCCAGGGAATTACTCTGGCGGACGAAGTACTCACACCGGATTCGTCGCGCTTCTGGCCGGCCGACACGTATCAACCGGGCAAAGCGCAAAATTCGTACGACAAGCAGTATGTAAGGGATTACCTCGAAGAAATCCGCTGGAACAAACAACCGCCGGCGCCTGCCCTCCCTCAAGAGGTTGCGTTGCGGACCAGCGAAAAGTACCTCGGGGCGTATCGTCAGTTGACGGGACGCGAGTTGGAGATCTAGCAGCCGCGCTGGCATCACGGTCGTGAAACATTGTCGTGAAATATGAGCCTTGCGGACTGGATCATCCTGGCATTCCTGGCTTTTTCTGTGATTGGGGCGGCCATCGAGGGCTTTTTCCATGAAGCCTTTCATCTGGCTGGCTTGGTCATCGGATATCTGCTGGCCGCCTGGCAGTATCAGCGCCTGGCGAACTGGTTCGCGCCTCATTTGAAGTCGCCATGGGTTGGTGAAATAGCCGGTTTCCTGATCATCTTTTTCGCGGTTCTGATTCTTGCCGGTTTTGCTGGCAGAATCGCGCGCTGGTTGATGAAGAAAGCCGGCTTAAGCACGCTTGATCGGATTCTGGGAGCTGTTCTGGGCCTGTTGCGGGGCGGTTTGGTGGTGGCGATTGTGCTCACCGCCATGGCCGCTTTCGCACCGTCCGCCAAGTGGTTGGCGGAGTCCCAATTGGCTCCCTATTTCCTGGTGGGCGGAAGGGCTGCAATCTGGCTCGCACCGTCAGAATTGCGCCAACGCTTTTACCAGGGACTGGATTACTTGCGGCATGTGCCAGTGGCATCGGAGGCCAATCATCCGAAGCCGGCCGAACCGTCCAAGTAGGCTTTTCTGGTTGGAGTTCTTTACGTTGTAAGGTGCGGAAAAGAGGCGGCGGGTGAAAGACCAACTGGAAGCGCTTATCCTGCAGATGTACAAGAGCAATATTCTCTATTCGGAAGCGGTCCGAGAATTCAAGAAGCGCTTCATCGTGACCGTGCTGGAAGAAAACCGCGGCAATCAGTGCAAGTCCGCGCGTGAACTCGGCATGCACCGAAATACCCTGAGCCGCACCATGCAGGAACTCAAGATCGATGTTCGCCAGGTGCGCGCCGGCGCCAAACGCCCGCCTCGCAGCGCCCGTCCACTCTCAACTATGGAAAGAAAACAGGTACGCTAGCTACCAAGGCCGCGACACCCGCAGTAAGACGCACGCAATCCGCCGAGAGAAGAATGAGGGCGTCCCACTTGGGACGCCCTCATTCTTGTTAAGCCGATTTCTCGCTCTTCCGCGGGCGCAGTCTCAGTGCGCCGGTTTCTTGTGAACAACCGGTCGCTTCGGCGCCGCCTTCACCAGCAACGCCCCGTCGTCCATCGTCATCATGAAAGGCTTCGGCGTGTATGATTGCGGCGTTCCCTGGAACTGAAAGTCTGTATCCTCCTTGGGCATATCTTTCTTCGGGATCACTGCCGTCATCGTCAGATCGATGTCCGCTTTCTTGGCTTCGATGTCGTCTTCGCTGCCCGCCAGTTGCAGCCGGGTGGCTTTGCCCGTCGTGTCGATGCTGATGATGTGGGCCAGCATCTGCAATGGCTTCCCTTTCAGCGTGCTCCAAACCTTGTCGGCATCTGCCGGAGCGCCCTCTGACAGGCACAACTCCCACTCCGCGAAGGCCATTTCTTCAACTTTCTTGGTCTTCAGCAGGTCGGTGCATTGTTGTGCCGGTGTCGGCGGAACGTACTGCGTGATCGTGATACCCGCAGGCGTCGTCGCCGTAGCTCCTTTGGCCATCAGATCACTCCAACCGTCGTCGCTTCCATGGAACTTGTCGTATCTGCTCTGGCCGAACTTCGCGATCTGAGTTTTCCCAGCGCCCTGCGCGAGATCGGCGGCCCGTGCGATATAGAACAGTCCGGCGGTCTCCTGTTCTGGGCCCGAGCATCCTGCTGGAGCCGGGGGTGGGCTGCCGCCGCCAGCAGGGGGCGCTGGTGGAGGACATACTGGTGGGGTAAGATACGCCAGCGCCAGCGGATAAACGTCCCGCAAACTGCTGGCATCAGGCGGGTCGGCTGCAACCGCTGCGGCCAGATTCTGCTGCGCTTTGGGATAGTTCTTGGCCTGGTACGCCGCCATGCCAGCCGCACCATTGAAAATACCGGATGTCTGTGTTTTCAACTTCTGGAAATCGGCATCCGTAGTCCCCTCGGGCTTGGGCGCCGTTTGTAAGCATTGCAAACCCTTGTCACCGTACTCGCCAGCTTCTGTCAGACTCTGCGCCGCTCCTGCCCCCCCAGCCTCTGCACCTGCGCGCTTGGTATAGGCCAGCAACGCCAGCGCTCGCAGGTTGCACGGATTGGCCAGCAGAACTTTCTTCGCCGTCTCCTGCGTCTTAGCCGCGTTTCCGGTCTGCTCGTACGCGCCCATCAGAAGTTCCAGCGCATCCTCTTTCATCACACTGTTTGGATACTGCGTTAGAAATGCCTCCAATCCGCTGACTTTCGCGGCTGGATCCTTTTGTTCCACGGCTCCGACATACGCGTTATATTCGGCCGGATCCTTAATCTCTTTCTTTTGCTGCGGTGGCGTGGTTTGGGTTGGCGCAGCACCGGTTTGCGCGACGGCGGTAACTGCGGCTACCAGCAACATCGCAAGAACGATTTTCTTCATTCCTGTTGCTCCTCGACTCTTCGGGAAAGCGGATTTACGTATGGGAAACCGGATTCACGTACTGCCCGGCGATTGCAAAGCCGGGGTTTCCGATGGATCGTCTCCATCTCTCATCCATCGAACACTCCCGTAAATCCTTGGCCGCATATGAGATCAGCGCGGCTTCAGAATTATTCCGGTGAGCGGATTATAAGGATGTAGTGCGCCTTAGGCAAGCAACTTGCACTCTCGAACCCTCCCAGGCAACTTGGATGCCAAAAAGATTGCGGAAAGATGGATTCCCGCCCGCCCCCGGTTGATGCACAATTGATGCCGATTTCACAACAGACAACGATCGACAGCAGCCGCTCATCCGAGCTGGAATACTATTTCCCTAGGAGTCCATTTTGAGCCAAGACGTCTCGCAGTTTCCTCTCTCCGGACAAGTCGCCGTCATCACCGGCGCTGGACGCGGCATTGGCGCTGCCATCGCCAGCAAGCTTGCCGCGCTGGGTGCGCGCGCCATTCTCTGCGGACGCACGCGCGCCGCGCTCGAACATACTGCGGCGACCATTCAAAACAGCGGCCACCAGACCACCGTCATCGAATGCGATGTCGCCGATCTGCGCGCGGTGGAATCGCTGGCGGAGCATGTTGAGGGCACCTTCCATCGGCTCGACATCCTCGTCAACAACGCCGGAATCCGGGGTCCGCAAGGCCCGCTTCAGGATCTTCCGCCCGACGCCTGGGACAGCATTGTCAACACCAATCTGCGCGGGGTTTACTACATGATCCGTGGATTCGCGCCGCTCATGGTCCGCGCCCGCAGCGGACACATCATCAACATCTCGTCACTCGCCGGCAAGAATCCCATTCCAAACGGAGCTGCCTATTCCGCATCGAAGTGGGGACTGAACGGCTTGAGCTATTCGGTAGCGGAGGAACTGCGCGTGCACAACATCCGCGTCTCCGTTATCTGTCCAGGATCGGTGCACACAGAATTCAACCCGCACACCGGCAAGGACGCCGAAAAGATGCTTCAGCCAAGCGACGTGGCGCATGCGGTTGCCATGCTTGCGACGCAGACTCCGCGGTCGTTTGTGAGCGAAATACTACTGCGGCCAACGCAGAAACCGTGACCGCGACGTCGGAGATTTGAATGACTCTCAACGTAGATGACTTTTCTGGGACTACGAAGGTGCATTCTACCGACGAGCTCGGGGAAATCCTTCGAAGACGTTTCGATCGAACAAACGAGTTCTGGCTTGCGCACGATGGTGCCAAGCATCCCTCACTCGCAATATTGGTTCGAGGTGATTTGGCCTGCTTGCACTATTTCCCGACTGAACAACATCCAGGATTTCTATCGCAAGGATACGTAGAGGAACTGAATCCGTCTGGAGCAACTGCCTTCGTTATCGGCGGCGAGGAAACGGAGATCCCGAATACAGCGGTCATCCGCCTCAACGAGGCAGTAGAATCTGCTAAAGAGTTCCTCTTGTCGAACGCGCTGCCGAAGTCTACAAAATGGCTTGAGCTCTAGACTGAGATCTAAGGAGCGACGGTACGCTCACGATTGAATGAGTTCCCGATGGGGTTGCTCGCAACTCGCGGCTCAAGACTCGCGGGCCCGATGTTCACTTCTTGAACAAATTCTCAAACGCCTGCCGCGCATCATTGGGCCTCTGCGCCGCCTTGCTCGACGTTTCCTTTTCGATCATCACCCGGATGGAGTAGAACGTGCAGTCGTTGCGCTTGTCCTTGGGCGAGATTCTTTCCGGAATCGGCTGCGCGCATTCGAAGCGGCTCGAAGGATCGAAGTGTTCGCATTGCTTGCAGGCATGCAAGTCGAATCCACACTTCGGGCATTGCCCAAGAGGCTCGCTCAGATTCTGCAGTAAAGCTCCGCATTCGGCACAGCGGGAGACCGTTCGCGTCCCAGGCATGTTGATCGGGCGTGGTCCAAACGTATTGTCTTTCCTGGCAGGCGCCGGCTTCTCCAGCTTTTTCTCCGCTTCCTTGCCGGAGTCCTGGTATCCCCGCTGCCGGTATTTACGATCCGACAAACATCCCTCCTCCAAAACGCCCCATTGTCCGCTATTCGCACGCCCCGCACAAGAGTTTCTTTAACGCTCTGACGGCAACCCCTCTGGCCGGCAACTCATCTAGTCAACGTTGTATTCGGCATGATATCTGGTGCCGAATGGTGGAGCGCCCTGAATTGTCTTTCACATATCGGAGTGCTACCATCCGAACAGGACGAACTATGTCGGAGCAATTAACAATATCGGGGAGGCAGTGATGGCGGATCGTGACAGCAACAGCTTCTTGTGGTTTCTTGCGGGTCTCGGCGTTGGTGCCGCAGTCGGTGTGCTATATGCCCCCAAGTCGGGCGACGAGATGCGGGATGTAATCCGCTCCAAAGCGCAGGATAGCGCGGACCGCGCGCGTCAGCAGGCTCGCCGGGCGCGCGAACAGGCCAATGACTGGGTAGACCGCGGACGCGACGTAATCAACCAGCAGAAGGAACAGTTCCGCAGCGCCTACGAAGCTGGGCGTCAGGCTTACAACGAGACGACCGCCGCCGCCGAGCCGCAAAAGAACCCGTAACAACAGTTTCGAGGAGCAGCCCATGGACGACACATGGCTAAAAGTTTTTGTAGCGGTCACTTCCGGCGCCGTTCTGCTTCAGGCGCTGATTCTGGCGGCTCTTTATCTCTCGGTCCGCAAGAGCACGGCGAAAATGGATGCGCTCGCCACCGAAGTCAAGGAAAAGGCGCTACCCACCATGGAGACGGTGCAGAGTTTCCTGGTCGAGATGCGCCCGAAAATTGAGTCGATCACGACGGACGTTTCGGAATCCAGCACACTCATCAAGAATCAGCTCACCCGTTTCGACGCCACGCTCACCGATGCCCTGGACCGTACGCGCTTGCAGGTAATCCGGGCCGACGAGCTTCTCAACCGCACCATGGATAAAGTCGAGGAGACGAGCGAGATCGTGCAAAAAACAGTGGTGTCTCCGCTGCGCCACGTCAACGGCTTCATGGCGGCCATATCTACGGGAGTGGAAGTCTTCCTCGGCCAAAAGCGGCGCCACGGAAGAAATGGAATGGGCGTCCCGCAGGACGAGATGTTTATCTAGGACCGTTTACCAGAGGGGCCCGCTCAAAACTCTAGCCGCGCCTGAAACGCGATCATGCGTGGACTGCTGTCGCCGCCCAAACCGACGCCCAGCAAGCCAGTCGGCGGAGAGGTAGTGTAGGTGAGCGCTCCGAATCCACTCTGCGTGGAGGGTTCGCCTGGAATGCCTGCTTGTACTACGCTCGGCAGCCCGAAATTCGGATGGTTGAAGACATTAAAAAACTGACCCTCAAACCGCAGCTTCACATGTTCGGTCAAGGGAAATAATTTTGTCAGGTAGAAATCGCTCCACAGGAAATCGGGACCGCGCAGAGCATTCCGGCCGAGATTTCCGAACTGGCAATGCTGCGGGTCGGGGACGATCACACCATAGCAAGATCCGGCAGGCACGGGTACCGGTTTCCCATTGACATAGAAGGTTTGCGCGCTCGGGTCAACCGCCGAAATGAACGCATCTGGATTGAGCCACTGAATCGCACCCGATGGAGTGCCGGGAAGGTTGCAATGGCGGCAATAGGGGTCTACTCCCGGCACAAGACTCGCGAACTGCGGCCCGCTGCCCTGCACAATGCCATCCCCATTTGCCGAATAGGGCGTGCTCAGCACCGAGAACGGAACTCCGCTGTGCCAGAACATGGTTCCAGAAATCTGCCAGCCATTGAGCGCGTAGCCCAGAGAGTGACTGCGCACTTTTCCCGGCAACTGATACACATACTGCGCATTCAGATTGTGCCGTATGTCGTAATCGCAAGGGCCGTAGTCGCGGGCCAGGTCTCCCGGCAGAGGAGAAAGAATTCCACCGGCGGAGAACGGTAGAAACCCGCCGTTTGAGACTGTATCCATGCAATGGCTCCAGGTGTAGTTGATCTGGCCCTGCAGGCCATGGCTGAGCCGCTTCATCGCAGTCAGTTGAAGACCGTTGTAGTGACTGTTCGCGCCGGTGGAGAACTGTGTCACCGCGCCGAATCGGGGATCGGTCGCCCGCATGTAAGGGAATGGGGCAAAACATCCCTGGCATACCGTCTGGTATCCATTGACTTGGGTTGTGTACGGCTGGTTTACGGCGCGGGTGCCGACGTATTGTACTTTTGCGCTCGCTGTCGTTCCGAATTGGTGTTCGATTCCCAGGCTCCACTCCATAAAGTAGGGCGCGTGAAGTTCGCCATCGGGAACGGCCGTAATCGCTGGTGGGGGAAGAAAAGACAGGCCCCGGGGAAATCCCGCAGTAAAGGCCTGATTCGCGGCAACGATTGCGCCGACTGCGCTGTTGGGCACTCCCGGCGCAATGGCGGTGCCGCCCACGGATCCGAGCAGTCCTCCTTGAAATGTCTTGTCGTAGGGAGGGTTCATACCGATCAGGTCGGCCACCGTGCCCGGCAAGATGTCGCTGAAAATTCCGAAGCCGGTACGGAGCACGGATCTCGGCTCGAATTGCCACGCAATCGCCATCCTCGGCTGCAGAATGGCCACCGGAGTAGACGAGAACAGATGGCCGAGGTGAGTCTGGATGACCTCGTTCAACGGTTGACCGGGGTTGTGCGAGATGGAACTAAAGGAGCCACTAAGACGGGCCGCTTGATCGTGCGGATTCAGCGGATTGGAATTGAAGGTGTCGCGGAGACCGAAGGTCCAAGTCAGCGTGGGAGTTACTTTCCACGCGTCCTGCGCATAGAGATCGAGATTGAGAAAGTTGAAAGGCTCGTTTGCGTTTGAAGCGAAGGTCTGCGATGCGGTGTTGGCCACTCCATCGATAAATTGCTGCAAAGTCACGTAGGTCACGGTAGGAATTGTGCCTTCCCCGAAGTCATAGTCGTTCAGGCGCAAGATTCGGGTGTTCGTGCCAAAGCGCAGTTCGTGAGCGCCGCGCCTCCAGGCGAGATTGTCATTGATGAAGAAGCGCGACGCCCGCCGGCCTTGCACCCAGGTGTTGTCCAGTCCTCCGATGGGCGTGAAGGGAGTTGCGCCCGCGCCCTGCAACACGATTGGAAAAGCCGCAAGCGTCTTCTGAAGATTGCCGGGCCCAAATAAGCTTTCGTACCAGGAGAACGCCGGATTGAAGTAATTCACCAGGTTCTGCGAAAAAACGTGCGTGTGCCCTGCTGCGAACGAATAAAGAGGCTGCGGAGAAAACGCGTTGAACACCGGGTTGATGGGGTCCGTGTACGCGGCTTGTAGGCCGTCGTCCGATTGGAAACGAAACCAAGCCGTATCTTTCTGGTTGACGTTGTAGTCGAAGCGCAGAGTCTGTACCTGCTCGTGGTCGTCGCTGGTGTGCGAAACGCTTTGCTGATTGGCGCAACCGTACCCCGCAGCCAGCGGGCAACCGTCGATCTGGTAGGCTGTGCCGCCGCTATTTCCATAAAGATTGAACATCTGTCGATAGAATGCACAACTTGGGTTAGACGCGCAGTCGGCAGTTTGACCCCCGGAAAGCTGCCCCAACACATATTGCTGGAACGCCAGGCTGGGAACGATCGTGGGCGTGACGATGGGCAGCGCAATGCGCACCCATTCGCTGTCGAAGAAAAAGAAAAATTTGTCGTGCGCGATCGGCCCGCCCACACTGCCCCCAAAATGATTGACCGTCGACCGGGGCTTATAACGCCCCGGCACCGCATTGGTAAAGTAGTCCGCCGCATTCAGCAGCGAGCCATTCCACAGGTCATAGAGATTTCCGTGAAACTGGTTTGTGCCCGACTTGGTTACGTAGTTGACCTGAGACGCTCCATAACGTCCCTGATCCACGGAATAGGAAAGAGTATTGACGGTCACTTCAGAAATCGAATTCAAGCCCAGCACCAGGTTGGTAGAGAGACCGCTGTTGAGGTTGGTAAGCGGATCGTTCGTCTCCAACCCATCGACAATGTAACCGTTGGAGAGGGCGGGGAGGCCGTTAAACTCCACGTTCCCGTACCCGTTGGTGCCGCCCACAAAGTCGTTGCCGCTGCCCGCCGTATTGATAAGCGCTCCCGCGGCAAACTGCAGAGGATAGGTAAGGTCGCCGCCCGGATTCGGCAGGTCCTCCAGCGCCGGCGCATCCAGAGTGCTAGAGGTGTTTGCATTCTCCGGATTGATGATCGGAGCCTCGCTATTTACCTCAACCGTCTCCTTGGACCGGGCCACCATGAGAGTGAATTCCACGGTCTGCTTTTGGCCGAGGCCGGAAACGACATTGTCGATTTGCCGCGGTTCGAAGCCTTGCGCTTCCACTCGAACCGAGTACCTGCCCGGCTGTAGCTGTGGGAAGTTGAACCGGCCTGCGTCATCGGTCCGCGCACTACGCTTCAGACCGGTCTCCTGACTCACGACCGTCACACTGGCGTCCGCGACGGCCGCCTTGGTTGAGTCTCTTACGGCGCCCAGGATAGCGCTGGTAGTTTCCCCTTGTGCCAGTGCCTTCGCCGGGAGAAGGCACGTCACCGCCAACATAAGAAAAGCAATGTGGACCGCTCGTGTCATGAAATCCGTGAAATCCCTCCATTGCCTAAGCGGCAATCATTTCCGTTATCCATTAACCAGCGATCATGGTAGATATTTAACCATAGTTAACAACAATCAGCAAGAACGGAAAGAAGTGGACAGACTTGGAGGATGCGTCCACGTAACGGCAATCAGAAAATATTGTTCAGGACGAAATGTCAACCACGCGGGCCAGAAGTCGTCTTCTGGGACGCTGGAGATTTCAGTAGTGGGGCGCGGGTCTCCGAGAGAGTCCTAACTGCCCAACAAGGAAGTCGGCCTTAAGTTAGCGCATATGGGACGGACCCCGGTACCACACGATTGATGCTCCCACTCCACTCATCTTCAACTATGCATCATTCATCGCCGTCTCCGCCAAGCACGCGCTCGCTCTTCGTGTCAGGCACAGAGATCGATTGCACATTCTGCTCCGCGGCCAGCTTCTGGAAGTTCCCGATGTCCACCTTCTGTACCTGCTCCCAGCGCACCAGCAATTCATCGGTTTGCTTCTTCAGCCTATCGAATTCCTTGTATTCCGCTTCGGTAGGCGCAGAGTCCGCGAACCCCGCCACTGTCATCGAGAGAAATGCCAGCTTTCCATCGATCCCGGGCACATAAGCCAATGAATCCTCGCTCGCGCTGATTCGAAAGTTAATCAGCGGGTCGCGGACCGCGATCAGCTTTGCGTCAAGTGTTCCCATGCCGTCCAGCAACGCCGAATCGCTTGGTCCGACACGTTTTTTGAGCCCGTCCAATTGTTCGCGCACGTCCTGAATCTGGTTCACTGCGTCGTAGACCCGATTCAGTTGCTCGCGGATATCCATCTGCAATTTGAATTGCTTCTCAAGATCGCTCTGTGAGACCGTAACGCGCGGATCGATCTTCACTTCAAAAGACGCCGTCTGGCTCTTGCCGTTGGCTGTCAGCCGCACCTGGTACTTGCCAGGCGCTGCCAGCGGACCATGCGCGCCCTCGCCATACTCCCACAGGTAATAACCCGGAACGCGATGCGCCTCATCGTAATGCAGATCCCAGACAAAACGGTTCAGACCTTCTTCAATCTTGATCTGCTTTTCCGGCTTCTTGTCGTCGGGATCGAGCGGTTCTTCGAGTGGTTCGGTCCGTTTGCTGGAATATCTGCGAATGTCCATACCACTTGCGTCCAGAATTTCAACCTTCACTTCCTCCTTCGGAGCTTTCTTGAAGTAGTAATAAATGACCGCGCCATTGGGGGGATTTGCCCCGTTAAACATGTGGCGCCGGGGACCTTCTTCGCTGTGGATGCGATATGCCGTCGCCGGTTCATAGAGGTGCATGTCCTGGTTGACGACGGAATCGGCGAACTGCCGGAGCGGTGTGACATCGTCCAGGATCCAGAACGCGCGCCCATGCGTCGCCACTACCAAGTCGTCATTTTTCACAACCAGGTCATGGACCGGCACGTTCGGCAGGTTCAGTTGCAGGCTGCGCCAGTGTGCCCCGTCGTCGAAGGAGACGTAGATGCCACGCTCTGTTCCCGCGTAGAGCAAACCTTTTCTCTTCGGGTCCTCGCGCACAGCGCGCACAAACGCACCCCCCGGGATCCCGTTTCCCAGGCGAACCCAGGTCGCTCCATAGTCGGTCGTTTTATAAATGTAGACTCCGACGTCGTCGTTTTGATGACGGTCGATCGCCGCATACGCAGTCCCAGCGTCAAATGGAGACGCCTCAATCAAACTCACCCGACTCCACTCCGGCAGATCCTTCGGCGTAATGTTCGCCCAGTTCTTCCCTTCATCGCGCGTGATCTGAATCAACCCGTCATCGGTCCCCGCCCAGATCAGACCTTTGATCAGTGGCGAAGGCGCAATCGAAAACACCGTGTCGTAGTATTCCGTGCCGGTGTCATCAACGGTGACCGGGCCGCCCGAAGGAATCTGCTTCGATTTGTCATTCCGCGTCAGGTCGGGACTGATTGCCTCCCAATGCATTCCCCCGTCGGTGGTTTTGAAGATACGCTCGCCGCCGTAGTAGACCGTGTTCGGATCCTGCGGAGAAATCACGATCGGCGCTGTCCACTGGAACCTGTGATCGAGCGGAGCCGCGCCGCGCGCGTCGGTCAACTCCGGCCACACGGCGATACTCTGAACCTGGTTCGTCCGCCGGTCGAAGCGCGTGAGGTTGCCCTGATAATCGCCAGCATAAACAATGTTTGGGTCCGGCGGATAGGGCGCAATATATCCCGCTTCCCCGCCGCCTACCGGATACCAGTTGTCGCGTCCAATTGCACCGTCATCGCTGCGGCTGGCAATGGCCACGCTGGAGTTGTCCTGCTGCGCGCCATAAACATAGTAGGGTGTGCGCGTATCGGTGATCACGTGGTAGAACTGCGCGGTCGGCTGATTGTCTTCCCGCGTCCAGGACTTGCCGCCATCCAGGCTCACCGTCACTCCGCCATCGTTGTACGCAATCATGCGTTTGGTGTCCTTGGGATCGATCCACAGCCCATGGTTATCGCCGTGTGGGACCTTCACTTTATTAAAGTTTCTGCCGCCGTCGGTGGACTTGAAAAATTCCACATCCGCCACGTAAACCGTGTCCGCATCTCGCGGATCAGCAATGACGTGCATGTAATACCAGGCCCGTTGGAATAAGCCATGGCTGCCATTCACCAGCTGCCAACTCTCTCCCCCATCGTCGGAGCGGTAGAGTCCGCCGCCTTCTTTCGCCTCAATGATCGTGTACACGCGTTCGGAGTTCGCCGCCACTGCCACGCCCACGCGCCCGTATGGTCCCTTCGGCAGGCCGTGTTCTTCTAGATGTTTCCAGGTTGTGCCACCATCGTTGGAACGATAGATTCCACTGCCCGGGCCACCGCTTGACAGCGTCCAAGGGGCCCTTCGCACCTCCCACAGTGCGGCAAACAAAATATTCGGATTGTGCGGATCAAACGTCACGTCGATCGCGCCGGTGTTCTCGTCCTTATAGAGGACCTTCTCCCACGTCTTGCCGCCATCGGTCGTGCGGAAGACGCCGCGCTCCGGGTTTGGCCCATAAGGATGGCCGAGCGCTGCCACAAACGCGATATCCGCATTGCGCGGATTGACTATCACCTTCCCGATCGCGCGGGAATCTTTCAGGCCGACGTTTTTCCAGGTCTTCCCCGCGTCCATGGACTTCCAGATACCGTCCCCCTGCGCGATATTGCCGCGCAGGCAGCCTTCGCCCGTGCCCACATAGACGATGTTCGGATCGGAGACGGCGACGGCAATGCTGCCGATCGCAGGCGATCCGTCATGATCAAAAATCGGCGACCACGTGTTCGCGCCGTCCGTCGATTTCCAAACGCCCCCGCCCGTCGCGCCGAAATAATAGGTCGTCGGATCGCCGGGAATTCCGGATGCGGTGATCGATCTTCCACCTCGATACGGTCCGATCGAGCGGTACTTCATCCCCCGGAACAGCGGGTCGCCCATGTTCTTGTCTTCTTTATTGCCGTCGTCTTTCTCCGCAGATTCGTTGGTCGCCGGAGCCGCCTTTTGGACTGTATCCAGTTTGCGATTCCGCTCCTTTTGCTGGGAAAAAGTAAATATGGCAGAAAATAAAACGAGCAGCGCAAGCGCCGCGATGCGAACGTGCAGTGGTTGGTTCATGAAATCGTGATCCCCGATAACAGAATTGGTGGTGTTCGTTCATGGTAATGCCCCAACCCGAAACGCACAAATCGGCGAGGCTTTCCATGCGTGGATTTTGACTGGGAACTCCGCAGACTTGTGACCCAGGTTCACGCCGTTGCCTGGGCGCCATTCTGGAGGATCCAGCCAGTTCCCGATTGTACCCGCATAGTCAATAACCAATGCGATGCAATGTTGATTGAATTCTGCCGTTCCCGCCTAGAATGTTTCAAACATTTGTTCAGTTACTTGTTTAAAACAAAATGGGCCCAAAATGAAGCGACAGTTTACCAGCAACGAGGTGATCGCACTCACCGGAATCAGTGCCCGCCAGTTGCAATGGTGGGACGAGCGCGGCTTGGTGAAGCCTGATCGCAAGGGACACCGGCGCATCTATAACTGGGATCAACTTGTAACCGCCGCCGTGATTTGCCAGCTTCGCCGGCGCGGCTTTTCCCTCCAGCGCATGCGGAAAGTGATCGCCTTTCTCGGACGTGAATTCGGCACTACCTTAGCCGCGACCGTCAGGGCCGCTTCCGAATATCACCTGCTCACCGACGGGACGCGTCTGTACCTCCGTACGTCGGCCAGACAGGTTGTCGACTTGTTAAAGAATTCTTCTCAGCCGATGTTCGATATATGCCTGAGCGATGAAGTCCGCAGGGTTAGAGGAGAGATAGTTCGGGGAGAGATAGGTCGGGGAAAAATAGTTCGGGGAGAAATAGCTCGAGGAGCGACGGCACGAGGCGTGATTCTGCCTCGCAAGAAAGTTGCAGATTCAGAACGGGCGCGGCCCGTACGCAGGGCTCGCAGAGCATAAGCGCATAGCCGGGAGGCGTGATGATCGGTGAATTGAGCATTATCAGCGAGTGGATTCCCGAGCAGATGGAACCGGGCACGGTTTTTGTGCTCGAAAATGCAGGCGAAGTGGGCGAAAAAGAAGACCCCTATTGGGCCGTGCTCTCCTGCCCTTCGTGCGGCACGCTGGGCTTGATCACGCGCAAGCAGATGGCCGGCCTGCTCCCTACTATTTGCGGCTCCTCACAATGCTCCGCGCAATTTTTCATCAAGGATGAAGTGATCACCCCGCGCAAACCGTTCTAATTCCCGATCCGCCTCACAATTTACCGGCTCCCCGCAGACGGGGCAAGCCCCATCTCTACGCGTGAGTTTTTTGTATGGGCAGCCTCACGGGAATCTGCTCCACAATCTCAATGTCGAATCCTTCGAGCGCTGCCACTCGCCGCGGATGGTTCGTCAGCAGCCGGATGCGCTTCAAGTTCAAATCCGAGAGAATCTGTGCTCCCAGCCCAATCTCGCGCTGAATCTTGCGCTCGCTGTCCGGCAGGGTCGGCAGCCGCCTCTCGCGATGAAATGTCAGAAACGATTGCTCGCCGATCTTCTCTGCCGAAAAGCCGCGCGAGGTCTGGTGCAGGTAAATCAGAGCGCCCCGATCCTCGGCCGCAATCGTTTCGAGCGAAGCCTGCAACGTGCGATTGCATTCGCACCCGGTGGCGCCAAAAACGTCGCCCAGCAGGCAATGCGCGTGCATGCGGACCAGTACCGGTTTTGCCGGGTCGCCGATATCGCCACGAATAAGCGCGATGTGCGAATCACCGCCGTCCACCTCGCTCTCATAAGCAATCAGGCGGAATTCCCCGTACTTGGTCTCGACCATCGCCTCGCCCAGGCGATGCACGTAGCGCTCGTGCTGCATGCGGTACCGGATCAGTTCGGCGACGGTCAGCATCTTCATGTTGTGGGTGCGGCAGAAGTCGATCAGGTCGGGCACGCGCGCCATGGTGCCGTCGTCTTTCATGATCTCGCAGATGATTCCGGCCGGTACCATACCCGCCAGGCGCGCGAGATCGACCGAGGCTTCGGTCTGCCCCGCGCGCACCAGCACTCCGCCCTTGCGCGCCCGGAGCGGAAAAACATGCCCGGGACGTGCCAAATCCAGCGGCCGTGACGCCGGGTCGATGGCCACCTTGATCGTGTGGCAGCGATCGTAAGCGGAGATCCCGGTGGTGACCCCCTCCCGGGCATCGATGGCCTCGCAAAATGCGGTTCCGTATTGCGAGGTATTTTCGGCGGTCATGTTGCCGATCCGCAGATGATCGAGGCGTTCTTCGGTCATCGCGAGGCAGACCAACCCGCGGCCATACTTGGCCATGAAATTAATGGCTTCGGGCGTGACCTTTTCGGCGGCCAGGGTCAGATCGCCTTCGTTCTCGCGATCTTCGTCGTCGACGACCACGACCATTCGGCCCTCGCGGATGTCGTCGATGGCGGTCACAACGTCGGAGAAAGGTGAATATGGAGTCATAGGTTCTTGTCTCAGCGTAGTGCTTCTGCGCATAACCGGCGCGGCGCCGACGGTCCAGATGATGAAAGGCTTTGAGCTTTCGAGAGCCTCAAGCAACCAAGAAGGCTTTTGCCCGCTCGTAGCCGAGGCCCGTAGCTTTTTGCCTCTCAACAAGAAAGGGTCGCACGAGGCGACCCTTTCAGTAAATCCATCCCCCTCAGCTTACAAGGTCGATTCGATCTCAAAGCCCCAAGCCTCAAGTAATGGCTCAGGAATATACTTGGAGTTCTTGTTTCGGCGGGCCCATTCCCTCAGCCGCGTCGACCGCAAATACTGATCAGGCGACAACTTGTACTCGTGCACAACCTGCTCGAACTCTGTGATGGTGGGTGTAATAGGACCGATGGGCTCGGGTTTACCCCAGTTCGGGTTTCCGCGTCGTTTAGCCATGAAAAATATACCCTCGTTTTTCCAGTGAAATGAGGACTTCTCGCCTAGTCTCTACAGATTTTGATTCCATGAAGCTCCCAGGGGATTCACCATAAAGAAGGAAATGCAGAATCGTACGAACCTACGCCCCTCGGCACCCATGGAAGCTATTGATAATAATAGATTTCTAATGCATAGTCAACAGGAAAATCGCCGGGAGGGTTGCACATACTGATCCCCTTTGTAAACAGTAGCTTGCAGTTCCAGCCCCTATCCCCAGTGCCATCTTTTTCCCTCATCCCCCGCTCGGTTCGATGAAAAACAGAATCTTTGGCTTCTCTCCCTAGAAATCGGCCAGATTACGAAAGCCCAAAGTGACGGGCGTAACCGGGGAACTTTCATTTGGCGTTGACCTAATCGGATCAGGGACATAGAGTGCAACCAGAGCCCTGGTCCGTAGTTGCGAAGCTTGGCGACGACTCCCTGGACAGAGGCTCTGTGGAAATCCACAACGGTCCGGGAGCAGCTCAACAGCATACCAGCGGCCATAGCACCACCGCCTTAAAGGGTGCCTTGCAATGGACTTGAAGTCTTTACTCGTAAGTTCTGACGATAGAACGGTCCGCGTCCTGCGTCGCGTCCTCAGCGACCTCGAAATCGGCGTCGATCATTGCGCCGATTCTGAGGATGCCGTCCGCCGCCTTACCCGTCAGCGGTTCGAAGCCATTATCGTGGACTGTTCCGACACCGAGGAATCCGGCAACGTTCTACGCGCCTCCAAGGCTGCCCCAGTCAACAAGCGTGCCCTCTCGATTGTCCTGGTCGAGGCGAACGTTGGACTCAAAGGCGGCTTTGAGATGGGGGCCCATTTCGTGCTTCATAAGCCGCTAGCCGTGGAGCGTGCCAAGGCCAGTTTTCGTGCCGTACGAGCCCTTATGAAGAGCGAACGGCGCCTTCAGATGCGGGTTCCGGTTCAGGTTCCGGTGGCGTGTCTCGGTACAGGCAAGTATGACGCCCGGACCATCGATCTGTGCGAAGGCGGAATGGCCATTCAGTTCCTCGGTCGACCCGCCAAAGAGAATTCCCTCCGCTTCTCGTTAGAGTTGCCCCGCATGGACCAGAAACTCGAACTATGGGGAGAGCTGGCTTGGGAGGGAGAAGGCGATCGCGCCGGTGTTCGATTCAAGGGCGTGACCGAAGACCAGCGCAACCTGCTGCGCAACTGGCTGAACACCCAGCTTCCCGACCGCGAACCGGATGATCCGCCCGTGACCTGCCGTCTCAAACACTTCAGTCGCGGGGGCTGCTATATCACAACCACCACCCCATTTCCAAAGTCCACTCGCGTGATTCTCTCTGTAGGCGGCGTTCGCGCTGGCGGGGTCGTTCGCTTGGCGCATCCGGAGTTCGGCATGGGTGTAGAGTTTGTGCAGGCCACCTCGGAACAACAGGACCATGTTCGCCAACTCATTGAAACCTTGCGCTCTGGTGGAGAATCGCCAGAGCTTCAGGTCGAGCCTGACGGTCTGGAAGGCGCCTCACCCGATGAGGCATCGGTAAGCCACCCGCCCACCAAGGCTGGCGATAGCCTGGTGGATCTGTTCCGGCAGCAGTCCCAGGTTTCGGTTGAAGTCTTCCTTAAACAAATGCAGGTGCAACGTCAGCTGCAGCAATCGAGCTAAGAATTTCCTGCCGGATCGTTCTAAATAATAGATTCCACGTGGGCTTTGTCTTGAGAGCTATTCGCTCGGCCTACCCGTCCACCATGGCAGAGAATTTCCGGCAACCAAACCGGAACCGTCATCCGGCGACTGGAAAGCAACGACAATTTACTCTCGCCAGAACACCTGAAAGATTCCAGCCTGCGTGTGGTATGGAAATTTTCGCTGGACTTCAGCCCTCACTTCGGGATTCATCCGGCCTGCTGGAAAAAATGGCGCTTCGTTAATGACTACTACTTTCAGATCGTTCGACTGTAGAGCTCGCAGCACCTCATCCGCCTTGGCGCCACCGTCGTCGCGGGTCACATTCCGCAATCCGGAGAGAAAATATAGTTCCGGGCAATCGGTCCCGGCGTACATCACTCCGTTCGGCGACCGCTGCCGCAGGAAATGAATCAAATCCTCGAAGAAACGCGCGTTCTCGATCCGAACTCCACCCCTCGGAAGTTGCAGTTTGTCCATGTGGCCGACCTGGTGGGTCAATTCGGCAACCTGCATGGGAACCAGCGTCACCACTCCAAATGCCATGTAGAGACCCGCAACCGAGGCCAGCACATACGTCCCGCGCTGCCTCTTGCGGGTGGCCACAATCGCCGCCAGGGCCAGCAGCGTCAATGGCAAGGTGTAGCACAGGTAGATGGGAGCGGCGAACGGATATTGCACCAGACTGCAGGTCGCGGCCAGGCAGGTCAACAGCATGACCTGCTGTTGTTCGAGTTTCGTACGTTCGACTTTCGTTCGTTCGGCTTTCGCGCATTCACCGTGCCTTCCGGCCGCAAACACAACCGCTGCCGCACCCAGCACTACGACAGTCGGCGTTAGCATTACGGCCGAAAACCAGACTCCCGACAAAATTCTCATGGAGTGGACCGCTCGCGCAGCGATCACAATCGCTCCCAGCCCCACCGCCGCACCCACGACTTTTCCCTGAAACTTGTCCCAATACATCGCCGCCGCCAGGATTCCCACGAGCGGCAACACGAACACGACGTACTGAGGAGGCGCCGGCCGGATGACTGCCAGGTCCGCCACATGGCCGGCGATGCTTGACTTCATTCCGGAGAGGAAGCTGCCCAGCGCGCCCGACATTGCATACGGCATCAGGAAAACGGCGAGCGGGCTCAATATCCCGAGGCCAAACGGAGTCACCAACCGGGCGAGTGCGCGGAAACGGTCCGCCGTCGCCGCGGACACTTCTCGTTCGCCGAGTAAGACAAGCGCTACAACCACTGCTGAAGGCAACACAAAATGGTAGAGTTCGGCCAAGGTGAGCCGCGCGCGTAGTACATAAATGAGCGTGCCTACGAACACGGACAATGCGCTCACGCTAAATGCTCGATATCCCCAGCTATTTTTCGCTGACCCCTCCCCCGTGTTTTCGCCCTGTTCCAGGAAGGCCAGAAACAACAGCGCTCCAGCGGCAAAATAGGCCCCGATCACTTTGATCGCGAGCGAGACTCCACCACAAACTCCGGCCATAAACAACCACCGCCGTGTTCTTACCTCGAGATAGCGCAGCAACGCCGCTGCTCCGAAGGTGGCGAAAAACAGGTTGTACCAGGACGGCATCGCCGCGGGATAATTTGGAAGGCTCCAGGAGACCGCCAAGAGCGTGACCAAACCGGCCCCAACGGCGGATGTAAAGCGAAGTGCAATATAGTAGACGGCTGGGATCCAGGCTAGAAAAAACAAGAAGACGCAGATTCTCAGCGACATCAGATTCACGCCAAGCACACGAAAGGCCAGCGCGTGAATCATGCTGAGGCCGCCCGTGTAGATCTCGGCAAAATCGCGGTGCGGAAGTTGCCCCTGTAATACACGCAGCGCGCTCTGGGCCAGAGTCCCATCATCTGCCGGAACCCACCCCCCGCCAAGGTGGAGACCAACGTAGACTCCCGCGACCAACCAGACCGCGCCCAGGACCAACCACCGAACGAACTGGTCATTGCGGGCAAGGAACGGTAGCTCTTCCCTCTCCCTGGAGGCTGGAACGTCTTGCCCCAACTCCCGGATCCGCACTTCAACATTCAGAGCTTCACGGCCCGAGACCACTCCCGACGATGTATCCGAGTTAGCAGTGATGTTTTCCCGGTCGTTACTCACTTTGCCTCCAGTGCCGTCAATCGCACCTTCGCCTCTGTACTGTCCTGATTCAACTGCAGCGCTTCTTGGTACTCCGCCCTGGCCGCCTCCCGATTACCACTCTTTTCGAGCGATTCGCCCAGCCAATAGTGGTAGTCCCAGACCTTCCGATCGATTGCCACCGCTTGCTGCAAATATGGTTGGGCTTCATCGTTCCGGCCTTCTTCAAACAGTGCGCGCCCCAGGAAGTGCTTTGGCCCGGCCTCTTCCGGAGCCAGCGCTACCGCCCGCGACAACAATCGTTCCGCCTCCCGGTATTGGCCATCCATTAAGTGAATATTGCCGCAGTTGTATAGCGCCGAATAGAGATCTGGTTCTTTCTCCAGAATCTCCGAGCAGAGCGCGTACGCCTTGTCGAAGTCACCCATCCGCCCATATAGTCCTGCAACCGACGCCATCCCCATCTCGGATCTTACGTAGTCCGGGCTCACCCTTTGCAGCCAAAAGCGGCCCTGGTCGAACCTTCCCGCCTGAATGTAAGTCTCCGCGAGCGCCAGCGGAGCATAGCTCAGATTCAGATGCTTTCTGGCGGCCGACTCCGCGAGTTCAATTGCCCGATCATTGGCGCCGCGCTTGCTGTACTCCGCCGCAAGACCAACTGCAGCATATGGGTTATCAGGATAAAGCGCGTAGCCGCGCGTCCAGAGCAGCAGATCGCTCGCCCAGTACACCTGCTGCGATAGTGAAGCGCCGACATAAGCAACGCACAGCAGAAGCACAGCCGCCACCTGCACCGTTTGCGCGCTCCATTGCTTGATGGCCGGCAAGCGTTGGCATCCCATCGCCAGCAAAATCGCAAAACCCACCGACGGCAGGTAAACATAACGATCTCGTACAAAATCGCCGTTGCCGAAATTGCGGAGGTAGAGAGCCGGCGCCAGACCTACCAGCAGCCACAGACCGGCAAAGGCGACCGTCGAGTTCCCCTCCCGCCGATTCCAATACCACAATCCGGCCACCACTCCGCCGAATACCAATGCCGGTGCTACGACTTGACTGAAAATCGCGGTAGTAACATAGGGCGTGTAATAGAGGCCTGTAAGTCCTAGCGGAACGAGTAGCTTCCACAGATAGAAACTCAGCACCAATGGCAATGTGCGAACCACATCGACCATTCCGTGGCCCGGATCGAACTGCCCGGTTGTGTGCGACAGGGCATCCTTTCGTAAAAGAAAGTATGCGACCGTCAGTAATACAAACGGCATCGCTTTCAGCACTGCACCGAGGACTCTTCGCGCGGGCGACGTCCTGCCTGGCGCGGGATGCAGCCATGCATAGATTGCCACCAGCGCCGCAAATGTCACGGCCATTTCCTTCGTGAGAAGCGCGCATCCCAGCAAGATCAGCGATGCGATCCACCAAGCGACTCTCTTTTTTTGCGAAGGATCCCGCGTTTGCGCAGGATCCCGCGCGTTCAGGAACGCAACAAACGCCAGCGCCACAAACATCGTGACCATCGAGTCGGAAGCCGCGGAAATCCAAGCGGCCACTTCAACATGAATGGGATGCAGCGCAAAAATCAGCGCGGCCAGGGCGGCCGTCCAATATTCCAATCCCAGCTTCCGGGCCAGCCAGAAGACGGACACGACCGCGGCCACATGCACCAGCAATGCGCCCAAGTGCCAGCCCCACGGCCGCAATCCGAAAAGCGCATAATTCAGCATCGACCATGCAACAAACAAAGGCCGGTAATACACCTGATGTCGCGCCATGTGGTACCACAAGTCGCTTCCGAAGGCGCGCGGCAGGTTGCTCCAGCTGCGCACGATTGGACTGTTCACGATCTGCGGCCAGTCATCCCAGACAAAATCAAAGAACAACGAACCGCTGTAGACCACCACGGTAGTTAGCGCCAGAAGGGACAGGAACACACTTGGTCGTCGCAGAGACTTGCTAAGAATCTCCGCTGCGCTGATTTCGGAATTCGCGTCCGTCTCGTCCATCTCCACCACGGCCAGCAGACAGTCCTTTCGTGAGCCTCGCCCGGAGCCGATTCAGACTCTCCAGATTGGCTCATACTAACCGTCCGTAGCGCTCCGCGCATGTTACCCAGGTTACCTACGTGTCTCACTTATTCGCCTATTTTGTCGTGCCATTTGCGACGATCATTTTCATGGGGTCGATCGCCGGAACCCAAGCCGCTACGGAGGCATCGCCGGTATTGTGCGTCGATCTCGACGGCACTCTGATCCGGGGAAACCTGCTGTGGGAGTGCGTTCTGCTCTTGCTCAAAACTCACCCGGCGACACTTTTTCGGCTGCCGTTCTGGCTGCTTCGCGGACGTTCCTTCCTCAAACGCCGGCTTGCCGACCGCGTACAAATCGATCCCGCTCGTCTTCCCTATCGGCAGCAGGTTCTCGATCTTCTTCAGCGCGAGAAACTCGCCGGCCGCCGGATCGCACTGGTAACGGCAGCGGATCGCATGCTTGCCGAGCCGATCTCCAACTACCTTGGCTTGTTCGACGAAATCCATGCCAGCGACGGTCAACGAAATCTCAAAGGCGCCAACAAAGCCGCATTCCTGGTCGAACAATTCGCACTTTTTGGCTTCGACTACGTCGGCGATTCAAGTGCCGACCTGGAAGTTTGGCGCTATGCTCGCGCGGCGTACGTAGTCGGAACGCCCGCGCGCGCCCTTCAGGCAGCGAAAGTGACTTCGGTCAAAGCGACGATCGTCGAGCCGCGGGCGTCCTTGCGCACCTGGATCGATGCGCTTCGCGGACACCACTGGGCTAAGAACCTGCTGCTGTTCCTGCCTCTGGCCCTCTCGCATAACCTCGCGCTAGACCCCATCGTACGCACTCTGGCCGGCTTTATACTCTACGGCTTTTGCGCTTCGGGACTCTACATCCTCAACGACCTTCTCGATCTCCATTCCGATCGTGAGCATCCCTGGAAAAAAAAGCGCCCATTTGCCGTCGGGAACATTTCAATTCCTGAAGGCCTGTTTGTTTCTCTCAGCCTGCTATCGTCAGCGATTGGGCTTGGGTTCCTGCTCGACCTGCAATTTGGCCTGGTTCTGCTCGCGTACGCGGCGCTCACAATGTGGTACTCGCTCCATCTCAAGAAAATCGCCCTGATCGATGTCTTCGTTCTTTCGAGCTTCTACAGTTTCCGCATTCTTGCCGGAGCGATGATTTCCGCGACACCGCTCTCCCAGTGGTTTCTGGCATTTTCCATGTTCTTTTTTCTCAGTCTGGCAATGGCGAAGCGTTATTCCGAGTTGCTCCACGCCACCGACTTAGTAACATCCGGGAACTCGAGGCGTGGTTATCGCGTCATAGATCGCGAGCTCCTTCTCGCTCTTGGAGTCGGCAGCAGTTTTTCCGCGGTCGTCATTCTTAGCCTCTACGTACACAGCCCCGAAGTGCGAGTGCTCTACTTATCACCCGAATGTTTATTTCTGCTTTGCCCGATTGTTCTCTACTGGCTTAGCCGGATTTGGCTGCAGGCACATCGCGGCGAATTGAAGGAAGACCCCGTCACTCTGGCGATTCGCGACCGGGTCAGTTATGCGGTGGCAGTGGCCTCGGCGGTCGTCATCGCAGCCAGCATGATAAGCGTGACTTTCTAGCAGATCTCTTCGTATGTCCGGTCAATCGGCAACGCTTTTGAAAAGACAACCCGAGGCAACCTCCCGCACCGGGAAATATCTCTCCTGGGGACGATACCCACAGGTAAGCCACGGCCACGTCTACAAACCGGCCTGGGATGATCAGGTACCGGCGATCCTCAAAGGCGCTTCCACGGGTTCGCTGCTTCCCTATGGTTTGGGTCGCAGTTACGGCGATTCATGCCTTAACACGGATCGTGCATTGGTCGATTGCCGCCGCCTTAACCGCATTCTTGCTTTCGATGACTCAACGGGCATACTTCGGTGCGAAAGTGGAATTACCTTCGCCGAGATCATCGAGGTGTTTCTGCCGAAAGGGTGGTTTTTTCCGGTGACACCCGGCACACAGTTCGTCACCGTCGGAGGAGCCATTGCCAATGATGTGCATGGTAAAAATCATCATTGCGCTGGGACTTTTGGCGCCCATGTTCGGCAACTTGGGCTGCACCGCTCGAACGACGGACCGGTGTTCTGTAGCCCCGAAGAGAATCCGCGCATGTTTCGCGCGACCATTGGAGGCCTTGGCCTGACAGGCGTCATTGCCTGGGCCGATATTCAGCTTCGACCTGTTACTGGACCGTGGATCGACTCCGAACTCATTCCCTTTGAGTCGCTCTCTGCGTTTCTCGATCTCAGCCGCGAGAGTGACGGGCGCTTCGAGTACACCGTCGCATGGCTCGACTGTTTTGCAGGAAAAAATCCACGCGGAATCTTTTTCCGGGGAAATCATTCCGCTGAGACAAGCCGGAAATTTCATGCAAAGCGCGGCCCGAAATTGCCCTTCGCCTTGCCCGCGTGGTTGCTCAACCGTTACACCGTGAAGGCGTTCAACACGGCGTACTATCGGACGCATGCGGCGGGAAAGCGTCCATCGCTCGTAGGCTACGATTCGTTCTTCTATCCGCTCGATTCCATTCGCCAATGGAACCTGCTCTACGGCAAACAAGGTTTTCTGCAATATCAATGCGTGATACCGGAAACTAACGTAGCGGCCATCGAGGAATTGCTCGATCGCATCGCTCGTTCTGGCATGGGTTCTTTTCTAGGTGTCCTCAAACAGTTTGGCGCCGCGCCGGCGGCTGGAATGTTGTCCTTTCCTCGTCCGGGACTGACGCTGGCGCTCGATTTTGTCATGCGTGGCGAGCGCACCTTGCAACTGTTGCGTTCGCTTGACGAGATAGTCCTGCAAAGTGGGGGCGCTCTTTATCCCGCCAAGGACGCCCGCATGAGCCCAGCTCTGTTCGAGGCCTCGTTTCCGCGCTGGAGGAACTTCCTGCCCTACATCGACCCAAAGATGTCATCGTCGTTCTGGCGCCGCGTCACTGGGGAAAAATGCCAATAGCAATGACCATGCCCGCGTCCGCTTCGACTTCGCAAGCAACAACGATGCAGAAGATCGTTTTGCTCGGAGCAACTTCCGGTATCGCGCTAGAAGTCGAGCGGCAACTCGCGCGGCGCGGATGCGAATTGCTGTTGGTTGCGCGAACGCCCGAGCGCCTGGAGGCATTACAATCCGACCTTATGGCTCGCGGCGCAAAACAGGTTCTGACCTGTGCAGCCGACTTGTCCTCCATCCAACAGCACAGCGGAATCGTCGACTTCGTCCGGCGCTCGTTTTCGGATTACGATACCGTGCTGCTCGCCTATGGATCGATGCACGACCGGAAAGACTCCGAAGCTTCAATCGACATTTTGCTCGAGGAACTCAACGTCAACTTCGTGAGCGCCACTGCAATCCTCACGTTTTTCGCAGCTGACCTTGAGGCGCGCCGCACTGGCTGCATCGCCGCCATTACCTCGGTTGCCGGAGATCGCGGCCGCCGCTCCAATTACGTTTACGGCTCCGCCAAGGGTGCTCTTTCACTTTTTTTGCAAGGCCTGCGTAGCCGACTCCATCCCGCGGGAGTCAAAGTGATCACCATAAAGCCGGGGCCGGTGCAGACTCCGATGACCGACCATATTCCCACCGCCGGCCACTTCGCTGAGCCCGAGGTCGTTGCCCGCGATATCGTCCGCGCGCTGGAGCGCCGCTCACCCGACGTCCTCTACACGCCGAAAATCTGGCGTTACGTCATGACTGCTGTCGGGCACATTCCCGAGACGATTTTCAAACGCTTATCGCTTTGACAATCATGCCCTGACAGTCACAGCCGTGATAATCACGGCGCAAAAAGCGACGAACCACCACAATTAAAAAGGGCCGCATCGCTGCGGCCCGACTGATAACAGGTACTGGGTACTGGCAACTGGATACTGGGTTCCGGGTACTGACTTACCGTCTTCCCCGTCCACCGCCGCCGCCATGACCTCCATGGCCTCCACGATCGCCTCCGCCGCCCGGGCCGCGTCCACGACCGCGCCGGCGCCGATTGCGATCACGATCGCCTCCACTACCGCGTGTGTCACGCCCACCATCCGGCCGTGCGGCAACTGGCTCTCCGGAACCGGCCATCGCATCCACACGGTTAAAGTTCGGTTCGTCGTCGGCGTCAAAATTGGCGCCGCCTTCGATCACCGCAGTCGGCGTGCCCTGCGCTGCGCCTTGCGAGACCATCGGTTCAGACGGCGCCGGTCCCGCTCCTTCCTCCACTTCCGGCGGCGGAGCGCCGCCACCCATTTTGGCGCGTTGTTCTTTCAGAATGGCTTTACGTGACAGCTTGATGCGGTTGCCCTCCACGGCCAGAACTTTCACCAGCACCTGATCGCCTTCTTTTAATTCGTCGCGAACATCCTTGATTCTATGTTCGGCGACTTCGCTGATGTGGAGAAGTCCATCGAGGCCGGGCAGAATTTCGACGAACGCGCCGAAATCGGCCAGCCGGCTGACTTTCCCAAGGTAGGTCTTCCCCACCTCGGCCGAAGCCGTCAGGTCGCGAATGATCTGCAGCGCCTTGTTTGCGGAAACTTCATCATTTGACGCAACGTTCACCTTGCCGGAATCCTCAACGTCGATCTTCACACCGGTCTGCTCGATGATGCTGCGAATCATCTTGCCACCGGGCCCAATCACGTCGCGAATCTTGTCGACCGGAATCTGCAGCGTGTAGATTCGCGGCGCGTATGCCGAAACCTTGACGCGCTGTTCGGTGAGCACCTCGCCCATCTTTTCGAGGATGAACAAACGTCCGCGCTGCGCCTGAGCCAGCGCTTCGCGCATGATCTGGGCGGTGATTCCGCCGACCTTGATGTCCATCTGCAGTGCGGTGATGCCATCTTTCGTTCCGGCAACTTTGAAATCCATGTCGCCGTAGTGGTCTTCGGCACCGGCGATGTCCGTCAGGATGGCATACTGGTCGCCTTCTTTCACCAGACCCATGGCCACTCCAGCTACCGGAGCTTTCAGTGGAACACCCGCGTCCATCAGCGAAAGGGACGCGCCGCAAATCGTCGCCATCGACGACGAGCCGTTCGACTCCAGAATGTCGGAGACGACGCGCATCGCATACGGCCAATTGTCTTCCGTGGGGAGCACGGCCGACACGGCGCGTTCCGCAAGTGCGCCATGGCCGATCTCGCGGCGGCCGGCACCGCGTAGGAACGCGACCTCTCCTACCGAGAATGGCGGGAAATTGTAGTGCAGCATAAAGCGCTTCTTGGCTTCGCCTTCGAAGCCTTCCAGTCGCTGCATGTCATCGCTGGTGCCGAGCGTGGTCGTGACCAGCGCCTGGGTCTCGCCGCGGGTGAAGATCGCGCTCCCGTGAGCGCGCGGCAGAACACCGGCTTCGATCCAAATCTCGCGAATCTGATCGAAGGCGCGGCCATCGGGTCGATGTTTCTTGTTGATGACCTGATCGCGGAAGATGCGCTCGCGCAAGGTCTCGTAATACTCCTTGAGCTTCGCTTTGGCATCATCGTCGTCTTCCGGCAAAGCCTCCAGCAGCTCTTTCTCCAGCGTCCGCACCAGTTCGTAGCTCTCGGACTTGGGATGCTTCTGGGTGTCGAGAGCATCGGCCAGACGCGCGCCAATCTTCGACTGCAGTGCCTTGTAATAGGCTTCGTCGAACTCGGGCGGCGTTACTTTGCGCTTCGGCTTTCCGGCCTTGCTGCGCAACTCTTCGATGGCCGCGCAGATTTTCTTGATTTCGGTGTGCGCGAATTCGATGGCGTCGACCACCGTCTCTTCTTTTACTTCCTTCGCGCCTGACTCGATCATCAGGATCGCTTCGGAGGTCCCGACAACCATGATGTTCAGCAGCCCTTCGCGCATCTCGGTATAAGTGGGATTTGCGATGAACCGGCCATCGACCAGGCCGACGCGAACCGCGCCGATGGGGCCGAGGAACGGAATGTCAGAAACAGTCAAGGCAGCCGAGGCAGCGTTGATGCCCACCACATCGGGATCGTTTTCGGTATCGGCCGACAGAACAAAAGCAATGACCTGAGTCTCGCATTTGAAACCTTCGGCGAACATTGGGCGGATGGGGCGGTCGATTTGGCGACTGGTGAGCACTTCGCGCTCACTCATGCGGCCTTCGCGCTTGATGAAGCCGCCGGGAATACGTCCGCCGGCATACGTGTATTCGCGGTAATCAACGGTGAGTGGGAAAAAATCAATGCCTGTGCGGGGCTCGGGATTGGCGACGGCAGTGGCGAGCACAACGTTTTCGCCGAGGCGCACTACGGCCGATCCGTGCGCCTGTTTCGCCAGCTTTCCGGTTTCGAAGGAGATGGTTTTGCCGCCAGCGATTTCGACGGTGACTGTGGTCGGTTCAGGCTTCATAGGTCATCCTTTATACGGGCAGGAGCGCGGGCGCACCAATGCGTACCTCGCATGCATCGGCGAAAGGCAAGAGGCGAATGCCAAGTGCTCGCGGTTGGGAAAACGCACGTTGCTGAGGCTCTCGGAGTTGAAATCCGGCCCCCACTGGGCCGGTCACGTTTATTTGCGGATACCGAGCTTGGTAATAACGGTCTTATACCGTTCCGAGTCGTATTTCTTCAGGTAGTCGAGCAGGCGGCGTCGCCGGCTTACCATCATGAGAAGTCCGCGGCGTGAACCGTGATCTTTCAGGTGCGTTTTGAAGTGTTCCGTCAACTGACCGATGCGCTCGCTCAATAGCGCGATTTGTACTTCCGGACTTCCGGTATCGGTAGGGTGCGTGCGATACGTGTCAACGACGGATTGCTTTTGCTCTCTGGCTAGCACTAACCTGTTGCACTCCTGTCTCTTCTCGTTTTCGTAACGTCAATGAGAATAACACACACATGCCAGGACTTGCCACTCGGCGTTGTTGTCTGAAAGTCGTTGTCCGAAAACCGGTGTCCGAAAATCGGCATCCGAAATTCGGCGTCCGAAAGATGAGATGAACTAATCAGCATCCACCATGCGAGTGTCGTGCGTTTCAGGGGTATACTAAATCGGTAAACATCGTTAAGGAAGCGGCCACCCTCGGTTGACTCCGTCCGGCAGGACCTGGACCAACCTGTACTTTTGTGCGCCCGGCCACTCAACGAACCAACGCCATTATTTGGGAGACTGTGCATGCCTAGAGGCCGATCGACTTTTACTAAGCGTCAAAAAGAACAAGCGCGACAGCAGAAACAGCGGGACAAGAACGAACGCAAGACTCAGCGTAAACAGGAAAGGCCGGAAGGAAGCACCGGCGAGATGGACGAAGAACGAGAGATGCGTGAACTCGCCGAGGCTCAGGCCGCGTTATTCCGCATCGGGTCGGACGACGAAACCGAGTCTCCGGAAGTCTTCAATCCCCACGACGGGAAGTAAATAACGGAAAGTAAATCCAGTTGCAGGCTTCTTCCTCGCGGGGTTTTAGCCCGCGAGGAATTCGGTGTTTTCTAAACAAATACTTCGCCCGGCAACGCAGTTAGTGTCCGCGATGCTAGGGTGTTCTGAATAACCCTTCTGGGCTTCTCTTCGGCCGATCCATCAACCTGCTTCCGTTCGATGCGCAGTTTCAAAGTGCGCTCAATGTTGCGCAGATCCAGAACCTCCACGCCCGTAACCAGCGTCGAAGCCCTCCCTTGTAAACCCGCACGTCCCGTCCGCCCAACGCGGTGAATGAAGTCCTCCGCCATCTTGGGAAGATCGTAGTTGATCACATGAGCCACGTCGTCGACGTGCAGACCACGCGACGCAACATCGGTCGCCACCAGAATCTGATAACGGCCTTCCTGAAATCCGCTCAAGGCACCGTTGCGCTGCGATTGCGTGCGGTCGCCATGAATCATGGCCACGGAGAAACCGTCCCGTTCCAGATCCCGGGCCAGCCGCTGCGTGCCGCGCTTGGTGCGCGCGAAAATCAACGTCTGTCCTTTCTCCTCGTAGAGTAACTGCCTGAGCACGTCCAGCTTTTCGTGCGGACGCACCTCATACGCCTCCAGCCGAACGCTCTCCGCCGGTTTCAGCGTCGAGCCCAGAGCGACGCGCACGGGATCGCACATGTAGTCGTTCACCAGCGCGGCCACCGATTGTTCGAGAGTTGCGGAGAAGCACAACGTCTGCCGCTGCTCCGGTACGACCTGCAAGATGCGCCGGATGGAAGGCAGAAAGCCCATATCGAGCATGCGGTCGGCTTCGTCGAGCACCAGTATTTTCACGTGCCGCAGGTTGGCGAACCTGCGCGTGATGAAATCCTGTAACCGTCCAGGGGTTGCGATCACAAATGGTGAGCCGGCACGCAGACTCTCGATTTGCGCCTTCTCCGATACGCCGCCGATCACCAGCGCGGCCTTCGGCATGTTCTTGCCGCAGAGTTGCTGGTATTGCTCATGAACCTGCATGGCGAGTTCCCGCGTCGGCAATAGCACCAGCGCACTTATCGCGCTGTGCGCCGATGGTTCCGTTCGCAGCATCTCGATAATCGGAATCAAGAAGGCAAGCGTTTTGCCAGTTCCCGTTTGGGCCGTGCCCAGTACGTCTTTGCCGGCCAGTGCTGGAGGAATTGCCAGCGCCTGCACGGGGGTTGGGGTGATAAATTTCGCTGCCGCCAGCTTCTGCTGCAAAGCAGCAGATAGGGGCAGTTCACTAAATGTTTTCATTCGTAGGTTTTCTTTCTGGAGGGGCCAAAGTCAGGTCTCAAACAGACCTTCTCAGACAGACTTTCTCAGACACACATGTCGAGAGTTCAATGCCGCTCGCATTCAAATTGGCGCTGGAACCAAGGCGGGCAGGAAATGCGGAAGTGTTGCGGATCCATCGGGATCCCCGCGTAACTAGCAAACCGTAGCAATAGCGTTAACAACAGTATAGCAGAAGCTGCGGCGGCATGCGGTTACCTCGGTCACCCGAAGACTTATGCAGAAAAGGCAGGCTGGATCTCTCCAGCCTGCCTTGTTTATTTCCTTACTTGGCCGGGGCAGCTGCCGCAGCAACCGCCGAGACAAAGCTGGCACCATTAGGCGTGCCGAGTCCGGTGACGTTGTCCCACCCCGGGCCCGTCGTCAACGAGGTATCGGTGCCAAAGCTCAGCACGTACCAGCGAGTTGAGGTTCCGTTGTAGAGCAAGCTTACGTAGTCGGTGGTGTTCTGCAAGGGAGCGGCAAGATCGTCCGCCGTTTCGGTGACCGGCGGAGTCTTTGGCTGATAGATAACGCCGGTGACATTGGCCGGCCCGTCGACGTTGGTCACGTCCGTGATCGCGTCCGCTGGCAGCCCGTAAAGAAGCGCAGCAGCGTTGCCGAGCCACGCGCCGGCAGCTTGCGTTGCGATCGCCCAGTTACCCGAGAACATCGGGCAGGCGAGACTGGTGCCCCCAACGACGGAGACAAAAGTCTCTCCGCCTTCCGTATCGATAAACTCGGCGCCCGTGTACGGATCCGCCAGGTAGGCGATGTCAGGAACAAGCCGCCAGCTCCCCGGTAAGCTTCCCTGGTAATCGGGCTTCGACCAAACCGCGCTCGTGCCGCCGCCTGATCCGGCATAGAAACCGACTTCGAGCGGCGGAATGATGGGCGGATTGGGGGTGGTATTGGCTATTCGGGTTAAGTTGTTGCCCCAACCTGTCTGCAGCTTGATAGAACGGTCGGCATTGAGGAACATGCTCGTGCCGCCAACGCTGGTCGAGTAGGGAGAAGAGGCAGGCATGGAAACGGTGGTCGAGCCATAGGCGTAGGAGAAGTCCCCGTCGTCACCACTCGAGAAATTGACCGAGACGCCGAACGCGGCGCCCGTCTCGCTGATAGCGTTCTCAATAATCAGTTCGCCCGGCGCGTAGGTGGCGAGCAAAGCCTCTTCGATGCCGTAGCTGTTGGAAATCACCGAACCCAGTGGATAGCCGTTGGGCCCGTCCTCAAGGGCATAGAGCACCGCGATGTCAAGGTCACCGCCGTTGTTAGTGAGAGCCAGAACGAGGGCAATGTTGGCTCCTGGAGCAACGGAGTGCGACCACTCCACGTCGAGGCTGGTCTCGACATCCCAGCCACAGGTATTACCCCCGCAATTGGTGGGTCCACCTGGGTAGTAGATCGCGAAGTTGCTTGAAGTCAACGCCGGCAGTCCGTTGATCTCGGAGAAAATATTGGCGTCGCTCGTGATCGTATCGGATCCGTAAGCATCGACAATGACTATGGTCTGACCGGTGCCATCGAGTTTCTGTTGGTACAGTGAAGTCAGGCCGTATGCTTTCTCCACCTGCGGCGCAGTGTAGCCGCAAGGCGGAAGATTGGGAGGGCCGGCGGTGATGGGGCCACCGTAGCGAGCGCCTTTGTAGATCGCGTAGGGGCCGCCCGCACCGGTCCTGAAGTCGTGCGCCTGCGTCGTGCGGAGGCAGTTGGCATTAAAGAACTGCTCAGCCGGTCCGACCTTCGAGGCCAACTTAGACAGCGGAATCGTCGCCATGGGTTTGCCCGTATCGGGATCAAGAGCGCGCTTCGCAAAGCTCTTGTATTGGAAATCCGTGAGGCCTTGGACGGCGTATACCAACTTGCCCGCGGCGCCGGCGAGGACCGGTTCGCGGCTCGGCAGGCGATGCGCCTCGCCATTGATTAACGCGCGGTTGAGTTGCACTCCTGTCGCGCGTTCGATATCGGCCACTGTGCCACGCGCCGTGACGGCGTGGTTGAGTTTGTCAACGCTAACCACGCTGAGATGATTCGCCGCCAGATACTGCTTGACGACTGCCATGTCCGCGGCGCTCGGCGCAAATTGTGCCTGATATTCCTTCGGAGTGAGCCAATGATGGTAACTGGCAGAGTTCTTGTCGTACATCTGGCGGACCAACTCGTCAAGTTGGGCCTTGTTGTGCTGTTTGAGCCAGAATGTAACGTTAAGCTGTTGGGACGGATTTTCAGCTCCGAGGATCTGAGCATTCGGCATGGGGCGGCCGCCTTTCGCCGCCTGCGAGAAGCCAGGAATGGCGACCAGCAATACCGCAAGGCTGACAAGAATCGCAGCAAGAAAGTTCTTACGTGTTTTTGGGGGCATAAGTGACATCTCCTGGAAAAGGGGTCAATGTGTCCGGTAAACGCCAGCGGTCCGCATGGAACAAAGTCGATTCGGACAGCGAAGCGTTAAAAGTACTCCGTTGATCGATGCGCGAAACCAAGCGCTGGGAGCCTGAAAGCGCGGCACAGCGAACGGCCATCGTGGCAAGGAAATACCACCGGTACAAAGTGCTCTAATTAACTACGCCGTTGAATGCCGCATGTCAACAAGCGTTTGCGACTAGGCAAAAAGTTTACGCTTAAGAATCTAAACAGGGAGATTCAGCGATGTGACGAGGAGACTACTACGCCAGCACAATTCAACTCGGTTGTTTGCCGAACGGAGGGCCTATTATCGCTGATACAATTTCTGAATACCGTCTCCACATTATGAGAATACCCAAATTTCTATTGCTGGCTCTCCTCGCAACGCCGTTATTCGCGCAAATTACCCCGCACTCCCGGGAAGTAGATACCGCTTACCCGGCCGCCCACGACCTCTATGTCGATCTACACGAGAACCCGGAACTCTCTTCTCATGAGACGCACACTGCGGCCAAGCTTGCCGAACGCTTGCGGAGTCTCGGCTACGAAGTTACCGAGCACGTCGGCGGTACCGGAATCGTGGCGATCCTGAAGAATGGAACCGGCCCGACAGTTATGCTGCGCACCGAACTTGACGCGCTTCCGGTGGAAGAAAAAACTGGCCTTCCCTACGCGAGCAAAGTGCACACCAAAGATGACTCTGGCCGCGACGTGCCAGTTATGCATGCCTGTGGACACGACCTCCACATGGCGGCATTGGTCGCCACCGCGTCAATCATGGCTCACAGCAATGACACCTGGCACGGCACCCTGATGCTGATTGCTCAACCTGCCGAAGAGACGATCTCCGGGGCAAGGGCGATGATCGCGGATGGATTTCTTACGCGCTTTCCCAAGCCCGACGTCGGAATCGCGCTGCACGTCGGCAATGGGCTTCCCGCCGGGCAGATCGGCATCGTTCCCGGAATCTACAACACCAACGCCGACTCGCTGCGTGTGACCATCTACGGCAAAGGTGGACACGGAGCCGCGCCGAATACCACGATTGATCCCATTGTGATTGCCGCCAGAACCATCGTCGCATTGCAGACCATCGACTCTCGCGAAGTGAAACCGGGCGAACTGGCGGTGATCACCGTCGGGTACATCCGCGCCGGCACCAAAAATAACATCATTCCCGATCAAGCCGAGATGGGTTTGACCGTTCGCACCTTCAAGCCGGAAGTCCGCAAGCAGGTTCTGGCCGCCATTGACCGCATTGTTAAGGGAGAAGCCATGGCGGGCGGAGCCACGCGCGAGCCTTTAATTGAGCACTATGAATGGACCGACGCGGTCTACAATGACCCGGCACTGGCCAACCGCTTGCGCATACCGCTCGAGGCAGCCCTCGGCAAAGAAAACGTAATCACTGAGGAACCGATCACGCCCTCCGAGGATTACTCCTACTTTGTCGAGCTGGGGATTCCCTCGCTCTACTTCAGCCTGGGAGGAGCCGATCCAGCCAAATTGGCCGAGGCCCAGAAGGCAGGGACCACGCTGCCGTCGAATCACTCCCCGTTTTTCACGCCCGACGTAGAACCGGCCCTGCGAACCGGGATCGCCGCGGAGGTTGCGGCATTGCGCTACCTGCTGCCTCCGAAGTGATCGACTGCGAGAATCGTGCCGCAGGTGACTTAAAAACCTTGCCGCACCAGTTCTTCCACCGTGAGCGAAGATTGGGCGGGCTCGCCCTTCATCATCTTCTCCACGTACTTCGCAATCAGGTCGGCTTCGAGATTCACGGGATCGCCGGGCTTGAGTGAGCCAAGGTTCGTCATCTCCACCGTGTGCGGAATAATGGCAATCGTGCAGCGGTTCTTTTCCAGTTTCGCGACTGTAAGACTGATGCCTTCAATCGAGATCGATCCCTTGAACACCGTGTACTTCTCGATCTCGGCGGGAATCTCCACGTGCAGCCACCAGTTCTCGGAATCCTTGCCTTCGGAGTCTAAGATGCGCTCCAGTTCGATCAGCCGGCCGACCCCGTCCACGTGGCCTTGGACGATGTGGCCTCCAAAACGGCCGTCGGCCTTCATCGGCAATTCCAGGTTGACGAGCGCGCCCTCATGAATTCGCGAGAATGAAGTACGCGTCCAGGTTTCGGGAGCGAGATCGGCGCAAAACGAATTTGGTTGAATGTCGAGCGCGGTGAGGCAAACGCCGCTGACTGCAACGCTATGACCGCTACCCAACTCCTTCGGGGCATTCTGCGCTGCGATCGTGATGCGGCGATTTTCTCCGCGCTGCGCGATCCTGGTTATCTTGCCCACTTCTTCAACTATTCCGGTAAACATGAAGCCTCCAATATAAATTGTGCCGGCAAACGGCCGCGCACCTGCGTCACTCCTGATAAGGATCGCGCAAGTATCCCTCCACCGCAAAATCCTCGCCGAATTGGTGCAGCCGGAGATGGCGCGCGGCTAACACAACATGCATGTGCCCTTTCTCTGCGCTCGCCACGAATGGCACCGATCCCTCGCCCAAAATTTTGGGTGCATAGAACAGAAACAGCTTGTCGACGACGCCCGACGACAGAGCGTTCCAGTTGACCGTCGCGCCGCCTTCGATCAGCACGCTCGTGACGTCATATTTCGCCAGATGAAGCATCACTTCGTGGAGATCGGGCCGTCCATCGGGATGTGCGGGAACTTTTTCCACCCGCAAGCCAAGCTGCTCAAGCTGCTGCTTCCGCTTTTCATCGGCCTGCGAATAGAGCACGAGCACGTCGCCCCCCGCCGATTTCACCAGCCGCGACGCCTCCGGCAGCCGCAACCAGGAATCGAGGATTACGCGCAGCAACGGCCGGCGGCGCGCCCGTCCGCTGCGATCGGTCAGCAAAGGATCATCCGCAATGACCGTGCCTACGCCTGCCAGAATCGCGTCATGTTCATGCCGCAGGACATGTACGTGGCGGCGGGCGATCTCGCCGGTAATCCAGCCACCGGTCGAGCCTCCAGCCGCTATCTCAGCTGGAACCCGCGGGCCTCCAGTTTGGGAAGCAGGAGGCGGCGGAGCAATCTTGCCATCGAGCGTCATTGCCGCTTTCAACGTGACAAAGGGAACGCGATGCCGGATGTATTTCGCGAAGCTCTCGTTCAGCTTTCTCGCTTCTGCTTCGAACATTCCAACTTCCACCCGGATTCCGGCCTCCCGCAATTTTGCAAATCCGCGTCCCGCGACCTGCGGATTCGGATCTTGCATCGAGCAGACGACGCGCTGAATTCCGGCTGCAATCACTGCATCCGCGCAAGGGGCGGTGCGTCCCTGATGCGAGCAAGGTTCCAGATTCACATAGAGAGTGCCGCCGCGAGCGCGTTCTCCGGCTTGCTCCAGAGCAAGCACTTCGGCATGCTTGATACCCTCGTAGGTGTGCGTTCCGGTCCCGGCCTCGTTTCCTGCCGCATCTACGACAACCGCACCGACCGCCGGGTTCGGCGAAACCAGGCCAACACCGGCACGCGCCAACTCCAGCGCACGCTGCATGAATTGTTCGTCGGTTGTCATGAAACCCTAAAGACTAACTCACCGCGAAGAGGCAAGGCCACCACGACCGGGAAGACGTTTCACCCTACGCGTGGAGGGAACGAACGATCCTCATCGTCCTCGCTCAGTTCCACCACGGCAGCTCCGCTTCGGCCGTGTGGCGGACGACGCAACGGTGAAGTTCGATATGCGAAAGGATCGCCAGGTTCCGACTCGGGCTTCTGCCCCGGTAATCCTGTGATGCGATCCAAAAGCTTCTTTATGATGGATCGTTTCTCTTTCATGTTCATCCTCTTTACTCTTCAGCTTTATGCGTAACCCTACGGATCCCGAAAGTCGAACCCGGCGCAAAAGCGAACAGCGCGCGACCAACAGCGATGTTACGCGAACAGCGAGTCCACAAAATCTTTCGCGTCAAACGGCAGTAAATCTCCCGCCTTTTCCCCCACCCCGACAAAGCGCACCGGGAGCCCCAGTTCACGCGAAATTGCAACTACCACGCCGCCCTTCGCGGTACCGTCGAGTTTGGTCAGCACAATGCCGGTCACTCCCGCTGCTTGCGTAAACTGTCGCGCCTGCTGCAACCCGTTTTGGCCGGTGGTCGCATCCATGACGAGCAATGTTTCATGCGGAGCGCCGGGCACGATGCGTTGTGCAGTTCGCTTCATCTTCTCCAGTTCGTGCATCAGATTCTGCTTGGTATGGAGGCGGCCCGCCGTATCGACAATTACGTAGTCGGTTTTGCGGGCGGTCGCCTTCTGCAGCGCGTCGAAGAGTACGGCCGACGGATCCCCTCCGGCTTTCGTCTTGATCACTTCCGTGCCCGTGCGTTGACCCCAAATTTCAAGCTGCTCGATGGCGGCCGCACGGAACGTATCGGCAGCACATAGCAGCACGCTCTTTCCCTGTCCGCGGAATACCTGCGACAGTTTGCCGATCGTGGTCGTTTTGCCGGTACCGTTCACGCCCACAACCAGGATCACCTCAGGCGTACCGTCCACGCGGGCGACCGGTCGCGTCGGCGTCGAGGTCAGCATCGCCAGCAGCTCCTCTTTCAGCAGCCTCTTCAGTTCATTCACATCTTTAATCTGCTTGCGATCGGCTTTTTCGCGCAGTTTCTCGAGCACTTCGTGGGTGGTCGTCGTGCCCAGGTCAGCGCCAATCAGCGTCCCTTCCAGATCGTCGAGCGTGGAACGATCGATCTCCTTGCCAATCGAAACCACTTCGTCGATGCGCTCGGCCAGGTTCTCGCGCGTGCGCGAGACCGCCTCCTTCATGCGCTCAATAAAACTCGGCTTCTTTTCTTCGTCCAGGCTTCCAAAAAGAGTTTGAATCATTCGACATCGATTATAGGAGAATCGAGCACAAGCGAAATTGGTATTTGCAATTGCCGATTTGTAATTGGAAATTGGGTTTTAAATTACCAAATTACAAATTACCCAATTACACATTCCTTAGGTGCGGGTGGTTTGGATGGTAAAGGAATCGACGGGTATGATCGACGTCTCGATTTGCGCCGCAGGATCGATGGGAATCGTTTCATTGCTTTGCTTCGGCAGGCGGATATCTCCGCGCTGAAATATCGTCAGCAGCGCGGTTACCGCGTTGGGATCCAGGCGTTGTCCCGACAGATTCTTAATGATGCGGATCGTTTCCGTCGTGTCAAATGCTTTTTGATAGGGCCGGTTCGTGGTCAAAGCGTCAAACGTGTCGGCAACGGCAATCACGCGGGCAAGTAACGGAATTTCGTCGCCCTTCAGGCCATAAGGATATCCGCGGCCGTTGAGCGCTTCGTGGTGCAGTTCGATTCCGGGCAGCATTTCGCGTAGCTGAGGCACCGGACGCAGAATATTCGCACCCTTGGTGGTGTGCGTTTTCATGATCTCGAATTCTTCCGGCGTCAGGGCGCCCGGTTTTTTCAGAATGCGGTCCTCGATGCCAATTTTTCCCACGTCATGCAACTGCGCGGAAACTCGCAGGAGTTCCAGGAAGTCATCGTCCAGGCCCATCTCTTTCGCAATCATCAGCGAATAGCGCGTGACGCGATCGGAGTGGCCGCGGGTGTACGGGTCCTTTTCGTCGACCGCGCCCGCCAGCATCTGGATCGAGCCCATGAACAGCGCCTTGTTTTCATCGGCGGCGCGTTTCAAGTCTTCGACGAACTGCTCCAGTTCGTCTGACATGGTGTTGAAGGTGGTGGCCAACTCGCCGATCTCGGTGCGGGTTTTCAGATGGACGCGCTGCGAGAAATCGCCGCGCGCAATCGCCCGGCTGGATTGCGCCAAAACCTGCAAGGGGCTGGTAATCCGGCGCGCCGAAAGAATGCTCAGCCCTACGCTCACAAACACCGCCAGCAATGCCAGCAGACGGCCGGTGCGCTGCATCTCATAGATCCCGCGATAGGCTTCTTCGCGCGGCTTCTGGACTACCACTGCCCAATCGAGCGAGGTTACCGGGCTGTATGTTCCCAGCATTTGGGTCGTCGTCTTCTCGCCGCGAATACTGAACTCCCGGGTCGCGGACAGCTGGGTTTTTGAACCGGCATCCACAAAGCTGCGCACGATGTCGAAGTGCATCATGTCCTGCCCGGTAGCATATTGCCCAGTCGCGGCCGCCACCAGCCGTCCTTGACCATCGACAACGTACGGCATGAGGCCCGTCAGGCTGACTTGCTGCAATCGCCGGATAAGGTAATTGAGATCGACCACCGAGGCGATCATTCCCAGAAAACGGCCGCTAAACATGATTGGCGAACCGACCAGGATCACCGTCCTCGCGGATTTGCCGCCGCCCACCATCAGCGGCTGACCGCTGTAGGCGCGGCCCTGGCGCGCGGCCTGATAGGCCCGTTCCAGCTCTCGCTGCAGAAATGCGTCGGGCTCGATTCGCCCGGCTGAAACGCCCTTGCCATTCGCGTTCAGCAGGGTGGCATTCGCAATATCGTTCGACGACGAAACAAAATTCTCCAGCAATGCCCGGAGCTCCGGCGTCTGAATGTGCTGATCCCCAATGTCGTTGCCACTCTCAACCTGCACCGAGGACGAAAGATTGGCCAGCATCATGCGCAAAGTTTCCTGATGCTGGGAAATATCATCCGCCAGCGAGCGCGTGACGGTATTTTGCAGAAGCATTTCGTTGGTCTTCAGACGTTCCCGGTTCATCGTCTCGATCTGCGCCGAGTAAAAGTACATCGGGAGAACGCTGATCGTGAGCAGCACTCCGAGGATGACATAGAGCAGCGGAATGCGCGCGGGAATCGGCAACGTGAATGGCAAAAGGCAATCCTGTCGGCCCAAGCGGGGGGATGAGCGGGCCCATCACCTCTCATTTTAAGTTGGGTGGAGCGGGCGCTCTCAGGTGCTTAAGGTACAGCTCACCGTTACGGAAGTACCCAGGGCTACGTCACCACAGACTGGAGTATCTGAACCCCGAGCCGAGACCCCTCACGTGCCGCCCTTCACTTTGGTGATTCCTTACCGCTAAACGAGTGCGTTCCATCACGAAGAAACCGTCTCGCTCGTGATAAAAACCTTGCATGGCGCCGAAGGCTGCCAAACCCGCCGGACCAACCATCACCGCCCAAGCCCCCTGCCGCGCCGATCTTGCCGGAGGCACAGTCGATCTCTGGCCCTTGTACTTGTTTCATCCCGGTGCGGTCACGCTCAACTTTGCTCTCGAAATCCTGACGACCTGCCGCATCACGCCGCTGGCGGGGACGCGCATCGAATTGCGTTCCCTTGATACCGGTCGCTATGAGACTTTCGCCGATTTTGCAGAGCTAAATGCCAGCCGGAAGCCGCGTCACCTGCTGGCCACTTGCGCCGTGCGCTATTTCGCGCCCGAAAACGGCCTGCGCCTGGAGACCGATTCTGAATCCCCGGCTGGGGCCGGCATTTCCGGCTCATCGGCGCTCATGATCGCGACCTGCGCCGCCCTCTCCCGCTTCACCGGCCGCGAGATCGACCTCGAAAAATTGCGCGTGCTTGCGCAGAACATCGAGGCTCAGATTATCCGCGTCCCCACCGGCTGCCAGGATTATTATCCCGCGCTCTATGGCGGAGTCAGCGCCATTCATCTTGATCCCGACGGAATCCGCCGCGCCCCTGTGCCGGTTGCCCCGGAAGAGATCGAAATGCGCTTCTTGCTGGTTTATACGGGCGCGCCCCGGCAGTCTGGCATCAACAATTGGGAGGTCTTCAAGGCGCACATCAATGGCGACCGCCACGTTTTCCGCAACTTCGACAAAATCGTTGCCCTGGCCCGGGACATGCACCAGGCCTTTCTGCGCCACGACTGGGAAGATGTGGCCCGCCTGCTGCGCGAGGAGTGGAAACTGCGCCGTACCAATGCTCCGGGAATCACCACACCGCTGATCGACAAGCTGATCGCCGTTGCCAAGAACAATGGCGGGCGCGCGGCCAAGGTCTGTGGCGCGGGCGGCGGCGGCTGCATTCTCCTGATGGTCGAAGAGGGCGCCCAGCAAGCCGTTGCCGATGCCGTCACTCAGGCCGGGGGCCGCATGCTTCCGCTGCGCGTCGCCCGCGAAGGTCTGCGGCTCTCACAGGAACCTTGACCGCCTCTTTGCAGCCCTGACCGGCACATTCCCGTCCATAGCAAGTCCCGTCTATAATGGTGGCGCGGGCCCGGGGTGCTCTATGCAGTTCTTCCGTTTTCGCCGCGGTCGGTACCTGTCTTGTTTGCGCTTGTTGATCATCCTGCTGATCGGCTCTTCGCTTGCCTTTTCCGAGCCCAGCCAGCCTCCGAGAATGTCCAGGCAAACGCGCGAGGAGATCCTCCACGCCTTCAATGCCGAACTGGTCTACATCCGCACCGATTTCCCCATGGGCAAAACCGGCCTAAAGCTCAAGAATGGATCTCTTACTCCGAGTGGCGCGGAACTCCATCAGTTGCTCGCTCTCTGGGGACCGGCCGCCAAACCCGGCGATCAGGCTCGCATCAGCGACATCCTCATCAAGAACGACCACATCCGCTTCGAAATCAATGGTGGTCCAATCAGAAAGCAGAAGTGGTACCAGCACATTCAAATTGAAGGCACGGCCACGGTCACCCCGGGTGGCGACCTTTCCGACAGCGCCAACGCGCACGGCTCCTTCGTGGACCTCTATTTCGAGAAGTACGTCCCCGAGATGACCGGACCGGAGTTGAAGAAATACCTGCGCCCGGTTTTTGATTTCGACTCGAAATCGCCAGTGGAAGCCTATCTCGAAACCTGTCCTCCCAAGGTCAGGGATGCCATCAGCCATCATCAGGTGCTGGTGGGCATGAACCAGCAGATGGTGATTTATGCGAAGGGACGTCCGCCGCGGCGAGTGCGCGAGCATGACGGCGAAACCGAGTTTGAAGAATGGATCTATGGCACGCCCCCGCAAGACGTGGATTTTGTGCGCTTCGTGGGCGAAGAGGTCGTGCGCGTCGAGACCATGAAGGTCGACGGCGAAAAAATGGTGCGCACCGAAAAAGAGGTCGATCTCGGAGAATCCACCGTCGCCAAAAAACAGCCGGGTGAGCGTCCCGCCAATGCGCCCACGCTCCGCCGTCCTGGCGAAGAGATGCCCGACTCCAATCCGCAGAATCCCTCGAACCTGCCGCCCATGGGAGTGCCCCCACCGAACGGCCCGCCGGGCCCAGGCAGCGATCCGGGGCCAAATTGGATACCTTCCGAGGCCGTGGAATGAAGCGCTTTGAACAGCTCTGCGAGCGAGTAAGTTCGAGTCTTGCGGTAGCCGGCCTTACGCCAGAGGACATTCTCGCGACTCTGCCGGAGGCTCGCAAGCTCGTCTACTCCCGCCGCTACGGAAAAAACCATACCGACCGCGCTTCGCGTCGCCGTTCTCGCCAGCGCGGCAAGCGTTAGGCTCGCTCCGTCTCGACCATTCCCATCGCAACCTTCTACACTAGAAGGGTGAAGATTGCCCTCGGCCAGATCAACCCCACCGTCGGGGACTTTTCTGGCAATGCTGCCAGGATCATCCAGTTTGCCCAGCAGGCACGCAGCGCCGGCGCCGGCCTCGTCCTGTTTCCCGAACTCTCGGTCTGCGGATACCCGCCGCGCGATCTGGTCGAACGTCCTGCGTTTGTAGAGCGCAATCACGCGACCGCCGAGCGAATCGCCGCTGAAACCACGGGCATCGCCGTAATTTGCGGCCTCGTAACTCCAGCGGAAGCCGGATCTGGCAAAACCGTAATGAACTCCGCTGCTCTGCTGCGCGACGGGCGGATCGAGTTCATCCAGTCGAAGATGTTGTTGCCTACCTATGACGTCTTCGATGAGATGCGCAACTTTGCTCCCGCCCGCAGCCAGCAACTGTTCGACTTCTGCGGCAAGCAGATGGCGCTGACCATCTGCGAGGACGCCTGGAACGACAAGCATTTCTGGAACCGGCAACTCTACACTGTCGATCCCGTGGAAGAGCTGGTGCGCGCCGGCGGAAACTTCGTGCTCAACATTTCGGCGTCGCCGTTTTGGATGGGCAAGCGTGAATTTCGGCGCGACATGCTGGCCGCGATCGCGAAAAATCGAAACGTGCCGGTCGCCATGGTCAACCAGGTGGGAGGCAATGACAGCCTCGTCTTCGACGGATCGAGCCTCGTTATCGCGCCGGATGGACGCGTGATCGCCCAGGGCAAATCGTTCGAAGAAGACCTCATCTTTTTCGACTCGGCTAATCTCACCGGAGACACGCACGAGCAAATTGCGGGCGAGGAGGCCGGCGCCTATGAAGCGCTCGTCCTGGGCACGCGCGATTACGTCCACAAATGCGGCTTCCGCCAGGCGATCATCGGACTCAGCGGAGGCATCGATTCCGCGCTCACGGCTTCGATCGCGGTCGATGCGTTGGGCGCCGAGAATGTAATCGGCGTCGGCATGCCGGGGCCGTATTCCTCTCCCGGTTCGATCAGCGATGCGCGCCAATTGGCGGCGAACCTTGGCATCCGCTTCGAACTGCTCTCAATCAACGAAATCTACCGGGCCGCATGCCAGACGCTCGCGCCGGTATTTACCGGATTGCCGCCGGACACGACCGAAGAAAATATTCAGTCGCGCGCCCGCGGCTTGCTGCTGATGTCCATGTCGAACAAGCTCGGAGCGCTCGTGCTCTCGACCGGCAACAAGAGCGAACTGGCGGTCGGCTACTGCACGCTCTACGGAGACATGGTCGGCGGCCTCGCCGTGATCTCCGATGTGCCGAAGACTCTGGTCTATCGCCTCGCCGCCTACGCAAATTCGCGTGTAGAGACGGGGCAAGCGGAGACGGGGCAAGCCCCGTCTCTACGCGGCGTTATTCCGCAAGCCACAATCGACAAGCCGCCGTCGGCGGAATTGCGTCCCGATCAAAAAGATTCCGATTCGCTTCCTCCCTACGACGTGCTCGACATAATCCTCGAAGACTACGTCGAGGAGTCCCACTCTGCCGAGCAGATTGCGCAAGCCCACAATTTCGATCTCGACCTGGTAAAGCGAGTAATCAAAATGGTGGCGCGCAGCGAATATAAACGCCAGCAGGCTGCCCCCGGAATCAAGATCACCCCCAAAGCGTTTGGCTACGGCAGAAGGTTCCCAATCGCCGCAAAAGGGGAATGAGCGCGACGAGGGAAAGGGTGGGCACCCGCTGCCCCGCCCCAAAAAACCAATGGCCCCGCGGAGGCGGGACCATCGAGAAAACCGTAATGTAAGGCACTCTGTCCAACTCAGTATCGTTGAACGGCACCGTTGAGTCAAGTTACTTGAGGAGATATCTCTGCCTTCTCTCCTCAAGCGCAACTTCTCCGCTACCACTGGGAGAATGGACCCGGCGGGATTCGAACCCGCATCTGCGACTGGGACAGAGTGCCGTGTTCCCCTTACACTACGGGCCCTGAAGGGAGTCTCTACGACAGCCTGCCCTATAGCAAGATTGGAACAGAGAATCTTTTCGAATACTGTTCCGAATTGGGATTTTCTGACAGGCGTTGCCCGTCTGAAATAGGACGGGCATAGATCTTTCATGCGTACAATCTTGGTGTTGAAAGGTAGCCGGGTGCCCCATCCTTGCGCGTTTTGTGCGCAAGGGTGGGATTCCACGGAAGTGTCCCCTATGGGGTTTTTCAACTAAGTCGGTGCCCCAGTTTCGCGCCCGTCCTTTGGGCGCTAACCTGGGTGACAGTCTCGCCGCAACTAGAGCATTCGCGGCCTTGATTACTGCAAAACCCGCTTCCCATGGATCACCGCGACGATTAGCGCCTCTTCATTTTGCAATCTGTAGATAATCCGGTAGTTGTAAACGACAAGTTCGCGAATGTTCTCGTCGTCAAATTCAGGTACTTTGCGGCCCACTCGCGGAAAGCGCGCCAGAACCCTCGTCTGATTCACAATGTTCCGGAGAACGACGCCGGCGTAGGCGGGGGAATCGGCAGCTATGTAGTCGGTGATGGAATCGAGATCCTGGGCGGCGCCTTGACCAGACTATTCGGTGAGCCATTTGCTGAAACGACTCTCAACTTCTTCCTGCGAAAGAATCCCATTGACGCGCGCATCTTCCAGTCCTCGACGCACCTTGTCGAGAACGTAGAGATGGTACTGAATGTCTTCGACCGAGACGTTATCCGGCAGTCTGTTCAATAGTGACTCAACATCCTGTTTGACGTTGCTCATTACGCACCTTTCGTCGAGGATACCATGCCCGCGCGTGCCCCAGAGCCCGCCCTGAGCTTGTCGAAGGGTTCGCGCCCGTTCTTTGGCTGCTAACCTGGGTGGAAGGCACTTCGCGCGCGCTTTTTCGAAGAGCGGAATTCCACACTGCCGAACCCCACCAAGTTCCTCCCACTGCGTTCCTCCCAACTTTTTTCATCACATTTTTCTCGTACGCTTATCACCGCCTTGCTCCCCAATCGGTGCGAAGATACCTCGCGAGTGCACCATCGAGAACTGCGCCCGTCTCCAGAGACGAACGCATTTCCGGCCGCAAACTTTTCACCGCTATTTGACAACCTATGGCCCCGTTCAGCACACCCGCAAGTGCACGCCAAACAGCAGAATTCAATGCTAAGTCATATCTTTTGAATACTTTGCCTATAACTATCTTGCTATCATCAACTTAACTCATTTTTGGGGTAAGGGGGGTACCCCCCCCAATTCCTGAATTCTTACCCGCCGTTTGCAAGATTATAAAGGAAAATCGCGGCGCCCGAGATCGACAACCGACCGGCAAATTCAGTGCTTCTTCTTTGCCTTCTTCTTTCCTGCCCCCGTCTCGGCTTCCTCGTTCCAGAATCTGTGTCCGGTGCGATGGATGAAGACGTCTTCTAGAGTCGGCTTGCTTACGTTCAGCGACTGGATCTCTCCGGGGAAGGCTTCTACTACGTCGGGAACAAACCGATGTCCGTTTTCGATTTCGAGGCGGACGTGCTGATCCATGACGGTCGCATCGACGTGAAACTTGCCGCGAATTTGATCGGCGAGGGATTGCGGATCGCGCGCTTCCAGCAGAATTACATCGCCTCCAATTTCGCGGGTGAGCGACTGCGGCGTGCCGAGAGCGACCAGATTGCCTTCGTTCAGGATGGCCAGGCGATCGCAGCGTTCGGCCTCTTCCATCAGGTGGGTAGTCACGATGACGGAGACGCGCTCCTGGTCGCGAAGGGTCTGGAGATACTGCCAGAGATCGTGCCGTGCGCCGGGATCGAGGCCAGTTGTGGGCTCATCGAGGAGCAGAACCTGGGGATGATGAAGCAATCCCTTGGCGAGTTCGATGCGGCGCTGCATGCCTCCCGAGAAGGTTTCCACGCGATCATTGGCACGGTCGAGCAACCCGACGCGCGTGAGAATTTCGTTGATACGCTGGGTGAGTTCGGGACCGTGCAGTCCGTAGAGATGTCCCTGATGCCAGAGGTTCTCGTGAGCGGTCAGCTTGGGGTCCACGCTCTGGGCCTGAAAGACGACGCCGATGCGGCGGCGCAAGGGTCCGGGCTGCCGAACGGCGTCAAGGCCGGCGATGGTGGCGCTGCCCGAGGTTGGCACCATGAGCGTGGAAAGAATGCGGAAGAGCGTGGTCTTGCCGCTGCCATTGGGACCGAGCAGGCCGAAGAGTTCGGCGGGGCGAACGTCGAAGGACACTCCATTGAGCGCCGTCCGGTTGCCGTAGCGGTGAATCAGGTCGCGCACCTGAATGATGGCAGGCGCGGAAGGTTCGGTTAGCTTATCAATGGGAGAGTTCGCGATGGCGGTTGAGTCCACATAGCGTATTCTACGACGCGGAGGGGTGGAATGACATCTGGGTCCACGGGTCAATGCTGATCGTAGGGGTCCTTCGACTCCGCCACAACTTCACTTCGTGAAGTTGTGCTCCGCTAAGGAGACTTCGTTCCAACGAGAACTGTTGCGCATGGGCCATCAGGCGGCAACTGGCTTGCGCTCTCGACCGCCGACAGGCTCGGCGAAGGCTACAGGGACGTGACGCCAGACTTGGATGGCCAGAACGACAGTTGTGGCGAGTAGAAGGGCTCCGACAGCCACGTGGACGACAGTTGCGGTGACCATGGGAAGTTCGGGCTGGGCGGCATCTTTTCCCCACATCACGCGGGTGATGAACGCAAGGAAGCCCAGACAGAGCTGCGCGACCATCAGGCCAAGCATGAGGACGGCAGGACGCTTGACGGCCTCCACATCGGAGTAGACGGAGATGGCGCGGACGGCGGTCCAGGCAAGAACGATGGCGACCACTCCCGCGTGGACAACGTGAGGCCACCAGCTCATGCCGTGATGGCGGAACATGGCGCCGAGCAGCAATTGAACGTAGAGCACAAAGATGGAAAGCAAAGTAAGAGTGAAGAGCGTGGGACGGCGGGTATCGAATTCGGTGCGTGGTTGTTCTTGCATCCAGCGGCGACCGGTGAAAACGGCGATGGAAACCGCGATGCAGAAGAAAGTTTGCGCGACGGCGGCATGGGCGCTGGAGATGGGCGCAGGCAAAAAGAAGAGAACGGTAAGGCCCCCCAGAATGCCCTGCGTGATTACGGTGGCGAGCGCGCCGAGCGCCAGCATCCGCAGCCAGCGGCGCTTTTCGACCCGCCAGGTCCAGACCGCGAGAACGATGGTAAGCAGGCCGACGAACTCGGCGACCATGCGATGGCCGTGCTCGTATTTCACGCCGCCGACCATGTGCGGCATCTTGTAGAACGATCCAAAGGTGGTCGGCCAATCAGGAACGGAAAGACCCGCATCATTGCTGGTCACAAGCGCACCGGCGACGATCAGGAGCAGGGTCACACAAGCGGTGAAGACGGCAAAACGGTGCAGCCCCTGGTTGTATGGAAGCTCGATTCCCTTCAGCATGGCCCCTCTGAAAACGGCGTGGCCTTAGCGGCCGGCTCGTTTCCGGAACGAATTAGTTTAGCAGAGGCGAAAGGCTGAGAGTTGCGTTTTAAGGCCGTTTGCCAGCTACGGTCAGGTGGCCACAGGTAGCGGAGCAGCGTCTGGGCGCGGGGATTGAATCGCCTGGATGATAGCGTCGGCGAATTCAGACGTGCCGGCATTGCCGCCGACGTCGCGGGTTAGCTTGGTGCGGTCGCGGTAGACATCGTCGATGGCGTTGCGGATCTTCCAGGCGGCCTCGGCTTCTCCGAGGTGACGAAGCATGAGGAGCGCGGAGCGCAGGACCGCCGTGGGATTGGCAATATTCTTTCCAGCGATGTCGGGCGCGGAGCCGTGTACGGCCTCGAAAATAGCGCATTCATGGCCGAAGTTGGCGCCCGGAACCAGGCCCAGTCCGCCAACCAGTCCGGCGCAAAGATCGGAAACAATGTCGCCATAAAGATTTTCGAGCAGCAGCATGTCGTACTGGTACGGATTCATGACCAATTGCATGCAGGTGTTGTCGACGATGTGTTCGCCGTAGGTGATCTCGGGATATTCCTTCGAAACAGCGCGCGAACACTTGAGGAACAGGCCGTCGGACATCTTCATGATGTTGGCTTTGTGGATGCAATGAATCTTTTTGCGCCTGGTTCTGCGGGCGTGCTCAAAGGCAAAGCGCGAGATGCGCATGCAGGCTTTCTCAGTGATGATCTTCAGGCTTTCGACGACACCGGGGACAACCTCGTGCTCGATGCCAGAGTAAAGGCCCTCGGTATTTTCGCGGACGATGATGAGGTCGAGGTCGGGATAGCGCGTCGGGATGTGAGGAAGATTGCGGATCGGCCGGAAGTTGGCGAAAAGTTCGAAGCGCTTGCGCAGTTCGACGTTGATGCTGGAAAAGCCGCCACCGATGGGCGTGGTGACGGGACCTTTCAGGCCGACACGGGTGCGCTCGAGGGATTCGGTCAGTTCCTTGGGAATATATTCGTGATATTTCGCGTAGGCTTCGCTGCCGGCGGCGAAGGCCTCCCATTCGAATTTGACGCCAGTGGCTTCGAGGATGCGAACGGCCGCCTGGATGACTTCCGGGCCAATGCCGTCGCCGGGGATGAGAGTTACTTTATGAGTCATAGATAAAAGTCGTTCGTCGTTCGCTGTTCGTCGTTCGCTAAATCGGAAAGGGAGAGGATATTTCCCGTGGGAATCTTGATATTCCGCGGAACCTCACCTTGTTACTTCGTTACACTCTTACCCTTCGGCTCGGCATCTTTTGTCTTTAGCAGATCCTTCAATTCGGTCATGAATTCCTGGACGTCTTTGAAATCGAGATAGACTGAGGCAAATCGCACATAAGCGACTTTGTCGTAGCGGCGGAGACGGTTCATGATGAGTTCGCCGATCTCGCTGGTCTTGCGCTCGCGCTCAGCTGATTCGATGACGAAGGTCTCCGCCTCATTGACGATCTGTTCGAGCTTGCTGATCGGCACAGGGCGCTTCTCGCAGGCGCGCATCAGCCCGTTGAGGACCTTTTGGCGGTCGAAGCGCTCGCGGCGCCCATCTTTTTTCACGACCATGTAAGGGATTTCGTCAATGCGCTCGTAGGTGGTAAAGCGCTTCTCGCACTTCAGGCATTCGCGGCGGCGGCGAATGGAGTCGGCTTCCTTGCTCTCGCGTGAGTCGACTACCTTGTCGTTTTCAAAGCCGCAAAACGGGCACTTCATGATGATTGAGTTGAGTACCCGTTATTGTAGCAGTTAGGCGAAAGCAGATATTTTGCACTCGGGATGGCGCGACTGCTCTATGGTTTATTCTGGGGGTGTGTTTCACAAAGGGAATTCAAAGCTACTTGTATGCCTGGACTTGATCCCAAACACGGCGATTTTCTAATCCGAAATTTTCGTTTTGCGAGCGGCGAGGCGCTGGCTGAGTTGCGCCTCCACTACACCACGCTCGGTCAGCCCCGCCGCGATGACAGCGGGAAAGTAACGAACGCGGTGCTGCTTCTGCATCACACTGGGGGCTCGAGCGTGAAATGTCTGGAGGAGGAGTTCGCCAAGACGTTGTATGGGCGGGGACAGCCGCTGGACGCCGCGCGCTGGTACACGATCCTGCCGGACAGCATCGGGCACGGGCAAACATCAAAGCCGAGTGACGGGCTGCGCGGACGCTTTCCACACTACGACTATTCCGACATGGTTGAAGCGCAGTATCGACTGGTCACTGAAGGGCTGGGCGTCAATCATCTGCGACTGGTCACCGGGATCTCGATGGGCGGGATGCATACGTGGCTTTGGGGCGTGAAGCATCCCCAGTTCATGGATGCGCTCATGCCGCTAGTCTCGCTACCGGTTGAGATTGCCGGGCGCAATCGCATGTGGAGACGCGTTGCCATGGACGCCATCCGCAATGATCCCGACTGGAACAATGGCGAATATAAGAGGCCTCCTTCGGGAGTCGCACACGCAGCGCGGGTTTTTGCAGTTGCCGTCAACGGCGCGCTGGATCTCCAGCAGCGCGCCCCGACTCGCGACGCAGCCGATCGATTGCTTGAGGAGATCGCGCGTCAAAGGGCCGCGAGCGACGCCAACGATTTTCTGTACGCACTCGACAGCTCGCGAACCTACAACCCGCAGCCTCATCTCAAGAAGATCAAGGCGCGCTTACTAGCCGTCAACGCAGCGGACGATTTCATTAATCCAACCGATCTGGGGATTCTGGAGCGGGAGATCAAGAAGGTCAAGAAGGGCCGGTATGTGCTGTTGAAGTCGATTGGCATGGGTCACCATTCGGCGCATCATCCGCGGGTGTGGAAGCGGTATTTGAAAGAGATGCTCGCGGACGATCCGAATCGGCGCTGACCCACCCAGATGGCACCCAAAAGGCAACCTCTCGATAGCATTCAGGTTGTAGTTGCCGCCTCAGCCTCTTCGGCTTCCTCGCTTTCCGCGGAAAGTTTGCGCAGGGACAGACGTTCGCGATGGGCCAGCAAGAGTCCGGCGGGAACAACCGACGCGAAGGTCACGAGCCACAGGAGAATTCCGCAACTGGCGGCTAATTCCTGGGGACTGTTGAAGACTCGTCGCAAGGTAAAAATGGTGGCGAGTTGCGTGCCGCCTCCGACTCCTGGCAATGCCACCAGCGATCCGACCATGCTGGAGAGCATGAGCAGCGGCACCTGCAAAAGCGGGATGTCGAGCGGTCCCGCGCCGTAGGACTGCAACACCTCCCGGTAAGCGAGACCGATCATGATCCACATGGAAACCGAGACGAAGATGGCATACAGTAACGACCAGACATCCTGAATTGCATTGAGACCGCTGCGGAACTCGCGAATGAGGAGTGCAATCCGCAAAGCGAAAGCTGACAGCTTTGGCGAAAGGTGGCGGGCTGCCAGGACAATGAGATGGTCACCCTTCCAGATCATCAAAAGGCCGAACGCCAGGGCGACGACAGCAAGAACGATCGTGCCCAGGTTGCCAATCCTAAAAAAACGAAGCAACGCCCGCGTCTCCGGGGCAACGGCAATCGCCGAGGCCAGCAGCAGGGCAAACGCTCCCATGTCAAAAACCCGCTCCACCGCCCACACCGCGAGTTGAGAAGAGAAGCTTAGATTTTCTTTCCGTGCAATCAGGTAAGGGCGGATCATTTCTCCGGCGCGCCCCAGCAAGGCCAGGCCCGTGAATCCTACGATGGTCGGGGTCAGCAGCCGGATCGCGGAGGCGCGGCGCACCGGGCGCAGGAAGATGTTCCAGCGCATGGCCCGCATAATGTAGGCCAGATAAATCCAAGCGACACCGAAAAACACATGGAGCTTGTTGACGTGGCTGGTTTGGCTAAGAAAGGCCGCCCAGTCGAAATTCCTCCAGGTGCGAAACTGGAGATAAACAAGCGCCACCAGCACCAGGAAAACAACCAGGTATGCGACGTATTTCTTGTTCTTCATCCGGCACAAAATAGAGAGCGGCACACTTGCGGCTACGCACAGCCCCACTTGAAGGTAAACGAGAGAGCAGGCAGGGTCAATGCGCCGAGGGCGTAGCGGAGGCGGAGCTGGCGGCGAGCTGCGAAGCAGAGGGTAAAGTACTTTGAGGAGCGCGCGCCGCATTCACTAGCGGGGTAGAGCCGGTTTTTTCTTTACCTGCGTGAGATGCTGACGTCTTCTTTGCATCCGCCTGTTCCAGTCGATGCACCTTCGCGGCCGCTTTTTCCTGCGCTATCTTCTTGCGATTGTATTCGTGGACGATGCGGGCTACGTAGGCGCGAGTCTCGTGAAAAGGTGGCACTCCCCGGTACTGCTCGACGCGCTCCGGTCCGGCGTTGTAGGCAGCGAGGGCCTTGACGAGATCGAAATTGTAGCGCTCCAGCAGTTCGCGCAGATAGCGGCTTCCGCCGCCTACGTTCGCCTCGGGATCGAAGACGTCCCTCACTCCCAATGCGCTGGCGGTCGAAGGCATAAGCTGCATCAAACCACGCGCGCCTTTGGGCGACACGGCATGGGGGTTGAATCCGCTTTCGGCGTGAATAACGGTGTTCACCAGATCGGGGTCCAGGTGATAGGCGGCGCTGGCGGAGTTGACGACCTGTTCAAGATCAGGAGCAGAATGGATGGGAATGGGCGCGGTCAACAACTGTCGGGGCGACGACACAGGCTGCGCAGGCACGGGCAATGGCAATGAGAGATCTTTCTCATACCCGGTGATCTCGGCCGTCGGAACATCGGTAAAACTGGAGTCATCGCGGGAAATAAAAAGGCGCGTGGTATCCCCCGTTACCGTGCGATGGTCGTGCAGAATGCTGAAGCCATTGCGGAGCACGGCAAATTCCGCGGCCACGGCAGGGCGGACAAGCAAAAGACTGGCGGCAACGCAAAATAACGCCGCAAATTTGCCGACCCGTCCCATCGCCATCTGATTCATTCGTTTCGCTTCGTGTCGTCTATTTTGCGACCATGGGTTCGAGTTCCTTGCGGTCGAGCATGAACTCGATGGCAGCGGCCACGCCACTTTCGGAATTGGAGCGCGTCAGACGCCATCCGCGGTCGCGCAGCTCTTGCGACGCATTTCCCATGATAAAGGGTTGCCCGGCGAAAGCGAGCATTTCAATATCGTTGTAATTGTCACCAATGGCCATGACCTGTTCGCGAGTGATACCGCGATAGTTCGCCCAGCGCTCGAGGGCGTGTCCTTTGGAACAGCCGGTGTTGAGCACGTCGACGATGGAAAGATCGCGGCCTGGGTACTCGGTGCGCAAAACAGTGATGGGGAGGCCGCAGCTCGCCAGAACCGCCAGGGCCCGCTGCATGTGCGCGACTGGACCGCAAAACATGGCCTGCACGGGATCGGTGGTCAGCGAGTTTTCAATCGGAACCACAAACTGGATGTACTCCCTGTTTTTTTCCAGCCAGCGCTGGATGCTGGCCTCGAGGTCGCCCAAATGCTCGATCACAATGGTGCCCGCGCCTTCGCTGTCGAAAGTAAGAACGGTCTGGCCGCGGAATTCTTGCATCACTTTAACCAGATCGCGGCAAGTGGTTTGAGGCAGCAGATCGCGGTGAAAGGTCTCTCCGGCCAGCGCGCGTGTGATGGCGCCATTCGAGCTGATCAGCCAGAGATCGAAGCCGAGTTGCTGCGCGATCGGCAGAGCGAAGGCGTGACGGCGTCCCGTGACGAGAATCACCTCGATGCCCTGTGAGTGAGCGCGCCGGAGAACGGCGAGATCGGTCTCGGAGATCTGAAATTGGGGATTCAGCAGAGTACCGTCGATGTCGATAGCGATCAGGCGAAGGCAGTTGGCGGTCACACTCGATTTTACCATTCACGGTGGGCGCGTCCGATGCACGCATGTGTGGGTGCCTGCAACGTGATTCCATCGGGGTGAAAAGAATGGGCAATACGTCGAAGATTCGCTTACGTTTCCCGCTGTATCTGGTCTAAATAGCGGAGAGGACCGGGGCGTGAACATCACAGAAGTTCTGCGGCAGACGATCAGCTCGATTGCGGCGCACAAACTGCGCAGTTTTCTGACGATGTTCGGGATCGTCTGGGGAATCACGTCCGTCATTCTGCTAGTTGGGCTGGGGCGAGGATTCAGTCGCGACCAGAAAGAACATCTCAAGACGATTGGAGTGGACCTCGCGGTTATCTGGGGCGGACGCACCAGCGAGCAGGCGGGAGGCTACGCGGCGGGGCGTCCCATCCGGTTGTCGGTTCATGACGCGGAACTTATCAAACAACAGGCGTTCCTGGTGAAGACCGTCAGCCCGGAACTCCGGCGCAACGTGTCGGAGGTGAGCCGCTACAACGCGGCGTCGCGCCCGGTGCGCGGCGTTTGGCCCGAGTACCAGCGGTTTCGCTCGCTCGCCGTGCAGGAAGGGCGACTGATGGATGATGGTGACGAGAAGGAAGCGCGGCGCGTAGTAGTGCTGGGCGTGGAATCGCGGGACCAATTATTTCCCGGCCGCCCCGCGATCGGCGAAATCCTGATGATGAATGACTCGCCCTACACCGTGATAGGCGTCCTCGAAAAGAAAAAGCAAAATGGGAGCTACGGCAGCGGGCCAGACAATACGCAGTTGTTTGTTCCTTATGCATCGATGGCGCGGGACTTTCCGCCGGCCGAGCGGCCGGGCATTTTCAAGGGATGGATTAACAATCTGGTCGTGGAGGTAGCCGACCCGGAACATCACGAGGAGGCAATCCAGCAGATATACCAGATTCTGGGCCGTGAACATCACTTTGATGAGCACGACAAAGACGCGCTCATGATCTGGGATACGCTTGCCGGCTCAAAGCTGATGGAACGAATCTTCAATATCATGACGATGTTTTTCGGCGCTGTCGCGGTGATGACGCTTTCGCTTGGGGGGATCGGCGTGATGAACATCATGCTGGTGGCCGTGACCGAGCGCACGCGCGAGATTGGAGTGCGGAAATCGCTCGGGGCGACGGACCGCGATATTCGCAACCAGTTTTTCGCGGAGTCAGCGACCCTGATGATGATCAGCGGAGCGATCGGCCTGGGAATCGGACTGGGCATTTGTTTCGCCTTCAACCACCTCCCATTGCCCGATGTAATTCCGCATCCGGTGATCTCGCCGGCGGCGATCATCGCATCGCTCGTGACGTTAGGATTGATTACAGTTGGGGCGGGAGTGTATCCCGCACAGCGCGCAGGGGCGCTGAGCCCGATTGAATGCCTACGGCAAGAATAGCGAGATAGATTCGGGAAATGAAAATCAAAGAACTCATCCTCCAAAGCGGGCAGTCGTTGTCCGTGAACCGGGTGCGGTCAGTGCTCACGATGATGGGAATTGTCTGGGGACTGACGACAGTCGTGCTGCTGCTGGGCTACGGACAAAGCGCGAGTTCCGAGATTCTGAATTCAATGCTGGGGATCGGGAATAGCGTCATCCTGGTCTGGGAAGGACAGACCAGCTTGCAGGCAGGCGGGGAACGCGCGGGCAAACGCGTTCACTTCAAGTATGAAGACGTGCAGGCGATTCGCGAGGAAGCGCCGCTGGTGCGCCTGGTGAGCGCGGAGTGGGACGATGTTTTCCCCATTAAATACGGTGACCGGATCATCTCTGTTCAATCCAAAGCCGTACAGTATCCTTACGGCGAAATGCGAAGACTGAAAGTGGCGGAGGGCCGCTACTTTGTGGAGAGCGATGCCACCGAACACCGGCACGTGCTTATTTTTGGTCCGCACGCCGCCGTCAAAGTTTTTGGAAATCGCGATCCGGTGGGCGAGCACGTAACGATTCAAGGGCAGAGTTGGGACGTGATCGGATTGCTCGAAACAAAAATTCAGGACTCCAGCAACAATGGCCCCGACAATGAGAATGTGTTCATGCCGTTTGAAAGCATGAGCGATCTGAATGACAAGCGCGATCCGGACGTAATTGTTTTCCAGCCTGTCACGCCTCTTCTGCACAAAGCAGCGCTGGCGCAACTGAGAGAAGTGCTGGCACGCAAACACAATTTCAATCCCAAGGACGACAAGGCCGCACCTGAATGGGACACGGAGGACGATGCGGTAGAGATGCGGCAGTTCGGGATTGCGCTGCAATTGATACTGGGATTTATTGGTGTGTTAACGCTCGGAGTGGGCGGGGTCGGGGTTATGAACATCATGCTGGTAAGTGTGACCGAGCGGACCAAGGAAGTGGGGTTGCGGAAGGCGCTGGGGGCGCGCAGTTTCGATATTGCACTGCAGTTTCTGGTTGAGGCTCTCGTCTTGACCTTTGCCGCAGGAGCCGTGGGCATGCTGTTGTCGGTGATGCTGGCACATGCCATTCCGCCCATGCCGCTCTATTCGGAGATGTATAAGACGGCGAATCACGAAGGCGATATTTTCCTGCGAACCTCGGGCACCGTCATGCTGACGGCATTTATGATCCTCAGCTTTGTGGGTATCGCCGCAGGTCTGTGGCCGGCGCTGAAGGCCGCGAACATGGAACCGATTGAGGCGCTGCGGTACGAGTGAACGGCACGACCAACCGGCTCGGAGCAGACTAAATCTGGTAGTCGACGTCTTCGATGATGCGCTGCATGGATGCGGAAAGCGGCTCGTGCTTTGATTCCGCGCCTTCCAATTGTTCAACGCGATCGCGCAATTTGGCGACCTCATTGGCAACGGCGGAGAGAGCCTCGGAGAGCGGGTCGTTGATCTGCTTGGGGTCGGTGATGACGACGCGCTTCCCTTCCCGAAGAATGATATGGCCGGGGACGCCGACCACCGTTGAATTATCTGGCACGCTGCGCAGCACCACCGAACCGGCGCCGATGCGGCAATTGCTTCCGACCGTGATATTGCCGAGAATTTTCGCACCCCCGCCAACAACCACGTTATCGAGCAGCGTGGGATGGCGCTTGCCATGCTCCTTGCCGGTTCCACCGAGCGTCACGCCCTGGTAGAGCGTGACATCGTCGCCGACGATGGCGGTCTCTCCGATCACGACTCCCATGCCATGATCGATAAACAGACGGCGGCCAATTTGCGCACCGGGGTGAATTTCAATTCCCGTAAGCCACCGCGCCACCTGGGAGAGCCAACGGGCGAGGAAAAAGAAATCGTGATTCCAGAGCCAGTGCGTCACCCGCTGGAACCACACCGCATGCAATCCTGAGTAGCAGAGAAAAACTTCCAGGCGCGACCGGGCCGCCGGGTCGGATTGCATTACGGTGGCGATATCCTCGCGAATATGTGACAGCAGGTGCGGCATGGATCAGTCCGGAAGCGAAACAACGGGAAGCTGCGCTGCCTGGTTCCGGAGCCCTTCAAAAAGAATACTACTCAAGTAGCGCTCGCCGAATGAGGGCAGAATCACAACAATCAATTTGCCCTTGTTTTCGGGGCGGCGCGCGACTTTTAATGCCGCGACCACGGCCGCTCCCGAGGAGATTCCGACCAGAAGCCCTTCTTCGAGAGGCAAGCGGCGGGCCATAGCGATCGATTCGTCGTTGGTTACAGTGATGACCTCATCGACATAGTCGCGGCGCAGAATGCTGGGCACAAAACCGGCACCGATTCCCTGAATCTTGTGCGGTCCGGGCGCCCCACCGGAAAGAACTGGGCTATCGGTCGGCTCGACGGCGACCGCTTTAAAGGAGGGTTTTCGTGGCTTGATATATTCACAGACGCCGGTGATGGTGCCGCCGGTGCCGACTCCGGAAATAAGGAAATCGACGCGGCCTTCGGTATCTTCCCAAATCTCGGGGCCGGTAGTTTCAAAGTGAATTTTTGGATTGGCGGGGTTGTCGAATTGCTGGAGCATGTAGGCATTGGGCGTCGAGGCGAGCAGTTCGTTCGCTTTGAGAATCGCTCCCTTCATGCCGCGCGCGCCGGGCGTGAGAACGATCTCGGCACCAAAGGCGAGAAGCAGTACACGCCGCTCAAGGCTCATAGTATCGGGCATGGTGAGAATTAGTTTGTAACCCTTCACGGCGGCCACGAATGCTAAGGCGATGCCCGTATTGCCGCTGGTCGGTTCGATGAGGACGGTCTTGCCCGGATGAATTTTGCCGTCGCCTTCGGCAGCGTTGATCATGCTCACACCGATGCGGTCTTTTACGCTGGCGAGCGGATTCTGGCTCTCGAGTTTGCCCACGACCTCGGCAACGCACCCTTCGGTGACACGATTCAGACGCACAAGCGGAGTGTGGCCGATCAGTTCCGTCACATTGTTGGCGATCTTCATAATCCCTTGACCTTCCTGCAGCCCGCGACTTCGCTTGCGAGCTTGGAGAATGCGGATAACTCTACTAGTTGATTAAGCCATTTTACTCATCCGTCTTTGCGGATCCATCTGCTAATCCATCTCCCGATCCATCGCAGATAGCGACCATCCCACAAATGTCGAGGCTCGGGACGTGGAAGCGCGTGTCATTCTGTCGATCGCGGGCGGGGTTTGCGCCGTCCCACCCGCGCCAGAATGCGTCGAACTTTTTTTGGCGAAATCGACAGGCGCGTCGCCACGCGTGACACTTTGCGGCCCTCGCGCTCCCATACCCGGGAAATAACAATCTCGGCGAACTCGTCGCTGATCTGGCGAAATGACTTTTCGCCGACCGTACCCTGCGACCAGGCCTTCAGAGCGGGGTCCACGCTACCTTTGCGAAGAATTCTAGCGCGCAGGGTCTGCAGATCCTGCCAGATGTTGTCGGGTTGCGTATCGCCGCAAGCAGCCCGGGCAAGGTCGTACGACTCACGCGCGGCCTCCAGGTTGTCGAAGAACGAATTGCACTGCGTGAGGCCCTGCCAGAGATAGGCCGTGGCAAGCAGCAGGTGATGCTGCGTGTGTTTGGCCAGCTCGATCGCCTCCTGACTGAAGTCGAAGGCACGGCGGGCATGATTGCCGGGATCTGCACCGCCGCCGATTTCTTCTTCCACCTTGGCGTTTTCAATCATGCACTGCAGGATGCGTGCGCGCCCCATCAGAATGTAATCATGCTTTTGTTCAGCCAGCTGGTAGGCCGATGACGCCTCTTTTTCCGCACGCTGAAAATCGCCACCATCAAGATGGATGTAGGCGGCGTTGAGGTAGACGGTACCAGAGCCGTGGTGATTCGGGCGCTCGCGGTAGATAGCCTGCGCCGCTTCGAGGTGCTCCAGCGCTTCGCGCCGCAACTGGGTAAGGCGACGACGATAGTCCGCGCCGGACGAACTGCCTGCTGGATTGGCATGCGCGTTGCCAGATCCAGTCTGCTTACCGGCTGAGCTGTACGGCGATTTGCGGCGGCGCTGCGCATCGACGTCGATTCTTCTTTGCAGTTGCAGAGCGATGCCGCGTTTTGCCAATGCCATGTTGGCCAACGAGCGCGCCAAGTTCGGGTGCTGCGGATCGCGTTTGCGGTAGGAATCAATCGCGCTGGAAAAAAGCTCGACCGCGGTTTCGAAGCGGGCTTCGCGGCGGGCCATGCGTCCGTAGAACGATTGAATGTTGCCGAGCGTCACATAGTCGTCGGTCTGGCGAAGCGCGCTTTCCGCCACTTCCGAAACGCGCACCGCCTCTTTCCATTTGCCTTGCTGAAACAAAAGCCAGCCTTCGAGGACCTGCATCACGGCGGCCATGCGCGGATGAGCGAGCCTGAGCGCCAGGTCTCTTCCCTTTCCGGTGTAGATCAGTGCTTCGTCATATTCGCCGCGGCGGCGCATGCAACGCCCTTTCCAGTAGTACGTGATTGCCAGCAGGAAACGGTTGTTGAGTTCGTCGGGCAAGCTGAGAACGAAATCAAAATGCGGGATCGCGGCTTCCATCGCCTCCTCTGCCATGGCAGCCATTCCTTCCGTCATGCGCAGGCAGAGGTAGTCGGAGACCGAGAGGCTGGAGCGCTCGGCAAAGCGTTGCAGCAGTTCCTTGACCGATGGCGAGCCGCTGAATCCGATATCGCTCCAGATGGCGAGTAGCACCAGCAGGCGAGCGGCATTCGGCTGGCGAGGATCGATCGCGGCAATCACATCCTGATGCGAGCGCAGACAGGCGAGGCCGCGCTCGATCTCGCGTGCGGCCACATGTTCCTGCAACTGCGAGAGCAGGGCTTCGTCAATCTGCGCTGCGGCAGGAGACCCTCGGCGTACACCCATGCCTGACGTTCTAGTCCAATAAATCGTAACTGGCAAGGGTAAGGAACTCCGGAAATTCCTTGCCGGTTATCAGCGTGTCGAGCAGTTGCCCGGCCTGCTGCAGTCGCCCATCCTGCGATGTTTTACTTCCCGACTCGCCAGCCTGTAATTCCGCAACGCGATCATGAATGATTTGCTTCACCATCGCTGCGGTTATGGTTCGGCCGTCATTCATGCGCGCGCCGTGCCGCACCCATTGCCACACCTGCGAACGGCAAATCTCGGCTGTTGCGGCGTCCTCCATCAAGTTGTAGATCGGCACGCAGCCTGACGAGCGCAGCCACGACCAGAGATATTGCAATCCCACGTCGATATTCCAGCGCAAGCCCTTTTCCGTGATCTCGCCCTTGGGAACCTCGAGCAGATCTTTCGCGCTGACGGGATGATCCTTGCGCGGCTTTGCTATCTGGTTGGGCTCAGGCATGTACTTATCGAAGATTTCCTTGGCAACCGGAACCAGGCCGGGATGGGCGACCCATGTTCCATCGTGACCGGCTTTTACCTCGCGCACTTTGTCGGCTCGCACCTTTTCGAGCGCCTGTTCATTAGCGGCGGCATCGTTGCGAATAGGAATTTGGGCCGCCATGCCGCCCATGGCGTGAATACCACGCCGGTGGCAAATCTGAATCAGGAGTTCAACGTAGGAACTCAGGAAAGGACATTCCATGGTGACGAGCGAGCGGTCAGGCAACATGAATTCGGGGTGTGCCTGGAATTTCTTGATGTAGCTGAAGATGTAGTCCCAGCGGCCGCAATTCAGGCCGGAGGAATGCTCTCGCAACTCATAGAGGATCTCATCCATTTCAAAGGCGGCGAGAATCGTTTCAATTAAGACGGTAGCGCGAATCGTTCCGCGCGGAATGCCCAGTTCGTCCTGCGCGAAGCAGAACACGTCGTTCCAGAGGCGCGCCTCGAGATGATTTTCCAATTTCGGCAGATAGAAATAAGGGCCCGTTCCTTTGGCGATTAAGGCTTTGGCGTTGTGAAAGAAGAACAAGCCGAAATCGAACAGAGCCCCCGAGATGGGCTTGCCGTCGATAAGGAAGTGCTTCTCATCGAGGTGCCAACCGCGCGGGCGCACGAGCAAGGTGGCCAGATTCTCGCCAAGTCTGTAGCGCTTGCCTTCCGGACTCTCATACGCGATGGTTCCGCGAATGGCGTCGCGCAGATTGTACTGCCCCTCAACATTGTTGTTCCAGGTGGGCGAGTTCGAGTCCTCGAAATCAGCCATGAAAACACTGGCCCCGGAGTTGAGCGCATTGATGATCATCTTGCGGTCGACAGGCCCGGTGATTTCAACGCGGCGGTCGAGGAGGTCCTTGGGAATCGGCGCCACCTTCCAATCGCTTTTGCGGATGCTTTCCGTCTCGGGCAAGAAGTCGGGCAGCCAGCCGGCATCGAGTTTCTGCTGAACGGTTCGCCGGCGCGCCAGCAACTCCTGGCGCCGAGACTCGAATTTCGTGGCGAGTTTGGATAAGAAGGCATGCGCTTCCGGCGTAAGAATGGCGGTTTGCGTCGAGTTTTCCACTAGAGTGCCTGCGTTCGTCATGACAGTTTACCCCCGACAGTACGATACTCCCCTCGCCTTACGATAGTCTCCTCGCGATCTCAACTTTTTCTCTGCTAGGTCAATTTGACCCAGTAGGACGCAACGGACAAGGCGATTTGTATTGAATCCCGGAATCGGGGTCTACTGCATCAGGACGCAAAGTATGTATGCAAATTTTGTGTGGGGGATAAACAGATGACAACTTCGACTTACAACCGGTACGGCAGCAACATGGACGACTCAAATGCGGAAGCGGGACACAGCTACGTTATGGCCGCCTCGGCGGCTCTGTACTATCCATCGCTGGCAGGCAATTGCTGGGACGACGAACTGCTGCCGTCTGGAGACTAAGAGTGCAGTGGCAGCGGTAAATCCCAACTCTTTATGGAGACGAAAATGTTGCCTAAAGTTGAAAGCCAGGAAAGCACTACGATGTTTGATCAGCAAGTTTTGGCCGCGAGGGAATGGTTCGCAAGCCCGCGGTTTGCCGGGATACTTCGTCTCTACTCCCCGCACCAGGTGGCCGAGCAGCAAGGCACCATTCGCGGCGACTACACCGTGGCGCGGCGTGCTGCGGAGGACTTCTACCCGCGGCTGCGCGAGCTTTTCGAGGAACGCAAGCAGATCACCACCTTCGGTCCCTATTCGCCGGGTCAGGCGGTCATGATGAAGCGGATGGGCATGGAGGGCATTTACCTGGGCGGTTGGGCGACATCGGCGCGGGGCTCAGTCACAGAGGATCCGGGTCCGGACTTGGCCAGCTATCCGCTCAGCCAAGTGCCAGACGAAGCTGCCGGGCTGGTACGAGCGCTTCTTGCGGCCGACAAGAATCAACACTTCGCGCGCGCGCGCATGACGGAGCAACAGCGCGCCTCGACTCCCACAATCGATTACCAGCCGTTCATCATCGCCGACGCGGACACGGGCCATGGTGGCGACGCGCACGTGCGCAATCTGATCCGCCGCTTTGTCGAGGTAGGCGTGCCCGGTTATCACATTGAAGACCAGAAGCCCGGCGCGAAGAAGTGCGGCCACCAGGGTGGCAAGGTGCTGGTCGCCCAGGACGAGCAGATCAGGCGCCTCAACGCCGCGCGCTTGCAGTTAGATATCATGCGGGTGCCGGGTCTTATCGTGAACCGGACCGACGCCGAGTCGGCGACCTTCCTTGAGAATATAAGCGACGAACGAGACCAGCCTTTCGTCCTCGGCGCAACCAACACCGACCTGCCCAGCTACCGGGTTGGCTATCTGGCAATTCTGAAAAAGCTATCCGAACTCGGGGTGACGGAGATTCGTGGACATCATGCTGTTTGCCATATCTGACGGCGAGTATCAGGCCGCTTTTGCGTGGCTCCAGCGCGCTGGGCTTTTACCGATGATCCGGTCGACCGCCCAGATGCTCAGCAACGCCACGGCTCCCGAGTTTGAAGCGGCGATGGACAAGATTGAAACGCGCTACATGGAAGCATGGCAGCGGGAAGCGGATCTGAAGACCTATGGGCGAGCTGTTGGCGATGTACTAGAAGCGCGCACAGGGGACGGCGAGACCTTCGACATGACCGTCGAGGAGTGGCTGAACTTCTCGAAGAACGCGTCTTTCTACGAGATTCGTGAGCAGGCAAAATCGCTGGGTATCGAGATCGTATGGGATTGCGAGCTGCCCAAGACGCCCGAAGGCTTCTATCAAATCCAGGGCGGGATCGATTACGCGGTCGTCAAGTCACTCGCGTCGGCGCCCTTTGCGGACCTGTTGTGGATGGAGACCAAAACCGCGCGCCTCGAAGATGCAGCAAAGTTCGCGGAAGCGGTCCACGCCCAGTATCCCGACAAAATGCTGGCCTACAATCTGTCGCCATCGTTCAACTGGGACACCACGGGCATGACCGACGAGCAGATGAAGCGATTCCCGGAGGAGCTTGGAAAACTGGGCTTCGTCTTCAACTTCATCACCTACGGTGGTCACCAGATCGATGGCTTGGCTGCTGAGGAATTCGCAACCGCTCTGAAGCAGGACGGCATGCTGGCTCTGGCGCGGCTGCAGCGGAAACTCAGACTGCTGGAGTCTCCGTACCGGACGCCGCAGACGCTGGTTGGCGGACCTCGGCTGGATGGCGCCTTAATGGCCTCTTCGGGACGCACGGCGGCAACCAAGGCCATGGGCAAGGGCTCAACTCAGTTCCAACATCTGGTACAGACCGAGGTGCCACCGCGGGTGTTGGAAGAGTGGCTCGCCGCATGGAGCGAGCGCTGGGCGTTCCCGTCAAAGATTCGCGTCCAACTGCGTCCGCATACGGCCGGCTCGGAATTGTTGGAGTTGACCGTGCTCAATGAGTCCAATCAGGAGAAGATCTCCAATATTATTTTTGCGAGCCTGCAGGATCGCCGTGGCCGTAACATCCTGTCCGTTCGCGATCAAAACACTCAGACGCCCTTCAGGAAAAAGCGGCTGATGACGCTGACCCAACTTTTCCTTATCCATCGCTACTCGGCGAGTGCGGTGCATTACGTCACTCCAACCGTGGACAATGAATTTCAGGCGGAGAAAATGAAGAGCCTGGGGATTTTCTCGGAGGTGTGCACTGAGATTGGCCAGATCATCGTGGCGCAGGTCAGCAAGGAACGAGTTGCTGAGCTGGTCAGGCCGGACCGGGCTTTACTCGGGGAGTTGATCAGCCACGCGTTGCCGGGGTTACAAACCCCGGTTCCGGCACCCAAGGCAGAAGAGTCGGACGAACTGGTGCCCTCGGGAGATTGACGACATCAGAGCGGCCAGCAACTGGCCAACCGAACGAGGACCGGGTTGCTCTTCCCTGCCCCGATCTTCATCGTGCAGACATTGTGCAGGCGCCGGATTACAATTCGGCGCCTGCTGACATGTTCGCCACTTAAAAGCTGATCTTCCAGATGGTTCCTCCCGCGCCCACCAGCCAGCCCGCAGTCGGAGACGCGAATGCCACTGCCCACTCGCCGGTTACGCCAGGAAGCACATTCCAGGTTGTGCCTTCGTCGGGAGTCCACGCCGCTCCTCCGGTATTGGCGGTGACGACGACATAGCGTGCAACAGCCTGGCATGTCTTCGTTTTGCAAGTTCCAATCTGACGCACATAACTGAGGCCAAAAATGGCTCCGGTCACCGGAGGCGCATTGGTGAGCGTCCAGGTATGGCCCCCGTCGCTCGAGCTTGCCGTCCGCGCATTGTCGGGGTCGCTGGGGTCCAGGTCGCCGCCGCCCACGATGCCGTTCGATCGCGTCGCGAAAATCTACCGTAAACGCGCCTGCGCTCGGTGAGCTGACGATCGGAGTGTTATACGCATTCCACGTATTGCCGCCATCGGTGGTGGCCAAAATCCGCGCCGCGGACGCACCGCCCGTCGCAATCCACGCGTTCTCCTCGCCCTGCGTTGCCACGCAGGTATCGCTGGAAGAAAACGAAAATTCTCCCGTGAGCGCCGGAGGCATATTGCTGGCAATGCTCTGCCAGGTTGTTCCGTCTTCGGTGCGAAGATCCGGGAAAACTCCATTCACCGAGTCACTGTGCGCGATTCCGCGCTTTGGGGTCCAGAAGGCAAAGCAATCGTAGAACGCGCCCGTCAGCTCGTTCGTAAACTGTTTCGTCCAGGTCGAGCCGCCGTCTTCCGTCTTGTAGATGCGAAAGTCGGCGGGGGCATTTCCAATCGACAGCAGATATGCCGTGGTCGCGCTCACAGCTCGCACCCCGCGAAATTGCAGCCACTTTGCGCCGTTCACTTGGCCTGAGCGCCAGGTCTTTCCGCCGTCGGTGGTAACGAGAAATGTTCCGTGCGTCCCGGCGGCCCAAACAATATTCGCATTTACGGGACTGACCGCAATCAGCAACTCTTTAGTCCCGCTGTTTTGCAGAGTTAATTTGGGGGAATACGGTTGTGCTAGGCCCATGGTTGCGAAGGCGAATAGGGCCGCCAGAAATACCAACAGCGAACTTTTAAGCATGGGAGTCTCTCCGCGAGGGAAGTTTCGTGATGTGGTGCCGGAGTATAGGCCGGGCCGCAGAGAGGTGTCAAATGTTCCGAATGCTTCTGATCGCACTCGGGAAGGGCCGTTTGGCGTGAAATTCGGTGCGGGAAGTTTGGCTGCCCCCCAGGGATTCGAACCCCGATAGCCTGCTCCAGAGGCAGGTGTCCTAGCCGTTGAACGAGGGGGCAGTGATGATTGCGAGCCGGCTCTTGCCAGCTCATTTTGATTCTATGGTTTGAGGCAAAGGGCGGTCAACATGAACGCACGGTCGCCCGAGTACGGAAGTAAATAGCAAATCGCCTTCGGCTCCCGCTTCGCGATAAAATCGTCTTCTGGAGGCTTGCGAAAGGCTTCCGCCCAGAGCAGGCTTTAACCGTTTGCTCTCACGAGTTCACTTCGAAGGGACTTCCATGGCCACCAGCTTTGAGAACTTGACTGCTCCTGCCGACACCACCGAAATGGCGCGCCGCGCGCTTGAACCAGAACAGTGCGCACTGATCGTGGTCGATATCCAGGAAAAACTGTTGCCGCCAATCTGGGAGAAAGACCGGCTTATACGCAATGCGCAATTGCTCATTCGACTGGCTGGCAGCCTCAAGATTCCTGCGCTGGCGACAACGCAGTACAACAAAGGCCTGGGCAACACTGTGCCGGAGGTTGCTTCCCTGCTGGCAGACACGCCGACGATCGACAAGATGATGTTCTCCTGCTTCGGGAGCGACGTGTTCTGTAATCTGCTGAAACGCTTGCCAGGCCAGCGCACGACCGTGTTGCTGTGCGGCATGGAAACGCACATCTGCGTGATGCAGACGGCACTGGGAGCGCTGCGCGATGGCTACCTGGTGCATGTCGCGTCAGACGCGGTCAGTTCGCGCACCGAATTGAATTGGCGCATCGGACTGGAGCGCATGCGCGCTGCCGGAGCCATTCTTTCCTCGACTGAAATGATGATCTACGAGCTGCTGCGCTCGTCGGGCGCCCCGGCGTTCAAGGAATTGCTGCCATACTTAAAGGGATGAGCTGCGAGTCTCGAACTCCGAGTCTCGAGCCACGAGTTTCGAGCAATCATTTTTTCGACGATCGCATTACAATCCCGCTGCGGCGTCTTTCTGCTTCACGCGCACGACCGTGATCTTCGAAAACCCTTCCTCAAATGTCGGTGGCTTGAGCTTGCCCGCCATCTTGCGCATGATGTCTTCCGGCACAACCCGCCCACGGCGCTGATGCCGCTCCAGGCAGACCTCCAGCGGAACATCGAAGAACAGTCCCTGCACGTCATAGCCGTAATCCTTGGCCAGCTTGATCCAGCTGTGGCGATCGTGTGGAGTCAGGTTGGTCGCGTCGACGTAGTTCATGGGACGGCGCGCAATCAGCCTCGCCTTCAGCATTGAGCGCAGGTTGGAAAAAACCAGGTCCTGAAAGCGTTGTTCCTGGGCGTCATCGAAAAGCAGCTCGCGCAACAAATCGCTCGAAAGCGGATGGATGTTGTGCCGCTTGAACCAGGAACTCTTGCCCGAACCCGGCAGTCCGATAGCCAGAACCACCGTGCCTTTGCTGGGTCGAGCGGGTACAGCTTGCAGAGTCTGCGTAGGGAGGGCGTGCGCAGGCGCAGCCTCGGGTTCGGCGACGGCCGCAACTGGCAGCGGTTCAGCAGTGGCCGCGTCCGGGGTGAGCGGCTCGCGCGGATTCATCACCTCCGCGGCGCTTGCGGTTGCAGCCTCAGCCGGCGAACGGCGCGCTCCGCTGCGGCCTCCGCGCTTGCGGCGGCGGCGCGCCGGACGAGTTCTGGCTTCCGCGGACGGCGTCGCGACTGCGGGTTCGGATTCAGCGCGGGAATCTAATTCCCGATGATCCAACTTGAAGTCTGCTTGCGTCTCAGGTTCGGGTTCAGGACGTGGCGCTTCGACGGCGGCCGCGTGCGGCTTCTCGCCGAGATCACTTTCGAAATATTTCGGTTGCAGGGGTTCAGGCGCGGCGGCTTTATCTTTGGATCCTCCCTCGCCACCCTTTTTGCGACGCTTGAGCCGGTCGCTCATCCATTTGCGCATATAGCTGCTTGTAGCACACTGGCGTGTGCGGCGGCAATCGGAGCCCATGGCGCACGAGATACCCAGGCCAGGATCTGGGCAGCTGATCGGTTCATCGGTTGATCTAAAGTCGAATGCCTTCGACTTGATGTGGCCTCAAGATGACCCGATGACCAGATCACCCCATGGATTGATTACAATAGCCGGCAGGGTAAATCCATGAATCCTGCTCATCACGTCGATGCCCCGGTGGAAGCCGGCCAACTGCCTGCCGTCCCGCTGACACTGGAAGGTTATGCCACGCTGCACCAGATGATGCGCTTTCGCTGGAGCGCATGGCGCGCGCTCGCCGAAGGTCATCGCCGCGAGATTGCCGCCGAGGCCTCCGCCCTGCTGACAGAGATGGAAAACAAGACGGATGGCCAGTCGGCGCTGTTTTCGCTGCTGGGGCACAAAGGGGACTTGATGCTGGTCCACTTCCGCGAAACCTTCGATCAGCTCAACCAGGCGGAACTCGACCTGGCGCGGCTTTCGCTCAGCGACTTTCTGGAGCCCGAAACGTCATATTTGTCGGTGATTGAGCTGGGACTTTACGAGTCCAGTCTGAAAACCTATAAGGCACTTGCCGAGCAGGGCGTGGAACCACATTCCGAGGAATGGAAAAAGGCTATTCAGGAGACGATCGCGCGCCAGCAGGAGGCGATGAAGCCGCGGCTCTTCCCGGCCATGCCGCCCAACCGTTATATCTGCTTTTATCCCATGGACAGGCTTCGCGGCGAAGATAAGAACTGGTACACGCTCCCCATGGAAGAGCGCCAGCGCCAGATGAACGAACACGGAATGGTCGGACGCCGCTACGCCGGGGAAGTGAAACAGATCATTACCGGTTCGATCGGCTTCGACGATTGGGAGTGGGGAGTCGATCTTTTCGCCGACAATCCACTGGTCTTCAAGAAGTTGATCTACGAGATGCGCTTCGACCATGTCAGCGCCGTGTATGCGTTGTTTGGGAATTTCTTCGTCGGTCTGCGCTGCCCGGCAAATCGACTGCATGAACTGTTGGAGGGAAAACTGCCGCACTAGACCCAAGTTCTCTCCCGGTTCTCAGTCAAAACGAATTGGTTCTTAGTGACAACTGGGAACTATCAGCGAAAGCGAAACTCGTGCTGCTTCATGTCCACGCGCACGCCACGAAATGTCACGCCTTCCATGCGCAGCCGGAACCTTTGTTCGGCTCCATTTTCTCCGGTCAGCTTGATTGCGCCGCCCGCGCCGACCACGCGGTGCCACGGCAATCCCGCGACCTGTCGAAGGATGCGAACGACCTGGCGGGCAGCACCCGGCCATCCTGCGGCTCTGGCTACGGCGCCATAACTGGAAACCTTGCCCTTGGGCAAGGCGCGGATCGCGCGCACGACGCGGGCGCGCGGTTCGGCGAATGCATTTCTTTCCGTCTTTTTCCGCGAAGGCGTTTTCGCCGCTGTTGTTTTTTGAGGCATTTGATCTTAGACGCGTCTTCGAGCCGGCAAGATGAGAATCGCGGCTTAAGAATCCGTTCAAGCATCCCATGATAAAGCCGCCGTGTTAACCTATTCGTTCCGTACAAAAATTTACACCAGCCAGCCTTGCGAGGCCTTAGCATAAGGCATCACAAAGGATTGAGTGCAATCAACGAATGCTGGTCAAAGCTCCTGTGGAGAGAACAAGAATGTTTCGTCTGTTCAAAACGCTATTCCCTGCCCTGGCTATCGGAGCCTTAAGTGTTTTGACTATTTTCATCCCCGGCTGTGGCTCAGATGATACGCAGTACCGCATCTTCAATGCCATGTCCAATCCCAGCGCCACTTTTAACTTTGACGTTACTGTTAATGGAGGATTGGTGAGTCCCGCCGGCGGCTTGGGATTTGGCTCCGTTCAGCCCTCAACCAACTACGCGGGCATATCGCCGGGCGGCGCCTCGATTGGCGTTTATCAGGTCGGAACGGCGCTCACCTCAAGCGCTGACCCGCTGGTCAGCAGCGCGCTAAGCCTGAGCGCCTCCACTCAATATACTGTGGTTTTGATGGGGAATTCGAAATCAGGCCTGACGCCGTGGGTCGCGCAGCCCTTTCCCGATAACAATACACCGCCGCCGAATGGCGATATTGAATTTCGTGCGATCAACGCGGCGCCCAGCCTGCCCGGCCCGGTGAACATCTACATTGTTCCCACGATGAGCATTGTCGGCGCCACTCCCACCTTTACGGGAGTTGCGTACGGACAGCCCAGCCAGACACCGACCGAATACGCAACCCTTCCGGGCGGGCAATATTTTGTGTATGTAACGACATCGACGGGCGTTCCACTCTTTAGACCAGCGAGCTACAGCCAGACGAGCGGGATTTACACGCTGATCCTGACCGACGTACAGGATGGCTTTACGTTCTACACTCAACCGTATCTGTTGACCGATGTGCAATGATCAGTGCGACGATCGGCGGGGAACAATCAGCTACGCAATGATCGGAAGCATTCGGTCTGGGTGAGTCGAGGAATCTATCTGGGTAGGTCGCTTAGGCTGCGTCTTTCTTGAATGACTTCGCGGCTTTCTCTTCGTCGTCGAACACTTCAAATACAGTGAGCAGTTTGGTGACCTGAAGCAGGTCGCTTATGCGCTGGCTCAACCGCGCCAACTTAACCGCTCCACCGGCGTTGCGCGCTGTGGTGTAGAGCGATACCAGCGTCCCCAGCCCGCCGCTATCGATGTAACTTACTTCTTGAAGATTCAACACGAGTTTTGGGTTCTGGACCACCAGCTTCTTGACGATGTCGCGCAGGCTGGCCGACTCTTCACCAAATACCAGCCGTCCACTGCAATCCACCACTAGCGCGCCCTCCAAAGTTCGCGTGCTCATTCTGAGTTGCATGGCCGGTCGTCCTCCATTTTCGTGATCGGAATGTCCGCGGGGGCGTGACCCGCGAAAACATAAACCAGAAGCGTACGCTGGCGCGGGCAACGGCGCAAGCATCATAACCATCCTGAAAACTGCCGCGTCGCATCTGAGCGACCGCTGACGGCATCCGGACCGCCAATCATCCGATGCCCCGGAGAGCAAGATTGTATAATCAGAAATTCCGATGAGCTACCAGGTCCTGGCCCGCAAGTACCGTCCCCAGAAGTTCTCCGACGTCATCGGCCAGGAACATGTCACGCGCACCTTGCAGAATGCGATCGAGCAGGAGCGGATCGCCCACGGCTACATCTTCAGTGGTCATCGGGGAATCGGAAAGACGACGGTGGCGCGCATCCTGGCAATGGCGCTGAACTGCCGTTCGAGCGCGAAGCCCGTCGCCGAGCCGTGCGGAGTGTGCGATTCCTGTACCGAGATTCGCGCCGGGAACGCGGTCGATGTGATCGAGATCGACGCAGCCACCAATCGCGGGATCGACGAGATCCGCGAATTGCGGGACGCCGCGCGCTACCGGCCGGCGCGCGACCGCTTCAAGATCTACATTCTCGACGAGGCGCACCAGATCACCGATGCGGCCTTCAACGCGCTGCTCAAGACACTGGAGGAGCCTCCCAGCCACATCATCTTCATGATGGCAACGACGCAGCCCGAGGATATTCCGCAGACCATTCGGTCGCGCTGCCAGCATTTCAGCTTCCGGGCGGTAAAGTTCGAGGACATTTTGCAGCAACTCCGCGACATCACCGCGCAAGAGAAGATTGCGGCCGACGACGACGCGCTGGCCCTGCTCTCAGAAGCGGGAGACGGCTCGATGCGCGATGCACTCTCCATTCTCGACCAGGCCATCGCCTCTACCTCCGAGCATTTGACGCTTGACTCGGTTCGCAGCCTGATTGGCTCCGCCCCTGCAGGCGCGCTGGAAACGGTGATGCAAGCAGTCGCTGAAAGTGCCAGCGACAGGATTCTGGTGCTGGTTGACGAGTTGCTGGGCGAAGGGCACAGTCCCACTCACTTTGCGCGCCAGTTGGTGCGCTTTCTGCGCAATGTGACGGTCGCGAAGGTTGCAGGCCAGGACTCTCCCTTACTGCAAATTTCATCCGACGAAAGGGCGCGCGTGGCGCGCATTGCAGAACTGTTCAGCGAAGAAGAACTGGCTCGCCACTTGCAGATCATGCTGCGCACGCACGGCGAACTCGGATACCGCCAGGAGCAGCGTTTCCACCTTGAGCTGGGACTTTTGAAGATGGCGCATGCGCAACGCCTTTTGCCGATCGAGCAGTTGCTCAGCGAGGCGGCCGAGTCAGGTTCTGGACCATCGCGCACATCAGCAAAGGCGACTCTGACCCCCTCCGATTCCCGGCGCGCCGCGCCCATCACGCAGGTACGATCAAGTTCGGTTTCGCCGTTCGCCGCAGACTCGGCGCGCAAAGGCAATCCCCGGGCAGACTCGTCAGGCGGCGCGGCAGCATTCGCCGGCGAGGGCCCCTTCGACGACCGCTCCGGGCAGGTCCGCGCCACACAACCATCGTCTGGAAACAGCGCCAATGTGGTCATCATGGGATCGACCGCTCCGGCGGTTGCAGAGTTCGTTGCCGAGGTCGTTGCAGAGATCGCACCCGATCCGCGTTCTGCGCCGGCGATCGTGGAATCAGCAAGGCCGGAGCGAACATCAGTAAAGGTGGAGGATGCTTCGCTCCCGGCCACCACCGAGTCTCTTCGTGCGACTGTCCTGAGCGCGCTTGGCAATCAGCCGATGCTCGCTTCCCTGCTGGAAACCGCAGAATGGACATTGGACGGAAACACGCTGATCGCGAAAGTGGCAGCGTCGACGACGATGATCGAGATGTCATTTACGACCGACGCACGCCGCGTGGCTATGGCGTCCGCAAGCGGCCATGCGGGCAGGCCAATCAAGGTCCAGGTCGTTACCGGAGGAGTTGCTCAGGAAGGAACATCGCGGCCGGGATCGCCCGTTCGTCGCCCTGCTTCTTCCAATGGGGTTGCTTCGAACGGAAGCGCCCGCGGGCGCGCCGAACAGGATCCGGTAGTGAGGCGAATGCAAGAAAAGTTCGGAGCCGAAATTCGCACGGTAATCGATTACCGGGAGAAAGGGAGGAACTGATTTGTAATTGGTGATTTGTAATATGTAATCTGCGATTGGGCGCAGTTCATTGTGGGAATAAGCTTGGGACTCAAATTACATATCGCAAATCACCAATTACCAATTTCTCTATGTCTGGTTTCAATTTACAAGAGATGATGCAGCAGGCGAAGCAGCAAGCGGAAATGCTGCAAAAGAAAATGGAGCAGACCGTCGTCGAAGCTTCCGCCGGCGGAGGCACGGTCACGGTTAAAATGGACGGCCGCAAGCAGGTGCTCGGAATAATCATCGATCCCGAGGCAGTCAAGGCGGGCGACGTCGAAATGCTGCAGGATCTGGTGATGGCTGCGCTCAACGAGGCAGTCCGCAAGGTCGACGATTCGATGAAATCAAGTCTCGGCGGAATGCTGGGCGGACTGGGAGGACTTTTGTGAATTTGTAATTTGTAATTTGTAATTTGCAATTGATAATTCACACTCACGCCGATTTTCAATTGCACATTACAAATCACCAATTACAAATCCCAACATGTCCAAGTTTGCCGAGCCGATGACCCGGCTCATCGATCAACTCAAAAAGCTGCCGGGCGTCGGCAGCAAGAGCGCGCAACGTCTGGCGTTTCACATTCTGCGCTCGAGCGAAGACGACGCCGAAGCGCTCGCCGCCGCGGTTCGCGACGTCAAAGCCAATCTGCGTCTCTGTACAATCTGCAACAACATCACCGATGTCGATCCCTGCGTCTATTGCTCCAGTCCAACCCGCAATCAGAAACTGGTCTGCGTGATCGAGGAGCCGACCAACATCGCCGCCGTCGAAAAGACGCGGCATTTCAATGGCGTCTATCACGTGCTGCACGGGTCGCTGTCGCCATTGCATGGTATCGGCCCCGAGCAACTGCGCATCGGAAACCTGCTCCAGCGCGTGGCAAAAGGTGATATCGAAGAGGTCATCCTGGCGACCAATCCGACGGTCGAAGGCGAAGCTACCGCGACATACCTGGCCCAGCAGCTGAAGCGGCAGGGGCTGCGCATCACCCGGATCGCAATGGGTGTGCCCGTGGGCAGCGACATCGAATACACCGACGAAGTCACCATGCTCAAGGCCATGGAAGGCCGCCGCGACGTATAGGCCGCGGAAAGAGTGGCGCTGCTGATCCCAGCCCTGAAGGAGCGATTGAGAGCAGAGACTTGAGGCATCGCTTAAGACGATGCCCTGATGCAAAACTGCTCTTCTGCTTAGCCGGGCACGAATCGTTGTGCAATATTTTGAACCTTCGCTCTCGCAGAAGAGCCGGCGACGTCATTCATCAACTTTAGTTAAAAAATAATAACTACTTTAGTATCTTGATACTACAGGATACACTGAACCCATCACGCGAACCAATGCACTGGCCCATCAGTTGCTCTATTCTTGCCGCGTTCTCGTCCTCGCTCCTTTGACGTTTGCTGGCGCGGGATGCAACGAGCGGGCGCGATTTGCGACCGCGGAAACCCCAGAGCCAGCCGCGTTGCGTTGTGGTGTAACCGCATCACAACCGACGCTTTCGAGACCGGGCTAAACAGCCCGGTTTCATTTTTCAGGGAGCTATTTTCTGGCGAATGGTCAGTCTCGGGTCATGGGCAGCAGAAACGTATTTTCTTCGCTCTCCGGCGAGATCAATCCCTCGGGGAGCGCGCCGCGATTGTATTCCACCATCCGGTTCTTCCACTTCAGGAAGTCCGTGATGCTCTGCGGTTCAATGCGGACTTCGACCCGACGCAAGCTCGCAAGGAGCAGGTTCATCTCATACTCGAAGCCGGTAGCCGAGCGCAGATTCTTTGCCGATCGTTTCAGCAGCTTGATCTCGCGCCCGGAAAGCTCCAGCAGGCCCCATCCCCCGGGAAGTTCTTCGACCTTGATCAGGCTGCGCGGCGCGAGGTAGTAGCGCTCCGAGCCGACGCCGATCTCGGGTTGCTGCCGGAAAAGCTTCGCGCGGTCTGCGAGAAAATCGGCGCGCGTCACCTTGCATTCGACCAGCACGGAATGGCAGGCTTTTTTCCATCCGATTGCGTCGGGCATCTCGCCGCTGATGCAGGCTTGTTCCGAGAGCACGACACCACAGCGATAGCGGCGCAGCCATGCCACGGCCAGGGAAACGAAATTCGTGTGAGTCACGAACTCAAGTTTGGATCGAACAAAGCTGATTGAAAAGTAGCGGACAAGCTACTCGTCCTTCACTAGGCCGGCGTGTTCCCTCACGAACCTGAAAGACATCCCATTGGCAGACTTCAGGGCTCCACGTTGACGATCACCGGCGCGGAGGCGATGCCGTTTGCGACGACCTGCAGTTCGCTGCGGCCGGTTTCCTGGTTATACGGAACATCGAAGTGCGTCGAGGCGACGGCATTCGAGGCAACCGCCATCGAACTGTGATCGTGCGTTCGACTATAGAACACGTGCTTGGTTTTCATGTTTGTGATGCGGACCAGAGGATAGTTGGTGGCGTTTTGCTCTTCGTCTCCGAACATCGAAGCCTGCGACATGCCATTCAATCGAAGTCCGTGCACAATGTACGATCCACCTGGTTGGACGGTAGTCGGAGCCTGACTAATCAGCGGCTCCCAGGATGTGCTGTGCTTGAAGGTGGATGGCGTATAGATTTCGACATCTTGCGTGCTGTCGGTCGCGAGCACTTGGCCGGTTGGCAGAAGCAACAGGCTGATCGAGCCTGACACGTCGTTGGCAGCATTCGGAATGGTGGGCTCGGCAATCAGCTTTTTCCCGTTGAATTCAAAAAAGGCAACGGGCGGCGCTGAGTAGTAACCGGGCTGGTCGTAGCCTCCGCTGACGGCAAAGAGCACGTTGCCATCAGGCAGCAGCGCACCCGGTGCATCCTGCGCGGTGTATTGGTAGCCTTGCGGGCTGATTGGCAGTTTGGGACCAACCGACCAGTTCTTCTGGATTGCGTGATAGATAGATGTATAACCCTCGCTGCCAACGGCAAAGACGGTGCCATCGGGCCGGAGCACTCCGGGGCCAGTCTCTGAGAGATATGGGTCCGTGAGCGTATGAATAGTGCTACCGGCGCTCGACCAACTATCGGTTGCCGGATTGTAAATCTCAGAGTTGGTGGGATTCGACGGATAAGGGGGAGGAACCACGCCGAAATAGTAATCGGTATAGCAATCAACCGTTAACACTTCGCCGCTGGGCAACAGCGTCCAGCCTTCTTCGTCATTCATGTCCGACTTGGTGTTGGTGCCGGTTTCGGTCCAGGTGAAGGTTGCCAGATCGAACAAAGCCGCCTGGCGGCTCATCTTGTCTCCGATCATGAAGGCTCCGTTGGGCAATACCACGTTGGGCGCGTCACCGATGGGATTGGGCGCAAATGCAGCCCGCGGCGGATACAGGTCAACGAAGAACGGAGGCGGCGGGACCGAGGTCCAGATATCGGTTACCGGGTCATAGATAGCCCCCTGATTTGTGAGCGTGAAATACTCTTCATAGCCGCTGAATTCGCCGCCCTCAATAAGAACTTCTCCGTTCGGCAACACAGCCTGCGAGGGGGCGGCTTCCACATAGGGCATCGTCGCCAGCTGCGTCCAGGTTCCATTGATATAACTCCCGTTGATGTCGGGAGTCAGCTTGAAAATCTCTCCGTCGGCGGCGCCGAATGGGTTTGCGTTTTGGATGATCACGCTGCCATCGGTCAGCAGGATCGGGTTGGAAGCGCCGCCCGGGCCGAGATCATAGTTGTATTGCGGATCGATGATTTCTGGCACAGGAGGCGGGTTCAACAGCGTCTGCCAGGTTTGAGCCGATGCCGTCAATTGCATAGCGAAGAGAATGGCCATGACGAGGAGTGTCAACGCCGGGATCGATAACAACCTGGCGTATACGGGGATAGCTGGAAATTGCATGGCCGCGACTCGGTTCTGTATGTTCATCTGAGTCTCCTGTTCAAAGTGAACTGTCGATGCGTGAGCGCGGCGAGCATAGTCGCTGCGCTCCTCGCCCCACGAGAAGGGGATAAGTATATACAGCATTCGCGTAACCGCACAGACTGAAAAGACTTGCAGTACAGGCGCGCAACTGTTTGCAGACCGTAGATCCGAGCGAAGGCAGTTGCGAACGGGAGAAACAAATCCTGCAAGTCAGTGATACGCGCGAACCTCGAGCAGCGGATGGCCGTCGTGTTTCAATCATTTTTGTGTCTAGTATCGTACAGACGGGTGTATGATGGAGAATCTTTCCACAACCCGCCGCCGCGCCTCGCTGGGTGCCGGTCTCTTGTGAACGGATGATCTTCGTTCGAGGGGGCTAACCCATGGAACCGGATCGTCATCTCTTCTTATCTCAAGACTGCCACGATTGGCGGCACGCTTACGACTTGGTTTTGCAGGAATCGGAAAATCAGGCGCTATTCAAACGCATCGAGGTTGCGGAAGCCGCGATCCTCCTTCGGCGTGACGCCGTGAAATCCTCCCCGGACGATCAAGCGGAATACAAAGCCGTGGCCGACGCCCTGGCGCACCTCCGTTTTCTGAAAAAAAGTCGTTTGGGCTTTGACGACATGGCCTGACTGGCTGCCCTTCTCAAGCCATTGAGGGAGATTGTGTCCGTTCCAGATCATTGAAATGTTCGCCAGCGTATCGACGGCTATATGGTCGCTGGCGTATCAACTGCCGTAGAGTCCCTTGAGCTTTCTAGAGCCGCCGCTCGTAGCTGCGTGTGGGTCTTTGAAGGGATGGAATTCGTTCGGCAGGTCCACCCCCATGGAACCGGATCGCCACACATCGTCGGCTCACAACCGCAAGAAATGGCAGCACGCCTACGAACTGGTCTTGCAGGAGGGGGAGGATCGCGCGCTGTTCAAGCGCATTGAGGCTGCGGAAGCGGCTATCCTTGTCAGGCGCGAGGCCGTGACATCCTTCGCGGAAGAAAAGGCCCTGGTTGATGCCTTGGCGCACGTCCAATTCCTGAAGAAAAATCGTTTGGGTTTTGACGATAGGCGACAAGCTACCACGACTGACCGTTAGCGGTTGGCAGCACGGTTCGAGGTGACGCGCAGGGGCTTCACAATCACCGGAAGCCGTAGGACGATCTCAAGCAGGTGGCGCGCCGCCGCGACATTTTCGGCTGAGCGATCCAGCGGCGAGTAGCCAGCCGACTGCACAATTAGAACGCGGTTCTGCAAGCTGACCTCGATTTTCGGCGCCACGCCGTTGTGTCCCGCCTTATTCCCTGCGGCCTGATTCCTTGGGGCTCCATTCCGAGTGGCTTCATTCCTCGTATCCAGAGCCTTGGCCAGGCGCAATATGCCTGCTAGTTGGACCGCGATGCGGCGATCGGGCAACTCCAGCCGCTGCATGGTCTTTTTCCGCGGTTGCGGCAACGCGCCACGATGGTAGCGCGCCACGACGGCGGCGAGTTCCAGTTCCCGCGCACTCCAACCCAGAGGCCGCTGCAACTTGCGAATCATGCGCAATGACTTCTTCTGATGATCCTGATGGCCTTTGGCTCGGCCGACATCATGCATGAAGGCTGCGGCCTGCAAAACGTCGCGCGAATCGGCTTCGAAATGCTGCGCCAGGCCGGCTTTCGCCAGACCGTCATACAGGAGAAGCGCGAGTTGGGCTACCCGCTGGGAATGCGGAAAATCGGGATCGAGATATCCGGCCCATGCCCGCAGACGGCTCATGGCGGCCGTGCGCAGTTGAGGACCCGAGGGTAAGGCTGCCCGCCACACGCGCCATAGTGAGTGTTTGCCGATCATCATCTCGCGATAGCGCTCGATGCGCCGGTTGCGCTCGCGGTTGAGCTTCTCGCGCCAGCGGTTGCGGCTTTCCACATCTGGAAAAGCCTGGATCTGCTGGCCAGCCGCCCATAGGACGTCGAGATCGTGCACCTCGCCCAGCAGATCCTGAAGTTCCTTCAGGTCTTCTCCCCAGAGCGCATGTTGCTGAGGGAGGAAATTTTCCGCCGTATAACGGAAGCGCTTGATGCCAATGCGAAGTTCATGCAACGCGATCTGCGAACGCGTGCGGATCGCGCGTTTGTGCAGATCATAGGCGGCCGTCCACTTTTCAAGCGCGAGATGCAGATAAACAACGCTGCCGGGGCGAATGCGCGCCGCGCGGCGTGGAAGAATCCGGCTCCACTGGCGCCAATGCTTGCGGTCAAACTGATTCAGGTCTTTCCATGCCAACTGCTTGCATTCCGCTTCGCGAGCGTGCACATGGTTCAGCAGTTTGGCCACGACCGGATCGTCCGATTGCCCGAGCTTCTCGATCCACTCCTGCATGACCTGCATGTCGCGCAGGTCACCGAGGGCGCGGAAAAGCTTCTTTCCGGCCTTCTTCATATCCTTCCACGATGCGTCGGAATCGAGCGCCATCAGGCCATCGGCGAGAGAGCGGCAGCGGCGTAGCGCAACTCGCAGGTCATGCACGGGGTCGGCCTCGAAACCCTTCCCAGCGCGATCGCACTCCTCCAGGACGCGGTCCATCCAGGTGCGCAGGCCCACTTTTGGCTTCGACTTCTTCTGCGCAGGCTTCGGACCAGGCTTTGGATTTGGCTCCGGACTTGGGCTCGCTCCCACGTTGATTCCTCATTAACGGGACCTATTGTCGCTTCTTTGCGCGGAATGTTCCAGATCTCAGCTTTGTGCCCTTGCTCTCTACGAACTCTCCCCGATGTCTTGCCCGGAGAAACAGGATTATACTGATGGCCGCTTGAATAGCAGAGGCCGAAACCAGGAGGTCATGACGATGCTTCGTCTGTCAAAATTCGCGCTGGGCACTGGGTTGGCCATCTTTCTGGGATTGCAATTTGCGCCCTCTCCCGTTGTAGCCGCGGATGCAAGGCCGATCGTGGGAGATTGGGAGGGCACGCTCAATCCGGGCGCGCAACCCAAGAAGCGGATCGTCGTTCATATCTCAGCGGCGCAGGATGGAACGCTGAGCGGAACACTCGATTTTCCCGACGACGACAGTTCCGGCGTCCTGATGACGGCCATTACCTACAAAGAGCCGGCGCTCCATTTCGAAAGCACGGCCAGCCTGGTGGCGTATGACGGAACCATGAGTAAAGGCAATCTGCAGATCAGCGGAACATGGAAACAGGGCGGGAAGAGTTTGGATCTTGTATTGAAGAAAACACCCTAGCAACTTACTCGTTCAATCACAAAGTCCCGCGCTCAGACGCCAAGCCGGCCCCATTGCACGAATCCAGCAGTTTGACCGATGCCTGTTTTCATCGCAGTTCGTCGCAATCCGCCGGCGCTCGTTTAGAACTGCTTCCCACGCCGCGTGATCTTCTCGTTTATTCTCGCGTGGCAAGCAATCTTTCGGCCTGCTTTGTTTTCGCAGTGCAGGATGATTACATCGATCGATGCCGGGGTGCCCTGCCCGTAAAGCGTGTGCAGATCGTCGGGGCCGAGGCGACCCACAACATGTGACATATTGTGAGAGATAGCATCGCCGATTAACTGTCGAAGCCAAAGCTTATAAGACACCAACGATCCCCCTCAGGACGTAAGCTGGATTATTCCAAGCATAAGAGAAGACAGAAGCGTCAAGATGCGCCAGCATAAATCGGAAGGGCTGAGGTAGTTAATACGGAGTGACATCGACTCGCAGTCATACACTCATCGCACATGTGCGCGATGAGTGGGGCGATCATTCGGCCTTTGCGTCTTACTTGATCGTATGGAGGATCTTGTACGGTGGCTGCGTAGAATAAACCACGACCTCGTTCACACCCTGTTCAGCAACATAAAGCCGATGGTTGAACGAATCCACGGCCACGCCAAAAGCGGGCGACGCTGTAGTAATCGTTCCGACGATCGTTCCGCCGGCGTTGCTCCAGATTTGGACCTGCTTGGTACTTGGGATGGCAATATAGAGCTTGCCGAGCGAATCCTGCGCGACCGCAGTCGCCTTGGGCGCATCGTTGCTTACCAGGACGAAGCTCAGACCTCGATGCACCGCCTCACCCATATTCTGAAGCAACTCATCGGTCCCGCCATTGGGGTCAGTCGCACCCCAAACCGTGACGTTGCTGCCCCACGGTCCGACTGCAGTAGCCTGGGGCATGGAAGCGGTGGAAATGGGTGTCCCATCGTCGAGATAAAGATGCACGTTGAGGTAATCCAGCACCCAGAGATCGTTATTGCCATCGATATACATCGAGAGAGGCTGAATGAGCGAAGAATCGTTGATGGTGCCAATCTGTTGCAGGTTCGGAGCATAAAGACAGATGGTTTCGATGTCATTGTTGGCAACGTAGATAATGCCGCCGAAGTTGACCGCAACCGCTATCGGGATGCTCAAACCGCTGCTGATGGAGCCTGTGAGTTTCCAGCCGGTGGCACCGTAGATGGTGACGTTTCCGCCATGTGCATTGGCCACATAAAGGTTGCCCGCGCTATCGAGGGCGAGGCCAAAAGGACCGTTGAGGGTGGTGGCGGGCGCCTTTGCGCCGACGGCTTCCGTTCCATCGGCGGCCGTCGTTGCATCTGGCTGGGATGCGGATGCTCCAAAGCCAAGCGTGCTGACCAAGAGCAGCAGTGCGATCGGAACCATCTTCAGGCAGCCGCCGGCTAGCTTGAGGGCGCGCGCTCTGCATTCCAAGTTTTTGTTGTAGGCATTCAGATTGATAGGCATCACCGATCTCCTTCCCCGTTAGCGGTCTGCATTTGGTGGGTCGTGCTCGCTTCGGGCTCAACCTGGAAAGCGACACTAGCCGGAGAATTCCCTCACGGAGTGGAGAAATATTTCGGGGGGATAGGCGGTGAGGCCGGAGGACCCAGGGTTGAAGCTAAGAGACGAGTGAGAACCCTGAGGGCACAAGAAGAGAGTTAGGAGTGGTAATAGGGGACGGGGCAGAGCCTCATCCCCACGCTTTGTACAGACCCGGTTCTTAGGTGCTGAGAACCTTCTCGCGCTCTTCGGCGTCCTGGCGCTCTTCTCGCGGCGTCGACGGCATCGCAAACTCGAGCACCTCGTCAATCGTCTTCACGTAGTGCGCGGTCAGGCCCTGCAACTGTTCGGGCGTGAGGTCCTCCTCGACGTTGGTTTGGTTGTCGGCGGGGAGAATCACGTCGTGCACGCCAGCGCGTTTTGCGGCCAGCACCTTTTCCTTGATGCCGCCCACCGGAAGCACATTGCCGCTGAGCGTGATCTCACCGGTCATTGCCGTCAGCGGACGAACCTGCTTGCCCGTCAGCAGCGATACCAGCGCGGTGACAATGGTGACGCCTGCCGAGGGGCCATCTTTGGGAATCGCGCCCGCCGGTACGTGAATGTGGATGTCGTGGTTGGCGAAGAATTCTTCGTCCACGCCCAATTCCTTGGCATTCGAACGCACCCAGCTCAACCCGGCCTGCATCGACTCGCGCATCACATCCTGGATCTGGCCGGTGATGGTGAGCCCGCCCTTGCCCTTCATCTGGTTGGCTTCGACAAAGAGCACGTCGCCGCCAGAAGGAGTCCAGGCGAGGCCGACGACAACGCCCGGGCGCTTGGTGCGCTCGGCGATTTCGCCTTCGCTGCGGACTTTGATGCCGCCCAGGAATTCCTGAATGATCTCTTTGGTGACGATCAGCTTGTCGCTCTTACCTTCGGCGATGCGACGCGCTTGTTTGCGGCAGATAGTGCCGATAGTGCGTTCGAGATTGCGGACTCCGGCTTCGCGGGTGTAGTGACGGATGATGTTGCTGACGGCTTCTTCGGGAAACTCGATTTGCTCCGTGGTGATTCCGTTCTCTTCGATCTGCCGCGGAATCAGATACTGAAATGCGATGTGAATCTTCTCTTCCTCGGTGTAGCCCTGCAGTTCGATGATCTCCATGCGGTCGCGTAGCGGCTCGGCGATGGGATCGAGCATGTTCGCGGTCGTAATGAATAGCACCTTGGAAAGATCGAAGGTCACGTCGAGATAATTGTCGCGGAAGCTCGCGTTCTGCTCGGGGTCAAGCGCTTCCAGCAAGGCAGACGCGGGATCGCCGCGGAAGTCGCGACCGACTTTGTCGATCTCATCGAGCATGAACACGGGGTCTTTCGTCTCCGCGCGGCGAATGCCCTGAATGATCTGCCCCGGCAGCGCGCCGATATAAGTGCGGCGATGGCCGCGAATCTCTGCTTCGTCGTGCACTCCACCAAGCGAGAGGCGGGTGAACTTGCGTCCCAGCGCACGCGCGATCGATTTGCCCAGTGACGTCTTGCCGACGCCCGGAGGTCCGACGAAACAGAGAATCGGGCCCTTCATGCTGGGCTTGAGGCGGCGCACCGAGAGGTAGTCGAGAATGCGGTCTTTTACTTTTTGCAGATCGTAGTGGTCGGCGTCGAGAATCTCTTTCGCCTTGGGAATCTCGATTTCGCCGCCGGAGGTCTTGTTCCACGGCAGCACGGCGAGCCACTCGATGTAATTGCGGGTGACGGAATAATCGGCCGCCATCGGCGACATGCGGGAGAGGCGTCCCAGTTCCTTCAGGGCTTCTTTCTTGACTTCGTCGGGCATTCCCGCCTGTTCGATCTTGGTCTTGAGTTCTTCGGTGTCGCGGGCACCTTCGTCCTGCTCACCCAGTTCTTTCTGGATGGCCTTCATCTGCTCGCGCAAATAGTATTCGCGCTGCGTCTGCTGCACGCGATCCTGGACTTCGGACTGGATCTTGTTGCGCAGTTGCTGCACTTCCAGCTCTTTGGCAAGGTGCTGATTGATTTTTTCCAACCGCACGCGTACGTCGGTAGTTTCGAGCGCGTCCTGCTTGTCGGCAGTGGTCAACTGCGGCAGCGATGAGGCGATAAAATCCACCAGCCGGCCCGGCTCTTCGATGTTCATGGCCACCGTCGAAAGCTCATCCGATAAAGTGGGCGAACCCGCGACAATTTGCTGGAACAGCGTTAGCACATTCCGTTGCAGCGCTTCAATCTCAGAATCCTTGGGCGGAATTGTCTCCGGAACCGTTACAACCTGCGCGCGCATAAACGGCGCGAGCTGGGCAAAATCGGTGAGCCGGACGCGTTCCAGGCCCTCCGCAAAAACGAACAGGCTCTGGTTGGGCATCTTCACGACTTTATGAACTACGGCCAGCGTGCCTACCGAATAAAGGTCGGTCGGCTGAGGGGTATCCACGCGCGCCTCGCGCTGCGCCACCACCACAATGGTCTTATCCTCGCCCAGCGAGTTGATCAGCTGAACGGAACTCTCCCGCCCGACAGTGAGAGGAAGCACGGCGTGCGGAAACAGAACCGTATCGCGCACCGGCAATATCGGCAGCGAACGACCGATCGTTTCATAGGAAAGAGAGGTACTAGTATCGCTCATGGTTTTTCTCTTGAGTCACTTTCACTCAACCTTTGATGAACCGAACTGCCCAAAAGATGCAGCCAGCATGGTAGGTTGTTGAATTTTAGACCTTTTTTGGCGTTTTGCAATACGCGGGAGCACTATGCCCCACAACGGTAACCGGGTCTTCCACGAGACCCGCTTGGCGGATGGTGGACCAGATCTGGGTCCTCGGCAAAGTTGGCTGCTTAACTGAGATTGCCAGTCAAAATATTGGGCAATGCCTTAGCCCTGGAATCTCGTCGCGCCGGGGCGCCTCGAGTCAGGACGTTGGCAGCAAGCAGCCACTGCTAAGCTTGGAGCGATCATCGCGGCAGTAGACGCCGACGGCGGCACCGCTGGAGGCAGTACACCGCTGCGACGCCCGGAGCCATGGCATTAAAACCAGGGTGCCAGAATCCTGGCACATCTTCAGGGCAGCATCATTTAGCGCAACACCGAAGTGCAATACCGAGTTTTCCCTAGGCTTCCAAGAGGCTGCTTGGCCGTCTTTGCTTGAACGGACGGCCAAGTTCCCAATGAATAGCACCCGTTGGCGTTTAAGCTAGAAAACGTGCTTGGCGCGATCGCCCTTGAAAATCAACTCGTGCAAAACGCGTTCATTGGAGGCATTGAGTTCGTAAATCTTCTGGTTGTCGGCTGCCTTCTCGGCCAGCGGAACCAGGGTGCACTTCGCGCGCACAACCACGGGCTTCCTGACGCCAACCTGGCGGAACACCATAATGTGATTCTCGCCTTCCATGACGTGCCTGATCTCGTAGTTCCCCGAAGGCAGCACGGTAGAAGCCACGATGACCTTCTCTGAGAAACTCACCCGATAAAGATCGGAAATTCCCATCGGGTTTTGCGCGGCAAGAGCAAAGGTACCGAGCAGCAGAACACAAATTGAAATGGCAAATACGGATTTAGCAAGACGCATGTCAACCCTCCTCTTTCATTCTCAAGCTACGCCCCGTGCCGGCCCCGCGCAGTGCACTACCTCACAAGCGATTGTGACGAAAAACCACTACACCTGAGTAACCCCGGCGGCCTCGGAATGGAGATGATTAATCGCCGCACGGCTGCGTAGAAAAGGCGTTTGCGAATGAGAATTGTCCCGTTCTGGAACCGGAAGCCACTATTGAACAGCTTGGTTCCTCGTAGCGCTGAAATGCTGCGCCCCCCAATTTCAAGAACGACATTAACAACTTGTTCCCCAACTTCCGCAGCATGTTAGTATTTTGCTATCTATCTTCACTTTAACTATAACCACCCATTGCTATTACCCGTGGAAGCCGGCATCAGTCAGCGTCAGGGCCCAGGGTCCGGAGAAACGACATTGTGGCCTTAATTGCGGGTCGTCCAGGCGTCATTCAGAGAGTGATTTGTTCTTTACTCGCTGGTTCTTTCCTCGATCGTTTTCTGCCTGGTATGTTGGTCGTTTTTTCGCTTACGAACCCACTCTCAGCAGTGGCAGCAACCATGACGCCTCCCACCACCGAAAACGCTTACTGCGGCAAAGGAGATGTCGTCAAATTTGGAGAGAAAGACGGGCCAGCAGAACTTCCACAATCGTGCTACTACACCGGGCTGGATGGCACTCCTTCTCCGGGAAAACAGATTCGGGTGAAGGCGAATTCGGACTTGCAGGAGGCGGTGGAATCGGCGAAGTGCGGAGACACGCTGCTGCTCGCGGCGGGCGCGTCGTTCGAGATCAAGGATCTGCCGGCCAAGAAATGTGATGATCGGCACTACATCACAATTCGAACTGACACGCCCGATTCGAAGCTGCCTCCGGAAGGGACTCGCATTTCGCCTGCCTGGGCTGGCGTCTCGAGCTTGCCGGGCAGGCCCGCATACCCACAACCGGCGGGAGGAGCGGCGAAACAGCTCGCTGTGCTCATCGTCAAAAAGGCGCCGGAACTTGGAGACCACTACCGGTTTATCGGGCTGGAGTGGGTCTCCGATCCGGACGCCCATGTTGGCGTGATGGTTACGACTGAGGGCGCGGATCATATTATTTTCGATCGAAACTGGTTCCATCCCGCGGCGGGCTCGGAGGTCGGCAAAGGAATCCTGCTCTTCCATGGGACCAGATTCATCGCGGTCATCAATTCGTACCTCAGTGGTTTTTATTGCGTGGCCCGCAGCGGCGCCTGCACCGACGCTTCGGCGATTGGCGGTGGAAACGGGCAAGTCCCCATCAGCACCCTGAAGATTTACAACAACTTCCTCGAGGCCTCGGGCGAGAACATTCTATTTGGCGGCGCGGGTTCCGAAATCAATCCGACCGACATCGAGATCCGGCGCAATCATCTGTTCAAGCCGATGCTCTGGAAAGAAGGCGAACCGGGATATACGCCGGCAGGCTCAGGCAATCCTGTGATCGTCAAGAATAACTTCGAGCTGAAGAGCGGAGTCCGAGTGCTGTTCGAGGCCAATTTGCTGGAGAACAACTGGGGCGGTTTTTCGCAACCGGGATATTCAATCCTTCTCACGCCTAAGAGCCAGGGTAACCGCTGTCCGAAATGTATGGTTACCGATGTCACGATCCGTTACAACCGGATCCGATATGTCGGAGGCGTGTTCTCGATCGCGAATGCCTATTCCAAAGACGGCGGGTCGACCGCCGACGGAGGCCGCTACAGCATTCACGATCTGCTGGCCGATTCCATTCACGACCACGACTGGAAGGGGCAGGGTACATTTGCGATCCTCGCCTCGCGGGCTCCCACTTTGCACGATGTCGCTTTCGATCACGTGACGGCATTTGTTACTGGACCAATCTTTTACGTTGGGGATCGCCTTGAAGGGGGCGATCATACAGAAAAGATCACTAACTTCAGTGTGACCAACAGCATTTTTATGCCGGGAGACAGACGGCCGACATTCGCGTCCATCGGAGGCGGCCAAGCCAACTGTGCACACAACGCACAGCGGGCCGGGGCGGAGGCGGTGCTCGACGCGTGTTTCATCCACTACAGGTTCGAAAAAAACATGATCATCGGCGACAAAGGGGGATGGCCGAAAGGAACAATAGACGTTTCCTCCCCTAAAGCGGCGGGCATCCGTGACCTGGAAAAAGGAGTCAGTAAGGACGCGCGGCTCTGCCACGCCCACTCAACCGGCTGCACGCAAGCTTCTCCCGGAGCCTCGGCAGCGACGGACGGCAAGGATATTGGGGCGGATGTGGACGCGATCGACGCGGCCATTGCGGGAGTGGAATAACTAATGCTGCATTCCAGACAGTGCACTCAGCGCGGCGCTAAAGGCGCCGCGACACTTTTCACGAGCACAGTAACTTTCGTAATCCCGTAACTTTTCCCGGTCAGTAACTTGGCCTGTGGCCGAGTGATAAACTGCGATTGTTGGCCACCGAGAACCCAAGCAACCGCAAGCATAGCCCTGTCTTTGTGATGGGATGCCACCGTTCGGGCACAAACCTCCTTTATGACATGCTTCTGTCCGCTGGCGGATTTGCGATCTACCGCGGTTCCCTGCCCGTGTATGAGACGCTGATTCCGCGGTTTGGTTCTCTGGCGCGCCGCGATAACCGGGAAAAGCTACTGCGAACGTGGGTGCGAAGCAAGGGTTTCCGCCGGACGGGTCTGGATGCAGATCACTTGTCGTCGCGCATTCTGAATGAATGCAAGGACGGCGGAGATTTCATCCGGGTCGTCATGGATTCAGTTGCCGAAAGCCAGCGAGTTCCACGCTGGGCTGCTTACGATCCCGACAATGTTCTGCACGTGGAGAGGTTGAAGGCCAGCATCCCGAGCGCGCTATTCCTGCACATCATCCGCGACGGGCGCGACATCGCGCTGTCGCTAAAGAAAATGGGCGGCTTCCAACCGCTGCCCTGGGACCGTGGCGAGACCCGGAGCCTGGTGGCAACCGCGTTGTATTGGGAATGGATGGTCCGTAACGGCCGCGAGCATGGGCAGCGGTTCCCTGCCGACTATCTGGAGATCCACTACGAAGACCTGATTACAAACCCCCGAGAAGTTTTGGAAAAAACAGGCAGCTTTCTGGATCATGATCTCGACTACGATCGGATCAAGAATGCCGGGCTCGGACGCGTCTCCGAAACGAACTCTTCGTTCCGCGAAGAGGGTGGAGTCGAGAAGCTTAAACCGTCAGGACGATGGAAGGAGCGCCTTGCGCGCCGCGATGTGGCCGCCATCGAAGCTGCCGTGGGAGAATGTTTGGAACAAGCTGGCTATACCTTATCGCTTCCAGAAGCGGAGCGAACGTTGGGAGCGCGGGAGTGGGCGATGCGAGCGCTGTACCAGAGTTTTCTGAACACGAAGATGTGGCTAAAGCTGAATACTCCGACTGGCCGCATGGTAAATCTGTCGGTGCTCGAACTGGAAGACAGACCGGCTGCGATGGCACAATCGGCGCGCTTGTGAGCATCATGAGTTCGGCATCATGACTTCAATTCCGACATTGCTCGATCAGCAACAAGACGCCGCCAAGCGGGCGCGCGGTGCGCGCTCGAAGGCGCCAGTGTTTGTGCTTGGCTGTGGACGCTCGGGAACCAAGCTGCTCTACCACACACTTCTCTCGGCCGGAGGATTCGCCGTCTACCATGTCGAGAGCAATACCTTCAACCTGATTGGGCTTCGCTTTGGCAGCCTGGCCAAGCTCAAAAACCGGCGCGCGCTGCTGGACCATTGGCTGAGAAGCAAACTCTTCTACCGTTCGAGCCTGACACGCGAAGAGATCGAACCCAGAATTCTGAAGGAATGCCACAACGCCGGCGATTTCTTGCGGATCCTGATGGAGACAATTGCCCGGAAGCAGGGTGTGGAACGCTGGGCGGAATCAACGCCGTTGCACCTTTTGTACCTTCCACTGATCAAGAAACTCATTCCCGACGCGCTCATCATTCACATTATCCGGGATGGCCGGGATGTGACCACTTCCCTCGATCGGATTGGCTGGATCAAACCGCTGCCCTGGGACAAACAGCGGCGTTTGCTGGCGCCGGCGCTTTTTTGGCGATGGATTGTCAGTAAAGGCCGCAAGTACGGACGCCGCATGCCTGGAGATTACATTGAGGTCCACTTCGAAGAGGTGGTACAGCAACCGCGCGAGACACTGCAGCGGCTGGGCGCGTTCATCGATCACGATCTCGACTATGACCGGATTCAGCAGAACGCCCAGGGAACGTTGCGCGATCCGAACTCTTCATTCCGGGGCGACGGCGCGGAAAAAGAATCAAATCCAATTGAACGCTGGAAAGCGCTGCTATCCGGCGCTGAAGTCGCGCAGATCGAGAGCGTAATCGGAGAATTGTTGGGCGAAACAGGATATGAACTCGCCAGCACGGATGCGCAGCGACACCGCAGTTTGCCGGTCAGTTTGATGAGCTTCCTGTATCCGATTTATTTCGATTTGAAACTCTGGCTGAAAACCTATACTCCGCTCGCCCGCAGGGGAGAGCTCCAGCGAATGGGAATCTCCGATCCGCCCACAACCAACGCGGAATCCCAATAGGACGCGAACCGCTACTCCTGTCTAGTGTTGAGGGCGAGACTGCCTTCCCACAAATTCCGGGCAGGCTCACGAAACCGCCCGCAAGATGCCAGCGCCCACACGTTACCAGCAAATGCCTTGGTAGGTTTTCGCGCCTTGCGGTCGTTTCGCGCGGTCGAGGTGGATGAGGTCAATCACGATCTGTTCGGGCCGCAGATATTGTGCAAGCCGCTCTTTGCTTGCCGATTTATTGCCCAGGATCACGACCTCAGCCGAGCGCAGCACACTTTCGAGATCGGCGGAAAGCACCGATCCGATATGCGGAATTACTTCTTCAATGTACTGGCGATTGGCGCCCGCCAGGCGACCAAGCGAAACGTCTTCGTCCCACACTCGCACTTCCAAGCCTTCGCCCATCAGCCGTTTGATCAACTGCACCTGCGGGCTTTCGCGGAGATCGTCGGTTCCTGCTTTGAAGCTCAGGCCGAGCTGCGCAATTTTCTTTTTCCCTGTGCTCATCACCATATCGACGGCGCGATCGACGTGCTCGGCGTTGCTCGGCATGAGCGATTCCAGAACGGGAAGCTTCAGGTCAAGTTCCTTCGCTTTGTAGGTGATCGCCCGCAGATCTTTCGGCAGACAAGAGCCGCCGAAGGCAAATCCCGGCGAAAGATAAGCGGGAGAAATATTGAGCTTCGAGTCCGAGGTGAAAATCTTCGTGACCGCCTGCGCGTCCACTCCAAGATGCTTGCACATGGTTCCCATCTCGTTGGCGAATCCGACTTTCAGCGCGTGGTAGCAGTTGGAAAAGTACTTCACCATCTCGGCGACGGGAATCGTCGTTTCATAGAGCGTAGCCGGAACGTCCTTGTAGAGTTCGCGCAACGGCGCCAGATGGTTGAGATCGCTTGCTCCGAGGATCGTATAGGGCGGATTCAGGAAGTCGGCGACTGCGCTGCCTTCGCGCATGAACTCGGGGTTGTAGCAGACGGTGAAATCGCGTCCGCACTTCTTGCCGCTTTCCTTTTCAAGAATCGGGAGCGCGATGGTCTCGGTCGTACCCGGCAGAACCGTGCTGCGCAGAACAAACACATGCGCCGATGTCTTCTGCCGGATCGCCGTGCCAATTTCGCGCGCGACGTTTTCGATATGGCTGAGATCGAGCTTTCCATTCTTCAAGCTGGGCGTGCCGACGCAGACGAACGAAACTTCCGAATTCAGCACGGCGTCGGCCGCATCGGTAGTCGCACGCAAGCGGCCAGCCCGCTTGGCCTCCGCAACCAACTCGCTCATGCGGGCTTCAATAATCGGAGTACGGCCGGAATCCAGCATCTCAACCTTGGCGGGGCTCAGGTCGACACCGATGACTTTGTGACCCATGGAGGCGAAGCAGGCAGCGGATACGGATCCGACATATCCCAAGCCAAAAATGCTAACCGACAAACCCAAGGCGGTCTCCTGTAACCATCTATTTTTTCAATACCTTACAGAATAGTTAGAATTGTGGTTGAAGTCCAGTTCGCAGTGTGGCGCTGGCACTCCACGGTAATCGGCCGGGGAGCTCCATAACGTTAAAGCGATCCTCTTCGCATGTAAGATAAAAGGAATTGTGGCTTCCGGATGGCAAAAGAAGGTGGCGCGCGTCTCGCGTTCAGCGCGGGACTGGCACGAACTCCGCACCCGTGCTGCGCAGGAATTCCACAAGCGCAGCGATCTTTTGCGACATCGGCTGGGCATGAATTCCGCGGCGATCCAGCTCCTTGAGTCGACGGCGCCGCCGGGAAAATTCTTTTTCAGCGGCAGCCAGGCGGCCGATCGCGCCGAGTTATTCCGTCAACACTTGCCCCAGCAAGCCGAGGAGATCGTGCGCGAGGCAGATGAGATCTGCCAGCACCGTTTTCGCCTCCTGGGATACGAAAATCTCGATTACGGCAGCGAGATCGATTGGCATCTGGACCGCGTGCACAACCAGCGCGCGCCGCTCGAGCCGTGGTCCAAGGTTCCATTTCTCGACTTCGCGGCGGTGGGCGACCACAAAGTAACATGGGAGCTGAACCGCCATCAGCACCTGGTGACGCTGGCGAAGGCGTGGCTGCTTACGAAGGATGAAAAGTATGTTCGCGAGCTGATGGCGCAGTGGCGTAGCTGGACCGAGGCAAATCCATACCCAGTGGGCATCAACTGGGGCAGCAGCCTTGAAGTTGCGTTTCGCAGTCTATCGTGGGTCTGGGTGGATCAACTGCTCAACATGAATGCCGCGACTGGACGGCCTGCGCTGTCTTGTCCTCAATATATGGAGTTTCGCGCCGAGCTTTTGCCGGCCCTCGCGTTTCACGGACGTTACATCGAGCGCTATCTATCTATATATTTTTCTCCCAATACACATCTGCTGGGCGAAGTGCTGGCGCTATTTTTTCTCGGAACGTTGTATCCGCAAATGCCAGACGCAGCCCGCTGGAAACAGCGGGGATGGAATGTTTTGCTTCACGAAGCAGAACGGCAGGTGCGGCCCGACGGAGTTTACTTCGAGCAGTCGCTCTACTATCACGTATATGCGCTCGACTTTTTTCTCTACGCGCGCCTGCTGGCGTCGGCAAACGGCGTTTCGATTCCCGCTGCCTATGACGAGATCCTCACTCGGATGCTAAACGTAATCGAAGCGCTCGCGCAGGCTGGCCCGGCGGAAGGCTTTGGAGATGACGATGGCGGACGGCTGTTCAATGGTCGCCGCAATCGTACTGAGCATATGACCGATCCGCTGGCGCTCGGAGCGATCGTTTATCAGCGTGATGATCTGAGTGCGGCGGAGCTGACGGAAGAATCCATCTGGCTGTTGGGGGAGCGCGCCATCGCGCGATTGGCGACGGTAAGAAAGAAGACACGCGAAGTGCCCTGTTCCGCCGGGTTCCCCGAGAGTGGGATCTACATTCTAGCGGGCGGGCCAGCAGAAAAGTCTGACGGCGCACTCGCCGACGCTCCCCCTGACTCGCGACCATGCGCGCACGCCATGATGATTGATGCGGGCCCACACGGCGAAGGCCGCTGCGGACATGGCCACGCCGATGCGCTTAGCCTGCGCTTGACGATGAATGGAGAGCGCTGGCTGGTGGATTCTGGCAGCGGCGTCTACATTTCGAGCGATCCGGCGGATCGCAATGTGTTCCGCGGAACACGGGCGCATAACACGATGCGGGTCGACGGCATGGACCAGGCGGTTGCGGGCGAACCATTTTCGTGGACGCAGATTCCCACGACGCAGGTTGAGAATTGGATCACCGGACGAACTTTCACATATTTCATCGGGCGTCATAACGGCTACGCGCGGCTCAAGGACCCAGTCACGCATCAGCGAAGCGTTCTGCATTTGAGTGACGGCATCTGGCTGGTGCGGGACGTTGTCCTGGGAAAAGTGGAACATGATCTGGAGCTGCGCTGGCATTTCGCCACCGATATTTCGGTGTTGGAGGCGGGTGCGGGGCACTTCGTCGCGTCGCGATCGCAGGCGCCGGGACCTTGCGCGTTGCACATGGTCATTCCTGCTCAGAATTGCTGGAAGACCCAGATCACGCGCGGGCTCATTTCTCCTGCGTACGGACGACATCAGCCGGCTCCGGTGGTCTATTCTGAGGGACGAGTGCAACTGCCAGCGGAGATTGCAACAGCTCTCATCACTCATGGCAGGTCCGCGCAGAAGCAGCAAGAAGACGCGCGCATGATCCGCCGGCAGGATGCGAGCGTGCAGGTATACGAACTCCAGGATGGCAAGCATAGCCATGAATTTTTTTTTGCTAAGGGCGACGAGGCTCAGGATGGTCAGGCTCTCGGCAGGCTAACGTGGACCTTCGGTCCGTGGTCCACGAACGCCGACCTGCTTTATTGCCGGACTGAAGAGGACAGGCTTGTGCAGTTAATTGTGGTTGGTGGCAACACGCTGGAATGCCAGGGACGGCCAGTATTTGAGGCGCACCGGGCCTGCAAATTTGTCGAGTGGCGGAAGCATGATGTCATGACTCACGCCGCACCGGAAGTGGTTTCGACGACTCCATGGTTCGATGAGCTGACCGGAGGATCGTCCTCTTCTTCCAGAATAAGCACAGATTCGTCCTACGCGGAGAAGCGCTAGATGTGCGGGATCGCTGGAATTCTTGAATTCGGCCGCGACGCGCGGGCAAGCGCGCCGGCTCTCCGTGAAATGTGCCGCGTGATGGCCCATCGCGGCCCCGATGATGACGGCTTTTACACCGACGGCGCCCTTGGAATCGGCATGCGCCGCCTTAGCATTGTCGATCTGGCGACCGGACACCAGCCCATCTCGAACGAAGACGGTTCCCTGTACATCGTTTTCAATGGCGAGATCTACAACCACCGGGAACTGCGCGAACAACTGATTGCGCGCGGCCACTCCTATGCCACGCACAGTGACACGGAAACGATTGTCCACCTGTTTGAGGAGTACGGCGCGGATTGCGTCCAGCACCTGCGCGGCATGTTCGCCTTCGCCATCTGGAACCGGAACACGAAGACCTTGTTCATCGCGCGCGACCGGCTGGGCATCAAGCCACTCTATTACAAGCTCACGCCGGAGCGGCTGCTATTCGGCTCCGAGATCAAAGTCTTGCTGTCTCACGGCGGCATTCGGTCGGAATTCAATCGTGCAGCTTTGCCGGAATTTCTGGCATTCGGTTACTTGTCGGGCGAGGAGACATTTTATTCCGGAATCCGCAAGTTGCCGCCCGGGCATACCATCGCCATCGGCCTCGACGGGAAAGCGGAGATTCGTCAGTACTGGGATTTGGATGCTTCGAAGCCGCATGAGTCGCGGGACGAGAATTATTACGTTCGCAGCTATCGCGAATTGCTCGAAGGCGCGGTCGAGAGCCACCTGATGAGCGATGTGCCGCTCGGCGTGTTTCTAAGCGGTGGAGTGGATTCGAGCGCGGTGGCGGCGTTGATGACGAAGATTCGCCGCGAGCCGATTGAGACATTTTCCGTCGGTTACGGCGAGCAGAACTATAGCGAGCTGCCCTACGCCCGCACGGTCGCCGGACATATCAAATCGAAACACCATGAGGTTTGCGTCAGCGAGCAGGATTTTTTTGGCGCGCTGCCGCACTTGATCTGGCATGAGGATGAACCGATCGTGTGGCCGTCGAGCGTGTCGCTGTATTTCGTCGCCAAGCTCTCACGCGAGCGCGTAACGGTGGTGCTCACCGGCGAAGGCGCGGACGAGACTTTAGCGGGCTACACCCGCTACGCGCTCACTATGAAGAATGCCGCGATGGATCGCGTATATCGCAGCGTGATGCCGGGCGCGTTGCGGCGCGTGCTACGCAATTCGGTAGCGAACTCTTCCCTGCTGGGAGCAACGCTGCGGCGGAAGCTCGAACATACGTTTCTCGGCAAGGATGGTGCCGCCTGGGACTCGTTCTACTTCGACAATTTTTTTTCGGCCTTCAGCGGGGCGGAACAGAGCAACTTGCTGACCGGTGAATTCGCGGAGCAGTTTGCCCCCTGTACCGCATACAAAAACGTGCTCGCGTATTGGGACCGTTCGGCAATACAGGCTGGAGGCGAGCTGCTACAGCGGCTGCTCTATACCGACATCAAAACATACTTGGTTGAACTGCTCATGAAGCAGGACAACATGAGCATGGCGGCGTCGATTGAAAGCCGCGTGCCGTTTCTGGATCATGTGCTGGTCGAATTCGCGACGCGCATCCCGCGTGAAGTGCAGATTCGCGGGTTGGCGGGCAAACGAATTCTAAAAAAAGCGGTGGAGGATCTATTGCCGCACGAGATTCTCTACCGGCAAAAGCTGGGATTTCCGACGCCCTGGAGCGGATGGCTCGCCGGATCGAGGCTGGAGACGATTCGCGAAATGCTGCTCCAGCCGCGCAGTCTGCAGCGTGGATACTTCCGGCGCGAGGCGATCGAAAAGCTGTTTGCTGAGCATCGCGACAAGCATCGCGACAATTATGATCGCATTTGGCGGCTGCTAAACCTGGAGCTATGGCATCGCGTGTGCTTGGAAGGCGAGCTACATGGCGAAGCGGGCGCGGCAGAGATGAAGGTCGCCACAACAAACTAAGTTGCGAGTTCGAACGATTACTGGTTGCCTGGCGACGCCTGCAATCCCCGATATACCCTCACCCACTGTTCCCGCACAGCGTTCCAAGTGTAGTTCTGCGATTCCTCATGGGCATTCGAGGCGAGCGCTGCTCCCAACGCGGGTTCTCGCAACAGCCGGATTACGTTGGCTGCCAGCGCTTTTTCATCTCCAACCGGCGAGAGCAAGCCGGTATGCTCGTGCTTGACGAGATAGGGCATACTCTCGGGCGAGGTCGTCACCACGGGAGTGCCGGATGCGAACGCCTCGATGATCGAGACCGGCATATTGTCGAGCCATGAGGCGTTGATGAAGATGTCGGCCTGATCGTAATATTTGCCGATCTCCTGCCGCGATGCTATACCGGTAAAATTCACGCCCGTCAATTTAAGGTCGTCAACCAGCTTGCGCACATCGTTTTCGAGCGGGCCACCTCCTACCAGATCAAGCACCGCGTCGGGATATTCCTTCTTCACTTCCGCGAAAGCACGTACCACTACATCGACACTGTAATAGGTGGAGAAACCGCGCGTGCAGACCAGGTGCGGACGGAGCGGATTGCGCTGGCGGTAGCGAAACTGCGAAAGATCTACAAGGTTAGGGACGACGACGGCCTTCAGGCCGAATTCGCGGAAGACGTCGACGAGATAACCCGAGGGCACGACGATTTCATCCACACGCGACAGCACGAAGCGTCCAGAGCGAAAGCGCCGCAGGTGATCGCGAGCTTCTCCGCTGCGGTAGTTGATGAGACTATTCTTGCCTCGCGACTTCGCAAAAAGCCACGCGGGGGCGGGCGCGAGCAGAAACGACCAGTAGGATGCGGAAAAGATGTGGGCAACATCCACGTCTTTCAGGCCACACCAAAGATGCCCGAAATAGATGGGTTCGCGGAGAATAGTGCGCAAGACGGGGACGCGTTCCGCCCACGCGAACGGCCCCGGCAGCGGAGGATCGACAGCGATAAATGTCACGTCGACATCGGGATCGTTCTGCCAGAGCCGCATGAGCAGATCAGCCTGCACAGCTTGTCCGCCGACATAGCGCAGGCTGGGCGCGACAATAGCAACCTTCACAGGCTTGCTCAACGAGAGTTGGCGCAACGCGGAGCCGTCCTGCGAAGACCTGCGCCCTTCAGGATCCGGCGCGTCGTTCATGCCGGGCACATTCTCCGCCGCTTCTGTTCGAGAAGACTGGTATACAGATCCTCGTAGCGGCCACGCACTCGATCGAGGCTGAAGTTTTCTTCGGCAAACCGCCGGGCGTTCCCGCCGAGTTGCGTGCGGAGACCAGCGTCCGACAAAAAACGGAGGACAGCCGCCGCAAACTCGCTTTCATTGCCTACGGGAACCAGCGCTCCGCGCTGGTCGTTAACCGATCCAGTCTTGAGAAGTTCCGAATTGCCCCCGACGTCATACGCAACCACAGGCACGCCCGCGGCCATCGCCTCCAGGATTACATTCGAGAGGCTCTCGGAGTCGGAAGTGAGAACAGCAACATCGGTTGACGCCAGTACAGCGGGAATGTCGCGGCGCTCGCCGAGGAAAATGGCGCGTTCGCCCAATCCAAGAGCAGCAGCTTGCTGTTCGATCTCTGGGCGCAACGGACCATCGCCGACGAACAGAAAATCCGCCGCCGGCATCCGCTCGTGAATCTCGGACGCGATGCGCAGGAACCCGGCATGATTCTTGTAATGCGCGTTCATGCGCGCCACCATGGCGACGCGAACCTTGCCGGCCGGACGCGGCAGCGCAGGCGAGGTTGCTTCAAACGCCGCTGCTGGCAAGGCATTTCCGATGACGGCAAGTTTCCCGCGTGCTACTCCGCCTGCCGCCAGACGAGCGGCCCCGGCTCGCGAGTTACAGACAACCGCATCGCACCAACGAAAGGCCGCAGCTTGGACACGGAATTGCGCCGCGGTCATCAAGTCTCCGAGCTGCCGATGACTGCCGATGATCACCGGCACCCCTGCAAAACGAGCGGCCGGGATGAGCGTCAGGTTGGTGTAGAACTCGAAGGCGTGCGCAACCTGAACATGGTTGTGGCGAAAGTGACGGCTGAGATTAAAACGCGCGCGCAACGACTGCCATCCGTAAAGGCTGCCGCCCATCGAATACTCGCTGACTTCTCCCAACTGGTCCGCGAGTGAGCCCTGGCGGCTCAGGCATCCCAAATCTAGCTGAAACTTGGATCGATCGAGATTTTGCGCTAGCACAGCGAACTGGCGCTCCGAGCCGCCGGTTCCAAAAGTGTCAATCATCAGAAACAGGTTGATCGACGACTCGACGAGACGCGTTGTAGTTATCCTGGCAGCATGCGTGGCGCCCACCCCGGTCACTCTCCCCCCGGGGCCGCTGCTAACACGGGAGTCGGTCGCACCTCTCTGCGTGAGTCCGCCACCACAGGTAGCGAGAACAGGCCCGCGGGTCTGACGTATTTCTCCAGGAAGTTCCGGTGCCAGAGCTCAAACATCAGCAGCCGCCAGAGACGGCCGGTCATCGTTTTGCCGCGGAGAAGATGATCGTCCATCAGCTTGCGGACACCGTTCGCCTGAAAGTATCCGCGTTCGAGCGTGCGGGGTTCGACCAGGATCATCAGCATGTCTTTGAGCTCGTTCCGCATCCAATGCACCAGCGGGAGCGAGAATCCCTGCTTCTGGCGGTACAGCACTTCGCGCGGGACGCCGACCCGCTCGGCGAGTTTGCGAAGAATATATTTCTGCTGGCGGCCGCGCAGTTTCCACTCGGGCGCCAGGCCGGTGACCCATTCGATGAAAACGTGGTCGAGAATCGGTACTCGGACCTCGAGCGAGTTCAGCATGCTCATGCGATCGACCTTGGCCAGAATGTCCTCGACCATGTAGGTTTTGGTGTCGACGTAAAGGATCTCGCTGACGGGATCCTTTGCTGGCGCGGCCGCAAAGCAGCGGCGCAGAACGTTGCCGGGATCGTCGCTGCGGGCGAGCAGCGCACGAAACTCGTCGGAGAGCAGCGGCGTATCTCGCTCGAAGGCTGGGAGAAATGAGAGTCCGTCGACGTAGCGCTCCTGCCAGGGCAGCGAAATGTTGTAGCTGAGCTTGCGGCCCTGCATGCTGTTGGGCAGAAGCGGAAAAACCTGGTTGCGATAGAACTTGCGCGCCCATTCCGGGATGCGTTCGAAGATCTGGCGATCGGCGTGAATCCGGTAGCGATCATAGCCCGCAAAAATCTCGTCACCGCCGTCGCCCGAAAGCGCGACCGTCACATGCTGGCGCGCCATCTGTGAGACATAGTAGGTGGGCAGCATGGAAGAATCGCCGAACGGCTCTTCCAGCGAACTGGTCAAGTGCTCGACCGTTTGGACGACGTCGGGCTCGAGGATCATCTCGTGATGCTCGGTGCCGAACTTATTGGCGACGATTCGCGCGTAGTGGGCTTCGTTGAAATCGTCTTTCTTGAAGCCGATGGAAAAAGTCTTCACCGGGCCCGAACTCGCCCTGGCCATGAGCGCGACGACGGTGGAAGAGTCGGTTCCACCGCTTAAAAACGCGCCCAGGGGCACGTCGGAGATGAGGCGAATCCGCGTTGCCTCAAGCAGCCGGGCCTCGAGTTCTTCCAGGCACTCCTCTTCGCTCTTTGGACTGTGCGTGTTGTACTGCGGCAAATCCCAATACTGGCGAATGCTGATCTTGCCGTTTTCAAATTCGAGCAAGTGTCCCGGCGGCAGCTTCTGAATGCGGGTAAAGGCGGTGATGGGATCGGGAACGTAGCCGTAATAGAGGTATTCGAGAAGCGCCTGCGAATTTACTTCGGCAAGTTCCGGCGCAACCGCCAGGATCGACTTGATCTCCGATGCGAAATACAGCTTGTCTTTCACCAGCGCGTAGTGGAGCGGCTTTTTGCCTAGCCGGTCGCGCGCCAGGATCAGCTTCCGCTTTGTCTGGTCGTAGATGGCGAGACCAAACATGCCGCGCAGTTTCTGAACGCAATCGGCTCCCATCTCTTCGTAAAGGTGAATAATGACTTCGGTATCGGTCTTGGTATAGAAACGATGGCCGCGCTTTTCGAGTTCGGGACGAAGCTCGGGGAAATTGTAGATCTCTCCGTTATAGACGATCCACGCGCTGCGATCTTCGTTGAATACCGGCTGGTGGCCGCCGGAGAGGTCGATGATGGAAAGGCGCCGCATCCCCAGGCCGGCTCCATCCTGAACCAGGATGCCTTCATCATCCGGGCCGCGGTGAATGATCCGGTCGCACATCTCCCGTACCATCGCTTCGGTGATGTTACTCTCGCGGGTTGCGCTGACGACTCCAGCAATTCCACACATAGGTCGCGTCGGTTCTTTCGAAATCCTTTTTCAAAGAATCTCTGGTCTTCCCTTTCGTCTATCCTTTCACGGCTGCCGGAACGGAATCCGTTTTTTCGGCCGGCGCGTGCACATCCTTGAAACGCTTGAAGCGGTAGTCGCGATAGTCGCCCGGATTGCCATCTTTGCCATCGCAAGCCGCTAACGCGATGTTCGCCATCTCCCGGGCGGTTACAAAATGCAAGGTCTCTTTTCGCTCGCCGGCGCCGCTCACCAATTCCCCGAGAAACTTCCGGAACGAATCTCCAATCACAGCATCCTGCTGGTGCGGATCCATGCTGTGGCAATGCAGCTTGATAAATAGCCAGTCTGGCCGGCCCGCAACCCGGATTTTTGCCCGCTTCCACAGCGCCAGCCGGTGAAGACTCATCGGATTCGGTTGCGTGATTGCGCCGGTCTCCAGCGTGGGCGAAAGCGAACCCCGGCTGCGGCGCAGATCGGCCAATAGCGGCCCCTGCACAATGAGAGGAAAGATTCGCGGCGGTCGGCCTGCCGCCAGGTCGATTCCACGGCGGTGAGGCGCGGCCTCATGGAGCGGCAAAGCGCACTCGTAAAGCGAGTTGATCTTCGCGGTCTGCGCGGAATGCCAAGGCCCGGTGGGCAGCGTGAAATCGGCATAGCAGCCCGTTTCGGCCAGGATCTTCATCTCCGAATCCACGCCGCAGGTCTTTCCGTCGCGGGAGTTCGCGAGCGCGAAATTTCCATGCACAAAACAGTAGCGCGGCTGGCTTCCATCTTCCTCGACCGCCAGGCAGCGGTGGCGAAATGCCAGCCGGTCACGAAATTCGGTCAGCATCTGCCGCGTGTTTTCTGCGGTATCGGGTTCCGGATAGCCGTGGTGCAGATGGATCTCGGTTTCACCCCAGCCCGAATGACAGTGCTGGGCCAAGCTTTCGACCAAGCCCTCGTCGTACTGCTCGGCCGGATAAAAATAGCTATGCAGAAAGGGGTGTCCATCATGGTCGCGCCACCGGTCTACAACTTTGGGATATTCGCGTACCCAGAACTCCAGGCGCCGTTCCTGCTCCGGACGGGAAACTCGCGCTCCCACGCGTTCGGGGAAAACGGCCGGCTCGAAATGATCGGCGACCGCGATGAGCAAGTGCACCGGGCCGCGCACAGGAGCGCTTAGAGCGCGCAGCGTCCCGGCTGGCAGCACTCTCCTGAGATACTTGAATTTCCTCTGGTAACTCATCGCCAACCATTAATCCTGAGAATTCACGATCACGAAAACGCTTAAGCTCTCCGAAAAGGCTTGCGGCCCCGCACCGCAATCGAGAACTCCCCCACTCTCATGTCTTCCATGCCCATCGCTTCATACCAGCGAAATACCTGCTCGTAGGTGTGCTTCGACTGATACTTCGGGGAATACCAGTCAAATGTGTCCAGCATACGCAACTCCGGATCGGGCCGGCGGTTCACCGGAAACACGTGGTGCATCAGTCCCGCAACCGGAGGCCCGACGAGCGGCACTTTACGCAGGACCAGCTCCGTGTTGTACAGAACCGGCACGGCCACCTTCAGGATCGCGTGCAGCGTTGCGGGCTGCATCCTGCTGGTATAGTGCCGCCAGATGTCACTGAAGCGATACCACTTGTTGTATCCGCTGTAGAGCCACACGGCGAGCGTGCCGCCGGGCTTCAGGTATTTTTCCAGCGTTTTGACCGCCGCTTCACAGTCGGGCGTGTGATGAAGCACACCCACGCTGTAGATGATGTCGAAGCTCTCCGGAAAAAACGGGAGTGCAAACACATCCGCCTGAAAGGCGACGAATTCCCGGTCCTTCAAATTCTTGGCAGCCACTTCCGCAGCGGCACTCAGGTCGATGCCTACAACGCGGGCGCCCCAACGGGTCGCAACTTCGGCAAACCTTCCCATGCCGCAGCCCACATCCAGAACGAGCTTACCCTGCAACTCCTCCGGACGAAGCCCGGTCTTCATGCGAAAGTCGCGATCTTCAGCCGGTCTCTCGCCATTGCCGAGCTGTGTCGTCTGGTAGCGATGCCATTGAAACCCGAAGCTGGCCGTATACTGCTGTGCGTCCACAAAACGCGCAATCCCGTTCGCCTTGGGATAGGCGCGCTGGCACTTCGGGCACACGAAACCGCCGCCCTGGTCACTTTCGAGTTTTCCCCCGCAGCCCAGGCAACTTAGAATCGCCTGCAAATCAGCGGACAGGGCTGACTGCGTCTGTTCTTCCGTTATTGGCATAGACCTCCAGGAAATGTCGCGGCTTCCTCGCAGCCGGAACCGCCACGGTACCGGCTTCCCGCTCTCGTTCTTTTACCGTTTGCAAAAGTGTCGAGGTGAACGCGACCGCGAAATAGGGAAAGAACTGGTAGGCTTCGGGCGCGAACAACGCTCCGATCACAAAGCCGATCAACGAACTATGGAGCGCGCCGACGAACAGGACCGTGTGCTCGTCCAGGTTCTTCGTCTTGCGTAATATTTTCAGGTTCTTGAAACCGTCCCAGAAAAACATCAGGAAGAGGATCATGGCCGGAATCCCGCCCTCGACGGCAATCTGCAGATAGGTCATGTGGACCTCGTGCCAGATCGTCGAATAGGTCACGAAGTTGTTCACGCCCACTCCGAAGACGGGATAGTGCTCGATGCCGTCCAGCGCCCGCTCCATCAGGAACATGCGGTCCTGGTAAGAACCATAGGCGGATTCGTCGGTGGTGCTGTCGCCCGACAGCGCCTCAAAACGGTCGTACAGTTTGCCACCCGCCACGGACAACAGCAATACGGATGACAGGATGATGCCCACCAGCAGCCCAGGCCTTTTGCCGCGAATGCCAAAATACCAAAGGGTGACTGTGCCCGAGATCACCAGGTTGATAAATCCAGCTCGGGAAGCAGTGAGAACCAACGCCGCCAGCATAATCAGCATGCCCACGATCCACAGAAACTTCTTCAGATGGCTTTTGCTGGTGACCATGAAGGCGAGCGCGAAGGGCAGTGTAAGCACGACCGCGAACGCCAGGTCGTTGGGATTCGAGTAAATCCCTCCAATGACGCCCTCCAACCGGGGCTGGTCATGTCCTTTGATGATGGAGACGGCGCAAATCACGGCTACCGAAGCCGACTGAATAAAGATGATGCGCCGCAACCGATCGAAGTCGGTGATCAGCAGGAAAGTGAGGATCCACGCGATGAACACTTTGGAGAAATCGATGGTGTGATTGACGGCGCCGCCTCTCCAGATCGGTGAAAAGAATCCGCCGGCAAACAGCAGGAAGATCATTCCAAGAAGCAGCTTGCCTTCCTGGGGCACATCCCGGAAGGTTCGCTTGGTCCGGCCGAGATTGTTGAACAGGCCCCACATTGCGAGAATCGCGGTAATCTTGGCCAGAGGAACGAGCTTGAGGCCGGGAATCCAGTCCTCGGGCCGGGCGCAGTAAACGACGAAGAACGCGCTCAGCCAGAAGAACGCGGATTTGGTCGGATCGGCGAACTGAACGCGAACCCGCCCGCCCAGACTGTCCGCTGCCGCTCCGGTCAAGCTATTGCCGTTGGCCACGCCACCCTCTTTCCTGACTTTCCTGACTCAATCCTCGTTCTCCAAATGCCGTTCGCTGCAATCATCGACCCCATTCAGCGGACCCAAAGCGTCTTTCTTGCCGTTACAAAATTGACAAAGGCCACCATGGCCGCGGAATTCAGCACCACGAAGGTCCGCGCCGGGTCGGCCACTCGCGCAAGAGGCCCAATATTCAATCCTGCTACTGCCGCCAAACTTAGCCCGTAGAACCCAATCTGGATCCACAAAGCCGCGCGGTAAAAAGGCTGCGGCAAAAACAGAGACGCAATAAACACTGCCAACAAGGCGAACGGCACCGCCAGGCGAAGCAATTTATGGCGGATGAACTCGGAGCGGATGGGGTTCGTCGAACCGAGCAGCCAGGGCGCAAGCTGCAGCAATTGATAATTGCCGCTCAGTGTCCGCACCTTGCGCGCAAACTCGCGAGTCTGTCCGAGGTCGGGCGCATCCCACGCTCTCGCTCGCGAATCAAAAATCACTCGCCAGCCTTTGCGGACAATCTGCATCGGCAACAGCACATCATCGAGAATGGTCCCGGCCGGCAGCGGATCGAGAAGTTCGCGGCGCGCGCAGTAAATCGCACCCGTCGCGCCCGCAACCGAGCCGGAAGCGGACTCAAGTTCGCGAATTTTTTTCTCGATACGCCAGTACAATCCCATGCCCCTTCCGGTCTCTCCGTCCGACGGCTGGCCCAGCATCAGTTCGCCGCTCGCGCATCCGATCTCAGGATCGGCGAAGTTTTCGAGCAGACAGCGCAGTGCGCCGGGCTCGATCTTCTGCCGCGCATCGGTAAAGAATACGATCTCTCCACTAGCCATTTTCATGGCGTCATTCAAGCCCGCCGCCTTGCCCTGCGACGAATCCTTCAGCAGGATGCGCACTCGCGGATCCTTCTGCAGGCCCTCGAGAATCCCCACCGTACCGTCCTCGGAACCGTCGGAAACCACTACAATCTGCAGCTTCTCCGCTGGATAATCGAGAGCGAACAGATTGTCCAGCTTGGCGGCAATTACCGATTCTTCATTCCTTACAATCATGGCCGCCGAAACCGTGGGCTCGACCAGGCCGCGCCGCACCGGCCGCGGCGACCACCAACTGCGGAACCACAGCCACACCGGATAGCCAACGTAGGCGTCGGCGATCAGGGCAGCCGCGATCCAGAATATCCACTTCATCATTACTGTGCGCCCCGGCTCAACAACACCGTTTTAATGGTCTGGAACATGATCAGCAGATCCAGTCCAATGGAGGCGTTCTTCATATAAAACAGGTCGTACTGCAATTTCTCGCGCGCATCATCGACCGTGCTGCCGTATTTGTATTTCACCTGCGCCCAACCGGTCAGTCCCGGTCGCACCATGTGGCGCACGCCGTAGTAGGGAATTTCGCGCGACAGCCACTCCACAAATTCCGGGCGTTCCGGGCGCGGTCCGACAAAGGCCATATCGCCCTTGAGCACGCACCACAACTGCGGAATCTCATCGAGACGCGAGTAGCGCAGAAACTTGCCGACGCGCGTTACGCGGGGATCGTTGTTGCTGGCCCACTGCGCTCCATTCAGAGCCTCGGCATCGTCCCGCATGGTGCGAAACTTAACCACATTGAAGAGCCGGCCGCCTTTGCCGACTCGCGTCTGGGTATAAAACACCGGTCCTTTGGAATCGAGCCGGATAGCCAGCATGATCAACGGGAGTAAAGGCAGGGCGAGGATTAAGCCGATCAGCGAGATGCCGACCGAGATCCCTCGTCGAACCAACTGGAAGAGGGTGCTGCGGCGGAATCCTTCGCCAAAAACCAGCCAGCTCGGATAGAGATTCTCGACCTCGATCTTGCCGGAAATCCTCTCCAGCCACGAGGCCGCTTCCTCGATCTTCACCCCTTGCATTCGCAGGTCGAGCAACTCCTGCATGGGGATCGTGCCCCGGCGATCGGGCATGGCCACGATGACGCGATGGACCTTCTGGGTGCGCACTATGTCCAGCAGATGGACCGCGACCGAATCCCGCGTGACAGCACCCTCGAGTTTGCCCGTCCAACTGACGATCTCGACCCCGATCTCGGGATTCTGGCGCAGTCCCTGCACCAATCGCAGAGCGCGCTCACCGGTGCCGAGCACGTAGACGCGCTCGACCAGAATCGGCAACTGAATCAACCAAGTAAAGCCGATTCGCCATCCGAACAAGGCAACGGTGAGGATCAGTAGTCCCACCGCCGAAGATCCATTGCCCAGCAAAAAATCAGGCCGGATATAAGAGACTGCCGCCAGCACGAAGGCCAGAAGCCCGGGAACCATGAGCAACCGGAAATAGAGTTCCCCGCGGGTGTTGAGCCGCGCCGTGTCATACAGGTCAAACCAATGCGAGCAAAGCAGAACCAGGATCGTGACCACCAGGATTTTGTAGTAACCGCCCTCGTAGTTGAGTACGAGATAACTGTCCTGCCGGAAGGCATACACTGCGCCCAGCAGGAACGAGGTCCAGACGATCAGGGCCTCCCCCACCAGCAGGACCAGCGTGCGGACCGGATAATAGACATTGAAGAGCCGGATCACCTTAGCCTCGATTAATCTCCGGAGTGGCCGGCCGCGGCCGCTCCATAGTAGTACTTCGAGTGCGCGTGTTTGTCGGGGGAGGCGCCGTTGAGCACCACTCCCAGCAGAAGTTTTTCAGGAAATTCCTCGCGGGCGCGCCGCGCCAGATCGGCCGGCGTGACATTCGAGCGCACCACGATCAGAACGCCGTCGCAGCAATTGGCGACCAGGGTCGAATCCGAAACCGGAACCACTGGCGCCGAGTCGAGAATGATCCAGTCAAACAGCGGCTCGACCCGCTGCAGCAACAGCTTCAGGCGGCCGTTGGCCAATAGTTCAGGGGCGCTCGCCACCAGCCGGCCGGCGGGAAGGAAAAACAGATTCTCCATCGGCCCGCGTTGCAGGGCGGCGAACTCGTCGCATTCGCCCATCAGATAATCGGAGACTCCCGGGCTCTGCTCGGTGCCCAGATGGCGGTGCATCCCGGGGTTGCGCAGATCGGCATCGATCAGCAGAACCCGGCGCCCGTGTTGCCGCACCAGCACCTGCCCCAGATTGGAGGCTACGAACGATTTGCCTTCCTTAGGCATGGCGCTCGTTATCAGCAGCCGTTTCAGGGGCATCTTCTCGCGGATCTGGTAGAGCCGCGAGCGCAGCGTGCGGAACTCTTCGGCCCCGGCGCGCCTTTCGTCATCGTCGAAAAAGAGCATGGTGACCGGATCCGGATGCCAGGTGGTCTGGGGGCAGCGGGCCAGCAACGTCTCATAGCTGAAATCGGACGGCAGCGGGGCTCCCGTTCTCCTGGCGCCCTGCAAGGGCGGCATCTCCGGGGACGGAATATCGGGCGGCTGTGCAAACGCGGACTCGACGTGCGTCCCCAGGGAACTTGCTCTCTCTTGCTCGGCGCGTTTTAATGCGTCATGGATACGGCTCATAGTTTCCTCTCCTTCGGGAGATCCTGTTCTTCGGACTCACGCAACCTCTCGGCCAGCGTCGAGAGCGTGCGCAAGGCTTCCACCAAATCAAACTTTTCCGACGGGGCGGGCGGCGGCGGTATCATGGCTCCCGCCATTCCGTCCGCCAGATCGAAGTCGCGGGCCACCGAATCGACAATTTCCGCATTGACCACTCGTTTCTGATCGACAAAGGCGCTAACCAGGCAGTGTTCACACAGCAGGTTGATCACCCGTGGAATGCCCAGCGAGTACCGGAAAATCGCGGCCGATGCGTCGCCCTCGAAAATCTGGTCGCCATTCGAGCCCGCGATCCGCAGCCGCTGGTTGATGTACGACCTGGTTTCTTCCAGATTAAAGGCATGCGTTTTTGCCCGCAGCGTCAAACGCTGGCGTAACTGGCGCAGCTGCGGGTGCTTCAGGCGCTGTTCCAGCTCGGGTTGTCCCACCAGAACAATCTGCAGAAGCTTCTCGGTGAAAGTCTCGAGATTGGTAAGCATCCGGATCTCTTCGAGAACTTCATCCGACAGGTTCTGTGCCTCGTCGATGACCAGAACGGCTGTTTCCCCGGCGCGATAACGATCCAGCAGCCAGTTGTAGAGCCGCTGCAACACCTGACTCTTCGACTTCGTGTCACAGGGAAGTCCGAAATCGGCCATCATGTAATCGAGCAACTGGGTCACGTCCATGCGCGAATTGAAGACGAAGGCTGTCGCCACCTGCTGCAGCCGCAGCCATTCCATCAGCTTATTAATGAGCGTCGTCTTGCCGGTACCCACTTCCCCGGTGAGCAGCACAAAGCCCTTGCGGCTCTGGATGCCATACGTCAGGCAGGCCAGCGCCTCCTCGGTATGCCGCGTCAGGAACAGATAACGAGGATCCGGATTGACGTTGAACGGATTGGCTCGAAGACCGAAAAACTCTTTGTACATAAGCTTGCCTTAGACCTCGACCTTCTCATGGGCTTTCGCATCCCGGTCGCCATGCCCCCGGGAGTGATGATGCCCGTCGCCATTCGAAGGCATTTCGTCTTCCTCGCCCAGCCACGGAACGGAAATCAGCAGCGGCAAATCCATCACCGCCGCAGCATCTCTTTCCGTGCGGATGGATTTGTCGCTCAACTCCAGCCAAACCGCAATGATCAAGCCCAATCCCAGGCCGGCGCCCAACCCCGCGCCGGCAAACACGGGACGCACCGGAAAGCTGGGACTCTCCGGCAACCCAGCGTTTGCCAATATCGTCATTTGCTCGCCCTCCTGTTGGCTTTCCATGTTCTGGCCCAAATCGGCCGAGCTCTTTTTGGCCAGCAGATCGCGGTAGAAGGTCTGGGCGTTGTCGTAATCGCGGGTCAGCTGCTTGTATTGCTCCTCGATCGTCGGGCTCATCGCCGTGCGGCTCTGGTAGAGGTTGATGGAGGCTTGCAGTTTCTTTTCATCGGAGGTCGACTGGTCGATCACCGCCTGGTACTGATGAATCTGAAGGCGGAACTGGCGGATTTCGGGAGGCTCGTTGGCACTCGCCTTCTCGCTCGCCGCGGCGGGAGTGCTGGCCTGTTTGTTGAGCTCGTCCAGCCGACTCTGTACCTTCGCGATGTCGGCTTTGGTCTTGATCACGTCCGGATAATCGTCGGTGTAACGCGCCTGCAATTGCATCAATTGCCCCTGAAGCTGGGTCAGTTGCTGCTCCAGCGTCTGCGGACTGGTGCTCGACTGCGAACTCTTCCAGGCCGCGATCTGTTGCGCCAGCATGCTCTCGGTATAGCTCTTGTCCTGCTCGGCCCGGTTTAGATTCTGCGTGGTCGCGTCCAGTTGTGAGTTCAGCGACATCAGCATCCGCATGTTGTTTTCCATGTCACCCGGAAGCTGGCCAAAGTACCGTTTCTTGAAGCCTGCCAGTTTGGAATCCTGGTCGTCGAGCGCGCGTTTGGCGTCTTCTACCTGGCGGTCGAGAAACTTGGCCGTGTCCCCGGCAACTTCGGCGCGCGACTTCAGGTTTTCGTCCAGGATGAGCGATGTCATCGCGTTGCAGATTATTTGCGCGCGATCCGGTTTGCTGTCGCTGTAACTGACATTGAACCCGGGCAGCGGTTCGTCGGTCGCCGAGGGCTTCTTCTTGGCGAGCCCCGCTCCCCCGGCGCTCATCGACGTGATCACCGGAGTTACCTGCACACTTGCGCGCACCTGCTCCATCAGCTTCCCTTCGTCCCCGGACTTCACCAGGTTGAGACTCTCCAGCACCGGCCGCAGACGGCTGGCGCTCAAAACCTGCTGGCTCAGAGTCTGAACGCGCTGCGTGAAGTCGGCGGTGATCACCGGCTGGACATAACTGGAGGGCACCTTCTGCCCTTCCACCAGAACCGTGGAGGTCGCGGTGTACCTCGGCGTAAAGCCGAAGGAAACCAGAAAGCCCGCCAAAGGCGCAATCAGCAGGGGGACTAGGACCACCTTCATCCGGCGGCGCACGATTGCCAGATAATCGTCCATTGTCAGTTCGCGTGTTTCACTCATGCTCTCCACCAATCTGGCCGCTCGCCGCGGCCCAGAAAATTATTCGATACGAATCGCTTTTGGATGCCATTCCAGTGCGATCGTACCCACCTGCCGCTGGTTAATCCGGCCGGTGGTACCGCCCAGGGTGACTGGAACGTTAAACTCCACATCGGCGAAGCGATATGCGCCAATCAGGTCGAAGGCCCGTCCCATGTGCTTCCGGAGGATCATTGCGATCGAGCCTTCGTTATAGCTGTTCGCGCCCACGCCCGGCACGCCCACTGCCTGCAGGCGCTTGTTATGCGACGCGGAGCCCTGGATGAACAGTTCGTAGGTCCGCCCGATCGGACGCGTCGCCGACATCTGCGCGACCTGGGTATCGGCTCCGGCAAAAAAACTCGATCCCTGCGAAGTGAACTTCTCGTAGCTGGCCATCAACGAAGTATGCTGCAACCGGTACTTCAAAACGGCTCGCCCGGCGGCCGACCAGCTCTTCGAGCTGGTTCCATACAGCAAATCCGTGTACTGCGGCCCCACTCCGCCAACGAAGCTCATCCGTCCGCTGATGGTGTGGCTCCAGCGGACGTTGACCACGTTGTTGTAAATCTCGCCCCCCGCGATATCCGGGAAACGAAATATCTGAAAGGCCTCGACCAGCGCCAGCTGATCATGCCGGTTCAGAAGATGGCTGTAGCCGGTTTCAATGGTCGTCTCGTCGCCGTTCAACAGGTTGTCGGTGTTCTGAAAAAAGTGCGAGTCGCTGTAGGCTCCGACCACGGTGACGGCCGACCGCGGGCTGATGGCTTGCACCACGTCGGCGATGGCCTGGTTCGAAAGTCTCGGAACCGTCCCGATCGTCCCCTCCACCAGATGGTAGATGCCCGGCAACCCCAGCCCCAGCCCGGCCGTCGCGATGCCATACCCGGGGAGTCCGCCCGCCGAGAGGGCATAAAAAGAACCGTCAGGCAGATAACTGAACCCGTCGCGCAGCGTCACCTGGCCGGTGCGCCAGCGCATGACTGATTCCAGGCCCACAGCATGCATCTGCCGCGAATAATAGGGATCGTCCCCAAAAGCGCCGCCTCCCAGATACTCGAGAAAAAGATCGCTGCGCGGCCAGAATTTCTGCAGGTCAAACGCCCCCAGTACATGCGAGAGCGCCTCGGCAGTCGAGCCACCCAGCTGGTTTGCCGTATTGCTGTCCCCCGATTGGCCGATCTGCAAGGCCGGAGAGATGAAGCTGCGGCTGGCCGTCTTCAACTCCAGGCTCGGCTCGTCCAGTCCGGAGAGCGGCGGATTGTCCGGGTTCAAGACCGGCGCATTCTGTCCGAACGCCGGTGCCGGCGCGGGTGGCGAAGCCGTTCCCGCTGATTGCGAAGCGTCCTGCGCAGACGCACACAGGCTGATGCTCAACAGCAGCAGACCCCATCGAATTGTTCGCACTTTCGCCATCATCATCTTTCAAGGCCGTCCCTTTACGGGACGACAATCGTGTCTCCCGCCTGCAGTACGTAGTTGTGGTCCATTTCCTGGCCCTTCATCAGTTTGTTATAGGGCACTGGCAATTTGTCCTGTTTCCCGTTCTGATTGCGCAGGACATAGATTTTCTTGGTGTTGGCAAACTGATTCAATCCGGCGCTGGCAAGAGCCTGCATGACAGTCATGTTGGGAGACATCGGCAATGCGCCCGTGTGCGCCACTTCCCCAATCATGTAAATCCGCTTGCTGTTAATCGCAGTCACCACGACCGTGACCCGCGGATCGGAAACGAATTTCTTGTACTTCTCGGCCACCGAATCCGCCAACTGGATCGGCGTCAGTCCCGCCGCCTGCACATCGTTGAGCAAGGGGAGCGAGATCTTTCCGTCCGGACGAACCGGCAGAGTGGCGGTCAGGTCAGCCTCTTTCCAGACCGCGATGTGGAGCACATCTTCCGGCCCGATAACGTACTCCGCTGCCCCCCAGCCTTTCGCGGATGCACTCATGTTCTTTTCCGGCGCGTCGTTGGCAGCCGGCTGCGCCGGCGCGCCCTGCGCCAGCGCGATGCTCGCGGTCAACAGAACCACCACGAACGCCGCTTTCCATTTCACGTTCATATCTTCTCTTCTCCTCAAACTTCTATTGCCCGCTCCTCATTCGAAGCGTCCTCCCTCAGGCCCCGTACTCTTCGTATCCGATCTGCTTCAGCTTGTAGAGCAGCGCTTTGTAGCTGATCTGCAACTCCTGCGCCGCCCGCCGCCGATTCCAGCGCGTGCGCGTCAGCACTTGAAGAATCAGCTCCCGTTCCGCTTCCCGCGAGGCCGCGCGCGCCGCATCTTTCAACGAAATTCTCTCTCCGTTCCCTTGATCCGCCCGCCGCAGGAGCGAGCGCAATCCCCCCATCGCCAGCGCTTCGTCCCCGAGCGCCACAATGGCCCGCGTCGCTTCCTTCAGTTCACGGATATTGCCCGGCCAGTGATACTCGAGGAAGAAGCTCTGCGTTCCGCTGCTGAGCTTTGGCACTTCCCTGCCCAGATCGTGAGCGGCGGCCGAGAGAAACCAGTCGCGAAGAATCGGAATGTCTTCCCGGCGCTGGCGCAACGGGGGCAGCCGCAAGCAAACTCCACTGATTCGGTAATAGAGGTCCTCGCGCACCTTGCCGGCCCGTACCTCGGGCTCCAGATCGCAGGATGTTCCGCAGATATAACGGGGCACACGACCGCGCTCGGCATCGCCTAGGCCAATCTGGCGGACCAGTTCTTTCTGGGCCGCAGCCGTCAGATCGCCGACTTCCTGAAGATAAATCGTGCCACCCTGACCCTCGCAGTCCGCCAGCACCCTCTCGCTGGAATCACGACCCTGATAGGCCTGGAAGGGCTCCGCTGCGCGCATCGAGAGGCTATGAATTCGAGCCGCCGCCGCGGCTTTTCCGGCGCCGCGTTCGGCCACTACCAGAACAGGAACATCGTTCTGAGACAACTCGCGGAGGACCGCCTCCACCGTGCGCATGCCTGGACTCACGCTCTCGAGCCAAACCTTCGCTCCGCCGTTGGGCGCAGTTTCCACACCTGCCATGATTTTTTCGCTGTGGAAATCCATGATCATCCGTTCCGAGGCGGGGGGAACGCTGCTCGGATAAAGGCTTGCACTCACTACAGCACACTCGTTGCCATCTCGGGCAAAATGTGCGCTCGTCATTTCGACTGCACATGCCCATAAATCAATGGTTTGCAGTCGCAACCACGGGACCCGTGCGATCTTTAAATTACCACAATGCGGACAAATGGGAAAACATTTGCCCACATCTTTGGTAATGTTGGGTAATCTTTAGGGCAATAGTTACCCAAGTCCTTTAGTTACGAGCCCCTCGGTAACTCCTTATTGTTTTGCGAAAACTCCTCGCTTTCGCATATTCTCAGAGTTCAGCGCATGGGGAATTCAGTGGAAGTAGCCCCGCTAGCTCCAGCGGGAGAACGTCCGTCGTCATTGGGATTGCTCCGTCTTGAGGGCTGGGCGCTGCTCCTGCTGGTGGCCTGGCTTTACTACTCCATTTTCTATCACCTGGCCGTCCAATGGCTCAGCGATCCCAACTTCTCCCACGGCATCTTCGTCCCGATATTTAGTCTATACGTTCTCTGGCAGGATCGCGAAAAACTGAAGAACCTAGAATCGGAGCCGTCGTGGCTCGGATTCCCATCGATCGTCCTCGCGCTGCTCATGCTGGTCTTGGGTGTCCTGGGCGTCGAACTTTTCACATCCCGTCTGTCCTTGCTGGTCCTGCTCGCGGGCATAATCCTTCTGTTTCGTGGACGCGCCTTCTTTCGCGCCGTGCTGTTTCCCTGGGCATTTCTCATTCTCATGATCCCCCTGCCCAACCTGATCCTGCAGAAATTCACCTTCCCTCTGCAGATGCTGGCTTCGAAGATGTCGACTTTTATGCTGCAACTGATCGGCGTTCCCGCTCTGCGCGAGGGGAACGTGATCCACCTCCCTTACATGTCGCTCGAGGTGGCGGAGGCATGTAGCGGCATCCGCTCGTTGCTTTCCCTGTTGACGCTTGCCATCATCTACGGCTACCTCATGGAGAAACGCAATTGGGTGCGGATAGTGCTGGCTTGTGCCGCGGTACCGATCGCGGTCGTCGCCAATGGCCTGCGAATCTTTGGCACCGGCATTGTGGGCGAGTATTGGGATCCGGAAAAAGCGCAAGGTTTCTTTCATGAGTTCCAGGGATGGCTGATCTTCGTCGTCACCCTGATTTTGCTTTTCGCCATGCACCGGCTGATCAATCTGATCTGGAAACCTATCCCTGATAGCAAAGGTGAACCCGCGTCTCCTCCAAGGATGCATTCCTCAGATGTGGCGCGACCGGCCGCAGCGCCGGTGAGCATGCGGTCGCCGCGTTTTCTGGTTCCCGCGCTTCTCATGTTGGCGACCGCCGTCGGCCTGCAGGCTCATTCGCAAGATGAAGTCTTTCCGCCGCGCCAACCCCTCAGTGCCCTGCCCGCGCAACTTGACGGTTGGAAAGGTACCGACCAGATCATCGACCAGGAAACGCTCAAAATCCTCGGCCCCGGAGAGTTCCTCGCGCGCGATTATGAAAGCACCACCCAGGAGCAGCCCTGGATCGACCTGTTCATCGCCTATTTCCCGACCCAGAGAATGGGCGACACCATCCATTCGCCAAACCACTGTATCCCCGGTGCCGGATGGGTGCCGATTGTAAGGCAGATCGTCCAGCTCAAGGCTTCGGACGGGACGGCATTCCCCGTAAACCGCTACGTGATTACAAAGGCGGGAGACCGGCAGCTTGTCCTGTATTGGTTTCAGGCGCACGGCCGCGCGGAAGCGAGCGAGTACTCGGCGAAATATTACCTGGTTGCCGATTCCATTCGCATGCATCGCAGCGACGGAGCACTGATTCGCTTCATGAGTCCAATGTATCCGGGGGAGTCTCCCGACGCCGCCCAGTCCCGCATAATGGGTCTCGGCGACCACTTCCTGCCGGTTCTTGATAGTTACATCCCCCGCTGAAGAGTAACGCCGGCGTCTCGCCGGCGGTCCCGGCATCGGTGCAGAGAATCCCAGTTGAATTAGTCCCCAACAATCTACCGGAGCGGTTCTCGATATACTCTAGAGTTCGAATCGAGTTGGGAAGGGCACGACTTCAGTCGTGCCGTAAAGCCTGCAAAGCATTTGCTGCTTCTAGCCGCTGAGGGCGATCACTCTACACCATCAAGAAAAATGCTCTAACTACATATTCGCTACGCGTGCATCCGAAACCCATCCACCTCTAATTTCGCTGTCGCCGCCATAAAACTACGGGGCAAGAACCGCACCAAATCTGTCGCCACCAGCGAACCCTCGCCTAAAGCGTCACTTGCCAGATCACCCGCCTGCCCATGAAGATAAACGGCAAGCGCGGTCGCTTCCAGCGCATGCTGTGGATGTTGCGCAACCAGGCCGGCGACCATCCCGGTAAGGACGTCTCCAGTGCCACCCGTCGCCATTCCCGGATTGCCCGTCGGATTCACCCAGACCGTGCCGTCGGGCGACGCAATCAGCGTGCGGTGTCCCTTGAGCACGAGAATCAGCTCATGCTCGCGCGCAAACTGTCGCGCAACGTCCAGGCGCTTTGCTTGAATCTGCGGGATGGTCAGTCCCGTCAAGCGTGCCATCTCTCCGGGATGCGGCGTGATCACCAGAATCCGCCCGTGCCCATTCAACGGATCAGCCGTTCCTTCAAACGCATTCAGCGCATCGGCATCCGCAACAATGGCGATGACGGCGTTGTTCGGCACCGCCCCCGGCTTCAAGGCGGCGCGAACGAATTCCGAAGTCTGCGGATTGCGCGAAATTCCCGGACCAATCGCGATCACGGTCTTTCGCTCCACCAGAGCACCCCAACCTGCCTCAAGCGCCCGCGTGCCGATTGTCCCCGCCTCCGTTTCCGGCAGCGGCTCCGTCATCAATTCCGGATGAAAGCCAGCCACGGTAGCCAGCACCGACTTCGGCGTCGCGACCGTTGAGAGCCCCGCGCCCGCTCGCAGCGCGGAAAATCCCGCCATGGCCGCGGCACCGGCCTTGCCAAGCGATCCGCCAATTACCAGCACATGCCCATAGCTGCCCTTATTCGCTTCGACAGCCCGTGGCGCAAGCAGCGACGCGAAATCCGCAGGAGTGCTGAGATTTAGTCCCAACTCCGAAGTGATCGCCCCGTGCGGCGATCCAATCGGCGCGATCACAGTCGGTCCTCTCGTCAATCCCGCGAACACATGCGCTGGACGAGGCGCAGTAAAAGTAACCACAGCGTCGGCGCGGGCCATAACGCTGGGGCCATTCCCCTGCCGAGTCTGCATTGCATCAGCGTCCGCTCCCGAAGGAATGTCGACTGCAACAATCGGAGCCGCGCTCGCGTTCATTTTCCGAATCGCGGCCGCGTAGAGATCGCTGACCGGAGGACGAAATCCGGTGCCCAGTACCGCATCCACGAGCAGGTCCGAAGCAAAAATCTCGCCCGCTGCTGGCGACTCAAGCCCTGCGGCCTCGCGTACAATAAGCGGCCCCATCTTCATGCGCTCGCCCGTCATTCGTTCGGTCGTCCGTCGCTCGAACATGGCCGCCGCATCCCCGCGGAGTTCCGAGGGATCGCAAAGCAACAGAACGCGCACCGCGCGGCCCGACTCGGCCAACTTGCGCGCGGCCACAAACCCGTCGCCGCCATTGTTGCCTTTTCCGCAGACCACGCCCACGCGCTCCGCGCGCGGATATTCGCTGAGCACGAAACGCGCCACGGCCACTCCCGCGTTTTCCATGAGTGTGAGCGAAGGTACTCCAAAGCGCTCCGAGGTTGAGCGATCGATGGCGCGCATCTCGGCCGCGCTTACGATTTTCATGACTGCGATCCGGCCGTCAGTTCCAGTTCGCGAAGCTGTTGCGGCTCGCCCATGGCAATCAGAAAGTCTCCGGCTTCGATGCGATCGTCGGGCGCTGGATTAAAGTGCATCCCCGCCTCCCGCTTGATGGCGAGAATGATCACGCCGCGATCCTGGCGGATGCGCGAACTCTCTATCGTCGTGCCGGCAAATGCGCTGTCTCTCGTGATCGGTACTTCGCCAATCTCCAGGTCCATCCCGAGGTGAGTTGTCGCCGTATCCAGAAAACTGACCACATGCGGACGCAGGAAGGAGTGCGCGATGCGCTGTCCCGCAAACACGTAGGGCGAAACCACCGAGTCAGCGCCCGCGCTCAGCAAGTGCCTTTCGGCGTTTTCCTCGCTCGCCCGCGCGATGATGCGTAACTTCGGATTCAGGCTGCGCGCGGTGAGCACAATGTAAAGATTGGTCGCGTCGGTGGTGGCGGCGGCGACCAGTCCGCGGGCATGTTCAATCTGCGCCTCGCGCAGAATTTGTTCCTGGGTCGCGTCTCCGATCAGGATCAGCCATTTTTCGGAAGCGAACTTCTGCGCCTTGGCTTCGTTGGTCTCGATAATTACAAAGGGCGCGGGCCGTCGCGCAAGTTCCCGCGCCGCGCTGCGTCCCACCCGTCCCGCACCGCAGAGAATATAGTGATCCGTCAAGCGGTCGATATCACGCGACATGCGGCGCCTTCCAAAGAAGCTTTGCAGCTCGAATTCTAGCAAAGCCTGGGTCGCCGACCCGATCGCCAGAAACACCAGCGAAACTCCGGCAAGAATAATGATTACATTGAAAACGCGTCCGGCATGCGAGAGCGGGTGGACTTCCTGGTAGCCAATAGTCGTGAGGGTGGTGATGACCATGTAAAAGCCATCAAACCACGGCCATCCCTCGATGTAGTGAAAGCCCGCCGTTCCCAGCGCTATCACGAACAGCAACGCGCCCGCCAGGAACCTGAGATTGCGAAGCGTCTTCATCCTTCAACCTTCAGCGTGACAGGCGAGTATATCTCCGGCTGCCAGCGCGCGCCGCAGTTAGCGTTTCTTCACCACAGAAGCACAGAGAACACTGAGAAAACCAACCACTAAGCCAACACCGTTCATTCCTGGTTTTTCGATGCTTGAGGTTTTCTCCGTGTCTCCGTGCCTCCGTGTGAAAAAACCGTCCACGGCCCTATACCGTGAGTAATATTGTGCCCTCCGCCCTTACGTTGTTACGATCTCGGAAGAGGAAGCCGGAACCCAAACATGAAGCTCTCGGTCGTCATGCCTGTCTACAACGAGCGCGCCACGCTGCGCGAAGTAGTGGCCAGAGTTCTCTCCGTACCGCTGGAGATCGAACTACTCTGCGTGGACGATGGATCAACCGACGGTTCGCGCGAGATCTTATCCGAACTGGAAAAGCAGCATCCGCAGATGCGCGTCTTCCTGCAACCTCACAATATCGGCAAGGGCGCGGCTTTGCGCCGCGGGATCGAGCAGGCGACCGGCGACTTCGTCATTATTCAGGACGCCGATCTCGAATACGATCCTGCGGAATATCCGCAGGTGCTCGAACCGCTCGCGCAGGGCAAAGCGGATGTAGTTTTCGGCTCGCGCTTCATGGGTGGCGGTCCGCATCGCGTTCTCTATTTTTGGCATTCGGTCGGCAACTCGTTTCTCACTCTGCTTTCCAACTGCCTCACCAACATCAACCTGAGCGATATGGAGACCTGCTACAAAGCCTTCCGCCGCGAGGTTATTCAGTCGATCCCGATCGAAGAGAACCGCTTCGGGTTTGAGCCCGAGATCACCGTGAAAGTCGCGCGCCGAAAGCTGCGCATTTTTGAGGTGGGCATCAGCTACAGCGGCCGAACCTATGAGGAAGGGAAAAAGATCGGATGGAAGGATGGCGTACGCGCCCTGTATTGCCTGCTGAAATACTCTTTTAAAGAGCCGAAGGCCGCAGTTGCCCTGGTCCATCCAACCCCGGCAACTCCGGCCCCCGATCGATCCGTGATTTCACGCTGAGCCTTGCCTGCTCTCTTCCTGCGCTCTCTTAGTTACGATTACCCTGTCCCTTCTGCTTCAAGCGCCCTTTATACGGATTCGCCTGTTTGGTCATACCCACGCCTGCGCTGCCACTGCCTTTTCCAAAATTCATCGGCGGATTACGGTCTTCCTTGCCCGCTTTAATCGCAACCGGTCGCGGCGTCTTTTTTGCAGCATGCGCCGCCCCGACCCCCTTCGGGGCTTCCCGCTCCACGCCGCGCAGTTCCTTCGAAGTCGAAGACGACGCAGTGGCTCCGGGCGCTTTCACTGGCGCCACTGTGCTTTTTGGCGCAGCATCGACCTTCGAAGGCTTCACTTTGAACTCATTCGCTGGGCTTTGTGCAACACCGGTCACGCTCATGCCCACAAGTACCGCCATTACCATCAATCCAAATCGCATTTCATTCCCCTGATCCGAAAACTCCCTGACATCTGGTTCGGAGCACAGCCTTCCCGGGCTGTATTCCACCTGCAGCTATGTTAACCCGTCGCCCGAAGAAAGCACTCGAAATCGGCAAGGCTTAAGGTTCGGAAGTCACATACCCGCTGGTGAGGTCAACGGCGAATTGATCAAGTCCCATCGAGACGCTCAAGCCAAAAAGAAGGTTCGCGGCATAACACATAGATAACAAGCAAGTTCTCCTTGCTTCACTGTCCGGCCAGCACCTGCGCAATACGCTCCCCCGCATGCCCGTCCCAAAGGGGAGGAATCGTCCCTTTCTTTTGTTTCCCGGCCACCACGAGGGCGAGTTCCGCACGCAGTTTTTCCGGATCGCGGCCGACCAGAACGTTGGTCCCGAGCGACACCGTTATTGGCCGCTCCGTATTTTCGCGGACTGTCAGGCATGGCACGCCCAGATAGGTAGCTTCCTCCTGAATGCCTCCGGAGTCCGTGATTACGACGCGCGCGCGCGACTGCAAGGCCAGAAACTCCACGTAGGGCAGAGGATCGAGAATACGCAACTGGTCCGTCCTCAGTGCAAACTCCAAAATGCGCTGGCGAGTGCGCGGGTGCGCGGGAAACATTACAGCGAGATCGCGACCCACCTCGACCAGCGCTTGCAGAATGCCCTTCAGCGTGGCGCCATCGTCGACGTTCGCCGGACGATGCAGCGTAACCAGCGCATAGTGCTCGGGCAGTCCGTTACAAATCTGCGCCTGCGCGGCCGGCAGGAGTTTAACGAGCGAGTCGATCATCACATTGCCCACGCGAAAAATCTTCTCCTCTGGAATTCCCTCGTTCTTAAGATTGATGTCTCCATCCTCGGAGGGCGTGAAGAGCAAGTCAGAGAGTTGGTCGGTCACCAGGCGATTGATTTCCTCCGGCATGCTGCGATCAAACGAGCGCAACCCAGCTTCGACGTGCCCAACCCGCACTCCCAGCTTGGCGCAGACAAGCGCGGCCGCCGCCGTGGAGTTGACGTCGCCATATACCAGCACGATGTCAGGCTTCGCCTCCAGCACGACCGGCTCAAGCCGCATCATGATCTCGGCGGTTTGCCGGGCGTGAGAACCGGAACCTACACCCAGATTCACATCGGGCGCAGGAATGCCAAGCTGCTCGAAGAACACTTCGGACATATTGGTGTCGTAGTGCTGGCCGGTGTGAACGAGGGTCTGAACGATATGCCCGCGCGCACGCAGGGCGGCAAGCACAGGCGCGACCTTCATGAAGTTCGGGCGAGCGCCGACGATGTGGAGGACCTTCACGAGTATCCTGTCGAAATCGATTATCTATTATCGGCCAAGTAGAGCTAGGGCGTAGGAGTCAAGAGAATTTCCCCCCGAGAACTAGGAAACTTGCTTCTTAGCCTTCAACTAAGCCTTCAACTAATTGGCTTTTTGAGGTAGGCTTATGCCATTTCTAAGGAGGCCCTCTATGGCACAGAACAGTCCGGTCGAACTCGTCCGGCACGCTTCGACGGTTTCTATTTTGTGGGGTATTTTGCTGATTGTCCTCGGTGTGCTGGCGGTCGGCTCGCCATTTCTTGCCGCCGTGGCGGTGAACGCGATCCTTGCCTGGCTAATTGTTTTAGCAGGCGTGGTCCACCTGATGCTCGCCTTTCGTGTCCATGGAGCCGGGAGCATGATATGGAAGCTCTTGGTCGGGATCGCATATCTGTGCTTCGGCGCCTACCTGATCGTGCATCCAGTGCTGGCTGTAGCGTCGCTTACCTTGATCCTCGCATCGCTCTTCCTGATTGAAGGCATCCTCGACATCGTCCTGTTTGTGAAGATGCGTCCGATGCACGGATCGGCCTGGGTGCTGGTCGACGGGATCGTTACCCTGCTGCTGGGGCTGTTGATCTACACGCAATGGCCGTCGAGTTCCGCCTGGGCGATTGGCACGCTGGTGGGCATCAGCCTGATCTTCAGCGGCGTTGCGCGGGTGATGATGTCGTTGGCCGTGCGCAAGGCAACCAACGTCGTGTCGCCACCGTCATCGCTGGCGGCATAGCGGGCACTGCCTGGCATCTGCCTTGGCGAGCGGTGGACCAGATTCGGCGGTTCGGGAAAACTATGCCCTTTGAATCCCGCGTATGCGGGCCGGATGGAGAGAGCGGCGAGGACGTCAAAGCGAGGGTGAATGGTGGATGAAACCCAGCTGCTGTCCAAACGAATGGAGGACTAATAAATGGGAGGACTGATCCCCTTGGGCGACGCCTCCCGGCGCCCCACACGAATTCCTGTCGTCACCGTCCTCATCATTCTGGTGAATGCCTTTGTTTTTGTGCTCGAGCTGATGGGTGGCGATGCGTTCGTGACTCAGTGGTCGGCGATTCCCGCGCAAATTTTTTCAGGCCATCACTGGATCACGATCCTGACCGCGATGTTTATGCATGCCAGTTGGTCGCACATCATCGGCAACATGATCTTCTTTTGGGCCTTTGGCCCAGAGATCGAAGATGCCATGGGACGATGGCGCTATCTGGTTTTTTACCTGGTAGGCGGCATCGTGGCTATGCTGGCCCAGGTCGCTGCCAACTCGCATTCCACCGTGCCCAACCTGGGCGCGAGCGGGGCGATCGCCGCGGTGATGGGAGCGTTTATGGTCACCTATCCTCGCGACCGTATTCGCTCCATTCTACTGATCTTTGTGTTTATAAAGGTCACCTTCATCCCGGCCGCATTCCTGATCGGCTTTTGGTTTCTCACCCAGCTCTTCAGCGCCGGAGCGGTGGCGCAAGCGCAAACCGGTGGAGTGGCGTACCTGGCGCACATCGGCGGCTTCCTCTTCGGGGCTGTAACGGCGCGTCTGTTCGAGGACCCGCGTCGAATCGAATTGCAAAGGAGCGCAGAACGATTTCGATAGCAGCCCCCATCAGGAATCGCCAGGTGCGGCGTTAATAGCGGCTCCGCCGCCAGGTCAAAATCGTATTCACTCCGTAATTCCACACCGAGCTGATCGCCGTCCCCGAAACTCCCGCGATGTACCAGGGAATCGCCTGCCGGTGCAGAAATTCCGCAAAGCTCACATTCATCAGCGCGCCCACCGAGCAGGCCAGATAAAACGTCAGCAGCCCACTCAAAATTCGCCATCCATGCAATCGCCGGTCGCGGAACGTTACAACGTTATTCAATAGAAAATTAAACGTCATCGCTGTCACGGTCGCCGCCGTCTGTGCAACCACGAAATCTGCCTTCGCCGTGAGGTAGAGAAAGGCAAGGCAGCTCAGGTGGACGACCATGCCCAGCGAGCCGACCAGCACGAACACCACAAACCGTGTCGGCACATAGTTGCCGACCATCTTATCGATCAGCAGGAACAGGTATTCCAATTCCACGTTGACGTCGAGCTTGCTCTCCCCGCGCTCGCGCTTCCGAAAACGATATGAAACCTCCGCCACCCGCACCGGGCGCGGGCTCGATGCCAGCAGGTCAACCAGTATCTTGAAACCCGTCCCCGTCAGGCGGTGAACAATCTCCTCGAAAAAAAAACGATCGACGACGAAGAATCCGCTCATCGCGTCGGAAATATCGCAATGACACACCAGCCGGCTCACCCGATTCCCCAGGTCGCTCAACCAGATGCGCCCCCGCGAAAACTCGCCCATGCTGCCGTCGCCCAGGTTGCGGCTGGCCACCACCAGGTCCAGATGTTCGCTTCGAATCCGCTCCAACATTTTGGGTAGGACAGCTTCATCGTGTTGCATATCCGCATCCATCACCGCGATGTAGGGCGCCGAAGTCGTCAGCATTCCCTCAATGCAGGCAGAAGAAAGGCCACGTCGCCCAATGCGCTCGAGCAGTCGGATCCTGCGATTCGTCGAGGCGAGTCCCCGCACGTACTCCGCCGTACCATCGGGCGAGTCGTCGTCGACAAAGATCACCTCCCACGCGATGTCAGCGAGCGCACGATCCAGAGCGGCCAGAACAATCGGAACGTTCTCCCGCTCGTTGTAGGTGGGCAGCACAACCGCCAGCTCGATCGGTGATTCCGGCGCCGGTGTCATCGTCTCGAAACAGCTGCTTTCTGTTTTCACCCTAGAATCCAAAGTCCCATCCCGGCAGCGAAATTCACACCCTGCCCATCTCGACCGTAGCGCCGTCCCGGCGGCGTTTCGGCGGGCGTCTCGCCCGTCCATCCGAGGGCGAGGACGTCTCAGGACCGCCGGCAGGATGTCGGCGCCTCACTCACAACTGCAATAGGTTCACTTGTAACTTCGTGTATCCGCGCATCTGCGCCCAAAGATCCAGCGCCACCGATGCCATCTCATCCACCACGGGTTCGCCCAGCCCGCTCTTCGTGAGATCCACCGTCTTGATGTAAGTTTTGCAACTGTCGCACGCCTCCACCCGTACGTGCTCCAACTCCTGCGCGGCGTAGATCGGCAGCTTCACCGGATCCTCCTCCCCGCATCCCGGGCAAACGATTCGCCGGAACTCCCACTCGGCCAGACAAAACGAACAGATCAGCGACCTCTGTCCTCCTTCTCCCAAAGGGCGCATTACTCCCAGCCCCGGTTTCCGTTTGCAGAACGGACAGATAAACGCCGTCGGCCCACGCCATTGTAAGTTCGCCCGAACCCGGATGCCTGCCGCATAAGGCTGCAGAAACGCCCGCGCAAAAAAATCCTCCGCTCCCGGAGCCAGCGCCGTTCCATCAGACTCCCAGAAAGCCGCCAGCAATTCGAAGTGCGAATTCTGATCTCGCGCGCTCAACTCGCGCGCCGCATCCTGCAGCCTGTGCGGAGCGCTGCGCTCAACCACCGATAGAAAAGATGAGAAGCTTCTCGCCAGTTCGCGTTTCAGCGGTAGTTCGAACGGATTCGGGTCCGCCGCAACTGCGCTCTGCCCCTGAATGTGCTCGAACTCCCGGGAGAATCTCTCCTGGAACCGCGCAATGGCCGCATAGAACCGCAAGATCTCCGCCGCTACCGCATACCGGGCAGCCAGTTCGTCCGCCCGGTCAATCCTCCGCTGCCATTGGTTTTTACCCATTGCCCGAGTATCCCTTGACTCGCCTCATAACATATCTGCTTCTACCGTATTTCTCCAATTGACGACACAGTCAAAACGGGGATATAGTGTCCCCCATCGTTTAGGCTGGACGCGTGGGCGTCCGTAAAAGTTTCACCTCGGTATTTCCGAAAGCGCCGCACGGAGGCCGTATGGTGGAGTTCTCGCGCAGGACTTTTATCAAGGGCACTGTCCTTGGGAGCGCCGGTTTATCCGCGCTCGGCTTCGATCTCACTCCGCTGCACGCCCAGACCCAGAGCCTTAAAATTTCCCGGGCCAGCGAAACCCGCAGCACCTGCCCCTATTGTGCGGTGAGCTGCGGCGTAATTATTTATACGCTCGGCGACAAAGCCAAGAATGCTATCCCTCAGGTCGTTCACGTCGAGGGCGATCCCGATCACCCTATCAACCGCGGCACGCTCTGCCCCAAAGGATCGTCGCTCGAACAGGACATTTTGAACGAGCGCCGCATCCTCAAGCCGCAGGTTCGGCGTCCCGGGGCCACCGACTGGGAAGACATCTCCTGGGATCAGGCCTACGCCGAAATCGCTCAGAAGGTGAAGAAGACCCGCGACGACACTTTCCTCGAAACCGACGCCAATGGAAAGACCGTGAACCGCTGCGAAGGCATCGCCTTCACCGGCGGCTGCACCGACACGAACGAATTTAATTATCTCGCCGTCAAAAGTATGCGCAGCCTGGGGGTCTGCTACCTGGAAAACCAGGCCCGCGTTTGACACGGCCCAACGGTCTCCAGTTTGGGGCCCACCTTCGGACGCGGCGCAATGACCAACGGCTGGATCGACATCAAGAACACCGACATGATGTTGATCATGGGAGGTAACCCAGCCGAAAACCATCCCTGTGGCTTCAAGTGGGCGGTGGAAGCCAAGATTCACCGCAACGCCAAAACCATCGTCGTCGATCCGCGCCTCACCCGCACCGCTGCCAACGCCGACATGTACGTACAAATCCGTGCCGGCGCCGATATCGCATTCCTCGGCGGCGTGATTCGCTACGCCATCGAAAATAACCGCATCGCGAAAGAGTACCTCGTCAATTACACCAACGCCGCCTTCATTATCAAAGACGGATTCAAGCTTCCCGAAGATGGACTCTACTCCGGCTTCGACGCCGCCAAAGGAACCTATGACAAGTCGAGCTGGAACTATGAGGAAGGCGGCAACCTGGAAGGCAAGCCGGTCACTGCGACGCCTCCGAGTCAGAATTCGCAAGCCCACGCCGCGCATAGCGCCGGAAGCAGCGAAGGCCATGGCTATCAGGCAGCGAGCCCCATGGGAGCTAAAGCCGGAGGTGCGGCCGCCGCACCCGCCTCTCTGCCTCCCAAAGTTGCCTACGATCTGTCTCTCCAGCATCCGCGTTGCGTCTTCCAACTCCTGAAGCAGCAATACTCGCGTTATACACCCGAGATCGTCGAGCGCATCACCGGCATTCCCAAAGATCAATTCCTCAAAGCCGCCGACCTCTACACGTCCGTCCGCAAAGACGGAGACATGAAGAAGGTCTCCACCATCATCTATGCCGTCGGCTGGACCCAGCACAGCTTTGGCACGCAGATCATCCGCACCGCCGCCATGTTGCAGTTGATCCTGGGCAACGTTGGTCGAGCCGGCGGTGGAGTCAACGCGCTCCGCGGCCACTCCAACATTCAGGGCGCAACCGACATGGCCGGCATCTTTGACATTCTGCCCGGCTACCTGAAGATGCCCAACCCCAACGACGCCGACCTGGCAACTTTCCTCAAACGCACGACCCCGACTTCCGCTAAGCCCGATCCATGGGAATCATTCAATTACTGGTCGAACACGCCGAAGTTCATGGTCTCGTTCCTGAAAGCGATGTACGGCGCGGCCGCCACTAAAGAGAACAATTTCGCCTTCCATTACCTGCCCAAGATCGACCGCAACTATTCCTGGGTAAACATCTGGAACAACATGTACGAAGGCACCGTCAAAGGGCTGTTCGCCTTCGGCATGAACGGCGTAATGATCGGGCCGGATTCCAACAAGAACATCGATGCCCTGAAAAAGGCCGACTGGCTGGTGGTTTGCGAAATCTATCCCGACGAGACCAGCGAATTCTGGCGCGCTCCCGGCATCACCGCCGACGAGCAGAAGAAGATCAACACCACGGTCTACCGCTTGCCGGGCGCAGGCTTCGCGGAGAAAGACGGCACTTTCGTCAACTCCGCGCGCTGGCTGCAATGGAAGCACGTCGCGCTGCCGCCGCCAGGACAAGCCCGTCTCGACCAGGAAATTCTGGCCACCATCTTCCTGAAAGTGCGTGAGCTCTATAAGAAGGAGGGCGGCAAGTTCCCCGACCCGATTCTGAACGCGTCATGGGGATACACAACTCCCTACAACCCTTCGCTCGCCGAAGTCGCTAAGGAGATCAACGGCAAAGCTCTCGCCGAGATCACCGATCCGAAGACGAATGTCACTCTAAAGGCCGGCCAGCAACTCCCCGGCTTCGCGTGGTTGAAAGACGATGGCACGACCATGAGTGGCAACTGGCTCTACTGCGGCTCCTGGACCGAAGCGGGTGCCATGATGCAGCGCCGCGGCACCGAAGATCCTTCTGGTCTCGGCATCTATCCCAACTGGGGATGGTCATGGCCCGCCAATCGCCGAGTTCTCTATAATCGCGCATCGTGCGATCTCGAAGGTAAACCCTGGGATCCTTCGCGCCGCCAAGTCTGGTGGGACGAAGCCAAGCAAACCTGGGTCGGCAACGATGTCCCCGACTTCAAGCCCGACTCCGCGCCCAAAGATCACATGGGTCCATTCATCATGAACCCGGAGGGCGTCGGACGTATTTTCGTTCCCCTCGGACCGATGAACGATGGACCGTTCCCCGAATTCTACGAGCCGATCGAAAGCCCGATCGCCAACATCCTGCATCCTAATCAGTCCCACAACCCGGTCGTGAAGAAATACAAGACGCCGCTGGACAAGTACGGCACAGTCGAGCAGGGCTACAACGTCATCTGCACCACCTATCGGCTGACCGAGCATTATCACTACTGGACCAAGAACAATCCCATGAACGTTGAGCTTGTGCCCGAGCCGTTCGTCGAAGTTCCCTTCGAACTGGCCGAGAGAATGGGCATTAAAGGCGGCGAAAAAATAAAAGTGACGAGCGCGCGCGCCGACTATATCGCCAAGGCGATGGTCACGCGCCGCATTCGCCCCATGAAGATCGATGGCAAGGAGACATTCCAGATCGGCATTCCCATTCACTGGGGATTCCGCGGCATTGCCGAGGATGAAGGCAAAACCGCCAAGACGCTGGCCAATCAGCTGACGCCGACGATCATTGATCCGAATGCTTTCACACCCGAGTTCAAGGGTTTCTTGGTGAAGATCGAAAAAGTTTAAGTCGTCGTTCGTCGTTCGCTGTTCGCTCGTAACTCGAAGCTCGCGGCTCGTAGCCTTTAAACGGCGAGAGACAGTTGCGCCGTAAGAAAAATACAGGACGAGAAACACATGGCAGACCGTAAGACACTCCAAGCTGACCAGATCTCGGGCCACTCCGGTCCGTCGCAGGGCCTTGGCATGCAGCGCGATCTTGAGGTCTGCAAGCTCATCGACACCACCACCTGCATCGGATGCAAGGCTTGCGAAGTCGCGTGCATGGAGTGGAACGATTTGCCGTTCCAGCCCACCACCTTCGACAACACCTACCAGACGATGCCGAAGACCAACTGGAATTTCTGGAACCTCATCAAGTTCAATGAGCACCAGAATCCCGACGGCACCATCCAGTGGCTCATGCGCAAGGATCAGTGCATGCACTGCTCCGATCCCGGCTGCCTCGCCGCCTGTCCCGCCGATGGCGCGATCGTCAAATACGCCAATGGCATCGTCGACTTCAACCAGGAAAATTGCATCGGCTGCGAATACTGCGTCTCAGGATGTCCCTTCGACATTCCGCGCTTCAATCCGATGACGAAAAAAGTTTACAAGTGCACGCTCTGTTCCGATCGCGTCGGCCAGGGCTTGGAACCCGCGTGCATCAAGGCCTGTCCAACGGGATGCCTCAAGTTCGGCAGCAAAGAAGACATGAGCTTCATCGCCAACCAGCGCGCCAAACAGCTAAAAGACAACTTCGGTTTTCAGAACGCTGGCGTCTACGATCCCTCCTCCGTCGGCGGCACGCACGTCATTTATGTGCTGCACGACGCTACCGATCCTGAACGCTACGGCGGCCTGCCGAAGAATCCGACGATCCCGTGGAGCTACACGGTCTGGAAGTGGCTCTTCAAGCCCGTTCTTGGAACCTTCGCCCTGTTCGGCTTCCTGGGCGTGCTCGCTCACTACGTAACCGCCGGCCCGCGTATGGTCCAACCGGAGCCGCCAGAAAAGCGAGTCGACCATGTCTAGCTCATCAACGTATAGCGCGTCGACGTCTAGCCCATCGACGCATAGCGGATTGCGTAGGGACAGCCGCCCTCGGCTGTCCGGCCGAACTGCGCTCGGGGGAATGCCACGCGTTAATGCCAAAGCATCTGTACACAGTACGCGAGAAGGAGCCGCCCGTGTCCACTAACGCAATCGACCGTTTCGATGACCGGGCTCGCCGTAAGGTCGACTCGATGGGCCGCACTACCGTCTATCTCGGAGAACTCCTTCGCCATCCCGTCTACGACCGCATCCTTCACTGGTCAATAGCCCTCTTCTTCTTCCTCGCCCTCTTCACCGGGTTCGGCATTTATCTTCCCTGGCTCTTCCGCTGGTTCACACCGATTTTCGGCGGCGGACAACTCAGCCGCATCATGCATCCCTACTTCGGCGTAGCCTTCGTCGTCCTCTTCTCCCTGCAAGCGCTCAACTGGCTCCGGCTCATGCTTTGGGCCCCCGGCGACACGAACTGGATGCGCAATGTACATAAAATCGTCAGCAACGAGACAAAAATGGACCCGCCCGAAACCGGCTTCTTCAACGCCGGGCAGAAGGTTATGTTCTGGGAGATCGTCGGCGGCTGCATCGTCTACCTGATCACCGGCATCATCATGTGGGCTGGTGCGCCCTCCTTCGGCGGAACCGCAGTCGCCGTTAGCTACGTTCTTCATGACATCTCCGCTCTCATCATGCTCGGCGGAATCTTCATCCACATCTACCAGAGCACCTTCGGCGAGCCGGGTACCTTCCAGGCAATGATCCGCGGCGCGGTCAGCGAAGCCTGGGCATGGACGTTCCATCCCGCCTGGTACAAACAAGTCACGGGACGCGACCCGGTCCAAGCCTGCGAAGAGGCGCGTCGCCAGATGGAAGCCAAGCGCTAACAGCTACCTTCCGGCATTCTGCTTCAATGCGCATGACACGCAGAAAATGCACGTTAGTGTTCATGCGGAGAATCAGCCGCGGGTGCCCCATGTCTCGTGCCGTTCAAGACATGAGTACCAAGGCGGACAGACACCCGTACGTTTTACGCGGCGGGCCTTCGCATCCTCAATTTCAGAACTTCCCACCCGTTGACCCGCACCGCTCCGTCTTTTCCCAGACCATAAGTCCGATAACTGCTCCACAGCCATAACTTCAGAGACGCAAACCAAGATGACTTTGCCGACTGCCCGGTTCTTAGTGAAATCGCGATTTATCGCCAACATGACCTGGCCGATCGGCAGGGAGGGTGTTGAGTGCAGGTTCTATTTGCGCCCGCGTGGTATCGGTGGATCGGCAGATCCTGATGGCGCGGGCGAAGTCGGCGCACCAGTAGTTCCATGCCCATCCTTGGGCGGTAATTTTGCGGCTTCGCTCACGATGGCTGCAGCGCGTTCTTTGCTGGTCTTGCATCCGGGATCGGAGATGCGGCATTGCGCGAGCGTGTATTTGCATCCGCAATCGCAGGTTTCCGCATTGAGCTTGTGCAACGCGGCCATGCGCTGTTCCTGGGTCAGTTTTGATGTGTCGATTCCCGGCAGCATGGTCGCGCGGTCCGCGTGCTTCAGAGACACTTCACCGGTGTCTTCAAAGGTTTCTACTCTCGCCGGAACCGGCATGTTCAGCAGGGCGCGAGCTTCGATCTCGTACAGCACTGGATCGAACAGCCCCACATGCTTTTGCACCATTTTGCCTTCCTGATTGATGACAAAAAGCGTGGGCAGCGCACTGATGCCTCCATAGGCAAGGCGCACCGCCACCGAGGTCATCGCCACCGGATAGTTGATGCCCTTGTCTTTCACGAACGCGCGTAGCCGCTCGGCGTCGTCATCATCGACATTCATGCCGATAATCTGCAAGCGGTCTTTATATGCGTCCTGAATTCGGATCAGGCCGGGAATTTCCGCGCGGCACGGCCCGCACCATGTGGCCCAGAAGTTCAGCAGCACCACTTTGCCTTTGTACATCTGCAGGGTGAGCTCTCTTCCGTCGAGGTCTTTGACCTTGAGGTCCGGCGCAGAATCGGGATCGCGCACAAAACGGATGACTGGTTGCTGTTGCTGCTGTTGTTCTGGTTGCTGTTGCTGCTGTTGTTCTGGTTGCTGTAGTTGCGCGCGCGCCTGGACGGGAATCAGTGCCAGCGCCAGTGTCAGGCCTAGGCTCACGAGTCGGCGCACCCCTAATGCGATTTGGAGACTCTTCCCGCCTGTGCGCATCCTGCCCATGGATTCTTACTAGGAGATCATAATCGAGAATGGGAGCCGACATGTCATGGAATCGATATCGCGCGTTACCAAGATGATGAGTGTAAAGGCGATATTTCACCAACCGACGAACTATGCCTATTTGCCATCAAGAACAAAGCACGATGCTCATTCGGACCAACCGGTTCGAGATTTGCAACACTTGCTACCGTGTGAAGACCCACGCCGCGCCCGTATAGGAGTTATCGCCAGGCCCTCCGGTCAGAGCCGTGTTCCCATCTGCGCTGATAGACGCAGAGTATCCTCGAATAGCTGTGCCAATAGCGCCTGTTGCCACAAGCGCGTTACCAGACTGAGTCCACGCTGAGCCAGAGCGAGTGAATACCCAAACCCCATCGCTTTTGCTTCCCACGATGGCTGTGTTTCCATCCGAACTGAGTGAGGCGGAGTACCCTTGATTGGCATAGGGAGTCGCTCCAGTTCCGATTAGCTTATTGCCCTGTTGTGCCCAGCTCGTACCTGAGCGAGTGAACACCCACGCCGCGCCTGTGCCTGAGTTATCGTACGAACCGCCGATCACAGCGGTATTGCCGTCCGCGCTGAGAGCAACCGCAGTCCCCTGCTGGGACATACCAATTGAACCGGTTCCCACTAATTTGTTGCCTTGTTGCATCCAGGTTGTACCGGAGCGCACAAACACCCAAACCGCTCCGACATTTAAGTTGTCGACAAAGCCCCCGATCAGAGCCGTGTTTCCGTCAGAGCTCAGGGCGATAGTCGCTCCCTCGGCTGGGCTAAAAGTGTATCCAGTTCCGACCAACTTGTTGCCTTGTTGCGTCCACTCTGAGCCTGACCGAGTGAAAACCCACACCGCGCCTACACCTGAACCGTCTTCAGGACCGCCTATGAATGCAGTGTTGCCATCCGCGCTCAAAGCGACTGTACCTTGCCAAGCATTGCCCACGGCGCCATTTCCAACCAACTTGTTGCCTTGCTGTGTCCAGGTGGAACCTGAACGCGTAAATACCCAGGCAGCACCTACATGCGTATCATCGTAGGGTCCGCCCTCTAGAACAGTGTTGCCATCCGCGCTCAAAGCGACTGAAGAACCTTGCCCAGCGTTGCCTACAGTTCCATTTCCAACTAACTTACTGCCCTGCTGGGTCCAAGTAGTGCCGGAGCGGACAAATACCCACGTGGCACCCACACCCGAATTATCGTTCGGAGCGCCCACCGCGGCAGTGTTGCCGTCCGCACTAACTGCGACCGAATACCCTTGTTGGGATGGGCTGACGTTTCCCGAACCCGTGAGTTTATTACCTTGCTGCGTTGTGGGGACGCCAGTAGCAGTGACGCTAAACATGCTTTTGCTATTGAACGTTCCAGCTGGTGTCGTCACGCTCACAGCGCCAAATGTCGCTCCGGGCATGACTAACGCCAGTAACGAACTGGTCGACTGGCTGACGACAATCGCTGGTACATTACCGATGCTCACCGATTGTGGTGAAGAGAAATCGGCGCCCGTGATCGTCACCATCGTGCCTACGGGCCCTGACGTGGGAGAAAATGTCGCCGTACCTGCGCTGCCACCTTGCTGGGATGAACCACCACCACAGCCCACTGTCGTGATCAGCATGGCGGCAATAACGGTGCTGATTGCTGCTGGCGACAGAGAGGCCATAATAGCCGGAGCATGACGTCGAATCCGAAAGCTCGAACTGTTCTTTAAATGAACTAATTTCAAAAACCTGAGAGTCATCGCGGCTTCCCCCCGGCGAATTGTTCCGTTGAAAAGTGTCCCAATTGAAATTGGGAAAAGTATACTAGAACGCTCTGCCGCTAAGATTTTGGGGGAGAAGTTGAAACCAACCGAAGGTCAATTGTTGACAACGATTACACTAAGAACTCGCCTTCTAAATGTAATACCGTATTTTTTCTCGTGTCCAATAAAAGTCCGCCAACCTCTCGGCCTTCGAACCGATCATTCCGCACTCATCTTGACGGCTTAGCGCTGCAAGCATCTGCCACAGATCACGCGTAGCGCGAGTCGACCCAGCCTTGTAGAGTGAATCATCACACTGTCCGAAGTCGACCACCCAAAGAGGTTGTGATGACAACTCCAAAACGCCACCTGTTAGCCTTCTTTTTCCTGATTGCAACCACCGCCGCCTTCGCCCAGTCCCGCCGCAAAGTCGTCATCAATCAGGATTGCTCCGGCCCCGGCGGCAGCAACATGCAAACGCTGTTGACCCTGATTCAGTCTCCGCAAGTAGAAGTGCTGGGCATCACCGTGGTCAGCGGAAACCAGTGGCGCGACGAAGAGGTCGCGCACACTTTACGCCTCCTCGAACTGATTGGACGCACCGACATTCCAGTCGTTCCCGGAGCCGTATTTCCGCTCGTCCATCGCCGCAACGAAGCTCTTTTGTGGCAGGCGAGATACGGCAACGTCGCCTTCGCCGGAGCCTGGGATGATCGCTGGTGGCACGAACATGACGTGATCCCGAAGCTGCCCGAAGGACAGCCCACCACCAAGCCCGCCGACGAGGACGCTGCTCACTTTCTGATCCGCATGGTGCACAAGTATCCCCATGAGGTGACCATCTACGAAGGCGGGCCGATGACGAACCTGGCGCTCGCCAACGCGATCGATCCCCACTTCGCCGAACTGGCCGAAGGCCTGGTCTTTATGGGCGGAAGCCTGAGCCCGCAGACCGACGATCCGGAGTTCACGAGCAGTCCGCGCCACGAATTTAATTTCTGGTTCGATCCCGAGGCCGCCAAGAGAGTGCTGGAAGCGCCCTGGAAAAAGATCGTCTGCACGCCCGTTGATATCTCCGTCAAAACCAGAATCACTCACAAAATGATTGATGAAATCAGCAAAAGCAAAAGCCCCGCCGCCCAATACGTGGTCAAGTACTTTATGGCCGACCAGGGCGGCTCCTATATGTGGGATGAACTCGCAGCCGCCGCCTGGATCGATCCGACCCTGATCACCAGGAAAGAAACGCGCTACATGAGCGTGGACATCGACCACGGCGCAGCCTACGGAAACACGCTCACCTGGACCGACAAAGACAACCCAAAGTTGAACGCACGCCCAGTCGAAATCCAGATGGATTTAGACCTGCCAAAATTCAACCAGATGTTCGTGGAATTGATGAAGGCAGCGACGCCCCAAGGCCGCTGAGCTGCGTATGAAAAGGGTCACGCTCATTATCGATCAGGAAAACGGGATTTGTCGCCTGGTCCGCATGCGATTGGGCGAAGGAAATTCGCGGAGATGGATCCCGCGGCAAACGGGACGAGCAGAGGGCGATCCAGCAACAGTTCAATGCTCACCGGTACGTCTGCCCGCGCGTTCATACTGCCAAGTAAATCTTTTCGGTGCGAGAGGAGCGCCTATGGCGAGTTACCGCTAAGAGAGAGGTGCGACCAATGTGCAGCGCGGACGCTTCCTCTCCGCGCAAAAGCCCCGCCTTTCGGCGGGGCGCTGGTTGTGGTTTCGTGCACCTGGCGTGTGCTAACTGATTGCGAATCGACACTCCCTTTACTATTACGGAGTGATTTCGTAGACGGCGCCGTAGGAGTAGTCTCCTCCCCACTGCGTCGTTCCATACAGGTTCCCAGCCTTATCGAATACAACGCCGCCGGTTGGCTGGCAGCCATCGGACTGGGATGCGTCGAAGCTGTACAGGACGTTATGCGTCCATTTGTTGTTTTTTGCAGGCGAGAGTTTGTAGACGGTGCCACAACCCGCGCCCCCGTTATCGGTAGTTCCGTAGAGATTGCCGGCTGCATCGGCGGTCAGGCCTGTCATGGGGGCCCATCCCTGCTCGCTACCGGAAGACGAAGAAAAGGAGTGCAAGACACTGACTCGCCAAAGGTCAGAGTTCGGTTGAATCTCCGTGAGCCGATAGACAGTGCCGCCACCGCCCACGCCTCCGGCAGAGTTGGTTCCATACATGGTTCGAACACCACCAACATTTAGAGCGAGCAAATCACCCATGGGGGCATAGCCCGCTACGCCGGTCACGGTGAAGCTGTGCTTGCGGATTATCCCTTTAACCGGATCCAGCTTGTATATGATGCCCTGGCCATTCCCTCCTCCGGAGTAGGCCGTTCCATAGCCCCCGGGGGTTAAGGCGCTCAACGGCTGGGTTCCGTTCTTTCCCGTGAATGAAGTGAATTGAAACGAACCTCCGGACGTATTCATGGAGAAGACGGTACCTTGACCCTTGGCACCGCCACCCTTGGTTGCTCCAAAGAGCGCGCCGTTGCTGTAGGTCACAGTCGACTCGGGATCGCATCCATCTGGGCCGGTAAAATAATGTAGAACGCTGAAACCTTCAGACAGTGACATCTTGAAGAGCGTGCCGCACTCGGTTTTGCCGTGGTCGTAGCTGGCGGTTCCGTAGAGATTGCCGGCTTCATCGATAGCCAGACCGCCGATCGGTCCCGCCCCTTCGGTATCACTGAGGTCAAACTGGTGTAAACCGATGAACGTCCAGCCACCGGGCGTAGGAGTGAGTTGAAAGATCGTTCCTTCGCTCTCTTCACCGTAGGCTGCGACTCCGTAGAGGCTGCCAGCCTGGTCAAAAATAACCGCTGGGAACGGATTTTCACCGTCGTTATAGCCGGAGAATGAGTAAACCGTTTTGTAGGTCGCTGCTCCAGCAGCGATACAGGAAATGAGTAGAAAAGAGCACACTAGGATCGCTTTTGCTCGCATGATTCTTTCTCCTGAGAATGTCGCAGAGAGAAGCTCTCGATGGGTCGAGCAGTCTGCGGTGAGAAGTATATTGATAAACTTTCAGAAATCGCGGTGACCTATGGATCAGTCACGTGTGATAACGTTGCGCGGACATGCGGTTCGGCTTCGCTCATGGCCGCTGTCTCCGCAAAACTCTCGCGATGGCGTTTCTGTCACGTACGGGGCTCCCACATTTCCCGGTCATCGCCGACGGCTTACGCGTGGGCTGTAATCCTGCGCCGCTTCGCAGCGTCTGATTGAATCTGGCGTTTCACTTTTCGGATCCCAGGCCAGCTGCGACACAGAACTCCTCTGACAAACTTGGTTTCGCGACGGCCTGATTCTGCGCACCCTTTTGTATAACACTACGTGGAGGAGGAACATGAGGACGTTGCGAACAGACGGCATTTACACTCATACAAGTCAGGATCGAAGCCACCGAATGACCGTCACGTCCGTATATGTTTTATCCATCATCTTCATCGCCACGCTCATTCGGTCCGCCTTCGGATTTGGCGAAGCGTTGGTCGCCGTTCCACTGCTCGCCTTCTGCATTCCGCTCGGCGTCGCAGCGCCGCTCGCGGTCCTGGTCTCGATCACAGTCGCCGCCATCGTGGTAGCGCAAGACTGGAAGAAGATTCACATCCAGAGCGCAGGCTGGTTGTTGCTTGCGAGCTTGTTTGGAATTCCGCTCGGATTGCTGCTGCTGACAAGCACTCACCAGCGCGCCGTCAAGGCAACACTGGCGGTGATCATCCTGCTGTTCGCCCTCTATTCATTATTCGGCCACAAGGCTACCGGACGCGCTCCGCTCGAGTTGCAACAGGATCACCGCGGATGGCTCTTCGTCTCCGGATTCTTTGCCGGAGTGTTGGGCGGAGCCTACGGAATGAACGGCCCGCCGCTGGTTATCTACGGAGCCATGCGGAGATGGTCAGCGCCGCACTTCCGCGCAACCCTGCAAGGATATTTTCTGCCCGCCAGCATCATCGGCATGGCTGGTTATTGGGTCGCCGGACTCTGGACACGCGCCGTCACCCACTATTACCTGCTGTCGCTGCCAGTCGCGCTGGTCGGCGTGTTCCTGGGCAGAGCGATCAATCATCGCCTTCACGGAAATGCTTTTTACCAATACCTCTACTTCGGCCTCGCCCTGATCGGAGTCCTGCTCTTACTGCAAGCGGCAGGCTTACTATGAACACAATCAATGCGCGCGGGTCGCTAACATTTCCGTGCCTGCGCGAGTGAAAGCAAATAGCACTATCCAGTCGCGCCGGTTTCCAGCGGACGCGGGAGCGAACTTCCAGCGCCTGGCTGCTTCCAGCGCGGCGCGCGCGAAATACCTGCTGGAACCTGATTGTTTCAGTCGCGCGTCGGTCACGTTGCCAGCAGCATCGACCTGCATTCTCACCCGCACCTTGATCCTGCCACGAATGGTCCGCTGCGCACCGGGAGACACCTGCGGCATTGCCCGTTCGACAATCTCGCCGGTCGCAGCATTCTTCTGCTCACCACCAAGCTCCGCTGATGACCGCCCATTTGAACTGGGCTGTTTCGTCTCATCCGGTGCCGGAGGCGTGCCTGCGGCACCAGTTTGGGCCGCTGGCTGCTGCGCGCCACTCGCGGGCGGCTGCGCCATTGGTTGCTCGGCGGGAGTAGTCTGGCCCGTCGGCAGCGATGAAGTTGTTTGCGGCGGAGCTGACCAAGTCTGACCCTCGGATGGCCCGCTCGCTGGCCGCGGCCGCACGATCAGAAAAATGGCCACCACCATGGCCGCCACTAGCACCAGCAAATACGGTCCCTTCGCCGTCTTCTTTTGAGCCACCTCGATTGGCGCGGCTGGCACAGCTGCTGCCAGCGCCAACTTTCTTGCTGGCCGGCCTTCCAGTCGATTGGTAATCTCCCGCACTCCGCACCGCTTCGCCAGATCTACTTGCAGACAGCACTGCGCAATGCCGCGAAATGGTTCCGGAATATCTTCGGCCACAGCCGGCCCGATCATGCGCGCCGGATCCCACACGGGCACGCGTTGCGTGAGCACCTCGAGCAGCGTGATTCCCAGCGACCACACGTCGCTTGCTGGCGAAAGTCCCGCCGTCAGGATTTTCGGCGCATCGTACAGCGGACTCACACTTTGCGGAATTTCGCCAGCCGTCCGCAAACTGTCGCTTGACAATTTCACCATATCCCCAGCCGCCAGGATATTCGACGGCCGTACTTGTCCATGCACAAGACCCTTGCCGTGAATGAACTCGAGCGCCGAAAGCACAGGGCCCAGCATCCCGCGTACTTCCTCGGGCGTGAGTGCCCGCTCCGGAAGAATCTGCGCCAGGTTCTCTTCCGCAAGTTCCTCGACCGCGTACACCAACTCCCGGAGGCCGTCCGGGCCATCCTCTGCACGTCCCATCGCGAAAATACGTATCAGGTTCGGATGCACCAGTTCGCTCGCGGTTTTCCACTGGCGCAGTTGGCTCTCAGCGTCTGCCACGTCCGTCAGTTTGATCGCCAAGTCCGCGGGTTCTTCCTCGATTCGAATCCGGTGATCACCCCCACGTCCTTCGACAACGCGCGCGCGGAATACAGCACACTCATCGGAGCCGCCCAGATAATTCCCTAACAGAAATTTCCCGTCGATGGTTCGACCTTCCCATTGCTGCCAGCGATTCTCCATTTACCCCACCGCTTGATAAAGCGTAATTGTAAGACACCGTGCGCGCCAGTTCGACTGGCCGCTTCACATTTTCGGCTGAGATTAATGGTTGGAATCTGCTGGGATGCGGGAATCTGCTGAAGCGCGTCACACTCACCGCGCGGGGTGATTAAAATAAGAGAGATGCCGATCCCAGCCGAGATACACGGACAGCGCTACCTCTCGCTCGCCACCTTCCGCAAGACCGGAGTCGCCGTCTATACACCCATCTGGTTTGCCGAAGAGGGCAACAAGCTGTACTTCATGACCAACAGCAAGCTCGGGAAGGTCAAGCGCCTGCGCAATAACGCGCAGGTTAAAATCGCACCCTGCACAATTCGCGGAAGGATTACCGGGCCGGAGTTTTTTGCCACGGCCCGCATTTTGCCATTCGAAGATGCGGATCGCGTCCGTCGCGCCATCAAAGCGAAATATTGGCTGGCGCGTGTGCCGTTTTTGTGGCGGAACACCGATACCTATGTGGAGATCACACCTGCGTCTTCATAATCAAACTAATGCAGGCCACGATGCGAAGCTGAAGCCGCGCCCTTTCAAAAACGAGTTCAGCCCGAGCCCTTCGTTCCCGCCCTCTCATTTACGCATTCTGCTCCGCTTTGTTACCATCAAAGGTTGTCCTTAGGCCCTGTTTTATCCTGATTCGGCACTCAAACTTTATTCTTACGGAGGCTCCATGGCTGTGAAAGTTGGCATTAATGGTTTTGGACGCATCGGACGCAATGTTCTTCGCACGGCGCTCGCCGACAAGAACCTCGAATTTGTCGCGGTTAACGATCTCACCGATCCCAAAACGCTCGCGCATCTTCTTAAGTACGACTCTATTCTCGGCAACCTGCCCAATACGATTACGGCGGGCGCCGACAGCATTTCGATCGACGGAAAGACCATCAAGGTTTTCAAGGAGAAAGATCCCGCCGCGCTTCCCTGGGATTCCGTGGGCGCACAGATCGTCATCGAATCCACCGGCCGCTTCACGGACGCAAACGACGCGAAGAAGCATCTGCGCGGCAGCGTGAAGAAGGTCATCATCTCCGCGCCCGCCAAGAATGAGGATTTCACGGTCGTGCTCGGAGTTAACGAAGACAAGTACGATCATGCCAAGCACCACGTGATCTCGAATGCTTCCTGCACCACCAATTGCCTGGCTCCGGTGGCCAAGGTCATCCAGGATCACTTTAAGATCATCAGCGGCACGATGACCACCATCCACTCCTACACCAACGATCAGGTTATTCTGGACTTCCCGCACAAGGATCTGCGTCGCGCCCGCGCCGCCGCACTCAACATGATTCCGACTACGACCGGCGCCGCCAAAGCGGTTAAACTCGTAATCCCCGAACTCGCCGGCAAGCTCGATGGCTTTGCGATGCGCGTGCCCACGCCGAACGTTTCGGTTGTCGACCTGGTTGCGCTGGTCGAAAAGAAAACCAGCAAGGAAGAGGTCAACGCCGCCCTCAAGCAGGCCTCCGAGTCGGGCCCGTTGAAGGGCTACCTTGGATATGAGGAAGAGGAGCTGGTTTCCTGCGACTTCAAAGGCGATGCGCGCTCCTCGATCGTCGACGCCAAGATGACCCTGGTGGTGGGCGGCAACCTGGTCAAGGTAATCTCCTGGTACGACAATGAATGGGGATACTCCTGCCGGGTGCGCGATCTGATCAAGTACATGGCGACGAAGGGATTGTAAGCTCGCAACGTCGAGAACCGTCGTTCGTCGTTCGCTGTTCGTCGTTCGCAAATCCACTGGACAACACAGGCTGGCGGCGAACGACGAACAGCGAACGACGGGTTCCCGCGATCTTCCAGTAGCGAGCAGCGACATATTAAGGATGCACTCATGACGAAATTATCCATTCGCGATCTGCCCCTCAACGATCACAGAATCTTCATGCGGGTCGACTTCAACGTCCCGCTCGACAACGGCCGCGTCATGGACGACACGCGCATCCGCGAAACTCTGCCCTCGATCGAGTACGCTCTGCGCCACGGCGCGCGCCTCATCCTCGCTTCGCATCTCGGACGCCCCAAGGGCAAGCCCAATCCAAAGATGAGCCTGAAGCCGGTCGCCGAGCGGCTGCGCATGCTGCTGGATCGTGAACTCTCGCGCGGGGAAAATGTCGGATTTTGTCCCGAGTGTGTTGGCCCGGAAGCCGAGGAAGTCGCCCTCAAACTAGAAAAGGGACAAGCCCTGCTGCTCGAAAACCTGCGCTTCCACGCGGAAGAAGAAGCAAACGACGAGAATTTCTCGAAGCAACTCGCCAAGCTCGCCGAGTACTACGTCAATGACGCGTTCGGCACCGCCCACCGCGCGCATGCCTCCACGGTGGGCATCACCAAACATCTCCAGAAGTCCGCCGCCGGGCTTCTTATGGAGAAGGAGTTGCAATACCTCGGGCGGGCCCTGCAGAATCCCGAGCGGCCGTTTGTTGCCATTCTCGGCGGCGCCAAAGTCAGCGACAAAATCGGAGTCATCCAGAATCTGCTCAACAAAGTCGACGTGCTCATCATTGGCGGAGGCATGGCCTACACTTTTCTCAAGGCTCAGGGGCAGGCGGTTGGCAGATCGCTTGTAGAAGAGGATAAGCTCTCCCTGGCCAAAGATCTTCTGCAGCAGGCCAAGGCACACAAGGTCAAATTTCTGCTGCCATCGGACCATGTGATCGCCGACCGCGTCGACGCCAGCGCGCTGACAAGAATCGTCGGCCCCAGCCAGCCCATTCCCGACAACATGATGGCCCTTGACATCGGCCCCGAAACCATCGAGGCATTCTCGGACGAGATTGCGCGGGCGCGAACCATCGTGTGGAACGGTCCGATGGGAGTCTTCGAAATGCCGCCGTTCGCGAAGGGCACGAATAAAATCGCGCATGCGGTGGCCGACAATGCCGGAGCAACGACAATCGTGGGCGGAGGAGATTCGGTAGCCGCCGTCAAAGCGGCCGGCGTAGCCGACAAGATCACCCACATCTCAACCGGGGGTGGAGCGTCGCTGGAATTTCTGGAAGGCAAAAAGCTGCCGGGCGTGGAAGCGTTGACGGATAAGAAATAGGCTTTGGGCGTGAGCTTCACGCTTCGGCTCTAAGATTGAGCCTTGGGGAGTAGAGCTTAAAACTCGTGCCACGAGCGCCATTCGGATTCTGGAGGTGCCAAAATGAACTGGAGGACGAGTTTCCTAACGGTTCTGCTGCTCGCGTTCTCGGCGGCGCATGCCCAACAACCTCGGCCCAACCAATGGAAAGATTTCGATTTTCTCCTTGGTCAGTGGACATGGACCGGAGGGGGCCAGCCCGGTCAAGCCAAGGGATCCTCCAGCTTCGAACCCGAGATGAACGGCACGGTACTGCTTCGCAAAGTCCATCTTGATTATCCGGCAAGCAAGGACCGCGCAGCTTTTTCGCATGACGATTTCTTGTATGTGTATCACGATCCTGCGGACAGCTCCCTGCGTGCCATCTTCTTTGACAACGAAAACCATGTCATCCGGTACGCAGTTACCGTCGCTCCGGGCGGTGACTCCATTCAGTTCTTGAGCGATGCGGCGCCCTCTGGTACTCGGGCCCGTATGACCTACACCAAAGTTGGGGCGGCTTCCGTGACCGAAAAGTTTGAACTCGCGCCGCCGGGAAAACCGGAGGAGTTCGTAACCTATGTGGAATTCACAGCCCAGAAAATCGGCAGATAGTTAAGCCACCGTTGGCCGATCGTAGAGCCCGGCGTCCGGCGGCTGCCGTGGCTCGCGCGTCACAGTCACCGGGCAGCACGATCAACTCTTAACTCCTATGCTCGACTTCGCAGCCAGACTAATATTCACCACCGGCAGAACCCTCGAACTTGGCGGGCCCGCCGACATCACCAAGGAGACAACCGAAGCCATCGTCAACGCGGCCAACTCTTCCTTGCTCGGCGGGGGCGGCGTCGATGGCGCCATTCATCGTGCGGGCGGCCCATCCATCCTCGAAGAGTGCCGGCGCATCGTAGGCAAGATCGGCACGCTGCCCGCCGGAAAAGCAGTCATCACTACTGGAGGCCGTCTGCCCGCGAAGTATGTCGTCCACACCGTCGGCCCCATTTATCGCGGAGGCAAGCAGCGTGAGGCCGAGACTCTCGCCAGTTGCTATCGCGAGTCGATCCGCCTCGCCGACGATCACGGCATCCGCTCGCTGGCCTTCCCTTCCATCTCCACCGGAGCCTACGGTTATCCGATTCAGAATGCCGCCGAAGTCGCCGTGCGAGCGGTCGTCGAACATCTCCCGCTCGCGACCCATCTTGAGCACATTCGCTTTGTCCTCTTCAGCGCGTCTGACTGCAACACCTACGTCCGCGCCGCCGAAAAGATTTCTCGCGGTCTGCCCGCAAATTCCGCTATCTTCGATAGTCTTGATTGATGGTCTTGAGTCATTATTGTGAGAAAGGTCTTCATGAGAAAAAAGCTGATTGCCGCCAACTGGAAGATGTATAAAACGCCCGACCAGGCCCGCGACTTCTTCCACGATTTCCTGCCGCTGGTTAAAGATCACGAGCGCGACGAAATCGTTGTCTGCCCCACCTATCTCGCGATCGACGTTGCCGTCCATGAAACGCGCGGCTCAAACGTCGCCGTCGGCGCGCAAAACATGAACTGGCAAAGCGAAGGCGCTTTCACGGGAGAAATCTGTGCCAGCATGCTGGTCGCCGTCGGCGCCACCCACGTCATCATCGGACACTCCGAGCGCCGGCAATATTTCGGCGAGACCGACGATACTGTCAACCTCAAACTCAAGTCCGCCCTCGAAGCCGGACTCGTCCCCATCGTCTGTGTGGGCGAAGTCCTCGAAGAGCGCGAAGCCGGCCTCACCGACGACGTTCTCCGTCGCCAATGCCTGCGCGCCTTCAACAAAGTTTCCGCCAAGAAAGCCGCAACGCTGGTTGTCGCTTACGAGCCCGTTTGGGCCATCGGCACCGGCGAGACCGCGACGCCTGAGATCGCCGCTGATGCCCATGGCATCATCCGCAGCGAAGCCGGCCAATCGTTCGGCCAGGAATTTGCTGACCAGCTCCGCATCCTCTACGGGGGCTCGGTCAAGCCCGATAACGCCCACGCTCTGATGACGACCGAAGGCATCGACGGGGCCTTGGTGGGCGGAGCTTCGCTTAATCCGAAATCGTTCAGCGCGATCGTGCAGTATTAGAATGGCACTGAAAGGTGGGCTACGTTCGAAGTAGCCCACCAACGTTCTTGACATCCCCCCAGTCGTAAGGCAATACTTTCAGGTGCTTTAGCCGTAATCCTCCCCTTACATTATGATGGGCTCGTCTCGCGAGAAGAACAACCCTTGTCTTGCTGGAGGCATTATGAAGTCAAGCCGCTTCGTCTCTCCGTTTGTTGCTTTCCTGTTTATCGCGCTCCTATTGGTGCTAGTGGTAAATCAATCCGGCCTCGAAGCACAGACGACCACCTCCGCCGCAGTCAGCGCGACAAGCAACTCCGTCTACATGCCCGTCGTGCCCTACGATTCGGGCGGATACTTGTCATCCACGCTAGCCGTGGCTGACCTGAACGGCGATGGCAAACAAGATGTGGTGGTTGCCAACCCATCATCAGCCGGACCGGATGGCACAATCGGCGTGTTGCTTGGCAATGGGGATGGAACTTTCAAACCGGTTGTTAGTTATGACCCTGGACCGGGTTGTAACCCGTCATCAATCGCGGTGGCGGATCTGAATGGAGATGGGAAGATGGATCTCATCACCGCAAATACCGGCTGCGTGGCAGTTCTACTTGGAAATGGCGATGGGACTTTCCGTCCGGCAGTTGCCTACGGCACGGGTGGCGGGAACGCCGGCGACGGACCCGGGATATTCGAGCCGATCGCGATTGCCGATCTCAACCACGATGGCAAACTCGACGTAGCGGTGCTGAACCAAACAAACAGTACCTATGGCGATGGATCGGTCGCAATTCTGATAGGCAATGGCGATGGCACATTGCAGCCGGTCAAGACGTACGATTCCGGAGGTTTCGGCGCAAGTTCGTTCGCGATTGCCGACGTGAATCGCGATGGCAATTTCGATCTGGTGGTGGCCAATTGCGCCTTGACCGGCACGACAGCCTGCGGCACCGGCCACGGCACAGTGGCGGTGCTGCTCGGCAATGGAGACGGCAGTTTTCAAGCCGCGAAACTCTATGATCGCGCTGAAGCGGGTGGATTTGCTTCTCCGGTGGCAGTGGCGGACCTGAACGCAGATGGAAAGCTCGATATTGTCGTGGGAAATTCGTGCACCGCAAATAAGAACCGCCTGTGCGCGGTGGGAGCTTATGCGACGGTCGGGGTTCTGCTCGGCAATGGCGACGGAACGTTCAGACCGGCCGTGCAATATAACTCCGGTGGTAGTGGAGTGGGGTGGATGAGCGTTGTGGACGTGGACGGCGACGGCAAGCCCGATGTGGTGGTCGCGAGCGATGGAATCAACGTGCTTCGAGGAAAAGGCGACGGGACTTTCTGGTCGGCGGATCGATATTTCACCGGCGGCGGGGTGGGAGTCTTTGGGGTCGCCGACGTGAATGATGACGGCAAACTCGACCTGATCGCGGCCAGTACAACTTCGACTACAGTCGCAGTGCTTCTCGGCAACGGCAGTGGATTTTCCGGCCCCCTCACTAACGGCTCGGGTGGCGCTGCCATCCTCTCCGACATAGCAGTCGCAGATCTCAACGATGATGGAAAGCTGGATGTTCTTGCCGTGAACTGGTGCGCCAATGCGGCCACTTGCACAGCTGGAGCAAACGAAGAGGGTTCGCTCGGCGTGCTGTTGTACAACCCTGACTTCTTAAATAGCGGAACCACGACAACTCTGGCGTCGAACATCAATCCAGCACCGACCAATCAGCTTATTACTTATACGGCGACTGTGACCGGCCGCAGCGGCACGGCGCCGACCGGATCAGTTTCATTCAGTCAGAACGGTAAACCGATTGGACAATCGCCGTTGAGCGACGGTCAGGCAAGCGTCAGTATGAATTACTCGAAGACGGCTACTTATCCGATCGAGGCAACGTACTCGGGCGACGAGGACAACAGCGCCAGCACCTCCCTAACATTGGAGGAATACATCAAGGTGCTTCCGCTCACTACAAAAACCATTCTGACTAGTTCGGGATCTCCCTCAGTTGGCCAGCCGGTGACTTTCACCGCTACGATTACGCCGCAGTTTGGAACGATTCCAAACGGCGAACAGGTCACGTTCTCCTTCGGCAAGACGGTTCTGGGAACTGGCACTAGCATCAACGGCGCGGCAACCTTGACTACTACTTTTGCCAAGGCCGGCGCCTATAGCATCAAGGCGGCGTACACCGGGGACAGCAGCTTCCGGCCCAGTGCAGGGACGGTTAAACAGGTAATCACGAACGGCGCGATTGCCAATCATTTGCCAGCGCCTGTCGCCGCGGGCGCTTTGGCGGCCACGGGTGGTACAACCCCGGCAAAAGCGAATCCACAGGCCTATGTATCTCCATGCCCATCCAAGACCAAGGCATTCATCGAGGGCGGCGGTCCTTATGTCACGGAGACTGTTACTCTCGGCGCGACCGCGAACATGGATATGTACTGCCATGACGTTTTTCACTATATCTGCACAGGGAAGATGTATTTTTACCTCTGGAGCGATGGCCGATGGAACGAACTGGGAGCAGGAACTCCAGTACAACTCTGCGCATGGGAATTTCCGACTTCCACGCTCCTGGCTGGCGCCCATCGGATCAAAGCGGTGTACACAGACGATGGGAATGGCTTCGGTCCAAGCTCCGCCCTTACCTCAGTCGAGGTCGACAAGTGGCCCACCACCATCAGCCTCGCATCAACGCCAAATCCCTCCACCGATAACGAATACGTGACATTCACAGCAACCGTGACGCCGAATGCCTACGCGCCCACAACACCGAGCGGAAAAGTAAGGTTCAGCAATGGAACAACTACGCTTGGAGCCCCCGTCGTAAACAGTAATGGCATCGCAACATTCACTACCAGGTACCTGTCAGTCGGAACCGACTCAATCACTGCGGAATATCTTGGCGATAGTGACAATGCTCCCAGCGTATCCGTGCCGTTAGATCAGGTGGTTAATGCTGCCTCAATGTCGAGTTCGCCTCTATCAACGCCGTGGAGGTAGTCGATAGCAGATCAGTCTCGTCTTTTGAATATCCCCAATACGTTGCGAGAGCGTGGCTGATAAGCTTTGGCCGCGTCGCCCCAACGGTATTCGGTGTGATCGCCGACTCGGTCGGCGACTCCGACCAATTCGATAATGGCTTCCCAGGTAATTGTCGGCCCAGGCAGTGAAGGCCAGAGCCTGCGGTGAGCCCTCCTGCGCCAACCACGATACACGCGTATTCACTGCTACCACAAATTGCGGCTGCGCCGACTCGATCTCCTCGATCATCTGCCTCTGCATTTTGAAGGCATACTTCTGTTCCTCCATCAGGCCGTAGACGTAGATGAATCCGGTCGCGGAGTGCCGCTTCGCATAAAAATAAATTTCCGGCTCGGAGCCGAAGACCGCGATTCGATCGCTCGCGGAACTGTAGTCGTCAATATAGTGGGCGATCTCGACCGCTTCCGGAAAGGGGTTGGGTCCGTAGAGCTTCTGCGTAGCCAGGATTGGATCATGCTCGAAGAGGAACGCTCTCTGCTGAAAGACCGAGAAGCCAACAATCGCCGTAAACAGGAGAACAGGAATTGCGCGCAAGATGATTCCGAGTCCGGCGCGGGCCAGCGATTGCGTCACTGCTTCAACAGCGATGCCGGACAGCAGTGCGACGGCTGGCAGCATCAGAATGAAATAGTGTTCGCGGAAGAAAAATCCGGGGCAGACCGCCAGAAAAGAAAAAAACAAGAAGCCGCACACAAAGCCGGCATGAACGCGGGTTTCGCGGTCCCACCGCAATGCCGTCAGACCTAGCGCGGCGATGATCCACACTCCGATGGCAGGAGAGGCGATCGCTGGAAAAATTTCCGCGAACCTCCGGGCTCCCAAGGAAAAACCGGTCTCGGATCCATACGCTCCCGCATAGGTAAAAACCCAGAACCAGAAAGTCTTGAATACGCCCGCATACAGAAGGATGAGACAAGTCAGGCCGAATGGCAGAAGTACGCCTGCGACATACCAACTGACTCTCGACATCAGGACTCTCCAGCGGATCGGCGGCGGCCACTCGCTCCGGAGAAGATACAGCCCGCCGAAAACGGCAAAGACAATGCCCGGCTGCTTCATGAGCAAGGCGAGTCCCAGCAAGAAGCCACTGCCAAACAGTTGCGAGTTTCGCCGGGTTTCTACTGCTTTCAGCAAGACAAGGATCCCGGCCAGCGCGAAGAACACGACAAAGTGCGTCGCATGGGCGGCAAAGCCCAGCACCGAAAAGCTGGTGGAGAGATGAGAGTAGGAAACCGCCGCCACCAGGCCAGCTAGCCTTCCAGCCATGCGCTTTGCCAGGATGTAGACGAGCAAGCTTGTAGCCGCGTTCATGAGAAACAAGCCGATATGAATTCCAGCGGGAGTCTGTCCCAAAAAAGCAAAGATGATCGCATACATAACGGCAGTGCCCGGAAGCTTCATCGTGTAGGCGAGTTTGTAGGGAGGGATGCCCTGCAGCATGAGCTGACCCATATAGGCATACTCCCCTTCATCGCGTTCCAGAGGCATGTTGCGCAGCCGGAACCGGATCACCCCGAAAAGAGCGATCACCAGAAGGAGCAACGCGCAGGAGGCATACCTGGCACTAACAGTGTTTGTGCGCATCCGAGTTCGCGGCGGACCGCTGTTTTAGCCGATCGTACTTTGTGATCCTACTTAGGAACGGCGGTGTCGAAAAGTACTAGCGTAGACTCCCCAAAATCCGCCGCCTTTCCCTGTTTGCCGACGGAGAAATAGAGGCCTTCAGGAAGGATTTCCAGTTTGAGGCAGAAGCACACATTAACCGAACATCAAGCGGCAAGTTTCAGCAGATCCAGGGTCGCGGCGTTTTCGAGCTCCACCTGCTTGAGGGTGCAATCGCGAACTGACTTATCCGGGCGCCATCTCAGGAACTTAGTTCCATGCCGAAAGCGCCCGCCCGTGAAGTGATCGAACTGCACTTCGACTACAAGCTTGGATGCCAACGGCTGCCATTCGGCGGATCGCTTCGTACTCCATCGGCTCGGCCCGCCCGGCGCGTGACCGGTAAAGCCTGGCGGCTTGATGATTCGCTCAAGTTTCTTAGTCAATGCCTCGCGATCGACATTATGAATCGAAGACGTGAAACCAACATGATCCAGTTGCCCTTCTTCGTTATATAACCCAAGCAGCAACGAGCCGACCAATGGCTGCTTGTCCAGATATCGGAATCCTCCGACAACACAATCCGCCGTGCGCTGGGTCTTGATCTTCTGCATACCGGTCCGCTCACCAGACAGATACGGCAGATCGCGCCGTTTGGCTACCACTCCATCCAGCCCGATGCCCATGTGGAACCACTTGCGCGCGGCTGCAGCCTCGGTGGTGGCTGGCGACAGTTGAATCGTCTTATTCCCCTTGAGATGCCGCCGGGCAAACTTTTCCAGCATCTCGCGACGTTCCGCGAGTGGCATTGTCACTAGCGAGTCTCCCTGTTCGTCGACAAGCAAATCGAAGACGATAAAAAGGCAGGGAGTTGAATGGCTCAACTTGTGAATCCGGCTGGCAGCGGGATGGATTCGCATCAACAAGTCATCGAACGACAGCGTCTCGCCTACGGGAATGACAATTTCGCCGTCGAGCACAAACTGTGGTGCGGAGATCGCTACAAGCGCGGCAACCAGATCAGGGAAATATCTGGTCAGCCGCTTACCCGCTTTTGATAGCAGATCGACCCGCGTGCGATCCCGAAAAGCAAGACACCGAAAGCCATCCCATTTGGGCTCATATTGCCAGTTGGGTCCGAGCGGCAAAATCGGCGATGGCCTCGCTTCCATCGGTCGATATCGTTTGCTCAAAGGCAATGGCATGTAACTTTCTCACTGCGCCTCGTGATTTTGGATGCCTCTGCAAAGCGGCAGGGCGAAGCTTCGCGCCGAAGCCTCGCAGGCCGTCAGGTTTGATTCACGTATTAGCTTCTACGCCGCTTTCGATTCGTCGCACAGCCGCTGATAGTATTCGCGTCCGCGTTGATAGCCTCGCGTGTAGGCTTCTTCAAGCTGCACGCCGGGATATTGTTTTTGCAACTCCTCCAGATCGCTCGCCATCTCGGCTGACACCTGGTCGAATTCCTTGCAGCGCGAGCGGGCATGCAGGGCGGCTTCGAAACCCAGGCGATAGAATCTTTCGTCCTCTCCGAAGTCCTTGCCGTAATCTTCATAGTGCTCGCGTTCGGCGCTTCGCAGACCGATCCACCATTGGTGACGGGCGGCATCAACGGATTCGGCTCCCTCCGCTTTCAGCAGTTCTCTCAGCGACTCGGCGGCTGCGTCATCTTCGACGAGCGCGATCACCACGCTGCGTCCCTGTCGCAGCGCGTCTTCGTACACAAATATTTCGTCTTCCGGCAATCCCTCGGTGGTGGCGTTCTCGAGCTTGTCCGCCCAGAACCGCGCCCGCCCCGGCTGCGGCCAGCACGGACGCGCCCAAAACTCCGGCTGCTGCAACCCAACCCACACCCGGCAACACGGCGGCTAGAAGGCCCCCAGCCATAACTCCGCCGGCACCTCCCAGCGCGGCGCCCACCACCTTTCCCATTCCCGGCTGTTCGGCCGCCTGCACGGACTCCAAGGAAACCTGGCTCTTGGCGGGCGTGAGCATCGTGATTTTGTCGTCCGGAACGCCCTTCGACCGCAAAGCTTCGACCGCGCGGCGAGCATCCGCCTGAAAGGGGAATACTCCAGTCACAGCTTGCATTTTGGACCTGCTTCCTGTCACGAGATGATCAATTCAAGTCTTTAATCTCGTTGCCGAACTATTGTGAGGTTCCCCACAGGCATCCACCATACAGCGAATACCTGATGTGTCGCTACTCGCTATCGAGGCATTTCATTTAGAGAGAGGGGAACCGCGCTAGTGCGAGCGCCACTGACATCCAGATGTTGACGGTATTCCGGGAGGTTATCTCCTAAGGAAGTTCCGATCGAGGTTCCGGGGTCCTCCGTGCACCTCTGTGAACTCTGTGGTTCAGCTTCTTGCCTACACCTAATCAGACCTTCCCTAAGCCTGCTTCGGAGTCGTCGCAGGCTTCCTACGCGCTGGCTTGAAGATCATTCCCTCACGCGCCTTGCCGTTCATGACCACCAGCAGAGGCTCATCAAAACGCAGATGTCGCACGCATCCTGACTCTTCGGCGGCTGGTTGCGCGGTCAGCCACGCCCAATCGACCGAGCCTTCGCCCGCGTCGGGATTCACCGTAAAGTAGCCGACCTGAAAGGCCATCAGATTCTGAAAAAAGTGGCTGCCTTGCGACGGGATCACGCGGAAGTCCCGAAATCCCGCCTCGACGATCACCCGCGCTCCCGAGATCTCGTCCCACTCCACCGGAATTCCCAGCCAGGGATCGTTCGAACCCAATCGCCCAACTCCGACCAGCAGATACGGGCGGTTTTCTAGAGACAGTTGGGTGTTGAAATGTGCGACCGACTCAGCAACCTCCTGGCTGCGTCCGCGTTCAAAGCGTTGGAAATCGACGACCACCATGTCATACAGATTCTGAATGCGTCCATTGCCCAGCACCATCGCGCTGCGGCAAACCAGATCAGCCGGGGCAACATCGCCCATGCGCAATTCTTCGCCCTCACGCGACAGCACGAGAGGGCGAATCTGCAGAAAGCCGAATTCCGCCAGATCGCCTTCCTGGCGCGGCATGCTGACGGCAAACTCGATCTCAACCGGCTGCCCGAGCGCATCTTCGCCCACTTTCGCCAGCTGCTCCAGAATCGGAGCCAGCGGAAAGACCTCGTGCTTTAGTACCGGCGCGAAGCTCACGATGCGCGTGCCTGGGCGGCTCGTACCGTCATACACGGCGTCATTGTCGCGGTTATAAGTAGAGGCGACGGCTTGCAACGTGCCATCCTCCTCGGCAGCCTGCAGGGCATAGCGCGCCTCGCGCAACTCGGTCCGCGGGTTTCGGCCTGCCTCGTTCTGCGGATCACGATTTGCGTGATCACGATTTTCATGACCACGATTCTCTGGATCATGATTCTCAAGAACGTGGCCGTGCTGGTGATTCATCTCCAGCGCCCAAAACTCCGATTGTGAGTTTGAAAGAATGTCCCTCACGGACGAAAACTGCACCAGGTTCTGCGGATAACGCGGACAAAATGTCAAACATTTTCCGCCCTCGACCACTTCGCGGCCCATGCCCAGCGCCACTGCCGCAACTCCATCCTCGGGCGCCATCGGCGGCACCGGATAGAAATTGCGCGAGCGCACGACTCCCGAAAAATCGGGATAAAAGCGGGCGTTGTTTGTCTCCCCATGGCTTATCCCACTGTTGTTCGTCTCACCATGCATCCGGCCCACCACTTGCTGCACGATTACCGCCATCTTCTCTTCTTCCGTGCGATACGGAGTCGCGCGCACATAGGCTTTCGCATGCTGGCTGAAGGTCGATGCGTAGGTGAGTTGGATCGCTTCCGTCAGTCGATGCAAGCGCACCTGAATATCCGATTGCTGGTTGCCGAGCATGAAGGTTTCATAGACGCCAGTGAAGGGCTGATACTGTGAATCCTCCAGCAGGCTCGAAGAGCGGACTGCCAGCGGGCACGTAACCTCAGTCAGAAATGCCAGCAAGTCGCTTCTCAGCGAAGCTGGCAGCGGCGCCGCCAAAAACCGGCGTTGAATCTCGTCGTCATCGTTGCAGTGAATCGCGAACTCGAGCAGGTTGTTCTCGGCCACGAAACGATCGAATACATCCGTGCTCAGCACTAGCGCGGGAGGAACGCTGACTTTCACACCTGCGAATCGCCGTGAAAAACGCCGCTTGTAAAGCAGATGGCGTACGAAGGCCAGGCCGCGCGCTTTGCCTCCGAGCGACCCTGCGCCAATCCGTAAAAAGAAAGCGTCTCCCGCCTTGAACGTGGCGGCATTGAAATCGCCGATCAGAAACTCGCTTTGTTCCCGCCGGTAATCGTTGATAGAACTGATGAGATCCTGGCGCAACACTTCGAGATTGGCAAAATCGGAAACCTTGCGCGGCCGAAGTTTCTGCGCCAAAGCAAATTCGGTTCGTGCCGTCAGCCAGCGCGAGAAGTGATTCCTCTGGCTGTGATACCCGACGCTTTCGGCCGGCACCGAGTGCAATTGCGCTTCCAGTGCGCTCATGTCACTGGCCCGCGCCACTTCGGCGCCGTCGGGCATCCGAAAAATAAAATCTCCAAACGCGCATTGCTGCGTCAGCAGGCGCCGAAACTCTCGCAAAAATGTGGGCGAGCGTTTCTGCAGGAAAGCGAATCCTTCCGCATAGGCGCGCGTCCGGTATTCGGTATGGCTGGAGTGCAGCACAATCGGCACATCGGGCACCGATTTCCGGATCATGTGCGCCAGTTCGAATCCAGCATTCTGATCGGGTGCGCCTTCTCGCGGAAATTGCACGTCGGAGACCACCGCGAGCAGACTGTTGCGATAATCGATCGCCTGCCGGGCGGCGTCTTCGTAGTCGGAGCAGAGCAAAATCTTCGGCCGTGCCCTCTGCCGCACCAGTTTGTGCGCAAAATTGATTCCTTCCCGGATTACGCGCCGCGACTGGCTGATCAGTTCGGTGTAAATCACCGGGAGTATCGACGAGTAATACCGGATGTTGTCCTCCACCACCAGCAGCACCGGCACGCCCAGCACCTTCGCGTCATGGCGGACATTGTGCTTATCTTCGATATATTTGACGATCGCGATCAGGATGCGCGCGTTTCCCTGCCAGAGAAAAATGCGGTCGATTTCGGTTACGGGATTCCGCGCAATGAAACTCTTGACCTCGCGATAATCGTAGGCCAACACGACCACCGGGATATCGCGGCCAAGTAGTTTGACCTCCTGCGCCAGTTGCGCCGCATTCATCTCACCGACGGCAAGATTGGTAACGATCAGGTTGAAGCGCGGCTGCGAGCGCGCCAATTCGAGCGCCTGCGAACAACTGGAAACGTGCGTGATTCCGGGAATCTGCTGCAGGTTAAGTTCGCGCGACTCGCCGATCAGGAGTTCGTTGAGCCGGCCATCTTCGCGCAGAATGAAGGAATCGTAGAGATTGGAGACCAGCAGGATGTCCTGCACGCGGAACGGCATCAGCCGATCAAAGCCCTCAAATGCGTCCTCGGCGTCGAAACCCGGCTCGATCTCTTCGAACGCGCTCATAGATTACGCCGATTGTAGCAAGCCAAAGCGGGTCTGATCGGTGATGGAATCGGTGAGGGAACCTGCGACACCATTCAAAGTTTGGCGGTTCGTCCCGGAAAATCCACAGCCTGTCCCGTCTCGAGAACGCCCAGTTCCGGATCCGTTCGGAGTCGCGTATAGTAGGCAGGCCTTCGAGAGGGGATCTTCCATGAAGTCTATTGTCTGCGCTTTTTGTCTGTTGGCAATGCTTGGGGCCGGAACCAATCTGCGTGCCCAGATTAATCCTTATAAAGATGGCACGCCCGGCGTGACTGGCTACCGCTCTGAAGTATTGGCCGAGGTCATCATTCAGGAGGATAAGTTTCTGCGTCTGGCGGAGGCCATCCCAGCCGACAAATATACGTGGCGTCCTGCACCCGATGTGCGCTCCTTCGCGGAGGTATTCCTGCACGTGTCGGCTGCGAACTACAGCCTCTACAAACTCGTCGGAACGCCTCCCCCGGAAGGCCTGAACCTGAGAGAACTCGAGAAATCCACCACCGACAAAACGAAGGTTATCGCCACGCTCAAAGACTCGTTTGCTCACGCGCGCAAGGCCATCACCGACATGCCAGACGCGAACCTCGACAAGAGCCTGGATTGGTTTGGCGGCAAAAATACCCAGCGCGGGATTCTCCTGTTCACCACTCGGCACACTGCCGAACATCTCGGGCAGTCGATCGCTTATGCACGTTTTATCGGGGTCGTGCCGCCGTGGACCGAAGACGCTCAAAAAGAAGCGAAAGAAAAACAGGCGAAGCAGAAACAGGAGTCCGCACCTAACCCAAGCAGTAATGAACCGCTCAGTCGCGCTGTCTTCCCGGTTAAGAAAACAGACGGACCTGATCTGAGCCGCGCTCTTCCTATGCAACGGCAACCGCAGCGAGCACTGCAGCCGTCACTCGCTTGAACGCCTGTGAAGTAGGATCAATCAGCTCAAAGTGCCCGGCTCGCGGAATCTCTACCAGTTCTGCTTTCTCCATCATTCCTGAAGGCGCGGTTTTCGCGGAGGTCTTCGACCGCACATATTCGCGGCTGAACTCCGGAGGCACCACGTCATCATCCTTCCCACACACAATCCACTGCCGCGCCTGCGGAATGCTTAATCCCATCGGGTCCGCCTCCCGGTAGTGCTCGGGCACTGCTTCTGGCTTGCCTCCCAGAAACTCCACTACGGCGTCGTTACTCAAGTGGAGGGCAAATGCTTTCTTCAAATCGAGAACACCAGCCAGCGAAATAACGCGACGAACCGACCTCTCGTGAGCCGCCAGACAGAGCGCCAGTTGCCCGCCGGCGGAATGTCCCATCACCACCAGTCGGTTCGGGTCGAGCTGAAATCTCGCCGCCACCTGTTGAACAAAGCGGTAAGCTGAGCGGATGTCGGCAAACGTTCCCGGCCAGCCGCCGCCTGCGTTGCCCACGCGACGGTACTCCACGTTGAAGGTTGCCAGGCCCGCCACGCGCAGCGCTTCACAGAGGTGCCCGGCGTGGGTCAGGTCATACTTCGCCCGCCAATAACCGCCATGGATGTTAACGAGGACCGGGTGCGGTCCTTTCGCGTGGGGCAGGCGCACCTCGACAAACTGATTTGCGTCGACCCCGTATGGCGCTCGCAAATCCGGAGGAGGCTGCGCCTTATCGAGAATATCCATGCCCGGCACAGGCTACCCGCGCCGCTTAAGGCGCTGCCGAGTTATGCTTCTGCCGCGGCGGCCTGGCCCTCTTTCAGCTTGAGCTTGGATTTATTTTCCTCGATGAAGGCCTTCAGTTCGGGCGCGGCGTTCAGCAGACGCGTCCACTGTTCGTAGTAGAGTGTCACCGGAAAGCGCCCCAATCCATAGACGCTCACGCCGCCCTTCTCGCTGACCCGGAATTCCATGGCGCCGCTTCGCTTCTTGGTCTCTACCTGTTTTTCCAGTTGCTGCAGCTTCGCTTTCAACTCCTCATAAGTCGGTTCTGTCACCAATGCACCTCGTAGGATTTTTTTCAATCATAAGTGGAGGGCGGCCCTTTCGTCGAGGCGAAGGGGCTCTAGTACCGTGACCGCGAAAAGATCACCACAGTCCAGAGCATAGCGCCGGCACCTTGCCGGCGGTTCCGAGGGCGCCCCGCCGCCCTCGGCCCCCAGCGCTCGTAGAAAAGCTCATGCGCCCACGGCACTAGAAAATGCGCCCCGCTCTCATTCGCATTGCCCGTCCAGCGTAGTCAACATGCCGTAACACTTTGGTAACTTAGGCGTTCTTTTCCTCACGGAAGGAAATGCTAAACTTAGGTAGAAAAAGCATTCTGCATCGGGACGTAAAAAGGGGAAACCAGTGAAAAACAAGTCGCTGATTGAGAGTCTGCCCGTGCTGCTCCTGCTGGGGCTGCTCGCTGGAGCAGTGGGAGGCCTGGGAATCGGGCTGATTCAGATGAAATCCGCAACCTCGACCACGGTTACGATAGGCAAGTAAGATTGGCCAAGTAAAGATTGGGGCAAGTGACCGTTGAGCCTCGCCCTGGGGCTCGATGTAGATAGTATTATCCTGCCAATCCTCTCAAGAACAGTGGACGCCCTCGAAAGAGCGTCCACCGTCAGTTGGCCCAATCGAGGATCGAGCGCTTGCTAAGGAAGAACGCTCGTTCCCTCAACCCGAACGGCAGTCAGGGCAGAAGGATTGAGCCCCAAGTATTGAAGGATGGTCGGCGCCACCTGGGCGGTGCCGACTTCGGCGCGCACCATCCGGGGAGCGAACGACGGATTGGAGACGAGCAAAATGACATTCGTGTCGTCATGCGCGAACCCGCCGTGCTCGGCCAGCTTCTTAGTGCTGCCGGTGTAAGTAACGCCAACGTTTGGCGCAACGATGATGTCCGGAGTGCGCGGGTCCACGGTTGGGTCGTTGAAGTTAAGGGCAAGCGAAGGGCCGTAGAAGATCTGACCGAGCGCGATGCCGGTGGTGGCGGAGGCATTCTGTTCGAGGAGATTGACGGCAGTTAAAGTATCGGCGGAGTTCGTCAGCCAGAGCAACGAAACGTCGTCTTCCGTCGGTCCAATGCCAGTCGGGTTGTTGGTCGATTCCGAATATGGAAGATAGCCGGCGTCGGAGAGCAAGGTGGCGGGTGAAGTGCCATTGGCGGTCTGAGGCACGTAGCGGCTGGGATCGATAGGCGATTGGCCGTGCTTGGCAGTGATCACGATGAGCGTCGAATCATACAGACCCTGTGCCTTCAGCTCGTTGACGAAAGCTCCAATGGAAGCATCGACGAACTTGAATTCGTCCAGTAGCGCCGGGCCCGGCGTTCCAGCGGCATCCAGATATCCGCCCGTTACGCCGAGGCTCTTCTCAACCAGCTTTTGGCCGACACTAAGAGTCTGGAAGTTCATGCCGAAGATGGTGGGAACCTGCGTCTGCTTGGTGCCGAGGTGGTTCTTGCCATCGATCTCGTTGAGGATCGCGTCGACCTTCAGAGTGTCGTAGCACTGAATATTCTGGAAGCTGTTCGTCCAGGCGGTCAGGTCCGAGCCGGGATCACGGATTGGGCTGCACGATATGCCCGTGGGCGTTGTAACGTGATGAAGGGCAATCACGTTGGAGTTGATTTCGGGCGCGTAGAAGTCGTCGAGCGCGATGGGGCCAATGCCCGAGGCAACCGAGGCATACGCGGGATGCTTGTCGGACCACGCCGCATAACCGCCCGCCGAGTGAATCACGCTGAAGATGCTGTTGGCGCGGACGAAATCCCACGGCCAAACCGGATTGCAGCCATTATTTGGATCGCGGATCAGTCTCTTGGAGTCGATGGACGCGATGCCGCCGTCGGTCAGTGAGGCGCCGGGCGCGCCACCATTCAATTTGGTCTGGTTGATGTCGATGCCTTCTTCATACTCGGTTGTGGTACCGGTTGGCGTCGCGAAGGGAGTGCAGGGTCCTGCCGCAACGCCATTTCCGGTGGTTTTCGCCGGGGCGTCATAATTCCGGGAATACGCGACGTCGTAATAAACGCCGGTCAAGGCCGGGCTCCCGCCGGTGACGATCGCGGTGAGGCCGGGAAAGGAATCCGACGGTTTTGAGGTGCTGGCGGCGACGTAGTTGATGCCGGTCTTGCCCAGAGCGGCAAGCGCCGGGCAATAGGGCGCACCATTGTTGACCGTACTAACCCCGTTGGCGCAGTTGAGAAAATCAACCGCATGCATACCGTCGATGCTGATCAGCAACACGCGCTTGATGGGACCTTGCAGGAAGCCAGTGTTCTGGGCGATCGCGGTACCCATGAAGCAGGCGACCGCGAAGGAAAGTAAAGCGAGTTTCTTTTTCATTGTCATCCTCCAGCAAATTAAGGTAACAACGTCCGGTTGCCGGAATGTTAAGGTGAGTTTAAATTTGTGATTGAGCCGCGGTCCCGAAAAGCCTTCACCAGACTGCGTTACACGCTGAAAAGTCCAAGCTGACCCCTTGCGCATCCACTAGTACCGTGGCCGCGAAACGATTACCGCAGTCGGCGCTCGTACAAAAGATCGTGCGGCCAGGTGTCTAGGTGCTCTCTGGGCATGCGCTCCGCGAGTTTGTGTGACATAACGAGTGTGGCCGCTTCCGCATGGGACAATCGCCCACACGCAATTCCTGCATCCCAAAGCCTTTGCCCAACATCCTTTACTGCATCCGTTCACTTCACCGAGGAGCAAACTCCATGACAAATTGGGACCGTGTAACATCGATAATCCGTGCACTGGCTTTCGGGGTCCTGGTCCTTGTCCTTGCTGCAACTTCCTGGGCGCAGAATCGCCCGCCCATTCTCGTGCAGATCGCCAAAACTTATGGTCTGGATTCGTTCGGGCAAATTGATGCGATCCGCTATACCTGGAACGGGGAAATCCCCGGACTCTTCAAGCTCTCTCGCAAGTGGGAGTGGGAGCCTAAGACCGGCAAGGTCTCCTACGAGAGTACAGACAAAGACGGTAAGCCGGTGAAGGTTACTTACATGCGATCCGAGATCAACGCACAGGCCGACGACGTGAAGAAGCAAACCGACGGGGCTTTCACCAACGATAATTATTGGCTTCTGTTCCCGTTACATGCTTACTGGGACACGAGCGCCAGTGTGACCGATGAAGGCATGAAGAAACTGCCTACCGGTGCCGGCTCGGCGACGCTGGTCTCAGTGAAATATGGAGCAGAAATCGGCGGGTACACTCCGGGTGATACATGGGATTTGTACGTCGGCAAAGACAACCGCGTCGAGTACCTCGTCTTCCGCCACGGCGGGGACAAGAAGCCAAGCCTCGTCAAAGCAACGTGGACAGGCTACAAAAAGGCAGGTCCGCTGCTGATCTCGACCGAGCACCGCGGCACCGCCGATGGCAAGCCGCTGTACATCTCCATTACGAACGTGGCCGTCAAGCTGACCGGGTCAGACACCTGGGTGGACGCAAAATAAGACGAACGTGCAAATAGTCGGTGGGCCCGCTCTCTTCGGGAATTGATGTCCCCGCACGCATGACTGTGGGGTGCGAGGGGTGACGTCAAGAGTTCAAAAGGAGAAACACTATGAAAGGGATCGCTATGTTGCTGGTTGTAGTGGCAGCGGTAGCCGGCGTTGTCGCATTTTCGGCCTCCGCATCTGGACATGCCGATGCAAAGGCTGCCCCGCTGTTTGGAATCACAATTCCCCCCGGATACCGCGACTGGAAGTTAATCTCTGTGGCCCACGAAGAAGGCAGCCTCAACGATCTTCGCGCCATTCTCGGCAACAACGTAGCAATCGAAGCCTACCGGGAGGGGAAGCTACCGTTCCCCGACGGCACAGTCATCGCCCGGCTGGCTTGGACTTACGTTCCGTCTGAGGAAAACGACAAAGTCTTTGGCCGCGCCCAATCTTTCGTGGCCGGAGCCGCCACGAACGTTCAGTTCATGGTCAAGGATTCAAAAAAATACGCCGCGACAGGCGGTTGGGGATTTGCGCAATTTAAGGACGGCAAACCTGACGCCACGGCGAAGCTCGAAACCTGCTTCCCTTGCCACGTGCCTGTCAAAGCACGCGACTTTGTTTTCACCCGGTACGCACCTTAATTCCGAGAACGAAATCCTTGGTGATTTCTGCACACTGAGTTTTGTCACGCAAGTAGATTTGCAACAAAGGAGGAGAAGGAAATGTCAAAACACATGGCTGCATTCGCAGTGGCGGTATTCGCAGTTGTTGTAGTAGTTGCCTTGGGTATTCTCCCACTTGGTGCCAAGGCACCTGCTTCCCTGGCGGGGTCCTGGCTGGTCGACACACGCCATTCCGATGCGCAACTTATCGTCGATGGGACCACGGATTACGGCAAGACAAAAATCGACGTCACGCTGGGCTTTGCCAGGGTCATGGGAGCATTGAAAATCGACGACGGTAACCCCACAAATTCCAGCGTCGACTTGCACATCTATCCCGCTACCTCCATGACGGAGGCTATCGAAGAGGATGGCAAGTTCAAGAGCCGCTGGATGGCGAACCGGGCCAACCACACGATGCTGTGTTTCCACTCCAAGAACGCCGTCCGCACCTCTGACGGTCGGCTGCAAACCACGGGCGATCTGATCCTGGTCCGCGTGGACCGCAACGTGGAGCTGCCCGCCCCGAGTGAAGGATATGCCGGTCCCGTCTACGGACCTCCCATCATCAACCACGTTTCACACCAAGCCACTCTGGTTTTCGACCTCCCGTCTGAGGCGGGAGGACAGAAAGACGGGACCATCGAGGCGTCGGCCTCAACCAAGGTATTGCGGGAGACTTTTCCCCAGTTGCTGAAAGCTGTACTCAACACCTACTGGCCGCCGCTGGTGCAAAATGAAAACTGCCAACTGCCGGCAGCAAGTGAGGCCTACAGCGGCGCCAAGTGTACGGGAACATTCCTGCAAGGTCCCAATCTTCCCGATGACCCTGCTATGCACGTCGGAGAGGACTACCCGGGCTCGCAGAATTTCAACTCTCAGGTCGGAGACCATCTGAATCTCGTCGTTCACATGCACTTGACGCCGGGTACCGGACAAACAATGGCAGGAGGAAACTAGCTATCTCTCCCGCGGAGGAGTCGCCGCGCCTTCATTTTTGCAAGGGGCGGCGATTCTTCCCTCGCAGATGGACTCTGGGGAAGTCGGGTCTCGCAAAGGCTCGGGATGCCATGTCGCAACCAGTTGCTTGCAGGTCTTGAAAAGCGGGTCTCGAAGAGAGGCTGGGGCCGCTGACCTTAGGCCTACCTGCCAATCACTACGGTGGTGCAGGAACTGCTCACCTTGGGCAGGTCGCGGGCGGCAGCCATGCGGATTGGCAGGCTCGGCCGTTCCCCGCGAACGATCGGACAGTAATAGTCCGGCTCGAGCAGTGCGCCCTGGAGGCGTCGACGCCCAGCGCAGCCACCATGGCACGAGTCCCGGAACTCGCAGGGCTGGCACGCGGCGGGAAGAGTGCGGGCCTGGCCAAAGGGCGCGGAGTCCAGAATGTCGAGCCCCATCGTTATTAGATTCGACAGCGGCTCCCCCGCTCCTGGCCAATAAACGCAAGGCTGGGTGGTGGCTCGCGGCGTAACCCTCACAGTGCTTACGCCGCATCCTCCCCGCAGCGGCGGGAGACCCGCCATCGCACGAACCAGCGGCTCGCCTATAGCGATGACATCCGTTTCCGCAAAGAGACGCCGGAACCCGTCCCAGTACTCTTCGTAGGACAGTGCATAGATGTCCGATCGCACGGCCTGATAGACATTCACTCGCAGCGGAGCACCAAACTGTTTGGCGACTCGCGCGACCTCCGCCAGACGCAAGTAGTTCGCCTTCATCATGACCGCGATGATGGTCACGGGAACGCCGAGCCTTACGCAACGCTCTGCCTGCTGGTGGATCAGCGCCCAATTGCCATTTCCGCGCTGTGCATCCTGTTCCGCTTGCGTCGGGTAATCGAGAGAAAACTCTATGTCATGAAAGGCGCGCAACTCATCGTCTTGCAAGCAAGCAACACTATGGCCGTTGGAAGTGATCGTTAGTTTGATGGGTCGTGTTCGCAAGTATGCCAGGATCGCCTTAAATTCCGGATGCATACCGTTCTCACCGGTGCCCAGATTCACTGAGCGAACGGGCAATCGTTCCATAACGGACTTCACCTGCTCCAGAGAAAGGCGATCGGTGCGCGCTGGATCCCGGTAGCAGAAGGCGCAAGCGAGGTTGCACTCGTTGGTGAGCCCGAGCCCAAGCGAAATCGCGGCATCCGGCGCCCTCGTGGCGGATGGAACGGATGAAGACTCGCCGGCGACGTCATTCTTTGGACCGTTCTCCATCAACCATTCTCGATCAATCATTTTCCATCAATCACCGAGCAAACGTGCGAAGCACTGTGTGTAGCGGGCGACTGCGGCATATTCCGGCCGCCCGCCCAGTTTGCGCTCCAGCGCAAGAATCCCCTCATACTCGGCGCTGCGGGAAATCCGCGACGGCAAGTAATCAGCGACAACACGTACGCCCCGCTCGGCGATCACCGCCAGCGACGCCGCTTTCAGCATGGCCTGCAGGCTATCGGAAGTGAATAGTCGTACTCGACCTCCGTACAAAGACTCTTGTCCCCACTCAGCGGTGAGGTTATTTTCCGCGATTGCCAAGTCGCCCGCCTGGATAGCGGCCTTGAATACTTCGCCGGCCCGGTTTCGCACGAGGATTGACAGTATCGCTGATGAATCCCGCAAGGCGAGAGCAGCGCCGCACAACATAGCCATCGGGTCGTCGAGATATTCCAGTACGTTGTGGCACAGAATTACATCGAACGATCGAGTCTGAAACAAGTTCGTCAGCCGCGCAGCATCGCCGATTTGCAATACCACGTTGTCCATGACTCCTGCTTCCAGTGCCGTGCGTTTCGCGATATCGAGCATCGCCGGAGACGAATCCAGCAGCGTAACGCGCATGCCGAGGCGCGCATGCCGAACGGCCGTCGCTCCAGTGCCGCACCCGACGTCCAACACACATAATGATTTCGCGGCCTGCGACGGGCGAATAAAATCCTGCAGGTTGGCAAAGGCCAAGTCGGAGCGGAGGCGGCCCTCGGTTGTTTCGAGGTAGGCGGCGTACTGGTTTGCGCCGCTCTGGAAACGTTCGCTGTCGGGCTTAACAGTCATCTTCTCAACGATATCGCGAGTGCATCCGGTTCTGAATTATTTTTTCGGGTGAAAAATTCGCAGCGCTTGAGGGTACGGGACGCCTTGCTTATACCGCCGAAACAGTTGCCCAGCACGGTGTTTCGCCGGGCAGGCATATTTTGGGGGTTTTTAGCGGCGCTCCGCCTGTTTTTTGGCGCGTCAAGCAGAAGGCTTGCCCAGGGCTGGGTTTCGCTGGATTCTCAAAATGCGAAAAACTTGACAAGGCATGATACATAAACTTTCATCTTGTCTGGCGACTGCGAAGCAGCTATTATTTTGCGCACGTTTGGTTCTGCGATCCCCGGACCAAGGTTTTCTGACGCGTCGCTTCGCACGGCAAGCCCCTCTCCGGATCGCACCCAATCCTCTCTTCCTGATTAAGTGGGGTTTCGTTATGCGCCTGAGATCGTTCTGCGTCGCTAGCCGGTTTTTGTTCCTACTCGTTTTGCTGATTGCCGCTTTCGGCGCCTCCACGGCTCATGCCGCCGGAGTGGTCAGCGTCTGCGATCAAGCGCACCTTCAAGCCGCGCTGGCTGGTGGCGGATTGGTCACCTTCTCCTGCAGCGGCGATATCGCCCTCGCTTCGACGATTACCATCTCGGCCAACACCTCAATCGACGGCACCGGCCAGTCCGTGACGCTCGATGGCAAAAACACTGTTGAAGTGCTCACCGTCAACCCGGGAGTCACGCTGGTACTCAACAACGTGACGGTGGCTAACGGTAACTCCGGGGGCTCCGCGGGAGGCATCACGAACAGCGGCACGTTGCTCATCACCAACAGCACATTCTCTGGCAACACGGATACCGCCTTCGCCGGCGGCGCCGCCGGCGCAATTTTGAACAGCGGCACGCTCTTCATCACCAACAGCACATTTTCCGGCAATAGCGACAATGTATTGGGCTCCGCTGGCGCCATCTGGAACAACGGTCAGGTGATCCTGACCAGCGACACATTTTCCGCCAACAGCGACAACCCGCAAAGCGGCGCGGCCTTTTTCAATTATTCCGGTACCGCGACTATCACCAACAGCACATTTTCAGGAAATACCGGTGGCGCCATCGAAAACGGGAAGACGCTGACGGTGATTAATTCAACATTTTCCGGCAATACGCTCGCAAACTCTATGGGCAGCTATTTGGGCGCCGCGATCTACACATTTGGCGGCACCGCCACGCTCGAAAATACGATCCTCGTGGACAGCAACGCCACCAACTGCGAATCGAACGGGGGCACCATCGTCGATGGCGGCTACAACCTCGACGATGACGGCACCTGCGGCTTAAGCTCCGCGAACCATTCCTTAAGCCATGACCCGGATGCCGACCTCGACCCGCTTGCCTCCAACGGCGGACTGACCCAAACTTTTGCCCTCGAATCCGACAGCGATGCCATCGCCAAGATTCCTCCTGGAGTTAACGGCTGCGCCACCACCGTTCCCAACGATCAGCGGGGCGTCGCCCGTCCGCAAAGCGCGGATGGCTACTGCAGCATGGGCGCTTATGAGGGCTACAACACCATCACTGCGGTCATCACCAACTGCAGCGATGACTCTGAGCTTCAGGGCGCGGTTGAGAACGCGGGCCGGATCATCTTTGAATGCGGAGGCACCATCACGCTCACAAAGACGCTCACCACCTCAGGCCCCACCCTTATCGACGGCAACGGGCAGAACGTCACTCTCAGCGGCGGCGGCACTATCCCAGTGATCTACAGCGGCTATATATTGATCCTCCACGGCCTCACCATCGAGGACGGGCATGGCTTAGGCGCAGGAGGTGGCGCCCAAAATCTTGGCACAATGGTCGTCACCGATAGCACCTTTGCCAACAACAACGGTGATTCCGGCGCCATATTCAATAAAGGCCCCCTTCTGATCGTGACCAACAGCACATTTTCCGGCAATTCCAGTACACACGGATCCGCCATCAATTCCGATCCAGGGCCAATAACCAATCTGGTAATCGCGACCGGCAGCACGTTCTCCGGCAATTCCGTTATCGGAGACAGCGAGAATTCGGTCGTCTTCGCGCAGTCAGGGACCGTGACCTTCCAAAATAGTCTGATCGCAGGCAACACCTTGAACGGCGGCAGCGAATGCGGAGTCTCGCACGGCGTCATTACCGATCTCGGCTACAACCTCGATGACGACGGATCTTGCGGCCTCAGTTCCGCCAATCACTCGCTCAGTAATAATCAAAACTCGAATCCCGGCGCCCTATCGAGCAACGGCGGCCCCACGCAAACTGTCCCGCTGACTTATTCCAGCACCGCTATCGATGCCATCCCCATCACCGCCAGCGCATGCGGGGTATCGCCCGACCAGCGCGGCGTCCTCCGTCCGCAAGGCTTCGCCTGCGACATCGGCGCCTTTGAGGCGAAAGAAATCCCCGTCCCCTTCGCTACCAACCCGGCGAATCTTTCCTATGAAGTTGGTACAACTGCCTACGCCAATGCGCAGGCTCCATTCCTGGTCGTCGGGGGCGAATACCCGTTATCGACCACCTCGCCGCAATCCGGCGGCACGGGCAAGCAGTATGTCTGGGAGAACTGGTCCGATAACGACGCCATTACGCACACCATCACCATCCCCTCGACCCCGGTCAGTTACACCGCCAACTTCGGGACGCAGTACTACCTCACCATGGCCGTCAATCCACCCGATGGCGGTAACGTGAGCCCCGGCTCAAGCTGGCAGGACGCCACCGCGGTTGTCGATATCAGCGCGTCCGCAAATTCGGGTTTTCAATTTTCGAACTGGACCGGCAGCACCGTCGCCAACGCCAGCAGCGCTTCCACCACCATCACCATGAGCGGTCCCGAATCGGTGACGGCGAATTTCCTCGAGCCTCCATCCATCACCAGCCTCAATAACACCACCTTCAGCGTCGGCACGCCGGGCACATTTACCGTGACCACGAACGGCTATCCCACCGTCACCACAATTAGCGACGGAGGCGCCACCCTGCCGAGCAACCTCACCTTCACCAACAACGGCGACGGCACCGCCACGCTCAGCGGAACTCCTGCCGCAGGCACTGGCGGAGCCTACAAATTCACCATCACGGCGAGCAACGGAGTCTCGCCGAACGCGAGCCAGAGCTTCACGCTGTATGTGGATCAGGCTCCGGCGATCACGAGCGCGAGCAGCACGACCTTTACAGTGGGCGTGGCCGGGATCATTCACCGTGACCACGACGGGCTATCCGCCGCCGGGCATCATGGAAAGCGGCGGGCTGCCGGGCGGGGTGGGCTTCGTCGACAACGGCAACGGCACGGGAACACTGAGCGGGACGCCCACATCCGGCGGCGTCTTCAGCATCAGCTTCACGGCGTCGAATGGTGTGGGCTCGAATGCGGTGCAGGCGTTTACGTTGACCGTCGATCAGGCGCCGAGCTTTACCAGCGCGAACAGTGCGGTCTTTACGATTGGCGTGGCTGGCTCGTTTACCGTAACCACAGTGGGCTACCCAACTCCCAGCCTCATGGCGACGGGACATATTCCAACTGGCCTCACGTTCCACGACAACGGAAACGGGACGGCGACGCTGTCGGGAACTCCGCTGATATTCGATGGCGGCGACTTCCCGATCACCATCACGGCGAAGAATGGAATCGGGTCGCCGGTGATGGAGAACTTCGTCATTATCGTCCAGCAGGCGCCTTCCTTCACGAGCGCGAATAACGCGGTGTTCGTGTATGGAGTGCCGAACGCGTTTACCGTGACAACGTCGGCGTTCCCGGTGGCGAGCATCCACGAGGCGGGAACTCTGCCTCCGTGGCTTACGTTCGTCGATAACGGAAATGGCACGGCTACGCTCTCCGGGACGCCGAGCTACGTCTCTGGCACATTCGCGCTCGTGCTCACCGCCACCAATGTAGTGGCGACCGCTACGCAGAGCTTCACGCTCGACGTGTCGGGACTGAATCTGTCGCCGTCGAATCTGAGTTTCGGCTTCGTGTATTTGAACAGCTCGCACACGTTGCCGGTAACGGTCACGAACGTGGGTTCGACTACCGTCAGCATCAGTGGTGTGAGCATTACTCCGGACACGGCTAACGCCGCCGCCTACACAGCGGTCAGCCATTGCACTACCCCGCTGAAGGCCGGCAAGAGTTGCATTATCGATGTGACCCTCAAGGCCGACGCAGAGGGCACGCTGACGGCAACGCTGAACCTCATGGATAATGCGGTGGGCATGCCACAACACGTCGGGCTGACGGCCAATGTGATCGATCCGGTGGCGCAATTCAGTCCGACGAAACTGGCCTTTGGGACGGTGACCGTGCACGGCAGCGCGACTCTGCCCGTGAAACTGACGAACAGCGGCGAGACGCCGCTCGACATCAGCAACATTTCGATCGGCGGGACGGATGCGGGAGACTTCTCGCAGACAAATGATTGTCCGGCGATTATGGCGGCTGCGACGAGTTGCACGATCTCGGTGACGTTTGATCCGGCGGTGAAGGGAGCGCGTGTGGGGACGTTGATCGTCAGCGACAATGTGGCGAGCGGGCAAAGTACGGTCGCGCTGACGGGAACAGGGCACTAGTGTAGTGCGTCAGAAATTATGAGCGTTGAATATTGTGTCTCGATCCGCGTAATCCGTAGTGCCCGACGAGGAGCCCAAAGGCTTTAACCACAGAGGACACAGAGGATCACAGAGACACCATCAAGGGATTTCAGCCACATTGATTTTTCTCATGACTGAGTTCCTGTGAAAAACTGGGAACGAGGCCGTCTACGCGGATTTGGCGCTATCCGCGTCATCGTCGTCTGCCTGCCCGAGCGAAGGGAGGTAGCGGGGAATGTAGGGACGGAACGTACGGACAGACGGGACGTACCCCGGTTTCCCTCTCTACGGATTCCCTCACCGGCCGCTCTTCCTGACAAACGCGAGGGAACGTAGCGCCGCACTTCATCCTCGGGAGTCAGTCGCGCTTTCCCGTCGTCCACCAAGTCCTCCACTCAAGCCAAAGGAAGGTTGAATGGAGCACCGGGCCGAATAGCCTGTTGAGCGATAGGAGTCAAAATCCCTGCTCTGTCGCACAAAACGCGACGAGGACGAGGCACCCGCTGTCTTTTAGTTCGCGAGAGAACTTACTAATCGGTGTATCATGTCGCTTTCAGGGGCATATTATGAGTACTAACGTTGTTTCTCCCAGTCGGCCCCGCCGACTTTTATCTATTGACGGCGGCGGTTTGTGCGGACTTATTCCGGCGGAAGCTCTCATACTAATTGAGCAGCAGCTTGATCAGCTTACGGGAGATCGACAGCCTTTGTGCAATCGCTTTGATCTGATTGGCGGCACCAGCACCGGCGCAATCCTGGCGGCTGGGCTTGCGCTTGGAATGCGGGCTGCCGACCTGCGCGATTTTTATCTTCAGTTTGGTCCTGACATCTTCAAGAAGGTCTTCTTACCCGAGCAGTTCTGGCACAAGTATCCGAGCGGCCCAATCGAGCAGCATCTGAAAGACAAGTTCGGCGAAGCGACGACTTTGGGCGATCCTCGTCTGCGGGCCATGGTTTTGCTGGTTACGAAGAACGCGACGCTCGGCAACGACTGGTTTTTCACCAACAATCCTAAAAGCAGGTTTTTCGCCAACAACGCCAAGATTCCTTTGTGGCACATCGTACGCGCGAGTTCGGCGGCGCCCACTTACTTTCCACCACACGCATTCGATATTCCGGATGATGCGGGTAAGCCACAGACTTACGAGTTCATCGATGGCGGAGTGAGCAGTTACAACAATCCTTCGCTGCAGGTATTTCTGGAGGCTACGATTCCGGAATACGGCATTGGATGGCCGATGGGCATCGACAATCTGCTGCTGATCTCGCTGGGCACGGGGTTCGCTCCGGTGACGATCGAGCCTGGCAAGGCAGCGCACTACAACGTCTTGGACTGGGCGCAGTACGTGCTCAAAGAGTTGATGAACGAAGCGAACCTGCAACAGAACGTGCTGATGCACCTGCTCGGCGAACGGCCCACGCAAGGCGCATCCGGCATTGCGGAGGCGATTGTTTCGGGCGCGTCCGCATCGGGAACACCGAGCGCGGATGCCCTTACCCGGTTGAGCGCAGGGCTGGGCAACAACAAGCTTGTGACCTACCAGCGAATCACCGTGGAACTGAGCAGAGAACGGCTGGATCAGCTGAATCTGCCGGATGTCGATCCCGTAAAGGTTCGCGAAATGGATGCGGTCGACCAGATTCCCAACATGCAGCGCGTGGGCGAGGCGGTGGCGAAGGAACAGGTCCACATGGAGCGGCTGCTGAAGTTCTTTAAGGGCTGATGGCAGAAGATCTGCTGGATGAAGATCGCGGGATGAAGACCATAAGATGCTGATCGTAAGAGAGGAAGTAGGTCGCAGGAGATGACGGTTAACTTCCTGTGAGCATGTGGAATCAGTAGCTTGCAAACGGGGCTGGCAAAGAGGCGAATCCCGGGACGAACGACCGCGGCGAACCGTGGGCGAACGATGGCACGAATTCCTGCCTGCCTAGGCAAATAGAGCGTATGCTGAAAGAGATGCCAGCCACCAAGGAATACCTCTCCAGCCTCCGCCAGGAAATCGCCGATCTCAAACTGCTGAACGACAGCGTTCCGGCCAAGCAACACCGCAGCCCGCTCGATCGGTCGGCGCTCGAGGCGCGCGCCAGTCGCCTACTCGAGATCAAGCAGGAATTGGTCAAGCTGATGAGCAAGCCTGACAACCCCGTTTGGTGGTAGAAGCTGCTTGATCGGGCGCGGAACGGGATCGCGCCTATGCCTTGCGTGGTCGAAGACTGCCGCTTTGTTTGATAGCCAATCGAGTTCCTGAAATTTCTTCGCTGAGCATATCCATCACCTCAAAGCAAAGTGCGGGATTCTGCCGGAGGCATTCGACTACCGCCTCGCGCGCCACGAACGCCAGCTCTGCATCTTCAAGCACCTGCGCCGTAAGACTATAAGGAGAACCGGCGACGGTGGCAGGCAATCCCACAACCGAGCCAGCGGCCAGAATTCTGGGCGCAAAGGTAGTGTTGACTCCATCCAAAGCTAGGCCCACTTTGCCTCCGCGGATGAGGTACAGGCCTGTGACTGCGTCTCCATGCCGGAACAGTATGGTGCCTTTCGCCTTGAAAATAAGGGTCGCGCGATGCAGAAGCTGCTCCTGCATTGCGGCGGAAACCACCAGATCCCCCGGCCCTGCGGCCATCACTCCCTCCCCGGTTTCTGTCTCTTGTATCGAAGGGTGAACACGAATGCTGTGACGCCTGTCACGGTGGCGTGTGAGGGTGTTTCCGGCCGCGGCGGGCTGTACAATCAGCTTCATCGCTCTCGGTTGCAGCGTCATTTTCGAATACAGGAATGCCCATGAAATATGGAAGCTATTGCGTGCCGGTCTGCCTATTGGAAATCCTGTTCGCTCTTATGGCGTGCGGGCAGGCAGCAAGCCAGACCACAAAACAACCTGCCGACACCATCGTGACTGGCATGGTCGTCACCATGGATGCCAGACGCTCCATCTTTGACGACGGCGCGGTTGCGATCATTGGCGATTCGATCGCCGCGGTCGGGCCGCGCGCCGCCATTGAAGCCCGGTTCGAGGGGCGGCAGACCATTGACGCGCGCAGCCAACTGGTGCTGCCCGGGTTCATCAACGGGCATACCCATGTCCCGATGACGCTGTTCCGGGGGCTGCATGACGATGTCACGCTCAACGACTGGCTCTACAAATACATCTTTCCGGCGGAAGCGAGGAACGTAAACGAGGAATTCGTGCGCTGGGGCACGCGGCTGGCTGCGGCGGAGCAGATTCGGTCCGGCATTACCACCTTCGCCGATATGTATTACTTCGAAGACGCGGTTGCCGAAGAAACCAAAAAGGCCGGCATGCGCGGCGTGCTGGGCGAGACCTTCATCGACTTTCCCGCGCCCGACAACAAGACCCACCCAGCCATGCTCGCCTATACGGAGAAATTCCTGCAAAAATGGCAGGGTGATCCGCTCATCCATGCGGCGCCGGCGCCCCATTCGATTTATACGTGCTCGCAAAAGACATTGCAGGATGCGGCCGCGCTGGCGCGCAAGTATCATGCGCCGATTCTGATTCACGTCGCCGAGATGAAGAAAGAATTGGATGACAGCATGAAGAACAATGGCGCGACCCCGGTGCAATACCTCGACCGGATCGGCGTTCTCGGGCCGGATGTGGTGGCGGCGCATTGCATCTACGTTGACGAGGCTGATCGCAAACTTCTGGCGGAGCGGCACGTTGGATGCGTGCACAATCCATCGAGCAATATGATGCTGGCGAGCGGCGTCGCACCGGTGCCGGAGGAGCGCGCGGCTGGAATCGCAGTCGGCCTCGGGACAGACGGTCCGGCGGGCAGCAACAACGATCTCGACTTGATGGAAGAGATCGACCTGGCAGCGAAACTGGCAAAGATTACGAAGATGAGTCCGCTGGCGCTAAACGCAAACGCGGTCGTGGAGATGGCGACGATCGATGGGGCGCGCGCTCTGCACATGGATAAGGAAATCGGATCGCTCGAAACAGGCAAAAAAGCGGACTTGATCGTGATCAGCCTCGACGAGCCGAATGCCGTGCCGATGTACGACGTCTACGCACAGATTGCCTATGCCTTAAAGGGGAGCGATGTGGAAACGGTGATGATTGGCGGACGGCTGGTGATGAAGGACCACAAGCTGCTGACCGTCGATGAAGAGGCGGCCATCGCCAAGGCGCGCGAGTATGGGAAGAGCGTAGCTGCATCGCTGGGCATGCAGTGAGACCTACTGTAGCGCCGGCGTCCCGCCGGCGGTTGTTGGCGGCGTCTCGCCGCCACATCGCCGACAGCTTTACAAGCATCGATATAAATGTGGTGACGGAGCTCCGCCCCGTTACAGCGGGGCAAAGCCCCGCCACCACGCCACAGAGGTGGAATGCGGTCTCCGGACTATATCTTTTGGGAAGTAGACGTGCAGCGCGACTTCATGCTGCCCGGCGGCAAGCTTTACGTGCCGAGCGCCGAGAAACTCGTTCCCAACATCCGCAAGCTGACTGACGCGGCGCGGCGCGATGAGGTCTTCCTGGTTTCCCACGGCGACTTTCATCCGCCCAACGATCCCGAGTTCAAGCAATTTCCTCCGCACTGCATAAAAGGCACGCCGGGCGCGGAGTTGCTGCCGGAAGCTCTCGCCGATAAAGTTGTCCGCGTCGAGAATCTGCCGGATGCAAAGCTGCCGGACGATCTCTTCTCCTATCAGCAGATCGTGCTCGAGAAACAGACGCTGGATATCTTCCAATCGCTACACGCGGATGAATTGGTGAAGCGACTGGGGAACGAGGCGGAGTTTGTCGTGTTCGGAGTAGTCACGGAATACTGCGTCGGGCTCGCGGTCAAGGGCTTACTGCAGCGCAAGCGGCGCGTGGCCGTTGTGCAGGATGCGATTGCAACTTTGTCGGCGGACGCGAGCGAGCAGAGTCTGGCGGAGTTTGCCCGGCTGGGAGCGCGCATGATAACGACGCAAGAGGCGCTGATGGATGTCAGGCCGCGGTAACTACGAGCGCAACCGCGCCCGCGCCGCACGTTTTAGGCCAGCATACTTAGCGAAACTCTGATCAGTGTCGACGAAGAGCGTAGACCACAGAGGACACAGAGGTACACAGAGACCTCCAAGGACTTAGTCAGACCTCCCTGGGTAATAGCACTTTCTAACTCGCAGCCCCCCACTTTTGTGGGATATTGACTCCTCCAAAAGCCTTGACTGGCAGTCAGTCTCCATAGAAAATATCCAAAGCAGTAACGGCTTGACTCTCCCCATTCTCCCCACGCAATTTCGTTGTTACTTCCCCAATTGGCAGTTTTCCCCGGACGAAACGTAAGAGCAATCAAGGAGGATTAACGTGGCAGCCAGAAACAAGACGCTTCTGTTTACAATGTGCATGCAATTCCTGATGTGCTGGGCGATTGCTCCAGCATCAGCGCAGAAAATCATCGCCCAAATTCCGATCCCATCGAATTCATGCTGCAGTGTCACGGTTAATCCGGCTCTCAATCTGGTCTACACGAGCGGTGGATACTCCGGTGGCCAGACCGTAACCTCCATCGATGGCCAAGCTCTCAGCGTGATTACAAGCGTCTTCGGCAGCGGCGCTGCGGTGGACACGAAGACCGATAATTACTGGGCCGCGGGAGTTTATTCGGGCTCGGCAATGGTCTATTCCGGTTCGACGAATTCTGAAATCAGGAATGTACCATTGGGTGGATGTCCGGGGCAGGTAGCGTTTGACTGCAAGGTGCGCCGCGTGTGGGCGGCGGCGCAGTGTGGCGGCGGCAACGATCCGCTGTATGCCGTGAATGCCGACACATTTGCCGTGGTCGCGGGTCCGATTGGCAGCGGTGGCGTGCAGGGCCCGATCATCGCCAATCCCAGCTCCGGCGCGCTCTTTATTGCTCCCGGCGGCGTCTCGAAGCGGGTCGACGGAAAGACATTTGCAGTAACCAACAATGGGTTTGGACAAGTGGTGGCCGTGGATTCCGTGCTGGACAAGCTTTATGCGATTTCTGGCACCAACCTCCAAATCGTGAACGGGAAGACGAATCCGGAAGCCATCCTTAAAACTGTAGCGCTTGGCTACGCGCCTGGTGGCTCAGGAGCGGTGAACAATGCTCTGGACCATCTCTACCTGGAAAACCCGGCCGGGGACTCGATTGACATCAGGAACGACGCCACCGGAAAGCTGATCACCACCGTGCCGCTTGGGACCGGAAACTCTCCGCTGGCAATGGCGGCCGATTCCACGCGCGGGCGCCTCTACGTCACCGTGGGTAACAACGGTTCGATTTCACTCTTTGTGATTGACGACTCGTCGACCGCCAGAGTTTGCCTTAGCCGTGGATCTTGCTAAATATGCGTGGGGCGCGGGTCTCGCGATCCGCGCCTCGTCTTCACTGCAAACATCGCAACAAACATCACAGCAGCATCCCGGCAATCGAGGCGGACATTAGGTTCGCCATGGTTCCGGCGAGCATGGCGCGCAATCCGAGTTTCGCCAGGTCCGCTTTCTTGTTGGGAGCGAGCGCTCCGATGCCGCCCATCTGGATTCCGATGGAGCTGAAGTTGGCGAATCCGCACAATGCAAAGGTCGCAATCGTGAAGGAGCGCGGGTCGAGCATCGCCCTCTGCGGTCCCAGCATCGAGAATGCGACCAGTTCGTTCAGCACCATGCGCACGCCAAGCAGGTTGCCAATGGCGCCACAGTCGTGCCACGGAATGCCAATCACAAACGCGACCGGGGCAAAAAGCTTGCCGAGAATTAATTCCAGACTCGACGGGAACCAGTGCAGGTGAGCGTGAATCCCTCCCATGAGGCCATCGAGCAGGGCAATCAGCGCCAAAAAAGAAATGAGCATGGCTGCAATGTTCAGTGCCATATACAAACCGTCGGTTGTACCCTTGGCGATCGCGCCCAGAAGGTTGGTTTGTTCCTCACTTTTGGGCATGATCACGTGGCCGGCTGTTCTGGGAACCCCGGTTTCGGGGACGAGCATCTTCGACATCAGGAGCGTGCCGGGCGCGGTCATGATCACGGCGCTCAGCAGGTGTTTGGGCTCGATGCCGAACGCGATGTAGGCGGCCATGATGCTCCCCGAAACGTGCGCCATTCCACTGGTCATCACGGTCATCAGTTCTGAGTACGTGAGGTCGGGGAGAAAAGGAAGAATCGTCTGCGGCGCTTCCGTCTGCCCCATGAAAATGCTGGCCGCCACGTTCAGCGATTCCGCGCCGCTCACCCCCATAAAGCGCGTCATAAACCAGGCCGCGGCGCGGATGACGATCTGCATAATGCCAACGTAATAGAGCACGGCAAACAGGGCGCAGATGAAGATGACGGTCGGCAATACCTGAAATGCAAAATAGAATCCCAGATGCGAGCCCTGCTTTCCGAGATCGCCAAACACAAACTGCGATCCCGCAAACGCATAACCGAGCATTGTGTTCACGGCATCTCCGGCCTTCTGAAAAAGGATCCGGCCCATGTCCACCTTGAGAACAAAAAAGGCGAACACAATCTGCAGGCCCAGCCCCCAGCCGACCGTCTTCAGGCGGATCGCCTTGCGGTTGGTGGAAAAAATGTAGCCGAGCGACAGCATCGTGATCAGGCCGAGAATGCCGGTAAATCGTCCCATCAATGCTCTCCTTTATGAATCACGCGATGAATCAGCGCAGGCTTGTGCGCCGGAGGCGCAGCCGAGATTCGATAGCTCTCTTCGAGCAACCCCTTGGCGCGCACCGCCTGCTGCCCATCGTGACAATGAATCGTGCAGAGCGGTTCGCCAGCTCCAACGCGGTCGCCAATCTTTTTGTGAATGACAATGCCGACTGCGGGATCGACCGAATCTTCCTTGCGCTCGCGGCCTCCGCCGAGAATCACACAAGCTGTTCCGACCTGCTCGCACAGGATCTCGGTAACGTAGCCAGCCGATGGGCTGGGCACGTCGACATGATGGTCGGCTGACGGCAGGCGAGTGGGATCGTCGATGGCGCTGACATCGCCGCCCTGCAGCTCGACCATCTGGCGGAAACGCTCGAAAGCCTTGCCTGACGCGATGATTTGCTCGGAAAGCAGTTTGCCATCCGCCACTGTTTTGCTCGCGCCGCCCAGATAGAACATCCACGCAGCCAGGTGCAGGCACAGTTCGCGGAGGTCCTCTGGTCCGCCGCCGTGCAGGATTTCGATACATTCCTGCATTTCCATCGCGTTGCCGACCATGCGGCCGAGCGGCTGATCCATGTTCGTGATGAGCGCCACCATCTGTTTGCCCATGCGCTCTCCGGTCTCGACCATGAGTTCGGCGAGGTGCACGGCGTCTTCTTCCTTCTTCATAAACGCGCCCGAACCGGTCTTTACATCGAGCACGAGCGCGTCGGTGCCCTCGGCAAGCTTCTTGCTCATGATGGACGCGCAGATCAGATTCGGACTCTCGACCGTGCCGGTCACGTCACGCAGCGCGTAGAGCTTGCGATCGGCGGGAGCAATTTTCTCGGTCTGCCCGATCATCGCCGTGCCACAGGCTTTAAGCACGCGATGGAATTCGGGCACCGAGAGCCCAACGCGAAAACCGGGAATGGATTCGAGCTTGTCGAGCGTGCCACCCGTGTGACCAAGCCCGCGGCCGCTGATCATCGGCACGTAAAGACCGCCGGCCGCCACGAGCGGAGCTAGAACGAGCGACGTTTTGTCGCCCACTCCGCCGGTGGAATGCTTGTCCACTCTTGTTGCGGGCAGAAAACTCAGGTCGAGCACCTCGCCGGAATGCAGCATCGCATTGGTGAGAGCGGCCAACTCTGCACGCGTCATGCCGCGCAGCAAAACTGCCATCAACCACGCGGCGATCTGGTAATCGGGAATGCTTCCCGCCGTGTAGCCGTCAACGATGTACTCGATTTCAGCGGTCGAGAGCGCGCCGCCATCCCGCTTTTTGCGGATGAGGTCGATAACGCGGAATGCCTGCTGGACAGCGCCTGGCTGGCTCATCGGAGTCGAAAGCCCTCCGGCAAAAGTTCGGTGATGCTGCTTTCGGCGTCGCCCTGCTGGCCCTGATAAAAGATAACCGCCTCGGGGCCGAACTCATAAATCACCTGGCGGCACGCGCCGCAGGGCGAGCACGGCACGCCTTGCGCGTTGGTCACGGCGACGGCCAGAATCTCAAGCCCGGGGCCTTTGTCGGCGACTGCCGAGAAGATTGCCGTTCGCTCGGCGCAGTTGGTCATTCCGTAGGAAGAGTTCTCGACATTGCAGCCGGCGAAGATGTCCCCTTTCGAAGTGAGAATCGCTGCGCCCACTTTGAAGTGAGAAAAAGGAGCGTACGCGTTCTTCATCGCTTTGCGAGCGGCCTGCACCAGACGCTCGCGCGCGCCGACGGGCAGACCCCTCTTTGTCTTTGTTTTTGCCTTCGCCATAGTCAATTGGAATCAGAAGATTTGGTGCGCCATTGTAAACCCGACGCAGGCGGCTTCGTAGGAGAATTTCAAGTACCCTCCTCGGAACGAACGCGACTCTAGTACCGTGACCGTCAGAAGATTACCGCAGCCAGTCGACCGTAGCGCCGGCACCTTGCCGGCGGTTCCGAGGGCGCCCCGCCCTCGGCCCCCAGCGCCTGTAGAAAAGATCAGGCGGCCACAACATTAGCAACGAACGACGCTCTAGTTCGGCGATGGCGATGCCGGCGGTCGCGATAGAAGATCAATCACCATCTTGTTGAATTTTTCCAGGTTCAATTCCGTCTGCACGTGCACGACCTGTTCGCCGAGCCCGGGCTGGTTCGCGGGAAGCCATACGAGCGTGTTGCCGTAGCCCGCTCCGTGCGAGATGTCGATATCCATGGCCAGCATTTCTTCTTTGGTGATGATACCGGGATCGAGCCACGCAGCGGCCGCGAGTTCGTCCCACAGAAATTCCTCGTCGGCCCATTTGCCGATGTACCGCGCTGTCGGCGTCCCCGCCTTCGCGATCTCATCGATCATCGCCCGCGTCATGTGCGTTTTGACCGAGATGTCGACGATCGTCACGGTGATCTTCTTCCAGGGCGCGCGCAACACGATGTGAACCGCCTCGGGATCCCACCAGAAATTGAATTCGCGCCGGTTCGATTGCACCCATTCGATTGGCGCGACCGGCTCGATGCTTCCACCCATCACCACGAGTTCCTGCGCCAGTTCGGCGAAATGGGGATCGAGGCTGATGGCCTGCGCAAGATTGGTCAGCGGCCCGGCTGCATAAATCGTCACCTCGTGCGGATATTTATGCACCATCCGGATCATGAAGTGCGCGGCATCTTCGGCCTCCGCCTTGAGCGTGGGATTGCCCTCCGGCAAAGGATTCGGCACCTCAAACGGTCCGTGATACAGGCCCGAATTCCACGCGCCCGCAATATTCGTGCCGGTCGCCGAGCGGATTTTGTGCTCGTTCCACGCGCCCTGATACGTGACGGTGCCGTAGAGCTTCTCCCAGCGCTTGATCTCCTCCTTGCTGTTGATCAGCGGGAAGACGGCACCGGGATACACCTTGATGTCGGAATGCCCCGTCAGTTCGAGCATGCGCAGCGTGTGGGCGACTTCCTCATCGCGCCATTGATCGCCGCTGACAATGGTGATGCCAAGCGTCTCAATCCCCGACGACTGCAGCATGAGCAACATCGATTGCTGGTCGGTGGTTGCCGGACCGCGCCCGTCCTGATCGAGAATAACCTTGCGCCGCGCTTCGCCCTGCACGCAAATTGAAGCAAGAACAATAATGGCAATAGCAAAGACAAACCAAAGCCTGCGTCTCACGTATCCGCTCCTGGGATTGTGGATCTGAATGCGCGACGAGTATACGCCATGATCTACAATGCCAACGTTCGCTGTGTAATTTCATCTTCCATTTTTGGGGATTTGGCTCTGAAGCAGACCGGCAAGACTCCTACGGTGAATTTTCATCGCCGCGACTTTCTCGCCCGCTGCTGCCAGAGCGCGGCGGCAGCCATGATTCGCCCGCGCTTCGGCGGCCTCGTTCTGCCGTCGCTGGGTGCCCTTGACAGTCAATTGGAACGCGCGCCAGACGGCGAGTTTCACCTTCACCCCCACTATCGGATGCCGATGCCGCTCGATGCGCTTCTGCTCCAGACGCAGGCCGGCCTCGACGATTTCGTCACCGAGAAATATGCGGACCAGATTGCTGACATCCTCGCAACGTGGAGTTCGAGTCTTCTGCGGTCGCCGCAGGATATGACAGTCTTCACCAAGGTTCTGTTGCCGAATTTCTCTGGCGCTTCGCCCAGGCCAGCGGAGTCGCTCATAGTTCGACAAAGCTCAACGATTGAAGTTCGTCACAACAACTTTCCCGAGACTCCCGCACTCGCACTGGAGCCATTTCTTTCAGAGCTGCGCGCCTCCCTGAGCGTCTTATCGAGTTTCATCACTGTCGAATTTCAGGTGACAGGCATCGCTACAAACGAAGGTGCGACCGCTCCCAAACAGTTGCGAACGCGCGTGCGTTATGAATTAGTCGGCGCCGGCCGGGACGTTCACCGTGAGCAACGTATCGGCTACTGGGATCTGGTCTGGGAAGCGGCGCCCGGCGGCGATTTCCGCCTGCGCAATTGGCAGACGCTCGGGGAAACGCAGAGCCGTTCCACCGCGCCTGGCTACGTTGACATCACGAGTGCGGCGCTCGGCGCTAACGCGTCCTACTCCGCACAACTGCTGCATGGAACCGATTATTGGCGCACCGTGCTTGATGGCGCGTGCGGCATCGACATCTACGGGCACAATGGTGTTTCGGTCGGCGACATCGATGGCGATGGCTTCGACGATCTCTACATCTGCCAACCCGGCGGCCTCCCCAACCGCCTCTATCGCAATCGTGGCGACGGAACGTTCGAAGACATCACGCAATCCTCAGGAGTGGGAGTAATCGAGAACACGGCCTGCGCGCTCTTTGTGGACATTAATAATGATGGCCACCAGGACTTGATCGTCGTGCGCTCGAATGGTCCGTTGTTGTTCTTGAACGACGGCAGCGGCAAATTTCACCAGAAACCTGATGCCTTCCAGTTCGCCAATCCTCCCCAGGGAACTTTCACGGGCGCGGCGATCGCCGACTACGACCGCGACGGCTGGCTCGACATTTATTTCTGCCTCTACGTCTATTACCAGGGCACCGACCAGTATAAGTATCCGACTCCGTATTACGACGCCCAGAATGGCCCGCCCAATTTCATGATGCGCAACAATCGCGACGGCACATTTCGCGACGTAACTCGCCAAACCGGACTTAGCCAGAACAACACGCGTTACAGTTTTTGCTGCGCCTGGAATGACTTCAACCGCGACGGCTGGCCCGACCTATACGTGGTCAACGATTTCGGCCGCAAGAATCTTTACCGCAACAACGGTGATGGCACGTTTACCGATATCGCTGCCGAGGCTGGCGTGGAAGACATTGGGGCGGGCATGAGCGTGTGCTGGTTTGACTATGACAACGACGGCGCCGACGATCTCTATGTCGCCAATATGTGGACTGCGGCCGGCGAACGCATCACCATGCAGGATGATTTCAAGAAGAATTCACCCGCCGAAGTGCGCATGCTCTACCACAAACATGCGATGGGCAATTCGCTGTTCCACAACTCCGCGGAATCGGACGCCGGCGCTTTGCCGACACACGCCTCCAGGATCAGGGAGGACTTTAACGATCGCACCGACTCGGCCGGCGTGGGCATCGGGCGCTGGGCGTGGTCGAGCGACAGTTGGGACTTCGACCATGACGGCTTCCCCGATCTCTACATCACCAACGGCATGGTCAGCGCGCCCGACCGCGAGGATTTGAACAGTTTCTTCTGGCGGCAGGTAGTCGCACAATCGCCGGATCAGGCCAAGCCCTCTCAAAAATACGAAGAGGGATGGAGCGCGATTAACGAATTGATCCGCGCCGACCGAACCTGGAGCGGCTATGAACGTAACATTTTTTACGCCAACAATGGCGACGGCACTTTTTCCGATGTCTCTGGCGTCGTTGGCCTGGATTTTCTCGAAGACGGGCGTTCTTTTGCGCTTGCCGATTTCGATCTCGACGGGCGGCAGGAAGTTTTTCTCAAGAACCGCAACGCTCCCCAACTGCGGATTCTGAAGAATGTGATGCCCACTTTGCCTCCATCCATCGCCTTTCGACTGCGCGGCACGAAAAGTAATCGCGATGCGATTGGGGCGGTAATCACGATTACAAACCGACAAAGGAAGGCAGACCCGTTCGCTACAGGCTGGCTCCGGCTTTCTTTCGCAACACAGTAAAGACGTGTTCTTCGGCCTCGGAGCGGCGACTGGACCGGTCAGCGCTTCGATTCGGTGGCCCAGTGGCTTTGTACAGGAACTGCACGACTTGGCGATCAACCATCGCATTTGGGTAGAAGAAGGATCTGCACCCTCGCGCATCGAACCCTTCCAAACGCGCAACGGCGTCACGCAGCCGGGCGAACTTAAGCTGGGCGAACCCGAATCTCAACCCACGGAGACGCTTCCCTCAATCGCTGAAACATGGCTGCTGGCTCCGGTTTCCGCGCCTGACTTTTCGCTGCCCGATTTGAGCGGCCGCCTGCAAACTCTCTCCGCTCTACTTGGCAAGCCGCTCCTGCTCCACTTCGGGGCCTTCGGGGACGAGCGCACAAAGAAAGACTGGCGCGCTTTCAATGAACACTACGCGAGTTGGGCCGCCCGTGGCTTTCACCTTTTGTCGGTCGTCTTCGACGGTGCCGATACCGGCGAAAAGCCAGGCCATCATTTTTCGTTTCCGCTCCTGACGGGCTCCGACGACGTCGCCGCCATTTACAACATCGTGTATCGCTACCTCTTCGACCGCCATCGAGACCTCATCCTACCAACGTCGTTTCTCCTCGACGCCAAAGGGCAGATCGTCAAGGTTTATCAGGGTCCCATCGATCCCCAGCAGGTGGAGCAGGACTTTCGCAATATTCCCAACAACGCGGCTGATCGTCTATCACGCGCGCTTCCCTTCCCTGGCGTCACCGAGGTTACGGACTTCGGCCGCAACTATCTTTCTTACGGTTCGGTATTTTTTCAGCGCGGATATTTCGACCAAGCCGAGGCGTCATTTCAGATCGCGCTGAGCGACGACCCCGAAAGTGCCGAGGCGATCTATGGCATTGGAAGCGTCTATCTCAACCAGCAGAAGAACGCCGAGGCGCAGAAGTGCTTCGAGCGCGCACTCAAGATGCGTACAACTTATCCCGGCACGCTGGCCAATTGCTGGAACAATCTAGGATTGCTCGCCGGGCGCGGGGGACGCACTGCCGAAGCTATCGGCTACTTTCAGGTGGCGCTCCGACTTAGTCCCGACCATCTAATCGCGCTCAATAATCTCGGCAGTGCTTATCGCCAGCAAAAACAATGGGACGACGCGCGCACGACTTACGAGCGCGCACTAGCACTCAGTCCCAATGATGCCGACGCCAACTACGGACTTGGTATGGTCTATGCACAGAATGACGACACTACCCGCGCATTCGAGCGTCTACAGCGGGCGCTGAAGGCCCGTCCCGTTTATCCCGAAGCGCTCAACAACCTTGGCATCCTCTATCTGCGCACTCAACGTCGCGACCAGGCAGTGGCCTGCTTCGAAGAGTCTATCCGCGTAGCTCCTGACTTCGACCAAGCGTATCTCAATCTTGCTCGCGTTTATGCTATTGAGGGAAATCGAGAGCGAGCCCGCACGGTGCTACAGGCATTGCTCAAGCGTCATCCCAGTTACCCTGCTGCCCAGACAATGCTGGACGAGCTAGATCGGCGATGAGAGCCTCGCTAATCAGCAACTTACTCGAACCGGCTTTACTAACTGCAGTGACACCAGTCGGTTCAGCCTGAAAAGACGCGTTTAAGGCTTCGGCGTTTCCGCCGTCAGCAATTCGACGAACATCTTATAGAACCTCTCGGTATTGAGATCCACTTGTATCTCGACCTGCCGAACCTCTCGCTTCGGCTTATCGTTGTCGCTCCAGGTCAGGGTGTCGCCGTAGCCGGCGCCTTTATCCAGATCCACATCCATGTAGCGTGTTTCGTTTTTTGTAATCAGACTTGGATCAAGCCACGCAACCGATGTAAGTTCATCCCATAAGTAGTTGTAAGTTCCATATAGGCGACCATATGTGCCGATGTAATGCGCGACCGGTGTGGTGCCCGCCTTGACCTTATTGATCAGGTCCATCGACATGCGGGTCTTCAGCGAAATATCCACCGGCGTGCAGACAATCTTGTGCCATGGAGCTCGCAGCACAATGTGCGCCGCCTCGGGATCGAACCACAGGTTAAATTCATGGCGAGGCGTGTTCGCGAACTCGGGGTCGTTGGTTTGCGGATTCAGGCTCGCACCCATGAATACGAGCTCTTTTGCCAGGCTGGCAAATTCCGGGTCGATCGTGATGGCGAGCGCGAGATTCGTCATCGGTCCGCCTTCATAAATCGTGACTTCATGCGGATACTTGTGGACCATTCGAATCAAAAAGTGCGCGGCATCTTCGTTGGCCGGCTTGGTGGTGGGCATGCCTTCGGGCATCGCTCCCAGTTCGCGGGGCGCATGGTAGACACGCGGCGTCCAGGCTCCCAGCCACGCCACCGAGCCATCGCGCTGCTCCCACTCTTCGGTTTGTTCTTTCGTCCGCACCAGCGGATTTTCAGCGCCCGGCACGACGGGGATGTCGGTGCGCCCGATGAGTTCGAGGGTGCGTAGGGTGTGCGCGACCTCTTCCGTCAGCCATGCGTCGCCGGTCACAACTGTGATGCCGAGAACTTCACTTTGCGGAGACTGGATCAATAGAAGAATGGCCTGCTGGTCCGTGCCTGCGGGTCCGGCGGCATCCTGATCGATGATGATCTTGCGCTTGCCCTCCGCAGCGCTTGATATGCAGGTCGAGAGCAGGAGCGCGAGCGTACAGATCCGGAGTCTTCTCACTTTCATTTTCACCTCGTTCACCTTTTCGTTCAGCTGTGTCGTCCAGCTTTCTCGTCCAACTTTGTCGTTCAGCTCTGCCTCAGAGGTCTGTGCCACCTTATGCCCTGCCGGATCCGAGTATGACTCGAATGCGCCGAGCGTGCGGAAGAGGCGTGCTATTGTAAAACCCAGCCGTGAAGTCTGTCGATTGCGGATGCGTAATCTTCGCGAATAGAATGACGGCAACGAAACAGTTCATTCGTTCTTGCTTTGGAGTCGCCGCATCTTCAGGAGTCAACTCGCGTGACCTTTGGCAATCTCCGGAAACTTTGGCCTGGCATCATTGTCTGCATTCTTGCAGTCATGACCGCTCAGGCGCAGGCGCAACCTCAGGCGCAGACAGAAACGTGTGTTGTGGAAGGGCATGTGCGCGATTCCAGCGGCCGGCTCGTCAGCGATGCTGCCGTCTGGTTGCAATGGCTGCCGAACACGGCAACGGACGCGGCTTCTCGGACGGAATCCCGGGCGTTGTCTCGAAATGTGTACAGTGATTCCGCGGGAGTGTTCCGCTTTTCAGGGCTACGCGAAGGCGCCTACTCTTTGCGCGCGGAAGTGAACGGAAGCAATGGGACAACGCCCGACGGCGTCGCGATTGTTAACTCGCTGACGCTTGTGCGGAACGAGACGAAGGCGATTGATCTGGTTCTGCAACATCCATCTTCCGAGTCGCTCAACTCTCCCTCGTCCAAAACCCAGAGAGCTCCGCATTCTGGCGTTCAACGACCAGATGCTCAACGACCCGAGTTTTTCGACGAACCACAATTCACGGTCGCGGGCGTCTCTCAGGCCACAAACTCGGGAGGACACGGGTCCGACACAGTGCTCCGCAACAGCGAGGCGCTGGTGAGAGACACTGCCAACTTGAGCGGAGAGGCGTCAGCGAAGGAGGCTTCTAGCAGGATCGCGAGTGCAGGCGAAGCTGGTGGACGAAACGCCGGCACTGCGGGCTCAGGTTCCGCAACACACAATGCCGCAAACGGCGTTTCGTCGGAGACGAACGAACTTGTGGCGAGCGAACTTGTGCAGGAGGGTGCGGAGATCCAAGCCGAGATTCTTCGTTATGAACAGGGTTACGAACAGGGCCGCCAACAGGCCGAGGGTGGCAAGGTTCCTGGCGGTTCCGCGACTGCGGATAAGACCGGAAGCGAGCGGATTTCCGACGCGCGGGCTCGGCAGAAGCAGGCCGAGCTTTATCATCGGCTGGCGCAGATCGATGAGAAGCTGAACAATCCGCTGGAGGCGGTGCGCGAATACCAGCGCGCGGCGGAACTCGCTCCGAGTGAGACGAACATTTTTGATTGGGCGAGTGAACTGCTTACGCATCGCGCGCTGGAACCGGCAACCGACGTGTTTGCCAAGGGAAACGCACTCCATCCGCAATCGGCGCGCCTGCTGATTGGGCTGGGAGTGGCGTGGTATGCGCGTGGCTCCTACGATCGCGCGGCGCAGTCTCTGGCGCGCGCGTCCGATCTTGCTCCGGCGGATGCGACTCCATATTTGTTCATGGGGAAGATGCAGAGCGCGGAGATCGTGCCATCGCAGGAGACTGTCGAGAAGCTCGCACGCTTCGTACAGCTTTCGCCAGCAAGCGCGCTGGCCAACTACTATTACGCGGTTGGCTTGTGGAAGTCGAAGGAATCTGCCGGTGCACTTGATGAAGCAAGTTCCGCGCAGATCGAGACATTGCTGCAGAAGGCGATTCAGATTGATCCAAAGCTAGGCGCAGCGCAGTTGCAACTTGGAATTTTACTTGCGCAGCGCGGGGATTACGCGCGCGCAATTCCCGCTTACCAGAAGGCGGCTGAAGTTAGTCCTGAGTTGGAGGAGACGCATTACCGGCTGGCGCAGGCTTACAAGCGGACGGGCGATGCGGCGAACGCCGAGAAGGAACTGCAACTCCACGAGCAGTTGTCAAAGCAGGCAAAGGAAAAAACCGAGCGGGAGCGCGCAGACATTCAGGCGTTTGTGATCACGTTGCGAGATAAATGATTGACCCGCGCGGTTGACGGTCCAGCGCCACCCGGGCACGGGCGAGACGGGGAAAGCCCCGTCTCTACCACGAAGCGGTTCGAAGGGCGCCCGAATTCAGACTAGCCTAGAAAGTAAGCTTGAGCGCGAATTGCACCAAACGCGGGTTGTTCACGATTGAGTTCACTGCGCCGAAGCCAGGGGCGTTGAAATCGTTCACCGGCATGCCGAACTGCGGGTGATTGAAGAGGTTGAATAACTCCGCCCGGAAATTCAAGCCCATGCCCTCGCGGGGCAGCGCGAATTGCTTGATGACCGAGAAGTCGGTGTTGACGAAATCAGGACCCACAACCGGAACACGATTCGCGTCGCCGAGTTCGCCTACTGCGGGCGCGGTGAAGCAGGCTGCGTTAATCCATTGATGCGCAGTATGGCTAGCCGAGTATACATTGCAACCGGCGACCTGGTCCGGGCGGTTATAGTTGTTACCGTTTCCTCCGTTGTTGAAGCCGGCCCCAAATAAGCCGACCCCAGACTGGTCGAGGCTGTCGATCAGCGGGACAGGGAACCCGGAGATGATGTGTTCGATCAAGGTCACTTGCCAATTCCCAAGAAGCGTGTTGGTCGCGCTATTCCAGCCGCCGCCGTACATTTTGCCCTTGCCGAAGGGTAAGTCGTAAATGACGCTGGCCGTGAAATTGTTATGGGCGCCGATCTGGGAGGGGGCCCAATCGAGCTTGGGCCAATTGGGAAGCGGGAAAAAGGGAGCGCTCAGCAAGGAACCCAAACCGTCGGAGAGGCCGTCGTCGTAGGCGTGAGAGTAGGTGTAGCTAAACAGCCCGTAGAGACCGTAGCGGCGCGACTTGGTTTCGGCTTTGATCTGCAGCGAGTTGTAAGTGGTCTTGCCGAGATCGCCGAACTCCAGTACGGCATTGAATACTCCGGGGTAGGGCGGGATGAATTGCGTCCCGTCGGGATTGCATCCAATGGTGTACCCGGGTATGTTACAAGCGGGTCCGGGGGTGTTGACGTTGTTTCCAGAGAGCAGCAGGTGATGGCCGCGGGCGCCCGCATAGCCGGCGGTGAGGACAACATTGCCGGGGAGTTGGCGTTCAATGTTGACATTGATCTGCTGAACAACACCCAGCTTAAAGTCGGTCGGCTGGTAAAATAGCGTTCCGCTGAAAATTCGCCAGGGTCGGCGGAGCGTTAAAGATCGGAAATCCGTTGGAAATGCTGGAGCCGGAGGGTGTCCCCCCATTCAAGGCGCAGTAGGAGGTCGAATAGAGGCATCCGGCGGGACCAAAAATATCGCCCTCCGCGAAGTTTGGCGGATTTTGCCAGAGGCCCTGAGAACCCTGGCTCCAGGCGGAGTCGTGGAAGAGGCCGTAGCCGGCGCGGATCACGGTCTTGTCGCTGCCGAGCACCTTCCAGGACAAGCCTAGGCGCGGCTCAAATGCGGTCCAGTTCATCTTGATGCCAGCCGAGGAACTCACGCCGTTTTGACCGGCGATGAGAAGCTGATCGGTAAACGGCAGGAAGTCGGACATTTTGTTGTGAACTTCCGAGATGGGAGTGGTCATATCCCAAGCCAGTCCCAGATTGAGGGTCAGGTCCCGGGTTGGCCGCCAATCATCCTGGACGAACGGTCGCCAAATCTTCCAGCGACGGCCGGTGACAGGACCATGGAAGGTCTGATCGTGTTCGCCCAGACCCAAGATGCCCATCAGAAGATCGGCCTCGGGGTTACCGCCAAGACATGCAGGAGGGCAGTTGGTGGTGGTAGTGACGCCACCGACGACAGTGGTACCCGAAAAGCCGCTAAAGTTGCCGGCAACGCCGGGGATCCAGAATCCGTCCTGGAAGGCCTCGGTGCCGACGTTCATCTGGTTGTCGCGCAAGGTAAGTCCCACCTTGATGTCGTGCTTGCCACGAATCAGATCGAGGGAATCGCTGAACGAAAAAACATTGGTTCCACCCTGGAACGGAGAGTACCCGCGATCGCCGAGGGACCAGTATCCGCCAAACATTAACACGCTGACGAGGCCGCAGCTATAGGCCCCGGAGGCGCAGGTGTCGCTGCCGAGGGGGCAGCCCAGGTTGGCTCCGGGAATACCGACACCACCGATAGTAGCGGAGGCACAGGTGCCTGTGCCTTGCGACTTGATGTAGTCGAAGATACGGCTGTAACCAAAGGTCGCCTGGTTCACCGTGGTCGGGGAAAAGGTATGGGTTTCGCCGATGGCGATCTGGCGCGCATGGTTGATGATTGGCTGATTGCTGCCGAAGGCGCTGGCCTCGGCAAATGATCCTACTCCGCCGCCGCCGGGCACATAGGAGTTCGCTTGGTCATAGCTGAAGCGGCCAAACACGCTGTCGTTGGCTGAGATGTTGTGATCCAGACGAACGTCGAATTTCGTTTCGTCGAGGCTGCGGGTAGGTTGGTTCACGAAGTTGTATCCGGCACTTGGATTGTTGGCGTTGGGGGAGGGGTAGAGGTTAATCAAGGCCTGTCCAATGGGGTTCGCAAGACCGGTTGCGCCAGTCGGGATTTTGGCGCAGTTCGTTCCCTGGGACTGCATTCCTTCCGAGCTCACCGGCAAGGGGTTTCCAGATCCATCACACTGAAAGTAGATGTTTGGAAATTGAGCGGGGTCGGCCGACACCCCAGTCGCGCCAACCATATTTGGATTCACGATCGCAGGTACTTGGACCAGAGAACTCCCTACCATTACGGCTCCGAAAGCGGGATTGCCAAATGGATCGTTGGTGAAATCTCCATTGCGCATGGCAAGCGAAGGAACCAATCCTGTGAAGGGAGTGCCCTCGCGCTGGTACTTCTGCTCGGCATCGAGAAAGAAGAAAGTCTTATCTTTCCGGATGGGGCCGCCGATCGAGCCGCCGAACTGATTCAGATTAAATTTTTGCGCGGTCGTCTGAAAAAAATTCTTGGCATCCAGGTCCGTATTGCGCAGAAATTCGTACAGCGATCCGTGGTAGCCATTGGAGCCGGATTTCGTGGTCACTAGCACGGTCGGGCCGGCGCGAGTGCCGTATTCGGCGGAATAGTTATAAGTCAGAACCTTGAACTCCTGGATATCGTCAATCGAGGAAAAGATGCCAATTCCTCCGCCGGTCAATTCGTTGTTGTCGACGCCGTCGAGGAGCCAATCGGTGGCGTTGGGGCGTGATCCACCTACTGACAAGGAGAATGAACCACGGGCCGCAACTTCGCTATCGGCACCTCCGGTGAAGAAGCTGTTGGGATTGGTTTCCTGGATGGCGCCTGGGGTGAGGCTGGCCAACTGGACAAAGTCGCGTCCGTTCAATGGGAGTTGCGCGACCTGCTGCTCGGTGATGACCTGGCCGAGGGAGGGGTTAGTGGTTTCCACGGCCACTTCGTTGGCGTTGACTTCTATCGACTGGCTGACGGAAGCGGGGTTCAGCGCGAAATCGACTTCGCGCTGCTCGTTGACCTGGAGGCGGATGCCTCTTTGCTCGGTCGTCTGGAAGCCCTGCGCTTCGACGTGGATGATGTAAGTGGCGACCGGAAGCACGGGCACGAGGTAGTGGCCAGAATCGTCGGTTCTTGCTTCACGAGAGAGGCCGGTTTCCGGCGAAGTGATTTTTACTGTCGCACCGGTGATCACGGAACCGGTTTTGTCGGCGACCGTTCCCGACAGGCTTCCATTGGCTTGGCCGTACAGAAGTGGACAGAGTGACAACACGGAGCACAGAACCGCAAGCAGCAGCGCTCTTCCAGTCGACATTGATTTTCCCCTAATTCAAGCCACTCCCCATGAGTGGCGATTCGGGCCGAGCTCCCCGGAGGCTGACACCATTGCGCAAGAAATGCGGAATGGACTCCGGACGCGGAGAGTCCCTTTTTTTTGATTCGGTCATATAAAAGGATTAGTTGGGCAAAGTCAAGTAGTTTGTGCTGGTTGGAGCGTGATTAAGAGAATTCAGGAAATTCACTTTTCCATAATGCCTATGCCTTCACGGATTTTTACGATGCGATTGGCCGGAATATTCTCGATGCGCTGCACGAGCCCGCTCGGCCAGTGAATCTCAACATCCGCCTTGGTCGCCTTGCCCAAGCCGAAATGGAGGCGGAAGTCACTTTGAGAAATGTATCCGCCGCCGCTGCGGACTTCCTGCGTCTGCTGGTGCTGTGTGGCGCCGGCGTGCTTTGCATCGCGCTGGGTTGCATCGTGCTGGCGGGCGTCGTCGTGCTTCGCCGCTTGATACTCCGATTCGTCGCCGGTGCGAACGTCGGTTCGAACTATTACGCGCGCGCCAATGGCGTCGCGGTTGGATTTCGTGCCTTCCAATTTCAGTAGAATCCAGTTTCCATGGTCGCCAACATTTTTTAGCAGGCTGGGGTGATCATGGCTGTTATTCACAACAATCTGTAGAGACCCGTCGTTGTTGAAACTTGCAGCAGCGGCTCCATGGCTGTTGAAGGGAGTCGTGATCCCCGGCCCGGCGTCGTGTGAAATGTCGAGGAATTTGCCGTTGCCGTCATTCCAGTTGCCGGCATTCCAGTAGAGCAGCTTCGGCTCGCGAAATGTGTTGTTGAGACCTTTGCTGTCGAGTTCGGGATAGACGTGTCCGTTGGCCATGAAGATGTCGGGCCAGCCATCGTTCGAGACATCGAGGAAGAGCGTTCCCCATCCCAGATATTGGGAATTGCGGGCAAGGCCAGCGGCGGCAGTGACATCGGTGAATGTGCCGTCGTGATTGTTGTGATAAAGCGTAGCCGTGTCATCGGAGAAATTAGTCTTGATGATGTCGAGCCAGCCGTCGCCATCGTAGTCGGCGGCATCGGCGCCCATGCCGGCTTGCTCGCGGCCTCCGTCGTTGAAGGCGACACCGGATTCGACGGCGGTTTCGGTGAAGGTTCCGTTGTGATTGTTGTGAAAGAAAAGATTGGGCGTGGAGTCGCAGGTGACGTAAATGTCGGGCCAGCCGTCGTTATCGAAGTCACCGGTGAGCGCAGTGAAGCAGTAGAACGCATCGGTTTTGGCGACGCCGGATTTCTCGCTGACGTCAGTAAACGTGCCAGCGCCGTTGTTGTGGTAGAGCTCGCTATGCGTGCCCTTCAGTCCGCGCGGTCCGCACATCACAGAAATACCCTTCCAGATGCAGGAGGCGGCGCTGCCGGGCTCGGGCGTGTTCTTGGGATCGAAATCGACGTAGTGGGCGATGAAGAGATCGAGGTGGCCGTCGCGATCATAATCGACGAAGCTGCAGCCAGTGGACCAACGTACATCGTCGTGCCAGAGTCCGGCCTTGCGCGTGACGTCGGTGAAAGTGCCGTCGCCATTATTGTGGAGGAGAACGTCGTGTCCCCAGAAGGTGACGAAGAGATCGACGAAGCCGTCATTGTCATAGTCGCCGGCGCAGACGCCCTGGCCCCAGCCGGGGAGAGCTACGCCGGCCTTTTGGGTTACATCCGAAAATGTCCCGTCGTGGTTGTTGCGGTAGAGATGACTGGTCGGCTCCTGTGCTTTCAACCCCATCACGCCAACGCCGGTCGTGCTCGGGGCCCCGGCCTTGGGGAAACCTTCGAGGCGGCTGCCGTTGACCAGGAAGATGTCGGGCCAGCCGTCATTGTCGAAGTCGAAGGCGGCAACGCCGCTGCCGGTGGTCTCGATGATGTAGCGCTTTGTCTTGTCGCCTCCGTCTTCGGTTTTGGCGGTTACTCCGGCTTGGGCGGCGATGTCGACAAAGTTGACCTTAGGGGGAGATCGGCGCGGGGGACGCGGCTGGTGCGGGATGCTGCGCGCCGGCGAATACTGTAAATCCCAACACGGCGACAACAATGGTGGCCAAGCTGCGATTCATGAGTTCATATCCAGCGGAGAATTTTCTCCAGGAAGCTCTGATCAAGTGCTGGCAAGAAGCATAAACCACGGGGTTCACAGAGGACCGCAGGTAACTTGATCAGAGTTTCCCTGGAGGGAATCTTACAACCGCCAGGAGAGCAGTGGACGAGGAGTGTAGGTGCATGTTAACAGCAGTTATTGCGACTCGGAATATCCGTGTGAATGGAGAAAGAGAAGAGCCCACCAAATGTGGGCCCAGGTGATTCTTGCACAAGCGTTCAAGGCAACACATCTCATCCGTGGAAGCGGCGGCTCCCAATAAGAATCTCCGTATGGGTGCCTGCACCCGCATGTGTGCCTGCACCCGCCTGTGTGCCTGATCCCGCATGTGTGTCTGATCTCGTATCGATGCCTGGACCTGCCGGAGCCTGAAGCGGAAGCACGTGTGTGGACGAAGGCTCGCTCCGCCGCAAAATGCCACAGTTGGTGAGCCATTTCGGCAGTGCGGTGTCACGTTCTCTCTGTTTCGTGTACTCCTTGACTACGGCTGTCATTTCGCCCACGGCTGCGGCGATGCGCTGCTTGTCAGCCAAAGCGACGGGAGCGTCGAGAGGGGAGTTCGCCTGAACATAGGCCTCACAGTCTTTAGCCAGCTTCGTGAGGTCATTCAGCATACTTTTAAACTCCGGATCAACGATCACGATCTCTTTCCGGAACACAACGGCACTGGGTTGGTTGGTATCGATTTCCGCCCACCTCCGCGAGCTAACAAGGCGAGCCGTCAAATTCCTGGCCTTCGGGACAAAACGGTTGGCGAATTGTTCTACGCGATCAGCTATCTCACACACAGAGCGATTCCTCCACGTTTTTCTATATTGCCTGATGGGGGAGTGCACAACCGACGGTGCAACCTTACCATTTCGTAAGTCGCGCTAGAATCGCCAATCCTTCTCAGCCGGAAGACACTACTCCACATGGCTAGCACTTGTGGGCAATTGCCAATCGGATGCAATAATGCCGATCTCGGCGGAAGACGACAATCGGTGCTCCGAGCACGAGCAAAGTTGCCAAACAACGCAAACTTCTGCGGTGGATGAGGGTCTAATGGAAGACTGAGTGCTATTTTGTGTTCTTTTTCAGACGCCATCTGATAGTGAGCGGGTCGTGACCTTTGCCGGGGCTGATCAGACCGCGCTGTTCCAGCGCCTTGATGGTATTGCGATTGGCAGACAGCGGGCGTATTTCCTGATTATCTTTCAACCGGCGCAGCACTGGGTTTCCGCCAAGTGAATCAGTTTCAAGCTGGTATCCCTCCTGGATGCGGGACAGCAGGTCTTGCTCAGTCTCTGTGAGTTTGGGCGGGAAATCGGCAGCTTTCTTCTTCGGCATTGTTCACGTCTGATCGCGATGGGGGATCAGGTTTCCGGTTCTCCCAGTCGAAGCACTGGGGACTCGGTTCGGCAGCAGACGCCGTAACGCTGCCAGAGTCGAAACCACGGACTGTGAGCGAGCATTTCGTCGTGCCTGCGATTCGCAGCCGCGAGGTCGCTGGCGCTCAGCGGTCTGGTGTCCGGCGCTGCGAAGATGCGCTCAAGGCACTCGATTTCGGAGATGGTCTGTTCCGCGTCCATCCGCCTACCAGTATAGCTTCTCTACGCACGTCTCGTGATGCACGTCACACCTGCGAGTGAGTACCCCAATAGTTCCCCAGCGGGCACATAAGAGCTATTCATTAAGGTTGGCACAAACCTTATCTTGGGATTGAGCAGACTTCGGGGGAGGGCTGTTCGGCGAAAGCGTTCGATGACTCTTTGAGTCATGGAACGCTTTTGTTTTATGACTTCCGGGTCGAAGGTCAGCAGCCGATAACATTCAAGCCGCTGGGGTGCCGCTAGATCGTCGGATTACCTTTAATGCTGCAGGCTGCTTCGTGGTTATCTGATTGCCCCATTCTTCGGCATCGGCGACGTTAAGAATGAGACCAACACGAGCGTTGCATCGTCTGCGAAGTCGCGATCACAAAAGTCGGATACTTCCTGCATCAGTTTGCTATGAAGGGTGGAAATCTCGGTGTCGGGATTTTCCGCCAGTCGTTGCCGCAACCTCACCTCGCCGTACTCCTCACCGCTCTGGTTTGTAGCCTCGGTAATTCCATCGGTGAATAACAACATCTTGTCTCCGGGTTCGAACTGGATCGTTGCAGTCTCATATTTCGAATCTGGAAATACGCCGAGAACCATGCCGCCTTCTCCGCAGACCTCGACTTCGCCTTGGGCGCGGAACAACAGCGGCAAGCAGTGCCCCGCATTGCAGTACGAGAGCGTTCTCACTCCCGTGTCAATCACGCACCAAAAGAAGGTTACGAATTTTCCGGATGCCAGATTGCTGCACAGAACGCGATTGAGCCGCTCGCATATTCCGGACGGATTAGTATTTTCTGCCGCGAACGCTTTCACCCCGGCCTGGACGTTGGCCATGAGAAGGGCCGCGGCGATTCCTTTTCCGACGACATCCGCGATGCAGACCGCTACACGTTGTTCACTCAACTTGATCACGTCAAAATAGTCGCCACCGACGGCTCGCGCCGGCTGCCAACTGGCAGCGATCCGGAGTCCCTCCAACTGCGGCATCTGGCTGGGAATCAACCCCGCCTGGATCTCCATTGCGATAGCCAGTTCTTTTTCCTGCAGCTCCAGCCGGGCTTCCCCGGTTCGCACGGCTTGTTGCAGCCTTACGTTTTGCGTCTGCAGGGCGTCCTTCATAGTGCCGTACATGTACACGACGGCCCCAACGATGATGGTGATTAACGTGCCGAACCGGAGATCGCCCATAGCGTTCTCCTGCGCCCGGGCTGACGGTGTGAGAAGCACCCAATGAACGATTCCGGTTGCAATGGCGGCAGAGCAGAAACCCACCACCGCCAACAACGTAAGAAAAAACAGCCAGTTGAGTGGAAAAGGACGATTTACATAATAGTGTCGAAGGCGGTTCATAACCGGAAACGTCAAATTGCCTATGCACAGGGCAAACACCAATACCGCCCAAAGTCGCGTGCCCACATGCAAGCCAGAGAGCACGGCGAAGAGCGCAACCGCCACAAACACGTAGAGCTGCTGCCGCTGGAAAAAGCGGCGAATCGTAGCGCGATCCACAGGCATGAGTGCCATTTTCTCCGTTGCTACTCCCGAGCAATCAAGTGTACCGAAGATGAGCCGGGCGCTTTCTTTCAAAGTCAGTGATGTGCGTCACTCCGCAAAGTGAGTAGCCCGTAAGCACCCTGGCGTGCACGTAAGAGGTCTATCTTGAACGGAAACCATAACATAGGCTGGAATGTGACTATTCACCGAGAACGCCCCCGCGGTTCTACTCTCTCAATCGCACGCAAATACTCTCACACGGAGATAAGCAATGGACCCTATTCGTAATCTGAAATTCTCTTGTCTGGCTTTAGTTGCATTTATCGCACTTAGTGGGCTGGCTTTTTCTTCCACGGTAGCGGTTGGCGGCTGCACAAATCTTGTCCACTTCAACACCATCCAACTGGCGGTAAATTCTGTTCCCACCGGAAGCACTATCAAGGTTTGTCCGGGCACTTATCCTGAGCAGATCTCAATCAGCAAGAACCTGACGCTGATTGGATTTGGCCCCACTGCTTCGGTGGTGGTACCACCCGCTGGCGGACTGGTTCAAAACGGCGTTGACCTCGCTGACTTTCCGGTTGCCGCCGTGGCCGCGCAGATTCTCGTTCAAAATGCGAATGTCACTATTTCCCATCTCACCGTAGACGGCACTGGCAATGCGCTTGACGGCTGCGGCTCGGTGAATTTACTGGGAATTTATTACGACAATTCCTCCGGGACGATCACCGACAATGTTGTTCGAAATCAGATAACTAACACGAACGTGGGCTGCGGCCTTGGCTTCGGAATCTACGTAGCGAGCAATACGGGTACTCCAGCAGTGACGATCTCGAACAATTCCGTGCGGAACTACGGAAAGAATGGCATCCTCGCCACCGGTGTCGGCAGCGGCACGCCGGGACCGAACGTCACGGTAAATGCAAACACCGTCGTCGGAATGGGCGCCACTCCGCAGATCGCGCAAAACGGCATCCAGCTTAGTCTGCTCGCGACCGGCAAGATCACGTCCAACTACGTGGTTGACGACATTTACATCAATCCTCCAGATTGCGCAGCGACCACCTGCTGGGGATCGTCCGGCATTCTGCTTTATGCCTCGCCGGGTGTCACTGTTTCCACTAACACGGTGGAGAGCACGCAGCTTGGAATTGTGCCTGTAACAGACCCGAACTACGGGACTGGAGACGGCACGATCATCAAGTCCAATCATATTGGTGGAACGCAAAACTTCGATGCCATTGACCTGTGCAGCAATGGAAATACGGTGGAAAGCAACATTATCTATGGCAGCGCACAAGACGGCGTCCATGCCGATGATAGCTGCGGCGGCACTGGGTCCAACAACACCATAACCGGCAACACCATCAACGAAGCCTGCGCCGGAATTCTGACCGGCACGGGTACGTCAGGAAACACGGTAACTCCGAACACCTTCATGAACGTGGCTAACATAACGCTGGCGGGCGATGTATGTCCTCCTGCGGGTCCGACAGCAGACGCCATGGAGACGAACGGGGCGCTTGCCAAACATCCTTCTCTCCGGCCATCAAAACGAGACCGGAATTAAAAGAACTCTTGCAGGCCAGGCGCCGAGATGCGGTTTGTTATGCCGCACCTCGGCGTCTTTTTGAAACCTTCTTTCTCACTTCTTTTTCATCTCCGGCTTGAAGCGATCGCATTCCCGAACAAAGCTGTCCCAAACGCCCAGCTATTTGCGCGTCATCGAGATGCGCATTTCAATTTGAGAAAACCTGCGCGCCACCGCCTCGATTAACGGGATATTCAACAAACGTTCATCAGTTGTTAACAATTGCCGCTTTAGGATCATCATTCGCCATTGAAGAGTGACCCCAAGAAAATCTCTGGGGGGAGTGGTCGTCTTTGTCCGGAAGTCGAATCGATTCGCCAAGGGACAGAGAAATTTGTCTAATTTTTGTTTCTCAGGAGATAAGAAATGAAGCGAGTGTTAGCTTTGGCGCTGTTGATGGCGCTGGCGGGCGGCATGTACATTGCGGCTGCCCAACAGAGCGCGTCAGAAAGTACGGCGAAGAGCACAAGAAGGAAGACGCTTCCCAAGAAGGAGTCCAGCGTTTCCAAAGAACTTCATGAGCTGAAAGAGGCGATGGATGCGCAACAGCAGCAGATCCAACAGTTGAGCCAGCAGATTCAAAGCCGCGATCAGCACATTCAGCAACTGGAACAACGACTGGATCAGAGCCAGACGGCGGCAACCCAGGCGCAGGCGAAGGCAGACGCAGTCGCTTCGCAGACCACCGAGCAAGGCCAGACGGTGGTGGCGCTCAAGTCCGACGTCTCGGACTTGAAGTTGAATGCCACCAATGCCGCCCTGACCCTGCAGGAAACGCAGAAGAATTTAAAAGATGCGCTGGAAAGTCCGCTGGCCATTCACTACAAAGGCATCACCATCACGCCGGGCGGCTTCCTGGCGGCAGAATCTGTGTACCGCAATCGCGCGCTGGGATCGGATATCAACACGCCGTTTAACAGCGTTTCGATGCCGGGAAGCGGTACGAACCGTGTTTCTGAATTCTTTGGATCCGGCCGTCAGTCGCGAATCTCCATGCTCGCCGAGGGCAAGCTCGCCAACGTCAAGATGTCGGGCTACTACGAGGCTGATTTCCTTTCGGCTGGAGTGACCTCCAACAATAACCAGAGCAACAGCTATACCTTGCGCCAACGGCAAGTTTGGGGCAAGGCAGCTTGGGACAACGGTTGGAGCCTCACCGGCGGTCAGATGTGGAGCCTGGTGACAGAAACCAAGAAGGGTGTGGACAACCGGACTGAAGCTTTGCCAATGACCATCGATCCTCAGTACGCGGTCGGTTTCAGTTGGGCGCGCCAGTACGGTGTCCGCGTTGTCAAGAACTTCAATAACCGCTTCTGGTTGGCTGGATCACTGGAAAATCCGCAGACGATCCTCGGGGCGAGCGGGAATGCCAGCAACTTCGCCTTTGGCAGTCCCGGCGTGGGTGGCGGACTCTATAACCTCAACGCCAACTATTCGTTCAATGCCATGCCTGACATCATCCTCAAGGCAGCCGCGGAACCCGGGTTCGGACACTATGAAATCTTCGGCGTCTTCAGCCGCTTCCGCGATCGCGTCTATCCTTGCGCGGAATTTCCGACTGGCGGGTCAAGTCTGTGCGGCACACGCACCCCCGCGACAGCCGCTTACAACAGCTCGAGAAATGCCGGCGGAGTGGGCGCCAACGCACGCTTCACAATCGCGAAGCATATCGATTTCGGGCTGCATGCCCTCTACGGGAACGGCGTAGGCCGCTACGGGACATCCGGTCTGCCGGACGCCACTGTGAACCCCGACGGCACACTGGCTCCGCTCCGCAGCTATCAGGGTCTGGTCACCCTCGAATACCACGCACCCAAGTTGGATGTGTATCTCAACGGCGGCGAGGAGTATGTCGCAAAGCGATACCTTGTCGACCCCGTCTCAGGCAAGGTGGTGGGGTACGGAGCGCCAACCTTCAACGATTCGGGATGCTATTCGGAAACTGCACCCTCTGCAGGGAATGGCTACGGTTTCGGATCGGTTGCTAACTGCAGCGGCAACACGCAAAGCACGATTGAGGGCGTTTTCGGATTCTGGGTCAAGTTGTACAGCGGCCCAAAGGGAAGGATCCAGTTCGGACCGCAGTACTCTTACCTCGTGCGAAACGCCTATCCGGGAACACTTGCAACGACTCCCGCGACGGTCTTTACTGCGCCCCACGGAATCGACAACCTGTTCCTAACGTCGTTCCGCTACTACCTGCCGTAGCATTCGCAGATACCCTCGCCTCCGGAATCCCACATTCCGTGAGGCGAGGGCAGTTATCTCTGTCCCATTTAATTCCTGAAGCTGGATTACCCAACTTAGCGGCCATGACCGCCGCCGCCGTGACCACCGCCACCTCCGCCATGGAAGCCGCCTCCGCCACCACCGTGAAATCCTCCGCCACCGCCGTGGAAGCTTCCGCCACCATGAAATCCACCGCCATGGAACCCACTTCCGTGGAAGCCGCCGCCGAACGCGCCGAAGCCGCGTGATCCACTCATCATCTTCCCGGAATGGATATTGCCTCCACTCGAACCGGGTCCGCGGTAGATGCCGTTGGCATAGTGAGCACTGCCAAGATAGTGCGACTCGCCACCCCAGTTGTGATAGTTCGTGCTGAAATGGTGGTGGAAAGGCCTGTACCCATATCCCGCTCCGTATCCGCCCCATCCACCATAGCCAAATCCGAAGAACGGACAGTCGTCAACCCACCACGGCGAATAAAATCCCCAGCCGAATGGACTATAGAAGATTCCATCCCCGGGAATGAATGTGTAAGCGCTAAACCAGGGATCCCAATACCAATCGGCGCCCCACCAGCCTGCTCCCCATGGACCCGATCCATCTTCTGCGTAGAGACCGGCGGCATCCACGTTGGCTTCAGCCTCATACGCCGAGCGCAGACTGCTCCAGCGGTATAGGTCGCCATCCTCGTAGGCCTTCTTATCAAATTTCTCCGCCTTGAGCTGCTCATTCGCAGCCAGAGCGATCTCGCGTCCGCCCTTTACAGTGGTATGCCTGCCAAGCTCCTCGACGAACGCCTTCCCGTCAAAGACGCGGAACTGGTCCTGGTTCAGGTTGAAATCGTACAAGCCGGTTTTCAGGAGCCTCGCCTTCATGCCGTTGACATCAACCAGAATGTCATTCTCCGGATGGATCTCGGCCACCTCGATCATGGCGTGGCCCTTATCGACCTCGACCTCGGTGTCGGTCAAACTGGGAGAGATCATCTTCACCGCGCTGTTGTCACCGACCCGCAAAAACACTCCCGGAGTCAGCAGAATTTCGGCTTTGCCTTTTTCCGTCGCCAGCGATTGGCCGGGATCCAACTCCGCCGAACCGACCGACTTCGAGTTGAGAGCCTCGGAGCCAATCGAAACCTTTCCTTCAACGTAATTGAGACTCCCTGGTTGCGCTGGATTTGAGCCCGCATTCGCCCACGCGGGCACAGATAGAATCGCGGCCAGGAAGAAACTCGCAATTACCGTTACACCTGGTAAACGCATATCGGTTTCCTCCTCACCTCTACTAAGTTGGATGAGGGCCGGAGTCTGTACGATGCCCCCGGCGCGTCATTGGCCGGAAAAAGCACGCACGTAACCCCCGCGTAGCGACAGCCGCCCTCGGCTGTCAATCCTACTTTGTGCTTGCGCTGTTCACGCGCAGCAACATTCCGCTCCCTCCTCTGATATTCAACCCCGCCGTATCTGTACACAGCACAATATTACCCATAGGATCGCTCCGCCCGGCATGCACGATCGCAACATGCGGCAAGCCCGTACGTTCCACAAGCATCGGACGAAAACACCCACAACGCTTGCAGCCGATCGTTGCTGTTGAGTTCACCCTGGCACCTCGTTCCGGACACAGAATCGACTCGAACCAGCACTCCATCCGTCGTAGGCCTCCCAACAATCTGCTGCCCCTCAACGACTGGGCCGCCAGCTGCGATAGACAACCTCGTCGCCTCCTACCTGGACGGTCGTCCATGCCTCCTCCGGGTTCCACGGTCAGGGCCGGTCAATGGCAATTGAGCCTCCCAGACGCTCATGCTCGAGGCCAGAGCCCGCAAGCTGGTGTTGATCGGGATCCGGCGCTTGCGAGTTACAAGAGTGTCAAACCGCAGGCTGAGTCTTACTCCGCCGTTTTCGGCTTCGCTCACCTCGATAACGTGTCCGATAACCTTGGAGCCGGCAGGAAGTTTTTCTCCTGTGGACAGGGGAACGTCCTGCATAATTCGCGCGGTAATCGCCTGTCCGGCTTTGCTTTTCTTGGAATTCAGTGAAGACCTCAATGCAACGGGCAGTATGGTGCCGGCCGGAATCGAGATCTCAGCCAGCGCTCGCGCTGAAAACGCGAACAGAATCACCAATAACATTTGTTTCATCGCAACGGTCATCGCGTTACCTCCTCTTCATCGAGCATTTGTCGCCTCGCGCTCTAAGGAAGCTCTGATTAAGGCCAGGGGACCTCCGTGCACCTCTGTGTCCTCTGTGGTATTACGTTTTTCGCCGACACTCAATCAGAGTTTCCCTAATTCTTTCTACCACCATCGATCACCTTATTCAGTGCCCGAGGTTCGCGTGACCGTTCGCGTCACAAAGACAGATGCGAACCTGGGGCACAGAACTTCACCTCCGTCGCAGAGCGATTACTCTAACTAACCCGACACTCCTAATCGCAGTTCGGAATAGCTGCCGAAATCGCATCCGACGAACTGCATCCGTGTCTGCGGAGCACTGGCTTATGTGACAAGATCCAGATTCCGTCTCCATTCGCCACGTAGATCAATTGGCGCGCATTGTCCTCCACAATATCGGTAACACCATGGAATGTCCTAACCGTGTGTGGATGCGCCGGGTCGCTTTCGTCCAGCACACGTACCGACTCAGGAACCGAAACATTCCTGCCTCCCCTCGCGCCTTCTATGTTTCCAGCCAGGTGAGAGGAACCCGCAGCCGTTGAACTCTCCGGTGTTTCCGCGATGGCGATTCTCGAGTCGATCATGGTCATGTTCTGTTGAGGAATGTGATCCACAACCTTCGGCCGTGCGGGCTTCGTCACGTCCACCACTGTCATACCTTGCTGTGAAGGCTGCCGCACGTACAGATAATCCTTCCTGCCTTCCTGCTGCAAAACCATCCGACGTGCCGGCTGCCCGTTCAAAGCAAGGTGGCCAACCACTTTTACCTGTTCCGAGGTATAAAAGTCACCGGGTGAAGCCTCAGCCCAAGTCGTAAACAACAGCATGCCAAGCGCTAGAAATATCCATGCGACACTTTGCGACTTACAAATCGTTGTCATTGAGTTATCCCTTTCTTCAGTTTTGATCGAATCTCGTCGATCCGCCGCCTATGCGCCGACCCCTGCGGCAGCCATAAGTAAGTTTACGGAGCCTCACACTGAATAAATGATCGATCAGCTGCATATCTTCGATTAGCTAGCTAACAGGAGGGGGGCGGTTATAGTGAAAGCCCTTAGGTTGGAACCGGAGCAGGAGCCTCGCTGGCGGTCCTAAGCGTGCAGATTCGACAGGAAGCGGGGCGCGAAAAACAGCAACAGGGGTATTCCATTCCAATCCGTCGCAATCAAACCGCGGTCGCTGATCATGGTCTGAAACGGCGCTGATTCCCGACTGCGCGGAAGCTATGCGGACAAAATCTGGCGGCGCACTGCGTGCTGCCAGGATGGCAAATAACGCGACTCCCCCAAGCAGAACGTGGCTCCAGACCACTGCGCGCCTGTCGCTCCGAAAATGCCGCTCCAGCGACATTGCCCCACCTTAACGTACATCAATTATAAAGCTGGGCCGGTCAGCCCTTAACCGATCTTTTCGCTTCTACCCTATCTTTTTCACAGTAGGTCAGTCCCGCACAACTTATACCGGCTTTCCCCGCTCGATTCTCAGGCTTATTCCTCACGTTACTGCGACGCGGGAACATACACACTATCCGCCGACACCAGGTCGGCATTCGAAACTTCAGTCGTTACCTTTACCGGCCGCAGACCCGCTTTTTTCTCAGGCTGCGCCACAAACGTCAAGAGATATTGATGATTCAAACGGTCGGCGAACTGACTGAGATAGGGAGCAAACGCAACCGGCGGACCCATGAAGCCAATGTAATACGATTCACCGCCTGTTTCCTCCGCGAGTTTAGCCAGATAAATTTGACCCCAATAGGTTCGCCAGTAGCTGTGCCCGAAATGCCCAACTCCGGGCGTGTAAATTGCAGAGACGATGACGCCGGCCCGCTGTGCTTTCTCGATCGCATCGGCCAGATAGGGGTCCAGCAGATCGCCGCTCCCGTAGTAGCGATCGACTCCGTCCGTCGCCATGAAAACTTCCCTACGATTGCTGCTCTGCTCCTCGCTTTCCGGCCAGCGCTTCAACAGATCGGTAAGAGCGAAATACGGGCTGGCATTTACGCCACCGATGCCCATGGGCAAACGAAGCGCCTTCGCAGCCAGAGCATGGTCAGTCGTCAGATTCTGGGCGATCATAGCTATGCCATTCCGCATATAGGCAACGCCAATTTTTGCGGAACTCGGCTGTCCGTCGATGAATTTCCTGATGTCCTCCAGTTGATTGCCGATGCTCGTGCTGGAGCTATCGTCCATAAGAATAAAAAGCTCCAGGCCGGCGTGATCTCCCTGCGCCGGAACCCAATCGGTGACCCGATCGCGATTTTTCCCCTCTTTGACCACGACATCCTCGCGACTAACAGCGGGTACATCGGAACCGTGAGCAGCTTCGACCGTAACCACCATGTGTGCCGGAACCCCATTGGCGGTAGCCTCTTGTTGAGCAACGGCGGAGACGCTAAACATCCCGCTAAACGTCCCAATGGCCAATGCCACCATTACGCCGAATAGAAACCATTTCTTCTTCATGACATCTCCTTCGCAACGCGAGCCTGATTCAGAGCCTCATTCAGAACTTGGATAATCTGGTTCACAAACCCCGTCATGGTTCCCCGCCCCCTGGTTCTAAAGACCTCTTCCTTAAATTAGATGCCATCTATTGACGCTCCCAAGCGCGGCGATAGCGGTTCCCAACAACAATGACGTCATTGATGTTGGATTATGTTCCTGACTGGTAGGGTTGTCGCGAGTTGCCAGGGATATCGGATAGCCAATAGAATGATGGAAATAGGGGTTTCCCGCTAAGTTCGCATGCAGTACAATTGCGCCTCTTGGTCGCCGCTCACCTTGCTGGTGACTTTATAAGGATAAGGAAGGAGGGCGATTCGGGAGTTCAAGGCGTCGATCTTCAACGCGTCCGCCGTCGTTGCAAGAAAAAACGCGGCAAGAAACACGCGCCTCCCAGCAATCGATCTCGCAATGAATGCTAAAGCTCAACCCTTCCCCATAAGCCATCGGCCGGAGACTCCCTTTGACAGCATCGAAAACGCGCAGGACTACCTGCACCTTCTGCTCGAAACCATCGTAGATTCCAGAAACGACATCGCGGACGACATACGGGGTGCCGAGCAAGCCAAGACCGAACGCCGCCTCGAGGCGCTAAGGCTGGTTCAATACAAACTGGAGAAGCTGGAACAACACTTGCGGAGCGGGAGCCGCACCCTCAACGATCTCCGCACCTTGCGCCGCCTGCTGCTCGAAGAACGTCCCTAGAGAGGAACGTCCTTAGAGAAGACCGTCCCTGGAGAAGATGAATACCTCCGTGCCCCCTGTGTCCTCCGTGGTCTACGCTTTTTGCCGACGCCAAACCACGTCAGAGCTTCCCCCGGGGGATCAATCGGCCCACAGAGCTCCCGCACGCTACGCCCGCAACTTTTCCGCAAATTTCTTTTCGAGCTTCGCCAGCTTCGGCGAGATCACAAACATGCAATAAGGTTGCCGCGAGTTCTCGTTGTAATAATTCTGGTGGTATCCCTCGGCCGCATAGAATTTCGACGCCGGTTCCACCGTCGTGACGATGGGCTCGGAAAACTCTTTCCCGGCCGTCATCTCCGCAATCACATCCTCGGCAATGCGCTGCTGCTCTTCATCGGTATAGAAGATCACCGAACGATACTGCTCGCCCGCGTCATTACCCTGCCGGTTGAGCGTAGTCGGATCGTGCACCGAGAAAAATACGTCCAGCAGTTCGCGATAGCTGATCTGATCCGGATCGAACGTCACGCGCACCACTTCCACGTGTCCCGTATCGCCGTCGCAAACCTGCCGGTAGCTGGGATTGTCGACATGTCCACCCATGTAGCCCGATTCGACGTGGGCGACGCCAGTCAGACGCTGGAAGACAGCCTCAATGCACCAGAAACATCCGCCGCCAAAGATCGCTGTTTGCTCTTTTGCCATAGGATTTAGATGCTGAGGTATCGTCGAAGTTCCACTCTTGTTCACCACGGAGTCACAGAGTCACGGAGAAAGGCAACCCAATGAATCTGCTTTTCTCCGTGTCTCTGTGTCTCCGTCGTGAATTCAGCTCTTGATTAAACCGCAATCGTTACCGAGGTTTCCGTCCGCGTCACCGGCCGGTAGAGCGTGTCGCGCTCAACCGGCTCGCGCCCGGCTTCCGTGATCAGTCGGATCAGATCCTGCCGCCGCAGCCCCTGCGGAGTGGTCGCCCCGGCATCGTGATAGATCTTCTCCTCGACAACGGTCCCATCAATATCATCCGCCCCAAAGCGCAGCGAAATCTGCGCGATCTTCGGCGTCATCATCTGCCAGTACGATTTGATATGTGCAAAATTGTCCAGCACCAGGCGGCTCACTGCAATCTGCTTGATGTCCAGCATCCCGGTGGTTGTAAAAAGATGTTCCAGCGGCGTGTTCGCGGGATGAAACGCCAGCGGAATAAACGTCTGAAAGCCATGCGTTTCATCCTGCAGCATCCGCAACTTCATCAGGTGGTCGACACGGTCTTCGTCATTCTCGATGTGCCCATACAGCATCGTCGCATTCGATTTCAGCCCGATCTCATGCGCGGTGCGCGCTGTGTTCAGCCAATCGTCGCCGTCAATCTTGTGATCGCAGATAATGTGCCGCACGCGATCCGAAAAAATCTCCGCGCCGCCGCCCGGCAGCGAATCCACGCCCGCCTCTTTCATCTTTTCGAGCGTCTCGCGAATCGTCAGCTTCGCCCGCTTCGCCAGGTACGCGACCTCCACCATCGTGAAGGCCTTCATGTGCACCTGCGGAAAGCGCTCTTTTAATCCAGAAACCAGGTCGAGAAAATATTCAAACGGCAGATCGGGATGCAGCCCGCCCACAATATGGAACTCGGTGATCGCCTCGGTGTAACCGGTGCTGGCAATCTGAAAAGCTTCTTCCAGCGCCATCGTGTAAGCGCCCGGAGCGTCTTTCTTCCGTCCAAACGCGCACAACCGGCAAGCCGCCACGCAAACATTCGTAGGATTGATATGCCGATTGACGTTGAAGTACGCCTTGTCGCCATGCATCCGCTCGCGCACCGAGTTTGCCAGCCAGCCTACGGCAAGGATGTCGCCTGTGCCGTAAAGCGCCAGCGCGTCAGCGTCGTTCAGGCGTTCGCCAGCGAGGACCTTATCCTTAATCGGGACGAGGCGCGGGTCGTCAGTTTGAAATGCGTGGGCCTGAAATGGGTGCGCGTTCGGCATCTGTTTAATAATAACGCAGGGTGCCCCATCCTAACGTCGCGCTTTTTGCGACGTTAGGGTGGGATTCCACTCCCGTACAAAGCTTGGGATTTCGTCGTCGAACTAGTCAGGTGCTTGGCGCCCGGTGCCCCAGGTTCGCGTCCGTTCTTTGGACGCTAACCTGGGCTGCGCTATAGTCTGGGGCGCCACGGTATAACGCGGGCGTGTCTCTTTGCATCGACTGAAATAACTATGGACGATGTTTCCGCTACTTGACAGCACAACCCCATGGCAACATATAATTGTCAGATAATAATCAGCGAGGCGCTCATGCTCGATACCCGTGAAATCCACTCCTTGACCGATTTCCTGCGAAACCATAAAAAGCACGTCAAGCGGCTCAAGAAAACGCAAGCCCCGGAAGTCCTGACGGTGAACGGCAAGGCCGAAATCGTTGTGCAGGACGCAGCCAGCTACCAGCGAATGCAAGAACGCTTGCACCACATGGAAACCCTTGCGGCAATTCAAGAGGGCATGGCGAGCGCGGAACGGGGCGAACTGAAGCCCGCCTCTCAGGTGTTGGACGAGATGCGGACCAAGTATGGCCTACCGCGTTAGTCTCGCCGCACCTGTCCCAGCGTGGTGGCCGTCTGGGCCAACTAAACCGTTGTCATCCTGAGCGCAGCATGGACTTCACGAAGTGAAGTTCAGGCGGCGTCGAAGGACCCCTACACCGTTAACGCACCTGCCGTGCTCAGTTGCTCAGTCAGGAACATGAATTTTCCTCCTCCACTATTAACAAAAAGCACTCCGTCGATTCCATTAAGTGATCCATCGTGTTCCAGCCGCTTTACGATTCGATAATAGTTATCTGGTTCTAGGTAGAGGGTGTGCAGCTTCCAGTTCATAACACAGGCCAAAAGTTTAGCTGAACATCCCAGCTCCCTTGCAGTAAAATCGAGTTGAGATCTCGCCTTTCCTATACTTTCATTCACTTTTTCGTAGAGCTCATCCTCGAAGCCATACCCTCGGCTTGCTCGGCTCTGCTTAGTGATTGTCTTGACTTCGCAGCAGACCTTATACCCTTTTATCTGACAGGCGATGTCCGCGCCTCCCTCTTTGCCGGGCCGGACAAGCGTGATGCTGGCGAACCCCTCGCTTTCCAGCGTGCAAACAACTCGCAGGACCGCAATACCGGCTTCAAGGTTTGCCGGGTCGCCCGAATCGAACTTGAACTCCGGTCTCGCCCTTAAAGACTCCTTGGGCAGGCCAAGAATTTTCAGCGAGTCCGCAAAAATACTTTCGTATCTCTGGATGACTTCGGGAAGTTGATTCGGCGGAAAATTGCTTGGGTCTTCCGTGCGGGACACGTATCCGGAGAGGAAATATTTCGATAGCGGGCTGTCATTTAACGCAGTCGAGGCATGATTCATTGCTTCTTCGGCGTGTTACTCAGAATGTCGCGCATTTCCTTTTCTGAAATAGGCTTAGGGGGCATCGCGTCACATTGTCGTATTACTTCCAAGTCTTTTTCGCTCACTGGCACGCCGCTTACCATAGCCTGCGAGATGATTAGAGCGTGCCCCCAGTGAATGGGCAGGTTTTGGGGCGAGGTGTAAAGCCTATTCATAGTTTCCATCGTCTTGCTGGCATTGATGGGCAGGTATGTATCACCGTGCAATCGAGATAATATACAAATCGAAGTCAGGACCGAATCTCGCCCATGCTCCTTATCACACAGGGAGCCGAACGTGAGAATCGTTTCTTCGTTGTCTGTCCCTTCCGCAAACCCTTCCAAAAATCCCAGCTGGCGTACGTTAGGTATCTTTTGCCAAGACCAGCCGTCGGACTTAAGCGTCTCGTCGGCAATGACTCCCAAAGAGAATGCAAGCACAGTCAGGATAATGACGAAAATGGGCTTGCTCATGCTGCCTCCTAGAATTCTAAGGACCCAGGTCAGTTCGAAGCCCATGGGCCTCGTGGACTAGACCCCAGAAAAGCTATTATGCAGGATAGCCGCAGGCTCCCGTTTCGCTCAAGCCCTCAAAACTCCCGACCGCAAAGCGCTAGCAGGCCTACTCCGAAGGAACGGACGCCCGGTGCCCCAGGTTCGCGTCCGTTCTTTGGACGCTAACCTGGGTGGACCTCTCTCGCTCGACAAGTGGATGCCGCGCACCCGACATCGTTCGACTCCGCCTTCCGTTCCGCCCTGTCATTTCAAAATTTCTTCTTGATTTACATCGCCGCTATGGACGCATGATATGCTATTTTTAAGCATTTGTTGCTATATGGAACAATGGAACACATGAGGGATCCCGTGAATATTTCTCTAACCCCCGAACTGGAACAGATGGTGGACGACAAGGTAAAGAGCGGACGCTATGCCTCTGCCTCGGAAGTAATCCGTGAAGGACTGCGGCTTCTGGAAGAGCAGGAGCAACTCAAACAGCAGCGGCTTTCAGAAGTGCGCCGGAAAATCGACCGCGGGATCGAGCAATTGGATCAAGGCCTCGGTATTCCAGGGCCCAAGGCTAGAGCGCTGCTGCGGCAGAGGAGAAGTGTAAAGTAGCGGCAATGTCCGCGTACATGTTTTCTGCAGAGTTCCCCACACTGCATTCCTCCCAACCTGTTTCATCACATTTTTCGCGTACGCTCATCACAGACTTGCACCACAATCACTGCGAAGATATATCGACAGTGCACCATCGAGAACTGCGCCAGTCTCCAGAGACGAACGCGTTTCCGCCGCAAACTTTTCACCGCTCTTTGACAAAATATGGCCTTGGTCAGCACACCCGCAAGTGCACGCCAATCAGCAAAATGCAACGCTAAGTCCCATCTTTTGAATATTTTGCCTATAACTACCTTGCTATCATCAACTTAACTCATTTGGATAGGGGGGGGTACCCCCCCCCCCACAAATTTCTGAATTCTTACCCGCCGGTTGGCAAACATCGTTGAGCGTGGGAGACGAAATAACTGGAGGCGCGCACTTCTAGCGTCCATATTCGAACGCGCTCTCGAGACTGATTTTGCTTGAGCTCGAAGCTCGAGGCTCGCAACTCGCGGCTATCTCTTATGTGGGTGCAAATCCCAACCGTCGAAGTTCAACCGCGCCGCAGCAGCAGATCTCCCGCGACAAAGAAAAAGAACACGACCGAGATCACGCCATTCATCGTGAAGAACGCCGCGTTCAGCTTGCTCAAATCATCGTGCCGCACAAGCGAGTGCTCATAAGCGAGCAATCCCGCAACCGCAATCACTCCGACCATGGCAAGTTTGCCGAGCCCGAAGGCGAGCACGAGCGCAACCAGCAACCCCAGCATCACCAGGTGAAACGCGCGCGCCACCCAGAGCGCCGCGTGGATTCCAATGTGCCGCGGGACTGAATGCAAATCATGGCTGCGATCGAAGTCATGATCCTGGCAGGCGTAGATCACGTCGAATCCGCCGACCCAAAATGTCACTGCGGCGGTGAGCAGCAAAATTCTG
>CAWGDB010000005.1:0-677803 GCA_963821295.1 uncultured Acidobacteriaceae bacterium | reverse complement strand
ACCGGAAAATCTCCCCTAAGTCTAATCTTTTGAATATTTTGCCTATAACATACTTATTATCATCAACTTAACTGTTTTTGGGTAGGGGGCACCCCCCCCATTTTTCCAATTCTTACTCCGCTTAAACCGATTATCCGTTTCTAATTCATAGTCTTAGGAGCAATCATAATGGCCCCATTCTCAGCTGAATATTCCGGCAAAATTTGTGCTCAGCCAGTGGCGATCCCTAGCGCCGAGTCACAGATTGGGAAGAAGTTGCATTTCTCGGCGCATTCGGCGTCTCGGCGGTAAACTTAGGATGTCAATCTCCCGCTCTGCGCGGTGAAAGGTTTTGCTACTATCACGGCAGCTAGGTTCTGCGGGTGTTTTTCATACGAAGGCTTCTTTATGGATCGTTGGCGCTATATCTCCGGATAGCACTCAAAGCCCCCAGTCGGCGTGGACACCCAACCTCGCCGGCTTCCATTTGCATTCCCCGCCCGCCAAATAAGACAATCCTCTGCATAGTAGTAAGCAATAGTAGTGAGCAATAGTGATGAGCACCCATTCCCAACCCGCCAGCCCCTTCCGTCCCGGAGCCCTCGTCATCGCCACGCTCGCCAATCCGCGTGAGAAATTCTGGGGCGCGATTCTTCATCTCTCGACGGTCGGCCTCAGCCTGCGCGGCGTTGACCTTTCATCGTTCGATGATTTCATCACCCAGATCCGTGAGGGCGAGCCATTTAGTTCCGGCGTGATGTTTTTTCCCATGCACCGCGTCGAGCGACTGGAACTCGATCTCCCGGAAGGCAACATTCTTTCTCTCGCCCAGCGTTTCGCGCAGAAAACCGGACAGGATCCCGCTCCCCTCCTGGTCAGCGAATTTCTCCCGCCGGACACGGCAGACGACGCGGACGATGGAGCAGGATCCTCCGCAACCAATGCAATCGAAGATTCCTCTGGACCAGCAGCCGGAGACAAAGCCCGGTGAATCTCCGACAAATACTCACCGCTCCGAATCAGCTCACTCTGCTGCGTATGATCTTTCTGCCTTTCATCGTCATCAACATCGTCAAACACGATTACAGGTGGGCGCTCGCCCTCTTCATTCTCGCGGGCTTAAGCGACGGTCTCGACGGCCTGCTGGCTCGTACTCTGCATCAGCAAACTGTCCTCGGACAGTATCTCGATCCGATCGCCGACAAGCTGCTGATGAGCACCATGTTCGTCGTGCTCTCCATTGAACGCATGATCCCCTGGAAATACACGGTTGTGGTATTCAGCCGCGACATCTCCATCCTGCTCATCAGCGGCGTGCTCTTCATGATTGCAGGCCTCCGCGACTTCCGCCCCAGCATCTTTGGCAAAGCCAACACTTTTGCGCAGGTGTCGGCAATCTTCTTTGTCCTTCTCCTGCTGGTCTTTCCGATCGGTTGGATCTGGATTGCACGCACGACGTTTCTGCGGGCCACGTTCCTGTTTACGATTGTCTCGGCTGTTCACTATGCATTTCTCGTCCAGCACCGCCTGCGCGCCCAGGAAGCGGCCACAGGAGTTCCGCCACCTTCACAGCCGTGACTGCGTAAAACTTTTGAGGGGGAAAAGACGACACAACAGAGAGCGGAGAGAAACGTGCGGCAAAGATGACTGCCCAACGAAAGCACTTACTTCTGCAATCTGACTTCTAACTTCTGACTTGCCTTTCTAGCTGTACATCACTTTCCGGTCGCCCTTGACGATTCTGCCGACGCTGTAAAATTTCTCGCCCGCGCGCTCCAGCAGGGTCTGCGCCTTCTTGAATTTCTTGGCGGGAACGACGATCAGCATTCCCAGGCCCATATTAAAAGTACGCAGCATCTCTTCCTGCTCAACGTTGCCGAGGTGCTGCAGGTGCTCGAAAATCGGCGGCACCGGCCAGGTTCCGACTTCAATGACCGCCGACGTGCCCTTGGGCAGCACTCGCGGCAAGTTCTCGGTGATTCCTCCGCCCGTGATGTGCGCCAGTGCGCCCACACATTCGCCTGCGACCAATTTCCGGATGATGGGCCAGTAGCTGCGATGAGTACGCATCAGCTCGTTGCCGACTTTGTTCTTAATCTCGCTGACGAATGTCTCCAGCGAATAGCCTGCGATCTCAAAAAGCAGCTTGCGGGCCAGCGAGTAACCATTGGTGTGCAAGCCATTCGAGGGCAGTCCAAGAACGCAATCCCCCACCTGCACGTCCTTACCGTTGATGATGCGCTCGCGCTCGACGACGCCGACGATGAATCCCGCGAGGTCGTATTCGCCGTTGGGATAAAATCCCGGCATCTCCGCGGTTTCCCCACCAATGAGCGCGCAGCTATTGTGTTTGCAGGCTTCCGCCAGCCCGCCCACAACTTTTTCCGCCACCTCCGGTTCCAACTTGCCAGTAGCCAGATAGTCCATGAAAAACAGGGGAGCCGCGCCTTGAACCGCGATGTCATTCACGCAGTGATTCACGAGGTCGGCGCCAACGGTGTGGTGCATATTCATTTCGAAGGCGACCTTGAGCTTGGTGCCCACGCCGTCTACGCTCGAAACCAGCACTGGATCGAGATATTTTTTGTCGACAGAGTAGAGCCCTCCGAATCCGCCGATTTCACTCAACACACCCTTGGTGAAGGTTTTGTGGGCCAGATACTTGATGCGCTGCTTGGTACGGTTGCCGCGATCGATGTTGACTCCGGCATCGGCATAGGTGATCGGGTTGCTTGGAGGATTGGGGTTCTGGGCCACTTTAGTCAGTCCATCGCTGCTGGGGAGAGATTTCGCGTACGCGCCCGAGGAGTCAGTCAAGCGCATCAAATTCTAGCACGTTCTGAATTGGACTCACGGACGCCCTCAGAACTTAACGCGCTCCGGTGCGAAAAAGAAAACCTCGACGGAATTGGTATGGGAAAAAAAGACCATAGCCTGCTTGCTCCTGTTGTCTTCATATGTTTTCTCAAGCCTTCGAAAGAAGATCCATCTGCGCGGCAAGTTGGCAGAAGGGCAAGTCCAAACTTGTCAGTGTTCTAAATCACATACCCAATTCGCACGGCAGGATTACACTAACCGCTTATGAGTTCGACGAGAACGGGGAAAGTCAGCAAACATCGCCCGACGCAGGACAAGGCACACGATGTCTTGCGCACGGAAGGCCATCCGCTTGATGCGATTTTCAAGCCCCGCAGCGTCGCCGTGATTGGCGCCAGCGATCGACCCGGCAGCGTCGGCCGTGCGGTTCTGTGGAGTCTTGTCAGCAGTCCCTTCGGCGGCACCGTTTATCCGGTGAGCGACAAGCGCGCCAGCGTGCTCGGCATCAAGGCTTACTCCAACGTCGAGCAGATTCCCGAGAATGTCGACCTTGCCGTTATCGTTACACCGGCCGATACCGTACCCGGTGTGATTGGCCAATGCGTGGCCGCGGGAGTGCGCGGAGCCATCGTCATCTCCGCCGGCTTCAAGGAGCACGGCGAGCACGGCAAGGAACTCGAGCGCCAGGTCCTCGAGCAACTGCACGGCAGCGGCATGCGCCTGATCGGACCAAATTGTCTGGGCGTGATGAATCCGGTCAGCGGTCTCAACGCCACCTTTGCTCCCAACATGGCGCGCCCCGGCAACGTTGCGTTCATCAGCCAGAGCGGCGCTCTCTGTACCGCGATTCTGGACTGGGCGCAAAAGGAGGTCGTGGGCTTCAGCGCCTTTGTCTCAATCGGCTCCATGCTGGACGTCGGGTGGGGAGACCTGATCGATTATCTGGGCAACGATCCTCGCACTCACTCGATCGTGATGTACATGGAATCGGTCGGCGATGCGAGGAGTTTTCTGTCAGCGGCCCGTGAGGTCTCCCTCAGCAAGCCTATCATCGTCATCAAGGCGGGACGCACTGCGGCTGCCGCCCATGCTGCGGCATCGCACACAGGAACGCTTGCCGGCAGCGACGAAGTGCTGGAAGCGGCCTTCCGCCGCTGCGGCGTGCTGCGCGTGAATACCATTTCCGACCTGTTCTATATGGCGGAAGCGCTCAGCAAGCAACCGCGTCCCAAGGGTCCGCACCTGGCAGTTGTGACCAATGCCGGCGGTCCGGGCGTGCTGGCTGCCGATTCAATCATCAGCGCGGGCGGTGAGCTTGCCGAACTTTCTCCCGCGACTCTGGAGCAACTCAACAAGACGCTACCGCCGCATTGGAGCCACAACAATCCTGTGGACATACTGGGCGACGCGTTGCCCGACCGCTACGCCAAGGTGCTTGAAATCGTGGCAGCCGACGCCAACAATGACGGCCTGCTGGCGGTGCTTTGCCCGCAGGGCATGTCGCATCCCACCATCACCGCCGAACGGTTGGCGCCGCTCGCCAAGGGCTTAGGCAAACCCGTGCTGGCCTGCTGGATGGGCGGATCGGAGATGAGCGCAGGAATTGAAATTCTCAATCAGGCCGGCATTCCCACCTTCGCTTATCCCGATGCCGCCGCACGAATCTTCTACTACATGTGGCGCTACAGCTATCTGGTGCGCGGATTGTATGAAACTCCGGTGCTGCCGCATGGAGAGGGAAACGCCGACCGCGCGCGCGCCGACGCCATCATTGAAACCGCGCGGCAAAGCGGCCGGACGCTCCTGACCGAGCCTGAATCGAAGGAACTGCTGGCCTGTTACCAGATCCCGACGGCTCCCACGCTGGAAGCCCACAGCGCGGACGAAGCGGTCGCCAGAGCGAATGAACTAGGCTACCCCGTCGTCGTCAAACTGCTCTCGCATACCATCACGCACAAGACTGAGGTCGGCGGCGTGAAATTGAATCTTGGCACGCCGGATGCAGTGCGCACTGTCTGGCATGAGATTGAAGCCTCCGTCCGCGAAAAAGCCGGCGCCGAAAATTTCCTCGGAGTTACTGTGCAGCCATTTTTCCGCGCCGAGGGGTACGAACTCATCCTCGGCAGCACGGTGGACGCCCAGTTTGGCCCGGTGATGCTGTTCGGTACTGGAGGCCAGTTGGTCGAAGTTTTTGCCGATCGCGCACTCGCGCTGCCGCCTTTGACCACGACACTCGCCCGCCGTTTCATGGAGCAAACCCACATCTTCAAGGCGCTGCAGGGAGTTCGCGGCCGGCAGCCCGTCGACCTGTCAGCGCTTGAGCAATTGCTGGTACGCTTCAGCCAGTTAGTGGCAGAGCAACGCTGGATCAAAGAGATCGACATCAATCCCCTGCTCGCGTCGCCCGATCGCCTCACGGCCCTCGATGCACGCATCATCCTCTACCCACAGGCCACCAGAAGAGAGGATATTCCGCGCCTTGCCATCCGGCCCTATCCCAATCGCTATGTGCGGTCCGGGACTATGAAGAACGGGGAAGAAATCCTGGTGCGCCCGATTCGTCCGGAAGACGAGCCTCTTCTGATCAAGTTGCACCACGTATTGTCGGAACGGACGGTTTATCTTCGCTACTTTCAGCCTCTGCGGCTGAGCCAGCGCACGGCGCACGACCGGCTGACGCGCATCTGTTATATCGACTACGACCGCGAAATGGCGCTGGTAGTCGAACACAAGGGCGAAGACGGCAGCCCCGAGATCATTGCAATTGGACGACTCAGCCGCCTGCACGGAAAAGACGAAGCGGAGATGGCCGTCCTCGTCGATGACCGGTTCCAGCATCAGGGCCTGGGGACCGAACTCTACCGCCGCTTGATCGAGGTCGCACGCGACGAGCATTTGGGGAGTGTGGTTTCAACCATACTTTCAGAAAATCGTGAGATGCAAGTCATCTGCCGCAAACTCGGCTTCCAACTGGAATCCTCCATCGAAGATGGAACCGTGCAGGCGGTGCTGAAGCTCTGAGCTATTGAGAAACGTCGCGGAAAATCCGACCACAGGGACTACCCCGCATCCTTAAGCACCCCACCATCCTTGCCGCTGTTCACATTGCCGTAGCATGATGGATTCGGGAGGCCTGGATGCCAGGATTCATCCGCAGGCGAACGTACCTGTTCGTGAGGTCAATTGGCCTCGCTGTGATGTGTTCGGCGGTCCACGGACAAACGCCGCCAGCCGCCGCCCAAAAGCCGCTTCCAGCCGGCCGAATCATCGACAGCGTGCGATGCGCCGCTGATCCTTCGCAGGATTATGCTTTGTATCTGCCAGCCCGCTATAGCGCGACAAAGCTGTGGCCCATTATCTATACCTTTGATCCGGAAGCCCATGGCAAAGTTCCCGTCACCCTCTACAAAGATACGGCGGAGAAGTACGGCTATATCATTGCCGCATCCAACAATTCCCGGAATTTTCAGAGTGGTGCAATTTCCGAGGCCGCTCAGGCCATGTGGGAAGACACGCACACGCGCCTGTCACTGGATTCTCGGCGGATTTACACGATGGGATTCTCAGGTGGCGCACGGGTTGCCACAACCCTTGCCATTCGCTGCGGAGCCTGCAGCATCGCCGGCGTCATCGCCCACGGTGCGGGTTATCCAGATTCCTTCCCCCCATCAGAGAAGGACCATTTTGCATATTTTGCCTTCATAGGGAACAGGGATTTCAATTGGCCGGAACTCATCGAATTACGACAAGAAAAAGAAAAGTGGAACGCTCCGTTCCACTTGAAAGTTTACGCCGGCGATCATCAGTGGGCTCCCGCCGCAATGTTTGAGGAGGCTATCGAATGGCTCCAGTTGAAGGGCATGCAAATGGGAAGCGTGCCGGCCGATCCCTCTTTTGTCGATCGATTGGTTGCTAGAACGCAAAAGGCAGCTGACGAGGCCTCGCAGCAAAAAAACGTGATTGATGAATTCGAGGCTTACCGGTCGCTGGCAGCTGATTTCAGCGGATTGAAAGACGTGAGCCAGTATCAAACCAGGCTTAGAGCGCTGCATAGCTCGGAGGAATTAAAACGGGCGCTCAAAAAAGAGCAGGAAGCGATCGATGAGCAGCACTCTATCGTCAGCGGACTTTCGTCGAAGCTCTCCCAAGCTGTCACGGCGGAACCCGACATCCGAATGGCGCTGCGCAACGACATCGTCGATGGGATGAACGCACTCCAAAACGAAGCAGATCACGCCAAGAAGGAAGAAACGCGACTGGTTTACTTGCGCGCTTTCAATCAACTTTGGGTCCAGGGGATTGAAGCAGGGCAAGCGGAACTGGAAGCTAGCAAAAACCTAGCCAAGGCGGCGTTTTATTTTCAACTTATGAGCAGAGTCACTCCAGATCAGCCGTGGCCGGTTCTCCTGCTCGCCGAAACCAACGCGATTCGAGGCGACAAGAAAGGCGCCTTGAAGAATCTTCACGAAGCAGTCAAGCGCGGCTTGAAGCACCCCGAGTCCCTTGATGAGAGCGTGAACCTGCAGACACTACGCTCCGAGCCTGAATTTCAGCAAATTATCGCGGAACTGAAAGCCCGCGAGTCGCAGGGGATCCCATGAGTTCAGCAAATGCTTTTCCAATTTCCGCGAATCGGCATCGTCCGCAAGGAATGAGCAAATCCGGCCCACCGCTACCGGGGGTCAATGTACCCATGGGCACAGACCCCCTTCAAACATGGGAAGCGCCTCCGATATAATAGTTCTGGCATTTCAATGACATCTGGCCGAACCGCCTCCGAACTGGCTGTCTTAGCTGTACTCTGCGTCCTGACGATTTTCTTGTTCCCAGTGATGCAGGGTCCGTATTCCGCCGTGCACGGACCGGTCACCGCGCTTCAAGCCGCACGGGCTGCCGCTCGTTTGCGTGTCTCTATCGTGCAGTCCGCATTAAAGTTGTCGCAAAATTCCCCGCTTCAATCGCTCGTCCTGATGGCCTGGATGGGATCTATTGCGGCGAAATTCCGGCCTGTTGCCCTGGCCGAATGCGACAACGTCCTCCGTTGCTGATTCCTTCCAGATAGGACTCCGGATAGAACCGAAGATAGAACGAACCTTCTCTCAGCTCGCTTCGTTGCAGAGCCAGAATTCTTCTGTGGTGGGCGCGCACTTCGTTGACCTTTATTGATGCGATTGGTGATCACTGAGAATGTTTGTTCGATCTTCCAGAACATTCGACAAAGTTATTCCGCGATCTGATTAGTCGATCGCTCTCACTTAACAACACTGAGGAGGATCCAATGAATCACAGAAAATTGCATACCCTTACGATAGTCGCGGCACTTGCCGCCGTTTTGTTAACGGTGGGTTGTGCCAAGAAGGTGGCTAAAGCTACGCCGCCAGCGCCTCCGGCGCCCGCTACACCCACGGCGACTCTGGCCGCTAATCCAGCCGTAATTCAGCAAGGCCAGGCAACTACATTGACCTGGCAGACCAGCAATGCGGCACAGATTAGCATTGCCGGGTTAGGGACTCTGCCGCCGTCCGGTTCCCGCTCGGTCACACCGGGCACATCCACCACTTACACTTTGGTAGCCCAGGGCCCCGGAGGTTCCCAAGATGCATCAGCCCGCGTTACGGTAAACGAAAAAATGGCCGCTGCGACGTCTTCGCTGTCGGATGAAGAATTGTTTGCCAGGAATGTGAAAGACGTCTTCTTCGACTACAACGTCTCCAACATCCGCACCGACGAGGCGCCTATCACCCAACAAGACGCGACCTTCCTGGCGCAGCACCCGAATATGAATGTGCTGATCGAAGGGCATTGCGATGACCGCGGATCGGTGGAATACAACCTTGCGCTTGGAACCAGCCGGGCAGAGACCGTAAAACAAACCCTTCTGCAGCAGGGCATTCCCGCAAATCGCATCAAGTCGATCAGCTACGGCAAAGAAAAACCGTTTTGCAACCAGGACAACGAACAGTGCTGGCAGCAGAATCGGGTTGATCACTTCGATCTCGAACGTTGAGTGTTTGGCCGGCGGCCCGTCACCGGGCCGCCTTTTTTCCGAGCGTATCTTTTCCCAGGTGAGTCTCGCGCGAATTCCCTTCTCGGTCGCGCATAATGTCAAATGGAGATCTTGTGATGTCTGGACCACAGGGAGATGAGAGCGCCACGGGTGGAACGCGTTTGCAGGATCTTCGGCTCTATCTGACCCGAAGACCAGTAATGTTGGCGCTCCTTTGCATCGCCACAGTAGTGTTCTTCGTGGCTGTGAGCGGCTTGTCCCGCATTTACCATGCGCAGCAGGATTCTCTCGCGAACCGGTGGTTTAGTCGCGGTGTCACAGACCTGGCAGCGCATCGTTATAGCGCCGCAGTTACTGAATTTCGGACTGCGTTGCTTTACTCACGCGACAACTACTCTTATCAGCTCAACCTGGCGGAAGCGCTTGTTGGTCTGAAGCGAACCGATGAGGCACATGCCTACCTGATCAACCTCTGGGACCGAGAACCGGAAAATGGGTTGGTTAACCTCGAACTTGCGCGCATCGCTGCCCAGAAGCATGAAACCGACCAGGCTCTTCGCTATTACCACAACGCGATCTATGCAACCTGGCCGGGTGACCAGGAAATGGAGCGGCGCGATACTCGCCTGGAACTGATCAACTACCTTCTTAAGATCAATGCCAAGCCGCAAGCGCAAGCCGAGTTGATTGCGCTGGCTGCAAATCTGGGAAGCGACACATCCCAACAAGCACCCTTGGGGGATCTGTTTCTGCAGACTCGAGACTATGAGCATGCGCTCGCAACTTACAATCAGATTCTAAAATCGGACCCCCACAACCAAAACGCGTTGGCCGGGGCTGGAGAGGCCGCGTTTCAACTTGGCCGCTATCCTTTGGCGCAAAAGTACCTGGAAGAGGCAGTTGCCGCCAGTCCTCAAGATTCGCAGAGCGGCGCCCTACTCGAGACCACGGAACTGGTGCTGCGAATGGATCCATTTCAGCGGCAAATCTCGGCCGCTGAACGCGCCCGAATTGTAGTCGAGGCTTTTGGTGCAGCCGGCGAACGGCTAAAATCCTGCTCCATTCCGTTCTCGGAGGCTCGACCGGCAAACTCGCAATTGGGTCTCGCCGATGCTTGGGCCAAGATGAAACCGCAGATCACCGAGCGCAGTCTTCGGCGAGATCCGGATTTGGTCGAGCCAGCCATGGAACTCGTATTCAATATCGAGCGTCAAACCAGCGCCAGTTGCGGGACTCCTGCCGGAACTGATATGGCGCTGCTCCTGATCGCAAGATTGCACGAGGGGAGCTAAATTGGACCTGAGGCCTGACTCACAAACTGCCGTGTTGACGGAGAAAACTCAAGTCGGTCCGCCCCTGCCAACCCCGAGTCAGTCCGAACAAACTCTTCTGCAGATCGTTTTTCGCGAGGAGCGGTTATTTCTGGTCCTTTCTGTTTTCATCGGAATTTTCTCAGGGTTGGCTGTGGTGTGTTTTCGCTTCGCCATTGACTGGTGCCATATCTATTTGCTGGGATCGGGAGCCGTCCTTTCCCGGGAACGCCTGATCCTTGCGCCCACTCTTGCGGGTCTTGTTGTTGCTGTGCTGGTGATTCATGTCTTCCCTCTGACGCGGGGGAGCGGCGTGAACCAGACCAAAGCGGCACTGTACATCTACAACGGCTATATTCCCCTTCGCACCGCGGTCGGGAAGTTCATCACGGCGGCACTCGCCATTGGAGCCGGCCACTCGTTAGGTCCAGAAGACCCGTCTCTGCAAATCGGAGCCGGCCTAGCGTCAGCGCTGGGACGACGTATGCATCTTTCGCGGGATCGTATGCGGTTGATCGCTCCCGTGGGAGCGGCGGCTGGATTGGCAGCTGCTTTCAACGCGCCAATCTCGGCCGTACTGTTCGTAATCGAGGAAGTCATTGGCCGTTGGACCGCTGGCATTCTGGGCTCGGTCGTGCTCTCTGCTGTCTCCAGCGTGGTCGTAATGCGGTGGTTTCTGGGATCGGAGTCACTGTTCCGGATCCCCCCGGTCGAACTGAAGCGGCCTTCCGAGCTGATCGCTTATTCCATCCTGGGAGTGGTCGGCGGGCTGGCTTCGGCCGCATTTGCGAGTGGCATTGGCTTTCTACGCCCCAAGTGCAAGGCGCTTCCCCAGTGGACCCAGTATTTCCAGCCTGCGGTCGCGGGATTGCTCATCGGTGTCATCGCTGTCCTGGGCGCTCCGCAAGTAATGGGGGCGGGCTACGAATACATTGACGAAGCAATGCATGGCCAGTTTACCTGGCAAATGCTGGCCATCCTGGCGGGGCTCAAGATTGTTGCCACCTTGCTTTCATTCGTCAGTGGAACCCCCGGTGGAATGTTTGCGCCAACTCTATTCATCGGCGCCATGCTGGGTGCAGCCGTTGGTGGCGCGGAGCACGTCTTGCTGCCGCACTTGACGGGATCCCCCGGCACTTACGCTCTAGTGGGCATGGGCGTTCTGTTCGCAGGGTTTCTGCGGGCTCCGATGACATCGGTTTTCATGGTGCTCGAAGTAAGCGGCAACTATTCGATCATCCTCCCCGTGATGGTGGCGAATACGATCGCGTATGTCATCTCGCGCGGAATCAGGCCAGTGGCAGTTTTCGACGTCCTGACACGCCAGGACGGGCTGGACTTACCTTCCATGGAGGAACAAAGGGAAGAAGGCATCCTGCGTGTTGAAGATGCCATGCACCCGGCAACAGGCCCTTTGCTGGATGCGAAGGATACTGTCGAGCACGCCTTGCAGCAAGTAGATGTGAAATCGCCGGAGATGCGGCTGGTTCGTCTGAATCCAACCGGCTGGAGCAGCGTTACGGGCCAGGAGCTCGCCACCATGGCCAAGGAAGGTAAAGGCAGCCTGACCTTGGGTTCTGTTGTCGCCACCCGCCAGATTCCTTACTTGCATCCCGATCATCCGCTGGAGATGGCGCTGCGCTATGTTGATCGCTATCCGCTGCTGCCGGTGGTGAGTCGCGCCGATTTTCGCAAGCTGGAAGGAGTGGTATCGCAGAGCGACGTGCTTGGCAGCTATAGAGAAGTCGGACAGGAATCAGACTAGAACGACACTGCGTCGTACCAGAACTGGTATGATTTTGGTCCCAACTTTTTCCCTGGAGACTGGCATGAAAGTTCTTACCACTTTGCTTCTTGCGATTTTGACGATCTCGGTAGTTGCGGCGCAACCACAACAGTCGGATGCGACCCCAGACAGCGTGAAACAGGCCGCGTCGCGCAATAACAAAGACAAGACTAAGAAGGAAACCGCGGCCGCCAATCCCGACAAGTCCACTGAAAGCACCAAGCCTGCCGAGCCCTCCAAGTCCGAAGAGGTCACAGACAAGGACAAGGAAGAACATTTCGATGTTAGCGAAGTTCCTCCAATCGTCACGCATCACCAGATCACGCTGAACGGCAAGATGTTCAACTACACCGCGACGACTGGCCGGCTTCCTCTGAAGCGCGCTGACGGCAAGATCGAGGGCGAGATGTTTTTCGTCGCCTACACGCTGGATGGGCAGGATGTGGGAAAACGTCCACTGACGTTCGCCTTCAACGGTGGTCCCGGCTCCGCGTCAATCTGGCTGCACATGGGAGCGCTCGGACCCAGGCGCGTCGTCCTGCAGGCGAACGGCTTCATGCCGGCGGCACCCTATCGACTGGAAGACAATCCCGACACTCTGCTTGATCGCAGTGACATCGTTATGGTTGATGCCATGGCTACTGGCTATTCGCGCGCCGCGAATGCCGAGCTCACCAAGAAGTTCCTGGGAGTTAAAGGCGATGTGCAGGCGTTCGGAGAATTTGTCCGCCTGTACCTTTCCCGTTACGAACGTTGGAGTTCTCCGCTATTCCTGCTGGGTGAAAGCTATGGCACCACGCGTGCGGCCGGCCTCGCCGGCTATCTTGCCGATCACGGCATCGCATTCAACGGCGTTACGCTGCTTTCCACGGCCGTCGACTTTCAGACGCTTGAATGGAACAAATCGAATGACCTGCCCTACTTCCTGCTGGTTCCGACCTTCGACATGATTGCCGGCTACCATCACAAGTTGGCCGCCGACTTGACGCAGGACATGGCCAAGACACGCGACGAAGTTGTGCGCTGGTCGCTGAATGACTACGCTCTCGCATTAAACAAAGGCGACGCGCTGACGCCCGAAGAGCGCCACAAGATCGTGGAGCAACTGTCGCGCTACATCGGCCTGCGGCCCGAAGTTATCGAGCAGCACGACCTGCGCATCGATGTGCCCACCTTTACCCACGAATTGCTGCTTGATCAAAAGCTGGTCACCGGGCGCCTCGATGGCCGCTTCACCAGTCCTAGCCCTGACGGCGATCGCTTCTACGATCCCGCCAGCGCCGCGCTGCTGCCGCCCTACACCTCCGCCTTCAATAACTACCTGCGTACCGAACTGAACTACAAGATCGACATGCCCTACCGGGTCTTCGCCTATGACGAACCCGTCTTCCAGAAGTGGGATTGGGGGAACGCTGAACAGGGATTCCCGAGCACGGCCGGCGGATTGCGCGGAGCCATGATCAAGAATCCGTATATGAAGGTTCTGGTGATGGAAGGCTACTATGATTTGGCCACTCCCTTTGCCGCCGCCAACTGGACCATGGATCACCTCAATCTCGACGCAAAGTATCGCCAGAGCATTTCCTACGCGACCTACAACTCGGGTCACATGGTATACATCGATCGCGCCGAACACGACAAGATGAAGAAAGACTTGGTGGAGTTTATGGAGAGGTGCCTGAAGTAAGCTCAAGCTCTCAGCTCCAAGCTCTCAGGTCTTAGCGTCTCAGTCGCGATTGGGGGCACTACGCTCCAGCCCGGGCGCGACTCCGTCCGAATATGTTCTAATGCTCCACGCATGCGGGCGGCTGCCATCCTCGGATTGGGAACGGCGGCGGCGGACTTGCAGCCCTTCAGGGCAGGATCGACAACGGTATGGGCTGAGGGATTACCGGCTGCTCCCAGCGAAGCGGACGCCATCGTGATCTTCGGAGGTGATGGCACCATCCACCGTCATCTTCCCGCGCTGGTGCGCCTTCAACTTCCGGTGCTGGTGGTCCCCGCCGGCAGCGGTAACGATTTCGCCCGCGCATTGCATCTCCACTCAACCGGAGATTCGCTGAAAGCGTGGCGCAATTTTGAATCGGGAAAAGTTCAGCCGTGTACGATTGATCTAGGTGTCATCCGCGCTACAGCCTCTCCAGAAATCGAGCGCTACTTTTGTTGCGTTGCCGGTTGCGGGCTTGACTCTATCGCCGCACGTCGCGCCAACCAGATGCCGCGCTGGCTGCGCGGACATGGCGGCTACGCCCTCGCGCTTTTGCCCGCGCTGCTCAACCTTCCGGCGTTCCCTATACGCCTGACCCGTTGGAATGGCGATGAAGAAAACCGCGACGAGACGTCCCGGCCGACGTTGCTGGCCGCTTTTGCCAACACGCAGTTTTACGGCGACGGGATGCGCATTGCGCCACAAGCGGACCCGGCCGACGGCAAACTCGACATCTGCCGCATCTGGAGGATGAACCCTTTCCAACTGTCTTATATGTTTCCTACCGTTTATTTCGGGCGGCATCTCATGTCACCCAAGGTCGAATACTCAAAGGCGGAACGAGTTCGTTTAGAGGCCGGGACTCCGTTGGAGATTTATGCCGATGGAGAGTTTGTCTGTGAGACGCCTGCCGAGATTTCATTAGCCCATGGCGCGCTTCGCGTGATTGGTCCTCCGCGTTAGAGTTGAAATGGCGAGTAAGACGGCGACGGGAGCTATATCTCGTCCAGCGGGTGATGCCGCTATCCCACAGCCTCAGCGCCCGCCCCCGTAACGGTCATCTAGCGCAAGGTTCAGTTCGAGAACATTCACGCGCGGCTCGCCGAGAAATCCCCATTGCCGGTTCGCGGTGTGCTCAAGAACCACCTTGTCGATTTCAGCTTCCGTCACTTTTCGCTGCGAAGCCACCCGTCGAATCTGAAACTTCGCCGCCGCGGGAGTAATATCCGGATCCAACCCCGAACCTGACGCCGTTACCAGATCTACCGGAACTGGGACGCCGGGATTCTCAGCCTGGACCCGCGCGACGTCTCCGTTCACGCGGGCAATCAACTGTGCACTGGTTGGACCGAGGTTCGATGCACCAGAGGCAGTGGCATCATAGCCCGCCGCGCCCGCCGCCGATGGCCGAGAATGAAAATAGCCCGGTCCCGTAAACGGCTGTCCAATCAATCGTGAGCCAACTACAACTCCGTTGCGGGTGATCAACTCCCCACTGGCCTGATCAGGGAAAAACAGACGCGCCATCCCGGTCACGAGCAACGGATATAGGATTCCCAGAAGCACAGTCGTCGCGATCGTCATCAGTACCGCGTTTAGCAGATGTTTTTTCATCGATTCTTCTTACTCCTCCAGCACCGCTCTTAACCCGTGACCTGAGAGGTCACGGCCGGGACCCAGCAAGCCCGGCTTGCGCCTGCTGGGTCGGAAGGCCCCAGCCGTGCTCTCCCGAACCGCACCTTGCGCGGCTAACTGCACGGGAGACCCGTGCATTGTAACTTGTTTTAATAAATATGTTAGTGTCAAGTGTTACACTAGTCTTATGCCAGTAATTAACATGTCGATTAACTTGATGCCGATGAATGGAACCACCAATCCGCCGAAACCATAGACCAGCAGGTTCCGCCGCAGCAGGGCTTCCGCATTCATCGGGAGATATTTAACACCTCGCAAAGCCAGCGGAATCAGGGCAACAATAATCAGCGCATTAAAGATAACAGCCGAAAGCACGGCCGATTGCGGCGTTTGCAAGTGCATTACATTCAATGCATTCAGCACCGGGAAAGTGCCCGCGAACATCGCGGGAATAATCGCAAAATACTTGGCCACATCGTTGGCAATTGAAAAAGTAGTAAGAGCACCACGAGTCATGAGCAACTGTTTACCAATCGCCACCACCTCGATGAGTTTGGTGGGATTGGAATCGAGGTCCACCATGTTGCCAGCCTCTTTGGCTGCCTGGGTACCTGTGTTCATGGCTACACCGACATCGGCCTGCGCGAGGGCGGGCGCGTCGTTGGTTCCGTCGCCGGTCATGGCTACAAGTTTGCCGTCAGCCTGCTCGCGCCGGATCAGGTCCATCTTGTCCTTCGGAGTCGCCTCCGCCAGAAAATCGTCGACGCCGGCTTCGCGTGCAATCGCCGCGGCCGTCAGGGGATTGTCCCCCGTGATCATGACCGTCTTGATCCCCATCGACCGGAGTTGCTTGAAGCGATCGCTCATTCCCCCCTTGACGATGTCCTTCAAATAAATCGCGCCCAAAGCGCGCTGGTTCTCCGCCACCACCAGAGGCGTGCCGCCGGAGCGCGCGATCTGTTCCACGCTCGCTTGAATCTCACGGGGCAACGATGTGCCGAACTGATTCAGATATTTCGAGATGGAATCCACCGCTCCCTTGCGAATTTCACGCCCATCCAGATTCACGCCGGACATCCGCGTTTGCGCCGTGAAGGGAACGAATACAGCTTCGTGAGAGGCCAATTCGCGCCCGCGCAGCCCGTAGCGCTCCTTCGCCAGCACAACAATTGATCTGCCCTCCGGCGTTTCGTCGGCAAGCGACGAAAGCTGTGCAGCATCGGCCATCTCGGCCTCGGTAATCCCCGGTGCGGGGATAAACTCCGCCGCCTGACGATTGCCCAGCGTGATCGTGCCCGTCTTGTCGAGCAAGAGCGTATTGACGTCGCCCGCCGCTTCTACCGCTCGTCCTGACATGGCGAGCACATTGTGCTGAACCAACCGGTCCATGCCGGCAATTCCGATCGCGGAAAGCAGGCCGCCGATCGTTGTTGGAATCAGGCAGACCAGGAGCGACACCAGTACGAATACGGTCTGTGGCGATCCCGAGTAAATCGCGAACGGTTGCAGTGTGATGACTGCCAGAAGAAAAATAATTGTCAATCCAGCCAACAGAATATTGAGCGCGATTTCATTTGGAGTCTTCTGCCGCTCGGCGCCTTCGACCAGCGCGATCATCCGGTCGAGAAAGGTTTCTCCCGGATTTGAAGTGATGCGCACCTTGATCTGGTCGGAAAGCACGCGCGTTCCTCCTGTTACTGCCGACCGGTCCCCTCCGGCCTCGCGAATCACGGGCGCCGATTCGCCCGTGATCGCCGACTCGTCCACCGAAGCCACGCCCTCGATGACTTCTCCGTCGCCCGGAATAAATTCGCACGCCGCCACCGTGCAAACATCATTAACGCGCAGCTTGGAGCTCGGAACCGTCTCAATCTCGCCGTTCGGTAGCAACCGCCGCGCGACCGTTTCAGATCTCGCTTTGCGCAATGTATCCGCCTGCGCCTTGCCGCGGCCTTCGGCCATCGCCTCGGCAAAGTTTGCAAAGAGCACCGTGAACCAGAGCCAGAGCGTGATCTGCAGGTTGAACGCGAAGCTCTGCTTGCCTCCAAACAGCAGCACCGTCGTCACCACGCTGCCGACCTCCACCACAAACATCACCGGGTTCTTCATCATCGTGCGCGGATCGAGCTTGACAACGGCATCGAACAGCGCCCGCCGTATGATCTTCGCGTCCCACAAACTTTTGCTCTTTTGCTCTGCCATATGCCCCTTAGAAAGTCTTCCCAGCCATCATCGACAAGTGTTCGAGTATTGGCCCCAGACTAAGAGCCGGGAAAAATGTAAGTGCTCCCACTATCACAATTACCGACACCAGCAGAATGGAGAACAGCGGTGTGGTCACCGGAAAAGTTCCGGCCGAGGGAGCCACAGCTTTTTTCTTCGCCAGATTGCCAGCGATCGCCAGCATGGGAATGATCATGAAGAACCGCCCCACGAGCATCGTTATCGCACCCGAAGTGTTGTACCAGAGCGTGTTTCCGTTGAGCCCTCCGAACGCGGAGCCGTTATTTCCCGCCATGGACGTAAACGCATAAAGAATTTGGGTCAGACCGTGCGGCCCGGCATTGCTGATGCTGGAAGTGCCAAATCCCTCGACCGAGGAAATGCCCGTAAGCACGAGAATGATGAGCGGGAAAACCAGCGTCACCAGCATCGCCATCTTAACGTCATAGGCTTCAATCTTTTTGCCGAGATACTCAGGTGTCCGTCCCACCATAAGTCCGGCAATAAACACCGACAACACGACATAGATCAGGATGCCGTACAGCCCCGCTCCCACTCCTCCAAATACAGTTTCGCTGAGCATAATGTTCACCAGCGGGACCATTCCGCCTAACGGTGCGAAAGAATCGTGCGCGCTGTTGACGGCGCCACAGCTCGCGTCCGTCGTGACCGTGGCAAACAATGCGGAATCGGCGATGCCAAAGCGCACCTCCTTGCCTTCCATGTTGCCACCTGCCTGCTGTCCAGTCACCCTTTGGTCGACCCCACGCAGCAACGGATTTCCTTTGGCCTCTGCCCAATATGCCGACGAAACCCCGACCGCGAACAGGATCGCCATCGCTGCCCAAACTGCCCAGCCGTGACGTTGCGACCCCGTCATTCGTCCGAGCGTGTAAGTAAGTCCCGCTGGAATGGCAAAAATAGAAAGGATCTGTAAGTAGTCGCCAAGTGGCGTTGGATTCTCGAATGGATGAGCGCTGTTCGCTCCAAAAAATCCGCCTCCGTTCGTGCCCAGCATCTTGATCGCTTCCTGCGAAGCGACTGGCCCCTGTGCGATGATCTGATCGGTTACCGTATCCATTACCGGTTTGCCGTCCGTGCCGACCATTGGCTTGCCGTCCGTGCCAGTCTTCGGAACTTGCTGCGGCTCGATCAGCTTCGCGGTGTCGTACTGGTGGAAATTCTGCACCACGCCCTGCGAGACGAGCGCCATGGCATAGACGATGCAAAGCGGCAGCAGCACCCACAGGGTGGAGCGCGTCATATCGACCCAGAAGTTTCCGATCGTTTCCTTCTCTCGGCGCGCGATCCCCCGAATAAAAGCGATCGCCAGCGCGATCCCGACTGCTGCCGAAGCAAAATTGTGGTAGGCGAGACCGGCCATCTGAGTGAAATAACTCATTGTGCTTTCGCCCGAATAGTTCTGCCAGTTTGTGTTGGTCGTAAACGACGCTGCGGTATTAAATGCCAGCGCCGGCAGCACGCCCGCAAACTCCCTCGGATTCCAGGGCAGCACATGCTGTAAGCGCTCGATCAGGTAAAGCAAGAGCATCGAAACGCCGCTGAACAGCAGCATGGTGAAGGCATACTCGGTCCAGCGCATCTCGTGCTTTTCATCGACGCCGGTCACGCGATAAAGCAAGCGCTCGATAGGCCGAGCGACAGGATCGAGAAAGGTCCGCTCACCGTTGAACACTCTTGCCATGAAGACGCCGAGCGGCTTCGTGATCACGAGAATCACTGCGAGGAAGAGTGCAATTTGAAACCAACCATTGGCGGTCATGTCAGAATTTCTCCGGCCTGAGCAGCGCATACAGCAGGTAAACCATTAAGCCGGCGCTGATGGCGAGCATGACGATGGATTCAGCATTCATAACAACCTCCCTAACGGATGCGCTCACAGAAATGGACGTAGCACAGCGAAAGCGCAAAAAATGCGATTGTAACCACGATAAAGATCAGGTCTTGCAATCAGCCACCTCCAAATGCAACCTACTATTTCGTTGCGACCGACAGTTACCCTCAGAATTTAACCATGATGTCGATGTCCACCAACGATTCGTCGCGACGAAGATCAGGAAACCATACGCTACTTCCCTGTGCTCCGCAGGCGGTCTGCGCGCCGCTGAGTCCGAGTTGCATGGACGAATTTCCGTTGTTGCAAGCGAAGAACTGCGGATATCCGTTGTTGGTATATGGCACTCCGCCCGAGCCGGGTGGCGTAATTCCTCCGCGACCGGTCCAATACGGCACACTCGCGTGACGATAGTCATACTCCCAGCGGAAAGTGATCCATTGCTTCGGCATGTAGTCATAGGTGATTGACGTGTCCCAAGCTTTGAATGGGTCGCCGGGGTTCCCGGTAAAATAGGGCGCATTGATAGCAGCGGAAGGCGCAGTCTCCCCATTGATAGGCGGAAGCAAAACGAGATAGCGTCCCGGATTGTTAATCTGCCCGCCCCCGATGGTCAATCCATAGGTGTCTTTCTTGAACCATGCCCGGTTGTAAAGCATGTAGCCAATAAAGCTCTGCTTCGGGCCACCTGAAGTGTTGCCGTGGCAACTGACTCCGCCGCCAAATTCGCAACCCAAATCGCCGGTGAAGGAGAACGCCATCTTATCGAGGCGGTTTCCCGGTTTGTCGAAATACTTGATCTCGATGCTGTCGTCGGTGTGGATGCGGCCCCGCTTCGGTATGTAGAGGTCGTCGTGACCAAGGCCGTAATTGTTGGAGATGATATTCACCCATGGCCGAGGGGTCCACTTGACCTGTCCACCCAAACCCTTTCTCGAATTAGCCGACGCATAGGATTGCCATCCATTGATAATCCACGGCTCGATCTTCAAATGGGGCGTTGGAAAAATCTGTACTCGCAGGCCTTCGAAAAACCAGGGTGTGTTGGAGGACACGTACGAGGGCTGGTAAGCCCAATTGTCGAAGTTGTAGTAACTGAACAAGCCAATGTACGACAAGAAAATTCCCGCATCGACATTGATCCCGTCCAACGCGTTGATGTGGTAGCCGCCGTACGCTTCCGCCAGGTAGCGGTGCGCTTCGTTGATATTCCATTGTCCCTTGGCATAACTGGGGTCATTGCGCACTGTGGTTGTCGAGTACATGCCAAATTGAGTCATGAACCGGGCGCGAACATTGTCGTAGTGAAAATCGCCCCCGAGACCGAGTTGCTCCAGTTGGATTTCGTTGGAGCGGAATATTTCGCTCGACCCGCCGATCGAATTATCGACGGGCTTGTTAAAATCGTAGTTGTACGTAATATCAGCCCGGATCTCCGGGGTGAAGAATTTTGAGTCGAACGCGACGTCTTTGTTGCGCGGGTTGCCGTTGAGCCAAGTCCAGTCCCAATCTGAAAAAGGGGCGATTTTCTCATTTTTCGCGGGCTCTGCGGTCGAGAGTTCGCCTTGCGTAATCGCAGGCGTCACAACTGACTGTGCGGGCGCCGTCGCCTTGGCGCTATAAACCACCGTGGTCGGTTGTTCCACCGCTTCATGTTCTTTCAGTTGCTGTTCAAGCTGCTCAACCCGTTTGGTCAGGGCCTCGAGCTGTTTCATTACATCAGGCGGAACGGCCTGAGCTGGGCTACTTGCTTCCTGCGCAAGAAGCGGGAGCGCAGATATCAGCACGAGCATTCCGATTAGCACGAACACGGCCCTTGTGCGCTCTTGCTTCTCCTTATGTCTGCTGCGAATCGATTCCGATTTCATGGGAAAGAGTTCTCTACTTTCTATTGCCCGCTTTGACCACCGAGGACCATCTTTTGCCCGAGACGCCTCTCGGCCCTCCCTCACCAGCGCCATAAGGAACCGTAGAAGGAAGGCCTCACATAACGCGCACAACATCAGCAGCGGAAAAGCCATCAAGGCCTATGGGATGAGCCGGGCGGTTCCAGGAAAATTAGACAGGCGTGTCCGTAAAGGGACCATAAGTAATTCGTAAAGAAGTCATAAACGAAACCTGCAAGCCAACTCACGGGATTGCTCAGCAACCCCACTCGGCTTCGCCCGGCATGGCGAAATATCGCCTGGCCTGGCGCTCGCTGGGAATGAGTTCCACCTCGAGCAGGGCAAGCCGCGCGGCAGCAACCATTCGGCTTTTTTCGGACGTCGGTACATCCGCCCAGGCATCGCTGGTACGCGTGCGGGCCGCATTCCCAGATTCGTCAGCCAGCGCCTGATGATAGTGGTGAAACAACTGTGCAAACCGTTCCGCGGACACTTCCTGAATCGACATGTTCTTGCCCCCCAGTGCCGGCCACATCTGCCGGCATGCAGTCCATTGGACGCGAACACCCGTAAAATCCGCATAAATTGAAAATAAGGAAATCGTAAAACTTTGGGGAGCGGGCGCGAACCGGAAACGAGCGGGACTACGCGCCCGGCTCAAAGCGGTAACCAACCCACGGGTCGGTCACAATGTAACGAGGAGAATTCGGGGATGGTTCAAGCTTCTTTCGCAACTGCGCAACAAATACGCGGAGGTACTCCACCTGCTCGGTGCTCTCTCCTCCCCACACCGCGGCCAGCAACGCACGATGGGTTACAACTTTGCCGGAGTGGCGAGCCATGTAGACAAGTAAGTCGAATTCCTTCGGCGTAAGGTGCACAGCACGCTCCTTAACGAGAACGCTCCGCGCTCCCAGATCAATTCGGAAATCACCCGACTCGATCGGCGCCAGTTCCGAATCATCCGTGCGGCGGCGGCGCAGATTCGCCCGCACACGCGCCAGCAACTCTTCCATCCCGAACGGCTTGGTCACATAGTCATCGGCGCCCGCGTCGAGCGCCTTCACCTTGGTTCGCTCCTCACCGCGCACCGACAGCACAATGATTGGAACCTGTGTCTTCGTGCGCAGTCGCCGGCACAACTCCAACCCGTCCATGTTGGGCATGGCCAGGTCGGTGACCACCAGGTCCGGAGTCCAGTCCTTCATGATCTCCAGCGCCGTCTCGCCGTCGTTGGCGACGCGGATGTCGTACCCGTGGCTCGAAAGCGAGGTCCGCAGTACACGCGTGATCTGCGATTCGTCGTCCACTACCAGAATGTGCTTGTGCTCCAGAATACGCTCCTGCATGACTGCCTCAGCTCGGTTCCTGCGTCACAATGTGTACGTCCACCGTTGGGGCATCGCGCAAAAACTGATGGATCGCGGAAAGATAGAAGTACCGTTTCCAGCCTCGCGTGGCCGAGCGTCCGAACACGACCTGCGTAATGTGTTTCTCATTGACGAATCCTGACACGGCCTCCGCCACGCTCTTCCCGGCCAAACGCACCAGCGACGCCCCCACATTCTCCGCGAAGCGGAAGTTGGCATTCAATGTTCGCTGGTTCTCCTCGCTGTTATCCTGCCCCAGATCGGTGTACACGACAAACAAGTCCGCATTCATCGCCTGCGCCATGCGCGCGCCGCGCGCAATCAAGTACTGCGCCGCAGGATTCGAGCTGATGCAAACCGCGATGCGCTCGCGAATCGGCACCGCGCCGTGATCTTTTTCGAGCACATCGCGGTGCTGCTCCAGGCTCTGATCCACCGCCTGCGCCACCTGCCGCAGCGCCAGCTCTCGCAAAGCAATCAGATTCGTCTCGCGGAAAAAATTTTCCAGCGCCCGGCCCACTCGCTCCTGCGGATAGACGTCCCCGCGTCGCATCCTGTTCTGCAGCGCTTCCGGGGTGAGATCGATCATCACCACTTCATTGACGCGCTGCAGCACCCAGTCAGGAACCGTCTCCCGCACCTGAATTCCCGTCACGCCCTGCACCGTCGGCGTCACACTCTCCAGGTGCTGGATGTTCATAGTCGAGAGCACATCGACACCCGCATCCAGCAGTTCGAGTACGTCTTCATAGCGCTTGCGGTGTTTGCTCCCCTCGATATTGGTGTGCGCCAGTTCATCGACCAGGACAACTCGCGGATGGCGCGCGAGAATCGCATCCACGTCCATCTCTTCAAACAGTGCGCCCTTATACTCGATCGATTTACGCGGAATGACTTCCAGTTGCGTAACCAAGTCCGCAACCGCTTTGCGCCCGTGCGTTTCGACCACTCCGATAACGACATCTTCGGCGCGGCTGTGCCGCCGAATCGCCTCCGTCAGCATGGTGTGCGTCTTACCGACTCCCGGCGCGTAGCCGAGAAAGAGCTTGAACACGCCGCCCTTTTTCGCCGCTGGTGCCGTCTCCTCAAGCCACTGGTCGGGCGTCTTCGTCATCGCGATTGCGATTATTGTCGTCGAGAGTTCGTGGTTTGTCGATGAGGAGACAAGATCGCATGCCGCTTGCAGCACTCACCACCCTGGTCCTCGAATGTTGCAACTCCGAGACTTTGAAACCTTTCTTTGTCATACAATCACCTCGTGAAATCTGCCGCCAGATCCTTCCTCGGATACCTCATTGCGGCCTTGTCGGTCGCGGGCATCACCCTGGCGGGTCGCTGGCTTCACCTCAATGCAACCACCGCCGCTCTCGCATTTCTGTTAGGTGTCCTCGGGATCTCTGCCTTTTATGGCATACGGCACGCGGTCTTCATGTCCGTGATCGCGACGCTTGTTTTTAATTACTTCTTTCTTCCTCCTGTCGGCACGCTCACCATCGCCGACCCGCAAAACTGGGTCGCGCTGTTTGCGTTCCTGATCACTGCTGTCTTGGCGAGTGAACTTTCGGCGCGCGCCCGCCGCGAGGGACGAACGGCCGTCGAGCGCCGGCAGGAACTGGAACGCCTGTACGCCTTCAGCCAGTTGTTGCTCTCCAGCGATAACGCCGCGGAACTCCTCAACACTATCCCGCGTTACATTGTTGAATCGTTCGGCGTCCGCTCCGCCGCTATCGCCCTTTCCACTCGCGCCGACATCTACCGCTCCGGCCCCACTGTCGACGGCCTCGACTCGCATCACCTGCAACTGGTTGGATTGCGGGGCGAACCTCGTCTCGACACTGCCAGTCAACTTGCCTTTATGCCCCTCCGGATAGGAATGCGCGTCGTCGGCAGCTTGGGCGTTTCCGGTTCCCGGCTCTCGCGGCAAACCCTGGACGCAATCGGCAGCCTGGTGGCAATTGCTATTGAGCGGGCGAGTTCCTTCGAGAAACTCAGCCGCGCCGAGGCGGCGCGAGAGAGCGAACAACTGCGTTCAGTCTTGCTCGATTCGGTGACCCATGAATTTCGCACACCGCTCACCGCGATCAAAGCCTCTGTCACGTCATTGCTCGGCAGCGGAGTGCATTCTCCCGAAGAAAACCACGAATTGCTCACCGTGATCAACGAGGAAAGCGATCGCCTGAACCGCCTCATCGGCGAGGCCGCGGAGATGGCGCAACTCGATGCCAATAAAGTTGAGTTTACCTTTCATACCGCCCCCCTCCGCCCCACGGTCGACGATGCACTCGACGAATTGAAGCAACTCCTCGCCCATCACCCCGTCGATGTTCGCATCCCCGCCGATCTTCCTCCCGCCCGCATGGACTCCGCGCACATCAAGGAAGTTCTCGTCCACCTGCTCGAAAATGCGGCCAAGTATTCGCCCGCAGACGCTCCTATCCGCATCACTGCGGAAGCCAGGGACAAGGACCACATGCTAGTCATCAGCATTGCCGATCGCGGTCCCGGCATCGACGATTTCGAGCAGTCCTTGGTCTTCGAAAAGTTTTATCGTGGACGCAACCAGCGCGTACAGGTCCACGGAACGGGCATGGGCTTGGCCATCTGCAAAGCCATTGTAGAAGCCCACGGAGGCCGCCTCGGCCTGACCAGCCAGTTAGGACACGGGTCGGTGTTTTATTTCAGTTTGCCGGTGGGGTAAGTGGGCCGTCGCTCTGGTTACGTTCCACTTATGGTGATAGAATCGCCCCAATCCGGACTCACTCTGAAACCACGCCAGCCTCGGACTCGTTATGGAAATCCGGGATGAACAGCGCAGGCAATCCATAACCCCAAACTGGGGCGCTCTTCTGGCACTGTCGGGCCCGCCTGCATTTGGACCGCGCTGAGCCCGATCTGGATTCCTTGCCTTGCGTGGCTATTTTCCTTCTTTGCGCCAGTGCTCTCCCTCATGGCCGTAGTCTTCCTTGGCCTCACCGCCCTTTATCTGAGTGGACTCGCCATCGCTTTAGTGGCGGCGCTGTTGGGTGGATGGATCCCACACCGATTGCGCTGAGCCGGCTCGCTCTCACCGCAGCAAGGGCATCTTGGTGGGCCCGCCTGGATTCGAACTTGAACCGCTTAAGCAGAGCGCGAGCCTACTAGCGAAATCCCGAGCAGCACGAGGGGCCTGCCTGGTGGGCCCACCTGGATTCGAACCAGGAACCAACAGATTATGAGTCTGCTGCTCTAACCGTTGAGCTATGGGCCCGCTCTCCACATATCTTACACATTCATGCAGAGCAGGAGCACGTGTGGTGGCAAGCTCGTGGGGTGACGGGGCTGCGCCCCGTCCCGGCGGGGCAAATCCCCGCACATGGGACCCATTCGCGTGATCTAAGGTTTAGTTGGCAGGCGGTGCGGCCGGCGCAGGGGGAGCAGCGGCATTAGCGCCGCTATTTATCAGATCCTTCAATTCCTTGCTGGGCTTGAAAAACGGAATCTTCTTCGCGGGTACTTCCACCCGGTCGCCGGTCTTCGGGTTCCGGCCGACACGCGGCTTGCGCTGGCGCGTGCGGAAGCTGCCAAAGCCACGGATCTCGATCTTGTCGCCCACGCGCAGCGAACGCACCACGCTGTCAAAGATCGTCTCCACTATCACTTCGCTGTCCTTGCGGGTGAGTTCCGCCAGCCGGGAAACCTCTTCGATCAGGTCCGCTTTTGTCATATGCCTCTTCGCTCCCCTTTTACTACCGGGTCTAGTAGAGCCCTGGCTCGCCGCCCAAGCCCTTTTTCGATTCCCTATAACCTTCTCAAATTTCAGGGGTTTTAGGCAAGTGGAGAAGTCAATACCTATTTCCAAAGGTAATAAAAGCCAACCTGCTGCTCCAAAAGCTTCTCCCGCGACGGCAAATAGTCGGAAACATCTCCAAACAGAAAATCTATCAGAGTCGGGCGCCTCTCCTTCGGAGGCCACACCAGCGACGGCTCGCCTGAAATGTTCACCGCCCGCGCCGTATCTTTTATCGCGCCTTCAAAGTCCGAAAGCTGATCCACCAGTTTCAGCGGCAGAGCCTGCTCGCCAGTCCACACCTTGCCATTCGCAATTGCGCGGATGTCGTCCACCTTTTCATGCCGCCCATCCGCCACCGCCTGGATGAACTGACTGTGCATGTCGTCGATCATCCCCTGAAAGTATTCACGCTCGGCTGGGGTCATCTCCCGCGTCGGACTACCCGTGTCCTTGAATTCGCCCGCCTTCATCGTGATCGCATGCAGCTTCGCCCACTTCAGCAGTTCTTCATAATTGACCCACTCGGCGATCACGCCGATCGATCCCACAATGCTGCCTTTGTCCGCGTAAATCTTGTTCGTCGCCGACGCCACGTAATAGGCACCGCTCGCGCCCACCGTCTCGATCGAAGCTACAATCCGTTTCTTCTTCTCGTCCCGGATGCGCTTCACTTCCCGGTAAATCTCCTCCGACGCGGCCACCCCGCCGCCCGGCGAATTGACGTGAATCACAATGGCTTTGATCGAATCGTCGTCCGCAAACGCCTTGAGCTGTTTGACGACCTGCTTGGGCGAGACGATCACGCCCTCCAGTTCCACCACCCCAATTTTCGGGCCGAAGCCGGAGAACGATTCCTCGCCGCTTCCCCCGAAACTGAAATACACCAGCGTTACTACCGCCACGGCAAACAGCGCAAACAGTCCCCCGCCCACCAGCAACCACACCCAGATCCGCGAACGTCCTTCAGCCATAATCAGAAGAGTTTAGCACCTGGCATTTCAGATCCGAGCGCTACTTAAGCTCGAAGTTTTTCGGATCCAGTTGTGGGATATTTTCTTCTCGGTGACGTCGTACTGGTCGATAATGGCATTGGACACTTCTCCATAGGTAAGCCGGATAGTCCAATGCGAAGGCAGTGTCAGATTGTCAACGCCCCACTTATAGTCATTTGAAGTAAACTCATCTCGCGCATGCGTGACCCAATCGAACTCGAAGTCTTCAAGAATCTCTACCACTCAATCGCTGAGGAAATGGGCGCTGCGTTGCGCCGTACCGCTTTTTCTCCCAATATCAAAGAGCGCCGCGACTACTCATGCGCTGTCTTCGACGCTCGCGGCCACGTTATCGCCATGGGCGATCACATGCCCGTGCATCTCGGCTCCATGCCTATGTCGGTCGCCGCCGCCATCGAGCAATGCGACTCCGATCGTTGCCCTCTCGAATCCGGCGACATCGTCATGCTCAACGACCCGTTTCGCGGAGGCACGCACCTTCCCGATATCACGCTGGTGATGCCAATCTATGTATCCCAACCGAAGGGATCGCGAAGGGACAGCCGACCCCGGCTGTCCGGCGCGGCGAAGCCCCGCCGGCCGTCTGCGAACCCCACCCCCCAATTCTACGTCGCCTCCCGCGCCCACCACGCCGATGTCGGAGGATCTTATCCCGGCTCCATGGGCCCCTGCCGCGAGATCTATCAGGAAGGCCTTCGCATCCCGCCGGTCAAAATCATGCGCGGAGGACAAATCGTCCCTGACGTCCTCGCACTTGTCCTCAATAACGTCCGCACACCCGAAGAGCGCGAGGGTGACCTCGGCGCCCAAATCGCCGCCTGCCAAACCGGAGCCCAGCGCCTTCGCGATATCTGCGCTCGCTACGGCCTTGCGCGCACTCAGAAAGCCGCCGCCAATCTACTCGATTATTCCGAGGACCTGATGCGTGTATTTCTTTCGACAATTCCGCAGGGCACTTATCGCGCCGAAGATTTTCTCGATGACGATGGCGTCGATTCGAAACCTGTCCGAGTTGCCGTAACCATCACCGTCTCGCGCCTGCGGAAAAATGCTCCCGTCGTGACCATCGATTTCACTGGCAGCGATCCTCAGGTCCAGGGCGCCATCAATGCCGTCGAAGCCATTACCTACTCGGCTTGCTTCTACGTCTTCCGCTGTCTGCTGCGCGAAGATGTGCCCGCCACCGCCGGACTCATGCGTCCCATCCGCGTCATCGCTCCACCGGGAACGGTCGTCAACGCCAGGCCTCCCGCAGCCGTCGCCGGTGGCAATGTCGAGACTTCGCAACGCATCGTCGATGTCATTCTGCGTGCCCTGGCGCAAGCGATTCCCGAACGCATTCCCGCCGCCGCCGCCGGAACCATGAACAATCTCACTATCGGTGGCATCGACTCACGAAGCGTCGATACCCGAAGCTTTGAGTCCGGAAACCACGCCCCGGGCACCGGCCAGCCTTTCGCTTATTACGAAACCATCGCCGGAGGCATGGGTGCGCGCCCCTCCAAGAACGGAGTATCTGGCGTCCACACGCACATGACCAACTCGCTCAATACGCCTGCCGAGGCCCTGGAAAGCGCCTATCCCGTGCGCCTGCGTCAGTACTCGCTCCGCTCTAACACTGGAGGTCGCGGCTTGCACACGGGCGGAGACGGCATCATCCGCGAAATTGAAGTCCTCACCGATGCCCAGGTCACGCTGCTAGCCGACCGCCGCACTCGAGGTCCCTACGGCTTGGCTGGCGGAGACGACGGCGCTCCTGGCTGCACCATCATCGTCCGTCAAGACGGCTCGGAGGAAGAGCTCCCCGGCAAAACCAGCGTCCGCCTGCGCGCCGGGGAAAGAGTTCGCATAGAGTCGCCCGGGGGAGGCGGCTGGGGCAGAGCAAGAAAAGCCTGAACCGCACAGTTTTGTTGTGACAGGTTCGTCTGTCTTTCCCATGTGTCACTGTGTGAAAGCCTTTGCGTGGCGGATTAACACCAAGCGGTGAGCATAATGGAAGAGATTCTTGCCTTCCCTATCTCTACAAACTCCTTGCCCCTGCGATAGCCCTTCCCTTTTCGCTAGAATCAAGTCTGGCACATCACGGAGCTCGCATTGATGAAACTTCTTCGCCCAATTCTTTTCGCCACCATCCTCGCAAGCGCCTTCTTCTACTTCACCACCTACCGCACAGGAGCCGTTCACTCCGCAAAATGGCTCGCCCATCCCCAGCAAGTCGAAATTACAGAAGCCGCCAGCCACGAGTCGCTCGACCCGGAAGAGCAAAACAACATCACCGTCTACCGGAAGAACATCGGCTCCGTCGTCAATGTCACCTCCCGTGTTATGACCTTTGATTTCTTCTATGGATCAGTTCCACAGGAAGGCCAAGGCTCTGGCTTCGTAATCGACAACCAGGGACACATTCTCACCAACTATCACGTCATCGAAAACGCGCACGATGTCTGGGTCACGCTGCACAATCGCAAGAAGTATCGCGCCGCGATCGTCGGCACCGACCGCTCCCATGACCTCGCCGTCATCCAGATCAAGGCGCCCGATCTCCAGGCTATGACGCTCGGCGATTCGACCAACCTGCAAGTCGGCCAGAAGGTATACGCGATCGGCAATCCGTTTGGACTCGCGGGCACGCTCACTCGTGGCATCGTCAGCTCCATTCGCCAGGTGCAGGAGCCCGACGGAATGATCATCGACGAAGCTATCCAGACTGACGCGGCCATCAACCCGGGCAACTCGGGGGGCCCACTCCTAAACTGGCACGGCGAGGTCATCGGCATCAACACCATGATCGCCTCGAACGTTGGTCAAAGCGCCGGCATCGGCTTTGCCATCCCCATCAACACCGCCAAAGCCGTTCTCAACGATCTCGTCACCCTCGGACGCGTTCGCCGTCCCGCGCTTGGCATTCGCACCATTCCCATCGATCCCGAACTCGCCAGCGAAATGAGCTTGCCCGCTGACTATGGCCTGCTCATCGTGCAAGCCGTTCCCGGAGGCGCTGCCGATCGCGCCGGCCTGCGCGGCGGCACCGAGCGCGCCTACCTCGGCAACACGCCCATCATGATCGGAGGCGACCTCATTGTCGCCATCGACGGCAAATCAATCGAAACCCAGCAGGACCTGGCGCAAGTGATGAACAATCACCGCGCCGGTGACACGGTAAAAGTAACGGTCTACCGCGGTAAGAAGAAGCTGGAGGTAGAGGTAACCCTGGGCGAAACCCATGACCAGGTGTGAGTGGCAGGGAAATTCTTGTCGTCCTGAGCGGGGCAAGCGAAGCGCGTCCCGAGGAGTCGAAGGATCTCTTTACAATTACCGAACTGCGCCCCAACCTGCTACGCGCGTGCTTCGCCAGCAGCTTCCGCCGCCGCATCGTCATACACAACTTCGCGGTCCGGATTTCTCGGCAGGCGCACCCTGCGCCCGAGGATTGCTTCCTTCACCAGCTTAAAAATCGTCTTTCGATTCTGCGCAATCACCTTCACCCATGCCATGCGGCCCAGCATTGGGAAATAGATCCCGCGAAAACAAATCCGCGCCAGAAAGATGTTGATGCGATAGCCCAGTGGCTGATCGTCCAGCGCGTCCACCGCACCAGCCAAAGCTTCCGCGCTATAAGCTTGCGCCCATCCATAATTCACCTCCGCATGGGCTTCGTCGATCGACATCTTTAGCGGAGTGTGCGCCATTGCAAAGGGAATGAACTCTTGCCAATGTTTAACGCGCGTGAGGCGACCTGCCGCCTCCAGGCGCTTGTAGAGCGGAGTTGCGGGCAGCGGAGTCAGTAACCCGAAAATCGGAAGGCCCGGAGGCCACGTGCGCACTTGCTCCAGCGTACGCTCCGCCACCCCTACCGTGTCGTTATCCATTCCAAAAATAAAGGATGTAATTGCATACACATTTCGTTTCGCCAGCCGTTCCAGTACCGTGGCATATTCGCCGGGCTTGTTAAATCCCTTGTTGACGTCTTTCAGATTGGCTGGGTCGATCGATTCCATGCCGATAAAGATCCACTTGCCGCCGGAAGCGGCGATCAGATCGACCAGTTCTTCATCGCGCAGCAAGTTGGCGCTGATCTGTGCCACCCAGTGCACCTGTGCGCCGGCCGCGATGATGTCCCGCAGCAGCGACTTCGTGCGCTTCACGTTGATCGCGAAATTGTCATCAATGAAAAACACCGCCATCTGCCCGCGCTCGCCGCGCGCGCGTTTCTTTAACAGAAGCAGTTCGTTGACCACGCTTTCATTGGTGCGAAAGCGGATCGAGTCTCCGAAGAATCCGGTAACGGTGCAGAATTCGCACCCATAAGGGCAACCGCGCCCCGACTCAACCGGAATGATGCGGAACGTTCCCCAGCCTTCCCCGACTTTATTCAACAAACGGGTTGCCACCTTGGGCACCAGGTTAAATTGGTCGAGATCGATCGACTGCCACTGAATCTTTGGATATTCCTTGAGCGAAGGCTTCTTTTCCTGGCCGAATGCATCGACCGGGGTATAAACCTCTTTGAGTTGGCCGCGCGCGGCGTCATTCACAATCAAGGGCCAGGTTTCGTCGGCCTCGCCCAGCGCGACGGCATCGGCATGGCGCGATCCGCCATCGCGGCCAAGCGCTTCGTCCGCCATTTCGGTGACGTGAGGTCCGCCCATCACCACCGGAACTCCGGTAGCGCGGATCGCATCGGCAATCCGGTAGGCTTTCGCGATCATTCGTGTCATCGCACCGATTCCGACCAGCCCAATCTTCTGATCGCGCACGTATTGCGCGATCTGCGCCTCGTCCATGGGCTGCGCGTTGCCATCGATCAGCAGCACCTCGTGTCCCGGCGGCGTCAGCGCCTGCAACAGGAACATCCAAAGGTGCGGCATAAAATTGCGTGTTACACCATTGTCGGGGTTGTAGAGCAAGATTTTCATGGCAACTCCCTTCGCGAACCGTGGCGCACTTCGCCCTACGTGGAGCCGTCATGAGCGATGCCAGAAGCGTGGCATCCTGACTGTATTTACTTATAATGCTGATTTTCCCTAAACAGAAGTTAGTGGGAGTGTACTCCTTTTGGCGCCGCGATTGCTATCTGTCGATCTTTTTAAAGTTCGCCATCGAACACTCGGGAAACGGAAGCGGCGCTCCCAAGCCGTTGGAGAGAACTTGAGGAAATTGTCGTAGACGTAGACTGAGCGGATTGTGATCTTGAAGGAAAGTGGAACAACGAGCCACTAGAACAGCGACAACAACGACGTAGGATGATGTGCCGCACCGACATGCAGCGCCGCGAATTGAAAAAAGGACAGCCCGGAGCCCCCCAAGGCCGTCCTCATGAACCCTCCCGGTTAGAAGGGCAACTGAAATGGAAGATAGCGGCGCGACATTGCGGGAATATTGCGAGTTTATGAAAATCCGATGAATTCGCGCGCTCCGGACGACGATTTTGTTCTTGATTTTGACTTACTCGACCATTGGCGGCTAGCCAAGTTGACACGCCTCCATGTTCGCAGATCACAAGTCAGGGTGATTGACTGCGCTGCGGACCTCCCTGCCTCCGCTGCTATATTGTCTTGAGACCTCAAAACTCAAAGCTTCAGTCTAGTGCCTCATCTGTGGAGGAGCGATGACCCGCAAAACCGAGCAATCCCGCAAACTTCAGAAACGCGCCGAACAGTTGATTCCTGGAGGAGTGAACTCCCCGGTGCGCGCTTTCCGTTCCGTGGGAGGAGACCCTTTATACATCGTGCGCGGCCAAGGTTCACATATCTGGGATGCGGATGGCAATGAATACGTCGACTATATCGGCTCCTGGGGACCGCTCATTCTGGGACATGCCGCGCCGACCGTGATCGAAGCAGTGATTTCGGCGGCGCGCAGCGGCACCAGCTTCGGAGCCTCCACGCCAACCGAAGCCGATCTGGCGGAATTGGTGATTTCAGCCTTCCCGCACATGCAGAAAGTGCGCTTTGTGAGTTCGGGTACCGAAGCGACCATGTCGGCCATTCGCCTGGCTCGCGCCTATACCAAGCGCAAGTACATCGTGAAATTCGAGGGCTGCTATCACGGACACGCCGATGCCCTGCTGGTGAAAGCCGGCTCGGGCGTTGCTACGCTCGGAATCCCGGGATCGGCGGGCGTTCCGGAAGAGTTCACGCAGTTCACGCTCGCGCTCCCGTACAACGATACCGATGCGCTCGAACAGGCGTTCAAGAAATTTAAACATCAGATTGCCTGCGTCATCGTCGAGCCGGTGGTTGGCAATATGGGCTGCGTGCCTCCTGCTCGAGGATATCTTGAGGCGCTGCGCGCCATCACTTCGCGCGACAAGGCGCTGCTGATCTTCGACGAGGTGATGACCGGCTTTCGCCTCGCCTATGGCGGGGCGCAGGAACTGTATGCCATCCATCCTGATCTCACGACGATGGGCAAGATCATCGGCGGAGGCTTGCCTGTAGGCGCCTACGGCGGCCCGAGCGAAATCATGGACATGGTCGCGCCACTTGGTCCTGTCTATCAGGCGGGAACGCTTTCCGGAAATCCTCTGGCGATGGCCGCAGGATACGCGACCCTGCGCTACCTCCGCGAACACAAAGAAATCTATGCCAAGCTCGATAAACTGGCTGGCGAAGTAGTAGCAGGTGTGAACGCAGCCGCGAAGGACGCGGGCGTCCAGATGTGCCATAACCGCGTGGGCTCGATGTTCACGTGGTTCTTCGCGCCCGGACCAGTGACCGATTGGACTTCAGCAGCCAAGAGTGACACCGAAGCCTTCGGACGCTTCTTCCGCTCGATGCTCGAGAGCGGAATCTATCTGCCGCCTTCGCAATTCGAAGCAGCCTTCATCGGCGCGGCGCACACTGAGCATGACGTGCAGCAGACGATCGCGGCGGCCAAGCAGGCGTTTGCGGCGGTCGCGGCGTAAGTAGCCGTCAGCGCTTTACCTGATGGTTGATCGCGGTGTCCACGGTCACAAATTCGTATCCCTGATCGCGATAACGCCTGATCAGATTGTCAGTCGCAACCACTGTTTGCGCGCGATCCGCGCCCATGGCTTTGTGACTGCCATCGTGTAGCAGGATCACGTCGCCGCCGCGCATCTGGCGCACGACTTTCTTCTCGATCATCGACGCCGGCGGAGCATTCCAGTCATAGCCAGTGACATTCCACATTACTGTTTCCAGGCCGAGTTCGCGCGCGATGCGCAGCGTCGCTGGCCGTCTTCCGCCAAACGGCGGACGAAACAGGTTCGAGTGCTCGCCGATCGTCTCTTCCAAAGCCCGATGGCAGTTGACCAGCTCGACACGCGTCTGCGACGCTGATTCGAAGATGAGCAGAGGATGTGTCATCGTGTGATTGCCGATGACGTGTCCTGCCGCGGCCACAGAGCGCGCGATATCAGGCCGCTCGCGCACGTAGCGGCCGATCATGAAAAATGTCGCGCGCACATCGTGCTTCGCGAGAACCTCCAGCAATCGGAACGTGTGCGGATCGTTCGGCCCATCGTCGTAGGTCAGCGCGATCTGCTTGCTTCCACGCGCGCCGCCGGCAAATGTTCGCCCATACCACTGACCGGTTGGCGCCATCGACTGGTAACCAGCCGCCGAAGCCGCCGCGGCGGCCGCTGCGAATCCCATGAGAGCGGGAAGCATGATCGAATGATATTAGAACTCAAAAGTCAGAAGTCGAAAATCAAGTCAGAAGTCAAATTGCAGAAGTGAAAACCTCTCAAAGTGGCGCGTGCTCTCAAATCTGCGAAGTCTCACGCCCCGGCGCTCTTCCACTCCACACATCGTCGCAATTTGGTTTCACTTCTTCAATTTGACTTCTGACTTTTCTTCCTGATTGCGCTCATGCCTGAAGCGATATATTCTGCTCACGTCCTCCCATGGCCAAGCTTTTTGAACTTCCCCGTTACATCGCGGTAGAAGGTCCCATACGAGTTGGGAAAAGCACGCTGGCCCGGGTTCTGGGAGAGCGGTTGGCAGCGCAGCGCGTGATCGAGCCGGAGGACAATCCATTTCTGAAATCGTTTTACGAGGGCGAGCCGGGCGCGGCCTTCCAGACTCAACTGGCGTTCCTGGTGCGCCGTTTTGAGCAATTGCGTGCGCTCGATCTGGGACCGCGGTCGAACAAAACTGTTGTCGCCGATTACATCTTCGAAAAAGACAAGCTCTTCGCCTGCCTTAACCTCAACGACCATGAGCTTGACACCTACAATCGCTACTTCAATTATTTTCGCGAGCAGGTGCCGACGCCGGACCTCGTGATCTACCTGCAGGCGACTCCCGAAGTCCTCAAGAAACGGCTGAAGAAAAAGAACGTCGTGGGCGAAAAAGCCATCAGTGAGGATTACCTGATGGAAGTGATTAAAGCCTACGAGCACTTCTTCTTTCACTACACGCAGTCCGATCTGCTGATAGTCAACACGAGCGAGATCGACTTTGTCGACCGCAACGAAGACCTGCAGGAACTACTGAAGAAAGTCTCGGCACCCATTAAAGGCACGCAGTATTTCCTGCCCTTGGGCAGCGAGAATGCGGCTAGCGCCTAACGGCGGGTTTCAGGTCTTAGGTGTCAGGTCTCAGGAAAATCTCAAGGTCGACGGCGGCGGATTTTCGCCTGTTTACCAGTTTTTTTGGGGGGTGCCCCCCCTCCCCCCTGTTTTCCCGTAAAATATTCAATTTAAAGTAGTTAACTTCAAAGTATTCAAAAATAAAGACTTAGCTATGACGCATATTGATTTTGGCGCTATTTTGGAGAAAATTTTGCTGCGTGATTCGCTGCTTCAGCGTCGATTCTTCAAAGATCTGAAACCCGGTTTGAGCCGGCTTTTGAACCGTCTGCGGAGTCGGGCGCAGGTGTGGATTCTTCGATCCGCACGTCATTATCGCGCGGCGTGGGGTGCGAAGTCTGTGATGGTGCATACGGGAAATTTGTGATGAAAAAGAGTCACACCCCGATCGAGGGCACGTAGTATTTCATGCCTCTGGGGAGCGGGAACGCGGCCAGCGCATAGGGCGTTTTTTCACAAGCTGCCTCCAAAATTCTCCAACCTTGCGGCAGCAGGCAATTGTTATTACAATTGTAATAACATAAAAAGGGGGCCTATGGTTGAACTCAAGGTCCGAAGGTTCGGCAACTCGCTGGGGGTTGTGCTGCCGAAGGAAGTGATCGACCGTTTGCAGGCCGGCGACGGGGAGCGGCTTTTCCTGATCGAGTCGGGCGATGGCGATTACCGGCTGACGCCCTACGATCCGGCGTTCGAGAAGAAGATGACGAAGGCGGAGGAAATCATGTCCCGCTATCGGAACACGCTGCACGCGCTTTCCAAGTGAAGCAGAGTGAAGAAAAAAGAACCACTTTGGATCGAAGAGCGCGACGCGCTTGCGATCCATGACCGGCTCCTGGCGCTCCACGGTGGCCGGGTGGGCTTGCGCGATCGGGGGCTTCTTGAGTCCGCGCTGGCGCGCCCGCGCCAGCACCAGGCGTATGCCAAGACTCCGGACATGGTCGAAATGGCCGCCCTGTATGCAGCGGGCATCGTCCGCAACCATCCTTTTGTCGACGGCAACAAGCGGACGGGATTTGTGGCCGGCGTGCTCTTTCTGGAACTCAACGGCTTCGAGTTCAGGGCCAGCGAGGAGGATGCTACGCAGGCGGTCATGGGGCTGGCGGCGGGAAGGATTGATGAAGCGGGTTACGCGGCATGGCTGCGGGAGAATGCGAAGCGGAAGCGGAGGCGCTAGGAAAACTCCGATTAGGTGCGGACGAAAGGCGCAAACCACAGAGAGCACAGAGGTGCACAGAGGCCCCAAGATACTCCATCAGAGCTTCCCTCTGGACCTCTTCCGGGGGCGCGTAACCGGAGTCAGCACAAGCCGGCTCCCATCCTTTGTCCAGTCAATGCGAGTGCCCTTCCTGAGTCCGAACCGTTCCCGCAAATCGGCGGGGATCGTCACTTGACCCTTCGCGTTTACCTTAGTGAGTCGCATAGTTGATTCTTCCAACGGGCACATCCCCTCAATCGCATTTTCCTTGTAGCCCATGCGTTTCCACCTTTCGCGGATGCCCACAGCATGAAATATCGGCCTCACACGCTCATTAATCACTGTTGCTGCCAGCAGCAGTATCAAGTCGACAAACCCATAGATTGCGAAGACTACCGGCATAACCACCTGGCAAATCTGGCGAGTTCAAGAACGAAGCATCCGAAGATCAGAGTCCGCAGGAGGATCTTTTCGCAGACGGAATAGAACCCGTCGACGCGGCGCTCGAAAATCGCGATTGCGCTTTACCGCCAAGACGATCCTTTCGCGTGGATGGACTCTAAAGTTATTTCTTCTCCTTGAGCCGGTCGTGAACCACCTTGAAAGCCTCAAATGCCGCCTGGTTTCATCCTTCCTGAAAGACCCGTTCGTGCGGAGCTTGCGTATTTAAGAACGCGGGTACTTCGCCGCTCCCGGCGATCCAATGACCGCCTTTGCCCTTCGTTCCGTGCCTTTACGCAAAGCATATACAGCCTGTCCGTCGCGGTCACGGACTCGTATAAGCTCGCCCTGTTTTTCCAGCCGATTCAACGTATTGTGAATGGCGGCCATCGCATTGGAATATTCGCCGAGCTTAAAACCGTTCGTGAGCATAGCTCCCCTAATGTCGGTGGCCGACATGGGAATCTCGCTGGCGATAAGAACTCGGCGGATTGCGTTGCTAATACCAGCACTGTCCACGGTTGCAAGAGATACGCCGGTAGTTTCTGCATAGGATTCCGCACTAGGAATCTCTTCCAAAAGAGCAGACAGCGAATCCACTGTCTTCTTGAGTTGACCAAGGCGTTCGTCCAAAGAGGCCCGTTTTTTGAGGATTTCTTTAATCTCAGCGACGGCTGCATCGCGAGCTTTCTTGTAGTCGTGGAACTCCATGCCCACAGTTTATACTAATGAAAAAGGTAATATGTCAACAGACAAAGGTAAGGTAAACTCAATGTCAAACTGGGACGAAGCCTTAAGTGATGCCCGTCAGCGATTGACAAAAGGCAAGCTCTACGTAGCACGAATGCGTCGTGTGATTAAGCTGTTTGAAGAAAAGAAGAAAATGCGCGACCCGTGGCCCGGAGATTCAGCAAGACGGGATTAAGAGGCTCAAAGGCAACTGAGCAACCATTTCATGCGCAGCAACACAGTGTTTAAGACACTCCCCAGACCAACATATATCGACCAACGCCCCTTTTGCAGTATAATGCTGTTCGCGTCATCGAATTAAGCGAAGACGACGCAACGGGCTCTATCCGCGATTGCGGAGGGGCACTGGAGGATACTGTGAGTCTCACCCCTATCGGCGAACCTCGTCACAAAACTACTACCGCTACAATCCACGAAAAAAAACTTCAACGCGAACCTATTTCCTGCCTGACCGCTTACGACTACGCCACCGCGCGGCTGGTCGATGAGGCGGGCATTGATATTGTGCTGGTTGGCGACTCGCTCGCCATGACCATGCTGGGCTACGAAAACACGCTTTCGGTCACGGTCGACGAGATGCTGCACCATGTTCGCGCGGTGCGGCGGGGCGTGAAGGACGCGCTGCTGATCGCCGACATGCCTTACGGGTCGTACCATGTGACCGCGGATGAGGCGATCCAGAATGCGGCTCGCTTTGTGAAAGAAGCGGGCGCTGAGGCGGTCAAGATCGAAGGCGGCGAAAAACGTGTGGATATGATCCGGCGCGTGATCGACGCCGAGATTCCGGTCGCGGGGCATATCGGGCTCACTCCGCAATCCATCAACATGATGGGCGGCTACAAGGTGCAGGGCAAGACGCTGAACGCAATCGAACAATTAATGCGCGATGCGGTCGCACTCGATAGGACGGGCGTGGCTTGCATTTATCTTGAAGGCATTCCGCGCGAAGTGGCGGCGATGATTACGGCGGAGGTCGAGACGCCAACTATTGGCATTGGCGCGGGGCCGGATTGCGATGGCCAGGTGCTGGTCTTCCACGATTTGCTTAACCTGACGTTTGGGCACGCGGCGAAATTTGTCCGGCGATACGGGGACGCGGCGGCGCTGATCACGGAATCGGTGCTGGCGTTCAAGGCTGACATCGCCGCGCATCAGTTCCCGAACGATAGCGAGTCATATCATTTGCCGAAGGACACGCAGGCCGCACTCGAAACCGTACTTCACCGCAAGCACGCAATGCGGTGATAATAGCGGGCGGAGAAAATTCCGTGCGAGCCAGCGTGTTACGAATTACGGTTGCGTGGATGTTGGGTCGGCGAGTTCGTCGAGTGATCGTGCGTCGAGCATTTTTTGGTCGGGCATTGGTTTGTCAAACCGTCCTGCCAGTCGGTGTCGTGTGCTTGGCATTGCTGGTTGCTTGTTCCAAGCCGCCCGAGGCGGCTTCGACCGTTGCGCCTGTTACCCCTACATCCACAGGAATGGAGCGCATTCCTCCGCCGGATGCCTCGAAATTTCCGAAATTCGAGAGCATGAGCGAGTGGAAGAATCCTTATTTTGTGGTTCGCGACGATGGAATCGGATTCGTCGATCTGGCGAACCATGAAGTTCACATCCTGACTCCGGAACAGATTCCGGCGGAGTTGGCATCTCTCCCGCTAAGCGCGTGGCCTTATGGGCGCGTCGTGCTCGTCACGGAAGCGGCGCCGAAAATTCCGACCGATCAGGCGAAGGCCGAGGTGCGCAAGAACCGCGGACTGCTGGAGGGGACTCTGCGGGAGTTGGATGTGCAGATCCGAGAGTTTCCGTGAGGCGAGGTCGAAAGAGCGGCGTCTAAAAAGGGCGTCTAAGAAGGAAGAAAGATACGAGGCTTGTGAAGATCTGCGCCAGTATTGCGGAGGTTCGTGCCGTTTGCCGGAGATGCGCGTCGCTCTGTCCGAAAGTGTTGGCCCTGCGCAGCGCGGTGTTGTGCCGACTAGATCCTCCGCGGCTCGGGCTTGTTCCCACCATGGGCGCGCTGCATGCGGGCCATTTGTCGCTGGTGCGGGCGGCGAAGGCGCAATGCGACGCGGTCGCCGTTTCCATCTTTGTGAACCCCACACAGTTTGGGCCGTCGGAGGACTTCGCGAAGTATCCGCGGTCGTTCGAGAGCGATTGCGCGGCGCTCGAACGGGAGGGCGTCGATATTATTTTCGCGCCTGCGGTCGAGGAGATGTATCCGAAGGGCGAGACTACCTGGGTGACGGTCGAGGGACTCAGCGAGAGGCTGGATGGGCGCTCGCGACCAGGGCATTTCCGCGGCGTTACCACCGTAGTCGCGAAATTGTTTCATGTGATCGAGCCCGATGCGGCATTTTTTGGACAGAAGGATGCGGCGCAAGTCGCGATCATCCGCCGCATGGTGCGCGATCTTAATTTTCCGGTTGAGGTAATCGCGTGCCCAATCGTCCGCGAAGCTGACGGGCTTGCCATGAGTTCCCGCAATGCCTACTTGAGTCCCGAAGAGCGGGTGCGCGCGATTGTGCTGCATCGGTCATTGCAGCGGGTGGAAAAAGAATTTCGCGCGGACCAGCGCATGGCCGTGCAATTGTGCGAAGCGGGCCGTTCGGTCATTGCGCAGGAGCCACGAGTCCGGCTGGATTATCTCGAGATCGTGGATCCCGATACGCTGGAACCGGTCGAGCGCATCGTGCGTCCGACACTGGTTGCAGTCGCGGGCTATGTCGGGTCCACGCGATTGCTCGACAATATTGTGCTCATACCGTGAACATATTGCGGATCGCGCTGGCCTCAAAGCGAAACATAGGGATTTCCTGCAATCAGATAGCGCAGAGGACGATCGGCTGACTTGCTAACTCCGATGCGCGGGCCGACGGTAACGTGGCGCGCTCGGTAACCATCGTCCACGATTTGAAGATCGGAGCGCGAGCTGACGAAACTTTTCCCGTTGTCGCGCTTGCGCGTGACGGCGAGGGCTTCGCACATTCGTCCGGGGCCCGAGGAGATTTTCCTGAGCGTGAGAAGCTGCTTGCGGTCAAGCGATTCTTTTCTTGCAGGAATGCGCATATCGGACGCAGACAACTTGACTCCGCGCGCCTGCGCCATTTTCTCGATGCCGGCGACTGGTTCGAGCGCGCGAAAGAGCACGCCTCCGGCAATGCCGTCCGGTAAGCAAGAAACATTCAAGCAATAATGGTTGCCGTAGATGAAGTAGACGTAGGCGAAGCCTGGCGGCCCGAACAGGACGGAATTGCGTGGCGTTCTGCCGGCAGCAGAGTGCGCAGCCGCATCGCCCGCGCCCAGATAGGCCTCGGTCTCGACGAGGCGCCCGGCGAGAATTCCGTGGGGCGTTTTGCGCACCAGCAATTTTCCGAGCAGGGCGCGCGCGACTCGTCGCGGATCGCGATTGAAAAACTCGGCTTTGAGCAAGGTCACTCGACCTAGCGACGTCATAGTCTCGAATCACGGTTGGTGGCGGCGACCATACGGAACTTGCGTTCGACCGGACGGGGCAGAGCCCCGTCACCACACGGCTAGGCCGCGCTCTTCAAGTACTCCAGCACCTCTTCGGCGTGGCCTTCCGGCTTCACGTTTTTGAAGATGTGTTTAATCTTGCCATCGGGTCCGATCACGAAAGTGGTTCGCGCGATGCCCATTACCTTCCGGCCATACATATTTTTTTCTTTCATTACGCCGAACTGGTTCGCGATTTTTTTATCCGGGTCTGCCAGAAGCGTGAAGGGCAAGTTATTTTTGTCCTGAAAATTCTTCTGCGCTGCAGACGTGTCTCCTGAAATGCCTACTAGAATTGCGCCTGTCTTCTCGATCTTTTTATATGCGTCACGGAACCCGTGCGCCTCTTTCGTTCAACCGGGAGTATTGGCCTTGGGGTAGAAAAAGAGAACTACTGTTTTGCCGCTAAAATCTTTCAGGGCAACCTCTTTGCCATTCTCGTCCGTCGTACGGAACACAGGGGCTTTATCATTGATATCCATGGGAGTTTCTCCTCGCCGAACATCTCCTTGCCGAACATGGTTATATCGCATGCGCCGGTGCGCCGTCATCTTTGTCTTTGTTATTGCGGGTCCGGCGTTTTGGACCGGCGCTTTGCGACTCCAGGCGCAGGACCTTGTGCAGACGTACAAGCGTAAAGAGGCCGACAAAGGACCACGAGCGATCGGCCTGGTGCAGATTTCGGATAAAGGCAAGGCTCGGCTGATTCCGATTGTCATCATGCTGGACGGCAAGTTTTACGATGCTGGCTCCTATAAAGCCGATCCGGTTCCCATGGCGCTCGATTTCGGAGTTGTCTACGAAGGCTTTCGTAGTGGCGTTTCGCAGGGCTTATTTACCATCACGCAGCCCGGACAGCTCAGCCATAACTGGATTGCCGAGGGCACATGGCTGCCGGCAGGCGCGAAGGCACCGGAAAAATTCAAGAAATACGCTCCTCCTGTAATCGACGAGGGCGAAAAGGACGATCGTCCCGTGCTGCACCGGCGCTCTGGAGGTGAAGCCGATAAAGACGAGTCGAAGCCTGCGAAGGACTCGACTGGCGCCGCTTCAACCCCGACGACTGCTTCAGCAAAAACAACTCCACCGCCCGCGGGTAATTCCGGGGCAGCCAGTGCTGGCTCGACGCCGTCGCAACCTTCGCCCTCGTCAACTTCCACCTCATCAACTTCGACGTCTGCTCCTCAGCCGGGTTCGACAAGCGGGCCTGGGTCCGCGCCGAAAGACGCATCGACGAAGGCGGCACCGGCTGCAACTAAAACGGCGGATTCCTCCGACTATGCACAGCCGCTCAACGATCCGAACCGGCCTGTCTTGCGGCGCGGGAAGCCCGATCCCAATGCGCACCACGAACCTTTCGTGAATTTCGATGACCCTGCGGAGGCAGCCAAAGCCGCGACCGACGCCAGCCAGGCGGCCGCCGCTGCCACACCATCGGTGTCGACGGTCGCAGCGATCTCCGATGCGGGAGGACCGGATCCGCGGCCTTATACCTACGATTTGAAGCCGGCGGAAGAGGCGATCTATCGCAACAAGATGCTCGAACTGGCGGCGCAGCAATTTCGGCCAAAGTCGCAGGCCGCGGCGCAGACGTCGAGTGCAAAGAAGGGCACGACGGCTGCGGCTTCGACCTCCAAGCGAAAGTCCGCGGTCCGGAAGACTTCGGCGAAGACCGCGCAGCCTTTGTTCGAAGACCTGAAGCTGCGCATCTTCGACCTTTCGAGTTCGAACGAGCCGGTGCTGGTGCTCTCTGCGCGAACTGCTCTTCCTCCTGTGGGTGCGCCCTCCAGCCAGGTGCCGCAGGAGATCACGCTGATCGCGCGAACCAACCTCGAAGGAGAATTGCAAAAACTTTTCTACGCGCAGACCGATTCGCGGCACCTCGACGTGAGCCCCAGGATGGACCTGATCGACGCAGTCGATGCCGATGGCGACGGCCGGGGCGAGCTGCTGTTCCGGCAGACGTCGGATGCCGGAAGCGCATATGCGATTTATCGTGTGACGGTCGATGGTTTGTGGCCGCTGTATGAGGGAACACCCTGACTCAGCTCTCAGCGCTCAGCTGTCAGCTATCAGCTTTCGCTTCCCGTTTTCGGCTCTCAACGTACGGCGCCTGCTATGACGCCTTACGGCATGGACAAAGACTTCGTTGGGGAAGGGGTCCTTCGACTCCGCGGGGCTCCGCTTCCCCCGCTCCGCTCAGGATGACACGCTTGACGCCCTTGAGAGGATGGGGGGCACCCGCAGCCGGATGCGCCTCACAGCATGATTTACAATTTCTCCTCTCAAGGGGTGAGAACCAATGCGGACTACTTCAGGAGTTGCCATTCTTGCGTGCATCTCGGCGGGATTTTGTTTTGGGCAGGGGCAGGACTTCAGCAAGGTGCAGATCAAGGTTTCGAAGGTCGCGGGCACGGTTTACATGCTGCAGGGAGCGGGCGGAAATATCGGGGCATCGGTTGGCGATGACGGCATTGTCGTGGTGGACGATCAGTACGCGCCGCTGGCCGACAAGATTCAGGCGGCGCTGAAGGGGATCACCGACAAGCCGGTGCGCTTCATCATCAACACGCATTATCACGAGGATCACACGGGCGGGAACGAATTCTTTCAGAAGCAGGCTCCGATTATTGCGCAGGACAACGTGCGCAAGCGGCTGGAAGAGGGCGGGCAGGCGGGGAACGGCGGATCGCTGCACATGGAGGCGAAGGCACAGCCGCATGACGCTCTGCCGATTATTACCTTCGACCACGATGTGACGGTGCATTTGAATGGAGAAGACATCCGGGCGCTCCACTTCCCTGCCGGACATACCGACGGCGACTCGGTGATTTATTTTCCGAAGTCGAATGTCGTACACATGGGCGATGACTTCGTCACCTATGGATTTCCTTTCATCGACGTGGATGGCGGGGGCAGCATTGATGGCATGATCAGCGGCGTGGAGGGAGCGATTGCCAAGCTGCCGCCGGATGTGAAGATTATTCCGGGGCATGGGAATGTGTCGAATCTGGACGACGTGCGGGCCTATGTGAAGATGCTGAAGGAGACGCGGGCGGCGGTGCAGGATGCGCTCGACCGGAAGATGACGCTTGCGGAGATGAAAGAGAAGAAGATTCTCGACCCGTGGAAAAAATATTCTGGAGACTTTATTTCCGAGGATGTGTTTTTGGAGACGGTTTACAACTCGCTTACGGGGCAGAGAAATGGGATGTTCGTGAAGCATAACTAAAATCAATTGAGGCATCGAGTCATTTAGTAATTTAGTCATTGAATGATTGAGCCGTTGAGTCATTGAACTTCTTTTCCGCGGATCAACGCGGATTTCCGCGAATCAAGGAAAAAACAAAGAAAAAAATCCGCGTGAATCCGCGTCGATCCGTGGAAAAGAAGTTGAACTTTGTGGGGATAATTTATGAAATCTGTCGTGGTGAAACCGCTCGCGCTGATTCTCTTACTGCTGGTTTGCGTCTCGCTGTTGGTTGCGCCTGGATTTGCGGCTGAGGGCAAGACTGTTTCTTACAAATCCGGCGATGACACCGTCAGCGCGATGCTTTACAAGCCAGCGGGCAAGGGGCCGTTCCCTGCCCTAATTGTGATTCATGAATGGTGGGGACTGAATGACTGGGTGAAAGAACAGGCGGCAAAGCTGGCGGATGAGGGATATGTCACGCTCGCGATCGACCTGTATCGGGGCAAAGTTGCGGATAGTCCTGAGATGGCGCATGAGCTGATGCGAGGCGTTCCGGAGGATCGGGCTACGCGGGACCTGAGGGCGGCCTATGAGTATCTGGCGGCGCAGGCCGATGTGAAGAAGAATCGAATCGGGTCGATCGGGTGGTGCATGGGCGGCGGCTACTCGCTGGATCTGGCGCTGGCGGAGCCTCATCTGGCAGCGGACGTGATCAACTACGGGCACCTGGCGACCGAACCGGAGGAACTGAAGAAGATTCAGGCTCCGATTCTGGGGCTGTTTGGCGGACAGGATCGCGGGATTACGCCCGACGATGTGAAGAAATTCCAGCAGGCGATGGAGAAGCTGGGGAAGAAAATTGACGTAAAGATTTATCCGGATGCGGGGCATGCCTTTGAAAATCCTAATAATAAGCAGGGCTACCGGGCGGAGGACGCCGCCGACGCCTGGAAGCGGACGGTGGGGTTCTTGGGAGCTACGTTGAAGAGATAGCGCCATGCCTCGATGCTTCGGATTTGCGGACGCATCCGTGTCGGGAGCAGGGGTGCTTCGACTGGTGGAGTTTCGCTGAGCGAAACTCTACCTTCGCTCAGCATGACAGCTTTCGCTTAGCACGAGAGCGGACTTGCATCCGAATATTTCGACAGGCGAATTTCCCGCGATTTGGCCTGAAATCAGGAGCAAAGAATTTCCACTTGCCAGACCGTACCAATCTGGTTACTATGCACGCATCTTTTTTTGGCCTTTTGTTTTTGGCCTTTGCTTCGTTGGCCCTATGAATATTGGCGAGACCATCCGAAATTACCGTTTGAACAGAAACATGTCGCAAGGCGACATCGAGAAGCGCACCGGCCTGCTGCGCTGCTACCTTTCGCGCGTGGAGAATGGCCACACCATCCCTTCGCTGGACACGCTGGCAAAGATCGCGGGCGCAATGGATTTGCCGCTCTCGCAGTTTTTCGCCGAAGGCAACACCAATGGCCATAAAGGGCTGCCGCAGCTCTCGGACGACGAAGTGCGCTTCCTCAGCCAGATGCGCCGTTACTCCGTCAACCTCAACGACAGCGACCGCAAGCTGGTGCTGGCGATGGTGAAGAAGATGGCGTCGAGCGGGAAATAGCTGGCAGTTTTCAGCTCTCAGTTTTCAGCTCTCAGTTTTCAGCTCGCAGTTTTCAGTTCTTGGACTTCGGCGACCGTGGTCTTCCTCTAATGCCCTGGCCGCACGTCTTTTCTACGGGGGCCGAGGGCGGGGCGCCCTCGGAACCGCCGGCAAGGTGCCGGCGCTACGCTCGGCCGATTGCGGTGTTTTCGCGGTCACAGTACTACTTTCGCTGGGTCTTCTTCCCATCCCTAGGGCTCTAACTGAGAGCTGACGGCTGAGAGCTGACAGCTGTTTCCCGAACTTTCGTACCATCCCAATATGGCCGGAGGGAACCTGTGAGGGTCGAACTTTGAACGCTAAGCTGTCCCTGTGATCGTCTCACTCAACCCCATCGATGAAGAGCTGAATCTTCTCGACAAGCAACTGCGCCGCCTGAAGATCGAGTACGAGATCTTCTTCAATAATCCGGCGAAACGGCCTCCCACCGACGTCGAGTGGAAGGTGCTCAGCCTGCTGCGCAAGTTCAGCGACGGCGGGCGGATGAATATTGCGCAGCGCTACCGGTACAACGAAATGGCGCAACGCTACGCCATTCAAAGCGATCTGTGGCGCAAGAAGATGCGGATCCGCGAGGAGGGCTACCGGCGGCCGCAGGACGCAATTCTCTCGGTACAGGGCGTGCGCGTGAACCCTGAGTCCGCGCCCAGGCGTCACGCATATGGAACGAGCCGTGCCGCCGAGAACGCGGCGGGCGGGAATTTCTCGGTCGAGTGCTCCGATCCGGACGGGGAGCGCGAGAAAGTCGAGTCGCTGTACAAGGCGCTGAGCGCGGCCAAGGAAAAGTCCGGGGAACAGGCTTCCGGCAGTTTCGATTCCTTCACGGCGTTCGTCAAAAAGAAAACCGGCGAGATCCGCAAGCAGCACCAGTGCGGTGCGGTAGTTTATTCCGTTGAAGTTCAGGACGGGCAGGTGAAGCTGACGGCGAAAGCTAAGAACTGAGGCAGGGCTCAGGTCCCAGGTGTCAGGTCTCAGGAAAATCCCTCGCTTCTAATCCCCCCGTGCCCAACGCTGCCCGAATTCTGCTGACAGCTTGCTCTGCGGCTGTTTCGTTTTTCCTGAGACCTGACACCTGGTACCTGATACCTGCGACCTCTCTCCTGCTGCTAGAATTCTTTTTCACTTTTCCTTATCTTTAATCTTTTTTATTTTTCAGCGAGGCTGGGCACTATGTCGAAGATTCGCCGCGCCGTTCTTAGTGTTACTGACAAATCAGGACTGGTTGATTTCGCGCGGAGGCTGGCTGCGCTTCATGTGGAACTGGTTTCTACGGGCGGGACCGCGAAGTTACTGCGCGATTCCGGCATTTCTGTGAAAGACATTTCTGAACTTACGGGATTTCCCGAGATGCTGGATGGACGCGTTAAGACCCTGCATCCCAAGGTGCACGGAGGCATTCTGCATCGGCGGGAGGACGCTGGGCACCGCGCGGCGGTTGCCGAACATGGGATTCCGGCCATCGACATGGTTGTCGTGAATCTTTATGCATTCGAGAAAACCGCGGCCAAGCCCGGCGTTCGTTTCGAAGAATTGATCGAGAACATCGATATTGGCGGGCCCTCGATGATCCGGTCGGCAGCCAAGAATTTTCAGGATGTTGCGGTGGTCACTTCTCCTGCCGATTACGGCGCGATCGCTGAGGAGATGGATCGCAGCGGCGGGGAGTTGTCGCGCGAAACAAAATGGCGGCTGGCGCAGAAGGCTTTCGCGACTACGGCGGCATACGATTCGGCGATCGCATCGACGCTGGAGCGGATCGATGGAGATTTCCAGCTTACGTCTGCGCACGATTCGTCGCACGGTGTCGCAGGCGCTGCATTCCCGTCAACTCTGCGATTGAGCTTCCGCAAGAAGATGGACCTGCGCTACGGTGAGAATCCGCACCAGAAAGCGGCTATGTACGCCGATGACTCGGGCGCGGGCGTGGCTCATGCGGTACAGGTGCAGGGAAAAGAGCTTTCCTACAACAACATCGTGGATTTGCAGGCGGCGTGGGATCTGGCCCAGGAGTTCGAGGAGACGGTGTGCGCGATCATCAAGCACACGAATCCCTGCGGGACCGCGACCGGCAAGACGCTTGCGGAGGCTTACCGGCGCGCGCTGGAGTGCGATCCGGTTTCGGCATTCGGCGGAGTTATCGGAGTGAACCGGCCGGTCGATGTGGCAGCAGCTGGCGAGATGGCGAAGCTTTTTCTGGAGGTCATTGCGGCTCCGGCTTTCGATTCGGGGGCCAAGGAAGTGTTCTCGTCGAAGAAGAATCTTCGCCTGGTCGAGGTACCGCAAGCCCACCCTAACGTCGCAAGAAACGCGACGTTGGGAACCCGCTGGATACTCAAGGACATTTCGGGAGGCATGCTGGTGCAGGATGCCGACCTGCACAGGCTGGCGGAATCCGACTTGAAGGTGGTCACCAAACGCTCGCCCACGGCCGAAGAGCGGCGCGCGCTGCTGTTTGCATGGAAGGTGTGCAAGCACGTGAAATCGAACGCGATCCTTTACGCGCGGGATGGGCAAACGGTGGGCGTGGGAGCGGGACAGATGAGCCGGGTCGACTCCTGCAAGGTGGGAGCGATGAAGGCGCAGCTACCGTTGAAGGGGACGGTGGCTGCGTCCGACGCGTTTTTCCCATTTCCTGATGGAGTGGAGGAGATCGCCAAAACGGGTGCGACGGCGATCATTCAGCCGGGGGGGTCGGTGCGCGACCAGGAGGTGATTGAGGCTGCGGACCGGCTGGGATTGGCGATGATCTTTACGGGCGTGCGGCACTTCCGGCATTAGGGGTGGGGAAGTGGGGCTTTGCCCCGCTTGGGACGGGCCAAAGGCCCGTCACCACACGGGCTGAAGGCAGGTCACCACACAAGAATCTTTCTACGCAAGAATCTTTTCCACACAAGTGGCCCCTGTACTTCCGAATTTCGGGCAAATCTCCGCTCTCTGGGCCGCTAAGCCTTCTGCAGGGTAGAATAGGGAAATCGGAGGATGGCGATTCGGCATCCAATCATCAAGCGGTCGTACGCCGCAGGACGGTTCATGAAAATACAGTTTTGGTCTGTCGTTGTTCTCCTTAGCGGGTCGTTCATGATGGCCCAGAATGTGCCCGCGACCCCTGCGGATTCCCCGGCTGCTGCTGGTTCTTCGTCCTCGGGTTCTTCGGTGAACAGTTCTTCTGTGAACAGTTCTTCCGCGAATAAGGGCAAAGCGCCCGACCGGGCGGCGGCCTACTACCACTTCTGCCTGGCACACATGTATGAGGAGCAGGTCGCCACTTATGGCCGCAGCGATTTGGCCAACAAAGCCATCGAGGAATACCGGGCAGCAATCGATGCGGACCCCACATCGGCATACCTGACGGCGGGGTTGGCGGAGCTTTACGCGAAGACGGGGCGGATTCGGGATGCCGTGGTCGAGGCGCAGGACATCATCAAGCGCGATCCGAACAATCTGGAAGCGCGGCGGCTGCTGGGGCGAATTTATCTGCGCTCGCTGGGCGACATGCAGGCGGGCAGCGGATCGGACAGCGTTCTGAAATTGGCGATCGAGGAGTATGAGCAGATCGTTCGCCTGCAACCCGACAGCATGGATGACCACCTGCTTCTGGGCCGCCTTTATCGATTGAACAACGACCTGCAGAAAGCGGAGGCGGAGTTCAAGACGGCGGTGAAGCTACAGCCGGACTCCGAAGAAGCGATCACCACGCTGGCCTATCTTTACAATGAACTGGGCGACACAGCGCGGGCCGCCCAGGTGCTGAGTTCGGTGCCGGCGAATGGGCGGTCGGCAAAGCTTTACTCGGCGCTCGGTTATACCTACGAGCAGCAGAAACAATATAAGAATGCGGTCGATGCGTACCGGCACGCCATCGAACTGGATCGCGACAATCTGGATGCGATCCGGGGGCTGGCGGAAAATCTGCTCAACGATGGGCAGAGCGATGCAGCTCTCGAGCAGTACAAGGTAATCGCGGACGCGAATCCGGAGGATGCACAGACGTACGTGCGGATCGCCGAGATCTACCGCAAGCAGGGGAAGTTCGACCTGGCGCTCGACAATCTGAAAAAAGCCGAGTCGATGGTGCAGGATTCGGTCGAGGTGCCCTACAACATCGCTTCCATCTATCAGGCCCAGGGACGCTACGAGGAAGCGATCCCGATCATGAAGGATTTGCTGAAGAAATCGGAGAAGCCGGACGGTGATTATTCGGGCAGCGCGAAGAGCAACCGGGCGGTCTTTCTTGAGCGCCTGGGCACTATCTACCGCGATCAGGGAAATTACCAGGGGGCCAATGAGACGTTCCGGCAGATGATCGCGCTGGGCGGCTCGGATAACATCGAGCGCGGCTACCAGCAGGTAATCGACACGTGGCGCGAAGCCAAGGAATGGCAGAAGGCTACCGATGTTGCAAGGGAGGCGGTGCAGAAGCTTCCGGCCAGCCGCGACCTGAAAATGGTACTGGCGGCGCAGCAGGCCGATATGGGCGAGGCCGACAAGGGGCTGGAGGAGGTTCGAGCGCTGCTCAAGGGCAATAGCGACGACCGGCAGGTATACATCACGCTGGCGCAAATGGAGACGCGACTTCGGCGCTTCAGCGAGGCCGAGCAGTCGCTGGACAAAGCAGAGGCTCTAAGTACGAAACCAGAGGACAAGGAATACATCTGGTTCCTGCGCGGCTCTACCTTTGAGCGCGAGAAGCGGTATCCCGAGGCGGAGGCGCAGTTCAAGAAGGTGCTGGCGAGCGATCCGCAGCATGCTTCGGCATTGAACTATCTGGGCTACATGCTGGCCGACCAGAACATGGAGCTGGACGAGGCGCTGGGATACATCAAGCGTGCGGTCGATCTCGATCCCGCGAACGGGGCTTATCTGGATTCGCTGGGCTGGGCATATTTCCGGCTGGGAAAATACGATCTGGCAGAAGAAAACCTGCTGAAGGCTTCGCAGAAGATCAATAGCGATCCCACCGTGCACGACCACCTCGGCGACCTGTACCAGAAAACGGGACGCCTGAAGCTGGCGGCTACCAACTGGGAGCGCGCTCTGAACGAGTGGAATCGCACGATTGCCGCGGAGGTCGATCCGGCCGATGTGGCCCGCGTGCAGAAGAAGCTCGACTCGGCGAAGGTGAAGCTGGCGCGGGAAGACAGCAGCAAACAGTAGGCGCGGCCCGGCATTTCTACCGCCGAAAAGCAAATCTACCGCCGAGACGCCGAGCGCGCCGAGAAGAACTTTATCGCGTTCTCAGATCAGGTCGGATGAAGGCATAATCCCCCAAAAGATCGATAGCCCCCAAGAGTAATTCCAAAAAGGTTTGCTCGGCGTCTCGGCGGTGAGAACCTCCCGCTGCATGAGCCCAGAACTGGCAACTTCAAACGCTGCTAAACTCTTTTCATGCTCGCCGACTACGCTGTCCGGGTGGAACAATCTCGGGGGCGGCGGCATCCCGAGCCCGCGCATCCTTACCGCAACGACTTTCAGCGTGACCGCGACCGGGTGGTGCATGCTCGCGCCTTTCGCCGGCTGGAAGCAAAGACGCAGGTTTTTACGCGGCGCTACTCCGATCACTTCCGGAATCGGCTCACTCATACGATTGAAGTCGCGCAGATTTCGCGGACCATTGCGGCCCAACTTGGACTGAACACAGATCTGGTGGAAGCGTTGGCGCTGGTGCACGACGTCGGGCATCCTCCGTTTGGCCATGCGGGAGAAAAGGCGCTGGATGCGGCGATGCGCAAGCATGGACTATCGTTCGACCACAATCTTCATGCGCTGCGCATCGCCGAAGATTTTGAGCTGCGCTATGCGTCGTTTCGCGGGCTGAATCTGACTTTCGAAGTCCGCGAAGGCATCATTAAGCACTCGCACGATTACGACCTCAAGGAGCATCCCGAGCTGGCCGAGTATGCGCTTGATCAGCGGCCACCGCTCGAAGCGCAATTGATTGACCTGACGGATGAGATTGCCTACAACACCGCCGATCTGGACGACGGTTGTGAAGCGCACCTGCTGACGGTCGAGCAGATTGCCGCGAGCGTGGAAATATTTGAAAGGAGCTATCGAGAGGTGCGCGAACTTTATCCGGCCGCGCCGGAGAAGTTGCAATTCAATGAGACGCTCAAACGCGTGTTTGACCGGCTGGTGAGCGATTTGATCGCGAACACTCGGGCGCTGGTGGCGCAGGCGGGAGTGCATTCGCTGGAGGCGATCCGGCGGCATCCGGAGCGGCTGGCTGCTTTCAGCTCCGAGGTGGAAGCGGGGCGGCGGGAGCTCAAGGATTTTCTCTACGAGAATCTTTACTTCAGTCCTGCGCTGGAAGGAGAGAAAGACGATGCCGAGCGCATTGTGGGAGAACTTTTCGCGCACTGGATGGAGGAACCAGAGGACCTGCCGCGCAATTATCGCGAGAAGGCGGGGCAGGATCCGCTGCCGCGAGTGATTTGCGATTACATTGCCGGGATGACGGACCCGTTTATCTATCAGCAGTACGAGAAGTACGGCGGGGACTAGAAGGGGGGATTTTATTCACCACGGAGGCACAGAGTCACGGAGAAAACCGGGACTTTCGGAAACCAATCTGACGGAGTAACCTCCCCAGCGCATTCATTTACTCCACGTCACCCTGTAGATCATGCCGCCCGCGTCATCGCTCAGGAACATGGAGCCGTCCGAGCCGAAAATGATGCCTACTGGGCGGCCCATCCAGCGGCCTTTCTTGGTCTCGCCGGGCGCGAGCCACCCGGTGATGAAGTCCTGGGCTCCGCCTACCGGTTGCCCCTTGTCGTCGAGCTTTATGCGCACAACTTTGTAGCCGGTGGGAACGCTGCGGTTCCAGGATCCGTGGAAGGCTACGAAGATGTTGTTGCGATATTCAGACGGGAACATCGTGCCTCCGTAGAACGCCAGGCCGAGCGGGGCGGAGTGAGCTTGCATCTGGACTTTGGGCTCGAGCACGCTCTGGCAGCGAGTATCGCCGGGCTTGGTGAAGGCGGGGTCGGGGACCCGGTCACCGTAGCAGTAGGGCCAGCCGGCGTCTTCAGTGCCGCCGCCGCCTTTTCCCAAATCGTAGATCGTCTCCGGAGGGAGATTGTCACCGAGCCAATCACGGCCGTTCACCGTTACCCACACTGTGTCGGTCTTGGGATTCACGGCCAGCCCCACGGAATTGCGCAGGCCTTTGGCAAAAATCTTTTCACCGGTGCCATCCGGATTGAACTCCATGACGGTGGCGCGGCGCCGGTCTTTTTCGATGCAAACGTTGCAGCTCGATCCCGCCGAGACATACATCTTGCCATCGTGGAACAGGAGGCTGCGCGTGGAATGGCCTCCGCCGGTCGGCAGATCGGTGAGAGTCATGGGATTGGCTGCGCGCAGATTCGCCTCGTCCCAGTCATAGCGGCGGACTTTATCGTTTTCGGCGACGTACAACTTGCCCTCATAGAAGGCGATGCCGTGCGGCTCGTTGAGGCCAGAGAGAACATCGACTGTTCGATCGGCTTTACCGGTGTGCCGGGGATCGGGAAGCGCGACCACCTTGCCTTCGCCTGATTCGCTGACCAGCAATATGCCGCCGGGAGTGAACGTCAGCATGCGGGCGCCATCGATATTATCGGCAAAGACGGCGATGTGAAAACCATCGGGCAGCTTGAGTTGATTCAGGTTGAATGGAGTCTTTCCGGCGTACGCGACCAGGGAGAAGAGAACAGGCAGGAGGAGAATCACAGAAGCGCTTCGGGAAGTACTTATTGAAGTACTTATTAAATATCTTTTCATAGGTGATAATGGAATTGATGGCGGCTGTGGGCCGCAGGATGCTTGAATCGAAACGAGATGAGAATTGCCGCTCGTCGGTTCATTTTCGCATTCTCGCATCGCATTCCGGCAATCCGCCATCGGACCCGGTTTCATCTGGCCCACGCAGTTTTTATACCGGCTCCAGCCAAAATTACCGTTGGCGGCTGCGGTTGAGCGCTAGCGACGCTCTGACATATCGATGAAAATAAAGCACTTACCTGGCAAGTTTCGAGGCGCGGCATTTGGCATCCAAACTGTTTATATAAAGGCGGACCGGCAACGGACTACTCGTGAGGCAACAGCTGCGTCGGTTGGTGCTTCTGAGTTTCATGGATTTCAATGACGCAATTAAAAAGCGCGCTACAAGGCGCTCCGAGTGGAATGCCACTCCCTTAATGGAGGAAGTCTAAAATGAAGAACCGAACTCTCCTTGGTCTGTTGTTGTGCGTGATGCTGGCGGTGCCAGTTTTCGCACAGGACAATTCCAGCTCACAGACTGCCACCTCTCCCAACTCTGCCTCCCAGGCAACAATGTCAACCAGCAATCAGAGCGGCACGAAGGCGGATTCTGCCACCGGTAAAGAGCCGTTACAACCCGCGACTCGCGAAGGGTTCTGGGGACACATGAATCCATTCGCGCGCAAGAAATATGTGGCGCGCCAGACCGAGCCGATTCGCGACCGCGTGAACGAACTCGATGAACTGACAGCTTCCAATACCAAGGCGATCCGGGACACGGACGCCCGCGCGCAGCAAGGGATCCAGATGGCTTCGGCGAAGGCCAATGAAGCCGATCAGCATGCCATCGATGCCGGGAACCGGGCCCAGGCGGCGCAACAGACGGCCGACCAGGCAAGTACCCGGCTGAACACGGTCGAGTCGGTGGTCACTAACATCGACCAGTACCAGCCGACCACGCAAACCGAGATTCTTTTCCGATCCGGCCAGACCGTCCTGAGCAAGAATGCGAAAGAAGCGCTGGATGAGATGGCAACTCCGCTGAAGGACCAGCGCGGGTATGTTGTCGAAGTGCAGGGCTTTTCGTCCGGTCACGGACAAACCGCGATTTCGAGCTCGCAGAAGATGGCCGAGTCGGTCGTGCGCTACCTGGTGCTCAACCATGACATTCCGGTTTACCGCATCTACCTGGTGGGCATGGGCAACGCCCCGACCCCGGCTACAACAGCTGAGGGAAATGCCAAACCCAAGCGAATCAACGGCGGCCGCGTTGAAGTCAGCCTCTTGAAGAACAACCTTGAGCAACTGGCCTCAACGAATTCGACGTCTAACCAGCAGCAACAGAAATAGCCAGCAAAAGAGTTGATCCTCCCCTGGCAGAAAGAGCCTCCCGTGCAAACGGGAGGCTCTTTTTGTTGCCACTCCCATGCCGGGATCTGAGAGTCAAGCCGGTATCGTGCTAAGCTGTGCGCGAACTTCATTGTGGAAGTTGGAATCGGGGGACTGGATCATGGAAACACTGTTCTTCTTTCGCATACCTTCGCCGGTCGGACCTCTCTTTCTGGCGGCATCGACAAAGGGCTTGGTGCGCCTCGAATTTGAAGCGCGGATGATGAAGCTCGACTCCAAGACAATTCAGCTCTGCGAGTCGAAAAAAACGCTCGCCGCTTACGTTCGCGAACTCGACGAGTATTTCGGCGGCGAGCGGCGCGAATTCACGATGCCTCTCGATCTCCGCGGGACACCGTTTCAACTGGCCTGCTGGCAGGCTCTGCTTGCGATCCCCTACGGCGCGACTTGCAGCTATGGCGATATCGCCCGTGCTATCGGACATCCCCGGGCCTTCCGCGCTGTTGGCATGTCCAACAATCGGAATCCGGTCGCCATCGTTGTGCCATGCCATCGCGTGATCGCATCTGGAGGCTCGTTGTGCGGGTACGGCGGCGGCCTCGACATCAAGCGCCAGTTGCTTGACCTGGAGGAGGCGCACGTTCGTCCTTGTCTTCCGTTGGGAATCGGTGCATAATCCGCCGATCATTATCTGAAGCCAGTATGGTCATTCGAGGGGATGTCCCGTGCTGCCCAGCGTCGATTACTCTGTTACCGTACCCGTGCCGGTGGATGTCGCGTTCCACGCCTTTCAGAATCTCGAGCGCCTGCTGAATCGCGGAATCTACGAAGAAGCCGTCTGGACCGAAGGCGAGCCCTGGGAAGTTGGCAGCCGTGTGCGCTACCTGCTGGTGCAGCCCGTGCGCGCCACAATTTCAGCGGTTGTCATGGCGATCAGTCCTCCCCGCTCGGTCGACCTGATCAGCCACGCTCTGGGGGTTACCGCGGAGCAACATGTTTCGTTCGGTCCCGATCTCAAGGGAGGCACGCGCATCCGCATGACCTTGAACCTGATTGGAAAGTCGACCGAACTCTCAGAAAGCGAACTGCAGAAGGCCGCTACGTTTATCACCCGCGATGCGCTGGATACGGTGGTCGCGCATTGCCAGCAGCGTCGCGCCAATTCGGCTCCCGGAAAATAATTTGCTCTCCTGTTTGTGATCAAATGGTGGCGGAGCGCATCGCGGATGCGAAGTGCGCCGTTTGAGGAATACTTGCGTCCTACGATCGAGAGCCTGAGTCACGGAATTCGCGCACGCCAGATTTCGCCTACCGAACTCACACACGAGTGCCTGGTGCATATCGAAAAGCTCAATCCGAAACTGAACGCATTTATTACTGTTCTGGCGGAGTCGGCGCTGGAGGAGGCCCGGCGGGCGGAGCAGGAAATTTTTCGGGGCAACTATCGTGGGCCGCTGCATGGGATTCCTATCGGGCTGAAGGATATTATCGACACCGCCGGCACGCGTACCACGGCCGCCAGCGTTTTGTTCAAAGATCGCATCCCGACAGAGGATGCCGAAGTGGTGCGACGCCTGCGCGCCGACGGAGCCATCATTCTTGGCAAGCAGAACCTGCACGAGTTCGCTTATGGGGCGAGTTGCCTTATAAGTTCATACGGCAAAGTCCACAATCCATGGGACACGGCGCGTCTGGCTGGGGGGTCGTCGGGTGGATCGGCCGCCTCGGTCGCGTGCGCGATGGGCTTTGCTGCCGTCGGCACGGATACTGCGGGGTCGATTCGCTTGCCCGCCGCTTATTGCGGCGTGGTGGGACTTAAGCCTACTTACGGACGCGTGAGCGCCCGCGGCATCGTGCCGCTGTCGTGGTCGTTCGATCACGTCGGTCCGCTGACGAATTCGGTTTGCGATGCAGGACTGATGCTGCAGGTGCTGGCCGGCTACGATGCGGGCGATCCGGCGAGCATCGATACGCCGGTCGCTGATTACACGTGCGATCTCGGCGAGGAGATACGGGATCTGCGAGTTGGCGTGCCGCGGGCGTTTTTCTTTGACGATCTCGATGCGGAGGTGGCCGCTGCGGTCGAGCAGGCAATTCAGGTTTTTCGAGAACTCGGAGCTGAGATTCGGGATGGAATTCGGCTTGAAGTACCGACGGATCGCAGGCTTTCGAGCGCCGAATCGTATGCATATCACAAGAACTTTGTGGAGCGCTCGCCGGAGCTTTACCAGGCGGCGACGCTGGTTCGTATTAGATCGGGGGAAAGGATTTCAGCGGCTGATGTGGAGCGCGCGAGGCAAGAACTGGCCGCCAGCCGTGAATCCATTCGAAAAATATTCGATGAAGTGGATGTGCTGCTTACGCCGACTGTGCCGATCCCTCCACCGTCGATCGCTGACTTGATGAAGCATCCGGATAATTTGCGGCCGGCTGAACTCATGATGCTGCGCAATACGCGTCCCTTTAACGTGTGGGGAATTCCGGCGATTTCGCTTCCTTGCGGATTTACTTCTGATGGCATGCCGATTGGTTTGCAGCTGGCGGGGGCGGGTTGGAGGGAAGAGGTTGTGCTGCGGGCGGCGCGGGCTTATGAACGAGCTACGGCATGGCAGGAGAAGTCGCCGGAGGTCAGAGTTAGAATACAGAGGTATGACCTCCCTCGATTCATCTCTGGATTATCCGGCCGGGATTTTCAGAGCTTTCCGTGGCGCCGGTATCGGCAGCTCACTCGGCCAAGTAAGCCAACCCTCTTCATTTTTTGCCTACCCGAATAAGAAGTGGCTCTTTCGCCGACCTCGTTATCGCAGGATCCTCATCGTGCGTCCCTTTTTATCACGGCTTTTTCTTTGATTGCTGCATCCTCGGCATAGACTCGGCAAATCCACCGGCGACTCGCACCGGTCAGTCTATACCGCGCGCACGACCCAATGCTCGAAAGATCAGAAGAGATCGTTTTGGGAAATGCCGCCCTCGTTGAAATCCGGTAGCGCATTGGCGATGTTGATCTTGGCGCTTCTAACTGTCGGCAAGGTCGATCTTGATTCCTCTACGACCTCTTCCGGCACTTCTTTCTGTTGAAACTGTTTCGCCCAATCCTCCCCCGCCTTCGCTGCTGCCTCCGCCGAGTGAAAATCAGCAACGATCGACCGCGCCAACTCTTTCTTCAGCGCCATTGGGTGCGCTTTGCCACTCGCCGCGTCCTGCTTCATCTGCGCAATCTGCTCCGTACTCACGTCCGTCAGCAGCTCGTAGTAGCGCCACATCATGTCATCGGAGATTGACATGATTTTTCCGTACATTTCCAGTGGCGGTTCGTGGATGCCGATGGCGTTGCCCAGCGACTTTGACATTTTGTTGACGCCGTCGAGGCCTTCGAGAATTGGCGTTGTCAGGACTACCTGCGACTCCTGGCCATAGGCGCGCTGCAGTTCGCGGCCTACCAGCAGATTGAATTTCTGGTCGGTGCCGCCCAGTTCGACATCGGCTTCGAGCGCCACCGAGTCATATCCCTGCGCCAGCGGATACAGCAACTCGTGCACGGCAATGGGCTTTTCTTCGTGGAAGCGCTTGTGGAAGTCCTCACGCTCGAGCATCTGCGAGACTGTGTACTTCGCGCACAGGCGGATAAAATCCTCGGCTGAGAATTTCGAGAACCAGCGGCTGTTGAAATCGACGACGGTTTTTTCCGGGCTCAAGATCTTGAAGACCTGCGCCTTGTAGGTCTCGGCGTTCTGCTCGATCTGCTCGCGTGACAGCGGTGGACGCGTTGCCGACCGGCCCGTGGGGTCGCCGATCATCCCGGTGAAATCGCCGATCAGGAAGATGACCGTGTGGCCGAGGTCCTGAAAATGTTTCAGCTTGCGCAGCAGAACGGTGTGCCCTAAATGCAGGTCGGGCGCGGTGGGATCGAAGCCGGCTTTTACGCGGATCGGCTTGCCGGTTTTGAGCGAGCGTTCGAGCTTGGCGCGCAGTTCGGATTCCTTGACGATCTCGGCTGCACCTTTTTTGATGTAGGCCAGCTGTTCGTCGACCGGTGGGAAGTTAGGCATGCCTTTTGATTATAGCCGCGAGCTTCGAGCCACGAGCCACGAGCGAACCTCTCAACCCATGGGGGATGCTGGCAATCTCTTCACCACGGAGACACGGAGGCACGGAGTAAGAATCTTCTTCTTGATTTTCTTGGTGTCTCCCGGTCTCCATGGTGGGAAGGCCGTTACGAATCGACGGCCCGATAGAAGCTCAACGCCGCGTCCCCTTGCTCCAACTTTCGATATCTTCGCAAGCGTCCGAACTCTTCCCCCGGATCGAATCTCTTCTCGTGCTCGGCGATGGCCACGCTCGATTCACCCAGCAGGGTTGATCCGGCGAGCGCCGTCAGGATCTTCGTATATTCGTCGCGGATGCGATACGGGGGATCCATGAACACAAAATCTGCAACGACGCCCGCACTCTCCCACTGCCGGAGCGCTTTTATCGCTTCGGCCTTCACGATTTGAAATCCGCTGACAATCCCCAGGGATTTTAGATTCACTCCGATCAGGTCGGCCGCCTCTTTTGAGATCTCCGCGAAGCGGACCATGCTCGCTCCGCGGCTGAGGGCTTCGATGCCGACCGCGCCTGTGCCTGCGTAGAGATCGAGCCAGGTTGTTCCGGTCAGGACATCCGGATTGCCGGCGCAGAGCACGTTGAACAGCGTTTCGCGCAGACGGTCGGAGGTTGGGCGGATGTCCATGCCGGGCAACGAACGCAGCGGACGGCTCCGGTATTGACCTGCGATGACTCTCATGATTGCCGGTTGCGGACCTCAAACGTATTCCACCAGCCTTTGTACCTTCGACTCCAACATCCTGCAACTATCGCGCTCGCGCAGTGTCTAACTAGATAGAATAGCTGTAGGCATGTCTATGCGTAGCTGGTCCATCCCCGCCGGTCGGCTGTTTGGAATCGAAATCCGAATTCACCTTACGTTCCTGTTCCTTCTGGTCTTTGTATGGAGCACGGAAGCGGCGGCGCAGGACGCGACTGCCGCTCTGCGCGGACTTGCCCTGGTCGGAATAATCTTTGCCAGCGTCGTACTGCACGAATTGGGGCATGCGCTGGTGGCTCGCGGATCAGGCATTCCGGCGAAGGGCATCATTCTGCTGCCAATCGGCGGAATCACAGTGCTGGACGAAGCGCATGCGATTCCGGATCCAGTCAACGCGTGGAAACGCGACATTCGCATTGCGGTGGCCGGGCCGGTCGTCAATCTGGCGATTGCGGGATTGTCCGCGCTGATTTTTTTGGCGGCTATTCCGGGATTTTCTTTGACGGCGCGCCCGCTGATGCACTCGAGCGCTTTGTTACGCAGCATTGTTTGGGCAAACGTCTACCTGGGATTGTTCAACCTGCTGCCGGCCTATCCCATGGATGGCGGGCGGGCGCTGCGCGCGATCTTCTCGCGCCGGGTTGACATGGTGCAGGCCACGCAGCGCGCCGTACGCATCGGCCATGTTTTTTCCATTTTGTTCATGATGGTCGGGATGCTCATGAGCAACTGGTGGCTGGTGATGCTCGGGTTCTTCCTGTTTGTGGGAGCACAACTCGAAGAACGGTCGGCAGTATTTCAATCCGTTCTGCAAAGCGTGCGGCTGGAGGAAGTCATGCTCACCGATTTCGCGACGCTCTCGCCCGCTGACACGCTGGAAGATGCGCTGGAAAAGGCCGTGCACACGCTGCAGGACGATTTCCCGGTGGTGCGCGGCAGCGACATGGTGGGCGTCATCTCGAAGCAGAAGATTCTGGAAGCTCTGCGCGCCGAAGGCAACGGCTACGTGCAGGCGGTGATGAACCGGATCTTCGACGTAGCCGCGAAGCAGGAGTCGCTGGCATCGGCGTTCCGCAAGCTTTCGGCGCGGAATCTGAGTATTATCCCCGTGGTCGACGAGCAGCACCTGATCGGGATTGTGACGCTGCAGAACCTGATGCACTCGATGGCGCTGCTCGCGGAAAGCCGCAAACTGCGGCGCGAAGCGCTGGATGCGTAACTTTTGGCCGAGGTGGGCGGCGCCTCGGTTTTACGCGCGCGATGATCTTCGACGGCGGCCGCCCTCGACTTGAGTCTCCCTGCTAATTTCCCACCTTGATTTCTCAGAATCACCTGGCAGAAATCTTCCAGATATACTTTCCGTCGAACGGCCGAGGTCATCGGCGTGGAGGACAATGTGTTGGAGATGGTGCTTGCGAAAATCCAGCGAAGTGCCGTCATGGTGCTCGCGGGAATGCTGGCCATTGTCGTGGTGCTCTCCACGGCGCACCTGGGAATGTTGATTGGACAAGAGATCTGGCAGCCGCCACGCTTTCTCATTCCAGTGCGCGGTCTTTTCGATATCTTTGGATATTTCCTTCTGGTGCTGATCGGGGTGGAACTGCTGGAGACGGTGCGAGCCTACCTGAGACAGGATGTCATTCACGTGCGCGTCGTGCTGGAAGTGGCGCTCATCGCCATGGCACGCAAGGCCATCATTGAAGAACCGGCTGCCGCGCCCGGCTTGGCCTTGTTCGGCGTGGCGGCATTAATTCTCGCGTTGGCGATTGCCTTTTACATTGAACGACGGACAGAAAGATGGCAAACGGAGAAACAAACAAGCAAACCCTAACGTCCCTTAGACAGGCGGGCATATACCTCTTGCGCGGCGCGCACGGCGCTGCCGAATTCAACTTTTGTCTGGGTAACATCCGCGATTACCTGTTCCAGCGCGGCCAGAACGCCAACGGTGTCTAAGTAGTCGTAGTAGCCGATGTGGGCGATGCGAAAAAGCTGTCCCTTCAAATCGGCATTGCCATTGGCCACGACCGCGCCAAACTCTTCGCGGAACCGTCTGCAGATAGCGGTGGAATCGGCGCCGGCGGGGGCGGCGACTGCCGTTAGCGCGGCGGCAGGAGAGGACACGGCGAACAGCTTCAGCCCGAGCGCTTGCACACCAGCGCGCGTCATGGCGGCACACATTTCGGCGCTGGCGATCAGGGCATCGCGCCCGCTGGCAAGATTTCCATCTCCCATCTGGCGCACGTAATCGAGCGCGGCGGCGAGTCCAGCGAAGAGCGCAGTGGCGGGAGTCGACGAAGTCTCTGCCTTGACGGCGGCTTTTCTTTCTTTGCGCAGGTCGAAATAAAAGCGCGGGGATTTTGTCGTCTCCATGCGTTGCCAAGCGCGTTCGCTGATTGCGCCGTACGCGAGGCCGGGCGGAATCATCAGCGCCTTCTGCGAGCCGCCGATGATGACGTCGATGCCCCAGGCGTCGACGTCGAGACGGGTGGTGCCGAGGCCAGTGATGGCATCGACGACGAACAGCGTATCGGGTTGCGTTTTGACGAGCTTCGCAATCGACTCGACGTCGTGGCGCACGCCGGTGGAGCTCTCCGTCGCCTGCACATAAACGCAGCGGATTTCGGGCGTGAGTTTGGCGCGGACGGCATCGAGCTCAAATGTCTCGCCATACGGAGCGGACAGCGTCTCGATGACGCAACCGAACGCCTTGGCGAGCGAAATCCAACGCTCGCCGAATTTGCCGGCGGTCAGAATAAGAACCTTGTCGCCCGGCGAAGTGAGGTTTGAGATGGAGGCTTCCATAAAGCCGGTGCCTGAAGACGTGAGCGCCAGCACATCGTTTTTTGTGCCGATGAATTCTTTCAGGTCAGCGAGCACGCGCGTGAACAGGGCGCGGAAGTCGGCTGTGCGATGGTGCATGCCGTAGGAAGCCATCGCCATCTGAGCAGGTGGAAGCAGGGGCGTGGGGCCGGGAGTGAAGAGCCTATTCTTTTTGAGCATGGGAATCGATGACTGTTCAGAATATTCGAAATGAGCGTGGTTCGGGAAGGAAAGTCAGAAGTCAAAAGTCAAATTGAAGAAGTAAAACATCGCTTTCGACCACATGGATCGCATTGAGGGCCGTTACCTCTTCAATTTGACTTCTTACTTCTGACTTCGATCTCGCGGTTCTATAATCTGCGCATGCCTCTTATTGACCAGATCCAGAAAGACATTGTGACCGCCATGAAGGCGCGCGAAGAGGCGCGGCTATCGACGCTGCGCATGGTGAAATCAGCACTCAAACTTCGCGAGGTCGAGAAGATGGCACCGCTCGACGACAAAGAGTCGCAGCAGGTGCTCTCTACGTTGATCAAGCAGCGCAAGGACTCGGTCGAACAGTTCACCAAGGGCGGACGCCAGGAGATGGCTGACAAGGAAGCGGCCGAGATCAAGCTGATCGAGACCTATCTGCCAAAGGCCGCAGGTGAGGAGGAGATTGTGGCGGGAGTGCGCGCGGCGATTCTCGAAATGACACCCGCTCCGTCGATGAAAGACATGGGCACGGTGATGAAGGTGGTAATGGCGCGATTCGCGGCGGCGGGGATGCGGGTGGATGGGAAGATGGTTAGCGAGGCGGTGAAGAAGGAGTTGGCAGGGAAGTAGGGATCACCAAACTATGTAAGAGTATGGGGCTACATTTTAGCTCTCCCGCGGCAGGATGTGCTGCTACTTGGTCTGTTGCCACTCTCGGTACGCTTCGCTCTTCCCAATCCCGCGTTCTTTGGCGACTTTCTTGAGTGCGTCTTTTTCATCGAGGTTTTCTGCAGCCATCACTTCGCGAACGCGCTGGGCGACGGTTAGGTCGAGACTCGCGGCCCGCGGCTCGGAGCCATCCTGCTTGGCAATCAGCAGCGTAATTTCGCCTTTCACGTCTCCGCGCGTCTTCAGCTCGTCCAGAATTTCGCCCGCCCGCCCGCGCAAGAATTCTTCGTGTAGCTTTGTTACCTCGCGCGCTACTACTACGTGACGATCGGCTCCCAACACTTCGACAACATCTGCCAGCGTTTCCAGCAGACGATGGGGGGCTTCGTAGAAGACCTGGGTTCTGGGCGACTCGCGCACGCTCTCGAGCAACTTGCGGCGCTGGCCCGACTTGCTGGGGAGGAATCCGCTGAAGCGGAAAGAGTCGGTCGGCAGGCCGCTGGCTACTAACGCGGCCAGATAGGCCGACGCTCCGGGGATGGGAACGACTGGAACGCGGTGGCGGATGGCTAACGTGATCAGGCGAAAGCCGGGGTCGGAGATGCCGGGCATGCCGGCGTCGGTGACGAGGGCGATTTTGGCTCCGCCTTCGAGGTCGACCACCAGTTCGGCAGCCTTGGTCATTTCGTTGTGCTCGTGGTAGCTGACGGTGCGGGTGTGGATTCCGTAGTGCGTGAGGAGTTTCTGGGTCTGACGCGTGTCTTCGCAGGCGATCAGATCGACTTCCTTGAGGACGCGCAGGGCGCGGAGCGTGATGTCTTCGAGATTGCCGATAGGCGTGGCCACGAGGTAGAGGGCAGAACCTGGGCCCAGGCTACCGCGATCATTGGTGAGTTCGGGTTGGGTTTCCGTCGGCATACAGCAAGTCTAGCAAGAAATCTCTTTACCACGGAGCCACGGAGGCACGGAGAAAAACTTTGAAAGGCTTCTTTGTGACTCCTCGTTGCCTTAATTAAGAACGCGCGCGGAATTGACGGGCAAGAATTCGAAGGTGCTGGCGTGAACCATGGAATGCAATGTTCTGCTTCGCTTTTTATTCGCTTCGTGCTAAACTGACCAGAATCGATGTGACAGCCAACACTTCCCGCTCCAGCCCGCGGGTGTAGGCTACGACGTAACCCGCATTCCAGAATTGAAAATACAGGAGCAGCCATCATGGCGGATGAACGCAGCAGCAGGTCAGATGAGCGCGCGAAGGCAATTGAACTCGCGTTCTCACAGATTGAAAAGCAGTTTGGCAAAGGTTCGATCATGCGGCTGGGATCGAAGGAAGCGATCGTCCCCATCGCGGTGATCTCGACGGGCGCGATTTCATTCGATGCGGCGCTGGGCGTGGGCGGCGTGCCGCGCGGGCGCGTGATTGAAATCTTCGGGCCGGAATCTTCCGGCAAAACGACTATCGCGTTACAGGTGATTGCCGAGGCGCAAAAGACGGGCGGCATGGCGGCGTTTGTGGATGCCGAGCACGCGCTCGATCCGGGCTACGCGAAAAAGCTGGGCGTGGACGTAGACAACCTGCTGGTGTCGCAGCCCGACTACGGCGAGCAGGCGCTTGAGATCACCGAGGCCCTGGTGCGATCGAATGCGATTGACGTGCTGGTAGTCGACTCGGTAGCGGCGCTGGTGCCGAAGGCCGAACTCGACGGCGAAATGGGCGACAGTCACATGGGATTGCAGGCGCGGCTGATGTCGCAGGCGCTACGCAAGTTGACGGGAACGGTTTCGAAGTCGCGGACGTGTTTGATTTTTATTAACCAGATACGCGAGAAAATTGGCGTGATGTTCGGCAACCCGGAGACGACGACCGGAGGGCGCGCGCTGAAATTTTATTCGTCAGTGCGCATCGATATCCGGCGGATTGCGGCGATCAAAGAAGGGGATGTGGTCGTCGGATCGCGAACGCGGGTGAAGATCGTGAAGAATAAAGTGGCCGCGCCATTCCGCGAATCGGAGTTCGACATTCTCTATGGCGAGGGCATTTCGCGCGAGGGTGACCTACTCGACCTGGCGGTGAACAACAATATCGTGGAGAAATCGGGATCGTGGTTCAGCTACAAGGGCGAACGCATCGGACAGGGACGCGAGAATGCGCGGGCTTTCCTGAAGGAGAATAAAGACACGCTGGCGAAGATCGACGCCGAGGTGCGCAAAACTCTGGGGCTGGTGCCTTCGGCGACTCCCGTGGCGACGGCGCAGGCTGCGGCTGCGCCCGCGAGCGGGAAGGTCGCGACGATGCCGACGGCTGCTCCGGAGGCGGCGAAGATCCCGGCGGCGCGGCGATAGCGCCTTCGAATTGCTCCAATGAATGGGACGGTCGGGTCGAATGCAGCCAGAACCGCTGCATTCGGCTCTCCTGTAGCCTATCCGATTGCCATCCTCGTTTATCCCCGCATACAATCTAGGTCTTGTTCGCCGAGGCCCTGTGAAGCGCATTAAAGCCATCTATCCCGGATCATTCGACCCTCCCACCAATGGCCATCTTGATTTGATCGAGCGTGGCAGCAAAATTTTTGATGAACTGGTAGTTGCCGTTCTGCGCAATCCTGAAAAAGATCCGCTGTTCAGCGTGACGGATCGCCGCCAGATGCTCGAGTCCATGACGGCAGAGTTCGACAACGTTTCGGTCGACACTTTTCATGGGCTTACCGTCGACTACGCGCTGCGCGTCGAGGCTCAGGCGATTTTGCGCGGGATTCGGGCCATCAGCGACTACGAATATGAACTGCAAATGGCATTGATGAACCGCAAGCTCCAGTCTGGACTGGAAACTGTCTTCATGATGCCGGCGGAGAAATATTCGTATCTGAGTTCGCGGCTGGTGCGCGAGGTGGCGGAATTGGGGGGCGCGATCGATTGCCTGGTGCCGGAGTTGGTTGCGCAAAAGCTGCGTGAGAAGATGGATGTGGCGCACAAGTTTACCGCTGCCGATGAGGCAGAGCGGAGGGAGTCAGAATTAAGGGTTGCGGAACGTATGACGCCAGAATCCGTGACTTCAGAACGAAAGATCAAATCCAGGAAGAAGAAATCATGAGTACGACATTGAGCACTATGACTCGCCCCGTCCAACTGACCGACAGAATCAACCGCATTGGACCCTCGGCAACGATGGCCGCGGTAGCGGAGGCAGAGAAGCTGCGGCAGGCGGGGATCGACGTGGTCGATATGACGGCGGGCGAGCCGCACTTCGCCACGCCCGAGCATATTAAAGAGGCTGCGATCGCGGCGATCCGGGGAAATTTTTCGAAGTACACCGCGGTAGGCGGGACCTCCGAATTGAAGGACGCGATCATCCAGCGGCACGCCACCGATTTCGGCTCGGCTTACAAGCGCGAGGAAACGTGCGCTTCGGTGGGCGGCAAGCATGCGCTTTTCAACGTGATTTCCGTGCTCGTCGACCACGGCGATGAAGTGATCCTACCCGTGCCCTACTGGGTTTCGTTCAAGGACATGGTGCGCTACGCCGGCGGCAACTGCGTGCTGGTCAAGGCCGATGAGTCCCAGGGATTCCGCGTGACCGCCGAGATGGTGGCGCGCCTGATTACGCCGAAGACGAAGCTCATTATCCTGAATTCGCCGTCGAATCCGTCGGGCGCGGTTATGAGTTCCGAGGATATGACCGAGGTAGTGCGACTGGCGCAGGAGCGCGGCATCTGGGTGATCTCCGATGAGTGCTACGTGTATCTCAACTACAGCGGGAAGAATTTTTCGGTGGGTTCGCTGAGCGAATATCGCGACCGTTTTCTGGTGGTGGGATCGCTTTCGAAGACCTACGCCATGACCGGCTGGCGGCTGGGATTTACGCTTGGGCCGGCGCCGGTGTTGACAGCCATGCAGAAACTGCAGGGCCAGCAGACGACGAATCCGACGTCGATTGTGCAAAAGGCGGCGGTGGCGGCGCTTTCTAGTTCACAGAAGTGCGTGGACGATATGCGCGCCGATTACATCGTGCTGCGCGATCACATTATTGGGGGATTGCGCGCGATTCCCGGCGTGCAGTGCACCATGCCGGAGGGCGCGTTCTACGCCTATCCGAACGTGTCAGGATTCTTTGGGAAGAGTGGGATCAAGTGCAGCGCCGATGTGGCGCATGGACTGCTGCATACCGCGCACGTCGCAACGGTGGCTGGAGAAGGCTTCGGAACCAACGAACACGTGCGGATTTCGTATGCGACGTCGATGCAGAATATCGACAAGGCGCTGGAGCGAATGCGGACGTACTTTGCCGCACTCTAGCGGTCCAATCACTCCGCGTGACGCACGCAAGAGCGCATGACCCAACTCTATCCACTTCTGATGTCGCCCATGTTCGATCCGCGCCCCTGGGGCACGCTTGATCTCGCCCCGATCTATCCCAATGCCAAGTTCAACGAAAAGATTGGCGAGGCGTGGCTTACCGGCGACGACTGTGTGGTCACCAATGGCGCGCTCGCTAATCGCAAGCTCGCCGACTTGAGCGAAGAATTCGGCGCTGAACTCGTCGGCACGGTGGCGCGCGATCCGCAGCGCTTTCCGCTGCTGCTGAAGTTTTTGTTTCCGGAAGAAAAGCTTTCGGTGCAGGTTCATCCTGATGACGCCACTGCGCAGCGCTTCGGCGAACCCTGGGGAAAAACTGAATGCTGGTATGTGGCCCATGCGCGTCCGGGATCGCAGATTGCGCTGGGTCTGAAGCCTGGCGTCACGCGCGCAGAATTCGAGCAGTCGATCCACGAGAAGCGCGCCGAAGATTTGCTGAACTGGATCAATATTTACGCGGGCGAGATGATTTACGTCGCGGGCGGCACGGTGCATACGCTGGGGCCGGGAGCGGTGATCGTTGAGACGCAGCAGCAATCCGATACTACCTATCGGCTTTACGACTACGGGCGGCCGCGGCCGCTGCACCTGGAGCGCGGGATCGCGTCGGTAAAAGAGCAAGTGGCTTCGGGCAAGGTAATCCGGCCCGCGCCCGTCAATATTAATGGCGGCAGAAACCGGCGGTCTGCGATGATTGCGGCTCCCTACTTCACCGTCGATCTGTTCGAACTGAAAGAGCGGCACGATTTTTCTACGCGCGATGCGTCGGGCAAAAACTCGGTGCAGATTCTGGTTGCGGTGGAAGGCTGCGGGATCGTCGAAGCTGCCGGCCAAGCGCCGGTGATGCTATCCAAGGGCGATGCGGTCGTGATTCCCGCAATCCTGGGTGGATTTACTGTACGCCCGCAATGGGCCGTCGAGTTTCTGAAAGCTTATGTCCCGGGTGTGATTGTGCCTGAGCCTGCTACGCGGCTTTAGAACTTTCATCCACAGAGGACACAGAGGTTCACAGAGGAAAAATCCAGTGTGTGACGCCGTGGCTATGATTCTTGCTGCGAGATGATAGGCTTTCAATACCTGTGAAGCCGGATCCACATTTTTATCCCGTGATACTCGCCGGAGGGCGGGGTACGCGCTTCTGGCCGCTCAGCCGGAAGCGGCGCGCCAAGCAATTGCTTGCGCTCGACGGCACGCAGACAATGATCCAACAGACTGTCGCGCGGCTGTTGCCGCTGGCGCCCGCGCGGCAATTTTGGATCATCACAAATGAAGATCTCCGTCCGGCGATCATGCGCCAGCTTCGGAAGCTGCCTCCGCAACAGATTATCGCTGAGCCTGCCGGACGCAACACCGCGCCTGCTATTGGTCTCGCTGCGTTTCTGTTGTTGCGGCGCGATCCTGATGCCGTGCTCGGCCTCTTCCCTTCCGATCACGTGATCGCCGAGCCTGAGCAATTCCGCGCCACCCTGAACACGGGTGTTGCGATCGCGGCCACCGGAGAGAATATTGTGGTGCTCGGGATCCGACCGACTCGTCCTGAAACCGGCTACGGATACATCGAAGCAGGTTCGCCCGATGAGCTTGGTGCATTACGTGTGCGCCGGTTCACGGAGAAGCCTGACCTTGATCGTGCACGCCAGTTTGTGGATGCCGGCAACTATTTCTGGAACAGTGGCATGTTCTTGTGGCGGGCCGACACCTTGGCGAATGCCTTTCGCGACCATTTGCCGAAGACAGCGGCGATTCTCGAAAAGATTGCAGCTAGCTACGGGACGCGCAAGTGTGCGGAGACGTTCCGCAAGCTTTATCCGAAGTGCGAGAACATCAGCGTGGACTATGCCCTTCTCGAACCCCGCTCCGCCAAAGGCGAAGGGCAGTCGCGCATCTTCTGTCTGCCGGCCGATTTCGGATGGAACGATCTTGGCTCCTGGACCGCGCTGCATGAGCACCACCGCGCGAAAAGCAATCCCGCGGATGGAAGCCTCTTCAATGCGTCAGGCAGCTTTGCCTTCAATGCCAAGAACAATTATGTTCATGCTCCGGGCAAATTTGTGGCGGTGGTCGGTGTGGACAATCTGGTGGTCGTTGAAACCGACGATGCGTTGCTGATCACCACGCTCGACCAGTCGCAGGATGTGGGCAAAGTGGTGAGACATCTGGATGAGAAGAAGTTGAAGAGATTAGTTTGAGCGGCGTTGTTCGCGATTTCGTCGTTCGCTTTCGTCGTTCGCTTTTCGTCATTCGTCGTTGGCAAATTCACAACCCTCGCTCGTGGGACCATTCAAAATGGAGATGCGAATGACGAACGATGAACAACGGATAGCAACCCGATGGCGAACGACGAACAGCGAACGACGAACGACGGACTCATGACAGAGATCAAATTCGGAACTGACGGCTGGCGCGGCATTATCGCCGACGATTTTACTTTTGAGAATGTGCGCCGCGTGGCGGGCGCGATTGCCTCCTACGTTCTTAAGCATGAAGATCCCACGCACGGCATCATTATTGGCTGTGACACACGCTTCGCCTCGGACCGCGCGGCGCGCGCTGTGGCTGAGGTCATTGCGGGCGCGGGGATCCCCGTGCGACTCTCCAACGATTACCTTCCCACGCCGACAGTCTCGTTCAACGTGAAAAAACTCGGCGCGGCGGGAGGCGTGATGGTGACGTCGAGCCACAATCCGTGGAACTGGAATGGCGTGAAATTCAAAGCCAAGTTTGGTGGGTCGGCCACGCCTGCCATCATGAAGATGATCGAAAGTGAACTCGCGGCGGGCGCGATGCCCAAACACAGTGCCCCCGCAAAGATCGAAGAAGTCGATCTGAAAGCCGCCTACATTGAAGGCGTTTGCGCGTTCGCGGATCTGAACCTGATTCGCAAGGCAAATTTCAAGTTCGCGATCGACTCGATGTATGGCTCCGGTCGCGGCGTGCTGCCGGGGATTTTCGACAGAAACGGGATCCAATACATCGCCATCCGGCAGGAGGTCAACCCGTTGTTTCCGGGAATCAATCCGGAGCCGATTTTGCCGCATGTGGCGCTGCTGCAGGAAACCGTCGTGAAAGACAAATGTCATGCGGGCCTGGTGACCGACGGGGACGCGGACCGCATTGGCGCGGTGGCCGAAGACGGCAGCTTTGTGGACTCGCACAAATGCTTCGCGGTTCTGCTGAATTGGCTGCTGATGCGCAAGAAGTGGCCGGGGGATGTGGTGCGGGCTTTCAACACAACGGGCATGCTCGACCGCATCGCCGCTAGATACGGACGGACGCTGCACGAAGTATCGATTGGCTTCAAGTATGCAGCCGACCTGATGATGGAGCGGGAAGTCTTGATCGCCGGGGAAGAATCCGGCGGCATTGGATATGGACGTTTTCTACCCGAGCGCGATGGCATTTTGAATGCGTTGCTGCTGGCCAATGTGATGGCGGAGGAAGCAAAGCCGCTGGGGCAACTGGTGGCCGATCTGCAGCGTGAATATGGCGCGCATTATTATGGGCGGCGCGATCTGCACATCTCCGATGAGATGAAGAATGGCGCAGTGCGACGGGCGGGTGATCCACGGACCACGAAGCTTGGTCCGTATGCTGTGTTACGCAAGGAAAATCGCGATGGCGTGAAGATCTTTCTCGACGCTCCCAAGAATGGAAATGGCGCCGATGCCTGGGTGCTGTTTCGGGCATCGGGCACCGAGCGGCTGTTGCGAGTTTATGTGGAGGCGGCGACGCCTGAACTGGTCACAGAAATTCTGGAGAACTCCGAACGTTTTGTAAAGCAGGGCTAGCTTGGAAAGGTTCGATTCAGGACGCCGCGAAAAGCTCAAACCATAGAGGAGCACGAGGTGCACGGGAGATCCCTCAGCTTCACGCTTGGCTCAAATCGGCGATTCCACAGAGGGAAGTTGTCATGAACACGGGCAAACCCGGCCATTGGCCACCGGGACCGTTGCACACAGGACCATCGCGTCTGGCGGGTGGGGAGACGCGATAGGATAATTAGTAAGGGGTGCATGAGCGCTATAGAAACCATACCGGTTCCAACCGATTCGCCGGAATCGCGCCGCTATAACCGTATCAAACGCTGGCTGGGCGTCGGCGACTTTGTGATCGGCTTCGGGCTGCTTATCGTGTTGCTGGCGACCGGCTGGACGGGGACACTACGCGATCTGGCGCTGGGGGAGCACCATGGCGCGGCACGGAACTACAGCGTCGCCGTGTTTCTTTATGTGCTGATGCTGATTTTGATCAGCAAGGCGATCAGCGCTCCATTGGACTATTACGGGTTCCGGCTGGAGCACCGGTACCATCTCTCGAACCAGCGGTTGCGGGCTTGGCTGCGGGATGAATGCAAGGGCCTGCTGATTGGGCTGGTGATGGCGACCATCGTGGTTGAGCTGATCTATTTTCTGCTCCGGCAAGTTCCGCAGTATTGGTGGCTGATCGCGTGGGCGATCTTCCTCGGATTGATGGTATTGCTCGCGCAATTGGCGCCGGTTGTGCTTTTTCCCATCTTTTACAAATTCGAGCCGCTGGAGAATGAGGAACTCAAACGCCGGCTGATCGTGTTGAGTGAGCGAGCCGGAACGCGGGTACGCGGGGTTTACCGGTGGCATCTCTCGGAGAAAAGCACGAAGGCAAATGCGGCGCTCACCGGGTTGGGCGCAACCCGGCGCATCATTCTGGCGGACACATTGCTGGATAATTATTCGGACGATGAGATCGAAGCGGTGCTCGCCCACGAACTCGGGCACCACGTGCACCGTCACATTCTGAAAAGCATTTTTGTGCAGGCTGGAATTACGCTTTTTGGTTTCTGGCTGGCGAATGTAGTGCTGCGCTATGCCGTCGAACAGCGGGGCATGTTCGAGACCTTATCGGATTTTGCCAACCTCCCGCTGCTGATTCTGGTTTCAACGATGCTGTCGCTCCTGCTGATGCCGGCCCTCAATGCGTACTCGCGCTTCAATGAGCGGCAGGCCGACCGTTACTGCTTCGAATCGGTGGCTAGCGTGGAGCCTTTCATCTCGTCGATGAACAAGCTGGCCAATCAGAATCTTGCCGAGAGAACGCCTTCGCGGTGGGTCGAGTGGCTACTCCATTCCCATCCGGCGATCACGAAGCGAGTGGCCGCCGCTGAGGCGTGGGCGCGAGCACACTAGAATCGGCCGGCCACAGCGGTTAACAGTTTGCTAATAAAGTCGGCATTTCGTGGAAAAAAATGGCCACCAGGGCTGAAGCCCGGATCATTCAAAACGACATACGCGGCCCTGAAGGGCCGCTCTTCCACGGTTGTGCGAACATTTGGGACCTTTTCAGCAAACTGTAAAGCCGCTTGCGGGGTGGTCCTGGCGGCACGGCTGAAGCCATGCCCTTTCAAAGCTATCGGCAACGAACTAAACGGAGTGCCCTTAGCGTGCAGCCAGGGCTAAAAGAATGCGGCCTTGAACTGATTGTGGCGTTGGAGCGCCTGGTTCATTAGAGTCTGGAATTCCGGCTCGTCGTGAAGATTCTGTAGCAGCGGATCGCGCACGAAGTATGGATAGCAGAAGAAACCGCCATCAATGCTGTGCTGCAGTATGTGCAGGGCGGAAGCCTTATCACCTAGCTGGGCATAGGCTTGTGCAACTTTGTAGAGTCCCTCGGCGTCGCTTACGCCGCGCTCCTCGATTCTTCTCTCAGTCTGCTTCAGAAGCTGCAGACCCTTGGCATTGTCGTGCTTGATGGAGTCGCTGAGCGCCTTTCCCACGGCGGCAGGCAGCAATGAAGGGTCTCTGTCAAATGCGCGGTCAAAGTCTTGCGCAGCCTGGTCGCGATTGTTCATGTAGTATTCGGCGAAGCCACGGTAGAAGAGAATGTAGATGGAGTCGTTCACCGGCAGGCTCTCCAGGAACTTCTCATACTCGCCCAGGTAGAGATAGCTGTTGATCGCAGAACTGTTGATTTTGACCTTGGGATTATTCTGGCGCGCCTTTTCGCACTCGGCCAATGATTCATCGAGCATCCCGCCAAACCGGTAGGCATAACCAAGCTCCCAGTGAGCCTCGGCGTTGTTGGGACTGTCCCGCAATACTGACCTCAATAAGGGCACCGCCTGCTCCACCCGTCCGGTGTCGGTGGACAAGTTCGCCATGTAGATTCGTGGTTCGACCAGTGCAGGATTGAGGGCGATCGCTTTTTCGTAGGCTACCTGGGCCTTGCCGTAGTCCTCCCGCCCGCCGAACTGGAGCGACGCATTCGTTGTATAAGCCCGACCCAGATGGGCCCAGGCAGGCGCATAGTTGGGCTCAATCGCCGTGGACTTCTCAAGCATCTCGATTGCCGCCCCAAACTGATTCAGAGAGTAAAAATCGATTCCCCGAAGGTAGTACTCATAGGCTGTGCTGCTGATCGGTTTCTCCGGCTTAAGATTGGCGGCCTCAGCGGGCGAGAGACTCAGTTCCAGTTCCTTGATGATCTGCTGCGCCACCCTATCCTGCACGGTCAGCAGCCGGTCATACTTCAGATCGATGGCCTCCCGCCACAGAATCTTGTCGGGCTTCACGTCGATCAGTTGGGTGGTAATCCTAAGGTCGTCTCCGTCTTTGAGGAAGCTGCCTGTCAGCAGTGTGTCGACGTTCAGGTCGGCGGCGACTTTTTTCGGATCGATGATCTGATTCCGATATTTGTCGACGGAAGAGGAAGGACGAATCGTCAGAGCATTGACATAGCCGAGTTTTGTGATGATTTCATCGGCCAGGGAGAATCCAAGGAAGTCGGTTTCGGGATCCGGCTTTAGATTTCGGAATGGCAAAACAGCGAGGCTGCGGGGCCGGGCGGCTGTGGGAGGGGCATTTGATTGTCGAACAAAAAAGAGGTACCCGAGCATGCCGACGATGGCAATGAACAATACGGGCAACCCCCACATCAATTTTGCGTGTGGAAAGCGCCCATCCGGAACCTGAGCGGGAAGTACAGCAGCTGCGGGAGTTCGCCAGTCGGATGTCGTCTTCACCCTGTCCGGCACCGGACCGCCGCGCCGCGGTGATCTTTGTAACTTGGCCTGAAACTCCGCTTCTTTCCTGAAGTCCTGCAGATCGATGAGCAAGTCTCGAACAGATTGATAACGAGTCTCGCGGTCCTTGCGCAGCGCTTTGCTGATGATGCGCTCGACTTCATAGGGGAGATCGGGAGCGAACTCGAGCGGAGGCGGCGGCTCAACTTTGAGGATTTCCGCGATTACGTCACTGGTGGTGCCACCGTCAAATGCGGCTCTTCCCGTGACCAACTCGTAGATCACCGACCCGAGGCTGAAAATATCGCTGCGCGCGTCCACTTCAAGTCCTCGGGCCTGCTCTGGGGACATATACTTCGCGGTACCCATCACCAACCCGGGTTCACTGATGGAAGACGTCAGCGTTGACACGTTGAGACGGCCGGTTCCCCCAACTCGCTTTTCGCTCAACTTTGCGATTCCGAAATCAAGCACCTTCACGATTCCGTCGGTCCGAACGATGACATTCTCGGGCTTGATGTCGCGATGGACGATACCGGAATTGTGAGCAGCGGCCAAAGCGCTCGCCATTTGTATGGCAATGTCGAGAGCAGCGTCCAATGGAAGCCTGGCCACGGCCATCTTCTGGCGCAGTGTTACGCCCTCAATGAACTCGGAGACAATAAAGCGCATTCCATCCGCCTGGCCGAATTCATAAATCGTCAGAATGTTGGGATGGTTCAGCGCTGAAGCCGCGTGTGCTTCGTGCTCAAAACGGCGCAGCCCTCGTTCGTCGAGGGTGAGATCCGGCGCGAGCATTTTGAGCGCTACCTTGCGCGGGAGATTTGTGTCCTCGGCCAGGTACACCTCGCCCATGCCTCCCGCGCCGAGCAAGGAGATGATTTTGTAATGTCCCAACCGGGTGCCGGGAGCCATCATCTCGCGGCGTTCGTCAGTCATCATCCGCTGTGCCGCCTCGACAACGCGCTGGTGCAGGAAGTCCGCCGGTTGTTCGGAGGAAGCGAGCAGGGATTCGATTTCTTTTCGCAGCGTAGCGTCGCCCGCGCACTTGTTGTCGAGAAACTCCGGGCGCGCCTCGGGCGCTAAATCAAGGGCCTCATAGAACAGCGCCTCGATTTGCCGCCAGCGATTGGACGAAGAAGACGTCACCACGCAATCCTACAATATGCGTCGCCAGGTGCTTACAGTTTATGCACGGAGTAAAGCAACTTCGCCGATGATTTCTTATTTTTGCATTCCCAGCAGGATTTCTTCCACTCGCCGCACGTCATCCTCGGTATCCACGCCCACGGTGTCGAAGGGCGTTTCCCCCACGTAGATCGGAACCCCGTTCTCAAGGAAGCGCAATTGTTCGAGCCGCTCGCTGCGCTCAAGCGAGGACTCGGGCCAGCGCACGAAATTGTCGAGTGCAGCTTTGCGATATCCGTAGAACCCGAGATGCTTGTAATACTGCGGGCGGATACCATCACGGTCATGCGGGATGGTAGCGCGGGAAAAGTAAAGGGCCCGGCCCGAATTGCCGGTGACCACTTTCACGGCGCTCGGATTGTCTATATCCACGCCAGTTGCAGGGGTTTTCAGCGTCCCCACTTCGACATCCGGATTGCGCATTACAGCGATCAGGCTTTCGATGTGCTCGGGCCGGGTAAGTGGCTCATCACCCTGAATATTCAGGTACACATCGGCTGCGATCACGCTCGATATCTCGTGTACGCGCTCGGTTCCCGAGCGATGGGCGGGAGACGTCATGCGAACCGCAAAGCCTCGTTCTTCGCAGAAGCGCAGTATCTCTTCGGAGTCGGTTGCGACAACGACCTGGTCAAGTGCCGGCGAGCCCCGCACGCCCTGATAAACCCGCGCGAGTAAGGGGACGCCGGCGATCTCGCGCAGCATCTTGCGGGGCAGGCGCGTCGAAGCCAACCGCGCTGGAATGACGGCGACGACTTTCATGGACACCAGTTTCGCATGCGGCCAGGGTTTGAAGCACGCTCCGGTCGCGCCGGTGTGCAATTCGTGGCCAATTCGTTTGACCAAATTGGTTTGACAATCTGGGAGGTGTTCGCTATCGTAAACGAATGCTTAGAGCAGCTCACCACCATCATCATCACGCGCACAGCGCGCGGGCGGTGGTGTTCGGCTGAGCTAGCGTAACACCAGAAAAGTTTCGAGCCCGCTGACGCAATCCAAGCTCAGCGGGTTTCTTGTTTTTGAGGCTCCCTTGTGTTTTTGGAAAACGGTCAGGAAGGTATGTATGGCAGGCGAGATCGATTTTGACAAGATGCAGGGCCTGGCGCCGGCGATCGTGCAGGATGCGGCCAACGGTGAGGTGCTGATGCTGGGATTCATGAATGGCGATGCATGGGAGCGCACGCTCTCGACGGGCTACGTGACATTTTTCAGCCGTACGCGCAACCAGCTTTGGACGAAAGGGGAAACCTCAGGCAACCGGCTCAAGCTGGTTTCTGCCACGACCGACTGCGATCTCGACACGCTGCTGTTGCAGGTGGAGGTTGAAGGCGCAGGCGTGGTCTGCCACGAAGGCACGCGCTCCTGCTTCACGAAGCCGCTTTTTCGCGACGATGCCCAGAAGAAGAGTACTGGCAATCGGGCGGTGCAATCGTGAAGATCCGGCTCGGCATACCGAAGGGCAGTCTGCAAGAGGCGACCATGCAGTTGTTCGCGCGCGCCGGTCTCCCCGTCTTCATCACGGCTCGCTCGTACTTCGCAACTACCGGGGACCCGGAGATCGAGTGCATGCTGATTCGCGCGCAGGAAATGGCGCGCTACGTAGAGCACGGCGTGCTTGACGCTGGGCTGACCGGCCTGGACTGGGTGGTGGAGAGCGGGCTCGAGGTGGTCACTGTTTCTGATCTGATTTATGCCAAGCAGAGCCGGGGCAAGGTGCGGTGGGTGCTGGCCGTGCCCGAGGATTCGACGTACCAGCGCGCCGAAGACCTTGGCAACCTGATCATCGCGACCGAACTCGTGAATGTGACGCGCAGATATTTTGAGAAAAAGCAGGTTGCGGTGCAGGTAGAGTTTTCGTGGGGCGCGACCGAAGTAAAACCTCCGATGCTCGCCGATGCGATTGTCGAGGTCACGGAAACGGGCAGTTCCCTGAAAGCGAACCGTCTGCGCATTATCGATACGGTGCTGGAATCGAATACACAGATTATTGCCAACAAGACTTCGTGGAGCGATTCGACAAAGCGACGCAAGATTGAGAACCTGGCCCTGATGTTGCGGGGCGCGATGGATGCCCAGGATCGTGTCGGCCTGATGCTGAACGTCCGCAAGAAGGACCTGGCGGCCGTGCTCGCTGTTTTGCCGGCGCTCCAAAAGCCAACCATTTCAACTCTCAGCGACGAGAATTGGCTGGCGGTGAATACGGTGATCGAGGAATCGCTGGCCTGGGAGATCATTCCTCGTTTGAAAGACGCCAACGGACAGGGGATTGTGGAATATCCCCTGAACAAGGTGGTTTTGTGATGCGCATTTTCTCGGGAGCGGCGGCTGCGGCGAGCGTGCGAAAGATTGCAGCCCGGGGATCGCGCTTTGAGGAGGTCGATCCGGCGGTGCGGCCAATCGTTGCGGATGTGCAGCGCCGTGGCGACCGCGCCGTGCGCAAATACGCAGAACGTTGGGATGGGCTGCAACCCGGAACATCTTTGCGGGTCTCCGCAGAGGAAATTCGAGAAGCGTGGAAGTCAGCGCGGCACGAGTTGAAGAGATCGTTGCGCGTGGCGGCGGCGAATATACGGCGCTTCTGCGAAATGCAAAAGCCCGTGGAATGGATGCGCACGCGTCGAGGGATCACGGTGGGGCAGTTGGTGCGGCCGTTGAATTCCGTGGGCTGCTATGTTCCGGGAGGACGCTACCCGTTGGTGTCGACTTTGCTGATGACGGTGATTCCGGCTCAGGTGGCGGGTGTGGAAAATATCCGCGTGGCCTCGCCGCAACCTCAAGCGGATGTGCTGGCGGCTGCGGGGATGCTTGGAGTCGGGGAAGTCTATCGAGTCGGCGGCGCACAGGCCATCGCCGCGCTCGCCTATGGGACGGAGAGCATTCCGCGTGTGGACAAGATCGTCGGGCCGGGGAATCTCTATGTCACTGCCGCCAAGAAGCAGGTTGCGTTCGATTGCTCGATCGACTTTCTGGCGGGGCCGACTGAAGTGCTCGTTGTCAGCGACGTTGGGTCGCCCGAGTTCATTGCCGGGGACCTGATTGCGCAGGCGGAACACGATCCGGAAACGCTGGCAGTTTTTATTACCACGCGCCGCGATCTCGCCAAGCAAGTGGCGGGATGGGTGAGCAAATTCATCAAGAAGAATGCCCTTGCGCGCGAGTCGATACGCCGCCGCGGCGTAATTCTGATATCGGCTTCACGCCAGCAGAGCTTTGATTGGGCAAACGAAATCGCCTCGGAACATCTTACTGTTGACCGTGCGGATCTCAAGTTGGTCTGTAACGCCGGCTCGGTTTTTGTCGGCGAGTATTCGCCGCAGGCGGCGGGCGACTATGCATCTGGGCCGAATCACGTTCTGCCCACTGCCGGAGCAGCACGTTTCCGAGGCGGCCTCAGTGTCTTGGATTTTGTAAAGCTCATCAGTGTACAGAAGCTTTCGCGGACTGGCTTGCGGCGAATTGCTCCGCAGGTTGAATTGCTGGCCGAGACAGAGGGATTGCAGGCACACGCGCAATCGATTCGAGCCAGATGTGAATATGTGAGGAATAGCCATGCTTAAGGCGCGCGACGCCGTGCGGAATCTGCCTACGTATCATCCGCCGCTCGGCGGGCGGCACGGTCTGCGTCTCGATTTTAATGAGAACACGGTTGGTTGTTCGCCGCGAGTTCTGGCGCGATTGCGCGAACTTACCGCGGAAGAAATTGGCTGTTATCCGGAGCGCGAGCCGTTGGAAGGGATTGTGGCAGCTCATCTCTGCATCAAGCCTGATGAACTGCTGTTAACCAATGGCGTGGATGAAGCGATCCACCTGCTTTGCGAAACATACCTGGAACCTGGCGACGAAGCACTGATCGTTGTGCCGACCTTTGCGATGTATGAGATTTCCGCGGCGGCGACGGGGGCGCGCGTGATTCCAATTCCAGCCGCGGAAAACTTCCGCTTTCCAGCTTCGGAATTACTTGCCCGGATCAACCCTAACACTCGGCTGATTGCGATTGCCAATCCAAATAATCCCACGGGCGCCGTAGCGGAATCGGCCGATTTGATTGAAATCGCGCGCCGGGCGGCTGAAGCGGCGATTCTGGTGGATGAGGCCTACTTCGAGTTTTACGGAAAAACACTGCTCGGGTGCTGGCAAGATCTGCCCAATCTGTTTGTCGCGCGAACCTTTTCGAAAGCTTACGGAATGGCGGGGCTCCGTGTGGGAGTGCTTGCTGGAAATGCTACACATATTCCGCTGGTACGCCGGGTCAGCTCTCCCTACAACGTGAATGGAGTCGCGCTCGCGTGTTTGCCGGCGGCTTTGGCGGACGAAGACTACGTCGATCAATATGTCGGCCAGGTTCGTGAGGGCCGGGAGAAACTGCAACAGGAATTCAGCAACTGGGGACTTCCCTACTGGCCGAGCCAGGCTAATTTTGTGCTGGCGAAATTCGGCGCGATGAAGGATGCGTTCATCCGGTCGATGCGAGAGCGCGGCATCCTGGTGCGCGACCGCTCGCGCGACTACGGGTGCGAGGGCTGCGTCCGCATCACGATCGGTACCGCAGAACAGACGGCTCGACTGCTGGAAGCGCTGCGGGCAACGCTGGCTGAAATCGGCGCGACAGAGATCGGTGTAACAAAGGTTGGTGCGACAAAGGTTGGCGCGAGAAAGATCGGCGTAAAAGAGGTGACGGCAGAATGAGAAAGGCGGCGATCCAGCGCACCTCGAAAGAAACCGATATTCGCGCGGTGCTGCTCATTGAAGGAAAGGGCCGGTACAAGGTTTCGACTGGAATCCGATTCTTCGATCACATGTTGGAGCTTTTTGCACATCATGGCGGATTCGATCTCCAGTTAACGGCCAAAGGGGATCTCGATGTCGATCAGCACCACACCGTCGAAGATGTCGGGATCGTGCTGGGCCAGCTCTTCGACAAGGCGCTCGGCGCCAAACGCGGGATTTTGCGTGCAGGCTATTTCCTGATGCCGATGGATGAGACGCTGGGCCTGGCAGCCGTCGATTTTTGCGGACGAACATCTGCGGTGGTGGATACCAAGGTTCGGGTGCGCATGGTGGGCGACTTGCAGGCAGAACTGGTGCACGATTTCTTTGAAGGCTTTGCGCGCGGCGCCCGCGCCAGCGTGCATGCGCGCGTGCTCTATGGGCGGTCGAGCCATCATAAGATCGAGTCTTTGTTCAAAGCGTTTGCGCGCGCTTTGCGGGCCGCCTGCTGGCGCGATCGCCAAATGCAACACCTTCTTCCGAGTACGAAAGGACTGCTCTGATGATTGCGGTCGTCGACTACCGCGCAGGAAACCTCACCTCGGTAAAGAAGGCGCTCGACCATCTCGGAGTGGACGCCGTCGTAACGCGCGAGCCGGGCGTAGTCGCCAAAGCGGACAAGATCATTTTGCCCGGGGTCGGGCACTTCTCGGCCACCACGATTTTGGAACAAACTGGCTTGCGCAGCGCAATCTTGCAGAGCTTGGAAAAGGGAACGCCATTTCTCGGCGTCTGCGTTGGAATGCAATGGATGTTCGACGCCAGTGAGGAGGCGCCGGCAATCCCTGGCCTTGGGTTGATCGCTGGAAAAAATGAGCGCTTCCCAGCGAATGTGAAGTCGCCGCATGTAGGTTGGAATTCTCTGGCTTGCAGTAAGGATTCACGGCTGTTTCGGGGGATTCCTTCGGGCTCATTTGTGTACTTCACGCATTCCTACCGGGCTCCGGTTGTGGAAGCGACAGTGGCGCGGTCAGAATATGGCGGCGAATTCTCGGCTGCGGTTGAGCAAGACCATTTATTCGGGGTGCAATTTCATCCGGAGAAATCGGGAGCGATTGGCTTGAAACTGCTGGAGAACTTTTGCGCTCTTTGAAGATGCAAACGGTGATGCTGGCAAACGGATGCTGACGAAAAGAATCATTGCGTGCCTGGACGTGACAGGTGGACGGGTTGTGAAGGGCGTGCAGTTCCAGCAACTGCGCGACGCGGGCGATCCAGCGGCACTGGCGGCGGCTCATAGTGAAGCCGGGGCCGACGAAGTTGTGCTGCTTGACATTTCTGCCACTCACGAGAAACGAGCCACGCTGGTCGATACGGTTCGCAGGACGGCGCAACAGCTATTTATTCCATTCACGGTCGGAGGAGGAATACGTTCCCTCGATGAAGCGATGGCAGTTTTCGATGCGGGCGCCGACAAGATCAGTATCAATTCCGCCGCGCTCGCCGATTCGTCTCTGATCACATCGATCGCCGAGCGTTATGGCTCACAGGCTGTGATCGTGGCGATTGACGCCAAGCGCATAAATGGCGAGGCGAGATTCGAAGCGTATACGGGCGGTGGGAGAAAAGCGACGGGCCGCGACGCGGTCGCTTGGGCACGCGAAGCAGAAGAGCGCGGCGCAGGTGAAATCCTGCTTACTTCAATGGATTGCGATGGCACGGGCACAGGTTTCGATTGCGAATTAACTCGCATCGTCTCCGAGACCGTGCGCATACCGGTGATCGCGTCCGGCGGAGGCGGGGACACACAGACTTTTCTCGACGTGTTTCAGCACGGACGAGCCGACGCAGCGCTGGCCGCTTCGATCTTTCATTTTGGCCTGCGCCATCTTGCCGATCTCAAGCGAGAGCTGCAAGGCGCGGGCATCCCGATGCGGTGGCCATGCTGATTCCTTCGATTGATTTGATGGGCGGCAAGATCGTCCAACTGGTACAAGGCGAGCGCAAGGCCCTCGAATTCGACGATTTCGAGGAGTGGATCGCGCGCTTCTCTTCATTCCCGCTGGTTCAGCTCATCGACCTCGATGCTGCGATGGGCAACGGAAACAATCACGCGCTCGTGCGCGAGTTGGCGCAGCGTCTTCCCTGCCAGGTTGGCGGAGGATTGCGCAGCGTTGAGAGCGCGCAAGAGATGCTGTCTACAGGTGCGCGGCGCGTGATCCTCGGGTCCTCCCTTATCCGCGATGGTCAACCCGACGCGGCATTCGCCGAGAACGCGGCTCACACGGTCGGTTCGGACAAACTGGTCTTCGCCATCGATGCCAGGCAAGGCCGGGTCGCGATCCGAGGCTGGCGCGAACTCACGGAGATTACTCCTCTGCAAATGATCGCAATTTTAGAACCCTGGTGTGCGGCGTTCCTCTATACGCATATCGATACGGAAGGCCTGATGCAGGGCATTCCGCTCGATGTTGTTCGCGATCTGCGAGACAGCACCAAGAAGCAGCTGATCGTTGCGGGAGGCATTACTACTCGCGAGGAGATCGACCGGCTCCATGCCATGAACGTGCACGCGGTTGTCGGCATGGCGATCTACACGGGCAAACTTAAACTCGATTTGCGGGATCAGCGGAGCTCTTTATAGGACGGATCGTTTTTTTCAATTTCCATTTTTGCGTTCAATTCGGTATCAGTAAGTAAGTTACTATTCATGGGGCCATGCCGGGTATTGTCGAAGGTCGCACACAGAGTGATCCGAATGAGCAAGCCACACACAAGGAAATCGCGCAGCCCGGTGATCGGCGAAGACGACCATATCGATCTGCTGGAATTCGTCTTGGCATTCGATCAGGCCGTAGTGGAGTTTTCCATGAACGTATTCAACGTCCATGAGCCGGACAGAGTCGCAATACGAGCGCAAAACCGGCGCCTGCACGATGCTCTGAGAGAACGGCCCTACCCTTTTATCCCCACCGCTCCTCCATCGCGGTGTCCCAGATATCGACGTCATTCCGAGGAAGAGACGCCTGCTCGCTCGAAGAGATTGCTGTAAATTCACGGGCATGCCAACTCCGTTTAAGAATTGTGATCTGCCCGTTCACTGCGGACGGATCCGCTTGGTCGAGATTCATTTACAGTATCTCGTAGATGAAATTCTTCCTGTGCATGTTGTTCCTGTTCTTCAATATCAGCGAAACTGGCGCTCAGAACACTGGAGCGCAGCCGATGTTTGACGTGACGACCGCTGAGCGGTTTGCGAATCTGGCACTCGCGTGCGTTCACAAGGAATATCCCAACAAAATCAGTCACAGCTTGAACAGCGATGCCGATGCGGCCCCGCCGCGCAAACTGACGCCCGCATTCTACGGTTGCTACGACTGGCATTCTTCGGTGCACGGACATTGGCTGCTGGTGCGGCTACTCAGAACTTTTCCTAATGCTAGTTTCGCCGCGTCCGCGCGCGAAGCTCTGCGGCAAAGTCTGACAGCTGAGAACGTCGCTCGGGAAGCCGCATATTTGCGGGCTGAGGGACGGGCCAGCTTCGAACGGCCATATGGGTTGGCCTGGCTGCTTCAACTGGTTGCGGAACTGCGCGAGTGGGATGATCCCCAGGCGCGCGAGATGCTTGTGAATCTCCATCCTCTGGAGCAGGCCGCGCTGGAGCGCCTAACGAACTGGTTGCCCGAGCTCTCGTATCCGGTGCGAATCGGAGAACATTCGCAAACCGCCTTCTCTCTCGGATTGATGCTGGATTATGCACGGGCGACCGGTGAAACGAAGTTTGCTGACCTGGCGGAATCGAAGGCTCGGCAGTTCTATGTGGCCGACAAGAACTGTCCTCTGGCTTATGAGCCCTCCGGGGAGGATTTTCTATCGCCCTGTCTTGGGGAAGCGGACTTAATGCGGCGCGTCCTGTCGAGCGCTGAGTTTGCCCGGTGGCTCGGAGCTTTTCTGCCTCAGATTGGCGAGTCGATGGGAGCAGTTGCATGGCTGCAGCCAGTGGTTTCGCCCGATCCCAGCGATCCCAAGCTGGCGCATTTGGACGGGCTCAATCTGAGTCGCGCATGGATGCTGGAGGGCATCGCTGCGGGCTTGCCGCAAGGAGACAAACGGCGTCCTATGATCGCTGCAGCCGCCGACGCGCATCGACGCGCGGGACTGGCCGCGGTCACTGGCAAGCACTACGAAGGCGGCCATTGGTTGGGGAGCTTTGCCGTCTATCTGGTGACACGGCGAGGCATTCCCCGGAAGTGAGATGCCGGCAGGGATTACGGGCAGCAGGCAAGAAGATGAGCGTCGGTGAGCGCGGGACTCCTGCGCCACGGGTGTGCGACTTCTTCACGTCCTGGTGACTGGTGTTCGCCCTGTGTTCGCCTTGTCGAGGCGATCCTACAGGCCTTAAGAATGGGACGCCTGTGCTGCCTCAACCCTGCTCAAAACCAGCCCTAAACCGCAACTCAAAAAAGGAAAAAAACGGAATTGTCAGTAGCACTTAAGCTCTAGCCTTTTGGGCTAATCCAGGTGGGCTCTTGAAAACGACGCCTGAGAGAGTAGAGTTTGACCAGCGCCACCAGACTGGTCGTCCCCCACCGGCGCATTCCAAGAGAAGGATCAAAACAAAATGAAGAGAGTGGGATTGTTGCTATTTCCGATGCTGGCGATCGCCCTGCTGATGGGAGTCGCTTCTGGGACTGCGGCAGCGCAAGCCGTAACCCCAACAGGTAACAATAGTGACTACTTTGTTATCTACTATGCCAATAACGTGGCCGCTGCCCCGGATGCCACAGTGCGGGTCATTAACGACGGCGACACCGGCGGCAACCTGTGGGCAGACTTCTACGTTTTCGATGATAGCCAGGAATTGTCGGAGTGCTGCGCCTGCCAGATCACGCCGGACGGGCTGCTGGCGGAAGACGTGAAAACCGAGCTCACGGCGAACCCGCTGACCGGGAAAGTCCCGTCACGTGGCGTGATCAAGGTCGTCGCGTCTTCGACGAGCGATCCAACCAATGTTGTGCCGACGGCCGGGCTGCATGCATGGGCGACCCTCATCCAGGCTCCCACGAAAACAACCTATGCCATCACCGAAGCCGCTATGGCCGACTCGAATCTGGGCACCACGGAACGGAGCTTGTTGCAAAACCTGTGTTACTACTCTGCGCTGCTGAGCGGATTGCCTTGCACCTGCACGCCGGAAGACCACGACTTTTAGTCCTTTGGGTCTGAACGGAGAGCAACGGGCGTAGTATTCCAGACGCCAGGTATTACCCGCTGGCGTCTGGGCCCTCCCCCTTTTGTACTGCCAAATTCTCGACGCTCACATTCTGGATCAGCTTTAAGACTTCGCCGGCCGCACAAGATTTGGCCGCGCCTCTACCAACACACTCTACTTCGCTACCTATCTCTCTGAGCGACGATCGGCGCTACCGGTACCGCGTTTGCGCCGTAAATTGGTGTGCTAGTATGGGCTTACCTCCGTGGCGGTGTAGCTCAGGTGGTTAGAGCGACGGTCTCATAATCCGTAGGTCGTAGGTTCGAGTCCTACCGCCGCCACCATCTTTTCTGTGGTTTACAAGCCTTGCCTTCCAGGACGGTTCCGGCCCGATGCGTTTCTTGTTTTGGGACCTAGCCCGCGTTTTTTTGGCACCGCAAGAAGATCACCGGAGTGTTCTTTCGGACGTGCATTTCGGACAGAACTGTGAACCAATCTGCGTGTGGAGAGCCATTCGATAGCATGGAAATTTCGGGTCCAAACTCCGTGGCAGTCCGTACCGAGAACGTTTGCCGTCATTACCGGATGGGTGAGGCGCTGGTGCGCGCGGTGGACGGAATTTCGGTCGATATTCGGGCCGGGGAATTCGTGGCTCTGCTGGGTGCGTCGGGATCCGGCAAGTCGTCACTGCTGAACCTGGTTGCCGGTCTTGACCGCCCGACCTCCGGGGCGGTGTTTGTTCACGGAAATGATCTGGCCGGGTTTTCGCGGGAACAACTGGCCAAGCACCGCCTCCATACAGTCGGGATGGTCTTTCAGTCATTCAATCTGATACCGAGCATGTCGTTGCTGGAAAATGTCGAGCTCCCGATGCGCTTTGCCGAAGTCGAACGCCGGGAACGTTCCGCTCTTGCGCGCCAATCGCTGGAACGCGTGGGCTTGAGCGGACGGCTTTCGCACCGGCCGATGGAGCTATCAGGCGGCGAGCAGCAGCGCGCTTCGTTGGCGCGTGCACTGATCAACCGGCCCAAGCTTCTTCTGGCCGACGAACCGACGGGTAATCTGGACAGCCGCACCGGCACGGAGATCATGGAGCTCATTCGTAGTTTCAACCAGTCGCTCGGCATGACCGTCTTGATGGTGACGCACGAGCAGGCTCTGGCAGAGAAGTATGCGGGCCGGATGTTGCACCTTGCGGATGGAAGACTCGTCGCCGAGGTCTGCAACGTCGGATCGCGGGGAGAAACACAATGAAGTTTTATGATGTCACCGAGCTTGCTTTTCGCAACCTGCGTGAGTCCATCTTCCGCAATTCGCTGACGACAATCGGCATCTCGGTGGGCGTGGCCTCTCTGGTCGCGATGCTCTCGCTCGGCATCGGGCTGCAGCAGCTGGCTTCGCGCCGGCTGGAAAAGTCCGGACTGTTTGACACGGTTGTAGCCACTTCCAGGCGTGACCTCCGCAATTTCCGCGAGCAGCGAGAGGAGGGGCCGCCGCCGGCTGAGAGCCCGTCACTCGATGAACCGGCGAGAAACAAGATTGCGCAAATTCCGGGCGTGATCGAGGCCTATCCTGATATCCGGTTTGTTACGGACGTGCGCCTGGACGACAAACCTCACTTAACCATGGTGGCGGCCGTCCCGTTCTCGGCGAAGAATAACAATGACGCTTTCGACGGCATGCAGGGCAGATTTTTCTCGTCGGATGAGGCTGCGGAAGTCATCCTGCAGAAATCGTTCGCGGAAGAGTTGCTAGGCATTACGCCCAAGCCGGGCACGGACAATCCAAGTCTTGCCGACTTGGCCAAGCCTCTTCTGGGGAGAGAGTTGACGATGCGCTATGCTGAACGCGCTTCTTCTCCCTCTCCCTCTTCTTCGTCTGTGGGCCAAAGCAATAGTGGCGCATACTCAGTAGTTTCGCGCCAGCGAGCGCTGAAGATTGTAGGACTGACGGACGTCGACCCGGATACCTTGCGCGGCGGGACCCGGGCACGCGTTTTCCTGCCGCTCAAGCTTGCGGAGGATCTCCACATCATGCAGCCCAACCTGCGTGACGCTTCGGGCAGCGGCTCGCCGAGCTATGCGTCACTCAGCGTGCGGGTAGCGAGCCCCACTCAGGTTCCGGCGGTTGAAGACGCCATCAAGAAAATGGGATTCGGGGCTTTTTCGCTGGTCGATGCGACCCGCAGCATGCGCCAGTTCTTTGCTGTGCTCGACGGGTTTCTCGCGATCTTCGGCAGCCTGGCCTTGGCCGTTGCTTCGATCGGCATCGTGAATACGCTGGTGATGGCCATCCTCGAACGCCGGCGTGAAATCGGAATCATGAAGGCCCTCGGCGCCAGCGACGCCGATGTGCGCGGGCTCTTCTTCGCCGAAGCTGGAGCCATGGGGCTCGTCGGCGGCGCGGCCGGAGTCACGCTTGGTTGGGCGTTAGGGCGACTCATAAATTTCGGCACGAACATTTATCTCGAACGCCAGCATTTTCCTTCGGCGCAGATCTGGTCCGTGCCGCTGTGGCTTGTTCTCGGCGCGATCGGTTTTTCCATCGGCGTCAGTCTGCTGGCGGGACTCTACCCGGCGGCCCGAGCGGCGCGCCTTGATCCCGTGCAGGCGCTACGCTACGAGTAAACTCGTCTTATGCGTCGCTCTTTGGTAGGGCTCGTGCTGTTCTTAGTTGCGCTGGTTGGCCAATGTCTCGCGCAAGGCCGCATCGATTGCAACGCACTGCAAAGCCACATCCTTGGCGAGAGCGTCCACTACTGCGTGATGTTGCCCCCCGGCTATGACGCCGCAATTGCCGCTCATTCTCGGCGTTATCCGGTGCTTTATTTTCTGCACGGACTCGGCGATAACGAACAGAGTATGTTCAAAAGTGGTGGATGGGACCTGATAGAAGACCTTCGTAAAAAAGGAGCGGTTTCCGACTTTTTGGTAGTCGCGCCCGAAGGGAGGGGTAGCTTCTACATAAACTCCGCCGATGGCCGCGTGCGTTATAGCGATTTCTTCATTCACGAATTCATTCCTTACATCGAGTCGCGCTACTCGATTCGCCGCGAACGCTCCGCACGGGCCATTAGCGGTTTTTCCATGGGCGGATACGGTGCGCTTCGGTTTGCTCTCGCCTATCCGAAATTATTCTCGTCGGTCAGCGCACAGAGTGCCGCGCTCATTCCGGAACCGCCACAACGGTCCGGGAATGGCCCGCTGGAGGCGGCATTCGGCAATCCCATTGATATCCATCACTGGAACGAAAACAGCCCTTTTGTCCTTGCGAAGCGAAACCGGGCCCTGATACAGACGTCAGGTTTGTCCATTTATTTCAATTGCGGCACCGAGGATGAATTCGGATTTTATCAGGGGGCCGCGGAACTTAATCGGCAACTTCAGGCCGAGGGCATCCACCACGAATATCATCTCTATCCCGGCAACCACGGAGCCGAGTATTTTCTGGCACACCTCGGTGAAGTGTTGGAGTTTCATGCGCGCGTTTTTGCCGCAGTGAAATAGTTCTGGCGGGCCCTGTGAAGCAATGCCGGCCTATAAATTGAACCTCTCCTGGACAGGCAGTGTCTAATCAAAGATGGTAATTGCTCATCCGAAACCCGCCGCTGGGGCCTCGCACCCTCAACTGCAGGCGGTTATGCCCCTGGTGTGGGAGTTGGTCCGCCCACGGCGCGGGTTGCTGCTGATTGGTTTCGCTTTGATGGCGATCAACCGCGTAGCCTCGCTGGTGCTGCCGTATTCCACCCGATACCTGATCGACAGCGTCGTCATCAAGCGCAATGTTCAACTGCTCAAGCCGCTGGTGCTTGGAGTATTGCTGGCGACTGTTATTCAGGGGATTACTTCTTTCTCGCTCACGCAATTGCTCTCCAAGGCCGCCCAACGCCTGATCGCTGAACTTCGGCAGAAGGTACAAGCCCACATCGGACGCCTGTCTATCTCATTTCATGATTCGACCAAAAGCGGAGTGCTGGTATCACGCATCATGACCGATGTGGAAGGGGTGCGCAACCTGATCGGCACCGGACTGGTGGACCTTGTCGGGGGACTGCTCACGGCAGGGATCGCTTTGGTGGTGCTGTTCCGAATCAGCACGCTGATGACGGTACTGGCGTTCGGCTTCCTCCTGTGTTTCGGGCTTGCCTTGAAAAAGGCGTTCCAGACGATCCGGCCAATCTTTCGCGCTCGCGGCAAGATCAACGCGGAGGTTACCGGGCGTTTGACGGAATCTCTTGGTGGCGTGCGGGTTGTAAAGGGCTACCACGCCGAGGATCGGGAGGAAAAGGTTTTCTCACTCGGAGTGATGCGGCTGCTCGATAACGTGATGCGATCCCTGACTGCGACCTCCGTCATGGGGCTTTCGGCCAGCGTGCTGCTAGGCGTGGTGGGAGCCGTCATCATGTTTGTCGGCGCGAAGCAGATTCTGGCCGGAGCGCTGACGATTGGCGGCTTTTTTACCTACACTTTGTTCATGGGATTCCTCATCGCGCCCATCATGCAGATAGTTCAGATCGGCACGCAGATTACTGAAGCGCTGGCTGGACTGGAACGTACGCACGAAATCCTGATGGAACCTGCGGAGGACAGCGATCCTCGGCGGACCGTCACTCTGTCTGCGATCAAGGGCGACATTGATTTTGAAGCAGTCAGCTTCAGCTACGATGGCGCCCGCACTGTGCTGAACGATGTATCGTTCCACGCTGCCCCGGGCACGGTGACAGCGTTGGTTGGATCGTCGGGGTCGGGCAAATCGACGACCATCGGACTGATTTCGGCGTTCTATGTTCCGACCCGGGGGAAGGTTCTGGTGGACGGCATCGACTTGAGCGCGGTGCGGCTCGATTCGTACCGCACGCAGCTTGGAGTCGTATTGCAGGAATCATTTTTGTTCGATGGGACCATCCGCGAGAATGTGTCTTTCGCCCGTCCCGACGCCAGCGAAGAAGCGGCGATGCGTGCGTGCCGGATTGCCCGAGTCGATGAGTTTGCGGAGAACTTTGCGGACAAGTACGACACCATTGTCGGGGAGCGTGGCGTGAAACTGTCGGGCGGGCAACGGCAGCGGATCTCGATTGCGCGAGCCATTCTGGCTGAACCCCGTATCCTGATTCTGGACGAGGCCACCTCGAGCCTCGATTCCGAATCCGAGCAGATGATCCAGCAAGGCCTCTCCTACCTGATGCAGGGGCGCACAACCTTTGTGATCGCGCACCGCTTGTCGACCATTCGGCGCGCCGATCAGATTCTGGTGGTCGAGCAGGGTCAGATTGTCGAACGCGGCACTCATGAAGAGCTGTATGCGCAACGCGGACGTTACTTCGATCTGTACACCAAGCAGCATGGTCTGGAAAGCAATCTGTTTCTGGCGCCGGGGGAAGGTGATGCTGTAATCGTTGAAGAGGACGCGGGAACATCCAAGCAAAACGGGAAAGAGCCGGCCGTCACCGAGGTGATGCGATTCCTGCGTTAGTCTCGAACGGTACGCGCTGGCAATTCCGAGTTTGCACGGCGGCACATACGAGCGGCCTGTTACGCTAAATGGGAACTAAGTGTGTTTGAATGACCAATGCCTTTCTGACGATCTAAGTTCAGGGAACAGTGGGTGGAGGCGGAAATGGCGCACCCGGGGCGGGAGGTGGCGAAGTCTGGCGACTACAAGACAATCGTCTACGTCATCTGCTCGGTGGCCGCACTGGGCGGGCTGTTGTTCGGCCTCGACCAAGGATTTATCGCGAACTCGCTCGAAACGATCGAGCGGCAGTATCACCTCGGTGTCCAGGGCGGAGAGCACTACTCGTCCATCCTGGCGACCGGCGGCATCGCCGGGGCGCTGCTCTCTGGCCTCTTCGCGCGCTTCCTCGGGCGCAAGCGGAGTCTACTTTTCGCCGGCTTCATCTTCACCGCGGCCTCAGCGGTCTCGGCGCTACTTCCGCCGCTGCCGGTGCTCTCCGCCTGCCGCTTTGCGCTCGGCTTCGGGGTCGGGATCGCATCCTTCGTCGTTCCTCTTTTCTTGTCCGAAACGGCCCCGGCATCCATCCGTGGCTCGATGGGGACGCTCTTTCAGTTGATGATCACCATCGGCATATTCGTGATCTCGCTGACCAACGTCTTCATTGCCCGAGCCTTCATGAACCCGGCTGCCTCTCTGCCGCTCATGTTCCTGACGATCACATTGTTCGCGGCACTCATGTTCCTGGGCGGCTTCATACTCCCCGAGAGCCCGCGCTGGCTGATGCTTAAAGGGCGGAGGGAGGAGGCGATCGCCGTCCTGCGCCGGACGCTGAATACACAGCACGAGATCGACGTCGAGATCGACGAGATCGAGCAGGCACTACACGGACCGCAGGGTACCGGTGCAGCGCTCGTCATGCGCGGCTACTTTATCAAGGTGCTGATGGTAGGCGTGCTTTTGCAGGTTTTCCAGCAACTCGTTGGCATCAACATGATGATCTACTACTCACCGACGATTTTCGGTTACGCGGGCATGAAGGGATTGCTTGCGGCGATGACGGTCCCGACGGTGAACATGCTCTTCACCTTCCCCGCGATCCGCCTGGTCGAGAAGTGGGGACGCAGGAAACTGCTCTACGTCGGCGCGATAACAATGTTCGTCACCATGATCGCCGCAGGTCTCGCTTTCCAGGCGGTTGGGTCCGTCTCCAACCCCGCAATGATCGGTAGCGCGCCGAAGGCAGTGCTGCTCGCATCGGCGATCCTCTACATCTTTGGCTTTGCGGTCTCCTGGGGGCCGGTCGTCTGGCTTGTGTGTTCCGAAATCTTCCCGCTCGAGGGCCGCGAAATCGGGATGACGATCACGACCATGGTCAACTGGACCTTCGCCGGTCTCGTAATGGCGAACGCCCTTTCTTTTATGCAAGCGCATGGGAACGCGTCGATCTTCTATGTGTTCGCAGGCTTCTGCCTGCTCGCGGTTGCGTTCGTAGCTTTGTTTGTGCCCGAGACGAAGGGGATCACTCTCGAAGAGATGGAGTTCAATCTTAAGAACGGCGTACGTCTTCGCGATCTTGGCGATCGCGTAACCGGACAGGCCAAGCCAGATGCAACACCTCGACCGGCGCAAAATTAGCAGAAGAGGACCTGAGGTGTCGCGCCTCCCCGGGCCGCCAGGCGGGAATTCCAGCGCGATTTGGACCACTGAGGGAGTTCCTCAAGACGCATTTTGCGTGGATAGGACCGGCACCGAGCATCACGAGATGATCCTCGATCCCCAGTTCGGCGGCTCCGAACCTTCAGCTTTATATCATCATTCGGACGGCCGATTTATCTTCGAATGGCGCGAATATTGGATTGGCCATGCAGATCTCAAGTATTAGGTGCGTTCAGGATGATGCGAATCTAACCGTAAAAAGCGCGATATAATTCAGTCGACGAGAGTCCCTTAAATGACGGTATCGCCAACAAAAACCTCAAAACCAGTATGGGTGTGCCCAAGTCATCACTCTGTCCTGTCAGAGGCGGATTCGAGGCTATTGTGCTCGGACGGTCACTTTTTCCCAGTGGTGGGCGGCATCCCGCGGTTTGTGGAGTCCGAAGAGTACGCGGAGCATTTCGGCCTCCAATGGAGACAGTACCGAAAAACGCAACTCGACTCCCACACCGGCATTCCCATCTCGAACGATCGGCTGAGGAAGTGCATCGGCGAAGATCTCTGGGACCGGCTCCCGGGAATCTCGGTTTTGGAGTGCGGGTGCGGCGCGGGCCGTTTCACGGAAGTGCTTCTCGGCCGTGGCGCGGTGGTTACCTCTGTCGATCTGAGCAGCGCGGTTGAGGTCAATGCCGATCTCTTTTCGATTAACGCAATGCACCGAGTGGCGCAGGCCGACATTATGAGCCTGCCTTTCGAAGATAGCCAGTTTGATCTGGTAGTGTGCCTGGGTGTGATCCAACACACACCGAATCCGGAGGAGACCATCGCCAAGCTCTACCGGCAAGTAAAACCGGGGGGCTGGCTCGTGATCGACCATTACACGCACGAGACGGGCCGATGGACCTCGGTGAAGCCTGCATATCGCGCCGTGATGAGGCGTCTGTCGCCTGAGGTTGGTTTGCGCTGCACCGAGCGGCTGGTGGATGTTTTTCTTCCCCTGCACCAGCGGCTCCGCAATTCTCGCCTCGGATGGTTTCTGCTCTGCCGCGTGTCTCCAATCACGACCTTCTACCGTTCGGTTCCTATGTTGCCCGAGAATCTACATCGCGAGTGGGCCCTCCTCGACACTCATGACAGCCTGACCGATTGGTACAAACACCTGCGCACGGCGGAGCAAATCCAGCAGACGCTGAGGCGTCTGGGCGCCCACGAGGTATCGTGCTCGTATGCAGGCAACGGCGTGGAGGCGAGATGCCAGCGCCCGTAAGCTCTCCTCAAACTGCGCTTGGCCAAAGACTGCGAAATGCGGATCGTGTTTGCAGTGTCGTCAGGGTTTTCGATCACGAGCCGCAGCCCTCAGAACCCGCCCCTGCACGGCCACCTGCTTTACCCACAGCTTGGGCCTGAATCGAAACAAACCTGCTCCCGCGCTGGCGCATCCAGTGACCAGCGTGCTCTTGTCATCGCGAAATAATATCGTATTATGACAACCGCTGGCCAGCTTTTGAGGGCCAGGGCGCGTCGGGGATAAACTCAGGTAATTGCACTACTGGCAGGAGGGGAGAGGATGCTCTCGAAAGAACAGCTCAAAGTCGACGAGGTCAAGGAGCAGGTAGACGAATTGTTCACCAGAACGGTGGACGACTGGGCCCGGTTCTATGCCGATCCCAAGCCTGCTAACTTCACCGCCCAGAACCTGGTCTCGCGGCGGCAGTTTACGCTGCAGATGATCGAGGCCCGGGTGCCGAAGGGATCGACGATTTTGGATGTCGGCTGCGGCACCGGTCACCTGGCCGGGGAACTGATGCGGCGCGGGTATCAGGCCATGGGTGTCGACTTCTCCGAGGGCATGGTGAACTATGCCCGCGAATATTACGGAGCCGACCGCTTCCAGGTGGGTGACATCGAGCACATTCCCTTCGCCGACAATTCCTTCGACGGCATTGTGTGTCTCGGCGTGATGGAATATCTCAGCAGCGACGAGCCGGCGCTGCGCGAGATGTGGCGAGTGCTCAAGCCGGGCGGTTGGGCGGTGATCACGACTCCCAGCAGTGTTTGCCCTTTCTTCTACGCCGATCGTGCCCTCGTGAACGTGCGCTACTTCGCGCGGCCACTGGTGAACCTGGCTCGCAAGGGGCTGGGCGCGGAGCCAAGACCGGCGACCCGGAAAGCGCCTGCCGTCAATCATCGCCGCTACTCCCATGGGAAGTGGGCGAAACTGCTGCGTTCGGTGGGACTCGAGACCGACGATTGGGTGTGCCACGCCTGGGGGTTCTATAGTCTGGAGCGATTCTGGCCGCAGGCAGCATTCTGCCGCGCCAGCGACCGGTTCGCTCGCAATCCGCTGATCAACTGGATCGCCTCCGACCAACTGGCCTGCGTGCGCGCGGTTAAGTAGGGCGCGGAACTAGCCACGGCGCGCAAGCTAGAGTGGAAATGCTTTGAAAGGGCGCAACTTTCAGAACCTGGCGCGCTTCGTCCGGCCACGCAAAGAAAACCATTTGCATAGCAATCGTAAGCGCTCTCCAGCGGATGGACAATCCGCTGGATGAGGTTGTCCCGGCCGACCAACTTGGCCCCGATATTCTTGGCATCGGGGGGTACCCGGCTTTCGTGTCAATCCAGCCGAGGGTGGAGAGCCCCAGCCTGCATGCTGCTGGGGCGAGGCCCTTCGTCCAGGGCTTGGCTTTTGACCCGGGTGACTTGAATCCATTTCCAGAGATCACTCATCCAACTGCCGTATTATCGCTGGTATTTTCCGCCGGGCCCATCGGAAGTCAAGGAGGTTTTTGTGGGTTTTTCAGGAGCCTCGATACGTCTTCTATGCGCAAAAGCGTTGATTTTTGGAGCGGTAATTTCCCCTGCGCAAACTTACTCAGGTTCCGTTTCTGGCACTCCAGGTCAAAATCCTCCGACCGGAAATGGGCCCAATTCTTTTTCCGGCAGCGTGCCGATCAAGCTCATTGCGGGTCGCATGCCGCTATCGCTGCAAGATGCGGTTGATCTCGGACTGAAACACAATCTCGGATTGCTCCTTTCACGGGCCGACACCCTTGCGGCCCGGGGACAGCGCTGGCAAGAATTGAGTGCGTTGCTGCCGCAAGTAACGGCTGGGCCTTACGTAGCGGCGTCCAAGGTCAACATTGATGAAGCCGGATTCTCGGGCCTGGCCGCGCTGTTCCACATCTCTCCGTCGGTCGGGCCGTTTTCTTACTTTGACGCTCGCGCGGCCGTGCGCCAAACGTTATTGGACTGGAAATCCATCAATGCCGCCCGAGCCGCTAGCCAGAATGTGAAATCGGCCGACTACACATTCCTCGACGCTCACGATCTCGTCGTCCTGACTGTTGGATACGTTTACTTTCTGGCGGTTGCCGACGAGGCGCGCATTGCAACGGATGAAGCCCAGGTCCAGACGGCCCAGGCGCTCTTTGATCAAGCGAGTGACCAGGTTAACGCTGGCACGGCCGCGGATATCGACGCATTGCGCACCAAAGTCGAACTCCAGACCAGGGAACAGCAGCTGATCCAGTCAAAGAACGATTTTGCAATTCAGAAGATCACCGTAGCACGCGTGATCGGCCTGGCCCCGAGCCAGGATTTCGATCTTACCGACAAATCGCCGTACCAGCCGCTCGACAATATGACCGCCGACGAGGCCTTACGCCATGCGTATGCCTCACGATCCGATTATCGGGCGGCCGCAAGCGCGGTTCGCGCAGCAGAGTTATCGCGCAAAGCAGCAGTCGCGGGCTATTTTCCATCGCTATCTTTCGATGCCGATTATGGAACAGGCGGGGCTCATCCCTCGGATTCGTCGCAAGTTTACGACGTCCGCGGAACACTATCAATTCCGATCTTTACCGGCAACAGCGTTCATGGCGACATTCAGCAGGCCGATGCACGGCTCGAACAGAGCCGCGAACGGCTCGATAATTTGCGCGCACAGATTGAGGCCGACGTACGTACCGCGCTCCTTAACCTCCAATCTTCTTCGGATCTAGTGAAGGTTGCGCAAAGCAATATCGATTTGGCCGATCGGACCCTGGCGCAGTCACGCGACCGCTTCACGGCCGGAGTTACCGACACAGTCGAGGTCGTGCAGTCGCAAGAGGCAGTCGCGAGCGCTCACGAGCAATACATTTCCAGTTTGTACAACTACAATTTCGCGAAAATTTCACTCATTCGCGCCCTGGGTGCTGGAGAGCGGGGCGTGAAGGAATACTTCGGGGGAAAATGAACATGGCGGAAGAAAACGCATCTGCTACTGGTTCTGAAGCGGCGGCCAATTCAACCCCTCGGCCGCAAGAAAAGTATTCGGCCACAGCGCGGCGGAAGCGCCGCCGCAACCTGGTGATTCTAGTCTCCGCGGTGGTGCTGCTTATCGCTGGCCTGCTCTTGTGGCATTACTTGAACGGCTACGAATCGACAGACGACGCACAAGCCGATGTCCACCTCTACCCCGTAAGCGCCCGCGTCTCCGGTTACGTGGTGAAGGTCAATGTCAATGACAACCAGTGGGTGGAAAAAGGCGATGAGCTGGTCGAAATCGACCCTACGGACTACCAGGTCGCCCTCGCTCAAGCACAAGCAAATCTGGCCAATGCTGAGGCTACGGCGCGATCGCTCAACATCACGGTGCCCATCACATCCGTGAATTCAAGCAGTCAGTTGCAGTTCACTGCCTCGGGAATAGAAGACGCCCGCGCTGCGGTCAACGCTGCCGAAAAGCAATTGGCGGCTGCTCATCAGCAAGTGGAGGCCGCTGAGGCGAACGACGTGAAAGCCCAGGATGATCTCCGCAGATATAAGTTGCTGGTCGAAAAGCGGGAGGTGTCACAGCAAATCTATGATCAGGCGCTGGCGGCGGCGAAATCGAGCACCGCCAACGTCGCGGGCGCGCAAGCCAGCGAATCCGCCGCGCAACAATTTGTACAACAAGCGAAGAGCCGCGTAACGCAAGCGACTGCCAACCATCAATATGCCCAGACCGGTCCACAACAAGTGTCTTCCACCAAGGCACGCGTGCAAGCCGCGATCGCCGACGTTCAGCAAAAGCGTGCGCTGCTGCAGCAGGCGGAGTTGAACCTGCAGTACACGAAGATCGTTGCTCCGGTGAGTGGAGAGGTAAACAAAACTGTAGTCGTTGGATTGAATGTTGATCCGGGGCAACAGTTGCTGACTATTGTCCCTCTCGATGAAGTTTGGGTTACGGCCAATTTCAAAGAAACGCAACTCAGGCACATGCAGGTTGGACAGAAGGCTGAGATTCACGTGGATTCAAGCGGCAGGACTCTGCGCGGTCATGTCGACAGCATTGCGGGGGCTACGGGTCCGCTTTTCAGTTTGCTGCCCCCGGAGAATGCCACCGGGAACTACGTGAAGATAGTGCAACGCGTTCCGGTCAAGATCGTGATCGAACCGGGCGAAAACCGCGACCGACGCCTTCGGCCCGGCATGAATGTTGTGCCAGACGTGTACCTCAGATGACGACCGCTGCTCTCACCATCGATCAGGACATTTGGCGGCCGAAGTATAACCCCTGGCTGATTGCGGTTGTCGTCTCGCTCGCGGCTTTCATGGAGGTTCTCGACACCAGTATCGCCAACGTGGCCCTTCCATATATAGCGGGAAGTTTAGGTGCGAGTAATGACCAAAGCACTTGGGTCCTGACTTCTTATCTGGTATCGAACGCGATCATTCTGCCAATGACGGGCTGGCTCGCGGGCGCCGTTGGCCGCAAACGCTTTTTCATGATCTGCCTCGGTGTATTCACTGTCAGTTCGCTGCTCTGCGGGTTTGCACCCAGCCTAGGGTTTCTGCTTCTCTTCCGAGTTCTGCAAGGCGCGGGTGGCGGCGGCTTGCAGCCGATGGCGCAAGCCATTTTGGCCGACACTTTCCCTCCGGAAAAACGCGGGCTGGCATTTGCCCTGTATGGAATAACCGCAGTCACCGCGCCGACGATTGGCCCGACTCTGGGCGGATGGATCACATTCAATTATTCCTGGCGCTGGATCTTCTTTATCAATCTTCCTGTCGGCATCATCACCTGGTTCCTGGTGCGCCGTTTCGTCGAGGATCCTCCTTACCTGCAGCGGCTCAAAGGAGCTGGAGTCAAGTTGGACTACGTTGGCATCGCTCTACTGACCGTGGGGATTGGCGCCTTGCAAATCCTGCTCGACAAAGGCCAGGAAGACGATTGGTTCGGATCGCGCTTCATTACCACCCTCATCGTTACTTCCGCGGTATGTTTGATCTCGCTGGTGATTTGGGAGTGGTTCCAGAAGACGCCTATCATCGATGTCCGAATGTTCAAGAATTTCAACTTTGCGGGCTCGAGTCTGATGATGTTCATGCTTGGCATCCTGCTGTTCAGCAGTCTGGTTCTGATGCCTCTGTTCCTCCAGACACTTCTCGGATACACGTCAGAACTTGCTGGGCTGGCTCTTTCGGCGGGAGGGTTGGTTCTGCTGTTCGAGATGCCCATCATAGGCCAGCTCACCACCAAAATTCAGGCGCGGCATATGATCGCCTTCGGATGGCTCGCGTTGTCGATTGCCATGTACTACTCCACCAAGCGTATCGATCTGCAAATCAGCTTCAGCGCCGCCACCTGGTTGCGCATTGCCCAGGTCATCGGCCTGGGTTTTCTGTTTGTACCGATTTCACTGGTGGCATATATCGGAATCGCTGCGGAAAAGAATAACTCCGTAGCCGGCATCATCAATTTCATGCGGAATATGGGAAGTAGCGTGGGGACCTCTATCGTAACCACATTGATCGCGCGGCGCTCCCAGTTTCACCAGCTAAGACTCGTAGAAACAGCCAGAGTTGATAACCCCAACTTTGCAAACACGGCGCGCGGACTCACGCAACACTTTATGAGTGGCGGACTCGGAAGACACGAAGCGGTCGCCACTGCTTACGCGCGAATTTACCAATCATTGCAAGCAGAGGGGGCAAGCCTGGCATACATTGACACTTTCATGTTTCTGGCAGTTGCCGCAGGGGTCATGTTTTTCCTGAGTTTTATGTTGAAGAAAAATGATCCCCGCGGCGGCGGGGTAAGAGTGGCGGAATAGCAATGTAACGGAATTGAAGTCATGCGATTCAAACTTATTCTTTGTCCGGTTGACTTTTCGGAGTTCTCTGTGAGCGCGTATGAGCATTCGCTGACGCTCGCCGAATACTACAAAGCTGGATTGGTGGCTCTGCACGCCATCGAGTTGTCGAAATACCCTTATGCCGATTACGTTGGAGCAACTGGTGATTTCGCGGACTTATCGAGAGCGCTTTGCGAAGGCGGTGAAGCAAAGCTGCGGGCGTTTGTGAAAAAGCACTCGCGGCATGGAGTTGAGCCGCAGGTTGTGGTGGATCAGGGAAACGCATCTGATTTGATTTTGTTGTTTGCGCAAACACACAACGTCGACTTGATTGTCATGGGAACACACGGCCGGCGCGGATTTGACCGTCTGGTGCTAGGCTCGACCACCGATCGTGTTATGCGCAGAGCGTGTTCCCCCGTGCTCGTAGTCTCCAATCCGGCGCACAATGTCATGACTACCGGGCCAGACGGAAAGCATCGCCTGAGCCGAATCCTTTATTGTACGGATTTCTCAGCCAATTCCGAGCGCGCTCGCGCGTATGCCATGTCATTGGCAGCAGAGTATGGCGCGGAACTCACCTTGCTGCACGTGGTTGAGGACGTTTCGGATCAGGCAGACTCAGACGCCATCATCGCAGAGCGCACACGAGAACTCGATAAGCTGATCTCAGAAGAGGAACGCAAGCAACTCGACGTGCGAACGCTAGTAAAGTTCGGCAAACCTTACCAGGAGATCGTTCGCCACGCGACGGAAGCGCAAACGAGCCTGATTATCATGACGGCGCGTGGCGGCGATGCTGTGGACCGTGCAATTTTCGGATCGACTACCTATCGAGTGATTCAGTTGGGCCCTTGCCCGGTCCTCGCGATCCACACTTGATGCGAGAAGGAAGTTGGTTTTTATGATCAACATCGTCACCATTGAACGCGAATACGGATGCGGCGGCGGCGAGATCGCCCAACTGCTGGCAAACCGCCTCGGCTGGAAACTATGGGACCAGCGACTGACCGAGGAGATCGCCAGGCTCGCCAATTGCCCTAAGGCGGTCGTCGAGGCCCGCGAAGAACGCAATGATCCTCTGTACTACCGGCTGTTCAAATCATTCCTGCGCGGAAGCTACGAAGGCAGCATCAACGCGCCCAAACTCAACCTTGTCGATAGCGAGACCATACTTAGGATTACGAAACGTGTCGTTGAGCATGCGGCCGAGAAAGGGAACTGTGTCATCGTAGGGAGAGGTTCACAACAGTTTCTCAAGACCCGGTCGGATACCTTGCGCGTGTTCCTCTTTGCCCCGCGAGAAGATAAAGTCCGCCGACTTCTGGGTCGTGGCAAGAGTGAAAAGGAAGCCGAAGAGCTGGTGGATAGTGTCGATCGGGAACGGGCGGATTTTATCCAAAAGTATTTCCAGGTTGAATGGCCGGATCGAGCAATTTATCACACCATGCTGAACACCGCGATCGGCGATGAGGCAGTGGTGAATATGATTCTGAGTCTTCTACAGATTTACCAGGCAAGGGCCACTGCATGAAATCAGGGTGCCCATGAATGGTCAGTGAGACTAACAGCGATAGTTCACCAACTGACCATAAACATTCTGGGTCACGTCGATATTCGCGTGACCCAGGTTGTCCCATACAATCTCCGGCCTTGCGCCTTCACGCAGCATGGGCCGGAACGCATGGTACGGAAGCTCAAAAAATGCCGTTATCGTGGATTGAGCAGTGGGCGGACCTCGGCGAAAGCTGCTTGCTGACATTCGCCGCGGGCAAATTGATTTGCGGATGCGTAAGTATGACGTCTGCAACCGACTTGCCCAGGTCTTCGTGTACCGGGGTTGCCAGAAAAGCGTGGACGATATTTCCCGCGTGCGGCCCGGTCATATCCACCGCCATACCCGCGATTTGTCCGCTCTCATTGATGTTGCTAGCCGAGATTACGTAGAGGTGGGAACTTGCCGGAAATACAGTGTTGAGGTCGGTCATCACGCCGTTCTGCCAGATGAGGCCGTGGGACCAACTGGCGCCATTGTTGGAGTTAAAGGAGCTTCCTACCACCTGGCCCCGGTTGTTGATGCTGGTGGCAAAGGTGGCAACATCTCCCGGCAGAAGGCCGCCGAGGGCTGTGACTGTATTGTTTTGCCAAAGAGCGGCCAAGGGTGTGCCGTCAGAGTTAACGGCTTGCCCAACAATTTGGCCGTGGCTGTTAATGGCGTAGGCGATGGCGCCCGGATCTCCGAGGTCTGGAAGCGCGGTGGCTGTGCCGTTTTCCCACACTACGCCGTAATTCGCTGCGGTGCAGGTTCCCGAGTAGCCTACGGCTTGACCTTGATTGTTGATACCGTATGCGACGCCGTCTGGATTGCTACCGATCGTAGGAAGCGCTTGGGCTTTGCCTTTGTACCACAACACCGGCAGGTCAATCCGATTATTCGTTATGCCAGACGGGCAGGTGGAGTCCAGGATACCATTTTCCGCATATCCTACAGCTTGTCCGCGGTTATTGATGGCGCTGGCCTGCCCGTTAATCCCGCCCACCGTTGGCAGAGCGCTCATGACGCCGTTTTGCCAAAGAAACGGAAGACAAGTAAGGTGTGTGCCGAAACCGCAAATGTCTTCGCCATTGGGGTCTGGCACTGAGGTCTCGGACATGCCGACGGCTTCCCCGGGGTCGTTGATTCCGTTCCAATTGATCGAACTGTTCGGTCCTCCAAGCGTGCCGAGTTCGAGCTTGAGTTCGCCGATGCTGATGCTATCGGTGCCTTGCACGAGGTGGGCGGAAAGGGAAACGCTGAAAGGATCCAGGCGTTGCTCCATATTCAACGTCCAGCCGTGATTGTTGAGGCCCATGGCCATGCCCAGGTTGTCAGGGTTCTGAACGCCCAAATCCTGAACTTTGTAGTGCGCTTGCGCGACCGCATTGCTGAAGCAAGCCAGAACCATCGTCGCAACACCGAATATCCAGAAATTCCGCAGCTGTCTAAGCGTGATCATATCTCGTCTTTTCCTCCGGTAAAGTCGTGGTGCCGGGATGACTGGCGATTTACGTCAGGTACCACCCGGCGCTCGGACAGTTAGTGTGCAATTGAAAGCAGAATTGGCTCACAACCCCACAGACTCCTGCTGAGTGAGAACTGAGGGAGCATGTGGTGGTCCACGTTCACAACGATTACGTGAGACAACAGGTCCAACGCTTCAGAGCTCGAAAACGAGTGGCGGACTAACACCCTTCCGGGACAATCACAAAACGGCTAAAGCGATTTTTTCTCCAACTTTTCATACACGCTGGGCAGGAGGCTACGGAATTCAAGAACGTCAGCCGCCAAATGTCGGGTCACTTAATTGCGATTGACTTTCGGATAATTAACATACAGACTGGTTGGTATGTTAGCAGCACACAAGAGTTCGAAATATAGAACGGCTGGGCTGCGCGATTCTGGGCGCACGCGGGAGCGTTTGCTTCAGGCGGCAGCCCGCGAGATCTACAGAACGGGTTTCCAGAGTGCCAGCCTGGACACCATTCTGGCCGTAGCTGGGGTCACCAAGGGCGCACTGTACTACCACTTCGAAAGCAAGGAAGCCCTGGGATACGCCGTCGTCGAAGAGATCATCGCCCCCGACGTGCGGGGCAAGTGGGTGCGCCCACTACAGAGCGGCAAGGACCCGATCGACGCTTTGATTGGCGCTGTTCGACGTATACCTGTGCGGCCCGCGGATGTACGGGGCGGCTGCCAACTGAACAATCTGGCGCAGGAAATGTCTCCTCTTGACGCGGGATTCCGGAAGCGGCTGGCGATTATCTTCGATGCCTGGCGGGAGGCCGTTGCCTCCGTCTTGCAAGAAGGCCAGACCCACGGAAGCGTTCGCCGCGACGTGGATTCGGTTGAGGCCGCCGGCTTACTGATCGCGATGGTCGAAGGCTATGCATCGCTGGCAAAGAATGCTCAGGATCCGAAAGTGATGAAAGCGGGGATCAGAAATATCGTGGACTGGCTGCGATCTCTGCGCGCGCCGGGCAACCGCAAGCAAGGTTGATCGCATCGGTATCTCAAAGGAGCGGTTTAGCGCTGTTTACATACCAACCGGTTCGTATGCTCCGCGAGTTGGTCATCGAACTGCAGGCACCGAGGCGAGAGCGGACGAGGGACTGACGGAGAAAAACGATCAGATCTGTCCTTCTGAATAACAAGTGCGGTGAGAATCGGCCAACACAGGAGGAAGCGATGAACCGAAAGAGATTCCCGGCGATTGCCTCTCTAAGCTTCGTACTAATTCTTATTCTGGAAGCGGGTTGGCCAGCGCAAGCACAGGACGCAAAAGGACCGTATCCGAACATGGCTCCGCTGGAGCAATACTTGATGGATCGCGACGCCGAGATTGCCTTGGCGCGGAGCGCGGCCCCCGAGGCCATCTCGCGCGATGCCGACGTCCTTGTCCTTGGACGGCACGGCTATGAAACAACGGTCAAAGGCAAGAATGGTTTCGTATGTCTTGTGGAGCGAAATTGGATGGGCCCTTTCGAGGGTCCTGGTTCTGACAAATTTTGGAATCCTAAAGGTCGGGGGCCGGTCTGTTACGATCCGCCGGCTGCCCGCTCCGTCCTGCCGATAACCTATAAAAGAACGGAGTTGGTATTGGCCGGTCAATCCAAAGCTCAGATCTTCGAAGGCATGAAAGCATGGGTAAAGCAAGGGATGCCACCCCTCGAGCCTGGAGCCATGGCCTACATGATGTCGAAAGAACAGTACCTTAGCGATAGCGGCCACCACAACTGGATCGCTCATCTGATGATTTACACTCCGCTCATGGACGGTTCCGCTTTGGGTGCGGATCTGCCCCTTTCTCCCGTCATGCTGCATCCACAGTTCAAGGGCGTTCCTGAACCGATCGACAATTTTATGGTTCCCACGGGGTGGTGGTCAGATGGAACGCCGGACCCAGTCAATCCGAATTAGCAATGGGAATGAGTGTCCCCGGTGCGTTCTCAAGAGTCACGAGTTGGCGTGTCTGTCCCCCGGGTTGCTCCGGGGTTACTCGCATCATGAAAAGGAGAACGAATAATGACAATGACGGGGATCGCAGTGTCGCGCAGGAATCTGCTCGCAACGGGCGCCTGCGCGCTGGTTGGCGCCGTGAGCCTGCCGGGACCGGCAAGCGCCAGCCCATTTGGAGAGCGCACCCTAACGAACGAGGTGTTAATCCGGAAGTGGTACGCAGCCTGGGAGCACAGAGACTGGGCACCAGTGGATAGGCTGCTCGCCGATAACTTCACCTTTACAAGCGCGGCCGGCGACGACCACATCAGCAAGAGCACTTTCAAAACCCGATGCTGGGAAACACAGATCGATTTCATTGGACATTTTGAGCTGGAGCGACTCATCACAGGCGCAGAGGATGCTTTTGTGAAGTATCTTTGCCACACCAAGGACGGTAAATCGTTCCGAAACGTGGAGTACATCCGAATCAGGAACGGCAAGTTGCAATCCATTGAGTGCTATTTCGGCGAGCAATCCAGCTTTCCGTCGGCGGTGAGCACTGGGCAGAAGTAATTGGTCAATCTTGTCTTCGGTACCAGGAAGTCGAAACGAGAGCAAGGGGTTTCATGATGAGCGCCCGTGAAATTCAGCATCAGAAGGCCATTGCACATGAGATGTTTGTGCAATCAGCGGCTCACCCTAATGCGGACGATTCGGCCAGCCTACTGCGGGGACCTACGATTTGCTTTCCTAAGAGTAGACAGGACTACACTCTTGAATCGACAGCGGACGGGTTCTGCGAAGCTGCAGATACATCATTGCTTCCGGTAATCCGAGATGATGCTGCAAACCTCAAGCGCGTTTTGCGGCAGTTGGAAGTTATAGCCACGCGTATAGCTGAACGACAGGCGCCACGAATCGCGTTCAAGGCAAAGAGCAGCATCCTACTCCTGGATTTGGCCGACATCCTGGCAGTGCAAGCCGAAGGTAATTACGTTTCGTTGCAACACCGACCTAATGCATATTTAGTGCATGAGTCTCTCTCGTCCATGGCGGAGAAGCTCAAACCGTACGGTTTTATTCGCGTCCACCGCTCGGTCGTCGTGAATATTTCGGCCGTGGAGGAGATCCAACCTTTATCGACGGGGGAGTACAGGTTGCGTGTAAAAGGCGGGAGAAAATACCTGGTAACGCGTACCTACAAACACAACCTCAGAGATCTGGCGCAACTGTGGGTGGCAGGCTCAGAGCGGCTTTGCGGCTAACGGGCCGCAAGAGATTTTATCTCGTTATCCCGTAGTAGCATTCCCGATTCCCTTACGAAAAGTCAGCCCGTCTGTTTTACCGACCACCCCGAAGTAGGTCGACTCCGGGCAGGAAAAGTCACCGACACCAGTTTCCTATACTCAACGCGGGACCCCCTTAGAACCGACCACCCTCTGAATGGCATCCATAGTGTCCATGAGACCGCCTTGCGATGAAGCCGTATTGCGATCGGGGGGTAGCGAAGTTCCGTGTCGAGAAGAAAGCAAACCATGGATACTCACCGCTACCATTCTCGGCTCGAGCATGGCATTCATCGACAGCACGGTCGTCAATGTCGCCCTGCCTGCGATACAGGTTAGTTTTCATGCAACGGTGGTAGATGTGCAGTGGGTGGTTGAGTCTTATGGACTGTTCCTGGGCGCTTTGATTCTGGTCGGCGGTTCCCTGGGCGACCTATTTGGGCGGCGCCTGATTTTCGTCGTGGGTGTTGCGATCTTCTCCGTCGCCTCCGTTGGTTGTGGGTTCGCTTCGAACATTCACCAGTTGATCATCGCGAGAAGCATTCAAGGTTTGGGAGCTGCGCTGCTGGTACCCGGAAGTCTCGCGATTATCAGTACGTCTTTCGACGAAAAGAGTCGCGGCCAAGCGATCGGCACATGGTCGGGCTTTACCGCTATCACCACGGCGGTTGGACCCGTTCTCGGCGGATGGCTGGTTCAGCATGCCTCCTGGCGCTGGGCATTCTTCATCAATCTTCCGATTGCAGCGGCTGTGATGGCGATTTCATTTTGGCGAATTCCGGAAAGCCAGCGCGCGAGTGCCGGACGCATCGATTGGATCGGAGCGCTTCTTGCCACGCTGGGGCTCGGCGGCTTGGTCTATGGTTTCCTGGAATCGATGAACTTGGGTTGGACGAATCGCTTGGTCTTCGGAAGTTTAGTTGTTGGTTGCGGCGGTCTTATCGCATTCGTTTTCGTCGAAGCGCACCTTACTTCCCCAATGGTGCCACTCACGCTCTTCGGATCCCGGAGATTTAGTGGCGCGAACCTGCTCACGCTTCTTCTGTATGCCGCAGTTGGAATCTTCTTCTTCTTGTTCCCGTTGAATCTCATCCAAGTCCAGGAATATTCTCCAACCGCAGCCGGTACTGCGATTCTTCCTTTCATTCTGCTGATGTTCCTTCTTTCGCGCTGGGCTGGCGGACTCGTTACTCGCTATGGAGCAAGAGGTCCGCTGATCCTTGGCCCTCTCATTGCCGCCGCGGGTTTCGCTCTGTTCGCTGTGCCGTCGATTGGGGATAGTTATTGGAAGTCTTTCTTTCCAGCGTTGGTTGTCCTGGGATTGGGGATGACGATCACGGTCGCGCCTCTCACTACCGTTGTCATGAATTCAGTAAGGGAAGAACGAGTTGGAACGGCTTCAGGAATCAACAATGCAGTCGCGCGGGTAGCCGGCGTGCTTGCTATCGCAATCCTGGGGATTGTAATGGTGAAGGCGTTTAGTTTTCACCTGGATCGAAGTCTGGCTGCGCTCTACTTGCCTTCATACATTCTGACGGAACTCCGGGCAAACGAGATCAAGCTCGCTGGCTTGCAGTTGCCATCTGGGCTTGCTCCGACCGCGCACGCAGCCGTCAAGGAATCCGTGAGGGCAGCGTTTGCATATGGATTCCGAATTGTCATGTTGATTTGCTCCGGCCTATCGCTGGCAAGTGTGACGGTCGCATGGCTCGTGATTCCGCAAGATCCACGTCCCAACTGACCCATGTGGCAAAGCATTGGCCTGGTCCCACCTGCCCGAGGACGCTCGCTTCGCTGAAATCCTCGCGGGCAGGGATTCCGAAATGACGAGTTGATGAGCCGTAACAGCCGACCAGGGGCAGTCGCTTTCGAGCCTAAACAACCGGTTGTCCCGGCTCCGCAACTAATCGAATGGTTCTAGGACTAGGAGAAACCATATGAGCATGCGTTCAAATGTTCGTTTCCTTTTATGGGCCTTCGTGATTTCGGCTGGGATGCTGATGATGTCGACGGCATCTTTCGGGCAGATCAGCCTGGCCATCTCGTTTGCTCCTCCGGCGCTGCCTCTTTATGAACAACCTCCATGCCCCGATGAGGGGTATCTGTGGACGCCTGGCTATTGGGCTTGGGACCCGGATTACGAGGATTACTATTGGGTGCCTGGAACCTGGGTGTTGGCCCCCGAACCCGGCTACCTCTGGACGCCTCCTTACTGGGCTTGGGGCGACGGCGGGTTCGTGTTCTATGACGGCTATTGGGGACCACAAGTCGGCTTTTATGGCGGCATTGATTACGGATTCGGCTATTTCGGCACGGGTTTCGAAGGAGGACGCTGGGACCACGGGCATTTTTTCTACAATCGCGCGGTGATGAACGTGAATGTCACGAACATTCACGATGTTTACGACCAGAGAGTGGAGCACACCGTCGTCAACCATGTCAGCTATAACGGCGGAAATGGTGGTATAACGGCGCGTCCGACGCCGCAGCAAGAGGCTGCGGCGCACGAACGCCATTTGCCTCCGGTGGCCGCTCAAACGCAACACATACAGGCTGCCCGCGGTAACGCCAAGTTGAGAGCGTCCGCGAACCACGGCAAGCCTCCAATCGCAGCCACCGCCCGGCCGGCCGACTTTAGGGGCAAGGGCGTCATCCAGGCCAAGCAAGCGGGAGCGCCTTACCATCCGCCCGCCAAGCGGCAAACTCCAAATGAAGGGAACAAGGCTGCGCGCGCAGAGACCAATACGCGGGTAGAGAACAAGCCTGCCCAAAACAAAAACAACGCTGCCCGCGAAGAGAGCAACGGTAACCGCCGGGTCGAGAACACCCCCGAAAATGCCAAACCTGCGGTTCATCCCAACGAGCTTCCCCCCGTGGAACGGCCTGCCGCTCCCAATACTGGGAATGCGAAGCAGGACAAGAAATATCAGCAACAACAGGAAAAGCTGATGGCGCAGCAGAACAAGGAGCGCCAGCAACTCCAACAGCGGCAGGAGAAAGAACACCAGCAATTAGCGAAACAACAAGCGAACGCAGCCAGGACACAACAGGTCGAGCAGAAGCACCAGCAACAAACCCAGCAACTGCAGCAAAGGCATACACAGCAGATGCAGCATTTGCAGCAGCGTCAGCAGCCAGTACGCACCGAGCCTAAACCTCCGAAGAAGCCTTAGGAGTTGGCTGACGAATTCCGGAATCCGGCACGAACGGGAAGAGCAGGAGTTTCATTCGTACCGTAAATCGCGCCCAATCAACAGCGGCTTCCAGCCGCTGGGAATCTTGACGGGAGAGGGCACTTTTTCAGCAGCCGGTTAGAGAAGAAGCCTGAGAAAAATCTGGGGGGCTTACAACAGACGGTTGCGCCGGGCGAGCTGTCAGTCGGTGCTCTACCGATGCCTCGCCCGCGCGCATTTGCCGAAGATGGTATCGCGCGCGAGCCTGAACCTCAGTCGGAAACACGATTCAAGTTAGCGTGACTTGGCTTCATTCTTCTTGTTACCGAAATCCAGGCCAAAGTGAGGATCCGACTCTGTGCCGGTGATCTTGAACGGGACCTCGGTTCCATGGCCGTTCTTGCTGAAGAAAGGATCGACCGGCTTCAGCAAGATGGACTTCCATCCCGTCATCGTGTGCGACAGCTTGGCCTCCAATTCAAGCTTCCCATGAAAATCGAAGGTCTTGCCATCGAGACCGTATTTGCCCGTCATCTCGACGTTTGCTCCCGGCACCTGAAAGTGAAGCTGAGAAAACGACAGTACGCCCTCTTTCAAATTAAAGGCACCTTGAAGATTCGAGGGAACCTCATCGTGCGCGCCTGCTTTTGCCAGTTTTGCTTCACCCTGCCCGCGAAGACTCAGGTCGCCAACGCCCTTCTGAATCTTGTCATTCGTCAAGTGGGCGTCAGATACCTGAAAATCACCTTTCAGCCGCAAACGCTCGGCGACGTCTCCCTCGCCGGGCTGCAGGTCGAATTGTGCCGTCGAACGAACCGAACCGTTCATGATTGGAGGGTTGGTGCGAACACCTAGCTTGAGCAGGTCTTCGATTCTGGCATGGTCGATCCGGATATCAAGCGCGATCTCGTGCCCTTTGATTCCTTTCGTGCGTACCACTGAACCGCTCGCCTCGAAAGTGGAATTCAGCACCTTGGCATCGACTGGTTGCAGATAGGTATTGCCGCTGGTTCCGTCTACGATCGCGTGGAATCTGGTCTCCAGGGGCACAGGATGCCCGCTTACCGCCAGACGAAAATCTGGCGTATTCGTCTCGCCATCGACGACGATGTGTCCCAGGCTTCCGTCGTATTGCCCTGTGGAGGAAAGAATTCCCGCGATGCCCTTGATCGTCCCGAGGTCCGCATTGCTAAAGGAGTAAGTGCCTTTCACCGGCGTGTCGCGAGGACTATCTGCCCGGAAGGGCCCGAACAGTCCGCTCGATGAGATGTCTCCAACCGGCTTGGGGTTCATCAGGGTGGCATCGAAGTGAAGCGGCTGGCCCGGACCGATGTCTTTCATCTTCAGATTTCCAATACTGAATTCCAGCGGCAACTTATCCGGTCTCGACGTGTTGATTACTAACTGCGCGTCCTGGCAGACAAATTGATCCACGAAGACTTTGATCTTGCCGCCCCGCGGACCCAGATCTGTCATCTGCTGTCGTTGCCCCGAAGGAGGAATGTTCAGCGCCAATCCCTTCAGACGTACCATCTGCACATGCATCGGAGAGTGGAGAAGGTCGAGAATCCCCGTGTGAAAGCGGAATTCTGCGATCGCAATCAGCGGTTGAATCCCAGGCTGATGAATGTTCGGATCCGTTTGTCCAAAAATCTTGAGCCCGCTCCCGGACACTTCCAGCCCATCTCCCACCCAAACGTGAAATTCCGCCATCTCGACTTTGCTCTGAAAGCGAGCCGTCAGGGTCTCGATGACGCGGGCGCGGAGCATTGGCTCCGCGTGCGATCTTAAGAAAAGTGTGGTCAAAACAAGAAGTATCAGGAGAAAGAAGGCGATCCCGCCGGCCCATTTCCAGCCTGATTGACGCCTATCGCGATGCGGAGAATCTTGCCCATCAACGGTCATACGTCACCCTCGCGATCGGAACACATTGCTGTCCCTACGCACCCAGGTGCGCTTGGCGCCTCGTTGTAGGAAGTTAAAATTCCGGTCGATAATAAAATGCCAGTGGGGAAAGGAGCCGTGACTCGCCTGACGTCGTTCCGCTTCGATCGAGTCCAAGCCAGAGAAACGACAAAAATCTGGGCCGTACTCCTGCTCCCCACTGGAACTTGTGACAGCGTATTACACCCGTCCCATCAAAGCCAGCACCAGCACAATTACAAGGACCAGCCCTAAGCCGCCGCTTGGGTAATAGCCCCAACCGGTGCTGTACGGCCACGTTGGTAAAGCGCCGACCAGGAGTAGTACTAACACGATAAGCAGAATGGTGGACATTGACACGCTCCGTTGATTCAAGAAGTAACCCGGCGGCGCGAGGCCCGGTGCTTATTCCCGTGCCGGCTTATAGCGGTCATCTCGCGCCCGCAACCGGCCTGATATCAACGGACATAGAACAGATTGATGTCGCCGTTGACTCGATTGCAGAGTACAAGTTTCTGTCCGCCGTCCCTATCCGGCAGAATCTGTACGAAGGTGATTTTCGTTTAGTACGGAATGGCGATTCGACACTGAAGAAAAGAAACGGCTAGCTGGGCCTTCAGCTAGCCGTTCCATTGCCATACCTCGTATGGCTTCAAAACCCGTCAGGCTCTACATGCCTTGCTCTTTTGCCTGGTGCGAGTATTTCCTCACCGTTGACAGGAAAGAATCGGCATCCCTCGGAGGCGTTACCTTCCCTCCCAAAATGCGATTGAATGGGATCATCTTTCCATACAGGATGCGAGTGGAATCTTTGTCTTGGGTAATTGAGGCACCGTTCAAGTCTATGCCCGCGAATATGCCGCGGGATCGCGAGTAGGTCAATACCTCCGACTTCATCTTCCAGTCCGTATCCGCACCCGTGTCGCGGCCTACCGGCCCAGCCGCAGCCGAAGCGTCGGCGCCCAGTTTGAACTTACTGGACAGTAGGTGGTCCATTCCATTTTGATTCATGATAACCAGTACAAAGTCAGTTGCCTCGCCGCCCAGCTGCAGGCCCCAGCTGCCCCCGGTAATCACGATGGGTGCCGGCGCACTCCAACCGTTTGCCGTTTTGCATGTCGCCACTCCTCTTCCATGGCTTCCACCAAAACCGATAGCGATCTTGACTACGGAAGGTATAACCGCAATGCACGTGGCATCGTTCATGATTTTGTCTGGTATCGCCTTGTCGGGAGTTCCCATGATTTCCTTGAGAACGTTCGCCGAGGTATCGATGCGCTTGGCAATATCGGATTCGTCTTTGTTGTCAGCGCCCCAACTTATGCTGCCCAGCATCAGGACGACAGCGCCGATAGCCACAATGGCTATTTGTCTGGATCTGTTTTTCGATTTCACGGAGAACCTCTTTCTGCGCCCGAGATGGGCCATCATTTTGTACTTCTAATCCCTGAACCCTTATTCTTGAACCCATATAGACCGACTTTAATGCTTGTAAAGACTGCAGCCTATACAGAAAATCCTGTAGGCGCACCTGGGACACGACCTGATCGAGCCTGAGCAAAAATGTTGCCTAAGCGGCGGCTGCCCCGGCGTTTGGCTGCGTCCATCTGGGCGCTACTGCGCTCATCGGTCCCGGCGGACGTGGAAAATCGTTCCCCGGCGAGTTTCCCCATTGCTGAATGCGCCGCTTGCGCGCAGGTTCCTGGCGCTCGCAACGCGACCCTTGGCCCTGCGGCTCTGCGCGGCGCTGCAATACTTCGCGAATCCGCTGCCGTGCTTTGTGCAATTGCGATTTGGAGTTGCCCACTGAGCAGCCCAAGAAGGTTGCAATCTCGCGATGCTCATATCCAGCAACTTCGTGCAGCAGGAATATCCTGCGATATCCATTGGGCAGTTCGGCCAGCGCGCGGTTTAAGGCGAGGCGATCGACGGAACCTGCCAGCCGTGCATCGGTCGTTGGAAACTCCCGGGGAGTTGGGTTGCCATCCTGTTCGCGTGGGTTGGGCTTATCCGCGGAAACCGTGCAGAGTGACTTCTTTCGAAAATGCATGAGTACCGTGTTCACAGTGACGCGGTAAAGCCACGTTGACAATGCCGAGTCTGCGCGGAACGCCGACAATTTGCGGAACACGTGCAAAAAGGCATCCTGAGTAAGATCTTCTGCCTCCGCTGTATTCCTGGTCATGCGCAGGCAGAGCGCGTAGACACGGGTTTTGTGCCGTCGAAAAAGAATGCCAAATGCCTCTACGTCGCCCTGTTGAGCGCGACGGACAATATCAGCCTCCGAAAAAGCTGGAGCAGGGGAATCGATATGCACTCTTGGTCTCCTTGCGATGCAAACGGACCGTTAGGTTGAGCATTAGTCCGCCATTCATTTGGAGATTAGATTGGCACTTCTGATTGGTCTATCCAGTGCTATCTGTACCCCTCCGAATCACGCGCTGTACCATTTTTAGTAGAGCCAGACGGGACAGCTCATACGGGAGATTCCAGATACCTCTACAGCACAGATGTGATTGCCGGTTACCGTGGTGGGCATTATGCTCCGGCTTGATCCTCCTCGTATTTGCCCGCCTATCGAGCAGGCAGCCGATTTTCAGTGGTCGATCCAGTGAGATCGGCTACCTGCTTCTCGCCTTTTACACTTGGAGAAAAGCCGTAAGGCAACAACGTTACACTTGGCCCTCTTGCTTCTGGCCTTCAGGTCGACAGGCAGTCACGCAAGAAAAAACCACGGCAGTTACGCCGTGGTTTGCGGGTAATTAACTTGATGTTAAAGTTGAGTTACGACGCATGCCGCTTGGAGCCTTGATCGGATTCTTCCTGTTCGTGCCGTTCGCCGGCCTGCCGCGAGGGATCCTTCTTCGAGATGTCCTGTGTGTTCTTGGGATCATTGCTCCCGCTTTGCGGCTGGTTTGACTTCCACTTGTCAGAGGTGTTCACCGACCCTGATGGGTCCTGCTGCCCCTGCTGATGAGATTGGCCTTGCTGATACGATTGCTGGCCCTGTTGATGGGACTGCGATTGTCCCTTCTGTTCTTGCTGCCCTTGCTGTTTGTTCGGTTCATTTCCCATTGAGAAGCTCCTTATCAACGTTGACCCGAAGCGCACAAACTGCAAATTTGCGCGTCGGTGGGTCTTAGGTGCGAGAATTTGGGCTGTGGTGGGACGCTGACGAAAAAATCTCTCAGCTATGTCGGTCAGACGACCTTAGCGGCCGCGTTGCCCCGCGATCATGATGCCGGCGCCCACTACAACAAGGAGGACGCTGATTGCCGGTGAGATGCGCTCGCTATGTTCCGTCCGAACCCCGACATGTAAATCGCCGGCCCGAATGCCATGATGTTCGGAGTGAGGGAAGGGGACAATAAAGGAAACAATTCCTAGTATCAGTACCGCCAAACCCACTCCGAGCAAAGCCTTCATGCAAGATTTCCTCCTGGTGTTGACGAAAGAGTAGTTGTGGACGCGAATCCGAAACATCCCGTTGAGTCTCTACGCTCTCGGCAAAAAAGCTGTAGCATGTTGCGCTTTTTCAACGAGGCACTGATGATGCGTTCGACGGAATCGCGGTTTGACGGGCGCGAAGGTAGATTGCGCGGCACGAATTACGCATGCCATGAATAGTGAAACTATTGATAACGCATACAGCATGGACCCGATGGTGGCAATCGTCGCAGGTGTTAAGCTCTCGATGAAACAAGGATGAAACCTGTTTCGTGAATCGATTGGAGTGCACATGCTTTGGACGATCTTCGTTCTTCTCTTGATTCTGTGGTTGCTGGGCGTGGTAACTTCCTTCACTTTCGGCGGGTTGATCCACATTTTGCTGGTTCTTGCTGTGATCACACTTGTTTTCAACCTAGTCACAGGCCGTCGAAGCGCGGTCTAAATGTCTTGTTCTAACATCTAAAATATGCACGGGCTTTCAACCGTGCACCGAAGGGACGACAAACCTATGAAATCAATGAACAATCTTCTGAAGCTGCTGCTCGGTACCGGTCTTTATCTGCTTGAACAATCCGACCAGTCCACCAGGAAAATCCGCGACCGAGCGGCCGGAAATCTGAGTGATCTGCGTGACTTCGCGCAGGACAAATATGAAACCGCGACCGACAGGGTGAGCAAAGCCTCCCAAGCGCTTCGCGGAGACGACAACCAGATTGTGGGCAACGCCCTCAGCCTGGCTGCTGGAGTCGGAATCGGCCTCGCTCTCGGTGTGATATTCGCTCCGGCCAGCGGCCGGCAAGTGCGTAGCGCCATCGCGGACAAGGTCCACGTATTCGGCGACAAAGTCAGACAGCAATTTTCCTCTACGGATTTTGACTCATCCGGCACGAATGGTTAAGTCGTCCAATAATCGGATCGCGGGTTTCACCCGAACGTGATCCGGACGTAAATCGGAGGTTGTTCAGTGCTCTGGACGATCGCAATCATACTTCTGATCCTATGGCTCCTGGGTTTAGTCAGTTCCTACACCCTGGGCGGGTTTATCCACATCTTACTGGTATTGGCCATTATAGTGATCCTCATCCGGGTCATTCAGGGCCGTAGGCCAGTACTCTGACCATGCTCAAATCCAGGCGCGGTCTTTGACCTCCAGCCTCCTCCTTTACTTACTGCGCAACCGACGTCGGCTCCGGCGGCGGACTTACCTGCGAGGTCTGCACCTGGATGATGTTGTTCTGAATTGCATATACAACCAGGTCGCGGATCGAGTGGAATCCCAGCTTTCGCATAATGTTGCTGCGATGTGTTTCCGCGGTCTTGGTACTGAGGTTCAGCAGGCAGGCCACTTCCTTTGAGCTTTTGCCCTCCGCCAGCAGTTGAATCACCTCGTGTTCCCGGGCGGTTAAGGTCGGCATCTTTGGAGCTTCGCCCCGTGCAATGTTCGTTCCCTTGTCGAGAAAACCCGCCAGCACCATCTCGTTGACGCGCGACGTAAAGAACATACGGTTGCGCTGCAGAGCTTCAACCGCCGCCACCAGATCCCTCGCGGCATCCGATTTCAGCACGAACCCTCTGGCACCGGCGTCCAAAGCCTCGCGAATCACCTGATCCACGTCGGTAATCGTGAGCACGATGATCTTGTATCCCGCGTCGTGTTGCATCAACTGCCGAGTCGCCGCCAGACCGTTGAGGTTCGGCATCCCGACATCCAGAATCACGACGTCAGGCTTTAACGCCTTTGCTTTTTCGACGGCGTCGCGCCCGTCGATCGCCTCTCCGCAAATCTCCCACCCCTCGTGGGCTTGCAACAGTGTGCAAAGTCCACGGCGCACCACTTCGTGATCATCCGCAACCAGAATTCGAAGTTTCATGTCTACCCTCCCACCGAGATTCACCTAGTTGTAGCGCAAACTCTACTGCATTTCCCGAGTGGAGCCAGCTACCGCCGCAGGCCAATATGGCCGATGCTGGCTCGTCGCCTTGACCGCTTTGATTAGATCGCTGGCGATGTTCGACTTCACAACATAACCTCTTGCTCCCGCCTGCCCCGCCTCACGCATCATTTGCGGAGAATCGTGCTGCGTAACAATGAGGATTTCACACTGCGGAACCGACTTCAAGATCAGGCGGCATGCTTCCAGTCCTCCCATATTCGGCATACTCAGGTCAAGCACGACGATGTCCGGACTTAGCCGGCTGGACTTATCAACGGCGTCGATCCCATCGACTGCTTCATCCACCACTTCCCACCCCGGCTGCCCTGCCAGCAGGCTCGTTAGACCACGTCTTACAATCGGGTGATCGTCTACCACCAATATGCGAAGCGTCATCAGTCCGTCCCCGTCCGCGGCGGAGAGCTGAAAGCAGATCCTTCGCAATTTCCCAACCTTGCCTTCACTATCACCCCTGTACTGTGCCCCGCATAGCCCTGGATTACCGCCGGATCACCCCTCCGCATTTTCCCCAACTGTGATAGGAATCGTGATCTGTACCGCGGTGCCGCAGAGATCCGAATCAATGTGCAAAGTTCCACCCAAATCTCGAACCCGCTCACACATGCTGGTGAGGCCCACACCCATTCCGTTCCCGGTTTGACGAAACCGAGTTAGCAAATTCTGTTGCATCCCGCATCCATTGTCCTTCACCTCCAACACGACTTGCGTATCGGATCGCAGGAGTTGAATGTCGGCTTTTGAACCACCGGAGTGCCGGTGCACGTTAGTGAGTGCCTCTTGCAGCGCTCGGAACAGGGTCAATTCGATCATGTCGGGCAGGCGGGCCAGGCTCTCTGAAGCCGTCAATGTCACCTTGATGCCAGTCCGCTCGCTGAAACCTTCCACGAACCACTCCGCTGCGGAAGCAAGCCCGGCTGCATCCATGGTGGGAGGGTGAAGAAGATAGGAGAGCGTCCTCACCTCCGAGATGCATTGTTGCATCAACTGCTCCGACTCCGACCACAATTGCTCGTGTTGGGGCGAATGCCTCAGCATGTCGACATTGAGTTTTAAGCCGACCAAATATTGCCCAAGGCAATCGTGCAGTTCACGCGCGATTCGGCGCCGCTCTGAGTCCTGCAACGTGAGCAGCCGCGCCGAAAGTTGTCGCAAGGCCACCGTCCGCTGTTCCACCAATGATTCGAGGTCGGCTTTGCTGCGCCGGAGTTCCTCTTCCACCAGCTTGCGCTCTGCGATCTCAGTGCACAGCGCGTGCGCTTTCTGCTGCAGGGTCGCGATCACCCGGGACCGGTCGCCCTCACTCGCCAACGACGTGTAATCTTCACCCGGAATCACACCCTCATGAGCGGCACAAATCTTCAGAAATGACTCGCCGTGTTCTTTCCGGTCGAACTTTTGCATCGGGTAGGCACACCGCAGGGAGAAAGAGTGCGTCCGCGCCAGCCCATTCCACAGTTCTTCGACTTGAAGGGCTGCCTCGGCCTTTCCCTGCTCCCACAAGAGCGCAACCATTTCGCCGAAAGCCACCACACGCGGCTCGTCGCCTTCGGAGGCCGCAGCCGCCTGCACCAGGGCAGAGCCTACAACTTCAGCAAAGCGTGCCGGATCAGGCGAACCGTGCAGCATGAACTTCGATAGTGTTTCCATCGCGTCCAGAACGATATATCGGCCTTGTTGAAAAGCGTGTATTGGGTCGAAACCGCGCGACTTCAATCGCTGGATGAGTCCGTCCCGATGAGCTTTCGTGGCGATTACAATCGCACCCCGGCCGGCAGCAAGGGCGGGGCCAATGAATTCAGTCAATCCATCGAGAAGATATCCATCGTCGGCATAGAACTGCACCACATGCGCGCCGTGACTCTGCGCATGCCTGTGCGCTCCTTCCATGAAGAAAGGCCCAGGGTCCGTAAAGTTTGCCGTACTCATGTGAGGATTTCTTCTCTACCCATGAACTGCAGCTACACGGTAGCAGACACTCGGATTTAGCCGAATACAGTGAACGCTGTAGTCCGAAAGGGCCATTCCTCTACTGACTAATTTGGGAAATAGGTCTCTTCCCGGAGAAGCGCCGAGACAGCATCCACCACGCAGCTGATGTGCGTTTTCGGGCATGTGCCCTTGATGCCCGCTTTTTGGGCTTCTGCCGACAACTGCTTGGAGAGGTAGAGTGTGACCATCAGAATGGGAGTGTTCGGAGACTCCCTGATGATCCTGCGGGCGGCTTCCAACCCATTCATTTCCGGCATCTGAAAGTCGAGAACAATCAAATCATGATGGCCACTTTCAAACCGCCGAACGGCCTCTGCGCCATCGCATGCTTCGTCGCACACCCGCCAGCCTTCCTGTTGCTCGAGCAGCCCTCGCAGGTAGCGTCGCACCGCCGGGTTGTCATCCGCCAACAAAATACGGATCAAAGCATTTGTCCCCAAGGCTCAAAACCCACTTCTTTCTTCGAATTTAGCCGCTATGAAGCGTCGAAACAATACAGCGGAACCCTGATTACCACCGTTCATCGGCCATTCAGTGTTCATCAGCCATTCGCCCGATTGGACTCACTGTCCCTTTTCATGCCCCTTCTCTTTGTGTTGCTTGAGAACGGTGCGCGCGGCAACTTCTTTGGCGCGGCTTCCATAGCGACCCGATTCCTGCGCACTTTCCTTGATGTGCTCGTACTCGCGTTGCTCTTTTGCGCTTACCCCGCGCAGATGTTTTTTCCCCGGCATCGACTACTCCTCCCGGCTTCGCGTGAAACCGATCTGGCGTTTACTTGTTCGACTGTAATCATCAAGCTCGCCGCGAACTATCGGGTCAACGTCCTAGCAGGCTGGGAAAAAGACTCTAATTCGCGCGGATTCGAGGAAGGCCATTACTGCTCACACCGTTAAGTTGTTGGAAAATGTGACCGCCCTTTCGCGCCTGAATCATGCTTTTTGCTCCTGCGACTTGTCCACCAGGTTGCTAGCGGGAAATAATTACACGCAGTGCGCTCAGGTTTTTCATTTACTGTGAATCACTTAGAGTGTGGTACGCGACTTGCTCTCAAGATAGTGATTCTTCGAGGAGGAGATATGGCAGAGAGCATCAGGAACGACTGGCGCGAACTCTGCGCCGCTGCGATCAAGGAACAGGATGGTGCAAAGCTGGTCCGCATTGTGGATCAGATTATCGAAGCGATCGATCAAACCGTCGCCCGTTCCCACACCCTCAGCGCTTCGCCTGAGCAGAGAGCGACATAGCCACACCATGAATACGGCCCACCGATTGTCCGCGTGATGATCCTGGCAGTGACGTGTTCCAGGCTATCAAGCCGCTGGCGCGTCCGTCTTCGTGGACAATTGCAGCAGCCGGTGTAATTCCTTTTCCGGATCGTGAACAAAGTGGCGAACCATGTTCGTTCCATAACGCGTCAGCGTGGCAACGTTGGTTCGATACCAACAGCACTGCGCCATTCTCGGTGACAAACCGCAATAGAAGCGAAATCTTCGTAGTGCTTGCGCGGAAGTCAACAACGCCGCTACCAGGCGGTGGTTGCCATCGAGAATCGTAAACGGGCCACCTTCATTCTCTCCAATAAGAAGCACGGCGCCGCCTACTTTCTCTTGTTTCAGGTGATCGCGCAGATCGTCAATCTTCGCGAGAAAGGCTCCGCTGCCACGCTCTCGATAACGGTCGTCGACGATCCGTTGCGCCACCTGGGTAAGGTCGAAATCGCCGAGTGCAAATTTTCTCCATTGCGCGCGTGGGAATACCCGAAAACGGTCCAGATCTTTCATCTCGATCTCGGCCTCGAACCACTCGGTATCCCGGGGAAGCTCTTTCCATAACGCCCGGTGGCGAACGTTGAAAAGTGCGCGCCGCACTCTGTTTTGCCCGTCGTGCCGCAGGTCCGGCTCGGCGACCAGATCTCGTAGGGCGCTCTGGTATTGCTTGAAGACCGGAGAGTAAAAATCATTCTTGAGGAATTCCGCGATCACCTCGTCCTCATGCACCGGTCTGAGAAGCCTGACGAATCTGGGCGCGGCCACGCGCTCTCCATTGTCCCTTTCTCTCTTCAGCAGCGCGATCAGGAATGGAATCGCGACGCACAGCACCAGAATCGCCATGAGCACGACTTGCACCCAGATGACTTGCGCCAGAGACGAGTGGAACCGGTAGATGCCGGCAACGACCGCGCCGCCGACCACCAGTTGCACCCAGCCGGTGTTCGCAATCTTGCGCGACATCTCATAGGCGATAAGGACGACGCTCAGGCTGTACACGCCCGCTGACAACGCATAGAGCACCAGAAGATAACGGAAATTGCTTCCGCTGACGGTTCCGAATTGGGGCCCAAACAAATGCGTCCAGATCGCCGAGGGAGCCACCCGCAGTCCCAACATGAACGCCAGACAGATGCCGGAGACCAAGAGCATCGTCGTCCCCAGAACTCCGCGGTCTTCCTGATTCCGGCTGTGACTCTCCGCCGCAATCGGAAACATGCTGCTCACAATTGACCACGAAAACGCGAACACCACACGTCCCACCATGGCCACTGCGGCGTAAATGCCCGCGATCTCGGCGGGGAAAAAGTGTTTGACCACCACGATGTCGCAGTTGTTGATGACCACTTGGCCCGCGAAGAAAACCGCGGCTTGCAGGCTCTCCCTGAAATCAACTGTGACGCCGGACCCGGCATCCGCCGAGCTGCGCACCTTCGAGCGCGCAAAGAAATAGGCCACGACCACAGCTGCGGCATTCGCAGCGATTACACCCCTGACGCCCTTGCCCATCTCAATCAAGAGGTACGAGCCGCACAACCGCGTGAGACCTTCCAGCACAAGATTGCTGGCGAGGTGCCGGAAATTGCAAACGCCCTGAATGTAGCCGCGGCGCGCTCCGAGAGGAACGTAAAACGTCGTGCCAATCGCCAGCAGTACGATGAGTAAGGGATCGTTCAGGTTCAGATAGTTGGTGATGGTGTTGCGAAACAGCAGCAGTAGCGCGCTGACAAAAATGCCGGCTGCCCAGGCCCAGCTGTGGAATCTCCGGTAGGCAAGGCTTCGCGCCTCGGGAGACCCGCGCTGCGCCACCATTTTGGCCGTCAGAATCTGGAAAGACAGCGTGACCGACGAAATGAGAATTAGGAGAGTGTAGACGGCCGTTGTGTGGCCGAACGCGACGGGCCCAAGAAATCTGGCGACCGCCAGGTTATAGGCGAAGTTGATCAGGGTTACCAGGCCAAGCCCTGTCAACATCACGGCGCTTCCACCCAGAACACGCTCTCGTGGTGATCTCGTTCTCGCGGCGATTCGCTGGATCATACTCGACGACACGGCACAGGCCCCGGCTCCAAAGTGGCGAATGTTGAGCCGGCCCGGCGCCCGAGGAGCGCAAACCGGTTCCCAATGGAGTTGGTTCTCTGATGCAACTAATAACGTTCTAGCTGCCCACAAGGGATGGTGAGATGCACAAACTCGCCCTGCAACCCTCGCTTCACACCAAGCCTCTAATCGAGCAGTCCCGATGGCCCTTCGTCTCCCATTTACATTGGTTGCTGCGCTCCTGTTCACCTTTGAGGGCTGTACCCATACTCCCGCCCGCCAGATCAGTGTGCGCCAGTCATTCCGAGAGTCAGCTCCCGCAGCCTCTGGACCTACCAAAGTTCTGGCGGTGTACGAGCCCTGGTTTGGCCATCCCCAACACATCGATGTCGGCTATTCTTCGCAGGATCCCATAACCCTGAAGAGCCAGATAGCACAGGCGAAGAATCTCGGGATTTCCGGGTTTGTGGTGGATTGGTACGGGGACCGCGAGCCTTTCCTCGATAAAAGCTATGCCTTGCTGCAATCGATCGCGCCCGAGCACGACTTCACGGTTGCCATGATGTATGACGAAACCGAAAAGGAAGCCGACGAAGCGACCGACGACGCGCTCGTCTCTTTCGATTCCTTCCGCGACAAATATCTGGCGCCGGGCGCTCCCGGAAGTCAAGCCTACCTGACTTACAAAGGGCGTCCCGTGATCTTCATTTTCCCCAAGGGAGGCCACACGGACTGGAACCGGGTGCGCACGGAGATCAATAAGTGGCCGTCTCCTCCGTTGCTGATCTACGAATACCGCCAGACTCCTTACGTGGCGGACTTTGACGGCTTCTATGCGTGGGTGAATCCCGGAAAGAAAGGTTGGGCGAAAGACGGAAGCAATTGGGGAGAAGATTACCTGCGCGATTTCTATCACACGATGCAAACCAAGTATCCCGACAAAATCGCAGTTGGAGCCGCCTGGGCCGGGTTCGACGACCGGAAAGCATCCTGGAGCCTGGGACGATTCATGTCGCAGCGCTGCGGCGCAACCTTATCGGATACCATGAAATTGCCTCAGCAGTATTACACTGCCGACCATCCGCTTCCGTTTCTATTGATTGCCACCTGGAACGACTACGAAGAAGGCACCGCCATCGAGCGTGGCTCCGCAAAATGCGACGGCGGCACGAAACCGGCCTCACACTAGATTGTGATGGTGGAGTTCAGGCTGCCGGATACATTCTCTCCATCTTGCCATCGCCTATGTCGACGACCTCCTCAGACCTCATTCCCGTAGAGGCGAAGACCTGATCGGGTTGATAAATGCGATTGATAATCGAGAGTGGCCGTGCCCGCACCTCGTCGTAAACCCGCCCCAAGTATTCCCCCATGATTCCCAGGCACAACAGAGGAAGGCTGCTCATCAGGAAAATCGTGGCGAAAAGGCCATAGAACATCCCATTCCCGCTCGACACAAGAGCCGCAAAGGCGAAGACCACGGCGGCAAAGAACGACAGCGAGGCCAGAACGAAGGTCATGCGCAGAGGCTTGTAGCTGAAACTGGTGATGGCGTCCATCGCATACTTGATGCGGCTCATGAAGCTGAGCTTGCCCTCGCCGCCAACGCGGTCTTGCCGGTCATAGTAGACGATTGCAGTGCGATATCCCACCCACGCTCGCAATCCCGGAAGGTAGCGGTTGCCCTCGCGCAGACCATTGAGCGAGTCGAGCACCTGGCGATCGAGCAGGCCGAAAATGCCCGCATTAAGCGGAATCGGATAGTCGGAAATCGCGCCCAGCACGCGATAGAAAAGCGGGAAGAGAACCGCCAGATATTTGCGCCGTTCCTGCCGGCTGCGTCTGACCGCCGTCACCACCTGTGCGCCCTCGCGCCACGCGGCGACTAACTTCGGCACCACTTCGGGCGGATCCTGGAGATCGCCATCCATCAGCACAATTGCCTCACCGCGGGCGGTTTGCAGCCCGGCGTGAAGCGCGCCCATGTGGCCCCAATTGCGCGACAGGTCTACGACTACAACATGTGGATCGGCGGCTTGCACCTGCCGCAACAAATGCAGAGATGAATCCTTTGACCCATCATTCACGTAGACAACTTCCCATCGCCCCTCGAGTTCATTCATAGCGCTGCTGACGGCATCGTGAAGCAACGGTATGATTTCTTCTTCGTTGTAAATCGGGATCACAACCGAGATCATGCCTTGGGCTCCTGGCCTCTAACGGTTACTGCAGGATCGATTACTGCTGGATCAATGTGCCCGCGAACTTTGTTGCACCTGCTCTGACCATCTTCGCCATTAACCTCATGGCGTTCCGCCTTGGAACACGCGCACCTTCCACTGCGATTCAGTTGGCGTCAAGACCGCGACATATCGCGCGCGTACGTGTTGTGACCCCAATCCGTGATCGCCCCTCTGCACGTTAACGTCGTATTCCACTTCGTCCGTCAGTTGAATCGACAAGCCTTCGGGCGAATAAAACACCACTTTGATGTTGTGAGCATTCTCCCGGTAGCTTGTCCGCAGCCCGATATTCTGCTGCTCGCGAATCGTATCGCTGAGCTTCTCCTTCGCCTGCCCCACAAAGTATGCGTCGAGTAAATCTGCGCGATTCTCGCGCAGGGCCGTCCCCATGGTCTGCCAGGCCAACAGGTAGTCGCGGATCACCGACGATTGCGTCTGTGTCTCCACCGGCCGCGGTCCTACAGTATTCATCCGAGCGATGCGAACGGCGGGCTGAGTATCCGCCGCCATCAGCAGCGCGAAAAGTGTAGGCAACCCCAGACAAAGCGAAAATAAAGTCGAGCGTCTGCGGATTGGCCTCATCGCGCGCTCCAGCGAATCTCATTGCCCAGCACCACTCCCGCCGCGGCCGAGATTACAGCTCCGGCTTGCGCGGGAAGTTCCGTTTGCGCCACCCCACGCTTGAGCGGCACGTCGACCGTTGACTGGCGTCCGGCATAGGTTTCCGTAAAGCTGACAATCGTTCCGTCGGGAACAGGATTGCCGTTGCAGTCTCGCACCGGCTCCGTCTGCAAAAGAACCCTTCGCCCCGGTGCCGGTTTAGCCGTCAGGTGGATCGCGCAAGGTTCCCCCGGAACCTCCTGCACCACTCGCGTTGCCCGAACATTTCCATCGCTCGCCTGAAAGTGTGCGGAGCCAGCCTTGGCCGCGGAATTCATCTGCACCCATGCGACGCCGTCATGGCTGGTCGCGGTGTGCGTTTGCGTGCCGCCCGGCGCATCGGATAGCTCGAACGAAACTTCCTGCGGCTGAAGAATCAGATCTCCGAAAACATCAAAGATGTAAACGACTCCGCTGATGCCTTTAGGCAGGTTCACAGGCAAGCGTGACGGCTTCGCCAAAAAGCTCAGAGACGCAGGTTGCGGCGAAGCGGCAACATCAAACTGCTCCGACTGCGTCGTCGATCCAGCATCCAGAATTGCCACATAATGCCCGGCATTATGCAAATCGTCAGGTCCAAAGGCGATGCTTTCTCCCAGTTGGAACTTTCGCTGAAGTGCATCGCCGGGCCCGACAATGTACAAGGTCGCCGCGCCCGAGCCGGAAGTCGTCACCGAGAATGCGCTACCGGCTTCTATATTCCTGGGGAAGTGCAGACCAGAGTTCGAATCTGACTTCGAAATCGAGCTCGAATCCGGGTTCGAATCCTGGTTCGAGTCGGTGGGCTGTGCCGCTGCAACGCCCGCCAGGAGCGCCGCTACAAAAAGAGATGTGATCCCCCGCTTCATTGGAAGCGACTCGAAATGTAAGTAGTGGCGATCGTGCGGAACGTCTTCGTCTTCGCCGACACATCGGCCGGCAGTGAAATCAGAAAAGGGACCGGCGTCTCCGGAAGCAGCGCACGACTGGGATATTCATCCGCTACCCAAACAATCTGCCCGCTGCCGTCATAGAAGGTGGCAATCACGTGAGCTACGTTCACGACCTGCCCACCCTGATTCACAAGCTGTCCGGAAAGAGATGCATCCGGCACGGGGTTCAGTTTCTGCGATTCAATTCCGATCACCGGGTCCGCTGAGGCGGGCACAAGATTCGAGGCCGGCTCCATGCGTATGCTGTCCACCTGTGACATCTGCACGTTTCGGAAATCGATCCGGAAAGGCGATACCTGTTTGGGCAGCAGGACGTGAGAGATTTTGTCGAAGCTATCCTCGGTCGCAATGGCGGAGCCTTTTTTGTCAAGCAAGGTCGCCTTCACAGTCACAAATGCCGGAACCACATCCTCGTTGAGAATTTCTCCCATCACGATAACTTCGCCGGCGCGATCCACGGGATGCATCGCCACGATTCGCACATGCGGCGCTTCGACATCCTGCGCACCCCAATCGTCCTGCGCACCGCGATAGATCACATCCCATCGCAAATAGTTCACGGGGATGACTTGAGGAGGAACTCGCGGCTCTTTTACCAGCGGCCATGCCACCTGCCAATGGCTGCCATTTCTTACTACGTTCAGATCTCGCGAATCCTCAAAAGTCCCAACGACCGACGACCACAGCATGTGAGCACGGATGTTAGCTTGATCGGAGGACTCCCGCAGCGGTTGCGTGTCGAAACGGTTCAGCGTCGCATAGCTCCGCAGGCTGCCATAAGCGCCTGTCAGATCCCGCACGAAATCGGTCTCCGTGAACTCGCCTTTATTGCCGAGAAGTTCATAGGCGGAGTGCCAATCCCGGCGTGCGATCTGTTCCAGTACGCTATTCACAGCAGCGCTGGGTGATGAAGACGAAGCAATAAGCGCGGCGTTCGGATCAGCTACACCTGAGCCCGCTTGATTCGGCCACAATGTGCCAATCACGATCAAGGCCACAGTGGCACAGACCAACGCCAATGCCAAAAAGTATCCACCCCTCTTGGTGCCCGCATTGCCGTGATCGGCGTTCATGAGATGAATCTCCCTACCACGAGATTGTTATCTTCGTGTTCAGCTGAGGCGGGTTTCACGGGCGGGCTGGCTACCTCCTCGATGCGGCGCCGAGCCGGAATCAGCAGCAGCAGCAACATCGCGAAAACGCTGCTCCCGATGGGCAGAATGCCCCACAATATTCCTTGCCAGGGTTGGGGCTTTTGCGGCGAGTCGATGGGAGTCGCCGGGGGAACCGCATCCTTTTCCCAGACCGCAATCGTGCGGTCTTCCAGATCATCCACTCGTCGCCAGCCAGAAAATACCAGCAGCGGCTCATAATAAGGATCCCGCACAAAAACCCATTTCAACCCGTACCGGTCAGAGTGCTGAAGGATCGCGGTCAGGGCATCGAGTCCAGCCTTGCCAAAAAATTTCGAGCTGGTCAGCGCGCCCGCGCCGTGCTCGGTCAGCTCCGGCAGCAATCGGCCCGAGTTCCATTCCCCGTCCACGCTGCTGGCATCGGTAAGCATCGCCAACCGGGCGATCTTGTTGCCAAATCCGAGCGTGATGTAGCGATAGCGGTTGTGGCCATCGCGATTCAACCACGCCGCCACTGAATCAACCTTAAATGTATCCGCGTCGGCAGGCTTGAGATTCGCCCACGCCACGGCTCCGGCACATGTCAAACCCGCGGCCACCGTCACCGCTGCCAGGGACCGCCACCGCGCGCGCGCAACCAATTCCTCGGCGAGCAGTCCTATAAAAGGCAGGGCCAGCAGAGTTGCCCAGTAAGTGAATCGCTCCATCGTCAACACTTCATAGGCGCGGCCAAGTAACAACCGCGCAACTGGCGTGGTGCTGCCGAGTCCCAGAAGAAACGTGACCCAGAAGCCCAGCAAGAGCGGCCGCAGCCGCGGAATCGCCGAACCGCGCAGAAAGATAAAAGGGAAAGCCAAAATCATCGCCCCATAGGGAACAACAAAATAATTCAGCCCCCATTGCGGGCTCAGGATGTAATTCGCGCGGCTGGGATGGGGAATAGGAGCCTGCGTAACCGGATACTTGATGAGAGCCATCCAGAAAGGCAAGAGCACAATCGCGACCAACACTCCAACGACTGCCGTGACGAACACAGTTCGAAAAATGAAGCCGCTTTCCCATGAGCGGCGGCTTTGTCGAAGATCGATCACAGCCAGCGCGAGCACTGGCAGCGCGAACAAAAAAGATCCGAAAAGCAGAGTCGCATGATGGGCTGCCGCAGCCGCGACCGCCAACACCGCGCCCTTGAGAAAAGATCGCCAGTTGTTGCCACGGATCCATTCGTAGATGTAAGGCAGCGCATTCAAATACAACGGAGCCGCAAAAGTCGTAGCCAGTTGCCCGGCGGAATACACCAGAAAAGCTTCCGATCCCAGAAGCACGCTAGCCAGTGCGGCGTAAGAAGCGGCGCGCCGGCCGACCCACAATGCGGAGAAGCGGTATACGCCCAGCGCGAGCAGCAAAATCGCGACGAACTGCACCAGCATGTAGCCCATGTCGAGTCCGGTCACGCGCGAAACAATCGCGATCCACTGTTGCGGCAGTGGCGGATAGGTCGTCTGCGAAAATCCGGCATACCACTTCGGGTTCCAGGGATTGAACCAGTGCTGCGCGTAGTGCGAAGCGAAAAAAATATGGAAGTTCGTGTCGTACGACTTCAGCGGAAGCTGCATCAGCAGCAGTGGGGCATGCACCAGAAGCGCCACCAGAAAAACGAGGGTCAGTGGAAAGGGACGCGCGGCACGGTCGACGAAGTCTTGCCTTTGCACATTGTCCTCCGGTTGCCCAACTTTGATTGTTTGCCGCTCAGACTGGTTGCTTCGTCTCAACCCGCGAGTTTCGACCGGCAGCGCCGCAAGATAGCAGCCATAGCCAACATCTGACAGGAGTTCCGAATCGAAGTATCGCAATCTCAGCCAGAAACTTGGCGGAGGCAGATTGAACTCCCGGATTTCATACTTCAGAGTTTTGTCGACGGTGTCGCTCGCATTGGCAATGTGCATGCCCAGCCTCGCGCAAACCTACAAGGTAAATTCCGCCAACCCCGATCAAGCGCAGTCCGACCAAACGAAACCTGATCAAACAACGGCCGACCAAACAAAGTCCGGCCAAACGAAAAATGCCGCCAGTCAATCCGCCGGAAAAACCCATGGGCTGGGGATCGAACATCCAGAATGCCCGCCTGGCGCGCGCAGCCGAGTCCGCGCTCAAGAGCGGTAACTACACCGCCGCGGTCGACTATGCGCAGCGCGCGGTCGAGGCGGCTCCGGGCGATCCGCAGTTGTGGTTCTTGCTCGGCTACGTGGCGCGTCTGGCGGGCAAAACACAAGCCTCCGTCGACGCCTACGACCGCGGCCTTCGCATCAATCCTTCCTCGCTCGAAGGCCAATCCGGTCTGGCGCAGACCTACGCCCGCATGGGACGTCGAGAAGAAGCCGTGAAAATCCTGACTCGGGTTGTAGCCGCCGATCCGCGGCGAACGCTCGACAGAGTGCTGCTGGGCGAGATGCTCCTCCAGTCTGGAGAGTACGACGAAGCGGTGAAATCGTTGCGGCAGGCCGAGCAGTTACGGCCCGACGCGCGCTCTGAGTTGCTGCTCGCCCTCGCCTACCAACGCCTGAATCAGATGAACGACGCCGAACACTATCTGGACCTGGCGAAGCGCCGCTCGCCCAATAATCCCGAGGTCATGCGTTCGCTTTCTGGCTTCTATCGCGAAACGGGGAATTACTCGGCCGCCATCGCGGCATTGAAATCGATTCGCCAATAAAACTCCCGGCATCAAGGCTGAACTTGCCTTCACCTATCAACTTGCTGGCAAGCGAGAAGAAGCCGCAAAACTCTATGCTCAGGCTGCGGACGCAGCGCCGCGAGATGTGAACCTGCAGTTGTCGGCAGCCCAGGCTGACATGAGCACTGGTGAACTGGATGCCGCCAAAAATTATCTCGATCGCGCCCAGAAACTGGATGCGAATCACTACCGGCTACATGCCATCCGCGGGGAAATCGCGAAGCTCGAAGATCGCAATCAGGACGCGGTAAAGGAATATACAGCCGCGCTCAACAACCTGCCGCAATCTCCAGCCGAGGGACCGCTCTATGCAATCCAGTTGCATCTGAACCTGGTGCAGGTGTACCAACGCGTGCAGGATGATTCCGCCGCCAACAGACAATTAGCGACGGCGCAATCCGAAATCGGCCAGTTGAATATCACGGGTCGAAGCCGGGAAGACTTCCTTCGCCTGCGTGCGATGGTCGAGTTGTATGCCGGCGACTCACAGAGCGCGCTGCAGGACGTCCACGATGCGCTGGCGCTCGATCCCAAGGATCCGAATGCTCTGCAATTGAACGGCGATTTGCTGGTGAAGATGGGACAGAGCGAAGAAGCTCTGGCCATCTATAAGAAGGTTCTTGCTTTGGATCCCGACAATGAACTGGCGCTCACATCGCTGGGATCGGTGTCCCGCCAGCTTGGGCGCGACAAGGAAGCTGAAAAGTTTCTCCAGAGGCTGGCCGCAGCGCATCCCCGCTACTATGTGCCGTATCTCGCCCTGGGCGATATGTACACCGCGCGCCGCGAATTCTCCAAGGCCGAAGGGGATTATCGCAAAGCAAACAGCCTGGCTCCCAAAAACAGTTTTGTGATTGCCGGCGGCATGAACGCCGCTATTGAAGCTCATCAGTTTCCGTTGGCGGCGGAATGGTTAAACCGTGCGTCCGCGCAAATGCAGCAAGATCCGTTTGTGATGCGTGAAAAAGAAAGATACCTGACCTGGACGGGGAAGTATCAGGAGTCGGCGGATGTGGGACGCGAAGTGATCAAGAAAGTTCCCCACGACCGGGACGTGATCGTTTATCTCGGATACGACTTGCTCCACCTGGAGCGCTACGACGAATTGCTGCAACTGGCCACGAACTATGAAAACGTGCTTCCGAAGGAACCCGATCTTCCGCTTCTGGCCGGCTATGTCTACAAGCACAATGGAGACCTCGATCAGGCGCAAGCGGCATTTACGCAAGCGATCGAGCGCGGTCCCAACGTGGCCACCGCCTATGTGAATCGCGGATTCATTTTGCACGATCTTCGCAAAAGCTCCGCTGCCGCATCGGATTTCGAGGCCGCACTTAAGCTTGAGCCCAAAAATGGGGAAGCCCACCTGGGCATGGCATATGCCGATCTCGATCTGCATCGGGCGCGGCCGGCTCTCGAACAGGCTAAGCTCGCCGAAAAAGAAATGGGCGACTCCACTGCTCTGCACCTGATTCGCGGAACCGCCTATGGCGATGAAGGTATGTTGAAGCGAGCGATTGCGGAATACCGCATCGCTCTGAAGAGTTCGCCCAACGACGCTCCACTTCATCTGGCGCTGGCGAGTGCGCTTTATGACGAGCATGAATATCAGGACGCGATCGCCGAACTGCAATCTGCGGATAAGATCGCGCCCGGCAATGGCATGGTAGACGCCCAGTTTGCCCGATGCTATGCCCAGCTTCACGATCGTGATCGAACCAACCAGTATGTCGAATTGGCGGAGAAGCAGGGGCCGAACACCATTTATCTCGTGACCGGGGAAGCTCTCAGCGTTCTCGGAGAACAAAAGGCCGCCATGGATCGCTTCGAACGCGCGCTCACTGCTCCCGGCAGCGATCGCGTCAGTGTTCGTTTGGCGATCGCACGCCTGATGATGAACAAAGGTGAGATGGATGACACTCGCCGTCAGATCACGCTCGCCCTGATGGAATCGGCGGTCGGGCGCACCGCGCCGCCTACGGGTATTGAGTTGATGGAGTCGGCCGACCTGTTTCTCGGCATGCATGAGTATCCTCTCGCCGAAACCTACTTTCAGCGGGCGCTCGCTGCCGGCGCGAATGAGATGGACGTGCGCGTCGGACTCGCCAACGCGTATCTGGCCTTGGGCGACACGCCTCGCGCTCAGGCGCAACTCGACATAGTCAGCAAAGGGCAGAACGAGGAGGACCTCAGTTACCCATACTTCCTGGCAAGAGCCAACGAGCTCCGCCAGTTGCGACAGAACGCGCAAGCCCTAACCGCTTTTGCCCAGGCCGCGGATGCCGCGGGCGAAGATCAGGCTGCCGACACCGAAATGTTGCGCGCCAGCGCCGACGAAGGGCTGCGCATCAACCACACGCTAAGCTTTCTCTCCGACTACTCCCTGTCGCCCATCTTTGAAGATACAACTGTTTACGCTCTCGACGCTCAGCTAGCTGCTGCCACGCCCGGCACGCTGCCTCCGCCCCGGTCGTCGATCCAGAGCCAGTGGACCGAAGCTTTCCATCTCCACGTGGCCGGTATGCCGGATGCCGGAGGGTTCTTTCAGGTCCGCAATGCGCGCGGCGTAATCTCACTCCCCAGCGCCAATGTCATTGTCAATCGCGACACTTGGGATTATTCCTTCAACTTTGCCGTCAATCCGTCGTTTCGCCTCGGCGACAACGTTTTCAATTTCAGCGGCGGCATTCAGCAAACCACCCGCCGGGATAACGCCGATCCCTACGAGATGAACCAGAATCTTTTTCGCCAATTCCTGTATCTGCAAACCAGCTCGTTCTTCGATTGGGTTTCAGTAAGCGGCTACGCAATTCACGAAGCCGGACCATTCACCGAACAGGGTCCACAGCATTCCCGCGATTTAGCGGGCGCCCTGGATTTTCGTGTCGGGAGACCCTGGGCAAAAACCGCTTTCGTCACCGGATGGGGAGCGCGCGATGAGCAGTTCGGTCCCATCATCCGCGAGTTCTATTACACCTCCACCTATGGAGGAATCGAGCGGCGAATTTCTGATCGTCTCCAGTTTCGAGCCATTGGAGAGTATCTCCGCTCATGGCGGGTTGAACTCAGCCAGTACGGGATTGCGCAGGCATTTCGCCCCGCCGGCAGCGTGGAGTTCTCTCCCGCGCGCAACTGGAGCGTACAGACTTCGGCCGCTTACTCCCGCAACATGGGTTTCCACGCCTATGACGCTGTCCAGAGCGGGTTCGCAGTCTCCTATGCAATGCCCGTTAGCCGAAAGTTTGAACAGAACGGACATGAACTGCCCGTGCGTTACCCGATTCGTTTCTCCGCTGGCATACAGCAGCAGACCTTTTTCAATTTTGCTGGCGCGGGCACTCAGCAGTTTCGCCCGTATTTCCAGATCACCGTCTTCTAAATCGTTTTAAGAATGGGCCCATGCGTATCTGTCTAGTCAGTGCATTTCCCCCGAGCGGCCGGCAGTTGAATGAATACGGCTTTCACCTGGCCCGCGAACTCCAGCGCAACCCTCTCGTCAACCTGACCATTCTTGGTGACAAGCTCACTGACTATGAATGGAGCACCGACGAGCATGGCAAGGCCATCAGCGCCGATCAACAAGAAGAATTGGACGGCTTTCACGTGATTCGCTGCTGGGAAGCGAACAGTGTCGCCAACCCTTTGCGGCTGGCCAAAGCGGTGCATCTCTGCCGGCCGGATGTAGTCTGGTTCAACCTCGTCTACTCCAGTTTCGCCACGCCGGAATACCCGGTAGCGGCCTTCGCGGGTTTGTGCACCCCGGCCCTGACCCGTGTGCTAGGTTACTTCACGCACGTAACGCTGCATCACATCCTGGAGCACGTCGATTTTGGTGGCGCCGGCGTCAAGCGAGAGGGACTCTATCGTCTGGGCAGCAGTCTTGCCACGCGCGTGCTCCTCAGGGCCAATTCGATTTCAGTCTTGCTCTCGGGATATCGCCGCACTCTCGCCGAAAAATATTCTGCCCAAAACGTTCTCCTCGGCACACACGGCACCTTCGCGCCTTGTCCCAGTCCGCCCGACTTTTCGCTGCGCGGAAATCCCGATCAGCGTATTCTCGCCATCGGGCACTGGGGAACATACAAGCGGCTGGAGACGGTGATGGAAGCCTTTCCGGCGGTCTTGCGGAGAGTGCCCAACGCGCGCTTGATTATCGCGGGAGCCAACCACCATACCAAACCGGGCTATTGGGAATCGATCCGCAAAAAATACGGAGACAACCCGCGCATCGAATTTCGCGGCTATGTGCCCGAACAAGCCGTGCCCGAGCTATTCGGCACCGCGAGCATCGTCGTGCTGCCCTATGACTCGGCAACTGGATCCAGTGGTCCCGCGCATCAGGCATGCGAATATGGTGTGCCCATCGTATCGGCGGACCTGGGCGATTTTCGGGACATGGCGGCCGACGAAGATATGGCTATTAGTTTTTACAAAACTGGAGACCCGGTCGATCTCGCCGCCCAATTGATCGGTCTGCTGGAGTCGCCTCGGGATCAGCGTCGTGCAGCCGAACAGAACTATGCCGCTGCCATCAGGATGACCATGCCACACATTGTGCGCCATTATCTCCGCTGGTTCGAACTCGAGAGGCGCAAGCGAACATTGGGTTCTTCCATTCACCGTTTCCGACGTCTTGCGCGTGGACGTTCTTCCCTCCGCGCCACCTTGCATGCGCTTCCTCCGAACGCCCCGCCAATTTTTTCTGCCGATCTTTCTCCCGACTTTCCCTCCAACGACGAGGAAGCATCTCCCGGCACCGGTACCTAGCCGGGTCTAAAGTTCGAGGCCGGTGAATCCCCACCGTAATACCGCACCATATCCAATTCTTGACTTCACTCTCCTTTCTGGCATAATCCGGCTAAGGGTTTCCCTGTAAAAGATCTGGAGGGTTTCAGCGTGCTCAAACCACTGCTGTCGATCTTGCTGTCTCTGCTTCTCTCTGCAACGCCCATCTGGGCTGCCGATAACCAAACAGCGGGGCAAGTTAAGGCGTTGATTCCCGCCGCATCGCGAAATGCGCAGACGGTCAAGGTCAAGGACACTCTCGACTGGAATGACCTGCTGAAGACCGATACGCAGGGACGCTTGCGCGCCGGCCTTACCGACGGTTCCATCCTTAGTCTCGGCTCCAACAGCGAACTCAAAGTGGTGCAGAGCAATGCCGCTTCTCAGCAGACTTCGATCGAAGTCAACTATGGCAAGCTGCGCAACCAGGTCGTCAAGATCACCAAGCCGGATGGCAAGTACGAAGTCAAAACTCCAAATGCCGTCATCGGTGTGATTGGAACCGATTTCTACGTCAGCTTTGAAAACAACCAGACCCGAGTGATCTGCTACGTGGGTAAAGTCGCGGTCACGCCAGTGGCCGGGGCGAAAGTGCTCAAAGGCGACAATGTCTCAGCCGGTTCGACCAACACCATCACGCTTACCGCGGGCCAGATGGTCGTCATCGGCCCCGATGTCCCTCCCGGAGGCTACGAAGCCACCTCGACTCCCGCTCCGGTCCTCGAGGCCAGCATGCAGGACACCAATGTTCCTGAGCCTGTGAGCGTGGCCAAGCACGGCCACACCATGCGCAACGTTTGGATCGGAATTGGTTTGGCTGCCGGACTAGGAGTGGGCTTGGGAATCGCGGAGACCCGGGGTGGTAGCACTCCTCCCACCAATCCAGCGAAGTGATCCAAGCGGCCAGTTCTGACCATCGCGGGGATGTGGGTGCCTTTTAGAGCTGCAGCTAGATGGCTTTCGCACCATACCCACGCCGCCATCGCACTGGCGGCGACGGCTGCCGGTCTGGCCCTGTTCGCATGTTCCGGAATCGGCGGCAACCAGCGCGCGGGATTTCTGTTTCTCCAGCAGATAGAGCAGCGCACACTCGATCTCCGCTTTGCGCTGCGAGGCAAACGCGCTGTGGACCCTCGCATCGTCATCGTCGGCATTGATGATAAGACGCTGCAAACCATCGGCTCTTATCCTCTGCCGCGCAGCAACTACGCACTGCTCGTGCGTCGGCTGAAACAAAACGGCGCCAATGTGATCGCCTTCGACGTAACCTTCCCCACCGCAGCCAGCAGCGAAGCCTTGGCCGTCCTCGCAAAGCTGCAAAGCGAAATCGGACCCTCTGCACCCGGGAATCTGCAAAATAAGCTCCAGGCGCTCCAGCAACAGGCTGACGTCGATGCCCAGTTCGCCGCAGCCTTGAAAGACGCGGGCAACGTCGTCCTCGGCCATCTCTTTCTAAGCGCGGAGCGTTCCAAATTCTCCGACCCCAAGCTGGCCGAGGCCTATTTCAACATCGCATGGGCAAAGGCCTTCCCGCAGGTCCTGAAAGTAAAATCCGGCGACCATGACTTCGATCTCAGCCAGGCCTGGATTCAGGCGGAAGGACCGGTGGCCGCCGGCGTGGAAGCGAATCTTCCCAAGCTCGCGGAAGCGGCCTCCTCGTATGGCTTCTTCAACATTGCTCCTGATGCCGACGGAACCATTCGCCGCGCCCTCTTCATCATCCGCTATCAGGACCAGGATTTTTTCCCATCGCTGGCGTTACAGGCTCTCCGGCAATATGAAAGCATTCCCGATCAGCAGATCGCGGCCTACATCGCCTCCGACGGCATCGAGCGCATTCAATTTGGCAATCACGAGCTACATCCCTGGCAGAACGCTACCGCGCTCATCAACTACGTCGGCCCCTATCGTTCTTACCCTCATTACTCGATGGTCGATGTGATCGATGGCAAAGTTCCCGCTGACGCGTTTCACGGCAAAATTGTCTTTGTTGGCGGGACCGCGCTCGGCATCGGCGATCTGCGCAACACTCCGTTTGAGAAGCAGGGCTCCGGTTACATGGGCGTCGAGATCCATGCCAACATCCTCGATAATCTTCTGCACAGTGCCGAGCCTGGCCGCACCTTTCTAATCCGCGGTTTCAACGAAGAGATCGTCGACATCGGCTTCATCGTTCTCTTCGGCCTTGGTTTGGGTCTGTGGTTCGGACATTCCCGTCCTCTGGTTGCCACCATTACCGCTATCGTGGCGCTGGGCGCATTCGCGTGGTTTGTTTATTTCGGCTTTGTTCATTGGGGCCGCTCATACAGCTTCGTAATCCCGGCGGCGACGCTGGTCGCGTCGTATGCCTCCATTACCAGCTTCCGGGTAATCCACGAGGAGCGCGAGAAGCGCAAAATCCGTAAGACATTCTCTCAATACCTTTCGCCCGGAGTGATTGCGTTAATCGAAAAAGATCCGCAAAAGTACATTCGTCCAGGAGGCGAAGTCCAGGATCTGACCGTGATGTTCAGCGACATTCGCGATTTCACCTCGCTCTCCGAGGGATTGACGCCGGATGATCTCGTCCACCTGCTGAACCAATATCTCTCCGCGATGACCGACATTCTTTTCCGCAACCTCGGCACGCTCGACAAATACATCGGCGACGCCATTATGGCGTTCTGGGGATCTCCCTATCCGCAAAAAGATCACGCCGAATGTGCGTGCCGCTGCGCGCTGGAGATGATCGCAGCTCTCGAACAACTCAACCGCCAATGGGCGGAGCAAGGGCGCCGCCCCATCGCCATCGGCATCGGGCTCAACACCGGCCCGGTCAACGTAGGCAACATGGGATCCGACAAGCGCCTGGCATGGACGGTCATGGGCGACAACGTCAATCTCGCCTCCCGCCTGGAGGGTATGACCAAACAATATCGAAGCCGCGTGATCATCAGCGAGAGCACTTACAACCAAGTCGCGCCTCAGTTCGTCGCGCGCGAAGTCGACCGCATCCGCGTCAAGGGAAAGAAACAGCCGGTGGTGATCTACGAGTTACTCGCGCCAATTTCGGAACGCCACACTTACGCTACATTGCTCTCTCAGTACAATGCCGCACTCGATGTGTACCGCAGCCAGAATTGGCGCGAGGCAGCCGGAAATTTCGGCGAACTGTTGGCCACGTATCCCAATGACGGCCCCACTCAGGTGCTCCTGCAGCGTTGCCTCGAATTTATGGAAGAACCGCCGGAACCCGGCTGGGATGGCGTCTACGTGATGAAATCGAAGTAGTTGCGCAGCCAGAATAATAATAATAATTAAAAACGAGAAATCCACTCCGCTCCCTACTGACAGACGCCTCGACGGACTATTGTGGAACGGAATCGCATCTGTACCGTGAGTGAGAGCTCCGTCCCTGCTCATCACGGCGCCGCGCGATTACGAAAAGAGAAGTCATAACTCAATGCGAAACGGTATTACTGGCTTGCATCACCTTGTTGTCGATCGTGAAATTGTCGATCATGACGTCCTGGCCTCTCGGCGTGATCCATCCGCTGTCCACGACGATTTCGATATCGGTAAGTGTATCGGTCCCATAGCTTGCCACCAATTGCGACCAGGTCATTAACGTGTTGCCATTATCGAATACCCAACGGGTCGAACTGTCTGCGGTGAGATTTCCCGTGTTCAGCCACCCGTAGTAGCAATTGGTAAACTCTGGCGGCGGCCCCAGGTATCCCTCGAAGTTATCTGAGGTGGTGGTGAAGATCACCAAACGTGGCGCCCCGCCGCCACAGTCCGCTCCCCCGTAGTTGTAGTCGGTGGACAGAGTGGTAATCTTCGATAGCGCCGGGTGATGACTGAAGTGGAAGTCGACGCCCGAGTATGTGAATGGAGCGTTGTTGTAACACGTATTACTGTACGCCTGCGCCCCGCAATTAGACGTTAGGTCCAGCGCCATGGAGTCCGGCGGCACGCCGCCCACCACCAGCCGGGCGCTGCCAAAGGCTTGGAAGTTGCCATTCACAGTGACGTTTTGAGCAAGCGCCATTCCGGCGCAAAGGACAGCGAGCGTTACGCAAAACATAAGCAACGGTTTCATGGGAGTTATCTCCTGAGTGAATTAGGTACACTTATCTGGGTCGGTCGCCTCACAGATAAGTTGCTACGAAGTTAGCCGTGAGGCGGCGGCATAATATCACAGATAATGCCTGGCTTACCGTAACTTCACAAATGTCGGCGCTGTTTCCCGAGGCCGCTGCGACATCGATCCCGGATCATCGAAAGAGAAATGTTGAAAACTTCCCCGCCCGCTCTGGTTACCGTCGGCCGAGCCCCATCGTGATGTTTACGACCTAGTCATCAGCAGAGACAATCGGCCGTAGCCCACTCGTCATTCCTGCCGGAGTAACGCAATGCCTAGGTGTGCTCTAAAACTGCTTTGTATTCTATTTTTCTGCTCATTCTTCGCCGCCTGCGGTGGTACGCGCGGGCTTACCGGTCCAGGCACCTCTCCAGTCAATCCTTCACCCGATCCACCACCTGCCAATGCTTACCAGGTGACCAATATCGACGATAATACCGGGCTCTCCGGTTGGCGCACCTGCGTCATCGGCGGATGCTCAGGAAATGGCACGCCCGGCGGCAGCCACGCCCCTGATTCCTACAGTTTCACAAATGGAGTCACCGACCATTCCTGCGATGGGTATGCGGCATACCTGACCGAAACAAGCGCCAACGTCGAGGGCAATGCCAGCAGTAACATTCTTGCGACCTATATGGCCGGTCCCCAGGATAACGTGCATTCATTTGCTTCCAGCTTTTGTTTTTATCTGACGGGAACAATCAACGAGGCCGAATTTGACACCTTCCAGTTCAATCGCACTAACAACACCGAATTCATGTTCGGCGCTCAATGCGTGACGGGCCGCGACTGGGATATCTGGAACCAGAAAACAGGATCGTGGGTAAGCCTGGGATCGCCGGTGCCCTGTTCGTTAACCTTCAACGCCTATCACAAAATGTCCAGAACAATGCATTGGGATCCCTCCGACACAGGCAACTGCGATGGGGAGATTTGCATGTATTACGATTCCATCGTCCTCGATGGGCAGACACTGTGCGCACCCTGCGGCGACCCGCAGCCCTCCGGAAAATTACCGGATGGATGGGCCAGCGATTCTGGATTCCAGTTTCAGATCGACATCACCGCTCCCAATCAGACCGGAGGCATGTATATCGACGTAGCTGATTTCTCGGAATCTGAATAAGTCCGGGCTTAAAAAAAAGGTAGACGTACGGACCGGGTCGTCGCAGTGACGTTGCGGCCTGGAGATAGATCTGGTGGGCGCTACAGGATTCGAACCTGTGACTTCCACCGTGTGAAGATGGCACTCTACCGCTGAGTTAAGCGCCCAACGCTGTCTATTCAAACAGTTGTAGCGATTCCCGTCAACCTTCTGGAAACGTTGGCAACTGCGCCGCGGACGCATTAGGTCGAGAGTTGCGCCGAGGGCACAACGAACTCTGACAATCCTTCGGTAGATTCGACGCCATCTGGTCTTGCCGTTGTGATGCGAACGAGTTCTCGTCCCTGAGCGTCTTTCCACCGGGCCACGACCTCACCCGCAATCCCGCCCACCCTAGGATATGAACTAGCAGCATCAAGGTCCTCGGCGCTAAAGATGGGAACCTTGTCAACAAACCTGTGTTTGCATCCTTCCGCATCTATGAATTCACACTCCACCCAGCCGGGTTGGTGGTCATCCACGAACCGCACGATTTGGACGAAAATTTCCACGTCTGAAAGAGTTTAGCGTACCTCCGCGTCGGCGCGCATGTTGCCCAGTCATAGTCCCGGATTACCTCCGTAACCTTTGCCTCGACCCCTCCACGCATCACAATGAAAACCGAAAGGCTATTCATCACGGGATGCTTGCCAAGTGTTCCAACTCGTCCTGCTCCGCCTCTTTCCGATTCCTGCATTCCGGCAAACTGTTCCACTTCGAAAAGCAACTCCATCCTGTTTCCGAAGGGGCCACTGTGCGTCGGCCTGCAAGCGGACCAGATCTGTTCTGGCTGTGCGAGGAGTGTGCTGCGGAATTTACGCTGGTCCCAGATCCCGAGGGCGGAGTTCGTGTCGTTCCCCTGGCACGGAACGCATTTCGCGCCGCCTCATAGCCGGTCGCCATTCGAAGCGTTCAACAACCAACTAGAGCGGTCCTCGAGTTACTGTAGAGTTCGAATCGAGTTGGGAAGGGCACGACTTCAGTCGTGCCGTAAAGCCTGCAAAGCATTTGCGGCTTTAGCCTCTGAGGGCGATCACTCTATACCATCCAGAATGTCCGCGCCCGAATAGTTGCAGTGTCCGCTCAGCAAGGAATGCATCCTCTATTTGGCGCTCGTAATGCCCAGATAGCTATTCACAGAGTCAACGGTAAGACTCAGACTCGTTGCGATCTGAGACACTTGCTGCCCCTGCTGATAGAGTTGAGCGACCTGTTGCGCCACGGTTAATTGGAGCGTGTCTGCGGAATCGCTTACGATTTGCTGGACTTGTTGAGCGGCCGAATTCGAGTAAGAGTTCGCAGCGTCGAACGCCGGCGAAGGCGAGTTGGATATTGAAATACTCATAAGATGCGTCCTTTCCTCTTACACCTGAAAAGATCGGCATCCTACCTTCGTTACATGAGTCGAATCGCCAAATTGTTTCCGAGAGTCAAAATCTGCCATGTCAAAACGGAACGACTCTTGATATTGGCTTTTGTGCGGTCTATTGGTTACTTTGGTCTCCGGCTACCGCGTAGCCGTAATGCTCGGCGGGAAGGTCATCGAAATCGCATCGCTTGAGATAAATGAAATCAGGATGTTGGTTTCGGTTGCGACCGGCTGGCCATCTTTCATGTAGGGCCGGTAGCGCCATTGGCGAACCGCGTGGATCGCGGCCGCAGCCAGCGCATGGTTGCCCGTGATGACTTTCACGCTGCGCACCCTGCCCTCGGAATCCAGCTCCGCTGTCAGAGCCACAACTCCTCTCGCTTGAATATCGGAATAGTCGGGGTACACGTAGCGCAATGGCGGTCTCGTCGCCTGGATTTCGTTGCCTTGGACCGAGAGCGGGAGCGTTCGAGTGGAAACAACAGCATGAACGCGAGTTTCATGCCTCGAATTCATGGCCACCGTTGAAGCCGGAGCAGCCAGCGGGGCAGCGGCAGGAGCAGGCGCGGCGACAGGAGCAGGCGCGGCGACAGGAGCAGGCGCAGCAAAAGAAGTCGGCGCAACTGGACTTCCCGCGGAGATCCTCGTCGGCTTGAGCGGAGCATCCGGATCCGCGACGAGTTCCGCGGCCGGAGACGGCCGGGCTGCGGCAATGGCAACTGGCTCCGCGACTGGAGCGCTTGCCAGCGCGATCGAACTGACCTGCTCGAGTTCAGGCCGGCTTTGTGCCTGAGAGCCGGGCACACCTTCTATTCGATGCCAAGCGACCACCGAAACAATGCAGAGCGACAATGCGCCGATCGCCGTCGCTAGCCTGGACATCACTCTAGACCATCTCAGTCCCGGTGAAGCGGAAACCGGTTGCGAATTCTGTGCGACTCCCGCCGTGGCTCGCCTCTTGAAGCGTCCCGCAATCTTTTTTTGTTTTCGTTCATTTTTCCGAGTCGGAGAAGCAGCAATCTTCTCAGCAACGATCTTCTCAACAACGATCTTCTCGGCGACGATCTTTTGAGCGGCGATTTCCCCGGGAATGGCTCTCGGCGCAACGCTCGTCTCAGCAACGATCCTCTGAGCAACGACCTTCTCAGCCACCATGTCCGGAGCCGTCATCCCCATCGAGGGCACGAAATCTTCCACCACCCCAATCACCAGCGCTGGGTCATACGAATGCGATATCAACCCCGCATGTGTGAGGTAGAGGGTATTGATCAGCGTGTTTTCGCGCGAGTTCAGCAAGCGGGGAGAAAGCCGGCGAAAATTACGGAACGTCCAAAGCAGAGCGACCCGCTCTTTAAAACAAAGTTCAACGCGCACCAACCCTTTTGGTGTTTCAAACAGCAAAAGGCCAGATTGAAGTCTCCCCATAGATACAAATTCCCCCAACCACAGCTCTGCAGCTTGGGTGCCACAGGAATCCCATTGTAACTCTCAGATAATAGACTCTTTATTCATCGGCATCCGTGGCCCTGGGTAAGCTGATGCAAACCGTTTCATCCCGCAAGTCCTGTAGAATACCCTCTCTTACTCTCCCTCCTGAAGCCTCTCCAGCCGCAGATCTACTCGCAAGAATTATCGCTAACGTTAGAAAATCTAATCATGGTATCTCCGCTCGCCCGCTGGAATCGCGATCGTCAAGCGGTTCTGCGCCGGCGGCAACGGGCAAGTCGCGTATGCCGTGAATGCGCAGGGCGGATTCACCAACTTATTGAAATCGAGCCAGAGTTCGCCTGGTTCCGCCACTCCATGCTCGGGAAGACTCGTATACAAAAAGCGGCCAGCTCCATACGTGCTCGTCTTGCTCGTGGCGTCCCGCATGATGAAGAATAGTTCCCTCGATGTCGGTTCTTCGAGCACCGGCTCCAGCCGGAATGTCTGCCCATCAATCGTGAACTCGGCTGCTCCCGGTGCTGGAAGATGCGTGGTAGTACCTAGCACGGTAGGAATGTCGAGCACCTTGGGCGGGTTGTATGGAATCCATCGCGCCCGAATGCGATACGCTGCGTTTGGCGGATACCATCGTAAGCCGTGAAAGTCCACGCGGGTCGGCGCTTGCATGTCTTTGATTCGCAGCGCAAAGCGGTCATCGCGATGGATCAGGATCATAGTCAGCGTCCCGATCGTCATCTTCATCGGATGTTCCGCATCATCCGCCCCAAGCGCCTGTTCCGCCGCAGCACGATCATCCACCAGCAAATCTTTCGGAAAGCCGCCGGCAGGCGCTAGCAATCGCAGCGAACCCTTCTCCAGACGAACCACTCCGACGTGAGCTGGTATTTTTGCGGTGATCTGAATACGGTTGTCGGCAGCGGCCCCAAAACTGTTGTTGCCCTCCTGCAACCAGCCCAGGCCAATCAGCGACAGCCAGCCCTCCGGCGCCTGCAGGTTCGCCGCGCGTTTCGCTCTCCACGATGTAAGTTCGGATTGCCACGCACTTTCATCCGTCGCAGCACTCACGCCCAGAGACGGCACTATCAGCGCAGCAACCACGGCAAGAACAACGACAACGGCGGGCAGAAAGAATGTTTTTCTCATAGGGTCGACCCTTCAACTATGCGTCAAAAAACGCAGAGTCACTGCGCAACTTCAGTGAAAATGGCCGGAGTCGCAACGCCAACCGCCGTGGCGGTGATCTTAACCGTGCCCCCGACCGGCGGAAGCGTATAGGCCTGCCACGTGGTTCCGGTGCTGTCGGTATACACCGGGTTCTTATTGGAAAAACTGCCTCCCGCGCCATTGTCGCTAAACGTCACGGCAACGCCGGAAACGGGAGTGCCGTACTGGTCGGTAACCAATACGGTCAGGGCGTTCCGCAATGTTGTTTTGACGGCCTGAGTCTGATTGTTTCCGCCGGTAACAGTGATGCCAGCGGACGTTCCCATCACCGAGGTTTCAGAAAACGAAACGCTTTTGGCACCGGTAGTGCTCGCGGAAACGGTGAAGGTCCCCTGCACCGCAGGCAATTGGAAATTCGTCTGGGCCAATCCGTCGACATCGGTGACCGCCGAGGCCGGGTTCACGGCACCCTCGGTCACTGGCTTAAATTGCACAGTGACGCCGGACACAGGATTCTTGTTGGCGTCTTGAACTTCGACAACCAGCGGCTGCGCCAGAACTGAACCCTCGGAGCCCGTTTGATGCGTTCCCGAGATGATAATCAGGTTGGTCGCAACCACACCTGCGGTAGCAGTCTCCGTGGCGGTGACGCTGGCGAAGTTCGGCGACGAAGCGGTCAAAGTGTAAGTGCCGGCCACTTTGGGAAGCGTGTAGACGGTGCTGACGGTCCCTCCAGACTCGGTAACAGCCATGGGTGGATTGAAACTGCCGCCCTTGCCGCCATCGCTAAAGGTGACGGTAACGCCTGTCTGCGGCTGACCGGTGTAATTCGTAGCCACGATCTTCAGTGGCTGCGGCAATGGTTGCATCACCTGCGCCGTTTGATTGTTACCGCCAGCGATGCTGAGGACGTTCAGCAAGCCATACGCCTCCAGAGTGGTCTGGGTGGCGACATATACCTTTCCGTTGGCCACGGTCGGCGTCGCGAAATGAGCGATCTTCGGCAGTTTGGCGGGCGAGGTATAGAGGAGTTTGAGAGAAACAGCGTCAAAGGCGTTGAGCGTGCCGCTGATCTGCCAAACGATTCCGTCGGTGTTTCCATTAGCGGAAACCGCGGGCGAAGACGCGCCGTTGTAACGTTTCGCAGTTTGCGCGAATGGAGTCCATAGCCCGTTCGAAACCTGAAAAGCCTGGATGGGAGTTCCATCCGGAAGAAAATAGATCGTTCCATTCCAGTAGGCCGGAGAGCACATGAGTTCTCCATTCGTGGAGAGCGCGAACTCCTGAATAATGTTGTCGCCGCCGGCGGAGTACCAGCCCATCGCATCGCGATCGAGAACCCACACAATTCCTTCCTTGCTGCTCGCGATCAACTCGTGTGGGTAAGCGCCCGACAGGTCGGGTACTACCACGGGGCCGACCGAGCTAACATCCTGATCGTGGGCGTTGAGGTACGCCACGCTCGACGGGGTGAAGTAGTCGGCGAGTTGCGGTTGCGACGGATCGCTGGTCCAGGGCGCGGGGCTGAGTTTCAGAATGCTGTTGCTGAAGCTCTGCCCGCCGAACGGCACATCGTAATTGCTGCTCTCGGCGGTCGATACATAGACATTGCCTTCGTCATCGGCAGCCAGCCCATTCCCGGTTTGCCAGATCGACGTCAGCCCGATATCGGGCGAGGTATTGAAAACCCCGGTCTGCCGTATGTTGTTCTGGTTGGTAACATCATAGGCAAGAACCCAGCCGCTGTTGTGGTCGTTGCAGCCGTTCGATCCGAAGCCCATGTAAAGCGTGCCATCTTGCAGCAACAGGCCCGGACGATTTTTCTGGTGCAGGCTGTTGAAGAGCATCGTGGTGCCCTTGATGCTCTTGCTTGTGGCCGCGATTTCAACCGGCGGCACGAGGTCCGCGCCGGTGGTGATGTCCAGGGCGTGGAGGTAATGATAAACGGTCGCATTGAAAACCGTTTTCGCTACCAGATACATTGTGTTGGTACGTTGATCGATCACGGGGGTTCCTACAATGCCTTCCTCGGCGAATCCTCCGAGGGTGCCGCAGGGTAGATATTTGCCGCTGGCGGGCACACCCCCGTCGAGCATACTGGCCGTCCACAAAGGCGTCCCGCCGGCATCTGCGTCGATGGCGTAGACCGAATCCGCCTGTGTGACAACGTAAATAATGTTATGAGTCTGGCCGCTAATCTTCACATTCGGTACATAGAGCGGCTGGGCGAGCGCCTGATAATCCAGCGGAACGCTGAAGAGGTAGCCAAAGCCTGCCGCGTTGACGTTGTTCGGGGTCAGTATCGTTTCGTTCGTATTGGCTCCGGAGCGCGCAGCTTCTCCACGGCTCGTAAGGAACGGCTGCTGCGCGCTCACGGAAGTGACCAGCGCTCCAAAGAGAAACAGCGACGTAACAATTGCATGCCATGAGAAAAACGGCGTGTGCTCCCGCAAACATCCTGGATCAACGTAACTGGGTTCAATTCTCATAGACGTAAATTGGCGACTCGGCATGGTTACACCCTCGTTAATGGCGGACTGGCATGGACTGACAAGAAAACACGTGCCTCAAGCGCGGAAAGTGGCCAGGCCCTTCACTTCACAATACGGTCGGACCAATGTCGCAGACCTCTTGTTCCGAAAGAGAAATGCACAGTCGGCGGAACAGGGGGGAACTGAGCCCGCCGGGACGGACACCTTGCGAATAAGGTCGCAAACATACTGCAGGGCAAACTCGAAGTCAAGATGCAAGGTTTTGCGGTAGAGCTATTACCCACTTCGAATCACCACCCCAATCAGCCGAGGGGACCTAACCTCATCTGTCTGCGTCGAGCGTCCGCCCAACCCGCGCCAGGTTCGATGTGAGACCATCGGAATATCGGTGTTTACTTCGCAATCTGGATTCCTCGCAGGTTGCCCCAGCGGAACCAGCGCCTACCATAGCCCAAATCGCCTCGGCTAGGCGTCCCAAAATCCCCGCAAAGGGTTCGGGCTCCAGTGGCCCGTCTCCTGCCCCACTTTGTTGGTCGCGGTCCGGGCGGGGCTTTTGCGCCGATTTGGATTTGAGGAGTTAAAGTCCGCCGTCTTTTTGTGCTGAAAGCGCAAGGTCGCACCGCTTTCCCACCCGTCTCATCCAATTCGGCATGGGCAACGGACTAGCAGTTTCAGTTCTTGATCTCGTGGGCATGCGAGCCGGGGAGCTTGCGGGCAGCGCAATCTCCCGGTCGGTAGATGCGGACCCCTGAAGTGGAGGCGGCCCCGTGAGGGAGAGTTGCGTCCAGCTTCCCGTGGAAGTAACTTGGCCGCATAGGGTCTGTGTGCACACAACCATTCCCAAGACGTAGATCAGACAGAAAACAATCGAAGTGTTCCAGGGTTTCATATTTCCATCCGATCTTATTGGCAGGACCGCCGGTGCGGGGACTCAATCAGGACCGACATTTCAGTTCCTGCAAACGTAGCGTGGGGCAGCACGGATGTCAAACTGCAATCGTTTTAAACTACAGATGAAAAGCCTTGCACAAAATCCGCATTTGCAGCGCCTACCTTGTGGGAGGTGTAAGCGGTTCGTACGTATGCCTGCAGCAGAGCTTCCTCCATCGGAAATGATGATGCGCGTTTACAGCATTGCGGTGCGGTTTTCCAGAGTAAGATGCTAGACGCTTTAACAACTTGAATGCATCGTGAAAAAAAGCCTGGCCGTAATACCCCGTGCCCGTGCGGGAGCGGCAGGAAATACAAGCAGTGCCACGGCGCAAAAGACCCGAGGCATTGGGACAAGGAGATTTCTGCCGGTCGTGCACCGGGCGGACCGAGCCAAGAGGATGCCGACCGTTTCTCAACCGGGAAGTTTTCAATCCTCATTTGCTGCTTGCTGGTGCTGGCGACTCTGGCCGTCTATGCTCAAACGGCGAACCACGGTTATGTGGCATACGACGACGACCAGTATGTCTACAAGAATCCATGGGTGCAGAGCGGGCTCTCGTTCCACAATATTGGATGGGCCTTCACCACCTTCTTCTATTCCAATTGGCATCCGCTCACCTGGATCTCTTACATGCTGGACCATAGCTTGTTCGGATCCAATCCCGGCGCGCAACACTTGGTGAACGTGACCCTTCATTTGGCCGCGACCCTGCTGCTCTTTTTCGCGCTGGCACGCGCGACGCGCCAGCCTTGGCGCTGCGCCGTTGTCTCCGCAATCTTCGCCCTGCATCCGTTGCACGTTGAATCCGTGGCATGGATCTCCGAGCGCAAGGACGTCTTGTGTACGTTCTTCGAAATGCTCACCCTCCTGCTCTATGTGCGCTACACCTCCAATCCCGGCGTCAGGAGATATTTTGCTGTGGCAGCGGCATTCGGGATGAGCCTGCTCGCGAAGCCCATGGCTGTGACCTTCCCCTTCGTCTTACTGCTGCTGGACTATTGGCCGCTCCGCAGACTCGATTGGCCACTTAAAGCCCGCGACTTCGGTCGCCTCTTCATGGAAAAGACGCCGCTTCTGCTCATGGCAGCCGTGACCTCGGTGCTCACCTTTCTGGCGCAGCGCGGCTACGGCGCAGTTGTATCACTCCACCATTTTCCGTTGTCGGCGCGCATCGCCAATGCAGCCGTCGTTTACGTTGCATACATTGGCAAGACCTTTTGGCCGATCAATCTAGCGGTTCTCTATCCAGCTCGAGGGCCCGGACTGACTACCGCGCTAACTGCCGTGCTTATCCTGGCGGCGATTACCGGCGTGGCATGGCGATTGGTAAAGCCGCGCCCCTACTTTGCAGTCGGCTGGTTCTGGTACCTGGGCATGCTGGTTCCAGTCATTGGTCTGGTGCAGGTAGGCGCGCAATCGATGGCGGACCGTTACATGTATCTCCCGATGGTGGGCCTTTCGATAGCGATCGTTTGGACGGTAGCTGACTTGATTGAGAGCCGCCCCGCTTTGCGCAACGCGGCGTTGGCCGTAACCATCCTGATGATCGGAGCGCTCGCGATCGCGTCATACCGGCAAGTAGAATACTGGAAGAGCAGCCGAACGTTGTTCGAGCATACGCTTGACGTCACCAGTAACAACTACATCATCCAGAACAACCTGGGCGTGACTTTAGCTGGCGAAGGCAATTCTGCAGAGGCAGTCAAGTTGTATCGCGCGGCGCTGGCCACGTCCCCTGAGTATGCCGAAGCGCACGCCAACCTGGGGCACGAACTGCTGAAAGCGGGGCAACTCGATCAGGCAAACCTGAGTATCACCAAAGCGCTCGATCTCAGCCCCAATTTGCCGCTGGCACATGCTGACCTGGGTTTGCTGCTCGCGGCGCGCGGCGAGTTTGAGAAAGCACGCCAACACCTTGAGCGTTCCTTGACCCTCGCTCCCGGCGATGCAGAAAACGAAAGCAATTTGTGTTTTGTGCTCACGAATCTGGGTCGCCCGGACGAAGCCATCGCCCACTGCAACACAGCACTCAACATCAGCCCCGGCCTCTCGGACGCTCAGTTCAACCTTCGTAACGCAAAGGTTGCCAAGCATAGAGGCCGATGATTCCAAATATCGTTCCACGCGCTCGGCATCGATCAGAGTGTTTGTCGGGCCGCGATCCTGAAAGCCGGCAATGCAAACGCCACCATCGGACAATTCACAGTCCTATGCGCAGGCGCAAGCATCGTGCGGTTGCTCCCCTCACCAGATAACTTTTAGTCCGAACTGGATGTGACGCGCTCCTCCGGAACCGACAACCGGATTGGACGCGGCGATGTCGGTGGTGTATTGCGCCAGACCGACCGTGGAACCGTCCACGAGATCGCTGTCGATTCCAGTACCAGCAAAATTAGGGTGATTCAGGACATCGAAAAACTCGGCTCTCGCCTCGAGCGTCACACGCTCAAAAAACTTGAAATTCTTTATGACCGAAACATCCCAGTCAACGTAAGCCGGGCCGCGAACAATATTCCGTCCCATGTTGCCGAATGTACCGGTCGCCGGCGGCGTAATTACGGCACTGCCCTGCTGATAGCAGCCATAATATGCCAGGTTCGACAGCAGATCCGGCGTGGTAGCCTGGGCCACGCAGGCAGGATTCACCGTTCCATCGGGATAGTATGGAATGGGCGTTGATTTTGACCAGTGGAGATCCCCGGGGTTACCGGCAAAATTCCAACGATCATTGAATTCGCCGGTTCCGCTGATGTCGTCGACGTCATCGTAAAACAAAATTGGCTCGCCGGTTTCGGCAGTGAAAATACTGTTCATTCGCCAGCCCTGCAGCAACTGGGCATAGCCATGGCGGGAGGGTAATTCGTAGGTCGTCGCCAAGGTGAAGCGGTGGCGGATGTCTGTACTCGCGTTGCCCCGCTCCGCGCCCGGGTTAGTGCTGTCCTGAATACTAAAGGAGCGATTGGAACTGGCGTCATCGATGGAGTGGGCGAAGGTATAGCCGGCTACGAAGTAAAGACCTTTGCGGGCGCGCTGTTTCATCGTCACCTGCAGCGAATGGTAGATGGAGTTATCTTCGTTCCCGAGCATATCGATGAAGCTGAGATACGGGAACTGGTTGAGGAACGGCCGGCCGGATTGTTCGTCACCCGCCGTATCGTTGTTGTAGTTGTTCTGGTTGATGTCGCGAATACTGTAGAGGCGGTTGCCCTTCGTACCCACGTAGGCAATGGTAAGGGCGGCGTCCTGCCAAAGAGCCTGTTCGAGGTTGAGGTTCCAGTTGGTGACGAATGGAGTCTTGATGTTGCGGTTCACGCCGAATACCGGGCAGGGGCTGTAGGCGCCGGTGCCAGGAACATACGAGCAGGGCACGGCATTGGGAGAAAGGTTGCCGAAGATCGGCCCGCCCGCTTGCCAATTGGCCGTTAGTGCGTCGCCGGTAGGAGCGTACGTGGTCGCATTGATCGTGCCGGGCGATGCCACGGGGTCGCCATTCATATCCGTCAGCGGCAGTCCGGTTGGGATCAGAGCCAGGCCCTGTGCTTCGGTGCTGTTTTGTCCGATGAAGACGGAGATGTGTGGAATCTCGTAGATAATTCCGGCGCCCGCTCGGAGCACAGTTCTTCCGGTGCCAGAGACGTCGTAGTCAAACGAGAGGCGGGGGGCGAAGTTCTTGTAATCGGTGTTATAGGGCTGGCTGATCTGCTTTCCGACCTGCACCATTCCCTGCACGGGATCGAAGTTCGCCAGCAAATCGTGGCGCTCCTTTATGGGCAGGCTGATGTCATAACGCAGTCCTGCATTCACGGTCAGCCGAGTAGCCGCACGCCACGAATCCTGAATAAACCCGCCAAATGATTTCTGAGTCACAAAGCGCTGGCTGTTGCCGACCGCTACGTAACCGTAATCGACATTGCCAGTCACAAAGTTTTCGAGTGCCGAGGGCGCGGGTCCCGTCGTATCGCTAAACCTGGCGTATCCGGGGCCGTAGGTGTCGCGCAGGTTATTGGTGCTGCCCGTGCGGAATTCACCGCCAAAGCGCAGGTTGTGTTTGCCGATGACGTAGTTGACGGTGTCGGTGAACTGCAAGGTCTGGTTGGGGGTGGTATAGAGGGGCCAACTTCCGTTGCCGCCGATGGTGTGGCTGTTAAATCCGGAAAGGCGAATCTCGGGGAGTCCGAAATCGGTTGGATTTGTGACTCCCGTAATGATGCCGAGGGACGCCGGATTCAGGTTGTGGTCGGCAACATAAATCTCCTGCCAGAAACGGTTATAGCCGACGTGGAATTGATTGGTGAGGCGCGAACCGGGCGTCCACACCCACGCACCACCCAGCACCTGGGCCCGTGTTTGCGCCTGCGAGAGGAACAGGGGATTTAGTACATTGACATCTTCTTCGGTCTGGACGCTATCGCCGATGAAATAGGTGGCGGCGAAGGCGTGTCTCTGCGAGGGATGGTAATCGATTTTTACAATTCCATTATCGGCGCGGTTCAGGTTATTGAAGTCGGTATTGAGAGTAGTACTCGGCCCGGGATTGTAAGGAAGAAACGCGGCCAGCTTGACGCTGATTGGACTGCAAGGCCCATAAGTTTGAGGACCGGTAGGCCCGCATTCCGCCAGTGCGTCGGCAATGCTGGACGTGGGATCGCCGATCGGAACGGAAACCGGGGCAAGCACCTGAAGCGGATTTCCCACCTTATCGCGCACGCCCTCATAGTTGCCGAAGATGAAAAGCTTATCTTTTACGATCGGTCCGCCAGCGGACGCGCCAAACTGATGCAGGTTGATGGCGGAGACTGGGGCCGGAGGAGGATCAAACCAATTGCGGGCATCGATGGCGCTATTGCGATTGAAATAATAGGTTGAACCATGGAACGAGTTGGTGCCGGATTTGATACCGACGTTGATAATTGCACCGGGCTTCCAACCGTAATCAGCTTCCGGGCTGGATTGAATGTTGAATTCCTGGATGGCGTCGATGGGCAAAATCGTGGCAGGCGTTCCCTCGACGCCTTCCGCATTAATTACCGTGGTGCCGTAGTAGGCGTCGTTATCGTCGATTCCGTCGACGATGAAGTTGTTAGCCTCAGGACGGTTTCCATTGGCGGTGATGGAGAGGAAGCCACCGCCCGGTTCGCGCTGAATGCCGGGCTGAAGCACGGCAAGGTTCTGAAAATCGCGTCCCTGCAGGGGAAGCTCATTGATCGCCTCATTAGAGAATGTCTCGCCCAAAACATTCGCAGTGGTCTCAACCATGGGAGCTTCGCCGCTGATATTCATGGTCACGCTGGTTGCCCCAGGTTTGAGCTGGACGTCGACGCGCGCATCCTTGGCGACCTCCAGCTGAATTCCCGTGTGCAGGACAGTCTCGAAACCAGAGGCCTGGACCGTAACTGAATATGGTCCGGGCTCGAGGTTGGGAGCAATAAAGTCTCCCGCAGTCGTGGTTGCGACCTTCCGCGAGATCCCGGTTGCGGTATTGGTAATCGTGACCGAAGCACCACCCACTACCGCACCCGATGAATCGGTAACGGTTCCGAGAATGCGTCCCTGATAAGTTTGCGAGGTCAGAAATGGTGAAGTGACCAGTATTGCCACGATGGAGAGGACCAGCAAACGAATCGCTTTCATAGGGCTCCTTGATTTTCCAGGACCGGCTTTGCGACACGGGGAACTCGGGAACTGGGATCAGAGACCGGCTTCGAGCTTTCCCGTATCCACCAGGAAAGGCGCCGTGCGAGACGGATGGCCGAGATACGCGGGGAGGGGCTCCTGATTCATATTGCGGGCGACCGAAATTCTCACGCGGCGCAAGTGTCGCAGACGATGCGATTGAAGTCAAACCACTGTGACGGCATGCGGCATCAACGCAGAACTTCTCTGTCGTTACGTCTTTCTATGCACAACGGACTGCATATATTGGAGCCCATTTCAGTAGACGGACCCACCGGCTTGCGTGCTCTCGATCTTCCCTTTTATGACGGAAAGCGAATAGGCCACGCCCCCATCGCCCTTCCAAGCGGACAGATCGAAGTGGCCGCCGGCTGGCACGCGATAGACACTGACTTTGCGGAAGGTGAGGGGCTTGCCCTTTCTGCAAATGTCAGGCCTTAAAGTGGGGCGGAGAAAATAGGCGCCTTTCCCGCTTCCCACGACCGTTCCCTTTCCATCAGGTTCAAGCAGCACCGCGGATTTTTCGTCAACCGCGACCTCACGTGGAGACCTGGACCATCCATCGCGCATGATCCGGGCCAAAAACACCAGTGTGCGGCCCATCCGGTCACGCTTGGCAAAGTGCGAATCGGTCAGGAGGTTTTCGAGGTGCGGAATTTTCAGAAAGCCACGAACCAGCGTCACGCGTTTGAAATAAGGGTCGGGGAGAACGTCACTGGACGCCAGATCGTTGCCATCGGGTTCGTCACCGAGTGCACCATAAACAAATTCGCCCTGCACGGCCAGACCGGCGCTGGTACCTCCGATGGGCTTGCCGGCCGCGACATGCGCATTGATCGCCTCTTCAACCGGCGTGCCCTTCCAGGCCCGAATATAATGCGCCTGATCCCCACCGGAGATGAAGATCACCTCCGCATTTCTGATAATCTCCGCGACCCCCGGGTCCTGCGCCGCGGCCCGATCGGGAAGAATCAGTGTGGCGACCGAATTCAGCTTGCACAATCCATTGACGTAGGTGTTGTAGTCGGCACTGCCGGTGGCGCGCAGCACGAGGAAATCGCCGCCATTGCCCTTTTGACAGAGCCAGCGAAAGGCCTCATCCAGATCGCTGCCCCCGCCCATCATCGCGGTGCCGCCAATCGGCTGCGTCTGCACGTCGTCCTTGTTTCCCAAGCGAAAATATTGCCAGGACGTGGCCTGACCGAAGGTCGGCGCCAACAGTATCGCTAAGAACAGGACAATGATCGAAACAGGAATGACCGAAGAAGAAATGACCGACACAGAGAAGATGCCGCGCGCATGCAGTCCGCGCGCTGGATCACCACGTTTCAGAGCGCCGCGCGGCAGGAAGACACGCTGGTTGTGATCGAGGATCGTTTCAGATGTGGAACCCATCGGTGCGGCCAATTATAGACCGGTACTACGAAAACGCCGGCCTACCGGGTTCCCCAGACTGATGACTAGTCAGAGTACATTGGAATGTGTCGATTGTTTGCAAGCAAGCGAATCGGAAATCTTCGTGGTCATGTAATCGTCAGGAGCAATCATGAGTCAAGATAATTTCATTCCAGTTGCAGACAATGCCAAATCGCGAAACGAGCTCGTGGAGCGCGGGTTCAGTCGTCTGCCGCTCAGAATCGATGTGGACATAGCACGTTCGCTGGAAGAATTAGCGCATGCCGCTTGGTCGATTCCAAAAGACAAGTACTATGACGGGGGCGACAGGTATCGCTCCTTAAATCGTATCCGCGCCGAGATTGTTGAGGGCGGTGTGGAGGTTTGGTCAAGCGAGGAGAGCACGCCCTACATGCAGCTGAAAAAATACAACACGACACTCGGCGGCCAGCCGCGAGAGTATGCTCCCCTGCCCTCGGCGATTGCCGCCTCAACAGGTGTTCGCAAGATGATTGCTCACCACCTTCACTACCTGCCACTCTCGGCGGTGGGTACGAGATATTTGGTCAACGTCCATCTAATAAGGTTCACGGCCACTCCGGGTCGGCCGTGCGACACGAGCCCACCGGGTTTACATAAAGACGGGGAAAAGTACATTGCCACGCATCTTCTGGGCCGTTGCGGAGCTGGCGGGGGCGAAGTCATCATAACCGACAACGACAAGAATGAAATGGATCGCTTCACGATGCGCGAATGCGGTGAGTGTTATGTCTTCGACGATGACCGAATCTGGCATATGTTGACGCCAGTGACAGTACTGGAAGGCAATCAGTACGCGTACCGGGACACGCTCGCATTCGATATGCTGCCAGAGGGCTGGGAACCTGGGAAGTGATCTACCGAATCTCGCGGATGTCCTCATCAGTAGTATTGACCGCAGACTTTGTGCCACCTTTCTCCGGAGCGTATACATCCTCGTCGCCATTTTTGTGAGAGCCTAGTTCGCAGGAGACGAGACTTGAGTTCATTGAAGGTCGGCCGGAACGATCCCTGCCCTTGCGGTAGTGGCCGCAAGTACAAGCAATGTTGCATGAACGCTGCGCCGCAAGCAATCCGGCCAGACGCGCCGTCCATTGCAAAACGATTGGACACCGCCCTTCAACATCACCATGCCGGCCGTCTCCCCGAGGCCTCTGCTCTCTATACCGAGATACTCCAGCTTCAGCCGAATCATCCTGACGCTCTGAACCTGCAGGGAGTCGTTGCAACCCAGGCGGGACGCCCCCTTGACGCGATTCGACTCATCAATGCCGCGATCGCGGAGAACCCGCCAAATGCCAGCTTCTACAACAATCTCGGCAACGCGCTGCAAATGCAGGGCAACCTGCAAGACGCGATCGCAGCCTATGAGAAAGCCCTGACGTTGCAACCAAACGATGCCGATGCACATTTCAACCTGGGCTGTTTGCTGGCAAAGCTTGAACGGTATGACGAGGCCATTCATTCCTATCGCAGAGCGATCGCCCTGCAACCAAAGATGGCCGATGCCTATAACAATCTTGGGTTCGCTCTACACCGGCAAGGCAACTTCCTGGAAGCCGCTGAGTCCTACCGCAAGGCCATCGCAATTACGCCGCAATATGCGGAAGCCCACAGCAACCTGGGAAATGTGCTTCGTGATCAGGGTGACTTCGACGAAGCGATTGCGAGCTATAACCAAGCGCTCTCATTGAAACCGGATTACGGCGAAGCCTACTACAACCTCGGAAATGTGTTTCTCGAAATCGGCCAGTTGCCTGAGGCCGTTGTCAACTTTCAGAAGGCTCTCCAGTCAAATCCAAAGCTGGCGGTGGCGCATGACAATCTGGGCACCGCATTGCGCAAACTCGGCAGGTTCGACGAGGCCCTCGCCAGTCACCGCAACGCCATCGTGATCGACCCGGCTTTCGCTGGGGCCTACTGCAATCTCGGTACGGCATTGCAGGAGCTTGGACATTTTGGGGAGGCAGTCGAGAGTTACAACAAGGCGCTTTCCATCCGGCCCGATTATGCCGACGCTTATTACAATCTCGGCACCGCCTACCAGGAATCAGACCGGCTCGATGAAGCGATCGCGAGCTACGAAAAAGCGCTGGAGTTGAAACCCGATCTGGTCGCGGCCTATAGCAATCTTCTGTATCTCCACGCCACCGTTCGCAACATCTCTCCCACGCAGGAACTTGAGTTGGCCCGCAAGTGGGAACACTTCGCTCTCGATGAGCGTGCGCGCGACGAGGCTCGTAACCGGAAGTTTGTTCGCAGTCCCCGCGCCGGACGGCGGCTGAAAGTCGGGATCGTCTCCGCGGAGATTGGCGATCATGCGGTAGCGGAGTTCCTCGAACCGCTCTTGCAAACGCTCGATCGCCATCGCTGTCACATCACGCTGTTTCCTACAATCCTTAGGCCGGGCGATCGAGCGGTTCGTATCCAGTCGCTGGCGGATGCCGTTCATCCGATCGCCCGCTTTTCCGATACCCAGGCTTCGGCCTTCATCCGCTCCTGCGACATCGATGTCCTCATGGATACGACCGGCCATACGCGCAATTGCAGGCTGGGAATCTTCGCCCATCGCGCCGCCCCCGTACAACTCACCTACCTCGGCTATTGGAGCACCACCGGACTGACCGAGATGGATTGGTATCTCGCCGATGACCACATTAGCGCCGAGTTCGAACATCACTTCAGCGAAGGCATCTGGAGATTGCCGCGCCTGGCGGTCTGCTACCGCGGCGATGCCGCGCTCCCCGAGCACAACTGGAAGCCAGATCCAAACGGCGCTATCTGGCTGGGATCGTTCAACCGATACATCAAGATCGGCGAAGCAACGCTCGATCTGTGGGCAAAGGTAATGAACGCTCTGCCAGAGTCGAAGCTCTTGCTGGAAGACCGCCGGGCGGACGACTCCGACGCGCACAGCCGCATCTCGGCATCCCTTGCCCACAAAGGCATTACCGCAGATCGTATTGAATTCGAGCCGGCCATGCCCGGACACGAACGGCACATGCTTCTCTACAACCGGCTCGACATTGCGCTCGACACTATCCCTTTCAGCAGCGGAACCACCGCTTGTGACGCCTTATGGATGGCCGTTCCGCTCGTGACCATCGAAGGAGACTGGGCCGGAGGAACAATTGCCAGCAGCTTTCTGCGCGCGATCGGACGACCAGAGTGGGTGACTACCAACGAAGAGGAATATGTCGCCACGGTGAGCGCTCTCGCCCGCAACATTCCGCTGAGAACAGAGCTGCGCTGCACTCAGCGCGCGCGAGTAGCGAACAGTCCTCTATTAGATGCGACCGGTCTCGCCCGAATCGTCGAAGATGCCTTGGAGCAGATGTTCAATCGATGGCCGTCGAATCATCGCTGAACGCGAGCGGCGTAGAAGAATTGGAACGTCAATACCAACAGCAAGACAGGAAAAAGCCGCTTGGACATTGGCTTGCCATTCATCATTTGCGCTCCACTAATTTTTTGCCTCGCGATGGCTACCGGTCGCCGCAGCTAGGGGAGCTCTGATTAAGACCGTGGGATGTCTCTGTGCACCTCTGTGTCCTCTGTGGTTTGCGCTTTTTGTCGACACTTAATCAGAGTTTCCTAGCGCACGCCGAAAATTGCGATCGATTGGGCTGGTACGGAAACTTGCACTTTGCCATCCGTCAAGGCCGCGGAACTATTCCCAAAGATCGACTCGAATTTCTTGGCGCTTTCGAGCGGCGTGCCATCGATGGGAATCTCAAGCGCGCGCGGACTGACCGCATTGTTATAGACGACCAGTAACTTCTCTTCCGGCAGTTCTCGCACGAAGGCGTAGTACGTGCCGTCCCAGCCAATGTGTACCTGCTTCCCGGTTCGCAGAGCAGGATGTTCCTTTCGCAGCGTGAGCAGCGATTGTACATACGCGAACATGTCTTGCTGTTCAGCGGTGCGGCCTTTGGCGGTAAAAGCGTTTTGCCCATCCCCCGGAAATCCTCCCGGAAAGTCGTGCCGGTTGTCGGGATCGTTGCCGCCCGGCATTGCGATTTCATCACCGTAATAAATCTGCGGAATGCCGCGCAGCGTCAGCAGCAGCGAGAACGCTGCCTTGAGCTTCGCCGGATTGCTGCCATTTTCGCTGACGAAGCGGCTGTCATCTTGATTCCCGAAAAACGTAACTAACATCTCGGGATGCGGATAAAGGTCGTCATGCCGGAGAATGTCGACGATCTCCTTCATCGGTTCTCCCTTAATAATGACGGCGCGCAGAATGTTGCAAAGAGGAAAGTCGAAGACCGTCGCAAGGCCGGAGTCGATCCCATCGAACTGTTTGCGTCCGCCTTCAAAAAATGCGGTGATGGAAGAATCGGGATCGGCCACTTCTCCCACATCATTAATATGCGGGTACACCTTATAGAGGCGGCTGTGCCATCCGCTCCAGAACTCGCGCGTGGAGTAAGGAAACATGCCCAGACGGAAGCCATCCAGTTGTGCGATCTCGGTCCACCACATGGCATTCTGCGCGAGGAAGAGTCCAAGCTGAGGATCGTCGTTATTCAAGTCGGGAAGTTCATTGGCGAACCAGCCTTCGAGCGTATCGCGATATTCGCGCGGCGGGGCATGCGGATCGACCAGGCCATTGAATGAATACGAAGGCGGACGGTGATGCTCCGGCGTCCCGTGCAGCCAGGTCGGCGTGGGAGGGTCATTGGCCCATATATCCTTCGGGCCGGTGTGATTCGCCACGTAATCGATCAACACCTTCATGCCCATCTTGTGCGCATCAACCACCAGTCCCTGATACTCCTCCATGCTTCCCATGTGATCGTCCAGAGCATAAAAGTCGATCGGGGCATAGCCGTGATAGTCGGAGTCAATGTTCTTCCACACCGGCGTCAACCAGAGCGTGTTCACCCCCAGGTCATGCAGGTAGCCAAGATGTTCTCGAATGCCGCGCAGATCGCCGCCGTGGTAGGCCTTCGGATTGCTGCGGTCATACACTCCCGTCGATCCCGGCGGCTGGTCGTTTGAGGGATCGCCGTCGGCAAACCGGTCGGGCATGATCAGGTAAATGACATCTTCGCGGTTGAAGCCCTGGAAGTCCCCGCGAACGTCTTTGCGAGTCCAGAGGGGAAATTCCACGGTCGTCGAGCCTCGCGCGGCTGTCAGCCGCAGGGTTACGTTTTCGGCTTTCGGGACCGGCTTTTTCAGATGCGCTGTGCGGCGCAATGCCGACTCGTTCCTCAGCCGGAGGTGAACGAAAAGGTAATGCCCGTTCGCAGAACCTTCAGAGCCAAGGACGGTCGCTTCCGTGCCCTTGGTCACCACGCGAGCGCCCTTCAAATTTTCGCCTGTGAGCAGGAGCGTGAGTTCAGGCGTGTAGTTGGCCCACCAGTTTGGGGGCTCGATTTTGCGAACTACGGGGGCTTCGCCGCCATCTTTGGAGGCGGGCTGCGAGAGTGATGGAAGCGTGACCAGGAAGACCATGCTCAGCGACAGCGCAATGGCACGAACCTTCTTCATGGCAGTCACCGGCGCCCCGGCCGGGGGCAATGAGCAACATCCAAAGAATAGCTCAGGAATTCCTATCGCGCGAATCAGGTTCGACAACAGGAACGATTCGATTGTTCCCCGCCTCGATCACGGAATAATGACGGCCGCGCCGTCGATCGCATCGCCCTTCACTGCCGCCAGAGCCTCGTTCGCCTGGTCCAGCGAAAAAGTTGTGACCTTCGGCTTGAGCTGAATCTCGGCAGCCAGTTTAAGAAAATCGCCAGCATCGGCGCGCGTCATGTTGGCCACGCTGCGAATCTGCCGCTCGCCCCAAAGCAGCCGGTCATAATCAAACTCGGGCATGCGGTCAAGATGAATCGCGTTGACGGCCACCACTCCGCCCTTGCGCAGGCTGGCAAGCGCCGCGACCACCACATCTCCGCTGGGAGCGAACGTGATTGCCCGGTCAAGCTCCACCGGCGGCTTCTCATTTTCGGACCCAACCCATTTGGCGCCGAGCGATTCGGCCAGCTTGCGATGCGATGCTCCCCGGCTCGACACATAAACGGGGCAGCGCCAGGACCGCAGCACCTCAATCGCAAGATGCGCCGAAGCTCCAAAGCCGAAGAGTCCAACTTTTTCTCCTGGCAGCACGCCCGCGACACGCAGGCTCCGAAATCCGATTATCCCAGCGCACAGCAGCGGTGCCGCCCGAACCGGATCGAGCGCCGCAGGCAGCGGAAAAACGAAGTCCGCGTCGGCAACCACGAACTCAGCATAGCCTCCGTTGACGTCGTACCCAGTGAACGTCGGAGAATCGCAAAGATTTTCAAGATTGTTTCGACAGTACCAGCACTCACCGTCCGTCGCTCCCAGCCAGCTCACGCCCACTCTGGCGCCCACTCGCAGAGCTCCGGTGGCGCCGCTCAGGACTCCGCCCACAATCTGATGGCCAGGAATGATGCCGGCGTGCTTGGCAGGCAACTCTCCTTCGACGATATGCAGATCGGTCCGGCACACGCCGCATGCAAGCACACGCAGCAGCACCTGTCCCGCCCCTGGCTCCGGTCGAGGCACTTCTCTTATATGCAGAGGGCGATCCGAGATTTTCCCGGGAGAATCCAGCACTGCGGCCTTCATACATCTAGGATACCTCTGCGATCTGGCTTCTGGCCTCTGCGACCCATTGTGCTAATCTCGAATTCCCGTGCTCATACCCGCTCCCTCTCTTCCCGCCGTTTTCAGCCTGACTGCGGTCGGCGTCTGGGGCGCGAGCGACTTTCTCGGCGGTTTGGGCGCGCGCCGCGCCAATGCCTTCCTGTTTACGTCGATCGTGCACTTGAGCGGAATGGTGCTGGCGGGCGCACTCGCGCTCTCCATTGGCTCGCCTTTTCCTGTAGGCGATGGTCTCCGCTGGGCGCTGATCGCCGGCGCTGTCGGAGGCACCGCGCTCGCCTTGTTCTATCGTGCGCTGGCCGGCGGACAAATGGGACTCATCGCTCCCGTCGCCGCAGTTCTCGGCGCGGGCATTCCGACAATCTTTACCGCCTTCACTGAAGGAGTTCCAACCGCGCGCCAGGTTTTCGGTTTCGTTCTCGCTGGAATCGGCGTCTGGCTCATTTCCCGCACTGAAGAAACGGAAAACGGCAAAGAGGAGAACGGCACTCGGCCGAGAGGCTTGGGGCTGGCCGTGCTGGCCGGATGCGGCTTTGCCGGTTTTTATCTCTGTATCCATCGCGCCGGCAACGGCTCAGCTCTCTGGATTGCGGTCTGTTCCCGTTTCGCATCCTTTCTAGTCACGCTGGCCTTCGTTATTGCTGGCCGACAATTTCGCGCGGTGCCGCGGCCCGTGCTGGCCATCGCAGTTGCGGCCGGAGTTCTCGACACCACTGGCAGCGCGGTGTTCGTCCGCGCCGCTCAACTGGGACGCCTCGACGCCGCCGTTGTCCTAAGCTCGCTCTATCCCGCTGTGACCGTTATCCTGGCGCGCATCTTCCTCCACGAACATTTCAGCCGCGCCCGCACTCTCGGCATGGTCGCTGCGCTTGCGGCCGTGCCGATCATTGCCGGTTGACAAGTACGTGCACTCGGAACGCGCTCGACTGCTCCTTTGTTTCCGTCTACTCTCTACTTTGTGCCCCTGATCGAAGTCCGCAACCTGACCAAGATTTTCGATCTCGCCGAATCGGCATTTGGAAGCCGACCAACCGCAGCCCATCGCCGGGAAGTACGCGCTGTCGATGACGTATCCCTCGAAATTCAGCAGGGCGAAACTCTCGGCCTGGTGGGCGAGTCCGGTTCCGGCAAAAGCACGCTTGGACGCCTCATCCTTCGCCTGATCGAGCCGACATCCGGCAGCGTCCTATTCGGAGGCGCCGATGTGCTGCGAGCAAGCGGGACCGAATTGCGCCGCCTCCGCCGCAACATGCAGATCATCTTCCAGGATCCATTCGGCTCGCTCGACCCGCGCTTCCGCGTCGAGGACGTACTAGCCGAGCCGCTGATTATCCATGAAAAGCTGGGCCGCGATGGAAGGCGACGGCGAGTCGCCGAGTTACTCCGCGCAGTGGGAATGGATGCATCGGCCATGCCGCGCTACCCGCACGAGTTTTCGGGAGGCCAACGCCAGCGCATCGGGATCGCTCGCGCCCTGGCTTTGCGGCCGAACTTCATCGTGGCCGATGAACCCGTTTCCGCTCTCGACGTCAGCGTGGGAGCGCAGATCGTGAATCTTCTGCAGGCGCTGCAAAGCGAGTTCGGGCTTACTTATTTGTTCATCTCGCACTCCATGCCGGTGGTGCGCTATCTATCGACTCGCATCGCGGTCATGTATCGCGGCAAGATTGTGGAGATCGGAACCACTGCCGAAATCACAACCCATCCAGGGCACAACTACACCCGCAGTCTGCTCGCCGCCACCCCGGAGATCGCAGCTTCGTAATCTTAGAATCCCCGCCGACGTAGAGACGGGGATTGCCCCGTCTTGCGGGGCAGAGCCCCGCCACCACACAGATAATGGGCGCTCAACTTCCCGTTGTCTCGTTCGCCGAACCAAATTACAATCCGCCTGATCGCCGTCGGATCAAGGAGCAACTATGGCCGTAGCAGCAGTTGTGCCTCCACAGGAACCAGCCCCATTATCCGAAGCCCACCGCCTGATCGACACCTACATCGCGCCCGGCAAGACCTTCACCGATTTGCGCAGAAACGCCAGCTGGTGGGCGCCGTTCTTGCTCATCGTCATCGTCTCGGTTCTCTTCGTCTCGGTCGCCGATCAAAAGATCGGCTTTCGCAAGGTCTTCGAAAACATCATTCAACTGCAGCCGAAACAGGCCGAACGCATTGACAGCCTGCCTCCGGACCAGCGCGAAAACGTGCTCCGAAAGCAGGCCACATTCACCAAGAGTGTCGCCTACGCGGCTCCTGTCATCGGACTCATCGTGTATGCCATCTTCGCTGGCATTTTCTTTGCGACACTCAAATTCGCGGCCAACGCCGACGTCAAGTACAAATCCATGTATGCGCTCATCGTTTACACCAGGCTGCCGGAGTTATTGCGCGCGCTCCTGGCTACCTTATCGATCCTCGCCGGAGTCAGTACCGACTCCTTCAATATTGAAAATCCCCTGGCGACGAATGCTGGATATTTCATCGATCCGAGCGGCTCCTCCGTCCTGCGCGCACTGTTGACGCCGCTCGATATCATCACCATCTGGTCGCTGGTTCTGATCGCGATCGGCATCACCTGCATCAGCAACGTAAAACGTGGTACGGCGTTCGGCGTCGTCTTTGGCTGGTTTGCCGTCTACGTCCTCGGCAAAGTCGCTTTCGCCGCCCTATTTTCCTGACCTGTGACAAAAGTCATAGCCGCGCCGGCCGGCGCGTCCTATCCTTCGCGGTTCCCTTCACGGAGGATTCATGCGCCCCTGCCTCGCCGTTATCGTTGCCTGTGTTGCGATGAGTTCACTTGGGTATGCCGATGCCGCGAATCCAGCCGCGACTTGTATTGCGTGCCACAGCAAACAAACCCCCAACATCGTTTCCGATTGGAAGCTCAGCAAGCACAGCCAACTGGAGGTGACCTGCGTTACCTGCCACGGCGACCAGCATCAATCGGCCAGCGACGTTGCCAAAGTTAAGATCCCTACTCCTGAAACTTGCGCGCAGTGCCACCAGACGCAGGTCGAGCAGTACCGGCATGGCAAACACTCGAAGGCGTGGGCGGCGATGATGGCCATGCCCACCATTCACTGGCAACCGATGGCGATGATAGAAGGCCAAAAGGGTTGCGGCGCGTGCCACAAGATCGGCGAGAAACCTGCCGCGGAAATAGCCAAGCTCCGCAGCCAGGGAAACGAGTTCGGGTCGGCCTCATGCGATTCGTGTCACACGCGGCACACTTTCTCGGTCGAAGAAGCCAAATCGCCTCAAGCCTGCGAAACGTGCCACATGGGATTCGATCATCCACAGTGGGAAATGTATTCCTCCTCGAAGCACGGCGTGCGTGAGGACCTGAAGCAGCGTGGGATTCTGAAGGCCGAGGCGGCTGCTCCAACCTGCCAGACCTGCCACATGCAGAATGGCGATCACGGCGTGCGCACGGCTTGGGGATTCCTGGCCGTTCGCCTGCCGCTGCCGGAGGATAAGCAGTGGGCCGCGGATCGCGCAACCATTTTGCAAGCGCTTGGAGTCCTCGATCCGGATGGCAAACCGACAGCGCTGGTGGCAACCGTGCAGGCCGCCGATCTGGCGCGACTGACGCAGGAAGACTGGCAGAGCGAGCGCAACAAGATGCTCAAGACCTGCAACCAGTGCCACTCCGGCAACTTTGCCCGGCAACAACTCGAAGCGGGCGACGACATGATCAGGAACGCCGACCACCTGATGGCCGAAGCAATCAGGATTGTTGCCGGTCTTTATAAAGATGGCGTTCTGCCGCAGCCGAAGAACTACAACTATGCGTTCCCCAACCTGCTGACGTTCCACGATGCGCCGACGGTCGTCGAGCAGAAACTGTTCGTGATGTATTTGGAGCATCGCATGAGAACCTTCCAGGGCACGTTCCACGCCAGCCCGGATTACGCCCTCTGGTATGGGTGGAGCGAGATGCAGCGCGATCTGACAGAAATCCGGGAACTGGGCGAGCAGATGCGGCGGGACAAAAAGTAGAGTTGTGGAAAGAGTGTGTGTTAGGGGGCTATGCCTTGCTTGGACGGGGCGAAGCCCCGTCACCACACAACCACTATCCGATTTACAATTAGCCGCGTACATGCAAACCGCAGACGTCGTTCTGATCGGCGGAGGGATTGTCGGGTCGAGCATTGCCTATCATCTGGTCGCCGCCGGCTGCCGAAACGTGCTCGTGGTCGAGCGCGAAACCTCGCAGGGCAAGGGATCGACCAGCAAGAGCATGGGCGGAGTGCGCGCCCAGTTTTCTACGCCCGTCAACATCCAGATGTCGCTCTACTCGATTCCCTTCTACGCGAGTTTCGAAGAACGCCTGGGTTTTCCCTGCGACTACCGTCCACAGGGTTATTTGTTTTGCGCGACGAACGAGAAGCACCTGGCTTACCTGCGCGCGAATTACGAAAAGCAGGTTGCCATGGGATTGAAGAACGTGCGCATGGTCGAAGGCGACGAGATTCGCGGCATGTTTCCTCAAATGCACGGCGATGACATTGTGGGCGGCAGCTTCTGCTCGACCGACGGTTTCGTCGATCCCTACAGCGCCATGATCGGCTTTATGACGTGGGCCACCGACCACGGCGCCAGGCTCTGGAAGAACGCGACGGTGCAGTCGATCGTTCGACACGGTGAAAACGAAAGTCGGCGTTTTGAAGTCTCGACCACGCGCGGCACAATTTCGACGCCCATGATCGTGAACTGCGCCGGACCGTGGGCCGCCGAGATCGCGACAATGGTCGGCATCGACCTGCCGATCGAACCGCTGCGCCGGATGCTCGTGCCCACCGAACCCTTTGACCAGTTTCCCCACACCGCGCCCATGATCGTCGATATGTCAAACGGCTTTCATTTTCGGCCGGAGAGCCGCGGATTCCTGCTGGCGTGGAACGATCCCGAGGAAACGCCGGGCTACAAAATGGATTTCGAACCGAGCTTCATCGAAAAAATTCTGACGCGCGCCGCCAATCGCGTGCCGGTATTTGAAAATCTGGCAGTCAATCCGAAGCGGGCGTGGGCCGGCCTCTATGAAATGACGCCGGATCATCATCCGATTCTGGGTGAATCTCCCGAAGTGCCCGGCTTCTTCTTCGCCAACGGATTCAGCGGGCACGGCGTGATGCACGCTCCGGCAACGGGAAAAATCCTGAGCGACTTGATACTGTCTGGCGAAACAGACCTGATCGACGCTTCTCTCCTGAACTTTTCCCGCTTTGCGGAAGGACGGATGATTCATGAGACGGCGGTGCTGTAAAGGTAGGGGTCCTTCGACTTCGCTCAGGATGACACATATATAGGAGCAAACCATGTCCCTCTTTGGTCTCATCGAATATGCCGACGCCAGTCCCGAGGTGCGCGCCGTCTACGACGACATCATGGCGACGCGCAAGACCGACTGGATCAACAATTTCTGGAAAGCGCTGGCGCACGATCCGGCGACGCTGCAACGCACCTGGGAGAGCGTCAAGCAGATCATGGGCCCGGGCGCGCTCGATCCGCTGACCAAAGAGTTGATTTATGTCGCGGTCTCGGTCACCAACCAGTGCAACTATTGCATCGCGGCGCACACGGCATCCGCGAAGAAAAAAGGAATGACCGACGCGCAGTTCAAGGAACTGATGGCGGTGGTTGGCATGGCGAACGAAAATAACCGGCTGGTCGTCGGCTACCAGGTTGAAATCGACGAACGTTTCAAGCCGCCCTTGCCGTAGAGACGGGGCTTTCCGCGTCTCCAGCGTGCAAACCGACATAAGTTGCAAACGGAGACGCAGCAAGCCGCATCTCTACTCTCTCGCGAAGTTCTATAATCGGTCCGATCAACCTGGGGAGGTGAGGCATGGCGCAGATGACGATGATGCCGGTTGCAACCCACGGGTTTTACGTGGATGGCAAGTGGCTGGAAGAGGGTGACATCGTCGACGTGCGCGCTCCCTATGACGGCGCCGTGATCGCGCACGCATACCAGGGACGCCGTGAACATGCCGAGGCTGCCATTGCCGCCTCCGTCAAGGCTTTCGGAACTACGCGCCGCCTGCCCGCGTTCGAGCGCCAGCGCGTTCTGCGCCGGATCGCTGACGGGATTCACGATCGCAGAGACGAGTTTTCCCGCACGCTCGCGCAGGAGGCGGGGAAGCCCATCAAAAGCGCGCGCACGGAAGTGGAGCGCGCCATCTTCACCTTTAACGTCGCGGCCGAAGAAACGGTTCGCGGCTACGGTGAATATCTGCCGCTAGACTGGCAGCAATCGACCGCCGGCCGCTGGGGCATCGTGAAACGTTTCCCGATCGGTCCGGTCGCAGGGATCACGCCTTTCAATTTTCCGCTTGAACCTGGTGGCCCATAAAGTTGCTCCGGCGATTGCCGCAGGATGCTCGATGGTGCTGAAGCCGGCGCCGCAGACTCCACTTAGTTCCTTTCTCCTGGCTGAAGTGATTCAGCAGGCGGGATGGCCCGACGGCGGCTTTAACGCCCTGCTGCTTTCGAACGAGGATGCTGGGACTGCTGGTGAGCGATGAGCGGATCAAGCTCATCACCTTTACGGGTAGTACCGCGGTCGGTTGGGCCATCAAGAACAATGCGGGCAAGAAAAAAGTCGTACTCGAACTGGGAGGCAATTCCGGCGTCATCGTGCACAGCGACGCCGATCTCGCCTACGCTGCCGACCGCTGCATCCCCGGGGCTTTTGCCTATGCCGGGCAAGCGTGTCTGTCGGTGCAGCGGATTCTGGTCGAGCAGTCGGTTTGCGGAAAATTTATTGAGCTGCTGCTCGAGCGTGTGAGCAAACTTAAACTGGGTGATCCACTCGACGAATCAAGCGATCTGGGCCCAATGATCCGCGAGAGCGATGCCATCCGCGCCTACGACTGGGTGCAGGAGGCGGTACGCGGCGGCGCGCGCCTGCTGTGCGGTGGGCATCGCACCGGTTCATTGCTCGAACCAACTGTGCTAACGGGCACCAAGCCCGGCATGAAGGTAAACTGCCAGGAGATTTTCGCGCCAGTAGTGACGGTCGAGCCCTATCCCTGATTTCTCGAGCGCCTTGAAGCAGATCAACAATTCTCCATATGGACTGCAGGCAGGATTATTTACGCGCGACGCCAAACTTATCTTCGACGCTTACAACGAACTTGAGGTGGGAGGCCTGATCGCCGGCGATGTTCCCACTTTCCGCATCGACCACATGCCCTATGGCGGCGTCAAAGATTCCGGCCTTGGGCGGGAAGGGTTGCGCGATGCAATTCAGGAGATGACCGAACCGAAACTGCTGGTCATGAATCTGCGTTGAAGATTTCAGCGCGACCTCGCTTGAATTATGTGACATTGATTAGACGACGCTGATTTTTATGTTGAAAAATTCAACGAACTTTCGGCGTTGACCGAGAGATGAAATTCGAAGAAAGAAAACCTGCACTGGCCTGTTCCCAAACTCTTCTCAACTGTTATACTTTCGTCTTTCAGTAACGTGCGTCACACGAGTAGGTGACGTGATTCACATCAACCGGGTTAGCCAGGGAGCTGGGGACGCGCTCCCGCATTACCAGACGCCATTATTGAATGCAGATCTTTGCACGCAGTACCAATGCGATGTCGAGGGCCTCGCTGTTTGGGTCCGCCTTTGTCGTGATCGCCCTCTTCTGGATCCTGATGCAGGTCCAAAGCTCGCCTTATATCACCTATGCCGGAGTGAGGAAGTCGCAACCGGTGCCCTTCAGCCACCAGCACCACGTCACTGGGCTGGGCATCGACTGCCGCTACTGTCACACTTCAGCGGAAACCTCGAGTTTCGCTGGCATTCCGCCCACCAAGACCTGCATGAACTGTCACTCGCAAATCTGGACGAACGCCTCCATGCTGGAACCGGTGCGCGCCAGCTTCCGAACCGGCGAGTCGCTGCAGTGGACGCGCGTCAACCAGTTGCCCGATTTTGTTTACTTCAATCACAGTATTCACGTTACCAAGGGCGTCGGCTGCAACGACTGCCACGGGCCGGTGGATCAAATGCCTCTGATGTATCAGGAGGCATCGTTGCAGATGCAGTGGTGCCTGAATTGCCACCGCGGGCCTGAGAAATATCTGCGCCCGCGCGACCAGGTGTTCAACATGCGTTACCAACAGCCGTCCACATCATTGCCGGTGCAGGTGGACGGCGTCAGCTATACCGACCAGGAGTCGCTGGGTCTCGCTCTGGCGAAGAAGTACGAATTGCGCCGTGTGCAGGACATCACCAGCTGTAACACGTGTCATCGTTAGACGAGATTGCATTCCCGGAGTAGGAGTTGAAACCGCTGGCTACAGAGATGGAAGACGGAAATCGTAAATCGAAGCGCGAAGACGTTTGTCCCGGCAAAAAGCCGGAACTGGCGAAGCTTGACCTGGCAACCGTCCAGCAACAGCTCGAGCAGACCAAGGGACCGGAATACTGGCGCAGCTTGGAAGAACTTGCCGGCTCGCCTGAATTCCGCGAGATGATGCACCGCGAATTTCCCAAGGGTGCATCGGAGTGGCTCGATTCAGTTTCGCGCCGTGGCTTCCTGCAGTTGATGGGCGCTTCGCTCGCCATGGCAGGCATGACGGGATGCACGAAACTGCCGATCGAGGAGATCGTCCCCTACGTCCGCCAGCCGGAACAGGTCGTTCCCGGCCGGCCAATGTTCTACGCGACCGCCTTCACGCTGAGCGGATATGCCGCGCCCTTGCTGGTCGAAAGCCATCTCGGCCGTCCCACCAAGATTGAAGGCAACAGCCTGCATCCCGCCTGCCTCGGCGGCACCGACATTTTCGCGCAAGCCTCGATCCTCGGCATGTACGATCCCGACCGGGCGCAAGCCATCACTCACCTGGGTGATGTGGAGACATGGGCTTCGTTCGTCAGCGAGCTCCGCGGTCCCCTCACCGTGCAAAAAGCTTTGGGCGGCGCGGGTCTTCGCATTCTCACGCCAACTATCTCTTCGCCCACGCTCAAAGATCAGATGCAGGCCTTGCTGGCGATGTATCCGCAGGCAAAGTGGCATGTGTACGAACCGGTGAATCGTGACAATGTGGTCGAGGGCGCAAAGCTTGTCTTCGGCCAGCCGGTGGAGACGCGCTATGACTTCTCACAAAGCCGATGTCATCGTTTCGCTCGATGCCGATTTCTTCTACGCCGGCTTCCCCGGCAACACTCGCTACGTCCGCGATTTCGCAAGCAAGCGCAATCCCGATGACCCGATGAGCCGGCTGTATGTCACCGAGAGCACGCCAAGTTCGACGGGCGTCAAATCGGACCATCGGCTGCCGGTGCGAGCGGGCGCCGATCGAAGCCTTCGCCCGAGCGCTTTGGCCGCCGAATTCGGGATCGATGCCGAGGCGCCGATGTGCCGGCCTCCGCCGACCAACGGCTAATTTTTTCGATAGCGCGGTTGCGGGATCTTGTTGGTCACCACGGGGCAAGCATCCTTGTTGCAGGCGACCACCAACCGCCCGCAGTGCACGCCCTGGCGCACGCTATGAACGCCGCGCTCGGCAATGTTGGCAAAACTGTCGTCTACACCGATCCGGTGAACGCCAACCCCGTCAATCAGACCGAATCTCTTCGCGATCTCGTTTCCGACATGAACGCGGGCAAGGTCGACCTGCTCATCATCATCGGCGGCAATCCGGTCTATGACGCGCCCGCCGACCTCCACTTCGCCGACGCGCTAAAAAGTTCGAAGATCGCTATGCGCGTCCACCTCGGCCTCTACCAGAACGAGACCGCGCAACTCTGCCATTGGAACATGAACGAAGCGCACTACCTCGAAGCCTGGAGCGACTCGCGCGCCTACGACGGCACAGTTAGCCTGGTTCAGCCGCTGATCGCGCCTCTCTACGCCGGCAAGAGCGCCCATGAATTGCTATCGGCGCTGCTGGGCGAGTCAGACGCCAGGGGATACGACATAGTTCGCGGTTACTGGCAGAAACAGCACACCGGCGCGGACTTCGAGGCATGGTGGCGCAAGACGCTGAACGACGGATTCATCGAGGACTCGGCCTACACAGCAAAACAGGTTTCGGCGAAAAGCGATTCCATCCCGGCTTCCGCTGCTTCAGCCGCGACCGACGCTAACAGCCTCGAAGTCAATTTCCGCCGCGATCCCTCTATCTACGACGGCCAGTTCTCAAATAACGGCTGGCTGCAGGAGTTGCCGAAGCCGCTCTCGAAGCTGACCTGGGATAACGCAATCCTGATCGGCCCCAAGATGGCCGACCGCGAAGGCATCAAGTCGATGGACGTGGTGACGATCGAACTTGGCGGACGCAAGGTCACCGGCCCCGTCTGGATTCAGGCGGGCCATCCCGATCATTCCGTCACCGTGCATCTTGGCTACGGCCGACGTGCCGCAGGCCGCGCAGGCACGGGCGCCGGATTCGACGCCTATCCGCTGCGCACCATGAATGCACTCTGGTTCGCAACCGGCGGCAATCTCACCAAGACCGGAGACTTCTATCAACTCGCCTCCACCCAGGGCTACCAGACCATGGATACAGGTGATGGCGGAGTTCGTCCGGCCGTTCGCGAAACCACGCTCGAGGAATATCGCAAGGAGCCGAAGTTCGCCCGGGAAGACGAGCCGCCGGCGGAGCTCACACTCTATCCCCCTTTCGACTACAAGAAATCGCCCGATGCCTGGGGCATGACGATTGATCTCAACGCCTGCGTCGGCTGCAACAATTGCATCATCGCCTGCCAGTCGGAGAACAACATCGCGGTCGTCGGCAAGGAGCAGTGTGTCAACGGCCGCCACATGCACTGGATTCGCGTCGATGCCTATTACCAGGGCGACCGCGACGACCCCAAAGCCTACTTTCAGCCGGTGCCCTGCCAGCAGTGCGAAAACGCGCCCTGCGAACTGGTCTGCCCGGTCGGCGCAACCGTGCACAGCAGCGAGGGCCTGAACGACATGGTCTACAACCGCTGCGTCGGCACGCGCTACTGCTCCAACAACTGTCCATACAAGGTGCGCCGCTTCAACTTCTTGCTCTTTCAGGATTGGGAAACTCCGCAATACAAGCTGATGCGCAATCCCGACGTGACCGTGCGCAGCCGCGGCGTCATGGAAAAGTGCAGCTATTGCGTGCAGCGCATCAGTGAACACCGCATCGACGCGGAAACCGCGGCCGTTCGCGAGAATCGCCCGTTCCACATCGAAGACGGGACGTTGCAGACCGCCTGCCAGCAGTCATGCCCGGCGAATGCGATTGTCTTCGGCAACATCAATGATCCGGCGAGCCGGGTAGCAAAACTGAAAGCGCTCGACCGTAACTATGGATTGCTGGCCGACCTGAATACCAGGCCCCGAACGACGTATCTGGCTGAGATTCGCAACCCGAACCCGGAACTGGAAACATAAGCGGAGCCCACTCACGATATGGCAGATCATCTGAACGAATCGACAGTGGCGAACAAGGCTCCCGTCATCGAGCCCGGCTATACGTTCGGCACGGTGACCGACAAGATCAGCTCCATCGTACTGACGCGGCCGACTTCGAACGGATGGATTGTCGGATTCGCCGCCTCCTTCTTGTTGACGATGATGATGCTCTACGCGCTCGGCTATCTGTTTCTTAAGGGCGTCGGCATCTGGGGCATCAACATCCCCATCGGTTGGGGCTTCGCCATCATCAACTTCGTCTGGTGGATCGGGATCGGCCACGCCGGCACGCTTATCTCTGCCATCCTTTTATTGCTGCGTCAATCGTGGCGCAACTCCATCAACCGTTTCGCGGAGGCCATGACTCTGTTCGCCGTGGCCTGCGCCGGCGTCTTCCCCGGAGTCCATACTCGGCCGCCCCTGGCTCGATTACTGGATGTTCCCCTACCCCAACACGATGAGGTACTGGCCGCAATTCCGCAGCCCGCTCATCTGGGACGTGTTCGCGGTCTCGACTTACTTCACCGTCTCGCTCATGTTCTGGTTCGTCGGACTCATCCCCGATCTCGCCACGCTGCGCGACCGCGCCGAAAACAAATATGCTCAGATGATCTATGGCCTGCTCGCCATGGGATGGCGCGGCTCCGCCCGCCACTGGGCCCGTTATGAAACGGCGTACCTGCTGCTCGCCGGCCTTGCCACACCGCTCGTGCTTTCGGTACACACAGTGGTCAGCTTCGATTTCGCCGTCGGCATAGTTCCGGGCTGGCACACCACGATCTTCCCGCCCTATTTCGTTGCGGGCGCGATTTACTCCGGTTTCGCCATGGTGCTGATGCTGGCCATTCCGATCCGCAAAATCTACGGCCTCGAAGACTTCATCACCGACCGCCATCTGCAGAACTCCGCTAAGGTCATGCTCGCTACCGGCTGGATTGTGGCCTACGGCTACGGAATCGAAGCCTTCATGGGCTGGTATGGCGGCAACCGCTACGATCAAACGCTGCTCTGGAATCGTCTGCACGGCCCATACGCGTTTTGCTATTACCTGTTGCTGGGCTGCAATCTTGCCTTCCCGCAGTTGCTGTGGTTCCGCAAGATGCGCACGAATCCGGTTTGGCTCTTTTTCATTTCGTTCATCATCCTGGTCGGCATGTGGCTGGAGCGTTTCGTCATCATCGTCATCAGCTTGACGCGCGACTTCCTCACTTCGTCGTGGGGAATGTACTACCCGACGCGCTGGGACTGGATGACCTTTATCGGAACGATCGGCATGTTCCTCACCGCCATGTTCCTGTTCGTGCGCATCCTGCCGATGATGTCCATCTTTGAAATTCGGCAACTGCTGCCCGAAGCGGAGGTGAAGCCCGAATGAAGACACTTCCGATTTACGGCACCATGGCGGAGTTCGACAGCGCCCAGCATCTGGTGGACGCCGCACGCCGCACGCACGAAGCGGGCTATCGCAAGATCGATGCTTACAGTCCTTTCCCGGTCGAGGAACTGGCCGATGCCATTGGTTTCCACAAGAACAACGTACCGCTGGTGACTTTGATCGGCGCTATCATCGGAGGCCTCAGCGGCTACTTCATGCAATATTGGATCGCGGTCATCGACTACCCGATCAACGTGGGCGGCCGCCCGTTTCACTCCTGGCCCTCGTTCATCATCGTGACCTTTGAGATGACCATCCTGTTCGGCGCCATTTCAGCGGTCTTCGGCATGCTGGCTCTCAATGGACTGCCCATGCCGTACCACCCCGTCTTTCATGTTCCGCGCTTCGCACTGGCCACCAAAGACCGCTTTTTCCTGATCGTGTTTGCCTCCGATCCCAAGTATGACGCCACGAGCACGCGCCAATTTCTGGAAAGCCTCGAACCGCGCTCGATCTCGGAGGTCCCCAGCTAGATGATGCTGACACTCCGCAGTTCGTGCGTAGCGCCGGCGTCCCGCCGGCGGTTACGGAGGCGTCTCGCCTCCGAAGAGGGCGATCCCGGCGGCAGCAATCGTGTCGTCGGTTCTCTTGCTCTGCTCCTGCTGGCCATCATAAGCACCGCTGGCTGCCGTCTCGATATGCACGTCCAGCCGCGCTACAACCCACTGGCCAAGAGCGATTTCTTTTCCGACCAGCGCGCTGCTCGTCCCCTGGTCGAAGGAACCGTGGCCCGCGGAGATGAACGCGCCGACACCTATTTCTATACCGGCAAGATCGGCAGCGCCCCGGGCGAGTACATGCCGTTCCCCGTAACGAAAGACGTAATGGACCGCGGCCGCGAGCGTTTCAATATCTACTGTTCGCCTTGCCACTCCACTCTCGGCGACGGCAACGGCTTCGTCCCAACCCGAGGCTTTTCGAAAAAGCCGCCTTCTTATCACATTGAGCGGCTGATGAAGGCTCCAATTGGCTATTTCTTCGACGTGATGACGAATGGATACGGCATCATGCAGGATTATTCCGCGCAAGTTTCGCCCCGTGATCGCTGGTGCATTGCCGCCTACATCCGGGCGCTGCAGTTGAGCCAGAGCGCCACCATGGCCGACGTCCCGCAGGGTCAGAGCATCCCGTCCAAAGCTCCGGAGTTCGTCGAACCGGGCAGCGGCGCGACTCTGCCGCAAGTCATGCCGAACACGAAATCCGGGAAAGGGGGACCGGAATGAGCACGGCCTCTCACATCCCTCATCCGCCTGAGATCGATCTCTCGCCACCGCCGATCGTCAGGGAAATTGGGAAGCGTGCGCTGATCGTCGGCGTGATCGCAACCCTGGTCGCGCTTTACATCGCGTTCACGAACCCAACCGTCTTTTATCGCGGCTACCTCGTCTCCTACATGGATTGGCTCGGCATCTGCCTGGGCTCGATGGCCATCGTCATGATCCGCCACATGACAGGAGGCGGTTGGGGCACGGTGATTCGACGCGTGCTGGGCGCTTCCATGCGCACGTTGCCGCTGATGATCGTCCTCTTCATTCCGATGCTGTTCGCCGTGCCGAGGCTCTATCCCTGGGCCATGCCGCTCAATTCCATCGCGGACCCCGCGATTCGCGAGCACCTCGAAAAGCATTCGTTCATACTGCGCGATTACCTGAACTACCGCGGCTTCGTAATCCGCGCCGTCATCTACTTCGCGATATGGTTCGTGCTGCAATACCTGCTCAGCAAGTTTTCCTTCGAGCACAACCAGCCGCCCTTCGCCGACACCAGCAAGCGCTTCAAAATCGTGAGCGCTCCTGGCATCATCCTTTACGCGTTCACCGTCTCGTTCGCGGCCATCGATTGGGTCATGTCGCTCGATCCCAGTTGGATCTCGACCATCTACGGCCTGATCTTCGTGGCGGGACAGTTGATCGCGGCGCTGGCCTTCGCCATCGTCGTCGAGCGCATCCTGTTCAACTATCAGCCGATGTCGATTCTGCTGAAGCCGAGTTTCGTGCATGATCACGGCAAGTTCATGCTTACCTTCATCATGGTCTGGGCCTATTTCTCGTTCTCGCAATGGCTCATTATCTGGGCGGGCAATTTGCCTGATGAAATTACCTGGTACTACCGGCGTCTGCACGGCGGCTGGCAGTCTGTCGGACTCTTTCTTGTCGTCCTCCACTTTTTTGTGCCGTTCTTCCTGCTGCTGTCCCGCCCCTTTAAGCGCGATATTACCCGCCTGGTTTGGCTCGCAGCATGGATGCTGGTAGTGCACTACGTCGATTTGTTCTGGCACATCGAGGCCAGCTTCTCAAAGACTCTCACCGTCACGCTGGCGGATGTGGTCATCCCCTTCGCTATGGGCGGCATCTGGATCGCATACTTCTGCCGCAACCTCAGTTCGCAGCCGCTGGTTCCCGCTTACGACGCGACTGCACAGGATGTATTGGAGCCCGCGCATGAGTGACGAACAGATTGGAAATCACGAGATGAGCGGCCAGGGCGGCTACGAGCACGAGGATCTGAGCCCTCGTGGCGTGATGTACTTCATGCTCGGTCTGGCCGTGGTCGTCGTCGTCATCTATCTCATCGTGTTCGGCATGTACCACTTCCTCGATACTTACGAAAAAACGCACCAGACAGCGGTGGGCCCCATGGTGGCGCCGGAGACCGACACCCGCACCGTCACCCACGCTGACACGCAGGTTTTTCCGCAGCCGCGCCTGGAAGAAAGCGAGCGTAGCCAGCTTCGCCAATTCATCAAGCAAGAAGACGACAAACTCGCCACCTACAACTGGGTGGATAAGGATAAGGGCATCGTGCAGATTCCAATCGACCGCGCCATGGATTTAATTGTGCAGCGGGGTTTGCCTGTTCGACCTGAAAACATACGGCCGGAAGGCTCTCGCCCCGAAGGCCCGACAAAGATTCTGAGAAGCACGGCGCAGGTCTTCGCGCCCGCAGAGAAAGACAAAGAGAAAGAAAAGAAGCAGCAAACTCCCAGCGCGGCAACCAGCAAAGCTGCCGAGCACGGGAACTGACCGCTCCGGCCGGAGCCAAACCAACCGGCGCGCCGGAAAAGGATGCTTGCAGTGCGCAGTAATAAGCAGTTCGCAAATTCGATGAAACCCGCTGTCATCCTGACCGGAGTGAGAACATCTGCGCAGCGGACGTTCTCGCGGAGTCGAAGGACCTCTACCCTCCTCGCGCTCTTGCTCATGGCCGCAGCCGCCTGGGGCCAGGGTATGCACCAGGGAGGTATGAGCCAGGGCATTATGTCGCCGCCCGCCACCATGCGTCCGCCCGGATTAAAAAACGTCGGCATTCAGCAAAACCTTAACCAGCAGATTCCCGCCGACCTAGTCTTCACCGACGATCTCGGCCACCAGGTAAAGCTGGCGGATTATTTCGGGCAGAAGCCCTTGATCCTGAATCTTGTCTACTTCACCTGCCCAATGCTCTGCGGCGAAGAACTCGCCGGCCTGGAGAGCACCCTGCGCGTGCTTAAGTTCGACGTCGGGAAGGAATTCGACGTCATCACCGTCAGCTTCGATCCCCGGGATACTCCTGAAGTGGCCGCCAAGAAAAAGGCGGAGATTTTGCACCGTTACAAACGCGATGGCGCCGAGCAGGGATGGCATTTCCTGGTCGGCAAGCAGGATTCGATCGACAAAATCACCAAGGCCGCCGGCTTTGAATACGAATACGACACCAAGACCCAGCAATTCGCGCACTCGACCGCCATCATGGTCCTCACGCCGCAAGGCAAGATCGCGCAGTACTACTACGGCATCGACTATCCGCCCAAGGATCTGCGCCTCGCTCTGGTCGATGCCTCCCACGAAAAGATCGGGAACGTGGTCGACGAACTGTTGCTGTACTGCTATCACTACGACCCGAGTAAGGGGAAATACAGCGCCACCGTGCTACGCATCCTGCGCCTGATGGGCGTTGCCACGCTGCTCTGTTTGGGGATGCTTTTCTTTGTCATGATTCGCCGCGGTTCAGGCAGCGGCCGTCATAGCAGCGACAATCATGCCAGTGACGATCATGGAGCGGTAAGGGCCCACTAATTATGTTTTCACATTTGCCATTTTGGCCGGAGAGCGCCTCCACCTCGGCAGGACGCGTGGACGCTCTCTACATTTTCCTGGTGCTGGTCTCCGCCATCATGACGGCTCTGATCTTCACCACCTTGATCATCTTCGCCATCAAGTTCCGCAAACGCCGGGGACGGCCCGCCGAACAGATCGAGGGTTCCACCATCCTCGAACTCACATGGTCCATCATTCCCTTCGCGATTTTCATGTCGTTTTTCGTCTGGGGCGCGGTCATTTACTTTCAGGAGCGTACTCCGCCGCAGGACGCCCTGGAGGTCTACACCGTTGCCAAACAATGGATGTGGAAGTTCGAGCATGGCGGAGGGCAGCGTGAAATCAACGAGCTCCACGTGCCCATCGGCCGCGATGTCAAGCTGATCATGACCTCGCAGGATGTCATCCACAGCTTCTATGTGCCCGCCTTCCGCCTCAAGCAGGACGTGCTTCCGGGCCGCTACACTACCTTCTGGTTTCATGCCACCAAGGCGGGCACCTATCATCTGTTCTGCGCCGAGTATTGCGGCACCCAGCACTCCGGCATGATCGGATGGATCGTCGTCATGGAGCCGCGGGAATACGAAGCCTGGCTGACGACCGGCGGCGGCAATCAGCCGTTGGCGGAGACCGGAAAGAAATTATTTTCCGACCTCGGCTGCGCGACCTGCCATCGCTCTGACACCGAAGGCCGCGGTCCGAACCTGGCCGGGCTCTACAACAAACCCGTGCAGCTCGAAGATGGCCGCATGATAACCGCTGACGAAAATTACATTCGCGAATCGATCCTGGAGCCGGGCGCAAAACTCGTCAAAGGATTCAAGCCGATCATGCCCACCTTCCAGGGACAGATTAGTGATGAGCAACTCAACTCGCTGGTCGCCTACGTTAAGTCGCTGACCCAGCCGCCAACAGGACAACCCGTAGCCGCCATAACATCAGCTACTCCGAAGGTTATACGGTGACAGCTCGTGTGGTGACGGGGCTATGCCCCGTCCAAACGAAAACTTGGTTTGAGTAATAAGCAATAGGTGAAAAACATGGCAACCGCTGTACCAGTAGATGTGGGCGAACGCGAGAGCTACCTGAACGCAGGTTACGGAATCAAGACGTGGCTCCTTACCCGGGACCACAAGCGCATCGCGCTGCTCTACCTGCTGTCGGTAACTTTCTTCTTCTTTATCGGCGGCATTTTTGCGCTGCTCATCCGCCTGGAGTTGTTGACCCCGGCGGGCGATCTCGTCCAGTCCGACACCTATAACAAGCTGTTCACCATGCACGGACAAGTGATGATCTTTTTCTTCCTCATCCCCGCCGTGCCCGCCGTGCTCGGCAACTTCCTGATCCCGATCATGATCGGCGCCAAGGATCTCGCTTTCCCGCGCATCAACCTGCTCAGCTGGTATCTCTTTATCATCGGCGGCCTGCTGATGGTCTACACCATTCTTAATGGCGGCGTCGACACCGGTTGGACGTTCTACACGCCCCTCAGCACCGAGTTCCTCAAGACCAACGTCATCTCCGCCATCGTCGGTATCTTCTTTGCGGGCTTCTCGTCGATCCTCACCGGCCTGAATTTCATCGTCACTATCCATCGCATGCGCGCCCCAGGCATGACGTGGAATCGCCTGCCCCTGTTCGTCTGGGCACACTACGCGACCAGTATCATCCAGGTGCTCGGCACCCCAGTCGTCGCCATCACGCTCGTGCTGGTGGCGCTAGAGCGTACGCTGCACCTGGGAATCTTCGATCCCTCCCTGGGTGGCGATCCGCTTCTGTTCCAGCACTTGTTCTGGTTCTACTCGCACCCGGCCGTTTACATCATGATCCTGCCCGGTATGGGCATCGTCAGCGAGATCGTCTGCTGCTTCTCCCGCAAGCGAGTCTTCGGATACAAGGCCATGGCGCTCGCCGTTCTCGGCATCGCAGTACTCGGATTTCTGGTTTGGGCGCACCACATGTTCGTCGCCGGCATCTCCCTCTACGCCGCGCTGATCTTCTCCCTGCTGAGTTACTTCGTCGCCGTCCCCTCGGCGATCAAAGTCTTCAACTGGACCGCCACCATGTACAAGGGATCCATCACCTATCAGACTCCGATGCTCTACGCCTTCGGCTTCATCGGCCTTTTCACCATCGGAGGATTGACCGGCCTGTTCCTGGCCTGCCTCGGCATCGACGTGCACGTCACCGATACCTACTTCGTCGTCGCCCACTTTCACTACATCATGGTCGGAGGCATGGTGCTCGCCTATCTCGGTGGCATGCATTTCTGGTGGCCCAAAATTTCCGGCCGCATGTATCCCGAAGCCTGGGGCAAACTCGCCGCGCTCATCGTCTTCATCGGATTCAACCTGACCTTCTTCCCGCAGTTCATCCTCGGTTACATGGGCATGCCGCGCCGCTATCATGCCTATCCGGCGGAATTCCAGATCCTCAACGTGCTCTCCACCGCGGGTGCAACCATTCTCGCCGTCGGTTACTTGTTGCCCATGATCTATTTCGTCTGGTCCATGCGCTACGGCCCGCCCGCTCCCGCCAATCCATGGAACGCCGCCGGCCTCGAGTGGATGATTCCCTCGCCGCCTCCAACCGCCAATTTTGAGGAGCAGCCAGTCGTGACCTGGGAAGCCTATAACTACGATGAACTGGGCGAGATTCCGCAGAAGCAGGAGGTTCCCGTTGCCCACTAGTCCAGCCGCGGCTCTTCCCGGACACGAGCACGAGCACGATAACGATCACGCGCAAAATCCGGCACTGCTGCATCATTTCGCAACCGAGTCACAGCAGAAAAACGCCGCCAGCCTCGGTATGTGGCTTTTCCTCGCCCAGGAAGTGATGTTCTTCGGCGGCATGTTCTGCGCCTACCTGATTTACCGCTACAAGTACTTCGGGGATTTCGGCTCCGCCAGTCAGACCCTCAACATCTGGTATGGCACCATCAATACCGCCGTTCTGATCTGCTCCAGCCTCACGGTCGTGCTGGCAGTTCGCGCGGCGCAACTCGGCAAGCGGAAAGCTCTGGTCACATGGCTTCTGCTCACCATCGTTCTGGGCATCGCCTTCCTCGGCATCAAAGGCGTCGAGTATTACGAGAAGTTCGAGAATCACCACGTGCCCGGCCCATCGTTCGCCTATGCCGGAACCGTACCCGGCCATCCCGATCTTCCCGTGAACCCGCGTCATGCCGAGATCTATTTCTCGCTCTACTTTGCGATGACCGGCATGCACGCCCTGCACATGATCGTCGGTGTCGGTCTGTTCAGCACGCTGGCGTTTTTCGCGTGGCGCGGCAAGTATTCCGCCGAGTACTACACGCCCATTGAAAATGCCGGGCTGTACTGGCACTTCGTCGATATTGTCTGGATCTATCTTTTCCCCTTGCTCTATCTGATCGATCGCACCAAGGTGTGGAAACTATAGGAGGCCAATGACAGTGACAAGGACAACGACCGATCCCGTCGGCCCACAGACCGCGACCCACGACGATTCGCCCCACGAGCACGTCTCTTCGCTCGCCTCATCGGTCACCATCTGGGGCGCGTTGATCGTTTGCACGGCCCTCACCGCTGCCGCTGCCTTCGTCGACCTTGGTCCGCTCAACACCATCGTGGCCCTGACCATCGCGACGTTTAAAGCGACGCTGGTATTGCTCTTCTTCATGCACGTCAAGTACACGCACGAAAAACTCACCCCTCTCGTCATTGTCAGCGCGATCTTCTTCCTGTTCCTCCTACTGTCGCTAAGCATGGCCGATTACGCTACCCGTCTCTGGCGCTGAAGCGCGGCTCACAAGCCGGCCTTAGAGAAAAGCTAACGAATGTGAGCTCACTGCCGGAGCGGCCTCGGAATAAAGGGGGCTTTACCCCGGCGATTCCAGATGGCCAGATGGCCCGATGACCCGATATTTTATGCCTTGAAAACGCCTCATCCCGGGATATAATTCCCCTCAATGGCAACGGGGTCGGAAGTCATAAAAGCACCGGGGATGGTGCCCGATGAGCTGAAGATGGAGCCGCGCTCCAAGGGCCTTACCACCGCACGCAAGAAAAAACCCAAAGAACTGGCCGTCATCACCGAGTGCTGCACAGGCTGCGCCGGTTCACCCGCTTGCGTGGAGTACTGTCCGGTCGAGGACTGCATGTTCTGGGTAGAGGACCCCGATCATCCGCCTTTCGGCCGCATCGAAGTCGACCCCATCCTCTGCATCGGCTGCAAGAAGTGCGTCAGCAAAGGCCCCGAAGGCTCTTTCCTCGATGGCTGCCCCTGGGACGCGATCGTCATGGTCGACATCGCCGAAGTAGAAAAAGAAGTCGGCCCTATGAGCTACTAGCCGCCTGGATTTATTTCCCTGGAAATGTGTGGTGACGGGGCTTTGCCCCGTCAAGACGGAACTGAATCCCCTACAAACACAAGAACTGCGCTAGCCTTTACTTCGCACCAAAACACGACTACGAAAAGCTTGACTTAGCCATCGCAATAAACTCAACTTAGAGTTAGGGGCACAATAAGGTGTCGCCTTTTTAGATCGGCTTGGTCTCTGACAATCGAATCACGATGTCACAACCCGTTGTCCCAACCACTAACTCTTTATTATTGAATACTTTGCATACAAGTACAACGATTTCAATACTTTGCATAGATCGATATACGGAAATCGGCAGAAGACGCTATCTAAGTCCTTATTCCGGAATACTTTACGTATAAGTAATTTGCCCTGAATACTTTGCGAGGAAAATAGCCCTAAGTCGATGATTCCAATAGACCGGGGGAAGGGGGGTGGGGGTGGGGTATAGACCGGGAGGATCCCTGACAGAACAGACCGCGTTGACGCCTGACAAAGCAGACCGGGGACATCCCTGACAAAGCCTTTTTACTTTCGCGCCCTCTCCCGAATCGCGCGCTCAGTCGCTATCGCCTGTTGCCGAAGTCGCTCAGGAATTTCCGGCAATTCCCTTTCATAGGGACGGATCGCAGGCAGGTCCTCCATTTGCCCAATCACATACAAAGCGCGCAGCGCCTCCCAAACCTGCTCTTCTCCGGGATCGACGGTGGCGACCGCAGCGCCAGAAGATACGTTGGAGCCTGTGACAGCAGAAACCAGCCGGACACGGCCCGTAATCGGCGAACGAAGTTCGTGAACCTGCCCGTCGTCACCTTGCAGCTTCGCAACCAGCCCGCCCTGATGGAGCGACGTGCCAACTCCGGCAGTATCCATGACTCGACCAGAGTATGTGCTCGTAATCGCGACGGGTTTTAATAAAGATACGATCTGCGCTCTCCCCGAGCTGTCGCCGAAGCGCACCAGCGATAACGCCGCATTGCCGCGGACGATCATCGACGGATCGCCCAGCATCTTCAGCAGTGTTTCGTGGAAACCGGGACCAGCCGTATCCTGGCCCATCACCCACGCATCGGTGCTGCGCACCTCCTCGTGCGGATCGGAAGCGACTCGCACCAGATCGCCATACCAACGCGAAGCGCTGGCATCGTGCTGGCTCATGCGCTGTCCGAGTTGTACAACGGCGTGTTGAATATGCCTCGGATGAGCATTGTCGTTGAGGTATTCGCGCATCTCCTTATCCGAGAGCGAACGCCCAAACCAGGTGCTCCACCAGAACAGGAACGGCATCAGCACCAGCAGCCATGCTGTCAGAAAGAAGAGCAGCCGGTTGCGGGTGGACATGCGGGGACGCGAATTCTTCGGCGACGGATTCTTTCCGACGTGAACACCGTCGGCCGTCGCAGTCGGGATTGGTTGTGCAGCCATGGCCTAATCTCTGCAAGAACTAAAGATCAGCAAGAACTGAATTGTCATCCAGAGCGAAGCGAAGATCGGCAAGAACAGTATTGAAATTGGTTCTAGTTTTCCTTAAGAGTCGCATCCTTTTCAGAAGTCGCTCTGGGAGCCACTTTCGGAGCGGCCGGAGCTACAGCGCCGGAAGCTGCCTTCGCCGGAGCGGAAGCGGGAGCCGCCGCGGTTTTCTTCTTATGCAGAAACGCCAATGCGCCGCGATCGCGCAGCTCCCAGTAAGCGTTCAGGAAGAAGACACCGGAGAGAGTCAGCAGGATCAGGCTCATGAACAAGCCATCCTGTGTCTTGACTGTGCCCGTCGAAATTGTCCAGGCAATGCCAAACAGAGGAACTACGCCCATGACAATGGACACCACCAGCATCATCATCGTAAGCAACCGCCCTCCTCAGTTCACTCCAGCTCGTGTGGCGCGGACACTTCTGTCCGCGCCGAGGTTGACATCTCCGCTTGCTGCCCCTGCAACCTTATTCAGCCTTGAACGTCGCGTCCACAGTCTTATTGTCCTTGGCCGCCACTGTAACCTTCTGGTCCTGCTTCCCCAACTTCTCCTGCACAAACTCCAGCGTGTAATCTCCCGGAGGAAGTCCCTTGATCTCGAACTTGCCGTCCGGCCCGGTGACCGCATAGAACGGGCTCTTCACCACGTTGACGTACATCTTCATCCACGGATGCTGGTTGCACTTCACCGGCAACATGATCTCCTCGCGGGCGAAGGTCTTCTCCAAAGCAGGCGCCTGCGGAGGCTGCGACTCATTCCACTCGCGATTGTCCGCCGGAGTCGGATGAATATTATGTGTAGTCGGATCGCTGTTGACGATCTTGATCGTCTGGCCAGCCATCACTCCCAGAACGTGCGGATGATACTTGCAGCCGCTCTGATCGATCTCAACCGGCGCGCTCGGAACGTCAAAGGTCCGGGTGCCCAAACCATCCTTCACGTATACGAAGACATTGGCCAATTTACCGCTGTCGTCGACCACGGTTTCCGCCATGTTCATGCCCTTGCAGGCGGGATCCTGGCTCATGTCGATCTTGGCCATCTTGGGCGCCGTGCCCGTAAAACTAACCGTGCCGCTGACACTGGCCGCAGTCGCGGGATCAATCGGTGCGGAAGCCGGAGTCGGCGGCGCCGATGCTGGAGCGTTGGTTTCTTCGCTCGGCTTCTTGCTGCATCCTGTCAACAAAACGAGGCCCACGCTCACGCACAGGCCAAGGAACATTACCCACATTTTCCGGTTCATGATTTCTCTACACCTCTCCTGGAATTGAATGATATCTTCTCCACATTTTACCGCTCATTGTCCGTTCATTGTCCGCCCCCGCGCAGGGCTGGCGCGCGATTTAGCGGCAAATTTTTCTCGCCGTTCCGCGATTGCTTTGCTCGTGGATTGGTTTTGCCGCTCGCCTGCTTGCGACCCATCGCTCCCGCTACACGGCGCAGTTCCTCGGGAGTGAGTTGCAAAATGTAGTTCACCAGCAAGCGGGTTTGATCTTTATCGTACCCTTCAAAAGACGGCGGAGTCGGACCCGAGAATACCCAACGATCGTTCTCGCGTTTGAACAATCCCGAAGGCATCGCAGTACCCGGACTGATTGCTTGTGGATCGATGAGCCACCGTTCCATCCAATCGGGCTTCAGCCGTCCGTGCGCCAGAAGGAAGTTGGGCGCCGTGGCATTCTTGTCGTGCGCCGGATCGCCCGTCGCATGACACTTAAGGCAAGGCGCCGCGGTGCTGGAAAACAAGCTGCGCGCCATGTCGTTTTCCTTTGCCGTCAAAGTCGTCGACGCCTCCGGAATATAAGGAAACGACTGCCGCGACAACGCCTCAAAGAAGCGCACCAGTTTGCCCAGTTCGTTCTCCGAGAAGCTGAAGGTCGGCATTCGCACCTTGAGGTACGAGCGCACGCCATCGCGATTGGTATCGGTCTCGCTGAGCGCGGGATTCGAGAGGAAGTGCAGGAGCCACTCGGGATCGACGCGCGCACCTTCGGTCAGCAGTTTTGGCGGAAGCTGTTCCGGCGATTCCTGGTAGCGCTTCATTCCCATCAGCGCAGTCTGCTGGCCGGGAATGAACTGGTGACAACCCATGCAGTTGTATTTCTTGACGACCCACCAGCCTTCCTGAATGTCGCGCCGGTAATCTTGCGGCCGGTACTGATAGGAGTCGGGAAGCCCACTCTCCTGGCTACCCATCAGGAATGTCGTGAGCGCCCGGATCTGTTCGGGTTGCAAGTGCACATTGGGCATGCGGAGCTTTTCCGTCTCCGACTTGATCTTTCCCTGATCCCACACATTCGGTTCCGCGAGTTTGTGCTCGAAGAAGCCCAGATGCGAATACCAAGGTCCTTTTGCAGGTCCTTCGGGAAGCCGTGCCCGATCCTCGGGGTTTGTAATCGGCTCGCCCGTTCCGCGCTGCGCCATCTCGGTGAGAAGCGCGAAGTCCAGGCGTTCGATCGGCTTGCTGCCCTCAAAGGTCAGTTCCGTTCCGATCCGGCCCTCGTCCTCGAGACCGGCAATCTCATGGCAACCCGCACAGCCGAAGTGCTGAATCCACTTCTTCCCTTCCGCCTTCAGATTCGGATCATCCATGAAAGGCGCATCGGGATAAGAACTGGGATCCCTCTTCTTGAGGGTGATGAGGTAAGAGGCAACGTCCCGCGCATCGTCGTCCGAGAGCCGCAGGCTGGGCATCACCGTCATGTTCTGCACCTGCAGTTCGTGGCCATCGTTCGGACACTTACTATGCTGCAGATCGAAGACAAACGGCAGTCCCTTCTTTGCGTAATCCTCGGGACCGATATCTTTCTTCTCGTACAGACAATACGGTCGCGTGCGCTGGCGCGCATTGTGCACCCAGCGCACCAGATAATCGTAGTTCGCTTTCTCGCCGACACGCGTCAGGTTGGCGGCAAATGTGCCGCCAATCATCTGGTCGCCTTCCTCTACCGAATGGCAACCAAGGCAGCCCCGCGTCTCGAACAGTTCCTTGCCGTGACCCGCATCTCCCGGCTTTTGTGCCACAGGTTGATCCGGCAACGCAGACTGCCACAGATAAGCCGAGATTGCGCGGATCTGATCGTCGCTGAGGCGGAAATTCGGCATGCGCGTCGTGGGGCGGAAATCCGTCGGTTTTTTCAGCCACACCGGAATCCAGTTCTTGTTAAGTTTCAGCCGGACGTCCTTAAGGTTGGGCCCGACCTTCTTGATATCCTGCAGAAGACTCTTGGTGGTTCGATCGAGTTGCACGATCCGCAAATCCAACTTGCTGTTCTCAACCTTGAGCGCCACTGCGTCATCGTTCAGACGATTCGCTTCCTGATTGGTCTGCGCGGCGTCGGCCTGTTTCATCAGGTACGCGGCCTGCTTCAGGTTGTCCTTCTTCTCCGTCTCCATCTGCTTGATCTGCTGCGCGACGGAGTTGATATCCTCCGGTTCCTTGTCGTAGCCCTCATAGCGGTGACAGCCCGTGCATCCGCGCTGCCGAAACAAATCCTTGCCCTCGCTGATCGTCCAGCCCACATCGCCGCTTACCAGCACCATGTCGGCAGCATGGCAGGTCTGGCACCCGGCCTCGACATTAGGCTTCGGAAACATCGGCCAGAGCCAATGCTCGTAGGTCCCATGCGCCTTCTCAACGCTGGTTGTCGCCCGGCCATTTCCCTGGTGACAGGGAGTGCAGCCGAACTGCTCCGGATCATGCGTCTTCAGCAATTGCGGCTCGGGATGGCTGGTGAAAGCGTGCGCGTATTCGTCGGGCTTTTGGCCCTTGACGGCCATCGATGCCGCAGTCAGCTTGACCGGCTCGCGGATCCCCATGTGGCACGATTCGCATCGATCCACAATGTTGGCGTCGGCGACGTTGATCTGCATGATGACCGGATCCCACGCCTCGGTCTTATCCTGCAGGCCCTTGATCTGACTCGGCGTGAGATTCACCATGTGCTCGGAGATGTAGGCGTCGAGTTTCGCCTTCCGCTCGCTCGTCGGCTTGATCACTTCACCCAGTTCGGCGCTGAGCGCGGTGCGCTGGGCCTTCAAATCGTTGTAGGTTTCTTCGAGTTGCGGGAACGTGTAGTTCGCCCTGCTGCCATCCGGATACTCGACGACTGCGGTCTGCTGTTTGTACTTTTTCAGATCCTCAAGTTTGCTTTGCTTCGAGGACGCGCTGGTGGTGGTCTCGATATTGTAGGTCAGGGCATTTACATAGGCGCGCCGATCCGTGAATACGTTCTGCACCGCCATGATTTTGGCGCTCAAGGCGAGCAGTTGATCGTTGATCTCTTTCTTTCGAGGTGCAGCATCCTTGAACGCTTGCTCATAATCCTGCTTCAGCTTCAGGTAATCGCCGTTGCTCTCGACTTCTTTTTCGGATGCCGCCGATGTGGAACGAGCCGTCTTTAAGAATGTGGAGTAGCGCTCGACCCACTCATGCTGGTACGCCTTCCAGGGACGCTGTCCGAATGCCTCGTCCCACAATGCCCAGAACAACGAGGCCATCAGGAGAACCATGGCCACGACGTACCAGGTCGCAAGCGACTTCTGGACTAGCGGATCATTCTCGGGGACGGGCTTTTCGGGCACCACTTCCTCCTAATCGTCCTTAGTCGTTGGTCTTTCGTCGTTACCTTCTCGTCACAGATTCTTTAATTGCTAACCGCAGTCCGTGAGTTTGGAGCCGGTGACCAGTGACCGACGACCGATGACCAACGACTAACGACTAAACATTGAACCAAGGCGTAATCCACACGTACTTGATGTGAAACATAAGCCGCAGCAGCATCTTGATCGGCAGCGCAAACATGGTGATCACAAAGAACATCATGATCGAGTATTGCAGCAGGCTCATGCGCTTGTAGTCCTTGGGGTTATGGCGCCGGAAAAAGGCGTGCATGACGAACCCGCCAATCGCATAAAAACCGCCGACCACAACCAGGCCAAAGATCGCCTTGACCCAGTTGGAGGTGATTCCAAAAATGTCAGGCAGATCCCGGTTCACCTCATAAATAAGGCGATTGTGGTCCCAGGTTTGGCCGGGCCAGAACCATTGCCAGCCCGGACCGCGAATGAAGGTTCCAATCAGGATCATCGAAACCCACAAAATAATGAAGCCGAAAAGAAACGTTCCAATGGCGAACTTGCGCTGCTTCCACGTGTAGTAGCCGCTGCCCAGCGGATTGGTATCGATGTAAGGAATCACCATCAACCCGATGATGATGAGCGTCGGCATCACGACGCCCGCAATCCAGGGATCGAAATAAACCAGCATTTCCTGCAAGCCAAGGAAATACCAGGGCGCTTTCGCGGGATTCATGGTCAGGTTCGGGTTCGACGGCTCTTCCAGCGGCGCGTTCAGCGTAATGGACCAGACCATCAAGATAATCGTGACGATAATCGCAGCCAGGAACTCCACGCGCAGAAGAAACGGCCACACGTGAATTTCCTTTTGCCATCCCGCCTGCCACGGCCACGTTTTGCGATGATGCGTCTTGGCGAGCGCGGCATCGCCTTCCAGTTGCGCGATCAGTTGATCGTTGGCGTGCGCCTGTTTCCACGCCAGATAGATATAGAAGGCGAGCAGCGGAATCAGAGCCACGATGGGCACGTTGTCCGGGGCGGAAGCGATGTCCCACAGCTGTCTCCAGTCCATACTATTTGCGCGCCTCCTTCACTTCGGCTTCGAGCACGACCGGCGCCGGTCCGGAGATGCCGCCATCTTTGCGAACACGCCAGAAGTGCACGATCATCAGCACCGACGCGACGATCGGAATGCCGATACAATGCCAGATGTAGGAGCGCAGGAGTGCGTTTGCATCCACGATCGAGCCGCCCAGCAGGCCGAAGCGAATATCGTTATAGGGCGTCATCCCCAGCAGCGCACCGAACGGACCCTCATGTCCCAGGGCCGGCGTAGCACGCGCCATGTTGGTGCCAACCGTGACGGCCCAGAAGCCGAGTTGATCGTCGGGCAAAAGATATCCGGTGAACGATAGCAGCAGCGTGAAGACCAGCAGCAGCACGCCAATGTTCCAGTTGAATTCACGCGGCTTCTTGTACGAGCCGGTCAGAAAAACGCGGAACATGTGCAGCCAGACGGCGATCACCATTAAATGCGCGGCCCAACGGTGCATGTTGCGCAACAGCTTCCCGAAGGGCACATCATGCTCCAGGTAGAGCACATCTCGGAACGCCTGAACTTTGGTCGGGTGGTAATAGAACATCAGCAGCACGCCCGTAAAGGTAAGGACGATAAAGAGATAAAACGTGATGCCGCCCATTCCCCAGGTGTAGTTGTAGCGCACCGCATCGCGATTGATTTTCGCTGGATGCAGATGCAAGAAGACGTTGGAAAGCACGCCCAGAGCGCGATTGCGCGGCGTGTCATCGTGCTTGTGCCGGAAGATGGAGGTGTAGACCTGAGTCTTGGTCGGATCCTTGAGAAGATCGACCTGCTCTTTGGCCTTGGCCGGCATATCGGTCTTGAGCGACTGGACGTCTTCCTTCACGCCCGTCGTTACTCGCTCAACGATGCCGACTGATTTCCCGTTCTTTCCGTTCGAACCATTCTCTTCAGGCATTTTCATCTCTTCTCTGTGGCTTCATTTGCTGGCGACTTCACACCGCCAAACACGCAACCACCGATCTCAAGCTGTGCTCAGAGTTACACGTCCAAATACGATCCCGGATCATTGAAGTGGCTCGGCTGCCCCTTCGGCCATTGATAGAGCCGGGAAGTATCTACCGTGATCTGGCCATCGGGCGCCAGTTGCACGAATGCGCGATCCATCGGCCTGGGCGCAGGTCCCTCGAAATTAATTCCTTCATCGTCGTAGCCGCTTCCATGACATGGACACTTGAACTTATCCTCGCTGGGCTTCCAATCGGGCGTGCAACCCAGGTGCGTGCAGCGTGCGTAAATCACGAAAAGACGATCGGGCCGGCGATCGACCCAGATGCGATATTTTTGCTGCCACTTTGTGTCCACTCCCAAACCGTAATCTGCGGGATATCCGATCTTGAAAACGGTGGAAGGTTCGAAAAGAGTGCGAGGCAAAAAGAAGCGGAAAAAAGCCAGGAACCATGCTGCCAGAAAGGCGGTGACTGATACCCATGCAAGCCGCCGGCGGTGCTGGTTGACCGTATTGTCTTCCGGCCCGACCGCTGCCACTCCGGCGGCCGCGGCGGCTTTTGAAGTTCCCACCGCAGTCGAGCCAACATAAGGAGTGGCGGCGCTCGCTTTCGCGGCGGGCGCCGCTTTTTCGGGCGGCGCCGTCTTTTCGGACGCGCTGGCCACATCCGGATTCTCTGCCATGATCCTCTCCTCCTCGAATCAGTTGTGCTGGTTCAATCGGCAGCCATGGAAAGCGCCGCCAGTTCCCTCACTCGGTCTTTGCTTGTGTTTCTCAGTTTCTGATTTGTTGTGTTCGCTTCTCTGATCGCCCCCAGTACCTCTGCCGCCAGCGCCTCTATAAATTTTGGCGAGTCGTTGAGGCCCTGCGTCATCGCGAAATGCTCGATGCCAAGAAGTCGGGCCTCTTCCCTCGCGCAATGATCGATCTCGCCCAGAGTCTCCACGTGATCCGACACAAACGAAATCGGGATCACGCAGACTTCGCGCGCCTTCTCCGCTGCCAGCTTTCGCAGCGTCGTGTGCAGCGAAGGCTGCAACCAGCGGCTGGCGCCGACTTTGCTCTGGTAGCAGAGGCGATGAGCATTCGGCCACGCGCCTTGTTCCATCACCAGGGCAACCGTCTCCTCGATCTGCTGTTGATAGGGATCGCCCTTCTCGATCACCGAAACCGGGACGCTGTGCGCGCTGAAGACGAGTTGCACACTGTCGCGATCAGGGAAGCGCCCGATGGCCTCGTTAATTTTTTCGACCAGCGCTCCAATGTAGAGCGGGTTGCGATAAAAAGTTGTGACACACGAAGCGGGGATTGCGCCACTCCAATGCCGCCGCCATTCGTTCAGACTGCTGCCGGTCGTGGTGCTGGAATATTGCGGGTAAAGCGGCAACAACACGAGTTGCTGTACTTCCGCCTCCTGAAGTCGAGCGATCGCTTCCGCAGTGAACGGATGCCAGTAACGCATCGCGACCACGCAGCGTGCACCTACGCCCGCGCGCATCAGATGCGCTTCCAGGGCGGCTGCCTGCATTTCCGTGAACTTCCGGATGGGAGAACCGCCTCCAATCACCGCGTAGTGCTGAGCGGCTTTTTTCGCGCGCGTGCTTGAGATCAGCTTGGCTAAAGGACGCCGTCCAAGCCGTGAAAATGGGAAGTCGATAATGTCGGGATCGCAGAAGAGATTAAAAAGGAACGGTTCGACCGCAGCTAACGAGTCAGGTCCACCGAGTTGGAAAAGTACTACACCAACACGTTTCGAAATCCTCACCATTACCCCAGATCCCCAGCCGATGGGCGCGATGTTACATAAAAACCGCTCGTGTCGTCAATGTTTGTCTGGCCGGATTTTCACGAGGCGGCAAGAAATTCTTAGGGAGCATCACTCCGTGCGGTGCCTTACGTAGAACTCCCTTGCGCAAATCACATTCAGCTGTGATATAGTTTCGGCCCATTACGGGCCGTCGCGTCGGTTCAACGTGCCCGGGCAAGTCCGGGGTAGCCGATTTACTCAAACGGTGGTAGGGGGTCTGAGTACATGGGGCTGGTACTTCTCTGTGTCATCTGGCTGATTACCTTGGCCAGCACATACTTTTTCATTGCCAAGACGTGGTGGCTGCCAACGGGCGCTTCCGCTGCCGCTGCCTCCATTGACCACCAATTCGCCGTCACCTACGTGATCATGGGCGTGATCTTCGTCGCCGCCCAAATGGCGCTGGGATTTCTCGTCTTCAAGTATCGCGCCAACGCCAACGCCGGACGGGCCGGCTATTCCCACGGCAACACCAAGCTTGAAATCATCTGGACCACTCTCACTATCATTCTCTTTGTTGGTTTGAACCTGATCGGCAGTCCTATCTGGGCATCCGAGCGGTTTCGCCCAGCGGCGGACGGAGCTACCCGAGTCGAAGTCACAGGCATGCAGTTCGCCTGGTACTTCCGCTATCCCGGCCCGGACGGAAGATTTGGGCTCACCAAGCCTGAACTCGAAGATCCATCTTCCGGCGGCGAAGCCGCGCTTGGTCTGGATCCCAAAGACCCGGCTTCCAAGGACGATGTGGTCACCGGCATCATGGAAGTTCCCGTGGGCCGCGAAGTTGAAGTGATCCTGCGCGCGCACGATGTCATCCACAGTTTCTTTGTTCCTCAAATGCGCTTCAAGCAGGATGCCGTGCCTGGCCTGGCGATCCACATGCACTTCACTCCGACTGCGATCGGCAGCTACGAGATCGCTTGCGCGGAACTGTGCGGGCTCGGCCACTACAAGATGCATGGGATTATGAAGGTGGTCAGCCAGAGTGAGTTTGATCAGTGGATAGCAGCGCACGAGGCCGATAAACAATAAAGGCGGAGAAACGATCAATGGTTGCTCAGGAATTCCACGGACATGGGGCCCCGCAGGGCTTTATTCGCAAATATGTTTTCAGTCTCGACCACAAGGTCATCGGCCTTCAATATTATTTCCTGGCCCTGACTGCAGTCTTTGTTGGGATGTTTCTCTCCCTGCTGATGCGGATCCACCTCGTGTGGCCCGGCATCGCTCTGCCTCTGCTCGGCGAGATCAAGCCCGAAACCTATCTCAGCCTCCTGACCATGCACGGCACGATCATGGTTTTTTTTGTGCTCACCACGGCGCCGCAGGGGGGCTTCGGCAATTATTTTCTGCCCATACAAATCGGCGCGCCTGACATGGCTTTTCCCGTCCTGAACATGCTGTCGTTCTGGACAACCTTCCTCGCCTACATCGTCATGCTGGCGGCGTTTTTTGTCGTCGGAGGAGCGCCTCTTCACGGCTGGACGGGATACGCACCGATGAGCGCGCTGCAATCGTCAGGACCCGGTGAGGGACTGGGCGCGGACCTTTGGATCATCAGTATCGCGATCTTTTGCATCGCGTCGCTCATGGGCGCTCTCAACTTCATCACCACCACGCTCGACATGCGCGCCAAAGGCATGACCATGATGCGCATGCCACTGACCTGCTGGTCCTGGTTCATCACCGCCATCCTCGGCCTGCTGGCTTTTGGAGTTCTGCTCTCGGCAGGCGTCCTGCTGCTGATGGACCGTAACTTGGGCACCAGCTTCTTTGTTCCGCTGGGCACGATCAACGGCATATTGACCGGACATAAAGGTGGCTCGCCTCTGTTGTGGCAGCACTTGTTCTGGTTCTTCGGACATCCCGAGGTTTACATCGCCATCCTTCCGGGCATGGGGGTGGCTTCGCAGTTGCTCTCGACGTTTTCGCGCAAGCCGATCTTTGGCTACAAGGCAATGGTGTACGCCATGCTCTCCATCGGACTGCTCGGCTTCATGGTCTGGGGACATCACATGTTTATGAGCGGGATGAGCCCCTACACGGCCTTTGCGTTCTCAGTGATGACCATGGCGATTGGCGTGCCTTCCGCTATCAAGACCTTCAACTGGCTGGGAACACTTTGGGGCGGACGCATCCGCTTTTCCTCGCCCATGCTCTTCGCGATTGGTTTCGTCTCTTTGTTCGTTTCGGGGGGTCTGAGCGGCCCGTTCCTCGCGCAGCCTGTACTTGATATCCAGTTACACGACACTTATTTTGTGCCTGCCCATTTCCACCTCATCATGGGAGTGGCGGCCATCTTCGGCATCTTCGGCGCGACCTATTACTGGTTCCCGAAGATGTTCGGCAGGATGCTGAACGAGAGCCTCGGGCGCTGGCACTTCTGGTTTTCATTTATCGGAACGTATGCCATCTTCATGCCTATGCACTATCTCGGCATGGCAGGCCATCCGCGCCGCTATTCCCAGTTGACCGAACTCGCATATCTCCGACCTTTGATGCCCGTGCAAAAGTTCATCACCTACGCAGCGTTTGCGACCATCGCAGGACAGTTGATCTTCCTCTTCAATTTCTTCTGGAGTCTGCGAAACGGCAAGAAAGCGACCGACAATCCCTGGGAAGCGACCACGCTGGAGTGGACCACCACAACTCCGCCTCCACACGACAATTTCGGCGGCCACACACCAGTGGTGCATAACGGTCCGTACGAGTACAGCGTGCCGGGAGCGCCGCGTGATTATACGATGCAGACCGACCCGGCAACCGTAGCGGCGCACTAGAGCATCTGGAAATAGTCATGGCAAGCTTCACTTCTACCGTCACGACGCGTCCTCCCAGAACATCGAGGGGGAACCGCGGCAACTTGCCGCCTGTAATCGGCGGCGGAGATGACGGCCGTCCCGATCCTGGGTTACCCGACTACGGCGCACGCTTGCGCCGGGCGCGCCTGGGATTGGCAATCGCCTTGACGCCCATCCTGATGTTGTTTGTCTCCTTCACCAGCGCCTACATCGTGCGTCAAGGTTTGCCAACGCTCGACCCCAACACCAACCAGGTCGTGCATGATTGGGCGCCCGTGCCGCTGCCCACCGTGCTGTTTCTGATCAATACCTGCGTGCTGCTGTTGAGCAGCGTAACCATGGAGTTGGCGCGGCGCCAACTGATCCGCCGCGTAGCGCTTCAACCAGTCGAATCGATTCCCGGAGTCTCGCTGGGCACGGAGCGGGAAATTCCGTGGCTCGGCGCGACCATCGTGCTCGGTATCGGCTTCCTGGCCGGGCAATGGCTGGCATGGCGAGAGCTTGCCTCTCGTGGTTTCTTCGTCGCGACCAACCCCAGCAGTTCGTTTGTTTATCTGCTGACGGGCGGGCACGCGGTGCATCTGCTGGGTGGAATCCTGGCTCTGCTGGTAGCCGGATCGACCGTCATTCTGCGCCGGCCTTTGGAATCGCGTCGCATCGTGGTGGATGTCACCGCCTGGTACTGGCACTTTATGGCCGGGCTTTGGATTTACATTCTGGCTTTGCTGGAATTCGCACACTAGCCGAACTAGGCTTTACTCACCACAGAGTCACAGAGTGACGGAGAAAAAAACTGAATCTTCATAGCCGAAAACGGAAGGTTTTGCCGAGCAATTGGGTTTCTCTGTGTCTCTGTGACTCTGTGACTCCGTGGTGAAAAACTAGATTAGGGGACTACCAACTAAGGAGACTGAACGCATGGCGGAAGCTGCCTTGCCGCACGATGTAGCTGCGATCTACGAACCGTCGTTGTTTGGAACGTACTCGAAGAAAATCGGGATGTGGCTGTTCCTGCTCTCGGACTCGCTGACCTTCGGGGCGTTGCTCTATGCCTACAGCTATGGGCGCATCTCGATCGCGAACTGGCCAACGCCGTTCCACTCCAGCAGCATCATCAATGCCACCATCATGACCGCGTTCCTGCTGACCAGTTCGTTGACGATGGTCCTCGCGGTCAGCGCGGCAGCGCGCGGCAAGGATAGTGAACGGCGCCTCTGGCTGCTCGCCACCATGGCGTGCGGCACGGGGTTCATTATTCTGCACGGCCGAGAATGGACTCACCTCATCTCCGAGGGCTTGGCTCTGCCTATCTTCCCGGCGGTCCCGGGACAGGAAACTGCGTCCGAGTACGCAGGTGTCTCCAAGACCGTTCCCCAGTTCGCCGCCACTTTCTTTACGCTCACCGGAATGCACATGCTGCACGTGACGCTGGGAGTGATTTACCTCGGCATCATCGCATTGCGCAAGAAGTTCATCCCGATTCTGCTGGGATGCTGGCTGCTGGCTTGGCTCGCCACGCCTTCCTACAGCCCGTTTCACTACGCCGCGCACGTGCTGCTGATTGCGGCTGTGGTCTGCGCGGTGATCTTGTGGTTGAAGCCTAAGGTTTATGACGCGGCCGATGTTGAAGTCGCGGGCCTGTACTGGCACTTTGTCGACCTGGTGTGGATGTTCATCTTCCCGCTGGTCTACCTGATGTCGACCAAGATCATTTAGGAGCATCGCGAAATATGGAAGACGCTTCCCAGTTAGCAATTGAAGAACGCGTAGCGGAACAGCATCGGCATCACTCACACACGCCGTTTTTTGTGGTGTGGGGAGTGTTGCTGGTGCTGACCGCGATCGAGGTTTACCTCGGCTATCAGAACATGGAACCCAAGCGCATGCTGTCGATCCTGATGTGCCTTTCGATCGTCAAGGCGGCGCTGATCATCGGGTATTTCATGCACATGAAGTATGAAGCGTCGCGCATGAAGTATCTCACCATGTGCTCGCTGGTATTTTGCCTAGCTATGATGATGGTTTTCTTTCCGGATGCCTTCCGCATCCTCTACCTGGGGGTTCATTGAAACGCCCGCTACAATCCGATCCGCAACTTCCGGCGGACGTTCGGCGGAAGCGAGCGGCTAGACATCGTCTTCGAAGCAGCGCTTCCCTGCTTGCCTTATTTCTCTTCTTGTGGACCGCGCCTGCGCTGGCCCAGAGTTGTGCGATGTGCTATAGCACGGCGCGTGCAGTTTCCAAAGAGGGGCAAAGGGCGATCACGCAAGGCGTGGTGGTGCTGGTCGCACCTCCTCTTGCAGTGATGACTTTGGGCGTGGGCTTGGCATTCCGCTATGGAAAGAAACGCGATGAAGCGCAAAGTCGCGACGATGTTTCTTCCCTTTAGAACGGTCGATTGAGTTTCGAAGTTTATCAATCTGTCATCTATCCCCCCTGGTAAATATCCCGCCTGCTATGTTATTGAAGAATAAATATTTTAGCTGAGTTTGCGAGAGAGGGAGCGTATTTTTCTGGGAATATTGGGGCATTGGGCAGGTGCGAAAATAGAAGACGAGAGGTATACCCCACCTTAACGACAGGTCGGAAGGCGGTCCCGCCGACGTTGTTCTTACTAGGTCTTACCGGCTCGGACGGGGCGTCCATGCCGGTGAGTTCTCCCCACTATCTGGCGAAGAACACGGACGTGTAATAAGCCAGCACCCCAAAAAATGCGAGCCCGCAGATCGTATACACCGTGAAAATCCAGGTGCCTCGATCTTCATGCTGAACCGCGTTACGAACCTGACTTTGTTCCGCAGACTGCTCCCCAGTGGCCGGTACTTCCATGCGAGCCTCCTGAATTCAGATCTGACGTGTCCGCGAGAATCTACTTCTGGCCCGTTACCCCACTACCCCACAACGGGCACGACGGGTAGCATTGTACCCTGAAATAGGCCGGGAATTGTAGAAAATTACAACACTTTTGCGCGAAATAAGCTGTTTTCGGCAGGAAATACCTGTTTTACCCGGGATATCGCCCGGTAATATACCCTTCCAACTCCTGAATCGCCTGCGCCTGGCCGGAGATGGTCCAGCGTACCAGGTCGCCGATTGACACCACTCCCACGGGCACATCGTTTTCGACCACGGGAAGATGGCGGAAGCGCCGGTTGGTCATAATGGCCATGCATTCGTCGACGGTGTTTTGCTTGGTCACGAAAACCACCGGCGTGGTCATGATGTCGCGCACCGGCGTCTCCTTGGAGGCGTGGCCTTTGAGGATGACTTTGCGGGCGTAGTCGCGCTCCGACATGATGCCAACCAGTTTGTTGCCGGAGATGACCAGCACCGCTCCGATGCCTTCCTGAGCCATCTTCTCAATCGCTTCATAAACAGACTGATCGGGCGTGACCGAAAAGATGCGGTTCTTGCCCGTGCTGCGCAACAGCATTTCAATCGTGTCAGTGATTTTCATAAGCCCCAGTAGATGACGTTCAGAGTTGAACTCGACTTCTCCAGACCTCGGGCATGTTTACCCCGTATAGAACAAGCATGGTACTCCCAAGTGAGGCGGTGATCCAATCAGTTTTTGCGGAGTCTAGCAGGAATGCTGACAGCATCAGTCCGCTCGGCATGAGGTTTGGTTGCGCTGAGTGAGTTCCCCACTCAAGCCAAAAGACGGCTTGAAACGGGCGGCCAGCTGGGTTGTCCGTGTAACCGCCGACATTGTTAGAGACGCCTTTTAGACAATAGTAATGTGGCAAACCGCATTGGAAAGGACGATGATCTTTGTTGGGGCACGTTTATGCGGATCAGACGGATTTTGATGGTTGGACTGCTTTTTGTCGGCGGTTATGCTGCCGCCCAAATTGCCGGCGGCTGCATGGCAGTGCCCCATACGCTCCCCGACGATCTCCGATCCTCTCTCGAAGAACGGTTTTCAACCTTCATGGCAGCACAGTCCGAGGGGCACTGGGGAGACGTGGCAGAGTTGCTTGGCAGGTACCGCTTCGGATCCCCAGACGGGAGCTTCTACACTAGCTCGTATAGGCAGTGTCTAGTGTCGAGGATGCAAGAACTTCGCATGTTGGACTTCGAGTTCTCGATCCCCAATCTCTACACCTGCACAACAAAAATGGACCTCCCTACGGGAACTGTTGCCCGATTTGCAGCGGAACAATTGTCGTGGTATCTGAGAGGAACAGGGAAATTTCAGACCTCCTCCGAAGATTGGATGGAACAGACACAAGTAATCGGGTATCGCGACCAGGGTCAGTGGTATTTCATACCCCCGCAGCAGCACATGCAGGCTAAGTGGGAGAAAATTCATTATACAGAGGCAGATTTCGCTCGGGATCGACAAGAGGAAATCGATATTCGGAATAGTCCGTCCTCTCCCATCGAGATAACCGACGTGCATGTTTACATGGACAGGAAGTACCCTTCGCTTCGAAACGTGAAGTTCAAGCTCAGAAACAAAACGGCGAAGAAAGTGACCTGGCTCAGCGCGGGCATTACTATCGTCGGCCTACCGGGAGGGCACTACTGGTCAGGGCCGTACGATATAAAGCCCAAGGGATATCTGGCTCACGAAGACAGTGTCTCTGCTTATGGTGACTTTTGCGATGGAATTTGGAAACAAGTAATGGAAATTAACGAGGTGCACTTCGCTGACGGCTCAAAATGGGAGTTCAAGCAGTCCGACGAGCAGACAGACAAGTGAATCATGCCTGCAGCTAATGATAAATTCCGATCACCCGCGAATGTTTTTCACCTCGGCAATCTGCCCTCTAACTTCGCCTCTGCCCTCGCAATGTCCTTGCGCTAAGCCTCGCATGCTCGAATAATGCTCTGTACTCCTATGCCTGAAGCCGCTGCTCCACCTGCCCATCTCGACGCGCTCGCGCTCGAGGCCGCGCTTCTTCGCCATCTTCGCGGAGAGGTCCGATTCGACTCCGGCAGCCGCGCTCTTTATGCGACCGACGGCTCGAACTACCGCCAGGTTCCGATCGGCGTCGTCATTCCGCGCGATAAAGAAGACGTGCTCGCCACGGTTGCGCTCTGCCGCGAACATCACGCGCCGCTGCTCGCGCGCGGCGGCGGCACTTCGCTTGCCGGACAATGCTGCAATGCCGCCATCATTCTCGACTTCTCGAAGTACATGGCCGCGATCCTCGAAATTGATCCTGCACGCCGCATCGCCCGCGTGCAGCCGGGAGTCGTCCTCGACCATCTTCGCGGAGAGGCCGAAAAGCACCACCTGACTTTTGCGCCCGATCCGGCCACGCACGACCGCTGCACTCTCGGCGGCATGATCGGCAACAACTCCTGCGGCGCGCACTCGATCATGGCCGGCAAGACTGACGACAATATCGAGGCGCTCGAAGTCCTGACCTATGACGGCCAGCGCCTGCACGTGGGCGCGACCAGCGCAGAGGATTTCAATCGCGTGGTCAGCGATGGCGGACGCCGCGCCCAGATCTACTCGGAACTCAAGCGGCTTGCCGATCGCTATGGCGAGCAGGTGCGGCGCCAGTTTCCGAATATCCCGCGCCGCGTCTCGGGATATAACCTCAACCACCTGTTGCCCGAAAATAACTTTCATGTTGCTCGGGCGCTGGTCGGCTCCGAAGGAACCTGCGTCACCATTCTCGAGGCTACCTGCCGTCTGGTCGAAAGCCCGCCCGCCCGCGTGCTGCTCGTGATCGGATGGCCCGACGTGTACGTATGCGCCGACCATGTGCCGCAGATCATGGAGCACGCTCCCATCGGTCTGGAAGGCTTCGACGACATCATCGTCAACGCGAGCCGACGCAAAGGCGTCAACCTTGAAGGCCTGGCATTGCTTCCGGAAGGCGGCGGTTGGCTGATGGTGGAGTTCGGCGCTGACAAGATTTCCGAAGCCGAGGCCAAAGCTCACCATCTGATGGCGGCGCTTGACCGGGCGACTCCCGCGCCCGAGATGCGGCTATTCACGGACGCGCGCCAGGCGCGCCGGATTTGGGATGTGCGCGAATCGAGCCTGGGCGTCACCTCGCACGTCCCCGGCGAGCCGCTGCACTGGGAAGGCTTCGAGGACTCCGCGGTCGCGCCCGACAGACTGGGTGCCTACCTGCGCGAGCTGCGCAAGCTGATGCAGGATTTCCACTACACGGGCGCATTCTACGGCCACTTCGGACATGCCTGCATTCACACGCGCATGGATTACGATCTCGAATCGGGCGAGGGCGTGCGCAAGTTTCGCCAGTTCATGGAAGAGGCGGCCGACATGGTGGTTCGCTACGGCGGTTCACTCTCAGGCGAGCACGGTGATGGCCAGGCGCGCGGCGAACTTCTGCCGAAAATGTACGGCCCGGAACTGATGCAGGCCTTCCGCGAGTTCAAATCAATTTGGGATCCGGACTGGAAGATGAATCCGGGCAAGCTGATTGATCCGTATCGTCTGGACGAAAATTTACGCCTCGGCGCCGACTACGATCCATGGCAGCCGGCGACCCACTTTAAATTTCCCGATGATCACGGCAGCCTCGCCGCCGCCACCCTGCGCTGCGTAGGAGTCGGCAAGTGCCGGCGCGAAGAGGGCGGCGTCATGTGTCCCAGTTACCGGGTGACGCGCGAAGAAGAGCACTCGACGCGGGGCCGCGCCCACCTGCTCTGGGAGATGACCAAGGGCGACGTGATCCGGGACGGATGGAAGAGTGAAGCGGTAAAAGAGTCGCTGGATTTATGCCTCGCGTGCAAAGGTTGCAAGAGCGATTGCCCGGTGGGCGTGGACGTGGCGACTTACAAAGCGGAATTTCTGTCGCACTATTACCGGTACAATCGCCGTCCGCTGAATGCGCTTGCCTTTGCGAATATTGATTTGTGGGCGCGCGCTGCTTCGCACGTGCCTGGCCTTGTGAATCTGACCACGCAACTCCCCGGCTTGCGCGACCTGGCAAAGCTCGCGGCTAATATCCCTGCCCAGCGCCGCATTCCACCACTAGCGCCAGAAACTTTTCAGCAATGGTGGGAGGAGCGAGAGAGCGGCGAGCGAGCACGCCCGTTTCACGAAGAGCGGGCGGAGCGCCCGCTCAACCGCCAGCGAGGCGGCGCTACGGTCATGCTCTGGGCCGACACTTTCAACAACCACTTCCTCCCTTCGACTGCCAAAGCTGCTGCCGAGGTTCTCGAAGCCGCCGGCTTCGACGTCCTCGTGCCGCGCGCCCACCTCTGCTGTGGACGCCCGCTCTACGACGTCGGCATGCTCGATCGCGCCAAGCATCTGCTGCTCCAGATCATGGATGAGCTTCTCCCTGAGATCGAGGCGCGCACGCCCATCGTGGTTCTCGAGCCCAGTTGCGCAACTGTCTTCCGCGACGAGCTTACCAACCTCTTCCCGAAAGATGAACGAGCCCGCGCGCTCTCGAAGCAAGTCTTCCTGCTGAGCGAATTCCTCGATCGATTCGCCCAAGACTTCCCCATGCCAAAGCTCGCACGCCGCGCACTCGTCCACGGCCATTGCCATCACAAGGCCATCATGAAGATGACCGCCGAGGAGGCCGTGCTCCGCCGGATGGGCATCGAGTTCACCGCACCGGCACCCGGATGTTGCGGAATGGCAGGGGCTTTTGGTTTTGAGAAGGAAAAATACGACATCTCGCGCGCTATTGGAGAACTTGAACTGCTCCCCGCCGTGCGCCGGGCTCCCACCGACTGGCTCATCGTCGCCGACGGCTTCAGTTGCCGCGAGCAGATCGCGCAGGAGACCGACCGTCACGCGCTGCACCTTGCCGAAGTCCTGCAGATGGCTCTACACGAATCGACGGAGAGCCCGGAGGGCATTCCGCTATTCGATGCCGCCCCGCGGCACTATCCCGAAGACGCATGGGTGAGGCCGCACGAAGCGGCGATTCGGAAATCGATGAAGCGGACCGGACTGGCAGCGGCTGGAATGGCGGCGGGAGCGGCGCTGCTGTGGGGGATCGCGAGGCGACGCTGGGCTTCCGAACGGTGACACACTTCGCCGGCTGACGCGAATCAGATCGGTCCTTGATAGCGGCGCAGGCGCACGGCTGCGCCCAGGAACGCCGCAGCAACTGCCAGGCCGATCCACAAACCAGGGCTGCTCAGGAAACTGCCCGGGGCGATATGTGTCATTGGGTCGGTTGGGAACATATCTGGCGAGGATGCGGCAACCGTTGGCGCGGCGCCGATCAATCGCCCCCCCACAAGGGAAGCAAAATGCCAAGTGTGGAAAATAATCTGCTCGACCCCGCCAATCGCCACCACCGGCAAGGCCGCCCATAAAAATGACGCCCGCCGCGACCATCCTGAAACGAGCAGCAGCCAGCAATAAACTGGCGCGGGCCAGAGGGCATGGGCGGTGAGAAGGTGATACAGCAGAAGCCATGACATACGCAAGAACGACAACCTGGTCCACAACATCGCCACGCTCTGACCGCTCGCCAGCACCACGGCGCTGCTCACCAGCAGCATAAGCCACTGCATCCCCACGGTGATCGCAAAGATCAGCAGTGGCAGAACAATCAGCGGAATGCTCGCCTTGGCAAGAACGGTGCTGGCATCGGACACCGGCAGCGACTTCCAGAAAAGAATGCTGCGGTCACGGCGCTCCCCGTGCAGCGCGTCCAGACAGTAAAACACACTCACCACGATGCCGGTAATCATCATCAGGCCGGCCGCCATGTCGTACGGTCCTTGCGGCCGCGCCGCATTGAGACGCAACGGCTCTACCCATATACCCGCAATCGCGCTCAGCGAGAAGGCGAGCAAAGCCGCGCTCGCGACCGCCAGCGGCGCAATATACAGAGAGCGGTTCTCCCACAATTCGCGCCGCACCAACCAGTACATGCGCTGCCTCTCCGGGATGGTCGTGGCCGCAACCGCCTGCGATTCGAGAGCCGACTCGGACATGGCATTTGCTCGCATATTCATTTCGCGACTCCTTGCCCCTGGCCAGCTTGTGCCTGGCCGCGCTGGTTGCCGATCACGGCAACGAACAAGTCGGCCAAGCTGGGTGTGCGAACGTCGCCCAGCGCCGCTAGCCGCTGACGATCCAATTGCATAGGATCGGTCCCATCGAGCTTGAGATCGGACTTCAGATCAAACTTCAGATCAAACAACAGGATGCTGCCACCGATCGCCGGCCGCTCGTGTATCGGCCTGAGCGCGAGTGCCGCCGCAGCTTGCTCGGGACGCACCATCACTTCCAGATAGCGCGACTCCAGCTCTTCCATGCTGCGATTGAACACCACGCGGCCGAAGTCGATGAACATGACATCGGTGAGCACGTGCTCGATCTCTTCCACCTGGTGCGTCGCGACTATGATGGTGCGGTTGCCATCGAAGTAATCGTTGAGCAGAGAATCGTAAAACTGCTTGCGATAGATGATGTCGAGGCCGAGCGTCGGCTCATCCAGCACCAGCAATCTAGCGTCAATCGCCATCACCAGAGCGAGGTGCAGTTGCGTCACCATGCCCTTCGACAATTCCCTTACCCTGCTCCCGCGGCGGATGGTGGTCCGGGCGAGAAATCCTTCCGCCTTGGTGCGATCGAATCTCGGATGCACGCCGGCAACATATTCGAGCGCCTGCGAAACCCTTATCCAGCGCGGCATCACCGCGACATCGGCAATGAAGCAGACATCATTCATGAGCTGATCGCGCGCGCTCCAGGGATCGCGTCCCAGCACCCTCAATTCTCCCGCGTAAGGCGTGAGGCCAAGAATCGCATGGAGCGCAGTAGTCTTGCCGGCACCGTTCGGACCAATAAGCCCGAGGATGCGCCCGTCTTCCACTCGCATATCGATGCCATCCAGCGCGATGGTCGTACCGAAGGCCTTGCGAAGGCCGCGGGCTTCTATGCATGCCATGGTTTCAGCGCTCCTCTTTTTTGCCAGGTGTCCGAGCCGCGTCCGACTCGAAGGCGTTCGGCGGTGCACCATCCGAGTGCGGCCCGCGGCCCGCGCCGTTCAGCAACTCTTCCGCCTTCAGGCCCAGCCGCTGGATGGTTGCCTGAATCCTGGGCCATTCTTCACCCAGAAACTTCCGCCGTTCTCCCGCGAGCAGCAAATTGCGCGCGCCCGCATTGACGAACATCCCGCGGCCTCGCCTTGACTCAACCAGCCCCTCGTCCACCAGTTGCTGATACCCCTTCAGAACCGTGAGCGGATTGACCCGATACTCCGCCGCGACATTGCGCACCGAGGGCAGCGGATCGCCCTCCTTGAGCACACCGTCGAGTATCATCGCGACCACCCGGTCGCGCAGCTGGCGGTAAATCGGCTGACTGTCGTTCCACTCATGGTCCATCGGTTTTCCAGGTATACATTAAAAGACCTGCCAGATATAGCGCGCCTCAGTTCGCGCGGTGCAGGTCGAAGTGTGCATGGATCGGTTTGTCCTTCATCATGAACGTCCAATCCTCGGTGTGATGGTTGGCGTCGATGAGGGTAAACACCGAATGATCCATGTGATACTCCGGGTTCCCGCTGATGTCCTTGAAGGTGAACTCAACCGTCTTGCCATCGGGCGACATCTTGCCGGTCATGCGCGGCCGGTTCCCCGCGTCGCAATAGTGAACCAGCGTGAGCTGATCTCCGTCCACGTAAAGCATCGTGACCGGGTGATCGTACTTGGTCGCATCGAGCGGCGTTCCAGCTTCCTGCAACTCGTGCACGAGTGTGTTCCCACGCGAGGTTACTCGCATGGAAACGTGCAACGGCTTGCCGTTTGACATCTCCGGCATCTCCGGCACGGCGACGGGGCCTTCCCACACTCTCCCGCCAGGCTCTTCAGAGTTGTGAATGACTTCTGCGCCTCGGACGTCACCGGAGGCGCAGAGGACATATGCGCGTCGGACTGCGCAAAAGCCGCAGCGGTGAGCGACATCAGAACAACGGACAGCGTGAAACGAAGGGATTTCATTCTTCATTCTCCTCAAATTTTCTTCAATTTCGGCAAGGCTCCTAACTTACGCATGAGCATTTGCCAACACTGTTATAGTTAACTATATCACTATATAACTTGCAAGCCTTTTTTGGTCCTCTCTTGCTATTTCCCAACCGTAATAACCTATTCAATTGATAAATAATGAGTTACCTTGTGTTCCGGGGGAATTTCCAGCTCTAGGAATCTATCCCTGGAGAGCAAATCGGGGACTTGGGCATCCCAAAATCCAGGCCTACATCATTCCTTACGCTTGACTCAGGGCCAAGCCTGTATTCAAAGTCCCGGAAGGACGGCTCAGTCCCCGGCTGTGTCATGAGTTAACATAACGATGGGTAGCCTTTGATCGCCGGCTGGTTCTCATGGAAACGGAAAAGAGTACGCTTCTGGCGCCATTGGCGGAACAGGTGTCTCCGCCGCAGCCGTCGCCTGCGCCGTTGCTGACGCAGCCTTCAGACAAAACACTGCAAGGCTCGGTGCTCGTCCTGATTCAGTTCGACGTTTCGGAGGAGATCCGGCTTGACGACCTGCGCGACATCTTTGGGGCGCGGCGGCAGGAGGCGAGTTTCAAGCATCCCACGCCCGGATACGTTCGCTACCAGCGTCCTCCAGTGGTCGAACCGGTCGAGCCGCTGATCCTCGAAAGCGGCGAGCGCCTCGACGCCCAGATCAAATATTACGACTATGGCGTGCTCAGCGTGGTCTTCGAGTTGCCCTTTACCGGCGACTGGGACACGCTGGTTCGCCTCGCCAGCCGCTGGGTTTGGGATACCGACTTCACCAGCTTCGCGCAGAAGATCGTCAAGCAGAAGTTGCAACGTGCTCGCCCCGCGCTGGTTAAGCCTTACGACGACTGGCTGACCGAAGATTATTTCGTCTTCCACGTGCGCGACATCGCCGGCAACCCTAGCGCGGCAGATTTGCTCGCGAAGGAAAGCGGACGCATCGCCCAGATCGTGCGCGGAGAAACTGTTCCGCTATCCGAGGGTGAATGCCAGGAAATCCTGCAGTCCAGAATCTCGTACTATCCCAATGACCTGACGGTGATTGGCTGGAATGCGGCGTTTCTCTATGACAACCCGGCGGGCGCCGAGACCGCGATTCAGCTGCTCGAATACGCCAACTCGCAGCTGCTCGAATTCCGCCACTACGATGAGCTGCTGACGCGCGAGCTGGCCAGCGTCTACGATTTCATGGACAACGGATCGGGCATCTGGGCGCGCTGGCGCACCGCGAAACGCGCCAGCCGATTGCACACCGTGCTGCTCGACGTGGACGAACTCACCGAGCGCGCCGACAACGCCATCAAGTTTCTGAGCGACATGTTCTCGGCGCGCCTCTACAAAGTCGCGGCGTCGAAAATCGGAGTGACCGACTACAAAGACCTGGTCAACCAGAAAGTCCACACCGCCGAGGAACTCTATCGCTTCATGGTCGACCAGTTCCACCAGAGCCGGGCGTTCGTGCTGGAGCTGATGGTGGTGATTATTTTGATTATTGACTTGATCTGGCTGTTCAAAGGGAGCGTGAAGATCTAGGAGGAGCTCTCAGTTCCACCCTCGCGGCAGAGCCGGAGCAGTTCTCTGCTCCGGTAAAGGCGAATCTTCCCCATGGAAACCCGATCGGTCAGCAGGGCTTGTCGGCCTATTCCCTGTGGCCTATGGTGATTGGAACCGCGAGCTGGAACCAGAAGGCATTGGTCGGAGCCCGGTTTTCGACCATGGTGTCGCGCAGGTACTTGATGGCGAATCCGCCGTGGGTAATCAGATTGAAGCGAACCTCCGGTCCGATGCCCAGATCGCGTCCGCGGTTTCCGTTGTTAAAGACCGCGTCCGCCACTTTGTCGTCGGTGGTCTGCCGGTAGAGAAACCCGTTGGCGCCGACCGCAATTTTTTTGCAGATGGCATGCATGCCGTCGAATTCCCAGGTAAATTCGTTGCCGCTCTGGTAAGTGGTCGCTGTGTTCTCGAGGTTGACGATGTATTGCAGCTTGGAGCTGATTTCCTCTTTCCCTTTCAGGAAGGTAAAACCGCCGACCGGGCCTGCGGCATAGTTGTTCTGGCCGATATTGAGCACGTCGGTCGCGGAACGGCCGGTGCCCGGAAACCACATGTCTCCTTCATAGAAGAAGTGCCAGTGCCTGGTGGCGTATCTGACCCCCAGCGGACTGATGGCGACGTTGCCGACCGCAAACTTGGTGAACTTGCCGGGCGGCACGTGCAGTTCCTGATCGACGAAGGGAACGGCAAAGTTGCTTTCCACGGTGCCGCCGAGGAACTTCAGCCCCCAGTTGTGCACGACTTTGAAGGCCAGCGCTGTGACCCGGAGTTTGAACTCGAAGGGCAGCGCTTTGCCGTTGGCATCGTCGGTTTGATTGGCGGAAACCGAAGCGGTGTATTCGTAGAACATGGTTCCATGCGGACCCGGCATCATGCCTGGCATCACGGTTTCGACGCCGACGGGATAAACGCTCGCGCCATTCTCCGATGCATTGGCCACTCCGGTCATGGCAATCGTGATGCAGAAAAGAAGCGCCAGCATCGTGCCATGAACAATCCTGCTCGCCCGCTTGTACTCGAGTAACTGATTCATATCATTTCTCCTCTTCTTTGACTTCCAGGATTGGCATCCCAGAGGGATCGGATAACACATATCGGTGGCGCATCTTCCTCCACCTCAAGTTGCGCTCCAGTTCGTGTAATCGGCTGCCAGCGAGTTGACCTGAGTTACATTTCGCTTATCCCGCGAGGGCAGTGGAATAGATTTCTTGCCTACGGCCAATGCAGCCAGACTGGTGATTGGTGATACTCGGAACCTGACAAGTCAAAAGGCTGACCGGGCGCAATCTGGATGCTTTTCTTGTAACTTCGTTATTTTTCTTGCGACTTTTGTCTAGGGGTGTTCCTTGAGCCAGGCGATCGCCTTATTCACGTCGGGAACTTCGACCATTTGGATTCCACAAGGACCAAGGTGCGCAGTAAAGGTCTTGATCGACATATTGGTTAATGCCGATGCAGCCGACTTGATGGTAATGAAGTACTTAATGCCATTTGCGGCAAAGGTTTTAAAGACCTCAGTCTCAATAAGGTTCTGCACATCCGGGGAAAAGGCGCCTTTAGCTTTGGTGGCATCCATGATCCAGGCTCGAGCCTGATGCACTTTGGCATGGGCGATTCCCTTGCTCAAGATGGCTTCGCGAAACTGCGCCACGCTAATCCTGTAACTTGACCAGGTATCGATCATTGCCTTGACCTCGTCGTTGCACTCGACGAGAAGTGTGCCTGGTGTCTCATGTACTTTTTCACACACTTGCATGGTTGCCTCCCACCTTGGTATCTGCTGGCCGTAAATTTCCGACCCTGAGGAGGGCTATCGGCAGCGGCGAGAAAGGCTTGAGTCCGTTCCTTTCATTATTGTGTCCCTTGCGAAAACCTCGAAAGAAAACTTGGATATGCCCTATTTCCCACTCATGAGATTGGCAAAGGCTGCCGACGTATGGAGAATCTGATCGCTGTGGGTTCATACCGAATCGAGGTTCTGGACATGCGCTTCACAGTTGGCAAGAAGCTGGGCATAAGCTTTGGCATCATCTTTGTGATTCTGATCGCTGCTACAGCTACCTCTTATTCCTACCTGCATAATCTGGCCACGGTGGAGACGGACCTTTTCCACCAGCGCATGCCAACGGTGTATGCCTTTGCGGCGTGGCGGGCAGAAGAGCGGCAACTGCTGGCCGATCTCCGCGGCTACATTCTGGCCGAACCTCATAGCGCACAGCGCGACCAGATCAAACAAGACATCGCCGCGGTTCTGGAGGAGGTCGAGCAGACCAACGAGAAGATGCGGCAGTTGAGCCCGCACTTCGCGAAACCCGAGACGAAAGGTTTGGTACATCAGGTCGAAGTCAACTTCGGCGTGATCCGCGATGCTGTACCAGAGATCGAAAGCGCGGCGGACTCCGACAAAGGACGCGCCCTGGCAATCCTCAATGAGAAGGTCGGGCCGATGGCGGCCATGATCGACCCGGGAACCAGCCATGGGGTCACGATTGGTCAGAAGATGGGGACCGACGTCGCCGATAAGGCAGCGGTGATTACGGAAACTACCACCTGGGTGCTGGTGCTTTCGGTTGCCAGCGTGCTGATACTGGGCACGGTGATTGCCCTTTGGCTGAGCCGGGAACTGGCGATCGGTCTGCGCGCCTTGCTCGATCAAGCCAATGCCATCGCCGACAACGATTTGACCCATGACGATCTGAAGGTCCGCAGCCGCGACGAACTCGGCGACCTTACTCTGGCGATCAACAAGATGCGTGGCAGTTTGAAACGAATGATCCTCGCGATCTCGGACAATGCCGCGCACGTGGCGAGCGCAAGCGAAGAGCTGAACACCACGAGCCAGCAGATTACGGCCAATTCCGAGGAAACCTCGGCTCAGGCGGACGTGGTTTCGAAGGCAGCACAAACCGTCAGCCAGAACCTCCAGACGGTCGCGACCGGGGCCGAAGAGATGGGCGCGAGCATCCGAGAAATTGCCAAGAATGCCACCGAAGCAGCCAAGGTCGCAACCTCCGCCGTACAGGTGGCGGCGACCACCACCTCAACCGTATCCAAGCTGGGCGATTCTTCCACCGAGATTGGCCAGGTCATCAAGGTCATCACCTCCATCGCGCAGCAAACCAACTTGCTGGCCCTGAACGCCACCATCGAAGCCGCGCGCGCCGGTGAAGCAGGCAAGGGCTTTGCAGTGGTGGCCAATGAAGTCAAAGAACTGGCCAAGCAGACCGCCAAGGCCACCGAAGATATCAGCGTCAAGATTGAAGCGATCCAGACCGATACCAAAGCGGCGGTGGATGCGATCGCAACGATTTCCGGTGTCATCCACCAGATCAACAATATTTCGGGGACGATTGCGAGCGCGGTCGAAGAGCAGGATGCGACCACCAACGAAATGGCGCGCAACGTGAGCGAAGCGGCGCAGGGCAGCAACGAGATCACCAGAAACGTCGGCGGTGTGGCGGAAGCAGCCCAGGGAACATCGCGAGGCGCCGCCGACACGCAGCAGGCCTCGCGGCAACTGCTCGAAACATCTACCCAACTTCGCCAACTGATCGAGCAGTTCAAGATCAACGCCAGCAGCGGCAGCTATGGAGCCGGTCCCGGCGAGTCGGGCAGAAGCAGGGTGGCGCACGCGGGCGGGTAAGCCGGAATCGCAGCCCCGATGCTTTCAGATGTTTAACGCTCGTACTCAACAAGGCCACGAAAATCAAACGAAGAGGTCATGAATATGAAACTCGCTAAGAATCTCGTCACGCTTCTGGTTATTACTTGCTTTGCCGGTGCGATGCCTCATTTTGCGTCGGCGCAAGATAAAGCGGCTCCACAAGAACTGGTAAGCAAAGTTCGCGAGGCCGCCAGCGCGCTCTCCCAGGCGGGAGAGCCGGGCCTGGCTGATTTCGATAAGAAACCAGGACCATGGGTCTGGAAAGACACCTATGTTTTTGTGCTCGACTGTGCGAAGGGGGTCATGGCCGCCCATCCCAAGGCTGACCTGATTGGCAAACCGCTTGCGGCCCTCAAAGATGTTAAGGGCAACCCGGCTTTCCAATTGTTGTGCGCGGCCGCGCAGAGCCCGGATGGCACCTGGGTGGAGTATTGGATTCCGAAGCCGGGCGAAAAAGAAGGGTCGCGCAAGATCAGCTATGGCTTCATGGTTGCCGGCACTCCTTACGTAGTGGGAGCTGGAATTTTTGATGCCGAGACTATGATTGCAGATTTGACGAAGAGCACAGCGAAGTAGACGGACTCGAGCAGAAGCGAACCATCATGGAAGCCGGGGCTCGCGGCTATCGGTAGAAAAACTGAGCCGATGTCTCGTTTCCTCAAACGCGAAAGAGCCCGGGATTCCTGCGAATCCCGGGCTCTTTCTTACCGCTCAGCTCTTTCTTACGGCTCAGAGATCTTCAGGTAGAAATCGTTGGCGCCACTTCTGCGCGGCGATTCCACGACTAAGCGGGCAGCGTCCCTTGCGCCAGCTCAAGGTCTACGACTTCAGCTACGCGGCGAGTGACTTGGTCTCCCAGATGCGCTTGACCACGCGGCAGTGCATTCAGCCTCAAAGTCTTGGCCTGGGCCTTGTCGTCGCTGCTGAATTCCACGATCCCCACACTCTCATATGCAATGCAGTTCATGATGAACCTCCTTTTCTTGATTCGAGCCTACGAAAGAACTTGACATGAATCAAATGACTTGTTTTGATCGTAATCATAACTAGGGAGAATGATCGATCTGGACGATGATCAATCTGGATCAGCTGCGAATCTTCCAGGCTGTGGCCGACGCGCACAGCTTTACTCGCGCGGCGGAGGCGGTGCATCTCACGCAACCCGGCATCAGCAAACACGTCAAGCAGATGGAGGAGTATTACGGTCTCCCCCTGTTTGACAGGCTGGGAAAGAAGGTCGCACTGACCCAAGCCGGCGAAATACTTTCTGAAGCGACGCAGGAGATCATGGCTTCGATCAACACGGCGGAGCAGCGAATCGAGGATCTGAAAGGCTTGCGCGGCGGCAAACTTTCTCTCGGGGCGAGCTTTGGACCTGGCATTTATGTGCTGCCCAAAATCCTGGCTGCATTTAGGAAGCAATACCCGGCAGTGGAAGTGACCGTGGACATCTCACTCAGCGCGAAAATTATCGCGAGGGTCCTGGCCAATAAACTCGACCTTGGCCTGGTTAGTCCTGAGGCGCGCGATCCGAAGCTGTTGGCCAAGGAGTTCATGACGGATGGATTGATCGTCATTGTGCCGCGCCATCACCGGTGGGCAAACAAGAAGCGGATCCGGCCCCATGAACTGCTTGGGGAAACGTTTATCGTAGAGGCCAGGGGCGCGGGCACAAGGGCGGTGGTTGAAGAGCGGCTTAAGCAGAAAGGCATCGTGCTGACGAATGTGGTCGATTTCGGAAACGTGGAGGGCGTCAAGCGGGCGGTCGAAGCGGGGCTGGGGGTTTCGATTCAATCCCGGAATGTGGTCGAGCGGGAGATCTCTGCTGGATCGCTCATTGGCGTCTCCTTGGCGGGCATGGACGCCAGGTTTGCGCGCTTCTATATCTGCCGCAAAGACAAGCATCGTTCCAACGCGGCGCAGGCTTTCCTGGCTTTGCTGCAGACACAGGCGCGCAAACTAGCATGAGTGATCCCGTCTTGTTATGCGTTACGCTATGAACGGCCCATGATCGCCAGCCTAACGCTCGAACTCCGCATTGAGGCGGCGCACTCGCTTAAGGACAAGCGGCAGGTGGTGCGCAGCATCAAAGACCGGCTGCGCAATTCCTTTAATGTTTCGGTCGCTGAGCTTGATCCTTCGAACCTTTGGAACCAAGCGACGATCGGCGTTGTCGGCATCTCGCACTCCCGCGACTACCTCGATGGCCTGATGAAAAACGTCGAGCGCGCCGCCACCCGCATCGCCAATAATCATGGCGCAGAAATTGCCGACTCGTTTGTGGAGTTTTTGTAAACCAGCCCTCAGCTCTTAGCTCCAAGCTCTCAGCAAAATCTTCTGACTCTCGGACCCCGGTCCTGAGAGCTGAGAGCTCCCTTTTCTGCTATGCTAATCGGTTTTCCTTCGTCGAGGACAGCACTTGGAACGCCGCGGAGTCAGACATCATCGGGAGCGCCTGAGCGGGGCTATTCGCGAGGAGATCGAAACCATCCTTGAGGGTGAGCTGGCCGATCCCCGCATCGGGCTGGCCAGCGTCAACACGGTGCTGATGGCCGACGACTCCCGCTCGGCGCGCGTGCTCGTCAATGTGCAAGGCGACGATGCCGAGGCTGAGCGCACGCTCCAGGGATTGAATGCCGCGAAGAACTATGTGCGGCACGCGCTGGCGGAACGCCTGGGATTGCGCCGGCCTCCGGAATTGTTTTTTCACATCGATCGTTCCGACCAGCTAGAAAGCCGGGTCGATGAGCTTCTGGCCCGGTCGAAAAAGCGGGGTAAGAAATAGCTGTCAGCTGTCAGCTCTCAGCCATCAGCTATCAGGAAAGGCGAAGGCTTAAACAGAAGGGCCGGTCCGAAGGTTGATAAATGGCACGAGGGTAATGGTTTGACCTGATGGCTGAGAGCTGACAGCTGATAGCGTCTTATGCTCGACAAGGTTCTACAGGCGATTCGCGCGCGTCACCGCTTTGTGGTGACGTCGCATGCGCGGCCCGATGGCGACGGAATCGGCTCCGCTCTTGCCTGCGGCCAGATTCTGCGCTTGATGGGCAAGGACGCCGAAGTCGTCATTTACGAGGGCATCCCGCGCATCTACCAGAACCTGCCTTTCGCCGACCGCGCCATTCACGCTCAGACGGTGCCCCCGAACGACGCCGTCGTTCTGCTCGAATGCGACAGCACGCGGCGCGCGCTGCTCGAAGGTCTTGACCAATGTTTCCTTATCAATATTGACCACCACGTCAGCGGCCGCGAGTTCGGACACATCAACTGGATCGATTCCACCGTGATGGCCACCGCCGAACTCGTATACCGCTTGGCTCGCCTGGCATGCGTGCCCATGGATCGCGATATCGCGACCTGCCTCTACACGGCGCTCATGACCGACACCGGCTCATTTATGTTCGAAGGCACCAACGAGCACACCTTTACAGTCGCGCGCGAGCTTGTGCTGGCCGGGGCCGACCCAGCACAGTGTGCGCGCCACATTTACTTCGGACACTCCACCGCCAAGATGCGCCTGCTGGGCGCTGCCCTCACGCACCTGCATCGCGAGGGCCCGCTCGCCTGGATTTGGGTCACGCAGGAACAGATGGCGCGCTATGGCGCCATCGAAGAAGATTGCGAGGGCCTGGTGAATTACGCGCTCTCCATGGGCGATGTGGAGGTCGCAATTTTCTTCCGCGAGTTGCCCGACCGGCGCTATCGCATCAGCCTGCGGAGCAAGGGAGAGGTGAACGTTTCCACTGTGGCGGAACACTTTGGCGGAGGAGGCCACAAGTGCGCGAGCGGCTTTTCGCTCGAAGGCCCGCTCGCCATCGCGGTTTCGCGAGTGGTCGAGCGGTTGCGCGCCGAGCCGACCGTTTCTAATTCGCAATCCGAATAAAACTCATGAGCGCAGCCAGCACTAATTCGCGCTCTCGCACCGGGTTGCTGCTGCTTGTCGCCTGCTGCGGATTCCTGCTTTTCTACGGCCTCGGAGCCTTCGGCCTGCTGGGAGCCGACGAACCCCGCTACGCGCAAGTTGCGCGCGAAATGCTGAATCGCAACGACTGGGTCACGCCCACGCTGAACGGCAAACCGTGGCTCGAGAAACCTCCTCTTTATTACTGGCAGGCGATGTTGACCTACCGTGCGGCGCGGGCACTCTCGTCCGCCAATGACGGAGTCACCGAGCAAACTGCGCGCTTCCCCGGCGCGCTCGACGCCGCCCTCATGATTGCGATCATTTATTTCTTCCTCCGTCGTTTCCGGCCCGGAAGCGAGTTGGATGGCGCACTCATCACGGCCAGTTGCGCGGGAGTCATTGGCTTCGCCCACGCCGCCTCGACCGACATGCCTCTCACAGCGACTTTCGCGATCGCGATGCTCGCCTGGTTCGCGTTCTACGAACGCCAGCGGAATTTCGACCTTGCGATCTTCTACATATTTCTTGCGCTTGGAACGTTAGCCAAAGGTCCGGTTGCGCCGGCGTTGGCGGCTTTAATCATCATGCTGTTCGCTCTCGCCAAGCGCGACTGGGGCGTGATCTTCCAGACCATCTGGATCCGCGGCTTCGCGCTGTTCTTGGCCGTTGCCCTGCCCTGGTACATTGCCGTCCAGATGCGCAACCCGGAATTTTTTCGCGTCTTTATTCTTGAGCACAATGTGGCGCGTTTCTCTTCGAACATTTATCACCACCCGCAGCCCTTCTGGTTCTACCTGCCCGTGTTTCTGCTCGCCGTTTTGCCGTGGACGATGTGGCTGATTGTGGCCACCGTCGAACATGTGCGCGCGGTCGTGCGCGATCGACGAGAGGCTTCTGCGAGTCCCGATGATTCCTGGGCACTCTTCCTACTCATCTGGATGGCCGTCCCCGTTTTGTTTTTCAGCGCGTCGCAGTCGAAGCTTCCCGGCTACATCCTTCCCGCCGTGCCTGCCGGAGCGCTGCTGCTCGCCGAATATCTCGCCGCGCGTCGTGAAGCCTCGGGCGAGCAGGAAACAAGAATTTCATTGCGGCTGGCCGCCGCGCAGGGAATCCTCTGTGGACTGATGATCTTCGCCGCGCTCGCGACCGCCTCGGTTGCGCTAACGCACCATCTGAGGTTGGGAAAAGGAACCTACGTCGCCGCGGCCATTGCCTCCGCATTCGCTTTCGGCATCGCCGCTGCGCTCGTCTCGCGAGCAGGAGCGCGGCTGCTCCGCGCGGTCACGCTGATTGCCGTCATCGTAAGCGTGGCGGCGGTGATTCGCCTTGCTGCGCCCGCCATCGATACCACGCAGTCTTCGCGTCCCGTTGCCGAGATCATTCAGGACTTCTCGCGTGAGCCTGTGGCTGTGGCGCTTTATCACGTGAGCCGCACGCAGCAATATGGACTCGACTTCTACCTGAACCGTCCGACCGAAACCTACGAAAGCGGCGGGATTCCGGCTACGGCGCACGTGGTGGTTGCCGCACAAGGTTCGCAAACGCAAGTTGCCGAACTCGTCCCCGGACGCCGAGTATCATATTTAACGAGCATCCCGGCGCAGAAGTTGGAGCTGTACTGGGTGGGAAAGTGAAGCAAAGGTCTCAGGTGTCAGGTCTCAGGCACCGAACCCTGGACTGACATAGTTTTCCTGAGACCTGAGACCTGAGACCTAAGACCTGACACCTCTATTTTATGGAAATCCTCGATCTCCGCCACTTCTCTTCCGCCGACCTTCGGCCTCTGCTCGAGGACGAGGTTGCCTTGTGGGGAAGCCAGCTCTCGTGGGACTACGCGCAATCGGCCGAGATGATCCTCCGCTACATGGAAGCGAAGATTCTTCCCGGTTATGCCGCCATCGAGCGCGGCGATATTTTCGGATATTCGTTTTTCGTTTACGAACAGAGCAAGGGCGTGATCGGCGACCTGTTTGTGCGCGACGAAGGACGCACTCCCAACCGCCACGAAGTCGAAGAGCGGCTGCTTACTCACGTCATCGAAACGCTGCAGCAATCGCCCGGCATTCACCGCGTGGAAGCGCAACTGCTGGCCCACCAGACCGGCGAAGTTGCCCACCCTTTTCTGGCGCAGGGATTCAGCCGACATCCGCGGGTGTTCATGAACTTCGAAATGGCGCTGCATCCGCAGACTGCTCCGCCGCTCGCTCCGGAGTTCGAGATTCGTCCCTGGTCCGAGGAACAATATCAGGCGGCGGCGGCCGTGATTACCGCGGCGTATCGCGGGCATGTCGATTCCGACATCAACGACCAGTACCGCACGCTCACCGGATCGCTGCGTTTTCTGAATAACATTGTGCGCTTTCCGGGATGCGGAACCTTCGATCCCAAAGCATCGTTCGTCGTCGTCGACCGGCGAACGCGCACACTGGCTGGGCTGATCCTGTGCTCGCTGGTAAGGGCCGATGTCGGGCACATCACGCAAGTCTGCGTGCTGCCCGAATATCGATCCGCGGGATTGGGAGTGGTTATGCTCGCCGCAACCACGCGCAGCCTGCGCGAACGGCGCTTCCGCGCCATCTCGCTGACCGTAACCGAAGCCAACGATCGCGCGATCGCGCTCTATGAACGGATTGGGTTCGAATCGAAGAGGGTGTTTGATGCTTTTGTTTGGGAAGGGTGAGTCAGCTGTCAGCTCTCAGCTGTCAGTAATCCGCATTTACGTTCGCGGTTTCCCGGATAACGGCGAGTTCCGCGGCGAGCCGCGAGCGATTGCCCAGAAATGGTGAAGCACGTTTCGCCCATTGCGGGCCGGGCCGTCTTTAAGCTCAGGTTCCCACCTCTTGCGCCGTGGGCCAAATCCTTCGCGGGTGGCAATTTGTCTGCGCGACCGAAGTCACTCCGTCTATAGCACACCCTGTCAAGCCCTGCTCGCCTCTCGTCAAATCCCCGAACTGCTTTGGTTTGTTACCTCTACACATCTTGTACGTACATATGTATTATTCCAAATTATATTTTGTTCGCTCATCATTCGCTTTCTCGTACGTACATAAATGGCTGCATAACGTTCCACGAGGAACATTTTGGAATGCCAAAGGATCTCGCGCCGCGAAGGTTATCTACGGATGAGCCACATCAGCCAGCCGGCTACGAATACTCCGCCTACGAACATTGCGAAGCAGTAGAGGCCGTAGCGGACCTGTTCTCTGGTGGAGTTTTTCTGGGTGATGCCGAAGACGATGGAGGTGAAGAGGGCAAAGACGATCGCGGCCGAGAAGTGCGACAAGGTGATAGTCACGACTTTTTCCCCAGTGCGATATGGTGCGCGTCAGCGGCGGCGATGAAGTTGAGCAGGCCGGCGACGATGATGAAGGTCTTGCCGTAGTCGGCGACCGCGTTGGCGGCCATGGCGGTGCCCCAGTCCATGATGCGCGCCAGAACATAGAGCCCGCCTGCGCCGACGTCGCCGATGAAGCCGAGGATGTCGAGAATGTCTCCGCCATTCGGTTTGTAGACGCGGCCGTTCATGCCGAGGCCGATCAGGAACATGGCAACGACCGATATAAAGAGGAGAAGGCCGCGCACGTACTTCTTCTGCATGATGTGCCCGGCGCCGGGAATGATCCAGCCCACAATCGGGGCGATGATCGACAAGCGGGTGATGGGATACTCCGGCGCGGCGCTCTTAGTTACGGCTTTTTCTGAAGTTGCTTTTGCCATTCAGATGGTCACGATCTCTTTTTGAATTTTACCAGTGACCTCGGCGCTTGCGGCGCGGACGAGCACATCGACTTCGAGGCGCACGCCGAATTCGGGCAGGTAGATGCCGGGTTCGATGGAGAAACAGGAGTTGGGCAGGATGCGGCGCTCGTCGTGGATTTCGAGGTCATCCATATTGGCGCCGTTGGAATGGACCTCGGTGCCGATGGAGTGGCCGGTGCGATGGATGAAATAGTCTCCGAACTTGGCGTTTTTGATGTGGCCGCGAACGGCGTGATCGACTTCCCATCCGGCGATCGGCTTACGCGCGGCGATGGCATTCTGCACGGTCTTCACGCCGATGTCGCGAGCCTCGCTGACGATTTTGAAGATTTCGCGATGGCGGTCGGTTGGCTTGCCGACGACGCCGACCCAGGTGATGTCGTAATAAACGGCGCCTGGCTTATTTTTTTTGCCCCAGACGTCGAGGAGGACCAAGTCGCCTTCGCGAATGGGCACGGGACGGGCGGCGCTGGGCTCGTAGTGCGGATTGCCGCTGTTGGCGTTGACGGCGACGATGGGAGGATCGTCGGTGACCATGTTCTGGCGGGCGAAACCTTCCTTGAAGAAGTTCTGGATTTCGTGCTCGGTGGCGCCGCCGTTGCGGACGCGGCGGCCGATTTCGTGGAAGGCTTCGGCGGTGAGCGGGTCGATGACGTCGCGGGCTTCGAAGTGAGTCTTGATCTGATCGTCGCTCCAGGTGGCTTCGAACTGGGCGACGAGGTCGGCGGAGCTGACGATATTCTTGCCGAGGCCGCGGATCATGTCGGCGGTACCGGCATCGACCATGGAGATGGTAAAGACGATGTTGTTGGGCGAGTACTGCATGGCCACATCGCGATAGGGAGCAAGCATCTGCTTTAGTCCTTCGAAGAGTTCCTGCCATCCCGCATATTGCTTTTTGGGGCCGGGCAAGGTGTCGAGGTGACCGGCTTCGATTTTGTGGACGAGTTTGACGGGATCGCCTTTGGCGGGGATGAGGTAATACCAGCGACGGGTGACCATGAGGCCTTCGGGAAGGCCGAGGACACGATAGGCAATAGGATCGCGGTGATGATGGTCGTAGAAAAGCCAGGCGTCGATGTTGCGCTCACGCAGAGCGTGCTGGATGGCGGAGAGGTCCATGGTAAGGGATTATTTTACATGAGTTGCGTGCCGCGAGTTACGAGCTGCGGGCTACGAGCTTGAACACCCGATTGCGTTCGTTGGATTTCTAGTGGCTTCTGGCAAAGGGCTTGACCACGGAGTACACGGAGGTCACGGAGGAAGACTGGATCGATTTCTTTTTGCTAGGTTTTGAATGGGTTTAGGACGCGGACGTCGAGTTGTGAGAAATCGCGTTCATTTCTGGTGGCTACGATCAGGCGGTGGACGCGCGCGGTGGCTGCGATCATGGCATCTTCAATGAGCGCTGCGGATTTGCGATCCATGACGCGGCCCCACTCGCGAAAGCAGTTTATATCCATTGGGAGGACTTGATAGAGGCTGGGAAGCTGACCCAACCAAGTTTCAATCTCGTTGGCTTTTGCGGGATCTTGATGCCTGGTACGCTCGGCTCCGGCCTGCAGTTCCCCAATGGTGACGGCGGAAAGAAACAACTGCGTACTCGGTTGAGTATTGAGCCAAGCGATGACCGCCCCATGGGGGCGGGTTCGGCGGAGTTCGGAAACGACGTTCGTGTCGAGGAGGTATTTGTTCACTTGAAATCCGGCACAGGGCGGCGGCGGAGATGGCCTCGTTCCGGGACCAAATTATCAAAGCGCGGCTCGGGACTAAGCAGCCACTCCTTGAGACTGGGGCGCGCGGCGGCTTGGAGGCGGTTCCACTCTTCAATGGGGACGAGCACGGCGGTTTCGATGCCGCGACGGGTGACGATCTGCGGGCCTTTCTTGATGGTCGCATTGAGGAGTTCGCTAAAACGCGCCTTCGCGTCCTGAACTTGCCACGAAGCCATGATTGCCTCCTTTAAGACCTGATTTTACTAACTAGTCAGATGACTAGTCAACTCACGGACGTGCCAGAACTCAAGCCTGGTGATCGCGATCACCCTGAAAAGCGTTCGTTTGTGGTAAAAAATACTGTAATGCCAACGAACGTCTCTGGCAGTCGAAACCCGTTCAATTCAGGTGCTCCATGCTGAGGGCCTTATTTATTGCGCTTTCGGAGAGCACATCGCTGCGCGCGATCGCGGAGCGGTCGAGCTTTGGGCAGCGCACTTCGGCTCGCTTTGTCGCGGGGACAGAGGTCAGGGATGCGGTTCGCGCGGCTGCAGCCATCAACAAGTTTGGCGCCGGCGTCTCGATCGACAACCTGGGCGAGAACGTCACGAATGCCGACGAGGCTCGGGCCAGCGCCCGGCTTTACCACGATCTGCTCGATGAAATTGCCAAAGACAAGCTGAATGCGAACATCAGCCTGAAGCTGACGCACATGGGCATCGACGTGGACGAGAAGATGGCGTATGAGATTGTGCGCAACCTGGTTGCGAAGGCCGTCAGCATGACGCCGAAGAATTTCGTGCGTGTAGATATGGAGGGATCGGCATACACCCAGCGGACGCTCGACTTCGTACACGAGTTGCATCGTATACCGGGAAATGCAGGCTATGTGGGGACGGTGATCCAGTCATACATGCGGCGAGCGGAGGCGGACGTGGAGGGTCTGCTCGCTGATCGTATCCGAATCCGGCTTTGCAAGGGAGCTTACAAGGAGCCGGAGGAGATCGCTTTTCAGAAGAAGTCCGAGGTGGACGCTAATTACGTGAAGCTGATGAAGGTGCTGATGAAGAGCGGCGTCTACCACGGGCTGGCGACGCACGACGAATCGATTATTAAAGAGGCGAAGGCGTTTGCCATGCGCGAGAAGATTGCGCGGGATGCGTTCGAGTTTCAGATGCTGCACGGGATCCGGCGAGATCTGCAGCAGTCACTGGTGAAAGAAGGATGGAAGGTGCGGGTGTATATTCCGTTCGGGACAGAATGGTACCCGTATTTTATGCGGCGGCTGGCGGAGCGGCCGGCGAACGTGTTCTTTATTGCCAAGAATATGCTGCGGAAGTGACGCGGTCACCGAATTTTGATTTGGCGCCGGCAAAGAGCCAACACCACAGAGGACACGGAGGACACAGAGGAAAGCTGGATTTCTTTTTCAGCTTTCGGTTTTCGGGTCCTCGTTTTCTTTTCGGCTTTCCGGATCATTGGAGGCCGCCGGGCGCTAGCGGTAAATGGGCTGCGCCCTCCAGCATGTTTCTCTCCTGAGGGGAAAATTCTCTTCGATATTGCTCGGAGTTGATGAGGCGATCGCGCTGGGCGGGAGTAAGGCTGCGCATGCTGCGGATGGCACCGTTCAGGGCCTGGCGCCGCTGCGGAGGAAGCTGGCGGAACTGCTGAAAGAGTTGGTGCGCTTGCTGCTTCTGGCCGGGCGTCAGATGCTCCCACGTTTCCATGCGGGCGAGCATGCGCTCTTGTTGCTGGGGAGGCAGGCTGGAGAAATGTTGCAGGCGATTTTGCAGTTGCCGTTGCTGTTGCGGCGGAAGACGGCGGAACTGGGGATCGTTTTCCAGCGCTCGGCGCTGCTGGGCGGGGGGGAGATCCTTATAGCGGCGCAACCAGGCTCCGGCGTGGCCGGGTTGATTGGGCGAGTGTTGTTGATTGGCGGCGGGGCGTCCATTGCTTTGGAAGTGGTGCCATTGGCCGTCGGCGTCGGGGGCCGGGCGGCGGTTTTGGGCGAACGAGGGCGTCAGCGGCAGGAGGGCGGCCAGACAGATCGCGACTTGGTTTCGGGCCAACATATGTTTACGCCGACCACGGGGGCTAAAGCCCTGAAAGTTCAAAAGCGCATTACGCGGCCCTAAAGGGCCGCTCTTCCACGGTTGTGCAAACTTTCATGCGCTCTTCCACGGTTGTGCAAACTTTCATGCGCTCTTCCACGGTTGCGCTGACTTTCATGCTCTCTTCCACCGTTGCGCTGACTTTCATGTGCGCTTTCACGATTGTGCAAGGGCTTGACTCCTCTTAGTCTCGTTACAGATTCTTAGTCTCGTTACGGGTTTGCGGTGACGTCGTCCTGCACTTGTAAATCGTCGAGCACGTCGAAATCGGCGTACAACTCGTTGTTCTTCTCGAGCGCCTGCAGATCACCCACTGCGGTTCCCGGTTGCACGGGAAGAGTGAGCGAAGGGGGCCTGGTCGCAATCGTTTCAGTCTGCGAGAAGTAGGAGCTGTTTCCAATCGAAAGCACCCCAATAAACAGGGCAGCCGCCGCTGACATGGCCCACGCGGGGCGGAGCATCCGGCTATGGGCCCAGCGCCCAGACACTAATCTGGCAAACCAGCGGACCGGCGGGCGCGCCATTTCCTCGCGCAGGCGCGCCTGCAGGCGGGTATCGAAGTAAGGGGAGGGCTCGGGAGCTTGCCACTCATCGAGCAGCGCCATGGTTTTCTGGAAGTCGTGAAGCTGGGCGGAACAGGCTTCACAGGATGCGATATGTTTTTCGACCTCCGGCGTGAAAGTTTCCATGCCAGCGGCCAGGTCCGGCAACAGTTGGTGAATCTCTTTGCAGTCCATACTCCGTCTCTCTCTTACTTTTACTTTCCCGAAACGAATTCCCTCAACTGTTCGCGCAACGTTTCGTAGGCGCGGAACAGCAACGACTTTGTTGCCGACTCGCTCAGTTTCATCACGGCGGCAATCTGTCGATAGTCCATTTGCTGGTACTTGTGCATCATGACGGCCAAACGCTGCCGTTCGGGCAGCGCATTGACCTTGTTGCGAATGGCCGCCAGCCGCTCCCGCTTGAGAATCTGTTCTTCGGCGGAAAGCGAATCATCGGCCAGATCGGGAGTGGTACCGGTCTCCTGATCGGGTTCATCAAGGCGCACGGTTTTTTCCGGGCGCTCGTGACGAGTGTCGCGCGCGTGGTTGACGGCCAGATTGGTGGCGATGCGATACAACCAGGTACTGAACTTGGCGCTCGGTTCATAAGTGGTACGCGAGCGGTAGACGCGCAGAAAAACTTCCTGCGCGAGATCCTCGGCGATCGCCGGATTGTGGCACAGGCGATACATGAAGCCGACCAGCGGCCGGCGATACTTCTGAACCAGGTAGGCGAAGGCAGATTCGTCACCCGCTTTCACCCGCAGCATCACGTCGGCGTCGGAAGTGGGCTCGCCGGAGTTGGCTACGGGCGCGGGGGACAACGGCCTGGCAAAATTCAGCAGCCCGCGGTCCATGGTCGCGCCGAGATCGGCTACGCTGCTCACATCTGTGGAAACCCCATCGGATTCAGAAAGTTGCGCGCCTTGGGAATCCGGGTGCGGGGTGGAAGTAGTTTCCCGTGAATCACTTACAGGACGGGAGCCGCGTGTGTCAGGAGCCGGCATGAATGGCAGTCGTAAGAAGAGGCTATCTGGCGCGGCAAAGACGGTCAAGAGGTGGGGAGCAGGGCGGGGGTGCCGATTTGCATGGGCCTGGCTTATGGGATCAGCACCTGCGTCCTAGAAATTTGGGGAGGCTTTGGGCAGTCCGTTTTCATTCACGAACCAATCGGTGGCGTCGAGCACGTCATTGCGGAAAATAGTCGAACAAGATTCCATGAAGCTGGTTGGTACCTGAGCGCGTGATGATCGAAACCTGCGCCCCCGGGCGTGAGGCCTCATCCCGCAGTGGCGTTTTAAACACGCTCGGCAATATCGATCCCAAAGCTGTGGTGGCTTCGTTCTTCACATTCGGTTTCGGCTGTTGAACAGTTGCCGCTCGGTTACGACTGTTCATTGTTGCGAAACGCCTGTAATTCTTATGCTTGGCGCAGCGACCTATTTACGCTACGCTATGTGCGACGTTACAACACCCCTGTAACATCGGAGAATGCCCAATGAGTCAACAAACCCCCACACAAATCGATTTGGCGTGTTCGCAATGCGGACGGAACTTTGCGCACTCTGACTTAGTGCAGATCGCCGGGAACTGGGTTTGTGCGGACTGCAAACCGGCATTTCTTAGCCGCGTGATGGCCAGCGGTCCCGGTGGGGCATCGCCACTCGCCTGGCGTTACGGCGGCTTCTGGATCCGTTTCGGCGCGCGCTTTGTTGATGGCCTTATTTTCACGGTTCCCATCCTGATCTTCGCCGCTGTGCTCATACCAAATCTCATCCAAGCGGGGAGGCAAGCAGGCAACCCGCCCAGCACTCTCAACCCGGCATTCGTAGGCTTCGGCATGATCACTTTCTTTCTGTTGTTTTTCCTTGCGGGAGGATGCTACGAAATTCTAATGCTGAAATATCGCAGCGCAACTCTCGGAAAGATGGCTTGCGGGTTGAAAGTCATCCGCTCAGACGGGCGCACATTGGGCTGGGGCGTTTGTTTCGGGCGATTCTTCATGTGGAATGTTGTTACCAGCGGCATTCCTTACTTGAATGCCGTCCTCATGCTTGTTAGCGGAATAATGCTGGGGGTGGACGACGAGAAGCGAGCCTTGCATGACCGGGTATGTGACACCAGGGTGATATATAAACAGGGCATAGCGTGAGTCTTAGCATCAATCCTTTCACGGTCAGCGCGACGGTCTCTTCCGCAAGCGCGTTGTCGCCTAGCGCGGCAATCTCCTGTCCCGGTTGCGGAGGGGGCGTGATACCGGTCGAAACGGAGACATGGCAGTATTGCCCCTCCTGCGCGAGTCGACTGCAGATATGCCTGTGGCCCGTGGTCCGGCAGAGCAATAAATCAGCGGTTGCGCTTTCAGACCAGGCGACATGCTTTTTTCACCCGGACAAAGCGTTTCAGGCTTGTTGCCAACGATGCGGCCGGTTCGTGTGTGCGCTGTGTGATTTGCAGTTGGGAGCGGAACATGTTTGCCCGGCGTGCTTCGAGCGAGGGCGCGCCGATTCGGGTACGGAGGCGAGCAAGGCGGAATGGCGGCATCGGGATGTGCTCTATGATTCCATTGCAGCGACCGTCGGCTGGGGTTGGATTCTTTTTTGGCCCGTGTTTGTGGCGGCGCTGCCGACTGCGATTTTCTTGCATGTTAAATATCGGAAAGCACCGCGGTCGTATTTGATTCCTAGGTCGGGATGGCGTTTTTGGTCGGCGTATGCGGGGCTCGCCTGGTTGCCGCTCTTGATTGGAGGCTCGTTCATCGCGCGTTGGATTGCCAGGGGGCACTGATTGGACAGCGCATTCCGCAAAATTTCGCGCGTTGGCAGCCTGACGGGCGGGACCAAGTGGTATCTGAGCCACGACTGTTTGCTCGCCGCGAAGCGCATGATGTACGCGGTTGAATACCGGCGATTTTATTTACACGACCTGGAATCGATTGTGATCTGGCCGAGCCGTTCCTGGCGTTGGCGGGTGATCATTCCCGCGGTACTGTTTCTGGCGCTTGGTGTTGCGCTGTGGCATTGGGTGGATTCCACCGCGGGCGCGGTTTTCATCGGGATGGGTGCAGCGTGGGTAGGGCTCGAACTGTTGCTTGGGCCGACGGCGGCGGCGCGGATTCGGACCACGGGAGCGAGCGTTGATCTGCAGCTGGTGAGCCGAACGCGCCGTGCAAGCAAGGTTCTCGCCAAGATCGATACGGCGGTTCGCGCCACTCGCGGCGTCAATGAGCAACCGGGTGTTGCTGCAAACATACCCCAATCGACGGAGCCTTCCGTTCAAACAAGCTCCGAGGCAGTCCCCCTGATCGCAACGACTGCCGATGCCACACAGATGAATGGCTCCTGACACGCCATCTCCGCCTTTCGCGAAACCCTCTCCCACGGGCTTGCGCCATGCGCGCTGTCTGTTTCATCCGCTGCGCGAAGCGGCGGCGCGGTGTCCTCGTTGTGGAGGAACGTTCTGCCGTGAATGCGTAACGGACGAGGAGGGTCAGCTCGCGTGTCCGCCGTGTCTGCGCCGGATGGCAGTTCCGCCCGCACTGAAGTCATCGCTAGCGCGTCGCTTCCGTGAGGTCATCGCGGGACTCACTGCGCTTGCCACGCTGTGGGTGCTCTTCTTCGCGCTGCTGCATTGGCGAGTGAATACGCCGGAACAACACTTAAGCTTCGGCCGCGTCCTGAATGACCAACTGAACGGGAAAAGCCATGAATGAAGCGGTGACTGCTCCGCCCTCACTGGAACGTGCGCGCCGGACGCCCGCGCGCAGTGGCTGGAATAGGCTCAACGCGCTCGAGGCGCTGGAACGCGGGCTCGCGCTCTTTCGATCAACATTCGCCGATGAGGCGTGGCGCTATTACATTGGCTCGGCGCCACTCGTCCTTTCCTTCATTCCGATATGGGTGGTCAACGGGCAGATTCAGATGGCCAATGGAGCCCTGCTGATGGAGGCGACGCTGCTTGCCGTCGCCTACCTGCTACGCGTATGGATGGTCGGCAGGTACGTGCAACGCGTTCGCGAACGGGCTTATAGCACTCCGGCATCGAAACGTGCAGGCGCAGGCGCGCAAGCGGCGGCGGTGGGACGTCTGCTCGCGTGGAAGGTCACCTTGAGTCTCGGGGCGTTGGCCGCGCTGCCGACTGCCATTGGAGCGTCGTGGCTCTACAGCGCGTGCCAATTCGCCAGCCTTGAGGCGGCGAATAGCGATGAACGGCACTCCATTGGTGGCTGCCTGGCACTCGCGGGTCAATGGCTGGGCAGCGGGTTGCTTCTCTTCCTGATGCTCGTTCCTCTTTGGATTGCCGTGTGGCTGAACGGATTGATTTTGGCGATAGTTCTTCCGCAGCTTCTGCACTCGATTCTGGCAGTGAACACCCTCCTCTCTACACCAATGGGGATGTTTGCACTGATTCGCAGTTCCGCGTTCTGGCTTTCCTTATTCGCGGGCTCGTGGCTGGCGCTTGATCCGATTGTGAAATGCACGTTCGTGGTCGTTTATCAGCATCTGCGGTCAAGACGTGAAGGGGACGACTTGCGCGGTCTACTGGCGAGCTTGCCTCGTGAGCAGCAGAAGAAGGCGCAGATGGTTGCATCCACCAAAGCGCGGGGCAAGGTTACAATCGGCGCATTTATTGTGCTCGCTGCGATTCTGGCAGCCGGTTCCGAGAAAGCCGCAAGCGCAACGCAGGTGTCGCCAACCGGAAACAGCACGGAAATCCCAGGCGATTCGGGCCGCGAAGCGAGGATTCAAAAACTGCGTCACGCCCTGGATGAAGAATCACGGCGCTCGATCTACCGCTGGCACGATGCCGAGCATCCGAGTCCTCCTAACTGGCTCGACAAGCTGTTTGCCAAGATTGAGCGTGGTATTCAGCGGGCTTGGGATGCGCTGGTGAATTTCCTTCGCAAACTGTGGCCCCGCGGTTGGAGTCTCTCACCCACCAACAAAGAAACCGGGGCTTGGCAACTGAAGGACCTTCGAGTTTGGCTGACGCTGGTCGCAATTTTGACTCTTGCGGTTGGCGCTGTGCTCTTTTGGCAGCGGCGGCGGCGCAATACGCCAACCCTTTCGATTCCGCTGGTAGTAGCGCCACTTCTCGAGTTGAGCGACACCATATTGGCGAGTGTCCACTCCGAGGATGAATGGTTCGCGCTTGCCGGCCGACTGGAGGGCGAAGGCGAATTGCGCTTTGCGCTGCGCGCGGCCTATCTCGGTTTGCTGGCAGGATTGGCACAGCGCGAATGGCTGACGATTCGCCGGGACCGCACGAATCGCGAATATCTCACTGAGTTCACCCGCCGGTGGCGGCGGCGTCCGCAGGCTGCGGTCGAGGCGCGAGCGGAAATTCCCGAGAAACTGCGTGGCAGCTTGCGGCAGTTCGATCGCGTTTGGTATGGGTCCTACGCTTTGACGCGGGAGGCGGTTGCTGCCTACCGCCGAGATCAGCGGGAGTTGCTGAATCATGTTTGACAGCGGCCGGGACGAAAACACGGTGCTCAATTGGCGAGGTCCGCTGCTGGCCGCTGGCATCTTCGCGGCTGGATTCGCGATTGCGCTGCTCATGGCGTATCAGAATGAATCGAATACGAGCGATGTCGGCTCCAGCTTACGCGAAGATCCCTACGGCAGCAGCCTGTTGTTCGATTCCTATGGGCGCGCCGGCTATCAAGTAAAACGCAGCCAGGATGAGGATTCCCTTTCCGATGAAAACGCGCCGCGGACGACAGCATTCCTGATAGGAGGCGACTCCTCCGAGGTTTGGAGTCCAGAAAATGGAAAATCTGGAGCCGAGGCAAAGCTCAGCGCCCGACTGGAGAATTTTCTTGCGCGCGGCGGGCGCGTCGTGCTGATCGGGCATGCATGGCAACTGAAGTCCGAATCGCAAGGCTGGGAAGTCGGGAGCAAGTGGGATCGAACCTCACAGGAGTCTCGTCCAACTGAGTTTGGCCCAACCTGGGTCTCCCCGGATCTTCGGGCGATGCCGGCCGGCAGCGAGATGATGTACTTGGCCGCCGTTGCTCCGTCGCTTAGCACCGACGGGCACTGGACCGCGCTCTATGCAGTGCCCGGCGAGGGCAATGGAAAGTCTGATGCAACTTCGCATGTCTATATGGCAATGCGGGCCGTTGGCAATGGCGAACTGGTCGCCGCCGGTCAGGAATCGTTCTTGTTGAACGAAGTGATCAAAACGCATCCCAATCCCGTGCTGCTGGATTTTCTCGCGGGCGGACGGCCGGTGATCTGGGTGGATGAGACGTTACATGGACTGCATCAGGAACAGGGGGTGCTTTGGCTGGTGCAGCGATACCGACTGCAGGCTGCCCTGATGCTCTCCTGGACGACTTTACTCGTGCTGCTTTGGAGCATGAGCGGTGATTTGGTGCGACGCCCGGCGCGCAACCGAAACGCGGAGATCCTGCGGCAGGGCGAAGACACCGGGGTGGCCGCGCAGCGCCTGCTTGAACGGAGCATCCCGAAAGAACAGGTAGTGGCGGAATGCTGGGAGCAGTTCCTCCGGCGCTCGCCGCACGATGCCGAGGCGATTTCTGCAGATCCACGTTGGGGTCCGAGGTTGCGCGCCGCGCTCGCGCAGCCTCCTCTAGCCGGGTATGTGCAACTACGGCAATTGATCGCCGAGCGGCACGCATCCGCGAGAGGCTTGATTCATCCCGGGCGCGACTTGCCGGATATTTCCCCGGCTTCACAGAACAAGACTTCCCAGGGGGCATGGAACGCATGAACGAGAAACCGGAATTGGGTTCGGACGGGCCGGCAAATTCTGCGGATGCGAAAACGCAATCGAGCACGCCGTTGGCGATGATCACGAGTGGCGCGCGGCGGGTTCGAGAATCGCTGGGCCGTGTCATTGTCGGCCAAAACGAAGCCATCGATCTTGCGCTGGTGACGCTGCTGGCGGGCGGGCATGCGCTGATAGAAGGCGTTCCCGGCGTGGGGAAAACACTACTTGTGAAGGCGCTGGCGCGCTCCGTCGCGGGCGAATTTCAGCGCATTCAATTCACGCCGGACCTGATGCCCGCGGATATAACGGGGACGAGTGTTTTCGATCTGCGGACGCAGGAGTTCCGGTTAGTGCGCGGGCCGATCTTCACGAATTTCCTATTGGCAGACGAGATCAATCGGGCGCCTGCGAAAACGCAGTCGGCGCTGCTGGAAGCCATGCAAGAGCGCCAGGTGACGATTGATCGCGAAACCTCTGCGCTGCCTCCAGTCTTCGTGGTTTTTGCAACGCAGAACCCGATCGAGCACCAGGGCACGTATCCGCTCCCGGAGGCGCAAAAAGACCGCTTTCTTGTAAAGATTCGCATGGGCTATCCGGCAGAGCAGGACGAAAACGAATTGGCGAGGCTGGTGGCGGATGGCGACCCTCCGGAGCGGCGACTGGAAGAGGATTTGCGCGTTCCGGTTCTGCAACCGGATGAACTTACAAACCTGCGGGAGGCCACAGCGCGGGTGCGGGTGAGCGAAGCTATCAGCAATTACATCGTCAGCCTGGCCCGGCAGACCCGGCAGCACGCGGCAGTCTGGGTTGGCGCCGGTCCGCGGGCGACGCTCGCGTTGCTCTCGGCATCGCGAGCGCTCGCGGCGCTCGAGGAGCGCGATTTCGTCCTGCCCGAGGATGTAAAGGCGCTGGCTGCTCCCGTCCTGGAGCACCGAATGCTGCTACGGCCCGAGTTCGAGATGGAAGGCCTGGAAATTCGCGAGGTAATCAATGCAGTGCTGGAGGCGGTCGAAGTACCACGTTAATCAGCACGCATAGGACTTGCCACAGATGAAAGCATAGAAGTGGGGACCATGACGGCCGGGAACAGAGACTCAGCAGGTGATGCGTTAGACGAGGTTGGCGTTGCCGAGGCCACGGTAGGGCCGCCACGACGCTATCTGCCTTCGCACGGCAAATCTCCGCAGCGAATTGCCTTTCGTCCAGCGGGAACACGGTTCGGTCCAGCGGGATTGCTCGTGATGGTGATGGGGCTGCTGGGCCTGGGAGCATGCATTGCGCCATGGTTTGCGCGGGGATGGCGCTGGTTCGCACTGATTGCCACGACTGTGGCCTTGCTGGCGTGTTGTGACGCTTTGGCGCTATGGCTCAGCCGCCGTGAATGTACACCAGTCTTACTGCCGACGGTGAAAGGACTTCGTGGACGCGAAGGTCAGACCATGCGGGTTCCGCTTGCAATCACCGGCCCAGGTGGGCGCACGCCGTGCAGTGAAGTCCGCGTCGCGATCATGTCAGCAACGCAGGAGAGTGAAACCGCTATTCTCGCGAAAAGTGGTCCTGAGCGCGTGAAGCTCCAGCAATCTGATTTGTCCGAAGGAGGATCGGCTTCGGCAAACCCCGCGCAGATCCAGCTCTGGCCATGGACGCCCGAAATCGCCTTACACCGGCGTGGGCTGTGGCCTGGGCCGCGCGTCGGAATCGAGCGAAGGTCGCGTCTGTCACTTTGGCGTCTGCGGCAGTGGTTTGACTCGCCGGAGCCTTTGCGAATCGAGGCAGACTTGCGATCCGGGCGACGGGAGATTCTCCGCAGCCCGGTTTATCGTGCGCTAATGGCGTCCCGGCAGACTCCGTGGACCGGGCACGGGCGCGACTTCGAGCGGTTGCGCGAATACCAGCGTGGCGATACCTACGCGGAGATCGCGTGGAAGTCGACGGCGCGTCGAAACGCCCCGGTTACACGGCTTTTCCAGTGGGAACAGAAGCAAGAAGTGTATTTTGTGGTCGACCAGTCGCGGGCGGCGGCGCTTGCGCTTGATTCGGTCTCGACCGATGGGAGTTGCGCGCCCCAGGCCCGCGCGCCGCGACGGCTGCTGGATCTCGCCGTCGAAACAGCGCTCGTGGGGGCTACCGTTGCGCTTGAGCTGGGCGATGAATTTGGGCTGGTGACCTATGCGGATGAGCCGAAATCCTGGTTACGCGCGGGAAGCGGCCAATCCCATTTCCACGAATTTCGTGATCGCCTGTTGAATATCGAGCCGTTACCGACGACCGCGGATTACGAAACGTTGTTCGGGGAAATCCGGGTTAGACTGCGCCGGCGCGCTTACCTCGTGTTGCTGGCGGATCTCACGGAGCGTTCGGTTTCGGACTCGTTGCACCGGGGAGTCAGCTTGGTCCGCACTTCCCATGCTCTCTTGATAACGAGCGTTTTGCCGACGCACGCGCGACCGGAATTTTCGCCTGGCGAGAACCTCCACACTGACCGTGATGTGTATGGGGCGCTCGCGGGGGAGAAAGAAAACCGGCGCCTTGACTCGTTAGCGCGGCAGCTGCGCCATTTGGGCGTGCAGTTCCGGTATATTCCCGCGGAGATGTTCCTGCGCGCGGCGGTGGAAGGATATCTGGAAGGTAAAAGGGAGCAGCGGCTGTGATTCTTGACCTCCAACGATTTCAAGCACAGGCGCGGCCACGCTGGAGCAATCTCGAATCGCTGCTCTCCGCCCTGGAATGCCGCCCGGACCGCCGCTTGGATGCGGCGGAAGCCGAGCAACTACAAGAGCTCTACGCCCAAGCCGCCTCGGATTTGAATCGCGTCACCCATGGCGCATTGGCACCGGAGCTAAGACAGTATCTCGAGCGCCTGGTGGCACGAGCTTATGCGGAGCTATACTACGCACCGCCGACGCGCTCCGAAATTTGGCAGCCGCGCCGCTGGCTCCGGATTTTCACGGCGTTCCCGGAAACCTTTCGGCGGCAATTCCGTTATTTCGCACTGGCGGTGCTGATCACGATCCTGGGCTGCGCTCTTGGAGGATTAGCGGTCCGCTACGATCCCACCTCGGTGGACGTTTTGCTTCCGGCCGATTACCTGCGCAATCCGGGCGAACGCGTACAGAAAGAGGAGCAAGGGAAGAACAAGAATCCGTATCCCGCGCAGATAGAAGCCGCGTTCTCGGCAGAACTTATCAAGCACAACATCCAGGTGGCGATGCTCGCGGCGGCGCTGGGCGTGACTTTTGGAATTGGGACGGCGCTTCTTCTTTTTGAGAATGGCGTGCTGCTCGGGGCCGTTGCGGTTCGGTATGCGCAGCAGGGCTTTGGACTGTTTGTAACCGCATGGTTGTTGCCTCATGGCGCATTCGAGATTCCGTCGATCCTGATCGCGGGGCAAGCGGGATTCTATCTTGCGCGCCTGTTGCTTCGCCGGCGCGAGGATCGCAATGCACGCCAATCCATTCGCGAATGGTTGGTGCTGGTCGGGGGGCTGGCGCTGATGCTGGTGTGGGCCGGATTCATGGAAGCGTTTTTTTCTCAACATCACGCCCCAGTTCTACCCTATGGGCTCAAGATTACCGTCGGGGCGGCAGAGCTTGTGCTGCTGACGCTCTACCTGCTGGTGGTCGGACGAAGAAAAACAGGCGCGGAAACGCCCATTGCAGCTCTCGCGGAGAAGAACTGATGGATTCCCGGGTGACGCGATCGTCGACAACGGCTGAATTGACGATTGCGACACCGGAAGGTGTCCTCTTTCGGTTGCCGTTGGCAAGTCCCGCTTCCCGGCTCTACGCGCTGCTGTTGGACTCAGCCATCGTGTTGGGAGTAGTGAACGGAGTGGGGCTGCTCGTTTACTGGATTTTCGCGAAGGCGCCGGGATTTGGGGTAATGGTGACCACGCTCGCGGAATTCGGCATCGCTTTTCTCTATAGCGCATTGCTGGAGGGTCATTGGAACGGGCAGACGATCGGAAAACGTCTCCTTCACTTGCGCGTGATCGATCAAACCGGTCTTCCACTCCGGATCGAACAGGCGTGGGTGCGGAATCTGATGCGCGTCTTCGATGCGCTGCCGCTTGCCTATCTGGTGGGAGGGATTTCGGCTCTCAGCAACCCTCTGATGCAGCGCTTCGGCGACCGCGTGGCGGGGACGCTCGTCGTTCGTCAAACGCCGCTGACCGCCCCGGTAGAAGAATTCTGGACGCGGCAAAAGTACAACTCTTTCATGGACTATCCTGCGACAGCAATGCATCTCCGGCGAACAGCAACCCCGGAACTCGCAAGTCTGATTCAAGATGCGCTGCGCCGTCGCAACGAACTGGCCCCATACGCCCGCCGGGAACTCTATCGCGAACTGGCCAGTTATGTACAGACCGAAATCTCCCCATTCCCTGATGAATTGGTCGAGATGCTCAGCGACGAGCAGTATTTGATTAATGCGGCCGGCGTACTGTTCGGGGATCACCGGTTGTCGAGAGTTTCGCAGGTAACATCGACGGCTCAACATCCTCTTCTGGGAAATCTCCCGCCGACAATCGCTAAGCCTCCGCCAAGGTGACGGGCAAACGGAAGCTGGAAGTCAAGCAAGACCTCAACCGGGTTCCCCCCGTGTCCGAAATCGCGTATGCCAGAATCCCGGTTCGCCCCATCGCTGCATTGTCTGGCACCGGCGCCCGAGCGGTACGCGATTGTATCTCAGGCCGACATCGCGGAGGCTTTAGGAAGGCTAGAACTTCGCCTACGGGTATAGTTTCGGGCATAGTGAACCCGCCAAAGAGAATTCAGACGACCACGCCACCGCTGATAATCGCATGAGTTTAAGGCCTTTGGGCCTTGGTGCCGGGAGGGGGAGTCGAACCCCCAAGGGCCGAAGCCCGGCGGATTTTGAGTCCGCTGCGTCTGCCAGTTCCGCCATCCCGGCCTAAAACTTTCAAGCTATTCTACACGAAAGAGATAGGCCCGCCTTTTCACTGCAACATCTGGCCCGATTCGCTGGGCGCTTCTCGCTCAGTTGCGGTTTTAGTTGCGGTCGCTCGGATGTGGGCCGCGCCCTGCTCGATCTTCTCGGCCGCAAGCCGCAGGTCGTCCATCGCTTGGATATTGTACGCGCTGAACACGTGGTCAGTCAGGTGCCCGCTCATCTTCTTCACCGTGTCGCGGCCAATCCCGCGTCTGATCGCGTTGCGAACTGCGGAGCGCCGCAGGTCGTGCAGCCTCCGCATCTCGACTCCGGCGTCCGCGAACATCGTCTTCCATGCTCCGCGGAAGTCGACCACCGGAGTGCCGTCATCGGGGGTGAACACGAAGTCGTTGGCAGTCTTGCCATGGACCGACGCCGTTACGAGGCCGAGAACTTCCTGCGTCATCACCAAAGTTCGCGGTCGGAAGTTCTTCGTCGTTCCCGCAGGCAGGTTGATCGTGCGGTCGGTGAGGTCCACCTGCCGGACGCGCAGCTTTAGTAGCTCAGCCCGGCGAAACCCGAACGTGTAGTAAGTGGCCAGCAACGCACGCAGCCACAGTGCGCGGGCGTGCAGCCGCAGCTTGTCGTACTCGTGCTGATCGAGGAAGCCGGTGCGCGGGTCGCTCTCCTTGACCTTGGGGAAGTGCGGCACTCCGCGCACAAGCGGCGGCGTCGTGCGCTCGCCGAGGTGCATCATCCGGCGGACGACCGCCAACTCGCGGTTGACGGTGCCGCCAGATGCGCCCTCCCGTTGACGACGGAGAATGTAGGCGTTGATCTGGTCGGTGCTGAGTTCGCCGGCGTAGACGTTCCCGAAGTGATCCTTGAGGTGCAGCCTCCATCGGCTCTGCACGTCGTCTAGGCTCCTCTTTCCTGCCATGAGGTAGTCCTGCTCGACGGGTTCGAACAGGTCGCCGATCTTTGTCTTGGCCGTGGCCGCGACCACGCCGGTGCGAACCTCGTCCACGATCTTCGCCTGCTGCTTGACCAGCGCGATCTTCGCCAGTTCCAGCCCCGGATGTTGCAACCTGCACCTCTCCGGCACCGGCACCCCGAGGTCTTTCAACAGCTCCCAGGTCACTTGTGGCTGATAGGGCCGGCCGTTGCGCGTCGTGTAGAGCCGGTAGACCCCTTCACTGCGCTTGGGCTTCCTAGCGAAGCCGGAAGAAGACGGCAGCGATGGCGCTGTCTACTTACTTTGCGGACGGCGACGAGCCTAACCCGACGCATCGCCGTGTACGCATAACGTACATGCCTGTGGAAAAGTCCGTCGCCGCTCCGCCCGTAGATTCTCAGTGGCCTGTTCCAGTCAGCGCCACGGTGCTCTTGCCGGCAGCAACATTGTCAGTGACGATCAATGTCCCAGAGCGTGCTCCCTTCACCGTCGGATCGAAGGTGACCGAGATCGTGCAACTCATCGTCGCCGCCAGAATTGCCGGACAGCTGTTCGACTGCGAGAAGTCCCCCGCATCCGTTCCGCCGATTGAAATGTTGCTGATGTCGAGCGGCGTTTGACCGCTGTTCGTCAGTTGCACTGGCAAGCTCGCGCTACTGTGCACGGTCACGGTTCCGAAGGCCAGCTTCGTCGGATTGAATTGCGCCACCGGATCGATGACATTGCCGGTCAGGCCGATGTGTTGCGGGCTCCCGACCGTGTTGTCCGTGAGGTTGAGCGTCGCCGTCAGCGTGCCCTCGGCGTTGGCCTTGAAGGTCACGTCGATGATGCAACTCTTGCCCGCTTTCAACGGGGTCGTGCAATGGTTAACGGCTGTGTAGGCGGCGGCGTTCGCCGTGCCCGGCGTAATACTTACGCTGCTGACGCTGACGGTGGTCGAACCCACGTTCGTGACCGTTACCGGCAGCGTGGTCGAGCTGTTCAGATATACCGTGCCGAAAACCAGGTTGGACGGCGACAGGCTGAGTCCTGACACCATGAGAGTGAAGTTCTGCTGCACACTCGTCACTACATTGGCGGCCGTGAGGACGAGCGCGAATGTGCCGGAAGAGAGGGTCGGCGTCCCGGAAAGCGTGGCCGTGCCGTTCCCGTTATCGACGAAGGTAAGCCATGGCGGCAGAGTGCCCGACTCGTGGATGCTCGCCACCGGGAAAGCCGCGGTCGTCACCGTGAAGGAGTTCGGCACTCCATATACGAACACCGTATTATTTGCGCTCGTGAAGCTGGGCGGTTGTTGGACGATGATCGTGAAGGGCTGCGTTGCCGGCGATCCCACACCGTTTTGAGCCGTAAAGCTGATGCCAAAATCGCCGCCGTCGAAAATCATCGGGGTTCCGGAGAGCGTGCCGGTGCCGTTTCCGTTATCGACGAAGCTAAGGCCAGTCGGAAGATGACCCGCCTCGGTGATGCTGGGAGTTGGGAATCCGGTGGTGGTTACAGTGAATGAACCGGCGACGCCGATCGTGAAGGTGGCGCTATTGGCGCTGGTAAACGCCGGGGGCTGACTTACCGAGAGCGTAGCGGTGTTACTGGTCGCGCCGGTGCCTCCGTTGGTCGAACTGACCGGGCCGGTGGTATTGTTCTTGACCCCGTAGGTGGTGCTAGTCACGTTCACCACCAGCGTGCAACTGCTGCTGGTTGCGACACTCCCACCGGTCAGGCTAATGCTGCTAGTTCCCGCGGTGGCCGTAACTGCGCCTCCGCAGTTGTTGGCCAATCCGTTGGGCGTCGCTACCACCAGTCCTGCGGGCAACGTATCGGCAAAGGCAACTCCCGCCTCTGCTACTGAGTTGGCCGCCGGATTGGTAATCGTGAAGGTTAGACTCGTCGACGCACCGAGCAGAATGCTTGGGGCTCCGAACATCTTGCTGATGGTGGGCGGCGCGACCACCGCCAGGCTGGCCGAGGCTGTGTTGCCCGTGCCGCCTTCGTTCGAAGTTACATTTCCGGTGGTGTTGTTTTTGGCGCCGGCCGTGCTACCGCTTACATTCACGCTGAATATGCAGGAGGCACTGGTAGCCAAACTCGCGCCTGACAAACTAATCACGCCGGTGCCCGCCGTGGCCGTGATGGTTCCACCACCGCAGCTGCCGCTCAGTCCGTTCGGGGTGGAAACTGCCAGGCCCGCCGGCAGCGTGTCGGTGAAGCCGATCCCGGTCAGCGTGGTCGTGACGTTGTTGTTCTGAATGGTGAAGCTCAGCGAGGTGGTGCCGTTGAGCGGAATGCTGCCCGCGCCAAACACCTTGCTGATGGCCGGCGGCGCCACCACTGTGATGGTAGCCGTGTTGCTAGTCGTGCCCGTGCCGCCCTCGTTCGAGGTGATGGCACCCGTGGTGTTGTTCTTGATCCCTGCCGTCGAGCCGGTCACGGTCACGCTGAACGAGCACATGCCGCTCGCGGCGATGGTCCCGCCCGACAGCGAGATGGTGCCGGGAGAAGTTGTTGTGAGCGTCCCCCCGTTGCACGTCGTGGAGGTGCCACTGGCCACGGTCATCCCGGCGGGCAGCGCGTCCGTGAATCCAACGCCCGTCAGCCCAATGCTGGCGTTCGGATTCGTGATCGTGAAAGTCAGCGAAGTAGTGCCATTCAACGGAATGGCGGGTGCGCCAAATGCCTTGCTGATGGTGGGCGGCGAAGCCACGGTGATGCTGGCCGAGGCCATGTTACCGGTGCCGCCGTTGGTCGAGGTCACAGCGCCGGTAGTGTTGTTCTTGACGCCGCTGGTGGCGCCGGTAACGGTCACGCTGAACGAGCACGTGCCGCTCGCGGCGATGGTTCCGCCGCTCAAAGTGATGGTGCCAGGTGCGGTGGATGTTAGTACACCGCCGCCGCACGCCGGTTGCGCTCCGGTGGTCGGCACTGTCAGCCCTGGCGGAAGCTTGTCGGTAAAGGCTACCCCCACCAGCGCGACGGTGCTGTTGGGGTTTGTGAGGGTGAAGGTCAGCGAGGTGGTGCCGTTCAGCGCGATGTTCGGTGCGCCGAAGCCTTTGCTGATGGTCGGCGGCGCCACCACGGTGATGGTCGCCGTGTTGCTGGTCGTGCCCGTGCCGCCGTTGGTCGAGGTGATAGCGCCCGTCGTGTTGTTCTTGACCCCGGCCGTGGCGCCGGTCACCGTCACGCTGATCACGCACGTGCTACTCGCGGCGATGCTCCCGCCGGTCAGTGCGATGGTGCCTGGAGCGGTCGCCGTCAGTGTCCCCCCGCCACAAGTCGACGAGGTGCCACTGGCCACGGTCAGGCCCGCCGGCAGCGTGTCGGTGAAGCCGATTCCGGTCAGTGTGGTCGTGCTGTTGTTGTTCGTGATGGTAAAGGACAGCACGGACGTGCCGTTCAGCGGAATGGTGGCCGCGTCAAATGATTTGCTGATCGTCGGCGGCGCCACTACGGTGAGAGTCGCCGTGTTGCTGGTGGTACCGGCGCCGCTCTCGTTCGAGCTAATGGCGCCCGTCGTGTTGTTCCAGACCCCTGCCGTCGAGCCCGTCACTGTCACGCTGAACGAGCAATTGCCGCTCGCGGTGATGCTCCCGCCGGAAAATGTGAGGACGTTAGAAGCGGCTGTAAGCGAGCCGCCGCACGGCGTGGTCGTGCCATTGGGGACGGTCATGCCCGCGGGCAACGAGTCCGTGAACGAGATGCCGGTCAGCCCAAGGCTAGTGTTAGGGTTCGTGATGGTGAAAGTCAGCGAAGTGGTGCCATTCACCAGAATGCTGGATGCACCAAACGCTTTGGTGATAGTCGGCGGCGACGCCACCGTGATGCTGGCCGAGGCCGTGTTGCCGGTTCCGGCGTTGGTCGAGGTCACCGCCCCGGTCGTGTTGTTCTTCACGCCTGGCGTTGTTCCCGTGATGTTGACGGAGACAGTGCAGGTGCCGGCGGCCGCGATCGTGGCACCTGAGAAATTGAGTGTCGTATCGCCTGCGTTCGGCGCGAAGGTCCCGCCACAACTCGTGCTCGCGCCCGGTGTGGACGCCACCGCCAAGCCAGAGGGCAGGGGGTCTGTGAAGCCTACGCCGAGCAGCTGGTTTGCCGCGTTGGGATTGGTGATGGTGAACGTCAGCGTGGTGGTCCCGCCCGGCGGGATGTTCGCAACGCCGAAGGCCTTACTGATCGACGGCGGCGACAGGACCGTCACAGTCGCTGACGCTGTGCCGCCCGTGCCGCCCTGGGTTGAGGTCACATTCCCTGTGGTGTTGTTCTTCACTCCCGCCGTGGTTCCCGTGATGTTGACTGAGACAATGCACGTGGCGCTGCTCGCCAGGGTTCCGGCGGAGAAACTCAAAGTCGTAGCGCCCGCATTGGGAGCAAATGTCCCGCACGGCGCGCTGGCATTGGGCGTCGTCGCCACTTGCAGGCCCGACGGCAACGCATCGGTGAAACTCACACCGGTTAACGCCGTGGGATTCGGATTGGTTAAGGTAAATGCCAAGGTCGCTGTGCTGTTCAGCGGCATGGTCGTGATCGGCACCGTCGCCGTTCCACCGCCCGACGCTGCCAGTCCAGTGTTCGTGTCGGTATAGGTGAATGTTGTCGTCGTTGGCACGCTCGCAATCGTGAATGTCCCGTTGTATCCGACCACTCCAACGCCCGCAATCGTCACGCTCTGGCCGGTCGCGAAGCCATGCGGACTGGTCGTCGTTATCGTCACCGTTGGGCCCGATTCGGTCGCCCCGGTTGGCGATGCCGCGATCGTGCTCAACAATTCGAATGCCTTGCTGATGCCCGGCGGCGCGATCACGGTGAGAGTGGCGGTGTTGCTGGACACGCCGGTTCCGCCCTCATTCGATTGGGGCGGGTTGGTGACGTTGTTTTCTGTCCCGGCGGTGATCGAGGTCACGTTCACCGTCAGCGTGCAGGAAGAACCGGGCGGCAGGGTTCCTCCTCCAAAATTAAGGAAGGTATCGCCCGGTGTAGCGTTCCAAGTCCCGCTGCAAGTGCTGCCGATTCCGGCCGGATTGGCTACCTGCATCCCGGACGGCATGGTGTCGCTAAAACTAACGCCGGTCAGGGTAACCGACGCGTTCGGGTTCGTGAGCGTGAGGCTAAGAGTGCTGACCCCGCCTACCGGAATGCTCGTGGGCGAAAAGCTCTTGGTGATGGTGGGCGGCGCAACGACAGTCAAGGTGTGCGTGTTATCACTACTCGAATTAAACCCGCCTCCGCCACTGTAGCTGGCGACAATTGTGTAGGTGTTTGCAGCGGTTCCCCCGGGCAAAGTGTAATTGGCTGAGGCACTACCGTTGCTCACGGCGGCCGGACCGGTGGAGGAGCCAATCTGTGTCATGCCGTTAAATACGCTGAAGGTCACCGTTCCCGCGCTCACCGTTCCCGCTCCGCTCGTCACCGTCGCAGCCAGCGCGACCGATTGATTGCTCGAGCTGAAAGGCACCCTGGCGTTCGAGGCGGTTGTCGTGGTTGGCGCAGCCGGGACGGTTACGCACCATCCCCCGCCGATCGTGGCCGCGCCCCCGTCCGCGTTCGCTATCGCGAACAGCTCCCAGGTGCCGTTGGGGCTGGTGTTTCCAAACAGCGTGGTCAGCGTGGCGGTGCCAGAAGTCGCTGCGTATGAAAACGTGGCCGGAGCCGGGGCCGGAAAAGACAAACTGCTGGTGAATGCGGATGGTTTAAACGTGCCGCTCGTGAGCGTCGTTCCGCTCGGCAGCAGGCTGCTCGCCGAATCGTCGAGACCGATGTTGACGCCACTAATCGACGCACTGTTTCCGATATTCGCAAAGGGAACGATCGCGGCGCCGGTTGGCCCCACCAGCAGCAGATCCGTCAACGGAATATCGTTCGAGCTTATGTTGTTCAACTGCACTGTAACCGTGCTGACGGTGCCCGGGTATCCGCTGATGAAGACCTCCGAAGGATAGGGCGTCGCTTCGCCTGTCGCGCTGGGAACGCTGACCGTGCCTTGATTGCAGAACTGGTTTCCGTTGACGACCGTGTGGTTGTTCACCGCCTGCGTGAGGCTACCGTGGCTGCTCTGGAAGTTGACCGTGCCGTTGTAGGTCGCGGTGATGGTGTCAGCTCCCTCCGTGCTAAATGACGTGGTGCAGGCGGCCTGACCATTGCTTACTGGCACGGTGTTGCCGCCGCTGCACGTGAAGTTGTTGGCTGGGTCACTAAACGTGACCGTGCCTTCATTCACTGTGCTGTTGGAAGTCACGGTCGCTGTGAACGTGACTGAATTGTTGGGCGCACCGGTGAAGGATGGATTGTTGTTCGAGGATACGGAGGTCGTGGTGGGAGTGCCAACGGTGAGATTCGTCAACAGGAAATTCCCGACCGCGCTGCCCGCCGTCGCCGTTACCGTATAGGGGCCACCGGGAATGCTATTGGCGGCGAAGGTCTCAGATACTGCTCCCGACGCGTTCGTGCTCGGGCTAATTGTGATGGTGCCGTTGCTAAACGTTCCACTGGCTCCTGTGCTCGGAGCCAGGAAGACCACAGTCGCGCCATTGATCGCGACTCCGCCGGCGTCTTTCACTACAGCTGCCAGTGGCAAGCCGAATGCCGTTCCCGCCGCCGTGCTTTGTGGAGTTCCGCCGGTCGGCGTAACCGAAGCCGGAACCTGCGTTACGGTGACAGTGTTGCTCGTGGTCGCGGCCGAGCCCAAGCTGTTATGGATTGTGTCGCCGCCACCCCACGTGGCGACAGTATTCGTCACCAAAATTGGCGAGTTCGACGGAACGCTAACCATGATCTTAATTGTTGGGTATGAACTACCGCCTGTAACCACCTGCGTGCTCGTACAGGTCACTGTAGTGCTCGTCGATGATGAACAGTTAAATGATGCTGGGATGATTATGCTGGATATCGTGTAACCGGAGGGCATCACATCCTGCACGTTCACTGTTCCGCTGGTTGCGCTGCCGGTTGCCGTGTTGTTCACCGTTACGTCCCACTCCGCTGTTTGTCCCTGGGTGAAAGCTCCAACCGCGCTCTTGGTGATTGCGAGCACCGGGGGAGGCACGATATTGATCGGCACGCTAACCGTCGCGTTATCTACTGTGGCTGTGCCACTGCCCGCGCCTGGCGAATTGCCCGCTGTGTAGGTGGAGGCCGCCTGGCCGCTGGTGAGCGAGGTGCTAGTTGGGTTCACGCTGCTGTCGAGCGTGCCGCCAAAGGTGACAGGCGTGCCGTCGGGGACGCTGAATCCGCCGGTGCCGCTGGAATTATGCGTAAGGTCGCCGGTCAGCGTGGAGGTGGCGTTGGGAATGATCTGCGTGGGGTTGGCGCTGACGCTCAACACCAGCCAGGGGGTGAAAGTACCCGAGCCGCCATCGGCGAGATCGAAGAAGACCGTATCGCAGCCGCTGGCTCCAGGACCGCCGTTACAGCCCCACCAGTTGTTGTTAACGGTGGCGACCAGGCCAAACTCATAATAGCCGCTGGCGACAGCGGAAGACGCGCTAACGCTATTACTGACGATACGGGAGTTACTCACTGAGAATGTGTCAGTGCCGCCTCCACCGGCAGTGATGGCGCCCCCGGTTGCCGCGCCGGTTGGGGCAGTGGAAGAGGCGGTGTTTCCAGTGAAGGTCGAGCCCGTGACCGAGCCGTCAAAGCCGGCGGCTCCTTCGAAATAGAGGCCACCACCGTTTGCGTTTCCGTTATTGCCGCTGATGGCGGAATTGCCGCTGAAAGTCGAATTGATAATCGTCACCGAGCCCGGCACCTGGCTCCCCTTAATGACGTCCTCAACCTGGACGGCCCCTCCTTGGGCGCCTCCCGTACCTGAGGCGGTGTTTTGGGAGAAGGTGGAACCCGTAATAGACAACAACGACCCTGTATACTCGACCGCACCGCCCAACGTGCCCGCGGCGCTCTGCGTGCTGTTGTGGTTGAAATCGACGTTGGTGATGGTGAGTGTGTCACCGGTCGCCCCCCCGGCGAGAATTGCGCCGCCGCCGTTGTCGAGGCAGTCCAGGCCGGAATCGGTGCAGTTGCCATCTTGCAGAGTCAGGTATTGGATGACGAGAGGCTGGCTGCCCTTCAGCAACTCATCGGCTTCGATGATGCGGCTGCCGGTTGCGGTCTGCTGAATGATGGTGCTGCTGGCTCCAGCGCCGGAAATCGTGATGTTATTGCCGTTCTGAATGCCGACCTGAAGTTCCGGCGAGGAAGAAGCCGAATCGTTGCCGCCGAAGGTGCTGATGGCAAGGTCATAAGTGCCGGCGGGCACATTGATGGTAACGGTGGAAGCGCCGTTGTTATTCGCGATACAAACCGCTTCGCGCAAGCTCAACGTGGCGGGCGGGGTTGTGACGGTGCTGTTCGTGGCACAGGCATTCACGCTGTCGATGTCCGCAGTGGTGTTGACGTTGAATGTGAAAGTGGGGTTGCTAGGGACAAGCATCGGTGCGACCTGGGCAGAGGTCAGAACCACGATGTCGCGTCCAGTGCCGATCTTCTGCGGCAAAGCCAGAGCCGCAACTGGAGTTCCCGAGAACGAAATATCAGCGCTCGCGCTTGCCGTCGCGCCCGAGGTATCGAGCACTCTGATCAGATTCTTCCCTGCATCAATTACCATCAGGTCGTTCGTCGAAGAAGCTGCCAGCCGTGGCGAACTGAACGCCGAAGCCGATACTCCCCCCTTCACCGGGGAAACCGCGGTCGGCAACTCCTTAGCCTCGCTCCACGCCCCCAGCGCCATGGGATTCGGTTGCCGCCTGCCGGCCCCTCTCTTGTTCGCCCGTCCATAGGCCGCACGCCGCGCCGGAACATCCGCGGCGTTGACCGGCCGCGTATCCAGCGTTCCATGTTGCAGAATGTGGATGCTTCCGTCGCCGGCAAGAGCCGCGATTTCCGTGCGTCCATCGCGATCCCAGATATAGTCACCTAATGCCAAAGCCTGTACGGCATAGGGAACAGGGACCGTCTCGGTCTGCGCGTTGGCGCTCAGGGCGCCATAAATCATGGTAACGTTCGATCCCGCCGCAACGGCCAGGTCAACTCCGCCGCCAAGAGAACCCCAGGCCAGACTTACTCCGCGCGCAGGAAGCGAGAAGGTTCGTTCCGCTACCAGCCCGCCAATGCCAGGGGCCAGCAGGTTAACCAGGGGTCCGCTCCGTCCGTCCGTGCTCACCGCCACATGTCCGTCCGGTGTGGCAGCCAGTGCCATGACCTGGTCGGCCAGAGCGACAAGTTGCGGAGCTCTTAGATTGCCGTGTCCGTCGCCTGCCAGAAAATAGAGCGAGCCGCCGCGGGCCGCCACCAGAACATCCTTGTAGCCATCGCGATTGAAGTCTCCCGTCTCGATCAAGTCGGGAGATTCGGGAAGCGTGAACACGGCCGCCTTGGGCAAGAACGTCGGCGGAACATTGCCCTCCATCGCTTTTTGGTAGAGCGAAGGATCGGTCGGAGCAAACGCGTCCCGATTGCCCATATACAACGCGAGCACGCCGCCATTCTCGGTGGAGTATCCAGCCACCACATCCATCGCCCCATCGGCGTCAAAATCCGTCGAGGCCAGCGCTGTTGGGTTCGCCGCACCCTCCTGCAGGGCTGTCACTGCATTTGCCGAGCCGGTATAAGTAAACTTCGCGGTTGTGGGAGTTTTCAGATTGACCAGCGGCTTACTCGCACTGGGTAAAACGCGTGCCGGAGAATTTGCCGACGAACTGGCGAGCGGGAAGTATGCCGAGAGGCAAAAAGCAATGGCGAGCGTAAGCCCCATGGGGTAGACAAAGCGCGCGTGCTTCATTCCCTGGATCTCCTGCGCCGGGGATCATGAAGCCATCACTGCTGTGAACAGCGCTGCTACATCTAAGCCGGCGTTCCTCTTGCTGAATTCCCCGGAATGCGAAGTTTTCTCGTATGCAGGCGAGCGCCTGCCAGGGAGACTGTGGAATGGTCCCCTAATCAGAATGCCAAGTCAAGCTGAAATCTTTTGCAGCATCCGCGCTCCTGCGCCTTACTATTTTCGACTAAGCCACTTAGGGAATTGCCCACGGTAGCCAAACATGAGAAGTGCGCCCTTTACAACTTCTTGATCCCTGCGGCCTTCCCTTTGAAGAAGTCAACCGCGGCTCGCGCTGCATCGGCCGAGAGCAGATTCGTGCTCTTGGCCAGAGAGGCGTAGACGCCCCGGTAGTTCGCCGGATCGTAGCGGACAGAGTTCGCCATCGGCACTCCGAGGTTGACCCCCTGCGCGAAGGCGTCAACATTCGCGCCCGACAACGCGCTCGTGGGATGCACGTCATTCCTCGTCAGCGCCTCGGCGATCGCACGCTCGATGATTCTGGTTACGCTCGGACCCGTCTTCAAGATTTCTTCGCCCATAGGAGCCTCCGGTGCAGCTACCCTAGCACAAACGATTCCGCGCGAAACGTACTAGAGCAGGTTACGATCTCGACCTGCTCGCTGCCTTGTCGGTGTATCACTATCGGTCGAAGAGAGTGGGGGTTGCTGCTGGCAAATCGACCGGGGCGGAGCATTCGGGGTCGTCATTGGCAACCAAGTTGACCCGGGTGCTCACCGGATATCGCCTCATCAGATTAGAGTCGAACGCTTTGAGTAGTCCCACAGCGCTCGCCACATCCTGCATAGATGGGTCAATCCAACGGCCATAGTGCTCGGGCGCCAGGATCACCGGCATTTGGTCATGAACGTCGGCCAACAACTCGTTGGGTGTCGTAGTCAGGATCGTGCAGGTCGATACCGCGTGCCCATCCAGACCTGTCCAGCGATCCCACAAGCCAGCAAGCGCAAACACTGCGCCGTCCCTGACCTCGAAGCAGAAGGGTTGTTTGTGTTTGCCTGAACGCAACCACTCGTAGAAACCGTCCGCAGGAATCAGGCAACGCCTTTTCTGGAGCGGCTCTCGGAAGGAAGGTTTGCTTGCGGCGGTTTCAGATCGAGCATTGATGGTCCGGGCGCCGATGGCGGCGTCTGCTGCCCAAGACGGGATCAAGCCCCAGCGCATTAGGGAAGCATGGAGAGTCGACCCTCGGTCGGCGCGCGCTCTTCTACAGCTTCGGCTGGGAGCGGCCAAGGGCTGCCGGGCCGTACGAGTCTGAGGCGAAGCCGGTGGCCTATCAGAGGGCAGTTATCGAGGGACGAATTGCGAACCGAGGTGTTCGGCCCGCATCGAATGTCTCCTGTGCATTGTTCGGTAACTTCCAGTTTGAAACAAACCTGCCAAGCCGTGCCAACTTCCGGATTGCCCGTCGACCGACAATTGACGGGCATGGGACCAGCAATGTTGTTCGTGTCCGAAAAGCGCGAGACTCCTACTTCGGCGGATGAGAGAATCCCGAGATGGAAGTGCCGAGTCGAGAAATATGCTATCGAGCCTTGGAGACGCGCGACCCGCGTTTCGATGGGCTGATGTTTGTCGGGGTTGCTTCCACCGGCGTCTATTGTCGGCCTGTCTGTCCAGCACGGACGCCGAAGTTCGAGTATTGCCGGTTCTTTGGATCGGCAGCGGCAGCACAAGAAGCGGGATTTCGTCCTTGCCTGCGTTGCCGGCCCGAAACCGCTCCTGACTTAGCGTCATGGCGTGGAACTTCGAACACAGTCTCGCGAGCGCTAGCTCTTATTGCCGACGGAGCGCTGGACGGCGATGACGCAAACGTTGCGAAACTGGCAGAACGTCTTGGCATAGGAGAGCGGCAACTCCGGCGGTTGTTCCTGAAGCATCTTGGAGCCTCGCCCATTTCCGTAGCCCAGACTCGGCGTGTGCTTTTTGCTAAACAGCTCATTCATGAAACCCGAATGCCCATAGCCGAGATTGCATTAGCAGCTGGATTCGGCAGCCTACGCCGGTTTAACGAAGTATTTAGGGATCTGTTTCATCGCCCGCCGAGCACTTTGCGACGAGAAGAGGTCGCCGGTTCGGCGCCTGCCGCAGCGGGTATAACGCTCCGTTTGCGTTATCGACCACCGTATGACTGGGATTCCATGCTGGCTTACCTCGAAGCGCGCTCGATCCAGGGCGTTGAAATCGTCGAGGGTGGAAGCTATCAGCGCACGGTCGAGGTTGATGGCGCAGTGGGCTCGGTTCGAGTCGTTCATTTGCCCGAGCAGCAAAGCCTGGGCGTGGCGATCCGTTTCCCCAATGTTCGCTTTCTGCCTGCGATTGTGACCCGAGTTCGCCGGTTGTTTGACACCGGCGCAGACATTGAGACGATTGATGAGCATCTTTCTCGCGATCCCCGGCTTGCGAAGCTCGTGGCACAGCGTCCGGGGCTGCGAGCGCCGGGCGGATGGGACGGCTTCGAATTGGCGGTGCGAGCGATCCTCGGGCAGCAGGTGAGCCTGGCGGCGGCTCGTCGGCTTGCGGGACAACTGGTTGCGCGCTATGGCAAGCCCCTGTCGGTGGGTTATGTCATTCATCCTGCCTTATCTCACGTGTTTCCTACCGCTCAGGCCGTTGCCGCCGCAGGATCCATTGCACTCGGGATGCCTGCCGCGCGACGAGCCTCACTAAAAGCGTTGGCGGATGCTGCCTTCACCGATCCAAACCTGTTCCGCCCGTTCGGAACCATCGAAGAAGCGATCGCGCGGTTCCGTTCGATTCGCGGTGTTGGTGAATGGACGGCGCAATACATTGCTCTGCGCGCCCTCCGCGAGATGGACGCCTTTCCCGCTTCCGATGTCGGTCTGCTTCGCGGTGCGAGATTGATCGATGGCGTGGAGCCAAGTCCGAACAGCCTGCTCAACCGCGCCGAATCGTGGCGGCCGTGGCGCGCTTATGCTGCGCAGCATCTCTGGGCTGCCCAAGCCACCGCTGTCGCTGGTAGGAGGAGCGCATGACAGATGTCTTGCAACTCTTGACAGATCGAATCCGTACACCCATCGGAGAGATGCTGATCATCGCGGATGAAAACGGGAATTTGCGTGCCACGGATTGGAGCGATCATGAAGCACGTATGCAGCGACTGCTCCGCCTCCACTATGGCGAGCACGGATTCCAGCTCAAGTCCCACCGTAATCCGAATGGCTTGACGGATGTGATGGCCAGCTACTTTGCAGGCGATATTGAGGTGATCGACAGTCTGCCGGTCAAAACAGGCGGCACACCCTTCCAGCGCGAGGTCTGGCGAGCGCTGCGACAAATCCAATGGGGCACGACGGTTTCTTATGCGGAGCTTGCCGAGCGAATTCACCGACCCGCAGCCGTTCGTGCGGTGGGACTTGCAAATGGCTCAAATCCAGTTGGCGTTGTTATTCCGTGTCACCGGGTCATCGGCTCGGACGGATCGCTCACCGGTTACGGCGGAGGCATCGAGCGCAAGCGTTGGCTTTTGGAGCATGAAAAATCTGCGCACCGGCGCGCAGGAGGAAAGAGGCAACATGACAACCAAAGTTAATCTTGCTGAGAAGTTGTATGCGGTGAGCGGTCCTGTCAGCCGTCAATATCTGCCGGGCAGAATTTCTGGCACCAAACGAAAACGCCCCAGACTCAAAGAATCGTGGGGCGTTTTCATGTGAACAGCCCTCCCCCGAAGTCTGCTCAATTGCAAGACTACGCGGTGGCTTCGAGCGAGGGAATAGCTCGAAAGTGCTCCTTCAAAACGCCCTCTCGTCAAGGAGTTACACGGCTTCGAACATTGGACCGATTCGGTCGATACTCAGAACTGCAGAAACACTGACGCCGCTTCCTGAACCATCGCCTGAATCAGTCATGCTCCTTCAGTCGTGCTCCTTGCGAATCTTTTTCCGGGCACGTTTTTGCGCCAAAGCTTGCTTCACACGCTTTCTTTCGCCCGGTTTCAGATAGTAGGAGTGACGCTTCACTTCCTTGATGATGTCTTCCGTCTGAACCTTGCGTTTGAACCGACGCAGGGCGTTCTCTAATGATTCGCCCTCTTGCAGCCGAATTTCCGCCAAATACATCACCCCCAATCTGGAAACTGTAATTATACAGGCGAAAGGTTACTCCCTTGTCTGCATTCTGCTGGAACCAGCCGCCCGTCCGCAGTTTGCTTGGCTAAACATCCTTCAGGTGTTCCTCATCCAGCCCGAAATAGTGGCCCAGTTCATGGATAACCGTAAGACGAATTTGTCTGCGGACCTCGGCCTCGGTGGAGCAAATTGCTTCGATATTTTTCTGATAAAGAACGATGTGGTCTGGTCCGGACGGCATGTCAAATATGCTCTTCCGGGTCGTCGGCACTCCGTGGAAGACACCCAGAAGTAGTCGCGTTGGTTGCCCCGCCGGCGTGGATGGCTGGTTCGGCGGAAATTGGTTTGGCGGGAAATCCTCCACCAGAACGGCCACGTTACGTATGCGACCGCGAAATTCCTCCGGAAGCGAATCGAGGGCTTGCTCGACAGCGTCGACGAAATGTTCACGAGTCATCGGTCACCGCGTGAATTCAATACGAGGCTCACTCGGAGTAGCCGTCGCTTTCGTCGTCGTCGTCATCGTCGTCTTTATCTTTGGGGCGATCTTCCTCTTCGTCTTCCTCTTCATCGTCCTTCTCGTCCGGCTCTCCCCGAAAGAAGACATCGGCAGGCCCCAGGCGATGCGGATAAGACTCTGAGCTTTCTGATTGTATGGTGGTCATGTCTGATTGTCCTTGGAAATAGAACACTCTGCTCCGGCCAACGAGGTCAGAGCACTAACAATCGCCGGGAATGCAGGGGACCCATGACATCAGCGGCGTCTTCGCCAACCCAGCCACATGCCAAGCCCGATTCCGATCAGAACTGCTCCTGCCAATTTCCTGCGGTCGGAGATCGGAACGAAGCGAGTATGTTGTTCGCTGATTTCCACGACGCCGACGGGAGTGGCGCGCGCCCCGCCACCGCCACCTCCTCCCTCGCCTCGCGCACTGGTAGCCCCCACACCGCCCGTGCCCGTCCCCGCTCCGTAGCCATACATTATTTTCGCAATTGGTATGATCGTTTTTCCGTGGGCTGTGATGGGTTCACCATAGATGGCCTTCACGCTCGCCTGGCTGAGAATGCTTTCCTTCACCGATTGCAAAAGTGCCAGAGTGCTCATTGTTTAAAACTCCTTTATTTATTGGCATTTGTCATCCTCGCTCGCGCGCAGGATAAAGGCCCATGAGAAAGAGAAACGCCGCTCGCTACACCCTTCCTTCCCTCTTACCCTTGCTTGGATGAGCAGACGCGACGAGCGGTCGCTGAATTGAGGGGCAGGTTCCGGCATCGAAAGTCGGTTGAGGAACTCTGGGGCAGGACCGATCCTTAAACGTTACGAGAACTCGGATGAAGGTGTTGGCTTTTGCGCGTCTTCAGCGCAGCCGCACGACATTATTGGCGACTACAGCGCCTTCGACGCCTACCATCAGGCGCATCGTGATGCGCTCGGCTTTGTAGTGGTGGGTCTGGTGCAGAAGGTACACGGTTCCCAATCCGGCGGCGAAACCCAGTGCGGACCCTGCGCCCTCTCCGGCAGCACCCCGGCTAACAAACGGACGCATCAGCGGATTCGTCTCGTGGAAACCTTCACTCAATCCGCGTTGCGTGGTAATTGCATCGGCGGCGACCAGCCCTCCAAGAATACCGAAGTCCACTTTGTTCTCGGTCGTCCAGAAGGGTCGAGCCTGGTTAGGCGCATCGGGTAGAGGACCAGAGGCAGCCGCAAAATTCTCGGCTTGCACGGTCGCACACAACACAAGAATCGAGATGAACAGATACTTCATTTGGCCTCAGCCCCGCTTCGGTTTCAAAGCTCAGACTAAGGCAGAAGGACACCAAAGTATATGGCCTAAAGAAGGTAGAGGGAGGCCCAGTTTCCCGATTTGGGACAGACTCGCATTCGGCGTGACCAACGGTCACGCACAATTCCGTGCCCGCGCAGGTTCGGAGATTTGTTCGGTTTCCGTAACAGGTAACACTTCCACGTATTCAACAGATGGATAGTGCCTATAGTTCGCATGCAGTATGAGGAGTGGAGGCGGGACTGTGCTTTTGTACCCCCTCAAACGGTTCCGCCACCATCTCAAAACCTCTGATACACGCAACGCGGCCGTGGGCAAACACCGGCCGAATGTAGGTTTCGACCGCCCCCCGCTAAGCCGCAGCTACTTCTCTGGGTAGACTCGATGCCATGTTCTTCACGACCAGATATCGAGCGGCGATGCTGCTCGATGGGGACAGGATGGTCGGAAGAAGCATCGCAGCGTTCAGCCGCAGCAACGAGAGCAGACACCACACCTTCAGCTGGATCGCCCGTGGGAGAATTTCCTGCCCCGAAGCGGCGATTTCCAGATCGGCATGGGAGCGCACGGACTGACCGATCGCCACCAGGACAGCGGCATTCTGCGACAATGCCATCACATACATCTTTGCGGCGGAAATGCGCGTTCGCTGCACCCCTCGAAACTCTGCCGGCGAAAGGTTCGCCCGCAAGAATTGTTCTTCTTCCGGATCGGTCAGATTTTCGAAGGCCTCCAGATCGACCGGGATAAGCTGCCCCGCGTTCGGCGTCTCTACCTTCGTAGAGTAACGTCGCCAGACCTGAAGAATCAGGAAAAGCACAAATATTGCTACGATCCCAGCCAGAGTAATAAGCGGCGTCATGGGCGGGTTATCCTTTCTACCCCGGAAGCCCAGTCACGGGCTTCGAGCAAATACGCGGCATCAATGTTTGTATTGACAGTCTCACGAGCTCGAACATAGTACATCCAAAGCACGACGACCCCTTGGAAAATCACCATTTGAGTCAAATCCACAAACGGGGAGTTATGAGCGGACACTCGATCCTTCAGGGCCAAGATGAGCGGTTCCGAAGAAACGACCAGTCCCAGCCCCAGGGCAATTCCAAAAACGGAGGGCGACATCCTGAAGCCCAGAAACTTGTGCCAGATGAAAACACAAGCCAACAGGGCACATTGCGCGGTGTTCAATGCCTCGATACCAACGTAGCCTTTCAAAAGCCCATAGCCTGGAATGCGGTAATAAACGGGTGCGATAAACGCCATAGCCAGCAAGATAAGAACGAGGGTCAAGGCGGCAAATATTCGATTCATTGCCCGGCGCATCGGCATGATATTCGCAAATGGAGATTCAAACAGCTCCTGGATAATGCCGAAGTGCAATGCAACGTCTCCACCGCGCCAGAGACGATCGACACTCATATGCGTCGGACTAGGCACCTTCATTTCGAACATCGTGAAAAGCACCCCAAACTCCAGAATCTCATAGAGGATGTAAGCAAAGAAAACCGGAAAGTCCTTCTGCAATCCCTTGCGAAACATCACAACCGCGATGCAGATGAGGAGCACACGCGGAGCTATGTAGAGAAACAGCCAGACGAGACGGAGTGGAAAACTCATACGCTTGAGTGCCACCGTCCGAAAATGTAACATCCGAAGCGGTAGCACTCAAGCATTGATTTGTGTTACTTTGCAACCGCGCAATTCCCACTGTTAGGACCACAGCTCGGAAATGGAATCCCGTCGGCCCGGAGTGACGCGGGAAGGGCAGTAACAATGGCAAGTGCGAGAAACAACAGGGTAACCTTTGCTTTTAGTGAGTTCACGGCGTATCCTCTCTTGTGTTGAAGTGAAGTTCGGTGGGCGTAGTCTGCTGGGAACTTGCACAAACAGAAGAGGAATCTGGAGTTACCGAGCTTTTCGGAAAACGTAGCGAAGCACGAAAAGGTGCGACAATGGCGCGGAAATCGGCATATGACGACCTTCTTCAAACGACCTTAGGGAGAGTAGCGGGGCTATGGGGGAAGCTTTCTTATTTGGCAGGTCTACGGACGTCGGGAGGGAATTATGAACACTGGGGATTCGAGCGGGTGCATGGGCCGGCGGCTGCGCAAGATACTTTCGCGCAAGCGCATCAATCGCTGATCGGAACTACCCTACGAACCCGGTTGAAGTTACTGCGCCAGGATCTCGAGCAATCGAGCAGCGCGGCAGGAGTTAGCCCAGCTTCTTACGTGTCGAAATTGACGGAAGGTCTGCACCAGTCATTGCCTTCAGGCTGCCCGAAGATGACAGAACTACACTTTGTTTCGATTCTGAAAACTCTGTCGGTTCTTGCGATTCGGCGGCCACAAGACTCCCAATCCTCATCGCCACCCCCACCACCTGACCGATCACTTCGGCCTCCTGAGGGTGCTTGAGAATTCGCACTTGCGCTGGAGAAAGAGAATGTGGCCGCAAGACCAGCATATTAGGCAGAACATCACACCAGCAGCAGGTGAATCCGTCCCGGGTCTCTACAAGGTAGATGGGGCGGTCATAATCGGACCGCCATTGCCGCTCCACCACGCGTCTCCGCGATTCATCCACCTGCACGAATGATCCGGGCTGCAGAATCGGATACATGGTGAAGTCTTCACAGCCAATGTAGGCATAGATGTAGTGTTGAGAAAACAGATGTCTCAGCATCGTGAGCGGAAGCGCGCCCCACCGCTGTATCATGCGTCCCAGATCTGAGGTTTCTCTCAGATCGAAGCCGGGATCCATCCTGACGGGAAGGCTGCAAGCGGTTTGCTGATTTTCGAGCGTCACCAGGTGTGTGTGAGCCGGTTGCGAAGAGCCCCACTCTGAGCTAACCCCGTCCAGGTCAATGCCATAGAGCTGCAACAGGGCTCGCACCGGCCGGTGATAAATCGCGGCCAGCGAGTAAAAGCGGAACACGCTTGGAGTTACACCTTTCGTCTCAATGTCGGAAAGTCTGCTGGGAGGGATCAGATACTCTTCGCTGCCATGGCGCTGCGAAATCGACTGGCTGGCGGCTTCAACATCTCTCATCGTCAAACCAAGCCGGTCGCGAATCTTGCGTAGGTCTTGCCCTGCCGATACCATGGGGTAACTCCAGGTTGAGCGGGGCGCGGCTACCACCCGGGTTGGCGATGATCCACCCCTGCCGGGCTAACATGGCAATTACCGATTTCGGCTCACTTCGTTAAAGCTCGAAACTGATCGCAACCTATCTGACGAGGATCAAACGCCCATTGCTGCTTATATCAAGTTTCTGCAACTGTTTTCAACTATATTGTTCGGTTTTCGTAACAGCGCTAAGCCGCATCCTGAGAGCGTTTCCGGTGGGGTGGTATCTTTGGTTCGTTCGACCGGTCAAATTCTCACGAGACTCCTCGGGAGCCGATTTTCCGGTATTTGTAAAAACCGAGCAGTGGAGAATTTCAATGGACGCAATCCCTGTAAATCATGGATTCACAAGTTAGCTGCCCGGCGAGGATGGATGGCTCGTGATGACGAGTAACACGTCTCTTTTGAATAACCTACCAACAATGATCAGGGAGAGCGCGTGGCCAGCCGATAGATGCTCGTCAAACGGAGCAACAAGGACTGGCTGCGAGGGCACGATGAATTTGATCCCTCTGCTGGCGGCTCAGAGCGGTGAACTGGAATCCGTATTCGGTTCCGAAGTTTCTGGTGATTTTGGCGGGGACCACGAGTTCGACTTCATCCTTCAGTGGAATTCTGAGCGTGGCTAGTTCTCCGACAACGAGCTGCATGCCTACGAACGCTCCCAGGCCGCTTTCGCTCAGGTCGCGGGCCCAGCCATCGGTCAGACTTGTTCCCCGCTCACGCATGACCTCGATCTTCACGCGCGCTTCAAACTGATGTCGAGGCAGAACTCTCTCAACTCCTAACGGCTTGTCAGTTTCAACGAGTCCCATTGAAGATATTTCTCCGTGCTTCTTCCATAGAAGTTGACGACACTTATTACTTATAACGTCCTCTCCCCGACCTCGAGGCTGACTTTTGCGCTTCCCGGCAGAGACGAATTTATAGAGCCGAGCACCTTCAGGAGATGACCTCCCACCCTTCGTTTTTCATCTTTTGGTTCGTCCAGCGTTGCAATTGCTGGAATAGTACGGGCTCGATCACGATGAATCGCAGGCCCGCTCTCCCGCCGACATCGGCCCACACCAACCGCCCCTTGGCCTGCATGATGGTTTCGCTGTCGGGCAGCAGGAAATTGACGTCGAGCAGCCCGGCAAAGCTGCCCGGATCGCTGACCGCATCGAGCCCCATGCCTCCGGTGCTCAGGTTGATTGCCTGCACTTGCAACTCCTTGCCATTTGCATTCCTCAGAGTGACCGGAAGACTGACCTTGGCGCGAAAAAACTTCTGCTGCTCCTGGCTGATCATCCCCAGGGGTGCCGATCCATCCCCGCCAGCCGGTGAGTCGATTCCATACTCCCGCAGCTTCCGGCTCAAGGTACGGCGTGAGATTCCGAGTTGTTCGGCCGCCTGTGCCCGATGCCCACCGGTCTGCTCCAGAGCCCGGATAATCATCTGCTCTTCCATGTTTTCGAGGTTGCCCTCGGGCAGGACGCCGCGGACATTCGTTGCTGTCCCCGATTCTTCATGCAACTCGGCCATCACTTCGCGCGCCGCAATCTCCGAATCCGGCGCCGCCATCGCAAGCTTCGCGACCAGGTTGCGCAGTTCCCGGATGTTGCCCGGCCACGCATAGGCCTGCAATGCCGCCACCGCATCCAGGGAAAAGGTCTTGTCGGGGGCCTTCAGCGAAAGAAAATGTTGCGCCAGGGCTGAGATATCTTCCGGGCGCTCGCGCAACGGCGGAACGCGCAACTGAAACTGGCTCAGGCGGTGAAACAGGTCCTTGCGAAAACGCCCTTCTTTCACCGCCAGGTCAAGATCCTGGTTGGTAGCGGCAACCACGCGTACATCCACGGTGATCTTGTGATGCCCGCCCAACCGGAAATAGGGCGCACCGTCCAGCACCCGCAGCAACTTCACCTGGATTTGCGGCTGCAATTCGCCAATTTCATCGAGAAAGATCGTGCTCTTGTCGGCGAGCTCAAACAATCCCGGCTTGGAGGCGTCCGCGCCGCTGAAAGCCCCCTTTTCGTAACCGAATAATTCGCTCTCCACCAGATGCTCCGGCAGCGCGGCGCAATTAATATCGACCAGCGCTTTCTTGTGCCGGTAAGAAGATTCGTGGATGGTACGCGCAACCAACTCCTTGCCCGTCCCGGTTTCTCCGACTACCAGCACCGTTTCGGTGTGTCCCGCGACGCGGTCCACCAACCCCATAAACTTGTGCATCACGGGACTGGCGATCAGAAACTCGGTTCCCTCGATGACCCGCCGCGCCAGTGGAACTGGGGCGGCGGCAGCGCGCCGCAGGTGTGGGATTGCCTGCGCCTTATTTTCTGTGACTCCTGCCGAGACGCCGACCATAGCCGTCGGGATAGAATCGGCATCGCGCACCAGTGTGAGGCAAAGATGAAGACAGAATTCCGCGCCCGATTTGGCCTGACCGTGCAGTTCGTGCTCGCACCTTCCCTTCTCGCGAACGGTGGGCATCATTACATTCGCCAGCACAGACTGATCGTCAGCGCAAAACAGGTCAGCCAATTGCCTACCGACAAGTTCTTCCGGCGCGTACCCGAACTGGCGTAAGCCCAGATTGCAACTTGTGATCACGCCTCGAAGGTCTGTAATAAGGACTGTATCCTGCGCCAGGTGCGGTATCTCGGGGGCAAGAACGTTTGCGGATACGGCTGAACGAGGGTCGCTGCTGCCGGCGCTGTGAGCGAGATTCTTGGCTTTGTCCATCTGCAGAGACACGAAAGAAGTGAGACTCCACGCGCGCCACGAGGCGCGCGGGCTTTACCTCAACCAGCGAACCATGGACTTACAGTCCCCTATCGTCATTCGGCGCAACTAGCCCAACTCATCGATGCTGCCACAGGGCAGCCACCGAGTGAACCGTTCGGCATCAGGTGATCAAACCGAAGTAACTCGATATGGGCCGCGCCAATCTGTCCCACCGGGCCAACATGGCCCTTTCCATTCCCGCCGAGAAACTCATAGATGCCATCGTTTCAATCACTTCCTCGTCTGTCACTTTGGGTTGGGAGTTGCAAACAGATGGGGTGCAGAAGAAGAAAGAAACCCCTATGAGAACCAAGACCCATCTCATCGCCGTCGTATTCACCCTGGTGGCTGTAGCTTCCGCCAGTAACCAGAAACTCGCGCCTGAACTTCAGAACCGGACCAACCGTGACTCCGTTGACGTAATCGTGCAGTTCCATTCACGGTTGACCGCAAGGCATCACCAGATGGTGGCGAGCCATGGCGGACATCTGAAGCACGAGCTTGGCCTGGTGAAGGCCGCCGCCTATTCAGTTCCCGCAGCAGCGCTGACGAGTTTGGCCAAAGATCCCGATGTAGCCTACATTTCGCCCGACCGCCCGTTGAAGGGAATGGGAACGGTCAGTTCCATCACGGCGCTCGACTATCACACTGACACCGTCAATGCTCCCTACGGCTGGGGACTCGGCCTCGATGGCACAGGGATTGGGGTTGCCATTATTGACAGCGGCATCTTCGATATGCCCGATCTCCACGGCGCTGGCCCGGGAAACTCCGGAAAGTCCAGGGTTGTTTACAAGCAGAATTTCACGTCGCTCAATCTCATGGACGCCTACGATCAATTTGGCCATGGCACCCACGTTGCGGGAATCGTCGGTGGCGATGGCAACAAATCGACCGGGAATCAAGACATCTACACCTTCAAAGGGATCGCGCCCAACGTAAATCTCATCAACCTGCGCGTTCTCGACCAGAACGGCGCGGGCACCGACAGCGAAGTAATCAATGCCATTCAGACCGCTATCCTTCTGAAATCCATCTATAACATCCGGGTAATTAATCTTTCGCTCGGGCGTCCGGTCTATGAAAGCTACACTCTTGACCCGCTCTGTCAAGCGGTTGAAGCTGCCTATCAGGCGGGCATTGTGGTAGTAGTAGCCGCCGGCAACGATGGCCGGGACAACTCAGCCGGAACCAATGGGTACGGCACAATCACATCCCCCGCCAACGATCCATACGTGATCACGGTTGGCGCGATGAAAACGATGGGCACTTCGACCCGCGCCGACGACCTGATTGCCACTTACAGCTCGAAGGGGCCAACGGCTATTGACCATCTCGCCAAACCCGATCTCGTGGCGCCCGGCAACCAGATCATCTCCCTTTACAGCCCGGGCTTGACTTTAGCCAAGCTTTATCCGGGGAATGAAATCCCGCACTCGCTCTACGAGACAAATGGCGGCGCTAGCTCTGTCCAATACGTATTTTGCGTTGAGCGGCACCAGCATGGCCACTCCGGTGGTCAGCGGCGCGGCGGTCTTGATGCTGCAACAAAACCCTGCGCTGACGCCGGATCAGGTCAAGGCCACACTTATGCTGACGGCATCCAAGACCTTTCCACAATACAGCACGTACACCGATCCGACGACGGGCATTACCTATACCGATCAGTACGACGTCTTCACGGTCGGGGCAGGCTATCTGGATATTCAGGCAGCATTGCAGAACACGCCATCTCAGCACGGGCTATGCGGTGTCGCCGGTCGCCACCTTGACTCCGACCACGCAGAACGTCTACTTCGTGAATGACAGCTTCGCGGTCTGGGGCGGTTCCTCCGACTGGGGCACCTTCGCCGTGTGGGGTGGCAATGCCTTCACGCAGCCAGTTCGCGGTCTGGGGAGGCTCCAATCCTTACGCCAGTTTTGCCGTCTGGGGTGGATCAGCCCCCTGGGGCAACAACACCAACAACGGGTTCTTTGCAGTCTGGGGCGGAAGCACGATCGTGAGCAATGACACTCCGGCAGCGGAAACGATGATCACTGGCGAGAACTAGAACAGGCTGCACCTTTTCCGGCAAGTTCGCCCGGGAAGGGGGATCCAACTACCGGGTGCATCACGCGATTACCTCGGTAAGTATCAGGTCCCCCCTCCCTGCTCTACCATCCTCTAGAAGGGGACAATTTGGGCTCTCTTTGCCTGTCGCAGACCCGAAAAGCTGGAGGTGTGCGGCAGGACCGAACTTCCGCGTTGGTGAGTATGGGTACGCGAAATTTTGTACGGCTTATTACGGACCTGACATCTATCTCCAACCCGGTCGTTCACTTGCACGGAAAGTAAGCGGAAGGCGCGATTCATGTCCAAACGGGCCACATTCTTCATTACCTCGACCGCCGCTATCGGTATGTTGGTCCTGGCCCATTCGCTCTGGTATTGGCACAGCTCTGATCTGGCCCGCTTCGCCTGCTATCTCCTGATTGCCACGCTGGCATCCGGCCTGAAAATTCAGTTGCCCGGCATCGACGGCACCATGTCGGTGAACTTCCTGTTCATCCTATTGGGCGTGCTCGAGATGAGCATGTCCGAGACCCTCGTTATCGGCTGCACGGCAAGCCTGGCCCAGTGCGTGTGGTGGGCAAAGACCAAACCGGATCCCGCCAAAGTTGTCTTCAACGTCCTCAGCATGATGGCGAATGCCATCGCCCTCTCCTATTTCTTCTTCCACCGGCTGGAGAGAGTGATGGGCGGCAGCACACCCTTGCTGCTGGTCATGACCGCCTTGCTTTTTTTCCTGGCGAACACATTACCCGTTTCCATCATCATTTCGCTGACTGAAGGGAAGTCGCCGCGCAAGGTTTGGTCGGAATGCTACTTCTGGTCGTTCCCTTATTACCTGGTCGGCGCCGCGGTCGTCTTCTTCGTTGACTTCGTCAACAAGCACACCGGATGGCAGGCCAGTTTCATGGTTCTGCCGGTGATCTATTGGGTCTACCGATCCTATCGGCTTTACCTCGGCCGTCTGGAAGCGGAAAAGATTCACGTCGAGACCGAAAAGCGTCACGCCGAGGACGTAGCCAAACTGCATCTGCGGACCATTGAAGCGCTCGCCCTGGCGATCGAAGCCAAGGACCACACCACCCATAAGCACTTGCAGCGCGTTCGCGTCTATGCGATCGAAATTGCCAAGGAACTCGGGTTCACAGCAGAGGAAATCGAAGCGTTGTGCGCAGCCGCCCTGCTGCATGACATCGGCAAGCTCGCCGTCCCGGAACACATCATCAACAAGCCCGGGCGGTTGACTCCTGAAGAATTCGAGAAAATGAAGATTCACCCCATCGTGGGCGCCGAAATCCTGCAGCGCGTCGCCTTCCCATATCCGGTCGCACCCATCGTGCGTGCTCATCACGAGCGCTGGGATGGGACGGGCTATCCCGATGGATTGAAAGGCGAGGAGATTCCCAGAGGAGCGCGTGTTCTGGCCGCCGTCGATTGTCTGGACGCTCTTGCCTCTCATCGCCAATACCGCAATGCGCTTCCGCTTGACGTCGCCATGGAAGCGGTCAGTGCGATGAGCGGCTCGTCCTTCGATCCTGCAGTCATCGAAGTTCTGGCCCGCCGTTATCGCGAACTCGAAGTTATGGCGCACTCATCCGAGGATGCCGCCGAGCCCGGCCTCTCGGTGCAAGTTCGCGTCGACCGGAACGTTACTCCGGGAGCGGGCTATGAGCAATCCTCATCTCCGTCGGGCAATGATGCTGATTTTCTTTCCTCCATCGCTTCCGCCCGCCAGGAAGCGCAAACCATGTTCGAACTCAGCCAGGACCTCGGCAACTCGCTCAGCCTCGGTGAAACGCTTTCCGTGCTTTCCGTGCGGTTGCGCAAACTGGTTCCGTACGACTCAATGGCAGTCTTCCTTTTGAAGGAGGGACGCCTGGTGCCGGAGCTGGTCAGCGGCGACAATTTCCGTCTGCTCTCCTCGCTCAATATCAAAGTTGGAGAAGGCATCTGCGGCTGGGTCGCGGAAAACCGCAAGCCCATTGTGAATGGCGATCCTGCTATCGAGGCTGGATACACGCCCGATCCGCAAAAGTTCACTACCCAGCGCTCGGTGCTTGCCGTGCCTCTCGACGGGCTTAACGGCGTGGTCGGCGTGCTCGCCATGTATCGCTCCGAACGCGATGCGTTCGCGGCCGACCATCTGCGCATTCTGCTTGCCATCAGTTCGAAGATCGCGCTCTCAGTCGAAAATGCGCTCCGCTATCAGCAGGCGGAAGACTCGGCCACTACCGATTACCTTACCGGCCTGCCCAACGCGCGCTCGCTCTTCGTGCACCTGTCGCGCGAACTCTCGCGCTGCCGCCGCACCGGCACATCGCTGGCAGTCATGGTGTGCGACCTCGACAATTTCAAACAGATCAACGACCTCTATGGCCACCTCGAAGGCGATAACCTGCTGAAGGATTTTGCCCTGAACCTGAAGGAATCCTGCCGCGGCTACGATTACGTCGCCCGCATGGGCGGAGATGAATTCGTCGTGGTAATTCCCGGGCTGGACAGGGCGGCGAGCCTTGAGAAGGCCACCCGCCTGAATCAATTCGCTGTCGAAGGCGGTTACAAGATTGCCGGCCGTAATCTGGTTTCGCTGAGCGTCGGCACGGCCTTCTGCCCTGAGGATGGCTTCGACGTCGAGCGCCTTCTTGCCGAAGCCGACCGCCGCATGTATTCCGTGAAAAAACTTCACCACTCCGACACTGCCCCAGACGCGGACCTTCCGCCGCGCTCGCAGGGAGCGAGCGTGAATTAGGACTCAGCCATGCTCCTCCGCAGAATCGCGCGTCACCTGCTCTCGATCGCCGCGCTCGTTCTGCTCGGCGGATTGATCTCCGCTACGCTGGTGCGTCTTGCTCCCGGCTTCGATAGCGACGAACGTGACCTCGATCCCAGCCTCAACGCGGAAAGCATCCGCGCCCTGCATGCCGAACGCGCCGGAGAGCACAACATCGTCCGCTTTTATGCCGCTTACCTGCGCGGCGCGCTCCACGGCGATCTCGGCATCTCCCATTCGCTGGGACAGCCCGTCAATAGCCTCCTGCGCGAACGTTGGCCCGTCACCGTGCGCGTGGCCGGCATCGGCCTGTTGCTGGGATGGCTTCTCGCCTCGACGCTCGCCTTCGTGGCCTGCCTTTGGCCGCGTCCGGCGCCTGAAATTTTCGGAATGACCGTCAGCGGCGCCTTTCTCTGCATTCCGGCCGCGGTCCTCGCGCTCATCTCTGTAATTCTCAATACTCCCGGATATCTCGCCATCGCTTTTATCGTCTTCCCGAACATCTATCGCTATTCCCGCAACATTTTGTCGAAAGCCTATTCCCTGCCCCACATCACCGCCGCCCGCGCCCGCGGACTCGGCGAAGCTCGCATCCTCGCCTGGCACGTGCTGCCGGTCGCCGGTCCCCAGATGATCGCACTCGCTGGCATCACGATCAGCCTTGCTCTCGGCGCCTCGATTCCCGTCGAAAGCCTCTGCGGATTGCCGGGCATCGGTCAACTTGCCTGGCAGGCCGCACTCTCCCGGGATCTCCCGTTACTGGTGAACCTGACCATCCTCGTGACGCTGGTAACCTTGCTCGCCAACTCCAGTGCCGATGTAATGATCCTTATGTTGACGCCCCAGGAGTCCCAAGGGGCGTAGAGCGACCCGCAAAGAAGAAGAAAAGACAAGAAGAGAAGACAAGAAGAAAGAAAAAGAGGGAGATGAAAGCTGCATGAAAGCAGCCCGCGTGTTGGCGTGCGTCATTGTCGTCGCCGTGTGCGCGCTCTCGCTCGGCGCAAACTGGCTGGCGCCCGCCGGATACGCGAAGCAATTTCGTGATGCTCCGAGTGCGCCTCCTTCGCGCGCTCATCTCCTTGGCACCGACGAAGTTGGCCGCGATCGTTTCGCGCGCGTACTTTATGGCACGCGCATCTCGCTTCTGCTCGCTCCCGCCGCCGCTCTGGTCTCAACCGCGCTCGCCGCGCTCGTCGGCGGACTCGCTGGATACCTCGGCGGAATCTGGCTCAAGCTGGCGCGGGCTTTTACCGACCTTTTTCTCTCGCTGCCCTGGCTGTTTCTGCTGATCACCGTGCGCGCGCTTATGCCGCTGAATGTTTCGCCGCTCGTTTCCGTGCTCATCACCTTTCTCATTCTCGGCCTGCTCGGCTGGGCCGCCTCCGCGCGCGTCCTCTCAACCAGCGCCGACGCACTGCGCAATTCCGACTTCGTCCTGCAGGCGCGCGCCTCCGGACTCCATGGACCCCGCCTTTTCCTGATACACGTTCTCCCCAACCTGAAGCCGGTCCTCTACGCACAGTTCTGGATCTCGATCCCCGTCTTTATTCTGAGCGAAGCCAACCTGGGAGTCCTCGGCTTGGGCGTCGCCGAACCGCTGCCATCATGGGGAAGCCTGTTGCGCGAACTCGAAGGGATGATCTCGTTCCGCGACGAACCCTGGCGACTGGTTCCCTTGCTCTTGCTCATCGTCGTGCTCACGTCATTTCAACTGCTCTTATCCAATGAGGAGGTGACCGCATGAACGGCCGCCAACAAACTTTGTCATTCCGAGCGAACCGGGGCCCCCAGCGCGCCCGCTTTTGGCGCGATGGGGTGGAGAAGCGAGGAATCTGCATTGTCCTTCTTCTCTGCTTCCTCCTCTTCTCCACAGCCTTCGCGCAAAACGGCGGCGAACTCCGTTTCTGTCTCCGCACTGAGCCCAAGACGTTCGATCCTCTACTCGTCGATGACGATGCCGCGCTCTCCATCCGCTATCTCACCGGAGGCGTTCTCGCCCGCATCAATCGTCACACACAGGAACTCGAGCCGGAGCTGGCCGAATCCTGGAAAGTGTCGCCGGATAGCCGGCAGATCACCTTCAAGCTGCGCCATGGCGTGCACTTCTCCGATGGCACCCCGTTCGCGGCCGACGATGTGGCGTTCACCATCGAACGTCTGATGGACCCGGCGCTGCACTCGCCGGTCGGAGACGCCTTCCGCACCGGCAGCGGCAAGGTGTTGACCAAGGTGACCGCTCCCGATCAGATCTCCATCACCTTTCCCGCCCCCATCGTTGGACTCGATCGCCAGTTCGATCAGGTTGCCATCATGTCCGCGCACTCACCGAAAAAAGAAGCCGCGGTGCTCGGTCCTTTTATGGTGGCGGAATATAAGGCTGGATCAAGCGTGCGCCTCGAGCGCAATCCTTATTACTGGAAGAAAGACCCACAGGGACGCCGCCTGCCCTATCTCGATTCCATCCATCTCGACATTCAGTCAAATCGCGACGTGGAGTTGCTCCGCTTCAAACGCGGCGAACTCGACCTCATCAACATTCTCGATACCGATTATTTCGACCGCCTGGGCTCAACCTCGCCTCAACTGGTGCACGATGCCGGCCCCTCGCTCGATTCCGATTTCATGTGGTTCAACCAGGTCGCGGCTGCACCCATTCCCGAGTACAAGCGGGCCTGGTTTCGCTCCACCAATTTCCGTCGCGCGGTTTCCGAAGCCATCAACCGCGACGATCTCGCCCGCATTGTTTATAACGGGCATGCGCAGCCCGCCGTCGGCCCGGTTTCGCCGGCCAACAAGTTCTGGTTCAACAACAAACTCAAAGCCGAAGCACACGATTCACAGGCCGCGCTCGAACTCCTTAAGGCCGATGGCTTCCACCTGCAAAACGGCAAGTTGTTTGACAAGGGCGGAAATCCGGTCGAGTTCTCAATCGTCACCAACGCCGGCAACAAGCAGCGCGAGCGCATGAGCGTCCTTATTCAGGATGACCTTGGCAAGATCGGCATCAAGGTCAACCTGGTGCCGCTCGATTTTCCGTCGCTCATCGAGCGCATCACGCAGAAGTTCAATTACGAAGCGGCGATGCTCGGTTTCCGCAACATCGAACTCGATCCCAACGGCCAGATGAATATCTGGCTGAGTTCGGCCGAGAACCATGCCTGGAACCCGCAGCAGAAATCGCCCGAAACCGCGTGGGAAGCCGAGATTGACAAACTGATGCGCGTGCAGGCGTCGACCGCCGACGTCAAAAAGCGCAAGGCGGCCTTCGATCGCGTGCAGGAGATCGTCTACGAACAGGCGCCGATTATTTACCTGATCAACCAGAACGCGCTTTCGGCGGTGTCGAGTTCGGTCGCGGGAGCGAATCCTGGAATCCTTTATCCGCAGACGTTCTGGAACGCGGAGCGCCTGACGATCAATGGGACCGCGACGGCGAAACGGTAAGCGATGATGGCGAGCACTACGATCCCCGATCACGCGCCTTGCCTGCTCTCCGCGCAGATCACGGTGCGCTATCCGGGCAAGGCTCCGGTGCTACGCGCGTGCTCGCTCGAAATCGCGCGCGGCGAAGTCGTCGGACTGGTTGGCCAGAGTGGTTCCGGTAAGAGCACCCTGGCATTGGCCATCCTCGGACTGCTCGGACGCCAGCGCGCCACCATCGAAGGGAACATTCATTTTCAGGGAGCGGACTTGCTTACAATGCGCGAACGCGATCTGCGCAACCTGCGTGGACGCTCTCTCAGCCTGGTCCTGCAGAGTCCGCTCGCGTCGCTGAATCCCAGCGCTCAGAATCCGCACGCAACTCCGGGAGGCCTGGCGCGCGCATCGCGATCGCCGCGCAACCGCCACGGACTGCGAGCGCGCGATCGAACAAGCTCTAAAAAGCGTAAGCCTGCCCGCCGACCCGGATTTTCTTCAAAAACATGCCTCGCAACTCAGCGTTGGACAAGCGCAGCGCGTGCTGATTGCGATGGCCGTCATGCACCGCCCCGCACTGTTAATCGCCGATGAGGCGACGAGTGCCCTCGACGTAATCACGCAGGCAGAGATTCTTCAACTCTTCGCCAGCTTGAATCGGGAGACCGGCATGTCCATCCTTTATATCTCGCACGATCTCCCGTCGGTCGCGGGAATCTGCCAACGCATCGCCATTCTCAATGAGGGCGAGATTGTGGAATGCGGCCCGACCGCGCAGATCTTTGCCGCACCCGTTCACCCCTATACGCGCCGCCTGATGTCGGCTCTGCCGCAAATTCCGCCGCGCCCGGAAAACTCGCAAGCCAAAGCGCAAATTGCTGCCGGCAAGTGAGAAGAGCCGCTCTCAAGGGCTCAGCTCCAAGCTCCAAGCCTTGCTCCAACTCTCGATTCTTGTTCAGGACTCCTCAAAACGCACCGTGTCATTCTGAGCGGAGCGGGGTATAGCGAAGCGCGCCCAGCGGAGTCGAAGGACCCCTGCCCCCTCGCCATTGTTCGAAGCGAGGCGTTCTAGGTTTTCCTGACAGCTGAGAGCTGACAGCTAAGAGCTAGCTACTGAGAACCACCGCCTGCAAACTGGCGACCGGCAGTCCCGCCGCCTGCCAGGCATCGAAGCCGCCGGTGACGTTAACCAAGTTGCGATAGCCGGCACGCTCCAGCAAACTGCAGGCAATCATGCTGCGGTATCCGCTTTTGCAGTGGACGGCAACCGTGCCTTGTGCGTTGATCTCCGGCAGCCCTTGCGAAAACGTATCGAGCGCCCGCCACTCCGCTTCGGCAATGTGGCCCGCTTGCCATTCGCCTTCGCGCCGAACATCGAGTACGTCATAGTTTGTGGAACCGTCTCCAGCGCCGAGTTTCCGACTGAGTTCCAGCACCGAAATCTGCGGCGTCGCCAGTACGGGCAATCCCGCCTTTTGCCAAGCCGCAACGCCGCCCGCGAGGTAGCCGCGCACATCTTCAATGCCCACGCGCGCCAGCCGCAACCGTGCTTCTTCGATCTGCGCATCGCTGTCCGCCACCAGAACCGGGTTGGCATGGATCCCTAGAATCCCTCCCGCCCACGACGCGAATTGTCCAGAGAGCGCGATGCCGATAGAGCCGGGAACGTGTCCTGCGGCGAACTCGTCGCCGGAACGAACATCGAGCACCCAGGCATTCTGGCGCAACAAGCCATCCACATCGGCGGGAGACAACGCGCGCAGCGGCGCCAATTCTCCAAGAGTCGGGGCGCCGGAGCGGTTGATTTGGGCATCCTCGAAAAAATAATCGGGACGCGTCGGGAGATTGGTCGTCAACTGCCGGATGAATTCATCGCGGCTCGCAATCTGCAGCGCATAATTCGTGAGGCGCTCCGTGCCGATGGTCGAGGATTTCTCCGCTCGCATGGCGCGTCCGCAGAGTGAACCCGCCCCGTGCGCGGGGTAGACCAGCACGGCGTCGGGCAGCGCCAGCAACTTTTCGTGCAGACTGTCATAGAGCAATCCCGCGAGTTGCTGCGGGGTATGCGTGGGCGAAAGGTCGGGCCGCCCCACATCGCCGATAAAAAGGGTGTCGCCGGTCAGCACAGCGCACGGCTGAGGCGGGTTACTTGCGGATGATTTCTCCTCGTCCGTCAGGACAAGACAGACGCTTTCCGGTGTATGGCCGGGAGTCTCCAGCGCACGCAGACGCACGCCCCCAATCTTCATTTCAAAGCCGTCGCGCAGTGCGACATGCGGAAAGCTGGCGCCAGCCTGCGCGCCAATATAGATTTTTGCGCCCGTGCGCGCGGCTAATTCCTTGTGTCCCGACACAAAGTCGGCATGCAGATGGGTTTCAAAAATGTGCCGGATCTTAAGGCCTTGCTCTTCCGCGGCCTTGAGGTAGATTTCCACATCGCGCTGCGGATCGACCACCGCAGCCTCGCCTTGCGATCCGATCATGTATGAAGCATGCGCCAGGCAGGTGAGATAAAATTGTTCAAAGTACATTCGCCACTTCCGGGGCCGGGGAAAGATCAAGGCCGTGCCTAAGATTATCGCTTTCGGATGATCAGTCAAGCCCGTTTGAATCCCTTTTGCTCGCGTGGGGGTTCAGGCTTGCTGCCTCAATAGCCGGGTTCTGAGAGAATCGAGGAAAGAAGTTTTTGCACGGGAGCGGTTCAATCCGGGAAAAATGTCCCCCGGAAATTTCCGCAATTGAGAATGCGGTAAAATCTCTGATCAGTCAGGGGTTTGAGCGGTTCACTCGCCGAAGGCGCTGGCGGTTGGCCAACCTATTGAACAGAATACATTTAGATTGCACCCCATTCGCGTACTCCTTTTGTAACTTGGAGTTACAGGGTATGGCAGCATACAGTCATGCGCAGGGCAAGTACGCATTTTTCGGCCCTAGGCGTGCATCAAAGAATTAGGGAAAAAGCGCAGACGGCAATGACAAAGTCGACCAAATCCAGGCTGGGAGCAACGGTGGCAAGGACCGCTGTCCGCCTGGTGGCATTTGTTTTGATCGCAGCATGGGCCATCTCCGCGAGCGCGCAAACCAGTCAGTATGGCGTCCCGGCAGCGGCCGTCGTCGGCGTCGGTAGTAGCACGGCCTTCGCCGGAACAGGGCCTGACGATTCCGTCCTCACCATCCGTAAGCGCGTCGACGAAGTGAACGTGCTGTTTATTGCCACGGATCGGCATGGCAAGTTTGTCCGCAACCTAAACCAGAACGATTTTTCGATTTTTGATGATCACAAGCCGGTCGAGTCGATCATCGACTTCCGGCGTGAGACTGATCTGCCGATCCAATTGGGTCTGCTCATGGATGTGAGCGGCTCGGTGCAAGGCCGATTTGGATTTGAGAAGGAAGCGGCCATCGGATTTCTTCAACACATCATCCGTCCTGGCTATGATCGGGCGTTTGTTGTTGGCTTCAATAAAGAGAGCCACCTGGCGCAGGACTTTACCGATAGTATTCCTGCTCTTGCCGCGGGCGTGCAACGCCTGAGCAATGGCGGAGGAACCGCGCTCTATGACGCTATTTATAAAGCTTGCAAGGACAAGCTGTTGCGCGAGCATTCCGACCGCCCCATCCGCAAGGCGATCGTCGTGGTCAGCGATGGCGAGGACAATCAGAGCGAAGTGACGCGCGCGCAGGCTATTGAAATGGCCCAGCGGGCCGAAGTTCTCATCTACGCCATCTCCACCGACGACAGCGGGCTGATTTTGCGGGGCGACAAGGTGCTCGAGGATCTCGCCTCGGCGACCGGAGGACGCGCCTTCTTCCCCTACAAGATGAAAGACATCACGCATTCATTCGCCGCCATCGAAGACGAGTTGCGCAGCCAGTACGATGTTTCCTACAAGCCCTCCGATTTCGACGCCGACGGGCGATTTCATTCCATTCAAATTACCTCGCTGAAGAAGGATCTGCAGGTCCGCGCCCGCCGCGGATACTACGCGCCCAGCCACTAAGACTTCCTTGGACTATCGATCAACTTGCGTGGTCCGAATCTGCCACAGCCCGATGACGCCGAGCACCATGAGGTTCGGAAACAACAACGGAGCCATCGGCGGAGCCCCATAGACGAAGTTGTCGAAGGCGTGAACCGAAGGCCCACGCAGATTGGCCATCGCGTGCAGTACAAAGCCCCAGAGTCCGATTCCAGATTCCAGCACGAGAACCGCCGCACAGAGATCGATGTACGGGCGCGAGACGCGAAGGATGAGCGGCACGAAAAGGAATCCAACCGCGATTGCGCTCGCCACCACCGGCACCCATTCCAATGGATTGAAGAAGCCGTTGCCCGCGTGATCGGCCAGGCTGAAGACAAAATTCCCAATGAACCCGCCGAGCGTAAGGAGCAGCACCCACTGCGCCCACTCGAGCGTATCGGGGTCCACCATGCGGTTCATGATCAACAGGAAACCCAGGCCGGTATAGGCCAGGGGCGCGGCAAATGGCGCGGAGTAAGTCAGGCTGCGCAAGGTGCGGTCATAGAAAAAATGACTCTGCAGATGAAGAACGACCCCCGTAAGCCCCACGATAATGGCGACCCAGCCGACCAGGTAGCCGAGGTCTTTCCAGACGGCGGGCCAGCGATAGCGCACGGCCAGAGCAAAGATCAGAACGGCGGGCGCCGAGGCGGAGAAGATGAGCGGAATATACTCGGCCTGGTTGCGAAACTGATTTACAGAATGGGCGAGGAAAATGTCGAAGGTGAGGAAGCCGATATTCAGGATGGCGAAGGCTTCCACCCAGAGCTGCGGCCTTGCCCACCAGAGCTCACTTAGCCTTGCCATGCTCTCTCCTGAGCTCGGCGGCCATCGACTGCAGCTCGACAGTCTTTTTCAGCATGGGATAATTTCCATGCCACTGGACGAAATCGGCGCCGCCCATGAACGCGCCGTGCTTGCTGGTCCGGCCGTCATAGTGCCAGAGATCGAAGTAGACAAAATCGATGGGCTGTGAGAACGGCGGGCCCGTCAGCGCTCCATCTTTGCGGAGAGCGTTCACGATCTCCTGCGCCGCCTTCACCCGTCCGTTCGTGTTCTCGACAACTTTTTCGGCTTGGCTGTAAACGCGATCGATCAATACCGGTGTGTGGCACTGCGAGCAGACTTGCTTCATCTTGGCCTGAGCAGCGGCATAGTTGGGGCGTTTTTCAGTGATCGCGCTGGCCAGATAATAGGATAGCCGCTCCGACGGATCGTGGGTGATGCCCAGGCCATTAATGCCGCTCATATGGCAGGTGGCACAGGTTGGCACGAACATGTCGCGTGTCGTAAGAGTTTTTGGCGGCGCGCTCAGATTGAGCAACGGCTCCTGCGCCTGGAACATGATCCCGTGCTTGGACTCTTCATAGATCTCAATCTGCGAATGATCGGGCCCCATGTGGCACTGCGCACAGGTGCTGGGCAGGCGCGCGATGCGTACCGAACTGGTATGCCGGGTGTGACATGCGGTGCAGGTGCCGATCGTGCCGTCGCTGTTCGGCCTGCCAACGCTGTGGCACTGCTCGCAGCCGCTCGTCATCGCCGATGTTCCCTCGGACTGAACGAATGGATTCGGCGGTCGGCGCGTACCTCCAGGCTGATACGTTTCCGAGAAACTTACCTGCTCGGGAGTCAGACCCTTCTCGCCGTAAATAGCGGCCCACGCCGGAGCGGCATGGCGGCTGTGCAGGAATTGCTGGTAGATCGTTTCATGGCAGCTTCGGCAATTGCCGGCGGTGAGCTTGGTGGAAATGACGAAGCCATGGTGATCTTTCTTGTCCTGGCCGGCCGAGGGCTGATGGCAGTCAAGGCAGTTCACGCCTTTGCGGGCATGCAGGCTCATCTCGTATTCGTGAACCACCGAGTATTGCAGGCGAGCGTGACATTCGGCGCATTTTCCCGTGGCGCGGACCAGGTCTGCACTGGGCTGCTCGGTCTCAACCTTTGGCCTTGCCCGGTTAAGGAGGAAGGCTGAAAGAATCAGGGCAAAGGCAATTACAACCGCAATGAAGACAGATCGAAATGACATAACTGGCTCCCACCAGAGATGCAATCTACCATGCTCTCAACCGCAAAGCGATAAGCGTATTCTAGTCGGAGTGGAGACGGAGTAGTAATCCGCCGGTTGGTCGATGATGCGGAGGATCGGCCGCGTGCGGGAGTGAAAGTTGACCACCTAACGGATGTGGTGCAGATACCACATCACGACGATCGCTCCAACGCGGACGGCGACAATCAGCGCTGCCAGGGCCAGAGCGGCGCCAAACAGGATCCGTTCGAAGCGATTCAACTGCCATCGAGAAACGACCATAAAACCGCCTTAAGGCTCAATTTCAGCATAGCCATCGATAACCGTGGCGGCAGTGAGTGTGGTCACGAAGTGGTGTGACCTATGGCCAAGTGATGATGCCCGGCACCCATGTCTGCTGGGAATCTCGCGAAACTGAGTCCGACCGATCCCACTGCACGACGAGTCTCCCTTTCCGAATCGGCGTTTGCATTGCACCGGTCCGCTGCTTGTGCTACCGTCGCCTTGAATCGCGAATCGAGGTGCAGCCTATGATTTGGGCTCTTGTTGCAATCGTCGTTCTGCTCGGAATATTTCTCATCGGGATGTACAACAGCCTGGTGCAGTTGCGGGTGCGCACCGATTCCGCCTGGTCAGATATTGATGTGCAACTGAAGCGGCGTCACGACCTCATTCCCAACCTGGTCGAAACAGTAAAAGGATACGCCGCCCACGAAAAAGGCACGTTCGAAAACATCGCCAAATTCCGCTCGATGGCGATGCAGGCGACCGGTCCCGCCGACAAAGCGGCGGCTGAAAATCAGCTCACCGGAGCGCTCAAAAGCCTGTTTGCGGTGGCCGAGAATTATCCCCAACTGCAGGCTTCGCAGGAGTTCACGCAACTGCAGAATTCGCTCAACCAGACCGAAGACGCCATTCAGAACGCGCGTCGTTACTACAATGCCGTCGTGCGCGATCTGAACACCAAGATCCAGTCTTTCCCCACCAACATTCTGGCGGGGATGTTTGGCTTCCAGCAGCGCCAGTTCTTCGAGGCCGACGCTGCGGACCGCGAGCCGGTAGCCGTGAAATTCTAGGAAATGCAGCCCACGCGATTTAGCCAGCGCCAGAAGCCCACCTCACGGTTTCCTCAGTGTCCCTCTGTGTCCTCTGTGGTAAAGCTTTTGCTGTTGCTCTTGCTAGCAACGCTGCTGGTAGTTACGTCAGCGGCCCAGGGTCACAACTGGCACGTTGCCGATTTCAAAGGCACCATCTCGATCGCAGCCAATGGCTCGGCTCTGGTCAGCGAGAAAATTACGGTCGTCTTTGTGGGCGGCTGGCACGGCATTCACCGCACCATTCCCGTCGAATATCCGGGACCAAACGGCACCAACTACACGCTCTTCCTTAAAGTCCAAAGCGTGACCGACGAAAGTGGCAACAAGCTGAAGTATGAATCCAGCAAGTCGGGAGCCTATCGCGATCTCAAGATCTACATTCCCGGAGCAGTTGATGCGACGCGCGTCGTCAACATCGACTACGCAATTCGCAACGGCATTCGCTATTTCGATGGATACGACGAGTTCTACTGGAATGTTACAGGCAACGATTGGCCCGTTCCCATCGACCACGCTTCCGCGTTCGTGACCCTGCCCGCGAGCGCTGCGGGAGGACTGCGCGCGCAGGCCTTCACCGGCGCCTACGGATCCAAAGAGAGCGCTGCCGACACGCAGGTCAATGGCGCCGACGTTGCCGTCGAGACCACGCGTCCATTGCCCATGCGTGGCGGCCTCACCGTCGACATATACATCCCGCAGGGAATCGTGACTGCTCCCACCGCGCTGACAAAATTTGGCTGGTTTCTGGGCAGCAATCCAATCGTGTTCCTGCCGTTGTTGACGCTGGTGGTGATGGCCGGACTCTGGTATTCGGTGGGGCGCGATCCCGATCCCGGCATGTCCGTCGCCCCGCAATATGAGCCGCCGAAAGGCTTGACGCCTGCCGAGGCTGGCACCATGCTCGACGACAGCATTCATCCCCGCGACATTACATCGACCATCGTCGATCTCGCCGTGCGTGGCTACATCAAGATCGAGGAAAAAGTCGACACCTTCCTCGTCTTCCACCACAAAGACTACGTCTTCCACCTGTTGAAGTCGAACACGGAATGGGGCCCGGATCTGGTCCCGCACGAGCGCGTGATGCTGGAAAACATCTTTCCCGGCGTGACCGAAACGCGCCTCTCCAGCCTGAAAAACCGCTTCTATACCGCAATCCCGGCGATCCGCACTGACATCATGTCGGAACTGAAAAACAAGGGTGTCTACACGCTCGATCCGGAATCGGCCAACGGCTACAGCATTGTCGCCGCGGTCGCAATTGCGATTCTGGCGGTCGCGGTGCAGGTGCTTGGATGGGGGAATCTATTCAATTCGATCCCGCTGGTCATTGGGAGCGTTCTCGTCTCCGCAATTATCTGGTGGCTGTTCGCGCGCCAGATGACCGCCAAAACTTTGGCCGGGGCGCGCATGCACATCGCCGTCCTCGGTTTTCAGGAGTTCATGAACCGGGTCGACAAAGACCGCATCCAGCGCATGCCGCCCGACACCTTCGAAAAGTTTCTCCCCTACGCGATGGCGCTGGGCGTTGAACACCACTGGGCGCAAGCGTTCGACGGAATCGTAAAAGATCCGCCTAGCTGGTACGTATCTCCCAACGGATATGTAGGATTCACTCCACTCTATTTTTCGAGCGCCATGCACGGCATGGCGACTGACATGCATCAGGTCTTCGTGTCGGCGCCCCGGGCAAGTTCGGGCGGCTCCGGCTTCGGAGGAGGTTTTGGTGGAGGCGGAGGCTTCAGCGGCGGCGGCTTTGGAGGCGGAGGCGGCGGCGCGTTCTAACAACAGCTCTCAGCTGTCGGCCCTCCGCTGTCGGTAAGACCGGGGGCAGATAAGACTGCGCGCGGGGAATTTCACCAACATCAGTAACGCACAACAGCGACGCACAACCTTGCAGCGTCTGACCATCCCGCCGACAAATTCACTCCGACCGTAGCGCCGGCGTCCTCGCCGGCGGTTCGGTGGGCGTCCCGCCCGCCGCATTACCCCGCACCCTGGAAATTTAGTCCACTTCTTTAGTCCCCTTCCAAGGACCCTCCAAAGAACCTCCCGTTGTGAGCTTAATCACGACCGGAGGTGTTTGCAGTCACGGCAGCAGGGTTGGCCAAAGCCCACAATCAAATAGGAAAGGTCCCTTAGGGCAGCGCTATGTGTCCGGAGGTGGTTGTGTCGAAGGCCACACTCGAAATCGTGAATCTGCTGAAGCGGGAACTGGCGTTCCTGGAGCGCGGCGGCTACGGCGGAACTCTGCCGTGGAGGCCGGTTTCCATGTTTCTGGATTCGCCCTCCTGCCCCAATCGTCTGGATGCCGAGCGCACTACCGCTTGCTCTCAATGTTGGCTTTTTCAGTTTGTTCCGGAACGCTTCCATCAGGAAATGAATGCGTGCCACTTTATCCCTTTAAATGGGGATGGCGAATCGGTCCACAGCATGAGCCGTCAGTACACGGCTGCCGAAGTGGAATCGGCATTGAAGACATGGCTGGAGGCGGAAATCCGGCATCTCGAGACACTGGAAGGCCAATCGACAGGCAACCGCGCCCACTGACGCTTTTTCGCAGCGCCTTTCATAGCATCCGGCGGTTTTTGAAGCGAGTACTGGCTCTGCGGCCCATGCAGCCGAAAACCGGGATGTGAAAAAGACTGCCCCATCGACTCAATCATCCTCTCCCCTTTTCCCGTATAATCTTCGAAAACCGCATCCGCCCGGGCGAACCTCGAAACCAGTTCAGATCCAGCATGCTGGCAACTCTGCCCCAGGCCAGGTGTGGGTGAAGGGTAATTGATCCAGGATGGGACTTCCCGCAAGAAAACTGATTCAGCTGATGATCGAACACGACCCGGCGAGCCCCGAGTTCCGGCGTGGCGTTCAGGAGAGCGTCGGCCCGCGCCTCGCTCCCGCACAAACAAGCGCGGGAGCATTTGCGAACGATGACCTCAGCCTCTGGCGGGATGTGTTCGTCCAGCAGAAACTGCCCTGGGGACGATTCGTGCAATCGGCGGTGATCCACACCGCAGCGGTTGGGTTGATCTGGGGTCTTTCCATTGCCTGGCTTCGCCAGCAGAAGATTCTTACGTCCTCTGCGTTCGACCGCTCGTCGCTTGTCACGTATTCGCCCGAAGAGTACCTCCCGCCACTCGACACGGGTTCAGCCGCAGTTCCACAGGAGCAGACGGGAGAGCCGGCGTTTGCCAGGCAGCCGATCCTTTCCGTTCCGCGCGAAGCCGACAACCACACTCAAACCATCGTCGTTCCTCCCGACCTAAAACTCGACCACGACGTTCCTTTGCCCAACATCGTAGCGACCGGAGCTGTCGTTCCAGAGGTTCCGCTGGATGCCACGCGCTCAGCTTCGAACCGCGTGGTTGCACCCGACACGCACGTGATCGCGCCCGCGCCTGATGCCGATTTCATGCGCAACAAGAATCAAATGGCTCTGAAATCGGACGTGATTCCACCGCCTCCAGACGTCCGGCATGATCGCGAGCGCAGTGTGGCTGGCCCCGAGACCGCGGTGGTCGCGCCTCCTCCGGAACTGACGACAACGGCGAAGGGACATTCTGGAGCCCTTAACATTGGCGCCAGTCAAGTGGTCGCGCCGGCTCCGCAGTTGACGCTGGATGAGCAACATACACAGGCCTCGCACGGCCGGGGCGCAAAGGGTGGCATGGCCGGCGGAGTTGAGGCCGTCGGTCCACCGCCGAGTGTAGCGGCCAGCGGAGGCAGTGGCCGCCAGGGACGGTTAATCGCGTTAGGCATTCATCCGGCTGCCCCGACTGGCCCGGTGGCCGTGCCCGCGGGGAATCGCCGGGGATCATTTGCCGCCAATCCGCAGGGGAAGCCCGGCGCAGCAGGAACGCCCAATGTGGCGGGATCGAAATCGGGTGCCTTCAAAGGCCATGGCAGCAGTTCCCTCCCGGCAGGCCTGCATGTGGGCTCCGTTCCAGGTCAAACCGGTCCCATCGAGCGCAACGGCAAATCGCTGAATGGAGATGGAGACGGGAACGGCGGAGACGGGCGCGACGTAGCCAGCCTGTCGTCCACCGGCCCGACGCTTGGGCAGAGGCGCACTGCGTCGCCCGTGTCCGACGACAAAGTCACCGATGTCGATCACCAGGTTTTTGGGGATCGCCGCTTTTATGCGATGACCCTGAATATGCCGAACCTGAATTCTTTCACGGGAAGCTGGGTAATCCGCTTTGCCGAGTTAGATCCGGGTCAGAAGCAGGGCGCATTGCTCGCGCCCGTCCCCACCGAGAAATCCGATCCCGGTTATCCATTGGAATTGATGCGAACCAACGTTCATGGCAGGGTCACTCTGTATGCGGTCATTCATTCGGATGGCCGTGTCGGCGACATTCGCATTCTCAGCAGCCCGGACGCGCGTCTGGATGCCTATGCCGCCAGTGCCTTGGCGCGCTGGAAATTCCTCCCCGCGGAAAGAGCGGGTAAGCCGGTAGCGCTCGACGCTGTGGTAGTAATTCCCTTCCGGGTTCGAAATACGTTCTGAAGATTTGGCTGAGACAAACTCGGCTGAGGTGAATTTGGCTGAGGTGAATTCGCGGACCAGTAGGTTTCATATCAAGTACTCCATTCAGTCCAAGCGGCAAGAACCAAGGTGCGCACTCAAAGCCCGCACTTTTGTTGGCTGATGGCGGCACGGCTGAAGCGTGCCCTTCCCAAAACCTATTGTTGACACCCGCTCTAATGAAATCATTGAGTTGCAGCTGTGGACCATCAAATGCTACCTTAATCCAAATTCCATGTAAATCTTGCGTTTACATTGGCTTACCTCTATTTTAGGCTATTTTTCGGACCCCTCCCCCCCCTACTTTTGGGGTCAAAGTATTCAATTATAAGGACTTATAGTCAAAATATTGAAAACATAGGACTTAGGGTGACGGAAATGCGATCATTCTGAGCCTGGCATTTGCCTGATTGTGAAAGATCAAATGGCGGCCCGGAGCCGCTGCACTTTGTGCTTTAAACCGTGTTGTAATCTCTGCGCTGTCGTCAGTTGAGTTCAACGCGTGAGCTTAAGTCAAGACATTTTTCCGGAACATGGGATTATGGTATTCCCATTTTGGGCGCATGCCGCGAGCTTGCGTGCGCTGCCTTGATCGTCATCGGCCTTCGACGATACGAAAATCCCTCTGCGCTGCGTTGTCGAGCGTTTTGAGTGCTGGCTTGTAGAGGTCACTCTCATAGGCGACGATCGCTTTCTCGAGACTCTCGAACTCGACGACGACAGCCAACTCGTTGATTCCCGCCTCGTGGGTCTTTGCGGGCTTGCCCCCAACGATTATGCGCCCTCCAAGGGCGTCCAGCGCGACGGTTGCGAGCTTCACGTATTCGGAAAGCGCGGACGGATTTGATACCGACTTGTAGCACACCACCCAATATCCCTTGGCCATGGAGTCCTCCTTGTTAATTTTTGAGAGTAACGGTTCATTCTACTTCTCCACAATTGCGAGCACTTTGCGCGGCGAATCCATTTCGGCAAACGGTGCGGAGAAGGCCGCGTGCTGATCTCCAGGTTCATAGCTCCCAGGGCCGCGAGGGGATGGGCGTAATCGCTACGCTGCGCCAACACCTTCAGCCCCTGAGGGATGCGCCGTCAGACCTGAAAGTCATTTTTGAAACACGCTCTCGACGATGAACTGATAGCTGACGGCTGATGGCTGACAGCTGAAACTACACCACAGCCTTATCGGTAATCTCCAGTCCCTTATCGATAATCGCGAATGCTTCGCGCATTTGCTGTTCGTTGATGCAGAGCGGAGGATTCGTAAAGAAAGTGTTCCAGCGCACAAACGTGTAGAGCCCGTTTTCGCGGAAGAATTTGCCAAGCGCAGCCATCTCCTCGGACGTGCCGTTGAATGGAGCCATCGGCTGGCGCGTCTTCTGGCTGCGGACCAGTTCCACAATTCCGAATAATCCGATCGAGCGAACCGCGCCCACCGAACGATGTTTTTTCTGCAACTCTGCTCCAAGATTTTTCATGACAGCGCCCATCTTCCGCGCGTTCTCGATCAGGTGATCTTCTTCATACACGCGAATCGTCGCCAGCGCGGTCGCACATCCCATCGGATGCGAGTTATAAGTCAGACCTCCATAGAACACTTTGTTGTCAAAGTGACGAGCAATATGCTGCCGCATCCCAACCGCTCCGAGCGGAACGTAACTCGAGGTAAGTCCCTTCGCCATGCAAATCAAGTCGGGAACAACTTTCCAGTGGTCGACAGCAAACCATTCGCCAGTGCGCCCAAAGCCCGACATAACTTCGTCGGCAATCATCAGAATGCCGTACTTGTCGCAGAGTTTGCGCACGCCTTCGAGATATCCATCCGGAGGAACAAGAATGCCATTGGTACCAGTAACAGGTTCGAGAATAAAAGCCGCAATCGTGTGCGAACCTTCGAGTTGTATCGTCTCTTCAATCAGCGCCAGCGACGATTCCGCCGATTCCCATCCGCGCTCAATGCCATGATAAGGATCGAGCACGTGGACCACTCCAGGCATTCCCGGTTCTACAGCCCAGCGCCGCGGATCGCCGGTCAGCGAGATCGCGCCCGCAGTCGCGCCATGATACGAACGATAGCGCGCGATGATCTTGTGACGTCCCGTGAAAAAGCGGGCAAGCTTAATGGCGTTTTCGTTGGCGTCTGCGCCGCCATTGGTAAAGAAGAACGTGTCGATGTCGCCCGGCGTAATCTGGGCAAGCTTCTGGCCAAGCCTCGCCCGGACTTCAGTCGCCATGAACGGATTGGCATAGGCCAGAGTTTGCGCCTGCTCGGCAATCGCCCGGATCACGCGCTCGTCGCCGTGTCCGATGTTGACCGACATGAGCTGGCTGTTGAAGTCGATGAAGCGCTTCCCTTCCGGCGTCCAGAAGTAAATGCCCTTGGCGCCAGCAACAGGAATGGGATCGACCTTCGACTGCGCCGACCATTCAAACAGCGTGTGCTTTTTGGTGAGGTCAACAATCTCCTGGCCAGTCATCGCAGGTGTCGCAGTCGCAGTGGTCATTCATTCCTCATTATCTTTCCAAAAGCTTTTCACCACGGAGTCACAGAGACACAGAGAAAATCACAAAACCCTTCTAATGATTTCTTGTGTCAGCCTCCGATTTCTCTGTGTCTCTGTGACTCTGTGGTGAGAATGTTCATTCCAACTAATCTAAACTGTCTGCGCCGTCAGCGAGGACTTCTTCTGAGCGACGTGCGCCAGAGCTCCTTCGAGCACGTCCATGGCTTCCTCCATCTGCGCGTCGGTGACGACGAGCGGCATCAGCAACCGGATCACGTTACTGTACGAGCCAGCCGTGAGTATCACCAGCCCATGCTCGTAACAATATTGCGATACTTGCTTCGTCTCCTCGTCCGCCGGTTCGCGAGTGGACTTCGAGCGCACCAGTTCGAGTGCTTGCATCGCTCCCAGTCCGCGAACCTCGCCAACCAGTTCCCACTGCGCTTGCCATTTCGCCGACCGCTTGCGGAAGCGCTCGCCCAGCACATTGGCGCGCGCACAAAGGTCCTCTTTGTCGATGGTCTCGAGTACGGCGAGCGCCGCAGCACAAGCGGCCGGATTGCCGCCAAACGTGCCGCCCAACTGGCCCGGAGCGGAAACATCCATGATGTCGGCGCGTCCCGTGACCGCTGCCATGGGAAGACCGCCGGTCAGCGACTTCGCCATCGTTACCAGGTCCGGATCGAGTCCCAGACGCTCGCAGGCAAACATTGCGCCTGTGCGCGCAAATCCGGATTGCACTTCATCGGCAATCACCAAAATGCCGTGCTTGCGGCAAATCTCCGTGAGCGTCGGAAAAAACTCTGGCGGCGGCGTGACGAATCCACCCTCGCCAAGTATGGGCTCGACGATCACCGCGGCAACCGTCTCGGCAGCAACCACGCGCTTGAATGTGTCTTCGATATGCTTCGCGCAAAACACTTGGCACGATGGATACTGCAACGAATAGGAGCAGCGATAGCAATAGGCGTACGGAATCCGGTAGACCTCGGCGGGGAAAGGCTCGAAGCCAGCCTTGTAGGGATGCGTCTTGCTCGTCATGGCCATCGCCATATAAGTACGCCCGTGAAATGCGTCCTCGAAGGCAATGATCGCGGGTCGCCGAGTGTACGCGCGCGCGATCTTCACGGCGTTTTCCGTCGCTTCGGCGCCAGTGGTCACAAGCAAGGTTTTCTTCGGACCCTTCCCCGGCACGATTGCATTCAGCTTCTCGCAAACTGCGATGTAGCATTCATAAGGCAACACGTTGAAGCTGGTATGCAGGAACTGGTCAAGTTGACGGCGCACAGCATCAACGACGGCGGGAGCGCGGTGCCCAGCGTTAAGGCAGCCAATGCCACCGGCGAAGTCGATCAAGCGATTGCCGTCCACGTCTTCGACGACGGCACCTTCCGCCTTCGCAACAAAGACTGGCGTGGCGTGGTAGGCGGCTTGCACGACTGCGGCATTGCGCCGCTTCATCAGTTCCTTCGAACGGGGTCCGGGAATGGGAGTACGCAATTGAATTGTGGACATGATAATTCTCAGTTCTTAGCTCTCAGCTCTTAGCTCTTAGCTCTTAGCATAAGATCAAGTTTGAACGTGCCCAGGTTGCCTCTTCTGGCAACTGACATCCGGCAACCGGCAACCGGTTCCTAGTACCAGCCTATTGGCGCTTCGTTCAGGTTGATGTAGACCTGTTTCGTCTCGAGATATTCTTCGATGCCCCACGGGCCTAATTCCCGGCCAAAGCCTGACTGCTTGTAGCCACCCCATGGTGCTTCAACATAGGTTGGCTGCATGTGGTTAACCCAGACAATGCCGGCGCGCAGAGACTTCACGGTGCGCATCGCTTTGAAGATATCGCGCGTCCAGACCGCCGCCGCGAGTCCGTAGGGGGAATCGTTGGCGATCTTCAGCGCATCTTTCTCGTCGTCAAACGGAATCACGGCGGCGACTGGACCGAAGATTTCTTCGCGCGCTATGCGGGCATTGTTATCCACGTCGTAGAAGATGGTCGGCTGCACGTAGTAGCCCTTGGCAAACTTCTCTGCGCGGCCACCACCCGAAGCGACCTTCGCCTCCTTCTTTCCGATATCGAGATAGGAAAGCACGCGGTCGTACTGTTCTTTTGATACCAGCGCGCCCATCTTCGTTTCGCGTTCGAGAGGCGGTCCGATTTTGATCTTCTTTGCCTTCTCGGCCATAGCTTCGACGAATTTTTTGTAGATCGATTTCTGCACCAGGATGCGGCTGCCCGCCGAGCAGACCTCTCCCTGATTGATGAAGACGCCAAAGAGGGCGCCGTCGATCGCAGCTTCAAAATCCGCATCGGCGAAGAAAGATGTTCGGGGACTTTCCTCCGAGTTCGAGTGTGACGCGCTTTACCGTATCCGCCGCTTCTTTCACTATGATCTTGCCGACTGCGGCCGACCCGGTGAAGGCAATCTTATTGACGTCCGGATGCTTGACGAGCGGCGATCCGCAAGTCTCGCCGAATCCTGTGATCACATTGACGACGCCTTCCGGCAGTCCGACTTCGTCGAACCACTTCGCCAGTTCGAGGGCGGTGAGCGGAGTTTGCTCAGCAGGCTTCAAAACGCAGGTGCAACCTGCAGCGAGCGCCAGGCGCCAGCTTCCATGCCGCCATCAGCAGGGGATAATTCCACGGAATGATCTGCCCAGCGACGCCAACCGGCTCTTTGAGCGTCAGGCTCATTGCATTGTCGGGGACGGGGTTTACATAGCCGACAACTTTGGTAGCCAGCCCGCCGTAATATTCAAAGCAAGTCGCGACGTCATTGATATCGAACTCGGCTTCGACGATTGGCTTGCCGGTGTTGCGGCATTCGAGTTCAGCGAGCATGGCCACATTTTGACGAACTCTTTCTGCGAGGCGAAACAGCACGCGGCCTCGCTCCTGCGCCGTCGAGTTTGACCACGGACCCTCCTCGAATGCGGCCTTGGCGGCAGCGACGGCACGATTCACATCGTTGGAGTCGGCGTCAGGAACCTGGGCAATTATTTCTTCAGTCGATGGATCGTAGACGGGAAACATCTTACTCGACTTACTCGCGACCCATTCGCCGTTGATAAACATCTGGTATGTCTTGACTTCAGTTTGAACTTCAGTGGGCATGGGAACCTCCTGCGATATCTGGCCGGGCTTTGCCCGGAGCTAACCTTCCACTTCGCTCAAGCCACGTTCACGGTAGAACGGTTTCTACGTGAACCTGTGCGGACGGCTTCAGCCGCCCATAAACAAAGAAAAAGAATGCCGCCAGTGCGAGGAAGAACAAGGTGAAGCCAAACATCTTCGCTTCGTACTTCCATAGGGACGTGATCTGCCTTGCGGGAAAAAACGCGAGCACGATTCCAAGGCAGGTGGTCACAAAACCGCAGAGTCCCGCAAAAACCAGTGTCCCTCGGCCATAACGTGCGTCGGCCGGATTCCCGCGGAACGCGAACTTCAGCAAGGCCGCAAAAACATACAAAAATGGAACCAGCTGCAAAACAACGGCCAGCGACAGCATGGTCTGAAATGCCTCCTGGACGCCGCCCGAAGCGTAGAAGTTAACGACGATCAATATCAGCGAAACCACAGCCTGCACAATCAGCGCGGCGTGCGGAGTCGCATACTTAGGATGAACCTTCCCCAGCCAGGAAGGCATATAGGAGTCGAGTCCGGCGACAAATGGAATCCGCGCCGATCCGCCCATCCACGCCGAGCCAATACCCGCAATCGATAAGCTGAGCATCACGGCGAACGGCGCAATGATCCATCCCACTCCCACCCGGCCCGCAAGGTGACTGACCGCCTGCACGATTCCCTGCAGCACGTTAATGTCGTTCTTGCCGACCGCAATCAGCAACGTGAGGGTCGCCCCGATGTAGAGGACCCCGGAAATAACGCCTCCCAGGGCCACCGCGGGAGGCAAGGTTCTCTGCGGCTCCCGGATCTCGTCGCCCATCACGGAAGCCAGTTCCAGCCCCACCAAGCCAAAGCAAATCACGCCAAACGAATTCAGCACAAACCGCGGGTCCGCTGGAATGCGAAAGTCGGCCGCCGTGACGCTCGTGCCAAAATGCAGGGCGGTGGTGATTCCCAAGCCAATTAGCACAGCCGCCGCCACAAAGGTGCCGATGGCGCCAGCATTGTTCAGCCACTTCCCCACCCCGAGGCCCACAATATTCAAAACCGTCAACAGCGCCAGCAGCGCCACGGACGCCAGCATGGCAAACGTCTTGTTATCGGCAAGGGCTGCGTGTCCCGAGCCCATCGCGAATACCGACACGCCAACAAAGTAGAGCATCACGGTCGGCACGTAGAGCATGTTGTTCGTCCAATAGCACCAGCCCGACAGGAATCCGTGGAAGTCGCCGAAGACCTCCTTCGCCCAGAGGTAGACGCCGCCTTCACCCGGATAGCGATGAGCGAGTTCGATCACCGCGATTCCCTGCGGCCAGAAAAAAAGGAGAAGTGAGATGATCCAGAGCCAGACGGTCACGCCGCCATTCGCCGCAATGCTAGGGACGACGTTCAAGTTGAATACCGCGACGACAAACAGCAACACCAGGTCAAAGCGTCCGAGGACACGCTTGAGGTGTGGCTGGGTGTCGTCGTGGGCGGACAATATCTCTCCTATTCGACAATGGCTGCCGGGCCCCTGCCCGGCTGGACAGCCGGTGGCGGCCGTCCCACGTAATTTGTGGCGGGGCGGACAGGAGTGTCCGCCCCACACGTGCTAGTGGGTTGCTACCGCTCCAATCCGCTCGTGCTGCGCTGCTGCCAGCGCATCGGCGATATCGGCGAAGGCCGCGAGATGCTGGTCGATATCGGCCTCCGTGTGTTGCACGGAGATCGTCCACTGCTCGTCCCACCAGTACGGTTGCGGCATGACGCCGCGGTTCACCATCCCGAACCAGTAGTGCCGCCAGAGGTCGACATCGATCGCCAGCCAATCGCGATAGTTTTTGATCTCCGCCGGATAGAGCATCAGCGCGCCATTCACGCCGGCGCTCGCGATATAAGCCTGCAGTCCGGACTTGGCAACAATTTGCCGGTAGCCTTCCGTCAGTTTCTGGCTGAGCTTGTCGGTATGCGCATAGTTCGCGCGCGTCAGCACTTCGCGGAAGATCGCCAACCCCGCGGCCATCGAAATCGGATTGGTGTTGTAAGTGCCGCCGTGAAATACCTTATGGTCGGAGATGAGTTGCATCACCCGCTTGTGCGCGCCGAAAGCGGCCAGCGGAAATCCGCCGCCAATCGATTTCGCCAGGCAGATGATGTCAGGCATGACGCCGAAATATTCGGAAGCGCCGCCCCAGCACAGCTTCGCGCCCGTCTTGACCTCGTCGAAGATCAGCAGCGCGCCATGCTTGTCGCAAAGCGAGCGCAGGCCCTCGAGAAATCCCTTCTGCGGCATGCAGAGGCCAACATTCATCATGATGGGCTCGAGAATGATGGCCGCAATCTCGTTGGGATTCTCGCGGAAGCGCCGCTCCACTGTCTCCAGATCGTTGAAGGTCGCGATCTTCACGTTGTCGATGCTCGCCTGGGGCACACCTTTGCCACCGGAGACCGGCTTCGGATTCTTAATGTCGCCGAAGTCGTCGGCGGGCGGATGCGGCTTCACGCTGACGAGCGCGGCATCGTGCAGGCCGTGATAACCACCCTCAAACTTGATGATCTTGTCGCGTGCGGTCGCAGCGCGCGCCAGACGAACGCTGTGCATGGTGGCTTCGGTGCCGCTATTGCCGAAGCGGCACATCTCGATCGGGAAGCGGGTGCAGATCTCTTCGGCTAGCTCCCACTCCATGTTGTGCGGCATGCCGTAGGCCGCGCCCTTGCGCAGGCGTCCCTCAACGGCTTTGACAACGGCGGGGTGGGAGTGTCCGGCCATGACCGCGCCGAAACATAGATTGTGGTCGATATATTCGTTGCCATCGAGGTCGCGGAACCTGCCGCCAAAACCTTCCGACACGAAGATTGGATATGGGTCATAGGCGCGGTAATTGCTGGCAACGCCGAGAGGCAGGCGTTTCAGGTTTTTCTTGTGCGCTTCGGCGGACTTCGGAGTACGCCGCTCGAACGAGTCGAGCTCTTTTTGCAGTGCGGGATACATCGTGATCTCCAAAAATGCTCAGGCCAGATAGGCCATTAGATTGGGCCGGACGGTTTGAGGCCGCCCGGTTTCAAGGCAAAACTAGAAATAGAACTTCAAAGCAAATTGTACCAGCCGCGGAGGCAGAACCTCCTGGATCTGGCCGAAGGTCGAGTCCGAGAAATTCCCATCGGGGTTCACGAACTCCGTCCGGTTGAACAGGTTAAAGATGTCGGTCCGGAACTCGAAGTAGTGACCTTCCGTGAGCGCAAGCTTCTTCATCAGGGTGATATCCCACTGGTTTTCGCCGGGGCCGCAGCAAATCGATCGAGGGGTGGTGGAGAAAGTGCCCAGCGGCGGGTCGGAAAACTGATTGGGATTCAGATAGTTGTGAACAATTTGCCCATTCGGCAGTACGACCGGAAGCTTCGGATCCTGGATCTGCAGCGGGCCGGAAAGCTGCGGTGCAGCCGTTCCAAAGAAGAACAGGCTGCCAATCAGTTCGGTGTCGTCCTGAGTTTGCAACCTGATTGGGAAGCCGCTCTGGAGCTGGGTAATACCGGAGAGTTGCCAGTTGTCGAGAACCTTGCCCTTGACGCCCTGGTACTTCGGCACCGGAATATTCCATACGTAGTTGATGACGAAGCGTTGCTTTGAATTGAATAACGAAAGCCCACGGCTCTTCCTGTAATCAAAGGGATTGAGCGTTTCCTCGAAGGAGGACGCCCAGTCGAGCGACTTGCTAAAGGTGTAGGCCGCCTGAAACTGCAACCCGTGTGAAAACCTCTTTTCGAGCATGGTCTGCAGCGAATTGTAAGCAGAAGTAGCAATCGTATCCTCGGCAAAGATGTTGGTGAAGATTGGATTGCCCCCGGTAGGACAGTTCAACCCCGCGTTCGCACCATTGGTCACGCAGTTGGGAGCCGAATAAGGTCGCGTTCCCGCTAAAAAGATCGGAGTTCCTCCGCCCGCACCAGATATCACCTGACCGTTCGGCAGGGTGAGGCTTTGTCCCGGAAGCAACGTAAACTGGTAGGTATTGTCTTCCCCGGTTGGACCACATCCTTGGCCCAAATTCGCCAGATCGAGGCAGGTTTGCGGATTGCCGGGGTTGATATCGTGCGAAGCCAGCAGCCGGTGGCCTTGCGACCCTACGTAATTGATTTGCCAAAGCAAGTCCTTGGCCAGTTCGCGTTGGATGCTGAAGTTGTACTGGGCCGTGTACTGTGTCCGCAGGTGAGGCTGGAAGTCACCATACATCAGGATCGGAGAGAAATTCGCCCAGCCCGGGTCTTTGCCCCTGGGAGGATTAATGATGCCGTTGAAACCGTTCGGTGCGACACTGCCGTCCTGCCCGATAAAGGGAGTATTGAAAAACGTATTGTAGAAACTGGGGCTGCTTCCAAAGGGAGGCTCGGCGCCGAACTGTTCGAGCACAAGCTGCTCCATCGGGTTATAGAATAATCCCCAGCCCGTCCGAATGCTGGTTTTGCCATTGCTACCAAATACCTTGCCGAGAAAGCCGTCCGTAAAGTTAGGACTATAGGCAAGGCCAATGCGCGGCGCAAAGGCCTTGTAGTAGGTCGAAGTCAGCCCTGCGGGCACGCCAGGATCGCCTGGGACAACCAGACCGGTCGGGCAGTAGGCGAGCGGAGTATTGGTGCAGGGATAGATCGTGCTGTTCTCGCCCGGACGGAAGGTCTGCACGTGGCCCAAGGCATCGGCCAGCGGAGTGTCGAGCTCCCAGCGAAGTCCGTAGTTCAATGTAAGGTTGCTTTTGATCTTCCAGCTGTCCTGAGCGAAGAGATAGAGGCCGGTATTTCGAATGTTCTCCCGCTGCGCGGAACCCTGAGAGTAGGTGTCCACGAGGCCCAGGAAATAGCCAGGATAATTGTCGAGCGAACTAACGGCATTAGTGCCGGAACTGTCGAAGGTAAAGTTGCCACTGACGTTGTAATACAGCGTTTGATCGAACCGGTTACGCTGGATGTCAGCACCAAACTTTATTGTGTGATTGCCTTTGACCCAGCTCAGGTTATCGGTGAATTGGAAGGAGTTCCCAACTTGGGGCAGTTCGCCCTCCCAGCCATTACCGATGTTGAAACCGCCGGCAACGTCTACGAATGGTAGACCCGTGCGGTTCGACGGCAGACCCGTCGTAATGCCGTAGAGAGGATTCGTCCCGAGTTGACCCTGGATCGAGTTTGCTCCGCTACTCGAATCAGAGACGCCATTGAAACAGTATGTGCTCGCTGATCCTGTGCAGAAACTGTTGACTCCGCCCGTATTCTGCGGATGCTGGAACGTCAACTCACCTTCGCGCAGATAAGTGACCCGAAACTCATTCACGAGGGAGTTGCTGATCGTCCAGGTATGGCTAGGGTTCCATTGTTGAAAGCGCTGCTTTACAAATGTCCCATAGCCTGGAACGTTCGCACCTGCAGCCTGGAAGTTATAGAAGGGATTCAGATCTCGCTCGTCGTTAAAATAATAGTAAACGCTGAGGTTCTGGCGATCGTTGATTTTGTGATCGACACGCACGGTAAACTGGTCCGCGTCGATTGATTGGGTCGGCACGCCCTGGTACTGGCTGCCTGGAAGGTTTGAAGACGGCAAGTATTGCAACAGGTTTAATGCCACCGGATCCATGCACGGCTGGGGAATAGCTACTGTTGGAAAAACCTCGGTCCAGGGTATGTATGTATTGCCTGGGACATTCGGGTTTGGCTGTGAGGGAAGATTCGCGATCGGCGTTGTGACCCCTAACAGGTTTAACGCGGCGTCACAGCCAGGCCTCCCGTCCAGCGCTTGCGCCAGGAAAGGATAGGTTCCGGCAGGCAGGCCAGTAGTATCGATTCCACCCCCGAAGGCCGTGTTCGCACCGCCCGCACTGAAGTCTCCTGGTAGGGTTGGGGTTCCGATTTCCGTCGGCGTTGGCAACTGTACCAGGGGGCTGGCCAGGCCCTCCCGAATACGCCGGCCTTCGTAAGACCCGAAGAAGAACGTCCGGTCTTTTTTGAGCGGACCTCCCAACGTGCCGCCAAACTGGTTCTGATTGAACTGAGGCTTGGTTGTGTTGAGAAATCCCTGAGCATTGAGGACCTTGTTGCGGAAGTACTCATAAACGTCGCCGTGAAACTGGTTAGTCCCTGACTTGGTGACAACGTTCACCACCGCGCCAGAATTGCGCCCGTACTCAGCATCGAACGTATTGGTGATAATTCGGAACTCATCGATTGCGTCTGGCGTAGGTTGCACCGCGGCTCCGTTAACAAAGGTGTCGTTGGCATCGCCACCATTTACGCTGAAGTTGTTGGCACGGCCGCGTCCACCATTGACGGAAACCGAACCGGGGTCGTCGCTGCCGTAAAAAGTGCTGCCGCTTGATCCCAACTGCGACTGCACGCCCGGCTGTAACTGCAGGAATTGATAGGTATCGCGGGTGTTCAACGGCAGTTCATTCACCGACTTGTTGTTGACGACAGCGCCCAACTGCGTACTGGTCGTATCTACGAGCGGAGCTTCCGAGGTCACTTCCACTACTTCTTTTGTCTCGCCAACCTGCAGCGTGGAGTTGAAGGTCACGACCTGGTTCAATTCAACGGTAATGCCTTTGCGAACGTTCGTCTTGAATCCCGCTAAATCAAAGGACAAGGTGTAGGTGCCGATCGGGATGTCTGGAAATCCATAGTCGCCGCTGGCATTGGTCGCGGTCTGGCGGCTGACTCCGGTCGCCTCATTTGTAGCGGTCACCTTGACGTCCGCAATCACTGCACCACTGGAATCGGCAACGCGGCCGAGAATTCGTCCCCCGGTACCTTGTGCAAGCACGAGCGGAGAACAGACCAGGCAAAGGCTCACGACCGCCAGGCAAAGGCTCGCGAGAGCAAGCCCACGGCTCAACCGGGAAGTTTTCGGCGACAGCATGAACAGTTCCTCCAGATCCGGCACTTGCAGATCCGATTTTTCGAACTTGATTTTCGATCTTGTACGAACTACGAACCTTGCTATAATCGCGCAAGGTTAGAGATTCCTCTGCCCTCTGTCAAGCGAAAAAGACCAAGCGGAAAAGTGCAACTGCCGCAGCGCGCCAGCAGGTATTTGTGGAAGCCATGTCGAGCGACGGACAGGTTTATCTGAAAATCGGCGACGTGGCCCGCCTCGTAGGCGTTTCTCCCTCGGCCATCCGTGGATGGGAGAGCCTTGGCCTCACACGCCCGCAGCGCAGCCAAGGCCGCTATCGGCTCTACACCAACGACGACGTGCGCCTGCTGAAAAAGGCGCGCTACCTTCGCAAAGTACGCGGTATGAATGCACCCGCAATCGTCGAGATGCTTAAGCGCGAAGGCGCGATCAAACCGCCTGCCAGTCACGCCACGAGCACCCTCGGTTCCCGCCTCCGTCAGTTGCGTACCAAGCGCGGGCTCAGTCTGGCGCAAGTCGCCTCCGCGGCCGGAATCTCAGTCGGATTCCTCAGCGCGCTCGAGCGCTCGCAGATGAGCGCATCGGTCGGAACACTCCGCAGGCTAGCACGCTACTACCACATCAACATCCTTGATTTTTTCGATCCCGCCAAATCGAATTCTCGATTGGTGCGTCCCTCCCAACGCAAAGTGCTCGAAGCTGGTCCCGGCGTGCGCATGGAATTGCTGGCCGGGGGCAACACTGTCATGGAGCCGCATCTATTCCGCATCAAGCCTCGGGCCGGCAGCGGCGAATCGTATGCGCATGAAGGCGAGGAATTCCTGTTCGTTTTGCGCGGAGAACTGAAGATAGCCCTCGCCGGCGAGGAGTACCATTTGAAACGTGGCGACAGCTTTTATTTCGAGAGCGCCACGCCGCATCGCTGGAAGAACCCTGGATCAAGTGAAACCTGGCTCTTGTGGGTGAATACGCCTCCGACGTTCTGAGTGAAAGCGCCGGCAGAGCCACGGTCGCCTGATTGGGGGCGCATTCCGGCGGAGAAGTCGGGATAGAGAGAGAGAAATAAATGACGACCTCGCGCAAAATAGTGATCCTTTTATTCGCCCCTCTCCTGATTCTCTTCTGCGGATCGTGCACCAGGAAAACGCCGACCCTGAATCTTCTCGTGTGGGAAGGCTATGCCGATCCTTCCTATGTCAAGGCTTTCGAGGAGAAGAATCAGTGCAAGGTCTCGGCATCCTATATGGGATCGAGCGACGAACTGGTCGCCAAACTGCGCGGCGGCAGCGCCGGAACCTATGACATCATTTCTCCTTCCAGCGACGTGGCCACCATGATCGCGACCTCGGGACTGGCGGCGCCTCTCGACCTGGGTAAGCTGCCCACCTATAGTCAGCTTTCACCGCAACTGACCTCCCTGCCGCTGGTCCGCGTAAAAGGCGAAGTTTACGGCGTGCCGTTCATGTGGGGACCCGATCCCATGATCTACGACACCACCGCGTTCCCGCAGGCGCCCGATAGCTGGAACGTGATGTGGGACCCGAAGCTGAAAGGAAAGATTTCAGTCTGGGACGATCTCTCGACTGTTTACATGGCGGCGCAGGTTCTGGGCTATGACAAGCCCGATCCAGGACATCTCTATAACCTGAGCGATGACGAACTGAACACGGTCGAGAAAAAACTTATCGAGTTGAAGCCCAATATTCGCAAGATGTGGTCAACTGGCGGCGAACTGACGAACCTGTTTCAGAATCATGAAGTGGTCATCGCCATGGGCTGGCCGCTCATGACCAACCAACTTCGCAAAAGCAATTTCCCGGTCGGCGAGACGATCCCGAAAGAAAACACCACGGGCTGGATCGATCACCTGATGATTACAGCGGGCAGCGAGAATAAAGATCTCGGCTATAAGTTTCTCGAGTTCATGATCCAGGCGCAGACGCAAAAGAAAGTTACCGATGTGACAGGTTATACGCCAGCGAATCCGCACGCCGCGCAGTTCATGACGGGAGAAGAAGTGAAGAGTCTGCACCTCGACGACGTCGACAATTATCAGAGACGCCTGTATTTCTGGCAAAATGTCGCGCGCCGAGCCAAATACAACGAAATCTGGAACGAAGTAAAGGCAGCGCAGTAGCGTACGGCGCGCGTGTCCTCGACCGCGAAAAAGGGTGCATCGCAAGACGATTACAATGGCGACCACAATAGAACCTGCAGCTACCGAGAAAGGCCCATTGGGCTCCGCCGCGCTGCTCTCCCTTCGCTCCGTTGCCAAGCATTTCGGTAATAACATCGTCCTGCGCGACATTACGCTCGAAATTGGCGAGGGAGAATTTCTTACTATCCTCGGCGAAAGTGGCTCCGGGAAAACTACCCTGCTGCGCATTCTCGCCGGATTTGAGCAGACTACTTCCGGCGAAGTCTGGATGGCGGGCGAACGGCTCGACACGCAGCCGCCCTATCGACGCTGCGTGAACACCGTCTTTCAAAGTTACGCGCTGTTTCCGCACATGACGGTCGAGGCAAACGTAGCCTACGGTCTGCGCATCGCCAAGCGGCCAGCCGCGGAAGTGCGGTCACGCGTGAGCGAGGCGCTCGCCAAAGTAAAAATGTCCGCGTACGCCGAGTCGAAGCCGTCGAAAATCAGCGGTGGACAACAGCAGCGCATCGCACTTGCACGCGCATTGGTGAATCGGCCGCGTGTGTTACTGCTCGACGAACCGCTCTCCGCGCTTGACGCCAACCTGCGCCGCCAGATGCAGGTCGAGCTCAAAGCGCTACAACGCGAGGTCGGCATCACTTTCATCTTCGTCACGCACGATCAGGAAGAAGCCATGGTCATGTCTGATCGCATCGCACTGCTGCGCTCGGGAGAGCTCGAACAGGTTGCCAGCCCACGCGAAATCTATACTCGCCCGGCGACCGCCTACACTGCACAATTTATAGGGCATACCAATTTGCTCAAAGCCGCGGTGAGTAATGGCGCTGCGATCAGCGGCACGCTCACCTGGCCTACGTCTTCGCCGGATGGCCAAGGTCTTTTCTCACTGCGTCCGGAGTCGATTCGTATCGCAACGGGATCGTCTGACGCGGTGCGCTTTGCTGCCCGAATCCGCGACCAGGTTTTTCATGGCGCGAATGAGCTGTGGCGCGTCGAGTGCGCCGACGGCCAGATCCTCACGCTGCGCACCTCGTCACGTCCCTTCGTCGATGGGCAGGTGGAGTTGGAATTCAACCCCGCCGATGCCGTTCGCGTCCGCAGTTCCGAGGAACGCGACTGATGTTCTCCCGCGCCTACCGCATCGCCGTTACTGTCCCCCCGCTGCTGTGGGTTGCGATTTTTCTTCTTGTGCCCTACCTGCTGATGCTCTGTTACAGCTTCTGGTCTGTATCAGAATCGCAAGCGATCGTTCATTCCTGGACATTCGCCAATTACCACGAATTGCTCACCAAGCCGGTGTACTGGGAGACGCTACTGCGCTCGATGTGGATTGCCGCGCGCGTCACACTGTTCTCGATGTTGCTCGGATATCCGTTGGCGTATTTTCTTTCTTTCTACGCCGGCGCCAGAAAAGATCTGTTCTACCAGCTTGTGATCATCCCGCTGTGGGTGAGCTATCTGGTGCGCGCTTATGCCTGGAAGACGATTCTCGGCACTGACGGCGTTCTGAATACGCTGTTGCAGTATCTCCATCTCACAAAACATCCACTGGATTTCCTGCTCTACAGCCCGTTTGCGGTCGTGCTTACATTGACGCACATCTATACACCCTTCACGTTTTTGCCGATCTACGCGGCGCTCGAACACATTCCGCGCAACCTGGTGGAAGCTTCGCACGACCTTGGTGCTTCGCCCGCGCAAACATTCTGGCGTGTGATCTTTCCGCTTTCGATTCCCGGAGTGCTCGCCGGCGCAACCTTTGCTTTCGTCCTCAGCCTGGGAGATTTTCTCGCGCCGCTGCTCCTCGGCGGACCGAGCGGAATCATGATCTCGAATATTGTTGTGAGTCTTTTCGGCGCCGCTTATAACTGGCCGCTGGGTGCAGCGATTTCGTTTTGCATGTTGCTTATCGTCGTTGGCCTGCTCTTCTTTTCGGAACGACTGGAAAACAAGTGGAGCTTTTCATGAGGGGCGGGCGGGTCGCTCGCGGAACCGCCGGCAGGGCACCGGCGCTACCTCGGCGTGGCTTGCGAGAACGATTCCGGCGACTCCCCTGGCTCCGCGCACACGCGCTCGCAGTGTTCGCGTTTCTCTATCTGCCGATCGCAGTTCTGATTGTTTATTCGTTCAACGGACAAGGCGTTGGCGGATTTCCTCCGCGCAACTTCACACTCAACTGGTATCGAATTCTGTTTCAGGACGGCGCCATTTGGGATTCAGTTTTCAACAGCCTGATGGTTGCCTTCGCGGCGATGGTTATCGCGCTGGCCTTTGGCATTCCGGCTGCGCTCGCGCTCGATCGCGCACACTTCCCTGGCAAAGCGCTCTTCCGACGCCTAGTTCTTCTCCCGCTCATTCTGCCCGGCATTATCACTGGACTCTCGCTGCTCATGCTGTTCCGCGAAGTGGATGCGAAGCTGAGCCTGGTAACTATCGTCCTCGGACACGGCACCGCGCTCATCTCGGTCGCGACCACCGAAGTTTTCGCCGGATTACAGAAGCTCAACCGCGCCCAGGAAGAAGCCTCACTCGACTTAGGGGCGACTTACTGGCATACCTTCTGGCGTATTACAGTGCCCAATCTCAAACTCTCCATCATCGGAGCCGCGCTACTGATCTTTACGCTTTCGATGGACGAAATCGCGGTCAGCTTCTTTTTGATCGGCCGCGACAACACCTTGCCGCTCGAAATCTGGGGACGACTGCGGCGCGGCATAACACCGGAGATCAACGCCATCTCGACCATCATCTTTGTTTTCTCGCTGACGGCGATTGTGGTTTGGTACCGGTTGCGCACGCGGACGGAAGGCGCGGAGATCGGGTCGAAACTGCTAGTGAGCACCGACTCCCGGATTTAACCGGGTGTAATCGAGTGTAAACTGCCTACCATTCCTAGAGTCAATAAGGAGATTCCGAATGGCGACCCCAAAACACGTCGGAGGAGTTCTGATCGTCGTTCTTTGTTTGGTACTTGGTATGCCCGCTCGGGCAGACACATTGAAAACAGACTCCCACGATATCGAGATCGGAATCGGGGCAGTCATTGCTGGTGTGGTAGTCGTGACCATTCTGGCAATTCATTATTCGAAAAAACGAACTATTACGGGATGTGTCATCCCGGGCACGAACGGCATGTCTGTGACCGACGAAAAAGACGGGCGAAGTTACACGCTTTCTGGCGACACGACAGAAATTAAGCCGGGTGATCGAATGAAATTGCAGGGCAAGAAAATCAAGCCGAAGGCTGCCGGCAACTCATTTGTTTGGGAAACGAAAGGGGTAGCGAAGGACTTTGGTGGATGTCGGCCCTAATATTGACGTTCCTGTTCAATGGTCTCGCATCTTCCATGTTCTTTCGTCCCGTTGGGGCTAGATCGTCTCCCCAATTATGCCCGGCTTGCGCCGTGGGCTAAGTAGTCCACGTCCCCGCCTAGCCGATCAGGCACGCAAGGGGTACAGATCCCTCTATTCGTTCGGGATGACAGTCGCTTTAAAGTTCGTTAGAGATCAGCCTACTTTGCGGTACTGTCTTCCGGCACGAGCCCCCGATCTTTCAGCATGGGCTCGATCGTTGGTTCTGCTCCGAGCCACGCCGCGTACATCTTTCCCAGATCTTCGGTGTTGCCTCGGGACAATACCATCTGGCGGAAACGGTCTCCGTTGGCCCTTGTCAGGCCTCCATGATCTTCGAACCACTGATAGGCGGCATCGTCCAGCATCTCACTCCACAAGTACGCGTAGTAACCGGCGGCATAGCCGGTGCTCCAGATATGCGAAAAGTAGCTGGAGCGGTAACGCGGTGGCACGTAGCTGATCCAAAGATGGGTTTTCTTTAGCGCCTGCACCTCGAATGCATCGGGCTTCTCAAGAGGCGCGGTTGCCGGCAGCGTATGCCATTGCATGTCGAGTTCCGCCGCGGCGAGAACTTCAGTCAGCGCATAACCTTGGTTGAACTTCTCGGACTTTTTGATTTTCGCGGCGAGTTCTGCCGGCATCGGCTCGCCGGTCTTGTAGTTCTTCGCGTAGTGATCGAAGACCGCCGGGTAGGTCGCCCAATGCTCGTTGAATTGCGACGGAAATTCCACGAAGTCGCGCGCCACCTGCGTCCCCGAAAGCGCTGGATATACGGTGTTGGCGAACATGCCGTGCAGCGCGTGCCCAAATTCATGGAACATGGTTGTTACATCTCGAAAACTGATGAGCGCGGGCTGTCCTGGCGCGGGCTTGCTGAAGTTCGCTACGTTGAAGACGACCGGCAGCGTGCCTAGCAACTTCGACTGGTTCACAAATACATCCATCCAGGCGCCGCCGTTTTTGTTGTCGCGCTTGAAGTAGTCGCAATACCACAGCGCCAGCGGTTTGCCATCGGCATCGAACACCTCAAAAGCGCGCACATCAGGCTGATAGACGGGAATATCTTTTCGCTCCTTGAAGGTGATGCCGTAAAGCTGGTGGGCAGCGTAGAACACGCCATTCTGCAACACATTACTTAACTCGAAATAGGGCTTGATCTGCGCTTCATCCAGATCGAACCTGGCCTTGCGAACCTGTTCGGAATAGATCTCCCAATCCCAGGGCTGCAATTGGAATCCGCCTTTTTGCTGGCCGCCCGTTTTCGCGTCGATGACGGCCTGAATATCTTTCGCCTCCGCGGCTGCGTGCGCGGTCGATCCCGGCACCAGCGCATCCATGAACTTCAACGCCGCTTCGGGAGTCTTCGCCATCTGGTCCTCAAGTTTCCAGGCAGCGTAAGTATCAAAGCCGAGCAGTTTGGCTTTTTGCGCGCGCAACTGCGCAAGGCGAGCGATGATCTCGCGGGTATCATCCGGTCCGCCACGTTCGGCACGATTCCACGAGTTCTGGAAAATTGTCTTGCGCGTCAACCTTTCGGTGAGCACAGCGAGGTCGGGCTGTTGCGTGGTGTTCTGCAGCGGGATCACGTACCCGTTCAGCTTGCGATCCTTTGCGGCCTGCGCGGCACTCTCAAGGGCCGCGGGGCTCAATCCGGCCAGAGCATTTTTGTCGTTGGTCAGGAAGGCCGCATCCTTCGTGGCAGCCAGCAGTTTCGTAGTGAACGCATTCGTCAGTGTCGACTCTTCCTCGTTCAACTTTTTCAGCTTGACCTTGTCGGCATCGGAAAGATTGGCGCCCGCGTGCACAAACTCCTTGTAGTAGTACTCGACCAGACGTAGCTGCTCGGGATCGAGTTTCAGCGAATCGCGCTCCTTATAGATCGCCGCCACACGCTGGAACAATTTGGAGTCGAGAAAAATCGCATCCTGGTGAGCCGCCAGCCGGGGGGCTTCGATGTCCTGTACCTTCTGCAACACGGGATTCAGATTCGCTCCCGTGACGCCGCCGAATACCATCATCACGCGGTTGAACAGTTGGCCGGATTTTTCCAGCGCAACCAGGGTGTTTTCGAAGGTCGGCGGCGCAGGATCGTCGGCAATGGCACGCACTTCCTTACGCTGCTCGGCCATGCCCGCATCGATTGCGGGCTGGTAATCGGTGTCTTTGATCCTGTCGAAGGGCGGCGCCTGATACGGCAATGAACTCGCAGAGTAAAAAGGATTGCTGGGACTGAACTCGCCATTTTGAGCCAAGGCCGGCATGTTAATAGAGCTGACTGCCAAAATTCCAGTAGCGATAAGCTTTGCCATTCGTAGTAGTTTTCCCTCTGGATTTCGAAAATCGATCGTGCTCATGTGGAGTCATTTCCTCGCCCATGATTGTAAAGGAGATGACGATTCACAAACCAGGGATTCCCCCCACTCCGCGCTTCTTTCATGACTCAACAGCCATAACTCAACAGCACTGACAATTTGTAGGTTTGTGAGTTTACGATCGGGGGGAACAAGCTTCCCCGCGCCCCGCATAGTAAAGTAGTAAGAGACAATAAATCTGGAAGGATCCCTTTTGAGTGCAAGCATCCGCAATATCGCTATTATCGCCCACGTCGACCACGGCAAGACCACGCTAGTCGACGCCATGCTCCAACAGAGCGGCACGTTTCGCTCCAATGAACACCACGTCGAGCGCGTCATGGACTCGAACGAACTGGAGCGCGAGCGCGGCATCACCATCCTCGCAAAAAATACTGCCATCTTTTACCACGACGTCAAGATCAACATTGTCGACACGCCCGGCCACAGCGATTTCGGCGGCGAGGTCGAACGCGCGCTGAAAATGGTGGACGGCGTCATGCTCCTGGTCGACGCCAGCGAAGGCCCGCTGCCGCAGACCCGATACGTGCTCAGCAAAGCGCTCGAAGCGCACCTGCCGCCGATCGTCGTCATCAACAAGATCGACCGCTCCGACGCGCGCCCACAGGAAGTGCTCAACGAGATCTACGACCTCTTCATCGACCTCGACGCCAAGGAAGAGCAACTCGATTTCCCGGTGCTCTACACCAATGCCAAGACCGGCACCGCTTCCACCGACATCAAGGGCGGGGGCGAGAATCTGCGTCCCCTGTTCGACGCCATCCTGAACACGATCCCGCTGCCGCAAGGCGACTCCGCCGGTCCCCTGCAAATTCTGGTCGCGAACCTCGACTACAGCGACTATCTGGGACGCCTCGCCATCGCACGCGTCTTCAACGGCAAGATGCACACCGGCGAAGACGTGGCCATCGCCAAGCTCGACGGCACTCTTCACAAGACGAAAATCACCAAGCTGTTTTCCTTCTCCGGTCTCAAGCGGACCGACATCACGGAAACGGAATTGGGCGACATCGTCGCGGTCGCGGGCGTGGAAGGCATCACCATCGGCGAGACGATTACCGACGTCGAGAATCCCGCGCCGCTGCCTCACATCGCGATCGATGAACCGACTATCGCAATGCTGTTCACGGTCAACACGTCTCCGTTCGCGGGTAAAGACGGCACTTACGTCACGTCCCGCAACTTGCGCGAGCGGCTCGAGAAAGAGCTGCTGACCAACGTTTCTTTGCGGGTCGAGAGCACCGGCACCACCGATTCGTTCAAAGTCCTCGGGCGCGGTGAACTGCAGCTTTCAATCCTGATCGAGATGATGCGGCGCGAGGGCTATGAATTAATGGTGGGCAAGCCGGAGATCGTGACCAAGAGAATCGATGGCAAGCTGATGGAACCGGTCGAGCATCTTACGGTCGATGTGCCGGAAGAATTTGTCGGCGTGGTGATGGAGCAACTGGGTTCTCGCAAAGGCGAAGTCACCAACATGCACAATCACGGCTACGGGCGAGTGCGGATTGAATTCCGAGTGCCCAGCCGCGGATTGATTGGCTTGCGCAGCCAGCTCCTGACCGACACACGGGGAACCATCGTGATGAATGCGCTGTTCGATGGATATACCGAATGGCAGGGCGACATTCCGCACCGCTTGACGGGCGCACTGATTGCTGACCGCCCGGGGCCGTCGACCGCGTATGCCTTGTGGGGCCTGCAGGAGCGTGGAATCCTCTTCATCGGACCCGGCGTGGAACTCTACGAAGGCATGATTATCGGCGAGAACGCCAAGGATACCGATCTCGACGTGAATGCAGTGCGCGAGAAGAAGCTGACCAACATGCGGGCTTCGACCGCAGACGAAGCCATCCGCCTGGTGCCCTTCCGCAACCTTAACCTGGAACAGGCCATCGAATTTATTGCCGACGATGAGTTCGTCGAGGTGACACCGAAATCGCTGCGCCTGAGAAAGAAAGTCCTGCAATCGAACCGGCGCAAGAAGCATACATTGGCCGCCGTCGAGGAAACATCCGGTTGAGAGCAGTCGCCAGAAAATGAACGAGACTAGGCAGCGGAGTCTTTCTTCTTCTTGACCGGCATTTGTTTTACCGGTGCGGGCGTGACCTGCGATTCCATCTTGGGTAGGACCGGCGGGGGCTGGACCGACTGGGGTTTGGTCGGCCTGTCCTTTTCCTCCAGAAGGCGGTTGATTTCGGTCACCAGCGCGAGCAGTTTCTCGGGGTCTTGTTCACTTGCCGCTTGTTCACAGAGCTGCTTCCAACGTTCGGTAACTGGTTCGTCCATAGTGCCTCCTGCAATGAACACGAAGCACGGCGCGGGGAATTATTTCCCAAAGGTTTCCCCACCACTCCCCACGAAACAATCAAACCACGGTGGATTTAGATATATGGTAGGTTCTGTTCTTGTGGAAATCAATGGCCGTTTGTCCATGTTCCTGATCCCTTGCAGTTGCGGCACCACCATTGCGGTGGCGGAAGATTACGATCGCAAAGGGATGCACCTGCGCAGCTTTATTCCCTGCCCCAATTGCGGCAAGCGCCACGATCCACGCAATCGACTGCTGCGCCTCGATTATCAAAATGAACACTTCTGGAAAGTTACCGGCTCCTGAACGTAGTTTGCTCACAGCCTTTCAGTCCGGCAAGCAGACAACCAGCCCATCATCTTCGATTTCCGTTATTGATTTCCCTTGTCGTCAGCTTTTTTCTCCGGAGATTCCTGTGCTCCCGGCATCACCTTAAGCGGAGCGGAACGCTGCTCCTCGAGTTCGGGATGCGGCATCGGCTTGCGCGGCAGCATCTGGTCGCGCATGGCAGCGTTACAAACGAAAATGGCTTCCACCGTGGCCGCCTGCGCCAGATCGGGAGCTTGCAATCGCTCATACGTATCCATATTCGAATGGTGAGTGCGCGAACCGTAATCGAGACGATCCTGAATGAACTGGAAGCCAGGGATCCCAACGGCGTCGAAAGATTCGTGATCCGTGCCCCCGGTATTGCGCATGGTGATAGTCGTAACTCCGAGATCTTTGAGGGGCTCGATCCATTGCGCGAAGATGGGGCTAATCGCCGCGTTTTCCTGCAGATAAATTCCCCGGATCTTTCCGCTGCCATTGTCCACATTGAAATAAGCGGAAAGTTTCGACTGTTCGGGCTTGATCACGGGCGGTCCCGAGGCTTTGCGCATCCACTCCGGTTTTTCCAGTTGATCGGGCGCGGTGGATAGCGGCACATATCCGAAATGCTCCTTCACGTAGTCTCTGGAGCCGATCAATCCCTGCTCTTCGCCCGTCCACAGGCCGACGCGGATGGTGCGCCGCGGCTTGACCTGCAGCGCGTTGAGAATCCGCATGACTTCCATGGCCACCACCGTGCCCGCTCCGTTGTCGGTTGCGCCCGTCGCCGACGCCCACGAATCGAGATGGCCGCCCACCATTACCACTTCATCTTTCAGCTTGGGATCGGTCCCGGCAATCTCCGCGATGGTGTCGAAGCCGTGTTCATGATCTCCGGCGAATTTGACATCGACATTCATCTCCAAGGTCACCGGAACATTGGCCTTGAGAAGACGGTAGACGCGCCCGTAGTTCTCGATCGCCATGACCACCACGGGCAGCGGGTTGGCGTGGTCCCGCTGATAGCTGTACCGCGTTAAGCCTCCATCGTCAAAAATCGTTCCCCCGGAACCGCCGTTGTCACGCCCGTCGCGGCTGGGAAGAACAACCGCCAGCGCGTGTTCGGAGACAAAAAACTTTGCCGCCTTCTCCATCAGTGCCCGGCGCTTGAGAGCGTCCGCGACGCGTTCCGCGAGCGGCGTCGGCTTCTCCAGCGGATACTCCGCGATACTGGCCAGATCTTTGTCATCGTCCCGCGTGAACAGGGGCTTATCCACCGGCTTGACTTCACGCATGTCGCCGAACAAAACGATCTTGCCCCCAAGTTTTCCTTTGTACTTGTCGAGATCTTTCTCGTCCTTGATTTCTACCCAGATCGCCGGCGCGTTCACCGCACCGTTCGTCGAAGGCGACCAGGGCGCAGCCTGCGCGATAAAAACCGCGGTATCGGGGGACGTCATCCTCACCCAGGTGTTGAGTTGCTGCCACCCAATGCCAAATTCTCCCCAGTCTTCCAGGTGCGCATTACTGCAACCCATGGCGGTCAGTTGATCGCGAGTCCATTCATTGGCGCGCTTCAGGTTGGGCGAGCCCGTCAGTCGCGCCCCAATCCCATCCGCCAGCGCCGACGCGTATTCCATCACATGCGAGTGCGCGATGCCTTCATCGCGAATGCGCTCGTACATTGTGTAGTCCAGGCCTTCTTTTGTGGGTTGCGGGAGGTCATAGGATGGCCGGTTCGCCTCTGCGGCCTTGCCTTTGTCTCTGTTCCTGTCTCTGTCTCTGTCTTTGTCATTGCTCTTGCCGGCGGCAGAGATCGAGAGCGGCAAGAGAATACACAGCAGCAAAGACAAACTAATGCGGGAAAGCCAGTTTCTTCTCATGGGAGAATGATCCTCATTTAAAGTGTGCTCGTAAAGTGCGCTCGCAGAATAGCAACTGTATAACGAGCAAGCCAAGCTTCGCAGCTGTTTTGAAATCGAAGCTGCAAGAAGCTAAGGCCGCGTTTGATGGCCGAGGCGCAGAGGTTGTAAACTCGATGAAGTCGATGCGCGCCCGTAGCTCAGCTGGATAGAGCGGCAGCCTCCGGAGCTGTAGGTCGGGAGTTCGAATCTCTCCGGGCGCGCCAGTTTTCAACAAGTTACCTGTCGCGCGGTTTCCGCATCCTGTTCAGAATCTGTGCAATTGTGTGGATGTCGCCTGTGGCATTGGTCTCTTCGAAATTGACATTCCTTCGGCTACTCCTGATTTTTCTTCCAAGCCGGGCCATGCAGCACAGCTCCGGCTTTCGTTCCGGTCAGGTGTCCATCTTCGTATTCCAGTTGACCGTTGACGAAGACATACTTGATTCCTTCTGAAAGTTGCGTCGGCTTCTGGTAGGTAGCGCGATCACGAATAGTTGAGGGATCGAAGATTGTGATGTCGGCAAAAAAGCCCTGCCTCAGTAATCCCCTGCCCACCAGATGTTCGCGTTGCGCCGGCAGTGAGGTCATCTTGCGAATGCCTTGTTCCAGAGGAAGGAGATGTTCATCGCGGACGTAATGTCCCAGGAAACGAGGCATTGCTCCGAAAGCCCGCGGATGGGAATGCGGTTCAAAGAGCGGCCCGTCGAGCGAAAGCTCGTTCGCATCAAGGCACAGACTTGTCCATGGTTGTTTCAATCCGAATTTCAGGTCGTCTTCGTTGGCGATGAAATAGATTGCGCCGGTGCGAGCTTTGTCATCAATCACCAGGTCGAAGAGCGCATCCAACGGAGTCTTCTTTTCCGCCGCCGCGATTTGCGCCAGCGTGCGGCCGTCGAATTTTTTCAGGTCCGGATTCACAATTCCGGAGACTAGAACGCCGCTCGCGCCCCCGCTGCCCAGGTAGAGATTTTCCCAATTCTCATGCTCAGTCGCCATCTCCTTTTTGATTTTTTCCCGAACGGCTGAATCGTGCAGACGCTGCAGGAGTTTTTCCGTGCCTCCATCTGCCACCCATGGCGGAAGGCTCGATGCCAGTGCTGTTCCACCTGCAGTGTAGGGATACATGTCGGCTGAGACATCCTGACCCGAGTCGCGAGCCGACTGGATCATGGCCACGATCTTAGGCATCGAACCCCAGCGCGCTTTGCCCACGACTTTCAAGTGGAAGATTTCAACCGGCAGATGGCCTTCGCGGCCAATGCGCAGCGCCTCATTGATAGCCGCGATTTCGGCTTGCCCTTCACTGCGCATGTGCGTGCCATAAACGCCTCCATATTGCGATGCGACTTTGGCAAGTTCGATCAGTTCCTCGGTTTTTGCGTAATGGCCAGGCGGGTAAATGAGCGCGGTTGAGAGACCGAATGCGCCTTGCTGCATGGCTTGCGCTACCAGGGATTTCATCTGCTCCAGTTCTTCGGGGGTGGGGGCGCGGTCCTCGTCGCCAATGACGGCTTCCCTCACTTGGGCGGCACCGACGTACGTTCCAATGTTCAGGGGTGTTCCATTTTTCTCTAATCGCTGGAAATACCCGGCGAGAGTCGTCCAGTCCACTTTGAGGTGATATTGCTGCTCCAACTCCGGTTCGAGTGAGGCGAGGGTCAATTTGTCTTGCGGCGCAATCGAACCGCCTTCGCCAGTGATCTCGGTCGTAATGCCTTGGGAGAGTTTACTGAGCGAGCGATTGTCAATGAGCAGAGCCATCTCGGATTGTCCGAGCATATCGATGAAGCCGGGAGAAATGACGAGCCCGGCGGCGTCGATCACTCGCCGCGCGTGAGCGCCGGCATCTAGATTGCCGATCGCCGCAATACGGTCGCCCCGGATTGCGATATCACCTGAAACCCATGGATTGCCCGATCCATCGATGATCTTTCCATTCCGGATAATCACGTCGTAGTCGGAGGGACTCTGTATCGCGACCTGCTCCCCGGGCTGGGCATCGTAGGCGGCCGCGGCAATTTCTCCCAGAGCTTCACCGACAGTTTTCTGGATCGCGTCGCTATCGTCCATCTTTACTGAAACGTTATTCGCATAAGCGGCGAATGCCAACCGTTCACCATTCGCTGTATCGACCGCTGTGGCGATTTGGGCCACCAGACGTGACGGCGACCATGTGGCTGTTAAAAGCAGTGTTATGGCGACGGCTGATATTCGTGATCGGACTTTCATGTGCGTGTGAGATCCTCGATGGACAGCGTGGCGTTGGACATTCGCAACGAAATAACTTAAATCATAGACCTAAGCCATTATCGCTGCCCGATATGGTGTCCCGAAACTTCGGGAAATAGTCGCGTGCCTGCGGGTTTTTGAAACATTGAGCTGGGTCGGGTAGGCGGGCAAATTGAGGCACTTGAGATTATGCGCCCATCAAGAAAAAGGGCCCGTGGGGCGCGCAATGCGCCCCGCGAGCCAAGAAAAGCGACGACTTCGGTTTTGCCGATCCCGACAACAGGAACAGCGGTTAGCTCCAAGCTGACAGCTCGCCTTTTCCGCCGAGCTCAGGCAAGGTCGTAGCGATCAAGGTTCATCACCTTGTTCCACGCAGCCGCGAAATCCTTCACAAACGCCTCCTTCGCGTCGTCAGACGCATAGACTTCTGCGATTGCCCGGAGCTGGGAGTTCGAACCGAAGACAAGATCGACGCGGGTGCCAGTCCACTTGATTTTTCCCGTCGCCCGATCGTGCCCCTCATAGACGCCTTCCGATGTAGACGAGGGCTCCCATTTCGTATTCATGTCGAGCAGGTTGACGAAGAAATCGTTCGTCAGCGTTTCGGGCCGCTTGGTGAAGACACCGTGTTTGGTCTGGCCGAAGTTCGCATTCAGGGCGCGCATGCCGCCGACCAGAACCGTCATCTCGGGGGCAGTCAGGGTCAGCAACTGCGCCCGATCCACCAGCATCTCCTCCGCCGAAAAAATCTGTCCGCTGCGGAGATAGTTGCGGAACCCGTCCGCGATCGGCTCCATTACGGCGAATGAGTGCACGTCGGTCTGCTTCTGCGAAGCATCCGTGCGTCCCGGCGAGAAGGGGATCTTCACTTTGTGCCCGGCCCTTTTCGCAGCTTCCTCGACGGCAGCGCAGCCGCCCAGAACGATCAGGTCTGCGAGCGAGACCTGCTTTTCTTTTTTCGCGCCTTTGTTCCCGTTGGACTTGTTCCCGTTAGACTTATTCCCGTTCGACCCGGAGCCGTTGAACTCCTTTTGGATCGCCTCCAGCTTCTTGAGAACCTTTGCCACTGCGGCCGGCTGGTTCACTTCCCAATCCTTTTGTGGCGTGAGACGAATGCGCGCCCCGTTCGCCCCACCCCTCTTGTCGGAGCCCCGGAACGACGACGCCGACGCCCAGGCAGTCGTGACCAGTTGGGAGATCGACAGTCCGGATTCGAGGATCTTGGCCTTGAGAGCGGCAATCTCCTTCTCCCCGATCAACTTATGATCCACGGCGGGAACAGGGTCTTGCCACACCAGCGGCTCCTTGGGAACGAGCGGGCCCAGGTAACGCGAGATCGGCCCCATGTCGCGGTGCGTCAGCTTGAACCACGCCCGCGCAAACGCGTCTGCGAACTGATCCGGATTCTCATAGAAGCGCCGTGAAATCTTTTCGTAAACAGGGTCGAAGCGCAAAGAGAGGTCGGTAGTCAGCATGGTCGGCGGATGATGCTTTGAGGGATCGTGCGCATCCGGCACGGTGCCGTTGCCTGCACCATTTTTCGGTGTCCACTGATGCGCGCCAGCCGGACTCTTGGTCAGTTCCCATTCATAGTTGAACAGGTTGGTGAAGAAGTTGTTGCTCCACTTCGTAGGCGTCTGGGTCCAGGTAACTTCCAGACCGCTGCCGATCGTGTCAGCGCCACAACCTTTACCAAATTTATTCTTCCACCCGAGGCCTTGGTCCTGGATGTCGGCAGCTTCTGGTTCGGGGCCCACGTAGTCAGCAGGAATGGCGGCGCCGTGGGTTTTGCCGAAGGTGTGACCGCCGGCAATGAGCGCAACGGTCTCTTCGTCATTCATCGCCATGCGAGCGAAGGTCTCCCGGATATCGCGTGCGGCAGCAACCGGATCGGGGTTTCCATTCGGCCCTTCCGGATTCACATAGATCAGGCCCATTTGCACGGCAGCGAGCGGATTCGCAAGATCGCGGTCGCCGCTGTAGCGCTCGTCCGCCAGCCACTTACCTTCCGGGCCCCAATAGATGTCCTCTTCGGGTTCCCAGACGTCCGCGCGACCGCCGCCAAAACCAAATGTCTTGAATCCCATGTCCTCGAGGGCGACGTTGCCGGCGAGAATCATCAGGTCGGCCCAGGAGATTTTCCGTCCATACTTCTGCTTGACCGGCCACAGCAGACGGCGCGCCTTGTCGAGGTTCACGTTGTCGGGCCAACTATTGAGCGGCGCGAAGCGCTGCTGACCGGCTCCAGCCCCGCCGCGTCCGTCGCCGATACGGTAAGTACCGGCGCTATGCCACGCCATACGAATGAACAGCGGCCCATAGTGGCCAAAGTCAGCCGGCCACCACTGCTGCGAGTCTGTCATCAAGGTATGCAGGTCCTTGATCACCGCATTCAAGTCGAGGCTCTTGAATTCCTTGGCGTAGTCGAACTCCTTACCCATCGGATCAGACAACTCGGAGTGCTGGTGCAGGACATTCAGGTTCACCTGATTAGGCCACCAGTCGCGGTTCGTGGGAGCGGTGGCTCCGTGGCTAAATGGGCACTTGGATTCTGTTGACGTGTTTTTGCCCTGATCTTTGCTCTGATACTCGGGGGAAACAGTCCCCGAAGAAGAGGCCAACGTGTTTTCCATATGCTTTAGAGTTTCCATATGTTTTTCCTTTATCTTTTTCCTTTGAATTAGTTCAAACTGTGATCATCTTACGAACCCCCATCAGACTGTGGTTCGCACAATTAGGTACCTACGCGCTTTGTTGATCGGTCATTCAAAAAGTGTCCACACATTTCCAGACTCAGCGGGACGCCTGCCGCGGAGCGCACCTCGTGCAGAGTCCCCGGAAAATGAGTTCGCATTCGCGAAGAATCCGCTTACCGAGAGCGCGCGAGGCAGGCCGGGGCACGTTGCACCACTCAATGTCCTCAACATTGCCGCAGCGGTCGCAGATGAAGTGGTGATGCCGCATGCCTTTCGCATCGAAGCGCGCGGCGCGGCCCTCGACGGCCACTTCACGCACCAAGCCCGCGTGCACCAGGTCCCGCAGATTGTTATAAGTTGTGGCCCTGGAAGAGCGCGGATCCACGCGATTCACGGCCTCGAAGATTTCCGCAGCCGTGGGATGCCGGTTGTGTTCCACCAGGAATGCCATCACGGCGTAACGCTGCGGAGTGCACCGCAACCCGCTGCCTTCCAGGGACCGTTTAATCGCCTCGGCGTCCATGAGCTATTTAGATTATATCTAACTTGACATTTTGTCAAAACTTATAGACTTGGTTGCTGCTGCGGCCAGAAAAACTGGCACCGATGCCGCAAGAGTGTTCTCCTTCAGTGACCGCATCAGTACCTTACTGTACTTTTCCCACATCGAATGGTCCCAATGTTGCGCCCGCAGAGCTTTCAGACAATCAGGGCAGTGGACGCACGCCGGGCTCATATAAGCCCTCCCCATCCGCCAGGTGTCTGCAGAATCAATCGAATAGGGTCAGACAACCGGTAAGTCATCCTGGGGCAACGCGTTGACTTAGAAATGGCGGAGCGGGATGAGAGCACCAACATTGTCACGAGCGATTCACAAACCCTTAACTCTCTCTTCATAAAGTGGCAACGAAATTACAGTAACAATCAGTCATGCCTGAATTTCCCATTACGGGTGATGACAATGTTGCGCAGGCCAAAGAAAAAAATATCTTCGCGCAACCGGCTAGCATTCTTGGCCTTCCGTCTTTCGCTGCACAATTCATTCCTATGCGGCAAGTGCACGCTCTTTATCACCGCGCGCTCTTGGCACCCGAAGGCTTTCGGCTCAGAACCCTGCTCTCGGAAATGAAGATCGATCTCGATGTCCATGTCGGCGACCTCCAGCGCATCCCGGCAAAAGGCGCATTCGTGACCGTTCCCAACCGTCCATTCGGTGTGCTCGACGGAGCCGCACTGGGTGCACTGTTGTCGAGCGTGCGCTCCGACGTCCGGGTGCTCACGAATTCGCTGCTGGCAAGTATTCCCGAACTACGGCAGCATTGTTTCTTTATCGATCCCTTCACTTTCTCTTCGTCCGCTGAGAATCTGAAATCTTCGCAGCTTGCGGCAGAATGGCTGCGGAAGGGCGGTGCGCTTGCCGTGTTTCCCGTCGGCGAAGTCTCGCGGATCGACATCCGACAGGGCCAAGTCGTTTATCGCGTCTGGAAGACCATCGCCGCCCGCCTCGTGCGCCAGACCGGAGCGAGCGCCCTCCCTGTCTATTTTTGTGGCCGCAACAGCATGCCATTTCAGCTTCTCGATCTCATCAATCCAAGGCTCCGCACACTCTTCCTGCTACAAGAGTTCCTTCAACAGCAGGGAAGGCAGATCCAGGTTCGCATCGGTAAACTGATCCCCTCCGAGTTGATTGCCAGTCTTGACAGCGACGAGGACGCGACTGAATATCTTCGCCTGCGCACCGATCTGCTATCGCATCGCGGCAAGAAGCCCATCTCTCTGTCCTCGCAGGTCCGTGCCGCGCTGCCACGCAAACCGCATCAGTCCATTGTTTCTGAAGTTCCGGCGCGCTTCGTGATCGATGATATCGCGGCCCTGCCTGCGGATCGCCTGCTCACCGAAAATGCCGAACTTGCCGTGTACTGCGCACGCGGCCGGGAGTTGCCACACCTACTCGACGAACTTGGACGCCTCCGCGAGATCACCTTCCGTGCCGCCGGCGAAGGCACCGGACTGAGCACCGACCTCGACCATTTCGACGCCTACTATTGGCACCTGCTTCTCTGGAACAAGAAAAAACAGGAGTTGGCTGGCGCTTACCGGGCGGGAAATAGCGACGAGATCATTCGCGCCCACGGCATCAAGGGCCTCTACACCCACACCGTTTTTCGCTATGACGAACGATTATTCCTGAAGATCGGCTCGGCATTGGAACTCGGCCGCTCGTTCGTGCGTCCGGAGTATCAGCGCCAGTACGCCCCACTTTTGCTGTTGTGGAAAGGCATCGCGCGCTTCGTCGCTACCCGACCCGAAACGCCCGTTCTTTTTGGAGCAGTCAGCATCAGCGGCGAGTACAGCAGCCTCTCCCGCGAAATGATAGTCCGCTATTTCGAGCAGCGCGGAGACGGACGCGAGTTCGCCGACCTCATCCAGCCGCGCACTCCGTTCCGCGCGCCCAAGCTCCGCCGTTGGGATTGCGATGCTATCTGCAGTGGCCTGCGCAACCTCGAAGAATTGTCCGAGCCTATCGCCGACGTCGAAGAAGATGGCAAAGGCCTCCCCATCCTCCTCAGGCAGTACGCGAAGCTGGGAGGGAAGTTGATCGCCTTCAACCTCGATCGCAAATTCTCCGATGTCGTCGATGGCCTTGTCATCGTCGATCTGCGCCGGACAGAATCTGCGCTATTAGAGCGCTATATGGGCGAAGAAGGCTACACCTGTTTCCGCCGCTTCCACGGTATGCGATAGAGGGTTTTGGTCTATGATCAGGTAATTGAGATGTCGGGAGAGCGCGTGAAGCAATTGGTAGACAGCATCTCCCACTTTGTGCCACCATTCAGGCCGGGCCTATGGAAACGAAGAACCTGTTCCAGCACGAAGCCGTCGACGAGGTGATGTCGCGTATCGACAAGCTGCATCCCGCGTTGCTAAGACAATGGGGCAAAATGGACGTGGCACAGATGATGGCCCATTGCTCCGCGGCGCTTGACATGGCTTCCGGCCGCGTTAATCCGCCCCGCATCTTCATCGGGAGATTGATTGGTCCGTTCGCCAAGCCGATCTTGACTAACGAAAAGCCACTCTCCAGGAATAGCCCAACCGATAAGACGCTGTTGGTCTCCGATAAAAGGGATTTCCTGCGCGAACAGGAACTGCTCAAACAGAAGTTGCAGCAATTTCACGACGGCGGGGAGGCGCGATGCACCAAACATCCGCATCCCTTCTTTGGTCCGCTCACGCCGCATGCTTGGAGCCGCGGAATGTACAAACATCTGGATCACCATTTGCGACAATTCGGAGCGTAATGCATGGATGCGTCGGCTCAGGATTCGCGGGAAAGCCTTTTTGCCACCGCGCAATACAACTCCACAGCCTCGTTCAGTTGCAGCTTCTCCACATACTCGCCTTCGGTGTGTGCCACGTGAATTGAACCCGGCCCCAGAAGCAGCGGCTCGCCCCAATTGGTGAGCGAAGGAACGTCGGTGGTAAATGCGGCGACCATGGTAGGCAGCCCCTCCAACGTACGCATCCGCATGAATGGCGCCTCACGCGTAAACTCGACCTCCGCCAATTCGCCGGCCGCCTCGACAATTTTCCGCCGCAGTTCGTCCGATGGACCCACCAGGCGATAGAAAAGTTCGGCACGCGCAAAGTCGGAAATAATATTTCGTGCCCGCCCGCCTTCAATCATCCCCACGTTCCTTGTGCACGGTCCCACATCCTCGCTCTCCGGCAGCTTCATTGCATGCAGCCGGTGCAGCACCTCCACTAGCTTGTCGATTGCCGACTCCCCCAGCTCCGGATAGGCCGAGTGCGCCATCTTCCCGCGCGCCGTCAGCAGCACGTGCAGCGAGCCTTTGCTGGCCAGGGCGAGCCGATTTTCCGTCGGTTCGCCGTTGATCATGAAGCGTGCCCCGATCGGATGCCGATTTGCTTCCCGTGCTCCGATCGAGTCCCGCTCCTCGCCCACCAAAAACAGCAGACCAGCGAAAACGCCCGCCACGCGCAGCTTCTCGGCCGCCACGATCTGGGCGGCGATGATGCCCTTGGCATCGCACGATCCACGCCCGTAAATTCGCCTGTCATCTTCCGAGGAGGCGATGAACGGGGGGACAGTATCCAGGTGCGTCGAGAAAACAATCTCTGGCCGCGGATGCTCGGGCCACGTTGCCAGCACATTGTTGCGCTCAAGCTCTACCGGCATCTTGCGCGCGTCGAAGCCGCGGCGTGTGAGTTCCGCGCAAAGGAAATCTCCTGCCGGTCCCTCATGCGGAGTTGTGGATTCAATATCAACCAGGCGTCGCGTGAGCGCGAACAGGTTCAGGTGGTGCGAGTCCATGGACGAGTCCATGAAGAAGAGCGTAACAGCCGTTCGTCGTTGGTCGCCAGTCACCGTAGGAATTGACCACTGCTAAAATTTGTCCGATGCGCGAACGACTGACACCGAACGATCAACGACTGTGATTCCCGAAAACGCCACCATCCGCTCACTCTTTCTGCCGGGCACCGCCGGACGCCTCGAAGCCCTGCTCAACGCCGGTTCAGCGACGGCCACTCACGCGGCCCTCGTCTGCCATCCCCATCCACTTTACGGAGGAACGCTCCACAATAAAGTCGTTTTCCACGCCATGAAAGCGCTCAACAGCTTCGGTTTTCCCGTATTGCGCTTCAACTTTCGCGGTACTGGCCTAAGCGAAGGCGAGCATGGGCATGGAGCCAGCGAGGTGGAGGACGTCCGCACCGCGCTCGGCTGGCTGGAGCGCGAATTCACTCTCCCTATCGTTTTTGCCGGATTTTCATTTGGAGCCGCGGTTGGCTTACGGGCCGCCTACAACGATGATCGAGTTCGCGCCCTGATCGCACTCGGTCTGCCGGCGATGCCAGTCCCTTCCGAGTCGGGTGAAGCGCGCGTTTACGATTTTGAATTTCTCCGCGCTTGTCCCAAGCCGAAGCTCTTCGTCAGCGGATCGCGCGACCAGTTCGCTCCGCCGGGTAGCCTCGAGGCGCTCGTCAACAGCTTCGCCGAGCCGAAGAAAGTAGTCCGCATCGAAGCAGGAGATCATTTTTTCGAGGGGCGCTTGCGCGAAATGCGCGAGGCGATTGAAACATGGGTGAAAGAGAATTTGTAATTGGTAATTCGTGATTGGTGATTTGCAATTTGAGCTTCTCTGGCAAACACGAAAAATCAAAATCAAAGATTATCAATTAAGAATTTCGCTTGCCCCACAACTGCTGCCCATCCTCGCGACTTAGATCGCGTTCTCCCATCTCCTCGAATCGGCGGAAGCTCGCTTCGACAACTTTCCCCAATTCCGCAAACAACGATTCCTCCGCCTTCTTGAAATTCCAGCAGGTCTTCCCCTGCATGCGCTTCTTCAGTTCGGGAGAAATGCCGTCCACGAGATTGGGAAACATGTACACCGGAAAAAGATGAAAGGCGACGTAGCTCTTGCTCGTGATCCCGGCAAACATCACCGGTTTGCCAAGATACCGCAACGTCTTTGATTCGCTCATGTAGTTACCGGGCTCGTCCTTCGTCATGCGTAACTTCTTGTCGTAAGGTTTTAGGATCGCACGCAACCCCTTGAAGGCGAGTGCAAACTCCTGCTTCTTATCGGCAGCTGTTAATTTGGCGGGCATGCCGGAAATTATAAACGCGAAAAGCGGCCCGGACTTCCCCTACCCAATTCAATCCTTACCAGTACAATCGCACGTGGCAGGCCGACCGGCGGACTGCGGATAGAGGATAACAAGCAGCAAACAGCAAGCGACCCACGTCAGTCTTTATAATCCCCTCTACGATGTCCGACTTGTCCCCCGAACGTGAGCAGCAATTCCGCGATATGCACGCCGCCGTTCGCGAAATCTTCTCCGCCGCGCTTCAGAACGCCTCGATTGCCGGCGCCTTCTCGCGGCACCTGCACTGCGAGCGCGGCCATCTGCGCATCTGCGAAGACCTGTACGATCTCAACTCTTATAACCGTGTCTTCGTCGTCTCGATCGGTAAAGCCGCCCATACTATGGCCGCCGCTCTCGAGGGGCAGGTTGGCAGCCGGCTTGAAGGCATCGTCGCCTCCTCGGTGGAGCACAGCGGCCAGCCACAAACAAGTCAGGTTCATGGATTCCGCTATTTTCAAGGAGGCCATCCCACCCCGACAGCCGAATCCATCCGTGCCGCCGAAGCCATTCTCAAGTCGCTCGGATCGCTCGATGCCGCTTCGCTCGTCATCTTCATGCTCTCCGGCGGAGGTTCGTCCATCGCCGAGAAGCCGATTGACCCTGAAATCTCCCTGCCCGATCTGGTAGCCACCTACCGCGCACTCGTTCACTCCGGCGCGCCCATCGCGGAGATCAATGCCATCCGCAAGCATCTCTCTGCCGTTAAGGGCGGACGCCTCGCCAAAGCGGCCTATCCTGCGCAACAGGTTTCCATTCTGGTCTCCGATGTGCCTGACCCTACTCCCGACGCGCTTGCCTCCGGTCCTACCATGCCCGATTCCACATCCGTGTACGACTGCGAGCGCATCGCCGCCCAGTATGGACTGGTTGATCAGTTCCCAAATTCCGTCGCCGGTCTCTTCCGTCAACACGCTCTCGACGAAACTCCGAAATCCGACGATCCCGCCTTCGTTCGCGCACGCTGGTGGACCGTGCTCTCCAACAAACTGGCGCTCGATGAGGCTGCGGCATCCGCGACCCGTGCCGGTTTTAAGGTGGAAATCGACAACTCCTGCGATGATTGGGATTACCAGAAAGCCGCCGACTACCTGCTCAAGCGCTTGCGCGAACTCCGCGGTCACGAGAAGACAACGCGCATCTGTCTGCTCTCCGGGGGAGAGGTGACTGTCACAGTCCGTAACGGCGGCGCCGGCGGACGCAACCAGCAGTTCGCCCTGGCCTGCGCCGAGAAAATATCGGGAGACGACATTACTATTCTGAGCGCTGGGACCGACGGCATCGATGGCAACAGTCCAGCCGCCGGAGCCGTTGTCGACGGCACCACTCTCTGCCGCGCCGGAGGGCCTGAACCTCTCCGCGCCGCTCTCGCCGGCTTCAACGCCTATCCTTTATTCGACGCGCTGGGCGATGCAGTGGTCACCGGACCCACCGGCAACAACCTGCGCGATCTGCGCATCCTGCTGGCTTTCTAACGGCGCCTTTCGCCCCTCTGCTGCCATTCCACCGCAGATCGGTCGTCCGTCGGCTGATCCGAGTCTACAGATTTTCATACTCTCCGAGATAGCTTTTCCCCGTAAAGTCTTGTAAAGAATACTCGGTCTGCAGCGCAATCCGTTTATCTTGCATCTAACCCGTTGAAATCTAAAATACAGTTTCGGAGGCTTTGCTTGAAACGGACATTACGAATTGTTCTACTGTCGACTCTCGCCTGCGCGCTCCTGGCCGCTGTCTCCAATGTCGCGCTCGCACAGAAGGTTGACCTTGCCTTCGGAGTCAGCACGATCGATGCTCCTGGAATTGGGAACATCACTGCCAGCGACACCAGCCATGCTCCCGTCTCCCTCACCGGCGGCGCCTATCCTGGCTTTAGCGGCGACGTGCTCTTCTATCACAATCTCGGCATCGGAGCCGAAGTTTTTTGGAGAGCGTCGCAAGCCGTTACTGCCCTGCAGGAGAACGCGCCCTATCGGCCGCTGTTTTGGAACATCAACGCGGTCTATTCACCCAAGCTTGTAAGCCACGTCTACGCCGAACTGGTAGGTGGCATCGGCGGGCTGAGCACCCGCTTCTATTGTTCCAGTTGCTACGATCCTTACACCAACACCAACTACGTGTCCAGCAACCACTTCGACGTGGATTTGGGCGGGGGCCTCAAGCTTTATGCGGCTCACAACTTCTTCGTTCGCCCCGAAGCGCGCTTCTACTTCATCAACAACAACACCGACTTCAGCTCGAATCACGCACTTCGCTACGGGCTTTCTATCGGGTACACATTCCGGTAGAGCTGTTGGCGCAACTTTGCACGGCAGGATGGGACTCGACCCCATCCCGCCGTGTTCCCTCAAAATCCTCACCATCTTCCGCCTGCGCGCATTTATGATAGCGATTCCGCCCCACCTCCAACGAATTTCGTTGGGGTAAAAACGATACTTTGGATGGTTTCGATTGATACTGAAACGCGCTGCCCTTCTCTTACTCTTTGCCTGCGCGGCCATGGCCGCTTTCACCAACATCTCCCAAGCTCAACAAATTGACGTCGCCGTCGGAGGTGGGTCCATCTTCGCCCCGGCGGGCAGCACAGCCACCGGCAATCACCAGCCGCAATCATTAGGGGGCGCACTTTACACGACGGGCAGCGTCGATTACCTTTTCTTCCGGAAGGTGATCGGCATACAGGTCGAAGCCGCGGTGCGGGAAGACACTGGGACCTATGCCCAGTATTTCCTGAACATTCCATTTCGCCCGATGTTTTTCGATGGCAATGCCATCTGGACCAAGCAATTCACCAAGCGGATTGGCGTTGAGGTGGTCGGCGGTGGCGGCGTTTTGGACACTCGCTTTCAAACGCAGACCAACTGCACAAGTTCCAAGTGTTTTGCCAGCAGCACGCATCCCATGGGAGACGTGGGTGGTGGGATCAAATTTTATGCCTGGCGCCGCCTTTTCATCCGTCCTGAAGGGCGCCTTTACCTGATCGACAACAATACGGAGTTCAGCTCCAACCACGCCCTGCGGTATGGTGTTTCCATCGGATACACGTTCCGATAGACCGCGCGGGTAGTCATCCTCCGCCCCGGCGCATTATGATAGCGGTATGAATTTCGGGTTCTCCAGCGAGATGATCTTCCTGTTTTTCCTGGCGCTGATCCTTTTCGGCCCCAAGAAATTACCGGAGATCGGCCGTCAGATCGGCCGCTTTATGAACGAATTCCGCCGCGCCTCGAACGAATTCCGATCCCAGATCGAATCCGAAATCAACGCCTCGGAGTACGGGAGCAAGCGCCAGATTCTCCCCCCGGCCCAGGCGCCGCTTGGATCGCTGGCGAGCCGCATCTTTAATCCGCCGCCCGCCGAGCAACTCGAAGCCGCGGAAACCCACGCAGCTGAAAGCAAGGTGGAACCCGAGAGCGCATCTACGGCCGAAACAGAACATGCCGCAGTACCGCTGGAAACTGCCGCCGTGACGGGCCTTGACCCGTCTCCCGCGCCGAAAGTTGCGCCCGATGCCTGAAGTGGCCGTTTCGTCCCCCGTGACCGAATCCGGCAAAGAGCCGATGCAAACCATGGGCTTCCTCGACCATCTCGAGGAACTCCGCAAACGAATCGTCTATTCCATCGTCGCCGTCGTTATCGGCTTCTTTGGCTGCTGGTTCGCCGCGTCGCGCCTGGTGGATATCATGCAGCATCCCATCATCGAGGTGCTGCACAGGTATGGACTGCCAGAAAAACTCGTCTATCTCAATCCTGTCGACCCTTTCAACCTTTATCTGAAAGTTGCGGGAGTTGCCGGCCTCTTCGTTAGCTCCCCGTTCGTGCTCTACCAACTATGGCTTTTCATTGCCCCCGGACTTTACCGCAACGAAAAGCGCTACGTGATGCCCTTCATGGTTTCGAGCGTCGGCCTTTTCCTGGCCGGAGGGTATTTTGGCTACCGTGTGGTCTATCCTCAGGCGCTCGCCTTCCTGATTGATTTCGGCAAGCAGTTCCAGCCGATGATCACCATCGAGGAATACACTTCGCTGTTTGTGACCATCATCCTGGGGATGGGCGCAATCTTTGAGATGCCTATCCTGGTGTTCTTTCTCGCCCTGATGGGAATCGTCAGCGCGGGCTGGATGTGGCACAACATTCGTTATTCGATCCTCGGCATCTTCATCATCGCCGCCATCATCACTCCCACGCCCGACGTGGTGAACATGTGCATCTTCGCGGCGCCTATGGTCGGGTTATATCTCCTGAGTATCGGAATCGCCTGGCTCGTGCATCCCAAACAGCGCAAGAAACGCGCGGACAAGAAGGGTTCGTAACCACTGAAGAGGAACACAGAGAACACGGAGAGAAGCATGAAGCCGAGACTTGTTACAAGAAACACGGAAGAGTTGGACGACGCTTTCCTCCGTGTTCCTCTGTGCCATCCGTGGTTAAGATTTTCGTTGGCGCTACCGCTGCTCGTGCTGTCGAGCACAATCGCGTGCGGCAAGGGAAGCCCGGCGGCTGCAATCACGCCCTCCACCGCTGCCGCGGCCGCGGTAGCAAAATCCGAAGCCGCGAATGCCGCTGAAGCTGCGCCTCCCGATACCACTCCGCTCCCGCAAATCGACGCTAAACGTGCTTTCGAATACACGCGGGAAGTCACCGCCTTCGGTCCGCGCTACATGGGCAGCGAGAACCACAAGAAACTGGAGCGTTACATCCTCGATCATCTGAAAGGCGATCAGGTCGAAGATGATGCTTTCACCGCTGATACGGTGGAAGGCAAGTTCCCCGTCCGCAATATCATCGCGAAATTTCCCGGCAAGAAAGACGGCATCATCGTCATCATGGGCCACTACGACACCAACTATCCGTTGCGCAATATCGGCTACGTTGGCGCCAACGATGGCGGATCGTCCACTGCGATCCTGCTCGAGTTTGCCCACGAGTTCCGCGTTGCCCCGGGCAAAACCCGCGACGGCTACAGCGTCTGGCTGGTTTGGACCGACGGCGAGGAAGCTGTAAAGAGCTGGTCGGATACCGACAGCCTCTACGGCACGCGTCATCTTGCCGAAAAGTGGGAAAAAGACGGCACCCTGAAAAAAATCAAGGCGCTCATGGTCATGGACATGATCGCTCCCATCGACCTTGCCATTCTGCGCGACACCAACTCCACTCCTTGGCTGCTCGACCTGATTTACGCCGCTGCCGAGCACGGCGGCTACCAGTCGCATTTCTATGCCCTTCAAGGCGGCGAAGAAGACGATCACATTCCCTTCGTGAAACGCGGCGTACCCTGCGCGGATATCATCTCGGTGCCGTATGGCTACAACGACGTATTCCATCACACCGCGCAAGACACCATGGACAAGCTCAGCCCCAGGAGCCTGGAAATCGTGGGCAACACCATCCTGGAAACAGTTCGCATGCTGGACCAGCGCTGAGAACCAGGCTTTATGTGGTGCCGGGTACGCGTGGTAGCGGGTCTCTGACCCGCAAATCGGGCGGAAGGCCCGATCCCACACGAACACTAAAGATTCGCTAGACAGCAGCCTCAACCGATTCCACGCCGGTTGACCGGTCTACCTTGGGAATCGGAATCCGCACAAGAACCCGCGTGCCAGAGCCGTTCGATTGGATGCTCATCTCGCCATGGAATTGGCGCAGACGCTCCCGGATTCCCCTGAGCCCAACGCCTGACCCGCGGGACTGAATTTCCGCCAGCCGGCTGGGCGACATCCCTTCGCCCTCGTCTTTCACTTCCACGGAGACGCTCTCGCCGTCGCGAGCGATTCTGATATCGGCGCTTTTGCTTCCCGAATGACGATGCACATTAGTCAGGCATTCCTGCACCAAACGGAAAATCGTCATCTCCATATCGGCGGGAAGTCTTCCGAAATCCTCGGCCATGGCCAGGTTCAGCTCCAGTCCACTGCGCTCCACCAGTCCCTCGACATACCAGCTCAGAGCGGATGAGAGTCCAGCTTCGTCCAATAACGGAGGATGCAATAAATAAGACGTCGTACGTATCTCGCGTTGTAATTGCTGCACCAATTCCTGAATCTTCACTCCCTCGCTCGCCACGTCGGGCGCAACGCCTTCTGCCTGTTCAATGAGCTTCGCAAGATTCACGCCAAGGATCGCCAATGTCTGTCCGGCGCTATCATGCAACTCGCGGGCAAAACGGCGGCGTTCTTCGTCCTGGCTCCGAAGCAAAAGCCCGGAAAGCTCTCGCACCCTTTCCACTTCTTCCGCTTGTTTCCTGTCCGTAATGTCGGTATGGGTACCGATCAGGCGGACTGCTGCCCCGCTAGCATCTCGAACAATGCGCCCGTGGGACAGCATGTACCGCACCGAGCCGTCGGGACGAATTGCACGGAATTCGAATTGAAACTTATCCTTCTGCCGGTCGCGATACGCCTGCCGTGCTTCCTCCGTCAATCGCGCGACGTCGTCGGGATGGAATAACCTTCTCCACTGTTCAGCGGTAATTTCCTCCTCTTCGGGGTTGAATCCGTAGATCACCGCCATTTGCGGATTCCATTTGCCCCGGTTTTCGATTACATCCCAGTCGAATATCGCCGTCCGCGAGGACTCGAGTGCCAGCTCAAGCTGGGTCTGACTCTCCCGAAGTTCCTCTTCCACCTGCTTCCGCACCGTGATATCGCGCGCAATCTTGGAAGCGCCTATGACTTGTCCCTTCGAATTTCTTACAGGAGAGATGGTGAGCGAAACATTGAGCCTGGCGCCAGATTTGGTCATGCGCACGGTTTCGTAATGTTCGATGTGCTCGCCATTGCGCAACCGCCGCAGAATTTGTTTTTCTTCGTCGTGCAGTTCGGGCGGAATGATAATCGTGATGGAGTGCCCGACCGCCTCTTCCGCCGTGAATCCGAAGGTGCGGGCCGCTCCCGGATTCCAGCTCTTGATGATTCCGTCGAGATCCTTCGAGACAATGGCATCGTCGGAGGACTCAACGATGGCCGCCAGCCGGGACCGGGCATCGTGCGCCTCCCGGCGTTCACTGATATCCTCGATGACCGAGATGAAATGCTTGAGTTTTCCGGTGGCGTCCCGGGCTCCGGCCACACTCAGGTTGACCCAGACCTGCGATCCATCTTTTCGAATGTAGCGTTTTTCCATGGAGAACGTGTCCAAGTCTCCACTCACAATTTTGGCGGTCTCGGCGAGATCGGCTAGAAGATCGTCAGGGTGCGTAATCTGCTGAAAAGTGAGCTTCAACAATTCGGATTCGCTATACCCGACAATCTCGCAAAGCTTCTTGTTTACCCGCAGCCATCGCCCCTCGGGGCTCACATGGGCCACTCCGACCGCCGCCAACTCAAAAGTCGAGCGATAAAGCTGCTCGCTTTCCCGCAACGCCCGCTCGAAAGCTGCGCTCCGCTGCAGGATCTCCTGAACATCCAGATTGCCCGAGGGGTTTACGTTCTTCAAAACTGCCGAATCGAAAAAGGGTTCGTTGCGGGCGACACTCTCCAGGGCGGAGATCAGGTCCTTCCCGATCGAGCGCTTGGCGACAAACCCGCGCGCACCCGCGTTAATCGCTTGCCGAACCATCTCGGGAGATTCATGCTGGCTCAGGATCAGAACTTCGCAATCCGGTAGCCAGCCGCGCACCTGGCGGGTAGCTTCCAGGCCGTTCAGGTTCGGCATGCTCACATCCATGATGATCACGTCGGGCTTGAGCGCGCGGGCCTTCTCCAGCGCATCCTGGCCATCCACCGCCTCGCCGCAGATCTCGTATTTCTTTTGGCCGAGCAGGAGTGAGCGTACTCCCCGCCGAACTACCTCATGGTCATCGACTAACAAAACCCGCATCATGCAACCCCATACATTTACTACTCACGAATCAACTCAAATCTGGGCTTAATCGAATGCTCCCGGCGTGCTAGGTGCAGTCGAGGGGGAATGGATGGCAAACAGCCCTGGAACTCGATGATAACGGGCTCTTTCTCTGCGCTGAATACAGTAGATACTGTAGGCAAGGCTGGCCCCTTATCCCGCAGTCACTTTCGACTAATAGCCCTGACAACCGATCCCCGACTCGATTACCATACCCTGCATGTTCGAACGAATTTGCCTCCCCATCGTTTTGCTCGCTGGCACCCATTTCGCCCTCGCCCAGGCTCCGGAGGCTCCAGGCAAGCCGCTTCCACCCGGCCCCATGCAGGCGAAGGTGAAGGCTGCATGCACGCAATGTCATAATGCCAGCCGCATCACCGAGCAGCATTTCTCGCGCACGAAATGGTCCGACGAACTCGACAAAATGGCTGGACTTGGCGCGAGCGTTCCCGACTCCGAGCGCAAGGACTTGCTCGACTATCTGACCAGGAATTTCGGTCCGCAAAAGGGCGCACCCAAAGCGGCGCCCAAAAGCGCGGCCCCAAACTAGGAAGCTACGTGACATCCTTATTCGTGGCCAAAACGTGATCAATAGTTCCCGGTCATCTCCAGCACGGCGCCGCCCTCGCTCGCAAATTCCGCGGGATCTCTCGAGTCCCGCAAATGCACTCTCAGTCGGGCATGCGAGCGGCTGTTGTTCGAAACCTCAAACGTGCCCGAGCAATCCGTCTTGATATAAGGCAGTCGATGCAGCGAAATTCCACTTCCCTCCACATCCACCTCGATTGTTCCAGCCGAGGACGTTGCTATAAAGTTCCACCGCACTCCCTCGCGGTCGCGGCATGATTCGCGAAGCTTTCGGAATATATGCGCCCTACCCTGGTGCCAGAGAATCGCTTTCCGAAAGCGAAGTCCAAGCGGCATCTCATAGACCAGTGCTTCCAGCGTGCTGAGGCTGCCATCCGGTTGCGGAAAGCAAGCATGCATCCAAGTCCAGAAATGGCGGTGCCGAAAGCCACAATTGTGCCCCTGCACGCCGAAGCCCAGCGGCTCGCCCCGAAATGTCCGATCGCCAAAACGAATCTCGCCACTAAATAGAGCGTCCGAGTGCGGAGTGCGTGAAAAGCCAATCCAGCCCTTATTGCTGAACGTGATGCCGAAATGCGAACCATAGCGCAGATCCCAGCCGATCTTCTGCCCGCGAACTTCGATCGCGCCGCTGCATCGGTCCTCGTCAATGCGGTTTGCCCCAATCTCAAGGGAGAATGGAGATGAACTCCCCGACCGCGCGCCGCCCGGAGCAGGCGCATCCAGAATTAGCGCCTGCAGCGGGAACTCCTGTATGAAGATCTCCGGTCGCCCATCGCGCGGAAACCATGTCGCCCAGACCTGTGCCGGCGCAGCACCGGCGATGCCGGGACATCCGCTACGTCCCAGGTTGGTGAGCAGGTAGCGAAACCACCAGGCGCCCGAACCATCGGCGAGACCAAAGCGCAGGAACCATGCCTCATAGCGGCGTCGCATGGTGAGCCGGGAATAGGTGCGGTTCAACGATTTCATGAAGAATTCCCATGGCAGACCAAATGAAGATTTACTTGATGCGAATCGCTAGGTTCGCGGCTCGTAACTCGAAGCTCGCGGCTCATTAGCAAAGCGCTACCGACCCAGCGTCGGAAGTCCGCTACGGTAGCGCTGCCCGAGCAAATTACTGGCCCAAGCATGCGGGAAGGGCGGCTTTCTTTAAAGTGATTGTTTAGGTTCAAGCGTGCGCAACCTCGGAGATTATCGAATGGCGGGTGCCCCATCCTAAAATCGCGCTCTTTGCGATTTTAGGGTGGGAACCACGGAAGCATGCAGCGAGGGTTGTGAGCGGCGAGACCTATTTCCCCTCCGCGTCTCCCGTGCCCTCTGTGGTTGTCTGCTTTTCCGGCCGCAGCAGCGGAAACAAAATCACATCCCGGATGGTGTGCGAATCGGTGAATAGCATCGCCAGCCGATCGAGGCCAACGCCCACGCCGCCCGCCGGAGGCATGCCGTACGACAGCGCGCGTATGTAGTCTTCATCCATCTGGTGCGCCTCTTCGTCGCCGCGCTCACGCTCCTGCAACTGCGCTTCAAAACGCCGCCGCTGATCCTCGGGATCGTTCAGCTCGCTGAACCCGTTGGCAATCTCCATCTTCCCGGCAAACATCTCGAAACGTTCGGTCCAGTCCGGCTCATCCGGCTTTTGCTTGGACAGCGGAGACACCGCCGTCGGGAACTCATAAATGATTGTCGGCTGCAAAAGGTGTTCTTCGGCCACAACTTCAAACAAGGCCGCAACCGTCTTTCCCAGTGGCTCAGCTGGATCATAAGCCAAATTCACCCCCGCCGAGCGCACGCGATCCACCAACTTCTTCACGCCCCCCGGCGTCGTAAAGTCCTCGCGCGTCGGTGCCGCCCCGGCCTTCTCCGGCCAGAACTTCGTGATCGCCTCGCGCATCGTCATGCGCCGCCAGTTCGAGTGCGACCAGTCAATCTCATCCTCACCCCACTTCGTCTTCGTGCCGCCGGTCACGTCCTGCACAGCCTGTTCAAGCGAGGCCTGCGTCGTGTCCATGATCCCGAGATAATCCGTGTATGCCTGGTAGGCCTCCAGCATGGTGAACTCGGGATTCCACCTCCACCCGATTCCTTCATTGCGGAAATTCCGATTGATCTCATAGACGCGATCGAATCCGCCCACCGTCAGCCGCTTCAAATAAAGTTCCGGCGCAATACGCAAAAACAAATCCATATCCAGCGTGTTGTGGTGCGTCTTGAACGGACGCGCCACCGCGCCGCCCGCCATCGGCTGCATCATCGGAGTTTCAACTTCGACGAACCCCTGCGCATCGAAGTACCGCCGCAAAGACTGCACCAGCTTGCTGCGCTTCAAAAAAACCTCGCGCACCTCCGGATTCATCACCAGATCGACATAACGTTGCCGATAGCGCAACTCCACATCCTGCAGCCCGTGCCATTTCTCCGGCAATGGCAGCAAGTCCTTCGACAAGAACGTCAACTCCTCCGCATGGATGCTCAACTCTCCCGTGCGCGTGCGAAACAAATATCCGCGGACGCCAATATGATCGCCCAGATCAAGCAGCTTCCAAAGCTCGAAGCCCGCATCGCCCGACCGCGTCCTTTTTCACGTAGATCTGCAGCCGCTGCCCATCTTGCTGCAGGTGCGCAAACCCGGCCTTACCCATCAGCCGGATCGCCATGATCCGACCCGCCACGCGCACCGTCACGCGCGGCGATTCCAGTTCCTCTGCAGTCTGCCCGCCGTACTCGCTCAATATCTGCGGAACGGTATGGCTGAAGTTGTATTTGCGCGGATATGCAGGCTGGCCAAGCGCCTCAATCTTCTTGAGCTTGTCGCGCCGGATTTCATAGATATTTTCGTCGAGTGGCAATGAGTGTCCTTAAGTGACTGTCCTTAGAATGAGTGCTCTTAATCGTCGCAATAGTCCGATAAATTAGCAAAGATAGAATCAGTGATTATAAACGCGCCCAACCCTTGTATCGTTCAAAGGCCTTGAAGATCGACGCCTCAACGGGTTAACATTCTTCTTCTCATTGGCGCCACTTTCTCAGGGAGCTTCATCGAGGCCTCATGCCACAAAACTACGTTCCCGCTTTTCTCTTCATCGCCGTTGTCGGAATTCTGATCCCCTTTACGCTGGTCATTGCCCGCATCATTCGCACGCAATCTCCCAATCGCACCAAACTGATGCCTTACGAGTGCGGCATCGATCCCTATGACGATGCGCGCGGACGCTATACGGTTCGCTACTACATTATTGCTATCCTGTTTGTGGTGTTTGATGTGGAAACCATCTTCCTGTTTCCCTGGGCGGTCAAGTTTAAAGCGCTGGGTGTTTTCGGGCTCGTCGAGATGCTGGTATTTCTCGGCATACTGATCGTGGGCTACATCTGGATCTGGAAGAAGGGCGCGCTCGAGTGGGTGTAAAGCCCGATTTGTAACTTGTGACGTGTAATCTGTGATTTGCGTTTCCCGAATGCCAGCTGCTGCATTGAAACCGCGATCGCAATTCCACAATCGACTTCATCTATGGCCACTACGATTCCCGACGGAGAAACCTTCACTGCCAGCCGTTGGACGAAGGGCAATCTGTTTTTTCCCACGCGTATCGTGGTGAACGCCCAGCATGTGAGCCGGATTAAGCCGCGCCTCTTCGGAAGCAATGAAGAGAGCATTGGCATCAACCAGATCGCCTCGGTGCACATTTCAACCGGCGTTTTCTGGGCGGATATCGTGATTGAGTCCGCGGGCGGAACCGATCCGATCACCAGCCACGGACATCGCAAGGCAGACGCGCAACGCATCCGGCAGCTGATCGAGGGTTATCAGAAGGCTCCGCGGGCCTGAGGTTGAATCGATGTGACGTGGATCGTTGACAGGGTATTGGCAAGCTGTTAGAAGTGAAACTTTCCCAATCGTTTCGCGGCTGTTATTACGCCAGACCGAACGACAAAGAATGGCCGAGGAAACCAAATCGCCCGCTCCACCGCCGCCGGAAGGTGAGAGCAAGCCGACGGCGGAGAAAGTAACTGCTCCCGCGCAGCCCAGTTCCAGTTCCTCCGACAACGCGCCATCTGCAGCTCCGTCCACAACGGAGAAGCCAGTCGCCGCGGCGCCTTCCGCTCCAGCGGAATCTAGCCCTCCAGCATCGGCTCCCAAACCTGCTGCGCCCGCGGCTGCGAAGCCCGCTGCGCCTCCTGCTGTAGGCGCTGCTGCTCCGGCCAAACCCGCTGCCCCCGCCAAGCCCGCAGGGCCAGTGCCCATGCCGTGGTCTTCGCCGATGGTCGAAAAATACAAGGGCCAATACGGCTCCGGCCTCGAAGCGCAGACCTATCTCGGACAGAATTATTTCAAGGTCGACCGCTCGCTGATTCCCGACTTCCTGCGCCTGTTGCGCGACGAGGAACAATTCGACTACTGCGTCGACATCACTGCAGTGCACTGGCCAAAGCGCGAAAAACAATTCGATGTGGTCTGGATCCTCTATTCCTTCCCACGCAACGAGCGCGTGCGTGTGACCACTCAGATTGCCGACGGCGCTTCCATCGCCTCGAGCGTGCCAATCTGGGTTACCGCGAACTGGCTGGAGCGCGAGGTCTACGACATGTTCGGCATTCAGTTCGATGGCCATCCCGACCTGAAGCGCATTTTGCTCCCCGACGGCTGGAAAGGCTTCCCGCTGCGCAAGGACTACGGCATCCTGCAACAGGATAAAGAGTGGGTGCAGATCAACCTCGGAATCGAGAGCGGCCAATGACCGATCCGACGACCAAAGACCGCGCGAAAGACCTGGCCAACGTTCTTCCGGATACCGCGAGATATGTCCAAGGCTCGAAGCTCGACGCGTTGAGCCATTCCACGTCGAATCTCGAGTTCGAAACACCCGACCATCCCTACCTCGATTCCAACGAGCTCATCATCAACATGGGCCCGCAGCATCCCGCGACGCACGGCGTGCTGCGCGTCATCCTGAAGCTCGATGGCGAAAAAGTTCTGGGCACCGAGTGCGTAATCGGCTATCTGCATCGCGGAGTCGAAAAGATTGCCGAGAACCGCACCTACACGATGTTCAATCCCTACGTCGACCGCATGGATTACGTCGCCGCGGTCTCGAACGGACTCGGCTACTGCCAGGCGGTCGAAAAACTGCTGAACGTAGAAGCGCCTCCCCGTGCCAACTACATTCGCGTCATCCTCACCGAGTTGAATCGCATTGCCAGCCACCAGCTCTGGCTCGGCACCCACGCGCTCGATATCGGAGCTATGACGCCGCTCTTCTACACCTTCCGCGACCGAGAGGAGATTCTCAAGATCTTCGAAAAATACTGCGGGGCGCGCCTGACCACGCATGCCTTCCGCATCGGCGGCTGCCTGTACGAGACCTATGCCGGCTTCGAAAAAGAAGTAAAGAATTTCCTGAAGTTTGTCGCGCCCAAGATTGACGAATACGAAGCGCTGCTCACCACCAACCGCATCTGGCTGGAGCGCACGAAAAATGTCGGCACAATTTCGGCCGCCGACGCGATTGCGCTCGGCGTCACGGGTCCGGTCCTGCGCGCCAGCGGCGTGAAGTGGGACATTCGTAAAGCCATCCCGTACGCCAACTATGCCGATTTCGATTTCGAAATTCCGATTGGCGAAAACGGCGACACCTACGATCGATATCTCGTTCGCATGATCGAAATGCGGCAGTCGCTGCGCATCATCGAGCAGGCCGTAAACGGCATTCCCGAAGGCCCGATCATGGCCAAGGTGCCCAAGGTGATCAAGCCCGCGGTGGGCGAAATCTATCACTCGATCGAGGCTCCCAAGGGCGAGTTGGGATACTTCATCGTCAGCGATGGCTCGACCCAGCCCTATCGGTTGCGGGTGCGTCCGCCCTCGTTTGTAAACCTTCAAGCACTCGATGTCATGGTCCGCGGGATGCTTGTAGCGGACGTGGTCGCGGTAATCGGCACGCTCGACATCGTGCTTGGCGAGGTGGATCGCTGATGCTGCACTCCCTCATGTCGTATCTCGGCAGCCCGGTAACGCCTGGGCAGGCGGGCAATCAGCTCTGGGCGCTGATTTACGTCCTCATTATTTTTGCGGGCGTGTCGATCACGGTCATGGCCATGAACTGGCTGGAGCGAAAGGCGCTCGCCCACTTCCAGATTCGGCTCGGTCCAATGCGTGTAGGCCCGCACGGCCTCCTCCAGCCCTTCGCGGACGCGCTCAAGCTGATGCTGAAAGAAGACATCATCCCCGCGGAATCAGACAAAGCCGTCTTCTGGGTCGCACCGCTCATCGGCTTGCTCGCGTCCTTCACCGTTTACACCGTAATTCCGTTCGGCCCGTCGCAAGCCGTCAGCGATATGAACATCGGCATCCTTTTTATGCTTGGCGTCTCGTCGCTAGGAGTGCTTGGCATCGTCACCGCCGGATGGGCCTCCAACTCGCACTACCCATTGATTGGAGCGTTGCGCTCGAGCGCGCAGATGGTTTCCTACGAAGTGGCCATGGGCCTGGCCGTCGTGTCGGCGATCCTGATGACCAGCCTGAACACCACTGGCACTGGCACACTGAGCATGATTGGGATCGTCGAGGCGCAGCAGCAGCAGGGAATTTGGTTTCTCTTCAAGTTCTTTCCGCTAGGCTTCATCGCATTCGTAATCTTCGCGATCGCCATGGTCGCCGAAACGAATCGCTCGCCGTTTGATCTAGCTGAGGCCGAATCCGAGCTGACTGCGGGATTCCATACCGAGTACAGCGGCCTGCGCTGGTCGCTCTTCATGCTCGCCGAATATGCGGCCATGATTGCGGTCTCGGCGATTGCGGTGACGTTGTGGCTGGGCGGATGGATGCGTCCGTTTCCCAACCTGCTGACCGGCACAGTGTGGGAGTTCATCTTCTCGCTCTTCCCCGGCCTGACCTTTGCCGCCTTGGCGATGTTTGCCTTCATCGGCACGGCGCGCATGCCGTCACATTCGTTTTTCAGAATTCAACGCATCGGCCTCGGCGTCTTCGCGCTGCTTCTGGCGTTCATCGCGCTTGTGCTGTTCGTCATTGCGATTGCCGGGCGCAATGCCGACACCAGCCTCGCGGCGCACACCCGCGAAGGTATCGATTACGTTTTCTGGTTCATGTTGAAGGTGGCCATCTTCATGTACCTGTTCATCTGGTATCGCGCGACCTGGCCGCGTTATCGCTTTGACCAGTTGATGAGGGTAGGCTGGAAAGTCATGCTGCCAATCTCGCTCGGCGTGCTGATTTTGACCGCCATCGTGGGGGTGCTGGTCTCATGAACCCTGCACTGAACGTGGGGTCGGCCCCGGTAGGAACACCCTACTTTTTTTATGGGCTCGCGGCCGCCGCGATCATCAGCGGATTGCTGGTGATCACGCGGCGCAATGCCGTCCATTCCGCGCTGGCGCTGATCGTTACGCTGCTCTCCGTTTCCGGACTTTATTTGATGCTCTATGCCCCGTTCGTCGCTGGCGTCCAGATCATCGTTTATGCGGGCGGCATCATGGTGCTGTTCCTGTTTGTGATCATGCTGGTAAACATCGAGCGCTCATCGAAGGAGCGCCAGTTCAACCGTATCTGGCCGGTGGGATTGGTAGCATCATGCGCCTTGCTGGCTTTGTTTTTAGGCGCGTTCTCCAAGGGCAGAGCGCTGCTTCCGGATCACATGGTGCAATTGCCGGAAGCGACCAACACCCAGCAGGTCGCCGCCATGCTTTATGGCGAGGCCGGCAAGATGGGTCAGTACACATTCACCTTCGAGATCGCCTCCTTGCTGTTGCTGGTGGCGATTTTGGGGGCAGTAATTATGACGAAGAGAAAGATTTAGTCGATGGTCGTTTGTCGTTGGTCGTTAGCAAAGTCGCGAGAACTCAGCCGTCATGCGCGAACGACGAACAGCGAACGACGAACGACGAAGGGCGAATAACGATTCCTATGGTCCCGATCACCACACTGCACTATCTGGTCGTCGCCGCCGCGCTCTTCGTGCTCGGCACCATCGGTGTCCTCACGCGACGCAACGTGGTGATCGTATTGATGTCGATCGAGCTGATTTTGAATGCCGTCAACCTGAACCTGGTCGCGTTCTCGCGCATGTGGGGAAACCTGCATGGGCAACTCTTCGCGATCTTCATCGTGGTCGATGCCGCCGCCGAAGCCGCGGTTGGCCTGGGCATCCTGATCGCCTTCTTCCGCAATAAGGAGACGATCAATGTGGACGAGATTGATTTGTTGAAGTGGTAGAAAGGCAGCTTTCAGCCGTCAGCTCTCAGCCGTCAGTAAGGGCTCAGAGCACGCAACTGAAAGCTGATGACTGAGAGCTGATAGCTGAATGTTCCTAAACCACATCTACCTCATCCCGCTCTTCCCGGCCCTCGGGGCCGCGATGATGTTCTTTTTTGGCCGAAAACTCCAGAAATCGACCGTGAGCGCGGTCTGCGTAGGCGCGGTTGTCATTGCATTCCTCTTTGCCTGCTTCACCGTTCTCGACTACACGCATTTCTCACACGGCACCGGCCATCCTTTCGAAAAGATTGTCTACACATGGCTGGGCTCCGGCGATGGCGGCCTCACCTTCGTCAAGAAAGATGGCACGCCCGCCGCTTTCAACGCCGATGCCGGGTTCCTGCTCGATCCGCTCTCCTGCATCTGGCTGCTCTTCGTCACCGGCGTCGGCATGCTGATTCACATCTACTCCGTCGGCTACATGGCGCACGAGGGGGGCTATTACAGGTTCTTCGGATACCTGAATCTGTTCATGTTCGCCATGCTCACGCTCATCCTCGCGAACAATTACATCCTCATGTTCGTCGGTTGGGAGGGCGTGGGCCTGTGCTCGTACCTGCTGATCGGATTCTATTTCCACCGCAAGTCGGCGAGTGACGCCGCGAACAAGGCCTTCATTGTGAACCGCATTGGCGACGCCGGCTTCATCCTCGGCGCGCTCACGCTGGTGTGGTACCTGGGGTCGTTCCGCTTCATCGACATCAACACGCTGGCCCGCAGCGGACGCTTCGAGATCGGCGATCCGATCCTGACCGCCGCAGCCCTTCTCTTATTCGTCGGAGCCTGCGGCAAGTCGGCGCAGCTTCCGCTTTATGTGTGGCTGCCCGACGCCATGGAAGGTCCAACGCCGGTTTCCGCCTTGATCCACGCCGCAACCATGGTGACTGCGGGCGTCTACATGGTCGCGCGCTCGAACGCGGTTTTCGTGCTCGCCCCGACCGCGATGAAGACAGTCGCGATCGTTGGCGCGCTGACGGCAATCTTTGCCGCATCCATCGGCCTCGTCCAGAACGACATCAAGCGCGTCCTCGCTTATTCGACCGTATCGCAACTCGGATACATGTTCCTCGCACTCGGTGTCGGCGCGTTCGCGGCGGGCGTCTTCCACGTATTCACGCACGCATTCTTCAAGGCTCTGCTCTTCCTCGGCTCCGGCTCGGTGATTCATGCGATGAGCGGCGAGCAGGACATGCGCAACATGGGCGACCTGCGCGGCCGCATTCCCACTACCTACAAAACAATGCTCGTTGCCACGCTGGCGATCGCCGGCATTCCAGGGTTTGCCGGATTTTTCTCGAAGGACGAAATCCTCTGGCAGACGTGGACCTCGGAGGGCGGAGCGTATCGGGTGCTGTGGTTTATCGGCTTCGCGACTGCGCTGATGACGGCGTTCTACATGGGCCGCCTGATCTTTCTCACCTTCTTCGGCAAGCCGCGCATGAGCCACGAGGTTGAGCATCACGTGCACGAGTCTCCCAAGTCGATGACGGTGCCGCTCGTCATCCTCGCAATTTGCTCGGTACTGGCCGGATGGCTCGGTCTCCCGCATAGCCTGGGAGGAACGAACCGGTTCGAGGCGTTTCTGAGTCCCGTATTCGCGCGCGAAGCCCACATGATGCGGGCGGAAGAGCCGGGGCAATTGGCGGCTGGTAAAAAGGAAGAAGAACACACCGACCCGATGGAGTACGGCCTGATGGCCTTGTCGGTCGGCGCCGCGGTTGTGGGCCTTGGGCTCGCCTGGCGCGCCTATTCGCGTGCCGGCAAGGATTATCCGGAACCGATCGCCGTCGCCGCCCCGCCACTCTATAAAGTGCTCTACAACAAGTGGTTTGTCGACGAAGGATACGACTACATCTTCACGGGACGCCGCAAGGTGGGAGACGTGCGCCTGGGCGTGCTGGGCTTGGGCGAAGCCTCTTCATGGTTCGATTCGAAGGTCATCGACGGCGTCGTGAACGACGCTGGCTGGGTCACGCGGGCCGTAGCCACGCTTTCCTCGTGGTGGGATAAGTGGATCATCGATGGCGTCGGCGTGAATGGCCCAGCGATCCTAGCCCGAATATTGTCCTATCCGACGCGCCTGTTTGAATGGGGGCTCGTGCAATGGTACGCGCTGGTCATGACAGCGGGTCTCGTAGGATTTGCAGTGTATTACGTGTGGAAGTGAGCGGTGAGTTGCGAGCCGCGAGTTACGAGTTACGAGCAATCGCCGCACAGATGCTCGCAGCCGTCAACTCGACGTCATGTTGCTCGAGGCTCGCGGCTCGAAGCTCGTAGCTGAGATTTCTTATGCAGAATCACATCTTATCGATCATCCTCTTCACGCCGCTAGTCGGCGCCCTTGTCCTCCTGTTCGTCCCCAAGGACAACAAGGACGCCATCCGCTGGATTGCGAACATCTTCTCGCTGGGCGGCTTCCTCATCTCGATCCCGCTCGTGCCCATGTTCTGGGCGCAGCGCTTCGACCCGCATCAATTCAAGTTTCTCGAAGGCACGGCCAACAACTGGATCCCCTCCATCGGCGCGGGCTACAACCTCGGCATCGACGGCATCTCCTTCCTGCTGATCATGCTCACCACGCTCCTCGGCTGGATCTCGATCCTCTCCTCCTGGACCGCCATCGAGAACCGCGTCAAGGAATACTACGTCTGGTTCCTCGTCCTGCAGACCGGCATGCTCGGCGTCTTCATGGCGCTCGACTTCTTCCTCTTCTTCGTCTTCTGGGAAGCGATGCTCGTCCCCATGTACCTGCTGATCGGCATCTGGGGCGGCCCGCGCAAGCTCTACGCGGCCATCAAGTTTTTCCTCTACACGCTGCTCGGCAGTGTGCTGATGCTGCTCGGCATCCTGTTCCTCTATTTTCATCACCACACGCTCACGAATGTTTTCACCTTTAGCATTCCGGAGCTGTACAAGACGGCGCCGCAGATTCCGTTCCACGCGGCGGTCTGGCTCTTCCTCGCGTTTTTCCTCGGATTCGCCATCAAGGTCCCAATGTTCCCGTTCCACACCTGGCTGCCGGATGCGCACGTCGAAGCACCCACCGCCGGCTCCGTCATTCTGGCGGGCGTTCTGCTGAAAATGGGGACATACGGTTTCGTGCGCTTCTCGCTGCCGTTCTTCCCGCAGGTCATCACCAACACGACCTCGACCTTCCTGGGCGCGACCGTGCGCGGCTGGATGATCGGCCTCTCCATCGTCGGCATCGTCTACGGCGCGCTCGTCTCTCTCATGCAGAAAGACATGAAGAAGCTGGTGGCGTATTCATCGGTGAGCCATCTGGGCTTCTGCACGCTCGGCATCTTCGCGCTCAACCAGGCCGGTCTCAGCGGTTCGGTGCTGCAGCAGATTAATCACGGCATCTCAACGGGCGCGCTCTTCTTGATCGTCGGCATTTTGTACGAACGCCGTCACACGCGCGAAATCTCGGAGTATGGCGGCATCTCCAATGTAATGCCGCTCTACGCGACCATCACGATGATCATGTTCCTCTCGTCGATGGGACTGCCGTTGCTGAACGGCTTCGTCGGCGAGTTCACCATCCTGCAGGGAGCCTTCACCGCGAACTGGAAGTGGGCTGCGTGGGCGGCACCGGGCGTAATTCTGGCCGCGGCCTACCTGCTCTGGCTCTACCAGCGCGTCTTCTTCGGAACGGTCACCAATCCCAAGAATGAAAAGCTGCACGATCTGACGCCCCGCGAGGTGCTAACCTTTGTCCCGCTCATCATCATGGCGTTCTGGATCGGACTCTATCCAAAGCCGTTTTTCCAGATCCTCGAACAGCCGGTAAAACAGATTGTGCAGAATATTGACACCTACAATCCCAATTCGCCTGTCAATGCGCAAGCCATGCGAACGCCCGTAACTCCGGCGGCCACGCCAGCGAAAGCGAGCAACTAAGTGACCGCGATCACTGCCATCGAATACCAGTTGATGCTGCCGATGGTGGAGCTGACCATTTTTGCGCTCGGCATTCTGCTCATCGACTTGATGATTCCGCGCGAGTGGAAGTGGCTGAACGCGGTGGGCGCGTTCGTCGGGGTGCTGCTGGCGACTTTCTGCGTGTGGCGAATCCAGGCCACCATGCCGCGCGGGAACATTGGGTTTTATCACTCCCTGCTCGTCGACCGCTTCGCAATGTATTTCTGGTACCTGTTCCTCGCTTCGGCGGCGATTACGATTCTCGCCTCCGTGCGCTATCTGGAAATCGAAAACGAACACCATGGCGAATACTATGCGCTGCTGCTGATGTCGGTGGTGGGCATGATGTGCATGGCCGCGGGCATCGACATCGTGCTGCTTTTTATCGGCCTGGAACTGATGGCGATCTCGATCTATGTGCTGGTCGGCTTTCTGCGCCGCGACCGCCGCTCGAACGAAGCTGCGTTGAAGTATCTGCTGCTGGGGGCGTTTTCGTCGGGCATCTTCGCCTACGGCCTGTCGCTTCTGTACGGGATCGCGGGAAGCACGAACCTGGGAGACATTCAGCGCGCCGTGGCGCGCGTGTCGGCAAGGGATCCCTACAATCCAATCATGGTGATTGCGCTGCTCACGGTCACCGTCGGACTGCTCTTCAAGATCGCCGCCGTTCCCTTCCATCAGTGGGCGCCCGACGCCTACGAAGGCGCACCCACCTGCATAACCGGCTTCATGTCGGTCGCTGTGAAGGCGGCTGCATGGGCATTATTGCTCCGCATTCTGATTTATGGACTGCTCCCGCTGCGCTCTCTTTACACGCCCATCATGGTCTTCGTTGCGATTGCGACCATGACCGGCGGCAACCTCGCGGCCCTCACGCAAACCAATACCAAGCGTCTGCTTGCCTATTCTTCGATTGCGCACGTCGGCTACATGTTGCTCGCCTTCGTCGCCATGGGCACGTCGCCCTTCTCCAGTCCGGCATTTTCCGACGGCTTCAAGGGAATTCTCATCTATCTCATGGTTTACACCTTCATGAACCTGGGTGCGTTTGCGGTGATCACGTCGCTGCGGCACCGCAATGTTATCGGCGACGAACTCGACGACCTGGCCGGCCTCTATTCGCGCGCGCCCGTCGAAGCCGTGCTCATGCTGATGTTTCTGCTGTCGCTGGCCGGTATTCCGCCCACGGCGGGCTTTCTGGGCAAGTACTACATTTTCCTCAGTCTGATTGAAAGCGGGCACTACTGGCTCGCATCGGCAGCCGTACTCTACGCTCTGTTTGGGCTTTATTATTATCTGCGGATCGCCAACGCGATGCTGATGCGACAAGCCCCGGAGGGCGAACCCGCGCGGATGCCAGTGAGTATCGGAATGCGCTTCGCCCTCGGCCTGACCGGGCTGATGACGATTGTCATCGGAGTCTTCCCGGAGCCTTTCATTCGCACCGTCAACTGGTCGCTGGGAATCGCCTCGCCGCACGTGTCGGCGATGGTGAGATAGCCGCTCGCCGGGCGGGAAAACTCGATCTGGCCCTAACTCTTTTTCGCCGAACTCGACTTTTCTCCCGGCAGAGCGGCATATACCTCGGGATTCGCGCAAACCTCGTAGTAGTGGCGATCGGTCCAGCGCACAACCGATAAATCGCGGACATCTACCTGAGCGACGCGGCTCTTGCGCAGTACGATCTTGCGAAACACACCGGTAGCGACAGGTACGGTGCCGATAAAGAACTCCCCTTCCTGATCGAGCCAGGGACTCTTGAAGCGTTTCCCGTGAAATTCCGTAGTCTCCGGGCTAAGAGAGATTTCCTGCTGCAGTTTGCCGAAGGCTGCTTCACTCAGGCAGATTCCGCCCACGTTGTAATTGAGCCGCAGTTCCTCGCCGGGAGTTTCCCCATCCGTGCCCTCCCCGACGTCGAACCGGTAGACCTGGAAGATGCCTCTGTCATTCGACAGTTTGTTGCGCACACGCTTGTTGCAGGAAGAAAGGCGATCACTCTCATTGATCGCATCGGAGATCATGATCCGGTGCTCGCCATCCATCAGGTAAAGTGGCGGCGAGTCCTGGTAGGCGACCCCCAGGCCCACTTCCATGGAAGGCAATCCTGATCGCTGCAGCAGTTCGTTATAGCCGTGCAACAGGTTGACGATTTCCCATGCCAGCACGCACGCCCGCCCTACGCCCAGCAGGTTTTCGCCTTCACGCTCCAGCAGCGCAACAATGATGGCGTCCCCTTCCAGAAAAACCTTGGTGGCTCCGTATTTCGCCAGGAGCTTATTGATGGGATCATAAAAATTGAGGCTGAAATACGAGGCCGCATTCATGCCCCTTTCCATGAGCGAGCGTGTCAGCCGCGAAGAGTCCCGAATATCCGCCTTCAGGATCACATGATGCAGCACGCGATCCTCGGCTGGTTTCTGATCCTCCGGTGGCAGGAACTCATAGAGCATGCCGTTTAGCGCGGAAAGTTCCCGGACCTTGCTGTCACTGATCAGGTTAATGCTGTCAAAACCGGTGCCGACAGCTTCCAGGCCACGCAGATCGCGGTGATAACAGAACAGGTCATGCAGAAGACGGGCCGCGAACCGGCCGCGCTCCGACCCGCGGCAAGAGGCTACGCGTCCAATAGCGGCAAACAGGCGGTCGGAGGACAATCGCCGTTCGGCAATAATCGTTTCGACGCGGTCGGCCTCGTCCCGGTCAACCAGCGCATTCTTCAGCTGCTGCGGGTTCACCTGGCGCGCATATTCGGGCAGCAGAGGAACCGCTTCGTAGGAGGCAATCACCTTCAGCAGAACACCCTCGCGCTGCAGTTGCCGCGTCCACAGATCAAGACGATCGGCGCGGTTCCGATCCTCCGCCGTCGCATCCTCGCCGCTGCCTGTCCCCACCAGCGCGTCGGCATTTTCCGGAACGTTCAGCGCCTGTTCCAGATGCTCATCTTCGACGCCATCGCCGTAGCCCAGTTCGCGCAGAAAATCGAGCGCGAATTGGCGCAGAACCGGGAAGCGGTCGGAGTCGCGATCGAAATTTCCGAACATGTAGTAATGTTCGGCGCACAGGTAATCGTCGCGTCCATCTTCAGTAAGAATCAGCGGATTCAGCAACAGCCGGTAACTGTCGGCCTGCACCTCGCCCAGCAGTGAGCGCCGCGTGCGCGCCAGCGTTTCCTTTTCGATCTCGCGCAGCAGGCGAAATACCTCCTGCCCAGCCCGCCGAATGATGATCTTTTTCCGAATCTGGAATGATGAGACCAGTTCCTGCGTCTGCACCATCGTGGTCTGCCGCACTCCTTCCAGCGACTTCGCCTTGGTGCGGCATTGTTCGAGAATCCTCGAAAACTGCGCCTGCAACTCCGTGCGAATAAATTTCAGCACCGCCAGCCGCCCAAGCAGGTCAATCGATGGATTCCTTTCCGCCTTCGCGCGGCTCAGGATGGACTGATGAATTGTGATCAGAACCGTCTTCAGGTCAACGGGTCCGGCTTTCTTCGGTTTTGTGGCAGCCTCGGGCGGCCTTATGAATTTCGATTGCGAAGCGGCGGGTACCGTGGGAACTTCCATAGCGAACAGGGACTCCACCTCGCCAAACCGGCAAATGTAGCGCGCCAGATGGAAGCTCAGATCCCCAGTCAGGCGAGCGCTCAGGAAAACGTCATAGCGCAGATTGTCGACGCCCAGTTGCAAATCGCTGAACCCAAGCACAGGTTGGTGGCGTCTGAGGTCGGGACAGTTCAGCGAATCAGAAGTGCGCAATCGAAAAATCGGGACCTTGGGCATCGGCAATAATCTCGTACGCAACGCGCAAATTGCTGACAGGGCACAACTAAGCTGCAGGCTAGCACGTCGGGCAACGGACCCGAAAGTTACCGCGGTGTAGGCACAGGAATTAGCGCAGGGGTGGCATCCTTGCAGCTATCCGGCAGGACGCACTCGCTGGCGGCCTTGCTGGGGTGGAGGCGGCGATTGAGGGAAATGCAGACGTGTACTCCGATGCGGGAAACCGTATATTTAATCCCGTCCCAAATTGCATCTCCGATAACTCCAGTAGCCACGCCGCCAAGAACTGCCGTGACGACCAGACGAGGTTTCGTTATAGTCATCCCGTGCCATCCATTAAGGCTCGTCTCGAAATGCCCTCTAAGTTGAAACGAGAGGAGCCCGTTTTACAAAGTCCGATTTCACTACCCTTCTGACGCGGGCCTGTGAGACGCCATCTCACCGACCGCGCGCCAAAATCCAAGAGAAAACCAAAGTCCCGAAATCGCGGCGGTGCCTTGTTGTCAAGCGTTCCACTAGGCTGCCTTACCTTCGAACGGCAATGTCTGTATGAACGCCGCCAACCTCGCGGCTTCCGCAGTGGTTAAATCGGCGGGTAAGCGCAACGGTACGTCCAACTCTTTGCGGAGACGGAAATGGTGTTCCAGAAGATCGTCCGCTGGCTCGGCTTCATTCGCCGGTGCGGGTTCAATCTTAACGGATTCGCCAGCAGCGACGCGGCCGACATCCACTAGACCGACAGACCAAACAAAGCGTGAAGGGTGGCCCTTTCTCCCCGCGACGAAATAGCCGCAGCCAAGTTTTTCCAGCCGTTGCAGAACTTTGATCACATCGCCACGGGACAGCCCGCTACTGTCCCCGCTCAGATTCGAAAGAAGGCGGTCAATAGTTGTGACGCCGCGATTGCGTTCGCGGGAGGCGAAATGATCCAGCATGGCCTTCGCTGAGGCGCTCTCGTTGTAAAACGTTTGGAGTTCGGTTCGGTTGACCTTATCAGTTTCTCTTGTCATATTTCACCATATTAATGAAATATGGCATTTTATAGGCGCGATGTCAAGGAATAATAAAATAATAGGAATCGAATGGAAACCAAAAGCCTGCCAAGAGCCCTGTCCGGGCGGGACGCCTCTCCGCCCGTGATTCCAGAGAACCCGAGTGGGCAAATGGCGCTGTGTTAAATTCTGTCTCTCCCGCGACCGCGGGATCAGTTTTTCGACCCTCAACCGGCGCGGAAGTCGTGCACCTCTTCACCAGGCTTGAAGATCGCAGGGAGCGTAGTCTTCTGGCCAGTCGCGAGCTTGCGGTTGATTTCCTCGACCTCCTGCTTCACCCATCCGACACTGGTAATCTCGATCATGCCATTTTGGCCGATCAGGAAAAGAGTGGGAACATTCGTCAGGCCGTAAGCATTCGAAACAGCGTAGCCGTTCGGATCGTCGAGCAGTGTCAGGAAGGTAATACCATACTCTTTCAAAAAGGCCGCGGTATCGCTCTGGCCGTTTTGCGAGATGCCCACGATCGTGATTTTCTCGTTGCCATGAGCCTTGTGAATCCGTTCGAGAAACGGGAAAGTGTATTGACACGTGGGGCAAGAAACCTTGAAGAATACCGCCAATACCGGCCCGTGCTGCAATGCCTCGTGCAGGGAAAACTTGCTGCCGCCTTTCCCGTCAACGACGGCAGGCAGCGAAAAGTCAGGTGCTTTGGTTCCGGCCGGCAATGCAGCCATATCCTTCGGACCTCCGAACAAATGATTGAGCCACTTCATGAAGAAATGCCTCGAGCCATTAGATGATGCCGCCTGCCTTCAGGACTTTTCGTGTCAATCCGGTAATTGGCAACTGGGGAATTTCGTCGATCGCGACCCACTTGCCGCGGGCAGCCGGCATTGAACCTCGCGGCTTCCCCTTCAACATCCAATCCCGGAGCACATGCACACGATAGTCAGTCACGGTGATGGAATGGCGAAACGTGCGCCAGTGCCAATCGCTGGCCGACGCATGCGGAAGCTCTGTCCACTGCGGTAACTCCCACATCCCCGCCATGAGAGATGCCTTCTTCGGACGCTTCACCAAACGCAGCTTCCCGTCATGTCGTTCCAACGCGCACCAGATCTCCCGCGTTCGCCGGCGAGCCCTGGTTTTAGGACTAGGGACCTCGCCTTGAGCGCAACACCATTTGCGAATCGGGCAAACCTGGCAGTGTGGTTCGCGGGGAAGGCATACAGTCGCACCCAGTTCCATCATGGCCTGATTGAAATCGCCCGGCCGCGATTTCGAAAGCAGTACTTCCGCCCGTTCCCAGCATTGGCGCGCTGTCAAATTCCTGGCGGCAACCCTTTGCAGGACACGCTCCACGTTACCATCCACCACCGCGACCGGCTCGGCAAAGGCGATGCTGGCGATGGCAGCCGCCGTGTAACGGCCAATCCCAGGCAGTTCCCGCAACTCCTCGGAATTTTCCGGAAAGCGGCCGCCATTTTGTTCGACAATTTCGCGCGCACATTGATGGAGCATGCGCGCCCGCCGATAGTAGCCGAGGCCGCTCCAGGCGGCCAACACGACGTCCTCTGGAGCCACCGCCAATGCGGCAACATTCGGAAAGCGTTCGAGAAAAATACGGTAATGATCGAGCACCGCTGCCACTCGCGTCTGCTGCAACATGATTTCCGAGAGCCAAATGCCGTAAGGATCGCGCGTCCTGCGCCACGGCAAGTCGCGGCGATTTAGGTCATACCAACCAAGCAGCACGCGCTGGAAGCCGGCGAGGTCCTTGCCGGAAAAAAGAGCCACGGGAAGATTCGAGCGGACCGCCGGGGACGAACCCGAGCGAACTCGTTTGTCATCTCGCATCTTTACGGCAATGTTATTCGATCGGAGCATCAAGGTTGACTGACGCTGTGGGCGATGGCGACCCACCCAGCTTTTTGCTGCTGCCAGACCGTCATCATGTGCTGCGGAGCTGAAAGCAATGGCTGCGAGCCGACCGCTCCGCTCCCTGCCGTTCCGTTCGCCATCGTTCCGCTCAAAGCACCGCTCGATGTACCGCTCAATGTGATCGTGTAGGTCACTACGATGGTGCTTCCGTTCATTTCGGCCTGCACATCGCCTAGCGAGTAGCTTTTCAACTGCCACTGCCGGTACTGAGCAAGGGTCGCCGCGCGATCGAGCGTTCCACCGGGCGTCACGCCCACGTAATTCGATGCCAGCGCTCGCTCCACTTCAACCCAGTTTCCGGCTGCAACATCCTTCCAAAAGACACGCTCCAGGCCCTCGCCGCCGGTGGCCTCCGTCAAGGTGCGCGCCGGATGCTCACCATAAAAGGTGCATGCAGATGCGAGCACCAACTCGCACACCAGCAAAAGCATCAAAATACGCAACAGCGGCGTGGCCATGATCCTCAAACGCATGGCGAGATTGTACCGCGATAGGGGTGATCTGCCTGCCCGATGCGATTGCCACAACAGATTCGCCCGGATTGACCGCCGGACATGGGCCAACGATAATGAAAAAGCTCAGCAGCCGCGACACACGCGTGAACATCGATCTGTTCCGGCAGGATGGCTATGACCGAATTCGACCGCAAAGTGGACGACGCATCGACCCGCCTCAATCGCACCGTCTCAAATATCGCGGCAACGGTGGAAAAAGAAACCGCGGAACTGGTTACTTATCTGAACGACGAAGTGGTGCCCGCTGTGCGTACGCATTCCTCGAATGCACTGCGTTTGGCGGCAGGAAAACTCTCCCGGTTCGCCGAGTTCCTCGAGACTCAGCAAGAAGAGACTCGGCAAAAGCAGCCCCGGCAAAAGAAAGATACGCCGCCCGAAAAAGAAGCGCAAAACAAGGAACCTTAAACCGATTGCACTCCCGATCTGCTTGCGTGCCGCTGTTATTCCTGTCGTTGGGGATAGTATTGCTCGCAGGTTGCGGGCATAAGCAGACTCAAGTCGCAGTCCCGCCCCCGCCCTCTCTTCCACAAGTAACACCAGCTCCGCCGGCGGAAACCGCGCGTTCTCGCGAGGAGCCAGGCGGGAACATCAAAGTACCTAATGACGCCAAACCTATCTTCGAGCAGACCGGCATCGCGAGTTGGTACGGCGCTCCTTATCACAATCGGCGCGGTTCCAACGGCGAGATTTACAACATGAACGCCATGACGGCTGCGCACCTCACGCTGCCTCTTGGTTCCATTGTGCGCGTCACCAATTTGAAAACCGGCCACTCTCTTCTGCTGCGTATCACAGATCGTGGCCCATTTGTGGAAGGACGCATCATCGATCTGTCTCTCGCCGCCGCCAAGGCGCTCGATGTCTATTTGCCCGGCACCGCAAAGGTCCGCATGGAAGTCCTCGAAGCGCCAGCCGCTCTCGATACCGGGGGGCGTTGGGCTGTGCAGATCGGTTCTCTTGCCGACGAAAAAAGCGCCGCCGAGTTGGCAGAACACCTGCAACGGCGCTATCAGACCGCGAAAGTCCTGAAGTTTGCCAGTCCCACGGGAGATTGGTGGGTGCGAGTACGAGTGCGTGACGATGATCGCCAGCGCGCTCAGGATCTGGTCCGCGAAACTCAAATCGCGGAAGCGCCGGTGTTCCTCGTTCGGCTTGACTGAGACCTATCGCTGCCGTCCTGCTCTTGGAATTATTTGCGACAAACTTACTAATTGGCAGTTACTCAGGTCTCTGTTATTGTTTTGGGTCGGAGGCGCCAACAAACCTCCCCGACTTATAGGTTGGGATAGCGCTCTCCGGCAGCGGGAGAAGTGAGGTTATGGCCGATTGTCTTTTTTGCCGCATCATCCGCGGCGATGTGCCTTCCAAAAAAGTTTATGAAGATGCCCACACTTTTGCCTTTGAGGATCTGAACCCGCAAGGCCCCACCCACGTGCTCGTCCTTCCCAAGAAACATATTGCTGGCCTGAAGGAAGCGAAGCCAGAAGATATGGAACTTGTGGGACGCTGTCATCTGGTGGCCGCGCACATTGCCAGGGAGCGCTCGATTGAGGACGGCTACCGCACCGTGCTGAACGTCGGTCCGCGCGCAGGACAGTCCGTTTTTCATCTGCACGTGCACCTGATCGGCGGCCGCACCCTGCAATGGCCTCCGGGTTAGATCGCGACCGGGAGCAGGAAACTCCAAAAACTCAGGACGTCGAATCCTGGCAGTTCCAAACCGTTCAAATCTGCCGAGGCCGAGTTCTGCTCCGCCGCGTCAGCATCGCCCTCACCGCCCATCTTTCCTCCTGTTTTACAATCGACATATGGCAAATCTGACTTTGGTATATGGCTTGCGCCTGCTGCCGGCCGAAGAAGTCGTGGAGGTAGGCGACGCAACTGTCCGCCTCAAGAATGGCCGCGAGGCGCGCGTCACCATGCACATTCTGGAGGGCGGCAAGCAGGAGATCGAGAAGCAACTCAAGACCAGCCTGGCTGCGTTTTTCGATTTCTATCCTGAAATCTGACGGCCGAACTGAATCGTCGGGACCACCAACATCGTCCATTGCTCAGCACCCGTAGTCTGGCACTCTGATCGAGCATTATGAGACTGATCTCTCTGGAACTCGAGAGTAAGCTTCGCGACAAACGGCTATGGCCCGAGAATCGCCTCGTCTGGGCGGCCCTTTACGTGGTCGCACTCGAGCTGTTCCTCTTTGCGTTGCAGTTGCTGACCCGCCGCGTCCTTCCGAGAGTCTCGGCCAGCCTCGAAGGCTGGGCCACCTTCCTTAGCATTCTGGCGATCGCCCTCTTCCTGATTGCCGGCTTCCGCCGGCTGCGTGTGAAGTTGCTCTGGCGGCTGCGCAACCGGTTGATTGTGACTTACGTTTTCATCGGGGTCATTCCGGTTTTTTTGCTGGCGGTCATCTCAATTATTGCCCTTTATCTTTTTGCCGGACAATTCGCCAGCTTCATGATCACCTCTGACATCGCTACGCACCTGCGCAGTATGGAAGCATCCAACCGCGCAATCGCACACTCGCTCGCCAATCAGCTTGCCCGTCCGCCCGATCATCCCAATGAGCGGGGTGAAAGACTCGGCGCCGGAATCGTCGGTCTCGCGCGGCCCCCTCGTCCGGAGTGGGCACGCCGAGAGGTGTGTGCCTGGTACCACGATCAGCCGCAAGCAAGTTGCTCTGGGCCTGAGGGCGCTCAGGCCTTTGATTTTCCGCCATTCATTAGCGGAGACTTCAGGGATATTGTGCGCGATCGCGGCCAACTTTACCTGCGGGTCGCAACCACAACGGCGACGGCGCCGGAATCGCTGCGCGTCATAACCAGCGAACCCCTCGACAAAGCTCTGATTATAGAAATTGAAGAGATCGCGGGAGATCTCGGCGAAATCACAGTTTCCCCGAATGCGAATGCTGCCGGAAGTCTCTTCTCCCTGAACCAAAACACGACTCAACAACACACGGACAACCACGGTGCGAAGCCGGACCTAGAAGAAAACCGGCAAGCCGCGCAGACCTTTTCCGCCGGTACAATTCCACCCGCCGTGAACACGTTCGATCGCCAGATTGCCTTTCCCATCCCGCTGCAGGTGGTGGATTGGTCAACCGGGGAACGGGAGCGAGCCGGAGCCCTGGCCCGAGTCGAAACGCGACCATCGGTGCTTTACGCGAGGCTTTTCGCCGCGCTCGGGGATTATGCGAAAGGCGTCGAGTACATCCTGTTTTCTATTGCTATCGTATTCGCAATCATCGAACTGGTGGCGCTCATTGTTGGCACAAAACTTACGCGCAGCATCACCTCGTCGGTGGCCGAACTTTATCAAGCGACTACTCACGTTAACCGCGCCGATTTCAGTCATCGCATCCAGGTCAAGTCCAACGATCAGCTTGCGACCCTGGCCAACTCATTCAACTCCATGACCACGTCCATCGAGAGGCTGGTGCTGGAGCAGAAGGAAAAGCAGCGGCTGGAAAACGAATTATCGATTGCGCAGGAGGTCCAGGCCCAGCTCTTTCCGAAAGAAATCTCGCAGCTCGAGTCGCTCGAAGTGCACGGCTTCTGTCGGCCCGCGCGCACCGTGAGCGGCGACTACTATGATTTCCTGACGCTCAATTCTGACAAGATGATTCTGGCGGTCGGCGATATCAGCGGGAAAGGAATTTCGGCTGCCCTGCTGATGGCAACCATCCACTCCGCCGTGCGCGCCTACAGCATCGAGGGCATTCCGCTGCTGCGTGAATCCGCCGCCATCGGCGCCTCTGCAGGACGCGGCACGGCCCTGGCAACCGATATGCCGGGAGCCGAAGCTTCGCCCGCTGTTCTGCTCGGACTGCTGAATCACCAGCTCTACCAGAGCACGCCCGACGCAAAATACGCGACCTTGTTTCTCGGCATCTACGATGGCGCTACTCGCCGCTTTACCTATGCGAATGGCGGCCACCTTCAACCCATCCTGATTTCCGATGACGGATCCGCGCGGCATCTGGACTGCGGTGGGACCGTGGTTGGCCTCCTCGACAATATGGATTACCCGGAAGCAACCGTACAATTTCGTCGTGGCGACCTGTTGATCGCGTATAGCGATGGCGTGACCGAGCCGGAGAATGATTACGGCGAGTTCGGGGAGGAGCGGCTGATTCAAATCGTGCGCGAGAACCGCCATTTGCCGTTGACGCGCATCACGGAAATTGTCACCGCCGCGGTCGACGACTGGATCGGCGACGAAGAACAGCCCGACGACGTCACTCTGGTGCTGGCCCGCGCGAAATAATTTGTGTGGTGGCGGGGCTCTGCCCCGCCAGATGGGGCAAAGCCCCGTCACCACACTAGCCAGCACTCAGAGGAAATGTCTGGGAGGCCTGGCTCCAGCTTTCAGCTCGGCACTTCCCCCGCTACTTCCGGCCGCTACTTCCGCGCAGCGTCAATCTCATCGACGACCCGGTCCAGGTGGTAAACCTTCCGCAGCCCTTCCAGGAGCGCGTGGCTGTCCACCGCTACGGCGCGATTCTGCTTAGCGTCGTAGCCGTAGTCTCCGCCCAGAGAGAAGATGTTTCCGTCAAAGATCAAGCCAACAACCTTGGCCTCTTTGTTAATAAGCGGACTGCCCGAATTCCCGCCGATGATGTCGTTCGTCGTCGACAGATTCATGGGCAGCGACAGGTTCAGCGACCCTTTGGCCTTGAGCCAGCTCTCGGGCAGCTTATAGGGCGGCGCACCGGTGGCCCGCTCGAAAAGACCTCCCATGGTCGTGAAGGGCTGTACAAACTTGCCCTCTGCGTTGTCGAAGCCTTTCACCGTTCCGTAGCTCAGCCGCGCCGTAAACGTTGCATCAGGATCGACGCTCGTGCCATAGACCGCAAAGCGCGCCTTCGCGATCCGCTCGGCAGCGGCCCTGGTCGGAGCATCCACCCGCGCCTCGTAATCTTTGCGCACCGCCAGAAGATCGGGATTGATGGACGCGGCAAAGCGAATCATCGGATCAGTCGACGCTTCTACCGCGCTCTGTCCGCCCTTATATAACTCCTCGCGGACCTTCGGATCCTCCAATCGTGTGCCGTTGACCAACCCTTGCGCCAATTGTTCAGGCGACTCTTTGCCTAGCATCTTCTTCACAAATTCATCGTCGGTGCCCAGGTCGCGCCTGATCCTCGTGAACGAGAATGTGAGGTCGAGTTCTTCAATATCCTTGTAAATCGGGACCGGCGCCGATAGCTCCTGCTGCACAGCAACCAGAGCTTGATCGGTGAACTCGGGCAGACGATCCGAATTGGGCTTGGCGCGCTCGGCCGCCGCTCGCACCAGCGTTACCGCATAACCAAGCAGACCGGACCGGAACGTGCGGCCACTCAGAGTTACGTTTCGCACGAAGAGCTGGTTGCGCAGTTGCTGAATTTTCGCGATGTCGCCCCACGCTGAAACATCACCTGCCAGCTTTGGATCCGCGTCCGTGGCGGCTCGCAACTTTTTCTCTTCCTCCACCTTGGTCGCAAAAAATTGCGGATCCAGCAACGCTCCCTGCCGCCCGACGTAGGCCTTGAAACTGTTCTCGACAAAAAACAGATCTTCATTGGCCTCGCGCGCCTGCTCCGGTCCGCGGGTTCGGAACTCCTCGAGCAGGCCGCGGTATTCCGCCAGAACCGGCATCAGGTAGGGGAAGAAAGTATCGCGTTCAAACGCCAATTGGGCGTTCGTCAATTCGCGGCTGGTGCCACCCGGGTTGCCCGATACAAATACCAGTTCCCCATCCTTCGATCCATCCCCGCTCCACCGCAAGTATTCCGGACTGGAGGCCGGTTTTCCTCCTTCATAGGCCCGCAGAAGTCCGATATCGAAATCAAAGCGCGGAAAATTGAAATTGTCGGGATCGCCGCCAAATTGGGCCTCGGCATACTCCGGTGCGAATACCAGGCGCACGTCGGTGTAGCGTTTGTAGTGGTACAGGTCATAGACTCCGCCGTGATACAGAGACACCACGTCGCAGCGCACGTTCTCACCCGACCCGCAACTCTGCTGCAGTTCCGCCTCTTTGGCATGCAGCGCCCGGTTCGCTTCATGACCCGTCTTCCCCGCGATCGCTCCCTGCACGTCCTTTGTGACATCGCGGATTTCAACCAATTGGTCGAGTTCGAACGCGGGACACTTCCGCTCCTCGGCATCCGTCTTCGCAATAAATCCGTCGTCGACGAAGTTGTCCTTCGGCGTAGAGATCTGCTCGACACACTCGACCACGCAGTGATGATTCGTCATCACTAATCCCTCGGGAGAGATGAACGAGGCCGAACAGCCGCCGGCGATGCGCAACGACGCCAAACGCACGTGATTGAGCCAGTCCTGCGAAGGCGCGAATCCGTATTTTGCGGCGACGGTCCTCGACGGAAAATTATCGAAGGTCCACATTCCCTCGTCCGCCCGCATTGACTGCGCTAAAAATGCCAAGCCCGCTAGCAGTAAAACCGCGAGCAGGGTCGCGCGCTTCCATTCAATATTTGTCATCATGCCTTCCTTTTAGATCGGATTCTTTTCAATTCGGGTTGTCAGGCCGGTTGTCAGCCAAGGGGTAGCGAGCCACGATCCAACCCGCTTATCAGAAAATTTTTTGCACCCTCGACATAATCATCCTCCGCGCGGACTATCGTCAAGGCGCGCAACCACAGAAACTGCGAAAGAAACTCCTTCAGCAGTCAACAAAAACGCGGGCGGGATGTTCTGTTGCTCCCGCCCGCCAGAGTTATTCGGAATCGTGTGGTGACGGGGCTATGCCCCGTCCCAGCGGAGCACGGCCCCGCCACCACACAAGAAACTTTCTATACCAGCCCCTGATCCAGCATCGAGTTCGCAACCTTCAGGAAGCCCGCGATATTGGCCCCGTTCACATAATTGCCCGGCGTGCCGTACTTCTCGGCCGTTTCGTAGCAAGCGCTGTGAATCGAGATCATGATCTTGTGCAAACGATCATCCACTTCTTCACGGGTCCAGGAGAGCCGCATGCTGTTCTGCGACATTTCCAGTCCAGACGTGGCAACGCCGCCCGCATTGGCAGCCTTCGCCGGTCCGTACAGGATTTTGTGCTCCAGGAACAGCTTCGTTGCGTCCAGCGTGCTCGGCATGTTCGCGCCTTCGCTCACCACCTTGACGCCATTCTTGATGAGATTGGCCGCGTCCTTCGCGTTGATCTCATTCTGCGTGGCGCTCGGGAACGCGCAATCGGCCTTGATGTTCCACAGCCAGTTGTGGTCAAGCTTCTTGTCGGTCGGGTTATAAACGGCTTTCTTGAATTTCTCCGTGTACTCCTTGATACGGCCGCGGCGATTATTTTTCAGGTCGATCACGAACGCAAGTTTGTCGCGGTCGATGCCATCGGCGTCATAAATCGCGCCGTCGGAATCGGACAGTGTGACCGGCTTCGCGCCCAGGTCGAGCAGTTTCTCGATTGTGTACTGCGACACGTTGCCGCTGCCGGAAACCAGGCATACCTTGCCTTCCAGTTTGTCTTTCTTCGTCTTCAGCATTTCTTCCGCGAAGTAGACACAGCCATAACCAGTCGCCTCGGGACGAATCAGCGAGCCGCCCCATCCCAGGCCCTTGCCCGTCAGCACGCCCGCAAATTCATTCTTCAGGCGCTTGTACTGCCCGAACAAAAAGCCGATTTCGCGGCCGCCCACGCCGATATCGCCGGCAGGAACGTCCGTATCGGGCCCGATGTGCCGGAACAGTTCGGTCATGAAGCTCTGGCAGAACCGCATTACTTCGTTATCGCTCTTACCCTTCGGATCGAAATCCGATCCGCCCTTGCCGCCGCCCATGGGCAGCGTGGTAAGCGAGTTCTTGAACACCTGTTCGAACGCCAGGAATTTCAGGATGCCAAGGTTCACGGAAGGATGAAAACGCAGTCCGCCCTTATAGGGCCCGATCGCGCTGTTCATCTCAATGCGGAACCCGCGATTGACTTGCACTTTCCCCTTGTCGTCAAACCAGGGCACACGGAACATCAGAACTCTTTCGGGCTCCGTGATACGTTCCAGAATCTTCGCTTCCTGATACTCCGGGTGGCGCTCCAACACGAGTCGCAAAGAATCGAGCACTTCAAGCACAGCCTGGTGGAATTCCGGCTCGGCCGGGTTCTTGGCTTTTACGAGGTTGAGAATCTGATTAATGTAATCCCCCGCCGCATGTTTCTTGGGCGGTTCCATCACTGCAGTCATAGGCTTGCCTCCAAGTTTTTTAGGACTGAACGGATTTGTCGATGGTTAATCGTAGACGTTCAACGAAGAATGCCGCTGAAATTGCGGCCACATCTATTGGATGCTCGCGGGGGATGCTCTGCCGTGATTCGTGTCACCCGATTTAGTGATAATTGGGCACACAAACTGTGCGTTCGACAGGGAAAATCCCACAAACATAACGCTTAAGCATTATTGGTTAAGCACTATTAAGGTTACTTCCTGGATCTCGCCTTTACAACCGTGACTTTCGAGGTTACCTGTTGGCCCTTTTCCATACCCCCGACCATCACCAGGCCCCGTTGCGTGACCAGCAGCCCCCGATGGTCCATGGTCGGCTCCGGCGTATTCTCGTCGATTGTTTCCCAAGTTTCTGAGCGCGGGTCAAAGGCGAAGGTGACCGGGGATGGTTCGGCCGGTTGCCCGTTATACCCGATTCCGTTGTAGTTGTAGGGGTTATCGGTCCCGCCGGAAAAGTAGATCTTGCCTTTCTTCTTTTCCCGAGGGTCTGCACCGGCAGCAATGCGGTAGCGTGCATTTCCCGGATGCGCCGGCAACTTCGTCCATCCGATCCCGGTGATGCTTCCCATTCTCGAAGTGTGAATCTTCCCCATCCAGCACTCGCTGGAGGCAATATATTTCGGCCCCTTGCTGTCGGGGTTTTTATACGCGCCGTCCACATAAACAATGGTGTCACCCACAATCGCGCCGGCATGTCCGAACACGGGAGTGCCCGGAAGCGGTGTCGCCTGCATCCATTCATTCTTATCCGTGTCATACACCTGTACGTTGCGCACCGCCTCGGTCTTCGACCATCCACCAATAAGAAAGATGTAGCGATCCCGATACACTCCGATTGCCGCATCATCCACCGGTACGGGAATATCTTTGCCCCGGTAGTAGCGATTCTCAAACGGGACAAAAACATTCAGATCCGACAGCGTCGTCTCTTCGCCTTGCCCGTCGACAACATAGCCGCCAAAGATAAATACTTGTCCGCCCAGGGCCACTGCCGACGCCGCCAAACGTCCGACAACGCCCGGCACCGGACGCTTCTCTTCCCACTTGCCGGTCTTCACATCCAGTTCGTAAGCGCGGTTCGTAACCGCATCCCAGGTCTTTTTCGCACCGATCCCCATGAACGAAAATATTTTGGTCCCGGTTTCTTGGCCATACAAAACGGCAACCGCGTTGTTCGAGACCGGCACGGGAAGCGGGTCGAGTTTAGACTCCTCCGCGCGGAGGCAGAGAGTAAAGGACACTAGATACAGCGGAACTAGGCAGGCTCGGGTTCTCAATAATGACGATTTCATCGGCTGAAATGATAACAGCGAGGCCACGGCGTAGTAGAGCGAGTGAGGAGAAGGAGTTTGAGTGCAATCGCGATTTATCGCTTCATTACCTTTAAGCTTGCTTTAACAAGCTTCTTTACTAATGCCATCGATATCGCTTTGTCTGCCGGGAAGCTAATGATGGCCTTCGTTGTCGTACAACCTGCAAGTTCCCGTTTATGGTCTTGTATCACCGGCGGTCGTAAATGTAGCCGTATATATGGCGTTTTAAAGCTGAACCACACAAACATTCCGTTGTAGTCATAGCCCTCATAAGAATATCCAGGCCATTGGAAGTAATCTGTGCGTTCCGTTGCGCCGGGAGCCGCCTCGCGGATAGCGGCCCTAATCTCTTTCAATTTCGGCTGAACATCTTTTGGGGCGTTTGCTATGTATTTGTCTACTTCATTTACTGCGACGCGCTTCCGACTTACCTTTCTTGCCATCTTTGCCTCTTCAATTGTTGCGGTGAACTCTAAAACCAAGTTCTCTTCCGGTACTCCCGATATTCGTCGCCGAACCTCTCCTCCAGAACACGGGCTTCATTTCGTGCCCGCCAGATTTGGATTGGAATGATCACGGCCAGCAACCAGAACAGTTCATATCTGCCAATCATGATCGCGATTCCCACCAGGGAAACGACGCCGGAAACATAGATCGGATTGCGTATCCGCGAATAGATGCCGGTTGTCACCAGGGCCTTCGCCTTCGCCTTAATTGAAAATGACTGTCCAAGCGTATAGCGCGCCGTATATACCCCGGCCATTCCTAACACGACCAAGGCGAATCCAATCCACGTCGCCGGACCGCGCCAGATTCTGGCAATGGCTTTAGGAAAGATCATTGTGAGCGCCACGACCGTCAGCGCCAGCGGCAGCCACACGCGTTTGATCGTTCCCCAATCCATCGTTTCGTTCTGTAATCTGACTTGTGACTTCTAACTTTTCAACAGTCCCTGACGCACCGCATGTATAAAGTCCGTGTACGCCGGCTCAATTCCCGCAGCCCGCATCTCGAGCGCAATCTGCCCGCGATGATACGCCGAATGCATGAGCACATGGATCAGCACATCTTCCACGCGGCTCGACCACGCTTCCCCTTTGCTATTCCTGTATTCGATCTTCTCGTCCAGTCCAGCCGGAGAAAGCTCGTTCAGATAGTTGCGCCACGCACCCGCCATTTCATCCGCCAACCCTTCGCAATCGGCGATGGTCGAATTGGGCCACACTGGCAGGCTCTGCGGTTCCCGCCGGATGCGTTCAAGCCACAGCTTCTCCGCAGAAAGAATGTGCGCGATTCGCTTCACTGTACCGCCCGCGGCGCCACCCCCACGCATCGCTCTCAGACACTCCCGATTCGCCCACTGATCGTAAGCAAACATCCGCAGAAAATCGTCTTTGTTCATTGTCATTCCTCAATGGTCGTGCATGCGCCGCATTGCGAGCGGTCGCGCAAAAACGATACGATGACAACAGCGATCGTGACAACAACTCCAAAGACAAACGCGGCGGTCAAAGGCGCAGCCGCGCCGTATTTCCTCATCATCTTGATTGTCGCCTCGCTTGTCGCCCTTTGCCTGACGGCATCCGCGCAAACTCCTTCGGAAGCACGCGAGCAGATCCTGCATTCCATCGACTCAGGCAAACTCCAGGAAGCAGTAGTATTCGGCCAGCAGTCAGTCTCACATTGGCCGGGCGATCCCGAGTTACGCCATTACCTGGGGATTGCCTATTTAAAAACCGGCGACCTCAAGCAGGCGGAAGATCAGCTCGTCCACGCTCGTGATCTCAGCCCCAAGGATCCCGCCATCCGTTTCGACCTCGCGCTCGTGTTTCTGAGCCAGGAGAATTACCCATCCGCCGCCGATGAACTGGAGGCCTCAACCAAGCTCGACCCTTCGAACGCCCTTGCCCACGTGCTGCTCGGGCGCGCCTATCTGAATTCCAATCGCAGCCTGCAAGCCATCGACGAGTTCAAAACCGCGCTTAAGATCGAGCCAAACATCCGCCTCGGGCATTACCACCTGGGATTCGCCTACGCCAGTCTCGGCCGCGACGATGAGGCCATCGTCGAATATAAAGAAGAGTTGCGCCGCTCGGGAGAATCCCCGGCGGTAGTCTATGAACTCGGCCGGTCTCTCCTCGAACGCGGACAATACGTTGCCGCCGTTTCCTCCCTGCAGCAGGCGTCACAACTCGACCCACGCAACTCCGATGCCTGGTACAACCTGGGCAAGGCACAAGTGCTCGCCGGGCAATTCGCCGGAGCGGTGATTTCTCTCCGCAAGGCAATCGAACTGAAGCCCACCGATCCCAGCCCGCATTATCAGTTGGCGCGAGCCCTCGAAAAGCTCGGCAAGAACGACGACGCCCACTCCGAGCGCGAGCGCTTCGCCGAACTCAAAAAGTCGCAGCGACCCACCGCCGGCATGGCCACCGGGCGCGACCAGTGATCGCGATCATAAGAATTATCCGCCTCGCGCTGGCTGCCTTTCTTCTCCTTGCGCTGGCTGGAGTCTTGATTCTGACCGGTGCCGCGCAATCCAACCGCGCCACCCCGCACCACTCACCGGCACCGAACTCGGGCGCGCCAAAATCAAAAGCGGAAACTTCAACCTCATCCCCGCCCCTCTTCGTCGACGTCACCCGCGCCGCCGGAATCGATTTCCACCTCAACTGCGGCAGCAAGGAAAAGCTCTACATCGTCGAAACTCAATGCGGAGGCGCTGCCGCCTTCGATTACGACAATGATGGCTGGCTCGACATCCTTCTTATTGACGGCTCTTCGATCGAGGACTACAAGGCCGGAAAATGCCATCCGCCCAAGCTGTATCACAACAATCACGACGGCACCTTCACCGACGTTTCCGCCAAGTCCGGCCTCAACTTCTGCGGCTGGGGATACGGCGTAGCCATTGGCGATTACGACAACGACGGCTGGGAAGATGTCTACATCACCGGCTTTGACCATTCGGCGCTCTACCACAACAATCACGACGGAACATTTACTGATGTCACCGCGAAAGCTGGCGTAGCCAATGAAGGCCGCTGGGGAACCAGCGCGGCTTTCGGAGACTACGATAACGACGGCAACCTCGACCTCTTCGTCGCCGATTACGTCGATGTAGACATGAACAACCTTCCGCCCTTCGGCGTCGGCCCCTTCTGCCAATACCGCGGCATCCCTGTGAACTGCGGCCCGCGCGGCCTCAAGGGTTCCCGCGACCGTCTCTACCACAACAACGGAGACGGCACCTTCACCGACGTCACCGAAAAGCTGAACATCGATCCCGATCGATATTACGGCCTCGGCGTCCTCTGGCTCGACTACGATAAGGACGGCTGCCTCGATCTCTACGTCGCCGACGACTCCTCACCCAGCCTGCTCTACCACAACAACTGCAAAGGTGGATTCGAAGAAGTCGGCGCCGAAGCGGGCGTGGCCTACAGCTCTGACGGTCACGAGCAGGCTGGCATGGGCATCGACTCCGCCGACTACGATCGCGATGGCTGGCCCGACATCCTCAAGACCAATTTCTCCGACGACTCCAACAACCTCTACCACAACGATCACAACGGCGAGTTCACTGACATGGCTGGTCCCGCCAACATCGGCGCCATCAGCTACCCGTATCTCGGCTTCGGCGCGAAGTTCCTCGACTATGACAACGACGGATGGCCCGACATTTTCATCGCCAACGGCCACGTCGACGCGCAGGTGGAGGGTCAATCTTTCGGCGTGGGTTATGCCGAGCGCCCGTTCCTGTTTCACAATCTTGGTTTTGAATCAAAGTTCGAATCGAAGATTGGAAAGTTCGACGAGATCGCCGAAAAATCCAGCCCTGCCCTTGCCAATAAATACATCGGCCGCGCCGCCCTGGCCGCCGACTTCTGGAACCGTGGCCGCCAGGATCTCCTCTTCACCGTGATGGACGGCTCGCCAGTCCTCCTGCGCAACGAGGTGCCCTCATCGGGACACTGGCTCCGAATCAAGACCATCGGCCACAAGTCCAACCGCGACGGATTCGGCGCCCAAGTCGAAATCGTCGCCGCCGGATCCAAGCAATATGCCGAGGTCCGCACCAACAGCAGCTTCGAAAGTGCCAGCGACCCGCGTCTCCATTTCGGTCTAGGCGCAGCCACCCGCGTCGACTCGATCACAGTGCGCTGGCCGAGCGGCCAAGTCGACCACATCGGCACCCAATCCGCTGACCAGGAACTTGTCCTGGAGGAAGGCCGCGGAGTTGTTTCCGAGGGGGCCCACCAGCCTCGCGCGACTCAGAAACGCTGAACGACATTCCCCACCACATCGCGACCGAGCCCCTGCCACTTTATACAAAACTTGGAATATCCACCGAAGACTCCATTCCGTTTGTCATAGTTTGACAGCAAGAATTCTCAGTAAGTCAATGAAACATAACGATCTTAGTTTTGGCTCCACAAGTGCCAACCTACTCTAAAAGCACTAGCTGTCCAGGTTCCCGGGTAAGGAAAGTTGTTTCCTACTGTTCAAGTCCGGTAATGGCCAGCAGAATCAGCAGGATACGTAGCAAGCGAGTCATCCCGTAGCTCGTTGGGATGTGGTTTCCAGGTTCGAGTAAGAAGTGGATAGCTTTGAAAGTGTTTTCCGTGCACACCAAAAACCAAGCGCCACCAGATTCTAGGGGGTTAGGAATGAAAAGATTGCAGTTCTGCCTCGCCGTATTTGCCGTCCTTGCGCTGAGCTTCAGCGCCTTCGCCCAGGTTCAAAATGGACAGTTTACCGGCACCGTGACCGACCCGAGCGGTGCCGCGATCGCAAATGCCAAGGTTACGGTCAAGAACACGTCAAACGACCTGACCCAATCGGTCATGACGAATGCCAGCGGGAACTATGTCATTAAGGAGCTCCCGGTTGGCGCCTACAATCTCAACGTTGAAGCGGCGGGCTTCAAAACCGTGAGCAATAACGGTGTGGCACTGAACGCCGGAACGATCGCGCACGTCGACTTCAAGATGCAGATTGGTAAGGCATCCGAAGTCGTAGAAGTGACCGGCGCACTCTCCGACGTCAATACGGAAGATTCAAAGCTGGCCACCACGGTAAGCTCCACCCAGATCAGCAACCTGCCCCTCAACGGCCGCAACGTGTTCGACTTGATGCAGTTGAGCGCGGGCGCGGTGAACGTGATGGGTGTGGACTTCGAGAACGGCCACGACACGGTCGTCAACGGCCTGCGTGAAGATTTCAACGGCTTCCTCGTCAACGGCGTCTCCAACAAAGGCCTGAGCGGCGGCGTGGTGAACGTGCCGATTGAGGATTCGGTCGAGGAATTCCAGCAACTGACCTTGAACATGTCTGCGCAGTATGGCAACAGCGCCGGCAGCACGGTCAATCTGGTGACCAAGTCGGGCACCAACGCCTGGCATGGCAGCGCATGGGAGTACATCCGCAACGACGTTGTCGATGCCAATTATTTCTTCTTGAAGCAGGGCGGAATCGCGCAGCCGCCCACCCGCTTCAACCAGTTCGGGCTTACTTTCGGCGGCCCCATCATGAAGGACAAGCTGTTCTTCTTTCTCTCCATGCAGGGGGACCGTTACAAATCGCAAGGATCGCCCATCAATATTCAACAAGAGTCTCCCGCGTGGGCAGCCGCGGTAATAGCCGCTGACAAGAATGCCAATTTAGGCATGGGAGTAGATGGACAGATAACAAATTCGACCGCTGCTCTTCTTTACAGCACCTTCCCAGCACACAACGCGGGAACGCCCGTGTCGACCACGAAATGCCCCATCTATAGCGCCGATTGTTATTTTGGGCTTACCGCCACCACGTTGCCCGACTATTCCAGCGCACTTTGCCTGGACAATGGATTTGGTGGATATACCACTCTCCAGCACCAAAAACTCGTTAACATCTTCGGTGTCACCTCAACCGACTACACCAACCTCGGGCTTGCCGGGTGCGTCAACAAACCGGCTGCTGGTACGCCCGGCACACTAGCGGATCGCAGCGCCGCCATCCTCGATAGTAGCGTTGCGACTTTCGGCACCCAGACGCAAACCCTCGGCAATCTGTTCAACGGCAACGAAGCCTCGCTCCGCGTCGACTATAACTGGAACACCAACAATCGCTTCTACATCAGCTACAACTACAATCGCGATACCGATTCATTTGGTCCTGGCAATATCGCCGCCACCCGTGGATTCACCAACCCGCAGCACCTGAACTTCCCCGTGGGCACGGCAAGCTGGGTACACACTTTTAGCCCGACCGTCCTGAATGAGGTCCGCGTCGGCTACCTGCAGAACACCAACGATATTAAAGTCAGCATCGGCGGCGTTCCGCAGATCCACTTCTCCAATACCAGTCAACTCGGGTTCGGCTCCTATAACGGCTACCCCCAGAACTTCCAGGAGAACATTTACACCTACTCTGACATGGTTTCGATCAGCCATGGCAATCACAACATGAAGGTTGGGGCGGACTTCCGCCGCAACATCGAAAACAGCGAGTTCAACGTAGGCAGATCTTCCTACTACTTCTATGACCAGGTGGGCTTTGCCGCTGACGCGCCTTACTACCAGGCCGCTGGCACCGATCCTGGAATCTGCAAGGCTCCTTGCTCCTCATATAACGCAGATCCCCAGGGCGTACTGAACGACAACATTCGCCACTGGCGAAATCTGGAGTTTGGCGCCTACTTCCAGGATGATTGGAAGGTCAGCAAGCGCCTCACGCTCAACCTTGGCCTCCGCTATGACCTTTTTCAGCGGCACCACGATGAAGCCAATGTCGCCACTACGTTTATCCTGGGCGGCACCACGCCGAACGCGAACATCCTGGGTGCAAGCAACGGTCTGCTGAACGAGTTGTATAACGCCAACAGCCCCGTGGGCTGTGCCAACCTCGCGCTTGCACAGTTAGCAAAAGGATGCGGACCGGACGCGGGCGGCTTTGCTCCCTCCGCAACTCTCGGTGCGGGTGACCACAACAACTTCGGTCCCCGTCTCGGTTTCGCCTGGGATGTGTTCGGGGACGGCAAAACCTCATTGCGTGGCGGCTTCGGCGTAGCCTACGAGGGCACACTCTACAACCCGCTCTCAAACTCGCGCTGGAACCTTCCCTACTATTCCTTTAACGCAGTAGCAGGGGGATCCAACCAGCCCGCCGGTTCCGATGTTATCTACGGCCCGACCACTTGCAGTGGCGGCGTTTGCACCCAGAATCCATCAATCGTGCCCACGTTCAGTGGACCAGGCTCGAATCCGGGGAATTCCGGCTCACCGTCTCAGGCCCAGAACCATGGCAACATCGAGGGCTGGGATCCGGGCAATCCGAACCAGGCAATCCTGACCGGAATTATCTTTCCGCAGGGCGTCCGGGATCCGTACGTTTACAACTTCTACCTCGACATCCAGCGCGAAATCATGCCCAAGACTGTAATTGACGTTAAGTACGTGGGCACGGCTGGACATAAGCTGTTCCGCGCCCAGGACATCAACCGGCAGCCCGGTTCTCTGCTTCCGGCTGGTTCCACGGTTACGGACAACCTCGGCCGGACCTTGACCGGCTTGGGTGGAAGGCTGAATGCGGATTACGGCACGTTGCGCAACTGGCAAAATGCCGTCAACTCCAACTACAACTCGTTCCAGGGCTCGTTGAAGCGCCAGATGTCTCACGGCTTGCTCTTCAACCTGGATTACACCTACAGCCACTCGATTGACGACGGGTCAACCTGGCACAGCGGCGCCACCACCGCCAACGGCGCGGCTGCTGGCGAAGGGTATTCCCTGGATCAAACGATTCCCGGCTTGGACCGGGGCGATTCGATCTATGACATTCGCCATCGACTGGTCTTCAACTACGTCTGGCAGTTGCCTGGACAGAGCTTGAAGGGCGCAATGGGCGCGATCGCCGGCGGATGGAACCTGAACGGAATCTGGCAGTTCCAGACCGGAGCTCACTGGCAACCCTTCACCTCTTCTCCGGCTCACCTCGGCGGTGACTGCTCAACATCAGGCATTGCCGCGGGAGACTGCACCAATTTTGGTGGCGACTTCAACCTGGACCATGGCAGGAACGACCGGCCAAGTTCTTCGGTTACCGGCATCAAGGGGATCAGCCACGATGCTTGGGCCAATGGCTGGGGAGCGGCTGCAGGATCATATGTCAATGGCTCACCATCCGTTACTACTGTACAGGGCATTACATTCTCTACGCCCTGCATAGCCTGTGTGGGCGCTCTCGGCCGCAATAGCTTTGTCGGCCCAGGGAACTGGTTTGCGGACATGACCATGTCTAAGACCTTCAAACTGACGGAAAGATTTGCCCTAAAGTTCGACGCGAATGCCTTTAACGTGTTCAACCGTGCGAACTTCATCCTCGCAACCGCCGGTGGAGGAGCGAACAACAAGTACGCCGCGTATGGATTTGATGCGAATCCGTCGGTGCAAAGGAACGATCTGCAGCCCGTTTCCAACTTCGGTCAGGCTGCTGGAACGCTCAATCCTCGTGAAATGCAGTTCGGGCTGAAGCTCAACTTCTAGACTGAAACTGCACCGCTTTCAAGGCTTGCTGCCGATTTTTGGCAGCAAGCCTTTTTCTCTTGCCTGGCATCTCTTAGGGGCGCGTTATGGATTGGACTCGGCATATTGTGCGATTGTCCGCGCTTCTGGCCTTCTTATCAATTTCCGACCCGCTTTGCGCCCAACAACAACTCCAGTTCGGGAAAATAATTGGCACAGTCCGAGTGGTAAGGGGCGATTTTCCTCCCCACCCAGTCCTGATCTCGCTCGAAATGCGCGGTAGTCCAATCACCAGTTCGTATTGCGACGATCAGGGCCGCTTCGGCTTCTATAGCCTGGTGGCAAACGAATACCGGGTTTCAGTCAGCGACGATGGTTACGAACCGATCAGCATAACGGCGGAGGTAGACCCCTCGACCGCGCCGACGAATTTCGTGGATATTCGTTTAGTGCCGCGCGCAAGCGCCAGGAAAGATCCAGTGGCCGGCCGCGTCGAGGGCAGCAATCCTTTCCTCGTCGATACCGCCGAATACTACCGCCATTTCCCGAAGAAAACTCTCAAGGAGTTTGAAAAGGGCCAGAACGCCGATCATAAAGGGAATGTCGACAACGCCATCGAGCACTACCGCAAAGCTCTGGAATTTTCGCCGGAGTTCTATCCCGCCAACAATAATCTGGGCGCCGACTACCTCAGCCGCCAGAATTTTGATGCCGCCCAATCCCAGTTCGAAGCCGCCCTCAAGTCAAATCAGAACGACGGCCAGGCATACTTCAATTTGGCAAACGTGCTCGTAATCACACAGCACTATGCCGATGCCGAACACGAGATCGATGAAGGACTTCAGCGCCGTCCTGACTCCGCCTTCGGCAAGTTCCTGCAAGGGTCGGTTTACATTCGCACTGGCCGGCCTGAACTCGCCGAGAAGAGCCTGCAAGGCGCTCTGCAACTCGATCCAAAGCTTTCGCAAGCCCACCTGCAGCTCGTAAATCTCTACCTGGAGCAAAAGCGGACCACTGACGCCGTCACGCAACTCGAAACCTACCTCAAGGCTTTCCCCGACTCTCCCTTTTCACCGAAGGCACGCGACCTTTTGAAGCGCCTGCAGTCGGAGATAGCGGCGGCGCCAAAATAGATTTGATTTGAGCCGATCCCCCTGGTCCACCTCCACATCGCCCGTAGGGTTTCCATCTGTCAGCGTCGTTCAACTAGTCGGCTGACTGCCGCTTCCGGTGATAAACTTTTCTTACCCATGCATTTTCTGCGCCGCCTGTTGTTTGCCCTGTTGTTGGCTTGCAGCCCGATGTTTGCTGCATCCGCACCACCGCCCAACGTCATCCTCATTACGCTAGATACGACTCGCGCCGACCGGATGGGATTCCTCGGCTCCAAGCGAGGAATCACACCGAACCTGGACGCCCTGGCGCGCCAATCCGTGGTTTTCACCCACGCCTATTCCCAGGTGCCGATCACGACCGCCTCCCATGCCACTATCCTCACGGGAACCTATCCACAATTCCATCAGGTGATTGATTTTGGCGTTCCGCTGGCCGCGGACCTGCCCTACGCTCCCGACATCTTTCGTAGTAACGGCTATCACACGGCAGCCTTCGTCGGGTCGCTTGTTCTGGATCCCGAAACGCGCTCCGCCCCAGGTTTTGAGCGCGGATTCGATACCTACGACGCCGGGTTCCACCGCCGCCACGTGGGAGAAGATCGCTATCAGTCGATCGAGCGCCGCGGCGGCGAAGTCATTGGACGCGCGCTCGACTGGTTAAGCAAGCATCACGATGGGCCGTTCTTCATCTGGGTGCATCTTTACGATGCGCATGATCCCTATGATCCTCCCGAGCCCTACAAAACGCGCTACGCCTCCACGCCTTATGACGGCGAGATCGCCTACGTCGATGCGGCGGTGGGAAAGTTTCTAGCTTGGCTGCGTTTTCGCGGTCTTTATGATGGCGCGCTCATCGCCGTGATGGCCGACCACGGCGAAGCCCTTGGCCAGCACGGCGAAGCCACCCACGGCATCTTCCTCTACGACGAAACCATTCACGTGCCCCTGCTTTTTAAGCTGCCGGGCGCGCGTTCTGCCGGAACCCGAATTTCCACCCGCGCCCGCCTGGTTGATGTTCTACCTACCATGTTGCAAACCGTGGGAATCCCAGTCCCGGCAGCGGTTCAGGGAGAATCTCTGCTGCCTCTTTTGAAAACGGCCTCCGTCACTCGGACCGGAAAAACGACACGCAACCCGGCCGAGACATCATCCCCGGATCGCCCGGCCTATGCCGAGAGCGACTATCCGCATCGCACTTTCGGCTGGAGCGCGTTGCGCTCGCTGCGCTCGGGAAAGTATCTCTTCGTTCAGGCGCCGCGCGACGAACTCTATGACGAACCGGCAGACGCGAAAGAAGAGCACAATCTGGCGCCCGCTTCGCCGGCGGTAGCGAACACGTTAGCCAGCCAGCTCGATGTGTTTCGCCAGAAAACAAGCACCACGAAGGAAGCACCTGCAGTGGTGCCCGATCCCGGCCTTCAGGAACGGCTGAACGCTCTGGGATACGTCGCCACCGACAGCAGTTCGTCAAGCATGCCGGGCATCAAGGACACGGGCGCCGATCCCAAAGATAAGGTTGAGGTCGTAAATTTACTGCACCGCGCGGAAATGGCCAAGGAAGAGATGCGCTTTGCGGAGGCCGTGCCGCTGCTCCAGCAAGTGATCGCGCTCGAACCGAACCTTCCGATTACCTACCTGCAGTTGGGGACAGCATTGACTTCATTGAAAGATTACGAAAAGGCAGTGCCGGTGCTACGCAAAGCTGTCGAAATGCGCCCCGACCTGACCGTCCCTCGCTACCAGCTCGGCTCCGCACTCTTCGAAACCGGAGACCTTCCCGGCGCGATCGAACAGCTCGAAATCGCCGTCTCCCGCTCGCCGGAATGGCCCGAACCCCTATTCCTTCTTGCGACCGCCTACGCGCGCGCCGACCGCCTGCCCGACGCCGTCCGCGAATACCAGAAGGTGACCGAACTCCGCCCGAAACATTATGCCGCGCACCTGCTTCTCGGCCGCGCTTTGGCCCTCTCAGGCACCCCCGAAAAAGCTCTAGCGCCTCTAACTTCCGCCGCTGAACTTCAGCCCGCGTCCCCTGAACCGCACGCGTTTCTGGCGGACGCCTACACCCAACTGGGACGCACAGCCGACGCCGAGCACGAACGCTCCGAAGCCCAGCGCCTGCGCGCCGCAGCCAAACACTAAGCTTCGCAGTCCTTGCCTGAGCTTGTCCTGAAAAATTAGTCCGCTGGCACGTATTTGCAAAACTGTTGCTCCAGCCTGCAAGCTACGCGGTATTCCTCACGCGCGGCTTTTGTCTGGTGGAGAAGTTGGTGCGCGAACGCCAGGTTGAGGTGCGCTTCCGCAAGTTTCGGGTCACGCTGCATGGCCCGCTCAAACTCCAGCACCGCCTTGGCCGTTCGATTCGTCCGGTTGTAGCAAATTCCTAGAAAATTGTACATTCGCGCATCGTCCAGCCCCAGGTCGATTGCCTTCTCCAGATGAGGCGCCGCTCCAGCGTAATTCTTCTGTTCAAACAAGAGCATCCCGAATTCGCGCTGCCCCGCGGAAAAGTTCGGTTGCGCGGCAATTGCCTTCTCGTACGCTGCTTGCGCTGCCACCGGATCGCCCGCTTCCAGCAGACCTTTCTGGTACCACGCACGGTAGTTCTGCGGATTGTTCTGCAACGCTTTGTCGAGCCAGCTCTTTGCTTCGTCCTCGCGCCCCACCTTTGCCAATGCCCGTGCCAATCCAGTCATCGCATTATCGAAATCCGGATTCAGCTCCAGGCAATGTTCCAGCTCCGCGGCCGCCTTCTCCCAATTTTCGAGTCGCAGATCCAATTCCCCCAACATGAACGGCACCACATAAATCTTCGGATCCTCCTCCGCGACTTTGCCGAGCAGCCCTTCACCCTGTTCCACTTTGCCCGTCTGGAATGCGTCCTGCGCCTTCAGAATCGAGTTGAACTCCCCCAGCTTGTCCTTGGGATCGGCCAGTCCCTGCTTCAGAGCCTCCGGTGAGACTGCGGCGCGAAAGCCGAAGTAGCCGAGAGCCCGCAATTTATCCTGTGCCTCCGGGCTCAGGTTCCCGGCTGCCCCTTCTTGTCCGCGGAACGGATTGCGCGCCACGAGCGCCTGCAGTTTCTCCCGCAGCACGGCCACTGTCGCCGGTTGCTCGCCTGCAATGTTGTGGGTTTCCCCGGGATCGCTTTCGAGGTCGTACAACTCCGGCTTGGGCGCTTCGATAAAGTGAAATCGCGCCGTCTCGAGCGCGTGCAGCGGACTCCACCCAAACGAACTGAAGGGATAAAAAGTCTCGCTATATGCAAGCTCCTTTTCGGCTGGCTTGCTGGCTGGCTTGCTGGCTGCCTTGTCTCCCGGCTTTGTGTCCAGCAACGCCGGCGCCTGGAATTGCTTCTGAATCACATCCTTCACGCCCGCCATTTGCAGCAGAGTCGGTCCCACCGAGGCCGTTTCCACCGGTTCACTTCTTCGCCCCGCCGGAATCCCGCTTCCCGCTGGCGGTTTCACGATCAGCGGCACATGTACGGTGGCGTTGTAGACAAAAAACCCGTGTTCGTCTTCCCCGTGCTCCCCCAAAGACTCGCCATGATCGCTCAACATGACGATGAGCGAGGAATCATAAAGATGATTCTGCTTCAGCCATGTCATCAAGCCGCCCAGTTCGTGATCCGCATAGGCAATCTCGCCATCGTAGAGATGCGCGCTGTACTCCGTCTTGTATGGCTCCGGGGGATCGTACGGGCTATGCGGATCGTAGAGGTGCAGCCAGAAAAAGAAGGGTCGCTTCGGCGTCCTCTTCAACCACGCAATCGCATGCGCCACGCTCTCGCCCGCGCGGCGGTCCACCAACCCCGTTTCTTTTATCTGAAACGTCTTCGCCGAGAATGCGTCGTCGTAGAAATCAAATCCCCGTCCGAGGCCCCAGCTCCGGTCCAGCACGAACGCGCTCACCACCGCCCCTGTCGCGTATCCGGCCTGCTTGAATGCCTGCGCCACGGAGCGAAACTGGGCGCCCAGCGGTTGTCCCGTAAAGTCCTGCACCCCATTTTGAAAAGGATAGGTCCCGGTCAGAATCACCGCGTGCGACGGCCACGTCAATGGAACCTGCGAAATTGCCCGCTCGAACACGACCCCGTCATGGGCCAGTGAATCCAGCGTGGGAGTCTTCACGTCCCGCGCGCCGTAGCACCCCAGGTGATCTGGGCGCGTGGTATCGATGGTGATCAATATCACGCTCGGCTTCCGCACTGGCGATTCGTCAGCATTTTTCCGCGTCGTCCCTATCTTCGTTTGCCCGGGGGCGGAAACGCCGAAGGCGAAACCAGCCATGAATGTCAGAACTGCGAGCGTCGCAATGCCTCGAGATATTCTCCTGTCACCCTGAGCGGAGCGTGTCTCTCCCGCAGGGAGCAACACGCGGAGTCGAAGGGCCCCTGCTTCCTTCCCCACTGTCATTGCGGCCCCGGCTTTCCCGCGCGCCGCCGCTCCGCCGCGGCCTCCGCTGTCAACCCCTTCGCGTCCAGCGCCTTGGCCAGTGATTCATGCATTATCGGCTCGTCCGGCGCCAGTTCCACTGCACGCCGCAATTCTGCAATCGCTTCGTCAGTCTTCCCCTGGTAAAGCAGCGTCTCCCCTAGCGCCCGGTGTCCGCGCGCAAAGTCTGGGTTTGCCGCCACCGACTTCCGGAACGACTCCGCCGCGTGCTCCAGATCACGTTTTTGTATGTACACCACGCCTAAATTAAACGCAGCCTCAAAATTCGTGCCATCAAGTTCGAGTGCGCGTTGCAACGTCCCAATCGCGGCATCGCTCTGCCCGGCGTGCGCCTGCGCCATCCCCAGATTGAAAACCGCCAGCGCATAATCCGGGCTAAGGTCCACGGCCTTCTGCAACTCCCCCGCTGCCTCCGAAAACATATTCAACCGATAATAATTGAGCCCCTGCATGTAATGCGCCGGAACCGAGTTCGGCTCGGTCTTGATCATCGCCTTCAGTTTTTCAATCGACTCCTCATAGCGCCCATGCTGGCTCGCCGCCATCGCGTCCGAAAACTCCTCATACGCGGCAATCCGATCCTTCGGATCCGGCAACTCTCGACCACTGATCGTGGGATCGCGACTGGCATTGCCGCCCGAAAATGCCGCATACCCCAACGATTTCAGCCGCTCCATCAGCGCCGGATCCAGCCCCGTCTTCTCCGCCAGTTCCTTGCCCGCGCTGTAGTCCCGAATCATCGCCGCCAGCTTGGCCCGCATCTCCTCGGCCACCGCCTTCTTTTCGCCGAGCAGATTATGAGTCTCCCCTGGATCTTTCGCCAGGTCGTACAACTCCGGCTTGGGCGCGTCGATGAAGTGATACTTCGTATTTTCCGCGCCCCGCAGCTCGCTCCAGTTGAAGTGAATCCGCGGCAGGAACGTCTCTCCATACAAGCTGCGATCCCGCTCAGCCGGCGTCTCGGCGCTGCCGCCGCGCACCTCCGCCAGCAGACTCTTCCCTTGCACGTCCGATGGAACCTCCACTCCCACCGCTCCCAGCACAGTCGGCATCAGATCGACCAGCGAAACCGGATCGGCCGCCGTCCGTCCCCCCGGACTTCCCGGCACCCGAATAATCAGCGGCACATGCATGGTCGCGTTGTAGATAAAAAAACCGTGCGTCTTTTCTCCGTGTTCTCCCAAACTTTCTCCATGATCGCCGGCCAGCACAATAACCGTATTCTCGTAAATCCCTTTCTCCTTCAAGTAATGCAGCAGCCGCCCCACCTGCGCATCGGCAAATGCAATCGCTCCGTCATAGGGACGGTCGGCATACTCCTGCTTATATGGCTCCGGAGGGTTGTAAGGAAAATGCGGATCGTAGAGGTGCATCCACAAAAAGAATTTCTTGGATGACGCCGAGTTTTTCTCCGCGGAACTCTTTCCCAGCCAGTCCAGCGCAACATCGGCCACCTCGTTGCCCGGACGCTCCATCTCTTCCAGGTTCTTCTCATCCAGCCGCGAGAAGTCGAAGTGGTCGTAGTAAAAATCGAATCCATGGTTCAAACCGAACCGCGAGTCCAGCACCGCCGCCGCAATCACCGCTCCCGTCGCATATCCCGCCTGCTTCAGTACCGACGCCATCGTCGGCTGCGCGGGACTCAGCTTGTTCACGCTGAAGTCATGCATCCCGCTCAGCATCGGATACGTCCCCGTCAGCATCGTCGTGTGCGATGGCAGCGTCACCGGCACCACCGCGAACGCCCGCTCAAAGCGCGTCCCGTCCGCCGCCAGCCCATCAATATTCGGAGTCTTGATCTGTTGGTCTCCGTAGCAACCGACATGATCCGCGCGCAGCGTATCAATCGTGATCAGCACCACGTTAAGGCCGCCCTGAGTGCTTTTCGCCGCCGGAGCGTTCTGCGCGACCGCGGCAACAGAAACCAATATCGCAAGCGAAAATACCAGCCCAAGCAGTCCCCCGTGACCTCCGTGCCTTCTGTGCCCTCTGTGGTTCAAGCTTTCCCTCGACCGCTCAACGAAAGTTTCCCTTCAGTGTATCCCAATGCCGTACCCGCAAAACGCCGCCCAGCAGAGCCCCTGTGATACGCTGACCCCTGATGAATCGAGCGGCCAATCTGCTTCTCTGCGTCTTGATCTCAGCCGGCGCCCTCGTCCCGGCGCCGCTCCACGCGCAGACTTCCGCCCCCAAGCCCGACGTCTTCCTCATCACCATCGACACTCTGCGCGCCGACCATGTCGGCTGCTACGGATACAAACAGGTTGAAACTCCCACCATCGACGGCATCGCCGCCGACGGCATCCGCTTCACGCAGGCGTTCACGCACAGCCCCATCACCAACACTTCTCACACCACCATTCTCACCGGCTTGCTGCCCAGCGTCCACGGCGTCACCGACTTCGGAATCCCTCTCTCGCCCCAGCACGTCACCTGGGCTGAACTTCTCAAGAAGCAGGGATATCAAACCGCTGCCTTCATCGGAGCCGTCATCCTCGACAGCCAGGGACTCGCTCCCGGCCTCGACCGCGGCTTCGATTTCTACGACAACTTCCCCGCCAGGCCCAATACAAAAGAGCGCTGGGGACGCGTCGAACGCCGCGCCACTACCGTCGTCCAGCATGCGGAATCATGGCTCAACCACCACCCCCGGAGTAATCCGCGCTTCATGTGGGTCCACCTCTACGATCCCCATGATCCTTACGAGCCGCCGCCGCCCTTCTCCGAAAAGTATGCCTCGCATCTCTACGACGGTGAGATCGCCTACGCCGACTCCGCGCTTGGCCACTTCATCGCGAAGCTGAAGAAATCTGGCGCCTATCGGAACGCGATCATTATTATTGTCGGCGATCATGGCGAAGGCCTGGGCGAGCACGGAGAGAAGACTCACGGCCTCTTTCTCTATGACTCGACCCTCCACGTTCCACTCATTATTAAGATGCCGGACGCAGCCCATCGCGGCATGGTCATCGACTCGCTGGTGCGCACCACCGACATTCTTCCCACCGTCCTTTTTCTGACCAACACACCCGCGCCCGCAGAACTGAACGGGAAATCTCTCGTTCCTCTCATCGAAGGCAGTAAAGAAGATCGCGAAACCGAGCCCGCCCGCTCGCTCTTTGGCGAGACCGACTACCCGCTGCGCTGGGGATGGGCTCCCCTGCGCGCATTGCGCGAGCAAAGTGCCAAGTTCATCGATGCTCCCAAGCCCGAGTTCTACGATCTCCAGGCCGATCCCCGCGAGTTGAAGAACCTCTACGCGCCCCAGAGCGCAAATGCCCAAAGCCCGCGAGGCACACAAGCCGAACTCGAGGCCGAGATGGCCAAGTGGAAAGCGAAGCTCCCGGCTCCGCCCGCAGGCACGCAGCCCGCGGCCAATTTGCCCGATCCCAAAGACAAGATCGAAGTGCAGAACCTGCTGCACGATTCAATGCTCGCATCCGATGATGGCCGCACCTCCGATTCGCTCCACTATCTCGAAAAAGCAATTCAGATTGACCCCGACTCGTCCACCGCGCTCCGCCAACTGGGTGAACTCGAACTCGCTGCCCAGGATTACTCGAAAGCCGCGACCCACCTGAAGCGCGCACTCCAGTTGCGTCCCGAAGATTCCACCGCCGCTTTCGAAGCGGGCGAGGCGCTGGAAAAATCCGGCGATTTCGCCGGAGCCCGCGACGCCCTCGAAGCGAGTCTCAAACTCGCACCCGGCCAGATGAATGCCCGCCTCTTACTCGGGCGCGTCTATCTCCGCCTGAACGACGCCCGCAACGCAGAAGATCAGTTCGAAGCCGCTCTATTAGTGGATTCCGGTAACACCGAAGGACGCCTCGGCCTGGCTGAAGCTCAAATTATGAAGGGAGACTTCGCCGCCGCCGCGCCCGACTTAGAGCAACTTACTAAGTCCGATCCGAAGAACGCCGCCGCCTGGCATCTGCTATCGAGAGCGTACCAGGGCCTCCATCGCAATCAGGAAGCAAAGCAAGCCGAGGCAAAAGCCGCCGCGCTTCACCCTCTGTGACCTCCGTGTCCTCCGTGGTGAAAGATGTTGACGCTTGCTGCCGCATGCAAGAGCTGATTGAATAGCAGGACACACTCGGGGGTAAGAGACGTTCCATGGCAAAGCGTGTAAAGGCTGGTCGCAAGGCTGCTTCGGCCGCAGGCCCGCGCCCCATCCCCTCCATCTTCGTCGGCGGACTCATCGCCGGCATCCTCGACCTCGCCTACGCGATCGTCGTTTACACGCCAAGCAAGCCCATCCTCATCCCGCAAACCATTGCCACCGGTGTGCTGGGCATAAAGGCCTACTTCGGAGGATTTCCCACCGCCGCCCTGGGAGTCGTCCTTCATTTCATCATCGCCCTCGGCGCAGCCACCGTCTTCTACCTGGCCAGCCGCCGCCTCACACTCCTGGTCGAGCGCCCCGTCCTCTCCGGCATGATCTTCGGAGCGCTCGTCTACCTCTTCATGCACTGGATCGTCCTTCCACTCTCCGCCGCTCCCCACGGGCATCCATCGTTCATCCACAGAGCAACCGAATTCGTGGAGCACTGGTTCTTCGTTGGCTTGCCTATTTCGCTTTCGGTGAAACACTATTCGCGGCGATAGCCCGGAGCAGCACCCTCGCATCTCCTATATCACCCCTTGTCAAGCCCCGTTTCACCTTTCGGAAATCCGCGAACCCGTTTTCATTGTTGTCTTTACATACATTGTAAGTACATATCTGTACTCTAAAGAATATTTTGTTCGCCAATTGCCGGGGCGCGGGTGCCCCAGGTCTCGCATTTGAGACCTGGGATTCCACGGTGGCGTCCCGCTTCGGATCCCACATTCAGTTGGCAGAAAATCAGGGGCCATCGAAGACCCGCACCCAGATCCTCTGACGAAATCGCTTGACTTAACCTCCAGGAAACCCAAGATAGACGTAGGGCCCCATTCGTTCTTTGACAAACTGGCGTGACGAGCAGGCTGCGGAAAAAACTCCGGTTTTGACGTTGCTTTGAAAGGGTACGGCTTTGAGCCGCACCGTAAGTTACGCAAAATCAATGCAGCTTTTAGCCGCTGCGGGAGCCTTCGCCCAATCAAATGACTTTTTCCGCAACCTGCTAGAGCGGCCCCAAGTGGAATTTGCAAGGGTATCAGACTGAAATGAGCGAAAACGAGAAACAGATAACTCCTGATTCCACAGTACTTTATCAACAAGAATGAATAAGTCTTTATTCCGTAATACTTTGCGGGAAAAACGTACCGATTGCTGTGTTAAGTCACATTTAATCAATACTTTACCTATAACCTATTTCCGCTCAATACTTTGCGAGGAAAAAATCGTTAAGTCTATGATTCCAATAGATTGCTCTTGCGGGGGGGGTAACCCCCCAGTCAGGCACAGGAGTGTAAGGGCAGGGCTCAGAGTTGAGCCCAGAAGCCAGCCAAAGGCTGGCAGCCAAATTTTTCACGCTCCTTTCACCTTTGCGTTCTATGCTGAACTACGACTCAAATGCCAGCGAAGCCGAGAACTCAACCGAGGCACGTGCATCCCGCTCCGAGCACAGCCGAGCAATTGCCGGAAGACGAACTTTCCGCAATGGTCTTGCGCGCCTGCCTGATTGCGCGCGATGCGGTATTCAACGTCCGTGACTCGCTCGCCAACGGATCGCGGCTGGCTTTTCTCGCCATCAAGGATTGCGAAAAAGAACTCGACCAGATCGAGCGCAAAATTGATGAGCAGCTTCCGGGCGCGATCACGCGCGTCGGCGAAGCCAAGGCGCGAGAATTGCTCGCCTGCCTGAAGTTCATTACGGACCTGGAACGGATCGGGGACCTCGCCTATAGCGCGGTCATGCAGCTCGAATCGCGCCGCGAAAAATTGCCGGCTGCGGATCTGCGCCAACTGGTCGAGATGGCTTCCCTGCTCTGCGAAATGCTGGAACAGGTTCATCAGGGCTTCCTCACCCGCGACCTCGCGCACGCCCAGAAGGTGCTGCAATCGGATCCGGAGGTCGATCGGGTGTGCCATGCCTTGTTTCACAGGCATCTGGCCGCGCCGTGCGGTCCGGCGAGCCAGCAGAATTTCGACATCTTGCTCGCGGCGCAGGCGCTGGAGCGCATCGGTGATCATGCCAAGAATCTGGCCGAAGAGATCTACGGATTAGCCGAAGGCCGGTCGCTGCGCCACAACGCGAGAAAACTTTCCTATTCCTAGGAAGGGCAAAAGGGACTTTTTCCCCAGCATCGATGCGGGAAGTTTCAAAATGCATCTTCGCGGCTGACAGGGATGCGCATCGAAAACGCGGCTTTCTTATGTGACCTGGTTGAGAATTCGATTCGGCAGCAGATTCCGGCATCGGAAGTGTCGAGCATTCTCGATAACAATGGTTTGCCGTATAGCGGCATCAATCTTTCCTATAGCAATTCGGCCTCCGTCGGAACGTCGGATGCGGATGTTTTTGTGACATTGCACAGAACCTGCTGATTTCTCTCAGCGGCAGCTTTCAAACCTCACCTACTTTTTGGTTCGACCCCAAAACCGTCAGTTACAACATCGAAAGTCAGACACCAGAGTACAACGCAGATACGCTCCAAGATCTGGTCAACATTTCAGTGGCCCGTCCCTGTCAGCGTGACCGTGCTCTGTCCGGCCGCCACATTGTCAGTAACGATCAACGTCCCAGTGCGCGCACCTTTCGCCGCCGGATCAAATGTCACCGAGATCGTACAACTCGCCGCAGCCGCCAGGATCGCCGGACAGCTGTTTGTCTGCGAGAAGTCACCAGCATCTGCGCCGCCGATGGAAATGTTGCTGATGTCGAGCGGCGTCTGTCCACTGTTCGTCAGTTGCACCGGCAAAGTCGTGCTGCTGTGCACCGCCTGCGTCCCAAACGCCAGCTTCGTAGGATTGAACTCCGCCACCGGATCGATCACATTGCCCGTCAGCCCGACGTGTTGCGGCATGCCGACCGCATTATCCATGAGGTTCAGCGTGGCCGTCAGCGTGCCCTCTGCGTCAGCCTTGAAGGTCACGTCGATAATGCAATTCTTGCCCGACTTCAACGGAGTCGTGCAATGGCTGACCGCCGCGTAGGCCGCGGCATTCGCCGTGCCCGGCGTAATGCTCACACCGCTCACCGTGACGGTAGTCGATCCCACATTCGTGACGGTTACCGGCAACGTAGTCGAGCTGTTCAGATATAACGTGCCGAAAACCAGATTCGACGGTGACAGATTGATTCCCGACACACTGAGCGTGAAGTTCTGCTGCGCCGTTGCCACCACATTGGTGGCGCTGAGCACAAGCGCGAATGTGCCGGAGGTATAACTCGGCGTCCCGGAAAGTGTACCCGTCCCATTTCCGTTATCGACAAACGTAAGCCACGGCGGCAGAGTGCCCGCCTCGTGGATGCTCGCGGTTGGGAACGCCGAAGTTGTCACGGTAAAGGAGTTCGGCACCCCGTACACGAAGACCGCATTATTCGCGCTCGTGAACGAAGGCGCCTGTTGCAGAATGATCGTGAAGGCTTGCGTTACCGCCGACCCGATTCCGTTCTTTGCCGTGAAGCTGATCGGGAAGTCTCCTCCGACAAAGACCATCGGAGTCCCTTTCAGCGTGCCCGTGCCGTTCCCGTTGTCGACGAACGTGAGGCCGGTTGGCAGATGGCCCGACTCAGTGATGCTGGGAGTTGGGTAGCCCGCCGTGGTTACGGTAAACGAACCAGCCACACCAATCGTAAAGACGGCGCTGTTCGCGCTGGTAAAGACCGGGGCCTGATTGACGGTCAGCGTAAATGACTGGACCGCATTCGAGCCCACGTTATTCGAGGCCGTGAAGGTGATGCTGAACAGGCCGCCCGATGTGGGCGTCCCAGCCAGCGTCCCGGTGCCGTTGCCATTGTCGACGAACGTCACTCCGCCGGGCAGCCCGCCGCTTTCGCTGATGCTCGGCGCCGGATAGCCCGTCGTCGTCACGGTGAATGTTCCGCCCACGCCGACCGTGAACGTCGTACCGCTCGCACTCGTGATCGCCGGCGCTTGATCGACCGTCACTGTGTCGGCGGCGGAAGCTGCATTCGTATAATTCGCGTCGCCGGAGAAACCCGCCTTCAGCGTGTTATACGTGGGCGACGTGTACGCGCCCCCGCCCAGGCTCCCGCTCGGCGTGTACATCGCCGAGCAGGTCATCGAGTCGCCGGAAGGCGCGCCGCAGGTTGTCGACCCCACCGACCCGCCGATCGACGTCCCGCTGCCCACGAAACCAATGCTGACATGTGCCGCCGTAGGCGCGCTCCCGCCGCCGGACCAGGAGAGCAGTGTGGATACGGAAACGGGCGTGGTCGACCCGTAGGTGGTGGAGACATTCGTGATGCTCAACGAGACCGAACTATTTTTAGCGATGCTGAAGTTGTTTGTCTGGGTGCTGCTTGCAGTCGCGTAGTTGGTGTCGCCCGAAAAATTGGCGCTCAGCGTGTAAGTGTTCGGCGCATCCGTCGCGGTCGGAGTGAACGTCGCACTGCACGAGATCGGGCTCGTTGTGCCGATGCAGTTTGCCGGGCCGAAACCTCCGGCCGCCGTGGAACTGAAGCTCAATCCGCCGGTGGGCGCAACCCCGTTGCCCGTCCAGGAAAGCGTCGCAGTGACCGTGGTTGCGGTGCCGCTCCCGTAGGCTTCCGAGTTTACGCTCACGTTGGTCACGGCCACGGTTGGCGTTTGCTGGGTTACCGTGAGTGTGCCCGTGCCAGAGGCGCTGGTATAGCCACCCGCCGCCGTGATGCTGGCGGTGATGTAGCCCGTGTAGGTGTTCGCCGCGAGCGTGCCGCTGGGCGTGTACGTACTGCTGCAACTGAGCACCGCGCCACTTGAGGTACAACTGGCGGCCGAGAACGAGCCCGTGGCCGCCGAAAATGAAACTGTGCCGCTGGGCGCTACCCCGCCGCTGCCGGTGAACGTCGCACTCGTGGCGACGCCAGCAGTCGAGCCATAGCTGGTGGTGGCGCCGGCCACTGAGACGCTAGGCGTCGCTGGGAACGTCACGCACCATCCTCCGCTGATAGTCGCGACCCCATCCGTGCCATCCGCAATGGCGAACAGTTGCCAGGTTCCGTTGGGGCTCGTGCCCGCGAATTGCGAACTCAGCGTGGTGGATCCAGTGGGTGCGGCATAACCAAACGTACTCGGCGCCGGAGCCGGGAAGCTCAAATCGGACGTGAGCGAAGTGGGCTTATACGTGCCGCTTGCGAGCGCCGTTCCACTCGGCAACAAACTGCTCGCGCTGTCGCTCAGTGTGACATTGACTTCGCTGATCGTGCTGTTGTCTCCGATACCTCCAAAGGGAACGATCGTCGCGCCCGTCGGCCCCACCAGCAGCAGATCCGTCAACGGCAGATTGCTCGAGCTGATGCCATACAGCTCTACTGTCATGTTCACAATGTTGCCGGTGAAGTTACTCACGAAAATTTCCGAAGGATAGGGTGTCGCCGCGCCCTGCGTGCTCGGAGTCGCCGGCCCTGCCGGATTGCAGAACATGTTGCCGTTATCGCTGACCTCCGTCTTGTTGGCCACCGTCTGGCTGAGCGTACCCGAACTCGGCCCAAAACTGGTCGCGCCCGTATAGCCGCTGTACGCGGCCTCGATACTGTAGGTGCCTTCGGTAGTGAAAGATGTGGTGCATCGTGCCACGCCATTGCTAACCACTACGGCTGTGCATCCCGAAATGTCATTGCCGTTCGCGGTAAATGCAACCGTACCCTCATTCACCACCTGCGAGGACGTCACCGTCGCCGTGAAGGTGACGCTGTTAGCTCCCCCATTGGTGTAGGACGGATTCTGGCTCGACGATATGCTGGTCGAGGTGTTCAACGCCGGCGATTGCCCCATGCACGAAAGCGGGATCGCCTGCGCGCCGCTCGTCGCATTCAGCGCATTGTCGGCCAGCGTGAGCGTTCCGCTCAGGGAACCCGTGTTCTCCGGCGCGCACTCGACCCCCACGTTGCAGGTCCCTCCCGGCGCCAGCGGAGATGTAAGGGAACACTCGTTCGTCGTCCCCAAAGCCAGCTTGAAATCGGTGTTGTCGAGCGTGATCCCAATGCTCGTAAACGTCAGCGCCTTGTTCCCGATATTCTGCAGAGTAACGGTTTGCGTGCTGCTCTCGGCAAACTCCGTCACCGACCCGAAGGCCAGCGTCGGCGGCTGCGAGCGGCTCACCTCCTGCACCCTGGAGTGGTATTGGTCCGCGATGAAGATATTACCCAGAGAATCCACTTTCACATCGACCGGACCGCTCAAATCGTTGGCCACCGGAATGGCGCAAGAGTTGACCGTGCAGCCTGCCGGAAACTCAGTGGCCTCACCGCAACCATCCGTGGCGAACAGGTCGCCGGCGGCATCCACGGCAACGGCATCTGGACAAGTAAAGCTGCCGATATTAGTCTGGCTCCCCCCCGTAGGGGGTATTTCCACCAAATACGACAAGGCAGAATCGCCCACAAACACATTGTTCGCGGAATCCACGACCGCATCCTCGGGACCGTTCAGGCCCGTGCCCACCGTGAACTGCGGTCCTGCTACGGGCACCTCCCAAAGGGGATGGCCATTAAAGTTGTCTGCGACGTAGAGGTTACCGGCGCCGTCCACCGTCAGGCCCAGTGGAGTGCCGAAGCTGGCATCTACCGCCGTCTGGCATGAACTCGAGGTGCAGCCCGCCGGAATTTTATAGACCTGTTTTGGGCTGAATACACTGACGTAGAGGTTGCCAGCGCCGTCCACCGCAACCCCCTCCGAATTGAAATCCAGCCAGGCGGCTAGGGTTTGATAGCAACTGCTGCTCGTGCAACCTGCGGGAATCTCCGTGACTCCGGGCAGCGAATTGTTTGTAACGAAAACGTCGCCGGCGGCGTCCACCGCGAGGTAGCTGGCAGTGGAAAGAGATGCAAATGTCGTCTCGGCTGCTCCCGGGAACGCGACCGCCGGCGCTTCGCCGATGCCGTAAATGTCGGCGCTGGCCAGCAGATTGCCTGACTCACCATGCAGCAGCACCGCGCCTTGACGCAGTCCCGGCACCAGCGGGACGAAGTTCACATACGTTGTACAGATAGTGGGATCGCCAACCCCACCCTGGCAGCCGCTGACGGCGAGGTTGAAATCGAGGCCGCTTGCGCCCTGCGTAACAACCACGGGATTTACCGGAGAATCAAAAACGCCGAGGTTCATGGTCACCTTCATGGTGTAGCTGCAGGGCGCAGGCGTGGTCTGGCTTCCCGGGCAGACATTGGCGATGGCCTGAACCTCGTACGCTCCGATATCGCAATTGCCCGCGCGCACAATACCGCGCTGATCGGTGAGTACCGCATTTCCATTCGCGTCGGTGCAGGAGCCATACGGGATCGCATCGATGGCCGTGCTGCCGGAAAGCAGTGCGAAGGTCGAGGTGGGTCCCCCGTTATTCTTTAAGGGACCCAGATAAGTGGCGGCGCCCGTGACGCCGGTCTGGTCGCCGGTCGCGGTCAGGAATGAGCAAGAGCTGTCGTCAGACAGGTTGTAGCCGTCGGAAGTTGTGGTGCCAGCATAAAGGTAGCAGTTTCCGCCCGATTTCTGGCCGGCCATAAGGGTGTTCTTCAACGTCAGCGTGCCATCGTTCCCGATAGCGCCGCCAAGCAAGGTGGGCCCGACGGAGTTCCCCGAGAAGGTGCTGTTGCTCACCGCGAGTGTGCCGTAGGTGGCGATGCCGCCTCCAGGGCCGTCGCTGGAGTTCCCCGAGAAGGTGCTGTTAATCACGGTCGCGCTGCCAAAGTTTTCGATGCCGCCCCCGTTGCCGGTGGGCGCGGAGTTTCCGGAGAAGGTGCTGTTGCTCACCGTCAGCGTACCCTGGTTCTGAATGCCGCCACCGCCGGGGGCAGATTGGCTGGAGTCGCCCAAGAAGGTGCTGTTGCTCACCGTCAGCGTGCCAAGATTGGTGATGCCGCCGCCGCCACCGGATAAGTTGGCCCCATTCTCAATGGTTATGCCGGAGATGGTCGCCGTAACTCCGTTGACCAAAAAGACGGTGGTTGCGTTGTTGCCGCTGATGAACAGATTCGCCGCGCCCGGTCCGCTGATGGCCAAGCTCGTGCCGATTGTGAGCGGCCCGGAAGTGAGCGTAATGGTGGCCGGATAAGTGAGGCTGAAATTAATGGTGTCGCCATTCGCAGCCGAGCCGAGCGCCGCTCGCAGTGTGCCCGTTCCGCTATCGCCCGTGCTGGTCACTGTCCAGGTGGTGGCCAGGCTGGGCACGGCCATGCCGAGCACCAGCAAGATCGCCGCGAGCGCAGGCAGCACAGCACGCCGCAGGCGATCGAGGAACTTCGGGCTTCGCGCGATGTGGCGGCAAAAGGCCGATGGTCTCGAACTAGAGAAAAACAAGCAAGCGACAGTTCTCAGTGAAGGCATCTGCTGGGTCACGAAAGTCTCCTACGTGGAAAGTCGAGAGACAGGGAACTGCCGCCCAACCTGCCATCCTGGGTAGAACTCTTATAGTTCGTTGCGTTATATCGGCGGGCAACAAAGCTGGCGCTCGAGGCCGCAGAAAATGTGGAAGAAGTTTACCCCGAATCGGGTGGCAGACCAAGATGAAATTGTTTGCACGGGAGCCGCAAAGCGGCTACACACGCCTGGAATCAAGGTCTCAGCCGCGCAGAGGCTGCCGCAGCGCATCAGGGGTTCGAGCAACATTCCGATGAACCGCGCGTCGTTCCTCTACCACCGGTGCTGGTGATGATGCTGTCGGAAATCGAACCTACGAGCGGGCGGGTTTTCGATGGGACGAATCTCCGCAAAGAGTGGATCACGGCTTGCGCCGCCCGCGGACTAGGCAATAAAATCGAAGTCAAGGATAAACCCTACGATCCTAGGTATAAGGGGCTAATCGTCCATGATCTGCGAAGGTCAGCCGTCAGAAACCTGGTGAATGCAGGGGTTCCCGAAAAATCAGTGGGCACAAAACGCGGTCGGAGTTTGACTGGTATGCCGCATCCGAAGGGACTTTGACGAAGGCGATGCGGCGCGTCGAGCTGGTCGGCGTCTCTGGCGAAAATTTAGTGAATGTTGAAACGAGTGGCCGCACTAGAAAACGTATAAGAACTGATTATAAACACATGGCGCTATCGTCTAGGGGTTAGGACGGAAGATTCTCAATCTTCAAACCCGGGTTCGATTCCCGGTAGCGCTACCATTCCTGCCGTGACTTGCTGATTCTAAGCGAGATGCTCAGTCTCCCAATTCGCTTGTAGTCTTTTTGTAGTCGCTTTCGTCGTTTTTCTTTCGTTGATCCCCCTGCGATTTGCTCCCGACTGGGTATTGAACGGTAGGGAGAAATCGGTGCCAAACTTCAAAGTCTCAATAATTGAGAAGGTCAAGCTTGCTAATGGGAAGTGGACAAATCTAACTGTGAAAATCCCTAAGTCCAAACCGAACGGCAAAGGGCTTTACCTCAAGGATTCCCGTGACGGGAACTTCTACTTGCTCTGGCATGAGGGTGGGCAGCGGCGGTATCACTCGGTTCGGGGATCACTAAACGACGCAATCACGTCCGAAGAACAGAAGGAACTTTACCTAGCGAGTGTCGCAAAAGGCCTGCACGTCGAAGACCCTGTCACGGGCCGTACCCGACTGACAATCGCCGGGGGCATCGATGAGTACTTGAGCGTCCTGACCGGACGCGGGAATACAGTTTCACTCCACACATTCGCACTTCGTCAGTTTCAGGAATGGAACACGAAGCACGCACGCAACCAAAAAGTCTATCTGGATGCAATAGATCGCCAGCACATCCTAGCATTTAGGAAATGGGCCATGGAGCAGGGCGACCCTAGGAATGGGAAGCCAAACGACGAAGTCACTGCCGTGTGGAAGTGCATGCGCGTAAACAAAATGATTAAGACCATGCTGGGACTTGCGCCGGGGCAAGGGCCGGTGAAGAAATCCGATTTCGCCGAGGTTCTCAATCGCAAGCCTACGGTTGTGACCTACACAAAAGATGAGCGCGACAGATTCCTCGCGTGTTGCGAAGGCGATTCCTTTCTGATCTGGTCGCTGTTTCTCAAATGCGGCCTGCGTTACAAAGAATTGAGTCATCTGGAATGGACGGACATTGACTGGTGCACCCATGTCATCCGCCTCCGCGTGAAGTTCGTGAAGGATGGGGACAAACAAGTGGAGTTCCGGCCAAAGAAGCACAGCATCCGAGATGTTGCCATAGCAGATGATCTGTTTTTGCTCCTAGAGCAACTCAAGAAAACGAGCAAAAGCAATCTCGTGTTCCCGACCAAGACTGGGCGTATCAAGACAAGGCTTTGGGATGCCTGCAAGAGGATCGCGACGAGGGCTGGGGTGGACGCGTCGAAGTTTGGTGGCGCAAACCAACCAAAGGGCTCGGAGGAAAGGAGCCCGAGGTAATCCTTACCGGATAACTATCCCCGGATTTCTGACAAAATTCTCGTCCCATCCTCCGATTTGTGAGGGAATTTTTCCCAAAATGTCGCTTTTAGAGATGAGCGGCAGAATCCGCCGACCATGCGATCTTGCCAAACATCCCTGAAAGGACCGACTTTTATGAGCTACATCAACATTTATCAAGGCATCACCAAGAGCAAATCTTCAGTTGTCCGAGCGAGCGGGATGACGATTGCCGCTCTGGTCATGGTTATCACGGTGTCCGTGTGGGCTCAGTCCGTACTTCCTCTCCCGCAGCCCACCGTTTCCACCGTGCCACCGAATGGAGATGTCAATCCCTACGGCGTGGCGTTCGTTCCCTACCACGTGGCAAGTGGGCTTACGCTCCAGCCAGATGACATCTTGGTCTCAAATTTCAACAACAACTTGAACTTGCAGGGCACTGGAACGACCATTATCCGCGTGAACGCAAACGGTCAGCAGTCTTTGTTCTATCGGTCGTCGAATCCCGTCGTGGGACTGACGGCCGCATTGGGTGTAGTCCAGCGGGGTTTCGTTTTTGTAGGCAACACACCCACTTTTGATGGCACCGCCGCCACCGTGCAGGCGGGATCGCTTTCCATCATTGATGGCAACGGCAAGCTTGTCGGAAGCGTAGCCAACACGAGCCTCATCAATGGTCCGTGGGGCATGGCAGTGGCGGACAACGGAACGAACGCGCATATTTTCGTCTCCAACGTTCTCAGCGGCACGATCACCCGCTTTGATGTTTCGTTTCCCGCCGCAGGGGGAGTCGTGATCAATAAGTCCGTGGAGATTGGGTCTGGTTTTAATCACCGGACAGACCCAGCCGCTCTCGTACTCGGTCCTTCGGGGCTTAGCTTCGATTCTGTCCACGATATCCTCTATGTGGCGTCGTCCAGCGACAACGCAATCTATGCACTCAGCGGCGCTCGCACCGCAAAATCGAGCCTCGGAACTGGGCAAGTTGTATATTCGGACGATGTTCATTTGCATGGACCCATCCAGCTAGCCACAGCACCCAATGGCGATCTGCTGGCCGCCAACAGCGACGGCAGTAACGCCGATCCGAATCAGCCCAGCGAAATCGTCGAATTCACCACGGCGGGTCAGTTCGTTGCCCAGTTCTCCATCGATCCAAACAACGGAGGGGCCTTTGGAGTAGCTCTGAGATCACTCGGTTCCGAAGCCGTCCGGGTCGCCGCTGTGGATGATAATGCCAACACCGTGACCACTTGGACTAAAGTCGTTTACTAGCCCATGGCTGGGACGCCTCACTCACGGGTGGCTTCGCTCATCTTTAGCGCTGTTGATGTTGATAGCTCGCGCATTTCGGAATCTCTCTCAACGCTAAATAACAAGGGCACGGTTAACCGCCGTGCCTTTCCCGAGAAATCCGCAAAGACTGATTGCGTCAGGATGCTGTCGTGAGCTCGACGTTAAAGAGGGGATAAGTTTAACAACTGGTTGTCAGACACAATTCCACCGCCAGTGGTTGCCACGTGATTTGGATGTGCTGAAACCGTTGTTTGAGCGGATGCGGGTTCAGGGGTCGGATTTCTTAGATAAAAATGCCGCTCTCGCCGATGAGGTTCGGCGCACCTTCGCCGACCTCGACCGCATTGAATCGGAGATCAAACCCACGATGGTAGCTTTGGTGCCTCGGCAAGCGTCCGCAATCGCTTCCATAACGGGTCTGATATCTTTGTCCCGATTGGCGTCTGCCCCAAGATAGGCAGTAAGCGGGTCAAGCGCTACTAACCTGATGTCTGGATTCTGGCGCAGCATGGATTTGATGATCTTGATATGAAGTGCCAGCATCAGGGCGCGGCGTTGCTTTTTCCTCATGGCAACTAAGTTCCCGAATTTGTCCTTCATGGCTTCCTCCACGCTGACGCTATCCAGTATGCGGATGCGGCTTAGGTCCGCTCCGGCAGCCAACAGGCGGGGCACCAAGGTATCCACCGGATCATCACGCGCACTTCTTCTGGTAAGCACGGGGCTTCCCTCATGATGAGTCTCGGGACATCAAGAGATTTCGATCCAATTCTTCGGGGAATCTCGCTTCCACAATTTCCGCCAAGGAGGAAATCTCCGATGAGGATCCGTCTTTCCACGATTTTTCCTGCTCCCCGCACGATTCTTGTCTTGATATGGTGTCTCTGCGTGGCCCTCAACGGGCTGCGTGGGACAGCCCAGGCGCAGAATCCTGTCCCGCTCATTAACTTACCCCTAGTCCCGGATGCTATTGCCCCGGGCAGAAGCGGATTTACGCTGACGGTGAATGGCACCGGCTTTGTCGTCGGCTCAGTCGTGAAGTGGAACGGCAGCCCGCTGGCGACCACCCTGGTTAGCAGTTCGCAATTGACCGCCAAAGTGCCGACCTCCGCAATCGCCACGCCAGGTACAGCCTCTGTGACTGTGGTAAATCCCGGCGGGGGCGGCGGAACATCGAATATCGTTTTCTTTCCGGTTGCAATTCCCACACTCACCGTGACGATGAGCGCCGGGCAAGACTACGCAGTGGGCGGAGGGCCTTCCGGAATCGGCACCGCTGATCTGAATGGAGACGGCAAGCTGGACCTCGTGACCACGAATTCCTCAGACAATACGATTTCTGTCCTGCTGGGCGACGGCGACGGCACCTTTCAAACCCAGGGGACTTATTCTGTAGGTACAAATCCGACGAACCTCGTAATTGCCGATTTCAATGGAGACGGCCGGCCCGATCTGGCGGTAACTAACACCAATTCGAATACGGTTTCCGTTCTCCTCGGCAAGGGTGATGGCACGTCCGGTCGCAAGTGCAATATGCCACGGGTGCAGGTGTGTCTGGGATCGTGGTTGCGGATGTAAATGGAGACGGCAAGCTGGACCTCGTGACCACGAATTCCTCAGACAATACGATTTCTGTCCTGCTGGGCAACGGCGACGGCACCTTTCAAACCCAGGCGACCTACGACGCAGGTGGGAATCCGGTCTCGGTTACAGTGGGAGATTTCAATCGCGACGGCAAGCTCGACTTGGCCGTCGCGAATAACAATCTCGGGAATCCCGATACCCCGACGATTTCCGTTCTATTGGGAGCCGGGGATGGTACCTTCTCGGCGCCAACCCCATATTACGCCTATCCCTATCCATACAGTTGGTTTATTACTACAGCCGATTTCAACCACGAGTGGCATCCTCGACCTGGCCGATGCGTCCAGCGTGTATGTCTTTGTTTTTCTTGGCAAAGGGGATGGCACCTTTCAAGAGGCCGTACCTTACCCCCTATATGGCACGTGGATTGGAGCAGCTGACTTCAATGCAGATGGCAAGCTCGACTTGGCTATGCCGCCCGATGTCCCAAAAATAACAGCCTCCATGTTTCTGGGTAATGGCAATGGAACCTTCGGGCTGCCCACAGACTACTACTACGGCAGCCAACCTGCTGAACAACTTGCAATTGGAGATTTCAACGGGGATGGCAAGCTGGACCTGGCTGGTACCGTGTCCGGCTCAAACGCAGTGTCTATTCTTCTGCAGAATGATTTCGTTTCGATCTCGCGACCGAGCATTAGTTTCGGCACAGGCGTGCTGGATACTGCCAGTCCGGCACAGACCGTAACGCTGACCAACACTGGCCCCTCATTACTAACGATCAACAACATCGCCCTCACCGGAAGCAACCCCGGAGATTTCACTGAAAAAAACAACTGTGGTGCGAGCCTTCCGCCGGGTGGGCATTGCGACATCGAAGCGAGTTTTGCACCCACCCAAGTGGGCGCCTTGACTGCAGGCATCACGATTACCGACAGCGATCCGAGCAGCCCTCAGACGGTATTCCTCAGTGGCTACGGGGCGCACGCAGGCCCGAACGCGACAGTTTCACCCACAGGTCTCACGTTTGCCACTCAGTTGTTGAATACGACGAGCTCAGAACAGACTGTCACGCTCACCAACTACGGCACTGACACACTCATCATCACAGGCAGCTCTATCCAAGGTGACTTTGGTCAAACCAGGCACTGCGGCGATAGCTTGGCTCCAAAAGCAAGCTGCACGTTTGAAGTCAACTTCACACCAAAGGCCATCGGGAACCTGAGTGGCAGGTTGTCGATCACAGACAATGCGCCAGGCGGCACGCAAACGGTCAGTCTGGCAGGCGTGAGTACAGAGGTCGAGCTCAATCCGTCCAGCTTGTACTTTCATTGCACTAGCGAAGAACAGACAAAACTGACCAATGTGGGAAATTCCGCGTTGATCATTAGCGGCATCACGCTCACAGGTTCGTCCGAATACACAGAGACGAACAATTGCGGTAATAGCGTGGAGCCGGGAGGATCCTGCGTGATTAAGGTGACCCTCAATTCAGGGGGACGTCCCACCGGCGATGTGTCCATCAGCGATAACGGTGGCGCCAGTCCGCAGCAGGTGAACCTAGGGGCGAGGTGTGGTGGACCTTAGGGCAATATTGAGAACACAATCAACGAAGAGCTGGGCTAGAGGTCCGGCTCTTTTTGTTTTGGCAGAATGCAGCTATTGATGCTGTTGACTTAAGACGCGGAACAGTTGCTGTAACCACGAGTTTTCAACAACTAAGCTAAGCACCGCTTCGACTGTTTTCATTGTCGCATGGCGGTTGGGAGTTTAGGCTGGGTGCACGAGGGAGCTTGCGTGCCTGCCAACACTCATCCACCACCGCGGCGTGGGAAAAAAAACCGCAGGTCGGCATTTTCTGAATCGTTGACGGCAAACCGCTCGTCGATAGCACTCCGCTTAGTCATGCCGAACCGTATGGAGATCATCTGACCCATCCCCGCAGCCACATCGATGTGTGGGAGCAGTGGCGGCTCGGGTTCCCGGTGAATCGGAATACGAGGAGTTCCCAAGGGGGAGAGTGGCTTACGACACTCGGACCAAGAAGTTCACGCTGCTTGCGGACAAGTGCATCCTTCGGGACAAAAGCATCGTCAGCACGATCATGTCCCAGATGAACCTGCCCAGCAGGAGCACGGACAAGGGAACCGTAATTCTATCCCGTGCTCCTCGTCGGCCACCGCCGATCAATCTCCTCCATAATCTGCTCTGCCCAGCGGATCGCGTCGGCGATGGCGCTCACCGTCGCAGGAACCCGCTTCCCGCCGTCATATTGCGCCAGCTTCCGTGCGGCAAGGATGCTGGCGGCGATCAGGAGCACGCGCTTGCGACCTTCGTCCATTGGGAGGTACCGGGGAGCGGAATCTCACGCAAATCATCGCTCGGTCACCGCATTGATACTTGACACGGCGATAGGAATGGCTTCCGAAATGAAGCTGCGCTCGGTTTCGAGTCCGAGTATAGCACGACTTTCGCTTTTATTTCGCCTTCGTGGATTCCAATGAAAAAAGCCGCCAGCACGAGCGAGGTCATGCTGAGGCGAGGGGCGCTGGGACATCGGCGCTGGGGTGGTCAGAAAGGCTGTGGCGGGGTTCGGACAACTAGCAATGTCCGCGTGCTAGGTTTGTAGTCTTTTGTAGTCTTTTTTGCCGAAAATGACCCTCAAAATCTCTCAGTATTGATGGCAAAATGAAAATCGAGGTATCGTGCAAACTGCTGAGGAACAAGAGGTTTTTCCATCACAACTGAAAAAAAAGATTGTCCTTGAATTTGGTTCCCGGTAGCGCTACCAAAACCAAGATCAGCTAAGGCCCACCAAACAAACGGGTTCTGGGCGGGACTTAGTTTTTACGCGAAAAGCACAGGTCCGCCCGAAATCTCGCCAACCAAAAGATTCCCGCCCACAGAGTTTCTTCAGTGACGTTACTTCGATTACTGGCGGAATTGTCCTGATGGGACCTGTCCAAATTCCCACGTTCGCGTAGGATTTGGACATGGCGATCAACGTACTTTCGTTTCCGGGAGAGACCGAATGCCTGAAACTGCGGGCCTTTCGGTTTAAGCCTGTTCGGACCACATCCCGGCTCCAAAGGGCAGCGGTCGTCGTCCAACTATCTAAGTCAGGTATTTAAGGAGAACACTTATGACGCCGCTCATTACGCTCTACTTCGCACTACCCGCAATTTTCACGATGGCTGTAACTCTTCGCAACGTTATCTTCGGGGATGTTGTCTAACAACGACGAATGGCGCCCACAGATAAAACGCGCATCCGGAAGGTTGTGCCGCGTGAGGTTATTGCGCCGCATCAAAGATCGCTAATTCACTGTTTGCGCGACTCCCGCTGAGACGCTGCAGTTATTGTTATTGTCCCCCGCATAGGTTGCGGTCAGCGCTCTCGACCCGGCAGTGTTGAAGGTCTGAGCGACTAGCCTGACCCGTTCGGGAGTGTTCCAGTGCGGCTTTCGCCTGTGCTGGCGTTCACAGTCACCTTGCCCGTACGCGCATTATAATTCGTCGCCTCCGCCACGCTGAAGTGCACCACGACTGCTCTTCCTTGCGTCGTTACTTACCTTCAACACCCTCCTTGCAGCTTTGAAGAAAATCTTTTCACTCTACACATGCCAACGAAATCCGTGTAAAGTTATTTCCTTTTGAACTCAAGGCAAATCATGCGAACAATCGCCGCCAGATTAGGCATGGGAAGCTGGCATCGGTCGACCCGAGAGAGGTTGTTCCTGCTTGCAGTTTCGGTTGCCCTGGCGCTGGCGTCACACGTCCTTTTTCTTCGTTTTCTTCCTTCTCCGTGGCAACAAAACGAAAGTGCGGATTATCGAGTATTTTACGAGCCAGTCGCCCGCCAACTCGCTTCGGGCCATGGATTCTATCTACCCTCGGGAAAACCGGCTCTCAAATATCCGCCAGGGATTCCCATCATGTATGGAGCTACGTTCTGGCTCTCCGATCAGATCGGTGTGTCCCGGCAATTAGGTTTGAGAGCCTTGCAAGGTCTGCTCACAATTGCGGCCTCCGCTCTGGTCACGATAATTGCGTTCGAAACGTTTGGCGCCCGCACCGGACTGTTGGCATGTTTTCTTTGGTCTACCTACCCGTTTCATCTTTGGCTGTCCAAACAGCCTTCGGCGGAACCTCTGGTTTGCGTGCTCCTGGCCGTCGCGGTGTTCTCGTTCTTACGATGGCTGTCGAAGGGACGCGGGGCTGTATTATGGGGATCCGTATGCGGTATGGTTGTGGCCTTCGCAGCCATGACCAAACCTTTTAACATCGCCTTGGCCGCGGTCTTCGTCGGCTTGGCATGGGTCTGCGACGTACCTTGCTCCAGGAAAATGCGTGCGCTCTTCGCTGCATCGGTCGTCATCGCATTTAGTCTGAGCATCCTGCCGTGGGAGATCTGGGCCTCTCGGACGGCGGGGCACTGTATCCCCCTGTGCACAAACGGCACAGCGACCCTGTTGGATGGCATGACATTCGGTATCGGACGTAACAAGGTTCAGAACCCTCCCGCATTGCCTGGGCCGGTCTCTGCATTGGCAAACGACTTTGCTGCGCATCGAAGGGATTTCCAAAGCAACGGCGAAATTTTGCGGCTGCTGGTTACACATGTGAAGGAAGCACCTACTGGCGTGGCGCTTTTGTTTCTATCCAAGGCGGCGGTGAGCTGGTATGGAAACGATTCGCACCGTCATGAACGATGGACCTTATTGATTCAGCTCTTTTACCTGCCATTCTTCATTCTGGGCGCCTGGCTTGCACGCACCGGCGGGAGGCAGTACAGAAACTTCCTGTTCATCGTATGCGGAGTAACTTTGTACTACTGGGGAATGACAACGCTGGTTGCCCTTCCGATCGTGCGCTACATGGTGCCAGCTATCAGCCTGCTGATAATACTGGCTGGCAACGCGCTCGATGTGCTGGTGGAAGTCTGCGGACGGCATCCTGTTTTAGTAAAGCGAGAAGTTATTGCCCAATAGCCGCTGCAGTTCGCGAACGGTCGGTTCGGAGATTTTGGCATTGGGCAATCAGTCCCCGGCGAATCTTTGCCTCCTGCAAAGGGACCAAGGCGCACCACGGATGTTACGAACAAGGCGCAGAACACGGCCAAAACCGGCTCCAGACGTGATATTATGGCCGCCTTCACTCGACGACTGCCTCAGGAGGTCACTCATGTCCCACCGCTTGATGTTCCTTGTTCTGCTCGTTCCAATTCTCTCGCTGTGCCTGTTCGCCCAAGCGCCAACCGGTTACGATGGTCCGGCGCAACTGCCGGTAGCAACCGTTGCCAGTTCGATGACGGATACGCCTGCGCCAGGATCCGTGATCAGTGTGAACGCTGGCGATGACCTGCAAGCGGCGTTAAACGCTGCGCAATGCGGCAACACGATCCAACTGCAAGCCGGGGCAACCTTCACGGGAATTTTCAAATTTCCGGCCCGGAATTGCGATAACAATCACTGGATCATTGTTCGCACTAGCTCTCCCGACACAGCTCTGCCCGGCGAAGGACAGCGCCTGACGCCGTGCTACGCGGGAGTCTCATCCCTGCCAGGACGTCCGCAGTATGCCTGCGACAACCCGCAGAACGTGCTGGCCAAGCTTGTTGATTCGGGATTAATCGGTCCAGTGATCTTCCAAAACGGAGCGAATCACTACCGGCTGACTGGATTGGAACTAACGCGACCGACCGGAACCAAGGGAGCAGTGACGCTGATGTCGGTGGCCTCCAGAGGGACGGCGAGCTACATCGTGCTGGATCGAAGCTGGGTGCACGGGACAACGCAGGATGAAAGCCGGGTTGGTTTCGAACTCTCCGGCATGAATAAAGTGGCGGTTGTGGACTCTTACTTCAGCGACTTTCACTGCACCGCGGTTACCGGCAGCTGTACGGAGGCGCACTCCCTGCATGCCGGCACCGGCAATTCTCAGGACGGTGTTTATAAGATCCAGAACAATTTTCTGGAAGCCTCGGGACAAGCCATTCTGTTCGGCGGAGCCGCCGCGACCACGACTCCGAGCGACATTACCATTCGCTTGAATCACTTCTTTAAACCATGGCAGTGGATGAAGGGAAACTCCCCGTTCCAGGGTGGAGTTGCGGGCAATCCATTTATTGTGAGGCATCACCTGGAATTCAAGAATGCCATACGTGTCTTAATAGAGGACAATCTGCTGGAGAACGTCTGGGGAGGTTTCGGCGAAGCGGGAGATGCGATACTGCTGACGCCCAAGAGCCAGCACATCAAGTCCGGCGGCGACGTCTGTCCGATCTGCCAGGTCACCGACGTGACCATCCGCTACACGCACATCATTCACGCCAGCGGCGGTGTTGAGATCGCGACAGTCCTCTCTGGAAATGGAGCGAACGGCGGGTCTGCTCTGGCCGGGACCCGGTACAGTATTCACGATGTTGTGATGGACGATATCAGCCGAACTTATATCGGTGGAGGATGGTTATTTACGGTGGCAAGCAACTGGCTGGTGAATCCACTCAATACGGTCTCGATCGATCACATCACGGGATTTCCGGATTCCGAAGGCGGCGTCCTGTTGCTGGGAAACAGGATGTCGAATCCACAGATGTATGGGTTCGTCTTTACGAACAGTATCGTCACGGCGGGGCTGTACCCAGTATGGAGTTCAGGCGGCGGTGTTGCCAATTGCGCTCATGCGGATGTGCCGCTATCGAGCCTGAACAACTGCTTCGCCTCGTACACGTTCACCAACAACGCTCTGGTCACGGCTCCTGCTCACGATCCAGCCTCGGCCTGGCCGGCGGGAAATATGTTCGCGAACAACGCGAATACCGTTGAGTTCGCCCAATACAACAATAGCAACGGAGGAAACTACCAGCTCATGCCCGGCAGTCCCTATAAGAATATGGGGACCGATGGACAAGATCTGGGGGCCGATATTGCTGGATTGGACGCAGCCCTGGCGAATGTTCCGTAAAAGCCTGAACCTGTTTCGGTACTTAGGTCCGCGGTTAAACGCGGACCTTTTTCTTTGTAGGCAGCACCAGTTATAAGACTCTGGCCATCTTTCCCCCCGAGTTTTCTATCCCACGTATCGAAATTCTGCGTTGTACTTTCAAGCCCTCAGGATTGTAATTTGAGAGGTTACGGCTTTGGCCGACCTGCTTGAGGTGTCTGTGGCAGGCTTTTTCACCGACGGCCGAGGGAAGTGAACGTTATTGCGATGGAAGTGCCCGGAATAAAGCGCGCGAACGGTCTGCCGCCAGCGCAGGGTCTGTACGATCCTGCGCACGAGCACGACGCTTGTGGCATTGGATTCGTCGCCAATGTGCGTGGCCAGAAGAGTCACGACATCATCAAAAAGGGCATCGAGGTACTGATCAACCTCACCCACCGGGGTGCATGTGGATGCGATCCCGAAACGGGTGACGGCGCTGGCATTCTCATTCAGATTCCCCACGAATTCTTTGCGCGCGAATGCGGCAAACTTGGAATCAAACTGCCCGGCGCGGGGGCCTATGCCGTGGGCATGACGTTCCTGCCGGTGGAAAAACATCAGCGCCTACAGTGTGAAGGAATTTTCGAGCGCATCCTTCGCGAAGAGGGGCTGACAGTACTCGGCTGGCGGGATACACCGGTAAATGCCTCTGCTATCGGTCGCGTTGCGCGGGGCTCGCAGCCCTACATCCAGCAGGTATTCGTGAACCGCCCCGCTGGCATGGATGAAAACGCTTTCGAACGAAAACTCTACATTGTGCGCAAGCGCGCCGAGTCCGAAGTCGCCGCGTCTGACATTGAAGACCGCGAGACCTTTTATATTCCATCGCTCTCCGCACGCACCATCGTCTACAAGGGCTTGCTGCTCGCTCCCCAGATCGCGAACTTCTACGGCGAACTCTCCGACTCTGCGGTGACGAGCGCACTCTGCCTGGTTCACCAGCGTTTTTCGACGAATACATTTCCCAGTTGGCAATTGGCACATCCTTACCGCTACGTTGCTCACAACGGCGAGATCAACACATTGCGTGGCAACGTGAACTGGATGCATGCCCGCCAGTCGTTGCTCCAGTCCACGCTGTTCGGCGATGACATCCAGAAGCTATTTCCCATCATCGCGCCCGGCGGCAGCGATTCGGCCAATTTTGACAACGCCGTGGAATTGCTTTTCCAGTCCGGACGCAGCCTGCCCCATGTCATGGCCATGCTGATTCCGGAAGCCTGGGCGGGAAATCCGCACATGCGTCCCGAGAAGCGGGCTTTCTACGAATACCATTGCTCTCTCATGGAACCGTGGGATGGCCCGGCGGTCATCGCCTTCACCGATGGACGCGTGATCGGCGCCACCCTCGATCGAAACGGCCTGCGCCCCGGCCGGTACGTCGTGACCCATGACGATTTGGTAGTGATGGCATCCGAGGCCGGAGTACTGGAACTCGAACCGGAAAAGGTAAAGATCAAAGGCCGTCTGCAGCCAGGAAAAATGTTTCTGGTCGATACCGTCGAAGGCCGCATTGTTTCCGATCAGGAAATAAAACAGCACCTGTCTTTCCAACAACCTTATGCCGAGTGGCTAAAGCAAAACCAGGTCACGCTGGATCAGTTGCCGGAGCCCACGCGTGTTCACGCCGCCAACCACGACACAGTTCTGTGCCGCGAACGGGCGTTCGGCTACACCGACGAAGACTTGAAAATGATTCTCGAACCCATGGCCTGCAAAGGCGAAGAGCCTGTGGGTTCGATGGGAACGGACACTCCGCTGGCCTGTCTTTCGGATCGGCCGCAGTCCCTGTTCAGCTATTTCAAGCAGTTGTTCGCGCAGGTGACCAACCCGCCGATCGATCCAATCCGCGAAGAGATGGTGATGTCGTTGATCAGCTACATTGGCGTCGAGCGAAACATTCTTCAGGAAACGCCCGAGAACTGCCACACGCTGAAGTTGCCGCACCCGCTTCTGACGAATCGCGACCTGGAGAAGTTGCGCCGCGTATCGAGCGGAGATTTGCTGGCCATCACTCTGCCGGCGCTGTTCCGCGCCGAAGAGGGCGAAGCTGGATTGGAGCGTGCCCTGGACGAGCTTTGCCGCCGGGCATCTCTGGCCGTTACATCGGGATACACCCTGTTGATTCTCTCCGACCGGGGAGTGGATAAGCATTATGCTCCCATTCCCAGCCTGCTGGCACTGGCTGCGGTACACAATTTGCTGGTACGCGAGGAGACTCGCACCTCCGTCGCGCTCATCGTGGAATCTGGCGAACCGCGCGAGGTGATGCACTTTGCCTTACTCATCGGCTATGGCGCCAGCGCCGTCAATCCATATCTCGCGCTTGAAGCCCTGGAGGATCTGGCACACCGCGGTTATTTGCCAGATGGCGTGAGCGCGGAGGTCGCGACCAGGAATTTCATCAAGGCGATTAACAAGGGTCTTCTGAAGACATTCTCGAAGATGGGAATCTCGACGCTGCAGAGTTACCGCGGAGCCCAGGTATTCGAGGCCATCGGATTGAACAAGGAGATGGTCGAGAAGTATTTCGTGGGCACCACGTCGCAACTGGAGGGCGTCGGGCTCCAGGTGCTGGCGCGCGAAGCGCTCATGAAACACCAGCATGCCTTCCGGCCTGTCACGGAATCCGAGCCTGAATTGAGCGTCGGTGGCAGCTATCACTTTCGCACCGACGGCGAATATCACCTGCTCAATCCGCTGACCATCTCCAAATTGCAGCACGCCGTGCGTCAGTCCAGCTTCAAGACTTTTCAGGAATACACGGATCTCATCGACAACCAGAGCAGCAACCTCGCGACTCTGCGCAGTCTGATGAAGCTCAAGAAGGCCGAGAAGCTGATCGCCATCGAAGAAGTCGAGCCTGCAAAAGAAATTGTGAAGCGCTTCACAACCGGCGCGATGTCGTTCGGTTCGATCAGCAAAGAGGCGCATGAAACGCTGGCCATCGCGATGAATCGGATCGGAGGAAAATCGAACACGGGCGAAGGCGGCGAAGATGAAGCGCGCTTCGTTCCCGACTCCAACGGCGATTCGCGGCGTTCCGCCATCAAGCAGGTGGCGTCCGCGCGCTTTGGCGTGACCGCAAATTATCTGGTTAATGCCGACGAGCTGCAAATCAAGATGGCGCAGGGCGCGAAGCCGGGTGAGGGCGGCCAGCTTCCCGGACACAAAGTAGATGAAGTGATCGCGCGCTTGCGGCATTCCATCCCAGGAGTTGGCCTGGTTTCTCCACCGCCGCATCACGATATCTACTCGATTGAGGATCTGGCCCAGCTCATCTATGACCTGAAGAACGTCAATCCTCGGGCACGCATTTCCGTGAAACTTGTTGCGGAAGTCGGCGTGGGAACTGTAGCCGCCGGTGTAGCTAAAGCGCATGCCGATGTCGTGCTCATCAGCGGCGACAGTGGAGGCACGGGCGCATCTCCGCTAAGCTCGATCAAACACGCGGGCACGCCTTGGGAATTGGGACTCGCCGAAGCGCAACAGGTTTTGCTGCTCAATGATCTGCGCGGACGCGTTCGTGTGCAAACCGACGGGAAGTTGCAAACCGGCCGCGATGTAGTGATCGCTGCGCTGCTGGGCGCCGAAGAATTCGGTTTTGCCACGACGCCGCTGATCACGATGGGCTGCATCATGCTGCGCAAGTGCCATCTGAATACTTGCTCGGTGGGGATTGCCACCCAGGACCCGGAACTACGCAAGAAGTTCCAGGGCCAGCCTGAGCATGTCATCAACTTTTTCTTCTTTCTTGCCGAGCAAGTGCGCCTATACATGGCCGAGATGGGTTTCCACACCATCGACGAAATGGTGGGTCGCGTCGATATGCTCGATGTGCAGCCCGCCCTCGATCACTGGAAGGCGCGCGGCATCGATCTCTCTGCGATTCTCTACAACCCCCCGGTTCCTGGCCGGGTGGCGCGCCGCTGTGTTCAGTCACAAAACCATGGGCTTGAGCAGGCGCTCGACCATCAGTTGATCGAACAAGCCCGCCCCGCATTGGAAAACCTCACCCCGGTTGAAATGGAGTTTCCCGTCCGCAACGTCCACCGCGCGGTTGGCGCCATGCTCAGCGGCGAGATCGCCCAGCGCTACGGTTCCGAGGGTCTACCGGACGAAACCATCCGGATTCATCTGAGCGGATCGGCCGGACAGAGCCTGGGCGCTTTCCTGGCCAAGGGTGTCACGCTGACCTTGGAGGGCGATGCCAACGACTACGTCGGCAAAGGCCTTTCCGGGGGACGTTTGGTGATCTATCCGCCGCGCAAAGCGGGATTTGCGGCCGAAGAAAACATTCTGATCGGCAATGTCGTGCTCTACGGCGCAACCAGCGGAGAAGCATTCTTCAATGGCATGGCTGGCGAGCGTTTTGCGGTGCGCAATTCGGGAGCAACGTCCGTAGTCGAAGGCGTCGGTGATCATGGTTGCGAATATATGACCAACGGCCTGGTCGTCGTATTGGGCCCGTGCGGCCGGAATTTTGCCGCAGGCATGAGTGGCGGCATCGCCTACGTATTTGACGAGCGGATGGACTTCACCAAGAAGCGCTGCAACCTCGCTTCCGTCGATCTCGAGCCGGTCATTGAAGTGGAAGACGTGCAACTCGTGCGCGATCTCGTCGCCCGTCACGCGGACCTTACCGGCAGCCCAAGGGCACGGATGATTCTCGACAATTGGCCGGACATGTTGCCCCGGTTTATTAAAGTGTTTCCGCACGAATTCAAGCGCGTGCTCGGCGTGAGTCGCGCAGGCCAGCCCTACATTGCCGGCCAGCCGCTGCCGCCAATTGCCCTGGCCGAGCAGGTGCAACATGGGTAAACCTACGGGATTCATCGAGTATGGACCGGAGCATGCCCAGCGCCGGCCCGTTACCCAGCGCGTGAATGACTGGTTTGAGATATACATCGATTCCCCCGAAGACAAACTGCGCCGGCAGGGCGCGCGTTGCATGGATTGTGGCGTTCCTTTCTGCCATACCGGATGCCCCGTCAACAACATCATCCCGGACTGGAATGACCTCGTTTACCGCGGCCGCTGGAAAGAAGCCGTCCGCCAGCTTCATGCCACCAACAATTTCCCTGAATTCACCGGGCGCATTTGCCCCGCGCCCTGCGAAGCCGCATGCGTTCTCGGCATCACTGAGCCGCCGGTGACGATTCGCGAGATCGAAAAAAACATCGTCGAGCGCGGATTCAAAGAAGGCTGGATTCGGCCCCAGCCGCCAAAAATGCGTACTGGAAGGAGCGTTGCGGTAGTCGGCTCAGGCCCCGCAGGTCTGGCAGCCGCACAGCAATTGCGCCGCGCCGGCCACGGAGTGACTGTCTATGAAAAGGCGGACCGCATTGGCGGCTTGTTGCGCTACGGCATTCCGAATTTCAAGATGGAAAAACACATCATCGACAGGCGCGTGGAGCAGATGTCCGCCGAAGGCGTGCAGTTCGTCACCAATGCCCATGTCGGAGTCAACATTGCAATCGAAGACCTGCAGCATAAATTCCACGCCATTGTTCTGGCCGGTGGATCGGAACAACCACGTGACCTCAAAGTTCCCGGACGTGAATTGAAGGGCATTCACTTTGCGATGGAATTTCTGCCCCAGCAAAACCGGCGCTGTCTCGGCGATTCGATCGATCCTGCAGCAGAAATTCTCGCGACCGGTAAACGCGTTGTCATCATCGGGGGCGGCGACACAGGCGCGGATTGCCTGGGGACCGTTCATCGACAAAAGCCGCTATCCGTGCACCAGTTCGAAATCATGCCCGTGCCTCCACCAGAACGCTCTCCGCAGACGCCTTGGCCACTCTGGCCCCTGCAACTGCGCACCGAGGGCGCGCATGAGGAAGGCGGAATTCGCGACTGGAGCATCGCGACAACGAGATTCACGGGCAATCAGGACGGCAACGTGAAGCAGTTGCATGCTGTGCGCGTCGGTCCCTCGCCCGGCTTCGAGCCCATCGGAGGCACTGAATTCACCATCGATGCCGACCTGGTTTTAATCGCTATGGGTTTTCTGGGTCCGGTGCGCAACGGGATGATCGAGCAATTGGGTGCGGCTCTCGACCCGCGCGGAAATGTGGCCACGAACGCCCAATATATGACCACCGTTCCCGGCGTTTTTGCCGCCGGCGATATGCGGCGCGGACAGTCTCTCGTGGTCTGGGCAATTGCCGAGGGACGAAAAGCGGCAGCCTGCATAGATGAATACTTGAAAGCCGAGCCCAGCGCGCGACCTGTGACATCATCCGTTGCGAACTCCCAGGCATTAGCCTCGTGAGTGTGTCCCGCCAGTTTCTTCTCCCAACACCTTGTCAGCGCAGTTCGCTACGTCAGCAGTCTTCGCCCGATTGAGAATTCAGCTTGAGCACCCCGCCTCGGACCAGTTTGATGAAGGCAACCGCAGCCCGGGGCAGAGTACGGTGCCTATCATGAACCATGCCGAGTTCGCGCCACAGCTCAACATCCTTTAGCGGCACAAGGCGGATTTCACCGGAGCGGCTTTCTCTGCGGGTAAAGGTTTCGCTGATCAAGGAGACACCAAGACCAGAGGCCACGAACGTCTTGATCATCGCGATGCTCGGCAACTCCATGGCAATTCGCAGCTGCGACTGGTAGGGCCGGAACAGTTTGTCCATGATCTGGCGCGTGTAACCAGCCTTGGGAAAAATCAACGGCTGCTCCGCTGCCACGCTCACCGGAACTGATTTCAGCTTCGCCAGCGGATTGCTCGGAGAGGTCGCCAGCATCAACCGGTCCCGAAAGATCCGTTCGACTGCGAGACGGGGAAGCTTCACTGGAAGGGTGACGATGCCCACGTCGATCATCCCGTCCTGAATTCTCTCCAGAATCTTCCGGCTGAAGTTCCTGTAAATACTGATCTGAACGTCGGGATAAAGGCGGCGATATTCTTCAAAGGCGCGAGGCAGAACATAAAGACAAGTCGCCTCATTGGCGCCGATGGCCAGCACACCGCGCGGCGTTACCCCCTGGTCAGCCACTGCACGCAACGATTCGTCGCGCAGCGCCAGCAGCCGAACACCATATTCGAAAAGAACATCGCCGGCGGGGGTGAGCCGTACCCTCTTGCCAGAGCGATCCAGCAACTTTGCCCCGTAGTCCTGCTCAAGCTGGCGGATTTGTGCGCTGACAGCCGACTGGGATCGAAACACTTTCTCCCCCGCTCGGGAGAAATTGCCCAGCTTCGCCACTTCCAAAAAAGTGCTGAGTTGATCGAAGTCCATAAGCTGTTCCGGAAGCCAGTCCCTCCTTTGTCCGCATCTACCGGCGTGATTTCATGATGCCCAACCGGCAGGCCACCGTAAGGAACGACTTCGCAGTCTCATCATTATAAGAAATCAACGCGCGAACGGAAGCAGTTGCAATAGTAGTCCGAAATCGTAGTTTTAGCAGTGCCTCAAGAACTCTTGCTTCCCTCACCTGGTCAGGGATGTAGCCAGAGGAGGCTCAGCCAGAGTGGGAGTCCTTCCTTTTTTAGTTTGCCCCGTTAATGATTGATGAGCGCTGGCGAGCAGTGCAACGAACGTTGCATGGCGAGATTGTGCGCTGGGGATCAGGCCGAATGGCATGGAGAAGAATTTCTACTGGTATATCCGGCTCGTGTATGATCAGCGAATGTTGTCGGAAAACCAATAATGCCTGGAGATAACAAAGCGTCTCAAATATCGTCTGGGCGGCACAGTTCCGACGACCGGCCTGAGAAAAAGGCTCAAGCAGGTCTTGTTCGGGCCCTCGGTCCAGCCGCAGCTTCATCCATCGTTCTCGGGACGATGATCGGCACAGGAATATTCCTGAAACCTAGTGAAGTGGCAGGCGATGCCGGAAATGTTACATTGGCCCTTTCCGCCTGGGTTGTAGGTGGAGTCCTGTCTCTGCTTGGAGCGCTGTGTTATGTGGAACTCGGTAGCTCGATTCCGGAGGCTGGGGGTGAATACGCATATCTTCGACAGGGATTTGGCGAACCATTGGGGTTCTTGTTCGGGTGGACCCATTCGATGCTCGCACGGCCAGCATCTGCCGCTGCGATCGCTGCGGGATGCCTACGTTTTTGTGGTTTCTTGTGGCCCATACTAGCCAAGCCAATCTCGTTACCAACCTTTTCTTTCATCCCATCCAACATACATAGTGAAGATATTTCGATGACGTTAGCACAGGTCGCTACCGTCGCCATTCTGGTGGTACTTACTTTCGTGAATTACCTTGGGGTCCGGCAGGGAGGGCGATTGCAGGTGGGCCTGACCGCGATTAAGGTTATTTCTGTTGTGGTCATTATTATTGTCGGATTATCTCAGATTCCAAGACACATGGAGTTGAGCCATTTGTGGACCATATCTTCTTTTCATGGCGGAAGCTTTTTTGGATTCTGGACCGCGGTCGCAGCAACGGCATGGGCTTACGATGGCTGGAATGATTTGAATCTCGTCGGATCCGAGGTGCAGGACCCGGAGCGGAATTTTCGTCGCGTGATCGTGGGTGGTGTTCTTTTTGTCATAGTCATATTTTTGCTTTTCAATGCCGTATGTTTATTCGCCGTGCCGATCAAGACTCTCAGTTCCTCCCAGAACCCCGCTTCTGATGTCTTTGCCAGTCTCGCCGGGCAAAATGCTGCGTTGTGGATCACGCTGATCCTGGCGGTTTCCGCTCTCGGTACCCTCAATTCTTCGATCCTGAGCGGGGCCCGAGTGGATTATGCAATGGCGCGGGACGGTGTTTTCTTCCGCTTCGCATCTCGCATCCATCCTCAATTTCGAACTCCCGGGAATGCGCTGGTCTTTCAATGCGGAATGGCCACGGTCCTCGCTCTCACGGGAACTTTCGAAGAACTTACATCTCTGGTGATGTTTGCCAACTGGATGTTCTACGGAACGGCGGTGTTGGCAATGATGCGCATGCGCCGCACCAAACCAATGCTTAAGCGGCCATATCTCACATGGGGTTATCCGGTCACCCCTATTCTATTTGCGATCGGCGCTTTCGCTATATCGGCTGGACTATGGCTGGCTCGGCCCGTGCGATCCTCGCTTGGTCTGCTCCTTATTCTGTCGGGGTTCATACCCTATTATTTCTGGCGCAAGAAAGTTCACTTGGCACGAGCAAATGAGTAACTTCGTTCTCGCATGCACTCTAGTGTGCACTTGACCCAGTTATGATTGCTGCTAGTATTCACGATGGTGTGCGAAAGGTATCGAGGCTGAAAGATGGAATCTTCCCTGGAAACCCACGACGGCGTTCGTAACACTTAGCTTATGACACGCAAACGACACTCAGGGTCGACGACGAACGGCTCCGCAGCGATGATTGACCGTCTTGCACCCAGCCGGCAGGAGATCGTGCGCCGTATCCTCGCCGAGCCAAGAACCTATGTTCTGCTCAGCCTGCGAACAGCTTCGCGACAACTGAAAATCGATGCCGCGACATTGTTGCGCACGGTTCAGGCGATGGGCTTCAAACGTTACCATGACTTCCAGCAATATCTCCACGATCGCTCGATTGCATTCTCCACGGCCTTGGACGCCTTGGAGCATGGCCCCGATCATGGCAACAGTGTTGAGGCGCTCGTCGGAAAATCGATCGATCGCGACATCGATAACCTAAGGCAGTTGCGGAGCGGTCTGGATCGAGCCCGCGTCGTTGCGCTTGCAAACAAGCTTCATGCGGCTCGCCGCATTCTTATCTTTGCGGGGGACATGTCTCGGAGTCTGGCTCTTTATCTGGACTACAACCTCGGCACGCTCGGTTTCAACACCGTTGCCGCCCTCACTCCGGGAGAGATCGTGCACCGGGTGCGGCATGTGAACAGCAAAGACGTGGTGGTTGCGATCAGTTATGGCCGGGGACTACAGCAGACCGTGGAGGGGTTGAAATTGGCGCGCGAGAGTGGAGCATTCTGTGTTGCCGTCAGCGATACTTTCCTCTCTCCACTTGCCCGCCTTGCCGATCACTTCTTTGTGACGTCAACCGAGCATGTATCCTATGCAGACTCATATGTGTCCGGAATGGCGTTCATGAATACGGTGCTGGTTGCATGCGCCAACGTTCACCGGATCCGTAACGTGTCGGTTCTCAAGAAGGTTGCGCAAGAACAGCGCACCGGCTTCCGATGGTACACAGAAAATCCTTAGTTCCATCCCCGCGCACGCATTGGTTCGAGGGCTTGAGAAGCTAGGGGTTGATGGATTTGGCGGGCAGGCTGTAAACAGTCTTTCCCTGATCGTCCAGGAACTGCAGCGACGCCACATCCGCTCCATCGACGGACATTACGATGCGCGGTTTCCCTTTCGTGTCGGACAAGGTTACAGTCGCTTCATTCTTCGGTCCGCGACCGACGAATACTCTGGGGACTCCGGCCATTCCTGTGGCGAGCGCTTCTTCCCGTATCTTCTTCATGGCTTCAGTCTTCGCTGGTCCATCGGGCTGTTGCTCGATTTCCTCAACCTTGTGCGCGAAAGGTCCAATCGGAGTCAGCGATCTCTCCCAGACGCGCAAGCCCGACGAACGATCCTCACCAGACTGCCGGTAACTGATTCCAACGGTCTGGTCCTGATCGTATTGATCGAACATGAGGTTGGAGCTGGCGCTGATCTTGCCGTTCTCCTTCTTCCCTTCCCAGGTCATGCCTCCACATTCATCCCCCTCATCATTAAAGAAGATGAACCCGGCGCCACGCTTGCCTTCCCGAGTCTTCATATAGTGGCCCCCCAGGATCGGCCCGGGCGAACGCTCATTGTTGGAAATTGCAAGCCGCAGTTTGCCGTTCTCCACTATGTTGATCCGCTCTGCATCAATTTCCTCGAATTTCACTTTGTGGCTCGTTTCCGCGGCAGAGAAGATCAGAACTCCGATCATGACGGATGAAATTCCGACGTAGGCCTTAAGAATGCGCAACTCTTTTCGAATAGTCATTTTCATCATCTGCCTTCCCTTTTCTTTCTGGCTGCGGCTTAAGTTTTACAGGCCCCCGCCAGCGTGCGATGCTGCTTCCGTTCCGGCTTTAAGATAACGATCAAACCACCCGACGGTGCGACGTAGCGCGTCGATCTGATCCTCGCGCTTCCGCCAGCCATGGCCTTCCTGCGGATAATAATGAGCGTCGACTGTGTTGCCCTGCGCGCGCAGAATGCTAACAATCTGTTCGGCCTCCTCTTTGGGAACCCGAACATCGTTCTCGCCTTGCAACAGCAACAGAGGAGCTTTTTCCGCCTTAACGTAACCCACCACAGATGTCTTGTCGTAGACCGACGAATCCTTCTCGGGGGTGCCCAGAAGACCTTTCACGTATTCCTGCAAGAAGGGGTCGGCATGTAGCAGCATCGTTCTCCAGTTCACAACGCCATATTGCGCCACGCCGGCGGCCCAGACATCGGGTGTCTTACTCACTGCCATCATGGTCATGAAGCCACCATAGGAGCCGCCCGTGATGCCAATCCGTTTGCCATCCACATAACCGGTCTGCTTTAAAAACTCGGCAGCGTAGACCTCGTCCTGGAGATCGCCGCCGCCCAGGTCCTGATAGTTGGCTTTCTGAAAAGGTGCGCCATAGCCCGTCGAGCCCCGCACATTCGGAGCGATGCAGACGTATCCCCGTGAGGCGAGTGCGGCTGCTGTCGGATTCCAGCCGTCGGACATTTGTCCCGTTGGTCCGCCATGCGCGATCACGACTGCCGGATTCGAGCCGTCCCGTTTCAGGTTGAAGGGCATCCACAACACCGCGCTGACCACCGTGCCGTCGAAACTCTTGTAATGCACAATCTGCGATGGCGGCACGTTATTCGGATCGAGTGATGCGATCGCGGAATATGTCAACTGCGTTCCCGATTGTGAAGCCAGATCGTACAACCATAGATCGGACGGCTGACGCGAACTCTCATGCAAGACCAGCAATTTCTTGCTGTCTGGCGAAAAGGCTTGCGGATTGGCATTCAGGGAATTCATGCCTTCAAGGCCGCGCAGCTTAGCGGCGTGCATGGTCTTCGCATCCACCAGATAAACGTCACTTCTGGAATCCTGGTCAACGCTGTAAGTAAAAGTATGCCCGTCCCGAGACCAGTCACCCGGCTCGGCGTCCCAGTCGCCATTCGTGATCCAGGTTGTCTTATGTGTCGTCAGATCCATTACACCGACACGGGAATGAGATACTCCTTCATTCGAACTGACGAGCAGGCGGTCGTCGCTGGGAGACAACGCCGAAGCGGCCATGCGGACGGCGCCCTTATGCGGCGTCAGATTCTCGGCGGCGCCAGTTGCAACCTCTATCCGGTAAACGTCGGAGTCCGCAAAGCTGTTCTCCATCCGCAGCGCAAAAACATATCTGCCGTCATGGCTCCAGCAAATGCGGTTCCAGAAGTGATTCGGCGTGGTCTCTGCGGTCAATGCGCGGACGGTTCGGGTTTGCCAATCCATCACCTCGACATTGGTATTGGGGGATTTGGAGGTTTTGGCATTGAACAGGATCGATTTGCCATCCGGCGAAAACTGGGGCGAGATCTCGCGTATCTCGGGTGTGTTGGTTAGATTGATGGGCTCTCCGCCAGCCGAGGAAATCGCATACAGATCGTAGAGTTCATTTCCTCCCTTGTCCTGCTGGTAGACGATCCACTTGCCGTCGGGTGAGTAAGTAGGGTCGAGCATTGCCTCGTCGGATTGCGCCAACTGGATGGGCCAACTCCCGAACGAACTGACCTTCCACAGGTTCATTCGCCCGGAGAGATTGGTCGCCAACACGATTGTCTTGCCATCTGGTGACCAGGAGGAGCCTCCGATGGATCTTGTGTAGTAAAGATCGTCAATTGGAAGCGCCGACGCCGTGGCGTTGTCGAGTGATCGAACAGCTTGGGGATCGGTAAACTGGAGGTGAGTGTCGATCTGCGCCGCAGCCGGCACAATAGAAACGATGGCCAGAACTAGCAAGACTCTTATGCGGTCCATGGTCGTAAACTCACCTCTGATAAGCACGCGAAAGACATCTTCAGACAGACGCCACTCACAAATTTGCACGCGCTCCACTCCGCCGCAACTAAAACGCCAGCTTCAATGCGAGCTGAATTACCCTCGGATTAGAAACCGTGGCCCCGATTACTCCCTTCCCACCGCCGGGAGCAAACTCCGTGCTGGGATCAGAGAATACCGGGTGATTGAAAACATTGAAGACATCCGCTTTGAAGGTAAATTGAGTGCCCTCCTTTGGCCACCTCATCGGGATAGCCTTCGAAAGCGACATGTCGCTCACAAACTGATTGGGACCAGTAATGTTGCCAATGGGAGCATTCCCAAAAGGTGTTGCGATTCCATCGTCTCCAGTCGGCATTGGAATGGAGAAACAACTGGTATTGAAATAGTCATTGATGCGACTGCTAGTCGAGCCGGATTTATTTACGGCACAGCCGGGCGTGTAGTCCGGCCGATCGGTGATCGTGCCATAAAGATTTTGTGGATTCGAATTGGTGGCAAATAGTTCGTGTCCCGATTGAGCCGTCGTCACACCAGCAAGCATCCAGCCCCCCAGAATTCGACCCGGCACAGATGCTATGTTTCCGGGATAGGGGATCGCATAAATGTAGCTCACCACGAACCGCTGTGGTCGAATGAATGGATCAGGCCCATAATTGGTCCTCAGATTACGCTGATCGCCGTAGATGAGGCCGCCAAACCCGCCGCCCGTCACTACACCGGGGACATCGGTCAAGTCTCGCGCCCAGGTGTAGGACGCCTGGAACTGAAGCCCGTGACTAAACCTCTTGCTCATACTGACCTGCAGCGAGTTATACCAGGCTGCTCCATTCGATTCGATCAAGATCAGATCGCCGCTGCTCCAACCCTCATAGGGAACGCGCAACGGAATGTTATTTATCGTATTGGTTGTTTCGCCGCGAATAGGATTTGTGGGACTGGCTAACGCGGCCTGATTGACCTGGTTCGAGTCCCATAGCCGCGTGAAGCGCGCTCCGCCGTAGGCGATATCAAAGACAAAATCCTTTGCTACCTGGGTTTGAAGGTCGAGGCTGTAGTGCTGAGAAACCGGAGGGCGAATATTCTGGTCGAGGCCGTTGAAGGACTGCGCGGTCCCCGGGCCATAGGCAGCGGCTGGCCATGACGGGAAACTGGGAACCGGCTGCCAAAGCGGATTCTGGAGAGTGGCAGGAGCATTATCGGGGCCTATGGCATATACGAGGGAGGCGAATGGCGGAGAGGCTATATTTTGCGTCAGGCCATTTGCGCCGAGGCGGCTGCGATACATGCCATAGCCACCGCGGAGCACGACCCTGCCCTCCATATTGGGAAGCTGCCAGGCGAACCCGACGCGTGGTTCAACAGCATTCTGCCCTCGACCTTTGATCCCGGTATTATTGTCGAGCCTCGTCACGCCGTCCGGCGGCGTTCCCGGATAATTTGATGGAACAACATAGCCCTGCAGCGTCCCTCCCGCTGGGGGATTCGGGTTGAGGAGCGTCAAATCGACCCCGGTATTGATTCCACGGGCCTCACTGAAGTCGCCGAGATGTTCAAAGCGAAGGCCAGCGTTCACGGTCAACCGCGGCGTGACCTTGAAATCGTCCTGTATAAACCCCGCAGCATCATAGTAGCGGTAATAGCGTGAAAGATTGCCCGGAACTTCCTCATCCAGGTATTCATTGCTGTAAGGAAGGCCATATGCGGCCGTGCCATTGTCGGTCGCATCCAGGCCTAGCAAGAAGTCCGGAAATGTCAGGTAATAGATTCCGCCAAGGTCCTGAAGATATGCTGAGTTGACCTGACTGCGCGAATAATCGCCGCCAAAGCGAAGGTTATGCCGGCCATGAGTCCATGCCAATGAATCCTGTACGAGATAGGTGTTTTGGACCTCGATCGTGTTTTCCGCGTTTCCCCCCAGGCCTATGCCTGCGATTCCGATGCCGGGAATGTTGTTGACGAAATCAGGAACGGTCGAGCCGATACCGGAGTAGGAGAATTGCTCGCCTTGATGGAGAGTGTCGTAGCTCCGATTGAAACCGATCTCGGCCTGGTTCATTAGCGTCGGGCTGAACGTGTAAGTGTGGGTGACCGAGGCGGTCTTGAAGTTCACCGTATTCGCGAATGGGAAACCGGGTACTCCCGCGCCGGACGGCCGGGCCGAAGGAAGAGTCATTGCGTCATTGCTGTTCGCCATGAAATAGCGAAATTGAAAACTACTTTTGTCGTTTTGAATATAGTCCCCGTTCGCCATGTACTGATCTTCGGTGTAAGGACACGGAACGCTGAAGGTAGCGCTTCCCTGCGTGTCAGAATAAGAGCCGGGAGTAATTATCTGGGGCGTGGGAATAAGGTATTGGCCATTGGGCAGCTTCTGCTGTAGCAGCGTCAGCGCGACCGGATTAATATTGGACCCGTCCGATGCGACGGCGGGCCCGACGGGCGGGCCCCCCGTCAGTTCCTGAATTAGATTCTGAATGTATCCGCGTTGTCCGCCAAAAACGGCGCCCAATCCAGCAGGAGAACGATCGTTAGTCAGCGCAGGCAACAAGGCCGTCGTAGCGCAACTGCCGGAAATGCCATTTCGCTGTCGAGTCCCCTGATAGGATCCAAAATAAAGCAGCTTGTCCTTAATAAGGTGTCCGCCGATGGTGCCGCCAAATTGGTTTTGCTTTTCGACGGCCCTGGGCTGGTTGGTGTGATTCAAAAACCACAGATTCGCGTTCATGTCGTCATTGCGAAAATACTCAAAGAGTGACCCGTGCAAATCGTTCGAGCCGGTCTTCGTAATAATGTCAACGCTGGTGCCGCCATTGCGCCCGCTGGAGGCGTCATAGGGCGTGGTCACGACCTTGAATTCTTCCAGCGTGTCCGGGTTGGGGATCGGGATGCCGCCCGAGAATTCTCCCGCGCTGAAGTTGTCGTTTACCGGAACACCATTCATCTGGAAATTGTTATCGTTGGTCACCGCGCCGCTGGCGGAAAATCCAGCGCCTCCGGTCGCCAGGCTGCTGCCACCCTTCCCGAGATCGCCGGCATCGGTGAGTTCTGCGGATACGCCGGGATTCAAGCCGATGATCTGCAAATAATTCCGTGCCGCCAGAGGAAGGGTGCTGATCATCCGGCTGTCGGTCACAGTGCCCAATTCGGCCGACTCTGTCTGGACCTGCGAAGTAGCACCCGTTACCGTCACAGTTTCACTCGTCGCGCCCACCTGAAGGCCGACCGTGACAGCCGCCGTTTCGGATACAACCACCGTCACGCCTGTTGTGATCCAGTTCTTGAAGCCGGGGGCGCTGACCTGGACGCTGTACTTGCCAGGCGCAAGCAGCGGCGCGAGAAAACTTCCATTCGAATGCGACACAGTGGCGCGCTTATCCCCCGTATCGGTGTTCGTTACAGTGACCTGCGCATTGGAAACCAAAGCCCCGGTCGCATCGGTGACGACACCACTGATTGCACCGGTCGATGCATTCTGTCCAGCGGCAGGGAGCAGGAATACGGTGAATATCAAAAGTGCCGGCAGCCATGTACGGGTCATGAGGTCTCCTCTGACAACAATCCTGTGTGCAACATTCATTGCATACTACACGAATTCACACAACAATCGGGATTGGGCCAAATTATGGACTCGCCAGGCAGATTTTGTCAACGCGCAAATTTAACGAAAACAATGACAAGGTTGGCTCAAAATAAACTATATGCAACGGGTGTTGCGGATTACAGTGTGGTTGACAACAGGTTCATACACTGGCTCCGGCATTGCTCTCGAATTGATGTCAACGTGGAAATTGTTGTCGTTCCGTCACCGGCTGTGCAACAATCGTTGCCATCATCGGCTAAAGGGCGATTGACGCGTTCCTGAAGGAGTGGATCGAGATTATGACAAAACATCATGCGCAGCAGCCATTGCACCAGGCTCATTCCTTTTCGTGGAAGCTGGACGGTGTGTTTCGTGCCTTTGTTCCCTTGCTTCTCGTCCTGGCCGCGGTCAGTGCGTCAGCCGGGCAGGAAAAGGCCGGCGGCGTTCCCAGTTTTCAGATTTCATATTCCAGCACCACTAACGCCGGCCCGATCACCGGTCGACTGATCCTGGTCCTCGCAACCAAGGGGAATCCGGAGCCAAGACTTACCGTATCGCCCACCGGTTCCGCCATCTTTGCTGTGGATATCGAAAATCTTCGGCCGGGTCAGACTGCAACCATAGGTGCGACAGCTCTCGGCTATCCAAAGTCTCTTAGCGATCTGCCGGCCGGGGATTATTTTGCGCAAGCCATAATCAATGTTTACACCCAGGTCCGCCGTTCCGATGGCCACACGATTTGGGTTCATCTGAATGATGGCAAACAGGAGTTCTTCAACAACGCGGCGGGAAATCTTTATAGCAGCGTACAACAGGTTCATCTCGGTTCCGGCGGCCAATTCAACATAACCATCGACCACGTGATCCCGGCCGCCGAAACTCCCGCGGATACGGAATGGGTGAAACACGTTCGTGTTCGCAGCGAAAAGTTGTCGGCATTCTGGGGACACCCGATTTACGTCAACGCGACCGTGCTCCTACCCAAGGGCTACGCGGAACACCCGGTGGCTCGGTATCCCACCGTTTATACGATGGGGCACGAAGTGCCGTTTACATTCGATCCGAAGCCCGGGCCTCCGCCCACTGAGCAGCAAAAAGATGCGCGAGGCCTGGAGAGCGGTTACCAGTTCTACCAGTCCTGGACCGCGGATCATTTTCCCCGGATGATCGCAGTGTCTTTTCAGCAGCAGACTCCATTCTTTCCTGATTCCTATTCCGTGAATTCGGTGAATCAGGGTCCGTACGGCGATGCCATGATCGAGGAAGTGATCCCGTACCTGGAATCGCACTTCCGGATGATTGGCAAACCCTATGCCCGGTTAGCGGAGGGCGCATCCACCGGAGGCTGGCAGACGCTCGCGCTGCAGCTTTATCATCCGGACTTCTTCGGTGGAGTCTGGGATTTGCAGCCAGACCCAATTTCTTTTCGCCATTACCAGTTGGTGAATATTTACGATGATGCCAACGCGTTTTCCATTCCTTCGGGTCCATTCACCACAGCGATGCGCCCGATGCAGCGGACGACGGAAGGCCAGGTTACGTTCACGCTTCGCGACTTGAGCCTGTTTGAAGCGGTATTAGGAAGTCACGGGCGTTCCGGCTTCCAGCTCGAAGCGTGGGAGGCGATCTATGGTCCAATCGGCCCGGATGGATATCCCTTGCCTCTCTGGGATAAGGCAACGGGCCAAATCGATCGCTCAGTCGCCAGCTATATGCGTGACCACGGTTACGACTTACTCGAATACAGCAAGCGGAACTGGAGCACACTAGGCCCGAAAATCGTGGGCAAGCTCCATTTCTTTTGTGGGGACATGGACAATTATTACCTGAACTTGGCAGTCTATGATTACCAGGCTTTCCTCAAGAAGACTGAAGCGCCCCACTACGAAGCGGAGTTTACATTTGGCCGTCCGATGAAAGGACACGGGTGGCACGCGTTCACATGGGCGGAGATGGTACAACGAATGGCTACCTATGTGAAAACGAACACGCCGGCGGGAGACGATAGCTCCTCCTGGAATTACTAGACGTTCTTGCGATCACCGAGAGCGAAGGACAGATGATTGAAGCTGGGTGATTGTATGAGGATCCGAATAGGCTTTGGAAGGCGGTTCCCGTGTTAAACGTGAGATTCGGCCGAACATTCTTCGTTTTGATCATTTTGTTGGCGCCGTCCATCGCGTTGCCTTCCTCTGAAACTTCGACTGAAAGTGTCCTGCATTGCGCACAGATGTGGGACGGCCGCTCGGACGCCATGCAATCGGACGTGACGATTGTGATCATTGGGCAGCGCATCAAAAGCGTTACGTCTGGGCAACCGACACCCCGCGGACCTTCCGTTCTCGATGTGAGCGGCACATGCATGCCGGGACTGATCGACGTTCATACTCATGTGTTTTTGCAGCAGGACGCGATCTCCCCGACTTATGACGAACAGTTGCTAAAGCAATCGGTGGCGTTTCGCACCATTCGCGCCGTTCGTTCCGCGGCGCTGGCGCTTGAACACGGGTTCACGACGTTGCGCGATCTTGAAACTGAGGGAGCGGGCTATGCCGATGTCGATCTGAGAAACGCGATCGACGCTGGAATTATTCCGGGGCCCACAATGCAGGTTGCCGGGCGTGCCCTGGATGTTACGGGCGCTTACCCACTGGAAGGCTACGCCCCGGAATTAGAGCCGATGCTGCCCCACGGAGTTGAAGTGGTGGATGGGGTGGAAGCTTCTCGCAAGGCCGTTCGCGAACAGATCGGCTATGGCGTCGACTGGATCAAGATGTATGCGGATCGTGACCCCTACATCGAGGGCAATACGCTACATGGGATTCCCACGTTCACGGTGGAAGAGGCCAAGGCAATTGTGGACGAGGCACACCGTGAAAAGCACAGGGTAGCTTGCCATGCGAGAAGCATTGAAGGAGTGCAACTTGCGTTGCAGGCAGGCGTAGATACCATCGAGCACGGTGTCTCTATCACGAATGAGCAATTGGCGGAGATGAAACAGCGTGGGATCTATTACGTTCCCACGTTGTGGGACCTGGAATACAGCGCCGAGCGCCGGCACAGCGCTGAAATCGAAAAACAATTCCAGATCGGAAAGGAGACCCTGGTTCGAGCCATGCGCGCTGGTGTCAAGATTGCCCTTGGCACGGATATTGGCGGCTTCGACTGGCAGATCACGCCAGCGAAACAAATGGAAACCTTTGTCGCCGCCGGCATGACACCGGTAGAGGCGATTCTGACATCCACGCGAGTTGGTGCCGAACTTATGGGGATTGGCGGCAATACCGGGGCGCTGCAACCCGGACAGTTTGCTGACATCATTGTCGTCTCGGGCAATCCGTTGAAAGATGTCACCGCGCTGGAGCGGGTTCGAGTAACCGTGCGTCACGGGAACGTCTACAAATATGCGACCGAGTAGGATGTCTTGACACGCTCCCTGGTGCGGTAATAACGTGTTATATGCAACGTTCGTTGCACGTCGTTCGTTGCACGCTCGAACCTTAGTTTTATCTCAATACTCCGCCCAAAGCGGACGGATTATCTGCGAGTTAAGAGGTGAATTATATGACGACCGAAATGGCGGCAACGCGAGTACAACTGTCGCAGCGCGCGGCGCGACTGATCCCGACCCTCCCACCCTTGGAATCCCACGATGTAATTTCACTTGGCTCCGGCCATGGCTTCCCAGGGGTCTTTCCGGATCTGACCGCAGAAGCGCGCATCGCCCTTAACGATCACCGGTCCGAAACACTGCAATATGGGCCCACCCTGGGATTGCCCGAGATGCGTGAGTGGATTGCCGAGTACATGAAGGAAAATGGCGCGGATGTTTCTGCCGACAATATTCTTATCGTGAACGGCGCAAAACACGGACTGGACTTGATCTCCCGGCTGCTGCTGGATGAGGGAGATACGGTAGTTGTGACCGCACCCACGTACTTTACCTGCATTCCAATCTTCAAGACATTTGGAGCGAATTTTATAGAAGTCTCGCAGGATTCCAACGGTATGGTAGTCGAGGAACTTGCAGAGACATTAAAGCGGCGAACCCGCGCAGGGCAGTCGTTGCCGAAGCTGATCTACAACGTTCCCGATTATCACAATCCCGCCGGGGTAACAATGTCGCGCCAGCGCCGCCAGACCCTGGTTGACCTTGCTGACGCAAACGGAATTTACATTGTCGAGGACAGCCCGTACCGTCGAGTGCGTTTCGAAGGAGAACAGGAGCCGATGATCAAGGCCTTCGATCGCGGGGACACCGTATTTGTTCTCGGCACTTTCTCAAAGCTGGTTGCACCCGGCCTGCGAATCGGATGGATTGTGACTTCCCAGGAGATGGTGGCGCGGCTTGCGCAGTTGAAATCGGATTTGGGTTCTTGTCCACTTACGCAACGGATCATCCTTGAATTTGCCAAAGGAAACCATCTGGCAGAACATACGAAACGCGTACAAGACACTTACCGCACACATCGCGATGCGATGGTGACTGCGCTTCGGCAGCAAATACCGGGGGCGTCCTTCGTGGTTCCCCACGGCGGCTATTATCTTTGGGTAACACTGCCGACGAACGTCGACGCGGACAAGTTGACGGATCGTGCTCTGCAGGAAAAAGTCGGAATCATTCCGGGCAGCAAGTTTTTTGCCGGGCCGGGACCAAAGGGAGCGGGTGCGCCAAAAAACAATATCAGGCTTTGTTACAGCCATGCGACTCCGGAGGAGATCGTAGAGGGTGTCAGGCGGCTAGCGCATGCGATGCGAGCCCTGACCTCCTGATCCACAAGCCAGGGAAATCGCCATGCCCGTGAAAGAAAGAACTGCGATCAGGATCGGCTCGGTCAGCGCTGAAAGCGGCCAGGTGGCTCGCGGTTTTCTGGACGTCGGCGAAACTGCGACCGGCCCCGTCCAAATGCCGCTCGTCATCATCAATGGAGCCCACGATGGCCCGACCCTCTGCCTGACGGCAGGCGTGCATGCCACCGAATATGCTTCGATAGCGGCGGTGATGCGACTTACTAATGAATTACAGCCGGGTGAGCTACGCGGCTCCGTGATCGCGGTGCCGATCGTCAACCTGCACATGTTCGCCACACGCTCCCCTTTCATCTCACCTCTCGACGGCGTCAATTTCAACAAGATTGCTCCTGGAGGTGAGGGCACTATCTCGGCGATTCTCGCGCGGGCGCTCTTTGACGAAGTGATCACCAAGGCTCAATATCACATCGACTTTCACGCCGGGGACTTCGGGGAAATGCTATTGGCTTTCGCGGGCTACAGCTTGACTGGAAATGACAAGCTCGACCGCCAGGGAGAGGCGTTGGCTCGGATTTTCACCCCCCAGGTGTTCTGTCTCGCGCCACCGGGAACGACATTGCCACCCTCGCCCGGCTTTGTCGCGCATGCGGCGGCTCACAAAGGCGTTGTCTCAATCCTCGCTGAAGCTGGAGGAAATGGCAGCCTGGAGGAAGCGGATATTCAGGTGCATGTCGAGGGTGCGCGCAACGTGATGCGCTATCTCGGCATGATCGATGGCGAGCCACGAGTTTACGGGCCGCGCTTAGTTGCAATGGATTGGCACAACACTCGAGCCTCGCGTGCGGGCTTGCTTCGGCTGAAAGTGGCTGTCGGAGACCCGGTTTCAGCAGGGCTGGAAGTCGCCGAGGTATTAGACGTTTTCGGCCGAACGGTCGAGACTGTTCGAGCGGAGAAGGCCGGCCTTGCGATGCTGGTGTGGAACTATAAAGCGGTGAATACGGGCGACCCCATCGTCAGGTGCTGGTCGACCGCGCCTGCCATGCCATTTCCCGAGACCGACCGCTTTGTCCGCGCTCGCTGATAACTGGCGTTACAAACCTGTATAGGAAATTGCGTCTACAATGTTCCATTTCTGGATCTCGTGGAGGATTTCGTGAATTTCTTTGGAAGTCAACGGTTTCTTGCGATCTACTCGGGGATTCTGACGGCTGCCTTTGCGATTACTATTCTGGGTGGTTTCGCGATCGAGAAGGATAAGACAGACTTTAAAGAAATTACTGTGCAGCGCATTAACATCGTAGAGCCCGATGGTACGTTACGCATGGTCATCTCTGATAAAGCGCTGTTTCCGGGCATCTTTCTCAAAGGTCATGAGCATCCCCATCCCAATCGCAAGACTGCTGGCGTGCTTTTCCTGAATGATGAAGGAACCGAAAACGGGGGACTGATCTTCGGCGGCGACAAAGACAAGAGTGGCAAGGTCAGCAGTTATGGTCATCTGAGTTTCGACGCCTACGAACAGGATCAGGTCTTTAGCGTTGATGCCCAGCAAGAAGGTGATCAGAACGCCTCCACTCTAACTATGGTGGATCGACCGGACTATCCGATCGGCGACTTAATTTCCCTTACGGATCGGATCAAGAACCTTCCACCTGAACAGCAAAAGGCCGAAATCGCGAAGTTTACCGAATCGCATCCGGCACCTCACGCCCGGCTGTCCCTTGGACGCAGTCATGACAAATCCGTGGCCTTAAGACTTAAAGATTCGGATGGCCACGATCGTATCGTCATGGAGGTCGCCGCTGACGGCTCGCCGGAAATTCGTTTCCTCGATCAGAATGGCAAGGTGGTCAGCCAATTGCCCCCAGCGGCAAAATGAACGTCACCATGACATGTACGGCAGTAGCTCCAGTTAATTTGCAGTGCAACACTTGTTGACATCCCCATGATTCTACTCCATTCGGACCCACGTACATTCTTGACATAAAGGCTTGGCTGCTATAGATTCTATCTGCAACGTATGTTGCATACCATCGATCTCCCCTCTTCATACTGACGTGACTGAAAAGTCGAACTTACGCGAGTGTCCTCCCTCAGAAGAGCTGGCAGCGCAATATCGCCAGCTCTTCCCCATTACGCAACGCTATGTTTATTTGAACCACGCGAGCGTATCGCCGTTATCAACGCCCGTGCATGACTCCATGATCGCGATGCTCGACGGCGTCAGCCAGTTTGCGGACCGGAAGTTCGAGGAGTGGGAACATACCACAACCTTGGCGCGAAGTGCTGCCGCCCGCCTCGTGAACGCGCAACCTCATCAGATCGCTTTCTTGCGCAATACCTCCGAGACACTGTCGGTCATCGCTAATGGGATGAAGTGGCAGGCTGGCGACAACATTGTCAGCGCGGCGGCGGAATTTCCCGCCAACATTTACCCGTGGTCGCGACTGGCGGCGAGCGGTGTCGAGTTACGCCTTCAACCTGATCGCAACGGCTTGGTTGACACGGACGAACTCCTGTCGTTAGTCGACGAACGTACGCGGATTGTGGCCATAAGCTGGGTTCAGTTCGGCACGGGTCAAAGACTCGACATCAGGCGGATTGGCCAGTTCTGCCGTGATCGGAACATTCTTCACGTAGTCGATGCTGTCCAGGGCCTGGGGGCGTTGCAACTGGATGTAGAACGGGATTATGTAGACGCGTTCGGAGCGAGTGCTCATAAGTTCCTTCTTGGACCAAAAGGTGTTGGATTGCTTTATGTATCCGACCGCGCGCTGGAGGAAGTCTCACCCACCGTCGTAGGCTGGACCGCCGTCAAGGATTATCATGACTACTTGATTCATGACATCAACTTCAGGGACGGCGCTGTCCGTTTTGAAGGAGGAACTTTGAATGAGGTAGGTATTTGCGGATTGGGACAAGCGGTCGAGGTCTTTCTCACCGCCGGCCCAGAAAAAATCGAGCAATACCTTCTGTCATTGAACCAATACCTCACTCGTAACCTGGAGGAACGGGGCTACAAGGTAACTAATTCTCAAAGGAGCGCGGAGCATTCTGCCATTGTCGTCTTCGAAGGCAAGCCCTGTTCCGCAGAGAAAATCTGCCTTCACCTGGCCTCGCTCGACATCATTGTCTCTACGCGGCTCGGCAAAATCAGGGTCGCGCCCCATTTCTACAACACCCGGGAGGACATCGACAGAATGGTCGAGGCCTTGCCGTCGCTGTAGACACGCGACAAGCTGCAGGATGCAGATTCAGATTCCTTAGGCGCACCGAGCATTGATCTGAAATTGTAGGATCAGATGAAGCGACACATCCGAATAACATCGCTGCTGACGTTTAGCCTGTTACTGTTTGGGCTTAGTTCCGCAGTCCTGGGCGCCGACGAGGATGTTCCCAAACATCTCACGCACGACCAGGCTTTCAAGGACACGAAGACATTTCTCTCGCTTTTGGAGTCCACCCATCCCGACCCGTATACAAATCTTGGGGGAAAGGTTGAGTTCAAAAGGAAAGCGGAGAAACTGGTTCGCGATCTTCCCGCAGATGGTTTGTCGGTTCCCGAATTTACGGAGCGTCTGGGGGAATTTCTGGCACCTCTCAGAGATGGGCATACGCGGGTCCGTGGGAATCGATCGCGCTGGCAGGATTCCTCGCCCCGTTTGGCCGTTCAATTCGGAATCACCTCCGATGCCTTGGTCATCACATCGTCCGATCTCCAGGAATTGAAGGGCACGCGAGGCGACAAACTCGTGGCGGTCAACGGACATACGATTCCGGAACTGATGAACCGCATGCTGTCGGAGCTCTCCGCGGAAAATGAGTACGGCACTTACTACGGTCTGACGCTCGCGCTACGCAGTTTCAGAATGCTAAGTAATCTGATCCCCGATCTTGACCGTTCGCAGGGTGTCCGCTACACCCTCGAAGACGCCAATGGAAACAAAGTGGAGCGTACGATCAGGTGGGATGGCGATCATCCGGAGAATCCGGAAAAGTGGTCCGAAGCGCCGGTGCAATGGGCGGGCATCTCACACCCCGATCACCCATACTACTATTCCTTTCTCGACGATAATCGCACCGCATATTTTCGGGTTGCCAGCATGGTTCCACGTGAGAGCTACGAAATAATGAAAGGCTATCACGTAGGTAATCTGCCGGAGATGCTCCATGACTATTACAAGGCGCATAAGAAGGAGATGCCTACCGATCTGGAGTCCGCAATACAGGGAGTACCCTCACTAACAGAGCCAGCAACGCAAATGGTCGAGGAGATGAAGCGGCACAACACCCACAACTTGATCATAGATTTACGGGGTAACGGTGGCGGCTCTACCCCGGTGATTGTGCCTTTTTTTTATGACATCTACGGTGACGCTTACTTCGGACGCAAGGATGACGCCGAGTTCGTACAGGTAAAGTCGCCGCTTTACCTGCAGCAGTATCATTCCACCATTGAGGAGGAGCGTAAGAAAGATCCTCAATTCGAAGTTGGCGATTACGAATTCACTAGCGGCAACGAGCCAGGAACGGCCGAGCAGAAACGTGAGAAAAAGTTTGCCGAGTGGAACGAGCGCGGGCTTGCCTGGAGCAAGCCGCTCGAGGCCCTGCACGGGAAGCCTTTGTACAGACCCGATAAGGTCATTGTTCTTTGCGACCCCGGAACATTCAGCGCGGCCTTCCAGGCCATGTTCCTGCTCCACCAGATGGGTGCGACTGTGGTCGGAGTGCCCTCTGCGCAGTCGCCCAATGCATTCATGGAAGGAACGGAGTACGTTCTGCCCGAGTCGGGGATTAAAGGGCTGATTTCGAACGGCATGCAATTATTCATGCCTCATGATCCCAAAGCAAACGTGTACCATCCAGACTTTGAAACTACTTACTCAGTCTTCTCAAAGTATGGCAGCGATACCGACGCAAGTTTGCGATATGCGCTCGATCTGCTCGCGGCCGGCAAGATCCAGTGAGTGACGGCGCGCAAACTGGCGCACAAGTTAGAACTCTAATTCGGCAATCAGCTTCAAGAGTCGAAGAAGTGTTGCGCGTTCTTCCGGCGTCAGTTCTTTCCGGAGTTTATCGTCAGCCGCGATCCTTGCATCGATCAGGCGTTTCCTGTATTTGTAGCCTTTTGGCGTCAACGTAACCTGAATTGCCCTGCCCGATTTTGCTTTTCTCTCCGACACAATCCCTTCCCGAGCCATTGACTTGATGGCTCGGTGTACGACAGTCCGGTCGAAACCGAGAACTGTGGCGATTTGATTCTGATTGAGCACGGCACCGCCCCGGAGTGTGGACAGGATGAAGCCGCGAGTGGCAGAGCACCGAGTTTTTCGTTCCAGTCTCTTCCCGACGGACAAATAGGCTGCGGCAACATGGGCAAGTACTGAGTCCCTTAGGATGTCTTGGGGAATATCCTTCTTTGGAACGATGATCTTTGGATCGACGATCTTTGAAACGACGATCATAGGACGGTCACCGTGGCATCGAGAGGTCGCCGCCACTGAGGCGATTCCGCATGAGCAGGCGATTTCTTCCCGATCGCAATCACCATCACAATTTCATGATACCGGGTTGACAGCCCAAGAAATCTGGAGAGTCTGCGGCCATCGAATCCTTCCATGGGGCAGGTGTTGAGTCCCAGTGCTTCGGCGGCGATCATCAGATTTTCACAGGCCAACGATGTACTCTTCGTCGCCCACTTTAACAGGTCCTGTCGAAACACTGGTGGCATCCCGATCGCCTTCCACAAATTCACCAGCCGAAAAATCGCCCACTTGAGCGCGCCAAAAATGCCGAACGGTCCTGGCATGAACAGGATCCGGCCGATCTTCGCCGTCCGCTCGTAGTCCCGGATTTTGGCGTGGCTGAAGCCGCTCCTGCGCATCCACTCCAACTGGGCTTGCGCGGTCGCTGCCAGCGAGCCGATGTCGGCCACCGCAACCACCAGCGCCGACGCCGTTGCCGCAGGCATCTGTCCAAGGCAGAGCTTCGCCGCGGTTGCCTTTCTCGGCGATGATTCCACCCAAAAGAACCGGTACGGTTGCGAATTGAAACTGGAGGGAGCATGGCGGGCCGCATCGAGGATTTGTTCACGCAGTACTGGTGGGATCTCGACCGGCTCAAAAGCCTTAACTGCTCGCCTATGGAAGAGCGCTTCCAGGATTTCGCTCATGGGGCACCTCTATGTTGCTATTACAACATAGAAATGTTGCATGCGCAACATACAAACGCAATGCCCGGCGCGACGATTGGGTCTACACCGCGGTACTCAGAAAACGATTCGGGGCTAGAAGTCGGCTTCGCGGAGATCGCCATTGATCTCCTTCAAGCCCTCGATGGGAGCAAAGGCTTTGTCAAGCACAGGTAGACCGACCATGCCTGCCAGTTGTGCCGCCCTTCGCGTTGCGGCCAAACTTCCGGAGAACGGTTTAGGTGGTTCTTCGCGGTAATTAGATCGCGGGTAGTTGCGGATTGCGCCAGACAATCCAACCCCTTATTAGCGCTTTACTGCTCGCGCTGGCCAGCGAAAAACCTTTCCGAAACTCGAACGTGGGACGTCACAGCCCGGCGCTATACGCGGGCGCACTCTGCAGTGGAAACAACCCGGACTTAAGCAGCACCATCACCAGAGTGAAATCTCCGGTCAGTTCACAGGCGGCTACTATAACGACGAGCCAGATCGCCTGCACGTGGTTTTGGACAATCGAGAGCAGCAGCGTCGCAAATAATCCAACCAGCAGAACCAAGCCAAAAAAAACGCGCGCGTAGGGCCCGCTAAGTAGCTGGCGGAGAGTTGCTCGCGCCGCGGGGAACGAACGATTCATGCGGGCCAGATATGCTGCGAGCAGTACAAAATTCGCGACGAGCAAGCCGTGTTCGAGGGTGGGAAGAAAGCCCAGGGTTGCCTCTCCCCGGAGTTCGCGAATGGTGAGCGACAACGTGGTTCCACCCAGGGTCGCATACATCAGGAGCAGCAGTGGGAGCAGGCGCGTCCGCCAGAAAGCGACTCCGAGAGAAGCGTTCATTACGAAACCGTCATAGAACATGATGACGACCGCCGATAGAATGGCGACCACTGTGGCCGCGCCGTTGAGCCAACTGGACAATTGCCATGCGGGCCCCAGGATGCGAGGTAAGAGTAGAATCAGGCCACTCACGGCGAACAGTCCCATGGCCCAGATGCCACGCGCGATCCAGGAGCGGTCGGGACGCATTGCCGCCCGCCAGAAACGCTCTGGGCGTCCGAGGAAAAGCAGGTGCGCCGTATTCTTGCCGACGACCACGATCAGGTAGCCGACCAGTATCCCGGCTGTGTGATCGGTTAGTAAGGACAGAACAAACAATCCAGCGCCCAGGCCGCCGAGGAAAAAAGCGGTGCCGATCAGCCAGTTCCAAAACGTTTGACGGTAGTACCCGAACGCGAAACGGTGGCTCGCGATTCCAATACTTTGTGTCGTCACTTTCTCCCCCTGCTTTCTTCGCTGGATCTCACTATTCGTCCAGGTAGAACACGTTGGGCCTGGTGTTGTACTCGGGCGATAAACTCCAGCCCTTCCGATCTTTGACGAGGATCTGCAGCTTGCCGTTTGGATCCTCCACATCTCCAAAGATGCGGGCATCGGTGGGGCAAGTCACGACGCACGCTGGTTCCAAACCCTGGTCGACGCGCGGTGCGCACAGCGTGCACTTGATATTGGTGCCTTCTTCGAAGTCCATAAACTTGATCGCTTCATACGGCGATAAGCCGTCGGTGCCATACCCCTGCTTGAGCAGGCCCTTCGCGACAAAGTGACGGTTCATGTACGGACAAGCCACGTTGCAAGCGCGACAACCGATGCACTTGTCTTTATCTACCATGACAATCCCGTCCGGACGGATGTAGGTGGCGCCCGTGGGACAGGCCTCCGAACAGGGGGCGTCGGAGCAGTGATTGCAAAGCACTGGCAGGAAGGTTCGCTTGGTGGCGGGGTAAGTTCCCACCTCGCGTGTCACCACTCGGGCAAGGTGGACTCCTTCGGGTGTGCCGTTTTCCTGCTTGCAGGCCAGCGTGCACGCGTTGCAACCGATGCACCGCTTCAGGTCAATCACCATTCCGTATCTTATCTGCGAACTATCCATATGCGCTCCGCTCAGCCCCCGTGCAGGTGGCGAAGGATGGCCATCGTGACGACCTCCTCGCCTCCCTCAAGCCGCCTGTTCAATTGCTCCGCCTTCAGGCTCAGGCCATCTACGATCACCGCGAAATCGCCGCGCAACTTGCCGTCACAGACCAGGTTGTCATACAGAGTGCGTCCGTCCACGGTTGGCAACTGGCGCAGGAGGTCGGCGACGGTGGCATTCTCAAATTCAACTGTCTGCCGGCTGAACCCGAGCATCTTGCGCGTCGTCCCCAGTGCGGCAATCTTTGCGCTCGCCATCCCGCCCCCTTAACCTCGGACCCGTTCCAGTCGCACGCGCGCCGTCGATTCCAATCCGCCGGTAGCGCTGTCGGTATAGCGCATCGATCCGGTCAGCAGCCGGTTGAAGTGCGTCCCGCGTTCCTTTGCCCGGTCGTTCGTGACGATGTACCGCGTGAGAGTGTTGCTGACCCCGAACACCTGCGGGTGGATGCCCTCGATCACCTGCGCATGTCCCTCGATACTTCCTGCCGGGGAAGTCAGGCGGATGCGGTCTCCGGTTTTCAATCCCAGCTTCCTGGCGGTAAGAGAATTAATCAGCACGCCGCCGTGGATAGCATCTTTTTCGCTCACTTCCGAGAGCCATGGCATCACCATCGTGTCGGCGAAAGTGTGCAGGCTCTCCTTGAACGTAATCGCGAAATATTCGTAGCCGGCTTTCTCGTCTTCGATTACCTGCGAATTTTTCCAGAACGGCAAGGGCTTGTAGTTATCGACTGGCCAGTCTGTCAGCCCCACCTCGGTAAACTTGCGCCGCATGTCGTCTCCCGTGCGCTGGATGAACTCAAAATAAAACGGGATTCGCAGGTCGCCGTAGGGCATGTAGGTTTCTTCCGGAGTGCGGTAGCGCACCGCGTGCCCGTGTTTCTTGAACCAGTCCAGTCCCTTGTCGTCCCCATAGACGCTGCGTGCATACTGATCCCAGAACTCCTCGGTGCTGTACCGCTTTTCGGGATCGAGCAGATATTTCGGCTGCGCGGTATAGCCGCAAACCATATTCAGGACGTCGTTCCAGTCATCACGAAACCCGATTCGCTCCGCCAGTTCGGTCAGTATGTCGTAGGCATCGCGCGTGTCCCCAACAGGTTTGACGACCGGCTGCCGCAAGGAGTGGCCGGTGACAGCGGGCGGCTCCAGGCAATTGAGCAGATAAGACTCCAGAAAAGTGTGGGCCGGCAGGAACACATCCGCCCACTGCGTCGACTCGGTGTGCTGGATGTCGATGGCGACGACGAACTTCATTTTCGCCATGATCTTCTCGACCTTGTCGGTTTCGGGCAGATTCCACAACGGATTCGAGTGGTAGAGGAGTACGGCTTCGGGCTCGTAGTTCAGGCCGAATTTCTTTGGATCGAGCAGCGTTTCGGTGTTGAGCTGACCGGCGTCAAACCCAATCGGGAACCACTCCATCAGATGGGTTGAGTCCGGCGGATATTTGAAAGGCGGCGCCGGATGCAACTGGTGCGGCTCCGGCTTCAACATGCCGTCTTCTCCCGGATGCACGAAGAAGCCCCGATGATCAAGCGGCACGCCGAGGTGGCCGCCCGGGATATCGATGTTGCCCACCAGCATGTTGATCATCTTGAACGTCAGATTGTCGAACAAGCCGTTGGCATGCGACTGCGAGCCGCGGTAATAGTTCAAGGCTGCGGGCCGGAATGGATAGGTCTTTCCCTGGATTTCGATGGTCGCGCCGATCTGCGCGGCTTCCACGAATTCCTTCGCGATGCGCCGGATCGTTTCGGCCGGAACCGTGCTTACTTCGGACATCCGCTCGGGAGTGTGATCGGCCAAAATATCCGTCCACACCTGGAAACCAGTGCGGACGCGTTCGCCGTCCACGGTGAAAGCTCCCTCCAGCGCCATATCTTCGGCGGCGACTTCATCCCAAGGCCGTGCGGCTCCCAGTTTCAGATCCCATGCCATCGCCTTGCCGTCCGCAGAACGCAGATGGTAGCCATCATTTTTCACAAGGTACGGAGCATTGGTGCGATCGCGCAAGAATTCCCGGTCGTAGCGTTTCAGTTCATGGATCAACACGTGGGCCATGCCCAACACAAAGGCTCGATCCGTACCCGGCAGAGTGGGAATCCACTCATCGGCTTTCGCCGACGCAATCGAGCAGCGCGGGTCGAGGCTTACGACCTTCATGCCGCGCATGCGCGCATCGGCCATCCGCTTGGCGCTGCCGGAAAGATGCAGATGCGAGGAAAATCCATCGCCGGAGCCGATCTGAATCCAGTAGTTGCAGAGATCGTAGTCGTTGATGGCGGCGAACGACCCATCGACGCTGCCGTTCACCGGATGGTAGGAACCACCACAGTAATTGCCTAAAGATGTGAAGAAGTTGGGCGAGCCGAACGCTGCCGGCCAGCCCCAAAGAAGAATCCTCTGAAAATCGCCGATGGCGCAGAGCAGTTTCCGCGGATCGTCGGCCCGCACCTTGCCGAGTTCACGTGCGGTGATGCTGTAGGCTTCGTCCCAGGAGATCTCCACCCATTTCGGATCGACGCCGGGCCCCTTCTCCGGATTGGTCCGCTTCATGGGCTTGAGCACGCGCGTGGGATCGTACAATCGCGCCAGCCCGGCATTGCCCTTGGGACACAGCTTGCCTAAATTGTCGGGATTAGTCGGATCGCCCTCGATCTTGAGAGCGACACCGTCACGAACCTGCACCAGGATTCCGCAGCCATGCAGGCACATGCCGCAGGTGCTTGGTATCCAGTTGGCAGCGGGGACCGATTGAGCGACTCCCATGGGACCTCCACATCGATCTGGGTCCCTAGTTTCCGCTGAAGATCACATCGGTTCAGTGACATTCATCACGTACCCGTGTGACATGTTCTAAGTCCCACGAGTGCGGTCCGGGGCGGATTTCAGACCGCTATTTCCGCAATGTGCAAGTCCGCGAGAATCCGCCGGAACTGGTCGTCGCTTACCAGACCGCCTCTGCCGGCTGCCGCTTGTTTGACCGCTGCCTGCTTGATCGCGGCCAGGACCGGGCCGCGCTGCTCAGCGGTCATCGTAATGCCAAGTTCCTTGCATTTCAGGTCGATGCTGTCGAGCCCGCTTTTTTTGCCCAGAACGATCCCCCGCTCCGCCTGCACAATTTCCGCCGCGTAGGGCTCGATTGCCTCCGGAAGATGAAACTGGCTGGCCACTGCGCCGCTCTCACGCATGAACAGATTCTCTCCGACCAGCGGCTTCCAAGCTTCGAGCGTGTACCCAGCTGCCCGCTGCACCAACTCGGAAACCTCACGCACCTTTTCAAGATTCAGAACGACGGGAACGTCGTAGAGGCAGCGCAGCGCGAGTGCAATCTCGGCGATGTCGGCATTGCCAGCACGTTCTCCCATGCCGTTGATCGTGCCCTGGATCCAGGTCGCTCCCCCGCGGACGGCCGCGACCGCGCAGGCCGTCGCCATGCCGAAATCGTTGTGTCCGTGGAAATGCACAGGCACATCTTTGCCACTCCACTCGCAAACTTGCCGTGTCAGATATTCTGCCGCTTCGGGCCCGCAAGCACCGATCGTGTCAACGACGACAAGTTCCTTCGCACCAGCATCGAGTGCCGAAAGGTAAACAGTTCTCAGAAACTCCAAGTCGGTGCGCGTTCCATCGACGGCGAAGAATGCCACGGTGATACCGGCGTCGTGCGCCGCCGAGATCGCAACGCGAATGCGGCGCAGGACTTCTTCCTGCGAGATCCCGTATGCTTTCAGTTTGATCGCGCTGGTGGGCGCTTCAATCACCGTATATTGAAGGTTCAGGCGCACCAGTTCGTCGATATCCGCTTTGATCGCGCGCGAGAATCCCCAGAGTTCCGCCTTGATGCCCGCCTTCTGCATGAGCTGAATAGCTTCGGCATCCTCCGCCGAAACGCGCGGGAATCCGGCTTCAATGCGGCTCACACCCAGCTCATCCAGTTTGCGCGCAATCTCCAGCTTCTGCTGCGGCGAGAGCACGACCCCAACCGTCTGCTCGCCATCGCGCAGCGTCGTATCGTAAAACCGGATCGGCGTTTTCGAAAACGAAGCCCGCACCTCCGGCCGCGCGTTGAGGTCGCTGACCCATATTTTCGAGTTGGTGGTCATAATCCCTCCGTCCAAAAAGTTCTTATTCTGTCATTTCCTGGGTCGCGAGAGCCGCCGGCTTCTGGCCATAGGCTTTTTCCCACGAGATCACCGGATTCCGCAGCACCCCAATCTTTTCGATCTCGCATTCCATTACGTCGCCCGGCTTCAGGTACCAGGCCTTCGGATCTCCCGAAAACGCGGCGACGCCGGAAACCGTTCCCGTCGAAACTACATCGCCCGCGCTATAGCCCATCGGCGAGTAGTGCGATAGAATTTCCGGAATCTTGACCGACATTTTGCTGGAATGCGAGCGCTGCCGCGACTCGCCGTTGACTCGCAATTCCATCGCCAGATTATGGGGGTCGGGAATTTCGTCGGCCGTTACGATCCAGGGTCCCAACGGGCAAAAAGTGTCAATGCCTTTACAAAAGCTGAATACACCCGATTTCATTTCGCGGCGCTGAATGTCGCGCGCCGTAATGTCGTTGAAGATCACATAGCCGCCGATGTAGCTGGACGCTCCTTCCGGCGTAAAGTGCTTGCCCGCCTTCTTGAGGACCACCGCCAGCTCCAGTTCATAGTCGAGTTCCTGGGTCAGGTGTTCGGGATAGATCACGGGCTCGTCCGGCCCGATGATCGCGTCGGTATTTTGAAAGAAAACGATCCAGGGCATGACCGGATGCGAGAAGCCGGCTTTGGTCGCCTCTTCGTGATGCTCCCGAAAGTTGCCGGCCGTATGAAAAAACTTCTTCGGAACGATAGGCGCCTTAAGCTGTATGTCGCGCAGCGAATAGATCACGGTTTCTCCGCGAGGACCGGCGACGTCGGTGCCGTCTTCGCTCTGGTGGGCGACGTACTCAAGACCCTTACGCGCGGCCTCAAGGCTGGTATCTCCGCCGCGAAATAGCGCCCGCATGTCGGGTGGGACAAGGGCATCGGCCATGCGGTAGAAAATGGCTTCGCTTTCCACTTCTCGCAGGTAGAGCGCGCACGCCAGATGCAAATCAACAATTCGTTCGCTGCCAAGCAGCGCGCCAACACGAGACTGCCGTGCGGCGTTTTCGAAAGTCACAAGCTTCATTGACGTTCACCAATAGTCGAAACAGGTTCAGATTGTTGTTGAAGGAAAACAGACGTTGCCCGTTACGCAGAGAACGCCCGCAACTCACGTCTCTATTTTCTCAAGTGCGGCAATACGGCGTCGCCAAACAATTTCGCTTGGCCAGTGCGATCGTCGCCCCAGATTTCCAGCATGATGTGAGTGCAACCTGCCGCGCGATATTCTTCGATCCTTTGAATGCACTCCTCGGGCGTGCCCGCGATAGGACAAACCTTGCGGAGCAGCTCATCGCTCACGGCCTGTGCGGCCGCCTTGCGGCCACCTTTTTCCATGGCGTCCGCAACCGGCTGCAACTCGGCGAAAGTGATGCCGGCAGATTCGAGCAACACGTCGGCCGACCCTTTGATGTTCTGCACCTTGTTGGCAAGATACATGGCGGCCTGCTCACGCGCGCCTTCTTTTCCTTTCTTCGAGTCGCGTCCGATGCTGCCGACGATCACGCAGCCAAGAATAAGCTTGGAAGCATCTTTACCCGCTTTCGCTGCGCCCTCTTCCATGTTCTTTTTCGAATAGCGCACGAATGCCGGAGTGGTAATCGACGCCGTAAGCAAGCCATCGCCGAGCGATCCGCCGAGCCTCTGCATCGCCGGACCGGTGCCGGCGACATAGACGGGCGGAATTTTGCGCGAGCTGTGCGCGTCCGACTTCAGTGCCGGAACGCTGGCTGCAAAAACCTTGCCGCGATATTCAAAAGCTTCGCCTTTGAGAACGCCGCGCGTGATCTCAATGCTTTCCCTCATCACAGTTGCCGGCCCAACTTTCTCGCCTTCGCCCTCGCCGATTTCCTTCATAAATATCTTGGACGCACCCAAGCCCAGAAGGAAACGGTCGCCGGCCAGATCCTGCATGACGCGCGCTTCCATCGCGATCTGCACGGGATGCCGGGTGTAGGGCGAAATGATTCCCCACCCCAGTTGAATGCGCTTGGTCTGGCTTGCAATGACCGCCAGAACGGCAGTGGAGGAACGGGCCTCGAAGGAATGTTTCCGCCACCAAGGGTAGGCTTCCGCAATCCAGAAGGTGTCGAAGCCCGCATCCTCGCACGCCTTGGCCATGGCCAGAGTTTCGTGGACGGGCTCCATGCTGAGTTGAAGGACTCCGATGTTGAATGGAATGGTCATAGACTCCGGTCTCAGGTGTCAGGTCTCAGGTGTCAGGAACACCAAAACCCGAACCATATTGGTGTCAAATCAAAACTCAGAAATCGCCGTCGCGGATCTTCCTGACACCTGGGGCCCTGACAGCTGAGACCTCTTCTCAGTCTGGATCGCTCCAGGCATGCTCCAGGCCTTTGATCAGCTCCCATACGGCTTTGTTGAGCGGCGTCGAAATGCCAGTCTGCTCGCCCCATTTCACGATCGCGCCGTTCATGAAATCAACTTCGGTCTGGCGTTTTGCGAGCACATCCTGCAGCATCGAAGCCCGATGTTTTCCGGAAGCGCTCGCTCCTTTTTGCACCAATGCTCGAGGATCGCCATCCAGTTCTATGCCCAGCGCCTTCGCAACCGCCTCACCCTCCGCAATCAAATCGTTGAATAATTGTGCTGTCGCCGGAAATCGCGTAGCTGCGCCGTGATGCAGCAGGGTCAGCGCTCCAACCGGATTCGTGGAAGCATTGAAAATCAGCTTCGTCCACTGCGCGCCGCGGGCATCTTGCAACGCGATCACGTTCATGCCGGAACGCGTAACCAGCCCCGCTAGCTCTTCAACCTTCGACATCGGAGTACTCGTCGGCTCGAAGGGGCCCATCCACGTGTCCCCCTTGATATCGAAGCCCACGTGGCCCGGAGCAATGAGGTGCCCGGCGGGGAAGGTCGTGCCGCGGATCACGTATCTGACGTGCTCAGCGATGATCTCCTCGTTACCGACTCCGTTCTGCACGGAGCAGACGGCGCTGTTCTCGTCAAAGGCACGGGCAACGGCCGCGATCGCGCCATGGGTATGGATGGCCTTGGTGGCGACGATTCCATAATCGCAGCGCGGAAGTTCGTCAGGATCGCTCGTGGCATTTAGCTTGGCGGTGAAATCGGCGGCTCCGGAAATACGGAGACCGTGATTGCGCATGGCATCGACGTGGTCTTTCGAGACGTCGAAGGCCCAGACTTCAGCCTCGCCTTTTCGGGCAAGGTGCGCAGCAAACAGGCTGCCCACCGCACCGCAACCGATAATGCAAACTCTCAACAAAGTCACTCTCCACATCAGGTTCAGATTTCCAGTCGAGAGGCGGCTTGCCGCGTCTCTTCGTGCAGCGAGACAGGGCAAGCCCCGTCTCTACGACAGATTTCTCACGTTCTCGCGCGTCTCGCCACCGTTAAAGAACTTCCATGGCACATCTGCCAGGCATTCGCCTTCGGTCTTGCCGACGCGATATGTGTCCTGCGTGTACAGGCACACTTTGCCCTCCTGATCCACGACCTGCGGATGCAGGGAAAAGATCATGTTTTCTTCCAACGGCACATCGGTCTTTTCCCCGATTGCTGGATACTCGAGCATGGTGGTCCCGATGCTGTGTCCGGAAAGATGTCCTAGTGAAAATCCGTGCTTGGCGAAAGTATCGGCAACGGTACGGTGGACCGTGGAAGCCAGTTCGCCGTGACGCATTAATTTGCGAGCCGATTCCATCGCGTGTGGATAGGCATCGGCCATCTTCTGCGTGGTCGCGCTCGGTTTTCCCTGAATCAGCGCGCGGGAGAATTCAACCCAGTAGCCGGCGGCCCCGGTCACTTCCAGCGAATAAAGAAGAAGGTCGTCGCCCGCCACCTTGCGGTGGCCGGGAACTTTGAAGTAGGCATTCGCCTCTCCGTGTTCGCCCGATAACACAATGTTCATCATGCGTGGGCCGGCGCCTCGCGCGAAGAAACGTTCGACGGCCGGCGCCATGATTTCAGCTTCGGTTTTGCCCGGCTTGTAACCGGCAACCAGCGCCCAAAATCCGTCGACCACGATATCCATTGCATCGCGCACTTCCACGAGCTCTTCTTCGCTCTTCACAGCGCGCGCCATGTCAAATTCCTGATCAAAGGGCACGAGTTCGAATGGGCCTGGAACAAGTTCGCGGTAATCGCGCACCGCCATGACGAAATTCATCCCAAAGGTGCCAATCCGCTTCCATTTGCGCTCGACCGCACGCTCGCGCAGCCAGTGTCCGGGAACATCGGGCCAGACCTGATCCTTCACCCAAGGCTTCTTTTTGTCGCCGATCCAACGAGCTTCGCGGGGAAAGACGAGCGTGGGCTCACCTTCAAGCGGAATGACGACATAAACGTAGCGATGAACGATTTCGAATCCGGAGGTGTACAAGACCGCGCCTTCGAATCCCGCGTATTGGTTGCCGCAGACGATAAGAGCGTCCAGTTCGGCAGCTTGCATGCGGGAACGGATGTTTTTGTACCGGCGATCGATTTCTTTCTGACTTGGCAAAATGACCTCGAATGCCCCGCCCCTAAAAGGGGAGTGTGATTTCAAAGTGCGCTCGGCATCGCTAAAACGGCATCTTCATACGAACCATGTCTACTCGCTCACGCCGCACAATTCGGCGGCGGTGAGCGCGTAAATCTTTGTGATGTCGACCAATGTTTGAATGCGAACTTTTTCTCCCTCTTTGTCGCGCGGGCCGCTGGAAGGGCCGTAATTCACGGTCTCGACTCCGTACCGGCTGAGCACGCTGGCATCGGAGCACCAGGTAACGACTTCCCGCTCCGGTGTTTTGCCGGTGACGTGCTTGTGATTACGGTCGATGGCGGCGATCATCTCGTGCTGTTCGCTGATGCGCGCACCCGGGACCGATACGTAAGTTTCGAATTCCAGACCCCAATCGGCATGCGCTTTTTCAAGTTCAAAAAAAAGGCGCTGAATGTCGCGACGCGCTTCGGCCATGGGGATGGTGGGCGGGACGCGCACGTCGAGGAACAGGTCGGTCTTTTCGGGAGTGCGGCTGGCGCGCCATGCGTGGCCGCCGCGGATGCCGCCTAGATTGACGATGGCTTTCTTGCCGCCGTAGCTTGCTTCCTTCTCCCATTGTTCAATCCACTTCAGGACGGGGGGCATGAGTTCGATCATGCGGCGGATGGAATTCATTTCCTCACGGCCCTCGCAAAACGCGGTGTGCACGTAGATTCCGGTACACGAGATGCGTACCCACATGGACCCGAAATGCTCGAGCACGACATGCATGTCCGTTGGCTCGCCGAGAATACACATGTCGGGCAGCACGCCGTGATTTACCAGGTAATGTGTGCCGCATCCATAGCCGCGGTATTCTTTGCCCTTGAATTCCCCCCATTGTGTTTTCTCGATTTCGCCGGCGACGGCAGCGATGATGACGTCCCCTTTCAGACGCACGCCGGCGCGCTGCAGCGCCTTCACGGCGTTGGTGTAACAGACCAGCGCGCCTTTCATGTTGTAGATACCGAGTCCGTAGATGAAACCATCTTTTACAACTGCCTGCGGCTTGTAACCGAGACCGGTAAGGAATTCCTCGCGGCCCGTATTGGACGTGTCCATGTGGCCGTTGAACAGCAGGTTCTTGCCGCCGCCCGTGCCTTTCCAACGCCCCACCACGTTGGCGCGCGCTTCCTCGACCTCCTGCCAGGTCACGTCGAGGCCGATCTTCTGGAGCGCGGATTGCATGTACTGCGCCATCTGCAGTTCCTCGCCGGTCGGGCTGGGGATGTTGATCACGTCGCTGGACATGGAAATAATTTCGTCTTCGCGAACTTCAGCCACAATCCGCTCGACAACGTTCGGATCGATGCTGCACTTCGGGTTGGTAGTTACGCTCGACACTTTGATATCAGTTCCCCATTCTCAGTTTTCAGCGATGTTTTGCCAGGCGAAAGTCGTCCGGATCGGTACATAGTTTTTCGTTCCCGGTTTCGGTAATTAGAAAATTATCTTCCAGCCGCAATCCCCCGCCGCCCGGCCAGTAAATGCCGGGCTCGATTGCCAGCACCATTCCCTTTTTTATTGTGCCGGTGCCGGCCTGATGCGCGTAGGGCCATTCGTGGGCGCGGGCGCCGACTCCGTGGCAGATCGGGTGAGAAGGCTGTCCGGGATATCCACCTTCGGCGATACGCGCGCGAATGAACTTGTCGAGTTCGGGAAAGCTGGCGCCGTCGCGCGCGAACGAAACCGCGCCGTTGAAGACCTTCAGCAAAAGATCGAGCAGCTTGTGATATTCAGGCTTCAATTCACCCGGACAGGCATTCTTGGTAAGGTCGGTCCAATAACCGTCAGCGCAAACCCAGATTTCGAAAAGCGTCGGTTCGTCTTTCTGAATCGGGCGATCGCCGGTGGCGGTGAACGTGGCGATTCCCTTCCCCGACCACACCAGCGTAAAGGCGCGCGCCATCTCGACCTTACTTTTGTAGCCCACGCCGGTTCCATGCACGAATCCTTCATACATCGCACCAATCTCGCTCTCTTTCATCCCCGGACGCATGTGCTCTCGTGTGTAGTCCATCGCCAGGGCAGCAAGTTCATTGGCTAGGCGCATGCGCTCGATTTCCTGATCAGTCTTGATCGAACGGGCTTCATTCAGCAGCGGCGTCGCGTCGACCACCTCACCGCAAAACTTCTTGAACGATTCGAAATACGACTGCATAAAGGTCGTCGGCTCGCCCACCATGCGGTCCGCGGACTGCGTGCCCATATTGAGTTCGACGGCAACTTTATCGGTCAGGCCACGTTGCTTCAAAACTTCATAGGCGCGCTCCCATGCGCGGAACTGCGGTGGGCGCGGATCGCGCTCGTCGTAGCCCTTGAAATAAAGAATGTCTTTCGTCCACGAGTTACGCTCGGCGTCCGCCTGCTGCGGCTCAAGCGCAATCAGCGTGGGCTCGCCATCGCGCGGAAAGATCACCGCGTCATAGCCCTTCATGCACCAGTAGTTGCTGAGATAGAGAACATTGTCAGGCGCGCGGCAGACGAGGGCGGACAAGCCCTGATCTTTCATCAGCGCGCGCACTCGATCGAGTTTTTTCGAATCAACTGGCCAAGCCATAAAGCGAACTCGTTTGGCGGCGAAGGATGAAGCTCTGCCGCCGTTCATGCGCCCCGAAAAACCACAACGTCGTTCCCTACGTGTGCACCGCCGACACCGGTTTATTTTCGTCCCGGAAACTCCAGCCTGCCTCTTTTCCCTTAATCAACCGATACACCGCGGAATGCAGCGGCGCCTTGGCTCCAGAGCGCTCTGCCTCGCGCGCAATGGCACCGGAAAGAAAATCCACTTCGGTCGTCAATTGATGACGCACGTCGTACAACATGGAAGGCGGATGATTCGTCATCGCACCGATCTTGTTCATCTCCCACGGATCTTCGTGAAGCTCGATCCCAGCCGCGGCGGCCACGCACTTCCCCTCTTCGATCAAAGCGTGCAGAAGATGACCGAGATCGGAATATTCGAGCTCGGCGGCGAAATGCGGCGAATGCGGCAGCCCAGTCAGCGCGGAAACACCGTTCACGGAAGCATTGAAGATCAGCTTTGACCATTGGGCGGGTTTGGCATCTTCGAGCGCCTGCGCTTTGAGGCCTCCGGCAACAAGCAGGCCGGCTGCATCTTTCACAGACGAGTAGGGCGTATTTGTGGGCTCGAACGGGCCCATCCATGTTGGCGTATCCAGTTCGTACTGCACGTGGTTGTCGCTGTGACGCGTGCCACTCATGAACGTCGTGCCCCGAATCACGTCGCCCCGGGTGTGGCTTGCGATGATCTCCTCGCTGCCCAGTCCGTTCTGAGCTGAGAGGACCACCCCCTTGTCGAAGCGGCGACCCACAGGCCGAAATGACTCCGCAACCTGCGTCGCCTTCGTCGCCACAATACCGAAATCAAAATCGGGAAGGTCCGCCGGTTTTGCAGTGGCTTTGAGTGCGGCAGAAAATTCGTGCGTTCCCGTTACTCGCAGGCCATCGCGATTCAGCGCACGCGCATGATCATCGCGGCGAACGAAAGCCCAGACCTCGGCGACCCGCGCCAGGTGAGCGGCATAGAGGCTGCCGATTGCGCCACAACCGATGATGCAGACTTTCTTCATCGTTTTTTTTAGAAGTCCAGATGGCAGCCGGTATCCCTGGCCGCGATCATGCTATCCCCTGAACCAAGTCTTATCTTCAACGCTTCTCCATCTTCACTAGCGCGGCGAGTTGTCCGCCCTCATGATGCTGCAATGAACGGAAGATGCTGTCGCCGTTGTTAAACGAATCGTCGATGAAAATTCCCTGCGCGAAGAGCGCATCCTGCAACGCTGCCGAAATCGTATGAATCGGTGCTGCGCCACCTTCGCCCATTCCTTTTGCGCCGCTGTAGGTATGCGGCGAAGGAGTCGAAGTGTGTCCATATTTAATGTGCGGAATATTCACGGCAGTGATCGGTGTGTAGTCGCTGAAGGTACTGGTCAGCATGTTGCCCACCGCATCGTAGACGCAGGTTTCCATCAGCGCCGCGCCAATACCATGAGCAGTCGCGCCGTAGACCTGGCCCTCCACGATTGGTGGATTGATAGCAACACCACAATCATCCACCGCAACATAGTCGAGAATCCTGGGGACGAAAGTCTCACGATCTATCTCGATCACCGCGATGTGCAACTGCGAAGAGTAGGTCAGGGTAAGGCTTCCATACTTCTTTTTCGTATCCGGCACCTTAAAAGGGGCGCGCCAGACGTAGCGGCAATTGAGCGTGACGTCTTGCAATTCCGGGGAAAGCACGGCGCTATTGACGTTAACGATGTTCGCCAGGCCCCAGTAGCTGATGGACTTGCCCGTGCGCTTGGCCTTGACTTCCGGCCCCTGTTCACCGACTCCGAATTCGAGATCGTCTTCTGTCGTTTCGAGCACAAATGATGCCAGGCGTTTCATCTCGGTCTTGAGCTTCTGCGCTGCGCCGTGCACCGCCGACAAACCGCTCACCGCAAACTGACTGGCATATGTCCCCGAAAATCCGGTATGTACATTGCGCTCAGTGTCGAATCCGGTGCGGACACTGATCAGGTCCGGAGAGATGTTAAGCACGTCGGCGACGACTTGCGCCGAGACCGTCTCATGCCCCTGGCCTTGCGGGCAAGAACCCACGGCGACGACCACCTCGCCATAGATATCGAGCTTGCAGTTCGCACCTTGCGAATTGCCGGAAAACGGCGCATGCGGGTTCACAATCTGGGCCTGCCCGAAGTTGTTAGTGCCGGAATCAAGAGTGGTGCCAATGCCGATGCCGATCCAGCGTCCCTGCTGCCGCGCCTCCGCTTGTTTTTTCTTCCAGTCGTCCCATCCAACGAGTTTCTTGGCGACTTCGAGCATCTTGGGATAGTTGCCCGAGTCGTACACGCATCCGTTAGGCGTGGTGTAGGGAAACTCCTCCGGCCGAATGTAATTGCGCAGGCGCATTTCGTCCGCGGGAATTCCGATTTCATGGGCACAGATGTCTACGATGCGTTCCAGAAACCACAGGTGCTGCATGCGCGAGTAACCGCGATTCGGACCCACCGGACACTTGTTGGTGACGGTCTGGGTAAACTCGATACGGGCATTCTTGAAACGATACGTGCCGCAGAATACCTGCGAATAAATCACGCAGCCCAGCGGCTCGTAGCGAGGATAAGCGCCGCAGTCGTCAATATGCCGCGAGGCAATCGCCGTGATCACTCCGTCCTTGTCGAGAGCGACTCGCGTGTCGCGGAAGGTGCGCTCGTTTCCATGCGCGCTCGAAACCATGTGCTCGGAGCGGGTTTCCACCCATTTCACCGGGCGCCCGCCGGCTTTCTTCGAAGCCAGCGCACACACCGACATCTGCGGATAGCTGGTGATCTTGATGCCGAAGCTGCCGCCGATATCGGCCGTCTGCACCCGGATCCGATCAAAATGAACTCCCAGGTGGGCAGCCAGAAACTGGATCGCAAACGAAGGGAACGAATTATTGCACCAGTAATGGATACGATCTTCTTTCGGTTCCCACTGACCAATGACAACGTTATTCTCAAGCGGCGTCGAGGAGAAACGATGGAAGTGCATCCGGTCGATGTTCACAACATAAGCAGCTTCCTCAAAGGCTTTTTCGACCTCGCCGAACTCCCAGGTGCCGGACCATATCCGGTTCGTGCCCGCTTCTTCGTGAAGGATGCTTTTGTCCAGCAACGCCTCCTCGGCATCGATCATGGGCTCCAGCGGTTCGTATTCGATCTGTACCAGTTCGGCGGCGTCATCGGCAAGGCTCGCGCTTTCGGCGACTACGGCGGCGACAGGTTCGCCCTGGTAACGGGCCTTTTCGACGGCCATGGGAAAGTCGCGGATCTTCTGGACATGATCCGGTGCAATCTCGATGAAAGGCTGCGTCTGGGCGGCGATCTCTTTGCCGGTTATCGTGCACACGACGCCGGGCAAAGCATCGGCAGCCGAAGTATCCACGCTGACGATCCGCGCGTGCGCATAGGGCGAGCGCACGAAGCGGAGATATGTCATCTCGCGCAACTTGATATCGTCAGTAAATTTGCCGCGGCCGCGCAGCAACCGGTCTTCCTCTTTCCGGGGAAGCGAGGCGCCTACCCAGTGCCCTCCGTTCTTATTTTCTTCAGTCACGCTATGAGTGCCTCCACCAACTCTTGGCGGGCAGGAATGCCTGTCCCACGCAACTACGCCAAAGCCGCCTGTAATCCATCGATCAATTTCTGAATCTGCTTCTTGGCTAGCGGTTCGAGCATGCCGCCGGCCACGGATGCCAGGCGGCCAAAGATTTGCGCTTCACCTTGCCAGTTCACTTTGGTCGCGAGCACAGTTTCGATGGCAGCTGCGTCGGCGACCGGCGCCAGATCGAATCCGGCGACCATGGTGACATTTCCTCCCGCGACCGCTCCCTGTCCTTTATATTGCGCGCGGCGCGGATGATCGGCCTCCGACAGTTCCATCTTCACGTCCGCACTGCCCTTGATGTAGGAAATGCCCACGTTCACCTTGACGGCAAAATGCGTGGCGTCCTGCACGGACAAGCTTTGAAACTCCGGCAGCAGCGGCGCAAATCGATTGGGATCGGTGAGGAAATCGTAAACCTCCTCGGGCTTTTTCTTGACCTCGAATTCGCCAGAAAACTTGATGGCCATTTCAGACCCCTTTCATATTCTGGCCAGCGAGCTTAATGGCCTTGAAGATGTTCATGTATCCGGTACAGCGGCAAGTATTGCCGGCGATCGCCTTGCGAATTTCCTTTTCGCTCGGATCGGGGTGATCGGTGAGCAGTTGATGCGTCGAGAGCATCAGGCCGGGCGTGCAGTAGCCGCACTGCAGCCCGTACGATTCCCCGAAAGCTTTCTGAATAGGATCAAGCTTGCCGTCTTTTTCGAGGCCTTCGACGGTGGTGATCTCAGATCCGTCCGCCTGAACGGCAAACATCGTGCAGGATTTTACCGCCAGGCCATTCATCAGCACTGTGCAAGCGCCGCAGTAACTCGTGTCGCAACCGACGTGCGTGCCGGTAAGATCGCAGGTCTCGCGCAGAAATTCGACCAGCAACATGCGGGGCTCGACCTGCCGCGCATATGACTTGCCGTTTATCTTGATATTGATGCCAACGGCAATTTTCTCGACGGTTGCAGTTTCAGGCATACAGATGGGCCCCTTCCACTTGTTCTCCGGCAGCGCGACGTGCGGCAATCTGAATGGCACGCTTCAGCAGAGCTACCACCAGTTGGCGCTTGTATTCAGCCGATCCGCGCATATCAGGCTGAGGGTCAGCCGCGGCACGTGCCGCTTCGGCGGCGGTCGCGATCGTCTTGTCGTTGAGGATTTGTCCGCGCAGCGCCCTCTCGGCGTCCGTGGCGCGAATCGCTGTCAGACCCACGCAGCCAAGAGCTATCGCGGCATCCTGGCAGACATCTCCCTCCATGGCAAGTTGTACGGCCACACTGGCGCTCGGATACACGGGAGCGGTTCGCTTGAACGCAACATAGGCCCCACCGCTACCCTTAGGCGGAATCTTCACTTCAACTTCGGTCACAAGTTCGTCGTGGGCCAGCGCCGTTGTATAGGCGTCCTTGATGAACTCGCTCAGGTGAATGGTGCGCGCGCCGTTCCGTCCGAGGCAGTGAACGGTGGTGTCGAGCGTGATCAGGGCACCGGCCCAATCGCCGCTGGGATCGGCCTCAGCAAGCGATCCGCCGATGGTGCCCCGGTTCCTCACTTGAACGTCGGCAATTCCGGCGGCGCAGTCATGCAAAACCGGGATCTTTCTCGCGAGCGCGGAGTGCTCGATCTCGGCGTGGCGAGTCATCGCGCCGAAACGCAGCGCTCCCGCCTCCTCTTTAATAAAGGAGGTGCCTGGGATAAAGTTCAGGTCGACCAGGTGCTCCGGGTTGGCAAAGCGAAGCTTGAGCAACGGAATCAGACTCTGCCCGCCGGCAAGAAACTTTGCGTTCTCGCCGAGTTGGCCGAGCATGGTGATCGCCTCTTGCAATGACCCGGCCCGGTGATAGTGAAATGATCGCGGATACATTGTGATTCGTCTTTCCCTTATTTAGAAACAGTTGCATTCATCTGTTTTATGCGCGGCCGGGCAAATCCCCACGCGGTAGCCGTCAGTGCGGCGATGACCAACCCGGAACCGGCCACAGCCAGACCTTTCAACGCCACTGCATCATGATGATACGTCTGAAGAATGACTGCCAGTGGGAATAGCGCACTGCCCACGAACAGAGAAGCTGCAACCAGTCGGCGAAACCTTTCGCTGAAATTCACCCGTTCGAAGACTACCCCCAGCACGATCATGAGCATTGCCAGCCCAACCGCATGGGAGTGAGCATCTGCCTGGCGAACGTAATCGTATCGGGTCTCGCGATACTCTTCGAGCCCGGCCTGGGACTGCGCCGCGTTTCGGCTGGCCGCCGCCGAAAAAGACCGGGCCAGAGATGCGCCCATGTGATCGAGCGTCTGGTGCTCAGTGAAAAGCGCATATTGCAGCCCGTAGAGCATGCCCACGGCGGCAAAAGCCATTCCCCCGAATATCAGAAGTTTGCGTGATCCCGTCATTGCGCACCTGCTGCCACATCGGGCCCTGCAATATTGTTGCCCGCAAAATCAAGGCCTCCTGAATATCGTAGGATACCGACCAGCATTCCAATCAGGCTAACCATGACCATCAGGCCACCGAGGTCGGCGATACCTCCGGCAAGTAATCCCAGTTTCAGTTCCAGGAGCACGAACACCGGTAGAATCACCGAGCCCCCAAGCAGCAACTTCACCCACCGGCGTTTCCATTTTTCTGCGAGGAACACAAAGGGTTGCACAAACGAAAGCAGCATCGCCAGCAAACCAAATTCGATAATGTGCGAGTGCGCAGCGACGTTTACGGCTCGCGCACCGGCAAGCTGGCCGAAATCATTGACCTGGGCGCCGGCTGCGTCGAGGTTCCCCGCGGCGGCAGCACCAATCAAGCGTTGCAGGATGACGGTCTCCATCCGCTCGTGCTCATACAAATGGGCGCCAGCGTAATACGCGCCAAGCAGAAACCCGAGCAAGACAAGAATCGTGCCTCCGGCAAGAAGGGCGCGACGCGGCATGCCGTCCTCGTCAGGAAGTTCGGGTTCGCTCAGTTGGCGGCTCCGGAGGTACTTCCAGAAACCCCACGCTTGAACGATGAGAACGAGAATCAACAGAGCTCCGGCAGAATCGGCCAGCACACTCGCCCACCCGATTGCGGAAAACGGGCTGTCAACGAGGCCGATGTAGTGAATCAGAAAAATGCCAACGGGCAGAAGCACTCCGCCAGCGAGGAACAAGGCCGCCACGGATTTTTTCGTTCGCCATGAGAGAGCGACGTAGGGTTGCACGAGCGCCAAGAGCAGCGCGAGGTAACCAGCGCCGATCATGTGAACGTGAGCGTCCACCTTGGTGCCACGATCCTCCAGCACGTTCCCGAGATAACTGACAGATTCATTCACCGCGGCTACATTTCCAGCGGCAACAGCGCGCGAGGCTGAGACCAGCGCTTCTCCTTGCCGGGCGGCATTTTGGTGGAGAATGAAAACGGCAAAGATGTCGCCGAAAAGAAGTCCGCCGGCGATGAGAGCGATGCCCCCGAAGATATAGAGCCGGCGTGCGCTCATGGGCGCAAAAGCGGAGGCCAAGCCTGTCGCGAAACCGGACGCGGAATTCCTGGGCGCAAAACTGGCCCCTTCCGGGAGTCGGCTTGGAATCGTTGGCATTAGTACCCTGAATCACCCTTGCATTGAAGTGGACGAACCGCGAAGGCAGTCCGTCCGGCGAAGATCGGCGCTACCACGTCACACGCAATGCGAGCTGAATCTGACGCGGGTTGAATACCGCGCTCGGCGTTCCGTAAGTTGGATTGGGCGAGCCTTCCCGATAGAATGCAGGCGCTCCGGCACAACCCGGTGCACCTGGATCCGGCCCGCAGAAGTCCGCCGCTCCGTAGCTTGTGTTGTAGTAGCGAACGTTGACGGTATTCAGCAGGTTGAAAGCCTCCGCCATAAACTGGAGATGTGTCTTCTCATAAAGGGGAAAGGTGCGCTCCAGGCGAACGTCGACCGTCTGAAGGGTATCGCCCTTGAATGTGTTGCGCGGCTCATTGCCGACCCGGTCGTTGTTTCCGAACACGTCGCCATTGGTGTCAAAGCCGGCGTACTTGGTGAAGTACTGCGGAGACTGCAGGGTAACGATCGTGCTGAAGCTGAAATCCCGCGCGAACACGTTCCAGTTCTTTGGGCTGGAGAAGATGGCATTGCCGACGAAGCGATGCCGGGCATCGTCCGCGGAACTTGCGCGCTCTGCCCGGAAGTCGCCGTTGTTGCTATCCTGGGGAATCAGCACGAAGCTGGGGTTGGGCCCATCATCGATGGAATGCGACCAGGTATAGCTTATGTTGAACGAGAAATTGTTGGTCATCCGCTTGCTCATGTTGACCAGCAGGCCGTCGTAAACGGAATCCCAACCGGACTTTGCCTCAAAGAAGACGCTATATCCAGGATCGCGGAAACCTGGGATTCCGTTGACATGGGGCACGCCGGGAATCACCATCGATGCCGGAAAACTCACATTGTTTCCACCCGCGCAGTCGGGAGAGGTAGCAACTCCGCTGGCCGCAAAGTTGAAATACATATCCTTGCAGCTCGCCTGCCCCTTCGAATTGTAGAACTGCACGGTGCCGCTCGGGTCAGGCTGATTCACGTTGTAAAAACTGCCCAGGTGGACTCCACGCAAGTGGATTCCGGTGATGCTTAACAGCGCGTCTTTAAAGGGTTGGAATTCCAGCGAGGCGCTGGTCTGAATACCGTAAGGGTTCTGACTATTCTGATCGAACCGCACAATGGTCGCAGGTTGCAGGAAGCCGCAGCCCGCCAGCGTTCCAGCGGGACCATACGCGGGAACGATCCCGACTGGGCAGAACCCGGCCGCCACTCCGTTCGGATAATTTGCCTGGCCGGAGGTGCCAAAGGGGCCGCCCCCAAAAAGCGCAGAAAGGGCGGAGTATGTAATGAACGGGGAACTGGCAAAACTGAAGAGGCCAGTGTTAGCGTTCAAATTGTCTTCAAATGGGCGGCCCGGATAGGCAGATTCACCGCCGCAGGAAGGAGCCTGACACATGAGCAGGGGCGACGGAATGATTCCATGGAACAGCCCGAATCCCGCACGGAACACTACGTTGCGCGAGGTCCCCAAGTTGTAGGCTAAGCCCAGGCGCGGATCAACATCTTTCCAATTCGTGTTGAGCACTCCGGAAGGCCAAGTCTCAAATTCCCATCGCACGCCGGCATTTAATGTCAGGTTCTGTAACGCGTGCCACTTATCCTGAACATAAAAGCCATCGTAGGTATGGTCGAGCGTGTCCGCGGCCTGGTTACGGATAGCTTGGGAAATCGGCCCTCCTTGATAGATCGCCGGTCCACCCGCTAGAGATGTCTCATTAAAAAGCGGAGTCGTAGTCGTGCTGAAGCGCTCAAAGAAGATCACGAACGGATCGGGGCACGATACCCCTGTCGCACATCCTGCCGCACCGTCAGTGCCGAGAAAGGCAGGCAGGTTCGAAAAGTCGGCCTCAAAGGGATAAAACAATGGGAAAGATTCGTAAGTGCTGACGCGATCAAAGTTGCCGCCAAAACTGATGGTGTGGTTCGACACGTTGTGCGTCATGTTCTCGACCAGCTCGAAGCGCGACTCGTGATAAATGTCCGGATTGCCGCGGTTGACGCCGACTGCAAACGTGTTGGCCACTTCCAGGTGGGGCTGCGTGGAAACAACCGGGAAATCGAAGTTGCGGTGGGCATACTGCATGTGCAGCTCATTTACCCACGCCGGGGAAATGACCGTCGTCAAGCCGCCCGCGAGCGACTGGTCGCGAATATAGTTGTTCTTGAACGCGGAGGGCAGATCGAACCCATTGTTCAGCGGAGACTGGTTGGTCAAACGATCGTCGTTGATGAAATAGCGGACATAGAGGTTATTGTTGGCAAAGTTCTGGTCGAGCCTGATCAAAGCATTGTCCGTGTTCCCGTTGCGCAGAACAAAAAGGTTTTCGGCAGGTAGTCCGTAGACCGTCGTCTTGACGTTATTAATAGCCCCAATGTTGCTCAGCACGGTCGAATTGTAGGTTGGCGATTCGGTGCGCCTCTGGCCTTCGTAATTGGCAAAGATGAACGTTTTGTCTTTTACGATAGGCCCACCAATGGCCGCGCCAAACTGATTTTGGCGCAGGACATTGAACCCGGGCGCGGAAAGAATGCTGACCGCGTCAAGTTTGTTGTTGCGCAGATAGTCGTAAACGGAACCGTGCACGGCGTTGGTTCCACTCTTGGTGATGATGTTGACAATGCCCGCGGTGGCTCGGCCAAATTCCGTGGTGTAGTCGGTATTGATAACGCGAAACTCCTGCACCGACTCTTGGGGCGGGGTGCCGCGCTGGATGCCCGAGGCGGTGGAAATATCGTCGGCGCCGTCCACGGCGATGAAATTGAAGTGAATGTTCTGGCCAGCGAAGGAGAGCTTGGTCACCGGCTCAACGATCACGTCGGTGCTGCCCGAGGTCGTGTTTCCAATGGTTATTCCAGGAGCCAGCAACGCAAAATCGATGAACTCCCGTCCGTTGACCGGAAGGTTCTCGATTTTTTGCTCATCAATCACCGAACTCACCATGGTTCGAGTGGGCTCGGCGACCGCTCCAACATCCTGCACCTCAACCTGGGTTTGCACCTGGCCGGGAGCCAGCGCGAAATCCAGATTGCCGGACGCGCCCAGATCCAGCTGAATCTTCTTGGCGGATTTTTGGAAACCCTGCTTTTCGGCGTCAACGGTGTACTCGCCCGCCGGCAGTCCCCCGATCTGATATTCGCCGACTGCATTGGCGGTGGTGGTGCGCTTCAGGCCAGTGGCCGTACTCTGTGCCGTAATCGACGCTTCCGGAATCCCAGCCCCAGTGGTGTCAGCGACGCGCCCCTGAAGAGTGGTGGTCACGGTCTGGGCGCCTAACCAACTCGACGCGGTCAAGACCAACAGAAGGCAGATGATCGCTCCCATGCAACCCCGATGAAACAACGAGGACTGAATGGTGCCGGGCGTTCCGGCATCTGAATTCACAGCATATTGATCGGCCATCGAATTCCCTCCCACGTCTTCAGTTGTTATTGCGCCGGCAGCTCCTGAGCTGACGGTACGACTCGCGCCGCGTGTGCGTGCATGATCCGAGTCAACCTGGATTCGGAGTCCTCGAGATGCTGCTCCAGTACCGCGGCGCACTGCTTGAGTTTCCCAGTGGTGAGCAGTTGAAAGATTTTCCGGTGGACAGGAATCAGAACGCCGGGATTGTCGTGACTGCGGTCCACCAAAACCATAACGACCCGCAGTTCACCAAGTATATTTTCGTAAAATAAATTGAGCCGCTTGTTCCCGTGGAAGCGGATCAGCAGGCTGTGAAAATGCAGGTCGTGATGGACGGCGCGAGACCAGTTCCGTTTGTGCACGGCTAATTCGTAACGCTCCACGGCGCTGCGGAATTCGCGCAACAAAGCCGGGTCCGGCTGGCGCGCCGCAAGCACGGCGGGCAATTCCAGCATGCGCCGCAACTGGTAGATCTCCTGCACATCACGCAATGAAAGTTGAGAGACGGCTGCGCCACGATGAAGGCTGCGCCGCAACAGGCCCTCGATCGACAGAATCCGGATTGCCTCCCGCATGGTGTTGCGCGAAACACCCAGAGAAGATGCCAGGGGCAATTCCTGAAGCTGGGTGCCGGGGCGAAACTCCCCCTCGAGAATACGCTGGCGGAGGAGAGCGGCCACCTGATCCGCCACACTTACCCGGTTAAGCTGTGTTGGTTCCATGGGGAGAACCGTAATTGCAGTTGACCGGCGATTCTGCCTTAAAGTGTTCACCTTGTCAAGCTTTGAAATGTTGAAAGGTCATACCACGCTGGATTTCCCCAGATTGCGGCCATCCACCTCATGGTGTTTCGCACCTCGGCTAAGCTCGCAAGGTTTCACAATTTGAACTTTTCGCGCAACCCCTTCTTTTCCAGCCGTGGAATGACCTCATCGCGAAAATAAGGAAACTCTTTTACGTAGTCCACAAAGCTCAGGGTTGTTCCGGCAAAGCCGGACGCGGGAATCTTTTCCATCTCTTTCACTATGGTGTCAGGATCGCCTACGAGCGGATATGTTCCGTGTCCAGCGGCGAAACGATCACGCAGCATTTGTAACGCCTCCGCCGGGAACGATTGCGCGTGCATGCCCTGAAGGCGCATCAGGTTGTCGACCGCTCCCCAGTCGGCGTTGTCGTGGGCATAGTAACGGTAATACTCGTCGGCCTCTTTCTTAGTCGGGCGGCAAACCACGTGACACAAGGTGAACACGCCCGTGTTTCGCCCCAACCTGGCCGCGTTCTCCTTGATCGCATCAACTTCGGTCTTCGACTTCTCCAGATCGACCGAGATTGCGAACAAAAAATCGGCATTGCGCGCCGCGAATTCGCGGCCCTCGCCCGATCCAGCTGCGTTCATGATGGGTGGAACGCCGTCATAGGGACGGGGGAAACCGTACACGCCTTTCAGGTGGTAGAACTTCCCGTTCCAATCGAACGGACCATTGTGGTTCCAGATGGCTTTGACCACGTCGAACCACTCTTGCGCGAGGGCGTAGCGGTCGCTATGCTTCTCCGGCAAATCAATGCCAAAGGCATCGTATTCGGGCTTGTTCCATCCGGCAACGATGTTGAGACCCAGGCGCCCCCGACTGAGTTGGTCGGCGGTAGCAAGTTGCTTGGCGGCCACGACGGGATGAATAAACGCCGTGTGCACGGTAGCGAAAACATTAATCCGTTTTGTGTTCGCAAGCAGCCCAGTCGCCCAGGTCAGCGTTTCCAGCACGCTCCCGTGGAAGTCGGTCTCACCGCCGTAACCGATCCAGCGCGCGATCGGCAGGAGAAATTCAATACCGGCTTCGTCGGCAAGCTGTGCCAGGCGAATATTGTTGTCCCAGGAATTGACCCAGCGCTCAGGAATTTTGGTGACCGACATGCCACCCGAGCAATTCGGAGAGAAGAAACCCAATTTCAACGTGTTGTTGTTCAGGATTGGAGATTGTTTTCCGCCCATGAAACCTTAAGCGCCCCGGTGCCAGGATTTTACTCACTTTAATGACTATGCATTATGCCTGAAAACTAGGACTGATGACCGTCCAGGAATTTTCCGAGTTCTTCCGAGACGACGATGACTGATTCCTGACTGATAACGACCTTTCATTAAGCTCTAACATAGTGACTTCTTGCGGAGTCATGGACTTATCTTCCAGGTCGATACCGAACCGTGTCTCGATATGTCTTGGGTGCGGAACCGTCCAGGACACGATGGTAACCCCGCTGTGACCAACATCAGAGGTGTCCTATGAAGCGTATTTACATTGCCGCCTACCATCAATCCAAGTTTGGAAAACTCATGGCCATGCTTCGCAAACCAACCTCTAGGCGAACAAATCAAGCGCCCTGCTGTTCAAAAAGAAAGCACTTTTTCGCATTCCTCAACCCAGTCCGTTAACTCGTCCATGCCGCTTCGGTGAGCGCCTGGGATGAGAACCTGTTCCGACAACCCACGAGCCTCCATACAAGTACCGCAAACAGCAATCGGAACACCGGAGGCAGCAAGCTGCTGCAGCATTGCTTGGGGATTGTAGTCGGCATGGGCGGGGTTCAGGCCGGTCAGGCCACAGATAATGCCATCGCCGAGTAAGAACACACGGATCGAGGCACTCCCGGACTTCGCCAGTGCAACCGCCAGGCGAAGGCCGTTGTGACTACGCTGATTGCCATGGGGAGAATCATTAAACAGAAAAAGATATTTCACACCAATCATCCTCTATGCTGAGCTGACTTCCCCTCAATGCGTTTTTCACTTCCCGTTGAGTTTCATTAAGTCGGCGACGCGCACTCTGCGAATTCAACTGCCTAATTATGCGCCAGGAAACGGTGAAAAGGGTCAACCGTAGAGGGCATGCTACTACGGTCTTGCGCACTCGGGCATAATTGCAGGTGATGGGCGCTTGAATGGGAGTCAAGGAAATGATTATCGGACTCAAAACTCTGGTCGGAGGTTGTCGTGGCTTCAAGTGGGGATTTTGATCTCATCGTAATTGGCTGCGGCCCCGCGGGAGAAAAGGCTGGTGCGCAAGCTGCCTATTTTGACAAGCGCGTCGCCGTCATCGAGTCCGCCGAGTATGTGGGTGGAAGTTGCGTCAATACCGGCACCGTGCCCAGCAAGACACTTCGTGAATCCGCCCTCTACTTTTCCGGTCTCAAGCAACGCGGTCTCTACGGCATCGACTATTCGCTAAAGGACAATCTTACCGTCAATGATTTCATGCACCACGAGCGTGAGGTGGTTGAGATGGAGCGGCAGCGCATCGTGAAGAATCTCGCCCTTCATGGCATCGAGCTTGTCCGGGGCCGGGCTTCTTTCGAGGACGCTCACAGGGTATCCGTTTCTGGGCCGAACGGTGTACGCAAATTACGCGGCGAGGTGATCCTGATCGCCACCGGAAGCAAGCCGCACCGTCCATCGGAGATAGCTTTCGACGACATCCGGGTGTTTGACTCCGACACGTTCTTGCGGATGGATCACATCCCCCGGAGCCTGGCGGTGATCGGCGGCGGAGTGATTGGCTGCGAATACGCGTCCATCTTCGCCGCGCTCGGCGTGAAAGTCACGCTGGTGGATGGCCGGGAGCGTCTGCTGCCGTTCCTGGATTCGGAGATTTCCGAGAGACTGCGGGTGCGGCTCTCCGCGATTGGCATGCAGTTCTGGTTTAACGAGCGGCCGGCGAAGGTGCAAACGTCGGGTATGGAGTCCGGGGTGCGACTGGTGATGAAGAGCGGCAAGACGCTCGAAACCGAATCTGTGCTCTTTGCTGCCGGCCGCCGCGCCGCAGTGGATGGCCTGTCTCTCGAAAAGGCAGGCTTGGCCGTCAACCAGCATGGATACATATCGGTGGATGAGCATTATCGCACCGCGGCGCCACACATCTATGCCGCCGGGGACGTCATCGGATTCCCCGCTCTGGCGTCGACCTCCATGGAACAAGGACGTGTCGCGGTGTGCCACGCTTTCGGTTTCCACTACAAACAGCGGGTCGCCTCGATGCTGCCGATTGGCATTTATACGATTCCAGAGATTTCCGGCGCGGGCGAGACGGAAGAATCGTGCCAGGAAAAGAAGATTGATTATTGTGTGGGGCGGGCTCTCTATGCCAACAATGCCCGCGGACACATCATGGGGGACACGGCGGGCATGCTGAAACTCATCTTCAGCCGCGCGGACAAGACGCTTCTGGGAGTGAGCATTATCGGTGAGAGCGCTACCGAACTGATTCACATAGGAATGATGGTTCTCGACCGCAACGCTACCATCGATGAGTTTATCGAACAGGTCTTCAACTACCCGACTCTCAGCGAGACCTACAAATACGCGGCCTACGACGGACTCGGCAACCTGGCTGGTCACAGGGTACGCGAAGGCTAGCGTGTTCGATCTACTTATCAGACCAGTTCTAGCCTGGCGGACGGCAGCGCATAGAAGTGCCGAAACAACTCGTATGTGCCGTCGACTAGATGAACATCCAAGGTGCGGCTCCAAACATAAACCCTATGGGACGGGTGAACACTCAACCAACTCCAGATCTGCAGCACCAGAGAATCGTCTAGCGTGAAATTGTGAGTGATAGGATTGCTTCGCGACCATTGCGCCGAATCCCTGCGCGTCCAACTTGGAGAGATCCCGAATGTCCTCACGAGCGCCCAAAACCAGCAAAAGCGCCATCGGCATAGACTTTGGGACAACCAACAGTTCCATCGCCTGTGCCGATTGCTCCGACCAGGTGCAGCTCGCCAGGTTTCCATATCTGGGGAGCCTGACTGATTCGTATCGGTCCCTTTTGTATCTCCAGCGGATGAAACAAAGCGGCGTGAACACACTGAAATCGTGGACAGGCCCAGAGGGCATCGAGCAGTATCTTTCCGCGGAGGTGAAGGGGCGCCTGATTCAATCCCTCAAGTCGTTCTTGAGTAGTCGCAACCTTCGCGGCACCGAGGTCTTCGGGCGACAGTACACGCTGGAAGATCTGATCGCCCGGATCCTCAGGGACCTGCGCGAAAAGGCCGAACAGCAGTTTGGTGTCAGCATCCGGTCAGCGGTCGTCGGAAGACCGGTGCACTTTTCCGGAGCCGAGAAGGCAGAAGATGACATTTATGCGGAGAGTCGGCTTAAATCGGCCTTTGAGCTAGCTGGTTATGAGTCAGTAGAGTTCGAAATGGAGCCGGTAGCAGCAGCTCACTATTACGAATCCATGCTTGACCATGACGAACTCATTCTAATCGGGGATTTCGGCGGCGGCACGAGCGACTTCTCTCTGGTTCACGTCGGCCCTGGCGTTCGTCGCAGAGGTAGAGCCTCGGGCGATATCGTGGGGAACGCGGGAGTGGGCATAGCCGGAGATGCGTTCGATGCACGGATCATCAGGCATCTCGTGTCTCCAGCCCTGGGAGCCGGATCGCAGTTGCGTTCGCTGGACAAGATCCTACCGGTCCCGAACTGGGTTTACATAAAGTTGGAACGCTGGCATCACCTGTCCCTACTGAGAGCCAAAGATGTCTTAGACATGCTAAGAGGTGTTCATGCGCAATCTCTCGAGCCAGAGAAAATCGGAGCACTCATCCACTTCATAAAAGAAGATCTCGGATTCCACCTCCACCGCGCCGTGCAAAAGGTTAAGTGTGATTTGTCGAATGACCCTGTGGCCATCTTCCGGTTTTCGGACGGATTTGTGGATCTGGCAACGGTAGTGGAACGAGCATCCTTCGAGGAGTGGATTTCCGAGGAACTTGAACAGATCGCGCGATGCGTCGATTCTCTCCTTAGCTCTTCCGGCGTTCTGCCCAAAGACGTGGATATGGTTTTCCTGACGGGTGGCTCTTCATTTGTGCCCGCGGTAAGGAAGATCTTCGAAATGCGATTTGGGAACAAGAAAATTCGCGGTGGAAACGAATTCACGTCGGTAGCCCGCGGCTTGGCGCTGAAAGCGATGGACTTGCGCACGTCCCCAGTCTGTTGAGAACGACCGATATCAGAGGTCCATCCACAGTTTCGGTGTTCTTGTTGAGCGTGCCAGCGTGGGTAAGGTCACAGACTAGTTCGCACGACGCCCTTCATCTAAGAATGATCGAATCGAATTTCACCAGCCATTCTTGTTCTTCCTTCAAGTTTAAAGATGCCGTAGATGAGCTTGGATATCTACGTCAAATTGACGGTTGAGTTTTTCGTAAGGGATTGTTTTTAGATTTGCTGCATCCTCGCGGTTTATCGCCGTTGGCTCTGCTCGAGGAATTAGGAATTCTGAGATGACCCCGGTAATTAGCGGTTCGCAGGTCATCTCGGTAAAGTTCACGATGGGGTGAAAGTATGAAACGAGTACTGATTCTAGTTCTGGTGATCTCGACCTTGGCTGCGGCCCGGGACAAGAAAGCAAAGCCCCACGCGGGGCCGTATGTATTCACCAGCAAAGCGTCTGCTCAAACGCTCAAGGCGCTCATCGTCCAACAGAATCTAATCCAAGGCTACACGCTCGATTCCGACAATCAGTTCCAGTTCCGCTTCTCGAAACCAGCGCAAATGCCCCCCGTAGATTCGATTTTCATGGCGTCAAGTATGTGTAAGGGCATGACCACAAAAGCAGTGTGGTCGTACGCGTTGGTGGAACTCAATGGCACGACCAAGGTAACTGTTCAGCCTGCATGGGCATATCCGGACGACTACTGCGAAATGCAAACTAAAGAGTTTATATGGGGCCGACCAGAGGAGATTGCGGCATTTCAGGCAATGCTAGACAAGGCTCCAACTGCAACGCCTGCTCCAACCCCAGTCGCATATCAACAACAAGCGGAGCCTGCGAAGCAATCTACGGCGCAGCCTAATTCGGCAGATGAGAGTTCGGGAGACGCCTCGCGGCGGGCGAAGCAACATGCGGCTTGTCTGGAATTAGCGAAGGAAAATCCCAGCATCACTTGCAAGTGAACATCGGGACAGTGTGATTAAGCGCGAAAGCCCGCCACGTACTCGCCGCAGCAGGCTCCCCAAACTGCTACGCCGCCTTCTTCGCTCGGAACGCCGCCCATCGTGCACGGGAAGCCGCCGCAATTCGCTTTCTGCCTGCTGCCGACATCCTGCGCTTTGGCTTCGGCGTTTGACCATTCTGCTTTGCCCAACGCGCTTTCTGCGCCATGCTGATTTTCCTGCGAGCGGCAGCGGACATGGTGCGCTTGACGGGAACCGATACTCTTTGGGTTGGTTGAGTTGCCTTGTGGGATTGTCCCCCACCGTTCAAAGACTCGATCCCAGAAATAATTCCATCCAACTTTTCAAGCTCAGTCTGCATTCCGCTGCGCCTCGCACGAAGCTCATGCAGCGCATTATCTAGATTTGACATTCTTACCCCCTCAGGTAATTTGGTAGCGCTTCATTGTAATTGACTGGAGTGAGTTGGAGGCGGCGGCGGGCGGTGGTTGTAGAGCGGCTAGTGTCATCGTCAACAGATTGATGCGCGGCGCTCATTGCCGAGGGGAGGACGCTTTGGCGAACTAGTGACACTAGCCCTATTGCCCTCCGCTAGAATCAGGAACATGCCACGGATGCACATCGTCACTTGCAGCGGGCTATGAGTCTCCCAATACCAAAGTTGCTTCGCCATCCCTGAATTCGCTCGATCCTTCAGACTAGACAGGTTCGAGGTCACAGCGGAGAAAACGGGTGAGGAATACTACGGCACAGTGATAATGAAGCCATCATTCTGCACATCCGCAGGATCATCTACAACGGTCAGGTGGAGATGCTGGAAACAGAACAGGTGTTACCGCTCGATGCACCAAACCATGCTGAACTTGTCCAGCGCCTGCGGGCGTTGGGCAAGGGGCATGAATGGGTGTTCCGCTCCCGCAAGGGAACTCCTATCAATCCCGGCAATGCTCTAAGGCGCTATCTGCATCCCGCCGCGCAAGCAGTTTGAGTGCGGATCGGTGGCTTCCACGACTTCCGGCACACGCTGGTTCGCTCGATGCGGCGAGGCGGCGTTAATCCAGTCGTTGTTTCCGCTGTTGTGGGTCACAAGAAAGTGACGCTGGCACCGGAAGTATACAACCGGGCGAATCGTAGCGAGGTTCGCGATGCGTTGGGCGTGGTGAGCAAGCAGTTGTTACCGAGGATGTTTCCCGGTGAGCCGTTGCAGTGAACAACCCCCCGAAAAGTGTCAACTATATGAGGGTTGGTGAGCGCGGTAGGAATCGAACCTACAACCTACTGATTAAGAGTCAGTTGCTCTGCCAATTGAGCTACGCGCCCGCTGCGGATAACTTTGTGAAGAATTTCGATTATACCATCGGCCCGGGGAAGCACGGCACGAGCGAGGATTGCGGGAGTCGCTGAATTCTTGATCCAGTTCAGCCCTGCTATAACCAACCACCGTAAAGGCTGCACGCCAAGCGCATGAACGCCAACGCATGCTGGTGCGTTCGCGCAGATATTCACTCAGTCTGCGGAAAACCTGCCCCAAGTCGCAGCAGAGTCTGACTCAAAGCCGCACAAATCGAAGAACGCTCGATCGACATTTCTGGATCAACTATGCGGAAGCCGCTTCCCTGTCTTCTTTGGCGACGACGGACTGCGCGCTTGAGCTTGGTTTGCGCGGCGGCATCACCTCGACAGTTGCGAGGGCTCGTCTTTCGATTCTTCCGATGACCGGTCGATCGGATGCGACAGTCGCCGACACGGAGACGAAGCGGTTCTCATTCAATAGACGATCGATTAGTCGGCGCTCGTTGCCTCGAAGAACCTGTTGAGGGAGCGAAAAGAAATTCCGGAACGTCCACATCAACATCGCGCGTTGAACAAAATTCGGTTGCAAGTATCGAGGCCCAATCGGCGTGTCAAGTTCCAGAATGCCGTGGGCGAGTTTCTCAATCCACATCAGCGGCCTGCCTGGCAAAAAGATCTCAAAATTCCTGCCTGCTCTGAAAGCGGGCCATTATTGCACCAACTTTGGGGCATGGGAAGAGCTTTTGTGTTTTTAGGCGATTTATTTTTCGATCATGATTCAACTTGAGAAAGCCCGACGCCCCCTGCGCCCTGGCTTGAGTGGCGTTCGACCCACCCACGATTAAGCGATTTCGGGCAAGAGTTCGATACGGTCGAGAGTGGCGGCGATACCTACGCCTTTACCTTCCGACTTCTCGACTCGGACGACCGATGCCTGGCAGAGCGTCCACCCGCCCGGGCCCAACCCGATTCCGCCGGGCAGCATGATCACCAACTCCAACTTCGCACCCGGTTCCAGGGCCGACTCGGAATAGAGAAACACGCCCGAAGAGCTAAGATCGCGAGTCAGTCCCGAATACTCAGGGGCACCGCTCCTCTGGGGACGAACTTTTACCGGTACGCGAACTCGGGTACGTTCCTGGCGGCGTCGTTCGGAAGTAGGCATGGCCTTATCTCGCATTGTTGCGGTTCTAGACTAGGAGAGGGTACCCCCCCCCTTAATGCTACCTATTAGAATCAGAGACTTAGAGAAAAATTCCTCGCAAAGTATTGAGGCACATGGCCTTAAAGTCAAAGTATTGATTCTGTGTGTCTTAGCTTGAACATCACCTTAACCTAGTTCAGAAATGCTGCGACCTGACCTTTCCTGGATCTCTTGATAGTGACAATGGCAGCGGTCAAGGTCAAGAAGAAAAGTGGTCGATGCCGCGGCTAGGGAGAGCTTGGAACCGATCCGCGGGGGGGGCGACTTCGGGGGGTAAAGCCCCGCTGCCTTCACGTGACCGGACACGCAAAAGAACCTCTCTTCCGCGGTAATACCTGCGTCCGTCAATTCTCCACAAGCCCTGAAGCCGTCCCGCTTTCAGAGCGCCCGACGTTGCTCCTCTACGCTAGAAAGTAAACTTGACGGCCAACTGGATGCCGCGCGGACCTCCGCCTCCGAGGAACGGGTTGCCGATACCGACGTCGCCAGTGGCGGTAATGGGGTAATAGCCGGTGCCAACTTCGCGGGTTCCGGCGCTGTTCAGGTTGAAGCCGTTGTATGCCGGGTCAGCGATGAAGTTGGGCAAAAAAGGATTGGCGAAGTTCGGATGATTGGGAAGGTTGAAGAAATCGGCCCGCACCTGCGCTCCCAGGCGCTCGGTGATCGGAGTGTTTTTGTAGATAGCAAAATCCCACTGGCGGAAATTCGGGCCGCGCAGCGAATCTCGACCCAGGTTGCCATAGTGGCGGGTTCCAATCTGGCAGTCGGAGGCTGCTCCACTCGCCGTTGTTGTGACGCTGGGATCTATGGTGCAGGGGATGGCGAAGGAACTCAGGTCCATGAACTGGGCCGGGTTGTGATTATTCTGAACAATGGGGCCAACCACGTCGGGCCGGTCATAGCATTCGCCACCGCCGCTGAAATCGTCCTCGCAGTTGTAATTGAACTGGAAGGGCTGACCGGTCTGGATGGTGAGCGTGTTGTTGATGCCCCAGCCGTTCTTCAGCTTTTGCATTCCACCGTTCATCTTTGGGATGTCATAGGCAAAGACCCATGAGAGGCGTCGAGGCAGATCGAAGTTCGAGGGACCATATTCCGCGCCCTGATTTGTGCTGTCCTGAGGCTGGGCGGCGTTGGGTTCGAAATCTTCGCCGTCACTGGAATTGTCGAGCGACTTCGACCAAACGTAATTGAGAACAGAGGTAACGCCGTGCCAGCCCGTAATCCGAAAGCTGGTTTGGAGCGAGTTGTAGTTAGATTTCCCGCTCGAATTCTCCTGCAACACGTAATAGGAGCTGTAGGGATTACCGGCGAAGGGCCGGGCGGCGGTTCCGAAATCCTGGAAACCGACCGTCTCATCAACTTGATTGATCGTCTGGGTGTTGGGCTGGTTCAGATCGAAAAACCGCCAGAGGCGATGTCCCTGCGAGCCCACGTAGGAGACCTGGAGGATCCCCTTGCTGAACAGTTGCTGCTGGAAGTTGATGTTGTAATTCTCCATGTAGGGGGTTTTTATGTTGCGATCGAAGGCAAACACGTCGCACTCGAGACTTGAGCAGCTAGGGGTTCCGTAGACGGGGGATTGGTAAGGAATCGGCGACACCGCGGAAGCGGGGATGATCTGGTATTGGCTTGGGCCAACTGGATTGTAGGCTGGGCCCGGATCGAAGTAGGGCGGATAGGGCAGGTGGCCCATGACCATATCCTGCGAGAAGGCGTCGAAGAAGATTCCGTAACCCACACGGACGACCGTTTTGCCCTTGCCAGTCACGTCCCAGGCGACGCTGACTCGCGGCGCGAAATCCTTGTGATCGGGATTGTATAGGCTGCTGAGGCCAGGCTGGCCAACCTGAGTAAGAGTGAATGTGCCACTGCCGGTTGCAGGCGAAGCACTGGTGATGTTGCTCAACAAATTGTGCTTCTCTCCAACGAGGCCCGCATAATCCCAGCGCATGCCGAAATTGAGAGAGACGCGGGAGGTGACCCGGTAGTTATCCTGAAGATAGAAGCCGAAATTGTTCTCGAAGGTATTCCGGTCAGAGTCGCCTCCATACTGGAAGCCGCTACTCACATCTCCCGCAAGAAAATTCGAAAGTGCAATATCATTCGTAGCTCCGGTAAATTTCAACCTGCCCCGGAACCAGTGTCCGTCAATTCCCTGCGAGACGCTGGTGCGATGGAAATCGAAACCAACCTTCACATCATGTTTGTTGATCTTCCAGGAGAAGTTATCCAGAAACTGGTTGTTGCTGTCGACGCGGTGGCGCGGATCGCTGGAACTCGCGCCTAACTGGGCGACGCCACTCACGAGAATAATAGGGAGCCCGGAGTCGGTGACGCCGGATCCGGAACAGCCTGTGAGGGTACTGGCGGCGCAAAGACCGATTGAACTGGGATGGAAACCCTGGTCGCCGGGGAAAAAACCTTCCGCGAAACGGTTCCAGCCATAGCGAAGCTCGTTCACCTTGTTCGATCCGAAGGTGTGAACATAGGATAAAGAGACCAATTGCACGCGCGTCGGCGTGTAGGTGTTGAAGCCGGGGAGCTGGCCGCCGCTCGCCGTCAATGCCAGAGGAAAGGATTGCACGCTATCTCCGAAAAAGTAGCGTCCGCTGATCAGGTTGTTGGTGTTGAAACTGTGGTCAATCTTCGCGATAAGACTGGTTAAGTCGTTAAACGACGGAGAGACGACGGACGCCACGCCACTGGATGAAACAACTCCTGGACTCGGGTTCGACAGGTTGGGCGCGGGCCATGGATGTTTCATCAAGAGATTCTGAATCACCTGATTGCCCGAATCGCTCGGACTGAGCGATCCGTCGGCCGCAGTGCCCGTAGGAACGGCGGCGACTGTTACCACGCCTACGGGTTCTCGTTGCCCCTCGTAATCGAGGAAAAAGAAAGTCCGATCTTTGACGATGGGCCCGCCGAGCGAAAATCCATATTGATTGTTATGAAATGGCGCCTTCGGATTGGAACCTCCAACATCATTTGTAACGGGGTTGAAATAGTTGCGGGCGTCGAGCGCATCGTTGCGAAAGTAGTCGGCGGCCGTGCCATGGATCTGATTCGTGCCACTCTTGGTGACGATGTTGACGACGCCACCGGCATTACGGCCGTATTCCGGCTCGAAGTTGGAGATGACGTGCACTTCAGCCACGGCATCCAGAGGAAGGATGGTCGCGGGAGTACCGAAGACGCCGGCTTCGTTGATGGCGGGATCATTGCGGAAGCCGTCGTTCATGTCGGTTCCGTCAAGCAGGTAGTTGTTGGAGCGACCGCGGGCACCATTCATACTGAACTCACCGAAAGAGCCGGGGGAATCTGAGATTTGATCGGGCGACCCGGCAACACCAGGATTTAAGTAGATCAGCTTGGTGTAATCGCGGCCATTGACCGGAAGATCTTTGACAGTTTCCTGGGTGAGCACGCCACCGAGGTCGTTCGTAGTGGTTTCGATCTGGGGCAGGTCCTCGGCAGTAACTTCAACGCGAGTGGAGATTTCTCCGGTCTTAAGTGCGGCGTCGACCCGGCGCTCGGTGGCAACGTCTACGCTTACCCCAGTGACGGCGAAGGTCTGGAAGCCGGACTGCGAGACGCTCAGCGTATAAGTGCCAATGGGCAACTCAGGCAGTGCGTAACTGCCATCGGCGCTGGTCGTGGTGGTGCGCTCCAGGCCAGTGGCTTCATTGCGCGCTTTGACAGTGGCTCCGGCCACCACGGCGCCGGAGGGATCGGTTACGGTTCCGAGAATGGTGCCACGGAAAGTCTGACCGAAGACAAGGGCTGACATTAGGAAAATACAGACCACCAGAACGCAGATCACCAGGAAGCGGCGCTTCATTATTAGTTCTCCTTCCGTCGCGTCGTGGAAAAACACTTTTCCAGGGCGAGGGGCCAACGGATCATTTTTGAGATTCGGGCATTATAGACGGACCGTGGCCGGAAGGTAAGTGACATTCTGAGTGAGAATTTCAATGCGCGGGATCGGGAATACGTGGATTGATTTGCCGGAATGGAGTCTTAACGACGAAGTCTTACCGAGATCTTAGAAGTTGAAAGCCAGACCGCCGCGAACGGACCGGGCCGACTGCACCAGATAGACGGTGTGGCCATCCGATCCCATGACTGGGACGTAGCCTTCGGCGAGAAGGTTGCGGAGATCGACGAGAAGCTCGAGATGCCCAGCGAGGAAACTGGATGGGATCGGCTGGCGGATAAAGAGATTCAAGTAAGGGTCGGCCTGTCCCGCTGAAGTGTTGAAAAGGTCAACGGGAGTGAGGGTGCGGCCGGCCGTGTAGCGGTAGGAAGCGACCAGGTGCGTCCTGGTCTTTGGAACAGTTCCCCTGAATTTTGCGGCGACGGCCTGACGGCGCTCGGCGCGGATAAAGTCGCGGGCATCCTGCAATTCGATGTCGGGACGCGAGAGATCGAGCGCACTTCCGTAGGCGTAGTCGAGGGTCGCTGTAAGATCGGAGAGGAGCTTGCGTTCGAAGACGACGCGCAGGCCGCTGGTCGAGAAATTGTCGCCTCGATAGCTGAACGTACCGGAGTAAATGTCGGGTAGGATGTCGCCGGATTCGGCGGTCGTGTCACCGACGCCGGTCAGTACCGGATCGGCCACGCTATCGGAGTAGAAGGCGACCTGCATGCTGTTCTTGCCGGCGCGGTGAGAAACAGAAACTTCCTGATGGTGGCCCTTCTCGACCGCCGGAGCAAAATCGACCATGCTCATGCGCGGGCCGGTGACACTCGGGTCGGAAGTAGCGGCATCGAACTGGTCGCCGGTGGAGCCCTCGGAACGCTCCTCCAGCCGCGAATCCGGGACGGAACTGGCGTACTGGTATTCCACGACCGTGTTCGGCGAGATGTGCAGATCGGCCGTCCCGAAGGGCTTAAAGGCGTTGACGCGGCCCATGAATTGAATAGCTTGCAACTCGCTGCCGAGTCTGACTTCCAGCAGATCGCCGAGCACGACGCGATCCGAACTGGTGACCGAGAGCGCCTGCAAAGGCGCGCCGGGCATGGTATTGAGTCCCGGCGAATTCAGGCGGAGTGCGGTGATCGAAACCGAAGGTTCAGTGAACTGGTTGTAGTGACTCGTGTAGGTAGTTCTCAGGAAAGCGGCCGGAATACTACCACTGCCGTCGGATCCATAACCAACATTGCCGTTCAGGCGCAGGGTGCCGGTCGATAACAGCGACCGTTCGACCGAGAAAGCGGCACTCATATCGGATGGGCTCCCGAAACCCGCACTGGGCGAACCCGCCAGAAGCGTAACGTTCCCTTTTAAATCCTCGCCATTTTCCACGACCGCAGTCGTGCCATCGGGCAAAACGCGAAGGATGGGCCGATTGGAAACTGAACGCAATGTCCATTTCCAGTCGTCCTGGTCGGCCTGGTTGGGCAGATTGACAAGCTGGATGGCCTCGAAAAGGCTGGTCAGGGTGATATTAACCATGAGCTTCGCGCCGGCGTGGAGGCCGATTTTCTCGCGCAGCGAAGGCAGGAACGAGGGCGCACTCACCTTGAGGTTGTAAGTTCCGGGCAGGAGCTTGGCGATGAAGTAAAAGCCGTGATCGTCGGTGAAGACCTTCTGGGCAGCCGAGCCCAGCACTTCAACTGCGGCTCCCATTTGGGGCGCGCCGCTGGCGTCGCGAACGTATCCCGAGATCGTACCCGCCGAGATTTTCCCAGGCTCGGACCATGCCGGAAGAGCCAGGGCCATGAGCATCACGATAAACCCGAGCTTTCGGAACATTCACCACCTCTAGGGATGGGCTTCGGCGCCCATCGTTTCATAAATCACAACAGCTTACTCTACGGCGAAGGTTGCCGTCGGATCTACTGTCTGCTTCGAGAGTTTGTCGTTCACCTTGATCTCAATCTTGTACATTCCGGGCTGCAGATTGGCGGCTGATAGCGTCTTCTGCAGCGTAACCTGATCGCCAATATTGCCCATCGTGTCGGTCGATTCGACGGTATGAATGATCTCCTTGTTGTGGGCATCGGTAACGTTGTACTCGACCGTGGCGGAAGGTTTGTGCGTTTTATCGTCCACGGTGAGGTTGTAGACCTGCATCCAGAAGTTCATTTTCTGGTTTCTCTTGAAAGAAACGGGCTTGCCATCGGAAGAGGCCACGCGCGGACGCACCTTCATGGTGCCGATCACGAAATTGCCGGTACCCACGTTCTTCGCTGCCACCGGTTCCATCTGGTCGGCGATGATGAGGGATGAATTGCTCAGGTGGTCTTCGCTGAAGTCGGGAATCACGACGGCATGGCTCCAACTGCCCGCGCGATCTCCGTTGACGTCCTTCACGACAACATCAAGACGGTATCGATTCTGGCTGATGCGCAGCGGGACGGCCTTCCAGTAGATCGAAGCATTCTCGGCTGTCTTGGGCAACAATTCAATGGGAACATCGATCTGAACCGGATCCTCGAACGTCTGCACAACCTTCCCCGTCAGGGTGGTGATGCGGCCGAAAATATTCACGGTGCCGCGCTCGATGCCGTCCTTATTCTGGAAGGTAATGTCGCGGTTCTTGACCTGGATCGTAATGGGTACCAGGACGGTATCGCTCGTAACCTTCACGAAGTCGACGCGCACATCGAACGGCATCAGGTTGACGCTGATCTTATGACTGACGATTTCTTCCAGATCCTTGAACTTGACCGCCGGTGCCCCTTGCAGCTTGGCAAATTGTTCGAGGCGCTCAAATTCATTGGCCTGCAGGCTGTTGCTCATCGGCCCTTGGCCCAGTTGCTCGACTCCCCCATTGGTGAAGCGGGAGCCCTTGTTCGCCATTCCCATGGATTCATAGAGCGTAAGCCCGGCATTGGGAGTGTATTTCAGGGCGTCCTTTTCCGAGCGGTCCATGGTCATGTGATAGTCGCCGCACATGCAGGTGTCGACGAACTCGATCATGACCTCCTGGCCAATGCCCTCGATATAGCGGTAACGCCAGGTTTCGAACGGGAAGGTCGAGGTTTCGCCACCGCCTTCCTCAATGGGGCGTTCGTAGGAGCCGCCTGAAGGGTGCGCGTCGATCTCGTCGGGCGGCCCGAATACGATGTACATGTGGCCGCGATCCGTCTTCCACCCAGGGATTCCAGCGGCGAAATGCTCGTTGGCATAGGCAATACGCCGGTAGTGCTCTTCCTTAAATTCGTTCTCTTCCGTATCGGGCGTGGGGTCGCGGCGCTGCCAGAAGGCCTCGATAAACTGGTCGCGTTCCTCGTCGTTGGAGAGTTGCATGAACGCCTTCCGCTCCTCGTCCGTAATGATCCACGCCACATCCTCGGCAAGCCATTTCTTATAGGTCTTGCTCAACTCGATCTTGAGCGCTCTGGCGTTGGCCTTTCTCTGTTTCTCCGGAACGTCGCGTTTTAGAGGATCGACCCGGCTTGGCGGCGCCGGGGCGGGCTGAGCAACCGAAGACTTGGCGTCCGAGTCGTCTTTTTTACTTTGGTCTTTAGTCTGATCCGGATTCTGATCCGGCTTATTCTGATCCTGACCCCGGGCGGGGGAAACAGCCATAAAACCGAAGGCAAGAACGCCTGCCAATATGCCGACCAAGTAGCGGCGCCGAGAACCTGAGACGGACATAGAAGGGCCTACCTTGTGAGAACTACGATTGGCTCCAATTCTATGTTGATTGGATACCAACTGGCAAGGAAAAGAGGCCCGGCAGGAAAGATTTTCCTGCGCTGGCGGGCGATTGCAAATCCCTTAAGAATCCACGTCTTGCAACCCGGCAGGATATAATTGTCGAGTCATCGTGATCCGGTTAATCTGGTCATCTGAGAGCGGTAACGCTGCCGTTTCCGGCGGAATCGCAAAGCCGGGAACTTTGTCCGCCGTCTTGACGTAAACAATGATGGGGGATTTGTGTTGATTGCGCATCGGGTAACTAGGCCATCGAGCGACTTTCAGATTGCCGTCGAGCCGATCGCCTAATTGCTTGATCGCCTGATTTTTATCTCGAATGAAGACCTGGAAGAAAATACTCATCGGAGTGGGTGCCGTCCTGGCGCTCGGGATCATTGTTGGCGTAACGGTCTATCAGAGCCGGAAGAATCTGGTTACGGTGCAGACGGGAAGGGCGCAAAGGGAGAATCTGAATTCGGTGGTCAGCGCGTCCGGGGAGATCAAGCCCAAGACCTACGTCAACATTGGAGCCAACGCTTTTGGCAAGATCGTCAAGCTGCACGTCAAAGAGGGCGACCAGGTGAAGAAGGGACAGTTGCTGGCGCAACTGGAAAACGTGCAGTCGTCGGCCGACGTGAATGCGACGCGAGCCTCTCTGCAAGGGGCGGAGACCGACTTCATCGCGGCCGAGGCCGGTCTGCGGACATCGCAGGCAGATTTGAACCGGGCAAAGTCGGACGCCGATCATGCGCAACTTGACTGGCAGCGCGCTCAAGGTCTGTATAAAGACGCCCTTATCGCCAAGCAGGATTACGACACCAAAAAAGCGGCGTGGGAATCCGCCGATGCGGGCTTGGCGCAGGCGCAGGCACGGGTGGCCCAAGCCATGGCGCAAAAAGATTCAGCGGACAAGCACATTGCACAAAATCGTGCGAACCTGACGCGGGTCGCCGACGTATTACAAAAGACGATCTACGAAGCGCCCTTTGATGGCGTAATCACCAATCTTCCGGTGCGTGAAGGGGAAACGGTCGTGGTCGGGATTCAGAATTCGCCGGGTAGCACGCTGATGACGCTCGCGGACATGTCCGTGATCACCGCGGAGGTGAAGGTGGATGAGACCGACATCGTCAATGTGCACATGGGACAGCCCGCCGAAGTGACGATCGACGCCATTCCGCGCAAGACTTTTCATGGGATAGTGAGCGAGATTGGCGACAACGCGATCGTACGCTCGACCGGCGTCTCGACTTCGCAAACGACTTCGACCAGTGAAGAGGCCAAGGATTTCAAAGTGGTAGTCACCCTGACGGATCCGCCGCAAGACCTGCGGCCGGGCCTCTCGACGACCGCCAAGATTACGACGGCGACGAAAAATAACGTGGTCAGCATTCCGATTCAGGCCTTGACGGTGCGCACTCAGGCGGAACTGGTGCCGAAGGATTCGGCCAGGGCGGTGCAGGCCGCGGCCCCCGTGGACGGCGCGAAGGCGAAGGAAGAGATTCAGGGCGTTTTTGTAATCCGGCACAAGAAGGCGGAATTCGTTCCGGTGGATACCGGCATCAGTGGCACAACCGATATCGAAGTCACTAAGGGTATACAGTCGGGTGACGAGGTGATTACCGGGAGCTACAAGGTTTTGCGTACCCTGAAGCCGGGAACAAGCGTCAAAATAGATAACTCGGAACCAAAGAAGGAAGAAGAAAGTTAGTAGAGACGGGACTTGCCCCGTCTCAGCCCGCGGCAGGAGACACGGCGAGCCGCATATCTACGACTAACCTCGAGTAGGTTAGAACGTCAAAGTAAAGAGCGGCCAGAGGAGTGTGCGTGCCCGAGCCGGAGAAGGAGAAACAGATGGCGACTGCGGAAATAATTTCGATGGACCGGCCGACGGGCTTGGCAGCGCCCGACTCCTGCATGATTGCGACCGAGGACCTGTGGAAGACCTATGACATGGGATCGGAACAGCAAGTGCACGCGCTGCGCGGCATCAACCTCCGCATCCGGCGCAACGAGTACGTGGCCATCATGGGTCCATCGGGCTCTGGCAAATCGACACTCATGAATTTGATCGGCTGCCTCGACTCGCCCTCGAAGGGTCAATACTGGCTGAACCAGCAACTGGTCAGCGAACTGGACGACGACGAACTGGCACGCATTCGCAACAAGGAAATCGGGTTCGTGTTCCAGACTTTCAATCTGCTGGCGCGCGCCACTTCATTGCATAACGTGGAACTGCCGCTCATCTACGCGGGAGTGCCATCGGCAGAACGAGTCGAGCGCGCGAAAGCTTCGCTGGCGGCGGTCGGCATGGGAGACCGCATGAACCATAAGCCCAACGAACTGTCGGGCGGACAACGCCAGCGCGTGGCGGTGGCGCGGGCGCTGGTCAATAATCCGGCGATCATCCTGGCCGATGAGCCCACTGGCAACCTCGACTCGCAGACGGGAAATGAAATCATGGCGCTCTTCGACCGGTTGCACGCGGAAGGAAACACCATCGTGCTCGTCACCCATGAGCACGACATCGCCGAATATGCCCACCGAATTATTTACATCAAGGACGGAGTGGTCGAGCGGGACGAAGTGAAAGAGGGACACTAGCGGTTCCGCAGCTGGTGTATCGATCACGCACGCATTAGGCTGCGCGTGCCACGTAGGGACAGCCGCCCCCGGCTGTCCGGCGAAGCGTAACTCCGCAATGGCAGCGGATACGCCTTCTCGGAAGCCGCAATAGGAAACACGCTCTGGGCCTTCGGCTCTCGGGATTTGTCGTTCGCTGTTCGCGGGTCAAAACCGAGATCAGATCAAAACCAAGATCAAAGGCCGCGGGCGAGGGCGCCCGCGCCACACGTTCCACTCACATCACATAGTTACTTCCCTGTGACGAGCGCCTGCGCTTCTCTCTGCGCCTCGCCTAGATTTGGGGAGAGTCGTGTCACCCGTTCGCGGATCGCATTAGCCTCGTCCCGGTGTCCTTCCAGTTGCAGTGCTCGCGCCAGCAGCAAATACCCAACATCGGTAGGCTCGACTGCCATCGCGCGAGAATATTGGCGGACCGCTTCAGGCAGATCGTTATTCTTTTGCGCGAGCAGGCCCAGACCGATCATGGCCATGGCATGTTTGGGATCCAACTGCAGCGCCGCCTCATAACATTGCTTCGCCCTCCCAGAATCGCCGATCTGTCGATAGGCAGATCCAAGATTGCCATAGGCGGTGGCGCGAAGGCTCGTGTCGGCAGCGTAGCGAGCCACCATCTGGTAGCGTTCGATAGCATCTCGCAGATTGCGGCGGTTCGCCTCCAACGTGGCCAGGTTCAGGTTCGCTGGCAGATCGTCAGGACGAATAGCCAGCGCAGCGCGGAACTGGACGGCTGCCTCGTCGCTGCGGCCCTCGCGCGCCAGAAAATCACCCAGTGAATCGTGCGCGACGTAATTGTTCTCGGTCAGCGCGAGTGTGCGCTGCCAGAAAGACTGAGTGTCGTGCCAGTAATGAACCTGGCGGAATGTAAGTAATCCGAGGATGAGCAAACACACAAGAGGGAGAATAAAAAGGCACGCCGCGCGAATCCTACTCTCAGGCACAAAACGCGCAAAGATGCGATAGCCTCGGCCGGTTTCTGCCCATTCGGCCACGAACCACGTACACATCACGAACAATCCGATGAACGGGATGTAGGCGTAGCGGTCCGCCATGGCCTGAGCGCCCACTTGCACCAGGCCAAGCATTGGGACGAGTGATCCAAGGAACCAGAGCCATCCGACGATGAGATAGCGGCGGTCGCGCGCGCGAAGCGCAGCGGCAGTGATGATGATCAACAGCACGGCGGCAGCTCCCACTTGCCAGGCAGGATAGAGTCTGGTGGGATGCGGATACAGTGCGACCAGATTCGACGGCCAGAATGCTTTTCCCAGGTAGCGCACATATGCGACGACCGCCGTCTCCAGCCGTAGCAGTGGGCTGTACTGGGACAGGGTTTGGATGGCGCCTCCGGCGCGCTGGGCTTTCATCGTGACAAATGCGCTGGCAGCAGAAAGCAGCAGGAGCGGGAATTTTTCCATGACCAGCCATCCGCTGGAAAATCTCGTGGGAGCGCTGGTTGAGGGCGGCGCGACCTTGGCTTCCGAAAAGCTGAAGCGACCAAGCGGCCAGTAGTCCACCAGCAAAAGCAGAAATGGAAATGTAATCACCTGCGGCTTGCTGAGAAGGGCGAGCACAAAAAGAAAAACAATCAGCGCGTAGCGGCGCAACCCGGGCCGGCGCGTGTACCAGACATAGGCATGCAGAGCGAGCAGAAAAAACAACATGCTGAGCACATTCTTTCGCTCGGCCGCCCAGGCCACCGACTCGACGTTTACCGGATGAAGGGCAAACAGCGCAGCGACAAAAAGGCTCCGCCACGTGAATCCAGTGGCGGCCTGAAGCAGCAGGAAAAGAAGCACGGCATTGGCCGCGTGCAGCAGGACGCTGGTTTCATGATGCGCCGCGGGGTTGAGGCCGAATAACTGGCAATCGAGCGCATGGGATAGCCACGTCAGCGGATGATAGTTGGCGGCGTCATAGGTTGTGAATGCCCATTTCACCGTCGGCCAACTGAGGCCTGTACGGACGTGCGGGTTGTTGGTGATGTAAGTGTCGTCATCGTAGTTGAGGAATTCGTTCCGAGTTATAGGCCTATAAAAGGCGAGGATGACACAGACGAGCAAGAGAGAAAGAAGCAGCGTGTGTTTCTCGGGCGATCGCAAGAAGTCGGAGGAAGGCGCAGGATTTCGCACTTCCAGCCTTTTCGCTAACGCGACCTGAGAAGACGAACTCATGGTTAAGAAACTCACGATTAAGACTATTTTGAATCAGGACCGGAAGATGCGCGAGGCACAAGTATGCGGAGAGGATGTCATTAGTCATCAGATGTGCAAAGCATGGCGGCCGAATAACGGAAAAATCAGGCGGGCGAGCCGCCAGTCTCCACACATTCTTGGTTCGGTCGGCGGCTACTGCCGTGAAGCGGCGGGGACAATCTTCTCAAGATCGGGAGCCGGAGTAGTCCCGGCGGAGCGCGCCACGAAGAAATTGTGGTCGTAGAGATTGCGGTACATGCGTCCGGCAATTTCGGCGGCCTTGGGGCCGAAGGTTGGGCGTCCACCTTGCAGGAAGACGACGGTCACGATGCGGCCGGCATCGGTGTTGGCGTAGGAGGCAAACCATCCAAAGCGGGTACCCGCGCGGGAACAGGTTCCGGTCTTACCCAGGATCGATTCCTCGCTGAAGTTGAGGCGCAGGCTGCGCGCCGTACCATACTGCACCGCTCCGGCCATACCGTCGGAGAGTTCAGGAATGGCGGAAGATATGTCGAGATGGCGTTTGATGATTGGCTGGAAATCAGCAACTGCATCAGGATTGGTGGGATGCTGCATGTAGTAGAGCGTGCCGCCATTCGAAATCGCAGCGACCAGCGCCCCCAACTGCAGAGGCGTCATCGAAATGCCCTCGCCAAACGAGCACATCTTGCCGACGCCGCCCAGCTTGGCCGAGATTTCTTCGTCCGGGTAAGCGCCGAGATGCTCGCCAGGAATGCGATAGCCCGCCAGTTCGCCGAGCCCGAACTGCTGTGCATAGAAATGAATCTTTTCAAATCCCAGCTTGCGCCCGAGCGCTTCAAAGTACGCGTTGTTCGAGTGCGCGAGCGCCTGGGTAAGAGTCATGCGCGTGCGGCCGGCGATGGGAACTTCCGTCTCTTTGTCGATCAGGCCTTCACTCACGGCAGCCAGAGCAACCGACAGCTTAATCGTAGAGCAGGGCTGCGCGCCGCTTGAAAGCGCGAGCTTCTGATTGACCATGGCGAGGATGCGCCCGCTGGTGGGCTCGATGGCGACCACGGTTCCGTTCATGTTGCCGAGCGCATCGATGGCGGCCTCGCGCACGATTGGATCTTCGCCGGCGGTGACGTCCCCTTCGGTAATGTCGGATGCGTACGAACTGGTGTAGAAGCGCTCGTAATAACGATGCCGGTGCGCAACCGATTTCGAGAGCGGGGCGCGGCTATGCGCGAGCCTGCGCATGTGTCGGCGGGCGCGCTGGCTTTCGGTGACACGTCGTGATTTCGTATGCGAGTTCAGCGAGTGCGACGAAAGAGCGTGCGGACTTACGCTGGCCGCGATGCCGCTCGCGTCCAGTACCATTGTCAATGCGATAAGAAGTGCCAGACGAAGCGGCCAAACCAACTTCACTTTCACGAATCCCATCCCCGGTCATTCCCCAGACAAAGCTGGTAAACCTGACTTGATTATGAAGCAAGATGATCGCCAAAACATGGCACGAAAGGCCCATTAAGGCGACTGACCCCGATAGTAGGAGATTGCGCCTCCTGAGGCAACGGGAAACTGCGCTTCGAGGAGCCGCGGTATCGAATCGATAACCCCATGCGTACAAAGAATTTAATGTTGATTCTGAAAAGGGCAGGGACGTTGGTAACGGTCGCGCCTGTTACCCGGGCGGCTGTACAAACCTAGATTCAAGCGGTTCCCGGCTTTGCCAGTGTGGTGGTGCCCGTGTGGTGGCGGGGCTCCGCCCCGCGCATACCTCGGCACTTGCTGCGGTAGAATCCATGACGCGGTCATTCTCCCAATAGTCTAACGAGGTTTTCCTTGCGTATATCGCTTGCGATCTTCTCTTGTTCACTTTGTTTCTCTTTTGCCATGAGTCTGATCGTTCCCCGTGTCGCTCGCGCTGCAGGGCAGAGTGGCGCTGGGCAGAGTCTGGAGGCTCGCCGAGCTGAGCTTAACCGTCTGCTTGCCGACGAATGGGAATACACGCTGCGCACCGAGCCTGAACTCGCTACCGAGGTGGGAGACAACCGCTATAACGATCGCCTCAGCGATTTTTCAAACAAGGCGATTGCCGACGGGATCGAGCACGCTCGACAGGCCCTGGCGCGTTTCGAGGCGATCGACGTCGCGGGCTTTCCCGAGCAGGAAAAACTGAACAAGGCCCTGATGGTGCGCAGCCTCCGCGAAGACGTGGAAGGTGCGCGCTTCAAAGACTGGGAGATGCCGGCGACCCAATTTGGCGGAATCCACCTGGAGTATGCTTCCCTACCCTTCGACACACCGTTTCGCAACCTGAAGGATTATGACGACTACCTCGCGCGCCTGCACCAGATTCCGCGCGTGCTGGACGAGGCGACCGGGCACATGCGCGATGGAGTGCGCGATCACCTGATGCCGCCGAAGTATCTCCTGGAAAAAGTCTCAAGCCAGGCGCAGGAGATTGCCGATGACTCGCTGGAGAAGAGTCCCTTTACCGACCCACTGCGCAAGTTTCCTCAGTCGATCCCTCAAGGCGACCAGGCGCGCCTGCGCGCGCAGATTGAGAAAGCCGTGAAGGATGATGTCGCTCCCGCTTATGCGAAGTTCGCGAAATTTGTGCGCGACGACTACGCTCCGCATGGACGGCTCGATCCGGGCGAGTGGGCTTTACCCGATGGCGAGGCTCGCTATCGCTTCGCGGTCCGTCATCAGACAACGACCGATCTTTCGGCCGACCAGATTCACGAGTTGGGTGTGAAAAGCGTGGCCGAGATCGAAGCGCAGATGCTGAAACTCGCGCAGGCGCAGGGCTTTCATGATCTGAAATCGTTCAACGAGCACATCCGGCAGGATCCCGCGCTGCACGCGAAGTCGGGCCAGCAACTGCTCGATTTGTACACGCATTATCGCGACCAGATGTACGGCAAGCTGCCCGAACTTTTCGGGCGCCTGCCGAAGAACAAGCTGGCGGTGGTACCGATGGAGGCGTTTCGCGCCGCTTCCGCTCCACCGGCCGATTACTCGCTGGGAGCCGGTGACGGTTCACGGCCGGGACGCATTAACGTCAATGAATATGCTCCCGAGAAGCGCCTGCTGCTGAATGTGGAGGCGATTGCCTACCACGAGGGCGTTCCCGGACATCATCTGCAGTTTTCGATTGCGCAGGAATTGACAGATCTGCCTCCATTTCGCAAATACGATCTCGACGTGAATGCGTTCACCGAAGGCTGGGCGTTTTACTCGGAGCGGTTGGGAAAAGAAGTCGGGTTTTATCAGGATCCTTATAGCGAATATGGACGCCTGCAGAATGAGATGTGGCGCGCGGTGCGTTGGGTAGTCGATACCGGCGTGCACTCCCAGCACTGGACGCGCCAGCAGATGGTCGACTACTTCCACGAGCACACGGCGATGGACGACGAGAACATCAATACGGAAGTCGATCGCTACATTGCATGGCCGGCGCAGGCGCTCTCCTACAAGATGGGACAGATGAAGATTCTGGAATTGCGGGAGCGGGCGCAAAAGGAACTCGGGCCGAAGTTTGACCTGCGGGCATTTCACGATGCGGTGCTCGATTCCGGTCCGCTGCCGCTGGATGTGCTGGAGACAAAGATTACGGAGTGGATTGCGGAGCGAAAGCGCTGACTGGATCGGTCAACAAAGCCGCCGGGTGGCCCATGTCTCGACCCCGCTCTGTTTTCTGCTGACATCGTCCGCCCTGGGTGCCCCATGTCTCGTGATTTTCGAGACATGGGTACCCCGACCGTCAGCACCATGGTCTTTAGGCCGCTGGCGTTCGAATCTTCAACTTCAGAACTTCCCAGTCGTTGACTCGCACTACCCCGGCTTCTGCCAGAACGTACGCGCGGTAACTGCTCCACTGCCATAACTCCGGCGACTCGACCAGTCGACGCTTCACCGGATTGCGATGCATGTACCGCAATTTCTCCACCCGCTTTCGCGACGTCCAGACATTGAAATCATAGAAGCGCGCCTGCCACACATGCTGCGGAGTATGTTCGAATAAGCTGGTCTGCGCCGAATTCCGGCGCATTCGATTCTGCGCCAGCACACGTCGCGCGAATCCCAGCTTAAGAGCCTGCATCACGGTGCCCGGAGTTCGCTCCTGCGGTTCGCTGATCAGAAGATGAAAGTGCTCCGGCATGACGACATAGCCGACCACCACGAACTGATGGCGCTTCCGCATACGTTCGAGTACTGACAAGAATAAGTCACGGCGGAGCGCACTTCCCAGCCACGCCTGCCGCAGGTAGCAACTGCAGGTGATAAAATGCAGATCTCCGGTGCCATAGTAGCGTTGCAGACCCAGCGGCATGCTAATCAGAATAAGGACGCGCGGGCCCCTAAACTGTGATGGGGACCACTCTTCGCCTGTGATGATTCCTCGTAGCCGCAACCGTGCGACCGCAGACTGGGAAGTTCTGAAGCTGAAGATTTTAGTGCCAGGCGTAAAGCCTTTTGGTACAGGCGGTCGGGTACCCATGTCTCGAAAATCACGAGACATGGGGCACCCACGATTTGGACGATGTCAGCACAAAAGAGAGAACCGATTATGAGACCTGGGCCACCCGGCTTGGGTGGGCTGCACCACCGCTTCCCCCGCCTCTTATTCCCCGCTCTCCTGTCGTGTCCATTCAGTGGAGCAAGGTTCTAAAGTTGGTTGCCCGTTACGACCAGCGTCCCGCCCGCACACCCGAAGTTACGGAAGTTAGGTCAGGATTCCTGAATAACGATGTACCTTGTGGGTATCCGCGAACTGTTCCCAATGCGTTCTGACGGCCTCGGGCGGGCTTTGGCCTGCATCGTGGCCGGGATATTTTGCGGCGGCATCGGCAAGATGATGGGCGGCCTTTTGGCCTCCTTCCTTTTTGTGCCCTCGCTTGTTTACCCGCTGGATTTCGATGGCAACCAAGGCAATACCGCCATCTTGGCGTCGGCGCTTTTTCTACTGTTTGGATCGGGCGGCGTTGTGCTTTGCCGAAGGCTGACTGCCGGATTGCCGGAAAGCGTCCCAAGAGAGCCTGATGTTGGGATGGTCCACAGTAGAACGCGATGGCTTGTCGTCGCAACGGGATTAGTTGTGGCTGTCACGGGCTGGCGGGTGGCCCATTCAAGCCCTCTTTTGGCTTGAGTGGGGGCAGTTCCACCGCCGCGCAGAGCGCCCCGGCCCCGCTCTTGCCATTCACTCGGTCTTCCTCTCTACTCGCGAAGGTCTAAAGACTGTGTAGGATAGGTTCGGCAACGGTTATTACCGAAACATCGCGATTACCCTCCCCCCTTCTTTCATCACATTTTTCCCGTAACCGCCATCACAGACCTGCACCAAAATCGGTGCGATCATTCCTCGACACTAGACCATCGAGAAGTGCGCCCGTCTCCAGAGACGGATGCATCGCCTGTCTCAAACCAGGTCCCGGCTCTTCGACAAACTGAAAGAAATCTAAGGCAAGCGGCGAAAGCATGCTGACCGGGAAAATCTCCCCTAAGTCTAATCGTTTGAATACTTTGCCTATAACATGCTTATTATCATCAACTTAACTGTTTTTGGGTAGGGGGGGTACCCCCCCGATTTTCCCAATTCTAACTCGACGCAAGCCCAATCATCTGTCTTTAATTCATTGCGTTAGGAGCAATCATCACGGCTTCAATCGTCCCGTTATTCAATGACCATTTCGGGCTCGCGGGCTCGGGAGTCTGCGGGCTTGGCGGGTGGCTTCTCGATGGCTTTCTCGGGCGGTCTTGGCGCGGCTGCTCGCAAGCCTTCTTCGGAAAGGTCGGCCAGACAAAGCCGCAAATTTCCCGGATTGGTTGCATAGGCGAGTCCGGTTTCGAGATCGACCACTCCATCCCGAACCAGCTTCTCAATGCTTCCATCGAAGTCCTGCATGCCTTCGGTTTCGCCATCTTTCATGGCATCGAGAAGCGTCTTGCCTTCATTCTCGCCCTTCTCCACATATTCCCGTGTGCGAAGAGTCGACGTGAGGATCTCGATGATGGCGACGCGGCCACCTTGTTTCTGAGGAACGAGGCGCTGCGAAACAATGTAGCGGAAGCTTTTCGCCAGACGTGTGCGGATGATCTGCTGTTCCGCCAGTGGAAACGCGCCAACAACGCGCTCTACCGTTTTGGAAGCGTCAATCGTGTGCAGCGTGGAGAGGACTAGGTGTCCGGTCTCGGCTGCTTCCATCGCGATCTCGATGGTATCTTTGTCGCGCATTTCGCCGACCAGAATCACTTTTGGAGCCTGGCGCAAGGCGGCACGCAGAGCCGCGGTAAAACTGGGAGTGTCGCTGTGCAATTCCCGTTGATGAATAATCGACTTTTTGTGGCGGTGCACGAATTCGACCGGATCCTCGATGGTGATGATGTGATAGGCCTGGGTTTCGTTGATGCGGTCGAGAATCGCCGCCATGGTCGAGGATTTTCCCGAGCCGGTCGGGCCGGTCACCAGCACGATGCCATTCTTGAGATTCGCGATTTCACCTAATTGCGGCGGCAATTTGAGCTCCGCGAAAGTGGGAGCGGTTTTCGGAATCACACGCATGACAATCGCGTGGCTTCCGCGCTGGACGAAGACGTTGACGCGGAAGCGGCACTGGCCCGGCAAGCTGTACGAGAGATCGCAGGAGCCTTGCTGCTGCAGAGCAGCCGCCGCCTGTTTATTCCCGCTCATGAGTTCTTCCGCGATGCGCCATGTGTCATCCGGACCCAGCGCTTGCAATCCCTGGATCTTCACTGGCACCAACTGGCCGCTCACCTCCACCAGAGGCAGACTTCCCGGAGAAAAGATCAGGTCGCTCACGCGCGGCGCGACCTGCAGCATGGCCAATAATAATGTCGGCGTGGGGATATTCAGCTTCGGGGCAGCGGCGGCGTTAGCGAGAGCGGGCGTAGGTTGGGTAGCCAAAGGATACTCCGGTTCTGTAGCAGCTTACCCTCCGACCTATCCAGCCTCAAGTAACCAAAGATCACGCACAAGGAAAATTCTTTTGCTCCATGCTGCAGCGGTACATCTCGCGTGGGTGAGTTCCAATCACAACGCGGGCAGATCAGCCCAGGTCGGATCGCATCGTAAACTAATTCTGTGAGGCTCCCATCGAAGCTGGCCCCGGCACGTAGCAAATCCTTCATCTGGTTTCAGTTGATTGCCGTGTACGTTTTGTTGGAGGGCGCGCTCTGGTCATCTCGTATCGCGGTGCGTGATCGATGGGCTCTAGCCATTGCGATTGCGGTTTTTGCCTTTATGGTGGTCGACCGGCCATCCCTTCGCCGATTGGGCTTGGCCCAACCGGCGGGCTCGGGAGTTGGCATCATGCTGGCCGTCAGCTTGGCGGCTGCGCTTTGCCTGATCTTAATGGCGCACCTTGCCGGGGGTGAGATTCCGACGGATGCGATGTGGTTAAACTTCAAGCAGCCGGTAGGCTACTTTCTCTGGGCGCTCGTCCAGGAGTTCCTCCTGCAATCGTTCTTCTTCACGCGTTGCGAGGATCTGTTCGGAGGTGCGACGGCGGTCTGGGTGACGGCGACGCTATTTGCGGCGGCTCACCTTCCCAACCCAATTCTCACGACCTTCACGTTCATCGGAGCCCTGTTTTTCTGCGAGATGTTTCGCCGCTACCGCAGTATCTATCCGATCGCTGTGGTGCACGCGGCATTGGGATTGACCGTTGCCGTTACCATGCCGGACAGCCTGCTGCACCATATGAGAGTGGGCATGGGGTATCTGCGATATTAGCGGCTGCTCTTAATCGGGAGCCTCGTGGTAGGGGCCGAGTGAATATTCGTTTCAACCGTAGATTTCTTTCGCTGCGACCACCGTGTTGGCGTGGATGGTGACGGTGTCTTCCAGTTTATGGGCGTAGCCTCCGGCGTAAGTAACCATGACCGGAATGCCCTCGGCCTTGGCGAGCCGGAACACCAGCGCATCTCTTTCTTTTAATCCCTCGATCGTTAACGACAATCCTCCGAGCTGATCTTCGCGATAAGGATCGGCTCCCGCGACATAACAGATGAGTTCGGGCCGGGGGAACATGTCCAATCCCAGGCTGATGGCGTTGCCAAGGCACGCCAGATATTCGCCGTCCTCGATTCCGTCGGGCAGGTTCATGTCGAGCGACGAAGGAGGCTTGAACGCGGGGTAATTGTTCTCCTGATGCAGTGAGATCGTAAACACGTCCGTAGACGGCTTGCGAGTTCGAGCCATATTTGCAGCATTTGCAGCAGCGGCGAGAGCCGTTGGCATCCGGTTGCCGGGAGCCGGTTTCGGGGCAAAGATGACCGCGGTCCCGTTGCCCTGATGTACGTCGCAATCGATCGTCATTGCAGTGCGGATTTTTTCGTCAGCCTGCATGCGGCGAATTGCAACCGCGATGTCGTTGATCATGCAAAAGCCTTCTCCGTGGTCGGGGAAGGCGTGGTGAAATCCGCCGCCGATGCTGATGGCAATGCCGTCGTTGAGCGCATAGTCGGCGGCCAGCATGGAACCGCCCGCCGCCAGCCAGTAAGCGCGCACCAGTTCCGGCGAGTAGGGCACCTCCATCTCAAGTTCTTCGCGCGTGCTGAGCGTTCCGGTCTTGAGTTTGTGGACGTACTGGGGAGTATGGACCAGCAAAATATCTTCATCGGTTGCGGCGCGCGGAGAGACAAAGTCGGAAGCATCTGCCACCTTCGTAGCCAGCAGGCGGTCGTGGACGCGCTTGTACTTTTCGCCAGGAAATACGTGGGACCCTATGGGCAGGAAATAATCGTCGCTGTAGATAAGTTTGAAAGGAAGCATGCAGTGCTCAGCGGTCGCGGAACGAAAACTTCATATCATACGCGGCTTTGGAAGATTTGGCAGGGATTGCCGTCACCGGTTTTCGGGCGCGCATCGAACTGCTAAACTGGGCCAGTTGCCTCCTAAAAAGAAATCTCTATTGCAAACCCCCGCCGAGCCGGCTGGGCAAGCGCCTGCGGGCTTTCCGAGGCCAGAGCTTGTTCCCGAGTTCGGCAAAGGCCGTATCTTTCTCATCGATACGATGTCATTCATTTTTCGGGCCTATCACGCGATGGCGCGGCAGCGGCCGATGTCCACCAAGACTGGTCTTCCCACAGCGGCGATTTATGTGTTCGTCAATATGTTGCGCAAGCTGCGGGATGACTTTTCGCCGGAATATCTGGCGGCGGTGTTCGACGTGGGAGCGCCGACCATCCGCAATCAACAAGCCGAGGCAATTACCACCATCCGCAAGTTCGACATCAAGACGCAGACATTCAAGGAATCGCAGTATGACGGCTACAAGGCGAACCGCAGCGAGATGCCGCCCGACCTGGTGCAGCAGGTTCCGTATATTCGCCGCGCACTGGAAGGGTATCGCATTCCGATCCTTCAGTTGGAAGGCTATGAAGCCGATGACGTGATCGGAACACTGGCGCGAAAGGCGGCGGAGGAGTCGCATCAGGTCTACGTGGTGTCGAGCGACAAGGACATGCTGCAACTGGTGAACGACGATGTGTGCGTGCTGAACCCGCCAAAAGACAATCTGATTTGCGATGCGGCGAAGGTGGAGGAGTTGCTCGGCGTGCCGCCTTCGAAGGTGGTGGACGTGATGGCGTTGCGCGGCGACTCCGTCGATAACATTCCGGGAGCGCCGGGAATCGGCGACAAGGGTTCGGTCGAGATCATCCGCCGTTTTGGCAGCGTGGAACAGGCGCTCGAACGCGCAGCCGAGGTAGAGAAGAAAACCTATCGCGAGTCGCTCCAGAATAACCGGGACAATATCCTGCTGAGCAAGCAACTGGTGACGATCGACACCAATGTTGCCGTCGACCTGGACGTTGCCGCGATGAAGGTCGGCGAGCCCGACGTCGACGCGTTGCGCGCGCTCTTCGCCGAACTTGAATTCAGCTCTCTGCTGAAGGAACTGCTTCCAGTCGTGGAAGTGAAAGAGGGCAAGTACGGGGAGATCAGGTTAAAAGCCGAATTCGAGGATTATCTGTGGGGCTTGGCGGCCGATGCGCCGCTCGCAATAGCGATTCCGATTGAACAAGCTGAGGAGGCAGAAGAGGAAGAAGAAGACGAGCCTGAATCGGCGCAGGGTGAGTTTCTTGCGCTGCAGCCAGTGCCGGTCGAAGAGAAGCAGACTGCGGCATGGCGCAAACAAATAGCGGTTTCGAAGGCGCCGGGAGAAGGCGCGCTGCTCTGGCTTGAGGACGAAGCACTCGCTGATCGCGTTAAGACCCTGCTTGAAGATCCCTCAGCGCCCAAGATCGTGCACGACTACAAGGCGGCTCTACATCATTTTTCGGAACTAGGGATTGCACCGGCAGGAGTGACGCACGACCCCATGCTGTATTCGTATCTGCTCGATCCAACATACTCATCGCATTCGCTGCCGGAAGTGGCGCTGCGCAGACTCAATTTGAAGTTGAGCGGCAACCTCGCCGAAGCGGCCGATGTGGCGGGACGGCTGGCCGGCGCGTTGCGCGCGGAGGTTGAGAATCAGGGACTGGCCTCGGTCTACGAAACAATCGACGCGCCGCTCGTGCCGGTGTTGGCACGAATGGAAGACGCGGGCGTGAGGATCGACCCTGCGGTTCTGGGTGAGATGTCGATCAAGTTGCAGCGGGAGGCGGACGCCAAGGCGCGCGACATCTATGAGCGCTGCAGCATGGAGTTCAACATCAACTCCCCGAAGCAACTGGGCGACGTGCTCTTCAACAAGCTGGGCTTGCCGGTGCCGGTGAAATATGGGAAGGGCAAGAAAATATCGACGGCGGTCGATGTGCTGGAGGGCCTTGCGGAGGAACATGAAGTTCCGCGGCTGGTGCTGGAATACCGGCAATTGACCAAGTTGAAGTCGACCTACGTCGATGCGTTGCCAGCGTTGATTCGCGCCGGGAGCGGGCGCGTGCACACCACGTTTGGGCAGACGGGAACGGCGACGGGAAGGCTATCATCAGCGAATCCGAATCTACAGAACATTCCGATTCGCACCGAACTCGGCAGGGAGATTCGCGCCGCATTCATTGCAGAGCCGGGAAATGTGCTGCTGGCGGCGGACTATTCGCAGATCGAACTGCGGCTGCTCGCGCATTTTTCGAAAGACAAGCTGCTGGTGGAAGCGTTCCGGCGCGGCGACGACATTCACACGCTGACGGCCTCGCAGGTATTTGGCGTGCCTCCCTTGATGGTGACGCCGGACCACCGGCGGCAGGCGAAGGTGGTGAATTTCGGAATTGTGTATGGGCTCTCTCCGTTCGGCTTATCGCAGCAACTGGGCATTGAGCCGGGCGAGGCAAGGAAGTTTATCGACGCCTACTTCGAAAAATACGCGGGAGTGCGGGCGTTCATCGATGCGACTCTTACGCAGGTGCGGCGCGATCAGAAGGTGAAGACGCTGTTCGGCCGCGTTCGGCCCATTCCCGATATCAACAGCAAGAATACGAACCTCCGCGGTTTTGCGGAGCGCACAGCAGTGAACACTCCGTTGCAGGGCACGGCGGCCGACCTGATCAAGCTGGCCATGATCCGCATTGACGAGGAGATCAGAAAGTGCAACCTGAAATCGCGGATGACCCTGCAGGTTCACGACGAACTGGTTTTCGAAGTGCCCGAGGGTGAAGTGGAAAGCATGAAGGCGATGGTTCGCGAGCACATGGAGGCCGCGCATGAACTGGCAGTCCCGCTGCGCGTGGAACTGGGGGTGGGACCGAACTGGCGCGATCTGGACTAAGCATCTCTGGATAGAAGCCCCTCGTCTTGGCGCAATCTTAGTTCGCCAAGACAGTCCGGCAAGACCAAACCGCCAGCGCCTCTTCAGAATAAAAATAGTAAAGGCACCTGAGGAAAACTGATTACGCCGTTTGGTTATACTCTATGAACCATCATGCACAGTGCCGCGTTCGTCGTTGATTCCAGCCGCATGACACAAGACCTTTATCTTGCGGAGGCAATCGGATGAGTGCAGCTACATCAATGGCGCTGGAAAAGGCGCCCCGCCGCGGTTCTCCGAGGTATCCCGTCAATGTCGCATTCGATGTGATCGCGTTGCGCTCGGGGGTCCCCGAAAACTTGCCCGGACGCTGCACCGATCTGAGCGAAGGCGGTGTGGGCGGAATGGTGGCCGGCGATTTAGCCTCAGGACAGCAGGTAGCGGTCGAGTTGCGGCTTCCCAATGTTGGCGTGCCCGTGCGGGCGCGCGCACTGGTTCGTTATCACGGGCGGCTTCGTTGCGGGTTCGAGTTTGTGGGATTGTCGGTCGAGCAGCAGGAGTTGATCCGGTACTGGGCTTACCGGCTTGCGCCCCGGCCGGAGTTGGTGAAGGAACAAGAGGATGCCGATCCTGCAAAGACAAAGACGAAGCTGGAGCTTATTGCTCCCGCGGCGGTTACGCGTTCTGGCCCGCGCATTCGGGTTCAGCGCCGGCGATTGAATGTGCTGCTGGCTGCATTGTTGCTGCTGGCGGGCGTGGGCTGGTGGCAATGGCAGCGGTCGTGGAAAGAATTGGAAATTGGAGCAAGGACGACCGGGGAACCGCCCTTGCGAGTTTCGCCCGAGACCATGGATATGCGGGCTGTGTCCAAGGTGCAGCCAGTGTATCCCGAAGAGGCGCGGCTGGAGGGCAAGCAAGGGCTGGCCGTGTTGGATGCCGTGATTGCACCCGACGGCACGGTCAAGCGACTGCAGCCTGTTTCGGGAGACGAGCTGCTGGTGAAATCGGCAGAGGCTGCCGTGCGGTCGTGGAAGTTCGAGCCGTACCAGTCTTCGGGCCGAGCAATTGCGGTGGAAACGACGATCTCAGTTGAGTTCAGGTTGAACTGAATCGCGATCGGCCGGCGCTGATCGATGAACTATTCGAATTTTTCAGCCCGCTCGAACGTGGCGCCCCGCTGGTCTTTTGCAGAGACAATGGGTTCGCCGTCGAGCTGCCAATCGATTCTCAGTGCGGGATCGTTCCAGGCAACCGTGCGCTCGTGCTCGGGCGCGTAAAAATCGGTCGCTTTATAGAGCACGTGGGCATGGGCCGATGCGACTCGAAAGCCATGCGCGAATCCGCGTGGAATCCATAGAATGAGTTTGTTTTCGCCGGAGAGCGTGAAGGCCTCCCACTTTCCGAACGTGGGAGACGACCGGCGGAGATCGAGAGCGACATCGAGAATTTCGCCGCTGATGACGCGCACCAGCTTTCCCTGCGGCCGCTGAATCTGGTAATGCAATCCGCGCACCACATTTTTCTCAGAGTAAGAGTGGTTGTCCTGCACGAATGCGTCGCCGATGCCGAGCTCAGCAAAAGCACGCTGGTTGTAACTCTCCAGAAAGAAGCCGCGGTCGTCGCCGAACACTTTGGGTTCGAGCAACAGAATTCCGGGCAGGCTGGTGAGAATTTTTTTCATTGATCCGAATACAGACTCGATCTCGATATTCCGTCAGAAAACGCGATCTTTCAGCAATTGCAAAAGGTAGGCGCCATACCCGTTGTTGCGCATCGGTTGCGCCAGCGCTTCCAGTTGCGCGGCCGTGATGTAACCGGAGCGAAAGGCGATTTCCTCGGGACATGCGACCATCAGGCCCTGCCGCTTCTCCAGAGTTTGAATGAATAAAGACGCCTCCATTAAAGCTTCGTGCGTGCCAGTATCGAGCCACGCCATGCCGCGCCCCATGAGGCAGACGTTGAGCTGATTGCGCTCGAGATAGGCGCGGTTAACGTCGGTGATTTCCAGTTCGCCACGCGCAGAAGGTCTGAGGCTTGCGGCGATATCGACCACCTGCCGGTCATAAAAATAAAGGCCCGTAACCGCATAGCGGGATTTCGGATGCTTCGGTTTTTCGGCGATGCTGAGCGCTTTGGGCGTCTTTTCATGCGCATCGAACTCCACGACGCCATAGCGTTCGGGATCCTGCACCGGATACGCAAAGACGCGCGCGCCCTCCCGCTGGCTGGCCGCCGCGCGCAACTCCTTGACGAGGTCGTGCCCGTAGAAAATGTTGTCGCCCAGAACGAGCGCGCACCCGCTCGATCCGATGAATTCGCGGCCGATCAGAAACGCCTGGGCAATTCCTTCTGGCTTCGGCTGCATTGCATATTGAAAATTGACGCCGAAGCGCGAGCCATCGCCGAGCAGTTGCTCGAAGCGCGGCAGATCATCGGGCGTCGAAATCAGCAGAATTTCGCGGATGCCCGCCAGCATGAGCGTCGAGAGCGGGTAGTAGACCATCGGCTTGTCATACACCGGCAGCAGGCTCTTGGCGACCGCATGAGTGACGGGATAAAGGCGTGTGCCCGATCCTCCGGCGAGGATAATGCCCTTGTAATTCGGCTTGGCTGACTTGTTCATTTCTAATTTCGGCTCAGCGCTCGGTGGCGTAGTGCTTTGCCATCCATTGACGATAGCTGCCGCTGGTCACATCGTGCACCCAGCTTTCATGTTCAAGATACCAGCGAATAGTTTTTTCCAGGCCGCTGTCGAACGTCTCCCGCGGATGCCAGTCGAGTTCGCGCTCGATTTTGCGCGTATCCATTGCGTAGCGGCGATCGTGGCCAGGGCGATCTTTGACGAACGTGATGAGTTGCCGGTGCGGAACAACGGGGTCATCCGGCCGCAACTGGTCAAGCAGTTTGCAGATCGCATTCACGATCTCAATATTTGTTTTCTCGCTTCGTCCACCGATGTTATAGGTTTCACCCACGCGGCCGCGAGCGAGCACGGCGCAAATCGCGCGGCAGTGATCCTCGACGTACAGCCAATCGCGGACATTTTTCCCATCGCCGTAAACTGGCAGCGGCTTACCCTGGCACGCATTGAGGATCATGAGGGGAATCAGCTTTTCGGGAAACTGAAGCGGCCCGTAGTTGTTCGAGCAGTTGGTGGTAAGAACGGGCAGGCCGTAGGTATGGTAATAGGCGCGGACAAGATGATCGGAGGCCGCTTTGGACGCCGAGTACGGGCTATTCGGCGCGTAGGGAGTGCTTTCGCTAAAGGCCGCATCGTCAGGGCCGAGTGAACCGTAGACTTCGTCGGTCGAAACATGAAGAAAACGGAACGATGCGCGCTCCATTTCCGGGAGCGCCGACCAGTAAGCACGCGCCTCTTCAAGCAAGCTGAATGTGCCGTTGACATTGGTGCGGACGAAATCATCCGGCCCGTGGATAGAACGGTCGACGTGACTCTCGGCGGCGAAATGAACAATGGCGCAGGGTTTTTCACGCGCTATGAGTGTGCGCAGCGCTTCGCGGTCGACGATATCGCCCCGCTCGAAACGGTAGCGCGCGTGGCCCTCAACCGGCTGCAGGTTCGCGAGGTTGCCTGCGTATGTCAGTTTGTCGAAGTTGAGGACGCGCGCCTGCTCCGAGGCGATCCATTGCAGGATGAAGTTCGAGCCAATGAAGCCGGCGCCGCCGGTGACGAGGATGAGATCTTCCATGCCGGAATTGCCGCGTCGGCCTTCGGTCTAGAATCGGTCTGGAAGCGGCGCTTCGATTCTAATCAAAGCGCCTGACAAAGTCGTGCGTGATCTCAATCCATGCCGTTGGCAGGGACGGGAGCGGAGCCGATCCTCAATGCCCGGCGTCGGTCCCAGTCTCACGCGCATGCTTCCCTGACAGGCCAGCCCAATACCTGGAGATACGCCGTCTCGATGGAGCGTGCAATCTCAGCCCACTGATATTGGCCCTGAATACGCTGACGTCCCCGGCCACCCGCCTGGCGCCGAACGTCGGGATTGTGGACGAGCAGATCGAGCATACGTTCGAGGTCTCCTGAGTCGCCCAATCGGAAGCTGAAACCAGCGCCGTCAACCAGTTCGCGATTTTCCGGGATATCGCTGGTCAGCACGCAGACTCCGGCGGCCATGGCATCGAGAAGCGCCAGGGACATTCCCTCCAGCTCTGAGGGGAGCACGAACACGGCGGCGTTCGAAAGCAGCTCTTCGAGGTTACTTCCTGAGACCCAAGGCAGAAAACGGATGCGCTCCGATTTGTGACGGCGCAAGGTTTCGACGTAGTAACTGGAGTGGCTTGATCCTCCAGCGAGCACCAGCTTCATGTCGGTGTGAACCTTCTCAAAGGCGTCGATGAGAAGATGGCAATTTTTCTCGGGCGAAAACCTTCCCAGGAAAAGAACGTAACTGTCGGGAAGCAGATCCCACTCTTTCAATTGGCTTGGGATCCGTCGCGGCGCGATGGTGGCTCCGTTGGGAATGTAAATCGTCTCGCGGCCGTGTTGATCGCGGTAGTGTTGCCGCAGCGTTTGTGAAACAACCATGGTGGCATTGGGCAGAGTTACGGCGGCAGCCTCTCCCCAGAGCAAAACACGCGCAGCGATTGGACCCCATTTGGCACGCTGCCAGTCGAGTCCTTGGACGGTTACGATGGTCTTCTTGCCGACCAGCCGGGGCAGAAATGAAAACAGCGCGGGACCGAGGCAGTGATAGTGCACGATGTCGCAGTCCGAAGCCATGGCGTGAAGTGTGCTCAAGAAACTGTGCACCACCGTTTCGAGATGCTTGGAACGGATAGTGGGCAACCGGCATACACGCATGCCATTGTGAGTGCTCATGGGCGGAGTGAAGTAGGTGCGGCAATAGACGGTGACTTCGTGCCCGAGGCGGGCCAACTGGTGCCCCACCTGCTCGTAATACGATTCGATCCCGCTGTATTTGGAAACCAGGCCCCGTCCTCCGATGAACGCGACTCGCACGGCCCGGCGCGGGCGGGGGATCTCTGCCGCATTCGGAAAGGACAGAACTTTTCCTGGGGACGCTCAGCCGGGAGTAAATGTCGAACAGTTTTTCCAGGTGTTGTTCGGGATCATGATTTGCCTTCACGCGGGCCCGGCCGGCTGCACCCATTCTTGCAATCACATCAGGATGGTCGAAGAGAAATCCGATGGAACGAGCCAGTTGATCGCGGTCGCCAGGCGGGTAAAGCAATCCGGTGATGCCCGGTTCGACCAGTTCGCGACGTGAACCCAGGTCGGAGGCGATTACCGGCCGTCCGTACGCATAGGATTCGAGGATTGATTTTCCCAAGGTTTCATAGGCGTGTGATGGGAAAAGGGAAAAGCTGCAGCTGGCAATGAGCTTTTTCAGTTTTTCGCCGTGGACCATGCCCGCAAAAAGAACGCGGTTCAGATTCAATTCACGGGCCAAAGCCTCAAGCCGTGGCCGTTCCGGGCCGTCGCCCGCGATGATCACCGGGACGTGCGGCAATCGAACCATTGCATGCAGGAGTTCGTCAACTCCTTTTTCTGAGGAGAGACGCCCAAAGTAGAGCAGGTAGCCCTCATCCTCGTTGCCGAGATCATTGCCGAGTTGCTCGTCGTCGGGCAGCGCCTGAAAATGGGGCAGGACTTCGATGCGCTCCGGCTGGCAACCCACTCGCGACAAACTTGGCGCGAACAAATTCGCTGGGAGCCAGGAAGAGATCGACGCATCGTTCGTAAGTGCGCAACCATTTGTGGAGATACGCCTCGGCGGCAAGAACGACCGTGCTCGTTCGAGGACCCGAATAACAGCCTTCTGTAACAACGTGGTGAAAGGCGCCACCTCGGCATGCGTCGCAGGTCCTGCCGTGGGAGACGAGATTGTAGTTTGGGCAAAGCAGTTTGAAGTCGTTCAGGTGATAGAGCACGGGGACCGCCCGGCGCTTCAGTTCCCAGAGGATCGACGGCGAAAGATGATGATAGATTCCTCGGATGTGGGCGAGATCCGGTGAGAAGTCAGCGATGCAAGCGCGCATGACACGCCGGGCCGATGGCGAATAAAGAGCGTGCGCTGCCATTTTCACCTTCTGCTGCAAGCTGGCGTTGGGATCCTTGAAGTTCATGTACGGGATGCGATAATTCCGGCCCGTGAATGCGGAGGATGAGCCATGGTCCATGCTGAAGAGCGCAGTTTCGTGGCCGCGCTCATCCACGCGGTGAATGAGATCGAATAAGTAAGATTCGGTGCCGCTAAACCGATAGTTGTACTTGTTGCAATACAGAATGCGCATGGTTTCCGCCTGGCTCTAACTGGGGGATACGGGAAAGGAACTGTTCCGCGAACGCATGCAGATTGCGCTGGCGGTTATAGGAATCGGCGACTTTGGCCGCCGCTGCCCGCCGGATTCCCGCCAGGAATGCTTGATTGGCGTAAATCCAGTTGACGGCGTTGATGAAGCTTGGCAGCGAACCTCGTTGATAGAGAAACCCGGTTTGCTGGTGCTCGACCAGTTCGGGAATACCAGTAATCTCAGGAGCCAGCACCAGCTTTTCTTGCGACATGGCTTCCATCAGAACGACGGGGATTCCCTCGCTTTTGCTGGTGATCACCACCAGATCCGCATAGCGGTAATATGCGGCCAGATCCGCATGGGGGACGTGACCGGCCATGTGAACGTATCCCTGCAGTCCCAACTTTCTCACTTGGCGTTCGAGAACGGTCCGCTCCGGCCCCTCCCCGACGATCCAGCAAAGGAAATCAAGACCCTCCTCGCGGAGCGCCGCGCAGGCCCGCATGAGAAAGCCATAATCCTTGACGCGGTGCAAACGCCCGACGGCGAGCAGACAGAACGGGCGATGGTCGACCTCATTTGTCGACGAATCGGTGGGCCACGAAAGCACGCGATCGACACCGAGGCGCTGCACGATGATCTTCTCCGCCGGTATGGAGGGGTAGTTGCGAAGAATGTACTCCCGATTGAAATCGGAGATGGTTGCGCAGAACCGGCAGGCCCGCAGCTTGGTGGTGAGTAGATCGGCGCGGTGCAGAAGATCGGAGCCATGCAAGGTAAAGCTGAAACCGATCCCAAGCAGACGGGCAGCGACCAGCGCCATCCACGACGCAAAGTATCCGTGGTGAGCGTGAATGTGCCGCACGTTCAACGGCGCAAGTTCTTCGGCCAGCGCCGAGCCCATCAGAGTGTGGCCCAGCGCGCGAAGGCGGAGACCGGGCGATGCACCCGGATCGAGCAGCAGGGGGCGCAATAACTGCCACAGATTGCGGCGATCCGAGGCCAGCCGGCCCGCAGCCCGCATCAGTGCGTCGTCGGAGAGCGGCTGGAAAAATCGCGTCTCTTTCCAATACGAGCGCTCGGCCAGACTCAGGCCATTGGGCGCGACCCGCTTCCCACTGCAACAGATGACGTTGACTCCGCGGCGGCGAAGCTCGGCGATCTCATCGATGACGTAAGGCTCGACCGGCGAAGGGAATTCATTGGCAATATAAGCGACGGTGGTCATGCGGCCGACTCCTCGGAGGCGCAGAGCATTCCCGCAGCCGTGAACAGCAGTCCGATCACGAACTGGTATGCCATGTCGACGAAGAACGCGTTGAATAGGTAGACGGAGAGCAAAACGGGCCAAGCTCTGCGCAGCGCAGCAATAGAGCCAGACTCCCCCGGCAGTCCGCGGCGGGAAAGGCGGAAGAGATTGAAAAAGAGAATGCCGTAAAGGGCCAGTCCGGGCACACCGAACTCAACCAGTAGAGCGAGGTAGGTGTTGTGCACGTAGAAGATGCGCAGGTGATAGCCCTCCATGCGGCGGCCCAACTCCGCATACATCCCTCCGGCCGGCCAACCGGTGAGGGGTCGCTCCCGAAACATTGACCAGCCGGCGTTGTATACGGCCATGCGCGCCTCCACCGGGCCGCGCTCCTCGGTGCGATTCCACAGCGCGTTCTTGAGGGAGTGGTCGCTGAATCCAATTGCCAGTCCCCCCAGCAGACCAGCCACTACGAGCACAATGCAGAGCGCCTGCAAACGCCGCTTGATGAACCAGAATCCGAGAACTAGGGTGGAGAGTGCGAAAGAGATCCAGACCGCACGCGTCATCGTAGCCAGCACAGCTATCGGCAGCGCCAACCATAGAAGCCAGACAAACCTGTTCTTCGGTGAGAGCACGAATGCAAGAATCCCCAAAAGGTTCAACGAAACCCCGTTCGCCACTGCCTGAAGAAAAGGGCCGCGCGCGCGGTCCGGATGAAAGCCCAGACTCTCGTCAAGAATGAAGCGCGGGAAGATGAGCGAGCGCGCGTCGACCAGAAACGCAATAGCGATGAATATGAGATAAGCGAGCGCAAGAACGACGAAAATCTCGAAATGCCGCCGTTGCGACGCGCCCCGGAAGACGAGCACGGCGATGTGAAATAACGCAAACGGAACGATGAACTTGCTGGCGATGATGCTCCAGACCTGCGGATCAAAGGGCTCGCGGAGCACTCGCAACACGGCCAGAACCACCAAACCGAGCATCGGTAAACTGAGTCCGGCAAAGAACGGAATCTTCTCGCGCAGCGCCATGGCACGCAGAGCCACAAAGAAGACGAGGATGCCAAAGGCGACGCGATCCGCGTAATACGAGAAAAGATCCGGCGGCCGAAACAGGAACACTGTCATCGCCGCAACGTAAAGGATGGAAGGATATGCCAGCGCCAGATGCAGAGGACGAAGCAGCAAACCAAGCGCGTGCCAAAGGGGATTGTCGTCACTATCCCAGGTGAGGACGTGGCTGCTCATACGCGAGTCATGCCCCTTCCGGCGCGAACAGAACGCGAGCCGTGCTGAGAAGAATCCGCAGATCGAGGCGCAAACTCCAGTTCTCGATGTAGGTAAGATCGAGGTGCATGTTGAGATCGAACGAAGAGGAATGGCGCGCCGTAATCTGCCAGAGACCTGTGATACCGGGCTTCACGTCGAGACGCCGGTAATGGTGAAGTTCGTAATGGTTGACCTCGTCCACTGGATGAGGGCGAGGGCCGACCAGGCTCATCTCCCCGCGCAGCACATTCCACAACTGCGGTAGTTCGTCGAGGCTGTACCGGCGAATGAAGCGTCCGACCCGGGTAATTCTGGGGTCGGCGACGATCTTAAAGATCGGGCCCTCTCTTTGGTTTTGGGTGCGCAGATCATCTTTGAGATGGTCGGCATTGGTCACCATCGAACGAAACTTGTAGCAACGGAAGCGGCGCCCCTTCGCGCCGGTCCGTTCCGCCGAGTAGATAACCGGCCCGGGTGAATCCAGGCGGATGAGCAATGCCACGATCGCCATGACTGGACCGGCCAATACGAGCCCGAACGCAGCTCCGGCAACATCGAGCATACGTTTCATCAATAGGGCGGCGGTAGGCACGAGTTCGCGATGAAGCGTGACCACGGGAATTTCTCCTATGTAATCGACATCGGCATCGGGCCAAGGTCCCGGCGGCAACTCGGGAACAGCGCGAATATCAAGGTGGTTGCGAAACGCGGCCTCCGCCGCCATGCGCGTCTGCGCGCGCTCACCCGGAAGAGCCAGGATCACCTCATCGACAAACTCGGCGCGCGCGAGCCAATCCAAGTCTGCGATTCGTCCCAGCACAGCCGGAGATAGTGGCAGATCGTCATCCACGAACCCCTGGACGATCGTCCGGTGGAGAGGATCGCTGCGAAACGCCCGAGCGATGGCTCGGGCGACTGGCCCGCCGCCGACAATCAGGACTTTGCGGCACTCTGCGTGGCGACTCCGTCTGGCCCAGGCATACCGGAGCAATTGCCGATACAGCAGAAGCGCCGTCAATCCGCTCACGAAAATCGCAGGGATCGCCCGCAGATGCGTTCCATCGCGAGTTCCCAGGAAAAGCAGCGTGATTGCAAAAAAAACCGATCTCGCCAGGCCGGAGGCCATTCCTGGCGGAAATGGATCGGAGTGTGGCCGGTAGATCCCCTCGCTGAATCCGAAGAGCGTTACCAGAACGGCAAAAATCGGCAGATCGATTCGTGGCAAGCTCCAGGCTGGAAGTAGAAGTGTCTGCAAACTGCAGACCGCGGCCAGAACGATCAAATCGGCCACTACCAACCGGTAGAGCCCGACTCGTTCGGCGATTGGATTCGGCAGAAGGAGTTGCGTTAGCCGACCAGCCGGGACCCGTGGCGCCGACTTTTCACTGACCGGGGCAACGCCGGCCGCCGATTCCGCGGCCTTTTGTTTCCGCCTCGGCGATGGGATTGCCGAGACCCCGGGAATCATGCGGGCATACTGCGAGGGGGAATCAACGGTTCCGGATCCCCATAAATTGTTCGTGCCCAATTCGCTCATAAGATTCACAAGCTCCGATAGAGTCCCGCAGGTATAGGAAAACGACGATCCGCGAGGATCGTGCCGAGCAGGGGGACACCTACCTTCCCCAGCCGGTCGACGATTTGAGCCGCGACCAGGCGGCGCGTTTTATTGGCAGTCAGAACCAGAACAAGGCCGTCACAGCTGTGGCCAATTCTCGCGGTGATCCAGCAAACCGGCGCGCAGCACACGATGGAAAAATCGAAATCGGCCATCAGTTCGCGCAGCCGTTCCAGATTTTGGTCGGTCACCGGCTCAAAACCGGCCTCCGGCCACCAGCTTTGCCGCGGAACCAGCCCGAGACGAGAGGAAACGGGCCAGGTGACTTTGGCGGGAAAGGGCGCCGGGATTTCCAATTGTTCGTGCAGTGGAAATGCGTCGAAACCGGCATCAATCAGGCCGACGCTATACTTGCCCTGGGCAGCGAGAGCCCGGGCAACATCGAAGCATAGCGGCGCCATTTGCATCGATTCTTCGGTGGCCGCGAATCCAACGTTGCGCACCAGTCCTGCGTCAGGTTGCAAGAAAAGCTGCTGGACCAGAGCGTGAATCTGTTCGTCGCGGATCGGAAGGCGGGAAGGTGGTGCTTCCCTGCATATCTCCGGGCGAATCGGGATCGCGCCCTCATCCACGTCAAAGGGCATTTTCTTAAGAAGCTCGCCGAGCGTACTCATTGCACCACCACCCTGGGTCCACGGGAGCCGAAAGCTTGTGGACGCAGAACCTCAGCCTCCGCCGCGGGCAGCCAGGCCAACACCGGCACTTCCAGCAACCGGTGCGCCTCATCGGGCGTTCGGAACGTCGAATCAAAATACTCCGCTGCAAAGATGGTGCCGACACTGAACGCAATGGACAGCCCGAACGCCAGCAAAAAGTAAAGCAACACGGAGTGGTCCGGCAAAGCGGGAACCGTCGGAGGATCTACGATCGTTACATTGAGGATCCGTTGTTGGTCGAGAGCGTCGCCGATGCGCGCCTCCTCCCGCTTATGCAGGTAGAGCAAGTAGGAATCTTCATCCGCTTTGGCCGTGCGTATCAGATCCTGCTGATCGATCGAACTGGCCTGCATCTTCTGTGCGGTCGCGCGCAACGTGGAGACCTGCGCCAGAGCATCGGCCTGCCGCGCCCGCATTCCATCCAACTGCACCTCGGCCTTCTCCAATTCCATCCGAGCCCACTCGTAGTTGGGATCCTTATCGCTGGTCTCGTCGCGCACCGGGGTGAGCGCTTCGCCCGCGATGGATGCTTTCGCCTGCTCGATTTCCTGGTCCACCTCCTGCACCAAACGGTAGGAAGGCTCATAGCGAGTGAGCAGCTCGGTGCGCTTGAGTTGCAGGTCCAGCAGATGCGTCTTCAATTTTTCAAGCACGAGCGGATTGTCAGCCCATCGTTTGAGCGTGACCGAACGCGACGGAAATGACTTCAATTGTTCACCCAGCGATTTGATGGTGTGCTCGGTCTCCACCCGCTCCTGGTCGATTTGGCGGTAGGCCGCATCCGCTTCTCCGAGTTTTTGCAATGCAATATCGCGTTCCATGGCCGCTGAAATCACGCCCCGTGTGCGAGTGAAATTCACCAGCTCCGCCTCCGAGCGATGCAGCCGTTTTTCGCTATCCGCGGTTTGCTCATCGAAAAACTGAATCTCTCCGGACGGCCGTTGAAGATTCGTGTGCTTATTCATGTAGGAGGCCGAGAGCGCCGACAGTATGCGCGCCGCCCGCTCCGGATTCGTGTCCTTGTAGCTCACCTGGATAAGATTCGATTTCTTGAGAGCCTCAACGTCCAGCCGGCGTCCAAGCTTGCGAGCCGCGCGCTCAACCTCCGACGCTTTTTGCGAGTCGGGCGTGCCCACGGGAACCAGTGCCGCCATGATCACCACCTGCTTCAGAAGGTCCTGGTCGCGCAGCAACTCGACTTCGGAGTTCAGTTCCTCCTCGGTGATTTCGGGCCGAGTAAAGTCCATCACACTATTGGCCTGCGCTGAGGCAACCGGATCGAATCGCCCGCGGCGAATCAGAACCTTGAAGTGGGATTCATATCGCGCGGAAAACAGCACAATCGCCATCGTCGCCAGCAATACAAAACTGAAGGAAGCAAGCATGAGCCGGGGGCGCCGGAAAAATGTCGCGGCCAAGTCACGCGGCGTCGGGGAGTGCGCGAGAGAACAGTTTCTCGTTAGTCCAGGGTTCATGGCTCATTTGCAAGCGATCACGAGGGGCGTGGCCAGGGTCAGATGCGGGCATGCAATCGGTGAAAGCTGCGACTCCTTATCTCCTAATATTGCGAGGGGCTCATATACCAACTCATGGAGTTGGCCGGAACAAATTTGCGAATCTTTGAAATTCGGCTTTGCGGCACAAAAATAAAATCGCCAGGACGCAGATGCATATCTTCCCGGAGGTTGCGGGAATCCAGCATTTTCTTGAGGTCGAGCACATGGGTCTCGGCAACGTCCGCGGAAACGCGCCGAAACAGCACCACCTGCGAATGTCGCGCCTGCTGCGTGAAGCCGCCGGCGATGGCCACCGCCTCGTTCACGGTCATATCTCCGCGAAGCTCATATTTCCCGGGCTTGGCCACTTCACCCGAGGCAAGAAAGTAAGGCTTGTCGAAGTCCTTCAGAGTGAGCGTGATCTCAGGCTGATGCAGAACACTCCCATAAGCACTGGAAACGACCTGCTGTAGCTGGGGCAGCGTAAGTCCCTCGGCGTAGATCGTGCCCTCTCCCCGTAAGGCAATGAAACCGTCGGGCTGCACGGTCAGGCTCTGGTTGAAGTCGGGAGAGAAAGTGAAATTTACATCGACGACGTCCGATTTGGTGAGCCGATAAAGCGGGTGGCGTTCCCCTCCGAGTGCAGGATCTCCCATGCCACCCGCTTTGCCGGGTTGTGTAATCGCGCCGCCCACGGCGGTGCTCGTTCCGCTCCGGTTTGGGCTCTGCGAGCTCTCCGCCGCCGCGAGCTTGCCGGATGGCGGAGCAGAGGACCCAGTTGCCGGAACGGCCGACGAAGCACCCTCCTGGGCGAACGTGACCACGGCTAGTTGCAAGCTGAGCAGGCCAGCAACCATCAGAACGGCGTGCTTTGTGAGTACATTCATCTCCGTGCCTCACCGTTGCTCAGAACGGCGAACTATCAGCTCGGGCGATTGAGCTGTTTGCACGAAAGTAGCTTTGCGCCTGAAGGACAACAAGACGTGGAAAGTATTGTCTACTGCGGTATAGGGTTCGATATAACCATCGAAAGAGTGATGAAACCAAGCATCGCCCGGTTTGGCGTAGAGTTCCCGAGGCAAACGAAAACTGGATCGGCAAAAGCCGCCGGATGGCAAGTGTCTGAGAGTGGGTCTACGAAGGGAGTCAGGGGGCGCGAATTCATCACGAATTCCATGTGACCGTGCCTACATCCGGTCCCTAGCCTTTCGGGCATTATGGTGCGGTGAAATCAAAGCGCTCCGCCAAACCATCCACCATATCTCCGCCGTCAAAAACGAAGGTCGTGCAAGTACTGATCGCCGACTCCGGACCTCTTCAATCCCAGCTCTTGACGCGAGCGCTGCGAAGCCGCCGGGAATTTCAGGTCTCCGCGGTTCCCCTGCAGATCACGGCCCTGCACGCCTTCCTGCAAACGAACCACTCTGATGTGGCCTTAATCGCCGGAAACCAGTTGCCGGATTGGGGCCTGCTGCGATGGATGCGCATTACACATCCCAAAATCCCGACTGTTTTGCTGGCGGAAAATGACGACCGCGAGCTGGTTGTGAATGCGTTACGCGCAGGGGCGAAGGGCATCTTTCTATTTACGCAGGATCCCTTCCGCCTGCTCTGCAAGTGCATAGACCAGGTCTCCCGCGGAGAAGTGTGGATCAGCAACCAGCAAATCCACTACATGTTGGACGCGTTGACCGACGTGCCCACGCTGCGCGTGGTCAATGCCAATGGAAGGATGCTGCTGACGCCACGCGAGGAACAAGTGGTCGCGCTGGTGGCCGACGGCTTGAGCAACCGCGAGGTTGCGGGCGAATTGGGGTTGAGCGAGCATACGATCAAGAAATACCTGTTGCGCATCTTCGATAAAGTCGGGATTTCCAGCCGTGTGGAACTGGTCCTCTATGCGATGTCGCACGGCGAGAAAAGCCAGTCGGAGTGGATGCCAAGCAGCGCCTGAAGATGGCGGTCGAGCATACAATGGCTGCATGCCAGAGCGTAAGGGGATTGCGCGGTGACGACAACTGGTTCCCCTGCCACCGTCGCGCGCCGATGGACCGTGATCGCCGCCGGTCTGCTCATTCTGGCGCTCGCGCTCGTCGTGATCTACACCGGCCCGGCAGCTTTTCTCAGCCCGATCGCCCTGGTCGTAGTAGCCGCGATCGGGCTCGCCGCCCTGTTGTTTCAGATCCGCTTTCGACAGGATTTGCCGGAGATTCGTTCCCCCCTGGGACTTAATATTCTCGGCTTGCTGTTCGCAACCGGGGCGTTGTTGGCGGATTTTCTGCACCTGACGCGCTCCGTGCTCGAACTTGTCGCATTCAGCGCGGTCGTCTGCTTTGGCATTAGCGGGTCGCTCATTCTGCACGCGTTGCGCCGGCATGCCCGCTCGCTCCAACTACCAAAAACTGAGCGGATGGAAACCAAGCAGATGAAGGCCGAGTAACAGGCTTCCGAAATGCGCGAAGTTGTCCCAGCTAGTGCAGTGCGTCAAACAGATCGACATTGATGAGTCGCCGGTTTCCCCTGTGCTCCTCTGTGCCCTCTGTGGTTAAAGGCTTTGACTTCCTCGCCGAACACCGCGGATTCTGGGGGTCGAGGCGCAATATTTAACACTCACTATTTCCGACGCACTCCACTACCCGTTTCCGAGCTACCCCTCTTTAATCCGCCCACCCGGCATACAATGCCCTATGCGCGCCACCATTTTCGGAGCCTCGGGATTGCTCGGCCAGGAATTGGTGCGGGCAGTAAAGATGCACGGCGCGCACCTCACCGCGCTTTCTTCCAAAGACGCCGACCTGCGCGATCGCTCTCGCGTCGAACAGGTCATTCAAGATTCCCGCCCCGATTGGATCATTCTCGCCGCGGCCTTCACCGACGTTGACGGATGCGAGGCTGACCGCGATCTGGCATGGGCCGTAAATTGCGAAGGAGCCATCCACGTAGCGCAGGCGGCACTTAAAGTGGGATCGCGATTGATGTTCCTAAGCACGGATTACGTTTTCGACGGCACTAAAGGATCGCCCTACGAAACCAGCGATCCACGTAGCCCCATCAACGTATATGGCAAGAGCAAAGCCCGCGCCGAAGAACGGCTACTGGAGATCGCTCCCGACGTGTGCATCGTGCGCACGTCATGGCTCTTCGGTCATGGAGGCAAATGCTTTCCGGCAACCATTCTCAAACTCGCATCCTCCCATCCCGAAATTTCCGTAGTAAACGATCAGCGCGGTTCGCCGACTTATACTCGCGATCTCGCACGGGCGCTCGTGGAACTTTGCGGGAAAGAAGCAAGCGGCATCGTGCATGCTACGAACTCCGGCGACTGCACCTGGTACGAATTCGCGAAGGAAATCGTGCGCATTTCCGGACTGCCGGCCCGCGTAACCCCGGTAACGACCGCCGAATTTCTCCGTCCCGCGCGCCGGCCACCCTACTCAGTGCTTTCTCCGGCCAGTCTGGCGGCGCACGGAATTCAAATACCCGGCTGGCGGGATGCTCTTGGCCGCTATCTGGCGGAAGCATGAGCTTGGTAAGGCACTGCGCCATTTACCTCAGGTACGTCGCCTGCTAAACTGGACGTGCTTCACGAACAAAGCTCCAATGAAACAACAGGCCTTCGCAACTTGCAACGCCCGCGCCTCCGGCATCCAATTCCGCACCAGTCTGGATGCTGCCGAGCGTCTGAGAGACGATTCTCATTTCGCGGTCGGCTGACTTACACAGGAGATACGAATGAAACACTTTGCTCTACTCGTCGCTTTAGTCGCTCTATCAGCGGTAGCAGAAGACAAGATTCCACTTATCACCGCTGCTCAGGCCAAGGATTACGTCGGGACTGTCGCTACCGTTTGTGGAAGAGTGGTAGACAGCCACATAATGGATCCAGGCGTCACTGGTTTCGGCCGGCCAGTTGCATTCAGCCTGACCAAGGCGGGATTGTTCACGATGGTTACCTTCGGCCCCGCTTTAAAAGACGACAATTCCCTTGAAAATCGTGATAAGACTTCGCAGCAGGTCATTCGCGAGTTCATGGGAAAAGATGTCTGTGTCACAGGCAAAATTGCCAAGCGCGGCAACGACGAAGCCCCGTTCATCTTCGAGAGGGACCGAACCCGTATTAAGGTGAAGCCGGCCTCCAATCGAACGGCTAATCAGCAGTGACGAGGAAGTAATCTTGAGTTAGACTGCGCATTCGCATGATTGGACAAACATCAAATCAATTCGTGCGTTTCGTAAGATATAAAACTTATGAGCATACTAACTAGGTGGCATATGTACGGTTGGATTGTTCGCGATCCACAACCTTAGCGTGCGTTCTCCGTTGGTTGCGGATCGGCATAATCCGTCCATGCCGGCGCAGACTGTCCCGTGAAATCCCGGTTTCCAGGTTTGGTGCGCCGGTTACGATTCGTCCTTTAACCGCCACATCTATCCCACGCACGTGAACTGACCCGCACTGCTGGTGTCATGCTGAGCAAGGTTTGCGCTTCGCAAAGCGAAGCGCAACCGCCGTCGACGCCTACCTCGAAACGCTGATGGTGCATCGCCGCACAATTCGTGCCCCAAAACCATGCTCTGGTTTATCCTTACTAGCGCTTGGGAGGCACTTCCTTGAAACTACTATCTAAGTGGTGGGCTGTTCGGCTTCTTCCTGTTCTCGTTGGATTCTTCGGTGCGCTTGCACTTCTCGGTCTGACGGGTTCCGCACAGCCGTTCGATCCATCCACATACCAGGATCTCCACTGGCGCATGATCGGCCCTTTTCGCGGAGGCCGCACGGTCGCCATCTCCGGCATTCCCGGCCATCAGAATGTCTTCTACATGGCGCCCAATAATGGAGGCGTCTGGAAGTCGACCGACTTCGGCCGCACCTGGCAGCCGATTTTCGACAACGAACCTTCCGGCTCGATCGGCGCGCTGGCAGTCGCCCCGTCCAATCCCGACATTATTTATGTAGGCAGCGGCGAAGGCCTGCGTCGCCCCGATCTCTCCGTTGGCGACGGCATGTACAAATCAACCGATGCGGGAAACACCTGGCAACATCTCGGCCTCCGCGATGCCCAGCAGATCGCCTCCATCATCGTCGATCCCAAAGATCCCAACCGCGTCTTCGTCGCGGCGATGGGACATCCCTACGGACCCAACGCCGAGCGCGGAGTCTTCCGCTCGCTCGACGGCGGCCAGACCTGGCAGAAGGTCTTATATAAGGATGAAAACATCGGCGCGGCCGACCTCGCCTTCGATCCCCGCAACTCGCAAATCATCTTCGCCGACATGTGGGCGTCGCGCCGTCCTCCGTGGACCACTGGCGGCGCCTACAACGGATCGGGCAGCGGACTCTACAAGTCCAGCGATGGCGGCAACAACTGGCGGCAGATCACCAAAGGCTTGCCTAGAGATGCCGATGGCCTGGGCCGCGTCGGCATCACCTACGCCCCGAGCGATCCCGATCGCATGTACGCCTGGGTAGTCGCTGCGAAAGGCACCGGCATTTACCGCTCCGAGGATTCCGGCGAAAGCTGGATACTCGTCAACTCCGAACATCGCGTCGACGGCCGCGGCGACGATTTCAACTGCGTGCGCGTCGACCCGCGCAACAAAGATGTCATCTACGTCGCCAACACCAGCACCTACAAATCAACCGACGCGGGCAAGGATTTCACCGCCATCAAAGGCGCGCCCGGCGGCGACGACTACCACACCATCTGGATCAATCCCGAAAATCCCGACATCATCGCGCTCGCCCTCGATCAGGGCGCAACCATCAGCGTCAACGGCGGCCAGACCTGGAGTTCCTGGTATAACCAGCCGACCGCGCAGTTCTACCACGTCATCACTGACAACCAGTTTCCCTACTGGGTCTACGGCGCTCAGCAGGAAAGCGGCTCGGTCGGCACCGCCAGCCGCAGCGACTTTGGCGAGATCACCTTCCGCGACTGGACCACGCTCGGCGTCGAAGAATACGGCTACGTCGCGCCCGATCCGTTGCATCCCAACCTGATTTACGGCGGCAAAGCCACCGTCTTCGACCGCACCACCGGCCAGACGCGCGACATTTCTCCCGTAGTTCTGCGCACTGGAAAGTTCCGTTTCAACCGCACCGCGCCGCTGATTTTTTCGCCAGTCGATCCGCACGCTCTCTACCTTGGTTCGAATGTATTGTTTGTCACTCGCGATGGCGGTAACAGCTGGCAGATCATCAGCCCCGACCTCACCCGCGAAAACCCCGGCGTTCCCGCCAGCCTCGGACAACAGTTCGTCAACGACGATCCCGCCAAGGGCAACCATCGCGGAGTGATCTACTCCATCGCGCCCTCCCCGAAAGATGGCAACCTGATCTGGGTCGGCACCGACGACGGCCTGATTCAAGTCACGCACGATGCCGGCAAGACGTGGCAAAACGTGACGCCACCCGACGTCACGCCCTGGAGCAAACTCGCCCAGATGGATGCGAGCCACTTCGACACCGCGACAGTCTATGCGGCCGTCAATCGTCTCCGCATCGACGACCTGCATCCTTATATCTACCGCACGCGCGATGGAGGCAAGACCTGGCAGAAGATCGTCACCGGCCTGCCCGACGACGAACCGGTCAACACCGTCCGCGAAGATCCCGAACGCAAGGGCCTGCTCTTCGCAGGAACCGAGCGCTCCGTCTACGTTTCCTTCGACGACGGCGACCACTGGCAATCGCTCAAACTGAATCTGCCCCCTACTTCGATTCGCGATCTCGTCGTGCACAACGACGACGTAGTAGTAGGCACCCATGGCCGGTCATTTTGGATCTTGGATGACATCACGCCGCTCCGCCAGCTCGACGCAAAAATCGCTGCAGGCCCGTACCTGTTTAAGCCGGAATTAACCTATCGTGTCCGTCGCGACAACAACCCCGACACGCCGCTCCCGCCCGAAGAGCCATCCGGTCAGAACCCTCCCGATGGTGCCATGATCGACTATTGGCTGAGCCCGAAGTTAGAGACGAGCGGTGTGATGTCCACGGAAGTTACTCTGGAAATCCTCGACTCGGCCGGGAAGGTGGTCCGCCGTTTTTCAAGCGCCGACAAACCTGAGCCGGTCAATCCCAAGGACTATAACGTCCCGATGTATTGGGTCCGTCCCCCGCGAACCTTGTCCGCAGCGCCGGGCATGCATCGCTTCCTTTGGGACCTGACCTATCCCACGCCCGACGGAGTCAGCCGCGACTTTCCCATCTCCGCCATTTATCACGAGACCCCGCTCTGGCCGCAGGGTGCAACTGTATTGCCGGGCAAATACACAGTACACATGACAGTCCGATCGAGTCCTGGAGGGGGCGGCGGCATGGGCGCAGTGGGCATGTGGGGTAACGATCAGCCGCTCGAAATCCGCATGGACCCGCGCGTGAAAACCTCGCCCGAGGATCTGCGCCGCCACTTCGAACTTGACCGAAAAATCGCCGAGTCCTTGCACCGCGACTACGAAGCTCTGCAACAGGTACGGAGCGCAAGAGCGCAACTGAAGCCGCTTATCGATCATGGCGATAATTCGCAACGTTCGCAGTTGCAGCTCGCCGAGATCAGCAAAACAGCCGCTGAACTGGAAACCAAACTCGCCGCGATCGAAGGCGGCGCAGGAGGTTACGGCAGCCGTTACCTGAGCACGCCCGAAGGCCGCAGCCTGTCTCGTCTGAACGCAGGCTTCGGAGACATCATCAGCGCTCTCGATACCGCCGACGACGCGCCCACCACGCAGCAAACCGCTATGTTCGCCGACCTTGAAAAAGCGCTGGACGAACAGTTGTCCGCCTGGAATCAAATCAAGATGAAAGAAGTTCCAGCCCTGAACGAACAACTAAAGAAAGCAGGCATGCCCCAGATCGATCTGCAAAAACCGGCCCCAGCCGATTCAGGGGATACAAGCTCGCAGGACGAGGATTAGAACTGACGAGGATTAGACCAACGAGGATTAAAACTAAATCAATTTATCAGGTGTCATCTTGAGCGAAGCAAGGACCTCACAAAGTCAGGCCCTTGCGTAGTCGAAAGACCCCTGCGTCCTCTCCGTCCCATCACGCGTCCCCTAGTCGTTATCCGGCGGATCAACCTCAGCCGCCGCCGTCTTGGTGAAGAAGCTGCCCTGGAGCGGTGCAGGAATCGTCTTGTACACCGTTGGCGCGTGATGGAAGTTGAAAAAGTCGTGGAGATCGTTGGCCGCCCGCGCATCGGCAAACCCGAGACTCCCGAGACCGAAAATGCCCTCGATCGCTTTCACGACGCTGCCAAAATCATATTTCAGATTGCTGACATACCCGACCTTCGGCGAGTAGGCCGAGACCACCACCAGCGGCACACGAAAGCCAAGCTGGTAGTCGTTCTGGTTCGCGCCCGTCTGGAAGACCGGCTGCACGTGATCGTACCAACCTCCCCAATCGTCCCAGGTGATGAAGATCGCAGTGTCCTTCCAATAGCCAGTGCCGTCATCGCAGTTCGTGTTATTTCCAATGGCATTAACAATTGCAGCCACCCACGACGGCCCTTGCCCGCTATTAATCGGATGGTCCGAATACTGGCCGGCGGGTGTTATCCAGCTTACTTGCGAGAGCGAGCAGTTGGCGATGTCGTTCAAGACGTCGGGCGGCGTAGTGTCAACGTAGCCATTCGACGCGCCTTTGGTCCAGTCTGGCCCGGTGCATATGCCCGACTCAGGGATGCAGATATTCGAGAGCGAGTTCGGCGCTACCCACAGACTGCTCTGCCCTTCGGAATAGTAAGTCCACGTAATCTTAGGACTAGGCTGGCTGAACAGGTAGTCCATGGCGTTGTGCGTAAAGCATTCCACGGTTTCATCGCCCGGGGTTTCTGTGCCAAACGGCGGCGCACCGTTTCCGTTCGGCCTGATCAGTTGTACCGAGTTCCCCGAGCCGCAACCATAGATTGAACCAGAGTTTTCAGAGACAAAGACCCCCGCCGCGTCGTCCGCCGCTGTGGGCGCCGAAGTCGCGCCAAAAATATACTGGTGCGCCGGATAACTCGGCCCCTGGTTGGTCTGGTACATCCGGTTGGCCCATCCATAACTCGTCGCTAACGTGATATAGGGATCGAGCAGGCCGCCTTTGCTCCCGTTGCTGTTCGTCACCGGAGTGTTGTACACGTACATGAACTGCGAGTAGTTGTCGGCCGGCACCACGCAGCCGAAAATGTTGGCCCCACACACGGCGGGAACATTGGCCGCCGGCTTGCCGCTTATCCCCTGATTCTTGAACTCGAAATTCCACCCGCTGATGGTTCCATCCAGTTTCGGCCCGCCGTGGCTGTGGTCCAGATCAAAATTCGTGGCCAGTCCGACCGGCGTTAACGGTACCGTCTGGCCGTCGGCATTCACAAAGGTCGATACAATGTCATACTTTCCCTCGGTGCCTGTTGCATTGCATCCCGGTATGCCGCCGTTGGCGCCGCACAATCCCTGAAACAGATTGTCGGGCGACCGGTTCTCCTGAAAGATCACGACGACATGCTTAAACGGAGTTCTCCCGTACTGGGCGTGGGCGGCAGTTGCCACGAGCGTCGCGGCGAGAAGTAACAAAACCCTGGGGTTGGATTTCATAACGATCTCCTTTTTAGGAATCAACCACTGGTCGAGGTGAACTACCCTGAGCGGGCGGGATACACCTGCGGTTTCCGATTGGTCATAACCCGGGCGGCGCGGAAATGACTCGCCGCATCGCGCCAAAAGTTTGTCTACCGCAAACTCTGTACTGCGGACGATGTGCCGCGGAACGTGTGGCCGCGGACATTCCTGTCCGCGAGCCCTCCGCGGCCCAAGGCGCAAGCCTCTATAATATTGCGAACGCTCAACGCCGCCTCTTGAGTTCATTCTGGCCGACCCGCGCTCTCACGATCTTTTTTACAAGCGCGGCAGGCATGGGTTTGTCGAGGGGAAAATGGAGTGTCCCCTTGGAGACACTGAAATCTTTCAGCTCCCGCTCAAACGCCTTCAGCACGCTCGAACCCATGGGGAACAAACTGCAATGCTTGGCAAAAGCGCCGAACGCAACCAGCGCGCCTTTGTATCTGAAGGTTGGAATCCCGTAGCTGATAGTCTCAGTGGTCTCAGGAGGCACCGCCGAGCGAATCACGGCGCGCACCTTGTTCAAGGTCGTGCGCGCGGGTTCAGGGACCCTCGATAGGTATTCGTCAATCGTCTTCGGTACGGCCTTGGGAACGGCCTTTGCCTTCTTCATGCGCTCAATTTTAGTGGTTTCTCCTCAAACTTCGGACGTCGTGAGTATTCATCACAATCCCACAGTGCGCCCCATCACAGACTTCCCGCGCACAGCCTGCAAGAATGAACCTCTGATTGGGGCAGTTCCGAAGTGTGTCCGCCGACCCGGGCCCACTGTCGAAGCTGCCCCAAAACCATTTTCAGCGCTCTTTGACCACCTAACTCCTTATTTTTGAATATTTTGCGTGTAAGTTGTCTAGAATGAATATTTTAACCTAAAATGATAGGGGGGAGGGGGTACGTATTTCAGGTACCATCTCCAATAAACCACACATAATCATAGACTTACCGCTACGATGAGATTATCCAAAACCGTCGAAATCTACGCGGGAAACTCGCGCAACACGTACTCCATAGCCGCCTCGCGCGAAGCGAGCCGGCCTTCGAGTTGCGCGTCTTCGACCGCGCCCAGAATCTCTTTGAAGCGCGGACCAGGCTCGTAGCCCGCCGCAATGAGATCGTCTCCCGTAATCAGAGGCTCGGGACGCATCGCCTCCGCTGGCATCGAGTGCAACTGCTCGCGCACATAGTCGTAGGCGTCGAGCAGTCCGTGGCTGGAGAGGCAGTCGATGCGGTGCAATTCCAGGTGCTCGTCGAAGCCGGGCAGGCGCAGAAATTTCTTCAGCGTCGATTCCTTCATGCGCAGCACGTGGCCAAAGCGCATGTGGTTGTCGACCAGCGCCAGAATCTGGTCGGTCTCGTCGTTCGAGAAGCGCAAGCGGCGGCAAATTTCGGCCGCCATCTTCACTCCGATTTCGACGTGCCCATCGAACCGTATGCGATCCGGCGCAACTCGAAACGTCGGAGGCTTGCCCACGTCGTGCAGCAACGCTCCCCAGGCGAGCGTTTTCGACGAGCCCGCGGGAAGCTTGTCGAGGAGCAGCAATGTATGCACAAACACATCCCCCTCCGGATGATATTGCGGAGGCTGCTCGACTCCCTTCATCGCTGAAATTTCGGGCAGCACTTCGCGCAGCAGTCCAGTTTTGTCAAGCAGCTGAAACGCCCGCTGCGCGCGGCCTTCGGTGAGCATCTTGGTCAACTCGTCGCGCACCCGCTCCTGCGAAACCTGGTGAATCTGCGGCGCCAGATGTTTCATTGCTGCGAATGTGGGAGGTTCGATCTGGTAGCCGAAGCGCGCAGCAAAGCGCACGCCGCGCAACATGCGCAACTTGTCTTCGGAGAATCGCCGCTCAGGATCGCCGATGGCGCGGATGATTCCCGCGTTGAGATCATCGCGGCCGCCAACGAAATCCAGAATCGCGTTTGGCGTCTCGTCGAGGCTCGCCGCGTCGAGAGTCGTCGAATCGAGAGCAGGCGGATCGAAAGTAAGTGGATCGGAAGTAAATGGATCGGAAGTAAATAGATCAATGACTAGCGGATCGGAAGTAAGTGGATCGAGCACGAGCGGATCAAGCAACATGCCATTGATGGTGAAGTCGCGCCGCTGCACGTCTTCGCGAGGGTCATTGGTGAAGCGAACTTCGTCGGGATGACGACCATCCGAGTAGCCGACATCGGAGCGAAATGTAGCGACTTCCACGGATCTCTTGAGCGCCGGCGCATGAAACAAATAACGCAGCCCAGAAGAACCGCCTGTAGTTCCTGGCACGACACGCCCATGCGCAGATTCGTCGTCACTAGTGATACCTCCTCTGTGCTCCTCCGTGTCCTCTGTGGTATTCGCCGTAATCGGTACCAGCACGACTCCGAATTGCTCGCCGACGGCAAACGTCCGTGGAAAGATTTGCATGACCTGCTGCGGAGTCGCGTCAGTAGCCACATCGTAGTCAGCCGGTTCGCGGCCGAGCAGCAGGTCACGAACGCATCCACCGGCGAAGTAAGCCTGATAGCCGCGCTCGCGCAGCGCGCGCACGATGTTGGTAGCGTGTTGTTGGGCAGCACTCAAGGCGCTCGCATCAATCGTCTACACTGGAAGAAGCAAGCTCGTGGCACGTGGCTCGTAACTCGAGGCCCGCGACTCGCCCCTCAATTATGCCTGACGCCGTTATCCTCGGCATCGAAAGCTCCTGCGACGAAACAGGCGCGGCCGTGGTGCGCGCGGGCGAGCAGATTTTGTCCAACGTCGTCGCTTCCCAGATTTCCACGCACCAGCCCTACGGTGGAGTTGTTCCCGAACTCGCCTCCCGCGAGCACCTGCGCGCCATCGTGCCAGTCGTTCGCCAGGCGCTGGCAGAGTCTGGACACACATATGACTCTGTCGATGCCATCGCGGTCACACAAGGACCAGGACTTGCCGGAGCGCTGCTGGTTGGCATCAGCTTCGCCAAGGCTCTGGCCTTCGCGCTCGATAAGCCGCTGATCGCAGTCAATCACCTTGAGGGACATGTTCATGCCGTGTTGATCGAGCGGCGGCAAAGCGAAAATGGCGATCTCGATTTTCCAGTGCTCGCGCTGGTGGTCTCTGGAGGTCACACGCATCTCTATCTCGCCGAGTTCGAGAAAGAGCACGAACGGAATCTCTGGTCGTACGCGAATATTGGCCACACGCGCGACGACGCGGCCGGAGAGGCATTCGACAAAGTCGCCAAATTGCTCGGACTCGGCTATCCCGGAGGTCCGATTATCGACCGGCTCGCCCCCCACGGCGATCCGCAGGCAGTCAAATTCCAGATCGCACAGATCAAACATCGCGACCGGAATGATCGTGCGACACCAAAGCCAGTTGAGGATTCACGGCCCCACTTTGATTTTTCTTATAGCGGAATCAAGACGGCGGTTTTGCGCTACGTGGAGACGCATCACCTCGAACCGTCGATTGAGGCTCGACGGAAGGCGCTTGCCGAAAACTCGCTGCAACGCGGCCAAACCGGCCTCATCCCATCGAATCTCGCCCAGCTAAAATCTCCCCAACCCACGCTCGACGACTATATTCGACTTTGCGATCGGCAGACTCTCAATCTCATCGCTTCTTTCCAGCGTGCCATGGTCAATGATCTGGTGACGAAAACGCTCGCCGCCGCGCGTGAATATGACGTCCGCACTCTGTTTGTAAGTGGAGGAGTCGCCGCCAACCAGGAGTTGCGCGCCACTTTTCAACGCGAAGCTGGGATGGAAGGTCTGCCCGTTTTCTTTCCCTCGCGTCCGCTTTCAACCGACAACGCCGCGATGATTGCCGCCGCCGCGTTTCCGAAGTTCTTGCGAAATGACTTCGTGCCGATGGATTTTTCCGCGGAGGCCGGAATGGCCCTGCGTTAGAGTGCCGCGGGAAGAGTCATGACGCGAAGTTTGTCTGCCGATCCGCCTGCTTCTTCGCCAAGCGCGACCCTAAGCAAGGAAGATCAGCCCGCCCTCGATTTTCGGGGCTCGAGGCCCGCAACTCGCCGCTCTCTTGTTACAAGATTGTTACATTTCCCGGCTACAATGGTGGCCGTGAAACCGACGATTTTTGTAGTGGAAGACGACCCGGACATTTCCCGTCTCGTACGCCATCATCTGGAGACTGCCAGCTTCAACGTGCGTTTGTATTCGACTGGCAACGTGGTGGTGTCAGACGCTGAGCGTCAGCGTCCCGCTTTGTTTTTGCTCGATATCATGGTCCCTGGAAAAGATGGCCTGGAACTCTGCCGCCAGATTCGGCAATCGGTCTCGCTGGCCTCGGTTCCGGTAATCTTTCTGACTGCGAAGAGTGGCGAGGCCGATCGCATTCTCGGACTCGAATTGGGCGCAGATGACTACATCCCCAAACCCTTCAGTCCGCGCGAACTTGTAGCCCGCGTAAAGGCAGTGTTGCGCCGTTTCGAGCGCCCGTTGCCGCCTCTGCCCACCAAGATCGAAGAGGTGCACATTGACCCCGCCGCGATGACGCTAACCGTTCGCGGCAAACAAGTTCCGACCACGGCCACCGAATTCCGCCTGCTCGACTACTTTATGCGGCACGCTGGCCGCGTTTTCACGCGCGACCAGTTGCTCGATTCGGTCTGGCGTGACACCGCCTATGTCACTCCGCGTTCCGTGGATGTTTATGTGCGCCGCATCCGCGAAAAAATCGAACCCGATCCGGAAAATCCCCGCTACCTGAAAACGGTTCGGGGCGCCGGCTATCGCTTCGAGGTTCCGCATTGAGAAGTCGCATCTTCGTCAAGCTAATGTTTGTGTTTCTGCTCGTGATCGCGGTGACCACGATCGCTTTGCAGTGGACTGTGCGTAACGTCTGGGAGCACGCACTTCATGAGCAGATCGAACGCGACCTCAAGCAGAAGACCCTGATGTTTGCCAATCGCGTGGAAACCGACCGGCAGCACGGTTTGGCCGATGTTGCGTCGCAGGAAGGTCAGGCGGCGGGCGCCCGCGCCACCGTGATCGATCCCACGGGCAAGGTATTGGCCGATTCAGAAGCCGATCCCAGCACGATGGAAAATCATGCGAATCGCAAGGAGTTCGTCACCGCTCTGGGCGGTCAGGTCGGGGTCGATGAACGCAGGAGTCAGGCCCTGGGGATTGCGTTCCTATATGTCGCGGCGCCAGTTTCAGGAGGCGCCGTGCGACTCGCCTATCCCCTGCCCGACACCGAGATAACCGACCGGCCCTTAGGCCGGGCTTTGTTTTGGGGGTCGCTCACCGCGTTTGTTCTCGCTCTGCTAATCGCCGCCGTCACTTCTCAATATTTAGGCGGGCGTCTGGGCCGCATTGTGAGTTTTGCCGAGCGCGTTGCGGGCGGCGATCTTACCGCGAGAATTGCCTCCACTTCGACCGATGAAATCGGCCAGGTGGCCGCCGCTCTCGACAAGACCGTGCGCCGGGTGGAGGAGAGCTTCGTGCGCGTGCAAACCAGCCAGCATGAGCTCGAAACCCTTCTCAACAGCATGCAGGATGCCGTGATTGCCGTGGATGCCGATGGCCGCGTGCAGTGGGCGAATCGCGGCATGGATCGGCTCCTCCATCGTTCTCCTCGCCTGAATGCGCCTTTGATCGACAGCGTTCGCGATCCTGATTTTCTTGCCGCCATTCAGGAGGCGGTTCGGGATCACGTCGTCACCTCCGCGCGCTCTAATACCATCGCCGCCGGACGCACCTTCGATGTCACGGCAGCGCCCATGCCGGGAGGCGGCGCGGTCGCCGTGCTTCGTGACCTCACCGAAACCGAGCGCATGGAAAAGACCCGGCGTGATTTCATCGCCAATGTGTCCCATGAGCTTCGCACCCCGCTCACCTCCATCCAGGGATACACCGAGACGTTGCTCGATAGCCCGATCGCGGACAATCACGTCCGGGAATTTCTCGAAATCATCCGCAAGAATGCAGCCCGCATGTCCCGCCTAACCGAGGATCTTCTCACCCTGGCGCGCGTCGAATCGGGCGAGCAGCGGTTCGACGTTCAGAAGGTCAGTACCGAGGAATTGCTGCAAGATGCTCTCGAAAGCTTCCGCGAAGTAGCGCGCTCTTACGGAGTCGAACTGGTCGTCGAGAATGCCGTTCCTGACGCGCATGTGAACGCCGATCGCGAAGCGATTCACCAGATTTTTTCTAATCTCATCGAGAACGCCCTGAAATACGCGGCGTCCGGAAAAAAGATTAGTCTTGGAGCCTGCGCCGAATCAGGAGCAGCCGCCAGTGCCGGTTCCAGCCCGCCATCGGGTGCGGTGTCTGGTACGACAAGATCCAGCGGCGTCGAATTCTATGTGCGCGATTTCGGGCCGGGGATCTCATCCGAGCACCTCGCCCGTCTGTTCGAGCGCTTCTACCGTGTCGACAAGGCGCGCTCCCGCGAATCCGGGGGAACAGGTCTGGGCCTCGCCATCGCGAAGCACATCATTCTCGCCCACCGCGGAACGATCCGCGCCGAGAGCGAACTGAATCACGGCTCGACATTCGTGTTCATCCTGCCGCCATCCTAACCGAACAGGTTGGCTGAGTTCGGATCCCGCGACACGACCTGCTGGTCTGCGGCGCGGAACCCCCCGGCAGAAATACCACCTCTGTGCCATTTGGCCCCGTTTCTCCACAGGTTCCACCGGGATGCTACTTGCGATCCACACCCAACTTACGGATAATCATGGACGAACCATTCTTTACATTTATGTATCGCTATAGCCGTCCTGACCTGCTGCGCATTCTCCGGCTCGCTCCGCGCCAATTGCACACCTGGGAGAAAGCGGGTCTGGTCCAGACGAGCGAAGATTATTCTTTCTTCGATCTGCTGCAAATCAAAAAAGTCCGCGACCTGTGCAGTCAGCGAGTGCGTCCGGCGGTAATCCGGCGCTCGCTCGATGCCATGTTGCAGCAGGTGTCAGGAATGCAGAATCCTCTGCTCGAAGCGGGCGCCTACCAGAGCGGGCACCGCGTGGCCTTCCGGCACGGCGGCCGGCTGCTTGAGCCAATCGCCGGACAATTCATGTTTGACTTCGCCTCCGAAGAAACAAAAATCGTGACTAGTCCTCGCCGCACGGGGCCGGAACTGGTCGTCACCGACGTGGTCGATCTGTTTGCGCGCGGAATCCAGCTGGAAGAGAGTCCGTCGACGCAGAGTGAAGCGATTGCCGTCTACCTGAAGGTTATCGACATGGATCCTCAACACGCTGCCGCGCACATTAACCTGGGAACGCTCTATTACAACCGCCAGGAATATCTGCTTGCCGAAAAACACTACCGGTCGGCGATCCAGATTGACCCGCGGTATGCGCTCGCCTATTTCGACCTGGGCAATGTGCTCGACGAGACTGGGCGCATCGAAGAGGCGATCACCACTTATAAAGCGGCGATTCAACTGGCTCCCACCTATGCCGATGCGCACTACAACCTGGCGCTCGCCTACGAGAAGATTCGCGAACCGCGCAAGGCACTGCAGCACTGGCGCGCCTATGTGAAGCTCGACACGACCGGCCCATGGACAGTGCACGCTAAACATCAGATCCAGCGCATTCTGCAGAGCGACAGTTTGAAGCTGGTCCACTCACGCAAAGCGAACTAAAAAGGCCTCAGCTTCTTTGGTTTTTCCGCGGCTTACATCGCGAGTGTCCGCCGAAAAAAGGGGCGCGGCCTGCGCCGCGCCTTGGAGAGAGAGTACGTCTGCTTTTTGTTGAAACGCGAGCACCCCAACCCTTAATCGACGACCAACTGGTTATCCACGCTGAATGCTCCCGGCACGCCTGAGGCACGTATTCCGGCAATCGTCTTATCCATTGTCCTCTGGACTGACCCATACAGCGTCACGTGTCCTTTGTCGACGACGATGCGGATGGGATGAACGGGATCGGTGGCATAACGGCCGAGCACGGAGTCGCGATAAATTGCGCGCGCGGTCCGGATGCGCAGCGAATCGTCAAACGTCGAAACTGGCAGCACCTTCACGTCGTTGACGACATCTTTGATGCCGGGTGTTCGCGCCACAATGTCCATCGCTGAATCCAGGGGCACGTCAAACATCGCATCGCCGGTGAGCGTTGCCACGCCATCTTTCACTTCGATCGCGAGATAGTTGAAGGTGTTGTCGTAATAGCCGACGCGGTCATAGGCCAGCTTCTTTGCCAGTTTCTGCTGAAGCTGATCGTCGGGCACGTTTGCACCCGCGACCACGATGTCGTTACGGACGCCCGCAACGTTTGCGATCTTCTTGATCTTCTTGGCGGCATCCAACTTGTCCTGGTAGAGGCCGACTGTGCCGGCCAGGGTCACGATGCCATCCTCGACGCTTGAGTTCACGTTCTGCAATTGCTTGGCGCCGTGAATTTTCTGGCTGACCGCCTGCTGTATCTGTTGATCGTAGCGCCCACTGGATGAAGGCGCCGCTATGGCAGTTATGCTCAGCAGGACGAGCAGCACCACGGTCACCGCTGACAAATTCCTTTTCATGGTTGCCATCCTCACTCGAATTCCGGTCCCACACCTGTTTAACCGGTTAGTTAAATAGATGCGTTGCCGCTTGGCGCGGATGCGGCCGGCAGGAGGCTTTACAAATTATTACCTTTACAGAGAATTACAAAGGTGGCGGCGATTCAGAAGTGCTTAGGGACGTGCGACTTCAGGTCCGCGGGATTTTATTCCAATGCCTGCCAAAACAGATTATTATCCGGATATGACGACTGACGAACGCTTGGATCGGCTGACGGAAAGGCATCAGGCACTGGCGGAAAGCCTCCAATTGTTGACTTCTGACGTGCAAAGCCTGGCCCAATCGGTGAAGGAGCACGACCGGGTTCTGCGAGGGCATGCCGATCTTATCGGCGAGCTAGCTCAAATTGCCGCAGGCCACGAACAGCGCATCAAGAGATTGGAAGGCGGTCGAGGGTAAGCCAGGCTGCAGGAGACGTCGATTCCCGGCCAACGTCTCAGGAAATCCTTCACTTCGACAAATAGTCCGCTCTATTTCCGTTTCCGAGCTTTCTTCTTTGATGGTGCAGCATAGGGCTGGACGGCAGCCTTCTTCGGAAACACCCGCGCGAAAATCTTGTCGATATTCTTCAGTTGGCGCTTCAGATCGAAGGAGCGCTCGATCTTCGCTCGCGGCACGCGGCTGGTAATCGCGGGATCGCCGAGGATGAGTTGATGGAAATCTAGATCTTCCTTCCAGGCGTGCATGGCATGGCCCTGCACCAGGCGATACGCATCTTCGCGGGAAATGCCGCTTTTGACCAGATCGAGCAGCAGTTGTCCACTGAAGACGAGGCCGCGCGTGCTGTTCAGGTTGGCCAGCATGCGCTCTGGATAGACAAACATGGTCTCAACCAGGTTCGCAGTTTTATTCAGCAGATAGTCGGCAAGCGTGGTCGAGTCGGGAATGATGATGCGTTCCGCCGACGAATGTGAGATATCGCGCTCGTGCCAGAGCGGGACATTTTCAAAACCAGCCTGTGCATTCGCGCGGACCACGCGCGCCAGTCCGCTGATCTGTTCACAAGTGACCGGGTTGCGCTTGTGCGGCATGGCCGAGGAGCCCTTTTGTTTTTCGCTGAAATACTCTTCGGCTTCCCGAACCTCGGTGCGCTGAAGATGACGGATTTCAGTGGCGATTTTATCGAGCGTCGAAGCGATGACCGCAAGCGTTGCCAGGTAATGCGCGTGGCGGTCGCGCTGGATCACCTGCGACGAAACTGGCGCTGCTTTCAGGCCCAGCCGCGCACAGATTTTCTCCTCGAGTTCCGGCGTGAGATGGGCGAACGTTCCCACGGCGCCGGAAAACTTCCCAACGCGCAGGTCTTCGGCAGCGACCTGGAAGCGTGCGATGTTGCGTCGCGTCTCCGAATACCAGTTGGCGATCTTGAATCCAAACGTAATCGGTTCGGCATGGACGCCGTGGGTGCGTCCGATCATGGGCGTGTCTTTGAACTCCCACGCACGACATTCGAGCACATCAGCCAATCGTTCGAGATCGCCCGCGATGAGCGATGAAGCCTGCTGGATGAGCAGAGCTTGCGCCGTATCTACTACGTCATTCGAGGTGAGGCCATAGTGGAACCAGCGCGCATGGGGCCCGACGATTTCTGCCACGGCGGTGGTGAAGGCGATAACGTCGTGCTTGACCTCGGCTTCAATTTCAAAAATGCGCTCGACGTTGAAGTCGGCGCGTTCGTGGATTGCCTTCGCGGCGTCCTTGGGCACGATTCCGGCAGCGGCTAGCGTCTCGGTCGCCGCGACTTCCACCGCGAGCCAGGTGCGAAAGCGATTTTCGTCGCTCCAGATGCGGGCCATCTCAGGCCGCGTGTAGCGTGGAATCACGAGGGTCTCTCCTGACGAAAGTGGAACTGAGGATTGTAAATCAGATGAAAGGCAAGTCAAGAATCAAAAAGCAAGTCAAAAGTCAGAAGTCAAATTGTAGAAGTAAAATCTGAATCGAATCAGGGTTTACTTCTGCCATTTGACTTCTGACTTTTGAATTTTGAATTTTTCGAATACCTCACCCGTCACTGCGGTGGAGGGCTCAGTCCACCTGATGCTGCGGTGGAGGTCTCAGTCCACCTGATGCTTCGCCGTATATCCTTCGCGGGCATAGATGACGGTCTTAACTTCCTTGCCCTTCTGATTTCGAACCTTCAGCGGTCCTCCGTCGGGAGCTTGCAGTTCGACTTTCACTTTGCGATAGGTCCCGTCGAGCTTGGTGTTGGTGGGGTGGTAAGAAATGCTGTACTGGTTGCGAATGTCAGTGGAGATCTCCTGAAAGATTCCCGGCAACTCGCCTTCGAAGCGCGGGAAGTAGGAGCGTCCGCCGGTCAACTGCGCCAGCGTCTTCAACTGATTGTCATTCTGCAGCCAGCTCACGCTCCTTCCGAACGGGTCATTGCCCATGCTGGCGGCGTCGACATAATTCCGCCACTGCCATCCAATGCTCAGGGCATAGATGGTGGTGTCTTTGGTAGCCTTGACCTTCTTCATCGTCTGATCCCATGTCAGCTTGCTGAAGGTGTCGGCTCCCGAGGAAATCAGAATAATGTATTTTTTTCCTTCGATGCGATCAAGCCGGTCGAGAGTATCGAAGACTGCGTCGAACATGTTCCGTTCCGAGAACCCCGGTATACGAAGCATGTTGAGCGCGCCCATGATCGCTCCCTTATCCTGCGTAAAGTCGACCAGAATTGTGGGTTTCATGTCGTAGGAGACGACCGCCACATAGTCATTCTTTTGCAGCCCGCCAGCGAAGGTGTAGGCAGCATTGAGCGCGTCATACATGTACGCATATTGCCGCAATTCGTGAAACATGCTCGAGGCTGCGAATTCGATCAAGAGCACCGCGGTCATGGGTGCTCTTGTCTGATTAAATGATGCTATTTTCTGGGGCGTGCCATCTTCCAGGATCTTGAAATTCTCCTCCCGCAGGCCGGGAACCGTCTGGCCATCTTTGGTGGTGACGAGTACGTCGAGAGTCACCACTGGCACGTCGACCTTGATCGAGTAGTCAGGCATGTTGTCGATCTTCTTTGGCCGTTCGGGCGCGGGCGGAGGCGGCTCCTCCTTCTTTTTGGGGATCACGTAGGGTCCGACGTCATTTTGCGGCCCGCCGGCCTCGGGAGGGGTCTCTTGCTTGTTTGGATTGGCTGGCGGCTGCTGCGAGCTATCCTGATTCTGGGCCCGGGCCTGGGTCGAAAACGCCGGAATCGACAGGCAGCAGGCAAGAAATACCAGCAAGGTCAGACGCTTACGGGAGGCGCTCCGGGCGGAATTTGGCCTGAAGAAAACGTCAAAAAACATGGGAAATCCTCGAAAACACCTGTGCTAGTATAGATGCAACAGCTCTGCGGTTGGGATATTTTGCTGGCCGTAAAAAAACTTACCTCCCCTGGCAAAACCATTTTGACAACACGCGGAGTCAAACAACTATCGGTCGTTTTTTGACCTCCGGGGATATCCATGAGAATCACGGCGATTCTAGCCGCCATTTTGTGCCTTGCGCCCACTCTGCCGGCGTCTGCCCAGAATACAGATCGACCAAACATCATACCGCTTAGCCAGATCCATGAAGGTATGAAGGGCACGGCGCTCACTGTGTTTCAGGGAGTCAAGCCGGAATCTATGGACGTGGAAGTTCTCGGCGTGCTGCGTAACATGAACGGCCCCAAGGGCGACGTCATCCTGGTGCGGTTGCATGGTACCAAACCGGAGTATACCGGCGTAGTTGCCGGCATGAGCGGCAGCCCAGTCTATTTCGACGGGAAACTGGCAGGCGCGCTCGCCTTCCGCATTGGCGAGTTCTCGAAGGAGCCGATTGCGGGCGTCACACCGATTGAGGAGATGCTTGAAATCAGTGCCCTCGATCGTCGTCCCACAGAGGCGCCATTACGTGCAAGCGGTACGCCTCAGAGCGGGAAGTCGCAGACCGCGAGTCCTGGTGACAGCGCGGCCCTGACGACAATCGACCCGTCCACGAACTTTTCCTCTGTGTCGAAATATGACAATTATCTGAGGCCGATTGACGCTCCATTCGTGTTCAACGGCTTTTCAGATGCGACGTTGCAGCGCTATGCGGACCAATTTGCCGCTGCTGGCATAGTGCCGGTGATGGGCACGGGATCATCGAGTGATCGCAAGCAACCCGAACCCCTCGAGGCCGGCTCGGCAGTCAGCGCCGTGCTGGTACGCGGCGACATGGACATCGCCGCGACCTGCACGGTCACCTATGTCGATGCGCATCACCTGCTGGCCTGCGGGCATCCTCTGCTGCAGTTTGGCGAAGTGGACTTGCCGATGACCAAGGCAACGGTGGTGGCCACACTGCCTTCGCCGCTGAATGCCTTCAAAATTGTCAACACAACGGAGACAGTCGGCGCATTCGTGCAGGACCGCCAGGCGGGCATTCTTGGAGTGATGGGTCACGAGCCGAAGATGATTCCTGTTACGGTGTCACTGCACAGCGGCTCCACGATGAAACAATTTCATTATGAGGTGCTCAATAACGCTAGGCTCAGCCCATTGGCCATGATGGCAACCGTGTTCAACGCGCTGCACGGCACCAACGAATACGGTGAGGACATTACGTACCGTATGAATGGTGTGCTGAGCGTCAAGGGTTATCCGGATGTTACGATGCGCAACATGTTTGCCCCGCTTGATAACGGCCAGCCTGCGGCGGCGCTGGCGGCGGCCAGCATCGGCGAACGCTTTGGACGCATCTATAGCAATCCTTATGACGCTCCCGACGTTGAGGGAGTGAAACTCGATTTCGATCTAGTGCGCGAACGGCGCTCGGCGCGCCTGGAAGCCTCTCGCACCGACGTTACGGAAGCCCGGCCCGGCGACAAAATCACGGTTGAAACCGTGATTCGTCCGTATCGCGGCGAACGGCTGGTGCGGCAGATCCCGATCCGCATTCCGACCTCGGCTTCGAAAGGCCCGCTGCGCATCCTGGTAAGTGACGGGGACACGCTGGACCGGATGCACCGCAGCGCGCCCATGATGAGCCGCGGCCTGGGTCTCGCGCCGACAATCGCACTGCTCAACAAGGAGCGCTCGGATGACCGCGTGTATGTGTCGCTGTTCGACTCCGATCCGGAGGCCATGGTCGCCGACAAGATCATGCCAACTCTGCCCCTTTCGGTGATGAACGTGATGGACAACATGCGAGGCACGCAGGACATGGTCGTGCTCGGCGAATCGTCGGTGAGCGAAGCATCCACCGAGCCGCTGGATTATGTCGTTTCCGGCGCGCAGATGCTGACGATAAATATCAAGTAGCGTTGAAACGTAGCGTCGGCATCCTGCCGACTGCCCTGGCGTCCTCCCATCGTCAGGTACGACTGCATGTTTTCAATCATCCGGCGGGCGGACGACCCAGCGAGACAGCGGCGCTACAATCTAATCATCAAACAAATGAGGTACGATTTTGGCTCGTAAGAAGCTCGCTCTATTTTCTGCACTTACTCTTTCCATCTTTGTGCTTTCCTCATTCGCTGTCGCCGAAGGCACGCTCACCTGGGAACAATCAAAGTTCGAAGATTTGATTAAGGGCACCGCGCACGGCATTGCCTTCCGGAGCGGCGGAGGGCTTGAACTTGCCCCCGCATTCAAGGCGCTGGCGACTAGTCCATCGACGTACATCTGGTCCATCGCCTCGGACGCTGCGGGCAACATATACGTGGCTGCCGGAGCCCCTGCTCGTGTCTATCGCATCACGCCCGACGGAAAGATGACGACCATCTTCGAGCCGCAGGAGTTGCAGGTGCAGACTCTGGTGGTCACGAAGAGCGGGATCGTTTACGCAGCCACCGCTCCGGACGGCAAGGTCTATCGGATCGCCACGACAAAAAGCTCTTCTGCGTCCGAGGCGCGGTCAGCCAAAGCAGACGCAACGAAGGCATCGGACGCCAGCTCGACGACCAGTTCATGGAGCGCGGCCGTCTACTTCGATCCCGGCGCGAAGTACATTTGGGACCTCGCGCTCGACGCCACCGATAACCTGTATGTGGCGACTGGCGATCACGGTGAAATCTACAAAGTGAGCGCGAACGGCCAGCACTCACTGTTTTTCAAGAGCGACGAAGTGCACATTCGCGTCCTGGCGCTCGATCCCAAGGGAAATCTGATTGCCGGTTCCGATGGCAGTGGTCTGGTGTATCGAATTTCGCCCATGGGCGAAGCCTTCGTTCTCTACAGCGCTCCCAAAAAAGAAATCACCGCGCTGGCCATTGATAGCGCGGGCAACATCTACGCTGCCGGCGCGGGAGAGAAGCGGGCGGGAACCGCGCCCCCCGGACTGAACATCAACCTTGCTCCTCCGGCGCAGAACGCACCGGCCATTGGCGGAGGTATCATCATCAGTCCCGCGCCATCTGCGCCTGCGCAGCCATTTCCATCGCCCGGAACTGGCGCCACTGGCGGCTCCGAAATCTATCGCATCGCACCCGATGGCGCTCCCGAGCATCTGTGGAGTTCGCACGATGACCTGGTCTACGCTCTCGGTTTCGATCAACGCGGACGCCTGCTCGCTGGAACCGGCAATCGCGGCCACATCTTCGCCATCAACGGCGTCGACGATTTCACCGACCTCGTCAGAGCAAGCGCCAGCCAGATCACCGCTTTCGCTCCCGCGCCCGGCGGAGGTCTGTACGTTTCCAGCAGCAACCTGGGCAAGATCTTTGTGCTCGGCCCCGGTCCCGAGTCGGAAGGGTCTTACGAAAGCGATGTTTTCGATGCCCACATCTTTTCGCGCTGGGGGCGCAGCAGCATGCGCGGCGTGGGCAACGTCGAACTCTACGCGCGCAGCGGAAACGTGGATAATCCTGACCGCAATTGGAGCCCGTGGACGCGGGTCGACCTCGCCGCAAACTCGGAATTGAATGTGCCGCCGGCTCGCTTCATTCAGTGGAAGTCGGTGCTCCATGCGGGCGCCGCCGCGCCGCACGTCGATGATGTTCTCGTCAACTACCTGCCCAAGAACATCGCGCCCGAGGTTGATGACATCATGGTGCAGCTCGGGTACCGCTACCAGCCAGTCCCGCGCGCGACCGGTACAGACGCGACGCCTCCCGGCCAGCAGCGTTTCGATACGCCGCCGACGGCCGTCCGCGACCATGACTCGATCGGCATTCGCTGGTCGGCGCACGATGACAATGACGATCAGCTTGTTTACTCCGTTTATTATCGCGGCGACGGCGAAACGCGCTGGCTGCTCTTGAAGAGTGGCCTGACGGATCGCTTCTACTCGTTCGACTCAAGCCTTCTGCCCGATGGCGGCTACACCGTAATGCTGGTCGCCTCCGATGCGCCTTCTCACTCACCGGGAGATGCGCTGTATGCGCAGAAGGTGTCGGCGCGCTTCGAGGTGGATAACACTTCTCCGGCGATCGAAAACCTGAGCGCCGTGCTGGAGGGGAAGGCGGCCGAGGCAAGGCACATCCATATACATTTCCGCGCGAACGATTCGTTCTCGACGATCAAGCGCGCGGAGTTCTCACTGGATGGCGGCGATTGGCAATTCGTCGATCCGGTCGGGCAGTTATCGGATTCGAAAACAGAAGACTACGATTTTCGCGTTCCCGTACCTCAGCCGGAAGCGGAGCCCACTCCGATGGTGGAAGCCATTGCGGGCGATCACGTAGTGGTAGTTCGCGCCTACGACCGTTTCGACAATCTGGCCACGGCAAAGACGTTGATCCGAGTGAAATAGGTGCGACCGATCAGAAAACGGCTTCTCTCCAAAAGAAGAGTTCGCCCAATACAGGACAAACGCCTTCAATCAACCTTATAGAGTTTGATTGAAGCTTTGCGCGAAAACGAACCGGCGTAGCCATTCGTCTCGGTAGCAAATCCAGCGGGCAGAATGGTGTGGATCCCAGGAGACAAGATACCTGTCCTCCAGGCTATCGACCGGACAACCGAAGTACCGCTGTTGCACATGTTCTCAACCGAGATAACGTTGACTGGCAGAATGTTGGATATCGAACCGTCCAGCAATACAAATGCAGCGAATGTGTTGTAAACGGGATCTTCCGGTTGAAGGTCGTCAAGTTGAATGCTTACGTCGATTTCAGCGAAGCACTTAGAAGCCGGCGGACAAGTTATTAAGGCTTGGTCAGTCAACGCCGTCGCCTCGTTGTTGTCGAAGGAGATGCCAATCGGGCCATCTACAGGATAATCTTCCAGCAGTTTGCCCTGTAAGGGCTTAGTCGATATTCCGTTCTCATGCGCAACAACCGCATGCTGATGGAAGCAGGAATCGAACGTACTCCCTGCACCGCAACCGGCGGGCAGGGGAATTTTCTGTTGGGCCGAAGCTAGAGTCACGGGGATGGCAATGAATAGCGCCAAGGCATGGAAGGAAGCAACTCGGGAAGTCATTAGGATCACCTCATAAGTTTGAAGTGTCAGCTATCCCGAGTATGTTACACGCGGACGCCGGTTCCGTGGGTATGTTATTTTCCGCCTTGGGGCTCCACTCCTACTGGCGCGCAAAAATGACGGAAGGGTTCGTAATCGTCTTGTCCACGTCGATCATGAAGAAATCCTGGAGAGTACAGGAGATCTCTTGGCCGGTGCAGCCTGAGCTGTCAACTGTGTAGATCACGTAACTCTGGGCCGCAGGAGCGGTCAACGTAATCGTACCCACGCCAGTATCATTCAGCGTGTAGGTTCCGGTTGTCGTCTGGGGAGACCCCATACCGACGTACTGCGTCCCAGTCATCCCCTGGGATGGGTTCGTCCACGTAAACAGCAGGTCGGCTGCGAGCGGCGAAACTCCCGAAACGGCGCTGCTGGTAGTCGCCGCGGCGAATGTGCTCGGGAGCTGCGAAGCGGAATACGTGCCACTACCTTTTCCCTGCGGAGCCATCGTCCCGGTGATCACGGATGTACTGGACTGATCCAGCAAAAACCCGCGACCGTTTCCGCTGGCATACAAGATAAATGGGAGCGGAGCGACAACTGGGGATGCATTCGGATTCCCGAGAAGCTTCAAGGTGTAGCGCCCGTTGCTGCTGTTTAAGTACGTATAGCCAGTACTGAAAGTCGACACAGAAAGAATCGTCCCGGCATCATTCTGGTCGAAGTTGCCGTTCAGGTTCCCCGCACCATCGAGGTTTACAAGTGTCAGCGAGACATTCGCTCCGCCATTGTCAGCACCGGTCAGACTTACAACCGATACATTGTTCATAGTGGCGACATTGTAGGGGGAGCCTTTGGGATCCTGGAAAACAATGGCGCCCGACACTTCTGGATTCCCAGCGTCGGTAGAAATGGCATAGATTGTGAGTGGGTTAGTGCTGTTGGTCAGTCCGAAGGCCGCGTACAGATTGAAATTGTAGGTCACTCCCCCCAGTGTGCTCGATGTGAAGCTCATCGTGCCCACTCCGTTCGTCATGCTATAAGAACCGGTGACATCTGGCGCCTGGGGGGATGCGGTGCCCGCGTCGTTGATATCCATTAGGCCGGGAGTGGCGTTGCCGCCGGCGGTCCCGATATCCCCTTTACCGTCCATCGGAAGGAAGCCGGCATAGCCAACCCGCTTGCCGCTGGCATCCGTCCCAGTGAAACCGAAAACAAAACCTCCATTCAGAAGGGCGGAATTAAAACTGGACGGAGCTTTCGACAGCTGCTCGATTACACCGGAACCAGTGCCATTGCTGTCCGATTCGATCGCTCCAATATCGCCGTTCGCATCGAGCACCACCGTGTACACGTACGTTGGCCCGCCACCGAGATTCAGCGTGATCTTTCCCTGGTTATTTGAAGTCGCCGCGTAAGATCCGGTAAGGCTGGCGTAGTGTTGCGGGCCGGCTAACGTTAACGCGTCCGCTACCCCGTTGGTAATCTGGCCATTGCTGCCGACCACGAAATTTCCAACCAGCGCGGTGGCCCCGGAAGCGTTGTAACCCGAGAAACGAAATGCGAAGGTGGGATTCGTGGAGTTCCCCCCGAGCCGCGAGTTTACAACCGTCAGGCTCGCCTGGCCTATGCCTGAGGGGTCGAGTGTCGATGTTGCTGTGAGCAAGACTCCATTCGCAGAGCTGCTATTAGCCGGAGCTGTATAGACGGCGAGTCCGGGATTATTAGTATCCTGCACGACTGTTCCGCAAGGAGGCGCGGCACAGGTCGGAGCGCTCCAGGCAAAGGTTTGCGGGGCATCGTCCGGCACAGCGATAGCGGTGAACTGCTGAGTCAGCCCAAGCCCTACGTTGGCGGTCGCAGGCGTAACATTCACCGTTACCTGCGCCACACTGATCGTGTCCGATCCGCTCGCCGTGGTATCCGCTACAGACGTGGCGACAATCGCAACCGTGTGGGGATTCGGCGCTGTCCCCGGAGCCGTGTAAACGCCCGTGTTCATACCAATGCTGCCGCAGGGGTTCGGAGTTCCCGTGCATGCGGTGCCGCTCAGGCTCCATGTCACAGCTTGATTGCTGGTATTGCTCACCGTGGCGGTAAACGTCACAGTCTGCGTCACGTAAGCGACGGCCACCGTGCCATTGACCTTCACGGTGATCGCTGGCCCAGGGCCTTTGCCGCCGGTCGCACATCCGCTGGCCAGAGCCAGACTCAACAAAGCCGCTGCAAACAGAAATCTTTTGATCATGGTCAGTTCTCTTGGAATCCGAGGGTACAAAAGTCGGTGCCCGAAGCGGCCCGATCGCCGCGACAGGCTGCGGTTCTGGGTCGCCCCAATGTCGATTTGGTTTTTTGAATCAGCGAGTTACAAGTTTACCTTAACCCGTAGAGCTTTGTCTGTTATGACCTTACACGTTAGGCCATGACCTAACGAGTGCGCAAGAGCTTGCACATGATCAGAGTGGTTACAGCGATTCGCCGATGCCCAGCCGCTTTGTCATTTCGTCGTAGAGAAAGCCCTCGCCCGGCAGGTAGGGTTGAATCCACTCTCCATCGATGACGAACTGTGGGATGGCGCGCTTACCGGTCTGTCTGACCACCTCTTCGGCCGCTCCCGGGGTAGTTTCAATGTTGACTTCGGTGTAAGCAATGTTGTGGCCATCGAGAAAGCGTTTGGCCTCGCGGCAATCGGGGCACCAGGGAGCCGAATAAACAGTGATTTGCATGCTGAATATAGAAGTCTAACCGAAAACAGATGCGGCAAGCCTGACGAAAGTCGCGGACCGGCGGAATGTCAAACTCGCTCTAACTCATGGAGCGTTCTCTCGTTCTTGACATTTCCGGTATTCAGCGTCGAAGCTGGCTCAAACAGAAGGATCCAGCATTCCTCGTCCGCCACTGGACGATGTTCCACACCGCGCGGCACAACGATGAATTCGCCCTCTTCGATCCATTCGTGGCGGTCGCGAAAATCCATGCGGAAACGTCCTTTCACCACCAGAAACAGCTCATCTTCGTTTTCGTGATGGTGAAATACAAACTCGCCTTTGAGTTTGTCCAGCTTTACATATTGACCGTTGAGTTCACCGGCGATGTACGGCTTCCAGTACTCGGTGATCCCAGCGAATTTGTCGGCGATATTCACCTTGTGCATGTAATTCCTCGAAGTTGTGCCCTGCATGCTACTGGACTGATGCCGCATCGCCCCATCGGGTCGCATGAAAGTTGGCTGACGGCGGAAGTAGAGCGGAGCTGCACTCGGCTCAAGCGAGATCGCCCTGCCTACACGAGCAGGAACAGCCGCCAGCCTTCACTGGCGGCCATTCATCTTTTTTCTTTTGGTAGCCCGGCTTTTAATAGCCCGCCGTTGTCGAACTCGGCGACCCGCCGCGCAGCATCACGCGCACGCCACGTTGCAGGTTGACCTGAGTCGTTGTCGTCCAATCGACTTCATCGGCGCTGATCACGCCGCTGCCGCCGCTGGCGAGTTCGTAACTGATGCGGCCGTCCTGGTAGGTGTAATTGCCCACTGCGAGGACTGTTCCGGTTTTCAGCACGAAGACAGGCACTCCCGGCGCCGTGCCGGCGAAGCGCGAATCGGTTGCAGTCACGTTCGCCGGAGTGTAGCTGGCGTACGCGACCTGGGGAACTTGCTCCACCACCGGCTCACTGGCCGCGGGTCGAACGCGGCGTACCGCCAGCCGAGGCATGGCGCTATCAGAGGGACCATTGTAGGCGTCGTTCCTGTAGGACTCGTTCGCATACGGATCATTGCCGTTCGACTGGTTGTAAGGATGCCCGAAGAAATGCCAATCCGGCCCGAAGGTCTGGGCGACCTGCTGGATCTGCACGTCATCCATGAGGCGCAGCGTGAGCTGGCTCTCACCCTTGAGCGTGGGGCGCGGACCGCGCGCGGGTAGCATGATGATCTTCCACGGCCAGAGCGGCGGTAGCATCCACTCGACGATATCGCGCTTGGCATGGCCTTTGCCATCGATGTCGCCGTATTTGTCGACCTTGTAGCCGCGAGCGCCGATGACTTTGGCGTCGAGCGGCATGTCGCCGTCGGGCAGGCCGATGCGATCGAACTGGATCTTCATGTAGCCTTTGCCCCAGAAATGGCCCGGATCCTGAGCGGCCTCGAGATGGCCGACCAGATAGCTTCCGCGTGGAAATGCTTGCCGTCCGAACTCAGTGATGGAGTGAAGACGGCACAGCACGGGATCGCCAACCGCGACCGTTGCCGAAGAGAAGTTAGGTTCGTCGAGCGTGCACCGCAAAATTGTTCCAGCGGGCAGGACCATCTCCCGCGCACTGGCACAAAGGGTCAAACTCAGGAGGGACACTACGAGAACTGCACACAGAGAGCTGGGTTTCATCACATCACCTCGGTCTCACGCCCCGAAAATTCGTGGTACGTCTTGCCAAAGCAACTGCGGTGAGCCAGCCCCGATTCGTCAAAGCATACATAAGTTGACAAAAGTGGTCAATCGGCGGCTGGAGACGATAATGTGGCTTTTTTACAACATGGAGGAGCGTCTGCCAAAACAAAAGCCGCCAGCTTTCACTGGCGGCTTGGCTTTTGCTTAAGACGGGGCGAGCCCCGTCTCTACCTAGCTCTCGTACAACAGCACGCCCTCGGCTTTTTCTGAGTCCACCGGGCGGTAGTACAGCTTGTTGTCTTCGAGGAAGACCTCGATGAACGCTGGCCTCGTGGTGATGGTGCCCTGGATCAGCGCTTCTGACAGCGGGTCTTCTATGTACTTCTGCAGAGCGCGGCGCAGTGGACGGGCTCCGTAGCTGCGGTCGGTTAGGGTTTGGGTGAGGATCCACTTCTTGGCCTCATCCGCCACGCTGACTGTGATCGAGCGTTGCGCCAGGTTCTGGTTCAGCTGGCTGACCATCAGTTCGAGAATCTGGATCAGATCCTGCTCGCTGAGCGCCATGAAGAGGATAATCTCGTCGACACGGTTCAGGAATTCAGGATTGAAGGTGCGCTTGACCTCGCCCTTCACAAGATCTTCGACCTTGGCCGACACCATCTCGTCTTTGGCGTGCTGGAAGCCGAGACCCTCGCGCTTCATCAGGTGACGGGCGCCGATGTTCGACGTCATGATGATGATGGTGTTCTTGAAATCGACCGTGTTACCGAGGCCGTCGGTCAACTGGCCATCTTCAAATACCTGCAGCAGGATGTTGAACACATCCGGATGCGCCTTCTCGATTTCATCGAGCAGCACGACTGAGTAGGGCGCGCGCTTTACACGTTCGGTGAGTTGGCCACCCTCTTCGTAACCGACGTATCCCGGAGGCGAACCGATCAGCTTCGAGACGGAGTGCTTCTCCATGAATTCAGACATATCGAAGCGGACAAGTGCCTTGTCGCTGCCGAACATGAAGTGCGCCAGGGTGCGCGCGACTTCAGTCTTGCCTACGCCCGTCGGACCAAGGAACAGGAAGGAGCCGATCGGACGGTTCGGACTCTTCAATCCCGCGCGGCTGCGGCGGATGGCACGAGCGAGAGCGCTGATCGCTTTATCCTGCGAGATGATGCGCTTGTGCAGTTCTTCTTCGATGCGCAAGAGTTTCTGCGTCTCTTCTTCTTTGATCGAAGTGATCGGCACACCAGTCCAGCGGCTTACCACGTCCTCGATGTCCTCCCGACCGACTACGCCGGTGGAGGATTCATCGAGGTGGTATTTTTCGCGAAGAGCACGCAGGTTTTCGCGCTCCTTGCGTTCTTCGTCCGAGTAGAAGCGCGCCTTCTCGAACTCGTGGTTCGCGATGGCGTTCTCCATGCGGTGGACGATGAACTTGATGCGCTTCTGGACTTCGGTCAACTCTTCGGGCAGCGAGGTCTGGCGCAGCTTCACGCGGGCGCCCGCCTCGTCGATGAGATCGATCGCCTTGTCTGGAAGGAAGCGGTCCGGAATATAGCGGTTCGAATGCGACACGGAGAAGTTGATAGCGTCGTCGGTGTAGGTGACGGCGTGGAACTTCTCATAGCGCTCTTTGATTCCGAACAGAATCTTGATCGCATCCGTCTCGTTGGGCGGCGGAACCTTGACGGCCTGGAAGCGGCGTTCGAGCGAGCGATCCTTTTCGATCGACTTGCGATATTCGGCGGGCGTGGTTGCGCCGATGCACTGAATCTCGCCGCGCGAAAGGGCCGGCTTCAGAATGTTGGCGGCATCGAGCGAGCCTTCGGCCGATCCGGCTCCGACAAGAGTATGCAGCTCATCGATGAAGATGATGGAATTCTGCGACTCCATCAGCTCCTTCATGATGGTCTTGAGGCGCTCTTCGAACTGGCCGCGATATTTTGTGCCGGCGACGATCAACGAAAGATCGAGCGCCAGGATGCGTTTGTCCGCGAGGAACGACGGTACTTCGCCATCGGCGATGCGCTGGGCGAGGCCTTCGACGATGGCAGTCTTGCCGACGCCGGGCTCACCGATTAGAACTGGATTATTTTTGGTGCGGCGGCACAGAATCTGCACCACGCGCTCCACTTCGCCGTCGCGGCCGACTAGCGGATCGAGTTGAGTGTCCATGGCGGCTTGGGTGAGGTCGCGGGAAAACTCGCTGAGCAATGACGATTCGCGCTGGCCTCCGCGTTGCGGTTGCGCTTTTTCCTGGCCAGTGCGGGCTAGTTCTTCGCGAATGGTCGACAGACGCAAGCCGCGCTCGTGGAGAATTTCGGCCGCGAAACATTTTTCTTCCCGCAGCAGGCCCAATAGCAGGTGCTCGGTCCCGATATGTTTGTGAGAGAGGCGCTCAGCCTCTTCGGCCGCGTATGCCAGCACGCGCTTGCATTCGTTGCTCAGGGGAAGATCGACGGAAGTGGAAACTTTCTCCCGGATCGTAGTGTGGCCTTCGATCTGTTTGCGGATCGATTCCACCGACGCGTGGGAGCGCAAGAAACGGTTAGTCAGAGCCTTATCTTCCCGCAGCAGCCCGAGCAGCAGGTGTTCGGTTTCGATGTAAGGAGAGCCGAACTGGCTGGCCTCGTAGCGCGCAAAGAAGATAACGCGTCTGGCTTTCTCCGTGTAGCGTTCAAACATAAGCCCATTCCCCCCAGAGTTTTCGCGGAGAGAGGTTCTCCGCCAAACCCTGACCTACCACGATTATGGCACTTTATGTCGCTCAAACTTTCAAGCGATATTTGCCTCGCAGTGACCGGAGTGTCCTGGCTACACCTGGCGGCCAAGTACTTCGGTTACTACTTTACCTATCCTCACGCCGGAAGCGATTCCGGCGCCACCTCTTCTATTCTGCCCTGATCCAGCCTCAATACTCTATGGCACCGTCGTGCGAAAGCCAGATTATGAGTAGCAATTAAAGAGGTCAATTGGTGCTCGCGGTGCAAGCGAGATACCAGTTCAAAGACCACTTCCGCCGTTTTCCCGTCAAGATCGCCCGTAGGCTCATCGGCCAGCAGTATTTGGGGCTGGGTGATCAATGCCCGGGCCAGCGCAAGCCGCTGCTGCTCACCGCCTGAAAGCTCTCCGGAACGGTGCTGACTGCGTGCTTCGAGACCCACTTCGCGCAACCACCGCGAAGCCTCCTGTTCGGCCGTAGAAAGCGCCTGCCCGCGGGTTAGCAGAGGCATGGCAACATTTTCCAGCGCGGTGAATTCCGGCAGCAGGTAGTGGAACTGCCAGACGTAGCCGATTTCGCGGTTACGAAACTCGGCGGCGACATCCTCGGAAAGCGCGTTCACCCGGGAATTGGCGCAGTATACGGCACCGGCGGAAGGACGATCAAGCGCTCCCAGGATGTGCAACAAGGTACTCTTCCCGGCACCTGATTCTCCTACGATCGCAAGCATCGTCCCTTTGTTCACCTGAAACGACAGATTCTCAAAGAGCACCAGGTCCGATTCGCCTGAGCGAAAGACCTTACTTAACCCTTCGACCCTCACCAGAGGATCTTGAGTTATTGGATGCAAGTCGACCCTCCTTCGTCTCTAAAGTGCGGAGCCGCCGCGTGAATGCGGTAGATGATAGCTCCTTCTCCATTAGATCACGAGGAGGACTCCCCCCGTTTTCGCGATTTCAAGTGCGCAAATGGGGTATGCCAAAAACTGTATACCTCTGGGAAATACCGAAATGTGACCGCAGTCACAGCTGGTGGGAACGAGAAACATCCTCGCACAAAACACCGCTCCGGCAACCGAGTTAGGACTGCATCGTCACGGCCGCTTCGGCGGCCGCAAGAATAGTCTCTCGTCGCGGGTGAGCATTTCTTGGAACCGGGAACTCCCAGTTGCGCCGCTCCAGAATTGTGGGCGGTTCGTAGGTGACGCCGCGAGCCAGACGCTGGTCTTCGCGGCGCGTCGACCACAGCAGCACCGGTCCCATCACGCTCGAGACCAGCTGCGACATCAGGCCGAATTCCTTGCCGATCTCGCGCCGCAATTCGTGGATCTGCCGGCTCACATCCTCATTTATTTTGCGGAAATAGCGTTCCGCCGCCCACAACGCGGCGCTATAGACGGTGCGAAGCTTGGCGTTTTCGCGTGCGAAGCGCTCGCGCACGCGCAGGTCGGGATAATTCTTGTAACGCCGCCATCCCATCAGCATGGTCTCGCACATACGAGAAAGGCTTGGCCCGTTGCGCTCGAAGTCGCGCCAGAATGCCCAGTCCAGAAAACGCTTGGAGTCGTCGCGCGAAATCGCCGCGTGCCGGAAGTTGAACTTGTCCTGCCCGTGAATGTCGGCCACATCAATGCCATCGAGCATCCGTCCCTGCGCAGACATCTCCTGAAACAGCGGCGTGCCCGGCACCGGCGTGTAGAGCATGAACTGGTGGAAGTCGGTGTTGTGCGCCACCGCGTATTCGATTTCTTCACGAATGTTGTCGGGCGTGTGATGTTCGAGGCCGATGATGGTCGAACCCTGCACGCGAATGCCATGCTGGCGCAGCGTGTGCGTCAGTTCGTGCGAATCGGCGCCCTCGAGCTTCACATAGTTCGAGCGCGGAGACTCCAGGCCCATCCAGATCCATGACACCCCCAATTCGACGAGTTCCTCGATTTTGTATTGGCGGATCGCATTCGCCGATGCGAACACGGCCATGCCCCAAGCTTTGTTGCCGGCCTTCATCAGCTCGAGCAGGCGCATGGCGCGCTTGCGATGTAGCAGAAAATTTTCGTCCATCATGAAAAAAGTCTGCACTCCCAGCGACGTCTCGGCCTGGCACATAACTTTATAGAGCTCGTCTCCGGTCTCATAGAAATTCACGAACTTGCCCTTGCCGCCAAAGAACGCGGAGGTCGTGCAGAAGTTGCAGCCCATGGGACAGCCGACCGAGGGAATGATGGTCGCCGCCGTCTGGCCTTTCTTTTCCGGCAGATTGAAGCCCATGATGCGCGTCTTGAGCCCCGAAACAATCTCGGGATGTTTGATGGGAGCCTCGGTATCGTCGCCCAGAAAACGTCGCATCCAGGAGATGCCTTCGCCGCGCACAATATGATCGGCGTCGATCATGTGCTCGAGCCCGGGGGTCGCTGCCACGTGTCCGCCAATAACGATGACCGAGTTCGGCGAGAGCTCGCGCACCATGCGGCACATCTCACGCACTTTGCCGAGGTTCACGATGATCGAAGAAATTCCGACGATGTCGTAATGGCTGGTTTTGAGTTCGCGCGCGAAATCTTCGCGTGTGGGAAAGTCCAGCACCGTGCAGGGCGCAGAGATATTCTGCTGGATCATCATGATTCCCCACGAGCGGTGAAACATGCGCAGCGAAAATCCGCCCTGCGCGCGCGTCACCTGATTGTGGTAGAGCTCCATGGGATTGATGGCGCGCGAACCAAACTCATCGTCCTGCGCATATGGCCCGAAGACTGAACTCAACAGAACCCGCGCGCGCTTACCCTTGGAATGAACTTTGATTTCCGGCACACTTGTCATGATCCAAACGTAGCGAGATTGTGGGCGTGGAGTCTGTGAGTAAGGCCGGGTAATACAAAAGTTTTACAGGCAATACAAAAGTTTTACACAAGATCACACTAAGAAACATGCCCTCCCTGTGTGGTGACGGGCTCCGCCCCGTTCAGCGGGGCAAGTCCCCGCTACCACACCTTCAAATGACTATAGTTCTGAGATAACAATCGGCCGAAATTTGGAGGCGCGGATCGGAATCGAACTTGAGCCGATTTGCGGGCGTGAGCGAAGCCGTGGTCCCCGGCACGCGCGTTTTTGCGTGACGGGATGCAGAAGCGGAGCCCGCTGGCGAAATCCTGAGCGAAGCGAAGGACCTCGATCCGCAACAACGTTTGTGAAAAATTGGAGGCGCGGGTCGGAATCGAACCGACGAATAGAGGTTTTGCAGACCTCTGCCTTACCACTTGGCTACCGCGCCCTACCTCCCAACAAACGAAAAGCCCTCACGGGCTCGGGGAAGATGAAAAACTGGAGCGGGAGACGGGATTTGAACCCGCGACTTCGACCTTGGCAAGGTCGCACTCTACCACTGAGTTACTCCCGCTCGAACATCGTCAGTATAAATGACCCCATCCCGCCGAGCAACGTGGTTTTCATTCACTGCCAAATGGCCCTTCAGCCCGAGCTTTACGGGCCCCCGGTCCAGGCCAGCGCGCTGTGCGACAGTGCCCTGCCGTGTCCCGCCTTACTGGCGATGGCTATCAGCCGGCACGGGGCTGGCCGCCGTAATCTGGTTGCGGACGTCCCACAGGTCTTTGTAGAGCCAGTGCTCCATGCGCTGCTGCAAGACTTCGACCGGAGTGCCCATCGTGCCCACGACCCGGCCACCGATGATCCTCTCGGCAAGCTTGAGGTGGTGGAAGCGAAACAGCTGCATGCGTTCGTCGAAGTCGACCATCCGCTCGGCCACGTCGTGCAGGCCGAAGAATTCTTCGTGGCGGCGATAAAGGTCATCCGGCGTCATGCCGGCGGCATTGAGCTTGTCATGAAACGCGTGGCCGAGTCGCGGGCCGACGTGCAGCAACGACAGAAATCCCGGCGAGTCGAGGCCGCTGCCATGGCCCAGCCCCGCGCGAATGATGTGATAGTCGTAAGGCGTGATTGTCTCAAGGATATGCAACAGCCCGATGGGGGGCTCGATCAGCTGGTTCGCCCGCCGAATCAGACGCGCCGTGTGGCCGTAGTCGCCCCGTTCCAGATGTTCGAGCGCGCGCTCGAGTTCGAAGGCCGCTCCCTTCATGAGTAGCTCCGAGGCCTGGTGCACGACCATGAAGGTCATCTCATCTTTGTGTGCGAGCGCTTCGGGTGCTTTTTGCAATGCGAGCAGCTCGTCGGTGTGCAGGTAGCGCTCGTAATCGCTGGGCGCGGTGCCGGGAAGAATCGGTTTGGTGAGTTCGTCGCGATCTGCCATTCGATGCCCCATTTCAGAATCTGCTCGTCTTCAATTAAGGCCGCAATCCTTCAACCGGGGTATGTGGCATCCATTGCGGATCTTGATCCGGTGTCACAATCTCGCCGTCACGCATATGGATGATGCGGTCGCCAAACTCCGCCGCCTCCGGATTGTGCGTGATCATGAGTACGGTCTGTCCCAACTCCTTGTTCGACTGGCGCAGCATGTTGAGCACAATCGCCGAGTTCTTGGAATCGAGATTGCCCGTGGGTTCGTCGGCCAGAACGATTGCCGGACGGTTGATGAGGGCCCGTGCGAGCGCCACGCGTTGCTGCTCGCCGCCGGAGAGTTCATTGGGGCGGTGTTCCAGCCGGCCCGCAATGCCGAGCATTTCCGTAATCTTTTTCAGGAACGCGGGATCGGGCGCGCCCAGGCCCGCGATATCTGCCGCGATTTCGATATTCCCTCGTGCGCTGAGCGTCGGCAGCAGATTAAATTTCTGGAACACAAATCCAATTTTGCTTTTGCGCAAACGCGTGCGTTCGGCGTCAGACAGCGAAGCGAAATCGACGCCGTCGATGCTCACGCTACCTGAGTCCGCGCGAGTCAGCCCGCCCAGTAAATAAAAGAGTGTGGACTTCCCGCTACCCGACGGCCCCACCACCGTGACGAACTCCGCTTCCTGCACGCTGAAGGAAATGCCACGCAAAGCCGGCACAGCAATCTTGCCAATGCGATAAGTTTTGCGGAGTTCCTTCGCTTCGATGAATACGGCCATCCAGTGAAAACGATATCACAGGAAGCGGGGAAGACAATGTATCAAGGCGTCCCATCATCGCATGATTTCATGCGACGGTCGCGTGCTGCGCCTTCGCGGGATGAGCGTCGAGTCCGGCCTGCCGCTTGGGGCCGCGTTTTCTTACCAGGAGCAGCCGAATCTTCTCCAGCAGGTCCACGGGTTCGTACATTCCTTTGGGAAGAAAAACGTCAGCCAGGGTATCGCGCTCGTAGATTTTTACACGGCCTGAGATCAACACGGCCGGCGTCTGCGGCGAGATCGCTTTGATCTGCTCGATCAGCCGCGAACCATCCACGCCGGGCATGATCAGATCCGTCAGCACGAGGTCGACACCGCCGCGGCGAAACGCTTCGAGCGCGGATTCACCATTGTTGCACGCGATTACACGATAGCCGCGCGTTTCCAGCATGATTTTGCGAATGGATAATGCCTGTTCGTTATCGTCTACACAGAGAATTGTTTTCTTGGGCTTCATTGACCTGACCGGGGGACTGTCGTCACCGCTTTTTATTTCTGGAGATCCAGAGCGACTGCATCCTAACGAGAATCGCGGCGTTGGGAAAGTGCCGCGCTCGCCAATGGCACTCCGGTGGATGGCAGGATCGTGCTACATGCTGTGAGCCGCAACTTCAGTAGTGTCTCGCGCACTAGGTCGTCAAAGTAATTTCGCCGCGGAGAACTTCTACACAATTTCCACCGACGCGCACATTGATCACTTGGTTATCTCGCTTCGTCGCGCGCACAAAAATGCTGCTCGGGCGGTGCATTTCGAGTCCTTGTTCGATCATTATCTGCTCGTCGCTGGCCGCAACGTCATGCGCAACCATCCAGGCCGCGCAGCATCCGGCCGCCGAACCGGTTGCCGGGTCCTCCCCGTTGTAAAAAATCATGCGCGCGTGCAGGCGCGCGTTGGGATCGACGGTTTCAGGACAGACAAAGTACAGAAACTTTCCTCCACTGCGGGACAGGTATTCTGAAGCGCGCGGCAGATCGACTCTAATGCCTTGCAGTGCCCTAAGCGACCGCAGGGGTGCAATGGTAAACGGCATCCCGGTAGAAACGGTCTGGATCGGCGCCGAGGGATCAAAGTCGGACGCGCTCAGATTCGTGAGTGCTGCTATCGCTTGCGCATCGTGGACCGGGCCAAATTCCGGATCCTTCTGCGTCATCTCCCCGAAGGCGAGCGGCGACGATTCCGCCTGCGTGAAGCGAACCGGCACCGTGCCCACGTTCAGTTCGAGCTTCACCTCCGCCGCCCCTGACTGCTCGCGGAGAACAAACGCGGTCCCCAGCGTCGGGTGGCCGGCAAACGGCAGTTCTTCCTGCACGGTGAAGATACGAACCCGAACGCCGCGCGCTTTTTCCACCGCGGGCTCCCCCGGAAGGATGAAGGTCGTTTCTGAAAGATTGGTCTCGCGCGCCAGCGCCTGCATTTGCTCGGTCGAAAGGCCGCGTCCGTCAGGAATGACTGCCAGAGCGTTGCCAGTGAGAACGCGGTCGGTGAACACATCGACTTGCACAAGAGCGAGTTTTCGAGTCGCAGTCGTCATATCAGCGATCTTATCGGTTGTAGCAGAGTGCGGCGGTCAAGCCGCGTTTCGTCTTCGGATGCGATACCATGTGCTCGTCGTTAATGATGTCGAAAGCATGTTTTGGTCGCAATCTTATTTTCGCGAACGCCATCCGCGCGGCGACTATTTCCGCGACCTTGAGTGTTTGAAGCGTTTTTCGCGGTTGAACATCATATTCTCTGTTGAATAAAACGGCAGACATTTCGCTTAAATCCCTAATCGCGAGGAACGATCATGTCTCTACGCATTAACTCCGAGGCCCCGAATTTCACGATCGAAACGACCCAGGGCACAATCGATTTTCACCAATGGATCGGCGACGGGTGGGCAATCCTGTTCTCCCATCCCAAGGACTTCACGCCGGTCTGCACCACCGAACTCGGCTACATGGCGGGACTGCAGCCCGAATTCGCCAAGCGCAACACCAAGATTATCGGCTTGAGCGTCGATCCGGTGAGCAACCATGGCAAGTGGGCCAACGATATCGAAGAGACGCAAGGGCACAAGGTCAACTATCCGATGATCGGCGACCCGCAATTAAAGGTCGCGAAGCTTTATGACATGCTGCCCGCCGAGGCCGGTGAGTCCTGTGAAGGCCGCACCGCGGCCGACAACGCCACTGTGCGCACGGTGTTCATCGTTGGCCCCGACAAGAAGATCAAAATGATGATGGCCTATCCCATGAGCAGCGGCCGCAACTTCGACGAGGTGCTGCGCGTGCTCGATTCGCTGCAGCTCACCGCAAAACACAACGTTGCGACGCCCGTGAACTGGAAGCCCGGGCAGGATGTGATCATTCCAACATCAGTGTCGGACGAGCTGGCGAAACAAAAATATCCAGCCGGCTTCAAGACTCTGAAGCCTTACTTGCGGACGGTGGCCCAGCCGAAATAGTCGGATATGGTATCGTTCCTCCTGGCTGTTCCCGAGAAAGGAGAACTTTTCGGGATGGAACGTATCCGATTCGTCACCCACAATGGCAAACAGATTCTGCTGGTCGATCTTTCATCGTGTTCTCCAACGGAAGTCGAAAGGCTTGTGCGTTCAATTCCTGACCATGTGACCGCCCGGCCGCTGGAATCGATCCTCTTGTGCGCGGATTTCACAGGGGCATCGTTTAACGACGAAGCCCTCCGCACCATGAAGGAGGTCGCTGTCTTCGACAAACCGCACATCAAGAAATCAGCATGGGTGGGGACCGAAAATCTTCCCTCTTCGTTCCGTGGCGACGTCAGCAAATTTTCCCGGCGCAATTTCCCCGAGTTCAAGACCATCGCGGAGGCCCTGGAGTGGCTCACGACAGACTGAGGGACCGTTCGCTGGTTCGGTTTGTCGTCTACAAAGTCTGAAGCTGGATGGTGCGTGCGAAGCCATGAATGCCGCGGTGAAAGGCACCGCGGGATGATGGACGGTAGGAATCGTTTGTATCAATCAATACGGAAGCGCATGCGGTCCGGTGATCGTCCCGGTCTTCAAAACCGGCGTAGGGCGACTCCGTCGTCCTGGGTGGGTTCGACTCCCACTCGCTTCCGCCATTTCCCCGACTGCATCACGGATTGACCGTCAGCGAAAATCCGGCGGATGTGCTGGCCAAGTCGTTGGCGTCTCCCCCGTAGGCTGCGGTTAGGGTGCGGGTGCCTGACGTCGCGAAGGTCAGCGCGCACGTTCCGATCCCGCCTGCGAGACTACCGCTGCAAGTCTCTCCCGTGCTGCTCGTTACCGTTACGGTTTGGGTTGGCTTGCCGTAACCAGCCGTCACACTAAAATGCACGGTCACGGCTGCTCCTACGGTGGGAGCAGCTGGCGCGGTGCTCGTGATCTTGGACGTTGTGCCGATCTTGTTCACTGCCAGCGTCACCGTGTCAGTCGCGGTTGAATAGTTGGTACTCTGCGTCGGAGTGAATTTCACAGAAAGCGTGGCATTGCCTGCGGCCGGTACGTTTCCGCTCGCCGGCGTATAGGCAAAAGTGCCGGTTAACTGGGTAGTGTTGTAAAAGGCCGTCGCATCAAGCTGAGTTGCGCTGAGCGCGGTCCCGTAAGTAATCGCAGCTGGGGTGGCCCACTCGATGCTGGAGGTCAATTTCTCGGCAATTGTCTTTTGCGCGACGGTTGCGGTCAGATAGTGCGTATCGGCCGCCCACCGTGCCGTGATCACGCAAGTTCCGGTGCCCTTTGTCATGGTCACGCTCGTGCCGCTAATCGAACAATTACCACCAGTCGCTGTGATGGCGGCCTTCGTGCTGGCATTCGTGGTCGCCGTTACGGTGAAACTGGACTGGTAGTCGGCCGTGGCCGGAGCGCCGCTGAGGATGGCCGTCGGCGTGGCCTTTGCTGCTGTCGTCGATTCCGTCAGCTGAGCGGCAGCGGAGTAGTTGCTGTCACCCGGCTGATTTGCAATCGCGGTACACGTGCCGGTGGCCGCGGTCATCGTGTACGTGGCGCCGCTGTTGGTGCATACCCCGGAACTGGTGAAGATCACCGCGTCCCCTGAACCGGCTGTGGCTGCTACCGTGAAACTGCCCTGATACGGTGCGGTGCTTGGAGCGTCGACGGTGAATGTGATGGTCTGGCTTTTCTGGGTGGCTGTTGTGGACTGCGTGACCTGGGGCGCGGGCAAGTAGCTCGCATTGCCGGGCTGGTTCGCGATTACCGAACACGTTCCCGTCCCGCTCGTCATCGTGTAGGTTGCGCCCGAATTGCTGCAGGCTCCGGCGCTTGTAAGGATAACCGCCAATCCCGAGTTCGCGGTCGCGGTCACAGTGAAGCTGCCGCCATAGACAGCGCTCGCCGGAGCGTTCTTCGTAAACGTGATCGTCTGCGTGGCGGACGTCGCGTTGACCGTCTCTGTCACCTGAGGCGCAGTCGAATAGTTGCTGTTGCCTGCCTGGTTGGCGATCACCGAGCAAGTGCCCGTGCCGGCCGTCATAGTATAGGTTGCACCCGAATTACTGCATACGCCCGCACTGCTGTACGCGATTGCCAATCCTGAACTGGCGGTCGCCGCCACGGTGAAGTTGCTGTTGTAACCCGCGCTCGCCGGAGCATTCGTCGCGAACGTGATCGTCTGACTGGCGGGCGTCGCGTTGACCGTCTCCGTGACTTGGGGTGCAGCCATGTAGTTGCTATCCGCCGCCTGATTGGCAATCACCGAGCAAGTGCCAGTGCCGCTCGTCATCGTGTACGCTGCATTGGCATTGCTGCAAGATCCGGAACTCGTGAGCACCACAGGATTCACGCTGCCCCCGCCTGTCGCCGCGACGGTGAAGCTGCTGTTGTACGCCGCGCTTGCCGGCGCGTTCGTCGTGAACGTGATCGTCTGGCTGCCTAACGCCGCCTTAACCGTCTCCTTCACCTGAGGTGCGGCTGCGTAGCTGCTGTTGCCGGGCTGGTTCGCGATCACCGAGCACGCATCCGTCGAGCTCGTCATCGTGTACGTCGTATCTGTGTTGCTGCAACCTCCAGCACTGGTGTAAACCACTGCCAACCCTGAGCTCGCGGTAGCTGCCACAGTGAAGCTGCTGTTATAACCCGCAGTCGCCGGAGCTTTCGTCGTGAACGTGATCTTCTGGGTGGCTAACGTTGCCTTGGCCGTCTGCGTCACTTGAGGAGCAGCCGCGTAGCTGCTGTTGCCGGGCTGGTTGGCGATTACCGAGCACATTCCCGTCCCGCTCGTCATCGTGTAGGTCGCGCCCGAATTGCTACAGGCCCCGGCGCTTGTGAAGACGACCGCCAACCCTGAACTCGCGGTAGCCGCCACCGTAAAGCTGCTGTTGTAGGCCGCACTTGCAGGAGCGCTCGTAGTGAACGTGATCGTCTGGCCGGTGGGCGCCGCGTTGACCGTCTCGGTGACCTGCGGAGCAGCCGCGTAGTTGCTGTTGCCCGCCTGATTGGCAATCACCGAGCACGTTCCCGTGCCGCTCGTCATCGTGTACGTCGCGCCCGAATTGCTGCAAGCCCCCGCGCTGCTGTAAGAGACCGCCAACCCTGAGCTCGCGCTTGCGGCCACTGTGAAGTTGCTGTTATTCGCTGCACTTGCCGGCGCGTTCGTCGTAAACGTGATCGTCTGACTCGCGGGCGTCGCGTTGACCGTCTCTGTCACCTGCGTCGCGGCCAGGTAGTTGGCGTTGCCCGCCTGGTTGGCAATTACCGAGCACGTGCCTGTCCCGCTCGTCATCGTGTACGTCGCAGCCGCGTTACTGCACGATCCAGAACTCGTGAAGGTCACCGCATTCCCGCTGCCGCCGCCAGTCGCCGCGACCGTGAAGCTGCCGTTGTAGGTCGCGCTCGCCGGAGCATTGGTTGTGAACGTGATCGTCTGACTGGCGGGCGCGGCCTTAGTCGTCTGCGTGACCTGCGGGGCGGCAGAATAATTGCTGTCGCCACCCTGATTGGCGATCACCGAGCACGTTCCCGTCCCGCTCGTCATCGTGTACGTCGCACCCGTGTTGGTGCAGACCCCCGAACTGCTGTAAACGACCGCTAAACCCGAGCTGGCGCTTGCCGCCACCGTAAAGCTACTGTTATAGGATGCGCTCGATGGAGCGCTCGTCGTGAACGTGATCGTCTGGGTGGCGGGCGTTGCTTTTGTCGTCTGCGTCACCTGCGGGGCCGCCGAGTAGTTGCCGTTGCCGGGCTGGTTGGCGATTACCGAGCACGTTCCCGTCCCGCTCGTCATCGTGTAGGTCGCATCCGTGTTGGTGCAAACTCCGGAACTGCTGTACACGACCGCCAAGCCCGAACTGGCGGTTGCCGCCACCGTAAAATTACTGTTATAGGCAGCGGTCGATGGAGCGCTCGTCGTGAACGTGATCGTCTGACTACCGGGCGTTGCGTTGACTGTCTGCGTGACCTGCGGAGCAGCCGCGTAGTTGCTGTTGCCTGCCTGATTGGCGATCACCGAGCACGTTCCCGTCCCGCTCGTCATCGTGTACGTCGCGCCCGTATTGCTGCAAGCCCCTGCGCTGCTGTAAGCGACCGCCAAACCTGAGCTGGCGCTGGCCGCTACCGTAAAGTTGCTGTTATTCGCCGCACTTGCCGGAGCATTCGTCGTGAACGTGATCGTCTGACTGGCGGACGTCGCGTTGACCGTCTCGGTGACCTGTGGCGCAGCCGAGTAGTTGGTGTTGCCCGCCTGATTAGCAATTACCGAGCACGTGCCTGTGCCACTCGTCATCGTGTAAGTCGCATTCGCGTTACTGCAAAATCCAGAGCTCGTGAAGGTCACCGGGTTCCCGCTACCACCGCCCGTCGCTGCGACCGTGAAGCTGCTGTTGTAGGTCGCGCTCGCCGGAGCGTTCGTTGTGAACGTGATCGTCTGACTGGCGGGCGCGGCCTTTGCCGTCTGCGTCACCTGCGTTGCCGCTGAGTAGTCGCCGTTTCCAGGTTGATTTGCGATCACCGAGCACGTTCCCGACCCGCTCGTCATCGTGTAGATCGCGCCCGCATTGGTGCAGACTCCCGAACTGCTGTACACGACCGCCAACCCAGAGCTGGCGATTGCCGCCACCGTAAAGCTGCTGTTATAGGCCGCCGTCGATGGAGCGCTCGTCGTGAACGTGATTGTCTGAGTGGCGGGCGTCGCTTTTGTCGCCTGCGTCACTTGCGGTGCCGCCGAGTAGTTGCTGTTGCCCGCCTGGTTGGCGATCACCGAGCACGTGCCCGTTCCGCTCGTGATCGTGTAGGTCGCACCCGTGTTGGTGCAAACTCCCGAACTGGTGTACACGACCGTCAAACCCGAACCGGCAGTCGCCGCCACCGTAAAGTTACTGTTATAGGCGGCCGTCGATGGAGCACTCGTCGTGAACGTGATGGTTTGTGCGGCCAGAGCCGCGTTGACCGTTTGCGTCACCTGCGGCGCCGCCGAGTAATTGCTGTTGCCCGCCTGATTGGCGATTACCGAGCACGTGCCCGTCCCACTCGTCATCGTGTAGGTCGCACCCGAATTGCTGCAAACCCCGGCACTGCTGTAAGCGACCGTCAGCCCTGAACTCGCATTCGATGCCACGGTGAAATTGCCGTTATACGCCGCACTGGCCGGAGCATTCGTCGTGAACGTGATCGTCTGCGTGGCTAACGTCGCGTTCACCGTCTCCGTCACCGGAGCCGCCGCCGAGTAGTTGCTGTTGCCAGCTTGGTTGGCAATTACCGAGCACGTGCCCGTTCCGCTCGTCATCGTGTAGCCGGCACCCGCATTGCCGCATACCCCCGCACTGCTGTATGCCACTGCCAATCCCGAACTGGCGGTGGCAGCGACCGTGAAGTTGCTGTTGTAAGGCGCGCTCGCCGGAGCGTTCGTCGTGAACGTGATCGTCTGACTGGCAGGCGTCGCACTTACTGTCTGTGTGACCTGCGACGCTGCCAGGTAGTTGCTGTTGCCCGCCTGATTAGCGATCACCGAGCATGTGCCGGCGCCGCTTGTCATCGTGTAGGTCGCTCCCGCATTGCTGCACGATCCGGCGCTCGTGAAAGCCACCGCATTCCCGCTGCCGCCGCCCGTCGCCACCACCGTAAAGCTCGTGTTGTAAGTCGCACTCGCCGGGGCGTTCGTCGTGAACGTTATGGTCTGACTTCCCTTCCCTATCGTCAGCGTAAACGACTGCGTTGCCGGCGACCCGACTCCGTTTTGTGCCGTGAAACCAATGCTGAATGAACCGGCAGCGGTCGGTGTCCCGCTGAGGGTACCGGTGCCATCTCCGTTATCGACGAATGTCACGCCCGCCGGCAGAGCGCCTGTCTCGCCGATACTGGGGACTGGGATGCCCGTTGTGCTCACCGTGAATGAACCAGCCGCACCCACCGTGAACGTGGTGTTATTCGCGCTCGTGATCGCCGGGGGCTGATTCACCGTCAACGTAAACGGTTGCGTGACGGGCGATCCGATCCCGTTTTGTGCCGTGAAGCTGATGCTGAACACGCCACCAGCACTAGGATTGCCACTAAGAGTGCCGCTCCCGTTTCCGTTGTCGACGAATGTCACGCCGCTCGGCAGAGCGCCCGTCTCGCTGATATTGGGGACCGGGATGCCCGCTGTGCCAACCGTAAATGAACCGGCCGTGCCCACGACGAAAGTCGTGTTATTCGGAGTCATGATCGCAGGAGGCTCTGTCGCCGGCCAGTTCGTTACCAGATTGTAGGCATTCACAGTTCCGATGCCAGTCGGGAAATCCCATCCGACGTTAGTAGCAAATGCCGGCTGATAGGCGCTGTTGGAAGTGGAGAGCACACCATTTGCGCCCTGGGGCTGGTAACAGTTGACTTTCCCAATGCAACTCACATCATTGTCGCCCTGCGTCACGTCATAAAAAATGCACGAACTGTCAACTGCGTTTCCCAGTGTGGAATTGCAGGCTTGGTCGCCCGTCGTACCGTACTCGGCAGCGGCCAGACTGTAATAAATGAAGTTCGGGTTGCCTTGGCGTGCACCGGCTTTCTGGTTCACCAGAGCCTGAATGCCCGCCATGATGGGCGCGGTGAATGACGTGCCTCCCGCTCCCGGCCAAGTGACTGGCGTTCCGGTACACGGAGCGCCTGTGGGCCCGGAGTAGCAGTATGGATAGTAGTGTAACCAGGGTCCATTCGCGGCGAAGAGGGCAACATCCGGAATATCCCGCACCCCGTCGCTTGGATTTCCGAGCAACGACTGGTACGAGGGCTTGGGCCAACCGGCGCACGTTCCGCCAACTTCTCCCGGTTGGGCAGGCGTTCCTGTCGCACACCCGCTGGGCCCACCGCTGCCTCCGGTCGTGTTCAGGAAACTAGTCTCTCCCTTGGTGCTATTGCAGAAGCCGCTTGGCCCGTAAGTCTGGCTATAGCCTTCGAATTGCGCGAGCAGTGAACTGGCGCAGGAATCATCCCATGGAATCTCGGGAATATAGGACTTTGCCGATTCATAGGTCTTCGAATTGGTGGGTTTCCAGTAAGCGGCATTGGTCCCTGCAAATGTATCGCCGAAGTCGGTGCCGCCGACCGAAACGACATAGGGACTCGATCCCCAGCCCGTGACTCCGATCCCATACGGGTTGTCTTCTTGCCCTCTGCCGCAGCCCGCGGCCGCATCATCGCCTGAGGAAACGAAGACCGAGATCCCCTGCACGACTGCCTGCTGAAAGGCTGCGTTGAAAGCGGCATTGGACGTTGCACCGTTCGCGGCCTCGCATTCCCCATAACTCATGCTTACGATCGGCGGCGTGTTGCCTGCGTTCAGAATGTTTTGCAGCGCGATCAAACCGCCGAAAGTTCCCGCATTCGCGCACGAAGCGAGCACGATGGCCGCGCTCGGTGCAGATGCGCTGGCATATTCTGCATCTAGAATCGCTTCTCTGTCGTCTCCGTTCTCTCCCGGATCGGCGCAGTTATTGGTTCCGCTCGGAGGCGCCGGATGGGTCTGCGTGAAGGAACCGTCCGTATACGAGGAAAGTCCAAATACGGTACGGAAGGAGGTCCAATCATCGGCGGTGTAAACATCGGTATCCTCGACCGCCACAATCGTTTGACCCGAACCCGTAATACCATTGGTGAAAAGTGGATTGATGTTGTAGATCGTCTCCAGATCGCCTGGAACTACCAGGTAATATTTCGTTCCACTTTCAGAGACGGTGTACTCCGCTTTTGGTTTGAAGTTGGTGTGCGGCCGGAAGTCGTGCAAAGACACAACTCCCGCCACTGCCGGCGCCAGTGCCGCTGGAATCTGCGGATCGCTCATGTTGGCGATGTGCTTCACCCCGTTCACGTCCAGGGTATGAATCTCGGTGTGCAACGCCTCCCGCAGTTGACCGGCCGTCCCCGAAAAATCGATCAGCAGACCGTTCGGGTAATCCACATTGACCTTCAGACCATGCGACTGCAGCCACTTCTCGATCGTATCGCGGTCCTGCTTCGATACCCCAAACCTCTCGCCGAATTGCTTGGCCGTAAGCCACCGATGGTAGGTGGGTGAGGACTGGTCGTGAAGGTCACTAATGAACTTGTCCAGGTCTTGTTCCTGCTGCGGCGAGCGCTTGAGCAGGAGCTGCAGGTGCTCCATCAAGAGATTGTCGTCCACCCGTCCTCGATCGTATTTCGCCTTCGCCTCGGGCCGTGTATTGCCCCCCAGCGTCGCCAGCGTGCTTTCATCCACATTTTGCGTGATCTGAACGGGCGGAACATTTTGCGCCTGTGCGGAAGGAACGGCAAACCCGAGCAGAGAAACGAAGGCAGCCAAAAAACAGCACGCAAGCAACGCTTCACGACGCGCGGGCAATCGGTTTGGGAAGGGGAGACTCAAAGTTATTCCCTTCCTATGCCCCACTCGTCATGAGTCATGTTTTCTCCGTACCACGGCCTGAATGAACTATTAGTGCAGAATGATGAGGCTTGAACGATTCGGCCGAGCAAGACCTGCCAGCCGCCTTCTGCCACAACGTGCGGACTGCGACCTGGGGAAACCAAACGAAAACGCCCCAGCCTCAATTTGAGCGATGGGGCGTTATCGTTGAACAGCCCTCCCCCAGAACTGCTCGTTCGCAACTCTAGTCCCGGGGATACAAAGCGTAAATGGCACCACGGTGCCACTTGTCAGGAGGGTAGGTTGGCTAGGTTAGGACCGAGTAAGGACCACTATAACTACTTCTTTTGGAGAGTCCTATCCGGAAAAGATTGTGGGCCATGGATTTGCCTGTCCAGGGCGGGAGAGCGCGCTTTTATCCAGAGTGTGGAAGTAAGTCTACCCGGTCGGCGAGCCCATGCTCTTCAGAATCGACTCGATCTGCCCTACACTTTCATAGTCGGCATCGTTTTCAGTTATGAATTCGACCCCATAGGTGTAGCCATGTCGGCTGCGAACAAAACATCGGACCCTTATCGGTTTGCCCGAGTACGGTGGTGTGAACTCAACTTCGACCTGATCGTTCACCGAGAGTTCAACACCAGCGAAAGCAGTCATCCCGCCGCAGTTCAGCTCTGAACCACGGCCTTCGACGATCGCGACTTTCGTTGGGCGTTGGACGATCAATCGAAGCGGCACATCCACCTTATAACGGGTCCAACGCCGCTTGACTGGATATGGTTGGAGTGCGATGCCGGTCGCCATTGAGTTGCGGCCTACCGCATAAGCCCGCGGTACGAGCCTGCAATACAAGCCTACGAGACAGCTATCCTTCCGGAAAGATTACTGAAGTCGGGGGCAAGCTTACAGCGCCAATTGCGCTTTCGTTTTATCCGCTTGCAAATCAAATTAACTAAGGGGCTTCTTCGCTCAGTATTTGAAGGCGCCTCTCGTTCTGCACCTAACGGAGGCTAAGGTCCAGGTAATAGCTGAAGCTTGCCAGCGAAACCTGATCGCCGCCGGGAAGATAAAAACCAAACTTACCGAGGGAAAGATTGTTGCCCTGCAGCGTCCACCGGTCGAGAACCACCCAGGCGTCCCCTTGCTTGATCTGGTGGATGATTTCCGTTGGAGACACGCGAATCTGCACAGTCCGAAAGCTCTTCTTTCCGCTCTTGTGCGGAATTTTTGCCTCGGACCTCTTCTGGCCGTTGCGAATGTCGGTCCGATAAAAATTGTTGTCGTCGATCTGGAACAGGTCGTAGTTGCTCGGATCCGTGTAGTTGACCACCCACTGCAGGCGGTGTCCCTTCGTCAGCATGGCGGAGAAGATGAATGTTCCTGCCGCCGGCGAAACGCCATAAGTGACGAAATCGCCACCTTTGCGAACGAACAGTCCTTTGTCGTCTTGTCGCCAACCCGCCTGATCGTCCCACTTCGACATTCCGCTCGAACCGAGCGACAAGTCGAGACGACGCGACTGGCCTGCAGTGATTTCGACCGGGGCTGCACGAACAAAATTGTCGGCGGTGCGGGCAGCAAGAATGTAAGTGCCAGCGGCCAGACTTAGCACGCCGCCATTGCTTGCCTTGATGGAGGACTCGCCAGCTTTCGTCAACGTGACCTGGGCGTCGGCGGGAGAAAAGCTTATTTTCAGCTCACCCGGCGCAACCTCCAGGGCGACCTCATTCGCTGCCAGAGAGACGGGGGCCCCGGCAACGAAGTGCTTCCTGATCTGCCGGGCTTTGAAACGATCCTTGCGCAGCTCGATCACGTGGTCCCCGGGAGCGACCGTCGAAAGGTTCAGTGTGCCGTCGGGCTGCACGGTTCCCGCAACCGTCTGATCGATGAGAACCGTCGCCCCGGGAGGCCCATTCTGGATGTTGAGCGAGGCCAGGTGCGGTACGGCAACCAGTCCGAAGACCAGCCTGCCTTGCTGGCCCTTGCGAATGCGGATTTTTTGTTCAGGAACATCCTGATAACCAGCCTTCGCGACGCGAACCACGTACTCCTTCGGCTCCAGGTTGGCAATGCGAAGTTGGCCCTTTTCTGTCTGTTGCTCGAGCGCTTTCCCGTTCAGGAATACCCGCGCTTTATCCTGTCCAGCAACTACGACCAGCGTGCCGACATTCTTTCCCGACTCGACAAATGCGTCCAGCGCGGGCGCGGCCGCTAATTCGATTGCCAGTTTGTATTCTTCGCCTTCGTGGCGCACGGCCAATTCATGCGCGCCTGCGGTGACGGATGAAAGATCCGTACCATCGGCGGGCAGGTCGAGCGCCGCCTGTCCATCAAGACTTACCTTGACCCCGGCATCGCTTGAATAAACGTGCACGTGATCGCCCATACTGCACACAACGACCGCGAAAACGCCGTTGGCCGTCACAGGCGTTTTGATGATGGGCAAGCTTCCAGTCGCCGAGGTAAAAGCGGCCACGAAGCCGCCCGAAGGGCCCTCAAACTTCAGGGTGTGATCGCCGGCAGGGACCTTGTCCAGCGTCCACTGCGCATCGCGCAGATCGGCAGGCGGCTGGTCGTCGAACCCCACCTTGCCTCTCGCCTCGTCAGAAGATAGCTTCACGATTGGCAACTGCGGCTCCGGTTGCGCCGGGGCAGCGGCTGGCTGCAAGGCAACAGGCTCGGGAGGCGGAGTCTCCACGGGCTGCTTGTGCCTGCGGAAGAACATTGAAGCTGCCAGCAACAACACGATGGCCGCACCCGAGCCCACCAGCACCTTAATGTTGGACGCGCTCAAGCCGGGGCGTTTCGCCGCCGCAGAAGGAATTTTCCTGGGCGTCGGCGCCAGAATCTTCGTCCCCGGTGCCTCGGACGTCATACCGCTTGCCGGCAGCGCAGAGGACGCGGCCAATGGCGAAAGAGAAGGGCCCGCGGCAGGCGGCTGTGCCGCCCCGCCCTCTGACCCAACCCCCACCGTCGGCGCTCCGGCGGATGTGGATCCGGCGTGTGAAAGCGTCGCGCTTCCCGAAGCTACGTCCTGACTTGATGCGTTCCCCGCAACGGGAGAAAGGACGGGAGGAAGTTTGAACTTCCGCAAAACCCCGTTCGCGGTAGATAGGACCTCTTCATCCTCGACATATTTGCCGGCTAACTCCCGAGCCCGTGCCAGCAGGCCTTGCTTCGCATCGGGATCGGTTGCCGCTTCCGCCTCGCTTTCCAGGCGGCGCAACTCTTCCAGATCGCGCCGGCGTATCTGCCGCCGCTGTGCCTGAAGATCGCGCTGCACGGCGTCTCTGATCTGGATCAACCGCTGCTCCCGCGGATGGGCCGCGAGTCCCTCTTCAACTCGCGCCAGAGCCGCGGCCAGGTCGCCTGAAGTTTGCAGCTTGCGCGCCTGAGAAACGCATTCGCTGACAAACATTTCGCGTTTCTGGTCGAGAATCAGCGTGCGCATCGTCTTGGCCATCGGATGCGAGGGGTTCAAATCGAACGCCTCTTTCGCCAGCTTCTCCGCCTCCCGTAAATCGGTTTCGACCAGGGCCTGCGCATGGTCGACCAGCGTATTGGCCAGCACCGCCTTTGCAAGCGGATTATTCTCATCAAGCTCGTATGCCTGCCGCAACAGCGGGATGCCTTCGGCAGCCTTCTGCCGCGCGCACAACTCCTGCCCTTCCGTCATCAGACGGTGCGATTCCGCCTTGCGCTCAACCCCTTGCTGGGCGAGCTTTTCCAGCTCCTTCAATTCGTCGTCATGGGGAAATTCAGTCTCCGCATTGTGCAGGAGTTCGAACGCCCGGCCGTAATCGCCGGAGTGCATGCAAGCGTCGATCTGCTCGATCAGTTGCGTTCGCGATTCGATGCGCGCCTGCTGATCGCGCCTTTTTTGCAGACGCTCCACTTCAAACTTCAATCCCGGATACTGCCCATAGATGGTTCGCAGAATTTCCCAATCGTTCAAGGCATCGCTAAACGCACCTTGCTCTTCGTGCAGGTGCGCGCGCGCCACAATGGAATTCACCAGCTCAAGCTTGTCCTGCACCAGGCTCAGCGCGCGCTCGAAATGCGACTCCCCGGGATGCTGCTGCAGTGCGTCGCGAAGAATACTGGCGCGCTTGTCCAGGTCGGGCTCGGCCTCGACTTGCCGGTCCAGCGAAGCGATCAAGGCCGAAAGATTCTGCCGTTGCTGTTCTTCAATGTCGTAGCGGAGCGCCTGGAAAATTGCATTGCTCGGATACTTGGCCAGATAGGTCTGGCATACCATAATCGCCTTCGGGAAATTCTGCTCCGCCAGGTGCTTGCGCGCCTCCGCGTATGCGGTATTCATAGCGTCGTGCTCGGAGCGCACCTCGTTGTAGAAGCTCTGGTATCGCGCCCCACTCTCGCGATTGATGGAATCGGGCGCCCGGCGGTCAAGTTCGAGCACCACGCCCAACTTCGCCAACGCGCTGCTGACATCGCCTTTTTCCCACGCATCCACGGCCGCCCGATGGACTTGCTCCTTTTCCTGACGAAGCTTCTTGTAGTCCTGTTCCTGCCGGTCCACTTCCGCCCGCAACTGCAACGCCCGCGTCTCCTGCGGCCGGAGTTGCAGCACGTTCTCTAACGCCTCGCGCGCGTGCGGATACGCATGATTGTCGATGTGTTCGCGGGCCAGGCGGTACCAGCTTTCAATTTGCCTTTCGCTGCGCCGGTTTTCGATTTTCTTCTTCAACGCCAGCGCGGTCGCGTTGTCCGGCTCGATCTGCAGCGCCTCCTGCAATTTCTGCAAAGCCAGCGGGTCCTCTTCTTCTTCAAAACGCGCCCGGGCCGCATCCAGCAACTGCGCGAGCGTCTTGCGGCGCGCGGCTGTATCGAGCTGGCGACGCAGGGTTCCAATGTCGGTGTCCATGTGGCCTTCAGCTTCCAACTCGCCCAGAATTTCACCGGCAAATTGAAGGTCGCCGTCGGCCAGCGCTTTGGTGGCGCGTTGCAGGCGAGGACGAGTCCGCTCTGGATCGAAAAATCCGATGGGCTCGTTGCGCATGGCTTTGCCCAGCGTGTCGCCCAGTTCGCGTGCGCTCGCAAAGCGGTGCCAGGGCTGCTTGGCCATCCCCTTGTGAACCACGCGGCTGACGGATTGACTAACCGCCGAGTTCAACTCCGAGGCCAGAGGCGGAATCTGTGTGAGGATTGCCTCGACCACCTCGTCAGCGCGGCTGCGTTGAAAAGGATGCCTCCCGCTCAGCGCCTCATAGCAGACCACGCTCAATGAAAAAATGTCCGAGGCGGCCGATAGCGGCTTCAACTGGATCTGCTCGGGAGACATGTAGAGCAGCGTTCCCTTTTGCGCGCGTGTGGTGTGCGCGTCCGCCATGTGCGCGACCCCGAAATCGATAATCTTGACCGAGTCGTCTTCCATTACAAAGATGTTGCTCGGCTTCAAATCACGATGCACCAGGCCGCGCTCATGCGCTGCCTGCAACCCGCGGCAAGTCTGCGAAATGATTTCGACGGTGCGCTCCACCGTCAGGCGGTGGCTGGCTTTGCGGATGAAGTGGTCGAGCGTCGTGCCCGGTAAGAGCGGCATGACGAAGTACGGCTTCTTCTTTCCCTCTTCTTCAAATTCTCCGATGTCGAAGATCTCGACGATGTTGGGATGGCTCATCGAGGCGAGCACGTCGCATTCTTTGTAGAACAACTGCAGCGAGGCGGGGTCGGGAATATCGAGGATGGTCTTGACGGCAACTTCGCGGCGCACAACGGTATCGTAGGCTCGATACACCAGGCCCATGCCGCCCTGCCCGAGGATCTCCCTCACCTCATAACGGCCGGCCAGTTTCTTCGGCGATCCGGGGGTTTCCACGGCGCACTCCCTGAAATTGGGGGATGACCAAGAAGTATCAGCATTCTAAACCAGGACCGCGGTTAGGGCGTTGCCACAGTGGTAACGTGTGGACGGTCGCGTGTCCACCGTTACAAGCTCACTTATCTTTATCCGGCATGATGGGGTTAGGTTTCACGGACCCGCAGTCCGCCCCTTTGAATACTGAGTGAGAAGCCGTCGTCCATTCGACTGGTTTGCTGTTGCCAGAAAATTCCATCTCTCCGACAAAGTGCATCTTGCCGGTGGCGTGGTCATCATCGGTCCACGAGGATTCCAAGGTTCCCTTGCCGCTCATCATTCCGGTACAAACCATGTCAGCCGTCATGCTGTTCGATTTTTTGACGACGTGAGTCAGGCTGCATCCGCGAGTCGTCGGCATTATGGCGCCGTACTTGTCGATCTGCTGTTGAGTCAGGCAAACCTGGGTGGTATGCGGGACTCCGCTGAAGGGCGAATGTTCACCGCTGCCCGCAGCCATGCCCGGAGGAAGTGGGGATTGCTGCCACGTCATCGTCGTAGTCAATTCCCACAGCCCGGGCTTTCTGGCCTGCGCCCTGCCGAATGCGGTCATGGCGAAAAGGCAACCGATTACTGCGGAAACTTGAACTTTACGCATGATTCCTCCTGGTTGGCGGGCCGGTACCGCGATCCGCTCACATTTACTGTACCCGAGCCAACGAGCCTGAGCCAATGAGCCCGAGTCAATGAGTCCGAGCCAACGAGCGGAGTGAACCAACCAAGGTAACCGGCAATCGCGCTCAGCCGCAGTCCGCATTATTCGTCATGAGTGCAGGGTCGCGAATGCATTGCGAAGTGAGTCTGCCTTCTCGGTAGAACACTGTAGTTACTTCCTGCGAATCTCGTAGTTATCGTTTTCTAACTACATAAATTCGCGTTGCGCCGCTGAACGAGCTGCGAAAAATTTATACAATGCTCCCCGCTATCTGAAGCACACGTTCGCTATCCCTCACAGTTCGCAATGAAATGTCAATAACTTATCCGCCGACTCGCGTCCGATTCGTCTTTGGCACCACAGATGCTTTAGACAAGTCTGTTCGTTGCTGGCTCGCGCGCCACAATTCTCCGGGCCCCGTCCTCGGCAGCTCGCCAGCAATTCCTGAACACCTGATAAAACTTTTGGAGGAAATAAATGAAAAACCTGCGCGTCCGTGCGTCTCTCGTCTTGCTTGCCAGTATCTGTCTCTTCTATGCCATTGCGGCGGCCCAAACCTGGGTGCCGACCGCAACCCAGGCAATCGGTCCCGCTCTTGCCAATGCGATCGACCAGGGAGCGCTGGCCGACTCGACTCCCATCCACGTTAACGTTGCATTGCAAATTCAAAATCGCGCTGCTCTGTCCGCCTACGTTCAAAGCATTACGAATACCAAAAGTTTGCAATACGGACAGGAACTGCAGCCCTCCGATTTTGTCGCGCATTATTCTCCCACCAGTGCGCAAGTGCAATCGGTCATAAGTTACCTCAATACTCAGGGATTCAAAAATATCCAGGTCGAACCGAACAACCTGATGATTGCCGCCGATGGCACCGCGCTTGCCGTGCGGCAGGCATTCAATACCCAGCTTGAGGCCTACCAGATCGGCAACAAGCCGGTGTATGCGAATTTAAATGCAGCGGAAGTTCCGGCCGGTCTCGGTGGAATTGTGGCTGCTGTTCTTGGTTTGAACAATGCGGCCGTCATGAGTACTCCTACTATCGCCGTGCCAAACTTCCCGGGTTCATATCGCCCGGCGAATTTCTGGACTGCCTACGATGCAGGCAAGACACCGACTGGTTCCAAAACTCCCATTGCAATTTTTGCCGAGGGCGATGTTTCCGGAGTGATCAGCGATTTGCGTCTTGCCGAGCAGCATAATGGCCTGAAACAAGTTCCTGTGAAAGTCGAACTGGTAGGGATTGCGAGCACCGATACTTCTGGCGCGGATGAGTTCGACCTCGATACCCAATACTCGACCGGCATGGCCGCCAGCGTTTCTACACTTTATATCTATGACACCACTTCGCTGACCGATTCCGACACAGCATTGATGTTCAATCGTTTTGCCGCCCAGAAACTGGCGCGCGCAGGCAGCGCATCCTTCGGCATTTGCGAAGTCTTCCCATACCTCGACGGCTCGATGCTCGCCGACGATAACTCATTTCTGGAAGCCGCCGCGCAAGGCCAAACCGTTTTCGCTTCCAGCGGCGATACCGGGTCGGCGTGCGGAATCGCCGTCGGTGCGAACGGCGTTCCGGGAGCGGGCGCACCCATGGTCGAGTATCCGGCGTCCTCAACTTACGTGATGGGTGTCGGCGGTACCACTCTGCTGACCAACAGCGATGGCACTTACGATCAGGAGATCACCTGGTATGCAGGTGGCGGGGGCCTGAGCCAGTTCGATGGCGGCGGATTCTGGCAAACACCTGTGAATACTTTCTCCACCGTGGGCAAGGGCGTTCCTGACATTGCTATGGACGCTGATCCAAACAGCGGCGTTTATCTCTGGCTGAACGGCACCGAGCAGTGCTGCTACGGAGGCACCAGCCTTGCGTCGCCGCTGGCGCTCGGCGTTTGGGCTCGTTTGCAAAGTGCGCACAACAACAAGATCGGATTCGCAGGTCCTGCACTCTATAACGGCGCAACCACACTCCCCAGTGCAGCATCCCCCACTGGGTTCCATGACATCATCCTGGGCGGGAATGGCTTGTACACCGCTCTGCCCGGCTACGATTTGACGACCGGCCTGGGCACGTTCGACATCTCAACGTTGAATGCGGCGATCCAGAGTCCGAAATAGATGGGTCCGGATAACCTCAACGTTCCTTTTGTCAACTAGGCATCGAGGGATCTGCGGCCTTTGTAAGTCGGATCGGCCGCAGATCCTTGCGCCGCATTCTACGAACCCTCCGACGGGACGCGTTGGCGCGAAATTTCTCAGCTCGAATTATTCCTTGCTCTCGGCCGGCGCGCCGAAACCACACCGTTCGCGCATGCCTTGCCGGAATTTCTCCCGCTCTTCTGGCGTCATGCGTTCCCAGCGGCCTCCCATGCGACCGCGAAATCTGGACCGGTGCAACCCTCGACCACTAATGCCGCCGAACAATATCCGGCACAGCATCAGCAGGCCAAGCGCTTGCCAGAACGTGATCTGGTGCCAGCCAAAGAGTAGCGGCAATATCCAGTTCCACAGCATCATCACGCACCAGCCGCCGAAAAAAATGAAGAGCGCAATCCCCACCATCGCCGCCGGAACAATAAAAAACCATTTTTTTCTCATGTTCGATACCTCACGCTTTCGTAAATTCGTCGTAGATGCTTTGCAATCGCCCTCGCAGATGCAGCACCGCATAGCGTTTGCGCGCAAGCAGCGTGTTCACACTCACGCCGGTTTCGGCCGCCATCTCTTTGAAGGAGCGGCCCTCAATCTCGTGTCCAACAAACGCCTCGCGCTGTTCGTCCGGTAGCTCGTCCAGCGCAAACTCGAGTTCATCGAGGAGTACGCTGCGGGCGTAAAGAGCGTCCGGGCCGGCATCGGGCGAAGGCAGCAAGTCTTCCAGCCGCAGCAACTCATCTTCATCGTCGGCCACCACGGCATCGCTGAAGCTCTCCGGCCTCTTCTTGCGAAAGAGATCGGTGATGCGGTTGCGCGCAACGCGAAAGAGCCATCCCGTTACGTGCTCGATCGGCATCAGCAGGCGGTTGGCTTCTACCAGTTCGTAGAAGACCTCCTGCAGAATGTCCTCGGCATCGCGCGGGTCAGGCACCCGGCGTCGAATGAAGTTGCGCAGGCGGGACTGCTGATGCTCGACCACCTCGGAGATTCGCCGATCCTGTTCGAGGCTCATCCGCTCGGTCATCCGCACGCTCATCCGCACCGTGCTGGCCGCGTCCTTCATCTACGGATGTAGACGAATTAGGGGTGCGAATATTGTAGGACTTGGCAAGCGGCCAGCGCGTGAGGCCGCCGCCCGCCCGCATTTTCAGAAAGATAGGATTTTCTGGAACTATTCGCCGGGCTGCGCGAAGATATGTGAGGACGTCCTCGTAGGCTCGGACGGAATCGCTCGCGGTATTCGCATACTGGAATGAAAGTTCTTTGGGGAAGGCAGGATTGGAGAAGGAAGGATCGGAGAAACAAAGACTCCCGGAGGAAACACATGATGAACTCTAAAGTTAGCGCTCTCGCTCTGATCGCTACGGTTGTCCTGGTTGCCAGCGTCGCCGCCCAAACCTCGTCCGATTCTGGAGCCACTGCCGCTGTCGCGCCGGGGCCGATGCTGCAACCCAGGCCCGGCATGATTTCCATGCGGGTCGACAATAACATGGACGTTGCGCCAGCTAAAGGCGCGCCATTCTGCGCCACCATCACGTCCGAGCACACGCAACTGCTGGCCGATGGCAACCGCATCCATACCTCCGACAACTCTTCACTCTGCAGGGACAGCGAAGGGCGCACCCGCCGCGAAGCCGGCCTCAACCTGCTCGGAGCGGCTGCTCAAACGTCGGCCCCGAAACTCATTACCATCGATGACCCGACAGCAGGCGTTCGCTACCTGCTCGACACCGAGAATAAGATCGCGCACAAAATGGCTCTATCGGCCGGCCCTGCTGCTCGCGGCATCGGTCTTGCGGGCCCAGCTAGCGTCGCTGCCAGCGGGCAAGTCGGCGGGCCGGTGATGATCTTTAATGGTGCTGGCAATGAGGTGGGCAGCGGAGGTCCGGGGCCCGACGTCATGTTTCGCAAGGTATTTGTCAACAATCCCGGACAAGATTCGAGCGAAGCGCCCACTACCGAAAGCCTTGGCGATCAATCGATTGACGGCATTCGTGCTACCGGTACACGTATTACCACGACAATCCCCAGCGGGAAGATGGGAAATGATAAACCGATCGCAGTGACGTCAGAGCGTTGGTATTCCTCGGAATTGAAGGCGACTGTCCTGACCAAGCACAACGACCCCTGGGCTGGAGAGTTGAAGACCCAACTCACGAACGTGAATGCCTCGGAGCCTGACCCCTCAATGTTTACCGTGCCCAGCGACTACAGGATCGTCGACGACAAGGCCGGACCATTCACCATCAAGGTCGCGTCACCCGCCCATCCTATGCAATAGTGCGGGCGCAATAATATGCACGCTGGAATAGCACCCTCTACTCCATTCTTCGCGGCGCCGATTAGATTGCGATTAGAATGAAGGCTCGCATTGCGTCCGACAGCACGGGAAGATCAAAGTCTTTCGGACGATCAAATTTGCCGCCGCCAACGATCATTGGAGGGTTCGATTTCGTGAAAGCCTCGTTCCTCTGGACCTTGCTCGCCGCCCTGCTGATTGCGCTGCCTTGCGCGCGTTCGACCGCCCAAACTCCCGCCGAGTGGCATGACGATCTCGTCGACCACATGACCGGTGCCTGGAAGATGGCTGGACAGGTTATGGGCCATGACGCGCACCATGAGGTGCAGGCGGAGTGGGTGCTCAATCATCAGTTTCTCCGCATCCACGAGAAGACTTCCGCGGAGGCTCCGGCCGACGAACATAAATACGACGCAATTTGGTTTCTCGGTTACGATCCAGTCAGCGAGCGCTATCTGCTCCACCTGCTCGACGTCTTTGGAGGACGATTCTCGGAAACGCTCGGCTATGGCACGCGCGATGGTGACGCCATCCACTTCATGTTTGAGTATCCCGACGGCCCGTTTCACACTACATTCCGCTGGTCTGCGGAGAAGAATTCCTGGGAATGGCTGATGGAGCAGAAGAACAAAGATGGTAAGTGGACGAGCTTCGCCGATCTCAGGCTCGCCCGCGCTCCGCACTAAACGCGCACTCCATCACCGGAAATAGACCCATAGCCCGACAACCGTCGCCACCAATCCCAGGCTGAAGATGATATTGATTACGCGCTCGCCACGCGTCTCTTTCGCGGTTTTGATTAAGCCCCTGGGCTCCCACCCGCGCCTGCGATTTTGTGCTTTTTCCGGCTACTTAATCAGAGTTTCCCCGAAGCAAAAAAAGGGGGACGCGAACCTTATGCGTCCCACCTGGGAAGAGAGACTTCGTTTGGAGCGCTTGCCGTCAACTATTTGCCGTCAAGCACGACGCGCCCCGAATTTCATTTAGCGATGGCCACCACGCCCGCCACCGCCGTGTGATCCGCCACCGCCGTGTGATCCGCCACCGCCGTGCGATCCGCCGCCACCGTGCGATCCGCCGCCACCGAAAGATCCGTGGCCGCTGGGTGCCGAATGGCCGCCATAGCTCGGGGCAGATCTTCCGCCGTAACTCGGAGCCGAGCGTCCACCGCCGTACCCGGGATAGCCGCGGCCGCCATACGGGCTGCCGTAAGAACGCGGCGTGACGATGGGCTGCCTCATGTTGAGTGGCGGACGGGAGCCGCTATAGCCACGCCCTTGAGGGTCGCCGTAACCTCGACCCGCAGGACCGCTATAGCCTCGTCCTTCATAACCCCGTCCCGCGGAACCCGGATTACCGTAGGATCCCCGAGACGAACCGTACGCGCCCCGGTTCTGTTCCCCGCCATTAGATGAGCGCCCCATGGACTGTTCGGCGGACGAATGCGGCGCCATCGGCGAAAACTTCTGCCATCCGCCGTTGTTGGCGTTACCACTCTCGCGAGCGGAAGAGGAATTCGGAGTATTGCCGGGCCTCGCTCCACTGGAACCGAAGCTGGTGCTACCGCGCGTCTCGTTATTCGAGCGCGCTGCATTCTCGCCTGGCCGGTCAAATCCCCGGCCACCCTGCTCCGAGCGAGCATTATTGGTCGGGCCCCCGTTGTTTCCGCCCTCATTTTTGTTCCGACCCTCGAAGCCATTATTCCGGCTCTCTGTGCCGCGCTGATTTCCATTAACCGGTGCGATCCCGTTCTGCCGCATGGCATTCGAAACCTGCGCCTGCTCGCGTGCAAACGAATGTCCGCTGGCAGCATTGCTGGTCCCGTGTGCCGAGAAGAAATGCTGGCTTCCGCCACGATTAGCAAGCGTCGACCCAGCCGCCGGACGGCCGCTGGCACTCAGGCTCGCGCGAGTTGGAGTAACCGGCAGGTTGCCGGTGGCAAAGTGCGCGTTCTGCAGCGATGCGTGATTCACCGGTTGGAAATTCGCGTGTCCCTGTCCAAACCGATTGCCCGCCACTGAGGTCGCGCCCCGGAAATGCGGATCGTTCTGCGCCAGCCGCACGTTCGAGAAGCGGTCGCCCCGGTGCAGCGGAGCAAATCCACCCCGGTTCCAGCCGCCAAAGCCCGTGTACCCGAAACGTCCCCGGTAGCCGCCCCACCACGGGTGAAAGAAGTCGCACGGCCCAATCGGGAGCCAGCCAATCGATCCCCAACCGAATCCGAGGCCAAATCCAAATCCGCCGCCAAATCCAAAGAACGACACATACGCCGGCGCCCACAACGGACGATAATACGGATACCCATACACCGGTCCCGGCCACCATCCCCACGCGCCGTTATATTGGAACCAGCGCCCATAGTGATACGGAGCCCATCCCCACGGCTCATACGAAACCCACGTCCATCCCCAATACGGTTCCCAAACCCAGTTGCCCGCGCTATACGGAACCCAGCCCGGCCCCTCATTCGGGAACCATGCCTGACCATAGTCCGGCACGTCTTGCCAGGTGCCATTGTTATCGAGATCCTGCGATCCCACATAGTAGTCATTCGTGTGCTTGCGCGATGCCGAATTGTCGATCGTCCGGTCGCGATCCGTATTCCACTGGTCCCAATCATCCCGCGCCGGCGCCTCGCCAATGCGATATTGCGTCTGGTCGCCGTTGCCGCGGATCGTGATGAACTGGTTTGCCCCTACGCGCGTGCCGCCCTGCGGAGTAGTAATTTCAACCTCGCCACGCCGCACCAGTACCTCGGTGTGATCGTCGGCGGTTACAAGAATCCGGAAGCTGGCATCGTTCCGCTCGGTGCGGATGGCAACGTTGGGCGTATCGATCTCCGCCGCCGCATCGCTTTTTCCCATCACCGTGTAGTTCGCCATCCCGTGTGCCAGCTGAATCTGGATTTGCGAACGCGTCAGGTTCGTAAGGTTGGCCTGCGTGTGCTCCGCCAGGCGCAGGATGTTGGCATAGTCAAGCTGAAGCTCGACGCGTGCCTTGTCGCCGGTCGAAACGCGGTCGCCGGTCATCAAGGGAGCGTTCAGCTGAGCGGCAGACCAGTCGCCGGAGTCACCTCGCTGCGTCGAAACGTCCCCATGAATCAGACTGACGCGCGCGACCCCATTATTCTCAGAAGTTTCGTTCGAATCGCCACCGTTTCCAGAATTGCCATAGCCCCGATTGCCATCAGGACGATTGCCGTAATTTGGGGGATAGTTCGGAGGATAGTTCGGGGGATAGTTCGGAGGATAGTTCGGAGGTGAGTTCGGATTGCCGCCTCCGTAAGGGCCAGGCGCCTGAATATTTGGGCTCGGCTTCGGCGGCAACTCGGTCATCGGAGGCCGCTCATTCTGATCTTGCTGCGCCTGACCTTGCTGAGCCGAACCTTGCTGTGCTGAACCATGCCCGCTCGGAGCCGGTGTCTGATCCTGTCCCTGATCCTGCATGATGTCCTGGTCCTGATCCTGATCCTGATCCGGCGTCTGGCCTTGCATCCCGTCCGCGGCCGGAGCCTGGCCTTGTACCTGGCCCGGATCAGATGACGGGTTCTGGGACGACTCCGCGCTCTGCGCGATGACCGTGCCCGGAATTGCAATCAGAAGTCCTGCGATAAGTGCAGCGATAAAGACGAATTTGAGCTTGATGACCTGCATACCAACCTCCACACTGGTCCTGGAAAATCCTGCTCAGGTGAATGCAGCCAGTATGCCAACTTCGCAGGCTGCACATTACCCCTGCTAACATTCTTGTTTTTAGCAAGTTACAGCATCGAGCGGGGGCCAGAATGACCGGCGCGCAAGCCGCTTCGGTGGCCGGGTTCAACCAGGTTGGTGCTTTTCGGCCAGAGTGAACTTCAGGTGCATCTGCACCCTCGTTGCCCATCAACGAGGATCGAATTCGATAACTGCAACGCCGTCGAAGTCCCCGAGATCGTGAGCGACGTACTTCCCCGAACTCAAACTCCTCAGCCATCGAAGCGTGGGATATGACGCGCGGTACCCAAGAGCAAGGAAACGCTCATGCTTCGCTTCGGCTTCGAACAAAAACCGTCTGCCGATCGACTCGGCCTGTTCATTCAACGTTCTCGGTAGAGGCACCACCGGCACGCTGACTTTGTAATAACTCAAGGGAGCAAATAACTCACTATCGACTTGCGGTCCAGCTGGGCATGGTCTCAAAGTCTGACTGTGGCAGGTCGCTGCAGATCAGCAGCGGAGCCTGATCGGGCCTGGCTACGCGGTCGGCATATTCCAATGCTGCCTTCCAGGAGTACGAGTGGTGATGCGCGGCTGGCGAACTGGAGTAAGAAAAGATCGCCCAGGGTACGTATACCATGCATAGCATCAGTCGAAGTGGTACCGAACCGATGACCGCAACCAAAACTCCCCACAGCAGCACCATTCCCATTACTCCGACAAGCCGGTACCGGCTCACGAAAATTCTTATGGGAGCGTGAACGGAAATTTCATACAGAAGTGCCGGGGGAATAACTGCCAGCAGCAGGGGGAGCAGGAACGGTTGAGAGATTTGAAGGTGGCGCAAGTAAAACTTGCTAAGGAGGGCAGTAGCGGTAGCCGCCGTGAGCCAGATGAGAGGCACGGCCGTTGGCAGAAAACCAACCAGCAACTGTGGAATCGTTGGAGGTCCAGTGAAGTTGTAATTATTGCGCCGCGAAATCAGATATAAGAGCCGGGGGACCACCGGCAGAAATATCATCGCGAAGCTGGCCAGGACGACCATGATCTGCCTGACTTCCCTTCCGATCGCCCTGCCTTTTACCAGAAGGTAATAAGCCAGGAACGCCGGCAGAATCACGGCATAAAGATATTGAAAATAGAAAATGAATCCGCAGAGCACGCCTAGCAATATGGATCGGGAAGTTTTCGGTTCGCGGACCCACAGAATCAGGGCATAGATCGCAAGGTTAGTGGCGAGAACCGCAAACGCGTAAGGCCGCGCGTCGATAGCCGCAAAAGCAACATCCCTATGAAGACAGAAAAGGATGCAGACGAGCCATGCAACGTCTTCATCAAACAATTGCCGCGCGATCCGATAGAGAACGAATACAGCCGCCAGCATCGCCAGCACAGAGGGAGCCCGCAGCACAATCTCGCGGCTTCCGAATAACTCCCGTGTCGCCCATAGGACGTAGAAGTATGTTGGAAATACAGTGCTTCGACTGAACGCTTCCATATTTGCGCAAAGCCGCCGCTGATTCCCCAATAGGACACGGTTTCATCCAGCCAAAGCGGACTTTTGTATGCCAGGAACCAGGTGAGCCATCGATGCCAGCATAGCCAGCAAATAGATATACCGGAATGCCGTAGGCTTAAGAGCCGAGATGCGGTTATTTGTAGCCTGCACCTTGCTGAAAGTGTGTCCTTCCATTTTTCGGTCTGCAGTCATCGCCGGCGACAGAGATTTACAGAAAGAGATTAACAAACGTCACGGCGCTGCTGGTTGAGGGCGCGGACGTCTCACTCCCCCTCTCTATCCTCAATCCCAATCTTCGACAGCCGGTACCGCAGCGCATTTCGCGACAGCCCCAGCAGTCGCGCCGCCTGCGATTTGTTGCCATTGGCGCGTTTGAGTGCTTCCCGGATCATCTCATCTTCCCAATGGTCGAGCGTCATGCCCTCGGGCAAGAAGCGGTCGGTGGTGCCGCCAACGCGATTCCGCGGCAAATCCAGTTGGATGTCGCCGGACTGAAGTTCAGGTCCGGCAGCCAGTGCACATGCGCGTTCGATCACGTTCTGTAATTCGCGCACGTTGCCCGGCCAATAATGCCCAAGCAGAACCTGCATTGCGGCCGGCGAAATGCCCCGGAGCTGCCTTCCCGAATCCTTCGCAAATCGCGCCAGAAAAAGATTGGCCAGGTCCGGAATGTCTTCCTTGCGTTCCCTTAGCGGCGCGATATCGATCGGCACGACGTTGAGCCTGTAATAGAGGTCCTCGCGAAACGTTCCCTGTTCCAGCGCCGCACGCAGATCGCGGTTGGTCGCCGCAATCAGTCGCACATCAACTTTGACCGTGCGCGTGCCTCCCAGCCGCTCAAATTCCCGCTCCTGCAGCACGCGCAGAAGCTTGACCTGGATCGCCGCTGGCACATCGCCGATCTCGTCCAGAAATAGCGTCCCCTTGTCCGCGAGTTCGAATTTTCCCGGCTTGCTCGTGACCGCGCCGGTGAAGGCTCCCTTTTCGTAGCCGAACAGTTCGCTCTCCAGAAGATTTTCCGGAATTGCCGTGCTGTTTATTTTCACAAACGGACCCGAGGCCCGCCGTGACTTTTCGTGCATAGCGCGCGCGATCAGGTCTTTGCCCACGCCGCTCTCGCCCCCCAGCAGCACGGTAGAGTTCGTCGGTGCCACCCGTTCAACCGTCGCCAGCACCTCCTGCATCTTCGGACTGCGCGCAACAATATTCGGATGGCTGTACTTCTGGCCCAGCGCCTCGCGCAGCGAACGATTCTCCTCCTGCAACCGCGAGTGGTCGAGCTCCTTGTGCACCACCATCCGCATTTCCGCCAGCGAGAACGGCTTGAGCACGTAGTCGCTGGCGCCCGCCTTCATGGCCTCAACCGCGGTTTCGACCGAGCCGAATGCCGTCATGACGACGATCGGCAAGGCCGCATTTTGCCGCTTGGCGGCTTGCAGGAACTCAAGCCCGCTGATGCCCGGAAGTTTGAGATCGGTGAGCACAAGATGGACCGGCTCGGAGGCAAGCAGCTTCAATCCCGCCTCCGCATCACCCGCGGAAAGCGTCTTGAAGCCATCCTCCCCCAGGTTCAACTCGAGCAGCCGCCGCATCTTGGCCTCGTCTTCGATGATGAGAATCGTAGGCATAGTCAGCTTGCTTGCCCTACGCCGCTGGGCTCGCCCGATCGCGTCGCGGTCCAATTCGAATGCTCGGCTTCGGCTACGCCGCTGGAGTCGAAAGGAAAGAACAATGTAAACACAGCGCCTCCCTCCGGCCCACTCTCCACCCGAATCGACCCCTGATGCCCATCCACAATCTTCGACACGATCGAAAGCCCCAGCCCGACACCGGTTTTCTTGGTAGTCACAAAAGGATTAAAAATTTCCTCGCGCAGTTTTTCCGGCACGCCCGGTCCGGTGTCGGCCAGCACAACCTGCACTCCATCGCGATCATTCTGCGCAACTCGCCGAACCTCGACTCGCAAGTTGCCTCCGTCAGCTTCCATCGCTTCGTATGCATTGTGCACAAGATTGAGAAACGCTTGCTCGCACAGACTCTCGTCCAGCGGCACCAGCGGCAGATCTACTTCATAGTGGCGTTCAACCTGCACCGGCTTTCCTTTCCAGCGCGCCGCCACCACGTCAAGCGCGCGGTCCAGAATTGCGGTCAGGTTGGCGGGCTGCAGTTGCGCGTGCAGCGGCCGGGCGAAGTCCAAAAACTCGGTGACCAGCGCGCTCAGCCGGTTGACCTCCGTCGAGATGTAACCAGCCAGTTCGCGAGACAGCTCGTCGGAGGCTTCCAACTTCTGCGTCAACATCTCCGCCGATCCCTTGATCACGCCCAACGGATTACGAATCTCATGCGCCAATCCAGCCGAGAGTTGTCCAAGCGCGGCCAGTCGCTCGGAGCGCCGAGCCTCCGCCTGCGCCTGCTCCAGACGCCGGTTGGTTTCCGCGAGGCGTTCGGCGAGATCGCGATAGAGTTCAGTCTGGTGCCGGCTCTGCAGTGAGAAGCGGTTGACCACCATGGCCGCGAGAAAGAAAAACATCACTCGCAGCCCGAGTAATCCCAGCGCCTCCGGCGTCAACTCGTATTCCTGCAGCGCCGGGTAGAGATAGGAGCAGTAGGCGGCCGAGGCAAACAGCGTCCACAGCATCGTCGCCCATGGACCGCAATAAAGCGCAGCCGTCACCACCGGAACGAAGTAAATCGGCCAGTAACTGCTGTTGATGCCAACCTCCGCCGTGTGATCGAGCAGCAGCGTGGCAAGCGTGATCTTGAGCAGCATGACGTAGAAGACGCCGCGTTTGGGGAAACGCGAAATCACCTTCGCCTCCAGCAGCTGCACAATGCCAATGGCCAGCAGGATGAGCTGCTTGTGCCATTCAAGCTGGGGAGGAAGCGCTGCCAGTCCGCCCAGAAAGACCAGCCAGATCGTCAGCCACAACGCGTCCAGACGGGTAAACCGCCGGGACTCGGGATCGAAGATAGGAGGCGCGGATTCCAAAGCAGCTTCCATCCAACCGCAGAAGACCCTCCCCCGTCAATCGGACTCTGCTTGAATCCGGCCTGGAGCCTCATATCCAGAAAGATTCCTAATGATGGCTTGGGATCCTCTGTGAACCTCTGTGTCCTCTGTGGTAAATAGCTGTTTGTGAGAAAGTGGTCCCGCGCCAAATGCCGCATGCCAAAGACACTCACTACCGTAACCTTATTAGGGGGGTTACGCCCACGAGAAATCCGGGCTATAATTCAGACAGTCTTTATGCGCTTGAATGGTTCCATCCCCGCGATGTGCTGGATCGAAGGACGCGCCTGTCCGCGCCGCTACCTCTCCGTCCTGCCTTCGCACGTGCGCGCCAACCTCTTCGGCAGCGACTAGTTTTCGTTCTCCTCGCAGATGTTTTTGGTGGTAAAACTCCGTCTCAACCATGACGGCCGCACACCGTGTAAAAGGCACCGAGCCGCGAATCACAAGCTTTCGAACCGGCTCGGAATAACTGGCCACCAACCATTGGCCACTGACTTTAGGAGAACTTGCCATGACAACCAAAACTCTCACTCTCGGCCCCAAGATCGTGACCGCCCTCCCGGGCCCCAATGCCCGCCGGATTCTCGCGGGCGATGAAAAATATATTTCGCCTTCTTATACCCGCTCGTATCCCATGGTCGCCAAGCGCGGTCGCGGCATCGTCGTCGAAGACGTCGACGGTAACGAGTTCTTCGATTTCTCGGCCGGCATTGCCGTAGTCTCCACTGGCCATTGCCATCCTGAAGTCGTGTCCGCGATCCAGAAGCAGGCAGCGGAATTGATCCACATGTCGGGCACCGACTTCTACTACGAAGGCATGGTGACGCTGGCCGAGCGCCTGTCGAAAATTGCTCCGATGCCCGGCCCGCACAAGATTTACTACGGCAACTCGGGAGCGGAAGCCGTCGAGTGCGCCTTGAAACTCGCGCGTTACCACACCAAGCGGCAGCAGGTGATCGCATTCCTGGGCGCATTCCACGGACGCACCATGGGCGCGCTCTCGCTGACCGCGTCGAAGCCGCAGCAGAAGCGCCGCTTCTCTCCCCTGGTCCCGGGAGTAACCCACGTGCGCTATCCCGATGTCTATCGAGGCTGCGAAGGCGGTCCACAGGATGCTGAGAAGTTTGCCCTCGGCTGCGCCCGCTACATCGAAGACAAATTATTCAAGACCGTTCTCGCGCCCGAGGAAGTTGCGGCAATCTTCGTCGAGCCGATCCAGGGCGAAGGCGGATACATCGTGGGCCCGACCGTGTTCATGCAGGAACTGCGCCGCATCTGCGACAAGCATGGAATCCTGCTCGTCGTCGACGAAGTGCAAAGCGGCATCGGCCGCACCGGCAAATGGTTTGCGGTCGAGCACTCGGGCGTTCAGCCTGACATCGTTTGCATGGCCAAGGGCATTGCCTCCGGCATGCCGCTGGGCGTCACCATGAGCAAAGCCGACATCATGGACTGGGTGCCGGGGTCACATGCTTCGACCTTCGGCGGGAACCCGGTCTGCATCGCCGCTTCGCTGGCCACGCTCGATGTGATCGAGAGAGAAGGTCTGCTGCGGAATGCCCAGGAAGTCGGCGACCACATGATGAAGCGCATGGCGGACTGGCCGAAGAAGCACAAGATCGTAGGCGACGTTCGCGGCCGAGGCCTGATGATCGGCGTCGACATCGTGAAAGACCAGAAGACCAGGGAATACGGAAACGCCGAGCGCGATCGCATCGTCGAGTCAGCTTTCGAACGCGGAGTCCTGTTCCTCGGCTGCGGTCCAAGCTCGGTTCGCATCGCACCGCCGCTCGTTGTCACCAAAGATGAAGCCGACGTAGCGATCGACACTCTGGAAGAGTCAATCGCAGCAGTCGAAAAAAGTCTGTAACCTGGAGTCCCGGAGGGACAAAGCTGACTTTAGCCCAGTGCTTCAGCGCCGGGTAAAGTGCTGTGTATGCGAGAGGTGCACAATGGGAACCGTGGAAGCGATTTACATTTCCAGCACGGCTGCCGGTCAAACCAAGGCCATCGACTCCGCGCTAGCGACCCCCGGTGTCGGGATTGAGGGAGATCGCTACGCCCTGAAGTTGGGCACTTTCTACAAGCCCGATCCCGACCGGGAACTCACGCTGATTGAGTCGGAGGCCGTCGAAGCCTTGCGCCGCGATTATGGCGTCGATCTTGCTGTAGGCGACGCTCGCCGCAACCTGGTAACCCGCGGAGTCGCTCTGAACCACCTCGTCGGCAAGGAATTCACCATCGGCAAAGTGCGCATTCGTGGCATCCGTCTGTGCGAGCCTTGTGGCCATTTGCAAACCCTCACGGGCAAGCCGGTCATCAAAGGCCTCCTTCATCGAGGAGGCTTGCGCGCCCAGATTCTGACCGAGGGAACGATCCACAAGGGAGATGAGGTGGTTGCGGTCCAGTAAGATTCGTAAGCCTTACGCGAACGACGAACGACGGATAGTCTCAAGGAAACACCCATGAGCGACCAAACACTGCGCGAACTCATTTACGGCCAAGGCGCTCATGTCGATCCGGTTGCTTGCGTTGAAGATCTTTCAGCTGAGTTGGCAGCACGCCGAGTCCAAGGCTATCCGCATTCCATCTGGCAACTCGTCCTCCACATGAACTACTGGATGGACTATGAACTGCAGAAGATCGCAGGGAAGAATCCGCATTGCCCTGATAAGGCGATCGAAAGCTGGCCCCCGCATCCGGAACCGGCAAGCGAGGCGCAATGGATTAATGCGCGCGAGGAGTTTGTTGCACTGCTGGCGCGACTGGCGACGTTGGCGGATTCGCCTTCAGAAGAGTTCGCCCGGCTTGTCCACGACGTGGGACCGCAAAAGACTCCGCGACAATCGACCGTGTCCGCCACGCTGTGGCAGATCATGGCCCACAACAGTTATCACGCCGGCCAGATCGCCTTGCTGCGGCGGCAGGCTGGCGCGTGGCCTCCTGAACGTGGCGGCGAAACCTGGTGAGGCGCTCGCCGCTCGCTTTCCTGACAACTTGACAGCGCAGTTAACCCGCCCGAAAGGAGGCCTCATGCCCCGCTTTACATCTCGAACGTTCTCTGCCCTTGCTTTCACGCTGGTCGTTTGGGCCTCCGCGTTCGCCGGCATCCGAGCCGGACTTCGCGCCTATGGTCCGGCGAATCTTGCCGTCCTGCGTTTCCTGATCGCCTCCGCTGTGCTCGCAATCTATGCCGCGATTGCGCACTTCCGCCGGCCAAAATTACGCGACATTCCCGGCCTGATTCTGACCGGAGCCATTGGCATCACCTTCTACAATCTCGCGCTGAATTACGGAGAGACTCGCGTAACCGCAGGCGCGGCCAGCATGCTGATCGCCTCCACTCCAATCTGGACCGCGCTGGCGGCGCGATTCTGGCTGCACGAAAAACTCAACGTCATCGGATGGACAGGCGTGTTTGTAAGCTTTGGAGGAGTCGCTCTCATCGCCAGCGGCGAGGGTGGTGGGTTTCGTCTGTCAATGCCCGCCGTAATGACCCTGGCGGCGGCAATCACCTCGGCCATTTACATGATCCTCCAGAAGCAATATCTCGCGCGTTACAGCGCCCTCGAGTTCACTGCTTACTCCATCTGGTCGGGCACGCTGCTGATGTTGCCCTTCGCGGGAGGCTTGCTGCATAGCTTGCAAGCCGCGCCACTTTCAGCAACCGGCGCGATCATATACCTCGGCATCTTCCCCGGATCCCTCGCCTACGTGGGATGGGCCTATGTGCTCTCGCACGGCGCAGCCGGACGCACCACGACATTGCTGTATGTGATTCCAGTGCTGGCGATCGGGATTGCGTGGATCTGGCTGCGAGAAGTTCCCAAACCGATTTCACTCGTCGGAGGCGCCATCGCGCTCGCCGGCGTGCTGCTGGTCAACGCGATGGGCAGAGAAAAGCCAGTTGCGAGTGTCGAACTTGCCTCGGATACAGCGAGCTGAGCCTGTGTGGTGACGGGGGCGGAGCCTGCCCTGAGCGAAGCCGAAGGGCCCCGTCCCATCCAGGAAACTCCCCGCGAAATGTACCGAACCAGCCGTGATGAGGCTCACAGTGGATCGAGCATCCCGACCGTTAGCCTGAAGATGGAGTCATCCTCTTATGTTTGCCGGACGCCTCACACAAACGACGTTGAGGATACTGGACTGGCTGGCAGCCAAGACTCTTCCGCCCGACCAGAGTCCCGAACATCTCAGAACAGGCCGCCGCGGCGAGGAAGACGCCTACTTCTACCTCCGCCGCCGCGGCTACACCATGATCGCCCGCAACTACCGCTCCCCGCATCATCGCGGAGAACTCGACCTGGTCGGCTGGGATGGCAACGTTCTCTGCTTTGTGGAGGTGAAAACTCGCACCACGCGCGCCGTAAAGCCCGCGCAGGCCGCCGTAGATCGAGATAAACAAAAAGACTTGACGCGGGTCGCGCGCGACTTCCTGCGCCACCTGCCAGCCTCCCGCCAGCCGGCCCAGCGCTCTTTGCAGAATGGGCCCGAGCAGGATGCACCCGAGCAGGATGGGCCCGAGTGGCGGTTTGATGTCCTAGCCGTATACTATGACCACGGCTTTGACCAGCCCTCATTCGAGCTGTTTCAAAATGCGTTTTCCGTGGCGTACAATCCAAACTCGTACCAACATGACTCGCACAAACACGGTTTCGCACGCTCACATTGAAAGGACTTTCAGTACGTGCCCGAATTAAGGAAAGACCCCATCGTGGGCCGATGGGTAATTATTTCGACCGACCGCGCCAAACGCCCGACCGACTTTGTGCGCGAGACTATGAGGATCAAAGGCGGCTTCTGCCCCTTCTGCTATGGCAATGAGGGCAAGACTCCTCCTGAGATTCTGGCCTACCGCCCCAACACCAACGGTGCCGCGCCTCAGAAAGACAGCCCCGGCTGGACCATTCGCGTCGTACCTAACAAGTTCCCGGCACTCGGCATCGAAGGCAGCTTGAACAAGCAGGCCGAAGGCATGTTCGACAAGATGAACGGCGTCGGCGCCCACGAGGTCATCATCGAAACTCCCGACCACAACATGAGCCTGGCCATGCTGCCCTCGAAGAGGATCGAAGATGTTCTCTGGGCCTTTCGCGACCGCATCCTCGACCTGAAAAAAGATCGCCGCTTCAAGTACATTCTGCTCTTCAAGAACCATGGCGAAGCAGCGGGCGCATCGCTCGAACACTCGCATTCGCAGCTGATCGCTCTACCCATTCTGCCTATCTACGTGGTCGAGGAACTGCAAGGCGCGAAGCAGTATTACATCTATAAAGAGCGCTGCGTTTTCTGCGACATCATCCGGCAGGAGATCGAAACTGGCATTCGCGTGGTTGGCGAGAACGACGACTTCATGACGCTGGCCCCGTATGCTCCGCGTTTTCCCTTCGAAACCTGGATTCTCCCCAAACGCCATGAGTCGGCGTTCGAGAATTCGTCCTCGCAAATGTTCGAGAATCTGGCAAAGGCGTTAAAGTCGCTGCTGATGAAAGCCGACCGCGTCCTCGACAATCCTCCCTACAACCTGGTGGTCCACTCATCGCCGGTGCAGGACCCGACCAACGAGCACTACCACTGGCACATAGAATTCATGCCCAAGCTGACCAAAACGGCAGGCTTCGAATGGGGCACAGGCTTCTACATCAACCCCACCCCGCCCGAAGAAGCAGCAAAGTTTCTGCGCGAGGCCAGCATCGAAGATGTGGCGCCGCAGACAGTGGGAACAAGATAAAAATCCTTTCCATGCGAGAGAATGGTTCTGAGCAAGAGCACCAGAGCGAAAGCAATCACACGACATTGAGAGAGTTGGTCACGGTTCTGAGTTTCTTCAATCCCTCTGAAGCCATGCTCGCCAAAGCGCTGCTTGACTCGGCAGGTATCGAGTGCTTTCTGGCGGACGATAACGCAGCTCGTATTATCGGCGGGAACATTCCGGGTATCAGGGTGCAGGTGAACAGGGTTGACGCTGACGCGGCCATTGCGCTCCTAGATCAATCAATTTCCACCGACGAGGACAATGCTCCGGACGGTTGTTGAAATCAGCGATCTCATTAACGCATGAGGCCATCTTCCAAGCCCTTGCCTAGCGTTCATGAAACTCGATAATTGCTCGGGAACGGGGCAGAACAGCGAATTCGTATGTCTCTCCGGCACGGAGCGGTTTCCATGAGTAATACAGCCGGTATTTGATGTCCGTCTCTGGGAAGACTCTCACGGATTGTTCGACAAACCAGAGGCCGAAAAGGGGAACAGACGTGTTCCTGACGACCCCGGTGATCCTAAGGGGCGTCTCGCCCCCTGCTAGGCGAGCCAGATCCACCGAAAAAGGAAAAGTGACGTAATAGAAGAAGAACGTCCCGAACAGGACGATAAAAACGCGAATACCCCTCTCAATCATCGGTCGCACGCTATCGTATTCTGGCTGGCTGAGTTTTCCCGATGGCAATATCATTTTCGTCTTTGAACTAAGGCCATACCAGAAAACGCCAACCGTCAAAGAAAACATGAATATCGACGTGGCAATTGTTCTTCCTATCGATTGGGGAATTGCAGGCAAGGATACTACTACGAAAGGAATCACAAAGACGAATACCCGAAATACATTGACGAGTTTCATCATTCGACTATCTCTTCCTTCCGCATCTTACTTCTGCGTGGGTTTGGACAATGCGTGAGCCTCTGCCTTGAAAGAAGTGTATGGCGGGAAACAGCTGATCCCAAGTTACTTTCGCCGCTCGCCGCGCGGTCGGTCGAAAACTGACGACTTTAACCGACGAACACAATGAGTCCATCCTCATGAGCGGATAACTCGATTTCACGATGCAACATATGTTCTTGACTTACCAACTTACAATGCTAACGTTAAGTAGGAAGTTTCATCAGACGGCCCCAGGGCCATCGCTTTCAACAAAGTTCTTCGATCTGTGACAATCGATTAGGGGTGGCCCCTTTGCGTAGGCTCTTGGAACTGGACAAGAACCGAGAACTGGTAACTTGTAACCTAATGATTATCAATGGCTTAGCAGCAAGCCGTTAGATATCAATACTTTGCGCGGAAAGTTCCCGATTCCCCAGGGCTAAGTCACACGCGCTCAATACTTTGCCTATAACTCATGTTGAATCAATACTTTGGCGGGAAAATATCGCTAAGTCCATGATTTTAATAGAACCGGTGCGGGGGGAGGGGTACCCTCAGAAAATACCTCTAACTTCGAGGCCCTGAGCCCAGATCCGAGTTTCCAGAGGAAGGGAAAAAGTCGAAGCTAGCCCTGAGTGCGGTCGAGAACTTCCGAGTGCCAAGCCATCTGAATCGCCTCCAGCTTCGATTCGTTTGACTTCGCGGGGTCGTCCTTGAAGCCGGGAAGCGCAATCACATACTTGTGCAGATCGGTGAAGCGGACCGACAGCGGATCAATCTCCGGATGAGCTTCGGAAAGCAGAATCCCAAGATCTTCGGAATCGTTCCAGGTAAGTTCTTTTGGCATCGATGAATGCTCCGATGAAATTTGCGTAAGTCCGCTCATTAGGTAATGGCGGACGGCCGACAACTCAAGCGCAAAACTGAGAACTGACAGCTGAGAACTGACAACTGGTTTTCAGTGTTCCTCCGAAACATAATTCCGATTCCACGCCGGAATCTCCACGACCACTTTGCCCGGCTTCCTGATTACGGCCTGGCATCCGAGACGCGAGTTTAGCTGAAGATCAGCCGCCATGTCGAGTTTATCGGCCTCGTCGTCTTCCATCTCGGAGATCAGGTCCGCGCCTTCTTTCACCCACACGTGACAGGTGGTGCAAGCGCAGTTGCCGCCGCAGGCATGGTCAAGCCGCACGCCGTAGTTCAAGGCAACATCGAGCAGGGATTCTTCCTTGCCGTGGTCTTTATAAGGCAGTTTGCCGTGCTCAAACGTGACCGTCTTCCCCTCGGGAAGGAACGTCACTTCGACGGTGTTTTCGCCCAGCGCATCCACGGTAGCGGCTCCTGTACTGTGACTTTTTTCGTCAGACATAACGCTCCAAATTTCAAGATTCGAGTCGCGAGCATCAAGTTCCGAGCCAGCAACCTCCAAACCGTTAAGCCCTGGTCCACCCGACTCGAAGTTTGCTCGCAGCTCGCGGCTCGTAGCTGTTTACTTAAATTCCGCTTTCGCCACTGGATGACCCGCCTGCTGCCCTTCCTCGATCCCGGTGTCATCCATGGCCTTACCTTTCAATGCGGTCGATACCGCAGTGTCCATCATCAGTTCGGCGAGGTGCATCGTTGCCTGATTCAGCGCATCGATCGCGTCACGAATGGCCTGGTAGTTATCGCCCTCTTTGACGGCAACGAGAGCCTTTTCCAAAGTCTCGACTTTTCGCCGCTCTTCACTGGAAAGGTCCTGCCAAGCATCGTTCTTCTTGCCCTTCGCGAGCGCAGCCAGAATCGTATCGGCCTCGCGCCGCGCTTCGATCACCTGTCTCTGCCGGAAATCCTCCTCCGCATAATCGAACGATTCGAGCAGCATGTTCTCCACCTGTTCATCGGTGAGGCCGTAACTTGGCTGCACATCGATTTCAGCCTGCTTGCCGCTGCGCTGCTCGCGCGCGGAAACATGCAAAATGCCATTTGCATCGATCAGGAACTTGACCTCGATGCGTGGCATTCCAGCCGTCATCGGAGGAACGCCCTTCAGGTCAAACCGCGCCAGCGACCGGCAATCGCGAGCCAGTTCGCGTTCGCCCTGCAATACATGAATAGCAACGTTCGTCTGTCCATCCACCTGCGTCGTGTAATACTGCGTGGCCGACGCAGGAATCGTCGAATTGCGAAGAATGATCTTGTCCGTCACGCCGCCCGCGACTTCGATTCCCAGCGACAGCGGCGTCACGTCCAGCAGCAGCATCTCTTTGGTGACCTCCGAACCGCCACCAAGAATGTTTGCCTGCACCGCCGCGCCCAGCGCAACAACCTCATCAGGATTCAAATCCGTGTGCGGAGTGCGCCCGAACAAATCCTGGACGAGTTGCCGCACCTTGGGAATGCGCGTCGATCCGCCGACCAGGACGACCTCATCGATCTGTGCGGGCTTCAGTCCGGCATCTTTGAGTGCTTGCTTCGTTGGCCCGACGGTGCGGTCGATCACGGGCTGAATCATCTGCTCAAACATTTCGCGCGAGATCTCGCGCTGATACTTCTTGCCGCCGGGCAAATCCACGTCAAGCGTTGTCGTCGGCAGCGACGAAAGCGCAATCTTTGCCTCGATCACGGCTTGGCGAATACGCTGCACCGCCTCGCCGTTGCGGCGGACATCGAGCCCGAGGTCGCCGCGAATATCATCGAGCGCAATCGCGATGAGCAAGTTGTCGATATCGTCGCCGCCCAGATGCGTATCGCCATTGGTGGCGACGACCTCGAAGATGCCGTCGTGCAATTTCAGAATCGAGATGTCGAATGTGCCGCCGCCCAGGTCGTAAACCGCGACAATGCCGTTCTTCCGCTTGTCGAGTCCATACGCCAGAGAAGCTGCGGTCGGTTCGTTCACCAGTCGCAGCACGTCAAGTCCTGCGATTCGGCCCGCGTCTTTTGTCGCCTGCCGCTGTGCGTCGTTGAAGTACGCGGGCACCGTGATCACCGCCTTTGTGACCGGTCCCCCGAAGAACCGTTCCGCATTGCGTTTGAGCTGGCGCAGGATCAGCGCCGAAATCTCGGGGGGCGTATAAGTCCGCTCGCCAATTCTTATGCGCAAAACCTCTCCCGCCAGCAGATCGTCGGCAAGGCGGAAAGGAAACAGCTTCATCTCTTCCTGAATGTCTTCGAGGCCGCGCCCCATCAGCCGTTTCACCGAGTAAACGGCGCGCTCCGAGGTTTCAATCAGATATTTTCGGGCCCCGTTGCCGACGATGATCTGGTTGTTCTCATCGAGCGCCACCACGGAGGGCACGAGATTGAGCCCATCTTCTCCTGGGATGACGGCGGGCGAATCCCCTTGCATATAGGCCACGAGCGAGTTCGTCGTGCCCAGGTCGATACCGACAATGTGATCAGAACTCATTTTGTAATTGTGCAATCAGGTAATTTGGCCCGGAGCAGTCCGCTGAGCGGCTGCAAATTGCAGAATTACCCGATTACCAAATCACAAAATCTATTCCAGTGCCTCATTTACATCTCTTACAAGGTTCCGTACGTAGTTCCGCCGGTTTAGCACATCCAGCATCCGGTCCCGGATCGGGATGAGATCCTCTTCAGTGCCGCTATCCACGGCCGCATCCCACTTTTTCCATTCGTCCTTCAACTCGTTGAAGAGCGCGTCGTACTTCTCTTCCAGCGAGAGCTTGGCTTTTCCGATTTCCTCGAGCAACGCCGGATCGTCCTCGCCAGCCTTTTTCTGCATGCGGAGTTCTTCGAGGTGCATATTGAGTTCAAAAACTTCTTCGAGAAGATCAGGCGGAACGACCTGCTTCTTCAGTTCGCCGGTGGCACGGGCCTTTTCCGTTGCCTGCTTAGACTGCTCTTCCAGCTCGACGCCTTCCAGGCGCAGCAGATATTCCGTCCGCTTGATTGGATCTTTCAGCGTGCGATACGCGTCATTGAGCATGGAGCTCTGTTCCAGGCTCCACGCGCGCTCGATCGGCTCGGCCTGCGCGAAGACATCAGGATGCAGACGGCGGCTGAGAGCATAAAACTCTTTCTCCAGTACCGCCGTGTCGAGATCGAGCTTTCGCGGAAAGCCGAAGAAAGTGAAATAGTCGACCGGAACAGCGGGCTGCACTTTACCGCACGCGTTGCAAAAGTGCTGCGCGCGCATGGTGCCGCACGACCAGCAACTTGCGGTCGCATCTCCGGGCACGATCAAGGACGACTTGGATTCAGTATTATTTGCCATACAAAATTCGGGGCGGACGTGTCGCCCGCCCCTTGGTCCGTCTAAATTGGACGGGCGAGGTTCGCCCGTCACTTCACTTGCATAGTTGGACGGGGCATAACCCCGTTTCCACATGATCTACGCCGAGAACGAACTCCCGCAGCCGCAGGACTTGGTCGAATTTGGATTCACGAAGACAAATCCCTGCTGCATCAGTGTTTCCTGATAATCGAGAATCATGCCATGCAGGTAGATAAATGACTTCGGGTCCACGAACACGCGCACATCGTCGAACTGAAACACACGATCCCGTTCGCGTGGCTGCGTGTCGAAGCGAATGTTATAGCTCAGTCCGGAGCATCCTCCGCCTTGCACACCGAGGCGCAGGCCGCCCTGCTCGGGCGAAATGCCCTCTTTCGCCATGGCAACGCGGATCTTCGCGATCGCCTTGTCGGTGACCTGGATGCCCTTGGCCGGAGCTGTCGGCTGAGCCGGAGGAGCAATCGTTTTGAGAGTGTCTTCCATAAGTAGTTACGAGCTTCGAGCCCCGAGTTACGAATAAGCAAAAGCTGCCGCCACGATCATGCGAACAATGGTTCGCTCGAAGCTCGTGGCTCGGAACTCGCAGCCAGGAGACGGGGCAAGCCCCGTCTCTACACAGCTATTCTACTGCGCCTGCATTTCGGCTGGTTTGGCCGCTTCCTGCTTTTTCTTCCAGTCGCCGATGGCGGCGCGGATCGCGTCCTCGGCCAGCACCGAACAGTGAATCTTTACCGGAGGCAATGCCAGTTCCTTCACGATCTCAGTGTTCTTGATGGCCAAGGCTTCCTCGACGGTCTTGCCCTTCACCCACTCCGTGGCGAGTGAAGAGGACGCAATCGCCGAACCGCAGCCGAACGTTTTGAACTTCGCATCTTCAATCACGTTGGTCTGCGGATTGACCTTGATCTGCAACTTCATCACGTCGCCGCACTCGGGAGCTCCAACCAGGCCAGTCCCCACGTCGCTGTCCTTTTTGTCCATCGAGCCCACGTTGCGCGGATTGTTGTAGTGATCGATTACCTTATCGCTGTATGCCATTTTTACTTTCTCCTCACCTCAAACTTTTACGCCTTGTTTTAGTGCGCTTCTGCTGCCCACTTCACGCTCTTCAGGTCCACACCCTCTTTCGCCATCTCATAGAGCGGCGAAAGCTCGCGCAAACGCGCGACCGTCTCGACCACGCGGTCGGCGACATAATCGACTTCAGCCTGGGTATTAAACCTGCCGATGCCGAAGCGAATTGAGCTATGCGCCAGATCGTCGCCCGTGCCCAGAGCCTTCAATACATAAGATGGCTCCAGCGTCGCAGAGGTGCAGGCCGATCCGCTGGAAACTGCAATGTCATTGATGCCCATCAGCAACGACTCGCCTTCCACGTACGCAAAACTGATATTCAGGTTACCGGGTAGACGATGCTCCATCGAACCGTTGATGTAGGTCTCGTCGAGCCGGCTCATAATGCTGTCCCGTAAGCGGTTGCGCAGGCCGGCGAGTTTGCAGGACTCCTGGGGCATTTCTTCCTGTGCGATTGCACATGCCTTGCCCAGGCCCACGATTCCCGGCACGTTTAATGTGCCCGAACGCATCCCGCGCTCGTGGCCACCGCCATCGATCAGCGGCACCACCTGCACGCGCGGATTTTTGCGGCGCACATAGAGGGCTCCCGCCCCCTTCGGACCATACAGTTTGTGGCCGGTGATGGAGGCGACATCGATGTTCATTTTGATGACGTCGATTGGAACCTTGCCGATCGCCTGCACCGCGTCGGTGTGGAAGACGATGCCACGCTCGTGACAGAGCTTTCCGATCTCGGCAATCGGCTGCAGCACGCCGATCTCATTGTTGGCCGCCATGATTGTGACAAGAATCGTCTTGTCGTCCATGACGCGCTTCAGGTCATCGAGATCGACCAGGCCATCCTTCTGCACGGGCAGATAGGTCACGCGGAAGCCGAACTTTTCCAGATGCTTGCAGGTATCGAGCACGGCCTTGTGCTCGGTGACTGCAGTAATGATGTGATTGCCCTTCTCGCGGTACATCTCCGCAACGCCCTTGATCGCAAGGTTGTCGCTTTCGGTTGCGCCCGAGGTAAAGATGATTTCCTTCGCGCTTGCTCCAATCAGCCTGGCGATTCGCTCGCGCGAAAGCTCGACCGCTTCCTCCGCTACCCATCCGAACGGATGATTGCGACTGGCCGCGTTGCCGAACTTATCCATAAAATAAGGAATCATCTCTTCCAGAACACGCGGATCCATCGCGGTCGTCGCGTGGTTATCCATATATATGGGCAGCTTGATGCCATCAGGAGCTGGGCGCTGTTCCGCGCCGTGATGGGTCGAGGTCGCCTTGTTGCCATTGGTGCTCATGATTGCTTTTCTCCTTAAGAAGCTCAATAACTACAACTTCAGCTACGAAATTGTCACCAAATCCGCCGCCTTCTTAGCTTCGATCGTCTTGAGTTCGATCATTTCCGGCTCTTCTTTCATCTGCGAGATTTTGATGTTCTTCAAAACCTGTTCGATACTTTCATTTACCTTCCGCAGCGGCTCGCGAATTGTGCAACGATCGCTCTGCCCGCACTCGCCACGCACCGTTACGCACGCAGTAATAAAGAGAGGGCCGTCAATCGCCTTGATCACCTCGAACGCGGAAATTGTCCGCGGATCGCGCGCCAACGTATACCCGCCATTCATGCCATGCTGGGACTGCACCAGCCCGACCTTTGCCAGCCGTTGCAGGATCTTCGCCAGAGCTTCCTGCGGAATGCCGTAAGCTTCGGCGACATCCTTGGCGCTGCACGAGCCACCATCGACATGTTCGGCCAGATGCTTCATGGCCATCAACCCGTAGTCGGCTTTCTTAGTCAGCTTCAGCATAAATACGACTAATCTAGTCGGATACAAGTACGACTCTTTCGGTCGCCTTTTATTCTAACCGTCGCGGCCAGTTCTGGCAAGCCGGATCAGAAAACGGTCGAAATTTGCCAGTAAACGGTAAGTTTCAGATGCTAAATGGCTTAGAAGCGTGCGGTGGGCTGCGTCGCGACTGTCTGCGATTCGCATCCAATTCCCGGGTGGGTTTGGGGTGACTTTGGGCACTTGACATCTGGAACCTATCCGCACCAAAATACGCCAATTCCTTAAGAGATATGAACATCCCCTTCTCTAAAGGGATAATTCCCACGCTCTATGACGCCGAGCCCGCCCTCGCAGCCCACTCCCAAGAAAGTCAGCCCGGAGCTATGCAAGCATCCGCAGGTCGAGATCGTATCCCGCGACGAAGATACCGAGTACGTGGAATGTAAGGAGTGCGGGGATGTATTCGAATCCAGCGAATTCAGAGATATGGAGATTGAGCAGAAGAAGGGCGTGGATGAGGAATAGCCCGACTCACGGCACCCTGCATAGAATGTGCCCTAGTCCGGTATCGGCGACGTCTGCTTCTCAGCTTCTTTCGCTTTGATTTTCTTGGTCGCCATTGTCTTGTCCACCCAGTCGTCGGCGGTCTTCAGATCGGCTTCGCGGGCTGCTGGATTCTCGCATTGCGCATCGGCGCGCTCCCGGTACATCAGATTCATGCAGGCCATGGCATCGTCGTAATCGGGTCGGAGGTGGAGTGCTTTGTTCAGGTTCTCGATTCCATCTTCGATAATGTCCCAATTCTTATCTCTCAGCGCAACGCAAACCTCCTTGTCTCTGGCCGCTAGTGAATCCTCCGGTCGGAGGCCCAATTTCGCCCGCTCCTCCTGCCGTGCCGCATAGGTCAAGGTCCAATCAATGACTCCGATTGAGTAATACGATTCCGGATCGTTCGGGTCCAACTCTGCTGCCCTGCGGTAATAATCTTTGGCCTCCTCAAACTTCTTCATCTGGAGGTCCAAGTAAGCGATCCCTTTTACGGCGTTCAGGCTTCCGGTTTTTGAAGGATCCAGATCAACCACCTGCTGGTATTGCGCAATGGCACGTTGCGCCAGTTCGTTGTTGTCGGGTTGGTCCACACCGGGGATGTACTGCTCGGCATAGGCTGTGGCCAGATAGAGGCGGGGTTTGATATTCGCTGGATCTTGCGCAACGGCTTTCTCAAAGTGCTCAGTTGCTTCCTCGTACTTCGCCTGTTTGTACGCTTGTACGCCCAAATTGAGTTCAATGGCTCCGCTTGCCGCTTGACCGGGAGCAACAGATGCCAATAGTAAAGGAAGCAATATGACGAATGAGACGACAAACAAACGGCGGGCTTCTACCACGATGAGACCTCCCAGTTGGGCACAATCCAACCTAATTCTTATTGACACCACGGGCACTCTTTTGCTCCTGGCCGGTTCGGATGGTACATAATTCTGAACTTCTCTCGTTGACTACTTAATCGTGATCACGAGATTTCCCGCTTGATCCACTTGAAAGCGCTTTCCAGACGGAATTACCGTGGTCGCGCTGTACTCGGTGATTACGGCGGGCCCGCGCAATGATTGCTCCGATGTCAGGTCACCGCGCTCGTAAACCGGAGTCGCCACACTTTTTCCTTCAAAAATTACGTTTGCGTGCTCGACCGGTAGCGCTCGGTCTTGTCTGCGTGCGCTCTTGTCTGCTTGTGCAAGGCGAAGCTTTTCCGTCTTCACTCTGGCCCGCAGGCGCAATGTGACAAGCTCGATCTCTCGCCCGGCATGTTGATATCCGAAACGGCGCTGATGTTCGGCGTGGAAGCGGGCGGCAAAGTCTCCGTTGGCGGGTACGTTGAGTTCGTAGCCTTGCCCGCGATATCGCAGGTCGAGACTTCTCTCATAGTGAAGAGCGCCGCTCCACCGTTCCGCGGTGAATTCGTTCTCTGCCGTTGTCTCCAGCTTCCGAAATTCTTTCTCGAATTCAGCGCGCGGCAGACGACCACCAACCCGCCAGAGCAGGGTGCGTGAGAAATCCTTGACCACATCGCTCACAAGAATTCCGAAGGCGGAAAGCGCACCGGGCCGCGCGGGAATAATGACGGTCGGAATCGCCAGCGCCTCGGCCAGTTCACAGGCGTGCAAACCTCCCGCGCCGCCGAAAGCTACCAGCGCAAACTCGCGCGGATCGTAACCACGCTCGATGGAGACGACACGCAGCGCACGCTCCATGTTCGCGGTTACAACTCGTATCACGCCCGCGGAGAATTGTTCCAGACTTAAACGTGATCCCTTTTTCTTCAGCCACTGCGAAGTAATCCGTCGCGCCCGTTCTACATCGAGTGTGAATTCGCCGCCCAGAAAGCGGTCGGGCCTCAGGCGTCCCATCAGCAGATTGGCGTCGGTCACGGTGGGTTGCATTCCACGCCCGTAGCAAATTGGACCGGGATCGGCGCCCGCCGATTCCGGTCCCACGCGCAGCAGGCCACCGGCATCGAAGCGCGCCAGCGATCCACCTCCCGCGCCCACGGTATGGATCTCAAGCATGGGCACTCCTACGGGAAGCCCGGCCAGCTCCGACTGCCCGCCAACCTGAATCTCGCCTTGGACCGAAGCAACATCGGTCGAGGTTCCCCCCATGTCGAATGACAGAATCTTTGCGAAGCCGCTGCGCGCGGCCATGGCTGCGGCGCCTACCAGCCCTCCGGCAGGACCCGACAAGACGGTGCGCACCGGTTCCCGTGCCGCCGACTCCAGAGCGGTGATCCCGCCGCTCGATTGCATGACAAAGACCCGCGATTTGGTCCGGCCTCGCTGGGCATTTGCTCCAGCACTCGCGCTATCTCCCAATTGTTCGGCACGCTCACCGAGCCGCTCCATGTAGCTTTGCATCAGCGGTTGAAGGTAGGCATTCACGACAACCGTGCTGGTACGCTCGTATTCCCGAAACTCAGGAAGAATCTGGTGCGATACCGACAGCGGCTTGCCAAGATCGGCGACGGCCGCAACCACTTGCGCTTCGTTTTTCGGGTTGGCGAATGAGAATAGACACGAGATTGCGATGGCATCCGGCTGAGCGCGCAACACGGTCGCGCGTACTCGTGCCAATTCTGCCTGGTTGGGCCGCTCCAACACGCGGCCCTCGGCATCGACCCTCTCTTTTACGCCAAAGCGCATGTCGCGAGCGACGAGAGGCGGAACGCGATCAAAAAAGAAGTCGTAGAGCCGCGGGCGCGCTTGCCGTCCAATCTCAATCACGTCTTCAAATCCGGAGGTAGTGATTAATGCGACCCGCGCACCTTTTCTCTGCAATAGCGCGTTGGTTCCGACGGTCGTACCGTGGAGCAATGTGACCCCGGCTCCGGCGCCGATTTTTTCCAGGGCCTCGGCAATGGCGCGCGACGGATCGTCCGGCGTCGAAAAAACTTTTAGAGTCTTGAGGCGACCGCCTTGCACCCATACGCAGTCGGTGAAGGTCCCGCCCGTATCGATGGCAATCCGGAGTGCAGGCTGGGATGCTCGGCTCATGAACAGGGAAGACTACCATGTGGGCGCGCCCGGTGCCGCAGGAGCGGTAACGCTGTGGGTGCCGGAAACATAACCACTTCCGCGACCGGCGCTGCCGTATTCTGAACACGTGAAATCATTATTCCGAAGGTTCCAGTTTCCCGCTCGGAGGTCAAATTGAACGGAAAGGCCTGGAAGGCCTGGCTGCTCCCGGGCGGTCTCTTATTGATTTTCGCAGCAGCGCTCGCCAATAGCGCCATCTTCGCCCAGATCGCGCCTTCCCTTGACTTTTATTACGTCGCCGTCTTCGCCGCGGGATTGTTTCTGGCCTGGCGATTCCATTCCAGCCGCATTCTATTTTCCTTGCTGACGCTTTTACTCGCCCACCGCGCGGTCGATTTCTTCTCCGCCGGCCACGCATGGATTGGGCCTGGCCGTACAGTCGCGATGCTCGCAGCCCTGCTGATCCCCCTTAACTTCATTGTCTTTGCCTTGGCGCGTGAGAGAGGATTCGTCATCGTCGGAATCGCTCCCCGAGTCGGTTTGCTGTTTCTCGAATCTGTGGTTGTAGCTGTGCTCTGCCGCCCGGAAAATACCGTGAGTTCAAGTCGGCCAAGCATGGGCGAAATTCCCATCTGGATGCTGCTGACCTTTGTGCTTGCGATTGCGCTCTTCCTCCGTCGCTTCTTGCAAACTCGCAAGCCGATCGAGCCGGGCTTTGCGTGGTCCACGGTAACGGTTTTTGTGTGGCTCGAATTTGCTCCCGTCGGAAAAGTGGGCGATGCATTTGTCGCCACCGCCGCCCTGATCCTGGCGGCCTCGCTGATCGAGACCTCCTACGTACTCGCCTATCATGACGAACTGACCGGCATTCGCGGCCGGCGGGCATTCAACGAGGCGCTGCTCGCACTCGATCAGCAATACGCCATCGCCATCGTCGATATCGACCACTTCAAGAAATTTAATGACGCCTACGGCCACGACATTGGTGATCAGGTCCTGTGCATGGTTGCGGCGCACATCTCCAAGGTGAGTGGCGATGGCCGCGCATTCCGCTGCGGTGGCGAGGAGTTCGCCATTATCTTCCACAGCATGTCTTCCAAAGATGCACTTGAGCATCTGGATTCGTTGCGGAAAACCATTGCGAAATCCATGTTTCAGATGCGTGGTGGCGGCGACCGAAGAACCGAATCTCGGACAGGCGAGTCCGATCGCAGACGGCCCGCGAAAAAGAAAAGTGTTGCCACCGGCCTCCGTTCGCTCTCCGAGCAGTTGTCGGTGACGGTCAGTATCGGTGTGGCCGAGCCCAGCACTCGCAACCGCCAGCCCGACCAGGTGATTCAGGCTGCGGATCAGGCTCTCTATCGCGCCAAGCAAAAAGGACGCAATCGCGTCGAGTTCGCTTACACTGCCCCGCTGAAGTTGGAAAAAACCAGGCGCGTCAAAGCGTCTCATTCGTAACTTCGCCAGCTTGACTTTGGTGCCTCAACCTCGCTAGAGACCGCTACCATTCCCGCAAATGGATTAGAAACAAAATCACCGTGGCTCCCAGCGGCAGCAACAGTCCCGCTCGCAGACTGCCCGTGACCTGAGAAGTTATGCCGACGAGCCACGGAATGACCGCCGGGCCCACCGATGCGAGCGAAAACATGAATGCCCCAATGCTGCGAGCAGCCATGCCGAATCGATGCGAGAGGCGTGCTACCGTGATTGGATACAACGTCGCAAAACTGAGGCCTGTAACCAAGGCGCCCACGATCACTCCGGGGAGCGTTGAAGACCAGAGCATCAACACGATCCCGGCGGATCCCGCAGCAAACCCGCCACGCAAAACGCGCCGCTCCGGAACATACAGCAGAAATAAGGTCCCCAGAGCCCGGCCCACAGTCAGGGAGGCCCAAAAGAACGCCGGCATCAGAGGCGCCATCTCTGCTTCATGCGGGCCGAGTCGCGAAACATAGGAGGCGATCCATCCCCCTACCGCTGTCTCGGCGCCTGGATAGAAAAAGAACACGGCGGCGAAAAGCCAGATCGCCGGGGTCTTGGCAAGTTCCCGCCAGCGGGGCGCGCCCTGCGACGAACGTGCCGCTGCGGGAAAAGGCATAGCGCGCATTACCAGCGCCAGCAACACCAAGAAAAGCGAAACAGAGCCCAGAAAGAATGGCAGCAGCCGGTGCGCAGCCGTCCAAGCGACGAGCAGGGAGCACACTACCGCGCCAACACCCCAGAAGAAATTCAAAAGGCTGACCGCACTCGTGCGCGAGTTCGGACTTATTTCGGCAATCAGCAGGTTGTCGGTAGGAATTATCAGACCAAGACCGAGGCCGTAAACGGCGACCGAGGCCATCCCCAGCCTCAACGATCCCACATACAGTGTGGCCGTGCCACAGGCCGTCAACAGCAGTCCCAACAAAAATGCAGGTCGAAAACCCAGGCGGGAAAGTAGAATCCCCGATAGCTGCACACCCACCAGAGCCGCGAGAAATTGTATAAGAAACAGATTGCCCGCCTGTGTGTCATCCAGGGCCCAGCGACTGATCAGAATCGGGAGCATGGGGCCAAGCAGTGTCGTCAATATCCCGGTGGGTAGGAACGCAAGTTGCCCAGCGAGAATCAGCTTCCTATGGGAAGAAGCCGGAACGTGCCCGACGGGAGCGGTCATCATGCGAAACCATGTCCTCGATTCCATTATTGAAAAATCTCAGCATAACGCATGGCCGACAGGTTGCCGACGAGAAGGAGAAGGAATTCCAGGAGCCCACTTCCAGATCGAGAGAAGCCACGAGGTGATCTGGAGCATCACGGAGAGAGATCAATCGCCTAAGAGGTGAAATAAAACGCAGACGCCGGAGAGGCGGCCGCGAGGCTGAAGGCGGCGGTTTGCTAATCTACCGGTTCCACGGTCCATTCGTTGCTTTTCAATCAAATAGCAACAAATGCGCGCCCGTAAGCGACTGATGAATACGTGTGTCTCCAGCGAATTTGAGACAAGTGCGAGACCGGACGTGTGGTGCACGATCCACTTTATCGCCGCGCGACCCTCGAGGGCAGCAACCTCCTCAGCGCATTCCCGATCACCAAAGGCTGGTGCTCTCCCCCACTTCCCACCAATGTGTAGGACCGCTCAAACCCGTTCGGTCCCCAGATCTTCATTTCCCAATTGTCGTTTGGCGTTGGCTTCGGCGTTTTGCCGACTGACCGCCGTCAGTCGTGAATTTGCTGGAGGAAGAAGATTCAGATCGAGGCGTAATGTTCGTCGGCTCTTGTTGCATGATTTCCCACAATCTACAGTTTTTGTGCGTGCGCGCTCGGCGGGTGATCGTATCTGGAGAGTCCGCGTAATCCGCGCCTAAGACCCCTTAGATTTCACCAAGGGTTCGAAGCATGAGGCTCTATATAGTCGCCTCAGAAATCGCCTCAACAGTTACCGTCGACGATCAGCGGCCTTTCTCCGCGAGCATGGTCGACTACCAGGAGATTGCGGGAACTATATTTCACCGCCGCTGGCACGAAGCCGGAATCTCATTCGGCGGAATGCGGTCCTAAGAGATAGCTTAACCATTGGCTTGAAATCAACGCCTACGGTCGCTCCTCGTCGACAACGAGGAAACACCCGTAGCACGGGCTTCTAGTTTTCCGTGGAGCTTGCGACTCATTCGAGGACTGCGAGAGCTCGATTTTTCTCCAGCCGTACAAGAACGGCGTGCACGTCGTCCAACGAGTTATATAGATGAAACGACACGCGCAAGCCATCCATCCGATTGGATACAACGATATTTTCAGCCGCCATCTTCTTTACCATTGCATCAGCATCTTTCATTTGCAGGACAACCAAGGGGCCCACGCTTTCGGCCGGTGTTTTCACCTTTATTTTCAGGTCACGAGCGCCGTCCATCAGCGCGCGGGTCAGGGACTCGATGTGCTGCGCGATTTTTTTGTGGCCAAAATCATGAAGCAATTTGAGGGCGGCCGTCGCGGTGTAGGCGTGCGGCAGCGGAGGCGAGCCGGTTTCAAAACGGCGGGCGGTGGTGGCCGGATCGAAATGTTTAACGTCAAAGGCAAACGGATTCTGCTGGGCAAACCAGCCGGTGATTGTCGGAGTCAGAGCGGAGATCAATTCGGGGCGCACGTACAAAAACGCGATCCCGGACGGGCAAAGAAGATATTTGAGCGCTCCACTGACGTAGAAATCCAGATCAAGCGCCTTGACATCAATCGGCCGGGTCCCGCAATCCTGATAGTCATCCAGCATGACCAGAGCCCCACGCTCATGGGCCTGTTTAACGATAGGAACAATCTCCGATCGGAAGCCATTCATGAAGCAGACGTGGGTCAGTGGCACGATGAGTGTCTGGTCATCAATCGCGTGCAAGTAAGACTCCGGGCAAATTTCGCCATTCTGGGCCGCGAGAAATTCGACTTCAGCGCCCCGCCGCTCCTGAGCCAGCCAGATTTGCCCCATGGTGGGAAATTCGAATTCACCCATAACGACTTTACGCCGTTTGCCAAAAGCGAGAGCGCTTGCGATGGAATTGACTCCGGCGGACGCACTGGTGATGACGGCGACTTCCTCCGGAGCGGCGCCGATGAAGTGCGCAAAAGCAGTCCGCGCCGCTTCATACTCCTCGACCCATCGGTCCCATGGAGACCCGTGTTCGTGCCAGGACTGGATGTGCTCTTGCAGCGACGCTTCCACCGCGTCACTCAAGGCCCCCTGGGAACAGGAATTTAAGTAGATTTTGTGCTTGAAGATGGGAAAATGGGCACGGGCGGATTCAATCTTGGTAGACAAATATTTGACCTCTAATGAAGATAAGAAACGAACACAAAACTGCGGCCATTCAGCCGGTGCCGGAGTTTTTCATCAGCGCGACTAACATGGGGGATTTGAATGAAACGCCGCTACTCTAAGCCGACGCGAAAAAATAAAACGAACTCGGAACGCGCGATCGTGAGTAAGATTATCCGCCTCGAAAAGCGCGTTTGGAAGATTGCACAGCAGGGGGATGCTGACAGATTCCAGCAACTTGTGCCCGCGGATGCCATCATGATCTTCCAATCGGGAGTCATACCTCAGCCCGAGTATTTAGCAACCATGAATGAGCGAACCATCTCACGCTATGAACTCCGCCATTTTCGCGGTTTTATGCCGAACTCAAAAACCGTAATCCTCTACTATGGCGCTCTGCGCCTGGGCGAAGAAGGCGGCAAAACATTCCCCACAGGGTCCGTGATTGAGAGCACGACCTGGATCAAGCGAGGTGCTCGCTGGGTTGCCATTCTGAATCAGGAAACCCCGGTGGCCAACCACTAGCTTTGCCATAACACAACCATACTTCACGGGGAATCGGCTAGCTCCAGAATCCACGACACCCGGTCCCGGCCGCTAATTTACGGCCGACCCTGTCAATGGCTTGAGGATCTCGTCCAGATAATCCGGAGTATCGTTTACCCGCTCCAGGTGAGGAAACTGATTACCGCCGTGATATTGAATTTTGTGTTGCTCTAACTTGCCTGCTTTCTCGACTTGAAGCTCGATCGCACCGGAACTTGATTTGGAATCCCGAATCGCCCGCTTCAGTTCCTCCACGGAAAACGCGAGCCCGTTGATGCCGATAATCTTCGAGTATGGACTCAGTCCGCTCTCGAATGCGGGCATGCCGGGGATCGCATCAACGATTGCACCGTCCCGCTTCACACGAAGTCCAATCGAAGATGTGAAGTCACCGCTTCCCGATACTTCATCTTCCGCCGATTGAATTTGGTTCGGGTCATCGTTGTACACGAGCCGCCAGCCACCCCCCGAGATTCCGCCCAACGGCGCACTGGCAGCCGTAGAATCCAGGCGCGAGCGGAAAAACGATGTCCAGTCATAGAGAGCAATACCGTTCAGGGTGGATACGAGATCCTCAAAGGTGTAGGTCTCGATAACGGGCTGACCCTCATGGCCGGCGTAGAAGGCGTGACAGAAATCGTCCATGGATTTTCGACCGTCAGTAAGCTTGCGAAGAGTTGTGTCCACCTCGAGCCAGATCAGAACCGATTCAGGATAGAAATCTACTCCACGGCGATACGACGACCACTCAGGAACACTGAAATACAAGATCTGCGCGGCGTTCGCCGTATTCTGCAGTGAACGCCAGCGGCGGCCGGCCCGGTGCTCCATTGTCGAAGCGACCAGTGCGATCCGGTCGTGCAACTGGGCTGTCGTCATGAGTCCGCTTCGAGCAGTGAGCATGGTGCCCAAATATTCAGTTAGACCCTCATAGACCCACAAAAGTTCGCCCTTCATGGGCTGTTGGAAATCCGGCGTCGCCAAACCTTCTGGACGGCGGTATTGCCCGTTCCAAGAGTGCGAAAACTCATGCGGAAAAAGCCCCGCCATCAGCAGCCGCGCATTCGGATCAACCAGCGTGTGCTGTTTTACGCGATCGTCGCTGCTTTCGTGATGCTCCTGCCCGAGTTCCATTACGTTGTCACTCAAAGTCAGCAGAAAATGGTAATCACGAAAATGATGGGACTTATAAAGAGCGCCCGCTTCCGCTACCAGTTGTTTGTAGCGCTCTATCAATCCGGATGGAACATCGAGCGCCCATGCATCGTCCGAGAGTACATCCAACTCCTGGGGAGGGCTGCCGCTGGCATTGAGCGGAAAAGTCCGCATAAACTCACCCGACTGCACGGGCGAATCGACGAGCAGATCGAGTGGGACAGGCGAGAATGTGATCGTGCTGGCCGATTGGCTGCTGACCGGCAGAGACGTGCTGAATTTCCATTGGCCAGGCAGCGTTAGAGTCGGATGAAAAATTAGATCGGCGGCGGGCCAACCTTTTGGATAAAGGAGAACCTGGTTCCACATCAGGATGAAAAGATTGGCAGCTCCGGAGGCACTGAAATCAATTGTCGGGCCGGGGGCGGAAATCAGAAAATCAAGTGAACCGTCGATCGAGTTCGTTCCCGCGGGCACATTGAGATTGAAGGCATACATATCCACGTCATCCTGTTGCCATGGAATCTCCTGCGAACCGGAAAAAAACTTGAGTCCCACCAGGTTCCAGACCGGGCCGTCTGGTGAGTGGTCTGCCGGCATCCACTTCGGATAGTAGAGCGTGAGCGGCCCGGGATGAACCGGAAATACCAGTTTCGCGTGCAGGATCCGCTGCGAGACCTGGGTCGCATCGACGGAAATTGCAATCGCGCCCGGAGGAGAAGACGCTGCACTCGCCGGTGCGCACACGAGTGCAATCAGCGCGATCGCCAGAGAGAACAGCTTCGCGAGCTTGTTGCCATCACTCATGGTGCGCTCCTCTCTTCTGCCAATATGCTGTCAACGTTCCTTTCATTCGCTTCACACCGGACGGGTGTCATGGGTTGAGGACGCCCGTCCACCGACTCAGCCTGCGGCTGGCAGCCATCGTCGCGAGAAACAAGCGAATGTTTACCACGTGATCTTGCCCATGAACTGAATGTTGCGTGGGCCGCCTACGCCAAAGTGCGAATCGAAGCTGCCATCGTCTGCGGTAGCGGTGATGAACGTGGCATTTGACGGGCCGGGGGCGGGTTCGGCAAAGTTCGGATGATTGAAAGCGTTGAAGAAGCTGCTCCGGAACTCGAACCCAAACCGGTCGCCGAGCTTGAACGTTCTCTGAAGCGATATGTCCCACGCGTTCAAGCCAGGCGCGACCAGCGGATCGCGCGGGCAGTTGCCCCACGTTCCGAGCGCGGGCTCCTGAAACGAACTGGGCGACGCGTATGGCATCGAAAAGTCGCTCAACTGATAGTGGATCGGCCCAACGCAATTGTAGCGCTCGTGATTATTGCCCACGCCGCTCTCGTCACCAAAGGTCAAAAGGGGCGCTGCAAAGCCGTCACGAAAAGTTGTAGTCCCGGAGACTTGCCAATCCTTGGCCGCGTAGGCGAACGCGTTGCCGGTTTTAGGGGAGGGAATGGCATACACGTAAGTGATGATGAGCGCACGGCGCTGATCGAATTCCGAATTGCCGTAACTGCCTTTCAGATTCGTCGAGTCTTGCGGCACATAGCCGCTGGTGCCGAAGAAATCTTCCACTTCGGACGCAGTGTCGAGATTGTGAGACCAGGTGAAAGCGACCTGGCTCGTCAGGCCGTGAAAGTTATTCGATTTCAGCGAAGCTTGCAACGAGTGATACGTGGCAAAACCTGGCGTCGAAATCGTATTGATCTGAGAAAAGTTGGGGAACTTGGCGTTGAAAGGACGGGCGGCTTGCTCGCACGCTCCGGCATTCGTACATCCGGGGCCATAGCCGGCGCCCAGAGGCGGTTGGTTAATGTCCAGCAATTGAAGCTGGTGAATACTATGGTTTCCAACATATGCAATCTGAAAAACGACTTTGTCGCTGAGCTCCTGCTGGATATTCAAATTCCATTCCTGCGTGTTCGGGGTCTTCAAATTGTGCTGAATGCTTTCAATATTGAAAGGTGGCTGAGGTATGGGTGGGCCGAAGCTTGCCACTCCAACGCCGAAGGGGATGGGAGCGCTTGGTACGATCGTGTAGCCGGCCGTCGCCCCGATGGGATTCTGCGCAAGCCCTTCTTCGAAGTTATTGAGCGGAATCGTATCGTAATAAATTCCGAATCCGGCGCGGATGACTGTCTGGCGTCCGGAGACAAGTTCGGACCGAGGCGCCCAGGCAAGCGACACGCGAGGACCGAAATCTCCTTTGGGAGCATCGTAAATGTGTCCCCCCGGCAGTTGCGAAGCTGGGACAAGTCCGAGATTGGGGTCAAACGCGGAGAAACGACCGCGCGATTCGTTCACGGTCGTAAAAAAGTCGTAGCGCATCCCCGCAATCAAGGTAAGTCGGGGATTCACCTTGAACGTGTCGACACCAAAGCCGCTAATGATGTTCTGGTCAATATTGGCACGGGGACTGCCAACGCGTGTGATGAAGGTTTGAGGATAACCGGGGGCGGGAAGCCCGGCAATCAAGTCCACCAGAGACGCCATCGCCCCGCTTTGACCCAGCGAAACTCCAAGTTGTGAGCCGTTGAATGTAAAAATCCCACGGCTACCGGCCAGCGTGTAGTCGGAGTAGTTATGAAGGAAGTTAAACCCGAACTTCCAGGCATGCGCTCCCCGGGTCCAACTGACATCGTCAGCGATTTGATAACTCGTGGCCACGCGGCCACCCGCGCCATACTGCAGTCCGAGGTTCGCGAAACCTATTGTGTCGATTTCCGGAATGCCGTAACTGGTCGGAGTTACCCCTGTGTTAAAGCCGACCGTGGCCGGGTTCACGTCCGCATCGCGGCCTTTTTGGAATTGACTGAAACGGTTCCAGCCCAGCCGGATGGTATTGATCAAACCCGGGTTGAAGATGTGAACCTCGCTGATCGCGAAGTTGTCGGCCACGGTGGGCGTCACGCCAAACCACGGGCCTAGCTGGGATCCGCCACCCGGGCCGGGCCCGCCGCCTGGAAACTCATCTTCGCCGCTTCCATGAAGGTAGCGGGCTGAAAGCGAATCGGAGGTCGAGATCGTGTGATCGATTTTCAAAACCCCGCTGTTGGGCGATTGACGACCTCGGTTGTCGATCGCAAAGGGACCGGATAGACCCAGGTTCGAATAAAGTCCCAGGATATTGAGCCCCAGTTGATTCGGCGTGATGCCCTGCCCCTGCACAAAGGCGGTAGCTGTCGCGATCTGTGCCGGAGTCGGCGCGACCCCGTTGAGGGTGGTGCCCAGCCGAAGCCTGCTTCCGTCATAGCCCGCAAAGAAGAAGGTGCGGTTCCGGCCATCGTAGACGTGAGGAATGGAGATCGGGCCGCCGAACGTTCCGCCGAACTCATTCCAAACGAATGGCGCTTTTGGCAATCCATATAAATTTTCGAAAAAGTTGGACGCGTCAAGAGCAGCATCGCGATGCAGTTCGTACGCGGAGCCGTGAATCTGATTGGTGCCGCTGCGAATGATGACATTCATCACGCTGCCGGAATTTTGCCCGCTATCGGCGCCGGCATTGGCGCTGACAATAACCTCCTGAACTGCGTCCAGAGGAAGGCGCGTTGCCGCGGTCGCCGAATTCCCACCTTCATTGATGGAGGGAAGATAGGTCGACGGGTCTGTGTCGGAAACGCCGTCGATGTTGAAGCCGTTCGACCTAGCGCGTGAACCGTTGATCGTATATTGCGCGAACGCGAAGTTGCTGTTTTGGGTGACGCCCGGCAAGACAAGGGCAAGCCTGGTGTAATCACTGTTGCCGATTGGGAGAGCCTCGACTTGCGCAGCGCTCAATTGACCGCCGACCTCGTTTGTCTCCGTCTGAATGAGCGCCGGCGCCGAGGTCACCTCAATTTCCGAATTAACGGTTCCGACCGCCAGCACGGGGTTGACATTGTTTACCTGCCCTTGGGAAGTCACAATGTCGCTGATTACCGTGGTGCGAAAACCCGCTTTACTCACCGTCAACCGGAAAGTGCCGAGCGGCAGCTCCGGGAAATTGAATTCGCCGTTCTGATCGCTGGCGAGCGAACGCTCCTGGCCGGTCGCAGGGTTTGAAAGTTTGATAGTTGCGCCGGGCACCGCCGCACCCTGAGCATCCCGCACTGTTCCGGTGATTCGACCTGGAAAAAGCTGGGCCGCGGCAAATGAACCGCAAAGAGCGAGAACAACGATACTCGACGTTAAGAATCGAATCGCGTGAAAGTTCCTCACCTCATCCCCCTCGAGCAGTTGATCGGCGCATCCTACCGCGTAAGCGACAAGTATGTCAATGGTATTCAGATGGTATGTCAAAAGGGCCGGAGGAAGCTACCCGGATTCTTTTGTCTGGAGTTTCGGGTTTACGCACAAACGTGTAGCTGAACCCACGACGAACCGCCAGCTAGCCGCCGGAAGGAGCACGATGAGGAGGAATGTTCTGGTTCAGACGAAAGAAATTTCGAGGGTCGTACTTGGTTTTGATACTCCTCAGGCGCTCCCATCTTCCACGGTATGCTTCGGGAACGCGATCTTCTTCGTCGCCGCTCATGAAGTTTACATAGACGCCGGGAACCATTACTGGACGCAAGCGAGTGAACAGATTTCGAGTCCAGGCTATGTTCGCGGCATCCTCACCGGGTTCGGTCCAGTTGCTCAGAATGTTCACCACGAAGGGCGCTCCACGACTGCCAAAAGCTGTTTCCTCCGGCGCCACCCGTCCTGCGGCCCCGCCCAGGTAGGACAATTCGATTTCGCTGGAGAGAGATGGAATTGTTGTCAGGGCGTTGATCAGAAGATGAATCACTTCGTCGCCCAGGATTTGAACGTAGCCGGATTTCGTATAGTAGCGGCGCCCGTGCGGAAAATCGGAATCCGCCATCGTCTGCAGACCGAGGAATGACATCTCCTCGACGTTGATCGCCTTGTGTTCCACTGCGGTTAGCGCATGATCGATATAACGACGTCCTTTGTCATGATCGCCAACCCAAAGCACCGAGGCACTCGCCACCGCCGCTCCCCGAACATCCTGCGGAACACCCGATCCGTCGCCAGCAATGCGCAGCGAAAAGCCCCAGCGCAAATTGTCTGGAGCTTCCGCCATAAATTCCCGCCAATACTGGAGCAGGCCGAAAATGTTCTCACCAACGCAAAGGCCGCTCCCCAGCAGGACATGACTTACAGGATGGAGCCGGACTTCAAATTGCGTCACAATGCCGAAATTGCCGCCACCACCACGAAGCGCCCAGAAGAGATCCGAATTTTCTTCTCTATTCGCCTGTTGCAGCGATCCGTCGGCTACCACCAGCGTGAAGTTTTCGACGTTGTCGCAGGATAATCCATACAGTCGGTTCAGCCACCCGGTGCCTCCTCCCAAGACCAATCCGCCCGCCCCTGTGTGCGACACAACTCCGGCCGGAAACGCGAGACCTGTCGCTTGCGTCGCCGCGTCCACCGTACCCAACAGACACCCTCCCGCGAACCGTGCTCTCCGGGAGTGAGCATCTACATGAACTTCGCGCAGGTTAAAGAGATCGATGACCAATCCGTCATCGCATGTGCCGAAGCCTGCCAGGCTGTGCCCCCCGCAGCGGATAGCCGTAACGACCTCCGAAGTTGCAGCAGTCCGCACGCACATTTGGACATCATTCACGTCTAAGCAGCGGGCAACCAAGGCTGGTTTGCGATTGAATATCCCATTCCAGACGGGTAAGACATTCGCATATCCGGCATCGCAGGGCCGAAGCAGAGTTCCTCTGAAATCTCGGCTGAGTTTGTTGAAAACATCCTGGACGCCATCGTTCATGAGTTAACGAGCCGACAAGCTAACATGCATCTGCTGAAGATCTTGAAAATTGGACGCTAGATCTGCCGGCTATCGCATTGGCGAACGAACGGGCAGAACGGAAGCCACTCCCATGACCTTGTCTTTCGACTGCATAATGTGATCGTGCATAAGTTGGCGCGCGCGCTCAGTATCCCGTTCGCGGATCGCGTTGAGAATCGCAAGATGCTCGCGGCCGGGTACTTCACCAAAATAGTGAATGTCAATGGCGGCCAACATGAGGCGTTCCATCTGGCTGCGAGCTTCGCTGACGGCCTTCACGAGCATTTGATTGCGCGCTAATAGCGCAATGCCGATATGAAACGCAGTGTCGGCTTCAATAAAGCGCACGCAACTGCTGCGGTTATCCGGGCTGCAGGACGCCTTGGCAAGATTGGTCAACTCCTTCAGGGCCTCGCCGGTAGCACCTTTTGCGGCGGCCAGTTCAGCGGCCGCGCATTCGACCGCGCTGCGGAATTCATAAATGTCATTCAGAACTTGCAGCGTGATCTGAGCTACGAAATATCCGCGGTTCGGAACAATGCGCAGCAGCCTGTCATTTTGTAGCCGGACCGCGGCTTCACGCACGGGCGTGCGGCTCGCCTTATAGCGACGCGCGAGATCTTTCTCGTTCAAGGCCTCCCCCGGCTGAAAAATGCCATGAATGATGTCGCGCTTGAATGCGGAATATACTCTCTCGCTCAGGGTCGCGGGCCCCGTACTAATCAGATGCGGTTGCGATAAAGAAGAAAGGGTATGCGACAGGATACGATATCCTTTGCCTCGCGTCGCGGCCTTTGGCAAGAATTCCTCCACTCACAAAACAACTAATTGTTCCCGAGAGTCGCTGGTATGTCAACGAATACAATATATCTCGAATGGGCAGGAGCTGCTCCATCACACCGTCCATTTGCGATAACTCGTATACAACTAGTATGTCTATGATATTCTGGCTGCCTCTGGTCCCTCATGAATGTCTGCCTGGAGCGAGCGGCGGAGGATGAATGAACGAATCGACTCACTTGGCGGAAACTGGCAATAACGCCAGCCAATTCCCTGTCCAGGCCGTTCGCCGCGTATTTCCCGCTCTGAATCGCGGGGAGAACTTCATATTCTTCGACAATGCAGCCGGAGCCCAGGTACCCCAGGTCGTCTTCGATGCGGTCAACAAGCACCTGCTCGAAAATAATGTCCAGCGGGGCGGACGATACGCCAAGAGCCAGGAAGTGGATGCGGTGATCGCGCGCGCGAGAGAGAGTGTCGCTGTGCTCGTTAATGCGCGGCATCCAAGTGAGATCGCATTTGGAATGAACGCAACTTCCTTCATCAGGCTGATGAGTTTGGCCATTGGTCAAACGCTGGCTGAACGCGATGAGATCATTGTTACCGACATGGATCATGAGGCGAACGTCGCCACTTGGCTGGCCCTGCCCAATGCCAGGTTCGCCTGGTGGAAGATGCGGGAAGATGGAAATTTGCACGTCGAAGATCTGCAGGCACTTCTATCATCACGCACACGACTGGTGGCATGCACCGTCACCTCCAACACGCTTGGCTCCATCGTGGATGTTGCGGAAGCAGCCAGGATTGCCCATCGTGCAGGCGCGGAGATGTTTCTCGATTGCGTCCACTACGGCCCGCACGGAATCATGGATGTGCAGGCCTTCGACTGCGATTACCTCGTCTGTTCGGGTTACAAGATATTCTCGCCCCACATGGGGTTTCTATGGGGCCGGCGCGAGTTGTTGAAAAGTCTGCCTACTTTCCGCGAGGATTTCATCCCTGATGAACCGCCTGGGAAGATTGAAGCCGGGACATTCATTTATGAAAACGTTGCCGGCATGGAAGCAGTCGTAAGGTACTTGGAAGGCCTTGGGGCCAGCCTCTCCGGAAATTTGAACCGCGATTCCGAAACTTCCCGGCGGAGCAACCTCGTGATTGCCATGAACGCGGTGCGTGATTACGAAACGTCGCTCTCGACGGAATTGCTATGCGTCTTGAAAGAGGCCGACGCGACTATCTATGGCGTCCGCGATGAAGAGCGGCTTCGCCAGCGCGTTCCCACCTTCTTTTTCAACCTGGCAAAAAAGCATCCGGCACGCGTCACTAAGACACTGGCGGACGCTGGCATCGGAGTTCGCGATGGGCACATGTACGCACCACGACTCATGCGGAGGCTGGGTCTGGACCCGGAGGCTGGAGCGGTCCGCGTGTCTCTCGTGCATTACAACACGGTAGAAGAGATCCATCGCTTCCGCGACGTAATCCTGCCCATGAGCCGCCATGCCTGAAGCGTCGCCGCCACCACGTCTGCTCGAGAGCTCACCCGCAACTGCGCAGCTGAATAATGCTTCGTCGGCGCCAGAGAACCTGCAACGCCGGCTCACCCAACGCCAACTCACGATGCTCGCCCTGGGTGGAGCCATCGGTGTTGGTCTATTCTTGGGCAGCAGCATAACCATCCGCCTTGCCGGGCCGGGAGTGATTTTGTCGTACCTTCTCGGGGCAGTGATAGCGATGATCGTGGCTTATGCGCTGGCAGAGATGGCAGTGATTCATCCTGTCGCCGGTGCTTTTGGTGTATACGCTGAGACTTACCTGAGCGCGTGGTCAGGATTCGCAGTGCGTGCGACCTATGGGCTCGTGCAAATTATCGCCATCGGGGCGGAAGTGACCGCCGTGGCCATCTACTGCGGATTTTGGTTCCCCCAGGTGCCGCAGTGGATTTGGGTTGCGGGGGCCTCGCTCGCCTTGGTCGCGATCAACGCTCTCCAGGTCGGACGGTTTGGCGAATTTGAATATTGGTTTGCTTTGATCAAAGTGTCTGCCATCCTCGTTTTTATCGCCATTGGCGCAATGCTGATATTTGGTGTCGGCCCAAGACCCGCCCTCGGATTCTCGAATCTAGTTGCGAATGGCGGCTTCCTGCCGTTCGGCCTGAAGGGCGTCTGGCTGGCGCTTACGCTCGCCCTGACCAGCTATATGGGAGTGGAAGTTATCGCTGTGACAGCGGGAGAGGCGCGCGATCCCGAACGCTCCATTCCACGCGCCATGCGCACTATTGTCTACAGGCTGATTTTCTTCTACGTTCTCGCGATTTCCGCCATGTTGGTCATGACTCCCTGGAACCGGGTGGGAAGCGAAACCGGAATTACCGGTAGTCCATTCGTGGGAGCTTTTGCCGGGATCGGAATCCCATACGCTGCCAGCATCATGAATCTGGTGGTCATCACCGCAGCGCTTTCCAGTTGCAATGCCGATCTTTATCTGACCACTCGCATGCTGTTCTCACTTTCGCGCAGTGGCTACGCACCCGCGTGGCTCTCCCGGTTGAGCCCTAACGGAGTCCCTCATCGCGCGCTTGGTCTCTCCACGGCTGGCATGATCGCGGCCATATTGCTTGCTGTTTATGCGCCTTCACGCGCTTTTCTGATGCTCTACGGAGTAGCCGTTGCCGGCATGTTCTTTGTTTGGGTTGTCATTCTTCTCAGCCACCTTCAATTCCGAAAGTCCCTTAGTCCAGAGGCCCGCTCCCGCCTGCCCATCAAATTAGCCTGCTCACCCTACTCCAATTGGATCGGCATCGCCGCCCTGCTCGGCATCACAGCGAGTACTTTTTTCGTAGACGGCTTGCAGTATGCCCTCCCCGCTTTCTTGCCTTTTTTGCTGGCGATGTCGCTCGTGTATTGGAGAGTACGGCGTCGTCCCGAGTTCAAGAAGTCTTGATATCGTCGGCTTGGGCTCAGGATGATCCCCGGCTGATCCAGTTTGCGCTTAAACTTGAGTTCTGATGCCGACTCGCCTGCAGTGCCGAAAAACTCGTTTCGTTTTAGCAGCAGTGCTTCTCTGCTCCGCCTTGGGTCCCGTCCAGGCGGCCACCAGGCAGATCGGCAAGAATCTTTATGCCTACGTCTCAGAAAACGATGCGAGCGCGAACTCTACTTTTCTGGTTGGCGAGACCGGAATATTAGTTGTCGACACGGGCTTGAATGCCACCGAGGGTGCAAAGCTGTTGAGCGCCATACGGCAGATTTCAAACTTGCCGGTCAAGTACGTCGTCAATACTCATTACCATCCCGATCACCAGGGAGGAAACTCGGTGGTTGGGTCGGGCGCGGTGGTCGTCAGTACCGATTACACTCGCGAACGGACGCTCGCCCTCATGAAGGTTCCTGGCATGGAGGGTTTTCACTTCCGCCCGGCGGATCTGACTTTCCAGCATCGCATCCTGTTACACCTGGATTCTTATCCGGTAGAGATTTATTTTCCCGGCAAGGCGCACACTTCAGGCGATGCAATCGTCTATTTTCCCGAACAGCGCGCGATCGCGACAGGCGATCTTTTCCTCAATAACTCCTGCCCCGCGATGGATGATGGCAGCGCCGAAAACTGGATTCATGCGCTTGACAAGGTTCTCGATTTACCAATTGAGAAGGCGGTTCCAGGTCATTTTGATGTGGGCACGCGATCCGATCTGCAAGGCTTCCGCGATTATCTCAACGATCTCTACGAACAGGTAAGCGCCCTGAAAAAGAAGGGCGAAACGGTCGAACAGGTCCGCCGCAATGTTCACATGGAGAAATATTCCGGCTTTCGCCAATATCCCAGGTACGAGGCGACGTTTTCCGACAATGCGGCCACGATATATGGCCAGCTGGAATCGAAGTAGTTTCGGATCGTTGCCGCATGAGATCCTCGTCGCCAGTGAACTTCGTCGACGCTTCCCGCAATTTGTTCGATCCACAAGCGAGCCTGGTCTTTATGAAACGAAGGCAGGTTATTTGAGACCTGAAGAGTGCATCCGGCAAAATCTGAATGAGGCATCTATGCGCGATGCAAAGCTTCGGTTTGAGGAGCCAATCATTGATCAGGACGGTGTCAGGCTTCATTCGGCCGTTCATCGAACGGGATGCATGGTCTGTCGAAAGACAGCGTGATCTGCATTTCCGTTTGACCTACGAACGCGCGTTCCTCCCGACTCAAAATCTCTGGCGGGATTTTCTGATCCATAGTGAGGAAATAGGCTTAGGCCTTCCCCACCTAGAATCTTGCTCCGAAAAGAACTCGAACTCCGGGCGGATGGGTGAGAAAAGATGGGCTTGGCGAGGCCGTCCCCACGGGAGCGTCCATGCCCTCAACTCTGCGACAGTAGGACTCTTCTGTTTGTTCAGGTAGATGACGAGGCCAGTTGCATGGCTGACTGCCTTTTCAATGGGATGTCTAGACAGGAACCAATGCCATAATTTCCTTTTCTATTGTGCCCGCCCGTGAAAAATTTGCGAGCTTAATCAAAAGAGCATGGGTAATTTCCTGCCCTTTAGCGACTACCAGCATTCCCGCCTTATTTCGAATTTCCTGCAGTAAAATCATGCCGGCAGATAACTTTGTGGTGGAAACCTTGCGGGGCTCCATTGTTCCACCCTCCACCTTCATATCCATCAAGGCGTTGACAAGGTCTTGTCCGAAGTCGTTGGTCCTGTGCCGCAACCGTGCAATGGCATCTTCTTCGGACAGACCCTGAATTCTAAGGTCGTCAAAGGCGACAGCCAGTTTCAGCAGCTTTGCTCCGAATACCAGAGCGTCCACAGGCAATGTCGGTCCGTGCGGGACATCGTGTGCTGCTTCATTCGCAAATTGTTGGCTGATCATCCATGCGATAGGTTCAAGGCGCGGGATGCTAATTAGAAGATCTCTTGCCGCCTTCGGATGCGCTTCAAAACGCGCTTTATCGGCTGGCGATAAGTTCGTCCTGAGATAGGCTGCTTGAATGACCTCTGGATCCAATGTGACACATCCCAACTGCGAAAGCATCGCCGCGGCCTCGAATCGCCACGGAGACGAAAGACCAAATTTGCTCACCAGGTGTCGCACACAGCGCGTTATACGCATCGACCTTCCAAATGCCTCAGGGCTCACCGCACTTAAGACGTCGGTCAACACCTTGATGCTTCCCATCAGAGTGTTCTCAAGAAGCTCCTTCTCTGCCGTTACCAGGCGATATTGCAAAAGTCCGGCGGTGATTGCTTTGCTGAGGATATCCTTCTCGCATGGCTTGGTGAGGAAACGGAATATGTTTCCTTCGTTCACAGCGTCCATGGCGGCGTTCAGGTCGGTGTGCCCAGTCAGCAACATCCTCACTGTATCGGGCGCCGTTTGACGCACCCGCGATAAAAGCTGCACTCCGTTCATCTCAGGCATCCGCATATCGGACACGACGATGGCATAGGGGCCTTTTTCTTGTATTTTGGCCAAGCCCTGCTCTCCACTAACCGCTGTGTCCACTTCGAACTCGCGGTGCAGCATTCGCTTGAGGCCATCCAGCACCGCGGGCTCATCGTCTACAAAAAGGATTTTGTCCGCCATCGCCACTTCTCCGTTACTCTTCAATTCCTAAGCATTGCTATCTCGGACTCCGCCACCTCGCTGCGCGAAATAACGTCCCAAGTCCTAGTGAATGCTAATCGGCAGAATCTCCCCAGTGACATACGTGACGAAGGTACCACCCACTAGTCGGGGAGTGACCCTGAGTTAAGGTCCACCGGGGAGACTGCCGATATGGAGTCAACGGTTTCCGTCTCATAGGAAAGATGGTTGTCCTAATGATAAATGTCGATCGAGCTAATCGTAATGAAAAGACGCGGGGCCGTGCTATCGGTATGGCTCTTGCGGTTGCATTCTTAATGTTGACCTATATCGTCGTGGGCATTAACTATTGGAGCCTGAGCACCACGGAACAGCTTCAGGCGCGGGCACAGTCAATTGCTGACCACCAATGGGTCAATGTGCAACTGGCCAGTGAGGCGATTAACTACTCCAACATCAACAGTCGCATCGTTACGAAGCTGATGGTGACAAGCGATCGAGGGGAAGTAACTTCGCTTCTTGCTGACCGGGCGAACAACAGTGCCAGAATTTCTACCTTGGCACAAGAACTTCAAACCCGAGTTGATTCTGAAAAAGAGCAAAAACTTCTCGATGTAGTAAACGCATCCAGACAACTCTACGTTAGAAGCTACAAGCGTGCAATTGACGTCGATTTAGAAGACAAGAATCAGGATGAGGCACGCAAGGCGCTGATTCGGGTCACGTTTCCCCTTCTCGTTCAGTATCACAAAGCCTGGGGGGACTACGTCCAGTTTCAAATCGATGCAATGAATGAGCAATTGGCCGCTAGTTCGGCGAGGTACGTTGCCGCTAGAAAGCGCACCAAGTATCTCATGGCTTTGTCCGTTCTTCTGGTGCTCGGCATCGCTGCAGTCGTGATCTGGAGGATCATGGCGGAAATTCGTCAGCGGGAATCTGCCGAGCGCAAAACTCAGCAACTGAACGAAGAGCTCGACCTCAAAGTACAGCAGCGCACCGTTGCGCTGAAAAACGCGAACGACGACCTTACCGCCGAAATTGCCGAGCGGAGAAAGGTAGAGGAAAAGCTCCGCTTGGAGACCGCCTTTCTCGAAGCTCAGACCAACTCAACATTGGATGCCATTCTCGTGGTGGACGAAAATAACCGAGTAGTTCTTTACAACCGTAGATTCATGGCAATGTTCCGGGTTCCACAGCACGTCTGCGATGAGGCCGACGACAATTCGATACTTCCGTATGCAGTAGCTCTCGTGAAGGATCCCGATGCCTTCCTGCACAGAGTGAACTATCTCTACAGTCACCCACAGGAAGTTAGTCATGATGAAATCGAGCTCAAAGATGAGATGGCCATAGATCGGTACTCGTCGCCAGTCATTGGCCGAGAAGGAAAATACTATGGCCGAATCTGGACCTTTCGCGACATCACGGAACGAAAACGAAGCGACGAAGTAGTACGTCGCTTGTCATTAGCCGTAGAGCAAAGCCCGGTTTCAGTCGTGATAACGGACTTGCACGGTCAAATCACCTACGTCAACCGTAAGTTCGTCGATTCCACAGGATACAGTTACGATGAAGTTATTGGTAAGAACCCAAATATCTTGAAGTCTGGTCACACTGGAAGCGAAGAGTACGGGAAGCTGTGGGCGACGATTACGGCAGGCAAGGAGTGGAGAGGCGAGTTTCACAATCGCAAGAAGAACGGCGAGTTCTATTGGGAACATGCCGTAATCAGACCGATTGAAGACGAAAACGGGAAGGCCACGCATTTCCTGGCTCTCAAGGAAGACATCACGGAACGGCGAAACATGGAAGTGCAACTCCAGCACGCCCAAAGACTGGAAGCGATCGGCCAGCTCGCCTCCGGCATCGCACATGAAATCAATACCCCAACGCAGTATATCGGAGACAACGTCTGCTTTCTGGACGAAGCCTTTGGGGATATGCGAAACCTTCTTTCCGAATACGGGCGGCTTCTGGCGGCTGCGCAGGGCGACGTCATTTCGAGCGAACTTGTAGCGGAAGTCACGTCAGCCGTCGAGCACGCGGATACCGCCTACTTGTTGGAGGAAATCCCAAAGGCGCTGGCCCAAACCAAGGAGGGCGTGTCTCGTGTGTCTAAGCTGGTGTCTGCGATGAAGGAATTTTCTCATCCGGGCACAAAGGAAAAGACATCATTGGATTTAAATCGCGCTCTGGAGAGCACAATCACGGTTTCGCGGAATGAGTGGAAGTATGTATCCGATCTCGAAACCGACCTCGATCCGTCATTACCTTTAGTCTCGTGTCTTCCCAGCGAGTTTAACCAGGTGATTTTAAATCTGATCGTCAACGCTGCGCACGCGATTGGAGACCGTGTCGCACATGACGGCACGAAGGGTAACATTCGCGTTAAAACGCTGAGTTGTCCCGATTGGGTGGAAATTCGCATTCAGGATAGCGGCACGGGCATACCAAAACATGTCCAAGCCCACGTATTCGAACCCTTCTTCACCACCAAGCAGGTAGGAAAGGGAACGGGGCAAGGGCTGGCGATTGCGCGCTCTGTCGTCGTAGACAAACACCAGGGCACCATCCACTTCGAAACCGAGGAGGGAAAGGGAACAACTTTCGTCATCCGACTACCCAAGGATGGCAAGAGCGTGCCTTCCTTGCGACAAAGGGCCACCGTATGAAGCGAATTTTGTTCGTTGACGACGAAAGCAAGATTCTCGACGGTATCCGACGCATGCTCCATGCCGACAGAAAGCGCTGGGAGATGGAATTCGCCGTCGGAGGCGAAGCCGCTTTGCAGGCGTGCGCAAAGAGCAGCTTCGATGTAGTTGTCTCTGACATGCGGATGCCGGGGATGGATGGAGCTGAGCTCCTGACTCACATGCGCGATCGTTATCCTGCTACTGCGCGCATTGTTCTGTCTGGCCATTGCGAGGTAGAAGCCGCTACTCGCGTGGTTCCTCTCGCACACCGATTTCTCGCCAAGCCCTGCAATCCGAAGGAACTGCAATCCGCACTTGAGAGTGTTTGTACGCTGCAGGATCTCTTGTCCGGAGCGAAGATTCGTCAGGTCATTGGATCCATCGGCGAGTTACCATCTCTTTCGGGTACCTACACTTCTCTGGCAGAAGCTGTGAACGACCCGGAAACTGACATCGGCAGAATCGCCGGAATCGTCGAGCAGGATATGGCCCTTTCTGCAAAGGTCTTGCAACTCGTCAACAGCGCTTTCTTTGGGCTCGCGCAAAATGTGACCAGCCTGCACAGTGCGGTGAGCTATCTGGGAATGGACACCATTAAGAATCTCGTTCTGGTCGCGGAAACGGTCAGAGTTTTCGTCCCAGACAAGCGCATCCCACCTTCGCTCCATGAGTTTCTGCAACAACATGCTGACTGTGTAGCCAGGATCGCCGCCAAGCTTCCCCTGGAAAAACGGGTTCGAGAGCTCACCATTCTGTCTGCGCTCCTCCATGATATAGGCAGGCTGATTTTCGCCAGCAAATTGCCTGATGAATTCTGTTCGGTCGTCGCTCTCGCTAAAGAGCGCGGTTGCGAGGTTTTTGAGGCGGAAGAAGAAGTCTTAGGGACCTCCCATGCCGAGGTTGGAGCCTTCCTGCTCGGGCTATGGGGCATCCCATATCTTGCGGTCGAGGCAATCGCCCATCATCACCATCCGACGCGAATACCGCATTCCAGCTTCGATGTTTCCACAGCTCTTTACATTGCCGATCTATTGGCCTATGAGCCAAATCCGGCGGACGATTCAGCGATATGTGAATCGGACCGCCGCTCGCTCGAAACATTAGGAGTCTTGGGTCGGATTCCCGAATTCCGCGAGATTGCTCGACAAGTGTCGACCAACTCGTCGATACAACGAAAGAACCGATGACGTGATGCGGTGCTTCAGCGTCATGCCGTCGAGGAACTCCATCGCGATGAACGCCTGTCCATCCTGCTCACCGAAGTCGAAGATCTGCAGATATTGGGGTGGTTGAGGGCAGACGCTCTTGGGCTTCTCGTTGAAAACGGGCGAGCGCCTGCGGGTCACGAGCAACATCTTCGGGCAAAACTTGAGGGCGACGAAACGATGAAGCCGCGTGTCCTCGGCTTTATAAACCACACCCATACCACCGCCGCCCGGCTTCTCGATGATGCGGTAGTGCGAGATAGTCTGCCCTATAAATTGGGATGGCGTGGTCATGGACGAGAATGTTAGGTCGGTTGACGGGCAAGGTCTTCGGGCAGAAACGGGCTATTGCAGCCTCGCATACTCCGCTTGCCCTCGCTGCAAGAGCGGAATAGGAACTCAGGAAGAACCGGAGAATTGGTGGACACCGATGGTAGCCACGCCCTTAAGACATTGTGATCAAAGGACTGGCGGAGAGGAAGGGATTCGAACCCTTGATACAGGTGTTAGCCCGTATAACGGTTTAGCAAACCGCCGCCTTCAGCCTCTCGGCCACCTCTCCGGCTTGGTTTTCATTAGTTTACCATGATGCGGCCGCGACAAGCATGGGAGCCAGCGGATTGCCCCGCAGCTTGGCTTTGAGCGCTTGCCGGCGGTTCGGACATCCACCGACTGGCCCACATAGCGCGACGAGGACCTGCGGGCAATGACGCGGAGATAGGAAAACTTCGAGAGACCGGTAACGGTATCATCGGTCAGCCCATCCGCCAGATCTGCTTTGCGTCCGCCCTGCTTGAACGGCAACACGGCGACCCAGAAACGTTCGTTGGCGAGGGCTGCGCCAGAATCGGGTGGCGGAGCCATCCTTGGCGTCGTGGTGGAAACAGGCGTCGGACGTGACGCAGTTCGCGCCATGTCGCGGAATTCGCTGCTGACGTCACGCGCGGTCTGTAGGCGATGCCGCGGACCCCTCTCCAGACAGCGCCGCACGATGCGAGCCAGATCGCTGGGCAAATCGGGGACGCGCGTCGGTGACTGAAGGTGGCGCAAAATCGAAGAGACCAACTCGGCCGACTGACCTGCCCCTGCTTTCGTTCAAGTAAGAATACGTGAACAACGGCGGCGCTGTTGGTTCGCATAGAGCCAAGCGCGCGTTCTTCGCGTGAAGTCGGCTGGTTGTCGGAGTCCCAGCATGTCCAATCTTGCTGGCGTACCCGGCCTGTGAATGGCGTGTATGGGCAGACGCGACAATATCTGAGGCTGGCCGGACGATCCAGCCTCTCGGTGCTTCATAAATCATACGTAATCGAAGAGGGTCATAAACCCAAAATCCATATGTAATTGTTGGTGGCAGTGGAACAGCGTCAAACCTGGATTGTTGGCGACGAAATCTATGGCGACCTCTTGGTAACCCCCGACCATAACCACGTCCTTGAGGATTCCCGCGATGGAAGTTCCCGCCAGATTGGTAAGCTCAAAGCTGTGCCGGTGAAGATGTATGGGATGAATGTCGTCACTGGCATTCCGCATATGGATTCGATAACGTTTGCCTTTTTTCAAATGAAATGTGGCAGGAGTCATTTCGTTGCTCATCGGATAAGCCACTCCGTTGATCGTCCATCGGTTGAAGCCTTCTTCGGCGGCATTGTCTTTCGCAAAGGTCATCTCGAAGGTTTGGTCCGGTAGCTCCGCATTGGTACCGGTCTTGGCGAAGAGCCCGTAGTTCCAGCGATGCCGCGGAGGGGCAATCCATTGTCCCTTGCCCTTAGTTGCCGCGTATTCAACGATGATTCCCATGCCATGATGACGATCATCATCGGCTAGATCACCCATGATCCAGACTCCTGGATGTGCCATTTCGACGATGGCAGAGACCCGCTCCGCAGTACCGAGCCAGAGGACCGGAACCGTGACCGGGTTGGGCACAGGATTTCCATCCAACGCAATGACATGGAAGGAATGACCGGGTAAGGCAAGACTACGAATTTCGGTGGCGCTTCCGTTCAGCACATGAAACAGAACTCGCTCGCCCTGCTTGACGCGGATGGGCTCCCCATGGTGCAGCATTCGGCCATTGATCGTAAAGGAACCATAGCCGACTTCGTACCCATGCGGCATGCCCTTCGCGAGGGAAGCTTTCATAGCTGACTCGCCTTGATCTTCGAGCGCCTTGACTTTATTCGTGGGAGAGAGGAAATCCATTGCCATATCCCCACCGCGGCTAAAAGTCGGCTCGAACTCCTTCAGCACGAGGAAGACTTCGCGGTCATAATTGCCTGGCTCGTGCTTCGGCTCGATGTACACAGGACCAACCTCGCCCCCGTACTGTCCGGCGTAGAGATCCGCTCCCGCTCGATTGTGCGTGTGATAGAAACGAAATCCGGCGGGTCGCGGAGTGAAGACGATCCGGCGTCTCCCGTGGGCAGGAATAAAGGGTGTGCCCTCTTCCGCTGCTCCATCTATGTCCACCGGCACCATCTGGCCATGCCAATGCAGTTGTTCTGGCACATCGGTGTCATTGAACACATCTACTAAGACCTGCTGGCCTTCCTTGAAGCGAAGCAGTGGACCTGGAAATTGTCCGTTGTATGTCGTCGCCGAGATGATCCGGTTGGGCGCGATCTCAATAGGTGACGTTTTGATGTGCAACGTATAGTCGGCAGAAACGGTCTCGGCACCAGCGGGCGACTCTCTGGTCTGCGGTGATTTGACGAATTCCGCGACAACACCGCCGCACCTAAGCGAGACCGCTCCGGCCGTCAGGCACGCTGATCTTAGAAACTTGCGTCTGGATTCAGACAATCCTTTCATCGGGCCTCCATATCACTTGCCCTCAGCGTGATCCCAAAGATAGAAACCGTCAATCAACGTGACGGATAGGGACGGTCCACACGGGACGATTTGAAGTCGTGGACGTTTGGGCCAGCATGGTCGGCGACTAAGTCGCGTCTCTTATTGGTGCCCGACGACAACGATCATAAAGGTCCCGGGCTTGGCCACCGGACGACCCGTCGCTCCCGATTTCTGTGCCTCAAATTCAGCTGTAGGCAGATACACTCTATGCGTCTCGCGGTCAATGTCCATGGTCTTGGCCCCGACGGGAGTAGTCACTGTTTGCACGATGTCGAATTTGCCGGACGCACTCTCGCCCGCAATGTTAAGCTTGCCGTCTCGGCAGCTCGCGAACACCTGGTGACCGTCGAACTTCGTTGCATCCACGCCTCCACCGATGGGCAGAGCCGCGAGCACCTTGCCGTCGTCCGTGCTCATCACAATCAGTTTCTGCGGATTTCGACATCCAATAAAAAGTCGCCGCTTCACTTTGTCGATCGATAGTCCCACGGGTGAGCCTCCAGGAGCGACAGGCCAGTAGGCCAATACTCTCCTCGCTTTGATGTCGACGACTGCAACCTGGTTCTTGTCCTCCAAATTGATATAGACTTTGCCAGCGTCATCGGAGGCGAGAAACTCGGGTTTGCCGCCTAAGTCGATGGGCGCATCGATGGATCCTGTCTTGGGATCGACGTCGGGCTTGAGGGTCATCAGGACTCCGTTATCGCCGGAAACGACCAATACAAGCCCGCTGGCTTTCTCGAAAATGATGCCGTCAGCATCGGGTTCTGCGGGGATCGTTCCCAGTACAGCATTTGTGTTGAGATCGAAAATGACGACTGTGCCGCTCCCGTCGCTGATGAACCCTCGCCCCACATCGGGAACCAGAGCAACACCATGGTTGTGCTTCTGGCCCGGGATGTCGGCAATCGTCTTCCCCGAATCCGCATCGATCACCATCGTGTGAGTGGTTCTGGGAACGTAGAGTCGGTGACTTTTGGCATCCAGGCTGACATAGTCCATTCCGCCGTCACCACCAATGTGAAACGTCTTCTCGATCGCCCAATTGCTCTGGGCGGCAACGCGGGCGCTAAGAGCAAACGAGACGACCGCGATCAGAAGGCCAACAGATATATTCCGAGAGTGCATTCGATCCTCCAGTGATGTGCTGGGCAATTTAATCACTACTCTAAGAGTTCACCATGAAAACTACATGAAAGAAGAACAGTAGTGCGTCACAGTTGGCGATACTACTCATCGTCTAGCCGCAAAATGAGGTTCCCAACTTCGCACAGAACCGACGTCCCAGGGGTTCTGATGTCGACCACTTGACGGAATTCTCCTGGGTCCGGCGCAGGTTGCGATTCCCTGGTTATCCGGAAAACCCAAGAGCGCCGGCGCTGAGCTGCTGCGACATTGGGGATACAGTTTCAGATGATCTTCAGGTTGACGTGAAATCCTTATTCAGGGCGATCGCCGGCCCTCGATGCTACCGAAGCGTTTGCGAGAGGCTTACACGATGGGGGAAAATTCGTATGAAACTATTTTTGTGGGGAAGACAACATGGGCTCATCCGTTACGGAGCGATCCTTTGCTTGTGGATTGCCCTTGAGTTTCCTGGTGTTGCCCAGGGAAAATCTGGCGCTCGGGCCACGAGCGATGAGCATACGGCGGAGAGGAACAATGCGCCACTTGTGATTACGCTGCAGGATGCCCTTGCTCGCGCCCATGCTAACGATCCGCAGTTCCGTTCTGCCATCACGGATCTCGGCCTCGCGCACCAGGATGTCGTGCAAAGCCGGGCCGGCCTGCTGCCGAACGTCAGCTACGACATGCAATACATCTACACGCAGAGCAATCTGGGCACCCTTACTGCTCCTTCCCCCGCGCGCTTCATCGCTAATAACGGGCAGCATGAATACATCGCGCAAGGCAACATCCACCAGGCACTCTCGCCTGGCATGCTGGCGCAACATCGCGCGGTCGAAGCAGCCGAGGCGCTGGCCCGCGCCAATTCCGAAATCGCTGCCCGCGGCTTGGTGGTGACAGTGGTGCGAGCCTATGACGGTTATGTAGTCACGCAGCGCAAGTATGCGACGGCGCAAAAGGCGGCAGCGGAGGCCGGACGCTTCCTCGACATCAGCCAGAAGCTCGAAGCCGGAGGCGAGGTGGCCAACTCCGACGTGATCAAGGCCAAGATTCAAGCGCAGCAGCAGGAGCGTAATTTGCAGGAAGCGCGTCTTGCGATGAACAAGAGCCGACTCGATCTGGCCGTTCTCCTGTTTCCCAACTTTGAAGAAAACTTCACGATCGTGGATGACCTACGCCTGCCCGATCCGCTGCCGCCTTTCGTTGAGGTGCAAACCGCCGCGATGAAGAATAACCCCGATGTCCGCGCTGCGCTTGCTTCGTTGCGTGAATCCGATCAGCAGGTAAAGGTCGCGTGGACGGCGATGCTCCCTTCGCTCACCGCGGACTACTTTTACGGCATTGACGCCAACCAATTTGCCGTGCGCGGTCCTGGTCCCGAGCACCTGCGCAACGTCGGTTACTCTGCCGTTGCCGGGTTGCAACTGCCGATTTGGAGCTGGGGTTCAGGCTATAGCAAGGTGAAGCAGGCTGATCTGCGCCGCCGGCAGGCACACGTCGAACTCACCGCCGCGCAGCGCCAGTTGCTGGCCAACCTGCGTTCGTATTACGAGGACGCCGAAACCGCCCGCGCGGAGCTTGAATCTCTGAATCAATCGGCCGAGCTTGCCTCCGACAGCCTGCGGCTAACCACCCTGCGCTACCAGGCTGGCGAATCGTCCGTTCTGGAGGTGGTGGATGCGCAGAATACACTCACGCAGGCGCGCGACGCCTTCGATGAAGGTCAATTGCGTTTCCAGTTGGCGATGGCGAATTTGCAAACGCTGACGGGGATCTTCTAGGATGATTCCCCGTCGCAAACTCCGACTGCGAAATTTCACCCTTCGGCAAATGAAGAATAAAGGCACGGCGCGAATCTTAATTGTGGCGCTCGCCCTCGCGGCGTCCCTGCTGACGGTGGCTTGCTCCAGGGGCGAAAAAGAGCAGGAACCGGTAGTTGTCGTGCAGACCGCGCCGGTTCGGCGCGGCGAAATCCAGCAGGTCCTCAACGTCGAGGCGATTCTTTTTCCGAAAGACCAAGCCGCCCTCACACCCAAGATTTCTGCGCCGGTGAAAGCCTTCTATGTCAATCGCGGCAGCCGCGTGCATCGCGGCCAGTTGTTGGCGGTGTTGGAGAACCGAGACCTTGCCGCCGCCGAAGTGGAAAACAAGGGCGCATACGAACAGGCCCAGGCAGCTTACAACATCGAGACTTCATCGGCCCTTCCCGAAGAGTGGCAGAAAGCTGATTACGATCTGCAGACTGCGAAGCAAGCTTACGAAGCCGAGCAGAAGGTGTATGAGAGCCGCCAAGCCCTGTATAAGGAAGGAGCCTTGCCGCGCAAAGATTTCGACCAGTCGGCGGTAGCGGTAATCCAGGCGAAGGCGCAATACGAAATCGCGCAAAAACACATGACCGCCCTCGAAGCGGCTGGCAAGAAAGACCAGATCAAATCAGCCAAAGGGCAACTCTCTTCCGCTCAGGGAAAGTATGAGGGCGCAGCTGCGCAGTTCTCTTATTCCGAGATTCACAGTCCCATCGATGGCGTTGTCACTGAACGCCCACTCTATCCCGGGGAGATGGCCTCGGCGGGATCTCCGCTGCTGGTGGTCATGGACACATCCACGGTGATTGCAAAGGCGCACGTGCCGCAGGAGGCCGCTGCGAGCATCAAGCGTGGCGATTCCGCGACCATTACCGCTCCCGGCGACATCAAGATCGACGGCAAAGTCACGGTCGTCAGCCCCGCACTCGACGCCAACAGTACGACGGTTGAAATCTGGGTCGAGGCCGCGAACCGCGGGGGTGCGCTGCGGCCGGGCTCCACGGTGAATGTACATATTGAGGGGAACGTCGTGAAAGACGCTGCCCTGATTCCCGCAGCGGCCCTGCTGAAGACACCCGAGGGCGAAACCGTCGTCATGGTGGCGGGAAAGGACGGTCTTGTCCATCAGGTCAGCGTTGAGACCGGAATTCGGGAAGACGATCGCGTGCAGATCACGAAGGGCTTGAACAGCGGCGAGAACGTGATTGTTCGCGGCGCATACGGAATCCCCGATAAAACCAAGTACGCGATCGCCGCGGCCTCTCCACCGGGCGCAAGCGAAAAGGGGGAACCGTCGGACAACTCGAAGAACGACCCAAGCAGCAAAGATCAGCCGGCGGGCAAAACCAGCGCCAAGGGCAAGGACTGAACCATGTTATCCCCTTGGCGAACTCTGGTTGAACGTGTGCGCGTCACCGGCACGGCCGATAACAGCTATTGGTATACCCGCTACGCCAAACCGGTCATCTTTCTCATTGCTATTCTTGCCCTGGCGGGCGTTTACCTCGCAGTAACCATTCCGATTTCTGTTTTTCCGACCACGGACTTTCCGCGCGTCGTCATCGGCGTGGATAACGGCGTAATGCCGATCGACCAGATGATGGTCACCATCACGCGTCCCATTGAAGAATCCGTGAATAGCGTGCCCGGCCTTCAGCAGGTGCGCTCCATTACCAGCCGAGGCTCCGCCGAAATTGACCTCTTCTTCGACTGGCACGTTGACATGGTGACTACGCTCCAGCTCGTAGACGCGGCGCTATCGCACATTCGTACCGACCTGCCGGCATCCGCGACAGTTCAGACTCACCGTCTTACCTTTGCCAGCTTTCCGATCATCGGTTACAGCCTAACCTCGGAAACCATCCCCCAGACCGACCTTTGGACGATGGCCAATTACGACTTCAAACCGCGCCTGAATCGCCTTAATGGTGTGGCGACAGTGATCGTGCAAGGCGGCCAGGAGCCGGAATTCCAGATTACCCCAGATCCCGCCAAATTGGTGGCCACGGGCGTCACGGTCACCGACATTCTCGAATCCGTTCGCCGCACCAACCTCATCGACTCACCCGGGCTGCTTGAACAGAACCACCAGCTTTATCTCGGGCTTGTCAGCGGGCAAGTCACGGATGCGAGCCAGATCGGCCAGATCGTCATCAAAAGCACACCTGCCGGAATTCCCGTGCGCATCGGCGACCTCGCGGTCATCGGGCGCGCGGTCAAGCCCGTCTATACCGTGGTCACGGCGAACGGCAAGCCTGCGGTTCTGCTGAACGTCAGCCGCCAGCCCGACAGCAACACACTCGACGTTGCGAAGGAAGTCCACGACGAAATCGAGCACATCCGCAACACCCTCCCCCCGGGCATCAAGCTTGAGCCTTTTTACGATCAGTCCGAAATCGTCACCCAGGCGATTAAGAGCGTGCGCGACGCCATTCTGATCGGCGTCATCCTGGCCTCGCTCATCATGGTGTTGTTCCTGCGCGACTGGGGCACTTCGATCGTTGCCGTCCTGGTGATTCCCGCCACCGTCGTCGTTACCTTCATCGTGATGAAGCTCTTGAACCAGAGTTTCAATCTTATGACCCTGGGGGGCCTGGCTGCGGCGGTTGGCCTGGTGATTGATGACGCTATCGTGGTGGTCGAAAACGTCGCCTTGCACCGCGATGCCGGCCAGGATCGCCTCGAAGCAATCCGCAGCGCGCTCAAAGAGATTACAGTCCCACTGATCGGTTCCACCATTACGCCTATCGTCGTTTTCATTCCGCTGATCGCGACGACCGGGGTGACCGGGGTGTTCTTTCGCGCGCTCGCGATCACGGTCGGCGTTTCTCTTTTCACTTCGCTGGCGCTCGCTTTGAGCTGGACACCCACGCTCAGCCAGTACTTCATCGGCGCGCGACAAGATGGTCCCTCTCCCCTTGGTGCCGAGAACGGCGAAAACCTTAGCGCGGCGGACCGGCTGCTGGCCGCCGAAGATGCTTCCATGGGCGGGCGCTTTCGAACGGTCATTGATTTCTACGAGCGCTGCCTCCGTTTTGCCTTCGACCGCCCACGCTGGATTGCCGCCTTCGCTGGCGTGCTCATGGTGGCTTGCTTCTTCTGCTACCGCGCTCTAGGGACTGATCTGCTTCCGGAGATGGATGAAGGAGGATTCATTCTCGACTACATCATGCCTCCCGGGACCTCTCTGGCGGAGACCAATCGCGTGGTCGGGCACGTGGAAGAGATGATCCATAAGCTGCCCGAAGTCGAAGGCTATTCGCGTCGTACCGGTCTTCAGCTGGGGCTGGCGGCGGTCACGGAAGCAAACACTGGCGACGTCGCCATCAAGTTGAAAACCGACCGTGATCGCGGGGTGGATGAGGTGATCTCGGATTTGCGCGCGCAGATCAAGAAGGAGGAGCCGGCCCTCGACGTCGAGTTTGTTCAGGTGTTGCAGGACATGATCGGCGACCTCTCAAATGCACCCGAGCCGGTGCAGATCAAACTGTTCTCGAACGATCCGGCGGTGCTGTCCAAGTGGGCGCCGCAGGTAGCCGATGCCATCGGAAAGATTCCAGGCGTCGTCGATATCCTCAACGGCATCGACAACACGCTCAGCAATCCCGCGACGGTGTTCCGCGTCAACCCCGCGATTGCTGCCCGCACAGGGTTTACGCCCGAGGAAGTTGCCGTAGACGCCTCCGCCATCCTCGAAGGGGAGCCGGCTGCCACGCCAGTCATCGCCGAAGACATCCCGTACACCATCCGCGTGCGTTATCCCGATGCGAACCGCACTTCGCTCTCGGCGATGAGCAACACGCTCCTCAATAGTTCCAGCGGGCACACGGCGACTCTGGGCACGCTCTCCGATGTAAGTGAACTTCCGGGCCAGAACGAAATCCGCCGCGAGAACCTGCAGCGCGACGTGACGGTAACTGCCCGGCTCGAAGGTCGCGATCTGGGCAGCGCGATCAAGGCCGTGCAGCAGACGGTGGACAGTCTCCATCTGCCAGCCTCGATTCGCCTCGAGTACGGCGGCACTTACGCTGAGCAGCAGAAATCGTTCCACGATCTCCTGCTGGTGCTGGTTCTAGCTATCGTACTGGTGTTTCTCGTGCTGCTGTTCGAATTCCGTACCCTGGCCGCGCCGGTTTCGATTCTGGCCTCGGCCGTGCTTTCGACATCCGGAGTCTTTGTTGCGCTGCTAATCACCCGCACGGCCTTCAATATCGCCTCATTTATGGGCTTGATTATGGTGATTGGCATCGTCGCTAAGAATGGAATCCTGCTGCTCGACGCCGACCAGAAATTCCGTGCTGGAGGGCTTGACGCTTACAACGCCATGATCCAGGCCGGTCGCCGCCGTCTTCGTCCCATCCTGATGACCGCGCTCGCCGCCGCTGCCGGAATGCTGCCGCTCGCTCTTGCTATCGGGGCGGGGTCGCAGATGCTCCAGCCGCTGGCCATCGCAGTGATCGGCGGAATAGCCATCTCGATGGTTTTGTCGCTGATCATCACGCCGGCGGTGCATCACTACCTGAGCCGAGGTTAGCGGTCTGCACGCTCAGCAGATTCTGCACCGGCATCGTGATCGCGGGCAGTTCCACGTAGAAAACCGCCCCGCGCCCCGCTTCGCTCTCCACCCAAATTACGCCGCCGTGTTGCTGCACGATCCACTGCGCGATCGAGAGGCCCAGCCCGGCTCCCTGTGTTTCACGGCTTCGAGCCTTGTCCACCCGGTAGAAGCGTTCGAAGATCTTCGCATGCTCTTCCAGCGCAATGCCCACACCTGTGTCACGAACCGCAATCACTGCCCTTTCTTTCTTTTTTTCGAGTGCGAGGCTGACCGTCCCGGGTGATGTCGTGTACTTGAACGCGTTATCGAGCAAAATGTTGATGACCCGGCGCAGCGCGTTTTCATCGGCCATTACAAATAGATCGCCACTGCCAAGTCCGTCGCGAAAATCCAAATTGCTCATCTCGGCGACGGAACGCCAGCCATCCGCAGCCTCCCGCAACACCGTGTGGACACTAACTACCCGCATCTTTAACGACTCCCGGCCAGAGTCAGCTCGCGCCAACGCCAGCAGTTCCTCGATTAACCCCGAGGTCCTCTCGGCCTCACGCAGAATGTGCTGCAGAGCCTCCCGATATTGTTCATCTCCCCGCGAGCGCCGCAGCGCCAATTCGGCCTCGGTCCGAATCAACGAAACCGGCGTACGCAGTTCGTGTGAGGCATCGGCCGTAAACTCGGTCACGCGCCGGAACGCGCTCTCGATTCGATCCAGCATCTGATTCAAGGTATCGGAAAGCCGCTGCAGTTCATCCCCGGTGTCGAGTTTTTTCAGACGGCTGTTGAGGTTCGCGCCGCCAATCTCACGCGCGGTTCCAACAATCGCATCCACGGGGGCCAGGGCCCGCCGGCTCAGCCAATAGCCTCCACTCGCGGCTGCCAACAAAAGTAGAGGGGCGACCATAAGCAGATACAGGCGAAACATTCGCAGCGTATCGACCACGTCTGCAATCATCACGCCCGTTTGCACCGTGGAAGGATGACCGTTGATTTCGAAGCGCCGCGTCGCAAACCGCAGCGGCTTGCCCTCCATCCAGCAGTCTTCAAATGTGAGCGCCGAAATTTGCGCTGGTTCAACTGGCGCCAGCCGATGCGTCTTCATGAATGCGGATTGATAAATCCAACTGTCATTGCCGGCGTAAACCTGCAGATAGTCGCCGGCATGATCCGCATAGGATTCCGCAAAACCGCTTTGGAGCCGAACCAGCGAAGTGTCTTTCTGCGCTCCAAAGAATTTCTGCAGGTCTTCCACTTGGCTTTCCAGATCATCGTCCGCGAGATCGTAAAGGTAATGCCGGAGCACCACCCACATGCCAACGCCAAAAACCAGTTGCGCGACCGCAAAAATCGCCAGATAGCACAGTGTGAGACGAACCCCGATGGAGAGTTTTTTCATGCCGTGCCATCCGCTCGGATCATGTATCCGACGCCCCGCACCGTATGAATCAGTTTTGCCTTTTCCGGCGGATCTACCTTCGCTCGCAGCAGATGCATAAATGCGTCCAGCGTGTTTTCTTCAATCTCGCGGTCGAACCCCCATACCGCCTCAATCAGCAAGCGCCGCGGCACTACCTGGCCCGGCCGGTACATCATTCGCTCCAACAGACAGTACTCCGTGCGTGTCAGTGAAATCCGCTCGCCGCCGCGCGAAACCTCATGACTGGCCGGATCAAACGCCAGGTCACCAACGCGCAATGTTGCCTGCACGGCCTTCACCGCGCGCCGCTGCACCGCGCGCAAGCGCGCCAACAGCTCTTCGAAGGAGAACGGCTTGGTAAGGTATTCGTCTACGCCCAAATCTAGCCCGCGCACGATGTCTGAGACCGAATCCCGAGCGGTCAACATTAAGATTGGCGAGCGAATCTTCTCCGCGCGCAGGCGTTTCGCGACTTCATAGCCGTTGAGTTTGGGCATCATCACGTCCAAAATGATGACGTCAAACTCGTAGGCCTTCGCCGTCGCCAGACCGTCGGCTCCGTCGTGGCTGCACACCACCGTGTGACCTTCCTCAGTCAGACCCTTTTGCAGGAGTTCTGCCATATGGGTCTCATCTTCCACTACCAGCAGCTTCATCTCGCGTCTCCCAGGGTTCCTGTGTGCAAACCCGGTGGTCGGAACCCTCTGCGCAAAGTTTAGAATCCCCTCGGCTTTTATGCGCACAATTATGGCGTCGCGGGAATAGAACGTGCGGGCACGATCGGTGCACGAGCTCGATGGCTGATCGAAGCACGCCGAACTCAACTGTTGTCGCGGCAGCCCTTGCTCCTATTTCGCCGGGTACGATTCGGCGAGATCGACTGCGCATGAGACGAATACGAGTAGCTGCTTAAAGCGCTGCAACTCTGCATGCTCTCATCGAGTGTTCCAAACTCCCCGGCAAACGTTTACCGCTAATTGCTGCAAACGGGAGTAATTTGGAACATCCACGATAGCCGCGCCTTAGATATTGAACGATAGTAACAAAGAAACTTCATTAGTCCTGGAGCCACAAATGCTATATTTCGGACGTGGGCGACATCATTCGATCCAGCTAGTTCGGGATCGAGTCATACGCTCTTATGTACGGTAGACGAATTCCAAGACCACCGACGGAGCCTCTTCCCCCCCCAGCTCCGGTCACGCGGCGGTAAACGCAGACCCCGACCGAACACTCCCTTGGCAACGTTCAGGGAGCTCACGCCACAAAAAGAGCAACCGTAAAGGCCTCGAAAGAGAGAGCTAAATACGGGCACTTCCTGTTAAGAAAAGTTGCCAAGAAAATCGCTTGATTGTGTTACGACGGGAGCGTCTATGACTGGTAGATCGTCCAAGTATCTTCTAAAGAACCTTCTTCAGTGTTTTTTCTTTGCTTCTCTGGCCCTTTTTCTTCAACCATCAACAGCCAATGCCCAACCAGGCATATTCAGCGCCACTGGCTTAATGACCACTCCGCGGGGCGGCCCAACCGCGACACTCCTGGCCAATGGCCAAGTCTTGCTCACGGGTGGATGCGTTGATTCGATCTGCACCTACGTTGCTCTGGCTAGCGCGGAGCTGTATAACCCGGCGACCGGAGTCTTCAGCGCCACCGGATCGATGAACGCCACACGGTTCGATGGGCAAACGGCGACGCCGCTGTCCAATGGCCAAGTCTTGATCGCGGGTGGATACAGCACTAACTACGCCGCTCCGGCGCCTAACGCGGAGGTCTATGACCCGACTACGGGGATCTTCACTCCTGCCGGCCCAATGGTCGCCCTGCGATATCAACACACCGCAACGCTTCTTCCTAACGGCAAAGTCCTGATCGCGGGCGGATGCCTCGATACCGGCGGTAGCTGTGTGACATTGGCGAGCGCGGAGCTTTATGACCCGGCGACCGGGACCTTCAGCCCTACCGGCCCGATGATCGCCGCGCGTGCCGATCTCACGGCAACCCTTCTACCCAATGGAAAAGTCCTAGTCGCGGGCGGCGTAGACTTCAACACCTACACTTCGCTGGCCAGCGCAGAACTCTATGACCCAGCGACGGGGACCTTTAGCGCCACCGGCTCATTGATCACCGGGCGGGACGCTCATTCGGCGGCGCTCCTGCCCAATGGCAAAGTCCTCGTCGTGTCGGGATACAACTACCTCAGCGGCACCATCCTGGTGAGCGCGGAGCTTTACGACCCAACGGCGGGGACCTTCAGCGCCACGGGCCCAATGACCAATGGACGGATCTACCAATCAGCCACGCTTACGGGTGATGGAAAATTCCTGATCCTGGGCGGAGTTAATAACTCTGGCCTCTTATCAAGCGCGGAGTCGTATGACCCAGCCACGGGGAGCTTCAGCCCCACCGGCTCAATGAGTACCGGGCGGGACTTCCCCGGGGTGGCGCTATTGCCCGATGGCCAGATTCTGGTGGCCGGAGGGAGCGGCAGCTCCGGTCCTCTCGGTAGTGCGGAGCTGTATTCCAGCCAGACCATTACATTCACAACCAACGCTCCGGCGAGCGCCATCTACAATAGCGGCTTCACCGTGGCGGCGACCGGTGGCGCAAGCGGCAACCCCGTGACCTTCACGAGTTCCGGAGCCTGCAGCAACGTGGCGGCAACCTACACCATGACCAGCGCCACGGGAACGTGTTCGGTGATTGCGAATCAGGCGGGTAATACTGTCTATCCGGTTGCACCCACGGTTACGCAGACGGTCACAGCCAACCCCGCAAGTCAGACGATCACGGTCTCTCAAAGTGCTCCGGCGCAAGCTCCATACAACAGCAGCTTCACGATCGCGGCGACCGGTGGCGCAAGTGGGAACGCCTTGATCTTTACGAGTTCCGGGGCCTGCAGCAATCTGGGTGCAACCTATACCATGACCAGCAGCACCGGGACCTGCACGGTGACTGCGAACCAATCCGGCAACGGCAACTATATGGCTGCGCCTACGGTCACAGAAACCACAACGGCCGCTAAGGCTGCACAGATGGTGATCTTCACCGGCGCACCAGCCACTGCTTCTTACCAGTCCACGTTTGCAGTGGCAGCAACTACGAATACCGGCATCACTCCGACCATCACGGCGACCGGGTCATGCTCGATCAGCGGCACCACGGTTTCGATGAAGAGTGGTACCGGACTGTGCACAATGACGGCAAAGTGGGCAGGGAATACCAACTACCTTGCCACCACCGTCACTCAAACCACAACAGCCGAGAAACTGGTCAGCACAGTTACCTGGACAGCACCGGCGGCGATTCCCTATGGGACGGCGCTGAGCGGGACCCAACTCGACGCGATCGCCAGCACTGCCGGCAGCTTTGTCTATTCACCGGCGGCGGGCACGGTGCCGAAGGCGGGAAGCGATACGCTGAAGGTCACCTTTACTCCGACTCTCAGCAAGGACTATGCCACGGCAACGGCCAGCGTCGCGCTCGAGGTAAACCAGGTCGCCTCAATTGTTACTTGGACTGAACCAGCGGCGGTTGTCTACGGCACGGCCTTGAGTGGAAGCCAACTCGATGCGCAAGCCAGTGTCGCAGGTAAATTCGTATATTCGCCAGCGGCTGGCAAGGTACTAACGGCCGGGACCCAGACCCTGTCCGTCACATTTACACCGACGGACCACGTCGACTACAGCAGCGCGACGGACACGGTCACGCTAGTGGTCAATAAAGTTGACACCACAACGACCATCACCAGCAACGTTCCCAATCCTTCGACGCACGGGAAGCCGGTCCTCGTGCACTTCACGGTGACGGCGGCAACCAACTATAAAGCGCCGACGGGTAAAGTAACTGTAAACGCCAGCACCGGGGAAAGCTGCTCGGGAACACTCGTAAGCGGGTCGGGTAATTGCTCGGTGACGTTCAGCGCCGCCGGGTCCACAACACTGACCGCAACCTATGCGGGCGACAACAACAACAGCTCAAGCGTCTCGGTGGGCGTAACCCAGACGGTGAATTAGGGAGACAGAGGGGATGTTTCCCAATTTCGAGATTATGGCGTCCCCGCCTGTACCCAGTTTTGCACCAGGCGGGGAGCGCAGCTGGCACAGGAGATTTTGCGATCGCGACCACCATTTGCGGACCGACGTTAACGGCCGGCTCAAGCTGCACGGCACTGATCACTTTCACGCCGACTGCAACCGGTTCCCGTCTGGCAAATCTAAGTATTTCTGATGGGGCAATTACCAGTCCTCAAAATGTTACCTTTTCTGGGACAGGCAAGTGAACCTCACATGCTTCCCGCCGATCGAAACCGAAGATGGAAACGACAAACTCGAATACAGTGACCGAGTGAGGCTGTAGTTAGATGCGACGGAAATGTGTGAAATCGGAATTCGTTTCGTCAATGTGTTAGGACTTCACTTGGTGGGAAAAAATCCGCATGCCGATGTGCATCCTGTTTATCCGACATGTGTACGCAGAGAAGGAGACCTTCCGGCCCAATAAGAACCGTCGCATCGGCAAAATGTAGCCACGATTACCAACCCATTTGCTCCATCCGCTCAAGGATAATCGCGCTGTAGTTATTCATTCGTTCGGGTCGTCGCTTTAGTGGAGCCGGCAGAATTGCGGCGAGCCGTGCGGCCTGTTCCCGGCCGATATTCCGTGCTGAAGTTTGGTCGTAGTGACGACACGCCGACTCTGCACCATAAATGGCAGGTCCCCATTCGACTACGTTGAGGTAAATCTCCAGAATGCGCCGCTTGCCAAGAACGAATTCGGCCACCGGTACCAGTGTGGCTTCTGCGCCCTTGCGGAGGATGGAGCGGCCGGTTCCGAAGAACAGGTTCTTTACGAGTTGCTGCGTAATGGTGGAAGCTCCACGAGTACGATCGCCCTCCAAATCATCTTCCGCAGCAATTTGGATCTCGTGCCAATCGAATCCATGGTGCTGGTAGAAGTGCGCGTCCTCGGCGGCGATTACAGCGTGCTGGAGATCGGGCGAGATTTGGCTCAGCGGCATGAATTTGTAGCGTTCGCGATAGGGCTTGTGGTGAATCCAGGCCTGCAGGTGGCGCTGCATGTGCACCGCGGTTGTCGGTGGGTCGATCCACCGGGCGGCTATAAGGGTCAGGGCAGCTAGCAACCAAGAAAGAAGAACACCGATGACAAGCCATCGAATAAAGGACCGGAGGAAGTGCGTCCGAAACGGGAGCTTAATGTGTGTGTTCGGGATTGCAGTCACAGTTCAGAATCATAGTCTGGGCTAGATTGCCCATGATTGATGATCTTGCGTAGAAAAACAGAGTGCTGCGCTCTACCCAGGAGCACGTTTTAACTGGGAGAAATTGGGAAATTCAGGGGGGTGCCCCCCCTCCCCCTAAAATGAGTTAAGTTGATGATAACAAGTTGCTTAGATGCAAAGTATTCAAAAGATAAGACTTAGCCGTCGATCTCACGAATTGGCGTGCACTTGCGGGATGCTGGTTGCTTGCATTTATTGTCAAAGAAGCATGAAAAAAGTTGAAGCGGAAAATGCGTTTGTCTCTGGAGACGGGCGCACTTCCCGATAGTGCATTCTCGTGGAATCATTGCACCGATTGTGATGCGTGTCTGTGATGGTGGCACGAGAAAAGGGTGATGAAAAACAGGAGGCCAGCTTTGACCGTGGAAATGGAACTGCATCACTCAAGCCAAAAGACGGCTTGAAGGGGTCACCCGCGGCGATCGGAAGCTGTTCTTTTTCACCTCGCGATTCTCTTCCCGCCTCCGGCAGAATGAGTCTTCCGTTTGACACCACCAGATGTCGGACGTTTTCTTCCACCCCTGACGCGGGCACTAGTAGGCTTAGAAGCGCTGGCTTTAGAAGAGCCGACAGCGGCTGGATTCAGCGCGGTGAGCACGGCAGCGGGATTTTTGTCGATGACAGTGAGCAAGGTGCGAGCCGGCGCTTCCGGGCTCCTCCGTCCACCCTCCCAGTGCTTGATCGCGTCCAGGCTGAAACCGAACGTGTTAGAGAATCTGGCTTGTGTCATGCCAAGGCGATTTCGAATCGCTTTCACGTCAACTTCATGGGGCACATGCGCCTTGAATCCTTCTTGCTCCCCGGCAAGGAAAGCCTGAACGTCGTTCAGACCCTTCATCATCTGTTCGAATTGCGTTTTCATGCTATCTCCCGTAGGCTTCGAAAATACTATCGGCCCGTTTCCTTAGTGCGTTGCGCTCTTCCATCGACAGATCTTCTTTTTCATTCTTCGGAAAAACAGCAATGAGAAAAACCGGGAATCTGTCGTTGCGCCAGATATACACAACCCGGGCCCCGCCGCTTTTCCCCATCCCTTTGCGTGCGACCCGAACCTTTCGAAACCCGCCCGTTCCCCAGATCAGAAATCGGGGATCACGTCTCCACATTTCGGGTCAGCCGCAACCAGTGCCACGACGTCCGCACGCTCCTCCTCGCTAAAGAGCTTGTTGGCAGTCGCGAGGTATGAAGGCGTTTCGACAACCGTCTGCACAATTCTCTTGTACTCCATTGGACACCATGGGTCAAGTGAAATTGAGTGCCATTGGACACCAACGGTTCAGGTAGTTTTAGTCGACATGCTCTCCCTCTTCGAACTGCCCTTCGGCTGCCGGGAGGACATCGGTTTCGCGCGCGATCCAGACATACAGGGTCGGCAACAGGAAGACGCTCATGATGAGGGCGGCGATGAGTCCACCTACGATGACGATGGCGAAGGGACGTTGCGAGTCGGAACCAATCGCGTGCGAGAGCGCGGCTGGCAGAAGTCCCAGAGTAGCGACCAGCATGGTCATCATAATAGGCCGCAATCGCATCACTGCTCCTTCGACGGCGGCGTCTTCGACGGAGTAGCGCCGCACGCGGAGCTGATTGATGTACTCGAGCATGATCACTCCCGTTTGCACGCAAACACCAAACAGCGCCAAAAAGCCGACGCCTGAGGAAACGCTGAAGTGCGTGCCTGTGATGAGCAGGGCGATGAGACCTCCAATGGGCGCAACTGCAATATTGACCATAATCAATAACGCCCATTTGAAGGATTTAAACATGGTGTAGAGAATGATGAAGATAATGAAAACTGTGATAGGGAGAACGATCAGCAGGCGCGCATTGGCCCGCTTCTGACTCTTGTATTCTCCCTCCCAATCCAGGGTGTATCCGGCTGGCGGTTTGACGTGCTCGTCGACCTTTTTCATTGCCTCTTCTACTGTACTGCCGAGGTCGCGGCCGCGAACACTGTACTTGATCGCAATGTAACGGCGATTGCCTTCGCGATAAATCTCCGAGCCGCCGTCTGCCTCCTTAATATGGCAGAGCTGGGCCAGCGATACGCGTTCTCCGGAAGGTGACAACAGACGGATTTTTTCGATCGCGTCCCGGGTATCTCTATATTGCGGAAGGTAGCGCAAAGTGAGGTCATAGCGCGCCTCTCCCTGGAGGACTTGCGTGAGCGCGCTGCCCCCAACCGCCGTTTGGACTGCATCCTGTACGTCGGCGACGTTGATCTGGTAGCGCGCGGCGGCGTCACGGTCGACGGTCACGTTCAGGTTCGGCTGGCCGAGCACACGGAAAACCCCCAGATCCTCCACGCCATTGACTTGGCCCATGACGCCGACGATCTGATCGGCCGTTTCTTCGAGAAGCTTCAAATCATCGCCATAGATCTTGGTAGCCAGCTCACCTTTGACGCCGCTGACGGCTTCTTCCATGTTGTCTTCGATGGGCTGCGAGAATCCCCATAAGACGCCGGGAATCTTGTCGAGTTCGCGTTGCATGGCGGCGATGAGTTCGTCTTTATTCTGGTGGAAGACGGGACGCCATTCTTCCTTGGGCTTCAGATCGACGAAGTATTCGGTATTGAAGAAGCCGGTGGTATCGGTGCCGTCGTCGGGGCGTCCCACCTGGCTGGTGCATTGCGGAACTTCAGGAAACGAACACAGAACGATGCGGGCCTGGTTGGCGACGCGGATTCCCTCATCGGGGCCGGTGCTGGGAGCGAGCACGCCGCGGACCCAAATTGCACCTTCGTCGAGATGAGGAAGAAACTCGGAGCCGATGACGCCGCTGAAGGCGAGAAAATTTCCGATGGCGACGGCCAGCCCGCAAATCCCAACCGTGATGGCCCGGTGGTGGATCGCCCAGCGCACGGTAACCCGATATTGCTCAATCAGCCATTGCATGAGCGGATTGCGCCATTCGCTGGCGCCTTTCGCAAAGGCGAAGCTGGCCAACACGGGAGAGACGACAATCGAGAAAAACAGAGCGCCAACCAGCGCGAATGCCATGGTCCACGCCATGGGACGGAACAGACGGCCTTCCACGCGCTGGAGGGTGAAGATCGGCAAAAAGGCGGTGATGGTGATAATGATGGCGTAGAAGACGGGGCGCTGAACTTCGTGGGATGAGTCGCTGATTCTCTCGATGGGAGTCTTGGTGCCACTGGGGGCGAGGCTGAGAGAGTGCACGATGTTCTCGATCAGCACGATTGCACCTTCAACCAGCACGCCAAAATCTAAAGCGCCGATCGACAGAAGGTTGGCGGGAATGTGACTCAAGTCGAGGCAAATGGCGGCAAAAAGCAATGAAAACGGAATGGTCGCGGCGACGATCAGAGCGCCCCGCACGTTGCCCAGAAACAGGAACAGGATGATCGAGACCAGGATCATTCCTTCGGAGAGATTGTGCAGCACGGTATGGCTGGTGTAGTGCACGAGTGAGCTGCGATCGATTAAGGGAACGATCTTTACGCCGCGGGGAAGAATATGATCGTTGAGTTCCTCAACTTTCTGGTGGATGCCTTCCAGCGCAGCGTCGGCGGGCGCGCCTTTGCGCAAGAGCGCAATCCCGGAGACGACGTCGTCGTTATCGATGATCTTGCCGTCTTCGCGCACAATTGCACCGTTAGGACCGTAGGGACACTCACTGCAAGTCCTCGCAAACTGGCCGAGCCGGATCTTCGCGCCCTGTTCGACGACGCCGATGTCTCTGACACGGATGGGCGTGCCGTTTTTCGTCGTGATGACGGTTTGCTCGATATCCTGCACGCGATTGACTAATCCGACTGCGCGGACGTTGATTTGTTGCAGCCCCTCCTGAATGAAGCTTCCACCGGCGTTCGTGTTGTTGTTGGTGAGTTGTTGCTCGACCTGCGCGAGACTCAGCCCGTAGGCGACGAGTTTGTTGGGATCGAGGCGCACCTGGTATTCGCGCGTCGGGCCGCCAAAGCTGGCGACATCGACAACATCAGGCACAGCCTTGAAGTTCTTTTCCACAATCCAGTCTTCGATGGACTTGAGTTCCATTGCGTCATATTTCGGATTTGTGCTGTGCAGCGTAAAGAAATAGATCTGGCCTACCGGACTCCAGTCGGTCCCCATTTGCGGCACGACGCCGGGAGGGAGCGTGACCTGGCTGAGGCGCTCTAGAACTCGTTCCCGGTTCCAGGCGTTGTCGGAGCCGTCATCGAAAATCAGCTTGATATCAGAAAGGCCGAAGAGCGAGAAGGAACGCAGGTGAACAGTCTGAGGGATGCCGTTCATGACGATCTCCAGCGGAATCGTGACCTGTTGTTCAATCTGTTCCGCGGAGATTCCCGGCCACTGGGTAATGACTTCAACGTAATTGTCGGCCACGTCGGGATAGGCCTCAATGGGCAACCGCTCGAAGGAAACAATTCCCCAGGCGAAAAGGATCAACGCCAGCGCCACGACCAGGAGGCGGTTGTTGAGGGCGAAATCGACGACGCGGCGAATCATAAAAGAGAGTTCTCAGTTGTCAGTTGTCAGTTCTCAGCATCCCAGCGCCGAGTTAACATGTCTAACTTGCGATTGCGCTTGAGGAAGCCAGGGCCAAGGGCTTCCCTGACTTCCGCGCTTCCTTCTGCACTTTCTTCTGCACTTTCTTCAGCGCTTCCGCTTCTTGTTTCTGCGTTCATGCTCATTGCTCCACCGTGTTCTGCAGCGGGAGGGCATTCGAGACCACCTGATCGCCCGGTTTCAGGCCGGAGACAACCTCCTGCATATTTCCGGGAAGCAGTTTGCCGGTGACAACCTCAAGACGCTTGAAATGGCCGGAGCCGATGGGCGCGTAAACCCACTCCCGGTCATGCAGGTGCAGAATCGCGGTGGCCGGAATGGCAGCGTGGGCCTCCGGCTGCTTGCCAAAGAAGGTCGCGGTCACGAACATGCCGACGCGCATCAATCCGGGGTTGGGCACTTCGATGCGCACCTTGGTGGTGCGGAGGGTTGGATCGAGAACCGGCAGAATGTTATCGATGCGGCCCTTGAAGACTTTGCCGGGATAGGCGTTCAGATGAATATCGGCAGTTTCGCCGACGTGCACGGCGTCGAGATCGTTTTCATACACATCGCAAACGATCCACACATAGGAAAGGTCGGAGATGGTAAACGGATTGGGACCGGAAAGTCCCTGGATGCCAGCCGCGTTGGTCACCTGCTGATCGGTAATCACTCCTGAGATGGGAGCGACGACATCGACGATACCTGACGGATGATCCTTGTCTACGCCGAGCAAGCGCAACTGTTCGATGGCGGCATTGAGGTCGACTTTGGCATCGCCTTCGGCGGCTTGGGCAGATTCCAATGCGCTCTGGGCGATGGCGCCTTTTTCGTACAGCAATTGGGCGCGCTCGAATTGTTGCCGCGCCAGCCGCTCATCATTCACCGCTTTCAGATAATTCTGATACGCGCCTGTCACATCGCTGCTTTGAACGCGCAAAAGGAGCTGGCCCTTTTTTACAGCGTCGCCCAGCCGGGCCTTGATTTCCACCACCCGCCCGGAAGCCAGCGAGACTACGGGCACGGCACGAGCGATGTCAGGCTGCACGGCACCCGTCACCTGCAATGCAGGAACGTCTTTATACTCAACCGCCGTTGCCAGCGGAAACTGGTCGGGATGATCGACCTTGAAGTTGTTGGCGTCGAGATCGGGCTCCACGGTTGCCTTGGGCGGCGCTTCGGCTTTCGGGTCTTCCTTGCCACTGCATGCAACCAACAGAAATAAAGGAAGACAAAGAATCGTTATCAAAATCACGCCCGCGAATCTGATTTTCATTGGATCACTTCTCTGCCGACTGCCTCGTTCAGCTGGGCAGCGGCCGCTAAATACGTACCCACGAGATTCACATAGTTCAACTGCACGCTGCGGTATTCCGCCTGCGCGTTCAGAAAGTCCAGCAGCGACGCTCCGCCGTGCTGGTAGGAAAACGTAATCGTATCCCGCACGCGGACCGATTGCTGTAAGTACTTGGCCTTGTAAGGCCGCAGGAGAACAAGGTTGCTGTCCACGCTGGCGTAGCTGGAGTCGACATCGCTGAGGACCTGGGCCTCGGCGGCATCGCGCAATTTTTCATTGCGCCTGATATCGAGCTGCGTGCGGAGTTTCTCTCCCTGATTGCGGTCGAAGATGCGCAGCGGAATGTTAACGCTTACGCCCAGCGTATTTATTGCAAAAGGGTTATTCGTGGATGAGTTGTGCGTATACCATGCGGCCAAGGTCGGATCGGTGGAGCCGTTGGCGACTGCGAGCTTGTGATCGGTCTGGGCTTTGTCGACGGCTTCGATGGCTGCCTTCAAGTCCGGCCGCGTGTCCATGGCAATCTTCCGGAATTCCTCGCGGGGCAGGAGTTGGTCGTTGAAATCGTAGGGGCCGGTCACATCAAACTGATTGGGCGGCGTTCGGGAGTTCAAGAGCGTGAGCAATTGGATCTTGGCGGTTTCAAGGTTCTCCTCGGCAAACTGCAAGTCTGATTCATACTGCACGCGCTGCAACTCCAGCCGGTCGAGATCGATCTGCGCAATGTCACCCGCACTGAATCGGGTTCTGCTGATATCAAGCACGTGGTCGTAATAGGCCAGGTTGTCTTTTGCTAACTGGAGCGTCGCCTTCGCCTGAAGGGTTGACACGAATGCCCCGCGCAAGCTGAAGAGCAGAGTCCTCTCCAGGTCGGCGTGACTCGACTCGGCGATCAGCGTCCCCTTCTTAGCGCTTTCCAGACGCAACTCGCGCTTGTGCCGCCGTTCGTGCAGATAACTGATGCCGGGTGACTCGAACGTGCCGGCGAAGGGCTGCCAGACGCCCTTGTCTGGAGCGATCTGGGTCCCATCCACCAGCAGCGATAAGTTCGGATTGGGCCGCAGAAATGCAGTGATCTCCTGCGCTCTCGATTCGTCGACACTCAGTTTGTCCGCCAGCAGGGTGGGATTGTTCTGCTCGAAGCGCTGGCGGATGTCGTCCCAGCTAAGGACCTCCTGTGCCTGTGCCGTCCTCCTAAGCCCTGCCGCGATCAGCAGGATTGCGAAGAGGAGACTCGACCACCGGCCCAGCCAGAGGGATTTAAGGGAATGAGCTGTGTCTCGGTCTAAAGAGATTGGAGGCAAGCAAAAGGTCATCAAGTTTTCATCATTGCTGCGATTTGAGGGCAGCTCAAGTCAGGAGCGTTTTGTCGTTGCATAAAGTCGACTCGTCCTTGAATGCCGGGGCGCTTCCGGTCAGGACTGGTTTCGGCGTGCGAGAAATTATCTCAGACAACTCCACGCACAGCATCGCAATGTAACTCTAAAACTTCAATCTTGTGGACAAATCGTTTGATTGGGTCCAAGGAATACAACGACCAGTGCCATAATCCGACGTTTAAAATCAAGTTCATGCCTCATTTGGAGTGGATTTGGGAACGGCGCAACCGGACCCCCGTCCTCATGGCCAGCGCTGTGATCGTTTTGGCTATCGCTGGCGTGGATTGGTGGACAAAGCCCTATTTCTCTCTCGGCTTCCTTTATCTGTTTCCGATCATGCTGGCCGCCGGATTTCTCCCTCGCTGGGCGACCGTTTCGTTGGGAGTTGCCTGTGCTTTGCTCAGTGAGCGTTTCAGCAACCTCGATCCGGCGGATGCTCACATCCGGCTTGGATTTGAGGCGCTGGCGCTCTGTGGCTGCGGGCTACTGACTGCCGAGGTTCTCCGCAACCGGCGATTGAGCCTGGAGGCGCAGGAGCGAATACGCGTCCTGGTGGAAACGAGTCCGGCGGCGATTGTCACCGTGGATGAACATGGCTTCATCGAATTGGCAAACCGGGCCGCAGTGGAAACCATGGCTCCGCATGATGGACGTCTGATCGGGCAGCCGATCGCAGCCTTCCTGCCCGAACTGCATCACGCTTTGCGATGGGAAGAGGGACCACAGTTCCGCACCTCGATGCAGTGCCGCGGCCATCGAGGCAACGGAGAGTCCTTTCTGGCGGAAGTCTGGTTCTCCACCTATAAGGAAGGTACCCTGCCGAAGGTGGCGGCTATCATCGCCGATGTAAGCGAGGAGCAGAATGCTCCGGGTGGATCGGCCGCCGCGTCATTGGCGCAAAAAGAGCGCCCCACCCTCAGTAGTCGTGAGTTGGAGGTGCTCCGTTTAGTTGTTCAGGGCTTGGCCAACAAGGAAATCGCCTCCAAGATGGACATCTCGGAAAGTGCGGTCAAAAATACGCTGCAACAACTGTTTGGCAAAACCGAAGTGCGAACTCGAAGCCAACTGGTTCGCGTGGCTCTGGAGCGGTACCGGGATCTGCTTTAACTTCCTGCCATCGCCCGGGCCGCAGAGTTAAATGATCGAATCGGATCGAGAAGAGCGAGGGAAGGGACTCTGCCCTCCCCTCCCTGATCCACTGTGCTTCCGACAATCCCGCAGTTCGTTCCTTACTATTTACTGATCAGCTGTGCCGTCGTCGTACGCGTTATTGTGCCCACGGCTGGCGGAGTCGCAGTATAAGTCGCCGAGAAGGTCAGTGTGTATGGGTTTTTCCCTTTCTTCGGTTTGGCCGACACGCCAATGTGGTTTTGCGCCCCTCCGCTGATCGTAACTGTGCCGGCGGGAACCGTACAAGTGGTGCCAACGACAGTGCGGTGATGACGGTGACGCTACATCCCAAGGTTACCGAGCCGCTGAACCCGCTGACCGGATCCGCTTCAGGGTCAGCGTGAAGAGGGCAACCTTGCCGGGCGAAACAGTCAGTGAGCCGGGCGAGACGGAAATCGAGAAGTCCGTGCCCGTACCGCTCAGGCTGACCGATTGTGTAGTGAAGCAGGCCGGATAGGTCGGACAGCCCCCGCTGTTGTCGGTGATGACGAGATTGGCCGTCCGGAGTCCTACCGCCGACGGCGTGAACTTCACCATCACAGTGCAGTTGCCCCCGATGGAGATCGTGCCAACGCAGTTGTCGGTTTCCGTGAACTCGCCAGGACTTGCGTCGGTCGAGTTGATCTGAATTGAGTGTACGGCGAGCGGCGCCGTGCCCGTGTTCGAGATCATGAAGCTCATGGGCCCGACGGTGGTGGTGATGGGTACGGCCCCGAAGGTCACGGACCCGGTGGATATGCTTGCCGTTCCTGCCGTGGCCGTGCCGGTCACGGTCACTGTCTGCGTGCTCGGTGTAGCGTTGTTGAAGGTGAAAACGAACGTGGCACTACGCGGTCCCGCGGCCATCGGCGTAAAGGTGATCATGACCGAGCAACTGCCGAACTGCGCGACCTGTGCCGGAGTAATCGGGCAACTGTTCGGTGAGGTTGAAGTCGCCAGGGTTGGTGCCGCCGAGAGGACCGAAGGAGGTGATGGTCAGCGGTCCAGTGCCGAGGTTTGACAGGTACACAAATGCTGGTCCGCTCGTCGTCCCTACCTGCTGGCTGCCGAACATCACGGGAGCGCCCGAGATGCTGACCAGCGGCCCGCCGCCGTTGCCGGACAATCCTACGGTTTGCATGGAGCCATTCACAGCGCCGTTATTGTCGGTGAACTGGAGTAACTGCGGAACGCGGGCCTTCGGCCGACGGCGTAAAGGTTATGTTGACTTGGCAAGTGGCGCTGACCGCGAGGGTGGCCGGGGAAACCGGGCAGAATGGCTGGTCTGGATGACGAACTCGCCGGGATCGGTTCACTGACCGTGATCGGCCCGTGTTCGATGGTCAGCGGCGCAGTTCCGTCATTCAAAAGGTAAACGGCTGACGGCCCGCTGGTAGTGCCCACCGGAGTGTTTGCGAAGACTAAGGGCGTAGGCGTAAAGAAGGTGTTCGGAGCCGTGCCGTCGCCCGACAGATGAATGGTTGCCGTCAGAGGGCCAAAGCCGAAGTTGTACGAAATCGTCATCGACTGCGGTGCGAAGCCCTGTGCCCGCCAGAACGGCAGGGTTAAAGCTCACTACGATCTGGCAGGTGCCGGACCCGGCCGCCAAAGAGCCGCCAGTGAGGCAGGAGGGGGAGCCATCCGTCTCACCGAATTCCGAACCTGTCTGTGAGATCGAGATACCCGTGATGGTCGCGGCTGATAATCGCCGACGTTGGAAGCGGTCACGGTTATGCTGGGTGGCTGACGTGCCGAGCAGGGTCGCGCCAAAGTCACCGTCGACGGAGAGAAATTAAGGATGGTAGCAGCACCCGTGCCGGTGAGACTGGCACTCACCGCAACCCCAGTGCTGGTCTGCAGGGTTACGGTACCGGCTGCCGGGCCGATAGAGGTGGGGGCAAATTTCACTCCGACAACGCAGGACGCAGAGGGGGCGAGGGTGAAAGGACCTGAAAGAGGAGAACAGGTCGTCTCCGGGCCAGACGTCAAACTGGAATGGGGCGCTGACGGTGAGGGACGAAATATTCGCTGTAGTGCCGCCCATGTTGGTGATGGTCAAGGGCTGCTCCGGGCTCGTGGCGCCCTCCGGCACCACGCTGAAGTCCAGGCTCAACGGGCTGAACTGGACCGGCGGGGACTGGAGCATGATGGTCACGAAGCTGTCGCTATTGTCGGCGGTCGCTACATCCAGCTTGCCGTCGCCGTTGAAGTCGGCGGCCACCAGCGAAAGGGGTCCCCGGCCACCGTAGGTCGTGTTTGTGACGTAAGGCGATCCGTTGGCGGGGGTGAAATTGCCGGCTGCCGTCGCCCTGCAGAATGGAAACCTCACTATTGCCTTGGTCGCCTACGGCGACGTCGAGAATACCGTCGCCGTTGAAATCGCCGGCAACGATGGAGTTTGGAACGAGGCCACCCGCCGCAAAGCTGGCAGGAGTCAGGAAATGAAAACCACTGCTGTTGCTACCAGCAAGGAAGGAGATTTGAGCGCCGGTCGCATTGGTGACAACGAGGTCAGGCACGTTATCGTTGTTGAAATCACCCTCCACTGCTGCGCTGGGACCGGGGCCGGCGCAATAACTGCTTCCTCCACCACCACCTTGGACAGTCGAGTTGTTCAGGAAAGCAACCGTCCCGTTGCCGGGCGGGCAAGTTGCGTTGCCTCCACCCTCGTTCACGACCAGCAGATCAGGTTTCCCATCGCTATCGAAATCTGCCGTGATCATGGAGGTGGGGAGAATCCCCACGCAGGAAGTCGCAACCTGAGTAAACACCGGTGGGCTAGCTGCGCTGCCTGTGTACACGTAAACCGCCCCATCGGAGCCACTGTTGGGGCAGGTCGAGTCGGTCTGATCGAGGACGGCGAGATCGAGTTTGCCGTCTGAATTGAAGTCGCCTAGCGCCAAAGCAATGGTCCCGGCGCCGGTACTGGGAAGAGTTAAAACTGTCTGCGATCCGAAAGTGCCATCGCCATGGCCCATCAAGATGCTGACGGTATTGTCGTTTTCGTTGACCACGGCAAGATCCAGATTACCGTCGTGGTCAAAGTCGCCTACAGCCACAGCCTGCGGATTGTGGCCGACCGCATAGGTCGCCAATGTTGATGCTCCATAAGGCGGTCCCGCAAGCAAATGTTCGAAGGTGCCATCGCCGTTGCTGAGCAGGATCGACACATTATTGGCGGTGGAGTTGACGACGGCGATGTCCAGCTTGCCGTCGTTGTTGAAGTCGCCCAACGCTATCGATCGGACTCCTGTGGGATCGGTGCAGGGGGGGGTGCTGTTGGCGGACCAGATGCCGAAACATATCGCGGTATCGCCAAACACAACATTGCCAACGTTGGTAATGGGGAGAGGGACGGCATTCGAGGTTTTATTGTTATTCTGCACCGTGATGAAGACCGCCTCGGCGGTGGGCGGGGCGGTATAGGACGCCGTTAGCTTCGAATTGCTCACCCAAGTGGTCAAGGAAACTGTCCCCGCGCTCGCATGCACCACAGAATTGGTTTTGTCGAAGTTCGCGCCTATTATGGTGAGCGGCACAGTAGCGCCCGGCGCCACGACCGGGGGGCTCACTTGCTGGATTAAAGGAACCGGCACAGCCGCCAGGGCAAGGCAAGGAAGAAGAATGATGGCGAGCACCGGGAGGCGGCGAGCCCCGGAGAAACCTGGTTTGTGCCACGCGTTTGCGCTCGTAAAATGTCTGGTTTTCATCGAACCCTCTCTTCCTTGTTTTGTCATCGTCCTTGATCCTGGCATGGTCCTGGCTCGTTTATTTCACCGCGGCCTGATAGGCCGTCAAGTAGTCCTTATAAGCAGTTTTGTATTGGCTGGCCGCGAGAGCGGTATCGCCCTGCGCCAGCGATTTTGCTGCGGTTCCAACGTTCTGCCCAGCCGCAATCAAACCGCTGATGGCGTTGGCGACGATCGTGCGCAAGGTCTGAATGTACCCACCCTGCGTGGAAGGCAGTTCGAACAGTCCCACGCTCAGTCCCCCCTCCAGCGCCCGCTGGATTTCGAGGCTCACGTCAAGGGTCTGAAAGGCGGTGATTCCGGCATTCGTCGCAGCCGCCTGGTTGAGGACATCGGTATCGAGTTTGGTGAGTTGGTTACTGATGCTGGTAGTGGTCGCGGTGGTGCTGTTCTTCACGTCGGCGTCGACGCTGGCGATACCGTTGGCGAGCGCTATGCTAACGGTAGCGATGTGATTGTCGATATCCAGGTCCACAGAGGTAGCCTGGGTGCTGAGATTGTTGCTGAGCGCTGTGATTTCGTTGTTGATCTGTATGTATTGGTTGTTGGTGTTGCCGGCGATGGTGGAGATGTGGGTGTCGATGTCGTTGTTGATGGTGGTGAGCTGATTCTCGAGCAGAGTGAACTGATTGCCGGCGTCCAGGGCGAGGTTGGCGATATCGGTATCAATAACAATGGAGTTCTGCCAGCCGGCAAAGATCTCGGCCGCCTCGGTGTAAGGATCGCAAAACTGAAGCTCGTCGCTCGTCGTCTGGATGGCAAATACGATTAAATCGATCACGATGGCAACGATGACGTCGGGCAGATTATTGTCTTCTCCGAGGATCGAGATGAAGAGATTCAAATTTTCGTCGGCGACAATCTGAACTGCCTGCAGGACCTCGAGGGTGATGAGCAAGGCCCGGTCGGTCGGGGTATCGGATGGGATCGAGGGCAACACGCCCGGCGCGGTTTCCTGGCAGTATCCATAAGGCGGAGGAACGAGGTTCGCGGGTGGATCGGACGGCGGCAAAGTCTTGGGCTGCGGCGCCGTGGTCGTGAGTGTGGTAACCGCGTTGTTAAAGGCATTCACGTCGGTATAATTCGCCAGCCCGGTCATCTCGGTTGAGTCCATGCCGTTGATCTGGGTCTGTAAATCGTTAACCAAGGCCTGCTGGTTTGGGTTGCCGGTTGTTGACTGCGCGAGGTAGTTGACCAGACTCGTCAGGTTGGTCTGGAAAGTGTTGACGTCGTCCGCCGTAAGCACCTGGCCCTTGGCGCGGGCAATGTGCGCGCGGACCTGCGCGTCAGAGGCTCGGAGCGAACTTGAAGGGATATAGGGGAACGCGGCTCGTGTTTGGGCACTCGCCGAGGGAAAAATGCAGAGCGCCGATAGAACGGCTACAGCAAAGGCGGGCAGCCAGTTGCGAAGCCCATTCGTCGTCCGGTGAATCTGCCCCCAGGCCTTTCTTTTTAAGCGATATTGAATCTTCATAACGTTCCTTCTCGCGACTAATTTTGTGCTCGCCAGCAATTTCATCGTTTCATCGGTTCCACTACGCTACGCGCGGAGCGAAGCATCGCAGCCCATGGCCCGTTCATTTGGACGCAGCCTGATACGCCAACACGTAATCCTGATAGGCAGTGATGTACTGTTGGCTAGCGGAAGCAGTGTCGCCTTGCGCCAGCCATTTGCTAGCGGTTCCTATCGTCTGCTTGGTCGCTTGCATCCCGCTGATGATGCTGGCGACGATCGAGCGAACCGTCTGCAGATATCCGCCGCTGGTGTTGGGCAAAATGAAGCTTTCGATGCTCAGACCCTGAGCCAGTGCAAGCTCGATCTTGACGCGGAGGTCGAGGTTCTGAAACCCGCTGATTGCGGCGTTGGTCTGAGCCGCCTGGTTGAGCACATCGTTATCGATCTGCGTGATCTGATTCCCGATGCTGGTCCCGATACTAGTAGTGGTGTTCTTCACATCGGCATCCAGGCTGGTGAGACTGTTGCTGAGAGTTACGTCGAGCGAAGCGACGTGATTATCGACGTCGAGATCCACTCCGGTGACCTGGCTGCTGAAATTGGTGCCGAGCGAGGTGAGTTCGTTGTTGACCTGCGTGTATTGGCTGCCGGTGTTGTTCGCAATGCTGGCAATGTGGTTGTCAACGTCGGTGTCGACGCTGGTGACCTGGTTGTTGATCGCGCTAAAACTGCTGTCGACGCCCTGGCCCAGGTTCGCGATATCCGTGTCAATGACAATGCTGTTCTGCCAAGTAGATGTAACCTGGGAGGCGGAGACATTGACGTCACAAAATGTGAGCTGATCAATGACAATTTGCAGGGCATTCACGATTTCATCGGCAACGATAGCGATGATGACAAGGGGAATATTTACCCCTTCTCCGATAACTTCAATGTCAAGATTCGCCAGATCGTCGGCGACAATGTCGAGCCCCTCAAGCACCTCGATGGTAATGAGCAGTGCCCTCTGGGTGGCGGCGTCCGACGGAATTGGTGGCGGCCCCATCAGTCGGCGTACAAATTCCGTACTGCGGAGGCACGAGGTTGGCGGGCGGATCACTCGGGGCCAAGACCGGGGTCCCTGGTGGAGTGGAAAACAATGTAGCTTACCGCGGTGTTAAAGGCGTTCACGTCAGCATTGGCGGCCATCTGCGACATCTCATCGGGCGTCATGCCGTTGACCTGCGTCTGCAAATCGTTAATCAGGGCCTGCTGGTTCGGGTTGGTGGTGGGCGCCTGCCCAAGGTAGGTCACGAGACTCTGAAAGTTTGTCTGGAAGGTATTGACGTCATCCGCCGTAAGATTTTGGTGGCGCGCATTCGCGACATGCGCCTGCACCCGTGCCTGTGAGATCTGAAATCTTGAAGAGATGCCGGGCGATCCGAATCGTGCTTTGGCACTGGCCAAAGGGATGGCAAACAGGACCATGAGAGCGGTGAATTCCACGGTGCGCAGCAGTCTGCTTGAAGTTTTCATCAATTCACCTTGTTAATCCAGGCTAAGTACGCATTTGGAGGCGGGCATTCTTGCAAGAGCTAGTCGTCATAGGACCAGCTCACAGCCACCCGGAAAACTGTCGCGCCAAGCTATACCCAGGTCGAGTCTTTGTCAAGAAGCAAAAAGTTTCTTAGGTGCGAAGTACTGCGCTGTCGAACCGCAACCAGAGCGCCGGAGAGGCGCTTCACTATCGCGTGGTAGGACAGCACTACCGCAACCTCGAACGTAGGGATCCCTACCGGCACCTCAAGAGGTGGCACAACTATGCCTAACGGTCTAGCCTGAAGGACTAACCTGGTATAACTAGCACTTACTCATAGGTTCTTAAACGTTGTACCTTAAAATATTAGCGAGCAGAGTTGGATAGTAAGTCTACGAATCTCGATCCGATTCGGCGAGAACTCGACAGAAATGCGACGTGACAGCAAATTATTTCACATTGACACAAGTAGCGATTGAGAGGACAATCCCTGTCTCTGCTGTTCTGGAGAGATCTGAACGGGCGTCAAGAACGCGCGGTCAGGCGACGCAAGTCAGGTATTGAATCGTTGTCGACAATGGTCTCCCGTTGCTTCCATTAGTTAGTGCTTCGGGTTTAAACAAAGGAACTAAGAGATCGTGGTGGGGCGTTTGTGAGCCCAAAACGGAGCACCGTGCCGAGCATGCTTGGCCGCAACGGAGCTCAACCAAAATGGAGATGGAGAATATGAGAATTACCCCGAGTCGGTTTGTGGCTGCAGCGATCGTGTTGGCGGTTTCGACCATGGCAACCACGGTGCGCGCACACGCCCAAGACAACAAGTGCGCGAAAAACATCTCGGCGTGCGGTTGCACAATTTCATTGCCGGGCAAGTATCAGGTGTCGACCGACGTCTATGGCTTCCAGGGGCTCACGCTCAAGTATGGTTGCATCGATATCAACGCATCGCAAGTCACTCTTACCGTGAAGGGCTCGATTATCGGGCCAACTGTCAACACGTGTGCTACCCCTCCTTCGGCACTTACTCGCGGGGATATGCAGCCCCGCAGTAAAGAAGCTTGGCCGTCCGCCGTGCAGAGATTTCTTCCCCAAGCTCCCGACGATAACGAGGGGATTCCGGTCGGAATCCATGTGTTGCAAGGTGTTAGCAATGTGGCGCTCAACTTTGTGCTTGATGAAGATGTGTGCGGATGGACTTATGGGGTCGAGAGTGAAGGCTCGAACGTCGCTATCAAAACAATGGGAACTTACGACAACCAAGTAGGATTGATGCTCAACAATGTCACGGGCAACACTTGCCTCCATTGTGATTCCGAGTACAACATGACGGGCGTCGAAGTCTATTATGGATCGGGGAACTCGTACACTGATGGCTCCGGCAGTAACAACTATCAATATGGCTTTTGGATCTACAACAGCACGGGAAACACCTTCACCGATAACTTCGCTAACTACAACTCCATAGCTGGGTTTTACATGGGGTGTTCAGCCATTGGCGAGTATAATACGTCAGAGAAATGCCACACCAACAGCAACAACATACTGGATAACGTAGCGGGGGATAATGGAGACCTTCCTTATACGCCGGGATTCGGGATCGCGGAAGAATGGGGAGGCCTTTACAACGTAGTGGAAAACAACACGACACAAGATCCTTCTTTCCTCGAGTATAACGAAACCATCGACATTGTCGATGGCAACGGCAACTGCATTTATGACACTTACAAGAATAATGGCTATTCGACCAAGAAGCCGAAGTGTATTCATTAGTGCGAGTAGAAAGATGGTTCCTGGACTGACACATGCGGTGCAGTCCAGGAATTCGAAACATAAAGAGCCGCTCCATCCTAAGAGTTAAGTCGGAGCAATCTGACTGAGCCTCAGGCGAAAACTTACATCGCCCCGATCTGAGTCAGGCTTTGGGGGGCGAAACAGCCAAGATTAACCCCCACTTGGGATCTTCACCCTCTATACGCGGACGCTTCGCATGGCCGGGCTGCGGGATTCGTCCAGCTTCGGTGGCGCATTTTTGTCGTTGGTATTGAACATTCTCTCGAAGCCGGAAAAACAGGCTACCGATTGACTCGCGAGCCTCCCCGGTAGCATTATCGGTGCGGCCAAACTCCTGCAATTTCCGGAGCGTGCATTCACGGCCCATCTTTTCTCGGAGGGTATTCAGGATGGCAAGAAGAGAACAAGAAAGGCTGTCACGTCGTGATTTCATCAAGAAAACAGGCACCGGCGCCCTCGCATTAGGCGTGGCTTCCGGCCCGTTCTTTCTGTTTCCAGAAAAAGCTGCGGCGCAGCAGAAAACGCTGAAAATACTCCAGTGGAGTCATTTCGTTCCGGCATATGACACCTGGTTTGACGGAACCTTCTGCAAGCAGTGGGGGCAGAAGCACAACACAAACGTGATTGTGGATCATATCAACCTGGTTGATCTGAACGCTAAGGCCGCCTCTGAGGCATCCGCACGAAAAGGGCACGATCTGTTCATGCTTCTTTCGCCACCCGCGGCCTATGAGAAGCAAACCATTGACATGGCCCACGTGTACCAGGAAGTGGAGAAGAAGCACGGAAAGAAGATCGATCTCGCGCACAAGTCCACCTACAACCCAAAGACCAAACGCTATTTCGCTTTCTCCGATTCCTACGTCCCTGATCCCGGCAACTGGCACAAGGACTGGTGGACAGAGGCGGGGTTCCCGAACGGTCCGGATACCTGGGAGGATGTGCGAGTCGGCGCCAAGAAAATCAGGGACAAGTCAGGCCATCCTTGCGGCTTGGGACTTTCTCAGGAACTCGACACTAGCATGGCGATGCGTGCCCTGCTTTGGTCGTTCGGCGGCGCCGAGCAGGATGAAGCCGGCAACGTCACCATCAACTCCAAGCAGACGGTTGAAGCGCTGAAGTTCATGAAGGCGCTTTATCAGGAATCCGAAACGCCGGAGGTCTTTACCTGGACTCCGCCCTCCAACAACCAGGCCATGCTCGCCGGCCGCGTCTCTTATGTCGCGAATGCAATCTCCATCACTCGCCAGGCCGAACGCGAGCACCTGCCGATTGACTCGAAGATCATGATCTGCGCGGCACCGAAGGGACCGGTGCGCCGCATCGCCGCCGAGCACGTCATGGACTGCTACATAATCTGGGACTTCGCCGAAAACAAGGATGGGGCGCAACAGTTTCTGGTCGATTTGATTGATGGCTTCCACGAGTCGTTTACGGCCGGCCAGTTTTACAATTTCCCTTGCTTCCCCAGCACGGTTCCCGACCTTAAGAAGGAAATCTCTTACGATTCGCGAGCCAATCCGGCGGACAAATATAAAGTGCTCAGCAACGTGCTGGATTGGGCCACCAACGTCGGTTATCCCGGTTATGCCACCGCCGGCATCGACGAAGCCTTCAAGGCGTGGATTATTCCCACCATGTTCGCCAAAGTCGCGCGCGGCGACGAAACCCCGGAAAATGCCGCCAAGGCTGCCGAAGAAGAATACAAGCGTATCTTTGCCAGATGGAAATGACCGGATGGGGGACGGATGGCCGTCGTTGAGACGCGGGATCTGACAAAGGTATTCAAAGAAGGACAACTCGGAGCGGTCAACAACGTGAACTTCGAAACTCGCGAAGGTGAGTTTCTGGTTTTCCTTGGACCCTCGGGCTCCGGGAAAACAACGCTCTTACGAATGATCGCCGGGCTGGAAGCTCCCACGTCCGGCGAAATTTTCATCGGCGGCCGCATGGTCAACGATCTCAGTCCGCGCGACCGCCGCATCGCCATGGTCTTCCAGAGCTATGCGCTTTATCCTCACCTTTCGGTCTACAAAAACATTGCTTTTCCGCTGCGCGCTCAGAAGGTAAAAAAAGAGCTGCATAAGGGAAAAGTGGAATGGGCGGCATCTCTGCTTGGCATTGGCGCGCTCCTCGAACGCAAGCCGCGCGAACTCTCTGGAGGCGAGCGCCAGCGGGTCGCTCTGGCGCGGGCCATTGTCCGGGAGCCCGCCGTCTTCCTTCTCGACGAGCCTCTCTCCAATCTCGACGCCAAGCTGCGAGCTTCGGCACGTGAGGAACTCGAGCAATTCCACCGCCGCGTCGGTACGACGTCCATCTACGTCACGCACGATCAAGTAGAGGCCATGGCCATGGGCGACCGCATCATGGTTCTAAATAAAGGTGTCGTGCATCAGATCGGCACTCCCACGGATGTCTATGACAATCCTGCCGACACCTTCGTCGCTACCTTTCTCGGATCGCCCCCAATGAACCTTGTCGAACTCGGCGACGTAATCGTCGGCTTTCGTCCCGAACATTTCCGGCCGGGCTCCGCGGGCGTAGGAGATTTTGTCCCGTTCCGCATTAAACTGGAGAATCGCGAATACCTGGGTTCGGAGTGGATCGTTTCCGGCACTCTGATCGGCGGAAAGCTCGAAGGCCAGGAAATCTCCTCACGACTCGCCTCTTCTCAGGCCCTGACCGTAGGCGACACCTATGACTTTGTGGTGGGAGAGCGCGAACTGAAGTTCTTCGACCGCGTGACGGAAAAGCGTGTCGAACCGAGGGCCTTGTCGTGGCGCTAGCCCGCCAGAAAGTAAAATCCGCCGGCGCCGCGCAAAGTCCACTACTGGGCGCGGCAATGTTTTCGCCCGCGGTTCTGTACATCGTGCTGCTGGTCGGCGGACCTTTTTGTCTGGCAATTTTTTATGCTTTCAGCGACGCCCGCATTGGTAGTACTGAACTGCATTTCGTGGGTCTGGAAAATTTCCGCAGCATCCTGCAAAGTCCTAGTTTTCGCATTGCTGTCCGCAATTCGCTTATCTTCACCATCGTCTCGCAGATCGTCGTAATCGTCGGCGCTCACATTCTCGCCATCGCTCTGGAAACAAAATTCCCGGGCCGCGGCCTGATCCGTTTTCTGATTCTGCTGCCTTGGGTCGCGCCCATCGCATTAGGCGCGATTGGATGGAAATGGATCCTTGATTCCATCTACAGCGTGATCACATGGGTTCTTGTATACGCGCACATTTACAAGCCGTTCAGCGCGCCCATGTGGCTCGGTGAACCGACTCTGGCCATCACTTCCGTCCTCCTGGTGCACAGTTGGCGGCTCCTGCCATTTGCTACGGTCATCTTGCTTGCGGGCAGGACGGCCATCCCGAAAGATATTCCGGAGGCCGCTGCGGTCGATGGAGCCGGCTTCTGGAGCACGGAGTTTCAGATCGTCATTCCCATGATGCGGCCCATTATGAGCGTCGCCATCCTCTTTGGGCTCATATTTACGTTCACCGATATGACTGTCGTCTATATTCTTACGGCGGGCGGCCCGTTCGATTCCACCCAGACCCTCCCGAATCTCGCGTTCACATTGGGTATTCAGGGCAGCGATCTCGCCGCCGGCGCGGCCATCTCGCTCTTCCTGGTGCCGGTACTGGTCATCATTGCCTATTTCATGCTGCGCGTGGCCAATCGCGCCGAGGTGACGTAATGGCCAAGGGCATCTGGGGGAAAATTGGCACCATCCTCGTGCTCGGGATTTTTACTATTCTGCTCGCTTTTCCTTTTTATTGGATGCTGATCACCAGCTTCAAACAAAACGTCGATCTCTACACGATGGAGAACAACCCCTTCATCTTTAATGCGAAACCCACCCTGGAGCATGTGGAGTTTCTGTTCACGCAGACCCGATTTGTGCGCTGGCTGGGCAACACAGCATTTGTGGGCGCCGTGGTTGTTGCCATAACGCTATTTCTGGCGGTGCCTGCGGCATATTCATTGGCCAGGCTCTCCGGGCGCTGGGGTGAGCGCCTCGGTATCGGCATCTTTCTCACCTATTTAATTCCTCCGACCCTGCTCTTCATTCCACTATCCAGAGTCGTGGCCTATCTCGGCCTGCAGGACTCGTTGTGGGCGCTCATTCTCGTCTACCCCACCTTCACCGTTCCGTTTTCTATCTGGCTGCTGATGGGTTTCTTCAAATCGATTCCAAAGGAATTGGAAGACGCTGCCATGGTGGACGGGCTCACGCGCTTCGGTGCTTTCGTCAAATTGGTGATCCCCATCTCGGTATCGGGAATTCTCACCGTTGTGATCTTTTCGTTTACGCTGGTGACGCAGGAATTTGTTTACGCGTTGACCTTCATCTCTTCCGAATCGAATCAGATGATCGGAACCGGCATCCCAATTTTTCTGGTGCGTGGTGACGTCTACTATTGGGGAGCACTCATGGCCGCTTGCCTGATCGCCAGCCTTCCGATCGCGTTCATGTACAACCTGTTCCTTGACCGCTTCATCGCCGGTTTTACCGTCGGCGCCGTCAAGTAGCGTTGTCGTGAAAGCTCAATACAATCTTCAATATCACCCACGCTGGCAAACTCTACAAAAACAATGGTCGCGGATTCTATTGTTGTTGTTGTTCTTGTTCGGTGCGCGAGTTGGCTCGCGCGAATATAGGGCGGGATTGGATGACGATACTGATACTGGGAAGAGACTCTTCCGGCAGCGGAGCGTCCGCCGGGCTCACCGTCACTGCAACGGTCAGTTTGCTGTGAGCCTCTCCTTTATATACGCCGCGGGTGGGTGGAACATCCGCATAGTCTCGGCCAATGGCCACGCGAATATGGCGGTCGGAGCCGACCAGGTTATTAGTCGGGTCGAATGCAATCCAGCCTAAGCGCGGGACCAAAGCCTCAACCCATGCGTGCGATGCTCCTTCCAGTGAACGGTCGTTCTCTCCGCCTGCTTCGCTATGAGAGAGGTAGCCGCTCACATAACGGCAGGGCACGCGCAGAGGACGCACCAGCGCGATCATGATGTGCGCGAAGTCCTGGCAAACTCCCTGGCGGGTCCGGAGCGCTTCGTCAATCGGCGAATCTACCGATGTGCTATTGGGAACGTAGGCAAACCCCTTATAGATGCCTTCGTTCAACTCCATCAGCAATTCAAGCGGGCTGCCGCGCCGTTCGCACTTAAGTTCAGCCGCAACTTGCTGGAGCTCGGCACTGGGCCGAGCGAACTCGCTCGGCGACAACATCTCCCAATGGTCTTCGGCCGCGGTCAGGGCGTCGAGATCAGCCCAGTCGCCCGCTTCCGACATCCTCGGAGCTGGCGAAGATTGGACTTCCACCAGGGAACGGGCCGTGACTTTGACTTCCGTGTGCGATCCCGCAATGTCAAAGTGGTGCACCGTGTTGCCGGAGAAATCGCGGTACTGGGTGATATTAGCGGCCGGGCGTACATCGAGATTGAAGCTGAGGCAACGCTGAGTGGCGTCGCTTCGCGGCTGCATACGCACCTCCATTACGCTCTCGCGCACCGCGGGCTCGTAAAGAAAGGTGGTCGCATGCCGGACCGAGTAAATCAAGATGACCTCTCTGGGTTGAAACAGTGTCTCATTCACGAAACCAGCGCCGATTCCACCGGATAGTCGAAATAGATTTGGTGGATGGCGTAGTGGATCTGCGCACATTGCAAGCGGATGCTCTCAACAAAGGCGTTGGCCCCCGAGGCCATGATCTCGTCGATCTGGCTGAAGCTGAGAGTTGCGCGCAGCCGCCCCGCCAAGCGAACCGGCTGCTCCATCTTTCGTTCCGTCAACTCGCCGATCGCGGTCAATGAGGCATGCACCATATCGACTGAGAAGCGCACCGAATGCGGAAAGCTCGAATTCAACAGAAGAAACTCAGCCACCCGCCGAGGCCGTAGTTCCGCCGTATACGTCTTGCAATAAGCTTCGAACGCCGCGCAGGATTTCAGCAATCCCACCCATTCCAGGTACTCTTCACTCTCCACTGCCTGGTCAAGGGGATTATGCAGCGAGGAAAAATGCGCGCCGATCAGCCTCGCCAGCGCATCGGTACGTTCAACGAAGCGCCCCAACTGGATGTATTGCCAGCCCTCGCCATGAGCCATGGTGGAATCGGTCACGCCCTGAAACAGGTGCGCTCCTTCCTGCACCGCGCGAAAAAACGCATAGGAGTGCTGCAGCAAGGCCTCGGTCGACGTCGTGCTGTTCACTTGCAGATAAACCCGATTGAGCTGCTCCCACATTTCCGAGCTGCACTGCTCGCGCACCTGACGCAGATTCTCGCGCGCCGTGGCTATGCAGGAGATGATGGAAGAGGGATTGGTCTTATCCAGAGTGAGAATGTGCGAGAGCGTCGTGGCATCGATTTGACCATCCTCGGGAGGAGGCGCCTGCGAAGCTTCTAGGAGTTGCATCCAACGCCCCGCGCTGGCGTCCGGCAATTGGTCCAAACGCAGCTGAAAGTCCACATCCAGCAGGCGGGCGGTCTGTACGGCCCGCTCCAGGTAGCGGCTCATCCAATACAAGGTGTCCGCGACTCGCGAGAGCATCGTGTTTTCACGGCGTTGGTTCATGCGCGCAGCACCCAGGTATCTTTGCTGCCTCCACCTTGTGAGGAGTTGACCACCAGCGAGCCTCGGCGCAGGGCTACCCGCGTTAACCCTCCCGGTACGAGCGTGATGTTCTCCCCATAGAGAATGTAGGGACGCAGATCAACGTGCCGCGATTGCGCCTCTCCTTCAAGAAAACACGGTGCCCGCGAAAGACTGAGCGTCGGCTGCGCGATATAATTCCGCGGCTCGGCTTGGATTCTCTGGCGGAATTCTTCCCTTTGCTCCGCCGTGCTGTGCGGGCCAATCAACATTCCGTAGCCGCCCGATTCACCGACAGCTTTCACGACCAACTCGTCCAGATGTTCCAGCACGTAGTCCCGCTGCGAGCGGTCCGTGAGCAGATAAGTTTGCACGTTGGCGAGGATGGGATCTTCTCCCAGGTAGTAGCGAATGATCGCGGGCACATAGGCGTAAAGAGCCTTATCGTCAGCAATGCCGGTGCCTATTGCGTTGGCCAGCATTACATTCCCGGCGCGATAGGCATTGAACAATCCAGGCACGCCCAGGCTGGAGTCCCGCCGGAAGCAAAGCGGGTCGAGGAAATCGTCATCCACGCGCCGGTAGATCACGTCCACGCGCCTTAAACCCGCCGTGGTGCGCATATATACGACGTTATCGTGCACCAGCAGGTCCCGGCCTTCGACCAGTTCGATGCCCATCTGTTGCGCGAGAAAAGTGTGCTCGAAGTAAGCTGAATTGAATACGCCCGGCGTCAACAGCACCACCGTCGGCTCGTGCCGGCTGGAGGAGTTCGGCGGGCTGAGTGCACGCAGCGTTGCCAGCAGCGCTTGCGCATAATGATCGACCGGGCAAACGCCGTAGTCCCGGAACAGCGTGGGGAAAACCTTTTTCAGAACCTTGCGGTTCGCCAACATGTAGGAGACGCCGCTCGGCACCCGAAGATTATCTTCCAGTACGGCGAAGCTACCATCCGGAAGCCGCACCAGGTCAGTGCCGCAAACGCTGACGTAAATCCCTCGCGGTACAGTCAGGCCGCGCATTTCGCGCCGGAAATGCCGGCAACTGTACACGAGTTCCCTGGGCACGACGCCATCCGCCAGAATTCTTCCGCGGTGGTAGACGTCCTCCAGGAACAGGTTTAATGCCGCGATTCTCTGGGTAAGCCCATTTTCAATTTTGCGCCATTCGTGATTGGGGATGATCCGCGGCAAGAGGTCATTGGGAAACACGCGCTCGGTTCCCTCCTCGTGCCCATAAACTGTGAAGGTGATCCCCTGGTGAAGAAACGACAGATCGGCCGCTTGCTGGCTCTTGCGCATTTCCTCGGGGGGCAGTCCCAGAAGTGTCTGGAAAAGGGCTTGATAGTGAGGGCGTGGGATGCCCGGCCCGGCAAACATCTCGTCGTAGGCCTCGTCCAACTGATAATTCCGGAACGGCGGCCGGAACGGCCCCCGAGCAGATTCCGCCGGCGGCAGCGGTCTCAAGAAACCTCGGGTTCGACTATGAGTATGCGGCACTCAACAAACTCTAGGTGCTGTCCAAGCCCAAGTCCAATCGATATGTCTTATCGCTGTGATTCAGTTTTCAGCGATGAAGATCTCTGCCGTGACCCCGGTTGGTTACCGCGGTTCCATGTTAGAAGTATGCCTCTGCACTTACCTCCATCTGGCCGTATCCGAGCCATTGGCTCCCCCTCGCGACTTAGGTTCGGTGCATATTTTGACGATGACAAGAAGAGATAGGTCATTGAATTTGTGCGCCGCATTTTACCTACGATAGGCACTTTCGCCGCAGGCATCCTCGTCAGTGCCATCATTTTCACTACCCTCCGAAGCCTCGAAACCAAGAACGCCCAAGCCTCGTTTAACGGCGTTGCTCAGGAACGTCTCGATGCTTTGGAGACCAACGTCACTCTTACCGTCAATAATCTTGTCTCTCTCGGAGCGCTCTTGGATGTTTCGCTCGATATTAACCGGGACGAGTTCGCTCGGTTCGCGGCACCTTTGCTGGCGCGGAATCAGGCGATTCAGGCCCTGGAATGGATTCCGAGAGTACCGAAACGGTGGCGGCAGCAGTACGAGAACGATGCGCACCACGATGGCTTGGGGTCGTTCCAATTCACGGAGCGCATCTCCCCACAGCAAATGGCCAGAGCCGGTGAGCGCGATGAGTACTTCCCGGTTTTCTTCGTTGCTCCGCTCAAAGGCAACGAAAAGGCCGTGGGCTTCGACCTCGCCTCCGATCCCGTCCGTCGTACGGCACTCTTGAGCTCCGCAGATTCCGGCCACTTAGTCGCTACCAGCCGGATCAAGCTCGTGCAGGAAACATCGGACCAGTTCGGCTTCCTCGTTTTCCGCCCGGTTTACCAGGGAGGGGGGATGGAACCGTCCAGCGCCGAGGGACGGCGAGCGGCATTGATCGGGTTTGCCCTCGCAGTCTTTCGCGTTGGGGACATCGTCGAGAAGGCTGGCATCGCACCGCGTTCCACTCCAAACCTTAACCTGGCCATATTCGACCGCAACGCCAGCCAGGGAGAAAGACTGCTCTATCCGAAGGGTGCCCACCTCGATGGCGTCCCCGACATTCCTGACGGTTTCAGGACCACGCGAACGATTTCCGTGGCGGGCCGCACCTGGGAGCTCGTCGCTTACCCGCTTGGCAAAAGCTTCCAGCCAGTGCGCTGGAGCAGTTGGACAGCGCTCATGGCGGGCCTGCTGCTCACATCTTTGCTGACGGCGCACCTGGCCGAGCGCAAGCACGCCCAGCAAGTATTGGAAGCGTCCGAGGAGCGATACCGGTCCCTGGTTTGTAACATCCCCGATGTGATTTGGACTGCGGACTCCAAGGGAAATTTCGCCTACATCAGCCCCAACATCGAGAGGCTAAGCGGCTTTGCGTTGACGGACATCTTCACACTCGGCGCCAGCCTCTTCTTTGCATCCATCCACCCTGACGACATCGACAAGGTGAAAGAGGGCTTCCGGGCACTCTTCCGAAAAGGCGAAGCCTACGATGTCGAATGCCGGGTACGCCGCAAGAACGGTGAGTGGATCTGGATACGCGACCGCGCGCTGACTACCTATGAGCGCGATGGCACCCTGTATTCCGATGGAATTGTTTCCGACATCACGGGCCGCAAGCGGGTGGAAGAGAGTTTCAGAGTTCAGTACGAAACAGCGCGGGCGTTGGCTGAATATAAGACGCTGCACGATGCAGCCCCCTCGATTCTTCACTCCCTGTGCGGCGTTCTGGGCTGGGATTGCGGCGTCCTTTGGGGAGTGGATCGAAAAACCAACCTCTTGCGCTGGGTCGAAAGCTGGCACGAGTCCGCGCTCAATCTCGCGGGCTTGGTAGCGGCCCAGCGCGAGCTTACATTCTCTCCTGGTGCTGGAATCGCAGGCAGCGTTTGGAGCAGCCGCCAGCCCCTCTGGATTCCCGACATAACACCCCTCGATGGCCCGATGAAAATTGCGGCTGATTGGGGTTTGCATACCGCCGTCACTTTCCCCATTCTGTCGGGCGGCGTGGTGCTCAGCGTCATGCAGTTGTTCAGCCGCGAGGTTGAACAGCCAGACGAGCAGATCCTGCAAATGCTGATGGCCATCGCCAGCCAGATCGGCCCATTGCTCGATCGCCAGCACGCCGAAGAAGCCCTGCAACAAAGCGAAGAACGCGCCCGCCTGCTCTTTGCGACCATCCCGCATCCGGCCTACGTATACGATCGCGGGACTCTGGACTTTCTCGAAATAAACCAGGCCGCGGTGCAGCAATACGGGTACAGCCGGGACGAATTCCTGCTGATGAAGACGACAGAAATTCGCGTTGCCGAGGAAGTGGAACGTTACAAGACATATCTGCATCATTCCCAATTGTCCAAAGGCGCCGCTGGACAGTGGAAGCATCGCAGCAAGGACGGCCGCATCATCGACGCGGAAATTCACTTTCATAATTTTGACTACGATGGTCACAAGGCTTGTCTCGTCCATCGCCCAGGACGTGACCGCGCGCAACCGTCTTGAGGTCGAACTGCGTCATGCCCAGAAGCTTGAGGCTGTCGGCAGCCTGGCCGCGGGCATTGCCCATGAGATCAATACCCCAATTCAGTTTGTTGGGGATAACACTCGTTTCCTGCGCGATGCCTTTGCCGACTTGATCAAAGTACTGGAAAAGTATCAACGCCTCCGGCAACAGTCGGCTAGCGGCGGGCCAGTGCAGGCGTTTGAGCAGGAAGTGGCCGAAACCGAGAAGACGGTGGACATTGGGTACCTGGTGGAGGAAATCCCCCGAGCCATCGCGCAATCCCTGGATGGCGTAACGCGCGTAGCCACACTGGTGCACGCCATGAAGGCGTTCGCCCACCCTGACGGAAAAGAAAAGTCGGCCACCGATATCAACGAAGCCCTGCTCAGCACGCTGACCGTGGCACGCAATGAATTGAAGTATGTCGCCGATGTGGAGACAGAACTGGCTGCCCTGCCGCTCGTGATTTGCAACATCGGTGAGGTGAACCAGGTTTTTCTCAACCTGCTCATCAATGCTGCCCACGCGATCGGCGATGCAAATAAGGGAACTGACCAGAAGGGCACCATACGGGTTCGGACTTCATGCGAGCAAGATGCCGTCTTGATCTCCATTTCCGACACCGGTTGTGGTATCCCGGAAAAGATTCGTGACAAAGTCTTCGATCCCTTCTTCACAACCAAAGAGAGCGGCAAAGGGACAGGCCAAGGATTGGCAATCGCCCGCTCGGTTGTCGTCGACAGACACGGTGGCAGCCTCACCTTCACGACTGAAGTTGGCAAGGGAACCACCTTCTGTGTTCGGCTGCCATTGCATGTGGAGGAACAACCGCGGAAGTAGGATCTTCGTGTCTTCGAGAAGGGAAAGGGCGCCAGTTTCACTCGGGCCGCCAAGTCCGCTGAAAATAGATTCGAGCTTCAGCGCCTGGGAGCCGCAATTCGCGTGCGCAAAGACTTTTTCCGCAGCCTCTTACGAAGCGCCTTTCACAAAACTGAGCGTAGTCGTAGGCGAGGAGACAGTCACCTCCGCCGGGATCACTCGCCTGGCCTGCAAGTTCTTGAGCTTGAGTATCAACGGCGGCGTGACTTCCTGACCTTTGGAGACAACAAGAGTTCCCTCCACCGAGCGCACTTCCTCCTGCATGATCATCCCCGGCGCAAGCAATTCAATGCGGCACTTCTGTACTTCGCCCTCTTCGGCATTCGGATCCAATGTCACCAGAGCCTCAAAGAACTCCGGACTGAATTGTTTGTTTTGACTGGCTAGAAGATGCGCCGCCTCGGTTCGCGACCTTCCCTTGTGGATGAGTTGTTCATAAGCCAGAGTCAGGCGGAGTATTTCCGCTCCCAGCCTCATGTCCGCTCGGTCGTCGATTTCACGGAAGGGGCGGTTCTGGTGCTCGATCATCCACGCGATCGGCTCCAGCCGGGGAATCTTCGAAAGCAGGCCATAGGCCACGCTTGGGTGGGCGTCATATTGCGCCTGCTCGTTCGCGGAAAGTTTCTCGCCGCTGTACACCGCCTCGATCGTCTCTGGAGCCAGAGTGACGCAACCGAGTTGGGACATCATCGCGGCAACCTCGTACTGCCAGGGGTTTCCCAGCTTCATCGCCATCACGATATGGTGGATGTAGCGGCGGGCGCGCTCGGCGCGACTGAACGCGGCCGGATTGACCAGGCTCAATACTTCCGTGAGGACTTGAATGCTGCCGCTGAGAGTTTCTTCCAGCAGTTGATTTTCAGCGGTGACCAGCCGGTACTGTACGAGCGCGGCCGTCAAGGTCTTCGCCAGCATTTCCTTGCTGCAGGGCTTGTTCAGAAAGCGGAAGATATTGCCCTCGTTGATGGCATCGATGGCCGTGTCCATATCCGCGTTGCCGGTAAGCATGACGCGTACGGTGTTGGGCGACTGAGCTTTGATCCTGCTGAGAAGCTGGATGCCATCCATGCCGGGCATTCGCATGTCGGAAACCACGACCGCGTAAGGACCTGCGTCCGCGACGAGTCTGAGGCCTTGTTCGCCGCCGGTGGCCGTCTCGATATGAAATTCGCGGCATAAAATGCGCCGATACCCGTCTAGGATGTTGCTATCGTCGTCCACGAGAAGGATTTTCTCAGCCATGGCACTTCCCTTTCTCACTTCCTAGCGATTTCTTGCCGTAGTCCCGCCGAAACGACAACCGATCTTCAGAGCCGCGTGCTCGTCTACGAGAAGTAGGATTCTCATACTCATGGGCGCAGCGTTCTAGCAGATATAGAACCACTCCATAACATCATCGGCTGCTGCAGGCCTCGTCTTTAAGAACCGGCGAGCCAACGCTGGCGCTGGCTTGCCCTTCATGAAAACTGCGCCAGAGAGCGATGCGCGCGCCCAGCCCGAGACGCTCCAGATAGGGGAGGTCCAGTTCGCTATCGTGGTTCAGCAGGGACGCGTCGCCGGCGCTGACGATAGCGTCGGCCGCGTGGACCGCGGTGAGCGACGAAAACTGCGTCTCAGCGGTTTCCCCAGGGCAATGGTGAAAGACCACGGCATGCACCAGAGGTACGGGAAGGCCCCAGACGCTCATCAAGTAGGCGCCAACTTGCGCGTGTGTACAACCCAGGTGCTCAAGTTCGAGGGCCACCACGTCACCGGCTCCCGCCTCAAGAATGGGACGATACTCGTGGGGCATCTCCGCCAGCAGGACCACCTTCCCGATATCGTGTAGCAATCCTGCGGTGAAGCTCTCCTCCGCCAATGCCTTCGTGCGGCTCTCCGCACTGGCGATGCGCTGCGCGAGGGATGCGGTGCCAACGCTGTGCTCCCATAACGCTGGCAGATAGGAAGCAACTTCAGAATGGCCGTCGAACTGCGAAAACACATGCACCGACAACACCAGTGTGCGCACCGTCTCGGTGCCAATTAAAGACACCGCTTGCAGCAGGTTTGAAACCCGTCCGCAACTACCGATGAACGCCGAATTCGCCAGTTGCAGGATCTTGGCAGCCATCGCCACATCCTTCGAAATGATACGTTCGATTTGTGCGAGCGACGGGTCTTCTAAACGCAGCGCCGCCGTCAGTTCCTCGTAAAGTGTTGGCAGACTCGGGATCGATCGCAAGCGCGAGACAATCGTCTTGAGGGATTGATTCGCAAGAAGATCGCGCATGGCAAACGCTTGCGCGAGCCGAAGCACCAGTTCGTTGGGATCGCAAGGCTTTGACAGAAACTGATGAGCGGGCGATATGGAGCGGAGAACGGCTGCCCGGCTCGACTGCCCCGAAAGCACCATACGGATCATTTCCGGGTGCCTTTGTTTGACCGCCTCCAGCAGTTGTGCGCCGTCCATCATGGGCATGCGCATATCTGTAACGATGGCGTCATACGCCTGCTGGTCTAAAGCCTGCAGCGCGTCGGCAGCGTTATCGACGAAATGCATCTCCCACTCACTCCGCATGCCATGCAAGGCGCGCCGCAGGCCATTCAAGATCATGGCCTCGTCATCGACAAAGAGCAGACGCTTGAGCATTAATCTTCCTTTCCTTGATCGGCCGCTTGGATGGGCAGATCGATGAAGAAGGTGGTACCTACGCCCATTTCAGTCTCGAACCAAATTTTTCCTGAGTGTTTCTTCACGATGACGGTGTGCGCCAGCGAGAGGCCTTGCCCGGTTCCTTTTCCGACCTCCTTGGTGGTGAAAAACGGGTCAAAAATTCTTGTGCGGATCGCTTCCGGGATGCCGGAACCGGTGTCGGTCACCGAGATCTGCACAAACTCGCCGCGCCCCCGCGTGCCCACCGTAATCTGTCCCTTGTCGCCATCCTTGACCTTGTCTTTGATGGCATGGGCGGCATTTACCAATAAGTTCAAGATGACCTGATTGATATCGCCGGGATAGCACACCATCCGCGGGTAACGTTTCATCCAGCTCCGTGGCCACCTCGGCGACATATTTCCACTCGCTGCGCGCCACTGTGATGGTGGACTCGATGGCGCTGTTGAGATCGGTGGCCGTCTTCTCGGCCGAGTCGGGGTGAGAGAACTCCTTCATGGCGCGCACAATCCTGGCCACCCGGTGCGCTCCATCCAGACCCTGGTCAATGGCGCGCGGCACCTCCTCGACAATAAAGTCCAGATCGCAGTTTCGTTCCGCCTCGTTGAGGGCTGCAGCTATGCTCTCCGGCAGTGTCCCTGCCGCATTTCGAATCGCACTGCGATACTCCTCCAGCAATTCGTGAGTCGCCTTCCAGGAATCACGCAGGAACGTAAGGTTGTCAGTGACGAACTGCGTGGGCGTGTTAATTTCGTGGGCGATGCCGGCCGCCAACTGGCCAATCCCTTCGAGCTTTTGGGCGTGCCGAAGCTGGCTTTCCAGCGCCCGCCGCTCGGTGATGTCGCGCGCGAACGCGAAGCTGTATTCCTGCCCATCGAACTCCAGGTAATTTGCCGTCACTTCCACCGGATAGACCCGCCCGTCTTTGCTTTTGTGCTGCGTTTCAAAGGTTTTTGAGCCTCGTGTTTTGACTTCTTCCCACACCGCCGGCCACGCCTCCCTGGGAAAGAGTGGATCGATATCCGGCACCGACAGCGAAAGAAGCTCCTCGCGGGAATGTCCCAAGCTGCGGCTAGCCGCCTCGGTGGCGTAGACGATGCGGGCTTGTGAGTCAATCCAGAACACTGCGTCCGAGGCATTCTCCAGCGAATACTTGGTCCGCCGCAGTTCCTTGTCCGCCCGCTTGCGTTCGGTTGTCTCCTCCGCGATGCCAACGACCCGGATGATTTGCCCGTCCTTGTCGCGAATGGGAAAGGCCCGATCCGAAATCCATTTCTCCTGCCCGTCGGGTGTTCGTATGCGATATTCGGACTCCACCCGTTCGCCCTGCATCTGCCTCGCAAATAACGTATGGGCGCGTTCGAGGTCATCGGGATGGATCGCCTCCGCCCATGCCATGGGATTCCGATAGAGGCTTTCGCATGTCCTGCCCCACACCTGCTCATACGCTGGGCTGACATAAAGAATCTCGTCGGCTTTCGGGGACATCATCCAAAACACTTCATGAATGTTTTCCGCCAACTGGCGGAATTTCTCTTCGCTCCTCTGCAGGATTTGCTCTGTCTCCTTGCGCTTTGTAACGTCTTCATAAGTACCGAGGATGCCGGTCACCTTGCCCTCCCGGTCCCGCAGGGGAAGTTTGTTCGTCTGCAGCCACAGCACGCTTCCGTCGGGCCGACTCTGGCGTTCTTCAAAGTTGAGCTTGGCTTTTCCCTCTTCCATCACCATTCTGTCGTCGGCGCAATAAAGTTCAGCCGTGCCCGCCCAGGCCAGCTCAAAATCGCTTTTGCCGATAATCGCCGCCGGCTCTTCTATGCCCGCATCGGTCGCAAAAGCTCGATTGCAGCCCAAATAAACGCAGTTCCGGTCTTTCCAGAAGACGCGTTGCGGAATGGCGTCCAGAATGGACTGCAGCATCTGCCGCGACCCATGCAGTTCCTCCTCGGCGTGCTTTCGTTCGGTAATGTCCACGAACGTGCCCTCAATATCCCTGCCGTTGCCGGCATCGTCGTCGACCAGACTTAGATTTAACATCGCCCAGGCGGGATCGCCGTTCTTGCGCTGAAACTTCATCTCGTGGTTGGTAACGCTTTTCTCTGAGTTGAGTCTGGTCAGCAAAGCTTCGCGATCCGAAGCCGAGCGATAAAAAGTGGCAATCGGAAGGTCTAGTAGTTCCTCGGGCGAGTCACAGCCAAACAAGTGAGCCGCGGCCGCATTGCACTCCAGCACGCGCCCGTCTAGCGTCGTGCGAAATACCCCCGCCAGGTTGCGCTCAAACAGCTGCCGGTAGCGCCGCTCGCTCTCGCGCAGCGCCTCTTGCGTCCGCTTGCGCTCCCTAATATCGACGAACGTCACCACGGTGCCGACTACTTTTCCGCCGCGCTCCAAGGGATGAGACCAGTATTCGCCGGCAAAGCTGGTGCCGTCGCGCCGCCAGAGAACTTCATTATCGATGTGCGTGCCCTGTCCGCGGCGAAATGCTTCGTAGATGTGGCACTCCTCCACCGGATAAGCCGTTCCATCGTCCCGCGTATGGTGGATCAGGGCGTGCATGTTCTTACCGAGTAAGTCCGTCGCCCCCTCATAACCTAAGAGTTGGAGGCAAGAAGGATTGCAGAATGTGCAGTTACCCTGCAGGTCGATACCGTAGACTGCCTCCGGGATTGAATCCAACAGGATCCTTACCGTCTCGCTGCTCTCCCGCCCTGCCTCTTCCGCTCGTTTGCGTTCCGTGATGTCGACCAGCGTGCCCTCAATAATCCTGCCGGTCCCGGCATCGTCGTCCACCAGACTGAAACTGGCGATGACCCACAGGGAACTACCGTCCTTGTGGCGAAAACGCATCTCGTAGTTCGTAACGTTCCTGTCGCTCTTGAGTTTGGTCAGGAACGCTTCTCGATCGGATGACCGGTGGTACAGATTCGTAGCCGGGAGGATGAGTACTTCCTCGGGCAACTCGTAACCGAACATGCGAGCGGCGGATTGATTGCACTCCAGGATGCGCCCCTCCAGCGTCGTCCGTAGCACCCCCGCCAGGTTGCGCTCAAACAGCTGCCGATAGCGCTTCTCCGACGCTTTCAGCGCTTCCTCCGCTCGCCGCCGCTCGGTGATGTCCTCCTTGATGGCTAGGTAATGGGTGATGGCGCCCTTGGCGTTCGTGATCGGTCGAATCGTGGCCACTTCCCAGTAGAGTTCCCCATTCTTTTTCTTGTTGCAAAGCTCGCCGCGCCACTCCTGCCCTTGCTGAATGGTCGACCACAGATTGCGGTAAACATCGGGTGAGGTAAGTCCCGACTTCAAGATGCGGGGACTTTGCCCCAGAACCTCTTCCGCGTGATATCCCGTCACCTCGGTGAATTTCACATTCACGTAGCTGATGTGGCCTTGCGGGTTAGTGATAACCACCGACACCGGGCTTTGCTCCACGGCCGTGGACAATTGCTGGAGCGTGTCCTCATTGCGTTTGCGCTCAGTAATGTCGCGAAACGTCCAGATCCGCCCGTAGTATGTGCCCTCATCGACGACCGGAGCCGAGTAGCGATCCATGACCCTTCCATCCTTCAACTCAATTTCGTCGCGACTGGTCTCACTAGGATTTCGGTAGAGGTGCTTGATTTTGGCCACGAAGGATTCGCTATCCTTGATGAGCGACGCCACGTGCTGCAGCAGTGGGGCATCATTTTCCTTATTGGCCAAAATCTCGGGCGGCACATGGAACATTTCCACGTACCTTTGGTTCTGCATGAGCCTGCGGCCGTTGCCGGCCACTACCAGGATGCCGTCAATCGTCGAGTTCGCCTGTGCCTCCAGAAATGCGGTTTTCGACTGGAGTTCGGCCTCGGCCTGTTTGCGACCTGTGATGTCGCTGAAGACTCCGTCCGCATACAGAACTCCACCTTCCTCGTGAGTGCCGGTCGCGCGATCTTGGATCCAGATCCAGGTTCCATCTTTTCGGCGGATGCGATATTCCTCGTCAAAGGCCCTCCCGCCTTCGAACAGGGAGCGATAGCCCCGATTCACGCGGCCAAAATCCTCAGGATGAATCAGACCTGACCGGAGATTCCCGCCGGCTCCGCAGAACTCCTCCTTCGTGTACCCAAGAACCGCCTCCACCTTCGGACTCACATAGGTCGTTCGGCGCTCCCGATCCGAAGTCCAGGCCACATCCGGGACACTGGTTAGAATCCTGCGAAACTTCTCCTCGCTCTGGCGCAGTGTGTCTCTGGCCTCATGTATCTCGGTGATATCTTCGGCCACTCCTGCGACCATCGAAACCTCGCCGTTTGCGCCCCAGATGGGTTTGGCGTGGTTCTTGATCCAACGTGTCGAACCGTCGCGATGTCGGATCTGATATTCGCTCCGCGTTTCCTGGCCAGCCACCAGACGAAGATAGTCGGCGATCACTTCTTCCCTATGCTCGGGGATCGCCAGATTGCACCATGGCGAAGGCCTCTCGCAGACCTCCTGGCAACTGTGTCCCGTGATGGTCTCAAAAGCGGGGCTCGCGTAAACCATGTGGTCCGCGATCACATCCACCAGATAAAACGCCTCGTCAATGTTGTTGCTGATCTGCCGAAAGCGCTCTTCGCTGGTTCGCAGCGCTTCGATCGCCCGCTCGCGGTCAGTGATGTCCTGAATGGTGACCACCGAGGCGGTCCGGCTCGAGGGCTGCCGCAGTGGATGTGCCCAGTATTCCGCCGGAAAACTACTTCCATCCTTGCGCCAGAGAAACTCGCCCACCGCATGAATTTCCTGGCCGGCATCCAGCGCCTTGCGCAGGCCGCACTCCTCCTCTGGGTACTTCGTTCCATCTCGCCGGCTGTGATGCAACAAGGCGTGGAGATTGTTTCCGATCAGCTCTTCGCTCCGATAGCCGGTCATCCTCAATAAAGCATCATTGCAGAACGTTACCTTCCCGAGCGCATCCATTCCGCAAAGCCCCTCAACGACCGCGTTCAGGATGAGCTGAAGTTCAGCCTGCAACTCACCAGATGATCTTTGCAGTAATTGACTCAGTGGCATAGCGGAGCCATCCTTTAATAGATCGACCAGGCCGAGCGGCAGATGAACGATAAAGCCCGCTCCGCTCGATTACGAAGGTCCAGCCCTTCGGACGTCTACCTCCTGCGGTACCAGAGTTTTGTGCGCCTCGATCATCGCGTTCTCATTTTTCTGCCACAAATGCCGATCACTAGGCTATGTCGCGGCGCTCTACTTTGGGGATTCCCCGGCTCTCGTTATGCATAGCTCTTCTTCCCTTCTTGTTGTTGGGGGCCGGGTTGGCGGGCGCGCAAGCCTCACCCGATCAGGATCTGATGTCGTTGAGTATTGAAGATCTCGCCAAGACCAAGGTTTTCAGCGCATCCCGGCACCTAGAAGACACTCGGGAGGCTCCCTCGTCGGTCAGCATCGTCACTTCAGATGACATCGCGCGATACGGCTGGCGCACGCTCGGCGACATTCTCAACAGCCTGCGCGGGTTCTACACCTCCTACGATCGCGACTATACCTACCTCGGGGTGCGCGGAATTCAACGGCCCGGCGATTACAACTCCCGCATTCTGCTGATGATCAACGGCCACCGTCTGAATGACAACGTTTATGACAGCGCGCCCATCGGCTCCGAATTTCCGCTTGACCTGGATCTGATCGACCACATCGAGATCGTTCGCGGACCCAGCTCTTCGCTATTCGGCACCAATGCGGTTTTCGGAGTCATCAACATCATCACGCGCCGGCCAAAGGGCGGCACAACGATCGAAGCTTCGGGAGATGAGGGCTCCTTTCTGAGCCGGAGCGGACGGCTTACAGGCACCTACCAGAAGGGAAAACTGTCAGGATTAGTTTCGGGCAGTAGGTACCGCAGCGCCGGAGTTTCCGATCTGTTTTTCCCCGAATTCGTCGGAACCAACGGCGGTATCGCTGAAAACATCGACGGAGAACATCACGATTACGCCTTCGCCGACCTGCAGTATGGAGAACTCCGCGTCCAGGGACAGTGGGGAACGCGAACCAAGACTATTCCAACCGCGCCGTATGGCACGATTTTCAACGACCCCGGAACTCGCGGGACCGACGCGGGCGCCTATGTGGATGTGAGCGATCACCGCACCCTTTCGTCGGCGACCGATCTCGACCTGCGCGCCCAATACGATGAGTACAACTACTCAGGCACCGGTGGGTTTCTGCAGACTGGAGATGTATACCGCTTTCTAACGATGGCGCGTGCGGACTCTATCGGAGTCGAAGCCAACCTGGGGCATCAGATCGGCCGCCAGCGAATCACCGTGGGAGCCGAATACCAATATAGTTTTCGAGTCAACCAGAAGAACATCATTCTCGGGCAGCCTCCAAGCTTCAACGACACCCGCACGCCTTGGTTCGTGGCCACCTACGGTGAGGCCGAGTTGAACTTCCTCCCCAAGCTGACTTTCCGCCTGGGCGGGCGATTGGACTGGTTTGATATTTTCGGAACCGCGCTCAGCCCGCGTGCGGCTGTGATCTACCAGCCGAATTCGCGCACTACCCTCAAATATATTTTTGCCAGAGCCTTCCGCGCGCCCAATGCCTACGAAAACTATTACACCGACGGCGTTTCGATCGTAGCGCCCACCAAACTCCTGGAGCCCGAACACATCGGGTCGCACGAAGTGGTCTTCGAGCACAGCCCGAAATCCTGGCTGAGAATCACTGCCGATGGCTTCTACAACAACCTCTCGAATTTAATCGACGAAGTGCCCGACCCGGCAAGCGGCCTGAATCACTTCGTAAACATCGGCCACGATGAGGGACGGGGAGCCGAGTTCGAACTGGAGGCGAAGCGGGAGTCTGGTCTGTCGGCCCAGGCCAGCTATACATTTTCCGATGCCCTGGATGAGATCCAAAGCGCGCGCCTGGCGAATTCTCCCATGCATCTGGCCAAGCTGCACGGCACCATCCCGGCTTCGCGTCGAGCCTTCGTGGGACTCGAATTGCTCTATGCAAGTTCCCAGACCAGTTACCAGGCCACTCAGGTTCCGTCGTCGTTTCTGACCAACGCTACGCTTTCCAGCAAGCCCCTGTGGGGAGGCTGGGAATTCTCTGCCAGTTGCTACAACGCCTTTAGTCAGCGATGGTACTCGCCCGCAGGTCCCGGACTTACGCAACCGGCGATCCAGCAGGACGGCAGAACCTACCGCTTCAAGATCTCGTACCGGTTGCCCGTCAAAGAAGATCGCGGCAAAGAAGATTGGAACAAGAAATGAGCGGGCCTGCCGCCAAATTCGCCATGTGCCCGCGCCAGCATAGTGATACTCGACCGTCCATTCTTTCGACGGGAGAAATGCCGTGAAGCGCCCGCGGTTGGCCCCTGTGGCCTGCGCGCTAGGCCTGCTGTTGTTGATGCCGCGGACCGGACAATCTCAGCCCCATGACGAACTGGCCGTGAAAGCGGCATTGGTATTCAACCTGACGAAATACGTCGAGTGGCCGCAAGGTAACAACGATGTCGTCATCGGGTTCGTCGGCGAAAGCCCGATGGGCGAGGTATTAAAAACAATGTTGGATGGCAAGACCAGTGAGTCCAGGCCGATCCATGTTTTGCTCTCCCCCACGGATCAAGAACTTGAGCGTTGCTACATCCTCTACATTGCAGATCCCTCCCCTAAGAAAATTCATGCGGCGCTCGATCGAGTGCGCGACAAAAGCGTTCTGACGGTGGGTGATACGGAATCTTTCGTGCGTGAGGGCGGCATGATCAGCCTGGTCACGGTTGGCGACCTGGTACAGATCCAGGTCCGATTGGAAACGGCTCGCGAGTCTCGCCTGAAGATTAGCTCCCGCCTCTTGAATATTGCCGTCCTCGTTCCGCCGGCGCCAGAGGTGAAAAACTGATGCGAATTGCCGGGCGGAACAGTCTCGCATACCGGTTGAAGCTCACGGTGCTGCTCGCCAGTGGTATGGCGCTAGGCACTCTGACTGCCACCCTTCTCGTATCCGATAACATTAGTTCCCGGGCCCTGTTGCAAAACCGTCTCTCGACTCTGGCAGACATAGTTGGCCAGAACTCCACCGCCGCCCTGAATTTCAACGACCCGCCCGCGGCGGTCGAGGTGCTCGAGGCCCTGCGTGCCGAACCCCCGGTCGTCTCTGCTTGCCTGTACGACGCATCCGGCCGGTTGTTCGCACAATATCAGCGTCGCCACAAAACCAGCAATTGCTCTCCGCTTCTTGCGAATAGTCCCGGCGCCAATCGCGAATACCCCAGTGTCAATCGTCCGGTGATGCGCCACACTGAATTGGTAGGAACGCTGCTTCTGACCTCCGACCTGCAGGATCTCGATAAAAGACGGAAACACCTGCTGCTGGTTGCCGGCCTTCTGGCGGTGCTTGCGTTGATTGTGGGTGGAGTCTCCGGGACGCTTTTGCAGCGCAAGATTTCGCGGCCCATCCTCGAACTGGCACAAGCCATGGACGCTGTCACCGTCGACCAGAACTTCGCGGTTCGAGTGTCGGAGTCGGGAACCGATGAAATCGTCCAGTTGGGCACGGGCTTCAATGCCATGCTCTCGGAACTGGAGCGACGGGATGCTGCCAAGCAAACTGCTGAAGCCAAATTGCAGTTTCAGGCCTTCAACGACGTCCTCACCGGACTCCCCAATCGCAGGCTGTTCTCCGACCGGCTCACGCAAGTGCTCGCCGCCGCAACCCGTGAATCGCAGATTCTCGCACTGCTCTACATCGACTTGGATGGCTTTAAGTTAGTGAATGATAGTCTCGGCCACTCGATCGGTGATGCCCTCCTCGTGCAGGTGGCAACCCGGCTGCTCTCGCGCGTCCGGCGGTCCGATACTCTCGCCCGCCTCGGCGGAGATGAGTTTACCGTCGTCTTGAGCAATCTCCACAAAAAAGAGGAAGCAGCCCTGGTTGCCAAAGACGTATTGGATGCTCTGGCCACGCCCTTCCTCATTGAAGGCCACCAACTCACAATCGGCGCCAGTATCGGCATCAGCATTTTCCCCGAAGACGCCCAGGATGGCGCCGATCTCATGCAACAGGCGGATAGCGCCATGTATGCCTCCAAACGGGATGGCAGAAATCGTGCCACCTACTTCACGCCAGAAATCGGATCCATGGTGCGGGAACGGCTGAACCTCGAGAATCAACTCCGGGGAGCGATTGCGCGCGGTGAAATTCAAGTCCATTACCAGCCCGAATTCGATGTGGGTTCCAATCGCCTCGTCCGGTTTGAAGCTCTAGCCCGGTGGACTCATCCGACGCTGGGCAGCATTCCGCCCTGCAAATTCATCCCGGTCGCCGAGGAAAGCGGCCTGATCGTCGGCTTGGGCGCTTACATCATGGAGATGGCCTGCGCCGAGGCCGTCAAATGGCAGGCAATATCACCGCATCCCGTTCAAGTCGCAGTGAACGTCTCGACCATCCAGTTTCGGCGAGACCACTTCGTGGACGAAGTGATCAGCGTACTGAACCATACCGGGCTCAAGCCAGCCCTCCTTCAACTCGAACTCACCGAAACCATCATGCTGACCGGCGTGCATCAGGCGGTCGAAACCATGAACCGTCTTCGATCCCTGGGTGTCGGCTTCGCCATCGACGATTTTGGCACCGGGTATTCCTGTTTGACCTACTTGCCGGCGTTGCCTTTTGACTCCATGAAAATCGATCGGAGCTTTGTCAGAGACCTGAACGTAAAGCCCGAAAGCCGGGCCATGGTCAATTCGCTCGTCGCCTTGGCGCACAACATCGGCATCCGCGTGATTGTCGAGGGGGTCGAGACCGATGAGCAACTGGAGTTGATCAAAACCTTCGGCGGAAACGAGATCCAGGGCTATCTTTTGGGGCGTCCCACCGCGGATCCCGCATCCCAACTGCTCTCCTCTCTCCACACTGAGCAGACCGGGAGTGCAACGGAGCCCGCTCAACCGGTGCCCAAACCATTAGTCTAGCGTTCATCGGTTTTAGAACTATCCCGCCATGCACGACAGTACATACATACGTAAGAGAGCACATGTGGAGGCTAGTCCTTTAGCGTTAGCGAGTTTCCTTCCTCCAGATTAAGTTGCATCGAAGGTGACAAATCCCTACAATCTTGCAGCGCCTTTGTGCATCTTATATACGCAAGGGCGGAGAGCAGACGCAGTTAAGGATGCCGAGTTGGAATGAAAGTACCGCCCCACTTATGACCGATCCTTCGGTGTCGCCTGAAAACCAGTCTCCGAGTGTCGATAGCGAAAAGTTCGATCTGAAGCTGAGTGTGACTTTGAGCGCCGACCGCGATGCGGTGGACCCGGTGGTTCGAAGCGTCATGAATGTGGTGCGGGAGACACAGTGCGCCACGGGCCGCGAAGATGCCATTGAATTGGCATTGACCGAGGCGCTCGCCAACGCTGTCGTTCACGGTGCGGGAAACGATCCGTCGAAGATTGTAGAGTGTGACGTAGCCTGCAACCAGCAACAAGGCATGCTGATCGTGGTCCGTGACCCGGGGCCCGGATTCGATCCCTCAAAAATTGCCGATCCTTGTCACGGACAGAATATCTACTCCGATCACGGGCGCGGCATTTTTCTGATCAACCAATTGATGGATGAAGTCCAGTTCCACAAGAATGGGACTGAGATTCATATGTTCAAGAAATAGGTCTCAGGTCACAGGTGCCAGGTCTTAGGTCCCCGGCCGGAAATGGAAGATTCAACTCGATTGGCAGGTTTTCTCCCGTTTTTTCTGACACCTAAGACCTGAGACCCGGGACCTACTCCTTCGCGGCAATTCCCAGGCTCTTCATCTTCCGGTAAAGGTGGCTGCGCTCGAGGCCCAGCACCTCCGCCGTGCGGCTGATGTTGCCGTGATTCTCGTCGAGTTTCTTCAGAATGTAGTCGCGTTCGTAGGCGGCGCGCGCCTGGTGAAGCGTGGAGCCTTCGGTGCCAGCGACTTTTCGGCTGCCGTCGCGATGCACCAGCGGAGGAAGATGCTTGCGCTCGAACCGCGAAGTGGTGGGATTCATGATCACGATGCGCTCGATGACGTTGCGAAGCTCGCGCACATTACCTGGCCACGTGTACCGCATCAGCGAGTCGACGGCATCGTCAGAGATTTCGCGAGGACGGCGACCATAAGCAGAGGCGAATTCCTTGAGAAAATGGCGCGCCAGCAATGGGATGTCTTCCTTGCGCTCGCGCAGCGGGGGTACAACGAATGGGATCACGTTCAGTCGATAGAAAAGATCTTCGCGGAAGTTGCCCTTGGCGATTTCTTCTTCCAGATCTTTGTTCGTTGATGCGATGACGCGGACGTCGACGGTTACGGGATCATCGCTGCCGACCGGGACAAAGCGCTGCTGCTCCAGCGTGCGCAAGACTTTGGATTGAGTCTTAAGACTCATATCGCCGACTTCATCGAGAAACAGCGTTCCGCAATCGGCTTTCTGGAACTTACCTTCTTTATCGGACGTCGCTCCCGGGAAGGACGATTTGCGATGGCCGAAAAGTTCGCTGTCGATAAGTTCTTCCGGAAGCGCGGCGCAATTGATCTCGACGAAGGGTTGTTCTTTGCGCAGGCTCTGCATGTGGATGGCATGCGCGACCAACTCTTTTCCGGTACCGGATTCGCCATAGATGAGCACCCGCCCATTGGTCGGCGCCATCACGCTAATCTGCTGGCGCAGGGCTTTCATGGGAACACTGTCGCCGGCGATCACGCTCTTGGATTGCAGTTGCTTTCGCAGATCGAGATTCTCATGGCGCAGGCGGCGAGCCTCGGCCGCATTCTTTACCAGAATCAGCATCTTTTCGAGCGAGAGCGGTTTCTCGGCAAAGTCGTAAGCGCCGAGCTTGGTGGCGCGCACGGCGGTTTCGATGGTTCCATGCCCGGAGATCATGATGACCTCGGGCGGATCGTCGAGCGCACGGATTTTCCCCAGGACTTCGAGGCCATCGATTCCGCTCAGCCAGACATCGAGCAGGATTACGTCGCAACTGGATTTGCGAAGTTGGTCAAGACAATCCTCCCCGCTCGGGCTGACACTGGTCTTATAGCCTTCATCCTCGAGAATGCCCTGGAGGGATTCCCGGATCGCGGATTCGTCGTCAACGATGAGGACGTGAGGCATCGCTTAGCGGTTTCCCTGAGAGCTTAGAGCCGGAAGCTGGGAGCCTATTTCAGCCACGGGCAACTCGACTACAAAACGGCTGCCGACCGGCTTGTTTTCCTCAACGCGTATGGAACCGTTATGGTCTTCCACGATTCTGCTGACAATGGCCAGGCCAAGCCCGGTACCCCGTTGTTTGGTCGAAAAGTAGGGAAGAAATAGTCGCTCTTTGACGTCGCGTGAAACACCATGTCCGGTGTCAGAGACGACGAGTTCGACGGCATCCCGGCTGGCCACGAGCGCGGTTGAAATCGTGATCTCTTTGAGCATGGCATCCCGCATCGACTCGGCTGCATTGTCGACCAGATTGGCGACAGCGCGCTTGATGGCTTCGGGGTCGGCCATGACGGCAGGCAGGTCGTGCGCGAGTTCGGTGTGCACGCGGATCCCTTCCAGTCTTCCACTGAACAGTAGAAGCGCGCTTTCTACCAGATCATTCAGGCTCGCCGGCCGCGGTTGCGAGGCGGGAAAACGCGCCAGGACGGAGAATTCGTCGACCAGATTCCGTACCGTTTGGACAGCGTTAATAATGGTGTCCGCGCAACTGCGAATCACCTCAAGCGAAGCTGTGTCGGGAGCGGGTCCGCGTGTCAAATGGCGATGAATGCGTTCCGCGGAAAGCGCGATTGGCGTGAGGGGATTTTTGATCTCATGCGCCACCCGCCGCGCCACCTCACGCCAGGCTGCCTGCTTTTGCGCGCGCAGCAGGTCCGACAAGTCTTCGAAGACGAGAACATATCCCAGACGCTTGGCTGGATACTCAAGGGCGGCTACCGTTACGGCGACGTTGAGCTTGGCGTGCGGCAAGGAGATTTCCATGTTGGCTGCCGTGAGGCCCATGCGATCGGCACGGCGAAGAAGCAGCTCGAGGTCCTCCAACATGTCGGTGGGCAGGACTTCACGCAAGGGGAGATCGGCAAGCGTAGCGGGACTGGCGAACTCAGGTCGTTCGGGGTGGAACATCCTGGAGAAAGCCGCGTTCGCGAGTGTCACACGGCGAGACCCGTCGATTGAGATCACTCCGGTGGGAATCGTCTCAAGCACGGTTTCGATGTAGCGGCGCCGGCCTTCCAGCGCTTCATTAGCGTCGCCCAATTCGCGGCTCGAGGCTTCGATCTGGCGGCTGCTGGATTCAAGCTGCGCCGCCATGCTGTTGAACGATTGCACCAGTTCGGCCAGTTCGTCGGTGGCGCGGATATCGACGCGGTAGTCCAACTGGCCTTTGGAAATTGCCTCGGTCCCTGCGGCCAGGGCTGCGACCGGCCGATTCACCAGCTTGGAAAGGAACAAGGCGAGCCAGGTCGAGGCGAATAGCACCAGCACGGTGAGAAGGAGGAGGAATCCGAGGTAGATGCGGCGAACCAGCTTGCGCTGGCGCGCGAGTTCCACATAGCGCTGCTGGCTCTCCTGAATCTGCCTGGCCGTGTCGGCAAACTTGGGGGGGAGCGGCATGGCCACAACCACCTCGCCATCGCCCGCCGGGGCAGCACCGATAATGTAATCGGTTCGGCCCCACTGGAAGTGGGGATGCTCACCGCGCAGAGCCTGCCCGAGCGGGAAGCGGTCCTTCATTTCTGGCCAGGCCACCGGAGCATTCAATGAGGCTGCTGCGTTGCCGTCGGTCAAGGCTAGGACAAAACCGCCCCGCAACGTCGGGACGTGCTCCTTTAGTTCGTCGTCGACACCGGAAAGATTTCCCTTGGCAAAGGCGCGCTGAAATTCCTCCGACTCAGCGATGGATTGCGCCTCCGACGTGGCGTTCTGCCCCGCATAGTCGTAGAGCAAAGCCGACATCGCCGCCGTGTCGGTCCGCACCTCCTCGACCGGCTGTGAGAACCATTTATCGATGGACCGGTTCATTAGCCCGTAAGAGAACCAGAACATGGCGATCACAGGCAGGAACGAAAGAAGCAGATTGACAACCACCAGGCGGGTACGAAACTTCGATCCGGCAATGCCCTGCCGGCGTTCGGCATAAAGCTTTAGAAGATTACGGCCGAGAACAAACGAAAGGGCGACGAAGGCGGCGAAGATCAGGCCCGTCAGACTGACGAAAAAGAAAAGCTGCTGGTTGCTGTCGGGGCTGATGAACTTCAGATTAAACGAGGCCTGCGCGATCAGGAGTGCAAGCAGGAGGAAAGCGGCAACCGCGAGCGCGATGACGGCTTTCCGTCGGCCCGAGGTTTTGGGTTCGGCGCGAATTGGATCTGTTGTGGCCAAGCTCTAATGGGCCCCAAGAGGCACAAGCCCAGGGTCTGATGGCCCTCATTATAGAGCGCGCAGAGGCGGCTAACGACCATTTACCAGCACGTCGCGGAGTGCCTCGTATGCTGGCTTGGGTTGATAGTTGCGATCGAACGGCAGAGCCACGCCTCGTGTTTTCCGGGAATGCGATCCGATCCACGAATACTTGTCGGTAAATCCCCATGTCTGGATGGCCGTGCAACCGGAGTGGGCAAGACAGGCCTGAGCGATCTGACGATAGACGTTTGCTTGTTGCTGTAAATCCTCGGTGCTGGCGTTGCCGTGGGCGTCGACTGGAAGAGAGACGTCCATTTCGGTGATATGAACTTGAAGGCCGATGGCGGTAAAGCGGGCGATGTTGGCGGAGATGGAAGCGATATCCGGAGGCGCGGCCGCCGTGTGAAGGGCGAGGTGCATCTGGAAGCCGACGCCGTCGATCGGAACACTCTGCTGTTTGAAGTCGCGCACCATCGCGTAGACCGCATCCGATTTTCGGTTCGTCTCCTCGGCTTCCGCCTCGTTGTAAAACAGAAGAGCCTGAGGATCGGCGTCGTGCGCCCACCGAAAACACTGGGCGAGGTAGGCGGGACCTTGCTGAGCGTAGCCGATGCCGGGCTGGTCGTACCAAATCGTGCTGCGAAGTTGGCCGGTACGTTTGCCTTCGTCAAAGGCTTCGTTGGCGACGTCCCAGGCAAAAATCTTCCCTCGATAGCGCCCGACGACGGTTTTGATGTGCGCCTCAAGCAGTTTGGATAACTGGTCTGGAGTGTAATGACCGGTCGTCAGCCAAGCCGGGTTCTGGCGGTGCCATACCAGCGTGTGGCCCCGGACCTTCATGTTGTGGCGGACGGCGAAGTCGACAAGTTGATCGGCTTGATGGAAGTCAAAGGATTCTGGGTCGGGGCGCAACACCTCCCATTTCAGAGCGTCTTCCGGTTCCAGCATATTGAATTCGCGGGCGAGCGTCGCAGCGTACGCGGACTCGGAAAGCTGCGCCGGACGGACGGCGGTGCCGATGAGAATTCCGGAATGCTGAGCGGCTTCGCGCAGGGTTTCAGGCTTGGCTCCGGGCTTGGTTTCGGGCTGGGTTTCCGTCAGAGACGGCGCCGCAAAAGCGAAACAGAGGGCGGACAGGCTCCAGATCAGAAGCCGATTTTTTGGAGTGGGGGCCATCCTGCCGTTACTGTGCCTCGGGAAGAAACTTTTGCAAAGGACAGCGCTCACACTCTGGTTGTGACTTTTTGCAGTAGTTCTTGCCGACGCCCACAATCAGGCCGTGCATTTCATTGAAGACCTGTACGATTGCGGTGCGCTTGACGGCACTCATTCGCGAGGGCGAATGCGAGGAACCGCGCGGGCCGACGGCCGCCGGGGAAAGAGGATCGCGCATCTGCGCTGGGAATTCCTCCGCCAAGGGATTGAGTGATTGTTCGAACAGCCCCCGAATTTCCTCATAGCCGGCGCCGGGCTTGACTAGCTGGTGGCGCTCCAGAATGCGGCGCGTGTAGGCGTCTACCACGAATACCGGATGATTGCCCGCATACAGCAAAATCGAATCGGCGGTCTCTGGGCCGACGCCGTTGAGCCCGAGCAACTCTTCTCGAAGCTCGGTAGTAGGCTCGGCAAACATGCGGGACAAAGATCCGGCGTAACGATGGTCGAGAAACCGAACAAATATTTTCAGGCGTTGGGCTTTTTGCCGGAAGTAGCCTGCCGAGCGAATTAATTGCTCCAGTTTCGACAATGGCGTGCGCCGGATGCCGCGGACGCTGAGAACGCCAGCCTGGCGGAGATTGGTGAGCGCGCGTTCGACATTCGTCCAGGACGTGTTTTGCGTCAGATATGCCCCAACGATCACCTCGAAACGGGATTCAGCCGGCCACCAATGCTGGTGTCCCCAGGCATGATAGAGCGTTCGGAAGTAGCTGCGCAGGTGTTCTTCGGGCTGCAAGGTCGTAACGTCTTTAGTAGCGAGACTCTCGCCCAATGTGTTTCTTGATGCAGTGTGTTCCATCACGTTATTTCTACACCGAAGAACATGATCTAGTGAGTCAGGATCAGCGCAATCGTGCGATTTTCGCTCGTAAAGTGGCGCGCTGAGCGCACTTCAGCATTCCTGCGCCAAGTACAGGTACCTAAGTTACTTTTTCAGAATTCCCATTGGGTTGACAATTTGTGTCAGTGCGAAACAGTCCCGCTGAATCCCCCCGGAAATCAGCGGTTTCGCATCTCCGCCTTCGCGGGAAACAGGAGAGATATGTCTCAGCGGCTGGGGGACCTGCTTGTAAAAGAGAAGGTCATCACCCCCGAGCAGTTAGAACAGGCGAACAAGCTGCAGAAGGAGACACACTGCCGGCTTGCCTCCGCACTGGTGAAGTTAGGCTTCCTTTCGGACGAGGATGTCACCAACTTTCTCTCGCGCCAGTACGGCGTGCCCGCCATCAATCTTTCCTACTTTGAAATTGATTCGGCGGTCGTCAAGCTGATTCCATTCGAAACCGCCAAGCGCTATCAGATTCTGCCGCTCAGCCGCGTGGGCGCATCGCTCACCATCGCCATGGTCGATCCCACCAATGTCTTCGCCATGGACGACATCAAGTTCATGACCGGGTTCAACATCGAACCCGTGGTGGCTTCGGAAAGTTCGATCGTTGAGGGCATCGAGAAGGCTTACGGCACTTCGAAGGAAGAAGAACTTGAGTCGGTAATGCAGTCGATCAATGATCTCGGCGACGCCGCCGATGTCGAGGTCCAATCCGAAGAGCAGGAACTGGAACTGAAGGAACTGGAGAAAGCGGCCGACGAAGCTCCCATCGTCAAGCTCGTGAACCTGGTGTTGACCGACGCTGTAAAGCGCGGAGCCAGCGACATTCACATGGAGCCGTACGAAAAAGAATTCCGCGTACGTTTTCGTATTGACGGCGTTCTGCAGTTGATCATGAATCCGCCGCTGAAGTTGAAGGACGCGATTACATCGCGTCTGAAGATCATGGCGAAGCTTGACATCAGCGAAAAGCGGCTGCCGCAAGACGGCCGCATCATGCTGAAGATGCAGATCGGCGGCAAGAAAAAGCAGCTCGATTTCCGCGTCTCGACGCTGCCCACGCTGTGGGGCGAAAAGATCGTGCTCCGGTTGCTCGACAAGGAAAACCTGCGGCTGGATATGACCAAGCTGGGTTTCGAGCAGGAGTCGCTGGTCAAGTTCGAAAAGGCGATTCTGAAGCCCTACGGCATGGTGCTGGTCACGGGACCCACTGGATCGGGCAAGACGAACACTCTGTATTCGTCGATTTCGCGGTTGAACCAACCCGATACCAATATTATGACCGCCGAGGACCCGGTCGAATTTCAGCTGGGTGGCGTCAACCAGGTGCAAATGAAGGAGCAGATCGGCCTGAACTTTGCGACCGCGTTGCGCGCTTTTTTGCGGCAGGACCCCAACATTATCCTGGTGGGCGAAATCCGCGACTTTGAAACGGCGGAGATTGCTATCAAAGCGGCACTCACGGGACACCTGGTGTTGTCGACGCTGCACACCAACGGCGCTCCCGAGACCATCACCCGGCTGATGAATATGGGCATCGAGCCATTCCTCGTTGCTACCTCGGTGCACCTGATCTGCGCGCAGAGGCTGGTGCGGCGCATCTGCAAGGACTGCGCGGAACCCGTGGAGATGCCTCCGCAGGCGCTGATCGACGAAGGCTATACGCCCGAAGAATCGAAGACGGTGCAGATCATGAAGGGCAAAGGTTGTCCCGTCTGTAACAAGACCGGGTACAAGGGGCGCACCGGATTGTACGAGGTCATGGAAGTTGATGACGAAATCCGTGAACTCGTGCTGGTGGGCGCTTCGGCGGTGGAACTCAAGAAGAAGGCGATTGAACGCGGCATGATCACCCTGCGACGCAGCGGGCTGATGAAGGTCGCGCAAGGCTGGACCACGCTGGAAGAAGTGGCCCGCGAAACGATTCACTAGAAAACGGCAGAAGGATAGAAAACACTATGGCACTCTCACTGAGCGATCTGCTCCGGCGCATGCTGGAGATGGGCGGAAGCGATCTTCATATTACGACCAACTCTCCGCCGCAAATCCGCGTGCACGGGCATCTGGTGCCGCTCGACCTGCCCCAGTTAACGCCCGCCGAGACCAAGCAACTGGCTTACAGCGTGATGACGGACTCGCAGAAGCACCGCTTCGAGGAAAACCTCGAAATGGACTTCTCCTTCGGGTTGAAAGGTCTGGCTCGTTTCCGCGCCAACGTCTTCAACCAGCGTGGTGCCACGGCTTGCGTCTTCCGTCTGATTCCATTCGAGATCAAGTCATTCCATCAGCTTGGCTTGCCCCCCGTTGTCAGCAAGATGTGCGACAAGCCGCGCGGACTGGTGCTGGTGACGGGGCCGACGGGCTCTGGCAAATCCACGACGCTCGCCGCCATGATCGACAAGATCAACACTGAGCGCCACGATCACATCCTCACCATCGAGGATCCGATCGAATTCGTGCACATGAACAAGAACTGCGTGGTCAACCAGCGCGAATTGCACTCCGATACCAAGAGCTTTACTGACGCGCTGCGGGCCGCGCTCCGTGAAGACCCGGACGTGGTGCTGATTGGCGAAATGCGCGACCTCGAGACCATCGAGTCCGCGCTGCGTATCGCCGAGACCGGTCACTTGACCTTCGGTACGCTGCACACCAATTCGGCATCTTCGACCATCAACCGCGTCATTGACGTGTTCCCTGCGCACCAGCAATCGCAGATCCGCGCCCAGCTTTCGCTGGTTCTCGAAGGCATCATGTGCCAGAGCCTGTTGCCGAAAATCGACGGCAAGGGCCGCGCCATGTGCATGGAGATTCTGGTGCCCAATGCCGCGGTCCGCAACCTCATCCGCGAAGACAAGATTCACCAGATTTACTCGTCGATGCAATCGGGGCAGGAAAAATTCGGGATGCAGACGTTCAACCAGTCGCTGGCCACCGCCTACTTCCAGAAGCAAATCACCCTTGAAACGGCGATCGCCCGCTCCAGCAATCAGGACGAGTTGCAGGAGATGATCGCCCGTGGCGCCAACCTTCTGAACCGTACGAATCCGGCTCCGATCGGCAAGGGCGTGCCGCTGAAGAGATAACTACGAGGCGAGGCCCGGCAGAACACCGGGTCGCGCCCCGACAGATTGGGAGAACCCGGCACGACCAGTTTGCCGTGCCGGCGAAACAACGAATCAGGAGAAGGTAGCCATGCCGGTTTTTACATTTTCAGGGAAAACAGCCACGGGCGAGAAGGTTCAGGGCGAGCGCATTGCCCCCAGCAAGGATGGACTAGCCTCGCAACTCCGGAAGGAACGCATCACGCCGCGCTCTATCCGCGAAAAGGGCAAGGAATTTTCCCTGCCGACCTTCGGCAGCACCAAGGTCAAGGTCAAGGAAGTCGCGGTCTTCTTCCGCCAGTTCTCCGTCATGATTGACGCCGGGCTGCCGCTGGTGCAGTGCCTGGAAATTCTCGGCGCCAACCAGGAGAACCCAAACTTCCAGAAGACGCTGCTGGGAGTGCGGACCACCGTGGAAGGCGGCGCCACACTGGCCAACGCCATGCGCCAGTATCCCGTCGTATTTGACGATCTCACCACCAACATGGTCGAGGCGGGCGAAACGGGAGGCATTCTCGACCTCATTCTCCAACGGCTGGCTATTTATGTTGAAAAAGCAGTCAAGTTGCGCGCCGCCATCAAGTCCGCATTGATCTACCCAGTCGCTGTGGTCTCGCTGGCCGTGCTGATCGTGGGCGCCCTGCTGAAGTGGGTGGTACCGATTTTCGCGAACCTGTTTGTCGGACTCGGAGTGGCGCTCCCGTTGCCGACCCGCATCGTGATCGGCCTGAGCAGTTTCGTGGGACATTTCTGGTGGTTCTTTATCGCGGGCGCAATCGGCTCCGTTTTTGGCATCAAACAGATCCGGAAGCATCCCCGCGGGCGCTATCACTTTGACGCGATGCTGCTCAAGTTGCCCATCATCGGCAATCTGCTGCGGAAAATCGCGGTCGCGCGTTTCACTCGAACCCTCGGCACCCTGATTACCTCTGGCGTTCCAATTCTGGAGGGCTTGGCCATCACCGCCCGCACATCGGGCAACGCCGTGCTCGAAGAAGCGCTGATGAAGGTGCGCAAGGCAATCGAAGAAGGCCGCACGATCGTCGATCCGCTTCGGGAGTGCGGAGTTTTTCCGAACATGGTGACTCAGATGATCGGCGTGGGCGAAGCCACGGGCGCAATGGATGCCATGCTCCAGAAGATCGCAGATTTTTACGAGGACGAAGTCGATGCTGCCACCAAAGACATGTTAGCCATGCTGGAGCCGGTCATTATCGGCCTGCTGGGCATCAGCATCGGCGGCATCGTGATTTCGCTCTACATGCCGCTATTCGCAATGATCTCGAAATTGGCGGGATAGGAAAGACAGCCGTCAGCCATCAGCCGTCAGTCGACTGCTGCGCCGAATTGAGGCAAGCGATAACGGCGAACAACTGAGAACTGAGGGCTGACAGCTGATGGCTGATTCCATGCATTCCATCTCCGATGAGCGGAACTGGCTGACCTGGCTGGTGAAGGTTCGCATCCTGATCCTCATGGTCCTGCTCGCTATTGAGCTGGCCGTGATCCGCCTGACGCCCAGCCCCGTGCCCGTGGTGCCCTTCTTGACGGGGATGGTGCTGTGGTTTGTGCTGTCGCTGTTTTTTCTGTTTCTGGTTTCGGTCTGGACCGAACATCGCCTGCAGGGCCTGCTGCAGGTACTTGCCGACCTGGCAATGGTGACCATGGTCGTCCATTTGACCGGCGGCATCGAGAGCTCCCTGAATTTCCTTTATCCGCTGGTGATCGTGGTCGCCTCCATGCTCCTGCCGCGCGCCTGGGCATATCTGAGCGCGGCTCTGGCCTTCATCCTCTTCGGAACAATTCTCGAGCTTGATTACTACGGGATCATTCACTCTTATTCGCATTCGCATCCCAAGCTAAAAGCGCTGCAGGTAGTAATCTTCGTAAACCTGTTTGCGTACTTTGCGATCGCGTACCTGGCCGGCCTGCTGATGACGAAGCTCCGCCAGGTGGATGTGCAGCTCCAGAATGCCAGCGGCGCGCTGGAAAATTTGCAGGCCCTGCACGAAAACATCGTTCAGTCGATGAGTGGCGGCGTAATCACTACAGGGCCCGACGGGCGCATCACGCTGGTGAACCGGGCGGCGCAGCAGCTGCTGGAGATCTCGAACGCCGATTTGCACGGGCGCGTCGTCAGCGATCTTTTTCAGGATCCCTTGCCCCACTTCGGAGTGGCCAACTCGGGCGCCGAAGTTCGCTACGCCAATGCGAAAGGATTCCGCAAGACATTCCGGGTTATGGTTTCCGCGCTGAATGTCAGCGCCCGCGGCGATCTTGGCTTTGTCTACACTTTTGACGATCTTACCGAAATCCGCCGCCTCGAACGCGAAGTGCGCATGCAGGACCGGCTCGCCGCCGTCGGCCGGCTGGCAGCGGCTATCGCCCACGAAATCCGCAATCCTCTGACCTCGATCGCCGGTTCGGTCAGCATGTTGTCGGATGCGCCGGCATTGAATGCCGAAGAGCGGCACCTGTTGCAGATTGTTATCCGGGAGTCCGATCGCCTCAACAACATCATCACCGATTTCCTGGCGTATTCGCGCGGCAAACAATATCGTCTGGCGCGCGTAAATCTCCTTCCGTTGCTCGAAGACACGCTGACGCTGGTCGAGAATCGTCTGATTGCCGAAAACTCCAGCATCCGCCTCGAGCGCAATTTCGCGAAATCGGAAGCCTGGGTTCTGGGCGACGGCGACAAGTTGAAGCAGGTGTTCTGGAACTTTTGTGAAAACGCGGTACGCGCGATGAAGAAGAAGGGCGGAAAGCTGACGGTATCGCTCGGGGAACGTGGCTCCGACTGGGAGATGGTTTTTGCCGACACCGGACCGGGCATCCAGCCGCAGCAGACGGAGAAGATTTTTGAGCCCTTCCAGTCGAATTTCGAAGGTGGCACCGGTCTCGGCCTGGCCATCGTCTACCAGATCGTGCAGGCCCACGAGGGTAAGGTGTGGGCCCGGTCGGAAGTAGGCAAGGGCACAAATTTCGTGCTGCGCCTGCGGCGCGCAGATCAGACCGAAATCAGCCACGTCGAGCAGTCCGGGGCGACCGTAGCGGGCAACTCAGCGGCCGCGACGGAATTGGCCGATGTGCAGGCGAGCACGGGAGGGAGCACGCGTGGGTAACATTCTCGTCTGCGATGACGAGCGCTCGATCTGCGAACTGCTCGATATTGCCCTGCGCCGCGACGGCCACAAGGTGGAGACCGTCACTGGTGGCGATCTCGCCAAGCGCAAGATCGACAGCGCGCTCTTCGATGTAATCGTTACCGACATCAAGATGCCGGGCGTGGATGGCGTGGAAGTGCTGCGTCATGCGCATCAAGTCTCGCCCGAATCGGGTGTCATCCTGATGACGGCGGTCGACGACTACGAAGCGGCCGTGCAGGCGGTGAAGGCTGGCGGCGCGACGGATTACATCCGCAAAAGTCCGGGGCTGGTTGATGAAGTCAAACTGGCCATTGCCCGGGCGCTGACCAGGGTCACGCTCAGCCGCCAGAATTTTGCCTTGCGCCGTGATGCAGCGGCCCGCAATTCGCTCGAAAATATCATTGGCGTCAGCCCGGCGCTCGAGAAGCTGAAGCAGACGATTCGCACGGTCGCTACCACCAGCAGCACAATCCTTGTCTACGGCGAAAGCGGAACCGGTAAGGAACTGGTCGCCCGCGCCGTTCACACTTGCTCGCCGCGGGATTCTGAAGCATTTGTCTCGGTCAACTGCGGCGCTTTTCCGGAGACGCTGCTCGAAAGCGAACTATTCGGATACGTCAAGGGTGCGTTCACGGGCGCGAACCAGAACCGGCGCGGACTGTTCGAAGTCGCCGACCAGGGCACCATCTTTCTTGACGAGATCGGCGAGATGACCATGCCGATGCAGGTCAAATTGTTGCGCGTGCTGCAGGAGCGCACGGTCCGTCCGGTGGGAGGCACCAGCGAAATTGCAGTGGACGTGCGGGTCATTGCCGCCACCAATCGCGATCTCGACAAACAGGTCAGCGACGGCACCTTCCGCGAAGATCTCTACTACCGGCTCAATGTTATCCCAATTCGCGTGCCGAGCCTGCGCGAACGCCGGGAGGATATCCCTCTGCTGGCGAATCACTTTTTGAAGAAGTATGCGCCAGGAGCCGGTAAGAACATTCACGGGATGGACCCGGTTTCGCTCGACACGCTTACCCGCTATGAATGGCCAGGCAACGTGCGTCAACTTGAGAACACGGTCGAGCGAGCGGTGGCCCTCGAGGCCGGCAGTGAGCTGCACGTCGAGTTACCGGCCGAGCGCCCCAAAGCGCGCGCCGTAGCTGCAGGGGCGGAAACTGCCATGACCTTTGCCGGCGGCTCGGTTCTTCCCGAGGGCGTAAACATGGAAAACTACGTCGCGCAGATTGAGCGTTCTCTCCTGCAATCCGCGCTCGGGCAAACCCAGGGAGTGCAGGTTCGCGCCGCCGATGTCCTCGGGATCTCCTACCGGTCTTTCCGCCACCTGATGAAGAAGTATGAACTGTAGGTCAGCTCTCAGCTGTCAGCTGTCAGCTCTCAGCTCTCAGCTGTCAGCTCTCAGTTGTCAGTTCTCAGTTAGACCCTACCTTTCGGGTCCACCTTGCTTTCTTTTTTCACCTTCTGGCTAAATTTGGGGGGGTGCCCCCCCTCCCCCCTGTTTTCTCGCAAAATATTGAAAAATCAGCTACTTAACTCCAAAGTATTCAATAATAAAGACTTAGCGGAGGACTTTGCTTATTTCCGGCCATTTCGCATGCTTTCCGTGGGACCGTTGGGTTGTCAAATAGCATTTTCGGATCACTTTTTTGTGGGCCGGGATATCTGTCTCTGGAGACGGGCGCAGATCTGCCTTGCTACAGGTCCGTGATAATTGTCGCGCGGGGCGGGCTGCAAGTCTGTGATGCGGGGCACGGGAGATTTGTGATGAAAAAAGCCGAGCCAGATTGCAAGGGTCATGGCATTTCTCTCATCGCAACGAACGCGATGAGTGGCGGACCCGGCGGATCAACGAATGGAACATTCTGAAGTTGAAGATGCAAAGACCAGCGGCGTAGAGTCCATGGGGTCGGCGGTCGTGGTACCCATGTCTCGAAAAGCACGAGACATGGGGCACCCTCATATGGGCTGTGCCATCGGAAGACAACAGGCGAATGGGAGACCTGGGCCACCCGCCTTCGGCTCTCAGCTCTCGGTTTCGGTGCGTTTCGTGCTCGATAGGACTACCTTACCGCTGTGATATTCGCCCTTGACGGAGGGCATGATCCGGCTATACTCAGGCGGTTACCGGGTTCTGGCTTCGAGGGGGGCGAGAACTCGGAGGAGGTGGAATTGCTGTCGCCGCGGAGAACGCCGCGTATCCCCCTGGAGTTCGTGGTTCCCGCCTGCTGCCAATCGCATTTCTTAACATTTTTGCAGCTGAATTTGCCGCACCTGCGTTCACGTTAGTCGCGTTCACAGTGTTTTGTTTACCTCGGGAGAGAGACTATGTACCGGTTAGGCATGTGGTTGACGGTCGGCCTTACAGTTTGCATGTTGGCAGCGCCGCGAGCGAGAGCGGGTGTGGCTTTTCGACCGGCTTCGTCCGATGAACTCAATTTAAAAAGTGAGCCTCTCGCCCCTGGAGCGCCGGCCATCATTTTGTTCCGCGAGGTTGACCGGGACGACAATATTTACACGCCTCACGAAGACAATTACTTCCGCATCAAGATTCTGACGGAAGAGGGGCGCAGGTATGCCAATGTGGAAGTGCCCTACCGCAAAGGAAGGGAAAACATCATAGCCGTCCATGCGCGGACCATACGGCCGGACGGATCGATCGTCGAATTTGCGGGACAGAGCTTCGACAAGGAGCTGGTTAAAGGAAGAGGGCTGAAGTATCTGGCCAAGACCTTTACCCTGCCCGACGTGCAGGTGGGGAGCATTCTCGAATATTCCTACACGATCGACTTTCAAGAACATTATATTTTCGAGTCTCATTGGCTGCTGAGCGAGGATCTGTTCACGAAAAAAGCGCAATTCTCCCTGAAGCGATTCGAGGGCGGAGGCAACTACGCCCCCTACTCAATGCGCTGGAGCTGGAACTCCCTACCCGCCGGGTCCGCGCCGCCGAAAGAGGGCCCCGACCGTATCATCCGGATGGAGGCTACGAACGTGCCGGCTTTCCAGACCGAGGACCACATGCCTCCTCCGGAAGAACTGAAGTCGCGCGTGGATTTCATCTATGAGGAAGGGTTTTCCCAGATGGACGCGACGAAGTTCTGGAAGGACGTTGGAAAGAAACGGAATGGGCAACTGGAGAGCTTCGTCGGCAAAAGGAGCGCCATGCAACAGGCAGTGGCGCAGATTGTTTCGCCGAACGACCCGCAGGACGTGAAGCTGCGCAAGATCTATGACCGGGTGCAGCAGCTCCGGAACACAACCTACGAGTTGCGGAAGACCGAGCAGGAACAGAAGCGCGAAAAAGAAAAGTCGGCTGAAAATGTGGAAGATGTCTGGAAGAGAGGGTATGGCGACGGCGTTCAATTAACCTGGCTGTTCCTGGGTCTGGCGCGGGCGGCGGGCTTCGAAGCCTATGGATGCTGGGTTTCAAGCCGCTCGCAGTACTTTTTCAGTCCGGTCACCATGGAAAGCCATAAATTGAACTCGAACGTCGTGCTCGTCAAACTCAACGGGAAGGATGCTTACTTTGATCCCGGAGGAGCCTTCACGCCCTTTGGTCTGCTGGAATGGTCGGAAACGGGCGTGCAGGGGTTACGGCTGGACCGGGATGGAGGAACGTGGATTCGGACCACCCTCCCGCAAGCGTCCGAATCGCGCATCGAACGTGCCGGGAAACTGAAGCTCTCCGAGACAGGCGACGTCGAGGGCAAAATAACGATCACCTACACCGGCCTGGACGCGATGTATTACCGGCGGGAAGAGCAGCATGCCGACGAAGTGGCGCGCAAGAAGTATATGGAGGATGTGGTTAAGTCGCAGATCGGCGCGGCCTCGGAGCCGGAACTCACGAATAAACCAGATTGGAGTGGTTCGGAAACACCTCTGGTTGCGGAATTCAGCCTGAAGATTCCAGGCTGGGCCGCGAATGCCGGCAGGCGAGTAATGCTGCCCGCCGCCATCTTTACCGCCGGTGAGAAGGGAGTCTTTGAACACGCCAACCGGGTGCATCCTATCTATTTTGCGTTTCCAGATCAAAAGGTGGATGACGTGACCATTGAACTTCCGGCCGGGTGGCAGGTAAGCAGTGTGCCAGCGCCGCAGAACCAGGATGCAAAGGTGGTTGACTATGTGCTGAACGTCGAACAGAACCCGGGCGCTCTCCGGCTGACGCGCAAGCTAACCATCGACATAGTGATAGTGGATCAGAAATATTACGGTGCGCTGAGGAATTTCTATCAGGTGGTGAGAAGCGGTGATGGTGAGCAGATTGTTCTGCAGCCCGGGGAAATCCATGCAAGCAATTAGGCGAGCAATGTGCTGGCACACACTGCAGGCTTTCTTTTTGGCTGCGGTGTGTGGTGTGGCCATTGTGCCGCGAGCCATGGCTAGTAGCGAAGCTCCGCCGTGGATGCATGCGCTTGTCGGCGCCACACTTCCGGCTTATGACGAGAAGACCAACGCAGTGTTGCTTTATTCCGACACGAATGTGACCGTTCTGTCGACCGATAAGATCCGAACGCATGTGCGCGAGGCTTACAAGATTCTGCGGCCCGAAGGGCGGAACCGCGGCACGGTGGAGGTGGGTTTCTATACGGGCCGAAAGATCAAGAGCCTCCACGGCTGGTGTATTCCGGCGCAAGGCAAAGACTATGAGGTGAAGGACAAAGACGCGCTTGAGGCTTCCTCTGGCCCGGGATTTGAACTCTACTCCGACGTAAAGGTCAGAGTCTTAAAGATTCCGGCACCCGATCCTGGCAACATCATCGGATACGAATACGAAGTCGAAGAGCAGCCGTTCTGGTTGCAAGACGTTTGGGAGTTTCAGGAGATTGATCCGGTACGCGAGAGTCACTATTCGTTGCAGCTTCCTCCGGGCTGGGTTTTCAAGGCGTCGTGGCTTTTTCATCCCGAGGTCAAGCCAGACGAAACCAGCGGCAATGCCCTGCAATGGGCGGTCACCGACGTCAAGGGGATCAGGCGCGAGCCGGATATGCCTCCGTGGCGCGGTATAGCAGGCCAGATGATCGTTTCCTTCTTTCCCTCTGGTGGTACGTCCCAGAAGAACGAGTTCACCAGTTGGGACGGCATGGGGCAATGGTATGGGAGGCTGCTTTCAGGGCGGATGGAAGCATCCGATCCAATCAAACTAGAGGTCGCTGCTTTAGTTGCCGGGAAGAGCAGCCACTTACAGAAGATGGAGGCGATCGCGCAGTTCATGCAACACGACATCCGCTATGTCGAGATCCAATTGGGCATCGGGGGCTGGCAGCCTCACGCCGCGACGGATGTGTTTTCGCACAAGTATGGCGATTGTAAAGACAAAGCGAATCTGATGCGCACCATGCTGCGAGAGATTGGCGTCGACTCCTACCATCTAGTGATCAACGTCGAGCGTGGTTCGGTTGGTCGCGACACTCCCGCACACCACGCTTTTAATCACGCGATTCTGGCGATCAAGTTACCTGATGAGGCGAAAGATCAGTCGCTCGTCGCTGTGATGCAACATCCGAAGCTGGGAAGAATTCTGTTCTTCGACCCAACGGATGAGGTGACGCCTTTTGGGCAACTCAAAGGAAACCTGCAAGCGAACTATGGCCTGCTGGTGACTCCCGATGGCGGTGAGTTGGTGGAATTACCGCAAGAGCCAACGGCGATGAACGGTATCCAGCGCACGGGCAAGCTGACGCTCGAGGCGAATGGCACATTGAAGGGCGACGTTCAGGAGGTGCGCATAGGCGATCGGGCGTGGCAGGAGCGGTGGGGATTGCGCATGGTGACGAACAACGCCGATCGGATCAAGCCGATCGAAAGCCTCCTGGCGGGATCGCTTTCGAGCTTCCAAATCACAAAGGCGAGTGTCGTCAATTTCGAGCAGACTGACCAGCCCTTCGGCTTCAACTATTCCTTTCAGTCCAACAACTACGCAAAAAATGCGGGCAATCTACTGCTGGTACGGCCGCGGGTACTCGGAGCCAAGGGCCGTGGCGTGCTGGAGACCAAGGAGCCGCGCAGGTTTCCGTTTGAATTCGAAGGCCCAGTGCGGGATACCGACAGTTTTGACATCACACTGCCTCCCGGATATGAAGTTGACGAATTGCCTCCGCCGACCGATGTGGAGTACAGCTTTGGCAGCTATCACAGCAAAACCGAAGCGCAGGGGCACACTCTCCACTACGCGCGCACCATGGAGATTAAGGAACTCAGCGTCCCGGTAAGCCAGATGGATGAACTGAAGAAATTCTACCGGATTATCGCCACCGACGAGCGCAATACGGCCGTGCTGAAACCAGCCGGGACCGCCAAGTAGAAAACCCGGATCAGAGAACTGGTCGGGGCGCGCGGATTTGAACCGCGGACCCCCTGCGCCCAAGGCAGGTGCGCTACCAGGCTGCGCTACGCCCCGACATGACTTGCAGAATTGATTCTAAAGTACTTTCCAACTCGGTTCCACCTCGAAACCGTGATTTTTCGCCTCGACCGTGCACTTACCGTGCATTTATGTACTCATTGAACGAGAACCGTGCATTTTTGATCGCCTGCTTGTTGAGCAGTCATCTCATTCGCACGGCGGTTGAGCTTCTCCAGAGCCTCGCGCTTCATCTGCAGTTTCATCTGCGAATACTTTTTGAAGACCTGCGCGTCTCCCTGGCGAAGCATTTGGGTTACCCACTCGTCCGCTACCCCTCCGGCGCTGAGCCGTGTGGCATAGGTCGAGCGGAGGTCGTAAAGGCGAAAATGCTGCACCTTCGCACGCCGCAGGGTCGCCTCCCACGTAGTCTTCAACGTCCTCTGATATCCGCTCGAGTTGTGATCGCTCGGAAACAGATAAGGACTACAGGGTGACAGTCGCATCTGATCACGGAACGCTTCGATGGCCAACGGTGTCAACGGGACTTCGGCGATGCCGTTCGGAGTCTTCGAATCCGGAATCCAGACCATTGCGTTCGTGATATCCAATTGCTCTTTTTTCATCGGCATGAGCTCCTTGTAGATGCGCAACCCTGTTTCGGTGATAATCTTCACAATGTTGCGCAAGTATTCGGGAGCATGGGCTTCGATGGTTCGTTGTTCCGACCAGGTAACATAGTGCGGCCGGAATAAGCCTTTGACCGCGACTGGAAACTCCACTCCAGCGCATGGATTCGCCGGGAGCAGCTTTTTCCGGACCGCCACGTTCAACATGCGACGGAGCACCCGAAACTCCTGATGCACCGTGCTCGACTTCAGGATTCCCTTTTCCCGGTAGCCCTGAGCCAGTCTTACCCGAACCCGCTGCCGAAGACGCCGCCGAAGGTAGTCTTCGATCGCGTCGGCTGTGATGTCCACCAGTTTTCGGCCCGGGAACGCAGCCTTCAGATGGGTTGCACAGCGCGTGTTCGCCTCGTGGGTTTTCTGAGCTCGTAAAGGTGGTCTCGAATAGTTCTCGAGAAAAGAATCCACCCATTCCTCAAAACCGAGACTCTCTCCTTTCCGAATTACCTCTAATAGGTTGCCGTCCCTCGCCTGCAGACGTTCGCGAAGCTTGCGGTTCGCCTCGTTCCAGTCCTCAGTCTCTGCGGACTCTCGGCAGTATTTGCCGCTTTTATTCCTGTAGCGGATCCACAGAATCTTGCCGTCTTTGCGAGAATAAACAACCCCGTCTTGCCTTCGTGGTTTAGACATTCACCATCTCCTGTCGAAATGAAGCGCGAAACGGCTCGAGATCCGATTTGAGAAACCGGATGTTTCGACCCATGACGCGGAGATGGGGAATCTGCTTTCGTTCCACCCAAAGATACACAGTCTGCGGGCTCACTCCAAGAAATTTCGCGGCATCTTTCACGCTCATCGGAGGCTCGATGTTCTCGCGCGACCCTTGGAGCGGTGGGCTACCGGGGACGATGGAAAGCTGGGAGTCTTGGCTGGCTGACATGGTTTTCCTCCTCCGACTTTTGCGCTAAATCAGTTCGCTCGATGCGTTGTACATCGGCGTCATTTTTCGAGCAAAGCCAGCGAGAACGATGACAGCTCTCCTCAAAGAGTGACGAAAGCAGACCCGATTTGACCGAAATCTGGTTCGGAGTTAGGTTCCTGTTGCTCAGGATGGAAGAACCGTCAGGGGCCGAGGAGTCACACGTGTTTTCATCGCCCGAACAAGTCGGTAAGGCACTTCGTCGAACCGGCTATATTGCCGACCGGATAGCGACAACCACAGTTTTTCTGGCGGCCACGCTGCACAAGCCAGTTCTGCTGGAAGGGCCGGCTGGAAGCGGCAAGACGCAACTCGCCTATGCGGTCGCCGAGGCGGCAAGTACAAAGGTAGAACGTCTCCAGTGTTACGAAGGCATCAACGAAGAGAAGGCTATCGGCAAGTTCGATGAGCCTCTTCAAAGGCTGTGCGTCGAACTCAAAGCTAAGTCCGCCAGTGTAGATTGGGAATCCCTGCGTACCGAGTTGCACAGCTTACAGTTTTTCAGCGCCGGGCCGCTTCTGCGCGCGTTGCAGTGCGAAAAGCCTTGTGTTCTGTTGATCGACGAACTAGACAAGGTAGACCACGCGTTTGAGGCGCTGTTGCTCGAATTACTGAGCGTGTGGCAGTTGAGCATTCCGAAGCTGGGCACGATCGAAGCCAGAAGCATTCCCTTCGTCGTGTTGACATCGAACGAAGAGAGGCGCATCGGCGACCCCCTGCGCCGGCGCAGCTTCTATCTTCGGGTTGAACACCCCACCGCGGAGCGAGAAGCAGAGATTGTGGCGCTGCGAACACCTGATTCCACGAACGAATTCCATGCCGGCATGGCGGGACTCGCCAAGGCTTTGCGTGGCTGGAGCATGGAGAAACCGCCCTCGGTCTCAGAGATTCTCGACCTCGCGCAGGCACTCAAAGTTCTGGGAACTGAACAAATTACGCCGGAGATGAGAGACATTCTCCTGCCTTTGCTGGCTAAAACCGAGGCGGATCGTCGCAAACTGCTCCTGCGGGATGGTTTTGCTAGCTTGATCTTTGACGCGCAGCAGTACAGCGCCGAGGCTCTTCGAGGGATAGCGGCATGAGGGCTGCACTCATCTTCGCGCAAGTGCTTTCGGCATTTTCAATTTGCGGGGCTCAATCGCCGAAGTCGCAGGCTCGAGTTGAAGCTGAGCACTACGTCGCATCCTACGCGTACCACTACAGGGTACCGATCGCGTTGGTGCGTGCAATTGTCGAACGCGAGTCGAACTGGCAACCATGCGTGGTCTCACCTAAAGGCGCGGTGGGGCTGATGCAGTTGATGCCTGCGACTGCTAGGCGGCTGGGAGTAAGAGATCGTTGCAATCTCGAACAGAACATCTCCGGAGGAGTGCGCTACCTCGCGTGGCTGATGCGACTGTTTCACGACGATCTGAGGCTTGTTGTGGCAGCTTATTATGCCGGCGAAGACGTAATCGGCAGACGAACCCTCGCCTATCGCAATCCCGATGTAGTCACCTATGTAGCAAGAATCAGAACAGCTTACCTTCGCGAAACGAGAATCAATCCAAGAACTACGAACACCGGTTCGGAAAGAGATGTGAGATGAAAAATTGTTTGAGTTTGGTGTATCTGATAACAATCGGGCTCCTGCTGCCACACATCATTTTTGCGCAAACTGAGCTTCCGCAGGCGCGAATCGTGAACTTGAATGTTGACCCGGAACAAGTTGTGGTCTTACATCTCCGGCCTGGATACGTCAGTTCGGTGCGAGTGCTCGAAGAGGTCAGTTCGGTCGTTCTTGGGGATCCGGGATCATTTAAGGCTGAACACTCCGATGCTGAGCCGCAGTTGGTGTTTTTCAAAACAACGAGCCCGAAACCTGCGGAAACAAACGCCCTGATCACGACGAAAGGGGGCCATGAGATCTCGCTGAGCCTGGTGAGCCAAGGCAAGGCAGACCGTAGTGAGCCCGTGGACTACGTCCTCTATTGTGAGCGCCCCCGCAGCTTTCTAATTGCGTCGACTCATCCCATCTTTGTGGTCGGCGAAACAAAGAACGCCGCGACAGAGAGTCAGCCAACCAGCACTCCCCCCAGGAGAAGACTGGCAGCCAAAAGCAGGATTTGCTCAGGGCGGAACGGATTGAGAATCCCCACTGGGAAGGAAAGCAACTGCAGGTCGCGGTAGGGCAGGTGCTCGAGAAGGAGCAGCAGATGGCCGTGCCGTTCGCCGTTCTGAACTCTTCTGCACGGACCATTGAAGTACTGCCGCCGCAAATACAGCTTGCGGGGACATCAAAAGGCAAGCACCGAAAAGCGATTAAGGCTGAGCCTGTGGCGATCAAAGATTATTGGATCACCTCGCGCAGGCTCGCGCCGGGGGCGAGAGCCGATGGCATCGTCGTGTTCGATCGCCCCACTTTCAAGGAGTCCAGCGAAAGGCTCCTGCTTGCGTTGGCGCAGGCAGAAGAAGTCGATCGTCCTGTGCTGGCACCGATTGCGTTTGTGGCTCCGGTCTCGGGAGGTGCAAAGTGACTCGTCCCAACGGGCACAGCGACAACGGCAATGCCGGAGCGATTCAGGAACCAGTCGGAGATGAAGCCCTCAACGATGTGCTACTTCCCCCGGCGCCTGCGTCCATCCCAACGCCGGAGGTTGCGACCAGAGCAAAGCAGAGAGCCAAGCAGCAGATCCAGCAGAACCGGTTCGTAATCATTGGAGCCGGAGCGATCGTCATCGCCCTGCTGATCTTCGTTGCTACATCTATGCCCCATCGAGGCGTGCCGCAGAAAGTGACGAGTCGCGGTACCACTGCTGCTGATGACTTGGCTTTGGAGAATGGCAACGCAAGCAACGACAAGAGCCTATTTCCCGTCACGGATTCTGGCCGGCCCGTCACGAAGGAATCTCATGAAGGCTTCCTCAACGAACGAGATCTGCAGCGAACTGCAACCAAGTCGGCAGCGACGGCGCCGGGAGCGGGCGGGACGGGAACTTTGGGATCGATACCGCCTTTCGGAGACCAGCAGCCCTGGCAAGCACCGCCGTATCAGCCCGGCTCGGGTGCCGGCACCGAGACTCCAGACTTGGGTAAAGGAGAGCGTGAGGCCATGGAGAAGGCTTCGTTGATCTACGTGCGAAACGTCTCTGCCAACTCAGCCGGCACTCAGGCCCGGGATATCAATAATCCAGGGCCGGAACTGGGATTAGGTCTGGCCTCGGGTACGCGATTGCGTGCCCGTCTGGAGTCAGCGGCTAGTACGGCTGTGCGAACACCTGTGCTGGCTGTGATCGAATACAACTATGAGCGGGAGGGAGAGATTGTTGTCCCTGCGGGTGCAAAAGCGGTTGGCCACATCCGGAACGGAGATCGTTCAGGTTACGTTGACATCCAGTTCGATTCTCTGCTGATGCCGGATGGTGCGGTCGTTCCCATCGAGGCCGCCGCCACGGATTTAGATTTGCGGCCTCTAAAAGGAAAAGTTGAGGGGAAGAACACGGGAAAGAACGTCCTGGTCAGGTCGCTGTCAGGAATCGGGCAGTTGGGGCGATGTTGGTGGGGCAAGGCAGTCTGAACCAGCCACTAAGCGAGTCGGACCTAATGCGGGAGCGTGTCAGCAACAATGTCGGCGAGGCGGGAGATGAAGAGGTTTCCCGACTAGCGATCACCCAGCACATCGTCGTGACTGTTTCGGCGGATACTCCGATCTACGTGGTTCTCGAGCAGACACCCAAGACTAATCAGGCTTCCATGCAACGAAGTGCGAGGAGCGTTCAGACATCCAACTCCGCCAGTGTTGAGCAATT
>CAWGDB010000004.1:0-449530 GCA_963821295.1 uncultured Acidobacteriaceae bacterium | reverse complement strand
GGTATTCTTTATGGTGGATGCCTTTCCATGCTGGTTGCCGCGCTGGGCACGCCTTACGACATACACACGGCCGGAACCGTTCTGTTCATCGAAGATGTGGCGGCCAAGCCATTTCAGGTCGACAGGATGCTCATGCAATTGAAGCTGGCGGGAAAGTTGAAGGGCGTGCGCGGAATCGTCTTCGGAGAAATGATGGATTGCCGCCAGAGCTCGACGCAGGACTACACGCTGGAAGAGGTCGTGCTGCGCGCAGTGGGTGATCTCGGAATTCCGGTAGCCTTTGGATTGCGATCGGGCCACGTTTCGCGGGCGAACATTACGCTCCCGCTGGGAGTGCGCGCGCGCTTGGAGGTTGGCAGCGAGGTGAAACTCAGAATTCTCGAAGCTGCCACGAGTCAATAACGGAGTTCCTACGGTGGCAAACCCGAGCCTCGGAGGCGAATCGATGTACCGAATAATCAGGTTTGTAAGGGTGTTCCCGCACACGCCGGGGAGGCCCCTGCTCGCGATATCGCTGAAGAATTCACCCATAGACCTTGGCATCGGAAAGTAAGCTGTAAATGGGATGATTCCCAACTTATTCTGCAGGCCGAAAATGATTTCGACTCAAGCGGACTGGCTTTGCGTGATGAATTCTCTGACGCGATTTCTGCGTGTATCACTAACGGCTTCGATGGCGAAATTAGTATTGTTTCAATTGCGTCAGTAGCAAGCGACACACCTGACGACACGAACTGAACGTCTGCTAGCATTGGTGACTCTTGACGAACATTGGGGTCGGATGACGAATTTCAAACACGTTCACTTGATCGGCATTTGCGGAACGGCGATGGCTTCGCTCGCAGGCATGCTGCGCGAGCGCGGATATCAGGTCACCGGATCGGATGCTTCCGCGTATCCGCCCATGTCGACTTTTCTTGAATCATTGGGAATTCCTGTGGCGCAACCGTTTGCCGAGGCGAACCTTAATCCGCGGCCTGATCTGGTAGTCGTGGGCAATGCACTTTCTCGCGGGAATGTCGAACTGGAGCGCGTTCTTGACGAGCGGATTCCATTCTGCTCGCTGCCGCAGATCCTGCACGACGAATTTCTGGTGGGCAAAGAAGTGCTCGTCGTCGCGGGAACGCATGGCAAAACCACGACGACCTCAATGTTGGCGTGGATCTTCGAGAGCGCGGGCCTCGAACCATCGTTTCTGATCGGCGGCATCGCCGAGAATTTCGGCAGCAGCTTCGGCCTCGGAGCAGGCAAACATTTCATCCTGGAAGGCGACGAGTATGACACAGCCTTCTTCGATAAGGGCCCGAAATTCCTGCATTATTTTCCGGACGCGCTCATTCTCACCTCGGTCGAATTCGATCACGCCGATATCTACAAAGATCTTGACGCGGTCGAAACAGCCTTCAAACGCCTCGTCAATCTCGTCCCGAGGCGCGGGCGAATCGTCGGCTTCGACGGCGGCGCTTCCGATCACGGCGCGAGCCTGGATCGCTGCCTCGCCAAAGCCTTCTGCCCTGTCGAGCGCTACGGCGCATCGCAGACCGCAACGTGGCAAGTCTCCAACCTCAAACTCGACGCCGATCGCACAACATGGTCAGTCCTGCGCAGCGGCAAATCCTGGGGCGATTTTGAATTTCCGCTGGGAGGCGAATATAACGTCTGGAATGCCACCGCCGCATCCGCGCTGGCCGCCGATTACGGAATTTCCAAAGATGCAATTGCCAAAGCTCTCGCCACATTCCGTAGCGTAAAGCGGCGCCTTGAAGTCAAAGCCGAAGTCAACGGCATCACCATCATCGACGATTTTGCGCATCATCCTACAGCGATCGAGCAGACCATTCGTGCTCTGCGCGCGCGCTACCATGGTCGACGTCTCTGGGTCGTGCTTGAGCCGCGTTCGAACACCATGCGCCGCAACATTTTGCAGGATGCGTTGGCGCGCAGCCTCGCGCTCGCCGATCAGGTCATCCTCGCAGCCATCTTCAAGTCGGAGGCGATTCCGGAAGCGCAGCGGCTCGACGTGGATCGCGTGGTGAGCGAGATCCAGCAGCGCGGAAAACGAGCGCGCGTATTGCCCGACGCTACGGCCATCGTGAACGCGATCGCGCCTGAACTCGCGTCGGGCGATGTGGTGGCCATCCTTTCCAATGGCGGATTCGGCGGCATCTATGAGAAGCTACCGGAGCGTTTGCGGGCGCTCGGGGCAAAGGCATAAGAAGCATCTCGAGATTCAGCAGATCAAATTAATCATTGCTCGTCTTAATCATTGCTCGTCGCTTCTGGCTTTTCCCGCGCATTTCCCCGTTCTCGGAATGAAGTTCTCGGGAATGAAGCGCTCGGGAACCAAGCACGCGGCAAAGAAAGCAACGGGAGACCTGGCTCGGTGTTTCGCACCGTTCTGATGTTGTTGTTCTGGCTCGCCGCCCTACCCCTGGCGGCGTTGCTCGGTATTCCGTGGACCTACCTGACCAAAGACATCCGCTTCCTCTACTGGGGATGCATGCGCGCGGCATACACGGGAGCGCGCATTGCCGGAGTCAAGGTGAACGTCGTGGGCCTCGACAAAATCGATCCCGCTCGCACCTATATTTTCATGTCGAATCACATCTCCAATCTTGATCCTCCGCTCACGCTTCCGCTCATTCCGCGACGAACTTCGGTGATGGTGAAAAAGGGGCTGTTCAAAGTTCCAATTCTGGGCCAGATCATGCGCATTGGATCGCTGGTTCCGGTCGACCGCGGCAACCGCGATGCAGGCATCTCTGCGGTTCGAGAGGCAGTTGAAGCGATCCGCGAACAGCATCTGAACATGACGATCTACGTGGAAGGCAAGCGCTCCTTCGATGGCAAGTTGCTGCCCTTCAAAAAAGGGCCATTCTATCTGGCGGAAGAGTGCAAAGTTCCGGTCGTGCCGATCACGATTTCAGGCACCGAGGAAGTAATGCCCAAAGCCCGCTTCGCCATTCAGCCAGGACTGGTAACGATCCAATTTCACGAAGCCATAGAGCCAAGGGATTTCGGCACCCGCGAATGCCTGATGGCTAAAGTGCGAGCCGCAATTAATAGCGGACTTCCGGCAGAGTTACGCGAGTAGTTTCAATTGTTTAAGGGTGATAACCGCAATTTTCGGGGGGGGGTACCCCCCTACCTGTTTTGGGTTAAAGTATTGATAAATATGTACTTACATGCAAAATATTCCAAAATAAGGAGTTAGGGCCGATTCTCGACTGTTTTTGGACGGGTTTGGCAGCGGGGGATTGGGTTCCGCTTGTCGGTTTGACCCATATTGCCATTATCAAAGAGCTGCTGGCCTGTGGGGCTGGGACAGCGTTGAGGCGCCGTCTCCTGGGAGATAGGGACACCTCGGCCTTGGCACAGGTCGATCACTATTATCGGCGCTGGGTGAGTGGAAGTCTGTGATGGTTGGTACTGCGCGTTTGTGATGAAAACGAGGCGGGATGCCCTACTTATTCACGATCTTGCGAATGAGAATCCGCACAGCACCCACTTATTCGCAAAAGACGTGAATGAGGTCGGGCACTCTCATTGTCTTGGGAACCCGGCAGATCTACAGGCGGGTTTCAGTCGGGAGGATGATGAAAACCTACAATGCGGCGCAAGCGCACGCCAATCGGTAAGGTTCCCCGCCCTACTTGTGTGCCGTTTTTTGCGGCTTCCCAGTTATGGCTTTGGGCAGCAGTATAGATTCTGGCAATTCCGTAGCTTCGCCGTCGGGAAGAATCTCGACTCCCCTGATCTGCCCACCAACCTTGTTTGGATTGACGTGCTCTTCAATCTGGACCAACACCGTGCCAATTTTAATGGACTCGTAGAGGGATACCGGTTTGTGAGAAACAAAATCGCTAAACGCCTTGGGGCAAGTGGCCATCGCCTGCCCGTACGCATAACTCTTGGGGTTGAGGATGTCTGTGACGGCTTGCGCTAGCCCGAAAATATAAAAGGCCATCTTCAGATTCTCGATTGGCTCCAACTCAACTGCTTGCGGTGAGGCCTCGACGAAGCGGCGCGCATCCCAATCGATATAGAACCTCAATATGCACACCGCCGGAAGTCCCTTTTCGTATCCGACGATCACAAATGTTATGAATGTTTCAAACCTGCCATCCATGGTATCGCTGGGTTGGAATTCGCCGGCGGTAACTGCGCTTTGAAGTGTTGGCAACGAGCTAGAAAACTTAGCTTCAGTACCCTTCAACAACTCGCCCAGCGATGCATTCTTCGGCAAACTATTCTGCAGTTCGTGTATCCATGCGTTATCTATGTTGTAAGTGACATCGGGGATACCCCGATTATTTCGACGACCGTAAACGCATCCTGCGCCAATCGCGGCGATGGCGAATCGCCCTTGAACGATGAAGACTTTCTTTATTTCATCGCCGCCGCAGCCCGGTCCAGCGCTCATTTGTTTGCTATCGGCGAGAATTACGAATCCCTGATTGGTTTTCAAGACCGCGACTGCCGTGGAATTGGCGCGGCTGCTGAAGCTGATGAGGAGAACCACAATCGCGATGGGGGCGTGGAAATAAGCGGGCAATCGTCCATTCGGCATGGCGCGGCAATTATTACTCCGCGCCGCCTCTTCGGCAATGACCTACTCGATGCTGGTTCTCCGTTCCGTGGGGCGGCAAGAAGGCTATGGCTGCAACTTCTGCCAGCGTTCCAAAATCCTCTCGAGTTCTAGTCCGGCCAAACCATTGAGGATCAAAAGCCGGAGAGCGCGTGCTCGGCGTTCAACAAAGAACTCCAAGGGCAACAATCGGCGGTCAAGGCGAGCTATCCAGCAAAAGAGCAGGTCCTTCGCTTTCCTCACGAAGACAAATTGTGGAACGGGAGTACTCCTTGACACGGCCCAGCGATTGAGAAGAACGCAGGGGTCCCTTCGGCTTCGCTCAGGGCAGGCTCTTCGACTCCGTAGCTGCTTCGCTTCGCGAAGCGGCTACCCCGCTCGGGATGACAAGTTGCGGGAAGCAGGAGCGAGAGCGGCAGACTGCAGATCCCTCACTTCGTTCGGGATGACAAGTTTTGAATTCTCAGGATGACAAACTTTGATTCCTATTGATTGCGTTCCGTCAGCTTTCTTACTGCCTTCGCGATCTCCGGCAGTTTGGGATAGGCAGCGCAGCAGCGTAGCCATAGTTTGTGGTCGATGGCTGGCGCTCCGCTGACCATCGCTCCGGGCGCAACATCCTGTGGGACGCCGCTTTGGGCGATGACTACTGCGCCATCTCCTATCTTGACGTGGCCCGAGACGCCTACCTGTCCCGCGAGAATCACGTGATTGCCGACATCTGTGGTTCCCGCCAGTCCGACCTGCGCGCACAGGAGCGTGTCCTCTCCAATGGTGCAGGCGTGTCCGATGTGGACGAGGTTGTCGATCTTGGCGCCGCGCGCAATGTAAGTACGGCCAACGTTGGCGCGGTCGATGCAGGTTCCGGCCTGGATCTCGACGTCGTTCGCGATCTCCACGTTGCCGGACTGCACGATCTTGTGCCAGCGCGCGGTCTTGTTGCCGGCTTCGTCTTTGCCGCCTTCGTCCTTGGCGAAGCCGAAGCCGTCGGAGCCGATGATGACGGCATTCTGCAGAACGACGTTGTCTCCGATGCGGCAGAACTCGCGGACTACCACGTGCGTGTGCGCGAAGAAGTTGTGGCCGATGTTTACTCCGCGATAGATCGCGGCGTGCGCCAGCAGCACAGCGTTGTCTCCGATCTCCACATCTTCGTCGATGACTACGTATGCGCCGAGGTGCGCGTTCTTGCCGATTCTTGCCGTGGGATGGACGACCGCGGTCGGATGGATTCCGGGAGCGTAACGCGGCGGCTGGTAGAAGAGTTCTACCGCTTTGGCCCAGGCTAGATATGGGTTGTTGGTGCGCAGCATTCCCGTGGAGATGGCGGGGAATTTTTCATCGACGATGACCGCGGTTGCCTTCGTCGTCTTTGCGGCGGCGATGTACTTGGGATTGTGGACGAAGGTGAGCTGTCCGGGGACGGCTTGCTCGATGCCGCAAACGCCGGTGATGTTGGCATCAGGAGAGGCGTTTTCGAGGCGCGCGTTGAGGGCGGTGGCGATGTCGGCTAGTTTCATGGGGAGTCCGATGGAATTGTAATGGAACGGCTCTCGGCTCTCAGCTGTCAGCTCTTAGCTGTCAGCTCTCGGCTCTCAGTGAAGGCACGTGGGTGTCCGCTCCCTGCTCTTGGACGATTTCGTTTTGGTGCCTGCGAAGATCGATAACCTACGGAGGTCACAGAGGTCATAGAAGAATCTAAACGCTTTTACTGAGAGCTGAGTGCTGGCGGCTGACAGCTGATGGCTGACAGCTTATGGCTGACAGCTGTTCTATTCGAACAGCGTCACCTGGCGCGTATCTGGTTGGCCTCTGTGGCGGCCCTTTGCAGTTCCTACTACTGCCAGGACTGTCAGCGAGGTTAACGCCTCTCGCGGGACGAAGACTCGCTGCGTGTTGGAGCGCAGGTCAGGCGGGTTCATGAGGAATCCTTCGGGCGGGTTTTGCGTCAGGTCGTTGGGGAGGATGCCTTCGATGACTTCGCTGTCCTTGAACTTCAGGCGCACCCACAGGCCTTCGGTGCGGGGCCGCGTGGTGAAGGTCTTGCGCAGCATGGGGTCGGCGTCGGAAAACTCGCGAACAAAATAAACCGCCTTGATGTCGCGCAGATCGATGGCGACTACATTGCCGGACGTGTTGAGCAGTTCGAGCCTGCCGTCGACGACGAAGTTAGCGGGAGCGACGAATCCGCTGATCGAGTCGCGGTCGAGCTTGCGCACGATTACTTTCTTGTGGGTCGAGGGCATGAGCTGGATGAACTGGAGCGCCATCAATTCTGGACCGCTAGTCTTGGACCGCGAATCTTAGATCGCGAATCTTGGGCCGCGAATCTTGACCGCTAATCTTGGACCGCTGCGGGCAATCGGTCGGGAATGATGCTCCTGTTAGGGATTCTCGCATTTTCTGCAGGAAATCGAACAGATTGTGCCTTCACAGTAGCCAAACGGTAAACCTTGTGTTATTTTGTGTAGCTTGCCGGAATTAATGAGTTGCAGTATAAGTCTAATGTATAGAGCGAGTTAGATTCCGTATACGAAGACGGGCCTCTCGAATCGGCGCGCTCCTCTGTGGAAATCTTGTGAATAATGCCCGAATCCAGCCAGGGCATGACGATTAGGAAGGCATGGCCGATTACATCTATACCCTGGAAACCCGGCTTCTCCCGGACCAACAAAAGGCAGTTTCATCGATCATAGACGCTGCGAAGGCGGCCGGGATGAACGCGTATCTGACCGGTGGCGCCATCCGCGACATCATCACCGGCTTTCCCATCCGCGATCTGGATTTTACCGTCCAGGGCAACGCACTCAAGCTGCAAAAGGATCTGGAGCGCGCGGGCGCGGTGGTTGGCGATGCCGACAACGAGACGCGGACCCTGCTGCTGACATTCCCGGGAGGCGTCCGCGCCGAGATCGCCATGGCGCGTTCGGAGCGCTACGACAAAGTTGGCAAGCCGCCGCAGATCGCTCCCGCCACCATCATTGAAGATCTGCGCCGCCGCGACTTCACCGTGAATGCGATGGCCCTGTCGCTCAATGAGGGATCGCGCGGATTGTTGATGGATCCGTTTAACGGCGCCGCCGACATTGAAGCCAAGGTGATCCGCGTTCTGCATAACTACGCTTTCCTCGAGGATCCGTCGCGCATGATCCGGGCCACGCGCTTCAGCGCGCGCTTCCACTGGCCGCTGGAGGATCGGACCCAGGCTCGTTACGAATCGGGCAAGGAGAACGGTTACATCGAGCACATTCGCAGCGCCAGCATCGGCTATGAAATTGAACAATTGGCATATGAGGACGATCCGCTCGGCGTTCTGAAAGCTTACGAAAAAGAGGGATGGCTGAAGGTTCTGAATCCCCGCTGGAGCACAGCTAAGGTGGATGCGGCCGGGTTGAACACGCTGATGAAAACCCGGCAACAGATGAATGAACTGGGTTACACGCCGGATGTGGCTCCGGCAGTCTTGCATTTCCTGACGGAGCGCATGGGCGACAAAGATGTCGCTGATTTGCGGCGCGCGATTCCACGCAAGGATCTGGTGGAAGCGTGGAAGGATCTCGACGACAATGCGCGGGAACTGGCGAAGCGGCTATCGGGCAAGGAAGCGGCGACGCCCTCGCGAACATGGCAATTGCTGTCGTCAGCGCGGCCGGAGATGGTGCTGTTCCTGGCCGTAACTGCGCGCCAGCAGGCAGTTGCGCAGAAGATAAAGAACTTCTTTACAAAATGGCGCCAATTGCAACAGAAGATTCCTCTGCTTGAGATGACGGAGTTGCGGATCACGCCCCAACTACCCGAGTATCCAAAGATTGCGAACGATGTTTTCATGCTGCTCCTGGATGGCAAGCTGCGTTCGCGAACCGAAATCCTGAAATTTCTGAAGCCGCTCGCGCCACCGCCGCCGCCGCCACCTCCACCTCCACCAAGCAAACGCGGTCGCGGCGCGAAAGCCGCTGCTCCGGCGGTTGCCGAGAGGGGAAAAGGTAAGGGCAAAGGTCAGGGTCCGCCTGCTCAAGCCGCCGCGGCTGAGAAGGTAGAAACGAAGCCGGGAAAGCCTGGAGCTTCCAAGGTTCCAGCTGCCCCGTCGCCCAAGCCGGCGGCAGGCGCGAAAGGTCCGGAATCTGTTCCAGCGAAAGCTGCTAAAGCGGGCGCGGATAAGCCTGCGGAGAAGCCTTCCAAGCCAGCGGCGAAACCAGCACCCAAGCCAGCCCCGAAACCAGCACCCAAGCCAGCCCCGAAACCAGCGGCCAAGCCAGCCAAGAAGGCTCCGCCCAAGAAGGCCGCACCCAAGAAGGGGAAGGGTAAGAAAAAGTAAGGCCGGATTCAGGAATAGTGGAATCTCAGCAGGTTTCGGGCGATGTGCTAAACCCGTTTTGCGGACATTACAGCACGAATGTTTCCACTCAATCCGCGTTGTCGCATACCACCAACCTGTCTGGGTGACCTCGGTAATGCGGGAAGAGTGTAGGGCATCTTACCGAGAATCCTGCGGAATTGTTACAATCGGCCTCGCGGAGTACCTAGAAAGTGGTAACGACCGCCTTGAGGGCGAAATTCATGCCAACCCCTGGAGATGAGCGGCGCGAGCACCCGCGAGTCAAAACGAAGGTTTCGGTGGAACTGCGGGAAGAGGGCAGCAAGTTCCCGATGGGCGGAGGAACGGCCGACCTCAGCCTGACTGGCTGCTACATCGAGAATATTTTCCCGTTTGCCATCGGCACGACGTTGGAGCTTAAGCTGCGGGTTTTGGATGGCACCCTGCAGGTTTTGGCTAAAGTCGTAACGGCGGATCCGCAGGTCGGCAACGGGATGGAGTTCCTCAACATGCTTCCGGAGGATACTGAGAAACTGCGTGCCTACCTGGAGGTGGAGCAGACCCCGACGGGCGATGAGGCCAGGGCGATCTATTTGAAAGCGCTGGCGCAGAAAGCGTCGACGCAGCCTTAGGACATTATCGCGATTCGCGCCCGGCCAAACGGGCGTATAATGGCCTCATGCGTCGCCTTCTGATCTTCGCGGCGTCCTTCCTTCTGGCAGCCACACTCCCACTTTATGCCCAGCATGGCGGCGGAGGTCATGGTGGCGGCGGAGGCCATAGCGGCTTCAGCGGCGGGAGCCACGCCAGTTTCAGCGGAGGCCACGCCAGCTTCGGCGGTTACTCTGGCTTTGTCGGCCACGCACCGGGTGGCCCAGGGTTCAGTGGATCACACCTTGCTTCGCGCTCTGGTTCGCACTTCGGAGCGGGGCGGCGCTCTTTCGGCCGGGGCAATCACTTTGGCAACGGGCAATACGGCGTTTACGGCTACAGGAACCGCTCGGGTTATGGATATCCGTACTATGGCTACGGCTATGGCTACCCCTACTACGGCTACGGCGAGATTGATCCGTACTGGTGGTGGGATACCTACTCCGGCGACCAGGACGACGCCCAGCAGCGCCAGGAAGCCGCCGAGATGAATGCGGAGAATCTCGATGAGCAGCAGGCCTTGCGCGAGCAGGACCAGGATGCTTATGGCGCGCCCATGCGCCGGCCACCGCATGCGTCGCCCACTCCTGCCGCAACCCAGGCTGACAACAGTCCGGCAACGGTTCTGGTGTTTCGCGACCAGCATCAGCGCGAGATTCGCAACTACGCGATCGTTGACGAGATGCTGTGGATCTTCAGCCCGCAGCGCATTGAAAAAGTTCCGCTTGCGATACTCGACGTTCCAGCCACCATTAAGGCCAACGACGATCGCGGAGTCGACTTCCGTTTACCGGAATCGAGTTCGGGACAATAGGCCGCAACACGGTCGCCGGATTTCCTCCGTCTGTGCATAAGTTGGCAGTTCCTCGCGCCGCATTCACCAGTAAAATGACGGCAATGCAAAAGATCACTCTGAGCCCTCATGTCTGAATTCGTCCATCTGCATCTGCATAGCGATTACTCCATGCTCGACGGAGCCTGCGACGTCGAGAAGCTCGTTCAGCGCGTCGAAGAGCTGGGCATGCCCGCCGTGGCCATGACCGATCACGGCAATATCTTTGGCACCGTGCATTTTGTGAACGCCGCCCACAAGGCCGGGATCAAGCCGATCGTAGGCTGCGAGCTTTACATCTGCAAAAAGGACGACCACGACATCCGGCGCACTCCGCCCGACGGCGACACCTATAACCACCTGCTGGTGCTGGCGGAAAACGAAGAGGGCTACCGCAATCTGGTCAAGATCACGTCCGAGGCCTCGTTACACGGCTTCTATTACAAGCCGCGCGTGAGCAAGAAATTTCTGGCCGAGCATTCGAAGGGATTGATTGGGCTTTCCGGGTGCCTGAAAGGCGAAGTCGCCGAGCGCCTCACGGAAGGGAACTACGACGCGGCGCGATCGGCAGCAGCGTTCTACAGCGATCTGTTTGGCCGCGACAACTTTTTTCTGGAAATTCAGGACCAGGGGCTCGAAATGGAGCACCGCATTCAGGCGGGATTGTTCCAACTGGAAAAGGACCTCGGTCTGCCGCTGGTCGCAACCAACGACAGCCACTATCTTTGCGAAGACGACGCGCACGCGCAGGACGTGATGCTCTGCATTCAGACCGGAAAGTCGATACAGGAGACCAACCGGATGAAGTTCGAAGGCAACCAGTTTTTCGTCAAGAACGCTGACGAGATGCTGCGCGTCTTTAAGGATTCTCCGCAGGTGCTGGCGCGCACCATGGCCATTGCCGAGCGCTGCAATCTGCGGCTGGAGAAGGTTCCCAGTCCGTTTCCGCATTTCGACGTGCCTGATGGATTCACTCCCGACAGTTATTTTGAGCACATCACGCGCGAAGGCTTTGCCCGCCGCATGGAGGTGTTGCGCAAACTTTCCGCCGAGGGACGGTTGAAGCACTCCCTCGCTGATTACGAGCAACGATTGTCGCGCGAGATTGCCATCATTCAGCAGATGAAGTTCGCGGGATATTTCCTGATTGTCTGGGACTTCATCCGTCACGCGCGGGAGAAGGGCATTCCGGTCGGTCCTGGCCGCGGTTCAGCAGCGGGCGCGCTCGTGGCCTACTCGCTGGGCATCACCGACATCGATCCCATCCAGCACGAGTTGCTGTTTGAACGCTTCCTCAACCCCGAGCGCATTTCCATGCCTGACATCGACATCGATTTCTGCATGAACCGGCGCGGCGAAGTGATCGAGTATGTCACCAATAAATACGGGCGCGAGAACGTAGCCCAGATCATCACGTTCGGCACGATGGCGGCGAAAGCCGCGATCAAGGATGTAGGACGCGCCATGGATATGCCTTACAGCGACGTCGACCGCATCGCCAAAATGGTGCCGACCACGCTCAACATCAAGCTCGACGACGCTTTGAAAGAGTCCGTCGCCATGCAGGAGGCCTACGAAAAAGATCCCCAGATTAAGCAGTTGCTCGACACAGCCCGCAAACTCGAAGGCATGGTGCGCAACGCCGGCGTGCACGCCGCGGGAGTGGTGATTTCTCCCCGGCCCCTGATTGAACTGGTGCCGTTGCACAAAACCAAGAACGACGAAATAGTCACCGCCTTCGATATGGTCGCCATCGAGAAGATGGGCCTGCTGAAGATGGATTTTCTCGGCTTGACCACGCTGACCATTCTCGACGACACGCTGAAGTTGCTGGCACAAAAAGGGGAGCACGTGGTGCTCGACGAGATTCCGCTCGAGGATCCCGAAACGTATCAGAAAGTCTTTCACAAGGGATTGACTTCGGGAGTGTTCCAGTTTGAATCGCACGGGATGCGCGATGTGCTGCGCCGCTACCAGCCCAACTCCATCGAACACCTGACGGCGCTCAATGCGCTCTATCGCCCCGGCCCGATGGCCATGATCGACGACTTCATTGAGCGCAAACACGGCCGGCGCAAGATCGAATATGAGTTGCCCGAGCTGAAAGAAATTTTGCAGGAGACGCTCGGCGTCTTCGTCTATCAGGAACAGGTGATGCAAGCGGCCAACAAACTTGCGGGCTACTCCCTGGGAGAAGCTGATCTGTTGCGCCGTGCCATGGGCAAGAAAAAGCCCGAGGAGATGGCGGCGCAACGCGAGCGTTTTATGCACGGAGCGACGCAGCGCGGCCTCCCGCCGAAAAAAATCGAGAAGATTTTCGATCTCATGGCGCAGTTTGCCGGCTACGGATTCAACAAGTCGCACTCGGCGGCCTACGCCCTGCTGGCTTATCACACTGCCTATCTGAAGACTCACCATCCGATCGAATTCATGGCGGCGCTGCTCACCTCCATCACGGGCGATACCGACAGCGTGGTGAAGTACATCAACGAGTGCCGCGAGATGGGAATTGCGGTCGAGCCGCCGGATATCAACATCAGCGACGCGAACTTTACTCCCCACGAACAGGCAATCCGCTTCGGATTAGCGGCCGTCAAAAACGTTGGAGGAAATGCAATCGAGTCGATCATGGCAGCGCGCAAGAAACTTGGCCGCCCGTTCCGCTCGCTCTACGAATTCTGCGAAGAAGTCGACCTGCGGCTGTTGAACAAGCGCGTGCTCGAGTCGCTGATCAAGAGCGGAGCCATGGACTGCTTTGGCCGCCGCGCCCAGGTGATGCAGGCGCTGGACAAGGCGATTGAACGAGCGCAGAAATCGCAGCGTGACGCCGAATCGGGGCAGCACGGGCTGTTTGGAGTGTTTGCGGATGAGCCGGCGGAACATGCCAATGACGCGCTCCCCAACATCCCAGACTGGGATGAGCAGGTACGGCTCGCCGCCGAGAAAGAAGTTCTGGGATTTTTTATCACCGGGCATCCGCTGGAAAAATATAAGGACAAGCTGGCCGATCTGAACGCACTCTCGACCGAAGATATCGGCGCGCTGAAAAAATCGACCGGCAAGGATGAAAATATCACCACGGCGGGCTTGATCTCGGGATTGCGGGTCGCCAAGTCGCGAAGAGGCGAACTCTGGGCGCAGGCAGCGCTTGAAGATATGCACGGCAAGGTCGAGTTGCTGGTATTTCCCGAGGCCTACCGCAAACTCGCGGAGAAGGTGAAACTTGAAGTTCCCGTCCTGATTCGCGGCGGCGTGCGCATCGAAGAAGGTGCAAATCCGAAGGTCACCGCCAACGACATCATTCCGCTCGACGAGGCGCGGGTGCCTTTGCCGAAGGCGCTGCGCATCCGCGTTCCGCTCGGGAACGCGACCGGCGGCACAGTCGACGCTTTGCACACGCTCTTCAACGAGCGCAGAGGCGACGCCAAGGTGTTGTTCGACCTGGAACGCGACGGCGATTTCATGGTGGTCATGGAGGCCGACGGCTATAATGTGATGCCAGACCGCAATTTCCTGAGTCGCGTCGAGGAATTATGCGGGCGGGGCAGCGTGCGCGTCATTAGTTGATCTCAGCAGTTGATTTCAGCGGCAGTTGGTCCCAGCGACTCAACGATTCGGCAATGCGTCGAGCCAAGAGAAAACGGGCGGAACGACCGGACACTGGCGCGGCGCATCCCGCCGTTAGCGGAGCGGATTTCTTACTCTCCATTGTGGAAGCGCACAATACGCGAGGAAATGGAAATGTCGTCAAGATGGATTCCGGAGTGAGAGCGCAGCAGGAGCTGGACAAGATCGAGGAGCAGATTTCGCGCCTGCAGTCGCTTGGCGGTCAAGGCGAGGAGACCCAGCGCCAGGTCCAGCAATTGCATGAGCGGCTGAACGACCTGCGCCGCGAATTAGCCTCGCACTTGAACGCGTGGGAGCGCACCAATCTGGCCCGCCATCCGCAGCGGCCCTACACGCTCGATTATGTGGAGCGTATTTTCACCGATTGGAGCGAGATTCATGGCGACCGTGGGTTCCGTGACGATCCCGCGATCGTGTGCGGCATGGCGCGCTTTCATGGTGACGAGGTCATTGTTGTGGGCCAGCAGAAGGCGCGCGACGCGAAACAGCGTGTCTACCGCAACTTTGGCATGCCGCACCCTGAAGGGTACCGGAAAGCATTGCGGGTCATGAAAATTGCCGAGAAATTTGGCAGGCCGATTTTCACTTTTGTGGATACCGATGGCGCATATCCCGGATTGCATGCCGAGGAGCGCGGCCAGGGCGAGGCCATTGCGCGCAATCTGCTGGAAATGTCGCGCCTGGAAGTGCCGATCATCGCGACCGTCATCGGAGTGGGTGGCAGCGGCGGAGCGCTGGCCATTGCCGTGGCCGACCGCGTCCTGATGATGGAAAACTCTGTCTATTCGGTGATTTCACCCGAGGGCTGCGCGTCCATTATGTGGCGCGACGCCAGCAAGAAAGAACTGGCCGCCGAAGCGATGAAGATCACAGCCAAAGACATGAGTGAACTGGGCTGTGTGGACGGCATTATTCCCGAGCCGCCCGGTGGCGCCCATACCGACCATGTACGCGCGGCGGAATTGCTGGATGCCGCGCTCACGAAAGAACTGGCGGAATTAAAGAACGTTCCCGTACCGAATCTGATGGAAAACCGCTACCAGAAATTCCGCAAGATGGCGCAATTCTTCCAGGTGGAAGCGTAATGAGCGATAAGGCCAAAAACGATTCCACTCCAGTCGGCGGACTGGGAACGGAGATTTCTGCCTTATTCTCACGTGTCGGAATAGAATCCGAGATTCCCGAACTACGCGGAGACGAAGTCAAGAATGATCGTGTACTGCTAATCAACTTTCTTCAGACCAACGGCTGATCCAATATCTCCCCTACAGAATCGGCATATGCAGGCACGGCTGCACCATGAAATCGAGCGCGTTGATTTGCTGCAACGCCTGATCTACGAGAGACGCTTTGCATTCCTCCAGTGTGATTAAAAATGGAAGGTGCGATTTCGGGCACCCAGGCTTTTGGAGCACGGAGTCTATATTGATTCCGTGTTTGTCCAGGATGGTGGCTAAGGTGGCGATGATGCCGGGGCGATCTCTCACGAGGAAGCGCAGATAGTGCTTGGTTGTGAAGTCCGAAGTGACGGCGGTTAATTCTTCGGGTTGCTGGCCCGCGTTGCTGTCGTCCGATTGTTTGGCGCGGGCGATTGCTAGGACGTCGGACACCACCGCAACCGCCGTGGGATGGCCTCCGGCGCCGTGGCCTCCGAATACTGTTTCGCCACCGTAGATGCCGGTCGCCATCACCAGATTCTGGCTGCCTTCGACGCGCGCCAGCGGCGAGTTGAGTTGTACGAGCGCAGGTTGCACCGCGGCGAATAACTGGCCATCTCTCAATTCCGCCTGCGATATCTGGCGGATCGTGCATCCCAGCTGGTTGGCGTACTCGAAGTCAACCGTATCGATGGCCGAAATGGAACGCGCGACAATCGTATTGGCGGCGACATGGCAGTGCAATCCAATGCGGGCCAGGATAGTGATTTTGGCGCACGCATCGTGTCCGTCGATATCGGCGGTGGGATCGGCTTCCGCGTACCCCAGTTTCTGCGCTTCGCGCAGCGCGGTGGCGAACGGGACTCCGTTCGACTCAATCTGGCTGAGGATGTAATTGCAGGTGCCGTTGAGAATGCCGCGGATCTTGAAAAGCTTGTCGCCGGCCAGGCCTTCGTGGAGTCCGGAGATCACAGGAATACCTCCGGCAACCGACGCGCCAAATTCGATCTGCTGCTGCATCTGGTGGGCGAGAGCGATCAGCTCCGGACCGCAGTGCGCGATCAGCTGCTTGTTGGCCGTAACCACCGATTTACGTGCGGCAAGCGCCCGGCGGATCCAGTCTTCCGTGGGCTGCAGTCCGCCCATGACCTCGACGACGATGTCGGCGTCAGAGGCGAGAACGTCGTCGATGTTCTCGGTCCAGACGACTTCAGGCGGGAGCCAGTCGACTTTCTTGCGCGCGACATTGCGGTTGCAGATGTGCGTAAGGCGCAGCCTGGCGTCGGTGCGCTCGCACAGAATTTTTGCGACCGAGCTGCCAACCGTGCCGAAGCCGAGCAGCGCAACTTTACAGATGGACGCTCGATTGCCTTCGCGGTCTGAGGAGTTGAGCGTTGACGAGTCGCGTCCCGAAGAATCAAGTTTAGAGGTAGCTGGCATTTCGTTTCCCGCGCCTTAAAGCATATCTTGAACGCCACCAACTCCGCCTCTGGGAAATTGTTACCCGGTTACTTACGATACTCCGCCGCCCGACCTCTGGGCCGTTGCTCAAGGCGAAACTGATCCCGCACACTAGGACCGTCTCCATCTGGTGCCTTTGGTACTGTCCCCGTTAACCCTCCTGCGTTCCACGGCGGTATAATCAAAGAGTTTTCGCCCACCACTTCGAATTGACCGTCCGGGTACGTAATCGTCCCGGCAACAAACCCGGGTACGGGGTTACCCGGCTATAAACCAGGAAAGGCAAGGGAATGGCCACTACGGATATTGTGCCTCAGGAATCCTCCGGCCAATTGGGGCAGCAACGTGTTGTCAATGATATGAGTATTCAGGTTGCGACCGTGAATGGGTCGGGGTCGCAAAGCTCGAATACGGTTCTTCTGCGCAGCATATTCCAGATGGGCGTGCCGATCTCGGGGAAGAATCTGTTTCCCTCGAACATCGCCGGGTTGCCGACCTGGTTTACCATTCGCGCCAGCAAAGATGGCTACATCGCCCGCAAGAAGGAAATTAACCTTCTGATCGCGATGAACGCTGAAACTGCGCAGGACGATGTAAAGACGCTGGCTCCCGGGGCGAGTGTGCTTTATGACGAGCCGCTCGGGCTCGACAAACTGCGCGACGATCTGATTTTTTATTCCGTGCCCTATGACAAGCTGGTGGCCGCGGTGTGCTCGGAAGCCAAGCTCCGCAAGCTGATCAAGAACATGATCTACGTTGGGGTCGCGGCGCAATTGCTGGAGATTGACTTTGCCGAGGTCGAGAAGGCGATCCGCAAACAATTCGCGACCAAGGCGAAGGCCGCGAACCTGAACCTGGCGGCGGCGAAGGCCGGCCACGATTATGCGGTCGCGAACCTGAAGAAGCGCGACCCGTTCTACATCCAGCGCATGGATAAGACGAAGGGCAAGATTATCGTCGACGGCAATTCAGCCGCGGCCATGGGATGCATGTTTGCCGGCTGCACAGTGGTCACGTGGTATCCGATTACGCCCTCGTCGTCGCTGGTCGAAACCATGATCGACTACATGAAGGAATACCGCATCGGGCCGGATGGCAAGGCGACGTTCGCCATCGTGCAAGCGGAAGATGAACTGGCGGCGGTCGGCATGGTGATTGGCGCGGCCTGGGCGGGCGCGCGGTCGATGACTGCGACCGCGGGGCCGGGCATTTCGCTGATGTCGGAATTCGCAGGGCTTGCCTACTATGTCGAAGTGCCGGCGGTGATCTGGAACATTCAGCGGGTTGGGCCGTCGACGGGATTGCCCACGCGGACGGCGCAGGGCGACGTACTTTCAACGGCGTTCCTGAGCCACGGCGACACCAAGCACATCATGCTGTTTCCGAATTCCATGGTCGAGTGCTTTACCATGGCGCAGGACGCGTTCGATCTGGCGGAGCGTTTTCAGACTCCGGTGTTTGTGATGTCGGATCTCGATCTCGGGATGAATAACTGGATGTCAGATCCATTTCCCTATCCCGAGAAGCCAATCGATCGTGGCAAGGTGCTGAGCAAGGAAGATCTGGACAAGCTGGGCAGCTTTGCCCGCTACGAGGATGTCGACGGTGACGGCATCGGCTACCGCACGTTGCCGGGGACAGATCATCCGGCCGCCGCATGGTTCGCGCGCGGCAGCGGCCACAATGCCAAGGGCCAGTACAGCGAGCGGCCCGACGATTTCGAGCGCAACATGGAGCGCATCAACAAGAAGTTCGAAACGTCGCGTTCATTTGTTCCGCGGCCGGAGTTGGCGGGCAGCGGGAAATCGAAAGTCGGCATCATCGCCTACGGGACCTCGCACTGGGCCATCGTTGAAGCCCGCGACCAGTTGGCGAACGAGCACAAACTGGAAACGGATTATCTGCGCGTGCGTTCCTATCCGTTTACGCGCGAGGTGCACGACTTTATCGAAAAGCATGAGCGGACCTACATCGTCGAGCAGAATCGCGACGGCCAAATGGCCAGCCTGCTGAAACTCGATATCAAGGCGGACCTGACGCCGCGCCTGCGCTCAATCTGCCATATTCACGGGTTGCCCATGGATGCGCGCTCGGTAACCGACGAACTCATGATGATGGAGGATAAGTAAATGGGGACCACCACGTCCGATATGCCGACCTCTGCGCCGGCGCCCAAGACCAACCGCATCGGCCTGCAGGTAATCGACTACCGGGGCGGCAAGACTACGCTGTGCGCGGGCTGCGGGCATAACGCGATTTCGGAACGAATTATCGATGCGATGTATGAAATGGGCGTCAAGCCCGAGCGCGTGGCCAAATTTAGCGGAATTGGCTGCTCGTCGAAGAGCCCCGCGTATTTCATGAACCGTTCGCACAGCTTCAATTCCGTGCACGGACGCATGCCTTCGGTGGCAACCGGCGCGATGCTGGCGAACAAGAACCTGCTTGCCTTGGGCGTCACCGGCGACGGCGACACAGTTTCAATCGGCGCCGGACAGTTTATCCATCTGATGCGGCGTAATGTGCCGATCATTTATGTGATCGAGGACAACGGCTGCTACGGCCTCACCAAGGGACAGTTTTCCGCTACGGCCGATCTTGGATCGACGCTGAAAAGTGGCGTGGCCAACGATCTGCCTCCGGTGGATACCTGCGCCATGGCCATACAGCTGGGAGCTACGTTCGTGGGGCGCTCGTTTTCGGGTGACAAGAAGCAGTTGCACACCATGCTGAAAGCGGCCATCGCGCACAACGGCACCGTGATGCTCGACGTGGTCTCGCCATGCGTGACCTTCAACGATCACGAGGGCTCGACGAAATCGTACAAGTACATGCAGGCGCATGAGGAGCCCTTGCACGAGGTCAGCTTTGTGCCGTCCTTCCAGGAGATTGACGTCGACTACGATCCCGGGACGACGGTGGAAGTGACCATGCATGACGGTTCGAGCCTGCGCCTGAAGAAGCTGGAGCAGGAGTACGATCCGACCGACAAGATTCAGGCCGTAAGCAGGTTGATGTCGTCGCATGCTGATGGCGAAGTGCTGACCGGCGTTTTCTATATCAATGCCAAAGCGCCCAGCTTTACCGACATGCTCAATGTGACCGATCAGCCGCTCGCAACCCTGCCGGAATCGATGACTCGGCCGAGCCGGGAAGCGCTCGCGAAGTGCATGGATGAGTTGCGGTAGAACTTGTTGCGGTAGAACTTCTGGGCAGCGAATGGTATTTTGAGCCGGGCCTCATTCGGGTCCGGCTCAAATTATTTGTGGCGAATCGAGAGTTGTGCTGGAGCTATCGTGTGCTGGGGCTATCGTGTGAAAGATGCTTGTGTGGTGACGGGGCTCCGCCCCGTCCGAGCAAAGCTCGGCAGCTGTCAGCGCTCTATCCACCCATAGTCAGCACCACCCGGAACCTCGCCCGCCCGCTGATCATCTGCTCGTAGGCTTCGGCGGCCTTTTCCAGCGGGTACTTTTCGATCATCGGACGCACCCCGGAGAGCGCGCTGAACCGCATCGTGTCCTCGGAATCAGTGGCGATTCCTGAAGCCCATCCCTGGAGAGTGCTTCTGCCACGAATCAGTTGAATGGGCGTCACCGTGATCGACTCAGGACTGGCGCCGACCACCAGCAGTTTGCCGTCGGCGCGGAGTCCATCGATCACGGCCGAAATGGATTTGGAATCGGGCGCGGTAGCGAGAATTACCTGCGCGCCGCCGAGTTTCTGCAGGGCTTCCGAAGGATTTCCGGCCGCAGCGTCAATGTAATCGCTGGCGCCCAGCTTGCGCGCGAGAGCTTGCTTATCGCCGCCGCGGCCGATGGCGACGGTGCGAAACCCCATCTGGCGTGCATATTGAATCCCGAGATGGCCGAGTCCGCCGATGCCTTGCACCGCCACCAGATCGCCCGCACGCGCTCCCGAATTACGCAGCGCATTGTACACGGTGATTCCAGCGCAGAGCAGAGGCGCGGCCTCGGCTGCGGGCAAGTCCTCGGGGATTGCGGCAACCGCTTCGGCCGGCGAAACCATGTATTCCTGGTAGCCGCCGTCGTGGCTGATACCGGTAATTTTTTCGTTCTGGCAGTTGATAAAATCTCCGCGGCGGCACGGATCGCACACGAAGCAATGACCGCCATGCCAACCGACGCCGACGCGCTGCCCCGGCTTCCAGTTGGTGACGTCAGTGCCGACAGCGTCGATGCGGCCGGCGATTTCGTGTCCGGGAACGCGCGGGTACTGGAGGCCCGGCCATTGGCCTTCTTTCACAATTGCGTCGCTGTGGCAGATGCCGCAGGCTTCGACTTTGATACGGACCTGGTTGCGGCCGGGCTCGGGGATATTTCTTTCGACGAGTTCAAAATCGCCGCCCGGCTTGCTGATTTGCATAGCTTTCATGCGAGACATAGTTCTCCTCACGAGGTTCAGAGTTTGAATCGATATCAGGACGTAGACAACAAACTAAGGATGACAGCGGAGGACGAAACGACTCAATGTTCGAATGACGATGGTTGGGTGTGTCCGGGCGTCAATGAGTGAAATCGGGAGATTTCTTACCAATCGATCTCTGACACGCGAGCAATGTCCCGCTATGGACAGGTCACATCTATCCACCCATTAACCTTTTGCACCACGCCGGAATCGGTTGGGCCATCCCAGTGCAGCACAACATTTACATCGGCCCGACAGGTTGACCGAAGACTGTAGTGACCCACATCTTGATCTGGCGAATGCCGATTAACTAAAAACCCTGCGGCCATGAGCGTCCGCAAAGCTTCCAAATATGACATTCCCTCCGAAATGTACCTCAGCAAAACGTCAGTAATCTGGACGGTATTTCCCCTGATGCCGTGTGCATCGGACATTTCTTTATAGCGCTGATCGATTGCAACCCGTAATTGCTGCCCTCGCAACGAGGTCGGGGTCGGGTGAAGCGTGTAGCCTGCAACAGGTTCACAGGCAATCTTCACGCCCTTGAATTGCTGGTCACACGGAACGGGGTAATCAGGGTCGTTAGGATAACCGGCGGCATATCGGATGATGAGTTCAGAATTGCTGAGCCACTTCGCCTCGATGTCCTCTGGAGCATTATGTGAAGCAAACACGGACTTTGGGAACACCTGCCACCGCGAACGAAGCTCTACCTCTGAGTTAAACGGGCCGGGGCCGAAGTCCAACTCTTTGATTTGCGCCATGTGCTTTCGGTCGGGCGCGAAGCTTGGGGCAGACCGGTATTTCTTTGCCATCCCGGAGCCATAGAAGAGAAGCAGGCAGCCGCTCATGACGAGAATGCCAGTGCCGAGCAAGATGCCAGCGTTCTCAGGCAACTTGGACCGAGAATGAAGGAAGCGTATGAACATCCATCCGCAGAACCCCGCGGTCAGCACCACGAAGAATGGAACAAATTCGTTTGGCTGCATCACTGTATAGCAGCACTTTACGCTGAAAATGCAAGACCTACCACGATGATTTACCCAACCAGGCCTTAGCGCTCAGAACGGCCTTCGCCCGCGCCGTTACTTCTTCCTGGTCAACTTCCCTTCAAACGAGTGCTCCGGACTCTGCCCCGGCTCCGGAAAATCGCTGTCGGCGCCTTCCACCAAAGGATTGTTGTCGCGGTGGGAAAGCTGTCCCGTCATGGAATTGTTTCCGGATTGAGTGCGGTCATCGGGCTCCTTGGAACCCTTCCCGCGGTCGGCATCATTGCGAAGATGATCACTCACACTGGTCGGCATGTCGGACCTTTCTGGAGTGCGATTTCATTTGCGCTCAACGCGCAGCACTTATTTATGACTACTAACCAAGGCTACGCCGGTTGTTCGTTTATGTGCAAGATTGTGCGCCACATATTGTTGTGATGGACACGATAGGGAAATTTAATAGTCCATTCATGGGGGATTGAATCTAAGATAGAACATGGTTAGTAAAAATCGTAAATACTATCTGTTTGCCAGCGACTTCGACCAGACGTTGACCTTTAACGATACGGGCTACGTTTTGAGCGAACTCGTGGGCATTTCTGTTGAAGAGTTCGAGCGCAAGATCAAAGGCATGGCCAACCTGAACCTGGTTCAGCAGGGCGCCGAACTTTCCTACCTGCTCCTCCACGATCCGGAGTTTCGTTCACGTGTGCGGCGGGCCGACCTGGTCGAAGTGGGCAAGCGCATTCGTCTCAAGGAAAACATCGAGCAAATTTACGAGATCCTTGACCGCCGGATCGACGGCTTTCATTTTGATTTCTACGTGCTCTCGGCGGCGCCGGTCGAAGTGATCCAGTCGGCGTTGGAGGGAATTGTCCCGCAGGATCACATCTTCGGCACCGAGTTCAAGTACGACGCAAACGGCGAAATCGAATGCCTGGTGCGGGCGACGGCGGGCTACGGCAAAGTGGCGCGGCTCGAACAGTTGTCGGAGGAACTGGGTGTGCCGCTCGATCACGTCGTGTACGTCGGGGACGGCAGCTCCGACATTCACGTGATGTTGCACGTGAACCGTCACGACGGATTCACCATCGCGGTGTCGGAATCGAAGCACGTGGCGCAGATCGCCAAGCGCACAGTGCTGGGCGATAACGCGCTGGCCACACTGGTCCCGATCCTCGAAGAGATCGCGGGTTGGACACGGCCGCGCATTCGCCAGCTCTTCGAATCCTACGGCTTCCTGATCCATGGATGGGAGAGCATTCAGACCGATTGGGTCACGCTCCGCTCGAGTGGGATGATACCGGGAAAAGCGGCGGCCGCAGACGCGGTGTGATCAGCATTGCGGATATCGCTGGGACGATATCGCGGGATACAGATCGCAAAAAACAAACCGTACAACTAATTTTCACTCGCCGGGTTCTTATTGGCCGAGCGCTCACATATCCGGGGCGTTCCGCGTCTATCTATCGTCTACTTTTTATATTGAGGCAAATTTATGAGGTTGTCCGGTAGAGCCGTCTTGATCGCAATCTTTGCCACCGCGTTAGCCCAAGCCACGCTAGCCCAGACGCAGCAGTCGGCACAAACCCAGCAAGCACCAGCTCCGGTTGCGCAACAGCCAGTTTGGATTCCTCAGGGAATCGATGCCCTGCGCCAGTCCGCATCCTCGAAGACCGAGTTCACGCTCGACCACTCCATGCTGATACTGGCGTCAAAGTTGGACCCCGATAATGAGGATCTGCGCCGCGTGATCGCGGGCATCAGCGGGGTTTCCGTACACAACTATCGCTATCCGAAGCCCGGGATGTACGATCCGCAGGTTCTGGACTCGGTGAACGAGGAGTACCGCGCGGCGGGCTGGAAGCGGCTGATGGATCGCCGCGACAAGAACAGTGGCGCCGGAGTAACGGATCTATGGGTTCGCCTGGAGAATAACGCAATCAGTAACGTCGCGATTCTGGTTGCCAAGTCGAGTGAGGTCGATTTTTTTGTGGTCAGTGGGTCGATCAGCCCAGTGGATCTTTCCCATCTGGGCGGGCACTTCGGCATCCCTAAGATTGAAGGGGGAGTTATGGTGCCGAATACTGCGGCGCGCTAGGGGGGTGCGTCAGAAATTACGAGCGTTAAATATTGTGTCTCGATCCGCGTAATCCGTGGTGTCTGGCGAGGAGACCAAAGGCTTTAACCACAGAGGACACAGAGGATCACAGAGAAAACCCGCGACCGCCGGCGCTACGATCTAGCGGGTTTTCGATGACGCTCCCAGCTTGCGCAATTTGTCGCGCGCCTGCGTGGCCTCGGTGGTGCGCGGATAGCGCTGAATTACGTGCTTCAGTTCCTGGATGCCGTCCTGTTGCTGTCCCAGTTCGATGAGCGCCAGGCCTTTTTTCAGCTGGGCGGAGGCAGCTTTGTTTCCGCTCGGAAAATTCTGCACGACCAGGTCATAATTCGCGACCGCTTTTTGATAGTCGCCAGCCTTGTATTCCATTTCGGCTAAATAGAAGTATGCGTTCCCAGCCAGGTCCGTGTCCGGATAGTACTTGATATAGTCGTTGAACTCCTTGGTGGCAACGTCATTGTTTCCGCCGTTGAAATCGCGCAAGGCATTGTTATAGAGAACGTCGGGAGGCGGGGCGGCGGCCATGTCCTTGGCCTGCTGCTGGGTCTGCAGCTGGGTCGCGGCGAGGGATTGCTGCGCCGCCTGCAAGTCTTCGAGTTGCTTGCTGAGCTTGCCGAGACGGACTTTTAATTCGTCCATCGTGTCATTGAGCGCCTGAATCTGGCCGGAAATCTGGTCGATCTGCCCGGCGCCGGCTTGCTGCTGCTTGTTGAGCGAAGCCTGCAGGCCCGTGATCGCGGCCGTTACCTTGTTGGCGGAATCGGTGTTCTGCTCGAGCAGATTTTTCATTACGCCCATGCGCTCGTCGAATGACTGCTTCATCTGCGTCATCGCCTGCTGCAGTTGATCGACCTCGGTTTGAAGTTGCACGATATCCCGGTTGGCTCCGTAGGCGGGAATTTGCGCGACCGAAAACACGAACACGAGGGTGAGCGCGAGTGGAAGAAAATGCCGTTTCATGTTTGCCATAGTTAGTGCCATAGTTAGTGCCAAAGCCAGTGCCCTAAATAGTTGACCCGAATCGTCGTCGTGCAATCACACAACTCGCTTATAGTGTACGGCGGAACGGGGCACAACCCCGTCCCGCCATAATTTGCCCGGATTTACTTTTCGTATACGAAGTGGCCGCGGCGGTTTTGCTGCCAGCACTCCTCGTTGTGCTCGGTGCAGAACGGCTTCTCTTTGCCGTAGCTGTAGGTTTTGATGCGGTCGCCGCTGACCCCCGCCTGAATGAGTGCGTTCTTCACGGAATCGGCGCGATTGGTGCCGAGGGCGAGATTGTATTCGGTCGAGCCGCGTTCGTCGCAATGGCCCTCGACCGTGATGTGAATGCCAGGATGCTGTTGCAGAAAACTCGCATCCGCCTGGATCGCGGCCTGGTCGCTCGCGCGAATATCCGACTTGTCATAATCGAAATATACGTCCTTGACGTTCTGCGCGAACAGTTCTTCCTCGGTCGCCGAACTGGTGTTGGCCGGCGGAGGGGCTGGCGCCGCGTTGACGGTTACACGCGCAGTGGCGTCCTGTGTGCCGCCCGCACCTTTGGCCACCAGATGATAGGTCGTCGAATCGGGGGGAGTTACCTGGCGCGAGCCGCTGGTTTCAACTGCGCCGATTCCGTCAATGCTGACATCGCTGGCATTCGTGGTCTGCCATGTCAACGTCGTCGATTGGCCCTGATTGATGGTGTTCGGATTCGCCGATAGCGAGGCCGTAGGTGCGGTTGGCGCGGGCGGCGGTGGAGGCGGGGGCGGAGCTGCTTTCTTGTGGCATGCGCCCAGGAGCATGATTGTGCCAAGTGCAAATGCGAGGGTAGTCCATCTCGTCGTTGTGATTCTCATTGCGTGCTTCACGGATTCCTCTTTTCTGTGCGCCCGCAAAGTGGCGTGCAATCTGGACCTTTGATAATTTGCAGCCTGACCCTAGGGCGCACTCTCGACCGGCCGCAAGAACCGTTTTCCTAACTGCCTGTAGCGCAAATCGAGTCTTCTGCCTCAGCGCCTGAAGGCGCCCTTCATGGCGTAGCTCCTGCGGCACGCCTGCGTGCCCTGATACCAACCAATCTACTTCCAACTCCAGTTTGGCTGCGTGTTGTTGCCCTTGAACGTCAACTGCTTCACATTCGTCCCATCCGCGAGCATCGTCCAGATCTGGTCCGTGCCCGAACGGTGCGACTGAAAGATAATGTGCCGTCCATCGGGAGACCAGCAAGGGAAATCGTTGCGGCCCGCGTCGTGCGTCAGTTGCACCCATTGTTTGCTGGCAATATCCATCAGGTAAAGATCGTTCGAGCCGGGCTCGCCCGGCCCATATTTGCGCATCCAGGAGAAAGTCAGAAATTGCCCGTTCGGCGACCAGTTAGGCGAGACCGCATAGCCCTGATCGGTGACGCGTTGCAGGTTCGTGCCATCGGCATCCATGGTGTAAACCTGGGGCAGACCTGTGCGTCCGCTGACGAATGCAATCTGCCCTCCGGTCTTGCGATTCCATGCCGGAGAAACGTCGGGCCCCTTATCGTTGGTCAAACGGCGCGCGTTTCCGCCCGAGGCATCGACCACAAAAATATTGGGATAGCCGTTGCGCGATGATGAAAAAGCAATCTTGCCATCCGGCGACCACGAAGGAGAAAGATTCATGCCGCCAAAACGCGGGAAGGCAACCATGCGGTTGAGATCGAACGAGTACATCAGGATCTCCCAGCCATTCTTGGCAGCGGAACTGAAAGCTAGGCGCGAGCCATCAGGCGAAATGCGCGGCGAGAGCGAGATGCTTCCGAGGTGCGTGATCTGCTGCTGGTTCGCGCCGTCATAGTCCATCATCCAGATTTCTTTGTGGCCAGTGCGGTCGCTGACGAAATAGAGCTTGCTTTCGGCAATGCCCGGAATTCCACCGCCCAGCCGAAAGATGATCTCATCGGCAAATCTATGAGCGATTACCCGCACCGCGCTGTCCGTGGCGGAATCGCTGTACTGCTTGCCCAGAACTTGCGGCGACGCCTGATTCTTCAGGTCATAGAGCCATCCCTGCACCGTGACCTTGTCGGCGGTCGCACCAAGGTTGCCGAGCGCCAGCATGGAGGCGTTGGGCGGCGGCGAACCCCATGCCGCGAAATTCAGCTCCGAAGGCTGACCCGGCGCTTGCAGCGGATAAAAGCTCTTCGAGACGAGATCGAAAATTCCAGCCTGGTCAAGATCGTTCCAAAGCGTGTCGTTGAAGGTCTTCAGGAGAGCGGCGTTCTTCGAGTCTTGCGTCGAGGCCTTGAAGTCAGAAGCCGCGAGACGTACTTTTTCGACACCGAGTCCGGTTCCGGTGCGAATCCAGTCCTGCGCGAAACTAGTGGCCGCCAATACGAAAATTAATGCGACGACGAAACCGAAACGTTGGCAGCCAAGCTGGGATGGTTGATCGTGGCGCGACGTAATCCCCTTGCCTAGCGAGCGAATTTGTCTCTCATAAGTAGGATGTCTGGCGAGGGATGTCGAGTTGCTCAATGTTTGCTCCCTGTTTGGTCTACGGTCGATGGTCGTTAGTCGTTGGCAAACTCCGCGAACGACTGACGACTAGCGACCAACGACTGACCTGCTACTTCTTATAATCAAACCAGAACTCCACCGAAACCTTATTGCCCGAGTACTCCGAGGGCAAAGGCCCGAACGTATCAATCCGCTGGATCGCATATACCGCCGATCGATCAAGCGATGGCACGCCGCTCGACTGTTCGATCTGTACATTGCCGGGATGCCCATCACGCGCGATATCAAACGTCAAATACACTCGATTGGCTTCATGAATGCTGGGGTCGACCTCGTATCGCAACCAGTTGTCGGAAACCTTTCGCTGCACCGCTTGCACATACCACGAGAATCGGCTGCCGAAATCGCCGCCTCCTCCAGTGAATCCAAATCCACCTTTTGCGCCGCCCGCATTGAACATCGCATAGGGACCGCTGACCGGCCCACCATCGCCAAAAGGAATCTGGTTCGTCTCCGGCGGCGCGGCCACAGCCTTGTGCGGGGTCACGCTGGGCACCGGTTTATTCTTCTTCTTCGTATTCTTGTCGGGAATCGGAATCGCATCGGGCTCTTTTTCCTCCACCTTGGGCTGCGACTGCGTGAGGCCCTTGGATTCCGTAGCCACCACATTGGTGGTCTGCACAGGGTTGGCAGGCAAGGGAACCGACGTCACCAGCGTTGCGCCCATGGCGTCTCCGCCTCCGCCGCTGCCCCAGCCCTGGCCGCGAATACCGGTGATGTACGTGGCCCAGAGCACGACGAACACAGTGAACGCCACATGCAATCCCGCGGACCACGCCAGTGGGCGCCGGAGTCCGTCGTTTTCGAAATCATTAGTGGCTGCCATGGGAATCAATGGGCTGTGTCACGATACTTACATTGCTGATGCCTGCTTGTTTGATCGCGTCCATCACGGTGGCAAAAGCGCCAAATGGCACGTCCTGGTCCGCGCGCAGATAAATCGACTGGTGCTGCGGATCGCGAATCTTCTGCTTAAGGCGCGCCGCAATCTGGTTGATATTGATGGGATCGTTCCCGAGAAAGACTCTTTGCGATTTATCGATGCTGATGACGAGCCGCTCTTCGGTGATTTCCTTTACCGTGCGCGTCTTCGGCACGTTGACCTCGATGCCCGATTGCAGAATCGGCGCCGTCACCATGAAGATGATCAGCAAAACGAGCACGACATCGACCAGCGGCGTGATGTTGATGTCGGCCAGTGCGCTTTGCGTGCGCCCGTTGGCGGTAGTAAATGCCATCAGCGTCGCACCTCTGCTGCAGCCGCCGTTTGCGCCGGCTGGCGTTCGACCAGGTTCAGCATCTCGAGCGCGAAATCGTCATTGCGCGTAGCCATGTCGCGAATCGAGCCGATGATCAGGTTATAGGCAATCACCGCTGGAATCGCCGCTGCCAGTCCGGCAGCGGTGGTGATCAAAGCCTCTGAAATGCCAGGAGCGACGGCGCGCAATGTGGCCGCTCCCGCCGTGCCCAGGCCGTGAAACGCGTCAATGATGCCCCATACCGTTCCGAACAGTCCGATGAATGGCGTGACTGCGCCGGTGATCGCGAGCCACGGCACGTGGCGTTCCAGGCGCGTGATTTCGTCGGAAGACGCGATCTGCATGGCGCGCTGAATCGCGACCGGACTCTGAATGCCTCCGGTAGTTCCCATCTGCCGCCTGAACTCGGCCACCGCGCCTTCGAAAACGCCCACCAGCGGGCTGGGACGGAATTGATCGGCCACCGCAGCCACGTCTTGTATGCGCGGCGCTTTGCGGAAGGCGCGGATGAATCGCGCACTTTGCGTCTTCGCGCTGCGGATGACGCGCCACTTGGCAAGTATCACAGCCCACGAAAGCACGCTGAAAGCCAGAAGCAGGACGAGGACGGTCTTGGCAACCGCACCAGTTTGAAGGACGAGATCTACGATTTCGCCGCCCACGAACGAGAGAAAGAAAGGAGACAAATGCATCGTTTTCGGGAGAACCCCTGTTTGAAATTATAGACGAAGTGGACGGGTCCCAAATCGGGGTACCGCATCGGTCAATGCGAACGGAGCTTCCGATGAGCAAGCGCTCTTACCACAGAGCGCTCTTACCACGGAGGCACGGAGACACGGAGAAAAGCTGAAACTTGTAGAAACCTAGAACCTGTAGAGGCCTAGAGTGGAAGGTTTTGCCGAATAGTTCGGTTTTCTCTGTGCCTCCGTGGTGAACAAGGTGTGAATAGACCTAAGTTGCGGGAGAGCATTTATGCTATGCTGCGCGTAAATTTCCTATGCTGCAAATTCTAGGGATCGCCTGTGCTCACTGAACTGCGCCTCGAAAATTACGCGGTCATCGACAACGCGGTCATCGAATTCGCGTCCGGCCTGAACCTTCTGACGGGTGAGACGGGCGCCGGCAAGTCGATCCTGATTGACGCGCTCGGACTGCTCCTGGGGGAAAAAGCGTCCTCCGATGTGATCCGCGCGGGAGCCGATCGCGCCGTCGTCATGGGCGTGTTTGATAGCGAAGCCGCCGCCGCCCAGGCCATCGAAAGCATTCTGGAAAGCAACGGGTTGGACGCGGATTCCGGAGATGCTTCGCTCATCCTGCGGCGCGAGATTGCCGCGGGTGGCAAAGGCCGTGTCTTTATCAATAATCAGCCGGCAACCGTGGCCGTTCTGAAGCAGATTGCGCCTCACCTTGGCGTCATCCACGCGCAGAACGAATCGATCGTGAATTTCGACGCAGCGGCGCGGCAGGCTTTGCTCGACGCTTATGCAGGTGTCGAGTTGGATGACGTTGCCGCCGCGTTTGCGAGTTGGAAGCAAACCGGCGAACGCATTGCCGAACTGGAACAGAACGAACAGGATCGCATGCGCCTGGCGGACTTGTGGAACTTCCAGTCTCGCGAAATTGGCGAGGCGCGCCTCACGCCCGGTGAAGACGAACGGCTCGAAGCCGAAAAACGTGTGCTTGCCAACGCGGAGAAGATTTACGGCGCGGCGATAAACGCGTTTGATCTCCTGTATGAAGGCAATGCGTCGACCTCGTCGAGCCTGCGCGCGGCGCAGAAGCATATCGAGGAGCTGGCGCGCTACGAACCCAAGTTTCAGGAGGCGCTCGCTGCGCTGGAGTCGGCGCGCATCAGCATCGAAGACGTCGGCGCGACCGTGCGCGATTATGCAGGCGGAATCCATGCTTCTCCGGAGCGGCTCGCCGAACTGGAAGAACGGCTGGCTGCGCTGGATCGCCTGAAGCGTAAGTACGGTCCCGTGCTCGAGCAGGTGATCGCGTTTGGCGAAGAGGTTCGGCGCAAGCTGACGGAGATGGAAAACAAGGACGAAGTGCTCGCCGAACTGCGCGTCCAGTTGGCCGTTGCAGCCGAGCATTATCGCAAGGCTGCTCACAGCCTGTCGCGTAAACGGCAGGAAGCGGCGCGCAAGCTGGAGAAGTTGGTCGAAGCCGAGATTAACGACTCTCGCCATGCGCGCGCAGTTTGCGATTTCAGTGGAAGAAAATGAAGCGGAGACGCACTGGACTTCTTCGGGCATCAATCAAGTTGTCTATCGAATTGCGACCAACACTGGTGAGGCGATGCGGCCGCTCGAGCAAATCGCTTCGGGCGGCGAATTGTCGCGCGTGATGCTGGCGTTGAAAGTCAGCGTGGAAGCGGGCGCGAATTCAGCAGGAAAGAAAAAACATTCCGCGGCCACGGCACAACGCACGCTCGTGTTCGACGAAATCGATACCGGCATCGGCGGACGCGCGGCCGAGGCTGTAGGAAGAAAACTTAAAGAGCTAGCGAAAGGGAACCAGGTTCTTTGCGTAACGCATCTGCCGCAGATCGCTACTTTCGCCGATCAGCACTACCTGATCGAAAAGCGCGCTTCCGGAGGACGCACCAAAACCACCGTCCGGCAAGTCACAGGCGAGGAGCGCACCGAAGAAGTTGCGCGTATGCTATCCGGCGCGAAGCTCACAGAAACTTCGCGAAAGCATGCCGAGCAGATGATCCGGGCAAATGGGTGAGTGGGGTACCCCTCCCCCCCGCTATTTCATTAAAGTATTGATTCTACAATAGTTAAATGTAAAGTATTCAATAATAAGGAGTTAGCTGTAAACATTCTATTAGAATCATAGGGTTAGCGATGTTGTCTCCGCAAAGTATTCCGGAATAAGGACTTACAAGTAAAGTATTAAGGAATAAGGAGTTATCTCCATCTCCTGGTGGGTCTCGGATCTTTCCGCAGCCGCCGGGTTTCTTCTGGTCTCATGTTTGTCAAAGAGCGATTCGAATGGAGGTACTTTGTGTGCCTACCTCTATCTTGAGGGTTCTGACTGCTAAGTCAAGCGTTTCGTTGAGCTGTCGCGGAGGGTGGAGAGTAGGGATCCTTCGACTCCGGGGCCGATTCGCTTCGCGGATCGGGCCGCTCCGCTCAGGAAGACTCCGATGGATTAGTTAGCGTTGGAGCTGTTGAAACACAAGGTCCCTCCACTCCGCTTCGCTCCGGTCGGGATGACAGAGTTATTTGGCGGCGGTTGATTCAGCGGGCTTGCCTGGGCGAGGAGATTGTCATTGCTCGGGGGAAGACGCCGGTCGTCCTATTGGTCGCGTTGCGTGACGAGTATGGCAACCACAAACCGGGAGCTTTGAAAGGCAAGCTTTTCTTTGCTCCGGACGCTTTTGCGCCGCTGACCGATCGCGAACTGAAGGATCTGGGGTTCGAATAGCGGCTTGGCTCCGCAGCCTTCAGGGGGCGTTCGACTTCCGGACCGAATCTGGTGCAGCGCGAGTGCTCGGGTTCCCGGACGAATGCGTCCGGGGCTACGTGGACCTAATTTGATGCATTCGGTGGATCCCATTCGGCACCCGGTTCTCCCCATCTACTGCTAATCCTTGCCTCTTCAGAGGCTTACATTGACCCTGGGGTGCTTTCTTCGGTACTCTTACACTAGCTTTTAAGCATCTTTTTCGGGGAAACTGTACCCTAATAGGGTGTAGGGGGATGGCATTGTCTGAGAGAAAGCAACTTTTGCTGTTGAAGCCGCGCGGGTTCTGCGCTGGCGTGGTGCGGGCGATCGATATTGTCCGGATTGCGCTGGAGGCGTTTGGGCCTCCCATCTACGTGCGCAAGGAGATTGTGCATAACCGGTTTGTGGTCGAGGAACTGCAGCACAAGGGGGCGATTTTTGTCGATTCCGTCGATGAGGTACCCGAGGGCGAGCGTGTGATCTATAGCGCGCATGGCGTGTCTCCCGAGGTGCGCGAGAATAGCAAGCTTCGTAAACTGCGCGTGATTGATGCCACGTGTCCGCTCGTCACCAAAGTTCACGTCGAGGCGGTGAAGTTCGCCAAGGAAGGCTATTCGCTGATTCTGATTGGCCACCGCGATCATGATGAAGTCATAGGGACTCTCGGTGAGGCTCCGGCGGTGACGCAGGTGGTGGGGTCTCCGCAGGAGGTGGCGTCGGTTACGGTGCCCGATCCCAGCAGAGTTGCCTATCTTACGCAAACTACTCTTAGCCTTGACGAGACTCGGGATATCATTGCCGCATTGCGCAAGCGGTTTCCGAATATCAAAGGGCCGGCGGCGCAGGATATTTGTTATGCCACAGAAAACAGGCAAGTTGCCGTGAAGCACGTGGCTTCCGATGCAGAGTTGCTACTGGTGGTTGGATCGGATAATAGTTCGAATTCCAAGCGACTGGTTGAGGTGGCGCGCAGTTTGAGGACCGAGGCGCATCTAATCGATAACTACAGCAATATCCGTGCAGAATGGCTGAAGGGCGTCAGGACAGTGGCGCTTACGGCGGGAGCGTCGGCTCCAGAACACCTGGTGCAGGAAGTGGTCGAGTTCTTGGGCGGCAAGGGTTTTGGGGACGTGCAGGAGCTTGAGATCATGCCGGAGAATGTGCGGTTTGGATTGCCTCCGGAGATTGTGGAGACGATTGCGGCGGCTCCGGGCGCGGAGGTTTCTGCCTAGATTTGTTTGGCGACGCCCCCGCGACCGCCGGCGAGGACGCCGGCGCTACGAGATCTATCTATCTGTCGAGTTACGAGGTGCTAGTGAGTGACAGGAGTTTGAATGGACGAGTCCTCCCCCTATAGTTCGGCCGCGGTGCCGCAGATGCGATTTGGGAAGATCGACGACCTGGTGAGCCGGGTTGCGGTCGCAATTGATGGCGCGCGCAAGTTTCTTTTCTCGCAGCAGCACCAGGAAGGGTATTGGTGCGGAGAACTGGAAGCCGACACGACCCTAGAGTCGGATTACATTCTGCTGCACACGCTACTCGGGACGGGGAACGAGGAGCGATTCCAAAAAGCGGCGCGATACATTCTGAACCACCAGAATGAAGATGGCGGCTGGAGCATTTACGCTGGCGGGCCATCGAACATCTCAGCCTCAGTGAAGGCATATTTCGGACTCAAGCTGGCGGGATTTACGGCCGATCATCCTGCGCTCACGCTCGCGCGCAAAAAAATTCTAGAGATGGGCGGCGTCACCGAAGTTAATACATTTACCAAAATCTATCTTTGTTTCTTCGGACAATACGATTACGACGCGGTGCCGGCGGTGCCCCCGGAGATCGTGCTGTTTCCCAACTGGTTCTGGTTCAATATCTACGAAATTTCTTCGTGGTCGCGGGCCATTCTGGTTCCGCTGTCGATCTGCTACGCGAAAAAGCCATTCAAGAAGATTCCCGATGAGATGGGTGTGGAAGAGCTCTTTGTCGGGGGACGCGACAAGTCGCGCATGCATCTGCATTGGGCAAAGAAGCGGATTTCGTGGCGGAATTTCTTCCTGGTGATCGACCGGGTGGTGCACTGGTTCGAACGCGTGCATGTGCGGCCACTACGCTCCGTGGCACTCAAGCAGGCTGAGAAGTGGATGCTGGAACGCTTTGAGATGAGTGACGGGCTGGGCGCGATTTTTCCGTCCATGATGAACGCCATCATCGCGCTGCGCTGTCTGGGATATTCGCTCGACGATCCGCAGGTGATCCGGGCCCTGGATGAGTTTGAGAAGCTTGGGATTGAAGAAGGCGAGACCTTCCGGATGCAGCCTTGCATGTCTCCGGTGTGGGACGCGGCGTATGCGCTGTTTGCTTTGGGCGAGGCTGGAGTTCCGGCGAATGATCCGCGACTGGTGAAGTGCGCGGAGTGGATCCTGCAGAAGCAGGTGCGCCGGCCGGGCGACTGGAAGGTCAAGAACCCGAAGGGCGAGCCGGGCGGGTGGTACTTCGAATTCAACAACGAGTTCTATCCCGATGTGGACGACACGGCCATGGTTTGCCTGGGATTGAGCCGGGTGGAGCATCCGAACGGGCGCTATCAGTCGGAATCGGTGCAGCGGGCGCTGGATTGGGTGTTGTCGATGCAGTGCAAGAACGGTGGCTGGGCGTCTTTTGACAAGGATAATGACCGCATGGTGTTTCAGTACGTGCCCTTCGCCGATCACAACGCGATGCTCGATCCGCCGACGGTCGACATCACGGGCAGAATTCTGGAGTGCCTGGCGACTTATGGATATGACAAGAATCATCCGGCGGTGAAGAAGGCGATCCGGTTTCTCTGCGAAGAGCAAGAGCCCGATGGAAGTTGGTTCGGGCGATGGGGCGTGAATTACATCTACGGGACGGCTCTGGTGCTGCGCGGTCTGGAAGCGATGGGCGTGGACCGGAACGAGCCAATGATCCAGCAGGCGGCGGAATGGCTGCGGATGGTGCAGAACTCCGATGGCGGCTGGGGCGAGACAGTGGGATCGTATGACGATCCGAATTTGCGCGGTCAGGGCGACAGCACGGCCTCGCAGACGGCATGGGCAATTATGGGGTTGCTGGCTGTAGGGGACACGCGCAGCGAGTGCGTTGCCCGCGGGATCGCGTATCTCTTGCGGAAGCAGAAAAAAGACGGTTCGTGGGATGAAGCGTTCTTTACGGGGACGGGATTTCCGCGCGTGTTTTATCTGAAGTACCATCTCTATCGTCAATATTTCCCACTCATCGCGCTGACGACCTATGCGAAGGTAATGGCGGAGAAAAGCTAGCATTAGCCGTCAGCTGTCAGCTATCGGCCGTCAGTGAAGGCTTTTGGCGCGACTGAACGAGTCTCCGTTATGAGTTGATGGTGTTGCGGTGCCCGAGGGCCTTGCGATTTTACCGAGGGCTGACGGCTGAGAGCTGAGAGCGGGGTTGAAGGCTTTTGTCACTGGCGCTACCGGATTCCTGGGCAGTCATGTGGCCCGCGCATTGGTCACGCAGGGAGCCGAGTTGCGGCTGCTGGTGCGGGCTTCGAGCGATCCGCGGAATATTGCGGATTTGAATGCCGAGCGCGCTACAGGAGACTTACGGGATCCGGCTTCGATCGAGAAGGCCGTCTCCGGCTGCGAGGTGGTGTTTCACGTAGCGGCGGACTATCGGCTCTGGGTGCGCGATCCGGTGGAGATGTACCGGTCGAATGTTGAAGGCACGCGAACGCTGCTTGCCGCGGCCCGGAAGTCGGGTGTGCGCCGCGTGGTGTACACATCGAGCGTGGCCACCATGGGATTCGACTCGAACCATCGGGCTGTCGAGCGGGGCTCGGCCTGGACCCTTCGACTTCGCTCAGGGCAGGCTCGCGAGGGTGCCCGTCCCCACACGAACAATGCGGCTGACGAAGACAGTCCGGTTTCGCTGGCCGAGATGATTGGGCCTTACAAGCGGTCGAAGTTTATGGCCGAACAGGTCGCGTTCGAGGCGGCGAAGTCGGGAATCGATGTGGTGATCGTGAATCCGACGACGCCGGTCGGAGAGCGCGATGTGAAGCCGACACCGACTGGGCGGATTGTGCTGGATTTTCTGAAGCGCAAGTTTCCAGCGTACGTGGAGACGGGGCTGAATCTGGTAGATGCGACCGAGTGCGCTCGCGGCCATATTCTGGCACTCGAAAAAGGGAAGCGCGGCGAGCGGTATATTCTGGGCGGCGAAAACTTGACTCTGAAGCAGATTCTGGACCGGTTGGCGGCGATTACGGGATTGAAATCGCCGACTGTGAAGCTGCCGTATGTCTTCGCATTGGCGACGGGCGTGGTGGACGAAATCGTGACCGGGCGGCTGTTGGGCCGCGAACCGCGCGCGACGATTGATGCGGTCCGCATGGGACGCAAGATGATGTTCGTGACCTCGGCGAAGGCGGAGCGGGAGTTGGGCTGGCGGACTGTTCCTGTGGATGGAGCGCTGCGGCGGTCAGTGGAGTGGTTCCGGGCGAATGGATATGTCTGACGTTCCGGAGGAGGAAAATCCGCGGTCGCAAATTGCGCTGGTTTCAGCAATGAAGCAAGAGATCGCTCCACTGGTTCGCGAGTGGAAGGCGCGAGAGATCTTTCATGATGGCCGCAGATATCCGTTTTTTGAGACCGGGGATTCCGCAGCGGGTAGGGTGGTTGCCGTTTGCAGTGGCATTGGCGCGGAGCAGGGACGGCGGGCTGCCGAAGCCGTGATTCAGGAAGCGCGGCCGGCGAAAATGATCTCGGTGGGCTTTGCGGGAGCGCTGGATCCGTCGCTGAAAGTTGCCGATATTGTAGAGCCGCGCGTGGTTGTTAATAGTGCCGACGGTTCGCGCATGGATACGGGCTCGGGAAGTGGGACGCTGGTGAGCTCCATGGTGGTAGCGAACCGGGAAGAGAAGCTGCGCTTGGCGGTCACTTACGGAGCGATCGCGGTGGATATGGAAGGTGCATCGGTGGCGCTTGGAGCGCAGGCTCACGGACTTGAGTTTGCCGCTCTGAAGTCGATTTCCGATGAACTCGAGTTTCCGATGCCTCCGATGAATCGGTTTGTTGGCTTCGACGGACGCTTCCGCTTCACACGATTCGCGTTGCATGTTGCGGTGCGTCCGTGGCTTTGGATGCGGACGATTGCCATGGCACGCAATAGTGCGAGAGCGAGCCGGGCGCTGTGCGCGGCGATTGAGAATTATTTGAAACGCGAAAGTGTGAGTCGGGCGAACTCCGACCCTCGGATGAATCCACCTGAGCCGGGCTTGGGTGCACCTGCGGTGTCGTCGCGGCGAATATTGAGCTGAGAGGCGGTTGATTGCTGATGGTTATGGTTGGTCCAGTTACGGTGGAAAGCGGCGTGGAGCGGATTCCGGCCACCATGAAGGCGGCCGTGTATCGCGGCGTGGACGATGTGCGGCTCGAAGAAGTTCCCGTTCCCGAGATTGGTGCGGGCGAGATGCTCGTGCGGGTGCACACTTGCGGAATCTGCGGGACGGACCTGAAGAAGATTTCTACGGGATCGCACTCAGCCCCGCGCATCTTCGGGCATGAGACTTCAGGTGTGGTCGCGAAGGTGGGCGCCGGAGTGCGCGAGTATGCGGTCGGGGATCGCGTGATGGTGTTTCATCATATTCCGTGCCGCGAATGCTACTACTGCCACCATCAGACGTTTGCGCAATGCGCGACTTACAAGAAAGTGGGTTGCACGGCGGGTTTCGAGGCCTCCGGCGGAGGATTTGCGGAATACGTGCGCGTAATGGATTGGATTGTGCAGAAGGGAACGGTCCGGATACCGGACGGAGTTTCCTTCGAGCAGGCCTGTTTCGTAGAGCCGGTCAACACTTGTCTGAAAGGAATTGAAACCCTCTGTCTGCAGCCGGACGAAACAGTGTTCGTCATCGGACAAGGGCCGATCGGATTGATCCTGGCGATGCTGGCGAAGCGGGCGGGTGCGCGGGTGATTACTTCCGATTTGTATCCTGCGAGGCTTACAATAGCTAATAGCTTTGGGCTCAACGTGACACTTGATGCTGCGAAAGCCGATGCCGGGCATGCGGTGCGTGGAATGACCGAAGGGCGCGGGGCTGACGCTGTGATACTGGCGGTCGGCGGGAGCAGTCTGATTCGTCCGGCGATGGAGGCGGCGCGTCCGGGAGGACGCGTTTTGCTATTTGCGCAGACGACGCGCGGCGAGGCGACGATTGATCCGGCGGCAGTGTGCGTGGATGAGAAGACTTTATTGGGTTCCTATAGTGCGTCGGTGGAATTGCAGGAAGAGTCGGTGCGGTTCGTGATGGGCCGCGAAATGGATTTGGAGCGTCTGATCAGCCATCGCTTCCCGCTGGAGCGTAGCGTTGAAGCACTGAAGCTGGCTGCCCATCCTCAGCCGGACTCGATGAAAATTGTTATCCAGCCGGGAAGCGCTTGGGACCCCAGCGCATCCGGTTTTGGCGTGACGGGGTCGCGGGCGTGGGAAGGACATTCACTGTGACTGGCAAGATGACGGCGGCCGTTCTGTACGGCAAAGAAGATATCAAGATCGAGCGAGTGCCGATTCCGCGCGTGGGCGAGGGCGAAGTTCTGGTAAAGGTACATGTCGCGCTCACCTGCGGCACGGATTTAAAGGTCTACCAGCGGGGATATCACGCCCGCATGATTGTGCCGCCCGCGCTCTTCGGACACGAACTGGCGGGGACCATTGAGCATGTGGGCGAAGGGGTGCGCGGCTTCAAGAAGGGGATGCGCGTGGTGGCGCTCAATTCCGCTCCCTGCGGAATGTGCTTCTACTGCTCCAAACACCAGGGCAACCTTTGCGAGGACCTGCTGTTTAACAATGGCGCGTATGCGGAATACATTCGCGTGCCGCGGCGCATTGTCGAAACCAATATGCTGGTTGTGCCCTCGCACGTGAGCTTCGAAGATGCAGCCATGACCGAGCCACTGGCCTGTGTGCTGCGCGGGTTGCATGAAACGAACGTTGAAATTGGGGATACAGTGGCGGTGATTGGCGGCGGTCCGATTGGGCTCATGTTTGTGCAGGTCGCCAAGGCCATCGGATGCAATGTGATCGCTGTCGTGAAGCGTGATTCGCAGGTTAGTTTGGCGCGCCGCAAGGGTGCGCACGAAGTTGTGCAGATCACGCAAGTGAAGGATCCCGTGCAAGCGGTGCGCGAATTGAGCCCGGAGCGGCGAGGCGCCGATGTCGTGATCGAAGCCGTTGGCCGTCCTGAAGCGTGGGAGTGGGCGGTACAGATGGTTCGCAAAGGCGGGACCGTGAACTTCTTCGGCGGTTGTGCGGCTGGAACCAAAGTGCAATTGGATACGAACCGGCTGCATTATTCCGAGATCACGTTGAAAGGGACGTTCCACCACACGCCGGAGACGGTGCGGCGTGCGTTTAATCTGATCGTCGAGAAAAAGGTTTGCGGCACGGATTACATTACCGGCGAGGCACCGCTTTCACGGTTGCATGACGTTCTGCGCCACATGCTGAACCGCAATGGAGACATCAAGACCGCGATCATACCCGGCCATTAGCGTCCGCCATTAGTGTCGCGCCCTGTCAATTCGGACATCGGGCTGGAGTGTCATCCTGAGCGAAGCGAAGGATCCACGAATTTTTCCTGACGGTGGCAGAATGCATAGGTCCTGCGCTTTGCTTGGGATGGCGTTATGAATATATTGAACATTTGATGACAACCGCGAGCAGCCATCCCCCGACTGTGCCGCTTTCCTCCCCTTGGAGCGCGCTGCCGCCTGAGTATTCGATTCCGGAAGTTGCACCCACGTTGGCGGAGGCGCGCGAATATTGCCGTCGCCTGGCCCGTTCCCACTACGAGAATTTTTCGGTCGCCTCCTGGTTTCTTCCGGAACGCTTGCGCCAGCATTTCTTTAATGTTTATGCCTATTGCCGAATCTCCGACGATCTGGGAGACGAGGTTGGCGACGCGGACGTGTCATTGCAACTCCTTGACCAGTGGGAGGCGGAGCTGAATGCCTGCTATCACGGGAATCCGCGGCATCCGGTGTTTGTGGCGCTCGCTGAAACTGTGCGGGAGTTCGAGATTCCCAAGCGGGAGTTTGCGGACCTGCTGACGGCGTTCCGGCAGGATCAGCGCGTTGGGCGTTACGAGACTTTCACCAATTTGCTGGGCTATTGCCGCTATTCCGCGAATCCGGTTGGGCATCTTGTGCTGTATCTGTGTGGGTATCGCGATGCGGAGCGGCAGGCGTTCTCCGACTACACTTGCACCGCGCTGCAACTGGCGAACTTCTGGCAGGACGTGAGTGCGGACTTTCAGAAGGGACGGATTTATCTTCCGCTCGAGGATTTGCGACGCTTTGGCGTCAGCGAGGAAGCGATTCGCGACGGCGAAAATTCCGCCGCGTTTTGCGAGATGATGCGCTTTGAAGTCGAGCGAACACGGCAATGGTTCGCGCAGGGATTGCCGCTGGTAAAGAAGGTCGACCGCAAGCTGGCGATCGACATTGAATTATTCAGCCGCGGCGGGCAAGAGATTCTGAACGCGATCGAGCGGCAAAAATATGCGGTGCTCGGCAGACGCCCGGCGATCTCGAAGACGCGAAAGCTGGCGCTGGTGGCGCGCGCGGCCTTGGGGAAACTGCGATGAGCGCGGCCGTGGGAAATGCTCCGGTGCAGTTCGCTCCCACCCGTTCGCAAATCAGGATGGCGTATTCGGTATGCCGGAGTATTGCGCGTTCGGCGGCCAAGAATTTCTATTACGGATTTTGGGTGCTTCCTCCTCGAAAACGCAACGCCCTGGCGGCGGTGTATGCGTTCATGCGGCGATGCGATGACATCACGGATGACAACGCGCTAAGTATCGAAGATCGCCAAAAGAAGCTGTCGGAATGGCTGGACAAAGTTCATCGTGCATTGGCCGGCCAACCCACGGACGATCCGGTGCTGATGGCGCTGACCGATGCGCAACGGCGCTACCAGATTCCGGTTGGGCTTCTCGACCAGCTCGCGTTTGGAACGGCGGCGGACCTCGAGCAGAACACCGAGCAGAGCACCGAGCAGAATGCCCAATCACAGGCTGCTCAACTGCAAGCTTCGCAGTCCGCGGGCTCCGCTTTGATTGCGCGCTACCGGACGTTCGAAGACCTGCGGCAGTATTGCTACGGCGTGGCTTCGGTAGTTGGCCTGGTGTGCATTCGTATTTTCGGGTATCGCGATCCGGCGGCCGAAACTCTCGCTGAGCGCTGCGGCCTGGCGTTTCAGCTTACGAACATTATTCGCGACGTGAAAGAGGACGTTGCCATGGGCAGGGTTTATCTTCCGGAGGAAGACCTGTTACAGTTCGGGCTCCGGGCGGGCGATCTGGCGACACCGGAGATTTCGCGCATCCGGCCGTTATTGGCAATGGAAGCCGACCGTGCGCGCGAATGCTATCAGGCCGGCGAAGAGTTGATTCCGCTGGTGAGTGAGGACAGCCAGCCGGGCTTGTGGGTGCTGATCACGATCTATCGCCGTCTCCTCGAAAAAATTGCCGCCAATGATTATGACGTGTTCAAAGGGCGCATCCGATTGACGGTTCCCGAAAAGCTGGGGGTGCTGGGCAAAGGAATGTTGAAGCGCCTGTTTTGATGAACCGTCCCGCCATGCAACCGCCTTTCAATCCAAACACTGCGACTTCGAATCGAGCAGCTCCGCGCACCGTTGCGATTGCGGGAGGCGGGTTGGCCGGATTGGCCGCTGGATGCGCCCTGGCCGATGCCGGATTTCGCGTGACTCTGTTTGAGCGGCGTCCTTATCTGGGCGGACGTGCGTCTTCCTACCAGCATCCGGGGACGGGCGAGATCGTCGATAACTGCCAGCATGTACTGCTGGGCTGCTGCACGAACCTCATCGACTTTTATCGGCGCACGGGAGTCGAAGGCAAGATTCGGTGGTACGAGAATCTGACATTTCTGGAGCCGGGCGGACGCGCATCGGAGATTGGTCCTTCTGCACTTCCTGCGCCACTGCACACCGCGCCTTCCTTCCTGCGCGCTTCCTGCCTCAACCTTTCTGACAAACTCGCAATCAGCCGGGCGATGATCTCTCTGGCTCCGAAGACGCCAGCCGATCGTGGTGAATCGTTTCTTGATTGGCTGAAACAGCATGGACAAACCGATCAGGCAATCGAGCGCTTTTGGAAGACGATTCTGGTGAGTGCCTTAAACGAAGATCTGGAGCGGGTTTCGGTCCCGTATGCGGCGCAGGTAGTACGCGAATCGTTTCTGAAATCGGCGGCAGCCGGGCGTATGGGAATTCCCACCGTTCCGCTTACCGAGCTCTACGGTGCGGCGGGAGATTACATTCGGGCGCGCGGGGGGGAGATAAAGTTTCGCGCGGGAGTTGAGTCATTTGTGGGGCGCGACTCCGAGGTTACGGTTGTCGCGAATGGACAGGCGCAGAACTTTGACTATCTGGTTTTGGCCGTTTCATTTGACGTTCTCGGGCGAATGCTGCCCGACGGTCCCGAGACTGCTCCTCTAGCCGCGATGCTCGGCCAGTTCACGAGTTCGCCGATTACCGGCATTCATCTGTGGTTCGATCGAGAGATTAGCGAACTCGACCATGCCGTCCTCCTCGACCGCACGATTCAGTGGATGTTCCACAAGTCTCGCCTGATCGAAGGCCGGGAGAAGGGAAGCGGCAGTTATGTCGAGCTGGTGGTGAGCTGCTCGCGAAGCCTGGTTGAAAAATCGAAGACAGAAATTATTGAGATGGCGGTGAGGGAATTGAAGGAGTTCTTTCCCGGAGCGCGGGGTGCAAATCTTCTGAAATCGACGGTGATCAAGGAAGTGAATGCGACCTATTCTCCAGCGCCCGGAATTGATCGGTGCCGGCCAAATTCCCGGACGGCGTGGCCGAGCGTCTTTCTGGCGGGCGATTGGACGGCGACCGGCTGGCCCGCCACCATGGAGGGAGCGGTGCGTAGCGGCTATCTGGCGGCGGAGGCGGTTGCGCGAACGTCAGATAAGAGAGCCCGCTTTCTCGTTCCCGATCTCGAGGCGGCGGGATTGATGAGGTTGTTTGGGTAAACGCGTTCTGCTCCGTTAGGGCTGTTTTGGCGTCTGATATTCCCGGATCCACGCTCGGATCTTCCATTCGATTACTTCGGTTCTCCGGTGGGTTACTGCCAACGTCCTAACGAATCGACTTCGACATACGATGGTAAGGATATGGCCGAAATCGAAAAAGGCGATGAGCGGCGGCGCAATCCGCGATTCATTTGCGTCGGCGAGGCTAAGATAAACCCTTTGCCTTCGGACGGCGCCCTGGTTTCGGGAAAGCTGCGCAACTTGAGTATGGGTGGCATTTGCGTAGAGACAGACCATCCAATCGACTTGGGCACGCGCACGGAAATCCTGCTCAACGTGGATGCCGTTTCCTTTCGAACGCTTGCCCTGGTCCGGTCGATCTCAAATCGCTTCCGCACGAATATGGAGTTTGTCCAGATGAGCGCGGGCAGCCGGGATATTCTGGCCGATGTGCTCGAGCACATGGCACGCGTGCAGAAGATCATGAGAAAGATTCGATTGGCGCCGCTCGATGCGAAGGCGGAACTGTCTCGCGAATTACAAGAGCTGGGGGTGCGCATGGATTTGGGTGAACGGGTTCTATCGCTCGGGAAAATCCCTGTTCTGGACGGAAGTCCGGCCCCGGATTCTGGCCACGAGGCGCCCGAGAGAACGGTGGGCTCGGAGTCGCGGGTGATCAGGGTGGATCTGTTTGGGTAATGCTATTCGAAAGTAGCTTCGTTCCGTCTATCGCGCGGCAACGTCTTGTTACCTGCGAAGGGCTATCTGCGAAAAGCTCGGAAGAATATTCAGTTGTAACGGTTTCCGAGAAGCCCGTATCCGCTGCCATTGCGGAGTTCCGCTCCGCCGGACAGCCGGGGGCGGCGGTCCCTACGTGGCACGTTCTAGATCGCCATCAGCGCTACGCCCGCAGCTACCAGCAATGCCGCCAGCCAGCGTCTGCGGCCTACGCGTTCGTGCAGGAAAATGCGCGCGGCGACTGCGTTGGCGACAAAGGTGAGCGAGGCTGACGCCGGCACTACCAGACTTAGATTTCCCCACGAAAGGCCGAAGAGCAGGCTGTAGAAGGCCACGGCCATAGCGAGGACTCCGAGAAAAAATGTGGGGGCCGTCAGGATGCGGCCGACCACCGCGAGCAGACCTTCTCTCTGCCAGAGTTCTCCTACGTGGCCTACCTGCTTCATGGAATAGGCGAGGAGGACGTCTCCTGTGGTCGCTGCAATCGTGATGATGGCGACGGCCGCCCAGGCGTAAAGGTCATTCATGACTTGGCCTCTTGCTCCTGGTGAACCGCACCCATTTGATCTTTGGAGTGGTGATCTTTGGACTGGTGACCTATGTGGCTCGCGGGAGTCACGGATGGGCCCACAGCCACAAAGCCCACTCCGGCTGCGATCAGAGCAATCCCTAACCAGCGTGTGGGAGAGATTCCCTCATGGAAGCCGAAATGTGCGATCAGCGCCACCAGTACGTACCCGATGGAGGTTGCCGGCAGCACATAGGTGAGGTCGGCCCATGACAGGGCAGACGTGTAGGACGCGAAGAAGGCCAGCAAGAGAACGATTCCGACACTTACCCACGGATTGAGGATGGCGAGGAGCAGTCCGGACACATCGTGCAGTGAGATGCCGCCCAGTTGCTTCATGCCGCGCGCCAGCAGGGAATCGCCAAGGGTGCTGAAGACGGTAATCCCGGCGAGGACGAGGTATTTGCGAAAGGTCATCGCCTACGCTTTGGCGGGTTCCGCAGTGGGTGTTTCGTCTTTGTCCTTGCGATTGTCCTTGACCCACTTGTGGCGCTGTGCCCGCAATTTCAGGAAGGTGCGCGCTTCTTTATACAACCGTTTGCGCTCGGAGTTGTTGAATACCGCTTTTCTCAAAATGCGATACGCAGCCTTGGGACGGAAGTAATATTCGTCGTAGAAGTGATGCACGGCTTCGAGAACCTCGGCGGCAGGCAATCCGGGGTATTCAATCTGCACCATCTGGTGGCCGGCATCATCGACCATTTTGGTTTCTGCGGTCATGAATCCATTCTTGAGGGCGTATTCGTGGAGTTCAGTGCCGGGGTAAGCGTGGGCAACTGAAACCTGGATGGTTTCTACATCAAGTTCTTTAGCGAACTTGATGGTGTTCTTGATCGTCTCGCGAGTTTCTCCAGGCAGGCCGAGGATGAAGTCTCCGTGCACAACCAGACCGAGTTTATGGCAGTTCTTCGTGAACTCGCGGGCATGCTCAAGGGTCGCACCCTTCTTGATGTTCTTCAGAATCTGCTGGTCACCAGATTCGTAACCCACGATGAGGAGGCGGCAGCCAGCCTCTTTCATGGCTTTCAGCGTCTCATATTTGGTGGTAACCCTGGAGGTGCAGGACCATGTCAAGCCGAGCGGTTTGAGCTTGGCGCACAATTCAATCGTGCGCGCGGCCTGGATGTTGAATGTGTCGTCATCGAAGAAAAACTCTTTTACATAGGGCCAGTAGTCTTTGGCCTTGGCCATTTCTCTGGCCACGTCGTCGGTGGAGCGCTTGCGCCACGGGTGGCCGCTGAGCGTTTGGGGCCACAGGCAAAAGGTGCACTGCGCGGGGCATCCGCGCGTGGTGTAGAGCGACACGAAGGGATGAAGCAGGAACGGCACATTATAGCGGCGGACATCAAGATCGCGCCGGTAAACGTCGGTTACATGGGGCAGAGCGTCCAGATTGTCGATCGTTGGCCGGTCGGGATTGTGCACCACCTGACCATTTTTGCGATAGGAAACGCCGAGGATCTCTTCAATCGGCTTGCCATTGGCATATTCGACAATCGAGTAATCGAACTCCTTGCGGCAGACGACATCGATTACTTTGGCCTCCGTCAAAGCCTTGTCGGGCAGGACGCTGACGTGAGGTCCCACGAAGGCAATCTTCATCTTGGGGTTGGCGTCTTTTATGGTTTCGGCAATGCGGACGTCCCCCTGAAAGCCAGGGGTACTCGTGAACAGCACGAGCAGTTCGTAATCCTTGGCTATGTTGATGGTCTCTTCGGCACTGATGTGGTGGGGAGGTGCGTCGAGCAGGCGGGCACCTTCGAGCATCCCGGCCGGGTAGGCAAGCCAGACAGGGTACCAGTAGGACTCGATTTCGCGCGTTGCAGGCCAGCGCGAGCCGGCCCCTCCGTCAAAATTCTCGAAGGACGGTGGATTTAAAAACAGTGTCTTCAATGGCATATGGACAATTATCTATTTTAACATCTTTATTAGATGCAAGAGTTTGGCACCTAGCTACTATTCAGGCACATGAGTGGCCGGAGAAGCGATTGGAACCCCGCATAATCATGCCTGAGCGTGCGCCAGAACGGCAAACGAACTACGCTGAGTGTCGTTTTCCCGCACCGGGGCGCGAGAATCGAGCATTGGCTGGCAAGACGGTTTGGCGCTAATCGATCTGGCGCTGGTTTGGCGCTCATTTTGGAGCAGGGTTCGGGAGTGCCCATTTCTCCAAGTCCCCCGTGGCCCGCAGCAGGTTCATGCGGGCCCGCTGATATTCGAAATCGGCATCCTGAGATTGGAGATAACGCTCGTCGGCTTGCACTCTGGCGTCCGCCAATTCGTGGTACGTGCCGGTCTTGGCATTGATGCGGGTCTGGACGGCTTCGAGGTTAGACTGCGCCAGTTGATACTCCAGTTGTGCCACATCGCGGGCGGCTTCCAGTTGTTCGGCTGCACTCTGCAGTTTCAAGGTCTCCTCTGAAACCTGATTGCGCGCGGCTTCGGCTTGTTTCTTTGCTTTAAGGGCTTCGAAATCGGCGGCTTCGGCGCGGGCGCGCTGGCTGGCATTGAATAAGGGAATGCGGATGGCGACGCCGATGGTGGCGTTGTCAGCCTGAAAGGTTCCGCTTGGCAAGAATTCCGCGTAGTGATTGAAGGTGGAAAACCGCGCATACTGCGCAGAGAAATCCAGAGAGGGGTATTTCGCACGATGCTCCGCGGAGGCTCGCATCGCTTCGGCCAAAGCATGCTGCTGGGCGATCCCGATGGTGGGACTCGTGGCAACCGCCTCATCCTGGGCATCTTTTTCCGCGGCGACGGGCGGCAGGGCAGGGATACTTTCAGGCGCAAGTTCGATGGAGGAGACCGGTAAGCCTGTCAGGTCGGCGAGGTGGCGGCGGAGCACGTCAGTTGAGCCCCGCGCCTGGGCTCGGTGAAGGCGCACGCGCGCCGCGACCAGCTTCGCTTTATTCAGATCGGTTGCGCTGTCCACGCCTTCCTGCACTCGCTCGGTGATTGCCTGTTCCATTTGTTTTGCATCGGCTTCATCCTGCTGCAGGCGGGTGAGCCGCGCCTCCCACTTCACCAGCTCGGCGTAGCTCAGGACGACATCCTGGATGAGCGCATTGCGCTGGTCCTTGTCCTGAAGCTCGGTGGCGTGAATCTCGGCCTTGGCTGCACCCAGATACTGGCTCTGCGCGGGATTGAACACCGAACTCTGCGCGACGGCATTCACTAGCGCCGGCGCCGACCCTTCGATGCTGAGCGGATATCCATAGGTCCAGCCGAGACCTGAACCGGCGAAGATTTGCGGAATGTAGTTATTGCGAAGCTCGCGGTAGGAGGCGATCGCCCGTTGCACATCGGCACCCGAAATCGCAGTGGTGGTGCTATGCGACAAGGCCAGGCGAATCGCGCGTTCGAGAGGCAAAGGCTCAGCCGCAGCGATTCTCCCAAAAAGCAATATGAGGGCAGAGAAAGTAAACAGATTCGTAGGGTGCAACCACCGTGGCAATCGGAGTTTCATCTCGTCACCTTTGTGTTGTCAACCATTCTCTATTCGCGATGGGTCAGGACGCGGTCGGTCCGCGATGCAGATTGCGATGCAGAGATTGTAGTGCTCTGGACGGAAGTCGGGCAGAAGCTTTGGAACGTTCGATGCCAGAAAATGTTCGACGCCAGAACAAGTGGCGAGGGAATCCGCATCCTTACTGAGCCAGTCGACTGAGGGCTTGCTGTGCCAACCCGAACTGGCGTGCCATGGACAAGGAAGCACGGTACTCCTGGGCCGCGGCGGCCTTGTCGCCTTGTCTTTCCAGTAGCATGCCTAGCAGATAATGGGCCTTGAATGCAGGGGCTTCCTCGACCGGCCCGGAGGAGAGATAGCGCTTGAGGAGCTGAATTGCGAGCGCCGGGTTGCGGCCGGTGCGATACAGGTTCTGGGCCACGTCCACCAGCACGTCCGGCTTGGACATCGGCGCCTGGCTGGCGCGAATCAGAGTTTTTTCCATGTCGTCATAACGCTTCTGGTGACGGTAAAACAGCGCCAGGCTTAACCAGGCTTCCGAGTCCCCCTTACTGGCCACGATCATTTGACGGTATTCGCGTTCGGCGGTGACCGGGTCGTGATTCCTCTCGGCGATATGGGCGTAAACCCAATGCTCGCGGGCGGGCGATTTGGCGCTCATGATCCGGGCCTGGGCGCGGGCCTTTTCCTGACCGCCGCCAACAATGCCGGGAGCCTCAAAATAGAATTCAGCGAGATCAGCGTGAGCATCGATGTTATTGGGATCGAGCTGCACGGCGCGTTCGAACTCCTGGCGGGTTTTTCCCGCGAGGCTGGCGGCGGAGAAAAAATTCGCGTGATCCGCCTTCTCTCCATAAACGTGGCCCATCCAGCGATGATAGCGGCTGTTCCCCGGATCGAGGGCGATAGCCCTTTTGCATGATGACTCGGCACGATCCAATTCTTCAATCGCGAGGTAGGCACGACAGAGGAGGTTCGCAGATTCGGCGTCGCTAGGGGCAGACGAGAGATGCAGGTTAAGAACGGTGATGGCTTCGTCAATGTGGCCAGCCGCCAGCATATCCCGGGCGGAGTCCGCCACGGAGGCGAACATCGTCCCCGACAGGGACGCCATCAGCAGCAACAAAACGAAAAACAATTGGGGAATGCGCTTGATCATCTAAAACTTGACCCTCAATACCTTATCGCCCAAAACTTGGCATTTCTATATTGATGTTCAATACCTGACCTGGGTTCCACTGCCAATCGGTTTGCCGTTCACCGAGTTGATGGCAATTACATCGTTGGCGGAGAGGCCGCGTGCAATTTCAACCTGCGTGAGATTGGAAAGAGCCATCTCCACATTCTGGCGCTTAAGTACGTGCCCGGCAACCTGCAAAACGTAAGGCTGCGAATCGTCATTGCGAACGGCCTCGCGGGGCACCACCAGCACATTCTCGTGCTCGGCGGTAATGATAGTCACGCCGACGTTCACATTCGGCAAAAGCCGGAAGTCCTTATTATCCACAATACTGGTCGTTTCCCCAACATTACGTGCGCCGTGAAGCTTGACGGTCGAGGGAACTTCCGTAACCGTGGACTGCCAAACACGTCCGGGAGCGGCATCCCATGTGATTTCCATCGCATCGCCAGGGGCCAGGCGGGCCACGTCAGGCTCATCGACGAAGGCGCGAACCTGCACTTTTCGGAGATCCGCCATTTGCAGCAGAAGGTCGCCGCTTGTGACGAAGCCTCCTTGCTTGACGGGAAGCGAGTACACGATGCCATCAAAAGGTGCCCGCACGTTCGATTTCGCCAGAGTATCCTGCGCAGCGTCGAAGGCCGCCTGCGCCTCACTGCGTTGGGCTTGAACGCGAGCCACTTCCGCGTTGGAATAGCGCTTCGTCTGTTTTTGCTTCAAGAAGTCGAGTTGGGCATCGGCGCGCGCCAAAGTGTTTTCCGCATCCCTGACTTCTCCATCGGAGGCTGCGCCCTCCTGCTTGAGTTTCTTCAGGGCGTCCAGATTGCGCTGGGCCGAATCGCGGTCGGTGCGGGCTTTAACGAGTTGAACGTCGAGGTTCAGCACCTCTTCCTGATTGCCTCCCCGTTCGATGGCAGCGAGATCGGCCTGGGCGGCTTTTAGTTGCGTCTGGGCGCGAGCGGCCTTCGCAATGGCGTCGGCGTCATCGAGAACAACCAGCAGTTGGCCCTTTTTGACAGAGGCGCCTTCTTTGATAAGAACACGCTGCACGCTGGTGGAAAGCGGAGCATGCGCCTCGAAATTATTGACGGGTTCTATTTTTCCGTTGGTGGAGATCACACTGCGAATCTTGCCTCGTTCGACCTCGGCGGTGCGGATCGGAACGGAATCATCGCGGCGTGAGACAAAAGCCGCCAGGATAACGACCCCGGCGAGGACGATGAGCGCCGTTGTCCACCAACGCCGAAGGGGACGTTCCGAACTGTTTCCATTCAATGGCATGCAGAGGAAAGCGCAAGCTTCAATGTATCATCCGCGCGCCGCCGAAAGCCGCGTAAAAGCATCATTGTGGGCTTATCTGGTTAGATGCGCGGGGTCAGGAATTTGCGTCAGTTTTGAATGACGAAGAAGAGGCAGGGTGTCGGGTCTCAGGTCTCAGGTGTCAGGTGTTAGGAAAAGCCCATGGCCTTGAAGGCCCTGAGACCTGATACCTGAGACCTAAGAGCTAAGACCTAAGACCTGAGGGCTCCGATACAATGACTCATGCCAAAACCGCGCCGCTACACCGATGAGCATGCCAGTGCGGGGCTCGATCACGAGTTTCCAGAAATCGAAACCTGGCCCAACCAGTTTCCTGGCTACGAAATCGTGGTCGACGATCCGGAGTTTACTTCGGTATGCCCGAAGACCGGCCTGCCCGATTTTGGCACAATCACCATCCGCTACCAGCCGAATAAGCGGTGCCTTGAGCTGAAATCGCTGAAGGAGTATTTGCAGGCGTATCGCAATCTGGGCATCTTCCAGGAGAACATCGTGAACCGCGTGCTGGAGGATGTGGTGCGCTGGGCAAAGCCGGTGTGGGCCGAGGTGAAGGGCGACTTCCGGCCGCGTGGAGGGATTTCGACGGTGGTGGTGGCAAAGTGGCCGCGGGGAAAGAAAGTCAAAAGTAAAAAGTCAAATTGAAAAAGTAAATGCATTCGGGTTTTACCTCCTCAATTTGACGTCTGACCTCTGCAATCTACCTCGATGCGACTGCCGCTCGCGGCTTGATTCGTTCGATCTCGGCCGCATGCTCTGACTTAACGCGGCTTAGCTCATAAGCGCTCTGCAAGTTCAGCCAGAAATGTTCGGTCGTTCCAAAGAAGCGGGATAGACGGAGGGCTGTGTCGGCGCTGATGCCGCGCCGCTCAAGAGCGATATCGTTCATGCGAGGAGCGGGCACGTGCAGCTGCTTGGCCAACTCGTAAACGGACATGCCAATTGGTTTCAGAAACTCCTCGCGCAGGATTTCGCCGGGATGGACTCTCCAGTTCGGAATTCCTTTTCTGATGGTGCGCAACGGTAATATCTCCTAATGATAGTCTGTGATCTCAACGTCGTACGCATCGTGCTGGCGCCAGACGAAACAAATCCTGTACTGGTTGTTGATTCGGATGCTGTGCTGCCCGCGACGGTCCCCCCGCAGTTTTTCCAGGCGATTCCCGGGAGGGAGTCTCAAGTCATCAAGTGCAAGCGCAGCGTCCAACATGGCGAGTTTCCGCCGGTTCGAGCCTGACGGGAGCGTGCCCTTCGTTTCGCCGGTTCTCCAGATCTCCGCCGTATACCTGTTGGCGAAAGTCTTGATCACCGCTCCATAGTAACGGTACCCGTTAATAATGTCAAACGTTATTATAAAGCTGCGCCCCGTGCCATGTTATATTCGCTCGATCCGTGACCGCCGCCAAACTTCATCCTCGCACCGCGCTGGTCGTGTTGACCGCGCTGAACCTGCTCAACTACGTGGATCGCAACGTGCTGTTCGCGGTTCAGCCGCTGGTGCAGGATGAGTTTCATGTGACCAAGACCCAGATCGGCTATCTCACCAGCGCGTTTCTGGGCTTCTACATGGTGGCCGCGCCCTTTGTGGGGCCGCTTGCCGACCGCTATTCCCGCAAGCTCATCATCGTGCTGGGCGCAATTTTCTGGAGCGGCCTTACATTGCTGACTGCGGTCACACACACCTACACCGAGTTGCTGATTCGCCATACGCTGGTCGGCATCGGGGAGGCCACGTTCGTCACGATCGCGCCAACCTTCGTCGCCGATCTTTTCGCGGAGGAGAAACGCGGGCGGATTTTAGGCATTTTTTATCTGGCGCTTCCGGTGGGCTCGGCCGCGGGCTATCTGTTGGGAGGATACCTTTCGCCGCATTATGGTTGGCGTTTCCCCTTTTATATCGCGGCCGCGCCTGGGTTCTTGTTGGCGCTGGCGGTGTCGTTTCTGAAGGAACCGGAACGAGGGCAGTTCGACTCCCTGAAAGAGACTGCGGAGCGCGGCACGGTTCTGGGCCTGGTGCGCAATCCAGCCTTCCTGACGGCGACGCTCGGCATGGCTGCCATGACATTTTCGCTGGGCGGCATTCAGGTGTGGATGCCCCAGTTCCTGTTCAGCGAGCGCCACTACTCTCTGGAGGCAGCCAATCTGATATTTGGCATCATCATCGTGGTGGATGGAATTCTGGCCTCGCTCGCGGGCGGCTGGCTGGGAGACTATCTGTTGCCACGTATGAAAAGTTCCTACTATCTGATCTCGGCGGCGAGCATGGGATTGGGCGTGCCCGTGATGATTGTGGCGCTGTTTGCGCGAGGCCGGGCGATGGTGCCCGCGATCGCGGTGGCTGCGTTCCTCCTGCTGCTTAACACATCGCCGCTGAATGCTGCACTGCTCAATTCGGTGGGCGCTCATATTCGCGCGACCGCAATTGCGGTGAATATTTTCATCATTCATATTCTCGGGGACGTGCCTTCACCGACCATGATGGGATGGGTCGCCGACAAGCGCTCGCTCCAGGCCGCGTTTATTCTGCCCGTAATCGCGATGGTCATTTCTTCCTCCATCCTTTTCTACGGGACGCGATTTGCGCCCGCCTTGCGCATCGCGGGTGAGGGGCGCGCATTGCCAGACCAAGAGGGAGCGTCTTCCCCGAGATGAGTTGGCAGATCTTTCACTGGATTGCGGGCAGCTTCCTCGCTCTGGCTTGGGCTTCGCGGGTGGTCGAGGCTGCCATCGGAATGCCCCGGATCGCCGATGTCACACGGCCGGAATGGGACCTGCAGCCCGCGACTCCGCCTCGTGTCAGCATTATCGTTCCGGCGCGCAATGAGGAGCAGGATATTGGCGCGACGCTCGGTCGGTTGCTTGCCCTCGACTACTCCAATTACGAGATCATTGCGGTCGATGACCGGTCTACAGATGAAACTGGCGCGCGCATGGAAGAGGCAGCCGCTGGTTCAGCGGCGCACGGATTGCTGCACGTTCTGCATGTTGCAGAATTGCCGCCCGGCTGGATGGGCAAGACGCACGCAATGTGGACGGCTGCCGCTCAGGCGACTGGCGATTGGCTGCTTTTTACCGATGCCGATGTGCTGTTCAAGCCTGATTCGGTGCGCCGCGTCATGGCCTATGCCGAGGTCGAAAAGGCCGATCACGTCGTACTCTTTCCGCGCATGATCATGAAGCGTCCTGGCGAGCGCATGATGATCGCATTCTTTCAGGCGCTGTTTGTGTTTGGCCACCGTCCGTGGAAGGTTGCCGATCCGGGCGCGCAGGACCACATGGGAGTGGGCGCATTCAATATGATTCGGCGCCCGGTGTATGAGGCGGTCGGCACGTATCGGGCGTTGCGCATGGAAGTGCTGGACGACATGAAACTCGGCAAGGTTGTGAAGAATGCCGGCTATGCGCAGCGCAATGTGTTTGGCGAAGACCTGATTTCCCTGCACTGGGCGAAGGGCGCGTTCGGCATTGTCAACAATCTCACCAAGAACTTTTTTGCGGTGCTCTCTTTTCAGTGGCCTCGCACGGTGGCCTCGGTGCTCGGGCTTGCATTCCTGAATCTGGGGCCGTTTCTTGGCGTCTGTCTCGCGCATGGATGGGCCCGTCTGCCCTACGCGGTCGCGCTGCTATCGCTCTTTGGGATCTATTGGGGAATGGCTCGCCTGTCGGACGTGGCACCTTATTATTTCTTCCTGCACCCGGTGAGCACCACGCTGTTCATGTACACGCTGGTCCGATCGATGGTGCTGACGATTCGCCAGGGCGGGATTGTCTGGCGCGGAACGAAGTATCCGCTGGAGGAGTTGCGGCGGGGAATGGTGTGAGGGACGTCAGCGAAACGGGTTTACGATTCGCACGCCGTCGATCTCTCTTGTTTCCTGCATATCTTCCGACAGGAGCACGGTGCAGCCCGTCTGCTTGGCTGAGCGAAGCACCAGCGCATCCCAGAAAGAGAAGCTGTGAAGACGATGAAGGTCAATGGCGGCGAGAATGTCTCCGACATCGGGGGAGGCAACGTCGAACTCGGCGAGTAGCTCAACCTTCCGGCGCGCAACTTGCGGATCAACGCGCAGCTTCCGGGTGATCGTAACAAAATACTCTTGCAGAACCTGTAGCGAGACAACGCCCGTGTGCGCCCGGCGGTGTGCGGCTACCAGGCCGAGGGCGATTCGTTGCTTGCCGGGAGCGGCCTTGTCATCGGTGTAGACAAGGACATTCGTGTCGAGAAAGCTACGAGCGCTCATTTAGGCTTGCCGGTTGTGAATCTCGTCGCGATTGAAGCGCCAGCCACGGGAGTTCCCACGGCCGGAAAGATTCTGGAACTCCTCGATGCTGCGCTCGTGATCGTCGCCACCCGCCAGGCTTTCAAGGTAGTCCCGGATCAATTGATTGAGGCTCTTGCCTACAGCGTTGGCCCTTTTGCGCGCCTTGGCGACAAGTTGCTGATCGATCGATAGGGTCAGATTCATGAACACAGTATACGTGCACACGTATTATGTGTCAATTGAAAAACTACTGACAGCCGATCCTTTGAAACTGGAGTGAGTCGCTGGATCACCACCAACGATCTGCGTAGCGGTTCGCCTAATAACTTACTCAGGGGTTAATCAGAGCTTCCATAGAATAAGATCGCCACATTGGGTTGTGATGTAAGTGCCGTAACCATGAGTATTCTTTTCTTGTTCCATGTCCTTGCGTCTTCCATCGACGATGGAGTCGAATTGACGATGGAGTCGGTCAGAGTATGCCCGCAGAAATGAGTTAGAGGGGTGCGTCGGTTTATCTGATAAAGACAAAATAAACGGAGACAAATCGGACTCCAATCTCTGCAAAGAGGAGGGAAAATGCGGACTTTTTTGATCGTAGTGCTTTTTATAGGCGTTCTGGCGCTCCCGTTGATGGCGCAGGATGCTCCCAAAGCCGAGGTATTCGGGGGGTACCAGTATTTGCACATTGGCGACATTACGGTGAACAACCAGAGTCAACCGAATAGTAGTCAGGGCTTCAATGGTTGGGACGCCTCCGTTACGGGCTACTTCCATAAGTACCTCGGAGTGCAGGGGGATTTTGGGGGCTCCTATGCAACGATCGGCGGAGTCTCCACCCACATTTACACTTATACCGGCGGGCCGGTAGTTGCCCTGAATGCAGAAGGTAAGGTGAACCCGTTTGTCCATGCGCTCTTCGGCGGAATCCGCCTGAGTGGCTCGGAGTCTGGCGTTTCCATTTCCTTGAACGGCTTCACAATGATGTTTGGCGGCGGCGTGGACGTGAGAGCCAATCGGGCCATCGCGATTCGCCTCATTCAGGCCGACTGGCTTTACTACCATTTTGGGAGCAACACAATCGCCGGCATTGAGGTCCCCTCATTCACCCAAAGCAACAATGTGAGGATCTCGACCGGCGTCGTATTCCGCTTCTAAACTTTAGATGTGTTTGAAGGCTGCTTCAAGCGAACCGGCTTGAAGCAGTTTCTTCACGGCTCGTGTCCTACGGTTCCTCCGGATCCTCCAGCGGCACCGGCGCGCCTTGCCTGGTGTGCTTTGCCCTTTTAGCTTTGGGAAGCCTCGGTGAGCCGGCGCTGTAGTGGCCCTGACGTTCGACGTCGTAGTCCTTGGGCAGGGCCGTCAGCATAGCGGCACCTTTGCCGCCGAGTTGCTGTGGGCGGCTAAGGATGATCTCTGCGCGCTCGTCGTACTCTTCGATCCTTCCCTTGATGGCAACTACTCGTCCCTGGAGTTGCCGGACGTCGCCAACTTTCTTGAGATCGCCCCGGAACACAACCACCGTGAATGGACATGAACGGTAGTCCACGCAGAAATCGAGGAAGGTGACGCCGTTGTTGCCCTCTTCGACGTGCAGCACAGTTCCACTGACGCAGTTTGTCTTTCCTACGTGCTTGCCTGCTTCGGCAATTGTTAGGCAGTTCTGTAGCGAAGAATCGTCTGCCGAGGAATTGTGCTCCGAGGAGTTGCTTGTCCAGGAGTTCTTTGATGAACGATGGCCCGCCCAAGCCAGTGCGCTCGCTGCAAGCAAAATTCCGGCGAGAAGAATCAGGGTAGGAAAACGCATAAAGCCGAGTCGCAAACCAGTGCGAAACCCAGCTTGATTGTAAGGTCAGTACGAGCAGTTCAACCCTGCACGAGGCCGAAATTTTAGTCGAAGACTTCCCGAAAAGGGAACAACAGAGCCAGAGATCACCTCTGACTCTGCCGAATTCCGATGACCGCACGATGTGCGCGGTACTACTTGGTGAAGGACTTCACAGCGCCTGCTTCATCGTCCTTCACGTCGAAGACAGTATAGAGTTTGGTGATCTGGAGCAGGTCGTGCACCTTCTTGGTGAGGTTGAGCAGCTTCAGTTCGCCACTCTGGTTCTTGGCGGTCGTGTAGGCGCTGACGAGTTCGCCGATCCCTGAGCTGTCGATATAGTTGACGTCGCCGAGGTTCAACAGGATCTTCTTCTGTCCCTTGGAAAGCAGGTCGCGCACCGTGTCCCGCAGAACGACACTGCCTTCGCCGAGCGTGATTCGGCCGCTGAGGTCAACAATGGTGACGCCATCCACCTGGCGCGTACTGGACTTCATGGTCACTGGGGAGCCTCCTTGGAATCCACGTTGCCGTGGACGTGCTTAATCATTCTAAGTTCGGTGCCCGTCTGGGAAGGGTGAATTTCCACCACGTCCATGAACGAGCGGATCAGGAAAATACCCCGGCCCGAGGTCTTCATCAAGTTTTCCGGGGCTAATGGATCCGGAATCCTCCCCGTATCCAGCCCCTTGCCCTGATCGCGAATAACGATAACAAGATCGCTGGGTGTCCGCTCAAATGCGAGCGTCACTTTCTTATTCGGGTCGTAGGCGTTGCCATGCAAAACCGCGTTTACGGCAGCCTCGCGCACTGCCATAGCGATCTTCATGACCTCCTCGTCGTCAAAGCCCGCTTCGGCCGCCATGCGGCCGGCGGTTTCTTCGGCGTTATTCACCGTCTCCAGCGTCGAATCGAGCGTATAGGAGACACGGTCTACGGACATAGAGCGAATGGTCCCTGAGTCGGCATTCGCCACGCTTCATGATATTGACACCGCGGCTAGCGCGCTAGTCCGGCAGTGATCGACGGGCGAATTCAGAAGTGTGCCTGTAGCGTAAGGAAAAGTCAACGTGAGGGTGCCAAGCCCATCCAGGAACCATGCTTCGGCCTTCGGTCCGGCGTCAGTACGACGTCTGGATCGACAATTCCGCCGATAAACTTCGCATTCATCTGGCTTCCGTCGAAACAGTTTTGTATTCTCTGAACCATGAGCACACTTGCTCTGAGCGAACTGTTGGGCTCGACGGTGTATGACTCGTCGGGGGCGGCCAGGGGCCGAGTCCGCGAGGTCGCGCTCGCTCCCCAGGAGGACCGCAGCAAGATCGCTCTGTTCATCGTGAAGACTTCCTCCGGCAATCGGCTGTTGCCCCTCGATTCCGTTTCCGCCATTAATGGAGGTGTGCGCGCCTCCTCTGCAGCTGGCGACTGGGGTCTGGCTGACGGTGCGGAGGGGCTGCTGCTGTTGAGCCGCGACTTGCTCGATCAGCAGGTAATAGACGTCCACGGCCGCAAAGTTGTCCGCGTTAACGACGTCGATTTTCACCGGGAGACGGCGCTGGGCCGCCCGCTGCTAAAGATTGGAGGGGTCGATGTCGGCCCGCGTGGCGCGATTCGCCGCCTGCTAAAGGGAGTGGTGCCGGCGTCCGCCTTGCGCGCCTTGCTGCAGCGCATCCCACCGCGCGAAATTCCCTGGGATTTCGTAGACATCATTGAGACCGATCCCGCGCGGCGCGTGAAGCTCAAGATTTCGCACGATCGGCTGGCGAAGCTTCATCCCGCCGACATCGCGGACATTATCGAGGATCTGGCTCCCGACGAGCGCGAGGCGGTCTTCGAAACGCTCGACGAAGGCGTGGCCGCTGAGGCCATGGAGGAGCTTGAGCCAAGGGTTCAAAAGTCGGTCGTCGAGTCGCTCGACAATGACCGCGCCGCCGACATCGTCGAGGAAATGGAGCCCGACGCCGCCGCCGATCTCCTCGCCGACCTGGACGAGGATCGAACGGCCGAAATCCTGGTGCAGATGCAGCCCGAAGAGCGCCAGGAGGTCTCTGAACTGCTCGAGTTCCGGGAAAACACCGCCGCCGGCCGCATGACTACCGAATACATTGCGATGCCCGTGACGTCTACCTCGAACGACGCGATCGAGGCGCTGCGCGCTTTCGAAGGGCGCATGGAGAGCATGAGCACCATCTTTCTCATCGATTCGCAGGGAACATTAGTCGGCGCAGTGCCGCTCGCGAAAATCGTTCTCGCCCCGCAGGCGACTCCTATGCTCGGCTTGGCCCAGGAGCCGCTGATTTCCAGCCATGAAGATGCCAAAGAAAAAGAATTTGCCGAGCTTTTCGACAAATACAACTTACTTACTTTGCCCGTGATTGACCTCCACAATCGCCTGAAGGGCGTGATAACCCCCGATGACGTCATCAATATGCTGCGCGGCAAACTCTGATTTTTTTTGTCGCCCGGCACTTTCATCTATTCAGAGAAGGCTCTGGGCATTTATCCTGAACCGTCTGTTCGGCAATTTGACACCTGTGAACTGCGCGCATGAGATTTCTGAGACGCTGGAAGATCCAGATCCTGCTGTTTTTCGCCGTCGTAGGCCCTGGATTCATCACCGCGAACGTCGACAACGATGCCAACGGCATCCTGACGTATTCGCAGGCTGGTGCGCAGTTCGGTTACCTCCTGCTTTGGACGATGATTCCGACCACCATTGCCCTGATCGTGGTGCAGGAGATGTGCGCCCGCATGGGAGCGGTCACCGGCAAAGGCCTGAGTGATCTGATCCGGGAGGAATTCGGGCTGCGCATCACGTTCCTGATGATGATCGGCATTCTGATCACGAATTTCGGGAACGTCGTCGGCGAATTTGTCGGGATTGCAGGCAGCATGGGACTGTTTGGCGTTCCAAGATATATCGCGGTTCCCATCTGCGCCCTGATTGTCTGGCTCATCGCCGTAAAAGGACAGTACAAAAGCGTTGAGAAGATTTTCCTCGCCGCTTCTTTCTTTTACGTTACCTACGTATTTGCTGGCCTTCTGGCGAAGCCGGCATGGATGGAGTCGATCAAAGCCACCATTAAGCCTCCTCCGCTGGGCGCTTTTCAGGGTCCGTATCTTTACATGGTGATTGGTGTGGTCGGCACCACCATCGCGCCCTGGATGCAATTCTATTTGCAATCGTCGATCGTGGAAAAAGGCGTCAGCCGCCGGCAATATAAGGCTTCCCAACTGGATGTCATCGTGGGCTGTATCTTCACCGATGTGGTGGCATGGTTCATCATTGTCGCGTGCGCGGCCACGCTTTACATCCATGGTGTGCGCGATATTCGCGATGCGGCCGACGCCGCGCAGTCCCTTCGTCCGCTCGCGGGCGATTGGGCATACTTGCTGTTCGCGCTGGGACTTTTCAACGCGTCGCTGTTTGCGGCTTCCATACTGCCGCTTTCAACTGCCTACACGGTCTGCGAAGGAATGGGATTTGAGTCGGGCGTCGAACGCAAGTTTTCTGAAGCCCCCGTGTTTTACTGGCTCTATACGGTGCTGATCGTCGCCGGAGGCGCAGTGGTGATGATCCCTGGCCTGCCCTTGATCAAGATCGCCGTGTTTTCGCAGGTGGTGAATGGCGCGGTTTTGCCGTTCGTGCTGATCTTCATGTTGCTGCTCATCAACAAGAAAGAGTTGATGGGCGAATACGTGAATAAACCGCTATTCAACATCATCGCCTGGGCGACGACCGCGATTATGATCGGGCTCACGGTGGTCTACGTGTACGGATTGGTGCGCGGCGGACAAGGCTGACGCGGCGCGCAGAGTTTCGCGCTCACAGAATCTTTCCCGCCGCCAAATCCTTTACCAGCGTGCGGTCTGCTTCCAGAAAATCCAACTCCAGTAGTTCTTTTCGACCCACCCACCGGATTTCGCGAAAGATCCGGTTCTCAATCTCACCCCGGTATTCATGAACCTCGAAGAATCGCAGTTCCACCGAGCCTCCGCTCGGATAGTCGTGTTGGATGCGGACGACCTCGTCACCAATGGTCGCTTCGATGCCGAGTTCTTCCTCCAGCTCGCGGCGCAAGGCATCGCGCGGTTGTTCGCCCTCCTCGATCTTGCCGCCGGGAAACTCCCATTTCAGCGGCATCACCTGATGGCGCGTGCGCTGGCATGCGAGGATACGGCCATCGTTGACAATAAGAGCAGCGACTACCCGCTTCATGAATATTCCAGATTCGTGGATTAGTGAGTTTTGACCCGTTCGCTTTCGAGTCGGGTGCCGACAAGTTGAGCGCAATATTCAACCAGTTCGCGATCCTCGCTGCCGAAAGCCGCCGGAAAGTGACTGTCAAGATCCAGTTCGCCGACAACTTTGCCGCGCACGAAAATCGGCACGACGATCTCTGATTTGGTTTCCAGCGAGCACGCCAGATAGCGCGAATCCTTCGCAACATCATCGACAATGACCGTCTTGCCCGACGAGGCCGCCGCGCCGCAGATTCCCTGGTTCAAAGAAATTCGAGTGTGCGGCGTCATCGCCCCCTGATAATGTCCCAGCACCAGAACTGGAGGATTGGCGCCGAATTCGAGCATGTAAAAGCCCACCCAGTTGTATTTCAGCATCTGTTCATTCAGCAAAGCGGTGATGCCTTTCATGAGTTCATCCGCCGACCGCGAATCAGCCAGCAAGCGCTCCACTGACTGGCGGACTTGACCGTGCTTCTCGGATTTAGCCGTCAGGGCCATAATTTGCAATCTTAAACCAATCGGATGTTCTTAATCTGTGATCTCAATCTGTGCCCGGAAACTTTCAGCAACCGACCGCAGTCCCCGCGGTGTCTGCCCATTGTGAGGGAGCGCCTCAGGATGAATTGCCGCCACCAGCGCATGTAATCCGGTAACCAGAGTCGGCGCCGGGGTGTTCAGAAACTCGTCGGAAATGCAATACACCTGCGAATTCCGCGCCGCCGCTGTACCGGACCAACCTCGTTCTCGAACGATCTTCTCGAGCGGAACGCGGTTGCCTGCTCCGCACCACGCGGCGATGATGACCTCAGGATCCTGCCGGGCAAGCTCTTCGGCCGAGTATTGCGCGCCCGGGTTGCCGATAAACTCTCCGCCAGCCACATGCACCAATTCTGCCACCCAAGGCTGTGATGCAATGATCGGCTTGCCCCACTCCTCGCAGAAGACGCGCTTCTTAGGCAGACTGGCGGTTCGGCGGCGCACCGCCTCGATCTCGGTCTGCATATCGGAGATCACCTGCTCGCCGTGCTCACTAGCCCCCGCGCAGGCAGCGATGGTTGCGATATCTGTGTAGATATCATCGAGCGTGCGCGGAGCCAACCCCAGAAATCGCACCCCCGCCTTCAGTATTTCCGCGACCGCAGCGTGCTGGTAGGGAACGGCCGCGATCACGAGGTCGGGCTTGGCTGCAAGAATCTCGTCGGTCTTGGCGCTCCACGAGTCGGCGATTACCAGCCGGCTGCTGACGTCAAGGTTGGGCACGACGTCCGCGCAGTACCTGGTGCAGGCGACAACCCGCTCCAACGCCCCGACACGGGCCAGAATCACGGTGGCGCTAGGCTGCAGACACGCTAAGCGTCGGGGTGCGTGTGGGTGGGGCATTTCCATATTCTAGAGGAGAACCTTTCAGAGAATCGGGTTTGTCACCCGAAGCGCCCCCACCGCGCGAGACTGGCCAGCCCGTTACAATTGCCCTGTGTACTCCCCGGAACTTTTAGACCATTTTCAGAATCCGCGAAATGCAGGAGAGATTGAAAAGCCCGACGCGACCGCCCGCCTGGAGAATCCGGCATGTGGCGACGTTCTGGAGCTCACTCTGAGGCTGGCAGGGGATCGCATTGCCGATATCCGGTTCCGCGCAAAGGGTTGCGTGCCGTCCATGGCGTGCGCGTCGGCCATCACGGAGCTGACAAAAGGAATAAGCATAAAGGCCGCGCGGGAGATCGGAAGGGAAGACCTGTTGCGGAAGGTCGGTGGAGTGCCAGAGGCGTCCAACCACGCAGGCGTTCTCGCGATAGACGCTCTGAAGGCGCTCTTGCGGAATGTGCGAACCCTGGGACCCTGAAGGATCTGTTGGCTCTGCACCAGAGCCCTGTCGCCAATCCATTCCGCGGACGAGCCAGGAACTGGTTCACTACCAAAGAAACTGTAGCCGGAGACAACCCCAGATGCACCGCCAACACTCTGAGAGTATCGACAGGCCTTCCTTCTCGCGACAATCACGCGATGCGAAGCTGCTGCAAACTCGTCTTTCCGACCATCGTTGCGTGCTTGGTCGCGGGGATTCAACACTCCGCCCGCGCGGAGAGCGCTGCGCAAACCTCTGACGTTATCGTTGTCGACGCTTCCGCCCCTACTCATCCCTTCCCTCATTTCTGGGAAAAGATGTTTGGGTCCGGGCGAGCCATCGTCACTTTGCGCGAGAGTTACCGCAATGATTTGCGCACCGTAAAGCAGATCACCGATTTTCAGTACGTGCGCTTTCACGCCATCTTCCACGACGAAGTTGGCCTTTATAACGAAGACGCCGAAGGTCATCCTACTTACAACTTCTCTTATATCGACGAGATTTATGACGGCCTGTTAGCCGACGGCGTTCGTCCTTTTGTTGAGTTGAGCTTCATGCCCAGGAAACTGGCCGCCAATCCAGATGCGCTTCACGCGTTCTGGTATAAGCCAAACGTCTCTGCACCGAAAGATTATGCTAAGTGGGATGATATGATTCGCGCGTTTGCGCGCCATCTTGTCGATCGCTATGGCATCGACGAAGTATCTCAGTGGTATTTCGAAGTCTGGAACGAGCCCAATCTGGACTTCTGGATTGGAGCCCCTCGGCAGCCGACTTACTTTGTGCTTTATGACCATACTGCCCGAGCTATTAAGTCGGTCGAGTCCCGCCTCCGTGTCGGTGGTCCTGCGACTGCTCAGGCTGCATGGGCGGATGCTTTCATCCGTCATTGCGCCGACAATAATGTCCCGGTTGATTTTGTCTCGTCCCACGTCTATGCCAACGATCTGCCGCAAGACGTTTTTGGAACCAGCGAACCGATTCCACGCGACCAGATGGTTTGCCGCGCCGTAAAAAAGGTGCACGATCAGATCCGCGCATCGGCCAAGCCCGCCCTTCCCCTGATCTGGAGCGAATTCAACGCCAGTTATAAGAATGAAACCGTGGTGACTGACTCCACTTACATGGGACCATGGCTTGCTGGCACCATCCGACAGTGTGATGGACTGGTCGACATGATGTCATACTGGACGTTCTCGGACGTATTCGAGGAACAGGGTGTCGTCAAACAGCCCTTCTATGGCGGATTCGGGCTGCTTGCCGAGGATGGCATCCCCAAGCCTGCGTTTGCCGCTTTTGCGCTCCTCCACCAACTGGGCAACGAGCGCATCGCCGTTGACTCCGATTCGGTTCTCGCCACTCGTAAGCCGGATGGCACTCGCGTTATCGCGGTCTGGAATTACGCGCCGCCCGGCGAGGCTGGCCCTTCCCGGACCATCAGGCTGCAATTCAAGGGCGGCCCGGCGAAGCGCGCTTCAATCTCGCGCGTCGACGACGCACACGGCGACGTGCATCCCGCCTACGAAAAAATGGGATCGCCGCGCTATCCCACTCCGGATCAAATCGGCGCTTTACGCAAAGCCGCGCGCCTGCCTGCTCCCGAGACCTGCGACTTACAAAATGGAGAACTAACCCTGACGCTGCCATCCCACGGTTTGGCGGTGATTGAGGTGAAGTAGCGCCATAAGAGAAAGCTGCGGCCTTGCAAGAAAACGAAATTAGGCGAGAGAGTGTTGATAAGCGACACCGATGGAAGCGCTGATGAGACATGGTTTTGTTGATTTGGTCTTCGGGATCCTCCCTGTACCTGTGGTTTAGGCTCTTAGCATCTTTGCGACCCATTCGTGCGCGATTGAAAGTTGTCGAATGCGATACCAAAGGAAGCTGTTGTGGTGATGCCAAGCCAGTGTTGTGTCGTTTCGCCATGGTGCCAGAATTCGGAGCTGAGCAGCGCGTGAGCTCCCGGAGAATCTCTTTCCGTCCGATGGGAAAATACTGAGACATGGCCACGACATGGCCACCGTCTTCGGACGAATGGCGCTCATTGCCACACATTTTCAGCCGCGACCCGGTGACATCTCGGCAGCTGCAGGTAGCCGATCGAGCCAAGGTAGCAGAGACCAATAACAATAGCGATGGATAGGGCCAAGCCCTGAAGTAGTCTCGAAGCTGGGAGCGCAGATTCTCCGAGCGCGAGGTAGGCATTCTGTCCGGATGGCAGGGCCGCCGAGCTGGCTGCGGCCGGCGTCAGCCAACAGCGTATGATTGCGACGCTCGTGTCGCCAAGGATCAGCGGCCATTCACCGGGTTCCGCTGCCGCTACCAACTCCAGCATCTCCGGTGCAAAGCGTTTTCTGAATGCTGGAGGATAGAGCAGCAGCAAAAAGCGGTAAACGCACAGCAAGCAGAGTCGCATATTCAAGCGCCCTTCTCATCCAACTTACCCAACCGCGCCCGCGCGACGTCAACGACGTGCCGCAAGCGCCGAACTTCGAAACGCAGTACCTGCTCGCCGCTGGGTGTCAGGCGGTATTCCCGCCTGGTATCGCCGCTCTTGAGTTGCCGCTCGGTCTCACCGACCAATCCGGTGGCCAGCAAGCGATCGAGATTGGCGTACAGCGTGCCCGGCCCCAGCTGGTAATTTCCCCCCGACTGCCGCTTGACCGACTGCATGATGGCGTACCCATGCAGATCAGACTCCGACAAGGCCAGGAGAATGTGAAGCGCGGCGGTCGACAGGGGACGATTCTTGACTTCCATATCGTAATTTGATATATCACATTTCGATATACAAAGCAACAGACCCCGCAACTTCTAATTCCGATCCGGGGAGAAATTTACCATGAAGCGGTCTTTCCGTGCGCTTTTCGCGGCCACTCTTCTCGCTGTAATCTCCACCAGTCTTTGCAGCCAATCTGCAGTTCCAGTGACTATGATCAAAGCGGGCCGATTGCTGGATCCACGCACCGGAAATATCCTCGCGCCCGCCGCCGTGCTGATTGAAGAGGGCAAGATCAAGGAGGTTGGTTCTCCTTCTCAGGTGCAGGCCGCCGCGCCGGCCGGAGTCAAAGTCATCGATCTGGGCAGTGCCACATTGCTGCCCGGCTTGATTGATGGCCATACGCACTTGTTTATGGACATCGTTGTCCTGCCCGAAGTAGAGCAGGATCGCCATTCCAATGGTCTGTTTGCTCCGCCACTGTTGCTGGCCATCGTCGAGTCGCCGATCAAGCGCGCTTTGCTCGGCGCACAAATGGCGCGCGAAGACCTGGAGAGCGGCATCACCACGGTTCGCAACCTTGGCCACTCCGGAATCGATGGAGACACTGAACTGCGCGACGCGATCAATGCTGGCCGCGTTCCTGGTCCGCGAATCCTCGCTTCCGGCCGCAAGCTGGAGACGCGAGGTGAATCTTATGTTCAGAACCTCAATCCCGCGCTTGCCGAAAGTATCCTGCAACAGGAATTCCTGTTGTTTGACAGTGCCGACCAGGCGCGGCAGGCGGTCAGGCAAAATGTCTTCCACAACGTGGATGTCATCAAGGTCACGGCTGAGGAGAACCTTACCGTCCCTGAACTGACGGCGGCGATCGAAGAAGCGCACCGCAACCATCTGAAAGTCGCCGTCCACGCCATCGACAAGACCTCCATTCAGACTGCTATCGATTCCGGCGCCGATTCCATCGAACACGGCAACGATGCAACCGATGAACAGCTCGGACAGATGCGTGACAAGGGCATCTATCTCGACCTGACTCCGACATTTTATGACGGCGGCTACCTGAAGTTCGCCGATCCAGTCATAGTAATCCCGCCCGCCGTCCGCGCTGAACGATTGAGTTCCGCAGCACGCAGCAAGCAGCGTTACGACCAGTTGGTGCAGCGGGTGTTGAAGTCGGGGGTGAAGTTCGCCGCTGGATCGGACATGTGCTGGTTCTATCTGGGAATGACGCGCGGACAAGCGAGCACCGCGACCTTCGTTAAGTTGCGGCAGGCCGGAATGCCGGCGCTTGACGTGATTCGCGCGGTTACGGTGAATGCGGCCGAAATGTTGGGCTGGGGAGACCGCATCGGCACAATTGAGGCCGGGAAGTTCGCCGATCTTGTCGCGGTCAGGGGAGACCTAATCGCGGATATCACGGAATTGGAACGCGTTCGATTCGTGATGAAGGACGGCCAAGTGGTCAGGAATGAACTGGCGTCGCATTGAGGCATGGATGAATCGGTGGTTGCGATAACTCGAGGAGCGGAAGAGATGAGAGAAACACGAATCGTGCTCTTAGCAGTGCTCATGTCCGCAATTGCAGTCTCCGGGCAGCAAGGGGCAAGTAGCGCCAGCGCTCCCGCGGACATCGTTTACGGGCGCCCCGGCCAGCTCGTTGACGCCGGGGGATTTCGGCTGAATCTCGTTTGCGTGGGGAGCGGGTCGCCCGCGGTTATTTTCGATTCCGGATGGGGAGACTGGGCGCCCGCGTGGTCGAAGGTGCAGCCGGAGATCGCAAAGTGGACACGCGCCTGCAGCTATGACCGCGCCGGCACGGGATTTAGCGAGCCGGGTCCCATGCCGCGCACCAGCGTGCGCATCGCCACAGAGCTACGGACCGCCCTTCACCATGCCGGCATCGGCGGGCCTTACATTCTGGTGGGGAGCGCCTTCGGCGGCGACAACATGCGCACGTTTGCGGACCTGTACATGGACGAGGTTGCGGGGCTGGTATTGGTTGACGCCGATCCCACCGACGTCGAACCGAAAGCGATGCAAGAAGAGACACATCGAGGACTTGCGAGGATTCCTTTGGAGATGCGCAACTGTCGTGACGCGATTGCCGAGCACAAGCCGTTGCCGGCGACCTGCGCTCAGAGTTTTTTCCGGGGTTTACCGGAAGCTGAGTGGTCTTCAGAATTGAATGCCAAAATGTTAGAAATCGCACAAACCAAAGTTGCTATGTATGACTCCTATGCTTCGGAAATGGAACAAACGCCGGCGGACGAAACCTATCTGCAACAACACCGCCGCTCATTCGGCTCCCGGCCCATCCGCGTGCTCACCAGCGGAAACCACGCTGTCGGCCACCTGGAAACGAAGCCCCCGGACACGCCGAAGCACCTCAAATATGAACAAGAGACTACGCTGGCCCAGGCGCGCTGGCTCAAACTGTCTTCGAACGCTAAACAAATCTTCGCCCACAATAGCTCGGAGTACATCCAGTTCGACGACCCGAAGACGGTGACCAACGCGATCCGAGAGGTGTCTGACCAGGCAAAAAGACCCGCAGCTGAGCACCAATGAACTGTTAGTAGTTGCTCGCCAGTGAACCGACAACGGGTTCTGAGATTTGACGATGATCAGTCGATCACAAAGTTGATCTCAGGAGACCTTATGACGAAACGATCGCATTCGTGCTCTTCGTTAGCCGCCCTCACTCTGCTGGCTTTTTCTGTATTAACCCCATGCCCGCGGCTCGCCGCGCAGAGCCAGACTCAAGCGCCACAACCCGCGCAGTCCCGCGCCGACGAGATGCTGCGCATGTGGAACGCAATTGGTGACAAGCTGGTCGCCATGGCCCAGGATTTTCCCGAAGACAAATACGATTTCAAGGTACAGAAGGACGAGCGTACCTTTGCCCAGAATCTTCTCCACGCCGCCGCACTGGATTTCGTCGTGATACACAGGGTTTCCGGATCTGTCTCCGGATCGAAAATCGGACCCGACTTCGGCGAGGGCGACAATCCTTCGCGAGACGTTTTCAAGACCAAGGCCGACGTGGTGAAGTTCGTGCAGGAGGCCGTCGCCGACGGAGCGCAAGTCATTCAGCAGCAGGGTGACGCGGGGCTGGACAAAACATCGAAATTCTTCGGGAACCGGCTGGCGCACAACTGCTCAATCTGGACGTTCGCCATCGAGCACAGCGGCGAGCACTACGGCCAATTGGTGGTCTACTACCGGGCAAACAACCTGGTACCGCCCGACACGCGGCGAAATCAGGCGCAGGAATCGCAGCCGGCGGCTGTGCAGCGCGCGCCGGTCGCCGTGTTTCGCGACTGCCCGGATTGCCCTGAAATGGTGGTAGTCCCGGCAGGCAGTCTCACCATGGGCTCATCAGCCGAGGAAAAATTGTGGGCCGCGAGCCACGGCGGCAGTATGTATGCGGTTGCTGATGAAGCTCCGCAACATCAGGTCTTATTGCCGTCATTCGCCCTGGGCATGTATGACGTCACTCGCGGCGAGTACGCGGCATTTGCCCTGGGAGACGGGATACCCGGCCGGTGATGGTTGCGGCCGCGGCCGCGCCATCTTCAAATGGGAGAAGGATCCGAAGTTGACTTGGGAAGATCCCGGCCAGGCGCAGAGTGACCGTGATCCGGTCGTGTGCGTGAGCTGGCTGGATGCGCGTGCCTATATCGCGTCGTTGAACCGCAAGGCGAACCGGGGCGGCGCGGCCTCTGCAAACGGGCCTTATCGGCTGCCGACCGAAGCGGAGTGGGAATATGCCGCGCGCGCCGGAACGACAACTAAGTTCTACTGGGGCGATGACGAGGCTGCCGCGCCTGTCCACGCCTGGTTCAATGCCAACTCCGGATGCGAAAAGGTAGAAGGTCTCTTTTGCGACCATGGCCAGGCACATGCGGTGGGCGCGAAGCCACAGAACGCGTTCGGCCTTTACGACATGGCTGGGAACGTTTGGCAGTAGACCGAGGACTGTTACGACAACACCTACGCCGGCATTCCCGCCGACGGGCGCGCGAACGAGGCCCCTTCGAGCGACCCCAAGGCGAAGGACGGCTAAGGCAATTGCCCGCGGGTTGATCGCGGCGGCTCGTGGATGTTTCCGGCGTGGCTGCTGCGACCGGCCGCGCGAGAACGCAATCCTGCCGACTACCGGAACGTAATAATGGGGTTTCGCCTGGCCATGACCCTCCCATGAAGCGCGAGATCGTTCCCAAATCATCACGTTCACACATCACATCCTGCGGAGGATTGCTGCCATGAGACAAACCCGACTGTTGCTTGTTCATTGCCGATGGCAGGCAATGAGATTCGCACTCACACCCAACCCGATGTGCCGCTCGTTGCCCACGGAAGTTGCAACAACTTTCGACCTTAGGCTCGGAAAATCCGCGCGTTCTCCTGAGAGGATTGGGAACCCAAACCGTTTCAACGCTGAAGGTTTTCTGATTCTTAACCTCGTGTTATGGACGTGAAAGTGCCCCTGCTCTTGTTTCCGCAGGCACCGAAATAGACCCGAGGTCGTGCTGAATCCATTGCAGGTTCTTGCCGTCCTCGAAGGCGGCCTTGAATTCGTCCATATTCTTGTAAGGCATCACGCTTGAGCCAGCGGGTATCGCAGCACGCAGCTTTTGTTTGGCGGCTTTGGGTGTGTTGGTGTCGAAGAGTTCCTCATCAAGCCGGAATCTCTTGGCTTGAATCCTGGGCAGCCAATCAACAGGTTCGAGCGCGCCTACTTTCTTTAAGAAATCCGGCTTCAGGCACTGTGGCCGCTCGTCCTCGGGCACGAAGGGAGAAGTCGCCATCCAGGCTGGCCAATCGCCCCAGGGATCCAGCGCCTCCAGCACTTTAATGCGCGGATCGACCGCCGAAGCCAGGATGGCGATGCTTGCTCCCGAGCCTTGCGCGAACATGCCAACCCTATCCATGTCGAGATCGCCGCGCGTAGACAGGTAATTGAGCACCATCTGCACATCGTGCGCCGAGGTCGCAAGGCATTCCTGCAGTTCACTGAGGAACCATTGCTTCAACGGACGATCATGGTAGCGTTGTCCTGTGAGCGCGGAAACAAAGCCTACGGCGGCGACGCCGTTCCTGGTTACCAGTTCCTGGTAATCTTCGCGCCGGAAAATCTCCGTGTCTGTGGGGTAGCCATAGAGATACAAGATCACCGGCGGCTTCTTCACTCCCTTCGGCATGATTATGTACAGGTCGATGGGATCGCCCCAACGCCACTGGACCCGCAGCAGGTCCATCGTGTAGTGAGGATAATCGTTGATGAATTCGAGCGGCCGGGCTGGCATCAGATGGCTGCTCGTCAACGCGGGTGAGGTCCAGTCTTCCTGCACGTCTTTAAAGCGAGCGTCCACGGGATTGGCAAGAGGCGCCGGTGTCAACGGAATTTGAGCCAGGCTAGACTGCGCCAGGAATAAGATGGCACTGCCAAGTACGAGTACCCTTATGGATTTGAACGATAGAAAACTGGACATCATACTTTCTTTCCCAGACCTCGAAGTTTGTCGCACGAAGAGATGGTGGAGGCAAATGTCCGATATGAGGATCGCGAGCAAAACTATCCCGCGATCTTACGGGCTGGACTCCAGAGTTGCAATGTTACAAAGAAGAGAAGGCGGGCCGAGAGAAACGGCCCGCCTTCCGTACCCAGTGGAACCATCAGGTCGAATTACGGTCTGACCTGAAGGCCCTTATTACCCTGAACCTGCTGAACGGTTTTAGAGCAAAGCGCGGCCGTAGCGCAGGGGAGGATTGCGCCGCCCCCGTCACCGCCCTGTTCTTTTACTCCGCCGGTGTTAACAGGAGCAGCACCAATCAAGGTGCCGGCCCCGTCATACTCCTGGTAGTGCGAACGCACGATGACCAAACCAGGATCGGTCTGCGTCTTCCCGACTGTTTTCACGGCGGGCACAAAATCCGGGACGTCGTCAACGGCTGCAACTTGCGCGCCTTTCACGAGATCGCCAACCGCCGTCCTAGCTCCTGCGTAGCTGATCACGCGAATGATCGACCACCAGTTGTAGGCGCCGCTGCGAACGTTCGGATACGACAAGCCGCCGGCCCAGATCTCCTTTTCCGGGCAGGGGAATGCGCCGCTGCAAGCAGCCGGCAGGTTCACCGCGCCCGGCAACGTGCCAGCGGTGGCAGGTTGACCGGGATCGTAGCCTTTTCCGGTCGAGAGCTGCGGTCCGTAGCTCGTCCAAATCGGATCGACATCGCCCAAAGTGGCGTAGCCGTAGTTGGGGTTATTGGCAAACTTGCTGACGTTGCCGTAGCTGTAGAACGTGTAGCCGATTCCGTCGGTTCCCCGGATGCTCCCCGAATTCAAAACCCAGTTCACGATTTCGCCCGCACCCACTCCACGATAGCGCGCGCCCAAACCTGCCAGGCAAGTTCCGGCCTGGGCATTGAGAGGGTTGTTGACCGGACCATCCACGTTGGCCTCCTGGCTTGCGCCAAGTACGCCGCCGCCGCCCGTACCCGTATACGCGGTGGGCTTGCGGAGCAAACTTAGTTCCGTGGCAGTCATTGTGCCTGACAGCGGTTCACGCACAAAGACACCAATGTTCCCAGCGGGAAGACCAAAAGCACTCGCGTCGCAATTGACGCCGGAGAACGCCGCTTGCAATTGTTCGACGCTGACGTTCTGGAGGTTCTTGAGCTGCCCCTTATCGCGTTCGAAGAACGCGACCAGCGGATCGATTCCCAAATTCACCGAAGTATAGGCAGGAATCTTGGTGCCGCTGATGGGGTCATTACCAGTGATGTTAAAGGCCAGAACGTTCGCTAGGGAGGTGCTCGAAGGATACGCGCTCTTGATGGGAGTTCCCACATAGTGGTCCACCGAGAGGCCAGAGGCCGGGCAAACGCCTGGTTGATTGTTGGCGTTGTATCCGAGGCCGTCAAGACCGTCGCTCGCAGCGCCCGCGTAACTTCCGGCGCCCAGGGCAGAGTTGACGCGGCAGGATTCAAAGGCCGCATCTTCGGCTCGAACGTCAGAAAGCACAGCATTGGCTGGAGTGCCGGCTGAGAAGATGGCGGAGACCGCCGATGGGAGAGCCGTGTCCGCACCCCAAACAGTAGACGAGATCTGCCCGGAACCGCTGCCCGCAAGATTGGCCGCGGTCGCGATCACGGTGCACTGGGGCTGAGCAAAGAAGCAACGATCCCCCACGATGGTGTCGACCTTCGTGTCAGACCACACCTTGGTGACGGTTCCGCCGTTGACGGCCCAAACGATCCAGGCCGTGCCCGGGTCAGAATTGGTGGGCGACACGCGTGTGTCATTAAGGTCGACAACGTTGGAGGCGCTCGTCCAGTGAAAGCAGTTACCCGCGCCGTTTTGGGTTACACAAAAGTTGTAAGCACCGACGCCCATCAATTGCCACGCGCCGGAGGAACCTACAAGCGTCGCTTGGACTGCAGAGGCCTGTGCCAGAGGCGCAAGTCCCACCATCACAGTCAACAACAGCGCTCCGAAAATCAGTTTTAGACGCGACATAATGTTAATCCCTCTCTCAATTAGGTTTTGAAAACGATTTAGGTCTACACATGCAGCGCCAGGCCACACGCAAGGAGAAAGCTCCCGACGAAACCCCGAAACTTTGCGCCAGCAATTGATGGAATTGAGCGCGTGACGCGCAAAGCGGCACAGACCAATTCCCTAAATAGGAGTTTGCGTTTGCAGGCCGAAGTCTATCCCTCCAGGGGCGCTCAAAAATTAAGGTTGTGTGACAAGTCGATGAAAGTTTGTTAACACGTGAAAAGGCGCGTCGACTGGAAATTGTCGCCGCTCGCGCGGTGATGAGCGTGAAACGCGTTTCGCCTTTCGCGGTTTTAACCAGCCTCAGCTTTTGGTAAAAGAATCGCGAATTTGAGCTCGGAGTCACTGGTGCAAGATGAGCGTCGCGGCAGCCCGCGCCGCTCGCGTTCCCGCTAGATTTCACATTCCCTTAACCTTGGGGCGTCGCGGGGCCGTATAGAATTCGCGCTTGCCTTTCAACAGCTTCTTGTTCGTGGAGTGAATAGTGTGCCTGTGTGCGGGTCATATGTTGTCTCGGGTCGTTAGTGTCTTGACGATTGTGTTTCTCGGATTTTTGCTGGGCAATGCTCAGGAGCAGCCGGGGACCGAGATAGCCAGGACCACCCTTAGCGGCAAGATAACGGACCAAGCAGGCGCCCCTTTGCCCGATGCAAAAGTGGTGCTGAGTATGATGGGCGCGAGGCTTGCAATCCCCGTCGATGGCAAAGGCTTTTACTCCGTGTCGGAGCTGTATCCGGGGACATACACCTTGACGGTTTCGGCGCCCAACTTCGCCGATGCCGTCTTCGACAACATCACGTTGTCTCCCAGCCAAAAGTTGACGCTGGACGCCACCCTGGGGCCAGCGGGGGCTAAACCGGCGGTCGAGGCCGGCGCGGAGCCCGCGGAACAAGCCACCTCTCCTGCGCTTCGGAAAATTGCCGGGGACAAGAGCGCTATCGCTGGGATGGTTACCGATCAGACAGGGGCAGTCGTTACCGATGCAAAAGCGGTGATAACTAGCTCAACCGGAGCAAGATTTGAAACGACAGTCAATAGCAAGGGAGCGTACTCGTTTGTGGAACTCGAGCCTGGTACTTACAACTTGCTCGTAACAGCTCCCAACTTCGGCAACATGCCCTTCGATAACATCGCGCTGACGCCGGGGGTCGAATTGACACTCGACGTTTCGCTGGTGCCAGCTAAGGCTAAAACAGAAGAAGTCAATGTCGAGGCCGGCAATGTCGGGCAAGTGGAAACCGAGACCTCCACCGTCTCCGGCACAATTACGCAAAAGGAGGTAGTTTCGATCGGACTCAACGGACGTAATTTCACGCAGCTTATCGCCCTCGCGCCTGGCGTAAGTAATCAGACGGGACAGGACGAAGCCAAGGTGGGAGTAGTTGGCAGTGTGAAATACAGCGTGAATGGCGGGCGCGTCGAATACAACAGCTTCGAAGTCGACGGGAGCGACGTGCTGAATACCGGGCTAAACGGCGCGGCTAGCACGCTCATGGTCTACCCCAGCCTGGATGCCATTCAGGAAGTAAAGGTACTAACCTCCAACTACGGTGCGCAATACGGGCGAACCGCGTCAGGTACGGTTCAGGTAACTACTAAGTCCGGGACTGCCAAGTGGCACGGTAACATCTACGACTTCATTCGCAACGAGGCATTTAACTCGCGCAACTACTTCGACGTCGTATATACGAGTCCGCCTCCTCCGGGGCAGCTTTCCGGCGGCCAGACCTTCGGCGCCAGGGCTCCGTTGTATCGGCGGCAGGATTTCGGGGGCACGATCGGAGGCCCTCTCTACATTCCCGGCGTGTTCAATACGAGAAAGGACAAAACGTTTTTCTTTTTCTCCGAAGAAATCCGTCTCGAGAAGGCGCCCATCGAGTACAACCAGGCCGTTCCCGGCTTGAAAGAACGTGGCCTGATCTTGCAATCGGGAAAGATCCAGAAGTACCTGCAAACCGGCCCGAGTGGGGCCGTTTATCAGGCCTTCGATTTCACCGATGTTTGCCCGATCGGTGGCGGCACCGGCACGATTTCCCGTGCGCAGTACCCGGACTGCCCGACCATCCTCCAGGCAAACGGACTCAACACGTTCCCCAATAACCAGTTGGAAGTCGTCGGTCAGACCGGCCAGCAATCGACATTCGGCGTGGACAAAAATGCAATCGCCATCCTCAATTCGAATCTCATACCCTTGCCCAACGCTCCGTTTGGCTGCAACTTCAGCTTGGTCAATTTCAACGCCGCCAGCCCGGACCCCAGCGACCCGAATCACTGTTACGTCACCGCCGATTCCCCTTCTACCTACTGGCGCGAGGAATTATTTCGCATCGATCAAACTCTGAACAACAGAGGGGCGAAGCTGTCGTTTCGCTACATTCACGACGCTTGGGATACGAGCGTGCTGACGCCACAATGGGGAATCGTGCAGAATTCATTCCCAACCGTGGAGAACCGCTTCTTTGGGCCGGGCACAAGCCTGGTAGCGTCATTCACCCAGCCAATTTCGAACACGCTGCTCAACGATCTGGTCGTGAGCTTCGTGAACTCGAACATCACTCTGGCGGATCAGAATGGGCCTGGTGGCGCGCGATTCCAGCGCGACCGTACGCTAGATCAGCCTCTTGTTACCGACCCGTCGGCTCCCGGACAATGTAATCCTCTGCTCAGCGTTGATCCGGCTACTCTTCTTCCGCAGTGTGGCATTGGTCATATTTTTAACAACGGCTTTGGCGGCAAGATGCCGGGAGTAAATTTTCTTGGCACCAATGCTGCCTATGGCGGGAGAGGTTTTGCCGTCGACCCTTCGTACATGCCATGGGGCCACTCCAATCCAACTTACTCAGTGCGCGACGACGTGGATAAGGTGGTGGGCAAACACACTCTTCAGTTGGGCGTGCAATATGTGTACTCCCAGCGCAACCAGGACAACAATGCCATTGGCGCGGCGTCGGGCGATGAGCAGGGCTTGCTGACTTACAGCAATCTTGCGCACAGTACGGGGAACGCCTTCGCCGACTTTCTAGTTGAGTCAACGCAGAATCCGCCCCACAATCTCCAGGGATTCATCCAGAGCTTTACGCAGGATTCTTCCAAGCGCCGTTACTATCAGCGTTTTCAGATCGCCGAGCCCTATTTTCAGGATGACTACAAAGTAACCCGCAACCTGACATTGAATCTGGGATTGCGGATAAGTCTGTTTGGCACTTACAGCGAGAAGAACCGCAACGCGTGGAATTGGATGCCATCACGATTCAATGCAACGCGATTTGCTGTCGACCCCGTCTATGGGGAGCTTTTGGATAGAACTGCCGGCTCGGTGCCGGTCTCCTTCGATCCTGTCACCTTCCAGTTGGATCCTGGCGTGGTGAGCGACTTGGGTTTGGTTCGGTGCGGCTACAACGGCAGTCCGGGAAGCTGTATGCAGGGACATCTGTTCAATCCGGCGCCTCGGATTGGTTTCGCCTGGGATCCGTGGGGCGATGGTAAAACCTCGATTCGGGGCGGTTATGGCATCTTCTTTGAGCACGGCACTGGAAATGAGGCGAACACGGGTTCCCTCGAGGCGAGCGCCCCGATCGTTCTCAGCATGACGCAGCAACTCCCAGTGAACTACTCTTGCATCGGGAATGTCGGCTACGGATCGGCCTTTGATCCTGCCAACGCCGCTTGCGTCAGCCCCTCAGCCACCCCAGGTTCCGTGCAGCCTGTGGCTGGAAACGCCTTTCCTCTTGACGTCACTTCAATTCCCACTAAAGCGATTTGGCCCTACGCCCAGCAGTGGAGTTTTGGGGTTCAGCGGGAAGTCGCAAAGGGGTCGGTGATCAACCTCGCATATGTCGGGAGCAGGGGAACCCATTTAACCGTCGAGCGTCAACTTAACCAGCTAAGGCCGTTACCGCTCAGCGCGAATCCCTTCGGCCCGAACGAACCACTCACTATCTCCGACTGCACAATCCCTTCCAATGGCACGCCGATGCCGGGAAATTACCCGGGCGATGGTACCACTCCCTTTCTTCTGATGAACGGGACACTGGTAACGCCCCAAAACCCCGCCTATATGTATCTGCAGGCGGCCTGCACCAATCCGAATATTCCGAATGTTAACTCCCTTCCCGGACGGCCTTATTCGGGATTAGGGAGAATCCTCTCGTTAGAGAATGTAGCGAATTCGACGTATCATGCCGTTCAGGGCACGCTGCGACATGACAGCGGACCGCTGACCGTCGGCGTCTCATATTCTTATAGTCATTCGATCGATGACGCTTCCGACCGCAGCGATCCAATCCTCGCCGACTCTTACGACCTGCGCGAGAACAAGGCCAGCTCAAGTTTTGACGAGCGTCACCTGCTCAATATCAGCTATGTGTACCGGCTTCCGCTCAAGGATTTTCCCCGGCGCTTCAGTGACTGGGCCAACGACCGGCCAGCGGATACAACCGCTGCCAAAGCAAATTGTTGTTCCGCGCTGTCGAATGCGTTGCTTGATGGGTGGGAGCTCTCGGGAGTGACGCTGTATCAGTCGGGGACTCCCTTCACGGTAATCAACAGCGCCGGTAACACAGGTATCTCGCTGACCGACAACGCCGGAGTTTCCTCCGGTCTCGGCATCGCGGCCTCCTATCCCGATCTGGCAACGGGTCTGCCGTCACCGTTCGACAACTCTAAGAGCTTTGGTCCGCTCATCGGCAATCCCTCGCAGTTTGTAGCTCCACGCGGACTGACCTTTGGAACTGCCGGACGGAATTTTCTGAATAATCCCAGCCGCCTGAACTTTGACGTGTCGCTGTTGAAACATTTCAAGATATGGGAGTCGGGGGACCTCGAGTTTCGGGCCGAGGCCTTTAATGTTTTTAATCACACTCAGTTTCGGGTCTACGATCCCGATAATCCGGGCAGCACCGGGAACAACGTGATCAGTTGCTATGCCGGCCCCTCGTATTCCGCGGGATTTGCAGGTAACGGAGCCGATTGCGTCACCGGCGCTTCCTTTTTGCACCCGGTCGATGCGCACCGGCCGCGGACCATACAGTTTGGTTTCAAGCTAGGTTTTTAGAAGATCAGTGATCATGGAAGCATTGATTAAAAGTGGGACGTTGGTTGGTACGAGCCGGCAATTGCTTCCGGCCCGACGGCGCGCGCCGTACGCGAACGGGCTCTGGCTGTTGCTGCTAGCAGCCATCATGGTGCTTTCCGCCTGCGGTCGGGGCGGCGGCTCATCCTCGGCCCCACCCATTGATTTATCGCTTTCCGGCAACTGGCAGTTCACGATGGCGCCTCCCGCGGATGGTTCATTCACGGGCGGATTACAAGGTGGCTTTTTGTTGGAGAACGGGGGCTCGGTGAATGGAGCCGCGACTTATGCGGTATCGTTGCCGGACTTATTGGTCCCATGTAACACGGGATCCGCAACGGTTACCGGAACGATCAGCGCCGAGACTGTTAATCTCACTGCGGTAGCGGGCACGCAGACCTTCACACTTGCAGGAATGCTTAACTTGAACGGCACGACGATGACGGGCACCTATTCGTCGACTGCCGGCGCTGCAAGTGACGGTTCCCCTTGCGGAACCGCCCAAACGGGCCTTCAATGGAGTGCCTATGTCGTGCCGCCGCTCACGGGTTCGATTCAAGGGGTCTTTCATAGCGCCGGCGGTACCGCCGGGCTGAGCGAGCAGGATTTCCTGGTATCGGGAGGAATTATCCAGGCGGCGAACAGCGGGACAAGCAGTGAAGCCGTCACGGGGAATTTGAGCTTTTTCAACTCGCTGACGCAAGCGAGCGACTACCCTTGTTTTACCGTGGCGGAAGTCTACGGACAAATCAGCGGAAACTCCGTCTCCCTCCAAATCGTGGGATCCGACGGGACAGAATGGGGTCTAATCGGCGAACCGGTCGGTTCCTTGGGGAGCACGGGTGTCAATCCCGTTACCTTCGACCCCGTAAACGGCACATACCTTCTGCATGGTACTGGACCCTCTTACTCGGTGGCGACGGCCGCTTGTGCGGGTACCCTCGAGAACGTCGACACCGCTGGGGACTTCGGAAACATCTGTCTCGCGTTGAACAGCACGACTGCCTGCCAACAGCCGATTGCCCTCGCTCCGTCAGCTTTGATGTTTGACCCTCAAGCCGTCGGGTCAGCGCAGAGTATCCAGACGATCACTCTTACTAACCACTTGGGGAACACATTAGGCAACGTGACTCTGACTTTAGTGAACAACAGCGGTGCGAATAATTTTATGGAGACCGATATTTGTGGTCTCGGCGGACTCCCATCGCAAGGGCTGCCATTCAACCTCAATCCCGGGCAAACGTGTGACATTTCGATTATGTTTTCCCCACTGGAAACCTGCGCCGTCGGGACTCCGCCGAACCAGTGTCCTTCTCCTCTTATCGCAACGCTGGTGGCTACAAGTCCTAGCGACGAGACGATCGTTACAGTGCCGATCACAGGAACCGGATTTAGTCAGCAGGCACTCTCAACGTCCCGCCTCGATTTCGGCGTGGAAGGCATGCTCGATGCGCGGCTTTCTCTGCTAAAGACATTCACCGGCCATAACAAGCATTCGGTCGAGATCGTGGTGGCCGGGCCCAGACGATCGCACTTTGCACGGTGCGGAGGATCATGCTGAGATTGACTGATGGTCGATTGCGACACCGCGCGCATTGTGAGCGGATCCGATCATGGCGAGGGCATGGAAATGCTCTCAGGGTCTCGTTGTTCGCCGCCGCGGTAATAGTCGCGGTAATGATAATCATGGCGCTTTCGGCCTGCGGTGGGAGCGGTGCGGCTAGCGACGTGCCACAAGGTGCAACGCTCTCCGGGAACTGGCAGTTCACGATGGCGAGTCCGAACGCTCCCACCGGTACCGTTTATGGCTTACAGGGTGGGTTTCTGCTGCAGGCGAACGGGTCAGTAACGGGACAAGCGGTGTATTCCATCTCCAATGTTCAAAATGATCAAGCGGTCGTTTGCAACAGCGGAACGGCCACGGTCAGCGGGTCGCTTTCCGGCCAAACAGTAACTCTTACGGTCGTGGCTGGAACCCCGTCGAACAATACAACGTTCGCTCTCGCAGGAACACTGGGTTCCACAGCCGCCGGCCCTACTTTGACCGGTGATCCCACTAAGTCTTCATCAACAGTCGTCACTCCCAGCGGTACCCCCTCCTGTGACGCTGCTCAACCTAACTTGACCTGGAGCGCATTCTTCGTGCCGCCGCTGACCGGATCAATCACCGGAAGCTTTCACAGCGCCGGCCCTCCGCAGAACAATTCAGCCGTAGGTAATCAAGATTTTCCCGTGACCGGAGCGCTCACGCAGGGAGCAAATATCGGCGCCAGCAATGCGACTGTAACTGGGACCTTAACTTTTATGGATCCAATCACTGGTCTAAGCAACTACCCGTGTATCCCTGCCGGCTCCGTCTCCGTGAATGGACAAATCAGTGGCAATACTGTCATTTTGCAGCTCATTGACCTCAATGGATCAAATGATGGCCAGATTGGCATCGCGGCCAGCCAAGCCGGTTTGAATGGAGCTAACCTTCAACCCGTAATCTTAACCCCCACGACGAACGGCAACGTTCTGCACTCTATGCTTGGCCTCGCATACCAAGTGACCACGAAGACGTGTCCCTTGGTAGGCACCGCGCCTGGAGATTTGGGCTTCATCTGCCTGGCGCTCAACAGTACTACCGCCTGCCAGGAGCCGATCACACTGGGCCCGGCGATTCTAACCTTCCCTGGTCAGCTGTTAGGCACACCCGCCACACCCCAGAGCATTACGCTGGCCAACAATTCCGGCACGACGCTGAGCAACCTGGCGCTGAACTTTATTCTCAACACTGACAGCCCCCTATTTGGCAGCGGCGTCACCGATTTTAACGGGTTGCCTAGTTTCGCCGAGACAGACACTTGCGGTGCCGGAGGAGTCGCTTCGCAAGGGCAGCCTTTCAACCTCAGTGCGGGGCAATCTTGCACGGCGAAAGTGACCTTTACGCCGCAAGAGGCTTGTCCGTGGCTGCCGTACCCGAGTCCACCGACGATTTCCGGTGCTCCACCGGAGTGGTGCCCTTTCCCTCAGACCGCAACCCTGACCGTTACGGGTGTCAATGGACCGGAGGATGCCGATCGATCCTTTGCCGTGCCCATCTCGGGCCTCGGTCTCAGTGCCATTCAACCGTCGGTGCCCGAACTCGATTTCGGTGCGGAGGAGCAATTCAGCCCACCGGAAGCAAGCCTTCCTCAAACGCTGTCATTTACCAACATCGGCGGAAATCCTGTGCAGATACTCGGTGGACCGCCTTGCGTGGACCGGTGGACACGACTGGCGAACGGGCTATGGTCCCAAGCGGCACTCGCCCTTCCACGTCCGTTGACAACGTCCAGCCAAATTCCCGGACTGCAGGTGGCGAACACTGTAGCTGCGAACGGTGGTTCAGAACCACAATATACATGCGACGTCGATTTGGGTACTTCGCAGCCGAACTTCCAAATCTCCGCGGACACCTGCTCGAATGCCTTGCTCTACCCACAGGAAAGCTGCAGCGTCCAGATTACCTATGTGCCTCAGCCGAACACACCGGCAAACTCAAGCGGCATTTCAAGCGGCGGCCTAGATTATTTTCTGGAACTGAACACCGTTCAATGTGCGAGCGGCGTTACAACCGACTGCGAAATCGACAGCGGACGCTATCCGGTGGAGTTGCGATCGAATGGACCAAGCCCACTGCGGATGCTGCCCAGCGCGGGCCTGGATTTTGGGAATCAGGCTGTAGGCAAGAAGAGCGCTCCAATGACAGTTACGCTGCTCAATGATCCGAACCTGGCCAACCCGCAGGCGGTGACCTTCGTCGGCAAAATTTTGGTGAGCGGCAACTATTCGGAGTCGGATGACTGCCCGGTCACGCTGGCTCCCGGCAGCAGTTGTACTTTGACGGTAACTTTCAAGCCTGGCAGCGTGGGATTCCTGCCGGGAAAACTCACGATCAATTACACGCCTGAACTATTTTCCGGCGTGGGACAAACCGTCTACCTGCGGGGCACAGGGCAGGTCGGTCTCGGAGGGGGCGTCGCGACCACGGTTACCCTCTCATCTTCCCCGGACCCGTCGCAATCCGGACAGACAGTGACTTTTACCGCAATCGTGAGTTCATCGAATGGAGCACCGCCGGACGGAGAACCTGTGACGTTTGAGGACGGCAGCACAAAACTAGGAACGGGGAATCTGAGTGGGGGCATAGCAACGTTCACAACGTCGATGCTGACGGCGGGTACCCACACCATCACCGCAGCCTATGGCGGCGACCAAAACTTTAGCAGCAGCTCGGCTTCGCTAACACAGACGGTGAACTAGCGTGGCGACAGGAAATCGGAAGTTGAATTTAGGACTTAATCGGTCGGCGTGCAAAGATTGCAAGCGAAAAATAAAGGAGATCGGCAGTGGCCACTAATCGATGGATTTTCCTTCTTCTCCCGGCGGTCATGATCGCAATCCTTGCCGGATGCGGAGGAGGAAGCACTGCGAATGTGCAGAATCCTCCACCGCCGCCAGCGTCCAAGGTCGCCATCACTTTTATGCCCCAGCCGGGAGGATCGATTGCCGTCAGCTTCTCGGAGAATCTCACGGCAGTGGTTACGGACGACCCGAACAATCCATCGGAAGGAGTGGATTGGAATCTGATTTGCCAGAACTCCGGCAATTGCGGCACGCTCACTGTGAACGGGAGTACTTCCTCTCACACGGATAGCGGTGCGCCGATCACGTATACGGCACCGGCAACGATTTCGAGCAACAGCACGGTTGCCGAGGTTGTGGCCTACGCGACCGCGGATCACACGAAGAACGTTGTCGCTCCGGTCACAATCTCGACCTTCGACAGCATCCTTGCGCCAGGTAACTATGTTCTCCAGGCGCAGGGGATCGCAAGCTCCCTTCCGTATCAGTTTGCCGGCGTTATCGCGGTCGATGGGCAAGGTAACGTGACGGGCGGCGAACAAACAGTAAATTCCAGTGGGATATCCGTGACTGACAGCATCGTTGCTGGAGGTAGCGGTTATTTTCTTGGTGGCGACGGACGCGGAACGATAACGTTGAACACGGGAGACGCTAGCATTGGCGGGAACGGCATTGAGACGTTTACGTTTGTGTTCCTGAACGATTCGCCGTATCCGCAAGTGCAGAATCCGCACGCGGTGATTACCCAAATGGATTTGGGATCCGCGGCGACCGGCGCCTCCGCGACCGGAACCATGGAACTGCAAGACTCCACCGCGATCGCAGCCTTGCCCACTGGCAGCTTCGCTTTCGCCTTGAGCGGCATCGATGTGCTTGACTTCGATGCCTCCAACAACAATCCGCCTTTGGCCCTCGGCGGCGTTTTTGACGTCGCGTCTGGCTCGACCATTACGGGCGTGACCGACGAGATCATCAAAGGAACTCAGAAGTTAAGCAATGCGCCCTTCGCGGCGGGGTCGAAAGTCTCAACTCCCGATATGTTTGGTCAGGTCGCGTTTACGCTGCTTGGCTTAGCGAGCGCCAGCCATCTCAAGCCGATCACAATCATCTTGACCGGCTACATGGTGGACGCTACTCACATAAAACTCATCGAAACCGACACCAATTCGAAGAGCGTTGTTCCCGGCTTTGGCGTTACCAGTGGACTCGCCATCGGTCAAGCCCCAGGCGCCTATGGCAACTTTACCAATGCCTCGTTGCGCTCCGGGACGACTTACGTCTTTGGAATAACTGGGGTAGATAACTCCAGTAACTCCGCTGGCAATTCTTACCCTCCTTTTACCTTGACTTCGGCGGGCCTATTCCAGTCCGATGGCAACGGTAATATTGTCAATAACAGCGGTTACACCGACACTTTTCTACTCTACAACATCGTTCAAAAGAATCCGCAGGCAGGCGCTCAGATCAGCTCGTCATTCAGCGGAACATACGCTGTCGACTCTAGCGGAACCGGTCGCACCACCATTGGTTGTACCGCTTGTACGCCTTCGACCTCAATCACCTTCAACGCCCCCCTGAATCCCACCTATCGGCCCCAGTTCTTTTTCTATCTCACTGGGCTGACTGGAGCGGACCCGACGGCACTGATTCTCGCAGTTGGGGATCCGGGACCCCAATCCGATTTGCACTATCCCTCGCTTGGAACCGGCGTGGCTTACGCGCAGTCAACGGCAACCGCCGCTTTCACTGGGCCCTACGCGTTCAGCTTTACGCAGGAAAATGGCAGCGAGAACGACGGCACGGCCCAGTTGAATGTCAACCCGTCGGGTACGCCCCCGGTATCTGGCCTTGTAGACGCCAATCTTGCCGGCGGCGCTTCCCAGGACAACGGCTTTCTCGGTACCTTTAATAGCCCGGAATCGAACGCTCCTTTTCCGGGAACTCTCTATGCCGATCCCAGCGCGCCATTTAGCTCGATCTTTCCGTTGTCGCCGTCGCCGCCGATGACGGTGGACTACTACTACATCGACCCAGGGCACGGCCTCTGGATCGAGACAGACTTAGTAAATGGGAATCCACCATCGACGCAAGTGTCGATGGGCTACTACGTGTCGCGAACCCCGGTGTGTGAGGGCTGCCCGTAAGAAACCTCGGATGACCCTGCTACCCCATTGGATTCGAATCACCGCTTTATCATCAAGGCGGACTTGGTGATCAACAATACTATTGGGGCTGCGTCTGCTCCGGGTTTTACTGAGATTGCGGGGCTTGAGTCAGGCCGGTGTTTGGTATTGGCGCTTGACCCGGCAAACCCCCCGATTGGCCAGGAGTCTGGCCGCTCAGGTTGGCAGTGGGGAGACCAGGATTCACTGGCCCTACCAGCAGGCCTTGGCTGCGCTGAGTCTGCATTATATAAAAGAAGAGCCAGTCGTTGTAATGATCCTTATCGAAGAACACGCCAATCGACCTCGCCTTGCTCGTGCTGGCAACGCCCAGAATCGGTCCCCCGCCCAGCGCCGGGCCGTGCAAGCCCAAACCAGAATTGGATCCTTGATGGAAATTCGAAGACGACAATCCGGTCGACTTCGAATTGTCCGATGCATCCAGGTTGCCGGAAGAAGAGCCACTGGAGTCGCCATCCTTGGCGTTCTGGCCAACCGCATCGCCCGCTTGAGCCTCACTGCCGCCTGCCTCTTCCGATCCGTCTTGAGCCAGCAATCCGCCCTGCCCAGGGAGCGCATTCTGCCAGATATCGGCCTGGCGGAGGAGTTTAAAGTCCTTCTCCTCGCCAGTTTTCGGATCCCGGCTCATAGGGTCCTTGTAGCGCTTGCGGAGAAAGCGCACATTATTGGTATTCTCCAGATCTTCGATGCGCGACGGATACCGTCCGAGCCTTCTGTAGAAGCGTTCAATGGCCCGCATGTAAGCCGTGCCCCGGTGTCTTAACTCTTCTTCGCGGTCGCGCTTGATCTGCTGGCAAATGTTTGGAAGCGCAGCGAGCATTCCGATCGTGAGCATGGCCATAGCCAGCATCAGCGTCATCAGCATATAGCCACGGTCTTTCCGGCGATGGCGCAATTTTGCAATAGAGATCTTTTGTAGTGCGAAGGGGTGCGGCATGACTACTCACAGAACCCGGACCACCAAGTCACAATGGTTCTCAATCCCAAAGAGCATTACCCAAACGAAATTTGAGTAAATAAAACGACCCGCTAAGCAAACCTTTCCCAGTTGGCTCCATGTTGACAAAGGAGCACAAAAACCTTCTTGCCTTGGGACAAGGACATGCTCTGGTCTCGGTCGCGTTAGTCACTCAGTTGCACAAACGAAGGGTAAAGCGACCCTGAAGTTTATTGCGCTAGTAATTCTAAGGCCGCACATCTCATCGCAAGATTAAACCCTCATGAATAATTGAGCCGCTCTGGGAACCGCTTGCAACAGCGGCCGCGACTAGAAAACTTCGTGAAGCCGGGAGTCCAAAGGAGTCCTCTGCGCGAGAAATTCCCAACCCCAGGGCTTTCCGAACTGGACAAGCATATGCCGGAAAGGTTAAATGGCGGGCACCCGCCCGTGCGTCAAAGAGAAGGAGAGTGAACATGGCGCATCGGTATCAAAATGGGCATCTCAGAGTGGCGAAGCGCAAGTGCGATCCCGACGTTTGGGAGTTTCTTTGGCGTGAGCGAGGACCCAGATGGATCCTCCCACGGTGAGGAATTGTTGCATCTGCACCAGATCAAACCTGTCGATGTTGAGCAAATGTTTTCGTTCTCTCAAAGTACTGAGTGATGGGAGCAAGGAACATCATGTCGGCTGTGTTTCCTCATGCAATCCGATTCGAAATAGCCGACAAAAACCGAAGCACGCCCGGGTTAAACCACCAGGGTGCCGTTGATCCCCGACGCTGTGAATGGGTTCCCTGGCCCCCTCGAGCGTGAGGGAGTTTGAAAAACAAATCATGGTTCCGCGCGGTGGAATCGAATACGTGGCTGGTGGGACCGAGTTCCCATCTCACGATTGGACAACGTGCCTTGGTCGGCAAGAGTAAAAGCAACACCAAAAGCAAGAGCAAAACCAACCCCTCACCCCGACGCCGACGTGTGCTTGGCAACGCCGATCTCGTCGTACATGGTTTACGCTTCTCCTCGACCCTCATCCATCGCCGCGCGGCTCCGCGGTCATTGATTCAGCTCGCAACCGCAATCGGCCGGCGGGACGTGCGCCTTCAAAAAGTCCGCCACCCGTTTATATGCATCGATCTGATTTTCAACCCGCGCGAAGCCGTGGCCCTCATTCTCATAAACTTTGTATTCCACCACGCCTCCGCGCTTCTTGACCGCATCCACCACCTGCTTCGCCTCGGTCTTGGGGCACCGCGGATCGTTCCCCCCGGCCAGCAAATACAATGGCGCCTTGATCTGATCTGCGAAGTTAATCGGCGACCGGTCTTCGTAGCGCTCCTTGTTCTTCACCGGGTCGCCCATGGTTGCCAGATCGGACTGTTGCAGAACCGGGTCCTCATTCTGGATCTCGGTGAACCAGTTCACGAAAGGCACAATGGGAACTCCCGCCGCCCACATCTCAGGAGCCTTCGTAACCCCCATCATCGTCAAATATCCGCCGTAGCTGCCGCCCATCAGAATCAGTTTCTTGGGATCGACGTATCCCGTCTGCTTGATCCAGTCGGCCGCCGCCAGCACATCCTGCAGATCGCCGCCTCCCATATCAAACAGATTCGCCTGCTGAAATTCCTTTCCATATCCCGTTGAGCCGCGATAGTTGGGAGCGATCACCAGGTAGCCCTGATTCGCCATGTACTGCACAAAGCGATTGAATGAATTCATCGTCTGCGCCGTCGGACCGCCGTGGACATAAACAATAGCCGGACTCTCGCCATTACGCGGCAGGTTATACGGCACGTAGACAAACGCCGAGATCGTCCACTTCCCATCGCGGCTGGGATAGTGAACGAGGTAGGGCTCGACCATATCCTCGGCGCGCACCCCTCCCACCAGCGAATGCGTGAGCTGATGCGATTTGCCGTGTGGCGCGGGCGCCCCCGCCCGCGTGCCGCTGATCTTCTCCGCTTCATCAGAAAACGTATAAACCCACAAATCGCCAGGCGCGGTCGCACCGCTATGCATGTAAAGCATTCTCGATCCATTGCGAGTGAACGGTGACGTACGCCCCGCAGGCCAGTTCAAGCCCTTCGGCAGCGGCAAGGCGCGAGCTCTTCCGGCGGCTACGTCGTATAGATAAATCTCGTTGTTGCCATCGACATTGGCGGTGTAGGTCAGAGATTTGCCGTCAGGAGAAAATTTCGCTCCTTCGATCTCCCATTTATCTTCGGTCAGCCAGTGGATTTTCTTGCTGGCGATTTCGAGCAATCCAGCATTGTCGTATCCATTGCCGGCGTTCGATGTGATCAGGAGATATTTCCCGTCTGGCGAAACATCATCCGCCTCGTACATCTTCTCGCCGTCGTGCGGCGTCAGCAGCGTGCTCTCGCCTCCACCGGCCTCCACTACAAAAATATTGGAGTCCGTCCCCTTCGCCTGCTCTTGCGTATAGAAGATGAATTTCCCATCGCCAGACCAGATCGGCGCGACGTTCATCCTATCTTTCGCAGTCCCGGTAGTCAGGTGTTTCACGTCCCGTAGCGCCGTGTCATAGACATCAATTTCAAACACCGACGATGTCTTCGGCTTGACCATGTAGGCCAGATAGCGCCCGTCGGGCGACCATGCGGGACTTTCCTCCGCGATCTCGCGCGTGTTCGTGAGGTTTGTGACCTGCCCCGTCTTGGGCGAGACCAGAAAAATATCCCATTGCTCATCGCCGTCGTAGTCCGACATGTAGGCGAGCCACTTGCCGTCAGGCGACCACGTGGGACTCGATTGCCGCTGATCGCTGATGGTCAGTTGCGTCGGCCATCCGCCTTCCGATGGCACCAGCCAGATGTTGCTGCGGCCGCTCAGGTTGCTGATGAACGCGACCGTCTTCCCATCGGGAGACCACGTCGCCCCGCCCACCTGCCGCGTCATATACAGATTTTCGATGGAGAGGCTCTTTTCCACCCGCGCATCCTGTTTGGAAGTAATCTGCTTCGGATCGGTAACGGCTTGGGGCGACGGCAAAATCTCGGATCGGACAAACCTGCTCGTCAAGATCGTGGTCATCAGAATGACCATAACAAACCAGCAAAAAGTGCGCATGGATTCCTCGGGATATCGTCGTGTCAAAGCAAAGTCTAACAAAGTAGACCGTAGCGCCGGCGTCCCGCCGGCGGATAGGCGGGCGTCCTCGCCCGCCGCATGTTCCGCACCGCAGGTTATGCCCCCAAGAAGGAATCGAATCCGCAACTTCTCCCCGCCCCACCCCTGAAGTATTCTTGCGACAACGCATGAACTTCACCATCCTCGACTGGTCCGCAATTGTCGGCTACCTGCTGATTACGCTGATCCTCGGCCTCTACTTCCGCAGACGCTCCGGCAAAAGCGTAGACGACTATTTCGTCTCCGGGCGCACCGTCAGTTGGTGGCTCGCCGGGACTTCGATGGTCGCCACCACCTTTGCCGCCGATACTCCGCTGGTCGTGACCGGCCTCGTCTATTCCCAGGGAATCGCCGGAAACTGGCTCTGGTGGTCCTTTCTGCTCTCTGGGATGATGACCGTCTTTCTGTTCGCTCGCCTCTGGCGGCGTTCCGGCCTTCTCACCGATGTGCAATTTGCCGAGATGCGCTATGCCGGAAAGCCGGCAGCGTTCCTTCGCGGATTCCGCGCCATCTACCTCGGCCTCCTGATGAACTGCCTCATCCTCGGTTGGGTCACCAAAGCGATGACCACCATCGTAGCCACCACCCTCGGCCTCACCGATCGCGGCGCGTTGATGGTCTGCGTGTTTTTCCTGATTCCGTTCACCGGCCTCTATGTCGCGCTCGGCGGCCTCTGGGGAGTCCTGTGGACCGACCTCTTCCAATTTGTCCTCAAAATGGCCATCGTGATCGCGGTTGCCTATTACGGCGTGCGCGCCTGCGGAGGCATGACCACCCTGCTCGCCCGTCTCTCCGCGATGCGCGCAGCGGCCGGGCCGACAGCAGGCGATGCCACTTCGTTCTTCCCGGATTTCTCCCGTCCCTTGAGTTCTGAAGCCCTCTGGACCCTCCCCGCGCTCACCTTCCTCGTCAATCTCGGCCTGCAATGGTGGGCCTTCTGGTATCCCGGCGCTGAGCCCGGCGGAGGCGGCTACATCGCGCAACGCATCTTCAGCGCGAAAGATGAACGCAACGGTGTGCTTTCCGTCTTGTGGTTCAACATTGCCCATTACGCCGTGCGGCCCTGGCCCTGGATTCTGACCGCGCTCTCTGTGATCGTGCTTTATCCAAAGCTCGAGCATCCCGAGGCCGGATACATGATGGTCGTCACACAGCATGTGCCAACCGCTCTGCGCGGCATCATCATCGCAGGCTTCATGGCGGCTTTCATGTCCACCTTGGCCACGCAGTTAAACTGGGGCGCGTCGTACCTGGTCGCGGACTTCTATAGGAGGTTTCTGAAAAAAGATGGCACGGACGCTCATTATGTAAACATCTCGCGTCTCGCCACCGTTCTGCTCGTGATCGTCTCCGCCTATGTGTCCGCGCAACTCGCTTCCATCCGCTCCGGATGGGAATTCGTTCTCGAAGTTGGAGCGGGAACCGGCGGCGTTTACCTGTTGCGCTGGTACTGGTGGCGTATCAATGCGTGGAGCGAAATTTCCGCCATGGCCACCGCGCTCGCTTCCACCCTCGCATTGCGCTGGTGGTCGCCCTTCTCCGGCAACCAGTCGGTGCTCTTTGCCAAGACCGCTCTGGCAACCACCGCACTCACCACCATAGTCTGGATCCTCGTCACCTGGCTCACCTCTCCTGAGCCGGAGAGCGTGCTCGTCGCCTTCTACCGGCACGTGCGCCCGCACGTGAGCGGTTGGGAGCCGGTCGCTCGTCTGGCTCCCGAGATAGTTCCCACCCGCGACCTCGGTCGCAATCTTTTCTGCTGGATTCTCGGCTGCGCTATGGTTTACGCCGCGCTCTTCGGCGGAGGATGGCTCATCATCGGCCCTCGGGGAAGAGGCGCTTTGTTTCTAGCGATCGCCGCTGTTTGCGCCGCTGCTCTCTATCGCGACCTGTCGACCAGAACCGAGATGCAAAGCTAGCAGCCACGTTTCGCCCCAAACCCCGCTCCCAAGGCGGTCTTTGAAATCAATATCTTACGGAAAGCCTCGACCATCGGGTCAATTCTGTATTGCCGTTGCAGCATTTGCAGCGTAAGATGACGCACCTAAGGAATACGAATGCTGAAGCGCGAATCCCCCATCGACGCCTTGGCCGAAAGAGTGGTCGCGCTCCAGGCGCAACATGACGGCTCTGCCTGGAACGAGATCGCTTTGCTGGCAACCCTGAAAGAGCTTCTTCCCGGCTACAAATTCGTCACCGCATTCCATCGCTTGCGTAGCGCCACGCAAAAAGCAACCTCGCTCTCCCCAACCGATCCACAAGCCCTCGAAGAAGCAGTGAAAGCATTAAAGAGGAATCCCCACCTACCATCCTGGCTCTCATGATTTGGACGCCGGCGGCCGCGAAGTAGAAGCGCCGCGAAAGTTTGGTCGCAACTCGGAACTCGAAGCTCGAAGCTCAGGGTCTCGTCATCTTCTCCGGCTTAACCAGCGCATCGAACTCCTCGCCCGTAAGATGTCCCAGCTTCACCGCCGCCTCGCGCAACGAGGAGTGCTCCACATGCGCCGTATGCGCAATTTTCGCCGCGTTGTCATACCCAACCTTCGGAGCCAGCGCCGTCACCAGCATCAGCGAATTCTTCACATACCAGTCGACCTTCGCCCGATCTACCTCGATCCCCTTGATCATGTACTCCACATATCCATGGCAAGCGTCATGAATCAAGGTCACCGAGTGCAGAAAGTTATAAATAATGACCGGCTTGTACACATTCAGTTCAAAGTTCCCTTGCGATCCCGCGAATCCGACCGCGGCCGTCGCGCCATGCACCTGCGCACACACCATCGTCATCGCCTCGCACTGCGTAGGATTCACCTTCCCCGGCATGATCGACGATCCGGGCTCATTCTCCGGAATCACCAGCTCGCCCAGCCCGCACCGCGGACCGGACGCCAGCCACCGTATATCGTTCGAAATCTTCGTGAATGACGCCGCCAAAGTCTGCATCGCCCCTTGCGCAAACACAATCTCGTCGTGCGCCGACAGCGCCGCAAACTTGTTCGGATGCGACCGGAACGGCAGCCCTGTCAGCTCCGCGACCTTCGCCGCCGCGCGCTCCGCAAACTCGGGATGCGTATTCAACCCCGTTCCCACCGCCGTCCCGCCAATCGCCAGGTCGTAAAGCCCGTCCAGCGCCAGTTCCAGCCGCTGAACATCGCGCTCCAGCAGCGATGCCCAGCCGCCAAACTCCTGCCCAATCGTCAGCGGCACGGCATCCTGCAGGTGCGTGCGCCCGATCTTCACGATTGAATCAAACTCGCGAGCCTTGGCCGCAATCGCATCGCGCACGGTTTTAATCGCCGGAATCAGATCGTTCTTCACCCGCAACGCCGCCGCAATATGCATCGCCGCCGGAAACGTATCGTTCGACGACTGCGACATATTCACGTGATCGTTCGGATGGACAGGCTTCTTACTCCCCAATTCGCCGCCCGCAATCTCAATCGCGCGATTCGAGATGACCTCGTTCACGTTCATATTGGTCTGCGTGCCCGAACCGGTCTGCCATATACGAAGAGGGAACTGATCATTCAATTTGCCGGCAATCACCTCGTCGGCGGCCGCGACAATGAGCTTGGCCTTATCCGCCGGAAGCTTTCCCAGATCCTGATTCACCAGAGCGCAAGCCTTCTTCAAAATTCCAAACGCCCGAATCAGCTCCGGAGGCATCACGTCCCGCCCAATATCAAAATGCAAAAGCGAGCGCTGCGTTTGCGCTCCCCAATAAACGTTGGAGGGAACTTCGATCTTTCCCATGGAGTCGGATTCGGTGCGGGTCTTCGCGTGAGTTTCGGTGGCAGGTTCAGTAAGAGTGGACATGATGAAATCTCCTATGATGAGGAACCGAACATTATACGGCGGCGTGAAAGGCAAAGCGTAGGTTGCGATCGCTCGGTGAGATCATGAAATTCAGCTTCACCACGGAGTCACGGAGACACGGAGAAAACCAAATTCCGGGGAAAATCATGCTCTTTTGATTTCACGTTTAGCTCTTTGTTTAGTTGGGTTTGAGGGGGATTTTTGCTGATTTTGTACCCCCTCCCCCCCCTACCCATTTTGGGTTAAAGTATTCAAGAATATAGACTTACACGCAAAATATTCCGGAATAAGGACTTAGGGGTGGAATGCTGGCAGGACAGGAGGATTGTGGAGGGCGTCGAAAGCGTTCTGAGGGCGGACACGGTTGTGCCTTCGCCGATCATAGGTGTTTCGATTTTCGGGCTTGGCGGGTGCTGTGTCTGTGAGGGCGCGCACAGTTCGGATGTGATGAAAGATTGGGGGATAGGCGTTGCGTTTGAGTATCCACTCGGATACATTGAGGGAATCATGAAGAAGGGAAAGAAGACAACTTACAAGCCATTCGACGCAGCGTCCTATCTCGATAACGACGCGGTCATTGCGGAGTATCTTTCGGCGGCGGCCGAAGACTCAAACCCCGAAGTGTTCGTCGCTGCGCTCGGCAACGTGGCGAAAGCGCGAGGCATGGCCCAGATCGCCAAAGACGCCGGGCTCGGCCGGGAGAGCTTGTACAAAACTCTGAGCGCAGGTGCACATCCACGCTTTGAGACGATCAATTCCGTATTGCACGCCCTGGGCGTGAAGTTCGCAGTCGTTGCTGAACGCGAGGGTTAATTTCGCTGCCAAACGAAGATCTCAAGCGGTCGGCGGTTGTCGAATCCCACCCTTCAAAAAACGAAGGGTGGGCACCCGGCAAAATCCATGGCGAAATCAAAGAGAGATATTTTCGGCGAGTTGATGGAGGGTGTGGCGGCGATAAAGGCCCACCGTGAAGGCAAGATCACCTTGCGGACTTACAAGGTCGAGGCCTCGCCGCTTCCCACCGTGGATTCGAAGCTCATCCTCGACACGCGGAAGAAACTCCGCTGCTCGCGCGCGGTTTTCGCGCGGCGGTTGCGCATTAACGAAAGAACGCTGGAAAAATGGGAACAGGGACGCGCGAAACCGAATCCACAGGCGGCGGCGCTTGTGCTTCTTGTGCGCCGGTATCCCGACACGCTGGCGCGACTGGACGCACTCGCGGCGCGGTAGGTTGAAGCAGCCGTTGAATCCCAGGTCTCGAAAAGCGCGAGACCTGGGGCACCGACGTGGCGAAAGCGCGAGGCATGGCGCGGATCGAGGTGGGCACTTTTCGATAAAACCGGTGAACGTCCCGTCTGTCCCCGGGTTTTCCCAAACGAAGATCTCAAGCGGTCGGCGGATGTGGAATCCCACCCTTCAGAAAACGAAGGGTGGGGCACCCGGCCGTGAGAGCCTCTACAAAACCTTGAGTGCAGGAGCACATCCACGCTTTGAGACGATCAATTCCGTCCTGCATGCCCTCGGCGTGAAGCTTGCCGTCGTAGTGGAACGCGAGAGTTAGATCGGGCTGCCAACGAAGACCTTTAAGCGGGCGGTGGAGGTGGAATCCCACCCTTTAAGAACCGGAGGGTGGGGCACCCCGCGCTTGTCCAGGAAGGATGCGAGCACGTCCAACCTGTACTGCTTGCCGTCCCGCCCCCACTAACGCCTGCTAGACTATGATCGTAGCGATTATGACTACATCAACGGATGAGCGAAAGGCGCTGGAATTAGTTCGGAACCACGCTGAGTTCAAGGCGATATTGGTTTCGCTAACAATGAATTCTGACATCAGCGTATTAGATTCGCACGTCTACGCTGTAGCCCGGAAATGGTTTGAGCTTGGCAGACTACACTATGCAGATGCGTCGGCCTTCGACGCGAAGTCGAATCCACGCGCGGTCTATTCACGCGCCTATTATGCTGCATACAACGCGTCCAAGGCTGTACGCTACGTCGTCCGTGGCTCAGTAAGCCTACGGGGCGATGATCACAAAAAGGTGGCCGACCTTCCTGCGTCTTTTCCAGATGCTGACTCTTGGGTTTCAAAGTTGCCCCTTCTTTATGAACACAGACTTCGAGCCGACTATGATAACTGGTCAGACACTCCCGGCGAGAACGTCCTTTCGGCCGCGGATTGCCTCACTATCGCAACCGACTTTCTTAAAGCTGCTGAGCAATTCCTGCTTGCGGAGTACGGGCTAAAGATATGACACAAACTGTTGCGACCACGGATTTCGGTCAGGCCCAGGCTGATGCAGCCGCACTCTTTGCGCAATCGCTGGGCCTACCGGAGATAAACAGCGTCATCGAACTGGTAGGAACTGAAGAGTTCCTAAAGTTCCGAGTCGGGCGCCGTGCCCCGGTGTACGACCATGCTCTCCGAGAGACACTTGCCGGCCTTCCCGAGACTAACCCCTATCGGGGTTTGCTCGGCCTACATATTGATCCTGCTGAACGCTTCCCGGACTCGACAGAAGCGAATGTTCTTCGCGGCCTACTGATCCGATCAACGCGACCGATAGCAGGGCAGCCTCCACCGCATGTTTTCCCTGGCCAGTATGTTCCTTTTCAAAACAACGAAGAGACGCAAGCCATCCAGCCGGCCACGCACCTGATTGTCGGGCGCCGGGGCGTTGGCAAAACCACGCTGATCTTAAAGGCGAAGGAACTTCTTGAAAGATCTCGGAACATGTCTGTCGTTCTGGACATGCAACCTTACAGTACTTCCAATGACTCGGTGTTGCTTGACGTATTGACAGACCTCGCAAGGGAGATTGCGAAGGTTGTTACAAGAAAGTATCCCAAAGAAACGGCCGTGAAGGAATTGACGCAGTTTGCCGAGGATCTATTTAAGGGCTCAGTGAAGCCGGACCGGGCCAGCGCTGCACTTCGAAGGGCTGTGACGGGTGTAACCACTGCAGTCAACGCCGATATCTTCGTATTCCTCGATGACTACCATCTTGTGCACACCGAGCAGCAGGCGAAAGTTGTGGAGGCGATTCACGGAGGGCTCAAAGGGGCAAGGGGCTGGCTGAAAGTCGCCGGCCTCCGTTCGCTACTGAAAGTCTATGATCCCGCGACGAAGAAAGGACTTCAGAGCCCAGGCGACGCACAGGTAATCTCGTTGGACCTGACATTGGTTGATCCGCAAGCAGCGGAGGAACACCTCCGCCGTATTCTTCTCAATTTTCTAAAGCTCGTAGGCATAGAAAGACTACGAGAAGCGATTGCCGAAGGAGCGTTTCATCGATTGGTTTGGGCTAACGCGGGCGTACCGAGAGATTTCTTGCAAATGTTTTCGAAATCAATTGAGCACGCGAAGCGAGCGAACCGGCAGAGAGTCGAACTGAGCGACGCTAACCTTGCAATCGGGGAGTTTGGGCGACAGAAGATGGCAGAACTTGAGGAAGATGCAAGGAATGACCAGAATCTCCTAAAAAGGGCGTTGGAGGCTATCGAGGAACACTGTCTCGAGTCAGCAAAGAAAAAAGTCAATGCATTTTTAATTAGAAGCGAATCGAGCGAGGAATACAGGGCCGTCCAGACCCTCAGTGACCTGAGACTCCTTCACATTTTGCATCAGACCATCACTCCTCACAAAGCCGGCGAACGATATGAAGCTTACATGCTTGACTACTCTCTGTTTACTGGGTTTCGACAAAGGCGCAACATTCAGCAAATGCTTCCCGAAGATGGGAAGCAGTTCAAGGCAAAGCAGCTGAGAAAAATTCCGATCATGCCGCAAGGCTTTCTGACCGGGCGGTCGACGGGCGCCTAAGACTCTCAACCACGAAACGGCTAGCCGAGGGCACCACTCAAGCCGTGTATTGGCGTGAGCAGGGCAGTACTACAGCTGCACTCCCGCGTTCCCCGCCGTGGTTGACTCTCCATCACCACGCGCAGAATGCCGTTGATGCGCGTGTGGTAGCCCTTGCCATGACCCTTCAGCCAGTCGAGTACGTCCTCATCCAGACGAATCGTCAATTGCTTCTTTGCCGGAGGGAAATAGCGCGGTGAAAACAGAATCCCAAGATTGAGACAGCTGTGGAATCCCAGGTCTCGAAAACCGCGAGACCTGGGGCACCCGCCATGAGCCTCGAGTTGCGCGCGAACCATGATGCGAGCGGCCTGCTAACTTAGCTGGCGAGAGCTGTGGAGCATGAGGTTCCTCGCTCCCCTGCGGTCGTTGCCGGTATATGGTTTTCGGTTGGTCGCTCGGAATGACAATGCGTTTAGAGGGGCGGGCGAGAGGTCTCCTTAAGAAAGAGAAAGCTCATCCCCGCGCCGTCGGCGGCGGTTGACTTTCCATTACCACGCGCAGAATGCGGTTGATGCGCGTCTGGCAGCCCTTGCCATGGCCCCTCCGCCAATCGAGCACGTCCTCATCGCGGTAAAGCCCATGGGGGATGATTATGTGGAATCCCACCCTAACGTCGCAAAAGGCGCGACGTTAGGATGGGGCACCATCGTGTTTTTTTCGATCCCGAAAACGAAACGGCGGGGCCCACTCAAGCCTTTGTGTTGGCTTGAGTGGGTATCTAACGTGGGCTCGATCGTCCTCTAAGCCGCCGCTTGCCTTCTTTGCTCGACAAACGCCAGCAGATCGGCATTAATCTGGTCGGCGTTGGTGGTGGGCATTCCGTGTGGGAAACCCGGATATATTTTCAGCGTCGCACCCTTCACAATCTTCGAGGACTGCAGGGCAGCCGCGCCGATGGGTACGATCTGGTCATCGTCGCCGTGAAGAATGAGAGTGGGCATGTCGAACTTCTTTAGGTCTTCGGTGAAGTCCGTCTCGGAGAAGGCCTTGATGCAGTCGTAGCCCGCCTTGACGCCTCCCATCATGCTCTGGAGCCACCACTTCTCCCGGATGCCTTCCGAAATCTTTGCGCCGGGCCGGTTGTAGCCGTAGAAGGGAAGCGTAATGTCCTTGTAAAACTGCGGCCGATTCTTCAGATATTGGGCTCGCAGGTCGTTGAACACCTCGATCGGCGCACCCGCGGGATTCTTATCCGTCTTCACCATCAGCGGCGGCACCGCACTGATGAGCACCGCCATCGCCACGCGTTTTGAACCGTGCCGCCCGATATAGCGCGCAACTTCTCCGCCGCCGGTGGAGTGGCCCACGTGAATTGCATTCTTCAAGTCGAGCTTTTCAGTCAGAGCGGCGAGATCGTCGGCATAGGTGTCCATATCGTTCCCATCCCACGTCTGGGAGGAGCGGCCGTGCCCTCGCCGGTCATGGGCGATCACGCGATAGCCCCGCTCGCCGAAATACATCATCTGTCCATCCCAGTCGTCCGCCGTGAGCGGCCAACCGTGGCTGAACACAATGGGCTGGCCTTTGCCCCAGTCCTTGTAATAGATAGTTGTGCCGTCTTTGGTTGTGATTGTTGCCATGGAATGCCTCCTTGCGTTAGGTTGTCAGCACATCGTGAAGGTTCTGCCGATGGGAGCGCGGCCTCGCCGCGTCAGCCAATGCGCGGGTCCCCACAAAAGTGCGCTGCCGGCAGGGTAGGTAACTGGCGGAAAGTATACGCCCGATTGGGCTGGCCCGGGCGCGCCTACCTCTTCACTCCGCCGTCCGCGGCGGTTGACTTTCCATCACTACGCGCAGAATGCGGTTGATGCGGCGTCTAGTAGCCTTTGCCATGGCCCTTTAGCCAATTGAGTAGGTCCTCATCCAGACGAATCGTCAACTGCTTCTTCGCCGGAGGGAAATAGCGCGGTGAAAACAGAATCCCAAGAGTAGGACAGTTGTGGAATCCCAGGTCTCGAAAAGCGCGAGACCTGGGGCACCCTGCTTTGGACCAGGGGTGCTCCGTCAGGGATTTGAAGTCACATCATGCCGCGCCGGAACTTGATGATCTTCCCGCGATCGCGCTTCGAGGGTCTGCCCGCAGGCAACTGTTCGAACTGGCGCATGGCCTTGCGCTCGGCCGCGACTTTCAGGCGTAGTTCGCGGCTTTCATCAGTTTCGCGATAGAGCGTTTGCGCGACCGGCGCGGGACCGCGCACCTCGCTGAGAGCAAGGACTGCTACCTCGAAGTCGCCGCCCTCGTTGGTGACGCGCAGCATATCTCCTGTGCGCACCTCGCGTGCAGGCTTGGCAGGTTGTCCGTTGGATTGAACCCTGCCCAGTTCACAGGCTCGCGCAGCCTGTGCGCGGGTCTTGAAAAATCTCGCGGCCCATAACCACTTGTCGATACGTATGCCCGCCATGGTCCGTATTTTAACGGGCTATTTTCCGGAACCGAAATGCAAGGGACGGAAAGAACGGCCGAACCTACATCCAGAATCGGTATCATTCCAGAGCTGCGAAAGGAATTCACACGGCGTCGGTGTTGCAAGAGCCGCCAGATGATTGAAGTCGAATTGCGGAAAGGCGCTCAGCAAGTTAACACGCCCGCTATCGAGTCAGATGGATTTCACCGGGATTGCGAGCAGGTCATCGACCAGCCCGACTTCTTTCTGCACAAATGGTTCGCCGTAAGTGACGCCGCCCAGCATTCCGTAGAAGCGTGCCATGGATTCCACACGGGCGCGGATTTCGGTTTGGGCGGGGAAGATTTCGCTGCCCGCCGGCTGGTCGGTGAACTGCGATTTGTAGGCCATCAGCGAAGCCATGCGGGTTTCGAACTGGTCGGTAATGTCAACGATGAAGGTGGGCCGCACATCGCGATAGAGGCTGGCGTAAATGATCTTGAATGGGCGATGAGGCGCGACGCCGGCCGATCCATAATCGTAAAAGGACTTGCTTCCGCTGGCGGGAGGAGGCTGGTCGGTGATGGGGAGCTTGGCCAAACCGGCGAGGAAGCTCGCTTCATATCCCAGTACGGACGCAGTGTAGTGATCGGGATGTCGACCCTCCCAGAAGGGAAGAATCAATACTCGAGGCCGCACCTCGCGGATAACGCGCGCCACCTTGAGACGGTTTTCCCAGGTGTTCTCGACGCGGCCATCGGGGATATCGAGAGCGTGACGCCAGGAGACTTTAAGAATCCGCGCGGCTTCGCTGGCCTCGCGCGCGCGATCTTCGGCCGTGCCACGTGTTCCCATCTCACCCTGGGTGAGGTCAAGAATGCCGGTGCGGTGACCGCGTTCCGCCATTTTGAGAAGTGTGCCACCGCAGGTTTGCTCCACGTCGTCGCGGTGCGCGGCCAGGGCGAGAATGTCGAGAGCTGGATCAGTCATAGACGGTTGTTACAGATTCTACGCCGCAGGCTTGGTAGTACGACGGTTGGCGAGGACGAAGGCAAGCCCGAACATGAACAGGGTAAACAGCAACAGCGTCAGCAGTGACGCGGTGAGCGAGAAGGCGCTGGGCGCCTCCGGATACATCAGGCTGCGCAGTGCCTCGACTCCATAGGTCAGAGGGTTGGCATACATGAGCCAGCGGATCCATTGCGAGGCTTTCGAGATCGGAAAAAGCGCTCCGGAAAGCAGCCAGAGCGGAATCAAGAACAAATTGATAATGGCATGAAAGGCCTGCGTCGAATCCATGGGCCATGCAATGGCGAAGCCAAGGGCGGTCAAGGCAAACGAAACCAGGAATACAGTCAGCGCAATCAGGACGAACGAGGCTAGTGTGAAGTGCACGCCCACCAAGGGCGCAAAGACCAGAAAGATCAGTCCCTGCACAGTCGCGAGCGTCGTTCCTCCAAGAACTTTGCCGAGAACGATAGCAGCGCGCGGAACCGGCGCGACCAGAACCGAAAGCAGGAAACCCTCGTTACGGTCTTCGATCACCGACATCATAGTGAAGATCGCCGTGAAGAGCACAATCATTACCAGCGCGCCCGGGAAGAAATAGTCGAGGTAATTCTGCTGTCCGGCCGATTCTCCGGACCGGAACGAGGTTCCGAAACCAGACCCAATAACAATCCAGAACAAAAGGGGAGACAGAATAACGCCGGCGACGCGCGCTTTCTGCCGGTAAAAGCGCACAACCTCACGCCACCAGAGCGTGAAGGCGGGAAGCAAAACTCCGGACGATGCTGGAGGGGTCGCAGAAAAGGTTGCAGCTTGAGTTGCCATTGGGAGTAGTGTAGCAGGAAGATATCGGCGGATGATCGTCAGCGCCCACGGAAAAGCCAGGGAAACTCCGATTAAGTGCGGACGAAGAGCGCAAACCACAGAGGGCACAGAGGTGCACAGAGGCCCCAAGGTACTCAAGCAGAGCTTCCCTAGTTCGGGTGCTGCCTCCAGTTGAGTGACTGTTCGTAATAAATGACAATTCGCCTGGGTTTTGTAACAATCAAACTCCTGACATATGACAACTATGCATCGTGCCCTGCTCGCAGTTTTTGTGTTTTCTGGCATCGTCATTGCCCAGAGCCAGATCGCCGCTTCACAGACCCAACCCAGTCTTTCAAAGAGACCGGCGGCTAAAGCGGCTGCCAAGGAGGCGGCCGGCCCGGCTGCGGCAGTCACAACCGTGCTGCCCACGGAAGACACGGTGAACTCGTTCCTGTTTCAGACTTTCGGCTACGATCCGGCGATCACGTGGAAGGTGGTGGACATTCGTCCATCTGAGATTCCGGGTCTCGCCGAGGTGGGGGTGGTGATCACCAGCCCGCAAGGGGCGAACTCGAACAAGCTGCTGGTGAGTTCTGACGGAAAACATGCCATCACAGGCGAGATCCTGCCGTTCGGGGCAAGACCGTTTGAAGAGGCGCGGCTAAAACTCGAAAAAGGGGTGAACGGCCCATCCAAGGGGCCGGCAAGCGCGTCGGTGACGGTAGTTGAATTCAGCGATATGCAATGTCCGCACTGCCAGAAAGTGGCGCCCATGATCGAATCGCTATTGGCGCAGAAGCCCGACGTCCACTTCGTCTTTCAGAACTTTCCGTTGCCCTCCCATAACTGGGCGGAGAAAGCGGCGGGCTACGTGGATTGCGTGGGGCGGGCTTCGAATGAAGCGGTATGGAAGTTTATTGCGAAAACATTTGAGGACCAGTCCAATATTACGGAGGCAAATGCCGACGAAAAGTTGAAGGCGATCGCGACTGCAGCAGGAGTGAACGCGGATGAGATCGCGGCCTGCGCAGTGAAGCCCGAGACCAAGGCCCGGATCGAGGCATCCATGGCGTTGGGCCGGTCGGTAGGCGTGGCCGGAACGCCAACGCTGTACATCAATGGACGCTCCGTAAGCGGCGGAGTTCCCGTGGATACAATGAAGAAGATCATCGACTTCATGGCCAGCGAAAAGAAGGACGAGAAAAGCGGCAAAAGCGACAAGTAGGCAGGGTTCTGATTAAGAAAGAGCGTTCGTCGCCGATTAAGAGTGTCAGTCGCCGATGTTGGCCGTCGCGGCAGGCGTTAAATCCGCCACTATCTGCTCACCCAGATTTCCGTCGCCTCACCGCGCTCCGAATCACTTACCACGTTGGGTGTAACGAGGATCAGGAGTTCGTCGTCCATTTCCTGGTGGGAATTCTGCGAAGTCAGCACACCGAAACCTGGAACCCGCGAGAACAAGGGCAAACCGTTGAGGCTCCGCTGGTCGGAGGTAGTAATCATGCCCGCGATGAAAGCTGGTTCTCCATTCTTTAGCAGGATTCCACCGGTGAATTCGCGGCTGGTTATGATGGGTACCCCGTTTACGTCTCCCGCTCCCAGGGCGCGGATTTGCAGGCTCAACTCGAGGGCCACATCGGAATTTCCATGGACCAGCGGCTTTGCCTTGAGTGTGAGACCAATGTCCTCATAATTCACGGAAGGGAAGGGCGCAGTGTAGGACTGATTCCCCAAGACCCCGGCAATGGCCGTACTATTGGCGATCGGTGAAAAACTGGCGTTAAGCACTGGATAACGCGATCCAACCTTAAAGGTGGCTTCCTTTTCCTGCGAGGCGCGCAGGGTAACGTGCTGAAGCGAGCGCGCCGAACTCTCATTGAGGGATAGTACGGAGGCCAGTTGATCGAGGCTGAGGCCAAAAAACGTAAGACCGCCGCCAAAAGTCGCGACCGGCTGGCTGAAGACGGAATTCTGCCCGCTTCCTTGCAACTGGGCGAGCAGTGAGGCGATGGTTGTGTTACCCGCCTGGTTGATGCCGCCCGAGCCGATCAGCTGGTTAATCAGTTGCTGGACGTTTTGCCCGCCGCCCAGTGCAAGCAGCGCCGAAGCCGGGATGTTGAAGAGGTTGAATTGGTCGGGAAAATGCAAACCAATATTTTTTGCGAAGGTGTGACTTACCTCAAAGACCTGGACGTCAAGCAGAACTTCCGGACGCGGAGAGTTGAGTTGTCCGAGGAATTGGGTTGCGGCCTTGAGCGCGCCGATTGGCCCACGGACCGTGATGGTGCTGGAGGCGGCATTCAGACTGACAAAGCGAAACTCAAACAAGGTTCGCAGCGAATTGACCAGTTCAGTCAGATCCTTTGCCTGATCGGCGCCTGATATATAGAACGAACGCATGCCCAGGCGATCGTAGAGGCGGTGATTTTCGGGATTGTCAGGCGCGGCAAACAGAACCGCATCCTCGATTGGCACGGCAAAGCTTTTGGTGACCGCCGAGGCCGCTTGCAGGGCGGTTGCGAAATCGGCCTGATCGATGTCGAAACGAATGTGGCGAGTTGGGAAGGAATCGTCGAATATGACCGTCAATCCGTAGCTGGTGGCGACTGCGGTTAGCAGGCCGCGCGAATCGCCCGCGTAATGAATGTCATGGAGCGCGTCCAGGGGCTTAGCGGTGATACGGTCTGCGCTGGCGACGACTTGCACGCGTGCGGGAGTGCGCGCCGTCGGGGGGCCGGCGGCATCCAGGACACGTTGTTGAGCATATTCATTCTGCGGATCGAGGTTGAGCGCCGCGCGGAACTCGGCGAGACCTTCGGCCTGGCGGCCTTCGAGAAGATCCTGATTTCCGCGCTCCAGATGCGTGCCTGCGAGGTTTTCGCGGGTCATCACCGAGGCGGCCAGGTACTCCGCGTTTTGTGGAACCAGCCGGGACGCCTCCTCGAATTGATAGAAAGCTTCGTCGAGCTTCCCGGCATGCTCAAGCTTGAGGCCCCGGTCAAATGCGTGGTGGGCCGCCTTGCGGTCTTTAGAGGAGTTCGGTAGAGGAGCCGGACCCGCCGCCGGGCAATCCAGCGCGTCCCCTGTTTTGGAACAGGGCTCGGCGGCAGCACGCGAGGCTGTGTCAGCCGCCCGGCATTCGGCGGCCAAAAACACGAAGGCGAACGACAGAAGGATTCCAGCCCGGAACCATCGCATACGTACACTATAGAATGCCCGGAAGCCGGTGTCTTGCAAGGGAAATACTCGTTAGGGAACTACGATCGTAACGGGCTGACTCGCCAGCCGGCAGCGTGCAGCCGCTCGCCTGGTGGCGGCTGGCAACCACAACTCAAACGAAAAAGTGGATGCTTCCCGGTGCCGTGAGTGACAGCTTTCAGAGGCTGCGCAGCGGTCGCACACCCGGGCAAGAGACTCGCTGGTTCGCATGTCTCGCCTGAACCACACGTTATGTTTGTTCGGTAAATCGAGGTTAGTTTGGAAAATGGCGGATTAGTCTAAACACAGTAACCCCATAATGCGATATATAGTTTGGTTGCTTTTGTGCTCCTTCCAAGTTATAGTTTCGGCGCGACTAACTTGCTCTCCTCACCCTTGAGTTACCGCTGAACTGGAGGAACATCAGAATGCGCCCTTTTCGTAATTTAACGTTCTCTGCCCTCGCGTTGGTTGTACTGATCGCACTTAGCGGACAGGCCTTTTCTTCTTCCACGGTCGCGGTTGGAACCTGCACAAAGTTTGTGAATTATCCTACCATTCAGCAGGCAGTGACCGCCGTCTCCGCGGGCGGCACTGTCAAAGTATGCCCCGGCACTTACCCGGAGCAGGTCACGATTACCAAGAACCTGACACTCATTGGGGTTGGCCCTACCGCTTCCACCGTGGTGGTACCTGCGGGTGGCCTTCTAACCAACGGTGTTACCGATATTACCGGTTATCCAACAGCCGCCCAGATTTTTGTCCAGAACGTGTCCGCCGTGACTATTTCTCATATGGCCGTAGATGGCGCCAACGACGGATTGACCGACTGTTCAATTGACGCGATAGGAATTTACTATCAGAACGCGGCGGGCACGATTACCGACAATGCGGTTCGGAATGTGCTCTTGCCTCCAGGTCTCCAGGGTTGTCAGGACGGCCTCGCCATCAATGTGGAGAGCAGCAGTGGACACCCGGTTGTCAACATCACCAATAATTCCGTGCGGAATTACGACAAGAATGGGATTACGGTCAGCGGTCCGGGCACTGGTGGACCGAACGCCACCGTCAGCGGCAACACCGTCGTTGGCCTGGGCGCGACAACAGTTATTGCCCAGAATGGCATTCAGATCGGCTATGGCGCGGGGGCTACCGTCCAAAACAATTATGTAACGGATGCTATCTACATAAACCCGGCAGACTGTTCCGCCACAGGAACGCCAGAGTACTGTTATGGTTCCTCCGGGATTCTGATTTACCTATCTGACGGAACGGCTGTTGCCGGCAATACAGTGGAAAGCACTCAGTACGGAATTGTCCCTGCATGGGCAAACCGTACACTCATTACAGGGAACCATGTGGGCGGGACTCCAAGCTTCCTTGGCGTTGACCCCCCAACAGTCTTTGGGGATGCCATCGACGATTGCGGCGATGGTGGTCAAGTTACAAGCAACGTCATCTACGGAAGCAGCCAGGACGCTATCCATTTGGATGATACCTGTCCCCCCAGCACAGGAAGCAACATCATCGTTGAGAAGAACACGATTAACGAGGCTTGTGCCGGAATTCTCCAGGGTCCTTTGGCCACTGGCGACACGATCCCATTGAGCGGGACCGGCGCGAATACCTTCCTGAACGTGAACTACACGGTACTGGGCGATTCCGATAGCTGCTCGCCAACTTTGGCTCCAGACGGGAACACAGCGAAGACGAGCGCCCCGTCCGCCAGGCATCTCCGGCCCTCACCGTACAAACCAAATCGGGACTAACCGCAAGGCTTCCACGCGGGGCTGGGCGTTCGCGCTCAGCCCTTGCTATATACGCGCTCGGCACCGGCACAAATCGAATACAGCATCCACATAAAAACGAACGAGAAACGAACGCCGCGAACCTGACCCCCGGTTTCCGACGGTCGTGAATGGGCCTGGCGTTCCGCGCCCCCCGTGCTTCCCGAACCGACCAAGGGAATTTCTGTACTACTCCTTTTGTGGTACGTCATTCTCGGAATTGCGCAGACGCATGCAGGATGAGTAGGATGATGGTGCTGGGCGGATCTTCTTGATACAGGCTGTCGGACGCCCGACGTGCCGGCCCTCCCCCAATAAGACCTGCCCAGCGCTTAGGATGTGCCGCTTTTGCCCCTCGCAGAGTTTCTTCCCCTAAAATTTGCGCTAAATTTGCGCTGGCTGATATGGGTCTGGGTCAGCGGCCCGCTAGTTGGCTGGTGCCGGAGGCGAGATCAAACGCACTGGGACGGCAGAAGGACCGTTGCCGTAGACCGGCACTGCAGTTGAATTGGCGAGATTGGTACCACATCCCACCATGTTGATGACCGTGGTTCTGATTGTGTTGCTGGCTGAGCCGTTGCCGGTTGGAGGCACTCGACTTCCTGCCGGCTGGAGAAACAGTTGAACAAAACCGATAATCTGAACAGAAGGGGCGGGGGCGGCAGATGTCGATATTAAAAACTGGAACCGTCACCAGCGAATCGCTGACCATGACATCGGTTCCTGCGCTGAGGCCCGGAGTTCCCCCGGCTGCAACAATGGGGTTGTCGGTGCCGGCAAGAAATTCAAACGGTTCATACGGAAAGTTGGGATTGGTAGTTTCGTCAACTTTGTCTCCGTCGCTGGTGGTCGAGTGCGTCAGGCAGTCTACCGCGGTGGCGGTATCGGAATCGAGAGAGGTATAAGCGGTACTGTCAATGCCCATGGTTTGGTTGCACGCGATAGGAGTTTGCACACAGCCGGCGACGTTGAGCTGTTGCTGCGATAATCCGCCAGGTCCTACCAAGCTGCACGAGACTGAGGTGCTGCTGGGTAAAGTGAAATTGCTGAAGTCTGCCGGATAGTATTGCCAAACCAAGGGGGGGAGGCGCACTGCCGCAACCGCCGCCGGGGCAGACCGCGTGCAAACGGTTTGTGGGTGTGGTCGAATCAGGCGACTCAAACCCAAGGAGGCCGGAATCCTGGATCGCGCCGCTCGCGGGATCGAAGATGTAACTGTTGGTAGACGTGCGAGTTGGGATCCATGTTGGGCAGCAGCCAGGGCTTTACGCAAGTGGAAGCCACCGGAACAGGGCTGCTCCCAGTGACTGGCCAGTCCGGAAGGATTGTAAGCTTCCGCAGTGGCTGATGCACTTACCGTAACCGTTGTGGTGCCCCAGATGCGCGCGAAGAATGTCGGGAGATCGGTTCTGGTCACCTTTACGGTGACGCGGGGATTATTAGGACCCCTTGCAGCTGGAGTGTCATTGGAGAAGGTGACGGTGATTCCGTAGGGGACGTGGTGCTTCCGCCGACCGGATTCTGTTGCGCGACCTGGGTCGCGATGTTGAAGCCAGTGTTTCAGCGGTCCGCGATCGGGAACGAATTGGGGTTACCGGTGGTGCCGGTCGAAGATGTCATGCCTGAGTTTGCCAGGACGCGGGCCGCTGCGAGCGCCGCGCTGTCGGCTGCGATCTGCGCCTCGCTGCGCGCAGTGTAAAACGTGACCACGTCAATCGACAGCGCCGCCATCGCGCCCACCACGAACAGCATGAAGACCGCCACCAGGGTGATGATGATGCCCTGTTCGTGCTTACGGCCGGAATTGGATGGAGATCTTCGCACGGACTCCTCAGGACTGGTTGAGAACGGTGGAAGTCTCGCTGATACACGATTTCGCACTGTAGCGTGCCCCCGGAATCAGCAACTGAATCGCGCTGTTGAAACGCCAGTGATAGTCATAGCTGACCATCACCGAGGTGCCTATCGGCGCCGCAGCGGTGGATCCGGGAGCCACCGCAGGTACCCAGGCTCGATTTATCACGATCCACAGATTGTTCCCGGAATCACTCATGCAGCCTCGCTTCGTGTCGGAGGGATAACCCGAACATCCCGAAATGGTATAAACCCACGTGAATGGCCCGACTGCGACGCCTGGAAGCGGTGTTTGGGTGGGTGTCGGTGGCGGCAGTGAGCATGGTGTCTGGTTGGCCTGCGCCAGCACGCCGCTGCCCGCCAGGGAATTGAACACGGCAGCGACGACGGGTTGCAGAGAGGGAGGGTTCCCTACGCTAATGTCGCTGGTCGGCTGTCCGCCGGCAATAATCGCTCCCTCTTGCGCGGCTTGTTCTATCTTCTGTTTCTGGTTGAAGGCTGCGCTGAAATCGTAAATGCCTACAACGAAGACGACCAGCAGCGGCAGGGCGATAGCAAATTCGAGAATAGCTGAGCCTTCGTCACCCCGCGCGAGCTCGATTGCGCGAACGCCAATACTCCGAAAAGATGGAATTTCGAATCGGAGCATCTAGTTCTCCGTCCGGCTCTGCGCTTGGGCCGTCAAAATGACCTTACTCAGATTGAGTGAGGTAAAGGGCAGATAAAACTGGAACGGATACTGAAACGTTACAAGCGTGCCGCAGATTTGGGACGGCGTCGGCGTCGAAGAACAGCTCGGCGCTTGAGTGGTTGACGAAGATGGATTTAGTAGCACCTCCTGGCAGATCGTAATGTTGTGGCTCTTGGAGGTTGTGCATCCTGCAGGGATACTGGAAGAGCTAGGGTTAATAATTTGTGCAGGGTCGAGGCTGGACGCCAGCATCACCGAAGAAACTGTGCCGTCAATGGTGTCGGACGAAGGGAAAGTGGTGGTGGTGGTGGTGGAAGCGGGACACGTTGCGCACGTCGGCCTCGCCGCCGCGATCGCGCCTTGCTGTGCGGCCTGCTGGATCGTTGAGTAGATATTGAACGCTCGTCCGAACCAGACGATCCCCAGCAAAAACACAAACACGACCGGCAGTACGAGCGCGGCCTCCGCGATTTCAGCCGCTTCGCTGCTTCTTAATCTATGGGCGAGCGTTTTCATCTTTGTTAGAGTAGTGCAGTAATAGAAATTGTTCTTTCCTAATGGTTCTGTTTTCAGCAACAGTTGACGATCGATAATTCGTCATTATAACCGCCGCGAACGGGGGCGAAAACCGGGATTTGCCACGAAAGAGATCTGCCGCGTCAGGTGTTACCAGTGACATAGCAGCCCAATCTTGCAAAACGCTCCCGCAACAACATAGAAGACTGTCGCCACAGCCATCGCCACGCCAAACGGAATCTTCGTCGACTCGGGATTATCGAGCGATACTTCCGGGCCGGGCATTCGCAGGCTGAAGAACGCGGCCAGCATATGGGCGATATTCAGGAGCGTTTGCTTCAAACGTCCCTTCCAGATCACGACCGCGAACGCCATCACCCCTGCCACCAGAATCGCCCCCATAAGCACGGTCAGGAGCTGCCGCCAGCCCAGGCAGGCTCCCAGAGCGCCAGCCAGTTTCCAATCGCCAGCACCCAGGCTGCGCACCAGCACAAATGGCAACAGTAGCGCGAGGCCAACCGCCATCCCCAGCAGCGCCTCCTTCACACCCGTCCAGCGATAAAAAATTGCGTTGACGGCAATCGCCGCGGCAGCACCTGAGACCGTAAGCCAGTTTGGAACCCTCCGGTATTGCCAATCCGTGAACGCGGCAAGAGTGGCGAGAAGAACCGCAGGAATCCATGGTCCACCCTGCAACCCTCGCTCAAGTTGGAGTATGAACGTTCCCGGCAGAGTGGCGCCTCCGCGCACTTCTCAATGTACTGTAGGGCTTTCGGCAGCCGCACTCAAGCGGCATTTCGCAGTGATTGATGACTCTCGGGCTGATGATTGATGACTGATGATGTATAGAATGCGAGCCGGGGCTGTTTCAACGGCCCGTCCCCCAAAACCTGACCAGTGGCAGAAGAAACTACTTGGAAACCGTCGCCGCAGCAGTGGCGGGAAGGCCCAGGTTTTTGAATGCCGGGTTCCGCTTCAAATGGCTCGGAAAGCTATGCTCGTAGCCTGCCAGGCGAGGGCAGATGAAATGATGATCGAAAGTAAAGCCGAAGCGCCGCATTTCCAGCATAGCGTCGTCCGCGCTCCAGCGTTCAACGGCCATGCGATAGGACGCGATCATCATTCCGGTGCGATCGTCGCCTAGCCGGCAGTGCACAAATATTTTTTTGTGGGGATTGTCCTTGAGCAGCTTCAAGAACTGCACAAACACCTCGTCATGGGGAAATGGACAGTGCCACGGAATCGAAACATATTTCATCCCAAGCCGGCGAACTTCCTTGCCCTCGCTGTTGCTCCGGTTTCCGCGAGTATCTACTACGATGTCGACGCCCATTTTCGCGAGCGATTCGAATCCTCGCCGGGTCGGTTGCCCTCCGCGAAAAAGCACAGGTGACACTTTGCCGAAGTTGCGAATGCCCTCGACTTTGCGCTTCTCGCCGAACACGCGGGCTGCGTGTGAAGGCGAAATGTTGGCTTTGGTGTCCGGGGCCGTAACGTCCGCGCAGTTTGCCACGCCCGAAACCAGAGCCGCCAACAGGAGCAGACCGGGAATGCCATGGCGAAGGCGACGTGATTGGGTCATTGGATCACAGAAAAACCAGGTTAACTGCAGTTTGCTGAAAAAGTCGGCATTTCGTGGGAATAAAGACCACCAGGGCTGTGAAGCCCGGATCATCTAAAACGACTTACGCGGCCCTGAAGGGCCGCTCTTCCACGGTGGCCCGAACATTTTGGACTTTTTCAGCAAACTACTTAGGATGCAAACCTGCCGCTTTGGGTGGCGAACAATTCCAAGTTGAAAAAGCGAAAGGCCCGATCCTCTGGGCCTTTTCTCTTGAAATAAGAACTAGGATTATGGCTGAGTTAGCGGCGGACCGCTGGCGACGAATTTCTTTCGGCAATTACCCGGCGGGCATTGTCCGCCAGCGCGCGCGCCTGTGGCATCAACTCCAACGCCTTCATCACATCGGGATCGGTCTCGGCCCGGACCTTCAGACCCTCTTCCTGCCCGAAGGCATCGACGAAGATCTCGCTCTTGAGATTGGAGCGCAGCCAATCGTTATTTTCGATCAGCTCTCCTTCTGTATAGGGGATCTTCTCCTCGTCGAGGAACTTGCGGAACTCCTGCAGAATCGCGTCATCCACTTCGAAGCTCTGGGTCACCTTATGGGCATTCGAATAGGTCTTGGCAAAGTTGAACAGGGCATAGTGCTGCAGCAGGTCATCCTGGAACCGGTTCGACTTGTAGGGTGCCAGCTTCACATCGGGGGTAATTCCGCCGCCGCCATAGACGGTGCGGCCGCCATCAGTCAGCTTGACTTCCTTGTTCGCGGTATTGTCCTCGTTTTCGCGGTTGTAATAGTAATCGTAGAGAGAAAGATTCGTGTAATCGCGCTGAATCAAACGGCCGCTCGGCGTGTAGTACTTGGCGGTGGTAAGCGCCAAGCCTGTGTTCTCGGCCAGAGGATAGACGGTCTGCACGAGTCCCTTGCCGAACGTGGTTTCACCGACGATCAGGCCGCGATCATGATCCTGGATCGCGCCGGCTACGATCTCCGCCGCGGACGCAGTGCCGCGGTTGACCAAAACCACCAGTGGATAATCCTTGCCGCCGTTGCCGCGCGACGCCGTGTAGCGCTTTTCCGGCGACGACCGCCCGTGGTGGGAAACAATCAGCTGTCCCTTCTTGAGGAACTTGTCGGCGACCCCAACTCCCTCGCTTAACAATCCACCCGGGTTTTGCCGCAGATCGAGAACCAATCCCTTGAGGTCGCCCATCTGATCGAGCGCTTCGCTAACCTCATGCTCGGTCGTTTCCTGGAAACCCGAAATATGCAGATAGCCGATGCCGGGCTTGATCATGAAGTGCAGGTCGACGCTATAGCGGGGAATCTCGTCGCGAACCACGCTGAACTCGAGCGGGTGACTGGCGCCTTCGCGGAGCATCGTGATCCGCACGGTGGTCCCTTTCGGACCTTTGAGCAGGTCGGCCACATCGGTGGTGCTCATATTGTCGGTGGACTTGCCGTCAATGGCCGCGATGATATCGCCCGGCCGAATGCCCGCGCGATAGGCCGGCGTGCCCACGAACGGAGCGATCACGATCACCTTATTGTTGCGCGGGCCAACCGTCATGCCTACGCCGTAATACTTGCCGCGCTGCTCCTCGCGGAGCTGCGAATATGACTTGGGATCGAAGAAGTTGGAGTGAGGATCGAGCTGGTGCAACATGCTCGGGATGGCGCCGTCGTAAATCGCCTTGTCGGGATTCACTGGGTCGGCATAGTTCTGCTCGACCGTTTCATAAACCTGAGTGAACTCCTTGAAGCTGTCACGCACGTCGGAGTCGGTGCTGGGGGTTGCCGCCGGGCTGATTCTTTGGGCGAACAACATGCCAAGCAAACCGAAAAGAGCAAGAACGAAAACTAGCAGGAAAAGAGAACGACGAGAGCTACCGGCCATGTTTCAAGATCCTCGGGCAGGCACATCGAGGAAACCCACCCCTTCTGAGCGCAGTATAACATGGGGAAGCGCCCTACTAATTGGATGCCCATTGGCCCGAGACGTTACCGCGGTTCGGGGCACCACCGAGAAAACCTGCCACAATCATAGGCGCGACCCGCCCCAAAAGCGCTTCAAAACAGGTGTGTAACGCCCTCTTCGAGCACCACCACCCTATCCTTTACGCCAGCCTTCAGGGCCTCGCGCTCGAGCAACTGGAGCGGCTCTTCGATGGGCTCGTGCGAAAGGCGAAACGTCCCATAATGCATGGGTACCATCCAGCGCGACTTAAGATCCAGAAAGGCCTGCATGGCATCGGCGGGGTTCGTGTGCACATTGCGAAATTGCGGAGGATTGTAGGCTCCAATGGGCAACATCGCTAGTTCTGGCGACAGGCGTTTTCCGATCTCGCGGAAGCCGGCAAAATAAGCGGTGTCGCCGGCGTGATAAACCGAGTGCTTTCCGGCGCGGAGCACGTAGCCACCATAGCCGCGGTGTGAATCCTTGAGCACACGCGCGCCCCAATGCCGCGACGGAACGTGCGTGATTTCGAGTCCATCATGGAGATGCGTGTTCCACCACTCCAGTTCGACAATGTCGTTGAAGCCCAGGTCCGAGACCAGGTCGAAGACGTGATGCGGGACTACCAGCGTGGGGGCAGTTCCAGTTTCCCGGCGTGTCTGCCGCGCGATTGCGCGTAGCGACTGGCGATGCAGGTGATCGAAGTGAGCGTGCGTCACCAGAACCACATCGATTGGAGGCAGGTCGCGCAACTTTAATCCCGGCTGCCGCAGCCGCTTCAGAACAAACAGCCAGCGCGCAAAGTTGGGATCGATGACGACGTTCATTCCAGCCATCTGCAGGAAAAAGCTGGAATGCCCGATGAAAGTCACGCCCAGTTCTCCGTTTGAAACCAGGAGCGGCTTATGGGTCCGGCCGGTGCGCGGAGTAACCGCCGAATGCCGCACCAGACGGGTGAATTGCGTTGCCCGCTTGCGCAGCGCACGATTTTTCAACGAGGACTTAAGCATGAATTCGACCAGTTGCTCCTAGCGCGCCACCGGCCAGTATGATGGAACGTCTCGCACTTAAGTTGGATGCCCCAAGAGCCGGCGCGGACGCATCGGTTCGGACAATCCCTCAAGTGCGGAGCGCAGTTTCCAGTGTATGACAATCCGTTTTCCTTGACCGTTACTTTCGTGGTCATATCTAATCGAACTGTAGCGACGGTGCCAAAAAAACGCGCCTGACCAAAAACGGAACAGGCAAACTCGATTTTGTGGAAGGAGCAAATCTACAATGCGCGTAGCTTTTCTTGGATTAGGAATCATGGGGCGGTTCATGGCCGCCAACCTCGTAAAAGCCGGCCACGAGGTCGCGATCTGGAACCGCACTCCCGGCAAAGATGTTGAAGGGGCGCGTACCGCGGCGTCTCCGGCGGACGCCGCAAAAGGTGTAGAAGTCGTCTGGATGTGCGTCTCCGACACGAAGGCGGTGGAGAGCGTCCTGTTTGGCCCGGACGGCGCGGAAGCGTCGCTCACCTCCGGCATGATCATCGCCGACTCGAGCACGATCTCTCCGTCAGCGACGCTGGGTTTCGCCGAACGCGTGAAGGCGCGCGGAGTCGACTATGTCGATGCGCCCATGACCGGCTCAAAGATCGCCGCCGAAAGCGGCAGCCTGATTTTTATGGTGGGAGGAGACGACGCTGTGCTGGCGCGTTTACAGCCGCTGTTCCAGGCGATGGGCAAGCAAGTGTTCCACATGGGCGAAACCGGCAAGGGGCAAGCGACGAAGCTGGTCATGAATTTGCAGATCGCCCTGATCTTTGAAGGCTTCGCAGAGGCGCTCACGCTGGCCACCAAACTTGGTGTGAACATCGAAAAGCTCATTCCTCTGATTCAGGCTTCCATGGTGCGCTCCGGAGTGGTGGAGTACAAAGCTCCATTCATTCTGAAGCGCGACTTCTCACCGAATTTTCCGCTGCGCCTGATGATGAAGGACATCCGCCTTGCGCTCGAGGCAGCCCGGGAATCGCGCGTGCGGCTGCCGGGGCTGGAAGCGGTCGAAGAGGTCTATGACGTCGCTGCCGAGGAAGGGCAAAAGGATCTGGACTACGCGGCGACCCTGACCTTGCTTGAGAAGTGGGCGGGGGTCGAGGTCAAAGGCGGCGGTGTGTAAACTGCCGAAGCGTGCTCGGCCTGGACGGGCGAGGCGCCCGTCCCCACACGAGTCACTACTTCGCAAACGCCCGGATGTAGTTCACGATGTTCCAGACCTCTTCATCCTTCACGCGGTCGCCTTCGGGCGGCATCTCGCCTTTGCCTTTGCGGATGATGTAGAACAACTCGCCGTCGGTGCGATTCTTGAGCGCGTCGGGATTCGTGAAGTCGGTGACATTCTTGATGTCCGAAGCCATGTCGCCTTTGCCGTCACCCTTCTCGCCGTGGCACATGGCACAGTCAATCGCGTACATCTTCTTGCCTTTGGCGAGCGATTCGGGAGTCGGTTTCACGGGATTCGCCTTTTGCGCGGCCTCCGGCGGAATTTTGTATTCGGGTGCGGGCGTTTTTGCGGGAGGTTGACTCTGCTGCGCCGCGAGCGCACAGACAAAAACGAGAACGGCCAGAACCATCAGAACGGTGGCTTGCCACCGAAGTTTTCTTGACACGGGACCTCCTGTTCGGGTCACGCTTCGAATGCTACCGAATTCTACGACCGGTGCGTCCGCGCCGAAAGGTCAAATGTCACCTGCCAAGGTATGCGGGATCACGCTCGCCACGGGCTTCCAGTTGACATCCGAGACTGCGGTGCTCATCGCCGGCCCGTACGAGCTTCATTCACCTCGAAAAATCGTTACCCCGGTAACTCCTTGCCTTAGCGAGGATTACAGAAGTATTACAGATGAGAGCCGCGCAACCTTGCTATTGTCGAATTAGCAATCGGAAAAACCGATGATGTGGGGAGAAGCGGATGAGCGAGACAACTACCGAAACCTTGCAGGCAATTGACAACGATAACGGCACCAGCCTGCGCAAAGACCGTGCCGACCGTGACGGCATCAACTGGGGCACGGCGACGGCCATGATCCTGTTTCATGTGGGCGCCATTGCGGCGCTCTTCTTTTTTACCTGGAAGGCCTTTTTCGTTGCCTGCTTCCTCTGGTGGGTTTCCGGCAGCCTCGGCATCGGCATGAGCTATCACCGCCTGCTGACGCATCGCGGATATAAGACTCCGAAGTGGGTGGAATATTTCCTCACCTGGTGCGCCACGCTGGCGCTCGAAGGTGGACCGATTTTCTGGGTGGCCACGCACCGCATTCATCATCAGTTCTCTGACGAGGAGGGCGACCCGCATTCTCCGAACGACGGCAAGTGGTGGTCGCACATGGGCTGGATTCTCATGGGCAAGTCCATGCACCACGACGCCACCACGCTCGCCCGGTATGTCCCCGACCTCACCAAAGACAAAGTTCAACTCTGGCTGAGCAAGTACCACTGGACGAGCAACGTCATCGTCGGCATCATTCTCTACGCCATCGGTGGCCTGCCGTGGTTGCTCTGGGGAGTCTTTGCCCGTGTCGTCGTCGGGCTGCACGCGACCTGGATGGTGAACTCGGTGACCCATCTCTGGGGAACGCGGCGCTTCGCAACCAAAGATATGTCGACCAACAATCTTTTGGTGGCGCTGCTTACCTTTGGCGAAGGCTGGCATAACAACCATCATGCGCATCCGGTATCGGCACGCCATGGAATGGCTTGGTACGAAGTCGACATGAACTGGTACGGAATTTGGCTGCTCAAGAAACTTGGACTGGCTCGGCATGTGTATCGGCTGGCGGTCGATAATTTGCCGCCGAAGCCGGAACTGGTTCGCGATCTGAAAGCGGCGGAACTGGCGGCGATGCCCGTAGCAGCAGGGAACGATTAGAAAGGTAGTTCTCAGCTCTTGGCTCTTAGGAAAGGCTCTCGAACCTAGCCGAAATGGCCGGCGTCGAGAGCTTTTTTGCTGTTATGCGAGTCTCGGCCGATGAACATGCTCCGCGTGCATCCTTCCTTCCAGCGAAACTCCGGGAGCGCGAAGTCGTACACCGTCGGGTGCACTACGTTTTCGCCTAATTCAATCCGGACTTTCCCTGATTTTTCGTCGAAAGATGCTTGACTTGCGCGGCGGGGATAACTACTCTGCTGGCAACAGGTCTGAGTTCCATCCGCTCGTCTTACCCGATTCACACTGATACCGTGCCCGCGCGGCCGGCACCTGGGCCAATTTACTTCCGGGGAGAAGGGTTAATGAAGTTAGGAGTAGTGTGTTTGATGCTGGCTGTGGTTTGTGTTTCCAAGGTTCAAGGACAAGAGCCCGCAAAGATGGCTTTCTCAGCAATCCAGAACGATGTTCCAGGGTGGGGGTCATGCACGAGCTGTGCGGGTGGCGAAAACGACGCGGATGTTTACTGGATGGCCCAATATCAGACTCGCCCCGCTAAAGATCGAAGCAGCATCGAGTTCTACATCTCCGCTACCCAGCCCTATTCCAATGCTCTCTTCTGGGAAAAATTAGGCGCTCAGGATTGGGCGACGAAATTCACCTGGGATTTTTGGGTTTATGTCGACCAAGCCTCGCTTGGCGCACAAGCGCTTGAATACGACATGTTCCAATTTGTGGACGGTGTCGAATATATGTTCGGGACTCAGTGCAATTATGCCAAGGGTTCTTGGGAGGTGTGGAACCAGGGTGCTGGAACGTGGATACCCAGCCAACTCGCCTGTCAACCTTTCAGTCCGCAGGTGTGGCATGAGGTCGTCTGGAAAATGCACCGCACTTCCGATGGGAATATGCATTTCGACTCGTTGACCCTGGATGGAATCCTTCACACACTGAACTTGGTAGAACCGTCAGGGCCGTTGCCGATGGGCTGGGCCGATGATCTCGGAGTGCAGTGGCAATTGGATACGGCTTCAGCGCCGATTGCGTTTCACGAGTGGGTCGACAAGGTGAAATTGACGATTCAATGAATTGGGGATCACCGCGCGGGGACGAATCCCCCGCTTTTGAGCGGAGTCTTCGGCGTCTCGCCAGCGAAATCGCTACCATCTCCCTGGCGAATTTCCAGCCGGCGCAGAGAGTTATTGCAAGTCTTTGACTTTCTTTCTCACCGCCGCGAGCAGCTGAGGTGGCAGTTCAGAATAGCCTTCCTGGACTGCAAACTGCTGGCCATCCGTGTATATCCAATCCAGGAAACTATCTAACGCGGCTGTGCGAGCCTTCTCGGTGGAATTGATCCGCAGGTAAATCCAGGTGAAGCTTGCAATGGGAAAGGAGTCAGCTCCGGGTGCGTTGGTCAACGAGGTGGAGAAGCGATTCCACCGCGGCTCTTCGGTCGCTTTGCAGGCGGCAGCAATGCTCTCCAGGGAAGCTTCAACAAACTTGCCGGCGGGATTCAGCACCGCAATCTGGGGAAGACCGTTCTTTACCGCGTATCGATACTCGACATAGCCGATGGATCCAGGGCTATTTTTCACCGTGTCTGCCATGTCTGTGCTGCGTTCCGCCGGCACACCAACCGGCCACTTGGGCGATGGCGTGATTCCAATCTGGGCGCGAAACCTGGAACTCATTTTGGAGAGAAAATCGGTGAAGACATAGTTGGATCCCTTTCCCGCGGGACGGTTAACCACCTTGATCGGAAGATTCGGCAAAGGAACATCAGGATTGAGCTTCACCAGCTGCGGTGCATTCCATGTCTTCACCTCGCCCATGAATATCTCCGCCAGCACCTCTCCCGAAAGCCGAAGTTCCTGGTGGATACCGGCAAGGTTGTAGATCGGAACGATCCCGACGAGCACGATTGGCAGTTCGATCAAACTGCCGTCCTTCCGCTCTTGTTCCGTAAGCTGGGCCTCCCCGGCGCCAAAATCGCCTACGCCACGTGAGATCTGCCTGATCCCTTCGCTGGTGCCGGACGGAACGTATCGAATCTGAATGTTGGGATTGCGTTTGTTGTACTCCTGGGCCCACCGGCTGTAAAGAGGCGCCGGCACAGTAGATCCGGATCCCACCAGGACAGTTGTGTTTTGGGCAAGAGCAGGCCCGCTGCACCCGAGCGCAAGAATGGACAGCAGCCATAAATATGAAAGCAAGCGGCACCTCGAAGCGCGTTCCGCAATGCTCGCCGCCGAAAATCTCACTTTCATCGGTATTGTCCTCCCTGACCGGAATCTCCTCTCAACTCCAAACCCGCACTCAGTGTACTCCCCGCTTCCACCTTTACCAGCTGATACTGTTCGCCCTCCCCGCGACATCAATTCCCTGGGTTTTCTCAGCGCCCTCGGCGTCCCGGCGGTGAAGTCGCTACAATCTTCCTGTGCGAATCTCCAGCCGGCGCAAAGCGATTGCGTTCTTCCTCAGCTTCGGAGTCATTCTGGCTGCGGTCGCCTTCGCTGTCGGCAGCGGTTGGATCATCCTCAACTGGCGCGAAGGCATCAAGGTCTTTCTCGGTATCATCTTCTTTGGCGCGATCGTCACCGGACTCGTTCTCAATACCATCTTTCTGGTGCGCGAAATCCGGCGCAACGAGCAGCACGACAGCTTTATCAATGCTGTCACCCACGAACTCAAGACTCCGATCGCCTCGATTCGCCTTTATCTCGAAACGCTGCAGCGGCGCGAAGTGGACGAGGGGCAACGCCGCGAGTTTTACCAATCGATGCTGGACGATACCGACCGCCTCATGGGCACCGTCGAACAAGTCCTGAAAGCGGGTGCGGCGGGACAGAAGAAAAACAAGGCGCAGCGCCTGACGGTCGATTTCAATGCCATCGTCCGCGAGTGTGTGGAACTGGCGCGCCTTCGTCATCATCTGCGGCCCCAGGATCTCGACTACCGTGATTCTGCCGAGTCGGACAGTGCGCGCGTGCTGGGAGATCCTGACGAATTGCACACAGCCGTCACCAACTTGCTCGACAACGCCGTCAAGTACTCGCCGGATGGCGTCCACATCGCGGTGGAGCTGAAAGTTCCTGATGAGGAAAAGGTCGTGCTTCGCGTGCGCGATCAGGGCGTCGGCATTCCACAAGATGAACTCAAACGCATCTTTAAACGTTTTTACCGCGTTCGCCAGCGGCCGCGTTCGCGCGTGAAGGGTACGGGATTGGGATTGTTCATCGTGCGTTCGATCGCAAAGAATCATGGCGGAAGAGTGTTTGCGCAAAGCGACGGCGCGGGGAAGGGAACAACCGTGACTCTGGAATTGCCGCGGAGAGTCGCATGAGCCGCGTGCTGGTCGTCGAGGACGAGGCGCACCTGGCGCAGGGTTTGCGCTTTAACCTGCAAGCCGAAGGACACGAGGTCGAGGTCGCCGTCGACGGCGAAACCGCACTGGAACGCCTGGTCGATAAGGCAGAACGCTTTGATGCCGTCGTGCTCGACGTGATGCTCCCGGGCAAGAGCGGCTTTGAAGTTGCTTCGCTCCTGCGCGAAAAGAGGAATTACATTCCGATCCTGATGCTGACCGCGCGGGGGCGCCCCGAAGATGTACTGCAAGGATTCGCGTCGGGCGCCGATGATTATCTGCCCAAGCCGTTTGAGTTGGCCATCCTGATCGCGCGGTTGGACGGCCTGTTGCGGCGCAGCGTCTGGATGAGACAGAGCGACGCCGCTGGCATAAGTTCGTCCGCCGAGAACCCTGCCCAACCCAGCGCTCAAAAGACGGGCGCAAATCTTGGTCAGCGTGAAAACCTGGGTCGTCGTGAACGGAGGCGCGAGAGCGACAGCTTTACGTTTGCCGGCAAGTCGATCGACTTCGCGGAGCTCGAACTGCGCAGCCTGGGCAATACCATCCATCTCACCGTGATGGAAGCTGAGCTTCTACGCTACCTCGTCCGCAGCGGTGGACGCATTGTTTCCCGCAAGGCGCTTCTCGAAGATGTCTGGGGATTGCATGAAGATACCGACACGCGCGCCATCGATAATTTTGTTGTGCGGCTACGGCGCTATATAGAAGAAGATCCGTCGCGGCCGAAGCATCTACAAACCGTGCGCGGAGTCGGCTACCGCTTTGTGGCCGAGCCGGAATGAAAACCCGTCGTTCGCTGTTCGTCGTTCGTCGTTCGCTGTTCGTCGTTCGCTATTCGTCCTACCCGGTTTGCGGTAGAACGTGCGATCCGAGCCGTTTGAGGAATTGATCAGAAAATTTCGGTGAGTGAACGACGAGGACCGAACGGTGAGATCTTTAATGCTGTTTGGCCGAGGAACTAGCCGCCAGTTCCCGGAACAGGCTTAGCAACGAGGCCGCCGATTCCTGGTCGGAGAGCGTTTCGAGCGCGACCGTGGCCGTGAAATGTGGCGAAGTCTGATTGAAACGCACACTGACAAAATCCTTGTCACGCCAGGTGGCAAGAGCATTCACGACCGGAGTCAGTTCCACCGGCCAATCCTCTTTAGTTGTCAGAATGACTGGGCCGGGACGCGCAACCGTCCACTTTCGATTCCCCTTCTTGGCGCTTGTTTGACCTGACCAGCGGTGCCGGATAATGTCGAGCCGAAAGCCGGGCGGAAAGCCCATGTCAGCTTCGAAACTCAACGTCTCCTGCTGTTCGCGCCAACGGCTCAGAAGCCACTTCAACGGCAGCGGCCGCGGCAGCAGCCGAATGGTAAGACGGGCCTCGTCAAACCAGCGCGAGGAAAGATGTAGGGTAGCCCTGAGACGCGAACTGGCGGCCTGCCAGCTGAGATCGGTCAAATGTGCTTTCCCGAGGCTCGCGGCTTGCACCCATTGCAGTACATTTGCCGCTTTCCGGCGGTTATAGCGGGCAAACCACAGGTACCAGAGCAGAGCGTATGCCCACGCTAAACTGACGCCGATCAGGATCCAACGCCCCACGCGCTGCCTCTCTGAGAGAATCGTACGTCGATAAGATGCAAATCCGCAAGTGGATAAACAGAAAAAAATTGAGCTTTTGGCGAGGCGCCAAATATTGCCGCAATCCCGCTACAATGGCGGCGTGTCGTTCCAAATCCGACCATTCCGGAAGACCGATTTTGATACGCTCTGGCGGATTGACCAGATGTGCTTTGATCCTCAACTCGCCTATTCTCAGCCGGAGATGGCGTTCTACATGCGCCGTCCCGGAGCATTTTCCCTGGTCGCGGAAGTACCGTCGGACGGCGAACCTAGGACTCCAGCCAGCCCGAACCATCGCGTGCGGAACCCTTCTAACGTCCGCGATCCAAACGCCGCGCCCGTGCCTGGCATACTAGGCTTTATTGTGGCCGAGGTTCGTCGCCAGAGCGGCCACATCATCACCATTGATGTCGTCGCCGAGGCGCGGCGGTCGGGCGTTGGTTCGGCCTTACTGCGGGCAGCGGAAGAGCGCTTGCGCGAGGCCGGCGCCATGACAGTTGCACTCGAAACAGCGGTAAACAACGCCGCAGCCATTCGCTTCTACAAGCAGAAGGGCTACTTCGTTGAAAGGACCGCGCGAGGGTATTACTCCAACCAATTGGATGCGCTGGTGATGGCGAAGTCCCTGGCTACAAATATTTGACTCCCCGGGCAGGGAAACGCGTTTGCGATTCGCTGGAATTAAGTTAGCCCCCGGTGTCGATCTATTAGAATCAATATTTTAACGGGAGCACTGTGCTGAGTATGCTACGTCAAGAATTAATTCTCCCGGCGCGCGCCGCGCCCAGGACGGTTTCATGAAAATTGCAATTCAAGGGGAGCTCGGTTCTTTCAGCCACGAGGCGGCGCAGAAGATGTTGCCGTCCGCCGCCATTGTGCCTTGTGCGCGATCGCTCGAGGTGTTTGATCGGATCAAGGGCGGAAGCGTCGATGGCGCGGTGATCCCTATTGAGAATTCGCTAGCGGGGTCGGTGGCCGAACATTTTGATTTATTGCTGAGCCGCGAAGTGCACATCGTGCGCGAATTTCGGCTGCGCATTGTGCACAACCTGATCGCGTTGCCGGGCGCCACGCTCGGAAATATCCGGCGGGTGTTTTCGCATCCGGTGGCGCTCGACCAGTGCCGCGATCTGTTCGCTGGGAATCGGCGATTAGAAGCGGTTCCGTTCTATGACACCGCTGGAAGTGTAAAGCACGTCGTCGCGGAAAGGTTGCAAGATGCGGCTGGGATTGCCAGCCGGCGCGCTGCTGAAGTGTACAAGGGCAGGATTCTGAAGGCAGGCATCGAGGATGACAAAAAGAACTTCACACGCTTCTTTTGGATTCGTCGCGGGAAGGCACGAGGCGCGGCTGGGGCTGACAAGACGTCGCTGGCGTTCAGCGTCAGGAATATCCCGGGGGCTCTGTTCAAGGCGCTGAGCGTATTTGCGCTGCGCGATATCAGTTTGAGCAAGATCGAGTCGCGGCCGATGCGGGGGCGTCCCTGGGAGTATGTATTTTTTGTGGATCTGTTGCGCGGGGATGACCGTGAGTTGCGGAACGCCCTGCGGCATCTCGGGGAAGTGGCTGAGTTGGTGAAGGTGCTGGGAATTTATCGGAAGGCTTGACGGGCGGCCGGTAATCCCACCCTCGCGCAGAAAAACGCGCAAGGATGGGAGTTCCGGTTGGTGTGGGCTATTGGACGTTGGCCATCATTGCGGTTAGTCCGACGATGTCTGCTCCGAGATCTTTTCCGTCGGTGCCCATGCTCTTGTAGGGGCTGGTGGTCTGGAGTTCGTAATTTCCAGTATTGTAGTTGACGAATTGAACATCCTGGACCGTCGGTTGGAACATGTTGTTCGACGGCCACTTGGATGGAGGAAATGCCTGCGAGCTGCCAACCAACGCATTATTGCTGAACGCATAGGTTGTAAAACAGTTGTTCATGGTCGTGAGGGGAACATCCTTCGCGCCGCAACTGGCAGTTCCGCCGCCCGAACTCCATATCGGATATTGGCCGGTCACGACCAGGTTGTTGGTGAAGACGAGCGCGGTCATGGGCGCCGTTGCGATCGCGTTTCCAATGAACATCAAGTGGCCGTTCGTCTCCGGGAAAGCAGTGACGTGATTGATGGTGATATTGTTGACCGCGTTTTTCTTCCACGAGTTCGCGATCAGAAACGGAGTGCCCGGACCCAGGTACTTGGTGCTGAGGTCGTCGAGAACCACATCATGGATACTCCAGCGAGCGCCTGCCAGACCGTCTGCGCCGTCACCTTCATTTCCGGAGAGTGAAGTTGCCAACACGAATCCACCACCGGCATGCGTAATGTGAACATAACGGACGGTCACGTCCGTCACCTGGCAAATGGAACAAACATCGGTGCCATTCGAATAGTGCTGGTTCTTGGGAGTGAGCAGAATGGCGTAACCGGCTTGGCCGAAGCCTCCCCAGAGGTTCTCCGCGAGGTTGCCGTCAATCAGCACTCGTACCGCATTCTTGAGTTCGATGTGATTCTTGACGATGAACGGATTGCCGTTTGCTCCTCCGACAAAAGGCGAGCTCCCCTTCATCCATTGCCATGGCTTCCAGAAGTGGTTGCCGAGGATCTCGATATCGGTTGGAGTCTTGGTGGCAGGTCCGCCGCCGAACAGGATCTCCTCACCCGAGGCTTCCAGGAAGTTATCCTGGATCAAGTAAGGACCGTCCTGAGTATCGCCGAGTCCGGCATTCACAGCGTGCGCATCGGTACAGCTTCCTGTGCCCGCGATGCAATGGAAGTCGTTGAAATAGGAATCGACGACCGCAACGTAGGTTCCCCCTTTCATCGCGAAACCGGTGCTGGTTTCATCCTGCGCGTTGCCATGCAGCCAGGAGCGGTCGACGATGATGTGATCGGCGGTGCCCTGGAGCGAGATCAGAGCCGTGGTGCCCTTGACGCCGTTGGCACGGGTGATTTCCAGGCCGACGAGGCGGTAGAAGTTGGCGCCATTGGCGAACTGGAAAGGCCCATCGCCGGCAGAGGCCATCTGCACCTTCGCCAGAACATTATTCGGACTCGAGCAATTGAAGGCCGGGCGTCCCTGCAATGAACTGACACCAGCGTAGCAGGGCGTCAGCCGCTGTCCCTCGGCGGGCAGAGCGCTGTCGGGAGAACTGGTTCGGATGATGATCCAATGGTCGGCATCGCAATTCTTGGGCTGCAAAGTAAACTGGCCGGTGAAGGTCGCGCCTGCTTGCAGTTGGAGGGTCTCTCCGCATTGCACGCTGTTCAACGCCAGTTGCAAATTGGCGCCGGAGTTAACACTGACCACTTTTCCGGAAGCGGGCGAATCGGCCATGGAGCTGGAAACGGTGACCAAGGGCAATTGTGCAGGGCCATCGTAACCGCTGCCCGCGGCGACGGTCATGCTGAAATTGCCGGTGGCTGTTTTGTTGGCTGCATCGGTCACCTGCACCGTGAAACCGAACGTGCCGGTGGCCATCGGACTGCCGGCAAGATCGCCATTCGTGTTGAGCGTGACTCCTGCCGGAGGATTGCCGCCAGAGATCGTCCAGCTATAAGGCTGAGTTCCGCCGGTGGCTGCGAAGCTGGCGCTATAAGTTTCTCCCTGCTGTGCCGGGGAAAGACCCGAGGTGCTGATTTGCGGGGGTTGCACCGGGCTCGGATTAATAGTGACGGCCGCGCTGCTTGACTTCGAAGAATCGGCCTGGCTGGTAGCTGTCACTGTCGCGTTGGTGGCCGCGGTGACGGACGGCGCGGTGTAAAGACCGCTGCTGTTGATCGAACCCACCGAGGCGGTCCACGTAACGGCTGTATTGGCGGTCCCAGTGACGTTGGCGGTGAATTGCTGGGTGCCACCCGAAACCAAAGTGACGCTCGCGGGAGAGACGCTGACGCTGACTGAGGGTGTGCTACCGTTTGCGATTTGTACAACGTAGGCGTGGGTACCCAGGTCGGGGCGCGGACTATCGGTCACCATGACTTCGAATCGGTATGTGCCAGGGGTGGACGGCTGCCCGGTGACCGACCCGGTCGCGTGGTTGATTGTAACGCCGGGCGGCAAAGTGCCCGCCGTGACTGCGAAATTGTAGGGCGCGTTGCCACCACTTACTGACAGCACGGAGTTGTAAGGTTGATTGGCCGTGCCGGCGGGAAGGGGCGACGATAGCTCCAGGATCTGCGGGCCCACAACCGCTCCCGAGGCTCGCGCGATCGAACCGCATGAGATGGAAAACAGAACCACCAGCAGCAGAAGCAGCAGCCCGCCAACGCGTTCCACGTGCTGCCGCAAAGAAATTGCGTGATTATTATCAGCGAAAACGATTCCAGGTAAGTACATTTATAAAACCTCGACCTTCAAGAATGGGGGACCTAGTCGAGCGAGTCCGACTACATGAATCTACCTAGGGAGGACTAGGCTTCCCAGATACCACAAGTTCACTCATCCACGCGTTAGTGCATGTGAACCAGGCATGTACGTTTTCGCGCGGGCCCCTGTTCTCTGGAGTAAAAATTCGGACTCAAGCAAACCGGGCGCGGGACGAGGGGTTTGGCGTCAGGTCTTGGCCAGAGCGATTGAAGTTGACGAATGCTGGATGGTCGTTCCGAATGAGGAACGAATGAGGAAAATGACCAACGTCACTTTACCGGCGAGATTCCCCCCACTCGGCGCGGCGCGGTGATTGTAGGCGCGGTTCGGGAATACGCAAAAGTTTTGCGATGGATTCGCCCGTTCAGGATCGTGGATTGCCGACTGTTTGCGAGTGGTGATCGAGCATGGCCAGCAGCGGATCACGCAGGAATGGACCGCCTGCCAGCAAGCCGGAAATCAGAGGATTCTTCTGATTGCAACGCAACGCAGTATGGTCGAGCTTCAGCGTCCAGCCTCCCGCGCTCTCGACCAGCGCCGCGCCGGCAGCAACATCCCATTCATTCTTGGGAACCAGAGTAAAGGTCAGATCGGCGAGGCCCGCGGAGACGAGTCCGAGTTTGTAGGCGACCGACCCCATGGGACGGATGTTGAATTCGGCGGACTCAAATTGCTTCCACTCGCCACGCTTGACTTCACTGCGGCTGGCGAGCACGAGGGCGCCGTGCAGATCTTTGCGCTGGCTGGGCTGCGCGGGCTTGCCGTTGTAAGTCACGCCCGTGTCGCGCGAGCCGAGGATGAGTTCGTTGGTGGCGGGATTGCAGATTCCGCCGGCGACGGGGACACCGTTTTCGACCATCGCGATCGAGACGCAGAATTCAGGAATGCCCTGTACGAATTCGCGGGTGCCGTCGAGCGGATCGACGACCCAGACGCGCTGCTTGTCGAGGCGGGTGAAATCGTCGACGGTCTCTTCCGAGAGCCAACCCTCGCCGGGACGCAGCAGGTTCGTCTTGAGTACGGCGTCGACTTGGCGATCGGCTTCGGTGACGGGATCGGTGCCGACTTTATATTGGGCTTCAATTGCGCCGGGGGTAAAGGTGTTCAGGACGGTGCGCGCCTCTTCAAGGGCGGCGTGGATGCGTTCGAGAGTTTCTTTGCTAGTAGTTGAAGTCAACTCTTGCTCCAATGAGGTCTCAGGTGTCAGGTTTCAGGTTTCAGGAAAAGCGGCGGTTCGCACGCACTCTTCCTGAGACCTGACACCTAAGACCCGACACCTGATTTCTCACGCCCACAACATTCTTGCTCCGGTCATTAGCAGGACCGCGCACAGGATTCGCCGCAGCCAGAGCACCGGGACGCGTGTGCTCAGGTGCGATCCCAGGATTCCGCCCGGGATCGAGCCGATGAGCAGGGAAACGACAAGATGAGTATCGACGTTGCCTGCCCGCCAATGGAGCAGGCTGGTGACGCCGGTCAAAATCACGGCGTGAACAATGTCGGTCCCGACCATGACCTTCGGCGCAAACGAATAAAACAGGAGAAGCATCATCATAATCATGCTCCCCGACCCGACCGAGGTCATACCGACCAGGAATCCGCCGACCAGGCCGATCAGGCTCATGCCCGCGAAATTCTTCATGGTGGGTTTTCGTCCCGCCAAATGGTCTTCAATTCTGCCCTGAAACATAAGCAGGGTAGGAATCAGAACGAGCAGCAACCCGACGGCAGATTTGATGAAATCGTTGACGCCGTTGCCGTAGACGTGGCGCAGGTGAACCAGAAGAGTGACGCCAAGGTAGGAGCCGGGAACACTGCCCACCGCCATGGCCAAAACGACTTTTCTGCGGACGTTGCCTCTGCCCAAATGCATGAGGCTGGCGGGAATTTTAGTAAAAAAATTAAAGAGGGCGTCCGACCCGACGGCGATGATCGCAGGAATACGCAGGCCAAAGATGAGCATGGGCAGCAGCAGAACGCCGCCGCCCAATCCCGTCAGTCCGATCAGCGTTCCCACCACGAAGCCGATCAGGATCTTTGCCAGCAAGGATTCCATGCCGTGTTCCGTACAGAGTTCCCGGTCCCAGTTCCCGGCTCCCAGTAAAGCAAAATCAGGTTAAGAGACTGAGAAAAAGTGAACCGGGAACCGGCGTTCTAGCTGTTGCCGTTGACGCCGATGAAGCCCTCACGCTCCAGATGAAGAATAATCGACTGTGCTGCCTCTTCGGGGCTCAACTGTGCCGTATCGATTACTACTTCGGCGTCGGTCGGCGCCTCATAGGGATCCGAGATACCCGTGAACTCCTTGACGATACCGGCACGAGCCTTGGCGTACAGGCCCTTGCGGTCGCGCTGTTCGCAGACATCGATCGAGGTGGCGACGTGTACCAGGATAAAGCCGCCGACGGGCTCGATCATCTGCCGCACATGCTTGCGTGTCGCTTCATAGGGAGCGATGGGAGCGCAGATCGCGATACCACCATTCTTGGTGATTTCCGAAGCGACGTAACCGATGCGGCGAATGTTGATGTCGCGATGCTCCTTGGAGAAACCCAGTTCGGACGACAGGTGCTTGCGCACCAGGTCGCCATCGAGCAGGGTGACCGGGCGGCCGCCCGTCTCCAGGAATTTCGTGATCAGCGCGTTCGCGATGGTCGATTTTCCGGAGCCCGAAAGGCCAGTGAAGAAGATGGTGACGCCCTGCTTGTTACGTGGCGGATAGCTGCGGCGCAGCTCCTTTACCACTTCGGGATAGGTGAACCAGGCCGGGATGTCGCGGCCTTCGTTCAGGCGCGCGCGCAACTCAGTCCCCGAAATGTCGAGCACCTTGGCTCCTTTTGGAATCTCGTCGGACGGCACGTAACGATCTTCATTTTCCAGATAGACCATCATCTGAAAGGGAACCATGGTGACGCCCATTTCGGCTTCATGCTTCTTGAACAATTCCTGCGCGTCGTAGGGCCCATAGAACGGCTTGCCGTCGGTGTCTTTGCCCGGGCCGGCGTGATCGCGGCCCACGATGAAGTGCGTGCAGCCGTGGTTCTTGCGGATCAAGCCGTGCCAGATCGCTTCGCGCGGCCCGCCGAGGCGCATGGCGAGCGGCAGCATGGAGAGCTTTACTGTGCCATGCGGATATTTTGCAAGGAGCAATTCATAGCAGCGCGTGCGCACGAAATAGTCCACATCTCCCGGCTTGGTCATACCCACCGAAGGATGAATCAGCAAATTGGCGGCAACCTGCTTGGCGGCGCGCATAGTGAGTTCGACATGGGCGCGGTGCATGGGGTTGCGGGTCTGGAAGGCGACTACGCGGGTCCATCCGAGGCGCTTGAATTCGTCGCGCAATTCGGCGGGATTCAGGCGCAGGGCGCGGAAATCGTAGTGCGAAGGCGCTTGTACACCCTGGACGCCGCCGCCCACGTACCAGGGATTGGATTTGTTGATGGCATAATCGGCGCCCGGATGCGCGCTGCTGGTGGAATTGAATACGGCTTTCGCCTCGGCCGTGCGATCCGCCTGCCAGACATCGCCGACATTGACGACGGCGAGCATGACGCCTTCAGCATCGCGCAGGGCGATCTTGCTCCGGCCCGGGGTCAGCTTCTTGGCGAATTCCTCGGTCACGTCGAGCGTGATCGGCATGGGCCAAAGCGTTCCATCGGCCAGGCGCATGTTGTGGCAGACGCCTTCATAATCCTTGCGGTTCATGAAACCGCGCAGCGGCGAAAAGCCGCCATTCATGAGCAGTTCCAGGTCGCAGAGCTGGCGAGCAGTCAGATCCCACGACGGCCACTCTTTGGAATGTCCCTTCAGTTCCGCGGCGAGATCGGCAGGTGCTAACAGTTGGACAAGTTCCCCACCATGCGGGGCGATAAGATGGCTGTTCGAAGCGGTCAAGTCGTTGATCCTCCCGGATCCCACCCCAAGTTTTTCCGTGATTTTTGTATCGCTGTGAGTCAATTTAAGCTCCTCGACACGCCCCGAATTCTCGCTGGGGGTGGCGAGGATCGATATCGAAGGCGGAGTCTCTGTAAGTTATACGACAGTATTGTGAAGTCTGTGTAACCGCAATAAAGAGCAATTCCAATTCCCTATGGCGCTATGCATCCTTCTGCAAAATGTTGAAATTGCAAAAGTTCACTAAATTTTCCGGCGAGACTGAGGGAGAGTGTGCAAAGAATTGTAACATTCTGCCCCCATTGGGACGCGATCTACCACAATTGGGATCGCTCCTCAGTTCTCAACTACCAGTTAAGAGCGGCGTGGTACCCGATGTCAAGGTTACTAGCGTTAGGGCTGTACTTCGGGATTGTCTGGATAAATCTACACATTTGGCGCGCTGCAAACCGGGGATACTGCGGTGCGATCACCACTTGTGCTTCATGGCCCCGGCGAAATCGGTGGCAGGCATCGTATTCAGGACATCCCCTTTCGTCAGCCAGGCGCGCCGCGCCTGCGTCACCCCATAACGAATCTTTTCCATGTGCGAGGTGTGGTGGGAGTCGGTATTGATCACAATTTTTACGCCGTGCTGTTTCGCCATCCGCAAGTGAACATCGCACAGGTCCAGCCGGTCGGGATAGGAGTTGAGTTCCATGGCAACTTTGTGTTTGGCGGCCGCAGCGAAGACGGCGTCGGCGTCGAACGGGTAGGCATCGCGGCGCAGCAACTGGCGGCCCGTCGGGTGTCCGATAATCGAGGTATTCGGATTGGAAATCGCCTTCAACAGCCGTTCCGTCATGGTGGCGCGGTCCTGATTGAAGTGGGAATGGACGCTCGCGATAACGATGTCCATTTGCTCGAGCACGGAGTCGCTGAGATCGAGCGTGCCGTCGGCAAGGATGTCGACTTCCACGCCGGCGAAAATGCGAATGGGCTTCTTACAGGCGGAGAACTTTTTGTCGGCGGCGCGAATTCGTTCGATGTGCTGCAGCGCACGCTCGTCGGTCAATCCGTTCGCGAAGGCAAGATTCTTGGAGTGATCGGTGATGGCCATGTACTGGTAGCCGCGATCGCGGGCGGCTTCGGCCATCTCTTCGATTGTGTTGCGGCCGTCGGTTTCGATGGTATGCATGTGCACGTCGCCGCGCAGGTCGGAGACTTCGAGCAGCGCCGGCAAGTCATGTTTCGTGGCAGCTTCGAGTTCGCCGAGGTTTTCTCGCAACTCGGGAGGGATAAAATCAAGTTTGAGTTTGGCGTAGATCTCTTCTTCGCTGGCTCCGGCGACCGGTTTTTCGGTCTTGAGATCGGCCAGGCTGTATTCGCTGAGCGTGTAACCCATCTTCAGCGCGCGCTGGCGAAGCGCGACATTGTGGGCTTTCGAGCCGGTGAAGTATTGCATGGCGGCTCCGAATGACTCGGGCGGAAGCAGGCGGACGTCAACCTGCATGCCGTTGCGCTGGCGGAAGCTGACCTTGTTCTCGCCCTTGGCAATGATCTCCATCAAGCCGGGGAAGCGGAGGAGATGCTGCGCGATCGCCTCCCGCGTCTCGTCTTCGCAGCAACCTTTGCCAGTGACGAGGATGTCGAGGTCGCCGACGGTTTCGCGTCCGCGGCGAAGCGAGCCGGCGGGCGTAACTTTTTCGACGCCGGGAGCCTCGATCAGATGGGCGACCAGCTTGGCGGCAAGTTGCTCGGCCGTGTCGAGCAGGAATCGGCCGCCGATGCGGCGATAATCTTCGATGGCCTTCAGCAGCTTCTGCTCGTGCTTTTCGCCCATGCGCGGTAGTTCGCGGATCTTTCCTTCACGCGCCAGCTTTTCGACGCCATCCAGATCGCTGACCTGGTAGGCGCTCCAGATCAGGGCGATGGTCTTTGGCCCGAGGCCTTGAATCTTGAGCAGTTCGAGCATGGATGGGCGATATTTCTTCAGCAGTTCGGCGTGGACCTCGACCGTGCCCTCCTGGAAAAGATGCTGCAGGTTGGCGAGCATGCCCTTGCCGATGCCGGGCACTGCCAGCAGCTTTTTGGGTTCAGCGATCAGGTTGGAGACCTGCTGGGACATGGCCTCGATCGCCTCGGCGGCATTGCGATAGGAACGAACGCGGAAGGAATCCTGGGCGTCGATTTCGAGCAGGTCAGCGGTTTCGTAAAGAATTCCGGCGATGGCTTTGTTATCCATAAGCGGAATAATTGTAGCGCGTGCAATGGCGGGGCTTTGCCCCGCGCCTGCCAGAGCAGAGCGCTCCCACACAGGAGCAGAGCGCCGGTTACTTAGGGAACACTAGGGCCCAAAATTGGGCTGGTGCAATTGGGCGCTCACCCCCAAAATTGCTGTGGAGATTGCAGATTGTAGTATTGAGGTGATGGTGGAGGTTCCCGCGTTGGGTCACAATTAGCCATTTCTTCGAGCCGGGAACCAGTCTCTCCAGTCGAAAATCTATGAGCAAGAAAATCGTCATCATCGGAGCAGGGCCGACCGGGCTGGGCGCGGCCTACCGTCTGCACGAACTGGGATATGACAACTGGGTGATGTACGAGAAATCCAACGACGTGGGCGGCCATGCTACCTCGCACGTCGATAAGCAGGGATTTGTCTGGGATGAGGGCGGGCACGTCATTTTTTCCCATTACAAATACTTCGACACCCTGATCGACAAGGTTCTTGGCAAGGAGCAGCACGAGCGCATTCGCGAAAGCTGGATTGTTAAGGGAGAACATTGGGTTCCGTATCCCTTTCAAAGCAACCTGCGATACCTGCCCAAGGATGTACAGGTCAGTTGCCTGGTGGGAGCGGCCAAGGCTGCCTCCAATGGGGGTGGGCGGGAGGCAGCTAATTTTCGCGACTGGATCCTGGCCACGATGGGTGAAGGCGTGGCGGAAGCGTTCATGTTCCCCTACAACTCCAAGGTCTGGACAACGCCGCTTGAGCAGATGTCGAAATCATGGATTGCCGATCGAGTCGCAGTCATGGACTTCAAGCGGCTCCTCGAAAATGTCTTGTATGAGCGCGACGACGTCAGCTGGGGTCCAAACAACAAGTTCAAATTCCCGCTGCATGGCGGAACGGGCGAGATCTACCGCCGGATCGCCGGGCATTTTCCGGAGAAGATCAAGACCGGGAAAAAGCTGGCGGAGATTGACCCGGTGCGGCGCCGCGTCTCGTTTGCGGACGGCACGGGCGACAGCTACGACGTGCTGATTTCGACCGCGCCTCTGGACCTGCTGGTGGGAATGATGAAGCCGGCGGATGGCAAGTTACAGGAGGCCGCGACCGGCCTCGTACACAATAATTTGCTGGTAGTCGGGCTCGGCCTGAAGAAGAAAATCGAGACCGGGCGATGCTGGATTTATTTCACCGATGCCGACATGCCGTGCTACCGCGCAACCTACTTCTCCCACTACTCACCCAACAACGTTCCCAATGGCGATACCGAGAAGTACAGTTCGCTGATGTGCGAGATGTCGTTCCGGGTGGACGAAACTCCAGATCCCGAGAAGGTTCTGGATCAGGTCACAACGGGATTGATCAAGGCGAAGATGCTGGAGGAGTCGGACCGGAGTCGAGTCGTCTCTCGCTATCATCGGATTGTCGGGTACTCCTATCCGATTCCCACGCTTGGCCGGGACCGCGCACTCGAAGTGCTGCAACCGGCATTGCTGAAGCACGGAATCTACTCCCGCGGGCGATTTGGCGCCTGGCGGTATGAGATCGGAAACATGGACCACTCGGTGATGATGGGGGTCGAAGCGGTGAACAACATCATTGCCGGGGAGAAAGAACTGGTCTTTCACAGTTCGTAACACCCGTTCCTGGCGTGGGCGTTTCCAAAGCGCGGCTGAGGCCGCGCCCTTTCAAAGCATTTCCACTCTAGCTTGCGCGCCGTGGCTAGTTCCGCGCCCTACTTAACCGCGCGAACGCAGGCCAGTTGGTCGGAGGCGATCCAGTTGATCAGCGGATTGCGAGCGAACCGGTCGCTGGCGCGGCAGAATGCTGCCTGCGGCCAGAATCGCTCCAGACTGTAGAACCCCCAGGCGTGGCACACCCAATCGTCGGTCTCGAGTCCCACCGAACGCAGCAGTTTCGCCCACTTCCCATGGGAGTAGCGCCGATGATTGACGGCGGGCGCTTTCCGGGTCGCCGGTCTTGGCTCCGCGCCCAGCCCCTTGCGAGCCAGGTTCACCAGTGGCCGCGCGAAGTAGCGCACGTTCACGAGGGCACGATCGGCGTAGAAGAAAGGGCAAACACTGCTGGGAGTCGTGATCACCGCCCAACCGCCCGGCTTGAGCACTCGCCACATCTCGCGCAGCGCCGGCTCGTCGCTGCTGAGATATTCCATCACGCCGAGACACACAATGCCGTCGAAGGAATTGTCGGCGAAGGGAATGTGCTCGATGTCACCCACCTGGAAGCGGTCGGCTCCGTAATATTCGCGGGCATAGTTCACCATGCCCTCGGAGAAGTCGACACCCATGGCCTGATACCCGCGCCGCATCAGTTCCCCGGCCAGGTGACCGGTGCCGCAGCCGACATCCAAAATCGTCGATCCCTTCGGCACCCGGGCCTCGATCATCTGCAGCGTAAACTGCCGCCGCGAGACCAGGTTCTGGGCGGTGAAGTTAGCAGGCTTGGGATCGGCATAGAACCGGGCCCAGTCGTCCACCGTTCTGGTGAACAATTCGTCTACCTGCTCCTTGACCTCGTCGACTTTGAGTTGTTCTTTCGAGAGCATCCTCTCCCCTCCTGCCAGTAGTGCAATTACCTGAGTTTATCCCGGACGCGACCTGGCCCTCAAAAGCTGGCCAGCGGTTGTCATAATACGATATTATTTCGCGATGACAAGAGCACGCTGGTCACTGGATGCGCCAGCGCGGGAGCAGGTTTGTTTCGATTCAGGCCCAAGCTGTGGGTAAAGCAGGTGGCCGTGCAGGGGCGGGTTCTGAGGGCTGCGGCTCGCTTTGCCAAGCCGCGGGCGGTGGTGTTGGCCTACCACTCGGTGGTCGAAAACCCTGACGACACTGCCAACACGATCCGCATTTCCCACTCCCGAGCCACTTTCGACGCGCAAATGAGCACGTTGGCGCGGCGCTTTAACCCCGTCAGCATTGATCAAGTTACCGAGTTCGCCGCCGGGGGCCGATCTCTTCCAAAGTGGCCGGTGGCCGTAACGTTTGACGACGGCTTCGCCGACAACTACGAGATGGCGCTGCCGATTCTTGCTCGGTACGGCATTCCTGCAGCCTTCTATATTCTGGTAAATGCAGTGGAGACAGGAACGGCCCCGTGGTACGTCCGGCTGAATTTCGCTTTTCGAACGACGACTGTTTCTGCGTGGAAACACCCGCAAAACGGCCAGACATTCGAGTTCGGGCGGGGCGACGAAAAAAATGCGGCGTTGAATGCGGCCTGGGACTGGGGCGCCGCGTTAACCGGCGACGCGCAAGAGCAGTTCATACGGCAGACCGAGGATTTGCTCCAGGTGAAAGCACTGGCCACTCGATTGATGATGAACTGGGATCAGGTGCGCGCCTTCAGAAAGGCCGGCCATACGATCGGAGGACATACCCTCTCGCATCCCAATCTTGCCCACGTTCCCGAGGCCGAGGCGCGGTCGGAAATTCGAGGCTGCAAGCAGCGGCTGGAAGAGAAGCTGGGGGAGCCCATCCAGCATTTTTCTTACCCGCATCCGGCGCTGAATCCGCAGTGGAACCAGCAAACGCTCAAGATCACGCGCGAGGCTGGATTCAAGTCCGCCATGCTGACAACGCCCGGGTCGGTTCAGCCAGGAGACGAGCCGCTCAGCCTCAAACGGACGACCGCCGGGAAGGATCCGGGGCAGTTAGCGTGGCGGCTGGAGCGCGCTTTCCTGGGAGGAGTCAGTTAAGGTTTGCTGCTTGGAATTTTGAATCCTCGGTAACTTGACGAGGTAACCCGGAGGCGACGAATCTGGTTACGGAAGAATACCGCTTGCCCCGTCCGTAGGGGTGTGGAGGCGGCCTTACTCCTCCCCGCTGACGCAAAAGCGGCATCTTGGATAGAGTTGAAACTCACAATGGGCTCCGCCGTACAAGATCGAACGAACCGAGATATGGGGACCACTCAGTCCAGCCCGCCGAAGGTCAGCGTAATCATTCCCGCCTACAAGACCGCGGGCATGATCTCGGCATGTCTGGACAGTGTGTTTGCACAGACATATACGGATTTTGAGGCAATCGTTGTCAACGACGGCTCCCCGGATACGCCCGAACTGGAAAAAGTGCTCGCGCCCTACCTGGACCGGATTGTCTACATCAAGCAGGAAAACAAGCGCGCGGCCGGAGCACGAAACAATGCCATTCGGCGGGCTCGGGGTGAGTTTGTCGCCTTTCTCGACAGTGACGACACCTGGTTTCCCGATCATCTGGCTGCACAAATGCAGTTGTTCGCGAGCGATCCTTCGCTCGGTCTGGTGTATTCAAACGGCCTCGTGGTGGGAGTTCCTGGGCAGGAATGTGAATTCATGCAGAAGTGCCCGTCGCACGGCGATGCGACCTTCGACGCCTTGATTATGGAACGCTGCCAAGTTTCGATTTCAACAGTGGTCGCCCGCCGGCAGGCGATCATGGATGCGGGCTTGTTCGACGAAAAACTGGCGCGCTGCGACGATTACGACATGTGGGCCCGGACCGCCTTCCACGGTGCCAAGATCGCCTATACTCGCAAGCTGGGGGCGCGGTTTTTTACCGGCCGCCCCGGCTCCCTCAGCCAGTCCCAGGCGAAAATGGCAGAGGGGTATTTGACGATTCTGGAGAAATTCAAGCGGACACTCCCCCTCAAAGATTCAGACCGCGCCCTGGTGGAGAAGCGGGCAGCCGAAATCAAAGCGAGGTATCTGCTGGAAGAGGGCAAATGCAAGGTTGACGAGCGCGATTTCCAAAAAGCTCGTGAACTTATTGCAGAAGCGAACCAGTACTGGCACAGGCCGGCGTTGAGCGTGGCGCTGATTGGCTTGAGGATCGCACCGAGCGCTACCCGGAAACTCATGTCTTTCTGGCGGCGACTGAAGAACGGGGCACCGGCGTGAGCGCATGCGAACGAAGCTCATCATGCACAAGGATCGGGATTTGGCACTACGGGGCTGGGCATTGCAATGATTAAGCGTCTGATTGCGGGCGGAAAGCATTTTTTTGGGATGTATCCTCCGGGCCGCCGGGTAGGTGTTTTTCCCGACGACCTGTTTCTGGTTTCCTATCCGAAGTCGGGCAACACCTGGACACGGTTTCTGATCGCCAACCTGGTCTACCCGGAAAAGAATCCCGACTTCTCGAATATCAACGACCTGCTGCCCGATGTTGAGGGAATGTCGAGGCGGGATCTGGAGCGCGCGGCCCGTCCGCGCATTCTCAAGAGCCATCAATATTTCGATCCCCGCTACCCGAAGATTCTCTATGTTGTGCGCGACCCGCGGGACGTGGCGCTTTCCGAATATTACTTCGATATAAAACGGCGTGCGATTCCCGACGATTTTTCGCTGGCGCAATTTGTTTCGCGCTTTGTGCGGGGCGAGCTGAACCATCCCTACGGAACCTGGGGAGAGAACGTTGCCACCTGGTTCTACACGCGGCGCGGCGATTCCCGGTTCCTGCTGGTGACCTACGAGGCTCTGCAATCGCAACCCATGGAAGAGATGGAAAGGATCGCGCGTTTTATGAATATTTCGGCGGATCCGGAACGGCTGGCCTTCGCGATTGAGCGGAGTTCCGCCGACCGGATGCGCGAACTGGAAAAGAAGCAGGGACATTTGTGGTCTTCCACCAAGCAGACGAGGCAAGACAAGCCCTTTGTCCGCTCCGCCAAAGCCGGCGGATGGAAGGCGGAATTACCGGAGTCGAGCGTGGCGGAAATCGAATCGGCTTGGGGCAGCTTGATGCGTGAGATCGGCTATGAACTGGCCGCATCCAGCCTGGTTCGTGCAGGCATGGTGCAGGCGGCGATGGAAGCGGACGGAGCGCATACCGGGAGATAGCAGGGGGAATAGCCGGGGAACACAGGGGCAGAAGGATGATCAAGCGAATCAAGGCCGGAATCGAGCGTGGACTGGGGCGGCATCGTCCGGGCCGAAGTCTGCTCATTCTGCCCGATGACATTTTTCTGGTTTCGTTTCCGAAGTCCGGAAATACCTGGACACGGTTTCTCCTCGCGAACCTGCGATTTCCCAATGAGCCCGCCACCTGGGCGAACATTGACCGGCTGATTCCCGATCCGACAGGCACTACGAAAAGGGATTTCGACCGCATGCCCCGCCCGCGCATTATCAAAAGCCATGAATGCTTCGATCCGCGCTATCCGCGCGTAGTCTACATTGTGCGCGATCCGCGCGACGTGGTCGTTTCGCAATACCACTACCATCGCAAAATCAGGAAGATCGAGGACGATTCGCCGATTGAGAAATTCGTCACGCGTTTCCTGGCGGGCGAAACTTGTCCGCACGGCTCATGGGGACAGAACATCGCGACCTGGCTGTACACGAGTGAAGGAGATCCACGGTTTTTGTTGTTGCGCTACGAGGATCTGGTGGCGGATACGGCGCGCGAGCTTGCGAAGGTCGTGGATTTTCTACACTTCTCTGCCGGTCCCGAGCAAATTGCGCAAGCGGTGGAACGAAGCTCGGCGGATCGGATGCGGGAGCTCGAAAAGGCGCAGAGGGATAAGAACGGACTGTTCAGGGGCTCGCGTAACGACATGTCATTTGTCCGCGCGGCCGGGTCCGGGGGATGGCGCACCGGGTTGCCAGCCCCAATGGTCGCGATGATTGAGGCCGCCTGGGGACCGCTGATGCAGCATCTGGGATATGAGTTGAGTACTCAGGCTCCTTCGGAAGGCGAAAAAAGGTCTCAGGTCTCAGGTGTCGGGTCTCAGAAAAATCTGGCCGTGCGGTTTTCCTAACACCTGACACCTGAAACCTGCCACCTTCAACTATGTTCGGCCAGCTCAAATACGCCGCGAAATATGCGCTCGGTCTCGACCTGGCCGGAAAGCACTACACCGTCTATCCCGACGACACGTTTCTGGTGTCGTACCCAAAATCGGGCAACACCTGGGTGCGCTTCCTGCTGGCCAATCTGATTCATCCGAATGAGACCGTCGGTTTTGCCAATATCAACCGGCTTCTGCCCGCTCCCGGAGTCTTGTCGAAACGCTTTCTGAAGACGTTGCCGCGGCCGCGCATCCTGAAGAGCCACGAGACGTTTGATGTGCGCTTCCGGAAGGTGATCTACCTGGTTCGCGATCCACGTGACGTTGCCGTCTCGGAGTACCACTTCGATCGCAAGAAAAAATACATTGCGGCGGAGACGACGCTCGAGCAATTCATCCAACCGTTTCTCGCCGGTGAAACCTCTTCCTATGGTTCGTGGTGGGAGCATGCGGCCAGCTGGATTGGGCCGCGTTATGGCAATCCCGCGTTTTTGCTGGTGCGCTATGAAGACCTTCTGGCCGACCCGATCGTGGAGACCGCAAAGGTCGCGGAATTCCTCGGCATCAAAGCGGACGAGGAACGGTTGAGAACCGCGGTGGAACGGAGCTCCGCCGACCGCATGCGCCAGCTCGAAAAACAGGACGCGGACAAATGGACGGGAACGAAAAACACCATGAAGGAAATTCCGTTTGTGCGTTCGGCGAAGTCAGGGGGATGGAAAGAGAGCCTTCCGCGCCCTCTGGTCGAAGAGATTGAAGTTGCCTGGTTCCCGCTCATGAATTTCCTGGGCTACGAATTGCAGAGCCGGGAATTGGACAATAAAGCCATGCCGGTGTGGGTGAAGGCCGGCCAGCCACTGTAAAGCGATCCTGCTACAGTCGAATCAGCCGCGACAGAACAGGTGGTGTGTCAGCGCCGGCCGCGGAAAAAGAATCTTCGGGATGTGCGCCGCCAGCGGGGATCGAGTGTCGGTGAATGAGTGCGGTTGAACTGAGCGTGATTGAATGAGCAAGTTTGAATGAGCAAGATTAACAAGCGGCAAATCGTCAAGAACGTCGGCTCCAGCTGGTTCTCGCTGGGATTCGATGTTCTTGTCGGCCTGTTCTTATCGCCCTTTCTGGTGCACTGGCTGGGCGACACCGCGTTCGGTATCTGGGTTCTGATTTTTTCCGTCACCGGGTATTACGGTTTATTCGACCTCGGGATCCGCTCCTCGGTCGTGCGCTATGTTTCGAAGTTCACGGCTACCGACGACGTCGAAGACCTCGCCAAGCTGATCAATACCAGCCTCTTCACCTACAGCTGCATCGGGCTTTTCAGCCTTCTGCTGACGGGTGTTCTGGCGTTTTACGTCGACCATATTTTCAAGATTCCGCCGGAATTTCATTCGACCGCGCGCTGGCTGCTCTTGATGGTGGGCGCTTCGGTCGGCGTCGGCTTTCCTCTGGGAGTGGTGGGCGGGTACCTGGACGGGCTGCAAAAATTCTATGTCAACAACTGGGCCAACGTAGCGGGCGATATCGCGCGGCTGGTTCTGATCATTCTGGCTGTCCGCCATGGGCGCGGGTTGCTGACGATTGCCGCGATCACCGTCATTCTCCCGCCAGTCCTCGCCGCTATCCGCGGAGTCATCGCCTACCGCATCCTGCCGGTTCCTTTTGGCTTCAAGTATGTGGATCGCGCGACCTTTCGCATGATGGCCAATTACAGCAGCGTCACGCTGGTCATCATGATTGCGACGCAGCTCAAATTTAAAACCGACAACATCGTGATCGGGACGATGATCTCGGCGGCGGCCGTCACTTATTTCAGCTTCGGCGCGCGCATTGTGAGTTACGCGCAACAGCTGGTGATGGCGCTGGCGCAGAATTTTCTGCCGATAGCGAGCCAATCCGAGGCCACGGGAAACATCGACCGGCTGCGCAAAGTCTTCCTGGCGGGCAACCGTTTCTGCGCCTTCACCAGTCTCCCGATAACGCTGACGCTGCTCATGCTGGGCAAGTCGGTGATCGAGGTATGGGTTGGGAAAAAATATGTGGCGACCAGTTATCCGGTAATGGTGATCCTGATTATCCCCGCGACACTGATGTGGGCGCAGGCGACGAGCGGGCGTGTGCTATTCGGAATCAGCCAGCATCGCACCTGGGCCTTTGTGACGCTCGGCGAGGGCATCGCCAATTTGATCCTGAGCATTATTCTCGTTCATCCTTACGGGATCTTCGGAGACGCGTTCGGCACCGCGATCCCGCTGAGCTGCACCATGCTGTTTTTTATGCCCTGGCATCTGTGCCGGAAACTCGACATCCGGATGCGAACGTTTCTCAGGGAGTCCTATACTTTGCCGGTTCTACTGTCCCTGCCGCTGCTGGCCGCGCTTCTGCTGATGCGGCGCTGGTTCATTCCGCACACGTATCTGCAGTTGGGCGTTCAACTCTTCATTGCGATGGTCGTGTACGGAGTAGGTTTACTCTGGGCGGTGTTGACCAACCGGGCGCTTCACGTCGGGGATTTGACTGCGGATGGAAGCTCTGCGCAAGCCGCAAGCGGCGTCACTTCCGCCCCGGAAGCCTATCAAGCCGATGCCTAGCATAGCGCTGATCAACACCTGCGATCCTCCGTGCACCTCGTGTCCGCGCGAAGTCCGGCTTCGAATGCTTTCGAAACGTCGGCGGAAACGGTCCAATTTCCAAGTTCGGGAAGCCTGCAAGCGCCTTATTATCAGTGATGTGGGTCATGACCGTTTGGCAGCCAAACGGGCCGTCCAGCGGGAACTTTGGGGTCTTGACAAAGTAAGGACTCAGGTTATTCTTTAAGAACGCAACCTATTCCCCCGTATTAACCGGCACTCGTGTCGATCATAGGTCTTCTACAATAATAAGGTTTTTTACAATTTTGACATCCATTCGGGAAAGTGCGCCCAATCCAACTTCGATAGGAACGTGGCTGGAAATGACACTAACATCTGTTATGAAAAATCGTGCCATTCTGATTATTTGTTTGTTGTTGCTCGGCACAGCTTGCTCCCTGAGCGCGACCGTGACCAAAACCACAACCACCATCTCGTCTTCGCTCAACCCCTCCACGTATGGTCAGGCCGTGAGCTTTACGGCAGTGGTCAGTTCCACACTTGGGGCGCCACCGGACGGCGAGAATGTTACCTTCGAACAGGGGACAAAAGTATTGGGAACGGCGCCTTTGAGTTCTGGCTCCGCCACGCTAGCGGTTTCGACGCTCGCCGGTGGCACCGACAACGTCAAGGCGGTCTATAGCAGCGACGGGAATTTTGGAAGCAGCACGTCCGCCGCGGTGGCGCAGGTCGTGGCCAAAGCCACGACAACCACTGCTGTAACGTCCTCGCAGAATCCGTCCGCTGCTGGGCAGTCTGTAACCCTGATCGCGACCGTGTCGCCGGGGTACGGAGGCACGGCCACGGGAACGGTAAATTTCTACAATGGGAGCACCAAGCTGGGAAGTGCGACCCTGTCAGGCAGTGTTGCCAACTACGCGACCACGAAGCTCACGCTGGGCACCGATTCGATTACCGCCATCTATAACGGAAGCACGTCCTGCACCACCAGTACCTCACCGGTGTATAGCCAAACGATTGCGAATGGAACCTATGTCGATTCCACTTTGACGTGGGGCGGCGTTACACGCTATTACGAGGTTTATCTTCCCGTCAATCTGCCCGCCAACCCGCCCATGGTCCTGATGCTGCATGGGACCAGGACCGAACCGACCTTCGATCCGGAGCAAGTCATCTCGCTCGACTGGGGATGGTCAACCGTGGCGGACAAGTATGGATTTATCGTGGTCACTCCCGCTTCCACCTACAATGCGACGACGCATCAGTGGAACTGGAACGCGTATTTCATGGATGCGGCTTTTCCCGCGCCCCCGCCGGACGATTCCGGTTTTCTGCGGCAACTGATCGTCAATCTGACGGCGCAGTACAACGTCAATCCCGCGCAGGTTTATGTTGCCGGTTTCTCTTCGGGCGCGCAGATGGCGGAACGGGTGGGCGTCGAAATCTCGGATCTGGTGGCGGCGATCGCCCCCGCCTCCGGCCAACTGGTCGGCCAGCAGGTTCCTCCGCCCAGCCTGCCTGGCAACGCGGTCGCTCCCATTTCCGTTCAGGAATGGCAAGGCACGCTCGATAACAATTTGTGGCCCTGCAACTATGGCACGACCAAATACTCTGGCATTACTTACACGCTGGACACGGTGGATGACACTTTCAATTACTGGGTGCAACAGAACGGTTGCAGTTCGCTGCAAACCACGCAGCCGTTGTGTTTGAACAGTGCGCCCAATAACGCGAATGACGCGCCGACCCCGGGCATGCCGAACATGACGGGAAACATTGCCACCGCCTGCACGAACAATGTGCAGGTCCAGTTCATTTGGGAACCGAACGTCGCGCACTCCTTCGAGCAGCAATACAACACGCAGCGCTGGCAGTTCTTTGCGGCGAACCCGATGCCCACGTCGCGGTTGCAGCATAAATAGAGAAGGGAAGTTGTAAAGTAGATCGAACCCTGGGGAAAGTCGATCATGGGAGTTGAACAGTTAGCGGATACCGGCGAGATGATGAAGCAGCTCACCAGCTTTATCGCCGAAAAAGTAATGAAGGGCAAGGGCGCGGAGATCAATGAAGACACGCCGCTCGTGTCCTCGGGCCTGATTGACTCGTTTGCGCTGATTGAGATTTTCCTTGAACTGCAAAAAGTCACGGGACGCAAGGTCCCGGCGAGCAAGGTACAGGCCAAGGACATGGATAGCGTCCGGCTGATGTTCGCGATGGTCGAGCGGTTCGGCAAACCAGCTAAAAACTAAGTGAGAAGGCAGAAGTCAGATTGAAGAAGTGCATCCTTCTGGGAAATGGTACGCGCCCGTTGGCCTAATCTACCCCGTCAGCGTACGACGGCGTGGCGAAGCCTCGACCCGACGGCTCCGCCCCCTCGATTCACTGGATGCAGTGAAGATTCTTCGTCGTATACGCATTGTTCAGATACGTGTTGTAGATGCAGTTGCCGTTGCCATCGGCCATGTCATCCTTGAGGTTGTTATGGGCAGAGTTGGCTTCGATTTGGTTGTAAATGCTCTTGCGTTCGAGCGCAATCCCATAGGAGGCGTTTGAATCTACCGAGTTGCTGGTAATCGTATTTCCCGTAGTGGTCGTGATCGTGCATGGAATCGTCGGCTTCACATCTCCCTTGGAAGAGCAGCCGAGGTAGATCCCGGCCAGGGAGTTTGCCACCACTTCGTTGCCGGCCAATGTGTTTCCCTGGCTGCCATCGAGCCAAATCCCGTATTGGGAGTTGCCGCCGGTCGTACTATTGATGATGGAGTTACCCGTTCCGCCGGAGATTTGGAAGCCAGTAACATTTTCGCCGGCAAAAGCTCGATTGAGATTGTTGTGGGTGGCGTTGTTGAGGAACACTCCGATATTGTTGAAGCTGAGGTTGAAGCTATCGTTGGGGATACTAGAGAAGGCCACTTTGTCGCCTTCGCTCTCGAAGGCATAATTCCATCCACAAATCGAGTCGCTGGAAATGACGGTGACGTTTTCTGCGGAGGGCAGGACGTGGATGCCGACGCCGGAGGGCGGGGCAGGCTTCGGCTGCGAACCTTTGCAGGTCGCCGAGCGTCCTCCAGCGCCGGTTGGCGAGGGAGCACAGGCGCAAGCGTTTCCTCCGGTTCCGAGGATTGGGTAACCCACGGTGAGTTTAACGTCCGATCCTTCGATGTCAATACAACCGTTCTTAACGGTCAGGCCTTGAGAGGCATCCAGCTCATTTGCGAGCATGTAGTTGCCCGCTGCTCCAATAGTGCAGCCGCAGGCGGTGATGGATGTGTCGCATTTGGGCGGCTGGGCGTGCAGCGTTCCGGTGACGATGATGGTGAAAACAGTGGAGACCATGGCGGTCACCACGAAGCGGCTCAGGGGAGTGATTTTCATTTTTTCTCTTTTCTCGTTAGTCGTTGAGGCCAAGTGGGCCAGATTCTTTCCCCACGCGATAAAGCGGAGGGATAGGTCAATTACACCGAAAGTTGATGTGCGGCTTGAAAAGCCGCGCCCCGCGTGGGGCGAATGATCCTACGAGGCAAGGGGGATGTCAACAGAAAAGGCGCATTTTAAAGTTGGCGTAATAGTGCGCCGTGAAAGGCGCTGGACTTCAGCGGGTGAAACTCCCGTCCGGGAACTGGTTCGCTCCACCCGGTAGCAATCGAAACGGCGGCGGAGGCAACGAAGCTGTCGGAGCTTTCGATGGAAAGGGTCGCTAGGCGACTGCGCGAGCGTGCAGGCCATAACGTGAAGTGAACGCTGAGCAGGCCCCGAAAAAACAATCGCAGGGAGCCGACCTGACTGTTACACAGGGAAGGCCGCAGTCGATGGAGAGGACGAGCGAACAAGCTCCATTGAACTTGCCGGGGTAATGGCGATGGCATGTACGCATAGGAGACCAGACGCAACACGGGAAGCCCCAGCGGTGATTGCGGTACCGATCAACTGGCAACTCGCGAGAGACAGGCCGGGCCGGATGGGGTGACGGAAAGGCTCGAAGTACCGCTGAAGACGGGTAATGCCGTTGGAGGGAAGGAGCCTTAGTTAAAGACGAACGCAAGAAGCGACGAAGGACCGAGGGATTGGCGATGAGCCTAACAACTCCATTCAGTGTTCAGAAGTTGCAGACGGCGTTGCACGCCAAAGCGAAGGAATCGCCCAACTTTCGTTTCCACGCGCTGTACGACAAGGTGTATCGGAAAGACGTACTGGCCTATGCCTACGAACGCTGCCAAGCCAACGGCGGGGCGGCGGGAGTGGACAACCAGACCTTCGAGAACATCGAAGCTTACGGCAGGGAACTATGGTTGGACGAACTGGCGCAAGAGCTGAAAAGTCGAACCTATCAACCGCAACCTGTGCGGCGGGTTTACATACCCAAGCCGGATGGGAAGCAGAGACCGTTAGGCATACCAACAATCCGGGATCGGGTTGTGCAAACCTCGGCCATGCTGGTACTCGAACCTATCTTCGAGGCCGACCTGCCGACGGAGCAATATGCCTATCGAGCGGACCGCAGCGCGTTGGACGCAGTACAGCATGTCCACAAGCTGATCCACACGGGACATGGGCAGATCGTTGATGCGGATCTCAGCAGCTACTTTGACACTGTTCCTCATGCCGAGCTAGTGAGGTCGGTAGCTCGCCGAGTTGTCGACGGAGCGATGCTGCATCTGATCAAGATGTGGCTGGAAGCACCGGTCGAAGAAACCGACGAGCGTGGGAACAAACGTCGGAGTACGCGCAATCGGGACGAAGGTCGAGGTACCCCGCAAGGGTCCCCGATCAGTCCTCTGTTCAGCAATCTGTACATGAGACGGTTCGTGCTGGGGTGGAAGAAACTCGGGCACGAGAAGCGTTGGAAAGCGTACATCGTGAACTATGCCGATGATCTCGTCATCTGCTGTCGAGTTGGAGCCGAACAAGCTCTGGTCGAGATGCGGAAGATGATGTTGAAGCTGAAGTTGACGGTGAACGAAACCAAGACGCGGGTCTGCTGTCTGCCGGAAGAGAAGTTTGACTTTCTCGGATATACGTTCGGGCGGTGTTACTCGATGAAGCGGGGTCGAGTCTATCTGGGCACGACACCTTCGAAGAAACGAGTGCAGCGCATCTGTCGCGCGATTAGCGAGGGGACCGGGCGAGATACCGTTAGGCTGGGTCCCAAAGCGATGGTAGAGAAGCTCAACCGGATGTTGATTGGTTGGGCCAACTACTTTTGTCTGGGGCCAGTCAGCAAAGCCTATGGTGCGGTCGATATGCATGCCCACCGCAGGCTGCGTCGGTGGTTATGCGACAAACACAACGAGCCGCGGCCGGGATATAAGCGTTTCCCGGAAGCGGCTCTGACCTCTGTGTATGGCTTGGTCCAGTTGCCACACCGGACCGCGAACCTTCCGTGGGCGAAAGCGTGAGTCTTTTCCGAGAGCCGGATGCGGTAAATCTGCCTGTCCGGTTCGATGAGCGGGAACAGGAGACAGAACTAAGCCAAACCGGACTGAGGTGATGAGGCGAAAGCCGAGTCGACTATCCACCGGGAGACTACCGTTACTGCGCCTGTTCTCGACTCTACTTTGTTGCTGTGCTGCGAAACGGGCGTCTGGCGCGGGCTGCGGGCTTCACTTCTTCAATTTGACTTCTGACTTTTGACTTGCCTTTATTCTTTCCAGTTTCCCAGCATCTCGCTAATCTTTCCCCGGTCGATCTTTCCGTTCACGTTGAGCGGAATCTGCTGGAAGTGATAAATCCGCGTGGGAACCATGTAGCGGGGAAGGCGACCTTCGCAGGTCTTGATGATCTGAGAATCGAGAGCCTGATCTGCACCTGAGAGCACGCCGACGATGCCGGACGCCGATCCCTCGGAGAGCGGCCACGGGATGGCCACGGCGAGTTCAGTTTTCGCGGCTTCGCGCAACACCAGATCGATCTCCTGCAGCTCCACGCGATAGCCGCTGATCTTGACCTGGAAGTCGCGGCGTCCAAGATAGAAGAGGCAGCCGCGTTCGTCCTGGCGTACCAGATCGCCGGTGCGATACCAGATTTGCTCTCCGGTGTGGGCCAGGCGAACGAAACTCTTGGCGGTCTTTTCGGGGTCATTCAAATAGCCGCGCGTAACCTGCGATCCTCCGAGGCAAAGTTCGCCGGTCTCGCCCGTCGCCACCGGTTGAAGCTCATCCGTCACAGCGCAAACCTGCTGGCCGTCAAAGGGCCAGCCGATGGGCACCAGGCCGCGCACACATTCTGCCGGAGAGGTCGCGGAATCCCAGCGATACCAGGTGATCGCAATGGTCGCTTCGGTGGGGCCATACAGGTTTTCGAGAATGGAATTGCTGGCTGCCTGTTGCCACGCCTCCGCCAGGCTCGCGGACAGCGCTTCTCCGCAGAACAGGCTCCAACGCAAGGTGGGAAACGACCCCGGCTCCAGCAGTCCGACCTTGGAGGCAAACATCGCCACCGACGGCACCGAGAACCAGCAGGTCAGTTCTTTTTCTTCGATGAGAGTGGCGGGAGTCAGCGTCTGTTCAGTGAAGGGACAGAGCGTGGCGCCGGCATCCCAACAGGTAAACAGATCATGGACGCTGAGATCGAAGGTGAGATCGAAATTCTGCGAGCACCGGTCGCCCGCATGAAAACCGAATCGCTTGGCGGCGTACTCCATGTAGGCGACCGCGTTCGATTGGCTGACAGCAACGCCTTTCGGGACTCCCGTGCTGCCGGAGGTGAACAGCAAATAAGCAGTCGCATTCGGATCGAGTGGCGTTCCATTCGGCGCTCCATTCAAAGTAGGCTCCGACGGATCGGCCACTTTCGACAACTGGCGGGCTGAGATCACCCGGTGCGACGCGAGCGATATGCCATCCGGCTCCCATCCGGGATCGGGAATAATCAAGGTCAGTGCCTTGCTCACACACGGAAGCAGAGACTCCAAAGTCGCGGCGCATTCCTGGCCGACCACCAGCGTTTTGCATCCGGACGCCTTCAGCATCACCAGCGTTCGTTCCGGAGGAAACTTGGGATTCAGGGGACAGTAGCCGCGGCCGCTTCCCAGAATTCCCAGAATGCCGCCGTATGCAGCGATGCTGCGGCTGGCTAGGACCGCGACTACATCTTCGGAGGGATCCAGACGGTCTTGGAGGCACGCCGTGATTTTGCCTGCGTAGTTCCAGAGTTGCTCATAGCTGAGCACCTCGTCGCCAAGTTCGAGCGCCGGGCTGGCGGGATTCGCACGCAGGGAACGGAAGAAACCGCTGATCAAGCTTCTGGTTAGTGGAGGCGGAGTCATGCGTCACCTGGTATGAGTCGCGAGAGAAGCCTTTGCTGGCGCCGCGTCGCTCTTAGGCTCACGGGTCTTATGTTCAAGAATATCGAAGAGACGGTCGGCAACAATCTGGTTGCCTGCCGGCTTCAGATGCGAGATGCCCACATAGAGCGTCGCCTTTTGATCATCCAGCAGATCGCCTAGATAGAGAAGATCCGGGCGGTTCAATTCGCGGGCCTTCTTATAGGCTGCCTGGTACATCAAACCCAAACCGGGGAACTTCTTGTACTCCAGATTCAGCACCTGTTGCTCGTAGGGAGTGAGTTCTTTATGCCCGACCGCCAGGTTGGGATACCACGCGAAGACCGCGCGGAAGCCGTACTGCTTTGCGAGAAGATTCACGATCCCCATGTTCTGGACATAGTTCTCAACCACCGCTGACGACATCGCCTCGGGATCGGGGCCCGCAACGGGCGCGATTTGCTTGCGGTGAAATGGCGTTTTAGCGGCAATCCGGTCGAGAAGGCGGTAGGTGTTGGTCTGGCGAAAATAAGAAAAACCGCCTTTTTGATTGGCGCCCCAGTTATCCAGAAACTTCTTAAAGGAGTTGTAATTACTGTGCACGTCCGCCCGGCCGTTCTGATACGCGGCAAATGCCTCCGTCCCTCCGTCGTAGAAAAGCACTTCATCGGGCTTGCGGCTGGCATGTTTGAGCTCTTCCATCAAGCCGATCATCTCTTGCGTGCTCGACCAGCCCTTCTCGGCGTAGTTCACGATGCAGACCGGCCGGCCCGCTTTTTCATAATCGGCCGCGATGAACGAAGGAATAGTTTCCCCATCGGGCGCGCCCGCGCCCCACATCACGGAATCGCCGTACATCCAGATGGTGAACGTGTTGCCGTCGCAGCGCGTGTTAAGAGTCCGGCGTACCCCGTTTTGATCGATCGAAATTGCCTCGCCGGTGTAGGGTTGCCGTCGCCAGAGAACATATTGGTGGTAGGTGACCTTGTTGGCCTGCTCAAACTCCTGCCAGTATTCTCGTTCGGCGGGGCTGGCTCCCTGGGCGAGATCCAACTTGACGGCCGGCTCCATTTGATCGCCCGCGACGGGCAAGTAGCGCCGATAGGAATAGAACTCAACCGCGCCCAGCACAACCACGCACAACGTCACAGCGACGCAAAGGCGAATCACAAAGCGCTTCGCAAGGGATCTGTATTGCGCCGTGAACGTCGGGCGAGTGTCCACTGTCGGATCGGTCTCAGTTAATGGCACAAACGGCGCAGCCTCGCTTCACATTTTGCGTTTGAGCTGAATGCTAGCATAGTGCCTTTTCTTCCCAAAAAATCGAAGCCTAGCGCCGCCGTCTCGGCGGCGGTCGTGGCGGCGTCCTCGCCGCCACATGCCTGAGGGTAGACGCCCCCAGGACATCGGTAGATGCCGGCGCTACTAGAACAGCGCATACATCACCGGCCCGGTTTCAGCGTGCCCCGGCTGGAAGATCACGCTCAAGTACAGCGCCGATACAACCACTATAGGCACGATCCACACCCAGCGTTCGTTGGCGAAAATTGCAAGCAAACGGTGCGCGCGGCTCGGTGCTGCCTGTTCGTCGGCCGCTTCAGCCAGCCGGTCCAGGAGCATGCTGCCTCCGATGATGGCAAAGTAGCCGGCCGCCGCCGCGAAGACCATTACGTAAAAGCTGTGATCAAGCGTCAGATGCCGGTAAGTGCGCAGCGAAGCCATCGCCTTCAACATGCCGAACGCCTGTGGAATGCTCTCCGCGCGAAAGAAAATGTAGCCGATGCAGACCGCGGAAAATGTCAGCCACCACGAAATCAGCGTCGGCACGGTTCCTGACCACTCAAACCCCATGCGCTTGCGAAACTCCTGCCACTGACGGTGCACGACCAGCAAAATGCCGTGGTAGGTGCCCCACATCATGAGCAGATAGCCGCCCTTTTCTCCGGCTCCAATGTGCCAAACTCCAAAGGTAAACATCGCGATTACGAGCGACAAATTGCGCCACCAGACTTCTCTCCGCGCGGTCGCCAGGGGCAGAAAAACAAAATCGCGAATCCAGAAAGACAACGACATATGCCATCGCGTCCAGAAATTGGAGATGGTCGTCGACAGGTAAGGCCGGTTAAAGTTCTCCTGCAACTGGATTCCGAACAAGCGCGCCGCCCCAATCACGATGTGACAGAATCCGCAGAAACTGAAGTAGAGCTGAAATCCGTAACCGATAATCAGGAACCAGACATCGATTCCGCTCACTCGCGTCGCGGCATTCGCGAAGGTTGCGTGGTCGAAAATCGGGTCGACGCCCGCTCCCGCATAGAGGCCGCCGCTCATGACCATGGCCAGACCCGCCATCAGGATGCCAATCGCCACCCGACGCACTCCGGTCTTCAGATCGTCGTCGCTGACCGCCCAGTCCTGGCGAAACTGCGGCAGCATCGCGGACATCCGGCAAATCGGGCCCTGCAGCACCGTCGGCCAAAATGACATGTAGAGGCAAAATTCCAGCAGCGTCGGATCCAATTCCTCTTCGCGATAGAGCTCCAATAGATAACTCATCGCCTGGAATGTCCAGAATGAGATCCCCACGGGGAACAAAATCCGTTTGAGCAGCAGAAGCGGCGAGCCAGCCGGAGCGACGTTCGCGATCATCGGCAGATACTTGAAGACGCTGAGCAATGCCAGATTGGCGATGAGTCCGGTCCACAGTCGACCCGCGGTAATTTTCTTCTTCAGCCACTCGCCGAGGGCGTAATTCATCAGCGAGCTGAAAATCAAAATGACGATCAGCCACGAGCCCCAAGTGGCGTAGAACAGCCAACTGGCGATCAGGTAGAGCGCCTGTCGAGCGGTGACGGAGCGCAGCTTCCACGCCATGAACCACATGACGACGACAGCGATTCCGTAGATGAGAAATTCTGTTGTCATGGGTGCGCCGCCGCCGCATTGTTCGCATTCGCCGCCGCTGCCGGATGCGCCGCGATCTTCTCCAATACCTCCGCAAGCTGGCCGACCACCACCGACCAGTCATACTGAGTTACGAGCTCGCGGGCAGCGTGCTCAAATCTCCTGCGCACCTCGCCATCGCGGAGTAGAAGAAGGATGGCATCGGCGAATGAGGAGGCATCGTCGGCCAGCATCAGATCACGGCCGTTCTCGAAACTGAGACCCTCGGCTCCGATGGAGGTTGAGACCAAAGCCTTGCCCATAGCCATGGCCTCATAAATCTTCAGGCGGGTTCCACCGCCGATGCGCAAGGGCACAACAACAATCGTCGCGTCCCGAAGATAATCCTTCACCGAAGGAACCGTGCCTGTCACCTGCACAGACTGGGACGCCAGGCGCTGCACCCTGGCAAAGGGATTTCGCCCGACAATCTGGAAAATAGCATCCGGATACTCCGACAGAATACGCGGCCAGACCTGCGCGCAGAAGTATTCCATCGCATCGATGTTCGGCTCCCAATCCATCGAACCGGTGAACACAATTCGCGGAGGCGTAATCGTGGATGGCGGCGCAACCGGAAACTTCGCAACGTCCACGCCGGTTGGAACCACCGTGATCTCGCATCGCTGGTCCATTTCGAGCATCTGCTGCCGGTCGTTTTCTGACACCGCGAGAATGTGGTGGAACTTTCCCAGCGTCCGGCGTTCGTAGCGCAACATCCGCGCCGCTTCGTAGATGTAGGAGAGCTTGCGGAGCGAGTGCGTCTCCGTAGTTGCCATGCGCTGCCACAGCGAGCTTTCGACATTGTGCTGAAACAGCACGCAAGGAATTGGCAACGTGTCTGGAAAATTCAAAGACGCCGCCAGGAAATCGCAAATCGCCAAGTCAATCTTTCCGCTCGATAAGCGCTCGGCGACGGCCCGGCGAACCGCCTGATCCGTGTACTTGGTTACTGAGTAGGGAGCCGCATGAGGCAGTCGAAAGAGATAATCCAGCACCCCCTTAAAACCATCGGAGTCGACATTTCCCGTGCAGAGCACCTCGGCTCCAGGAAATTGCTCAGGAAGGGCGGCCTCGTAGGCGGAGTCGCGCTCGCCCGGGTAATACGAAAGCAGCTTAACCTCATGCTGGTTCGAGAGGTGTCGCAAGATATTGTAGGAGCGGATTTTGCCGCCGGTATCGACAGGGAGGAGCTTGCCTGCTTTAACCCACAACAGTTTCACTGAAGATTTCCTTGATTCATTGATTCTACTGACTCGATTTCAATGCTGCCGCCGTCGCCGCTCAAGCGCTACTCTGCCAAAATCGTAGCATGGTGCATCGTCACTGCAAGAACCAGGGGTAACTTGGAAGCTGCTCGCGAATCATGTGCGTTTCCCGTTCGATCCTGTAGCCGCCAAACTCCTAACCAACGCGTGGCTGGCGCCCGGTAGGGCACAGCTCGGGCCGGCCAAGTCAAACTCTGGTAACCACCGCTTCGCCGCCGCAACCTCACGAAGAAGTTATGAAATGTGTAATCCATTTCACCTAGCTCTTTCGTGGCATTGTCCCTCGCCCTGTGGGTTTGTATAAACCCTTGTATATCAGTCGGAAGTGGCCCTTCGTCGAAACCGCCTTCCCGGCGTGAAACGTGCACTTTCCGTGATAGACCCTGCCGATGTGAACTACACGGAGGTAACCATGGCACGCTCTATTTCGTATTCGAGAATCGAAATCATTCGCGGTCCTACAAGCAGTCAAGCAAAGCAGCAATCGTTTTCCAGATGGTGTGCAGTTGCGACGTTGTCGATGCTGTCTGTAATGCTCGTGTCATCCGCAATCGCGCAGCAGCCGTTCCTTACCAGCCGTGGCGATGCTACACGCTCCGGCGCGAACACCAACGAGACGATGCTCACCACGAGCAATGTCAACTCTGTCAGCTTCGGCCACCTGTTCAGCGCACCGATCGACTATCAGGCGCTCGCGCAGCCGCTCTACATGCCCAACGTGATGATTGGCGGCCAGAGCCATAACGTCGTCTACGTCGTTACCCAATCGGATTCGGTGTATGCGTTTGATGCTGATGACGGCACTCAATTGTGGTCGGCTAGCATGCTCAACGGCGGTGTCACTGCCAGCAGCAAATATCTACCTTGCGGCACAGGGCAAGGGTTCACTGAGGAAGGCATTGCAGGAACACCGGTGATCGATTCGATCACCAACACCATGTATCTGGTGGCGAAGACCGTTTTCAACGGGACGGTTTATCACTACCTGCACGCCCTGGACATTACCAGCGGCGCGGACCTGGTAGCGCCCGTTAAAATCGCGGCCACCAGCACGAGCCTGAAGGGCCACGTGACGGTCTTCAACAGCCTGCACCAGAAGAATCGTCCCGGCCTGTTGCTGCAAAACGGCACCCTGTACATGGGCTTCGGTTCCAATGGCTGCAACGACAGCAATAGCGGCTGGGTGCTGGCCTATGACGTTACGAACCAGCAGAACATTCAACAGACGGGAGTTTTCAACACCTCGCCCGACATTGGGTTAACCTCGATCTGGCAAACGGGCAACGGGCTCGCCGCCGATGAAAACGGCAATCTCTTTGTTGCGACCGCTGAGAGCGTCAATTACGATGTACCCGCCGGCGGGCAGAGTTACAGCAATAGCGTTCTAAAACTGAGCCCGGCGCCCTGGACCACCTCTCCGGCACAGCCGCAACTCGCCGACTACTTCACTCCTGCGAGCGTGGCCTACCTCAACTCCCACGATCAGGACGTGAGCTCGGTCGGCCCTCTGGTATTGCCCGATCTGGAGGGCAGTTATCCCCATGAAGTAATCGCGAGCAGCAAGGAAGGAATCGTGTACGTTATCAATCGCGATGAGATGGGGTGGTACTCCGCCGCCGGCGACAATATCATCCAGGAGTTCGCGCTGATCACCAACGGAGAACTCATGTGTTCGCCCGCCTACTGGAATGGAATGATCTACTTCATTCCTGACGGCGCCCCGTTGCAGGCTTTCCAGGTTTCAAACGGATTATGGACTCCGTCGGCCCAAACAGCCAAAACGCTGGGTGGTGCCTCTTCGCCCGCCGTTTCCTCCAATGGGAACACCAACGGGATCGTCTGGGAGATCAGCGGAACGCTGAACGCCTACGATGCCTTTTCTCTCAAGCAGCTCTATGCTTCCCCCACGAACCTGCCCAAGCGCGCCCACTTCGCAACGCCGACCGTCGCCAATGGAAAAGTCTATCTCGCCACCCAAACCACTCTGGAAGCATATGGTTTGCTGCCGGCCCTCAGCATTGTCGCGGGTGGCAATCAGATTGGATCGGTAATGAGCCAGCTGGCGCCGCTCCAGATCGTGGCCACAAATCCCTACACGGGTCAACCGCAGGCAGGTTTTACTGTCACCTTCAGCGACGGCAAGAAGGGCGGCATCTTCAATCCGCCCACCGCCGTCACCGACTCCAACGGAGCCGCCAGCACGGTTTATACATTCCCCAAAACAGCGGGCACTTACACTCTGACGGCCACGTCGCCGAATTTTGCCACCGCGACCGCCACCGAGATTGCCAGTCCTGGCCCTGCCACTCTACTGACTGTTATCTCTGGAGCGCATCAAACGGGCATCAGCGGAACGGTTCTGCCGAATCCTCTCGTGGTAAAGGCTTTAGACGCATACAAGAATCCTGTGTCTGGCATCGCTGTTCAATTTACGCCGGCTACGCAGGGTGCCGCGAGTCCGCTATCGGCGGCCACCAATGCCAAGGGAGAAACCCAAACGTATTTCCAGTTGCCGGCGACGACAGGTACCTTTAAAGTTATGGCCAGCTATCCCGGCGCAAAAGGCACCACTTTTCCCGAGACCTCGGTAGCACCGTAGCCTTAACTGGCATCTGCTGAACTTGAAAGAGGCCGCTCCTTCGAGCGGCCCTTTTTTATTGTGTGCACGAGATGCATGCGCACGAGCTTCCGCGCCGAAGCCGGGTTCGGTGCTCGCAAATTGCTGCCTAGCCCCTGTGGTGACTCCTGCTACTTCTTCGAACAGGGTAGAATCAAGACCCGGAATTGCCGTCGATGAAGCTCGAAAACCCGACCAAGTCGCCGTGGAGCTTCCGGTGCATGCTGTTTATCGTGCTGTTCCTCTCTTTCTTGGCTGCTCTGGCTTCCTCGCAACAGGCCAGCGAAGCGCAGATCGTTCTCAAGGGCCGCGTCGTCGATCCGCAGGGCAATGCCTTGCCTGGAGCCTCGGTCGAACTTTCAGCTCGCGATGCCTCCCGAACCAGCAAGCCGCTAGCCAAAGCAGCCTCGGGACCAGACGGACAATTTGTGTTCACGGTGCCTTACACGAATCAGATCGACGTAAAAGTGGAGGGAAGAGGATTTCGGGCGGTAACGAAGACGATCTCGGTTGCACCTGGGGAAAACGGCAAGAGTGCGACTGTGTTGTTGGAGATCCGCATGACCAACCCGGTGTCGCCGGTCGAAAACGTCAACGTGACTGCCGACGTGAACGAACTTGACGTGCTGAACCCGGACCCGGCTCTACGCGTCTTCGTCACCCAGGATCTGCTCGATGCAAACCCCGGGCGGCCGGGCGCGCCCGTGTCGATCCCAGGCTATCCGATCGAAACGGCATCGAGCGGCATCAAGGCTCCACAATACTTCGCTCCGGGCGTGGCCGGAGATCATGGTGAACCGATCGCGCAGTATATTGCGGTCGGCGGTTATCTGGTGCCGAACAATCTCTCGGCAAACGCGCACGGCAACGGGTACGCCGATCCCAATATCTTCATCCCGCAGATCCTCGAAAGCGTCCAGGTTGACGGCGGAGCCTTCAACGTCCGGGAAGGGAATCACTCAGTGAATCTGGCGGCGACCTATGCGCTGCGCTCTCACCTCGATCCGTTTCTCACCATCACCGGCGATTACCGCGACATCGACATGGTAGGTGGTTTCAGTCCCAATCCTGTATCGTTCCTCTCATTTGAGGCTTCCTATGGAAACGGTTTTCTCGACCGGCTCGAGCATCGCCAGCAGTACAAGCTCAACGGTCAGCGGATTTTTCATATGGGCGAGCATCGGCTGACGCTATTTGGAATCGGATATTACGGTCAATCTTATGTGCCGGGATTGGTGCCGATCTTTGCGCCAAACTCCACCTCTGGCCCGATCCCCAACTACGGTGACACCATTGACCCCCGCCAAAAGGATCAGACCCATACCGCGCTCGCGGCGCTGAATGACCAGTGGCAGTTGAGTCATCACCAGCAGTTCCAGTTCTCCGGTTTCTTTCGCACCTATAATCTAGCGCTCTACTCCAATTTCGGGCAGGGCCTCATCCGGCAGAGCGAGTTCCGCACCGTGGCTGGCGCGAGCGCAAGTTATCTGAACAAGGTTGCCGAAGAATTTTCAGTACTAGCAGGGTTGGATTCCGAGCGGGAAGCGCCACGCCGCGACAATCTCGATCAATACGGACCTTTCAATGCCAACGACCCAGGCTATTACGGTCCGTTCGCTGCAAAGACGTCGAACAATGTGACGATCGGTTCGCTGACTCCGTATATTGCTGCCCAAGGTGTGCTGGCACAGCATCTTCGCTATTATCTCGGCTGGCGTCGCGATGAAATCGATTTCAATAACGACGATTTGCTGCTTCCGCAGCATTCCTTTCAAGCATGGGTGGGGGTGAATTCGCCCAAGGCGACGCTGACTTTCCTGCCGCGCGAGTTGCGGTTTCTTCCTCTGGTGTCGCTGAGTTTTGGCCAGTCCTTCTTTACGAATGATCCGCGTATAGGTTCCGGAAGCGCGCCCGGCACGCCCGTCAGCACCGCGCACTCTTATCAACTGGTGACGAGCAAGACGGTTCGCCGCACCGATTTCAAGCTCACCCTGGGCCACGTGACCACCAGCCAAACCCTCGCCAAGCTTGATCCCGATACCGGACTGCAGGAGCCCGAGGGTCCGGGCAGGCTGCGGTTTGTGACGATGGCGGTGCGCGAGAATTTCAGGCAGGCATCGCTGCTGGCAACATTTTCGAAGGCCGATGCGCGCGACCTGATGACTGGGCTGCCCACCCCCGAAGCGCCGCGCACAATCTTCGATCTGCTGGGCGCGATGCAGAAGCTCCCATGGCAACTTCAGCTGCGCGGCGAATTTGAATACGTGGGAACCAAGCCGCTGGGCGCCGGATGCACTCCCGACCCATCCGCGGAATGCACTGGCGTTCCGGTCAAAGAGTTTCGCGCGGCAGTGGTGCGGCCGTTCCTGAATGGGCGCGTCGATGCGGGCGTGAACATGCTAATTGCGGGCGGCGATACGGGGCAGACCACGGAGAACTTCGATTCGCAAATCATTCAGCAAGTAGTGGGCGTGCACATCCCCTCGTACGCGGGCGTAAACTTCACTTACCATTTTGGAAGAAGTTCAGTGCCATGAAAAAACAGGCTGAACGTAGTCTGTCCTACGTAACTTTCTCGCTTACTACCGATTCGGGCCATAGACATCTCCCTCGACAAGCTTAGTGTTTGTATAGGAGAAATGAGCGTTGCCCCTTTGCCAGAAAGACCCTTTCCCAGACTGGGAATTTGCAAATTGTTCCTTTGCACTTCCGAGTAAATTTAACTGCACAGCACTGTTAAGATTATTTTTGGCACGCGCTCACTTCCTCTATTCACACTGGCTCATGCACTCCAGTTTTAGGCGCTGGAGTGTCGCTCAGTTTATTTTCCTCTCCCGTCTGCGCAGGAGCATTTTGTGACCAACGATGTGTCCGGTAGCAAGCCCCGCCGGAGACGAACCTGGTACCGGCGTCGTCTGCGGAGACAACGCATTTTCGGTGTGGCAATCCTGGTAGCGATTATTGCTGCCGTCTGCTGGCAGAATGCCGATCGCTTGTTCACAGCGTCGCGGCACGTTTCACGGAGTACGTATGAGTCCTACTGGGCGCGAACCAGCTTCCGGCAGGACCTGTCCTGGATTTCGCCCCACCGCGACAAGCAGCCGAGGTACATTGACCGGATCCCGGGGGTCTATCCGTATTCGGTTGTGCCGGGAGGCATCAAAAATGCCTCAGCTCTGCGTGTGATCGCTGCAAACGACCGCGCGGTCTCACGCCATTACGCCAACTTCGATTACAGCAAAGCCCACTTGGTGCGCGTCGCCGAGCCGCGCGAAGTTTACGTCTCCTATCGCATCCGCGACACGATCTTCTGGACGAGCAAGAAAATTCGCCTCCCAGCGGGTGAAATACTGCTGACCGATGGCAAGATCACAGCGCGGGCGAAGTGTGGCAATCAGGTTTCCGAGACGCCCAAACCGGACGTCTCCGACCAGGAGCCCGAAGAAGCGGTACTGGATCAGCCGGTCGCGCTGGCAGGTCCGCCTCTGCCGCCTCGATTTGGCCCGCCGGCAGCCAATTTGCCCTTCGGCCCAACGGTCGTGGCGCCCCTGTACGCGGGTGGATTTGCCTTCCCCTACGCGCCTCTCGGCGGATCGCCGGTTGCTGGGTGCCAGATTAAAGACGGAGTCATGAGCAAGAACTGCCATCCCCATAAGCCGCCCAATACGCCCGAACCCGCCAGCATTATTTTGATCGCTTCCGGGTTGGCCATGATTACGTGGCGCTATCGAAAGAGCCGCGCGCCCGCCGCCTAATACCGTTTCCAGTCCCGCAGGGACTATCCACCTGAGCCCAGACTTCTGAGGAAGCGGCATGAGCGAACAAGAAAAACCCATTGGCATCATCTAAGGTGGGTCAAAGTCTAGGCTGTGGAAGCAACTGCATTCCGGCACGGGACACCGAACCTCGCCTTTCAAAAACAGCCCACCACCCATTTTCACAATCCTTTCAACTACCTCTAGTACACTCACACCATGGCTATAAGCCACTCCGTCGCCAAGAATGGTGTGACCCGGCGCAAGCGTCGAAGCGAACCGGGCTCCAATCATTCAGCGCCGCCAGCCGCCGCACTCGACGATCCCTCCCTGTACCTGAATCGCGAACTAAGCTTATTGGCTTTCCAGACGCGCGTTCTTGAGGAGGCTCAGGACGAACAAAATCCCCTGCTCGAGCGTCTGAAGTTTCTTTCCATCGTAGGCTCCAATCTCGACGAGTTTTTCATGGTGCGGGTCGCTGGACTGAAGCGTCAGCTGGAGAGCGGTGCGCTCGAATCTGGAGCGGATGGCATGGCTCCCGCCGATGAACTGATCGCCATCCGCGAGCGCGTTGCCGAACTATATAAGGCTGGCCAGGATTGTCTGCGCCTCCACCTTTTGCCCGGCCTAAAAAAAGAGGGCATCCACGTACTCGAATACGCGCAGCTCACCCCGGCCCAGATCGCCGCAGCCAGCCGTTATTTCTCCGAAACTGTTTTCCCCACGCTGACTCCGCTGGCCTTCGATCCCGGTCGTCCCTTTCCGCATATCTCGAATCTGAGCCTTAATCTGGCTGTGCTGATTCGCGACCATCAGGGAGTCGAGCATTTCGCGCGCGTCAAAGTTCCCGACAGTTTGCCGCAACTGGTGCCCCTAAACAATCCTGCCAAGGAATCCAAGACAAAATCCAAGTCGCCCAAGCCCCAGTATTTCGTCTGGCTCGAACAACTCATCATTAAGAATTTGCAGGCGCTGTTTCCAGGCATGAAAGTTCTCGAGGCCCATCCTTTTCATGTGACTCGCGACGCCGAGACCGAAATTCAGCAGCTCGAGGCCGGCGATTTGCTTGAGTCGGTGGAAGAGGGGGTCTGGCAGCGCCGTTTCGCCGATGTGGTGCGCCTCGAAGTCAACGATGCCATGCCTTTTGAAGTCCTCGACATCCTCCTCAAGAACCTCGAACTCGATCCCGGCGATGTCTACAAGATGAAAGGCCCTCTGGCCCTGAACCGCCTCAAGCACCTGCTCTCCATTGACCGTCCCGATCTTCGAGACAAGCCTTTCGTCCCGGCCGTCGCCTCCGCGCTCCAGCCGCAAGAAGAAGGAGAGGACATTTTCTCCGCCATTCGCCGCCAGGATATTCTCCTGCACCACCCCTTCGACTCGTTCCAGCCGGTGGTTGGATTTCTGCAGCAGGCGGCGCGCGACCCCGCGGTGCTGGCCATCAAGATCACGCTTTACCGCGTCGGCCGCAACGCTCCAGTTGTGGAGGCTTTGCTCGAGGCGATCGACAACGGCAAACAAGTCGCTGTTCTGGTCGAACTCAAGGCTCGCTTTGACGAAGAGAGCAATATCGAATGGGCCCGGCGGCTGGAGCGCGAGGGCGTGCATGTCGTCTATGGCCTGATGAACCTGAAAGTGCACTGCAAGTCGGCGCTTGTGGTCCGTCAGGAGAAAGACCGGATTCGCCGCTACGTCCACCTCTCCACCGGCAATTACAACACGCTCACCTCGCAGCTCTACACCGACATCGGACTGCTAACTTGCGACGAAGCCATTGGCGAAGATTGCACCGACCTGTTCAACTACCTCACCGGCTACTCCGCCAAGGTGGAATACAGAAAATTGCTGGTGGCGCCGGTAAATCTTCGCGAGCAACTGGAACAGCTCATCCGCCGCGAAATCGAGCACCAGAAAAAGAGTGGACACGGCCACCTGATCTTCAAGATGAACGCACTCATCGACCGGCGGATGATCCAATTACTCTACGAAGCGTCTCAGGCGGGAGTGCGTGTCGATCTGCTGGTTCGCGGTATGTGCTGCCTGCGTCCCGGCATGCCCGGCATCAGCGAGAACATCCGTGTGACCAGCATCGTCGGCCGATTCCTCGAACATAGCCGCATCTTCTATTTCCGCAATAATGGTAAAGAAGAGGTTTATCTCGGCAGTGCCGACATGATGCCGCGCAATCTGAATCGGCGCGTCGAGTTGCTCTTTCCCGTGCAGGATCCCAGGCTGGTGCGTTACCTGCGCGACGAACTTCTGGCCACCTACCTGGATGAAGTGGTGAAAGCGCGGCACATGAACCCCAACGGAACTTACACCCGTGATTCCAGGCGCGCTAACCGCCGTGAATTGAATAGCCAGGAACAGTTCATTCAACAGGCAGTTCAGCGATCGGCGGCGTCTTAGGAAAGCATCGGGCGGAGTCCTAGGAGAGCGCTGAAGCCGGGTCCACGCACCTCTGTGACCTCTGTGTCCTCCGTGGTTTTCCGCTTTTCGCAATCTATTCGCTCATTCTTAGATCTTTCCGCAACCCTCTTTCCGCCTTCGATTTCTTCATTTCTTCTGACCTTCAGTTACCTGGTTTTACGAATCCCTGAGCAACTATTCTCCGACCGCAGGGTTCTTAAAATCGCTTGGGTTAAAACCCTTGGGTCAAAACCAAAGACGGTGAATAAGGACGCTGAACAAGGGAAAACAAGTTTCACCCCCTCCAGGGAGAGTATGTCGCTACGCCACGTCCAATCCATGCGGCGCGCTTTCTTTGCTCTGATCGCGGTGATCTTGGCCTGCGCATCACTGGCCAGCGCCTCCGCGACCTTGCTTCTGGAAGAGCCTTACGGCCACATGGGCTTCTTCACCGCCACCGGACACGCCGCAGTTTACCTCTCCGGCGTGTGCGCTGATTCTCTTCTAGTCCTTCGTCCCTGCGCGCCCGGAGAAACGGGTGTTGTCCTCAGCCGCTATGACGCAATTGGCGGCTACGACTGGCTGGCAATCCCTCTGATCCCGTATCTGTATGCCGTCGAGCGCCCTCAGGATGTACCGCTGTTCGCCGATGCGAAGATGGTGGCCTTCCTCCGTGATCGATATCGCCGGAAGTATCTTGAGAACATCGCGCCCGACACCGCCAACGGCGGGACTCCCAGCGGAAACTGGTACCAACTGGTCGGCTCGTCCTACGATCGGACGATTTATGGATTCGAGATCGAGACCACTCCCGAGCAGGACGAGGCGCTCATTCGCAAATACAACTCATTGCCCAATCGCTCCCACTTTCACCTGGCATCGAACAATTGCGCGGATTTTGCCAAAGACATTATTAACTTCTATTACCCGAAGACCCTGCATCGCAGCCTGATTGCCGATGTCGGCATCACCACCCCCAAACAGATCGCGAAAATGCTGGTGAAGTTCAGCGCACATCATCCTGAACTCCAATTCTCGCGGCTGGTTATCTCCCAGGTGCCGGGGAGTATGCCCCGCAGCTCCACCCCTCATGGAGTCGTCGAGTCCTTCCTCAAGTCGAAGAAATATATTGTACCCAGCGCAATCGCCAGCCCGATCTTTGCGGGCTGCGTGTTTGCGGTCTATGTTGGGACGGGCGCCGGTCAATTTGAGCCGGATCGGGACGCACTCGTTTTCAATCCGGGCAGTGACCCCCAGCCTCCGATTGCCCGTGCCGATCGCAAGGCTTACCAGAAAAAACTCAAGGATCTTCTGGCAGAAGCCGATTTGATACCTTCCGGGCAAAGTATCGACAAGGCCTGGGAGCGACGGCTGGCGAAAGCCCGGATGGAATTCGACGATCAGGACGGCTTGGTTCTCCAGATGCAGGTTGACGGGCGTTTGGTTCGCGTGGGCGTCTCCGCTGAAAATATCTTGCATGGCGATGCTCCGCAGCACTTCCGCCAAGAGATCATCGAAGCCCGCCTGGAATCCGAGTTACGCCATTCCCCGCGCCACGGCATTTCCCAGGAAGAAGTCGCCCGCGACTGGAGCCTTCTGAGGCAAACGATGCTCAGCCAAGCAACGCTCCAGCAGGAAACAGTCTCAACCGATTCTGTCGCGAGTGCGCGCTCCGCCCCCGACTTCGAACACGTCGTCGGCAACGGGCCGTAATGCCCGCGCCTGCCATCAAATCTGACTGAAAGGTGGGAGCCTCTGCTTTAGTTCCGCTAACCTGTCCAAAAAACCATGTGCCGTCATCGTCTGTGTTATCAATATGTTACATCGGCCATCCGGCTCGTCTCGAGGCGTATAATAAGCCTATTATGAGCAATCATGAATCTGCCTCTACTTTAGAAATTTGTGCAAGGGTTAAGCATCTGGGATATACAACCTCGGGACGAATTCGGCTTTATGGGGAGGAGTTTGAAGTGGTTTCGGAGCCCTTCCCCGAAGCTGACGGAATCGCGGTTCACGTCAAAAGCAAAGGGAACCCGAAAGTTCGGGTTCTGCAACTTCCCGCAACTGTTGTCCAATCTGTAAAGGGCAAGAAACCAAAAGCAGCCTAAAAAACAGCCCAACGAAAATTCTTCGGGGAGCACGGTGCCCCACTCAAGCCCGTTTTTGGCTAGAGTGGGATTCTTTGTGGGACGACCTCCAGTGCTCCATTCAAGCCTGCTTTTGGCTTGAGTGGGGATGTGCACCCCAACCAAGATCCCCCACGACGCTGCCCTTCGGCGTCTCAATGATATCTTTATCTCATCATTGCCAGATCCATCACTGCCATGGACGTTCTGCAGAGCTTGTTTGAGCAACGCTTTCGCCTGCCCGTGGAGCGGGTACAACCCCTCCAGGGCCAACTGAGCGGTTCCGGCCGCAAGATCATCCGCTTGTCTTCCGGAAAAACGTCTTCCGGAAAAACGTCCGCCGCTGAAACCATCAGCGCGATCGGCATTCTCTACGACATACGCGAAGAGAATGTCGCTTTCCTCGAATTCTCCCGCCACTTTCGCCGCCACGGTCTGCCCGTTCCCGAGATATACGCCGAAGACTTGGCGCACGGAGCCTATCTCGAACAGGATCTCGGCGACACCACATTGTTTGAATTCCTCTCGCAGCATCGCTCCGGAGCAACCGTCGCCGCGCCCGCCGTGGAAGCCTACCGCAAAGTGGTCGCCCTGTTGCCGCGATTTCAAATTGAAGCCGCGCGTGACCTCAATTACAAGGTCTGCTATCCGCGCGCCAGTTTCGATCGCCAGTCCATCGCCTGGGACCTGAACTATTTCAAGTACTACTTCCTCCGCCTGGCCGGAATTCCGTTCAACGAACAAGCTCTGGAAGACGACTTCAGCCGCCTCACAAAATTCCTGCTGAGCGCCAACCGCGACTACTTTCTCTATCGCGATTTCCAGTCGCGCAACATCATGCTCTGCGGCGGCGATCCGTTTTTCCTCGACTATCAAGGCGGCCGCAAAGGAGCGTTGCAATACGACATCGCCTCGCTTCTCTATGACGCCAAGGCCGATCTGCCGCCTGACCTGCGCCAGCAGTTGCTCGACCTCTACCTCGATACCCTGGGCAATTTTTCCGCCGTCGCGAAATCGCCCGGCTCGGAAATAACGACTGATCGCGCGGCGTTCATGCACCACTACTACGCCTACGTCTACGTTCGCATCATGCAAGCCCTCGGAGCCTATGGCTTCCGCGGCTTTTACGAACGCAAGACGCACTTCCTGCAAAGTGTTCCTTACGCGCTGCGAAACATTCGCTGGCTACTGCACAATGTCGCGCTGCCCATCGCGCTGCCTACGCTCACCGAGGCGTTCAAGGCCATGGTCGCCTCCGAGCAGTTGCAAGGAGTAGCGTCCGCATCCGGCAAACTCACCGTGCGTGTCTCCAGCTTTTCATTTCACCGTGGCTTGCCCAAAGACGATACCGGAAATGGCGGTGGCTTTATCTTCGACGGACGCAGCCTTCCGAACCCTGGGCGCGAGGAGCGCTTCAAGCCTCTGACCGGCAAAGACGCCCCAGTCATCGAGTACCTCGATCAGCAAGACAGCGTGCGCCAGTTTCTCGCCAACGTGATCGCCCTGGTGGATTCAAGCGTGAGTAACTACCAGAGTCGAGGTTTCAAGGATCTCATGGTCTCATTCGGGTGCACCGGAGGCCAGCATCGCTCCGTCTATCTGGCCGAGCAGTTGGCCAAACATCTGCGCGGCCTAAATGGAGTCGAAGTAGTCCTCCATCATCGCGAACTGGAGAAACAGAATCCGGGTCAGCCGGCTTTAGAGCAGAAAAGTTTAGACCAGCCAGATTTAAACCAGAAAAGCTCAGAGCAGCCAGATTTAGCGCAGAAAAGCCTAGAGCAAAAAAGTCTGGAGCCGCAGCGTCGATGAAGGCGATGATCCTCGCCGCCGGTCTCGGTACCCGTCTGCGTCCCCTCACCGACGACCGCCCCAAGGCGCTGGTAGAGATCAACGGACGCACTCTGCTCGAAATCACTCTTGCCCGCCTTCGAACATTCGGCATCGTTGAAGTAATCATCAATGCCCATCACTTTGCCGACAAGCTGGTGGAGTATCTGAAAGCGAACGACAGCTTCGGCATGAAGATTGAAGTCTCCCGTGAAGACGTCCTCCTCGACACCGGCGGAGGCCTGAAAAAAGCCGCTCCGTTCTTCCTCGACGGGAATCCCTATTCCGACGAAGCGTCAGAAGAGCGGTCTGAAGAGCCGTTCCTCGTGCACAACGTTGACGTCATCAGCACCATCGATCTGGCCCGCATGGCGCAAGTTCATACCAGTAACAAAGCGCTCGCCACCCTAGCCGTGCAGGACCGCGAAACCTCCCGCTACCTGCTCTTCGACGAGCATCTCCACCTTTGCGGCCGCCGCGGCGGACGCGACGCTCCGCTCGAAATGGTCCGCCCCTCGCGGCATGTGCAGCCTCTGGCTTTCGCTGGAATCCACATCCTCTCCCCGCGTCTTTTCGAAAAACTTACTGAAAAGGGAGCCTTCTCCATCATCACCTCGTACCTGCGGCTCGCCGGCCAGGGCGAAACAGTCCTCGGCTTCCGCGCGGATGAATATTCCTGGCGCGATCTTGGCCGCCTCGACGCTCTACAACAAGCCGCTAAGGATTTAGGGAAGCTCTGATTAAGGCCCTGGGATCTCTCCGTGCACTCTGTGTCCTCTGTGGTTTGCGCTTTTTGTCGACACTTAATCAGAGTTTCCTTAGAGTAGACGAAGCCCTAAAGTAGACGCAGGCACTAATCGCCAACGATTCAGCCCAGCCCATGCCGCCACTTATCAATGCGCAGGACATCTCGAAAGCTTTCGGAGCGAAACCGCTTTTTCAAAATGTTTCTTTCACCATCTCCGAAGGCGATCGCATCGGACTGATCGGTCCAAACGGTTCGGGCAAGTCCACTCTGCTGCGCATTCTGGTGGGCGAGGTGGAACCCGATAGCGGGGAAGTCGCGGTTCGTAAACGCATCCGCCTCTGTTACGTCGAGCAGGATTCGCGCTTTCCCGACGGAGCCACGGTACGCTCCGTGATCGATGCCGCACTCGAACGTTGCCATCTCTCCGCATCGGAGCGCGGCGCGCGTTTTGCCGAGACCCTGGGCCGCGCCGGCTTCGACGACCTCGATACTCCGGCGGCGAAATTGTCCGGCGGCTGGCAGAAGCGCCTCGCTCTGGTCGAGGCTCTCGTCCAGCATCCCGACATTCTTCTTCTCGACGAGCCCACCAACCACCTCGACCTCCTGGGAATCACCTGGCTCGAAGAACTGCTGGAGTCAGCCTCATTCGCCAGCGTCATCGTCAGTCACGACCGCTATTTTCTCGAGAATGTCACCACCGACATGGTGGAACTCAACCGAACTTATCCGAATGGCTCGCTGCGCGTTCACGGGACCTACAGCGAATTCCTTGAAAAGAAAGAGGAGTTTCTCCATGCGCAATCGCTGCGCCAGGAAGCGCTTGAAAACCTGGTGCACCGCGAGATCGAATGGCTTCGCCGCGGAGCGAAAGCCCGCACCAGAAAGTCCAAAGCTCGCATCGGCAAGGCCGGCGAGTTGATGAACGAACTGGCGGACCTCAACGATAGAACCCGCACCGCTTCTGCACAGATCGACTTTTCCGCTACCGACAGAAAGACGAAGCGCCTCGTTGAGCTCGAAAACGCCGGCTACACCTACGGCGATCGCGCGTTGTTTGCGGATCTCAACTTCACCGTCACCGCCGGAATGCGCGTCGGGCTTGTCGGCCCGAACGGCAGCGGCAAGACTACTTTGCTCCGCCTGCTGCAAGGCGAATTGTCGCCCAGTAAGGGCCAGATTCGCCGCGCCGATCGTCTGCGCATCGTCTACTTCGACCAGAGCCGCACCCTTGACGACAACGTCACCCTGCGCCGTGCGCTCGCTCCCGACGGCGATTCGGTGGTATATCGCGATCGCGTCATTCACGTTGCCGGATGGGCCGCGCGCTTTCTCTTCACAGGCGAGCAACTCGGGCAGCCTGTCGGACGCCTGTCCGGTGGCGAAAGGGCGCGCGTCCTGATCGCGCAACTCATGCTTCAGCCCGCCGACATCCTTCTGCTCGATGAGCCCACCAACGATCTCGATATCCCAACCATGGACATTCTCGAGGAAAGCCTGCTCGATTTTCCCGGCTCGCTCGTGCTGGTCACGCACGATCGTTACATGCTCGACCGCGTCGCGAACGTTGTGCTGGGCCTCAACGGCAAAGGCGCAGTCGAACGCTTCGCCGACTACGCGCAGTGGGAGGCATGGCAACTGGAGTCCGCGAAAGCTGACCCGGCAGCCCGCTCGCAGTCGTCCGCCAGTTCCAGGCCAGCGTCACCCGCAAAAAAGAAGCTCTCCTATCTGGAAGCGCGCGAGTACGCGACCATCGAGCAGCGGGTCGAACAAGGAGAGGAGTTAGTGAGAGCCAAGCGTGCGGAGCTTGAAGACCCGGCCAGCGCGACCGATGCCGCCCATCTGGTAGCCGCGCAGTCCGAGCTAGACGCCGCTCAGCATGCCCTAGACGCGCTCTATGCGCGCTGGTCCGAGCTGGAAAAGAAAAGCGGCTGAGCGCAAGGAAGCCCTGATCAAGCAGCAGCCCTCCGCGCACCCCTATGACCTCCGTGCGACCTCTGTGACCTCCGTGACCTCTGTGGTCATGCTCTTTGCCGACACGTAATCAGACCCCTACGCCTTCACAAAATCAATATACCCGCGCTGCACGTCGGTCCGCGTGAGCTTCACGCGCACCTTGTCCCCCACGTGCAGTCCCTGCGCCCCCTGCGCCAGCAAGCCCTCCACGTGCGGTTGCAGCACGCGCACAAACGTGCCCTTCGGAGTCACGCCCGTGACCATCGCATCAAACATTTCACCTACGCGATGGCACATCGCTACCGCTGAAAGCCGCTTGGTCATTTCGCGTTCGACTTTTCGCGCTGCGTCTTCTTTCTGTGTGCAGTTCGTAGCTATGACTGTTAATTCTTCATCGGAGTAGGGCCCCGGTTTCTTGTCCAGCCATGCCTTGATCAGGCGCTGCGTGACCACGTCGGCAAAGCGGCGGTTGGGCGCGGTCGAGTGCGTGTAGTCTTGCACCGCCAGCCCAAAGTGCCCTTGCACGGGATCGCCCGGGCGCTCCAGAACATATTGTCCCGGTCCCATCAGCTTGATGACCGCCAGCGACAGGTCGGCGAAATGATCGGGATCGGCAGCCTTGCGCTTCACCAGAAAGTCATTCAGCGCTTTTGAATCCGCTTGGGCCGGCAAGCTTTCCCCTTGCGCTGCCGCCAGGCGCACGATTCCGTCCCAGTGCTCGGGAGTCTTCACGATGCGCCGCAGCGAAGACACCTTCTCCAGCATCCGCGCAACCACTCCATTGGCCGCGATCATGAAGTCTTCGATCAGATCGGTCGCGCGATTTTTCTCCTGCTTCACGACATCGACGACCTGCTCGTTCAGCACTACCGGATGCACTTCGCTGGTGTCGATATTCGAGCGCGCCGTGTTCGTAACGCAATTTCTTCAGCGCCTGCGCGACCTCGTCCTGCAGTTTAAGTTGCGCCTGTAATTCCGCAGACGCGGCCACTTTCGGCGGAGCCGCTGCTGTTCCTTCGAGCCAGCCTCCCACGGCGTTATACGTGAGCTGCGCTTTGTTGCGAACCATGGCACGATAGACGTCGCTCGATCTGATCGAGCCGCCGCTGTCGACCACGAATTCGATCACGATAGCGGGCCGGTCTGCCTTTTCGAGCAGGGAAGAGGCTCCCGTCGAAAGCTCATTGGGCAGCATCGGGAAATTACAAATGCCGGTATAGACAGTGGTCGTCTCGCGTGCCGCATGCTGGTCGATAGGAGAATCCTTGCTGACGAACGCATCGACATCGGCGATACCCACCATGACCTTGACGCTCCCATCCGCCAAACGCTCGGCGACTTCAATCTGGTCGAGGTCTTTCGAAGTGTCGTTGTCGATCGAGGACCAGAGCAGGCCACGCAGATCGCGAACCGCGTCCGAAGAAGTGGATGAAGAACCGGATGAGTGAGCGCCCGAAGAAGCAGATGAGAGATTGAATGAGGGCGCCGGTGACAAAGAACGTCCGCTGATCTCTGCCAGCTGCTCCCGAACCGGAGCCGGAAAATCCGGATCAAAACCTTCCGCAATCATGATTTGTTTGGCAGTCGCCTGAAGGTCGAGATGAGAAGGCCTGGAATCGCTCATGAAACCCACTTTCTGGAATGAATGAACTCTGAGGCTAGCAGAAAACGGACGGAGCGGGGACGCCCGTCCTCCATCTACCTATCACAACAAAGGGTAAGGGCGATCACAGCCATGATTCATTGGCGGGGGGACGATAGTACAGGGAATCCTGGCCGGTCATCCTTGCTGGCCATCCGCCTCGTAGAGCGGAGACGGTGGGGCTCCCGAGCCGGGCATCGTGCAAGGTGTGGCTTGCTGCGAAGGTTTGTTGCGATGGCTGAAATGCGTTACATGTTAAACGCAAGCTGCGACTCTTCCGATCCACCTACGATTGCGCAGAGAGAGTTACTGGAGCGGGCGCTCGCCAAACTGGTGCGGGTTGGGGCGCGGGCCGGGGTTACTACCGATGACATGATCGAGCTGCTCGAGTCTGGAATGAGCGTGCGGGAATTGTTGGAGTACGTGCTGGCTCTGGCGGAATATGTCTGAAGCGGCTGCGGAGTGTGTTTCACAATTCCCGGCAAAGCCGCTCACCCAGCCGGTTCAGAGCCCGGAAAGGAAGCTGCAATGCGCAGGAAACTGAGTAGTGTGTCCGTCGTCGTGTTGGTTTTAATCGTCATGATGAGTTGGGGAAGAACGGCGTCGGCAGCCCAAACGGGCGTCAACGCAAACGCCGACTCCCTTAGCGGCAAGCAACTCTATACTTCCTATTGCGCCCTGTGCCACGGCAGCGATGGGAAGGGAGGCGGCCCGTTTTCTCCGCAACTGAAGGTGTGGCCGCCGGACCTGACCCAAATGGCGAGAAAGAATCACGGTGCGTTTCCAGAAATGCGTGTAAGGGAGTCAATCGATGGCGAGTTTTCCAAGCCCTCGCATGGCTCCGCTGAAATGCCGATCTGGGGACCGGTCTTTCGGTCAATGGCGCATGGACACAAAGACAGCGCGCAAGTCAGGATCAATAATCTGGTCAAATACCTCGAGTTAATTCAGGAAAAATAATTTGTCCTTCATACACATAGTTAAGAGAAGCTCCGATTAAGTAGCCTGGGGGCCCTCCCGTCTACCTCTGTGTCCTCTGTGTCTTCCGTGTCCATCGGTTGGCACACCTTTCGACACACATTCTCGAGTCTCGTGAAATCCCTAGGTGTGGACGCCAAGGTTGTGCAAGAGCTCGTGCGCCATGCCTCGTTCAATACGACGATGAATGGCTATACACAGGCATCCGAACCATCGAAACGGCAGGCGCAAGAACAACTTGCCGACCTAATCATGCGCACGGAAACGGTCGGTCACGCATGAATATTGTGGGAAGAATTGTCCGGACGCCGTCAAGTCCCCGATTTTATGGCGTCCCGGACAGGGTCACTTTGAAACTGTTAAGTACCCTCCGGCACGTTGTTTACGAGGCCAGCGTCGCTAAATGAGGCCGCATCTCCTGACCTGAAACCGATTACGAGCGAGCCTTGGTTGGCAGAGCAAAAGCAAAAGCTTCATCGAGAGCGAAATGGGGCTCTTCGGAGTGCATGGCTTGGTGCGCCCCAAAAGTGCTTGACACCGCCGACATTGTTAGAGAGGCGCTGTTACGCCAATTGACCGCTCGTATTCGATGCAACCTCGTTGTCTTTCATTGACTTGCCTGTTCGCCCCACGTAAGATTTGCAGCGCATGATCAATCAGACTATCTCGCACTACCGCATCATCGAAAAACTTGGTGGAGGCGGGATGGGTGTGGTCTACAAGGCCGAGGACTTGAAACTCCATCGCTTTGTAGCCCTGAAGTTTTTACCGGATGAGGTAGCAAAAGACCCCCAAGCTTTGGCGCGCTTTCAACGCGAGGCACAAGCCGCGTCGGCTCTCAATCACTCGAACATCTGCACAATTTACGAAATTGACGAGGATCAAGGGCAGGCGTTTATTGCCATGGAGTACCTGGATGGCGTAACGCTGAAACACCGGATCGCCGGCCGTGCCATGGAAACTGAAGAGATTCTTTCGTTAGCCACCGAAATCGCCGATGCCCTCGATGCAGCCCACGCGGGAGGCATTGTGCATCGCGATATCAAACCGGCGAACATCTTTATTACGAAACGGGGTCACGCCAAGATCCTTGATTTCGGATTAGCCAAGGTGGCGCCCGGCGGCGGCTCTTCGAGTGATGTCGCGGCCGACACACAGACGCGCGCGCTCGAGGAAGCGCATCTGACCAGTCCGGGAATGACGGTCGGGACGGTGGCTTACATGTCGCCCGAGCAGGTGCGGGCGAAAGAGCTGGATGGGCGGACTGATCTATTCTCTTTCGGGGCGGTGCTGTACGAGATGACGACGGGGGCAATGCCATTCCGGGCCGAGAGTTCGGCGATGATCTGCGAAGCCATCGTGAACCGGGCTCCCGTGCCCGCGGTGCGGCTGAATCCCGACGTTCCCGCGAAATTGGAAGAGATCATCAACAAGGCTTTAGAGAAAGATCGCGACCTGCGCTACCAGAGCGCAGCGGAGATGCGAGCGGATTTGAAGCGGGTGCAAAGGGACACAAGTTCCGCACGGGTTGCGCTTGAAAGCGGATCAAGCGCGGGAATTGCGGCTACAGACTCGGGAAGGATTTCGTCGGCGCAGATCCCTTCGGCGCAAATATCTTCGGCGCAGATGCAAGCGCAGCCCGCAAAGAAAGGCTCGCCGAAATTCGCGATCGCGGCTGCGGCGGTAGTCGTGCTGGCGGCGGTTTTCGCGGGCTACAAACTGCTGAACCGCCCGCATCGATTGAACCTGCAGAACATGCAGATCGAGAAGCTGACCGAGAGTGGGAAGGCCGAGAACGTTGCGATCTCCCCGGATGGGCGATACGTCGTCTATGTTCTACGCGACGGAGAGCAGCAGAGTTTGTGGATGCGCCATGTGGCAACCAAGAGCGACGTGCAGGTTCTAGCGCCCGATATCGTGGACTTCAAGGGCGTAACGTTTTCTCCAGACGGCAACTTCATTTACTACGTTCGCTCCGACAAGACCACGCAAAACTACAGCTACCTGTACCAGATGCCAGTCCTGGGCGGGAACCCAAGGCAATTGATCCGGGACATTGACGCGCCGCCGGGATTTTCACCCGACGGATCACAGATCGTATTCGTGCGAGGCCTGCCAGAAGCCGCGGGATTGGAAGTTCACCTCGCCGCGGCCGATGGCAGCGGGGAGCGGTTGCTGGCCCGTTTGCCTATCTTTCCGATCTACATCTGGGGAGCAAGCTGGTCGCCGGATGGGAAGACGGTTGCTCTCTCCGGGCTGCAAAGCGGAAAAGAACAGAACTTTGCGCTCGATATCATTCGCGTGGGCGATGGCAGTGTCACGACGCTCTATTCGAGCCCGACGTTTCTAGGCCGACCGGTATGGCTGCCCGATGGCGACTCGCTTCTGGTTGCCATCGGTCTGCCGAAAGAGAATCGCGCTCAACTTTGGCAGATTCCGTATCCCAAGGGCGAACCACTGCGGTTCACCAACGACTTGTCAGACTACGGCCCGTTTCTCGATCTCACTCGGGATGGAAAAGTGCTGGCGGCGATCAATGAGACACAGATCTCGAATATCTGGGCGGTGCCGGAAGGGAAAGCTGCGCTGGCGCGGCAGATCACGTCGGGAGGCGTGAACGATATTGCGGTCGCGCCCGGTCCCAATGGAAAGCTGCTGATACGCCGGGGAAGCGAACTGGATCTCATTAATGCCGATGGCAGCGGGCGAACGGCGGTGATGCCCGACGCCCGCAACTACAGCACGATGTCGAGCTGCGGCGATCGTTACATCACCTTCGATTCCTACACCGGAACGAAGTCTGAGTTGTGGCGTACCGACGCCGATGGATCGAACCCGACGCGACTGGTGGAGCAGGGTGTCAACGACGAGAATTGTTCCCCCGACGGAACGTGGCTGGTCTACACGACAAATAATTCCGCCGGGGCAAAGATCTATCGGATGGCGGTGGAAGGGGGCGCTGCAACGGAAATCGCGAGCGCGCCGGGGGGCGGGGGTTGGCCCCGCATCTCGCCCGACGGCAAATTTGTCGCGTATGACATACAGGAAGGCAATCCGGTGCCGCAATTGAAATACGCGGTCATTGCAGCCAGCGGGGGACCAACTCTGCACACATTTTCCCGGCCGCCTGGCTCGGGTATACCGCGCTGGTCGCCCGACGGGAAGGGATTGGATTTTCTGCTGACGCGCAAGGGTGCGACCAACGTCTGGGAGCAGCCGCTGGCCGGCGGCGAGCCGCACCCGATTACCGATTTCACCTCCGGGCGCATTTTCGGTTTTTCGTGGTCGCGCGACGGCAAGGAATTACTCCTTGCCAAAGGAATGCGCACCAGCGATGTAGTTCTGATCAGCAACTTCCAATAGCCTCATGATGCCGGTTCCACTGCTCGTTGTTCGAACCTGAAGAGTCGCTCGTATGCTTTCATCTTCGAAACACTTGTACCTCTGACTATCCGGGCTTCCAACAAATTGCACCCGGGCACCAAACCGACTGCCATAGCTTCAGCTTTGGACAAGAAAGGCACTGGTAGAGGTCGGCGGCGACATCACTCAGCTCTCTTTGGAGCTGATTGCGAATTAGCTGCTCGGCGCTAGTACGATCTGGAGCGCCAAATAGATCACTACCCGTCGTCCTCGATGGACGCTACACAGAATTTGGCTGTATACACAGTTATGACCTTCCTACGCCGCGTCGTAATGCTCTCTCGCAGTCGCAAATTTGACCGGTATCCAGAGGCCAGACGAGCGAATTGCGCCTTTGGGACGATTCAAGCATCCATCGCTTTGCTAGTTCTGTTGTCGCTGGGGCATCCATCGGGGGTGTTCGCGGCGAATCCTGACCTGGAGACTGTGCTGACTGGCTCGCGCCAGCGTATTCAGAAATTCGACTACCGGGTGGCAGGGCGACTCACACGGGTGGAAGGCGATGGCAAGCGCACGAGCTACAAGTTTGTCGCCAAGGCTCACTGGTTTCCCGACGGTCTACATCTGCTATGCGAGATCTCGGGTCCTCGCTCAGAGAAGACGCGCCTTCTTCTGCAAATGAGCGTGAATGGGCACGTGACCATCGAGGTGCTGCTTCCGGGCGCGAAGGCCGCCAGCGTCTTGCCATTCGAACGTTGGAACGACCCATTAGTAGGAACTGACTTTTCCTATGAAGACATGGTCGAGAACCAGTTCTTCTGGAAGAATCAGAAACTCCTGCCGCCCGAGAAATACGGCGCACGCGATTGTTTTGTCCTGAAGAGCACGGCCGGCCCCCAGGATCGGAGCTACTACGATTCGGTAACATCGTGGATCGACACCGGCATTCTGTTCCCCGTGCATGTGGTAAAGACGCTTCACGGGACGGGACAGCAAAAGGAATTCATTTACTATGGGCTGCGGCAGATCAGCGGCGTTTGGTCTGCGACGCAGGTGGAGGCAAAGCTGCAGGGTAAGCCCGGCTCCTCGATTCTTGTAATCGAAACAGGCTCAGCAAAGGCAAAACTTGGTCGCAAGGACTTTGTTATCAGCCAGTCCAGCGCTCAAGAAGAGAAAGTGAAATAAATCCGAATCGCTCAATGACGCTGTTGCGAGGACCGGTACTGTCGCTCGAACATGCGCCGCTCGCCGTCATGGCGCAAGCTCCTTTTCAGGCGTTGCCGTGGCCCCACTTAAGCCAAAAGGCCACCAGTTCCAGTCGCCGGCAAGTTGCAAGAGTGCCGGCCCGACCACCATCCGCACCGCTGTCGCATCGATGAACACCGCCGCGGCGAGCGTAAAGCCCAGCATCTGGACGACCAGAAAGCCTCCCATGGTGAATGCGGTGAACACGGCAATCATGATTGCCGCGGCACTCGTGATGAGCCCGGCCGTCCGCGCCAGGCCCTCGATTACCGCTGATCTCTCGGATAGACCGCGGCGCCGTTCTTCGAGGACACGGGCGACCAGGAAGACTTCATAGTCCATGCTCAATCCGAACACGATGGCAAAGGAGAGAATCGGCACGATCGGATATACGTTGCCAGTTGGTCCGTCGAGTCCAAAGAGTCTGCTACCGTGACCTTCCTGGAAAACGACAACCAACGCGCCGAATGAAGCCCCAACCGAGAGTAGATTGAGCAGGATTGCTTTGACCGCCGCAACTATGGAACGAAACCCGATCATGAGCGCCAGCAAGCTGCCCAATACCACGCCAAAGATTACTCTTGGCAACTGCTGCTTTACTACCGAGTCATAATCTGCATCTTGTGCGGGAACACCGCCCACGCGCAGCGCCGCGCCGGGCACCCCCGTGATCGCCGCGACATCGGAGGAACGCACCTCGCGTACCCATTGTATTTGTTCGTTTGGCGTCAGGGCGGCGGTGGGTAGCAACTCAATCAAGGTCGCTTGGCCATCGCTGCGAAGAAAACTCTTGCGAATTGCCTCCGGCACATCGTTGACAGCATCTGCAGTCTCAGACATTCCCGAGAGGGTCGGAAGAGACAAGACCTCTTGCGCTCTAGAATCGCTTTGAAAACTCTTGGTCAAGCGACTGACGGCTAGCCAGCCAGCGGGCGAAAGTGGCGAAGACTGCGGTGGCAACTCCAGGACCACGCGGAGGGACTCCACAATACCCGACCGTCCCATGTGCTGAAGCGTATGTAGTGCTTGCACCGACTTGGCTGCAGCGGGAAGCGAGTCGCGGTCGGGAATCCCGGGAGCGATTTTCCGTGCCTGGTATGCAAGGATCAGTAGCGGAATCCCGGCGACAAGCAGAGCTGTCCAGGGCCGGCGAGTTATGATGTTGCCCCACCGTACCCACCGCTCACTCGCTGCGCACAGGCTGTCGCGCGTTTCAAATCGTTTGGTTTGAAGACGCACCCTCGCGGCGTTGATACGATGCCCCAGCAGACCAAGGACCCAAGGCAGAATGAACGTACACAACATGACGCTCAAAACGGTTACCAGCAGGCCAGCGACTCCGATGGAACGCAGTTCGCTGATGGGAACAGTCAGCAGTGCTGAAAATCCGATCGCCACGGTCGTGGCCGAGATGAGCAGCGTTCGCCCCGCTTGCCCGGCCGCAATATCGGCTGCCGGGCCGTTGTCATATCCCTCAGCCAAGGCTTCCCGAAACCGGCTCACCATCAGCAATGCATAATCAATGCCCAAGCCAAGACCGAGCATCGTTGCCAGGTTCTGAACCAGAATCGAGAGATGCAGATAGTGCGCGAGTAGCGCGGCCGCACCCAGCGCCATCGAGATTGAGAGGACTCCAACTCCGAGCGGCAGTAGCGCGGCCACAACACTGCCGAAAGCCAGCACCAGCAACACGAGCGTTACCGGCATCGCTCGCTTCTCGGCATGGGCCACGTCTTCCGCACTCACCTTGCGAAGATCGAAGGTCAGTGGCGTTTCGCCCGTAATCTCAAGCCTGATATTGGGGTATTGCGACTTAAGCTGACCCACCATCGAGTCGGCTTTTGCCCTCAGTTTGGGAACCAGGGCCTCGACATTGTCATTATTATCGTGCGGGTCTAACCCGACGATGATCAAAGCCCCGCCATTGTCCCCAGTGAAGAGAGGATCTGGCCAATCCAGACTCGAGACGGCCCCCGACACTCCCGGCAAGTTCCGCAATGAACTGGTTAAGAAGCCCAATGCATCTGCGCCTTTTGCTGAATCGATATCGGGAACACCGCTGATGACCAAAACCAGGCGGTGGGCGTACGGAGACTGGAAGCGCTGGGCCAGTTCCAGGTCAACTTTTTCGGATTCCCCGCCCTTGATGTGAACTGCTGTCTCCAGGCGACGTTCGACCTTGTACGAAAAGGGTACCAGCGCAAGCGCCATGACAAACCCCGACATCGCCAACCAGAATCGGCGGCGAGCGGCGTCATGGCCAGTCTTCAAGCTCGGCATTACCATGGAAGATCCGCGTCGTTTACCCGTTCGTCTGAGCGCAATGAAACGACTTCGATGATCGGGCGGATCCATGATATATGGTCAAATGGGATATTCAGTGGGGTTCGCTCTTGAGCTAGATGTGGGGAACTGCCCGGTAAGCCCTTGTCAATCGAGGGACGTGGCTGACGAAGACTTCGCTGCATGATTACCCGCCGATCACTCATCAAGGAACGAATTAGAAGCTCACTGCTGAACTTGCCGGCACTCTGTGAGCACCTGTGCGAACGTCTGATCCTCCAAGAGCACCCACTGTACTCGAATCTGCACGGCTCGCAGTCTATGCCGCCTTTTTTCCAAAATTCGCCGGGCGGGGAAAAAGCTCCGTGAACTGGTGGAGGTAGTTTCTCGGGTACTTAGAGCCGGACTCATCTTTTGGCCGCCTACCCGCGCAGTTTCTCTTGCTATACTCGGTTGCCGTCGAGGTCTCAATGTTCGGTTTGCCGCGCGGAAATCGCAGGGTTAATCATTCGCCGCTGTCATGGCAGATCCCCGACGGACGCAAGGACCTACGTTCTATGTAAGCAAAGAAGTAATGATGATGACTGTCCCTACGCATGATTGGGCGTTTTGGGAGAAACTGATGGGGAAGAGGATTTTCGTTGCCGCTGCATTGGTCATAGTGAGCCTTCCGGCCACAACTCAAACGAAATGTGATTTGCCCCCCGCCAACCCTACTGGCAAACTCCTCAATTGGGCACTTCGACGGCCTCGGGCGGGTATGTTTCTGGACACGGGACGTGGACACCCGACGGTTTTTCTGCCATGGGCCTCTTTCAAAAGGGCATGTACGCAAAAAAGCAAAATCCGTGAATACACTGCTGTCCGATTCGTAGGACCCATCCAGCTCCAGTTTCTCGCTTAAGTAAGCATTAATTCTCGCTTATGGATGCGGGAGTGCACGAGGGCGAAGGGGTTCATGCAGGAGCTTTGCCCAGCCTGCCCGCCTATCGAGGGAATATCAATGTCGAGATCGCTTTGGAGCCACGAGTTGTTTGGTATGGGCCATTCCAACTCCCTACTTGACCAGCTTCTGGATTACGGCAATTAGTTGCTCGGCATTGAAAGGCTTCACAATCCAGCCGGTTGCGCCGGCCTTGCGCGCCGCATCCTTCTTCTCGGCCTGCGATTCAGTGGTGAGCATGAGAATGGGAATGAACGCACAGGCGGGTAGTTTGCGGACGGCCGCGATCATCTGCGTGCCATCCATATTGGGCATGTTCAGATCGGTAACGATCAAATCGAATTTTTCGCTGTTGGCTTTGCCGAGGCCGTCCTTGCCATCGACCGCCTCGACCACCTCGTAGCCCGCATTACGCAACGTAAAACTCACCATCTGCCGAATGCTGGCGGAATCGTCAACGGTCAAGATTCGTTTCATCGCTTCATCCTCGTGCTGCCTGGCTTGAGCCCCCTGTTTTCGAGAGTTTCGTCACTTGCGAAATCCATGTTTCGAAACCCAGGTTTAGCGAAACACCAGGTGCAAACTCACAAAGCGCAAACTCAAGCACCTCAACTTCAGAACAGTTCCACACTGTTCCCCGCGAAGGTCTGTTGCGCCACGGGCAGCGCTTTTCCAGCCAACGCCGCGCGCAGAACCTCGCGCTCCATCTCCGTTGTGTAAGACGCCGCGAATAGCCGTTCGACTTCCGCCCGGTCGTAGTGCTTCTTCACCTCCGGGTGGTCGATCTCCAACTGGCGCCTGACGGCTTCGATTCCGATGAGCACTGAGTCGATACGGCCAAAGCAAGCGTCGAGCAGATCGCCGGTGTTGCCCACTTCCGCGATCTTCGCCTGCATCTTCTCGGTGACCTCTTTCATACCCTTAGCCTGCCCGGCTGCGGATGCGGCGGCGGTGCGCAGGTCGTCAAGACAGGCCCTGGTTTGGGCCTGCGCCTCACGCAACCTCTCGTTGCTGGTTTCGGAAAACACCTTCATCACCTCGTTCGTTTGCTTCACCACGCCGAGAATCCCCTCCATGGCCCGTCCGGATTGATCGGTAATCTGGTTCCACTCCGCCGAAACCTCCTTGATGCAGGCCGCAATCGCCAATATTGTGTCAGCCTGCGCGCCTAAACGGCTGGCCTCAATAATGGAGTTGAAAGTCAGCATCTGCAGCCGGCTGCGGACATTCTTCGACCTTTGCAGATGCTCACTCACCAATTGCGTCAAGTTGGAGAGCCCTCCGAGGTTGCTCTGGATTCTCCCGCTGTAAGCCTGACTCTCATTTTCGAGCCGTTCGATTTGGGCAAGCTGCGACGAAACCTCCCGCTCCTGGTCCAGCACCACGGGCCCGATTCCGACCACCTCGGAGGTGCTAACGCGCATGATGCCGCTCAGGCACGTCCGGATTTGCGATGCCCAGTTGGCGACGGTTTCTTTGATGGTTCGCAGCTGGTAGATCTGGATCGTAAGGCCGGCGTAGGCCTGAGGCAGTTCCCGGGCGGCTCCCTGTTCGGAGTTTCCGGCGCCGCGCATTCTGTCGGCAATGAGCGCGAACGCCCCCTCCACATGCTCGATTTGCTGGCGCGTGATGTCGTGCGCCTGGATGGCGGCCACCACGCCCGCAATCTGCCGCACAATCTCTTCCACGCACAACTTGAATTGCGCGGGCGTGCGCGAGAGTTGGGTCAGGCTGGAATCGACCACGGCCAGGGCTTTACTCAAGTCCAGTTCGATCCGAGCCAGTTCTTGCCGCTGTCGCGGCAGTTCGGCCGAAAACACCGACTTGGTCTCTTCGATGGCGCTCTTGCGGCCCTCAGTGCGGCTGGCGAGTTCCTCCGTATCCCTGCTCACCGACTTGGAGAAGTCGGCCAGCTCGTTGGCCAGGTACTGGAAGCCGGCGCCCACCGCGCCCAGGTGGGCCACCTCAATATTGGTAAGCACGCTCAGCGTCTTGATCTCAAAGGCGATCACCTCCTGGCCGTGAGCGACCAGAGACAGTTGATGCAGCAGCTTGACTTCGGCGGTCACGGTCTCGATGATCCCGGCGGTCGCTTGCAGCCGGTCTCCAATAAAACGCTTCGCGGTAGCGCCCAGGGTTTGCACTTTGGGCAGAACGGAACTGACACTCTCATTGTCCACGCACTGGACAATCGTTGCCGCCAGAGTCAGGATCGCGTCGGTATGCCCGGCCAGGCTCTCAAACACCCGCGCCACCGACCGGATCTGAGTCTCCGTAGTTGAGGCAAGGGTTTGCAACTCACTCGTTGCCTGCTCCAGAGTGAAGACAATTTCCGCTTTGGTTCCAGCGCTCACCATGGCTTGTCCCGCTCCTTCCCCGGCCAGACGCTTCAGCGCGCGTGTACGAGGATGGCCCCAGCCACTGCCTCCAGGGGCAGAACCTTGGCGACGGCGTCCCGCTTGATGGCCTCATTCGGCATCCCGAAGACCACGCACGTGGCTTCATCCTGCGCAATCGTCGTCGCCCCCGCTTGCTTCATTTCCAGCATGCCGCGGGCGCCGTCGTCTCCCATGCCAGTCAGAATCACACCCACGGCATTCTGCCCGGCGTAGCGCGCGGCGGAACGAAACAATACATCCACCGACGGACGGTGACGGCAAACCAGCGGCCCCTCTTTGATATCGACGTAATAGCGGGCTCCACTCCGCTTCAGCAACAGGTGGTGATTGCCCGGTGCAATCAGCGCCCGTCCGCGGATCACGGTGTCGTTCGACGCCGCTTCCTTGACGGTGATGTTGCACAGTGTGTTCAGGCGATCGGCGAAGGCTCTGGTAAACAGCTCCGGCATATGTTGCACGATCACGATGCCGGGGCAATCGGCGGGAAGCGTCTCCAGCACGGTCTTCAGCGCTTCCGTTCCCCCGGTCGAGGCGCCGATCGCCACCACCTTCTCCGTGGTCTCGGCCATGGCATGGGTCGGCGGGGAGAGTATAGCGTCCGCCGTCAGCTTGGGCTCGGCCACGCGGCGAGGCTGAATCGACCGCACCCGCGCCGCTGCCGCCGCCGCCGCCTTGACGACCTGGCAGATGGTGGTCCGCGACTCCTCCAGAAACTGCTTACTGCCGAGGCGAGGCTTGGTGATGATATCGACCGCTCCATACTCCATCGCCCGGAGAGCACTTTGCGCTCCCTCCTCGGCCAGGCTCGAACAGATCACCACCGGAATCGGGTGCTGGGCCATGATCTTCTGCAGGAACGTTAGCCCGTCCATGCGCGGCATCTCGATGTCCAAAGTGATGACATCCGGGACTTCTTCACTGATCCGCTCGGCCGCCACGAAGGGATCGCCGGCGGTCCCCATAATCTCAATTTCCGGGTCGGACGAGAGCACATCGCTCAGGGTCTGACGCACCACGGCCGAATCGTCCACGATCAGGACCCGAATTTTCGGTGTGCTCATAAGCTCAGTCCTGCGATGCCGTCGTCCCTGAAATTCCTAAAGCTCCGCGCGTCCACGGGCAGAGTTCAGCCCAGCCGGCGCAGCCGCACTTCGCCGGTCCGGGTGTCGAGCTGGATGTTGAGTCCGGCCGTACCTCTCAGGCTCGACGCGACCACCTGAAAACCCTCGTTCTGCAAAACCTCGACCGCAGCCTCGCAATTCATCTTTCCTACGGTCGGTTTCGAGGTCGCCTCATCCCCCACAAGCAATACATCGGCGCCGCCAAACAGTTTGACCTGCACTTCCGAGCGCCGAGCGCCGAGCGCGTCAAACTGGCGGGCAACGTCGCGAATGGCGAAATCCACGTAGCGGCGGCCTTCGGCAACACTCAAGTCGGCGGCGTTCGCCGGGTACCGGGGCAACTGGGAATGGGTGAGGGCGCCGACGCCGAGCCGCGCGCACCAAAAGGTGGCGCCCACGCAGGAGCCGAGAATCGTGTGGATAAGCGCTGGCTGCCGGGCGAAGTACGACTCTCCAGGATGCAGATAGACCTCCGCCAGCTCGCTTTCAAGTTCGGCCATTTGTTTTCCTGTAGAGGGCCGGCGCCACCGGCACCAGGGGAAGATCCATATCGTGCAGAGTCTCGGAGTGGCCGACGAAGGCGTACCCCGCGGGCGCCAGTTGATCGGCCAGCTTTTGCATGATTTTTTCCTGCGTGGCCCGATCGAAGTAGATGAGCACATTGCGGCAGAAGATCACGTCCGCCTTTTGGGAAAGGCCGAAGTCTCCATCCATGAAGTTCAAGCGCCGGAATTCCACCAAGGTTCGCAATTCCGGAACCACGCGCACCAAATTAGAAGCGCGATCCCGGCTGCGAAGAAAGTACTTGCGCTGCAGGTCGGCGGATACCGGACGCACCACTTCGCGGCTGAAAACACCACGGCTCGCTTTCGCCAGAACAGTAGTCGACAGATCGGTGGCGAGCACGCGGAAGCGGAAGCCCGGGTTTGCGGGGATACACTCACTGAGCACGATCGCCAGAGTGTAGGGCTCCTCGCCGGTGGAGCAGCCGGCGCTCCAGATAAGCAAAGGCCGTCCGCTCGCATTGCGCGCCATGAGCTCCGGAATCGCCTTTTGTGCCAGAAACTCAAAATGCTCCGGCTCGCGGTAGAAATCGGTCTTGTTGGTCGAGACCGCGTCCAGCAGATGGACAATCTCTTCTTTCAGTCCGTGGGCACCAAACAGATAGTCGCAGTATTCGCCGAAGGAGTCGAGATGCAGGCTGCGCAAGCGCCGCTTGATCCGCAGCTCGAGCATGGTCTTTTTCTCCGCATTCAAGTTGATGCCCGACTGCTCGTAGATCAAGCTGCGCAGCCGGGCAAAATCCGCGTTGGAGATGCTTTCGTCGCGAGCGCTCATAACTTGTATGAAATATACTTGTATGAAACGTCGGTGGGCGGGACGCGCCTCGCCCCCCGCCGTCAACTTGCCGCTTCCGCCATCGCCTTGCCGTTTTCTGGCTGGCGGACGGCAGCCAGTTCGTCGGCCGAGAAGACGCGGTCGATGTCCAGGATCATGACGAACTGGGCGTCGCGTTTCCCCATTCCCTTGATAAAATCCGTCCGGATGTGGGTTCCGATTCGTGGGGGCGGCTGAATATGCTCGGGCTCCAGGTCGATCACTTCCTCCACCGAATCGGCCAGTACCCCAATCACGGTGGACTCGTTGTCCAGCAGCACCTCCACGACGACGATGCAAGTGTTCCTGGTCTTCTCGATTTTCGACATCTCCAGACAAAGCCGCAGATCGACTACCGGGACGACGCTGCCCCGCAGGTTGATCACGCCGCTCATGAAGTCGGGAGTCCTGGGAATTTCGGTGATAGTCGTGAAATCCAGCACCTCCCGCACTTTCGCGACGTCGGTCGCGAAAATTTCGTTGCCCAGTTTGAAGGTGAGATATTGCCGCGTCTCCGTGATTTCGCTAACGCTCATAGTCCAACTCCTTTCGCTTGATGCGGGCACCCGCGCGCCGCCCACGGCGCGCGTTGGAAAATGTGCCGGTTAGTAACGCTCGAATTCTTTGTCGAGATCATCGGCCTTCTCCTTGTCTTTGTCCTTGAGTTTAAGATTGACTCCGGCCCCGGCCTTGGCCACCATCGCTTTCGGTGGGGCAGCATGCCCGGCCGGCTTGGCAGTTTTGGCGGAAGCGGCCTCGACGTACCGGGCGGGTTTGACCGCCACGCTGTGCACGGACGCAACATGGCCGTCCTCTCCGGTGCGGAAAAAGCCCAGCGCGCTCACCAGTTGTTCGGACTGACTAGTCAGTTCCTCGGTCGTCGAAGCCATTTCCTCCGATGCCGAAGCGTTCTGCTGAATGACTTTCTCCAATTGCACCAGCGCCTTGTTGATCTGCTCAGCTCCCGTATCCTGTTCTTTGCTGGCGGCAGCGATTTCTTGCACCAGTTCCGCCGTCCGCTGGATATCGGGCACCAGTTTCGTGAGCATTTCGCCCGCTCGTTCCGAGACCTTTACGGTTGTGCCCGAGAGCTGGTTGATTTCGCCGGCCGCCTTCTGGCTGCGCTCGGCGAGCTTGCGGACTTCGGCGGCGACCACGGCAAATCCTTTGCCATGTTCTCCGGCGCGTGCCGCTTCGATGGCCGCGTTCAGGGCCAGCAGGTTGGTCTGGCGCGCGATTTCCTCGATGATCGAGACCCGGCTGGCGATTTCCTTCATCGCTGCCACCGCCTCCACCACCGATTTGCCGCTTTCCTGCGCGTCCGCCGCCGACTTGTTGGCGATCTTGTCGGTTTGCTGCGCGTTATCCGCGTTCTGCTTGATGTTCGAAACCATCTCCTCCATCGACGACGAAGCTTCCTCGGCTGACGCCGCCTGCGAACTGGCGCCTTTCGAGACTTCAATCGATGTCGTACTGATGGCCTGGCTGGCCGACGCGACCTCGCCCGCAATCCCGCGAATGTCCGAGACCACCCGCGTGATGCCGGCCACCATGGCGCTCAGCGCCTGCATCAGTTTGTCCTGCGGAGACCGTTCCCGCAGGGCTACGGTCAGGTTGCCATTCGCCATCTCATCGGCGGCATCGGTGATTTCACTCATGGCAGCGATCAGCGCGTTCAGGTTGTCTTTGATCAGGTTGAAGTCGCCATGGTATGTGTCGGTGATGGTCGGCGGAAGATCGCCCTTGCTGATGCGATCGATGTAACCCGCGGTGAACTTGAGGGGAGTAATCACGGCGTCGAGGATGGAGTTCACGCCGCGCACGATCTCGCTATAGGCCCCGCGGAACTGATCCGGCTTCCCACGCTCCGTCAATTGCCCGGCGTTCGAAGCGTCGGTCAAGCGCGCCAGTTCCTTGTGCAGGCTTTGCAGGACGACGGCGATGTTGTTGATCGCCTGTTTCATCTTCTCGTGGTCGCCCTTATATGTCTGAGCAATCAGTTCGTCGATCTTGCCATTCGAGACCTGAGTGAGAATTCGGTTACCCTCCGCAATCGGCAGGAGGATGGCGTCCAGCATCGTGTTGACGCCGCGCACGATCTCGGCATAGGCACCCTGAAACTGCTCCGGCTTGCCGCGGTCGGACAGTTGCCCGTCCTTGGAAGCGTCGGTCAAACGCGCCATTTCCTTCTGTAGGCCCTGCACGACGATGGCGACATTGTTGACTGCCTGCTTCATCTTCTCGTGGTCGCCCTTATATGTCTGGGCAATCAGTTCGTCGATCTTGCCGTTCGAGACTTGAGTGAGAATTCGGTTGCCCTCCCCAATCGGCAGGAGGATGGCGTCCAGCATCGTGTTGACGCCGCGCACAATCTCGGCGTACGCGCCTTGAAACTGCTCCGGCTTGCCGCGGTCCGAGAGTTGCCCTTCCTTCGAAGCCTCGGTCAAGCGCGCCAGTTCCTTGTGCAGGCTCTGCACCACGCCGGCGACATTGTTGATCGCCTGCTTCATCTTCTCGTGGTCGCCTTTGTAGGTCTGAGCGATTAGTTCGTCAATCTTGCCGTTCGAGACCTGGGACAGGATGCGATTGCCTTCCCCAATCGGCAGGAGGATGGCGTCCAGCATCGTGTTGACGCCGCGCACAATCTCGGCGTACGCGCCTTGAAACTGTTCCGGCTTGCCGCGCTCGGACAATTGCCCGTCCTTGGAAGCGTCGGTCAAACGCGCCATTTCCTTCTGTAGGCCTTGCACGACGATGGCGACATTGTTGACCGCCTGCTTCATCTTCTCGTGGTCGCCCTTGTAGGTCTGGGCAATCAGTTCGTCGATCTTGCCACTCGATATCTGGGCAAGGATGCGGTTACCTTCCCCGATCGGCAGCAGGATGGCGTCCAGCATTTCGTTGACCCCTTGCACGATTTCGCGATGGACCCCGTCAAACTGGTCCGGTCTGCCGCGCTCGGTGAGGCGGCCATCCCGGGACGCGTCCACTAGCCGCATGATCTCCTGAGAAACGAGCTGCAGCTTAGCGTCTCCCGACTTTTCGGCGCCGCCATATCCGTTCCCGCCATTGCCTGCACTTTCGCCCTGCAACCTTCGTCCTGCGTGTACAACTCTTGTTGTCATAACTTCCAGCTCCTTTTAGATTTGAATTCGTTCGCCCGGTGCTCTGGGACCTTTCCAGACTTGCCCGTAACTAGACACAGTGAGTTCGAGCGTTGCTAAATAGCGCTGGCGGTGTTACGCAGCACCGGCGAAACTTCTTGAAGACTTCAAGGGCCCGCTCCGCCTCCCGCCGCCGCACTTTCCACCAACACGACCGCGCCAGGGTTGGACGCAGAGGCCACCTGGGCGCGGGCGCTTCCGCGCGCGTCCGCGGGTTTGCCGAGACGCCGCTTGCCCACTGCCATGGTCCGGAGCGCATCCCGCACCAGCCGCTGCGGATCCAGAATCAACGCCACCGTTCCGTTGCCGAGAATGGTCGCCCCCGAGACCAGGTCGACGTGCCGGTAAAACCGGCCCAAATTCTTGATGACCGTCTGATGGTCTCCGAGCACCTGATCGACGACGAAGCCGTAGCGCCCCTCTTCGGTCTCGGCCACCATGATCTGTTCATGCTCAATCTGTTCTATCGGCAGATTGAAGTATTCCCGCAGTCGGATGTACGGGATGATCTCCCCGCGCACGTTGGCCACATGCTTGCCGTTGGCCTGCTCGATGTCCTGCCGCGTCAGCTCGATGCATTCCAGCGTGGACGCCAGCGGCAGCACAAAATAAGCCTGCCCGACCCGCACCAGGAGACCGTCGATGATGGCCAGGGTCAGGGGCAGGCGCAGGGTGACGCTGGTTCCGCTGCCCGGCTTGCTGGCGATCTCGATGGTTCCGCGCAGCGCATCCACCTTGCGCCGGACCACGTCCATCCCCACTCCCCGGCCTGACACATCCGTCACCTGCCGGGCCGTCGAGAAACCGGGCGCCAGGATGAGGTCGAAGATCTCGGCCTCGGTAAGTTGGGCGTCCGCCGCCACCAGGCCTTTTTCGATGGCGCGCTCCCGCACCGCCGCGGCATCGATCCCGCCTCCGTCGTCGGCAACACTGATCAGCACGCTGGCGCCCGAGTGCCGCGCCGAAAGATGGATGGTAGCGCCGGAGCGTTTCTTGGCGGCGAGGCGGGCTTCGGGCGGTTCGATGCCGTGATCCATGCTGTTGCGGATGAGGTGCATCAGCGGATCGTTCAACTGATCGATCACGCTCTTGTCCAGTTCCGTATCGGCGCCCTCCAGGGTGAGTTCGACCTCCTTGTGCAAATCCCGCGCCAGGTCGTGGACCAGGCGGCGGAAGCGTTCGAATGTGCCTCGAATCGGCAGCATCCGGATGCTGATCGAGTTCTCGCGCAGCGCCGTCGTCAGCCGCTCGATTTCTTCGGATACCGCCACCACTTCCGGATCCTCGCGGCGCGCCGCGACTTCAACCAGGCGCGCTTGCACCGTAACCAATTCGCCCACCAGGTCGACGAACTGATCCAGTTTGGTGGCCGGGACGCGAATACTCGACGCGTTGTCTGGCGTATCGGAGGCACGGCGTCCCCAGGGCGGGAATTTCTTCTCCGGAGCATTCGACCCGGCTGCAGCCAGGCTCGCCGCGTCGCTCGAAACCTGCCCCTGAGCCGGCTCGATCCTCTTTTCGACCGGCGGTCCGACCGGCACTTCGCACACGGGCTCGATGCTCAACTCGCAACTGTCGGCAACAAAGATGAAGACATCGCAGATCGCCTCGCGCGCGGCCGCAGTGGTCAGAACCATGTCCCAGGCGATGTAGCAGCGCTCGGGATCGAGTTCGGCGAGCGGCGGAATCGCCGCCATACTGGCCTGCAGCCACAAGCTTCCCAGCTGTTTCAGTTCGCGCAACAGCAGCAGCGGATTCGCGCCGCTGCGCATCAGATCGGGACCGGGGCTAAAGCGGACATGCCAGTCGCGCACCGCGCTACTCTCGACCGCTGGACGGGCCAAGGGCGCGGATGGTGGTGCATCGGCAGGGCAGTTTTCAGTCTTCCCGGTCAGCCCCTGTACCTTCTCCAAAATCTCGGCCGAGACGATGCGGTTCGCTGCCCCCCGGCCCGCGGACTCTTCCAACATGGCTTTGATCTGATCGAGCGCCGCTAAGGAGAGGTCAACCAGTTCGGAGGTGACACTAAGCTTCCCGTTGCGAACTTCGTCGAAGGCGTTTTCCAGCTTGTGAGTAAATGCGGCCAATTCGTCAAAGCCGAACATCGCACCCGAGCCCTTGATGGTGTGCAGGGCGCGGAAAGCTCGGGCCACAAGTTCTTTGTCGCCGCGATTCTCGTTAAGTTCCAGGAGCGACGCCTCCAGCTCTACCAGGATCTCCCGAGCTTCCTCCCGGAAGGCCTGTTTATATTTGTCGATCGTCTGCGTCAACTGCGCTCCCTTACCTAACTCAATTACTAACTTCTCCGCTAATGTCAGCGGCTAACTTCGGATTCCCGAGGAACGAAAACCTTTCAAGACCCGCGTCACCAAGGGCGACTGAGATCGCCTCCGGCCGCCCGGTCAGGGTCATTCCCATTCCCGATCTTCGCGCTTCGCGCTCGGCGGCCCAAAGCAACTGCATGGCGGTAACGTCGAGGTCGGTCGCTCTTTCCAGGTCCACGCGCAACTCTCGTCCAGACGCCAGCCCATGGAGCAAAAGCGTCTTTAGCTCCGCCGCGGAAGAAATGTCGATTTCACCCTCCAGATGTAGCAGGCAAAAGTTCTCGTTCTGGTCAAGAGTTACTGGCACGGCCGATTCCCCGCATCGGAAGAAGTATGAAGGCGACCGCGAAAAGTGTCGGCCCATCGCATAACCCGACCGCGGCCAGCGAGATTGTGGAAATTGACTACGTTGACGAAGATCATTCCGTGCTCCAGAGGTTGGTGAGAACTCCTGACCGCTGTTACCGTGGTGGAGTGATACTAACTTCCCAGAGAATCCATACGGTCAGCATCGGTCTTATTACATGGAACTTCAATCGATATCTGTCAGACAGGTCGCACGAAGGTGGGAAGCCCTAGCACGCGGGATTCTGCATGATGACGAATCCGTACAATCGCCATCAGGTAACCCGCGTCTCGCTTCGCCGACAGGATGTCGATGGCTTCGTTTTTTGGACGAAGAACCTCGGGCCGTTCCTCGACAAGGTGGCCGAAGTCCACTCGCAGAGCTATCCGTTCATCATTCAATACACAATCAACTGCTATCCCCGGAAATTGGAGTTCCCGGTCACCGATGCGACTCGGTCAATCCGACATGCAGGGGAAATCGCTCGACAGTACGGTTCTCGAACACTGGTTTGGCGCTACGACCCGGTTGTTTTTTCGTCAGAGACCCCCGCCGAGACCCATCTTGAGAATTTCGAGTGGTTGGCGAGTCGACTGGAGGGCATGACGGACGAGGTCGTCGTATCGTTCGCACAGATTTACCGGAAGACCCGCCGCAACATGGATTGGGCCAGTCGTGAATTCGGCTTCCAGTGGTCAGACCCAGACGATGAGCAGAAGCGGAAACTGATGCGTGAACTCCTGCGAATCGGCCACGCTCATCGAATGCAACTCACCCTCTGTTCCTAGCCGTACTTGTTGGAGCCGGGAGTTCAAGAAGAGGCACTTTTCCCAATGGTAGCATCGGGCTTTGTGTTGTGGTCGGAAATGCACTAGTGAGCGAACATCGCTTAACTTATTTGGATTGTTGGCGTCCCCGGCGGGATTTGAACCCGCGTTACCGCCGTGAAAGGGCGATGTCCTAGGCCAGGCTAGACGACGGGGACGTTCCGGCTCGATGCACTCTTTTCTGCCGGCTCTTCACGTAGAGGTTCATACTATCAGTGCGCTTTTTGCACTGTCAAAGTTTGCGTGTCAGGGCAGCGTTCTGCAATCCCTGGAGTGAATGCCTGATGCGACGTGGTACGGTAAAATTGCCCAGTAAATTAGTAGTAGACTGACAGCGCTGCCGTGCCACGATAACCGCAGGATTCTTTTTCCTCTAGTCGCATTGGCCCGCACACACCTATTAAAATAGCTTTATGGCGGATTCGCTCTATCTCAGCCTGTGGTTTCCCAACTTCGATTTATTGGAGATTCTGACTCGCACCATCAGCGTTCTTCGCCAGCTTCCTTTTTCGCCAGCGAGGCCGGGTGTTACTTACGCAGCTGTTCATCCGGTTTCCTGGGCCGAGCCCACGATTCTTGAGCGCCGTTTTAATCCCGGCCTTCCCCCTGAAGAAGCTGTGGGAGCCGTCGCTGAGTTCCTCCACGAAGACATGGCTTACGTTTTCGAAGCTTACTGGGATCTGTGGACTCCTCCAGCAAGCGCGGAGAAGTGGAAGCAGGAACCCTCGCTGGTGCGCGTCGTCGCACATGGACTCGAGTTCGAAGAGAACGCGGCCGCGGCCGCCGGCCACATCCAGATTGATTTCGGCCTCGACGCGCCTTTCCTCCACGAAGAACTGGCATTGAGCTTCGAGGCGGAGAACCACATCCGAAGCAATGTGCAACGTCTGGTCGAGTTCACCGCGAAGGTCGAAGAGAATTCCGGAGCGACCGGGCGCCTGCTGTGGTCGGAATCCGAGGAGAACCTGGCGCAAAAGCTGATTCACCGCTTGCAAAAAGTGCAGTAGAAACCTTAGGGCACCTCCGGTCAAGCCAAATCAAGGACCGACCTTAGCTCTTGCCTTCCGTCACGATCTCGGAAAAATCCGCGATCGTAGAAAATTCCTTCACCAGGGTTTCGAGCAAGGCCAGTCGATTCGCGCGTAGCTTATCGTCCTCCACCATCACCATAACTTTGTCGAAGAACCTGTCGACCGCCGGGCGCAGCGTCGAAAGCGTTATCAACGCGCTCTTGTAGTCCTTCTCCGCACGATTCTTTTCGATGCGTGGGAACATTCGCTCTGCCTCGGCCCAAAGCGCCTTGGATTCCTCGACCTCATCGGCCAACAATTCAAATTGCCGAGCAGGCACAACGTCCTTCTCTTTAGCTTGTCTCAGGATGTTTCGGATTCGTTTGCTGGCCGCAGCGATCGGCATGAAGTCTGGAAGTTCGCGCACATCGCTAATCGCATCTGCTCGAGCCACCGAGTCCACCACATCATCGGACTCAACTGCGAGCACCGCGCTGACCACGTCATAGGCATAGCCGCGCGCATCCTTCAGATAAAATTCTAGCCGCTCCCTGAAAAAACTGCGAATCGATCCGGCATAGTCAGGATTAGAAAACTTCTTCTCGGCCGCTGAGCCATGATAATGGCAGCGCGCATCCGCCATAATCTCCGAAAGCCGGAACGGCAGTTTGTGCTCGGCGATCGTCTTCACGATGCCATTCGCCTGCCGCCGCAACGCAAACGGATCCTTCGATCCGCTCGGCACCAGGCCCAACGCGAACATGCCTGCAATCGAATCCGCTTTGTCCGCGATCGAAAGCACTGCCCCTTCGACCGTCCGCGGCACCTCATCTTCCATCGATTCCGGCTTGTAGTGGTCATAGATCGCCTTGGCAACCTCGGCCTGCACCTCGGGCCTCAGATCCTCGTCGAGCGCCTGCACGCCCGCGTAAAGTCCGCCCACAATCCCCTGCAGTTCCGTGAACTCTTTCACGAGTTCGGTCGTCAGATCGGTCTTTGCCAGGAGCGCAGCCTTGTGCACCACTCCCGGACGAATCGTCATCCCATTCTGCCTGATCGTCTCCGCCAGCCAGCTCGCCAGTCGTTGCACGCGCAGCGTCTTGTCGTAGTAGCTCCCAAGATCTTTCTGGAAGGTGACATGCTTCAGCAATTCAACGCGCTCCCGCAGATTCTGTTTCTGATCGGTCTGCCAGAAAAAGCGCGCGTCGTTGAAGCGGGCGCGCAGCACGCGCTCATTGCCATGCCGGATCAAGCCGTCCGAATCGCCAGCCGTGTTGAGCACAGCCAGAAAGTGCGGCAATAGCTTGCCATCCGGATCTTCGATGGCGAAATATTTCTGGTGATCGCGCATCACCGTGACCAGCACTTCCTCAGGCAGCGCGAGAAACTCCGCATCGAAGCTGCCCAGGATGACCGAGGGAAACTCGGTTAAATTGACCACGGTCGCAACCAGCGGCTTGTCTTCGCGCCAGCGCGCCCCGGGAACCGTGCGCGTCGCCGCATCCAGCGCTTTGCGGATCACCTGCTCCCGCTCCGCAGAGCCCAGAACTTTCGCTTCCCGCAAAGCTTCCACGTAGGAAGAAGGTCGCAAGATGGGCGCGGTTTCATGGCCCAGCAGCCGATGTCCGCGGGAAGTCTTCCCCGCACGAATGCCGAACAGCTCCATCGGAACCACTTCGTCGTCGAGCATCGCGACCAGCCAGCGCACCGGGCGCACGAAAACTTCTCCGCGCTTGCGCCAGTACATATTCTTCGGCCAGTAGAGCGAGGCGACTTCCTTGGGCAAAGTTTCCGCGAGAATCTCCGCCGCCGCCCGGCCCTTGCGCGTCACCGTTGCACCCAGATATTCGCCCTTGGGAGTAGCGACGCGTTCAAGCTTGTTCACATCCACGCCCACTTTTTTCGCGAAGGCATGAGCGGCCGGAGTGGGCTGACCATCCTTGAATGCGACCTGCGCCGACGGCCCCGATACGCGCTCAGTCAGATCCGGCTGCGCCGACGGAACGCCCGGCGCAAACACCGCCAACCGCCGCGGCGTATCCAGCCAGCTGACCGCGCCGCTCGGCGCCAGACGCTCGCGTTGCAGCAGAGTCTCCACGCGCTCGCGCAACTCACGAATCGCGCCGTCGATCATCCGCGCCGGAATTTCTTCGCAACCAACCTCAACTAGAAAATCAGGCATGAACGATTAACCTTCCTCCCGAATAGCTGGGAATATTAAGGGCCTTCCCCTGTGAATCCTCTGCGTCCTCTGTGGTTAAGTATTTTTCCGCGGACCGAGGCACCCTTCTCATCCGACCGGAGCCAACTTGCCTTTCTTCTCCCGGACCGTTGGCCGAGCCGTCTCGCCCTTGTCACTTGTTTTTTCAGCAGGATACTGCTGATTCATCCAGGCCTTGGCAACTCCAACCGCCAGCGCCCGCACGCGAGCGATCACGCCCACGCGCTCGGTCACCGAAATCGCGCCCCGCGCATCCAGAATATTGAAGTAGTGCGAGCACTTGAGGCACAGATCGTATGCGCCCAGCAGCGGAAAGCGCGCCTTCTCGCGAACCACTCCGTCACCCTCCGCCTTGTCTCCGCTCAACTCCGCATAGCGATTTAGCAGCGCCTTACACTCCGCCTCGCACAACTCAAAATGCTTCCACGTGCTGGCAACGTCCGCCATTTCGAAGTTGTAGGTCGAGAACTGCTGTTCGTCGGCCAGCCGCACCTCGCCATACTTCACTTCCCGGCCCGTCTCGGAATCGCGCGCCCACACGATGTCATAGATCGAATCCACATCCTGCAGAAACGCGCACAACCGTTCGAGGCCGTAGGTCAGCTCGACCGAGATCGGGTCCAGATCCACTCCACCGCACTGCTGGAAATAAGTAAACTGCGTAATCTCCAGCCCGTCGAGCATCACCTGCCACCCGATGCCCCACGCGCCCAGCGTCGGCGCTTCCCAGTTGTCTTCCTCGAACTTAATGTCGTGCTGCCGCAGGTCAATGCCGATCGCCGCGAGCGATTCCAAGTAAAGCTCCTGCACATTTTCCGGCGGAGGCTTCAGAATCACCTGCAACTGCAAATGCTTGAACAACCGGTTAGGATTCTCGCCATAACGCCCGTCCGCCGGCCGCCGTGAAGGCTGCACGTAAGCCACCTTATAAGGATTCGGCCCCAGCACCCGCAGAAACGTCTCGGGAGCCATTGTTCCCGCTCCAACCTCAACGTCATAAGGCTGCTGAATCACAGCCCCGCGCTCCGCATAGAACGCCTGCAACTTGAGGATGAGTTCCTGAAACGTCAGCGAATTGGAATTGGACAAAGTCACGATAGATAGCGTTTAGAGAGAATCCTTCCTAGTAGTTTTCCGGATCATCGGGCACATCGCGGTGCTTGACAAACATTGCCTGGCGAAAAACTCCAAAGCCAAACACGATCACTCCGATAGCAGCCCAATGTACGCCGCGCAGATAAGCCACCACAAACAGCACAGCTATCCCGCCGTACACGCACATCAGAAACACGTCCCACAGAACCGCTGTCTTGCTGCTCATGTCAGACATCCTAAAAGCAGCTAGCCGCTGATCCTCTCCAGCATGCCCGCCGTCACCAGCTTCTTCTCAATATGCCGCTCCAGGATCTGGATCAGGAACTTCCGCAAATCCGCGCACAAAACCTTCGGCCACTCGATCCCCGCAAACTCCGACGCCCGCGAACGCAACATCTGCGCGGCAATCTTCCGCGACTCCATCGACATCTCCGACGACGCGATCCTCTTGTCGTCGCCGCAAACCAGGCCATCGGCTAGCGCATGCCAGTAAGCCCGCGTTCCGTCGAGCGTCCGTCCGCAGACTGCGCATTCCCCAAACTCCGGCAGAAAGCCCATCAGCCGCGTCATCCACAGCTCAAAGTACGTAACCGGCATCCACAACGCCGGCCCGCGCAACTCAGCGAGCACCGCCAAACTCAACCGAAACACCGCATCGCTCGCCTCACGATCCGGCATCAACTGATCGAGCAACTCGGCCACATGCGCCAACGCTGTCGCCCGCGCATAAGTCACCTCGCCGCTCATCGGCGACTCGATCACCTCGCATGAGTCGAGCCGCGCCAGTTCCTGCCGCTCGCGGTCGTCGTAAAACGCCCGCACATACGTCATCGGCTCGAGCGCGCCGCCAAAGCGGCGTTTCGACTTCTTGGCCGCCCGCGCCACGCCTTTCACCTTGCCTTCCAGGCGAGTAAAGAGCGCCACCAGCAGGTCCGACTCGCGCAGCGGATACGTGCGCAGAACGATCGCCTCCGACTCCTTCAGCGCCATGGCCAAGAGTGAAAGATTGATTGTAATGGATGGAGCGAGCTGTCAGCCATCAGCTGTCAGCCCTCAGTTAACCCACTCGGGGACGAGGCATGGATGAGGCCGCTAGCGCGAAAGCGCAGATCTACGGGAAAACTGTGCCCAAGAAAACACTACCACTCTGTTTTTACTGAGAGCTGAGAGCTGAGAGCTATCGCCCGAAATACTTCGCGTTCCGCTCGGTGTATTCTTTCCACTTTTCCGGCAGGTCGTCGAGCGCGAAGATCGCCGACACCGGGCAGACGGGAACGCAGGCTCCGCAGTCGATGCACTCGACCGGATCGATGTAGAGCATCTCTTCGGTCGCGTACTTGTCGGAATCCTTCTTGGGGTGAATGCAATCGACCGGACAAGCGTCAACGCAAGCAGTGTCTTTCGTACCGATGCAAGGCTCGGCAATTACGTAGGCCATTTCTTCAGTGCTCCTAGAACCTGTGGAAGGTAACAGAACCTATGCAAAAATTGTAGCAGGAATTTTTTTTGCGTGCGGATGGAAAAGCGGTGAACAGTGGCAGCGATCATTGGTTGGTGAGACTTGGGGCTGGCGAGATTTGGTAGGCGAAATTTCAAGATTGGTTTGCCGGAACGCTGTTCACCGCTCCGTCGCTCGATGTTCGTCCTTCATCGATGGCCCACCGCGCTGTGGTCCTCTGGCGAGCCAATCTTCTTAAGACCCTGTTCCCACGATCCGCCAAGCATTTTATTGCGGGAAGAATCGCGGAGACTCAACAAGAAACGTTCCAAAACCCGAAGCCTTGGCATTGGGATTACTATTTACCACTTAAATAATAGGGGGGTACCCCCCCCCATGAGCCGGTCTATTAGAATCAATACTTTGGCGAGATTTTCTTTCCAAAGTATTGAACCGCAGAGAGTTAGAGTCAAAGTATTGACAACATTGGTCTTAGTATTCATTTCGACGAGCTTGCCTTGATTGCCCGCCCTTGCTTGGCGTCTGAGCTTGCCCTTGAGGGCGTGACCGATGAACTTATTGTGACTGGCTTCGTCCTTATGTCAAGTGGATCTGCGCGACAGAATCAGGCCGGCTGGGGCGCGTTTGTGCGTCTTCTTAATTCCCGCAGCCCTGCGATGGCGAGGTGTCTAGGTCAGGCCTCGACGGCTTCCCGGCTCGCGCTTGGCTGATATTCGACTATATATCCGGCCACCGCGCTGGCTGCGACCGTCAGCGGCGACGCGAGGTACATCTGGCCGGGACCGCTGCGGCCGGGGAAATTTCGATTCTGCGCGCTGATTACTACCTGATCTGGGCGAGTGGAGACGCCTGGCCCTGCATTAATGCAGGCTCCGCAACTGGGCTCAATCAGCCGCGCGCCGGCTCGCTCGAAAATTTCAATATAGCCTTTGCGGCGCGAATACTCGCGGGTTTCCCGCGAGCCGAACTGGATCCAGAACTGGACATTATCTGAAACTCGTAACCCTTGTTTCAGGGCACCGGCAAGCACGGTGGCGTACATATCCATGTCTTCGTTTTTGCCGGCGGTGCAGGTGCCTCCATAGGCGATTTCGATAGGCACGGGGGTTTGCAGATCGCGAATGTATTTGCCGTTGCCGGGGTCTCCGGGGGTGGCGACCATGGGGGTGATGTCGGCGGCGTCGAGTTCAATGATGCGGGAATATTCTGCGCCCGGATCGCTGTGGAGGGGAGCGATCATTTTACGAAATTTCGCTTTCAATTGGTTGGCTTCACTGACCTGGACAGCCGATGGCGGCTGTCCCTCCGTGGACCCGCGGCGCGGCTGTCCCTCCGTCGGTCCACGGCGCTCCAGCAAAAACTCGACGACTTTTTCGTCGGGGGCGACGATGCCGGTGAAGCCTCCAATTTCGGCGGCCATATTGGTCATGGTGGCGCGCTCGTCTACGCTTAGCGCTTCTACGGCGTCGCCCGCGTACTCCATGACCTTGGCGAGGGCCTGGCCGCTGCGCACGTAATCAAGCGAGAGAATTTTCAGGATGAAGTCTTTGGCTGTCACATTGGAATGACGCTTGCCTTTGATGACGATCTTCACCGACTCGGGAATTTTGACGCGCACGTCTTTGGTGATCCAGGAATTGAAAACGTCAGTGGTGCCGATGCCAAAGGCGATGCAGCCGATCGCTCCGACGTGCGGCGTGTGCGAGTCGGAGCCGACGTTGACCTGGCCGGGGAGCGCGTAAGTTTCGAGCATTACAGAATGGCAGATGCCCTCGGAGCCCTTGCGGTCGGCGAGTTCGCCGTGGAGCTTGATGCCCTGGTGGCGGGCGAAGTCGGCTTGCTTGAGCTTGAGCTGAGTGGCGAGATCGAGGAGGCCCATTTTCTTTTTTTCTTCGGAGATGACCTCGTCGAGAAAGGTGAGGTGATCACGAAAAAAGCGGATGCTGGAGGCGTCGTTGACGGGGACATGCTTACCGACGTAGTGCTCGTAGAAGATGGACGCCATCGGCGTGACATATTCGTGGCTGAACCGGAGGTCGACGCGGGTGAAACCGGTGTCGCCGGGCTGGACTGCGGGGACGCCGACTCGGGATGCCTCGCTGCGTTCGACTGTATAGCCGGGGGCGGCTGTGCCTACGTTATTCACCATATGAGTCGCAAAGATTTTTTCCGCTAGCGTCATGGGGCGTTTTGGAGTCGTGACCGGCGGCAGGGAAACTTTTTTCTGCATGCGGGCGACGTTGAACGGGAACAGGCCGCCATACTCGATGACTTGCCTGGTGATTTCGTCTTCGCCAGAGGTGAATTCGCTGAGCGCGATTTCTTCTCCCGCGCGGATGCGATCGATGAGGGAAAAATTCGTCGAGGTGAGCAAGCCGAGGTTCTGGCAATTCTGCTGATAGATGCGCTCGATGTTTTCGGCGATCACGACCTGAATGCCCGCGCACATTTCGGCGTAGGGAGACTGCTCGCGGCTGGAGCCTTTGCCGCGCCGCTTGCCGCTGACCGAGCACACGAAGCCGCCCTTTTTCACGTCGCCGCGGCCGATGGGCACAACGCCCTGGCACTTCAGGCCGGCGTAAGGGATCTCGCCGAGCGTCTGGTCGAAGTAGAAACAGAAGTGGGCAGGCGTGATTTCGTCGGTCGAGATGTCGTCGCGGAGTTTGGGATTGTTGGCGGGATTCTTCGTGTCCCAGGGCAGATCCCAGCCCGCGAGCTGCTTCTTGATCAGTTCAGGATCTTCGGTCAGGAAGAGGATGCGGCCTTGCAGACGGAGGCGATCCGCGCGCTTTTCGACTTTGCGTGTGAGCAACGAGTTCGACACGATGTACGTCCCGAAAAACCTTTAACCACAGAGGACACAGAGTCACACAGAGGAAAGCTTTGCACAAATAAAACTCCCACCCGTCTGCCCCACAGGAGTCCCACGACATTATTGTACCGCTAGGATTTGTGATCTTTGGCGTAGGTGGCGGGATCCGGCAATTCTTCCAGCGCTTTGCCGGAGAAGACGGATTGGAATTCCGCGAGCAGTGCATCGTGCACCAAGCCGTTCGAGGCCAGCGTTTCGCGGCTCGCGATCTCGAATGGACCGCCGGAAAAATCGGTGACACGTCCGCCGGCTTCTTCGACGATGAGCACGCCCGCCGCGGTATCCCAGGGATTGAGATTGAATTCCCAGAAGCCATCGAAGCGTCCGGCAGCGACATTGCACAGATCAAGAGCGGCGGATCCGGCGCGCCGCACGCCATGCGAGTGCAGCGTCAGATGGTGATAGAAATAGATGTTGGGATTCTTGTGACGCTTCTGACTGGGGAAACCGGTGGCCACCAGACATTCGGCTAGTGTGGCGGTCGATGAAACGCGCATCGGCTGGCCGTTTAGACGCGCGCCGTTTCCTTTTTCCGCAACAAACATTTCGTCACGAGTCGGATCGTAGATGACGCCCGCGACGCGTACACCCTGATATTCAATAGCCAGCGACACGCAAAACACAGGATATCCGTGAGCAAAATTGGTGGTTCCGTCGAGCGGGTCGACGTACCACTTGTAGTCGCTGCCGGTTTCAATCCGTGTCCCCTCTTCGCCCATCACATCGTGAGACGGGAAGTCACGGCGAATGCGCTCGAGGATCAGCGCTTCAGACTGGCGATCGGCGATCGTAACGAGGTCAGCGCTCCCTTTATATTCGATCTTCACGTGGCGGCGGAAGTGCTCCATTAGCAGGCTGCCCGCTTCGCGCGCGATGGACTGCATGGTGGAAAGCAATTTGGGCGATTGACTGGATGTCATGCGGTTTTCAGACCTTCATTCCTGCGAAGCCCTGGCAGATTCAAATTCATAAATCACTCTCTCCCACCAGTAAGCAAAGTACGTCTGCTGGGACCACGGTCGCGCAGGATGATACGAGAAATTGCTGTAAACTGCGGCGAAGCTGAGCACTCGCGACTGACTACTTCTTTTTTCCTTCTTCGGAGATGTAGACGATTTCATGCTTGAAGATGAAAAGGTTCGGACCATCGTCGCGGGTGACGCGAACCATGTTCTTGTCGTAGTACTCGATCCAGCCGCGCACGACTTCTCCGTCTGCAAGTTTGAGGCTGACAATCTTCTGCTTCTCACCGAGCGCTTTCAGATAGTTTGCCTCTTCAAAGGTTTCGTCGGGAGGTGGCGTGCGCTTTTTACCGAAGTTTGGATTGCCTGACTGCAAAGACATCCTGCTATTTTACAACGGGCGGCCGCCGGGACCGAGCGGAAGATGGATCAGGACGATGCATAAAAAAACCAAATGACAAAAAAATCAGGCCGCCTATTTTCGGCGGCCTGTTTTAGCAAAATCCTCCGGGGAGGAGGGAAAAGTTATAGTGACGGTGGATTCGCGCTCGCCGTCGGGGTCTCACTTGGCGTTTGTGACGGATTGCCTGTGTTGGTCATCAGGCGGATATCAACCCGGCGGTTTTTCGCGCGTCCGCCCGAAGTCTTGTTTGACTCGACGGGTTTATCCTTGCCCAGCCCGATCAGATAGATCTTGTAGGCCGGCACGTCTTTGTCCGCCGCCAGGTACTGAATTACGGCGTTGGCGCGGCGCTGGCTTAGGTCATAGTTGTAATCAGCGCTGCCGACCGAGTCAGTCGCGCCTTCCACGGTGATGATGTATCCCTTGGTGGTGGCGACGCTGGCGGCAAGCTGGTCGATGGCCTCCTTGGCGTCCTTGGTCAGATTGTCCTTGTTGAATCCGAAATGGACCGAGGTCTCCGCCACCGGGCGATAGTTATCCAGATTGATGACCGTGTTGGTCAGAGAGTCAACGCGCTGGGATGCAGTGTTCGCCGCCATTTGCGCTTTGTCAGCGCTGCTTCCCGCGGCGAGCGCTTTCTGGTCAACCTCATTGGCCCGAGCCTGCGCGGCCTGGATTCCGGCTTGCGCTCGTTGATCGACGTCCTTTATATCTTTGGAATTCTTTGCGGTCATGTCGTCGAGTTCGTTGGTCTTGTTGATCAGCGGGGTCGTCTGTTGACGAACATAATTCTTGGTGGTACAGCCGATGGATGCGGCAACTGCCAGCGCCAGCATTAGGGTCAAAGAAATTTGTTTCATTCGATTGAGGGCTCCTTCCCCAAATTATTGCCCGACTCATTCTCTAGCGTTTAATCTCTACCGTTTAATGCGGGTACCCTAAAAAAGTCGTTTTGAAACCTACGTTCGATGTCTACTGAAGCACGAAGGATGCCAATCCCATTTGCCGGGAAAGTCCGGTAATCTGCTTATGAATCAATACATTAGAAATTCGTTGTGAGAACCAGGTAATTACCACAATCGGGCAATCACGGTGTAACCATAGAAATTTTATACGGTTGGCGGGCGATTGCGAATAATTGAGATGAAGTACAGGGTGTCAAGACTGGTTCGCTAAACCGGTCATGTAATGACGCCTAAGTTAGTGACCATCGGCCTCCTCCATAGCGGAGGCGCAGGTACAGCAGGTCCTACATTACCGATGGCGCAGCGATTCCCATCACCGCCAGAAGACGAATCAATTCACGGCGAACTACCGCAGTGGTCGTTAGTAGAAACCGCTTTCGGCTCTCGTCCGGCTCGGCGAGGATGGGGTGCTGATGGTAAAACGTGTTGAAAAGCTGAGCGAGCTGAAAGACGTGCTTGGCCAGATAGGCGGGCTCGGTGGTCGTAATGCACTGACCGACAACAAAGGAAGTCTTGGCCGCGGCCAGCCAAAGCTCCCAGATGCCATTGCCAGGTTCGCCTGTGAGGTAGTGGGCGAAATCAGCGGAAGGGAAGTCGTTGCCCCCGCCCGACAGGAATGTTTCTGGATCGAATCCGCCCTTGCGGAAAATATTCGTGGCGCGAACGACCGCATACTGTGCATAAGGGCCGGTCTCGCCTTCGAAGCTGAGTGCGTCTTTGAAATCGAAGGCGATCACCGAGGGCTTGGTGAACTTCAGCATGAAGTAGCGGAGGGCTCCGATGGCGATCTGCGTGGAGATCACACCGCGTTCAGCTTCGCTCAACTCGGGATGGCGCGCATCGACCTCCTTGCGGGCCGAGGTGATAAGGGCGTCCAGCAGATCGTCCGCCTTCACGCCAAAACCCTTGCGGCCGGAAACCTCGATCCAGGGGCGTGCCTTCTCTTCATCGCTCAGTTCGTAACCCAGTTCAGCGGCGCAGCGCGGAGTGAGCGCGACCATCTCGTAGGAAAAATGCGTGTAGCGATCGGCTGCTTCATCGTGTCCCAACCCGCGCAAGGCTTCAATGACTGTGTTCTGCGCCTCGGACTGGCGGGCATCGATAACGTTGTAGATTTCGGCAACGTCCCCAAAGTGGGGATGATCTTTCGCAGTTTCAGGATCATTGGGAGTGGTCGAGATCCAGCAGTCGTGGGCGTTCGGGTAGCGATAGAACTTGCGATAGCTGAAATCGCGCCCCAGCAGGCCGAACTTCCACATGTGGTAGGCGATGTCTTTGCCGACGTAGCCGACCGTCCCGTTGGAGCGGACGATGACTTTCTGGTCTTCCTCGTCGATGCCTGATGCCCGAATATCGTCGCCCGGCTTCAGCTCAGCCGGTTGAAGGAGATCATCGGGATCACGGGTCGTTTCCGACCCATTGGTTTTATTGCTGTCGGCCTTCGCGGGCGAGGGCGCCCGCGCCACACTTGTCGTTCCGGCGCGGCGCATAATCCAGCAACCTTTGTTCTTGCCCTCGGTTTCATAGGTGAGCACGCCAGCTTCTTTGAGCTTGGTGAAGGCCGCATCCCAGAAATGCAGATGAAGGATCTCGCTCTCGCGCGGCAGGAAATCGTACTCGATATCGAGGCGATCCATCGTCTCCAGATGGCGGCGCAGAACTGCAACCGATATCAGTTCGGCAATCTGCGCGGTTTCGTTGTTGCCTCGTTCGATGGCATGCAAGGTGGCCAGGCGTACGGCGAGGTTCTGCTTATCTTCTTCATACCAGCGTGAGACGCGCGCGTAGAGGTCCCAACAGTAGAAATCAAACCTGGGAGCGGCCGCCAGCGCTTCAATCTCGGCGCGGGACTTTTTCTCGACGTGCATGAATCCGACCACCACATCGGCAACCTGCACGCCGGTATTGTCGATGTAGTTCTGAATATCGACCTCTCTGCCGGCAAAGCGCAGCAAGCGAACGAAAGTATCGCCGAGGATGGCGTTGCGCAGATGCCCGATATGGGCGGCTTTGTTCGGGTTGATGCTGGAATGCTCAACCAGCACTTTACCGATGGGTATATCTGCAAGCGGGGTTGTATCGGCGGCAAGGGCCACTGCCACCGCTTTACGATTCACGTGTACGTTAATGTATCCGGCACCCGCAACCTCGAACTTCTCGAACATCTGCCGCAAAATCCGGTCACGTACGCGCCAAGCTACATCTTCGGGACTTCCCAGCGGATAGTTTGGCAGTATGCTGCCCTCTGGCGGTGCGATTCCGGCAACGATGTCCTCGGCAATTTTCCGCGGGGACTTGCGCAGCTTGCGCGCCAGTTCGAATGCAATAGGTAGCGCATACTCTCCGAACTCAATTTTCGGAGGCTGCTCAACCACGATATTTTCGACTTCGAGGTGATAAGTGCGGTGCAGGAACTCGCGCACAGCCTCAGTCAAACGGCGTTCCAGGGATCGGTACAAGAAACTCCTCTGAATGATTGAAGAAACAGTGATTCTAACAAAGTCGCGGGAGGCAAAGTGTTTGACGGGTTTGGCGGTGGAACCTATGATGACAATTCGGGGCTCGTCGTTCGCCATTCGTCGTTCGCCAACTCGCGCAAGTTATTTCTCGGACACAGTGTCGATGGTTCCCACAGCAGCATGCAGCAGGAGCAATTGCGAACGACGAACAGCGAATGACGAGCGACGGTTTTTCAACCAGCGAAGGGACTTATGCGCATCGCTTACCTCGACTGCTTTTCTGGCATTAGCGGCGACATGTTCCTGGGCGCGCTGGTGGACGCAGGAGTGCCGGCGAAGCTGCTTGAGGAAACGGTGGCCGCGCTCAATCTCGGGGCAAGGCTTGAGATTTCACCGGTGGTTCGGGGAGGGATCGCAGCCACCAAGGTGGATGTCTACGCCCATGGCGAGAAGGATCTGCCGCGCGAGGTTTTTTGGGAGATGCGCGAGCGGGAACATTCGAACGCGCATTCCCAAGAACATGTGCATGATGCCGGGCATGAGGGTGATACCGGACACTACCACGAGGACGGCAAGCCTGTGTGGTGGCGGGGCTCCGCCCCGCCCGGAACGGGGCAAAGCCCCGTTACCACACCGACAAGTGCCACCACACGGACAAGTGCCATCGCACCGACTGCACATGTGCATGGCCGGGGCCTGAGGGAGATCCGCGAAATCATTAGCAAGGCCGCGATCAGCGCGACCGCCAAGGCCACCGCGATCGACATCTTTGAGGCGCTGGCTGCCGCCGAAGCCGAGATTCACAATACCTGCGTCGAGCAGGTCCACTTTCACGAAGTCGGCGCCGTCGATGCCATGGTCGATATCGTCTGCGCGGCCGTGGGAGCGGAGGCTCTCGGAGTCGATGAATGGGTCTGCTCCCCGCTGAACGTCGGGGGAGGAACCGTCAAGTGCGCTCATGGAACGCTGCCGGTGCCCGCTCCCGCGACGGTGAAGCTGCTGCGCGATGCGCACGTGTACTCGTCGGGGCCGCAGGTCGAACTGGTGACCCCTACAGGTGCGGCAATTGTGAGGACGCTGGCAAAGCGGTTTGGGGCGTTTCCCGCGATGAAGATTGAAAAAGCTGGCTATGGCGCGGGGAGTCGCGAGTTTGTGGATTACCCGAACGTTTTGCGGATGACGATTGGAGCGGCAGTGCCGGCCGCGGAAATGGGAATAGCGGATGGAGGCGCGGACGAAAGGGACACCGACGCGACCGACGCCAATGAGATTAGTCGCGACCGGATTGCGGTGCTCGAAGCCAACCTTGATGACCTGAGTCCGCAAGTGCTCGCCTATGCAATGGAGCGACTCCTGGACGAAGGCGCACTCGATGTCTTCAGCGTTCCAGTCCAGATGAAGAAGAATCGCCCGGGCGCATTGCTCACGGTGCTGGCCAGGCTGGATGATGCGGACCGCCTGACCAAACTGATATTTGCTGAAACCACAACCCTGGGTGTGCGCCGGCGCGACGAGCAACGGAGAATATTGACCCGGCGATGGGAAACGGTTGACACGTCGTGGGGACCGGTACGAATCAAGATTGCGAATATGAATGGCACGGTTTCGAACTATGCTCCCGAGTTTGAGGACTGCCGGAGGATTGCGGCCGAACATCACGTACCGCTGAAGACAGTGATGCAGGAGGCGGTGCTCGCGTACTCGCGGAACGGCCGGCATTGAGCATCGAGTCGAGAATGGAAAACGGTAGCCGCGCGCACGCATGAGCCGGATTTTGAATTGCGCCCGGTTGATTTCGGTAACGCTGCCAGATATTAGGTGAACACGTACCATGTTCACGATGTAGCAAGGAGGAACTGTGAAAGCGATCTCTTCGATGCGCACCATTTTGGAGGTAGTGCCTGACCGTCTCGGGAAGGTTTCCAGGGACTCGGCCGAAAGCAAGCCGACATCAACCAACTGGTCTCCCAAGGAAGAATTGGGACACCTGCTCGATTCAGCGGCGAACAATCATCAACGGATCGTTCGCGCGCAATTCGAAGACAATCTAGCCATGCCCGGCTACGAACAGAATCGCTGGGTAGCGGTGCATGGGTATCAGCGCCGCGACTGGAAAGAGCTGATCGAAGTGTGGCAAGCGCTCAACCGGCAACTGCTGGCCGCCGCCGAGGCAGTGCCCGACTCAGCGTGGTTGCGAATGCTGACAGTGGCCGGTTCCGAACCGATGACGCTGCAGTTCGTGTTCGAGGATTATCTCGCGCACATGTTGCACCACCTGCAGCACATCGGAATCGAAGTCGACGACATCAAACTGAATCAAACGACTGCCGCTTAACCGCGGGGATAGCAAACGAGTTTGTCTGAACCAGGCAGGGGCAATTCACAAGAATGAACAAAAAGTTTTACATCACGACTCCAATTTATTACGTCAACGCGCATCCGCATATCGGACACGCCTACACCACGATTGCCTGCGACACGATTGCCCGCCGGCATCGCATGCTGGGCGACGACACCTGGTTCCTTACCGGCACCGATGAGCATGGGCAGAAGATCGAGCGCGCGGCGCAGGCGGCGGGCAAGACGCCGCAGCAATTTACGGATGAGGTTTCTGCCGAGTTCCGCACGCTGTGGGATCGCATGGGCCTGAGTTACGACGATTACATTCGCACCACCTCGCCGCGCCATAAACAGGGCGTGCAGGCTTTGTGGAAGCGCATCGCGGACAGGGGCTACATCTATAAGAGCCACTACACCGGCCAATACTGCGTGTCGTGTGAGCTCTATGTGGACAGCGAGGAACCGGGAGCGCCCTGTCCAACTTGCGGTCGCCCCACCGAGACGGTGAAAGAAGAGAATTATTTTTTCAAGCTCTCGGCGTTTCAGGAATCCCTGATCAAGTTGTACACCGAGCAGCCCAATTTCATTCGCCCCGAAACGAGGCGCAACGAGGTGCTGGCATTTGTGAACAGCGGCCTGCGCGATCTCTCCATCAGCCGCAGCACGTTTTCATGGGGCATTCCGGTGCCCGACGATCCCAAGCACGTGATCTATGTCTGGCTCGACGCGCTGGCGAACTACATTACGGCGCTCGGCTACGGCTCGAACGATACCAGCAAGTACGACAAATACTGGCCGGCCGACGTGCACATGATCGGCAAAGAGATTGTGCGTTTTCACTGTGTCTATTGGCCGGCGTTTTTGATGGCGGCGGGATTGCCTCTGCCAAAGGGCATCACGGCGCACGGCTGGCTGCTGTTCGAAGAGAACAAGATGTCGAAATCGCGCGGCAATATCGTCCGCGCCGAAACCATTGTTGATGTATTGGGCACGGACGCGCTGCGCTATTTTCTGCTGCGCGAAATTGTCTTCGGGCAGGATGGATCGTTCAGTTTCGATGCACTCGTGCAGCGCTATAACGCCGATCTCGCCAACGGACTCGGCAATCTGGCCAGCCGCACGCTGACCATGATCACGCGCTACTTCAAAGGGGAAGTACCCTATCCTTCGCAGACTGCGCACACCTCACAGGACGATGCAATCTGCGAGGCCGCCAAAAAGGCGATCGCCGATTTCGGCTCGTACTTCGACCAGTACCAGTTCTCGCGTGCTCTCGAAGCAGCGTGGGGATTGGTTTCGGCCGTCGACAAGTACATCGTTGAGAACGAACCTTGGTCTCTTGGCGATAAGCAGGACGAGGAGAGCCGGCAGCGTCTGGCTACGGTTCTCTACACTAGCGCGGAAGCCTTGCGGATCGTGACCGCTCTGGCACATCCGATCATGCCGGAATCCACGGCGAAGATCTGGGCGCAGATGGGGCTGGGAGACATCAGGAAATTCGATCTCACGCAACTGCGCTGGGGACAGCTACATCTTGGAACCAGGCTCGGCGAGGTGCAGGCGGTGTTTCCCAGGGCGGACAAATCAGCCATTGAGAGGATGCAGAAGATGGAAGAACAAGGTGCAAGTGTGGGGACGGGCGCCTTGCCCGTCCAGCCGAGCGAATCCCGGCAGCCCGCCGCAACACAAGCCGCACCGGCTAAGCCGGAAGCATCGACTGCAGCCAAGCCGGCGGCCACCATTCCCGATGGGAAGATCAGCATCGATGATTTCGCCAAGGTCGAGTTGCGTGTGGCGCAGGTGAGGGCGGCTGAACGCGTAAAGGGCGCCGACAAGCTGCTGCGTCTGGAGGTCGATCTGGGAACCGAGGTGCGACAGTTGGTCGCCGGAATTGCCGAGGCCTACGAACCGGAGACTCTGATCGGACGCAAGGTCGTCATCGTGGCCAACCTCGCGCCCCGCAAATTGCGGGGCCTCGAATCAAATGGCATGATCGTCGCAGCTTCGCCCGAGGGCGGAAAGCCGGTGCTGGCGAGCTTTTTGGAGGATGTGCCCCTTGGCACAAGATTAAAGTAGAGATGCGGCTCGCCGCGTCTCCGCCGGCATTGGAAATGACCTATGCCGAGAGACGAGGCATAGCGAGACGAGACAAGCCTCGTCTCTGCGCAAATTATCGCGGACCGACGCGGCGCCCGTCTTTCCACAAGCATGTTCATCGACTCCCACGCGCATCTTGAAGGCAAACGTTACGACTCCGATCGCGACGAAGTGCTGGTGCGGGCAAAGCAGAACGGAATCGAGGCCTATCTTGCCATCGGCAATGGCGACGGACCCGAGACCGCCGACTGCGGCATCCGCCTCGCGGAAGAGTACACCGGCGACGCGAAATATCCCGAGATCTGGGCCAGCGTTGGCATTCACCCGCATGAGGCAAGCCTTGCGAACGATGCCGCGTACGCCCAACTCGCCGCTTGGGCGAATCATCCGCGTGTCATTGCCTGGGGAGAGATCGGCCTCGACTATTTTTACGATCATTCCCCCCGCGAGGTTCAGAAGGCGGTTTTCCGGCGGCAGATGGATCTGGCTCATGCAGCGAAATTGCCCATCATTATTCACTGCCGACCTTCCGACAACAGCGAAAACGCGTGGGACGATTGCCTGGCTCTTATCGCTGAGCAGTGGGCTCCGAGCGGACTCGGTGGCATCCTTCACTGTTTCACCGGAAGCATTGAACACGCGCGGCGCGGGCTTGATCTCGGCTTCCTGATTTCGTTCGCCGGAAACATCACCTTCCCCAAGGCGCAGAACATCCGAGATGCCGCTCAGTTCGTGCCGCTCGACCGCATGCTGATTGAGACCGATTCGCCCTACCTCGCGCCGATTCCCCATCGTGGGCAGCGCAACGAACCTGCGTTTGTGATCGAAGTCGCCCGCCGGATCGGTCAGCTGCGCGGCTTGACGGCCGAGGCAATCGGAGAGCAAACGGCAGAGAATTTCCGCCGGTTCTTCAAGCCAGATCAGGGCTGATTTCTCGGCTCGCACGGGCGCTGCTGTTGTGCCATCATGTCCCAGCAGAAGTGTGGGGATCACCGGAGGATTTTCAATGGCAACCTCCTCTCTTGGCACAACCATCGCGAAAAGAATCAGCCCCATGCTGGCAACCGCCAACATGGACGAAACCATACTCTTCTACCAGAGGGTACTTGGATTCACTCCGACCATGAAATCGCCGGCGTATTCGATCGTGGAACGAGATGGACAAACCATTCACTTCCAGAAGGCGGCGTCCGAAGAGGTTATGAAGAGCATGCGCGAGCACACGGAGATATACCTTGAAGTCTCTGGCATTCAGGCTTTGTGGGAGCATGTAAAAACCTTCAGGACCCAGTATAGAATTCGCGATTTATTTGACCGGGAATACGGGATGACCGAATTCCACATAGCGGACCCGAACGGGTGCCTCGTGTTTGTCGGGGAGCCCACATCAAAACAGAAATGACGCAACTGATCTCAAATGGCGGCGGCCAGATTTGCATCTTGCGTGCCTACCACGCGCCTCTTCTGTTACCCTCATGGGTACGGCTTGGGTGAGCGATTGCCGCCGCAGTGGCGTCAAAAAAAGCTGCTTCGCCTCCTGTCGCCTGACAATCCATAAAGTAGCGCTTATTCTTAACATTCCATGCCCGATAACAGTTTCGACATTGTCAGCAAAATCGATCTGCAGGAAGTTTCCAACGCCATTCAGCAGGCCATGAAAGAGGTCAGCACGCGCTTCGATCTAAAGGACTCAAAGTCGCAGATCGCGATGGAGGGCCACGAAGCGATCATCCTGCACTCGGCAGACGAATTCAAGATGAAGGCCGTCAATGACGTGTTTCAGCAGAAACTGGTAAAGCGTGGAGTACCGCTGAAAGGACTCACGTACGGGGTGCTCGAACCAGCGGCGGGCAGCACGGTCAAACAGAAAATTACCTTGCAACAGGGTGTTCCCATTGAGAAAGCTCGGGAGATTGTAAAGCTGATCAAGAATTCGAAGAAAAAAGCGCAGGCTTCGATCCAGGGTGACCTGGTGCGAATCAGCAGTAAAGACCGCGATACGTTGCAGGAAATTATCGCGATGGTCAAAGCGCAGGATTTCGGAATCGATTTGCAGTTTACGAATTACCGGACGAACTAGAGCGAAGTCAGAAGTAAGAAGTCAGATTGCAGAAGTGGAAGCCGATTGAGCACAACCAGCGCCATTAACGGGAAAGAAATCTTCGACCTCCTTCGCGACGATATTGTCGCCATCGAGGAGCAGTTCGGCCAGGATACGGTCTCGAATGTTGCGGCCATCACCGAGATCGGCGAGTACCTGCGCGTGGGTGGAGGCAAACGAATTCGTCCAGCGCTGCTGCTGCTTTCCGCCAAGTTGTTCGGTTACAAGGGCGCGGGCGCCGTCAAGCTCGCATCGGTGGTTGAAATTATTCATACCGCAACCCTGGTTCACGACGACATCATCGATGAGGCGGAGATCCGCCGCGGACGGCCGGCGGCGAATACCCAGTGGGGTAACTCGAAGTGCGTGCTGGCGGGCGATTGGCTCTACATGCAGGCCTTCAAGATCGCGGTGCAGGAGCGCAATTTCCGCATTCTCGACGTGCTCATCGAACTGACCCAGCAGATGGTTGAGGGCGAACTGCTGCAGATGGAGAAGCTCGGCAAACTGATCTCCACGCAGGAATATCTCGACCTGATTTATCGCAAGACGGCATGCTTGTTTTCCGTGTGCATGCGAGTGGGCGGCATTCTAGGAGGCGCTGACCTGCAACAGGAGCAACGTCTGGGAGAGTATGGACGCGATCTCGGAATGGCATTCCAGATCGTGGATGATGTGCTCGACCTGACTGCTTCCGAGAGTGTGCTCGGTAAGCCGGTGGCCAGCGATCTGCGCGAAGGGAAAGCAACGATCGCCGTAATTCATGCTCTCGATCGCTGCAACGCCGCCGAGCGCCACCAAATCGAAGGGGTCTTGCGCGATCGGGCTTTCAATGGCGTAACCCCCGCCGACATTCTCACCATCCTGCACCGCTACAACTCTCTCGACTATGCCTCCAAGGAGGCGGCCCGCTACGCTGAATCGGCCCGCAGCGCGATCTGCGTTTTCCCCAACTCGGAGATCAAGCGCGCGCTTCTATGGGCGCCCGAGTACGTGGTGGCGAGGGAAAAGTAGCTGACAGCCACGAGCTACGAGCCTCGAGCAATTCGTGCCGGGTAGATCTTCACCGCGCAAGCTTACCCGGCAAAACCCAAAGTCAAGTAGTGGCCAACGCGGAATATCTTTTCTCGTAACTCGCGGCTCGAAGCTCGCGTGACGTGATTGCTATACTACCTAGACCATTTTCGCCATGAACGACCTCCTCTTACTGATCTCGCACCACGGATACCTGATACTGGCGGCGATATGTTTTGCGGAGGCGGTTGGCCTGCCGCTCCCGGCGGCTCTGGCCATCCTGACTGCGGGCGCAGTGGCGGCCTATGGACAACTGCATTTCCATTTCGTCTTCCTCGTGGCCCTGATCGCGATGCTCTGCGGAGATATTTTTCTTTACTTCATGGGGAGAGTCAGCGGCTGGGCGCTTCTCGGCGTCCTGTGCCGGCTTTCGGCGAATCCGGAAACTTGCATTCTGCGCTCGGCGGAATACTTTTACCGGCGCGGCAAGCAGACGTTGCTGTTTGCCAAGTTCATACCGGGGATTAATACCATGTCTCCGCCTTTGGCCGGCAGCATGAGAATGCGGCTTGGCCAGTTTCTGGCGTTCGATACCATCGGCGCCACCCTTTACGTCGGAGCGTATGCAGTTGCCGGATATATCTTCAGCGACGCTCTGCGCGCTATCACTCGCGGATTGCGCTCGGCCGGGTTCGCGGCAGAGGTCGTCCTGGGTATCGGGTTGGCTGTTTATGCCGTCTCTCGCGTCGTGATCTACCGCAAGTACCGCATGTTGGACGTTGCTCCGCGGGTGCCTGTGGAAGAGGTCGCGCGGCGACTGGCTACGGCCGTGCCTGGCAGCATCCTGATCGCCGATGTGCGCAGTCACGGATATTACGACGCGGACTCGCAGCGCATCGCAGGCTCGATTCGCATCGAGCCCAATCATCTCGCGGAAGAAATCAAGAACATCTCCAAGGACCGGGAGATTTATCTTTACTGTACTTGAGCGCGCGAAGCCACGAGCGCCCGGGTGGCGCACCTGCTGCAGCAAGAAGGCTTCAAGGTTTTTGTCATCGCAGGCGGACTGCGCGCGTGGCGCAAGGGAGGGCATCCCGTAGAGTCAGTGCCGAATGATGACGTGGTAAAACTCCCCATGTTCACCTGAGAATGTTTACCTGACAATGTTCACCTGACGATATTCCCCGGACTTCGGGACCTTGTGACCCGCATCCTTGGCAGGCATGGCGCGGGATGCTATCTTCGCCTTATGGTACGAACGTCTGCGTTGTGCGGCGTGATTCTGGCAGCAGGTGAGTCTTCGCGCATGGGACGCGACAAGGCGCTGTTGCCGTGGCCGCCTGAGCCCGCGGGATCCGTTGCGGTCGGGCACGTTTCTTTCGGCGGCGATTGCGCTGTTTGATCCGTTCGTGGACGTGGTGTTGGTGGTGGTTGGCAAAAACGAGCGCGATGTGGCCCCGATCGTTTATGCTTGCGGCGCATCGGTGGTGGTAAATCCCGATCCCGAGCGCGGACAGTTCAGCTCGTTGCAGGCCGGGTTGCAGGAGGTGCTGAATCGAGGCCGCGACGCGGCTATGATCACGCTGGTGGATCGGCCTCCGGCGAAACCAGCGACGATTCAGTTGTTGAGCGACGCTTTCGACCAGGCTCAACTGCACTCGAAATGGGCCGTCGTTCCCGAATGCCAGGGCAAGCACGGGCATCCGATTCTGGCCGGGCGCGAGCTGCTCGAAGCATTCCTGCGAGCGCCCGCATCGTCGAACGCGCGCGAGATTGAGCATGCGCATCTCGAGAAGATCGTCTATGTTCCAGTCGAAGATCCGCAGGTCGATCGCCAATGTGGATACGCCGGAACAGTATGCGGCTTTGCCCGTAGGTCGCGTTGCATCCGAACCAGATCGTTCCTTAGCAGATCTGCGGAAAGAGCTCCCGAAAGGCCAAGAGCGTACCTCCAGGCTCAGCCACCGCATTTATCCAATTACAATTAGTCACAACAATTCATGACAAGTTTGAACCATAAGCAATCCGAATTCATCGCTACTGTTCTCAATCTCAAGCCGGGCATTGCGGCGTTCGATTGCGATGGCACGCTCTGGTCCGGGGACGCCGGAGAAGGATTCTTCTCCTGGGAACTGGAGCAGGGCCTGGTATCGGAGGAGATCGCGCGCTGGGCGCGACCTCGCTATGCCGATTACCGGGCGGGCAACGTGCCGGAAGAAATCATGTGCGGAGAGATGGTGACGATGCACCGTGGACTCCGCGAGGAAATCGTGCAGCAGGCGGCCGACACATATTTTGCGCTGGGGGTCGCCGCAAATATTTTCCCAGAAATGCGCGAACTGGTGCGGCGACTGCGCGAGTCGGGGTGCGAGGTTTGGGCGGTTTCGTCTTCCAACCAATGGATCATCCGCTCCGGAATGAAGATCTTCGGCATTCCGCCGAATCGAATTCTGGCGGCCGAAGCGGCGATCGAAAACGGCATCATTCTCGACCGCCTGGTGAGAGTGCCAAGCGGGCCGGGGAAGGTGGAGGCGCTCCGGTCTTCGATTGGAAATTCGGTGATCAGAAATCCGGTGAACAAAGATTCGCTGAACAACGATTCGCCGATGAAAGATTCGCTCGATTGCGCGTTCGGCAACGCGATCTGGGATCGGGAAATGCTGGCCCTGGCCAAGCATCCGTTCGCCATCAACCCAAATCCGAATCTTCGGGAAATTGCTGTTGCGAATCGCTGGACCGTCTATCAGCCGGATGTGAATCACGAGAAGCGCTAGCCTGGCCTCGTTTCTCCGAGCAGGACAGCTCTTAGCTGTCAGCTCTTGGCTCTTAGCTGTCAGGCCATGCTCCCGGTCTGTACCGGGAGGATACCCCTCCCCTTTTGCCGGTCTATTGGAATCATGGAGTTAGCGAAAAAATCCCGCCAAAGTATTGAGCACCAAATAGTTATGGGTAAAGTATTGAGCGCATGTGGGTTAGGGTAAAAAAACACGGTTTTTGCCTTGATTCCATCCCAAAAGTATTAACAATAAACCACTTACTTGTAAGGTATTCAATAATAAGAAGTTATGGGTATGGAATCTTAGTGCTTGAATCCCCATGCTCAGCTATTTCCCATTGTCGGTGTTCTGTTGTCAATGATCGAAATTAAAAGCGGCCGCGCCTTGTGCGCTCTCACTGTTAGCTGAGTCTGTTTTTGTAGTTAAGTCAAGTTCCTTTTCTCGAAAAGCGCGGGGAACCAAAGATACAACAGGGCCCTGGCATTCGGCCTATCGTCGTCTGGGTTGTACCGAAAAATTCTCTGACCTTGTACGCGGCAGTAACCGCGGATAAACCGGTTTCCGAGAAGCCGCATCCGCTGCCATTGCGGAGCTCCGCTCCGCCGGACAGCCGGGGCGGCTGTCCCTACGTGGCACGCGCAGCCTAAATCGTGCGTGATGGATACACTGGCTGCGGAACCACTCTGCGGAACCGCTCTAAAGAGGCTGCGAAGAAAGTCCTTGCGCACGCGATTTCGGCCGCAGGCGCTGAAGCGCGAATCTATTTTCAGCGACTGGGCAGCACGTGTGGAACTCGCGCCCTTCCGGTTCGTGCATGATGCAGAGTTTTTCCGCAACCTCTAAAAGCGCATAATGCCAGAGTTCACACCGGAGACTAAGATGAGAAATTTCGTAGGGGGAATTCTCGCGACGCTGGTTGTGCTTACACTCGGCGGCTGGCTCTACCTGAAGCTCGGCTACGCAGACCTGCGCGCTAAGCCTGAGCCTTCGCGGATCGAATCAGATCTTACTATCACTGCCATGGATGCTTCCGCGTCACGACACGCGGCTCGGCTGCAGAACCCGATTCCGCCGACTGAAGCGAACCTGCTGGATGGCGCGCGTCTCTACCGGGATAAGTGTGCGGACTGTCATGGCAGGCCCGATAACCCAGTGAGCGATTATGGCGGTTCATTCAATCCGCGGGCGCCTCAGTTTATGAAGACCCGTCCCGGCCTGCCTGAGGATCAGGATTTCTACATCATCAAGTATGGAGTGCGATGGTCAGCCATGCCGGCTTGGGGAAATATCATGGCGGATAGCGAGGTGTGGCAAGTGGTGACGCTGCTCAGGCGGCTCGAGAATTTGCCGCCCTCGGTCGAGCAAGAACTTCATCAACCTGCCGGGAGCAATCCGTGAGTGCCGGGTGAATCGAATTCATTCTGCCCGAGAGCGGGCCTGTTGCACCATCTCGACCAGGACCTTGCGAGTGTCTGCCGGGTTGGTTACTTCTCGCAAGAATGCGATGCGAGCGCCGCGCATACCGTCCGGTGTTCTTACGCGCACCTGAAGCCCGAGGCGGTCGACTGCCGTCATGGTTGCTTCCAGCGACTCAAGACCCGCAAATTTTCGGGTCAGAAGGACGAGGGCATCCTTGTGATCGGTGTTCATGTGCTGAATGATTTCGGCCGTTGAGTCGGCGAGAGGATCGGGTTGGCTGCGATCATATTCCGGGGCTGAGACCCAGCCCATCACTCCGAAGCCGCCCACGTAATAAATGTCCATTACATCCATGCGGTAAAACGAAAAGTCTTCGTAGTCTACCCAGTATTTGCTATTGGGATAATTTGCCAGGTAGAGCGTGCGGGCCTCGGTAACCTCCGCCTCGGGTATGGGCAGAACGTTGCCTATCAGCGTGACTCGGGCTGCTCCGAGTGGATCGCCGCTGGCGTCGTCGCGAGTCACGAGCAAGCTGGCGCGAGGATCGGCGCGCAGGTTCTGGGTGTGCATGGCCATGGTGCTGATCAGAAAGATGGGACGCCCGCGATCGTCCAAACCGTAGGGCATCACCGATCCAAACGGGAACCCCGGCTGCTTTCGCGACAGAGTCGAAAGGCTGCCGATACGGCCCAGGTACATCATGGTCCGCGCGCGCTCCGCGAAGGAAGGCTCGGGAGGAGCAGGCTGGCCCGCCGCTGGCCCGGAGCCGGCATGTTTTCCGATGGATGAAGATGATGAAGTCATGAATTGCGTCTGCCTGGAGTTTAAATAACGGCGCTGCGCTCTGTACATAGCTTACCGGGATTTGCTGACACGGCACGGAGGGCAGGGAAGAGTGTCCGTCTTGACAACAGTCGTTATAACGGATAATATTGCGTTTGGACATGAAGAAACCCTTCGTATCCGGGAAAAGTGGTCGACGCACCGGCAGTCCCGAGGAGTCGGCATTCCTCGAGTTGCTGCGCACTACTGACATGCTGTCCCGCGGGCTGGTCGGGGTTCTGAAGACTGAAGATGTCTCGCCGACGCAGTACAACGTGCTGCGGATCCTGCGGGGCACGCCAGATGGCCTACCGTGCGGAGAAATTGCCAGCCGAATGATTACACGGGACCCGGATGTGACTCGACTGCTCGATCGACTGGAAAAGCGCGGCCTGATTACGCGGTGCCGCGAAACCAGGGATCGACGAACGGTCATGAGCCGCATCACCAAGGAGGGTCTGGGGGTCCTGGCCCGGCTGGATGAACCGGTGCAAAGCGCTCATCGCAAGCAATTAGGCCACCTGGGACGAGAGCGGTTGCGGGCTCTGAGTGAACTATTGAGTATTGCGCGCAGCCAAGTGGGCTGATTTATTGGCTTTAATAGTTGTTGCAACGAATACTGTTGTAACGCATCAAATGGTTAGAAAGGACATTTGCCATGAGCGTATCAGCTACTACCCCGCAAACTGCAACTACCACCTGGAACATCGACCCCGTTCACTCGGCTGCCGAGTTCAAGGTCAAACACATGATGATTTCAAACGTAAAAGGTCAGTTCGCCGCATTGGAAGGCGTGCTGGTACTGGACGAATCCGATCTCGCAAGTTCTCATGTCGAGGCATCGATTGACGCGACTTCCATCAACACTCGAGACGCGCAACGGGATGAACACTTGAAAAGCGCTGATTTTCTCGACGCAGCGAAGTTTCCGAAGCTGTTTTTCAAGTCAACGCACATAAGCCGGACCGGGGCCGGAGAGCTGGCGGTCGCCGGGGACTTGACGATTCACGGAGCCACCCGCAAGGTAGTGTTCACGGTGGAGGGACCAACGGCGCCGGCGAAAGACCCTTGGGGAAATACCCGCAGGGGATTGTCGGCAACCACAAAGATCAACCGCAAGGATTTCGGCCTCACGTGGAACACCGCGCTCGAGACCGGTGGCATCCTGATCGGCGACGAGGTCACCATCACGCTGGATATCCAGTTCGTGAAGGCCTGAGTATCAGCGACGCAGATTGAAGTTTGCTGCGCGACGACGAAGGGAGAAATTATGTCACTACGGCCAGTTCGACAGATTATTCAACCGAAGCCGACGATCGAAGGCGCCGGCGTAAAGCTGCAACGCGCCTTTGGGTTCGGCAAGACGAAAGAGTTTGATCCGTTCCTCCTGCTGGATGATTTTCGCAACGATAATCCTCAGGATTACGTGGCGGGATTTCCCTGGCATCCACATCGCGGAATCGAGACGATCACCTATGTGCTGGCCGGCTCGGTCGAGCATGGCGACAGCCTGGGCAATAAAGGGAAAATGACTGCCGGCGATGTGCAATGGATGACGGCGGGCAGCGGAATTCTCCACCAGGAGATGCCTAAAGGGGATACCCAGGGGCGCATGCATGGCTTTCAGCTGTGGGCGAACCTGCCTGCGTCGCTGAAGATGACGGATCCTCGGTATCAGGACATTCCGGCGAGCGCGATTCCGGAGGTGACCGACGATGACGGAACTCGCGTGCGCATCATCTGCGGAGAGTTCTGGGGAAAGAGAGGACCGGTGGAGGGTGTGGCGGCCGATCCGAATTATCTCGATGTGTCGGTTGCGCCGGGCCAGCGGAAGCGGCTGAAGATCGAGACTACACGTAACGCCTTTGCCTATGTGTTCGCTGGCTCGGGCACGTTTCGTGATTCATCGAATCCTCGAGCGGTACTGACGGAGCAGGTCGCTAAGCCCGACGCGCCGCCCGTGTATGACGCGGGGAATCATTCGCTGGTGCTGTTCGACCGTGGGGACGAGATCGTTGTGCAGGCGGGCGATGAAGGGATTCGTTTTCTGCTGGTGTCGGGTAAGCCGATTGAAGAGCCGGTGGCGTGGTACGGCCCGATCGTGATGAATACGCAAGAAGAGCTGAGGCAGGCGATGGATGAGTTGCAGACGGGCGGCTTCATCAAACATAGATGAGCGATGCAAAGACTGAGCCACTGCCAGCTGAGCGATTCGAGGACGAAAGCCACTGCGCCGGATGGGTGCGCCGGGCTTATCGCCATCGTTGGGTTGGCGCAGTGGGCTAGAATCCATAGTGTCGTTGCTCTCCGAACACGGAACACGTAAACGCGGGACACATAGGAGCGACTATGCCGCACGCTTCTGCGGATCAACCGGAATGCTGGCCCTCGCTGCCGTTAGATTCGTGGAAGGACACGTATGCCACGCTCCATATGTGGACCCAGATGGTGGGCAAGGTCCGGTTGCGCCTGACGCCGCTTGTGAACCACTGGTGGAATGTCGCGCTGTACGTAACTGCGCGGGGTCTGACCACGTCTCGAATCCCATACGGAGAAAGAGCATTCGAAATCTCGTTTGACTTCATACGGCACCAGCTTGTACTCGAGACTACCGATGGACTACTGAAGACAATTCCGCTGGTGCCTTGCTCGGTGGCCGAGTTCTACGAGGAATTCGAGGGAATGCTTCGATCCGCGGGGATCGACGTGAAGATCTGGCGCATGCCGGTCGAGGTTCCCAATCCGATTCCCTTCGACCGGGATCGCGTGCATTGTTCATACGATCCCGTGATGGTGGGGAGATTCTGGCGGATTCTGTTGTCGGTCGACGCTGTCTTCAGCCAATTCAGGTCGGGTTTCATTGGCAAATCCAGCCCGGTGCATTTTTTCTGGGGAAGCTTCGACCTTGCTGTCACCCGGTTTTCAGGCCGCCGAGCTCCCGAGCGACCGGGCGCGGACGCAATCACGAGGGAAGCGTATTCCCACGAAGTCAGCAGTGTCGGATTCTGGCCGGGTGGCGGCGATGTCAAAGATGCAGCCTTCTACTCCTACATGGCTCCTGCGCCGGAAGGATTCAAGGATGCACGTGTGCGGCCGGATGGCGCATATTACGATAAGCAAATCGGGGAATTTCTGTTGCTGTATGAGGATGTCAGGAAGGCCGAATCGCCGAGCGCGACATTACTCGATTTTTGCCAAACTACCTATGATGCCGGGGCCAACCTCGGCCATTGGGATCGCAGTGCGCTTGAAAGATAAAATTCACGCCTGGGCCAATCTTAACCGTCAGGTTCTGCGGTTGTGTTGCGGATTCCAACGGCCTCTCTCCTATGGCGATTTGCAACTCTGGGGTTGCGTCTCACAACACCTGGTGATTTCTCTCACAGACAGATTGTGCAGATCGAGGCATAACTACACAACGTTCGCAGTGCACCCGGTACGAGAACGTGAGGGTCGCGACCGAACGCCAGCTTGAAATTCCGAAGGGTGCCGTGGATCACGGTTTCCTCCTCTTCGGACAGTCTGGAGGCTTCGATTGGGCCCCAACCTCTCCCTGATCAGCGAAGGAAAGAAGTTCATGTGGGATGGCCGGCTCTTCGACGCCCGCGATGAAGGACTGCGCGAGGCGGAAGCATATAAGAAGGACAACTTTGAGGTCCGACTGGTGGAGCAAGAGGGAAAGATTCTTGTTTACACGAGGAGGATTTCCAAGGAGTCCGCGACGACCCAGGTGTAAGCAACCAAGGTGTAAGCAACCAGAAAGGGATGTGCCAAATGGCAACCAGGGCCTTCCCGGTGCAAAGCGATCCGACGCTGCTGGCGGAAATCCGGCGGTACGGGAGATTCGACACTGCCGGCTGCTATCAGTGTGGAAGCTGTACGCTGTCCTGCGATCTGGTCGAGAAATCGGTAACCTTTCCCCGCCGGAGCATCCGCTACGCGCTGCTTGGGTTGAGGCAGCCGCTGGTGGCGAGTCTGGAACCATGGGTCTGCCATGACTGTGGCGATTGCTCGATCATCTGCCCGCGCCAGGCCGAACCCAGAATCTCCATGATTACGCTGCGGCGCTTTCTGAGCGCGCAGTATGAATGGACCGGCATCGGCTCCAGGCTGCTCCAGTCGAAAGCGTGGTATCTCGGCTCGTTAATCTCGGTAGCGGTTCTTACACTGTTACTGATTATCGGCTACCACCTCTGGTACGTTGCGATGCCGGTTGCCGGTTTCGCCACCACGCCCTTCGGGCTCGATCACATGTTCCCCCTCATGACGTACTACACGCTCACGGTGATCCTGCTTCCATTGGCGCTCCTGCTGTCGCGCGTGGTGCGCATCTGGCGGCTCACCATGGCTGGCGAAGTGCAGCCGCGCATTCCGTGGTCTACGTATGCGGTCGAGGCGTGGGTATATGCGTACGAGTCGGTAGTGCAACCCTTGATGCGCAAGTGCAAGGAACATAGTCGATGGCTCGGGCACGCGCTTCTCGCCGTCGGTACTGTGATTATGCTGGCGATCAAGGTATTTGGCCTGCGCTGGTTTCAGACGGACAACATCTATCCCATCTACAACCCTCAACGCTGGGTCGGCTATATGGCCGCGGGCTTCATCCTGTATGGAATTGGAGACATTCTCATCGGAAGGTGGAAGGCGCAGAAGGAGATCTACAAAGACACCCATTTTAACGAACTGGTCTTTCCCATTCTGATCGTAATGACGGCGCTCAGCGGCCTGGCGGCGCACACTTTGCGGTATGCCGGTTTTGCTCTGGCTACTCACTATGCCTATGCATTGCACGTGGTCATTGCGACTCCCATGTTGGTAATCGAGATGTCATTCGGCAAGTGGTCGCACATGGTCTATCGCCCTCTGGCCTTGTACTTCATCGCGGTCCGGGAACGTGCCACGCAGCAGTTGCCCGCAGGGGAGGTGGTTCCACATGCCATCTAACGAATCCGGAACTCGCCCGGTGGGCGCCGCGCTAGTAGTCGGTGGCGGCATCGGGGGGATGCAAGCAGCTCTCGATTTGGCCTCTGGCGGCATCAAGGTCTATCTGGCCGAGCGCGGCTCCGCGATTGGCGGCGTGATGGCGCAGCTCGACAAGACTTTCCCCACCAATGATTGCGCGATGTGCACGATGGCACCCCGCCTGGTGGAGATCGGCCGCCACAAGGACATTCAGATCCTCACGCTCAGCGAAGTGGAACGAATCGAGGGGCGGCCGGGGAACTTCACGGTCACTCTGAAAAAACAGCCGCGCTTCATTGACGAAACCAAGTGTACGGGGTGTGGCGCATGCACGGCAGAGTGTCCGGTGACGTTGCCGTCGGAATTCGATCAGGGACTGGCGGAGCGGAAGGCGATCTTCCGGCCCTACCCGCAAGCCGTCCCTAATGTTTTTACGATTTCACGCCGCGGGACTTCTCCCTGCCAGGCTGCGTGCCCGATACATCAGGATGGACAGGGCTATGTGACGCTGATCGCGCAACGACGCTTTGAGGAAGCGCTGCAGGTTATTTTGCGCGATAACGCGCTGCCTTCAATCTGCGGGCGCGTGTGTACACATCCTTGCACCGCCATGTGCACGCGTGCCGAAGTGGACGATCCGGTTAATCTTCCTGCGTTGAAGCGCTTCGTCACAGACTATTGCACCGACTACAAGTTTCCGCAGCCCACGGTTCCCGACCGTCCGGAGAGAGTGGCGATCATTGGCTCGGGCCCGGCCGGACTCGTCTGTGCTTATCAGCTCCGGCAGAAAGGCTATCGTCCGACAATTTTCGAGGCGCTTTCCACTGCCGGTGGAATGCTGACGGTTGGCATTCCTTCCTATCGCCTGCCGCGCAAATTGCTGAATGCTGAAATCGACAGGCTGCGCGCCATCGGGGTCGAAATTCTTTTGGATACGCCGGTGGGCCGGAGCATCGCGTTCGAGGAGCTGCGGAAGAGCTTTGCCGCTGTTTTTATTGCCATCGGCGCTCACGTTGAGCGCAAGCTCGCGGTTCCCGGAGAAACGTTGCCCGGCGTCAGCGGGGGAGTGGAATTTCTGCGGCGGGTCAATCTCGAACAGCCGGTAATCCCCGGAAAGCGTGTGCTGGTGTTTGGCGGAGGAAACTCTGCGCTGGACGCCGCGCGCACAGCTCTTCGCTGCGGAGCGACCGACGTCACCATCGTCTATCGACGAACGCGCGCCGAAATGCCTGCCGACCCGCGCGAGATCGAAGACGCCGAACGTGAAGGCATCAAGCTGATGTTTCTTGCCGCCCCCAAGTCGTTTCAAGCCGGGGCGGATGGACGCGTGGCCGGCGTTGAATGCCTGAGAATGAGGCTTGGCAAGCCCGATGCCAGTGGCCGTCCCGCTCCCGAGCCGATTCACGGCTCCGAAGTTGTTTTGCCATGTGATGCGGCCATCGTCTCCATCGGCCAGTTTCCCGATGTGGGTGGCTTGGGAGAACGCCTCGGTGTTGAAACCACCAAATGGGGAACGCTCAAAGCCGACCCGCGCACACTCGAAACCGGCCTGCCCGGAGTATTTGCGGGTGGCGACTGTGTGACCGGTCCCGATGTAGTAGTGAATGCAAAACTCGCGGGCAAGAAGGCTGCAACATCGATCGATCGCTGGCTCAACCATGAAGACATGCGCATCGGGCGCGAGTGGGAAGGCCCGTATCACACCGAATACGTCGTCGATACGACTGGCGTTTTGATGCAACGCCAGATCCACATGCAAGCGCTCGACCCGGTGACGCGGGGAAGAACGTTTGCCGAGGTGCATGTCGGTTACACGGTGGAAGAAGCGGTAGCCGAAGCCAAGCGTTGCCTGGCCTGCGGTATCTGCTGCGATTGCCATCTCTGCGAAGGCGCGTGCGAGGCGGACGCGATCGACTACTCGCAGCGCGAGGAAAAACTTGAGCTTAATGTTGGCGCCGTCATCCTTGCCCCTGGATACGAGATCTACGATGCGCGTCTGAAGAAAGATCTGGGCTATGGACGCTTCCCCAATGTGATTACCTCGCTGGAGTTCGAGCGGATATTATCGGCCTCGGGTCCCTATTCCGGCCACGTTTTGCGGCCGTTTGACCGGCAGGAGCCGAAACGTATCGCGTTTCTCCAGTGTGTGGGATCGCGCGATTCCGAACACGATTATTGCTCCTCTATTTGCTGTATGTATGCGACCAAAGAAGCGATCATCGCCAAGGAGCATCTCGGCGAGGGACTGAAGTGCGACGTTTTCTTCATGGATATGCGCGCCTTCAGCAAGGGCTTCGAACAGTACTATCACCGCGCGCAAGAGTTGGGCGTGCAGTACATCCGTTCGCGGGTGCCGATCATTGAGGAGGTCGCGGAGACGCGCAATTTGGTGGTCAGGTATCTGGGCGAGGATGACAGGAAGCTTTCCGCCGAATACGACCTGGTTGTGCTGTCAGTCGGCATGCAGCCGCCGAAAGAAGTGAAGGCGCTGGCGGAGCGGTTCGGAATCGCGCTCAACAATTTCAATTTCTGCAGCACTTCGGAATTCAAGCCGGCAGAGTCGTCTCGCCAGGGAATTTTCGTTGCCGGCCCATTCGTCGAGCCCAAGGACATTCCGGAGACGGTGATGCAGTCTTCGGCGGCGGCCTCGCAGGTGCTCGCCCTGCTAAAGGATGCCCGTGGCACGCTCGTTTCTCCGAAAATATATCCGCCTGAGAAAGACGTGGCCGGAGAAGGGCCTCGCGTCGGAGTCTTTGTCTGTCACTGCGGAACCAATATTGCCGGAGTCGTCAAAATCCCTGACGTACTGGAATACGTGAAGACGCTGCCGGACGTCGTTTATGCGGAGAACAATCTCTACACCTGCTCCAACGATACTCAGGACCGGATCAAAGAAAAGATCACGGAACACAATCTGAACCGGGTGGTCGTGGCTTCCTGCACGCCGCGAACTCACGAGCCTCTGTTCAGAAATACGCTGGCCGAGGTGGGACTCAATCCGTACCTGTTTGAGATGGCGAACATCCGCGATCAGTGCTCATGGGTTCACATGCATGAGCCTGAAGAAGCCACTCGTAAATCTAAAGACCTGGTGAGGATGGCGGTGGCCAAGGCTCGGCTGTTGAAGCCGCTGCAGCGCCAACATCTGACAATCGATAAATCCGCCATGGTCATCGGCGGCGGACCTTCCGGAATGACTGCGGCCTTGTCATTGGCGGGACAGGGATACGACACGTACCTGGTCGAAAGAGAGAAAGATCTTGGTGGGCATCTCAAGCATGTTCACTACCTGCTCAATGGCGAAAAGCCACAAGAGGAACTGACGCGTCTTAAGAGCGCGGTTGCCGAGAACAGCAAAGTTCATGTGTTTACCGATGCCGCCATCGCGCACGTGGAAGGTTCCATCGGCAACTTCAAGACTCGCATCACAACGCACGGTGAGACGAAGGATTTCACGCATGGCGTTGTGATCGTCGCCACCGGAGCAAAGCAATATCAGCCGAAAGAATTCTTGTATGGGCAGGACGACCGGGTAGTTACGCAACGCGAACTCGAAGCCGGACTTGCCGCCAGCGGGAGCGAATTCCTCGGAAAGAACGGCAATGGCCACGCGAAAACCGTCGTCATGATTCAGTGTGTCGGCTCGCGTGATGCTGATCATCCCTACTGCTCTCGCGTGTGCTGTGCCGATGCCATCAAGAATGCGCTGCGGATCAAGGCGCTGTCTCCTGAAACCCACGTGTACGTGTTGTATCGGGACATCCGAACCTACGGCTTCAAGGAGAGCTACTACACGAAAGCGCGCGAGCAGGGTGTTGCGTTCGTGCGCTATGACGAGCAGCAAAAACCTGAAGTCGCAAAGAACTCACACGGGCTTGAGGTAGTGGTCACCGATCAGACGCTGGGCATGCCGCTTTTGATCTCCGCTGACCTCGTCGTTTTGTCGGCTGCCATTCATCCCAACGACAACAATCGGCAGATCGCCCAATTCCTCAAAGTTCCACTGAACAGCGAGGGTTTCTTCCTCGAAGCACACATGAAGCTGCGTCCGGTCGACTTCATGACGGACGGCGTGTTTCTCTGCGGGCTTGCGCATTCGCCGAAGACGTTACAGGAATCGATCCTGCAGGCGCAGGCTGCCTCGTCCCGCGCCGCCACCATTCTCGTGCAGGACAGCATCGAGCTGGAGGCCAACATCTCGCACGTGCTCGATGAGAAGTGCGACGGGTGCGCTTACTGCATCGATACCTGTCCTTACAAGGCCATCGCGCTGCTCGAGTACATGTGGCAGGGCTCGGTCAAGAAGGTGGTCGAGACCAACGACAGCATCTGCAAGGGTTGCGGCTGCTGCCAGGCGACTTGTCCGAAAGATGGCGTATTGATTCAGGGATTCACGCTCGAACAAATCAGGGCTCAAATCGAAGCTGCCCTTGAGGTGGTGTGATCGGAGAAGTGTGATGGGAGAAGTGTGATGGGAGAAGCCTGATGGGCGAAACTTTTCAGCCGTTGATCATCGCTCTCTGCTGCAACTGGTGCTCGTATGCCGGCGCCGACCTCGCCGGGGTTTCGCGCATCCAGTATCCGCCCAGCATCCGCATGGTGCGCGTGATGTGCTCGGGCATGGTCCACCCGAACCTGGTCATTGAGGCGCTGACCAAGGGCGCCGATGGCGTTCTGATGTGTGGCTGCCATAAGGGCGACTGCCACTACCAAGAAGGCAACCTGAAAGCGGAACAGCGGGCGGAGGCGATTCGCCTGATGCTCGCCGACTTTGGCGTGGAGGAGGAACGTTTTCGTCTGGAGTGGGTATCGGCAGCGGAAGGTCCACGATTTGCGCAGGTGGTCCAGGGATTTACGGAGCAGGTCCAAAAACTGGGACCGAGCCCGTACAAGCAATGAAGCATGAACGAAGCAAATAGATTCAAGACTGACACGGAGGTGCAGCATGGCAGCTCGAATTGCCGCCGAGTGGTTCTCGATATGTGGAGGCTGTGAGGTAACAATCCTCGACATCGGCGAACCGCTCATCGATGTACTCAAACAAGTGGAAATCGTACACATGCCCGTGCTGATGGACCACAAGCTCTTCGGTCAGACTGGCGAAAACGCGGAGATGGAAATCCCCGCCGCGGATGTCGGACTTATTTCCGGAGGAATCCGCAGCGATGAGCACAAGCACCTGGCGCAGGAGATGCGCAAGAAGTGCAAGGTTCTCATCTCCCTCGGATCGTGCGCGTGCTTTGGCGGGATTCCCGCACTCAATAACCTTTATACGACCGACGAAATAATGCAGAAGGTCTATCGCGATAGCGTCAGCACCGAGGCGAACGGACTCCCGCATGAACAGATACCGCCCTTGACCGACCGTGTGTATGCCTTGCACGAGGTCGTCAAAGTGGACGCTTATCTGCCGGGATGTCCGACTACGCCGGAGATGGTGGCTGGGGCACTGATCGCTCTGCTCGAAGGCAAGCCTCTGCCTACGCTGCCTGCGAAGAGCGTATGCGACGAATGCCCGACCAAGCGCGAGAAGAAATCCGTGTCGACTTTGAAGCGCCGCTTCGAAGATCCGGAGTTCACTCAGGGCGCGCCTCTGACTGAGATGCGATGCCTGATGGAGCAAGGTTACCTGTGCCTGGGCCCGGCGACTCGCGCCGGTTGCGGCGGCGGCGCCACACCGCGCTGCATTCGCGCGTATATGCCGTGTGAGGGCTGTTTCGGCCCGCTCTCGGAAAAGGCGAATCCCATGGTGGATATGATGGGCGCTCTTTCCAGCATCGGCCTCGATGCCAAGCAGATTCCGGATCGAGCCGCAACCTTTAACCGTTTTGCTGGCGCTGGCCGACTCCGGCCGATGCCCCGGAGGTAGTCATGGGAAAAACATTGGTAATTCAGCCGGTCACTCGCATCGAGGGCCATGCCAAGATCACCATTCAGCTTAACGATGAGGGCAATGTCGATACCGCGCGGGTGAATGTCATCGAGCTGCGCGGTTTTGAAAAGTTCTGCCTGGGCCGCCCGGTAGAAGATCTGCCGCGCATCACGCCGCGTATTTGCGGAGTGTGTCCATGGTCGCACCACCTAGCGGCAGCCAAGGCCTGCGACGCCGTTTTCGGCGTAGAGCCGCCGCCAGCCGGAAAGAAGCTGCGCGAACTCTGCAACAGCGTCGCGTACATGGAAGAACACATTCTGCACTTTTACTTTTTGGCGGGAGCGGATTTCCTGCTCGGTCCCGATGCCGATTACTCAGTGCGCAACGTGATGGGCATTCTCAAGGCGGCGCCAGATATCGCTGCTCGCGTCGTGCGTGTGCGGCATATGTGCGCGCAGATGCTGGAAATTCTGGCGGGCAAGGCGATTCATCCGCAGGCGGCTGTTCCCGGCGGGTTCAGCAAAGCGCTGGCTGCTGCCGACCGCGATCAACTTCGCAAGATGGCGGATGAGGCTCTGGAACTGGCCAAATTCTCTATCGCTTTTGCCAAAGAAAACGTCTTCCCCAAGTACCTTGACGTAGTGAAGTCGCTCGGTGTGATTACAACTGGCTTCATCGGCACGGTCAAAGAGGACGGCGCGCTCAATCTTTACGATGGCAAACTTCGCCTGATGAAGCCGAATGGAACGTACGACGATTTCCCGTACGACCGCTATACGGACTACATCTCAGAGCACATCGAGTCGTGGAGCTACCTGAAGTTCCCCTACGCCAAACAGTGGGGAGAAGGTCTCTCCATGGACGTCGACAATACCAAGGGCGTGTATCGGGCGAACACGCTGGCTCGAATCAACGTCTGCGATCACATCGACACGCCTCTCGCTCAAGCCGAACTGGTGGAGTTCCGCCAGAAGTTCGGGCGGCCCGCCCAACTGACTCTGCTCTATCACTGGGCGCGGTTGATCGAGCTCCTCTACAACGCCGAAAACGCGATTCGACTGCTCGATGATCCAGAGATCACGAGCACCGAAACGCGCGTGAAGGTGAAGGCCCGGGCAGCTCGCGGAGTCGGTTGCACGGAAGCGCCGCGCGGCACGCTCATCCACGACTACACCACTGACGCTGACGGAATGATCACCAACGTCAACCTGATCGTGGGCACAACTCACAACAACGCTCCCATTAATATGTCGGTCACGCAGGCCGCGAAGAGTTTGATCCATAACGGCAAGTACGACCAGGGAGTATTGAATACGGTAGAAATGTCGATCCGCGCCTACGACCCATGCTTGTCCTGTGCGACTCACCGGCTGGACGGCAAGGTATCGGTCAAGATGGATATCTTCGACTCAGAAGGCAAGTTGATGGACACGCTGACGAACTGAAGAAAGAGAAATGCAAGAGATCGAACAATACAGCCTGCCCGACTTTTGTCGGAAACCGACTCTGATACTCGGCTGCGGGAATATTTTGTTCGGGGATGACGGCTTCGGATGCGCCGTGGTGGACTACGTAGAAAAGCACCACGCCGTGCCCGAAGCCGTCTGCCTGCTCGATGTTGGAACCAGTGTGCGGAAGCTGCTATTCACGCTCTGTTTAAGTCATGTTCGACCGGAGCGTTTGCTGATCCTGGACGCGTTCGACGCGGGACGCACTCCTGGCGAGGTGTTCGAGATCGATCCAGATGACATCCCCATGGCCAAACTCGACGACTTCTCCATCCACCAATTGCCCACCTCCAACCTGCTTCGCGAACTGCAGGAAAGCTGTGGAGTCGAAGTGCGAGTGCTGGCTTGCCAGACCGGGCCGCTGCCGGAGGAAATTTCTCAGGGGCTGTCGCCGGCTATCGAGGCAGCCTTGCCTCGCGCCGCAGACTGGCTGATGAACGGGTACCTGCCCAGGAACCAAAAGGGAACTCGCGTTCCGCCAGCCCGCGCGAATCAGATTGTCTAAGGAAACTCTGATTAAGTATCGACAAAGAGCGTGAACCACGGAGGACACAGAGGTCCACGGAGATCCCTGGGTCTTAATCAGAGCCTCCCTAAAGAAATTCCTACAGCTTGTTGCTAGCCGCTTTCGCGTTTGCGCCGCCGGCGCCTTGATTCGGCTGAGCGCTGTGACCCTCACGTTTGCTCAGAAGACGATCGAGTTCCTTAAAAAGCGATTGCGAATCGATGGGCTTCGACAGGTAGCCGTCGAATCCGGCATCGTGGATTTGCTTGCGATCTTCGGGCATTGCGTAGGCGGTAACGGCCAGCGCGGGTAACGGCGCCAGTTGATGGTTCTCACGAATTTTGCGCAGGACGCCAAAACCATCGAGCCTGGGCATGCCGATGTCGAGCAGAAGTATGTCAGGCTGCGTCTGCTCGGTCAGTTGGAGCGCTTCCTCTCCATCGCACGCTTCGACGACTTCATAGCCGTGGGCTTCGAGCAACTCCCGGAGCAATTCCCGGTTGACAGCATTGTCCTCGGCGATGAGAGCTTTGATCATGATTGTCCCGCAGACTTTGCCAGCTTGCGGCTTTCGAGCACTTTTGCCACCTCGACGGTGAGCTGTTGCTGCCAGGATCCGTCCTTTTGAAAGAGAGCTTGAGTCTGCTGGCTGAGAACAGCAATCTCTTCCGCAGTTAACGTTTTGGCAGTCATGACAAGGATCGGCAATTCCTTCAAGGTGGGCTGCTGCCGGAGATGCTGAATGACTTGAAAACCATCCATGCCGGGCATCAGAAGATCGAGCACGACCGCGCCCACAAGCTTCGAGGAGAGGACTTCCAAAGCGCGGGCGCCGGACCTTACGCTTTGCGTCTCATATCCGGAGGAACGCAGGCTCTCCTCCAGCAATTCGAGAGCTCCGGGATCGTCGTCGACGAGCAGGATTGCGGCATCCTCATCGCCATGGGGCGAAACGTGTTTGCGAATCGCTTCCAAAAGCGCCGGCTTGCGAATTGGTTTGATGAGATAGTCGGCTGCACCCAAGGCAAAGCCCACCCGTTTCTGGTCAACGATGGACACGATAATGATTGGGATGTTCGCCGTCTCGGGTGTTTTTCTGAGCGCGATCAGAGTTTCGAAGCCGCTGCCGCCCGGCATCAATACATCCAGGGTGATCGCGTCAGGCCGCAATTGTTGGGCTTTGGTGAGAGCCTCAGGTCCCGACGCAGCCATGGCAATTTGATAGTCGGATTCCAGATAGCCGGCCAGAAGCTCGCGAGCGGGAACTTCGTCGTCCACAACCAGCACGAGCGGCTTGCCCCGAGGGGCTACCGCGCCTACGCCACTCGCCGGCTTCTGTGCGGAGTTGACGTCAGCGGCTCCAGATGCCGCGGGAAGGGTGAAGGTGAATCGGCTGCCTTTGCCGGGTGTGCTCTCCAAAGAAATCTTTCCGCCTTGTTGCTCGACGAGGCGTTTCGTGATCGCGAGGCCCAGTCCTGTGCCCTCGCTGACGGTATTGTCGCTGCCGCCGGCTTGCCGGAACTCCTCGAAGATAATCGTTTGCTCCTCATGCCGGATGCCGATACCGGTATCGGTCACGGAGATCGCGATGAAGTTTCCTTGCTCGGCACAATCGATGGTGATGCGACCTTCCTTAGGGGTGAATTTCACGGCATTACTCAGCAGGTTGTACAGGATCTGCTTAAAGCGAACGCGGTCAGCATAGATTGGCCGATGTGCATCGGCTGTACGTTCAATCTGAATGTTCTTGGCCATCGCCAGCGGACGAATGATGGAGAGGACCTCGGGCAGAGCGTCCTCCACCTGGAAATCTTCGCATCGGATTTCGAGTTGGCCGGCTTCGATTTTCGAAAGATCCAGGATGTCGTTGATGAGCTGCAGCAGATGCCCGGACCCTTTTTTGATGTGGTTGACGAAGCGCTTCTGCTTTTCATTGAGCTGGCCTGCAGTCTCCTCGGCCAGCAGATCGGAAAAACCCACAATGGCATTCAATGGGGTTCGCAACTCGTGGCTCATGCTGGCGAGAAAACGGCTCTTCAATTGGGTGGCGCGTTCGACTTCGCGATTTCTGAGTTCCAGCTCGCGATTTGCCGTCTCCAAGCTGGTTGTAAATCTCTGGCGTTCCTCTTCCGCCCGCTTTCGCTCCGTGATATCGCGTGCGACCGCATAGATAAGACCCTGTTCGGGCACGGCAATGGCGTTCCACAACAGCCATTTGTAATTGCCGTCTTTGCACAGGTAGCGGTTTTCGAAGGCAAAGGTTACTTCGCGATCCTCGAGCCGTGCCGCCTCGGAAGCGGTCTTCTGACGATCATCCGGATGAATGAATTCCAGATAGGGCTTTGCCATGAGCGCTTCGGTTGTAAAGCCCAGGGTCTTTTCGAAGGAGGGATTCAGGCTCTTGAAGAATCCGTCAAAACCCGCGATGCAGAACATGTCGATCGAGAGATCAAGAAACCGGTTACCGGTTTCCAGCCGGGAATAGAGAGATACCATGAAGATGCTTAATCCCAGACCGACACACAAAAATATCAAGCCAAGAAACCAGACCCGCCTTTCTATCGCCCACATCCCTTGCCGCAGGGCAGAGGCTGGCCGTTCCACCAGGATCCCCCATCCATATTTAGGCACGGGTTCGTAACGCGTAAAGAAAGTATTACCGGCACGTGCAAACATGCCGTTGCCGGCGCTGCCTGCTTGCAACCGCTTCACGGGTTCGTAATCTCCGAGTGCGATCGGTTGAGCAAGAGGATCGATATTTGGGCGGGCAGAGAGGCGCCCGTTCCGGTCCACTACAGAGATCGTCCACGCTCCATCGAGGTTGGTTCCGACCAGCCATTGACTGATTGAGTCGAGCGCATAGGGCGCCATGAGGATCCCGACAGGGTTGCCAGCTTCGTCTGTGATGGGAACCGCAATCGCCACCACGGTCTGATGTGGCGGGACGGCGCTTCGGTAGACCTCGGAAACGTAAGGACGCCACTGCCGCGTCACTCCCTTGTACCAGTCGCGAAATGCGAAATTGTGGCCAATCAAGGCTGGTTGGGAGGGATAGATGGCACGCATTGTGCCATCAGGATCGTAAACACTCACAAAGGAGAAGTCGCGGCGCAAAGCACTGGCTTGCGAGAGTCGGGTCTCGACCAGGGCCAGATTTCTTTGCCGCCACGCCTGAACAAGCGAAGGCCGTCCGGCAATGGATTCCAGAAATGCCGTGCTCTGACGAAAATGCTCCTCGACAAGAGTGGCAGACAGGCGCGCGATTTGCGTACTCTCGGTGACTGCCTGCCGTTCTATGCTATGTCTGAGCAACTGGCCCGCGGAGTAGGCGAAGAAGGCGAGTGGCAAGACCGTCAGCAGAGGAAACAACAAGTACAAACGCCACCGGCCTCTGGATACCCATTTTCCGATTTTGCCTGCCATCATCACGCGCTCCTCGATAGCGTTCGTCGCTAAAATCCGGCCGGCCGCTCCCGGTGGCGAGCTTCCTTTCGCAAGGTCACAATCTGCCTACTGCCATCTTTATTACTTCCATCTTCGCCGACCGCGTTTAATGACCCGCGACCGCTCCGCGAAACAAGAAATCCGCGGTCCCGCTCCTGACCAGTTGCTCGAACTGATCAAAGATGTTTGGATCCCACCAGCCCCGGGCTACCTCTTGCTTCATGGTTTGCAGCGCATCCGTGATGGAGAAAGCGGGCTTGTAGGGTCTTTCTGTGGTCAGCGCGTCGTAAACGTCGACGATCTGCAGCACCCGGGCAGTAACAGGGATGTCGTCTTTCCGCAATCCGTCGGGATAACCGGAGCCGTCGAATTTTTCGTGATGGTGACGAATGATCGGGAGCACCAGGCGAAACGACTTCAAAGGCGCGCAGATTCGCTCTCCAACAACGGGGTGCTCATGAATGAGAGTCCATTCTTCCGCGGAAAGCTTGCCGGGCTTGAGTAGAATAGCGTCCGGCACGGCGATTTTGCCGATGTCATGCACGACACCGGCGCGTCGGAGGGCAATAATTTGATCCTCCGGCAGCCCGAGCTGGTCGCCTAATCGAATGGAGTATTCGGACAGGCGCTCACAGTGGCCATGGGTGTAAGGGTCCTTGCCCTCGATGCTTCGCGCGAGAGAAAACAGCACAGACTCGGCCCGTTCCAGTTCGTCTGTACGCTGCTTGAGCTTCAGGAGTGAACGCACGCGCGCAAGCAACTCAGTTCGATCAACAGGACGGCTCAGGAAATCATCCGCGCCTGCCTTGATACCTTCTATCCGGTCTTGCTTGTCGGATAGGGCCGTAATCAGAATTACAGGGGTCAGGTAAGTTTCAGGATTGGTTTTAATGTGCGCACACACTGTGAACCCATCCATGTGCGGCATCATGACGTCCAGAAGCACTAACTCTGGCTGGACTTTGTTTACTTGCTCAAGGGCAGCGGCCCCGTCCGGAACGGTAATTACTTTGAAGCCCTGTGTAGTGAGGAGCTCCTCTAACAGCTCGCGATTTGCGGGTTGGTCATCGGCGACCAAAATGGTGCCGGTGATGGACTGACTGGACTGATACAACATGCCTCACCCACGTGTTAGCGTTGGGTAAGCGTGACAGGGACGGTGAGACAAATCTAGTTACGGAGGTTACAAAAGCGTACAGGAAAGGCTGTATTTCGATAGTAATGTGAGATTTCGGCGCCGAACGCTGTGCTCGCTGCCGCACGAAGTGGGCCGTCCATTGACTTCACTTGACTAGTGCTTCGGGTTCCAAAAGGTGCACCAGCCAGGGGATGATGACTTGCTTGAAAATGCGGGGATCAGGCCAGACTCCAACCTGTCGCCCGAGGTGACCGCCCTCGGGATTGATCCATGCTGTCTTGGGCACGTCGCCGTTGTCGAGGAGCAGGTAGATGTCGGAGAGGGGAACCTGGGTGTCGCGCACTCCGGCAAGAATGAGCATGGGTGCCATGGGCTTGCCGAGCAGACCTTGTTTCACGAGCGACATTTTCGGCAAGCTTTCCTCCAATTCATCTAATGTTTTCACGTTGTCGAAAATCGCCATCAGGGCCGGAACCTGATCGAAGAGGTATTCGCGGTTGCCCAGCAAGGAGTTCGCCACAAACTCTTTCTGGAAGAACTTGTCGATGGGTGGCGACTGCGCGCTGGTTCCTTTCAGGCGCGCGCGCTCCACGATCGCCATCTTCGTGGCCCAGTATGCGCCCCAGCTTACACCGTGCATGGCAACTCTGTTCTTGTCGATCTCGGGCCGGGTTGCAATGTAATCGAGCACGCGGGAGAGCACGCGCTCCGCATTCTCACTGACCTTGATGGGATTCTGGCCCGTCCCCGGGCCGTCCACAGCAAGATAGCCGACGCCAAAGGGGAGAATTGCGCTGAAGCTTTCCGCAAGATCCTCTTTGCGGCTGTCCAGTCCATTCACTGCGAGGACTAGGGGAACGGGGCCGCTCGCGTTTTTCGGGAGCCGAAGATAGCCGATAATCTCTTTTCCTTCGAAAGGAATCCTCACGATTTCCATCGGTGGATCCCAGAACTTTGCATGTGCCCGGAAGGCCTCAATCGCTTTTTCATAGGAGCGTTGCTTCCCGGGAGAAGCTGGAAACGGCCAGCGTCCGAACGAATAGAGCCGCCACGCGCGGATGTAGTCGGCATTCGCTTTCGTGGGATCGGTTTTCTGCAGCGATTTCGCTTCGTTCATGTAGCGGTCGGCAACTCCCATAAACGCGGCGGCCCACTCGTCTTTATCCTTCGTATGGATCGATGCGAAGGCTTCTCTAATGTCGCCCGGATCGAGCCCGATTAGCGGGTATTGGCCTACCTCGGCGCGATGGATGGCCTCGGTTCTAATTTCGTCGATGGTGCGCTCTCGCTTCTCGATTTCGTTCTGTTGGGCGAACATCTCTTGCACGAGAAACAGGCTACCCAGCGCTCCGAGCAGAAACAAGGTCAAAGTCACCTTGATGAATTGAGAGTGATGCGTCGTAAGCGTTGTCACAGGATGATTTCCTTTCAAAAAAAATGTGGGGCCGGATGAAACCCCGGCTCCGCTTTGGGGAGGGCGGCGCGCTCAAAAAGTTAGTTTCAAGCCCAGTTGAACCGAGCGCGGGCCTCCCGAACCCACAGCCGGATTGGCAGCAGCGACGTCGGGTGTGGCGCAGGCGCAACCGAACGGCTGAACGGAGGGATCGTTAAATCCGAAACCGTTCTGTCCGCCGTACGGGTTGGCGAGGTTGGGGTGGTTGAGAATGTTGAAGAACTCGGCGCGGAACTGCGCATGCAAGCGTTCGGTGAAGTGCCAGTTCTTGGCTACAGAAAAATCCACGTCGCGGAAACCCCGGTCGGAGAAAGTATTGCGGGTCATGTTGCCGAAGCTCCCGAGGGCTGGGGGAATCATGATGGAGTTCCCGTCGGCATAGCAGCCGAAGAAGGCCAGGGATTCAGTCGCTGCGCCGGGTGTTCCTCCATCGATAGCCAGCGCCTTTGCGTTGCAAGCCGCGTTACTGGTCGGCATGCTGGGGGCATCGGTTCCCCCGAAAAACGGAATCCCACTTGCTGTCGGCTTGAAATCGTGTGGGTTCCCGTAGAAGCTCCAACGAATCGGGCTATTGGCTGGAGGACTGACGGGCAGCGGCCCGATGCCGGCCGCATCGGTTCCCTCATCCATTGGCCCCCAGGGTTGCGGACTCTGTAGAGTGATGATGGTGTTGATTTCCCAACCTTCCAAGGCCTGCCCGTAACCTTTCTTGCCAGGGAGAGCGTAGGTGGCCGAAAGGGTGAAGCGGTTGCGAACGTCGAAATCGCTGCTCCCGTATTCGTTCCCTGGGTGGTAGGCATCCTGCGGCAGCCCGGAACCGTAACCGAAGTCCCAGTTCGCTCCCACATCGTCGAGCGCATGCGACCACGTATAGCCGGCGACCATAGACAGTCCGTGAAAGTTCCGGGCGTTCAATGTCGCCTGTAACCCGTTGTAGTTGGATCGGTCGACGTTCCCCATCTGGAAGATGTTGCTGAGATATCCAAACTTGGAGTTGAACGGCCCTACCTCGGGCGCAACCTGGCAGGGCGCGCCATTATTGAGCGTGTTGTTGACGTCATAAACGGGGGGCCCGCCGGGAACCTGGTTGGGCACGAGGTTCGCGTTGCAAGTGGCGACGTTGACTGCTGGCCATCCTGAGCCCACCGGCGGCTGGTTAATGTCGCGAATGCCGGTTAAATTCTGGCCGTGATTGCCAACATAGGCAATCTCCATCGTGAGGTTTGGAGTAAACGAGTGCTGCAGACTGAGGGTCCAATTCCAGACATAGGGCGTGGTCAGATTATGGTCGACCGTCATAATCGGGCAAGGACTAGCGAAGCAGTTCACTGCGCTCAGGTTGCCGTAGACCGGGCCGTTGTCCCAGGGAACGCTTGGACCGACGGTGATGTTTGCGGTCGTGATGGTGCCGCCGGAGGTATCTCCACCGGCATCGATGATTGCGCCTGTGGGGACGCTGCCCAGGCCGAAGGCATTGTTGAAGGCGATGAACGACTGCCAGTTCACGGTTTCGTAGGTGAGCCCGCCGCCGCCGCGGAGCACGGTTTGGCCTCTACCAGACAGATCCCAGGCAAATCCGAAGCGCGGACCGAAGTTGGAGTGATCGGGATTGTAGGCGTTGCTGATCCGATTCGGGCCGACATTCACTTGCACCAAGCCCACGTTCGGGTCAAAGTTGCCGAGGAGATTGTGATCCTCCTGCAGAACCGTGCTGTACTCATAGCGCAAACCAAGGTTCAGAGTCAGGTTGCGGGCGATGCGCCAGTCGTCTTGTGCGAAGAAGGAATAGGCCCAGTTGTGAAGGTGAAGAGTCGGATTGCCAACTTCCACGGATGCAACCGTGGGCGCACCGGCGAAGAAGTCCTCCAGCGTAGTCGACGCCGAACCGGGAATTGCCGGGTTGGTATAGGTGCCACCGAGGAACTTGATGGTGCCCCGCGAATTGCCAAACGCGGCGTTGGTCACGAGATCATGATGTACTTCCACGCCGAATTTCAGCGCGTGCTTGCCAGTGACGTAAGAAATGTGATCCACGAACTGGGTGATCGAGTCGGGGCCCTGGAACTTAGGCCATTTGAATCCTCCCAGTCCGGTAAAGGTCGGTCCAAAACTGATGCGGGGCAGACCACCGGTTTCCGGGCCGGAGACGCCGGTGTCCAATCCATAGGCGGACGCGGGCGTACTGAGATCGCCCGGCAATGTCGGCTGGTAAAGCCGGTTGTATCCGAAGCGCGCTTCGTTCACCCACCGCGCATTGGGAGTCCAGACCCAGCTTCCGCCGACTACCTGGGCGCGGGTATGAATATCGGAGCGCCATTTCGACTGCAACTCGGGAAAGTCTTCGACTGTCCCCGTGTTGTTCCCGAAGAAGTACATTCCGTTGAAGTGGTGATTCTGGTTCAGATTGAAATCGACCTTGCCGAGGGCGTTGTGAACGGTAACATCGTTGGGAAAGCCATTCGGAATACTGGTGCTTTGAGTGTTGTTTGTAGGGAAGCCGGTTCCGTTGCAACTAACCGCAGAGCCCGAAACGGTGCAGCCGGACATTAGCTGGCTGGCATTGCTGATCGTGATGCCCTGGGCAATCGCCCCCGGCGATGTTAAATCCGCGATCGCGTCCGGAATGCTGCTGCCGCAATCGCCGGTGGCGAGGAAGAGGCAGTTGTTGGCGTTAGTCAAGGAGGGAACCATAAAGGGGCCGGCGACGCCTCCGTAGGAGTTTCCTACGTCATACATCTGTCCCTCATATGCGCCAAAGAAGAAAACTCTGTCTTTGACAATAGGGCCGCCAACGCTGCCGCCATATTGTTCCAGGGCGCGGCCGAGCTTGGGATTGGGGGCTGTGTTGAAAAAGTTCCGGGCATCCATCACCCCGTCGCGCCCAAACGCAAACGCTGTCCCGTGGATGTCATTAGTGCCCGATTTGAGCCCGACGTTCACCACTGCTCCCGGTTTCCAGCCATATTCAGCGGGAGGATTCTGCTGTACATTGAATTCCTGAATGGCATCAATCGGCAGGATGGTCGCTGAATCACCGGCGATGCCTGCACCGTTGATGATCGCTTGGCCCGAATATGGTTCGCTGTTGAACAATCCTTCGACAAAATAAGCATTATCTTCCGCGCGCAGGCCGTTGGCGCTGGTGGTGGAAAATCCGCCGCCGGGATAACGCGTGACACCCGGCCGCAACTGGAGAAGATTTTCGTAATTCCGGCCGTTAAGGGGGAGATCGTTGATCTCCTTATTGCTGAGCGTTCCGCCTAGAGTCGAAGAGACGGTATTGACGAGTGGAACCTCGCTGGTGACGACCACGATTTCTTTGACATTGCCCGGGGAAAGGCCGAGATCAACCGTTACGTCGGTTGCGACCTCGATCTGGATGTCATCACGCTCTACGGTTCTGAAGCCCTTGGCCTCGGCGCGCACGGTATAGATTCCGGGGATAAGGTTGGAGACCACATAACCTCCGGAGTCGTCAGTGGTGGCTTTGCGCACCGTGCCGCGCTGGACATCAGTGATGGTCAAATTGGCTCCAGCTATGGCCGCGCCGGTCTGATCATGGACGTTGCCGATGATGCGGCCGGTAGTGGTCTGGGAACTCAACGGAACCGAGATAGCGAACACCAGGCATGCCAGGGCAAGCGCCCGAGCGCCTTTCACTCGAAAGTGCATGACGACCTCCAACAGAGGAATGCAACGTTGCTTGTTCGAAACCCCCCATTTGGGTGGCAAAAATGGGCGAAGGAAGATATAGCCTTGACGTGGGCTACCCGTCAAGTAGTATTGTGGTCCGACCGCAAGACAGGGTAGTATCCAGTCTGCCATCATGGTGGGAGGGTGGGCTTGGCCAGGCGGCGTGCAAACGCTATTCAGTCCAGAGGGAAGGGAATCATTTTCAACATGGCGATTGCGACCATTAATCCGGCGACGGGCGAAGTGGTGAAAACTTTCGACCCGCTTACCGCCGCGCAGATTGAAGGCAAACTACAGCGGGCCGCTTCCGCATTTCGGACGCATCGGCGGACTTCATTTGCGGACCGACGGGCCAAGATGATGCGGGCCGCAGAAATTCTTGAGAACGAAAAAGACGAGTGCGCACACCTGATGACGCTCGAGATGGGTAAGCCGATCAAGGCGGCGGTTGCGGAAGCTCTCAAGTGTGCGACGGGATGCCGCTATTATGCGGAGAATGCCGAGAAATTCCTGGCTGACGAAATCATCGAAACAGGCGCGCGCCGCAGCTTCATCCGCTACCTGCCGATCGGGCCGATCCTCGCTATCATGCCGTGGAATTTTCCTTTCTGGCAGGTTATGCGTTTCGCTGCGCCTGCGCTCATGGCGGGTAACGTCGGCTTGCTGAAGCATGCGTCGAATGTGCCGCAGTGCGCATTGAAGATTGAGGATATTCTGCGCCGCGCCGGTTTTGCGGAAGGCGTTTTCCAGACGCTGTTGATCGGCTCGGGGCCGGTTGATGGCATCCTGAACGATCCTCGAGTTGTGGCGGCCACTCTTACGGGCAGCGAGCAGGCGGGCGTTCAGGTGGGAGTTTCGGCCGCCAAGCGCATCAAGAAAGTCGTGCTGGAACTGGGTGGGAGCGATCCGTTCGTTGTGATGCCGAGCGCCGACCTGGAGGCGGCTGTGGCCACGGGGGTGGAAGCACGCGTTCAGAACAACGGGCAGTCATGCATTGCCGCCAAGCGGTTTATCGTTTCCGAAAAAATTGCCGACGAATTCGAAAAGAAGTTTGTGACCCGCATGGAGGCGCTGCGGATCGGCGATCCCTTTGACGAGAGCACACAACTGGGGCCGCTAGCCAACGCGGAGGCGGTGACGTCTCTGGATGCGGATGTGAAAAAAACCGTCTCGGCGGGCGCTCGGGTGCTCACCGGAGGAAAGCCGCTGGACCGGCCCGGCAACTTCTACGCACCGACGGTGCTCACGGAGATACCGAAGAACTCGCCCGCCTACAACGAAGAGTTCTTTGGCCCGGTCGCTTCGATTTTTCGCGTCAAGGATATCGATGAAGCGATTCAGATCGCCAATGACAGCCGCTTTGGATTGGGGGCGAGCGCGTGGACGAACGATCCCGGAGAAACCGAGCGGTTCATCAATGAACTGGAGGCGGGGATGGTTTTCCTGAACAAGATGGTGGCTTCGGACCCGCGGGTGCCGTTTGGGGGTGTGAAAAGTTCGGGGCACGGGCGCGAATTGTCGGTGCAGGGAATTCGGGAGTTTGTGAATATCAAGACGGTTTGGATTCAGTGAGCGGAGAGTTCAGTGGCGAACGCGACGGTCAAAAGCATGAACCACAGAGTACACAGAGGTGCACGGAGGAACCAGGGGGGATAAGTTGCGTATTGGAGAACGAGGAAGAAGTCGAAGGCAATGAAACACAAGGGCCCTCCACTCCGCTTCGCTCCGGTCGGGATGACAAAGTTATGTGACGAATTTGGGGACACGACGCGACACCAGCAGGGCGGGGACGGGCGTGAATGGGTGTAAGGTATAGTGATTTGCCCAAATGGTATGCTGGTATGACCACTTGGCCAAAGTATTGACAAGGTGTGATATATGGCAAATCCGGACTCCGACCCTACAAATCCGAAGCCCGTCTACCGAACGGTGCGAACTTCACGACTGTTCGAACAGATTGTGAAGCAGGTGGAGGAGTCGATTGTCAAAGGACAGCTCCAGCCCGGCGACCAACTGCCGGCCGAACGGGATCTGGCGCAGCGCTTTGGGGTGAGCCGCACGGCGGTGCGTGAAGCAGTGAAGACGCTGCGCGAGAAGGGATTGGTTGAGGCCTATTCCGGGCGGGGGACGTTCGTCACGAATGGAACCGGGCAAGGCATGCGGCAGTCGCTCGATTGGATGGTCCGGGTCAACCAGCAAGAGGGGTCGCTGCACCTGGCGGAATTGCGGCAGGTGCTGGAGCCGGAGATCGCGGCGCGGGCGGCGATACGGATCGACGAGCCATTGCTGGCGACGATGCGGGAAGCAGTGGCAATCATGGATCGGAGTCTGGAGGATCCGGAGGCGTACGTCGAGGCCGATCTCGACTTTCACCTGGCGCTGGCCGAAGCGATGGGCAATCCGATGATTCTCTCGCTTCTGGACTCGATCGTGGCGGTGTTGCGGGAGCAGCGCAGCCGCATTTTCAATGTGGAGGGCGGGCCCGAGCGGGGCCAGTTCCATCACAAACGCATTCTGGCGGCGATCGAAAAGCGGGATCCGGACAAGGCGCGGGAGGCGATGCGCGCTCATTTGAAGCAGGTGCTGGCGGATTCGTCAGGGACGAAAAAGGGTCCGGCGCGGGCGCACTCGGACGTTTAGGTCTCGTTAAGTGGCGGCGAAGAGCGTTCACCACGGAGGACACGGAGGAATCCGGCGGCTTTAGGCAGAGAGGTTCCGAAGGGAACTCCGAGTAGTGTCGTGGCCGCGTGATCTTTTCTAGGTTTCCGTCAGCGTTCTCGGACAGCCTGGGGCGGCTGTCGCTACGCGGGGCCGAGGGCGGGGCGCTCTCGTAACCGCCGGCAAGGTGCCGGCCCTACGCTCTAGGGTGCGGGCGCTACGCTGTAAGGTGCGGGCGCTACGTTCATGAACGGAGCCAGGCTTAATTAGAACTCCCAAGCGATGGGATTAGGCGTGGGATTAGGGGAAGGGAAATTTTCGATGGCGAAGCTTGGATTTGTCGGTCTGGGGGTGATGGGCGGCAACATGGTGAGCCGTCTCATGGAGAAGGGGCACACCGTGACCGGCTACAACCGGACCCGCTCCAAAGCGCAGTGGTTGATCGAGCGCGGAATGAAATTTGCGGATTCTCCGAAGGCCGTGGCATTGGCCTCAGACATCACCTTTACGATGGTGACGAACGCCGCCGCGCTCTCTGCTGTTACTGATGGAGCTGACGGGTTGCTGGCCGGGATTTCGCCCGGGAAATTCCACATCGACATGAGCACGGTGAGCCCGGAGGTGAGTCGCGCGCTGGCGGCGAAGGTTCGCGAAAAAGGCGCGGACATGATCGACGCACCGGTTTCGGGAAGCGTCATCACGCTGCAACAAGGCAAGCTTTCGGTGATGGTCGGCGGGCGCGACGAGACTTTTGACCGGCTCAAGCCACTCCTGTTGGATATTGGACCGAAGGTGACGCACGTGGGCGACAATGGCCAGGCGCTGGCGATGAAGATCGCGGTGAACCTGAGCCTGGCCGTGCAGATGCTGGCATTTTCGGAAGGCGTGCTGCTGGCGGAGAAAAGTGGAATTCCGCGCGCGGTCGCAGTCGATGTTCTGGTTCACAGCGCGGTTGCTTCGCCGATGATTCAGTACCGTGGGCCGTTTGTGCTGCAACAACCGGAAGAAGCGTGGTTCGACGTCAACATGATGCAGAAGGACATGCTGCTGGCGATGGACATGGGCCGCAAGCTAAACGTTCCCGTTCCCACCACGGCCATCAGCAACGAGTTCCTCACGGCGGCGCGAGGCATGGGTTGGGAGAAGCTGGATTTTGCCGTCATGTTCGATGTCCTGGCGCGGATGGCGGGAGTAGAGAAATGAGCGCGGCCGCCGATCCTCGCGAGATCCTGCAAAAAGTCGATTTGTGGATTCGCATGTACCGGCAAATGCTGTCGATCCGATTGTTCGAAGGACAGGTCAACGAGCTGTACACACGCGCTCTGATGCCGGGCCTGGCACATCTTTATATTGGCGAGGAAGCGGTGGCGGTTGGAGTATGCGAGGCGCTCGAACGTACGGACTACATCACGAGCACGCATCGCGGCCATGGACATTGTTTGGCGAAGGGTGCCTCCCCCCACCTCATGTTCGCCGAACTGCTGGGGAAGGAGGCCGGGTACTGCAAGGGCAAGGGTGGCTCCATGCATATTGCAGACCCGGCGACCGGCAACCTGGGAGCGAATGCCATTGTTTGCGGGAGCGCCGGCATTGCCACGGGAGCGGCGTTTTCGGCAAAGCGGCTGGGGACGAATCAAGTGTCGGTATGTTTCTTCGGCGAAGGCGCGCTCGGGCAGGGCGTTCTGTATGAAGAGATGAATCTGGCTGAACTTTTCAAGCTTCCCGTGATCTACGTTTGCGAGAACAATCTGTATACCGAATACACGCACTATTCGGAAACGACCGCCGGCGATATTCTGGCGCGCGCGACGGCGTTTGGGCTGGAGGCGGTGTTAGTTGATGGACAAAACGTGCGCGCGGTGTACGACTATGCCAAAAAGCTGGTCGATCGCGCGCGGCGCGGAGGGGGTCCGGCGTTTCTGCTGTGCGACACCTACCGCTATCACGGACATCACGTAGGGGACATCAACCGCGAGTATTACCGCTCGAAACAGGAAGAGCAGACGTGGAAGACGGAGCGCGATCCGATTGTGAATTTCGGGAGATGGCTGATCGAGCAGAAGGTAGCGGACAAGAGCAGGCTGGACGCCATCGCGAGCGAACTTGAGGCGGGGATGCAGAAAGCAGTTGAGTTCGCGATCGCTGCGCCTTATCCGGATCTCGATGAAGTGGACGAGGATGTGTATGCCTGAGATGGCCCAGACCGGAACCGAGCAACGCGAACTGACGTTCGCGCAGGCCATTCGGGAAGCTCTTGCGGAAGAGATGCGGCGCGACTCGACCGTCTGCATCATGGGCGAAGACGTGGCTGAGGCGGGAACTCCATTCAAGGTTCTGGCGGGGCTGCTGGAAGAATTCGGTAAGGAACGCGTGCTCGATACGCCCATCTCTGAAGCTGGTTTTACGGGGCTGGCGGTGGGCGCGGCGATGACGGGAATGCGTCCGATTGTCGACATTATGTTTGGCGACTTCATCACGCTGACCATGGACCAGATGGTGAACCAGGCGGCCAAGGTGCACTACATGTCCGGCGGGAAGTGGAAAGTGCCGATGGTGATGCGGACGACGATGGGAGCGACTCGGCGCTCGGCCGCGCAGCACTCGCAATCGCTGCATGCGTGGTTCTGCCATGCTCCCGGGTTGAAGGTGGTGATGCCGTCGACTCCGTATGACGCGAAGGGGTTGCTGAAGACGGCGATTCGTGATGACAATCCGGTCGTGTTCTTCGAAGACAAGATGATGTACAAACTCAAGGGCAATGTGCCGGCGGGGGATTACACGATTCCGCTGGGCGTCGCGGACATCAAGAGGGTGGGGGAAGATATCACGCTGGTCGCCACCAGCAGCATGGTGCAAGTCGCGCTGAGCGCGGCGGCGATGCTCGAAGAGGTTGGAGTGAGCGCCGAGGTGGTGGACCCGCGCACGCTGTGGCCGCTGGATGAGAAGACGTTGATTGAATCGGCGAGGAAGACGTCGCGGGCTATTGTTCTCGACGAAGGTTATGAGCGATACGGCGCTACCGCCGAACTTGCGTCGGTGATCGCTACGGGCGCATTCTACGATTTGGATGCGCCTGTGAAGCGGATGGGCGCGATGCATGTTCCGATTCCGTTCTCGCCTCCGCTGGAAGATGTGACGGTGCCGACGGAGCAGACGGTGTTTGAGGCGGCTCGCGAACTCTGCGGAAAATAGCTGTCAGCTATCAGCTATCAGTAAAACCGTGCCGGGCGTCGAGCGTTTGTTAGGGAGTAGGGGTCCTTCGACTCCGCGCGTTGTTCGCTTTGCGAACATCGTGCTCCGCTCAGGATGACAGGCTTCTGGAACTGACGGCTGAACGCTGATAGCTGATAGCTGGGAAGGAGAGGCTTATGGCTTTGCCAACTTATGGGACGATGGCGGTCGATTGGGAAAACCGCGTTGATTTTGATCGGCTGCGGCGCGAGCGGTTGCAGAAAGCGAAGGATCTGCTGGCGAAGTCGGAGATGGGGGCGCTGCTTTGTTTCGACATGAACAATGTGCGCTACCTGACGGCGACGCACATTGGCACATGGGCGCAGGATAAGGCGAACCGCTTTACGCTTCTGCCACAAAATGACGAGCCAATTCTGTGGGACTTTGGATCGGCTGCCAAGCATCATCAGTTGCATTGTCCGTGGCTGGGGGAGCGATCACGGGCGGGAATCTCGATGCTGCGGGGCGCGATGACGCCTGAGATGGGGCGGGCTGAGGATGTCGCCAAGAAAATTCGCATCGAGCTTGAAATGCGCGGGCTGCACAAGGAGCCGCTGGGGATCGACATCATCGAACTGCCGGTGCTTTTCGCGTTGCAGAAAGAAGGAATCAAAGTTGTGGATGGGCAGGCGCTGATGTCCGAAGCGCGGCTGATCAAAACGCGCGACGAGATTACTTTGCTGAATACGTCCGCGATGATGGTCGACGCGGCTTACGACGAACTCTACCGCGCAATGAAGCCGGGCATGAGCGAGAACCAGGCCGTGGGGCTGGTCAGCAAAGTTCTTTATGATCTTGGCTCCGAATACGTGGAAGCGGTCAACGCGATTTCCGGGGAGCGCTGCAACCCGCATCCGCATGTGTTCTCGGATCGCGTGCTGCGTCCCGGTGATCCCGTGTACTACGACATTCTCCATTCTTATATGGGATACCGAACCTGCTATTACCGCTGCTTCACCATTGGCTACGCTTCGCATGCTATGAATGACGCTTACAAACGGTGCAGGGAATACCTGGATGCTGCGATTGAGCTGGTGCGTCCGGGGCGCACAACCGCTGAAATAGCGGCCGTGTGGCCGAAGGCGCAGGAGTTCGGCTTCCCGAACGAAGAAGCATGCTTCGCTTTGCAGTACGGGCACGGAATCGGGCTGGCCATCTGGGAGAAGCCGGTGATCAGCCGGCTGGTTTCGTTTGAACACCCGACTGAGATCAAGCCGGGGATGGTGTTTGCGCTGGAAACTTTCTGGCCGTCCACGGATGGCTGGAGCGCTGCACGCATCGAAGAAGAAATTGTGGTCACTGAAAAAGGCCACGAAGTGATTACCCGCTTCCCGGCCGAAGAGCTGCTGGTTGCGGGCCGCCACTACTTCACGGTGGATGGTCCACTGCCCGCAATCCGCGAAAGCGAATCTGCACCCAGCAAGCGTGTGCGCGAGATGATCGAGGCCAGCTCACGCCAGGAGAGAGTGCCGGTAGGGGATTAGGAGTGTTGTAGATTTCACTGTGTTCAGTACCCAGTATCCAGTACCCAGTACCCAGTGAAAGCAACCCGTCGAGCAGGGGCGAAGGATGAGATTACAGATTCCTGAGATCAGATTGCGAAGGACGGCAGCAGGCGCAGAGGTAGAACTCCGGTGAGAATACCCTGGGGTTGCGTGACAGCTCTTGTGTGGAGTAGGGGTCCTTCGACTTGTAGCCGCCGCGCTTCGCTTGCAGCTCCTTCGCTCAGGATGACACTCTTTTGGTTTTGCATGGTGGTTGACGGAAGTTCGAGATAAAGAATGGCCGGGCAGGGGGCCCGGCGGTCCACCAATTAATTATGGCGATTAGTGTTGTTATGCCTGCACTGGAAATGGCCCAGGAAACTGGCAAGCTGATTTCCTGGCTGAAAAAGGAAGGCGAGCCTGTCGCCAAGGGCGAGCCCTTGCTCGAAATTGAAACGGACAAGGCGGTGATGGAAGTAGAATCTCCGGCTGACGGCGTGTTAGCCGGTGTCAAAGCGCAAGCTGGCACTGAAATACCCGTTGGTCGCACGATCGCCTGGATCGTGAAGCCCGGCGAGGCAACGCCTGCCGACGATGGTCACGTGGAATCCGGAAGAAAGGGCGTTGGATCGGCGGCTTCTTCTTTGTCTTCTTCTTCTTCTTCTTCTTCTTCTTCTTCGTCGTCTGCGTCGGCTCCGGCGGTTGCTGCGGCGGCTGGGTCGGGAAATCGCGAAATCAAGATTTCACCCAAGGCTCGCCGTCTCGCTTCCGAGAAAGGAGTGGATCTGGCTCGCGTGCATGGCTCGGGACCCGGCGGAGAGATTCTGGCTGCGGATATTCTGGGCGCTGAAACGAAACAGGCAGGGCACGGTGCCGGCGTCCATGCGGAAAGCGCGAGCCCGATCGCTCGATTGATGGCGGAGCGCACGACCCAGAGCTGGACCACCGTCCCACACTTCTTCGTTGTTCGCGAGTTGGATGCGAGCGCGCTCGACCAGGCGCGGCAACAGTTGGCGGGCGAGATTGACAAGTCGTACGGTGTGAAGCTGACGCACAGTGACCTGCTGGTGGCGCTGGTGGCTCGCGTTCTGGCGAAGCATCCCAAGGTGAACGCAAGCTGGACGGGCGAGGCCATTCACCTTAACGGCGATATCAACATCAGCCTTGCAATGGCGGTGAATGAAGGCGTGGTTGCCGCGGTTATTCCTCATGCCGATAGGACAAGCCTGGGCGCCATTGCGGTGCAGCGGCGGGAACTCGGTGAGCGTGCTCGCGCCAACAAGCTTCGTCCGGCTGATCTCGCCGGCGGCACCTTTACGATCAGCAATCTCGGCATGTTCGACGTGGACGCATTTACCGCGATCATCACGCCGCCGCAGGCTGCAATTCTTGCCGTCGGCCGCATCGAGGATCGGGTTGTCGCGGTTGAGGGCCAACCTGCGGTTCGCCCCATGGTGACGCTTACGCTTTCAAGCGATCATCGCGTGATCGACGGCGCGCGCGCGGCGGAATTCATGCGGGACGTCGCCAATGCCCTCAACGAGCCGCATCAGTGGCTCGGCGGAAAGTGAAGTTTTTTCCGCATCCTCTTCCACTCGTGCCGACAAGTCGCCCAAAATAGATTCGCACTTCAGGGGAACGGTCCGGGGGTTGGTGAGTGTCGTCACCGCGGAATTGGTTACGCTGCCGAGACGCGGCGAGCTGCGTCTCTACGATGGGTTGTCTTTCAAGTTCTTGCGCAGCCTCTCGAGCGTTGCCCTTTCTTTTTCACCGCTCCTACCACTGCTTGCAAGGCCTGCACGTTCCGCAAGTTGTCGCCGGGTTCGTCGACTGGCGTCTCCGCAATGAACGCGGCATGCTTTAACCTCGGGTCGTTCAACAAGGCGCGGAACACTTCGAGTCCCAACCGGCCGCGCCCGATATGCTCATGACGGTCGAGCCGCGATCCTCTTTCAGCCTTTGCGTCATTGCAATGCCACACGGGAACGTTCTTGAAGCCGATGGTCTGCGCGAGATGCCGGAGCGTCAAGTCTTGTCCCTCTTCGCTGACGATGTCGTATCCGGCGACGTGCGTGTGGCAGGTGTCGATGCACGCGCCGGCGGGAACATGCGAGCGCAACCTCTCCAATAGCTCAGCGACCTGCTCGAACGTTCCTCCCAACGAAAACTCCGCGCCGGCCGCATTTTCGATCAGGACGGTCAGATCGCCGAGATCGAGACCACGTGCAGCCTGCTCGATGGCGGATGCCGCTCGCTCCAGACCTTCGTCACGGCTTGATCCACGGAATGAGCCGGGATGAAGGACCAGATATTCCGCGCACAGCGCCCGCGCGCGTTCCAGCTCTCCGCGAAAAGCCGAGATTGATTTCTGGCGAAAATGGTCGTTCGCTCCCGCCAGATTAATGAGGTAATTCGAGTGGATCACGAGCGGCTTCAGATCATATTTCTGGCGCAGCTGGTTCATTCTGTCACATTGCGGGCGGCCGAGTTCGTAGGGCTGCCACTGGCGGGGACTCGTCGAAAAGATTTGAAATGTGGTGCAGCCGAGGCGGTAGGCGCGCTCGGCTGCATTCTCGACGCCCCCCGCGATTGAGGTGTGGATGCCGATTCGTCGCGCGGTCTTAGAACCAGACATCTTCTTTGTCGGTTCAGGCCACTTGAGCGGGTCTTTTTCCGTGGGATGAAATTCAGCCATTGCTTTGAGATTAATACTTCCCGGAGGTTGATGAGTGCCGTCACTGCGGAATTGGTTACGCTGCCGAGACGCGTCGAGCCGCGTCTCTACGATGGGTCGTTTTTGATGGGTCGTTTTCGATTGGGTCGTTTCCGATGTTCGCGCCCCATAGTTCGGCTCCCATTGCCCTTGCCGGTTTTGAACGTTACACTCTTACCTTCGGAGTTAACTATGCTGGTTGTGATGCAGGCGCAGGCCACCGAAGAGCAGGTGCGCGCTGTTTGCCAGAAAATCGAAGCGCTGGGATACCGCGCCCATTCCATCCCCGGGGAGCAACGCACTGCCATTGGGATCACGGGCAATAAAGGCGAGGTCGATCCCGGCTCGCTCGATGAGATGCCAGGAGTGCAGGAGGTTATCCGCGTCTCCAAGCCTTACAAGCTCGTCAGCCGCGATACCAAACCGGATAATACGATCGTAAAGTTTCCGGCTTCTCGTCTGAACGATTCGGCAGTCACGATTGGCGCTAAGGATCTGGTGGTGATGGCTGGCCCGTGCGGCATTGAAAGCCGCGAGCAGGCCTTCGCCATCGCGGAGCGCGTGGCCCGCGCAGGAGCGCAATTCTTTCGCGGCGGCGCTTATAAGCCGCGTACGTCTCCTTATTCTTTTCAGGGCTTGGGGGAAGACGGGCTCAAGATCATGGCGGAGGTTCGCGAGCGCTTCGGTTTGCTCATTGTGACCGAGGCGGTCGACTATGAGTCGCTCGATCTGGTCGACCAGTACGCGGATATGATCCAGATCGGAGCGCGCAACATGCAGAATTTTTCCCTGCTCAAGCGGGCCGGGCGCGCTCGCAAGCCGGTGCTGCTGAAGCGCGGTATTTCGGCGACGCTCGAAGAGTTTCTGATGGCTGCCGAATATATTATGAGCGAGGGCAACTACAATATCGTGCTGTGCGAGCGCGGGGTGCGGACTTTCGCGGATCACACGCGGAATACGCTCGACCTGAGCGTCGTGCCGGCTGTCCAACGCCTGAGTCACTTGCCGATCATCGTCGATCCCAGCCACGGCACCGGAAAGCGCAATAAGGTTACGCCGCTCTCGCGCGCTGCGATTGCCGTCGGAGCCGATGGCCTGATCATCGAAGTGCATAACGATCCCGACCGGGCGCTCTCGGACGGCATGCAGTCACTTTATCCTGATCAGTTCGATGCGCTGATGGTGCAGGTGCGGCAGATTGGGGCGGTGCTGGGGCGGACGATTCCAGTGGACAGCCTTGTCGGTACCGGGGCCGCAACCCCGGCGGATTGATTAGTCTGTATTCGAGCTATGAAACGACAATCATTGATTCTAGTCGCGATGATGGCGCTCGCTTTGCTTGCCCACCCGATCGCGTCGTGCGCCCAGGAAGCCACCACCAAGAATCCAGAGGCTGGATTGATTTATCACATCGGAGAGAAAGGTGTGATGCCGCCAAAACCGATTTACACGCCGGAGCCGGAATACGACGATGCCGGACGCAGAGCGAAGCTGTCAGGCACGGTTTTGCTCTCCGTCATCGTGACAAAGGACGGACAGACGAGAGACGTAACAGTCGAGAAGAGCCTTTCTCCGGGCCTCGACAAGAAATCGATCGAAGCTGTTTCCCGCTGGAAGTTCAAGCCAGCAATGAAAGATGGCGAGCCGGTGGCGGTGCGGCTTAAGGTTGAGACCAGCTTCAGAATCCGCTAACGGTTTGCCGTCTCTGATAATCTCGTGCATTCAGCGAAGATTGTACCCCCGTGCGTAAACTCCTGCTCATCGCCGTCGTCGTTCCTCTCGTGCTTGCTGCTGGATGGTACTACTTCCACCAGCGCACTTTGCCTGCTTATGGACCGCTTTACCGCGAGTACGCTTACATCTCCAACGGAAAAAGCAACAACGTTACGGTGATTGACCTGCGCTCCTACGCGCCGGTGCGGACGTTGACTGTGGGTTCGGAGCCTACCGGCTTGGCGGCGAATCCGAAGCGCAATGAGGTTTATGTCGTCAATACCGAGTCGTCGAATGTGAGCGTGATTGACGCTGAGCAGAATAAAGTGGTCGCCACGATCGGGGTGGGCGGGCGGCCCTACTTTATTGATGTTTCGCCGGATGGTCGGCGTGCCTGGGTAGCGAACTCCGGGTCGGCCAGTGTTTCGGTGATCGATCTGGACCGGCGTGCGGTAGTGGCCACGCTTCGCGTGGGTGGAGATCCGGGACTGGCGCGGGTTTCGCCCGATGGGTCGACAGTGGTGGTCAGCAACCGGGCCGATAACACGGTTTCGATCATCGACGCGGCGCGGCTGGCGGTACGGTCGGCGATCAACATCTGTATTCAGCCGGAAGATATTGCCATCCTGCCGGATTCGACGAAGGCGTTCGTCTCCTGTTCGGGATCGGGGCAGGTCGCGAGCATCGCGCTTAAGCATGAAGCGCGGGAGCATGAAGCGCGGGAGAGTGAACCCCGGGAAAATGAAGCTGGGAAACATGAACCCCGGGAGAGTGAGACGCGGAAGAATGAAGTTCAGAAAAATGAAATCCGGGAGAATGGCGGGGAGAAAAATGACAGCCAGAACGACCGGTTGCTGGCGTTGCTCGATGTGGGGAAATCTCCGGTGAGCCTGACGTTAAAGCCGGACGGCGGGGAGCTGGCGGCGTTCAATTTCGACGCCGGCAGCATCTCAATCATCGAGACGACGCCGAATGAGGTGCTGGGAAGCTATCTGGTGGGCGCACAGCCGACGCGGGGAGTGTTTTCGCTCGATAACGCGCGGCTGTACATCTCGAATTTCGGTGGAAATAACGTCGCGGTCTACGATATCGATCTGGGCAAAGTGGTGGCGTATTTGCCGGTGGGAACGCACCCGGACGCGCTGGCGCTGTCGCAGAATCAGGACTATCTGCTGGTGGTCGATTCCGGCTCTTCGGATGTGGCGGTGATCCAGAAACGCACGCCGAGGAAGAAATTCGAGCCCTCGGAGTACTCGCTGCTGACGATCATTCCCGTTGGAATGCAGCCGAACCAGATCGTCGTGAAATCGTTTCTCGCGACCGGGGCTGCGGGTGGGCGTTAGGGGAAACTCTGATTAAGTGCGGACGAAAAGCGTAAACCACAGAGGGCACAGAGGACACAGAGGTGCACAGAGGTCCCAAGGTACTTAATCAGAGCTTCTTAGGAATGCGCGAGAACCGGGTCGTCGCTGCGGGGAAGCTCGCATAAATCTGCATTGTGACCGCAAACGAAGCGCCGCCGCTTCTTGTCTGGGATTGGACATTTGGGCACGGAGTGGTGCATCCTTAATTATTAATTGTCCAAGGGGCGCCGCTCGATATCCTGTGGGGGGATATGACATGAAGAGGACAACTGCTCCTATCCCTTTTGCCAGTTCCCAGCTCGATGAAACCCGTCATGTGTGCGCTTTCTTCAACAGGGATGACGAAGAGTATCGGGTCTTGCTTCCCATTCCGCCGGAGGAATTTCTGCGGGAGTTTCGTCAACGCGGGGCTCATCGGAGCACCTCCCGCGCGGCGGCCTAGCATGGATCGGCAAGAGCTGGATCGGCAAGAGATGGATCGGCAAGAGAAAGACTCGGCGGAGGAGATCAAGCGGCTGCAGCGCTGCGTTAACGACTTGATCAGCTTGCTTGCTCTGCCTGCCATCTGGAGCGGCAATGAGCCAACGCAGATGGTTCATATGCTGCTCGATGCGCTCCTTCGTATGCTTCGCCTTGACTTCGCTTATGCCCGGTTGAAAGATCCGGTCACCACAGCGCCCATGGAGATCCTCCGCGTCGCTGATTCAAGCAAACTAACAACGCTGCCCCAGGACGTTCGCGGGATGCTCAGCAAGTGGCTGAAAGACGAAAACGATAGTTCGCCCACGCCGATGCGGAACCGATTCGAGGAACAGGACATTTCGATCGTTCCCGTGCCGCTGGGTATACGCGGCGAAATCGGCATGGTGGTCGCAGGTTCTGAACGAGCGGACTTCCCGGGCCAGACCGAGAGCCTTCTTCTGAGCGTGGCTGCGAATCAGGTATCAATCGGGTTGCGCGAGGCAGGACTCCTGAGTGAACAGAAGCGGATCGCCAATGAACTCGATCAGCGAGTCGCCGAGCGAACCGCGGAACTTGCGGCGGCCAACGAAGAACTGCGGAAAGAAGTCGTGGAGCGCAAACTGGCGGAAGAAAGGCTCCGCCACGAAGAGCAGGAATTGAAGCGCAGTGAAGTGCATAAAGCGGCGATCCTGGACTCATCACCGGATTGCGTCATAGCCATTGACCACGAAGGGCGCATTACGGAGTTCAACCCGTCGGCGGAACAAACCTTCGGCCATCGACGGAGCGATGTGCTGGGCTGGCATCTTGCCGATGTCATCATCCCGCCTTCGCTCCGGGAGAAACACCGTAACGGGTTCGCCCGCTACCTGGCCACCGGCGACTCGAAAGTATTGGGCCGGCGACTTGAGATGGCTGCGCTCTGCGCCGATGGGAGAGAAATCCCGGTCGAACTTACGATCACGCGCATCCCGCAAGACGGCCCCCCGGCCTTCACCGGCCACCTTCGCGATATCACCCAGCGCAAACGAAGCGAAGACGCCTTGCGTGCGGCTCATGCACAAATCGTGCGCAGCGAGGAACGATGGCGGTCTGTTTTTGAGAACTCCGCGGTGGGCGTAGCTCTCACAGACCTGAATGGCCGCTTTATTGCCACCAATCCCGTCTATCAGAAGATGCTGGGGTACACCGAGCAGGAGTTACAGTCGCTTGCCTTTCCCGATATCACGCATGAGCAGGACCTCGACTCTAACGGGATGTTGATGGCTGAGTTACTCGCGGGAGAACGCCAGCAATTTCAGATCGAGAAGCAGTATCGGCGCAAAGATGGGACGTCAGTCTGGGTACGGAACAACGTTTCTATCGTGCCGGGCACAGAACGAGTTCCGCGATTCCTGATGGAGCTTTCCGAAGACATTACACAACGGAAACTGTCGGAGGAGGCTCTCGACAAAGCAAGATCGGAACTCACAAATGTGGCAAGGATCACAAGCCTGGGAGTGCTGACCGCCTCAATCGCGCACGAAATCAACCAACCTCTATCGGGAATCATCACCAATGCCAGCACCTGCCAGCGGATGCTTTCCGCCGATCCCCCAAATGTCGATGGCGCGCGGGAAACTGTCCGGCGCACGATTCGTGATGGCAACCGGGCCTCTGACGTGATCACGCGATTGCGAACGCTTTATAGCAAGAAAGAACCATCTCCTGAATCGATGGACCTGAACGAGGCGACGCGAGAGGTGGCAGCATTATGGTTAAGTGAGCTTCAGAGAACCGGTGTGATGCTGCGTTATGAGCTTGCCGATGACCTCCCCGCAGTAGCCGGGGACCGCATTCAGCTTCAGCAGGTCATCCTGAACTTGCTGCGAAACGCGGCCGACGCAATGAGCACGGTTGATGATCGACCGAGAGAGTTGCTCATCAGAACTGAACGGGATGAGGGGAACGAGGTCCGGCTAAGCGTAAAAGATTCGGGAGTCGGTTTAACGCCGCAAGCCGCGGAGAAGATATTCGAGGCATTCTATACCACCAAAACCGACGGCATGGGAATCGGACTCTCCATCAGTCGCTCCATTATTGAGGCTCATCAAGGGCGTCTCTGGGCGACGCCGAATGGTGGGCCCGGATCTACATTTTCGTTTGCCATCCCCTGCGCACTCGAGGGTTTGGCTGACGCCGAAACCGGCATCAATCGCGCCGATCCGGCAGAGGACGCTGCATAACATTGCTCCGGCCCTCGTAATCGAAACAAAACCAATACCAAAGTACAATGGACGTCCCTGATGGAATGCTGCATTGTTTTGTCATGGAGTCCCCTGAGGGCAGGAGCGGGAGCGAACTTCCGCTTCTATCCGTAGTTGATGACGATGAGTCCGTGCGCGAGTCGCTGCCTGACCTGCTTAGGGAGTTTGGCTTTGCGTCTCGAGCTTTTTCGTCGGCGGAAGAATTTCTTGCATCCGGTAGTGCCAATGAGACCAGTTGTCTCATCCTCGACATCGCTATGCCGGGCATGACTGGCCCCGAACTTCACCAGGAACTGAAGCGCCGCGGACAGAAGATCCCGACGATATTCATCACCGGTCAAAGAGACGAAACTATTCGTGCGCGAATGCTCAAGCAGGGCGCGGCGGGGTTTCTGCTCAAACCATTCAGTGATACGGCTCTGCTTGCGGCCATCAAGACATCGCTCGAACCCACTTGAGGGTTTTACCGGCCGATCTTTTATTGGCCGATCTTTTACCCGCCGATCTTTGCCGGTCGATCTTCAGGGGAATACAATGAATTCAGCCTGCACAACAGGTTACGAAGTGGGGGCATTACCAATGCAAGCTGACATGCCCATCGTTTTCATTGTTGACGACGACATTTCTGTGCGCGAGTCTCTGGAACTCCTTATTCAGACCGAAGGGTGGCAGCCAGAAACATTCGCGTCCGCAGGAGAATTCCTCGACCGACCGAGAGCGCTTGTTCCGAGTTGTCTTGTGCTCGACATTTCTCTCCCCGGCCTCAACGGTCTCGAATTGCAGAAGCGCGTTGCCGTTGAACGGAAGGATATGCCGATCATCTTTATCACGGGCTACGGCGATGTACCTAAGACAGTCCAGGCCATGAAGGCGGGGGCCGTGGAATTTCTAACGAAGCCCTTTAATGACGAGATCTTGTTGGGCGCCGTCCGCCAAGCCCTGGAACGAAGCCGCCTCGTTCTCTCACATGACACGGAGATGCACGAACTCCGGGATCGCTACGCCTCGCTTACGGCTCGCGAACGGCAAGTGATGACGCTGGTCGTCTCCGGCCTCTTGAACAAACAGGTTGGCGGAGAACTCGGCATTAGCGAGATCACGGTAAAGGCCCATCGCGGGCAGGTGATGCAGAAGATGAAAGCCGACTCTCTCGCCGCGCTGGTAAGAATGGCAGGCAAGCTTCAAATTCCGCAAGCATCTGCCGCCTAATTTGCTCCCACCCGAGTGAATGGAGTGATCTCCACGCAAAATTGGCTAGCGGTAAATCTTTTCTCTCATGTTCTGCCCGTCATTCAGGGATGGGGTAATCAACCCCGACGCTGCCAACGACGCGTATACAGCTTGTTCCGCCGCGAACCAGTCGACCTCCGGTGAACCGAGAGGGCGCCCCCTTTGTTCCCAAAGCTGGTACGCCAATTTTGCCACGAACTCATGCCGATCCTCACCGAGAAAATCGGTGGTGAGCTCCAGCGGTGTTTGGTTATCGGGCGGTCGAGATTCGTTCGGCATCGTGGTTTCTCGAATTCTGGATTTGCGGGAGTCGTCCCAAGCCCGCTCCCCGCTGTCTTCCTGATTATTGGAATGCGCCTTACGATCCTGCGAATGCAATGTCCGACCAACCCGTCGGAGCCAATCCCCAGGTTCATCGCCAGGAGGGTGCGTCGTACCACAGAATGAAAGGAGCCTCCAGCGGCACGAACGCTCCTGCGTGCTGCGGAACGACGCGCGGGGTGAAGTCAGCAGCCGGGCGACTCGCTGGAACAGAAGCACTGTAGGTAAAGGCACTTGCCGCTCCGGCGAGGCGTTCGCCACGATTCATGGCGAGGGTGGTTGGGTCCTCGTTTGTGGCTTTCTGCGGCTCCGCGTACAGTTCGACCCTCACGGCATCGGGATCGATATCATCGTTATCAAAAAAAACCTGAACGTGAAATACATATTGCTTGCCCTGTTGTTCGACAGTCGCGGGGCCGAATCGCACCGCTGACCAATGCTTCGCCAGTGCGGCCTGCCACGCGACTAGATCGGCTCCTACTGAACCTCGATTCCCGGCGCGCTGGCGAAAAGCTGTTGCCGCCGAGAGATAGTGTTCGTCGGTATATTGGCGGACTACGCGATTGGTCGAAAAGGCCGGAGTTAAGCGGGCCATACTTTCGCGCATACGAGCAACCCAGCGGCGCGGAATTCCATGTTCGTCGCGGGCATAGAACTCCGGGATAACCTCTTTTTCGAGCACCGCATAAAGACTCTCAGCATCGGCTGTGTCCCAGGAAGGGTCATCCCCGTGTTCGCGGCCATCTCCGATCGCCCAGCCTACTTCCGGGGAATACGCCTCCGCCCACCAGCCATCGAGCTCCGAAAGATTTAACCCGCCGTTCACCAGCACCTTCATGCCGCTTGTGCCACTTGCTTCCCATGGCCGTCGCGGAGTGTTCACCCAGACGTCCACGCCCTGGACCAGATGCTCCGCCATGAGAACGTCATAATCCGAAAGGAAAACCACTCGGGATCGAACTTCAGGGCGGCGAGCAAACTCAAACCACTGCCGGATCATTTCTTGCCCCTCTGCATCCTGGGGATGAGCCTTGCCTGCAAGCACGAGTTGAACGGGGCGTTCTCGATTCATGAGTATGTTGAGAAGCCGCGCCGGATCGCGCAGGAGAAGGTTCGGGCGTTTGTATGGGGCAAAGCGGCGGGCAAATCCCAAAGTCAAAACATTGTCATCGAGTATCAGTGCGGCCTGCGCGAGGTCTTCCGACGACGCTCCCCGACCTGCTAATTGACGGCCGTAAAATCTTCTAACGTACTCGACGAGAGTCTTGCGGCTATCTGCGCGGAGTTGCCAGAGGTTGGAATCGCTGGTTGCGCGAAAGTCCCTCGCCATGTTTGCCAGTGTTCCGTGCCAGCGTTTTTTCCCGCAGGAAAGTTCCCACAAGCGGTCTGCTTCAGCAGAGTCCCAGGTAGGAGTATGCACTCCGTTGGTCACGTGCGTCACCGGCACCTCTGTTTCAGGCCACCTGGGGAAGAGAGGCTGGAAGAGCCGCCGGCTCACTTGACCGTGCAATTTGCTGACGCCGTTGATGGCGCCGCTGCCGCGGATCGCCAAATAGGCCATATTGAACGGTTCGGACGAGTCCTGGCGATTGCGCCGCCCTAATGCTAGAAGGTCGTCGACCGAAATCGACAGTTTCTCCTCGGCATACTTCCTGAGGTAGCGCTCGATCAGGCTAGGAGCAAAGCGGTCAAAGCCCGCCTCCACGGGGGTATGGGTGGTAAAAAGGTTGCCGGCACGGGTGACAGCAAGCGCGACGTCGAATGGCTTGCCATTGTCTTCCATGTACGAACGCGCCCGTTCCAGCACCGCGAATGCGGCGTGACCTTCATTGAGATGGCAAACCTCGGGCTGCAATCCCAAGGCTCGCAGGAGCCGCCAGCCTCCAACCCCAAGCACTAACTCTTGTTTCAAACGCAACTCCGGACCGCCACCGTAAAGTTCCGTCGTAATGCCGCGGTAGGACGGGGGGTTCGCGGGATCGTTGGTATCGAGCAAATACAATTTGGCCCGGCCCACCTGTACTTGCCAGACTCTGATCCACAACTTAAAGCCGGGCAAAGCGATGGCCAGGCGCAGCCATTCGCCGTTTGGCTCGCGCACCGGTCGAATCGGAAGCTGGCCAGGATCATTGAATGGGTACAAAGCTTGCTGGTGGCCTTGTGCATCAATTTCCTGCCGAAAATAGCCCTGTTGGTAGAGCAAACCAATTCCGGTCACCGGGACGCCCAGGTTACTTGCGGCTTTGAGCTGATCGCCGGCAACGTTGCCGAGTCCGCCAGAATAAATCGGCAGCGCTTCGCTCAACATGAACTCCATCGAGAAATACGCAATTGTCGACACGCCCGAACGCGGATGCGCCTTTTGAAACCACGCTTCCGACTCTTCGGCAAGCGTTTTCTCGCGGTGGAGATCCGCCAGGAGTTTTTGAAAGTTTGGGTCGGAGGTAACAGTTTGCAGTTTTTCCCGGGAGACGGTTTGCAGCAGAACCCAGGGATTGTGGGTCAGTTCCCAGAGTTCGGGATCAAGTTGCTCCCAAAGCTGGTCCGCCGAGTGATTGAACGACCATCTGAGATCCAGGGCCAGGTCGGTTAGAGCATCGGAAATGGCGGGATCGAGGGGACGGTCGGCATTTGGTCGATCAGCGGTTGGACGGTCAACGCTTGGACGGTCAATGCCTGGACGACCAACGCTTGTCGAGCTACTCATAAACAAACTCCTCTCGTGCTTATCACCTCTTGCTTATCAGCTCAGGCCGCCTGGGCACTGCGAGCCAGCGTTTCCGAAACCATGGCCTGGGCCTCTTGCTGGATCTGTCGTAGATGGTTCTGACCGAGAAAACTCTCGGCGTAAATCTTGTAGATTTCCTCGGTGCCCGAAGGACGTGCTGCAAACCAGCCATCCTCGGCAACTACTTTGATTCCTCCAATTGGATTGCCGTCGCCGGGAGCGGTGGTCAGAATCTTCTGGATCGGCTGACCGGCAACTTCAGTCGCGTGAATGTCGGAGGGCGACAATCTTGCCAACGCGGCTTTTTGTTCGGGCGTAGCGGGAGCATCGATGCGTTCGTAGACGGGATCTCCCAGTTCGCGGGTGAGCTCACGATAGATCTCACCCGGATCTTTGCCCACATGCGCCGTCATTTCTGCCGAGAGTAAACAAGGAATGATTCCGTCTTTATCGGTGGTCCATACGCTGCCGTCGCGCCGGAGAAAAGAGGAACCGGCGCTCTCCTCGCCGGCAAAACCCAAGCGGCCGGCGAGCAAGCCTTCGACAAACCACTTAAAGCCCACCGGAACTTCATAAAGCCGCCGCCCCAGGCGAGCGCTGACACGATCGATCATGCTGCTGCTCACTACGGTCTTGCCGACGGCGACGTCCTTACTCCAATTGGGCCGGTTCGCGAACAAGTAGTTGACGCACGCCGAAAGGTAGTGATTCGGAGGCAGCAACCCGCTGCCTTTGGTGACGATGCCGTGGCGGTCGTGATCGGTATCGCTGGCAAACGCAATATCGAACTTGTCTTTCAATGCGATGAGTCTCTGCATCGCATAAGGCGAGGAAGGATCCATGCGAATCTTTCCGTCCCAATCCACGGTCATGAAGCGAAACGTTGGATCAACAGATGGGTTGACGATGGTCAGATCGAGAGCATACTGCTCGGCAATCCGCGGCCAATAATCGATGCCCGCTCCTCCAAGGGGATCGACGCCAAGCTTAATTTTCGCGTCGCGCACCGCATTCATGTCGACAACATTTTTGAGATCGCTGACATAGGCGCTCAAAAAGTCGTGTTTGTGCGTTGTGGGCGCACGCAGCGCTTTGGCAAATTGAGTCCGCTTAATACCGTCGAGGCCGCGCTCGAGAAAATCATTGGCTTTCGATTCGATCCACGAAGTCACGGTCGAATCCGCCGGCCCTCCATGCGGAGGGTCGTATTTAAAGCCCCCGTCATCGGGAGGATTGTGCGACGGCGTGATGACGATACCGTCGGCAAGTCCTGACTTTCGGGCGCGGTTGTAAAGCAGAATCGCGTGGGAGACGGCTGGGGTCGGGGTGTATGGTGTGCCTTCGGAGATCATCACTTCGACGTTATTTGCCGCAAGCACTTCCAGCGCGCTGGCAAATGCGGGTTCAGACAGAGCGTGAGTATCCATTCCAAGGAACAGCGGCCCGTCAATGTTCTGGAGTTTGCGGTAATCACAAATCGACTGGGTGATGGCCAGGATGTGCCACTCGTTGAACGCCACGTCCATCGCAGATCCGCGATGGCCGGACGTACCAAAGACAACCCGCTGTCGGGGATCACTCGGATCGGGCCGCAACTCGTAATAGGCTGTGATGAGCTTCGGGACGTTAACAAGAATGGATGGGTCAGCCGGCTTCCCGGCAGCAGGGTTAATTGTCACGTAGCACCTCGCCGTGATCGGTCAAGAGAATTGCGCTTGATCGAGGCTCCAGCCGATGACCGATTTGGCCTTGCAGGGAAGGCTCTTTGCCAGAGTCGAAGAGATCGTCAGGAGCGGTTCGGGAAGTATCAACCGCCAAACGCCAGATCTTACCTGCCGGCAAGGCAGGAATGAAAAAATCAACTGGCCTGGTGTCGGCGTTAAACAGGAGGAACAAGTCGGGTTCTGTCTGTCCCAAATTCATTTGCCCCAGAATCAGGCACGCAAAAGATTTCTGCCGCGGGTCCGCCCAGTCGGGAGGGGCACCGTTTGGCGCGAACCACTTTATGTCCGCATCCGTGTAGAAAGTTTCTCTTCGTAAAACATGATGGGCCTGGCGGAAGGCGATCATTCCCCGAGTGAAGCGGTGGATCTCTTTGTGCCTTTCGAGCAGGCTCCAGTCGAACCAGCTCATCTCGTTATCCTGGCAGTAGGCATTGTTATTTCCGCGCTGGGTTCGGCGAAACTCATCGCCGCCGAGCAACATGGGAACCCCTCGAGAGATAAACAGGGTTAACAGAAAATTCTTGATCAAGCGGTTGCGCATGCCCTCGACACCGGGATCATCGGTTAGCCCTTCCACCCCGCAATTGTCGCTGTAGTTGGCATCGGTTCCGTCGCGGTTGAACTCGCCATTTTCATTATTGTGCTTCTGCTTGTAGCTGACCAGGTCGTTCAGTGTGAAACCGTCATGACAAGTGATGAAGTTGAGGCTGCATGCGGGTCCCTTGCCTGACTTTTGGTACAAATCAGAGCTTCCAGAAATTCGGTTTGCGAACGATCCCATCATGCCCGCGTCGCCAACCCAGAAGCGGCGCACATCGTCGCGGAAACGGCCATTCCATTCCCTCCAACGCTGGGTGGAAAAACTTCCCACTTGATAGGCGCCGCCTGCGTCCCAGGCTTCCGCAATAATTTTTATGTCCCGCAGGATGGGATCCTCCGCAATGTCCTCAAGAAGTGGAGCGTTGCTGAGAATGTTCCCATGCTCATCCCGGCCCAGGATCGAAGCGAGGTCGAAGCGAAAACCATCCACATGCATGTGCATGACCCAGTAACGAAGCACATTCCTGACGAACTCCCGCACGACGGGATGATTTGCGTTGAGCGTATTGCCAACGCCGGAAAAGTTCTTGTAGTATCGGCGCGCGTTCTCTTGCAACATATAGAAGACCGAGTTCTCAATACCGCGCAGAGAAATCGTGGGTCCCAGTTCATCTGCCTCGGCCGTGTGGTTCAACACGATATCCAGGATGACTTCGATGCCGGCGCGGTGAAAGGCCTTGACCATTTCCCGGAATTCGAGGGTCTGCCGCCGATGCGGTTCTGCAACGCTGTAGGATCGCTTGGGCGCAAAGAAAGCGACTGGATTGTAGCCCCAGTAGTTCTTGAGTTTCTCTCCTGTTATTGGATTGAGCCGGTTCGATTCATTTTCGTTAAATTCGAGCACAGGCATTAATTCAATTGCGGTCACCCCCAGGTCTTGGAGGTAAGGGATTTTTTCGGTCAAGCCAATGAAGGTTCCGGGATGCGCGACCCCCGAACTGGGATGGATTGTGAATCCGCGTACATGCGTCTCGTAGACCACTGTGTCGGAGGCGGAATGCTTCGGAGGCGCATCCATCTCCCAGTCGAAATGGTCGTTGGTAAAGATGCATTTCGGCGCGGTGCCCGCGTTGTCGACGGTCGAAATGCTCAAGTCACTCAGGCTGCTGGACGAATCGTAACCACGGGCAGCTGAAAAATCCCAATTCTCGACGCCGGCAATTGCGCGTGCATATGGATCCAGCAGCAACTTGTGGGGGTTGAAGCGATGGCCTTCTTCCGGCTGATAGGGTCCTTCGATGCGATAACCATAGAGTTGCCCCACGGCAATGCCTCGCACCCAAACGTGCCAAATGTCACCGGTCCGATGCCGCTTCGGATCCAAATCAATGATCCGGGCTGGAGACGAATCGTCAGCGTTTCGATAGAGCTCCAGGTGAACACCGGTCGCGTGACGGCTGAACAAAACGAAATTAACCCCGTCTGCCGTATTGATGCGCGCCCCCAATAGGCAGCGGATTTCCCGCCTGAATCTCACCCTGCTCAAAGGGTGCCTCCAGAGTGTCGGATTCATTCTGGTTGATAGCCAGTTCAGCCATCGAACTCGGGTGCGCAGTGTGACAATCCTGCTGCCTGTTCGCGCGCCCCCGATATCCATAAGCATGCAATAGTTCAGAGCAGAGTGCCATTGGACTTTGGTATTGCCAATACGACTTTGGTATTGCCAATACTTTCGTCCAATGGACTCACTCGTTCGCTTCTGGCTTAATCGCAATAGATAATTTCCACCAAACCTTCGAACGGGGCCGGAAACGATACCCTGTGGCGAATGGTTGCAAGAATCAACGTGGCGAGACAATTGCTTTAGGAATTGTAGCGGCCCAAGTTTCAACGCTTCTCCGTCCGACCTAATCGTCGCCAGAATTTTCAGGCTTTCGAGGCCCTATTTCTCACGCAGGGTCCAGACCTTAACTAATGCGAATCGAATCGCGGAACACAAATAAATTCTGAATATAAGAAGAGGAGATGAACGATGAATAACATGCCAAGACAGGACCAAAACTCGGTCGTTGCAGTTTTCAGTCAACACCCCGCAGCAGAAAATGCCATCAAGGAATTGAAGGGCGGCGGGTTTGACATCAAGAAGCTGGCCGTCGTCGGCCGCGACTATCAAACGGAATCGGATGTCGTCGGCTTCTATAACACAGGCGACCGGATGAAATACTGGGGAAAATGGGGCGCATTTTGGGGCGGGCTCTGGGGTATGCTCTTTGGCGCAGCGTTCTTGATCATCCCAGGCATTGGCCCCGTTGTTGCTGCCGGCTCTATTGTCGCCTGGATCGTTGGGGCCCTGGAGGGAGCAGTCGTGGTGGGAGGGCTCAGTGCCCTGGGGGCAGGGCTCTACAGCCTCGGCGTTCCCAAAAATAGCGTCGTCAAATACGAGACGTCGATCAAAGCCGGCAAGTTCGTTCTCGTCGCACATGGAACCGCCGAGGAAGTAGCGAAAGCCCGCGACATGCTGAAGACTTCAGGCGCGGAGCAAATCGACAGCTACGAGCCCTCGACCGAAGTGGCGCGCGTGGCGTGAGCCAGCTGAGGTCATTCAGCGAGCCGGTGCAATTCACTCCCCACAACTACCACGGTGGCCTTATTACATAGGCCACTGTGGTTCAAAGGCATTGGCAAAAAAGCTTACGTTTGTTTCAGCACCAGTGTCAAAGGGACGCTGCTATTTCTTCCGTTCAATCGAGGGCGCTTCCACACTGGCCTTCTTGTTCCACCCATGGAAACGCGACAAGTCACCCTCATTCCATGCCTCACGTAGTCCGGGTTTGCTCAGATCCCAGTCGGGGCGGATTTCGCTGGTCACGGCGCGCAGGTCGTGCCAAAGATCGATGACCGATGGACGGCCCCAGAACCAGTAGCCGTTATACATGCTGTAGATCACGAGACCCGGCTTGAGCACGAGGGTATGCGGGATCATCGGATTGTGCTCGGGGTCGGTGTACTCCTGGATGTCGAGATCCTTCTGGACTGTTCGCTCGGGGTCCGAAAGGAATGTCCACTGCGCTCCAACTGACGCACGGAATTCCTGCAGAGTATGGTGATCGTCGGTGGCGATGGTGGCGACCTGCGTGTAGGCCACCGCGATCTTCGGGTAGAACGCGGCGAGTTCCAGATGCTGCTGGTGCTCCTTTGGGCAGTAGTGGCCGCGCGCGAGCGTGAGGATCAGCGGATCGTCGCCTTGTAGCTCGCTGAGCTTCCGTAGCTTGTCCGTGTAGTCGGGCAGTTCGTAGTCGGGGAAAATGGCTCCGGGTACAATATCGGAACGCATGATTGGACTCCTCCCGTTTGTCTCACAAATTGTCGTTAGAAGATATTCTCTCAAAGATCCAGAATGACGCCCGCGTTTGGCTGGGAGCAGCATACAAGCACGTTGCCGGGAGCGGGCCTGTCCAGCGGCTCAGGGTTATAAATAATCGATCCGCTATTTACCGAAAGCAATCGGGGCATTCCTACCTCGTCGAAGTCCAGCGTCTGGCTAGAGTCCTTTTATTTCTTACCAGCGGCGAGCCGGAGCGGCGCCATCCACGTGGAGGATCTCTCCGCTCACATGACCCGCCTGTACGAGGTAAAGAACGGCATCGACAATATCCTTTACTGTCGCCCTTTTCCGGGCCGGCTGCAACGTCGAGTCGTTTGGATCATTGCGGTGCATCGGCGTGTCCACTTCGCCGGGGGCTACAGCATTGAAGCGGATGCCGTCTTTGGCATATTCGATGGCGAGATTCTGCGTCGCTGAATTCAACCCGCCCTTCGTAATCATCGAAACGGACCCATTTTCGCCGGCGATTGGCCGGTCGGCAAGCGCCGCAGTGATGCTCACAACACATCCCGATTTCTGTTTCAGCATCTCTTTCACACCGCGCTGAGTGATGTAGAAGAATCCCAGAAGATTAGTCGACACAAGGGCGTTGAAGTCGTCGGTAGTGAAGTCAGTGAAAGGCTTGGTCAGGAAGATGCCGGCGTTATTCACCAAAACGTCGATGGTTCCAAAATTAGTCACTGCCGCTTCGACAGCATCGATAGCCGTTTGCTGCTTGCCGATATCGCCATCGACCAGAACCAGGCTGCCTGAATTACTCAACTTTCGATTGACGTTACGAGATGTCGCGACGACGTTATATCCTTCTCGCAGAAACCCCTCGACTAAACCCGCGCCGATACCCCCCGATGCTCCGGTTATGATTGCCGTTTTCTTGCCCGACACAGATAACCTCCCGTTTTAAAGGTTCGAACCCAATACGCATCTGGGCTTCCACGCTCTCAAAGCGGCTTCATCCCGCCCGCCGTGCCCCAAACCCCTCGCGTGACGAACTGACGAATCCTTGCACCAACGCGGCGATCTCATCTGCCGCCGTGTCCAATGCGAAATGCCCCCCATCGACGATGTGCACTTCGGCCTTCGGCACATCCCGGCGATAAGCTTCCGGCTCCGATGGGTCGAACGAGGACTCATACTTACCCCAGATCACCAGCAGGCGCGGCTGCCCTTGCCGCATCCAAACCTGCCATTTCGGATACGCGTCCACGTTGGTTCGATAGTCGTAAAAGAGATCGCTTTGAATCTCGGCCTGGCCGGGCTGGTTGAGAAAATAAAATTCATCGGTCCACAGATCCGGGTCATGGCGTTCGACGTTCGGATCGTCCCCGACGTGTCGCGCCCGCGCCGCCGCCAGCGACAGGAGATTCGTGCGTAGCGCGCTTTCGTTGGCGGCGCGATCGGCCCAGAAAGCTCGACGCGTTTTCCAATTCTCGCCCAGGCCGGTATTGTGCGCCACCGCGTCCTGAACGATGAGCGCCTGGATACGGTCGGGGTGCGAAAGGGCCATGCGGAAACCCACCGGCCCGCCATAGTCCTGCATGTAGAGCGTGTAGCGCGAGAGATCGAGCGCCTCGGCGAACCGGTTCATAATGTCGGCGTAGTGGTCGAACGTGTATGCGAATTGTTGCGGATCCGGCCAATCGCTGTGCCCAAAGCCGGGGTAATCAGGAGCGACCAGGTGATAGCGATCGGACAGCCGAGTGAAGAGCGGCTCAAACATGCGCGACGAAGACGGAAGTCCATGCAGCAGAAGTAGCGTCGGCGCGTCTTTCGGACCGGCCTCTCTGTAGAAAATGGAGAGCCCGGCGATCTGTGTCGTGCGATAGGTCGCGCGATTGAGTGTTGGATATTTCATGAGGTCTTCCTTTCCGTTGAGGCGAACAATTGAAATGGCGCGAGCATGACAGTGAGCGCAAGTTTCACCCAGGAGAGTCGCTGAACGCATCACATCAGAAGTCGCGGATGCGAAACAATTAGACGATGGTATCGGCCCATACCAAGGTATAGCCAATACTATCGTCCAATTGATTCGCTGGAGCACCTCGCGTCTAATCGCTCCATCGCAGCTGATTGGCAGTCACGACGGAATGCGGCGCAAGGTTTTTGCAGTCGATGGTAAGCTAGCAGGGCGAATTTCACACTCACCGCGAGCGCAGCATTTTGCAAAATGAAATTTGCCTGCGCCAGCGGTGACAATACCCGATGGAGAGCGATTCCACCCCCAATTCGGCGAGCGCACTACCCAGGGCGTCAGGTAAATCGCCAGCTCTCGCGCAGGCGGTCGAGGCGCCGCTAACCCGCGCCGCGATTTTCCTGGTTGCCACACTTAAGCCGGGTTCTGGCAATTGTGCTGCTTTGCGCTCATTCTGCGGCGACCTCCCAGCCCTGGTGCGCGCGGTGGGATTTCGCAACCTGGAAGGCGGACTTTCCTGCGTGATGGGGTTTGGGTCTGAGGCGTGGGACCGGCTTTTCGGCCAGCCCCGCCCGGCCGAGCTCCACGTTTTCCGCGAAATTCTTTCCGGAGCGCGCCATGCGGTCTCAACGCCCGGCGACTTGCTGTTCCACATCCGCGCCAAGCGCATGGACTTGTCGTTCGAACTGGCCACGCAGATCATGGCGCGTATCGGGAATGCCATGTCCCCGGTTGATGAAGTGCAGGGCTTCCGTTATTTCGACGAACGCGATCTGCTCGGCTTCGTCGACGGGACTGAGAACCCGACCGGCGAGGCAGCGGCCGCGGCCGTGCTTATTGGAGATGAGGACGCCACGTTTGAGGGCGGCAGCTACGTCATCGTTCAGAAATATCTTCACGATCTTGGCGCGTGGAATGCGCTCCCCACCGAAACACAGGAACGCATCATCGGACGCACCAAGCTCTCAGACATCGAATTGGACGATTCCGTCAAGCCAACCTCCGCGCACAATGCCCTCACTACCATCGTCGAAAACGGGAAAGAGATCAAAATCCTGCGTGACAACATGCCCTTCGGTCGGCCCGGGCACGGTGAATTTGGCACTTACTTCATCGGCTACAGCCGTTCGCCTCGCACCATTGAGCAGATGCTCGAGAACATGTTCGTCGGCCGGCCACCGGGCAACTACGACCGGCTGCTCGATTTCAGCCGTGCGGTTACCGGAAATCTGTTCTTCGTGCCATCAGCGACATTTCTGGAACAAGTCGCTGAACGACCATCCATTGACGATCAGCCCGCGGAAGCGGAATCGCCTGCAGCGCCAGCGTTAGCCGAACCATCTCCATCCGTCCCATCTTCATCCAATCGATCGGACGGCGATGGTTCGCTCGGTATCGGTTCTCTCAAAGGAGATATACGACATGAATAATCTGCATCGCGAGCTTGCCCCGATTTCCGATTCGGCATGGGCTCAGATCGAAGAGGAAACATCCCGCACGCTCAAGCGCTACGTTGCCGGACGACGCGTCATCGACATTAAAGGTCCAGCCGGCCTCGCGCTCTCAGCCGTCGGCACCGGTCACCTGCGTACCATCGCCGCCCCGGCAAAAGGCATCGTCGCCAGCCAGCGCGAGGTGAAGGCTTTGGTCGAACTGCGTGTCCCCTTTGAGCTGGAACGCACAAATATCGACGACGTCGATCGTGGCGCAAACGACTCCGACTGGCAACCGGCCAAGGACGCCGCTCGAACGATCGCCTTTGCCGAGGATGTCGCGATATTCGAGGGCTATGCGGCAGCCGGCATCGGGGGTATTCGCCAGGGAACCAGCAACCCAGTGATGACGCTCCCCTCCGATGTTCTTGAGTACCCGGACGCGATTGCTCAAAGCTTGAGCCAGTTGCGTCTCGCCGGTGTCAACGGCCCCTATGCCGTGTTGCTCGGCGCCGATGCCTACACGGCACTCGCGGAGACAAGCGACCACGGATATCCAGTGTTGGAGCACGTCAAGCGGTTGGTTAAAGATCAAATCATCTGGGCCCCTGCCATCACCGGCGCGTTCGCGCTGTCCACTCGAGGCGGCGACTTTGAGCTGCATATCGGCCAGGACGTCTCGATCGGTTATCTAAGCCATACCGATGCTGCTGTCCACCTGTATCTGCAGGAGACATTTACTTTCCTTCTCCTTACCAACGAGGCCGCGGTCGCATTGGCTACTCCCGCGAAGGCGAGGAAGTCTTAATGGAAACCCGGTCCACTCATTAAGGCTCATCGGGGAATCCTGGTTGGTGGGGATGAATGGGGAACGAGCGATGCTGGCGCCTCCACCTTCAGCGGAAATTGAAAAGTCGTGGGCACGGGATTCCGATCATCTTTCTCAACGCTGGCACGGCCGGTTTGAGAAGGTTAGTTCAATGCCTCCGGCTTACGCGATACGAGCCTGTCGCCAATACCATAGTCCAATTGCAAACCGTTTTCACTTCTGGCTTAATCGAAATCAGTAGCGCGCAAAAAATGATCAACGTCGGCGATAACGGAACGATCGACTCTTACGCAAGGGCCGATGCGCTCGCCCGATATAGCCAACAAGTTAAAGAAAGGATGGCAAAGACATGCCCGAAGCGACCTGGAAACCTCACGAGAAACACGGACGGCTCACGATGCAGAGCGACTTACCCGACACCGTCTACGCGTTTCCGAAGCAGCGCAAAGAACCGCTGACCGACGCAGAACATGTGCGTAACGCGGTCGCGCGCTTCGATCAAGTCATCGATGTCTCCGATGCCGACCGTGCTTTGGCGTTCGCGAACATTGAGAAAGCTGCCAACTACTACGGCGTCAACCTGGCGGAAACCTCATGGCACGACCTGGGCGTTCATCCTCAAAAGAACAGAAGAGAGGCGGCCGCCAAAGGCGCCGTCACGCGTTGAACCCATCGTGGGGTGAGGATCAACTCGTTTGTGGAACCTCGCCTCACGCAACTTCGCGTGGAAGGATGTTGGTGAAAGTTATGTCCAGAGATAAATCCATTCGGTTAGGTTGGCGATGTGATAGGTGCGGCGAGCGCGTGCCAGATCTGGAGGCTGGGTGGGTGGAGTGGCTTGCGGCAGAGGACGCTAAGGGAAAACCGAAAGTAAGCGGTTTGCGATTAGTGCACCGTCGCGATACGAGCCCAGGATGGCGAGAGCCATACGGCTGTCAGTACAATCCGCGGGACGAATTCAGAAAGAACCGGGGCATCGTGGAAGGCTTAGCTCTTGACCGGTTCGCGGGTCCCGACGGCCTGATGTTACTGCTTTCGATGATTGCTGAACGTGAACTTCCGGTAAAAGAACTGATCGAACTCGCCAAGCGAGTGCAGATTCCGGGCTACGAAGCGGTGCATGAACTGGTTCACGATGCCGTTAGCGAAGGAGTGATCGCGCCCTCTATCTCGTCCGGCTTTTACTTGCAGTGCGAGATCTGGGATGTGCTGAAGTGGGCGAAATACCGACCTTCAGCGAGAGGTTCAGCGAAGACGAGCCCCTGTTGAATGCAAGAATACCTGTCCCGGCGGCTTCCGGCTTCGATTTTCGGGACTCATCGGGCCGGCGACCGGTTCCAGGTTCGCTCATCTAAGTTTGATTGGGGCTGTTTGCCCACCGTACAAGGAGATGAAATATGAAAGCAGTTGTTGTCCACCAATATGGCGGTCCTGAAGTGCTCAAGTTCGAGGATTATCCCGATCCGGTGGCGGGTCCCAGCGAAGTACTGGTGCGGGTCGCTGCCACGAGCGTGAATCCGATCGACTACAAACGGCGTGCCGGGTTGACGAAAGACTTTTATCCCATCAAGTTTCCGGGACTGATGGGAGTCGACATTGCGGGCACAGTCGTCACGGTTGGGCCCGGGGTGGAAGGCTTTTCCCGAGGCGACCAGGTGTTCGCCATGGCGGCCGACGCATACGCCGAACTTTGCGTGGTGAAAGCCGCGATTCTGGCGAAAGTTCCCAAGGGACTCGATTTGATCCAGGCGGCGGCGTTGCCGCTGGTGACGACGACCGGCAACCAGCTCATTTCCGCTACTGGGATCAAAGCGGGCCAGATGGTCCTCGTCATAGGTGCGGCAGGAAATGTCGGGCGTTCGGCGGTATTCACTGCCAAGCAACGGGGAGCGACCGTGATTGCAGGGGTGTTAAAGACCCAGATGGATGAGGCAACGAAGAAGACCATCGGCGCAGATCAGTTGGTCGCAACCGATGACGACCATGCGATTGCGAATCTTCCGATGCTCGATGTCGTCGCCGATACGGTCGACGGCAAGACTGCCGAAAAGCTGATCGCCAAGGTGAAGCCGGGAGGAGTGTTCGCATCCGTTCTCGGGGCGCCGCGCAATGCCGAGAAGTATCCAACCGTAAAAGTGATACCGGTGTACTCGACGCCGGATGCGAAAACTCTGGAGTTCATGGCCGAAGCCGTCCGAGATGGCAAGTTGGTAATCCCGATTAGCGAGAAACTGCCACTCAGCGAAGCAGCCGAGGCTCAAGCAGCGGCAGAAAAGGGTGGTATCGGGAAGGTCTTGCTGGTGGCTTGACATTATTTCGCGAACATTTGCGAGCATTTGCAAACAGGGGACACGAAAGGAAAATCGGAAATGAAAAAGGATCGGCGCGGAATCAACCCGGCTTCGAAGCCGAGTGGCGATGGGTGTGTGGAATGCCTCGCGTCATCGGATAGTTGGTGGTTGCATCTCCGCCGCTGTGCGGAGTGTGGGCACATCGGATGTTGTGACAGCTCTCCGAACCAGCATGCAACAAAGCACGCGGCCGAAACGGGGCATCCGATCATTGCCAGCTTCGAGCCGGGTGAGGATTGGTTTTACGACTACGAGAAGCAGGGCGATGATCACGATCAAAGGTGTGGAGTTGCTTCCGCCGCATTCGCATCCAAAAAATCAGCCCGTTCCTGGACCCGCAGGAAGGGTGCCAGTCAATTGGGAATCGCTGCTGCACTAGCTGGCGTCGATCATTTTTTTGAATGGGAGCGGGACTCGGGACACCGTATTTGTAATGAGCACCGCATCGAGAGGAGCCGTCAATGAACACGATACAAAAGGATCCATCAATGAACCCGGTACAAGTCGAACAGAAGAGCTATGAGATGCCCCCGCGCGAGGGGATCAGCGTCGCGTGTTTTCTCACCGTCGCCGACCTCGAGCGATCGGCTCGCTACTACGAAAAGGTCTTCGGCGCTCGCATTCTGAGCATGGGCGACGGCAACGCGCCTCCGTACCTTCAGCTGGCGAATATCTGGATGATTCTGAACGTTGGCGGCGGGCCCACCCCGGATAAGCCGACCGTATCGCTCAGCGTCCCCGACCCGAATCACATCAACAGCTTTATGAATTTCCGCGTGGCGGATATTCAAGCGTGCTATGAGTTATGGAAAAGTCGAGGAGCCGAGTTCATCACGCCGCCGATCCCCAAGTACGGCGAGATTCGCTGCTACATCCGCGATCCCGACGGATACATTATCGAGGTCGGGCAGAGCACTACCCTCACGTACGGTTAGCGCTCGGCCGGGGGAGGAATTGGCCGTGAAAGCAGCCAGGATTCATAGCTTCGGGCCGCCCGACGCCGTGGTGGTCGAGGATGTGCCGATACCGTCGCCGGGCCCAAACGAAGTTCTCGTGCGCGTGATGGCCGCGGGCGTCGCTCCGTGGGACGCGATCATCCGTGAGGGCAAGAGCAAGGTTAGCCCGCAACCCCCGCTCACCCTCGGTTCGGACTTTTCCGGCGTCGTCGACAAGGTCGGCCCCGGCGTTTCGGGCTTCGCGCCGGCCGACGAAGTCTATGGCGTCACCAATCCGCAGTTCTGTGGCGCCCAGGCCGAGTTCGCGGTAGCCACGTCCGGGATGGTCGCCCGCAAACCACAATCGCTGAATCACGTAGAAGCAGCATCGGCTCCAGTCATTGCGGTAACCGCATGGCAAATGCTGTTCCAGTATGCACAGGCGATGCACGGACAAACGGTAATGGTGGTCGGAGCCGCGGGGAACGTCGGGGCCTACGCTGTACAAATGGCCGTAGACGCCGGAATCCACGTCGTTGCCATCGCCCGTCTCGACGACGAGCGGCTGCTCCGGTCATTGGGCGTGGGCGTGAAATCCATCATCGACTCGAGTGGGCCCGCATTCGAGCAGAGCCTCCCACAGGTGGATGCTATCCTCGACACGGTCGGCGGGAGTACGCTTCAACGCTGCGTCGCTGCGTTGAAACCCGGAGGCAAACTCGTCACCTCGGTCTCGGCGCAGCCGCTCCCAGCAGAGGCCATTTTCTTCTACGCTGAGGTGACCACCGCGCGCCTGCAGACACTCACAACATTATTTGACGCGGGCAAAATCACAGCGCGTGTGGGCTCAATCCTGCCGCTTTCGGACGCGCGCCAAATACGCAACGCATGCTTGCGGGCGCACCACACAAGTCCGGCAAGATCGTATTGCAGATCGGCCTCAGTGGGAATGATGTACACAAGAGCCGCTGAAGGTCCGCCAACCGCCAATACCAACGTCCAATTGCGTGGCCCATTTTGTTCTGGCCTAATCGATCCTTGAACACTTATTCGCTCTGACATCGAAAGGAGAACCAGATGGGCCGCACAAATGGAAAAGAGGCCACGCCCGTGACCGCGCCGTTCGCGTCGAACAAGCCTGAGTCGAGCGCACCTGGGTCGAACACGCTAAGCGTGAACGTTTTTACGGCCCCGGGAAAGACTATGGTCGGCGAGCGCCCAAAGCCCTTCGGCGAAGCGTTCGGCTTTGACCCCATCACGTCGACTCTAATCTTCGGCGAGTACGACGCGGTGCTGGTGGACGCAATGGGGACAGTGGCTGAGGCCGAGGCTCTCGCGGATTGGGTGGCTCTGCACAACCGCAACCTGGAGACCATCTATATAACGCACGCCCATTTCGACCACTTCTACGGTCTGAGCATTCTGCTCGACCGTTTCCCCGGCGCGCGGGCGATAGCAACGCCCAAGGCGCTGAACGCCATGCAGATGTCTTTCACTCCCACAGTGGAGCGGCTAGCCCGCCGGATGTTTCCTGGGCAAGTGCCCACCAAGTTGGTTCCACCGCAGGCCTATGAGCGCGACACGTTCACTCTGGAGGGCCACGAGTTGCGCATCATCGAGCAGGGCCGCACCGACAGTCCCGATTCAACGTCTCTATACGTTCCATCGATCGGCCTCGTCGTCGCCGGCGACGTTGTCTACAACCAATGCCGGATGTACGTCGGCGACACCACTCCCGAGAGCCGACAGAATTGGATCGCGGCGCTAGACCGGTTAGCGGCGCTCAATCCGACGATGGTTGTCGCCGGACACAAGAAAACTGGCGTGCCCGACTCTCCCTCGACCATCCAGGACACCAAGCGTTACCTCGAGGACTTCGATCGGTTGCAGAAAACCGCGAAGTCCGACCATGAGCTGTTCGATCAGATGACGGAGCTATACCCGCATTGGGTGGCCAATCAGTCGTGGCTGATGTTTGGATTCCCGCAGCCATAAGCTACGTCAGCCGCTGATGCGGATGTTTCTTCGCCCATCATGGAGGGGTTGGAAAGGCCGCCTGGAAAAACGAAAGCCCCGGTAGTCATCCGGGGCTTGGCAAATGCCAGTTGGTACGCCGCCTATCTCTGTCAGTATAGCAAATGGAGTAACTAAGTCGACATAACTATTGGTCGAGGGGACTGCGGAGGAAGACGGACTCGAACCGTAGTGGCTGACGAGACCACTCGACCGTGTGAAAGGCGGCGTCCAGTACCCACTGGCAACATCCTCCAAACGCAGCCTAACCTGCCAACAGTATCTTCATTCCGCTTCGAAGGACAATCCCTCGAAAGTAGCCATCGCCCGAAATGGGAAGTGGCTCGCCCAGGTCGGGATCTTAAGAGTTGGCCACCGGCTCAAAATCCCCCACTCTAAATTTCGCAAACAGCGCGAAATTTAGAATGGGCCACCCGCCGACCGCATATCCTAACGTCGCCGCTGCTCCGATGATCCAAGTCATAATCCTGGCACTCGCACATCACTTGAGGAACCAAGCCCGAATGCCCTACAGAAGGTCCATTCGTCCAGAAAATTGGAGAAAACTGGGGACAGACAGGACAGACTTGGCGTTCAACCGTCTCCGCGGAAAGAAAATTAGGTAAACGTCCCGTCCTGTCCCTGAGTTTTCGTCCAGACTCATACCGGAAGCTGAAAGTTCTCCGACCCAATGAGCGTGACCCATTGGGTGCTCTGGACCATCTTTGGCTGAAGCATCACCGGCAGAACGATTTCATCGGGGTGATCGCTCACAACAAAACGTAACCTCAATTTGGCTGGACCCGCATGATCATAAGAATTCCGATCAGGCCGAGGCGCATTGAATAACGTGATGACCCGTTCATGAAGAAGCTTGACTTTGATCTCTTTACCCTCTTCGATGAGTTTTTGAACCGCTACTGACGCATCACTCGAAGTCAAATAGTCAAGCTGGCTGAGACGGAGCACCCGGTTCGATTTGATTTCGAGGTATTGAGCGTCGGGTGCTCCTCCGATGACAAGTTCGATCTCGGTCGGCTGTCTCGATTCGAAGTCATCCGCGATCTTGAAACCGGTTTCACTGAGTTGGTAGACGCCTGACCCCGGAGAAGTCTCCTCCAGGAGTGCACTGTTCGTGAGATCGTTGACTATTGCTCGCCATTGAGCCGCAGATCGAGGAGTGGGCTCCATGAACTCCTCTAGTCCTGCGGAAAGGCCGTATCCGCCTAACGTATGTTGCAGAATTACCGTTCCATCTGTGGATGCTGCCGCTCTGATGAGGCGAATGGCATCGGGGCTTAAATCCTCCGCGATATCCAGTGTCGAAGGCTGAGGTGACGACAGCCAGAGGTAGCGAGGCTGATTCAGTTCAAGATCAAGATGATGCCTGAAGTCAGTTCTCAGCTGCTGAACACTACCAAAGGTTGCATACAGGCCCGTGGTCTGACACTCCTTACGAAACGCCTGTAACTGAGCATATTGTCCTGGATCGAGTGAACTGGGTGGCACTGGTACGTCGGAAAAGTAGATTTTGGCCGTTTTGCCCGCAGCAACGTGCTTCTTGATTTCCTCGACCGTCCCACTGATATATCCTTCGGTTGGCGTTCCGATTCGCGTGCCGAAGATGGCGACCATGATGTCCGCATCATCCAACAGCTGTCGATTGATGATCGCTTGCGGATGGTCGCCTTGTTGAGGAGTGCTATGTGTTTCCCATTTGACGGGCAAAAGAACTTGTTTACGGGCGAAGGCGTTCGCATCGTTCCACCGGAGAATCTCTTCGGTGACGGCTTTCCGCTCCTCTGCAACGTCACCCGGTGAGGCAATCATCACTCGCAGTACGTTTGCTTGAAAAGTCATCGTGCCCTTCCGACCTCGGGTTATTTTATCCTGCTATTCTCGACGAACCTGGGACAGACGGGACGTTCACGTCATTTTCGGCGTGCGATCCAGCCGTCCCGATTTGAAGCCGACCAACACTATTGTGACTCGCATCCTTGCAACGATCCCCGTGGCTCGCGAAACTCCCGACAGGGCCCGTGGTGCAACGGGTAGCCCAGCTCTCTGTCAAAGCGCGGATGCGGGTTCGACTCCCGCCGGGTCCATTCTCCCATCTGTGGAGAAGATCTATACCGGGGAGAGAAGGCAGAGATAATCTCCCCAAGTAACTTGACATTGCGTCCACCACCGCGAATACTGAAATCGACAGAGAGCTGCACCACGTTCTTGATGACCCCGGATACCCGGGGTCATTTTGCGTTATCACCAGCCAGACAAACCTATCCCCTTCGATCCAGTCCCGGAGTCTTGAAGTAACTGGGAAAAGACTGGGGACCAGACGGGACGTTCCCCAATACCTTGGTCTAATTGTTTTTCCTTTCCTCGTCAGGCTTAATCAGCAGCAGGTAGGAAAGAGGAGAACAAAATGGCAACCAAAGGAAAAGTCCTGGTACTAGTCTCGAGCGGTCGCGGCTTGCCCTTGAAAGATGGCAAGGTTTATAAGGGCGCTGGCTACTACCTCAACGAGCTTACGGTTCCGGTTCGCGCCCTAATGCAGGAGGGCTACGAAATCACCTTCGCCAACCCGAAAGGCAACGCGCCGCAAGTGGATGTGCATTCGGAGGTCGCCGATTTCTTCGGCGGGGACGCGGCCAAGCTTCAGGACTATATGTTATTCCGCGACGGCCTGGCTGGTCTCAGAGATCCAACCCGTATCTCGGATGTAATCGCATCGGGCCTGGATCAATATGACGCTGTCTTCGTCCCCGGCGGCCATGGCCCGATGATCGACCTTCTCGATGATCCCGACGCCGGCACCGTGATGAGGCACTTTCATGAAACATCCAAGCCTACGGCAGTGCTCTGCCATGGCCCGATCTCACTTCTCTCGGCTCTTCCGAATTCGAAGGAGTTTGTCGCCGCGCTGGCGGCGGGCGATGCCGCTGGAGCGCACGCCAAGGCTCAAGGCTGGATCTATGCTGGATATAAGATGACTATCTTTTCGACAGCGGAGGAGCAGCAGCGCGAGCCGCTTGAGATTGGCGGCAAGGTTCTCTTCTACCCTGACTTCGCGTTGCAAACGGCGGGCGGCGACGTAAGTGTGCTCGCTCCATGGTCGAGCTATGTGCTGCAAGATCGCGAGCTGATCTCGGGTCAGAACCCGTTCTCCGATGAAGCGCTGCTGAAGCTTCTTCTACCGGCACTCAATCGAAGGAAGGAGTCGGAGTCAGCGGCATAAGAATCGGAGGGACCAATGGCAGAGACGTTCGAAGCATACCGAACTCGCCTTCTAAGCTATCTTGGCGACGAGGAGCCCATCGATGTCCAACAAGCGACCCCATCGCAGCTCGAGCGTCGTCTGCGCGACGTCGCGTCCGAGGAGTTGATCTGGCGTCCTGCACCTGAAAAGTGGTCAATCGCCGAGATCGTAGCGCACTTGGCGGACGCGGAGCTGGCGATGGGGTGGCGATTGCGAAACATGCTGGCGAATCCGGGCGTGGCCTTAACGTGGTGGGATCAGGCCGTATGGGCGGAGCGCTTGGGTTACGCGCAGCAAGATGCGAGCCTTTCGGCAGGGGTCTTTCGGGCGCTGCGCGAGAGCAACCTGCGACTGTTGGAGTCGGTCCCGCGCGAACGGTGGGCGGAGTGCTATGGGGTCCACGAGGTACGCGGACGGCAAACGGTCGAGGAGTTCATCCGCCTGGAAGCGGCACACGACTTGAACCATCTTCGGCAGATCGACCGCATCTTGGGTGGGCGTATGTACTGATAGCGCCGCCGGAATTCGGGGACAGACAGAACGTTCACTAGGTTCCATTCGCGCGAAAGATTGAGAGACATTCGCTCCGGTGCTTCACCTTGGCCAAGCTGATGACGCCGACGGCACTCAGAACTCCACTGCCTACGAAATTCGCTGTGGCTGAGAAACACATAGCTGGTCCATCCTCCATTGCGAAAATCGCGCAGATGCCTCCTAAGAATTGTGGTTCCTTGGATCGTCGTTCGCACTGACGTATTCGAGCCCCAGCGACCCAACCGCGGTCACTTGCGTTATGTACTCACTGGATTTCGCCCAGTGGAAATGAGACGTATTGCCGGGCAGAACGATGACACTTCCGGGTGGATACGCCTCCAGCTTTTCCGGATTGAACTGCTCTCCCAGGCCGATGTAGAAAACGCCCGAGATTACTGTATACACGCGGTCCTCCGGGTGCCGGTGCGGCATCAGCTTAACGCCACGGGGCACTCGGACCCTGATCGTGTAGGGCCCGGCCTCCGAGGGCTGGCCAACGATCACGGCCAGGCGGACCGAAGGTGGGAACGCCGCGAAGGGCTGCCAGTTGATGTCTTCGGACAGGACCGATTTGAAAACGTCCTGGCCTGGCTGATGTACAGCACCCACCCTTTGTTGTGCTTTCGTCATCGCTGCTCTTGTCTCATTTGGCATATAACATTCCTCGTAATTTCGGCTTGGTAGACATTTCCAATCAGACAGAGGAGAACGTTGTTCCTGCATGCTTGATGGTGTCACTCTGCGGCGCGACGCCGGGCACCTGATTCCGAAGCACGCAACCGTTCAACGCTTCTGGTATGGGTGAAAGATGTAGTCCTTCGCCTTGACTGGCGTATGGCAAGCATATCCGCAGTCGGAGAGGCTTTTGGGATCGGACGCGAACTTGTCCGAGGCGGCATCGTAATTGAACACCGCGTATCCCCACCCGCCGCTTTTCGCAAATCTCTTGCTGTCCTTCTCCATCACGAAAGCTTCCTTAAAAACATCTGGCACATCCACGACGAATGGAGCCTCCGTGCTCTTCTTCGGCGTCCACTGGAGCTTCACGATCATGGAGCCATCCGGAAAAGGCTGGCCGTTAAGCGGAATGCCGGCCTTAAACGCCTTGATCATGGTCGGATTGCCAACAATCACCTTGAGCCTTTCGTCGGTGTGGGCAGAAGAGACGACTGCCCAATCCTCGTATCCCCGGAAGTCGGAGAACGCGATTCCGCCCGGCGATTTCAGCGAGTACTTGTCGTTGTCCTGACTTTGCGCATAAAGAACCAAGGCGCCGAGGACGGCGAGCACTGCCACGGCCGTCGCCACGATGGTAAAACCGCCGAGAGGTTTCACGGCGATGCGTGTTTCCATCCTCTGTTGTTCTTGTTGTTCTTTCGGCACAGATTTCGTCACGAGTTCAGGCATGGTGTGCTCTCCTCACAGATAAAGTTTGCTAAGCCCGATCAACACCTATCTCTAACGATTGCAATTAGGCCAGAGGTGAGGGGAGTAAAACAATTGGACTATGGTATCGGAAAAACCGGGGACAGACCTGCGACTGTTGCAGTCCCTCCCGCGCCAACGGTGGGTGGAGTACTACGGAGTCCACGAGGTACGCGGACGGCAAACGGTCGAGGAGTTCGTCCGCATGGAAGCGGCACACGACTTGAACCATCTTCGGCAGATCGACCGCATCCTGGGTGGGCGTATGTAGTGGTAGCCATTTGGCTGCCGACACGGATAACAAGTTCATTTTAAAATAATTTCACGAATCAATTCACCCCCCATAACCTTTCTGTATTCATTCCGGGCCACCCTGGCCTTGTTCTGACACTCGGTGCTACAGATTACTTTCTTGGCCACTTCTTCTTCCTCCGCGCCCTTATCTAAAGCCGCCATGTTTTTATAAGTGACCCAGAGAATTATATTGGGCTGATCCGCTGATTTTGGTCTGGTCCTGAAGACCTTGTAATCGATGATTAGCCCAGCTTTCTTCGTGGCTTCCAGGGTCGGCTTCCATGTCGAATTTAGCCAACCGATGTACTCTTCAAAATGCCCGTACTCAACTCGTATGTAGCTCACGTCAGTGACCGGGCCCTCGGTATACGCGCTCTCATCCTGCGCTCCCGCCGAACTCACGGCAGGAACACTCTGCGCCCCGGCTGCAGCCGTTACGATTACCGCCACTAACGTGGAGACCAAAATGCGCCCCCCCAGATTCATGCGTAGAAAACTACACCATACTGAAGTTGCCAATCTCGATCTCATTCGATTCTCCTCTTGTATGCCCTGTGGGCCACAGCGTCATCGCGACGCCAGCGTTCTTGGCGATGCCTCCGCTCACGGAACATATGCCGCGAAAGACCAGTATTTGCAGGAAATGTGACATGCGGTGTCCGAAACGAGACAAGCGGTCAGAGTTGGCCGTCAAATACTGTTGCCGCGGATCCGTTCACCGGCAAAACCGGAATTCAAAATGTGGCATCGGTATTCAGCACAAACGTCTGGGCGGTTAGCGGCGCTCTCGACGGCCATGTCCTCAGCGATGCCTCCTTCGAAGGTTTAGCTATAATCCGTGCCGGAGGGTCGACACAACCATTGCTGCAGCCCACGCCAGATATGGGACGGACGAGATGGATTTTGATCCTGTGTGCGTGGACGATTGTAGGACTGTTGTTTGCCGCGCGCAGGATCGTGGTGGTGAAGGTACAGGGTACCCACGTCAGCTGGGTGATCGTGGGTGCACTCGAACTTGTCTACTGGTACGTATGGGCGGCGTACACACCGCTTGTGATTGCTCTGGCCAAACGCTTCCCGTTGACGGGGCCGAGGGTTGTACCTCATATAGCGATTCACACAATCACGTCGCTCATCATGGCTCCCCTGGGATCTGTCACCGAATACTTTCTGGGCCGTGGACTTCTGCGGTCAGTTTTTCGCACAACTGATCCCGGTGTGCTACGCCTTCTCCCGCCGTTCGCAGTCGGCGTTCTGTCTATGACCTTTACTGGCATGCTTACGTACTGGTTAGTTGTGGGACTGTATCAGTCGATCCACTTTTACCAGACCGCTATGGAGCGCCAGACGATAGCGGCGCAACTGGAAACGCAGCTGTCCCATGCCGAACTTGAGAACCTTAAGAGTCAGTTACATCCGCACTTTTTGTTCAACAGTCTTCACACCATTGGAGTCCTGATGCAGGAAGACGTGGATGCTGCCAGCCGTCTGCTGGTTTCCCTCGGCGACTTGCTGCGCATGGCCCTCGAACGGCGGGACAACGAGATCACCTTGCAGAGCGAGCTCGAGTTCGTCGGCAAGTATCTGGAGATCGAACAGACGCGCTTCCATGATCGCTTGAAAGTTCACATGGATGTGCCACCTGACCTTCTCGCAGTCTATGTACCAAGCCTGGCGCTTCAGCCACTGGTTGAGAATGCCATCAAGCACGGCATCAGCGTCGATTCCGCCGCAGGCCGGCTGGAGATCGCTGCGCAACGCCACAACGGCAGAGTTCGGCTCTGCATCCGCGATGATGGCCCGGGTCCGGCACCGCGCCTGCGATTCGGCGTCGGACTCACCAATGTCCAGTCACGCTTGAAACAGCTCTACGGGGACGAGTCGTCGCTGGAACTTACCGGGGGCGAAGGTCGAGGCTGTGAGGCCATCATTACCATTCCACTGCGGAGTGCTCATGAAGACGCGAGTCCTCATCGTCGATGACGAACCGATCGCCCGGCGCGGTATCCGTCGCTATCTGGCCGAACACAACGGCATTGAAGTCGTAGGCGAGGCGGCGAACGGAATAAGCGCCGTGGAGCAGATCAATGAACTTCATCCCGACATCGTTTTTCTCGATGTGCAAATGCCTGATCTGGATGGTTTTGGAGTCATCGAAAATGTGGAGCCATCGACCGGCCCCGCTCCCATATATATCTTCGCCACAGCTCACGATGCGCACGCCATTCGTGCCTTCGAAGTGCACGCCGTCGACTATCTCTTGAAACCCTTCGATAAAGAGCGATTTGCCAGGGCCCTGCTTCACGCACGCCAGGTCCTCGAACAAGGCAAGAAAGCAAATCGAGGTCTCGAACCACTGCTCCAATCCCTCCGTAGTCTCCGCCCGTTGGAACGCTTTGTGGTGAAGGACAAGAAGCGGATTTTCTTTGTTCCCGTTTCCCACGTTTTGTGGATCGAAGCCACTGGAAATTATGCCTGCATACACACCGCCAGCGACAGTCACCTGTTGCGGGAAACCCTGGCACACCTGGAAGAGAAGCTGGCACCACACCACTTCATCCGCGTGCGGAAATCGGCCATCGTGAACGGTGCCCGCATTAGCGAGATTCGTCCGATGTTCGATGGGGTATACGACATCGTACTGGCAGAAGGAACAGTGGTCACGTCGAGCCGCAGATACGCTCACAAGTTACGGGCGCTGCTGGAATCCTAAAATAGAGACGGGACGTTCGCGGTTTCCGCGGAAAGAAAACTAGGGAAGCGTCCTGTCGTCCCCGTATTCCTCCACCCTGGTTCTCCACGAGCGATGCCAAGCCAGTTCGAAACCTGATGCGCGATCTAGAAATGGTGAATCGCCGCGAACCCTAAGCGAACGATGAACGAACAGTTTTCTCCATTCCAATCGAAACTTTATTTATAATCCGCCGATGCAAAGAAATACCTGGAGCACAATTGCGCTCGGCTCGCTGTTGCTCATCTCGACCCGCTCAATAGGAGGACAGGAAGTGAAATCTCCGCAACCTGAAAAGTCGAAGCCGCCTGCAAAAGTAGAGCAGCGCGGGCGCGTCATTGGAATCGGCGGTATCTTCTTCAAATCCGCGAATCGCGATCAGATGCGCGAATGGTATGCGAAGCATCTTGGACTCGCCGACAAAGGCCAGGGCGTGATGCTTCCGTGGCGCGAACAAGACGACCCGCAAAAGGAACACACTACAGTTTGGACTATTTTTCCCGCCTCCACTAAGTATTTCGATCCCAGCCCCGCACCGTTCATGATCAACTACATCGTGGACGATATGGATGCTTTGCTCGACCGCTTAAAACAAGAGGGAGTAAAGATCGACCCCAACCGAATGGATGAATCCTACGGCCGCTTTGCCTGGATCTATGACTCGGATGGTAACAAGATCGAACTCTGGCAGCCGCTGCCCGCAAAACATTAGCAGCCCGTGGTGCAAGTACGAATCGTATAAGGGCATGCATTCATGCGTGCCGTAAGGCCGTAAAATCAACGGGCCTTTAGACCCTGTTTTTTACGAAACTCGGGTCCTCAGTGAAGCCGAAGCGCACAGAAGCGATTTCCGCCCTATTTCGCCGGTAGAAACTCAATCGTCACGTCGCGGCTCGCAGGTTTGAAATCGAAGTCCGCGGTGACGAAAACGTGATCTCGCGAGTCGGACGCCAGTTCTATTCCGAAGGCGTCCACGTAAGGAATTTCTCTTTTGAGCTTGATCAATGCCGACCGAACCGCCCGATCGGCATCGGCGGCAATGACCGGAAGCCCAAACGCGCTCAAGCGCGAGAGCACCAGTTCCATCGCTGGCCTGCCATGCAACTTGCACATGATGCCGGCCACCTCTCCCCAATGCAGCGCTGAAACGACGGCCTCGCACCGTCCTGCCAAATGAGACTTGATGATCTCCGCCACGCGCGCCGCGCCGGCTTCATCGTCCAGGTACCGCAGAATCGCGCTCGCATCCAGGACGTACCTTACCATTTATCCTTCCGCCGCCGCTGCCGTTTAAGTTCCGCGGAAAGGGAAGGCTTGCCGGAAAAAATTCCGCGCGTCTTGTCCACCAAATCTTCCGACACCGGTTCCAGTACGATGCGCGATCCATCCTGCGTGACGGCGATGCGGGTACCGGGTCTGATCCCCAGAGATGTTCTCATCTCCGCAGGAATCACAAACTGCCCTTTTGTGCTTACTGAAGTTATCTGTCGTATCATGCTTACATTCTATCATAAGTAAGACTAAGACCAGACTCCAGAATCTCGAAAATCTGGGAAAATCTGGAATCTGGGGACCTGTCCCCCGGTTTCCCATAAAACAGTCTGGCCCAGCGCGAAACCTACTGGACAATGTACCACTTCTGGTACATGCTGGATTCGTGGGGCGAGCTGAACGAAACCCGGAGATGCCGGTCCAGTTTTACCGCACGGAAGCGGGCGGGTCCCCGGTGCTGGACTGGCTGCGCGGCCTCGACAAGGAGGACCGCCGCGCTATCGGGCTCGACCTCATGCGGGTGCAGTTCGGCTGGCCGATTGGGAGGCCGTTGGTGGCAGGCCTTAAGGATGGTCTTTGGGAGGTGAAATCGGGGAAGTGCGCTCGTCGCTTCCGAGCCGGCGTATAGCCCGGCTCATCCTATGCTTTCACGATGAGACGCCCGTCGTGCTGCACGGGTTTATCAAGAAAACGCAGAAAACGCCTGCGGATGACCTTGCCCTGGCGAAGCGGAAAATGAAGGAGGTTACGAAATGAATAAGCGCAACAAGCATATCGGCTCGTCACTGGAAGACTTCCTGAAGGAGGAAGGCGTCCTCGAAGAGACCCGCGCGCTCGTGCTGAAAGAGACGCTGGCCTGGCAAGTTCAGCAAGCGATGGAGAAGCAGAAAATCAGCAAGGTAGAGATGGCGCGGCGCATGAAGACAAGCCGCGCGGCGCTCGATCGTCTTCTCGATCCTGGCAATGCCTCTGTAACGCTGCAAACCCTAACGCGCGCGGCACACGCCATCGGCCGTGATTTGCGCATCGAGCTGGTGTAGGGACGGCAAACGCGGGGGCATACAAGACGGTCCCGTATATTTCTCCGCTGCCGGCTTTCAGATGCCCACCTCGGCCTTCGCGGCTTCGAGATTTGCGACCCTGACGGTCACTTCTTGTTCTTCGGGCGACCAAGGTAGAGGGCGGCGACTGCCGTTTGCGGAAAATTGGGGAACATCCCGTCTGTCCCCGGATTGCCAGGCCCTCCGGCAAGAGCCAGAAGTCATATTTCACCACGGCGTTGCACAGCGGTCCATAGCGAGTAGCACTTTGAGGAGTCCTATAATCTTTTCCATGAAGGCAAGCACCTACGAAGAACTCTACGCCACGAAAGTGAAGCCGGAAGAGATTCTATATGTCGTCAACAATATGACGCGGCTTCACGAGGATGGCCAGAAACCAGATTTCTACACGGCCATGTTCATTCTGACCGATCACTACAAAAGGAAGAAGAACGCCGTAGACAAGGTCTTCGTGATCACGGAGCGCTTGCAATGCCTTGCGAACCTCATCAAGCAGAATGATGAACGGATGCGTGGATGGACGATGGAAGCAGTAGAGCCGGACTGCATGATTACGAACACTGCTGTGTTCACGGCCACGGCTGTCTGTCAGTTAAAGGGGGGTGGGAAGGACCGCCCCTACTTCGATGCTGATGAGTTCTTCGACATTTGTCTGAGAGAGTCTGAGTCAGCAGGACGAGGTTGAGTTCAGGGGGGTCAAACTGGGGTCAGGCGGAACGTTCCCCAGCTTTTCCATTTATCATAAAAAGCTGGTTCAGAAAGCTGCGCGCGGCCCTTTCCGTATCGAAGCACATTTTAGGTGTCGCATGGCTAAGAAAAGCACGACCAAATCTGTCCCACCTCGAACTCTAACTGGCTTCATAGACAAGTTTGAGCAATACTCGTCGAAGCCTAAATACTTGTTGAATTGCTATCGCGGCCAGCGTGATGCCGCTTGGCCGATTGTAGCGGGTGTGTTCCGTCCTGAATTCAAAGAGCTTGTTCAGAATGAGAAAAGGGCAGTTCGGGATCTGATCTCAGTTCAGCCTCATGAATTTGCATCCGACGAGACCATGTTCGATAAGCTCGTCGGATGCAGCTTTTTGGACTACCGACACGATTGCTAGACGTTTCTCTGAATGCATTGGTCGCGCTTTATTTTGCAACCGACCCAGGGCCTCCTCGCAGCAAACCGAGTAACGGCAAGGTCATAATTTTCACAATTCCGCAGGAGCGCGAGAAATACTTTGACAGCGATTCAGTAAGTTGTATTGCCAATTTGGCCAATATGGATTCTGACGAGAAGGGCGAGATTTATCGATTGGAAGAGTCGCTAATAGGACTACCCGAAGACGAACAAATCGCGAAATTCAATGAAGATGGCGTTATAAAACGACTTCATCAATTTATTAGGTCAGAAAAACCATATTTTCAGCCAATTATCAACCCAATAGATTTGCTTCTGCCATATTATGTTCATCCCAAAATGAGCAGCAGGCGAATCCTGGCGCAATCCGGCGCCTTCATCCTCTACGGCATAGTTCCATTCAAGAATATATTTTGGCCGCACAAGATTGAAGAAACACACTTCCTAGTTCCTCAGAAAGCGAAGGAACCCATTCGAAAGGCGTTGGAAAATCTTGGCATCAACGAAAGCACACTTTTCCCCGAGATCGATAAGGCGGCAGCCCGGATCAAGGATCAGTACAAGAAGAAGTAGGACATCGGCTGAGAACTATTTTGCGAACCGTCAATAGCGGAAACTCAAACCGAGACACTGTCGGGCAGCAGGTCGGTCCGGCTTTCAAAATGCCGCGCTGACGCATTTAGCTTCTAGAGTTTCCGCCACCTGTCCCTGCCGCCGACATTGGTACGGACGCGCTCAACGTGGACAGCCGCATCCGGGTTCATCTCACGAGCCCGCTCAACGGCCTCAGCTTGGGTCGGGAGTACTGCACTAGCCCTTTCCGAACCTGGTTTTCTTACCGCGTAATCTCCCTCTTCGCGCCTTTCGATATACAGCTCATTTTTGGCCATGTGCCCCCCTTCCCTGTGACTAGGATACACTGAGCAACACCGTCGCACCAGATTGAGCTCGGCCGGCGGCCCATTCAAACCGTCTTTTGGCTTGAGTGGGGCAATTCCTTTCGGTCCAAGCTGGCCCTCCATTTTTCATCACACTTTTCTCGTACCACCATCACAGACAGGCATCACCATCGGTGCGATCATTCCACGACCATGCACCATCGGGAAGTGCGTCCGTCTCCAGAGACAAACGCATTTTTCGCTTCAACTTTTTTCGTAGGTATTTGACAATAATTGCGAGCAGCTGCCATCCCGCAAGTGCACGCCAATTTGTGAAATATCCGGCTAAGTCTTATCTTTTGAATATTTTGCATCTAAGCGACTTGTTATCATCAACTTAACTCATTTTAGGGGGAGGGGGGGGCACCCCCATGAATTTCCCAATTTCTCCCCTCAAAAAGTAATCATCTGTGAGCGAATATGTCAGCGAATCATCGCCTCAGGAGCAGTCATTCAGGAGCAGTCATTGGAGCAGTCATAATGTCTATCGCCTGGCAAAAAGCTACTTCGCCGCCGATTGTTGAACCAATCGATCATCCCAGTAGCTTGCCGGCGAGCCAGTAGTCGACACTGAACTTTCCCGGTCCGGAGCAGATCAGCCAGATAAAGAAGAGCACGTACAGGACTTCCGGAAGGTAGAGGATATCGTCGAGCCAGCTAAGAGGCGAGAGTCCTTTCGGCAGGGTGGAAACTGCACTGGTCACGGTGGCGACAATCATATCGATCATTAAAGCCACCGAGGCTGGGCTCGAAAGAAATCCCACGGTCACCAGGGATCCGCCAACGAACTCGACACCCGCCACGAAATAAGCCGTCTGCTTGGGGAACGGAACTTTGGCCTGAACGAGCGTGTCGTAAACAGGCTTCGTGCCGCCGGCGACAAACAATTTGTTTCCCCCGGAGATGGCGAAGAACAGCCCGATCGAAACGCGCACCAGCAGGATGGCATATTGTTCCAAATCACCGTTACCCAGCAGCGCAAACTGGATCAACCGTTTCCAATCCATTTCTTGTCCTCCCGTTGCGGTGTTAGCGAATCATCGTCAGCGAATTCTCGCGCGTCTTGCTCGGTACGACATTATGTGTCCATCCGTTCGACCCATTGAGCGCGAAATGCAGGAGCCGGGAATGGATCCGCAAAGTACTGCGTTTCGTGCGCAACCTTGTCGCCGGTGAACTCCATGATGCTCACCGTGTAGGACGGCTTGCCGTCATATGTCAGGATGAATTCGGTGACCCAAAGATCGCCGCTGCCAAGGATTCGTCGGACGGTAAACCGTTTCGTGTTCGGCTGACTGGCGCGCTGGCCCTGTATGTTGCGTCGACCGCGGGTTCGCTCGCCTGACTGCGGGTAATCGAGCACCGCGTCCTCGCGATAGATGAGGTGCTCTGTTACAAAATCGTTGGCATCGGAGGCCGCCCAATGCCGATCCAGCGCCGCCCGGATCTCTTGATCTCGCTTCGTTTGTTGATCGTTCATCTGGAGCCTCAGTTCGACGAGAAGCAAAATGCTTCAACGGAGTCGGAGTCTACGACTCGTCTACGCCGCGTGTCGCTGTCGACTAAGGTTGGAACCCTTCCGTCATCCACCTGGCGAATAGTTCAATGCGGGATTGCTGCCAGGGACCCTCTCCTCTGGGTGGTGGGGGCGGCATTACGGCGCCGCCGATTCCACGAATGCGATCGTAGATGGCGTTGGCGTGCTCTTTGACGTCATCGTAACTGGCCAGGTTGAACGCCTTGCTCATGCCTTGAATGTCTCGCTCGGTAAAGAGCGGGCGAATGTCCATTTGAAAGCTCGTCGTTTTGACTTTGCCAGCTGCATTTATGGTTGCCATGGGATTCTCCTCCGCATTTGTTAGTCGTTCTCTGGTTATGGAAACCGGTTGATTAAAGCGGACAGCGGCCCGAAGGCCGTTTGTAGTTCATTCGTCGCAGCCAATGCAGATATGGCGACATCTCAGGAAAGCCACCGGGCGACATAAAGCTGTGACCATTCAGCCAGAATAAAATGGGCGGTGCAATTGGACGATGGTATTGCCCATACTTTCGTATCGACTGCCCTGGCAAAGTCAACCGCCATCGTCAGACAGGGGTAGATCGGTTCGAGGTACTGCCAGCGTTGTTTTCCAGGAAACCCGGGACACACTTTTGACGCAGACGTTACATCAGAGCTTGTGAATTGGAGGCCCTTGGTGTCCGACAGTCAGTCCGACGAATTTGGAATGGCTGGGTTGCGAAGCGCTATTCGGTTGGGGATGGAATCGAGGTTGGAAACATTGTCTCGGGCGCGCTCACTTCTGCGAATTTAGCTTGTGCACACCACTTCAGGCCCGAGTCTGAGACGGGGCAAGCCCCGTCTCTACGCGGGTGTTGGTTACGCGTGGTCGACCTGCAAGTGTCGTGACCGCATGATCTTTTCTACAGCCGTCGGGGGCCGAGGGCGCGCACCCTCGGAACCGCCGGCAAGGTGCCGGCGCTACTGTCGGCCGGCTGCGGTAACCTTCTGCGGTCACGGTACTAGTTTGTTTATGCGTGGTAGACCTGCTCGAAGCGGCGCGCTTCGTACCACAGCGCGAGCTCGACGCGGTTCCATAGGCCCAACCTGTCGTAGATCAGGCGCAGATAATTCTTCACAACATGCTCGGTCGTGCCGAGTGAATCGGCGATCTCGCTATTCTTGCAGCCCTCGGCTACGCGTTGGATGATGAATGATTCGCGTTCGCTGGCCGCGCGGAGGCTTGCCTCTCCTGCCATAATTGTCTCCTGTAAAATAAAGTAGCGAGTTTGACCCGCTTGATGCCACCCTTGATTCCGAACCGCAGGAACATCCGGTTGAAGTAAGCTTTGACCGTACGCTCGGCAATGTTCAGGTCGCGAGCGATCTCCGAGTTATCGCATCCCTGGAGCAGAAGATCAACGATCTGGCGCTCCCGGATTCCCATTTGGCTGAACGTCTCATCCATTGACTTGCACCTCGCAGGCGTGTCCCGGTCGCCACAAAAGGCGGCATGTTCAGCACGGCCGGAACACAGCTGGGATTCGGCTCGACCGCATCATTTTGCATGCGGGAGGCCACTCTAGCCGTTTAAAATCAATAAAATGTGAATTTTCATAAGTAATATGATTTTTATCAGGAAAAACGCGAAAACTAAGGTAATCCCCGATGCTGATTTACAGGGATTCAGGGACGGAATATGGCTGTTTTCCTCAGCTCTAGGGTGAATAGCTTAGTACAAACTTCTCAGCTGGGACCGCTTTCCGGGTGAAATTACACACTAGTGCATTGTGAACCAGTCTCTAGAAGCCTCCCCTATAATGGGGCAGTGGATTTCAGACTGAGCAGCACTTACCGACCCCAAGGGGACCAGGGAAAAGCCATAGAGGCGCTTACGCGCGGCGTTTTCGACCGGGAACAGCACCAGGTGCTGCTAGGGGTCACCGGGTCGGGCAAGACCTACACGATGGCCAAGGTGATCGAGGCGGCGAACCGTCCGGCGCTGGTCATGGCCCACAACAAGACTCTGGCGGCCCAGCTTTATCACGAGTTCAAGAGCTTTTTCCCCCAGAACGCGGTCGAATACTTCGTCTCCTATTACGACTATTACCAGCCTGAGGCTTACGTGCCGGCGGCGGATCTTTATATCGAGAAGGAATCGACCATCAACGACGAGCTCGACAAGCTGCGCCTGTCGGCCACGCGGTCGCTGTTTGAGCGGCGGGACTGCCTGATTGTGGCCTCGGTCAGCTGCATCTACGGGTTGGGGTCGCCCGAGGCTTACTACGGGATGATGCTCTTCGTTGAGAAGGGGCAGAAGATCCAGCGCGGGGACATCACGCGCAAGCTGGTTGATATTCTCTACGAGCGAAGCGAAGGGGAGTTCCGGCGCGGTACGTTTCGGGTACGCGGGGATGTGATTGAGATCTATCCGACGTACGACGATATGGCGTATCGCATCGAGATGTTCGGGGATGAAATTGAGTCGCTCTCGCAGATCGATCCGTTGTTTGGGACTGTGAAGCAGCGCTACATGCGGCTGCCGATTTATCCCAAGACGCACTATGTGATGAAGGAGGAGACACGGGCGTCGGCGGTCGTATCGATCAAAAAGGAGTTGGCGTGGTGGGAGGTTGAGCTGGAGAAACAGGGACGCACGGTGGAGGCGCAGCGCATTCATCAGCGCGTGATGTATGACCTGGAAATGATCAAGGCCATGGGATATTGCCATGGCATTGAAAATTATTCGCGGCATTTTACGGGACGGCTGCCGGGCGAGCCTCCGCCGACGCTGCTGGATTATTTTCCGCGCGACTTCCTGATGTTCATTGACGAGTCGCATCAGACGGTTCCGCAGTTGCATGGCATGTATCACGGCGACCGGTCGCGCAAGCAGACGCTGGTGGAGTATGGATTTCGGATGCCGTCGGCGCTCGACAACCGTCCGCTGACGTTTGAGGAGTTTGAGCATCGGACCAATCAACTCGTGTATGTTTCGGCGACGCCGGGACCTTACGAATTGACGAAGTCTGCGGGAGTGGTTGTCGAGCAGATCATCCGGCCTACGGGACTGATCGATCCGCCGGTGGAAATTCGTCCCGTCAAAGGACAGATTGACGACCTGCTGCACATGATCCGCGACCGGGTGGCGCGCAACGAGCGCGTGCTGGTGACGACGCTGACCAAGCGCATGTCGGAAGATCTGGCGGAGTATTACGGCGAAGTGGGAGTGAAGTGCCGCTACATGCACTCCGAGATTGAAACGCTGGAGCGCGTCAAGATTCTGCGCGACCTGCGGAAGGGCGAGTTCGATGTATTGATCGGCATCAATCTTCTGCGGGAGGGACTGGACCTGCCCGAGGTTTCGCTGGTGGCGATTCTGGATGCGGACAAGGAGGGCTTTCTGCGGTCTTCGGGATCGCTGATCCAGACGATCGGGCGATGCGCGCGCAATCTGAATGGACGGGCGATTCTCTATGCGGATCGCATGACCGATTCGATGAAGCACGCACTGGACGAGACGAACCGGCGGCGCGCGATTCAGCAGGCCTACAACGAAGCGAATGGGATTACTCCCGAATCGATTGTGCGCCCGCTCGACATGACACTGGTGGCGATTGTTGGAGCCGACTACACCGACCTGACGAGCATGGAAGCCGACGGTATTCCGGAATTCAAGTCGCAGGAAGAGCTGGATGCCTACATTGCGAAACTCGAAAGCGATATGCGGGAGAGCGCGAAGCGGTTTGAGTTTGAAAAGGCGGCGAAGCTGCGGGATACGATTAAGGAGTTGCGGACTAAGGAGTTTTTGTTTGCGTAATGGTTCGTCGTCGTTTGTCCAGGAAGAGGCGCAGAATAGTTCACGCCAGTGCCGAATTACTGTACGCAGACGCTGCGTTCCGCGGGTTCAAAGCGATCGGACTGGGCTTCCCGTTGCGTCGTGTAGTGGCCGTCGGGAGACTTGCCATAAAGTTCTTCGCCCGGACAATAGTAGAGCGCGGTGTGGGTGTCGACCCAGACTCGGACGTTCGGATCTCCACGAAAATTCGCGACCGGCTGAGTAGTTTCCGCGATCCCCATGGCGACCAGAATCCGTTCCCAAGCCGGCAGGCTGGGACCTTGCGGCGTGGTCGTGGGCCATACCAGCGCGACCACGGCGATCAGGACGGCGATCCCGAGATACAGATCGGCGCGATGAAAACGCAGCTTTCCCCACAGATCCGATAAGGCGTGCAACGAGGCCGTGCTTGAATGGGTCGCGGCGATCGAAGGATCCACGCCATCGTCGTCGCCAGGCGGATCATTGTCCGGCGGCGGATCATCGCTCCCCGAGAGCGCGCTTGAAGATAGGGAGAGTTCCGAATCCTCCGCTGGCTCGTCTGAGCCTGGGTTTTCGCGTGGCGACAATTTGTGCCCATGATTATCGAAGGGGGGATGGGCAGCGTCCGCCGGTTGTCTGGTCCCCTCTCGCACGGATAGCGCCTCGGCCGATGCATTCTTGCGGGATTGCGGCACTAACCCTCGCTCCTGGCTGACTTGCCACATTGAGGCCCAAAGGTGCTGCAGGTGTTCGCCGGAGCGGAGGTCCTGGTCGTCGCACGTCGGACAAGTCCGCCCTGGTGGCAAAGGAACGCCGCAATGGGGGCAGAGATCCGGAGGCCTGAGACGAGGTAGATTTGCCCCAAGGTGGGAACTCGCAGCGGGTCCTTGCCGGTCATTGTGTTGCTGAATGGTGAATGCGGCCGCCAGCAAGCCCTGAAAGGATTGCTCGTCGAGCACCAACTTGGTTCGGCCGGGAGGCATGGCTTCTGAATGCAATCAGAGATCTTAAACTGACCTTATTGTAGTGCACTTTTAGTTCGCTGAAACGAGGAAAAGGACGGAGAAGTCTGTCGGGCACGGCCGGATTGTTCTACCTTCAGACTGGGAGGCGAGGCGGTAGAGTGCTGAAACGGGAGTTCAATGTGGGAATGGGCTCATGAGGGGGTTTTGAGAAAAGTGGAGGGGATGGGGGTAAGTGCCTGTGAGCTAAGAAGATAGATTGGGGCGAAGGTTTGGCGAACGGGGTGCTGTTAGGGACAGCAGGTCGCGACCCCAAGACTGAACTGACGGAGCAGAAAGGCCCCATGATTAACTTAAATGAGATCAAGATCACGCCGCGTGATCAGCAAGTGTTGCACCTGCTGGTGCAGGGGTGCAGCAATAAGGAGATCGCGAGCCATTTGAACATCAGCCCGCGCACCGTGAAGCAACACCTGCGCACCTTGTTTCTGCGTGCAGGTATCAAGGAAGGCCGGAAGCGAGTGAAGCTTGCGACCGCGATGTTCATCAAGGAGCAGGTGCAGCCATGCAACCGCGCGATCGACTAACTACCAAAGAGATTCAAGTTGCGTCCCTGGTGTGGCAGGGTCTGACCAACAAGGACATTGCCGCAGTGCTGAGAACCAGCGAGCAGGTGGTGAAAAACTATCTGCGCACCACCTTCGACAAGCTGGGAGTCTGGACGCGGCTTGAACTGGCGCTGTACGTGGCGAGCCATGGAGGCGCGACGTGGCAGATGCAACTGGGGCGGGCCGATATATTGGCGACACCGGAGTGGAACGCGACCGCCGCGGAGGAAGGCGTCACATTTACAGAGAGCAAAGCGAAGGGGGCCGTGGCCTCATCGGGAGGCACATCGTAATAACATGAATCCCACGCCGAACCTCATCTCCGCGGTCGGCTCGACGGAATCATCGGCGATTCCGCGGCGCGGTTCGTGAAGGGAACGGCCTTCCTACAAGTTCCAAAGCGTTTCCGCCGCGGGAGGGATGGCCCTGCTTGCGGGTGAGGCTGTATTGGCGAAAGGGCTCAGCGGACAGTCGGGTTCGCGGCGAAACCTCTCGCCTGAACAGCCCGCTGTGGGTCGTGTGCGAGGCGAACCCGCGCGGCAGTTGGCCCCGAAGGCGAAACCTGCCCGGCTCCGATACATCTGGCCCCGAGGCATCCGGTTCGGAGGCAGAAGACGGCAATGGATTTCACACCGATAATGCGCCGGAAGGTCTCATCAGCTTGGCGCTTTGCGCAACGCCCTGCATAAATGGCATGTTTTCAGGCGGATGCCTGATCTATTTTAGCGGTTGGCGGAGCGGGAGATGGCCCCTTCGGTTACCATCTCCCGGTAATCAAATTGCTCCGTTACTGACGGACCCGCTCGACCACTTCCCCCAGTCCAGAAAATCATTAAGTTCGAAGAGTCGGAACCATCATTTTTGGGATGGAGTCGATCTTCTTTGAATTCGAACTTCAGGGATTCGATCCCCCAGGGCTCAAATTCTTAGGCTGAGGGTAGGTATGAAATACAAGGATGTTTTCTGGATGGCCTGCGACTCGACTGAGGATCTGCGGGCGGAATACGGGCCGTTTCACACGCGCGAGGAAGCAGAAGCCGAAGCGCGCAAACTTGGATTCAAGTATCTGTTGCGCTACGAGCACATTCTGAGCGCTGAGGAAGAGATCGAAGAGGTGCGCTGCGTGTTTCTTGAACTGCAGAACATGACGAGCGCACTGAAGCCCGGCGTTACCTTCCACACGCGATGCGCTTCGTGCGGACTGGCCGCGACCCACGAACATCCGTGGCAGGCGGAGGTCTGGGCCGACATTCACGAGTTCGAACATAGCCGCCACAAAGTCCGGCTTTTCGAGCATTCCCGCGGTGAGGGACTGCGCGAAACTGGCGACTGGCGGGGCAGCGCAGCGTAAGTCCGGTGGGACAGGCCGAGCCCGGTTGTCAATTTCGGGGCCAATTTCCTGCGGGATCCCTAAATGCCGAACTAGCGCTCAGAGGACGGGCGCGCACTTTGGGCACGCTGCCTGAGCTTCGAGGCGGCGGCTTCATCGAGCATCCACAGCAAGGTTCCATCTTCCGGTTGCACTCTTTGTGCGGGATAGGGCGGAGCGTTGTTTCCTTCCGGAGCGTTGCCTTCAAGAACCTGACGCAGCATGTCGGCCTTGTCGGGACCGCTAGCGAGGAACATGACTTCGGCGGCGCGATTCAGTACGGGGAACGTGAAGCTGATCCGATGAGTTTTGAATTTCTCGACCCAGTTGGCGATTACCAGCCTTGACTTTTCCTTCAAACCTTCGGAGTCCGGAAACAGGGAAGCGGTATGGCCATCCGGGCCCATGCCTAGCAAAATCAGATCAAATCGCGGAAACTCGCCGGCCTTTAGCTCGAAGAAGTTTCTGATTTGTGATTCATACTCTGCCGCCGCTGCTGCGGCATCGGGATTCTCGGCTTTCACGCGAAAAACATTCGACGCCGGAATCGAGATCCTGGAGAGCATCGCTTCGCTGACCATGCAGTAGTTGCTTTCGGGGTCGGTGGGCGGGACGTGGCGTTCATCGCCGAAAAACAGGAAAGTGCGATTCCAAGGGAAATCGGCGTAATTTGAGGCGAGCAGGGAATAGAGATTTCTCGGAGTCGAGCCGCCCGAGAGAGCAACCGAATAGCGACCCTGGGCACCGATGGCGAGACGGCCTTTGCGGACGAATTCTTCGGCAGCCGCATGGAAGAGATCGGCTGCGGTTGGGAGAATCTCAATGGTGCGCGTGGTGGGCATTTCGTAATCTTGTAATTGAGTAATTTCGAAATTTTAGTTTGGCGCGACGCTCATGTTCGAGCCCACGCTGCGATCGAGGTGCGTCGGAATAGCAAGTCCGATCATGCGATTTTCAAATTACTAAATTACCCGATTACTAAATTGCACAATTATTTTTCAAAGTTTCTCCAGCGGCGGCCATCGCGTTCCATCAACTCTTCGGACTCCTTCGGGCCCCAGGTGCCGGAAGGGTAGTTTGGGAAATTGCGCGGCGGAAGGGCTTTCCAGACGTCGAGCACCGGGCTGACGATGGTCCAGCCAGCCTCGACCATATCGGCGCGCTGGAACAGGGTTGCGTCGCCGATCATGCAATCGTGGAGCAGACGTTCGTATCCGGTGGAAGGAGTCATTCCGAAATAGTCGGAGTATTCGAAATCCATGTTGACTTCGCCAAGTTGCATGGCGGGGCCGGGAGTCTTGGCGGCGAAACGCAGCGAGATGCCTTCCTCGGGCTGGATATGCAGGACGAGTTGGTTGGGCATCATGTTTTCGACGGGCGTGTCGCGAAAGAGCATGAAGGGCGCGCGCCGGAACTGAATAACTACATGCGTATTGCGCCCGGGAAGGCGCTTGCCGGTGCGCAGATAGAAGGGAACTCCTGCCCAACGCCAGTTGTCGATCAACAGCCGCATGGCGACGAAGGTTTCGGTGCGCGAATCGGGCGGAACTCCTTCTTCAGAACGGTAGGCGGGGACGCGCTCGCCATCGACGATGCCCTCTCCGTATTGACCGCGGACGGTTTTGCTGAGCACGTCTTCGTTGCTGAACGGTTGCACCGCGTGCAGGATCTTGGCTTGCTCATCGCGGACGGCGTTCGCTTCGAATGAGATCGGAGGCTCCATGGCAGTGAGCGTGATGAGCTGCATGATGTGATTTGGCACCATGTCGCGCAGGGCCCCGGCGCTATCGTAGTAGCCGCCACGTTTTTCCACTCCCACGGTTTCGGCGACCGAGATTTGCACGTGATCGATATAACGGCGATTCCAGATGGGCTCGAAGATTCCGTTGGCAAAACGAAGGGCCAAGATGTTCTGGACGGTTTCTTTTCCAAGGTAGTGATCAATGCGGTAGATCTGGTGCTCGCCAGCCACTTTCAGGAGTTGCTGGTTCAGCGCTTTGGCCGATTCCAGATCGTGGCCAAAGGGCTTTTCGATAATCACACGGCGCCAGTGACCATTCTCTTCGGTCATCAGGCCAACCTTGGAGAGCCGTTCGACGATGTCTCCGAAATAGTTTGGCGCGGTCGCGAGGTAGAAGAAGAAATTGCCGTGGCTGTCATGGTCCTGATTCACCTTTGTGAGCGTGTCTTGCAGTTTGGCGTAGGTGTTGGGATCGTCGAAATCTCCGCTGACGTAGTGCACGCGGCGGACGAACCAGTCCCAAAGATCGGAGTCGACGGCTCCGCTGGCAAATTCCTTGAACTCGTCGCTCAGTTTTTTGCGCGCGTCATCATTGCTCATCGGATTGCGAGCGACACCGATGATGGCAAACTCGCGCGACAGCAATCCCTGGCTGGCGAGGTTGTAGAGAGCGGGAATCAGCTTGCGGCGAGTGAGGTCGCCGGAGAACCCGAAGATAACCATGACGCAGGGATCGGCAACGCGGCCGACGCGCGGTTTGGTTGGAGCAGGCACAGCTTCTGTTTGAGCCATCGGTTCCTCATTCGTGAGCTTCGAGCAGTTAGCTTCGAGCCGCGAGTTGCGAGCCGCGAGCAATCTTAAGAGCTGGTCGCTCGGAACTCGTGGCTCGTAGCCGCCGGAGCATGGTCTGGATGTTTCTTACTTTGTTGTCGCCGCTGCCTTCGGTTCTACATGACCGCCGAATTTTTGCCGCATGGCAGAGAGCATCTTATCCGCAAAGGTGTGTTCCTGGCGCGAGCGAAAGCGCGCGTAGAGCGATGCGGTAAGCACTTCCGCGGGTACGGCTTCCTCGATGGCTGCCTGAATGGTCCAGCGGCCTTCGCCTGAATCCTGCACGTAACCACTGTACTCGGCTAAAGTGGGATTTTCGACGAGCGCCATGGCGGTCAAATCCAGGAGCCAGGAACTGATGACACTGCCACGCCGCCAGACTTCGGCGATGTCGGGCAGGTTGAGATCGTAGCGAATATTTTCGGGAAGTTCCTTGCTGGTAGCGTTCTTGAAAATGTCGAATCCCTCGGCATAGGCCTGCATGATTCCGTACTCGATGCCGTTGTGAACCATTTTGACGAAGTGTCCGGCACCGGACGGACCGCAGTGGATGTAGCCTTGTTCAGCGGTGCCGCCGCGTTTTTCGAATCCGGGAGTGCGCGGGATGTCGCCGCGTCCCGGAGCGAGCGTTTTGAAGATTGGATCGAGGCGCTGGACGGCCTCTTGTGGCCCGCCAATCATCATGCAATAGCCGCGTTCGAGTCCCCAAACGCCGCCGCTGGTGCCGACATCGACGTAGTGGACGCCTTTGGCTTTGCACATCCCAGCGCGGCGGACGTCATCTTTGAAATAGGAGTTGCCGCCGTCGATGATGGTGTCGCCCGCCTGCATGCTGGAAAGCAGAGTCTGGACGGTATTCTCCGTCGGATCGCCAGATGGGACCATGACCCAGGCGGCGCGCGGGGGTGTCAGCTTGGCGACAAGGTCGCTGAGAGAACCGGATCCAACGGCACCTTCGCCTGCCAGCTGCTTGACGGCGTCGGGGCTCAGATCGGAGACGACTAATTTGTGGCCGTCGCGCATCAGGCGCCGCGTCATGTTGGCGCCCATACGGCCGAGTCCTACCATTCCTAGTTGCATTGCTTGCTCCTTAGTTGCGAGCCACGGGCTGCGAGCTACGAGTCGCGAGCAACCTTGTTCGAGTCAACTCGACACTCTTGCTCTTTCTTCGTGCGCTCATGGCTACGATTGCTGAATGAGTTCCCCTAACTTGTTTAATCCCGCCCTTACGTCGCTTCCTATGTGGACTCGGAGGGCGCGCCGCTTGCGCTCGGCCAGGACCGCGAAATCGCCGCGGGCTTGGGCCGCCTTCACTATGCCGAAAGTATATTTTTGTTGCGGCACCGGCAAGTCGACTGCGTCGTCACAAGTAATTTGCAGGAAAACTCCGCTGTTGGGACCGCCTTTGTAGCATTGCCCCGTGGAGTGCAGAAAGCGGGGGCCGAAGCCGAGGCAGGTAGCTACGTGCTTGCGATCGCGTACGCTCATGCGCAACTTTTGCAGAAGGGCCTCGTGCTCCGGATTCATCTCGACATATGCCAGGACTGCAAAATAGTCGCCTGCACCGAGCCGCGCCAGGTGGGCGCGCAGGTAGTTTGGGAGCGAACGATTGGAACCAACTGCTTTGGCCAAGTCGGCGGAGTTTGTCGCGTCAGTGAAGAGGCTGAAACCATCCTGTTCAAGCAGCGGTGTCTCGACGGGAAGCGAGCCTTTGCTTTCGTACTCGGAGGTCAACTTCTTGGTCTCGATCTTGCTGGCTTCTACATCGGGCTGATTGAAGGCGTTGATGCCGATGATTGAGCCGGCGACCGCGGTGGCGATTTCCCAGCGGAAGAATTCCTGGCCGAGATCGTAGATGTCGGGGACGGCGATGCGGACTACTGGCTGCCCGGCCTTCTCGAGGGCTGCGACCTTGGCATCCTGTGCGGCATCAGGGGCGGATTCGAGGCGCACATACGCGAAGAGCCGGTCGCCGCTGTAAACATCGGGCGTGCCGAGAGCTTCCCGGTCTACCGGGATGATGCCCTTGCCTAGTTTGCCGGTGGATTCGGCAATGAGTTGCTCGAGCCATGCGCCCAGGTCGGCGATGCCGTTCGAGGTGATGAGTGTGATTTTGTCGCGCCCAAGTTTTGCCGCCGAACCCATGATGATGCCGAGAAAGACCCCGGGATTTTGTTCGACGGGAACGGCTGGGGCGCAGGCGTTAACCATTTCTTTGGTGCGCGCGAGAAATTTGTCGGTGTCCATTCCCATCGCTGCCGCGGGAATCATGCCGAAGTTCGAGAGCGCGGAGTAGCGGCCGCCGATGGAAGGCAGTCCATAGAAGACGTGGCGGAAGCGATCGCGCTCCGCGACCTGCTGCATCTTCGAACCGGGATCGGTGATCGCGATGAAGTGGCTCGCCGCTTTGTCGCCCACGGTGTGCCGCATGAGCTCGAAGAAATATTGCTTGTAGATGTTGGGTTCGAGCGTGCTGCCGGACTTGCTGGAGACGATGAATAGAGTTTTCGGGAGATCGATTTTCTCTTCGACACTCTTGATCTGCGCTGGATCGGTGGAGTCGAGGATGTGCAGGCGCGGGAAGCCGGGCGCTTGCGGATATGTCAGCGAGAAGACTTCCGGGCACAGGCTTGATCCGCCCATGCCGAGCAGGAGAATGTCGGAGAAGCCGGCGGCCTTGACCTCGTCCGCGAAGGCTTTCAGTTTCGAGGTGTTGGCGAGTTGATCGTCGGTGATGGCGAGCCAGCCGAGCCACCCAGCCTCGTCTTCATTGGTCCACAGCGAAGCATCGTGCTGCCAGAGACGCCTTACTTTTCCGCAGGCCCGCCAGTCATTGACGTTTTTTTTTACGGCGGCGTCGAGATCTGCGGGAAGCTTGGAACTTTGTGCATTCACTTGCGGGGCGGCGGGCCGGCGAGTATTGTTTTCAACTGCTGCGAGGAGTTTGTCGAAAGCCTCGGCGAACAACTTCACACCATCCACGGTCAGCTTGTCGGTGACATCCTTCATGACGATGCCAACAGAAGCCAGATCGGACATTGTTTTGCGCGCGCCGTCGAGGTCTTCGGTGAGACTCTGGCGCGGCTTGCCGTGATCGCGGAAGGCATCAAGCGTGGCGGGCGGAACGGTGTTGACCGTATCTGGACCGATCAACTCCTCGATGTAAAGCACGTCTCGATAGTTCGGATTTTTCGTGCTTGTGCTCGCCCACAGAACACGTTGGGTCTGCGCGCCCTTAGCGACTAGAACTTTCCACCGAGGCGAAGCGAAAATACGTTCGTAGGCTTCGTAGGTCAGCTTTCCATTGGCGATGGCTACTTTTCCCAGAAGTCCCTGCAACTTCGCCTTGCGGGCGGGATCGGTTTCTTTCTTCAGTTGGTCATTTACGAGCGAATCGACCAGTGAGTCGATGCGGCTGATGAAAAAGCTGGCGACGCTGGCAATCTTACTGACATCTCGTCCACCAGCGGCATACCGTTCGACGCCGTCGATATATGCCGCAGCGACTTCTTCGTACACTTGCTGAGAGAACAGCAGCGTCACGTTGACATTGATTCCTTCGCTGATCAGCTGGCGAAACGCAGGGATGCCCTCGGGCGTTCCGGGCACTTTGATCATGATGTTTGGGCGGGCGACCGTAGTCCACAGGCGGCGCGCCTCTTCAAGAGTGCCGTTGGTGTCATTGGCCAGGTAGGGGGAAACTTCGAGGCTCACGTAGCCGTCACGCTTCTTCGTGCTCTGGTAGACAGGACGCATAAGATCGGCCGCGTCCTGAATGTCGCGAATGGCGAGCTTTTCGTACCGGCCCTTGGCATCGAGGTCGGCTTGGCCGGCGAAGGAGTCAAGAAAAGCCTGGTAGTAGGTCGATTCGCCGATTGCCTTTTCGAAGATGGAGGGGTTCGAAGTCATGCCGCGCAGGCCGTCTTCGTCGATGAGGCGCTGGAGTTCGCCGCTGGTGAGGAGATCGCGGCGGATGTAATCGAGCCAGATCGATTGTCCAAACGACTGAAGCTGTTTCAGCGGATTGATGGCTTTTGCGGTCTCGAGTGTGCCTACTGGATTCATGGACTTCTCCTTAACTTCTTCGTAAAGACGCGGCTTGCGGCCTCTTCCTTGCCGTCTTCCAAAAGACGGGGCGAGCCCCGTCTCTACGATTGGTTTATTTTCCTAGTAATTCTTTTGCCGCCTGTATCACTGCTTCGGTTGTGAATCCAAAATATTTCTGCAAATCTTTGAATGGCGCGGATGCTCCAAAACTGCGCATGCCGATGACGCGACCTTTCAGTCCAACGTATTGCGTCCAGCCGAGAATTGCGGCCTGCTCGACAGCTACTCGCGCGGTGATGTCGGGCGGCAGAACCTGATCGCGGTAGGCCTGATCCTGATGGTCGAACAAATCCCATGAAGGGATGCTGACCACGCGCGCCCGGATGCCTTCGGCTTTGAGTTTTTCGTAGGCCTCGACGCAGAGATAAACTTCGCTGCCGGTTGCCATAAGGATCACCTGCGGCTTCCCGCCTTCGTCGTCGGCGAGAATATAGCCGCCGCGAGCCACGCCTTCAGCAGAGGCGTATTTTGTGCGGTCGAAGGTTGGCAGGGCCTGGCGCGTCAGGACAAGCGCGACCGGTTCCTTCTTCAGCTTCATGATTATCTTCCAGGACTCGACCACCTCGTTGGCATCGGCGGGACGCAACGTCATCAGCCCGGGAACCGCGCGTAGCATAGCCAGTTGCTCGATGGGTTGGTGAGTGGGTCCGTCTTCGCCGACTCCGATGGAATCATGGGTGAAGATCCAGATGGCGGGGATTTCCATGAGTGCCGAGAGGCGGATGGGCGGCTTCATATAGTCAGAGAAGATGAAGAAGGTCGAGCCGTACGCGCGCAGATTCGATAGCGTCATTCCATTGACGATTGCGCCCATGGAGTGCTCGCGAATTCCGAAGTGGAAGTTCCGGCCGTTGTAATTTCCCGCCTCAAAATCACCGACGCCGTCGAAGGTAAGGCGCGTTTTGGTGGATGGATATAAATCAGCCGAGCCGCCCATGAGCCAGGGATGATTCTTGGCGATGGCATTGAGAACCTTGCCTGACGAATCGCGGCTTGCGATTCCCTTGGCATCGGCGGGAAAGGTGGGAAGCTCTTTGTCCCATCCATCCGGCAGTTCGCGCTGCTGCATGCGGTTGAACTGATCCGCCAAATCGGGGTACTGCGCATTGTACTTTTTGAACAGAGCATTCCATTCTCCGCTCAGTTGTGCGCCGCGCTTGCCGAGCACATCGCGGAAATGCTCGCGGACGCCATCGGGAACAAGAAACTTGGCGTCCTCGGGCCAACCATAGAAGCGCTTGGTGAGCTTGACTTCTTCTTCACCCAGCGGCTCGCCATGCGCTTCTTTAGTGTCCTGGCGGTGCGGAGAGCCGTAGGCAATATGGGTGTCGACAATGATGAGTTTTGGGCGGTCTTTGACGCTGAGCGCATGACGATAGGCATTTGCCAGCGCATTCAAATCGTTCGCGTCGTGGGCGTGCGCAACGTCCCATCCATAAGCGGCAAAGCGGGCGCCCACATCTTCGTCAAAGGCGAGGTCAGTGTTGCCCTCGATCGTGATGTGGTTGTTGTCGTAAATCCAGCACAGATTCGAAAGGCGCAGATGCCCCGCGATAGATGCGGCCTCTGAGGAAATGCCCTCCATCATGTCGCCGTCGCCGCAGAAAGCCCAGATGTTGTAGCCGAAGAGTTCAAATTCCGGACGATTAAAATGTCCTGCCAGCCAGCGTCCGGCGATCGCCATGCCCACACTGTTAGCAACTCCTTGACCGAGCGGGCCGGTGGTGGTTTCCACGCCTGTGGTCAAGCCGTATTCGGGGTGGCCGGGAGTTTTGCTGCCCATTTGGCGGAAGTTCTTGATGTCGTCCAATGAAACTGCCGGCGAGGAAAGGATCTTGCCCTGAGAATTCACTTCGCGCACGCCCGCCAGATGGAGCAGGGAATAGAGGAGCATGGAGGCGTGTCCGTTGGAGAGCACGAAGCGGTCGCGATTCGGCCAGTGCGGATCGGCCGGGTCATAACGAAGAAACTGTTGCCACAGGCAGTAGGCCACGGGCGCCAGAGCCATGGGCGTCCCCGGATGTCCCGAGTTCGCCTTCTGCACCGCGTCCATCGAAAGCGTGCGAATGGTGTTGATAGACAACTGATCGAGCTGCTGTCCGGTAACAACAGCCTGGTCACTGACGGCCATCAAAATTCTCCTCGCAAGTCAGGATCATGCTTGGGCATGTCTTGCTTGCTCAAGCCTTGCCTAATTTAGATGAACTCGGCCCCAATTTGATGCTCGCGAACGACCACACATTATTTCATCAAGTTTACACCCGCGTGTCGGCACAGAAGGGCAAGGGAGGTTCGATTCTACGCCGCTCGTCCCAAGGATATGGTGCGGGTAAAACGGGATCACAATATTCAGGTGAGATAAATCCTTCCCTGGGTAGTGCGGTGTTGGAGCGTGGAGGCGAGTTGATCGACGTCTACCGGTGACAGATTCACCAGACCTGGTTCGAGGATCGGAAGGCGGTTGCTTCCGACGGCATCCCGCCGCACCTGGATCAGCAGGGCATGCAAGGCGTCAGGATCGTATTTTTCCGGTGTGAGGCGGACCAACTCCTGGAGGGCGGTTCCGACCGACATACGTTGACGATATGGACGTTCGTTGGTCATGGCGTCAAAGGAGTCGGCCAGCGCGATGATGCGCACGGCTTGCGGCATTTCGTCGCCATGCAACCCGTCGGGATAGCCTGAGCCGTCCGCGCGTTCGTGATGCCAGCGAACGATTTCCGGAATTTGAGGCCAGGGAAATTGCACGTGGCTGACGATCTGATGACCAACGATGGTGTGATCGCGCATGGCGCGGGATTCTTCGAAATCAAGGGTGGAAGGCTTTTCGAACAGACGCTTATCGACGGCAACTTTACCAATGTCGTGAAGATAGCCCGCCGAGCGCAGGGCTGCAACCTGGGTTGGTTCGATACCGAGAGCTTCTCCGATGGCATGGGCATAGCGGCCGACACGCAAGGAGTGCCCATGAATATTAACGTGCTTGACGTCGATGGCGGTGGCGAAGGCTTCGAGCGCGTTGTCGTAGAAGCCATGGAGCGATGCGAGCAGCCGAAGATTTTCGGACACCCGTTGCACGAGCGTCTGGCCGAGCGTGTAATTTTGAATCGCCAAGGCGATGTAGCTGCCGATCAATGCCATGGCATCGAGCTCGTCTTCTTCATAGGCCGCGTCGCCTGGACGCCGCCCAAGCGCAATCGCTCCCACCAACTTTCCACGCACCTTTAAGGGGCAAACGCACTTAAACAGTTCGGGGGCAACATTGCCATTCGAACTGAGATACACGTCGATGGTCGAACTATTAAGAACGGTGGCGCCCTCGGCGGTGCTGAGCGTTTGAACGTGACGGGGAAGCAAGGGGATCAGCGCAGGATCCGGTATGAGAGCGAAGCCTTGCGAATCGAGCGAAGTCAGCATGGAAGGCCGCTCGCCGAATGAAAACAACACGCCTTCGCGCGCGCTGGCAGCCTCCATTACGACGGACAGCATGGTGTGCGCGGTTTGGCGGAAGTCGCGGTCCGCCGTAAGTTCCGGCCCTAAATTTGCCAGGGCTTCGACAGTCTTTAAAAGCTTTTTTAGATTGGTTCCCAGCAATGCTTCCGCGGAAGTACTGGCGAGAAACCAGAGCGCTAACAGCGTAGCATGCGCCCCCGTGGCCTAGTTGTTGGTTAGTTTGGTGCCCGACGCAACGACGCAGAACCAGGGCGCATTCCTATCCCGAGGTGCCCGAAGGCCTGCGCTGGTTGTTTTTGCCGGTGGATTTATCGGGCGACAAATGCGGGCGGACTACGCCATGCCTCCGACACTGGACTACGCCACTGCCATGTCTCTACTTTCCTTGACAGTAGCGGGAAGTTGGCTCATACTCCGGTCAAATCACTCCAGCCGCTTGCGTTTTAGAGGTTTTTGTCCGGCAACAGGCCGAACTGCGAGAGGACTGTGGGAGTGCCGCAAAAAGCGAACGTTTCTTTGGAGAGCGTGTCCGGTGGCGTCGGATACGATGTCGCCGATGTCGCCGTGTCCAATCGAGCTGATAGTCCCGACGAGGGCTTGATCCTTTCAACCCTGAAAAATCTGATCGCGGCGGGAGAGCATCGCCTCGACCCTTTGCTGGCCGCCATTGCGGATGCCGCTCAGCAGTTGACTGCTGCCTCTGGCGTGGCGCTTGCCATGTGGAGAGATGGCGAGATGGTTTGCCGCGCGCGCAGCGGCGAAACGGCTCCTGCATTGGATTCGCGATTGAGCTCTGAAGCTGGGATTTCCGGCGAGTGCCTGCGAACGGGCAAAAGCCAGATTTGCGTCGACACGGAGGATGATCCCCTGGTGGATGTGGAAGTCTGCCGCGTCCTGGGCGTGCGCTCGATTGCCGTGATGCCGATCCAGGCAAAGCGCCGAATCGACGGAATTCTGGAAGTGTTTTCGACCGAGCCGGCGGCCTTTTCCGAACACCACGTAGAGGTGCTGGAACAGCTGGCAGCGTTGGCGGAACGGGCCCACACTCTGGAACCATCGGAGTCTTCGCCGATGCCGGCGCCAGTGCCAGTGATGGTTAAGGCGCCTATTGATGAGCTCAAGGCGCGGGAGCTGTCGCCCGACTACGATGACGTGGGCAATGCCGGTCCTGGTTTAGTGGGCGGTTTGGCAGGCAGACGTTCGCTCGTGCTGGGTGCGTTGGGACTTGCGGCATTCCTGCTGTTGGGCTTGGTAGTCTGGCTCGGCTGGCGTCAGGGGACAAAGAAGGGTGGCAGAGCACAGGTGGCGTCGTTGCCATCTTCCTCCTACAGCCCCATAGTTGCTGAACGTCCTTTGGGGACCGGAGACAATGTTTCCGGCCAGCAGCTTGCTGACCCGCGCCTCTGGGAAGGCAACTCGACCTTGAAGCCGAACCCTGGCAGCGGAATACTGTCGGTTTCCGGAAGTACGCCCGCGAGTGGAACCCTGGCAACGGCGAATTCGAAGGGGGGCGGGTCGGAGGGAAAAAAGACTCAAGCGGATCGATCGCTCCCCGAGCGCGCCTCACGAGCGAGCAGCAGTGCGGATAAGAGTAGTTCCCGGTCCTTGCACGGAGAAGAGGCAGCGCCGGTAGCGGCGCCGCCGGTTGCTGGTGTGCCGATTACTGGTACGCCGAATCCGTCGCCGCTCCAAGGCATTCTATCTGCCAAGACGGTGCTCCCAGGGCTTTCCCCGACGATGTCGCAAGGGGTTTCTGGTGGCCATCTGTTGTATCGCGTTTCTCCTATCTATCCGGCGCAGGCCAAGATGTTTCGCCGCGAAGGCAAAGTTATTTTGAATGCGACAGTGATGGAAGATGGAAAAGTCCGTGACCTTAAAGTTGTGCAGGGCGAACCGGTGCTGGCGCAATCCGCTGTGGCCGCCGTGAAGCAGTGGCGCTACCAGCCGTTTCTACTCGATGGGAAGCCGGTGAAGACAGAGACCAGCATTACGATTGACTTCAAGTTCCCTTCGCCGTCGCACTGAGCTTTTCACTGAGCTTCGCCCGAACTTCGCCGCGAACTTTGCACCGAACTACACACCAACTGGGAACGGCTTGGTGTGCGTCTCCGATCCGACTGAAAGCCCTGCGAAGCGCCCTTGCAGCAGAGACATCAATCCTGTAACCCAGTAGCCAATCACGAACAGAAGCAGGAAGGGAACGGTGAAGTAATTTTCGTTGTCGATGGCGTAATAGACCGTGAGCGCGAAGTAGCATCCGATGGCGATTTCGATCCATGGAACCCAGCCCAAACGTTTGCGGTATTTCTTGGCGCCGATCTTATCCTGCTTCGATTCGACGCGGTATTTCGGGGTCCGCACAAAAGATGTTTGCTTGCCAACGAGGGCTTCTAGGACTGCGCGCGTGTTGGTGATCGTCAGTCCAATTCCGAGGGCCATCAGCAGAGGCAGATAGAGCAGAGACCGCAGCCACGATTTCGGAAACAGTTCCTTTTGCGAAACCAGATAGAAGCTGGAAATCGAGAACGTCGATGCCATGAACAGGGGAAGGTCGATGTAGAGCATCTGGAACCATCCCTGATAGAAGCGAATGATCATGGCGGGCAATAGCAGCACGGAGAGTACGATCATCAGCGGATAACTGAGATTGGCCGTCAGGTGATACCACGCTTCGACTTTTTGATGGCGCGATGCGTCGCTGGCAAAAACCTGGGGCAATATTTTTTTTGAGACTTGAATCAACCCTTTGGCCCAGCGTGCCTGCTGCGTTTTGAAGGCGGTCATCTCGACTGGCAACTCAGCTGGACACTCGACGTCCTGCAGATAACAGAAACGCCAGCCTTTGAGCTGCGCGCGATAGGAAAGATCGGTGTCTTCGGTGAGGGTGTCATGCTCCCAACCGCCCGCTTCATCGATTGCTTGCCTGCGCCACATGCCGGCGGTTCCGTTGAAGTTGAAGAAGACGCCGCTGCGAGCGCGGCCAGAATGCTCGAGCACGAAATGGCCATCGAGCAGAATGGCCTCGACTTCGGTCAGCAGCGAATAGTTTCGATTAATGTGCGTCCAGCGCGTCTGCACCATGCCGATTTTGGGATCGGTGAAGTGGTGAATGCACTTGAGCAGAAAGTCAGGCGGCGGAACAAAATCGGCGTCGAAAATGGCGACGAATTCGCCTTTGGAAGTTTTCAGCCCTTCCGCCAGCGCTCCCGCCTTGAAGCCGTGGCGATTATCGCGGTGATGATAGGTAACCGGATTTCCCAGTGCCGCATAACGCTCGACCAACTGTCGAGCCACCTCAACGGTTTCGTCGGTGGAGTCGTCCAGCAATTGAATGTCGAGTTTTTCTCGCGGGTAATCGAGCCGACAGACTGCATCGAGCAACCGTTCCACGACGTACTGCTCATTAAAGATCGGCAACTGTACCGTGACGCGAGGCAGGTCCTCGAAATGCGCGGCAGGTTCGGTGGTGGCGTTCTTTTTATTCTTGTAATAAAGGTAGACGAGCCAGTAGCGATGTCCTCCGTAGGCAGCCAGAATGATGAGCACGATGAAATAGGGAATGAGCAGCGCGAGATCGAAGGCATTGACCTGATATAACCCCTGGAAAGTCTTATCCAGAAAGTGCTGGCGCAAGATAAGGCCCCAAACCCCTGGAGGCGAGGAGCATCGCCAGCGGGATTGGTTTTAGTAGCACACCCGTGGATTCGAGCAGGAGCATGCACTTCCAAGGCACAAAGAAGCAGAGTAAGGATTGTACCTGATTGCCCCAGGGAAACTCTGATTGAGTGCCGGCGAAAGGCTAAACCACAGAGAACACAGAGGTGCACAGAGGTCCCAAGATTTACGGCACGAGTGCCTCGTGGCGCTTCCCCGTTAGCGCCGGATTCCAGAATTTTTCAGCAAACTTGTATAGCGACCTGGTTTGGCACGAATTTGGCCGGAGTATTTAGCGAGAGATGAGGCCGTTAGGATCGCTCCTAACGCTATGAAGTAAAGGGAGATGCTTGGGCTGGCGCGGAGTGAGAATTGGAAAATCGGGGGGGGTACCCCCCTGCCCAAAAACAGTTAAGTTGATGATAATAAGCATGTTATATGCAAAATATTCAAAACATTAGACTTAGGGGAGATTCTCCGGTCAGAATGCTTTCGCCGCTTGCCTTGAATTTCATTCAGTTTGTCAAAGAACTGGGACCTGGTTTGAAACAAGGGATGCATCCGTCTCTGGAGACGGGGACACTTCTCGATGGTCTAGTGTCGAGAAATCATCGCACCGATTTTGGTGCAGGTCTGTGATGGCGGTTACGGGAAAAATGTGATGAAAGAAGGATGAGCGAAACGGATCTTAGCATTTACCGGTTTTCAAGCGTCATTTCTTATCAAGGTGGAGAGTGGAAGTGGAGCAGCTTTCGAGCGTATCGTTACGAAGAGTTGGCACCAGTGAGGGTGAAGTTTCTGGAGTCGCTGGAAATCGAGCGTCGGTGAGAACTTTGCCGCGTCGAGAGCCCACTCATTCGCAAAGTGCGCGAATGAGTGGGGCACCCTCATTTGTCTTGGCCACCCGCCCATCCGCCCCCTAGGGCTGATAAATCTGCACGATGTTTAAGACGTTGCCGTTGTTGTCGTTACCGCCGAAGCAGTACAGCCGCCCTTTATATGCCACCCCCGATGGGTCGCCCGCGGCCTGGGGCATGGAAGCCAGAGTCGTCCATGCACCTGTGGACAGGTTGAACGATTCGGTCAAATTGAAAACCTCGCTAAAAAGCCAGCCACCCGCTGAGTACAGTAATGGACCGATAGATGCCACACAGGTGCCTTGCCTGGTCGTGGGGTCGGAGGGGAGCCACTCCCAGCTATTAGTGGCTGCGGTGTAGCCTTGGTTGTGCGTGTCGGCCTCGCCATCCGAACCGTTCGCCACTAAAATCATGTTGTCCACCAGACCGCCCCCCATAAGATCCGACTCCGCACTCAGCATGGACGCCTCCTCCGTCCAGCTATTGGTCGCAGGGTCGTATGCCTCGTCAGTGTTAAGGAACCCAACGTTGTAGCCGCCCATGACATAGATAATGTTGTTTTCTGCGACACACGCGAATGCACCTTCCCGAGCGGTTGGCATAGGAGCACCCGAGGTCCACTGTTTCGTCTTCGGGCTGTAAATCCAGACCGCGCCCGTATATGTTCCGTGCCCGGTGGTGTCGCCGCCAATAAAGTAGAATTTATTCCTTACGACTGCGCCGCATCCGCTAGCAGTCGCTACCGGCAGTGAGGTTCCGGTGCTCCACTCGTTCGTATCAGGGTTGTAAATTTGCATATTGGCAATGTTCCCATTGGGAGTGCCTCCGCCTACGAGATAGATTTGGTTTTCGAGAACGGCGATGCTTGGTCGCCCAACAGCTATCGGCATTTGCGTAGGGATGCTCCATGTGTTTTTCCCACCGCTCAGCCTTTCGACGGAGAAGCTGGACTGGTCCATTGAGAGCGGCGAAGGTTCTGCTTCAACCGTACCGTTTGGTGTGCCGTCAGTGGTCATCGTGATTTGGTCTACACTCACATGGCCTTCAAACGCTCCAATCGGTAAGCTGTCAGGACTCACCGTCGTTATGATAGCCGTGTTGTCCGAGCCAAATGCGACGGTGCCGAAATTGGCGAACGGTAGGGGCTCGGGGTTATTCTGGTTGCTGTTTGTGGGGTCTTCGGCAATCCATTCGGCGGATGCTAATTTCGCCCCAGTCACTGAGGCGGTTTTTGGGTAGGTCTTGCCGGTTCGTGCATCCGTGATTGTCACGGTGAACTGGTCCGTAGCACTGTGACTTACCTCGGCGGAAATCTGGTCGCCCGCCTCTATTGGGAAGTTACTAATCGTTTGTCGCGCCTTATCCTTAGGCAGGAATTCGTACCAAGCATAATAGGTCGGCGTTCCACGGATACAATTGGACGCCGTTCCAATCTGTTCGAGGTCGCCTTCTGACGCAACACTAGGAGCGCCATCAATGCCTATCCAAAAAACGGAGTATGAAGTTTCCAACAGGCCACATGTGACGGCTGGAACTGTCCAAGAGCCTGTGGCTTGCGTTACCGTGCCTTGCGGCCCTGCTACAAGATAACCGCTCCAAGTGTTAGTGTAGAGCTGGGTGGCCTGAGAGTGCATAACAGGGGTCAGAACCGCAACGACCGTCAAGAATCCAATGCAGCGCCACGACAATGTAGTCAACCGAACAAGAGAACTCGACGATTTCATGGATCACCTCCTCAACCGGAATTTCCTTTTTGACTTCAAGAAAGGTGAAAGCCGGAATTTCCTTTTTGACCCAAACTGCGGTACTAAGGTCCTTCAAGCCTTTTTTTTTGGCTGTGATGGGGATCACTTCTGCGTGTGATCCCAGACCTGTTCGCGTCAATATGAGACAATTTCGGCACCGGGGGCTTTTGTCTATTGGCAAAATCGTTGGCGGATGGCCCAGCCTTGAGAAGTTCCGGGTTTTTCGCGTACGCCTCCCAATTGAGGGTGCCCCATCCTTCGCGTTGGTTGCGAAGGGTGGGTGGCAGACTGCTCGCACCGTGGGCTTTGCCTTTCACGCGGCGCGAAATGAAATCTTTCCCCAGCCCTCATTCACCCGTACCGGTCCGGGCTCGTCGAGGAAATAGAAGCGGTAACTGCTCCAGCGCCAGTCTTCAGGCTCCACGACCAGTCCCCGCTTCACAGGATTGCGGTGCATATAACGCAATTTCTCAACGCGCTTCTTATCCGTCCAAACATTGAAGTCGTAGAAGCGCGCCTGCCAGAAAGGAGCGTGTTGAGGAATCTCTCCAAACAGTCCGATCTGGCGGGGATCGCACCCTTTCATCTTCGGTAACAAGGCGTGAGCCGTTCGCTGCTTCAAGACCTGCATCACGGTCGAAGGAGTCCCAACCTCGGGTTCACTCAGCAGAAGATGGATATGTTCCGGCATGATGACATATCCTACGACAACAAAGCGATAACGTTTGCGGGTTTGTTCTAACATGGAAAGTAACTGGCGCCGGCTCCGCGCGGAACGGAGAAAGGGCAGCCGACGATAACAGGAGCAGGTGATAAAGTGCAGATGATGGGCGCCATAGTAACGGTGCAGTCCGTGCGGCATGACAAACCTCATGGTACCAGCAGCATCGCGGCCCACCCTTGCAAAAGACGCAAGGATGGGGCACCCTCGGTCCATTATGGGAAACGAAAAACCAGTGCGTCGAGAAGGGTGGGCCACCCGGCCGATTACACTAACCACTGCGCTTCAATTAAGGAAATGTTGCCGATAGAGCGTATCGCGCCGGGCTGGGCGAAAGCCGGCGTCGCGTATGATGCGGCGTAGCTCTTCTTCGGTGGTGCAGTTGGTGACACCGGCCGCCCGGACTACGTTTTCCTCCAGCATCACCGACCCTACGTCGTTGCCGCCGAAGCGCAGGCCCATCTGGCAGACTTTCAATCCCTGCGTTACCCAACTGGATTGGACGTTCAGGAAGTTTGAGAGATAGAGGCGCGAGATGGCGAGAACTTTCAGATATTCGACCGCCGTTGCCTCATCCCAGTGGCGTCCGCCGAGAGCTGTGTTGGCGGGCTGGAAGCTCCAGGGGATGAAGGCTGTAAATCCGCCGGTTTCTTCCTGCAGGCGGTAGATGGCCTCGAAGTGATTGACGCGATGCTCGAACGACTCGCCTACTCCGAACATCATGGTCGCGGTGGTGCGCATGCCTAGCTGGTGGGCGGTGCGATGGACTTCCAGCCAGTCGGCGGTGAGGCATTTCAGGCGCGCGATTTTGTAACGGACTTCGTCGTCGAGAATTTCGGCGCCTCCACCGGGGATGGAGTCGAGTCCGGCATCTCGCAGACGCGCGATCGTGTCGCGCACGCTTAGCGTGCTGTATTCCGCGATCGCCAAAATTTCCGATGCCGAATAGCAGTGGAGATGAATCTTTGGGAATCTCTGCTTGATGCCGCTTAGCATCTTCTCGTGCCAGTCGATTTTGAGATCGGGGTGGAGGCCTCCCTGCATGAGGACGCCCGTGCCGCCAAGTTCAACGGTCTCGCGAATTTTTTCGTAGATGGTGTCGAGGTCGAGGATGTAGCCTTCTTTTGAAGCTGGTCCTTTCAGCGGACGATAAAACGCGCAGAAGGTGCAATATTCGGTGCAGAAATTTGTGTAATTGATGTTGCGGTCGATGATGTAAGTGACGGTGCCTTCGGGATGAAGGCGTCGGCGAACCGCGTCGGCTTCCATGCCGATGCCGATGAGGTCGTCGGACTGGAACATCTCGAGGGCTTCCGGTTTGGTCAGGGACATTCTCTACCCCACGGTAAACAACATTTTAGCTGGCAAAAGCGGTCGAATGCGAGCTTTTCAGGCTTCTCGATGTCGGACTCGCGTTTTTGCGCTGGCGTTTGGTGGATGCCCAGTCTTCTGCCGGTGCCTGTACTCATACACTCCATAGAGAGCGCCGATGACGGAGAAAGCGATCAGAAGTATGAGGGTCGGCATATAGTACTGGGCAAAAAACTTGACGATGCTGCGTCCGTAGTGGGCTCCAAGATAGGCGAGGATGGAATAGCGGATGCCGCGCCCCACGGCCAGAGCGCCCAGGAATTTACGGGTTGGATATTGCATGGCGCCGGCCGCCAGCAGCATGGGCACGATTGGGAACGGCGGAGGCAGGAGCCCGGGAATGGCAACCGCCGCGAAGCCGAACCGATCAAAGAGCGCGTAAATTTTGGCAGCCTTCTTCTTCGCGAAGCGCCTCTCGAGGGCTTCCTTCCCGCCTTCGCGCGCCATGCGATAGGTGAGGTAGCCGCCAAGGATGGAGCCGGCCGTGGCCATGATTGCGTAGTAGAGCCATGGTTCGCGCCGGTGTGCGGCGAGCACGATGGTGATGATATCCATGCTGCCGGGGAGGGGGATTACGGAGTTGTCCAGGATACCCAGCGGAATGAGGCCGGGGCCTCCAAGATGGATCAGCCATCGCAGGGCGCTCTTTTTGGAGACAAGTACGGCGATGGCTTGGAGGTGCATCATTATTAGAAGCTGGATTCAGGCTGGCAGATGCAATTTGAAAGCGGCGGCTTTAGATTCGGGACACCTGCCTCAGGGAGGCTCTGATCAAGTGTCGACGAAAGGCGTAAACCACAGAGGACACAGAGGTGCACAGAGGTCCCGAGGTACTGAATCAGAGCTTTCTTAGGAGCACATGCTGCAGAAAATGCAACTCTGGCGCTTGCGGGAGGGCCCCGATTTCCACGCCCAGGCTATAAAAGAGCTTCAGACCTTCCAGGCCCGGAGGATCGAGAAAGTAGTGAATGTTGTGCACGAGGTAGGTTCGAACCATTTCGAGGGTCAGGCCGAGCCGGGGAGCCCACTCCTGCGCGATGGCTTCCAGGTGGTCGGCCTGAAGACCGTGGTCGCGCGATCGCTTGAAAGCATCCTGGATGGCGGCCGCGTTTCGCCCCGCCAAAGACTGCCGCCGGATGGCCCAGAAGGCGAAGACAAAATGTTTGCCGGTGCGCGCAATCCATTCCTCGGCGAGGTCCAAGGTTGCGTAGCGCGTGCGGTCGACCTGGAGCGCCGGGTCTCCAATCAGCAGCGCCGCGTCGCAACTGGCGAGCATCGTGTCGAGATTCGGAGTCATGGGGGAGTAATCACGGGCTCCGCCCAGCCATTTTGCGAACAGGATCTTGGTGAGCGCCACCGATGTCATCGAGGAAGTATCGAGCGCCACGGTTCGGGCTTGCTCAATCGGCATTTTGCTGACGAGCAGGATTGAGCGCACCGCGCGTTGAGCGGCGATCGCTATATCGGGAATGATGACGAGATCGGGCGTTGTGGTATACGCTGCCGCGGGAATGATGCCGATATCCGCCGTTCCCTCGGCGACCGCGCGCGCGCAGGCCGAAGGAATTGTGTAGGAGATATCGAAATCGGGGCCGGCCTCCCCATGCTCATGCTCAAAATCCCACATGAGAGGGGCGGTATTGAGATAGGAAATTGCCGAAATTCTTAACCGGCTCATCAGTTTACGGATTCTACCAAAAGTGTTGTGAGTAGCGTCATTGACATCCCATCGATGCGCGGCTAGGGTCGTGCCTTATGTCGTCGTCTCCTCCACCAATGGGCGCTTCTCCGAGTACGTCGATGGCTTCCAAGGCGGCCCTGATCAGGCGTTCGCGAGAAGCGCAAACCACAGAGGACACAGAGATCACAGAGGTACACGGAGGCTCGCAGGAGATTGATCAGGGAATCCCAGACGCTGCAAACCGCGCATCCCACGAGAGCGTTTCTCATGACAGTGTTTCTCACGAGAGCGTTTCTCGGGAGACCATGTGCTGGCTGGCGCTGGCACTGACCCAGGGATTAGGGCCGTCGCGCATCCGAAAGCTTATTGAGCATTTTGGAAGCGCGGAGCGCGTCATGCACGCCAGCTTGACCGAACTGGAAGCCAGCGGCATGCGCGCCGTTTCCGCGCAATCCATCGCCACCGGGAAATCGCTGGGGCTCGCGCAGGACGAATTGGCAAAGGCACTCCAAGCCGGCGCGAGAATCATTGCGCTGAGCGATCCCGAATACCCGCCGCGCCTGAAAGAAATTTACGATCCGCCGGTGATTTTGTTTGTGAAGGGAAGCGTTGAGTTGCTTTCGAAGCCCGGTATCGCGATGGTGGGGACGCGGCATCCGACGCCCTACGGCAGTGGCATGGCCGAACGCCTGGCTACCGATCTGGCGGCACGCGGGCTGGTGATCATCAGCGGCATGGCGCGGGGCGTCGATACGGCCTCGCACCGGGGAGCGATTGCCGCGAAAGGAAAAACGATCGCGGTCTTTGGCACTGGGATCGATGTTTTCTATCCCAGAGAAAACACCCGGCTGGCAGAGCAGATCCTGGCGCTCGGGGGCTCGCTGATTTCCGAGTTTCCGGTTGGGACGGCGCCGGTTCCGCAGAACTTTCCCATCCGCAACCGGATCATCAGCGGCATGTCGGCCGGGGTACTGGTCGTGGAGGCAGCGGAATATAGTGGCACACGCATCACCTCGCGTTGTGCGCTTGAACAAAATCGCGATGTCTATGCTGTGCCCGGTAACGTTACTAACAAGAATTCGTGGGGACCGAACACATTAATCAAGCAGGGCGCCAAGCTGGTAGCTACCTGGGAAGATGTTTGGGAGGAGCTGCCGACCGACGTGCAGGCCGTGCTCAGATCGACGCCGAATGAATCTCCCGAGGCGGCAAGCGCATCTCTATTTCCGGATGACGTTCATTCGCCGCACGAACAGAAGCTGCTCAAGCTGCTGAAGCCGGATCAATCGACCCACATCGATGAGCTTGTGGAAATGCTGGAGGCGGAAATGTCCTCTTCGGAAATTTTCGCGGCGCTCTTTGAGCTGGAGTTGAATGGCAAGGTGCGGCAGTTGCCGGGGAAGAATTTTGTGAAGAGCTTCTAGCTGTCAGCTCTCAGCTATCAGCTTTCAGTAAAGGAAGAGATTTCGTGCAGAGTTTTCGTAACCTTCGTGTATGGGAAAAGGCGCATCGGTTGACGTTAGATATTTATGCCTTTGGCAAGACTTTCCCGCGCGATGAAGTGTTTGGCCTAACGAGTCAAATGAGGCGATCTTCAGCTTCGATAGGAACGAATATCGCTGAAGGCTGCTGCAGAAAGGGTGATGTTGAGATGGGCCGGTTTTTGCAGATTGCGCTGGGTTCAGCGAGCGAACTCGAGTATCAACTTCCGTTGGCTCATGATCTGAATTACCTGCGTAATCCGGAGTATGAACGTCTTACATCGCAGGTGGTGGAGGTGAAAAAGATGCTGTCTTCCCTGATGCAGAAAGTGAAAGTTTGTTAACTGAGAGCTGATAGCTCTAGCCCGCAGTTGTTGCAATCCGCTCATTCGTGCTAGCTTCAATTCCAATACCGCCATACTGAGGAAACATTGTCTAAAGGTCTAGTCATTGTCGAATCGCCGGCCAAGGCGAAAACGATTCAGAAATATCTGGGCAAGGGATTCACCGTGGACGCCTCTTTCGGCCACGTGAAAGACCTGCCCAAAAGCAGCCTGGGCGTTGATGTGGAGAACGAGTTCTCAACGGAATACGTCGTTATCCCCGGTAAAGAGAAGGTTCTCGCGAAGCTGAAAAAGCTGGCGCTCGCGGCGGATATGATCTACCTTGCGCCTGATCCGGACCGCGAAGGCGAGGCTATCGCCGCGCATCTTGCCGATGAACTCGGGGACAACAACGGCAAGAAAAAGAAGAAGACGAAGACTGCTAAGGCTGGCAAGAAAGAAGAGCATCCGGATGGCGAACGCATCCGCCGCGTTACCTTCAATGAAATCACGCAACGTGCAGTGAAGGCTGCATTCGAGCATCCTCGCGACATCGATCGAAATCTGGTCGATGCGCAGCAGGCCCGCCGCGTTCTTGATCGTCTGGTCGGATATCAGGTTTCTCCGCTTCTATGGGATAAAGTCCGCCGTGGACTCTCCGCGGGCCGCGTGCAGACGGTTGCCCTGCGCCTGATTGTTGACCGCGAGCGCGAGATCAAGGCTTTCGAAAAGAAGGAATATTGGACGATCGACGCGAACCTCGCGGCCGCCAAGCCGCCTGCGTTTGACGCCCGCTTCGTGGGCAAAGGGGAAGAGAAGGTTGAAGTCACCAATGGCGAGGACGCCGAGAAGATCCGGCTCGCCCTGGAAAAAGCCGATTGGGTCGTTCGTTCGGCCGACAAGAAAGAGCGGCGCCGCAATGCAACTCCGCCATTCACGACCAGCAAGCTCCAGCAGGATTCCTCACGCAAGCTGCGTTTCAGCGTAAAGCGCACCATGATGATCGCTCAGCGCCTGTACGAGGGCATCGAACTCGGCGAAGAGGGCCTGGTCGGCCTCATTACTTACATGCGTACCGACTCGACCCGCGTCGCCCCCGAGGCCATCGCCGAGGTGCGCGAATATATCACCAGCGAGTACGGCGCGCAGTACATTCCTGAATCGCCGAACACATATAAAGAGAAGAAGGCAGCGCAGGCGGCGCACGAAGCCATTCGCCCGACGTCGGCCGTGCGCCATCCTGACAAGGTCAAGCAGTACCTGCAGGAAGACGAGTTCAAGGTTTATAAGCTTATCTGGCAGCGCTTTATTGCGTCGCAGATGACTCCAGCGGTCTTCGATCAGACGACGGTCGACATTGACGCGAAATCTGCGAATGAAATTTTCTGGTTCCGCGTTACTGGCTCCGTCATGAAGTTCGACGGCTTCCTGAAGGTGTACGAGGAGTCGAAGGACAACAAGGACGAAGAAGACGAAGAGCTGAAGCACAAGCTGCCGCCACTTGAAGCGGGCCAGAAACTCACTTTGAAATCGCTGTTGCCCGAGCAACATTTCACCGAGCCGCCTCCACGCTACAACGAGGCATCGCTGGTGAAAGAACTGGAGGAGCGCGGCATTGGGCGTCCTTCCACCTATGCGACCATCCTGAGCACGATTCAGGAGCGCCAGTACGCGCAGAAAATCGGCGGCAAATTTACACCTACCGAAATTGGCCTGGTTGTTACGGATTTGCTGGTCGACAATTTCAAGGACATCTTCGACTTCCAGTACACGGCGCGGCTGGAAGAGGAGCTTGACGAGATTGAAGAAGGCAAGGAGAAGTGGACCGACGCGCTGGGCGAGTTTTATAAAAAGTTCGCCAAGGACCTCAAATACGCTGAGAAGCACATGGAAAACATCAAGCGTATGGAGAAGCCTACGGACGAGAAGTGCGAACGCTGCGGCGCGCCGCTGGTCATCAAATGGGGCAAGCACGGCTCGTTTTACGCTTGCAGCACATACGATAAAGAGGATCCGAATTCCTGCACCTTTACCAAAGAAAATCCTATCAATCTGCCGGATCTGGATTCGGCGGACATGCAGGAGACGGCGCAGGAGGAGTATTGCGAAAATTGCGGGCGCGTAATGGTGCTGAAGCGCGGACGCTTCGGGCAGTTCATGGCTTGCACGGGCTATCCGGATTGCAAGACCACGCGGCGGCTCGATCAGGGCAAGCGCGTACCTGATATCCCGCTCGATGAAAAGTGTCCGGACTGCGGGCGCAACCTGATCATTCGCCACGGCCGCTACGGAGAGTTCACCTCGTGCAGTGGATATCCCGATTGCAAGTATGTGAAGCAGAACTTTATCGGCGTGAAATGCCCGCTCTGCGGGGAAGGCGAGCTGGTCGAAAAGCGCGCGCGCAAGGGCAACACGTTTTATGGATGTTCGAAGTATCCGAAGTGCAAATTTACCTCTGCGGCTAAGCCGATCGCGGAAAAGTGTCCCGACTGCGGTCATGAGTACCTGGTAGAGCGCATGCGGAAAGATGGGACCGTAATCGCGTGTCCGAACAAGGAATGCGATTACGAACGCGAGCTTCCGGGAGGGAATCCGGAGAGCGCAAAACCAAGCTGAGAGATTCCCGCAGACGAGCAGTGCGAGTTAATGAAGATGAAGATCACTTACTGAGGCGAGAAAAATGGCAAAAAAAGCAACCGTACAAGATGGACAGTTGATGTTGCAGCTTTACGACCTCCGACGTGAAGCCGAGATGCGCAAGGCGAGAAACTGGTTTGTGGTCGAGTTCTGGCCGCTGAATGTCGACGACTTTATGAAGGTGGCGAATGCCTTTCCCAGCCAGGAAAATAACTGGATTCGCCAGGTCGGGAGCTATTGGGATATGGCTGCATCGCTGGTTCTGCAGGGTGCGCTGCACGAAGAACTTTTTCTTCAGCCGGGCTGCAGCGGCGAAATGTTTTTCATCTTCGCCAAGATCCATCCGTTCCTGAAAGAGCTGCGCCAAAAAATGAATAATCCCGAGGCTTGGGCGAACATCGAGAAAGTGGCTACTGGATCAAAGCTGGGCCGCAAGCGTCTCCAACGCGTGTCCGCCGCGGTCGACGCGCGCCGTGCAGCGCTCGCCAAGGCGAAGAAATAGGATCGAAGAAAAAAAAGTGGCCGTGCGAGTGCGGATTCGGGCCAATGCCATCTATTTTTATGGCCTCGTTTGCCGGTAGCTGCGCCGGGCTTCTGCTATCCTAATGCGTTGTGCGGATGCTCTGGTGGTTTCTGATCCTGGGAGTCAGTTTAGTACTGGTCGTGTCGGTTGTGGTTTCGCTCTTCATGCGGGTGCGGCGGCAGATGAAGCGCTCGGAGGCGGAATCGGACGGACTTGACCAACGTTCCCCGCCGCCAGAAACCTGATTCGCCGCCACGAAGGAAACTACATGTCGAAAGCAACGACTCAGATTCTACCGATGGAAGCTTTGCCTCAGGCTTTGCCACAAACTTTGTCACAACCATCCCGTTCGCTGGAATGGGCGAAACAAGCGGGCATCGTAGTTGGGGCAAGCCTTTTCGTCGCGCTGTGTGCGCGGGTTACAGTGCCGTTGCCCTTTACGCCAGTCCCACTCACGATGCAAAACTTCGGAGTGCTGGCGGTGGGATTGATGCTCGGCTCCCGGCGCGGGTTCGCGGCGCTGGCGCTCTACCTGGCCGAAGGGGCTGCGGGATTGCCCGTGTTCAATCCGGCTGGCCTGGGCGGAATCGCGCAGATCATCGGCCCGACGGGCGGTTTCCTTATGGCGTATCCGGTGGTGGCATTCACGGCGGGCTGGATTTACGAAAAGGCGACTTACGACAAATCCGCACGAAGTTCACGCCGCTTCGCCTGGGCTGCGCTTGCTTCCGCACTCGCGGAGTTGGTGTTGTTCGCCGGTGGAATCGGCTGGCTCGCTCTCGAGACCCACTCCGTCGGGATGGCGATCAAGCTTGGATTCTACTGGTTTATTTTTGCCGAAGTGATCAAGGTGCTCATGGCTGCCGCGGTGGCTGACGGTTGGAGTCGGCGGCGATCGCCAGCCTAGAAATTTACAAGGTTTCAATAGAGAAAATCGGGCCGGACCCGGAAGCGCAGAGTCCATGGCCGAAAGCCCAAAGTCCAAATTATGACTACAGTTTCTTCCCCGGTTCGTGAAATCACGGTGGCCCATAGCCCCGACTCCGATGACGCGTTTATGTTTTACGGCTTGGCCACCAATAAGGTTCGCGTGCCAGGGCTGCGTTTTACGCACACTTTGTGCGATATCGAAACGCTGAATCGCGACGCCCAGCAGGGCGTTTACGACGTTACGGCGATTTCGTTTCACGCGTATCCGTACATCCAGCAGAACTATGCGCTGATGTCGTGCGGAGGCAGTGTTGGCGACGGCTATGGTCCCATGGTGGTTTCGACGCGTTCATTTACGACGACCGAGATCAAGAACAAGAAAATCGCCGTGCCGGGCAAGCTGACCACGGCTTATCTGGCGCTCCAGTTGTTTGCGCCCGGCATCGAGGTCGATGTTGTTCCCTTTGACCAGATCATCCCGCAGATTCTCGAAGGGAGATACGAGGCCGGCCTGATCATTCACGAGGGCCAGCTTACTTACGACAAGTCCGGATTGCACCGCGTCGTCGATCTCGGCAAGTGGTGGCATAAAGTTACCGGCCTTCCGTTGCCTCTGGGAGGAAATGCCATTCGCCGTTCGCTCGGCCCGGAAACGATGGCCGGAGTTACGCAGGCGCTGCGTGAGAGCATTCAGTATGCTATCGACCATCGCGAAGAGGCGCTCGCCTACGCCATGCAGTTCGCCCGCGACCTCGACCCGCAACTCGCGGATAAATTCGTCGGCATGTATGTCAACGAGCGCACGCTCGACTACGGCGATGACGGAAGGGAAGCGGTGCGCCGGTTGCTGGATATGGGCCACAAGGCGGGGATCATTCCTCAGGAGTCGAGGGTCGAGTGGGTGTAGGAGAGCCGCGAGTTTCGAGCCACGAGCCTCGAGCAATCAGCCTTCTTACCGCACCTTCTCCGGAAACGCATACACGGGATCGATATCTACGGGAATGTTCTCGGTTGCTTTGAGCGCGGCCTTTAGCTCCTCCGGCATCTGATTGTATTTTTTGAACCAGTTTTCGGCGTGCTCGCGGTCGCCGGTGGCCTCGATCTGCAACAGTTCTTTGGTGAGATCGGCCATCGCGCCCGGAATCATCTGGTAATTAATGACGTAGCGGTCGCGCCGGTCGTGGATCACCGCGCCGCGCTCCAGCAGGTAGTTGAACTCCATCATTTCTGCTTGCCCGTGAGCCTCGGCGATGCCGAAGCGCACCGTGCGAAACAGGCCGCCCACATACGAAGCGTAATACTCCTCGAGCTTTTCCCTGGGAAGTACGCCGTGATCGACCAGCCACTGCAACGCAAACATTCCGGTCACGTCGGCCTTCGCTTCTTCCAGGGGACTGTATATGGGACCGATCGCTTCTCGAATGTCGGCTTTGCCTGCGGCTGTGCGCGCATACGCGGGACCGAGTCCGTGAGAAATCTCGTGCATGATCGTTCCCACCAAATACCCGTCGCTAGCGACTTTCGCGGCCTGCTCGGGCTCCATCAGCTTGCGTGCCACCGGGACGATTATGTAATTCACGCGCGCATCCATGAAGTTTTTGAAGAACATTTTCTTGCTGCCCTTTTGCTCATGTACCCGCGGATCATTCGGAAGATTGTCGGCGACCGCCTGGTAGCCATGGGTTAAGTCGCCGGCGCGAAATGGAGCATCGACTACTTCCATGGGTGTTTCCAGACCGTGTTTGGATGGACGGTCCTCCGGCGCCAGAGGCAGCGCATCCTGAATCTCGGGCACATACTTTGCGAAGAGTTCGAGTTTCTTGCTTTCGCTCTCATTGCGCACCATCACCGCCGCGCCGTAGGAAGCTTTTACGCCGAGCAGGTCGTCCATATAGGTTTCGTAGGGCGCAAAGATTATGTCGACTTTCGGGTTCTGCAAGTCGAGCCAGGCGAGGTCGCTGGAAAAATAATCGTCGGTGAGAAGCGCATCGGCGCGCAGCCGAAGGTATTTTGCGAACGCCGGGTCGCTGCTCAGGTCGGCTGCCGCTCGCAACGCCCGAGATGCCGGATCGAGGAACGTGCGATAGGCGATGTGGTAGGGAACAGCCTCCAATTTTCCGTCGTGCCAGCGAACGATCGTGAACTGATTGTAGATTGCCGCTTTCTGGTCAGGATGCTCATTGACATACTGCTCCACCTGCGCGCGCGTGAGGTCGGCGGGATAGAATCCGCGCCCTGGCGGCATGGGGCCGGTGCCGACGAATGGCTTGTTATTGTCAATGAGATCGAAGCGCGAGGCGTTGATCCATAAATAGCGCCGCAGCTCGACATCCCGTGGACTTTTGCTCGCCGCCAGCGATTGGTACAGCATCAAGGCTTCGGGATCGCTCTGCCGCCAGTAGATGTTTTCGAGATAACCGCAGGCTTCCACCAGTTTGTGAACAAGTTGTATTTCGCGAGCGCTCAAACCTGCCGTGTGAAAAGGCATTTCGACGCGCCGGAACTTCGCTACCCGCTCGGCCAGGTCGGGCACAACATGCAAGTTTGCCGGGATGCCAATCTTCGATGCGGAGCCCATCATAAAATGAGTTTTCCTGGTCTGGGAGGAAGCAGAAATCAAAAGCAGTGGAACGATGAACAACAGGAGCCCGTAAGCTTTCATTGACTTCGATCTTACCAAATTTTGATCTTAGCAAACTTCGTTCTCTCAAACTTCGTTCAATCAAACCTAGACGCGGCCGGACCCGTTATCATGATTTCATGTGGGAACAAAACGGCGCCCAGACTCTGCTCATCGATGCCGATGACACGCTCTGGGAGAACAACATTTATTTCGAACGCGCGATCGCAAAGTTCATTTCGTTTCTTGACCATCGCGAATATTCGCCCGAACAGGTTCGGCTGGTGCTGAACGATGTGGAGCGCGAGTCCATTCTCAAGCACGGGTATGGACTGCACAGCTTTGCCCATTCGCTGGTGGAAACCTTCGAAAAGCTTTCCGTCGATCCGGTCACACCGGAGATGCACGAACGGATTCACAGTTTCGCCCACCAGATTGCCGACCATGCCATCGAGGTTATCTGGGGCGTACCGGAGACGCTCGAGTATCTTCGCGAGAGACATCACCTCATCCTGATGACCAAGGGACATCCCGCGGAGCAGGCGGGTAAGGTTGAGCGGTCCGGATTGAAGGATTATTTTTCCGCGATAGAGATCGTAGCGGAAAAAGACGCACCGACCTATCGGTCGGCTATCTCGAAGTACGCTCTCTCAACCGACGTTACCTGGATGGTCGGGAACAGTCCCAAGTCCGATATCAATCCAGCGCTCGCTGCGGGATTGCACGCTGTGTTTGTACCTCACGGCAACACCTGGATTCTCGAGCACGAGGAACTAGCAAGCGCGCCGTCTTCCCAGAGACTATTAGTTGTCGATCGGTTCGCGGACCTTAGAAAGCACTTCTAGGTTCTGATCAAGTGTCGGCAAAAAGCGCTAACCACGGGGGACACAGAGGTACACGGAGGCCCCCAGCGGCTTAGTCGGATAGGTTGAAGTAGTAGAGTTATCCACGTTATAGCGGCAATGTTACTCGGTAATACGGATGACGCTGTCTTGGTTGTTTGCCAACGATGGCCTTACAAGATCAGCAGAGCACCTAAAGACACAGGCTGGAAGCCCGGAATGTCTTCCGGTTCCAGCCTGCGCTTCGTTCAACTTGTAAACCGCTCTAGTTTGTCGTGCCGGCCGCGGTATTGGCGGCGGTTGTCGCCGTTGTTGGATTGGTTGTAGGAGTCGAGTTATAGCGGGCAAGCCTCGGGAAGAACGGCGTCACCTCAAATGGCATTTTGTCGCGGGCGGAGGTGATAGCTACCGGCTGTGCCTTGACCATCTCGACCTTGTCATCCCATGGGTTGAGCTTGACTCGTCCGCCCAAGGGCAACGCCGCAATCTGGTCGAGCTTGTTCCAGTCGAGTGCCGGAGCCGAAGTTTCCAGCTGCGCCATCCGGGTGACCGTCCCGTTGTCGGTCATGCTATTGCCCAGGTGCGCCTGCAGCAGAGCGTTCAAATGCGGAGCGCGCGTTTGCAGTGCCTTCAGGAAAAGCCCAGCCGAGTCGAGCTTCTGCGCATAGGGAGACGCTTTCAGCATTTCGATCGCTTTCTTGTCGGCGGCTGTTTCTTCTTCCGGAATGTGTTTGAAGCCCAGGTTCTGGTACGTTCCCTCGTCGGAGAAAAGCATACGGTCATTGAATGCATACTGGCTGCCCAGGTTGTGTCCCAGCACGATGTGCGCCAGTTCGTGCGAGAGCACCATGGCGAGGCTAGCTTCGTCGGGAAGGACGTCGATCAGCCCGCGGCTGACGATGATCGTATTGCCGACGCTGAAGGTTTCCAGCGGCGAAGTGGTCAACACGCGCGTGCGCACCGGCCGCGGCAATTCTATGTTGTTAGTGATTTCCAGATTGTCCACGACGGTTTGCAGAACTTTATCCACGTCACCGGCAGGCGCCAGCAAACCGGCGCGCTCCAGACGATCGATTACGTTGTCTTCCGCCTGCTGCTGCCACTGGCGCTCTGCGGCCAACGGGGAAGCGTCCTGCGTGGTGGGCGTCTCGTCTTTTACGCTATCGACGCGGATCTGGGTTAATTCGTCACTCGGTGTTCCGGTCTTCAGGTTGTAACCCCAGATGCGGGTCTGCGCCTTGAAGGCGATTTTGTTCTTTGCTCCCGCTGTAAAGTCGCCTTCCTCACTGTAGATGTAAGTGGGCAGCCAGTAGCCGGGAATGAGGTTGAGGCGCCAGCTGTCCATGTGGAAGTAGTATGTGTTGTGCGACGGGCGCGAATAGGTTCCATTCAGCCGGACAATGTTGAAATCCTGATCTTCGACCCAGATGCGGCCGAGGAACCGGCCGCGGCCGGCGTCCTTCTTAGGCGTGACATCGAATACGAGGCAACGCACGTCGCCCATAAACTCGCGGCGCGCGTAGTGAAAATCATAGTGCTGCCGGTCGAAATCGTCTCGGTCGGCGTAGATCATCCAGGAAAAGCCGAGCGGCTGGTACTGAAACTTGAAGCTCTTGACCAACCCGCCGAGCAAATGCCTCTCCAGGCCCTCTTCTTTGCCTTTGAGGCCCTTGTCGGTCTTGTCGTGAAGAAAATCGGAGCGGTCAATTGAATCGCTCAGATCCATGCGGCCGAGGAAATAGTGATCGTCCTGCGGAATCGGCCCCAGTTGCGTATCTTGCGTGAGGTTCTGCAAATAGGTCTCTACGATCGGCGTGCGGGGGGACAGAAAGGTGACCAGGTTCTTCTCGCGCATGATTACGCGGTCTACTACCTGATCCATGGTGGTGGGCTGAGACAAAGTTGTTTGGCCTTGCGCCGACGCGGTTTGAGCCGTTTGTCCCGCCGGCATATTCTGCGGCGCGGCCGTTGTTTGTTGGGCCGCTGCGGTCATCGTTAGTGTTACTGCCAGCAGAGCCAGGACCATCCAGTTCGTAGTGCGCATAACATTCATCTCCAAGTTTCAGTACGCCAGTTGAAATACCACGTGCACAATTGCAGTCGAATCCACGGCCTGCCCGTTCCGCAACGCCGGTTTAAAACGCATCTTGTTGGCGGCCGCCATGGCAGCCTCATCCAGTCCATGGCCCAAACCTCGCACCACTCGATTTACCCGTAACCGGCCATTCGCTCCGAACTCCACTTCGAGCAGGACTTCGCCCTCGAGTTTCAGATTTCTTGCTTCCTCCGTATAGACCGGCTTCGGCTTGTCGGTGATCTCGACTGCCGTGGTGGCCGGCCCGCTCTCCATGCGCTGCGCGTGGGGAACGTTCTGCGCGATTTCCTGATTTCCGAATCCGGAGGTCTGCACGCCCGCATTGCCTCGCCCACTGCTTCGTCCGTCACCGCGTCCCGGCGTTGCTATGCCGGTGCCGAAATCTGCGCTCGCCACCGTTCCCTTGATTCCCTTTGCTCCACCCGAGCCATTCCCCTGGCCTGGGCCCACTGGCATGTCAAATGACCCTGCCGCGGAGGCGATCAGCCGGCCGTTCGGCTTGCTGTTCGCATTGGGCTTCAATCCATTCGGATCGCCGAAGCCACCGGTCTGCACTCTCTCTATTGCAGCATTCACGGTAGGCGCTACCGAACTCCCTTGAAACTCGCCGGTATGGATCAGCACGGGGCGCGCGCCTCCCGCAGTCTGTCTTAGGACAGCAGGCGCGAAGTTATTGAGCGCGACTTTCGGTGGTTCAATTTCCCGCGGCTCCTGCTTGCGTGCGCGGACTTCGCGCGGCACGATCAGTTTCGGCGCCTGAAACACGGGATCCCGCGGTAGCAACTTCGCCCGTACCGGCAGTGGTTTCGGTTTGGGCGCCCGCTCAGGCCTCATTGATGGAAGCGGAATCAGTTCGGTCACGTGGTAGTTCGACGCAATGATCAGCGTCCCCGGGACGAGGACTCCAAAGAACGCGAGTAGCAGGATGAATGCCGTGACCAGCCCATAGCTCGCGGCGAAAGTCCGCCAATCCCACCTTTTTTCGGGCAATAGGCCGAGTTTAAATTCGCGGTTGTCCGTAGGCATCCATTAACTCCAATATGGGGACCGAGCATGGGGGGATTGCTCAGAGTTGGAGTCTTTACCTTAGGGGAGTTTCAGAGGGGGGTAAACGTGTCGGCTGCGCCTGTCCTTTGGTAACCGTTTTCGTTCGTTGGCCGGATTACCGAAAGTATCTGGGAATGCGAATCCGAAATGGTATTTCCCGATTACTTTGGGGTGGAAGCGCGCCGCCGCGCAAAGAAATAAAACACGGGAACGCCGGCAAGAATGACCAGACATCCGCCCGCCGAGTTGGCGAGATTATCGGTGAAGGTGTAATAAAGAAGCGCCGCCGAAGCGAGGATGAAGATTGCAGGCACCACCGGATATCCCAGCACGCGGTACGGGCGATCCGCCTGCGGCTCGCGGCGGCGGAAGACAAACACCGTACTGCCGGCGATCATGTAGAAGAGCCACTCCGCAAAGATTGCCAGCGAGAACAGCTGACGGAAGCTGCCTCCGAGCAATAGCAGCACAATTGATAGCCCACACTGCACCACCAGCGATACCGAGGGAGTATGGAAGCGCGGATGCACTTCGGCAATGGCCTTGAAAAAATATCCATCGCGCGACATGGCGTAGGGGACGCGGGCGCCGCTCATGATGGTGCCATTCAGAGTCACCAGCATCGATATTGCAATGCCCACCGAGACCAGGCTCGCGCCGGCCCGTCCCAGCACCATAGCCACCGCGTCGGCCGCCGGACGATCGGAAGCCGCCACCGCCGCCGCCGGCATTACATACTGCACCGCTGCGTTGACCAGAACGTACAGCAGTCCGACCGTAGCCACTCCCCAGATCAGGGAGAGTGGAATGTTGCGCTGCGGATTTCGAATTTCGCCCGCGACCATGTTGAGATCGTTCCATCCGTCATAGGCCCAGAGCGCGGCCACCAGCGCGGCGAAGAATCCGGCCATGCCACCCTTGGCGCCCGCGAAGTCGGTCGCGAAATTTCCCCAGGTTCCACCTTTATAACTGAATCCCACAGCGACGATTCCGAGGATGATGGCGACTTTAAGCAGCGTGAAGAGGAACTGAAACTCTCCCGCTTTGCGCACGCCGATGTAATTCAGCCACGTGATCATGATTGCTGCCGCGATGGCCACGAGCTGCCCATAGGTCACCGCGAACGGATGCCGGCTCCATGACGTCGCGAAACAGGGCTGCAGAAAAAACGAGAAAACCGGGAAAGTCCCCAGCGTGCGCACCAGCCCGATGGTGACGGTCGCGATCGATGCTGGCTTGGCAATCAGAAACCACGTCCAGCCGTAGAGAAATCCAGCGAGCGGCCCGTAGGCGTCACGCACATAGACATACTCTCCGCCCGCCTGCGGCTTCATGGCACCCAACTCGGCGTATGTGAGTGCACCGAAGAAAGAGAGCACTCCGCCAACCAGCCAGGCGAGATAGACAATACGGGCCGAGCCAACCGCCTGCATCATCTCCTTCGGAACCAGGAAAATTCCGCTGCCGATGATCGTGCCGACCACGATCGCTCCGGCGTGGGAGAGTTTCAGGTCGCGCGCGAGTTCGGGTCTGGATATGTTTGTCGAATTCATTTCAGATTGGAGTTCCCCGATTCTAATTGCTGAACGGAACTGGAGATGTATCCCACCACGAACGTCACGCAAGTTCCAATCGCTACCCACCAGGTAAACGCAACGTGCGACCAGCCCCATAGATACAGCTCAACTATCAGTCCGCAAATCATCCCTACCGTTGCCCCGCTTTGATTTGCCCGCCTGGTGAGCACGCCGAGCAGAAACACGCCCAACAACGCGCCGTAGGCGACCGACGCAATCTGCAGTCCGACTTCGATGACCCGGCCTACGCTATGCAACGCCAGCATCGCCAGTAAAAACAAAACCAGAGCCCATGCTACGGTCGCCAAGCGTGCCAGCCGCAGGCGCTTTACTTCGCTCAACTCCGGTTCGAAAACGAAAATAGAAGTCCATCATCGAACTTGAGGAGAGGGAATTGAGAGCCGCGCTCAGATTCGACATTGCTGCCGCCAGAATCGCCGCAATCAGCAAGCCGGAGATCCCGTGCGGCATGCGGCTCACGATGAATGTTGGATAGATCCGGTCCGCACGTCCGAAGGTCGCTGATGGAATCCGGTAGTAAGCGAACAGCATCACGCCTACGAAAAGAAACAACCCGAATTGAAACAGGATGGCAATGCCGCTCGAGAGCAGAGCCAGCACCGATTGGCGCTGGTTGCGCGCCGCCAGCAGTCTCTGCACGATGAGTTGGTCGGTACCGTGGCTCGCCGTCGTCAAGAAAGCGCCGCCTATAATTCCTGCCCATAGGGTGTAGGGGTTCGCAAGATTCAGGTTGGGCCAGTGCGCTGCGCCCGCATGATTAAAGAAAGAGAGATCAAACACTCGGAACTTGTCGAGACTGGCGGCAATCGCATGCGCCGAATTCCAGCCCCCTGGAATCAAGTGGAGAATCACGACCAGCCCCACCAGCGTTCCGGCGATATAAATGAAGGTCTGCACAACGTCGGTCCAGATTACTGCCGCCAGTCCGCCTTCAAAGGTGTAGATCAAAGTCAGCAAAGTGATAATTGCAATCGAAGTGATCTCGCCTGTTCCGAGAGCGATCGATACCACGATTGATACGGCGTATACGCGGACACCTTCTGCTGCTGCCCGGGTCAGGAGAAACAGACCCGCGGTTACCGTCCGTAGTGCAGGACCAAAACGCCGCTCGATCAGTTGGTACGCCGTGTAAAGGTCGCCGCGAAAATACTGGGGCAGTAATACAAAGCTTATGATGACGCGCCCCACCACATAGCCCATCACCACTTGCAGGAAAGTCAGATTCGAATCGTAAGCGAGCCCGGGAATGCTGATGATGGTCAGCGTGCTCGTCTCCGCCGCGACAATCGAGAGCGAAATCGCCCACCAAGGAATGTCGCGGTCGGCCAGAAAGTAGTCGCGCATGGTCCGCTGGCGCTTGCGGAAGCGCAAGCCAAAGAGCGTAATCCCCGCCAGGTACAGCGCGATAATCAGCAGGTCGATCCGATTTAGTCCCAACCGCGTACCCTTCCATTGCTCTATATAGAGACGGAACTCGCCGAGTCTCTTGTATGTGGATGAAGGTTTCGAGCATTGTACAAGCATGTTCCGGGCCTGCGGCTGATGCGAGAACCTGTGTTAGAACTAGCGCGATGGCCTTCTATGTTGGAATCGATGGCGGCGGCACCAAGACGCGTTGCGTCCTGGGCAATGAAACCAAGGTGCTGGCGACGACCGTCTCTGGTGGCTGCAATATCGTTCGCTACGGCGAGGTCGGCATCGATGCTCGGGAGAGCAGGGCACGCGAATCGCTCCACACAGCCGTGCGCCAAGCCTGCGCGGCGGCAAAAATCTCTCCAGAGCGGCTTCAAACTATTTGTATCGGCGCGGCCGGAGCGGCCCGCCCAGAAATCGCCGCGAAACTTCATGGCCTGCTCGCCGAGTTGAACCCGAAACTGGACATCAAAGTCTTCGGTGACACTGTCATCGCCCTGCAAGCGGCTTTTGGCTCCGGCCCCGGAATCATTGCGATTGCCGGCACCGGCTCAGTTGTCTATGGACGCGATGCCACGGGATGCACGGCGCGCGCCGGAGGCTGGGGGTTTGCGATCTCCGACGAAGGTTCGGGCCATTGGATTGGACGCCACGCTATTTCCGCGCTGATGCGCGCCCGGGACCAGCGGCAGGAAACGGCGCTCACTGCGCTGATTCTCGAAACCTGGAAGCTGAAAAATGTCGACGCGCTCATCCAACACGCCAACGCAACGCCGCCTCCCGAATTCCCGCGCTTGTTTCCGATCGTGATCCGTGCCGCCGACGGGGGCGATGTGATCGCACGCGAACTTCTGGCACGCGCCGGAGCCGAATTGGCCGTGCTGGCCGGCATCGTCCTCGGGCGGATCGCGGCTGCTCCGCCGCATGTCCCTGTGGCCATGACGGGCAGCGTCTTTCGTCAGTCGGCGGAGGTGCGCCGGGTTTTCTACAATCATCTCGAAGCTAGTTTTCCCGGGATCGAGCTTCGCGAGGATTTCGTCGATCCGGTCATGGGAGCGCTCGCGCTCGCGCGCGCGAAAAGAGCAGAGTAGGGCGCGGCTTGCCGCGTCTCTACTGTTGCCACCGCACAGGCGTGATGTTGGATAAATCTAGTGTTGGATAAATCGCTGACAGCGCAAGATGAACGGCCAGAGTCTGGCGCGGGCGCAATCATCGACTCGCCCGTTTCGCTCGCCGATGCGATCAGCAGCGTCGAACGCGACGACTGGTTGCGGGCCGCGGCCGATCCTGCTCTCACGGGAGATCTGGCGCTCGCTTTGCTCAAACGAGCCGATCTGCCCGGCGAAGTGCTGGAGCAACTCGCCAAGAATCGGGGCGCGCTCAAGCTGCGTAAAGTGAAGATCGCGGTGGCGTGCCATCCGCATACCCCGCGCCATGTTTCCGTGCCGCTGATCCGGCAGTTCTACACCTTCGACTTGATGAAGGTGGCGCTCTCGCCGCTTGTCCCTGCGGACGTAAAGCTTTCCGCTGATGAAACGCTGACTTCACGGTTGAAAACAATTACGCTGGGCGAACGTTTGACGTTGGCGCGCCGGGGCTCGGGGAGAATTGCGGGCGCGCTTCTGCTCGATAAGGAACAGCGAATCATGCGGGCGGCCCTCGAGAATTCGCGGCTGACCGAGTCGCCCGTCGTGCAAGCGGTCCTCAATCCGTTGGCGAATGTGGCGTTGGTTCAGGCCGTTTCGCGGCACGCCAAGTGGTCGTGTCGTCGCGATGTGCAGATTGCGTTGCTGCGGACCGAATATCTTTCGCTGGCGCGTGCCCTCGCCTTCGCAAATGGAATCGCACCCTCGCAACTTCGCGAAATCCTGAACACGTCCCGTCTCTCCGACAAAATCAAAGAACAGTTGCTGCGTGAAAGCCGGAAGACGTCATCCGAAGAGACCTGCTCGACGTAACGTCGCCGCTCTGCGTGCTACCTTAGGGAAACTCTGATTAAGTGCGGCGAAAGGCTAAACCACAGAGGGCACAGAGAACACAGAGGTGCACAGAGGTCCCAAGGTACTTGTTCAGAGCTTCCTTAGACTTGGCTACACCTATGGCAACTACGTCTTCAAGCACAAAGACAAGGCCGGCAAACTGATTACCGACTACGGCAAATACACGTCGATCTGGAAGAAGCAAAGAGACGGCTCGTGGAAGGTAGTCTTGGATATGGGAAATTCAAGCCCGGCTCCGAAAACGCAAGAGTAATTGGCCAGCACAGCGGCGCGTGAGTTTGGTCTTGGTCTTGATCCGTGCCGTTATAATCAACGGCGCATCGGGTTCCTATGAGTGACGACACCGACAAGAAGCTGGGAATGAATCGATCCATCTCCCGCCGCGATTTTCTCAATGGCGTTGCGCTGACCGTTGGCAGTGCTCTGATTCCTCCCTCTGCGCTGGCGTTCGACGAAGCTCCCTACGCTCCCGAGAAGGTACCCGGTTACTATCCTCCAGCCCTCATGGGCATGCGGGGCAACCACGATGGTACGTTTACCTACGCCCACCAGCTGCGCGACGGTGAATCCTGGGACGCCGCCGGTAAGCCGGAATCGACAGGCGAAAGCTACGACCTGGTCATTGTGGGAGCGGGCATCAGCGGTCTGGCCGCCGCCTATTTTTATCGCAAGCTTGCGGAAGGAGCGCTCGCCGGGAAGACGGTCGCCGGAAGAACGATGGCTGGCAATAAGGCACGCATCCTCATCCTCGACAATCACGACGACTTCGGAGGTCATGCCAAGCGCAACGAGTTTCGCGTAGGCGATCGCACGCTGCTGGCGCATGGCGGCACGATGTCCATTGAGCGACCAACAGAGTACAGCAAGGTGGCGATGGGGTTGCTCACCGACCTCGGAATCGACGTTCAGCGCTTCTACAAGGCCTTTGACCGGAAGCTTTATAGCCATCTTGGCACCGCCATGTTCTACGACCGCGCCACATTCGGCGACGATCGCCTGGTCGCCGGGATGGGCAAGACGGCGTGGCAGGAATTCCTGGCGAAGTCTCCACTGTCTGAAACCGTGCGGCGCGACATCGCTCGCGTCTACACCGAAAAGAAAGACTACCTGCCGGGCCTGAGCCGCAAACAGAAGATCGAGCGCCTGCGCAAGACCAGCTACGCTGACTTCCTGACAAAGATTTGCAAGGTTTCGCCTGATGCGCTTCCGTTTTTCCAGTCCTACACCAACGACCTGTTTGCGGTGGGCATCGACGCGGTGCCAGCCATTGATTGCTATGTGACGGGCGACGACTATGGGGCGATCAGCTATCCCGGGTTTGACGGCCTGGGCCTGGGAGCCTCGTCCGAAAAAAGCGCGCGCCAGGAAGAGCCCTACATTTTTCATTTTCCGGATGGCAACGCCTCCATTGCACGCTTGCTGGTGCGCACTCTGGTGCCGGGCTCGATGCCTGGTCACACCATGCCTGGTCACGCCATGGATGATGTCGTAACCGCCCGCGTCGACTATGGGTCTCTTGATCAGTCCGGCTCGCCTGTGCGCGTTCGTCTTAACAGTACGGTCGTCCATGTGAACCATGTTGGCGCGCCGCATGCGGCTAAAGAAGTCGAGATCGCTTACATGCGCGGCGGCAAGCTGCAGACGGTGCGCGCACAACACTGCGTTCTTGCCTGCTACAACACGATGATCCCGTACCTCTGTCCCGAACTTCCCGCCAAACAGAAGGAGGCGCTCTCCTACCTGGTGAAAGCGCCATTGGTTTACACGCACGTCGCCATTTCCAACTGGACGAGCTTTCACAAGCTGGGTATTCACCAGGTCGTGTCTCCCGGCAGCTATCATTCTTTTACGGCGCTGGATTTCCCGGTCAGCCTTGGCGACTATCGCTTTCCGAGCAACCCCGAAGAGCCGATGGTTCTGTTCATGTTGCGCACTCCTTGCCAACCTGGATTGCCGGCACGCGACCAGAATCGCGCCGGACGAGTGGAGCTCATGACCACGACATTCGCCACGTTCGAGCGCAATATCCGCGAGCAACTGGGAGCCATGTTGGGGACGGCTGGATTCGATCCCGCACGCGACATCCAGGGCATTACCGTCAATCGCTGGGCACATGGCTATGCTTTCAGTCCGAATTCGCTTTTTGATCCAGAGTGGAAAGAACAAGAGAAGCCGTGGGTAATCGGCCGGCAGCCCTTCGGCCGAATTACGATCGCCAATTCGGATGCCGCGGCTGAGGCCGAAACCGACGCGGCTATCGACGAGGCCTATCGGGCAGTGCGGGAGATTCATGAGAATGGCTTGACCGGGGTTGCCGCACCTAGACGGCCCGGTTGTAGCGTTTCGGAAAGCCACACGGGGCCCGGTTTACTCCTACTTCATAGCCAGCTTCTCATCCACCAACTGCTCAACCCGCTCGACGACTTCATCCTCGGTCAAGTGGGTCGAGTCGAGCACGACTGCATCTTCCGCCGCCACCAGCGGAGACGCGGCCCGCGTCCGGTCGCGCCGATCGCGCTCCCTCAATTCCGCCGCCATCGACTCCGCTGAAGGCCCTTTCACTTTCTGCTGGTCGAGTCGACGCTGCTCGCGAATCACAGGGTCGGCGTCGAGAAAAATCTTGAGATCGGCATCCGGAAAGACCTTCGTCCCAATGTCGCGTCCCTCCATCACCACGCCGCCGCCCAATCCCATCTCGCGTTGGCGCGCGACCATCCACTCGCGCACCCGCGGATGGACCGATACTTTCGAAGCTGCCTCCGTCACATCGCGCTCGCGGATGCGCGCCGAAACATCGCGGCCATCGAGCAGTACGCGATTGCCGCCAATCGTCGGCTCGAGCACGATCCGCGAGTCCCGCGCCATCTTCACGAGCGTCGTCTCGTCCTCAAACGACGCGTCCCACTCGATTGCCTTCAACGCCAGCGCCCGGTACATGGCACCGCTCTCCAGGTTGATGTAGCCGAGTTTTCGCGCCAGTCGGGAGGCGATGGTACTCTTGCCCGCCCCAGCCGGCCCATCTATGGCAATGATGAGTTTGCGTGTGGAAGGATCGGTCATTCTGGGAAGATCATTATCCGAAAGATCATTGTCCGAAGATCCAAAGTGCGAAGATCATATTGCGAACATCAGGTGTGAAGGGCGATTCTACACGGCGCAAGGGCTGAAAACCACATTAGGATAAGGCTCGCTGCATATGCTTGCGTTCCCGTCTCCGCCGCGCTATCGTTTGCAGTTCCCGCGATGGCTATCACCGAACAGATCGAGCAAAAGCTGCAGCAATGGGTCGAGGCGAGCGTGATCGACTCGCCCGCGGCGGACCGCATTCGCGCTTTTGAATTGAGCCATGGCTCGCGCGGCATGCGCTGGCCGGTCGTGCTCGCGATCACTTTCGGCGCCATCATGGTCGGGGCTGGCATCCTTCTCTTCGTTGCCGCCCATTGGGACAACCTCTCGCCCACCCAACGCTTCGTGCTGGTGTTGGCCATGATCGCTGGATTTCACCTCGCGGCCGGTGCGCTCATGCCGCGTCTACGCGCGCTTGGCATTGCGCTCCATGGCGTTGGGACTGCTGCGCTCGGAGCCGGTATCTTCCTCGCTGGGCAAATCTTCAATCTGCAGGAGCACTGGCCCGGGGGAATTCTTCTCTGGGCGATCGGCGCGCTGCTCTCCTGGGCGGTCTTGCGTGATTGGGTGCAGGCGACTCTCACTGCGCTGCTGATTCCAGCATGGATCGCATCCGAGTGGAGCGTGCGTGCGGAGCACTTCGGTGGCGCCGAGCGACGGCTGGCGCAGTTTCTGGTTCTGGTTGCCATCACGTATCTCGGCGCGCGCCGCCAGGAAGCCGACTCGAATTTCCGTCGAGCACTAGCCTGGACGGGCGGAATCCTGCTTCTTCCGTTGTGTGCCGTGCTCTCGAGCGGCGAACTGGATTGGGGATGGCGGCGCGTGCCATCGCTCTCGACATCGCTTCAAGTCATCGGCTGGCTGATGGCCTTCGTTCTTCCGCTGGTTGCTGCCTGGTTCCTGCGCGGCCGCGCTGCCATGTGGAACCTCGGCTTCGCGTTCTGGGTCTGGGCCGTATCGGGGCTCAACCATCGTGAATATTTTCAGAACCTCGCTGTTTATGGACTCTGTGCGCTTGGTTCCATCGCCCTGGTATGTTGGGGATTGCAGGAACAGCGTCGCGAGCGCATCAATCTGGGTGTCGCAGCGTTTGCTATTACCATCATCGCCTTCTATTTTTCGACCATGATGGATAAACTCGGCCGCTCCGCCTCGCTGGTCGCCTTCGGGCTGCTGTTTCTTCTGGGAGGCTGGAAACTGGAGCAACTCCGCCGGAGACTCGTGGCGCGCACTACAGGAGGCGCCCAGTGAAACCGATGACGAAGGCGGTGGCCGTCGCGCTCATCCAGGCGCTGGTCGTCTGCTCACTCGGCGCCAAGCTGCTCTATGACCGGAGAACTCACCCGCAGGCCTGGTTCAAGGCCGAGCGGTTCGACCCGAGTTTGCCGATTCGAGGCCGCTATTTGAGCTTGCAGGTCGAGGTCGGCGATCCCCTCTCTCCCGAAGAAGTTGCGAGCAAGTTCAAGGATGAAATTGAGCGGTACGAAGCACAGCCCTACCATCGCTTCTACCAGTTTGGACGCGAATGCGGCAGTATTGAACTGCGCGGCGAGACTCCGGTTGCAAAGTTCGATGACCAATCGTCCAGTTGGGACTGCGACAAGCTCTCGTTTACCCGGCGCCGCATGGATGATCGGACTGTGCTGCAGGTGGTCGACCCAATTTTGTTTTTTATTTCCGACACGGCAAACGATCCGTCTGCTCTGCCCCGTGGTGAGGAACTTTGGGTGCTTGCGACGATTCCGAGCAAAGGACCACCGCGCCCCATTGCGCTGGGAGTGAAGAAACCCGGGGAGACAGCGATCACTCGTCTCGACCTGAACTGAATCACGGATTTTTACTGCGCTCTTGCACCGCGCGGACGCAGCACAAATACCTCTCTGGCGGGAGCCACCTGCAGCAGTGACTTGCTTCCGGAGCGCACAAAACTCAGCTCCCGTGCCGCGAGCAGCGCCTTGATGGCGTCTCTGACCTTCGAGCGCGGAACAAAATTGGAAAAGAAGTTTTCCACTTCTTCCTGTTCCGCGGCGATCACGCATTCCATATATTTTGATAGCAGCGCCGAGAGAGCTTCGCCGATCGAAACGCCTACTCCCTCCCATACTTTGTCGGGCGCCCAGCGCGACAACTCATCCCACACCGAACCTTCATCCTCCGAGTAATCCACGCGAGTGATGCGCAGCTTCGCCCACAACTCCGCCAGCGCGCGGTCCGAACCCGCCGTCGAAAGTCCGCCGCCGAGCAACTCGCCCAGCTTTCGTTTTGAAATAGGTCCTTTCTGCCGGATGATGGCAAAAGCGTCGCAGGCCAGTTGCGAATATCCCGAACGCGACCCCGCCTTGGGCGCGAGATTTGGATTGCGCTCCCCGACCAGCGCATAAAAGTATGGAAACGCCGGGGGCGATACCAGGAATGCGTTGTTCTCATCGATCAGCGGCGCCTCATAGGCTGCTTTTGCCCGCAGCGCCCGCACCATTAAGTTGGTCGCTTCCTGGGCCCGCGGATCGGCAAAGGCGTGCTGCTGAAACGGCAGGCGGTCGTCCTCGCCTACCCACGCACCCACGAACGTCGGTACCAGCACGGACGGTCGCGTCGGATACATCAAAGAAAATCCGACCGACTCGAAAAACGTCCGCGCATCTTCCAGCGTGCGCACCGCGTGCCCATCCAGACGCCACTTCGATGATCGAGCCTGCTGGAGCTCCTGTTCAGTCATTGTGTCGATTAGAACACAGGAAGCGTCGGCTTTCAGCAGAGAACCGTTCATGTTGTCGACCGGGTCCGAACGGTGGGATACTCGACTCAGAAGGCTTTCCGGATATGACCTCCCCTTGTAACTCTCCCACATGGCTCCGCAATGCGGCCCCCATCGAGCCCATGACCCTCGACCAGTGCCGCCGCTTTTATGCGGATGAGATTCAGTATGCTGCCAACCTGCACTCTCCCGCATTGATCGAGGCATTCGCCCGCGTGCCTCGAGAGAACTTTCTGGGCCCGGGCCCCTGGCAGATTGGAGTGCCTGACGTGGCGACCGGTAAGGTTGAGTACCTTACCACACCTTCTGCCGATGCTCGCCACGTTTATCACAACGTCACCATCGCGCTTGATCCCGCGCGCAACCTGTGCAATGGCCAACCAAGTTCGCTGGCTGCCTGGATGAGCGCGCTCGACCTGCAGCCCGGCAATCGCGTTTTTCATCTGGGCTGCGGGGTGGGCTATTTCACCGCCATCATGGCGGAAGTTGTGGGCTTTACCGGATCCGTCATTGCCAGCGAGGTTGATTCGGCGTTCGCCGCCCGTGCGCAACAAAACCTGGTGGAATATTCGAATGTCGAAGTGCACGGCGCCGATGGTGTGGCGCTCGACCCCGGCATGTGCGATGCGATCTTTATTAACGCAGGAGTCACGCATCCCCACCCGCAATGGTTGGAGCGCCTGCGCGAAGGCGGCCGCATGATCCTGCCGCTGACGATCCCCATGGGACTTCAGATCGGCAAAGGAGTAATGACGAAGATTGTTCGCCAGACCACTGGCCTCTCCGCGCAGGTGGTAAGTTTTGTCGCGATCTATTCCTGCACCAGCGCGCGCGATCCGCAACTGGAGCCGCTTCTCACCAAAGCCATGACGACGGGAGCTTTGTTCAAAATGAAGTCGGTGCGGCAGGATGCACACGAGGCAGGCGACACTTGCATCGTTCACGGCGAAGCGGTGTGCATCAGCGCTGCAGAGCTGCACGTTGAGAGGGACATTTAGCGGCAATATGCTTCAGGCCGGGAGGTCCCGCAGACCGATGGCGTGGTTGCATATATCGAGAATCAGACGGCGCATCATGCGCGGCGGAATTATGAGGAAGAGTTTGTTGAGTTATTGCGGAGGTACGGCATTTGTTATGATCCGGCATAGGTGCAGGGTTAGGCTGCCTCCGGGGCTTGTTCTAACTTCGAACTGCCACACTGAGGTGGTTCGTCACTCCGGGCGACGGCGTTTGCGCGGCTCCGGCGAGGAGTGGACTTACAGATCGCGAAGAGTGCGATGTGTTGCACCCGGCCATCAACTAATGATGTATCATCTGCTTGGAGGGTTAAATGGCGGATAAGAAAGTGAGTGGCCCGTTCAAGTCAGTGAAGGCCTCCCGAATCGATCTGAAGGGCGTTGCCACGCATGACCAGCGGCAGGAGTACAGAACTATGGCAAAACTCAACGAGCAGACGCAAGACCTGAAAAAGTCAATCAACGTGTTTAATACAAAACAGGGTGCCCAGAATCCGTTCTTGCAAAGCAACAATTCACAACCTCAGTCGCAGAACTCGTCGACATCGGGCAACAATTCTGAAAGTAGCGATAAGTCTTCGACGAAAAAGTAGGGGATGCAATTTGATCTAGCTGGTTTTCTCATCTTTATCGGGTTTATCCTTCCCGGTTTTGTAGCACAAAAGGCGCGGGATTCAATCATCCCACGATCACTCAAGCCAAGTTCGCCTGTGGCTGATGTGGGCGAGTTTGTACTCGCCGGGGTCTTGGTTCATTCCTTTCTGCTCGTCTGCGTTTGGGTATCCCTTTTTGTTTTTTCCAGGGACCATCTCGCGGTTCTTGAAAACACGTTTCGCTTCGGTTCTCCCTCAAACCTTGTCTGGACCTACAGGAATTATTTCTTCCTCTATTTCATTGTGTCCTTAGCGATAGGGTATCTCGTAGGCGGTCTGCAAGGGTGGTTGATCCTCAGGCAGCCAGTCCGCAACTGGCTGCTGGGCAAGCAAATGCTGCATAGTGCGCTGGCGAGGCTTGGGATATTCGGGTTTCTGCAGGAGAGATCCGGTTTGGTATTTCGTTTTTCCAACAGAGGAGCCTTTCCACTCAGGTGTTCTTAGAAGTGGAAATGAAGAACAACGCGGGATTTTACACTGGAGAGTTGAAATCCTACGGCATCCTCGACGATAGCGAGAAAAGTAAGGATTTTTACTTGGAAAGCGTCCACTTCAAACAGAACAGGTCTGACAGTTACATTTCGTTGAAGTGCGACGGGATTCTGCTGAACTTTGAGGACGTTGCGAGTATCTTGGTAGTGAGAAGCGACGCTAATCAAGGCGCGGAGGCTATGGATCCTTCTTAACGGTCCCCGACGTTCGTAATCCGAGCGCGATGCATTTGCGACTCTGCCGCGTGCGTCCATCCCTCGTTCTTTGAAGGGTGGGGTTCCACTTCCCATCCCCTTGGGCTTGCTGTGTCTTGACTGAAAATCCTTTTTAGCCGTACGGTTTAAGAATGATGACATTAATTTACGACTGCCCATGCGGGAACGAGGACTTCGTCAATCACGGAACCTCTCACAAGGACGGGAAAGACCCAGATGTGTATAGGATCGTATGCACGTCCTGCGGCGAGACTCATGACGTAGGATTCGAAGAGATGTTCTTAAAAGAGAAATCACAGGCAGAGATAGACGCGCATATGCCCGTGACCACTTTTGACTGGACCTAGAAAGCAAAAGGCCGAATGTCAGTTGGACCTGAGTTTTTTAGTATCGTCCTTGCCGAGTCCAGTTCTACCTCGGAGTCGGGCATGGACTCGCAAGTAAAGGTGCAGTCAGTCTTTGATTCCGCAGAACCAAGAACTTATACGCCAAATGCTTTCTCGGAAAGCGACGGCGCGTCCACGCCCCCAGATATCAAAACCCTACCGAATTTTTTCGAGTTCTCCTGACTCTTACTTCTTCACCACTACCCCAATCCCCAGCTCCCGCAACTGTCCCTCCGCCACCGGCGTTGGCGCCTCCATCATCAGGTCTTTCGCTGCCGCGGTTTTGGGGAAGGGAATTACTTCACGCAGGCTGTCGGCTCCGGCGAGGATCATCACGATTCGGTCGAGTCCTAGCGCGATGCCTCCGTGTGGAGGGGTGCCATACTCCAGCGCTTCGAGGAAAAATCCGAAGCGGCTTTTGGCTTCTTCTTCTGTCATGCCTAAGGCGTGGAAGATTCGGCTTTGAATATCTTGCCGATGAATACGGATTGAGCCTGAGCCCAGCTCGGTGCCGTTCAGCACTACGTCATAGGCTAACGCACGCACCATGGCTGGATCGCTTTCGAGCTTGTCCATGTCTTCTTCGTGGGGCGAGGTGAAGGGATGATGCGCGGCCATCCAGCGCCGGTCGCCCTCGTCGTACTCGAACATGGGAAAGTTGGTCACCCACAGGAAACGGTAATCTTTGGCCGGGTCGGTCTTCTTGAAGATGCCGTGGCGGTCGGCATACTTCTGCGCCAACGCTACGCGCAGCAAGCCCGGCAGAGGCGTAGATGGCCATCTCCGCGGGCGTGACTTTCCGTTTGCTCGCGGGATGCGCGTCGGCGTCCGACTTCGCCGATTGCGTCGCGCCAACCACCAGCACAATCAGATCATCCGCCGCGGCACCCGATTTCTCGCGAACTTTTTTCGCCGCTTCCGGAAACTTGTTTTCGATGCGCTTGAAGTCTTCGAAGACGCGCGCTCCGCCTTTCGAGACAAAGAGCGGCTTGATGTCATCGCGCTCTTTTCTCGACAGCTCGCCGACCTTGGGAGTGCGAATCGCCAGCACGGGCAACTCTCTGTTTATGGCTAAGCCTTGAAGCTCTTGGGGAGTGAAGCAATCGCGCACATCGGTCAGCGCGGGCAGGCGGAGGTCGGGTTTGTCGATGCCGTACTGGCGCATGGCATCGTCGTAATCCATGCGCGGGAAGCTGGTTTTGATCTCGTGGCCGGCGGCCTTGAACGCTGCGGTCAGGAATCCTTCGACCACCTCCCACACGCGCTCGGGCTGTGGATAGGACATTTCCAGATCGATCTGCGTGAATTCGGGCTGGCGGTCGGCGCGCAGGTCCTCGTCGCGGAAGCAGCGCACGATCTGGAAATAGCGATCGAAGCCGGAGATCATCAGAATCTGCTTGAACAGTTGCGGCGATTGCGGCAGCGCGTAGAACATCCCGGGCTGCACGCGGCTGGGGACGAGATAATCGCGCGCGCCTTCGGGCGTGGAGCGCGTCATGAACGGCGTTTCAATCTCGAAGAAGCCCTGCGACGAGAGGTAGTCGCGGATGGCGATCGCGACCTTGTGGCGCAGCTCGATGTTGAACTGCATGACGTCGCGCCGCAGATCGATATAGCGATACTTCAGGCGCATTTCTTCGTTGGCGAGAACGGTGTCCGATGGCAGAAAGGGAAGCTGCTTGGAGACGTTCAGAATGCGGAGCTCCTCGACCACGAGTTCGACTTCGCCGGTGGGAATGTTGGGATTGATGGTGTCGGCGTCGCGTTTTTTCACGGTGCCGATGGCAGCGATTACGTACTCGTTGCGCAGCTCTTCTGCTTTCTCATGCACGGCGGCGTTTAATTCAAAATTGAACACGACTTGCGCCACGCCCGTGCGGTCGCGAAGATCGACGAAGATGATCTGCCCGAGGTCGCGGCGCCGGTTGACCCATCCCATAAGGACGGCTTTTTTGCCTGCGTCGGCGAGGCGCAGAGCCCCGCACATATGAGTTCGTTTGAGATCGCCTAAAAAGTCGAGCACAGTTTCGCCTTATCTAGTAGGAATGCGGCAGAATGCCGGAACATGCTTGCCGGACCACGCTTTAGCTGAACTAAAGATTATAAATGGCGGGAGCGGACGGCGAATCGCGGGGTGTGTTCCAATCTGCTCTTTAATTCGCCACGGAGGCACAGAGGCACGGAGAAAACCATAAATCTTCAAAAAGCTGGAATCTCAATGTTTTGCCAAGCGGTTGGTTTTCTCCGTGCCTCTGTGCCTCCGTGGTGGAAAAACAGCTTGGAGTACCGAATCAGAATTCGGGCTGAATTACTTCGAATACATGCGTGAGGCGCGGATGCGCTTTCGATTTTTGAAAAACACGCTGCGCGAAACCACCAACCAGGGGAATGTGGCGCGCGTAGTATTCCGGGTCGTCGGCGTGGCTGATCGAGTCAGCATGGTTCGCGGTAAAGTTCGCACTATAGGTGGGAGCGAATGTCAGCCTGGTATTGGAAGCGTCAAGGATGCGATTCTGTTCCAGGCCAAAATCGTCCTTCGCCGCCGCTTGAACCGTTTTTAGCGGGTGAGGAAGTAAAAGATCGAGGTTCGCTGGCACACGATAGGAGTTTACCGGTGAGGTGTAAAAACTGATACGCGATACGCCGGAATTTTCACGCCCGAGGCTCAACTCCGTGAGGTAGGCGAGAGACGGTAGCTCTTGAGGTTTCGCGACTCTTTCGCCAAGGGGCGAGGACGCGGCCACGCGCTGGACGGGAGCAAAGTGTCGTGGCGAACGCACTTGCGCCGACAATAAAGGCGCAAAAATCAGCAACATGGTGGCAAGGGGAAGCGCCGCTATGCCTGGAAACATGCGCGGAAATGATTGTGAACACGATAAAGCCAGACCGCGCATCGGGCCACCCCTTACAAACGTGTGCAATTCAATGACCCTTTGCCATCGCAAGGGCCGGCAGGCGGATAATCGTGCTGCGGCACCGCGTCCTGTCTTGCCCTCAGGCTGCCGGGCGTGTGATTCGCGCGGTTTCACAGGTGTTGTCTGGTATGGAAATCCTTGATTTGAGGGCACGGAACACTACCCGATTTCCCCATGAACGATTGGGTGGAAGCGGTATGTCGGCGTCCCTGGCACCTTACCAGGCCGCGGAAAAGCAGCCCGCGGAAAAGCAGGCTGCGGGAAGAGTCGGGAAGCGCAAGCAAAAAGGAAGGGCGCGAGACTCGCGCCCTTCGCGCGTCATCTGTTTGTTACGGCGTCCTTTACGGCTGTGCAATTCGTTGCGCCAGTTCCGCGCGCGGCACTGTTACTTGCTCTCCCGAAGCGAGGTGCTTGAGGGCGAACGCGCCCGCTTTAATTTCGTCTTCGCCGACGATCAGAATGTAGCGTGATTTGATCTTGTCGGCGGCTTCAAATGATTTCTTCAGACGGAACGTGTCGTCGCCCAGTTCGACCACCAGATCATGTCTGCGCAACTCGCGTGCCATGCGCGCTGCTTCGCGATTCATCCCAGCACCGAGGGGCGCAATGTAGACATCCGGCTTGCGAAGCACCGAGTCCGCCGAAACGCTGAGCGAAAGCACAAGCCGGTCTTCCCCAATGGCAAAGCCGATTCCGGGAGCCGGCTGCGGGCTTCCCAACTCTTCGGCGAGGCCGTCGTAGCGCCCGCCGCCAAGGATGGCGTTCTGCGCGCCCAATCCCCCGTGGGTGAACTCAAAGGCGGTGCGCGTGTAGTAGTCGAGACCGCGAACGAGGCGGTCATTGATATGAAACTCGACTCCGATAAATTTCAGGATCGCTTGCACCTGTTCGAAGTGCGTGCGGCAGGGCTCGTCCAGAAACTGGCTGATGCGGGGAAGAGTTTCGATGATGGGCTGATCCTCGGGGACCTTGCAGTCGAAGACGCGCAACGGGTTGGTGATGGCGCGGCGCTGGCAGTCGGCACACATTTTCGCGGCGACGGGCTCGAGGGCGGTGCGCAGCGCCTCGTTGAATTTTGCGCGGTCGTTAGGGCAGCCTACGGAGTTGAGTTCAAGAGTCCAGCCGGTGATGCCGACGCGATCGAGGAGCGTGGCCAGCAGTTCGAGAATTTCCGCGTCGCGGGCGGGAGACTCACTGCCGGCGCTGGTCGGGCCGATGACCTCGGCGTCGATCTGGTAGAACTGGCGGTAGCGTCCTTTTTGCGGGCGCTCGCGGCGAAACATCGGGCCGATCGAGAAAAACTTGTTCAGGCCGCGTTCCCAGAGTTTGTGCTCGATGTAAGCGCGCACGATGCCGGCGGTGTTTTCGGGACGCAGGGTGAGGGACTGGCCCTTGTCGCTTTCAGCGCGGCCGCGATCTTCCCAGGTGAACATTTCTTTAGCGACGATGTCGGTTTCTTCGCCGACGCCGCGGGCGAATAGTTCGGTCGATTCGAAGATGGGCGTGCGGATCTCGTGGAAGTTGTATGCGCGGAAGACGTCGCGGACGGTGGCTTCGACGAAATTCCACAGGGCAGTATCGGGGGGGAGAAGGTCGCGCGTTCCTCGGGGAGACTTGATCATGGGAGAGTCACGAGTTACGAGCCGCGAGCCTAAAACTCCGCACCTCGCATTCCGGGGAAAATGTCTTGCCGCTTCTCCAGAGTTCAGGTGGAGTAGGGGTCCTTCGACTCCGCAATCCCTTCGCGCGTTGCGCGAAGCGCTCGCTCCGCTCAGGATGACATTGTACAGGGGAGCTTAAGCTCGATACTCGCGGCTCGATACTCGCAACTCGAAGCTATCCCTTCCTCTCCATCAAATACTGCTTCTTGTATCCGATGTAGTTTTCCACGTAGCGCAAAATCGAATCCTCGTCTTTCTTTTCAAGCTGGCGGCGAAATTTTCCGGGTGAGCCCATCCAGAGCGAATTGGGTTCGACCACCGTTCCTTCGGGAATTAACGTCCCTGCGGCAATGATGCAGCCTGAGCCTATGACGGCTCCGTTCAGGATGATCGACCCCATGCCAATCAGGCAGCGCGAATCGATCCGGCACCCATGAAGAATGACGTTGTGGCCGACGGTGACGTAATCGCCAACGTAGACGCCATATAGTTCCTTCATGCCGTGCAGGATGCTGCCGTCCTGAATATTGGAATAGTGGCCGACGCGAATCTCGTGGACGTCGCCGCGCAGCACGGCGTTCATCCAGATGCTCGAGTGTTCGCCGAGAATGACGTCTCCGATAATCTGGGCCGACTCGTCGACGTAGCTGGTGTCAGGGACTTGCGGAGTGAAACCTTTGTGAGTGCGGATCATGGCCGTGAATAGTCAAAATAACACGAGAGGGTGGTCCGAGGGCAGAGGTTTGCGAGGTCTCACCGCGAGGTCTGATTGCAAGACGAGAACGGGGAGGCGGATTATTGGGAGGTAAATTGCAATTCGACGATCTCCTTGGTCTCGGCCGGTCCGGCAGCGTATTTCCATTTCATCACCGCCTCTTCCGCGGCTTGGGCGAGAATCGGGTGCCCACCGCGGGTTTCGACCGCCTTCACCGACCCGTTGGGAGTGACCGTGGCGAGAATCTTCACAGCGCCAGTGACGTGCAGCCGTCGAGCGATCTCAGGATAAACAGGGGCGGCGCGGCGGACCACGGTGCGCGAGTGTTGGGAAGCGGCTGATTGCTGAGCGGGCGCGAGATGGAAGACGGTCAGCAGGATCGCCAGAAGAACGAAGATCGACGATCGATTCACCGAGCGAGCGTGACACGTTTGGCTCACTTTTCAGTTTACTTCCCGAGCGGAGGCGCGCCGCGCAGTGAAATGGAGCCGGAGGATTACGAAAGTCATACAGCGGAGAGAGGCACGGCGACGATCTCCCCCGCGGCCTTTCGCTGGGGATTCGACCGGAGCAAAGCAGGTCTGGATGGGACCCGCAATTTGCGTTGCAGCCTCGTGTGATGCGTGTCACGTGGTGATGTGATCTCGCCTACGGGCGGAAAAATCTTTTCCGGCAATACTGCTCACCAGTAGCAAGGAGTTTTTATGGCGGCAACACCGGCAATCATCTGGCGTAATCCAAACGTTGTGCAGCGGCGGCGGCTCTGGAACCAGGCAAAGCGCGACGCACAGTGCCGTTTGTACATCGTGGTGCGTTCGGCTCCCGGAGACGAGGGCGAGTGGGAAGGTCTGCCTAACCTGGAAGTCATTGAGGGCGGCGCGGCCGCGCGCGCTGGCGCGAAGAGCGGCGCAAATCGAAGCACGCAGTCGTGGGCGTGAGCGTTCCTCCATGCGCCTCTGTGACCCGTGTGGTTTAAGCTCCTGGCTGCGCCTAAATCAGAGTCTCCTTTCATGCGTTTCTTGTTGTCGCCATGGTCCCCGGCATGGCATGCCCACGGAATCCCGATAAGTAAGTGCAAGTGCCGAAATCTGCAATTTCCATAGTCGGGAATGAATCCAGATTCCCGTAATACTTTCCCGTAATACTATGAGCGAGTTACTGCCGTAATTAGGTTGCGGCGAATATGTCCTTTAGGAGGCATTCCATCAAGGTACCCTTTATGTCGGGGAACCCTTCGTCTTTAGGATCCTGACCTGATGGAAGCTCCAGTCGGAAAAATTCTGGGAAGGTATGAGATTGTCGCCGAACAAGGTCGCGGCGCAATGGGCACCGTCTATAAGGCCCGCGATCCCAAAATCGACCGGTTTGTCGCTATCAAAACCATCCTGCTTCATCAAATCGAAGCGGAGGAACAGCGCGAGTTTCGCGCCCGGTTTTTCGTGGAGGCACAGGCTGCGGGCCGGTTGCTCCACCCAGGTATTGTCGCCGTGTTCGATGTCGGCGAAGACCCGGAGACCTCCGATCCCTATATCGTGATGGAATACATCGAAGGCCAAACCTTACAGGACTTACTCTCCGAGAACGGCAAGAAGCTGCCGCTGAATGACGCGCTGCGAATCACGCTGGAGATCGCCGAGGCGCTTGATTACGCGCATGCGCAAGGTGTCGTGCATCGCGACATCAAGCCCGCAAATATTCTGATTACGAAAGAAGGGCAAGCGAAGATCGGGGACTTCGGAATCGCGCAACTGGATCTGACGCACATGACCGTTCCAGGCCGCGTTATTGGTACTCCGGCCTATATGTCTCCCGAGCAATTGGAGGGACGGCAGGTGGATGGGCGATCGGACCTGTTTTCTCTCGGCTCCATCCTGTATTCCGCTGTCACGGGTTTCAGCCCGTTTCAGGGAAACAATGCGACCGCAGTATGCTTCCAGGTTGCCAATCGCGACCCGCTCGAAGCGACTGCGCTCGATCCTGAGTTGCCCGCTGAACTGGACACCGTGATCGCCCGTGCCCTGGCGAAGGATCCCGCTGCACGCTACCAGCGCGGACTGGAATTTGCTCAGGATGTCCGGAAACTGCGGGAGCGGTCGCCGGCGGCTGGCAAGGGCAAACTCTGGTTTTCGGCCTCCGAAGGCCGTAAAAGATTCCTGGACGGCACGATAAAAATTACAGCGATGAGTGCAAAACCAGTGCTGGCTGCGAGGCCCGCACCGGCCGCGACACCCGCAGCTGCCGAAAAGCTTGCATCCGCAGTGAAGCCCGCATCCGGGCAGGCGCCACCGTCCTCGCCGCAGAAGGCCCGAAATGTTCTGTCCATGATTTCGCCGCGAGTCCAGATGGGCGCGGTTGTCTCAATCTTTCTGGCTGCGCTTGTTCTGAATTATTTTTCGTGGCGGCAACTGCGGAGGTCGGAGCCCCGGCCTGCAAGCGTGGTCGAAAACGCAAATCAACTGAAGGCAATCGAAAGCACACACGAAAAGGGAAGTACGGCGTTATCGGGGACTGAGATTAAAGCCGGGACTGACGCCAAGAGCGACAATGAGGCTGTTGCTTCGCTAGATACACCACTTCGGAAAACCGCGCCACGGGTGCGTTCGAAGACCATGGTTCATGCGAGTCCAAAGGTTGCCACTTCCGCAGCCTCAACAAATATCGCGCCTGCGATTTCCAACACGGATGCAGGTGCTCCCAAGAGCGCGGCCAAGGCGGGCGTTGGCCCGGTCGTGAACAAGCCTTTGCCGAATGCTGATCGCGTGGCGGCGCAAGCGCCTGTGCCTTCTAATCCGGTAGCACCCGATTCAGGTTTGGAGATACGCATCGACAATCACTTTGCCGATGCAACGTTGGCGATCTGGATCGACGACAAATTAGCCTATGAGCATGCGCTCCGTGATGGCCACAAGAAGCGCCTGATCCTGCTGGGCGGAGGAGTCAAGGAAAAGGTGACGATTCCGCTGATGTCAGGGCAGCATGCGTTGCGTGTCCAGGTGCGATCAGCTTCCGAACAATACGACGAGTCAAAAGCGATTGCGGGAGCGTTTGATAAAGGCGGCGAGAAAATCCTCTCCATCGCCTTCGAGAAGCACACAAAGGAAATGCGACTGACACTGGGAGCGCCGGAGTAGACGCGAAAGTCAGGATGCTCTGATTAAGTGTCGGCAAGAAGCATAACCACAGGCTTCACAGACGTGCACCGAGGACCGCACGTACTTGATTGGAGATCGCCCAGGCCTCTTTTTCGATTGACCTGATCTTCCTTCTACCTTCCTAGGCGCTCTCGCTTTTAGGAGTTCTCCACACATAGAAATTCTTATCATCGGCGAGCGTCTCGATCGGGATGCCTGCCGAACTGGCTCCGCGGTGGACGGCGGAGCGCAAGTTGGCCAGACCGATCCCCCCGACATCGTCGAGAGGAATTTCGAGGGCCGAATTCGCTTCGGCTGTTTCCAGTTCCTTCAGAATCCCCTGCACAATTTCGTGATGTTTTCCGCGACGCCGGCGATCAAGGGCAGAAATTTCCACGCGACGATACTTGTCGACGGGCCGTCGGATTTTGCTCTTGTCTTCTTTTGCCATGAGCCTGGCCTCCAAATTAAGACAGGTTAACTCTACGCAAAACATCGCTGTGTGTCAAGTCTATTCTACGACTGTCGTATTATTATTATTGCGATGTTATGTCACAATACTGTACGCGTGTGATACTACTACCATACGATAGTGGTTCCTTGCGGCTGGCTGATCTTCTAGTCTGGGATGGCTACGTTACACGAACCCAATATTTCCACCTTTTTTTAGTGGCGGGGGTATGCTCAAACCAATGAAGGAACGTGAGGGTGAGTTTATGACGCAGACTTTTCCATGGCAGCGTTCCTACCAGGATGCCATGCTCGAATTGGATCCGGTGGAGCTGCGAGCCAAGGTTCAGCTCGCCCTTTCCGAACTGCAGGAGCGCAGCCGGGAATTGTTGGCCGCTCGTGACTCTGAATCGAGCGTGGAGTGGCAGGCCATCGCTGATGCTCGAAGCAACCTGAGCGTGATTCAAAGGCATGAATTGGCTTCCTCGCCCGGTGGAGAGAGGCCGGCCGGCTCCAACCCGTCGACCACCCGGGAAGTCGCATGAAAGGGAGGCTTATGAAGCGAATGTGCCGCGATCAATCATCATCCTCGCCGTCATCCTGGAGGAACTGGGATGAGGCCAGGACCGTCCTTCGCCACGCTCGAGTTGTCACCGACCCCAAGAAGCTGGCTGAACTGCACGCCGCGGCCGCCCGGCAAAAAAGCCGCGCTGGGGGACTCCGAAGTAGGTACAATATAGGCAAGTAGGCGGCTGTCTTGTGGGGAATTTTCCGGCAATTTGACCAGTTCAAGTAAGGATCGACGGCCGCGTGGGGTAAACGTGGAGATACAGGCTTCACATCAGCAAGAATGGGATGGGATGGAGACTCAGGCTGCGTCCCCGAAAGACAGCGTAGGCCGTTATGGAGTCGCGATCCTGACGGCGATTCTCGCGTTGCTCTTGCGCGGCCTGTTCTCACCTTTACTCGGAACGCACGATTCTTATCACACGGCCTGGGCAGCGGTCGTCTTCGCAGCATGGTATTGTGGCGTCGGGCCGGCCATTGTCACCACGCTGATGACTTTACTGGGTGTGTGGTATTGGTTCCTGCCGCCTGGCCATACCTTCCTAATCACAGATCCCAAAGCCCAGGTTACCGGGATCGCCGGATTCCTGATTTTATCGGGTTTCATTATTGCGCTGGGGGAGGCCAACCGCCGCTCCAAGCATAGATCCGAGCTTGAGCTCCGCGAGCGAACGCATACCGAAAAACGCCTGAGAGCCAGAGAGAAAGAACTGGAGGCGCTGCACACCGCGCTTGCCGACCGGGTGGAAGAAAAAACGGGGGATCTGAACGTAGCGATCGAGGGGCTTCGTCAGCTTTCCGCGCGCTTGCTGCAGGCGCAGGATGATGAACGCAGGCGGCTGGCGCGGGAATTGCACGACAGCGTGGGACAGTTGCTGGCCGCGATCAGCATGAACATCAGTACCATGCGCTCGACGCCGCTGAATCCGGAGGCGGCGGCGGCTGCGGAAGAGAATGCCAGGCTGGTCGAGCAAATCAGCACCGAGATCCGCACCATGTCGCATCTGCTGCATCCTCCCTTGCTCGACGAGGTGGGGCTGGCCTCGGCCCTGCGCTGGTATGTCGACGGATTTTCGACGCGCAGCAAGATCGCTGTGGAGCTGCAGATCGCCGGCGATTTTGGCCGTCTGCCGAATGATATGGAAATCGCCATCTTCCGGATGGTGCAGGAATGCCTGACCAACGTGCATCGCCATTCCAACAGCAGCACGGCGGGCGTGCGCATCGTTCATGAAGCGGGGCAGGTGCGGGTGGAGATCAGAGACGCAGGCAAGGGTATTCCGCTCGAAAAACAACTGTCGCTCAGTTCATCGCAGCAATCGGGAGTGGGCTTCCGCGGCATGCGCGAGCGCATCACGCAACTGGGAGGCAGTTTGGACATTCAGTCCAACGAACATGGCACCATCGTAAAGGCCGCTATGCCGGTTGGGAAATCTCCCGCGGCTGCTGTCGACTCCGGGGCCGCTTTCAATAAAGAAGTTGCCTAAGTTCGATCGGGCGGGTCATGTTTGGATGGGTCTTGTTGGGTCGGATCGTCGGTAGTCGGATCATGGGCCGGCTCTGACTGATTTCCACCCTGTTTGAGACGGCGTTCCTTTTCTTCCAACAGCCGGTTGATTTCGTGAACCAGAATGAGCAGCCTGTCGGCATCTTGTTCGACGGCGGCCTGTGCGCAGAGTTCCATCCACTTCTCGCGGTTTTTCAGACTCTCACCTTATATTTCTGCACGCCCGATGTGATCAAAACTTAGTGATGTGAACAGAGTATAGCGGGACTCTTCAGGTAGTTTCGGTTCGACATCGTACGCGACTTCATCATAGGTAACTTCATCGCACACAACTTCGGCCGGCAGTCCGGCGGCGGCACTGCACTAGCCACTGACCGCGGGTCTCTGTCACACTAGATTTCGTACTGAGCTTCGTACTGAAGAACGATCGCATGGGGAAAATTCACGTCCTGCCGGAACGCGTTGCGAACCAGATTGCCGCGGGCGAGGTGGTTGAGCGTCCGGCATCGGTGGTCAAGGAGTTGCTGGAAAACGCGCTCGACGCAGGCGCCACGCGCATCCGCATCAACGTCGAGGCGGGCGGAAAGAAGCTGATCCAGATCACTGACAACGGTTGCGGCATGGTCCGCGATGACGCCATGCTGGCCTTCGAGCGGCACGCCACTTCAAAAATCAAGGACACGGACGACCTCCTCAACATTGCCACGCTGGGCTTTCGCGGCGAGGCGCTGCCGTCGATCGCATCGGTGGCGCGCCTGCACCTGGAGACCTGCGCGGAAGAAGGAGCGGCCGGCACGGTGATCGAGATTAACGGCGGAAAGATGATGCGGGTGGATGAGGCAGGGTTGCCGCTGGGCACTTCGATCACGATTCGCGATCTTTTTTTTAATACGCCGGCGCGCAAGAAATTTCTGCGCTCGGAGTCGACCGAGTTGTCGCACATCGCGTCACTGGTGACGCACTATGCGCTGGCGCATCCGGAGAAACATTTTGAGCTGCACGCGGCGACCAATGCTTTGCTGGTGGCGCCTCCGGTGGCGGGCTATCGCGAGCGCGTCTACCAGGTTTTTGGGAAAGAGACGCTGGATCAGCTGATTCCGCTGGCGGCGGTACAGGCGTTGGAGCGGGCCGGGCTGCCGCAGCCTCCTCCGTGGAGGCGCGATCCGGAAGAGGAGTCGGAGAAGCCGGCGCCGGGCGAGATGCGGCTGCACGGGTTTGTTTCGAAGCCTGAAATCCAGAAACTCAATCGCAATTCGATTTTTATTTTTGTGAATGGAAGGCTGATTCGCGACCGGCTGGTTCAGCACGCGCTGACCGAAGCATACCGGAATATTCTGCCGCCTACGGTGTTTCCGGTCGTGCTGCTTTTTATTGAGATGCCGGCGGCCGAGGTGGATGTGAATGTGCACCCCTCGAAGACGGAAGTGCGATTCCGGCAACAGACGGTGATGCACGATTTTGTGCGCGACGCGGTGCGCGAGACGCTGATGAAGGCGCGTCCGGTGCCGCAGTTTTTGTCGGAGATCAACGCGCAGCCCTCGGCGAGCGCGGGGCTCACGCCCGGTACGCGAGGTAGCTATGGTGGCGAAGGCGGGCAAAGTGCGCCCTGGCGTGATTTGTATGCGCCCGCGCCTTCGGGATTTACTTTGCAGGCGCCCACGATTCCCGCGGCAACCGCGCGGCTGGAGTTTGACGGCGGAATTGCGGTCGAGGCGAATGCGGCTGTTTCGTTGGCTCGCGCGCCGGAGGTGACCATCCCGGATCACGGATGCGCCCCGCCGATTGAGGAGGCTGCGCAGACTCCGCCTACTCTGGAATCGTTGCGGACGCTGAAGGCGCTGGGCCAGATTCGGAACTCATTCATTCTTGCGGTCAATGAAGATGGGCTCTGGATCATCGACCAGCATGTGGCGCACGAGCGCGTGCTGTTTGAGCGCATACTGCGGCAACGGGCAGCGCAACAAGTGGAGAGCCAGCGATTGCTGATGCCTCTGGTGATCGAGCTGACTCCAGCGCAGCAGGCGGTTTTCAGCGAGATCGCGACCGAACTGGCTCACAACGGTTTTGAGGCGGAGCCGTTCGGATCGCGCAGCATCGCGGTGAAAGTTGCGCCCGCCGGCGTGGACGCGGCGCAGATCGAGCACATGCTGAGTGAAGTTCTGGAGCAACTCACGCGCGAAGATCAGGCCATCAATCTGGAAGCGGTGCGCACGCGCATCGCCGCATCGATCGCATGCCACGCGGCGATCAAGGTCAACATGCCGCTCGAACAAAACAAAATGGAGTGGCTGCTGGCGGAACTCGCCAAGACACAGCACCCGATGTCGTGTCCGCATGGCAGGCCGGTCGTGTTGCGCTACACGATGACGGAAATTCAGCGGGCGTTCAAGAGAATCTAGAGCGACTCATGACTTCCCGCGGCGGGGCTTGGCTGGCGTCTTGCGACGAGGCTTGGCGACTTTGAGTTGCTCCCCTGGAATCAGTGCTTTTTTCGTGCCCTTCGAGCGTGATTTCGCGTTCTTCTCGACGCGCAACTTCCATGCGGTGTGCAGTGCGCCAGTCAGGACGTCTTCAGTCGTGGCGGCGAGACGAATGTGCGTCGCACCCGCCCGGCCCCATCCCCCGTGGATGGGAAGGAAGACCTTGGGCATATCCTCGACGAAGGCCGCCTGCTGCTCCGGGGTGATCATCAGATTTCCATAGCCGAGCTTGGCTGAAGCGAGCGTCGCGAAGATGCGGCCCTCGACGCGGAAGTCGGGCGTTCCCATGTGCGAACTTTCTTCAGCACCTTCGAAGCTGAGTGCAATGCGGCGGAAATCGTCGACGGTCATGGACGAACCTTCGTGAATAGGATTCTGACAGAGGACCGTGCCAGCGAACAGTGCCCGGCACAGTATGCCACAGTGTGAGCGCCGCGGTCCGCGTCATGACCAAAGTCATCGACCGTTCACTGAGAGACGCGGGGCAACTCTGCTATGTTTCGAGCTGTACCCGAGGAAGAGTGCCCCAAAATGGGCGGCTCTTCGCCAAAACGGATGACTGGATCGCGATACAGAATTGGCTTTTCTGGATGGCCGGTTGCGTGGCTGCTGGCCGCGTTGCTGGCCGCGACGGGGCCCTATTTTGCGGCACCACCTTGCTTCGCACAAACACTCAGCGGTTCGACCATCATTGTGGATGGAGTAGTACACGATTCATCCGGGGCGGTGATTCGCGGGGCTGCCGTCCACTTGGAAAGCGGGGCATTTCGAGCGACGACCCAAACCGACGACCACGGTCAATTCTCATTTGCCGGTGTTCCGCAGGGAAGCGGGACGGCCGTCGTTACAGCTGGGGGATTCATCGCTGCGCGCAAGAACTGGGATCAGGAAGGGGAGATCAAAGAAGGAAAAATCGATGAGAGGAAGACGGGGGAAGAAAATCGCGCTCTTCATCTGGAGATCGTGCTTGAGCCTGCTTCGGTAAACGAGCAGGTAGTCGTGTCGGCGGCGCGCACCGAGGTGCGGCTGTCGGACACGCCGGGAAGCACGATTTTGCTTTCGACGACCGACGTGAGGGCGGCTCCGTCCTTAAGAGTTGACGACGTGCTGCGCGAGGTGCCGGGATTCTCGCTATTTCGCAGATCGGGAAGCCGCACCGCCAACCCATCGTCGGAGGGCGTCTCGTTGCGCGGCCTGGGTGGGACGGCGGCAAGCCGCGCGCTGGTGCTAGTGGATGGAATTTCGCTGGTCGATCCCTTTGGCGGCTGGGTCGATTGGGATCGCCTGCCCCGATCTGCAATTTCGACGGTGGAGGTAGTTCGCGGCGGCGCTTCGAATCTCTACGGCAGCGATGCGATGGGCGGCGTGGTGCAGTTCCTGGTGCGCCAACCGGAAGCTCCGGCGTTCACGCTGGAAACTTCTTACGGAAATGAACGCACGCCCGACCTCTCCTTGTGGACTGGAAGCCGCGTAGGCCGGTGGGACTACTCAGTGGCTACCGAAATGTTTCGCACCGACGGGTTCATCCTGGTGCCAGATTCATTCCGCGGCACGGTGGACACGCCGGCGAATTCCGAGGACGCGACGGTTTATGCGCGCATCGGGCACGATCTGGGTGGGACCGGAAAAATCTTCGGCCGCGGAAATTACTTCACCGACTTTCGTCACAATGGCACGCCGATTCAAACCAACGACACCAAACTTGCCGAGGGTGCGGGTGGCCTCGACAAACAATTTGGCAGTGACTCCCTGTCAGTGCGCATGTATGGACAGGTGGAGAGTTACGACCAGAAATACTCCGCCGTGGCGAGCGGCCGGAGCAGCGAGACGCTGACCGACATTCAACATGTTCCGGAACAGGCTCTGGGCGGGGGAGCGCAGTGGACGCACGCGCTGGGCAAAAGCCAGACCAGCAGTCAGACTTTGATCGGCGGAATGGACTTAAGCGAAGTGATCGGAGCGAGCGAGGACGTTCTGCTGTCTGGACCGAACAAGGGCCAGACGGGCGCGGGGCGGCAACGCACTTGGGGATGGTTCGGCGAAGATATTTATCACCGGTCGAAATGGACAGTCATCTTCGCGGCGCGTGTGGACGACTGGAGCAACTTTGATGGGCGCGTGATCATGGTCCCGGTTGCCGGAACTCCGACCGCGACCTTTTATGCGAGCCGTGGCGACCTGGCATTCAGCCCGCGGCTTTCGGTGTTGCGGTCCTTGACCGAACACGTGTCGGTGACGGGATCGGTCTATCGGGCTTTTCGAGCGCCGACGCTGAACGAGTTGTACCGCACGTTTCGCGTAGGGAACACCAAGACCTTTAACAATCCGCTACTCAATGCCGAGCGCCTGACAGGAGCGGAAGCAGGAGTGAATGTAACGGGTTGGGATCGCCGGCTGGATCTGCGCGGAACTTTTTTCTGGAGCGACATCGTGGACCCGGTCGAGAACGTTACGCTCACGACGACTCCGACGCTGATCACGGACAAAAAAGAAAATCTGGGGCGCACACGTTCGCGAGGTGTGGAACTCGATGGAGACGTGCATGTGAGCCGCGACATCCAGCTTACGGCGGGGTACGCGTACACGGCGGCGATGGTGGTGAGCTATCCGGGCAATCCAGGGGGAATCGATCTGGCGGGGCTGAACGTGCCGCAGGTGCCGCGAAACGTCTTCACGTGGGAGGCACGCTACTGGAATCCTTCGCGTCTTCTGTTGAGTGTGGATGGGCGTTTTGTGAGCCGGCAATTCGACGACGATCAGAATCAATATCCGCTCAACGGGTTTTATACGATGGACCTTCAGCTGGGACGTTCGTTGACTAAGCATCTGGAAGTTTTTGCGGCCGCTGAAAATCTTTTCGGCCAGCGCTATCAGGTTGCGCGCACGCCCATTGTCAACCTGGGGCCGCCGATTCTTTTTCGGGTGGGGTTGCGGGTGAATTATCCAGCGGGGAAGTAGTAGGTGGGCATAGCAATGTGGCTGCGGGAACGTTTTCACCACGGAGACACTGAGGCACGGAGGAATCCCGGTTGCTAAGAACCTTCTCTCGACGCCCAGGCGGCGCGACGTGTTGCCTGGTGCGCTCGTCTTCTCCTTGTTGACAAAGATGCGACGGGTACTGTAAGAAAGCCCGCTATGACTTCGCCTGCACCCCAGATCACGATTCGCGACCTCCGCACGATTGACGAACTCACGCAACTGAAGGTTGTGGAAAAAGAAGTGTGGGGGATGGCCGATGAAGATGCCATCCCGCTGACGTTGGCGATTGCGTTGAAGGCGGCAGGCAACATCTTTATAGGCGCTTTCGAGAAGGAGGAAATCGGCCGCGGAAAATCAGAAAAAGAGAAGATGGTCGGTTTTGCGTTCGGATTTCTGGGACGCGAGCATGGACAGACGATTATCCACTCGCACATGCTGGCGGTGCTCGATGCGTACCGGCATCTCGATCTGGGCGCGCGGCTGAAGCACGCGCAACGGGAGCGGACGCTGGCGATGGGGGTCCATGAGATGACGTGGACGTTCGATCCCCTGCAGAGCCGGAATGCGCATTTCAACTTTGCGAAACTGGGCGTCGTCTCTGAAACGTACAAGGTGGATTTTTACGGGCCGGAAACTTCGAGCATGCTGCATCGGAATGGTACGGACCGGCTGTGGGTTCGGTGGCTGCTGGAATCGCGGCGAGTGCGAGACCGAATTGCAGGAAAGGGTAGTCGCGTGGAAACGATGGATGCGTTGCGGTTGCTGGCTCCGCTGGTGCGGTTTGATGGCAAGGGGAAGCCGGTGCGGGCGGAGTTGGGAGAAGCGCTGGGACGGGAGCGCGTGAGTATTGAAATCCCCGGAGATGTTCTGGCGGTGGAGCGGGCGGATATGGGACTGGCGCGAGAGTGGCGGGAGGCTACACGCTGGGCATTCCGCGAAAGCCTGAAGGCGGGATTCTTTGTCGAGGAATTTTGTCGGTCGGTGCGGGGGCAGCAGGGGCCGGGCGCTTATCTTTTGCGGCGCGGGACGGTGGGAGAGATTCTTGGTTAAGCTCGAAAAAACGGTGCAGCGGATCGCTTACGATCGCTCCGGAAAGGAGCAGAGATTGGTTGCTCGCGGCGTGCTGGCGCCTCCCTTGAGACAGAGGCGGGCGGGTTCATTGCCACAGCCGCCCGGGAATGTTTCCGATGAGGTGATGCAAAGGATATGGCAGGAAGAGCGCGAAGGTCGCTAGAGCGTTGAGGTGGCCTTCTGGGCTCGCGAGACTCCGGGAGTCCGCGCTCATCGCCGGTTTCGACGTCACGCCGATATGATCTATTGACACTTGAAGTTAATCGGGCATCGGGACTAGCGCGCCTGAACGACGTGCTGGATGCCTTTTACCGCTCGCATATACTGGGCGCGCTCGAAGGCTGAAGGATCGGAGCAACGGATCTGGCTCATGCTGCCCTTCATCTGCTGGACCGACTCGTATTCGTGGGATTCCATCCATTGGCGAACGCCTTGTTCGACGGAACGGAGATGATCGATGCCATTGCGCAGCAGGCTGGAACAGAGCATGGTGACATCGGCTCCGACCATGAGCAGCTTGATTACGTCTTCCGCGCCGTGAATGCCGCTGGTAGCGGCAAGGTTCGCTTTGACTCGGCCGCTGAGGATGCCGATCCAGGTGAGGGGCAGGCGCATGGCCTGGGGTGTGCTCAGCAGTACGTGGGGGGTCAGATCGAGCGTTTCGAGGTCGATATCGGGCTGATAGAAGCGGTTGAACAGAACCAGGCCGTCAGCACCTGCCGCATCCAGGCGCTTGGCCATGTTGGCGAAGTTGCTGAAGAACGGACTCAGTTTGATAGCAACGGGGATATGGACAGCGGTTTTGACGGCTTCGAGGATATCGATGTAGTGCTGCTCGACTTCGGCTGAGGTCGTATTGGGGTCGGTGACGATCCAGTAGACGTTGCACTCGAGGGCATCGGCTCCGGCGTCTTCGATCTGAGTGGCGTATTGAATCCATCCGCCGACGGAACTGCCATTGAGACTGGCGATGATGGGAACGTTGACGGCTGCTTTCGCCTTGCGGATGTGTTCGAGATATTCGTCAGGACCGAGGTTAAATTCGGCAGGTTCGGGAAAGTAGCTGAGGCTTTCAGCAAAGCTCTCAGTGCCGGCGCTGAGATAGTAGTCGAGTTCGAGGCTGTCATGGCGGAGCTGCTCCTCGAAGAGCGAGTAGAGAACGACAGCGGAGGCGCCGGCATCTTCGAGGCGGCGGATGCTCGCGATCTCCTGGGAGAGGGGCGAGGCGGAGGCGACGAGCGGGGTGCGAAGGTTGAGGCCGAGATAGCGGGTCGAGAGGTCGGACATTTTTCTTTCTCCTCAGAATGGAAAAATTCCATTCGGCAAATCCGTGCGCGGCGGGCCGCGAGTTACGAGCCTCGAGTAGCGAGCAGGCTTATAAGCGATGCTGCAGTGCCCTTGCTGAACGCGTTCGTTTCTTTCGCCGGGTGGGCTGTTGCTCCTGGCTCGAAACTCGCGGCTCGAAGCTTACTTCACTACCAACTCTGGCGGTGCAGCCGGCTTTCTCGATGCCAGGTACTCGTAGAACTTGTAGCGCGCCTCGGCGTCGTGCTGGGCTTCGGCCCACAGGCGTTTCGCGTCTTCGGGCTTGCTCTTGGTCAGCATCTTGAAACGCGTTTCCATTTGCATGAAGTCCTGCACTTTGCGGGTGGGTGAGCGCGAGTCTAACACTAACGGATTCTCTCCCGCGAGAATGCGATCCGGATTGAAGCGGTAGAGCAGCCACTGTCCGGAGTCAACCGCGGCTTTCTGGTTCTGCATGCCGGTAGTCATGTCGATGCCGTGCGCGATGCAGTGGGAGTAGGCAATGATGATGCTCGGGCCGTCGTAGGCTTCTGCTTCGAGGAACGACTTGAGCGTGTGCTCGTCCTTTGCGCCCATGGCGACACTGGCGACATAAACGTTGCCGTAGCTCATGGCGATCATGCCGAGATCTTTCTTGCCGCCCGGTTTGCCGCCGGCAGCGAACTTGGCGACAGCGGCGCGGGGCGTGGCTTTTGATTGCTGCCCGCCGGTGTTGGAGTAGACCTCGGTGTCGAGAACCAGAATGTTGACGTTCTTGCCGCTGGCGATTACGTGATCCAGGCCGCCGTAGCCGATGTCGTAGGCCCAACCATCGCCGCCGACGATCCATACGCTCTTCTTGACCAGCATGTCGGCAAGTTGAACGATCTGTTTGGCGTCGGGTGTATCAACGTTTTTCAGTTTTTCTTTCAATTCGGCGACGCGCTGGCGCTGGTCGTAAATGTCGGATTCATCTTTCTGAGGAGAGTTCAGCAGGCCGTTGATCAGTTCATCGCCGATGTGTCCATTGCTGCGCTTGACGAGTTCGCGAGCGAATTCGGTTTGCTTGTCGATGGAGAGACGGAAGCCGAGACCGAATTCGGCATTGTCTTCAAACAGCGAGTTTGACCAGGCAGGCCCGCGGCCGTCGGCATTTTTCGCCCACGGCGTGGTTGGCAGGTTGCCTCCATAAATGGAGGAGCAACCGGTGGCGTTGGCGATGAGGGCGCGATCTCCGAAGAGTTGCGAGAGAAGCTTGAGGTAGGGAGTTTCGCCGCAGCCGGAGCAGGCGCCGGAGAATTCGAACAGCGGCTCCTGAACCTGCTGCTGGCGGATAGTTGAGATTTTGATGGTGCGGCGATCGAGTTCCGGAATCTTGAGGAAGAAGTCCCAGTTGTCTCGTTCGGGAACGCGCAGCGGCGGTTGGGGCGCCATGTTGAGAGCCTTGAGGCGCGTCTCCTGCTTGTTTTTGACGGGGCAGACATCGACGCAGATAGCGCATCCGGTGCAGTCTTCGGGCGCGACCTGGATTGAGAGCTTCAGACCCGCCCACTCTTTATCGCGAGCAGCGGTCGATTTGAAGGTGGCGGGAGCGCTTTCGAGTTCTTTGGAGTCGAACACCTTGATGCGGATCACGGAGTGTGGGCAGACCATGGCGCACTTGCCGCACTGGATGCAGATGTTGGTATCCCACACAGGAATTTCGAGCGCGAGATTTCGTTTTTCCCATTTGGCGGTTCCGGTGGGGAAGGTGCCGTCGATGGGGAAGGCGCTGACGGGAAGCTCGTCTCCGCGATTTTCGTAGATGGTTCCAAGAACATTTCTCTCGAAGGCGGGCGCTTCGGTTGAGAAGGGCGCGGCAATCTCAAGCGTGCTCGTGATCTGGGTGGGGATTTTGACTTCGTGCAGGTGGGCTAGGGTTTCATCCACGGCCTTCATATTTTTCTGGACGATGTCTTCGCCCTTGCGGCCGTAGGTGTCGCGAATGGATTTGCGAATTGCCTCAATCGCTTCGTCGCCGGGCAGAACTTTGGAGATGGCGAAAAAGCATACCTGGAGGATCGTATTCATGCGGCTGCCCATGCCCGTATCGCGCGCGACACTGTAGGCATCGATGACGAAGAGGCGGGCCTTTTTGGCGATGAGCTGCTCCTGAACGGTCCGGGGAAGTTTGTCCCAAGTTTCGTCGATCGGGAAGGGGCTGTTGATCAGGAACGTGCCGCCTTCGACCAGGGCGCTGAGCATGTCATAGCGCTCGAGGAAGATCCACTGATGGCAGGCTACGAAATTGGCCTTGGAAACTAGATATGTCGAGCGAATGGGGCTGGGCCCGAAGCGGAGGTGCGAGGTGGTGACCGCGCCAGATTTTTTTGAATCGTAGACGAAATATCCCTGACCGTAATTCGGCGTGTTCTCTCCGATGATTTTGATGGAATTTTTGTTGGCGCCCACGGTGCCGTCTGCGCCCAAGCCGTAGAACAGAGCGCGAATCACGCTGTCGGGTTCGGTGGAGAAGGTTGGATCGTAGTCGAGGCTGGTGTGGCCCAGGTCGTCGTTGATGCCGATTGTGAAATGGGCTTTGGGAGTCGCTGCTTTGAGATTGTCGTAGACCGCTTTGACCATGGCGGGCGTGAATTCTTTTGAGGAGAGACCGTAGCGTCCGCCGATGACTTCGATGGTCTGGCGCTTCGACTCGTGCAAGGCGTTGACTATGTCGAGGTAGAGAGGCTCGCCTGCGGCTCCCGCCTCTTTGCAGCGGTCGAGGACAGCGATCTTCTTTACTGTGGCGGGCAGAGCTGCCGCGAAATGCTTAACCGAGAAGGGGCGATAGAGGCGAACTTTGAGGAGACCGACTTTTTCTCCGCGAGCGGTGAGGGCGTCGACGGTTTCGTGGGCGGCTTCGGCGCCGGAACCCATCATTACTATTACGCGCTCGGCATCGGGGGCACCGACGTAGTCGAAAAGACGATAGGAGCGGCCGACGATCTGGGCGAACTTATCCATCGTAGCCTGGACTTTTTCGGGGGCGGCATCGTAGATGGGGTTGATGGTTTCGCGCATCTGGAAAAAGACGTCGGGATTCTGGGCGGTGCCGCGCAGAACGGGATGCTCGGGCGAGAGCGCGCGCTGGCGATGCTCGAATACGCGATCCATATTGATCATGGCGCGCAGGTCGTCGTCGTTGAGGATCTCGATTTTGTTGACTTCGTGCGAGGTGCGGAAGCCGTCGAAGAAATGGAGGAACGGGATACGGGTTTCGAGGCTGGCAGAGTGCGCGATGAGGGCGAGGTCCATTGCTTCCTGAACCGAATTCGAAGAAAGCAGTGCATAGCCCGTGGTGCGGCAGAACATCACGTCGCTGTGGTCGCCGAAGATCGAAAGGGCGTGGGTGGCGATGGTACGAGCCGAGACATGAAAGGCCGTGGGCGTCAGTTCGCCGGCGATCTTATTCATGTTGGGGATCATGAGCAGTAAACCCTGAGAGGCGGTGAAGGTGGTCGCCAGGGCTCCGGTCTGGAGGGCGCCATGGATCGCGCCGGCGGCTCCGCCTTCGCTTTGCATCTCGGTGACCTGCGGGACGGTGCCCCAGATGTTGAGGCGGCCTTCAGAGGCCCACTGATCGGCCCACTCTCCCATGTTGGAGGAAGGCGTAATGGGATAGATAGCGATGACTTCGTTGACGCGATAAGCGACGCTGGCAACGGCCTCGTTGCCATCCATGGTCTTGAATTTGCGCTTCATGAATCTCCTCTTTATACGGGACAGCGTTATGCGGGACAGCGGCTGCTGAATTGGCAGCACGGTTTGAAAAGCAACCCCAGGTTTGTCGAAATCATTGCAAGAGCCCTTTATAGAAACTGTTTTCAGAAACCGTTTTTCCGAAACCCCAAGGAGCGGCGGAGCAAACCCGCCGTCGCCCTCCACTATGACCGATAAAAGCGAGGTGGGTGGGCGACGTGGGTCACAGGAAGTTGTGACCTCTATCACACAAAAAGATCGGCGGCGGGAAGGGGTTTTTCTTCTAGGTACCAGAAAGATGGGTGGGGTTATCACGAAGATATGTGACGGCGGTCACTGTCAGGAATTATGGAACCGGACAGAATCTGCGCGCATCGCCCGGTCGCGTTTTCGGAGCCCCGTAGTAAGCCGGTAGATGCAATAAAGCACGGCATCACAGGAGGAACGGATGCGAGTACGGAGCACAATTCTCGGCAGTTTGATGATCTTGAGTCTGTTGATTTGCACCGCGGCATTCGCCGCACCCGCGCCCGCCGCGGGAGGAACAACCAACGCGGCGGCAGCGGCCGATCCGCTGTTGCAGTTACTGGTAAGCAAAGGAGTGATCAACGGCGACGAGGCAAAGTCCCTGGTGGGCACTCCCGCGGAACAAAGAGCGAAGTTATTGGAGCTTTTGCGGCAGAAGGGAATTTTGAGCGCGACCGACTATGAGGCACTGGCAACGCCATCGGCATCGGCGCAAGTGGATTCGAACCTGGTGGCTTCCACGTCACCCATTCTTCCGATGGGCATCTCGCAGTCCTCATCGCAGATGATGGCGGATAAGAAGCCTGCGGAACCAGACGTGATACCGGCGGTGACGCCCACCCGGGTTTTACCGATTGATCTGCCCAAGCAAGGTGGGATGATTCCGGATCTTAGACTGGGCAGCGGCGCCAATATGAAGATTTATGGATTCTACAAATCCAGCGCCGTTTCCGACACAGCCACCAGTGGCGGTCCCACTTTTGGGAGCCAGGACTGGCCCCTGCCCCTGCTGCTCGCCGATACCGGGCCCACTTCCGATCCCCAGTTCCACATCAAGGCCCGCTCCTTCCGCATTGGCGCGCAGACGGAATGGGTTCCGAAAAATTCCGGCTGGACGATTACCGGGAAAGTGGAAGCGGATTTTGAAGGCGACTACACCGATGTCAACAATCGCAACATCAGTTCCGATCGTTCCAACCAGTTCTGCCTGCGCCTGGCGTGGATGCGCGTAGACCATAAACTGGGCGACCTTCCCTGGTTCGCCGAGTTTGGCCAGGATTGGAACCTGGTTTCGTCTACGCTCCCCAACTTGTTTGAAACGACCGGCTTGGGTGTGGCCATGGGCTCAACCTATGAGCGCGATCCCATGTTCCGGACTGGTATTCAATTCCACACGGGAGACCTGAAGATTCAACCCGAGTTCGCGATCGTGATGCCGGTCGCTGGTTCTTCCGCACTTACAGAGGACCAACGCACGCGCTTCGGTGACCGCGCCGGGGCAGAGTCCAATCAACCCGGACTTGAGTCTCGCGTCGTCTTCCAATTCCCGCTGAACAAGGAGTGGAAGAAGGTGGCGCCAGCTCAGATTATTTTCAGCGGACACCATTCCCGGGTGAACGAAATCATCCCGCACGCGGCGCAGACTCTTGCGACCCCGTTCACTTTCACTTGCAGCGAAACTCCTTGCACAATCACGGTTCCAGTTCCCACAATCTTCACCAGCGCCACCACTCCCAATATCGGGTTCAGCACGACGACCTCGATCGTGGGAGCCAGCAATTGCGGTGAGGCGTCAGGAACCTGCAATCTGGAGCAGATCTTTGGCAGGGGCGCGCAGGTCGGCAATGCGCAGAACCTGTGGACTGCTGAGGTTCAGGTACCGACTCCCTGGTTCACCTGGGTCGCCAAGTACTACCGCGGAAGTGACATGAGATTCTTCTTCGCGGGCCAACTCAACGATGTCTGGGCCAATCTGGGCACCTTGACCAGCGTGGGCAGTGGCATTTCGGAAAGCGGTCGGGCGATCACGTTCGGCTGCTCCGGAGGCGTTAAAGATCCGGTGTTAGCCGAAACCATCGACTGCCCGGGCACTCCCGTCGCAGCCGCCAACCTGGCGCCTGTGGCTGGAGGGGGCGGATTCACCGAACTGAGCGTCCCTCTTTCGCGTATTTTCAATGCCAATTCGGAAGGCATCAATTCCGGATGGGTCCTGCATCTGCAATACGGCACCGACCGTGCGAAGTATTCCGATGCCCAGCATGGCAATCACCTGGGCCGGACTGACCTCGACACGGCCGCGCTCACCTATCGCCTCAACAAGTGGGTGACGTTTACGCAGGAGAGCAGTTACATCGCTACGTTCACTGCCAACAACCACTTGGCCGATGGCGCGATCACCAAAGAGTACCTGCCTTTTAGGGGGCTACCGGCTCGCCAAGCCCACAACTGGCGCAACGAGTTCGGACCTATCTTCACGTTCTAGAACCGAAAGCTGAACCACGGCTCCGGCGGAGCTTCCATCTCGGAAGCTCCTCCGGTGGTCGTTCAGAGCAAATCTGACGGTCCACGCAGCGTCGAAAGAGCGCGGGGATTGCCGACAAAACAATCGCGCGAGAAATCGGATATCGAACAATCAGCGAAAGGAAAAGTTCGTTCGATTGGGATGTTTCGTGATATAAGACAGGCGCTCTGCAATCGCCAGTCCAGTTTGAACTGTAGTCTGTTCGAGAATTCAGCACGCGTAGGCGGGAGTTGGAGCGTTTGCCGACCGGCTTCCGGTTCGGGATCTCACTCTGTAAAGGAGAAAAACCGTGGCAATTAATAATGCATCTGAATCTGGTTTGCAAGCTTCCCATCTCAATCGGTGGTGGCACGTGGTCGGCGGGGTTTCCATGAACCTGGCGCTGGGCTCGCTGTATGCCTGGAGTGTATTTGTGGCGCCGCTGGAAAAAGAATTCCACTGGAAGCGGGCTGATACTTCTAATGTGTTCATCATCGCGGTGGTGGTGTTCGCGCTGACGTTTATTGTGGCCGGACGGCTCCAGGATAAACTCGGGCCTTTCAAGATTTCCCTGGTGGGCGCCATTCTGGTGAGCTTGGGATTTTTCCTCTGTTCGTATGCGGATAGCATCGGCAAGTTCTTCATCTTCTTCGGCGTCCTTGGGGGATTGGGGAACGGTTTCGGATATGCGACTCCAATACCCGTTATGTCCAAGTGGTTTCCGGACAAGCGCGGCCTGGCAGTAGGGCTGGCGGTGGGGGGATACGGCGCAGGATCGGCGATCTTTGGGCCGCTGGCTGCGAGCTATCTGATCCCGCATTTTGGCTGGCGCACGACCTTTCAAGTTCTGGGTCTGATTTTCTTTGTGATGACGGTATTCGGCGCGTTCCTGCTGAAGAACCCACCTGCGGGCTACAAGCCGGCTGGCTGGACGCCGGCTCCGGCCTCCAAGGTTACGGCAACCACCTATGACTTCACTCCCGGCGAGGTGCTGCGCACACCGACGTTCTACCTGATGTGGGTGGGATATGCTCTGGGCTGCGCGGCCGGCCTGATGGTCATCAGCCAGTTGGTACCTTTCGCCAAGAGCGTGGGCATACCCAGCATCACGCTCGCTTCCTTTGGCCTGATTGTGGGAGCAGTGGGCAACGCCTCAGGCCGCATTCTTTCGGGCTGGATGTCAGACCACCTGGGCCGCATCAATGTGTTGCGCCTGATGATCGGCATCTCGATGGTGGCGATGCCCATTTTGTATTTCGTGGGCGGCAACGTGGTGGGTCTGTTTGTGATGCTGTTCATTGTTTACTGGTGCTACGGCACACAGCTTTCGGTGAATGGAGCAACCGCCGCCGACTTCTGGGGTACAAAAAACCTGGGCATCAATTACGGAATGCTATTCACTGCCTGGGGTGTGGCCGGCCTGCTGGGTGGCCGCATTGGCGGCATGCTTTACGACAAGTACAAGAATTATCAGATGGCGTTCTATACGGCGGCGGTTCTGGCGGCAGTGGCGCTGGTCTGCGAACTGCTAGCTAAACGGCCGGCGGTGCCGGACGCGGCGCTGGCGGGAAGGAAAGCGCCGTCGGCGGCTTAGCTTTCCGGAGCTTAACGGACCCGGAGGCGTTTACAGTCGTGCGATGGATGGTTCATCATGCGTGTATCGAATGGGTGGGGGCGCTCTTTTTATTAAGTCGCGAGCGCCTCTTCTCTCGTGCCAGTGATCCGGGAGTGGGCGCCGCTGGCAATGAAACCGTCGGGAGCGGCAAGATTCTGATTTGACTCCGTGATCGGGTGACGCGATAGCGGAGAAGTGCCTGCAATGCAGCACAAATTTATCAACATAAGGGGTAAACAATATGGCTGATATTCGGAAACAGCAAGTGATCGAGACTACCGAGGCTCAAATCGCAGTGCATTGGCGGGAAGAGGAATACTACTATCCCTCTTCGAAGTTCATTGGCCAAGCCAATCTGTCCGATCCCGACGTCCTGAACCGGTTCAGCGAGGATAAATTTCCGGAATGTTTCCGGGAATACGCCGATCTGCTGACTTGGGACAAGTACTGGGACACGACGCTCGATACCAATGATCCGCCATTCTGGAAATGGTTCGTTGGCGGCAAGCTGAATGCGTCGTACAACTGCGTAGACAGGCATCTGGACAAGTACAAGAACAAGGCGGCGCTTATCTTCGTTCCGGAGCCGGAAGGCGATGCGACGGTGTCGGTTACGTATCGCGAACTCTATGTTCGGGTGAATGAATTTGCTGCGCTGCTGCGCGATTTCTGCGGGTTGAAGTCGGGCGATCGCGTGACCATTCACATGCCCATGGTGCCAGAGCTGCCGATCACGATGCTGGCTTGCGCGAGGCTGGGCGTGATTCACTCCGTCGTATTTGGCGGGTTCAGCGGCGAGGCGTGCGGCACACGCGCTGCCGACTCCCAGAGCCATGTCCTGATCACGATGGACGGCTATTACCGCAACGGCAAGATGCTCGACCACAAAGCATCTGCCGAAATTGCCGTCGAGGTTGCCGCCAAGGAAGGTCACAAGATCGATAAGGTCCTGGTGTGGCGACGTCAGCAAGGCAAGAGCGCTACGGCTACGGCCTTCGTGAAGGGCCGCGATTTCTGGGTGGACGAGGTTCTGCCGAATTACTCAGGTGAAATCGTAGCTCCCGTGTCCGTTGATGCGGAGCATCCGCTGTTTCTCATGTACACCAGCGGCAGCACCGGCAAGCCGAAAGGCTGTCAACATCGCACGGGCGGTTACATGGCCTATGTAACCGGGACGTCAAAGTACATTCAGGACATCCATCCCACAGATGTTTACTGGTGCATGGCGGATATCGGGTGGATCACTGGCCACTCGTATATCGTGTATGGGCCATTGGCCCTGGCGGCGACCAGCGTATTGTATGAAGGCGTTCCCACCTATCCGGATGCCGGCAGGGTGTGGCGCATTGCCGAGCGGCTGGACGTAAATATCTTCCACACTTCACCCACGGCAATTCGCATGTTGCGCAAGTCCGGCCACGATGAACCGGCCAAGTACAACTATCACTTCAAACACATGACCACGGTGGGCGAACCGATCGAGCCGGAAGTCTGGCGCTGGTACTACGAGACTGTCGGTAAGCGCGAAGCGGTCATCGTCGATACCTGGTGGCAGACCGAAACGGGCGGCTTCCTGTGCAGCACGAAGCCGGCAATCGATCCCATGAAGCCGGGCAGCGCCGGTCCTGGAATGCCAGGAATTTATCCGGAAATCCTGGATGAAATGGGAGAGGTGGTTCCGCCGGGATCGGGGAAGGCGGGAAACATTATTATCCGCAATCCCTGGCCGGGGATCATGCAAACGATTTGGGGAGACAAAGACCGATTCGTCAACCAGTACTACCGCAAGTATTGCAAGGATGCCAAGAGCAAGAGATGGCAGGATTGGCCGTACTTTGCGGCGGATGGATCTGTAGTCGCCGTGGATGGCTACTTCCGCATCCTCGGGCGCGTGGATGACGTCATCAACGTGGCCGGCCATCGTTTGGGCACGAAGGAAATCGAGTCAGCATGTTTGACGGTTCCGGAAGTTGCCGAAGCAGCGGTGGTACCGGTGGTGGATGACGTGAAGGGTCGCGTGCCGGAAGTCTATATTGCCCTGCAGCCTGGAATCCAGTCCAGCCAGGAGATCGTAGACAAGGTTAACAAGGCAATCGAAACCATCATTGGAAAGATCGCGCGGCCGAAGCACATCCATATCGTTCCGGATATGCCAAAGACGCGCTCCGGCAAACTGATGCGGCGTATTCTCGCCTCTATCTCTAACCGGATGACTACCGGCGATATCACCACCTTGGCCAATCCGGACGTAGTCGAAAAGGTCCGGGAACTGGTGCAAGGGAAAGAGCCAGTTGCTGTCACGGACGGGCCGGAGGACCTTAAGCAGTTCGGGAAGGAAGAATAAATCGTTCGATCATCTGGTCGCTGCGCGATCCGGTGATGGATGCCAAGAGGTTTCACTGCCGAGACGCAGAGTGCGCCGAGGGGAATCGGGCTCAGATCTCTTGATCTAGCCGGATTTGTTCTCGGCGCGCTTTGCGTTTTAGCGGAACACATCCGCACTCCGAAAAAATGGTCTCAGATCATAGCCTCTCTAAGGCTTGCGCGCCCAGAGTCGCAGGCATGTATGCCGTCCAGTAAGGAATTGCGCGCCGAACTGGAGCGGATGAAGAACGACGCCGGTTGCGAACAAAGCCGAGTTATAACTGCAACCGATCACGTTTCGCAAGGAGCGGCCGATCTTCGGCATCTCGCAGCCCCCGAGTTTCTCAGGGACTAATCCGGCTTCAGTAGCCGCTTGATGCAATGCAGACTTCGAAAAATGGATTGGATGATAGGGCACGTAATAACCATCCCAGTATTTGCCGAAAACCCTGCGCAGGGGAGCTTCGAGATTCGGCACCTCAATCAGCAAAACGCCGCCGGCGCTCATTAAATCGCGCACGCCCTCAAGAAACTCTACAGGGTCGTAAGTGTGCTCCAGAACATGGCGGCATAGGATGAGATCGAAGGGGCCGTGTGCGGCGAGATGTGCATAGGCCGCATACTGAATCCGGGTTCCGCTGAGCATGGGCGGTGCTTCGTCGTGGTAGTCAGTTGCCCAAACCGCACTCTCCGGAAAAGCTCTGTGCAGCGAGAGGGCAAAGGCGCCATTGCCGCAGGCGTAGTCGAGGACGCGGGGCTGAGGACAATTTGGCCGGGCAGCGGACATTAGCCTGCGCACGTCGTGATCGGCCATGGCTTTTTTTAGCATCGCCGACAGGGAAGAGTCGTCGGGCTGAAAATCCAACGATGTGCGGTCCTCATAAAGAAGGCGGCTGTCCTCTTCGGACGGCACCGGGTCGGTGATTCCAATGGCACAAACCCGGCAACGGTAGATCGAAAACAGCTGATGTTCAAACGGCCCGGAGCCAAGCATTACGGCGTCGAGATCCCATGAATCGCGGGGCGACCGGCAGAGTGGGCACAAGGAGGGGTGCGCCAGTCCTGGCGTCGAGGGCGCAGAATTCCTCTTCGCTTCTGCCTCGATTGGGCGCGCCGTTTGTCCAGTTTCCAAAGTGGCGACCATCGTGTCCAGCCTCCCCACCGTGCGATCAGTGCGTCCCGGTCCTGTCAATTTCGTATGCCGACTTGCTCGCGGCACGGAGCATCCCTGCTACTTGGCATTGCTCTGGGCACGCGCTTGCGTAGCAGATTCACGCTCCAGAAACGCGCTCTCGGTCAATGAATCGATATTGTCTGGAGCGGTGTGCAGGTAGGTGCACGTCTTGCAGCCTGCTAGCTGATGACGCCGCCTCTGCAAATGCCGCAGTTGAAAGGTCCTAAGCGCGTCGCCCTTCCAAATGTCAGCTAAGGTCTCATTGCGCAAGTCGCCGACGATGGTCTGCTTGTTCCAGTCGACGCAACATACGCTCACCTTAAGATCGGAGTGTATGACCAGTGTATAAAACGGAAAAGGGCAAACTGCCTTTTGCGCCGAGAAGTATTGGCGGCTCAGTTCCGTATCTTTCGCCTGTCCGGCAAGGTTGCCTTCGTCAGGGTCATTCCAGTTCATGACCGGCTCAATAAAGACCTCGTCGCTGGCTTCAGAAAACATTTCCTTGAACTGGCGATTGTCGTCGGCATTGGGCGACTCAATCATCTTTATGTAAATAAACGGGTGCTTCTGGCCTCTTTCATCGCGAAACTGTTTCAAGCCAAGTATGTTGTCCTTGATCCGGGAAAGACGAAAAGAACTTTGGGTATTTGTCGCGTGCGAATTCTCGTTGCCTCCGTAAATAGAGATGCGCAAGTAGTCGAGCTGGCTGTCGCAAATGTCCTGATAGATTGCCGGCTTAACCAAAGTGCCATTGGAGGTCACAATCACTTTGTCGGCAATAGCCTCACTCTTGGCAAGCGAGATGAACTGGGTCAATTGTTTGTTAACAAACGGCTCGCCCATCATGTAAAAGTTCAGGGTCTTGACCGTGCCCAGGTCTTTAATCTGTTTTGCGACAGCCTTGAAGTCTTCCAGAGAGAGCTGAAAATGACCGCCGGCGAGTTCCTTGTAATTATCAAAAGATTCGGGACAATAAACGCATTTGAAGTTACAGATGTTTGTCGGCTCCAAATAGATGGTTAATGGACCAGCCAGTGGAACCGCTTCTGCCAGGTTAATTCTGCCGAGAATGCGAAGTGAAGAATAAGGAGTTGCAGGTGGTGAGGTTGATGACACGGCTAGTTGTCTCCCATACAGTTTGCGGCGTTGTGCAGCGGGGCGCTCATCTAGGCACGCCTAAAAAACCTGTGTCCCGGCATATTGAGAGCCGCCGGCCGCGGCGCCCGAGGCGTGAATACCGCGCGGGCTGGGTTCTCCGGGCTGGTACTGGAAATTCAATCTTTCCCGTTCGACCACCAGCGGGCGGTTGTGCACCTGGGTGTGGATGTTTCCGACGTATTCACCGATGATCCCCATGAAAAGAAGCTGAAGCGATCCCAGAAAAAACATTCCGATCGCAATCGGTGCAATGCCGAGCGAGAACTGGCGCCAGAAAAGCAGCTTGTAGGCGAAATAAGCGATGCCACCCAACATGGAGCACAACGACCCGGCAAACCCGGCAAAGGTTACGAGGCGGAGCGGTACTTTTGACAGCTTGGTGATGCCCAGCATGGCAATATCGTAGAGCGTGTAAAAATTGTTCTTGGTTTTGCCGTGCTTGCGCCGCTCCTGCACGTATTCGACTTCGGCGTGGGGCAGGCCTATTTCCGCGATCATGCCCCGGAAATAAGGGTAGGGATCGCCAAACTGGCGGACAAGGTCGATGACCTGGCGGTCGTAAAGACCGAAGCCGGTGAAGTTCTCATAGGTTTCGATGTCGTCGGCAAGACGATTTACCAGACGATAGAACAGGGTGCGCGCCAGAAACATGGGCGCCGCCTCGCGGCTTTGCCGCTTGACTGCAATCACGATGGGCACGCCATTTTCCCATTGCTCAATCAACTGGGCCAGAACCTCAGGCGGATCCTGGAGATCGGCCATAAGTTCAATAATGGCGTCGCCCCGCGCCTGAAACATGGCGTGCATCGGGGAGCGGATGTGCCCGAAGTTGCGCGCATTGCGGATGAGTTTGACGTTGGAATCGGCAGAGGCGATTTCCCGGAGGATGGCGAAAGTATTATCGCGGGACGCATTGTCAATAAAGATGTGCTCGTAGCGGTAGCGTCCGAGCTTCAACATCAGGTCGCGCACGCGCTCGTAGACTTCGCGGACGTTGCCTTCTTCGTTGTAACAGGGCGTAACGATGCTAATAGTTCTCGCCGCTATCTGTTCCGTCATTTGCCGCCCGCTTTTGCCGACAGAGCGGCGGGTTGCGCCGGCAGGCCACGATGATAGATAAGGTCGGTGAGCGACGGGATGCTGGCATAAGGACTGTCGATCGCGTCGATCATGATGGGCTGGTCTTTCGGGACCGCCTTTCGGACCACTTCGCCTCGCATTAATTCGCGACAGGAGATCTGTCCCTGCTGAAGTGGGACGGCAAGGTAGACGTCGGCTTCCTGCAGAACATGCCCGAGCGGAAGGTCATGCCGCGCATAGACGCCACGCACGAGCGAATCGAGATACGAAATCTCTTTTTGCGGAGGGAGACGCTTCTGGGTTCCGGGCGCGCCGCACATGCGTTTGGCACGCTGGAACGCCTTGAACCATGTATCCACCTGTTCGGGTAGCGAGCAATACGGCGACACGGTCATGCCCTCGGTCTGAATATCGACGTGGCGCTCAAAGGTGCGCGCGCCTTTGGCATAGGCTTGCAGCATCGACGCCGTCCAATCGTGATACTCGTGACTGGAAAAACCAATGGTGTGGCCGGGATAGCGGTTACGAAGAAAGTCGATCTGGTTCAACTCGAGTTCGCCTTCTTCGGACGGATACAGCGACACACAGTGGTTAATGGCTAGCGGGATATGGCGGTTGTCAAAGAAGGTTACTAAGTCGTCGATATCCTTGAGGGAAGAGCCTCCGGTAGAGACAATGACAGGTTTTTTGGTCTTGGCTATTTTCTCGATCAGGATCCAGTCGTTGCAGTCGGAGCTGGCAATCTTGAGGATGGGAATGCCCAGCTTGCAGCAGAAGTCGACGGAGCTCTCGTCGAACGGAGTCGCCAGCGGGATACAACTGGCTTCGCGGATGGCCTGCACCATGGTTGCGAAATCCTCAGGGCGCAGACGCGTATCGAGCGTTTTCTTGATATAGCGGATGTCGTCGCGCTTGCGAAAATCCTTGTGGATAAATGAGTCCACATCGCGAAACTGTAACTTGATTGCTGCCCGGAGATTATTGAAGCGCACGACCTGAGCGTAATTGCTGATGATCTTCAACCCGCGTTGCAGGTCGCCCAGGTGGTTGTTGGCCAATTCCAGGACAAAAAGCTCGTCAAATATATCGTTGCCCGTCATAGTGTTGGTTGCCTAAGTCGCGTGCCTTTCACGGATAAAGGTGCTGTTAATCGAAATGATACTGTCCTTATTCCTTGGCGACATTGTCCATTAGTTCAATCGGGTCCAGGAATGGGTACATGTCCTCTAGTTTGGGTGAGACGATGCGACCGTCGGCTAACTGCCGCGCCTTCGATCGTGGTTCGAACTCCTGGTTCGGATCGAGAACTACATCGATCAGCGATGGACCTTCGGCGGCGAGCGCCTGGTCAATCTGCGAGAGCTGTGATTCCCGATCGATCCGCACGGATGGAATGCCGTAGGCACATCCGACTTTGACCATGTTGGGAAAGGACGTGCCGGTACTTGGACCTTCCCCGGTAAGGCGCCCGAAAAAACCGGATTGCGTCATACGCATAGAGAGATAGCCAGAATTATTCAAGACAAAAATCTTGATCGGTAAGTGGTGATGAACGATGGTTTGTAATTCCTGGATATTCATCTGGATGCTGCCGTCTCCGGCTATGCAGATAACGCGTTTCCCGGGCCGGGCGAAGGCGGCTCCAATGGCGGCCGGAAGATCGTAGCCCATTGAGGCGGAGCCGGAATTGGAAATCAGGCGTTGGCCTTTTTGCAGGCGCATCGTCTGGAACGGCACGATACACGCCGTTGCATTGCCGCAAACGATGATGTCGTTGTCGGCCAGCCGGGCCGAGAGTTGTTCGATGAAGTAGTAAGGATTCAGTGGCGGACCCGACTGGCGATGATGTTCCTGGATTACCGGATAGCGGCGTATACGCTCGCGGCACCAGGCAAGCCATGGATCGTGGCGTCCGGGACGATATTCGAGACGTTCGCACTCGCGAAGCATTTCTTGCAAAAATGGCCTCAGCTGGCAGAGGACGGGCATATCCGGTTGCACGGTCGGCTTATTGACCTCGGCAGGATCGATGTCAACCTGAATTTTGAACGCGCGAGGCGCGAAGGATTGCCAGTTATAACTGGTCTGGCGGATATTGAGCCGCGATCCCAAAACCAGTAAGAGATCGGCATTTTGTACGGTGAAATTACCCGCCCGATCGCCGATCGTCCCCTGGCGTCCACAGAAGAGGGGATCATCGGATGCGATGAGGTCGTGTGTCCATGCGGTGCTTACTGGCACGCCGAGGCGGTGAATAAGAGAGTCAAATTCTTCGACCGCTTGAGCGGCCCGAATGCCGGTGCCAGCGAGGATTACAGGACGCTTGGCGCTGCGAATGCGTTCGAGAATCTCGCGGCACTGGAAAGAAAGAGGGGAGCAGTCGGGTGAGACGTCCTGCTGGGCGCCGTCTTCGGCTGGATCGTACGCGCGAAGACTTTCGGGATCGATGGGCGCGGCCTGCACGTCCACGGGAACGTCAAGCCAGCACGGTCCCGGACGGCCACTTTGCGCCAGGTGCCAGGCGCGTTCGAGATGATAGCGGATAGACTGGGGATCATCGATAAAGGCGGCGTATTTAGTGATGCCGCCCACCATGGCGATAATGTCGGCTTCCTGGTCCCCGAGTTGGCGCAATGCCGTAAGACCGCGAGAGCGCATGCAGGTTTCGCGCTTTACCTGGCCCGAAATGACGAGCATCGGAACCGAGTCTGTCCATGCGCCAAAGACGCCGTTCAGTGCATTGATGCCGCCGGGACCGGTGGTGACGTTGACCACACCGGGCCGGCCGCTGACGCGGGCATAGGCTTCCGCGGCCATCGCCGAGGCCTGTTCGTGATGGTTGCAGACGTAGTGAATGCGGGTTTCTTTGCCGATGGAGTCGTTGAGGTGCATGGCGCCGCCGCCCGTCACGAGGAAAATGTGGCCGACGTTCCAATCCGCGAGCCGCTCGACGATGTAGTCGGAGAGCTTCATATCCGGCGAGCCTCCACGTGCGAAGCTGCCGGCATGGCCGGGAGGCAATCTCCGCGCCTGAAGCGATTGGCCGCGCTATGCATGCTGCCCTCGCGCGGGCGCTTGTTGTGCGAATCGCTGCTTGGAGGATGCTTCGGCTGAAAACCATTCATAGGTACGGCGAATCGCATCTCGCAAGGGCACTTCTGCGCGCAGGCCCAGTTCGGCCCGGGCGCGCGCGGTCGAAGGCACGTAGCGGTGGGCCGGTGCACCGGGTGATGGAGTGCCAGCAATCTTGACCGCCATCTTTTGTGGCACGGTGGCGGCAACTTCGTGGGCCACCGCGGCAATGTTCAAGGCGTCTTCAGAGCCCACGTTGTAGGCGCGGCCCGAACATCCTTTGAAAAGCATGGTCCAGAGCCATACGGCGAGGTCGGACGCATAAAGATAGGAGCGAAATGGAGAGCCGTCTCCCTTAACGTGGATGGGCCCGCACGCCGAGTGCATCCGCAATAAAGTTGCCGATGGCGAAATGCGCGTCCAATTGCATGTAGGGACCGACGAAGGCGAAGCAGCGCGCGACCGTGGTTTCGAGGCTTGGGGATGCAGTAACCGCGCAGAGCAGTTCGGCGGCACGCTTTCCTTCAGCATAGGCGGAGGCACGGTCGAGAGGATCAGGTCCGCCCGTGAACGACTCGTTCACGTGCGTCACGTGCGACGGCTGGTCTCCATAGACTGCGCCAGAGCTGACGAATAGAAATCGTCCGACGGAGTGCGTGAGGGAGAACTGAAGTGCGCGCCGTGCGCCTTCAACAATCGTATCGAACATGACGAGTGGAGCGTCGCCGTTCAGTTTTGCGCTGGCCTCGGTGGCCGCGTGAATCACGTGAGAAAACTGGCCTTGCGGAAATTCGCCGTGCCGGACATCGGCGGCATGAAAGGTGATTGAGGAATCGGCGGCCAAATGAGGCGCTTTTTGGGCGAGCGTTGTGGGATTTCGCGACAGAGCAACGGCGTGTGCGCCAAGATTCAGGCGGCAATTTGCCCATGCAAAACTTTCCAGCAACCAGCACCCAAAGAATCCCGTTGCGCCGGTGATGAGGATGCGCTGGCCGCGCAGGTCGCTCCACAGGGGCTCAGTGCGCGCGAGGATGTTGTCGAGATCGTCAGCGAGTCGGTTTGTCATCATCTCTCAGGCCAGTTTTGTCGGCTATGCTCCGTGGGCAGCGGCTTTGCGGATTTGATGGAAAGTATCCGCCATGTAATCGATCATCGGCTCGGTGATGCCGGGGTACAGGCCGACCCAGAAAACGTTGTTCATCACGAAGTCGGTGTTGGGTAAATCGCCGATCACGCGCCGGCGAATATCGCGATATGCCGGCTGGCGAAGCAGATTGCCTCCGAATAGAAGGCGGGTTGCGATCTTGCGCGACTCCAGAAACTGAATGACCTGGTTGCGGGTAACGGGCGCATCCGGGCGCACGGCGAGCGGGAATCCGAACCAGCTTGGATTGGAAAACGGCGTGGCTTCCGGCAAGAGGAAAATGTCGTCGAGATCCCGCAGAGCCGTGTAAAGCTTGGCGAAGTTCTCCCGCCGCACCGCCATGAATGCGGGCAGTTTTTTGAGTTGCGCCACCCCCGCTGCGGCCTGCATATCGGTCGCTTTGAGGTTGTAGCCGATGTGGCTGTATGTGTATTTGTGATCGTATCCGGCGGGCAGATCGCCGAGCTTCCATCCGAAGCGCCGGCCACAGGTGTTCGACCTGCCGGGATCGCACCAGCAATCCCGTCCCCAGTCGCGAAACGACTCGACCAGCTTTTTCAGCGCAGGAGACTGGGTCAGCACACATCCGCCTTCGCCCATCGTGATGTGGTGTGCCGGATAGAAGCTGGTTGTGGCCAGATGGCCGAAGGTTCCAACCGAGCGGCCCCGGTAGGTGGAACCGACCGCGTCGCAGCAGTCTTCGATCACCCAGAGATCATGCTGGTCGGCGAATGCCATGACCGCATCGAGGTCAAAGGGATTGCCCAGAGTGTGCGCGAGAACGATCGCTCGGGTGCGCTCGGAGAAGGCGGCCTCAAGTTGCGTTACATCGACGTTGTAGGTGGAAAGCTGAATGTCGACAAACACTGGCACCAGACCGTTCTGAATAATGGGATTGACGGTTGTCGGAAATCCGGCGGCAACGGTGATGACTTCGTCGCCGGCCTGCAATCTGCGGTCGCCAAGCGATGGAGAAGTGAGGCACGAGAGCGCAACCAGATTTGCCGACGATCCCGAATTTACCAGCGACGCGCAGCGCACGCCCATGAAGGCCGCAAAATCGCGTTCGAACTCGGCAGCAAACCGGCCGGTGGTGAGCCAGCCATCGAGCGAGGCTTCCACCAGATGCTCCAGCTCGGAAGAATCGAACACTTTGCCCGACACCGGCACCTGACTCTCGCCCGGCATGAAGGGCTGCGGAGCCAAGGCGACATCGTAGTATTGCTTGACGAGATCGCGAATTTCATCGCGGAGCTGGCCGGAGGTTTTCAACATAACGGTTATCCTTTGGCTGCCTGCGCACTGGCAGCGGGCGTCCCGAGAAACTCGCGATACCAGGCAAGCGTGCGGTCAAGTCCGGTATCGAGCGTGAACTGGGGATGCCAGTTGAGCATCGTCCGCGCCCGCTCGGCGCTCAGGAACTGGTGGCGGATCTCGTTGCTGGCCTGATTCAGAATTTCGGGACGCAAGGAGGAATTCAGTTTCTGCAGGATGAGGTCAACCATCTCCAGAACGCTGACCTGGCTCTCGTTGGAGAAGTTGAAGGCCTGCCCGCGCAACGCGGAATAGGAAGCAAGGCGCTCCGCCAGCAGCATGTACGCGGCCGCGCCGTCTTCGATGTAGAAATAGTCGCGGACAAACTTGCCGTCGGAACGCACGACCGGCCGCTCTCCGCGAAGGACGGAGCGAATTGTGCCGGGGACGACGCGGTTCCAGTTCAGGTCGCCGCCGCCGTAGAAATTTCCGCAGCGCGTAATTGCGACGGGCAGATCGTAGCTTGCGGCATAGGTCTGCGCGATCAGGTCGGCGCAGGATTTGCTCACATCGTAGGGATGGCGGCCCTGCAACGGCATGTTCTCGTCGTAGGGCAGATGCTCCTGATCGCCGTAAGCCTTATCGGAAGACGCCACGACAATCGACGTGACCCTGGGCGAGCGGCGGCAAGCTTCCAGCATGTTCCAGGTGCCGCCAATGTTGGTGGAAAAAGTGGAGACGGGATTGCGATTGGCGATGCCGACAATGGTCTGCGCGGCAAGATGGAACACAACTTCCACTTCGTATTCCCCGAGCACGCGCTCGATCACGTCACGATCGCAGATGTCGCCGCGAACCGTATTGACTTGCTCGATCCGTCGCGTGCGAACCAGGTCGCTTTGCGGAACCCAGTCGCGCACCAGGCAAACGACATTCGCACCGGCGTCGCTGAGCTTAGGTACCAAGCATGATCCGAGCAGGCCGGTGGCGCCGGTCACCAGAACAGAGCGATCTCTCCAGAAGGAGTTCATTGTGCCCCTGCTTTCTTCGCCGCGGCCATGCTTCCCTGATTCCGGGCGCCTTCATCCGCCCACACTTTCCAAGGAGTTTTCTCGCTCGCCCAAAGTTCGTTCAAGTGCTGGTATTCGCGATAAGTGTCCATGGCGAAGAAAAACCCATCATGGCGATAGGCCATGAGCTGGCCTTCCCGTGAGAGACGTTCCAGCGGTTCGCGCTCGAGGATGCAGTCGGGACCGGTGAGATAGTCGAAGATGCGGCGGTTAAAAACGAAAAAGCCGGCACTAATCAGACCGTTGGCTCTGGGCTTCTCGGCGAAGCGCTCAACTTTTCCATGGGCATCGGCCTCCAGTACGCCGAAGCGGGAGACGGGCGGAACGGACGTGACCGTCGCAGCTTTGCCATGACTTTTGTGGAATGCGACCAGATCGCGAATGTTGACGTCGCTGAGGCCGTCGCCGTAGGTGAGTAGAAACGTGTCGTCGTCCGCCAGGTAGCGAGCGACGCGCTGCAAGCGGCCGCCCGTCATGGTTTCAAGGCCGGTATCGGCGAGAGTGACGGTGAAGTCCTGCTCCTGGTGCGCCCCCATGAATTCGATGTGCGATTTGCGGCCCAGGCAAATGCGGAAGTCATTGTTCATGGCTTCGTAATTCAGGAAGTAATCCTTGATCATGTTGCCGCGGTAGCCGAGGCAAAGAATGAACTCGCGCATCCCGTAGTGGGCATACATTTTCATGATGTGCCACAGGATGGGCCGGCCCCCGATCTCGACCATCGGTTTGGGACGGAATTCGGTCTCCTCCCGAAGACGGGTACCTAATCCACCGCACAGTACGACTACTTTCATATCCGGGTCCTGAAAGCATCCGACAGAGTCCGAACAAGGTGCTGACGAAGTTCGACTCAACCGACGCGCTAAGTTTCCTGGGTTCTCGTGGGCGCAAATTCTGAATGCGACCCGCAATTCAGTTATCCCACAGGGATGCGCCGAAGGCAGGATTACGGAAGTCACCACCGAAGTCTCCAGAGGGACAGCGAGCCTGAGTCGTCAACGTGCGGATTGCGGCGACGGTTTCGATCGGGCAAAGGAGATATGGCGATGTCCAAAGAAGCTGAACGCAAGCGAAGCTACCAACACGATCGCGCCAGCGATGTAAGGGGCGCTATGAGCGTTTCCAGTTCTATGCTGAATAATTGGCACTAGCACAGGAAGCGCGGCGGCAGACAGCAAGATGCTGGCAGTGTAGACACCGATGCAACGGATCCATTCTTTCAGGTAATTGCCGTGCGTCTTGAAAACAAACCATTTATATCCAAGAAAAGAGAAGGTGATCGTGAACAGATTCCCAATCAAACTAGCCAAAACATAACCGTAAGCAAAAAGCGGGTTCAGCAAAAGCGTCAACAATGCGAAGCAGCCATACGCAAAAGCCGTATTAACGGTCCCAACGGCGAGGTAGCGAATCAATGTTGTCGGGATCGGCCGGGGCAGGAAAACGGAGTTAGTCATGGTCGCAAACAGGCATCGGCGTGAACGCACCGAGGCGGAGGCCCGTGTTAAGCGCTAGCAGTTGCGATCATAGTCTGATGGAGTCGATATTCTGAAGGTTACGATCGTTACCCAGAGTCACCGCTAAATTCCCTGCGCGCGGCGTTTGGGGAAGATGTCGCCCACCCGGCGGATCTCGGCGCCCACGCCTTTCAACTTTTCTTCGATGTTTTCGTAGCCGCGGTCGATGTGGTAGACGCGATCGATTATGGTCTCGCCATCCGCCACTAGAGCGGCGAGTACCAGTGATGCCGACGCGCGTAGGTCGGAAGCGAGCACGGCCGCTGCACTCAGCGGTGTCTTGCCTCGGACGACGGCGCGGCGGCCCTCAATTTTAATGTTCGCGCCCATGCGGACTAATTCCTGCGCGTGCATGAAACGGTTCTCGAAAATATTCTCCACCACAATCGATGTGCCTTCGGCCTGCGTTGCCAGCGCCATGTACTGGGCCTGCATGTCGGTCGGAAAGCCAGGATATTCTTCGGTGTTCATGTCGGCGGCCTGGAGCGGGTGGTCGCCCATGACGCGTACGGACTCGGATTTCAAGGCGGTTTTCACGCCCGTCTCTTGAATCTTTTGCAGGATCACAGTGAGGTGTTGCGGATCGCATCCAGTGACGTTGAGATCGCCGCCCGTCAGAGCGCCGGCAATGATGAACGTTCCCGCTTCAATGCGGTCGGGGATGATGCGATGCCGCGCGCCGTGAAGTTTGTTGACGCCCTTGATCCGAATGGTAGAAGTTCCGGCACCCTCGATTTTTGCGCCCATGGCGTTGAGCAGCGCAGCCAGATCGGCGACTTCGGGCTCGCGGGCACAGTTCTGCATTACGGTTTCGCCCTCCGCGAGCGTGGCCGCCATCAGTAAATCTTCCGTGCCAGTGACGGTGATTTTGTCGAAGGCAATTTCCGCACCCTGAAGGCGATCAGTTGTGGCTTCAACGTAGCCGTGTTCCTGCGTGATCTTCGCGCCGAGACGCTCGAGGCCTTTGATGTGCAGATCGATCGGGCGCGCACCAATTGCGCATCCGCCGGGAAGGGAAACGCGGGCCCGACCGCAGCGGGCGACCAGCGGCCCGAGTACAAGCGTGGAGGCGCGCATGGTTTTAACCAATTCATACGATGCTTCGGGGCTAGCCAGATTCTTCGCGCAGATGGTGGTGCGATGGTGAGCGCGTCCGTAGCCGAGTTCGACTTCGGCTCCCATGGCAGCGAGCAGCTTGCGCGTGGTTTCAATGTCGCGCACCTGCGGGATGTTTTCGAGGATGACCGGTTCGTCGGTAAGCAGGGCCGCAGCCATGCAGGGAAGGGCAGCATTCTTCGCGCCGCTGATGCGGACGGTGCCGAGCAGAGGATTGCCGCCTCGGATTACGAGTTTGTCCATATGCATTAAGCCCGCAATCTGCCCTTTTGAGTCAGGCGTTTGGGCCTATGTAATTCTAGCGGCGGACTCGAAAAGACGCTCAGACGGGAGTAGTAATCCCACTGGCACCCGCGCGCGACATCACACTGGTTCTGGCGTTCAGTATTGCTTCAGGAGGTTTCGCAAAGAATCGATTTGCTGTCGAGTGATCTTGGCCCCGAGTAGGTCAACCTCCATAGGGTAAATCGAGCCGTACTCTGCTTGTTTGTCCTTTGCCGGATACATAGCTTCGATGTACGCGTCCCGGTATGCGATCCATGCCGTCTCTGCGGCCTTGATTTTAACTGTCGCTTCAGGATCGTCTGCTACCGTTGAGAGCAAGCGCTTGTAAATCCTGTTTAACTCATCATCCACTCGCTTTGCTTCTGCGTTAGCGCAAATATTCATGTCATACTGCGTTTTAGCTTGGTGGTTACAGGCGCGGTAGAGCGTCGACTCTTGGGCCCAGCAAGCGCAGCACGCCAGAACTATGAACAGGCAGCAACAGCACTTCATGTCCGTTCCTTCCCGGCGTTGGCCGAGGCGATCGCCCTCCGCACGTGGCCGGCGGATTTCTTCAAGGCAGCCGCGGCGTGGGTACGGCTCACTCCCGCTTTGGCCATCACCAACGCCACCGGCACGCTATTGTGTGCATCGCTCAGAAACTTGCGCGCGTCTGCGCGGCTTAGTTCCGCGGCCTTTTCCAGAATGCCAATGCCGCGCTCGGCCAACTTCTCGTTTTTCAAATGGAGATTGACCATGAGATTGCCGTAGACGTATCCGAGCCGCGTCATGGCCCCGGTGGTCAACATATTCAGAATCATTTTCTGCGCCGTGCCCGCTTTCATGCGAGTTGAGCCCGCGACCACTTCAGGCCCCACTTCGGCAACGATGGCGATGTGGGCAACCCTCTCAAGCTGTGAGTTGCGGTTACAGGCGACAGCGACAGTTTTGGCGCCATGCGTGCGTGCATATTCGATTGCAGCGATCGTGAATGGAGTTCGACCGCTGGCGGCGACGCCCACGACGACATCGTTGCGGCGCGGTTTCTTCTTCTCCATCGCTTGACGGCCGAACTTGCGGGAATCTTCGTTGGCTTCGGTCGCTTCGGCGAGGGCCTTCGAACCACCGGCGATGATGAACTGAACCATCTTCGGATTGGTGTTGAATGTCGGCGGACACTCGGCCGCGTCAAGAGCTGCGATCCGTCCGCTGGTGCCCGTCCCTACATAAATCAGACGTCCGCCTTTCGAAAGTCCGGCCGCGATCCAGTCGATGACTTCGGCGATCTGCGGCAGAGAACGTGCCACGGCGGCAGCCACCTTGGCGTCCTCGGCATTGATGATGCGGGCAATCTCGAGCGACGACTTGCGGTCCAGGTCAGCCGAGGCCGCGTTCGGCAGCTCGGTTTCTAGGTTGCCGAGTTTGACCTTTCTTGTCTTGACCTGCGATTTGGCGTTCACCCGCGTCCCCCCGCCTTTTCCAGCGCCTCTACGACTGTATCGTGGAAAGCGGGCCGCACTTGCTTGATGGCCTGATTTTGGCAATCGGGCCAAGTGCGATTAGTCAGCAGCGTGATCGAAAGCTGGCGCTCGGCATCAATCCAAAGCGACGTACCGGTATAGCCGAGGTGTCCAAAAGAGCGCACAGAAAGATACTTACCAGACTGCGATGGCGCAGACGGCGTATCCCACCCGAGAGCCCGAGATGTACCGCTGGGCGCGGATTCCAGTGTGAAAAGGTCGACGGTGCTTTGCCGACAAATGGGACACCCACCGTTCAACATGGCGTGAGCGAAGCGAGCCAAGTCCTCCGCGGTTGAGAACAGCCCAGCATGACCGGCGACGCCGCCAAGCACGCTGGCGTTTTCATCCTGCACCTCGCCCTGAATGATCCGATGGCGAAACGTGCGGTCATTGGCCGTAGGCGCAATACTCTCGCGCAGCCCTTGGGCAGGATTGAAGGTCGTGTGAGCCATGGCGAGTGGTCCAAAGATTTCACGCTGGCAGAATGCATCGAGCGGTTCGTCGGCGAGCCGTTCGAGAGCCACGCCCAGAATGATGAAGCCGATGTCGCTGTACTCCGCATGCGTGCCGGGCATGGCGACAAGTTCAGTGGTGAAGGCTGCGCGCAAAAGTTCATCGCGAGTCTTTGCGCGCATGAAAAGTTTTTCGTAAGCGGGCAGTCCGGAGCTATGTGCCAGCAGCGTGCGGAGGGTGACTTGGCCGCGTTGGGCTGCGTCCGAGACAAATTCAGCAGCAGCGAATTCGGGGACGATTGCGGTGAGCGGCGCATCCAGGTCCAGCACCCCGCGTTCGTAGAGGATCATCGCCATCGTGGTCGTAGCGACGACCTTGGTCACCGACGCGATGTCGAAGATGCTGGAGCCAGTAACTACAGGCGACGATGAATCGTAGGTGAACCGGCCGAAAGCCTTATGCGCGATAAGTTCGCCGCAGAGGGTCACGGCCACTGAACAAGCAGGGAAGACACGGGCCCCGATAGCCTGAGTCAGGATGCTGAAGGGCCTGCGGAAGCGCTCGTCCTGCGCGGCCGTGTTACGTGCCAGGAAGGAAAAGCCGGGTTGCGAGTTTGAGGTCGAGGCCAAGGGATGTCCCAGTGTAGCGCGAACATTCCTGTTCTCCGAGCGACTACCGTGAATGTAGTAGTGCATTCCGGGATGCGCTGCCGCGCTTCAGCCCGTGGCCGCACAGAGTTACCAAGAGGTGCCTTGGCGCTCATCTCGCTTGAGGGGGCTCGCGCCGGTCGTGTAGAGTCACAGCAACCGTGAAAATCAGGACTGCAACCCTACTGGGTTTTCTGTGCTGCGGGCTAGCCGCCGGGCAAGAGTCCCAGGATCCCCGCCTCTCCGTTCTCGATCCCATCATCGACGAAGCCATCGCCCAGCAGCAGATCCCGGGTGCGGTTTTGATCGTCGGCCACAAGGGGCAGATCGTGTATCGCAAGGCGTACGGCAATCGCGCGCTCGTGCCCCGGCGCGAGGGCATGACGCTCGATACAATCTTCGACTGCGCGTCACTCACCAAACCCGTGGCGACCACAACTGCGCTGATGCGGCTTTGGGAGCAGGGGAAGTTTCGCATGGCGGACCCGGTTGCAACTTACCTCCCTGACTTCGCGCGAAACGGCAAGCAGGACATCACCATTCGCCAGTTGCTAATCCATTACTCGGGATTGCCGGAAGATCTCGACCTGGCCAAAAAATGGGAAGGGAAGGATACGGCGTATCGAATGGCATACGAGATCGCGCCGGAGCGGCCTCCCGGATCGGCGTTTGAATACAGCGACGTCAACTTCATCGTTCTGGGTGCGCTGGTGGAGCGGCTATCAGGTGAGTCGCTGGATGAATACGCGGCGAAACATGTTTTCACGCCGCTCGGCATGAAAGAAACGCGCTTCCTGCCTCCGGCCCCATGGCTGCCGCGTATCGCGCCGACCGAAGAGGACGAGAATCATCACCCGTTGCATGGCGTCGTGCATGATCCCACGGCACGGCGCATGGGTGGGGTCGCGGGGCACGCGGGAATGTTCTCCACGGCCGACGATCTGGCAACGTTCGCGCAGGCTCTGCTCGATGGCGGGCGCGGCGTGCTGACTTCGGCCACCATTGCGAAGATGACTGCTCCTCAGCAGCCGGTGAATGGCACTGCGCTCCGTGGATTCGGCTGGGATATTGATTCTCCTTTTTCGACCAACCGCGGAGAGCTGTTGCCGGTCGGCGGTTTCGGGCATACCGGGTTCACGGGAACGTCGTTGTGGATCGATCCTACGACCCAGACGTACATTGTGCTGCTGACCAACGCAGTGCACATGAATGTGATTCAGGGCATTGAGAATCGACGGACGGTCTCGCTGCGAACCAAAGTTGCGACCGCGGTGGCAGCGGCGCTCGCTCTGAATCCCTCCGACGCCGAGAAGATGCGGATGGCGGCGCTCACAGGCTACAACGAAATGCAGAGCGCAGAACGCAAGCTGGCGGCGCGGAATGGAACGGTGAAGGCGGGAATCGATGTACTCGAGGAAAATCATTTCGCAGGCCTGCATCCCGTAAAAGGCGGCAATCCGCGCAGCATTGGATTGCTGACCAACCAAACTGGAGTGGATTCGGAAGGCCGCCGCACTATCGATGTGCTTGCCAATGTGCCGGGAATTTCGCTCGATGCCATCTTCAGTCCCGAACATGGAGTGGCCGGAACACTCGATACCACGGACGTGAAAAATGCAACGGATGCTGCCACCGGTGTCACCGTCTACAGCGTGTACGGCGGAAAAGAGTCCGCGCGCCATCCCTCGCTCGACGTATTGAAGCGGCTGGACGCAGTCGTGATCGATCTCGCCGACGCGGGTGTGCGTTTCTATACCTATGAAACGACCGTTGGGTATTTTCTGGAATCGGCGGCAAAAGCCGATGTTGACGTCATCATCCTCGATCGGCCGGATCCGATTACAGGATCGATCGTAGAGGGCCCTGTATCCGATGAAGGCCGCGAGAATTTTACAAATTATTTTCCGGAGCCGGTGCGGCAGGGAATGACGTTGGGTGAGCTGGCAACGAATGTTCAATGGCGAACGTCACATCGGGGCGCGGCTCGAAGTTGTTCCCATGCAGGGTTGGCAGCGCGGCGACTGGTTCGATTCCACCGGCGTGGCCTGGGTGAATCCGTCCCCAAATTTGCGCGACATGGTCGAAGCGACACTCTACCCGGGAGTCGGAATGATCGAAGGCGCCAATATCTCCGTCGGCCGCGGGACCGACACGCCGTTCGAGATTGTGGGCGCGCCCTGGATCAACGGCCGCGAACTCGCCGCTTACTTGAACGGACGCGAAATTCAGAGCGCGCGGTTTATTCCGGTGAACTTCACACCTTCCGCCAGCAACTTTGCCGGAGAACATTGCCACGGAGTGAACATCATCGTTCTCGACCGCAATCTGTTCGACGCCACCGAGTTGGGGATCGAATTGGCATCGGCGCTGCACAAGCTCTATCCCAATGACTTCAAATTGGAGCGCATGTCGGACCTCCTTGTGAATCAGGAGGTGCTTCACGCGATCGATGCGGGAGAAGATCCGCGGCGAATCGTTGAGGACTGGCAAGAGCGCCTAAAGACATTCATTGGGATGCGAGAAAAATATTTGTTGTATCGGTAGAACCTGTCTTCAGGTGATTTTTTCGGTCTGTTCCATTTTGTATCCTCGTTCTGATCGCTGAGCTACAATTTATTCGATAGGCACTTATCATGTCCGAGAAAGTTCTGCATATTCCGACCGCCTTTTACCGCTGTGCTGGCCCGAATTGCGGCGTGCTGAAAGGCGACAGCGACCGCTGGTGGATCATGTGGAGTTCATTTGGCGATTACGAGTTTCCCGTGATGCATCTGGCGCCGTGGGACGAAAAGCTGGCGGTGCAGGAAGGTGCGCTTCATGTCTGTGGAGAAGGATGCGCCCAGAAATTGCAATCGCAGTTTATGGGGAACCTGCTGGCAAATCGCTCGCATCGGAGCGGCAGCTGAAGGCGCGCCCGGGTTCTCAGCTAACTCAGAGTTCGGTTGACCGCATCTGAAATTGCAAGCTTGTTTCCCGACAATCCTGAAAAGGTGGGCCGTTCATGAGGATAATCTGGTGGTTACTACTCTCCGGAGTCGCCATGGCGCAGGCTGGTGCGGCTCCCGCTCCGTCTGCGACCGAAGCTTCAAAGGCGGTCCTGACGATTCCCGGTGGAACGAAGGTTCCGCTGTCGTTGAAGCAGGCCATTTCAACGAAGACGGCGAAAGAGGGGGATCCAGTGTATGCGGAGACCGCCTTTCCCTTTGTCGTCAACGAACGCGTGGCGATTCCCGCAGGCACATATATCCAGGGAAAAATCACGCACGTACAGCGGGGAGGACATGTAAAGGGCCGCGCCGAACTGTTGATCCACTTCACATCGATGATCTATCCGACTGGCTACACGATAATGCTGGGAGGTTCGGTTGAGAACACTCCGGGTGCCGAGAAGACGTCGATGAAAGACTCCGAGGGCACGATTCGCCAGGACAGTGACGCCGGCAGAAAAGCAAAAGAAGCCGCCGGCGCAGCGACTACGGGTGCGGTGATCGGTGCGATTACCGGCGGCGGCAAGGGAGCGGGCATTGGCGCTGGAGTTGGTGGTGTCGCGGGCATAGCGATCGCCATGCTCTCACGAGGTGCCGATGTAAGGATGGAGCCGGGAACGTCCATTGAGATGGAAATTCAACGGGACGTGACGGTGGATGCGACCCGCATAAAGTAAGTTCCAGAGCCGTTCCGCAGCTGGTGTATCCACCACGCACGCCGTTGGCTGCGCGTGCCACGTAGGGACAGCCGCCCCGGCTGTCCGGCGGAGCGGAACTCGCAATGGCAGCGGATACGGCTTGTCGGAAACCGCTATAAATATCCTCATTATTTCAAATCAAACAAGGCATTCACGTGCGCGGTGATGGTGACGTTCTGGGGGCTGAATTCTTCGGTCGGAGCAGGAGCTTGCGCAGCCATGGCCATCATCCCTCGCCGCATTACGGGCGCGAAGATGCGTATGTTTTCGGACGTATCGACCGACGCATACGAAAGTTCGCCGAGCGTGCGTCCGCTGGCGCTCGCCAGGGCTTGGGCGGATGCACGTGCGCGGCGGTAGGCGTCCGCGACTGCTTTCCCTTTGGCTTCTTCTGTCGAATCCAGAATGTAACTGAGCGACTGGCTTTCACCGACGCTGGCATCGGCCAGTTGCTGGGTGATGGGGCCAATCTTGGAGAAATCCTTAAGCTTTAGGCTGACGCTGGTCGTGACCTGGTAGCCAATGATTTTGTGCTTCTGACTTTTCCAGTCGTATTGCGGATTCACAGAAAAGAATCCAATCTGGGCGGCTTTGGGATCGATGCCGTTCGCGCGCAAAACCTGGCGCGTCGCTTCGGCCTGTTTGGCAGCCTGCTCGTAGGCATCTTTTGCGCTGTCGGCCTGCGCTGAGATGTTGAACTGGATGAGCGCGGTATCAGGCGCGGTCTCAAATTTTCCATCGGCTCCAACATAGACGGTGTTGGGAAGGGCGGGGACGGAAGGAGCCTGCGCCAGTAAAGAGGCACTCAAAACAAGGACGCTGCACAAAGCAAGCAAAGTGGTTTTCATGGAACCTCTCCTGAACGCAAGCATCCCTTATACACCTGTTGTTAGAACGCAAGGAGAGGTGACGATTTGCAGTCGAAATCGCAGGCTGACAGATTGCCGGGGCAGGACGCCAAACGGGAATTACACTTTCGCGGCGAACGGCTTAGGGGATCCGCTGATGTCCTTCCGCAGATCCTCCCAGATGTTGTCAGGCATTTCGAGAAATACTTTGACAATCTCCGGATCGAACTGGGTTCCCGAACAGCGCAGAATTTCCTTTCGCGCCGCCGCATACGATTGGGCAGGACGGTAGGGACGATCCGACGTCATCGCGTCGAGCGTATCCGCAATCGAAAATATACGTGACCCAAGCGGGATCTGCTCCCCCTTGAGCGAGCGCGGATAGCCGCTGCCGTCAAAGCATTCCTGGTGCGAGTAGACGATCTCCGCCGCCTCGGCGAGGAAGGGAATTTTGCTCAGCACCTTGTAGCCGGAATAGGCATGTTCGCGCATGACCGCCATTTCCTCTGCGGTCAGTTTGCCTGGCTTAAGCAAAATATCGTCTCGAATGGCCATCTTGCCGATATCGTGCAGAAACGCTCCCCGCGCGATTACGCTGATTTCTTCCTTGGGCAGCCCCATCTTGCGCGCGATCGCAATCGTGTAGGCCGTGACGCGCCGGGAATGTCCCTCCGTCTCGGCATCCTTAAGGTCAAGGGCATCGCCCAGCGCTTCCAGGGTAATATCGTAGGATTTTTCCAGGTTGGCGAGAGCCGTCTTCCATTGCTGCGTCCGCGCGCTCACCAAAGCTTCGAGGTTGGTGCGGTAGGCATCGTTTTCGCGCTTCAGACGCCGATGTTCGAGCGCACGGCGAACCGTGGCCAGCAGTTGTTCGCGCTCGAAGGGTTTTAGCAGGTAGTCATAGGCGCCATTGCGCAAAGCCTGCAGCGCAACCGAAATGTCATTCATGGCCGTGACCATGACGAACGGCATATCAGGGAACCGTTCCTTGGAGTGCTCCAATAGAGCAATCCCATCCATCTCCGCCATCATCAGGTCGGAGAGCACCAGATCGAATTCGTCTCCCGACTCGAGAATCGAAAGAGCTTCGATTCCGCTGGCCGCCTGGCGCGACTGAAAATTGGCGCCCTTCAACATGGACGAAACAATCTCGCGGATTGTCTCTTCGTCATCGACTACGAGTATGCGGTCGTATGGCATGGCCTAGATGAGAGTTTATCGGACATTCTAGGCCCGGATCATACATTCCGAAAGTAACCAATTGGACACGCAAGCTGTCGCTCAGGTGGGTTTTGACATTCACAACAAGGCATTTCAGGCGTTTCTGGCGGAGGCCTGCGATGTGTCCTGATGTACTGGTTGCGCCGCGCTGTTGGGGCGCTATTTGCTTAAAGTTGTCCTTTAAGCTCTTTCGCCATCTCCGCGATCAGCTTCTCGTTGCGCTGATACCAACGCCAATGTCCCTCGCGCTTGGCCTGCACCAGGCCAGCCTTCTGGAGGATCCGCATGTGATGGGAAACAGTAGGCTGCGCGAGCTTCACCCGCTCTTCAATGTCAGATGCGCACAGCCCGGTTTCCTTCCCGATCGAGCATCCGCCCTTTTCTTTGAGCGCGCGCAGAATGCGCCGGCGCGCCGGGTCAGCAATCGCGTGCAGAAAGCTATCCAGATTGGGCGATGAGTGAGCCATAACCAAGCTTCGAGCCGCGAGTAGCGAGCGTCGAGCAAACCGTTTTGTCGTAACTCGCAACTCGCGGCTCGCGGCTTATTTTTTCACGATCGGGTTATAACCGTCCGCGATCAATCGCGCCCGCATGCCCTCGGCCTCTTTCATGTCTGCATAGGGTCCGACCTGCACGTGATAGAACTTGTCGGCGGACGAGTTGTTGGCCGTAAACGCCGGATATTGTTTTTTCTTCAACGCCTCCACCAGCGAAGCAGCGTCTTCCTGACGACTGACCGCGGCTACCTGTACGAAATAGCCGCCAGCGACGTTACTGGAACTCGCGACAGGCACAATCGTATTCGCCGGCTCGGCAGTTGTGCTCGGCGTCGGCGCGGCCGAATCTGGAGGCGAAAGGTTGGCGTCCGTGCTCTTCGCGCCCACCGACTTGTAAAAGCTGAAATCGGTGTTTTGGGGCGTTGGTTGAGGAGCATTCTGCTTTGCGGCGGAGGGCCGCACAACAGCCGATGGAGCTCCCGTCGACGCGTTCACCAGGCTATTTACCCCAAGCATCGAGGTTTTTCTGCCGAGCGAGAATCCGATCGAAAAAAATACTGCGCAGACCAGCACAAACGTGAAGAACAGCACCAGCATTCGGCCGATGCCGAGAGTGATCTCCGTATCTTTTTGAGCGGCAGGCATAGGCAATCGCTTCAACGTTTAACTTCCCGCAGCCGGCGCGGGCGGATTTCCGAGCAACTTCTGAATGCCGGAGAAGAAATCGATCGGCACGGGGAACACGACGGTGGTATTTTTCTCGACGCCGATTTCGGTCAACGTCTGCAGATAGCGCAACTGAATGCTGGCCGGCTCGGTCGACAACAGGTGTGCGGCATCCACCAGCCGCTGGGCGGCAGAGAACTCGCCTTCGGCGTGAATGATCTTCGACCGCTTCTCGCGCTCTGCTTCGGCCTGCTTGGCCATGGCGCGCAGCATCGATTCCGGCATATCGACCTGCTTGACTTCAACGTTGGCGACTTTCACGCCCCAGGGCGCGGTATGCGTGTCGAGGATGCTTTGCAAACGCAGGTTAATTTTGTCGCGATGAGCGAGCAATTCGTCGAGTTCCTGTTCGCCGAGCACCGACCGCAGCGTGGTCTGCGCAAATTGCGAGGTCTGGTAGACGTAGTTTGAGACTTCAACCACCGCCTTATTGGGATCAATCACGCGCAGAAATATAACGGCATTCACTTTCAGGGTGACGTTGTCGCGGGTGATGATGTCCTGCGGAGGAACTTCCAGCGCTTCCTGCCGAAGCGAAACGCGCACCATGCGGTCGATCGGCGCAAAGACCAGAATCACGCCTGGCCCCTTGGCCGCAATCAGGCGGCCCAGGCGGAAGATCACGCCGCGCTCATACTCGGCAAGAATCTTGATGGAACTGAGGAGGTAGATGATGAGAATGACGACCGCGATGGTAACGATAGGGAACCCGAGATCCGGCATAAGTGCCTCCAGAAAACTTCGCAGCAAGAGTATGAGCGGATTGTAGCGCAAGCGAGCAGGAATCGGCGTGCCGACGTGGCTGCGAAGTTGTTGATGAAGATGCGCGCGCCCTGCATCAGAAAACGCGGCGCCCTACATAAAATGTCATCCCGAGCGGAGTAGCCGCTTCGCGAAGCGAAGCAGTCGAATGGGGCGGGCCCAAATCTGCGATGTGTGAACATCCGCACTCAAGCCAAGACCGTACTTGAATGGCCGACTCGTCCCTCCGGGCTCGCCCGGGGTAAAATTGAGATGGAGGTCGCTCTCATGGAAGGTTTTTGGACGGTGCAGTTTTCGGGTGTGCAAGGGTGGGGAGCTGGCGTCATTACACTCATTGGTGGAAGGGTGTTTGGCGGCGATACAAGCTTCCTTTATGTGGGGACATACAATGCTCAGGGAACCACAATGACTGGGCATGTCCACGTGAAACGCCACGCCGCCGGCATGCCGAACGTTATGGGTCGCGACGAGTTTGATCTTGAGTTAAACGGAGTATTGAAGGGAAACATCATCAGCGTTACGGCCAAGATCCCGGGGACGCCGCTCCAATTAAACGGGACGCTCACCAAACAAGCCGACTTACCAACGAAATGAACTTCACCAGTCGGCGCAGCTTGCTCAAGAGCAGCATCGGCAAGATCTGGACGTACCGTGAGGTACAACGGACAGTCGTAATGCAGCATCCTACTTGTGCTTCCCATACAAATGGGTGACTATACAGAGCATCAGCCGGTTGCGCGTTGACAACTGTTTAGCAAACTGACAAGATGTCTCGCTTCCCCAAGGGGGCAACGGTGTGACACCTATTCTCGATTCAGCTGGGCATTATCCAAACACATCAATCGAGTTGCGAACTCGTGCGGGTAACCCAATCGATAATGTTCAGGTGTGGGAGCATTCGAAATTTGAATGGAATCTCTTGGCCGGACAGTTGACCCGATTTGAAAATGCCGAGCGCGTTGGCCACGCCTGCCCAGTTTACAACTGCCATGGTCTCACCTTCGGCAGTCGTCGGACGCAGGTAACACCGGCTGTGTACCCGATTTTGAATGACGACGGATTCGAAATTTTGCCATCCGAAAAAGATGCGCAAGTGGGCGACATCGTAGTCTACTGCAACGCACGCGGCGAAGTTATCCACTCGGGATTTGTCGTAGAGAGGAAGCCAGTATCACTAGTTGCGGGAACTACGACACGTATCCCAATCGTCTGGAGTAAATGGGGGAAGGGCTATGAGATGGTCCACGCAGTTGGAGAGTGCCCCTATTTGGAAGAAGATGGAAATTATGCGAGGTTCTACAGATTAAAGCGATGGACACCAATAGCATCCCAGGCCGAGCAACAGTCGGTCCTTACACTATAGCTACGCCTTCCGCAAAGGAAGCGGTGCTTGTAGCGAACACGCCGTCGTTCTTGCTGGATCGACTGCGGAAGGATATTGCTGTTCAATTTGTCCTTGATAACATGAAGCCAGACGAAATTTTGGCTGCGCTCAGAGAGGGTTTGGCAAACCCTCCAAGCGATCCAGTCGCATTAGTACCACTTTACGTCTATCTCGTGGCTCTTTCAAGCATAGACCCCAGCAAGCAGGAAATGTGGAACGAGCTTCGCTCACTTGATTTGTCCCACTTAGAATGGGCTGAAACAATTCGCAGCCTTGTTCTAGCCGACGCTGTTCCAACAACAACGATGGACTTCACGTTCGACTCCCCGCTAAGACCATGAGGATACAGTTCGCTTTGTGTGCCCAAACGGCGACGATAGATCGAACTACGAATCGTCTGACCATCGTTAATGTCATGGATGTTCTCCCGGTTTCTAGTTTCCCGCTCCTCATTCCCAATATGTGTTTTATCTGTTCGATTGAAGGTGCTAAGGACGCGGAAGGCACGGTGAAGGGATTCTTTCAGATCCTTTCGAATGACGTTCTAGTGGGCGCGACCGACGTTCCGATTAACTTCACGGAGAACGCGTTGGCGCGAGTAGTCCTGAACCTGCAGGGAATACCCGTGCGGAGCCCGGGGAACCTAACGTGCCGGTTGACGCTCCCCAGCGGTCTCCTAGCCGAGACGAGCATCCAAGTTCTATCGGTTAATCAAAAGGAAGCGATGCAAACCATTACCCCAGCCACGCCGGGTACCCCACCCTTCGTTTCTTAAGGGTGATATTCTGCGCCCACTGCCTGCGATCTTTCGCGGATCGCCGCAAGCTGAACTCCAACCTTCTTAATCACAAACGCGATGTACGAGCCACCACAGACCCCCAACCGCCCGTCGCCGACAATGGAGTCGACCTGTGGCAAGACCGAGCTGTGTCCGTCCACCAAGGCCCAACTTGGAGCTTGCCTGAGGCGATGCTCTTCCGCTACCCTGAATCCGATGGAACTTCATTTCACCCCCGAGCAGGAAGCGCAGCTTGCGCAGATTGCCACCAAGGAAGGCACCGACCCCGAACGGTTGGTGAAGGACGCCGCCTTACGTCTACTTGAGGAAGATGCCCGCTTTCGTGCCGCCGTGCGCGAGGGTATTGCCCAGGCCGACCGGGGTGAGTTCATCGAAGAAAAAGAGATGGACGCCCGCCTGGAGCAGATGTTGCGCTCCTAACGCGGACCTAAAATGTTGCGCCCAGAAAAATGCGCATCCAGTGGACGCCCGCTGCCGCAGCCGACCTGCAGAACCTGAGCGACTACCTCAAAGACCACCATCCCCATTACCGGCAACCGACCATGCGCAAGGTGTATGCTGCGGTCCAGTCGCTTAAAGAGTGGCCACTTCGTGGCCGTGCCGGGCGCGAGGAAGGAACCCGAGAACTGCTATTTCCTCCCCTGCCCTATATCGCCGTCTATCGCATCAAGGGGCGGAGTATCGAAGTCTTGCGGATCTATCACGGCGCTCAGGAACGAGATTAAGAGCTCTCTTCTGACCCCTACCCCTTTTTCATCACAAACGCGATGTACGCCCCATCACAGACTCGCTCCCCAATCCATGTGAAGATACCTCGACAGTGGACTATCGAGAACTGCGCCCGTCTCCAGAGACGAACGCATTTCCGGACGCAAACTTTTCACCGCTTTTTGACAACATATGGCCCCGGACAGCACCCCCGCAAGTGCACGCCAAACAGAATAATTCAATGCTAAGTCCTATCTTTTGAATACTGTGCTTATAACTATCGTATTATCATCGACTTGACTCATTTTGGGGGTAGGGGGGCACCCCCCAATTTCTGCTCCTTCGACTCCGCTCAGGATGACAAGGGTGGACGGATTTTCGCTACGCCATCACCGGTCTCGCTGCCGCTACCGGATCGACTCGCAGCGTGAGCCCATCAACCTGGCGAACGATAACGCGTTCTCCGGCGGGAATGTTCAGAGTCGAAACCGCGTCCCAGAGTTCTCCGTGGATGAAGACTTTGCCGTTGGGTGACAAGGCCGTTTCGGCAATACCGATCTCTCCTACTAATCCTTGTTGACCTGTCACCACTTTGTTGCGGCGAGCGCGCACGGCGATGCGCATCAGGAATGCGGTAATGATCCCGAGCGGAACGGCGACTGCGAGCGCGGTCACGAGGCGGACGCGCATCTCGGGGATCGGGCCATCGACTAGCAAGAGTCCGCCGATCACGAGCAGCGAGATGCCACCGATGGTTAGCACGCCGTGCGTGGCAAACTTTGCTTCCAGCGCGAAGAGCACGAACGAGCCGACGATCAGGCCCAGCGCGGCGAAGCGGACCGGCAGAAGATTCAGAGCGAAGGCAGCCAGCAGGATGAAGACTACGCCGACAGTGCCGGGAATGACGGCTCCGGGATGGTTGAATTCCGCGTAGAGCGCAAGCGCGCCAATGGCGAGCAGGATGAACGCTACATTCGGGTCCATGATGTAGTTGAGGATGCGCTGCTTCAGAGTCATGTGGTAGTCAACGATAGGCTGTCCCGCGAGGTCGAGCATGACCGTTGTACCGTCGAAGCGCTTGAAGCTTTTTCCGCTGATCTGGCGAAGCAGGTCCTGCTCGTTGGGAGCGACGTAGTCGATAAGCTTCTTGTCGAGCGCTTCTTGTTCGGTGAAGGACTTGGACTCGCGGACGGCGCTTTCGGCGAGTTCGACGTTGCGGCCATGTTTGGTGACGATTGAGCGCATCAGCGCAGCAGTGTCGTTCTCAATCTTTCTCTTCATCTCGTCATCTAACTTGACGTCGAACGGACCGACAAGCGCCACGGGATGCGCCGCACCGGCATTTGTTCCAGGAGCCATCGCGGCCACATCCGCCGCCTCCAGAATGAAGATTCCGGCCGAACCCGCGCGGCTGCCACTAGGAGCCACATAAACGATCACTGGCACCGGTGATGCCGACATCTTTGCAATAATCTTGCGCGTGGAATCGACGAGGCCGCCCGGCGTATTGAGTTCGATGAGCACGGCTTGATCGTGATTCGCGGCAGCGGCCGCGAGTCCGCGGGCAATATATTCGGCAGTGACAGGTTGGATAGCATCGTCGACGACGATCTTCAAAACCTCGGCGGAGCAAGACGCCGCGAGGAGGATCGTCACTAGAAGAGCGAGGAGAGGCCGTGATGGGAATACGGCAGTGGAGGAGTAGGGGTCCTTCGACTTCGCAGTGCGATGCGCTTCGCGTATCGCACCGCTATGCTCAGGATGACTTGATGGGGTATCGTGATTCCAAGGAGCTAGAGCTTTGGGGCTGACAGCTTGGAGCTTGGAGCTGGGAACTGAGAGCTGGGAACTGAAAGCTGAGAGCTGAGAGCTAAGAGCTGATTTCATGGCTGTGGCAGCGGCTGCGCTTTCTCCGCGAACTTGGCTGCTAAGGTGCGCTTCAAATCATGGGCGGCGCGATTTGCCGGGTCCAGTTGCAGGGCTCGGGCAATGTTCGTAGTGGCCGCTTCCATGCGATTCTGTTGCAGATCGAGCCGCGTAAGAATCAGATAGGCATCTGCGGACTCGCGCATACGCAGCGAGGCCTCAGCCTGGGCACGCGCAGCGTCCGCATCGCCGCGCGCGTCATAGACATCGGCAAGAGCGGTGATGGGCGCCGTGCTTGTCGGATCGACCGTGGCAGCATGGCGAAATTCGGCTTCTGCTTCGGTCGTGAATCCATGGGCAAGCAATTCCTTGCCGAGTTCGACGTGATAACGCGCGTGCGAGTGTGGGTCAGAGCGTGCAAATTGTTGCTCGGCCCAACTCTGCATCTGTGTGGTCATCTGGCGGAAAGCATTCTCCTGGTAGTTGCGATTCAGGCGCTCGCTGGGCAGCTTTGTTGGCACCGATACGGACATTGCCGCAGGCGCGATTAGGGAATCGAGCAGCATTTTTGCTTCGGTATCACTGGGCCTGCGGTCGAGCGCGAGGCGGAGTTCGCGAGCGGCTCTTGTCTTATCACCAGCTCGCACAAGAGCCACTCCGAGGTTGAAGTGATAGTCGGGATCGCTCGGATCGTTCTGGATCGCCCGTTCGAAATCTTCCGCAGCTTTTTTCTGGCCGCGTTTGGCGGCGACCACTCCCAGGTTGTTGTAGACCTCGGCGAGCGGCAGGTGGGCGGCGACAAACTCAAAGGCGGTTTCAGCCTGGTCGAAGTCTCCATGAGCGTAGCTACTTAAGCCGAGATAAAAATTGGCTTCGCGAGCGACCTTCGAATTGGGCGGAATCTTTTCGAAGGCGGCAATAGCTGGCTCGTACGAATGTTGACCGAACAGGGCCCTGCCCAGCTCCAGCCAGGCTTCAGAGAACGAGGGGTTGAGACGTACGGCTTCCCGATAATGCAGAACCTTCTCGTCGGCAGTGGTGGCTTGCATTCCGAGGATAAAATTCTCGAGCGCGTCCAGACGCATGGGCGGGACGCTCGCGATGTAGCGATCTTGAGGAATGGAGAAGTTAGGGCGGACGAGTTTGAGCACGTCCCAGGCGAGCGCAGATTGCAAATTTGCCAGATCATTCAGGCGCGCGGACTCGGTTGCGGCGGGCAACAGCTTTTGATTTCGCATGTCGAGCAACTGGGTGGTTGCTGTCAGGTTGACGCCGTCGTAGCGGTAGGAGCCGAGTACGGCATAGTCGACATCCATCTGCTCTGCGAGACGGTAGACAGTGGCGCGCGAGGGATGGACTCCCGCGGGGATGCCCTGGCGATCGTAGGCGCGCAGCCGCTCCTCGCGAGTGACAACGTAGATAACAGGAGAATCAAGTTGCCAGCGAAAAGCCGCCGGAAAAGCTTCACCCAGCCATTCAAGTCCGGGAGTGGGGGATGTGTTCTCGAAGGGAATCACGACCAGCGTGCGGCCCGAAACAGGGGTTTCTTTTTCTTGCGCCGCCGCGTCGGCGCGAAGGGCAACGCCGAGGACAAGCGAAAACAGCAATAGGCAAGCGACGCGTTTCACGACAATTCGATTATATCGGCAGGGAACAGCGCAGATCACGCGCTCCGCCGGCGGGTGGAGGCTGGAGGCTCGGCCCCTTCGTTCTTGTTTTGCGCCGTGGCATCTTGCGCCGCCTCATTCCGCGACGAGCTGTTCTGCGACTGGTTCCATCCCGGCAGATCGTCGCTGCCGGTAATCAGGCGGGCGCCGCGCTCATACGTGAGATACGCCCATGCCCAATTGATCATCACGATCAGACGATTGCGGAATCCGATCAGGAAGAGAATGTGAATGAATAGCCAGGCCAGCCAGGCGAAGTAGCCTGACAGCGCAAACTTGGGGAATTGGGCCACGGCGGCCGCGCGTCCGATGGTGGCCAGGCTGCCCTTATCGTGGTAGTGAAAGATGCCTCGCGGCTGGCTTCGAAGATCGCGCGCAATGGTATTGGCCACCCATTTGCCTTGCTGGATGGCAACCTGTGCGACTCCTGGCAACATCTTGCCATGCTCGTCGGCGAGCGCGGCCAGGTCGCCGATAACGAGCACCTCGCGATGCCCCGGGATGCTGAGATCAGGCTGCACCAGGACGCGTCCGGCGCGGTCAATGGGCACACCCAACTTTCGCCCGAGCGGCGAGGCGGCAACTCCGGCCGCCCATAAGATGACGGCGGCGGGAATCCTCTCGTCTTTGACCCACACCGACCCAGGCTCAATGCGCGTGACCATGTTCGAGGTGCGAACCTCGACTCCCAGGCGGTTCAACTGCTGCTCGGCCTTGTGCGACAGCTCTTCAGAGTAAGTCGGCAGTACGCGCGGCCCTCCCTCGAGCAGAAGAATGCGGCTTTGTTCCGGCTTAATATTGCGGAACTCGTGGGTCATGGCGTGGCGTGCAATCTCGGCCAGCGTTCCAGCGAGTTCTACACCGGTGGGACCGCCTCCGACCACGACAAATTGTAGTGGCATACCGTCCTGGCCTTGCCGCTCGGCTAGTTCGAAGGCCAACAACACGCGCCGGCGGATCTCGAGCGCGTCTTCAATCATCTTCAGGCCGGGTGCCAGAGGCTCCCATTCCTCATGGCCAAAATAGGCATGGGTGGCCCCGGAAGCGATAATCAGATAGTCGTAATCGAGTTCCTGGTAAGTCGTGATGAGCTTTTTTTGATCCAATTTGAAATCGACCGCTTCTTCAAGCAAAACTTCAACATTAGAGTGGGCCTTGAGTATGGAGCGGATGGGCGCGGCGATTTCTCCGGGAGAGAGGCCGGCGGTGGCAACCTGGTAGAGCAATGGTTGAAAGGTGTGGTGGTTTCTTCGGTCGATGACCGTGACCTGGACCGGGAGGCGGGCGATCCGCTGCGCAGCGGTCAGTCCCCCAAAACCCGCACCCACGATGACGACGCGCAATTTCGGCTTGGTTGTCATCCGTTATATAGATTCTAGTAGCGACGATTCAGACGTAAACTTTTGCAGGTCCCCGACAGACATTCTGCTGGCATCATTTTGCTCATCCGCATACACTTTCACACGCATACACTTTGACGGAGTGATGACCCTTTCCCCGGCCGGATTCCGAGCAACCTTTCTCGAATCAGCGGAGTATTTTCTTCTGCCTTCCGCGCGCGATATTATTTTTATTCTTGTTTTCTGGGCGGTGTTGGCGGGAAGCTTTTCCAACCGCCCGCTTGCCGATCTTGATATCGGATGGCATATCCGAACTGGTGAGCAGATTCTGGCGACGCACACCCTTCCCCACACCGATCCTTATTCCTCCACCATGCAGGGGCAGCGCTGGTTTGCCTGGGAATGGCTGTACGACCTTGTGCTTGGGATTCTGTACCGCGCTTGCGGACTGAACGGGGTGGTCTGGCTGTGCGCGCTTCTGGCCGCTACTACTTTCACGATCCTGCTTTCGCAACTTCTTAAGCGTGGAACCGGTCTTCCCCTCGCGGTCGCGCTCATGCTGCTCGCGGTAGCGGCGGCGACGATTCATTTGTTTGCGCGTCCGCATCTTGTGAGCTGGCTCTTTGTGCTTCTTTGGTTTATCGCGTTAGAAAGATGGGAGCGGGTCGGGGGGCGGAGTGCGAATGGACGTCCTAACGAAAGTCTGCCGCGGTGGTTGCCGTGGTTCTTTCCGCTCTCGACTTTGCTCTGGGTGAACTTGCACGGGGCGTGGATTTTCGGATTTGTGCTGCTGGCAATCTACGCCCTGGCTGCTCACGTCGAGGGCCTGCGGGAGCAAAATGCGTTCGCGGCGATTCGTACGGTACATCGTGCACGTGCCATGGCATGGGCTTGGATATTCTCAGCGTTCGCAACCCTCGTAAATCCGTATGGCTGGCGGCTTCATTTACACATCTATCGCTACCTTAGCGATCGATACCTCATGGGCCGGATTGCCGAATTCCGCTCGCCTGATTTTCACGGTTGGGCGCAGCGCTGCTTTGGGCTGATCTTATTGCTTGCGCTAGTGGCGCTGGCGAGTAACGGCCGAAAGTTGAGGCTTAGCCATCTTCTGGTTATCCTCCTCTCGGTGTATGCGGGTCTGTTATCGTCACGAAATCTTCCTGTTTCCTCGATGCTGCTGGTACTCGTCATTGGGCCGATGCTCTGGGAACAATTCGCTTCGCTCACGGCCAAGCCTGGCGCCTGGGGATGGATGCGTCGTCGTGCGGGACGAATTGTGGCTTTCTCGAATCGCATGGGCGAGCAGGAATTAAGGCTGCGGGGCCACATCTGGGCGATTGTTTGCGCGGCCGGAGCGCTGGCGATCTGCCTGCAAGGCGGGTGGCTGGGCTCGCGGCAGATAATTCAAGCGCGGTTCGATCCAGCGAAAGTGCCGGTCGCGGCGGTGGATTTTCTGCAGAAAGAGAGTGTCTATAAACCGCCAATCACGGAGCCGGTATTTTCGATCGATTCCTGGGGAGGCTATCTCATCTACCGCCTTTATCCGCAACGACTGGTGGTGCTGGATGACCGTCATGACCTTTATGGCTCAGACAGGATTTGGGAAAGTCTGGTTCTGCTGCAAGGGGAAGCGGGATGGCAGCAGGTGCTTGAAAAATGGCGGATTCGCACGATCTTGCTGCCGGCGGGATCGACGCTGGCTAACCTGCTGCTCGAGCTTCCGCAGGGATGGCGGTTGACATACCAAGACAAGGTTGCTGTTGTGTTTGAAAAGCGGTCGCCGACAGGGAATCAGACCGGGCCAGGGGATTGAAAGCTGAAATTGCCATTGCCATTGCTAGATTCCCTGCAACCTGCACAGTTTGGCATCATCAGATGTAGTTGGAATGGGCCCGGCTGGGCTCATTTGTTGCAGTGTGTCGTAGCCGCTCGACGAGTTTTGAATCCGGAGAAAACGGAGAATATATGCGGATTGGGACTGCACGCCAATGTCGCGAGGACTCGCCGGTGAATGCACACTGTCTGCCCTTTCATCAGATCCCGCATACTACCCCGCTTTTTCTTGACTACCTTTCCTACACTCCTTCAGTCCAACGCTTCTACCCGCGGTCGCCGATGTTTTCCGATTGGCTTAAGGATGAAGCGCGGTGCGTGCAGTACGACCCGGCTCGCCGCGCCAAGGTCAGCGAAATCTTGGAACGGCAAAATCGGGCGTGGGGAGCCTCTCTGGAAACGATGGCCAATGTCGATCGATTGCGGCGCGGAGCACTGGCGACCGTCACAGGACAGCAGGTCGGGTTATTTGGCGGGCCGGTGTTTTCGATCTTCAAGGCCCTGACCGCCGTTAAGATGGCGGAGCAGGCCACTGCCATGGGAGTGGATTGCGTTCCCATCTTCTGGCTGGCGACCGAGGATCATGATCTTGCGGAGGTCAATCATGTATCGCTGCTCGGGGCACAGGGTTTTCCGGAACAAATCGCGGTAGAGAGCCACGGCGTGCCGGATGCTCCGGTCGGCACGATCAGATTTGGGCCGGAGATTGATGCCGTGGTTGAGCATGCGGCGTCTCTTCTGGGAGAGTCTGAAGTCACAACATGCCTGCGGGAATCGTACCGGCAGGGAGAGACGCTGGGCAGCGGGTTTGCGCGGCTATTTGCGCGGCTGTTTGCGGAGTGGGGCGTCATTTTGCTCGATCCGGCCGATAAGGAATTTCATGAGGTCGCGAAACCCTTGTTTCGGGCGGCGATCGAAAAGTCTTCAGAACTTGATGAGGCGCTGCTGGCGCGCGGCAAGGCTCTGGAGGCCGCAGGGTATCACCAGCAGGTTAAGGTCACCTCGGCGACCACTCTGCTTTTTGAAGTCAAGAATGGTGCGCGCACGGTGGTTCGGCGTAAGGTGAATGGAGCCGGCACTGAGTTTCTGGGAGGCAAGGACGGCGACGGCAAGCACGGCGACCGAATGTCGCTACAGCAGTTGCTGGAACGTATTGACGAAGCGCCAGAGAATTTCAATCCCAATGTGCTTTTTCGTCCTGTGGTACAGGACTTTCTGCTGCCGACGCTCGCTTATACGGGAGGAGCGGCGGAGGTTGCGTACTTCGCGCAGGTCGCTGTTGTCTATGAAAAATTGTTGGGACGAATCACGCCGGTGTTGCCGCGCTTCTCGGCAACGTTGGTCGAGCCGAAGGCGGAACGCATTCTGACTCGCTACCACCTGAGCCTGCCTGATGTGTTGCGCGGCCCGGAAGAAGTGCGTGAGGTGATTGCTGCGCGATCGCTGCCGCCAGACTTGCAAACGCAGTTTTCAGCTTCGCATGCGAATGTGGAGCGCTCGATGACTGCGCTTCGGGACGCGATTGGCAAACTGGATTCCACGCTGATTGCAGCAGCCGATCGCGCCAGAACGAGCATGTGGTATCAGGTGAACCGACTTCAACGCCGCGCGGCGCGGGCTGAACTCCTTCGGAACGAGGTGATAACCCGGCACGCCGATGCGCTGTCGAATGCGTTATTCCCGTACAGACAACTCCAGGAGCGCGAAATTGCGGGCGTGAGTTTCGTGGCCCGCTATGGACTGAGTCTGCTGGAGAATTTGTATGACGTGATGCACACCGATTGTCATGATCATCAGGTGATCACGGTGCAGTAGGCTTCTTGTCGTTATTCCAACATCTCTGATTTCGACATCTTTTTTCACCACGGAGTCACAGAGACACGGAGAAAACCCTTAACATCTTAAGAACAAAGAACGAAAGGGTTGCCAAGCGGCCGGTTTTCTCCGTGTCTCTGTGACTCCGTGGTGAATTTCCCACTCTCTATTTCGTTTCGGCGACAGCCAGATAGGTTCCGAGGCCAATCATGACGGCGCCGGTCAGAGTCCGCTGACGCCTGCGGAAACGGGCAGAAGCTCGAATGCGTTCGCCCAGCGGTCCGGCAAGCACGGTCACGATGATGTCGGCGGTCGTGTTGAGCGCCACTGAAATCGTGCCGAGCATGATGAATTGGACAAAGACGTGGCCGTTTCCGCGGTTGACGAATTGCGGAATGAACGAAAGAAAAAACAGAGCCGTTTTCGGATTCAGCACCTCGGTCATGATGCCTTGCCAGAAGGGGCTTTTCCTGCGTTGCAGATCGGCGAGCGAGATGGGCTGATCTTTTCTGGCGTCGAGCATCATTCGAATGCCGAGAAAGCACAGATAGGCTGCACCCAGATATTTCACCGTGGCAAAAGCGACAGCGGACTTGGCGAGAATAATGGAGATGCCGGCAGCCGCGGCGCACACATGCACCATGCCTCCGAAGAATGTGCCGAGCGCGGAGAGAAAGCCTTCCCGGCGGCCACCGGCAAGAGAGCGCGCGAGGACGTAGAGCATTCCGGGCCCGGGCGCAATCGCCAGCAGAATTGCAGCGCCGAGAAAGATGAGGAAGTGCGCAGAGTCGATCATGGCTATTATGTGATTTGCAGATTATAGACGCCGCTGGCAGATCGAGGCTGCGTGGCTAGTTGCCGGCCCTCGCCTTCGCCAGCAGGGCGCTCAACTCGGGTAGTGATTCGACGCGCTCCACTCCTTTTTCGGTGTAAGCTCCCGGGACGTCCATTAACACGGCTTGCATGCCTGCTTGGGTCGCGCCCAGATAGTCGACCGAATAGACGTCACCAACGTAGAGACTCTCTTCTGGCCTGGCATTGAGGGTTTCGAGCGCCCGGCGAAAGATCTCCGGATGCGGCTTTTCATATCCCACCAGACCTGAATCGGTGATGCTGAGAAAGCAATCGGCAATCCCGCAGCGGTGCAACACATTTTCAATCCGGCCATCAGCGTTGGAGATGACGCCGATCCGATACCGGCTCGCAATCTGCCGCAACTCGTCACGGGTACCGGGGCGAATCTGATCCCAGTTGCCGGAGTCGCGAATCTTGCTGACAAGCCGATCACGGAGAGGATCGTTGTTGAGTCCGATTTCAGCGAATAATTGCGTGTAGTACATCCGCCAGAATCCGTGATCGTGGTTGCCATCGGTGATCATCAAGGAGTCGAATTGATTCTTGATGCGGCGCTCGAGATCGCGCAGGTGGGCCGGGTCGAGCGCGACTCCGCCTCCTGCTAGCGGCGCGTGGATGCGCTCACGATTGGGGAACAACAGAGTGTTACCCACGTCGAAGAAGATCGTCTTGACTTTAGAGTTCATGAAATTTTGCGGAGCCAGACAATCCTTGTCGTAAAGACGGGGCTTGCCCGTCTCCCACCGCGAAAGAGACGCGGCAAGCCGCGTCTCTACCAAACGATATTACGGTTCTAGCACCAGCCGGTCTGTGCTTTTATCTTCTACGGCCTTCCTGGAATAGAGTAGCGGAAAATATTGACCGCTGTCCCACAAGGGCATGAGATCGGAGTAGTGAACGCTGCCGGGTTGACCACTCTGCCCCGGCGTGTTGACCGCGACTGATCGATCCCAATCGGCGGTGTCGAGAATCTCACGATAGCTGGCTCCATCGACCTGATCCCAGGAATTAGCATCGGTCCCGGTGGCATTCACCGTGTACTCGTCGCCGGGGCGTGCAAGCGGGCCGAGATCAAACAAAGCCTGCGCTCCAGGTTGCTGGTCAAGTGCGTGACGAAACCGTACCGTGTGGAGCTTTCCCCACGACCAAGTCGAAGCGTCCCGGCCCAAAAGCTTTTCGAGTTCGCGATGGGCGGAGATCAGCGTGTCGGCCAAAAGTTGGTCACGGCTTGCGGAGGGGTTATTGCCGAAGAGATCGTTGTCGGGATTGTTGAGTATGCGGAGAACAACGTCGGGGGTCAGGTCCTGGTAGCGTCCGCTCAGCTCGGACAGGTGTACGTCGCGGCCCTTCGAAAAGAGTTGGGAGATGCCTACGCAAATTTGCTGAAGCCAGACTTCATAGAGAGCGGCGTCGGAGGATTCACGGGTCAGCCTGCCATCCCAGTCCAGGAAGCTATGCAGTGTGGGATCATCTTTCAGCGAGGTCGTCGAGACGAGTTTCTGAAAGTCGAGCGCGGGAAGTGAGGTTACATCGTTTTGCAGCGCTTCCATATCGGCGATAGCGAGCTTGTGATGTGTGTTCTTTGCACTTTCGAGCACAGAGCGAATGCGCGTGATGCGATACGGGGGCGTCCACTCGAAGCCGACGTTGTAAGGATAGTGCTCAGGAATCATCTTATGGTTGGCGGTGGCGACCAAGCCTTCTTTGGGGTTGAAGAAGTGCGGCAATTCTGCGGCGGGGACGAATCCGCTCCACTCATATCCGGCTGAACCTTGGGCGGACGACCCTTGAACCGATGAACCGGGAACGGGCAAGAGCCCCGTCCAGTGGCGAATTGGAGCAAGTCCCGCAGAGTGCTCGCCGATATTGCCTTCCGTGTCGGCATAGACGAGATTTTCTGATGGAACTTTCCAGCGCGGGATTGCGGTTTCAAATTGCTCCCAGTTTTCGGCCCGATCAATCGCGAGCGAGGCAAGATAGCCGGCCGTACCTGGCTCATCGCCAACCCAACGCAAGGCGAGCGCGCGTTTTCCATCCTCCCAGAGAACCGGGCCGTGGCGAGTAAACTTCAGATCGATTTCCGCATCGGGCGCGCCTTTCACGCGGAAAACTTCGTGCCGCTTCTCCATGTCTTTCCAACCCGTGTCAGTTTTGTATTGGAGCGGATTGGCTGGGTTGAGTTCTTCGACATAGAGATCCTGCTGATCGAGTCCGAAGATGGTGAAGCCCCAGGCGATATGTTCATTGTGGCCGAGCGCGACTCCGGGCAATCCTGGCTCACCCGCTCCGATCACATTCCATCCCGGAGCGACCAGGTGAACCATGTAGCGCAGCGAAGGCAGGCCGATGACGCGATGGGGATCGTTCGCCAGAAGAGGCTTGCCGCTGGCAGTAAGCGAGCCCGAGATAGTCCAATTGTTGCTCCCCTCGCGTGCGCGCGCTGGAAATTCGATGCGATGATCGCTGCCTACGAGATTCTTTAGCAGTCCAGGTGTCAAGCCTGCGAAATTGAGGCCGGGTGCGGGATCAAGATCTACTGCGGGATCAAAATCAAAGAGCTTGGCGGCCTTCTTGGCGCCGAAATCAGTGAGCGCCTGCGCATGCTCCAGTTCGCTAAAGGCGTTGCCAGTCATGGAAAATGCCGCCATACGATTCAGGCAATCCTCAGGATGCCAATCGTCCGGCGCAAATCCAGCGAGTTGAAATTCAATGGGTAATCCGGGGCCGCCGGGCGCGGTCAGGCTGGCGATGTAAGCGTTGATGCCGTCGGTAAATGCCGTCAGGATCGCCAGTGTATCGAGAGAGTAGCTCTCATACTCGGCCTTCATGTTTCCCCGATAACGTAAGGCGCGCGCGTTCACATCGCGGGGAAGAGCGGAGGGACCGAGTATTTCGGCGAGGCGTCCCTGGCCAGCCCGCTTCCAGAGCTCCATTTGAAAAAGCCGATCCTGGGCCGCGACTGCCCCCTGGGCGAAGAACAAGTCGTGCTGGTTGCTGGCGTAGATGTGGGCAACTCCCCAGCGATCGCGCAGCACATCAACGTTGGCTTTAAGGCCCTTGAGGTGCAGATGGCCCGACACGAGCGCCAGCGTCTTGTGTGCGGCCGGGCCGAGCTCGGGCTTCGAGCGCAGTTGGCAGAAGAGGGCTGGTGGAACGAAGAGGCAAAGAATAATCAGGAGGATCGGCGATTGAGCACGCTTCATGCGCTGCTATTGTAATGCCGAGAGAATAATCACAAAGGCACATCCGCGCAGTTCGCCGCTGACGGGCGGATGCAAAAACGGTAGTATCGAATTTCCGCATGAATCTTTCGCGCCTATTCGGTGCTAGACCTCGATGTTGTCCATCTGTCTTAGTTGGCCTTGGGCAAACTCACGCGTCCGCTAGCGGAGGACGTGCCTTCCACGCGTTTGTCGGAGTGCTGCCGGCGGCGTTCTTGCTGGTCACCACGCGCGAAGAGATCTACAACATTCTCTGGGTCCTGGTTTTCGGATTCGCCACGCTTAACATTCTCAGCCTTGGAGCCCGCCGCTTCGACGCTCACAAAACCGGCCTGAACTTTGGCGAACTGCTGGCGATTCTGATCGTCGTTGTGGCGATCATCCTGCTCGGCTGGGAAATGCTCTACGTCTTCCACATCTTGCCCATTCAGCTCAAGTCGCGCTGATGCGAATTGCGGTATGATGCGCGTGTGGCGAAACGAGAATCCAATTTCGATGTGACCTGCCCCTGCTGCGGGGCGGTGATGAAGATCGACACCGCGACGCAATCGGTGATTGCGCATACCGCGCCAGTGAAACCCAGAACATTCCAGGATATGGAAGAAGCGGCGCGCGCCATGAAGGAGCAGGATGGCCGGCGCGACTCGATCTTTCGACAGTCGGTAGAGGCGCAAAAGCATGCGTCCGAGTTGCTGGAGAAGAAATTTCAGGAGGCGGTGAAGAAAGCGAAAGAGACGCCGGACACGGGGAAGCCGATCCGCGATTTCGACTTGGATTGACATGGCTGCTGCTTGTTCACCCGCCGAGACGCCGAGTGCGCCGAGAAGAGCGGATTCCTGTTTCACCTTTTCCTTAATGTGTGGTGGCGGGGCTGTGCCCCGCTGCCCCGTCACCCACCCAGCAATCGTATTACCCTGAACTGAATGACTCGACCTCTTCTGCTTGGCCACCGGGGCGCACGCGCTTCGCGGCATGTTCCGGAAAATACGCTGGCGTCGTTCGAGCTGAGCTTGCAGCACGGTTGCGACGGCTTTGAGTTCGACGTGCGCCGCTCGGTGGACGATGGCGCGGTGATCTGCCATGATCCCATGACCCGCGGTCTGGAGATCGAAAATACTCTCGCAAAAGTTCTTGCTCTGCCTACGTTAGAACAAGTCCTGGAACAATTTTCAAGCAGGGCATTTCTTGACATCGAATTGAAAGTCACGGGGCTGGAGCAATTGCTCGTTGCAGCACTCCGCAAGAATCCACCGCTGAAGGGGTACGTCGTGTCGTCGTTTCTTTCCGAAGCGTTGAGCGCCGTTCACGATGTGGACGCCAGCATTCCGGTAGGATTTCTGTGGGACGACGAGGAAAATAAGTTTCCACCCAAGGGTCTGCCGATCGCGTGGCTGGTCCCGCGAGTCGACTTGCTGGATCGGGAACTAGTCGAGCAGGCCCATGCTGCGGGAAAGCAAGGTCATGGTGTGGACTGTGAACCGTGCGGAAGAAATGCAGCGGATGAATGAGTGGGGCGTGGACGCAATCATCTCGGACGAGACTAAATTGCTGACACGTTCACTGTGGTAGACCTCCGCCGTTGCTCACTGAGTCGCTCTCATTTACATTGAACGTCATGCCCACCACTGGCGAGCGTTTTGAGCGGGCGGTTCAAATCATGGCGCGGCTGCGGGCTCCGGACGGATGCCCCTGGGACCGCGAGCAGACGTTTGATTCCATCAAGCCCTACACCTTGGAAGAAGCCTACGAGGTTTTGGAAGCGATCGATAATCGCGACTGGCCCGAATTGACCGGCGAACTCGGAGACCTGCTGCTGCAAGTGCTGTTTTATTCCGAGATGGCGCAGGAGGCCGGCCATTTTTCAATCGACGATGTGCTCGACCGCCTTTCCACCAAGCTGGTTGACCGCCATCCTCACGTGTTCGGCGATGTGAAGGCCGATACTTCGGCCGCCGTATTGCGAAACTGGGAAGCGTTAAAGGCGCAAGAAAAAGAAAAAAAAAGACGGCTGGAAGCGATCAGGGAAAACGCGACCAGAGAAAATGCGAACGGTGAAGGCGCGAACGCTGAAGGGAAGACCGACGGGCTCGATGGCGTGTCGTCCGTGCTGGCGGGGATTTCCTCGCGAATGCCGGCTATGTTAGAAGCGCATAAACTCAGCTCGCGTGCTGCCCGCGTTGGTTTTGACTGGCCCGAGATTGAAGGACTGTTTGAAAAACTCGCCGAAGAGACAGCAGAGTTGCGCGAAGCGCTAAAAACTGTACCCAGCACTGGAATTGGTAGTGGGCCGCCCGGGACTGGAATTGCCGGGTCGGGCAAGCCGCAGATTTCGCCCGAACTGCATGAGCGGTTGGAGGACGAGGTTGGCGATTTGTTTTTCGTTCTGGTCAATATTGCGCGCTATCTGTCGCTCGATCCGGAGTCGTCACTGCGAAAAACGAATCGCAAATTCAAGCGCCGCTTTCAATGGATGGAAGAGCGGCTGCGCGCCAGCGAACGCGGGCCGGAACAGGTCTCGATGGACGAACTCGAGGATCTGTGGCAACAATCCAAGCAACAGGAAAAACGCGCGTGACCGAAAGCAAGTTCAACGAGTCAATCGTTGACAAGGCGACTGTGGACGAGACCGGCACCCGAAATTATTCTATTCGCAAATGCGAGTCACTGGAGGAGATGCAGGCAGCTTTTGCTCTCCAGAAAGAAGTATGGAACTTTTCGGATGCGGACCTGATTCCGGTTCGTATGTTTGTGGTGGCGTCGAAGGTCGGCGGACAGCTGATGGGGGCGTTCGACGGAAATAACCTGATCGCATTTGCGCTCGCGATTCCGGGAATCCGCCACCGCGATCCGTACCTGCATTCACAGATGCTGGCGGTTCGCCAGGGCTATCGCAATGCCGGCCTGGGGCGCCGGCTGAAGCTCTACCAGCGTGAAGATGCCTTGGCGCGAGGAATCGAGCTGATGGAGTGGACGTTCGATCCGCTGGAAATCAAGAACGCATATCTGAATATTGAGAAGCTCGGCGCCATTGCGCGGCGGTACAGCGTGAACCAGTATGGGTTTACTTCCTCTCCCTTGCAGGGCGGCCTTCCCTCGGATCGCCTGGTCGCTGAATGGTGGATGAAATCGCGGCGCGTCGAAATGGTGCTGGGAAACGGTGATAGGCCAGCCTTCGAGACCCAAGCCCGCATTGATGTCCCGGCAGAGATCTACAACTGGAAGGCGGCGGAGGCGACGCGCGGGCAAGCCCTGGCGGTGCAAGAGAAGAATCGTGAGCAATTTACGCGAGCATTCGCGAACGGGTTGACGGTACTTGGATACGAACGCAACGAGCGCGGAGACGGCCGCTTTCTGCTCGGGTCATGGGATGAGGCAAGTGACAAGTAAATCATGAAAATCGATTCGGTAACTCTGCGTGAACTTCATATGCCGCTCGTGCATTTTTTTGAAACGAGCTTTGGCCGCGTTTACAGCCGGCGCATTCTGCTGATAAGTGTCGAGTCGGACGGTGTCCGCGGGTGGGCGTGAATGCGTGGCCGGCGAAGATCCGTTCTACAGTTCGGAATGGATCGAGACGGCATGGCCGACCATCACGCAGTACCTGGTTCCGGCGCTGTTGCAGGCGGAAGTACGTTCCGGGCGCGATTGTCCATCACTCTTCGCCAGAGTGCGCGGTCATCGGATGGCAAAAGGTGGCCTCGAGAATGCCGTTTGGGATGCGGAGGCCCGGCTAAAGCAGGAGCCGCTCTGGAAGTTGCTTGGGGGTTCGCGACAGGAAATTGCCTGTGGAGTTTCGATCGGCATTCAGGACTCACCGGAGCAACTTCTGCAGAAGATCGAGACTGAACTGGCTTCCGGCTACCGCCGAATAAAGATCAAGGTGAAACCGGGATGGGATCTGAATGTTCTGGAAAAGATTCGCGCGCGCTGGGCCGATATTCTGCTTAGCGTGGACGCAAATTCCGCCTACACGCTGGACCAGGTTGAGCACCTGCGCGAGTTCGATGCCTTCAAGTTGCTCATGATCGAGCAGCCCTTGTGGCACGATGAAATCTATTTGCATGCGCGCCTGCAGCGGGCGATCCAGACCGCGATTTGTCTTGACGAATCGATCCGCCAGGCGCGCGATGCCGATTTTGCGCTCGAGACCGGCGCATGCCGCATCATCAACATAAAGGTTGGACGCGTTGGCGGCTTTACCGAAGCGAAGAAAGTCCACGATGTTGCGCAGCGGCACGGCGTGCCGGTGTGGTGTGGCGGGATGCTCGAATCGGGCGTGGGCAGGGCGCACAATATCGCGTTATCGACGCTCGAGGGCTTCCGTCTGCCGGGAGACGTTTCGGCCTCGAAGCGATACTGGAAACAGGACATCATTGAACCCGAAGTTGAAGTTCAGCCCGATGGCATGATTGCCATCAGCAATGCTCCTGGAACCGGCTACCAGATACGTGAGGATCTTGTTCGGAAATTCACCGTACGCGAAGAAACGTTACGCGCCAGTAAGGCTTAACCAGTTCAGGGCTTTCGGGCAAGGGTTCCGTCGGGAAGATTTTCGGCCGTAACCGATTCCTCTTTCTTCAGAAGTTCGATCGCCTGGGCAAAGGTCAAGTCGGACGAGACCCGCTTGAAGCAGCTGTATACCTCCGCAGACTGGATGGAGAGATTTTTCACCAACAGGATCTTCCCCGTGAAGTTCACGGTCATGCTGGAGATTTCCCAGGAATTTTCCGCGACATCCTCCTGATGCACGATGAAGTGACCTCCCGCGTTCAGATGCCCGAGAATGCCCCAGCCGAAGCCAACCGTTTTGAATAACGTGCCATCAATGCTGGCGATGCGGTAGCGCACCGCGTCCACAAGAATGTCGCCTTGCATGCCCGTGAGCACCTCTTCGACATGCGAGGGCGGGTGATAATCGGGATTCGGCCGGAACTTTAGTTTGACGAGAGGATCGCCAACCTTTCCGATGCCCGGCGATCCGTTTTCCTGGCCCGTGTAGGTATACAGGAAAGCATCCGGAAGCGCACGCATAATGCGGATGGTTCGTTCCGCGTCTTCATGTTCCTGGGCACGTTTTTTGCGCAATTCGTCGGGGTTCTTGACGAATCGTTCCAGCCGCGCCTGTTCGGCCTGGCGTTGTTCGGGCGTCAGAGGTTTGCCATCGTTCGCGATCACCAGACCGGCGGTTGCGTCTTTCGTTTCGACATAGATTCTGGTTGTGGATCCCTTGGGAGTGGTCTTGACTCCACGAAACATGAAGTGCTCGGCTCCGGAAGCATCGAGTTCGTTCTGAGCCGCTTTGCGTATCAGTGCGATTGGATCAAGTTGAGGGGTAGCGGATTGAGACGAAGGCGATGGCCGCTGAGCGAAACTGATCGCGCTTAACAGGACAAAAAAGAACATTGCACGCCATTGGATCCGAGCAATTGACGGGATGAGATTGGGCAAATTCACTGCGATTAGACGATGGTAGCAAATCAAGCGTTGCTTTCGAACGGCTCGTGGCACTCTCGTAACTTCGCACGTACAGACGAGATCCCAAGGCTGGAACCGCTTTGAAGCGGCGCGATGATTTACAATCATTAGATTCGCGAGGCGGCAGGCGCGAGGAAATGAGGGCGATCGATGGATTCTCCGGAGACGAAGGAACTTGCCAACATTGGCAAGTCGGTCGTAATCAAGGGAGAAGTATCCGGGTCCGAGGACCTGTACGTGGATGGTGAAGTCGAGGGCAGCATTGATTTGCGAAACCACAGTCTGACTGTCGGACCCAATGGAAAAGTGAAAGCCAGCGTCAATGCCAAGTGCATTGTGGTCCAGGGCAAGGTGGACGGAAGCATGACCGCATCCGACCGGCTGGATCTGCGCAAGTCGGCGATCGTGACTGGAGACGTGACCACACAGCGGATCGCAATTGAAGAAGGCGCATTTTTGAAAGGCAGAGTCGATATTCAGAAGGAATCGGGAAAGGGAACCACGTCTTCCTAGGAAGTGACGGTCCGACCACGGGACCGGTTGCAGTTTGCGCTTTTCATGGCTTCTGTTGCAGACAACTTGATGAAATTCTTTCGCAGCTCTTCGAATCAGACTGCGGCGTCCGAACCTCCGCAGAAATTGAGCCGCCGGTCGAGCGGTGTCGGGGAGATCTCGCGGGTATTGAATTCGCAGGAGGGCCTGTGCGTGCTCGACGTGGGCGCGACCTCGGCCACGAACATCCGGTTCTTCACCGGCAAAGGGCACAAAAACTACAGCGAAGATCTGCTGCGTTCGTCGCTTGACCCGGCCTTGAAGATTCAGGATGAGTTGGGCAACTCGCGAGTTGACAGCAAGAAATTTCTCGATGAAAACCTGGTATACGGAAACGGCCAGTTTGATATTGTCCTCTGCTGGAATCTGCCCGATTACATGGAAGAGAGCCTGGTGAAGCCGACGATTGACCGGCTATGGTCGGTTATGAAGCCGGGCAGCTTGCTGCTGGCTTTCTTTCACACGCGCGATGCCGGGCCAGATTCAACCTGCTATCGCTATCACATCACCGGGACCAACACATTGGAGATGCAGGAGGTCAAGTTCGCATTGCCCGGGCAATCCCACGAAAAACAATCTCCGCGCCTGCAGCGGGTATTTAACAACCGGCACATTGAAAATCTCTTCCGCGATTTTGCTTCGATCAAATTCTTTTTGGCGCGCGACAATATTCGTGAAGTGCTGGTTGTGCGATAGACGTACCCCGGCACCCCCTACCCCCCTCTTACCCCGGTATAATGGAATCATGAGCTTAGAATAAGTTGACTCGCAAAGTATTCAAAGATATAGATTTGAACTTAGTTCCAGCAAGTCTTTTGCTAAGTTCGAGTTAGGTTCGTATTTTCGACAATTTTGCGATTTTGTGCCAGCCAAAGTATTGAGGGATAAAGACTTATAGTCAAAGTCTTGAGGGCATTGGAGATAACGGTGGAAAATGGCGTTTCCCTGTGATTTTGGGCTGCAAAGTATTCAGGAATAGAGACTTATTGGTAAAGTCTTCCGGAATAAGGAGTTATACCCCAATTTGCGAGTTTCTGATCTGCCTTTCTTTTTTCAAAGAACCAATCGTACTGGGGCAGTTTGTGCGCCCTTTTTTCTATCGTTGGGCTTTTTGGCGGCTAAGTCAAGGAGTTTTGCTGAGATATTGGGGAACTTTCCTTGTGTACGTACAGAATTGGGTAATTATTTACAACACTGACCATGACTGCTAGACTCAGATCGACAGGGCAGCGAGGTGCTTTTCTTGACACTTGACAGACCGGGATGTGCTTTCGTAACAAATGGCACTTAAGAATCAACTTCCCCGATTTTAGAAAACTGCTATTATAAATCTGTACGAGTTTTGTCAAGTAGGGAATAAAAAAGAGAATATCAGTTGGGAACCGATGCATAACGAAGCACAAATTTGGGATCAGATATTTCTTTTGAATCTGTTTAGCTGCTCCGAAGAGCCGCTGGATAATTTGAAGATTCAGAAGATCGTATTTGTATCTGAAATCGAAGGTAGAAATCGGAACTTCGCAGTGGCCAATTATCCTTTTTTCCGCTTTCATTATGGTCCATATAGCAAGGTTGCCGCGAATACGGTGCGCAAACTAGAAGTCTTTGGCTTTGTTGATCCTGAATTTCACAAACCGACCGAGCGCGGTCAATATGTACTCGATTACGTTTCAGAATTTATCACGCATTCCTCTAAGGCCGTAGAAGCGCTCAAAATCCTCCAAGCAACATGTAAACAATATCGCGATACGAAAAGCTCACAACTTGTTAATATTGTTTATGGGATGAAAGTGTCGGTAGTGGGGATGGGCGGCAAAATGATGACGGTGAGAGAAATCCCAGAGTGCGTCGATATAATCGTTCCTGCTGAGGAAAAGTTGGAGACCTTCATTCCATTTCCCGAAGACCTGTTCGGCGATCTGGTTACTGAATTCTCTCTTAGGCCGGATGATCTAAACCCGAATAAACCAGAAAACATCGCATTCACAAAGGCCGCGATGGAACGTGCACTAGCATCCTAGAGTTCCCCTCTACGCCACTGATAATACCTGAAAATAAATTGTCCAATCGAAAGTCCAAATCCTTCCGCGAAGGCTTCCGCCAAGTCTCTCGCTTGTTTGTAGCTGGTATTGCTTCCGAATAATTTCTTCAGAGACTCATTGACGTTGCCGCCATTCTTGTCCAAGAGAGCCTGTACTCTCTTCTTGGCCTCTGTGCTCCATATAAGGGAAGAGCCATGATCAGGCTCTATGGGTCCGGCATCATCATAGTCATCTGGCACGGCAAATACCTCTATTGCACTGGTTTGATCGGATCAACCATCCGCGCCATGTCCTGCGACGTGGCTGGCCTCACCTCTGACGCCGCAATAATCCTGGCGGGTTTCAAACGGAATTCACCTGGAGCAATGCGATCGAAGCGATCACTATTGACGATTGCATTGTGAACCATGCGCGTGGAATTTTTCGTGTTGCGCATGATTCCTGCCTCTATCATTTGGCGTTTGGCTTGTTGAGCCTTAATCACTCCGCCATTAAACTTGGCGATAGCAACAACGGCTTGTTTGTGCGACAAGCCCCGTATGTTTGCAGAGATGGTAGCTCTAAAAGTGACCGCTGAGCCGGGTACAGCAAGACTGGTTCCCTGCGTCGGTGCATTACGGGAGTAAAAATCGATCATGCCCGTCATGTGCTCCAAGTCTTTTTCAGCTTGTGTTAGTGGCGTGCGCAGCTCTTCGATTTTCTTTCGCGTCGCTTCTGCGAGATTCTTCAGATGTTCTACAAATGGTCGAGTGTCCATGGGTTGCTCCAAGGTGTAACCAACGTAATACTCATTACATCAAAATATTTCGCTTGTGTACTAGACACGCTGTAAACAAGTAGTGCGAACATCAAACTGGAATCAAAAGGCGGGTGGCCCGTCCTGCGGGGTTGGACGCCGCAGAACGTATTAAAGGCCACCAGCCGATTGCCAACCGTCGAAGGGGATCGTCTCCGTGGAAAGATGCGATCCCTTCCGACGCATTCCATTTTACTCCTAATGTCAAACGCCATTAAAGCGAAGCGGCCTACTTTTCCACAGCCGGAAATGAATGAAGGCCCAAAGGCGTTTGATAACTTCCGCGAATCTGTCCGTAAAATCCTCTCCGTACCAAAAAGTGCACTCCCCCCTGATCCATTTGGTAGCCGGACTCGCCGCAAAAAGAAAACCAGTCAGCGCTAACCGACTGGCTCTCGTTTACCACGCCTTTGCCGTTCTGATTCTTTCCTAGTTCGTGCTGAGCCAGTCCGTTTGCTTCCCAGTGACCTGATTCCAGGTCAATCGCTTGCCAACGATCTGTGAAGCGGCAAGCCTGAAGCGGTCAAAATCGTTCATGTTCTGGCGGTTATTGAAGCGGAACATCTGTTCGTCAAGGTAACGGAACAAGTGAAACGGTTCCACGCTGATGTACGTTCCATGCAGTCCACGCTTTACCAATGCCCAGAAATTTTCCAGAGTGTTCGTGTGCACACTGCCGTTCACGTATTCAATAGCGTGATCAATGACCGCATGCTCGTAGTCGCTGTCCAATCCGATATAGGATTTGAGGGCATCTGTGTAGAGAGCCGCACCAGCCTCAACATGCTCCCGAACTAGCGGCTGCATATTGTGCTTGCGACGCTTCTCTACAATTTGAGTGCGAACACGCCCGCCACGCTCAATGAATCCGACTACGACGGACTTGTCATCGTCTATGCGTCCCGTGAGTTTGGCCTTGCGCGATTTATGCATGTTCCGCGCTTTTCCGCCTATAAAGGTTTCATCGACTTCGACTTCGCCGGATAATTTCTCAATCGTTCCATGATGCAGAGCGAAGCGAATTCGGTGCGCCATGTGCCACGCGGACTTCTGCGTAATCCCTAGATCGCGGGCAATCTCGCAAGAACTGATTCCGTTTTTGCAGTTCACGATCAGCCACATGCCGACAAGCCATTTGTCGATACTGAGAGAGGAATCTTCCATGATCGTGCCGACTTTCAAGGAAAATTTCGGTTTCGGATGATCGCCGTAGCACTTGTACAGGCGGGCCTTTTCGAGATAGCTGACTTTTTCAGAGGCGCAATATGGACAGCGAACCTTGCCATCGGACCACCGAAGGTCAATCACAAACCTTCGGCAGCTCTCAAAATCGGCAAAGTATATGATTGCCTCTTGGAGTGTCTTGGGGTTTTCCATGCCCAAATCATCGCATAAAAGGCACGGTCAGTCAAGTAAATAGTTACCCAGAATTGTAAGATCCTTAGTACCCCGCGAGGTGCGGGGAGGGATCGAAGGCGCCCACTCAATCGCAAAAAGCGCGATTGAATGGGGCACCGTCGCGTGAACGGTGACAGGCTCGTGACCGTGGTAGAATGCCGCGCATGGGCGAAGTGATACGAAGGTTAAAAAACTGGGCTGGTGATGAAACAACCATAGTGAAGGATTCTGCGGGACGCCTTGAACTCATCACGGAATTCGAGCGTCGGTTTGTAACAGAAGCCGAAGTCAACAGACTTGCAGGGGATTCTCACTCTACGCCGCCGCCGATGCAAGGTGGCCTGCCTTCTCTCGGGAAGAAAAGACGATAGAGCCGAACTGATGAAATGGCTAAACGTGCTGCAAATCGCAAAAAAGTACAGGCGATGTGCTATCAATCGACGTGTAATCGCTGGCTCTTTGCTCGATTGAAATCAGAACCCCCAAAAGAAACATATAACCTGCGTTGTCGTGAGCACGGGGAAATGTTTCGCGTGAAAGATACCGCGTTGTCTTTGCGCCTGATTCCAATCGAGTGGTCGAAATCCGCGAAACGTCCGCCACGGTCAGAGTAACAGGCCGCATTATGTCAAAACGGGCTGGTGGCCCATTCAAGCCATCTTTTGGCTTGAGTGGGGCAGTTCGACAGCCGGACAAAGTGTGCCTGCCGCTCGCTCGCGCCATCTTGCGGTCCACCCGCACTCAATCTCCACTCGTCCTTCGCAGCCGTTCGCGTATTGACGAAAGCTGCTCCATTCCCAATCTTCTGGATGTTCGCATAACCCGCGCTTGACTGGATTCCGATGGATGTAACGAAGTTTCTCGACAAACTGGCGATAGTTGCGGACGTTGAAATCGTAGTAACGTTTTTGCCAGAAATGCTGGGAGAAGTCCGCAGTGGAGTTCCCACTCAAGCCAAAAGAAGGCTTGAATGGGGCACCCACCTTGAATGGGGCGCCGCCGACCAAGCGCCGCGACACGCCCTGCTTCAGGGACTTGAGGGCATCGGCGAGCAGAGCGCTCTCGGGTTCGCTGACCAGTAAGTGAATATGCTCTGGCATGACCACATAGCCGTAAACCTGGAGTCCGAAACTGCGGCGCACACGCTCCAGCGCTCGCTCAAAGATTCGTTTTGGGGAGTCGGCGGTGAACAATTGTTGCCGGTGATAACAGGAAAATGTGACGAAATGGCTGCCGCCGGTTTCCTGAAATCGTTGCAATCCCCATGGCATGAGGCGAGATTACGCGTTCGGGAGAGCCCCACTCAAGCCAAAAGAAGGCTTGAATGGGGCACCGTCGAAAAAAAAGTATCGGATCGGGAAACCAGAAACCCGACAGGGCACGAAACGCCGAGTGTTCGGCGAAGCGATCCCACTCAAGTCGAAAGAAGGACTGAATGGGCCACCAGCCCGATCTCTTGATAAGATGTAGGGTCAGGCATCGGTTCCGCGCGACGTTTTCCCGCCAACCCCGCCAGGTCCGGAAGGAAGCAACGGTAACGGGCTCTTTCGTGTGCAGTGGTCGCCGGTGCCTGGCTTTTTTCATCGGCGACCGGGTGATTGGGCCATCGTGTCATCTTCAGAGCCAGGCACTTCCACCGCAACCTTTGGCTTTTTAATCATGACCAAACGTCTTTACTACGATCAAGCGGGCTTGCTTGAATTTGACTCCGTGGTTGAGGATGCCACGGCTTCTTCTGCAGATGGATCGCGCCCCGCGGTGATCCTTCGCGAAACGGCTTTTTACCCCACCAGCGGCGGGCAGGTTCACGATACGGGATGGATCACGCTCGGCGAAAACGACCGGGTGCGCGTTACAGAGGTCGCAGACACGGAGGATGGACGAGTCGTGCACTACCTGGAAGCGCCCGTGAAGCCCGCAGTCGACGCCGGAGTTCGCGTGCATGGCAGCATCGATGCCGAACGGCGGCGGGACCACATGCAGCAGCATACGGGGCAGCATGTGCTCTCGGCGGCGTTTATCGAACTCTACGAGATGCCGACTGTCTCCTTCCACATGGGCGATGATTACTGTTCGATTGACCTGGCAACCGGCGCCATCAGTTCGGCGCAGGTGGTTGGGGCTGAGAAACGTGCCAATGAAATTATCTTTGAGAACCGACTGGTGCGGATTCGCTACGTTTCGCGCGCCGAAGCGGAGACCCTGGGATTGCGAAAGTTGCCGCCCGCGGAGCGGGACGAGTTGCGGCTGATCGAAGTTGCCGATTTCGATTTGTCGGCATGCGGCGGAACGCATGTGAATTCCACTGGACAGATCGGATCGATTCTGCTGCGGAAGACAGAGAAAACGCGGCAGGGAATTCGAGTGGAGTTTGTCTGCGGGGGGCGGGCGGTACGAGTGGCGCGGCGCGACTACGCGACGTTGATGGAAGCGGCCGCTCTTTTCTCCACCCAGGTTGCCGATGTGCCCGTAATGATTCGGAAAAGTTTTGAAGGCGAAAAGACGTTGCGCCGGGAACGGGACGAGGCGCTCGAACAACTGGCCGGGGCGATGGCGGCGGCCGCGCTAACGGAGCAGAAAGAAAGTGGCGGCCCTTCCGTGATTACGAAGTTGTTTTCGGATCGCGATATCAACTTCGCCAAACTGTTTGCGCAGAAGGCTACGCGGATGGGCGTGCCGGCGATCGCGCTGGTGGCGAGCACGATGGATCCGCCGGGACTGGTGTTCGCCCAATCGCCGGGCGGGACCGCCGACATGGGCGCGCTGCTCAAGCAAGTGTTGTCGTCAGTGGGAGGCCGCGGCGGCGGCAGCCGCGATTTTGCGCAGGGCGGAATTCCAGCCGGCAGCACAGTCAACGTTGAACAGCTTTTGCGCGCGGCGGCGGCTACAATCGGGTGATTGGTCATCTGACCTTCAGCCCATCTGGCAATCGGAGGCATTTGATCTTGAAGGCGCGGAGGATTCCTCGAGGGCGATAGTTCCATGCTGGAACCGCGGCTGATACTCATCCATCTTCTGATTAAGCTGGGCGTCGCCGCCACGGTGTCGACCGTGCTCGGGCGGTCGAAAGAATTCAAGAAGCTTCTCTTCCAGGAAAATCGACAGACCAAACAGAAAATTTACCTGGCGCTGTGGATGGCGCTTCCGATTGCGGTTGGCGTGTGGATCCGGTATAGCGTCAAGAGCTTTCTGTCGGGCGATTTGTCGCTGGAAACTGCGCTGCTGCTGGGCGTGATCGGCGGACGGCTATCGGGAGGTGTTGGAGGCGCACTGGTAGCGGTGCCGGCGGTGCTGCACGGCGAATGGGCGAGCATGCCGCTGGATGTATTTGCGGGCATCGTCGCGGGACAATTGCGGCGCTTCGCGCCTGAGCAGGAAGACATCTGGTCGTTTTCACCCTTTATCGATTTGAGCATCTACCGGTGGATCCGGCGCAATCTGCCTCGGCCGCGCGTGTTCGACTGGCAAGTTACTTTTTTCGTGGCAATCGTGGGGCTGCGATTTTTGCAGACCGAGATCTGGACCTATTTGCCCCACTCGATTTTCAGTCTCGAGAGTGAAAACCTGTGGGTGGAGAGCGCGATTTATCTCACGGTGATCGTGGCCGTGGGCACGGAGTTGAAGATCTTCAACAATGTGCGCATCGAATTGAAGCTGGAAGAACAGGAACGCCTGCTGCTGCAGGCGCGCATGGCGGCATTGCAGAACCAGATCAACCCGCACTTTCTGTTCAATACGCTGAACTCGATTTCATCGCTGGTGCGTTTCGATCCGGATACGGCGCGCGAGATGATCCTGAAGCTGGCAACGATTCTCCGCCGCCTGTTAAACAGTACCGACTCGTTTGTTCCTCTGCACGAGGAAGTGGCCTTCATCGATAACTACCTTGATATTGAGGTCGTCCGCTTCGGACGGGACAAGCTGAAAGTAATTAAAGAACTCGATCCCGGCTCACTCGAAGCCATGGTTCCGAGCATGATCCTGCAACCGCTGGTGGAAAATTCGATCAAGCACGGGCTTGCTCCGAAGGTGGAAGGCGGCAGCATTACGCTGCGTAGCCGGTTGATCAAGTCGCGGCTGGTGATCGAAGTGGAAGACGATGGAGTGGGCATGGGTTCGGCGCAACTGGTCGCGCACGACGCCATTGCAGGGGCGGGGATCGGCATGGCGAACGTTGCCGAGCGCCTGAAGGTGCTCTACGGCGATGCCGCGAAGATGATGATCGATGGCCGCGAAGGTGGCGGAACGCTGATCCGGTTGCGCCTGCCTATCTTGCCGAATCCAGAAGAACTGATGACGACTGCGGCGCTTTCGCCAGCACCTTCCGGTAAAACTCTTCGTAAAGCGGAATAATCTTCGTGGTGCAGAATTTTTCGCGGCAGACGGCGCGGGCGCGCTTTCCCATGGCGCGCAGCGCCGACTCGTCGCTGAGCAGATCGACCGCGTAGCGCGCCATGGTTTCCACGTCGCCGACATCGGCCATGAATCCGGTAACGCCGTGCTCGATGACTTCAGGCACGCCGCCGGAGCGGGTGGCGATCGGAACCACTTCGCACGCCATGCCTTCGAGGGCAGCGAGTCCGAAAGATTCCAGTTCGCTGGGCATGAGCAGGATGTCGCACATGGCGAGTTTCTCCCGAATCTGATCCTGTTTGCCGAGAAAACACACGTGCTCATGAATGCCTTTTTGCACGGCCAGCCACTCAGCCTGGGAGCGGTCGGGGCCGTCGCCAATCAGAAGCAGCTTGGCGGGCATTTTCTTACGCACGCGGTCGAAGATCTCGATTACATCCAGAACGCGCTTCACGGGCCGGAAGTTGGAGAGGTGCACGAGCAGGCGTTCGTCGTCGGCAGCATATTCGCTGCGCTTGGCCAGCCATTCCGGCTTGCGCAGGTATTCGTCGCAGTTGACGAAGTTGGGAATGACGACGATGTTGTTCTTGATATCGAACATGTTAAGAGTGCGATTCCGCAGGTATTGCGAGACGGCCGTGACGCCATCGCTCTGCTCGATGGAAAAACGTGTGATCGGCAGATAGGAACGATCGAGCCCAACCAGCGTGATATCGGTTCCATGCAGCGTGGTTACGAAGGGCAAATCACGGCGCGGAGGAGTCGCGGCCAGCATCTGCTTGGCCAGCATCGCGCTCACCGAGTGCGGGATCGCGTAGTGCACGTGCAACAGATCGAGTTCGTAGAGTTGCGAGACCTCGGCCATTCTGGTGGCCAGGGCGAGGTCATAGGGAGGAAACTCAAACAGGGGATAGCGCGTGACCTCGACCTCGTGATAGTGGATGTTGGGCTCGGGTCCGGTCAGTCGAATGGGCTGCGAATAGGAGATGAAATGAATCTCGTGTCCGCGGCGGGCGAGTTCGAGGCCGAGTTCGGTGGCTACGATTCCACTACCGCCGTAGGTTGGATAACAGGTGATGCCGACCTTCATGCACGCTCCCGAGGCTCGTCATTTGTGAGGCTCATCATTGGATTCGCGAGAATGGTGCGGGATGCAGGGCAGGGAAGTCAAATGGAGTTTAATTCATTTAAAAACCTGCGAGAATGCCTATCGAGAGGGAAACCGTGAAACCGTCTGTTCGCCAAGTCCTTGCTGATTCACACGTGGCCGCCGTAACTATCGCGGTGCTGCTCCTTTGGTCGATCGATGGAATATTCCAAGCGCTGTGGGATCCGCTTCTTCGTGTTGTCGGCTTTTTGGTCACGGCCGCAGCAATCCTGGACATCCCCTACTTCAGCCGCGCGGATCGCCTCATTTTGATGACTTCTCTCTTATATCTTTCCGGAGCCCTCATCAACCTTTTCGCCGCTTGGCTTCTATCCCGCTGGGTATACGGGACAGGACCGCTCAATAGTCTACGCATGTGCGGTGCGAGATTCGTCAGGAGGAACCATGTTTGAGCGGCTGAAAGAGGCGTTGGTGGAAAGTTTCGTCGGAGCCGTTGCTCTCGGATGGTTGTTTGCTCAAGGTCTTTTGCACTTCGCGTATGTCTTCACCGCGCCTTTTGCAGGTTGGATCAGCCGCCAGGAATATTTCGCGTTCACAGCCGTCAAGACCTCGCCGGGCTTCTGGTTTCGAGATTCGCTTCTCGAATTGGGCAGGTCTTCAGCTCTTCTGCTACTTGGATATGTGCTGTTGCGCTGGCTGTATTTCAAGCCCACGGGAAATGTAACACTGGAAGCCGGGACGAATTCGGGCCAGGAAAACCAATCGTCCACAAGCTAGTGTCGTGATCGCATGATCTTTTCTAATTTCCATCGGCGCTCTTGACAGTCGAGGGCGGGACGCCCTCGGGACCGCCGGCAGGATGCCGGCGCTACGATCGAGATTTGGTCACGGTTGCAACAAATCCGGTGCCAACAAATAAGGTGAGCACGCGAGATTTTAATTTAGCGTTGCGGCGTGCTGCCGATCACGTGCTCAATGCGCGGGAAGGCCCAATCGATCTCCTCGCGGCTGATGACCAACGGCGGCGCGATGCGAATTACTTGATCGTGAGTTTCTTTACAGAGGATGCCTTCTTCCTTCAGTGCCTCGCAATAGGGGCGCGCCGGGCCATGTAGCTCGATGCCGATCCAGAGGCCTTTTCCGCGCACCTCTTTCAGGTTCGGGGAGGACAGGGTCTGCAGCAAGCCCAGGAAGTAAGCGCCCAACTCAGCCGAGCGTTCGACAAGCTTTTCTTCGATGAGGACTCGGAGTGCGGTGCGGGCCAAGGCGCATCCCAGAGGATTGCCGCCGAAAGTGCTGCCGTGGTCGCCGGGTTGGTAGACGCCGAGGATTTCCTTCGATGCGAGCACGGCTGAAACGGGATAGAAGCCGCCCGCCAGGGCTTTGCCGATGATGAGCACATCGGGAGTTATGTCTTCGTGCATGTAGGCGAAGAGTTTGCCGGTGCGGCCGAGGCCGGATTGGATTTCATCGAGCATCAGAAGGACGCGATTCTGGCGGCAAATTTCGGCGGCTTCTTTCAGGAAGCCGGCTGGAGGAATCACGATGCCAGCTTCACCTTGAATTGGCTCGACCAGAAATGCGCAGGTGTTGGGTGTAATCGCCTCGCGGAGCGCGGCCGCGTCGCCGAACGGGATGACCTTGAATCCGGGCGTGAAAGGGCCGAAGCCGTCGCGATATTGCTCATCGGTTGAAAAGCCGACGATGGAGATGGTTCGGCCATGGAAGTTGTTGGCGCATACGATGATCTCGGCCTGGTCCTGCGGGATGCCTTTGATCTTGTATCCCCATTTGCGCGCGGTCTTCAGCGCGGTTTCTACGGCTTCGGCTCCGGAATTCATCGGCAGAGCCATGTCGAACCCGGTCAACTTGTGGAGATCCTGATAGAGCAGCGGGAGTTGCTCATTGCGGAATGCGCGTGACGTGAGAGTCACCTTTTGTGCCTGCTCCATGAGCGTGTTCAGAATTTTGGGATGGCAGTGTCCCTGATTGACAGCGGAATATGCTGCTAAGCAGTCGAGATAGCGCCGGCCGTCAACGTCGTAGACCCAGACACCATCGGCACGCTCGATCACTACATCCAGCGGATTGTAGTTATGCGCGCCATAAAGATTTTCGAGTTCGACAAAATCATGAGTGCGAAGAGTGTCGTCGTGCACGGTCATAAATTCCTTTCAATGGAGACATTATCTCAGCTTGTGAGTGAATCACCCTCTGTCAGCCAAAGCGAAGGATGACTCGCAAACTTGTGACAGGTACTTGCAAACGGAACTAATTTCCTTCCAATAGCATGGTCAATAGCGCCATTCGTACGTACAGGCCGTTTTTGGCCTGGCGGAAATAGAGCGCCCTGGGATCGTCATCGACCGATTTGTCCAGTTCGGCGGTGCGCGGCAGCGGGTGCATGATCAGGGCGTCGGGCTTCATCGCTTGTAGCAGTGCCGAATCGATCACAAAACGGTGCAGGTTGCCGCGGTCGCGATCAAGCAGCCTCTCCGGATGAATGCGTGTCTGGTAGACAACGTCGACCTCGCCAATCACGCGGTTTAGATCCGACTCCAGTTCGTAGTGCACATCATGCTCCTCGAGATACCCCAGAATATCGGGTTTCATCTGCAATTCCGGAGGACTCACGAAGAATATTTTGATTCGTTCGAATTTGGCTAACAGATAGGCCAGGGACCGGGCGGTACGGCCCCTATCCAGTTCGCCGATGATGGCAACGCTGAGGCCATTGATGGGACGCTCGCGATAGATGGTATAGAGATCGAGCAGGGCCTGGGTGGGGTGCTGGCCGCCGTTGCCATCGCCGGCGTTGATCACTGGCACGGTCGAAACCTGCGCGGCGCGCCGGGCGCCGTCGGCCGCATGATGGCGGATCACGATCACATCGCTGTATCCGGACAGGATGCGGATGGAGTCCTCGACTTGCTCTTCCTTGATCTCCGAGGAGAACGCGCTGGCCTGCTCGGTCGATAACACGCGCCCGCCGAGGCGAAACATAGCGGCCTCGAAGGAGAAGCGCGTGCGCGTCGAAGGCGCATAGAAGAGCGTAGCCATGATGCGATTCTGGTAGTCAAGCGTGCCGCCACGGGCTACCACCCGCTCCATGAGGCGCGAACGGTCGAAGAGCTCCATCAGCAATGGGACTGTGAATTGCTGGGACTCGATGACGTGCTTCGGTCTGGCCTCGCCGGGTGAATTTGCGTGCGGCGATTTTGGCCGCTCTAGAGGGTGAGTCAAGATGCTGGGCTGCGGCATGGGTCAGCGTCCTCCGGCAGGAATTGCAATGTCAATGTTAATGTGCGCATTGGACTCGATCTCCGGTTGCGCCTGGTCCGGGAAAATGTGTGTGCCTGCACCGCCCGCCACCGCAATTCGCAAATTCTCGGCTGAGGCGATGATGGCTTGCTTGCCGCCTTCACTTAGAAAGCGCAAGACGGACTCGATCTTGGGACCCATGCTTCCCGGCGCGAAATGTCCGGCTGCGAGGTAGCGTTCGAGATCTGATGCGCGAACTTCGCAAAGCGGGCGCTGGGCGGGTTTTTTGTAATCGAGGTAAACGTAATCCGTGTCAGTGGAGATGACAAACAAATCGACTCCGAGACGCGAGGCTAGCAGTGCCGAGGCGCGGTCCTTGTCGATGACGGCCTCTACGCCGATTGGTTGGCCATCTTGGCGGGCGATGGGAATGCCGCCGCCTCCGCAGGCAATTACGAGGACTCCGCGATCGACCAACTGGCGAATGACCTCGAGTTCGACAATCTCAATGGGTTCAGGCGAGGGCACGACGCGCCGGTAGCCGCGCGCCGCATCCTCGACGATTTCCCATCCCAGTTGGCGCTTGCGCTCCTCCGCTTCCACGCGCGAATAAAACGGTCCGACTGGCTTGTTGGGATGCTTCATTGCTGGGTCATCCAGCGAAATCACGCTTTGCGTCAGTACGCTAGATGACGGAAACGTGCACGCCCGCCGATTGCAATTCCGATTCCAGCGACTGCTGGAGAATGTAGCCAATTTCACCCTGTGTCGATGCATCGCACACGTCAAGAGGCAACCCGGGGACCTGGCTTGCCCCGGCTTCGGATCGAAGCAGTGCGGCTCCAACTTGCGGACCGTTGCCGTGGGTGAGGACGATACGATAGCCGTCGCGGATCAGGCCGACGATTTCGCGGGCGGTGCGGCGTGCGTTGGATAATTGCTCCGCCATGGTCCCCTTTTCGCCCGCGCGAATCAGGGAGTTGCCGCCCACGGCCAGAAGAATGGTCTTCATAAACTGAACCTAGATAGCCTGTTTACCTCAGTGCATCTCGACTGTAGCGCGCCGTCTCGGCGGTTGTCGCGAAGGTGTCTCGCTCCTGCGATGTGGCGGCGAGGACGCCGCCACGACCGCCGGCAAGATGCCGGCGCTACACGTTCTTACACGTGTGCCAGTTCGCGCAATTCTGCGAGGTCGGGCAGCTTCACGAACTCTCCCTTCATCAGTTCGAGCATGATTGCCTTTTGCGCGTGCAGGCGGTTTTCCGCTTGCTGAAAGACCAGCGATTGTGGCGAATCGATCACGTCTGCGGTGACCTCGTCGCCGCGATGGGCGGGGAGGCAGTGCAGGAAAATTGCATCGCGCTGAGCGTGGCGGAACAGATCTCGGTTGACCTGATAGGGCCCAAAGATGTTCTTCCGCTTGTCTTTTTCTGATTCCTGGCCCATGCTCGCCCAGACGTCGGTATAGACGACATCCGCGGCCAGCACCGCCTCTCGCGCGTCATTTGTGATCGTGCACGTTCCGCCTGTTTCGCGGCCGCGCTCAGTTGCCCAGCGGACGGCTTCGGCTTTGGGTTCGTATCCGGGCGGAGTTGCTACCGAAACGTGCGCTCCCAGTTGTGCGCCCGCAAACATCAGCGAGTGCGCGACATTATTTCCATCACCTACAAATGCTACCTTCAGGCCGTCAATGCCGCCCTTGGCCTCCCAGATGGTCAGATAATCGGCCAGCGCTTGGCAGGGATGGCTGTAGTCGGTCAGTCCGTTGATTACGGGAATGCTGGCGTATTCCGCCATCTGCTCCACGATCTCGTGAGCGAAGGTTCGGATCATGATCCCCTGAACCATGCGCTCCAGATTCTTGGCCACGTCGTAGACGGACTCGCGCTTGCCGAGATTAATTTCGGTTGGGGACAGGTAGAGCGAGAATCCGCCTAGCTGCTGAATTCCCACGTCGAAGCTGACGCGCGTTCGCAGCGACGGCTTTTCGAAAATCATCGCCAGTGTTTTGCGGTGCAGGGATTGGCTGTAGGTTATTGGATGAGCCTTTACCTGGCGGCCGAGAACCAAGAGGTATTGGATTTCGGAGGGCGAAAAATCTCTGATCGAGAGAAAATCTTTCCCGTTCATGGTCTGCCTCGCGATGTCTTGCATCACAGCGTCTTGAATCAAATCGTCTTGCATTTAAACCAGCGCGGGCTCGTGCCGCTGGATCAAGGCGGCTAGTTTGTCCGCCAAGCCCGGCTTGGTCAGTTCTTCTACTTCATAGGTGACGCGGAGCGCCGGCTTGTCGATCTTGATTACCCGTGCCAGATCAATCGGGGTAGCGATTACCACGAGATCGCAAGGAGTTAGTTGGATCGTCTCTTCCAGTTCGTGGCGCTGCATGGCGCTGTAGCCCATCGCCGGCAAAAGACTCGTCAGATGGCCATATTTCTCATACACGCCGCGAATGGAACCGACGGCAAAGGGCCGCGGGTCTACCAACCTGGCCGCGCCGCATTGGCGCGCCGCCACTACTCCTGCGCCGTAAGGCATCTCGCCATGCGTTAGGGTGGGTCCGTCCTCGACCACCAGAACTTGCTTGCCTTTGATCAGTTCCGGAGAGGGCACCGAGACGCGGCACGCCATTTCGATCACTGCCGCTTTGGGATTGGCGAGCTTGATGTTTTGCCGCACCGTCTCGATGTCGTGCAGGGCGGCCGTGTCTACTTTGTTGATGACGACAATATCGGCGCGGCGGAGATTCACTTCGCCGGGGAAATAAGCCAACTCGTGGCCCGCGCGGTGCGGGTCGACCACGACGATTTCCAGATCGGATGCGTAGAACGGAGTGTCGTTGTTGCCGCCATCCCATAGGATGACGTCGGCTTCTTTCTCGGCCTGGCGCAGGATCTTCTCGTAGTCCACACCCGCGTAGACGACGGTGCCGAGTTGGATGTGCGGCTCGTACTCTTCGCGCTCTTCGATAGTGCACTGCTGCAGGTCGAGGTCTTCGAGCGTGGCGAAACGCTGTACGGCCTGCGCGGCCAGATCTCCGTAGGGCATGGGATGGCGAATTACCACTGGCTTGTGGCCCTGTTCCCGCAGCTTGGCCGCTACCAGGCGCGAGACCGGACTCTTGCCGCAGCCCGTGCGTGTCGCGCAAACCGAAACCACGGGAACCGTCGACTTGATCTGAGTGTGTTCGGTGCCGAGCAGCCAGAAATCGGCTCCTGCGGCTACTACTCGCGAGGCCAGGTGCATCAGCGTGGGATAGGAAACGTCGCTGTAAGAGAAAACCACCGTCTCGACTTGTTCATCGGCGATGATTTGTTCCAGGTCCTTCTCTTCGAAAATGGGGATGCCTTCCGGATAGAGGCGTCCGGCGAGTTCACGCGGATACATTCGGCCCGCAATATCGGGGATCTGGGCGGCCGTGAATGCCACCACCTGATAATCCAGATTGTTGCGGAAGACAACGTTGAAGTTATGGAAGTCCCGGCCGGCTGCGCCCAGGATTAGAACTTTTTTCATGAGATCCCCCCAACTTGCGATTACTCATGATCTTGCGCTCTTGGGTGGATCAGAGGCAGTGCCGCAAATCACAGGGAGATGTGAGGCCATGGCCAGCCAAGTGATAGATAACAAAAGAGAAAGATGACATCGACCGACCGGCGTTGCACCATGAGACGAGTCATCGTGGTGATGGCGACAGAGTTGGAGTGATTGGAAAATTCGCGAGGAGGGGATGAATATTCATCGCGGTCGTGAATAAATATGCAGTGATTCTGGTGAATATTCACCGCACGTCACCCCGGTCCCATCGGCTTCAGTAGGAATTTACGAGACGCTGGTCTTTGTAGGAGAGTCTCGGGGAGGGGAATTCGCCTCCCCGAACGTGCGACTCCAGCGCGGAGGATCAGTCGTTGCTGGGCTTCTTCGGGGTCAGGCCGCAAGCTTCTTTTACGCGGCCGAAATCCAATCCTGCCGGAGAAAATTCCGCAATCTGGCGCCCGCTGCGCGTAGGCAAGGCAATATTGAAAATCTGTGCCGATAGCATCCCGCGCGCCGTGCCCTTGTCCATGGAGAGGTAATGGCCACGCAGCCAGTTCCAACCCTTGTGATAGTGGACATCGTCGATACGGACCTCTACTTCCAGCTGCGGTTGTCCCCAGAAGCCGGGACGATTGGGCGGAGGCAGCCTGACTCCAGGATTGAAGTCTGCCAGTTTGAGCTTGCCATTGTCGCAAAAGAGATTCACTCGGGGCTTGTAGTTTGGGTCCTCGCGGAAATAGTTGTTCGACTGGAGTTCGAAGCGCACTTTTTTGTCACCCGTCATCGGATCAGTTGAGTGGAACTCAAGCCAGTTGCCACCGGCGCTAACGCCATCGGACTCGCCCTGGTTCGGAGACATTGCGCCCCTCTGGGCACAGGCCGACGCCACCCAGGTGAAAAGCACCAGGAATAAAACAACAGCTTTCCCGGCGAGGCGGTGCCGTGGTGATTTGCAGGAAAAACGAGATTCGTCCAAGATTTCCTCCCGATGATTAATTCTCAAGTATATGGAACCCCAAAGCTGGCGAAAAGTTGCATGCGGGGTATTTTGAGGAAGGCTGAATACATGGATTTCCAGGCCAAACCGTCGGGGTTGCGTCGATCAGCCGCACTATTTTTCTATGCTGGCTGGGGGCGCCGAGGGCGGGCCGCCCCTTCGATAAACTCAGGGCAGGCTCTCGGAACCACCGGCACGGTGCCGGCGCTACGCTCGGCTGGCTGGGGTAATCCTCATGCGGTCACGCTACCAGGGCCGTAACCGCCCGATCTTTTCTAACTTTCCATCAGTCTTCTTGGACAGCCGAGGGCGGCTGTCGCTACGCGTCGGCCCGCTTACAGGCCCTTGCCCATCATGTAATTATTTGCGCGCATGAACCAGCCAGCCTCGGCGCTATAGAACGGCCAGGGGAAGCCGGTTTTCACATACTTGTTTTGCATGGTGCCGATATAGGTCGCAACGCGAGCCTGATCTCCCATGGCGGCGGCGCCATCCACTACCAGGCACCAGGGGAATGGGTCCTGGGAGTTGAAGGAAAGCGTGGGCCAGCCCGGCCAGGCGGCGTTGAAAGCAGCGTAAGACTGCTGCGCGCGGCTGTCGGACGAGGTCACCACACCCATCAGCACGGGAAAGAGTTGAGCGGTGGCATCTGCATACCAGGTGGCCATGTTGGGCGCGATATTGTTGCCGTACCAGTTCTTGTAAACGGCCCACTTGCCGTTCATCCACATGGTGAGAATGCCGTTCTGCATGGCGTTCGCGGCGGTGGTGTAGTAAGCCGCCTTGGTGGAATCGCCCAAAGCATTCTGTTCCAGGGACGCGAGATCGCGCAGGCCGCGGTACGCCTCGCAGTTGTCCATCATGTACTTGATCAGATAATCCGGCTTGGCCCAGGTAAGGCCATCGCTTTGCTGCGTTTGAATGAGCACGCCGCCAATAACATTGAGCTGGTATGCGATGCTCTTGATGTACGAGCGCGCATTCGCATCGCCGCTTTCCCAAGCATTCCAGGCCAGCGTCAGGAAGGTGGCGGCATAGGAGTCGGTTGAGTCGGCATCGTCAGTGGACGTCTCAACCCCGTTGTTGACGGTGTAATTGTAGGTTGTGCCGTAGAGGCCCCACTTGTCGGGCCAATTGAGGTGATTGATGTACCAGTTCATCCAGGCCACGACCTCGGGCATACGGTTCGGATCCTTCGTCATGCCGATGGCGGCAATGTTCGAGAAATACGGGTCGATTTGTTGTGGCGTGTAGAGTAGCGCCCCGTTCGACTGGGAGAATTGCGACACCCAGTTCGAGGTGGCGGTGAAGTTGTTCTGGTAGGAGCCCGATGAGCCGACTGTAATGCTCATGGTCTTGACGTAGACTGCGCCCGTATTGTCCCACGCCTGCATATTGATGTTATGAGCTCCCGCCGCCATGGACAGTGAGGTATTGAGGCTGGAGGCATCGACGGTGTAGGCATTCGCGCCGTCGACATAAATGCGCATGGCATGGATGGTTCGCCCGCTGGGCGCGCTGGCCGAGGCGACGAACTGAACCGGGGAGGCCGCGCTCGCGCCGCCCGACGGAGCCGTGATGTTGACGCCGACGCTTGGGTTCACGCTGATGCTTAGCGAGTCAGTCGCTACCTGTCCGATGCTGTTCCACGCATTGGTTACCACATGATGCGACCCGGCCGGCAGAGTGAGGTAGGTATTCACCGACGCTGCCTGGGTTTTGTAGACAGGCTTGTTGTCCACATAGACCCAGATCGCTCTCACAGGATGGCTGCCGCCATTGGCGCTGGCGGCAAAATAAAACTCCGAGCCCACGGTTGCTCCGTTGGCGGGCGCACTGACCGTAACACTCTGCGCCAGAGCGACGGTTGCGAGGATCGTCGCAACCGCAGCGTAACGAGTCAAGTATTTGAAGATGGATGAATTCTGGCCGGCAGGTGGGATTAAAGAAGATTGCGAGGACTTGGCAGGAGAACTGGGGAAAACACGGGAACGGACTTGCAAAACGAACCTCCATTGCGTTCAGGAATGAATCCAGAGAGAACTGGTACGTCGGGCGCACACGGAATTTCTACTGGATTGTTACCAGTGAAAATACAGCAATTCCTGTATTGACGCACAATAGGAAGTTCATGCGGGATTACGGAAGTGCGGGGAGTGAGGTCACAACGGAAATACTTAACGAGTTACTGCCTAACGAAGGCCCGATTCTATTCGGTTTCCGCGGTAGGACACAACCAATAGCCAGTGAAAATGCAGAATAGAAAGTTCATTTGTAGGGTTCACGACCGAAGTAAGTTGTTTAGGGAAAGTAGTTAGAGCGTTTATCTGTAGGGTCCACTACCGAGTTACCCTATGATTCTTCTATGCCCGGCTGGCCGCGCCGAGGGCGAGGCGCCCTCGGAACCGCCGGCAAGGTGCCGGCGCTACGCTCTGCCGCGATAGTCAGTCGTCTGGTAAGTGGTCTGAATGCGCCTCACGCCAGTGACTAAATCTCCAGTGGCTCCGACGACTTCCAACTCATTCCCCAGGAGTAGAAGCCGATAAAGACAATGATGTCGAGGAAAGGGCCGAACACAAAATAGAGCACCGGCATAAAGAGGACGGACTGGTGCAGCAGATACACGTGCAACATGTACTGCTGGGGAACAAAGAGCAAGAGGTGAGCGACGGTCACGAGCGTCAACAAGATCTTTTGCGCCAGACTGAAATTCAGCAGATAGAAGGTAAATCCATAAAGGACGGGGACGAGCCCGATCAGGACGCAGCTGAATACCAACATGCTGACGGTGTATCCGGGCAGGTCATGAGGAAAGCGGGCCGAGGCAATCGCAAAGTATCCCAATGCGGTCGCTTGCAGGAGACAAAAAACCCGAATCAGATAGATCCAGGGTAAGGCCTCCTCGGAGAGCCTGAAGCTGGCGCCGAAGGCCAGAACGGTGACGCCGGTGGTGATCCACCAGACCATTCCGCTTGCGGGTCCGGCCGCCAGGCCGAAGCACGGCAACGCGAAGTGAATGTGAGGTCCCCATCCCTGCGGGACAAGAATGACCTCGCTCTTCAGGCCGAGACGCTTTCCCCAGAATGCTAGGATGTGACCCCAGAGCCGGCCCACGGCGGGCAGTGTCGCAATCCACAATGCAGTCCCCAGGGAAGCAAGAGCGACACTTTCGGCGAGGCGGCGCGGGCCTAGGCGTAGGCGCACAAAGGCGCGGTGCGGAGTGATCAGGCCTCCACGCCAGCCGCGGCGGCGCAGAATTTCGAGCGCCGGCGGTAGCGGTTTGTGTTCTTCGCGCGGACTAGAAATTGAGGAATACACCGACGGTGCCTCCGATGCGGTGGTACGCGGGCTCCTGGTGTTGTTCGAGGTTGAAGTTCAGACCCCAGTTAGGGCCGATCCATTGCCGCCAGGTTCCGGTGACGGTGTGCTGGGGAAAATCCGAAGCCACACTGAATGCCGGGACGGTGCTGGTAGGCAGACCAATGACCTCGTATCCTTCCCGGCCCCACTCGTAGCGGAGGGAAATAAATCGTTCCTTGTCGTGACCCTGGGTAGCGGCGATGTATTGCGTGCGCGCCAGAATGTCGCCAGGGTTGGCATAGGTCCACAGCAAGCCACCCTGGAGCACGACTGGATATGCGAAGTAGTAGGATCCTTCGATTTGTGCGCGCCAGTCGTTATCGACCGTCTTGCTTTGATCGTATCCGCCGCTCGCAGTCACGACCAGTTGTTTGCGGCGGAGCAATTTGCGGCTGATCGCCGCGTCGGTACGAAACCTGGGCAGAAAAAAGCCGCCGACGCTGGCGCCCGCCGAAATCTGCGCGTACCAGTTTTCTGACAGCGTACGCGTCAGACCAAGGTCGCCGAACCAGCCGCTGTCCCCGAAGCGGGCTTCGCGGGTGATTTCTCCGGTAAAGACGTTCTTGCCGCCAGAGACCATACCGTGAAGGTAGAAGTCATTCCAATCCGGATAGCCGCCGGTGAGCGCGCTATGGCCTCCGCCCACTTCGATGTATCCGGGGCCTTCGAGGTTTAGTGGAAGGCCGCCCAATCCGGGTAGACTGGACCCGGGCGAGGTCGTCGGACTGGACTGTGCGCACGCCAGGACGCACGGGAGCAAACACGCGAAGACGAGCATCAGTTTGTTCCGGATCATTTTTCCCTTGATCATTTGTTTCTGGATGACAGTCCTCCTCATCGCTTGGCCTCGGTGGTTTCCGCTGTCGAGTGCCCGGGATCACGCCGGGGAGTGAACTCAACGCCGAGACGACGGCCATCGCCGGCGGTGACCAGGAACATGCCGTCCTCAACTCGGACCGTTGCTTTGCCCTCCACCACTCGTGCGTCGCCGTAATACTCCTGCGGGAAGGCCCAGGTTTCGTGGGCGAGAGTGTTCGGATGGGAGGCGCGCAATGTGACCTTGCCCGGGCTGTGGAGCAGAGTCCAGCGGACGGAGTCGCGTTCATTGAGAAACCTTGCCAGCTCAGTCATGGTGTACCAGCGGAAGAGGCCCTGCTTTCGCAAGGCGTTTGCATTGTCCAGCCAGCTCCCGAGCGTTCCGAAGAAGCGCTCTGCTCCGTAAGGGTGCGTGTAGACCAGACGGGCTGCATGCTGATGGACCGTAAAGTCCGTCACCGCAAGCAGCCAGTTGCGCACGGCGTCGATGGGCACATCGTCGAATCCCATCTCTTCCAGGCTGGCATCCTTGCCGAGATGAAGAATCGGGAAGGCCCAGATGTTGGGTCCGTCGCGTTTGGCGTTACGATAGACGCGCGTCGGTCCCAGGCCAGCGTCTCCCGCGAAGTAGTAGGCCACGATGCCGTTGCGCTCGAGCCAGTGGGTTACCCATTCAGGCTGGTTGCCAACCGGCGCGGAGTACTCGGTGATGTGGGTACCGGAGATGCGTTCCAGCGCGTCCTTGTTCATCGCCAGGTATTTCTCGAACCCGCTTTCATTGGAATCGCTGACGTGAAAGCCGAAATAGTTGTGGATCCAGCCTCCATGGCTGCCAATTTCGTCTCCGTGGGCGCGCCAATAGTGGATCCACTTTTGAATTTCGGGGTCGTGAGCGACATCAAGGCCCTTATGGTCGCCAAACGCATCGACGTCGGGGCCAGCCGTGATGTGGATGGAGAACTTGCCGCGGTCGAAAATGCCCTCTTCCCCCAGGATCTTGAGTGGTGGCAACGACGAGCGCGCGTCGATGTGCCAATTGAAGATCACTCCGCCCGACGCCGTCGGGAACCGAAAGCAGATAAGGCAGGCCCAGCATCCGGATGCCAAAGAAATGCAGGAACGAGTGCAGGAGCAGGCCGTCGGTGCGCGAGGCCAGGTATCCCAGAGGAAGATTTACGAACAGCACGCGTCCCAGTCCCTCTTGCCGGTAACCGGCGGCCAGCACGTGTTTCGATCTCAATAACACCGTGCCGTCGAACTCGCCGAGCGTACGGAAGACGGGGTAATCGATGTTGCCATACTCGTAGGCCGCGAAAGCGAACTGTCTGCTTGCGTCGTCGCGTGCGGCTCCGACAGGCGAATGCACCCGTTGTTCCCGGTTGGCATGAAGGGGAACGAAGCTGCCGGGCGGGATGTCGATCTCCTGCATGGCCTCGGATGTCCCGGTGACTCGCGCGGGTTCCATCGTCGACCCGGTGTAGAGGTCGTAGAGCGCGTAGCGCACGCCCACCAGCTCCGAGAGACGGGAGTCACCCGGCGGGAAGCGGCCATTCAGGTCAAAGGTGCAGGCATCGTACACCACCATCAGATTTCCGCCGCCGCGCACGTAACGATACAGTTCGCCGATCAGCACGTCGTTGGCAGAGCGATGGAGTTGGTCCGGCAGAATTACACCGGCGGCATGGACAGACGTCAATGGGTTTAGAAACTCGGAATCATGAATCGGGCGCAGGTGGAGGCCTTCTTCGCTGGCGGCGTCCAGCCATTCCTGCACCTCCGGGGAACTGGAATCGATCGCATCTGGAAGCAGCAGAAGCAGGGTGTCCGCGCCCGTGACCGAGTTGGTTTCGTCCTGGCGATGCAGGTAATCCGCGGCGAAAAGCAACAACGGCACCAGCACTGCAACGCACGCGTACTTAGTCCCTTTTTTCATGAGTTGCCGTCTTATGTTCCTGCGTTTTGATGCGGCTTCGCCGCGTCCAGAGGGTACGAGGCCCAGCGCCACATCAATGTTTTTCGGGGTTCAGTATCTTCATCGCTACGTCTTCACCGCTCGGCCCAGAGCGCCGTACAAACCTGGGGATCCAGCAGCTCCGGCTGTGTGAATCGCGATCGAAGCGATTGCCATGCCGCTTCTTCGAGCACATTCCACGACTTGCTGCCGCGCAGAGAATCGGATTGCGAAGTCCAGCAAGCAGCCGATCTCGCATCGCCGAGTTTCTCGGCAGCGAGCGCAACCAGACCCCACGGGTGGATGTCGTACCGCCGCTCGATCCAGTCCGCGCCGTACGCGCTCTTCCATCTTTCCCACGCCTCGCGCGGATCCTGGCCGGGGCCACTCAAACCTGCCAGCCACGGATACACCTGGGCTAATCTATCGGGATAAAAGGCGGGACGGGTCTTCTGCATCGAAGGACGAAAACGTTGGCCGCGCCGGTCCCAGAAAATACGTTGAATGGCGGCCGCGAGTTGCTCAGCTCTTGCGTCAGTGGTAGCGGCGGCTGGATCACCCAGACGCGATTGCGCTTGGGCAACGTCTTTGAGGGCTGCGTAGACTTCAACGTTGTCCATCAGCAGTGCGACGTGGTTGCGCCGGGAGATGTGGTAAACACCCAGACGCCAGTTTCGCAATTTCGCCAGTTGCCTTGCCGAAAGCTTGACGCTGCGCTGCCACTCCGGGGACATGCCGGCTGTAGGCGCCATGCGATACAGCAGCTGCATCCAGAGCGCGAGCATGGAATCGTCTGCATCGGCGGGAGCGCAATCGCGCCAGTCGTCATCACTATTATTGTTGTCGCCATTTGCGCGACAGAAGCGCCGGAACAGGCCGCTGGCCTGCTGCCGCGGTAAGGCCCATCCGATCCAGGCTTCTGCAGCCTGGTGGATGTCCAGTCCCCCATCTTCTGCGACGATCAGTGCTTTGGTTGCGAAGTACGGCTCCACGAAGTTGCCACCGGGATTCAGAACGAGCGCGCCATCAGGCGACTGAAAGGTCTGGGGATCAAACGCCGCCGCAAGCGCAGGCCGTTCGCAGAACAACATTGTGCTGAGCAGTACGGTGCTAAGCAGTACGATGCTCGTCATCCCCGGGCCTGTGTGTGGGATGCGCATCAGCCCTCGACGCTTCCGCGCAGGCGAGCCCACACGGTCCCGTGCAGTTGGCATCCGACCTCGATCTGGATGCCGCATGACGAGATCGTAGTGAGTGCATCGGGTGCGCCGACGCGGTTTCCGCGAGCGATGATCACGTCGCCCTCGGCCAGGACAGGGCCTGCGACAAAGCAGCGCGGTCCGAGGTGGACGGTTTCTCCGCAGACGATACTGCCGTGCACGCAGGCGTCTTCTTCAAGCACGATGTCCTTGTAACCCTTGCCGCTACCGAGCAGGCACGCGCCGCGCTCCAGGCGCAGCTTGCCGGTGGCTATCACGTTTGCGTTCAGGATTTCGCCGGCGGGAAGAACGAAATCGCCCTTAATGCGAATGCGCGGAAGCGAAGTCGCAAATATTCCAATTACATCAGCGGCGTCCTTCTCTGCATCTTCATGATTGATCTCGCTGGCATTTGTTTGGCAGATGTGAGTCGCGGCAGGTCCTGAAGCAGAGCCTTCGTCGTCAAGATTTCCAGTGATGATCAGCGGAGCCTGCATGTGCTGGAAGCCGCATCCTCGCTCCAACCGGATCGACTCTCCAGCCGACAGCCGTCCGTAGGCTGTACTCCCATGGCGCAGATAAACGCTGCCGTCGGCGTGTAACCACCGGAGCACTGCGCTATTTTTCCCCAGAACGATGTCGCGGCGACCCAGCGCAGCGCGAAGTGCCGCGTCTTCGCCTAGTTCCAAAGTGCCGTCTGCATATATGTCGGCATCGACCACCCACCCGGCCGGAATCGATGCGGCATCGCTACACATCACGGTAGTTATGCCTTGCGTCAGCGCTGGATGAAAATCGAAACCGCCGGCGCCGACGAGCAACACTTCCATCCCCTCAATGCTGACGCGGGATGATTCGTGGCTGGTGCGGCACTGTTCCAGTTGTGAGCGGAGAGGTTCCATCCGGGAACGGAGCACTTCTGCAAAATTTGCAATATGCCCGTCGTGGCGAGAGGTAGGCAAGGGAGCGGCATCGCGGCGCTTCCGTAATTCGTATAACGCGGGCGTGACCGGCACGGCCAATAGAGCGGCGGTGACGGTGACCAGCGCGAGAGGAGCCCAGACCGCCATTACGCGGACTCCTTGAGCGCGGGCAGGGAATCATCCAGTACCGGCGCGGTACGGGAGCGCTCGGTCTTGTGCCACACCAGCTCGGCGCTTCCAAAAAGACTCTCCTGTGCCTGTTGCCACGCGGCTTGCGAAACACTGATGAGACTGACGGTGAATCCAAAAAGGGTCAGCGGCAACAAGCGAATGCGGTGCCGCGAACCGTCCAGACGCGCGGCCACCGCGATCTCAAAGAAGGCCGCAAAGTTCCCCAGAGTGGTAAAGGCGCCCAGCGCCAGCACGGTCAAGCCGCCGCCGATGTGCACACCGGTGTAAAACAGAACGACGGCCAACACCCATCCCAACAGCAGCACCGGTCCCATGAGATACACCCCGAGCAGCAGCACGCCATCAATGCGCTCCAGCCATCCAAGGTGAGAGCACAGCGTCGTGCGCGCCAGATAATGACTCATCGCCTGGTTGTGCCCTTTGGCCCAGCGCATGATTTGGCGCACGCGGACCGGCCATCGCTCCGGCACTTCTTCGTAGCACTCGGCTCGATTTTCGTATACCGTCTTCCATCCCGCCAGCAGCAGACGGTAGGTAAGGTCGGTATCCTCGGCGAGGGCGTTCTCATTCCAGCCGCCAATTTCATCGAGCGCGCTCTTACGGACACCCGCCACCGTCCCTCCGTACTGCGGCACCAGGTGTAGATTCATGCGCGCCTGCTGATCGACCTGGTAGCCACCCGAACGCTCCAGATCCAGCAAGCGCGTCAAACTTTTCTTGCCGACATTCAAGGGCACAACCCGACCCATGACGGCTCCAACCTCGGGGTCGAAGAAAGGGGCCACCAATTGGCGGAGCAGCGCCTTGCCGGGGATGTAATCGGCGTCGAAAATGAGCACGACTTCAGTGTTGACGAGAGCCATGGCATCCTTCAAGGCAGCGGCTTTGCCCGGCTTCCCGCCGACGCGGTGAAATGGCTCGATGTGGGGATGCTGTTCTGCGAATCCGTCGATGATCTCCCGCGTCCGGTCGGTCGAGCGGTCATTGACAGGGATGATGTTGAGCCGTTCTGCCGGGTAGTCGACTTCCAGAAGCGCCTTCAGGATGTCGGCGACCACAGCCTCCTCGTTGTGGGCAGCGACCAGAACGGTGATCGCCGGCCAATCGGCGCACTCAAGATCCACATAGGGATGACGTTGTCGGCCGAAAAGACGATTAAACGTAAAGTAATAATGGCGAGCGGTATAGATGCAGATAAGAAGCAGGGTCGCCTGAAATAAGTGCAGTAACATATGCCGTTATGTCCCGATTGCTCGTCTCTAACTAACAACTTAGTTCAAGCTGCAACTGCTTCTTCTTTACTGCCCGCTCCCTGGAACTGTTCGGATTCATGCAGAACGGGCCGCTCTCCTTTTAGCCAGCGCGACAGTGCAGTGGCGATTCTGGCTGCGGCATGACCATCGCCATACGGACACTCTCCCGCGGCCATGCTCTGATACGCGAACTTGTTACTCAGGAGTCGCGAGGCCTCCCGCACGATTGCTTCGCGCGAGGTTCCGACCACCTTTGCCATGCCCATCAGCGAGGCTTCTGGGCCGCTCCGTCACTTTTCGCAGTACGAGTACCGGTTTGTGAAAGATCGGCGCCTCCTCCTGCACTCCTCCTGAATCGGTGAGTACGAGATAGCAGCGGCGTAAGAGCGAGAGGAACTGGAAGTAATCAACGGGCGGGATCAGGTGGACGCGATCACGATTGCCCAGCCGCGCCTCCACCGTACCGACCACGTTCGGATTCATATGGACCGGATAGATGACGCGAATCTCAGGGAAGCGTTCGACGAGATCGAGGATCGCATCGCAAATATTCTCCAGTTCCACGCCCCATGATTCGCGGCGGTGAGAGGTCATCAGCACCAGCGGAGAGCCATCGTCCGGAACGCTCTCGGGAAGCGGATAGTCGATGGTCTGCATTTCGAGAAGATGGCAGACGGAATCGACAATAGTGTTCCCGGTCACCACAATATCGCTGGCAGGAACCGCCTCCGCGAGAAGGTTGTAGCGCGACAGCGGCGTGGGGGCAAAGTGTAGTTGCGTGACCACCGCGGCCAGACGCCGGTTCACCTCTTCCGGCCACGGCTGGAAAATGTCACGGCTGCGCAAGCCGGCCTCGACATGAGCAACCGGGACTTTTCTATAAAAGGCAGCCAGCGCTGCGGCGAACGCAGTCGTCGTGTCCCCCTGCACCAGCAGACAATCCAGCGGGTTTTCCGCGAGCAGGGCGTCCATGCCTTCGAGGATTCGGCGCGTCAACCCGTTCAGGGTCTGGTTGTGGCGCATGAGATCGAGTTCGATGTCAGCGCTGACGTCAAAAACTTGCAGCACCTGATCCAGCATCTGGCGGTGCTGGCCGGTCGAGATCACCACCGGCTCGAAGTCGTCGGGATGTTTACGCAGTTCGAAAACGACGGGAGCCATCTTGATTGCGTCGGGCCGAGTCCCAAAAACAATTCCGATACGTTTCTTCATGCACACTCCAGCAGGCACAACTTAGAGTCGCGGCAATCGGTTGCGGTTGGCTTCTAAGTGATTTGCAGTAGACCGGCTAGTGCTCGTGCGTTTCGAGAGCCGGGCGGCAACCCGGCATCTGGTTTTGTTCATCAATAACGCACCGTGAATAATGTCTCCGAATTTGGGGTCACTCGCACACTCGAAGAGGGTATTTGTCCGTCACAATTTTTCGAATGCCTGCCGGTTGCGTGTTACGCATGCGACCGCGCCGGCGCCATTACCGCCTACAACCGCCGCGCGGTCGAATTGTGGGGACGCGCGCCACAGGCGGCCGACCGGTTCACGGGCGCGCTTAAGGTTCTGGATGCGCAAGGCCATCTTCTTGGGCCGGAGGCTACCGTCACTTCGTTTCTGCTCAGGTCTGGCCTGGCGCACCTTAGTAAAGAACTGACGATCGAGCGGCCGGATGGTAGCCGCGTGACGGTGCTAAGCAATGCAGCGCTCTTGCACGACGAAGAAGGCAAGACGATCGGCGCCCTCGATGTGCTGCAGGACATCACCAATCGGCGCTGGTTGGAGGATGCGCGCCGCGTAGGCGAGCGAGTGAATGCGTCGGTGCGTGTGGCCACCGAGGTAGCGCAATTGAAGCCGGCGTTGCTGGCGATGGTGAGCCTGCTCGATCTTCTCGGAAGTGACTCCACGCTCAGCGTTCAGGCGCGCAGCTATGCCGCACTGACGCGAGCAGAACTAATGCGTTTCGAAGCGCTCGTAAAACACATGGCGCATCTTTCGGGCGCGGCGTAGCGCATACGGAGAAACTCAGTGATCTCGGGCAATCTCACCTACGAAGTTTCCCGCCGAACCAGTTGGAACACTTTCGTCGCGGGGCTTGCCATCAACGCTGCCGGCGTGCTGTTCGTCGTCTTGGTCATCCCGCGCCTTACGACGATCGCGCCGCCACAGCTCATAGCGGACTCCCACTCCATCACGCTCGTCGCTCCCATTACCTCACCGGCAATTCAGTTTAATCCGGCTCCTGTGCCGGTTTCGCCGGAGGTGGCCAAACTCGAAACGCCGCCGCCAGCGAGGCATGTAAAGCAGCCGCCAATCGAAACCGCACCAATCCGTGCGGCGAAAATTCAGCCGCCAAAACCCGAGCTTCCCAAGCTTGTTGCAGCCGCGCCACCCGCCATCGCACCCAAGCCAGCGCCTCCGGCAGAAATCAAAACGAATGTGTTCGGTGCCGCTGGATCGGAGATGGCAACGGTTCACAAGCCGCCGCGAGAAGTCCAGACCGGGGGCTTCGGGGACCCCAACGGCGTACCTGCGCAGGGCGATGCGAAGCGCGACACAGTCATGATCGCCAAAGTTGGCATTTTCGAGTTGCCCTCCGGAACGGGCAAAGGAAACGGCACTGGCGGATCTCGTGGTGTCAGCGGCACGATCCGCAGTGCGGGATTCAGCGATGGAATGGCTTCTTCGGGCCCGCGTGAGCGTGGTGATGGCGTCGTACAGTCCGGCGGATTCGGCACCATGGTTGCCCAGGCCAGCGCCTCAGATGCGCAACGCGTCCAGAAAAAGGCTGATCTGCAGCCGGTCGAAATCGTCTTCAAGCCGCGTCCGGCATACACGCCGGAAGCGCGCCGGTTGCGCATCGAGGGCGAAGTGCTGCTCGATGTTGTTTTCACGGCTTCCGGTTCGTTGCGAGTCAACCGCGTGGTCAAAGGGTTGGGATATGGCCTGGACGATACCGCCCTTGCTGCCGCGCAGCGCATACGCTTCCGGCCTGCGCGACGGGATGGCCAGCCCTACGATTGCGCTGCTCTCGTCCACATGGTTTTCGAAATGGCCGAGTGAATCACGGATTTGATTGGAGGAATTTTTCCCATGGGCAAATACCGCATGTCAGCGATCCTTTTGACACTCCTGCTCCTACCTGCTGCAGTGCTGCAGGCTGCAGAGGATGCGCCGCTTGCCCCCCCGGTGGTGCAGGATAGCCAGGCATCCGCCAAAGCCAAGGAGATTACCGACCGCATCTTCTATCGCGAGGCGAAGTTCGTTCAGGACATGAAACCCTACACTCCGATGGTCGAAACCTATATCCAAAACTACAAGAGCGACGATGTGCTCGGGCAAGTGCCCACGGGCGACAAATATTTTATTGGGCGACTGATCATGAAAAAAGGCATTGAGGATGTGTCGTTCCAGCAAAACAACAAGAAGTCGCTGCCCAGCCTCATCCTGGGGAAACTGAACGGCTTTTACAAAATGAATTACGTGCCGCTGGGCTTCATGCAGATGATCTACATTTACGGTTTCGATCAACATAACTATGACCTTAAATATGTCCATCAGGAATTTTTGGGCGACATTCGCACGCTCATGTTTGAGGTCTCGCCGAAGCCCAAAGTGAAGGGGCCGCACTTTACGGGGCGCATCTGGGTCGAGGACCAGGACTACACCATCGTCCGTTTCAACGGAACCTACCTTCCGGAGCGCCTTATGAATTACTACTTCCACTTCGATAGCTGGCGCGTCAATATGCGGCCTGGAGTCTGGTTGCCGGCATTTATCTACACCGAGGAATCCGACGCCAAGTACGCATTGTTCCGCAAGCTGGCCATGCGCAGCCAGACCCGGCTCTGGGGATACAACCTGAAGTTGCCAGTGGACACCGACGAACTCACCTCGGTGCAGGTCGATTCGGCATCGGATGTTTCCGATCAAACCGAAGTCGACAACGACATCGTCCCGATTGAAAGTGAACATAAGTGGGAGCGTGAGGCCGAAGACGACGTTCTTGATCGCTTGCAACGGGCGGGCGTGCTAGCGCCCGATGGTGAAGTGTCCAAGGTCCTGGAGACAGTCGTCAGTAACCTCGAGATCACGAACAAGCTCCAGATCGAGCCCGAGGTGCGCGCCCGCGTCCTGCTGACCACTCCGCTGGAGTCGTTTACTGTGGGGCACACAATCATCGTCAGCCGCGGACTGCTGGATGTACTGCCGGATGAGGCATCGCTGGCCATGGTGCTGGCCCATGAATTGGGGCACATCGCGCTTGGCCATCGTCTCGACACCAAATACGCCTTTGGCGACCGCATGGTCTTTCCCGACGAAGAAACATTCCGGCGCATTCAACTGGCGCATACTCCGCAGGAAGAAGAAGCCGCCGACAAGAAGGCAGTCGAGTTTCTGCAAAACTCACCTTATAAGGACAAGCTGCAGACCGCCGGTCTGTTTCTGCGCGCCTTGGAGGCGCGCTCGAAGCAACTGCCAGCGCTGATCACACCCGAGTTTGGCGCCCGCATGGCAAAGGGCGACAGCGTGCTGCGCATGAGTGCGCTGATGCAATCCGCGCCCGCACTGAAGAGCGACGATGTCGCGCAGATCGCCGCCTTGCCTCTGGGGAGCCGAATCAAACTCGATCCTTGGGACGATGGTGTTCAGCTGAAGAAAAACAAACCCGTGCCTCTGGAGTCAGCCCGCGACAAGATGGCGTTCGAAGTCACGCCCATGATCCCGCATCTTGTTCGCTACCACGACGCGCAGGTCGCGGCCGTAGCCAGCAGCGGAAGGTGAGCGCTGTCTGATATCAGGAACGCGGGCATGTGCCGTGCATGAATACGAAATTACACTCGGAGGTTCTTAATATGAATTCGCGCGCCTTGCTTCGTCACTTGGCTCTCTTGTTTGTGTCGGTAATCCTTGCCGCGTCGATGGGCTGCGGCTCAAGCGGCTCCCCGCACGACCCGCCGCCTCCTCCCCCGCCGCCGGCGAACCCGGTCAACCACATCATCTTCCTGGCAGAGGAAAACCGCAGTTTCGATCATTATTTCGGCAAGCTGAACGACTACCGGAGCGCCGCTCCATTTAACCTGCCTCGCGAAGTGAATGGCCTGCCCGATGATTGCAGCCCTACGACCGGCGGATCCACTCCATGGACTACTCCCTGCAGCGCGATGAATTTGTCTCCCAATGCAAGCGGCGTGCCTACGACACCGGTTTATGCCTTCCATTTGATCGATGGCTGCATTGAAGGCCTGAGTCCTGACTGGATCGCCGCTCACTGGGATTTCAATGTGGAGAACCCCAGTTCCGACACGCCGGGCACCTTGGGTACGCCTACGAATGCGCCGGATGGCTTCGTCGTCAGCGCCGCCAGTGCTGCCCTTGCCAACGGCGAAAATGACGTTCAAGGCATTCGCGCCATGGGCTTCTACACGGGCGCTGACCTGCCTTATCACTACTGGCTGGCGACCGAGTTTGCTACCTCCGATACCTGGTTTAATCCGGCGCCCACAAGAACTCAGTCCAATCGTTATTACATGATGGGGGCGACGTCGGGTGGGTATGCTTATGTGCTCACTCCGCCGGAGCCGCTGATTCAGTCAAAGACCATTTTTGACTCCCTCCAGGCGGCAGGTATTTCCTGGAAGATCTACACCCAACTCCCCAGCGGATACACCTATGCCTCTGCGTTCGCCGGCTTCATGAGCCGATTTGGGAGCACGGGAAACATCGTTGAGGATCCCACGTTCTCGCAATTTATCGCCGATGCTCAAAGCGGTAACCTTCCCGCAGTCACATTTCTCGAGAAGCCGGACGCGGACGAGAAACCGGACGGTGTCGGCTATAACATCCAAACGGGCGTGACCGAGACGCGCCAACTGATCAATGCCGTGATGTACGGCCCATCATGGAAGGATTCCGTGATCATCTTCACCTTCGACGAAGGTGGGGGACTGTACGATCACGTGGCGCCTCCGACCAATGTTCCCAGTCCGGACGGCATCAAGCCCGTAGACATCTGCACCAGCGCCACCGACCCGGGATGCACATACGCTGCACTCACTCACACTGCGCCGCCCTACGATGCTCCAGGCGACTTCACGCGTTACGGCTATCGCGTCCCGCTGGTAGTGATCTCGCCATTCACCAAGCAAGGGTACGTTTCTCACGTGACAACCGATTACACGGCATGGCTCAAGTTCGTGGAAAAACGCTTTAACCTGCAACCATTGAATGCCCGCGATGGCTGGGCCAATACCAGCGATATGAGCGACTTTTTCGATTACACGAATCCTCCCTGGGCCACGCCGCCGGCAAATCCGCCGACGGACAACTCCATGGCGTGCTATGACGGACTGCCGTAGTAGCAGTTCGCGTCGCGCCGTCTGGACTCTCGCGGAAAGCTCGCTTGTGGCGGAGTTGAGAAGAACACGAATCCCAATCGTGCCGGAATCTACGGGAAGAAGCCGCTCATATCGGCGGCCGTAGCGGATGCCCCGGGAAGCGCGGCTGCTCCCGTGCATTCGACGAGCATACGCAATGTGCTTTCGTGCTGGTAAAGAGTGGTCGATTGGTAGGAACTCTTGGCTTTTGGGCTGATCACAACCATCGGCACCTGGCCGCCGCCGTGTGCAGTGTCGCTATCGACCGACTCGTCAAACACGATCACCAGCATGCCATCCTGCTGAAAGGTCGCATTGGCGAGGAGCGGCCCGATATTCGACTTTAGCCACGAGTCGGCCGTGGAAAGTTTCACGCTGTCGGCGCAGTTCTGCGTGCCATCCGGACAGTCGTGGGCGTCATGCTCGGCGTTGGGAGCAATGAATCCAAAATTTGGCAGTTGGTTATTGGCCAGGTCGGTCGCGAGCTGCGTGAATGGGACAAGATTTTGCAGCTGGCCCGAGCTGTTGCGAACATCCGAAAAATAAGAAAACGGATTGTGGTGTTCGAAGTAAGGATAAACATCACCGCCGGCGTACCCCACCGAAGGCAGGCTCTCGGCATAAGACTTCCAGGTTTTCCCTGCGGCAAGCAATTCCCGCACCAGATTGTCGTCGCTGACCGTGGCCGTCGAACTATCATCATTCGTGATGATCTGACCCGTGGTGAGCATGAAATAATTGCCGATGGAAGGATGAGTGTCGGCGAAATAATTTGTCGCGAGACCATGCGCCGTCGCCAGACTGTTCAGATAGGGCATGGCGGAATTGCCAATCACGCTGGAATAGCTATGATTCTCCTCCAGCAGCAGAAAGACGTGCCCGATATGCGGAACAGAAGCGCCTGGCGGGTTTGGGGAAACGGAATCAGCCGAGCCGCCGCCGCAAGAAACAGAGTACAAGGACAAGGCTGCGATCACGCAACTTGTTGTAGCGAGCAACCATTTCTGCGCCATGCCAGAGCCTCTTCCCCGGGTGAACCTAGGATGCGGGCGCAGTGGCGCGCGGTTGTTCACGGCGAGGTCTTGTATGATGCGGTAGGTAATCGCACGCCCGGATGGCGAAACTGGCAGACGCACGGGACTTAAA
>CAWGDB010000003.1:0-412193 GCA_963821295.1 uncultured Acidobacteriaceae bacterium | reverse complement strand
ATCCCGGGTCCCTAACAGGACGTGACGGTTCGATTCCGTCTCCGGGCACCACTTGCACAGGGAGGTTCGTTTTTTTGCTCCGCACCCTCCCACCTGATGACGTCAGCCAGCAATCTTTACCTATGGCCCCGTCTCAGTGGCCCGTGCCCACGAGAAGGGTACCGCAGCCGGCAGAGCGTAGCACCGGCACCTTGCCGGCGGTTCCGAGACTCTGCCCTGAGCTTGTCGAAGCGGCGCCCCGCCCTCGGCCCCCGGTGATCGTAGAAAATCATGCGGCCACGACACTAGCAAGAACAGGGAGAATCGCTTAAGATGTCCGCTCCCTAGCTTCCCGTCGTTGTCTGGCACGGCATCCATTAGGTACGAGGTTTACGATGATGACGAATGCAAGCCCAACTCAAAATGTGGCCAGCCAGCCGCTCGCGGCAAATGGGTTGGCTATAGTTCGGTTGACGATCGGTGCGATGTTCGTGTGGGTCTTCTTCGAAAATCTGGGGAAGGGTCTCTACACGCCCGCGGGCTACGCCGGCCTGATCAACTATTACATTAAGGCGAGTCACTCGCCGGCCGCCTGGAAGGCAATCATGGGTCTGGCGGCGAGTCACGCCGCAATGGCCGCTCCCATTCAGGCGATCACCGAGATCGGTCTCGGGATCTTCCTGGTCATCGGTCTGCTGACGCGCCCCGCCGCCTTTGTAGCGTTTCTGTACCTGGGTAGTCTTTGGGTGTCGGAGTGGGGTACGGCGTGGATTTGGGAGTTGCTGGTTCCGGTGTTAGCATCGCTTGCGCTCGCGGTGGGGCGCGCCGGTCGAACGTGGGGCGTCGATGCCATGCTGGCGCGGCGGTCGCCGTCTTCCCCGTGGTGGTGACCCGGGCGCGTGGTGACTTGGGCTTGGTGACTTGAGCATGTTTATTTGAATCGTGTTTCCCTGAATAAAGATCACGTGCGAGTGTCGGTCGTTATTCCTACTCACAATGAAGCGGAGTCCATCGGCCGCGTCTTAGCCGACCTTCAATCTGAATCTGCGCCCGATATTGTCACCGAGGTCCTGGTCGTGGATAGCAATTCAACTGACGGGACCGCCGAGATCGCTTCCAGGATGGGAGCCCGCGTCCTCCACGAACCTCGCCGCGGATACGGTCGCGCCTGTTTGACCGGGCTCGCGAATGCGACCACCCCGGATGTGGTCGTCTTCCTCGACGGCGATTACAGTGATCGACCGGCTGAGCTGCCACTTCTCTTGGCTCCCATCATTGAGGGCTGTGCCGATATAACGCTGGGGTCGCGCTTGGGCAAGCAGAGAATCTCCGGGGCGCTGCCCTGGCATCAGACGTTTGGTAACCGGCTGGCAGCCTTCCTGATCAGATTCTTGTATGGCCTGAAGATAAGCGACCTCGGACCGTTCCGCGCCGCACGAGCAGATGTACTTCGCCAGCTTGGGCTCCAGGAGACGACGTACGGCTGGGCAGTTGAAATAATTCTGAAAGGTACGCTCGGAGGATTCCGCATCGTCGAGGTGCCGGTGAGCTATTATCCGCGCATTGGGAAATCGAAGATCAGCGGTACGCTGAAAGGCACGGTTGGAGCTGCGTGGTTCATTCTCTCCTTGATAGTACGCTATTATTTTCGGCATCGCAGGGGCGGAACGCCGCGGCCAGCGTGAGTCTTGCACAACGATCTTCTATGGAATCCCCCAGCGAAAATCCAGCACATTCACCTACCATGAGCCGCACCCTGGTTGTAATGGCAAAAGCGCCCAGACCGGGCAGGGTCAAGACCCGTTTAGCGCAGAGCCTACCTGTCGAAGCAGTCACCGATCTTTATCGCTGCCTTTTGGAAGACACAATGGCGCTGGCACGGTCTTTGGGCGCTTCATCGGGCTCTTCGTTTGGGACTGTCGACGTTGCCATTATGTGCCCTGCTTCGGATGTCGAAGAACTAAAGCGATTGGCCGGAGATGTGGCCGACGTCGTAGCGCAGAAAGGCGAGGGCCTTGCCGCGGGTCTGACCTCTGTTTTTGCACACTTCGCGATGCCCGGCCGCGAAGGCGTTGTTGCATTCAACAGCGATAGCCCGCATCTGCCGGCTTCGATTCTTGGCAACGCGTTCGAGACGCTCACCACGCACGACCTGGTTGTTGGACCGACAGAGGACGGCGGCTACTATCTCGTAGGCGCCAAGGTTGCCTATCCAACGCTCTTCGATGGCGACGGCATGGGCACGAAGAGCGCACTCGAATCTCTGCTGGAACGCGCCCGCAAACTGCAGCTCTCGGTTGGGTTCACGGCTCCCTTCTACGACATCGACGTGGAAGGTGACTTGACTCGGCTTGCCGCGGAACTGCGGCTCGCGCCGGCCAGAGCGCCACGCACGGCGCTTTGGCTGAAGCAGTGGGCGCAGCCGGTGGCACAGTTGCAAACCGGCACGGGAGAGTCGTACTAGTGACGTTCACGTCATCCCGCAGGCTGTATGTTCCCGGCCTCGTCATGCTCGTGGCGCTGACGATCTGCTCACGCAACTTTGGCGATAGAGGTGGGCCGTACTTCATCGCCTCTTTGGCGGTTGCCGGCATCGCCTACCTCTTCGCAATTCGCGAGTTCTTCTCGACTCCGAGATTCCCCCTCCACGTCATCTTCGTCGGGCTCGCGTTGGCTGCTCTGTGGCATCTTCCATTTCTACTCACGCCGCCCGGTTCAGATGATGACATTCATCGCTACCTTTGGGATGGCCGCGTGCAGCGGCTTGGCTATAACCCTTATGTTGCCGTTCCCAGCGACCCTGCCCTCGCCGCGTTGCACACACCGGAGACCCGCACGCTGAACAACCCGGATCTCCCGAGCCCATATCCGGCGGGCGCTGAGCTTTTCTTCCGGGGCGTGACTGCGATTCATGAGTCTATCTTTACGCTGAAACTAGCATTTATTTTTTGCGAACTTGTCATCGTCTTCGTTTTGCTCGACATCCTGCGCACTGGCGGCCAAGGAGCGCACTGGGCTCTGGCTTATTCCTGGAACCCGCTGCTGGCAATAGAAGTGGCAGGCAGCGGTCACATCGATATCGTCGGCGTGCTGCTGCTGTTGGTGTCTTTTGCCGCGCTTGGGAGGCGCTGGCGCGCGGTTGCGGCTGTGGCATTCGGGTTGGCCGTCGCGGTGAAATTGCTCCCGATTGTACTTTTGCCACTCTACTGGAAGCGGGTTCGTGTGCGCGACGGCGCGCTGGCAGTGATTGTGGTCGGACTTCTATATCTTCCATTTGTCAGCCACGGGCCATTTCTCAACCGCGGGCGGATTCCGATCGGCTCGCTCGGCACTTTTGTGCGGACTTTCCGCTTTAACGATCCGTTGTTTGCAGCCCTCGAGCGAGTGGCGGCTCCGCTGTTTGTAGCTGTCCTGGCGGTGGTCGCAGGCTTTGTAACCGCATTCTGGATGAGACGCAAGGCCCCTGCATCGTCTCCCAATGCCTTTGCGTGGCCGATAGCAGCAACGCTGTTATGCGCGCCGGTGGTATATCCCTGGTACCTGCTCTGGCTGCTGCCGTTCGTGCGGTCAGACTCGACCGTGCCCATCATCATCTGGACTGTTAGCATCATCCCAACTTACTGCGTTTGGCATTTGCGCACGCTTGGTCGTCCGTGGCACGTTCCTGGCTGGATCATGTTGCTGGAATACGGATCGGTGGCAATTTCCGGCGCAATTGTCGCGTTACGCCGACTCAAACGACCGGCAGGAACCCGGAGCTCAATCGACTAGCATCGTGACCGCGAGAAGATTACCGCACTCAGCAAAGCGTGGCGCCCTGCCGGCGTTTCCGAGAGCCTGCCCTGAGCTGTGGACGGTTTTAACCGTCCGTGATGCCAGAAACCGGAAGAGTAGCAGATATAAAGAGGCGCGCTCGGCAGCTAAGGCGTCGCACGGCCTCTAGTTTTTCTCTGGGGCGCTATCTGTGCGTGGGACGGGTTGTCATGAAAATTCCCGGACCTGGTGGGGTGCCGTAGAGGGAATAGGGTGCTTCGACTGCGCGCTGCTGCGTTTCGCTTCACAGCGCTTCGCTCAGGATGACAGTTTTGACAAAAGGGCAAAGAAAAATCCCCACCCTAGCGCACAGAACGCGCTAGGATGGGGCACCCTACGGTTTTGATCTGACTGACAGCTGATGACTGAGAGCTGACAGCTGCGCGGGCGAGGGCGCCCGCGCTACACGTTCTTAGTTAGTACATGTCGCCCATGCCGCCGCCGTGGCCGCCGGGCATTGGAGCATTCTTCTTTTCTTCTGGAATCTCCGAGACCAGGGCTTCGGTGGTTAGCATCAAGGATGCGATCGAGCCGGCGTTCTGCAGTGCGGTGCGCACTACCTTGGTCGGATCGAGGACTCCGGCTTTGACCAGATCTTCGTACTCGCCGGTTTGCGCGTTGTAGCCGAAGTTCTGATCCTTGGAGTCGTTGACTTTGCCTAGCACTACCGCACCTTCTTCGCCGGCGTTCTCGACGATCTGGCGCAGGGGCTCGGTGATGGCGCGCTTCACGATGTTGACACCGATCTGCTCGTCACCTTCGAGTTTCAGCTTATCCAGCGCCGGGACGCAACGCGCCAGAGCTACGCCGCCGCCGGGGACAACTCCCTCTTCCACGGCTGCGCGGGTCGCATGCATGGCGTCTTCGACACGGGCTTTCTTTTCTTTCATTTCGGTTTCGGTTGCGGCGCCGACTTTGATTACGGCTACGCCGCCGACCAGTTTCGCCAGCCGCTCCTGCAACTTCTCGCGGTCGTAGTCGCTGGTGGTCTTGTCGATCTGGCTGCGAATTTCCTTTACGCGGCCTTCGATCTCGTTGTGCTTGCCCTTGCCTTCGACGATGGTGGTGTTGTCCTTGTCGATGGTGAGCTTCTTGGCCTGGCCTAGATCGCTGACCTGAACGTTCTCGAGCTTGATGCCGAGATCTTCGGTGATGGCCTTGCCACCGGTGAGGATGGCGATATCCTGCAGCATGGCCTTGCGGCGATCGCCGAAGCCCGGAGCCTTGACGGCGCAGACTTGGAGCGTGCCACGCAGCTTGTTGACGACCAAGGTAGCGAGCGCCTCGCCTTCCACGTCTTCAGCAACGATCAGGAGCGGCTTGCCGCTCTTGGCGATCTGCTCGAGCAGCGGGAGCAGGTCTTTCATCGAGCTGATTTTCTTTTCGTGGATGAGGATGTAGGCGTTCTCCTGAATCGCTTCCATGCGCTCGGGATCGGTGACGAAGTAAGGAGAGAGATAGCCGCGATCGAACTGCATGCCTTCGACTACGTCGAGCTGCGTTTCGAGTGTCTTCGCTTCTTCAACGGTGATGACGCCATCCTTGCCGACCTTCTTCATGGCCTCGGCGATGATCTTGCCGATGGTCTCATCGTTGTTGGCGGAGATGGTGCCGACCTGGGCGATGTGGTCTCCGGAAATGGCCTTGGAGAACTTGTCGAGTTCGCCGGGCTTGCGGTTGCCATCCTTGTCGAGGGTGCCGCAGATGGCGGTGACGGCCTTTTCGATGCCGCGCTTGAGGGCCATGGGATTGGCTCCGGCAGCTACGGTCTTGACGCCTTCGCGATAGATGGCCTGGGCGAGAACGGTGGCGGTGGTGGTGCCGTCGCCAGCGATGTCGCTGGTCTTGGAGGCCACTTCACGAACCATCTGCGCGCCCATGTTTTCCTGCGCGTCCTGCAGATCGATTTCCTTGGCTACGGTGACGCCGTCCTTGGTGATGGTGGGCGAACCGAATTTCTTTTCGATGACGACGTTGCGGCCGCGGGGGCCGAGAGTGACTTTCACAGCATCAGCCAGAAGGTTGACGCCGCGGAGAATGGCCTGGCGGGACTGTTCTCCGTGAATAATTTGCTTTGCCATTGTGTTGATCTCCTATATTTCTGCTGCAGGACGGGCCTGCGGGATGTCTTTTTGGTTAGCTGTCAGCTATCAGCCGTCAGCCATCAGTTAAATCTCATGATGCTGGCTGTTTGCTAATTGCTGACCGCATAGCTCTTTCGACTCATCACTGCCGTCCGATCTTGGGTTTACTTAGAGCTGACGGCTGACGGCTGAAAGCTATCTACGGCTGCCGGCGGTTTCTTTCTTGGCTGCGCCGGTTAGGACTCCGAGAACTTCTTCTTCGCGCATGATGATGAAGTCTTCACCATCGATCTTGATTTCGGTGCCGGAATATTTGCCGAACAGAATGCGGTCACCATCTTTTACGTCGAGCGGACGAACCTTGCCTTCTTCGTTGATCTTGCCTTTGCCGGTGGAGATGACTTCGCCTTCCTGGGGCTTATCTTTGGCGGAGTCGGGAATAATGATGCCACCACGAGTGGTGTCAGCCTCTTCCACGCGCCGGACCAGGATGCGGTCATGCAGGGGAGTGAACTTTGTTGCCATAATGATTGGTGCTCCTTTCAAGAGTTATGTTGGAGTTGGGTGTGGTTGTTAGCACTTGGACTCAATGAGTGCTAATTGTAGGATGTGAGTGGAAGTTTGTCAAGGTGGAGGTTGTAGGGTAGCGGGGCTTTGCCCCGGATGCACGGGGCTGAGCCCCGTCACCAGAGAAGGCTTATTATGCCAAGATTTTCTGGTATGTCGTTGATATTACATTGGCTAACTGCCTTTCCCGGATGTGTAGCGCAGGGCGGTGTCATTTCCGAGGAGGAGCAGCTCTGTTGCAATTATCACCCTTTCAAAGCAACGTCAAAATCAAAGCGAAGTCCCAAGAAAGACTCGGCGCAAGCGGATCTTGGACAGGGCACGTCCGTGGTTGACGGAGATTGGGACGGGGGCCGACATGGTTATCTAGTCAGCCGAACCTAGGGAAGCCGGACCCAGGGCAGGCGAACCCAGGGCAGCAGGCCGTCCCCGATTTTGTCCTTTGATAGCGTCAATGGCATGATGGTGATCGAGGCACAAATGGGCGATACGGCACAAACATTCGAAGCGGGTATGACGTTTGACGAGTACATGGCGGATTTGCGCGTGCATCGCGATGAGTTCCGTGAGCACTATGAGCGGCTCGCCGGGATCGTGGGTGAGTTGCGGAAGGATCCGCCATTAAACAATGCTCGCGTATTGGCCATTGCCGAGGATTGGTGCCCGGATTGCGTTTTCAACGTGCCCATTCTGGCGCGATTTGTGGAAGCATCGAGCCATGCGGCTTTGCGGATTGTGCGCCGTCCGGAGTGCAAATCGCTGGCGGACCGCTATCGCGGGCGTGGCGGGGGGAGCCGGGTGCCGACATTCGTCTTCCTGGGCGAGGCGGACGATGTGATTGGTTACTGGTCGGAACGTTGCGCGTCCTCGCAAGGCTGGTTCGATGGGTTTACGAAAGATCACCCGATGCCGCAGCTGGATATCCGAAACGGCATCCCCGAGCCGCCGCTGCTGAGCTGGATGAAGTTGCGGATTTCTTCCGAGCGGGATCGATTCTATGGAGGAGTATGGCGTGATGTGCTGGGGGAGATTCACGTCATTTTGGGCAGGACTGACTCGAAGGCGATGCCGATCTGAGAGGTCGGCGATTCCAGGTAGGGGAGGGTAGACCACGCTCCGGAACTTTTGGTTGGCAGGGCAATGGCGAAGCACAACATCCGTCGACTAGCAGGATAGCCGCTTCGGTCCGTCAAACGCCTTAATCCTCGGCCGGTCGTGACGGGCGTAGGGGTCCCCTCGGCTCCGCTCCGGGCGGGCTCTTCGACTCCGCAGACGGATTCGCATTCGCGAATCCGCCGGCTCCGCTCAGGATGACTCCTGCAACCAGCCCAATAACTCCGTCAGCTTTGCCTGCAAAAAGAGCCCGTACTCGCAAATGGTGATTGCGTAAAGCGAGGCCGCGTGGTACTGTCCCGCGGACATCCATTCGACAGTTTGGAACATTACTATGTACGGCTTCGGGGGCACCTGCGCGGGTCGTTGCTGAGAGACGATTCCGCCTCGGTGGGGTTGGGCGCGCAAGATTGGCGGGAGTGTCCGTGCGTCCGCAGCTGGTGGTGGGCCCTACTATAGCTCTCACACTGATGGGTGATTGAGATCACGCAGCTATGTGTTAAATGACCCATGGCCAGTGATGAACAGAGGTTGGGCAGCGCTGGGGCGAATTTTGATCTTCCGATGGAACAATGTGATTCTGCTGCACTTGTAGCGTTACCAGGTGGGGGTATGGGGAGGCAACCAGGAATGGCCAGTGGGTTGCCCTTAATGAAGCCGCAAGGCTAGGAGGATGGTCTTATGGCAACTGCAACGGTAGCGATGGCGGGGAGAGCAACTGGGCCTGGTTTTCGGTATCTGTCAGATGCACAGGCGAAGGCAAACTCGCCGTATGGGTTGCCGATCATCGAGGATGTACGGCAATTTGATCTTGGGGCTAACAGCTTTTTCTCGGGGCTGTCGGCAGGGACGCTGGAGGAATTGAACCGGATCAAGCATACGAGTTCATATCCGGAAGGCGCGATTGTGCTGATGGAAGGACAGGCGGCACGCGGCATCTATATCGTATGCCAGGGGCGCGTGAAGCTGATGACCACCAACAGCGAGGGCAAAACCCTGATTGTGAAGATTGCGCATCCGGGCGAGGTTCTGGGGCTGCAATCGGTAGTGACGGGCAATCCATATGAGTTGACGGTGGAGACCTTGCAACCGAGCCAATTGGCCTATATCGGATGCGATCAATTTTTGAGATTCCTGAAAACGCATGGCGATGCGTGTTTGCGGGCGACGCAGCATTTGAGCCAGGATTGCCAGTCGGCCTACGACGTGATCCGCTCGATCGGGCTATGCCATTCGGTGCCGGGCAAACTGGCGCGGCTGCTGCTGCAGTGGTCGGCAGACAGCAAGGCGACGGGCGGGGTGGTGAGGATGAAGATGTCATTGACGCACGAAGAGCTGGCGCAACTGATCGGATCGTCGCGCGAGACGGTAACGCGCATTCTCGGAGATTTCAAGCGGCGCGGGGTGGTGGAGCTGCACGGCGCAACCATGCTGATTCGGGATCAGGGTGCGCTGGAAAGTTTGTGTGTGTCGTAGTTACTGCGCGCCGGAAGGGGGCTAACCGGCCCCCTCGGCGCAAGGAAAAACGACCACGAGGGCTGAAGCCCGGATCATTCAGAAAGACTTACGCGGCCCTGAAGGGCCGCTCTTCCACGGTTGTGTGAACATTTTGGACTTCTTCAGCAAGCTGTAAAGCCGCATTCTAGTAGCCCGGTTATCGCAGCGGTGAAGCGTTGCGATAACCAAAATCAAGTAGTGTCTTCGGATTGTTCCGCAGCTTGTGTGTCTTATCCCTACCCAAACGCGATATATGAAATTCGGAGCAGCGCATTTTGAAATAGCGCCTGCCTAAATGCGGTCAAGCCTGCCGAGGGTCTGGCGCATTGTTCCCGCTGGCTGTGGATCGCAACATCAAAAAACCTAGAGTTCTGGCCACTTGATGGAGTGGGGGTTGACGTGCACCACGCTGGGCATATTCCCACTATGGAACGGAGAAATCTGGCCAGCGAGAGTTAGTTCTGTGTCCATTCTCGTAAGTCGCTGCTAGCCGACTCGAAACCCTCTTGGGGAGTAATGAGGGAAGAATGAGGAACCGACATGAACTTCGCATCCAGCCTGCCAGCCGCGGAACGTCTGCTTACCAGCCACCTTACCAACCAACTTAGCGGTCATCCTGTCGTTCAGTTTTCCAGCCCTGCGCCGACCGATAATTTTTTCTGGTCGATCTCCCGGGAATCCCGAACCGCATTCGACAAGATCAAACATACCTCGGTGTTTCCCGCCCATACCGTGATCTTTGTCGAGGGGCAAAATGCGGGCGGCGTTTTTGTGCTGAGTGCGGGGCGAGCCAAGCTCTCGGCGTGTTCGCCGGAGGGGAGGACGATGATCCTGCGCATCGCCGATTGCGGCGAGGTGCTGGGTCTGCACGCAAGTATCACTGGCATGCCGCACACCATGACGGTGGCGACCATGCAGCCTTGCACGCTCGACTTCGTGAACCGCGAGAATCTCATGATCTTTTTGCGAGCGCACGGAGATGCGACCTTGCGCGTGACCCAGATTTTGAGTCAGGAATGCATGCAGGCCTATGAGCTGGCGCGCACCATGGGATTGTCGCAATCGGTGAGCGAGAGATTGGCGCGGTTCCTGCTGGATACGGCGACGCATGGGCATATGAAGAACGGAAGAATGCATGCCAGGATGGCGCTGACCCATGAAGAAATATCGCAAGTGGTGGGAACGAGCCGGGAAACGATTACCCGGCTGCTCTCGGAGTTCAAGAGAAAAGAGATGGTGGAGTTGAAAGGATCGATGTTGACGATTTGCGACCGGTCGGCGCTGGAAAGCCTGAGAGGGACGAATTAAACGAGCCGCGGGCTTCGAGCCGCAAGTTCCGAGCAAGCTTTCGCGGCTGGCGCGCCACGCACTTCAGCGCGGGGCGCACTTGGGAGTCGTTGGGTAACTCAGCTTCGGAGCAACTAGGGTTGCTCGAAGCTCGTGGCTCGGAGCTCGCGGCGATTCTTCGCCTTACTTTTTGGTCTCCGCTTTTTCCGACTTCTTGGCCGCTGCTGCATGGGCCGCCTTGGGCATCCAGAAATCGGGATCGGCTTTGACCCATTCCTCCGGCGGATAGCTCATGCGCGGATTAATGGCGAACAGGTTGCTTTGGCTGGATTCGATGGTCGCGGCTGCCAGTTCGCTGAACTTTTTCATGCCCTCTTTGCCCATCGCCGCTTCGAATTCCTTCCCTTGGGCCATGGAATGGTCGACTTCCGAAAGAGATTTCATGGGCGTGATTACGATGTATGTTCCGCCCGGTGTGCCGTAAACCGCCTCAAAGGTGTCCCAGTGGCTGCCCTCTATTTTTTCGAAGGCAGCGGTGTACATCTTTACCAGAGTTTCCCAGTCTTTCTCGTGCCCGGGACGCACGCGGAAAACGGAAATGTCGAAGTAGCGGATGTGGGGGATATCGGCGCCGGGGCGCAGGCTGTAGTCCGGACGAAACGCGAAATCGGATATGTCCATCTCGGTCAGCAGATCGCCGTCGGCTACCCCGGCACGATCGAGGGCGGCGGAGAGGGAGGCATTTTTTTCGACTGCGCGGGCGTCCTTCTCCATGGCTTCGAATGAATCGTACGCGGTGAAGAACAAGGAGCGCGGCTTGCCGGTGAGAGAGTCCATGGCGAAGTAGTGGGTGGGCCACTTGGCTTCCCGCATGGCGTGAACGAATGCGCTTTCAGTTTTCTCATGAGCGGCGCCGGCTTTGCCGGGCTTGGTGAATTCGCGAGTGATGTTGATTAGCTTGGGAGGCATGTGCTCCGCCCCGGACGCTTCCTGAGCTGCGATCGTGCCTACCCCTCCCAGGAGAAGCGATGCAACTAACAGAGATTCCGTGAGTCTTTTCATGGATGGTGTTCTCCTTTAGACAAAGATTTGTTATGGGCTTTCAAACCGCCGCCATTCTACACAGATTGAGAGGGATGGCAAGGCTCCTGCGGAAAACGTGGGGTTCGATATAATCCTCAACTCAGATGACATTGACTGCCGGGACGAAGCTGGGACCTTACGATATCGAGTCGATGCTGGGCGCGGGCGGCATGGGCGAAGTGTATCGCGCGCGGGATGCGCGATTGAACCGTACGGTTGCGATCAAGGTGCTCCCCGCATCGTTTTCCGCCGATGCCGACCGGATGCAGAGGTTCATGCAGGAGGCGCGCGCGGCCGCGGCATTGAATCATCCCAACATTCTGTCGATTTTCGATATTGGGGAGGCGAATGCGGCTCCTTATATCGTCTCCGAACTGCTGGAGGGATCGACGCTGCGGGAGCAGTTGAAGAGCGGGGGCATCGGGTCGAGGAAGGCAATCGATGTCGGGCTGCAGGTGGCGCGGGGATTGGCAGCCGCGCATAACAAAGGCATCGTGCACCGGGATCTGAAGCCGGAAAATATTTTTGTGACCGATGACGGACGGGTGAAGATTCTGGATTTCGGGCTGGCGAAATTGACGCGTCCGGAAACGTCGAGTGGGAGCGACGATGCGCCTACCGTGCAGGTGAATACTGAAGCGGGACAGGTTCTGGGGACGGTCGGGTATATGTCTCCGGAGCAGGTGCGGGGGAAGGGAGCGGATCATCGATCGGACATTTTTGCGCTGGGAGCGATTCTGTACGAGATGCTCTCGGGCAAGCGCGCGTTCCACGGGGAGACGCCGGCAGACACGATGAGCGCGATCTTGAAGGAGGAGCCGGCCGAGCTTTCAGAAACGGCTCGAAATGTTCCGCCGCCGTTGGAGCGGGTTGTGCGGCATTGCCTGGAGAAGAATCCGGCGCAGCGCTTTCAGTCGGCGGGAGATGTGGCCTTCAACCTGGAATCGCTGGCCGATAGTTCAGCGAGTTCGAGGACGAGCGGGCAGGTGGCGGTGATCGCTGCGGATTCGGGGGCGAGCGGTGCGAGTGGGGCGATTCCGGCGAAGCGTGGAATGTTGGTGTTGGGAGCGGCGGCAGTCCTTGCAGTTCTGGCGATTGGCGGGGGTTGGTGGCTGGGGCGGAGCAGCGTGCACACGGCGTTGCCGGAGTACCAGCAGATCACATTCAGGACGGGCTCGCTGGGGAATGCGCGCTTCACTCCCGATGGCAGCGTGGTTTATAGCGCATCGTGGGACGGAGGCGACGATCAGCTTTACATGGCCCGCACGGATGAGACAGGCTCACGCGAACTCGGGATCAAAGATGCGGAGCTGCTCTCGATCTCGAAGAACGGAGAGCTGGCGATCCGGCTCAACACGGTTTATTACTCGGGATATGCGCGATCGGGGACGCTGGCGCGGGTTCCGCTGAGCGGGGGTACGCCGCGCGAGATGCTGGACAATGTGCAGGACGCGGATTGGGCGGCCGACGGAGAAAAGATGGCGGTGGTCCACTATGTGCCGGAGAATCGCCACTGGCGGCTGGAATATCCGATTGGAAAGGTTTTGCTGGACAGCATCAATTGGATCAGCCATCCGAAGATTTCGCCGGACGGGAAGTGGGTGGCGTTTGCGGACCACGAGAACACGGGAGGCGACGACGAAGGCTCAGTGGCGGTGATCGATCCCAACGGGCACGAGAAGAAACTTTCCTCGGGATGGGTTTCGGCGCAGGGGATTGAATGGTCACCGAAAGGGGATGAGATCTGGTTTACGGCGACGCGAAATGGCAGCGCGCAAAACCTGCACGGGGTAACGCTGGACGGAAAGCTGCGGACGATTGCGAACGTTCCGGGCGGGATGTGGCTGCAAGATATGCGCAACGGGACGGCGCTCATGATCACGCACCAGTTTCGGCTGGGAATTCGAGGCATTCCGCCGGGCGCAAAAGAAGAGCGGGAACTGGGGTGGCTGGGATGGGCGAATCTGAGAGACATCAGCCGCGATGGCAAGAGGGTTCTGTTTGAAGAAGAGGGCGATGGAGGGGGACCGGGCTATACGGTGTTCCTGCGGGATACGGATGGTTCACCTCCGGTGCGGATTGGGCAGGGCGTGGGGATGGCGATTTCTCCGGATAACAAATGGGTGATCACGAAGCCGGCGAAGGAGGGGGCGCTCAGCATGGTGCCGACGGGCGCGGGCGAGGCGAGGCAGTTGACGCATGACAATATAAGCTACGAGGGCGTTCGCTACTTGCCGGATGGCAGGCATCTGGTGGCGAGCGGAATTGAAGCCGGGCATGGGGCGCGGGATTACCTGATCGATGTGAGCAGCGGAGACTCGAAACCCCTCACACCGGAAGGCATCGCGGGCACGGCGCTGTCTGCAGACGGCCGTAATCTGGCGGTGATGGGGCCGGATGGGAAATGGGGCGTTTGGCCGCTGGATGGAAGCGGCCTGCGGCTGGTTCCGGGGTTGGACGCGAAATGGGGAGTGTCGGGGTGGACGCCGGATGGGGCGTCGTTGTATGCGGGCCCAAGGCAACTCCGCAAAAAAGCGGCGGACTTGTACCGGGTGAATGTGGCGACCGGCAAAACGGAATTGTGGAGGACATTTGGAGAGAATTTGCCGGCGGGAGCTTCGCGGGCGTTTCGGCCAACTTTCTCGAGCGATGGAAGCGCCTATGCCTATGTCTACTATCAGGCGTTGTCGGAAGCCTATGTAGTGAAGGGACTGGAGTAGACGGCATAGAATGGAGATCATGAAAAGGGTTGCGGTTGTTGTGGGAGTCATGTTGCTGGTGGGCGCGAGTGGGATTCGTGCCGCATGGGCGCAGGACGACGATGAGTATGAGGGGCCGATGTCAAACATGCACTTCATGGTGCTGCGCGACACCAACGGCAAGCCGGTAAAGAATGCGGCGGTGGTGCTGCATCCGGTGAATCACAAAGGCAAGCAGGCGATGGGCGGGCTGGAACTGAAAACGGACGATGATGGGCGGACGGAGATTGAGGGAATTCCGTATGGAGTTCTGCGGGTGCAGGTGCTGGCCCCGGGGTTTCAGACGTTTGGCGAGGATTACGAGATCAAGCAGCCGGATACGCAGATTACGGTGCGGCTGAAGCGGCCGAAAGGGCAGTACTCATCGTATGGGGTGCAGGAAAAAGGCAAAAAGCCGGACGATAAGAGCACGCGGCCGGATAAGCCTCCGGCGGAGCAGAAGCCGCAATAGGATGGCAGAAGCAAGTTAAAAGTAAGAAGTCAAATTGCAGAAGTGAAATCCTGCGGGATATAGGGTGAAATGAAAACTACAAGGGGAAAATGGTTCTTGATCGCGCCGATTGTAGCTGTAGCAACGGTATTGGTTGGGGTTAGCTTTGCGGCTTGGGCTCAGGACAACGAGGGGCCGGCATCTTCGGTGCGCTTTGTGGTGGTGCGCGATACGGATGGCAAACCGATCAAGTATGCGCAAGTGGTGGTGCATTCGTTGAATCGCAAGGGAAAGGCCAGCAGGGAAGAGATGGAGTTGAAGACGGATGCCGACGGGCAGGCGAGTGTGGACGGGATTCCGTATGGATCGGTGGAAGTGCAGGTGCTGGCGAAAGGCTTCCAGACATTTGGCGAGGACTATGAGGTGAACAAGCCGCAGACGGAAATTACGGTGAAGCTGAAGCGTCCGGCGGGGCAGTACTCGATCTACGACGACAAGAAGGCGCCGGAGCAGAAACCGCAGTAGGGGCGAGGTTTGAGGTCAAAGCTCAGATTGCAGAAGTGAGATCAGAGTCAAGCGAAGTCAGAAGGCAGAAGTCAGATTGCAGAAGTAAGGTCAAAATCAAAATCACATTGCAGAAATGAAATCAAAAGGCGCTCCGGTTGGAGCGCCAGACCTTCAGGCCCGTTGAGTCCAGCCACCTTCCTCTAAACCCTTCTTTCGGCAGTTTTCGTTCAATCTTTTTTCGATCCGTACTTTTCAATCAGTGGTGGTCTTGATCATGCTCGTGGTCATGGTCGTCCCAGTCGCGCTCGGTGTGCCAGCGATGGGCATCCTCATCCCACCAGCGGTGGTAGTGGCCCCAGCAAAATTCGCGGGCTTCATGTAGTTGGGCGCGCGCGCGGTCGGCCTGCGGGCTATTCCAGCCGTGATGTTCGGCGGCTTCGTGGAGCCGATGATCGGCCCGGACGATGCGCTTCTGGCAGTCATGTTCGTCGGCCAAGGCGCGCGGGGTTCCGGCAAGCAGCAGGAATCCGGCGAGCGCGAAGGCGGCCACCAGCGATGATCCGCGCAGTTTGATGTTTCTGGTCAGACAAGTCTTCATCAGTTCTCTCCTCTGCCCACCCATGGAGGGGCAAGCGTTGAAACCATCAGACACGGTAACACAAGAAAACGTTGCCTGTTGATTTGTTACGCTCGAATAAATTTCGGTGGAAGCCAAGGTGACAGATGGAACCGAGTGGCCTACAATCGGCAGCCATGGGCGGCGTGCAAGAACTGGAGGTCGAGCGCTATGAGGGAGTGGCGGAGGATCAGCGGATTCTTCTGCTGAAGGGCCCGATTACGATCGAGACCACGGCGCATTTTGAAGAGGCGGTGCGCAAGGAGACTGCGGAGACGGTGATTCTGGATTTGTCGGATGTTCCCTATATCGATTCGGTGGGATTGGGATCGTTGGTGGCAACCTACGTATCGCATCAGAAAAGGGGACGATGCCTGGTGCTGACGGGCGTGAAGCCGCGCGTGGGGAAGATTCTGGAGATCACAAAGGTGAAGGACTTCTTTGTGACGTTTGCCACGACCTGGGAAGCGGTGGAGGCGATGGCGAATACGGGGAGTGCTTAAATCAAGTCAGAAGTAAGAAGTCAGATTGCAGAAGTAAAAGCCCGATCACAGCTATGAACTATCTATTGAAGACGGAGCCTACGATTTATTCGTTTGCGAATCTTGAGCGCGAGAAAACCACGATCTGGGATGGAGTTACGAATCCGGCGGCAGTGAAGCATCTGCGGGAGATGAAGCCGGGCGAGCAGCTGGTGATCTATCACACGGGCGACGAGAAGAGCGCGGTGGGGACGGCGTCGGTGGTGTCGGTGGATGCGAGCGATGTGAAGACTCCTCTGGTGAAGATTAAAGTTGGGAAGGCGATTGCGGCCCCGAAGACACTGGCCGAGATCAAGGCGCACAAGCTGTTTGCGGTGTCTCCTCTGGTGCGCCAGGGGCGGCTGAGCGTTGTGCCGCTTGGCGATGCGCAGTGGAAGTGGCTTACGGGAAATTGATATTAGGGATTCGATTATCGGGGAAGTCGTGCCGCTACTTCGGTTTCGCAAATTGTTTGTCGTCAATGTCAATGTTTAGTTTGATCGACGCAACGACGGTACGGTTCTCATCAAAATTCCATTCGCGAGGAACTTTCAGGCCGTCGATATCCTGGAAGCGCGACACGCGATATGTCATTGGCAGCGTTTCAGAAGACGCAGTATCTACCTGCAATAAGAGGTAGTTGACAGGATCGTAGTAATAATCTGCGAGTGAGGTTTGCCCACGGACAAGGGCGCGAACGACATAGGCTTGGCGGTTTCCGATTTTGCGCCGCCCCGCAAACTTGGCTTCCGTGTAGCGCAATCGCCACTGCGCGACGGGAAGCAAAAGTTGAAGTCTGGGCAGTCCAGTCGAGCTTTCACGCGCAGCCAATTGTTTCCAAGCCTCTTTTCCGTCAAACCCATAGATTAGCGTGCCACCCTCGATGGTCTGGAAGGTGTCGCGAAACTTGTCCGGAAACTTGATGATGGATTCAAAATCGCTGAGCCGATGCGAGGGACCCCAATACGTACTGCCCGTCAGTCGAAGCGTCCGCAGGTTGGCCAAGACACTATCCCCACCTTCAGCCTGTGCTGCCTTGTCCAATATGCGTTCGGCTTCGGGATCAGCAAGCGGGCTGGACTGCTGAGCGAGAGACACGGTGAGGAGCACCACGACTTCGATGAGAATTGCAGCGGCCAATTTTGTTTTCATTCGCTAACTATAGCCCTCAACTGGCGAAACCAACACAACTTTGCGCCGTCTGTTCGCCCTTCAGCCAATCACACTCAAAGACCCTGTTACGGCCGAATAGTGGCGCCCCCATCCGACAGTGCTGTGCAAGATCAGGTCTTGGCTATCACAGATTATCCGAGATACTTGATCGGTAACCCCGAGATCATGAGCGCCGCATCCGCCATGGCAGGGAGCAGAAAGACCATGGTGAGGATACCGGGTCCACGCAGGTTTAACTCGTCGATTCCGAGTTAGGTACGAAGGACGCGCTCCGGGCAATCGGGCTCGGCGCAGGCATAGGTGGCGTGATTGCGCTGGCGATCGAGGGAGATGATGAACATTGGGCGTCCGTGGCGATTGCACTTGGGCTGGTTGGGAGTGATGACAGGCATGGCTCCCCGTTGCGGAGTGATGTAGCCGGTGCGCTCGCCGAAACAACGATGGCAAAACTTGTCGGTGCAGCGGAAGAATTCGATGAAGAAATCAGCGGTATAGGGAGCGAGGACCGGCTCCATGGTGCGGTAATGCTCGTCGCAAAGCGGTAAGAGATCGGTCCGCATCGCAAGCGAGTGTAGCATTTGGGATGGCTATGGCGGGAGAGTGGGATTTATCCTTGCTGCCGTCTCGCTTTCGTGCCTTGTTTCCAACTCCGAAATTGTTGCGCTGCCTCCCTGCAGATGCGTTGTAGATACTCCGGAACACCTGCTGGCGTGGTGACGGGGCTGCGTCTCGTCCCGGCGGGGCGGAGCCTCGCCACCACACGGTCAAAGGTCATCCGCAAACGGTGAGCACCGGGCAGTGGGCGTTGCCAATAACTTCGGAGACGGTGGTTCCGGGGACGTGCGCGTCGACTCTGGGCAAGCGGGCGTGGTGCACTCCCATGACGATGAGGTCGGCTTCGAGTTCATCGGCCGCGGCGAGAATTCCGGGCGCTGCGAGATCGAATTCAACGGTGACATCGATCATGCAACGGTGCGGACGACCATTTTCTTGACCCTCTGGAATGAGCTTGCGCAGGCGTTCCTGATAGGTCACGTCGAGATCGGACTGCTGCTCCCAGGGGACTAGGGGGACGGCATGCATGACCAGCAATCTCGCGTCATTCGCTTCCGCAAGGGCAATGGCGTGGGGGAGCGCATGAATCGAACCGGCGGAAAAGTCGGTGGCAAAGAGAATGCGCCGTGGTTTCCAATCCTGGGGTGCGGGTCCGAGGGCGGGGCCGGCGATCAGAATCGGACAGGTGACAGTGCGGAATATCTCTTCCGCAAAAGAGCCGGCGAAGAGCTTGCGGAGGCCCTGGCGCCCATGAGTGCCGAGGATGATGAGGTCGGCGGCGTGTTGCGTGGCCAGATCTTCGATTACCTCGCGTAGAGGCCCATGCTCCAGTACAAATTTGTGGCGAAGGCCAGTGAAGGGATGGCCTTGCTCATAGGTGCGCATGGCCTGCAAGGCGTCGCGCCATTCGGCGTCGAACTCGACCATGGGAGGGACAGCGGCGAGTCCGGAGAGCGCTTCGAAGGGTACGGCATGGACTGCTATGACGGTGGAATCGAAGCAGCGGGCGAGGCTCAACAGATAGGGAAGAGCAGCTTCGGAGGAAGACGCGAAGTCGGTTGCGAAGAGAATGGTCTTGAAAGATGCGACGACACTTGCCTGGGAAGTCACCATGACGTGCCTCCGTTCAGGCGGATATTCCGTCTGATTTTCTTATACCGCGCGTCGCTGGGACAGGGCAGTGATTGGCATCACGGGGTGAGGTGAGAGGTCAGAGGTCAGATTGCAGAGGTTCTCGCAGTCACGGTACTAGCCGATGTGGCGGAGGGCGTCGACGATGCCGAGGTGCGAGGCGCGATAGGAGGGGATCAGGGCGCTGGCTAGTCCCACGAATGCGGCGACCGCGAGAACGACGGCTCCGGTCTGCCAGGTCATGTGCATGGCGACCGGCAGGCCGATGCCGGGGCGAGCCATGAAGAGGATGACGACGGTTCCCAGCAGGACGCCGGCCGCGCCACCGATCAGAGCAACCGCGATTGATTCACTCAACAGCAGCCGGAGAATGCTTCCGCGCGTAAAGCCGAGCGTTCGCAGGACGGCAACTTCGCGAGTGCGTTCGCGGATGGACATCGCCATGGTGTTAGCGCAGACGAGCAACGTGGTGAAGACGACGGCTCCGCAGATGCTCAGGATGAAGGCTTTGACGTTGCCCAGAGTGGCGATGAAATCGGCTTTGAAGGCCTGCTCGCTCTCGCTCTTGGTGGGAACCGGACTGCCGTGAAACAGGTCGTCGATGGCGTGGGCGACTTTGGGCATGTCTTCTGGCGTATCGACGCGCGTGAAGTAGAAGCCGGCTGTGTCTTTGAACCAGTCGACGGACTCCTCGAGATACTTGGCGTGGAAATAGAGAGCGCTATTGGGCGGATCGATGGTGTAGATGCCGCGGATGGTGAGATCGAGATTGGCGGGAAAAATTGTGCCCTGAAGATAGACGTGGTCGCCGATCTTCCAGTGGTGTTTGCGAGCGAGGTCGATATCGACTACGCAGCCGGCGCGGTCCTTTTTCCAGGCGGCAAGTTGGTCGGCTGGCATGATCTTATCGGCCGCGACCTCGAAGTATTCGTCGGGGTCGGTGGCAAACTGGGCGAAATAGTTTTCGGGCTTGTCGTCTTTATATTTGCCGCCGAACCACGTCATGGGGACGACGTGCACTACGCCGGGGATGGCGCGGATCTTGTCGCGGTAATAGATGGGAACGAAGTTGGCTAGCGAAACCTTGTGGCGCGTCATGATGCGGAGAGCGGAATCGGGGGCTCCCTTGTCGATGTAGAAACTGCGCCAGACACTCAGCATGACGCTCAGCAGGAGCAGAGAAAAGGCGATGCTGGCGACCGTCAGGATGCTGCGCCGCTTGTTGCGGAAGGCGGACTTGGTGACGAAGCGGGAGAGGGTCATGGCTGTTGATGGGGATATTTTACATTGCGACGAGAGAGGGTGGAGGTGACGCAAGTCAGAAGTCAGAAGTCAGATTGAAGAAGTGAAAACCAACCCTCAGTGATGTAACAAAAATGCCCGGGCGATAGGGAGTGTTGCCGAGACTTCATTTGGTTTTTTTAGCGCTGCCGGCGCGGGGAAAGCTCAAGCCCCACGGTCCGCCGCCCAGGGATAAGAGGGCAAATGCGATCGCCGCCAGGGCCATCGGAAATTCGAATCCTCCGGGGCCGGTCAGTCCATTCTTGAAGTGCACCTTCCAGATGGCGACGCACATCTCGATCAGAAAGGCGAGTGAGAAGAAGCGCGTAAACAGGCCGATCACGATCGCGATGCCGCCGAAGAATTCGGTGCCGGCGGATAGGTAGGCCAGGTGGGCGGGAAGTCCCAGGGAACCGACCATATCCATGTGATGATGAAATCCGCCCCAGACCTTGTGATAGCCGTGCGCGATCATGATCGCTCCGAGGACGAGCCGCATCACCAGTTGCGCGAAGGGCTGCAAACGATTCAGGAAGTCGAAATTCAAAAGATCACCTCCAGCAAGCGAAGTGATTAAGGTAGCAGAAAGGTTGGATGGGCGTCAGGAGGGTGGTGTGCGCGGGAGAGGACGATCATTCGGGGCGATCATTTAGGACGATCATTCAGAGTGGCGGCTCCACGTATTGGACACGACCGATATCCTATCTGAGTCATTTGACCTAACCGAGGCGGTTGCCGCTCACAACCCAGAGTTGGTGCACCCGCGATGTTGCGCCATCTATCCGCGCACGCTGTCCGGAGGGGGCAAGTCACGGTATCCGGGAACAGCATCTTCGAGAATCTGCTCCGCGTTGCTTACCACTTCACAATCGCAATATCCCCCCGCGCCTTCAAGCCAAGCAAGAACCGTCTCTGCGGGAAGGCTATTGGCGCGAATGAATTCACTTGCGTGATGCAGAGTATCGTCGCACCCCGAAGATGCTAGATGCTTATCGACATAATCGAAAAGCGCCTTCATCATCGTTGCGGGAACAGGTAATCCTTCACGAATTGACCGTCGTTTTTCCTCTCGTTGAGAATGCAGCAATTCATTGCGCCGAGCCTTTTCATCCTTGCCTGTCATCGGACTTTTTTTACCACAAATTCAAGAAAAAGCGGCGTTCTTCTGTCTTTTCAATGGGATCATGACGTAAGCAGCGATTTCACTAACTGAGAATCGCCGTTATTGGTGAAACGCCAACTAAACCATGCGCTCAAGAATCCAGCGGCCATCCTCGTCCTCGAAATAGGCCAGTTTTCCGGGCACGCACGAAATGAGCGTGCCCATCTGATACCCGACAGTCTTTTTGAGTGCGGCTTCCAACTCCATTTCCCGACCGTCCAATTTTGTGTTCTCGGACATGACATAGCAGGTTGATGCAGCGCCCTTCGCCTTGAGCAAGTCCACCAACGCGGAACCCCTCCGCTGGTTGGAGGAATCTCCACCATGAACTTCGGGTTGAGGGCTTTGAAGTGAGCAAGCTCAGTAAGGAGTTTCGCTCTCTTTTTCCGGTTCGCAATAATTCCTAAGGAGCGTTCCTGTCGGTGATTGGGTATGAACGCTTTTAACAAATGCCTCTTCGTGATTCACAGGATTGGTCATGATCAGACTCGTGAAGACGATGGTAGGGAGATTCTAGCGGATTGCTGCTGTTAACAGCGTTCGCACGACTTTGCGCCGTTTGTTCACCCTTCCGCCATCACGCTCAGAAAACCCTGTAGCGGCCGGACAGTAGGCGACCCCCATCTGACAGCGTCGTACGCAAATCAACTTCGGCTACAGATTATCGATTGCGCAGGGTCTCAGGCGGATCCCCGGTAGCGTCCTAAACTTTAGGACACTACCGGATCGCCGAATCTACCATTCCGAATAGGCCTTGCCGTTGCTGCCCATTTTATTGGAGGCACTGTGCACGCCGTAGAGACCACCTTCGGTCTGCCCGATTACCATAATCGTGGAGTCGTCTTCTTCCGTTTGCCAGGTTTGGCTTCCGGTGATGTCGTTCGGAATGGACTTGATATATCCGGCCGATTTCAGGTCCTCGAGCGACTTGGGCGCTTTTTGCTTGTCGAGGGTGTATTGAATGATGACCTGGTTCAGGGTTTCGAGATTGTGGCGGAAGTTTTCTTCGCGCGCCTCGCGGATGCTGGCGCTGTAGATGGGCATCGCCATCGCCAGGAGGATGATCATGATGGCGATCACGACCATCATCTCGATGAGCGTGAATCCGCGGTCGGTGGGTTGGCGATCGGGGCGTGGGCGATCGGCGCGTGGGAAGGTGGCTTTCATTGCCTTACCGCTAGTTTATCCAGCCGGAATACGCGCTGCCGTCGAGCGCCGTCTGGTCGGAGCCGCTGTGCACGGAGGCGATGCCGGGCTCATCCGGGTTCCAAGCCTTCTCGGGATCTTCCTGCTCGGTCTGCCAGGTCGTATTGCTGCCGGTAATGTCATCCGGGATAAATTTCAGGTATCCCGCATCCACCAGATCCTGCAGTTGGAGCGGCGCCTTCTTTTTGTCGAGCGAGTATTGCTGGATGAGGTTGTTAAGGGTCACCAGATTATGGTGCAGCCGGGCTTCCTTGGACCGGGTGATGGTGGTGTTGTAACTGGGAACGGCGAGCGCGAGCAGGACCCCCATCACGACGATGACGATCAGCATCTCGATGAGAGTGAAGCCACGCTGGCGCGCTCTGGATCTTAGTTGCATCTACCAGTCCTTATACTTCGTGCCATCCAAAGCTTCGCCCTGCGATTTGGTATAGACATCGAAGACGTTCTGCTCGCCCCAGGAATCGGAGGTGGGATCGTCCTGCATGGAGCGCATTCCCCATTCGTCTTTTCCGGTCATGGGATCGATGGGAACCTTGCGCAGGAACTTCAGCTTTTTGCCGGAGACATCTACGCCCTTTACCAGCGTTTCCAGGTCGGGGGGATAATTTTCGCTGCCGACCTTGGTCTGGAAGGCATTGCTGTCAGCGGCCGCCTTGTAGCGGTCGATGGCATCCCGCAGCGTCCAGAGAGCCTGGCGGAGTTCGCGCTCCTGCTCACGCTTGACCGTGACGCGCACCATGGGAACCGCCATTCCGGTCAGGATGACCAGGATCGCGGTGGCGACAATCAGTTCGATCAGCGTGAAGCCACGCTGCCTCCGCCTCAGGGCGGGCGCCATTTTTCTCATGGTAGTTGGATGATCCATAACAAACTCTGGTTTACCGACATCTGGTTGACTGAATCTCGTTTACTGAATGGTGATTGCGGCCTGCGCTCCATTCATTGTAATCGGTTGCATGGCGGGATCGCGTGCGCCGCCGCGCGTGATGGTCAGGGCCGACTGGCCCGCAGACTTAGCCATGAAAGTAAGGGTTACGACCGCTCCCTGGCCTGAGACGCCGCCCACTCCCGGAGGCCGCGAGGCGGTGACCTGCAGGGTGCCAGTGGTGGGATCGTCGCGATGGACGAGCGCCACGGCCTGCCCATCCTGCGACAGGAAGCCGCCATTGGAAACGTTGACGACCTGCAGTTGATTGGGATCGTAGTTGAGCTGCACCGGTACCGAGAACACGTTGTTTCCGCCGGTAAGCATTACATTGACCGTAAAGGTCGCGCCTTTCGCCTCGTTCAAGGTCGGCGGATCGAACAGGAATGCTCCCGCAGCGCCAGCGGCCGGAGGTATGTTTTGAACTGCCGCGCCGGTATGAGGCGGCGGATTCGGTACCGTGCTCTGCGGCGCAACTGCCGGGGCAGGGGAGGGCGCCGGAGTGGTCAGCACTGCCGACTTGGTTCGCAGATAAATCGAGTTCGCCGTTCCCACATCAAGAATATCTTCACTCCCCGGCACGACTTCGGGTCCGCGAATGATGTGGGGGACGAGCACGAAGACGATCTCATCTTCCTGGTGTTCAGTGTTGGTCTGCGAGAAGAGGTATTTTAGGATCGGAATCGAGGCCAGACCGGGAATTCCGCTGATTGCCTTCGTTTGCTGGTCTTCCATCATCCCGCCGAGCAGGTTCACTTCTCCATCCTTCAGCCGGATTTCGTGTTCAACCTTGCGCTGCCCGATGATGGGCTGGCTGATACCGCCAATGTTCGTGTAGGAGGTTACGGCCGAGACGTCCATCGATAACTTCAGAGAAACTTCGCGATTGGCATGCACACGCGGAGTGATATCAATGTTGACGCCGACATCCAGGTATTGAAATTGCGTATTGACCAGAGGATTGATGCCGACGCCGCCAATGCCGGGCTGGAACGATCCGGTCGCAACCGGGACCCGTTCGCCGATCTTCAGGGTCGCCTTCTGCCCATCCAGCGCGCGAACCTGGGGATTCTGCACGATCTTCGAGCTGCTATCGCTCAACAAGGCGGTCGCCGTCGCGGAGGGAATGGTCACCTGGAAATCGGTGGCGTTCAGCTGGTTCAAGGTATTGAGGCTGAGGCCATTTGCGGTCTGACCTGTGGTCGAGGCCGTCGTCCCCGCGCCGGTGGTAGTCGTTGTCGGCGTCGTGGTGTTGACGTTAGGCTGCAGAGCCACGGAAACGTTGGTTGGGGGATTGATGCCAAGCTGCTTCATTTTGTCGCGGCTCACTTCCATTACCGCCACGTCAATCAGCACTTCCGGCTTGGCCTTGTCGAGATCATCCACCAGTTTTTGCGCCAGCGCCACCTGATCCGGAGTTCCGCGCACCACGATCGCTCCCTGGGAGGGCAGCTGCTGAATGCGGCTTACCTCGAGGATGGTGCGCATTGCGTTAACGACATCCTGCAATTCGGTCGGCTGAGAAAGATTGGAAAGATAGAAAGTTTTGATGACGTTTTGTTCCAGCTCTTTCCGCTTTGCGGGATTGTCTTGCGCGACAAAAATGGTGTTCGGGGTAATGGGGCGCCAGAAGGTCTTGGTCTCGAATGAGATGATTGACAGTGCTTCCTCGAGCGTGACTCCGTTCAGCTCGATACGCACTTGCTTGGGCGTATAGTCGGGATCGAAGAGAACATTGATGCCCGCCAGCTTGCCCACCGTCTCATAAATCACGTTCGATTTTTCGGTCAACTTCAGAGTGATTGGCGCGCCTGAAATGGGGGCCAGTTCTACCGGACCCTCTGCCATTTCCAGACGCTTTCGCAAGCTGGAGACGCCGGGTCCGGCCGAAGACTGGGGCTGGGGGTTCTGCGCCTCCTTGATCATTTGAAGTGTACGTTTTAGTTCCTGCTGCGCGATGAACGAGGAACCATCGATCTCCAACGCCTTCTCGAAGGCAGTCCGCGCCTCTTCGAGCTTGCCCTGATCGCGCAGGATCTGGCCGCGGTGCACGAGCGAGGCGGCGGCCAGAAATTTATTGCGCTCATAGGCAGCGCGATATCTGACGTCCTTGGGCTGGCGATCGTATGCTCCCTTGAAATACTCGTAGGCCTTTTCGTAGTCCTGCCGGGCTTGGGCGTCGACGCCCTTTTCATAGAGCGCCTTGGCAGAATCTTTGCTCTTCCCCGAAGAGCTCAGACAGAGGGAAACCACCACCAGCATGAACAGGGCCGGACGCATCAGGCGTGTCATCAAACATTCCTCATAGAATCTGGATAAGAGTCTCTTCCGATTCTCACAGTCCTGGCACGACGAGACACCGACCGTAACGGCGAAATAACGGCGGCGCGGCCCGTCAAGACGGCGATTCCTCGCGAAAAGTACCGGAAAAACGGATTATAGCATTGCCGTAACCAGCTCCCGAAGTCATTGGTAACCGGGTGTTTACACTCATTGGTACATGTACTTCAGGGGCAGGTCCGCAGTCTCAGGTCTTAGGTCCGAGGGTGAAAATGGGGGAGGTGTGACTCGCATTCCTCTCTTTCGAGAGGCGTCCGAAAGGCGTCGGGGGCCGCCTTTCCTGAGACCTAAGACCTGACTTCTGAGAACTTCCTCCCCTCCCTCGTGATACTTTCTTTTTAAGCTAAATGGCTAAGCAGACCAGTCACCAGACCCAGTCGAACCCAGAGAAGAATCCTCGCCGCCAGCCTACGGCGGCCGGGGAGCGAGATGCTGCCGTCAATAGGAACGCTAGCCACAATTATTTCTTGCTCGAAAAATTCGAGGCGGGGATCGTGCTCAGCGGCACCGAGGTCAAATCGGTACGCTCCGGGAAAGCCAATCTCAAGGACGCATATGGTCTGGTCAAAGACAACGAGCTCTGGCTGCTGAATTGCCACATCAGTCCCTATGAGCATGGCGGCTATTCCAACCACGCGGCGGAGCGGACCCGCAAGCTTCTGGCGCACCGCGAGGAGATTCGCAAACTGATCGGCAAGACGCAGCAAAAGGGGCTTACGCTGATCCCTACTCGCATCTACTTTAAAGGCGGCAGGGTGAAGGTCGAACTTGCTCTGGCCAAGGGCAAGCAGCAATGGGATAAGCGCGAAACGGAGCGCCGGCGCACAGCGGACAAGGAAGCACGGGAGGCGATTGTCCGCAGCCGCAAAGCCTAGCGAAAATGATCGGCGGTCCGCCTAGAGGTGTGGTAGGTCCCAGTCTGGTTTTTCACCACGGAGTCACGGAGACACGGAGAAAACCCTTAACATCTTAAGAACGAACGACGGAAGGTTTGCCAAGCGGCCGGTTTTCTCCGTGTCTCCGCGACTCCGTGGTGGATAAGCGCAGCCTCTTGCACGTCCAGCGTCCCCCGTTTGATACTGAAGACACGTCAACTATGAATACGAACCTTTCTTCTTCCACACCTGCCGAACTTGAAACTGATTGCCTGGTAGCCGTCGTTCTCGATCGAAGTGAAAAAGATCGCGGCGAAAAAGATAAGCCAGCTCCGGAAGTTGCGGTTTCCGATCCGACGGTACAAGACGCCGCCAAAGAACTGATCTCCAGCGGCGAAGTTACCGGGAAAAACTTCGAGACCACGATCATTCATCACCCCGCGAACCTGAAAGCCAAACGCCTGCTGCTGCTCGGCGGCGGAAAGGCAAAGACGTTCTCGGCCTCCGATCTCCGCAAGCTCGCGGGCGCCGCCGTCCGCACGCTTAAAGGCAAGAGTATCCGCAGTTTTGCCTTCGTCGTTCCGGAAACGGCGGTGGCGGTACCGGATGGCGTGCGCGCGGTTGTCGAAGGCGCCTTCATCGGCGAGTTTGAGCCGGGCTATTACAAGAGCGATCGCAAGAACAATGATCAGAAGATCGACGCCTTCACCATCGTGGCCCAGGGCGACGCCAAGCTCTTGCAGAGCGCGCTCGATGAGGGGCGTATCGTCGCCGAGTCGCAGAATTTTACTCGTGACCTGGTCAACGAGCCTTCGAATCGCATGACACCGAACATTCTGGCGGAGCGCGCACGCAAGATGGCCTCGGAAGTGGGATTGGGGTGTGAGGTATTGGGCCCGGACAAGATCAAGGGACTGAAAATGGGCGCGTTCTGGGGAGTGGCACAGGGCTCCGACGAACCGCCCGCGCTGATCGTCCTGCATTATAACCCCGCTGGCGCGCCCGCCAACATTCACCTCGGGCTGGTGGGCAAGGGCATTACATTCGACACGGGAGGAATCTCCATCAAGCCTGCCGACGGCATGGAGAAGATGAAGTACGACATGGCGGGTGGAGCAACGATGATCGGCGCCATGCGCGCGATTGCGCTGCTCAAGCCGAAGGTGAAAGTCACGGCGATCATTCTCGCAACGGAAAACATGCCATCGGGCAAAGCGCAAAAGCCGGGAGATGTGCAGATCGCGATGTCCGGCAAGTCGATCGAAATCATTAATACGGACGCGGAAGGGCGGCTGGTGCTCGCCGACGGCCTTTCCTACGCGCGTCAGCTTGGGTGCACTCATCTGGTCGACGCTGCCACGCTCACCGGTGCCGTCGTGGTCGCGCTTGGCTATGTGAACGCCGGAATTTTTGCCAGCGACGATCGGATGTACGACCGCTTCGCGCAGGCCATGAAGCAGGCGGGCGAAAAAATGTGGCGGCTGCCGCTCGACGACGAATACAAGGAGCTCCTCAAGTCGACCATCGCCGACATGACCAACGCTGGAAGCCGCTGGGGAGGTGCCATTTTCGCCGCCATGTTCCTCAAAGAATTCGCCGAAGACACGCCCTGGATCCACCTCGACATTGCCGGCACCGCCTGGATGGAAGAGCAGAAGCCATGGATCGCAAAGGGTCCGTCGGGGATTGCACTGCGCAGTCTGGTGGAATTCGTAAAGAGCTGGAGCGCATAAACCTGGCACCTCGCGATGGAAACGCGGCTTGCCGGGTTTCGCTGGTGTTCGGTAACGCAGTTCGCATGGGCAGCGTTCACTGGTGAGGTGCATGAACTAGTGTCGTGATCGCATGATCTTTATCTATGAGCGCCGAAGGCCGAGGGCGGGGCGCCCTCGGAACCGCCGGCAAGGTGCCGGCGCTACGCTTTGCCGGCTGCGGTGATCTTCTTGCGGTCACGCCACGAGTGGTTCTGACCTATGCCCGGTCCGCGGCCAAGCTCCAAATTCGCGCTCGACATACTTCTGGGCGTTCTTTTGTTGTGTGCCGGAGCCGAATTCTGCGTGCGCGGTCCGGTACGGTTTGCCCGAGCCGCGAGTTTTAACGATTACATTTCGCCTTACGTCCAGACCCGGGCCTGGATGCAGGGCAAAGATCCCTACAGCGCGCGAACCCTGGTGCGCCTCTGGCCACCAGACGCGGATCATCCCGAGTTTCTTTCGCGCGAGCTCGCCGACGGTTCACTGGTCTTTAAACGCGGCATACCGACTGCTTACCCGTTGCCGACTTTTGTTCTGAATACCCCTATCGCCTCTCTTCCCTGGCACATTGCCCAGCCCGTGTGGCTAATCATCACGCTTCTGTCATTTGTGGCGACCGTCGCTTCGGTCATGTCAGTGGCGAAGCTACTTCCGTGGGCGCGGCAGAGCTTCGTTTTCCTCGCGCTTGCCCTCGCGCTCGCTCCATTTCATACGGCTCTGGCTGCCGGAAGCATTGTCAGTGTGGCCGTGGCCGCCGGCGCGGCTGCTGTTCTGGCTGCCGGGCGAGAGCGCGAAATGCTTGCCGGTGTTTTGCTCGCCGCTGCGGTTTGTCTGAAACCGCAGATCGGGCTACCATTTCTTTTCTATTATTTTGTCCGTGGCCGCTGGCGCATTGCGGGTGTTGGAACTGGAATCGTAGCGATCCTGTTTGCCGTTGCGGTGGCTCGCTTGACGGTCAGCGGAACGCCGTGGCTGGAGAGTTATCTCTCCGACAACCGAATTTTATTCGCTGCCGGAAGCCTTGGCGATTTCACGGGGGCAAATCTTCTCCGCTTCGGCCTGATCAACTTCCAGGTAGCGGCCTACACGCTCCTCAAGAGTCGTGAAGGCGCGAGCATTGCGGCATTCGCCGTTTCCGCCACTGCGGGCATCGTTTGGTGGCTCCTCCTGCGGCAGCGCCCGGACGATGGCGAAAAGAGTCTGCTTGCCCTGAGCGCGCTCGTGGTTATCAGCCTGCTTCCCCTCTACCATCGCTTTTACGATGCAACTCTGCTGATTTTTCCATTGGCGTGGAGTCTGATGGCCTTCCGGGGACGGAGCGGCGCGATCGCCAAGAGCATACTTCTAACGATTATTCTCGTATTTCTCGTGCCGGGCGGGGCGGCGCTCCAGCGCCTGCAGGAAGCGGGACACTTTGCCGCGTTCAGAAATTACTGGTGGTGGAAGATGTTTGTCTTGCCGCATGAGAGTTGGAGCATTCTCTTGCTTGCGCTGCTGCTCTTGAGCGCGATGCGAAATACAACTGTACCTGCGGACAGTCTCTAGCCGCGCGGCGGGCACACGATTGGGATCACATCTCTTCCGTTCCGGCGATAGAAACGTCTTACTCGAAATGCCGGAGTGGCCTATCGGCGGGACGAGGAACGGTCGAGAACCAAATCGCATATCCTGCGATCCATCGCCTCCGATTCAAGATAACGGGAAGCTACAATGGTGGGTCGAGGTGTGCTCCCCCGCACCCAGATCGATCATCGAATCACTGTGGACCTCCAGCAGAAAATCCGTTCTCTTCCTACGTCGCCCGGCATTTATCTGTACAAAAATGCCGAGGGCGAGGTCATCTACGTGGGCAAGGCCAAGAATCTGCGCTCACGCGTATCGTCCTATTTCCATCAGGGACGCTGGGAAGATGCGAAGACGGGAACGCTGGTGCGCGAAGCGGTGGACGTGGATTACATTGTCGTCGCCAACAATAAGGAGGCACTGGCCCTCGAAAACCACTTCATCAAGCAGAAGAAGCCGCGCTTCAATATTCTGCTGCGCGACGACAAGACCTATCCCTACGTCAAGCTCACGCTGGGAGGGCGCTTGCCGCGCGTCTACGTGACGCGCCGCCTGCGCAAGGACGGAAGCGTTTATTATGGGCCGTATTTCCCGGCCAATCTTGCGTACCGGATCGTAGATCTCATTCACCGGCATTTCTGCATTCCGTCCTGCAAGGTCGATCTCACGCGGTTCCACGCGCGGCCTTGCCTGCAGTACTACATCAAGCGCTGCCTGGGACCGTGCGTGCAGGGCCTGACCACCCCTGAAGCTTATGCCGAAGCGGTGCGCGACGTGAAGCTTTTTCTCGAAGGACGCCAGACGGACCTGGCGAAATCCCTGCGTGAGCGTATGGCGGAAGCGTCAACGGCGCAGGAATTCGAACGCGCCGCCAAATATCGTGACCTGATTTCTACGGTCGAGCAATTGCAGGAGAAGCAGCGCATCGCCGCTGCCGAAGGCGACGATGCCGACGTGTTTGGATATCACTACGAAAATGGCATGCTGGCCGTTAATCTGTTTCACATGCGCGGAGGGCGAGTGCTGGACCGCCGCGAATTTTTCTGGGAAGACTTGCCGGAATTTGCAGCGCCGCGGAATGAGGAGACAGATGCATGGTCCCAGCCGGGAGAGCAAAGCGATTCCTCGTCCAATGTTCATGCTGTAACGGGCGAGGGCGCCCGTCCCTCCACGGAGGTTTTCCGTCCCTCGGAATTTTTCTCCGCTTTGCTTAGCCAGCTTTATCTGGGACAGCCGTACGTGCCGCGCAATATCTATGTGCCCGTCGATTTCGAAGATCGCGATGGGCTCGAAGATGCCCTGAGCGATCAACTGGCTGCGAGCGCTACCCGCGCCGCTCGCGTGCACATCATCGTCCCGCAGCGCGGCGACAGGCGCGAACTCATCGACCTCGCCGGCAACAACGCCAAGCAGTCATATGACCAGCGTTTTCGCGTCCTCAAGCCTAATGCGCGCGCGATTGCTGAAGCGTTTCAGGATGCGCTCGCTCTCCCCGAGTTGCCCAAACGAATCGAATGCTTTGACATCTCTCACATTCAGGGAGCGGAGACGGTAGCGTCGATGGTCGTTTGGGAAGACGGCAAGATGAAGAAGTCCGACTACCGCAAGTTCATCATTCGGACGGTCGAGGGCGTCGACGATTTTGCCTCGATGCGCGAGGTGATCACACGTCGGTATAAACGGCTGTGTGAGGAGAAAAACTCTTTTCCCAGCCTGATCCTCATCGACGGAGGAATCGGCCAGCTTCATGCCGCGGCAGAGGCGCTCGAAGCCTTGGAGATCATCAACCAGCCGCTGGCCTCGATCGCCAAGCGGGAGGAGATTATTTATGTATATGGGCAGGAGGATGACCCCGTCGTGCTCGATCATCATTCGCCGGTGCTGCATCTTGTCCAGTTGATCCGCGACGAGGCCCATCGCTTCGCGGTGACTTTTCATCGCAAGCGGCGGCAGATTCGGGATCGCGCGACCGAACTCCGGGAAATTCCCGGGGTTGGCGAATCGACCACGCGCCGCCTGCTCGAACACTTTGGCAGCCTGCAGGCGGTGAAGCAGGCTGACGTGGCGGCACTGTCAGCGGTGGTGACGAAATCGCAGGCCGAGGCAATACTGGAGCATTTTCGCAAAACGGCTCTCAGCTCCTAGCTCTTAGTTCTCGGTCCCGGTGTTGTATTTTGGTGGTCGCTCTGACGAGCGAGATGCGATGAGATTATTCGGCGACAAACAGCGCGCTCCCTCACTGGTGACATCCGGGCGCTTCGAACTGGAGCGCGACGGACAGGTCGCGACACTCGACTACACATTGGCGGATGGGGTGCTCGCGCTGCTGGAAACTGAGGTGCCCAATTCGCTTCGCGGTACCGGCATCGCGGGTGCACTGGCCAAGACTGCGCTCGACTATGCGCGCGAGCATCAACTGCGGGTGGATGTGATCTGCCCTTTCGTTGCGGGCTATCTCGAAACTCACCCGGAATATTCGGACCTGGTCCTGCGCTAATTTGTGTTCACGGACAAGCACACACGGGCCGGCGTACAATTCCAGCCATAGCTCGTGATCGCAATCGAGCGGGAGGTTTCCATGCCCGTGTATGACTACGTTTGCCACGATTGTCACGCATCCTTCGAATTGACTCTCACCCTTAAAGAACACGAAATCGACCCGAGATGCCCCAAGTGCGGCAGCAAGAATATTGAGCAGGAAGCAACCGCCTTCTTTGCTGTGACTGGGAAGAAGAGCTAGGCAGGAAACTCATTTCTGCTGATTGTCAGCGTAGACGCACTCCTCCATCGGGAATGACGCTCTCGAAAACGGGGACGTCATCCGTTTGATGCCTTTGCTTTGGCCCGCGGATGAGTCTGGTCGTAGACGTCCATCATGTGCCGGACTGAGAGTTGCGTGTAACGCTGAGTGGTCGCGAGCCGCTCGTGGCCCAGCAATTCCTGAATGGCGCGCAGATCGGCTCCCTCTTCGAGCATATGTGTGCCGAACGCGTGCCGCAGTGTGTGCGGGTGGACATCGGGCGAGAGCCCCTTGGCAACGGCGATGCGCTTGACGATGCGCCCTACGCTGCGGGTGGTGAGGCGTCCGCCGCGCTGGTTGACGAGGAGCGCGGGCGTGGTCTTCTTGACTGCGCGCAGAAGCCCCTGGCGCCATGGGAGGTAGCGGGCGAGCGCGTCACCGGCCGACCCGCCAAACGGAACAAAGCGTTCTTTCTTTCCTTTCCCACGAATCAGGATGGCTTCGTTGCTGATGCTGATGTCATCGAGATTGATGCCCACCAGTTCCGAGTTGCGAATGCCGCATCCATAAAGCAATTCGAGCAGAAGCCGGTCGCGCTCGGGAAACGAAGCTACCTCCGGCATTTTGCCGTCGAGCACCGAGTTCACTTCTTCAATGGTGGGAACGCGGGGCAGCTTTTTGGCCAGCTTCGGAGTCGAGACCAGTTTGGCCGGATTCTGCTCGACCACGCCTTCCTGCGCCAGCCAGCGATAGAGCGAGCGCACTGCGGCCAGTGCCCGCGCGACCGAAGTCTTGCTCAACCCCTTGTCGTAGAGATGTGAGAGGAATCCGCGAATCGCGATGTGGTCGATCGCTTGCCATTCGCACGTGCCGATGTGAGCGGCGAAAGCATCGAGATCTCCCGTGTAGGCTTTGATCGTGTGTGGCGAAGCGTTGCGCTCGCGCAGATGACGGAGAAAGTCATCGGTGGCGCGTTCGACCGTGGTGCGGCGGATTTGGGCTGCGCTAGTTAGCATGTGAAATACAACTCACCACGGAGGTACAGAGACACGGAGAACATCTCAAATCAATTTCTGTCTCTGTCAAAGGAACTGCGGAGTTCAAGGAGAATTCTCTCGTATTCCTCCGTGTCTCCGTGGTGAATTCACGATCTCGCCTTCGCCCTGGGATGATGCTTCGCATAGACGCTCTTCAAACGGTCGAGCGCTACGTGCGTATAAATTTGGGTGGTCGAAATGTCGGCGTGGCCGAGGATCGTCTGCACCGTGCGAAGATCGGCTCCGTTCTCCACCATGTGAGTCGCGCAGGAGTGGCGCAGCATATGCGGGCTCGAGTGGCGTCCCATCGCTTCACCAGCTTTCCCTACCAACTGCCATACTCGTTGACGGCTCAACCGACGCGCGCCGACGCCAAGAAACAGCAGCGGAGAGCTTTTCTGGTTTGCCAACACTCTTCTGGCGTTGTTCAGATATTGCTGCAATGACTGCTGGGCTGGGACTCCCAGGGGAACCATGCGTTCTTTGTCCCCTTTGCCCTTCACCAGGATGTAGCCAAGATCCAGCTTCAGATCTTCCAAACGAGCATCCGCGATCTCCGATACGCGTAGACCTCCGGCATAGAGAAGTTCGAGCAGGGCGCGATCCCGCTGGGCCATCGCGTGCGTGCGCGCAGTCTTCTTTTGCGATGGCATCGGGGTTAGCGAGCCTTCGGCCGGCGAGTTCTCGGTTGATGTGTTTCCGGCCAACATCGACTCGACTTCAGCACGGCTTAGAGATTTTGGCAGCACCTTCCATTGTTTCGGCGAGTCGATGTTGAGCGTAGGGTCTTTGTCGACTTTGCCGTCGAGCAATAGATAACGGTAAAGATGCCGGATTGCCGAAAGCTTGCGGCCCACCGAGCGGCCGTCGAGCTGATTTGAAAACAGCTCCTGGATAAAATCGCGCACGTCCTCGCGGCGCGCGGCCGTTAACGCCAGATGCCGTTTTTCCAGGAATTCGGCGAACTGCGCGAGGTCGCCGGTGTAGGCCGAGATTGTCAGCCTGGCCGAACCGCGCTCGACTCGAAGATAGTCGAGGAATCCAGAGAGCACGCGGGCGTTGAGGTCAGAATCCACGCCATAAGTATGAGGTGTTCGGAGGGAGGCGCAAAAGTGACGATGAGGGTGCGGGCTGGTTTGAATTTAGCCGGCCGTTCAGTCGTTTTCATTTGCGAGCCCACGCACTGAAATTTACCGCAAAAACATCGTTCTTGCCCCCGAGTCTTCCGAGCAACCATCCGGCCAGGTTCAGCGATGGAACTACTGTCCATTGGAGCACAGGAACAAGAAATCTGGGTCTCATGAAGAAAACAAGAAAGACATTCATGGTTCGGAACAGGCCGGTCACGCTGTTGCCTTCGGGAAGCACTTCAACGGTTTCGAAATCTCTCAAAATATATCGCAGCCCTTCGGGAAGGAAGCGCCAACACTCCTTATCGTTGTCCCGCACAAAGACCGAAGGGACACTCAGAAATGCAACGCCATCTTTCCGCAGCACACGCCTGATCTCGGATGCAGCCTGCCTTGGGTCCGGAAAATATTCCAGTACTTGAGTGCAGATCACAAAATCGAATTGCTCGTCGCGAAAAGGTAGAGCTTCCCCCATGGCGGCAACATTGACGAGCGGCGTGACCTGCGGGTCGACCGAGACATATCGGCTCACGCGAGGTCCCAGTAGAACACGGTAGGGTTGCAGCCTGCCTCCGACATCAAGGACCGAAAGATTCGATTGCGGGAGTCGATTCAATCCTGCCTCGAAGATTTTCCGCCGCTGGCGCAAGATCAACCAATTCGGATCTCTTAGCGAAGGATGCAGGCGGCTGTAGCTATCGCGAAGGACCTGGTCCAATGTCGGCTGCGGCGGCATGACGAGCTAGATATAGCCTAAGTCCCGCAGACGCTTTTCGAGAATCGCCTGCTCGGTTTGGTCGAGGGACTCGGCCTCACTTCGGGTCAGCTCGCGCAGCACGAATTCCAGCAGGACTTCCAGATTTTCGAAGCGCGAACCGTATTGCTGCTCGGCGGCTACGCAAAGATCCTCCGGCAGGCTGATTTGTCTTCGCGCGGGCGTGGTGGTTGTTGAAGTCATTGGTTATTGCAAAGCGGACGGATTCCTTCCCACGGCTCCCAGCAACCGGCGCTGAATCGCAGTTACGATCATCCGATCATCATCATCGAGTCCGACGATCAACGATAATCCGCAAAATGTAATGTAGGCAATGACCAGCGCCGCTCCAATCGGAATCCACTCCGGATGAAAGCCGGCACCCAGCACGCGCAGGCACAGAACGGCAGCCAGGCTGGCGATACACGGCAGGAACAGGCGAAGATAGGTGCGGTTGTAAGGCGAGAGATGCAGCGCCGAGCGAACCTCCCGCAGACACAAGTAGTTGGTGAGCACATTCGTCAGGGCGGCAGCCAGCGCGACTCCGATGATGCCAAAAGGCCGCACCAGCGCGAACGTCACTACGACCATAAAGACGGCGGTCATCGTCTGCACTCGAATCAAGCGTCTTTGGTTCCCCGACATAAGTAGAAGGTAACCGACGGATCCCACTCCGGCATTGACGAGTTGGCCCAGCGTTCCGATAACCAGCACAATCCATCCGGTTTCAAAGGCAGGCCCGAACAAGCGCATCAAGGGCTTGGCATCGAGGATCATTACGAATGCCAGGGGCAGCGTCAACCCAATGATCCATTTCGTCAAGGTTTGAAATATCCGGCCCAGGAGGGCGTGCTCGCCGCGCGCGTGGAGATCGGCGACGGTAGGAGAGAAAATCTGATTTACCGTCTGGAGCGCGACTGGGACGAAAGCCACCAGCGACGCCGCGACTGCATAAATGCCCACCTGCCGGACATCGAGGAAAATTCCTAACATGATTTTATCAGCTTGCCCCAGCGAAAATTCCAGAAAGCCGACGCCAAAGACAGCGGCCGAAAACCAGAAGACCTCCGATTCCACTCTCGGAGCTTTGGATGGAAAGTGCCGGGCCGCAGCCGGCGTTAATCTCCAGGCGGCCGCACACAGCAGGCATAGCACAATAGCGCCGCTGGCGACTTGTGCAAGAACATAGCCTCGAAGTCCCATGCCACCGGCGAGCAGGATGACGCCCAGAACAATATTCAGCGGGCTGCCAATAAAGTTCGTGATCATGGTGCGGAGCGCGACATCTTTGTATCCCGCCAGGACCTGTCCCATAAAGGCCGTGAAACCACCCAACGCGAGGAGACCTGCGAACAGGCGCACATAGTGTGCCAGATCGGAAGAGTGGTATAGACACCGCGCGATCCATGGACCGATGAGAATCAGCGTGCCCGCGAGCGCAAGATTGGCCACCGCCAGCAGGATGAGTGCATGTCGAAAAAACGCGTGCAACCGCTGGTATTGCTGGGTCGCGGAATATGCAGCCACGAACCGGACGGCGGTTTGGGGGAGACCCAGTCCCGTGAAAAGACCGAAGAAGCCTACGAGCGTCATGCCGAGCGCATAGACTCCAAGCGCGCCTGCGCCCAGCACTCTTGCAACGTAGATCTTGAAAAGATATCCGGCCGCCGCAGTGAAAAGTGTGCCCAGAAAAAAAACGGCAGAATGCCGTGAGATGTGCCCCATCTCGCTGCGAAACTGGGCTTCGGGGGCGCCCGAAGAGGGAGGCGGGGGCACTGCGGCGATCGCTGTTTCGGGGATACTCAAAATGTGCCTGCGCGCTAACGTGCCATCTGGAATTGTTCTTCAGATTATCGCAAAGCACGGGCGGAGAATTGCGAGAAAAACTTTTGGATGAGGTGTATTCCCAGTCTCCCCAACATTCGAGCGTCCGAATAACCACGCTATAATCCGGTCACTGGCAGCCACGGATCTCGAGGTTCAGGTCAGGAAATCGAAGGCCGAGATTGATGTCGTCCTCCAAGATACTCGCCAACAGGATGAGGAGCGAATCCGTGGGTTCCGTAGCGGAACCATCCGCCGTGTCTTCCGGACCGTCGTCGGGAGAAGTCCTCTCGCTGGCTATCCTCAGTTTCGCGATCTTTGTCTCCATCCTGGCCCTCGTGCGCAACTACGCGGTCGCTGTCGATAGCTTTGGCGACAGTTCGGCCTACATGAACCTCGCTTCGGCGATTCGCCGCTGGGACTTCCACGGTGTCATCATCAAGCAGTTCTGGGGCTTGCCATATGCGATGGCGGCGCTCTCAAAGGTAACAGGCCTCTCCGACCGTGCATCTTTGCTGGTGTTTTCGTTCGTGCCCTCGCTGCTCACGGTATTTTTCGCGAAGCGCCTGTGGGACGGTTGGATCGCCGGCTACTTCGCGATACTGAACTTTGACTGGGTGCAACGGTCTTGCCTGGGCGGGTCTGAGCCTTTGTTCATGTGTTTTCTGTTGGGAGTTTTTGTTTCGGTACGCGAGCGGCGTTGGATGCTCGCGGCTCTGCTGGCGGCACTCGCGACAATCGTGCGCCCCTTGGGAATTTTCGCCTTGGTCGGCATCGGACTGACGCTGGTTTGGAAAAAAGATTTTCGCAGATTCGCGGGCGCGACGATGATCGGGTTATTAGTCGGCGTGCTGTATGCGCTCCCGCTCGCCGCCCATTTCGGAGACGCTCTTGCAACTGTTAACAGCTACCACAGCAAAGCGTGGCAGGGCGGTTGGCTCTTTGGGTTCCCTTTTTACGCCATTATCAAAGGCACTTTGCTTTATCCAGCGCCTTGGACCAATCTCGTGTTGAGTTTCGGGTGGATCTTTCTGGTTCTGGGCGCGATTGTCGTGATGGCAACGTCGAAGACATTCCGTTCGTATTGCAGGTCTCACCCGGTGGAAGCTATTTTTCTCGCTCCCTATCTCTGGTGCCTGTTTACGTATAACTATCCCTATTGGGCGCGCGGCAATTTTGCGCGGTTCGCGATCCCCATTTTTCCCTTTGTGCTGCTGGCGCTCTACCGCTGGCTTCCCAAAGACCGGCGCGTACTCTGGGTACTTGGAGTGGTTGCCCCGGCGCTCGCGGCCAGTTCGGCGCTGGGAGTGGTGAATGTTGTACACATGCTGAAAAATTCCATCCGCTAATTGTTTAAGCGATGGGATGCGCCTTACTTCGATTCGTTCGAGCATCTAGCCTGTAACAACTTGAGCCTCCGGTATTATTGGAGAGCTTCGAAGTCTTTTATTCATGAAAATTTTATTGGTGCATCCTGACGATTCCGTTGCGTCCGAACTGGCCACGGCGGAAATGGCATGGGACCGGATTGTTGATTTGGGTTGGTCCGGCCGCTATTTCTACGCGCAGCAGGCGGCGCACTTTGGATGCCCGGTGCTCAGCATTTACGACTTGTTGGATCATGAGCAGCATCGATGCCGGTTACGCGAACTTCTCGCCGTTGGACTGGATCAACTGGTCGACTCCGAATCTATCGACTGGTGGGATGCTTTCTCCGGCCCTCTATACAAGCAGTTTGAGCAACTTATGCTGGCTTCCATTCTGGCTGAGCAGGTTCCTGAGGGCGCCGAGATTTTCGCGACTCGTCCGCACTTCGTCACGCAAGCATTGGCGCTGCTGATTCGATGCCAGATCAGGATTCTTCTGCCAAAACGAGAGACGCGTTCTGGGATCGGAGCGAACCGATTCCTGAAGAAAATATCCGTGCTCGGGCCCGTCCAAATTTCCGAAATCGTTTTCGACAAGTGGGACGCCGACTACCGACTCAGGCGGCTCATCAGTCCTCGCCGATCCGAGTCGAAGGCGCGTGCAGTACTGCTGCCGTCGGCCTATGTGAATGTCTCACGAGCTCAGTTGGCATATGCGCGGATGTTGCCACATCGCCAATTCCTCCTGGTCGTGACTCGCGCGAGCGGCCGCCGTGTACAACTTCCTGCCAACGTAGAACTCCGCTCGCTCGCGGCCTATGCTCCCGGAGTTTTGCCGCCCACCGAGAATGAACGCGTCCGCCTGTTAAAGAAGTGGGAAGAATTGCAAAAGGATCGATTCGCAGCGCATCGTGTCCTGGAGCTGGCAACAACACTCCACCTGCTCGACGGGTTTCCGGGCTTCCTGAAAACCGGTTTAAGGGTCAGAGATGCATGGCGCGAAGTGATTGCCAACGAGCCAATCGAAGCCGTTTTTTCTGCAGACGAGCACAATCCTTTCACCCGATTGCCGACCGTGCTGGCCAAGGCTCGAAACCTGCGCACAGTGGTTTGCGATCATGGCGCGTTGAATCTGACCTTCGGAATCCGCAGGCAATGTTCGGACCTTTACCTGGCATCGGGCGAGATGGCGAAGGATTACATCACTACCTGGTGTGGCGTTCCAGCAGAAAAAGTCTTGGTTGGCGCCCCTCAACAATCGTCCGGTTCAATGCCATCGGCGGAAAAGGGGCGTCGGGACTGGATCGTCTTTTTCTCTGAGCCTTACGAGGTATCGTCAGGGCGCACGCAAACGCTCTACTCCGAGCTTTTGCCGGAACTGTGTTCTCTTGCCCGTCAGTCCAATCGCAAAGTCATCGTGAAGCTGCACCCCTTCGAGAGTCTTCGTGGACGAAAGGCGATGATCGACAAAGCGCTTTCAGCGGAAGACAGGCCTCTGGTCGAAATGCGCGAAGGGCCGATGACGCCGGACCTGTTCGAACGCGCATGGTTCAGCGTGACCGTGGAGTCGAGCGTTGCGGTCGAGAGCACGACGAACGGAGTGCCGTGCTTTTTGTGCGCCTGGCTTGATTCATCCTGGTATGACTACGGAAAGCAGTTTGCGAAGTTCTGCGCTGGGTATCAGCTTGAGTCTCCGGAGAGCATTCGCCAGATCCCGCGTCTTTTGGAAGGAATCAAGATCTCGGATGACACACAGCAGGCACTCCATACATCCATCAGCCGAGATTGTCTTGATTCTATTTTGTTCGACACGGCGCGCCAGCTGACAAATCGCGAAAGGGCGATCAGCGCGCGACAAGATTCCAACTAAGCGGGGTGCCACGCTCGATGTCGGAGGCGGCACGCTGGCCCAGGATCTCGTCGAGATACCGCGGATGCAGGCCGTCTGCCGGGCGAATTGAGCGTACATTCTGCTTCGTAAATACATCGCCTTGTTTCACATCCTCGACAACAAACAAAGAACGGCGGAACCTGAGGCTGCTGGCTTCGCGCTGGCTGGGCGCGAACTGCGGCGAACCGAGAGCCTTCTCGGCCGTACGCACCGCGTCGACCATGGTCTTGAATTCCTGGGGTTCCAGGGAGAACGCGCTATCCGGCCCGCCATCCGCGCGACTCAGGCAGAGATGTTTTTCGATGATGGATGCTCCCAAAGCGACAGCGGCAACCGGAACAGCGATGCCCATTGTGTGATCGGAGAGACCCGCGGGGCAATCGAACCGGCGTGCCAGTTCAGGAATCGTGAGCAGGTTGGTCTCTTCCGGGGGCGCCGGATAGGCGCTGGTGCATTTCAGCAAAGCAATATGGGTCGCTCCCGCCTGGCGTGCAGCCTGAACGGCTTCAGCGATTTCAACTTCACTTGCCATGCCCGTGGACATGATCAGCGGCTTTCCCGTGCGCGCCATGGCCCGAATCAACGGAATGTCCACCAACTCAAACGACGCGACCTTGTGGGCGGGCACGTTCATGCCTTCGAGGAAAGCCACTGCACTTTCATCGAAGGCGCTGGAAAAACATTGCATGCCCAGTTGGTCGGCCACCTCCTTGAGCTTCGGCTGCCACTCCCAGGGCGTGAACGCTTCCTGGTACAGGTCGTGGAGAGTGCGGCCGTCCCAGAGTGTGCCACCGGCGATTCGAAAACATTCTTTGTTGCTGCGCAGGGTGATCGTGTCGGCGGTGTAGGTCTGCAACTTGACCGCATCGGCGCCAGCGACCTTGGCAGCATGGACGATTCGGACTGCCTGCTCGAAATTCTGGTTGTGGTTCGCGGAGAGCTCGGCAATCACATAAACTGGAGCGCCTTGACCGATTCGCCGGTCAGCGATTGTGATATCAGTTGGCATGAGTCCCGCTTCCGCATTCCCATGCGAAAACCAAAGCCGTCTGGCCTTCAATGTGACTGGTTCCGGCTCGCCGAAAGCCGGCCGATTCAAACAGACGAATCGAGGGCTGATTCTCCGGCTTTACGAATGCATCCACGCGGCCAATGGAATGCTCGCGCGCCAACGTGCGAATCGAGAATGCGATCATTTCTTTGCCCCAGCCTGCTCCGCGGAACTGCGGTGCCACCACAATCGAGAGCGTCGCCCGTTGCCGTTCTCCATCCCTATCCTGATGAAACCGGACTTGCCCCACGGGTTCGCGGGCGCGGGTCTCTCCGATATAGATTACCGAAAGCGGATCCCGAAGTTTCTGCGCCAAAAGTTTCTGCTCAAACCATTGCCGGTGTTCCTCCCATTGGACGGGAGCGGAATGAAACGAAGCGTTTCTTACGTCGGGATCGTTTGCCCACGAGAACAATAACTGGCAATCCGTCTCGCGAAGCTGGCGAAGCTGAATTTCTTTGTCGAGAAGTGCCGCCCGCACCCGATCCGCACCCAAGCCATCCACCAGGGCACGGGCGCGGTTCGACATAGTTTGACGCCGCTCCTGGTCCCTGATCAGACTGCCTAGCTCTTCGGCGAAACGTTGTGAGTTGAAGTCGTGTGCCATCCCGGCGTGCACCGCCGCCGATAATTCCGACAAATGCTCAGCTACGTGACGCTGATTTTCGGCAATTACGAAAAGCAAAGAAGGCAGGCCCATATAACACAGCTCGTAGGAAGTCCCGCCGGCCCCGGAGATCGCCACGTCGGCCCAAGCCATTAACTCTGGCATGTTCGTTACGTTCGCAACGAGTTGGACGTTCTCGCAATGCTCGGACGGTTCTTGAAGTCCGGGCAAATGCGGATTGTTGTATCCCACGACCACCGTGGTTTCCACGCCGAGTTCTGTCAATATCACTCGCAGGACTCGCGCAGTGATGTTGTCCGGGTCGGATCCACCCATTGTCAACAGCACTTTCCGCCCGACGGTCGACGTCTCACGCTTCCAATTGTGCCAAGCGAGAAATTCTCGCCGCAACATGGCAAACTCCGGCCCCAGGAGCAATCTCGTAGAGGCTTCGCGGCTCGAGTACAACGCCTCGCTGGCATGGATGTTCTGGTTTAGCACCAAATCCGCTGAATAGTGCTCCGCGTGGCCATTGTCATCGACGAACAAAACCTTAAGACCGCGGCTCTTCAGGTGCGCTTGATACTCCGGGCCAAATTCATAGCCGTCAACCACGACCCACGCCGCGTCATGCTTGTGCGCCAACTGGGCGGTCTCGGACGCATCTGCGGGACTTCCTACTTGAACGGAGGCTCGGGCGGTTTCAAAGCCCTCAAATCGCAACCGTCTTTCCAGCGGATCTGTGCAATTGGCCATCACGAAAACGGCATGGCCTCCCGTATCCTGCCATGCTTGCGCCAGCGCCAGACAGCGCATGACATGCCCCGATCCTATCGCTAGGCTAGCATCGGCTCGGATCAGAAGTACGCCCGGTTTCATCTATTTGTGCGCAATGGAAATATCGAATCTGTGTTTTCTTTTTGCAGATATTTCAGCCTCTGCTCCAAGCCAATTCGAGATCGAGGAAGGCCTTCGGGATCTAAGGAACAGGTACCTATCGTTGCTAGCCTTGGCGCAGAGACTTCTGTCGCACATGGGAATTCAAAGCGGCGAGTTCGGGTTCGGCTTCCATGAGGCCCAGCACCTCGCTCCAGCGGATGGTATCACGGTTGCCGAAGTGCTTATAAACCGCGCGCAGCAGTTCCAAGTCCTCGGCCGTGTCCAGCGTCCAGCGATACTGGCTGCAATCCACTTCCCCGGTAATCGAGAGTACTTTGAACGATTCAGGGTGCTGGTACAAATAAGGCGTAACGTGCGTCCGTTGATACTCTTCTTTGGCCGAACTCCAGGCGCGCGCCAGGGCATCTGCGGTAAAGACTTCAACGTCTAAGCCGCGCGGGTAAGTCCGGGACAATGCGTTGGAGGCGTAGTCAGCCTTCCCGTCGAGAGCGGCGCGAATGGTGACATCAATCAGCTCCGGATCGATCAATGGGCAGTCCGCGGTGATCCGGACGATTGTGTCGGCTGCGAATTCTCGCGCTGTGCGGTAGTAACGATCAAGGACGTCCGCCTCGTCACCCCGGAAACAGGCTACCCTCAGAACTTCGCACTCCCGGGTGATCGCATCGTCGGCCGGAAGTACAGAAGTGGCCACGACGACCTCGTCCAGCAGGGTCGCGCGCCGCACGCGATTGACCACCCTCGCCAGAACCGTTTGGCCGCCCAGGTCCTTGAGCACCTTGCCCGGCAGACGCGTGCTGCCCATGCGCGCCTGGATAATGGCAACGATCCTCATACCTCTTTCCACCTAAATTGGCTCGTGCACATGCAGGCGCTGTCCGTTCTGGATCTCATGCCTTTCTGTATTGGTCAACGACCTTGGTCACGGCGTGAATCACGTCCTGCACATCCTGCGCCGTCATCGAGTGAAACATCGGCAAGCTGATCAGGCGCTCGTAGGCATTTTCCGCAACCGGACAAATGTCTTTCCCGGAGGACGCAGGAAAACGTTTGCGATAGTACGGATGGAGATGAACCGGAATATAGTGAACACTCACGCCGATGTTCTCCGCCCGTAGCCCACGAAAGATCTCTGCGCGTCCCGCCGAAAGCGATTCCAGATTCAACCGGATCGGATAAAGGTGCCATGCGGGGATGACATCCTCGCGCACCGGGGGGACGACGACGGGCAAATCCTGGAATGCTTGAGCGTATTCCGCCGCAATTGCGCGGCGGCGCGACAAATTTGCACCGAGCCTTTTCATCTGTGAAAGTCCCAGAGCGCACGCGATATCGGTCAAGCGGTAATTGAATCCCAGCAGGACCATCTCATAGAACCACTGTCCGGCTTCCTGACGCTGGCGCGCTTCGCTGCTGATGCCATGATTGCGAAAGCGCCGCAAGGTCTCCGCCAGGCCCGCATCGTTGGTCGTCACCATGCCGCCTTCCCCGGTCGTCAGGTGCTTCACCGGATGGAAGCTGAACACAGTCATGTCGGCAATGCCCCCGGCACGCTTCCCTCGATATTCCGCGCCCAACGCGTGGCAGGCGTCTTCGATCAACAACGCTCCGCTGGCGCTTGCGATCTTCTGCAATTCCGCGAGCGCCGCCGGATGCCCTGCATAGTCGACCGCGATAATAGCTTTGGTCCGGGAAGAGAGTTTGCGGGAGACAGCCTGCGGATCGATGTTCAGCGTGTCATCACAGACGTCGGCGAAAATTGGCAACGCGCCCTGGTACAAAACACAGTTGGCGGTGGCACAGAACGTCATGGGCGTTGTGATTGCCTCATCGCCTGGCCCCAGACCCGCCGCAAATGCCGCGCCGTGCAGTGCAGCCGTGCCCGAACTGAAGCTGATGGCAAACCTGGCGCCGATCCACTCTGCGAATGCCTCTTCAAACTCGTCGACTTTCGGTCCGGTGGTCAGCCAGTCTGACCTCAAAACCTCTACTACGGACCGGATATCATCGTCATCCAGGCTTTGCCGTCCGTAGGGCAGCAATTTTTCGCGCACGGGAGTTCCTCCGTGGATTGCGAGTGTTTCCAGTTTTGCGTCCAGGGAACTCATAGTTGGGAACTCATCGTCGGGAACTCTCGTCGCGACCTCATGGTTGGCAATTCGCTAGGCAGAAGTAGATATCGCTTCTGCCGCACTGGCCTCCGGCGCGACCAACTCTTCCAGTTCACGTCGTGTGAGCCACTGCTCATTGGTGTCGCTGGAATAGCGGAATCCATCCGGAAGCGGCTTGGCGTTGACCCAGTTTTCCGACTTCCACCAGGGATGCGACGGCTGGATTACAAACATCTCGTCGGTGGCGAGCGTTTGGCGGGACTCGTCATCGGAGACCAGCACTTCGTGCAACTTTTCTCCCGGGCGAATGCCGATGTACTCCACCTCGCATCCCGGTGCGATCGTCTCCGCCAAGTCCAGCAACCGCATGCTGGGAATCCGGGGAACAAAAATTTCGCCGCCGTGCATCTGCTCCAGGCAGCGGACGACAAACCTCACACCGTGTTCCAACGTCAGCCAGAAGCGCGTCATGCGCGGATCGGTGATGGTGATCTTTCCCCTCCGGCGTTGCTCCATGAAAATCGGAATGACGCTGCCCCGGCTGCCGACCACATTTCCGTAGCGCGCGCAACTGAAGCGCGTCTCCTGCGCGCCTGCGTAGGCATTGGCCTGCACAAACATTTTTTCTGCACACAGCTTGGTAGCGCCATACAGATTGATGGGATTCACGGCCTTGTCGGTGCTAAGGGCAAGAATGCGGCGTACGCCCTGGTCGATCGCCGCGTCAATCACATTGCGGCCGCCCATAATGTTGGTCTGGATCGCTTCAAAAGGGTTGTACTCGCAGGCCGGCACTTGCTTGAGCGCGGCCGCGTGCACCACGACGGTTACGCCGGCAAAGGCGCGCTTCAAACGCTCGACGTCGCGAACATCCCCGATAAAGTAGCGCAGGCTGGGATCGTCGAACCCTGCCGTTCTCATTTCGTGCTGCTTCAATTCGTCGCGGCTGAAAATCACCAGGCGGCGCGGTCCGTAGTCGCGCAGCATGATCTCAACAAACTTCTTCCCGAACGATCCGGTTCCACCCGTTACCAGTATCGATTCCTGCGACCAATTGATCATTCTTGTTCCTTCGGATCCGCTTCGATCGAGCTTTCTCAGGCCCTGAACCGCGCCGAAATTGAACGTCGCACAAGGGAGCGGGGTCCATTTTTCGGCTGATTACTTGTGCTCGACAGTATAGCCGAGTCGGTGATGGGATGCCTCGGGGAGAACTTGCGGCGCCACCTGTCGACAACCCATAGATACCGCTCGAATTGCTCGCCGGCGGGCAAGTTCTCCGCATCTGTCCGTGGTATTCTTTTGTCCGATTGGCCCGCTTTATCAAGTTCGCAGTATGCATTTTGTTTCTTGCCGGAATATCTTTCGTTTGTTACCGCCATCCCGTCCCGGACGACTTCGATCGCTTTATCTACGAAGCGATCATTCGCGGAAAATCTCAGCCCCTTGAAGTCGTCTACGATCTGGTCAAGCACGAGAGCCCGCGCGCCGAAGCGAGTTCCATCCTTGACAGTCCCGGGCATCTTCGGGAACTGGAGCCCATGTACGCAATTCGTCCCCTTTATTTGGAAGTGATCTCGGCAATTAGCATGATCCTTCCAATACAGAAAGCCATCAATTTCATTTCGGCCGCCTCTCTCTTCGGGATCGGAATTGTCGCCCTCTGCTGGACTAAAGAGCCAGTTCTGACTGCTTTATTAATGGCCTCATACCCCATAATCATTCTCGGGAGATTAGGCACACCCGATGCCTTGGCAGCATTGCTCACAATGCTTAGTTTGTTGCTGCTCTATCAGGAAACTCACCTCGCACTCGCTCTGGGCCTCCTGTTTCTGTCGCTCGGGGTACGCACGGATAACATCCTGCTCCTCTTGGCTGTTTTGGCATGGCTGGTTTGGAAAAAGAGAATGGCGGTATATAGCGGCGGCCTGCTGGTTATATTCGCGGTAGCTTTAGTTTTCGCGATCAACCGTTGGGCGGGAAACTATGGTTGGATTGTCCTGTTCCGCTTCAGCTTTATTGGCGGGCGTTATCCCGCCCAGGTACCTCATACGCTTAGTTTGAGAGAATATCTGTCGGCCTTCCTGCGCGGAACGTCCACCATCTTCAGCCATCTCTCAATTTGGCTTCTCATGGGAATTCTGGCATGGTTACGCCGTCCGATGGCCCTTTTACCTATTGTTGGTGCGGCGGCGCTTGCGCATTTCTTGCTTTATCCGTCGCCGGAGGATCGCTACTTCATCTGGGCCTACATCGTCACGGGAATTGCTCTTGTCCGCTCTTTCGAAGGGACGAGGACGGCCAGGCAACTGTACGCACCTGACTTGCCATAGAGGCCGAAAATTTTTGACGGGTTCCCATTCTCCGGGATGCTAAAATCATCCAAATTTTCATAACACTCCGCTTTTGTCTGCCGGTGCGCGCTGGAGCGGGTTTACTCTGCATAAGAGCGCGAGGCTGCCGCAACGAAATCTCTGCGGCTAAGGAGTATTAATGGCTTTGGGCCCCCTGGTTCCACGAAACGGCGACGGCTTGCACGAGATTCAAGCAACCGAGCCGGCCGCATTCATCAAGCCGCCCGGCTCCCCGTTTTACAGCGCGCTGCCGTCACAGGATGCGAACCTGCGCGAGTACTTCCGCGTCCTCATCAAGCGCAAATGGCTGATCCTCGGATGCATAGCGGGCATTTTCTTCGTTGTGGCCATCGCCAGCCTGCGGCAGACTCCGATCTATGAAGCGGTCGGACAAATCGTCGTCAACAAAGCCGATTCCAACCTCATCACATTCAAGGATTCGATGCCGGTCGTCGACTACTACGACCAAAGCGATATGGATACCGAGGTCCGCATCCTGCAGAGTGACCTCCTCGCCCTCCAGGTCATCCGGCAGCTCAATCTTGATAAGCGACCTGAGTTCGGAGGCCATCCTGATCAAACACCGCCCAATCTTGTCGCCAGTCCCCTGGAGACCGACTCCAAGCTTACCTCAGGTTTGCTGGGAGCCTTTCGTGGGAATCTCCGTGTAGCGCTCATTCCGAACACGCGGATCATCGAGATTCACTACAGCAGCTCCGATCCTCAACTCGCTGCCAACGCCGTCAACACGCTGGCCTCCACCTATGTCGACCAAAACTTCAAGACCAAGTTCGAATCCACCATGCAAGCTTCAGACTGGCTTTCGAAGCAGTTGGTTGATTTGCAAATGAAGGTGGAGACCTCGCAGGAAAAGCTGGTTCGGTACCAGAGAGAGCACGAGATTCTGGGCATCGACGACAAGCAGAACATCATCACCGAGAAACTTGATGACCTCAACAAAGAGATGACGGCGGCCGAGTCGGACCGCATGGAAAAAGAAGCGGTCTACCGTCAGACCCAGACGAACGATCCGGAAGCGGTCGCGGCGGCGATCTCCGCGGATTCGGCTGGAGGAACCGCCTCAAGTTCCAGGCTCCTGGATAAGTTGCGCGAGCAGCAGGCCACTCTGGGCATCCAGGTGGCTGAACTGAGCAGCCAGTTTGGTCCCTCGTACCCGAAAGTGGTGCAGATCAAGGACCAGCTTCAGGAGATCGACCGGCAGCTTAAGTCGGAGACCAATAAGGCTATCGACCGTCTCAAGGGGGAATACCTCGCGGCCCTGCAGCGTGAAAACATGCTGCGAGATTCTTTTGAAAAGCAAAAGCAGGAAGCGAATAAGCTCAACGAAAGCGCGATTGAATACTCCCTCCTCAAGCGCGACGTTGAATCCAACCGTACCCTCTACGAAGGATTGCTGGAGAAGCTGAAAGAGGCGGGCGTTACGGCTGGGTTGCGCTCCAATAACTTCCGTATCATTAATGCGGCGCGTGTGCCCACCGGCCCCAGCGAACCGAATATTCCCCGCAATCTCACTTTTGCGCTGGGGTTCGGCGTGATTTCTGGAATCGGACTGGCGTTCCTGCTGGAGAATATGGACAACACCGTCCGCACTCCGGAACAGGCGCAAGCGGTTTCGGGACTTCCTTCGCTGGGTATGATTCCCCTCGGTTCCAAGATCAACAATCGCGGATTAGCTGGAGCGCGGCTCGCTTTAACGTCCTCCCAGGAAGCCGTCGAGCTAGTGACGCAGGTCCGCCCGCAGTCGCAGATGGCCGAATCGTATCGCGCCTTGCGGACTTCGCTCCTGCTCTCCAATCTTGGAGCACCGCCCAAAGTCATCATGGTGACCAGCGCTCGTCCCCAGGAGGGGAAAACCACCACCAGCATTAATACTGCGATTGTGCTGGCGCAAAAGGGAGTCCCCGTCCTGCTCGTCGATGCGGATCTGCGCCGCCCCAGCGTTCACAAAACGCTCGGCATGGGGCCGCGCAGCGGCCTGAGCAACGTGCTCACCGGGAGCGCCACTTTGGAGCAGACGGTTACGGTCTCGCCGGTTCTGCCCAACCTTTTCATTCTGGCCGCGGGCAGTCCGCCGCCCAATCCCGCGGAATTGCTCGCCTCCTCCAACATGCGAGATCTGATCGTGGAGTTGCGCGCGCGGTACGAACACATCGTGATCGACACTCCGCCGACTCTCTCGGTCACCGACGCAGTCGTCCTGTCACCGGGCGCCGACTCCACCATCCTGGTGATCCGTTCCGGCCAGACCACAAAGCAGGCGCTGCGCCGGGCTCGCGACATATTGATGCAGGTGAACGCTCATGTCGCCGGTGTGCTTCTCAATGCCGTCGATCTCACTTCTCCCGACTATTACTACTATTATGAATATCAGGGCAAATACAGTGAGTACTACAAAGAAGATCCTGTTAACGCCGAAAACGACGAGGAGTCGAAAGCGGTATCGGGCGGTCTCTAGGCCGATGATTAGAGTTGGGCGGTTGGGGTACGTACGTCAGAAGTAGTGGAGATTTCACGAACTGGATTTTCCGCGGCAACACGGTAAATCTGTGGGGCAGAACTTAACGAATGGCCATGCCACTTTCAGAAACGCAACGCAGGCTGCTAGTCGCTGGCCTGACAATTTTTGCAGTCGTGTATCTTTTGCTGACCGGGAAAGAATTCGTCGCCAGCGTCTTTGCCGCGCGTCCTGATTTGCCAAGTCTGAAGATCGCAGTGCGACTCTCCCCTGGGAATGCAGATTACTGGCATCGGCTCGGGCGCTACTATGCCTTTGCGGCCGCCGATCCTCAAGCCGCCATCGAAAGCGACCAGCAGGCCATTAAGCTTGATCCCTATGACGCTCGCTACTGGTTCGATCTGGCAACCGCGTATCAGGTCACGGGAGATGCTGCCAGCCAGCGTACGGCGCTCGAGCGCGGGTTACAGGCCGAACCTACCTCGCCCGCTGTGGCGTGGGAGGCTGCCAATTTCTTTCTCATGGACGGTGAGACCGACCGCGCCCTGCGCGAATTCCATGTGGTCATGGGCAACGACACGTCGCTGATGAACGCGTCTCTGGAAGCCTGCTGGCGAGCGCGTCCGGATGCGGATGCTTTGCTCCGCGACGTGGTGCCTGAGCGCGCCGATACTCTGCTGGCATTTCTGACGCTGTTGATGAGCAAACAGGAAACCGACGGCGCCATCAAGGCCTGGGAGCAGCTCGCCCAACTGCACGAGAAATTCGACACCTGGCATCTCTTCGAGTTTGTTCGCTATCTGATTCAAGTCCGTCGACCGGATGCGGCTCTGTCCGCCTGGGTACATGCCTCGAGTTCTCTTGGGCTCTCCGCCTACCTGCCGACGGATGACAATCTGGTAGTAAACGGCGATTTCAGCCTCGATGTTCTGAATGGGGGTTTTGACTGGCTGTATGTCAATCGGAGCGGAGTCGTTCCGTTGCTTGATGCGAGCGACTTTCACCAGGGAAACCGCTCCCTCTCGCTGACCTTCGAGGGCCCCGGTATCGCCGACGCGGGTATTCAGCAACTCATTCCGGTGCAGGGCGCAACGACTTATGATTTCTCGGCCTATTACAAGACCGCGGACTTTGACGGCGCTGGCGGACCGGAAATCGTGCTGCGGGATGCCTACACCCGAGCGCCGTTGTTTGTCAGCGATCCGCTCACCGACGCCGATTACTGGAAGGAAGTTCATTCGAAGTTCACGACTCCAGAGTCGACCGCTCTGCTTAGCCTGGTAATCGAACGTTTTCCGGCTGGCAGCCCGATTAAAGGCAAGCTTTGGCTCGATAACTTCCAGCTTTCCCCGGACTATTCGAACGACAATTCCAGCGACAATTCCAAGGACAAGCCGTGAGTTCTGCCCTGGCAGTGCAGCCCGAACCCTCCCCCGCTCCCGTTTCGAAAGCCCCGCAGCCGTGGCTTACCAACTCCGCGCTTCTGGCTGGCACTGGGGCCGTGTTGTTGCTGGGACCGCTGGCTTTTGGGGCGGTTGAGCCCTGGGCGATCTTTGCCTTGGAAACTTGCGCCGTTCTGCTTCTGGTTGCCTGGGGATGGCGTCATTGGGTCCAGAATAAAGGGGATGTTTCCAACAATGCCCTCTACCTTCCGATGGCGGCATTCTTTGTGCTTGGTCTGGCACAGTGGGCGACCGGTGGCACCGCTTATCGTCACGTAACCTACGGGCATCTGCTTCTGTATGCCGCCTATGGCATGCTGGCGTTTGTAGCCACACAATCCCTGCGCCGAGCGGCGCAGTTTAACTGGCTGGCTTACGCCGTGACTGGGTACGGAGCCGTGGTGGCTTCCTTCGCTGTGCTGCAGGGTATCGCCCCAAACGGGAAGATCTACTGGCTCGTGTCTGCCGCGCAGGGGGGTGCGATCTACGGGCCGTACGTCAATCACAATCACTATGCGGGATTGATGGAGATGCTCACTCCTTTCCCCCTGGTGCTGGCGGCCACACGTTTTACGGAAGGGAACCGCCGGATTTTCGTCACGGTAGTGGCCGCGTTGATGGCGGGCAGTATTTTTCTTTCCGGTTCCCGCGGTGGAATGCTGGCCCTGTGCGCGGAATTGATTGTGCTGGCCGGTTTGTTTCTGCGCTCGCGCCAAGGCGACTGGAAAAAGCCGCTCATGCTGGGAGCTTTCCTGGTGCTCATGATCACGCTCGTGCTCTGGCTGGGTGGAAGCGAACTCACGCACCGGCTGGCCAGCATTCACTCGGAAGCGCAAACCGAGATCAATGGGGGCACTCGCCTGGCCATCGACGGCGACTGCCTGCGCATGCTAGTCAAAAGGCCCTTCGTGGGTTGGGGACTCGGCACCTTCCCAATCGTCTACCCGCAGTTCCGCAGCTTCTATACGACTTTCTTCGTGAACCAGGCGCATAACGACTACCTGCAGTTGCTGGTCGAAACGGGACTCGCTGGATTCGCGATCGCCGTTTGGTTCCTCGTGCTAATGTTCCGTCAGGCAAGGACGAAACTGAAGGATTGGACCCAGACCGGTACCGGTGCCCTGACACTGGCTGCTTTATTAGGTTGTATCGGCATCCTGGTGCACAGCTTTTTCGACTTCAATCTGCAAATCCCCGCCAACGCGGCATTGTTCTATGTGCTCTGTGCGATGGCCGCTTCCAAACCGTTGCAGGAAATTCAGCGCCGCCGCGTCCGTCGCAGGCACAGTCCCACCGGACTTCCACTCCGGGAAACCTCGCCATCCTGATTGATTTGAGAGGGAGTTCGAATTTGCCGGTGCTCATCGCCTGAGATAGGTTGCTCACTCATGACCGACCTGGATATGCTGTGATGCTAGTCCCCGCTAGTAGGGCGCGATATAGCCAGCCCGACCGTTCGTTTCGCCGGCAACCAGGTTTCGAACGCACAACCTGCTCAAGTCTCTTTCGTCGCATTGATACACTTCTGTAAGCGGCAAGTCTTCGGGCCGCACAAGGTAATCGCCGGCTTGCATGGCCGCGCTGCCCGCCGAGGATACTGTGACGATTGGATTCCCCGGCTGGGCGCGAATCCTGAACTGGCGAGAGGCCGGCTCGTAATTGGCATAGGCAAAGCATCGTCCGATGCATGCTCGATCCAAGATATGAGCGGCACCGATTCTCGATCCTGGGGGCATAAAGATCGTCTGGATCACGCGCGTCCCTTGCGGTAGGCCGTTTATCAGCCTCTCCGCCTGCTCCTCCATTCGCGCGACGCGACTGGTGTCCTGGTACATCCAGACAAAAAAGATAGCGGCACAAATCGCAAGCGCGATTGCGTGCCATCTGCGTGGCTCAATACATCCCAGAATGCAAAGCCCCAGAACCGCGGTAATGGAGGAAAAACGGGGCGCAAGGTAACCAAAACTTGCCCCGTACCTGGGAATCGTGAGGCCGGACCACAACATGGCAGTGGCGAAGACTGCTATGACCCAAAGTTCCAACGGGGTTCGGACCGATCCCCAGAACTCGCTGCTCCGTCGCTTCCGGATTGCCTCTGGAAGAACAATCAAAATAATCGAAAGCAGGACCACCATGGCCAATACACGATAGCGGTGGCTATACAAGACCAACTGATCAAGTCCCAGGAAAAGGTAAACATGCCCCAGCACTGGATCGTAAGTTCGGTAGAAATGCGCGACGTAGAAATGTATCCCCAGAATGGCCAGTAGCGTCGCAACCGCCAGCGCCCAGCGACCGCGGGACATTCTTTCTGCCAGCTTTATATAGGCCACTGTTCCGGCCAACCACGTAAAACCCAGAAGATGGGCAGATACTACCAAGCTTGTGAGGGCAAGACCGACGATCCAATCCAGTGTCCGGCCTCGGAAAAAAAAAGCGATTGCCCAAAAGGCCAGGCCAACCGAGAGGTAGTAGTTCAGGAGGCCCATCTGGAACGTGTAGCCGTAGGCGACCATTGCGATGCCCGAAGCAAGGAACCAGGGAGCGCGCTGCGTCATCACGGTGATGAAGGCAAATGCTCCCCAGAAGAAAATGAGCACAGATAGTCCGACGACGATCCTTTCAGCCACCACGAATCCCAGCGCGCTGCCCAGCCACGCTAAGGCCTTGTCCGCGAGAATATTGGTCCACTGCGAAACAATGTACAAACCTGGCGCCTGACCGCGTCCGATCAATTGCGCAAGCCAGGCGTTGTAAAGGTGACTACCAAGGTCCCCGGCCTCAATTTGCCGATGCCAAACGCAGGGCACCAAAAGGAGGATCGAGACCCCGATCGCCAAACAGAATCTTCGACCCACAGTCTGGGGACGCGGCCCCGAGGCGACCCGACTCTCATATCCTTCGAACAGTTCCGTCATTCTGCCTTCGTACAATCGCCCTTTCAATTTTGGTGCGTGTGAATCGTGGTCGAATCGACCGTGCCCATCGGGGCAAATGGACACGCCCGAACGTGAGCTGGCGAGGACACCCATGGCCGGCTAGCCAGTATATATCCCACGATGCCGAGCAAATCATTTACCCATAGACCGGCCTGCCGCATCCCTTCCAACTTGGCGAATCGGCACAAGACCGTCAGAGACATCTCTGACCGTCGCTCCCGGCCACGCCTGGCCCGCCAGCGTTGGGCGGGGGAGGTATCTAGTTGCTACCGGTGTTACGAAGGTAATCAGGGCTTCTTTCAGGGTATTTTCCGTGATATAACGCCGATAGCTGCTCATTCAGGCTCTGGGCCGGGAATTCCGTGTTTTCCCGGTTTTGATAGAGTTTCAGGGAAAGAGCAGAGGAGGCGTCGTGTCCGAAGCGCGTACCGGGAAAAGATTTCCGCTGCATTTGCCGATCAAAATTCATAGCGAAGACTCCGCCGCTGACGCCAGCGGGATGACGGGCAATTTGAGCGCCGCTGGCGTCTACATCCGTGCCGACGCATCGCTTGAGGTCGGCTCACCCGTGGAGTTCGAGATCACTCTGCCGCCCGAAGTCACCGGCGGCAAAGAGGACGTAACCATTCAGTGCCGCGGCCGCGTTGTGCGCACCGATGAACCTGGTGCGGGCGCAGCGTCCGGAGACAACCGCGGCGTGGCCTGTGTAATTGATTCCTACGAATTTGTGCGCAACTCGTAACTGGGAGCGACATCCATGTTGAAGCTTATTCTCGCCGACAATCAGGCGATTTTCCGCGCCGGCATCGCCAAAGTGCTGGCAGTAGAAGACGAAATGCGTATTGTGGCCCAGGCGCAGACCGCCGAGCAGATGTTCATGGCGCTCGACAAGTTTCGGGCTGCCGTGCTCGTCATTGCCGGAGGTTTCCACTCCGATTTCAATGCGGTTCTCGCGGCCGCCATCAGAAACAAGACGCGCGTCGTCGTTCTCGCCGATACGGGTGAGAGCGCGCAGCGCTACATGGCCGCTGGAGCGCATGGCGTGGTCTATCGCAATGTGACCAGCCCCGCGCTGGTGGATTGCGTCCGCAAGGTTGCCCGCGGCGAAACGTGGGTGCAGGATATGGCGGTCCCGAGCGAATTGACCGAGAACGATATGGTCGGGCTCAGAGTTCGCGATCGCCTGACGGCCAAGGAACTCCGCATCGTCGCGCTCATCGTGCAGGGATACAAGAATAAAGAAATCGCGACCCAGCTCGGAACCACCGAGCAGGTCATCAAGAACTACCTGCGCAATGTCTACGACAAGATCGGTGTGTCAGACCGGCTCGAGTTAGCGCTCTTCACCATTCACCACCGCATTCTGAACGAGGCTGCTGCTGCGACTGCCGCGGCGGCTGTTCCAGCCTCCCAGAGTGCGGGTGTTACGAACTGACCCTTTCTTCTCTTGGCTGAGCCTTGCTTGCCCTAACGCGAAGGCCGCCCCCAAGGCGGCCTTTTGAATTCCCTGGCAAGCTAACATTGTCTTTTCTCACTGGAGCCCACACCGGCGCTGGCTCACGAGCTGCCAAGGACCTACGCGCCACCGTTCTACACTATGCGACAACCACAGGGATAGTTCAGTTCCCCTGGTAAGGAACGACCTCTCATGCCATGGCGACCGTCCATGCCGTCCATGGATTGCGGCGCGTTCGCTAGCGCCCGGTGGCCATGGCCTTGCCCTGACTCTGGGTCTGAGCGACATGGGCCTCCAATTGGGTAAGCAGAGCGACGACTTTGTCGGCGGATTGGCAAACCATCGAGAACCGCTGCTCGGCCATCTTGAGGTTTCCCGCGTGTTTCAGTTCCACCACTTCCTTCACTGTACCGTGCATTTGCTTGTGTATTTCCTCCAGTTCGCCAAATTCAGCGAGGTGGCCGTAGGCCGCGCCTCCGTCGCCGTATAGCCATTTGCCCAGATCACAGTCACGGTGAGATGAAATCTTTTCGGCTGTGAGGTTTTCCCGTCCGTCCAGAAAGTTGCGGAGCTTGAGCCGCCAACTGCGATGGGCAGTCTTGACGACTGTGAAATCGAGAGATCTGGCGGCTGCTGTCGATCGGTTTGCGCCTCGATGATCGGTGCCCGTTTTGAACTGCTCCACCAGTTGGCGCAGCTGCTTGGACATGTCCACCAAGAGCTGCGTTGAGTTTCGTGTTTCGGTAGCTCCGCGCGACGTGCTCTCCGCCGCCTCCGCCACGCCCGCAATGTTTTTGGTGATCTCGTTGCTGCCCTGCGCCGCTTCGGTCACGTTGCGGGCCATTTCGTTGGTGGTCGCATCCTGTTCTTCGACCGCCGTGGCAATCGTCCCGGAAATATTGTTGATCTGGTGGATGACACCGGAGATCGATGCGATCGCGTCCACGGCCGCTTTGGTATCGGTCTGGATCGCTTCAATCTTGCGGCTGATGTCTTCGGTGGCGCCGGCAGTTTGTTTGGCCAGTTCCTTGACTTCGTTGGCCACCACCGCAAAGCCCTTACCCGCTTCACCAGCACGCGCGGCTTCGATGGTGGCGTTCAGAGCGAGCAAGTTGGTCTGCTGCGCAATCGAGGTAATGACTCTGATAACTTGGCCTATCTCGGAGGAAGAATCACCTAGCTTGGCCACGGTCGCGGTAGTGGTTTCGGCAACGTTGACTGCGGAGACTGCGGCCCGGGCTGCTTCGGTGGCATTCTTGGCAATCTCCCGGATGCTTGCGCCCATCTGTTCGGCCCCAGTCGCGACCGTCTGCAAGTTTTGGCTGACCCGCTCGGCGGTGGTGGAAACCACATTGGCCTGGGCCGAGGTCTCCTGCGAGTTAGCGGAAATCTGTTCGCTGGTGTTGGAGACACCCTCGCTGGCGCCGCCTACCTGTTGAGCTGCCGTTGAAATGGAGATAATCATGTCCTGCAGTTTGTCCAGGAAAACGTTGAACCATCTCCCCAGTTCTCCGATCTCGTCATGGGCGGTAATCGGTATCCGTTTCGTTAGGTCGCCGTCGCCTTCCGCCACGTCCTTGAAGCGCTCGACCATATCGCTTAAGCGCAGGAAGGTCGAGCGCGAGGTCGCCATCGACATGACTACCAACGGCAACAGGCAAGCAAGGGCAAGCATTGCCGCAGACAGGGCGCTATGGCGCCATGCCGAGTCCACATCGTCAATGTAGATGCCTGTTCCAATCACCCAGCCCCAGGGTGCGAAACGCTTGACGAAGGAGAGTTTGGCGACGGGGTTCTCGGCGCCTGGCTTCGGCCAGAGATAATAGACGTAGGCCCCGTCCGGGGCTTGCGCCGCCCTGACAAACGCAACGAAGACCGCCTTTCCGGAAGGATCTTTGAACGAGGTGAGATCGGTGCCATCCATCTCGGGCTTCAGGGGATGCATGATCATCGTCGGATGCTCGTCATTGATCCAAAAGTAGTTGTTGCCCTCGTAGCGCATGGGCCGGATGGCTTCCATCGCCCGACGTTGAGCCTCGACCCGGCTGATCTTTCCTTCCGCTTCCAGTTGGTATTGTTGCTCGATAACGGAGTAGGGCACCTCGACCAGTTTCTTCGTTTGTTGCAGTTTTTCCGTAAGGAGATTGGAATGCTCTCCGTGAATCCAAAAAAAGGCGACGGCCAGCAACCCGGCGGCAGAAACCCCGATCATCACCCAGAATCGTGACTTGAGAGTCATGCTTGAACACCCGGAGATATCTTCGGCGAAGAACGGGTTGACTTTAGGGATGCTTACTTTGGCCTCGACAATAGGAGGAATGGAAATTCGAAGGGTACCTTCTTTTTATCGGCTTCGGTAGGAAAGGCCATCAGCGAGATGTGAGCAGGTGTGGTCTGCTTTCGCCGTCAGGACCCCGGCTGAGGCATGCTCACGAGCCCGCAAGGAGCCATAGGAGGTGCCTGAGTTCCCGACATGCACGAGCGGGGATCAGGATGATGCTTCCTGCTTGCGCCATGCCCGCAGATTGATCGCGTAGAGCACAATGCAGAATATATTGGCGGGAATGAATCCGGTTTGCTGCGTTTTAATGGCAATTACGCAAATGATGACGCTATTAATTGCTGCCAATACCCAGCCTTGCCAACATCTCCGGCCAACCAGAATTGTCGAAAAAATGGTGAGCAGGCACGACATATAGTCAGCCCGTAATAGAAACGACAGATAATCAGCACGAAACACAGATAGAAATCTCCCTGGAGTCATTGTGATCCAGAGATGGTCGCGCTTCAGTGATTTGTAAACATATGTGCACACGAAGGTAATGGATTTAGTTCCATTTGAAGTTCAGTTCACTTCTCCGACAATAAAAAAAGCGCGGGAAAGAGCGCCCGCGCTGCACCAGATGATTCTTGCTAAATTTTTTCGCCTATGCTCTTGGCCTGCGTGTACAGGTAGAGGTAATCAGGACCGCCTGCTTTCGAATCGGTGCCTGACATGTTGAAGCCTCCGAATGGGTGAGCGCCAACCATCGCGCCCGTGCATTTGCGGTTCAGATAAAGATTGCCTACGTGGAACTCGCGAACGGCGCGATCGAGTTTTTCGCGGGAACTGGAATAGACAGCGCCCGTCAGGCCGAACTCCGTGTCGTTGGCAATTTCCAGCGCGTGGTCGAAGTTACGCGACTTGATCACGGCCAGAACAGGTCCGAAAATTTCTTCCTGTTCGAGCGTCGACTTTGGCTGAATGTCGGCGATCACGGTCGGCTGAATGAAGTAGCCTTCGCCGGCATTGGTCGCTCGCGCGCCGCCAGTAATCAGGCGACCTTCTTTCTTGCCAATTTCGATGTACCGCAGGATGTCCTTCATCGAACCCTCATTGATGACGGCGGCCATGCCCGGATTCTCGACCGGATCGCCCACGGTGATGCGCTCGACGCGCGCTTTCAACTTCTCGAGAAACTTGTCGTAGATGCGTTCGTCGATGATGGCGCGGGAGCAGGCGGAACACTTCTGGCCCTGGAAGCCAAAGGCCGCCTGGGCAACGCCTTCAATGGCGGAGTCGATATCGGCGTCGGAATCGACGATGATCGCGTCTTTTCCTCCCATTTCGAGGACGGTGCGTTTGATCCAGATCTGGCCCGGTTGTTGAGTGGCGGCCGAATGGTTGATGTGCAGTCCAACTTCGCGGGAGCCGGTGAACGCGATGTAGCGAACCTTGGGATGGAGGACCAGCGAATCGCCAAAGGTCGCGCCGCCTCCCGGACAGAAATTTACTACTCCCTCGGGCAGTCCACATTCTTCGAGGAGTTCGACGAACTTCGCAGCAATCGTGGGGGAATCGCTCGACGGCTTGAGCACGACAGTGTTGCCGCAGACCACCGATGCCATCGTCATGCCCGCCATGATCGCGCTGGGAAAATTCCAGGGCGGAATCACGGCTCCTACTCCGAGTGGAATGTAGGTCAGGGTGTCGCGCTCTCCGGGCAGTTGCACGGCTGTTTCAGCCTTGGCAAGGCGCAAAGCTTCGCGCGCGTAAAGTTCGCAGAAATCGATGGTCTCGGAGACGTCGGCATCAGCTTCCAACCAGTTCTTGGAGACTTCGAAGACCAGCCACGCCATGTATTCCAGTCTGCGCTCGCGCATCGTGTCGGCAACGCGGTATAACAGCGCTGCGCGCTCTTCTACGGAAGTACGGCTCCAAGTGGAGAGGGCTTTCAAAGCCGCGCTCACGGCTGGTTCCACATGCTCCTTGCCGGCTTTCTGGTGGATGCCAACAACCTCGGAAGGTCTTGCGGGATTGATGGAACGGATCTTGTCGGCAGTCTTGATTCTTTTGCCGCCGATGATCAGATCATATTCGCGGCCCAATTGGCCTCGCACCTTGTCCAGCGCAGCGCGCATCTTACGCGCGTTTTCCTCTTTGGTGAAGTCAACAAACTGTTGATTCTTGAATGGACCTTCATGCAAGCGCGATTGCACGCGCGGGGGAGCTTCCATGGTTGCCATCGGAATTCCTTTCTGGGACGGGAAATAGAAGAATTACCTGGACTATTTTACCTCTTCATTCGATTGAAGTTCATTCGATGGAAGGGCATTCGCAACCACGATTTCGCGCTGGGCTAAGCAACCGACCCGCAAACCCACCGCCCATTCGCCGTACAATAGATGTATGGAGACGTTGCGCGAGATCCTTGACGAACGGGTTCGCGAAGGCGATCGCGCGCTGTGGGAGCCGATTGATCGCAACCGGATTCGTTGCTATGCCTGCGGACACTGTTGCCCGATTCCAGAGGGACAGCCGGGCGTCTGCAAGGTCCGCTTCAATCGCGGCGGAACGCTGTATGTGCCGTTTGGGTATGTTGCCGGAGTGCAGTGCGATCCCATTGAGAAGAAGCCGTTCTTCCACGCGTCGCCGGGCGCGCTAGCCTACAGCTTTGGAATGCTGGGTTGTGACCTGCATTGCTCGTATTGCCAGAACTGGGTCACTTCGCAAGCGCTGCGTGATCCGGAGGCGATTTCGTCCCCGCGTGAGGCCGATCCGGAATTGCTGGTGAAAGACGCGTTGCGGCAGCGTGCGAGGATCCTGGTGAGTACGTATAACGAGCCGCTCATCACGAGCGAGTGGGCGGTGGAGGTTTTCCGGCACGCGCGCGAAGCCGGGTTGCAGACGGCGTACGTTTCGAATGGCAACGGGACGCCGCAGGTGCTGGAGTATCTTCATCCATGGGTAGATCTGTACAAAGTGGATCTGAAGAGCTTCGACGATCGGCACTATCGGCAGCTCGGCGGACGTCTGCAGCCGATTCTCGACACCATTCGCAACCTGCACCGGATGGGCATCTGGCTGGAAATTGTGACGCTGCTGATCCCCGGGTTCAATGACAGCGACGATGAATTGCGGAAGCTCACGGAATTTGTGGCCGGCGTTTCTCCCGACATTCCCTGGCACGTGACGGCGTTTCATCAGGACTACAAAATGGTTTCGCCTGAGGACACGCGTCCCGAAGATCTTCTGCGCGCTGCTGGAATTGGGCGCGAGGCGGGGCTGCGCTACATCTACTGTGGCAACTTGACGGGACGCGTTGGAGACTTCGAGGATACTCGCTGTCATCACTGCGGAGAGACGTTGATCCGGCGGCGCGGATATTGGATCGAAGAGTACAGGCTCACTCCCGAGGGCGCTTGCCCGGCTTGTCGCACGCCGATTCCCGGCCGATGGTCGAAGAAGTTTGATGGTCAAATCGCATCCGCCCCTTTTCTGCCCCGAAGAGGAGCGCAATTGGTTAAAATCCTCACGCGACGATAACTGCGAAATACGAGCCTCGAGTTGCGAGCCACGAGCCACGACCTGTGAGTCCTTAGCGGCTTGGCGCCGGAGCGCGGGGCTGCGCAACTTGCCGCTTCCAATTCATGTTGATGCGAATCGCGAAAACAGCGCTGCTGGTGATGTCGATTTGTGTCGTGCTCGGATGTTCGCCACGTGACTTCCTCACGCGACGGCTGGCTGCGGATCTGATCTCGGCCTCGGAATCCTTCAAAGCGCCGCAGACCTTCTGGCTGGCGACCGGCGTTGTCTCCAACAAAGACTTCAATTCTCCGGAGTCGATGGTGCTGCAGCGTCGCGGATGGATTCTCGGCACACAACAGAATTGTCCGGCGGGCATCGAGCCCGCGCCCTGCTGGGATGTGGTTCTCACGCCGCTCGGAGTGGATACGATCCGGCCGCTGATCGCGAATGGCTCATCAAGTAATGGTCTGATCGCAATTCAAGTTGCGCGGCGGGAACTGGTCGGCATAACCGGCATCAGCAAGGCCGGGAACTTCGCGGACGTGGAGTTCACCTGGCGCTGGGTTTCCCTGAATCAGGTCGGCGCCGCGCTCTACGACAGCGGAGTGCATTACCGTTCCAGTGTGGGGTTTCGCGGGTACGACGACGGCTGGCGGGTGGTGAACGAGAACGTTCGCAGCAACCAGACAATGGATCAAGCGCTGCGGAACGCGGAGGCCAGTGCGCCGTGACATGCAACGGCGGATGAGAAGGTGCTAACCCCAATTCAGCGCTTGAAGTTTGCGCACGCGAATCTGAGGTACTGTGCAAGGTGAATTGGTAAACGGAAAACTGGGGGATAGACAAACTAGATGACTAGAGGTTTACGGTGGGGTGGGATTTTCATGGGGGCAATCTTGTGTACGGGGTCGTGGGTGCAGATCGCGCGCGCGGACGCTGTGGACGCTCTGGCGCAGGATTTCTGGACGTGGAGAGCTGCGGAAATGCCGGTCTCGACCGACGACATACCCCGGCTGGAGCGGCCCGCAGGATGGGTCCCCGATTGGTCCGCGGCAGTGGTCCAGTCTTACCGGCAGCATATTGCTAGCTTTGAGCAACGGCTCAATGCCATCGACACTGCGAAGTGGCCAGTGGCGCGGCAGGTGGATTATCGACTGCTGGGGTCGGCGATCGCGCGATCGCGATGGGAGCTCGATTACCTGGACGCGTGGAAGAAGAATCCCAATTTCTATCTCGACCAAACCATGGGAGCCTACTTTCATCTTTTGCTGGTGCCGCCACCGTTCTCGCCCGAGCGTGGCGCGAACCTCGTGGCGACGCTTAATGAGTTCCCGAAAATCCTCACGGGCGCGCGCACCAATTTAACCGAGCCGGTGCGGCCTTTTGCCGAACTGGCGCTGGATCAGTTAGCCGATGCGCCTCCGCGCATGCTCGCCTCCGTCCAGGCGTTGAAGCCGCTGCTCGATGCCAGCTCGCAAAAACAAATTGACGCGGCAGCCAACTCGGCAGTCCGCGCTTTGGAGGACTATCGGCAGTGGCTCATCGGGAAACTGGATTCGATGTCGCCGCAGTCTGCGATCGGGGCTCGCGGCTACGAGTACTTCCTGAAGAATGTTGCACTCCTGCCTTACTCGCCGCAGCAGTTGCTGGAGATTGGCCGCCAGGAATGGGCGCGCTCCGTTTCTTTTCAGACCTACGAAGAACATCATCACCTGGGCGATCCAGAGTTGCCATTGCCAAAATCGATCGACGAAGAGATTGCGTGCGAAAGGCGCGATGAAGAAGCAGTGCGAAAGTACTTGGTCGAGAAGCAAATCTTGAGCGTACCGGGATGGGTGCAGCATTATACCTGGCATCCAATGCCTGCTTACATGAAGCCTCTCGAAGGCGCGTGGGAGTCCGATGACTTTACTTCGGCAAATCGGCTGAAGGAAGACTGCGTGCGTTATATCGATCCGCCGAGTTCCAAGCTCGGATATTTTGCGTTGGCGGATGCGAAGGATCCGCGCACCGGTATTGTGCATGAAGGCGTTCCGGGGCATTATTTTCAGCTCTCGTTGTCATGGGCGCATCCAGACGCGATCCGGCGCCACTACTACGATTCGGGGGCCAACGAAGGCATCGGATTCTACGCCGAGGAGATGCTGCTCGAAGCCGGACTATTCGATGACAGTCCGAGGTCGCGTGAGATCATTGACAATATGGTGCGGCTGCGCGCACTGCGCGTGGAAGTTGACGTGAAGCTGGCGCTCGGCGAGTTTACGATTGCGCAGGGGGCGGCGTATCTCGAAAAGACCGTGCCCATGGATTCGACGACCGCGCACAACGAGGCAAAGTTCTTTGCATCCTCACCGGGACAGGCGATCTCTTACCAGATCGGCAAAACGCAGATCATGCGTTTTCTGGCCGAGGCCCGACGGCAACAGGGGGAGAAATTCGATTTGCGGACATTCCACGATTTTCTCTGGCTCAACGGCAACGTTCCCATCGCGCTGCAGCGCTGGGAATATCTTGGATTGAAGGACGATGTCGAAACCGTTGACGCGATGAAATTCTAGTCAGCCGTTGTCAGGGGAAACCTGTTCTGAGATCATCTTTCGAGTGCGTGATTGCTGAGCCTCATTTCGAACATTTCAATCATGAGAACTTCTATGCGTCGCCTCGTCTTATCTGTTGGCCTGTTGTTTTTACTTTTTTCTGCGCTCGCCGCGCAAAGCGCGAAACCAAGACTTACGCTCGATGAGTTCTTCAACTCGGTTGATTTCCCGGAGGTACAGGTCTCGCCGGACGGGAATTCAATCGTCATCGAAACGGTGAAAGCCGATTGGGAACAACAGATCTTCCGCAAGGAACTCTGGTTATATCGGACGGGGGCGAAGCCCGGAGGCCTGATGCCGCTGACTCAATCCGGGCACGACAGCGCGCCACAATGGTCGCCCGATTCGCGGTGGATCGCGTTTCTCTCGGAGCGAAAAGCCCCAGAGGGTACGGGCAAAAACGGTTCGGCAGGCAGTGGCGATCTCAATCACAAAGACGCTAATGACAAAGACGCCGATAACAAAGATGCCAGCGACAATGCTGCGCAGTTGTATCTGATTTCTCTCGGCGGAGGTGAAGCCTTCGCTGTCACCTCGGGCAGCGAAGAAGTGCATGCATTCGCGTGGTCGGCGGATTCGAAGACAATTTACTTTGCTACGCGCGAGCCGTGGTCGAAGCAACAGACCGACGATTACAAAAAGGACTGGAAGGACGTGATCCGTTATCGTGGCGATGAGCGGGGCGACGTGATTTTCGCGATCAATCTCGACGAGGCCCAGGCGCGCCATGCTGCACTTGGTTCCCGGGAACTGACGGACGTGGAAAAGGACTCGGGTGTTACGCCGGGCGCGTTGGCCATCGCGTATACCCCGCTGCGGGTGAGTGAGATCAGCGTCGCGCACAACGGGATGCGCCTCGCTTTTGTAAGCAACTCGGTGTCGCAGCGTCAGGAGAGCATGGAAGACGTCGAACTCTTCGTTGTGAATCTCAATGCGAATATCGAGTCGACGAGCCGCCCGGCTGAATCCAGTCCCCGGCGCCTGACGCACAACGAAGCCGTTGAATTGCATTTGGCATGGGCGCACGACAATCGCCACCTGTTTTTCCAGATCAATGAGGGATCGTTGGAACGGAAATACGAAGATGCGCAGCCACGCCTTTACTGGGTAGACGCCGACGATGGGTCCGTGCAGCGCTGGTTCGCCGACTTCCAGGGTGAAGTCGTGCGTTACACGCCGTTGCCGGATGGATCGGCACTATGCGCCTGCCGCCTGGGTACAGAGGTGCAACTCTACGCGCAGGCAAATCCAAACGCTGCGGTCGTGAGGCGCGAGGGATGGCCCGGAGCCTATGGAAGTATTGCGTTATCGTCCTCGTCATCCTCGCAGTCATCTTCATCGCGGATTGCATTTACGTACTCGGCAATCGAGCGGCCCACCGAGGTCTATATCGCGGACGGTCTCGACAAATTGTCGGCGGCCCAGCCGATCACCTCGTTCAACAGAGTGTTTACCGAGCGCGACCTTCCCAAAGCGAAGCCCTATCGCTGGATATCCGATAACGGAACTCCGATCGAAGGGATGCTGATGTATCCACCTGGAAAGTTTGAGGCAAAGAACCTGCCGATGTTCGTGCTCATCCATGGCGGCCCACAAGACGCCGATGGCGACCACTTCGAGGCTGACTGGTACCAATGGGACCGGCTGGCGGCGACGCAGGGCTGGCTCGTCTTCGAACCCAATTATCGCGGGTCGACGGGTTACGGAGACAAGTTCGCGCTGGCGATCGTTCCCGAGGCGTTCTCAAGCCCGGGCCGCGATATTCTCGCGGGCGTGGACAAACTGGTCAAGGACGGAATTGCCGATCCCACTCGGTTGACGATTGGCGGCTACAGTTATGGCGGGTACATGACGAATTGGCTGATCACGCAGACCACACGCTTCAAGGCCGCAGTCACGGGTGCCGGAGGGGTGGAGAACGTCGCCGACTGGGGCAACGACGACTCGACGGTTGACGACGCCTGGTTTCTGGGCGGCACGCCGTGGGAAAAGCCCGATCGGTACGACAGCGAAGCCGCCATTTTCCAGATCAACAAAGTGCGCACGCCAACCCACATGGTGGCCGGGGCCGACGATATTCGGGTTCCGGTGCTGGAGGATTATCTGCTGGATCGCGCGCTGCACCAGTTGAATATTCCCAGCGACCTGCTGCTTTTTCCGGGCGAAGGACACGAGTTGGATAAGAATCCATGGCATGGGAAGATCAAAGTGCGCGAAGAGTTGAAGTGGCTGCAGAAGTATGGAGGACTTACTGCGAATTAGGTGTAAACCGTGTTTCTTGTTTTCTCCTGCCCGCTTGGAAAGTTCCGAAAGCCCTCGGGTTCCTCCGTGCGCCTCTGTGAACCCCGTTGTTTATGCTCTTTGCCCATCTGTGCAGATACTTAATCAGATTTTTTCCTAGCGGCGAGGGGCGCTTTGTTGAGTTGCGCCACTTTGGTGCGCGGCGAAGATTCCTGGTAGCGGGCGATTCCTTTGTAGAGCGCCTCAGCGATTTGTTGCCGGTAGGCCTCGCTCTGCAGGTTGTGCTCGTCGGCGGGGCTGCTCACAAACGAAATCTCGGTCAGAATGGCGGGCATGGTCGTTCCGGTGAGCACCGCAAAGGCTGAGTCCTTGATGCCGCGATCGCGAATGTCAGGGCTTTTCGCCGCGAGCGTGGCGTAAAGAGAACGCTGCACACTCGCCGCCAGATGCCGCGACTCCTCGATCTTTTCATGCAGCGCTGCCGCGGATAGCGACACCGGAGTGGGCGGGGCGATGGTTCCATCCGTGCGCTTCTCCGCTTCCCGGGATCCGGGAGTGGAAAAGAAATTCGTGTAGTAGGTTTCCACGCCGCGCGCTGTGGCCGAACTGCTGTAATTGGCGTGGATGGAGACGAACAGATCGGCCTGCGCCTGATTGGCGAAGTCGGCGCGTTGATCGAGGGGCAGGTATTCGTCGCCACTGCGGGTGAGCATGACATCAAATCCCAGGCGGGCTTGCAACAATTTGCGCAGGCGCTGGGTTACGTCGAGAACCAGATCTTTTTCGAGCAATCCCTGGCGTCCCACCGTGCCCAGATCCCAGCCGCCGTGTCCCGCATCAAGAACGATGCGGAACTTACCAGTTTTGGCAGGCAGAGGTGAAGTGGAGTTGGTGGCGCTGGATGCCGTGATGGGAGCGGATTTCATCGCTTCGGAGGGCGTCGGACTGAGAGCGGCAGATTTCCCACTGTCGCGCAGTTCGACCACCAGGCGGTAAGGATTCGACTCCATGCTGACAGAGAAATTCGATCCGTCTTCGGTATCGAGCACGACACGCGTTACCCCGGCGATCGGCTGGGCGACTCGTACCCTGGCGAGCGAGGCATCACCCACTTCCATGGTTTTGCCGGCAAGTTCCTGTGGGAGCACTGTATCGTGCAGATCGAAGTAGATTCGCGAGGGCGATACCAACCGGTGGACTTCGTAGGGCACCTGGTCCTGCATATCGATCACGACGGTCGTACCGGCGGATGACGACCAGTGACGCACGCTGGTAATCTTCGGCAGCGCCGCCAGTTTGCTTTCAGGTACAGGAACGAGCACAGCGCTCTGCATGGGCATTTGCGAGGGGTCCATGAGATTGTCGGGGGCAGACGAAGAGACGGACGAGGGCGTTGTTGCCGCGTTTCCGGTTGCTGCTGTCTTATTTTCGCCTGGCTTGTTGTCGAGCGTCTTTGCTTCGACCGTCTTTCCTTCGACCGCCCGGGCAGATGGATCTTTATCATGAACTCGCATGCCCCACCAGACTCCAGCGGAGAACAGCGCGGCAATGGCCATGAGTCCCAGGACAACGCTCAGTCCAGGCCGCGAACTGAACGAAAACGAAAGACTGCGCTGTTGGGACGCCAGAAGCTCAAAGTCGGGGACCTTGGGTTCGTCATGTTGCCGGGGTGGAACAGGAGAAGCTTCGCGGTGCACAGCTGGTTCCATCGTTGCGTATTCGATGCCCGCTGCTTCAGCCCTGGATGCTTCGGTCGGGACTGGTTCGATGCAAGGTGGTTCGAACAATGCTGGTTCGACCGGCGCTGATTCGACCCGTGCAGCTTCGCCCGAGGCCGCTTCAACTTTGATGGGCTCGATGCTGATTTCCTCGGTCACGGGCGCGGCGGGAGTTGATGACTCCGTCCGCCTCACGCGCAGAACGTCTTCCGCGACATCAGAGATCCAATGGAAGCGGCGATCCTGATCTTCCGGCCTGAGCGCGGCGAGAACCAGTTCCGCAAAAAGGTCGAGGCATCGGATGTGCTCATCGGTGAAACCCCGGGGAGTGCTGGAAAAGGCTTGCAGCACACCCAAGTGAGCGCGCCGTCCGCGCAACGGAACGAGCACGGTCGCGCGGGTTCCGAGTTGGCGCGCGAGGTCGAAGTCGGCGCGAGCGTCGGTTGCAAAGTCGTCGCAGCGAACAATCTTGCCGGATTCCAAACACTCGCGAAGCAGTTGAGACTCGGGTCCGAGGCGAAGGCCGGGGGGGAGGGACAGCGGTCCGGCGGCAGCGCGACATATTAGAGTGGATCCGGCTAGTGGCCTTCCGGCAACGGCCTGATCCGCTAGAGATCCTTCAGACAGGGCGAGAGCGACGGCATCCGCATGGGTCAGGGCTCGGGTGCGGTTGCAGACCAGTTGCAGCACTTCGTCGAGCACGAAACGTTCAGTCTGAAATAAGTCCGAATCGGAGGCTCCGCCTGTGGATGGACGCCGGTTTCGAATCTGCTCATGAAGATCGGAAAACGCCAGCAGCGCCCGTATGCTCTCCTGGCGGCCGATAGATTCGAGGACGCGATTGCCTTCCTTGAGCGGCTGCCCCGAGGCGGCGATCTCATCGCTCCTTTCCACGCGATTTGGATTGGCACTCATTGCGGGGCACTCATGGGCGAACACTCATTGGCAGACCGTAAGTACGGCAAGTCCAATGTTTATCCTGCCTATCGTATTCGCAGCTTACCGGGCGGCTCATTGGCGGTTTTGGTTCATGATCAGGGTTACGATCACAAGCCGGGTCAAACGCGAATTGGGGGCCGAACCCGGCCACGGACACGCCTTTACGAACCAGCTCATTTTGATCAAACTCCAGCGTAGCCGTCTTTTGGAGGGTGCCGCAATATACGTCGGTACACGTCCCGATGCGCCTGAAGAGAGAAAATCGGCGGAATCGAACGGAATCTCCCGACCCTGATTTTCGAGTACGACCCTTCAGATTTGCCATCCGCTGCGATTCGTCCTAGTCTTTAAATGCAGCCGGGAGATGTGATGGGGGACGCAGGGGAGCAGGAAAAAGTCGATAAAACCACCTCGAAAACCGGGAAAATCAGGTGGTTTTGGCCGCTGGGAGTGGTGGCGACCAGCGTGGCTGGCGCTGCCGTGGTAGCGCTTCGTGGGTGTTGGCATCGCCGCATGAGTTGGCCGGTTCGCATGCAGTGCCATTCCTATCAGGTTTGCCTGGAGTGCGGCGTGAAAAGGCTATTCGATGAGGATAATTTTCGTTCCTACGGCCCGTATCGGTACGACTTGACGGAATTGATTGCCTGGGAAAGAGTCCGTCGATTAGGTCCCACCTCGGTGCCGCGCGTCGAGCCCTCCAGAGCTGAGGTCGTGGGGTCGAAGATCATCGCATCGAAGATCGTCGCGTCGTAGTTCGTACCCACACTGTAAATTCGGTGGCTTATGCGCCCACGGCTTTGGCTTGGCTCTTATACCACTCCACTGTGCGGCGCAGTCCATCCTCGAAATTGACCAGCACCTTATATCCCAGGTGTTTCTGCGCCAGTGTGATATCGGCGAGCGAGTGTTTAATGTCTCCGCTGCGCTCGGGCGCGTAGTTGGCCGTTCCCTGGAAGCCAGTCAGTTTTTTCATCGCTTCAAAAGTCTCATTCAATGTGATGCGGCGGCCGGTGGCACAGTTGAAGACTCGGCCGGCGCACTCCTGCGCGGGCGCCGAGCAGGCGAGCAGATTGGCCGAGACGGCGTTGTCGATGAAGGTAAAATCGCGGCTCGTCTCGCCGTCGCCGAAAATGGTAGGCTGCTCGCCGCGCAGCATCTGCATGCTGAACTTGGCGAGCACGCCGGAGTACGGCGAAGAGGGATCCTGACGTGGCCCGAAGATGTTGAAATAGCGCAAGCAGACGGTCTGGAGGCCGTAGCAGCGATAGAACGATACCATGTAGAACTCGCTGGCCAGTTTAGCGACCGCGTAGGGAGAGATCGGGTCGGGAGACATCGCTTCATACTTGGGAAGCGTTGGCTTATCGCCATACACCGAGGACGAAGCGGCATAGACGACGCGTTTTACCTTGGCATCCCGGGCAGCGACCAGAACGTTAACAGTTCCGTCCACGTTGGCGCGGTTGCTCCCTATAGGGTCGAGCACAGACTTGGGCACCGATGGGATGGCGGCCTGGTGCAGCACATAATCGACGCCTTCGCAGGCCTTGTGCATGGCATCGAGGTTGAGGATATCGGCTTCGCGAAAGTCCATGCGCTGAATCACTTCGGTCAGGTTCTCGCGACGGCCCGTAGCAAAATTATCGACGCCCCGGACCTGCTCGCCGCGATCCAAAAGCGCGCGTACAAGCGACGATCCGATGAATCCAGCAGCGCCGGTCACCAGATATTTAGCCATACATTCAATCATAACGGATGTGCGCACGGCGGGTGTCGGAGTGATGGTAACCAGGGTAACCTTGCTTCGACACAGGGGAGTTCTGATCAAGTCACGGGGTCCTCTGTGCAGTCTGTTCGTTCCGTGGTTTACGCTTCTTGCCGAAGCTTAATCAGAGCTTCCCCTAAAGCGACAAATCCCGGAGTGAAGCTTGCTGCTCCGGAAAACCATTCACCGCCGAGCGAATCTGGCTCCAGAGGTCGTTCTGACCGACCCCGGTTTTGGCCGAAAATGCCACCATCGGGACTTCGGGGTATTCCTGGGCGAAGTTATGCATTGCGCGCGTCAGGTCGTTGCCAGACATGCGATCGCACTTGGTGGCGATGATGGCATGCGGTCGGCGGCGGGCGTTCAGGAATTCGAGCAATTGGCGGTCACTCTCCTGCGCGGGAATGTTGGCATCGATGAGCGCAAAGCAGAGCACGAGCGTGGGGCGATCTTCCAGATAAGGATCGACGAAGCGGGCCCAATCCTGGGAGATTTCGCGCGAGATCTTCGCATATCCGTAACCAGGCAGATCCGTGAACAGGAGTTCAGGCTTGGGTTGGCCGGCGCGGCGGATTTCATAAAAGTTGATGGCGCGAGTGCGGCCCGGAGTAGAACTGGTGCGAGCAAGTTTCTTGCCTACAAGCGTATTGATGACACTCGATTTGCCAACGTTGGAGCGGCCGAGAAACGCGATCTCGGGCAAACTGGGAGCAGGGAAGTGCGCGACGTCACTGGCCGACAACACATATCGAGACAGAACCCGCATGAAGACAGTTTCCTGTGTTTGGGTTGTATATGGCAAGAGCGGCGGGAAATAAATTCGCTGACGAAACTTGAGCGCACCCCGAGCGATTTCCTCCCCTCTAGGGTGCATCCACGGAGACACAACGGAACACAACAATCTTGTCGGATGTCGTGGTTACCGAAGTCGTATAAGTGGGCGAAGAGGCGGTGAACGTCGTTACACGGGTGGCGAGATTCTCGTTGGCGTTGAAATCTTCGGTAGGAATGGCTAGGGCAGCGCCCGAGCCTTCACCGGAAACCGACGCAAAATCGTATTCGTAGAGGTTGTAGGCGGTGCCCGGATCCAGATCGCTCACCGTGACCTGGAACTGCAAGTTGGTCATCCAGGCAGAAGGCGGCTGGTTAGTGCAACTTGACCCCTTGTTGCTCTTCCCGATCATGGTATTTTCGTAATCGTAACTCGCCAGTGGATCGAGCGGATTTGGAATGCCATTGGTATAAGTGGGACCGACGATGGTCAGGGCGACCGGCAGCGTTTCCGAAGCGCCGTCTTCGGCGCCCGCCACCGAAAATCCGTAGTTGTGCGGGCCAAGAATGGACAAGGTGTTGTAGCCATTACCACCCGTACGCGTGCGGATTGGCTGATCGCTCGGAATCACGATGGAATAAGCGTTTGCATGTTTACGATTCGCGCCCTGACGGGTGTTGGCGAGCGAAGCGAAAGCGTAGCCAAATAAATACGGGGTGCAACCAATCGAGTCTGGGCCGGCGCCCGGAGGAATCGCAGGATTCGAGGTAAATTTGTCGCCCGAAAGAGTGTAGACGCCATGGTCGTCGAAATAGAGCACGTCGTCGGCATAATAGCTGGGATCGTCCGGAGAATGGTTGGTGCCGATCTTTATCACAGTGACCTCGTGGTCGTACTGCGGATCGGTTCCTCCGTTGAACAAAATCGCAACCGTCACCTGGTGACCGGCGATAACTTCTTTTTTCACCCATGTCATGTACTGTTGGAAACCGGCCATCGCCGCCGACTGCCCGCTGTAATCGAACGTGGAAGCGCTCAACCGCGAATTGGCGAGGCATAAGGCAGCATCGGCGTATTGGTTGGAACCGCTGACCCCGGTTCCCGGGTCTTCGATCAGTAACTGAGCGTTGTAATTGACCTTGTTGTTGTGCGCCGCGCAAGCGCCATCAGGTCCGGATTGCGACAGGCCTGTGCCGCAGATAAGACGGGCATTGAATTGAGACATCCACTGGCCATTATTGAGGCCCGCCTGCATCATGGAGACTTCGCCGCAGTAGCCGTCGTTGTTCTCCCACTGATAGAACGGCGTCACGGTCTGACGCGGGTAGATGAAGTATGTGGTAGCGGGCGGAATTGTACCGTCCACCAAGGTCTGGGTGCAGCCGGGTTCGTTCGCCGACGAGTTGGTGACTAGGGCGAACACTCCTGCCAGTACTGACATCAAGAGGGCAGACTGTTTCCTCACACGCATACTCCTTCATTCGAGGTCCCCATTACCTCGCTCGAAATCGTGGTCCAGCTTACCAGAGTTCGCTCCAGAGGCTCAGTTTGAATTTATTTTGAAAAGCCGCGGATTCAGCGGCGCCGTCACCCATTGTTCCCCTATAAGCCGAGTGGCCGCTTGGGGTGCTGCACGTCTTCTTCCTTGATGGGATGGAACCGGTGCCAAAGCGTGAGGCCTACAGCGATGATCAACCCGATCAGGACGCTGATCAGGAAAAACAGTCGGTAGCCGGGAACAGCGATGAGAAGGATGGCGATGACCGCTAGGGCGACGATGAGGCCAACAGATCCCTTAAGGCCAAAGCTCAGGCGACCTTGGGGCTCGGTGGACATCGTGAAAATATTCTAGCGCCCCTTGAAGATCCAGGAAAATCCTCCATGTAGGTACCTGCCATACACAATGAATATTTTCTACTGTCGCGCTGTCGGGATATCGCCGGCGGGCGGAGTTGCGATGGGGGCCATGCTGGCGGCATCGGCCTCGGTCACCTTGGGGAGTGGACCTTCCAGAGCGATGGCGAGGACCTGGTCCATGTTGTCTACGAGATGTAGCTTCATGGCAGTGCGGAGATTTTCCGGGACTTCCGCCAGATCTTTTTCATTGTCCTTCGGGAGAATGGCTTCGAACAGGCCGGCGCGGTGCGCGGCTAGAAGCTTTTCTTTCAGTCCGCCAATCGGCAGGACCTTGCCACGGAGAGTGATTTCTCCGGTCATGGCGATGTCGCGGCGGACCGGAATGCGGCTCAGGGCGCTGGCGATCGCAGTCGCAATCGTGATGCCCGCCGATGGGCCGTCTTTGGGGATCGCGCCCTCCGGCACGTGAACGTGGATATCGATGCTTCGATAAAAATCGCGGGACAGTCCAAGACGCTGCCAGCGTGACCGGATGTAGGTGATGGCAGCTTGCGCGGATTCCTGCATCACGTCCCCTAACTTGCCCGTCAGGATTGGCTTTCCGCCTTTGCCTTCAACCACGGTGGCTTCGGTGCTCAGGATGGAGCCGCCAACTTCAGTCCATGCGAGACCGGTGACCAGGCCGACTTCGCTTTTTTCGTGGGCGAGCGTGTCGCGGAACTTCTGGACGCCCAGAAATTCTTCAATCTTCTCCGAGTCGATGGCGACCGTGTAGTCCGCGCCTTCCTTCACCACCTTGCGTGCAACCTTGCGGCAGATGTTGCCAATTTCGCGTTCCAGATTGCGGACGCCGGCCTCGCGCGTGTAGCTGCGAATGATCTGCTTGATGGCATCCTCGGAGAACTGGACATTCTTCTGTTCGAGCCCGGCCTGCAGCATCTGTTTCTTCACCAGAAACTGTTTAGCGATCTCGACCTTTTCCAGTTCCGTGTAGCCATGCAGACGCAGTACTTCCATGCGGTCCTGCAAGGCAGGCGGAACCGTGTGAATCACGTTCGCTGTGGCCACGAAGAAGACTTGCGAGAGGTCGTACTCGACGTCGAGGTAGTGATCGACGAACATGAAATTCTGCTCGGGATCGAGGACTTCGAGCAGCGCGGCGGATGGATCGCCGCGGAAATCCATCGACATTTTGTCGACTTCATCGAGCATAAACACAGGATTTTTTGTGCCGGCCTTCTTCATCATCTGGATGATCTGGCCGGGCAGCGCTCCGATGTAAGTGCGGCGATGGCCGCGGATCTCGGCTTCATCGCGCACGCCGCCGAGCGACATGCGCACAAACTTGCGGCCGGTGGCCTTGGCGATCGACATGCCGAGCGAAGTCTTGCCCACGCCCGGAGGTCCGACGAAACAAAGGATCGAGCCCTTGGGATTTTTAACCAACTGGCGAACCGCAAGAAATTCGAGGATACGTTCCTTGATTTTCTCCAAGCCATAGTGGTCTTCATTCAGAGTTTTCTCAGCCCGTGTAATGTTGCGGATCTCTTTCGAGCGCTTTTTCCACGGGACGGCGAGCAGCCAGTCGAGATAGTTGCGCGAGACCGTCGATTCGGCGGACATGGGTGGCATGGCTTCCAGTTTCTTGAGTTCCTGAATCGCCTTGTCGCGAACTTCTTTCGTCATGCCGGCAGCTTCGATCTTTTTTTTCAGTTCGTCGAATTCGCTTTTTTCGCCGCGGCCCAGTTCCTTCTGGATCGCCTTGATCTTTTCGTTGAGGTAATACTCTTTCTGGGCCTTTTCCATCTGGCGCTTCACGCGCGACTGGATGGTGCGGTCCATGTTGAGCTTTTCAATCTCCACATCGAGCACGTCGCCAATGCGGCTCAGGCGCTCGGCGGGATCGAAAATTTCGAGCAGACCCTGCTTTTCTTCAATCGAGAGTTGCAGGTTGGCGGCGATGGTGTCGGTCAGCTTGGCCGGATCTTCCATGCGCACGGCGGCGATCATGGTCTCATAGTTAAGCGACTGGCAGAGCTTAACGTACTGTTCAAAGAGCGTGGTAACGCGCTGCATGCCGGCTTCAATCTGCGGCGTGGTTTCGGTGGCATAACGCGCGACGCGCACGGTCGCTTGCAGGAATCCTTCGGTCTCGGTGACCTGCAGAATCTTGCCGCGCTCAATGCCCTCCACGAGGACCTTGATATTGCCGTCGGGCAGTTTCAGGCTCTGGACGATGTTGACGATTGTGCCAACCTGGAAGATGTCGGCGGGCTTGGGTTCGTCGATCGAGGCATCGTGCTGGGTGGCGAGAAAAATCTTCTTATCGGCGGCGAGAGCTTCCTCGAGCGCGTGCACACTGGATTCGCGGCCCACCACGAACGGAGTCATCATGTAGGGGAAGATGACCACGTCCCGAATCGGCATCATCGGCAGCTTCCGGCTCTCGAATTTTTCCCTGGGATTCGACAAAACTCTGGTCTCCGTTCAGTTAAGGGTACCCCATTCCGTGGGGTCCCATCCTAAAATTGCGTTCTTTGCAAGTTTAGGGTGGTTAAATCAGCTCGCTGCCTTTTCGATCATGGCCAGCGAAACGTTCCGCTTTTCCACCATCTCGCGGGTTACTTCGAATTCTTTCACTTTCTTCTGGCTGGGGAGACTATACATCAGCTCCAGCATCAGTTCTTCCAGAATCATACGCAAGCCGCGAGCGCCGACCTTGCGGATCATCGCCTGGCGCGCAATGGCGCGGTTGGCGTCATCGCTGAACTTCAGGCGGACGTTTTCGAATTCAAACAGACGCTGGTACTGCTTGACGATGGCATTCTTGGGTCGCGTCAGGATTTCCACCAGCGCGTTTTCATCCAGATTCTGCAGCACGCCCATCACGGGTAGGCGGCCGACAAACTCGGGGATCAGGCCGAACTTGATCAGATCCTCGGGTTGCGCTTCGGAAACCAGTTCATAATTGCGCTTGGCTGACGTACCGGTCTGCTCCTCATCCGTCTCGCCTCCCGTGCGGAAGCCCAGCGACTTCTTGCCGACACGCCGCGCGATGATCTTTTCCAAGCCTACAAATGCGCCGCCACAAATGAAAAGAATGTTCGTGGTGTCGACGGGTGTGAATTCCTGGTGCGGATGCTTGCGCCCGCCCTGCGGCGGCACATTGGCGATCGTACCCTCAAGGATCTTGAGTAATGCCTGCTGCACGCCCTCGCCGGAAACGTCGCGCGTGATCGACGGGTTCTCGTCCTTACGGCCGATCTTGTCGATTTCGTCGATATAAATGATGCCGGTCTGGGTGCGGCTTACGTCCCCTTCGGCAGACTGAAGAAGCTTAAGGATGATGTTCTCGACGTCCTCGCCCACATAGCCAGCCTCAGTGAGCGTAGTGGCATCGACGATGGCAAACGGCACATCCAGCATGCGGGCCAGGGTTTGTGCAAGCAGCGTCTTGCCGGTTCCGGTCGGCCCGATCAGCAAAATGTTGGACTTGGTCAGTTCCACGCCATCGCTTGGGCGCTGGCGATTCATGTAAATCCGCTTGTAGTGGTTGTAGACGGCGACGGCGAGTTTCTTCTTAGTCTGCTCCTGTCCGATGACGTACTCGTCGAGGAAGGTCTTGACATCCTGCGGCTTCGGCAACTGGTTGGGAACGGCCGCCGCTGGAGTCGCCGTGCGGTCGTCTTCCAGGATCGAATTACAGACAGCGACGCACTCGTCGCAGATGTATGCCCGGGGATAGTCGCTTGGCGATGAGATCAGTTTGGCGACTGCGTCCTGCGATTTATGGCAGAACGAACAGCGCAGTATCTCATCCGAGCCCGATCTGGTTTTCACTCGGCCTGACTCCTTATTCTGGTTTCCTACCCGCCGACCTGAGGCCTTGCCTCTCTACTGACCGTCGCGCGGCGGACCCGCCGCTCCCGTCATATAGATGATATCGTCAATAATCCCGTATTCCTTCGCCTGCTGCGAATTCATGATGAAATCGCGTTCCACATCCTTCTCCACTTTATCCAGCTTTTGGCCGGTGTGCTTGGCCAGTAACTGATTAGTAATCTCCCGCATGCGCAGGATCTCGCGGGCATGAATGTCGATGTCGGTCGCTTGCCCGGACAGTCCGCCCATGGAGGGCTGATGGATCAGGATTCTCGAATTGGGAAGCGCCAGCCGCTTTTTGGCCTGGCCCGCCGAAAGCAGGAGCGCCGCCATCGATGCCGCTTGCCCGATGCAGATCGTGGTCACATCGTTTCTTACATACTGCATCGTGTCATAGATTGCCATCCCTGCGGTTATGGAGCCGCCGGGAGAGTTGATGTACAGCTGGATGTCTTTTTCGGGGTCTTCCTGCGCCAGAAACAACATCTGGGCGATCGCCAGGTTGGCGACGTTGTCATCAATAGGTGTGCCAATGAAAATAATATTATCGCGGAGCAAACGGGAATAAATATCGTAGGCGCGTTCGCCCCGCCCGGTCTGCTCGATCACCATCGGAACCAGCATATTTCTTGGATCGTTCAAGCTCACCCTCCACACTCCTGCCCTGAATTTGCGTGGCGCAATCGGGGGAGGATCGAAATGGTCCGCATGTTCGACTACGCGGACTGTTGATACAGAAATTCGAGGGTCTTCTCGTTGCGGATTCTTGTCCGGATTCTATCGAGGCCCCCATCCCGTGTCAAACGAGCGCGTATTGCCTCCGTCGTCTGTTTTGTCTGTTTTGCCAGCGAGTCGACCTCAATATTCATGTCTTCGTCGCTGACCTGCACATTTTCCATTTCCGCTACTTTTTCGAGCAGCAGCGCCGCCTTCACATCGTGAATCGCCTGCTCACGCTGACCGGCGCGCAGGCGTTGCAAATCCATCTTCTTCATCTGCTCGGCGCTCAGTCCTTGCGCCGCCAGTGCGCGCAGTCCACGCTCCAGCCGAATGTCGATCTGTTGCTCAATCAGCGACTCGGGAACCTCAAAGTCGTTGCGCTGAATCAGTTCGGCCACCAACTTGTCCTTGGCGGCGTGCTGGGCTTCGTGCTTGCGTTCGGATTCCATCTGTTCGCGAATGCGCTTCCGTAGATCGTCGACGGTGGCGAAGTCGCCGAACTGCTTGAGGAATTCCTCGTTCAACTCGGGCAGGCTCTTCTGCTTGAGCGCGATCACCTTGACGGTATAACTGAACGTCTTTCCGGCCAGCCGCTTGTCCTCGGCATCTTCGGGATAGTTCACGTCAAAAGTGCGCTCGTCTCCGGGATTGGTCCCCCGAAGGTGTTCGGTGAACTCGGGCATGGTGTTCTTGCCGGCGATCTCAACCAGAACTTCGTTCATGTGAACAGGCTGGCCTTCGCCGGCCTTCCCTTCGCCGTTCTTCCCTTCGCCGTTCTTCCCTTCGACGTTCTTTGGATTGCCATCGAGCGAGACCTGCGCGAAATCGCCATCGGCCAGGGAGCGGCCCTCAATCGGGTTGAAGCTGGCATGCTGCTCGCGAAGATTGTTCAGCGCGTCCTCCACCTCCTGCTCGGAGACAGCGATCTCTGGCCGTTCGGCCCGCAGTTCTTTGTACCCCTCCAGTTTGATTTCGGGGAGTACCTCAAAGGCGGCCTTGAAGCGCATCGGCTCGCCATCGTTCAGGTGGAGGTCGGTAACGCGCGGCTGCGATACCGGATGGATTCCGAGCCTCTCCGCCTCCTGGCGAAAGAAGCGGGGGATGAGGGCATCGACAACGTCGGTCTTGATCTCTTCCGAAAAACGCTGGCGAATAATGGACGCCGGAACATGGCCACGGCGGAAGCCAGGAATGTGGGCCACCTTCTGATACTTCTGGATCAGGGATTCGGTCTGCCGGCCGACTTCGTCCGCCGGAATCTCGATCTCGATCTCGCGTTTGGTGCTGTCCTTCGTTTCTGTGGGGCTCACAATAACCTTTCAAGGCGGCCACGGCGGCTCAGCGGCGAAGCCGGGAGGGAATGGCTCCACTGGAACACCTTATGCCGCAAAGATGAGTGTAAAGACTCGCGGAGAGCAACGTCAAACGGGGGAAGCCTGTTTTCTGTCCACCAAAGTAACAAGGCGGCGGCTAGCGGCGCGGATACTCCTGGGATTTGTAATTTGGTAATCGGGTAATCTGATGGTTGAAGCGCGACAGATTGAAATTACAAAATTGCCGGATTACAAAATTACAAAATGACCCTTCCCGCATGGCTTAAGGTTCTGAATAACGAAGTTATCGCGTGTACACGTTGCCCGCGCCTCGTTTTGTATCGCGAGCAGATTGCGCGCGAGAAGCGGCGCGCCTACCGCGACTGTGAATATTGGGGCAAGCCGGTCCCGGGCTTCGGCGATTCCAGTGCCGCAGTGCTGGTTCTGGGACTGGCCCCGGGAGCGCATGGTTCGAATCGCACCGGGCGGCCGTTTACTGGAGACGCTTCCGGAAACTTCATGTACCCGGTGCTCTACGAAACCGGCTTTGCCAATCAGTCGACCGCGACAGGCCGCGGCGATGGGTTAGTTCTGACCAATCTCTACATCACGGCCGCCGCCCGTTGCGCTCCGCCCGACAACAAGCCTCTGCCGCAGGAGTTGGCCAACTGCGCGCCCTACTTGGAGCGTGAGTTGGAAGGGCTGAAGAATCTGCGCGTGATTGTTGCCCTGGGACGGATCGGCTTTGACAGCTATCTGGGTTACCTGAAGCGTCGCGGCACAATCGCAAGCAAGGCGCCCCATGCATTCGGGCACGGAGCTTGCTACACAATGCCGAACGGAGTCACGTTGCTCGCGTCCTATCATCCCTCAAACCAGAACACGAATACCGGAAAGCTGACGCGGACAATGTTTGTCGAGATTTTTAAAAAAGCGCGGAGTTTGGCGAACAGCTTAGATGTGTAGAGACGGAGCTTGTCCCGTCTCCCCGTGCAGCACCGTGATGCCGCGCTCGCTCCAAGACGCGGCAAGCCGCGTCTCTACGGAGATTGATCTCCACTCTAAAATCCCACCATCACCGGCTCTGGGTCCAGCGCAATCGCCCACTCGCTTTGCACGCCCCGCTGAATAGCTTCTTTTAGTCGGAGGATATCGCTCGCGCCTGCGTCTCCGGCGTTAATCAGTGCCAGCGCGTGCTTGCTGGAGATGGCGGCGCGGCCCAGCCGGAACCCTTTCGCAAACCCCGAATGCTCCACCAGCCACGCCGCGGAAATCTTGCGCTGGGCCTCAAGCGCGGGATAGCTCGGGATGGTGAGCCCTTTCGCTTGCGCATGCACCGCCAATTCCTGAAACTGTTGTTCGCTGAGCACCGGATTCTTGAAGAACGATCCAGCGCTGCGTGACTCCTCGTCCCCCGGCACGATCAGCATGCCTTTGCCTCGCCGAATCTCCCGCACGGCCTCGCGCACCGCGGCGAGAGATGGCGGTGTCTTGGCCTCCGCAAAGTGCTTTTGTAAATCGGCATATTTCAGGCTCGGCGCGCCGCCGCGCTTCAGCCGGTAATTCACGCGCAGGATGATGTAGCGCCCAGGCTCACCAATATTAAAGATGCTCGACCGGTAGCGGAATCCGCAGGCCGGTTTGGGCAAAACAACCATGCGATTTCCTTTAGTATCGAGTGCCTGGACCGACTCAATCGTGTCCGAAACTTGCTGCCCGTAGGCACCCACATTCTGCACCGGTGTGCCGCCCACGCTGCCGGGGATGCCGCTCAGGCATTCGATCCCCGCGCAGTTCTGCGCGACGGTTTGGGCCACAAATTCATCCCAATCGTGTCCCGCGCCGACAGAGAACAGCACGGCATCGCGCGAACTCTCACTAGTGATGCCGCCAACTCCTATTCGCAGTACCAGTCCGGGCCAACCCGAATCGGCGATTACCAGGTTGCTGCCTCCACCCAGCACAAAGAGCGCCAGTTGTCGTGCCTTCGCGAAGTCCACGGCCTCCCGCACTTCGTCTTCGCGCCGTGCCAGCGCAAAGTAGCGTGCCGGCCCTCCCACGTGCAAGGTCGTCAGCGGCGCCAACGGAATGTTTTCCTGAATCGTCATCAACCCGACTTCACTCTATATGGGACTGAGCATCTCATGTCTTCCGCGTGATAGATAGTGAAGGCCATCATGGAGTGTCATCCCGAGCAAAGCGAGGGGATCCCTCCCCGGAACACATCGTCAGGAGAGATGGGCCTCAAACGTCACCCGGAACGACAAGAGGTTGCAACCGAAGTACAGGAGAGTCCATGTATCCAGAAATTATGGTGATCCCCATGCGCGAAGAGCTGACGCGTCTGGGGATCGAAGAACTGCGCGACGCGGCCGATGTTGATCGCGTTCTGACCGGCCGTCCGGGCACGACGATGGTAATCGTGAATTCGATCTGCGGATGCGCGGCCGGCCGCATGCGTCCGGCGGTGCGGCTGGCGCTGCAGCACTCCAAGGTTCCGAACAAAATCGTCAGCGTATTCGCAGGTCAGGATAAAGAGGCCACGGAGCGCGCCCGCTCTTATTTCACCGGATACGCTCCCTCTTCGCCTTCGATTGCGATTCTGCGCGACGGGAAACTTCTTTACATGATGGAGCGCCACCAGATCGAACGCCGCGAGGCGCCCGTGATCGCGGCCGATCTGAAGGCGGCGATTGAGCAGTTCTGCGAGACTCCGGCGGTCTAGTTCTTCTTGTCCGTGATCCGCGCCGATGTCAGCGCCCAAAAGACGGGCGCGAACCTGGGGCACCGCCAATTCAAACTGGTGACCATCGGTATTGCACGGGGTACTCTGCAGGCCTTTTTGCTGGATTGGCGTGATATTCTCATAACAGTAGCTGCGTTTCCTCCTTATTTGGATCGATTCCCGCAGTTCTCTTAAAACATCATGATTTCAGTCAGTAATGTGTCGATGCGCTACGGCGCCAAAATTCTGTTTGACGAAGTTTCCACCGGCTTTGTTCCGGGCAAACGCTATGGCCTGACCGGTCCAAACGGCGCCGGCAAATCCACCTTCATGAAGCTGCTGACCGGCGAATTCGAGCCCCAGAAGGGTTCGGTGGTGCGCCCGCGAAAACTTGGCGTCCTAAGCCAGGATCAATTTGCCTTTGATCGTTATCGCGTGATCGACGCCGTGATCATGGGGAATCGCCGGCTCTGGGCTGCGCTCGAGGAGCGGGAACTCATCTACGCGAAGCACGAAATGACCGATGCCGACGGCATGAAACTCGGCGAACTGGAAGGAATCGTCGGCGAGGAAGATGGCTACACCGCCGAGACCGATGCCGCAATCCTGCTGCAAGGGCTCGACATTCCGGACGCGATGCACGAACGCAAAATGGCGGAGCTGCCTGGCGGCCAGAAAATGCGCGTGCTGCTGGCCCAAGCTCTATTTGGACATCCCCAGGCCCTGCTGCTCGATGAGCCGACCAACCATCTTGATCTAGACTCGATTCACTGGCTGAAATCGTTCTTGAACGCTTATGAGGGCGTGTTGATTGTCATCTCGCACGATCGCCACTTTTTGAACGGCATATGCACGCATATCGCCGACATCGATTACCAAACCATCATCACCTATACCGGCACGTATGACGATATGGTTGTGGCCAAGACTCAGATTCGCTCGCAGATTGAAGGGCAAAACGCGCAGCGCGAAAAAAAGATCGCGCAGCTCAATGAATTCATTGCGCGCTTCGCGGCGGGAACCCGTTCGAGCCAGGTGCAGTCGCGGCGCAAGGAAGTGGAGCGGCTGCAGGTAACGGAACTGGCGAAATCGAATATCCAGCGGCCCTACCTCAAGTTCGAGCAGAAGCGTCCGTCGGGAAAACACATTCTGGAGTTAGAGCGAGTTACTAAATCGTACGGCGATGCGAAGGTGATCGCCGGGTTTTCGGCCAGCGTGCTGCGCGGCGAAAAGATTGCTTTGATGGGCCGAAACGGTGCGGGCAAGACAACGCTGCTGCAGGCGCTGCTGGCGAGTTCTCCAAACGTTCCAGCGTCCGAGATCAAGGCTGCCAGTGGCTATGACGGACCTTTTATCGACGGTGGCAAGGTCATCTGGGGCCACGAAGCGTCGGTCGGATTCTTCGCGCAGGATCACAAGGCGCTGATCGAGCCGGGGGTCAAAGTGCTGGAATGGCTGCATCAGTGGGATCCTTCGGCATCAACCGAAGAGATTCGCGGCCTGCTGGGACAAATGCTGTTTCCGCGCGACGATGCCGATAAGCGCACCGATATCCTTTCCGGTGGTGAAGCCGCGCGTCTGCTTTTTTGCAAGCTGATGCTGCAGAAGCCCAACGTGCTTGTCTTGGACGAGCCGACGAACCATCTGGATCTGGAGTCGATCAACGCGCTCAACATTTCTTTGCAGCGTTATTCGGGAACGGTGCTGCTGGTGACGCACGATGAGGATTTGATCGACGAAGTGGCCACCCGCATCTGGCATTTCGAGAGCGACCATAAGATCACCGACTTCAAGGGCGCCTATCAAGAGTACGACCCAGTGCTCGCCTGAGTGTTCCCTTCAGATTGAGACGCGCGACCTCTACTTGGGGTTTGATGTTGACGTTCGGTCTTTGTCAACAATAGCGAGAAGTGTCGCGTCTTTCGTATTTTTCTTGGATTTTGTTCGCTTGCGCGACTCCGCTTTGCTGAGCAGGTCGGCAACCGTTGTGCTCTCCAGAATCTTGGCGGCGGAATCGCGCACCTTCAGGAAAACTTCATAAAGAGCGCGATGATCGGCGTCCGAGGCGATGAGGCTGCGCAGTTGCTCCGCATCGCCAAATGGCGCAAGTGGGCCATCCACCAGGCGGATGATCTCGCTCAGGTGGATCTCGGATGGTGGCCGGCGCAGTTGGTAGCCGCCTTTGGCGCCGCGCACGCTTTCCACAATGCGCGCATTTTTCATCTCCAGCAGAATCAGCTCCAAAAATTTCTCTGGCAGATCGTTCTCGATGGCAATCTCCCGGATCTTGACAGTTCCGCTGCCGTAGCGGTGACCAAGTGTCATGATCGCTTCCAGCGCATACAGGCCTTTTTGCGAGATCTTCAATCCTGGATCCTTTCATGGACCGCTGTTTGCTTGTCTTTGACGTACTCTAGTGCCCTCGCGCCGTCTTTGCAACGATCTTCTTGGCGGGAACTTGGCGAAGCTTCCTGCGCGCTTTTAGACCTCTAAAGTCTGAGCGGGCGCTTCATTTCCACTGCATCACGCCCGCTTCCACGCACCCTTGCAGGTAATCGGCCACCAGACTCACAGGCAAGGGGCCATACTCGGCCGAGACGGCATCGCGTATCTCGCCCACGGTTCGCTTGCCATTCACAAAGTTCACGATCTCGTATGCGTAGAGCTCCGACTGGTCTTTCACGTTGAGCATCTGCGTCGCTTCACTGTTAATGAGACGAATCTTTGCGTAGCGATCTTTGCCCAGTCGCGCCCGTAGAACGTCGTCATTCTGATAAGTAAGCGGGCCAAAATCGCCAATTCGGATGGGAATACGATGCGCCTCGGGATCGCCTGCCCAAGGCGCGGTTGGGGCGGCTGTCTTGTGTGGTGGCGGGGCTTCGCCCCGCTTGAACGGGGCGGAGCCCCGTCCCCACATTAAATCCAGCCAGTCCTCGAATCCGGCGGTTTGAGCGGTTAGAGCCTTCACGCCATCAGCATCCGCGCTCGCTGGCGCGCCGGTGAATGCGACCAGAGAATTGAGCATCGAAATTTCCCGGAGCAGGCTCTGCTGCGACAGATTGCGCGCTTCGTACGACGCAACCTCTGGCCCGAGTTGCGAGTCATTGACCATTTGCTGTGCTGCACCGAAGCTTTGCGCCAGGCGCGATTCCGCCTGCGCTGTGAGGAACGGGATCAAAGAAGGAAGTTGCCGCGCATCGAGCCTCGCATAAACATATCCCGAAGCCGCGCCCAGCAGGGCGACGCGACGCAACTTGGTCGCATCGATCTGCTCCAGGCTGTCGTGATCGGTGTGAATATAGATGTCCGGCCAGTCGCGCAAGTACAGCGACGGGACCGCGATCGTGGACGAGTCATAATCGTCGTGATCGCTGCCGCTAGAATAGGGAGTTATATCGGCAACCAATTCATTGCGCGTGCCTTGTTCCCCGGCGCGAGTCTCGACAATTCCAGCGTCGGCGGGTAATTCACCGGCAGCATATCCGCTGGCAGCCGCGCGAATCGCGTCCAGAAACACCGCGCCCACGTCGGTCACGAAACTGGGCAACGACCAGGGGGTTGCGGTGACGTGGAAGACCGATTTGTTTTTGAAAAAGTCGCCGCCCACCATATCCATGTGGATATTGGCGCGCGCCCGCTGCCGGATCTCGGGATGATTCGCGAGGAATGCCATCGTGCCCTCGACCTCCGGCCCCCAGATAAAACGAAGCGTTCGCTGCGGCCTGGGCAATGCGCCGGTCTGGATCAAATGGGCCAGTACGCGCGCCGATTCGAGAATGGTCACGCATCCGCTACCGTTGTCGTTCGCTCCCGGCCGTTCGTGATCGAGGTGGCAACTGTAGATGATCTCCCCCGCGCCGGAACTTGGAGAGGCAGAATTAGAGGCAGCATCCGTGCCGGGAATAGTCGCCGTCACCACCGTCCAATGGCCGGGGCCGACCGTTGCCTTGACGTGAGCATTGAGCACGATTGCATCGCCAGTCCGCAGTCGCGCCCGCAAGGCTTCGGCCGTCTGGCGCGAGACCATGAAAGCGAAACCCGCCGGCTGCCGCGCATCCAGATGCCCCCAGCGAACGATCGTTTTATCCAGCCCCGACCATGCCGTCGTCTGATTCGGCATGTCGCTGACGATCCCCACCGCGCCATGTTCGCCAATCGCTACCGCTTGCACGCGCGCGAGCACACCGTCCGCTAACACGATCTTCCCACGCACGTCTTTGGCCGTGTAATCAGCCTCGCTGGCGCCTTTGCCGACGTCGATCAATTCGGCTTCCACATTTGCGCTGTGACTGTAATCGGCAAGCCGAATGGGATCTGTTGCCCAGTCTCCCAACAGAAGGTGCTCAGGGCGGACCTCCCAAAGGCGAGCCTCGTCCACAGTCCACCCAAGATACGAGCGCATCAGGCCATATGTCTTGGTGCCATCGATAGGGAACTGCTCGCTGTGAGCGTCCGCCAGGCCGTACTCGCGTGCGCGCTGCAAAATAAAATTCGCTGCCTGGTCATATTGCGGGGTTGCCGGCACACGATGAAGAGTCGTCAGATAACGGAGATTTTCGTAGGGCACAGCGCCGTTCGACTCGTCGCGCAATGCGGTCCACTGGCGCGTATTCAGAAATGGCTGCTGAGCAAAAGCACAGCTGATAGGAAAAAGGGCAGTGAAGACAGCGACGAGGCAGAGCAAGCGTGGGCTGCGCATAAGATTAAGATAATGAGGATAGCATTCAACGTGCGCGATGGCCCGCGGCGCTTGACGTTGCCGACAAAACTCCACTACATTCGAGGCCTGGTCCGAAACGCGCAATCGCAAAGGGCCACGAGATCTTCGGATTGATATGAGTCCGGATTGATATAAGTTAATGATGCGAGGCATTATTTCCCATGACCGTTAAGAAGAACGCACTGCGCAAGACAACCCTGCGGCAAAAATCACAATTGATGTCGGCTTCGGAGATTGAGCGAACGCTGGTGCGTCTGGCTCACGAGATTCTGGAAAAAAATAGCGGCGTCGATGGACTGGGATTAGTCGGCATCCGCCGCCGCGGCGTACCCATCGCCGAACGGTTGGGTAAGATGATTCAGAAAGTTGAAAAAAAGCCGGTGCCGGTCGGCACGCTCGATATCACTTTCTATCGTGACGACCTCTCCACTCTCGGACCGAAGCCGGTCGTGCAGCCGTCGGAGATTGGCTTCTCCATCGAAAATAAGAAAATTGTGCTGGTTGATGATGTGCTCTACACGGGCCGCACCACACGCGCCGCCCTCGATGCATTGTTCTCTCACGGACGCCCAAGCAGGGTGCAACTGCTGGTGCTGATCGACCGCGGCCATCGCGAAATCCCGGTCGAAGCGACTTTCATTGGCCGCACCATTCAGACCACCGACAACGAAGTAATTGAAGTCAAGCTAACGGAGATCGACGACGCGGAAAAAGTTCTGCTGATGGAGAAGTAAGAGATGGAGAAATTAAGAGACGGGGAAGCGCGCGCCGTCCCGCGATGTTTGTGCGGCTAAGCCTTGGTAATAGCCGCCCACTCCGCTTCAAAACGCGCTCGGTCATAAAAAGACTTCTGCGTTCCAACCCCCATAGTCGATAGGCCGGCGTAAAGATTAGCCCGCATCACGGCTTCGCGCTCGGCGCATCCTTCTCCCAGAAACGTGGCAAAACTTCCAATGAACGCGTCGCCCGCGCCGGTGCTGTCCACGCTCTTCATGAAATATGCTGGAATGTGCTGTATGCCTTCACCGCCGGCGAGCAGCGAGCCATTCGCGCCTAACGTGATCAGCACGCGCCGAATGCCGCCGGTCAGCAGTTTCTCCGCGCATCGCTTCGCGTCGTCCACATTACGGACCGGCATCCCGGTTATCGTCTCAGCTTCGCTTTCGTTGGGCACGAAATAATCCAGGTCGGCCATCGACTGCATATCGATCGGCTGGGCCGGCGCCGGATTCAAAATGCAGCGAATCCCATTCTTGCGCGCGAAGTGGATCGTGTAATACACCGTCTGCAAGGGGATCTCAAACTGCAGCACGATGCAGTCCGCGCTCTTCAACATCTCGGCGGCCGCGTCCACGTCGGCTGGTTTTAACCTGTCGTTCGCACCTTTCACTACGATGATCCGGTTTTGTCCCGACGACTCGACAAAAATCGGTGCTACGCCGCTCGAAACGCCGGGTACGATTCGCACGTGCGTAGGATCGATGCCGAGCTTCTCAAAATTCGCGATGGTTGCCGGACCAAACAGATCGTCGCCAACCCGCGCCACCATGAAAACTTCCGACCCGCACAGTCGCGCGGCCACCGCCTGGTTCGCGCCTTTCCCACCAAAGCCCAGATCAAACTTGTCGCCGAAGATAGTCTCACCCGGCTTGGGAAACCGGTCCGAGAACGTCGTGAGATCGACATTCGCACTGCCCACGACCGCAATCCGGGGACGCGTTGCCATTTTCGCCTTGCTCTCAATTGCTCCCGTCGCTCAGCGCGAGCCGGGAGCCTTCGCATCAGGAAGGGTGAGTCTATTTAGTCGTTCCAAGGGTGTCAACCGCTGGCGCGTCGCCCCGAGCATGACTGCCGTTAGAATGACCCAATGAATCTTGCCGACCTAATCTTCGGATCTCCTTTGGCAATGGAGGATGAGAAGTCCGAGAGAATCGGACCGACAAAGGGAATCCCAATCTTCGGTCTCGATGCGCTCAGTTCCGCGGCCTATGGCCCAGAGGCTGCGATGACGCTGCTGATCCCGCTCGGAATGGCGGGCGTGGTGTACATCTGGCCGATCACGATCAGCATCGTGGTTCTTCTCGGCATCGTGTATTTCTCCTATCGGCAAACCATCCAGGCCTACCCGCAGGGAGGCGGTTCCTACACCGTCGCCAGCGAGAATCTTGGAACGTGGGCGGGGTTGCTGGCGGCGGCTTCCCTGATGGTCGATTACATTCTCACGGCGGCCGTCGGAATCTCGGCCGGAGTGGGAGCGCTGGTTTCGGCCGTGCCCTCCCTGCAAAAGCACACGCTCTCGATGTGTCTGGGAATCCTGTTCGTTTTGACTATCGTAAATTTGCGCGGCGTACAGGAAACGGGCGGAATTTTTCTGATCCCGACCTATTTATTTATTGCTTGCCTGCTGGGAATGATCGCGATTGGCGTGTTCAAAGCCATCGCGGCGGGTGGACATCCCGTGCCCGTCATCGCACCACCAAGATTAATGTCGGCGACCGCGAGTGTGAGTGCATGGTTGGTGCTGCGCGCCTTCGCCAGCGGTTGCACCGCCATGACCGGAGTGGAAGCAGTCAGTAACGGAGTCATGGCTTTCAAGGATCCCACCGACAAATATGCGCGGCAGACGCTGACCATCATCATCGCCCTTCTCATGGTGATGCTGCTCGGGATCGCCTACCTGGCACCGCACTACGGCGTTGCCGCCACCCAACCGGGATTAGCCGGCTACCAGAGTGTCCTCGCGCAGTTGCTGGCCGCCATCACCGGCCAGGGATGGTTTTACTGGACCAGCATCATCTCGATCCTGGTCGTGCTCTCATTGTCAGCCAATACTGCGTTCGCCGATTTTCCCCGCCTTTCGCGGGCGATCGCACTGAATGGCTATCTGCCGTTCGCGCTCACTCTGCGTGGCAGGCGACTCATTTTCGCCGAAGGCGTTTACGCACTCGCCATCCTCACCGCAATTCTGCTGACCATTTTTGGCGGCGTCACCGACCGGCTCATCCCGCTCTACGCCGTGGGCGCCTTTATGGCATTCACCCTGTCGCAGGCCGGAATGGTAGTGCATTGGAGAAGGACCGGCGGCGCAGGCGCTCGAAAAAGCATGTTCGTAAACGGCCTGGGAGCGGTTGCCACCGCCATCACCGTGGCGGTCGTGCTGATCGCGAAATTCACCGAAGGGGCATGGATTACCGTCATCCTGATCCCCGCGCTGATTCTGATGATGCGCGGCATCCGGCACCATTACGACCGCGTGGCCGTCGAAACTGAAACGGATAGCCCGGTGAACACGCACGAACTCTGCGCACCCATTGTTTTGATTCCGGTGGATCGCTGGAGTGTCATCTCAGAAAAAGCGCTGCGTTTCGCGTGGGTGCTCTCCCGGGACATCCGCATTCTTCATGTGGAGTGTGGAGAAGAGACGGAAAGCTTATGCAATAACTGGGAGCGTCTGGTGGCAAACCCGGCCCGGGAAGCCAACCTTCCCGTGCCTGAACTCGCTCTGCTGAAGTCGCCCTTCCGGTTCGTCGTCAAGCCGATCGTGGCCTATGCGTTGAACCTGGAAAAACAGAACCCACAAACTCACATCGCAGTGATCGTGCCTGAATTGGTGGAGACAAGATGGTACTACCTCTTCCTGCATAACAATCGGTCTGCTCTGTTGAAGGCCCTTCTGCTTTTTGAGGGCAGTCAGCGAATCAGTATCATCAATGTCCCGTGGCATTTGAAAAACTAGTGAGGTTCAGATCAAACCACTTTCCTCCGTGCACTCCGGGGTGGTTTACGCTTTTTGCAGTTGCTTGGTCAAAGCCACTGTGGCTCATGCGTCGCGCACGGCGGAATAAAACAGCCTCAGTTTTTCCGCGTCCAATCTCCCGTTCGTGCGCACGCCGGAACAAACATCAAGCCCAAAGGGCGAGACCTCCAGAATTGCCTGCGCCACATTGTCAGGAGTAAGTCCCCCCGCCAGGAACATGGGGACGCAAATCGATTCACGAATCTTCCGGCTTAGCGTCCAGTCGTGCGTTCGGCCGGTGCCGCCGAGTTCCTTCACGGCGAGTCTCTGATTGCCGGAGTCGAGCAGGATCGCGTCCGCGTGCGGCGCGATTGATACCGCTTCCTCAACCGACTCCGCACCCGTCACGTGAATCACCTGCACAATCGAAATCCCAGGCAGCGCATCTCTCAGTTCGCGATGCGTGCCGCGCGTAAGATGGTCGCAGATCTGAATGGTATTAGTGCGGCAGAAGCGCTGCTGCGCGACGATTTCATCGACGCTCTGCCGCGAAGTAAGTAGAAACGTTGCGATGGGCGGAGGAACCGTCGCCGCAATCGCAGCAATCTGCTCGTCGCTGATTACGCCCGGCCCGCTCGGCATATGCGACACCAGTCCCAAAGCCGACGCGCCCGCTTCAATGGCGAGCGCGGCTTCTTCAACACTGGCGATACAGCAGATTTTGACGCGCGGAGTGCGTGTTGGATTCATGCCATTTCCTGCGCGATTCTGTGTTTCAACGCCGAGGTGCCCAGGAAGAGAAGAATTCTATTTTGGATTATCTCGGCGCTCTCTGCTTCTCGGCGGTGAAAGGCCAGCTTATTGAGGATGTCCACAATGAAACGCGCAGCCTACTCCCCATACGGAACCCAAATATTCTTGACCTGAACGGCGTGCTCCAGGAACCAGCGTCCCTCGGCCACTTTCGGGTCGAGCCAATCGATCGCGCGTCCCTCGTTCGTGAAGACCTGCTTCAGATTCCCCACTGACATCGCCTTCGCCGCCGATGCGCTCGCTTGATCGGCGAAGCACCAGATGGCATCGACATCGTCATGCTCGGCCAGCGTCTTTAAAAGCTGCGACACATATCCGGTGACAATATTCAGCGCGCCCGCGGGCAGATCGCTGGTGTCGAACAGTTGGTACAGGTCGCCGGCAATAAGAGGATAGGCCTCCGACGGCACTGCAACCACGGTGTTGCCCATCGCGAGCGCAGGCATGACCACCGAAAGAAATCCCAGCAGTGGCGCTTCGCGCGGGCAGATGACGCCCACCGTTCCAATCGCCTCGTTCATCGCAATTGCGATATTGCGAAACGGAGGATTGTGCACCGCTCCATCAAACTTGTCGGCCCATGCCGCATACGAAAAAATACGCTCGATGCCGAGCTCGACCTCAGCCGCCGCCTGCTTGGCGCCGACCACGTCCGCGAGCCGCTGCGCAATCTCCTCGCGCCGCAGTGAAAGATTTTCCGCGCAGTAATAAAGAACCTGCGCGCGATTGTGCGCGGTTGCTCTGGCCCACGCCACAGCTTTGCGAGCCGCTTCAACCGCATTGCGAATATCTTTTCTGTTTCCCAGCGGAGCTTCGCCCAGCAATCGGCCGTCGGCCGCGCGCACCTCCATGCTGTAACCGGAGTCGGGACGCGCCTGCTTCCCGCCAATGTAAAGCTTCACGGTTCGATCAATCTCGCCGCGGTCAATCTGGCCGCGATCGATCTCGCGACGATCAAGTGCGCCGGCGCCCGATTCCATCTCGCTGTCGTCCGCACTCTCCGAAGCCGACATAGCGCTCGCAGTTGCATCCACACCTTTGCCGGACGAGAGCGGATCTGTTTTTCCTGATGGCTGAGAGCTGAGAGCTGAGAGCTTCCTGAACCACGCTGGCTCCAGATATTCAATCAGACCCTCGCGTCCGCCCTCACGTCCGTAGCCGCTTTCGCGATAGCCGCCAAACCCGCAGGCGGCGTCGAACATGTTGGTGCAGTTTACCCACACCACGCCTGCTTTCAGTTGCGCAGCCACATGCAGAGCAACGTTGATGCTCTCGCTCCACACGCATGCCGCCAAACCATAAACAGAATTGTTGGCCAGTTCCACGGCTTCCGCCGGAGTACGAAACGTCATCGCCGCCAGCACCGGCCCGAAAATTTCCTGCTGCGCCACAATCGATGTGGGATGCACATTGCTCAACAACGTCGGCGGATAATAAAAACCGCGCGCCGGCAACGTGACCTGCGGCTGCCAGCAAGTTGCGCCTTCGGCCACCCCCTGATCGACAAGCTTACGAATTCGATCCAGCTGCACGCGCGCCACAATCGCCCCAATATCGATTGCTTTATCGAGCGGGGGCCCGATGCGCAAAGTGCTCATCCGCTCCTGCACCTTGCCGATCAGCGCCTCGGCAATACTCTCCTGCATCAGCAGACGCGAGCCCGCGCAACACACCTGCCCCTGGTTGAACCAGATTCCATCCACCAGCCCTTCGACCGTGCTGTCGAGATCGGCATCTTCAAACACAATGAAAGGCGACTTGCCGCCCAGTTCCAGCGAAAGTTTCTTGTGGCTCGCGGCAGTGGCAGCGCGAATCGCCCGGCCCACCTCGGTCGATCCGGTGAATGCGATCTTGTCCACGTTCGGATGCTTTACCAGCTCCTCGCCCGTCGATCCGTCTCCGGTAACGATGTTGAGCACGCCCGGCGGCAGTTCCGCTTCCTGGCATAGCTCAGCAAACGCGATTGCAGTTAAAGGCGTGAACTCCGCCGGTTTCAAGACGACGGTATTTCCCGTCGCCAGCGCGGGAGCGATCTTCCACGCCAGCATCAGCAGCGGAAAATTCCACGGAATGATCTGGCCGGCAACTCCGCACGGAACATACTCCGGAAATTCCTGCTCCAGAAGCTGCGCCCAACCGGCATGGTAGTAGAAATGGCGCGCCACCAGCGGAATGTCGATGTCGCGGCTCTCCCGAATCGGCTTGCCATTGTCCATGGTTTCCAGTACCGCGAGCAGCCGCGAATGTTTCTGCACCAGCCGCGCCAGCGCATACAGATACCGTGCCCGCGAATGCGGAGTAAGCGCCTGCCACGGACCAGCCGCCGCGCGCGCCGCTTTCACCGCGGCATCGATGTCGGCCGCCGAGCCTTGCGCGACGGCCGCCAGCCGTTCGCCGTTGGAAGGATCGACCGTCTCGAAGTATTCTCCCGCAGCCGGCGCGCGCCACTCGCCACCGATGAAATGCGCAAACCGTCGCCCATGACGATCCAGCCAGGTCGAAACCTCTTTCGAATCCTCCGGCGCCGGCCCATATTCCATGCTCACGAATTTCTCAGCAATGCTCATTGGTGTTTGCTCAATTCTTCCTTAGAGAACCGTGTCATCCTGAGCGCAGCGGTTGCGAGCGAAGCGAACAACCACGGAGTCGAAGGACCTCTACTCCCTCTCGTGGCCCCGGGTTCTATCACTCTACGCCAGCGGATGCCTATACTCCGCCGAATACCGCCCCGTAGCGAAATGCTCCAACTGCCGCTCAATATCTCCCAACAAACCACTCGCTCCGAACCGAAACATCTCCGTCCGCATCCACGAATCCCCAAGCTCTTCTTTAATCATCGCCAGCCAATCCAGCGACTGCTTGGCCGTTCGAATCCCTCCGGCTGGTTTGAAGCCGACGGCCATTCCCGTTTCCTGCGCATATTCGCGAATCGCGCGCGTCATCACCAGGCCAACAGGCAGCGTCGCGTTGGTAGCCTCCTTCCCGGTCGAAGTTTTAATGAAATCAGCCCCCGCCATCATGGCGACTACGCTTGCGCGCGCCACATTGCGTAGAGTCAGCAGCTCGCCCGTCCCAAGGATCACCTTCATGTGTCTTGATCCGCAGGCCTGCTTGAACGCCGCAATCTCGTCGTAGAGTGCCTGCCAGCGGCCGCCAAAAACATGTGCCCGAGTGATGACCACATCAATTTCATGCGCGCCCGCTTCCACCGAGCGCCGAATTTCCGCCACCCGCTCGGTCAGCGGCGAGAGACCTGCCGGAAATCCCGTCGACACCGCCGCCACATGAATGCCGCTACCCTCCAGCGCCGCTAGCGCAGTCTCCACGAACGTGTGATACACACAGATCGCGGCGACTTTGATTTGCAGTTCTTCGATGCCGAGCTTGCGTTCCAGTTCCTCCTGAATCGGATGCCGCCCCTTCGCGCATAATCTCCGCACACGCTCGTCGGTGTCATCGCCCGACAGCGTTGTCAAATCCATGCACGTAATTGCGCGCAGCAGCCACGCCGCCTGCCATTCTTTCTTCACCGTTCGGCGCGCAACCTGGGACTGGGCGCGCCTTTCCACTGCGCTCGTGTTGACCCGCACATCGCGCACCCAATCGAGATTCAAGGGAATGCCGGCGTTTGGCAGCAGAGGCCGGCCGGCGAGGGTTGCGATCGCTCCCTTCGAGTTATCCGAAGCCGCGATGCTCCTAAAATTGGTGTGATCGATTGTCATCAAATACCCTGTTCACAACCTTGCTTAACATTCGGAATTGTCATCCCGAGCGCAGCCCGGGATCCGCTCGCGCCGCCGTTCGATTGTACGGCAGACCGGAAGCAAGTGGCATGTTGTTATATGGATGACATTCCACACTCGCCGGAACTATTTGTTTCCGGCATCCCCGCCAAGTAGACTTCCCCAGAACGTTGTCTCAGGAGCATCAGTTCCCAAGGAGCACGAATGTTTACACCCCACACGCTGGGCATTGCACTTTTCATGATGATCACGAGCGCCATCTGCTGGGGGTCTTGGGCCAATACCTACAAGGGCGTCAAAAATTATCGCTTCGAACTTTTTTACTGGGACTATGCGGTCGGCATCTTCGTGATCTCGCTGATTTTCGCTTTCACTATGGGCAGCACTAGCGGCGACGCCAATAGTTTTCTGAATAATGTTCACTCGGCCGACACAACCAACATCTTTTCCACCATGGTCGGCGGCGCCATCTTTAACCTCGCGAATCTGCTTCTGGTCGCTGCCATCGACATGGCCGGACTCGCGATCGCATTTCCGGTGGCGATCGGAATCGCGCTCGTCGTCGGCGTGATTTCCAGTTTTGCCCTGCAGCCCAAAGGCAATGCCGCACTCCTCGCCGCGGGCGTAGTCTGCGCTCTCATCGCCGTCGTCCTCGACGGCAAAGCCTATGGCAGCCTGGTGGTCGCCGGTCGCACGGTCTCGAAAAAAAGCATCGGCGTCTGTGTCGTCTCCGGAGTCCTGATGGGCCTCTGGGCGCCGTTCGTCGCACGCGCTATGACCAACGGCAACACGCTCGGTCCTTATAGCATCGCCGTTTTCCTCACGCTCGGCGCGCTGCTCTCGTGCTTTATCTGGAATATTTATTTCATGAAGCATCCGCTGGTTGGCGAGCCAGTCGGCTTCAGCGGGTTCTTCCGCGCTCCCGCCTCCGGCCACCTGCTCGGACTGCTTGGCGGATTCATCTGGGGAACTGGGATGGTCTTCAATCTCGTCGCCGCCAGTTTCACAGGCGTTGCCATCTCCTACGCAATCGGCCAATCGGCTCCCATGGTGGCCGCACTCTGGGGAGTCTTTGCCTGGAAAGAATTTGCCGGCGCACCCGGCAAGGCCAAAATATATTTAGGCCTGATGTTCGTCTTCTACTGCCTCGGAATCTTGCTGGTGGCTCGAGCAAACGGGTGAGCAAAATCGAAGTTTCTCGACAACTAAAGAAACTGGCGGAGAGGGTGGGATTTGAACCCACGATACCCGTTAAGGTATGTCCGCTTTCGAGGCGGCCCGTAATCCGTCGATAAACCATTCTACGTCAATGGCTTAGAGTTTTGAAGGGTGCAGTAAGGGTGCAAATAAGAAACTCGCAGCCATTTTTCGTCAGGGATTTTCTCGAAAGCAACTGCCGACTTCGCCCGCGGGGCGCCGCTTTCGGCTGGGTGACAGCTCTTCGTCGCGCGTTTGCGCGAAATCGAAAGCTGAACAAAAATTCCAGCGCAGAGAGCAGGTTTCATGGCACGCGGACGTGCGCGTTATCAACGAGGCCGGGTGGTCGCGACCAAGGGTGGCGGCTGGGAGATCCACTACAACGTTTACCTAACCGATCCCACAACCGGTAAACCAAAGCGACATCACCGGAGCCGCGTCGTGGGCTACAAGCCGAAAATGCACCGGGCCGACGCCGAGAAGATCCTGGCCGCGGAACTGGCGGCCATCAACGGCGGTCCAGTCACCCGAGCGGCAGACGGGACCATCACATTTGGCAATTGGATGCGGAATTTCTACATCCCCATGCGCGGTGCCAACTGGCGGGACGCAACGCGCCGCACAAACCTCGACTACCTCACCAGTCATGTCTATCCAGCCCTCGAACACGTCGCGCTCAAAGACGTCACCAAGTTTCAGGTGCAGATGCTGCTCAACCGGCTGGCTGCGGAAGAATACTCGTACACGGTTGTTTATCATGTGCGCGATCTGATCAAAGCGGCCTTGGCGGAGGCCTTGGACCAGGAAGTCCTGGAGCGAAATGTCGCGCGCAAGACCGTCATTCCCGAGATCGAGGAATCCGAAAAGCCGGTTCTCCCCGTCGAAATGTACGCCAAGCTGCTGGCGGGTCTTGACGGTATCCGTGACCGCGCCATCTTCCTGATTGCATGTTTTTGCGCCCTGCGACCGAGCGAACTCTTCGGCCTAACTTGGGGATGCTACCAAGGCAATGTATTCACTATCGTGAATACCGCGTGGCGGGGCCGCCTGCAGCGCAAGAAAATCAAACGCAAGAACCGCTACGGACGTACCAATTACAGGCTGGTCGCGATCCCCCAAGCCGTGCGCAAGGCGATTGACTTGTGGAGGGCGAGGTGCCCGAACCCGGACGCAAACGCCCTCATGTTCCCTGGGATGCAAGCGCGTGCACGAAAGCCACTGGCGACGCCGATCCATTCGGACAATTGGCTGCGCTTGCGCCTGTACCCGGTCGCGAACACACTCGGAATGGCATTTCATCCTACGTTTCAGGTGCTCCGGAGGAGCTTCTCCACGCATGGCAAGAAAGAAGCACACCCGACCGAGATGCAGGCCCAACTCGGACACAGCGACATTCGCACCACCCTGGACATCTATACGCAGATTACGGACCCGGAAGTAGCCAGAATGGTGAACCAGGTCACAAACCGCATACTTGGCTTGGGTGAGGAGGTTGAGCCGGGCTCAGTTCAGTGAGATGGGCGGGAAATTCGAAGCCAAGAGCTTCCCTGATAAGATAAAAGCGAAACTGGTGGGCGCGGAGAGATGGCCGAGTGGCTGAAGGCGCGCGCCTCGAAAGCGTGTATACCTTTACGGGTATCGGGGGTTCGAATCCCTCTCTCTCCGCCAGACTTTAAGCCAAGGCTGACGCCGTCGTTCAAGCAGGGAAGTGCAGTTCCACCAGGTGTCCATGCTTCTTTGGGCCAAGGCTTGGCGATCTGTATCTCCGGCGTTGATCCTGAATAAACTGGTGGACGCCTTCTTCTTCACAAAACTTCCACAAGCCTTTTCCCTATGCCGGCTTCAAGCGCATGAGATACAGGAGGCCGCGGGTTCGAGTCCCGTCGCTCCCGCCAACGTACTGGCTGCAACTCACGTTCATCTCGACGAAGACCTGCCTCGAAGTTGTAATCATGAAGGGGCGAAGCGGAGAACTCAAACACCTCGCGGACCACATACAGAGTTTGAATAGACGCTATACCGGGGATTCCGGATGTATTCGCATTCTGGATGACGCTATACAGGACAGGGGTCCGCCGCGGACTTCGAACCTAAATTTGTGCGCACGAGCTGGGAGCCGAGAACATGACCGCTGCCGATATTCTGATCGAGACATTGATTGATTGGGGTGTGGATATCGTCTTCGGGCTGCCCGGAGACGGAATCAACGGCCTGATGGAATCATTGCGAACCCATCAGAATCAGATTCGTTTCATTCAGGTGAGACACGAAGAGTCAGCGGCCTTCATGGCCTGCGCCTATGCCAAATTTACGGGACGACTGGGCGTATGTTTGGCGACGTCAGGCCCCGGAGGAATTCATCTTCTCAATGGTCTATACGATGCCAAGATGGACGGCCAGCCTGTGCTGGCAATCACGGGCCTGCAATTTCATGATCTGATCGGAACTTTTACCCAGCAAGATGTCGGGCTCGACCGGCTGTACATGGATGTTGCTGCGTTCAATGAGCGGATTATGGGTCCGACTCACGTGGAGAACGTCACGGACTTGGCCGTGCGCACGGCGCTCTCCTATCGCACGGTCAGCCACCTAACTTTTCCGGTGGACTTTCAGGAAATGGAAGTCAAGAGTCGACAGCGTTCCAAACGAAACATCCCGCACCACACCTCCCATACCGAAGCGGGCGGCGCGATGCTGGCTGATCCGGGTGATCTGGAAAGGGCAGGGCAAATCCTCAATGACGGGAATAAAGTCGCGATCCTCGCGGGCCGAGGTGCTCTGCAAGCAGGGGCGGAACTGGAACGGCTTGCGGATGTGCTTGGCGCGCCGATCGTCAAGGCGTTACTCGGCAGAGCTGCGGTCCCTGACGACAGTCCTTACACGACGGGAACGATTGGATTGCTCGGTACGAAGCCGTCTCAAGAAGCAATGGAGACTTGTGACACCTTGCTGATGGTGGGAACGTCGTTTCCATACCTTGAATTCTTGCCTAAACCGGGCCAGGCCAAGGGTGTGCAGATCGAGATTGATCCCAAACGTATCGGCCTGAGATTTCCGGTGGAAGTGGGCTTGGTCGGTGACTGCAGGCGCATTCTCCGTGACTTATTGCCACGTCTCAAACGGAAGGAAAACCGAAGCTTCCTGGAGAAGGCGCAGAAAGGTATGGAAGATTGGCGCAAAATCATGCACGACCGTGCCACGCGTCGGGATGTGCCGATGAAACCGCAGGTCATCGCACACGAACTCGGCGTGCGACTGCGCGAAGATGCAATTGTCAGCTGCGACAGTGGAACGATCGCCACGTGGTGGGCCCGCCACATTCCCGCCAAGAAGGGACAGATTCACAGTCTGTCCGGCAATCTCGCTAGCATGGCCAACGGACTTCCCTATGCGATCGCCGCCCAGGTCGCTCATCCTGACCGGCAATGCGTGGCATTCGTGGGAGACGGTGGTTTCTCGATGTTGATGGGTGATTTCGCGACCGCAGTGAAGTATCAACTCCCCATCAAAGTCGTCGTCGTGAAGAACGGCACATTGGGTCAAATTAAGTGGGAGCAGATGGTATTTCTGGGAAATCCTGAATACGGCGTTGACTTGCAACCGATCGATTTTGCCGCCATTGCACTGGCTTGCGGAGGCACCGGCTTCACTGCGGAAGATCCTTCAGACTGTGGACGGGTCGTAGATGAATTCCTCGCCGCTCCGGGGCCAGCGGTTCTTCAAGCAGTCGTCGATCCTTTAGAAGCGCCCCTTCCTGCCAAGGTTACAGCAGATCAGGCATTGAAATTTGCCGAGTCCCTTGTACGCGGAGAACCTAATCGCGGCCAGATTGCCCTCGCCGCCTTAACAGAAAAAGTCCGCGAGATGATTTAAGTAATGAAGCAATGAGCACACAATCTTCACGGTCCAGGGTTGGATATGCGGCGGTCGGACTGCGCCACATTGTGCAAGTAGCCGTTCTCCCCGCGTTCAAACTCCGAAATCCTCGCTCTGGGTCGCGCGATCCGCAAAAGCGAAAGACCCTCGGCAAGAAATATCGCATCGCGCAAGTTTTCCCGTATGAAAAGTACGGTCAAGTTCTGCCACTCGCGAGCCGGGGAGTCCGTTCCCAAAGTTGAACTTCGTCGCCCTAAACTGAGTTCTAGGCCGCCCAAGGATCAATCACTATCTTGGTGACATTCTGTTTTTTGTCCCGCCAGACTTTGTACATCTCGGGAGCTTCTTCGAGAGTGATGCGGTGAGAAATGATGTAGCTCGGATCGATCTGGCCCTTTTCGATGCGCTCCAGCAGCGGCTTCATATAGCTGTGCATGTTGGTCTGACCCATTTTCATCGTGATGCCTTTCCCGAACGCGGCTCCGAAGGGAACTTTATCTAGCAGACCTCCATACACTCCCGGTATCGAGACCGTGCCTCCTTTGCGCACCGATTGGATCGCTTGTCGCAGGACGCTCGGCCTGTCGGTTTCAAGCATCAATGCCGTTTTTACTTTGTCGTAAATTCCCTGGAGTTGCGCCGAATGGGCTTCGAGGCCCACCGCGTCGATACACGAATCAGGCCCGATTCCTCCGGTCAAGTCCTTAAGGGCGGTCAGGACGCTTACGTCTTCCTCGGAATAATCAACGGTTATGGCCCCAATTGAACGGGCCAGCTCCAGTCGTTCCGGCAATCGGTCAATCGCGATGACGCGGGCGGCGCCGAACATGAAAGCGCTGGCGATGGCGAATTGCCCGACTGGACCGCAACCCCATACGGCGACAGTATCATTCTCCTGGATTTGCGCATTCTCGGCGGCCATATATCCGGTCGGAAAAATGTCGGAAAGGAACAGCACCTTTTCATCCGGAAGGTCGCTTTCGATCTTTAGCGGGCCAACATTGGCGAAAGGAACCCGCACATATTGAGCCTGACCGCCCGCATATCCTCCCATCATGTGCGAGTATCCAAACAGACCGGAGCCGGAATACCCATAGGCGGCTTCCATCAAATGGGCGTTCGGATTCGTATTGTCACAGGCGGACCAGATCCTTCTTCTTACAAAACTCGCAGTTTCCGCATGCGATGGTGAACGGTACCACTACACGATCGCCCCGCTGAAGGTTCGTTACACTTTTTCCTGTTTCCTCAACGATCCCCATGAATTCGTGTCCCAAGATGTCGCCCTCTTCCATCGTCGGGATGAAGCCGTCATATAGATGCAGATCTGATCCGCAAATCGCGGTGCGTGTGATTTTGACAATGGCGTCTTGCGGGTTCAAGATCGTCGGATCGCTAACGTTGTGAACTTCCACCTTGCTACTGCCCATCCAACAAAGCGCTTTCATAACTGAACTCCAATCCTTGTGATAACTTGTGAGAAGTTTGTGCTTAGCTCGCTTTGCGATTCAATCCCGGTGGAGTAGCTGATCTCCTCGCCGTACATCGATTTCTTGATCCCCGCGATCATTCCCCGCGGCCCGTGAGGCTGGCCTTGTGTTCGCGGAATTTCACCCGTTTCTGCAAGGGCTTTGAAATGACGCAGATTCTCGATGACAGCCTGCTTCGGATTTCGGCCCACCATCGTTTCCCATGCGCTGGTTAACTTTCCCATGCGGAATTCCTGCAGAACGGTGACCATAGTTCCCCGTCCACGAGGCGAGGGCTCGAAGACAACCTCTCCCGCATTGTCTGACTCTCCCCCGATGGATTGCCAAGCGATGCGCCGCCCCGGTTCATCTTTCAGAACTTCAGAATCCCACTCGATGGTTTTGTCATTACCTTTGTCCTTGGCACCAGATCGCATAACCCAGTGAGAGGTCATGTCGCCCGTGCGAGTCACCCGCTCAATTTGCTCTTGCCAAAGTGGTGCGGCCTCAATGTCGCGCCACATCCTGTATAGATCTTCGGCATCCGCATGGATCAAAGCGCTTGTTCTTACCCATATCTTCCCGTCTTTATCTTCGGGCGGCGGCAAATAACGGCCATTCAGGATTACTCCCGCGCTCGCTGCGGCGGGCAGCGGTTCTGCGTTTGGTTTCTCGTTCAATGGTTCCGACATTTCCGACTCCTGTGGGGGTTTTCTTTTTCATGTAGAGGGCATCGCGAACGAGCGTCAACTAGCTTTAGGTTTGGCCATCTTCTCGTGCATCGCTGCCTTCACGCTACCGGGAGTGATATTTGCGAGCATGCCCTCGACCTTTGTTTTTGCAGAGGCCGCGTAGACGTGGTCTTCGCCGGACAGAGAGTGCTTCGATACCCTGACGCGCGACATCATCAGGCTGGCTTTCTGTTTTCCCGCTTGATCCGACCTCTGTGTTGTCCATGCCGGCGCGGTGAAAGAAATCCGTGTTCGTGGGCCCTGGCTGGAGGGCGGTAACCGAGATGCCTGTGTCGCGCAACTCGTAGCGAAGACTGTGCGCGAAAGACAATCCAAAGGCTTTCGTTGCTGCGTACACCGCCTCGCGAGGCGCAACCATCTCTCCGGCGATGGAAGATGTGAACAGGATTCTCCCCGCATTGCGAGAGAGCATATGTTGAACAACGTATTTTGCCAGCTGCACCGTCCCCGCACAGTTCAGGTACACCATGTTTAGTTCGGCGTCCAAATCTGTCTCGGCAAAAAGCCCACCCACACCGACGCCAACATTTATGCAAGCGACATCAATGGCTCGACCCTGCGCATGCACTTGATCCCAAAATCGTTTCACGCCGTCCCGTTTCGATAGGTCGGCTTGCACTTCTGTCACCTGGACGCCCAGCGAGCGCAATTCTTCTGTGGCAGTCTGCAGCCGCTCCCCAGCAGAGCAAACAGCCAAGTCATAACCTCGCCTGGCGAGTTCTTTTGCCAGTGAAAGTCCAATACCGCTCGATGCACCCGTCACAATTGCGAATTGCCCTGCCATTTCCTGTCCTGTTCTCGCCGTCGGACCAGCCGCGGCAACTTTAATCTCCCCTATCTCGGTGTTACCTTCCACCAGCACCTTCGTGGTACACCGACTTGGGACAGCTTATGATGCATCGGGCTTCAGTGGGGATGGTTTGAAAGAACTGCGTAGGATGAACCTGCAACTCGGAACTTGGGAAACGCGTAACGGATTGCTCGTCGCTCTACAACGAGGGGGGAGCATTCTGCAAAACAAGTGTGGACGCGCGTAGTGGTTTTCGCTCGGGACGTATGCCCGTATAGGGCGGCGAAGCAAGGACACAACAGTGCTCACCAGATATGCATCATATGCGTCTTCCGGACGTAGTTCTCAAGGGTTAAAACGGATGAACGCACAAACAGACCCAGCACGGCATGTCCGCATCCGCGTTGTGCTTGCCGACGATCACCCTACTATCCGAGGCATGGTACGTTCGGTCCTGGAAGAGCATCCCCACTTTGAGGTCTGTGGGGAAGCTGAGAACGGTGCGGAAGCGATAGAAGAGGTTAAGCGAGTAAGGCCAGACGTCGTGGTTCTAAACGTAACCATGCCGCTGCTCAATGGTTTCCAAGCGGCGCGACAGATCAGAAAACAGATCCCGGAAACCGCCATTGTCATTCTGTCCTCCCACGCAGACAAGCACTTTATTGCGGAAGCCAAAAAGATTGGTGCGCGAGCATACGTCCCGAAATCGAAGATCGGTCAAGCCCTTGTAGAAGCTTTAGAAGCTGCAGTCAGAGGGGACGATTTTATTGTCCTTGAGTAGGCGGCCCGGCAATGGGTCGCATTTGGCCCGATCAGGGGCCACAACGCCCAGAAACGAGTGGAGTTGAAAAGGGTTCAGAAACCTAAGGGAAAAGTTGGGCCGACCTACCGAACCCTATTGATTGAAATTGGGAGTACAGACAGCCTAATCGAATAACGGGCGTCGCACAACGCTGCTTCATCAGGGCGGGAGCTATCAATATTTTGAAAGGGAGGACTCATGTATCACCACATTAAGAAACTGATGTACACCGTAAACGTCGGCACGCCGGATCCTCGATTCGGCAACATGTTGCTCGAACAGTTTGGCGGGGCAAATGGCGAGCTTGCTGCCGCAATGCAGTATTCAATCCAAGGGCTCAACTGCGACGATCCCGACCGCAAGGACATGTTGATGGACATCGGCACTGAGGAACTCAGCCACTTGGAGGTTGTCGGTACGCTCGCGCGCATGCACCTTAAGCCCATGAAGAAAGATCGTGACGCGGGCGAGCTTGATCCGCTCATCGCGATCGCCGGTGGAGGTGGGGTCAGCTTGTTCAACTCGATGGGTGATGCGTGGACAGCTGATTACCTCAAGATCACAGGCGAGTTGGACGTGGATCTCAGAAGCAACATTGCCGCCGAGGCTCGGGCCAAGATCGTCTATGAGCGCCTAATCAATTTTTGCGACGATCCTGGATCGAAAGATGCACTTCAATTTTTGATGACGCGTGAGATTACCCACATGAAGGCTTTCACCGCTGCTCTTGAGAGTATGGGAAAAGCCCCTTTTTCGATTGGCAAAATACCTCCTACTCCTGTACTGGTCGATCAATACTTTAACGATTCCACCGGAGAGGGAGACGAAGGCGAGACCGACGCCCGCGGTCCGTGGAACGAAGGCGGCGATTGGCAAATTGTCGAGGTTCCGGAACTTAAGGAAGGCGTTGAAAATCTTGAAGCTTCGCACGGCGAGCATTCCGGGCGCGGTAGGAAACAGCGCGCAAGTTCGTCGGAATCCAAAACCAGAAATCAGCGTAGAGCAACCCGAACCGTACGGGCCCCGGCTATCAGAGCGGGGTCCGCATCTAGCCTGCTCTCAAAGAATTCTCCCCAAAGGCCGAGCAGGAGGGTCAGTAATCCCGCTCGCATTATGATCCGAGGCCCTCTCACCAGCTCTGGTCCGTGTTTGGAAGGAGCCGTTGATGGAATGGTCTTCGTCTGACTTGGCAACAAAAAGCGTCTGGAGGAGACGGCTTCTGTGCAGAAGTAGAGCTGGACGTGTTTCTTTGTGCGCTCCCCAGACTTTAAGCGACCCGGCGCTGCGACGGTTTCTCGACCTTCTTGGCCAGTTTCTCGACTGCCTCGACCGCCATTCCCTTTACGTACACCATCTCGCCACCCAGCCAACCGCCGAAACCGATGGCGAGCACTCCGACGACTGACAGGCTGAGCGGCACGTAGCTATCCACGGGCAGCCGAAATCGGAGCCAGAGGTTAGTCGCAAAAATCACAACCGCGCCCAGGTTAACCGCCAGATGCAGGTTGGCGATGCGTTTCATTTCAACTTCGTCGATCGAGAAGTAGTCAATCAAGCCCGGCACGGCAGCCAGGATTGCGCCGACGATTCCTCCGGCAACGCAGTAAGTCGCCACTGTTTGCCATACGGCGTTACCACTTGCCGTGTGCACCACGTCGCAAACCAGAGCAAAGACCCATAATCCGATCGGAAATCCAACCAGCATCGGATGCACAGGGTGTTTCTTGATACTTGCCGGGCTTGACATAGAATTCTCCTTACCGATGTTGAATTTAAGCGGCGCTTCGAGACCGCTTCGGCGTGGCCTGCGGATCCGCGGGTTCTTCGGCTTCTTCATTGGCCTGCGGATTAATCTCCTTGGCCAACTCAGTCAGCTTTTCGTCGGTTTCCTTTTCTTCCTGCAAGGTTTCTTCCAGAAGTGTTACATGCTCGGACTCGCCAAGTATCTTTGCGAATTCGGATACCGTACCATACGCCGCGATTTCGTAGTGCTCCACACGCTGAGCTGCGCCAATCAACGCCGCATCCATCAGGGCCCCCTCGAAATCTTCTTCCATTACCTCGCTGCCTTCCTTGACCAGTCCTTCCATGCCGGCACATTTCTTGCCCTTGGGACTCTCGTCAAGAGATTTGAAAATCTTTCTCCAGCCGCTGAACATGACCACGCGTCTGTTCAAGATGCTCCTCGAAGCCCTGTTTCAGTTCGTCCGACGAAGCCGCTTTCGCCATTTTTGGAAGCGCCTTCACCAGTTGATTCTCCGCGCTATACAGATCCTTAAGCTCGTCAATGTACAAGTCTCTCAAGCCTTCGTTTGCCATGTTTCTCCTCCACGATGAACTTAGAAATGGAATTCAACAACCCCGACACCAAGGTGCCGGGGCTGTTACAGTCGGAACTTTACGATGCTCGCCGCTGTCCACCCTGGTCCTGTTTCTCCCCATCGTCCTGCTCCGCGTCCGTTCCACCCTGAGAAGGGCGTTTCTGGGAGCTGTCGTCTGTGTTCCGCTGCTGTTGTTGGCCAGATTGTTGTCCCTGCTGTTGCTGGCCGCTTTGTCCACCACTCTGGGTAGGGTCATTTTGTCTCTTGTTTGGATCGTCAGTCATTGGAGCTCTCCAGTTCGTGAAGTTGAGGCACACCTCGCCTGCTTACAAGGCGCGCCACACCTTAGTTGCTCCATTCGCCAGGAAGGTTTGACCGACAGCCATGAATCATTAAGGGCCGGGACCCCCAATATAGAAATTCCTGAATTATCAGACGCCAGGTGCGAGGTTTGGCATCTTTAGAGCGACGTGAGAAATTCTGACATCGCCGAACTGCTGGCCCGGTCGGCCGAACATGCAAAACAGCCGCTACAGCGGGCACTCCGACGCGCCGCCCGCCGTGCCTTTCTGTGGCCGGAAGAGGCAGAAGAAATCCACGCACGTGGGGAAAGCCTTACGGTTCTGTCCGGTATAGGCCCTTATCTGAATAAGCAAATCATCGATTGGTTGAGACATCCTCCGGAACTTGCCGAGGGAGTTCCCGCGATTCGGAGTAACTTTCTAACGCTTGCGGAAGCCGCGAGATTGCGGTCGAAATATCCTGAACGGTTCAGCGAGATTCGCGGCGATCTGCAAATGCACACGCTCTGGAGCGACGGGTCGGGCTCGGTTCAGGACATGGTAGAGGCAGCGGTGTCGCGCGGATATTCCTATGTCGCGATCACCGACCATTCTAAAGGGCTGAAGATCGCTGGTGGAATGGACGAAGAGCAACTCGCAAAACAAGCAGCAGAAATCACGGTAGTCAACGAAGGCATGCGAGAGAATGCCCACAAGTTTTGCATCCTCCGTTCCGTCGAATTGAACTTGTCGCCGACTGGAGCCGGAGACATGGAGCAATCCGCACTAGACAGGCTTGACCTCGTACTTGGGTGTTTTCATTCTGCCCTGAGAAGGAAGGAGGATCAGACAGAACGATATCTCGCCGCTCTACGCAACCCCTCAATTCACATACTCGGTCATCCCAGAGGGCGCATTTACAACTTTCGCCTTGGCTTGAGCGCGGATTGGGCACGGGTCTTCGCGCTGGCGGCGGAACTCGACAAAGCCGTTGAAATTGACTGCTACCCGGACCGGCAGGATCTCAGTGTCGATCTTCTCGCAATCGCCAGGAAGGAAGGATGCCGCATTTCAATGGGAACGGATTCTCACAGCCCCTCGCAACTTGGGTTCATGGAACTCGGCGTAGGCGCGGCAATACGGGCTCATCTTGATCCAGAGAGAATCCTCAACTACATGTCGACTGATCAACTACTGAAATGGTCTCGAAGTGCTCGTGATAGTTGACGCGAATCGTATCGAGACCGAAGGCGATGGGAACCAGTATCACGACAACAGAGTAGTAGGAAATGCCACCAATAGGTCAAAGTCGTACCGAAAACCAGAAAGTGTCGAACATCCTTGCGCAAGGTCGTCGCATCCAACTCGCGCTAAAGCTGAGCCTGCGGGCAATAACCGGACTAGCCGCTCGAACTGCGACCATGACAGTCTCTCAACAAAATTCGAATCGGTGGACATTGGCTTCTTTGGACCGCCGACGTTGGTTGAAGTCCATCGCATCCTTAGCCGCATTTGCGCATTTCGACGGAATCTTTGCATCGGGATTCAATACAGGCCTTTCGAGGAAGAACAATATGGTCAACGACCGGGAGAGACAACACACAGTCAATCAAACAGAACCGATCGCCTCCTCATGGCTCGAGCCACAAATTGGTTTTCAGTTGGCGCATGAGCAATTCAAGGTGCCAGAACTGGTCGAGTTCGGAATCGCAGCCGATCAAGCCGGATTTGATCTTCTCGCCGTTAGTGATCATTTTCAGCCGTGGCAGGAAAATGAAGGGCATTCGGGACAAGCCTGGGTCAGCAAGTGGATCACTCGGGAAATTATTACAAGGTCAACGCCCGCCTATACGATCCCCCGACTCAGACCATTCCTCTGTTGATGGCGGGCAATGGACCGAAGGCAATGCGTCGCTGCGGGCAATACGCAGATGGACTAATTACCGACCCCAAGACATGGAAGGAGCACAAGGCCGAATTTCAGAAGGGAGCATCTGATGCCGGCAAGGATCCGGCTCGGATGCCGGTCTTCATTGAGCAGTACGTGATAGTGGGCGGCAGTAGTGAGCTAAATGAAGCTGCGGAGCTCTGGCGTTTCGGTCCGAAGGCCTGGAAACCCTATTTCAACGTTCGCGATCCCAAGACCATTCAGGACCGCGCCGAAGCTGAGGTGCCGCTTGAAAAAGTGACCGACGGCTGGCCCGTGGGCACCGATCCGGAGCTTCACGTGAAGGTCCTTGCGGATCTCTTCAAGAGCGGCGCAACCGGAGTTCATATCCATTCTGGCCAACACGATCAGCGAAGAGTTATAGATTTTTACGGGAAAGAAGTGTTGCCTCGCTTGCGGTCTATTTCGAGAAAAGCCGCCTGATTGGACTTCCCCCGATGATCTCGAAATCGAGCGATCCCTCCATCCTGTTCGACCTGGACGGTACGTTAGTAGATACCGCATACCGTCACGTTACCGCTTGGGCGGCTGCCCTGAGTGACGCCGGAATTATCGTTCCTGAATGGAAGATCCATCGGCGCATCGGGATGAGCGGTCGCTCACTTGTCCATCAGCTGGTTCGCGAGCACGGTTTACGCTCTTCCAAAATCGATGTAGAGCTACTTGAGAAAAAGCATGATACGGTCTTCAATAAATCAATAAGCTCCGTCAAACCGCTTCCAGGAGCAGAAAAATTGCTGCGCCATCTCGGCCAGCTTGGTGTGAAATGGGCAATCGCGACCACGGGCGGAAAAGAACAAACAAAAAGACTGCTACGGGCGCTGCGAATTCCAGCTAAAACGGTGATCGTCACCGGCGATGATGTTGCCAAGGGCAAGCCGTCTCCCGATGTATTCGTCAGCGCGGCCGAGCGGTTGGGAGTTCCGGTGGAACACTGCCTTGTGGTTGGCGATAGCGTTTGGGACATGCTCGCCGCGGGTCGCAGGCGAGCGCTCTCGGTGGGATTTCTCTCGGGTGGCTACAGCCAGGCCGAACTTGAACAAGCTGGCGCCTTTCGCGTCTATGCAGATCCAGCCGGGATGCTGGAACATATCGAAGATGTCGGGCTCGGTTGAACAGAATTACCGACGCTTAACGGTTCTCGACACCAATCTTCCTTGGTTTGTCCCCACTGCTCGAATCAGCGGCAACGAATTTTTCAAAATCTGGTCTTCGCTGAGGGGCTTCGTTTGTGTTGCGTGTTGGGCGGAGTGCTCGACTCGACCCAAGTTTAAGGACCTAGCATTCCTCGTGCACGGCTCGCCCGAAATCATCCGTTTTGGCGATTTCAAGTGCAACGGCTGATTCCAGATTGAGCAGTCAATTTGTGATCTCGTACCCTCATGACTCTGCCCAGGTGTTTTCGGGCGCTGAACGGTGCAGACTACGCGCTGCTGACCTGCGCCCACGATCGCGTTCTCAGCAAATTCGAGTGTTCCCGCTGTGTCTGTCGAACTCGTTGGAGGATCAAACCTCTAAAAAAACCTTGGACAGCTCGACAGCATCATAAGGCTGCGACCTATATGGATCGAGGAGCAACATGGCAGACTAAGGATTAAAGGAACTCTATATCGACGAACTCAAAGATCTCTACGTTCACGAAGATGACGCAACTCAAAGACAAGATTCAGAATGCTTTGGACGAGAGCAGGATGCTGATTCTGGGGGCTGAAATTCTCGTTGGTTTCGAGTTCACCGCCGTGTTCCAGGAGGGGTTCAAGCATCTCTCCATAGCCTCACAGAATCTGAACCTCGGTGCCCTGGTACTCATGCTTATTACCGTGGCGCTGTTGATCTCACCGGCCGCCTTCCACCAGCTTAGTGAGGAAGGACAGGATTCCGTCGCTCTCCACCAATTCACGACGCACGTCATGGAAATGGCTCTCCTTCCCTTCGCGTTCGCGCTTGGTGCGAACGTTTACCTGCCCGCGGTAGCCATCAACGGCCCTACAACCGGCGCAATTTTCGGGGTGACGATAACTTTCCTCGCGCTCGTTTTCTGGTATGGCCCCGTGCTCTTGCGACCCAAACACAAAGACACGCGACAAACGGTGAAGGTGATGACGTCAGCCGAAGGACAGACAAGTGCCGCTCATACTCCCTTACATGACAAGATTCGACAAGTGCTCACTGAAGCGCGGGTAATTATCCCAGGTAATCAAGCTCTCTTAGGCTTCCAGTTCGCAATCATTCTCCAAGCTGGATTCCGGGAACTGGCACCGTGGCTGAAGTGGATTCATCTCGCCAGTCTTTCGCTAATCGCCCTGAGTACGGTATTGCTGCTAACCCCGGCGGCTTATCATCGCATCGTCGAGCAAGGTGAAGAAACCAAACATTTTTATCGCGTGGCCCACATCATGGTTATTTGCTCCCTACCGCCTCTGGCCGTTGGTATCTGTGGCGATTTTGTCCTCGTGGTTTATAAACTTACCGAAACGCGAAATGTGGCGTTCGTCGCTGCAGGGGTGATGCTTTCAATTTTCTGCGTCCTGTGGTTTGGATATCCGTTGTTCCGCAGAAATCGTGCTGAACCTCTTATCGCGAGGCCAGCATAAGACTGAGGGAACGGAACGTGAATATTCGGGAGGCGACAAGAAGTTACGAAGGCTGGATGCGGCGGTGCGCAACCGTAGTCGAATCGGATTTGCGATCGAAACACGAGCAAATGAGGGAAGATGCCTTTCTCTTTTTGCGAGGTACTTTTTATCGTTGGGCGCAGCATTGGCCAGAAATCTGTGCCGATTTGACTCAAGCTCCTAAGGTTTTGGCGTGCGGAGACCTGCATGTTGGAAGCTTCGGTACATGGCGCGACTCCGAAGGGCGCCTCTGCTGGGGTGTCGACGACTTTGATGAAGCATATCCGTTGCCCTATACGAATGACCTCGTGCGGCTGGCAACGAGTGTAAAGATCGTCAACGATTCCGAAAAGCTAACCATCAGTTTGAAAGCCGGCTGCGACGCGATCCTGGAAGGCTATCAAAACACACTGAAGCAGGGAGGCTGTCCGATGGTTCTCGCCGAGCATCAGCAGAACCTGGAGAGACTGGGCATCGAAGCCTTCGATCCTCCGCCGGACTTCTGGGAGAAACTCAACGAACTGCCGGTAGTACGCGGCAATCTTCCTCAAGATGTGAAACTGACGCTTGAGAAGACGCTTCCCGACTCGAAGATGGACTATAAAGTGGTGCGGAGGGCGGCCGGGCTGGGAAGCCGAGGCCAACAAAGGTTTGTGGCTATCGCTCAATGGAACGGGGGCTACATCGCGCGAGAGGCGAAAGCCATGCTCCCATCGTCTTGCGTTTGGGTGAGTGGGAGGGTTGGGCGCATCCAGAGCTATTATCGTGAGGCGATCACCGCCGCGGTGCGATCGCGCGACCCGTTTCAGAGAATCGAAGGGACCTGGCTGATTCGACGACTCTCTCCAGATTCAAACCCTATTGAGATTGAGGATTTGCCGAAAAAGCGGGATGAAGAAGCGCTGCTCCATGCTATGGGCACAGAGGCTGCAAACGTACATCTCGGAAGCAAACGCATGGTTCACAGAATTTTGCAGGATTTACGTCGCAGAAAAGCTGGTTGGCTTCGTGCCGCTGCGAAAGAGATGGCCAAGGCAATGGTTCGCGATTGGAAGAAATATGCAAAGTCCTGACGTGACGGCTCGCACTCTAAGCATACCTTAAGGTCAGAGATGACGGAAGCTCGCGCACGCGACGCATCGATTGAAAATAGTCACGTCTTGTCGCGACAGCCCGTGCGAGTCGGATGTGCAGGATGGAATATTCCACAACAGGTCGCTGCGCATTTTGGCTCCAAAGGAAGCCACTTGGAGCGTTACTCGCGAGGGTTCAACTGTTGCGAAATCAATTCATCTTTTTATCGGCCACATAAGAAAGAAACGTGGGAGCGATGGGCTAGCTCGGTTCCCGCTGAATTCCGTTTCTCTGTCAAAGCCCCCAAGACAATTACCCATGATCTAAGGTTGAATTGCAGTTCGGATATCTTGTCAGCATTTCTTGAGCAAATCAATTGCCTCGGCAACAAGCTAGGGCCACTCCTGATCCAACTACCGCCGAGTCTCGAATGCGATTACGCCCGCGCGAGGAAGTTCCTGTCGCTTCTTCGAGGGAAGTTTTCAGGAGACGTTGTATTGGAACCACGCCATGCTAGCTGGTTCGAGGAGCAAGGCGATAGTTTGCTGAAGGAATTTCATATTGCCCGCGTAGCCGCTGATCCAGCGTGCGTACCTGCCTCCACCCGGCCCGGTGGGCTGGGTAGCTTGGTTTACTTTCGGCTCCACGGGTCTCCGCGCCGTTATTTCTCTGCGTACTCCGATGAATATCTAAATATACTTGCCGCGCAATTGGCAAGCGTAACGGGTGCTTGAATCGACAGCTCAATCGAAATCGAGATTTTCTAAATCAGCTATGGCAGTTCATATCCGATATGCAGACACCCGATGCCGACGATGGCGAAGAAGACGACGATCCGGATGGGGAGGAAGAAGATGCGCCTTCACTGCACACGGGCGCCCTGGCTGCAACCGCGGCATTTCGACGAGCAATGCGTACGCAGGCTAAGGCCTCTGTAGGCAATCGGGCAGTCCGCACCTTATCGACAAACGGGCAGATCATAAAATGGTTGGGTGATCGGGCCTTGACCGCAGACGAGATCTCCAAGGCCGGTGAAAGCCTGTTGTTATTGGATGCCTCAAGGCACTTCGCAAATCCTGTTCGACGCTATCTCAAGCGACGGCGCGGGTCGTTGGAGATACTCCTCCAGCGGTCGTAACGGAACTACTCAACGTTTGCCGAGATCTCACCCTATTCAATCGTGGATTGGATTGCCGCCGAGAGCGCTTTTTCTTTCCCCTATCTCTGTTGGGCAAACCATCGACAAACAAGTTCAGCTACACGTCTTTACAAGGAAAATCCGAAGAGCGGACCCTCATTTATGTCCAGAATACCGATGGCCGCCAGGAACGGAAGCATCATGCGGTGAAGCTAACGTTTGGCCAGGATAGCGGCCAGCTATACCTGCAGGTTGAGCCGGATTGGCAGTTCTCGTTTCCACAGAAAATTTCCCCTGAAGAGCGGAAGGCCCGCTTGATCAGCGAGAAGGCGGCTTTGCGCAATAAGGAGTACCTGTACCTGCTACATTTTTGGCGACAATATCTCTCACTTAATACAGACCGGATTCCACTTCTGATCAGTTCGAATCCGATTTTCGGAAACGTTGAATTTGCAAGCCGCCCGGTGGATTACATACTTCCGTTCCGGATGATAAATGACTACTTTGGCTCCAAAAGCGCAGACATCCAAAGTTCTTGAGCTGTTTCGAGAACCGACTGTCGTGACGAAAGAAGAGGAGGGCACCTATGCCAAGCAGTGTCTGCTAACGGGACCGTATGCTGCCCGCCGCCCGAGCCACACAGAACGTTTATCAATCGGGTTGATCGGGACCTACAATCTTATCGATCTTGCGAAGGAGTGGCTTCAGTCCGCAAATTCGTTCATAGAAAGTGTGCCCAGTCGCGAATTGGAAAGCCCGTTTGATCAAAAGCGCCAGAAACTCCTGTTTCCCGATTTCCCAGGATTTCCTATTGCTTTCGCGAAGACCCTCGTTGTTGAGCCTGAGTTTGAAGCCAAGTTAACTCTCAACGAAGTGGCTGAATTGAATGGCCTCTCGCCACAGCAATACGCTTCACGCCTCGAAGGACTGATCGAGGCGAGGTTTGCAACAATGCTCCGTCTCGCCGAACGAAGACCTGATGTTGTGATCATTCTCTTGACCGATGACATGTATGACACTTGCCATGTGACGGGCGACTACCACCAAAAACTCAAATCTGCACCGGAACCACTGCCGGAGCAATTCGACCTCTTTTCTGATTTTGACAAACTTTCCATCGACATTGACCCGAAGAGCATTGAGCCCTTGTCGCACAATTTCAGATCTCGCCTGAAGAAGATCGCGATGGCGCCGAAATATTCAGTGCCGATCCAAATCATTCGTGAACAAACGTTGGGGGCAGTATCCTGTGCCGCGTGGCACCGCTCTTGTTTCCGAAGACTCGCATGCTCATCTGTACACGAAGGGCTTCGTCCCCGACTTGCAGACTTACCCAGGCTCACATGTCCCATCTCCCTTCGAGATCCGTAAGGCACGTGGCGATTCATCCATAAAGACGATTTGTTCAGATGTATTGGCGCTGACCAAGTTGAATTGGAACACTGCAGATTTTTGTTGTGGTGTTCCTATCACCGTGAGTTTTGCACGTAATGTGGGCGACGTCTTCAAGGAGTTTGACGAATCTTCGGAGTACGAGCCAAGCAGGTACTTCCGCTTCTACATGTAGAGGCTGTCCCCCTGCTAACGAGAAGTGATCGAGATCGTCCTAGTGGCGAACAAAAGGCGAACATGATAACCTTCACGCGTGGTTCTCCGAACGTGCACAGTTGCGATAAAGGATCTTCGAGACGTTGAGCACTCCATAGAAGTCACCGCCGAGACCCTCTATGAAGCGATTGCTACCGCTCTGGCTGCTCTGCAGCAGGATAACTGGGTAGGAGAGATCGGTCAGGGATTCACAACGGTGACTGTTATTGTCCAGCAGCCACCCGTAAAGCACGAAGTCAAAATGAAGGACTTTGTCTCATGGCTCGGGCGCCAAGGTCGTTCTCCCGCGGAGGTCATCCTGAAGCAAAAGTTGGAGAAAATATTGGGGAAGGTAAGCCACACGGGGACGTGACCGAAAAGGCCAGGTAAGACAAATCAGTCTGACAGAGATCTCTGAGGTCTCACTGACTTGGAGTTCGAGGCGCTTTGTGGGAGTGCTTTGGTTGCTCCGCTGGTGCAGCGCCCGTTTTCGAGGCTGGCGGCTGAGTGATCGTCGCACCTGGCGCGAAGGGGTCCTTTCCTTTAAGCACCGAAGATGCAACGAAACCAAAAAATATCATCGCGCTCAGCAATCCCCACACGAGAACGACTGGCTTCCAGGGAACGAGAATCTGCATGGCAGAACCTCCGGGGACGAAGAGCGGCTCACGATTGCCGCTATTATACTGCGAAAAACCCCAGACTTTTCATGAACATCTTGCCAGAGTTTCTTCGCTCAGGAGTTGCAAGAGCGCGAAGAACAGCAACGCCGGCAAAGACGAGTTGCACCGCACCCACGGAAGTGTCTTTGTAGAATGGAAAGGAAATGTCTGTGTTCGTCGAGCTTCATAACGCCGGAGATGCCACGATCAGGAGGGAAGTGCAGGCAATCGTTGAACACGTGCTGAGCGGACGGCCTGGCGAGTGGCGCCTGTCGATTGTTGGTTCTCGTGCCGAGGAAGATTGGGAGATGAGGGTCGAAGGTCCCAACGGGTTTGAGCGATCGTACACACTGGTAGCAAGAGCAGGAGAGCACCAACCTGTGGCCATCGGGAATCTGCTACTGAGGCTGCTGCCCTCGAAGACGACATAAACATCGTTTGCTAGCCGACTACATTTCCAGAAATCTCCGTCGGCTTCCCGTGCGACGAGACTGTATTGAAAATGATTTTCAAGAAAAGTGCAGGAAGGGTGCAACATTCGCCGCACATACGGCATTTTGGGCTATACTCGGCGAGATAAGTTGTTTATTTTCGTTGGCGTTAGAGTTTTTCACCCGCTTTCGAGGCGGATCGTTTCAACCGCTCACGCACCTCTCCGCGTCGGACGACATCTTTGCTGACCCGCTTCTGTGGGACGAGCGTGTGAGTGACGGGCGCGCGTGACCAGCTTGCGAATAACTAACCACCAGGTTAGCGGCGGTTCCGAAAAAACTCCTGCAGGATCTCGGCCGACCTTCCCGCCAGGACCCCTCCGCGCACTTCCATCTGGTGATTCAGGCCGGGATGATTGATCACGCTCAGCACCGAATGAACAGCTCCCGCCTTGGGATCATCCGCGCCATACACCAGGCGTCGGATGCGAGCATGAACCAATGCTCCCGCACACATCGCACACGGTTCAATTGTAGCAAACAGTTCGCAGTCGCCCAGACGGTGATTACCTAGGTTTCGCCCGGCTGAACGCAGCGCGATGATCTCGGCGTGCGCGCTCGGATCGTTGTCGGTCAGGTTGCGGTTCCAGCCTCGTCCAACGATGCGTCCGCGATATACAACCACGGCTCCGACTGGCACTTCTCCAGTTTCGAGCGCGCGTTGAGCTGAGCGTAGCGCTTCCTCCATCCAGAGCTCGTTGGAGCCCAGGTCGTTGGACGCCGGCACGCCATGGTCATCAAGGCCCTCTTGATCAAGGCCCTCATGATCGGACGAAGATTGCTCAGAAGAAGACAACATCATCACCAGTGGGCTGGTTGCCACAGAGCCGGCTTCCGCGGCTCATCATCCTCAAGGCGAGTTTACGCGAATTGGCGAATCCGCGAGGTTCCGACTTTCAACGCACCATCCATGAGCCGGCAAAGAAAACAATTGCTGATGATTACCTTTGGTGTAGGAAATTCGTTTCTCTCGCGCGGAAGATCGTGGGCGAGCCAGCAAAGTAACGTAGCGTCCGTAACACATGGAATTACCGTTTGGCAATCGTGCTAACCACCCGCTAGTCAATGCGTTACATAGACTTCCTCAATTGAATCAGCAAGCCCAAAACGGCACGACGCTTGCACTTTCCCAGGTGCGGCAGGTGCCGGTCGGCGGAAAGCATCTGCCCGAAGGGGAATCATGAAAAACATCCAGAAGGTTTCGATCGCTGCTGCGTTTGCCTTGTCGCTCTCGGCCGTGGGATTCGCTCAGGCCCAATTTAACGTCGTACCCGTTAAGGGCTCGAGTGCTTCCGCGTTGACAGCCATCAATAACTCAAGCCAGGTTCTCGCCAACGCCGGCACAAGTACTTCGTACGATGTTTCCATCTGGAGCCGCGCTGCCGGTTTCAATGCCCTCAACCTGACGGGACTGAACAGTGGCGGAGCCGCGATCGATGATTTCGGTGACGTGGTAGGCGCGGGCGATGCGAACAATTCCGGCATCCTGCAAGCCTTCCTCTGGCAGCCCTCTACGGGTGTGCAGTGGCTGGGTTCGCTCGGAGGTGGACTGAGCGCTGCCAGCGGAGTGACTGACGACGGCGCAGTCGTCGGACTTTCCTACACCTCAGCCAATACGCAGCACGCATTTCTTTGGACCCAGGATGGTGGCATGCAGGATCTGACGCCCGCCGTCACCAGCATCGGCGGCGCTACGGCGGTGTCGATCAATTCCTTCAATCAGGTCGTGGGTTATTACTTTCCGAATGGGAGCAAGAGCACGCTTGGCTTCCTCTGGACCGAGCAAGCCGGTTTGCAGGATCTGGGCCCTGCCGGCACGCTGGCGCTCGCAGTCAACGATTCCGGTACGGTAGTCGGCCAATCGCCCAACGCTCAAGGATACAAGCATGCGTTCTCCTGGACCGAAGGCGGCGGAATGATCGACCTGGGTACCCTGGGTGGCGTCGCAAGTTCCGCTCTCGGAGTCAACAATAAAGGATGGATCGTAGGCACCTCGCTGACAAAAGCAGGAAACGGTGTTCTCCGCGCATTTCTGTGGACGCCGTCGGCGGGTATGCAAGACCTTACTACACTGGCAGCTATCGCGAAATCTCTTCAGCCGCAATCCGTGCAGGTCAATGATTTCGGCGTGATCGTCATCTCGACCAGCGCAGGACTATCCATCCTGAGTCCAAAGATGAATGCGACGATCGCTTCCTCGGCAAACCCCTCCACATTGGGACAGTCCGTCACCTTCACGGCAACCCTCTCGTCGATCGCCGGACCGCCTCCCGACGGCGAGATGGTCCAGTTCACCGCTGGCGGAAAGTCGCTGGGATCGGCGTCGCTCAGCAACGGAATTGCGCAGATTACAACTTCTGCTATCGCGGTTGGTTCGCATATGGTCACCGCGAGTTATAGCGGCGACGCCAACTATCTTCCGAGCACCTACCAGGCGCTGAAGCAGACGGTGAGTAAATAGTTCTTCACCGAAGCTCTTTGCCGAGGCACGGGGCGCCGGCACTCGTCGGCCCCCGGTGCGGAGGCTCACCTTGGCAGCCATCCCGTCCGTGGTATCCTAGTTCGGTCATGGGAATGACCGAGGTATTACGAAAAGTCTTTCTGTTGGATCTGATCCAGGGACTTGGGGTGACGTTCCGCTACCAGCATCCCAGGGAAATCTATACCGAGCAGTATCCGCTGGAGCGCCCGCAGGTGGCAGAACGCTATCGGGGAGCGCCGCGCCTGAATGTTAATCCCGACACGGACGAAACTCTCTGCATCTCCTGTGACCTCTGCGCCCTCGCTTGTCCGGAGCATTTAATCGTAGTATCAAGCGAGCGCAACGAAAAAACTCGCCGCAAGGAACTCACAAACTTCACCTACGATCTGAGCCGCTGCATGTTCTGCGGCTTGTGCGAGGATGCCTGCCCGACCGACGCCCTGGAATTGACGCAGGATTTCGAACTGGCGAACTACAATCGCGAAGACATGATTTGGGATCGCGAGATGCTGGAAAAAGGTCCGCTCCCGGTCGTCTACAAGAAGTGATAGACGCGATGGGACTCCATTGGTGCAAGAGCTCCATCTTAGCCCAGAACCGTATTGTTACCCCGCCACAAATTATTTCTTCTTCTTAATGATCGCAACCGGGAAGGTCTCGGACGCTTGCTGGCCGCCCACATGGACCGTTGCCGTAACCAGGGCCGTGAGCGTCGGGTTCTGCGGAGTGAAGGTGAAGGCGACACTTTGGTCCATGTGGCAGAGGAAGTCTCCGGTATACGAGAACGTCTCGACGCCGCCTCGATCGAAGGGGTTGGTGCCGGTGTTGCCGCGGCTTTCAGTGGGATTCAGGCTGAAGTCCTGTGAGCTATAGGTGAGGGTGATCGTGAGCGGATCTTGACCGCAAAACGGCATGGAGCCCGGCTGCAGCACGGTCACGGTAAACGAGGCCGCCTTACCCACGGTGAGCGAAGTCACAGGTGCGTTGGCATTACTATTCCAGCCCCAACCCCCGGAACCGTCGAGTCCCTGCGGACCCTCGGGTGGAGCGTCGATGCAGAGGGATTCGGTGCAAGAGCTCCAGCTCTCGTTCGGTGAAAACGACGTCGCACTTTGTGCGAGAGCGGGAAGGCTCGACATAGCCAGGCAGAAGGCGGTGAGCATCACAACGATTGCGAGATTTCGTTTCATAACCATTTCCTCCATTTTTTCTCCTCGTGGTCTGGAGGCCTTCCCATACCACCAGAAGAACTCTGAACGCATTTGAACTTTGATCTCTTTCTTGCCCCCAAAAGACGCCTTGCATTCTTCCACTAAGTCCCGTCGGCGTCAATGTGAAATCCCTTTCATCATGACCGCCCCCTTGGGCGCGAAACCCAAGTCCACAGCCGAAATTGCGCGATCTGCCACCCTCTCGCGCAATAACAACAGAGCCCCCATGGGAAGTAGCCCGCGAGTTATAGAAGCAAAATTTGGACTTAGAGTTCCCTCTTACGTGTCTTACCTGAAAACAGTGGCGCACCCCAGGCGCCGGCGGCCAATAATGCTCCGAATAAAATGACCGCATCGACGCTGGCGCGACCCTCGGGCGACCAATACACATCGCGCAGATTCAGCCACAGCGCAAATTCATCCAGTGTGAGTGCGGCGCCCACGCCGTAGAGAACCGATAACAAACGGCCCGCCAGAAGCGACGAAGATCCCCTCCCGACTCCGATCTCGGCCAGCCACGCGTAGCCAACCGCCAGCAGAATGACGATGCCAAATACCAGGTGGTGCACATGGCGGCCGTGCATGATGACGAAGTGAAAGGGAGGGATATCGTGCGTGATGCAGTACACCACTCCGCGCACGCCGCCAAAGGTGAGAAAGAAACTCACGGTCGCGATGAACAGCCGACGCCGTGGGCGGTCCGGGATCCGGTCATGCAATAAAGCGCCGAGTCCAGTGCGGTGCAGAAGCAGCAGCATCAACGCCGTTCCTGAAACCGCCAGCAGCAGGATGAACCAGGTGTAGGCCATGACGGATTACAGCATAGAGGATACGTAGTAGTGATACCGATTGTGAAGGCCGCAAAGGTCCGCGCAACGCAAAACCTGGACAAACTGCAAGAAGTCACTTCCCCGCGTAGGTGCGCGGCGAGCCGATGCCGGCGCACTCATCAAAACCGGTAGAGCAGAGCGAATTGCCTTGCGTGATGTCGAAGAAGTCGGTTGCATACTCGGTTGGGTTTGCCAACTCGTTATACATCATAGTGAGTTCGGCCACGCTTCCCTTTGCCTTATGGCCCGCGGCATTCACAATGCCTGCGAAGGTCGGTGAGGACCAACTGGTGCCGCCGACCGAACGCCAGCCTCCCTGGACATAAATCGCCGCGCAGCAGAAATTGGAGGCCACGTCCGGATATCCGCGTTGCGTCCCCACCACGCCTGAGACGCCGTTCTGATAGCTCGGTCTGGGTTCATACGGGCTAAGGTCGCCACCGCCGGCGCTGTAGTAAGCCTCATTTACAAAATTACCGTTTTGATCGCGCTTGAAATATGTGCCTCCGACCGCAACCACGTTGGGAGACGCACCCGGGTAAATACTCACGCCCAGGCCCGAGTCGCCGGCGGCCGCAAAAAAGACAACTTTCTTGTTCGTAAAGTGATTATCCCAACCGAGTTCCTCACTGACTTCCGGGTCGCCCCAGCTCATGCTGACCACGCCGCCTCCCGCTGCGGCCACGAGCCTGGCGGCCAGTGCTACCGCTGACCAGGTCGGGTCGGTATTCACTTGTGCGGATTCCACCAGATAGATTTTGGCCTGAGGAGCCATGGCATGAGCCCACTCGATGTCCAACGCCTCCTCAACGATCCAATCCGAGTACACCGGAGGCTTCTTCTTGCCTGGCCAGGTAACAGTAAGGTCGGCGGGCGGGATTCCGTAATAAGTTGAGAATGCTGCGAGGTCGGAGGCTGCAGTCGGATAGTCGCCCGCATCGACGATCGCAATCGCGCCCCATCCGCCCGTGGGCACAGCGGTGCTTGTGGCAATTGGACAACCGGTGGGTCCGCTCACCAACTGATACACACAGGCGACTGAACCCGGCGTCTCGTCGCTCGCAGACGGACCAGTTGTCGGGGCTTCAGAGTCAACGAAAAAATAATTGGTGTGATGACGGCCAGCCACCGGAATGCTGGATGCCGGATAGATAATCGTGTGCCCATTGAAAGTCGAGACTTGACGCGCTTGCGCAGAGGCGGAAAAAGACATCGCAGCCAGAAGGAGAGCAATCCCGATGGTCGTAACTCCGATGGACATCATCACGGCGCTTGGGCAGATTTCCAGGGAACATTTCATTCATTGGCTCCTGTGATTGTCGGGAGGCTGTCGCCGCTAATCATGACGTTCGTGCCGCGCAAAAGCAAGCTCAAAAGGCGCGCGGGGAGCGGGTTAAGCAATCCTTTGTAACCTGCGGAGGCGGGCCGCGGCGCCCAAATTCTCCGGCTCTAATCGCTTACGAGAGCAGCCGACGATCCCACCCACGCCATATTTTTGTTTTGATCGACGCCCATCATCAGGCCTCGACCCATGCGCACAATTGTCAGAACGGGTCGCAACTCGTCAAGCCACACATACATAATTCGCAGTTCGACCTTTGTCATCCCGTGCGGAGTTTCGACGACTGGAGTGAAATTCAGGCGCTCCTGCAAGATGTATTCGCCTCGTTTCGCGGGGGGAATGGCGTAGATATCTCTTCGCGACGGCGCAATGACCACGCCTAAGCCGGCAAAAGAGTAGAGCGGCTTCAACACAAAGTTTTCCAGATCGGCGGGCACTTCACTGAGTTGATCGAGAAACCACGTCTGCGGAACTGACGGGTGCTTCAAGTATGGAATGGCATATTTGCTGATGCGGAAATACCAGTTCGGATGGCCAGCCCATTCAACATCCATGTCGTCGCGAAAATCAAACGGCAACGCGATGCCCTTGCGTTCAAGCTCATCTACGATGGCGCGATTGTAGATGCGCTCGATCGGAACCTGCTTGCCGCCTTCGTCATAGAAGAGCCGACGTCCGTGCTTGCGGATCTTTGTAATGCACACAGTGCGAATTCCGAGCAGTCTCTCCGTGAGCAGAAAATCGGGCCGCGTCTTCTGCTCTTCAGGATGTACTTCCATCAGAATGACATTGGCGGGGTCGTGTCCGGCGACAATAGCCTCCTGAAGGAGCTGCTTGTAAGACGAAGCGTCAAGCCCGCTCAAATAGTAGCGGAGCTTTGTATCCAGCCCGAACACGTCCATGTAAGCCTGCGCCAGCACCGGCTGATACGCGTAGAGGGAAGGGAAGGCCTGCAACTCGACGAGCTTCGGCTGTAACTCGCCCGAATCCCGTTCCAGCCCGAAGTCGACCTGGATGAACATGGGATGGGGCGCTTCATTGGGTACACGGAAGCGCGCGGGGATGGAGGCTTCTGACACTTTGTGATATTCGGGGTTGTCGACGAGTTGGCGGATCAACTCTTTGCCGTCTTCGCACATGCGGTCGACGAGCGTGCTGGGGAAGAAGCAGGGCGTTTCGCACAGCGCGAACGGGATATCCATTCCGCAGCGTGCGGTCATTTCGCGGCGCATGCGGTCGTATTTTTCCGGCGTGAATTGCGAGTTGAAGGCTTGCCGATAGGAGGGGATCATATTGCTCGTGAGCAGGCTATGAGACGTTGGGGCCTGACAGACACTTGAGGGGCGACTTTCTCAACCCCCACCATTGCAGAAGAACAACCATCCAGAGAACGGGAGGCGGCACAACCGCGGCCAGTAAAATCACGAGATGAACAACGTGCAGCAGTCCTGACACCTCTACCATGCGCCCAGTAACGGGATCAACGCGTACGGAAATACAGTACCCTTTGGTTGTTAATGCTAACCCGTTCTCTAATTGGGAGGAGAGCAACACGTCGGAGGCAAGAAACAATGGTGAAAGTAGCGTTGCGATCCATGCAACTCGTCGTAAACGTCTCATGCGAAGTTGCTCCCGTAGTTTCTCTGCGGACTCGGTGTCTAGGCAGTGAGATTTACGCCTCTATTAAAAACTGGCCGGCGCGCATGATCTGCTCATCGTCGGCCCAGATGTCGAACTTTCGGCCCACTACATCTATGTGTGTCGACGAATACCACTCGGCGCCGGTATGGGCTCCGTAGGGATTTCCGAAAGCGATGTGTACGCCGGGATATTTTTCATCCTGCAAAATTTGGCCGATTACGTCTTTCAACTCAATGTTGGTGCCGATGGCAAACTCGCCCACGCGGTCGCTGTTCTCGTCGGTGTGCGTGTAGGCCCAGAAGTCGTCTTTCAATTCTTTGTTTGCGGAGTGCGCTTCGATCAGGCGATTGTTCTTCACTTGAATGGTAAGCGGGGCTGACTTCAAATCGCCGAACTTCGCGCACAGGTAGTCGCCTACGACTCCATCGATCACGAACCTGCCATTTACTTCGCCCGGCGTCGTGAAAACTTCGCCGCCTGGAAGATTGCCCCACTTTTCTGTGCTGATAATGCCGCTCGTCTTCACCCAGCGGTAATTCGGATTCACATCCGTGACCAGATCGGTGCCGGCAGCGGTCTTCGCGCGAATCTGTTTGGCGGCGCGCACCCGCTCGACAACCTTGGAACTCAGGCGGTCGACCTTCAGAAAATCGGCGCGCATGCCTTCCAGCATGATCTGTTTATTGATGTTGACCATGTGGGCGTGGCGGATCTTGCGGCGATTCACGATGTCAGTCATCTGCATGCGCGACTTCAGTTCGTTAGCCTGCGCCTGCACGGCGAAGATGCTGACCCGGCTGGTTTCGAGATCGGCGGCGATCACCTGCGGAAAATCCGTAAGGCGGACGCGTTGCCACATCCTCCAGCACCCAGGAGCGATACGGGCAGCCCACTGCTTCGAGTTCGCGCACCAGCGCGGCCGCGATTTCCAGACTTGCTTCATCAGTGATGACACTTACCTTCTCGGCTGGTTCCACGCGCAGGCACACGCGCACAGCGTTGCGCGCGCCGGGCGACAGTTGGGGATCAAAAGGCAGGTTATTCAGTTGTCGGTTGGATTGTGGATCGGTATCTATCAAATTCATTAGACGGCCTTGGCGGTGGGTATGCGATCGGCTTCGTTTTCATCTTCATCGACGCCCACCTCTGTCTCCTCAATGATGTAATCGACCACCGCTTTCATGTCGCCGGTCTTCTGATACACCTGCAATTGGCGGTCGGCGCCCGTGCCCATTTTCATGATCTCGCGGATGTACTCGACCTCCTGGCGCGAATCGAGCTCGTCGAGCACGTCATCCACAAACGCCAGATATTCTTCGATAAGATCTCGCTCCGGAACTTCCATCTGCTTGCCGAAGTCGATCAGCTTTCCGTTGATGCCGTAACGCGCCGCCCGCCACTTGTTTTCCATGAGCAGGGATTTGCGGTAGAGCCGGAATCCCTGGTTCTGGGAATAGAGCTTGTACAGTTTGGCGACCGTCGCCTGGATGAGCGCAGCCAGGGCGATGGTTTCCTCGACGCGCATGGGAATATCGCAGACGCGGAATTCGAGCGTGTCGAAAAACGGATGCGGCCGGATATCCCACCAGATTTTTTTCGCGTTATCGATCGAGTTCGTCTTGACGAGCAGCTTGATGTAATTTTCGTATTCGCCCCAGCTCGGGAAATAATCCGGCAGGTTAGTCCGCGGAAACTTGTCGAATACCTTGCAGCGATAGGATTTCAGACCTGTGTCCATGCCGAGCCAAAACGGTGAATTCGTCGATAGCGCCAAAAGGTGCGGCACAAAATAGCGCGCGTGATTCATCAGGTGGATCGCCGTTTCGCGATCTTCCACGCCGACGTGCACGTGCAGCCCGAAGATGAGATTCGCGCGGGCTACGAGTTGCATGTCCTGCACGATATTTTTGTAGCGGTCGTCTGGCGTGACCTCCTGCAATCTCCAGTCCGCAAAAGGATGGGTTGCGGCTGAGGCCAGCTGAAGACCATTTTCGCGCGCCAGCCGGATGATCTCCCGCCGCAGCTTTTTCAGTTCGTCCTTCGCATCCTTTATATTGGCGCAGACCGAGGTGCCCACCTCGACCACCGACTGGTGCATTTCCGCCTTGACGCGCTCCTGCAGAACCAGCTTGCCCTTCTCGATGATCTCGGCGTGAATATGCGAGCGCAGATCCCGCGTATCCGGATCGACGGTCTGGTATTCCTCTTCAATTCCGAGCGTGAAAGTTGGTTTCATCGACGTATCCGCGGCCACCAGGCGCGGGGACAGGCCTGGCGAAAGTCCTATTAGTATACAGAATCGGAGTGGTGGTTATTGAGAAAGATGGGTGTCACGAGTTACTCGCGGGCGAACGCTCCCCGGAATGTCGAGGTTCCACTGGTGCGCGAATCAGCAACCCAAATTCACTTCGGACCGTTCAGAAACGCGGCCCAGCGAAGTTCCTTCACCGGGTTCGCGCCGCTCAGCGCTTTCTTGACCGCCATTTTGGCGACTGCATCCACCACCCACTCGAAGTTCTGCTGTCCCACTGACGTTACTTCGGCATCGGGCGCGGGGTTCATGAAGTCGATGGCATACGGGACGCCATCTTCTACCGCAAATTCGACCGTGTTCAAGTCATAGCCGAGCGCGCGGCACAAAGACAGAGCGTCCCTTTCAATCCGCTCTTTCAACTTCGGCGGGGGCGCGGGATTGCCCTTTACATAGCGTTCGTGAAACGGAGCCTTGGGGTCGTACTTCATCATGTGGACTTTCTCCTGCCCAACCACATAGCAGCGGTAATAGTCCTCGAATTCCACTCCGTGCTGCAACGTCATGCACAGATCGCCGGTCTGGTTGTAGTGGTGAAAGAACTCTTCCGGTGAGTGGATTTTGTAGACGTGTTTCCAGCCCCCGCCCGAGTAGGGTTTGAGGAACGCCGGGAAGCCGACATAGGCGAAGAGTTCGTCCCAGTCCAGAGGGTAGATCAGGTTGCGCATCGATTTGTCAGTGGTGTCTGGCGGATGCGTGTGATGCGGCAGGATTACCGTGGGCGGAATCGCGACGCCCATCTTGTGCGCCAGCGCGTAATTGAAAAACTTGTCGTCGGCGGTCCACCAAAAGGGATTGTTGATGACGATCGTGCCCTGCAGCATGGCGTTCTTTAGATAGGCTCGGTAGAAGGGGATATCCTGCGAAATGCGGTCGATGATGACGTCGTACTTTTTTGGCTCATCCATGCGGATGCCGCCGATCTTGACGAACTCGGCAGTGACGCCGTCAACCTTTATTGCGTTGATCTTTTCGACCAATGCGGGCGGGAAGGTATTTTCCATTCCAAAGAGGATGCCGATTTTCTTCACGTCACTTCTCCTTCATCTGCCATCTATGAAAAATATTTCTGCGCCATTCTCTGCCACAGCGGCCAGTCGTGCTTGCTGTTATCGCCATAAATATCCAGCCAGTGCGGGATGCCTTTGGCGTGCATGATGCCCGACATCTTGACGTTTGCGTCCAGACACATGTCCCAATCCGCCGTTCCCAGCACGATTTTCATCTGCCTGATACGGCTCAGGAGCCAATCGTCGCCCAGATTGGGCAGGTAATCCGGGGGATTATTGAAATAAACATTATCGTCATAGTAACCGTCGAGAAAACTCTTGATGTCGAACGAGCCGCTCATGGGCACGCACGCGGAGACGAGATCGGGATGGCGCAGCGAAAAATTCAGAGCGTGATAGCCGCCAAAACTGCATCCGGTGACCACGATCTGCGGAGCCCAGTTCTTGAACTTGAGATATGGCAGAAATTCATTGACGATATAGCGCTCGTACTGCACGTGCCGCCAGATGCGCGAGCCCGGATGCGCACCTTTGTTGTACCAACTCTCGCCGTCGACACTGTCCGGGCAGAATATCTGCAACTGTCCCGCATCGATTTTCCCGGCCAGCGCGCGGATCATGCCCGCGTCTTCATACTCAAAAAACCGTCCCATCGAGGTGGGGAAGACCAGGATCGGCTGGCCGGCGTGGCCAAAGACCAGCGACTCCATGTCGCGGCCGAGTTCGTGGCTGTAGTGCTTGTAATATTCGCGGTTCATGCGCGCGAGGATTGTACCCGAAACTCTCCGCGTTCAGCAGCCCGCGTGCTGCGCACGGCCGATAACGCGCAAGGTCGTGAGCGTTCCGATCTCACTCTTTGAAGCTGCGCTCTGATATAGTGTGCCCGCGGTCACAGAGAGGTTTCCAATCTCCGACTGGGAGGATTCGAAATGTCAATACTGGCATGGATCGTTCTGGGATTAGTGGCAGGGTTCATCGGAAGCAAGATCATCAACAAGTCGGGCGAAGGCTTCTTCCTCGACATCATCCTCGGGATCGTGGGGGCAGTGGTTGGAGGGTGGCTCTTCAATACCTTTGGCGCGTCGGGCGTGACCGGTCTGAATATTTACAGCCTGGTGGTGGCTGTGATCGGTGCGATTATCGTGCTCGTCGCTTACCACGCCATCAGGAAGGCAGTTTAAAGCGCGATCGCCTGGCAACGGCGGGCGGGGCGATATCGCCGGCCCGCACGCCTCGAGTCTTTCCATCGCCGGTCTAGGAGAGCGGGGGCAAGACTCGGGGATTGATTCCCAGAAGCTTCAGTTTCGATTGCAGTGTGGTCCGTTTCAATCCCAGTCGTGCCGCGGCTCCGCGGAGGCCACTGATCTGTCCGTGACTTTGTCGTAGGGCTTGCAGAATGTGTTCGCGCTCCTTGGCTTTTAGGGTTTCATCTTCGTTTCCGCTTCTCTCGGTGGCTGTCGGCCGCAATTCCCCGAGCGGCGCCGCCAGCACAGATCCGTTCGTCAGGATTACCGAACGCTCGACAAAGTTCTCGAGCTCCCGGATATTGCCCGGCCAATCCCATCCGATCAATGCGGTCATGGTTTTTGTCGGAATGCTGGTGATCGATTTGTTCATTCGCCGGGCGCACTTCTGCACAAAATGCTCCACCAGCAATGGGATATCGTCTCGCCGGTCACGCAACGGGGGCAGATGGATGGGAAATACATTCAGCCGGTAGTACAGATCGCTGCGAAATTCGTTTTCCTGCACACTTTCGGCCAAGTCCCGGTTGGTGGCCGCAATCAAACGAAAGTCGGACCTGAGCGTTTGCGTTCCGCCCAGCCGCTCGAACTCGTGATCCTGCAGCACCCGCAATAACTTCGGCTGCAGTTCCAGAGCGATCTCGCCAATCTCATCCAGGAACAAGGTGCCCTTGTCGGCCAATTCCAGGCGTCCAATCTTTTTGCTGACCGCGCCGGTGAAAGCGCCCTTTTCGTTTCCGAATAACTCGCTTTCCAGCAACCCAGATGGAATCGCCGCACAATTCATTTTGATAAACGCATTCCCCGACCGCTGGCTCAGCCGGTGAATGGCCCGGGCCACCAGTTCCTTGCCCGTTCCGGTTTCGCCCAGCAGCAGCACCGTGGCGTCGCTGTTCGCCACTTTGGCCACACTTTCCATTACCGCCTTCAGCGCCGGGCTCTGGCCGATGATGTCGTGAAAGCCGAATTCGGTGTCGATCTCCTGCTCCAGATAGAGCTTTTCTTCGGTCAGTCTCTCCTTCGCCTTCCGCAACTCTTCTTCCATCCGCTTGCGCTCGGTGATGTCGATATCGACGCCCAGAGCGCGTAGAGGACGGCCCTGTTCGTCGTTGAACATCCTCCAACGGCTCGAAACCCAATGCAGCGAGCCATCGGGCCAAATGACGCGCCACTCGGTGGCGCCGGTTCCGGTTGCGAAGGACTCATTCATTACCTGCCCCATGCGCTCTCGGTCCCCGGGGTGAACCAATTGCATGAAAGCATCTGCTGTCTCGGGGGCCATACCAGGAGGAAGGCCAAAGATGGCTTCCATCTCAGGACTCCAACTGCTGCCGCCGGCCTGCAGGTTTCGCTCAAACACACCAATGCCGGCGGCTTGCTGGGCCAGGCGCATGCGTTCTTCGCTGGCGCGCAAGGCCTCCTCCGCTATCAGGCGCTCGGTAATGTCTTCAGCGAAGATTACGATCCCGCCGATTCCGCCCGTCTTGTCATACCAGGGCCGTATTTCCCAGCGTACCCATTGGACGGACCCGTCGGCGCGTTCGAAGCGATCGCTTTCTTCCCGGACGACCTCACCCGCGAGTCCGCGCCGATGAGCTTCTCTCCATCGATCGGGAACCTCCGGGAAGACCTCATAGTGCGACAAGCCGCGCAAATCGCGGTCGCCAAAGCCGTAGTCTGTCTGCCAGCGCCGGCTCACGTGGAGATAGCGCATCTCGCGGTCAAACATTGCCAGCGCCGCCGGTGCATGCTCGATGAAAAGGCGGAACCGCCCCTCACTCTCGCGCAGGGCGTCCTCTGCCATCCTGCGGTCAGAGATGTCCTGCACGATCGTCATGAACCACTGCGCCTCCTTCTCTGGCACCCACATCGGCGTCACGGAAAGATTCACCCAAACCACGGTCCCGTCCGGGCGCAAGTAGCGTTTCTCCGCGTCATACGCGCGCACTTTCTCCTCGATCAACTGCCTGGTTCGCTCGGCCGCGGCTGGCCGGTCCTCTGGATGCGTGATGTCCAAGTATCCCAGCCGCAGCATCTCCTCCTCGGTGCGCCCCGCGATTTCACAAAGCTTGGGATTCACTTGCAGAAACCGCCCGCTGCGCGCATCCACCAGCGAAATCCCCGCGGGCGCGCGATCGTGGACCGCACGAAACCGCTTTTCGCTTTCCTCCAGTAAAGCCGCCGCCCGTTTGCGCTCGGTGATGTCCTGGAGAACCGAGGCGACGCGGTCGATTCCGGAGGGACCTTCGATCGGCAAGTAGGTAATGGCCAGGTCTCTCTCGCCGATCTCCGGGTACTGGTACTTCATCTCATAATCAACGACATTGCCGCGAAAAGCTTCATCCAGCTTTTCCTTGATCATCGTTTCATAGGAGTTGGGGCCCAGGATTTCCGACAAATGTCGCCCAACCACCTGCTCTTTTGTCATACCTCGAGGACGCAGAAACGCCCGATTCGCGAGCACATAGCGACGCTCGCGGTCGACCACCACGATCATCTCGTCGAGGTTTTCGACCACCCTTTCGTATTCCTGGAGTCTGTCAGTGCGAAGTTTTCGCTTCGTGATATCGCGCGCCACGGCCACGATATAATTACGGTGGAGTTGCGCGCGTTTCAGGTTTACTTCGACGGGGAACAGTGTTCCATCTTTGCGCCGGTGCACGCCCTCCAAGATTACGAATCCGTTCTTCAGCAACTGTTCCCGCACCCGCGCAACCGAATCTCGCGTGATGTTCGGGTTGACGTCGAAAATCGTCATGGAGAGAAGTTCTTTCCGGCTGTAGCCCAGTTGTGCGCACTCCGTTTCATTCACATCGAGGAAACGCAGCGTCTCCGGATCGACCACTTCAATGGCGTCGTTCGACTGGTCCAGCAGCGATCGAAAAAGCCGCAACTCGCGGAGCGCCGCTTCCTGCTCGTGCGCCCTCTGCATCAGTTTTTCATTCGCCTGCCGCAGGGCCTTCTCTGCGAGTATGCGGTCGGTAACATCGTGGGCAATGACACGCACTACCGGTGTCTCCACTCCTCCGGTCAGTAGAGTGCCGTGATATTCCCAAAACTGCCGGTCGCCGCTTCGCGGTATCACTGCCATCACGCCGTGTGCTTGGCCCATGCGCTCGACCTCGCGCAGATAGACGTCGAACCGATCGCGGAATTTTGGATCGATCAAATCCCGCAGCGGAGTCTGCAGGATTTCTTCTGTGGTGTAGCTCAGCAGCCGGCCTGGAACCGGATTCACCGACAGGAGTCGGCCTTCAAGGTCATGGACACACAACAAGTCTCGGCTACGTTCGACGAGATCGCGGTCCGAGTCTGTGCTTCCTGCCAAATTCAAACGACTGGGGTGAGATGTGAGTGGCTGCGAATCAACTGAGGTTGGCTTGGATTCCCCAGAGTGCGACGGCATAGCCCCTTCCAATTCCCGCCGTCTAGGAGCGATATTATCCTAACTCGGCCAGATCAACGTTCCTAGACGAGCGCGCTGCACAATCCACAGTGACCAGAGGTCGTCTCCCCTCATTATATGCTCCGCCTTTCATCCCAAAATCGCAAGTCTGCGGGCTAGATATTTTCCATCATGATTCCCAATTTGGGATCTGCCCCTGAGATTCGATGAGTCAGGTAGCTGCGAGATATCGGACTAAGATGGACGTTTACCCAAAAAAACCGAGCACCGAAAAACCCGGTAAAGAAAACCGGCAAAGGAAAGCCGGCGGCATTTCACTCTCCACCCGTTTTGCGAACGGGCAGCGCAGTCGCCGAAAACCTGTTTCGATGGTGCGACTGCTCCTGTTTTTTCAATAACTTACACTCCCATTCCCTGCATCCTTTCACCAATCAACCTGCTTTTTCACCCTCTCCCTGCCCGGAGCGTGCGTAAACAATCCATTCTTCAATAGGATAACCATGAGCCGTTCCACGCATCGAAGCTTCCAGGTTTTCTTTCGTGGAACATCGATTGTTCAACTTTCCCGTGCGCAGGATCGCGGGGAAAGTTCTAACTCCCAAGTGGAGGAAAGCGAGAGCAGAATGCATAAGCCGATCAAATACGTGGAGAAGGCGGTCACAATGGCCGCAGCTGGCGCCTGGGCGGTTTTTGAACGCCTGAATCGCGTCGCTCCCAACGCGTCGCCGACTCCGAAATGGTCCGATAAGCCGCTGCTCAAGTCGTGGGAGAAGTCGAAGCCGCCGCTAGGTTGGCCGCGCACGACGGACTCGCTGTGCCCGAAGTGTGTGCCCGAGATCCGGCAGCAGATTCTCGATGGCCACCTGCCTTATGACGTTCTGATGAACGAGAAGGTCGGCGAGATCAAGGCTCAGATTGTGGAGCGCGACGGCAAAATCTGGATGGTAAAAGACTGTCCGAAGCATGGTCACTTTGAAGACCTGATGTCCATTGACCCGGAATTTACGCAGCATCTGGAGGAAGTGTTCCCCGGCCGCGACATCAAGGCGCACAGCGACGAGCATCTTCACCACCACGGCTCCTCTACCGTGAAATACGGCCGCGGCTCGGTGCTGACCGTTGATCTCACCAATCGCTGCAACATGATGTGCGATCCCTGCTTCATGGACGCCAACCAGGTCGGCTTTGTCCACGAACTGACATGGGAAGAAATCAAGACCGTCCTCGATAACGCCATCACCATCAAGCCACGCCGCCAGATGTCGGTGCAGTTCTCGGGTGGCGAGCCGACGCTCTCCCCGTACTTCCTCGACGCCATTCGCTACGCTCGCAAGGTTGGCTACAACAGCGTGCAGGCCGCGACCAACGGCATTGAGTTCGCCAAAAGTTTTGAGTTCGCGCAGCAGGCGGTCGAAGCCGGACTCCGCTATGCTTACCTGCAGTTCGACGGCATCGGCAACGCCGCCAACTCGCACCGCGCGGTCGGCAACCTGTTCGACGTGAAGCTGAAGGCCATCGAAAACCTGCACAAGGCAGGATGCGAGATCGTCCCCGTCATCACGATCATCAACGGCATCAACAACGAGCAAGTCGGCAAGATCATCCAGTTCGCGCTCGACAATCCGAAGACGATCAGCTTCCTCAGCTACCAGCCGGTCAGCTTCACCGGACGCGACGAAGCCATCACCGACGACCGCCGTCAGGCCCAGCGCTACACGCTGGCGCACCTGGCGCACGACGTCAAAAATCAGACCGGCCTCGGCGAACCTGCCCGCGACTGGTTCCCGATCAGCTTCATGTCCACGTTCAGCGACTGGGCCGATCTGCTGCACGCGGGCGACGCCAATAATGACTGGGGCCAGCTCTCCTGCGGATGCCATCCCAACTGCGGCACCGGCATGGCGGTCATGATCGACAAGGAAACGAAGGAAGCCGTTCCGGTCACGGCGTTCCTCAAGGGCGATCAACTGGGCAAAGACATTGCCAAAGTAAATGACGGCGCCCGCAGCAAGTTCTATACCGGCCTCGGCATGGCGCTGCTGCTGATGAAGAACTACGATCCGTTCAAGTCGCCGAAGCACTTCAAGATGATGGATCTGCTCCGGAAGTTCGATAAGAACTACAACATCACGGGCAAAAACTATGGCAAAGTCGGCCCGGATCGCACCATCGACGACGTGATGAAGCGCCGCAGCAACGACCGCTGGAACTTCCTCTTCATTGCCGGCATGTGGTTCCAGGACCTGTTCAACTACGACTTCCGCCGCACCGAGCAGTGCATCATTCCCTACGCCACGCAGGAAGGCGAGATCAGCTTCTGCGCCTACAACACGGGCGTGGGCTGGCGAAACATTATCGAGAAGATGCACATGACGGCCACGCTCACCAAGTGGTACGAAGAGCACGGCCGGCATGAGATCTTTGCGGGCGGCAAGAAGGTCAACGTTCCGGCGAAAGAGCAGCAGGAGTATCTCCGCCTGCGCGAAGAGATCGTGACCAACGAAGTGCAGCACGATCTCGATAAGCTCGGCATCGCAAAGACGGCGCGCGAAGAAAAGACGCGGGCGCGGGATGCAAAGCTGGCGGCCGGGCAATCGGGACAAGCGCGTGGGGCGGAGAAGAACGATCCGGCTTACGATGCCCGCATGGCGCAGCTCTACCGAGAGGTCGTGCTGAAAGAGAAACCGGCTGTTTCGAACGAGGGCGGGTTCATCCCGCTGGGCGCAATTGCTGCTTCGAAGCCCAACGGAAACGGGCACTCTGACGGCAATGGCCACAACGGCAACGGCCTGCACGGAATTAAACCGGCGAAGCAGACCGAAGATGTTGCCGAGCCCGTCGCAGGAGACTAGCTTCGGGCCGCGAGCCACTAGTATTTAGACGGCAAAATTATCGCCATAATCGCCGGGAGGGTAACGCCGGCACCTTGCTGGCGGTTCCGAGGGCGCCTCGCCCTCGGCGCGGCTCGCCCACTTAGAAAGAATCGTGCGGTGACAGCGCTGGCAGGACGAAAAGGCCGCAGTAAGCGGCCTCAGTTGTTGGTAAAAATCACACGTTACGCGCCAGGCCGTGCCCCAACCCAACGAATCCCGATGTTGGCTGCCGAGCGCAGTCGGTCCGCCAACTGGGCCTCGTGGTGCTGAATGTGCCGCAGGTTCACAAATTGATGCTCGAGTTTCGACATCTTGTACCAGTGGAATCCGCATTCCGGGTTATCCAGATCGAGTTGATCCACGGCTTCGTCGACCATCCCGTCGCACAATCTCCAATACTCCAGCACTTGGGCTTTGGTGTATGGTTTCGGAAGCTGCGGTAACGGATTGCTCGGGTCCGACTGGCCGGCTCCCGCGATTCCATCCTCATGCTGCACCTGGCTTTGATGTTGCTTCCAGGGACGAAACGCCGCTTCATCCTTCCCGAGGTAGACGTGGGTAAAGAACAGGGCATGATAGGCAAGCTGCCAAAATGCATTCTCATGGCTAGTGCTCGACCAGAGGTCATCGGGACACTGCTCGATCGCCTCTCGAAGCATGGCAAGGGAAGCATGGTATTGACTCTTCAGGATTCGCCTCAGCGTTGGATCATTGGCCGTCATGTGGATGAACCCGCTCCGAGATTTTCGCGCTTGCGAGATTTTCAAGATTATATTTTCGCGATTAGATTTTCGCGATTAGATTTTCGAAATCAGATTTCAGAAATCAGATTTCCGAAATCAGATCTCCGAAATAAAGATGATCACGATCCCCATCTCGAATTCATTGTGAAATCGCCAGCAGGAGGCTCCTGTGACGCCGAACCTTCAAGTAATCCTCAAACGCTTCGATCAGCCCGACGAGGTCCGCACCTTCGAAAGAGGAAAATTCGAACTGGTCCGCATCGGCGGCATGACCATCGGCCGCGCCACCTACCAGCCCGGATGGAAATGGTCTGTCCACGTCGGCCCGGGCGTCAGCGCAACGCGCTGCAATGTCGAGCATGTCGGGCTGGTGCTCTCCGGCTGCGCCACCGCTGCAATGGACGACGGCACCGTTCACGAACTGCGCGCCGGCAATCTCTTCTACATCCCACCCGGCCCTCCCGGACATGACAGCTGGGTTGTGGGCGACGAACCCTACATCTCGCTGCACTTCCTGAGCGCTGAACTCTACGCCACGAAATAAGCCCTCGGCGTGCTCTTTGCAAGTCCTTATTTTTCAAAAACCCACCCCGCTCAGGGAGCGGTAGAGTGTACCAATAAGTAAATAGCCGCAAGCGTCACCAAGTGGGAATTCATCGCGCAACCCAATTACTAAACCGATCTGATTTTCTCGGTGGCCAGTTATTCTTGTCACTCACATGCCCGAATCGCAACCAATCCCTCAACCATCGCTTGCAGAAATTGCGTGGGTCTTCCTGAAGTTAGGGACGATCGCTTTCGGTGGACCGGCCGCTCATTTGGCCATGATGGAAGAAGAGTTTGTGCGTCGTCGCCACTGGATCACACAGGAACAATTCCTCGACCGTCTCGCGACCGCGAACCTGATTCCCGGGCCGAGTTCAACCGAAGTCGCGATCTTTGTTGGTCAGCTGAAACGCGGATGGCGCGGACTGATTGTCGCGGGTTTCTGCTTCATCATTCCGGCCGCGCTGATCGTCTCGGCGATTGCCTGGGGGTATGTGCGGTTTGGCTCTCTGCCGCAGGTCCAAAATATTCTCTACGCGATCAAACCCATAGTTGTGGCGATCATAATCCAGGCGCTCGGCAGGCTCAGCCGGACCGGCATTCGCACGCCGCTGCTGGCATCGATTGGGGTCTTGGCAGCGCTGCTCAGTCTGTTCGGAGTTAGTCCGGTGTTGGTGCTCGTATTCGCCGGAGCGCTCTCGGCAGCGGCTTTGGGGATGAGAAACAAGCTGCTGAGTTCGGGGTCTTTGGGAAGTCCGAAAATTCTGGCCGGCGCATTAGCTGCGTTCACTGCCGCTGCAGTTGCGCCGGTCGGGTTGGGACGCCTGTTTCTTTCGTTCCTGAAGATCGGCTCGGTGGTGTTCGGGAGCGGATATGTATTGCTGGCGTTTCTGCAGAGCGAGTTCGTCGAGCACCTGCATTGGCTCAGCGAGCAGCAGTTGCTGGATGCGGTCGCAGTCGGGCAGTTTACGCCAGGACCAGTATTCACGACGGCCACGTTCATTGGATACATCGTGGCCGGATGGGCAGGCGCGGTCGTGGCAACCGTCGGAATCTTCCTCCCCGGTTTCATTCTGGTAGCTTTGAGCGGACCGGTGATTCCGCGCCTCCGGCGGTCGCCGATCGCTGCGGCTGCGCTCGATGGAGTGGTGGCCGGATCGCTGGCGCTGATGGCAGTGGTGACGTGGCAGTTGGGGAAGGCCTCGATTGTGAGTTGGACCACGCTGGCAATCTTCGGCGCCAGTTTAATCGGGTTGCTGCGGTTTCGCCTGAATTCGGCGTGGCTGATCGCGGCGGCTGTAGTCTTCGGACTGGTGATGAGGTGACGAAGGGGAGGATGAAAGGGAACAACACGCTGGCGGAATTTGACGTCTCGGAGGGCATCGAATGAACGGTGTACGCATCCGTCCGGCTGAGCGTGGCGACCTGCCGCGCTTGACCGAAATCTACAATCACTACGTCGTTCATACGCCTGTGACCTTCGACATTGAGCCCTATAGCGTCGAGCGGCGTGAGCCGTGGTTCGCACAATTCGGAAGCTCTGGACGGCATCGGCTGCTGGTCGCCGAGTTCGACGGAACCGTGCTCGGATATGCGGGGACTACGCGTTTTCGTCCAAAAGCGGCGTATGACACCACGGTCGAGACGACCATCTATTGCGCGCCCGAGGCGATTGGGAAGGGAATTGGAAGCAGGCTGTACACGGATTTATTCGCGACACTAAAGGGTGAGGATATTCATCGTTTTGTCGCGGGCTATGCGCTGCCAAACGCCGCGACGGAAGCCCTGCATCGAGCGTTCGGATTCAAGACGGTTGGCGTGTTCAGTGAGGTTGGGCGCAAGTTTGGGAAATATTGGGGCGTGTGCTGGGTGGAACGGGCGGCGTGACACTCGCGGATCGCACCCACGGCTTGCGCCGTGGGACGCGTTTGTAGACGGCTTCGCTGCTGAGCCCTTTTAGAACTTCTGCTCGTCTGCCGATGGGCCGTACAGTCCCGGAACGGGGACATCCAACTGGCGAAGATACATGGTCAGTTGTCCGCGGTGGTGGATCATGTGGTTGAGCACCATTCGCCGCAGGACGTTCGCACGCGGCTCGCGGAAGAGTTCCTGTGCGCCCATGAACAAGGCCCAGGGCTTGGCGTAGGCTGCATCGCTGCCGCCCGCAAGCGCGGCACGCGCCTCGGTCCGATTCATCTCGAAGAGTTCGAGCAAGCCCTTGCGATCCGTGGGCGCGGGCGGGCCAGAGTTGCGTCCGGGGGCTGAAAGGTCCAGCGACTCTTCTTCCATGGTGATCTTCGCCCACTGGGGAATGGTGGCGATGTGGATAGCCAGCCAGCCGAGTGTGCCCGACTTGGCATGCGGCTTCCAGCCAAACTTGTCATCCGGGACGCGCTCCAGCGTTCGGCGAGTATTGTCCATCTCCATGTCGAATTCGGGAAGTACCGTATCTTTGTAGGGCAATGGTTGTCTCCTAAGAAAATGTGAAATTGGTAGTTTGTAATTCAGAACCGGAGGGCTTCTGGACTGCGGTTCAAGTACAAATCACAAATTGCAAAATACCAATTTAGGGTTCCGCGCCATTTTATCAGCTACTTGGGCGATGAGTTCGCCCATCCGAACCCACATTCGCCTGGTCGTGTTTACATTTCGTCCTTTATGACGAAGAGGTTAAAATAAGTGATTCCGCCCGGTCGGTTGGGCATAGTGGCAGGGCCAGAAGGTCGCGCGGAAGAGCAGGCCTTTTGGATCGCTGACTGGCGGAAGAGTGGTGGAAGATTGGTTGAACCTGTCGACAATTTCGTAGGGGCAGAGCGCAAGGCCCCCCAGGACGCCAATGCGCCGGAGGGCGCGTCTGCGATCCCGTCCGTCGTTGCCTCGACTTCTATCGCCCCGACACCGGCACATCGGCGGCCCTCGTCACCGGTGTACTGGCGCGTTGAAGGGAGCTTGCTGGAACTGACGACGATCCGGCCGGTTGCATTTTTCACCTGGAACAGCCAGACGTTTATTGCGCGCGTGGTGCGGCGCAGCCTGGTGCTGTTGATGGCGCTGTTGCGGCCTTTCCTGTACGCGGCAAACCGGGTAGCTGCGACCCGGATCGTGCATTCCGTGTTACGCGGCGTTACGCGCGACCGGCTCGACCTGCTAGGCGAGGAAGAGTTCGAATACAAGCTGAAGCCGCTGCTGAAACAGGAGGGAGTGCGGCACCTGAAGGCGCTCCAGGCCACAGGTGCTGATGTGGTCCTTGTGAGCCAGGGGCTCGATCATGTCATGCGTCCACTGGCACGCCATTTGGGAGTCCGATGGATTATCGCGAACCGGCTCGATTTCAGGGATGGCGTTGCGACGGGACGGCTGTTGAGCCCGGTGATCAGGCCCCGCGGGCTCTTTGCGCGCATCCGCGAAACGGGTCCGGAAGGGCAGCAGAGCCCGGCCCGCTGGGTGCGTGCTCTTGGTCTGCGCGGGCCCAAGGCTTTGGCTTCAGCGATTGTGCCGGCGGTTCGGGTCGAGACGCCGCGCGTGCGCCCTATAGTCTATTTTGACGAAACTCGGCATCCTGAGCGGTTTTCCGTGCGCAAGGCTCTGGCCGGGAAACGCGTGATGCTGATTGGAGTCACCGGCTTTATCGGCAAAGTCTGGCTGGCGAATATCCTGCTGGACCTGCCCGAAATCGGGACGTTGTATTTACTGGTCCGGCGTCAGAAGTCGGCTCCGGCGCAGACGCGTTTCGAGAAGATGCTGGAGGACTCACCGGTCTTTGATCCTGTCTTTGAAAAGTATGGCGACCAGTTGGGTGCTTTGCTGGCGGACAAGATCGAAGTGGTCGAAGGCGACGTATCGCAGCCGGGCATGGGACTTGAACCGGATGTCGCGGCGCGGCTCGGTAATGAGCTGGATCTGGTCGTCAACAGCTCAGGGCTTACGGATTTCAATCCCGATCTGCGGGATGCGCTGGCCGTGAATGTGGATTCGACTTATCACCTCATCGAATTCATTCGCGCGTCGGATCATACGGCTTTACTCCACCTGTCGACTTGTTATGTTGCGGGACAGCGTGACGGGCGCGTCGGTGAATTCGTACGCGCCAATTACACGCCGGCGGGCGTGCACAACTTTGACGCCGAACGGGAATGGCATTACCTGCATGAACTGACGGAGTCGGCCGCGCTGCGTGCTGAAAGTCCGGAGGTCACCGAGGAACTGACCCGGCAGGCTCTGCAGAAAGAACACGCGGCGAAAGGGTTGAGCGGGCAGGCGCTCGAAAACCAGATTCGAAAGAATCGGGTTCGGTGGCTGAAGAACTATTTGACCGAAGAAGGCAAGCGGCGGGCGCAGGAATTGGGCTGGCCGAATACCTACACCTATACCAAGAGTCTTGCTGAGTCGCTGATTGCCAACTATGGCGCGGGGTTGCCGATCGCAATCGTGCGTCCGGCAATCGTGGAAACGTCGGTGGCCAAGCCGTTTCGCGGCTGGAATGAAGGCATCAATACCTCGGCATCGCTTTCCTATCTGCTGGGGACATCGTTCCGCCAATTGCCTTCGAACGAACGCAAGCGGCTGGACATCATTCCGGTGGATGCGGTATGCGCGGGGATGACGCTGATTGCGGCGGCGCTGGTGGAGCGGCGGCACGATCCGCTCTACCAGTTAGCAACGTCGGTCACGAATCCTTGCGACATGGGCCGATCGATTGAACTGACGAGCCTCGGGCACCGGCGCCATTATCGCGCCCAGGAAGGCCTGGAGTACTGGCTGCGCTTGCGGATGGATGCGATTCCGGTTTCGAAAGAGCGGTATAACCGGATGTCGGCGCCGGCTCAAAAGATGATCATCCGTTCGATTCAAACGGTGATGGCGCCTTCGCCCATGCGCAAGGCGCTGGCGAAGGCAGAGCGCAATCTGGAGCGCGTTGAAAAACTGATCGAGCTTTTCGAGCCCTTCATCCTGCACAATGAGCAAGATTTTGTGGCGGACAACGTCGAGAAACTCTCGCAGGCACTGGTGCCTGAAGAAAAAGAAGTGTTCGGGTACGATACGGCGGGCCTGGATTGGTGGGAGTACTGGATTGACATTCACATTCCCGCTTTGCGGCGCTGGACGTATCCGCTGATTGAAGGACGGCCGCTGGAGCCGCGCGAACCCAGGGTGCTGCAGATGCCGGCGGCCAACAAGAATGAGACTCGCGTAAAGACCGGGACAAACGGAGCAACGTGGCGATATTCCTGACCGGATCGACCGGCTACATTGGTGCGCACGTCGCTGCGAATTTGCTGAGCCAGCACGATGCGACTGTGAATGTGCTGGTGCGCGGCCGTGATGCGCGCGACGCCGAGCTGCGGCTTTGGAATGCCCTCCAGTTGCATCTGCCTTTCCCCGCGTTTTACGAGTACTTGCAGGCGAAGATTCGGATTTTTTGCGGCGACCTCACTTCCCCGCAGTTTGGGCTGGATCGCGCGGATTATGACCGGTTGGTGCATACCACCGACTCGGTCATTCACTGTGCGGCCTCGCTGAATCGCAAGTCGGAAAAAGCTTGCCTGAACGTGAATCTGCGCGGGACGCTGGAAGTAGTGCAGTTGGCGCGGCAATCGCAGTATTACCACGGGTTGCGGCGCTTTTCGAACGTCAGCACGGTGGCGGTCGCGGGCAAGCGCAGCAACGAAGTGGTGAGCGAGGACCGGTCAATTGATTGGGATCGGTCGGACTACGATCCCTACGCGCGCACGAAAAAGTTTTGCGAGCACATGGTGCGCGAGTTGCTCCCAGACGTGCCGCTGACAATTTTCCGCCCGAGCATCGTGCTGGGCGACAGCCGCTATCCCGAGACCACGCAGTTCGACATGGTGCGGTCGTTTGTGTTTCTCGCGGGATTGCCGGTGCTTCCGTTTCGCCCGCATGACAGGATTGATATCGTGAATGTGGATTTTGTGGCGGACGCCATCACGACGCTGCACATGAAAGAGAGTCCGGCCTACGATACGTACCATCTTTCCTCGGGCAACGGCTCGCAAACTTTTCGGGAATTGACAACGGCGCTGGCAAAGGAGCAGAACAAGCGCGGGCCGCTGTTTTTGCCGGTCATGGAAGGTCCGTTTACGTCGGTCGTGAATTTACTGGCGAATCGCAAAGGTAAGGTTGGGCACGGCGCAGCGCTGATGAAGGTGTTCCTGCCGTATCTGACCTGGAACACGGTATTTGATAACACGCGGGTCACGACGGAGATGGGACGAAAGCCGGTGCCATTTTCGCAATACAGCTTTCCGCTGTTGCGCTTCAGCCGGCAGCATAACTTCTCCTATCCTTATAAAGAGTGGCCGACCGCCGCGAAGGCCGGAGGGTCTGCCGCATGATGGACTTTGTTTTGGAAGCCTGGGTATCCGGCATCATCGAAGGCAAGAAGGTGCAGTGGATGATGGGTAAGGGCGAGCCCTGGCGGCCCGGCGAAAAACTGAAGCTGCTGTTTGCCGGTTATAACGGGACGCGCAACACCGGGTCGGATGTGCGCGTGGAGGAGATGCTGCGGCAAGTGCGCCGGATTCTGGGGCCAGAGCGCGTAGAACTCAGCATGATGACGTTCAACTTCGACCGCTCGCGCGGCTATTTTGAAGGCACGTCACAGGTACACTTGCCTGATATTTTCCCGCCATTTTTGGCGAATGAGGTTCCGAAGCATCATGGCGTGGTGGCCTGCGAAGGGTCGATGTTCAAGTCGAAATTCGCGAATGCGCTGGCCACCATGATGATCGGCTCGCTGGGCATCGCGGCCGCGGAAAACAAGCTTTCTGTTGGTTACGGTGCTGAGGCGGGGCAGATGGATCCGCTGGTCGCGAAGATGTGCGGCCGCTATTGCAAGAATTCGCTGGTGATCACGCGCAATGAGGAATCGCGCAAGCTTTTGCGTGAACTGGGTGTACCCACCGAATTAGGCACCGATACGGCTTGGACGTTTGAACCGCTGGGCGCCGAGTATGGGCAGAAGGCGCTGCGCGATGTCGGTTGGGATGGGAAGACTCCGGTGCTGGCGATCTGTCCGATTAATCCGTTTGAGTGGCCCGTGAAAGCTTCGATTGCGAAGGCTGCTTTGCACAGCGTGACGGGTGCTTACAAGACGAGTCACTATCGCGGGCCGTACTTCCATCATTCCGGGCCGGAAGCCGATCGGGCTTACGAGCACTACTTGAGTTCGATCGCGAATGCGGTGGTGGCCTTCCGGCAGAAAAAGAATGTTTTTGTAGTTATGGTCGCTACGGAGCGGCTGGACGCTCGTCCGTGCAAGCGAATTTCAGAAAAACTTGGCGGCGTGCCCGTGCTGACGTCGGAAGACTACAACATGTACCAGCTGGTGAGCATTCTGCGTGCTTGCCGAATGATGGTTTCCTCGCGCTATCACGGGATTGTGACCTCGATGCCGGCGCTGGTGCCATCGGCCGGAATCACGATGGACGAGCGCATTCGGAATCTGATGCATGACCGCGGGCATCGGGAGCTGCTGATGCACGTGGACGATCCAGATCTCGAGGCGAGGACGCTATCGGCGCTCGAAATTCTGGATCGTGAGGGCGAGCGAGTTGCCGACGGGATCGGGCGCACGGTGGTGCGTAATTTGAAGTTGATGGCGCGCATGGGCGTTTATTTTGAAGAAGAGGTGCAACGGCGCTATCCGGAGTTTCCGACGCGGCGGGGAGAATGGGGCTGGGAAGACTATCTGCCGCCGATGAGCGAAGGTTTGCGAGGATTGGTTCAGGCTTACGGCTAACAAGGGGGATGACAGGTGATCTGCAGAGTGTGGCGCGGGTGGACAGCTCCGGAGAACGCGCAGAGCTACGATGACTACCTGCGGAAGGAACTCTTTCCGCACCTGCAGCAAGAATTACGGGCGCAGGGTTTTCTCGGATACAAGTTGCTGCGGCTCACTCGGGATGGAGAAGCCGAGTTTATGACCATGCTGTACTTCGAGTCGATCGAAAAGGTTCGGGCATTTGCAGGAGAGAACTACGAGACGCCCGTGATCTCGGCGAAAGCACGGGCGCTGTTATCGCACTACGCTGCGCGCGCAGACCACTACCAGGTCAGTGGTTTTGTACTCGGTTCTTCTGGCGAACACTAGATTCAGCGATCAAAATCGCATGTCATTTCTTGACCAAATCTTCTCGAGCCTGGCCCACAACCCCGATGCTGTGGTGCTGCAAGAGGTACGCGCCGAGCAGACGATTTCTTTCACGGCGCGGCAATTGCTCGCTCAAGTGCAAGTGGCTCGGGCTTATCTGCGGCGGCTGCGCTTGAAGAAGGGCGATCGCTGTGCGCTTCTTGCCAATAACTCGATCCGGTGGGTCGCGACGGATTTGGCCATAATGGCGGAAGGGTTGACGGCTGTACCACTCTATGCGCGGCAGGCGCCTTCGGAACTGGTCGCGATGATGAAGGATTGCTGGCCCGCGGTGATTGCCTGCGGCGAGAAGGCGCTCGGAGAGGCGATCGTCCAGCAATGGCCGGAGGCCCCGCCATACTTCTGCTTCGACAATGTTTTTGTGACGGGACGTGAACCCGTCGACAGTCCTGTGCCGACCGTGGCGGAAGGCGATGTCGTCGCCATCATTTACACCTCAGGCACATCCGGCGAAGCGAAGGGTGTGATGCTGAATGCCGGCAATGTCGGGCATATATTGGGCTGTACTTCGGGACGGCTGCAGCAACTCATGAAGAAGCGGCCGGGGCAGGAGACGGTTTTCCATTACTTGCCGTTCTGCTTTGCCGGTTCATGGATCATGCTGCTCACCAGCTTGCTGCGCGTCAGCAAGCTGGCTTTGAACACGGATCTGGGGAAGATTGCCGCTGACATGCGGGCGGCAGCGCCCGATTACTTTCTGAATGTCCCCGCCTTGTTGGAGCGCATGCGCAAAGCGGTCGACGAACAGCTTTGGAAAACGGGCGGGTTTCCGCTGAAGGTGTACAGCAAAGCGAAAGGCGCGTGGGCGCGGAAGCATGATGGTAAGTCACGCATCGGGGATAGCTTTTGGCTTGCGATGGCGAACCGGTTGGTATTTCCGACTATTCGCAAGAAAATGATTGGCCCGCGCTTGCGGGCGCTGATTTGCGGGTCGGCTCCCCTGAACGTCGAGACCCAGCTTTTTTTCATGATGCTGGGAATTCCGGTGCTGCAGGTCTATGGGCTCACGGAAACGACGGCGATCTGCACCATGGATGATCCCGACGGCGAGGTAATACCGGGGCGCGCCGGGCCGGCAATTTCCGGAGTGGAGATGAAACTGGCGGAGAATGCAGAGATCGTTGTGCGCGGGCCCAATATTTTCCCGGGATACTGGGATCGCGCGGAGGAGACCGCGAAGGTGCTTCGCGATGGGTGGTTTCATACCGGAGACCAAGGCGAAGTGGATGAGGCCGGGAACTGGAAAATTGTCGGGCGCATCAAGAACCTCATTATTCTGGGGTCGGGACACAACATTGCGCCCGAACCGATCGAGGATAAGATCCTGCAGCAGTTGCCGGGAGCGGCCCAGGTTGTAATTGTAGGCAACGCGCGCGGATTTCTCACAGCGCTGATCACGGGCAAGGTGAGCGGCGAGAAAGCGCAGGCGGCACTTGATCACGTGAACAAAAGTCTGCCGCACTATAAACAGGTGCGGGCCTTCCGTATTGTGGAGGCGGCCTTCACGATCGAGAGCGGACTTCTAACCGCGAACGGCAAACTCAAGCGCGACCTGATCGCGGATCGCTTTCGAAATGAAATTGACGCGATGTACGGTGCAGCAGCGACGGCATGAGCGAACACCATGAGTGAGCGCCGGGGGCAGGCCCTTTCGTGGCAGATCATCAATGGCGCAATAGAGTTGACTCTTCATCACGATCCCTGTAACGAGATCGGGTCCCTCATGCTGGGCGAGTTGGAAGGCTTTGTGCGCGCTTTGCCGGACTTGGTGAGGGAGTCACACGCACTGATTCTTCATTCCACCCAGCCTGCAGGATTTTCGGCGGGAGCCGACTTGCGAGAGCTGTATGAGCGATCGCAGGGGATGGAGAAGGCCGCGGCCACGCGCGGGGTGCGCGAGTTTCTGGAGCGGATTCACGCGGTGATGAACACGATCGATGCCCTTCCACTAACCACGGTCGCGGCGGTCCACGGTGTTACATTCGGCGGCGGTTTTGAACTCGCGCTGGTGTGCGACATTATTATTGCCGACCGCATGGCGCGCTTCTGCTTTCCGGAACTACGGCTGGGGCTGATTCCGGGATTCGGCGGGATCCCGCGCCTGAAACGGGATCTAGGCAATGCCGTGGTTCGTGACCTGCTGCTCACGGGGCGCAGCTTTAATGTTATGAAGGCGCAGCAGGTTGGGCTGGTCAGCCAGATTGCCGCCGAAGGCGAAGCGCTGCGAGTGGCGCGCGCAACCGCCAGCCAGGTAGGAAAATTTGACCGCGCAACGGCGGCGGCTGCGAAGAAATTCGTGAAGCCGATCCCTTATGACGAATTGAAGACAGAGATCGACATCTTTTGCGAGTTGTATTCACAACCGGCCGTCAAAGAGGGGTTGCGGAAGTTTGTGGAGAACGAAAGCCCGCAGCCGTACTTGCCGTAAATTTGTAGTTGCTAATTTGTCATTCGCGATTGGAAAGGCCCGAGAATCAGCGTTATGCCAGCAACCGACCACACCCTCGACGAGATCCTGAATCTCGTCGCAAGCCATTTCAAGGTGCCAAGGGAAAAACTCACCCCCGACGACGACTTCTTCAAGACGCTCGGCATTGACAGCCTGCAGGCGCTGGATTTGCTCACCCGCCTTGAGCATCACTTCCGCATTGAGTTGCCGGATTACGAACTGCAGGGCGTGTCGGATTTCCGGACACTGGCCGAGCGAATTCAGTCGCGACTCTAGCTTGGTAACCACGTCCGGAGCAACAAGAAAAGTCAAAAGGCAGAAGTCAAATTGAAGAAATGAAAAACCAGCCACGAGCCGCGAGCTTCGAACTGGAACCCTACGGGTTGCTCGCAACTCGCGGCTCGAAGCCCGGAGCCACTTCTGCAATTTGACTTCTGCCTTCCAACTTCGTTTACTCTGTCTGACGACCTGAATGCTTAATCTCCATCAATATGCCAGCCTGGGCGCGGCTCTGAGCGCTGCTCTGGATCGCTGGTCCACCGAAACCTGCCTGATTGAAGCCGATCGCGACCGCGAGAAGGTCCGGCTTACCTATTCTGACTTCAAGGAAACGGCGCGTCCTCTTTGCCGCGCGCTCGAGGATGCCGACTTCAAGCCAGGTGATCGTGCGGCGATCGTCATGACGAATCAGTCAAAGTGGCTGATTTCGGCATACTCGATTTTTTTCTGCGGCGGAGTTCTGGTGCCCTTGGATTACAAGCTCTCAGCCACAGAGCATTTGCAATTGCTGGCGCATTCCAAGGCACGGTTCCTGATTGTCGAATACTATCTGTGGCGCGCCATCGCGCAGTCGCCCGACTTTTCGAAACTCGCAACGGAGATCGTGCTGGTGACCGAGGCCCCAGCTGGCGTGGATTTGCACGGCGCATATCGCTGGGAGGAATTCCGTCGAAAGGGCGATCCGCTGTTTGTGCCGCGCCAACGCGAGGATACAGCATGCATCGTGTATTCATCGGGGACCGGCGGGCGGCCCAAGGGATGCGTGCTCACGCACGATGCCTATCTCGAGCAATGCACGGCATTAACGGCGTGGTATCCATTCTGGCCGGGCGTGCGCTATTTGAGTATTCTGCCGACGAATCATGCCATCGACTTCATGGTCGGATTTATCGGGCCCTTCGTTTGCGGCGCGTGTGTCGTGCATTTGCGGACGCTGCGTCCGGAGTTCGTGCGCGATGCGTTTGTCCGCTATCGCATCACCTATGTCAGCCTTGTGCCCATGGTGCTGAAGAACCTGGAGCGCGGCCTGCGCGCGAAGTTCGATGAATTGCCGCCCAAAAAACGCTGGATACTAGACCGAATGATCGGCCTGAACAAGATGCTGACACGAGGGCGTCCGCGAGTCGAATTGAGCCGGCGGCTCTTGCCGCAGGTCCACAAGGCATTTGGCGGAGAGCTGTGCGCATTGATCGTGGGCGGTGCATTCACCGATCCTTCGACATTGCAATTTTTCTACGATCTCGGAATCCCGGTTACCTGCGGCTACGGGCTCACCGAGGCTTGCACGGCCGTGACACTCAATGACCTCAAACCATTTCGTGCAGATACGGTGGGAAAGGCGTTGCCGGGCACAGAGGTGCGCGTGCTGAATCCTGATGCGGACGGGATCGGAGAAGTCGCCGTGCTGAGCCGCTCGGTCATGTCGCATTATCTCGATGACTCCGAGCTAACCGCGCAGACCATCGTGGAAGGCTGGCTGCTGACTGGCGATCAGGGACGCTTCGACCCGCATGGACATCTGCAACTGTTCGGGCGCAAGAAGAACATGATCGTCACTGAGGGCGGGAAAAACATTTATCCCGAAGATATCGAGTCGGTTTTTGACGGGCTTCCTGTGAAGGAATACAGCGTGTTTGCGGCGAACTATCTGTGGCCTCAGAAGACGCTCGGAAAGGAAATACTGATTCTTGTGATACGGCTCGAACAAAACCAGCAGTGGGACGATCGTCTGCGCGAGGAGATTGTGCGACGCAATCGGACCCTGCCGGACTTCAAACGCGTGGGCGGTTACCTCGTGTGGGAGAAAGATTTTCCGCGGACCGCGTCGATGAAGATCAAGCGCGGAGAATTGGCTGCCGAGATTGGAGCCGATGCGTCGCGCGCAAAAATCGTGGAAGTCTAAAGAAGAGGCCTCAGGTGTTAGGTCTCAGGAAAGGCAACTGCCTTAGTTCTTGGCACCTGACACCTAAAACCTGAGACCTGGCACCTGCGACCTAATCTTGTGAACGATACGTTTCTTGCCATTATTAATCCGGCAGCGGGCGGTGGACGGGGTCGCGACCGTGTGGCTGCGGCGCTGGAACGACTGCGCAAGGCCGGGCTCGTGATCGAGACGCTGGAGACGAGCGCCGCGGGAGAAGCAACGCAAATTGCGCGTGGAGCCTATCGGCGTGGCTATCGAAAGTTTATTGCGGTTGGCGGGGATGGCACCTCTTTTGAGATCGTCAACGGGTTATTTCCAGAATCGCAAGGCGGCATTGCATCGCAAGCCGACGGTTCATCGAAGGACTCGATTGCAACGCTGGGATTTCTTCCGCTCGGCACAGGCAACTCGTTTCTGCGCGATTTTGAAGAGCCGGCCTCGGGAGGCGGCCACGGACTGGAGCACGCGCTGCGGGCATTGGAGGCGCAGCGCGCGCGACCTTGTGACGTTTTGCGGCTGACGCACAAGCACGGAACCATCTATTACACGAATCTGCTGAGCATGGGTTTTGCGGCGGACGTGGCGGCGCTGCGGCATCGGCGGTTCCGTGGCTTCGGCCAGATGGGCTATCTTCTGTCTATTTTCTTCTGCCTGGCGCGGCTGAATCGGCGGCCATTTCCGGTTCGCATCAACGGTCAAGGCGAATTCGATTTGCGCCGCTGCCTGTTTCTGACTTTCAACAACAGCAAATTTACGGGTGGCACCATGATGATTGCGCCCGACGCGGTCACCGACGATGGGCTGATCGAATATGTGCGGTGGGGGCCGATTGGGCGCCTCGGGTTGATCCGGAATCTGGCGACGCTTTATGATGGCACGCACACCAGGCATCCGCTGGCCGAGCGGCAGGCGATAGGTCAAGTTGAATTTCGGCTGGACGGTCCAGTGGATGTGATGGTGGATGGCGAGGTGCTTACGCTGGAATGCCAGAAGATTGAAGTATTGCCGTCAGCGCTGCGCGTAGTTGTGTGAAGGTAGAGACGTGGCTCGCCGCGTCTCACTTTCAGTGCCTGGTCGCCCGAACAAGACGAGGCAATCCCGGTCTCTACTCGTGATATAAAAACTTCATGTCGCAAGAGAGGCGAGAGCGTCGAAATAAAATGGCGAAGACCGAAGCTGCTCCGGGCAAGTGGAAGCGGCGGGCGGTTTCTGCGGTATTGATCGTGGCCGCGTTTGGGCTGGCCTATTATCTTGGCAACCGCACCCAGCATCGATACGATGGATTTGCGCGCTGCCTGAGCGCTCGAGGTGTGAAGATGTACGGGGCCTGGTGGTGTCCTCATTGCGAGGAGCAAAAGGCAAAGTTCGGCGCGTCATTCGAATACGTTCCTTATGTGGAGTGCGGTGTGAAGGGCGACATGCACGCAACTTCGCAGGTTTGCAAGGACCAGAATGTCCACCACTACCCCACCTGGCAGTTTCCCCCAACAGGCGAGCGGGTGGAGCGAATCTTTACTCTCGAAGCGTTAAGTGACCGCACGGGATGTTCACTGCCGTGAGCGGGGTCATAAAACGAATGATGAGCATGGTAGCGATTGTGGCGGTCTGCGGAATCGTGGTGTCGTCGATATCGCTGCAGCGCCATTATGCAACCTCAAAGACCGCATACTGCGACATCGCCGCGACCTTCGATTGTGACATTGTGAACCGCAGCGGATATTCGTCGATCCTTGGCATTCCGGTGGCGCTGATTGGAATGCTGGGCTATGGCGCTCTGGCGGGGCTGGCCACCGTTTATCGCGACCGGCAGGAGACTCCGGCCATGCTGCTCGGCGCGGCCTCGACAGGCTTGGCATTTGCTTTGTATCTAACCTATATCGAAGGGCATGTTCTCGGAATCTGGTGCATTCTGTGTTTGTGTTCGCTGACTTTAATTGCCATCGCGACGATCTTAGCGGGGATGATCTGGTGGAGACGAGACGTTGATGGATAAACTGCACGATTGATCGAGCGTCAGTCTGATTGAAGATGTTCCTGAAAAATCCAGTGATAAGCTTTTCACCTGATAGCCCTGCCTAATGGCCCGACTCATACCTCCCCGACTCACACCTCAAAGTCCGAAGATCAAGCGTTCCCCTGAAGTTGTGGTGCCGATTGCTGGCGGCTCCTTGCGAATCCATGAACTTCGCAGCCGCGTTTTCGGCAATACACGTTTGGTCCGGGTGTGGCTGCCGCCCGGCTATGACCGGGGAGGTGGAACGCGATATCCGGTGCTGTATTTGAACGATGGGCAAAATTTGTTTGAACCGGCAACCGCTTTTGCCGGAGTGCACTGGCAAGTGGGGGAGACGGCAGGCCGTTTGATCGGCGAGAAAAAGATTCCGCCTCTCATCATCGTCGGGATCGACAACGCAGGGAAGAATCGGGCGCGCGAATATCTTCCTTACAAGTCCCGAGATCCCAAGGTGCCGATCGTGAAAGGAACCTTATACCCGAAGTTCCTGCAGCGCGATGTCATGCCCTTGATCGAGGGGCAGTACGCCGTTCTCACAGGCGCCAGGAACACGGGCTTAGGCGGCTCTTCGCTGGGAGGGCTGATCACTCTGTATACCCAACTGGCCGCGCCCAGGATTTTCGGGCGGCTGCTGATTGAAAGCCCATCTTTGTTCGTGGCGAATCGAAGAATCCTTGCGGAATGCCGCAGGTTTCGCGCATGGCCGTCGCGTTTGTATTTAGGCATGGGAACGCGTGAGGCAGGGGATCCGGCCAAAGATGAGAAGGTCACCAATGACGCACGCGAACTGGAGAAGATTCTGCGGCAGGCGCAGTTGGGTGACCATTGGCTGAAGGTACGAATTGTGCAGGGCGCGTCTCACACGGAAGCGGCCTGGGCGGCGCGATTTCCAGAGGCGCTGGAATTTCTCTATGCGCCTACCGCCGCGGACGTGGACTCGAGAGTGATGTCCTGACTTGCTTTTATTCACCACGGAGTCACAGAGACACGGAGAAAACCAACTGCCTTGCAAAAATCTTTCCTTCTGGGCTTTTGTAGGTCCAAGGTTTTCTCCGTGTCTCCGTGACTCCGTGGTAGAAAACTCCGCGCAGGCGGAGTCGCAGTCGTGGGGCAGCAGGGTTTAATATTGTGGTCTTCTTTCTAAGGGGGTCGTTCATGAAAGCAAGCCGTTCGTGGGGGTGGTGTGTTCTGGTGGTATTCGTCGCAATTTGCGCGGCAGCGCAGCCTTATAACGAATCACAGTTCAAAGGGATGGAATGGCGCGATATCGGTCCGTATCGCGGCGGCCGCGTGCTGGCGGTGACCGGAGTTCCGGGCAATCCCTATACGTTTTACTTCGGCGCGGTCGCTGGCGGCGTGTGGCGTACGACGGATGGCGGGGTGAGCTGGCAGCCAATTTCCGACAAGGGTGTCATTGCATCGATTGGTGCGATTGCAGTATCGGAATCGAATCCCAACGTCATCTACGTCGGGACGGGCGAGTCCTGCCTGCGCGGGAATATTTCCTATGGCGACGGAATGTACAAAACAACCGACGGTGGCAAGACGTGGCAGCACATCGGATTGAAGGACACGCAACATATCGCGCGCGTGTGGATCGATCCGCACAATTCGGATCACGTGCTGGTCGCGGCACTCGGTCATGCTTACGGCCCAAATTCCGAGCGCGGAATTTTTCGCACGACCGACGGCGGCAAAACGTGGGACAAGATTCTCTATAAAGACGACAAGACGGGTGCGATCGACCTGGGTGTCGATCCCCACAACCCGAACGTGATGTTCGCCGCTCTATACCAGATCTTGCGCACTCCGTGGAGTCTGGAGAGCGGCGGCCCGGGGAGCGGATTATATCGATCGACCGACGGCGGAAATACCTGGAAGCACCTCGAGGGCAATGGCCTGCCGGAGGGCATTCTGGGACGCATCGGTGTGAGCGTTTCCGGCGCCGATTCCAATCGTGTGTATGCGCTGATTGAGTCCAAAGAGAGCGGGTTGTACCGCTCCGACGATGGCGGCGGAACCTGGTCGCGCGTCAACGACGATCAGCGCCTGACCCAGCGCGCCTGGTATTTTACGCATATTTTTGCCGACCCGAAGAGCGTGGATACGGTCTACATCCTGAACACGGGCGCGTTTCGGTCGAGCGACGGCGGGAAGTCGCTGACCCTGCTGCCCGCGCCCCATGGCGATCATCATGGATTCTGGATCGATCCACAGAATCCGAATCGCATGATCAACGGAAACGATGGCGGGGCGACGATCTCGGTGGACGGCGGCAAGAGTTGGTCCACCCAGTACAACCAGCCGACCGCGCAGTTCTACCATGTCGCCGCTGACAACCGGTTTCTCTATGACGTCTATGGCGCGCAGCAGGACAATTCAACGGTAGGCATCGCCAGCAGGTCGGACGATGGTTATATCGGACGGCAGCACTGGTTCGACGCGGGCGGCGGCGAGAGCGGCTACATTCAGCCCGATCCCGAGGACCCGGACATTATCTATGCAGGTTCTGGCGGAGGTGCGGTGACGCGTCTCAATCGCCATAGCAACCAGGAGCAGGACGTCACGGTATGGCCGATGGACAGCTCCGGGCACGGCGTTGGCGATATGAAATACCGCCTGGGTTGGACGCAGCCGATCCTGATCTCGCCCCACGATCCGCACGTGATTTACACCACTGCGGAACACGTATTCAAGACGACCGACGAAGGGAAGACGTGGCAGGCGATCAGTCCTGACCTTACTCGCAATGACAAGAGTAAGCAGGTTTCTTCCGGCGGCCCGCTCACCAAGGACAATACCTCGGTCGAGTTCTACGACACGGTGTTTGCCATCGCCGAATCGCCTGTGCAAAAAGACCTGCTCTGGGCTGGAACCGACGATGGGTTGATTCACGTCACACGAGATGGCGGAAAGAACTGGGCGAACGTCACGCCCAAGGGAATCCCGGAGTGGAGCCTGGTCAGCATCATTGAGGCTTCGCCACACGATGCAGGCACAGCCTATGCGGCCGTCGATACTCACAAGCTTGACGACTTCAAACCGTACATCTACAAGACAACCGATTTTGGCAAGAGCTGGAGCAAGATCACGAACGGGATTCCCGATGGCGCCTATACCCACGCGGTGCGCGAAGATCCCGTGCGCAAGAACCTGCTCTATGCGGGTACGGAGACGGGACTCTATGTTTCATTCGACGGCGGAGCAAACTGGCAGTCGATGCAGCTGAATCTGCCGAATAGTCCGATCCATGACCTGATTGTGAAGAATGACGATCTGGTCGTGGCGACGCATGGCCGCTCTTTCTGGATTCTCGACGACCTGACGCCGCTTCGGGCGGCAACGGCGCACGGGCCATCCGAGCCGATGCTGTACAAGCCGCGTCTGACCTACCGTTTGCGCTGGCCCGATTTCTACGAGCGGCGGCAACCGGTGGGGGAGAATCCGCCGAACGGGGCGATCGTTTACTACTACTTACCATCCGCGCCGAAAGGCGTAGTGGCGCTCGAATTTCTGGACGCCTCGGGAAAAGTTGTGCGGCGCTATTCGAACGAAGAGAAAAAAGAAGCTGAAACGCCGCCCGAGTGGCCCGACCAGACACCTCCCGCAACGAAGATTCCGGCGAATGCGGGGTTGAACCGGTTTGCATGGGATCTGCGCTCGCAAGGGCCAGCTCCACTTGCGGGAGAGCCCGGGGCCGAGTTCCGCAACCGCGGATTCATGGTTCTTCCGGGCGCCTACCAGGTGCGGCTCACGGTCGACGGCAAGTCGTACACCGAGCCGCTGGAACTGAAAGTGGACGAACGCGTGAAGGTGTCGAACGAGGCCTTGCAAAAACAAGTCGAGCTGGAAGGCAAGATCGTTGCGCAAGTATCGGAGATTCATGAGGCAATCACGAAGATCCGCGACGTGCGTACCCAGACTCGCGCACTCGACCGCAGATTCGGTGACGACCAGCGTTACGCTGCGTTCGTTTCCGCGTCCAAAGACTTCGACAAGAAAAGCCTGGATCTGGAGTCGCAGTTACTGCAGGTAAACGCCAAAAGCTCGGAGTCGAACCTGAACTATCCCGTGCACATCGACGAGCGGCTGCACTCATTGCTATTCAGCGTGGATTCGGCCGATGCCGCGCCAACGCAGCAGCAGTACGAGGTCTACGAAGATCTGCAAAAGCAGGCGCAACCGCTGCTCGCGCAGTGTCATGAATTGATGACCAAAGACTTGGCGGCTCTGAATGAGACCGTGAACAAGTTGAACGTTCCCGCGATCTACGTGCTAGAAGCCAAGTGAGCGCGCTGCCGAATAATAGAGTGTGGAACGCGCGGAGGCCGGGCGGCGACGCCCGGCGCTCCACAATTACTTGGTAATCACGCCACAGGCGATGCGGTCGCCGGCGTTGCCGGAGGGATCGGTTTTCTGGTCGTCTGCCTTCGCGTGGATTACGATTGCCGTTCCACCGTTGCTGAAGAGCGAATGGCTGTCGCTACCCAAGTCGACATCCTTATCCTCGGTCTTAAGTTTCAATTTGCCGTTCGCGCCGATGGTGATGTTGGCGTGATCGCCGGCATGGTGGCCTTCCGGATTCTCCAGGCCGTGCTTTTTTCCATCGGGATTGAAATGCCCTCCCGCCGACTTGAAGTCTGGAGCATCGCACTTCGCGTTTTGATGAAAATGGATGGCGTGCTCGCCCGGAGGCAGATTCTCCAGATTGAGCTCCATTCCAACCCCGCCCGATTTCTGTTCCCATAGAGTGACAGTGCCTACGCTCTTACCTTGAGCATCTTTGAGGTGAACCACAGTCTTGGCCAGGCTCGCAGAGGTGAGGGCTGCCAAGAGCAACGACAGAGCAAGAGCAAACGAGAAGGTGTTTTTCATGGACGGGATTATAGCCAAAATCTGAGAATTCTCGCCTGCCCTCAGATAGCTCAGCCTCGGATAAAATCAGCGAATGCCAATACAGCGGATAGCAGATGCAAAGCCGAATGCGGCGAAAACTCTGGCCACGGTGGGACTGTTCGCGGGTCTCTCTGAATCCGAATTGGCTTTTCTTGCCCAGCGTGCCGTCCCGCGCAAATTCTCTACGGGCGAAATCATATTTAGCGAAGGCGACCCTTGCTCCGGCATGTACGTAGTTGAGTCGGGCCATATTCGGATCTTCAAGACTTCGGCAGGCGGCCGCGAACAGGTACTCAGCATCGACGGGCCCGGCGGGTCCGTGGCGGAATTGCCGGTGTTCGACGGCGGGAATTACCCGGCGTCGGTTTCAGCCGTGGAAGACTCCACTCTGCTGTTTATCGGCAAACAGGATTTCCACGCTCTTTGCATAACACATCCCGAGGTGGCGCTGAAAGTCCTGCGGGTAGTCGGAGCGCGGCTGCGCAAGCTGGTCGGCATCATCGAGGAACTTTCCTTCACCACCGTCCGCAACCGGCTGGCAGCCTTTTTGGTGAGGCTGGCGCGGCGGGAAGGCAAGCCCGCCGACGGCGGAGTCGAGGTCATGTTGCCGGCGAGCAACCAGGAACTGGCGTCGCAGATCGGCACGGTTCGCGAGCTAGTGTCCCGCAACTTGAGCCGCTTTCAATCCGAGAAGCTCATTCAGATGGATGGCCGTCGGATCGTGATTGCAGACGTGAAAGCTCTGGAAGCGGAGTTGGACGGTCCCTAGTACCCAGTACCGAGTATTCAGTACCCAGAAAGGGCTCGCCCAGGAGTTTGCAGGCGTTTACTGGGTACTGACAACAGGGTACTGGGTACTGATTCTCCCGTGACAAAAGTCATCGTCAGCCAATTTGCCATCTCCTAGACTCATTCCCCAGAGGCAGCCCAGAGCTGCGAGGAGAAGCCAAATGACTTTGACCACCGCCAAGACCGTACGAGATTACGCGATTGAAACACCCCAGACCATTCCGGTCTTCGAGAAGCTGGGGATCGACTTTTGCTGTGGAGGCAATCGGCCGTTAGAGGAAGCCTGTGCTACCGCTAACCTGGATGTGGATCAAGTGCTGCGGTCGCTGGAAGCGGCCCTTGCCGAACCCGTCCGTCCCAGCGCTCGCGAACTGAAGTCCGGGTCGCTGGCGGAGCTGATTTCGCACATCGTTCGCACCCACCACGCATACGTGCGCACGCAGATCCTGGAAATCGAGCGCCTGCTTGATAAGGTTCACTCCAAACATGGAGAGAACCATGCCGAGCTCACCGTGATTCACAGCACCTTTCACGCGCTTGCCCAGGAATTGATGATGCACCTCATGAAGGAAGAGAACATTTTGTTCCCATACATCGAGCGGATGGAGGAGTCCGTGCTGCAGCATGAGCCAATTCTTCCGCCGCCGTTTGGCACGGTCGCAAATCCGGTGCGCATGATGGAGCATGAGCACGACGACGCCGGTGCCGCGCTTAGGACCCTGCGCGAGACCAGCCAGAACTACACACCTCCAGCCGATGCCTGCACTAGTTTCCGCGCGCTCTACACGGCACTCGTGAACTTCGAGAAGGACCTGCACCGGCACATTCACCTGGAAAACAACATCCTATTCCCGCGGGCGGTGGAGATGGAAAGCGGTCGGCAACTCGCGTAGAACTAAGGCTCTGAGCTACGAGGCATCTCAGCTAGGCATCGCCTCTCGGCTTGCGGCTTTTCCTGGCAAAACTCGCTCTGTTGTTCGATGCGGCGCGTGGGGCAACGGCACTGCGCTTTTGCCGCCCGTCGCCCGCGGCCCGCAGCTCCCTGCCTATGGCGCAGAATGCGCCGCAATGGGACAATAGAAAACATGCTCAAATACTTAACCGCAGCGGTCCTATTGGCCGCCGGAACGATGTTGGTGGCCAATGGCAACGCCCAGCAGACTCCGGCAGCGACGAATACAACTACTCCGAAATCCTCGGCCAAGAAACCGGCGACCGCAACCAAGAGCGCCGCGGAGGCTTCCACGTTCAAAAGCCGGAAAGAAAAATTCAGTTATGCACTCGGAATGAATATCGGCAACGGACTCGGCGCGAACCTCAAGAAACAGTCGGTGGAAGTTGACCCGAGCCTGGTTGCCGAAGGCCTGAAAGATGCCATGGGCGCAGGCAAGACGCGTCTTACAGAAGAAGAGGCGAAAACTGTGCTCACCGAAGTGCAGAACGAAGTTCGCGAACAGCAGCAGGAGAAGATGAAAGAGGCTGCGGGAAAAAACAAGACCGAGGGCGACAAATTTCTGGCTGAAAACAAAAGCAAAGAGGGCGTTGTTACGTTGCCCAGCGGCTTGCAATACAAGATCCTGAAAGAAGGTACCGGACCGAAGCCCGCGCCGACGGACACCGTTGTCTGTAACTACCGCGGCACGCTTCTGGACGGCACGGAGTTTGACAGTTCCTATAAACGCGGACAGCCGGCGACCTTCCCGGTGAGCGGAGTGATCAAAGGCTGGACCGAAGCGCTGCAATTGATGCCCGTGGGATCGAAGTGGCAGCTTTTCATTCCTTCGGATCTTGCCTATGGCCCGCGTGGAGCAGGCGCGGAAATCGGCCCTGACGCGACCCTGATCTTCGAAGTCGAGTTGATTTCGATTCAGGATAAGAACAAAGAAAAAGAACAGGAAAAGAAGGGTCAGGAAGACAAGCAAGAAGAAGAGAAGAAATAAGCGCGCTGCACTTTGGGCCTGCGGTGGATCAAAATCCCCATCCGGTGGCACAGTCGCCAACGGATGGGGCTTATTATTTTTTCGACTGAGATCACAATCTTCGGCAGCCGAAGGTTGCAAGGACAATCACAGGAACTCCCGGGGACTACGCTCCCAGATACATCACATGAACGTAGGTTCCGAGACGGACGTTGTAGGCCAAATACCAGCCGATGTGATCAGGATCCTCGTAGATCACAATTTCGTCAGAGTCCCACAGCCAGTCATTGCAGAAGCCGATATCATAGGGAGCGACGGAGAAGTAAAATCCTCCGAACCAGAAGCGATTTGGACCTCCTCCAACGAGCCGCCATACGTGGCTGCGGCCAAATCCGCCGGTGAAGTGGCCATGCTCCCACGGATGATCGACGTGGTAATTGGCATCGTTGCGGCCGGTGTCATGGCCAACCCACTTTTTACCGTTATCTACGTGGGGCGCGTTAGGATGCCCCGCTTTCTCGCTGAACTGCCGGTTTGCCTGCGCTGGAGCCGGAGTCTTTACGCGCGCCGGCCCGTGCGCCGGAATGTTGTGATGGCCGCCCCCGACTTCCGGCTTGGCTCCGCCTTGATGGGTGTCATGCTGTGCCACTGCCGCAATAGAAAACAGAATACATACTGCCAACACACCAATCAGTTTTTTCATTTTGTTCACCTTTTCGAATTGAGCCTTCTGCTTTCGTAAGAAATAACCCGGATTTCATCCCGATGTTTCTAGGGATTTATAGTTCAGGGCGATTCTACCGGCGCTTTTAACAACGCAACATAAATTATTGAATGGTGTTATCGAAATGGCTACTCGTAGCGCAGAGCCTCAATCGGATCGAGGCGTGAAGCGCGGATCGCTGGAACCATTCCGCTGATCAGTCCTACGGCGCTCAGGATCAGGATGGCGACGAGCAATGTGAGCGGGTTGATGATAAGCCGGATGTCACCGGCTTCCGCATGCTTCGCCATCGCGCTGTAAAGCGTCAGTCTGCCCACCGAGAGCGCCACCGCATAGGCCAGGATGATTCCGAACACTCCACCTATGAAAGTGATGGTGAGAGCTTCGGCAAGAAATTGCAGGAAAATATGCTGGCGGCGCGCGCCGAGCGCTTTCTCGATTCCAATCTCACGGGTGCGTTGCGTCACGGACACTAGCATGATGTTCATGAGGCCGATGCCGCCGATGCCCAAAGTCAGGGTGCCGATGAATCCGAGCAGAATCTTCAGCCCGATTGTGATGACTTCAAAAAGGTGTACCTGATCCATGAGGTTGATGATCAACACGGCGCGCCGATCCCCGGGATTGAACTTGTGCTGCTCCGCCAGGAGGTAGCGTACGGACTCCTCGATCCGTCCATAGTTGGGGTCCTGATACGTAAACCAGATTTCGTCAAGGAAGTGCGTGTCTTTGAGATCGCTCATGGTAGAGAACGGAACGTAAATGAAGCGATTAACATTGTCGTTCCCTTGCTGCATTTTGGCGGAGAGCACACCGATGACGTCGAATGCGACGCCGTCTATGCGGATGCGCTCGCCGACCGCGTTACGTCCGGAAAAAAGCTTTTCCTTGGCTTGGGATCCGATGACGGCGACGCGAGCGCGCTGTATTTGATCTTCGGCGTTATAGAAGCGTCCCTGGTCGACGGTGAGAGCGCGGATCGCGAGCGTATTGGGATATTCGCCATTGACGTTCATAGCATAAGAGCGGGCCTCATACTGTATGGCCGATTGCTTGTTACAACTGGGAGTGATGTGCGTGATCTGCGCGAGGTTGCTGGAGAGTAGATCAACATCGTCGAGCGTGAAGCGAACCAGAGTTCCCGCCTTCTGGCCTCCCGCCTGCATGGTCGAACGGCCCGGGATGAGGATAAAGAGTTTGGTGCCGAAATTGGCCATGATGTTGGAGATGGCGCGGCCGAAACCATCTCCGTAGGCGAGCAACATGACGACGGTTGCGATGCCCCACGCCATGCCGAGCATGGTGAGGGCCGTGCGCCGGCGCTGGTGGCGCATCGCGTTGTAAGACTCGCTGAGAAGGTCATGCAGCATAAAAAATAAAAATCAGTCCGTCGAAATCATACCGCTGGCCGCCTTGTCGGCCCGTTGCAGTGTGGCAGCGCTTTCAGACGGAGCAAGCCCCGACTCTACGCGAGATTCGGCGGCATAACGGCGAAAGAAACTGTCGGGCTTCCAGTGTGGAGGCTGCTTGTCGTCGGCGACGTCGATCAGCAACCGGCGAACGATCTCTTCATATTTTGCGGCGGCTGCCAAATCGACCGGCTGATTCACGTCGTCGGAGGGAGCATGGTAGCGGTGAGTGAGCCAATCCTTGAAAAGCTTTTGCTCGGGCGAGCCCGGTTCAGCGCCGAGTTCCATCATGACCGAGGGAATTCCATGAACTATGAAGTTGTATTGATCGCTGCGGATGAAAATATTGCGCTCCGGCTCGGGGTCGGGCTGGACTTTTACTCCCAGCGGCTGCGCGACTTCCCGAGCGCGATCACCCAAGTCGGACTCATCGAGGCCCTCGACGGTCAGGATCTTGAGCGGAACGATGGGGAGAAACATATCCACGTTGACGTCAGCGACCATCGATTTAGCGGGGACGGTCGGATGGGCGGCGAAATACTTTGAGCCCAGCAGTCCTTTTTCTTCTCCGGTGACGAGTACCAGGAGGATCGAGCGCCGCAGCTTTTCGGGATGCTGTTTGAAGCTGGCAGCCATGTCGAGGACCAGCGCGCTGCCGGAGCCGTTGTCCATGGCGCCGTTATAGATGCGGTCGCCGTTGATGGGTTCGCCGATCCCGATGTGATCGAGGTGGGCGGAGAGCACGACGTACTGATCCTTCAAATCGGGATCGCTGCCGGGGAGTTTGGCGACGATATTTGCGGATTCGACCCTGGTGACGTCGACCCGCGTTTTTGCTTCGAGCGAAACAGCCAGTGGGAAATGCGGCAGAGCCTTGCGGTCTTTGGCAAGGGCGGCGATTTCCGCGAAGGTGTGGCCGGAGCCGGCAAAGATTTTGTTCGCGCTTGCCGGGTTGATGACGACGGATAATTTCTCGCCTTCGCTCTCGTTGAACTCGGAGTAGTCGAGAGCCATGGTTGGATGGGCGCGATTGAGGGCGATGCGCGACCATGGGATGTCCATGGAGGCGGGATTCATGAGTCCCACCATGCCCACTGCGCCGGCGGCGCGCAGGACCTTCCAACGCTCGGCGGTGGTTCGATAATGCGAGGCGAGCGCTCCGGGGAGTTCTGCGGGCGATCCGTTGAAGATCACGACAATCTTGCCCTTCAGATCGAGGCCGGCGAAGTCGTCGTAATGGTTCTCCGGTACTTTCAGGCCGTAGCCGACGAAGACAAGGGGGGCACTCACTTCGGGAGCAGGCATAGCGCGGGTGCTGATGATAGCGTCTTCGCCGAGAACGAGCGGTTCGTGCTTGCCATCGCGGACTAGAGCGAGGCGGCAATCCTTTTCGACGATCTGGCGGGAGACGAACTTGACAGGCTGGTAGAAACCGTCTGTCCCCATTTGCTCAGCGCCGTCCTGCTGGAGTTGTTTGACCACGTATTTCTGCGCTTCGCGCTCGCCGCGGCTACCCGTGTCACGGCCTTCGAGTTTGTCATCGGCGAGGAACTTGACGTGATTCCACCAGGAGTTGCCGTCGAAATTGGGAGACGTTTGGGCGGCGATGGGGAGCGTCAATGAAAGCGCAAGCAGGGGAGCTAGTAACTTGATTTTCATGGTGTTCCTTGAGTTGAGGGGAAAAGCATAACATTCCCAGAACGTCTCAGTTACCCGTTCGCGAAGCGCGCGCGAATTTTTTGTCGCTTTGTCCCCCGTCGCGTTTTCACTCCCTGAACGGTGAACGACCGGGGGTACCCCCCCTTTGATGCGGCGTATTAGAATCAATACTTTAGGGAATAATTCCTCTCAAAGTATTCGGAAATAAGTACTTATAGGCAAAGTATTGATTATATGTGACTTAGATAGACATTTTCGCAAGACCCCTTGTGCTCTGCCTTCTCCATGCCCTGCCTTGTCCGGTTTTATGTCTCTCCGAACCCCTAAATGATCGTCACAGGGAGCGGGGTTAGGGTCAAGAAAATATTCGAAGAGGCTGGCGGGGTCTGTGCTTCACGTAATACCAGTTACTTAGCTTGCGATTGCCCTTGGCCGCGTAGTGCGCGGCGATCGATTGTGAGCGGGACGGCTGGAAGTTGTGCTTTGCTCGGTTTTCGTCCATCCTCCGAGCTGGAGCGCGAGCGACATGCATGAGGTGCGGAGTTGATCGGCGAGGGCGCGATCGTCCATGGAGCGGGCGACGACCATTCCGCCAACGCACAGAGCGGCGATGGCACGCGCTTTGTCCTGCCGAGGCTGCCGCTTGTCGAAGAGGCTGCGCTCGAGCACGCTCACCATCGCCTTGAATACGGTTTCGAAGGCTTGCTTGGCGCCTTTGCCGCTGCGGGCGACGTCGCTCGGGATGGCGACCATGGGGCAGGAGTTTTCGACATCCTCAAAATGCTGGCGTGAGAGATAGGCGCGGACCACTTGCGGGCCGACGTCGGTGGAGGAGAGATCGACGTGGACGCCCTCCCAGCAACTTTTCCATTCGGGATCGGTGAAGAAGCATCCCAGAACCTCGGCGTAGAGGTCGCTTTTGCTTTGGAAGTAGCTGTAGAAGCCTCCATGCGTGAGACCAGCGGCGGACATGATCTGCTTGAGCGAGACGTTGTCGAAGCCCTGGCGATTGAATAATCTTCTCGCGCTGTCAATGATTCGTCTTCTTACCTGGGCGCGATGACCGGCGGGATAAGGCATAGATCCTCTTTCGCGGAACTGTCAATACATGTGAACATCTTTTTTGTGGAACCGTCTTTTTGCCGGGCCTCGAGCTGCCGGGACCTCGAGCTGCCGGGACATCGAGCTGTTGGCGATCCGGTGTGCGGAAGTATGTCCCGGAACCGGACCGCGCGTCCAGCAGTTTCTGTTCGAAATGGGAGTTCACGGCATGGCAAAACATTATTTTGAACATATTTTGCTTCCATGTTCCGATGGCTGGACCACGGGGCTCGACGGTGAGCCGCATGAGCGGCACAAATCAAACTCGAAAGGAAACGATCGGTATGCGAGGTGGAATGGTAGGGGATCATAAAGAACCAGGTGGAGTTGCCAATGCGCCCACGCGGCGACAAATGATGATTGGAGCCGCGGTTGCGATGGGTGGAATGGCGGTGGGCGCCGTGAATGCGTGGGCTGCCGGGGGCGACGGGATTCTGCCGGCCCAAGCGATTCATCAGGAGGAAGTCTTCAAGGCAAGCCGGAAGCGCGTGTATGAGGCACTGACCGACGCCAGGCAATTCGATAAGGTTGTGAAACTGAGCGCGGCGATGCAATCCATGTCATTGGCGAAAAAGCCGACCGAGATCAGCGCGGAAGCGGGGAGCGCGTTCTCACTTTTTGGCGGCTATGTCACCGGGCGGCAGATCGAGCTGAAACCGGATGAACTGATTGTGCAGGCTTGGCGCGCAGGCAGTTGGGGGCCGGGTCTCTACTCAATTGCCAGGTTCGAACTCAAAGACGAGGGTGCGGGGACGAAGATTGTTTTCGATCATCGGGGTTTTCCGGACGGCACGGCGCAACATCTGGCGGAGGGATGGCACGGGAACTATTGGGAGCCGCTGGCGAAATATCTGGCCGGGTGAATGCGGCCCCTTGGCCGCGCAGAAGTCTTCGAAGCTTTCACGTCGTGCTCACTCCGGACGGTTTGTTTGGGGTAGGGGTCCTTCGACTCCGAATGGCGATCCGCTTTGCGGATCGCTATTCTCCGCTCAGGATGACAAGGCCATTCAGGAAGATGCGGTTATTGAATCGTGTTGCCAAACGTAGGTACTCCTTGCTGAACAAGATAGAGCAGGGTTTGGCCCCGGGAGGACCAGTCGCTTTGGGGGTATTGGGAGATTAGCTGCTGGGCCAGAGATATGGCTTGGTCTTTTGCCTTTTCGGATTTCTTGGGTTGCTCCTCTGTTTTATAGATCTCGATCAGGGCGGCGCGTCGCCATGCGGCTCGGTAGAGAGCCTCGGGTGCGGTGGGAGACTGCGAGTGCTCTTTCGCGTACTTTTCGTAGACGTCGGCTTCCTTGTCGGGGCATTTCGATGATCCCTGCCAGTCTCCGCAGAGCTTGTTGTCGATGAGGTGAAAGCTGGCGAGTTCGGCCCATCTGGTGCCTGGAAATTTCTTCATGACGAGCTTCATCTGGTCTTCATTGATGGGCTGGCGGTAGAAGGATTCTTTTTCGTGGGCGGAGGGACGGGAGAGGTAGTCGGCCTTGTCAATCTGCCACCTGATGTCGGCGGCGCGGTAAAGGGCCTCGGCGGCCAGTGGTGAGTTGGGGAAAATGTCGTAGACGCGGCGATAGAGGCGGAGGGCTTCCTGCGCGGCGCCGCGGCGTCCATGCGCGCGCCCGGCTTCGTCTTCGGAATCGACAGCTGAGCCGAAGAGGATGCGGTCGCCGTTGGGCGTGGAGGGCCAGACTATCCCGAGGTCGAGAACCCATCCGGTAATGGTTTTCTGTTCGGCATCTTCGTCCTCGACGAAGTAGGGGTCGGGATTGTTGGCGTAGCCGAGGAGCGCTTCCACGCTAACCCAGTTGCGGCTTCGCTCGAGGAGAATGACTTCGCGTCCCCGGTCGGCCTGGGCGAGCTTCTGAGAATTAGAGTCGGGGGAGAGATAAATGACGCCTTCGCGGATGATGGCGCCGTGATCAGCGGCCAGGGCTGTGTGGGGCGCGAGAAGCAGTACCGGTATAAGCAGTAGTAACGCAGCGAAGGGCTTCACAGTTAGTCGCTCTGGTGATGAGGGTAGCATGTCGGTTTAGATGCGTGGAATGCGGTGATGTGAGGGCCAGCGATTCCATTTTGGAACAGTACGAGAGAAATCGAACAAATTTTGAGTGCTTGCGTCACATTACGGCACTCCGCACTTTGCTATACAGACTTTAAGGGTTCAGGAATCCCCTCCGGTTCCGAGTCTCGAACGCGAGGGGATTGGTATGGGCTGGAGCTGTGAGTCACTTCTAGTTTCAATTCGCAATAATCTTCGATGTGACGCTTCTCGCGGGGAGATTCTGCTGTGCAGGATTGTTTGCTGCACGCTTCTCTGGCGCAATCTGCTTCGCTTCATTTCCCGCAGCGCTCTGCTTCGGATTTTCCTCCTGTTATTAGTTTCTGGCTTTGGAGTCTTTGGGATTAGGACTGGGCTGGCGTGGGCGCAGGACGCCTCGACGGGTGCGCTGCGCGGCAGCGTACTGGATGCGCAGGGAGCGGTGGTGACGAATGCAGACATTGTGGCGATTTGCGTCGAGACCGGGGTGCGGTATCACACGGCGACGGATGTGGCGGGACGATTTGTGGTCGACCTGCTGCCGCCAGGGAATTATTCGGCGCGCGCGGAGGCGGAGGGAATGTCGCCGCAGATTTCTCCGGTAATCCGGGTGGAGGTGGGAGCGGCCGAGCAGCTGACCTTCATGCTCGCGGTGGGTGGCCCCAAGGAAACGGTGACGGTGTCGGCGGCTCCGCCGTCGGTGGAGACGACTCCGACGGGGGCTTCGGCGCGACTGGATGAGAATGAGATCGCGAATTTGCCGTTGCAGGGGCGGCGGTTCACGGATTTGCTATTGCTGACGCCGGGCGTGACACAGGACCCGCGGAGCCTGACATCGGGATCGAATGGCGATCTTTCTTATGGCGGGATACGGGGATACCAGACCAGCTATCTGGTGGATGGAGCGGACAATAATAACGGATTTTATGCGCAGGCAGTAGGACGGTATCGAGCGCCCTATCAGTTTTCAGATGAGGTGGTGCAGGAGTTCCGCGTCTCGTCGAACAGCTACGGCGCGGAGTCGGGACGGTCGGGCGGAGCGGTAGTGAATGTGGTGACGAAGTCGGGATCGAATCATTGGCACGGGACCATGTTTTATAAGCTGCGGGACAGTGAATTAGGAGGCGCGGCTCCGGCATTTGTGGGCTTCAATCCCAGCAACGTGCAGCATCAGTTCGGGGCCACGCTGGGCGGGCCGATCGAGCGCAATAAGACATTCGTTTTTGCCGGGTACGATCAGCACATCCTTCGTATACCGGCGGTGGTGGAGTTCTACAACGGGCAGACGGTGGTCGTGCCGCAGGCAGGGAACTATCCGACTCCGCCGGATTATGAGATCTGCGATCCCGCGATCGGAGGCATGGCTTGCGATCAGGGGCTAGTGCTTGCATCGGCCGCGCAACTTTCGCAGCAGGCGGGAACCTTCCATGCGCAAATGTTTGGGGAGACGGGATTTCTGAAACTCGACCGGGTTCTGGCGCCGCACGAACTGCTTTCATTGCGGCTGAGTCTGTCGCGCTCTGACGGCATGAATAATGTGTTCTTCGATCCGGGAAGTCCGCTTACGAACGATGCGATCGGCGGGAACGGGGAAGAAAAGGTGGCGACCGAAAGCGCAACGCTCACCCTGCTGAGCAGCCTGACGCCGCGGTGGACGAGCCATCTGCGAGCGCAGTTCGGGAGCGATGTGGAGCAATCGTTTGCAAACCAGACGGTGCCGAATGCGAAGATCTACGACTGGATCGGCGATATGGGAGAGTCGTCGATTTTGCCGAGGCAGACTCGCGAACACCGTTTGCATCTGGCCGAGACAGTGAGCGTGAGCCGCGGACGGCACGAGTGGAAGTTTGGCGCAGATACGATGCGCACATGGGATTACAACTATTTCCCATCGCTGTACGAGGGCGAATACATCTATGACTATATTGTGGTCAATCCGTGGACATTTGCGCCGATGCACGGAGGTTTGGAGTTATCTCCCCTGCGGGCGTGGGCCCACGGCGTGCCGCGATATTACGAGCAAAATTTTGGCAATCCGGTGTCGCACCCCAATAGCAATGACTATGCGGCCTTCGTGCAGGACACGGTGCGATTGACGTCGCATTTTTCGGCGAGTGTGGGTGTACGGTACGACCTGCAGACGTTTGGGCGGGAAGGGATGGTTACGAATCCGCTGTGGCCGGCAACCGGGAGGATACCAGCGCCCAACAAGAATTTTGCACCCCGGGTGGGACTGGCCTATGCCATTGGCGACCAAAGACCCCTCATGGTGCGCGCGGGAGCCGGGATATTCTATACGAGGATTCCGCAAATTTATCAGTCGACGGTGATGAGCAACAATGGGATCACGGATCAGTTTGTTTCGCTCGACAATACGAATTACTACGACAATCAGGTATTTCCGCAGTATCCGAATTCGGTGGTGAATTGTCCGCGGAGCCCCGCGACATGCGTGTTGCCACCGGCCTGGCAGCAATATGCGACCAGCCAGGTCGCCGCATTTGATCCGGCATTCAAGACGCCCAGAGTGCTACAAGCCAGTTTGCGCCTGGAGCGGGAATTCGGGGACGGCATTACCGGCGAACTGTCGTATTTGTACGTACACGGTGTCGATATGATCCGGGCGCGGGATGTGAATCTGCCGCCGCCGACGTTCTACAGCTATCCGATCTTTGATCCAAGCGGGACTACTTTTCAGAACACGTTTTATAACGTGGAGTCGTTTGCAACGTGGCAAACCAGGTATGCCATCAGCTGTCCGTTTCCTCCATGCCTTAACGTCTTGCAGCGGCCGATCGCGCAACTGGGGGCGGTCGACCAATATGAGAGCGCGGCTTCGAGCGTATATCACGGGTTGACGGTGTCGCTGCAAAAGCGGATGTCGCGGGGGATGAGTTTTCGTCTGTCGTACACGTGGGCGCATGCGATCGACGATGGGCAAGATGCGCTGGTGGCGGGCCAACCGGCGACAGTGCAGAACTCATATTCGGCGAGCAGCGAACGAGGGCCGAGCGTAACCGATCAGCGCAACCGGCTGACGATTGCCATGATTGAGGAGCCGCACCTGTTCGATTCCGGACACGCGATTCTGGCCCCGGTGTTCAACCACTGGAGAGTGTCGGGAATCATGACTTATGGATCGGGGCGTCCAGCGAATGCAACGGTATCGGGCGACCCTAACCAGGACGGGAATACGGATAACGATCGATTGTCGGGTTATGGACGAAACGCATTTCAAGGTCCAGACTACGCGACCATGGATTTGCGCCTGGTCAGGAAAATCAAAGTAGGCGGGCATTGGCGGATGGAACTGGCGGGAGATTCCTACAATCTATTCAATCGTGACAATCAGAGGTATACGGTTTCAGACAGTGGCTTTTACAATTCGGCGGGGCAGTTCGTCCGGTACACGCAATTGGCAGGCGGCACTTACTATCCGGCGTATTATCAACGACCTACGACTTTCATGAAGGCCACGAGCGCGTATTCTCCGCGGCAGGTGCAGTTATCGATGCACCTGAATTTTTGAGATGGCAGGCAAGTTTCTGCACATTCCCCTTGACTTACTAAGGCAAGCTTGCCATAACTAAACGGTCCCGTCGGGGCGGGTATCGTCCAAGTTGGGTGAGGTTCGACTTTAAGGAAGTGGGAATCCCTTGAAGACGATCTTTTTCGGTACTATTCGCCGGCTCGAGCACCAAGGTAGCGAGGACATATCTAAAGAAGTACGGCGTCACTCGTTCTAGCCCGGCGGACGAAATCGCAGTGCCGCAAGTTGAGCAGCGCGGTTCCACCAAGGTTGTTTTGACGGGACGACGTAATCAGTAGTCTGTAATCCATGCGAACCACATCGCATGGCGGGCCGAATCCACAGGGAATACGAGGGGGATAGTGAATCTCCTGCCCACGTTGTGAACCGGATCCTACCCATTCGGGTCTCCCGTGCCGCGCAGGACGGGGAATGGGAGCGCCTCTTCCAATGGAATTCCAGGACAAGATTTTGAAATGCGTAGACTGTGGGACGGACTTCGTGTTCACAGCCGGGGAACAACTGTTCTTTCGCGACAAACAGTTCAAGAACGAACCCAAACGTTGCAAGAACTGCAAGGGCAAACGAGTGGCGGTGCTGGGACCGAGTTCTCACGGGCATTCATACGCGAAGACCGAAACCCGTACGAATTGCTCGCAATGCGGCAAGGAGACGACGGTTCCATTCCGTCCCACACAGGGGCGACCGGTGCTGTGCCGCGAGTGCTTCCAGCAAGGGCGGCAAGTCGCGAGCGCCTGACGACTCTCTGAGGCCAGATTAAAGGTGGCCCGCGGACACTTATCCTGCGGAGCGATTGCGGAGTTGTGCCCGGGAATCGGCCATTCGCTGCAGTAGTTCTCGCTTGTCGGCCTGGCGAATGAGCAGGGCTTCAATCTGGCGCACCAGATCGCTCGTGCCAATCGGCTTTACGAGCAGGGAATCAGGACGGTCTCCCGTGGGTCGTTTGGCGGATGAACCGCCTCCGAACGAGTCTTTCGCTAACGGACCTTTCTTTAACAAACTTTCCTCTGATGAACCCTGGCCGTCGCGGTATTCGTCTGATGGGGGGAACGCGGTAAGCAGCGCGGTCGCCGGGGCATAGCTCTGACGGTGGGCCGCGCGGATCACCTCCAGGCCGGCGTGCTCGGTTTCCATGTGCAGGTCGCTGATCACCATGTGATAGACGCCTGATTCCATGCGGGCGAAGGCCTCGGCTGTGCCGGCGGCCGTGTCAACCTCAAATTCGTGGAGTTCCAGGACCGCCTTCAAGGTCAGCAGGACGGCCAGATCATCGTCAACCAGAAGAATGCGCCGTTTCATAGGGACCTCTCGCAGAGGCCGAGTGCGTGCGCGTACGGAATCGGTGGACGGATCGACGAATCGACGAATTTCAAACACCATCTTCGAGTCAATTCGTCCACTCGATTACTCGGGTAGTATAGGGGTGTGGCCCGGTTCTACATAGAGAATTTTGGTTGTCGCGCGACACAGGCCGATGGCGCGGCGCTCGAGCGCCAGTTTCTGGAGCGTGGATTCGAGCGCGCCCAGGTTGCGCGGGATGCCGAAATCGTGGTCCTGAACACCTGCACGGTGACTGAGGGCGCGGACAAGGATGCGCGCGCGTCGATACGCCGGTTGCAGCGGGTGAATCCCGATTGCCGGATTCTGGTCACGGGATGCTACGCGCAGCGGGCGCCGAAAGAACTGGCGGCGCTGCCGGGCGTGACCTGGGTGGTGGGGAATTCGCATAAACATCGGGCGGCGGAGATCATAACTGCCGACGATTTGCCGGCAAACGGTACTTCAGCGGGTTTCATCCCGCTTGCACGGCTTTTGGGAGCGAGTGTCGAGTTCCCACACTATCGCAATGAACACGATGGCGTGGGGCGCGCTCCGAATATTCTTGTTGGCGATATCTTTGCCCACACCGAGTTGATGGCGGCTCCAGTATTTGAAGCGGCGAACGAGCGCACGCGTCCGAACCTGAAGGTGCAGGATGGATGCGACAACCGGTGCTCGTTCTGCGTGATTCCCTATGTGCGGGGACAGAGCCGCTCGCTGCCGGAGGAGCGCGTGATCGCCGAGGTCCGGACGCTGGTCGAGGCAGGTTACAGGGAAGTGGTGATTTCGGGGATTAATCTTGGACGCTGGGGACGGGATCTGGAGCCCAGCTCTCAGCTCTCGGCTCTCAGCTCTCAGCGAACCCCAGGTCGCCGATTCGTGGACCTCATTCGCGCGATCCTTGGGCGCACATCCCTTGAGAAATTGCGGATCAGTTCGGTCGAGCCGATGGATTGGAGCGATGAGTTGATTGAACTGGTCGCCTCGTCTTCGCGGATCGCGAAGCATGCTCATGTGCCGATGCAGTCGGGGAGCGACGCGGTTTTGCGGCGGATGCACCGCAAGTACCGCCCGTGGCACTATCGCGAGAAAATTCTTAAGATTCGCGAGGCGATGCCACGCGCGGCCATCGGCGCCGACGTGATGGTGGGATTTCCGGGAGAGACCGAGGCGGAGTTTGCCGAGACTCGGCGCATGATCGAGGAGCTGCCATTCACCTACCTGCATGTGTTCACATATTCGGCGCGTCCCGGAACACCGGCAGCGGAGCATTCACGACAGGTTCCGGTGGGATTGGCAAGAGAAAGGAACCGCGTATTACGGGAGATTGCGTCCAAAAAGAAAGCGGCGTTTATGCAGTCTCTGATCGGAACAACCATCGAGGCGATTACGCTGCAAACGGGCGGGGCGGATTTCACTGAAGCATTGACGGACAATTATCTGAAAACTAGGATTTCCGGGCGCATTGGGGCGAATCGCTGGATTCGATTGCGCGTCCAGGCGGTTGACGGTGAGATGCTCGCGGGGCAGCCGGTGACACCTCCCGTTCTAAACGGTAAAACGGATCTCGACCCCGCTCATTTTGGGCCTGCCCAAAATAGTTACCCGGAGAGCCCTGAATCTGTCAAAAACGCATTGACCTGCAACCCTTTGCGCGCTTAGGATAATTCCAATCCAACATGCGGGAGTCGTCCCAACTCATGTCACAGTCAAAGCTTCTATCTGCTGTGTGTTGTTGGCTTCTGTTGCTGTTTCCGGCGCAAGTTATGGCTGGGGAGACGGCCTCGGCGATGTTGTACACGACGGGCTCAGCTTGGGTGAACGGCAGCGAAGTGCCGAAATCGGCAGCGGTGTTCTCGGGAGACATGCTGCAGACACGCCCGGATTCGACAGCCAGCATTCAAACCAATGGATCGAGCGTGATGGTGATGGCAAACTCGCTGGTGGAATTTGAAGGGCCGGCGGTCGAGATTGAACATGGAGGTGTGCGGGTGACGACGTCCCATGGACTGGCCGCGCACGCCGGCGACGTCACCATCAAGCCCGCGGGCAATTCCTGGACTGAATTTCAAGTAGTCGACGTAAATGGGCAAGTGCAGATTGCGGCCAACAAAGGCGACGTGACGGTGCAGGATGACAAAGGAACGACGACCGTAACCCAGGGGCAGCAGACCACACGCGACGACACGAACGGCTCCAAGAAAAGAAGAAGACAGTCGGGCGCGGCCACCGCGGCCAAGGGCGGAATCATGAGTTCGAAAGCGGCGATCGTCACTGGCGCGGCGGTCATTGGCGGGGGCGCCGCATGGGTGTGGCTCGACCATGGTGGAGAAGGCCCGGTCAGTCCTTCATGCCGGAAGACTCCTTGTCAGTGAGTTGTCTCCAATGAGTTCTGTGGTGGGCGACTGAATCCATGTCGCGCTACGTATCCTACCGTGATTTCGATTGGGTCCTGCTGGGCTTTGTGCTGGTCGTGTGCGCTCTGGGGGTATTTCAGATCCACAGCGCGACTGAGCACACCAAGTTTGCCGGCTCTCACATCAGGCAAATCTACTGGATTCTGGGTGGACTAGGCGCCATGTTTCTGGTCAGCCTGGTCAACTATCAGGCTCTGCTGGAACAAGTGCACTGGATGTACATTGTTTCGCTGGCCTCTCTGATGTCGGTGCTGTTATTCGGGCAGAAGTACCTGGGTGCGCGGCGCTGGATCAAGATGCCGGGAGGAGCGCATTTTCAGCCGTCGGAATGGGTCAAGCTGATTCTGATTCTGGCGGTGGCGAAATATTTCTCCGATCTCCAGCAGCGGGAACTGTCATGGCCGGATTTTCTGAAGGCGGGTGCGATCGTTGGTTTCCCGATGCTGCTCGTGCTGGCGCAGCCGGATCTCGGCACGGCGCTGACCTACATGCCGGTGGCGATCATGGGATTGTTTCTGGGCGGGCTCCGCTGGAAGCAGGCACTGGTCGTCGCCATGATTCTCGCCATGCTGCTGCCAATTGCGTGGATAAAAGTGCTCAAGCCTTATCAGAAGGAGCGTCTCACCAGTTTTCGCGATCCGGATGCGGACCGTCAGGGCTCCGGGTATCAAGTGAATCAATCGTTAATAGCGGTCGGGTCGGGTGGAATTTTTGGCAGCCGTGAAGGCTCGCAGACGCATCTGGCGTACTTGCCGGTGCCGCAAACCGACTTTATTTTCGCCGCTTTTGCCGAGGAGCATGGGTTTGTAGGAGCTCTCGCGGTTCTGCTGTTATACTTCATAGTGCTGATGCGTCTGACGCAGAATGCCCAGACGGCGCCCGACCGCGCCGGTGCATTTCTGGTAATGGGTGTGGTGGCTGTGCTTAGCTTTCACATCCTGGTCAATGTCGGCATGGTGGTGGGCTTTATGCCCGTCACCGGAATACCTCTGCCGCTCATGAGTTATGGAGGATCTTCCGTTCTTTTCATGTTTTTGGCGCTGGGGATCGTGATGAACGTCAGGATGCGCCGGTTTGTGAACTGACACGGTGGGCAGAGTGGGCGGTCGTTTCTCGCCGGCGAGAACGGCGCCATGAAACAAGATTGCAAGAAACAAGATTAATTACGAGCCGCCCTCGCGAAAAGTAGGGCAGATAACCGGCGAAGTAGAAGCCGGACAGGATTGAAGCCGATCAGGCGGGGAACGGCCCCCCTCGGGATTCGAGAGAGAGTGGCCACAGGCCTGACAGAATGGCTTAACGCGATCAGTGCAGACGAGTCAAGAAAAATTCACTGCAGTGCAGTTGCCGGCATGAGTGCCGGGAACTGGCCCGCTCCTGACCTCATAACGAGCGGCGCTGAACGCTATCGATCCTTCCGTCCGCCTTGTGCTTTTCGTCCGGTGAACAAGAACCGGAGTAGCAATGAACAAGGAATTGTTTGTATCGGCCACACCCCATGAAACCAAAGTAGGGATCACAGAAGACGATCAGTTAGCGGAAATTTACCTCGAACGCGAAAACGAATACACCTTAGCGGGCTCGATTTATAAGGGCCGAGTGACGCGCGTGCTGCCAGGCATGCAGTCGGCCTTCGTGGATGTAGGCCTGGAACGCGATGCATTTCTGTACGTCTCCGATTTCATGGATCTGGAACAGCAGGACGAGGACCTGGATGAAGCGATCCCGGCGAATCGTCCGGTGCAGGGAAGCGATGCGCAGCCGAGGCGCGCGGTCGAAACGGGCGGAATCGGCGAGGCGCAGCTTGCGGAATCCGGAACCGATGAGGGAGATGGATTTGACACAGCCTCCGCGGAGCCGGGCAACACCGCGGAACCATCGCAAGACAGCCGGGATTTCCGGGGACGGCGGCGGCGGCGCGGGCGTCGTCCAGAGAACGGAGAGCGAGGGCGTGGAGCGAGTAGTGATCGCGGCGAAGTTCGTGGAGAACCGCGAGGCATAGAGCCGCGCAGTGTCGACTCCAGGGCCAGCGAGCCGCGAAGCATCGATTCGAAAACCGCTGATTCGAGAACCAGTGACACGCGAAGCGGTGAGCCGCGCAATGATGTTCGCAGTGATCGGGGCGAACGTTCCGGGCGCTTCGAATCACGCGGTGGTTCGTCCTCGCGCTTTCAGCGCGGGACATCGACCGGTCGGACTGGCCACGACTACGATTACGGTCCACCTCCTGGATATCAGCCAATAATCCTGCCGGGCGAATCCATCTCAAAGTATCAGCGGCAGGCGCAGAGCGCTTCTTCGGCGCTGTCTGTCGAATCGGCGCCGCAGCCGCCGGTTGAAACCTCAATCCAGTCGAACTTTCCCGACGACGAGCCGATTTTCGCGGTGGAAGTTACCGAGCCTCTGCACGAACAACATGACCATGTCTTGCAACCTGAGACCGATGAAGAAACATCCTCGATAGCGCAGGGAGAGCCCTCAGCGGCGGCAGGACTGGCAAGGCAAGTGGCAGAATTCACGCGCGAAACACAACCGGCGGCTGCGGCGGGACCGGATGACGAGACCGCGGAGTACGAAATCGCGCACGAAGCGGATTTTGCGGCGGCGCTCGCGCCTGACACAGCGGCGCAGGAGTCCACAAAAAACGTTCACCACGCTGCGACCGAGCATGATTCGACACAGCATGACGCGACAGAGCACGGCTCTGCGCACGGCCACGTAGAGGAGCAGGAGATCGAAGAAGAGGAGGCCGATCTTGCCGCCTATGGGGAAGAGCCCGGCGACGACGACGGCTTTGAGGAAGTGGAAGAAGAAACCCGGGCTGCCGGCGGCGAATTAGTGTCCGCTAGCGTTGCGGAGACGGTTCCTTCCCCGGCCGGGCTGGCAGGGCCAAGCGAGACCGGCGAGGTCCCAGAGGCCGTTCTGGAAGCCGAAGAGCGCGAGGCCGAGGAACTGGAGCTCGAAGAGGCGCAAGCGGAAGCAGAGGCGCTGTTGGAAGCGGAGGCGATTGGCGACGGCACCGTGGACGCAAGCGCCGAAGTCCGCGGCCCGGCGTCGGAAGCAAGATTGTTGCAGCGAACACAGCGTGCCAGGCCCGATTTTGATCGCCGGCGCGGTGGGCGGCGCGGCCAACGCCGCCGTTTCCGCAGTCGCGAGAACACCGTCGTCCCGCAAATCAGCGAACTGCTGAAAGAGGGACAGGAGATTCTGGTCCAGATTGCCAAGGAGCCGATCGGCAAGAAGGGCGCACGCATCACCAGCCACATCGCGCTGCCGGGGCGGTTCCTGGTCTTCATGCCGACCGTGAATCATACCGGAGTGTCGCGAAAGATCGCGTCCGAAGAAGAGCGGCAGCGGCTGAAGCACATAATCCAGAGCGAGCGGGAGAATGGCGGCGGTGGATTCATTGTACGCACTGCGGCGGCGGGCGCTACCGACGAGGAACTGAGGGCTGATATCCGCTTCCTGAAAAATCTGTGGAGTGAAATCAAGTCGCGCTCGGAAGCCAGCAAATCGCCGGCGCTGATCTATCACGACCTGAATGTGGTGGAGCGCGTGCTCCGCGATCAGGTCAGCTCCGATTTCTCGGTGATCTGGGTCGATACCGAGACGGAATACGAGCGCATTCTGCGTTTTGCCAACCGCTTTCAGCCGGGGCTGGTCAAGCGGGTGAAGCTTTACACGAAAGAGACGCCGCTGTTCGAGCAGTTCGGGCTGAATGAGGAAATCAACAAGGCGCTGAAGTCAAAGGTCTGGCTGAAGAGCGGCGGCTACATCGTCATCAACCAAACCGAGGCCTTGGTTGCGATCGATGTGAACACCGGCAAATACGTGGGCAAGACCTCGCGGCTGGAAGACACGATCGTGAAGACGAACGTGGACGCGATCAAGGAAATCGTGCGCCAGGTCCGGCTGCGCGATCTCGGCGGCATCATCATCATCGACTTCATCGACATGGACGAGCGCCGCAACCGCCAAAAAGTGATGCAGGCGCTGGAAGAGGCGCTGCGCTTCGATCGGGCGCCGTCGAAGGTGCTGCAGTTTAACGATTTTGGCCTGGTGGCAATCACGCGCAAACGGGTGAAACAATCGCTCGAGCGCACCATTGGATCGCCGTGTCCGTATTGCCAGTCCACGGGCTTTGTGAAGGCCGTGAATACGATCTGCAACGAGATCTACGTGGAGATGCGCAAGATCTCACAGCACCTCGAGCACAGTGACGTGATGCTGCGCGTGAACCCGGAGGTTGCGAAAGCGTTGAAGGCGGGCAACGCGCGCTTGCTCAATGAAATGGAAGAACTGACGAAGAAAACTATTATTGTGAAGTCGGACCCGGCTCTGCACCAGGAGCAATTCGACATTCACTAAAGAGTATTTCGAGATAAAACCATAAGGGACGAGCCCATCGCTCGTCCGATGCACCAAGCTGGCGCTCACTAGTCCGTTCCCCCCACCTTTTTGGTTGAAGTGGTTAATAAGTTGGTCGCGCAGCAAGTCGGAGAGGAGTCTATGCTGCGAAGGATGTTGCTGGTGGTAATGGCGGTGGTTTCCAGTTTTGTACTAACAGCCTGCAGCGGGTACATTCTGCTTAAATTTTCAGAGGGACTAAGCGAAGGACATCTTTCTCTGATGATTCGCTTCATCTTCAATCCTGCAATTGGGGTGCTGATCGGATTTCTGGTCGGCCTTTTGAGCAAGGATCATCCCGCCTCGACGTCAATCGTTGGCATTGTACCGTGGGTTCTAATGCTGCTGCACGGTTCGGGGAGTGGATGGACACTCCTTGCCTGGATAGGCAGGATTCTCGTTTATCTGGCGCTCGCGGCGGGTTCAGCAGCATTGGTTTGGCGGTTTCGGCACGGGCGCGAAGGTGCAAGAGAGTGAGTGCCAATGTTTTGATGCGGCCGACACGCTGAATAGGGAATGCAAAATGGTGCACGGAATGGTATCGATTGTGGGATTGATTATGGTATCATGCGATCATGAATGCCACGATTAGCGTCGATCGGGCCGGACGTCTGGTCCTTCCCAAGCCGGTTCGCGAGCAGCTACAACTTGAGCCCGGACAATCGCTCGAAATGGAGTCATTCGAGGACCACGTCGTTTTGCGTCCCGTGCGAGGCAAAGCAAAGGCTTATAAGAAGCGGGGCATCCTGGTTTTTCGAACCGGCCCGTTGAAGGCGTCGGTTGTCAACGAAACCATCCGTAAGGTTCGCAGGGAACGGGAGCGGCAAATAATGGGCACGAAACGGTGAAGTCGTTCTTCGACACATCGGTTCTGTTCGCATCGTTCCTTGACGGTCATGAGCATTATCAAAGGAGTTTTGCCGTTCTTGGCGGTGCCAATCGGAAAAATGCCTGCTGCGCGGCTCATAGTCTTGCCGAACTTTATGCGACCCTTACGCGGCTGCCAGGAAAATTGTGCTTGAATTTGGATCAGGCGCTGTGGTCGCTCGATTCAGTCGCGGAACGGCTGGAGTTAATTTCGTTGGAGCCCACCGAATATCGGCATGCGATTCGAGAGGCCGCGAACAACGGTATCGTCGGCGGGACGATTTATGACGCCTTGTTGGGGCAGTGCGCCTTAAAGGCGCACGCAACGACGATCTACACCTGGAATGTGGCCCACTTTCGGAGGCTCGGCGCTGATATCGCCGGGAAAGTACAAACGCCTTAGGGAAGCTCCGATTAAGTGTCGGCAAAAGGGAAGTTCTGATCAGATCCCTGGGATACCCCGTGAAACTCTGTGAACCCTGTGTTGTATGCCTTGGATCGTTACGCGTTTCCAAGAAGCGCTTGTGCTTCGATAATCCGCACGCGCAGTTTGTCGAGCGAAGCGCTGAGAGACTCGTTATTTCCGGGCGCAGCGGGCCAACCGGCGGGCGGCGAAGTGAGTCGATCGATGGCCTCGGGGATGCGTTTTGACAGCTCAAGAAGCACGATCAACGAATCGGCGTGCAGTTTCCACACTGTACTACCGTGGGGAGAGCGTCTGAGTTCCTCCATCTCCGTGGTCATGCGCGCCGTGAGTGCGACCACGCGCAGCAACATGCGCGCCACGTCGGCCGTGGGGCTCGACTGCTCCAGATAGTCTGCCGTGTAGGCGTCGATTTCCGCCTGGTTCAGGGTCAAGTTGAAATAGCGCATGGGGACGATCTGGCGAAATTTTGGATCGGCCACGCGCACGAAGATGCGAATTGATTCTTCCACTCTCCGCAACTTGGCTTCTTCGACGGACAATGCCTGCGGAGTGATAGTAGCCGGCACGTACGGGATTTCGCGGGCAGGTGCGGCGGCGGCGCCTCCGGCATCGACGGCGTGGCCGGGCGGCACAGGTGTGGATTGAGCGCGGCGGATGGGCGGCCTGCGCTCCAGTTCTTTTTTCAGCCGCGAGACACGACGAAATTTTTCAAGAGCGGCGACGTAATCTACCTTCAGTAATGTTTTTTCGTCCAGGGCCGCGATGTGCTCGACTGTGATTTCGACTCCGTCGAGAGTCGTCAGAATACTGCCACCGAGTTCTTCGAGGTGCCGCGCAAAATCTCTTATCTCCTCGGCTGCGGCAGCGAACAGCCCATGAAAGCGGTCGCCAAAAGCGGCATTGTAAGGAGCGAGGGTGGCCAGAACTCCCGGATGATAGATTGACTCGCCGAGCGAAGCCTTCAGTTCACGAACCCGGGAGATGATGCCTGAATCCATCAGGGCCGTGAAATCCTGGAAGCGATTTGCCTGGTCGAGCAACGGGCCAAATTCGCGCAACAGTTGCACATGTTGTTCAGGAAGTTCGGGCACATCGGACTCGGAGAGGATTTCGAGGAGCGCAATTTCCAGCGGGGAAAGAGGAATGGATCCGTCCAACCCATAGCCGTGCCGCTCCCACTGGCCGGGTACGCGCGGATGGCGGTACAGGAAGGTTGCGACCAGGTCGGTCTTGTCGCGGTTAGCGGCCGAGTCGTCGCGATGTCGTGCAAAATATCGCAGGAGCGCCTCGGCGACTTCTGCATCGAGTTCGGGCGTCATCCCCAGCCGCAGCATGGCCGGGTTGATGGCCATGTCGAGGAGCTGAATCCAGAGATGCATTTTCTGGAGCGTGGGGCGAACGTCGGGGGCATGGCCAATTACGTCGGGAGCCAATTCGGCGGGGGCGGGAAGCTGCCCGCCAAGTTGTTCACTGAGCAGCCGCTGGTAAAAGGCCTGGACAGTCGCCAGCAGAGCCAGCTCCCATTGAGGATCCTCAACCAACCCTAGCTCCTTTGCGATCGGTAGGCATGTTAAAAAGCAATGCTTTAAGTAAAGCCGAAAGTGAACGGCGGCGCAATTGGTTACTCGGTTACGGAGGTGAACGTACAGGTTCCCGGATGGGATGCGGATTGCAGACTATCTCTTTAGCGCCTTGGCAATCTCGCGAGCCGCATTTGCGCCGGAACCGCCAGTCAGGCCAGTGCCTGGGTGCGTGCCGCTTCCGCATAGGAAAAGCCGCTCGATGGGCGTTCGGTAGCGTGCCCAATCGAGCAGCGGCCGCATGGTGAAGAACTGGTCGAGGGCGAGTTCGCCGTGGAAGATGTGTCCGCCAGTGAGTCCGTAGGTTTCTTCGAGATCCTTAGGCGTGATGATCTGGTGACGTAGGATCGTCTGAGGCAGATTCGGAGCATATTGAGCGATCGTCTTCACAACAGTTTCGCCGAGCGCCTTGCGCTGGGTTTCCCAGTCGCTGTTCTTCAGATGATAGGGAGCGTACTGCATATAGATGGACATCACATGCTGCCCGGCGGGCGCAAGAGTTGCATCAGAGAGCGACGGGAAAGTGATTTCAAGGTAGGGCGCGCGTGAGAAGTTGCCATACTTGGATTCGTCGAAGGCGCGCTCCAAGTAGTCAATCTCGGGGCTGATCTGAATACGGCCCTGCAGGGGGTTGCCGTTGGCCTTTCCCTTGAGGGCTGTGAACTCGGGAAGCGCAGAGAGCGCCAGATTGATTTTTGCAACTGTTCCGACGGAGCGATAGTTCTTGATTTTCTGCACGAAGTCCGGGGTGAGATGGGCAGAATCGACCAGGCGCATGAGAGTACGCTTGGGGTCGGCATTCGACACTACGGCGTTGGCTGTGATCTCTTCACCGGAAACGAGTGCAACCCCTTTAGCAACGCCATCTTTTACGCGAATCTCGGAAACCGCGGCGCCAGTTCGAATTTCCGCGCCGGCCTGTTTGGCGGCGGCGGCCATGGCGGTTGTGATTGCACCGGCACCTCCAGTGGGGAACTGAACACCGCCGGCGGCTGACGGATCAGCGGCGGCGCGCAACAGAAGCACAAGTGCGCTGCCCGCGGACCACGGGCCCAGTGATGTTCCAAATATTCCGCGCGCAGCGATGTTGGCTCGCAGAGGCTCGGTGTCGAAAAACTCCGCGACCATGTCGGCGACCGCCATCGGGCCCCAACGCAGAATGCGATACAGGTCCTTCTTTCCGAGATTGCGGATCGAGCGGCCTGTCATGAGCATTCCCCAAAGATCGCCGCTGGAGGGATTATCGATGTTCGGCGGAGTGAGCGTGAGTGCTTCGCCGATTACTTTGCCGATCTTGCCGAGAGCGGCGCCGAAGTCAGCGTATGCGGTCGCATCTTTCTGCGACCATTGCGCGATCTCCTGAGCGGCCTTTTGCGCATCGGAATACAGGATGAGGGATCGCCCATCCGGCAGTAAAGACACAGTGCTGATTTCGGGCGTGATCAGCTTTAGGCCGTGACTCTCCAGTTGCATGTCGCGCACTACGTCGGCGCGTAGCGGGCCGGTGTTATGCGTGAGCGTCGAGCAGCGAAAGCCAGGATGAAATTCTTCGGTGATCGCCGATCCGCCCACTTGCGAGCGGCGTTCGAGGACCAATGGCTTGAATCCCGCTTTGGCGAGATAGAAGGCGGTCACCAGGCCATTGTGTCCGCCACCGACGATGATGACGTCGCGCGTTCCTTCGGACATCAGGCGGCCTTCCCGTCTTTGAGGATTTCCAGCGCGGCCAGGCGGCCCGGCGCACCCATAATGCCGCCTCCGGGATGCGTGGCGGATCCGCACATATAGAGATTCTTGATCGGTGAGCGGAATTGCGCCCATCCCGCGACCGGGCGGAGGAAGAATAGTTGTTCGAGCGAGAGTTCGCCCTGAAAAATATTGCCCTCGGTCAGACCCCATTCGCGCTCCAGATCGAGAGGTGTGACGACCTGGCGATGCAGGATGATGTCTTTGATATTCGGCGCATATTGAGCGATGGTGTTGACAACGTTGTCGCCGAATTTTTCTTTTTCGGTATCCCAATCGAGACCGGGCGCCAGTTTGAAGGGCGCGTACTGCACAAAGCAGGAGAGGATGTGTTTTCCCGGCGGGGCAAGCGAAGTGTCAGTGAGCGTTGGGATCACCATGTCGATGTATGGGCCAGACGACCAGTGGCCGTATTTCGCTTCGTCGTAAGCCTTCTCCATATACTCGACGCTCGGCGAGATGGACATGGCTCCACGAAGGTGGGCGCCGACTCCAGGCATGGATTTGAAATTCGGGAGCCCGTCGAGCGCCATGTTGACCTTGCCCGACGACCCGCGGAACTTGTAGCGCTTCACACCTTCCATGAATTCATCGGGTAGATGGCCGGGCTCGATCATCTTGGTAAAGGTGAGGCGGGGATCAACGCTGGAAGAAATCACGTCAGCCATGATTTCGTCGCCGTTGGTGAGAGCGACACCGTAGGCGCGTCCGTTCTTGACGAGGATTTTTGCAATCGGCGCTTCGGTGCGGATTTCGACTCCGCTTTCACGAGCCGCGTCGGCGATTGCATTTGAGATGGCGCCGGTGCCGCCGCGCGCAAATCCCCAGGCGCGGAATGCGCCATCAATTTCACCCATGTAGTGATGGAGCAGAACGTAGGCGGTACCGGGCGAGCGCACGCCGAGGAATGTGCCAATAATGCCCGACGCAGACATGGTGGCCTTGAGCACGTCAGTCTCGAACCACTGATCGAGAAAGTCGATCGCGCTCATGGTCATGAGCTGAACCTGGTTGTATTTGTCCTCGCTTGACATGCCCTGAAAGCGGCGTCCGATAAAGAGCAGTTTCATGAGTTCGCGCGGATTCAGAGTCGACGGATCGGGCGGGATCATGCTGAGGATCGGCTTGACGAAGCGGCACATGGCCTGCATCGCTTTGCCAAATTCGTCATAGGCTTCGGCGTCGATGCGCGAGTGGCGGGCGATTTCGCGATGGGTTTTGCCGTGGTCGTTGACGCGCCACAGATAGTCGCCGCTGGGCATCGGCGTAAACGTGCCGTCGAGCGGAAGAATCTCTAGGCCGTGGCGCGGCAGATCGAGGTCGCGAATGATTTCCGGACGCAGCAGCGAGACGACATAGGAGCAAACTGAAAACTTAAAGCCGGGGAAAACTTCTTCTGTGCAGGCCGCGCCGCCCAGGACGTGACGCCGCTCGAGCACGAGAACTTTCTTTCCTGCCTTAGCCAGGTAGGCGGCGTTGGTGAGGCCATTATGGCCTCCGCCCACAACAATGACGTCGTACTTCTTGCCATTCGAAATACTTGCCATAATTGACCCAGAGGGAAAAGGCGAGCAGCGGGAAATGACTGGTCATTCTATCGAGAAAGCACAGTTTTGTCTCTACTTACACGAGATCTCTGACTTGTGGTCAGAGCGCGCCTTGCTTGCTGTGGGAATAGGCGACTGCATATAATCCGGCATTCGGGATTTCATGTTGCCCTCCGTGATCCTCTGTGTCCTCTGTGGTTAAGAAAAAACTCCTACCACGGAGGACACAGATCTGCACCGAGGAAAGCTGAACAGCGAGGATCGCTTTGCCTATTGGAACCGCGTTTCACGAGAGAACTTTAGCGCTCTGCCATAGCCTGAATTATCGCGAGTGGTCGGGCTATTACACGGTTAGCGTGTATGAGGTGCACCACGAGCACGAGTACAACGCGATACGCAATGCCTGCGCGCTGATTGATATTTCCCCGCTCTATAAATATCTGGTCACGGGTAAAGACGCGACCAAGCTGCTCAATCGGGTGATCACGCGCGACATCAACAAAGTCGCTGTGGGGCAGGTGATTTATGCCTGCTGGTGCGATGAAGAGGGCAAGGTGATCGACGATGGGACGATCACGCGCCTGGAGGAAAACAAATACCGGTGGACGGCGGCCGATCCCAGCCTGCGTTGGTTCCGGCAGAACGGGCTGAACATGGATGTCCAGATCGAGGATATTTCGGAGCAGACGGCGGCGCTGGCGCTGCAAGGACCGGCGTCGGCGAAACTGCTGAAGACCGTGGCCGAGGCCGACATCGCGAACCTCAAATACTTCCGCAAGACGAGCGGCAAGATTGCGGGCGTGCCCGTCGATATCTCACGCACCGGATACACGGGCGATCTCGGCTATGAGATCTGGATTCCACTTAATGACGAGCATGATGCGGTCAAAGTTTGGGATGCGTTGATGGATAAAGGCAAGCAGTTCGACATTCACGCGGCGGGAATGCTGGCGCTCGATGTGGCGCGCGTGGAAGCCGGGTTGCTGCTGATTGAGGTCGATTACATCAGTTCGAAGAAGGCGCTCATTCCATCGCAGAAATATTCGCCCTATGAGTTGGGCTTTGGGAAGATGGTGCATCTGGAAAAAGAAAACTTCATCGGCAAGCGCGCGCTGGTGCAGGACAATAAGCAGGGAGTAGCGCGGCAGTTGGTCGGATTGGAAGTCGATTGGGTGGAAGTGGAAGAGCAGTTCGACAAATTTGGATTATCTCCGGCAGCGCCCAGCCAGGCATCGCGCGTTGCGGTTCCGGTTTACTCGGGCGATCGGCAAGTGGGGAAGGCGACCACGACCGCGTTTTCTCCGCTGCTGAAGAAGTTGATTGCGCTTGCGAGCGTGAGCACCGAGTACGCGAAGACGGGCACCAAACTTCAGATGGAGTTGACCATCGAAGCGCAGCGCCGGAAGACGACGGCCACGGTGGTGCCGCTGCCGTTCTTTAATCCGAAGCGGAAGACGGCTACGCCGGTGTAAAACCCGCCCCTAACAGCGCTAGTCAGAAACGCCAGTTTTCAGCCTTCGAGCTTCGCGTTAGCCCACTTCCAATACAGATATCCCGGCACGCCGACCAATACAATCGTTGCGCCCCAGAATGCCTCGGTGGGGCGGGTGATGATGGTATTCAGCGTCCACGCGACTCCGACCAGAACGTAGATTCCCGGCAACCACGGATAGCCTGTGCAGCGATACGGACGTGGGATATCCGGTTTTTTCCAGCGCAATAGGAACAAGCCGATCACCGTGAGCGTGTAGGAGAGCACCATGCCAAAGATCACGTAGGTATAGAGCTGGTCGTAGCGTCCGCTCAACGTTAAGATTGCCGCCCAAATGCCTTGCCCGATCAGGCTGAATGCGGGCGTGCGCCACTTCGGATGGATCACGGCCATGCGGCGGAAGAAGACGCCGTCCTGCGCCATAGCGAGATAGACGCGCGCTCCGGAGAGCGTACAGGTGGCGGCAGCACTGAAGCAGGAGATTGCGATCATGGCCGAGAGCCAGACCGCCGCACCGGGGGAGAAGAGCGTCGCTGCAGCTGCGTGCGCGATAGTTTCGTATTTCGCGACCTCGCTCAGGGGCAGCGCATACACATACACCATGTTCATCGCAAGGTAGATCGCTCCCACGGCCAATACGCCAAACACCATGGCCAGCGGCACATTGCGGCGGGGCTCTTTGACTTCGCCGGCGACCCAGGTGATGTAGACCCATCCGTCATAGGCCCAGAAAACGGCGATGAGTCCGACGCCCAGCGCGGAGATCAACTGCCCCGGACTCAGGCCCATGGTGACTCCGCCGGGCGCCTGCGCGCTGAAGTTCGACCAGTGACCTTTGCCGATGGCGAATCCGAGGAAGACAAAGACGGCCATGGCGGTGAACTTGGTCCAGGTGGAAACGTTCTGCAGAAGCGCGCCCCAGCGCAGCCCGAAGACGTTCACATAGGTGAGGATGACGATGAGAATCAGCCCCACCAGATGCGCACGAGTGAAGACAATTCCAGCGGCGGAAAAAATGACGTGCGTCTGGGAAATGGCGGGCAGGATATTTCCCATGTAAGCGGCCGGCTGCGACGGAGAGCGCGGCGATCGATCCACCATTGGCGACCGCGAACAACATCCAGCCATAGAGAAAAGCGACGAGGTCGCCGTAGGCTTCGCGCAGATAAATGTACTGGCCGCCGGAGTCGGGGAACATGGAGCCCAGTTCCGCGAAGGCCACGCACGCGCACAGGGAGATCAATCCGCCGAGCACCCACACCAGAAAAAACAATTTGGGATTGGGCAGCGGGCCCGCAATATCCTTGGCAGTCAGAAAAATAGAGGAGCCGATGATGCCGCTCACCAGCAGCAACACCGAGTCGAGCAAGCTCAGTCCGCGGACGAGGCTCGGTTTTTGAGAGGTTTCTTCGAGTTCGGGAGGTGAGGTAACCGGAGCGGGATTCATTCAGGCTCATTCATTCAGACTCAGCCCATGGCCAATTCATCGGGAGATTCGAGCGGGGTTCCGCAGCGGCGGCAGATGACAGCCGAACAATCGCCGCAGGTCAAAGGGTCGGTAACTTCCGTTGCGCAGACGGGGCAATAGAGCACCACGGCGGGTTGTGCCGGAAGGGCGGGCTTGGGAGCGGACTCCATGAGCACGGACTGTAACACAACTCGAGACCAGAAATCCGCGCAACAGCTTTCGCACGCGCTATTCTGGCGGCTTACGCAGGATCAGGTCGCCCGGATTGGGGGGAAGGGAAAATGGAAATTGCCAGACTTTATCCTTCATAAACACGTTGAGAAGGAAATCCTCGTGTTCCTTCCACGGTCCGATCCACTTGTTGCTGGTCGCGAAGAAGACCCATCCGTGGGTTTCGGGATTGCCGGGGTTGAGCGTGGCAGCCTCGAGATACTGGCTGGTCAGAAATTCGATGAACTCGGCTGCTTCCTTCTGGTACTGGCGCAGCAGCGCCGTCTTCTCGTCGGCCAATGCAGGCTTCTTCTTGATCTGACGCTCGGTGACGAAGATTTTCGTATCCACGTCATTCTGTAAGCGAGTCTGCAACTCCGTAGGATCCTCGTAACCTTCCAGAACGTTGTGATGACGAACAAAATCCATCCGCAAGTCGGCAGGGAACTCGAACTTGTCCGGACCTTTGTAGGTCACGCTGATGTACAGGCCCAAAACGTGATAGAAGCGGCGACGGCTTTTGGTGAGTTCCTGGGAATCCACAAGCAGCGTGACATCCAGATCCTTATCGCTCATCGTCCAGCGATAGCGTCCGTCTTCTCCGCGCTCGAATGAGCAGCCCGGAGCACCGGCCGTCCAGCGTACGACGGGAAGTTGCTTTTTCTTCGCATGGCCAAGGGTCGGCAGCAAAGCCGTGCACAGAGCCAGAGCAACCACTGCTCGGAGCAATCGGTGACAGAACATTGATGCCGAGTGTATCGCGTTTGCTATCGAAGGTCACCATGCCGGCATCAGCGGAAGATTGGAAGTGGGCGGTGCAGCGATAGCCAATTCGGGTGTCAAAGCATCGGTCCATCACGGGACAATCCACTCCGGGAAGGCGCAGCGCCAGGCTCGCTCAAAAGGTTGGATTTCAGGCCCGGGCCTTGTCGATCATCTCAGCCCAGATGCCTTTGGATCGAAGGATAAGTTCAACCGTCTCGCGAATTGCACCGTGCCCGGCGAGGGCTTTCGTCGTGTAGTGCGCGACTGCTTTTACTTCTGGCACGGCGTCGCCAACGGCCACGCCCAGGCCGGCGCGGCGCATCAAGGGGATATCTGGGAGATCGTCTCCGACAAACGCGACTTCATTGTCTGAAGCGTCAGCTTTTCGAAGGACATCTTCATAGGCCGGCATCTTCACGGGCTGCTTCATGTAAATGAACTCCATCTTCATTTCTTGGGCCCGTCGAAGCAGAGCTGAACTCTCCCGCCCGGTGATGCAGCCGGTGCGAAGTCCCGCAGTCTGAGCCAGCGTAAGCCCCTGACCGTCGTGCGCGTCAAACGTTTTAATTTCAAGTGCAGTGCCGTCGATTTGAGAGAGCAGGGTGACACCGCCATCTGTCATTGTCCCGTCCACGTCCATCAGCAGTATGCGGATACGGCGGGCGCGCTTCTTGAGCGCTGGAGATATTCTGGAAAATCCGGTCAATGAGGCCTCCAGGGTGATAGAACAAGAGACAGAAAAACAGACAGAAAGAGTGTACGTGAAGCTAGCATCCAGGAATGAGCGCACTGTTTCATTGCGCAGCCGGTTCCTTTGCTCCCCGCGCCCAATGCAATGAAGAGCAAGCGCGAGGAAGCTGTTATACTGTTCCCCGCTGGTCATGAAAACCGACTGACACCGAAGCAAAAACCGCTTTGGCAGTAGCCGCCGGAGTATTCAGTAACTGGTTTTTCTCGCCAGCAGATGCAACAAGGTGAGGGCGCGTAGCTCAGTTGGTAGAGCAACGCCCTTTTAAGGCGTGGGTCGCAGGTTCGATTCCTGCCGCGCTCACCAACATAATCGATCAATTACAAATTGAGAGTCCTTAAAAACAGTTTGGGGCCAGATTAAGGAGAATTGGGCGCGCGCGAAAGCCAATTCGCTGCTGCACGCTGCCGCAGGGAAGCCCGGCGCAGCGGTGCAGTCGGAAGCTTCAAGCTTTCTTCAACATACGGCTTATCCAGACCAAAATCACTGCACCAACAAACGCCACAATAATGGCTCCAATCAATCCGCCTCCCGGCCAGATTCCCAGAAGCCCAAAGAGCCAGCCTCCCACAATACCGCCGAGAATTCCGAGGATGATGTCCACTAGCACGCCATAGCCGCCGCCCTTCATAACCTTGCCGGCAAGCCAGCCTGCGATCAACCCAACCACAATCCATGTGATGAATCCCATCACCATTGCCTCCGTGTGTGGAGTCCGGTTCAACTTCTGGAGTCACGCGACTATACACTTGGTTCCGTGAATCTGCGATGACGGGTTGTGTGGACCGAAGCGCAATCGTTCGATCTGAGACCTGCATAAAAAGACACCGATATTTGCACTATGAGAAGAGGCATACAGTAAACCCTGTATTGGGGGCCGATTTCGTTCGTGCATCAATACATGGGCTGTACGAAAGGCGGCTATGCAAGATAGATCCATTCAGTTCTTCCATACAGTCGGATTGCTTCCGGGCACGGGCGATCTCAAGACCGCTCTGTCACATCTCCTTCAACTGGCGGCAGAGGCCGCGAACTCTAGTGCAGCATCGATCTACGTTGTGGATTCTCGCGAAAATCTATTAAAGCCGCTGATTACCTATGGACTACCGGCAGCTTATGTCGAGGCCTGTGGAAACATCCGCGTGGGCGATCAGTGCTGTGGCAGAGCCGTTCAACACCATAAACCTTGGGTTGTCTCCGATATATTGAGTGATCCCTTGTTCGCGTCGGCCAGGGAGGCAGCATTAGTCTCTCCCATTCAGGCAGCTTTTTCGGTCCCCATTCTGGATCGACAGCATCAATGCCTGGGTAGTCTGGCCTGCCATTATTCTCAACCATACACTCCGACGCATGAAGAAATTCATCGCAACGAGATTTGGGCAACGATGATTGCACACACAATTTCCACCTACACAGCTTCCGGGACTCCAGTAGTTCCTAGATAACACTTCAAACCTTCCCGGATGTGCCCTTCTGGCGCAACGGCGCTACTAGCCATCTTTGGGCGGCTTTCGGGCATTTGAATCACCCGTGGATTTGTTGAAAAACCGTAAGAACCACTGGTCAATACAGTATTTCCCCGATTGCCATGTCCGCGAATAGGGAGTAACGTGAGTGTAGTTAGTTAATTAAGTTTTCGCGTGAAGGTCAGCGACCCGCCGTCACCCCGGTTTTCTGTGGAATGAAACCCGCAATTAGCAACTGAATGTTTCTTTGGGGTGAACTATGGAATTTCTCGTCAGAAATGCGCCGTGTCCCTGTGGAAGCGGCAGGAAGTACAAACGTTGTCATGGGTTGGAAGTTCCCAAGGCGACTTTGCGGGAAAACGCAAGGATTCTTCCGTTCGTCTACCAGCCGTTCGTTCCGCATGGAATTTCACCTTGGGTCGCGCAAGCGATGAGGCGAGCTTCCAGCCAGTAGCTTAACGAGCTCTTCCTCTTCGAGTACCAGCCAAATTGTCGGCAAGCGGGTGTGGGTCCCTGGGCTGAGCGAGGCTATTTCGCCCAGGGCTCTCCCCGCACCTGTGTTAACTCCGTGGCCGATGCTTCTTGCTGACGTCTCTTGACGGCACTTAATAAAGCGTCCTCAAGCTCAAAATTACCTTGGTGCAGGGGAGGATGAACAAACGATTTCACGAATCACGACTATGCCTTCCCAAACCATTAGCTACCGGTGCCGATCCGCGACGACGCCGGTGTTTTGGCAGGCCCCTTAGCAGGATTCTACTTAGACTTATGCTATGGCCCCGGATCACAATGGTTTGCCGAATAATTGCCGTGGTGCCAAAACGTCGGCGATGGTTCCGGTATTTGGGCGGAGCTGGGCACTGTTACTCTCGATGCCATAATCTGCCGAATACCGCTCGTCATCATCGCTTTCGATGTGATGGCCATCACAGGCGAGTTGTGATCGACTGTCATACATTCCAGCCATGCCGCGTTATTCGCTGAAGCGAAAATTCCCAAACGCGGAGTTGCATCCAGCTAGGTATCCAACCTCCCCCGGTCCTAGCTCTTACGGGAACAAATACAAGAGTGCAAGATGAGTCCTTCACAGGCGCATCAGTTCAGGAACTTGTTAGCGATCATTTTGGGCAGTATTGAAACGGGCAACCTGGAGGCGGCCAAGCAGGCCGTTCGCCGCGCAGAAGCCTGCATAGTGGCTTGCCAGTCTTGCCCTGTGCTGACGATGTATGGAGAAGCGAACGGCGCGAGCAGCGAGATAAAATAGGAGCCCATTCCAGGGCGTCAAGCTCTACATCCGTCCCGCTGAGGGACGGTAATTCAAAGCCGCGATCTTTCCCCAGCCGGATCTTAAAGAACAGGTCTCAACTTTCTGACCGAATGCCTACGGCCGCGTTGCGGCAGACACTTGCGTATTTTGCCCGCCGACTTGCGCCAGCAGAGTTTCATCCTGTTGTTGAAGGCTGGAAGGCAGCTTCGCATAGGATAACTTCTCCGCCTCGTCCTGTCCCTGCATCACGATGTAGTTGATGAAGTTCTTGATGACCTGTGTCCTGGCGGGAGTTTTCCCTTGCTTCGGAACGATAAGAAACGTGAGGCCCGATATCGGGTACGCGTCTTTGGCCGAGGCGGGCGGATCGACGATGGGCGTTCGGATGTCCTTGGCAAGCTCGCTGCTGAACGCGTCAATGGCGGCCGTGGTGCCATCGGCGGTCGGCTCGATCCACTGGCCAGCCTTGTTGCGGATGGCCGCCACCGGCAAATTGTTTTCTTTTGCATAAGTCAGTTCGACGTACCCAATGCCGCCGGGAGTCTGCTTAACTACGCCCGTAACGCCCTCGCTGCCTTTACCGCCGAGCCCGGTCGGCCAACTCACGGAGATGCCTCTGCCAACCTGCTTCTCCCACTGCGGGCTGACGGTTGCCAGGTAAGTCGTGAAGATGTTCGTCGTACCGCTGCCGTCGGAACGATGCGCGACTGCGATCGGGTAATCGGGGAGTGCGACCCCTGGATTATCTTTCTTGATCGAGGAATCCCGCCAGTTCTTGATCTTTCCCAGATAAATTCCCGCCAACGATTCCGCGGAAAGTTTCAGTGAACCCTTAAGCTCGGGCAGGTTATAAGTGATGCAAACCGGGCCAGCGCTCTCCGGAATCTGCACGACGGCCGGCATTTCCTTAAGCTGCTGGTCATCAAGAGCGGCATCGGAGGCGCCGAAGTCGACCAGTCCTTTTTTCAGTTGCTGAATTCCGCCGCCACTGCCAATGGACTGGTAGTTGATCTGCACACCATTGTGGTTGGCCTGAAAATCGCTGATCCACCGCGTCATTACCGGATAGATAAAAGTGCTGCCTGCCCCGATAATTTGATTGGTGGGGGCCTCTGAGGACGGCTTTGAACTACAAGCCAGCATCGTGAGAAGCGCAAGAAAAGAGACCGTTCCACACAGGACGGTCCGGGTAGACAACGTATTCAACATGATGCTCCTCCTGTTGGGCGCCTGGATACGATGCGACTATGAAGATCCGCGTTTGTTAAAGAAGTGTTAATTTGAAGGGCGTTCTTCGCGAGAGAATTCAGAGCTGAATTCAGACCAGAATTCACAGCTTTCATCAGCGTCGCGAGGTTGAGACTTGCGATCCGGCGCTTATCTCTCCCCGACAATCCATACCCAGCAATGTAAATTAGATAAAATGACCGAGATTCGCTGCCGGGCTATGCTCTTTGACTTGGACGGTGTGCTTATCGATTCGACTCCCGCGGTGGCGAGAGTGTGGCGTCGATGGGCGCTCGGGCATCGCCTTGATCCGGAAATGGTTGTACGGATGGCGCACGGACGCCCGAGCAGAATGACGATTCGTGAGCTTCTGCCAAACGCAGACATTGCAGCCGAAGATCGCGAAGTAGAGCGCAGGGAAATGGAAGACCTGGATGGGGTCGTCTTATTGCCGGGTGCGCGGCAACTGCTCGATAGCTTGCCTTCGGATTGCTGGACGATCGCGACCTCTTGCACGCGACCGCTGGCCGAACTCCGCTTGCGCGCAGCTGGACTGCTGGTTCCGACGACGATGATTACTTCGAGTGATGTGAAAATTGGGAAACCGCATCCCGAGCCCTATTTGAAAGCGGCGGCGATTCTCAATTTTGCCGCAGCGGATTGCCTGGTGGTGGAAGATGCACCCGCCGGAATTCGTGCCGGAAAAACAGCCGGCTGCCGCGTGATCGCGTTTCCTACGACTATGGAGCGCAGCACACTGGAAGACGCCGGAGCCGATTGGATCGTGCGAAACTGTGCGGACATCGCCGCCCGCGGCGAAGGGGACAGGTTGCTATTGAGTCTCGCACCTTGAACGAGGGTGTGCTCGAGATCATATTTGCGCCGCCCCGTGCGCTCGACTAGAATCCTTCGTTCGCGGGTAGTTGGATGCTTGAGGGCCAACCCAACTCTGCCGATTATAAGGTCCTGAGATTACGACCTTATTGTGCAGAACATTTGTAGGCCGGATAGTAAGGTTACCGGACATTTGTCCGATATTGAAACAACAAGAGTAAAGATCAGGAACCAGGCGGGATTACGTGATTATTGGAGTTCCGAAAGAGATTTATCCAGGGGAGCGGCGGGTTGCGATCGTCCCGGCCGTTCTCCCGACGCTGACCAAAGCAGGTTTTGAAATTCACGTTCAAGCCGGTGCCGGAATGGATGCCGGCTATCCGGATTCGCTCTATGTCGAGAAGGGCGGCAAGATCGTGGCCGATCGAGCCGCGGTTTTTGGCACCGCCGACATTATTGTGCAGGTACTTTGTTACGGCTCCAACGATGTGAACGGCGAGCTGGACGTGCCGTTATATCGGCGGAATCAGATCCTCGTCGGATTTTTGCGTCCCTTTGGATCCCTGGAAGTCCTCCAGCAAATCGCGCAAGCGGGTGTGACCTCATTCGCGGTGGAACTGATGCCACGCATCACCCGCGCGCAGAGCATGGATGCGCTTTCATCCATGGCGACGGTTAGCGGATACAAGGCAGTGCTGACGGCTGCCGACTCGCATCCGCGCATCTTCCCCATGCTTACTACCGCCGCCGGGACGGTGACGCCCGCGCGCGTGTTTGTGATCGGGTGCGGTGTCGCCGGGCTACAGGCGATCGCGACGGCGCGTCGCCTGGGCGCAGTCGTTTCGGCGTATGACCTGAGGCCCGCCGTCAAGGAGCAGGTGCAGAGCCTGGGCGGCCGTTTTGTCGAGCTTCCGATTGAGGCGAAAGACGCGCAGGATGCGGGCGGATATGCGCGCGCCCAGGATGAAGATTTCTATCGCCGCCAGCGCGAGTTGCTGGGAAAAGTCGTTCAGGAAAGCGATGTGGTCATCGCGGCGGCTGTAATTCCGGGGAAAAAATCTCCCGTGCTTGTCACCGGAGAGATGGTGAAGGGAATGGCGCTCGGGTCGGTGATCTTCGATTTGGCTGCGGAACGAGGTGGGAACTGCGAGCTTACTGAAGCCAAAAAGACCGTCGTCAAGCACGGCGTCACCATCATCGGGACCGTCAATGTCGCTTCAAGTGTGCCCTATCACGCGAGCATGATGTACGCCCGCAATCTCACTGCATTTCTCACGCACCTTATTAAGGATCAGAAGTTGAATTTGAATCTCGCCGATGACATTGTACGAGAGACTCTGCTTACGAACGCCGGTGAGATTGCGCAGGCGCGCGTCCGGGAATTTCACAAACTGCCGGCGGCAGCGACTCAGTGAGCGGATCGCAGTTATCTCCGATGGTGAGATGGCTGGTCGCCTAACCCTGTAACGGGCCGCTCTGTCCGCGTTTCCGCTACTATGTTGTTTTTGAGCCAATCGAAATACGAGCGCAAGGAGGCAAAGCCGTGCCAGCAGATTTCATTTCCAATCTTTACGTGTTCATCCTCGCGGGCTTCGTGGGATTTGAAGTCATCAAGCGAGTTTCGCCGCTGCTCCATACCCCACTGATGTCGCTGACCAACGCCCTGGATGCGATCGTGGTAGTGGCGGCCATCATCATCGCAGGACGCCACGAAACGCGGCTCACCACCGTGCTCGGAGCGATTGCCGTGGCGGCGTCTTTCAGCAATATGGTGGGCGGATTCGTGATCACCGACCGCATGCTGCGCATGTTCAAATCCGGCAGGTCTAAACAACAATGACGGCGCTGGCGCTTCAGCAGTATCTTGATTTCGCTTACATTGTCGCGGTCGTTCTCTTCATTCTCTCCCTCAGGTTCCTGAGTTCGCCTGCCAGCGCGCGCTGGGGCGTTCTCGCGGGAGAAGTGGGCGCTGCGCTCGCGGTCGCCGCCACCCTGTTCAATCCCGAGTTAGTGCAGTACAGGTGGATCGTCATCACGCTGATCCTGGGCGCTGGCGTCGGCATCCCGCTGGGTTTGGTGCAGATGACGGCCGTGCCGCAACGAACAGCCCTGAGCCACGCCTTCGGCGCTCTTTCGGCAGCCTTGATCGGCATCGCGGAGTTTTATGTGGGCACGGCGCCGGTCACGCGCTTTCAAATGGGCGAGATCGCACTGGAAGTCATTATCGGATCGCTCACCTTTACCGGAAGCGTGATTGCCGCGGGAAAGTTGCAGGAGATACTGCCGCAGCGGCCCATTGTTTATCGCGGGCAAAATATCGTCAGCCTCTCGGTTCTGGCTGGAGCTCTTGGGCTGGCGGTTGCCTTGGTCGTGAATCCCGCAAACACCATTCTGTTTCCGGTCATGGTGATTGTGGCCCTGATCTTTGGCGTGCTGCTAGTGACCCCCATCGGCGGGGCGGACATGCCCACCGTGATCTCGTTGTTGAATTCCTACGCTGGTTTTTCTGCCGCCCTGCTAGGGTTTGTACTGAATAGTAAAGTGCTGGTTGTAGCGGGCGCGCTCGATGGGTCGTCGGGCTTCATTCTATCGGTGATCATGTGTAAGGCGATGAATCGCTCCTTCGCCAACGTTATGTTCGGGGCCTTTGGCCAGGTGCAGGTCTCCACCGCTGGCGTGAAAGAAGAACGAGTCGTGCGCAGCGCTACCCCGGAAGACGCGGCTGCCATTCTTTCGGCCGCGAACCGTGTCATCATTGTTCCTGGCTACGGCATGGCGGTGGCGCAGGCTCAGCATAAGGTGCGCGAACTCTATGACGTTCTGACCAAGCGAGGAGTAGACGTGCGCTTCGCGATCCATCCAGTTGCCGGCCGTATGCCGGGTCACATGAACGTGCTGCTCGCCGAAGCCAATATCCCCTATGACCGGCTTGTCGAGATGGATGAAATCAACGGCGATTTCCCGCAAACCGATGTCGCTCTCGTCATCGGCGCCAACGATGTTACCAATCCCGCGGCCCGCACCGACACTTCCAGCCCGATTTACGGAATGCCGATTCTGGACGTCGATAAGGCCCACACGGTAATGGTGATCAAGCGCAGTATGAATCCTGGCTTCGCCGGGATCGATAACCCGCTCTACTATCTGGATAACACCCTGATGCTGTTTGGAGATGCCAAGGCGTTCGTAGGCAACATTGTCCGTGAACTCGGCGGCGGACACAGCTAGCTTGATTATCTGGTGCGCTTTTTTCTTGCGTGTCGAAGAAATGACCGCGGCAGGGAAGAGCGAAGAGTAAGACGAATTCTCCGGCTTAAATGTGGCGGACTTCAGTCTCGCGAAACAAGTATCGCGAGACTGTGGCCCGCCCAACTTTCAGGCGGCTTTCTTCATCTGCCTGAGCTTTGCCCACCGCGCCTTTTGGGCGAGGGAAATTCTCCGGCGTCCGGCTGCGGAGAGTATGCGCTTGGCTCGATGGGGAGCGCCCGCGCTCATGGTTATGCCAGAACCCCGGGTTAGCTTTTCGAGAACTGCAATCGCTTCCCCCAGCTTCTGGACTTGGTTCTGAGCATCCCGGCGCTCCTCACGGAGCCGGGCTATCGCCTTAGCAATGTTTGTCATCAAAGAGTACCCCCTCGGGTAACTACGTCGGACATTGTATTACTAGGTTGGCTATCTGGCCAGATTTATTACTTGCAGAATGCAATTACTTGAGCAAATGGTTTGCGGAATGGTGACCGAAGGATAAACAACCCCTCGTTGGAGATTGCTTCTCTGTCGCTTCATCCCAAGGGTGGCAGGAGACTGGACGATCCGAAAAGAAAGAAGGCGCCGACAGCCAGACTATAAATTGCGGTCAATGCTGTAACCACAAACTGAAAGCGGGGTAGCCGCGAACTCACACCGAAAAGACCTACGGAAACAGCGGTCATAATGGTATTCATTACCAGCAGTCCGGCAATAAACATTGCCAGACCGAGAAAGCCTTTGCTGACCCCGCCAAGGTTTGCCGCCAGGAGGAGAATCATCAGCTGGCTGGGCGTCTCCGCGCCCAGCCCGTGCACCACGCCGATGATCGCCACTGACTTGGGGTTGTAATTCCAGGTCTTGTCTTCGGGCGCCGGAATATCGTGGTCGTGCCAATAACTTTTCATTTTCCAGTGCAGCCAGCGCAATGCTTTGGCCATAATGTGAAACCGGCTGCGGGGTGCAGGGTTTCCTTGGAAGAGCGATCCCAGAACGTAAATTCCAAGCAACAGCAGGGTGATCCCCACCAGGCGTTCTGCGATGCGGTCCATGCCATGCGGCAATGAGAGCTGGAACATAATGACGGCACTACCCAGGACGGCTACCGTTGCGGCATGGCCCAGAGCGTAGAGCAATCCCAGCCGCATGCCGCGCCAGCGATCGAACTGCACACTGGTGATATCCGTTATGGCGGCAATGTGGTCGTAATCGAACCCGTGATGAAAGCCAAGAATCGCGGCCGAGAGAAGGGCAATTTGAAGATTGTTCGGCGTAAGAGTCATGAATCCTGCGGGCTATCCCAAAGCTTCTCATTGTTCCACAAGCTGTTCTGAATCGGAAATGCCGGGATCACCTTCCCAAGGCAACCGCTCCGCGAAAATCTTGCCTGCAAGAAAGATGGTCCTCGAATCCGCTCGACTGGATTCGCTCGATCATCAGGGATTGTGTCTGGCAGCCGGTAGGAAGCCGTGACGGATTACTTTCGTGTTCTCGTCGGGTACCGTTCGATAGCGGCATCCGGCGGTCCTTGAACCGCCGACTTCACCGTCTAAAATCAGTTAACCCCGTTCGGGTTCAAAGCGGCTACAATAACAAAAAATCAATTGTCACCGGAGGTAGATGTGAAGGCGAATCGTCCCTGTGGTGTGATGGTAGCGTGTTGGTGCGTGGGCTTTTTGCTTCTTACGCCATGTCTCTGGGCTCAGGAAGCGGCCGCTCCTGGGCACGTTGGAATTCCACAAGACTGGTCCGAGCACAGTATTGTGTTCAGCCTCAGCAAACTGGCTGAGCATCCGAACTTGATCTACCAGGAGCCGCGCGTCCAGCACCAACTGATGCAGCGTCTTCAGGGTCCAAGTTCAAATTTTTCCGATAGCGTGAATGGCAGAGTTGACCCTGCCGCCCCTCAGCAGGACTGGACTTTCAACCTGGTCAGAGGGCACGTCCCCGCCAACATGTATCCGGCCAAGTTCTCCTTCGATCCAGGCGCCGCGCCTAGTTGCACCAATGATTATGTAGTCTACGGATTGAATATTGCCGGAACCACGGGCAAACAAGCCAACCTGGTAGCGTTCAACAATCTGTATTCCGGTCCGGGCGGGCTCTGCGGCTCGACACCGAGCGTGAAGTTTGCGTATAACGTCACCACCGTTGCGGGCAGCAAGATCGATCTGTCCCCCATAATCTCCTTGGACGGAACCAAGATTGCCTTCGTGGAGTCGGCGTCGAAATCAGCGATTTTCCATGTTTTGACCTGGACCGCGGGTCAGGGGACGATTACGGCGGCCGCTGCCCCTACCATGACTTCTCTCACCTTTTCCACAACCATAAGCAGCACCGAATCGGCACCCTGGATTGACTACACCCATGACACTGTATACGTGGGCGTGGACGGCGGCACGATGTACAAAATCACGGGGGTCTTCCATGGAACGCCGACGCTTGCCGGAGCCCCTTGGCCGATCACGGTCACCACTGGCCACCATCTCACTCCTCCCGTTCTGGACAGTGAGCGGGGCTTTCTGATGGTTGGGAGCGCGATCGGGAATCTCTACCAGATCAACACCACTACCGGCGCGCTGAGCGTGGTAGCCGTTGGAGTCAAAACGGCTATCGTGGCCCCACCTATCGTCGATCTGACCAATGGCACCACGTTCGTCACGACCGCGAGTGACGGTACTTCCGCTGTTCTTGCGGAGGTCAACACGTCCACCCTCGCTGTGATGGCCAAAGCCCGGATCGGAGAAGGATCATCCACCGGAGTCACCACCGTGACGATTCCACAGCCTGCATTCAGCAACGAGTACTACCTGGGCAAGCCGGATGGCGTGATTCGTCTCTGTGGAACGGGCGCAGCGGACACCACCCCATGGCAGTATGCCTTCGGTTTCACGGGGACTACCATGAACATTTCGCCCGTGTTCTCTGCGCAAATCGTCAACGCTGCCGCCACTTGCACGCCATGGACGGAGTTCTATAACCCCAACGTCGGTGGAGGAACCGACTTCTTTTTGTTTGGATTGACAGCAAATTGCGTGGGTGCGTCGGGATGTGTGGTCGAGCGCACCACCGACCTCGCGCCTCTCGTCACCGCCGCTGTCACGGGAGGACCCAGCGGGATTGTGGTCGACAATTACAGCACGGCGGGGCAAGCGTCGAGCCTTTATTTGTGTGCTGAGGGAGCCACTACCGCTTATAAATTCACGCAGAATGGATTGCAATAAGACTTTCAGGAATAGAAAGGCCCTGCGCCATGCTCACGAACAAGCCTGGTGCAGGGCCTTTTATTTTTCCCCGGATGGCGGGATCGTCTCCGCCGCTATCGGCTAGTCGCCGTTTGAAATCTCCCAACCTTTCGGATCCTTCGCCAGCAGAACAGTAACCTTGGTCGGGGCCACGTGATAGAAGTTGGCTCCATACTTGTCGATCAAAGTCGAGCGCTCCCAGGTGTTGAATCCCTTCACCGCCGGACCAGTTGCGTCGAACAGATCCCCAGCCTTGGTGGTTTGCCATTTCCAGGAATACTCCACCGTCGCTTTCGACGGGCTCAGCATTGTAATCTTGCCAATCTCCGCCAGCTTCCGTTCCGCCATGGGCACGGAATACTCATCGTTGTTGTCTTTATTCCTGGACTTCTTGACGCCCGCAATTTCCGCCAACCATGCTTCTCCTTTGGGAGTCAGTGAAACCGGCGTTTTCCAGTTCGAGTCCTTGCCGATCTTTAGATAGCCTTCTTTTTCAAGCAGGCGATAGTGCGGATCGTGCGGCTTCTGATCGACTTCGGTCTTCAGCAAGCCCGTCGCGAAATGCAGTGTCACAGGCGTTTGCCCTTCGATACTGGCCAGCAGAACCGGGCTCACTTCGGCATTCGTGAGGACTCTACGGCTCTCCATGACAAAATAAAGCGAAACGCCGGCAATCGCTACGATCAAGGTCACAATCAGAAGTAGCGGAACAATCGATGAATTTCTTTTTTCTAACTCAAGTTCCTGCTCGAACATGACGTCCTCCAAAGATCCCTTCGCGCCCACCAACTGCCCAAATTCATCTCAATTTTGCTCCCCGGAATTGCCTTCACCCTGTGACGTGGCTCACACTGCTTTGTGGAAAGATCACCGAATGTTGGCGTTCAAAGCACGTCGGTCCACTTCAAGTCATTTGCAATCAATTGCAGCCCTGATGGAAGTTCCAGACGGAAGCAATATGTAACCACAGTAAAATCAATCAGTTGTAAAGGCCATCCGACTGGAGGTTGAATTGCCACGAGAACCATGGATCTGATGATTATGGCGGCGCGTAAAGGACCCTATAGTGACCTCCCCCAGGCTCGGACGAACGGAAGGATTCGAGCATAAGAAGGTCGCCAATAAGAAAGTCGCATTCTTCGCTTCGCTCCTTATCCTGACTGCCATCGTTGCCTGGTGTTCAGTTGCCTGGTGTTCGGCCGCAAGGCCGTTGCGGGTCAATCCAAATCGCCGTTCGCTTCCGCAAGCGGAAGCCGCTCTGCGCCGTGTGCCCGCGCACATCTCCGAATTCACGCCATTCTCTGAGCCACTGGCCCTGCCGAAATGCGGAAGCGTGCGCCCACCCGAGCCGCTGCTTACTCCCGATCCCATACTGCCGGTTGAAGACCAGGATCTGCTGGTGCGTGTCAGCTTCATCGTGGGTTCGGACGGATATGTACACAGTGCGTTCATCCTTGACGGCGCGGGGTCCGGCGATGATGAGGCCGTGCTGCGCGCGGTTCGCCAGTGGCGTTATCGTCCCGCGCTCTGCAATGGAGTTCCTACCGATTCCGAGGCGCGAGTGCGATTCCGCCTCCGCTAGGCCGCGAATTCTCCTACAATAATTCGCGTGAGGTTGCAGTGAGCGACAATCCCAAGCGTCCCAATCCGCCTCCCGGTCCGACCGACGACAAGCCTGCTGACAACCAAATTGCCGAAAATCCGGAGCTGGAAGAGTTTTTCCACCGCTTGCCTGCCAATTTTCGCTGGCCGAAACCCAGTGCGGATGCCGTTGCGGCCGCCGCGGAAGCTATCCATCGTCTGGCGGACAGTTCGGCAAGCGCGCAAGAAGGAGCAGGCGATTTCACGCCCGGTACTTGCGCGGGATGTGGCGGTGCTCTGCCGGCAGTGGCGCGATTCTGCATCTGGTGCGGATTGCCCCGAGAGAATGCTGAGAATGCCGGCGGTGGAACCAATATTAAGCAGGCTGGTACAGTCGCGCAACAACACATTCACCATCATTACCATCATGTCTTTGCAGCCTCGGGCGCGCCATCGGTAGCATCGGCAAGCGAGCCCGAGAGCTCCGCTCCGCGCGGCCGCGCTCCCGGTTCTGCTGGCCCGGCGCCGGGGGGCCGGGCCGAAATTGCGGCCCGCCAGGTCGTGCAGGATTGGGCGCAGGCCTGCAACATACGCCATATCGACGATCTGGTGGAACTGTATGCGGCCGACGCGACTCTGATCCGATCGAGCGTTCCGCCGGTGCGCAGCCTGCCCGCCATTCGGGAATTTCTGGTGTCGATGCTGGAAGCTGGCTTGGGCGACGTCGAGATGGAATCGCTGCGGCTGGAAATGATGGGTGAGATCGCGATGGACATCGGCCGTTGCAAGATGCTGGTTCCGGTCGCCATGGGCAAGCGCCGCGAAGAGCGTGGAAAATATCTGGTGGTTCTGGTGCGCCAAGCAGCAGGCACGTGGAAGATTCTCGCCGATTGCTGGTCGCTCGATTTGGCTCTGACTCCGCCGCCCGTTCCTAAAGTACAAAAAGGGAAGTGACGCGTTGGTGTCTGACCGCGATGCCTTCCGCGTGAGCGATTCACCAGGTACGCGATCGCATCAGCAGATGACAGCGCTCCCAGCCCCCATGCATAATCCATACTGACCAGCATGGCCAAGCTCAAGACTCAATTTGCGATCATCTCCATCCTCGGCCTGCCTATTTTTATTGCCGCTGCCGTCTTCGGGCCCACTGCCTTTGATCTCGCATTCCGCCACCGTCCCCCCGAGCGCTATTTGATTCCGGATGGCTTCACCGGCTGGGTTCGTGTCGAGTACCGCCAGAAAAACGCTCCGCCGCTGCCCACCGAGAACGGGCACCGCCTGCTCACACTCGACGCGCACGGAGCGGCCGCGACCTCTTCCAGCCCGCCCATCGGCCATGGCAAAGACGATTTCTTTTACTACGCTGCCGGCCACCGTACGCCACTCTCAAACGCCGGCGTTTGCAAAGGAGGAATGATCTGGGAAGTACAAACCATGGTCGACGAGCGCAGCTCGATACCCTACACGCGCTTTTTCGTCGGCACCGAGGACGAGTACCGCCATGTCGTCGATCCCTTGCAGAAGTTTGTGCCCAGCTGCGATTAGCCACAGTAATGTCACATATCTTCAACGAATGTCATCCTGAGCGGAGAAGGCTCATCGCGCAATTGCGCGAAGAGCCTGCGAAGTCGAAGGACCCCTATTCCCTGACAACTCGTACCGGAAGAAGCTATTAAGCTATCACCCAGAAGCCAGGAGCTATCCTCAATGCTTTTATCCGGAATCTTCCCGCCCATCACCACGCCCTTCTATCCCGACGGACAGGTCTACTACAAAAAGCTCGAGTCGAACGTTGAGCGCTATTCCCGCACACCCGTCGCGGGCATCGTCGTCCAGGGCTCAACCGGAGAAGCCATCCTGCTCTCCGATCAGGAGCGCCGCGACGTCTTCAAGTGCGCGATCGCCGCCGCTGCGCCCCACAAAGTCATGATTGCCGGCACCGGCATCGAATCCGCCATTGAGACTTTGCGCCTCACCGAGTACGCGGCCACGCTCGGCTACGATGCTGCCATGGTTCGCACTCCGCATTACTACAAGAAGCAGATGCACCCCGCCAACCTGCTCGCGTTCTATCGCACGGTCGCCGACCAGTCTCCGCTGCCCATCGTCATCTACAACTTTCCGCAGGCCACCGGATACGACATTCCCGCTGAAGTCGTAATCGAGCTCGCTGATCACCCGAATATCGTCGCGATTAAAGAATCAAGCGGCAATCTCGACAAAGTGAAAGCCATGGTCGATGGCACACGGCACGTCAAGCGCGCAGCCACCGTCACCGAAACTTTCATGGCCGTAACTCCGCGCATGATCAAAGCCGCCGAAGCGGACGCAAAACAAAAGCAGGAAAAAGAGAGCAGGGAACTGGTGAGCGTAGCGGTCCTTGTGGGCTCCTCAGAATCGTCTGCGCAGCATACGCACGAGGGTAGCGCCGGCGTCCCGCCGGCGGTTAGGCCGGCGTCCGCGCCGGCCGCTCACAGCGACAGTCCCAAGCCGTCCTCCTCAGCCATATCTCTCGTAGGCAATCTCAAGACCCGTCAGAGGGAAGTCGGCTTTCAGGTCATGGTGGGAGCGGCGCACCAACTCGAACCTTCCCTCGCTCTCGGAGCCGTCGGCGCCATCCTCGCCTTCGCCTGTCCCGCACCGACCGCGTGCTACGAAATCTACGCCGCCCTCAAAGATGGAGACCAAGCCCTCGCGCGTGAAAAGCAGGAGCGCGTCAAACCACCTGCCCAGCGCGTCGTCGGCGACCTGGGTGTCCCTGGCGTCAAGTACGCGATGGACCTCAACGGATATTATGGCGGGCCGGCGCGGTTGCCATTTCTGCCTCTTAGCGGAGAGCAAAGAGCCGAAGTGGAACGCTTGATGGCGAACACCAGAAACTAAGCAAAAGCCTCCGCCTCCTCATTGCAGGGATCAGTTCGGTGTGTTACAAATCACTTCCGTATGAAGAGTCATTGCTCCTGTCTCCTGCTTATTTGCCTTGTGGCTGGGGTTTGTTTTGCGAAGGACTCGCCTGTGGTAATGCAATGGCCATCGCAGAGCCCGCTCGTCAAGTTCAGCTTCGGCAAGTTTCAACAAGTTGGGTCTTTTTCCGGACAAACTAGCTACATTTGCGATGTGATTGTCGAGAACCTTACGGACAAACGACTTCGTAGCGCGAGTTTTAATGTCTACGGCAACGACAAGAACGACATCCGCATCGGCGAAGGGACTCTATATGTATCTGATCTCGATGGCGGCCAACAGGCGAAAATACGCTTCGAGTTCGCTTCGGTAGGCTTTCCTGTGTCGTGGAACATTTCGGCAGGCCTTAGAGCGATTCCGACGAAGGTACTTTCTGTTCCTCCGGGCGCCGCGCTCAAAGTTGACGGACAGGATGCAGGGGTAACCCCGGTTATCGTAAGGCTTACTGTAGGCAATCACACCCTCGACCTTACCAAAGAAGGCTATGCGGCTGGCCACACTCCACTTGAAGTTACTTCTGAGGAACTCCCTGGCGGGAGCATCACGATTGAGTTAGGAGGCCTGTCGCGAGACACCATCGAATTGCGAGATGGTACTGTCCTTTTGGGCGACGTGCTCTCAGTGTCACTCACTTCCGTGGTCGTCAGCATCGACGGCAAACAACAGGCGCTAAACCGGAATCAGGTCAAGAAAGTTATGTTGGTAGAACGGCAGGTGACCGAGCAGCACGCCGTCGTACAACCAGCCACAAATCCGCCTCAACCAAAGTAGGTAAAGAAAGCCAGCGAACAACGGAGAAAGGGTCAGTTGCTGCCCGCCCACCCCGATACATCACACCCTATTGTGATCTACCTCACACCCCGCTATAATTCGAACGAACGTTCGAACTATGGCTTCCACTCCCATTCGCGCTCCGAAAGTGCGCACGCGACGCCAGCCGGACGCTGCCGTTGAGCCCGAAACGCGCTTTGATCGCCGCCTGGGAGAAATTCTCAGTCATGCCACTGAAGTCTTCTGCGAAAAAGGATATGCGGGGGCTTCGATGCGGGATCTATCGCGGGCGAGCGGCATGTCGCTGGCGGGGCTGTACCACTACTTCGGTTCCAAAGAGCGGCTGCTCTACCTGATTCAGAAAAATACGTTCTCGACCATCGTTGAAAAACTAAAGACGCGTCTGGAGAAAGTCACCGAGCCGGACGAACGGCTGCAGATCTTTGTCCAGAATCATCTCGATTACTTCGTGACTAACCAGAGCGGCCTGAAAGTCCTTGCGCACGAGGACGAAGCGCTGAAGAATGGCTTCGGCTCCGAGATCGCCGCCATTAAGCGCGAATACTATCGAATCTGCCTCCGGCTCATCGATGACCTCAGGCGCCAGCACCATCTCGATTTCAATTCCCGCACCGCCGTGATGAGCCTCTTCGGCATGATCAACTGGATCTACACGTGGTACAACCCGCGCCTCGACGGCACTGCCGAGGAACTCGCGCAACAGATGAACGCGATAATTTTGTCCGGGGTGGGAAGCAGCGGCAGTCGCAAGTCACGGAGCCCGCACTCCAATAAATCCTTGTCATCCCGAACCGTTCGCAGGCGGAGTCCAGCACGAGCGAGGGATCTGCAGTTCGCCGGCGCCACCGCACGTCCGGCTAAACGAATACTCTGAGGAGCAACTATGGCAACCACCATGCATCCCGCCACTGGCGAAGCTACAAAACAACTCATCAACTACCGCGTCGATCAAGGCGTCGCCGTGATCGAGATGAACGATCCGCCCGCCAACACCTACACCTACGAGATGAATCGCCAGTTCGACGATGCCATCCTGAAAGCCCGCATGGCGAACGACGTCTACGTGATCCTGCTCACCGGCGCAGGCGACAAGTTTTTCTCCGCTGGCGCGAACATCAAGATGCTCGCCTCGGTCGATCCAACCTTCAAGTATTACTTCTGCCTCCACGCGAACGAAATGCTGCTGCGTCTCGAGCACACGCCGAAACTGGTGATCGCAGCCATCAACGGCCACTGCGTCGGCGGAGGCCTCGAGATCGCCATGGCCGCCGACATCCGCATAGCAAGAAAAGACGCCGGCAAGATCGGCCTGCCGGAAGTCAATCTCGGCGTGCTACCTGGAACAGGCGGCACACAACGTCTTTCACGTCTCGTAGGAAAAAGCAAAGCCATCGAGTTGATGGTCACCGGCAACACCTTCTCGTTCGAAGAAGCAAAAGACCTCGGGATCGTCAACGACATCTTCGACCGCGACGGGTTCATGGACAACATCATGGAGTACGCGCGCCAGTTCACACCGCCGAACAAGGCCGCCAAGGCTGTAGGCCGCATCAAGCGCGCCGTTCAGACGGGCTGGGAGATTCCGATGGAGTCGGCGCTGGCGGTGGAGCGCGAGAACCAGCAGATCCTCTTCCAGAGCGAAGACGCAAAAGAAGGCCTCGCCGCATACGTAGAAAAGAGGCCGGCAGAGTTCAAGGCGAAATAGCCGGCGAAGAAAAATGTCACCACGGACTCACAGAGACACGGAGAAACCCACTCCTAGTTCTTGATTTTCTCCGTGACTCCGTGCCTCCGTGGTGAAAAAAGTTCTTCTCGGCGCTCTCGGCGTCTCGGCGGTGAAAGGATTTGACCTATGCCAGGAAAAGTACCCAAAATCGGAAGCTTCAGCGAGTGGGAAGGACTCTTCAACGAGTGGCGCAAGGAAGTCGGCGTCAATAAGGATGACGTCGAGGCCTTCCACTTCGACACGCTCTACGGCGCCATCGAAACCGACGACATCCAGTTCGGCTCCTACAAAGGCCGCCGCAAGTGGGAGAACGTGCGCCAGGTCCCGACCCAGCAGATGCGCGACGCGCTCATGAACATGATCGTTTACCAGGGCGATACCGAATTTGCCAGCGTCGAGCAGCAGCGCAACCTGTTCGAGACCGCGCCCACCGACTGGGATCGCCGCGCCCTCACGCGCGTCATGATCGAGGAGATGCGCCACGGCTGGCAGATGTGCGCGCTTCTCATCGACTTCTTCGGCTACTCAGGCAAAGTTGAAGCGCAGAAGATGCTCGAACGCCGCGCCTTCGAAAACCAGCGCCTGCTCGGCACCTTCAACGTCGATATCGACAACTGGCTCGACTTCTTCACCTACACCGACTTCGTCGACCGCGACGGAAAGTTCCAGCTCCAGATGCTGAAGTACTCATCCTTCGCACCGCTCGGCCGCTCGACCTCATACATGCTGCGCGAGGAGGCCTTCCACATGGGCACAGGCAATGACGGCCTGCGCCGCGTGGTCGAGGCAGGAGTGATTCCGCAGTGGCTGATGCAGAAGTATCTCAACAAGTGGATCTCGAGTTCCTACGATCTATTCGGTACCGACCACTCATCGTCGGCCCACTGGGCCTACGTGTGGGGAATAAAGGGCCGCTACAACGAGCCGGAGAATGACAAATCCGCCGATCTCGACGATCTCAACGATTACAACCGCCATCTCTATCGCCAGGAAGTGTCGGGCCTGATCGAGCGGCTGAACGCCTTCTTGCGGCCTGGGGAGAAAAACTACTTCTACACACCCGACATCAAGTTCAATCGCAGCATCGGGCGATGGACAGGGAAGAAGTTTCACGCGCAGTCCGGAGAAGAGTTGGATGAAAAGGCATACCAGGAGCACATTGCCGGGTGCCTGCCCAGCTCCGAAGACAAGAAGTTGCTGCTCGATATTATTCGCAACGAGAAGAAGTGGATCAAGGAGAAGGAAGGCGCGCGCGATCCGTTCGCGACCATCGGCGAGCCGCGTAAGTCGGCGATCAACCTGTAGCGTCCGGATGGTCCTTGGAAGCCACAGAACCAGCTTTCATTACGGAGATGCGCAGCCCAGAATAAAAATTCGGTTTTCCCCCTGTCCCTGTGTACTCTGTGGTTGCGTTTTATTCGGCTCCTGTAAGCACAAAGGGTGAGAAATGCCCATTGCATCGACAACTCGCCTCAAGGTCGACTTCGCACCTCCGATTGTCCGCATCTCCCTGCGTAATCCGCCGCTCAATGTGATCGACCTCCCCATGATGCGGGAGATGCAGCAGGCGTTAGCGGAGATCGAAGCCCGTTCCGATATCGCGGTCACGGTGTTCGAGGGCGACGCGCGAGCGTTTTCCGCCGGGGTCGATATCAAGGCACACCTGCCCGAACAGGTCCATGAGATGCTCACCAGCTTTCACGCCGTGATCCGGGCGATTGTCGGCTCGCGCAAGGTGACGATTGCGGCGGTGCGAGGGGCTTGCCTGGGCGGAGGGGCCGAGTTGGCCGCGGTCTGCGACATGGTCTACACGGCCGCCGATGCTACCTGGGGATTTCCGGAAATTAAATTGGGATGTTATCCGCCGGTGGCGGCGGTCGCACTCCCCGCTCTAATCGGCCAGAAGCGTGCCAGCGAACTGATTCTGACGGGACGCCAGATCAGCGGCGGGGAAGCGGTCGCCATCGGCTTGGCCAACCGTGCGATCCGGTATGAAGAGCTGGATGGGATCGTTGCGGAAACTTTGGCGGAGCTGCGCGAGTTGAGTCCCACGGCGCTGGCGCATGCCAAGAAAGCTATGTATGCCTGGGACGCGATCCACTTCGACAAGGGCCTGGCGCGGGCCGAGAAAATTTATTTTGAAGAACTCATCTCGACGGCGGACGCGCGCGAGGGTATCATGGCTTTCCTCGAAAAACGGCCGCCCAAATGGATAGGCAAGTAGAGGTTCCCGCAAACAATACGGATGCCAAGCGGCCCTACCGCTCCGGCCACCTGATGTGCCGCACCGCGCTTTGGGGCATCGCTGGTTTTGTGGCTTGCGCCTACTTCACATGGATTTCCTTCAGCCGCGTGCTGCGCAACGAATTTGATTGGCCGCATGATGCCTGGACGGCGGCCACTTACCTGGTGTGGGTCATCCTGTTGGCCGCTCTGGCGGTCGATACGCGCTGCCTCCGGGAGCGGCTCTTCTTCAGCGTGCTGGTGGCCAATTTTCTGGTTGGGTTTGGACTTACCTTGTGGCGAACGATTCCTGTCGCAGATGTTCGCACGGCGCGGGTTGCGACCGGAACACTATGGGCGCTGGCCGCGGTGTTAAGCTTGACAACACTGAGAAGACCGGCAACAGGCTAGAAGTAATTAAGAAGTCCCGTCGCACCCGTAAGCCGCGCTTCGCATTTCATCGAACACGGATCTGTCGTGAATCCTTAATGAACTTGCCCCCACCCAGATACCCGACAATACTTGTTTTCAGTAGCTTGCGAATTAATGCGGCTTAAGAAAAACTTAGGACTTCCCCTATTGTCAGGTTTCCGAATTGTGTTATATATTTCCCCCGCGCGGAGGCCAAAAGCTCCAGTGGTTCGGGGAATTCGCCCTTTTGGGGCCTGTTTCAGCCCAAGAGAAGCTCCGGATGTGGGGTAGTTTACAGAGTGCGGAGTGCTTACCTTTCGGGCCGAATCTTCCGCGTTACCAGCCCATTCAAGTCCTTAGGAGAGTGAAATGAGAAAGCACATCGTTACGTCTGTTGCGCTGTTGGCGTTGGCTTTGATGGCAGAGTCCGCGCTGGCGCAATCGAAGTCAAACCCAGCTACCGACCTTGCCAGCAAGATATTGGCTCCTTTCCACATAGGTACGCACGCCACGTTAGTGCCCTCCGGATTGCCGCCCACAACGAGTGCCGTGGCACTGGGACTAGCCGCAACTAAGACCTACCAGTTCGCGTCAGGAGATTATCCGGGAGGAGGTATAAATCTCGTGCTCGACGAAAACACGAGCACGATTTTGGGTGTTACCGAGTTCAGTAACACAAGTTTGTCAGGCTTTACGCTGAGGGGCGGAGTGTACCAAATGTGGGTTGTGCCCGGTGGTTCAGAAAACGAGACCCTCGGAATCAACACAAGCGGTCAAGTGGTGGGAATCTATGTGGACGCTAGCGACCTCACCCATGGATTTGTCCAGACAGGCAACAATGTCAAGAACATCGATGAACCGGATGGGCAGCCGGGCCAAACTGCCGTTTGGGATATCAGTGACAAGGGAGTGATGGTCGGAAGTTGGGAGGACGGCTCCAACGTCACGCACGGTTTCTCGACCAAAGATGGAGTTACCTTCACCAGCTTCGATTATCCGGGCTCGACCTACACCCAAGGCTCAGGCATTAACAAGAAAGGGGATATTGTGGGTTGGTGGGAGGATTCTTCGAACGTGGTACACGGATTCCTCTACAGTAAAGGCGTGTTTTCGTCCATCGACTTTCCGCTGGCCACCACTACCTACGCATACGGTATCAATGACTCGGGCGCGATTGCGGGTTTTTTCACGGACGCGAGCATGGAAGAGCATGGGTTCCTGTACTCCGGAGGCAGCTTCTATCAGGTCGACGTTGCCGGGGCTGCGTCGACTCAGCTTGTGCGTGTGAAGAATAGCGGAGCGGTCACAGGTGTATACACAGATGCGCTGAACGGCGAGGAGCATGGGTTAACTGGGCAATAGATGTGGGTAATGCCCCGGTTATTCATCAGCCCCGCCGCAAGGCGGGGCTTTTTCTTGCGCTCGTAAGTGGCCTGGGTGCGTGCACCTCCTGTAAACTCTCTGGGAGGTTGTTGTGAATTCTTCGGCAACTTTCTTGTGACCTATGGACTTTGAGATTTCGGCGGGACAGTTGAAGGCACTCCAGAAGAGTGGGGAAGCGTTCACGCTGCTCGATGTGCGCGAGCCGTGGGAGTTCGAGACCGCTCGCATCGAAGGGGCAAAGAATATTCCCATGGGAGACGTTCCGGCGCGGGCGCACCAGGAATTGAATCCGGACGATCACATTGTGGTCGTCTGCCACCATGGCGTCCGCTCGCTGACGGTGACGAACTGGCTGCGCCAGCAGGGATTCGACAAGTCGCAATCCATGCGCGGCGGAATCGACGGCTGGGCGCGTACCGTGGATCCGAAGGTGCCATTGTACTAGCTGTCAGCTATCAGCCATCAGTTCGGCTCGCTGTCGAAAACTGACGCCTGATAGCTGACAGCTGAGGGCTGCCCTTGATTACCGACTGCCACGTTCATATCGAGCCCTACGAATTGTTCAAGCCGGCGGCGCTTGCGCTGGTGAAGGCGAAGCGCGCGAATTTTGCGGAAATCGAGTCGTATGCGCGCTCCCCGAAGAAGTTTCTAGAACATCTTGATCGGTGCGGAGTGGAGCGGGCCGCGCTGATCAACTACGTTGCCCCGGAGGTGATTGGATTTGGGCCGGAGGTCAATCAGTTTGTCGCCGATTATGTGAAAGAGAATCCGCGGCGGCTTATTGCCTGCGGATCGGTGCACCCGCGGCACACCAAAAATGTTCTCGCCGATGTGGAACATATTCTGCGGCTCGGCATTCGAATGATCAAGATTCATCCACCCCATCAGCTGCTCTATCCAAACGACTATTTGCGGGGCGTGAAAGAGCTGGAAATTATTTATCGCGCTGCCGAGGCGAACGGTATTCCCGTTATGTTTCATACCGGAACCTCGGTGTTTCCGGGGGCTCGCAACAAATACGGCGATCCGATTCATGTCGACGACGTGGCCGTCGATTTTCCGAAACTGAAGATTTTGCTGGCGCATGGCGGAAGGCCGTTGTGGATGGAGACGGCGTTTTTTCTGATCCGCCGGCATCCCAATGTTTACCTGGATGTCAGCGGCATTCCTCCCCGAAAGCTGCTGGAGTATTTTCCGCGGCTCGCGGAGATTGCGGACAAGACGCTGTTTGGGACGGATTGGCCGGGGCCGGGCGTGCCGGATATCAAGCAGAATGTTGAGGATTTTCGCGCGCTGACGATTCCAGAGGAGATGCGGAAGCAGATATTCTGGGGAACGGCAGCATCGATTTGGCCAGAGTAGGGTGAGGTTAGAGGTCAGATTGCAGAGGTTAAGAGCCCGTGGCACGGGCGGCTTGGCAGGCGTATAAAAGAGGGTTGGGGTGCCGCGTTTGGTGGGGGTGGGGCGACAACTGTGCAGTCCCACCGGGAAAGAACCGGCATCTATACCATCAGGGGCTTAAATGGCACGGCTCAAGCTGTGTCCTTCCCAAATGATTCTTGCTGCAAGTGAGGAACCATGGCTACTGTTACTGGTCTGCATGCGCCCAAGGGGCTCGAAGGGGTGGTCGCTACTACCTCGGGGATTTGCTACATCGACGGTGAGCGGGGAGTGCTCGCCTATCGCGGGTACGACATCCACGAACTCGCCGACAACTCCACGTTTGAGGAGGTCTGCTATCTGCTGTGGTTCGGGCGGCTGCCGAACGCGGAGGAACTGAAGCAGCTGAAGTGGCGGATGGCGGAAGAGCGCAAGCTGGATGCATCCATTATTTACCGGCTGCAACTGGTGCCCAAGCATGTTCCGCCAATGGATGTGCTGCGCACGCTGACCTCGACGCTGTCGTACTACGATCCGGAGAACACGCGCAACGATCACGACGCGAACGTGAACAAGGCGATCCGGCTGACCTCGCAGATCTCCATGCTGGTGGCGAACTACGATCGCATCCGCAAGGGAAAGCCGCTGGTCGAGCCCGACCGGTCCCTTTCCCATGCGGCGAATTTCCTGCTCATGCTGAATGGAGATGCGCCTTCGCTGACCGCGGAGCGCGCTCTGGATATCGCGCTGATCCTGCATGCGGATCATGAACTGAATGCCTCGACGTTCGCGGCGCGGGTGGTAGCGGCTACGCTCTCGGATATGCACTCCGCGGTCACAGCGGCGATTGGCGCGCTGAAAGGGCCGTTGCACGGGGGCGCGAACGAGGCGGTGTTCAAGATTCTTATGGAGATCGACTCGTCCGGGGCCGACCCGGTCGAGTACGTGAAGGGCTTGCTTGCCCAGAAAAAGAAAATGCCGGGCTTCGGGCATCGCGTCTATCACACGGAGGATCCGCGGGCGACACACTTGCGGAAGATGTCGCACGATTTGGGAGCGTCCAGCGGGAGCCCGAAGTGGTTCGAATATTCGGACAAGATCGAGCAGTTCATCAAGGCTGACAAGAAGCTGAACGCGAATGTGGATTTCTATTCGGCCTCCACATATCACACGCTCGGAATCGCAGTGGATCTGTTTACCCCGATCTTTGCCGTGTCGCGGGTGAGCGGCTGGACGGCACATGTGATCGAGCAACTGGATGACAACCGGCTGATAAGGCCGCGGGCAGATTATATCGGGCCGGAGTATCCCCAGAAGTACGTGGCGGTGGAAAAGCGGTAGGCCAGTGTAGAGCTAGTGTAGAAACGGGGCTTGCCCCGTCCGCGCAGACAGAATCCGGCTGCCGCGCAACCACCAGAACCACTCTCCGATATGACATCGAACGATCGTCATACTCCCACAAACGGAATGGAAGCGCGGACTAGCGCGGGTCGGCATGAGCCTCGCTGGACGAGCGATCTTGCCATTCTGATTTACGTGGCCACAGCGACCGTGCTGGTGCATCTTGTGACCGGCCGCCAATACGGATTCCATCGCGATGAACTGGCCACGCTCGACGACGCCCGCCATCTGGCTTGGGGATTTGTTGCGTATCCACCGATCACTCCTTTCTTTGCGCGCTTGTCGCTAATTCTGTTTGGCACTTCGCTGACCGGGTTCCGATTCTTTGCCGCGGTCGCGGAAGCCGTGGCTGTGGTTTTGACAGGCTTGATGGCGCGCGATCTGGGCGGGCAGCGCGGTGCGCAGTTGGTGGCGGCAGCCGCGGCAATTCCATTTTGCCTGGCTGGCGGATCGCTCATGCAATATGTTTCGTTCGATTACTTGCTCTGGGTGCTCGCCGCCTTCTTTGTAATTCAGTTGCTGAAGACCGATGACGCGCGCTGGTGGCTCGCGATCGGCACGACCCTCGGCCTCGGCATGATGACGAAATACACCATGGGATTTCTCGTCATCGGCATTGTGGTGGGAGTGCTGGCAACCAGGTCGCGCCGCGATCTGGCCAGCAAATGGTTGTGGCTGGGCGTTGCGTTATCCATCGTGGTCTTCCTGCCCAACCTGGTCTGGCAGGCGCAGCACCATTTCGTATCCCTCGATTTTCTGAAGCACATTCACGAGCGGGACGTGAGCATCGGCCGCACCAAGGGCTTTCTGCCCGATCAGGTTAGGATCACGCTTTTTGCCGTTCCCCTTTGGGTTGCCGGCCTTTATTTCTATTTTGTCGCTCGCGCCGGGCGGCATTTTCGAATGCTGGGCTGGATGTATATTGTGCCACTGGTCTTGTTTGTCGTTGCCAAGGGCCGCGGATATTACCTCGCAGCCGCCTATCCCATGCTCTACGCAGCGGGCGCGGTGTGGGGAGAACAGTTGCTGAAGTCGTTGCGCCGTTCATGGGCAACGGGGTTAAGAAGCTTGGTCTGGATCGCGCTGGCGGCCGACGTTGTGATCCTAAGCGCCTTTATGCTTCCTATCTTTCCAATCAAGTCGCCCATGTGGAAGCGCGCAGTAAAGATTCAGGGTGACTTCCGGGAAGAAGTTGGGTGGCCAGAACTCACGGAGACGGTGGTGCGGATTCGCGACTCGTTGCCCGGGAAAGACCGGGCGCATCTGGGGATTCTTGCCGGGAATTATGGAGAGGCGGGTGCCATCAACCTCTACGGTCCCAGCTACGGATTGCCGCGAGCCATCAGCGGAATCAACTCGTTCTGGGAGCGGGGATATGGCAATCCGCCGCCGGAAACCCTGATCGTGATTGGCATTTCGCGCGAGTTTCTCGATCGCAACTTTTTCTCGTGCGAAATTGCGGGACATACCTGGAACACCTACAGCATCGAAAACGAAGAGACGCGCGACCACCCCGACATCTATGTTTGCCGAGGCCTGCGGGAGAGTTGGCCGGAGTTCTGGAAGGACTTTCAGTACTTCGGGTGAAGAGCTATAGGCTCCCGGCATCGGTACAATGGATATAGCATGACGCGGCGGGTCTATCTCGACAATAACGCGACGACTCCTGTGCTGCCCCAGGTGTTGCAAGCCATGCAGCCTTACTTCGGCGAGCATTTTGGCAATGCCTCGTCCATTCACCACCATGGGCAGGAGACGCGGGGGGCAGTGGAGCGGGCGCGCGAGGCGGTCGCGACACTGCTGGGCTGCCGTGCCTCAGAGATCGTCTTCACGAGCGGAGGGACGGAAGCCGATAATCTCGCGATATTTGGGGTTATGAACAACGGCGGGATTGCGCACGCCGCAGGTCAGGTCAAAGCTCACGTCATCACTTCGACCATCGAGCATCATGCGGTGATGAATGCTTGCCATCACCTGGAAGCGCAAAGGTGTGAGGTCACCTACGTCCCGGTGGATGGGCGTGGGGTGGTCGATCCGGCGGATGTGAAGCGGGCTCTGCGCCCGGAGACGAAGCTTGTTTCGATCATGATGGCGAACAACGAGACGGGTGCAGTTCAGCCTGTTCACGAGATTGGCCGGATTGCCGCCGAGGCCGGCGTTTACTTTCACACTGACGCGGTGCAGGCGGCCGGGAAGATTCCGGTGCGCGTGGATGAGATTGGGTGCGACCTGCTGACAATCTCCGGCCATAAGCTGCACGGGCCGCAGGGCGTGGGCGCGCTCTACGTTCGAAAGGGAACTAAGCTTGAGCCGATGCTCTACGGTGGGCGGCACGAGCGCTCGCGTCGCGCGGGGACAGAAAATGTTCCCGGCATCGTGGGCCTGGGGAAGGCCGCGGAATTGGCGCGGGCGGGGCTCGAGCGCGGAGATGATTCGAAGATGGCTGCGCTGCGCGATCGGCTGGAGAGCGAACTGCTAGGGATTGAGGCTTGCGGGGTGAATGGTGCTGTCGCGCCGCGCGTGCCGAATACTTCCAACATTTTCTTTGACGGGATTGACGGCGAGGCTTTGGTCATTGCGCTCGATTTGAAAGGGCTGGCGGTTTCCACCGGCGCGGCTTGTTCTTCCGGCGCGATCGAGCCTTCGCATGTTCTTATGGCCATGGGGATGCCCGCAGAGCGGGCGCGAGCCAGTATTCGACTGAGTCTGGGGAAGATGAATTCGGCGGAGGACGTGGAGTTTGCGTTGGCTCTGGTGCCGGAGACGGTGGCGCGGTTGAGGGAACTATCGCCGGTTTACCGGGGCGCCAGTGTGAAATGAAGATCGGGTCACTTGAGCAACCAGGACGAAAATCGACAGTTTCGCGACGCCGTGCGCGAGATCGTACGAATCCTTGGCCGCCCACTTACACGGCCAGAAAAAGAACGGCTACATCGAGAGGTTACTGGAATGGGATTTAACTTTCAGGATATAGTCCAAATCGGTGAGGATATGTTCAGGTAAACCGATATGAAGGACACAGCGGTTCAAATTCGTGAATACTTCAAACCTGTATTAGGAGCGCGCCCTTTAAGGGTCAAGCCAGGTGTGGGCAGCTTCCTGACCTTTGAATTCGGCCCTCGTAGCAAGGCTTATGGTCACCTTCAAGCACGGTGGCGTCTTTGGATTTACTTGTCCAATTGGGCACTCTTTCACGGCGACCACCAACTGGTCGACTCGGGTGCTGACCGTAAGCGCATCACCATCATTGCCCACCGGCTTGAGGAGGAAGCGTCGCTAACTGACGTCGAGTTTGATTCTCGTAGCCGAAGAACCACCTTCTTTTTCAAGGATTTTAGATTGGTGGTCTCTCCCGCTGACTATCTCGAAGACGTTGATGACCGAGATGACTATTGGATCTTCTTTATGCCGGGTGACAAGGCAGTAGCGTTAGGCCCTTCCGGAATTCAAGTGGAAAAGGGCGCTGTTCGTCATTCTTCTGCAGACGGAAAGAGACAGAAAATAGAAATTCAGGAGACTAGCCCAAGAAGAGCAGTTTCCCTTGACGATTAGAGTGATCAATTCGCCAACCATCGCCGTCGCCATGTCGGGAGGAGTGGACTCCTCGACCGTTGCGGCCATGCTGTGCGCGGAGGGGAACAACGTCATCGGCCTCACCATGCAACTCTGGAACCAGCGGCGTCTGGCTGGCCATGAGGGGATGCCGGAATCGGTCACCGGGCGTTGCTGTTCGCTCGATGATGTTTACGACGCGCGCCGCGTCGCCGAGACGATTGGCATTCCTTACTACGTTGTTAATCACGAAGACCGCTTTGAGCGCGACGTGGTGCGGCCTTTTGTCGAAGAATATCTGGCGGGCCGGACGCCGATTCCGTGCAGCCTCTGCAACAATCACTTGAAGTTTGACCAGCTTCTGATTGTGGCGCGGCAGATTGGCGCTGACCGCGTGGCCACCGGCCACTACGCCCAGGTCGGCTTCGACGATCTTAGCGGACGCTGGCTGCTGAAGCGGCCGGCAGACCGGTCGAAGGACCAGACATATTTCTTGTTTGGGTTGACCCAGGAGCAACTGAGCCGCACCCTGTTTCCGCTGGGCGGGATGACCAAGCCAGAGGTGCGGGAACTGGCTCGTAAGTACAATCTTGTAATTGCAGAAAAGCCAGACTCGCAGGAGATTTGCTTTGTGCCGGGCGGCGACTACAAGAAGTTTCTCGACGCGTATCTCTCCGAACAGGGAGACGCTGCGCGCCTCGACCTGGGCGGTGAGATGGTAACGAGTGCTGGCAAGGTGATCGGCGAGCACGCCGGCGTGCACAACTTTACGGTCGGCCAGCGCAAGGGACTGGGCGTCGCGACCGGGTCTCCCCTGTATGTGATTCAGATCGAGAACGACACGAGGCGCGTGGTAGTGGGCAAGAACGAAGATCTTTATTCGCAGACGCTGAGGGCAAATCGCGTGAATTTGATTTCGCAGCCTGAGATCAGGGAGCCGATGCGCGTGGCCGTGAAGATCCGGCACAAGCATCCAGGCGCCCAAGCAACCATTGAAGCGTCCGGCACCGCAGAGGTTCTGGTGACATTTGATGAGCCGCAGCGCGCGATCACGCCGGGGCAGGCCGCAGTTTTCTATGATGGCGACGTGGTCGTCGGCGGCGGCTGGATCGCGTAGGCCAGATCGCGTAGGCCAGATCGCATAGGCCAGATCGCATAGGCCAGATCGCATAGGCCAGATCGAGCAGGCTAGATCAAGCAGGTTGGATCGAGTAGCTCCCGCTCCTTTCATCAGCCCAAGAGTTCAGGGGCGGGGCCAGTTGGCTTGCCCGGCCTGGCATGGGCGCGGTGGACCCGCCTAATCTGAATAAAGCTCCACTCTTACTCGCCCCCTGACCTCCGTGCTGGACCTAGCACCTTCGTGGGCTGGACCTTGCCAGTACATGGCGCTACTGTGAGCATACGACGGGACCCCGTATTTACTCCCCAAGGTCGGTTCCGGCGTGGGGAGCGAATTATGAGAATCTGGCACCTTTGCTATGCGGCGCTGGGAATTGCCGTGGCACGCTGGGTTTTTAAGCGGCAATCGATAACGGCCGATCCGGTTCACCGTCTACGCAGTTCTGGCCTGCTGTAGGTTTCGACGGAATAATGGAATAGAAGGGTGGCACGCGCCCCGTTGCGCGTCCGCTTCGATCTGAGCGCGTCCCGCCCTTCTATCTTCTTTTTCCCGCCATCTTTCTTCCCTGCCAACCCGCCCTTCTTTGCTTCGTCCCGCTACCGGAAGTCGTAGCACCATGGTGTGCCTTCGGTAACTTCCTTCCTGTTACTTCTCGCCTAGAATTCTAGCTAGCGTTGTGTGGCGACGGGGTCCTGCCCCCGCCCATGCCGGGACAAAGCCCCGCCGCCACACACACCGATCTGGCAGAAACCTGGCATAAAGAATGACGCGAGCGAAAATCCCGGGGTTGGTATTGATCTTGTTCACCCTTTTGGCCTGGCCGCTGACGGCCCCCGCGCAGGACGATGCCCCCTCATTGGGCGACCTGGCGCGCACTCTGCGCAAAGAGAAGGTGCAGCAGCCCCCGCCGCAAAAGGCGATCGAACCGGCGCGCGTCGTGATCGATAACGATAATTTGTCTGAGGTGATGGAGCAGACCAAGCGCACCAAGGCGGTCACCCAGGACAAAACAGTCTTCTCGCTGGATTCCTCGGGCAACATGCTCAAGGTCTCGTCGCCCGACGTCACCTGCAGCATGTCATTCAACGCGCGCGCGAGTTCGCTGCTCGTCCGGCCGGTGATGGTCGAGAACCTTCCGATGAATGAGTTAGTGAAACTCGACGGGCCGGGTTCGATTCAGGATGACAACCTGCAATTGCAGGTATTCAACGGAACTGACTGGGCCCTCCGCGAGGTCACGATTGGATTGACGCTCGAACGCCGGCCCGGAGAAGACGCCGAACTGGCCGCGCGAGCGCGCGTAATTCCAGCCTCGGGAGGCTCCGCCACGGCGACCGTTGAGCGCCATTCGGACGTGACGCTGCTCTATCACATCAAGACTGAAGCAAAGCCATTCAGCAGAACCACGTTGCGTGAAAACATCGGCATCACGCCTGGTCCCGACGAAGATTGGCGTTGGTCCATCGTCGAAGCCAAGGGAATCCGGCCGGCGGGCGCGCGCGTAGCTCCCGAATCGCTATCCGCGCCCCTCTACGGAAATACGGTGCCCGCCGTGCCGCTCACCAATGATCCGCCGAGGGCAGGATCGCCGAATAGAACCGCGTCATCTACTACTGAGAAGAAATAGAAGCTTATCCAGCTATCTCCCTTACTATTTCTTGCTAACGTCCCGAGCGGTTGTCGCCGGTTGTTTACCGGGCTGCTATGCTTTGCCGCTCGGCTGGCGGAGGAACGATTGCGCACATACGATGAGGGAAGGGAACTGATGTATAATGACTAACTTGCGGCACTATGAGCGGGAGTAGTTCAGCGGTAGAACGTCGGCTTCCCAAGCCGGATGTCGCGGGTTCGATCCCCGTCTCCCGCTCCACCTTTTCTATTCCTCTATTTCCGATCCGCCGTCCGGACTGATGCCGCGTGGCCGAAAGCCCGAAGTCGCGTAGTAGCCTTTCGCACTTGTAGAGACGAATGCGTGCAGGTATTAGTCAACTAGCGTAGCCGCGAATCTGAAGGCGTGCGGACACCAAAATTCCTAAGGTCAGCTTCGCTGCCGCACCGCTTTCTGCACACAAGCAGCAATTGTTTGCCACAGCGATGCTCTCTTTGTCGGTTTCTCCGCAAGAGCGTGTTTTTTTCTGTTGACAAGCCGAACAACTGCCGCGATGATTCCCCCGCACTGGCACTGGCGGTGACGTATTAAAGAGCAGCTTAGTCTATTCGCTGTAGTCCATGTCGGACGCGTGCTCGAAAGATGATTCACCCGGCTGTGTTCCTGTGGTGAGGAAAAGATGGATCCGTGTAAACCGGTCCAGCGGCATTTGCTTCACTGACAAAGCTCAAGCTACCGGGAAGCCCCCATTCGGGGAAAGGAGAACCTCGCGATGAAACGTGCAACATGTTTGGCGGTAACCGTTCTTTTGGTGCTGGGATGCAGCGCTGCGTTTGCCCAAGTGACGTTAGGGTTTTTGAGTAGCGACGGTGTCACCCAGTATTGCGATTACGAAACGTTCGCTATTTCGCTGCCCTATGCGGCTGGTATTCACGTTGCTTCCGCCTGCGGCTTTTCTGACGGCGCTCTGGTTGGCTTCAGGGGGAGTGTTCTCCCCGTGTCTCACCTGCCCGTTACTGGCGGACAGACCTACTTGCTGGCGGACAGCATTATTGATGCAGCCTGCAACTGTTTCAGCGGCGAGCAGGCAATATTGGTTACCGCAGCCACCCCTGTCAATCCGAAGAAACCGGCATTCGGATGGGAGTTTCTTCTTAACGTCTACGAGTCATTTGACTCCTACCTCGGCTCCTGGGGTTATCTGACAAAGATTCCGGCGGATGGTCCGGTGGCGAACGGAAAGACGAACCGGTCAATAGTGAGTTCGGCCCACGGCGCGGTCCGAAATATCGACATGATGCAGCGATAGTATCGGTGCGCGGTGAAGGCCACGCCTTCCGTGGTCGTTTCCAGCAACACCGGCTCAACTCAGGCGTCAAGTTATCGGAACCCCCATTTGGGAGAAGGAGAAATTAGCGATGAAACGTTTAACGAGTTTGGTGGTAATCATGCTCTTTGTGCTGGGATGTAGCGCTGCTTTTGGACAATACACCAAAGGCGGGGTCGTGCTAGGCTTCCTGGCCAATGATGGGGTTACTCAGTATTGCGATTACGAAGCCTACCTGGATGTTCCGCTGCCCTATGCGGCCGGCGTCCACGTTTTGAGGTTCTGCGACCTTCCCTATGACGGCACTACGATTGGCTTCAAGGGAACTCTTCCCGCGTCGACCGGACTGCCCGTTACAGGCGGGGAAATTTACATGCTCGCGGACAATGTCCTGGATGCCAGTTGCGACTGTAACAGCGGTGACCAGGTGATTTGGGTCACGCGAACGAACCCAGTCAACCCTAAAGTTCCCATGTTCGGCTGGGAGTATTTTTATAACACCCATGATGCGTTTGAGGAATACCTTGGCAACTACGGTTATCTGACGAACAATATCCCGACTTACGGTTTGCCCGATAACGGACCTGCCGGGAAGCGGGTTAGTTCATTCGAGGGCGCGACCCGTACTTCCAACATGATGACGAGATAGCGTAGCCCGCGTTTTGGAAAGGCCACACCTTCAAGGTGTGGCCTTTTTGTTTGCGACGAGAAAATGAATGACCATTTTGGGGCGTGAGATAGCTGTCTGCGATGCCTCGCGTGGAATCCCGCAACTCCGCAGGTCACGCCATTACCCCGGTAACTTGGTGGTCACTGCCAAGGGCGTGATTATGGAGCAGCATGGCGATGTACGCAGGAACTCAAAGCGCATTCGTCTCCGAGCCAACTGGGCTGCTGGCGCCGCTCGCATTGCTCGACGACAAGGTACTGGCCATGATCATTGGCCAGAACCCGCTCGCCTGCATACTCGACGCCTTGTGTGCCGAGATTGAGCGGCACCACCCCGGGTTGCTCTGCTCTGTTCTTCTTCTTGAAGCGGATGGACAGACGCTAAGAAGTGCGGCAGCTCCCAGTCTTCCCAAAGAATACTGTCACGCGGTGGACGGCATTCAGGCCGGACCCTGTGCAGGCTCGTGTGGCACGGCCATCTACCGTAAACAGCCGGTCGTCGTGTCGGACATTGCGACCGACCCGCTATGGGCGGGGTTCCGGCATCTCGCGCTGCCGCATGGATTGCGCGCCTGCTGGTCAACGCCCATCTACTCACAGGATGGCAATGCGCTCGGGACTTTCGCCATCTACTATCGTGAACCGCGGATCCCCGACAGCCAGCATCTCAAGTTGATTGCACATGCCACTCACCTCGCGGCACTGGCGATTGAACGCGCGCGAGACAAAACTCAACTTCGCGCCGCCGAGGACCGGTATCGGACGCTGGTCGAGAGTCTGCCGGCCATCACCTACGTCGCCGAACTGGGTGCCCAGGGGCCGTGGCATTACGTGAGTCCGCAAATTCAGTCGATCCTCGGCTTTTCAGCCAAAGACTGGCTCAAGGACCCGGGCAACTGGATGAACCACATCCATCCCGAGGACCGCGAGATTGCTCTCGCCGCTGAAACGGAATTTCAGCAAACCAAGAAATTGTTCAAGGCCGAATACCGCATGTTTGCCTCGGACGGCAGAGTCCTATGGTTCCGTGATGAGGGCGTCCTGCTGCGGACGGCGGACGACCGGGCTCTCCTAATGCAGGGCGTGCTGTATGACATCACCGAGCACAAACGCCTGGAGGAGCAGCTTCGCCACTCGCAGAAGATGGAGGCAGTCGGACAGTTGGCCGGCGGCGTTGCCCATGACTTCAATAATCTGCTGATGCTGATTCAGGCGCATACCGAGCACTTGCGCGGCCAACTGCATCCGGGCGATGCCGCTCACCAGGACACCTTTGAAATCGAGCAAGCGGTCACTCAGGCGGCGACTCTTACGCATCGGCTACTGGCTTTCAGCCGTCGGCAGCGGCTTCAGCTTCAAGTGTTGGATTTGAACGTGGTCCTCACCGAAACCGGCCGAATGCTCGAGCGCCTGATCGGGCCCAATATAGAACTCCGTGTTCTGCCCGACGCGTCGCCCCAGTTCATCAAAGCCGATCCGGGTCAATTGGGGCAAGTCATTCTGAATCTTGCCGTCAATGCCCGGGATGCCATGCCCGACGGCGGCACGCTCACGATCCAGACCCGACGCGTGGTGCTTGCAGAAGCGCGAGCCGCCAGCCATAGCGCAATCCCTCCCGGCACCTACACCGTGCTTGCCGTGAGTGATACTGGCAGCGGGATGTGCAGCGACGTCCAGTGCCACATCTTCGAGCCTTTCTTCACGACCAAGGAACCAGGGAAGGGAACGGGGCTTGGTCTCGCGATCGTTTATGGCGTGGTGAAGCAGACCGGTGGCTGGATTGCGGTGACCAGTCAACCGCACCAAGGGACAACATTCGAAATCTATTTCCCGCAGGCCGAGCACGGCAAGGAGAACACGGGTTCAGTGCCAGATGTGCCCCTGCCGTCGGCAGCACGGGGAACCGGGACGATTCTGCTGGTCGAAGACCAGCAGGGCATCCGCGAACTGGTCCACGAATTTCTAACGGGGAAAGGTTATACGGTACTCTGCGCGGCGGACGGCAGTGAAGCTCTCAAAATTGCCGGCGAGCGCGCAAAACACACTCGTGCAAATAAAATCGATCTTCTGGTAACAGACATCATTATGCCAAACATGGGCGGGAAGGAACTAGCGAATCGCCTGACCCAGAAATGGCCGCAGACCGAGGTCTTGTTTATGTCCGGCAATCCTGAGCAGGCCTCCCTGAGTGGCCATCCGGGAGACTCAGTGACTGTCTTGCAGAAACCGTTCCCCCTTGAAACCCTCCTGCAAAAAATCCACGATATTCTCGACCGCTGAAATCTGGCTGTCTTTCTCCATCCCCGCTTCCCGTGCCCGATTCTGAACATTGGGCTGTGATGTAGATCACTGCGCGACGTATCCTTCCGGATGAGAATCGCCGCATTTGCCGGCTCGCATCGGCACATCGTGATAGCCAAGGAGCTCCTTATGGCGGCGACGTTGACCCCTACCAATATTTCCAACCTCCTTTCCGTGGAGGAAGAATATCCCGCACCAAAGATCGTGGTGGATCAGGTTCAGAACAAGAACTGGAAAGCCGACTACGAACGGTCCATTAAGGATCCGGAAGGCTTTTGGGCCGACGAAGCGAAGAAGTTTACCTGGACCCAGCCATGGTCAAAGGTTCTGGAATTCGACGGCGTGCATCACAAATGGTTTCTCGGGGCAAAGACGAACATTACCATCAACGCCCTCGACCGCCATGTCAATTCCGACCGCAAGAACCGTGCCGCTTTTATCTGGCTCGGCGAAGATGGCAGCGAGCGCACCGTGACCTATGGCCAGCTCTACCGGCAGGTTTGCCGGTTTGCGAATGGATTGAAATCGCTCGGCGTAGGCAAGGGCGACCGGGTCATTATCTATATGCCGCTCACCATGGAAGGTGTCATTTCCATGCTGGCGTGCGCGCGCATCGGCGCGATCCACTCGGTCGTGTACGCAGGCCTGGGCCACACGGCGCTGCGGGATCGTATTAACGACGCGCAGGCAAAGGTGGTCATCGCGGGGGATGTGGGATTCCGCCGCGGCAAGGTCGTGCCCCTGAAGCCAATTGTGGATGAAGCGCTCGACGGCATCGAATTCGTGGAGAAGGTAGTCGTATTCTCCCGGCAGCCCGCCGAACTAAGAGGCCGTGAGATCGACTTCGCCGACCTGATGAAGTTCCCGCCCGAATGCCCAGCCGAAGAAATGGATGCGGAAGACCCGCTGTATCTTCTCTATACCTCGGGCTCGACGGGGAAGCCGAAAGGTGTGCTGCATGTCCATGGCGGCTACATGGTGGGCATAACCTATCACTTGCAGAGTTACTTCGATGTCGGTGACCGCGATATCTTCTGGTGCACGTCCGATATCGGCTGGGTGGTCGGGCATTCCTACATTGTCTATGGACCGCTCTGTGCCGGCGCGACTACGCTGTTTCGCGAAGGCGCGATTGACTTCCCCAATCCCGGCATCGCCTGGGAGATCGTCGAGCGCTATGCCGTCACCAAGATATTTACGGCGCCCACGGCATTGAGGATGTTCATGCGTTTTGGCGAGCAGTATCCGCAAAAGTACGACCTCACCTCGCTGCGCTTGATTGCCTGCGCTGGCGAACCCCTGAACCCCGAAGCATGGCGCTGGGCTCAGACCTATCTGGCAGGCGATGGCAAATGGGGATACGTGGTGGACAACTGGTGGCAGACCGAACTGGGCGGTCCAGCCATCGGCACTCCCGCGACCTATCCCATGCGGCCAGGCAAATGCGGCGTTTCCGTGCCCGGGTCTGAAGCTGACGTGGTCGACGCGGAAGGGAAGTCGGTGCCTCCCGGGGTTGGTGGCCGGTTGGTGCTCAAGCGCCCATTCCCTTACATGCTGCGTACCGTCTGGGGAGACGCTTCACGCTACGAGCGCGACTGGCAGGTAATTCCGGGTTGCTACATCACTGGAGACGTCGCCCTGAAGGACAAAGACGGATACATCACCGTGCTCGGACGGGCCGACGATGTACTGAACGTTGCGGGACATCGCATCGGAACCGCGGAAGTGGAAAGTGCGCTGGTCTCGCATCCCGCAGTGGCCGAAGCTGCGGCCATCGGAATCCCTGACCAACTGAAGGGCGAAACCATCAAGTGCTTCGTGCAATGTCGCGCCGGCCACACTCCATCAGAGGCGCTTGCGGCCGCACTCACCGAGCATGTCCGGCGTGAACTGGGACCCATTGCCACGCCTTCAGCCATTGAATTTGTGGCCGGGTTGCCCAAAACGCGCTCCGGCAAAATTCTGCGGAGATTCCTGAAAGCGAAAGAACTGGGAGTCGACGCAGGCGATATTTCGACGATGGAAGGCTAGCTCTCTCCGCCGAGACGCAGAGAGCGCAGAGTTGCTGCCGCAGGCTCGGGTTGCTCATACCCTATTCCCGGTCTGCGTTTCAGAACTCAGTGCGTTCTCTGCGGCTCGGCGGATTCTTATTTGGGAAACGATCACCCGTGACCCGATGAGAAAAATCACTCGCCTGCGCCCACAATCACCGCCGTTCCGCGTGGCGCTTCGTGGGAACCGCTTTCGGGTTCGAGCGTTACCGCAAAATTCCTTGCCTCTACCCCTTCCGGCAGCGGAGGATTCACCACCGTTGCGCTGCCGTGCGCGTCCGGCTTAAACAGTCCTGCCGCAATGGGTGCACCGCCGCTCGCCGGGAACAGCCACAGCTCATAAATCTTTTCCGCGGGCAATTGAGGCAGATCGCTGGCGAAGAAAATCAGACTGTGATTGCGCCGCTGGTAGATTGCCTTGCCTCTCGGTTGTGGCTTGGCGCCCGCGGCAACCAGTTCGACTTTCTTCGCTTCCGGATCGACCAAAGTCGCGACAATTTCATTGGCCTGTTGCAGCCTGCTCGCCTGGTCGCCGAACCGCGCCTTCAGTGAGGCGAGGTCGCGCTCGAGCGACGAGTTCTGGCGCAGCAGTCCGATCACAAGCAAAACCAGTGCCGCAGCGGCAATCCATCCCAAAGATCCCCACCACGCGCGACGCGGACGCACCGGACTCGCTATCGCAATCGGCAAACGGGGCTCCCGCGCGATCGCCGACATCAACCGCTGGCGCGAGCGGGCAGGAGGTCTGGGGCCGGAGGCAGTCAGCGCAAGCAGTCCCAGATCGCCGCGCACCAGTTCGAGTTCGCGACGGCAGGAGGCGCACTCTTCGAGATGCCTTTCGAGCGCGACGCGCTCCTTGCCTTCCAGTGATCCCATCGCGTACAGCGCGAGGTCCTCAGCGAATTGTTCGTGCACGCTCATGCGGCCAACACTTTTCGCAGCGACAGCAAGCCGGTGCGAATGCGGGTTTTTATCGTTCCCAGCGGTTCGCCGGTTTTGTCGGCGATCTCGGCATGGCTCAAGCCTTCAAAATACGCCATCTCCAACGCGGAACGTTGCGGAGGAGCCATCGCCCCGAGCGCCTCGTGGACTTTGTTCATCGCCCGCGAGCGATCCGCGTCCGATGCGAGGTCGGGCTCCACCGAAACGATTACATTTTCAAGATCATTTTCGGGGCGCCGCCGGCGCAGGGTATCAATGGCGCGGTGTCGCGCAATTACCGCCAGCCACGCCGCCATGTTGCCGCGGCTCGCATCGAAAGCTCCGGGATTGCGCCACAGCTGCATGAAGATGTCTTGCAGAACATCCTCCGCCGCTCCCGTATCCTGCAACACGCGCAGGGCCACTGAATACACGATGGACGAATAGCGATCGTAGAGGGCCGCCATGGCTCCCTGATCGCCCGACCGGATCGCCGTCACCAGCGCCAGGTCTGACGTCATCGCGTTGCTGTCGATGCTCGGCACCCGGGTGTTCGTCTTCATCAAGTACGTCTCAGAATGACCTTTGGATTGCCTGCCCCTCCGGTATAGGCTCTCATTTCTGCAAGAACAACGAGCGCGCGAGGCCCTAAAATTAGCAGGCTCTTCGGCGGGAAGCAAGGCTGCGGATCATCCGATATCAGATGAAACACTCGGTCTCGCGGATGGCCAGAGAGAAAACATGAGCCGAAATATCTTCGAATCGGGACGAAAGCCTCTAGCCCTCCGCCCGGGCTGCTCGCGTCATTAGATCTTCGATCGCCTGCTGCGGCGATTTTCCTTTTTCCAGGATGGCGAAAATCTGCTCCGTAATCGGCATTTCAATTTTCTTCGCGCTGGCCAGGCCAATGGCCGCTTTGGTGGTGAACACGCCTTCGGCGACCGCACCATGCATTCCGGCAATGATCTCGGAAAGATTGCGTCCTTTGCCGAGCTCGACGCCCACGCTACGGTTGCGGGAGAGGTCGCCGGTGCAAGTGAGCACTAGATCGCCCAATCCGGCCAGTCCGGCCATGGTGTCAAGGCGTCCGCCGCAGGCTACGACCAGACGCGCGATCTCAGCAAGACCGCGCGTGATCAGCGCGGCCACGGAATTGTGGCCAAGCTCCAGTCCGTCGCAAACTCCGGCGGCGATGGCGATGATGTTCTTCAGCGCTCCGCCCAATTCCACGCCAATCACGTCGTCGTTCGTGTACACGCGAAAGCGGGAGCCGTTGAAGGCCTGCTGCACGGCGCGCGCCAGTTCGCTATCGGCCGAGGCCACCGTGACGGCAGTCGGATCGCCGCGCGCAACCTCTTTGGCGAACGACGGTCCACTCAACGCTCCCACCCGAGGCGTGAACTTGCGCGTCCGCAAAACATCGGCGATCACTTCCGTCATACGCAGCAGCGTTGCGTTCTCCAAACCTTTTGTGCAGCTCACAACCAATGTCTCTGGACGGAGTTCGGAGGACATTCGTTCAAAAAGAGCGCGGCAATGCTGCGATGGCATGACGCTGACCACGATCTCTGTTCCCGCGAGGGCCGCGCTCAAATCGTTGGTCGCTTCGATCGACGCCGGCAGTTCGAATCCCGGCAGAAAGCGTTCGTTGATGCGAACCTTCGCAATGCTCTCCACGACCTCGGGTTCGTTGGCCCACAGCCGGACGCTGTGCGTGCCCTTGCGTCCAAGCGCGATCGCCAATGCGGTTCCCCATGCTCCTGCGCCGATCACTGCCATTCGGCTCATTGGATTCCTGCTCCGGATTTTTGTCCAAGTTTGGATTCTGTCCCTGCGGCCAGCCGGCCGATATTTTGCCGGTGTTTCAGGATCACCAGCACAGATACGAGGGCAATGATCAGCAGTTCAAGCGGATCGCGGTACTCGCCGAGTGCCCACGCCAGCAGCGGAAAAGCCGCAGCCACCGCGATCGAGCCCAGCGATACGTAACGAAAAGCGATCGCCAGCACAACAAAGAGTCCCACCATGCACAAAATTGATTTCGGAGTAAGCAAGGCGAACGCCCCCAGACTGGTGGCAACCCCTTTGCCGCCGTGGAACTTGAGCCAGACCGGAAACAGATGGCCGCAAACTGCAAACAGCGCAGCGGTCGTCATCAGGAGGTGCCGGTGTGATCCGCCAAATGCCATGCGCGCAAACAACACCGCCGCGAGACCTTTCGCAGCGTCCAGAACAAGCGTCGCGATCCCGAGCACCGGCGATTTGCGCGCCACATTGGTCGCCCCGATGTTGCCGCTCCCGCTGGCGCGTACATCGTCGCCCGTGACAATCCGCACCAGCAGGTAGCCGAAGGGAATTGATCCCAGCAGGTAGCTGACGATCGCGACGACGAAATAGGAAATTGTGCTCATCGGTTGATGGTTCTCAGTTCTCGGTTGCCAGTTCTCAGAAAACCTAGGTTCCACGCCTCTCTCTGAGAACCGAGAACTGAGAACCGAGAACTCTAAATGCCTTGCGGTTCCATTGCGAACCGTTCCAGCTTCGTGTACTTCGATCCCTTCGGCGAAAGCTGGCTCTGGTAGAGAATAAACTTGTCGGCCGTCATACTGCCGAACATAAGGACTCTCTGATTAAGCACTTGAGGGCCTCCGTGTACCTCTGTGTGCTCCGTGGTTTGCGTTTTTTGCGGACGCTTGATCAGAGCCTCCGTAAGTGTACCGGACTCAATCCCGCCCATCGCCGAAAGCCGCTTCTGCAACACCGCGAAAACAGAATTCGGCCCGTCGCCCTTGCGCCACTTGGGATCGCCCGACCTGCCGCCAGCGCGCGCCAGCGTCAGGTGTGGACTGAAAGGCCGCTCCTCGCGCGGAACGCCCATTTCGGCGACGGTCGCATCAATTTGCGCCGCCAATTCTGCCAAGGCGGGCCCCGCCTGTATGCCAATCCAAAACACGCGCGGCGCTTTCGCCGTCGGAAAGAATCCGTATCCCGACACGCGAATCTCGAATGGAATGCCTCGCACCTGTCGCAGCCGTTGCGTGATGGCTTCAACCTGTTCCGGCTTTTGTTCGCCAATGAACTTCAGCGTGATGTGCAGCGACTCGGGACGCACCCAGCGCGCCTCCGGCGCAAAGCCGCTGACGCCCTCCAGGAAGCGCGCAATCTTCCCACGGATTTCCTCGTCGAGATCGATGCCGATAAAGATTCGCATAGGACCTCTGCAACCATAGGCACTGCGACACGCAAAGAACACTTTTGCGAGTTGTCATCCTGAGCGGAGCAGGTACTTCGCGAAGCGAAGTGCCTGCGGAGTCGAAGGACCTCTATCCCCACCTGACGATACTGGGTCGAAGGGACAGCGCCACTTCATATCAACGCCCGCCGGATCATCTCCAGCGCCTGCTGTGTCGCAAACTGTCGAATTCTCTTCCTGTCGCCAGGAAAATTCCGCTCTACCACCTGCGTCCCCTCCTCGCCCGCCACCGCAATATAGAGGAGCCCAACCGGCTTCTGCTCGGTGCCGCCCGTAGGCCCCGCAACACCGGTGATGCCGACGCCATAGCTCGAAAGGCACCGCTTGCGAATGCCTTCCGCCAGGGCCACCGCCACCTCGCGGCTCACGGCTCCGTGCTTGTCGATCAGAGCCTTTGGCACATTTGCAAATTGCGTCTTCAACTCGTTCGAGTAGACGACAGCGCCGCCAAGAAAGTAGCGCGAGCTTCCGCTCAGCGAGGTTATTCGTTCTGCGAGCAGGCCGCCAGTACACGATTCGGCCGTCGCCAGTGTCATGTTGCGCATCTGCAGCAGGTAGCTGACAATCTGCTCGATCGTCTCCCCTTTGCGCGAGAAGATCGCATCGCCCATCTCATCTTCGATCTTCTCGGCCAGTTCTTCCACTCGGGCCTCGGCTTCGGCCTGGAAATCCTTGCGGCATCGCAGGTGAAGTTGAATTTCTCCACCGCCGGCAAGGATCGTAGTTTCGACATCGGTATAGGTTTTGTAGATCGGCGACACGCGCGCATCTACCTGCGATTCCGGAATCATCGCCATCTTGAGCGTGCGCATAGCAATGTGCTGCTCGGGAACTTTCGCGCGGAGGCGCGCAACACATTCTCCTTCGAAGAGCGCCTTGAGTTCGTAGGGCGGGCCAGGCAGCAGGATGAGAATGCGGTCCTGTCCATCGTATTTTCCGCTGATCCACTGGCCGGGCGCGGTTCCCATCGTGTTCGGCAAGGCGATGGCGCCGGCGATCACGTCCGCCTGCTTGGCATTGTTCGGAGAGAATTTGTATCCCCGCTTGGCGAACCGTTCTTCGAGGCTGGCAATGATCTCGGGATCGCGGCGCAGCGTCAGTCCTAGAGCCTCAGCCACCGCCTCGCGAGTGAGGTCGTCCTCGGTGGGGCCCAGGCCACCGGAAAAAATAATGATGTCTGAGCGCCGCATGGCCAGCTTGGTTGCAGCGACGAGGCTCTCGCAGTCATCGCCGACGATCGATTTGAAGCGCACCTCAACTCCCAATTCGTTGAGCTTCTCGGTGAGGTAGAGCGAGTTGGTGTCCTGCCGGTGAGGAGTGAGCAACTCCGACCCGACGGCGATGATCTCGGCGTTCACGGGTAAGAGTGTAAACGAATGTTCCGTAGTGTTCCACGTGGAACATTTTGTTCATGTATTATTGTCCGTACAGTTATATATGACAAAGGGCCATAAGTGAAACGACCTAAGAGAGTTAGGAGCCGGCGAAAGCTGGCGAGCGCCAGCCGGAAGATTCCGGGCTTGCAGGGCTCCGGTGATGGGGAACTGCATTCTGGGCCCTACCGGCCATGGCGGCGACCACGTAAGAAGCGGGTCACGCTGTTTCTGGATGCCGACGTGCTTGCCTGGTTCAAGGAGGGGCCAAAATACCAGACGCGCATCAATCGGGCGTTGTGGGAAGTGATGAAAAGGGAGAAAGAAGAGGCTGGGGAGTGAGGTGAAGGCCGGGTTCCCAAAATGGGAATGGGGTTGAAAATATTCCTGGGAAAGTTGGCGGGGTTTGCCTCGAAATATGATATATGGCGGGCGGCGGGGGAGTTGCCGGGTCTCGGAAATTCCTGGGCCTCGAAAGACCCTATATTCTAGTGCTGTGACCGCACGATTTTTTCTAACTTTCCATCCGCTTTCTTGGACAGCCTTGGACAGCCGGGGGCGGCTGTCGCTACGCGGGGGCGAGGCGCCCCCGGAACCGCCGGCAAGGTGCCGGCGCTACGCTCTGCCGAATGCGGCTACGGATTACTTTATTGCTGGTTCCTGTTGCGTCATGCAGTGGAGGGCGCCGAATCCCCAGATGAGGTCGCCGGAATAAATTGGCACGATGTCGCGGCGAGGAAACACATCGGCCAGGGTGTTGAGTGCGATGCGGTCGTTGGGATCGTTGAAGACCGGAACCAGCACGACTCCATTCGCGATATAGAAATTCGCATAGCTGGCGGGCAGGCGCCGGCCTTCGAAGACGACTGGGCGCGGCATCGGAATTTCTACTACGTTCAGGCGCTGGCCATCCTGATCGCGCGCGGCTCGCAGGCGTCCCAGGTTGTGGTGGAGCGCGGAATAATTTTCGTCTTGTGCACTTGGCTCGATCATGGTGACTACCGTGCCGGGGGCTACGAAGCGGGTTAGGTCATCGACGTGGCCGTGGGTGTCGTCTCCCTCGATACCGTCGCCTAGCCAGATGACTGACTGGATTCCGAAATAGTCGGCGAACAATTGCTCGTAGGCGGCGCGGTCCAGGCGCGGATTGCGCTGCTGCGTGGTGGAGAGCAGACATTCTTCGGTGGTGATCAGCGTGCCTTGGCCGTTGACATCGATGGAGCCGCCTTCGAGCACGATGGGCTCTTCGCTGTGAAGCGGATGAATCACGCGGGCGCGGGACGCTTTTGCCATGCGCGCTCCGAGTTTCGCATCGAGCTGGTAGTTGTCGTACTTGGCCCAGGCGTTGAATTGGAAGTGCAGGGCGGCGAGCTTCGAGCTTCGAGCCACGAGCTTCGAGCGATCACTTGGATCGAGCTCGTGGCTCGCGGCTCGTGGCTCGTGACTCGCAAGGAAAATACATCCTGAATCGCGCGTCCATACGCGGTCGGTGCGCCAGCGATGAAAGACGATGTTGTCGGAGAGTGCATCTGCTTTTTCGAGAACCGCCCTTGCGTTTCTCTCTGCGCGTTCGCTGTTGACGATCAGATCGACGCGCTCGTGGCGGGCCAGATTGCGGATGATCTCCGCATAGACCCACGGAATCGGCTCGAACTTTCCCGGCCAGTCGTCCTTGAAATGTGGCCACGCCAGCCACGTCGAAGCATGGGGCTCCCACTCGGCCGGCATGCGGAAGCCGAGGGCGGTGGGGAGCTTCTGTTCGCGTCGTTTCATGCAAGATCCAGTGAAAAGCTTATACCACGGAGGACACGGAGGGCACGGAGGAACGCGGGTTCAACGTGATTGCCTATTTGGAAAGCGTTTCTGTGATCGTGACATCAGGCATCTTGGATTTGTTTCATCCGACACATCTTACTTTCCATCCAGCATGCGGCTGGTGATCGGGGCGTAGCTGTCGATGCGGCGGTCGCGCAGAAAAGGCCAGTTGCGGCGAACTTCTTCCAGGTGCTTCAAATCGACCTCGCCGAGGAGAATTTCTTCTTTATCATGCGACGCTTCAGACAATACACGACCGAAGGGATCGCAGAAAAACGATCCACCCCAGAATTCGAGGCCCTTGCCGGGCGCGCAGTTGCCGCGAATATTGCCGGTTTCAAAACCAACGCGATTGACGACGCCCACATAAATGCCGTTGGCAATCGCATGCGCGCGCTGAATGGTGCGCCAGGCGTCATGTTGCGAAACTCCGAACTCGGCCTTCTCCGCCGGATGCCAACCGATCGCTGTTGGATAAAAGAGAATGCTTGCGCCCTGCAGCGCCGTCAGGCGTGCGCCCTCCGGGTACCACTGATCCCAGCAGACCAGCGTGCCGATTTTTCCGGCCTCGGTATCGAAAGCCTTGAAGCCGAGATCTCCCGGAGTGAAGTAAAACTTTTCGTAGTAGAGCGGGTCATCGGGAATGTGCATCTTGCGGTAGATGCCGCGCAGAGCGCCGTCGGAATCGAAGATTGCTGCCGTGTTGTGATAGACGCCGGGGGCTCGCTTCTCGAAGAGCGACGCCACCAGAACAACTTTATTTTGCTGCGCCGCGGCGGACAGCTTCTCCGTGCTCGCGCCGGGAATGGGTTCGGCCAGGTCAAAGAGATTCGCGTCCTCGCGCTGGCAGAAGTATTGGGTCTGGAAAAGTTCGGGCAGGCAGACGACCTGCGCGCCGTTTTTTGCGGCCTCGGCGATGCGATCAATCGCCTTGGCCATGTTGTCGGCCGGTTCGGGGCCGCACGACATCTGGATGAGAGCGACGGTGAATTTGTCGGGCATTCTTGTTTGTTAAGCGGTCTTTACCCTTTGACGCAAAGGACGTGCTTTTCAGAATACCAAAGCTAAGAGAGACTCCGAGAATACAATAGTCGGGATGCGCCGCTTGGCTTTTGTCTTTCTTATTTTGGGTTTGTCCTGTTTGTTCGCAGCCGATGACGCGGTATCTGCCGTCAATCAACTGGTCGTCTATAAACAACAGCGGAAGTTGGTTCTCTTATCCCACGGTAGGGTAGTTCGAACCTACAAGGTTGCTCTTGGAGGTCAGCCAGTCGGCGCCAAGACTCGGCAGGGCGATCACAAGACGCCCGAGGGTTCGTATGTACTGGACGCCCGGAATCCACACAGTCAGTTTTATAAGTCTTTTCACATCTCATATCCGAATGCAAAGGATACCGCCGCCGCGAGAAAAGCGGGCGTTCCTCCGGGAGGCGAAATCATGCTGCACGGACTGCCGAAAGAGTACGCGTGGGTAGGGAAGGCTCAGGTTTTGCATGACTGGACCGATGGATGCATCGCCGTATCGGATGGGGAAATGGACGAAATTTGGGCGTTGGTGAAGGTGGGAACGCCGATTGAAATCAAACCTTAACATTTCGTCGCGAGGATTCTTGCTTCGCGGCATTCGTTCGTTCTAGTACATTGTTTAATTCCTATCGTTCTTTATCGGAGGTTGTATTGGTGAAGAAAAAGAGTGCAAAGCAGGGCAATCATCAGGCTGCAAGCGAAGGCGCGGGGATTGACCGCAAGCTCCACGATCCGGTTGCCGACCGGCTGATTCCGCTGGCGCCGCTTGATCTGGCGACGATTGGGTCGATTGACGAACTGGTGCGGGCGATGGCCAAGACGGCATTCACCGGACGACAACTGGGCGAAGCGGCCGATGTGCTGGAAGCGATGGCGCGGGATAGAGATGCGTTCATCGTGATGACGCTGGCGGGCGCGATGACCGTGGCGAAGCAGGGATTGATTATCGGCGAGTTGATCGAGCGGGGCATCGTGAATGCGATCGTCTCGACTGGAGCGCTCATGGCCCATGGGCTGGTCGAAGCCACCGGGCGCGCGCATTTCCGGCACAATCCCGAGTTTAGCGATGAAGAACTTTATGAGGCTGGCTATAACCGCGTCTACGACACGCTTGAGCCTGAGCAGAATCTCGATGACGTGGAGCGGGTGATGCACGCCGTCTTCTCGGCATGGGACGCGGATGAAGTGATGTGCTCCTACAAACTGAACCGGGCGATCGGGAAGCATCTTTCGAAGACGGCCAAGGGACAGCGCGGCATTCTCAAGTCGGCGTATGAAAACGATGTCCCGGTGTTTGTTCCGGCGTTTTCCGATTCCGAACTTGGATTGGACTTTGCGCTTACCAATCGCGAACGCGACAAGGAGGGGAAGGCGCGTTTCCGGTTTGACCCGTTCGAAGACTTGGAATACTTTGCGGCGACGCTGCTCGCGCAGAAGCGGCTGGGGATTTTCACCATTGGCGGAGGTGTGCCGCGAAACTGGTCGCAACAGTTTGGCCCATTCATCGAGTTGCGGCACCGGCGGGGCGGGGAAGACCTGCCGCTGAAGCGCTATCACTACGGTTTGCGCATCTGCCCGGAACCGGTGTATTGGGGAGGGTTGTCGGGTTCGCCCTACAGTGAGGCGGTGTCGTGGGGGAAGTTTGTGCCTCCGGCGGAAGGCGGGAAGTTTGGAGAGGTGTTTGTGGATGCGACCGTGGGATTGCCGCTGATTGTGGCGGCGGTGCTGGAGCGGTTGAAGAAGAAGCCGGCGGGGAAGAAGGTGGTGGCGACGGCGGAATAAATGGGGGAAAGAGTAGACGCAGCAAGCTCGCGTCTTCTACGCCGGATCTAATCGAAGATCGTCACGGCTGACGCGATTACCGTTGTCCACAGGCCGCGCTTATCGCCTACTGCGGACTGGGTGACATTGGCTGTGCGGACGATCTTGTTCGAGATGCGGTAGATTTCTTTTTTTTCGTCCCAGGAGCGGTCGGGGTCGAACTCCACGTCGAGCGTTGTGGCAAGCATCTCCGCCGCCAGTTCTTCCGCGTAGTCACCGGCCGCGTCTTCGGTCTCGCCGAATGAATGGTGCTCGCTTAGGTACCCATAGGTATTGCGGTCGGCCGGGATGGCAACACCGATCGAGGCGGCGAGCAGGCGATGCGGTTCATGGGTCGAATTTTCAGCGACGACCGCGAAGACGACTTCGCCTGGGTGCAAGTACTTAAGGCCTTGGGAGCGGGGAATGAGCTTGCACTGGGGCGGAAAGATGGATGAAACGCGCACCAGATTTTGGGCCGCGATGCCAGCATCGCGGAGGGCAAGCTCGAATGAAGTCAGGCGCTCGCGATGTTTTCCCACACCCTTGGTGAAGAAGATCTTCTTCGGGACCATGTCCTTGCCCAATTCATTTTCCTCCGCAGACTTTTAAGTTGACCATGGATGGGCCAAATCTAACACAGCGATTTGTGAAGATTGCATGAAAAATGACAGGAACATCCCTGAGTACCTCGGACGTGGGCACTCGCGCCGTGGCCGCGCGATACTTTTTAGCTTTCCATCCGCTTGGACAGCCGAGGGCGGCTGTCGCTACGTTAGCGGTCAGGGCGGCTGTCGCTACGCTTGCGGTCAGGCTGCGTGCGCCCGGCCTTGTCCCGCCGCCAGCGGAATGAGCATTGGCTTCGCCAGCCTTTCAAAGTCGGCAAAGGTCATGCGAACCAGTTCGCGGTGGGTCCCGGCGTTGAAGGCAATTTCGTTGTCATCGGCCAAATTCTCGTCGGCGAAAACGTCCATGCCATAGAGATTGCCGAAGGGCGGCATGGAACCGGTTTCACAGTCGGGAAAGCGGCCGCGAAATTCCTGCTCGCTGGCCAGTTCCACGGTTTTTGCGCCCAGATATTTCCTCAGGCGGTAGAGGTCGACGCGGTACGACGCTGGCACTACGGTCATCACCAGGCGTCCGTCGACCATGACCATGACGGTTTTGGCCAGCTCTTTTCCCTTGATGTGTGTAAGAGCGGCAATCCCTTGGGCCGTGTAGGCCACGGAGTGCGAGATCACCAGGTATTTGATTTGATTGCGATCCAGAAATTCCCGGAGCTTGGAAAGTGGCATAGACACCTCCCGGCAGAACCGCGGGCAGAGACGCCTGCGCTTGCGGCCTTAAGCAAGCCGATCCTGAGAGACCGGCCGAAACTGACCGCGCGAAGGTATACCCGCGGACACTACCACTCTCATTATCCGCCTTTCGGAATAAAAAGGTGAGTGAAATTTAGGGTAGTGGGTCAGTTTGCAAAGCGCAGTCCCAAGAGGCTGCCGCATTCATTTTGCGGTATTTACGGCACGGCTAAAGCTGTGCCCTTTCATGACAAATTCAAACCGACCCACTACCGAAATCTAGCTGGAATACCACTGGAAGGGAAGTGCGATAAAAAACACCAGGCAGCCTTCTTGGGGCAGCCAACCTGCGAGTTTTGCAGGCGACCGCTAGCAGTGCCGCCGCCCTTACGAGGCTACCTTTGTGACGAGGGAACGAGCCGTCTTCTCCGAATGTGGATCGGCCACCCGCATTTCCTGCCAGTCGTAAGCGAACTCGCGACCGCAGTCCAGGCAGACCACGTAAGTGCCGATTCGTGACACTGGCGAGGCGCGCCGGGAACCCGCCCGAATCGTGAGCGGAAAACTGTAACGGGAATGCCGACAGCCGAACATCGCATCCATTATCTTCCCAAGCATCGCGTCACCTCCCACAGAAGAAGAGCGAACTAACCGTTAGTATCCTTCGCGTGGTTAGTAGTTCGTATATCAAGTTAGATTCATTTTGTGTGGAAAAGGTTCGCGCTTCCTTGGAACGAGGATTGGATTCGGTCTCTGCCTCAAAGGTTGCCGATAAGTGCCGGCACCGCGAGCGATCAAGGCTGCTGGATCTCACACTGGTGTCTTGACCGCATGATCTTTCTACAGCCGCCGGGGGCCGAGGGCGGGGCGCCCCTTCGGCAAGCTCAGGGCAGGCTCTCGGAACCGCCGGCAAGGTGCCGGCGTTACGGTCGGCTGGCTGCGGTAATCTTCTGGCGGTCACGCTACCAGGGAGACTCTGATTCAGTACCGACGAAAAGCGTAAACCACAGAGAAACACAGAGGCGCACAGAGGTCCCAAGGATACTTAATCAGAGCTTCCCTAGTGCATGGATAGAGAGGGTGGAAAAAAGAATGAAAAGCCAGAGTTCTGTGGCCTAGAGCTTTTGTGGACCAGACTTTTTTTGTGACGAACACTTGCTCATAATGGCTGTCTGCAGCCGTCCGCGCAGGTCGTCGGGTAATTCGTAGAGTTCCTGGTTACGGTAGATCTCGATGGTCTTCCGAGTTGTGTCGCAAACCACGTAGCAGTTGTGGCACCACGCCAAGTGATCTTCGAGTTCGGCTTTGGTGCGCTCGTCCAGCGCCTTGTCGAGGTAGTTCGTTAACTCGTTGAGAAACTCAGAACACTTCACTGATCGCCATCCCCACTTGGTTTGTCGCCATCTCCATTGGCCCGTTTTTGAAAGTAGCGGCTAAGCCGGTCGCGCAACTGCAGACGCGCCCGCAGCAAGCGCGACTTCACGGCCGGAATGCTCAATTCCAGCGCCTGAGCCGTTTCTTCCGTCGAGAGGCCTTCAACATCTCGCAGCACGAATACCGTCCGAAAGCCGGTCGGCAGTCCCTGAATCGTGCGAGTTAAAATCTCTCTCAACTCCGCCTGGTTGAACATCTGTTCCGGATTGGGGCTCCAATCCGCAACCTCGCGAGGTAGCGAGTCGTCCTCAGTTTTGACATCTTCGTCCAGAGAGACCATGCGTTCCGGCCGTCTCCGGCGCAACCTCATCAGCGCTTCGTTAACAGCAATCCGAACCAACCAGGTGTAAAACTTGGATTGCTCCTGGAACTGAGCCAGGTTTCCATACGCCTTGAGGAAGGCATCCTGAACTACATCTTCCGCGTCTTCGCGATTCTGCGTAATGTGCTGCGCGATGCGGAAAACATTTCGATCGTACCGCCGCACCAACTCCTCAAACGCGGAATCGTCGCCGCGCTTGGCGCGCCGGACCAGCTCCATTTCTTCGCTGACCGGTTGCTGTACGTTTGGTTGGATGGCACTCATTCGTAAATTGATGCAGATTTTTCTGGACGCGCTGCCGATGCCCCATGGATATTGTAACGGCTAGAGCGGATTTGTGCTGCCCGGTTTTCGGGTGACGGCTGATGGCTGAGAGCTGACGGCTTGTTCACCACGTCCCATACCGATATCGGTGCGGCCGTTCCGAAAATGCTTTCACCATCAGCATGCCCGCTACGAAGCCTCCAACGTGCGCCCAGAAGGCAATAATGGTTCCGGAGGCCTGGGTCGACTCCGCGATGGAGTTGGCGGCTCCACTCAAGAAGTTAATCAGAAACCAGTAGCCCAACATGAGCCACGCCGGCACATGAAAGAAGAAAATTGGCGGAAACCAGACCAGCACGCGGGCGCGCGGGTAGAGAATGAAGTAGGCGCCCATCACGCCTGCAATCGCTCCACTGGCGCCGATGCTCGGAACGCGGGAGTTGGCGTCGAGGAGAATGTAAGTGAAGTCGGCGGCGAGTCCACTGACGAGATAAAACAAAAGATAGTGGAAGTGGCCGAGATAGTCTTCGACGTTGTCGCCGAAGATCCAGAGGAAAAGCATGTTCCCGGCAATGTGCCAGAATGAAATGTGCAGGAACATGGAGGTGAACAGGGGCAGGATCGCGGCGACGGGCGCCTCCGCGGAATGGCCCGTCAGCACGACGAGAGTATGGTGAGGAATCACGCCAAATTCGGTAATAAAGCGCCCTAATGCCCGGTGGCCGACCGAAAGTTCCCACAGGAAGACGACGGAATTCAGCACGATCAGAAAATAATTGATAAAGGGCGTGGAGAAGCTCGGCTGATCGTCGCGGAGAGGAATCATTTAATTTGGTAATTTTGTAACTTGATAATTTGGCGATTGTGATGCCGCACCATTTACCAACGACGATCCCAAGTCCGTTCACAGATTACCAAATTACGAATTACCAAATTACATAATCCCATGAACGGCGTCCTGATTATCGACAAACCGCAGGGGCTCACCTCGCACGACGTCGTCAACCGCGTGCGCCGCATTTTGGGTCAGCGCTCGGTCGGCCATCTGGGAACGCTCGATCCGTCGGCGACCGGAGTCCTGCCGCTCGTCATCGGCAACTACACGCGCCTGGCGCAGTTTTATACGCATGCCGAGAAAACATATGAGGGCGCAATCCGTTTTGGTTTTTCGACCAGCACCTACGATGCCGACGGCGAGCCGGTCACTTCTCCCCAGAGCATAAACGTCAAGCTGGAAGCGATCCGCGCGCTGGCTGCCGAGTTCCAAGGCAAATTGGAGCAGATGCCGCCGCCGTTTTCAGCAAAGAAGATCGCCGGCGTTCCCGCCTACAAACTAGCACGCAAGAATCAGGAAGTTCGCCTCAAGCCGGTGCAGGTCGAGATCAAGGAATTTGTCATTCTCGATGTGGCTGGTGATCAAGCCTTCTTTCGCGCCTACGTCGGCTCCGGAACGTACATGCGGTCAATCGCGCATGACATGGGGCAGAAATTGGGTTGTGGCGCGCACCTGGCGGCGCTGCGGCGAACAACCGTGGCGGAATTTGTCCTTGCGGATGCCCACCGCCTTGATGAGTTGGAATCGGCCAGGCGGCAGGGAACTGTCGAGGATATGTTTGTCCATCCCCGAAAGCTGGCGCCCCATCTGCCCAGCGTGACCGCGACGGATGAAAGTGTGGCGCTCATTCGCACTGGCCGTGCCGTGAATTTGCCGGAGATGTCTCGGGCCCCGCTGGTGAAAGTTTTCTACGGACAGCGCGAGCTGATCGCCATCGCGACCCGGATCGCTGGGACATTATTCCATGCAGGAATTGTGCTTGCTGGAGCGGGAGATTAGGCGTTATCAGTGATGTCCGATAACAGGTATTATGTAAATGAGCAAAGTAGTCCCTAAACCAGCACAAGGTGTCCCAGTCCCGCACTATCACCGGTCAAAACGGACGAAACGCTTGCATCGAGCGTTGCCAGTTTTCCCTTCTTGTGAATGGCCAGACCCAGCAAGTAAGCGTCAGTGACCTGTTGATGGCCGACCAGGCGTTTGCCGCAAAATGCCAACCCGTCCAGTACGCTGATGTCCTCCGTCCAGAAGCGATGTGAAGGATGGTCGAGGTTGCCGCCCAGCACCTTGAGTGCGTCCGTAGGGGATGTGCTGGGCCGTGAAAATAGACGGTTTGAGACGATGCGAACGAACCCCATTTCGGTGGTCGCGCAGGTCGCCCACCCGTGATGCGCATTCTGGGCAAACCAGCGCTGCGCCTTGGCATGCGCCTCGTGGGTGGGCCACAAAAGGGCAATCAGCAGATTCACGTCAAGCAGGTACGTCACCAGCTTTCGTTCTCCAACCGTTTGACATGTTCGGATGTAATCTTCTCGGCACCCTCCGGCAAGTCAAAGATCAGGAGCCCGTTTACCTTGCGTGTTCTTGGCGGCGCGTCGGCCCCGCGACGGACAAGTTCAGAAAGGGCTTTCCCCATTGCTACCGAATGGGCTTTGGCATACCGTTTGGCCATTTCGAAAACATCATCATCCAGACTCACGGTGGTTCTCATGACATGATGATGTCATAGACCGACAGATGATGTCAAATATTTATATATAGCATCATACGGCATGCGTTGATGATTCTCGTTACGGTATGATGCGGCGCTCTCAGGCTGGCCTTATCTCCCTAACAGTGTTCTTAACTCCTCCCGAAAACGCCGCAAGGCCTCCAGGCGCTCCGGAGTGGCCTCCACCACTTCCGCTTTCGCCTGAAACACCTTACGTCCTTCGACCTCGGTAAGCACGCCCATCACTTCGCCCATGCGCCAGCCGGGGGTGCCCAGCACCTGCAAACCGTCGGCGCCCGGAACGAGCAGCGCGATGCAGTGATCCCGAATCACGCCCACGCATTTGGGAAAGCGGTCGAAGGTCTGGAGTTCGAAGCCGGCAAGGTAGATGCGCTGAAGCTGTTCGGCAGAGTCAGGCATGACGGAAATTCGGAGTTGTGATGATTCGACTAAGATGTTGCCAACAGAACTCAGTGCTGACAACTGAAAACTGAGAGCTGACAGCTGATAGCTCTCGGCTACATCTTGTACTTGCCCAGGTCGTCGTCGCCCAAGCCTTCCAGCCATTTGCGCAGCTCGTCGCTGGTGACGCGGTCGGAGAGATTGGCAGCCTGCTTCGAATTCTTGAGGACCTCGTCGTCCACAAAAATTGGACAATCCATGCGCAGCGCCAGTGCCAGCGCGTCCGACGGCCGCGAGTCGACGCTCACCACCCGGCCTTCCCTTTCCAGCCAGATCACGGCGTAGAACGTGTCGTCTTTCAATTCCGTTACCACCACTTTGTGAACCAGCGTATCCAGTCCGGTGAGAACGTTCTTGATCAGGTCATGCGTCATGGGACGCGGAGTATTCACCTTCTCGATTTCGAGCGCGATGGCATTCGCCTCATACACGCCCACCCAGATGGGGAGCACGGTGTCGCTGCCGATATCCTTCAGCAGCACGATAGGCATGTTCGATACCGGATCCATCATGAGGCCGCGAATTTTCATTTCCACTTCCATAAGACCTCAAACAATTCGACCGTAGCGCCGGCGTCTCGCCGGCGGTTCCGAGCGCGCCTCGCGCTCGGCGACCTCGACTAAAACGACGCCATCATCTCGCCCACCAAACTGTTCGGAAAGCTGTTCGTCACCAGCACGTTGACGTAGCTTCCAGTCTTCAATTCAACGCCCGCCGGAACCGTAAAGTTCATCACCTTGATTTGCGAAGTCCGCCCGATCCACTGTCCGCGCGCCTCGTTCTTCCCTTCTACCATGACCTCGACGATCTCGCCCAGATGACGTTTGTTACGATGCGCCGAGACCTGGCGCTGTTTCTCGTTTACCACCGCCAGTCGGCGCGCTTTTTCCTCATCGGGAATCGCATCCTCCAACCGCAGCGCCGGAGTATTCGGCCGCGGCGAGTACTTGAACGTAAATGCGCTGTCATAGCCGACCAGTTCAAGAAGTGACAGCGTCTCCTCGAGGTCGCGCTCGGTCTCGCCCGGGAAACCGACGATGATGTCGGTGGTCAGCGAAATGTCGCGCCGAGCCGCCTGAATCCAGGAGATGCGCTCGAGGTATTCGTCCCGAGTATAGAGCCGCTGCATGGCCTCGAGCACACGCGTCGAGCCGCTCTGCACCGGCAAATGCACGTGGTCGCAAAGCGTCGGCACCGCGTCGATCACCTCGACGATGTCTCGCCCAAAGTCGCGCGGGTGCGAGGTGGTAAACCGTACCCGCCGGATGCCGCCCAGTTCTCCAAGCGCCGCCAGAAGTTCGGCAAAGGTCTTCTTTCCATCGGGATCGCGATAAGAGTTCACGTTTTGCCCGAGCAGTTGAATCTCGCTATATCCCAGGTCGACCAGTTGCCGCGCCTCCGCCAGCACGGAGTTAGAAGTCCGGCTGCGCTCTTTGCCGCGCGTATAGGGGACAACGCAATAAGCGCAGAACTTGTCGCAGCCCTCGATGATGGTGATATATCCGCGATGCGGGTTGGTGCGCGAAGTGTATTCGGTCTCAAAGCAGAGATCGGTCTGGCGATCGTCCAGCCCGGTAACGCGATTCCCTGCCCCAATCTTTCCTGTCTCTATCTGTGCGTTTTCGATTTGCAGCAGCATCTGCGGCAGGTTTCGATACGAGGCCGAGCCACACACGAGATCCACATGCGGAGCCTTCTCAAAAATCCGGTCCCCCTCCTGCTGCGCCACGCATCCCAGGACGCCGAATTTCTTTCCCTGCTTCCGCAGCTTCTTGAAGTCGTTCAGCCGGTTGAAGACCTTCTGCTCGGCCTTGTCGCGAATTGAGCAGGTGTTATAGAGGATCAACCCCGCCTCGTCGACCGTCTCGACCTGCCGATACCCCTGCTGCAAGAGCGTGCCGATCACCTTTTCGGAGTCGTGCACATTCATCTGGCAGCCAAAGGTTTCGAGGTAAAACGTCTTGTCCGGGGCCCCCGCCATGCAGTCAGTATAAACCACGTAGGGACAGCCGCCCTCGGCTGTCCATTCGAGCAAAGCCCGCCTTCCTAATTCTTCCCGCCAGCTGTCACCATCTTCTCCGAGCTGTCTTCCTGAGCGGGCAGAGACTTCACGAAGTGAAGTCCCTGCGGAGTCGAAGGACCCCTACGTCCTCGATACTCAAGGAGCGTCAAGGCGTTCGACCTGTAACGCATGCACCGAGGACCTAAAGATCAAAGTGACCAAGGTCACGCATGTTTGTGATCGAACACTTTTTCGGTGTCGGTAGCAAGTTAAAATGTCCGCTTTTCGTAGCACATGATATGTCCGGTTTAAGTTAGACAGCAGCCGTAGCCGGGGTGGTGGGAAAGTGGGAATCCCGCGTACTTTGCGGGATTTCCAAGCTCGGAGGGAAAGTCGGTTTTATGACTTTTCCTCGGAGCGGCTTTTCCAACGCCCTGCGCGCTGCCGTATTGCTCGTCTCGATGGCCCCGCCCTGCGCTGTGTATCGTCCCAAACAATGTGGACCGTGGGTCAGACTCAGAGTTCCATCCAGATGCTGATGCACCACCACCTGGCAGCCCGCCAAGGTCGCTCGCCAGCGCACGCGCTCGATCTGCAAGCTCAGATTCTGGAAGCTCACCGTGTTGTCACGGTTCACGCTGCGTTCGAACTGGAGCGAGAAGATGCGCTCCAGATCGCGGTTCCGGCAGGGCACAAAAGCATTGCCGCGCTGTGCCGGCGCGACCTGAAAACGGCGGTTGAACTCGGCCACGTAGTGCGTACCCAGAAACTGGTTCGCCGCTTCCAGCGTCCGTATCTGGTGGAGCCGTAACTCCTGCGGCAACCGTCCCTGCCAGGTACCAAAGTTGCGTTCGCTGCGGCCGCGCGCTTCCGGCGAGTAGGCCGGAATCATCTGCACTCCCAACTCGTGCAAGGCCCGGCCCACTTGCGTTCGACGATGATAGTCGACCTTGCCGCCGACCTTCGGCGTCAGCCAGAAATGGCTGCCCCGGTCGCTATACAACGCGCAGAACACGCCCTTGCGCTCGATCACTTCCTTCAGTCCCGCCATTACCGTCATCGTCGATTCCTCCTCCACCAGTTGCGCGTAATAAATCTCGCTCGTGGCATCGTCCAGAATCACGATCAAGTCGTACCAACGCTCGTCCTGAAACCACTGATGACGGCTGCCGTCGATATGCAACAGCATCCCCGGCAAGGGCCGCCGCTCGCGCCGTTTGCGATGCACGCCACGTTTCCGTCCCCGCCCCACCAGACCCGCTCCCTGCAGCGCCTGCTTCACCCAGGTGTAGCTCAACTCGATGCCGTGCTCGGCCTGCAACTTCTCATGGAAGTGCTGCACGTTCAGATCGAAATACTTTTCCCGATAGAGCGCGAACACTTTCTCCACTGTCGCCACCGGAACCCGCCGATGCGACGGCTTCCCACGCCGCCGGTCGAACAGGCCGTTGTAACCCTCTTCCTCGTAGCGCTCCCGCCAGCGCCGCATGTGCCGGTCGCTGATGCCCAGAATCTCCGCCGCCTGCCACCAGGTGATCTTCTTCGCCATCGCCTGCAACATCACATCCTGTACTTTCATCGCCCGCTCCATCGCAGCCCTCGGATAAGCTTCCATGCTCCGCATGGTCTCCCACCCTCGCCGCCCGCAAAGCGGACATATCACTTGCTATCTCAACCGGACATATCATGTGCTACCGACATCGAACACTTTTTCGGTTGCCCAATTGACGCAGCCGGGTTAGACTTCGGGCGAAAATCGTTGGTCTGCGCCGTTCTACGAGGGGGCGATCACGCGGGCCTTTCAGTCGACCGATTTACGAGGTCGAAAGGATTCAATGCCGCGCAAAAACTCGCCCTCTTCTCTCGAAATTCTAATGTACTCGCTCGCTCGACTGTCTCCCGGCCATTGGAATTACCGGTCAATTCACCTCGAGTGCGGAAGCGAACTCATAGGAGGACAAATGTCCGACAAGCGTACTGCCGGGTATCGAATTCTTTGTCTGGCGGCTTTCATTGTTACCACTCTCTTAACCTGCGCAGCGCAGGGGCAGACCTACAAAACACTTTACAGTTTCAGCGGCGGTTCAGACGGATCCGAGCCCATGGGCAACTTGATCCAGGACACCGCTGGCAATTTGTACGGGACAACCAGAAATGGCGGCACGCAGGGTTTGGGCGTTGTGTTCCAACTAACCGGGTCCGGGAAGGAAAACGTTCTCCACAGCTTTGCGGGAGGCACCGACGGCTCAACTCCTCAATCGGGGCTGATTTTCGACGCGGCGGGCACCCTCTACGGAACCGCGGGTGCGGGTGGCACTTACGGCCACGGCGTGGTGTTCAAAATAGATTCGTCTAGTAACGAGTCCATATTGCATGCCTTCGCGGGCGGGACCGACGGAATAGGCGCGCCTTCATCACTGATTCGGGACGCGGCAGGCAATCTATTCAGTGTTACGTACTACGGCGGCAATGGACCGTGCTCTTTCCAGGGCAACACGGGATGCGGAACGATATTCAAAATCGACGTCTCCGGAAACGAATCTATTATTTACAACTTTACGGGCTCCAACGGGGACGGACACCCCGACACAGCACTAGTGGAGGACGCGGCAGGCAACCTCTACGGCTCTGCTCGTGATGGCGAAGTGTTTGAGCTAACGATGTCCGGCACCGAGATACCGCTCCATGTCTTTGGAGGTTCCGATGGGTACGACCTGAGGGGCGATCTGATTCGGGACGGAGCCGGCAACTTATATGGCACCGCGTTCTTCGGGGGCGCTTCCGGGAGCGGTGTGGTCTTTAAGTTGGATCCTTCTGGGAACGAGACAACCCTGTACAACTTCTCGGGCGGAGTCGACGGTGCGAACCCGCAATCTGGTTTGGTCGAAGACGCGGCGGGGAACCTTTACGGCACTACCTACAACGGTGGAGCGAACGGCTTCGGTGTGGTTTTCAAGCTCGATTCGCACGGGAATGAGAGCGTACTTTACTCTTTCGCAGGCGGAACGGACGGAGCAAATCCATACGGTGGTTTGGTTCTGGACGCCGCGGGCAACCTGTACGGCACTACTTATGGCGGCGGTGTGTCGGGACATGGCACTGTTTTCGAGATTACATATAACGCACAAGGCAATGGCATTGACCTCTCGGAAAATATCGGAAACCAAGCTGCGCAACACAAGTTCTGGACCCAGGCAAAAAGTATGGGGATAGATTATGCAGTGGCAGAGGCCTGGGGCGGGGGACCTGCAGGGAATAAGTGGGCAAATGCAAACTTACTTGGCGCGCAACAGAATAATGGCGTAGCCACGGCTGCCTATGCTCTATTGAACTACTTTGAAGACGAAACCGGTGCATACCAAGTCGACCAGGCTCTGGCCGCCATCGGCTCGGCAAAAAGCCAGTTGAAGTTTATGGCTGTCGACGTCGAAGATTGTTGCGGAGAGTTTGTGGACTGGAAACGGTTCCAGGTTTACCAGAACAGTCAGTGGGAAGTTGACAGCATAACCGACCCCTCAAATCACATCCAGACGGTGGTCAAGAGCGGCATGTCAGGCGCCTCGGCACCGAAGTGGAACGACGCGGGGGGCAAAACTCAAGACGGATCGGTCGTTTGGAAGGATACAGGCCACATAGTTATCCCCGACTCGGCAACTCGGATCAACTGGATTTCCGACGCAGTAGACGAAATCAAAGCCAACAACCTGACACCCGTCATTTATACGACACGAAACAAATGGCAGGGTTTTACCAGCAACTGCAACAGCAACCCTAATGGGAGCAAGAACTGCTCCAAATTGATCCAGCTCCCGCTCTGGGACGCGGAGCCCGGCTGTGGGGATGGGATAGTTGGATTGGTGCCATTCAGCGAATTTCCACCCAATTACGGGTGGACTTACCGTTCCGGAAATCAATACCACAACGGCAATTCCGGTTGTCAGGTAAAGGTCATAAACGGTGTTCCGGTTGATCTGGATTACTTCGACCCCGGACTGTTCAAATAGGGACACGGTTCAACGCGTTTACGATTCATGAAGGTGGCGGGTGGCCAAGACAATGAGGGTGCCCCATTCATTCGCGCACTTTGCGAATGAGTGGGTTCTCGACTGCCGCGAAGCTCTCGACAGGACGATGCTTGATTTCCTACCGGGAGCCCGAAACAATGCCCAACACATCGCGCCCTTTGCGATGTGTTCGTTCGTCCACCACCCGACCGCATCCGGGATCACCATAACGCTCCCAACCCTGATGACCGTTCCGACCGGATGACCAGGTACCCGCATCGCAAATTAGGCACGCACGATCTGCCCTCATCGCGCCTTCGCGCTACGCGTGCCCACCCTTCGTTCTCTGAAGCGCGGTAGCCCACGGTCGTCGCCAGTCTTGGGTCGTTCGCCGGTCTACTCTCTCGCTTCTTCAGAAATCTCCCCGGGCCATTTCTCGGCACCATGCAACACGCGCAAAATCCGCACGACCCTACCCGCTATGCGATAAGCAACAATGTACGGTGTGCGGTCAATCACCAGTTCCCGCGTTCCGTCGACGCGGCCTGCCCGACCGCTTTCCGGGAAGCGAAGCAGACTCTTGACCTGCATCCGGATGCGGTCATCCACCCTAATCGCAGCCTGAGGGTTGTCCGCTTCAATGTAGTCAAAGATTGCTTCGCGGTCGGCTTGCGCGAAACGAGACCATTCCAGCCGCATATCGATCGCGCCCGCTTATCGCGCATTCGACTTGCGCACCGCGGCGGCTCGCCGCCTGGCGAAGCGCGCCTCAACTCTTGCATGCGGGATGCCGGGGCGTGGATCGTCCAGCGCCTCCTGTACTTTGGCGCGGAACCACGCATCATGTGCGGCGTTCGTGGTCAGCGCGAATGGGAGTTCGCCCTCGTTAGCGGTGCGCGTCAACAGAATACGCACCGCATCCGAAATCGTGATCCCCACCTTTTCCAGCACCATTGCCGCCCGCTCTTTTACAGCGGGATCGATCCGTGTTTGCACCAACGCATTGGCAGGCATGAAACCTTCCTCGCCTGCTATTGTACTTCAATTGCATTACAGACTCCAGGCCATTATTTACGGGTTTCGCGCCTGGTGCGACGCCGCTTCCCTGCTGTCCACCGTCTCGCTACTCTCAACGTAAGCCTGCATCCAGCCCAGAACGCGCTTCCATCCCTCGGAATGGCCCTTGGCAGCCTCTGGTGCTCCGGTAAAGCCGGTTTGGCGGATCTTCAGCAGCGTCCCTGTACCCGCTCGCTTTGGACCGGTTGTATGTAGTCCGTGGACATCGGTGGGCTCGAGTTCCCAGCGCACAACTGTCTCCAGGTTGCCGCTCCAACTGGCGACCCAGGTATGGACGAGCAGGCGCGGAGGATCAACCTCCAGGTATTCGCCATCCACACGAAAGGATTTGCCATCGGCGCCGACCCCGACACTCGACCACTTGCCGCCGGGGCGCACGTCGCCCTTCCACTCGGTGATGCGGTACATTCCCTGCTGGCCCCACCAGCGTGGAACCTGGTTCGGGTCGGTGATCGCCTCGAAGACGCGCGCGGGCGGCGCTGCAACAAAGATTTCTCCAACTACCGCGTCCTGATCGGGAGTTATTGCCGTCGTGGCCATATGAGCTGATCCTTTCTTTGACTAATTTGTCACTTCGATTGCGCAAATTTCACGAGCGACGCGATCACTCCCGGCCAACCCTGAGCGTAGCCGGCAGCGTCCGCAATCGGCTTGAGCTGGCTATGCGTCATTTTGACGAGTGTGCCATCGGCAACTGGCGACAACTCCCAGCGCACCAGAGTTCGATGCTGTGGGAGCGAATGAAAGTTCGCGCGCCACGTGTAGGCCAGCGTGCGCGGCGGATCAAATTCCACGACCTCGCCCTCGATCTCGAATTCGGTGACTCCGTTGACCTTCATCTGGCCCGTCGGATCATAGGCAACATGCCGCATACGTCCACCCAGCCTTGGCTCGAACTCCCAGACCTTGACGCGGCATGGCCCTCCCTCTCCGTTCCACCAGCGCATCAGCAAATCGCCGGAGGTCAAGGCCTGAAAAATCTTCTCCGCCGGAGCGGCGATCTGCACTTCACAGATCACCGCATCCTGGTCGGGAGTCACGATTGCTTGCGGCATCACAGTTGGCATGGATCGATCCGCTCCTTACTGGGTTCTTTACTTTGCCCTCTCGAGCGTGAAAGATTCTTTCATTTCTTTGCCGTGATCGACGTAGGCCCATTCTTCGGTGTGGTGATTCGCATCCGGTTGGGTGAAGGTCACGCGTTGCATGTGTCCGTCGCCAGGACCGATGTTGGTGCCGTCGAAGAACTCGAAGCTGACCGACTTCGCATCCGCGGCATCGACCTTCATGCGCGGCTGGTTGCCGGAGCCACAGTAGTGAGTCATGATCAGGCGATCGCCATCCATGTGGAACATGGTGATCATATTCTCCGGGCCATGGCCGTGGATTTCGCTCATGACGGCGGATCCGCCGGCGATCACGCGAAACGTGATTTCCAATGGCTGGCCCTGCGCGTTCTTCCCTGCCCAGTTCCCTTCCATGCCTTTCAGCAGGTCGAACGACTTGTGCGCGTCCGATTCCGCGAATGCGAAGCTGGCGCCGAGCAATGCAATGGCGATGGCAATGACAATCGCAGCCGGAGTGATGGTCTTCGAAAACCCTTTCATACATTCCTCCTGAAATTTATTTGTCCTTCCCTGGGGTCTTGCCCGTTTCGCGGGCGTACTCGCCTTCCACAAAAGTCTTCAAATTCGCCAGATTCATCTGCCAGAAACGGCGATAGTGTTCGAGCCAGGAATCGACCGCCTTCAAAGGCGCCGGGTTCAGTTGATAAAGGCGATGGCGTCCGCGACGATGTTCCACTACCAGCCGCGCCTTGCGCAACTGGCGCAGATGCTTGGAAATGGCCGGGCGCGATACAGGAAACGCCTGCGCGATGTGGCCGGCGGGCTGTTCGCCTTTGCGGAGCAGGTCGAGAACGGCGCGCCGGGTGGGATCGGCCAGCGCATGGAAGGTCGCTTCCGCCGAATATGTAACCGAACGGTTCCGCATAATGCGTAACTGTAGGGTTACATGTAAGGTTTGTCAAGCGGAAAGTTGCATGGAATCACGTCGCGTCCAGGGGAACATTGGGGTTCCCTCGGCCAAGCTTTTCGCTCAGGTTTCCGGCGATCAGCTTGCCATGGAACCGGCCATTCTCGATGAAGATCTCGTTGGTCCTCGATCCGGCTACGATCACGCCCGCCACGTAGATTCCCGGAACATTCGATTCCAGAGTCTCCGGGTCGCACACCGGACGCAGTTGCTCGGGAGACAGTTCGATGCCGATGCTGCGCAGGAAGTCGTAGTCGGGGTGGTAGCCAGTGAGCGCGAACACAAAATCGTTTTTCAGGCGAAGCGTGCCAGACGGAGTTTTCACCACCACGAAGTCCGGGCCGATCTCCTGAACCGTGCTCCTGAAATAGGCCCCGATTTCGCCGGCTTTGATGCGGTTCTCGATGTCAGGCCGCACCCAGTATTTGACGTGGTGATGCATCTGCTCTCCGCGGTAAATGAGGGTGACTCGCGCGCCGTGCCTCCACAGATCCAATGCTGCTTCGGCTGCAGAGTTCTTGCCGCCGATCACGACCACATCCGTGTCGTAATAAGGATGCGGTTCCTTGTAGTAGTGAAAAACCTTTTCGAGATCCTCGCCGGGGATGTCGAGCTGGTTGGCAAGATCGTAATAGCCGGTCGCGATCACGATCTTTCGCGCGCGGTAGTCGTGAATGGCGCTGTTCCGGTCGGTCGTGGTTACACAAAACTTGCCGTCTTCGCCGGTGATGGTCTTGACCCACTCGTACTGCCGCACATGCAATTGGAAGTGTTCTGCCACCCGGCGGTAATATTCGAGCGCTTCAATGCGCGTAGGTTTCGGGGAAGACGTAGTGAACGGAATGTCGCCGATCTCAAGCAACTCCGGCGTCGTGAAGAAGACCATGCTGATTGGATAGTGATAAAGAGAATTAACCAGGCATCCCTTGTCAACGACCAGAGCCTTGAAGCCCGCCTTTTCCGCCTCGATCGCACAGGCTAATCCAGTCGGACCGGCGCCAACCACCAGCAGATCCGGGAATGAATCTGGCCGCGCGTGCGCCTGAGCGCGAGTCAGGGTTTCGGGAGCATAGACCTCGGAGTTTTTTGTTCCAGCGAGCTGGGCTTCGAGGAACTGGGTTTCAGGAGTTCGATTGACAGGCAAGGGTATAAGAGCCTTTGGCGCACGGGATAGAAACCGAGTATTTTAGCACCCTGCGGGTTCTGCGGCTGTGACGGGGTCGTCTTCAGTTGTCGACGAATAATCCGCTTTAAGGAAGCTCTGATGAAGTACCTTGAGACCTCTATACGCCTCTGTGCCCTCAGTGGTTTACGCTTTTCGTCCGCACTTAATCAGAGTTTTTTAAGCCGCGATTCCCTTAGTAGGCCCTACACCTTACTTCACTTCTTCACGCAAACCGCCACGCCGTCGCGGATTGGCAGGATGGTCGTGAACAAATCCTTCGATTCGTAAATCAATCGGTTGAATTCAAGGATGGCCTTGGTCTGATCGTCCGGATTGGGCTTCCGCAGCTTGCCGCTCCACAGCACGTTATCCGTTATAAACAAGCCGCCGCTCTTGACGCACGGGAGAGCCAATCGAAGGACTCGCGGGTAATCGATCTTATCGACATCGTTGAAGATAATGTCGTAAGGTTCCTTCTGTTCGGAAAGAATTTCGAGCGCATCGCCGACGCGCACCACGATCCGTTGGCTGACGCCTGCGCGCTCGAAGTAACGGCGGGCCTTTTCGGCTCGCTTGGGATCGCCGTCGGTATAGATAACGCGGCCCCCGTCACCGACGGCGCGCGCCCACCATATCGTCGAGTAGCCGATCGCCGAACCCATCTCGAACACCGTTTTGGCTTTGCCGATAACCGCCAACTGGTAGAGCACGCGAGCGACCGCCGGCCCCACGATGGGAACGTCGTTCTTGGCTGCCTCGTCCTCCATCTCCTGGAGGACTTCGTCGCGCGCGGGCAGCATGGCGTACATGTAATCTTCGACCTCGGGGACGGTGATTCCGCCCATGCGCCAGTCGGGCTTAGTGAATTGGTCAGGCATCGCTTCCTTTCAAGGAACGGTTGAAACCTTTGCGCTCTGCGGGTCCGGGCAAGTTATGAAATGGTTTGCCCAGGCTTCATCTCGAACACTTTCACGTCCGGAGCCAACTTCTGTAGCTCGCTCGGCTTCCCCGTCAACATCGGAAATGTCCCGAAATGCATGGGGATGACAGTCTCCGGCTTGAGAAGTTTGCAGGCATAGGCGGCCTCGCGCGGCGACATCGTGAAGTGATCGCCGATGGGCAGCATCACGATCTTCGGAGCATAGAGATCGCGAATGATGGCCATGTCGCTAAACACGTTGGTATCGCCCGCGTGGTAAAGCTTGACTCCGTTGGAGAATTCGAGCACATAGCCGCAAGCCTCGCCGCCGTAGATAATCTGGTCGCCATCCTGAATCCCGCAGGAATGCACGGCGTGCACCATGGTGATCTTCACGCTGGCCAGAGTCTGCGTTCCGCCTTTGTTCATGGGCGCGATCTGCTTGACGCCTTTTTTCTGGAGCCACGAACAAAGTTCAAAGATGCCAACCGCGATCGAGTCGTGCTGCTTGCCGATCTCAACCGCATCGCCGATGTGATCGCCATGTCCGTGGGTACAGATCAGCACGTCCGCTTTCTTCACCTTCTTTTCATTTGCGGGACACATCGGGTTGCCGCCGACCCAGGGATCGACGTAAAACATCTCCCCTTCCGGAGTTTCGACGCGAAAGGTTGCATGGCCAAGCCAGGTTAGTTTGATTCCCTTCAAATCCATAAGTCCCCCAAAAATATAGCGATCCGCATTGCCGATGATGTTCGATGCGATCGGAAGCCTCGTGCGAAGTAGTATTTTAGTGACGTGCCCGAAAGCGCGCAATGCTGAGCGACTGCAACCCGTCGCGAGTTGTCACCTCATAGAAGTCGCCCTTTAGAGAGGGCGAACAATTGCGTTCCTCTCTTTGGCTGTCCGATCTTTGTCGTTCCGATCTTTGTCTTTCCGATCCAGCCTGAACTCGTGTATAAAATTGGGCTCGATGCCCAACCTCAAAGTTTTGTTGTCCCGCGAGCAGATTGCGAAACGTGTCGCCGAACTGGGCGAGGAGATTGCCCGTGATTTTCACGGCCAATCGATTATTTTTGTTGGCGTGCTGAAGGGGGCTGCGATCTTTCTCAGCGATCTGGCCCGTCACGTTCCGCTCGATGCGACCTTCGACTTCATCGGCGTTTCCAGTTATGGCAACCGCCCCACGGCCAAAGAAGATCCGGCGGGGCACGCCGCGTGGGATTCGCTGGGCGAAGTTCGTCTAACGAAAGATATGGATCAATCCCTGGCGGACCGAAATGTAATCCTGGTGGAAGACATTCTCGATACCGGATTGACGTTGAACTACATTTCGAAGCTGATCAAGGCGCACCAGCCCCGCTCGCTGCGCATTGCCGCCCTGCTCGACAAGCCTTCACGCCGCAAGCAGCCGATCCAGGCGCAATACATCGGTTTCACCATCCCCGATGCCTACGTGGTCGGCTACGGCCTCGATTATGCGGAGAAATACCGTAATCTCCCGGACGTCTGCGTGATCGAAAATCCATAGAACTTTGCGGCTTTAATTCTGGCCGTACAAGCTGCATCGTCGATTTTCAAGTTACGAATCACCAATTAATCGGCTGTTATGATGAAACCTCCACGATGACGACCTCCTCCCAGTCCGGACGGTTTTATGAAGTGGAGCCTCTGCTGCTCGAAGTGGCCGACGTCGTCAACACCACGCTCGACCTGGAAACCACCCTTCGCCGCGTCGCCGAACTGGTGCGCAAGGTCATCGACTACGAAATCTTTGCCATCCTTCTGCTCAACGAGCAGCGCCAGGAACTATACGTGCGCTTTCATGTTGGATACCCGGCCGAAATCGCCGAGCGTATCCGTGTGAAAGTTGGCCAGGGCGTCACCGGGCGGGCCGCCGAGACGCGCCAGGCGGTGCTGGTGGCCGACGTCACCAAGGAAAACTCTTACATTTCCGCGGTGCCCAACGTCCACTCGGAACTGGCAATCCCGCTGATCGTCAAGAACAGGCTGATCGGTGTGATTGACATAGAGGCGCGTCAAAAAGGCTATTTCACCGATGAGCACAAACGCCTGCTGACGCTGATCGCGTCGCGCATGGCAGTGGGAATCGAGAACGCGCGGCTGCATACCCGCATCACGCGCCAGGCCCGCACCCTTCTTCTGCTGAACGAGATCGCGCGCGAGCTGACGTCAATCCTGAATCTGGATGAATTGCTCAAACGCATTGCCGAGCTGTTGCGGCGGTTGATCGATTACCAGATGTTCAGCATTCTTCTTCTGGACCCGACCGGAGAAAAGCTGCAGCACAGATTTGCGCAGCGCTTTGAGGAAAGACTGCATCTGAAGCATGACATACCGCTAGGCCGCGGCGTTGTGGGCTACGCGGCGCAGGCCAAGGAAGCGGTGCTCGTCCCCGACGTGTCGAAGAGTCCGCGCTATATTGCAACCAATCCGGAGACGCGCTCAGAGCTGGCGGTGCCGCTAATCTATCAGGAGAAGGTGATTGGCGTGCTCGATCTTGAGCACATGCGGCGCGGCTACTTCACCGAAGATCACAAACGGATCCTGACGACCCTGGCGGCACAGCTTGCAATCGCCATCGAAAATGCGCGTTTGTATGAGGAGATTGCGCGACAGGAAACGCGATTGGAGCGGGAACTGGCGCTGGCGCGCGAGTTGCAGTTTCGCTTGCTGCCTCCTTCCCTTCCCAAAATGCCGCATCTGGAGGTGCAGGCAAAGTTCGTCCCGGCGCGCGCGATCGGCGGCGATCTTTACGATTTTGTGCCCTATTCTCTTTCGCGCCTCGGAATTGCCATTGGCGACGTGAGCGGAAAGGGCGCGCCCGCCGCCATTTATGCGGCTTTGGTAAGCGGCATTCTGCGGTCCCATGCACCGATTGAGCCCGGCCCAGCGGAGATGCTCTCGGCCGTGAATCTGTCGCTGGCGGAGCGCAGAATTGCCGCACAGTTTGTTTCGATCATCTATGCGGTCTGGGACGATGAACGACGCTCGCTGCTGGTTGCTAATTCCGGATTGCCGCTGCCGCTCTATTGCCATGGCGGCAAGATTGAGCCGATCGACGTGACCGGATTGCCGCTGGGACTGTTCGACGAGGCCGAATACGACGAACTGCACTTCAAGGCGAAGCCAGGCGACATGTTCGTGTTCTTCAGCGATGGCATTCCGGATGCGCGCAACCGTCATGGGCACTCGTTCGGCACCGAGCGGGTGGAAGCGATCGTCGCAGGCTGCGCGGACAAGTCGGCAGATTGCGTGGTAAAGGAAATCTTCAAGGCGGTTACTGAACATGCCGCGGGCGTAGATGCCTTCGACGATCAAACGGTAGTTGCCATCAAGGTCAAAGGCGGCGCGGGCAAGGACAAGTGACAAGTACGGCCAAATCGGCGTCGAAGTCAAAGTTGAAGTCAAAGATAAAGACCCTCCGCGCCCCCGCATTTGTATACCGCCGAGCCGGGACCGCCGCACCGCTCACTCTTTTCTGTGAGAAGACTGATCTCCAGCTGCTGGCCGAGCGCCATGGAACGCCGCTTTACGTTTATTCTTCGGAGGTAATCCGCGACCGCCTTAGTGCTTACACCCACGCCTTCCGTTCGGTTCCCCATACGCTGTGTTATTCGGTGAAAGCAAATTCCACGCTGGCGATTCTGCGAGAGATCGCTCGGCAGAGGGCCGGCTTCGACGTGGTCTCAGGCGGCGAGTTGGAGCGCGTTTTGCGCATAAAGCCGAAACCCGCGCCCAGCATTGTCTTTTCCGGCGTTGGTAAAAAAGTGCACGAGATGGAGCTTGCACTTAAATCGGGGATCCTTCTTTTCAACATCGAGGGCGCCTCGGAACTGCACACACTGGCAGCTATCGCTCGGCGGCTTAAGAAGAAGGCGTCAATTGCAATCCGCGTCAATCCTGACGTGTCCGCGGAGACGCATCCCTACATTTCAACCGGGCTGCACAAGCACAAGTTTGGCGTGCCGATTCCCGAGGCGCGCACTCTCTATGCGGAGGCTGCGAAAGAATCCAACCTCAGTGTCAAAGGTGTCAGCGTCCACATTGGATCGCAGATCACCGATGTGGGCTCCTTTAAAGACGCACTTAAGCGAGTCGCCGAACTGGTTCGCGAACTGCGCAGCGCTGGACATGACATTCGATATGTCGATGCGGGCGGAGGGTTGGGAATCCACTATCAATCACCGGTAGAACCGTTCGCCGAACAGGTTGCCGCCTATGCGAAGGCTGTCCTGGAGCCGCTGCGTGGACTTGATGTTCATCTTTTGCTGGAACCGGGCCGTTCCATCGTGGGGCCGGCGGGCGTGCTGCTGACGCGCATCCTCTATCGCAAGACCAACAACAGCAAACGTTTTCTGATCGTGGATGCCGCCATGAACGATCTGCTTCGTCCGTCTTTGTATAGCGCTCATCACGAGATCGTTCCGCTGAAACTCCAGGTAGAGACGCGGCTTGCCGCGCCTCCCACTTCATCATCCGGCAAGATTTTCCCCCGCAATTCGGAGGTGACGGACGTAGTCGGTCCGATCTGCGAGACCGGGGATTTTCTTGCTCGTGATCGCGAACTTCCCGCGATGGCGGAGGGTGACCTGCTCGCAGTCCTCGATACAGGCGCCTACGGCGCGGTGCTGGCTTCAAACTACAACACTCGAGGCCGTCCCGCAGAAGTCCTGGTCGAAGGCGGCAGCGCGCGAATTATTCGAAAGCGGGAGAGCGTGCGTGACCTGATGCGTCTGGAACTGTAACAACGTTCCGTGATCCCAAGTCCGAGGCAACGGCCCCGCTTTGTATCCCGTCCAACAGGATTCGCATTCGCGCCCGCTCGTGAGATTCGCCAAATAGAAGGCGCTGCGGGAAGAGATCGGGAACGAATAGCACACGATGCACGTCGCTCATATCGCCACGGTTCTCATCTGGGCGATCTCTCTGCTCAGCATTCTCTGCATGCTTTTGCGCCCGCGCGGGATCGCGGAGGCCTACTGGATATGCGGTGGCGCGATTCTTATTGTTTTGACCCGTCTGATACCACTCCACCAGGCCGTCCGCGCAGTATATGAAGGCGTCGACGTCTATCTCTTCCTCGCCGGCATGATGATTCTAGCGGAGCTAGCGCGCGAGGAACAAGTCTTCGACTGGGTGGCCGATGTCGCAGCGCAGCACGCGAAACATTCCGCCGGACGACTCTTCATTCTGGTTTATCTGGTGGGAACAATCGTCACCGCTCTTCTTTCGAACGATGCAACCGCGGTCGTGCTTACTCCGGCAGTTCTCGCCGTTGTCAGGCGCGCAAAAGTAAACCCCAAACCATACTTATTGGCGTGCGCGTTGGTTGCGAATGCGGCCAGTTTTGTTTTTCCAATTTCCAATCCTGCCAACCTCGTCGTCTTTGATAGGCACATGCCACCGCTCGGATCGTGGTTGTGCATCTTCTTCCTTCCGTCGATTGCTTCTGTGATGATCACTTTCCTTTGCCTGCGCTGGATTTCGCGCAAGGAACTGCGCGGCGAGTGTCAGCCCGATCCGAATCCGGTGTCGCTTTCTGCGGGAGGAAAATTCGCGCTCGCGGCACTACTTCTGGCCGCCGCCGCGTTGATCGCTTCCTCCGCGCTGGGACTCGCGCTCGGTGCGCCGACCTGCGGCGCTGCGATTTTTGCCATGGCCGTCGTCACCTACCGCGATCACACGATCACGTTGCGCGTGGCAAAAGGAGTGTCGTGGGCAGTCCTGCCGCTGGTCGCAGGACTCTTCGTGATTGTTGAAGCGTTGCAAAATGCCGGTTTGCTGCGTTTAGGGCTCGCGGGACTTCAGGCACTCGCGCATACTTCCGCGCAGGCGGCCAAGGTGACAGCGGCACTGGTAGTGGCTTTGCTCTCGAATGGAATGAACAACCTGCCCGTGGGTCTTATGAGTGGTGCCGCAATCCGGCACACCTCGGAAACCGGAGTTGTGGCGCACGCGATTCTGGTCGGCGTCGATCTGGGACCGAATCTTTCCGTGACCGGTTCGCTGGCGACGATTCTCTGGCTGATCGCGCTCCGCCGCGAAAAGGTGGAGATTACTGCGTGGGAATTTTTCAAGGTCGGCGTGGTGGCGATGCCCTTGGCGCTCGTTGCCAGCCTGCTTGTGTTGTGGAATTGAACAATGTCCTGCGCGGCAATTTAGCGGGACTATAGCGACTCCAGAAAATTTGTGACTGCCCGCAACACAGGCTCGGGTTGCTGGATGAAGAGGGCATGGCCGAGATTACGAAAACGGACATGCGTGTGATGCGCCAACAGTTTCGAAGCCAGGGCCACATCGGCATCCGACATCAGCCCGCCCAACTCCGGGCTGCCTTGCAGGAGCAGCGTAGGACAGCTAATTCCTCGCAGCACGGCCTCCCCGTCCCAACCTTCGAGCACGGAACCATCCAGGACTAGCTCGTAGGTGTCGGGGTCCGCTTGTTGCACCGAGCGCGCCCAGGCAAGCAGATAGGCTTCATCATTTCCGGGAAGCTGGCGGATGCTGATCGTCTCGTCGGAGCCGGAAACGGGCAAAGCAATTTTTCCGATGCCGTCCGCAATCGCCTCCACCGATCCACCCTTGCGCGCGAGATCCCGAAGTCCGGCGAAGAGCGCGGCATACATCGGGTGTTGAAGGCGTGGCTTTGGAAGCATTGCATTGCGAATTGAGGCAAGTTCCTTCTGCAGCTCTGCGTCGACCGGATGCGGCCCGGCAGAGCTTCGCGGAACAATCATGTTGTCGCCAAGAATCAAAGCTCGCACCAGGTCGCGATGATGACAGGCGACCCACATCCCAATCATTCCGCCCAGAGAATGACCGAAGACGACAGCAGGCTCTTGCACTCGCTCGCGCAGAAAACGGGCGATGTCTTCGGCGTATTCGGTCCCATGGTATCCATGGGGAACGCGGGCGGACTTGCCGTGGCCACGAAAATCCGGAGCGAAAATATGCCACCGCAGGCTGAGCGCGGGAATCAACGGCAGAAAAACCTGCCAGCGCCGGCCGAGTCCATGCAGCAGCACCAGCGGCGGTCCGTGGGGCGGACCTTCGGCATAGTTCAAGCACACTTCGCCCGTATCAAAGACTCGCTCGCTGATTCCTGGATGCAATTCCATCAGGGGCTCACTTTTTCGCTCTTGCTCGGCTGTCTCATTCTCCGGTTTACTCATCTTCACCCATCTCTATTCATCGCCCGGTAACTTCGTGTTTCGCAGTGCTTGCGTCATATGTCATCTTGCCTCCCACCCAGGTCTTCAGGACTTTAACGTCGCGAATCCTCACAGGGTCGATAGTCAGCACGTCGTCACTCAGCAAGACCATGTCAGCAAGCTTGCCCGGAGTGATTGAACCTTTTTCGTGCTCCTGAAATTCCGCATAAGCCGATCCCATTGTGTAAGCTTCGATCGCCTCCCGGATGGTCAACTTCTGCTCGGGGAACCAACCGTTGGGATTCTTGCCATCGAGCGTGGCGCGAGTGGTGGCGGCGTAAAGTGTGAGCATGGGATTGAGGGGTGCAACATCCCAGTCCGTGCCCAAAGCCAGGCGGACGCCATGGTCAAGGAACGTGCGGAAGGCGTAGGTGCGGGTGGCGCGGTCGTGCCCGATGCGGCGTTCGGCCCAGCGTCCGTCATCAATGGCGTGATAGGGCTGGACAGATGCGATGACGTGAAGGTTCGCGAAGCGATCGAAATCCTTGGCGGCCATGTGCTGCGCGTGCTCGATGCGCCAGCGGCGGTCGCGTTCGCCATGCGCCTTTTCGATCTCCGCATAAATATCCAGGATTGCGGAAATGGCGGCGTCACCGATGGCGTGCGTACAGATCTGTAGTCCGGCAGCGTCGGCGCGCATCATGCGATCGCGCATCAGAGAGATGGGGTGCATTTCATCGGAGAGGATGCCGCGATTATCGGGCTGATCCGAGAACGGCTCGAAGAAATAGGCGGTGGACGAACCCAGCGAACCGTCCGCGAAAGCCTTGACAGCGCCGAGGCGGAGATACGGACCTCCAAAAGCATGGCGGATGCCGATCTTCGTCAGGTCGTCCACTTGCGTAATAAGCGGCGCGGCGTAGATGCGAGTGGTCAACTTCCCTTCCTCGAGAAGTTCGGCGTAAATGGCGATGTCAGCAAAGTCGGGATTCATGTTTTGAACGCTGGTAACGCCGAGCCGCCGCAGCGTGGTCGAGCGCGCGCTCCACAGCGTGGCGGCGCTGGTCGTGGCTAAGAGGCGGGATAACTTTATATATAAGATCGGTGGCTGCGTCTTTGAGCGCGCCCGTTGGGTTGCCCTGGCGGTCACGGACGATCACGCCACCCGCGGGGTCGGGAGTCTCCGCGGTGATACCGGCAAGCTTGAGCGCCAGTGAGTTCGCCAGGATCATGTGCCCGTCATAGCGTCCAACCGCGACCGGGATATCCGGTGTGAGCGAGTCGATCATCTCTTTTGTGGGGAGTTCGGCGGGGTTCCATTTAGTTTCGTCCCAATCGCCACCGAGCAGCCATTCGCCTTTGTGCATTCTTGCAGCACGCTGCCCGATGCGGTGGCTGAACTCGCGGGCGCTGGTGGCATCGTTCAGCTCAATATTGTCGAGTTGTGCCCCGCCGTCCACGAAATGCACGTGTGCATCGTTGAATCCCGGGAGAAGGCGCTTCCCTTCCGCGTCTACGACGCGCGTGTTAGGACCGCGCCACGAGTCAACGGCTTGGTTGGAACCGACGGCGACGATACGATCGCCGAGAATTGCCACCGCCTCAGCTTCTGGGAGCGACGAGTCGACAGTCCAGATATGGGCGTGGTGGATGATGAGATCGGCGGCCGGCCTGGATGGAACGGATACAGATTGGGTCGAACCGAATAAGGTGCAGCCGAGAACAAGGGCAAGGTGCGGGAAGATTTGTTTCATCCTTTCCTTCCTGGTCACTCGATATCAAGATTGAGTTAGGTTAGTTCAGTCGGTTGAGCGGCGCGCCGGGAAATCGGCAAATGAGAACCGCCTTTCCTGAGACCTGAGAGCTGACAGATAAGAGCTGGTTTCCTCAGCGGTCCCCCCACTTCAATTTGGTCGAGAGGACTTCGAAGAACGTCTTCTGGAAGCGCAACAGCTTCACCGGATGTTCCGCTTTCACAGCGCGCACGAAATCGCCATCCTGAAGGGGCATGCCGACCTGTCCATCGAGGCTGAGGTAAGCCTGCTCCTGGCCGGTCTTGACGCGGATCTCGATCTGTACCGTGTCGCGCACGACCACCGGACGGTGAGTTAATCCGTGGGGCGAAACTGGAGTGATCACGAAGGCCTGCACATCGGGCTTCAGGATCGGCCCTCCCGCTCCCAGCGAATAAGCGGTCGACCCCGTGGGCGTCGCGATGATCAGACCGTCGGCTTTGTAGCTGGAGACGAACTCCGCATCGACATATAGCTCGAAATGATTCAGGCGCGAAATGGCGCTCTTGCTCACCACCAGATCGTTCAAGGCGGCGTGGGTGGCGAGCGTGGATCCGTCGCGCACCAGCGTGCAAGTCAGCATCGAACGGCTGTCAACGATGTAGTGTCCCAGTTCGATGGCGTCGAGCGCCGGGTAAAGGTGGCTGAGCGGAACTTCGGTGAGAAAGCCGAGCGTGCCGAGGTTGACGCCGAGAATCAACGTTCCTGAGTTAACGACCGCGCGGGCTGCGGAAAGCAGCGTCCCATCGCCTCCCAGGACCAGGGCAAGGCTGGGCGCGAACTTGCCGAGATCGCTGCGGGAGATCACCCGAGGCGCGGGATAATAAACGGCGCTTTCCTCGTCCATAGCGACCGAGTAGTGGCGCGCCTGCAGCCATTTTTCGAGCGCCGGCAACACCTCCGACAACTCGGGACGATCGGGCTTGGAGATGATGGCAACGGTTTTCTGTTGAGCCGGGCTGCGAGATTCAGACATTTGCGATCTATTCCGGACTTTCGATTGTATCGAAGTCGCACGTAAGAAGTCCGAATGCAAGGAAGGAACTTCTATTCGGCGGTAGAGAAAATGCCGTGGAGGAGAAATTCGCGATTGCCTTCTCCGCCCAGGATGGGCGACTCGATGCATTCAAGATTTGTGGCGCCCAGTTCCAGCAGCGCTGCTTCCACCTTCTTCACGGCCGATTGCTGGGCTCGCTCGTCGCGAACAATTCCACCTTTCCCGACCAGTTCCCTGCCCACTTCGAACTGCGGTTTCACCAGGACAACGATCTCGCACATCCGATTGAGAGTTGGCTCTGAGCGAGATGTTGCTACGCGAACGACGGCTGGCAACACCTGTGTGGCGGAGATGAACGAGACATCCATGGCAATGAAATCGATATCTTCGTTGGTATGCTTTCCAATGTCGTCGCGGGTCAGATAGCGGGCATTGGTCTTCTCCAGAAGCTGGATCTTGGGATTGTTCCGCAGTTTGAAATCCATTTGGCCATAACCGGTGTCGACTGCAATCACCCTGGCGGCGCCATGCTGCAGCATGCAATCGCTGAAGCCGCCGGTCGAGGCGCCAATATCAAGACACACTTTGCCGTTGAGATCGATCCTCCAGTGCTCCAGAGCTTTTTCGAGTTTCAGCCCGCCGCGGCTGACATAACGGAGATCGTCGCCAAGCAGTCGGAGGGCAGCAGCCGAGTCTATGGACGCACCGGCTTTGTCGATCTTTCTGCTCGTTGACCAGAACTTTTCCGGCGAGTATGAGCGCTTGCGCGCGTTCACGCGAGGGAGTCAGGCCACGCTCCACCAGCAATTTGTCGAGACGCGTCTTCAACGGACCTTTGGACCTTCACCTGACCCGGATGATGTCGGGCAACCAGGTTCCGGAGTGACTCAGAAATCGGACTCGCCGCGATGCGGTTAGCACCCCCTACAGTGCAGACTGTAGAAGCGACTCGTTGACAAAAGGTTACAAGAGTAAGTTCCGGCTTTTCCACAAACTTTTCCACGAAGGTGTTGAAAACTTCAGCGCCGATGCCGGAATCAGTATCGCATCACATCCAAACGTATTCCAGGTCACAGCAAAAGCCGCCCATGCGCGGGCGGCTTGCAAAATCGGTACGACGAAGCGTGTTAAGGAAAAATGGTTCGAAAAAACTGCTGCGGAAAATTATCCGGCAACTTCCTCCAGCGTCTTCTGATCGATATCGAAGTTGGCGTGGACGTTCTGCACATCTTCGCTGTCTTCGAGCGCTTCGAGCAATCGAATCATCTGCGCCGCCTGCTGCCCTTCCAGCTTGATATAGGTATCCGGAACCATACTCACGCTCGATGATGAGGGTGTGATGCCCGCCTTTTTTACCGCTTCCAGAACCTGTTCGTAAGCGGAGGGCTCGGTGATGATCTCCCAGTTCTCGCCGTCATCCTTCAGGTCTTCGCCGCCCGATTCCAGAATGATGTTCATCAAGTCATCTTCCTTGGCCGCAGTCTTCGGCACAACGATGTCGCCTTTCTTATGGAACATATAGGAGACCGCGCCCGCCTCGGCCATGTTGCCGTTGTTCTTCCCGAACACGTGCCGGATTTCACTGACCGTACGGTTGCGGTTGTCGGTGGAAATTTCAGCCAGCAAGGCAACGCCGCCCGGGCCATAGCCTTCGAGGACGAACTCTTCATAAGTGAGGCCGGGGAGTTCGCCCGTGCCGCGCTGGATGGCGCGTTTGATGTTGTCGGCAGGCATGTTCTCCGACTTCGCCGCCAGGATCGCAGTCCGCAGGCGCGGGTTCATATCGGGATCGCCGCCGCTCTTGGCGGCCATGGCGATTTCCTTAATAAGACGGGTAAAAATCTTGCCGCGCTTGGCGTCCAGCGCGCCCTTTTTGTGCTTAATGGTGGCCCACTTTGAATGGCCGGACATGGAAATACCTCGGATCTAAAAGACTTGAATTGCGCTGATTCTGTGTGCCTTTCGGTGCACGGCAACGGATTCGCCTACGGAGGAAATCATTGGATAAACGACAACCTCGATCGCAAAGCCTCGGCGAACGTCGATTATAGCACGGGGGCCTCGAATGAATATTTTAAGCCATGATCCCTGCGTTGACCGGCTAGCAGTTCGTACAACATCACTTTTTGTTTTTCCTTACGGCGGAGAAGCGAGCACCCGCCGGAAAGCCAGTCCTTGACACTTGTCGCGTTCCTTACTATGATGTAAGGAAAGGAGAACAAGGTGGCGGTCGCAACCCTCACTTCCAAAGGACAAATCACCATTCCCTCCCGGGTGCGCCATGCCCTCGGGCTGGAGGCTGGAGACCGCGTGGAATTCGTCGAGCAGAGCAAAGGTCAATTCGCCATCGTCGCGGCTACCCGCTCGGTACAGGAACTGAAAGGCTTGTTTCAAGGTAAGCGAAGCAAGCCAGTATCGATTGATGAGATGAACGCCGCCATCGCACGGCGCGCCTCCGGGTCCCGATGAAGCCTTGAGGATCGAACTGGGATGATTGGCCTCGACACAAATATTGTCGTCCGCTATCTTACTCACGACGATGCTGCCCAAACGGCCGCGGCCGTGAGAGTCATAGAATCTCTCTCCCGGGATTCACCCGGATTCCTTTCCCTGATCGTCATTGCGGAACTGGTTTGGGTGTTGGAGGTCTCCTACCGTTTCAAGAAGAACGAAATTGAACGCGTGCTGGACACTTTGCTGCGCAGCAAAGAACTGGTGATTGAGCGAGCGGAAATCGTCGCGCAGGCATTGCGAAAGTTCAGCGCCAGCCGCGCCGATTTTGTCGACTGCCTGATCGAACGCTCGGGCCACGCCGCGGCATGTCAATACACCATGACCTTCGATCAGAATGCGGCTGGCGCCGCGGGAATGAAGCTGCTCCGCTGATTGCATCAAGATGAGTGAAGGCAGGGCGTTGCTGTAGGCTAATCAGTTCTAACATGGCCGCCAAATCCCTCGACCGCCGGCTCTCCAGCCTCGAAGCCGCCCGCTACCGGTTTGGTCCGGGTGCGTCGGCTCGCGTGCTTAACGTCATGCGGGCTCTCGATGCCGTGCAGTTTCCCAACGCGGCTTTACTGATCCGCTTCCATGAGGCGTTATTGTTCCTGCGAGCATTCCCTCAGGGTCCGGCAGTAGTCCGAAGCACGGAGCGCATCCTCAATAACTTCCATAGAAAAGTCGAGGCTTTACGTCAGGCTAGGGCCGATATGGGTGACTTCGATCCGCTGGAAGTCTCCGGGATTGCCGGAACCTCCATGGAAGACACCCTAAGCTTCGACGTTGCGCGCTGGCTCCTACGGCGAATGCCAGGAAAAGTCGAAATCGCCTGGGAAAATTACGAACCCGGGCGCGAACTTGGCAATGCCGGACCGCGCTTCATGCCACTGCTCGAAGACGACGCTTACGTCGAGGCGGACACGCCGTGGCGGCGATGGCTGGAGACCGCCGGCGGGCGGAAGAGCGCGACTCCTGCATGGCTGATCGAGCAGTGCGACCGTTTGCCTTTGCCGGCACAGCAGAAATCTGAGCTGTATGAATCTCTGCATGTGCCTTTACGGTGGGACCTCGGGAACTCGCGCATCACAAGAACACGAAACTGGCAGCCAGCGCGCAAACCGTTCTATCACGAAGGTCCGCTGATCAGTCGAAGTCAGGTATCGCTGACGGAGGAACTTTCGCGCAAGCCTCCGGCGCTTACTAGGCTGTCCCTGCGAGAGGGAGAACGCGTGGCCGACATGATTCGCGAAGTCATGCTGGTGCGCTACCGCGAACTCTATGGCACGACGCTGGCCGACCCGCGCTCGGTAGTGCGCAGCGGATCTGACGTGCGGGCAGATTTGGGCCGCGGCGCGACAATCTATCTCTGGAATCTGCCGCCGGACCGTCGTCTGCCGCTGCGCGCCTATGTTGCAGGATTGACGCTGAAGAACGGCGTGCCCATCAACTACATCGAGGCCATCGGACTGTGCGAGTGGATGGAGGTCGGCTTCAACACCTTCTACACCTTTCGCGGCGGCGAAGCGGGATGGATCTACGCGCAGGTCCTGCGCTGCCTGTGCGCGCGGATGGGGACGAATGTGGTTTCTGTTTATCCGTATCAGCTGGGACATGAGAATGAAGAGGCCATCGAATCGGGCGCGTTCTGGTTCTATCGCAAGCTGGGCTTTCGCCCAGGGCGAGCCGATCTGCTGAAATTGGTGGAGCGCGAAGAGAAGAAGATCGCCGCCGATTCGAAATACCGCACACCCGCGCGCACGCTGAAGCGGCTGGCCGCCGGACACATCTTCTACGAAGTGAACAGGAACCAGGCGCGGAGCAACGCTTCACCCGAGAGTGCACTGGGCGCCTGGGATACGTTTTCAACCCGCAACATCGGATTGCGAGTGAATCGGCGGATGGCACTCGATTTTGGCGGAGACGCGATCCTCGTACGCGAGCATTCGAAGCGCGCGCTGAAGCGAATGCTGGGTATCAGCACCTCTTTATGGTCTCCCCTGGCGAAGGCAGCCTTCGAGAATTTCGCGCTCGTACTAGCCGACGTTCCGGGGTTACGTGCGTGGACACGCGAAGAAAAAGAAGACCTCGTCAGGATCATCCGCGCCAAAGCCAAGCCGGATGAAATGCTCTACCTGCGCCTCACGCAGCGGCATGCGCGCTTGAGGACCATGCTTCTAAGGCTAGGGCAGGCTCGGCCAGCGCAAACCTCGTGAAACGCGCTGAATGTCTCTGCTGCATCGTATCCACTAGCGTTCAAGCGGCAGCAGATAGGAAGGATCGCTCTCGATCGCTCCCCCAAGGAACCGGCGGTCAACCTCGCGCATGTCCCAGCTAATAACTGATACCGGTGAGATCTGGATGGTGACGTCATCCATCGCTGTAAATGCCGCTCCGACTCTCGGATCCGCCAGTGCTGCGCTGCTCAGATATTTGCGATGAACCCGGGCGTTCCATTGCTGCGATAATTCGCCAGTCAGAATTTTTGCCGTGCCTGCGATGTTCGTGCCGCGGGAGCTTCTTGCATCCCGAGAGTCGATCATTAGCGAAACATGCGGGTTGGACGCCGCATTCCGCGCTTTGCGGCTCTGCGATGAGGTTGCGATATAAATGCTCGTGCCATCGAACAAATACCAGACTGCCACCACGTGGATCAAGCCGTCCGGGTGATGCGTCGCAAACGATGCGATATATCGGCCATCCAATAGCTTCTTGACCAGGGAGTCGGAAAGCAATGCCATACCATAACCTCCGCTGAATTTCACACCCTTTCACCCTTCGGCAAGGCCTGAAGGAGAGCAGGCCCGAGTCTAACGCCGCAGTAGAGACATGCAAATGAGAAACTTTCAGGACAGATGCGCTCGCGCCTTGTACGCCCACACCACCGCCAGCAGCGGAGGCGCGAGCAGAAATCCCCAGAACGGGATCAAAAATCCAAGAACGAGCGGAAACAGGATCGACGCCCACATCGGCACGCTCGCCACCCGGCGCATGATGTAGGGTTGCAGCAGGAGCCCATCGACCACCACGATCACCGCATAAAGAATGACCACATAAAGAGGATGCTGCCAGTCTCGCCAATGGATGGCGGCAGTGAGGACCGGCCCGAGCAATCCAAGGATTGGGCCGAAGTGGGGAATGATCTGCAACATGGCAGCCAGAATCGCCCACAATGGAGCCCACGGGACGTGGATGATCCACAGCCCCATCAGCCACAAAACGCCGACAGCGAACGAGTCCTGCAGTTGCGCGATGGCCCACCGCTTGAGAGCGGATGCCGTGATTCGGACGTGGTCGGAGGCAGTCATTGCAGGCTGGCGACGCTACAATTCATCGAGCGAAAGATTCATCCCCAGTCGTTCCTGAATCTCTACGAGCCATAATAGCGAAATTCCACACCGGTACGATGCCACAAACGCTCGCTGAAGAATGCCCAACGAACTTGAACCGTCACCTTTGACCGTGTATAAAGACTTAGGACGAATCCTGACGCCCGCTATCATGCGCATGTGATCGATCACGTGCGGCAATGAGCGGCTTCAGACAAGCGTCGAGCAGACCTTCAGTTTCCCTCAAACGGTTTGCAGATACTAGCTGTCAAGCGGAAGTGGTGGAACTGGCAGACACACCATCTTGAGGGGGTGGCGCCGAAAGGCGTGGGGGTTCAAATCCCCCCTTCCGCACCAATCCAAGTTTGAATTCTCGAACGAAGCACTTCCCTACCCGCGTAAGCCTCGCCATAACAACTTCCAGACTAAAGTAACCTTCCTCCCGATGACTTACTAAAGGAGAGTGTACGAAGGGACGGTGTACCCCGGTACTTTGACGTAATCATAGCCGGTTCCTAACATCGACATTACTGGACCGTGTATCCAGAGGGTGATCCGTGGAGGATTACTCGGAACCACGGCGTGACTAGTCTTGCTTTTGGCGGGTGCCAGCAAATGGGATTGCGAAGGCTGAAGATCAATGCGGGCGGAAGCCGGCGCCAGGCGAGCGGATTCAGCTTGCTGGAGATGATGATGGTGGTCGCGATCACCATCATCCTGTCGCTATTCGCGGTGCTGGGACTGGTTCCGGTGATGAACCAGCAGCGCGTCAACAATGCATACAACACGACGATGTCGGCCATGCGCCTGGCGCGTGACAGTGCCGTTTCACAGCGCACCTCGTACTCGGTGACGTTTTCCAACACGGTTACGCCGAACACTATCGTTGTGGCGCCGACCGTCGTATTCACAAATGGAAACAGCACCAACGAAGACATGCCGTCGGAAACCTACCAACTGCCGCCGGGGGTGACGTTTCTCGCCCAATCGGCACTAGCTTCGACCTCGCCCACTCCGGACGGATACGGAGCCGGCACGGCGCCGATTGACTTCGGTTACCCATCGCCTGGAACCGGGTCCGGAGGACAAACGGTTCTTTACTTCTGTCCCGATGGTTCGTCCCAGAATAGCGCGGGAGCGGGCAACTGCTCAGGTATGAACAACTGGAGCGGAGGTGTCGTCTACATCGCGCAAAGCTCAAACGTTACCAGTTCGCGGGCCTTGACGGTGTGGGGTGGCACAGGCCGCATTCACGGTTGGCGGCTGTATAGCATTGGAACCAACAGTTACAAATGGGTGCGGCAATGATCAAGCTCGACATAGAAAAGCTCGGCACAGGAAACATTGTCAATAAAATGGTCGTTCGGAAAATGACCTGCAAACGCGGAATTCCTCACGATGGAAGACACGCGCAGAGCGGTTTTTCATTGATTGAGGTCATGATCTCGATGGCCGTGCTGACGGTGGGAATGGTGAGCCTGCTTGGTGTATTCGGCTTGGCCATGGCTACCACCCAGACCTCGCAGCTCGACCTGATCGCCAAGCAGCTCGCCGACGAGTCATACGAGAGCATTGTGACGGCCCGCAATACCACTCAGATTAACTGGGATGACATTCAGAATGCCGGCTCAACCAATTGTACGGTCACTGGCGCCAGCACCTGCGGCATCTTCCTGAGCGGGATGCAATCGATTTACAACGCGGGCGCGGACGGAATCTATGGGACACAAGACGATGCGGCCGCCGGCGCGCAAACTCTGCAGGACCCGGGGCCAGATGGGGTCTTTCTGACCGCCGACGACACTTTCGTCCCCTTGACCGGCTATCAGCGCTCCATCGCGATTAGCGCATTGACGGACGCGAACGGCAACACTTTCACCTCCGTGCGCAACGTAATCATCACGGTCCAGTACGTGGTTCCCCAGACCAAGACGCAGAAAACCTACATTCTAAGTTCCTATATTTCGCAGTTCAACTAAGAGGGATCATGGGCGGTCGTTTAACAACACGCGAGACGGGATTCACTCTGCTGGAGATGATGGTGTCACTGGCGCTGGGGGCGATTGTGCTGGCCTCGGCGGGACAGATTTATATCCAGGGTGTATCCGCAACCTGGACCGTGGAACAGCGCGCGGAGATGCAGCAGGATTTCAGGGCCGCATCCAACATGTTGACGACAGATCTGAGCCTGGCCGGAGCGGGCTTGGGCAACGGCGTGGCCATCGCCCTGCCGTCCGGCACCACTCCTAAGTATGGCTGCGATCAGACTGGCGCATGCCACCTGAACGTCGGCGCCACCACTGCCGTCGCCGGTACGTATCCTCTCAAAGGCGGAACACCCTATCTTTACGGGTTAATCCCCGGATACAACATAGGTCCGATTCTGAATACCACCCAGGGCAATACCGATGCCATCACGGTAATCTACACGGATGCCAACTTCTATTTGAACTGCTACATACCCACCGTGACTTCCAAGGGAGTGGTGACCTTCGCGCCGCCCACCTCGCCCGCGACCTGGGCCACAGAGGGCTGTTTGCCGAATAGCAGCGTGAGCACTCCGCAAGCCGTGAACGACACGGCGGCCGGACTTACCCCGGGCGATCTCGTGCTGATGACATTGGGAGGAAATACGATCGTGGCCGAAGTTACCGGCGCCGTCACCGCCACCACGACCGCGGGCGTTACCAAGTATGCAGTTCCGTTCGCCAACTTCTCTGGCACCACCGTCGATCCGCTGAAGATGAACCAGACACCCACCGGCGGCGGCTTGAATGCTGCGGCGGTGGGCGCTGCCGGCTCGGCTTCCGCCGCCCCCTGCGGTGGCACCGGCCCCTGCCGCCTTCTGGTGATCACGTATTACATCGACAACAGCGGCACTCTGCCGATACTGATGCGGCAGATCAGCGGACACACCGCCATGCCGGTGGTGGAAAACGTCGCTTACATGAAATTCACCTATGATCTTTTCAACAGCAGCACCGGCTACGCGGCCGTGAGTTGCAGCAATCCTGGCGCCGCTACGGATGGCTGCTCCGGTGCTTCGAGCGGACTTCTTCCAAACCAGATCACCAAGATCAACATCCAGAACATGGCCATGAACAGCACGTTGAACGGCTCCATGTTCGGGACAACCGGATATCAAAGAATGGACTTACAGACATCGGTGAGCGCAAGAAATCTGACCTTCACCAACAATTACAACAACTAGCTGCGCAGGTGGCGAAGGCGATTATGGTAACGGGGAGCGAAGTAATGGGAACTGACTTCATGAAGGCTTACGGTTCAAAAAGCAGGAGAGACCGCAGTCAGGGATTCACCTTGATTGCCTCCTTGCTGATGATGCTGTTGCTGTCGGGAATCGCGATCGGTCTGATGATGATGGTCAACACCGAAGGCAGGGTGGGCAGCTCCGATCTCCAGAACAATCTCGCCTATCACGCCGCCGAGGGTGGCATCGAGAAAATGTACTCGGATCTGACGGCGGTCTTCCAGAATGCGCAAGCGCCCGCGCCCAGCGTAATCTGCGGCGTCGGAGCCACCGGTAACGAGCCATCGATGGTGGGCGTCACATGGAAGCAATATTCGGTGATGCCGGGGAGTACCCAGACTGCGACTTGCCCGTCCTCCCTGACCTCGACCTGGGGACAAGTGACGGCGGGCCCGAACAAGAATTTATGGGCGCAGATCATCCCGGTAAACATGCTGGTAACGGCATCCATGCTGGGCGGCCAGGAAGTCAGCATGGCCCGGAGCGCGCAGGTCGCGTTGATTCCGGTCTTCCAGTTCGGCGTCTTCTCGGACTCTGACCTCTCAATCTATAACGGTGCTCCTCTTGACTTCGCTGGCAGCGTCCACACCAACGGCGACTTGTATCCTGTCCCGGGCGTCGGATCCTCGCTCACGTTTCACCAAAACGTGTCGGCTTATGGCAACATAGTCCGGACTCAACTGCCCAACGGATTCAGCACACTCTCACAGTACAACGGCGGCGCATACGTCTCGACCGTGTCGGGCGCTACCGGGTGCCCTTCTCCTCCGACCGCGCCCGCCGCATCGGGCACTTGCATCCTGATGGCGACCCCCTCCGCGTCATCCCCGTACGGGGATGGCAGCGTGGTTGGCGCGGGCAGCGCTACCGCACAGTCCGGCAGTAATTACAACAGCAGCAATTGGAATACTTTTTCTGCCAGCACCGCCTACCAGCTGGTGAATGGGAATTACGGCAGCCAGACGACGCAGGGAACCGGGGCGGTGAAGCTGTCGATGCCCTTTGTCAGCGGCACAACTCTGCCCAACGAACTCATTCGACAGCCGCAAACGGCCACCGACACGACGACGCTGACGCAATCGCGCGAATACAACATGGCCCAGATCCACGTGCTGCTGGCCGACGATCCGGCCGACTTGCCGGGCGGCGCTGCCGATACGACGAATAACATCCGCCTCGCGAACCTCTCGGCGGCCCAGTCGCAGGCGCAGGGTGGCGCCAATACGGCCACCTATCAGTTTGGAATCCCGATCGCTGCCGGCAATTTCAATGCGACCAACTTTGGGTCGCCCAGCGGCACGAATACCTATAACCTTTATTTTGCGGCTGCATCCAATGCGGTGCCAATTCCCTCCACTTGCTCAAGCACGGCGTGCAGCGCGGATTGGCCCTATGCCCCCTCACCATGGACGGCCAACCCGAATCCATCGCAAGGTACCGACGGACTCCAACCCCCGCCCCCTACCGGCAACTGGCCGGCCGCTCCAACCTATTTGGGAACTTCCCTCCTTACGCCGACGCCCAGTCTCTGCCCTCCGCTGGGTCCATATACCGGCACGGTGTCGCCGGCAGTTCCAGCTAATTGCCCAGCGACCGGCGCATATCCGTATTACGTTCCTCCCAACGCCATTGGCTCTGTGGTCAATGACTCGACCTCCTCCAATGCCTGGAGCCTGATTGATGGCTATCTCCGCGTCGAATACAAAGATAACTCCGGCAACTGGAACCCCGTAACCCTGGAATGGCTGCAGCTGGGATTTGCCCGGGACATGTCAGCGCCCACCGCAAATGGAGCGGGCACTCCCGCGGCTGGAACGAAAAATCCCATCAATCCAAACGCAATCTTGCTGCTGCAAGAGCCCTCGGATCGCGCCACGGCGACCTCGGCACCGGTACTCTCGGTAGCCTCTCTACCCGCCGTCGACTTCACCGGAACTACCCCGGCATGTACCGCAACCTCGGGATCGGCGCCTAACAAGAAATGCAAAATGTGGACTGTCGGCGTACCGCCGGTGCTCACCGACGATCTGACCGCGTACGCGGCCTCGATAAACGGTACCAACGGAGAATGGGCTTTTGGTATGACGCCGGCCAGCCCAGTTGCTACCGGGCCCACGGCCACGCAGCAGAGCATCACCCAATACAACTGGTATCCCATCAACTTCTACGACACGCGTGAAGGCGAAGTTCGCGACAACGTAGTCGGGGACAACAGTTGCAGCGTCAACGGCGTGATGAACGCGGTCGAAATCGATGTGGGCAACCTGAAATCGTGGCTGAACGGAACCATCGCCGGGCACGGAACCAGCGTGAATTCCTCCGCGCAAAATGGATACGTGCTGTATTTCTCGGATCGCCGGGGCATGTTGAGAAATCCAAACTCGACTCCGACGAGCAATGTGAGAACGGGAGACGCCGGACTGGAGGACGTGATAAACCGTTCCAGTGGCCTCGGCACGCCCGACGGCGCTGCTGGACACCGATTCCAACCGGCAGGACCTATTCATCCGGAGGATGTCAATGAAAACGGGCTGCTCGATAACTGGGGTGCGGCGAACCTGGGGTTGGGCTTCTGGAACGATGCGACCCACAATCTGAATACGGCGATCATGACGCCGACTTATCCCGATCCCTACGGCACCGCGGGTGGAAGTTCCCGCATCCTCAGTTGCCAGACCACCGCCCGCAAGAACTGGGTCAGCGGAGCGCGCCACGTGCTGCGGTTGGTAGATGGCTCGCTCGGCAACGTACCGCTGAGTCCTACCCCGATTACCGTGAACGGCGTAACCTACAACGGCGGATTCACGGTAGCATCGGAAAATCCCGTGTATATATGGGGCGACTACAACACCAACTCGGCAGACGCGACCTGGACCGGCGGCGCGGATCAGGCTGGGCACGCGGCTGCAGCCGTAATCGCCGATGCCGTGACCGTCCTCTCGGATGATTGGAACGACACGCAGAGCACGTTCGGTATTTACATCACGACAATTTCAGGGACTACGGTGGCTACCAGCACAACGCGCAATCCCAGCCATGACGGCTATTACCGGCTGGCGATTGCGGGCGGCAAGAATATGACCTTCCAGTTGCCCACTTACACGAGCCCCCGCTGCCCCGTATCAGGATTTCGGCACCGACGGCGGATTGCACAATTTTATCCGCTACATCGAAAATTGGGGCGGCCAGACCCTTCATTACAAGGGCTCGCTGGTGAGTCTCTATTACGCAACCTATGCCACGGGAACCTTCAAGTGCTGCAATACCGTATATGGGGTTCCTGCGCGAAACTATATTTTCGACAGCGACTTCACGGTTCCGGCTGGCCTGCCACCCGGTACCCCGCTGTTCCGAGATGTGGAAAGCCTGGGCTACCGGCAGGTGCTCGCGCCCCGCACTGCCAGTCAGTAAGTCACGGAGTTAACTTAGTAGGTTGCACTTAGTATGTTGCGCTAAATTAGTACTTGAACCCCGGTCCGGGAGGATCGGGGTTTTTCTTATGGCGAGGGATAAAAATGCCGCGTAGAGACGGGGCTTGCCCCGTCTCCGGGGTGCCGATGAACTATGGTCGAGCAGAAAGGGACGGCACGAACGTTCAAGCCGTGCCATAAATGCCGCAAAATGAATTGCGGCTTTCAGCCGGACTGGCGTCCTGCAAACTTCCACCACGAGTCACTTTCGTAACGTTTCTAACGGCATATCTCGTGACTATACTGTGACGTAGTCTGGTCTGTACCAGTCCAGAAATCCGGGCATATCTGGGCGCCCGGCGAGAGATATCGGATTGCAAGAGCGGCTCAACGAAATTAACCAGCGGCTGGATGAAATCCTGGGCGCGCCCCAAAACCCGGCCCTGTCGGACGAGTTCATAACCTTGTTCGAGGAAAAACAGCGTCTCTCACAGCCGTCCGTCCCCGCTGCAAAAGATCAACATCACGAGAATCAGCGCCGTGAAAACCAGCGTCGCGGTTCGTCCATGGAGGCCCGCCTCACACCCCAGTCCAGGGAAGAAGCTCAGTCGGGCAGCATTCTCGCCAACGTTAATCGTGAACTTGCCAAGCTTGAAAAACGTGACTGGGAACTATGGTGGATCGTTTCCGCCACCGGCATTCTTTTGGGCGGCGGGCTGATCGCGATCCTTCTGCCCGCGGCCTTCATGAAGACCGAAAATTTCCATTTCGAAATTACCGTTCCGCGGCAGCTGGTTGTCGGATTGATGGTGCTGCTGATCCTGATCAACACCTATCTCGTCACGCGCCGCATCGATCTTCGCCGTTTGCGCCAAAAAATGGTTTCCAGCACCATCCAGAACGAATTGGTGCGCCTGCAATCGTTCACCGATCCCCTCACCGAAATCTACAACCGGCGCTCGCTCGAAGACCTTGTCAATCGCTATATCAGCCACGCTCGCCGGCTCGAGAAGCCGCTAACCTTCCTGTTGATTGACGTCGACCGGTTCAAGCAGATCAACACCCGCTTCGGTCACCTAACGGGCGACTTTGTGCTGGTTGAAATTGCGGGGCTGCTGCGCAATTCCATTCGCGGATGCGATGCCGTGATTCGTTACGGCGGCGACGAGTTTCTCACGATCGTGTCCGACGCCTCGGCCGAGGAAGCCAAGAAAGTTGTCGAGCGAATGCAGGCCTCGGTGAATGACTGGAACAAGGCCGCCCACCTGGACGACTGCAACATCAGCCTCAGCATCGGCGTCGCGGAATGGACTGACGGCAAGACGATCGACGAAGTGCTCGACGTTGCCGATCAGGATATGTATGCCAAGAAAGAGTCCGCCGCTTCGCAATCCCCGCAGAAAACCAGGGCAGCGACGACAGCCTCTTAATACCGGTTACCTGCCGAAAAATCCTCGATCACCCCGAAGCCAGAACAGCCACTGCGTCAGTGAGCCAGTAGATCACAGCCTTCAAACGGCGCCCCGTCAAGACGCTTTCCCGTCAGGCAGGCATTGATGCTCTTCGGCGCCAGCCCAGCATCGGCCGCCCGAAAGTACATCACCAGGTCCGCCTTCCCTTTGTGACCCACGTCTTCCACGTGAACATTTTCCGGGGACGCTTTTCCAGGCCCGAAGTGCAGGCTGGCGGGGTCGACCTGGCTGGCATCGAGATAGGACTGGTTACGCAGAATCACGTGAAATTTTTGGCCCGACGTGTGAATGGAGATTCTCGCCAGCAGGTGTCCCCATACCTGAATGTCCATCGCGCCCGCGGTGGAAGAATCTCCCTGGTAAGTGCTCTGCACTTTTCCGGCGTTCGAGAACACGCGTAAATGCTGGCTATCGGCGGACGAGCCCAGGTTGTACCAGGTGGCGCCTGCGTATGCGTCGGCAAGAATACCGAACTGGATCGGGATGCCCCCGGGGACCGACCACTTCATCTCTTTGAAGTCGATCTGCCAGACATCCGATCCTTCCTGCTTGCTCGAAGCGATCGAAACGTCAGGACTGTCGGTCTTATTGCTGCCCTGTTCGAGCATGGCAGTCTTGAGAGCGGGCAGGTTGTGGCAATCGCACTCGGGAGCAGCCGTTTGGCCCGCCGGAGGCAGTTCAGGCGCAATCCCGCCATAGAGGCTGATCTTCTTGAACAGATCCCCGAGGCCCTGGGCAGACCCCGCCTTCGGGTCAGCAACCGCCCACAGGCGAATATGGTCGATCACCCAATCCTCTTTTATTGCGCCCGCCACAAAGTCATCGGCGAGGAAGGCATTGGTTTCCTTCGAAAGGCCCAACGACTGACTCGACCCAGAAGCGGGGCCGCGATCGACGATCAGCATCTGGGCGGAAAGATTTGAAGCGAAGGCAAAACAGGCAAGAAGAAATACAAGGTACTTCAACATGGGATGATCCGTTCGCTCGGGATTCAATTAAATCGGAAGGGGCTTCCTGAGGAGACAGAACCCCAACACTCAGTGTTCACATCTTACCGCGCGGTTGCATGTCGTTCAACTACCGCGAGCAAATGCACGATTCTCATGCCAACAATCGTCCGCTCGGCTCGCAGAAAATTCAGGTCGTAAAAAAACTGTGTCGCGAGGCCCTTGTTCAGGCCTCGCGACACGATTAACGTGCTCGCTTACTGTACCGTAATGGTGAACGCCAGCGTGCTCTGTACGCCGCCGGTGTTCGTGTAAGTCGCCGTGAAGACGTTGGTACCGTTGCTCAACGGAATATTGTCGATCTCACGTGAAGTGGAAGTGAACCCGCCGGGCCCAGTCCAGCTCCACGATCCACCGCTGAGCGGTTGCGGTCCAAGATTCACTGAAGACCCCTTACTCACCGTGATCGTCGAGATCTGCTGCCAGCTCCCGCCGCACGACTGAATGTAGGGAACGATTGGGGTGCCAGTGCCGCCTCCGCCGCAAGATGGAGCCGTCACCGTGGTGTTGTTGCAATCCAGAATCAGCTTCGAGCCGGAGATAAATTCGCTGATGTGATTACCAGCCGTAATCTGTATCTCCCCGCCGAGATCCATAAAGATTCCCGTCGTCGTGGCATTGCCGATCTGGATTTGCGATCCGCTTCCTGTAACGTTGAACAGCACCTGGCTCGGCGTTACGCCCGAAAGCGCGACCGTTGAACCATTCCCGAAGGTCATGCCGCCCGGGATGTTGAAGATGAACGTATCCGACGCCCCGCCCTGGATGGTCAGAGTTCCACCACTTCCCAGACTGAAGGTGCCCGGGACGCTGATTACGTTTTGCGCCCCGTTACCTTTGACAGTTGTCGACGACGTGATGTTGTTGATCGTTTGCGTTGCCGTCAGTGCCGCCGACGAGCTGGACAGCGTGGTTGCGGTCGACTTCAGAGTCGACAGTGACTCCTTCGTCGTGCCGCCGGTTAGACCGCTGCCGCCGTCGATCTGCACGGTAGCGCTCGGATCTGCGAACAGCGTCGAGTTCAGCTTGGCATAATTGGAGAGATGGAACGTCCCGCTAACGCCAATCGCTAAATCACCGGTTACCTGGATGGGCCCGATGACCTCGAAATCGACACCATCCAGCGCGATACCCGCGAAGTTGGCGCCCGACTGAACCGCTGCATTGACTGGGCCAGCGACGCAGCCTGGGTTACCACCACCGCCAGGCTGACAGACCTTGACGCAAGCCACATTGCAGCTGAAGTCGCCCGTCCAGTTGCCACTGCCTTGCCCGCATCCGCCGGTCACCAGCAGATACTGGCGGCCGTTGAACTCAGGCGCCCCGGTGTGATCCGAGGTGCTGAACGAGCATGCCGTGACACCAAGAGCGGGATTCACCTCCATGCCGTTGTAATCGGGCACGAATGGCGACTCGCTCAGTGCCGGGAAGTTGTAGCCCTTGTTCGAGACCAGCCAGTTCGACGCTCCAACCTCCCAGGTTACCTGGAGGCCAGGCGCAGTCGACGTGATATCCGCGCTCCACGTGACGTTGCTCGCTCCCGTGAAACCGCTCGGTATCTCGTACGCAAGGCCGGCAGCGAAGAATCCACCCGCTTGAGAAATCTGCGAGATTGGAATCGTCGTCTCCCAGCGCTGGAACGTCGTGTTAAACACCGTCTTCGCGCAGCTGGCCGAGGACGAGAAGTAAATCACTCCATCCGGCACCGGCAGCGTGGTTGACCCGAACACGATCTTCCCGCCCGTAATGTAGATCTGGAAGTCGCTGCTCGGCACGGTGCCTTGCAACGGCATCAGATGGCTGTTGAACCAGATGATCTGGCCCACATTCGACTTCGTCTCCGTGACCGTGTAATTGATCGGCGTGAGAGACGTGCCACACGTTTTGATCACGATCGTGCAAGCCACCGTGACCGAGTAGCCGTCGTGGTCCGTAACCTCAATACTGAAGCTGAACGTTCCTTCCGAACTCGGCGTACCAGTGATAGCGCCGGTCGAAGTGTTCAGCGTCAGGCCAGGAGGCAGCGAGCCGCTGGAGATCGAGAAGGTGTATGGCGCTACTCCGCCCGTCGCTACCGCGGCGGAAGAATAGGCCAGACCCACCGTCCCCGTACTTGCAGGGCAAACCAGCTTCAGAGTCGGCGGATTGATCACGATGCTGCAATTCGCAGTCGTCGTGCCCGCAGCCTTGCCGGTTGAGTCGACAACCTGAGCCGTGAAGTTAAACGTTCCGGCTGTGGTCGGCGTGCCTGTGATCGCGCCCGTCGATGGATTCAGCGTCAAACCAGAAGGCAGCGTGCCGCTGATGATCGAGAACGTGTACGGTGACACTCCGCCAGTGGCAACCAACATCGAGCTGTATGGGACACCAACCTGACCGGTCGCCGTGGGGCAAGCCAGCATGATGGGCGGCGGCGAAATAACGATCGTGCAACTCGCCGTCGTCGTGCCCGCTGCTGTGCCTCTGGAATCCACCACCTGAGCCGTGAAGGTGAACGGTCCGGCTGCCGTCGGCGTGCCCGTGATGGCGCCCGTCGTCGGATTCAAGCTCAATCCCGTCGGCAACGAGCCGGCAGTGATCGAGTACGTGTATGGCGGTACTCCACCCGCCGCCACCAGATTGGAGCTGTAGGCAACGCCTATCGTGCCGGTTGCAGCCGGGCAAGTCAGTGTTGGCGGTGCGGGCGCAATGACGATCGTGCAACTGGTCGACGTCGTGCCTGCAGCCGTGCCTCTGGAATCCACAACCTGGGCCGTGAAGGTGAACGACCCGGCTGCCGTTGGCGTGCCCGTGATGGCGCCCGTCGTCGGATTCAGGCTCAATCCCGTCGGCAACGAGCCGGCAGTGATCGAGTACGTATACGGCGGTACTCCGCCCGCCGCAACCAGATTGGAGCTATAGGCAACGCCCACAGTTCCGGTTGCAGCCGGGCAAGTGAGTGTCGGCGGTGCTGGCGCAATGACGATCGTGCAACTGGTCGACGTCGTGCCTGCAGCCGTGCCTCTGGAGTCCACAACCTGGGCCGTGAAGGTGAACGACCCGGCTGCCGTCGGCGTGCCCGTGATGGCGCCCGTCGTCGGGTTCAGGCTCAATCCCGTCGGCAACGAGCCAGCGGTGATCGAGAAGGTATATGGCGGTACTCCACCCGCCGCCACCAGATTGGAGCTATAGGCAACGCCCACCGTTCCGGTTGCAGCAGGGCAAGTGAGTGTTGGTGGCGCAGGCGCGATGACGATCGTGCAGCTAGTTGATGTGGTGCCCGCGGGAGTGCCGGTTGAATCCACAACCTGGGCCGTGAAGGTGAACGACCCGGCCGCAGTCGGCGTGCCCGTGATGGCGCCCGTCGTCGGGTTCAGGCTCAATCCCGTCGGCAACGAGCCGGCAGTGATCGAGAACGTGTACGGCGGTACTCCACCGCTGGCTGCCAGAGCCGAACTGTATGCGACGCCCACAGTACCCGTCGCCGCTGGACAAGTCAGGACAAGCGTCGGAGGCGCAATGACGATGGTGCAACTCGCCGTCGTCGTGCCCGCTGCCGTCCCTCTCGAATCCACAACCTGGGCCGTAAAGGTAAACGTCCCATAGGCAGTCGGCGTGCCCGTGATGGCGCCCGTCGCTGGATTCAGGCTCAATCCCGTCGGCAACGAGCCGGCAATGATCGAGAACGTGTACGGTGGTACTCCGCCGCTGGCGACCAGAGCCGAACTATAGGCCACGCCAACCTGACCCGTCGATGCCGGGCAAGTTAGAGTCGGCGGCGCGGGCGCAATGACGATCGTGCAACTGGTCGAGGTCGTGCCGGCCGCTGTGCCTCTGGAATCCACCACCTGGGCCGTGAAGGTGAACGACCCGGCTGCCGTCGGCGTGCCCGTGATGGCGCCCGTCGTCGGGTTCAGGCTCAATCCCGTCGGCAACGAGCCAGCGGTGATCGAGAAGGTGTATGGCGGTACTCCACCCGCCGCCACCAGATTGGAGCTGTAGGCAACGCCCACAGTTCCGGTTGCAGCCGGACAAGTCAGTGTCGGTGGTGCGGGCGCAATGACGATCGTGCAACTGGTAGACGTCGTGCCTGCCGCTGTGCCTCTGGAGTCCACAACCTGGGCCGTGAAGGTGAACGACCCGGCTGCCGTCGGCGTGCCCGTGATGGCGCCCGTCGTCGGGTTCAGGCTCAATCCCGTCGGCAACGAGCCGGCAGTAATCGAGAACGTGTACGGCGCTACTCCACCGCTGGCCACGAGAGCCGAGGTGTAAGCGACGCCTACCGTGCCGGTCGCAGCCGGGCAAGTGAGTGTCGGCGGTGCGGGCGCGATGACGATCGTGCAACTGGTCGACGTGGTGCCCGCAGACGTACCGGTGGAATCCACAACCTGAGCCGTGAAGGTGAACGGTCCGGCCGCCGTCGGCGTGCCCGTGATGGCGCCTGTCGTCGGGTTCAGCGTCAATCCCGTCGGCAACGAGCCGGCGGTGATCGAGTACGTGTAAGGCGACACTCCACCCGAAGCAACCAGATTGGAACTGTAGGCGACGCCTACCGTCCCGGTTGCAGCCGGGCAAGCCAGGGTGATTACGGGCGGCGAGATTACGATCGTGCAATTCGCCGTCGTCGTGCCTGCTGAGGTCCCGGTGGAGTCGACAACCTTGGCCGTGAAGGAAAACGACCCGTAAGTGGTCGGCGTGCCCGTGATCGCTCCCGTAGCTGGATTCAGCGTCAAGCCCGCGGGCAGTGAGCCGCTGATGATTGAGAACGTGTAGGGCGGCGCTCCGCCTGTTGCCACCAGAGCCGAACTGTAGGCAACGCCTACCTGACCCGTCGAACCCGCGCAAGCCAGACTGATCGGTCCCGGCACAATCGTGATTGTGCAGCTTGCGGTTGTGGTGCCGGCGGTCGAGCCCGTTGAGTCCACGACCTGGGCCGTGAAAGCGAACGTACCGTATGCGGTCGGCGTGCCCGTGATGGCGCCCGTCGATGCATCCAGCGTCAAGCCCGGAGGCAGTGAGCCGGCGATGATCGAGAACGTGTAGGGCTTCACTCCACCTGTGGCAACCAGGCTGGAGGCATACGCCACTCCTACCTGGCCGGTGCTCTTTGGACACTTCAAAGTTATCGGCTGCCCGATCTTGATCTCGCATTTCAGGTCAAAGGTGCCACCTAGCGAATCCGTTACCTGCGCGGTGTAAAAGAAATTGCCTGCTGTGGTGGGAATGCCGCTGATAAGACCTGTAGATGAATCGAGTGTCAGACCCGGAGGCAGCGCACCCGCGACGATCGCGAAACTAAACGGCGCAACCCCGCCATAAACCGGTATCAGTACGCTATATGGTTCTCCAATCGCACCGATATTGAGCTTCGGGCAGTCAATTGATACGTGAACGTAGACCTTGAGTTTGCATGCCGTGATCGCCACACTGCCGGCAGCGTCAATTACCCTTGCCTTGTAGTTGAATGCCTTCTGGGTGGTTGGCGTTCCCGTTATGTCACCCGATGATGGATCGAGCGTTAAGCCCGGATCCAACGAACCGGTCGCTAGCGAGAAGGTATAAGGTGCGACTCCTCCGCTGGCGACAACGGCAGAGCTATACGCAACTCCCTGCTCCGCGATGGCGGACGCGCAGCTCACCGTCAAGGCTTGGGCCGCGCCTAGAGAGGTCAGGAAGGTCAGACAAAGGATCGCAAGCAGAGTTACGACCGCGCATCGGGAAATGAGCTTCATCGAAGTGGCTCCTCTAAATTTTGGACGGGGGGAGTGGTCACTACCTGTTATTCCACACGGAAAACTAGCTACAACGTTACCGCTTGTCAAGCTAAAGTTTTGTACAAGTTAGCCAGAAAGAGCTAAAGCACAGCTTAAGTTGCAATCTCTTGCACCTATTGGGTAGACCTTGTTCATCTTGAAAATGGCGCTCCGACCTACCATTTTCTGGAACCTCCGCCTACCACCAGTGTTTTGAATAGCCTTGACCTCCACCGGGATCAGATGCAACACTATCAACTTGACGGAACCTGCACGTTTCGCGCCATCGTAGGATTCCCCAAATTCACAAAAAAATTTGCTGGAATTCAAAGCACGCACTAGCCCAAACGGAGAGTTGTTTTCATGACCATTTTGATCACAGTGATTCATATCATCGTCTGCTTTTTTCTGATTGCGGTGGTGCTCCTCCAGAGCGGCGCCAGCGGAGATTTGGCCGCCGCTTTCGGCGGACAGGGCAGCCAAACCGCATTTGGTCCCAGGGGCGCAGCCTCGGCTCTCTCCAGAGCGACAACCTGGTCGGCCGTCATCTTCATGTTCACCTCGATCATCCTCTCCATTTATGCGGCGCGGCGGAGTGGTCCTACCTCTGTGTTGTCCGGAGTGAAACCTTCACAGACAAAGTCGCAGACCGTCACCGGTCGCTCCGTCAACGCCGCCAACGGTTCCACAAAATCAGGCGCCAACGCAAAAATAAAGCTATCAGCCGTCAGTTCTCAGCCGTCAGTGAAATCGCTTACTGGAATCGCGCATGCGAGATTCGCGGCGCTGGAAGGGTTTGATCTAACTGAGAGCTGATAGCTGACAGCTATCTCAGAAACGGATTCTCTTCCCGTTCCTCTCCAATCGTCGTGATCGGTCCGTGTCCCGGAATCACTGCGGTATCATCAGGCAGAGTCAGAACCCGGTTATGCAGGGATCGCATGATCTTTTCGAAAGATCCTCCGGGTAGATCGGTGCGTCCGATGCTGCGAGCGAAGAGCGTATCGCCGGCGATCAGCATCTTCTCGGCGGGAAAATACAGGCAAACGCTCCCTTCAGTATGGCCGGGCGTGTGGAGAACATTGGCCGAGAGATTTCCCGCCCGCAGCGTCTGATCATGTGCGAGCCCAGCTTCGATTTCAACCTCGCCGGGCGCCTTCATGCCGAGCCAACTCGCCTGCACATCAAGCATTTTCAATAATGCATAGTCATTCTGGTTGAGCAGGATGGGTGCGCCGGTGCGCGCGCGCAACTTCATCGCTCCGCCTACGTGATCGATGTGGGCATGAGTGATGATGATTTGCTTCACCTGCAATTTATTCTGCTCGATGATGGCCACGATATCTTCGATATCGTCGCCCGGGTCGATGACCATGGCCTCATGCGTAGTCTCATCGCCAATAATCGAGCAGTTGCACTGCAGCGGCCCGACAGGAATGACTTTGTGAATCATTCTTTAATTCTCACATGGAGCTCGCGTTATGGTGGGAAGTCAAAAGTCAGAAGTCAAATTGAAGAAGTTAAAGCCCAAGACTCGAATAATCGTGCCTCAAACCATCGTGCTTGGACCCAGAGGTCTTTACTTCTTCAATTTGACTTCTAACTTCTGACTTGCTCCTCTAACCTGCCGCCACCATCTTCCCCGTCCGGCTCTGGTCGGAGCGGAAGCGCAGCAGCGCGGCGATATTCCCGGCGCGATCCAGGTCGTCAACATCCTTAAGATAGAACAACTCAATATCGCGTCGGATAGCCATGGGAATGATCGCATCGCAAACGTCGGCGAGTTCGCGCGTGGCGTGACCGCAGGCAACGCATGTCGGCACCACATGGGCATTAAGGTGTCCACAGTAAGTGCACTCGACCGCGTGCGCGGAATAGTTTTCACTGAGGAATAGGCTCTGCACTTCTCCTTCTTCGAGCGCCAGCAATACCCGCCGCAATCCCGTAACGCCCCGTCCGTTGGCTTTGGCGAAGTCGATCGCCTCACTCACCTTGGATTTACCGCGTTCCCCGATCCACTTCCCGAGCACTGCATTCGCCCGGTCCCGAATCTCCTCGTTCGAAACGCTGGCGACATCGGCGGAAAAGCGGCCGATCACCCTCTGTTTGACATAGGGGTGCAAGTGAGACTCGAACTCCGGCCAATTGACGTCGTGGCAGCCAACGATGAGTCGCTCCCATGCGCCCCTTTCAAAATCGGTGCGCAGGCGCTCGGAAACCGCCTTGAAGTGCTGTAGAGCTTCTTCAGACACACGCCGCTCGGCGTGTCCCGCCTCGTACCCGTTGTAGCCATAGCTCGCGCCACTTCGTGAAAGCAGGTGAACGATCGATGCGCCCTCCCGCAAATCATCCAGGCGCAGATCAAAAAAGCGGGCGCGCTGACGATCGACCACCGCGACACATAAGGTCGGCTGCGCCCCCAGCAGGGCGGCCAGCGGTCTCAGTTGAAAGCGCGCCTGCAGATAAATGCGGGTCGTTCCCAGACGCGGAGGCAGTTCATATTCCTTCCAGATGTTTTGAGCGGAGCAGGCAAACACTGCTCTCCCCCGAGCCTGGCCGCGCAGGTTCGTGGCGAAATCAAGCACGCGATCAAGATCGGCGTGCAGAGATCCGTTCTTCCCCTGCGCTCCAGCGCTCTTGAGCGCCTCTTTCACCACATCTTTCGCCACGATGGCCTCGCTGCGATGCGACCGGTCCTGCGGAGGATCGGGCTGAAAGTAAAAACTCAGGGCGCAAATGCCCTTCGATTCATCTGCCTGAAAAGCGGCCAACTCACGGATTTCTTCCCGTGTCATCATCTCGATTTCTCCTTATTATTTGGATACTGAAGCGCGAGTTTTGACGAAGGGCTCTTTGTGGAACTCTTTAGCTACAGAAGGCGCGTTGCGCACGCAGTCGCGAGCGCGCTGCACGGATTCGCGAACCGCCTCGGCATGCCGGCCAGTGATCGAAGCAATCTCGTTGAGCGAGAAGCCTTCGATTCCATAGAGAAGAAAAGCTTCGCGGTCGGTGCGGTCAACCCCGTCGAGCGCGACTTGCACCAGTGCCACCATCTCATCCGAATACGCGTTCTGCTCGGGATTCGCCACCCGCCGATCCGCGATCGCGCTCTCCCGCGTCCAACCCTCATCGGCTTGGTGGAATTGCAATGCAGGTTCATCGGACGCCCGCACGTTTTGCGGACGGCGGCTGTCCTCCAGACGAACCGGCGACTCCAACTCGTGAAGACGCGCAGTCATTTCGCCGATCGCTTCCAGCGCCAGCCGGTAAAGCCATGGCTCAAGCGCCATCTTCTCCGGGCGGTCATGGTCTCCGAGCGCGCGCGCGATCACCTCATTCACGACCTCCGGGCCAGCAAGACGGCCGTCTGGGTGCTCTTCCTCCGATTGTCGAAAATAAAGTTCACGCTCCACGAAGCGCTCCAGGCGAGCAAGGTTGGCATTCACGTAACCCCCGATATCATCCGACGAAATGGTAGGCGCATGCACCGAAGCCAGCGTCTCTTCAAACGGCACGCCCGGTTCCGGCGATTGCCGCGCCCCTCCCCGCCAGCGATGCCAGCGATGACTCGCGCGCAGCACTTCCTTGTGCCGGTTAATCTGCTGCATAAGGTCATCGAAAGCCGTCTTGATGGCCGCAGTTGGGCTGGAAGCTTTCTTGTCGGCGGTCAACTGCCCAGAGGGCAAGCGCAGGTTCAGGGAGACCTCGGTTCCCTCCCGCGGAGAATTCTGCTCCAGAACCGCCTTCAGATGGACCAGTTCCGGCCGGAAGACCTGCAGGCGCTTCTGGATTTTTTCAATCTGGTGGTTAACTTCTTTTTCGATGTCGGGAGTTTTCTGGACCTTATAACTAACGTGAACGTTCATTTTTCGAAGCCTCGAACGCGGGAAGCAGATCCCGTGAAGCTGCGGTCCTGACAAAACAATTGTACACCCGCTGGGAAGGGCGCAAGAGGATTGAAAATATCGGTTGGGCACAGGAACTATTAGAAGGACGTCATTATGGCACCGTACTTCCGGGCAACACTTTCCAATTCCAGAGTATCCGGGACCTCATCGCGATCGGCAACCGTGCTTCCTCCCGAAAACCACCATCGTGGGCAGGGTGTGCTCGCCCAGCAACTCCGATCCCTTACTGCACCACCTGGTCCAAAACAGAAGATGTGCTCTTGTTGTGGGACGCATCTCCAACGTATTGCACACTGATCGGGTGCGTGCCGACCGCTAGTCTGGATTGAAAGTTGGCCACGCCTCCGCTCAATATGGCGGTTCCGAGCCCCTTGGTGCCATCTTTGAATGCCACCTTGCCGGTTGCGGATCCCTCTCCGGCAGACACAACGATTGCGGTAAAGGTCACCGCCTGTCCGAAGGCAGACGGATTAAGGCTCGAACTTAGTGCGGTGGTCGTTGAATACTTCTCCACCACCTGCTTGACCGTGCCGGCGCTCGGGTGGAATTTGGCGTCCCCGGGGTACGCGGCTTTGACGGTATGCGTATTCGCATCCAGCGAGGAAGTAACGAGCGTCGCAATGCCGTTTTTGGTGGCGCCCGTCCCCAGGGCGGTCGTTCCGGCATAGAACGTGATCAATTCGCCATCGGGAACCGTGCCGTAATTCCAGGTCACGGTTGCCACCAAGGTCACCGGCTGGCCAATAAATGATGGCGACCCTGAGGTGGCCAACGTCGTCGTCGTTTTCGTTTGCATGCTGGTGATGGATTCCACCAGCGTGTTTGAAGTACTTACGGCATTATTGGGATCCCCGGAATAGACTGCGGTGATTGGGTGCAGGCCGGTCCTGGCGTATGAGGTGTTATAGGTCGCTTGGCCGGCCGACAGACTCACGGTATCCACCGGTATCCAGCTGTCTTCAAAGGCTACGGTTCCGGCGATGGGTTTCCCCGACGTTGACTGGACGGTAGCCGTGTATGTCACGGTTTGATTCGGCATCATGGGATCGGCGCTTGTACTCAGGGTTGTGATTGTCGTCGGTCTGTCATCGTTGCTGAGCAGCACGCCGACCACGCCGGTTCCACCCACGCACGTAGTACCACAAGCATTCGCTGCCAGCAGGTCGAGTTTGCCATCCCCGTTCAAGTTTCCCACCGCAACTCCGGACGAGCCCCATCCCCCCGAGTCATAGGTCTGGGCGGTCTGGAAAATGCCGTCGCCATCGCCGAGTAGCACGCCTATGGCTCCGTCACTATTAGCCTGAAACCCGAGCTTGCAAAGGCTGCCGGTCGCACAATCATTGGCCACCAGCAAATCAAGCTTTCCGTCCCCGTTCACATCTGCTACCGCCACGCCGCTGGCGCCGTAGCCCCCGGAGCCGTAGGTCTGAACAGTTTGGAAAGTGCCGTCGCCGTCGCCCAGCAGCACCCCCACTGCTCCCTGATCGCACACATCGTCAATACACTCGCTCGATACGACTACGTCCGCCTTCCCATCTCCGTTCACGTCGGCCACCGCGATGGAAGCTGCGGAGATGTATGTGTTAGACCCGCCGGACCCATAGGTACGGGCCGTCTGAAAAGTGCCATTGCCATTGCCCAGCAGCACCGCTACCGATCCCTGGGAGTTGCTGAAGGACGCAACGTCACCTACTACGAGGTCGGGCTTGCCGTCGCCGTTCACGTCGGCGACTACCACCGATGTTGGAAAGAGGCCGCCCGTACCATATGTCTCTGCCGCTTGGAAAGTGCCATCGCCGTTGCCGAGCAATACGCTCAACGTGCCCTCGGTGCCGCAACCGTTATTGAACGGGCACACGTTGGTCACCACTATGTCGAGTTTGCCATCTCCGTTTACGTCTGCCAGCGCCACGCCGGCCGCATGGATCCCACCGGAATCATAACTTCGCGTTGCCTGGAAGTAACCGGCACCATTGCCGAGAAACACGACCACAGCCCCTTCCTGCGTCGTCTCGCTTAACTGCTGGTACGCGACCACCAGGTCGGGCGTGCCGTCGCCGTTCAGATCCCCGACAGCCAGGCTGCTCGCGTCGTATGCGGACGAACTATAGCTCCGGACGGTTTGGAAAGTGCCATCGCCGTTACCGAGCAGCACCCCTGCCCCCGTATACGTGGCGAGCAGTAAGTCAAGCTTGCCATCGCCATTTACGTCGGCGACGATGATCGAGTGAGCGGATCCTCCCGAGGAGTAGGCCACGGCAGACCCAAACAAATTCAAGTCATCACGAGGCGAAAACGTGTCGTCCGGGGCTTCTCGCAGTCTCGGCTCGCTGGACCTGATGGGCTCGCCCGTTTCCTGCACTGCGTGCGTAGAATCGGAACTCCCGGAGGGTTGTGACGCTTTCGTTTGTTGGGCAAGTACGCCAGCCGCGATCGGGAAGAGCAGAACTGCCATGCAAGAAGCAACAACAGTGAGAGAGTGATTACGGCTCACCATGGGCCTCATGTAAGATCCCCTTTACTAGCGGAAGCAGGGCTGAGGTTGATCGCCAGTGGCATCGATCATTGCCGTTCGATCATACAGCGCCAAGCAGCTACCAGCGTTCCGATTGTGAATCGTCGCCGGCAAACCAGTTGTCACAGGAGTGGGCGTCCCAAGCTCTTGCCTCAAGGGACGTGGACACCTCGTGGGCGACGTGTTCCTGGACATGTTCAACGTATTAATTAGGCATGAACCCGAGCCTCCTGTCAGTGACATGACAGAAACGTGTTGACTTAAGCCCAACCCTGTCCTGAACTGGAAGAAGGCACACACAGTGCTGCCCTCCACTCGGTCTTTGACACGGAGAAATCCTCGGGATTCGGCCGTCAACGCGATTTCCTCTAAGGCGATCGTCGCCCATTCTCAACAAATGGGAAATGGGACAAGCCAAGCCCTTATTGCAGAATACTTTACGATTAACTACTTATTTTTTGAATACTTTGCAAGAAAGCGTGCAAAATCGGCGATTCTTGCAAGCTAACTCAAATGCAATCAATACTTTGGATATAAGTCTATATTGTTCAATACTTTGGCAGGAAAAAGTCGCTAAAGTATTGATTCCAATAGACTGATGCTAGAGAGGGGAGGGGTACGCCCGGTACAGACCGGGCGGATGCCTGACAGATCAGACCGGGGGTGTGCCTGACACCGCAACGCATGGCAGGCGGAGTACATCAGAGCGCATGGGTCGTACGATGAAGCGCTGATTCCCTGCTTCCCTAGCTTCGAGTCACTTCATCAATTCCTTCGGCATCGGTACCGGGAACGGCGGAAAATCCTCCGAGAAGCCTTTGAACAAAGGCACTGTAACTTCCGAACGCCGGGTGCCATCGTGAACCGCAATCTTGTGGGGATTACCTTCCGAGTAGCCCTCCCACAATGAAACGCCCGCATAGGCGCCATCTTTGCGCAGGATGTAAAAGGTCATGTCGACGAACTTGAGCTTCGTCATGTCGCCGTTGTAGTTGCGCACAATGCGTTTCAGCGCATCCACTCCGGCTTCATGAGGTGTCATGCCATGGCGCATATTCTCGACGATGGTATGGGCTCCGGCAACCTTTATATTCTCTTCTCCGCTGCCGGTTGCACCCGCCGAACCCACATCCTGATCGGTGTAACAGCCAGCCCCGATGATCGGCGAGTCGCCAACTCTCCCGGGAAGTTTGTACGAAAGACCGCTCGTGGTTGTAATGCCAGAAATTTCTCCTTTGTCGTTGAGCGCAGAACAGTGAATGGTTCCGGTCGGCGGGAAGATAACGCGGCGAATAGCGGCCATGCGGAACTCCGGTTCAATGCCAAGCGCAGCAGCGCGTTCGTCGAGATGTCGAATGCGCTCCTCCCAAACCTGAGCATGCGGTTTGTCGTCCGAAGGCGTCGAAGGCGGCTTCCAGTTGGGATCGGCGAGGCCAGGACCCCACCAATCATCGGTCGAGTGATACTCCTTCCACAGCAGCCAAATTTTGCGCGAGCGCTCGGTCAACAGATTTTCCCGCGGGAAACCCATCGCAACTGCGAATCGCTCCGCACCTTCGCCCACCAGCATCACGTGTCCTGTATGCTCCATGACGGCCTTCGACACCATCGAAACATTCTTGATGTTGCGAACTCCGCCCACCGAACCTGCGCGCCGCGTCGGGCCGTGCATGCAACAGGCATCAAGTTCGACCACTCCTTCTTCGTTGGGAAGACCACCGAGTCCCACGCTGTCATCGTTCGGATCGTTTTCCGGACCCTTCACCACCTGGATCGCGGCGTCGAGCGTGTCGCCGCCGTTCTTCAGGAAGGCGAATGCATCGTCGAGATAATTGCGTCCGTTGTTGGCGCAGATGATAATCGGCCGCTTCGTGGGCGATCCCTCGGCCTTACCCGGGTCTTGGGCGTTTTCATTGGATGCGTTGAGAGAACTGGCGAGCGAAGCAACGACTGCGGACTCGATGAATCCCCGGCGAGTGATCGACATGAGGGCTCCGTGCAGGTAAGACGCAAAAAGAATATCACGCGTGACGATCGACTCGGTCAAAAAGGCAGGCGAATCCACAGGACACGTAGGAACGCGACGAGATCGATTTTCTCCGTGTCCCTCTGTGCCCTCCGTGGTGATGGGTTTTGTGTTAGGCGATGGCGGCTGAATTGACACACATACTACGTCCCCAGAAAATCGAGCAGACGCGTGATTCCAGTACGAAACATTTCCGGCTCCGTAATCAGGCTCAGCACAAGATGTCCATCACCCGGGAAATCATAGAAGTGTCCAGGATGCACGCTGACCTGTGCGTGGCGCAACAAGCGGATGGCGAGATCTTCATCACTCCCGAACACGGGTACGCGGAGCACGGCATACCATCCGCCCTCGACCTGCAACCTGGTGCAGGCAGGATGATGAACAAGTTGACGATCAAGCTCCACGAGGTTCGCACGCAAACGGTCCAGCAAAATCGGCTGGATCTGTTTGCGCAGATCGAGAAACGTCTCGGCGGCAAGTTGCACGGGGGCATTCAGCGAGAGATAAGTATCCGAAATGACTTCGAGCCGCGCTCCCGCCTCAGAGACAATATTCTCTGGCCCGCTGGTAACCAGCCAGGCGAATTTCATCTGCGGCAGCGCGGAGATCTTGGAGATTCCGCTCAAAGTAAACGTGAGCGCATCGGTGTTCGCGGCAAAGCTGGGACGCGCTTCGCCATCGTGCGCATAGTCGAGAAAAACCTCGTCGACGATCAAGGCCGTGTTGTAATCGCGGCAGAAGTCGTTGAGGGCAGCGGTCTCTGTAACCGAAACGTAGGACCCAGTCGGATTGTTGGGATGGACAATGATCACAGCGCGCGATCGCAGAGTGGCCGCTTTGTAAAGCGAGTCGAAGTCGATCTGCCAACCATGATCGTAGAGAAGCGGGTAGGGCACGAGTTTGACATCGCAAAGATCGGCAAGAAATTCAAACAGCGGATAGCTCGGCTTCGGCACAAGAATCTCATCGTCCGGATTGCAGAGCAGACGAAAAACGTACGAGTAGGCTTCGCTGGTGCTGGTAGTCAAAACCAGTCGTTCGGGATCAAGATCAAAGACGCGATGAGAATCGTGATAGTAACGACAAACTGCGTTGCGTGCTTCAAGCAGTCCTCGCGGCTGAGGATCATAACGAAGCGCATCAGGATCTACCAGCGCGCCCAGCACAACTTCGGGATCAGGACGGATTCCGGCTTCAGTCGGGTTCGAGATGGTGAGATCGAAAATTTCCTGTCCGGACGCCCGCACCTCCTTGAGAACGCGGCTGAGGTCATTCGGAGCGAGATGCCAATTTGTGCGGTTGGAGAACATGGCCCAGGGAATCAGATCGTGAACTCCTATCATAACGCCTTGCTTTTTGTATTCAGACTATCTTATGGTATGAAGTATTCCTACCGCGATGGGGGGACTTAAGTTCATGCCCAATGTCGAGAAGATCAGCATCGCGTTGCCGGCCGAAATGGTAGCGATGTTGCGCCAGGCAGTCGAGACCGGAGAATATGCCTCCAGCAGCGAGGTCGTGCGCGACGCGCTCCGGGATTGGACGGTGAAGCGAAGCGCCCGGCAGCAACAGGGGATCAACAAACTGCGCCGGCTTTGGCGCCAATCCGTGGACGACAAGAGCCCCGGCGGTCCCGCGAAGCAAGTGCTGAACCGTCTTGAAGGAAAGTACCGAGCGTTGGCGAAGCTGGGCAAGTAATGCGGGTCGAACTGTCCAGGTTTGTGGAAGGCGATCTTGAAGCGATTGCCGACTACATCGCGCAAGACAATCCAAAGCGGGCGGAAAGCTTTATTCGGGAAATTGCCGCGCAAATTCGTGCGATCGGACGCAATCCTCTGCTCTACCAGTTGCGGCCCGAAATCGGCGAGGGCGCCCGCATGGCAATTTTGGGACGGTATGTGGTTTTATTTCGTGTGATCCGGAAAACGGCCAGGATCGAACGCGTAGTCTATGGAGGCCGAGATCTTTTGGCCATGTTCGAGGAGTGAGAGGCGGGTCGCGAACGATATCCACCGAAAAAAAGAGAGTCGCTCGGCTTGGGCGGGCGAGGGTGCCCGTCTCCACACGGCCTGGGCCATCTACCTTGCGAACGCCTCCTTATTTACCACATAAGGCATCTTCGTAATATCTCCGCCGTAGTTCCCTTCCAGTACGTCGCGCAGGCCTTGGACGCATCGCCCGGCCATGCCCTTGTCGGGATCGGAGGACAAGCGAGTGATGCGAGCGGCGCTGGCGAAGTGCGGCAACAGGCGGCAACGATCGGCGATTGCAGCATCGCGCAATGGTGAGTCGGCGGGCAGCGGCTCTCTTTCGAACACGTCGAGAGCGGCTCCGGCGATCCAGTTTTCGCGCAGCGCCTTGGCCAACGCGTTTTCATCCACCACCGGCCCGCGCGACGTATTGATGATCATGGCCGTCGCCTTCATCATGTGCAGCGTGGTTTCGTTGATCAGGTGATAGGTCGGAGTCTTGCTCTCGCCTTCGCGCAGCAGCGGCACATGGATGCTGATGAAGTCAGCAGTACTCAAGGCCTCGTGCAACGTGGTGTAACGAATGGTGGCTCTCTCGCGGCTGATCCCGCGCTGAAAGCGCAGGTCTTTTACTTCTTGAATCGCTTTAATATATTCGTGATTTTCATACGCCGGATCGAAGCACAGAATGTTCATGTCAAATCCCGCGCACTTCTTGATGAAAGCGAGGCCGATGCGTCCCGTGCCAATAACGGCAACCGTTTTCCCGGTGACTTCATCGCCGAGAAACGGCAGGTAAGGATGCCAGTAGTCCCAGCGGTTCTCTCTGGTCAGATGTTCGGCCGGCCAAAGCTTCCGGGCGAGAGCGCCCATCAGAAAGAAAGCGAATTCCGCGGTCGCTTCCGTCAAGACGTCGGGCGTGTTGGTGAATGGAATCTTGTAACGATTGGCGTCGGCGCGGTTGATATTGTCGAAGCCGACGGCATATTGAGCGACGACCTTTAGCGTTCCTGCCCCGGCGGCAAATACTTCGGCATCGATCTGATCGCGGATCGTGGTGATCAGTCCATCGACACCCGTCTTTACTTTTTCAGTGAGCAACCTCTTCGGCGGAGCTTCAGGTTCAGGATAGACCTCGAGATCGTATCCCTGCTTGCGAAGAATATTGAGGGCGTCTCCAATGTCACAGGTAGCAAAGACGCGGAATTTCTTAGTCATGAGTTATGGTCTGCCGGCGACTACCCGATTATTTTGCGTTGATCGCCGATGCGGCGCTGGCGTTCGTTGGCGAACCGCTCCACGCCTGTGAAAATCGAATCGGGGTCGAGATGCGCTTCCGCGATCACGTCCGCTTCGAGGCCGCCGCTTCTCCAGGTATTGTCGAAGTCGGAGGTGAGCGAATACTCATCTGTCAACGGACCGAGATTGCGCAGCGGCCACATGCGCCGCGTACCCGTCGATACGACCATCAAATCGTAGCGGGCCCCGGGCGGCAGCACGGAATCGCGATACGCTTCTGACTGGCGATCGAACAGGTCCTCGCTGATCGCCGCGATCACCTTCACGTTCACACCGGCCGCTTCGAGTTTCGGCAGCACCTTCACGAGATTTACTGTGGAACTCGACCCTTGCGCGATCACATAACCGTGACGCGGTTTGCCGGGCGCGAAATCGCGGATCACGTACAGGCCTTTTGCCGCGGCGCGCAGATCGGAGTCGGCGAATTGCCTGCGGTCCGCGACCGGGAAGTCGGGACGCGCCACTTCCAGCGTGATGATGCCCACGTGCGGATCGCGCGCTGCGATCTCGGCCGCCGCGAAATAGCCGGGCGCCACGTCGTTGTAATCCCAAAAACTCAAATTGATTACCTGACCGCGCGGGAACAGCTTCCATACTTGCGGCGCGAAGATGCCGAAGTGGGTGCGCGCATCCGCCGCGGTTTCAGGACCGGAGTGCGCGGCGAGAATATGCAGTACGCCGACGCGGAATTTGCTGTCCTGATTTTGCTGACTCCAGACCCGCGCGGGAGTGTACATCAGCGGCGTGAACGCTCCGTAAGTGCCGCTCAAAGCCCAAACGCCGGCGAATTTTTCGGGGTCGACGGAAGCGCTCTGACTCACGAGGCCGATGGCGGTGGAAACGTTGCCCGCTTCTTGAATGGGCGCTTTCAAACGCGTGCCCAGCGGATTCTCCGTCGGACTGTAGTGCCCCCACAAACTGCCGTGCTCCACGTTGATCGACTCGGAAAGGTCGGCGGCCACCGTAAAGAACCGCCCTTCGGTGACGTAGTTCATCCACTTGATGATTTCGGAAATCCCGCGCCGCGCTCCGGCCACTTCGCCCGGCTTCTTGAACAGCGCAATGCCGACCTGCTTTTCCGCGCCGGAAATCGCATTGCGAATCGAGACCTTCTGCGGCTCTTCCGGCAGCGCCGCGACCCGCAAGCGATCGTCAAGGAAAGGGTCGCTCGAGGCTGAGATGCGCAGCTTCACGTCGTCGCGCACGGTGTCGCCGATTTCCACCAGACGATCGGCCAGCCGATCGCCCAATCCGTTGCGGTCGAGCAGTGACATTACGATGTCGATGTTCGTCTTGAACTGAATCAACCGCTCGCGATTGTTGGCGACCGGACCTTTGCGAATTCCTTCGAACTCCACGGCGTACTGCTTCTCGAAGGTCGAGGCCAGCGCGAGAAAATACTCCGAGTTCATCTTCAGCGCGTAGGGATGGCTTGGGTAACTCACCAATTGATCGCCGCCGAAGCCGGGAATTTTTCCGCCTGCAGCTGTGGGCCAATAGCCCTTGATCGTTTTGCCGATGGCGGCGATGGGGCGACGGTCGTGCGGGTCCACTGCGTCCATTTCTTTCAGCACCGCGGCCACTTGGCCGTAGTCGTTACCGTTCGCCAGTGTGAAGACGTTCCATCCGTATGACGTCCATTGGCTCACGAGATCGTAGCCATCGAACTGCGCGGCGATCACGCCACCAATCAAGCGATCATCGATGCCCGCGTTATTGTCGGAAATCATCACGCGCAAACGCTTTCCCACCTGCAGCGCGAGCGCCTGCGTCTTCAATTCCTGCGCGTGACCTTCGGTGAGCGCGAATTCGCCTTCCAGCGCGATCACTTTCGGCGAGGCTGGCGCGCCCATCACATCCCAGAATGCCGCTTTGCCGGCGGCCGTCGCAATGCCGATGCCCGAGGGCCCACCGTTCACATCGTTGGTGCAGTCGGTGCTTTCGGCATGTCCCGAGAGCGCACGAATGCCGCGCCCTTTGGCTTGCGCGAACAGCGGGTTGTCTTCCAACCCCGCATCGTGCAGCAGCGTCTTCAGCGCGCCCGCGCCGCGCCGGAATCCGAGCGCGTCAATCGGCAGCATCGCAACCAGAGGGTCAACGTGATAACGCAGATCGCCGGTCTGCTGATATTTGCGATACAACGCCTGGCCCATGATCATCCACAACGCATAGCACGTGGGAATCGAGTGGCCCGCCGCGAGCATGAATTTGTCGCAGTAAGGATGCTTCGGCCGGCGGTAATCGTAACGGAGTCCGCCATTCTCAGGCCCCACCAGATGCGCCGCAACATTGTACGGTGTGTATGCAAGCGGTCCGCCGAGGTGCCCGGTCTGCGCATAATTCCCCAGCAGCACCAGGGTCATGCAGGTCATATATCCAACGTCGTCGAGCAACGGGTCGTAGGCCGAAGTTGGTTGTTCGGACGGAGAAGGAACTATGGGAGTGAGCGATGTCATAGACGGTCTCAAAAATCATAACATCCGTGAAGCAATGAACTCGTGGTCTCAGAGATTATTGAGGAAGCTGACTATGAAGGCGCCTTATTTGGGTTTGAGAGCAAGATAAAGGACGTTCTCATCTCTTTGCGAGGGCAGGCCCTTCGACTCCGTTCAGGATGACAGAGAACGGGTGATAACAGGGAATGAACACGGAGCTACGTGCCGGTTGATTCGGGCCGCAGAGCCGCCGAGGCAGCTTGGGCGTGGTGACGAACATCGGCTCCCAGGACCCAGAAGATTACATCCTCGGAAATATTGGTGGCGTGGTCAGCGACGCGTTCCAGGTTGCGCGCAACCAGAAGCGCGTCCAGAGCCTGTTGCGTACTTTGCGGCTGCTCGTTCATAGTTCGCACGAGCACAATGAAAGCCTCGTCCCGCATGCGGTCGACGACATGATCCATTTCAAGAACGGCCTGGGCGAGTTCCGCCTTGCCTTCAACGAATGACTCCAACGACCGGCGCACCATGGCGCTGACCGCGGTCGCCATGCGGGCGATATCGACTGGCAGTTCGACTGCCGGTAGCTCGATCATGTCCATGACACGCTCGGCAATGTTGACGGCCTGATCGCCGACGCGCTCCAGATCGGCATTGATCTTGGTCACCGCAAGAATGAAACGTAGATCGACAGCTGCGGGTTGCTGGGTCGCAAGGATGTCGAAAGCCATCTCATCAATTTCGCGCTCGGCGGCGTTGATGAGGCTTTCGTTTTCAAGAACCAACTGGCAGCGGGTGACATCGCGTTCCGTATAGGCCTGGGTGGAGCGATCCACCGCCAGTTCCGCAAGACCGCCCATGCGGAGCAATTTCTCCCGGAGCTCCTCCATCTGTTGTTGAAAGCGCGTGCGCATTTATCCGAACCTCTTTTATCCGAATCTGCCTGTAACGTAGTCTTCCGTCCGTTTGTCGGAGGGATTGGTGAATATCTTTTCCGTCTTATCGAACTCAATCATCTTGCCCAGCAAGAAGAAGCCGGTGAACTCAGCGACGCGAGCCGCTTGCTGCATATTATGCGTCACAATCACGATCGTGTATTGCTCTTTTAATTGAAAAATCAGTTCCTCAATCTTGCCCGTCGAGATGGGGTCCAGCGCCGAGCAAGGCTCATCCATGAGGAGCACTTCCGGTTGGACCGCCAGGGCGCGGGCAATGCAGAGCCGTTGCTGCTGGCCGCCGGAGAGGCTGGCGCCGGATTTCTTATGCAGTGAATCCTTCACTTCCTCGAAGAGCGCCGAATTACGCAGGGACTTTTCCACGATTTCATCGAGCTTCTTGCGGTTGCGAAAACCATTCAATTTAAGCCCCGCAGCCACGTTGTCATAAATGGACATGGTCGGGAACGGGTTCGGCTTCTGAAAGACCATTCCCACCCGACGGCGGAGCTGGGTCGCCGACGTCCCGTTATAAACGCTGAATTCCCCGATGCGAACGGCACCTTCGACGCGAGCCTCGGGAATGGTTTCGTGCATACGGTTCAGGCAGCGGATAAACGTGGATTTACCGCAACCCGAGGGGCCGATCAGCGCCGTGGCATGATTGGCCTGCACGATAATGTTGATGTCGAACAGGGCCTGAGTCTTGCCGTAGAAGGCATTCAACCGCTCGACTGTGATTCCGACTCCCATAACTGGTTAAGCTCCTGCGAATGTTCCGTGCCGCACCGCGAAGCGAACGGCCGCGACGGCGCTGACGATGAGGACAATTAAAACTAACGATCCGGCCCACGCTTGGCGATGCCATTCATCGAACGGCGAAATGGCATAAGTGAAAATTTGCAGCGACAGCGCCGCTGTGGGCTGATCAGTCCTCCAGTTCCAGAACTGGTTTCCAAAGGCAGTGAAGAGCAGAGGCGCTGTCTCCCCTGCTACCCGGGCAAAGGCCAGCATAATACCGGTGATTATGCCTGAGGTCGCCGTTCGAAGTGTAATCGAGAGCGTCGTCCGCCAACGAGAAACGCCCAATCCGTAGGCAGCCTCGCGGACGGCTTGCGGAACCAGCAACAGCATCTGTTCGGTAGTACGCGCAATCGTGGGCACCATCATGATGGCCAGCGCGACACCACCGGCGAGCGCAGAGAAATGCTTCTGGCGCATCACCACCAGTCCATAGGCCACGATGCCAATCACAATGGAGGGCACGCCGTTCAACACATCCGAGATAAAGCGGACAGCATCGCCGTAGCGGTTGCGACCGTATTCAGACAGAAAAACACCTGCGCCGATTCCCAGCGGTACGCCCAGCAAACTGGCGATGGCGAGAATGACACAGGAACCAACGATCGCATTGGCCATGCCTCCACCAGGCTCGCCGACCGGCTTTGGCGTCTGCGTCAGGAAGGCGATGTTGATTGAGCCGATACCTTTAAAGACCAGGTACGCGAAGATGGCGAAGAGCGGCAAAAGCACCAGGACAACGGTCAGGACGGAAACGCCAGTCATTAAGTGGTCGACTGCGCGACGCCGCCAACTGATGGGCGGAATTACCAGGGCTCCCGAATTGGAATCTGTGTCAGGCAATGTTCATTCCAAACATTCTTCAGATCAAAACCTTTTCGACATCAAACACTCTTCTCTTAACCGCGAGCGACTCTAAACCATACTCTTCGACGGTTGGCCCCGGGTTACGCTCCACACCAGAAGGCGTGCGAGCGCGTTGACGACGATGGTAACCAGGAATAGCGCCAGCCCGATCTCGATCAAGGCAGATAGGTAAACGTCGCCCGTAGCTTCGGTAAATTCGTTGGCGAGTACGCTCGCCATCGTATATCCGGGTGCAAAAAGCGACTTGGAAATCTCGGGACGGTTGCCAATCACCATCGTGACCGCCATGGTTTCGCCGAGCGCTCGCCCCAGGCCCAAAATGATGGCGCCCACAATGCCCGCCCGGGCATTGCGCAGAACTCCCACCCGGATCATCTCCCAGCGCGTTGCACCCAGGGCGAGCACCGCTTCCCGCTGGTGCTGTGGAACGACGGTCAGCACCTCCCGCGTAATGGACGAAATGATGGGAATGACCATAATCGCCAGGATCACGCCCGCAGCCAGCATGCCGATACCGTAGGGCGGCCCGGTGAACAGACCCGTCCAACCCAGCGTCCTGCCGAGGAATGGCTGGACATACAGACGCAGCAACGGCACCAGCACGAAAATCGCCCAAAGTCCATATACCACGCTTGGGATCGCGGCCAGCAATTCCGTGGTAAACGACAAGGTCCCTCGGAGTTTGACTGGACACATCTCGGTGATAAAGACCGCTACTCCCACCGACAACGGTATGGCAATCACCAACGAAAGCAGCGACGAAACCAGCGTCCCATAGATGAATGGCAGCGCTCCAAACTGATCCTCGACCGGATTCCAGTCCGACTGCCAGAAGAACTTCCATCCAAACGCATGCCAGGAGAGTTGTGAACCGACGATCAGTTGGTACACGATCAACCCGAGAAGCGCGACCACGGCCAAACCACAGAGACGCATCGCCCCACCAAAGAGGGCGTCCGGGATCCCGCTTACTTTGCCGGGCAACAGCGGAGCCGTACTGGTTTCGATTTTCAGTTCAGCCTTTGCTCCCCGCCCAGGTTCGGGACCATCAAAGCGCGGCCGTGGCAGGGCTTGATTGGACATTTCCGTCTGAGGCTACCAAAGGGTTGTTACAAATAGATTAAAAACGCTTCGCGGGTAGTGTCTGAAATGCACATTTCAGCGCTACTGGCTGCGAGCCTCAAGCCGCGAGCTACCAGCAAGCGGCTGATCGAGTCTCGGAACTCGTGCTCTCTTGCCGCACGTCTTGCTTCCGGCGGCCAATTGTGAGAATACTGATCGACGAGTCCATGCCCACACTTGCCGCCATCGACATTGGATCGAACTCGGTCCGGCTGAAGATCGCTCGTCTGCAAGGCGGCCGCCTGAAGGAAATCCACGAAGACCGCGAGGTCACTCGCCTCGGTCAGGGCGTGTTCGGCGGTGGACTCCTCTTGCCTGAGGCGATGTCGGAAACGGTCCGCGTGTTGCGGCGTTTCAATCGCGCGATCCAGGAGTGTGGAACCGATTCGGTGAAGGTGGTGGCCACAGCCGCGCTCCGCGATGCCCGCAACTCGCGCGCCTTTCTCGAATGGGTGCGCTCGACGACGGGATGGACGATCGAGATTATTTCGGGGCTTGAAGAGGCTCGTCTCATTCACCTGGGAATCATCTCCAACGCTCGCCTGGGCTCCTCCAACGTTCTGCTGGTCGACCTGGGCGGAGGCAGTTGCGAACTGACTCTTTCCCGCGAGAAACAGCTTCGCGATACGGTAAGTCTGCCGCTTGGGGCAGTGCGCCTGACGGGTGAATTCCTGAAGCATGACCCACCGCGCCGGGGCGAGTTGAAGCAGCTTCAAGGATTTGTAACACGCGAAGTCGGCCGCATCCAGGACCGTATTCGAAGAGCCCGAGTTGGAGGTGTGATCGCAACCTCGGGAACCGCAGCCGCGTTGGTCAGCATGGCCAGCCACCTCACACGTCCGGGCGAGCGACGGCGTGCGAGTTCAGTCACGTGTGCGATGATGCGCCGCATTGTCAAACAAATCACCCGTATGACCCTGGAACAGCGCCGGAAAGTGCCCGGAATCGGCCTGCGTCGCGCGGAAATCATTTGTGCAGGCGCGGTGGTCTACGAAGAATTGCTCGAGCGCTGTCACCTGGGCGGTTTTCGGTATTCGTCGCTTGGGTTGCGGGATGGCATCCTGGCGCAGATGGCGGCAGAGCACGATCGCAACACCCGTTCAGGACGGGCGATCGAATCGGAACGGTGGGAGTCGATCAAGCGCGCCGTGGAGCACTACCGTGTCGATTTGCATCATGCGTTGCATGTCCGGGAAGATACCCTTCTCCTTTTTTCCGCATTAAAGTCTGTGCACCAGCTTCCACCCGAGTATCGGGAGTGGCTGTCGGCGGCCGCCATGCTCTACGAAGTTGGCGATTACGTGAACCGCAACGGCCACCATCGTCACACTTACTACATCATTGCGAACTCTGAAATTCTGGGATACACGCCCCAGCAGCGGCGGATCATCGGGTCGATCGCACGCTATCTGGGAAAGTCGCGGCCCACTCCCGGTGATGGCCCGATGGCCGACCTCGCCCCGGAAGAGCAGGAAGCGGTCAAGAAAGCGTCCGTCCTTCTCCGTATCGCGCGAGCTTTAAATATTGGACGAAGCCAATCGGTAGCGCGAGTGGGAGTCTCGTCGCGCAACGGGCGCGTTTCGATGAAGCTGTCAGCGCGCGGCAAGGCCAGCGTGGATCTCGAGGTATGGGCGGTCGAAAAAGACCGAGCTTATTTTCGCGAGGTCTTTGGGCGGGAACTCTCGGTGGCTGCGGTATGAAGCGTGCGCAGGATGCGCGGCGTGATACACCAACTGAGAGAACCGGCGTTGCGCCGCATTTCGACTTTGGCTAGCGCTCCCTTCTTCAGTTCAACGACGGCCTCGCCTCCGCCATCGCTGATCACCCGTCCGAGAAATTCGCGCAGGTTCGGGTTATGACCCACCAGCAGGATGGAATCCTGGCGGGCATACTTTTCCAGCATCTTCTGAAAATCCGGGAAAACGGCCTCGGGACGTAGTGCGTACTCAGTAACCAGCTTGCCTTCATGTCCCATTTCATTTCCGACTAATGCAGCCGTTTGCGTGGCGCGCTTTAACGGACTCGAAACGATGATTTCCACCTGCACACCGAGCGCGGCCAGCGCGCGGCCGATGTATCCGCATTGCTCAATGCCGTCTTTATCCAGTGCGCGCTTCTCGTCACTCTTTGCGCTGCCCAGCTTTCGTTGGCCGGCACTGGCGTGGCGTAAGAAATAAAGGAACATCGTGAGGTGTTATTCCTTTCCTGCCATAGCCCTTGTGCTCGTCATTTTAGATGCACCGCGCTGAACTGGGCCAGGAATGTCTTCCGGAGACTGCTTCCCTTCCGCCAACGCAATAAGAAAATCCTGGGCGCTGAACGCCCCTTTGCCATGCGGTGGCCGCTTGCTGCGCCCGGCGGGCGATTGCCAGGAGCGCAAGTATCGGCCATCTCTATGAAGAAATCTCACTTTCAAATTGTCGGCGAGATAGGCCGCCAGAATTTCGTGGATCACCCGTTCGCGAAGAAGCCTGTCTTTGAGCGGGAATAAAACTTCCACTCGCTCGCGCAGATTGCGCGACATCCAATCGGCGCTCCCAATAAAAACCTCCGGCTCGCCGCCGTTTTCGAAGCAAAAGATTCGGCTATGCTCCAGGAAACGGCCGACGATGCTTCGCACGCGGATTCGGTGACTGACGCCGCGCATCCCCGGCCGCAATGAGCAGATTCCGCGCACCAGAAGATCGATCTCCACGCCAGCCTGCGAAGCGCGATAGAGGGCCTGAATCATCTCTTTGTCGTCGAGCGAGTTGATTTTGGCAACAATGCGGGCCGGAAGCCCCTGTCGTGCGTTTTCCGCCTCGCGTTCAATCAGTGACAGGCATTTCTCTGCCAAATCAAGCGGAGCTACCATCAACGGCCCGTAGTTTGGATGCTCGGCATATGCCGTCAGAAAACTGAAAACATCCTGAACCGCCGCGGTAATTTCCGGGTCGGCCGTCAGCAGGCTCAAATCCGTATAGAACCGGGCTGTCGTGGTGTTATAGTTCCCGGTTCCCAGGTGCGCGTAGCGCCGCGCGATGCCATCGGGATCACGGCGCACCAGCAGCGAAAGCTTGCAGTGCGTTTTCAATCCAACCAGTCCGTGAAACACCTGGACCCCGGCGTCCTCCAGATCGCGCGCCCAGCGGATGTTCGACGCCTCATCAAATCGTGCTTTCAGCTCGACGACCGCAGTTACTTCTTTACGGGAGGCGGCGGAGATGAGAGACGGAACAATCAGCGAGTGCTCGCTCGTGCGATAGAGTGTCTGCTTGATCGACAGCACATTGTCGTCTTCTGCGGCCGACTGAATGAACGATACCACCGCATCGTAGGAGTCGAAGGGATGGTGCAGCAGAATGTCATGGCGTCGCAATTCCTCGAACAGATCGCGAGACTTGGCCGTCAGCCGCAGCTCACGCGGCACAAACGGTTGAAACTTCAAGTCCGGGCGCGCCGTTCCATCGTAAACATTGAAAAGCCGCGAAAGATTTACCGGGCCATCGACCGGGAAGATCTGCCATGGATACAGTTCAAACACGGTACCCAGGCGTTCGACGATCTCCGGGTCCGCGGCGGAGTCGATCTCCATCCGCACGGCATCTCCCTTGCGCCGGTTGTGCAATTCGGCGCGCACCGACTCCAGCAGATTGCGCGACTCTTCTTCCTGTAGATAAAGATTGCTGTTGCGCGTCACCCGAAATGCGGCGGATGAAACAATGTCGTAACCCTTGTACATACGCACGGCGTGGTGGACGACCAGATCGGCCAGAAAAATAAAATCGCTGGTGCCTTGGGACGGCAGGCGAACCAGTCGAGGGAGCGCACGCGGGACGGTTACCACGCCCGTGTAGGTGAGTGAAGAGCGGCGCCGTCTGCGTAATAAGAGCGCCACACAGAGCGCCTTGTTGATGACGCGGGGAAAAGGATGTGACGGGTCAACCGTCACCGGGGTGAGCAGGGGATCAAGTTCCCGTTCGCAGTAGTCGTCGACGAAAGCCGTGGCCTCCTCATCCAGCTCGCCGATTCCCAGGACACGAATTCCCTGCTCTGCCAATTCCGGCCGCAGGCGCTCGTTCCAGCAGGAATACTGTTCCTCCACAAATTTGTGGGTGGCGCGGCTGATCAGTTCCCGCTCTTCCACCATGGAGAGTCCATCCGCGGTGATCGAGTTATGTCCGTCTTCGAGTTGTTGGAGTAAGCCACCAACTCTGACCTCAAAAAATTCATCCAGATTGCTGGCCGTGATGGCCAGGAACTTTACGCGCTCCAGTAGCGGGTTGCTGGCATCTTCGGCCTCTTCGAGCACACGCCAGTTGAATTTCAGCCACGATTCTTCGCGATTCAGGAAAAGCGCGCGGTTGTTTGAAGTCTTGCTTGCCATAGGATCAACGTAAGAACCGTCGACCTCTCCTTCTTAGGGGTGTGCTTTTACGGATGGTCACAAACCGGTCTGGTCCGTCTAATATGCCCCGGGATGCCCGAACAACAGCATAAACAGAGCCCGGGGGCACATATCGCTCGCAACAGTATATCAAGACAAGAAAAGGCGCCGGTAAGCCGTCCGGCGCCCTGATTATGATCCCAACTTTTGATCGTTCAACTTTGGAGCGGTGCCGCACCGCTGTAGGTACGGCACCGGTTCATTATTATCTTACGGTAAGTAGTAGCGGAATGAGGTGAACACCATCCCATCCAGCCCATTCGGCGATCCGCCCACACCCGACCAGGCATTCCGTGTCACGTAGGAGTACTGCGTGCCGTACTGGAATCTGCCCCTCGGCCCGGCGTAGAAGCGATACCAGAATCCGACGGTTCCCTCCATCAATGCGCGTGTGTCGCCCGTGCAACCGGCAAGGCTGCCGGGAGAAAAACCACCCGACCCTGGCGCGATTTCCGTGTAGCAACCGGTGTTGACGAGGGTGGGCGCGCCGTAGCCAACATTCGCTCCTTTGCCCTTGCTGGCCAACGGATCGAAATCAAACGTCCGGGCAGCGTATTCGGCGCCGCCATAACTGTAGATGTCAAGCTTCTTGCCGTGCCACTCAAGAGTGCCTAGCCCCTGTAAGTTCTTGATCAAATGAAGGGTGCCATCGGCGTTGATCGAGGCATCGGAAAGACCTCCCGGCGCATAGCGGCCAATTCCGCTGCCGCCGCTACCTTTCAAGCCGAAGACCACCCGCTTGGCAAAAGTCCAACGGGCGCTCGCCCCGAAGCCTCCGCCCTCTTTCGAGGCGTTGTAGGCTCCGGTTGCGGACGTGGCGCCCGTGGCAGTACAGAGTGCCGAACCGGAAGCAAATTCGACACAGGGGAAAATGCGATCGGTAAATCGGTCGAGCAAGCCGAACACCTCGTAGTGTCCGAAGCCCGGATCGAAAGCGACCTTGGCGATGATGTCCGGTGAGGGATTGAACGCATAATTTGTGGTCGTGTTGTAGCTGTTGCTGGCGCCCGCCTGCCCGACCAGGAAATTACTCGCGTTGCCGTGCGTGGTCAGAGTCGCCTGGGGATTTTCCAGCGCGAATGCCACCGTAACCTTGTCGCTGAAGCGCTTCGTCACGCGGATGCCATATTGCCGCGCGAAATTGAAGCCGACGTTATAAGACGGGTCGATCGTCTTGGGCCGAACGTCGTTGGTTTTCCCCATATCGTCGTCTGGGGCGATTCCCTTCGCATCCTCCGTAGCCAGGCTCCACGATTGGCCACCCAGGAAACTCCAGCCATTATTAAACTTGGCCTGGGCCCATGCCTGCCGGAGACGCAGCGTGTAGCTGTTGGTTTCCGTAGAGGTTGAGGTGACACCGGCCGAGAGGAAGTCGGCCGAGACGTAGCTGGAAAGATCCACATTCCCCAGACGTCCATCAACAAAGACGGTGGTCTTGGACTGACGGCCTGAGCCAAAAAACTCTGACAGCTGGCTCTGGGAAGCGCCCGGCATGGTAAGCGAGTTAAACGGAGTGGGCAGGTCGGCGCTCAATGCCCGCGAACGCCGCACAAATTCGGCCGCGGCATATCCGCCGGGCGTGATGTTGATGCCTCGGAAACGGATCGTGATCGCGCTCTCCATCTGCTTGTTGAATACCTGTTCTCCATCCGGTGTGGCATGCCCCGGCGAAGGCTCCTGCAAGTTCAGCACTGCGTTCCTCAGGACCGCAGCATCCGTGGACGTCGCGCTTACCGACTTCAGACTGGCGATATCGCTCTGCAATTCGCCGACGGTCTGCTCCTGCTGCGTAGTCTGAACTTGCGCCGCATCGGCTTTGGCGGCAGCGGCAGTCGCCGTCGTTTGCGCATGCTGCACGGCCTCATCGCGACGGCGCAACTCTTCTTGCAAGGCCAGAATCTGCTGCTGTGCAGCAGCCAGACCCTCTTGCAACTTCTGGAAGTCCGCGGCGGTGACCGCCGGCTGCCCGGTGGCTGCGGCGGTGGAGGCGGGTTTTTTGTTTGGAACCGGCGTCGATGCCGTTTCAGTTTGTGCCCCGGCGCCTGCCGTCACTGCGACCAGCATAAGGACAACGAGAAATAAGTATTTGGTGGATTTCATGACACTACAGTCCTCTCCAATTGATTTTGTGGTTTCGCTTGCCATTTCGAGGGGGGAGGCGATTTTGAAGATCAGGAAGCCAACTTTGGTTTCCATAATCCCGATAATACTAGTAGACTTTAATAATGTCTATCATAATAGTAGACTACATGGACAATATAGCAATTGTCCTTCCAGGCAGAGAAAACCTGGTACCTTCGATAACTCTTTGATTCCTAGAGAGAAACCACAGGTTCTTGTCCCGCCGGGCGGCGGTCATCATGCAAATGTTTTCGGTTCGTTCCCGGCACTTTTCCTCCGAGACGGCGGGACTGCGCAAGGCGCGCAGCCCCATCCGGGTCTACATTTCCGGTCTAGTGAACCTGCTTAATAGCCACCTTTACTTTTTCCACCACGCTGGCGGGCAATGGGGCATAGCTGAGCTGGCCTGTCATCTTCTGGCCATCCGTCACCATCCAGTTCAGGAAGTCGGTAATGATCTTACCCCTCGCCGCGTCCTTGGACTGCACTGGAATCAAAAGCCAGGTGAAACTCGAGATGGGGTAGGCCGTCTTGCCGGGCGCATTGGTGATGGAAACGCGAAAATCCGCGGGCATGTTCTTTACCGACGCCGCCGCCTCGGTTACGCCAGCGAGCGAAGCTTTCACAAAGATGCCGGCCGCGTTCTGTACTTCCCCGTAGGTGATCTTGTTCTCGACCGCGTAAATCAGTTCAACGTAGCCGATGGAGCCCTCCAACTGGCGAATCTGTCCGGCTACGCCTTCATTGCCTTTACCACCCAAGCCCACGGGCCACTTCACCGACGTTCCCTTCCCCACAGTCGACTCCCATTCCTTGCTCACCTTGGACAGATAGTCGGTCCAGATATAGGTCGTACCGCTTCCGTCGGAGCGGTGCACAACGATGATCGACTGGTTCGGGAATTTCACTCCCGGATTCGCCTTTGCGATCGCGGGGTCGGTCCAGCTGGTAATTTTCCCGAGAAAGATATTGGCGAGCACATCGGGAGTAAATTTGATTTCACCGCTCACCCCAGTGACGTTGTAGGCCGGGACGTCGGCACCCATTACCGTTGGAATGTGCAGGATCTTGATCTTGGCTTCTTTCAGTTGCGCATCGGTCATGGGGCCGTCGCTGGCTCCAAAGTCCACCGTACCGTTCAAGACCTGGCGGATACCGCCTCCGCTTCCAATCGACTGATAGTTGATCTGCACATCCGGATGGAGTTTGTTGTATTCGCTGAACCACTTCGAATACATCGGATACGGGAAGGTGGCGCCCGCTCCATTTAACATCGTCTCTGCGACCGCAGGAAGACAGAACGCAACAACCGCACACAGCAGCACGATGCGTCGGATCACTGGATAAATCCTCCTCAAGTATGTTTCGGTATACAAACTGGTTCTAGCGGCAGAGTATTAAAGGAAGGTTACAGCCGAGTGAATTTCTGATGAACGCCCTAGCTTTACAAGCACTTAGCGAGAAAGATTCTTATCGATTCGCGCCAGCTCTTTGGCAGAGAGAGAGTTTTCGGGAAGCTCTCGTTGCAGTCCGACTAGCATCTCCTTGGCGCGCGCAGTGTCTTTTTCGCGAACATAGGCTATCGCTAGCAGAATGCGCGCGAAGGGAGCCAGTAGCTGGCCGCGTTCAGCCCTAGTCTGTAGCTCGGCGATGCCGCCCTGTTTATCGCCATCGATGCCACCCACCCACGTCTCGCAGGCTGCGCCGCAGCCAACGCGATCCGCTTCCGGAATTGTCCAGCTGCTTACCCCACATATAACGGACTTGAATGCATTTTCAACGCAGTATGAGTGGAGCGCGAGCACGATTCTCTATCTTCTGGCAAACTGCTAAACGGTGAGGACGCCATCCTGTGAGCGATCAAATCCGTTATGCACCGGGCTGGCCCGGAATCGAACCGCGCTGGACTTCGAGCGCCAAGACGGGCATCGGCACTGCCCTGAACCTTCATAGCCGCGTCTGGTTTACGCTCAGCCACGGAATTCTCAACGAAATCTACTTCCCTCGCGTCGACCAGGCCTGCACGCGCGACTTCGGCTTGATTGTCACCGACGGCCATGGCTGGTTCTCTGAAGAGAAACGCCATTGCACCTTCCGGAACCTGCCGGTCGAACCGGGAGTGCCGGTGTACCACCTGACGAATACCTCGACCGACGGACGCTACCGGATAGAAAAAGAAGTTCTAACCAATCCCTGGCGCAACGTGGTGCTGCAGAAAATCCGGTTTATCCCGCTTCAGGGAAGTCTACGCGACTACCGGCTCTACGCGCTGCTGGCTTCGCACCTCTCTAACTTCGGATACGGCAATACCGGCTGGGTGGGCGACTACAAAGGCAGGCCGATGCTGTTCGCCCAGCGCGATTCCTGCGCGCTCGCCCTCGCCGGCTCGGCACCCTTCCTGAAGCGCTCGGTGGGATTTGCAGGAATGTCGGATGGATGGCAGGATCTCTCCCAACATTTCCAGATGACGTGGGAGTATGAGCGCGCGGAAAACGGGAACATTGCGCTCACCGCGGAGATTGACCTGGAGGCCTGCAACGGCGAATTCCTGCTCGCGCTCGGCTTTGGCGAGATTTGGGCGGAGGCCGGCCAGCAAGCTCTCTCTTCCCTGCTCAGTTCTTACGAATCGATCCGCCAGGACTATATTTTTCACTGGCATCACTGGCAGAAGACGCTTAAAAAGCTGGATGCGCCGCCCCGCGAGAAGGATTTGTATCGCACCAGCGTCGCGGTTCTGCGCACGCATGAGTCCAAGGATTTTCTGGGCGGAATCATCGCCAGCCTCTCCATTCCCTGGGGATTTAATAAAGGCGACGAGGACCTCGGCGGCTACCACCTGGTCTGGCCGCGCGACCTGGTAGAGAATGCGGGCGGTTTACTCGCCGCGGGCGCTCACGAGGATGCCTTGCGCGTGCTCCATTACCTCGAGGCAACGCAGGAGGCCGATGGACATTGGGCACAGAATATGTGGCTCGATGGGCGTCCTTATTGGAACGGCCTGCAGATGGATGAGACAGCCTTTCCCATTTTGTTGGTCGACCTGCTGCGCCGTGAAGCGCCGCGCTCCTACGAGAATTGCGCGCGCTGGTGGCCAATGGTCCGAAAAGCCGCGGCCTTCATCGCGGCCAACGGTCCGGTCACCCAGCAGGATCGATGGGAGGAAGACGGCGGTTATTCGCCCTTCACTATGGCCGCGGAAATCGCTGCCCTGCTGATTGCGGCTGACATGGCGGCAGAAATGGGCCAGTCGCAACCCGCCGAATTTCTGCGCGATATGGCCGACACCTGGAACTTTAATATGGAACGGCGCACCTATGCCGTAAACACCGACCTTGCCCGGCAAGTTGGCGTCGAAGGCTACTACGTCCGCATCGCGCCGCCTCCCGAAGACGGAGCCGCTTCGCCATTGCAGGGATACGTTCCCATCAAAAATCGTGCGCCGGGGAGATCGGACGCGCTGGCGGTCGAGATCGTTAGCCCCGACGCGCTGGCCCTGGTGCGCTTTGGGTTGCGCGCACCCGACGACCCGCGAATTCTCAACACCATCAAAGTGGTCGATGAGTTGTTGCGCGTGAAACTTCCTCAAGGCCCGGCCTGGTATCGCTATAACGGCGACGGCTACGGCGAGCACGAGGACGGCTCTCCATTCGACGGAACCGGCATTGGGCGTCCCTGGCCGCTGCTGGCCGGCGAACGCGCCCACTATGAACTAGCCGCTGGCCGCGTCGCCTCCGCAGAAGCGTTGTTGGGAGTCATGGAAAACTCGACCGGCGAGACCCGCCTGATTCCGGAGCAAGTTTGGGATAAAAAAGACATCCCGGAGCGCGAACTGTTTACAGGAAAAGCGTCGGGCTCAGCATGCCCGCTGGTGTGGGCGCATTCCGAATACATCAAGCTCCGTCGCTCGCTCGCCGACGGCAGAATTTTCGATCAGCCGCCGCAGACGGTAGAACGGTACCTGGTCAAGAAAGTATCTGCGACGTACTTCAACTGGCGCTACAACAACAAGCCGCGCACCATGCCGTGCGGAAAGAAACTTCGCATTCTGACCATGGACCGCGCCATGGTCCACTGGAGCTTCGACAATTGGCTAACCTTCTACGACGGCAACTCGAACGACAGCGGATGGGGCCTCCAGCATCTCGATCTGCCGACAGAGGCGCTCGTCGTCGGCCGCCAGATCGTATTCACCTTCCTCTGGAAAAACAGCGGCCAATGGGAGGGCCGCGATTTCACAGTCGCGATCGAATAATCAGCTCGCCGTGCCACGGTTAGAAACAGGCTGCGGAAACACTCCGAATTCGACGCTGCTTTGAAAGAGTGTGCGGCTTTTAGCCGCACCGTAAGCTTACTGCGCGGTCGCTGTGATCGGCACAGGCGCGTTCTTGGGCGTACTCAGGTAGCCGGTAATTTTCTTCTTGTCGACGGTCCAGACGACCAGTTCATAGAGCATGTGGTCGCGGCCGGTGTAGAACTGGACCGGCTCGTTCTGGTTGCGGTCTTTCTTTTCGATCGTCTTATCGTCGGCGGTGACATCCAGAGTGTATTTCCCGCGTTTAGGATCGGTCTTCTTGAGCTGCAGCTTGACGGTCGAAATAGCTTGCGCCTTGGCTCCCTTCACCAAATTAAATTCATAATATTGGCGGTCGCCCTTGTGCTTCAGGGCCTCGAGATCGGTACGGGTATTGGCAATCAGGCCGCTCTGCACGTTGAGATCGCCGACGGTGCTCTGCAGCTTCGCGATGGTGGATTCAAGCGAGGCCTTGGTGGCAGCGACATCGGTTTTCACGCCTCCGACGTCCGTTTTGACGTTGCCAACTTCGCCCGAAACGGCGCTGACATCTTTCTTCTCTTCCTCCGCCTCGGCGGCGATGCGTGCCGCGGCGGCTTGTTGCTGATGCTGCAATTCGTCAGCGCGCGCCGCCAGTTCCTTCTTGGTCATGCCGATCCTGGCGCCTAGTGTCTCGGCATCCGCCTCGGCGGATTGCATGCGCTTGGTGAGGTCTGCAATCTTCTTCTGGCTCGTAGCCTGATCGTCGGTGAGCTGCGTGAGCTTGCTGTGCGTGTCATAGCCGAAAAACAGCGTTGCGCCCACATAAAGGATGGCCACGACGATGAGGATCCATTTGCCGGCATTGCTCCCGGTTTCGGGCTGATATACGTTGGGCTGCTCGCCTGGTTCAGACATGTGCGTTGTCTCCGATGGACTGACTGTAAACCTATTGTTTGTGAGATGCAGATTGGTGTCAATTGCGTTGGAGGTTCTTTGCTCCCGGTAACTTAAAGCTAAAATGGAGCCGTGAAGAGCTGGGATGCCATCGTTATTGGGGCGGGGATCATCGGGCTTTCGCTCGCCATCGAGCTCAACAAGCGGGGCATGCGCGTCCTCGTTGTCGATAAAGGCGAGCCGGGGCGGGAAGCTTCCTGGGCCGCGGGCGGCATGCTGGCCGACTTCCCTCTGGAAATGCCAGCGGCACTGGCCGGACTCGCTGCGGCCAGCGCGCGGATGTATCCCGAATTCGTGCATGAGCTCGAAGACGAAACGCGGATGAAGATCGACCTGCGTTCGGTTGGAACGCTGATTCTCACCGATCAAGCGGGGCACAGCCCTACTACCACACGAGCCTGTGCTTTGCCACGGCCTCTCGCGGAGCTGGAACCGGCGCTTTCAACTCGTTCGGTATCGCGCTTCACGGCGTTATTCGTACCAGAGCGCAGCGTCGATCCGCGGCATTTAACCGCCGCTGCTATCGGCGCGGCCAAGCATCGCGGGATCGATTTCTCCTCCGGCAACCCGGTGCTGTCGGTTGAGTTGGCCGATGGCAAAGCCGCCGGCGTGCGCACCAGCAAAACCCAATATGCAGCCGGCATTGTCGTTAACTGTGCGGGAGCCTGGGCGGGACAGATCACGCCCTTTGCTTTGCCGACGCGCCCGGTAAAAGGTCAGATGCTGTGCGTGGTGATGCCACAGAAAGAATTCATTCGTCACGTCATCCGCACGCCCGACGTTTATTTGATCCCGCGCAGCGATGGCCGCATGCTGATCGGCGCGACCCAGGAACAGGCTGGATTCGACAAGCGAACCATTCCAGAGACCATTCAAAGATTACGGCAGTCCGCTTTGGATCTGGCGCCACAACTGGCCGACGCCCGTTTTCTGGAGGCGTGGGCCGGACTCCGGCCTGGAACTCCGGATGGCTTGCCGATTCTGGGCGCGACCGCGGCTCCCGGCTATTTTGTTGCGAACGGACATTTTCGCGACGGCATTCTGCTGGCGCCAATCACGGCGCGGGTCATGGGGCAGGCGATTACGGGAGAGAAGTCAGAGTTCGACCTGACTGCATTTGGGGCTGACAGATTTCTACGTTGACGCTTCTTACTTTGACGATGGCGTGTTAATCGAGCGCATCCCCGCCCTGAAATGGCGGCGAGACGCCGCCATAACCGCCGCCGGGTCGGCGGCGCTACGCTCAGCCTAACCCTGCCTCAACCAATCCTGCTTCAGCCAGCCCTGGCATTGGGATCGTTGTGGCGATTTTCGTTTTGCGGCTGCAGCCTCTCACATTCCTTTTGAAGCACGCGCAAACCACTGAGGGCATCGCTTATCATCTGTTGTTCGTCAAGCTGTCCATCGTGTGTTTCTTCTTTATTGTGGCCGTGATTCCCGGCAGTCGCCTGGATGCGATCCATGATTGCGTGGTGCGCGGCGGCAATTCTCATGGGCAGAATACGCGAGTCGGTCTCGGTGATGGCGAGTCTATAGAGCTCCCTCCAATCTTCACCCCGACCCCAAGTTGGAGATACTCCGTAGACCGCCATCACGTCACCTGAGAAAAATACCTGAGGGGAAACAGAATGAGAGGAAGATGGCACAAGACAAACGCACTTGTCGGTCCGGTGGAAAACCCGAATGTGTTCGCTGGCGAACAAAGATCTAATTCGTTTCTGCTTCCCACTCGCTCAACTGGCGCTGCACAATGCCGTAGCAATCACAGGCTGCTTCCTCGAGTTTTCGCCGGTTCGAGATCTTGACGCTTCCCCGAGTGTAAGAAATCATTCCCTTCTTCTGCAGGATACCGGCGGCGACCGTCACGCTGGCCCGGCGCGTCCCCAGCATTTGCGCCAGGAATTCCTGGGTCAGGGGAAGATTATCGGACCCGATGCGATCATGGGTCATCAGTATCCACCGTGCCAGGCGCTCCTCGACCTCGTGCAGCCGATTGCATGCGGCGATTTGCGTTGTCTGCATCGCGAGCCGATGGCCAAAGCGATGCAGCCGCTGCTCCAGGCCGGGCAATTGACGGGCGAGTTGCCGAAGAGTTTCTGCGTCGCAGCGGAAGGCGGTTCCATCTCCTTGCGTCATAAGCCGGGTCGGGCTGCTATGGTATCCCACCAGGATCCCCAACCCCGTGAAACCTTCGCTGCCAATGAGGCCGACCTCGACGCTCTTTCCGTCCGGTTGAACGGCCAAGACTGAAATCAATCCGGAATTTACAAAGTATACGGACTTAATGGTTTCTCCCGCTTCATAAATGACTTGGTGAAGCTTCAGCCGGACCAACTCGAGTTTCGGCAGGATCTGATCGTATTCCTGGGGCGAGAGACCGAGCAGAATCTTGTTGCCGACGCCATTTCCATCGTCATCGATCCTGCGCTTGCCGGTTGGTGGCTTTGTGGAGATAGAGACACGAGTATTGTTCGCCATAACGGCTCCTTGTGCAGCGTGGAAGCTGTCAGTTTTTCGCAAGGAACCGTCACCTTGATCTAGGCACGGCGGAAGGTTGCTAGAAGAGACATCTAGAGACTACTCTCTTTCCGTCCAAAGTGGGATACGGTGGCGAACGGCTCACTGTACGGTATAGTACAGTGTTTACCTGATTGCTTCTGCCCGCAGGATCGATAGGATCAACTCGAGATCACTTTAGCCTCGCGACCGCCCGCCAATTGACCGCATCGGTCTGCCGCTTCCCTACAGTCCATCTCCCGGTGAAGGCGCGATGGCAAAAGTCCTTATTGTCGATGACAGTCCTCTTCTGCGCAGGCTTCTCCGCGTTTACCTGGAGCAAGACAGTGTTTGGGAAGTATGTGGCGAGGCCGAGAACGGGCTGATCGCCATAGAAAAAGTGCGTAGCTTGAGCCCCGACATCGTTATCCTGGACCTGGCAATGCCGGTGATGAATGGACTGGATGCAGCGCGCCAAATCAGCGCGATCGCCCCGAGTACGATTACGGTGTTGTTTACCATGCAGGAGTGCGTCGGCCTTTCTCAGGAAGCCAAAGCGGCCGGCATCAGGGACGTGGTATCGAAGTCCGCTGGAGCGGAAAAACTTCTCGTTTCATTAAGAGCGTTGGTTGCCGCGTGAGGGTCATAGCCCTCCCGCGCGCAAGAAGGCGTAGGGTGATGCCGAAACTGCCCGCTGCTATGCGGTTGTCGCAAGAGTCCACATGTCGATTCGGGTATATACTGAAACGTTTTCGGCGCTCTTCCATCAATCATTAAGCTGCGCCAGAAAGGCTACCCTATGGCCTCCCCAGCAGTGGATTTTGCCCGCTCGAATCAACCCCGTTTTGTCGATGAACTGAAGAACCTGCTCCGCATCCCGAGCATCAGCACTCTTGAGGAACACAAAAACGATGTACAGAAGGCGGCGGAATTTGTCGCCTCCGAATTGCAGCGCATCGGCATGAACAACGTCGAGATCATTCCCACCAAGGGTCATCCTCTTCTTTATGCAGATTGGCTGCACGCTCCCGGCAAGCCGACAGTGCTCATGTATGCGCATTACGATGTCCAGCCACCCGACCCGGTGGATGAATGGCACACGCCTCCATTTGAGCCGACCGAGCGCAACAACAACATCTATGCGCGCGGCGCGGTCGACGACAAAGGTCAGCTCTGGATGGAAGTCAAGGCGCTCGAATCGCTCTTTCAGGCGCACGACGGCAAGCTGCCGATCAACGTCAAGGTGATCTTTGAAGGAGAAGAAGAAGTCGGCGGCGAGTCGATTGCCGAATATGTCCGCAAGCAGAAGGCCAAGCTGAAAGCCGATTTCGCACTGGTTTGCGATACGGAATTATTTGCGCCCAATCTTCCCACGCTCTGCGTCGGCTTGCGGGGCCTCGTCTATACCGAAATCGAGGCCTACGGCGCAAAGACCGACTTGCACTCCGGAATCTACGGAGGCGCAGCGCCCAATCCCTTCTTCGCGCTGATTGAGATCGTCAGCAAGCTGAAAGACTCCAAGGGCAAGGTGCTGATCCCCGGTTTCTACAGCAAGGTCAAAGCGCCGAGCAAAGATGAGCTGAAAGCCTGGAAGCGCCTGCCGTTCAACGAAGAGCACTACCGCAAAACCGAAGTCGGATCGAAGGTATTGACCGGCGAACCGGGCTTTTCGGTGCTGTATCGAACATGGGCGCGGCCGACGCTCGAAGTGCACGGCATGCCCGGAGGCTTTACGGCGGTCGGCGCAAAGACCGTTATCCCGGCCAAGGGATCGGCGAAGGTTTCCATGCGGTTGGTGCCGAATCAGGATCCGGACGACATTCTCAAACGCTACACCGCGTTTGTGAAAAAACTTACGCCGAAAGGCATCGAGACCAAAATCAAAGTCTGGAGCAAGGGCCCGGCCTGCGTCGTTGGCACGGACAACCGCTTCATCAAGGCGGCAACCGAATCGTTGCACGACACCTTCAAGAAAGATACGGTCTTCATCCGCTCCGGCGGTTCGATTCCGATCGTCACGGATTTTCAGGATGTCCTGAAGATTCCATCCGTAATGATGGGCTTTGGGCTTCCCGACGACAATCTCCACGCCCCGAATGAAAAATTTCATATTCCGAACTTCCACCACGGGATTGAAACGATCTGTCTGTTCTTTGAGAAGCTGGGCGGGTAGAAAGCGCTTAACCCGAGAGGACACAGAGGAACGCGGAGGATAACCCTAGACGTGATCTCTGTGTCCTTTGTAGTTAAGCACTGCTTTGCTTTGGAAATATCGTGATATCCTAAGAGCACCTAATAAGGTGCCTGAGGAACCCGCCCATGCTTGACATCACCAAGGATATCCAGTCACTGACAACCTTCCGCCGTCAGTCGGGCGGTTTCTTAAAGCACCTGCAGAAAAGTAAGCGGCCCATGGTGCTTACAGTGAACGGAAAAGCGGCGGCCGTGGTCCAGGACGCGGAAGCCTATCAACGGTTGCTCGACATCGCCGCGCAGTTCAATGCCGAGGAGGGGATCCGTCAGGGCCTCACCGACTCGAAGGAAGGAAAGGTACGACCAGCCAGAGAGTTCTTCGACAAGTTCGAAGCCATGTATGGCATATCTCGTTAGGCTCACTTCCCGCGCTGAGCGCGACCTGATCGAACTCTATTCACAAATTAGCCCTGAGTCTTCGAATGCGGCCTTGAAATGGTACCGCGGTCTCAAGAGTCAAATCCTCAGCCTGGAGAAGAAGCCGAACCGGTGTCCCGCCTTCCGGCCCAAAGACAAACTCAGGCACTTGCTCTACGGGCGTAAGCCTCACGTCTATCGCGTGATATACCGCGTCCTGGAGAAACAAAAGCAGGTCGAAGTACTTCACATTCGTCACGGCGCAAGACGGAATCCGAAGGCGTCCGACCTTGTTTGAGTGGTCGCGCCTCGCCCGGCACCTCCTCAGTACCCGCCCAAACTCCCCAGTTCGGTTAAAATACAAAGTTGGGGGTTTCTTGTATGCGCACACGGGTTGCCGCATCGGTGATGCTCTTTGTGATGGTCGCGCTGGTGTCAGCGCCTTGGCTCGAATCCGAGTCGGACCGGGGAGTGCCACATTTCAATTCGGCTCCCGCCAAGGGTGAAGAGCTGCCGCCGATCCTGACCAAGGATCAGTTATGGGGACCGAATGCACAGCATCCCTATCAGGTCCATGCTTATGAGCTTGCCGCCAAGATTCCAAAGGTGATTTACCAGCAGCCCTGCTACTGCTATTGTGACCGCGGTATGGGACACACCAGCCTGCACAGCTGCTTCGCAGGCACTCACGGCGCGGAATGCAGCACTTGCCTGAAGGAGCTTTACTACACCTACGCGATGAACAAGCAGGGCAAGAGTCCACGCGAGATCCGGGAAGGAATCATCCGGGGCGACTGGAAGACGTTGGATCTGGAGAAGGCAGCTACCATGGAGTGAAGCTTCGCGCTGGTTGAATTTGTTTCTTAGTGCATTGTCGTGACAGCATTTCTATACCGATCTTGAAATGAGGGCTTTTGATGGCATTGAAGGTAACCCCCAAGAAAAAAGTTGCTGAGGACCCGCGGCACACCCAGGCGCTCCAGAACTATGAGGCGGGACTTCGCGCCCTGCAGGAGCACAAATTTGACAAGGCGAAAGCCTGCCTCCAGAAAGCGCTGACCGGTCCGGACAAAGCGCTGGTCGACCGCGCCCAGGTCCACCTCGCAACTTGCGAGCAGCACGTTGAAAAACCGGCGCTGCATTTCAAGACGCCGGAGGAGCACTTCGATTACGCGATGTCGCTGCTGAACACCGGGGACTACGTCACGGCCAGCGAGCACCTCGACAAACTCCTGAAGCAGCAGCCCAAGACCGACTACATTCTCTACGGTATGGCCGCGTTGTATTGTCTGACCGGCCACGCCGAAGAATCGCTCAAAACCCTCGGCGAGGCCGTTCAGGTGAGTCCCGCGCTGCGCTTTCAGGCCCGCAACGATACCGACTTTCAAAATCTGGCAGAGGATCCGCGCTTCACCGAGTTGCTCTATCCGGATCCGGGTGCGGAAGAAGCGGAATCCGAAAGAGAAGAGACCAACGCCTACTAGCTGCCATATTGAGGCGGTATGGTCCCCACCAGCGCATGAAGGTATCCGAAGAAGGCAAGGGCGTGCTTGATTTCCGCGTAGTCGCAATTGGAGGCGGCACCGGTCTCTCTACCCTGCTGAAGGGCCTCAAGCGCTATGTTCTTACGCCAACGCTGGCCGCTTCCGGGCAGAGCACCATCTCCGAACTGTGTGGCGTGGTTACAGTCAGCGACGATGGCGGTTCGAGTGGGCGCCTGCGCAAAGAGTTCAACATGCTGCCGCCGGGCGACGTGCGCAATTGCATCGTCGCGCTCTCCGAAGATGAGGCGTTGCTGTCTCGACTCTTCCAGCATCGCTTCCAGAAGGGCTCCGGGCTGGAGGGCCATAGCTTCGGCAATCTTTTCCTGGCCGCGCTCACTTCTATTACCGGAGACTTCGCCGAGGCGGTTCGCCTGTCTTCTGAAATCCTGCTCACGCGGGGACACATCTATCCTGCGACGACATCTTCCGTCGAACTGGAGGCCGAGTTTGAAGACGGGACGCGCGTTCGCGGCGAAACCCGCATAACGGCCACCAACGGCAAGATTCGCGAACTATTTCTGGTTCCTCCCGACGTTCAGCCACTGCCCCAAACGCTCGAGGCCATTGCGTCCGCCGATCTGATCACCATCGGTCCCGGTTCCTTGTTCACCAGCCTAATCCCGAATCTTCTGGTGCGTGGAATTGCCGACGCGATCCTCGATTCTCAGGCGGTTAAGGTCTATGTTTGCAACCTGATGACGCAGGCAAATGAAAGTCTTGGATTGACCGCTGCCGATCACATTCGCGCCCTCAACCGCCATGCCCACGCCCAACTATTCGACTATGCCCTGATCAACCAGAAGCCCGCATCCCCGGACATGAAAGCCAAGTACGCACTCGAAGGAGCTTCGCAAATCGTGGTGGATCTCGAAGCCATCGAGGCGCTCGGCATCTGCCCTATCCTTGGAGACTATCTGGACGAGGGCGCCGTCGCGCGCCATGCCACCGAGCGCGTGGCCGAAGATCTGATGATCCTGATGTCCCAGACGCCCGATCATCATGCTGCCTCGAGGTAACCGCGCCGCTCTTGACAGTCCGTAAATTGTATCGTTACACTTTACATAGCGGGTTTGATCCGTGATCAAGAGCTTCCGGCATCGGGGCCTCGAACGGTTTTTTCGAAGCGGTTCAAAAGCGGGAATTCAGCCGAAGCACGCAGAGAAACTGCGCCTTCAGCTGTTTGCCCTCGACAACGCTAGGAGCCCCAAGGACATGAATGCTCCAGGTTGGCGCCTTCACTCCATGGCCGGCGCGCTCAAAGATCACTGGGCAATCAGCATCAGCGGTAACTGGCGTGTGACTTTCAAGTTTGAAGACGAGGATGCGATCCTCGCGGACTATCAGGATTACCACTAGGATTTTTGTATGCATAATCCGCCTCACCCCGGCCTGGTTCTTCGTGAATACCTTGGAGATATGCCGGTCTCCGCCGCAGCGGCGCACTTGTGTACCACCCGCGTCACGCTATCGCGTTTGCTCAATGGCAAGGCTGGCATTTCAGCAAACATGGCGTTGCGCCTGGCGGCGGCGTTTGGCACCTCACCGGAGCTCTGGATGAATATGCAGTCACAGTACGATCTCTGGCGCGCGAGTCGCGGGAGACGGCCTGTAGTCAGGCGTTTGCCCCGTGTGCCCGCGGGGCCCGATTCAGCCCGGGATTTGCATGCATGAACACCTGTCCGGACTTCATTGTCTGATCGAAACGATCTGTTCTCTGAGCTGACCGAACATGGGAAAACGAAGCTCTGGCAAGAATGCATTCGCCTCGCCCCACGTGGCCATCGCGATCATGGCGGCGGGAAAGGGCACGCGCCTCAAATCCAGGCATCCCAAAGTGCTGCATGAGATCGCGGGCAAGCCTATCCTGTCGCACGTCATCGCCACCGCAATCCGCGTCGTCTCGCCTGCTGACATATTCGTCATCATCGGCCATGAAGCGGAGCAGGTTCGGGAAGCGGTTCGCGACACTGGCGTCAATTTTGTGTTGCAGGCCGAACAGCGTGGCACTGGCCACGCCCTCATGGTCGCTCGCGAGGCGCTTTCCCCCTACGACCAAGTCATTGTGCTCTCCGGCGACGCGCCACTCATTACCGCCGGGACGATCCAGAATCTGAGCGCGTTCCATTCGGCACAGAAGGCCACCATGACCTTGCTCAGCGCCGATCTCGCGAATCCGACTGGATACGGGCGGGTGTTGCGCAAGAATGCGAAAAGCCCCGAGGTGCGCGCCATCGTCGAAGAGAAAACCGCAAGCGCCGCGCAAAAGAAGATCCGCGAAATCAACTCCGGATTCTATGTATTCTCCGTTCCCGCGCTCTACGAGCACGTCGGGCGGCTTTCCACCGACAACCTGCACGGCGAGTATTACCTCACTGACATGGCAGCTTTATTTCAGCGGGCTCGCAAGAAAGTCGTTGCCATGAAAACCGCTGAGGCCGGGGAAGTCCTCGGCAGCAACACCCGTGCCGAAATCGTCGACCTGGATGCTCGCTTGCGTCTGGCAAAGTGCCATCAATTAATGGCCGAAGGCGTGACCATTTTTTATCCGCAGACCTGCGTGATCGACAGCGATGTGCAGGTTGGCGCCGACACAGTCATCGAACCCTTTGTTCAGTTATTAGGAAAGACGAGAGTTGGCAGCGATTGCCGCATCCGTTCCTACAGCGTGATCAAGAACTCCGAAATTGGCGACCACGTGACCATCAACCCCTTGACCGTGGTCGACGACGCTCGCGTGAGCCGGGGCGCGGTTGTTGGCCCTTATTCACGCCTCCGCCCCGGTAGCGACATTGGCGAGGATGCCCACATCGGCAATTTTGTGGAAACCAAGAAGATCAAGCTGGGCAAAGGTTCGAAGGCCAATCATCTCACCTATCTTGGCGACGCCGAGATCGGAGAAGGCGTCAACGTTGGCGCCGGAACGATTACCTGCAATTACGACGGCGTCCAAAAGCACAAGACGATCATTGAAGATGGCGTCTTTATCGGCAGCGACTCCACGCTGGTCGCGCCGGTGAAAATTGGACGCGGCTCCTATGTTGCCGCCGCCAGTTGCATCACCGAGGACGTTCCCGCCGATGCGCTCGCTCTCGGCCGGGCGCGGCAAATCACGAAAGAAGGATGGGCCAGCGCCAAGCGTGCCGCAAAGAAATCGGCCAGCAAATAGAAAGTCCCGGAAAACCTCCGGGACTCATTCAAAGCAGATCTGGCGAACAGCAAACGACGACCGACGAAAAGCGAACAGCGTTCTTTAGTGCGAAACCGCTGCGAACAGCGGCGACTTCATCAGCGCCTGGAACTTCTGGTCGTCTGTTTTGAAGTGCAGCATCAAAGTCGCATTGTCCGAGTCGACCGTGGTCGCATCGAGCGCCGTTTTTTCTGTCGGCGTCGCATTCAGTTTCTTGTAAAGTATCCCCGCTTTCACGAGCGACGAAAGCGTGCCTGCGGTCATGGAATCGGAGGTCAGAACGCTGAGATCGAAATTCACGCCGCTCTGAAAGCCCATCGTGTAGCGCGAGGCCAGAATCCGTTTCTTGATGGTCTCGTAGTCGGCCACCTTCGCGGCATCGCCCAACGCCGAGCGCATCATGGCTTGGGTTCCCTCCTGGTCCAGAATGCTCCATACTGGAGAGCCGTCCACAGCCGCCATCTGGTTAGCCATCTGCGGATTCGAATCGAGCGTCGCGCGCTTGCCGTCGCGCGCATCCAGCGCGCTGTGCAACGCCTCTTCGGTACCGAAAGCGAGAGTGTTGTCGTCCATGAACGTCATTACGAACCCGCTGTCCATCGGATAAATTCTGGTTGTGCCATACTTGACCGCAGAAATCTTCTTCAGCTTCAGCTTCTTCAGGACAGCCTTTGCCGAAAACGATCCCTGCGCCACGCACACGATTTGCAGGCCAACCTTCGGGGTACGAAAGGAGACGAAGTTAAGCTGGTCAAGATCGTGATCGGAATCGATACCGATCCCCTTCAGCGAGGCCTCGAAGTTTTTCAGGTCCGGCGGCAGCACCTGGTCTTTCAGTTGCTGCGCGGTCGGCGAATCCTTCAGAGCCCGGTAGTCCACGCCAATCAGTTGCTGAATCTCAGCCGGTACCATCGAGCGCGCCGACGACGCAATCGGCATAGCCAAGCCAGCCGTTGTGCAAAGAAGCAAAAAAGCCAAACACAATTTCTTCATAGAACTCCTCAAGGGGATCTGCATCCTTAGATGCAAGCCAACCGGCCAAATGAATGGGTGACCTCTATTTTAGTCCGGATTTCGCGAGCGACGGGGTACTAAAGTGCATTCCTCCGGCCGTTCTGTAGAACGCGGATAGAACGACTGCTTGCAGGGTAAATCAACCGCGTTCATTCCAGGCAGAGCGCCGGACCTCCCGTTTCTTCAGATTTGTTGATGCACGCCATGCACGCGAGTTGCAAGAAGGGGGCGGACGAACGTTCAGAGTAAAATCAACAGCGGAGGAGTTCTTATGCGGCGAGCCGAGCGTGCGTTTGTCAGCCTGATCGTGGTCGCCCTTGGATGTGGGCTGATGCAGGCTTCAGCCAGCGAGAAGCACGTAGAAGATGTAAAAGCCGAGCAAACGCCCGACATGATCGCGGCGAGTGCCCTGTGCCGGCACCTGCTCGAACCCGGCAACCATCACGACGCCGACACAGAGCCCGCCGTGGATCCGGCAACGCTGGAAGCAGATCTCTCTTCCCTGATGCTGAAGAGCGACGAAGTGGTTCTGGTGGGGCGTTATGGCAACCCCGTCGACACCTACGCCTCAGTGCTCTCCCCCTCGGGCGACCAGGCAATCTCCTATCTTGATGTGAGGGTGCTGCGCACATGGAAAGGCCCTCATAAAGTCGGCGATCTCCTTACTTTCGCGATGCCATTTGGCGGAGTTTCATGCGAGGCGAAACGTACCGGCCCAGTTGTCGGAGTTTCCACTCGGACGGGGGGCTGGACAGACTTCGAGGGAATAAACTCCGACGGGCCGTATGTTTTGTTCTTACGCCATTCCCGCGGCGACGAGACCCACATCATGCCGGAACTCAGGCTCACGGGAGGCAGCGGCTTGCAGGGACTATTCGTTCTCACGTCGCCCCTGAGAGTGGACTGCACCGCGATCTCACGCAAATACGGGAAGGGATGTAACGACCAACTTACCGCGAGCCTGGCGCCGGTTAAGATCCAATACCGGCGCGATCCACTCAAGAAGAAGTACGACGGAATGCCAGCGTCTGTCTTCTTAAGAGAAGTCCAGTCGCTGGCGGACTCGCCGCGCGCGCAATCTCACAACGCGGAATAGACCCGGCAACGGTGTACAACTCGCGCAGAACGTCGCCGAATTGGCGCTCACATTTCAGGAATCAAACCTGTAGCCTCTCCGCCTTCTTCCGCGTCTGGGCCACAAACGCCTCGTCCTTCAACGACTCAAGATTGATCTCCACATTCGCCAGCGCCCCAGTCAGTGCAGCCTGAGCGAGCGCCACCGCCGTAGTCAAATCCGACTTCATATTCGGATTGGTAATCGGCCCCAGTCTCTCCGCAATCCGCGCCACTTCCGCCACGCGCTCCGCTACGCCGAGTGGAATGCTGGTCGCCTGCTTGAGCGCGGCCGTGATCCCGGCGTCTCCGTTCGACGATTCCTTGGCCGCTTTGTATGCCTTCATTACAAGGTTGTACGACTCCGCGTCTGCGTCGATCGCCGCTTTCAACTCCTCACGAAGCTGACCGAGTCGCGCAATTGCCTCGCTCAGCGCTCCCTCATGTTGCGCATAAGCTTTCTTCCCGCGCGACATCGCTGCCACCATGTTTGCCAGTCCAGCAGCCATGGCCCCCGTCGCGGCCGCAGCGCTGCCGCCGCCGGGAGTCGCAGTCGGCGCCGCCAGTTGCTCAATGAACGGCTCCACTCCCGCCCGCAGGCCTCCCACGGCCATCTTCCCGCTGATGACCGACGCCAGCCGGTTTTCCAGAATCAGCGACGAATCGAAATTCTCGACCTGCAGGAACCATTCTGCTGCCTGCTCCAAAGCCTTCTTCGGAATCAGGCCAACAATCTCGCTCGACACCGGCATCACCCCGTAGCGCGCCGCCTCGCGCCTGACAGCCTCAAACGCGCGGTGGACTGGCGTCTGCTCGAAATCCGTCAGGTTCATTGAAACCTGCGCCAGACCGCGCACCAGGAATCCAGCCCCTTTTACAAAGCGCAATCCGCCGCTCGAAAAGCGCACCGCCTTCGCAATCTTCTTCGCGATTCCAACATCCGGAGTATTCAGAAAAACGTTGTAAGCGATGAGAAACTTGCGCGCCCCAACCACGGTCGCACCTGCCGTTGGATGCACTCGCGCCTCGCCAAAATCTGGCTTGCGAGCCGGATTGGTCGCGATCTCGGCGCGAATGCCTTCGAACTGACCGCGCCGAATGTTCTCGAGATTCTGCCGCTCGGGCGTCGCGGCGGCCGCCTCATACAAGTAGACGGGAATCTGAAATCGCTTCGAAATTTCCGCGCCGACGTGGCGCGCCATCGCCACGCAGTCTTCGATAGTCACACCGTCGATCGGGATAAACGGCACCACATCGGCCGCGCCCATCCGCGGATGCGCCCCCTGATGCTTGGTGAGATCGATCAACTCCGCGGCCTTCCCTACCCCGCGGATCGCCGCTTCCTGAATCGGTTCGCGCTCGCCGACCAGCGTGATAACGCAGCGGTTGTGATCCGAGTCCATCTCCCGATCGAGCAGAAAAACTCCCGGAATCTTCATCGCCTCGACAATGGCATCAACCTTGGCCTTGTCGCGGCCTTCGGAAAAATTAGGAACGCATTCCACCAGAGTGCTTGGCATACGCGAGAAGGATAAAGGGCGGTGCTAACTCCCGCAAGCTTGCGCAAGGCGGGGTAGTGTGCTAATTACGTTTTCTAACACGGGACACAGAGAACCCAAAACTGCCTGACCTTTCTCTTGCGTTTTACCTGTTCAGGTTTTTCTCCGTGACTCTGTGACTCCGTGGTGAAGAGACAGATTAGGACACTATCCAAGGCGGAAGGATCTGGTCGCCCATCGTGTCAGTGAGTCGCAGCAGCGCTGCCAAGTGGAAAGAAGCTGCGGGGGCAGACGATTTGACAAGCCACTGCCCGGCCATGCACACTGCCAAAATCATGCGACCCGCTCCCCGCCTCTCTGCCCGCGGCTTTACCTGACTGTAATCCCGCCCAAAACGTCCGTCGGCCGTTCCCTGTTTCACAACTACATCGAAGGGATGCTGTCATGCTGCGTCGATCTTTTGCTATTTCAAGCGTTATTTCGTGTGTTATTTCATGCCTCCTGTTGTTTGCCCTTCCACTCGTAGCTCAGAGCGCGGAATCCGCCCCCGAAAAAGCGGTCCGCCACTTCACCTTCCACTACGCCTTCACTGTAAAAAACGTGCCTCATGGCGAGCGTGTCCGCGTCTGGATCCCGCTTGCCCACTCTGACGCGTTTCAGGATGTAAAGGTCACGGCGAAATCGGGCGACGTTGCTCTCAAGCAAGTCCGCCAGGCGGAGTACGGCAACGAGGTGCTTTATGCCGAAGCCCCCAAGGCCGACAAAGACGAATACAAATTCTCCGTCGACTACGACGTTGTACGGCGCGAGCACGTCGTGCTCGTTAACGGGAAGCCCGTGCGCGGCCGGGCAGAGGCTCGTCCCGCGCCCAAGCTCGAACTCGCACACTTTCTCGAGGCCGACCGCCTTGTCCCCGTCACCGGCGTCCCCGCCCAACTTGCGGTCGAACAAACCAGAGGTGCGACGACTCAGCTCGAAAAGGCCAGAGACATTTACGATTATGTCTTCCGCACCATGCGTTACGACAAAACCGGCTCCGGCTGGGGCCACGGCGACACGCTCTGGGCCTGCGATTCCAAGCACGGCAACTGCACTGACTTTCACTCGGTTTTTATTTCGATGGCGCGCTCCCAGAAAATTCCGGCGCGCTTCCAGATCGGCTTTCCCCTGCCCGTCGACAAGACTTCCGCAGAAATCCCCGGCTACCACTGCTGGGCCGAGTTCTACATCGACTCCATCGGCTGGATTCCCGTCGACATCTCGGAGGCCTGGAAGCACCAGGAAAAGCATGATTACTTCTTTGGCGCGCATGACGTAAACCGCATGCAGTTCACTGAGGGCCGCGACTTGAAGCTTACCCCTGCGCAGGATGGCCCGCCCCTGAATTACTTCGTTTATCCCTACGTGGAGGTGGACGGAAAAGACCATCCCAACGTGTCCATCGCATTCTCCTTTGCGGACGCAAATGCGAACGCAACTATTGCGAGTGCAACCAAGTAAGCGTTCGCGACCTTTATCCTGCGTTCCAGAGGGCTAATGCTAGAATCTCTGCGCAGCGAGCGGAATCAGAGATTTGCCTAGGAGCGACGATGCCAAAATATGTAATCGAGCGTGAGATTCCCAGTGCCGGTAAATTGACTGCCCAGGAACTGCAGGGTGTCGCGCAGAAATCCTGCGGAGTTCTGCGCAATCTCGGGCCGCAAATCCAATGGCTCGAGAGCTTCGTCACCGACGACAAGATCTATTGCATCTATATCGCCCCAAGTGAGGAGAGCATCCGGGAGCACGCGCGCCAGGGAGGCTTCCCCGCCAACCGCATTTCTGCCGTTCGTTCAATCATCGGACCCACGACGGCGGAAGGCTGAGTTCAGGCTGGCGTGAGCGATGAACGATACTCCCAGGCCGGACGGTCCTAAGCCAGACGGGCCTCGGCCAGAAAATGATCGGCCAACAACTCGTCGGCCAACCATCGGCGTCTTCGATTCCGGCGTCGGCGGCTTGACCGTCTTACGGGCGCTAGTCGATCGTATTCCCGCCGCCGACTATCTCTATTTCGGCGACACCGCGCGCCTGCCCTACGGATCGAAGTCCGCCGCTACGGTCGCGCACTACGCCGTCGGAGCGATCCGACACCTGCAATCCCACGGAGCCGAACTGCTCGTCATCGCCTGCAATACCGCTACCGCCCTCGCTTTCGACCAGATCAAGGCGGCATCGCAGATTGCAGTCGTCGGCGTAGTCGAACCTGGAGCTCACGCTGCCGCCGCCGCCAGCCGCAACCGAAAAGTCGTGGTTATCGGCACCGAGGCCACCATCGCCAGCCACGCCTACCGCCGCGCACTTGAGGCCCGCAACGTCACGGTGAGAGAAAAAGCCTGTCCACTTTTTGTGCCGCTCGTTGAAGAAGGATGGATCGATCACCCCGTCACCGAGCAGGTCGCCCGGATTTATCTGGATGAGGCTTTTTCTGGGGATACACTCGAAGCCGATGTTCTGGTGCTCGGCTGCACCCATTACCCACTTATCAAACCGCTGCTCAGCCGGATTGCTCCCCCTCATATCTCCATCGTTGATTCGGCGGAATCCACCGCACATGAGGTCGCGCGGCAACTCCAGATCGAGCCGCTGGCATCGTCCGCTGAACCCGAGCAACCGTCTGCGCCTCGGCTCAAGTTCTTCGCTACCGATTCGGCGGAAAAATTCAAAAGGATGGGCAGCCGTTTTCTCGGACTACCCGTCGAAGATGTTGTGCACGTCGATTTGAAGGAATAGGCTCTCGGCTTCAGGCGTCAGACTCCAGCAGGTACATTCCCAAGAACAAAAACGGCCGCTCGCGCGGCCGTTCTCCAAGAGGTGTGACCAGATTTGAAGTCTTACTGAATCAATACAGCCGGAAGCTCACTTCCACATTGATCTGTACCGCTACTGGCTTGCCGTCTTTCAGCGCGGGCTCAAAGCGCCACGTTTTCACGGCCTCGATGGCCTTCTCATCCAGGCCCAGCCCCAGCGTGCGTTGCACTTTGATGTCGCGGGGCCTCCCGTCTGGGCCGACGATCAGCCACAGTACGCATGTTCCCTGATACTTTGCCTTGCGCGCCTCCTCCGAGTACTCCGGATCAGGCGAGAAAACGACCTTCGGCGCCGAAACCCCACCGCCCACGCGGAACGCGCCGCCCCCCGTACCACCGCCGTGGCCGGGGCCAAACCCCGGACCTTCGCCGCTACCAACTCCGCCACCACTACCCGATCCAATTCCTCCGCCCGAACCCGTTCCATTCGACGGAAGCGACGCCGGCATGTGCGACAGCGGATCGCCCAGGTTGGGCAGGTTCGGCTGCTGGATGTGGACCTGTGGCGGAATTACAACCGTCGGTTCCATGGGAAGCTTTGGCGCCAGGTTCCGCACCACCACCACGGGAGGTGTGAACTGTTGCATCGACTGCTTGGGTAGGCGTCCTTGTGATGCCTGCAACTTGTCGCGGTCTCCACCGCCACCGCCTCCGCCCGACACCGTTTTTGACGGTTCCAGCGTCGGCATATCGGAGGGTGCGATCAATTCCACCGTCTCCTTCGGCTTGACAATTTCCTTAACCGCACGCTCACCCAAAATCGTACCGGCAATGATGAGCGCCAGCGCGACGATGTGCACAATCGTCGAACCCAAAGCGCCTTTACGCTTGTAGTCGTAAAAGCCCCAGATGTCCCGCACTGGGACCGGTTTCGAAGTCAGTACAAGAGGTGGAAGTTTCTTCGGGAAGAAAAATTCGTCGATGTTGCGAAACAATGATTTCCAGACCGGTTGGTCAAGAGTCTCGTTGTGCAGCAGAAGGTTCAGTTCGGGCTCTGGGCCGACCACTGGCTTATCCGGCAGTGTTTCAATTTCTGGCATATTTTCCGAGAGCTTCAGATTCGCGATCCGAAAACTCACCGAACCCTGAAGCCGTTGATTTAGATGCTCACACGTTCCTCAACGGTCGCTTCCTAATTGCATCCACCCCGTCACCCAAAAGCTACCCCATTCCTCTTGTGAGGGTTAGATGCCGCGCGAGCAGTCAATCTGCAGAAAATTGTACACGTTTTCTCCCCGCCCGAAACAGGTACTTTTTGAGTTCGTGCCCAAACGTGTGGTGCCGAATAGACGTGTCCTCTCGCCCTCCCTATAATGAAAAGATTCAATCATTTGGGAGAACCTTGCGAGTGCCTTTGGAGCTGAAATCCACAATCAATTTGCCGAAAACAGCCTTCCCCATGAAGGCCAACCTGCCCGTCAACGAGCCCAAGGCCTTGGCTCGCTGGGAGGAGCAGAAACTCTACGACCGCATTCGCGAAGCGCGCAAGGGCTCGCCCGTCTACATTCTGCACGATGGACCGCCCTATACCAGCGGCCCTATCCACCTCGGCACGGCGATGAACAAGTGCCTCAAGGATTTCATCGTCAAGTCGAAAACCATGTCCGGATTTGACGCCCCCTACGTCCCCGGCTGGGACTGCCACGGCCTGCCCATCGAGATCAAGGTCGACAAGGAACTCGGTGGAAAAAAGCTGCAGATGCACCCGACCGCAGTCCGAGCGGAATGCCGCAAGTATGCTCAGAAGTTTCTCGACCTCCAGCGCCAGCAATTCAAGCGCATCGGAGTCTTCGGACGCTTCGACCAGCCCTATGCCACCATGACTCCGCAGTACGAGTCGGTCGTGCTTGAGACGTTCTTTTCCTTTTACGAGCACGATTTCGTCTACAAGGGCCTGCGCGCGGTTTACTGGTGCATGCACGATGAGACCGCTCTGGCGGAAGCAGAGGTCGAGTACGAAGACCACACCAGCCCGACCGTCTGGGTAAAGTACGCGCTGCTCGACGATCCCGCAAGAATCGATCCCGCACTCGCGGGCAAGAAACTCAACACCATCATCTGGACGACCACTCCGTGGACGTTGCCCGCCTCGATGGCAGTCGCGTTCCATCCCGACGAGGAATATGTTGCGATCGAATCGGGTGGCGAAGCCTACATCGTCGCCTCCAAGCTCGCGAACGATGCTGCCGCGAAATGCGGCTTGACCGATCCTCGGCCGCTCGCTCATTTCCCGGGCCGCAAACTCGAGCGCCTGAACTTTCAACACCCGTTCCTCGACCGCAAAGTCCTCGGCGTGCTCGCCGACTACGTCACCATGGACACCGGCACCGGCGTAGTCCACACCGCGCCTTCGCATGGCGCCGAAGACTTCATGACCGGCGTCAAGTATGGACTCGACGCCACCAGCAATGTGGACGAAAAAGGCATCCTGCGCAACGGCCTGCCCGAATACGAGGGCAAGCGCGTGTGGGATGCGAATCAGCCGATCCTCGACCTGGTAAAGAGTCGCGGCGCGCTGCTGCATACCGAGAAGACTGTGCACTCGTATCCACACTGCTGGCGTTGCCACAATCCCGTAATTTTCCGCGCCACCGAGCAGTGGTTCATCTCGATGGAAACGCCCATGCCTGGCGGCAGCGGCAAAGACGACACTCTCCGCACCCGCACGCTCAGCGAAATCAAGAAAGTGAAATGGGACCCGGCGTGGGGCGAAGAGCGCCTCTCCAATATGATCCAGACCCGTCCCGACTGGTGCATCTCGCGGCAGCGCGTTTGGGGAGTCCCCATCGCCGTCTTCCTTTGCGAGAGCTGCGGCAAGCCGCTCAACGACCACGCCATCAACCGCAAGGTCGTCGAACTCTTCGCGCGTTCCGGCGCCGACGCCTGGTTCACGCCCGAATCCGACAACCTTGTTCCCGCGGGAACAAAGTGTCCACATTGCAGCGGCACGAAGTTCGAAAAAGAGACCGACATTTTCGACGTCTGGCTAGAATCTGGCGCCAGCTACCTCGCCTTGGTGGCCGCCGAACCAGAATACCCATGGCCCTCCGACCTCTATCTCGAAGGCGGCGACCAGTATCGCGGATGGTTCCAGTCTTCCCTGCTCTGCGCCATGGGCACGCATGCCACGCCGCCCTATAAGAACGTTGTCACGCCCGGCTGGACTCTGGACGAAAAGGGCCAGGCCATGTCGAAGTCGCGCGGCAACGATGTCGATCCCGTCGATATCGCCAGCCGACTCGGAGGAGAGGTCGTCCGCCTCTGGACGGCCTCGGTCGACTTTCGCGAAGACGTAGTCGGCTCCGAAGCGCTCATGCAGCGCGTCGGCGAAAACTACAAGAAGATTCGCAACACATTCCGGTACATCCTAAGCAATCTCTACGATTTCGATCCGGCTAGAGGACGCTGTACCGTTCGAGAAGATGGAAGAACTCGACCAGTACATGCTCCGCCAGACGATGCGATTTCTCGACAGACGTTAAGAACGTCTTACGACGAATTCGCCTTCCACAAGATCTATCACGGCGTGAATAACTTCTGCATCGTGGATCTGAGCGCATTTTATTTGGATGTATTGAAGGATCGCCTCTACATCTCCGCGCCCAATTCGCCCGGCCAGACGCAGTGCACAAACTGCGCATCTGGAAAATTGGCGAGGCGCTGGCTCGGCGGTTGCGCCGATCATGAGCTTTACCGCCGAAGAAGTTTGGCGATACCTGCCGACTGTTGCGAACCGCGAAGAAAGTGTCCATCTGGCAAAGTTTTTGGGAACGAAGACTTCGTCGGCAGCGCTGCGATCCGGATGCAGGCACTACCAAATCAACGGTGAGATCTTGCGCGCAAAAACGTGACTGGGAACGAACTGCGCTCGATGCGTCGCGACGAAGTCCTGAAAGCCCTGGAAGAGGCCCGCAACGCAAACTGATCGGTACCGGACTCGAAGCTCAAGTCCACCTGACCACGTCCGATCCGGTGTATTCACTCTTGAAGCGCTATGAGCCGCAACTGCGTTACCTGTTCATCGTGTCCGCGGTTTCGCTGACCCAGGGTTCAGGAAACGGAACTGGGAGCATCAAGGTCGAAGTCAAGAAAGCCGACGGCCAGAAGTGCGACCGCTGCTGGAACTACTCGACTCACGTCGGGGAAGACAAAACCTACCCGACCGTTTGCGAACGATGCAGTGCCGTGCTCAAAGAATTGCCGTAGCAGAACGGTAGTCGATTGGAGGCGATAGTCTTGACACATTTCAAGTTACGTAGGAGATTGAGCCTTCAAGAACGAGCAAGCGGAAGGTTGGCTTTAACAAGCAGTTGGGTTTCTCTGTGTCTCCGTGACTCCGTGGTGCAAGAGCCAGGTTAGGAAGCCACTCGACACATGCTTTACTTTGAAATGCGCAAATACTTTTTTCTGATCTCATTGTCCGTCGTCGCTCTCGACCGCTACTCGAAGTGGTGGATCACCCACCGCCTTTCCATGCACGACAGCATTACGGTCATCCCCGGATTTTTTCGCATCATCCACACCGAGAACCCGGGAGCAGCCTTCGGTCTCTTCGCCGACTCTCCTTCCCCATGGAAGGTCGCGCTGCTGATCGTCTTTTCGCTCGTTGCTCTCGCCATCGTCTCGCTACTGCTCTGGAAAAACAGCCATCGGCTGACTTCCACAGGAATCGGCCTGTCATTGATTCTGGGAGGAGCGCTGGGAAATCTCTGGGATCGCATCGTGAGCCGGCACGTGGTCGACTTCCTGCTCTTCTATGTCGGCCGCTACCAGTGGCCCGCCTTCAATATGGCCGATAGTGCCATCGTGGTCGGAGCGTGCCTGCTGGTTTTCGAGATCGTGTTCACGAAGTCACCCCGCGAGCAATCAGCCTGAGTTCGTCCGTATTAGTACCGTGGAGGCGAGAAGAATAACGGGGGTAGCAGAACGTAGCGCCGGCACCTTGCCGGCGGTTCCGAGGGCGCCCCGCCCTCGGCGCTCGCGTAGTGACAGCCGCCCTCGGCTGTCCAAGAAAGCCGAGGGAAACTCAGAAAAAGATCATGCCGCCACTACACTAGCCGCACTCGCGCCTTCTTGGACGCCCGCGCCAAATCCTCGTCCAACGTAGCAAGTGGTAAGCCGTTGCTGAGGGCCAGGTCGAGGTAAGCTGCATCATAGGCGGTTAGGACGTGCTCGCGGCCGAGAAGCTGAATCCTGTCGAAAACAACTTTGGCGGGAAGCGGTTCCAGCACGATGGGAAGCGCTGCCAGATCATCGAGAAAGCTTCTCACCAGTTCTCCGGAGATTCGCTTACGTTTTTCTCCCACCAGCAAGGCGTTCAGGACCTCATGCGGCCAGAATGAGGGCGCGACGGCAGTGTCGCCACGCTTGAACATACCCGCCACATGCTGCGCCAGGGAGGCGTTCTCGTCGGGAAAGCACCAGGTCAGGACAACGGAAGCGTCGACGACAAACCGGCTCACCGGCGTCCTTCGCTAATCAGGTCTTTAATTTTGAGTCCGCGCAGAGAAAGCTTATGGCGCTGGCCGAAATTTGCCAGCCGCTCCGCCGCCTCGGCTGCAGGGACGCCCTGCGCCGAGATCCGTTCCTTCAATATCGCTCCCAGCAGCCGCGAAACGCTGGTATCACGGCGCGCCGCCTCGATCCGCGCCCACTGGGCAACGTCTTCTTCGAGGGTTACGGTCACGTTGCGTAATCGGCGAGTGCTCGACACGAATATAGTGTAACATGGGGTTCGTGTCGTTGGAAGACGATTACTAGGGAAGCATTCGGCGTAACCATAACCGGGAACTCAATTCGCTACGGTGTCTGGTACAACCGCCGGTACACATTCGCGTTGCGCAGAATGGCCTGCACGTACTCGCGCGTCTCCGTGAATGGAATGGATTCCACGAACTCCTGCGGATCGCGGTAATGGCCCTCGCCCAGCCAGTCAGAGACGCGGTCGCTGCCCGCATTGTAGGCCGCAAGCGCATACTCGAATTGGCCGTTGTACTTGTCAACCATGTCTTTGAAATAGCGCGTTCCCAGTTCCAGGTTCACTGCTGGGGTAAAGAGCTGAGGCGCGTTGTAGCCCTTCAGCTTTACTTGCTTCGCCACCGTTTTCCCGGTCTTCGGCAAAAGCTGCATCAGGCCAACCGCATTCGCGCGTGAGAGTGCGCCTGCATTGAACTCCGACTCCTGGCGAATCAAGGACGCAACCAGAAACGGATCAAGCCCATTCGCCACCGAATACTTGCGCAGATCGTTCCAGTAAGCCCGGGGAAAGAGCGCTTCCCAATACGGCCGCGGCAAGTCAGGAATATCGACCGCGAAATAGTTGGGCGTGGTGCGCTTCATGATCTCAATCCCGCGGTCGTAACGTCCTCCATCCTGATACACACGCGCCATCTCAGGCGGAGCCCAGCTTCCGCCCTCCTGGCTGGCCGCCGCCTGCAGTTCCCGCACCGCCATATCGGCCAGCGCGCCATTGGAAAGCAGCCGCGCCCGCGCCACGCGCAGGTTATCGTCCGGAGGTTCGGCCTCCGTGATCTTCCTTGCCGTTGACAGGGCCGCGACATGATCGAGCAGCGTGTAGTGCACCACATCTTGCGCGGCGTCGTCGCCCTTCACATGCAGACTCTTCAGCCGCTGCCGGGCAAACTCCGCGTAGTAGTAGTTACGATAACGGTCTATGAGTTTCTGATAGAAAGCGCGCGCCATCCCCGGATTGTTTTCCTCTTCCGCCATCCGCCCGCGCCAATAGAGGGCGGCTGGAATTTCCGGGGAATCGGGATAAAGCGCGATCTGATTTTCAAAGCCCTTACGCGCATCTTCGGTTCTTCCCTGGCGAAAGTTCAGCCAGGCAGCCTTCCAATGCGCATAGGACGCGCGTGCGCCCTTTGGAAACCGTTCCTGCAACTCGCGAAAGTAGTCGATGGCGTGATCGTAGTCCCGCTTCAACAGATACATGTTTCCGGCGGAAAGCAGCGCCTGCTCGAGCCATGGACTCGTGGGACCGAACTGCCGCAATTTGTTCACAGTTTCAAGCACAGCATTTTCGTCGCTCGACGAGCGGGCGGTCTCGCTCAGCAGATAGAGCCGCTCCGCCTCGGCATCGCCTTCGAGCGCCCCAATCGAAGTGAGAAGGTGCCGCGCATCATGGCTGCTGCCGCTCTTTTCCAGTGCCGTAGCCATGGCCAACTGCAATTCAATGCGCTTTCCCGCGGGAACCTCGTTCACAAGTGCACGATAATCATCGGCGGCTTCGTTGTAATGGCGAGCCTTGAATAACAGATCTGCGCGGGTGCGCCGCTCGCCCATAGAACCACCAATACCCAACTTACGCAATTCCGCTCCCGCCGCATCCGCTTCAAAACTATTCGGCAAATTGAAGTAGAGATTGCGGAAGGCATCGGCCGCTTTCTGCTTTTCGCCAGCGGCCTCGAAGGCACGCCCGATCGCCAGTTCGATGTCGCTGCGCAGCGGGGCACGATCTTTTTCGAGCAGGCTGGCGGCATCCTGCGACCGTCCCTCTTCAAGCAGCACGGTCGCATACACCAAATGCGCGTCGCGGATCAGCAGCGAATCTGGAAAATTCTTGCTGAAATCGGCCAGGGCGACCAAAGCCTCCTCATTGTGACCCGTTTTCAGATAGGCATCCCCCAGGTAGTAAGTGACATAGTCACCCACTTCGCTCGCTCCGGCCTTGGCGCGGTTCAGCGGGTCAATCGCCTTTGCATATTCGTGATCGAGCGTGCGCGCATATCCAATGACCAGCCATGCCAGCGCTCCGGCATCTTCCTTGGCATGACGCCGCGCGTAAGCCTCGACTCCGGCGTACGCCGCCGGAGTACGATCCTGCAGCAGTTGCTGCGCCATCGGGCGGAGGTTGGCCGAGGCGGCAAACGCCTGTCGCACTCGCCGCACCCGCGGCGAAATCGGCTGGTGGCGCTTCTTCTGGCCGATTTTCTTCGCAGAAGGTTTGGCAGTTGCAGTCTTGTGCTGCGTGGTCTTCGATGACTTCGCTTTTGATTTTGGAGACGGCTCAGAAGATGTTGGCGGACTCGACTGGGCGACGGCCGGGTTTAACCAACCGGGCTCGAAGAGGAACAACGCTCCCGCGAGAACTAAGACTGCAAAACGGCGCACTTCAAATCCTACCTACATCCTGAAATTGGAACCCGTACCCTGCCCATCGTCTTCTGCGAGACTTCGTTTCACTTCATCTTCAAAGTAATTGCCGGAAGCTGCAACCGTATTCCCGTAACGCTTTTGGTACGTGGAGCGGCTTTTGTCGATCGCATCCTTCAAGCGCTCGCAAAGGTCATTATTCTTTCGGCCTTCCAGAACCTTCTCCTGATTATAGAGTTTGATCTCCTCGACTAGCAGCCGGGCAAAACGCCGAGCCTTGCGGTGGACCTCTTCGTCTTCCGCCGAGATGGTCGAAGGCTGCGATGATAATGTCGCTTCGGGAGCGAGCCCTGCCTGAACGTCAGCCCGGACCTCACTTTGGACGTCGGTTTGAACGCTATTTTGAAAGTTTGTTTGAAAGTCAGTTTCGATCCAGGGAATCGATACCGACCCTGCAGGCGCGCACGCCACCGACCCTGCCGACTGGACCTCTACTGCCGCGCTTTGGGCATCGCCCACAGGTGTTTGCTCAAAGTTGCCAAGCAAAGACTCGGGCGGAGAGACGACAACGGTAGATTGAGAACCGCCCGAGGCCGCAGCCGCCATGGCATACGCGGGAGCGTGAGCCGCAAATGGATCGTTGAAATTGCTCGGAGTCGGCGCCGGCGCTGTTAGGCCCTGCCCGTCGCCAGCTGCGGCGGACGGTTCCTTGTGCGCTTGTTTGCGCAGCGCATTCACTTCGAGCCACGCCCCCGTAGCCAGCACGAGCACTCCAAGAGAGTCCACGTCGAGCAACGTGCCATCGGCTCCGGCGTCGGCATACACCAGAGCGGCAACCTTGTCCTTCAGGATCAGGGGCAAAAGCCGGGCCTCGGCGTTGGCTGGAGTTCCGAACCTTTCGAGGAAACGCGCATCGAACTCGCCGGCTGGAACGCTGGCCGCCGTGCGGCCCGACAGAGCCCGAACCACCGCCGGAGCGCTGGAGTCGAGAGCGAAGTCTTTGAGGGCGTCATTGCCTTGAAAGCCGCGGGCTTGCCATCCCGTGGCGTGCCCGCTCTTAACTACAAAAAGAGCGACTCGCGCCGCAAAATGAGAGCTGGAATCAAGCAATGCGCGCAGGATCTCCTTTTGCGAAGCGCCCGCCTGAATTTCGGAGATACCGCGGGCCAGATTGGAGGCCGACTGCACCGAAGGAGTAACCGAATTTGCCGGCTCGACCCCAATTTCCTCCACCACGCGACGGACAATCTCGGAGCGTAGCACAGCCACATGGTTGTCCAGAACTTCACCAACCACCCGTTCTAAAATTGGTTGAATCCGATCGCGGTCAGACATTCTTATCCCAGGGCAAAGATGCGGGGAGTGAAGGAACGTTACCTTCTAGCCTCGATTATATGGCTACTTGGATGCGTCCTCCTGACACCTTGGTACGTGCCCTGCCGGTCTAGAGCAGGAGCCCTCAAGGGCGAGGGAAGTTTCTGAGCAAGTCTCCGATGTCCCCGTGCACCTCCGTGAACCCCGTGGTTTATGCTTCTTGCCGACACAGCAACCGGGCTTTCCAGCAGATCCGAAGCTCCTTTGGCAATAGCCGCAAACCTTCCCTCCCAACTCCGCAGAGGTGTTCATATAAGACGCCCTTTCGCGGACCGCTACAAGAAAGACAACAGCCCTCCCACAGGGCCGGCCGCGATTGGCTTTTCCTGACGGCTGATAGCTGATGGCTGAAAGCTTTATCTCCGCGGCTCGGGCGCTGGTCCCGGAGGAAGAACTTCCTGTTGTCCCTCGCGCACCTGGTGGCGCGTCACGAACCATACCGCTGCCGTCCAGGTTGGAAAAAGGTCTGCGCCGGGAATCAGTTCGACCGCCAACGATGGCAAGAATGCCCAATGCCATCCCAGCAGGCGAATCAGAATGAAAGCCACGATCAGATCCAGCAGCGAGTCGGCTGGCGACAAGCCCCCTTCGGCGAACAAAGGAAATGCCACAATCTGCAGCGCATCCGCCGCAATCGCTACGCCCCATGCCAGTCGCTGCTCGGGCGACTTCAGCGACTTGAAATAATCCAGGATCGACATGGCCTGACCTCTTTAGCTTTAGATGCTCTGAAGTGCGCTCTGGGATTCGAGGATCACGTCGAGGACTGACGTCGATGACCGCCAGCGTTGGAGCACTTACAGCGCGCCTCCTGTCGGCATCACAATAACTTTTTCTATCGTGCTGTTAGCCGGCAAGAGCAACGCGTTCACGACCGTGCGCGCCACCGTCGAAGCCGACATCATCTTGTAGCGCGGCGCCCGCGGCCACAGTTTTTTCCAGATCTCCGTATCGGTCGCACCCGGCATGAGTGCAATGACGCGAATTCCCTTCGGCCGCAAGTCTTCGCGCAGCGTATCGGTAAAGCCGAGCGCTCCATGCTTCGAAGCGTTGTAGGCCGCCGATCCAGGGAAGACGCGCTCGGCTGAAATCGACAGGTTGTTCACAATCGTGCTTCCGCGTTTCATCACCGCCAGGCCGGCCTGCGTCATCAGAAACATGCCGGTGAGATTGGTATCGATCACGTCCCTCCACAGCGGATATGGCAACTCTGCAACCGGATGATTTGCGTGCCCGATGCCGGCATTATTAATGAGGAAATCCAGCGGCCGTCGCAGGGCGCGCACCAGCACGAAAAGATAATCAACCGATTCGGGATTGCGGATGTCGCACGTCTGCGCCAGTACACGCACGCCCAGCTTTTCGATTTTTTGACCAGCCCGAACCAGCGCTTTTTCATTGCGCCCGGTGATGACCAGATCGCAGCCCTCGCTCGCCAGCCCCCATGCGATCTCGAAGCCAATGCCGCGGTTGGCGCCGGTGACAAGCGCAAGATAATTCTTGAGCGTCGATGGACCTTTCCGCTTCATTGGGGGTCCCCAGTCTATCGCACTCCCAGGAACATGGTTAGGCCGTAAGTACAGTAGTCGCCCAATGCGTTGAAGCGCAGGAGTTCCAGGTTTGGAAAGACTGTTGGAAGTCTCTCGGAACTGCGAATTTCGCTCAGCGGCCAGAGCCGGCATTCAAGGGTTGGTCTTAATGCCGCGCTGAAAACGCTGCGTCAGCCGGAACCAGGCAAAGCCGCCCGAAAGTCCGGCTTCTACACATTACGAAATCTATTTCACACTCCATTCGTCCGTTGCCTGATCAGCGACAGAAACTCCGTCCGCGTCTCCTCTTCGCTGCGGAAGCAGCCAAGCATGGACGATGTCACGGCCGAGGAATGCTGTTTCTCGATGCCGCGCATCATCATGCACAGATGCCGCGCCTCGATGACCACGCCCACGCCCTGCGGCTCGATCGTCTTCTGAATCGTCTCGGCAATCTGCGTGGTCAAGCGCTCCTGGATCTGCAGCCGCCGCGAAAATACTTCAATCAGCCGGGGGATTTTGCTTAGGCCGATAACTTTCCCGTTGGGAATGTAAGCCACATGAACTTTGCCAAAGAATGGGAGCATGTGATGCTCGCACAGGCTGAACATTTCGACATCCTTCACGATCACCATTTCGTCATAGCTGACGGTGAACAGGGCGTCGCGCAGGAGCGCCTCGGGATCCTCCTTGTAGCCCTTGACGAGAAATTGCATTGCTTTCGCAACCCGCTCTGGCGTGCGCATCAAGCCTTCGCGATCGGGATCCTCTCCGAGGCGTACGATCATCTCGCGCACTAGCTCTTCATAGCTGGCGCTGGTAAGGGTGGCTGGTAAGTCAGCGGACGTTTTCATAGGTTAGATTACAGGCACACAATTACAATCACCGACTGCAAATCCTCTCACTCTCCGGCATATTCAAATGAGTTCATCATCGTCTCTTCAATGCGCACCTTTTCTAGATGCGCGGCCTTGAATCCACGCTTCACGATTTCATAGATCGAGATGCAAAGATTTTCCGTCGTCGGCACCTCGCTCGCAAATTCCGGGAGCACATTCAGATTCTGGTGATCGTAGCGTTCGAGAATCTGGTCACGCACAAAACCGTCGAGGTCAACCAGATTGCAAACCATCCCGGTCTGCCCATCGACCGGCCCGCTGACCGTGACTTCGACCATATAGTTGTGGCCGTGTCCATACGGATTATTGCACTTGCCATAGGTCGAGCGGTTTTCCTCGTCCGACATCTGGTCGCTATGCAAGCGGTGCGAGGCGGAAAACATGTATCGCCGGGTCAGGTGAGCCTTCATGCTTCACCTTTCATGCTTGACCTTTCCTGCTTCCCCCAGGCCCTTCTTCACCAAAGACATCGACAAACAAGTCGGGCGTTTCGTACACGCGCACGCGATGCAACTGCGCCGAGGCCAGCTTCGGCGCCAGCCGCTGCCAGATGGCAATCGCGATATTTTCGGTGGTTGGAATCTTGGTCAGGAACTCGGGCACTTCTTTATTCAGGAAGCGATGGTCGAGCACGTCGAGCACTTCCCTGCTCATCACGTCCTTTAGTTGTTTGAGATCGACCACGAAGCCAGACTTGGGATCGACCGCTCCCTTCACGGTAACTTCCAGCGTGTAATTGTGCCCGTGCCCGTTCGGGTTATTGCACTTGCCAAACAGGCGCGCGTTCTCCTCGGGCGTGAAGGCCGGGTTGTGGTAGTAGTGCGAGGCGGAAAATTCGGCTTTACGAGTTAGATAGACCATGGGTCAGCTGCCAGTTGCCTGTTTCCAGTTTCCAGTCGAAGTGGGCGGCGCCTCTTTGCCACCATACGTCCGGCCCTTCCACGATACACCGCCGTTCCCGTGCGCGCTCTTGGAGCGGAGCAGCAGATAGGCGAACATCGGCATGCCGAATAACGCGCCGAGCATTTCCATGTCCCATGTGAAGTTCGCTCGCCGCAACCGCATTCCGAGGTAAATTGGAGCCACAACGATAGCTGACAACCACCATGTCCTGTCTCGTCCGGCGAACCCGATCGAGCCCAAGATAAACATGCCCCAAGCGACACCCCACATGAACAACAATCTTGCCGCCAGCCACCCAGGATTCGAAAACAGCAGGGCAAGATTTTTCGTCCAGCCCTCACGCAGTTGTCGAAAGTTGCGGTACATGCGGGTACGGACAATATCGGCTGCGTAACGGAAGTAGATCCTTCGTCCGGATTGTTTCACGGCCCGCGCCAGCGCCACGTCTTCCAGCAATTTGTCCGCGATGGCTCGATGGCCGCCGACCGCATCATAAGCTTCCCGGCGAATCAGAATGTATTGGCCGTTCGCGGCAGCAATGGGCGATGCCGGATCGGAAACTTCCTTCGGTGGGTATGCGCGCGCCAGCTCGGCAAACACGACTGGAAGCACCGCCATTTCCCAGAATGTCACCGCAACCTGTTCCGGCGAGTACGACAGCAGATCGGCTTTCTCCTGCTTCGCCTCCGCCAGCGCCCGCGCCAGCGAGCCCGGCAGATGCACGGTGTCGGCATCGGTGAACAACAGCCACTCCCCCTGCGCAACGTTTGCTCCGGCCACAGCCGCATTGTTCTTTCCCGTCCACCCAGGCGGCAGCGGTCCCGGAGAAATCACCCGCACACTCACCCGGGCATTCGCCTGCACCACCGCAAAGCCCTCTGCGATTTCGCGCGTGCGGTCGGTCGATGCGTCATCCACCACGATGATCTCGCAGTTCACGCCCGTCTGCGTCACCAACGATTGCAGACAATCCGCAAGGCTCGCCTCCTCGTTCCGCGCCGGAACGATAATTGTGACCTCGGGAATCGGCCCTTCGAAAGGCCGCGTTGCGCCTGAAACATCCATCGGTTTTTCGCTATTATAAAGGGGTGAGACGACCGCTCCGCATTGTTACCCTCGGACTACTTGCTTTTCTCATCGGATGCTACAGCAGCAATCATCCTCCCCGCATCGGTTCCGCTGCCCCCGACTTCACCGTGCAGGATTCCGACCATTCCATCACTCTCAGCCAGTATCGCGGCAAGGTGGTGGTGCTGAATTTCTGGGCCACCTGGTGTCCACCTTGTATTGAAGAGACTCCTTCGCTGGTGCGCATGCAAGGTCTCATGAAGGATAAAGGAGTCGTCGTGCTGGCCGTCAGCATCGACGCCGACGATGCCGCCTACCACAAGTTTCTAAAGGACTACAGCGTGAACATGGTGACGGTGCGCGACGAAGCAAGAAAGGCCAGCTCGCTTTACGGCACATTTGGATGGCCCGAGAGCTACATCATTGACCGCAATGGCGTGATCCGGCGCAAATTCATCGGCGCCGTCGACTGGACCAGCCCGGAGATTACGGATTATCTGAGCAAGCTTTAAAATATTTCCAGTCGTTTTACTTGAAGCGCGCAAGGTTGTGGAGAACAGATTGCCGCAGGGGCGCCGGCGTTCTGTTTTGGCGCCTCGCCATGGAGAGAATCTATGGGGCGGATAGGAAAATGGTTCTCGGCTGGCGTTCTTGTATTGGCCGCCCTGCTTGCGATCGTCGTCACCTTCACTATTGGATGGCGTCCATTTATCGGGCCTGAGGCGCGTCCGCTTACCAGTCGCACTTTTGAGCGCACGCCGCAGCGACTGGAGCGCGGACGATACATCGCAACCGCCCTCAGTGGCTGCGTGTTCTGCCATTCCCCGCATCAGTGGACCGACCCGGCCCAGCCCATCAGGGCTGGCATGGAGGGCGCTGGAGAGGTGCTGCCGTATGGCGGTCTCCCAGGCCGCATCGTCGCCCCCAACTTGACTCCAGACCGTGAAACTGGCGCGGGCAACTGGAGTGACGACCAGTTCGCACGCGCGATTCGCGAAGGCATCGGCCACGACGGCCGCGCACTGTTTCCAATCATGCCGTACCAGCATTACCGAGCGATGTCGGATGAAGATCTGGCGTCAGTCATCGTTTACTTGCGATCTCTGCCGGCGGTGCATCACGAATTGCCGACGACAGAGATCATCTTCCCCGTGAAGTACCTTATCCGTAGTGCGCCGGAGCCGCTGACATCTCCGGTAAAGACAGATACGAACAGCTCCGATCAGGTCCAAATGGGTTCGCGTCTGGCGAATCTGGCAGGATGCATTGATTGCCACACTCCGCAAATCAGGGGCGAGAACTTGCCGGGCCTTGAGTACGCGGGTGGAGGAGTTTTCATGGGCCCCTGGCCGGCGGTTGCCAGCGCCAACATTACGCCCGACCCGTCAGGAATCTCGTACTACGATGAAACCTTATTTCTGCAAGTGATGCGTACAGGGTACGTCAAAGCCCGCCCGTTGAGCGCGGTGATGCCAATCTCGGTTTACAAGAATCTTACCGATGCTGACTTAAAAGCAATCTTCGCGTTCTTGCGCACCGTCAAACCCGTAAGGCACAACGTGGATAACTCGGAACCGCCCACGGACTGCAAATTGTGCAAGCAGAAGCATGGCGCGGGAGCGCAAAACTAAAACGCGAGATAGCAGGGGCGGGGCATTACCTGCAAAAACAGCGTCCGCGCGATCGGATGGCAGAACCTATAACTTCGTCGTCCGCAGCCGCAGTGAATTCGTAATCACCGATACCGAACTGAAGCTCATCGCCGCCGCCGCCAGAATGGGACTCAGCAGCAAACCGAAGAAGGGATATAGCACTCCCGCGGCAACCGGCACGCCGATCGAGTTGTAGATAAAAGCGAAAAACAGATTCTGCCGGATGTTGCGCATCGTCGCCTGGCTCAACTTGCGCGCGCGCAGAATGCCTTCAAGGTCTCCTTTAAGGAGCGTGATGCCACCGCTCTCCATCGCGATATCGGTACCCGTTCCCATCGCGATGCCAACATCGGCCTGCGCCAGCGCGGGGGCGTCGTTGATGCCGTCGCCGGCCATGGCGACAATGTGCCCTTCGTCATGCAGATGCTTAATGACTTCGGCTTTCCGGCCGGGAAGAACTTGTGCCTCAAACTCATCGATCCCGAGACTTTTTGCGATCTTCTCAGCATCAAACCGATTGTCTCCGGTCAACATCAGTACGCGCACTCCAGAGCGCCGCAACGAGCGAATCGCCTGGGGAGTCGAAGGCTTCATCCGGTCAGCGACCGAAAGCCGCCCGGCAAATTTACCGTCAATCGCGACTTCAAGAACCATCTCGCCGGCGCTTCGAGCCATCAGGAACGCAGTTCCCTTCTCCAACGCGCCGATTTCAACCATCAGCTTCCGATTCCCGACCGCGACGCGCTTCCCGTCGACAGTTCCCTGCACACCCTTTCCAACGTCGTAATGGAAGTCCTTCGGCTCTGAAAGCGTAAGGTTGCGCTCTTGCGCCGCTGCTACGATTGCGGCTCCCAAAGGATGCTCGCTCGCCCTCTCCACGCTCGCGGCCAGCCGAAGCAGTTCGTTCGTCGCGCGTTCGTACTCGGCTCGTTCAGCCTCGTCCATCGCCGGTTCGCCCCGACCGATCCGCTCAACACGACCCTTTTCAACCTGTGCATCGGCTGGCGGAAGTGAAATATGACTCACCTTCGGCTTCCCTTCCGTCAGCGTCCCAGTCTTGTCGAAGACGATCGTGTCGACCTTCTCCATCGTCTCGAGGGCTTCAGCGTTCTTGATCAGCACGCCTGCGCGCGCGCCGCGCCCGGTGCCCACCATGATCGCCATCGGCGTCGCCAGCCCGAGCGCGCATGGACACGCAATGATCAGCACGGCTACGGCGTTCACAATGGCATGCGCAAACCGCGGCTCTGGACCAAAAACAGCCCAGGCAATAAACGTCACAACGGAAATCCCAATCACGGCCGGCACAAACCATCCGGCTACACGATCCGCCAGGCGCTGAATCGGAGCGCGCGTCCGCTGCGCCTGGCTTACGAGCTGCACAATCTGTGCCAGCATGGTCTCGCTGCCCACGCGCTCGGCGCGCATAACGAGGGCGCCAGTACTGTTGACCGTCGCGCCGATTACCCGCGCGCCACTTCCTTTCTCTACCGGCATCGATTCGCCGGTGATCATCGACTCATCCACCGCGCTCGTGCCATCGAGCACCACGCCATCCACCGGGATCTTTTCTCCCGGACGCACGCGCAACTTGTCTCCGGGCCTCACCTGGTCCAGCGGGATGTCATGCTCCGTGCCGTCAGCACCAATGACCCGCGCCAATTTCGGACTCAAATCGAGCAGCGCGCGAATCGCGCTCGACGTCTGGCTGCGGGCTCGCAGTTCGAGCACCTGACCGAGAAGAACAAGCGTGATGATGGCGGCCGACGCCTCGAAATAAACATCCGGGCGATCGCTCATGCTTCGGAACGACGCTGGGAAAATTCCCGGGAACAAAGTGGCCACCACGCTATAGAGATAAGCCACGCCCGTACCCATCGCAATCAGCGTAAACATGTTGGTGCTGCGATTGACGATGGAGGCCCAGCCGCGCTGAAAGAATGGCCAGCCGCACCAGAGGACCACGGGAGTGGCAAGAAACAGTTCGATCCAGGGGAGGGCGGGTTCCCACGCCATTTTCACGGCCATTTTCGGCCAAATCATGCTGCCCATCGCAATCGCGAGCAGCGGAGCAGAGAGCGCCACGCTGATCCAGAACCGTCGAGTCATGTCGCGCAGCTCGGGATTTTCTTCTTCCGCAGCCGCCACCGTACGCGGCTCAAGAGCCATGCCGCAAATTGGACAACTCCCCGGCTCGGCCCGCACAACATCGGGATGCATTGGACAGGTGAACTCGGTCTTCGTCGGCGATAGTGCCGGCGACTCCGGTTCCAAAGCCATCCCGCACTTTGGACATGGTCCCGGCCCGATCTGCCGCACTTCCGCGCACATCGGACAGACATAGGCGCGTGTGTCACGCCCAGTCGCGGCATGGCCTGCATCACGCGATGGGGCGGGCGAGAACGACGCCTGTGGCTCCATCGGAGCTTGGGGTTTCGGCGCAGCGCCGATCCCAATCGACACCAGCCCAGGTCCCATCGATTTTGGCGGAGCAGCCAGTACGCCGGCTGGGTTCGCCTGAAATTTCGTCATGCACCCGGCGCAGCAGAAAAAATATTCCTGGCCGGCATATGAGGTCTTGAATCGAGCCGTCGCCCGCTCCACCTTCATTCCGCACACTGGGTCTTGCCGCGTGGTCGAGTTCGCCGCTCCTGCTTTTGCGTCTTCCATAGTTTCGGCTTTGTATCGGACGCGGATTCAACCAACAGATCGTCCTTGGCGGAATCGCGTCCTTATTAGATACTCAAGGGGTCAACCTTGAACCTTTCAGTTTAAGCAATGATGCCTGGAGATTTAAAAAAGAGATTTGAAGTTATGAATTTCGGAGAAATGAAATGACCTACCTCGAAGCCGCCTTCCGCTATCAAACCAATCCTGGGGAAAACGAGTTGCGCGCGATCGATAGCGTTCGCGAGGTCTACGGCATCCAGCGCATCCAATTCAACGAGAAGGAGCGCACGGTCAGGGTGCTGTATGACGCGTCACGTCTGAAGGCCGACGCCGTTACCAAGATGCTGCGCCAGGCCGGTATCGACGTGCAGGAACAACTGGTCCTCGCCTGATCGCTGACTTGCTCGAATGTTTGGCGATCCCGACGAGGATCGAATTCGGGCAATTCGTGTAGGGCTTTTCGGGTGGACGATCTTACGGGCGGACGGTCTTCTTCAGGGAGATGATCGATGACGGCGGGGAGCGAAACTGGCCGGGAAATGCAAAGGGGCATTCGGAAAGACCTCTGGCCGAAGTATTTTCCGAAATGCCCCGTTGCGCGCCACTTCGTCTACCCAAAGGAGAAGCAGGTTAGCTGCCATCTCTAAGGCGTTGCTAACGTGCATCTGTAGAACGTTCGAGCAGGTAGGTTTTGCGCATCAACTCGAAAAATTTACCCCTTAGGGTATTCCAGGTCCGGGCGCGCGGCTAAAATTTCTCTCTGAGGGGCCAGCCGATTCAACTCGAAAGGAATGGTTCGGTATGATTCCAAACGAACTCCGCTTCCCCGGTTCCCGCTGGCTGAGTCTCACGATCATGGCCGCGCTGGCTATCCCCATCGCGGCAAAAGCGGCCATGGCGAAGCCTTCACTTTCGGAGCCGGGATCGGTCAACGGTTCAGCAAAGGGTGTGCCCGCCGGAGTATGGGGCGGCCAGAGTCTGCGCCTGGAAGTGACCGCGCAGGGAGCGACCTTGGAATTCGATTGCGCAAGCGGCACCATACTGGAACCGCTGGTGCTCGATGCGAGCGGCAAGTTCCGCGCTGACGGAACTTTTCAGTCCGGCAATTTCGGTCCGGCCAGGAAAGGCGTGCAGCCAGCTCGTCAAGCAACCGTCTATACCGGAAGGGTTGAAGGCGAAACCATGCGGATCGAATTCACCCTCCCCGGCAATTCGAAGCCCGAGGGACCATTCACGCTGATTCGCGGCAATTCAGGGCGCCTCAGAAGGTGTGAGTAGACCGGCTGGACAAGTGATCGGCCGCAACCAACCATCGCCCGTTCGCTGCCCGCCAGAGGTCGCGTTCTTGACGCGATTCTCTGCCTTCGCTACGATGAATTGCAGTCGATGAGCCTGCTCGACAGCAGTCTCTCTGCAGGCCAGAAACAAAGAAATAAGACAGCCTGCCAAGTTTGCCGATCAAGGCGCCCTTAGCTCAGTTGGATAGAGCGTCTGGCTACGAACCAGAAGGTCGGGAGTTCGAATCTCTCAGGGCGCACCATTTTTTTCCCCAGGCGCAAAAAGCCGCGCTCGACGCGAGGCTTTTTTCTTCACCTTCCATTCGGCGATTCTCTTCCTAACCGCAGACCATAACCGAACATGAGCGGCCATCCTTGTTTCCTTGTGCTTAAGTGTTTGCTGTGATCTACTTTTTATGGCTGATGGCAAGTTCGTAGCGCGATTGTGCTGGGTCGTGTTCGCCTGCCTCGTCCGGCAAGGAACCCGGCGGCGATGTGATCCTTGAGGGCTAGGCGATGTGGATTTCGGGGATGAGAACCAGAAGCGCCGAGATGCGATGTTAAGTCTTTGTAAATGAATACTTTGCCTGTAACTAATTTGCAATCTATACTTTGCGAGGAAATTTCTCCTAAGTCCATGATTCCAATAGACCGGGTATGGGGGGGGTACCCCCCTTCGACATTTGCGGAACACCGTAAAAGTCCGCCTATTGTTAACCAAGTCCGCAGGCACAGAAGTCGCTTGCTCACGGCTCGAAGCTCGTAACTCGAGGCTCAAATGAAATTCGGCGTCATTATCTTCCCCGGTTCCAACTGCGATCACGATGCCTTCTGGACCATCCAGCAAGTCGCCCGGCAACCCGTGACTTTTCTCTGGCACGACTCCGAGGATCTGCAGAACTGCGACGCCATCATCGTTCCCGGAGGCTTCGCCTACGGCGACTACCTGCGCACCGGAGCCATCGCCAAGTTCTCTCCGGTCATGCAATCGGTCCGCAAGTTCGCCGATGGAGGAGGCCTGGTGCTCGGCATCTGCAACGGCTTTCAGATTCTGTGCGAGGCGGGCCTGCTGCCCGGAGCGCTCATGCGCAACACTGGTCTGAAATATGTCTGTAAGCCGGTACACGTGCGAGTGGAAAATAATCAGACGCCCTTCACCAATGCCTGCAACAAGGGCGAGGTCCTCACCATCCCCATCGGACACATGGAAGGCAATTATTTTTGCGATGAAGCGACCTTGGCCGAACTGAAGCGCGATGATCGCATCGTCTTCCGCTACGCGAACCCGCAGGGAGAGATTACCGAAGAAGCGAATCCCAACGGATCGCTCGAAAACATCGCCGGCATCTGCAGCCCCGGCCGCAACGTCCTGGGAATGATGCCCCATCCCGAGCGCGCCGCCGAGCCCGAACTGGGCGGCGTAGACGGCTGCAAGATTTTCGAATCCCTGGTGGGAACCGGAGTAGGTCTCAGGTCTTAGGTGTCAGGTTTCAGGAAAACCAACGGCAGGGCTCAGGTGTCAGGTCTTAGGTGCGAGGAAGACGTATCCAGGTTTCAGGAAAACAAAACCAACCGATTTTAGCGTGACTGGTGTCACGGATGAAACTCTCCGTTTAGTTTTCAATTTGGGCTCGGAGAGATTTTGTGCAGGAAAGCTAGCGAGATCTAATCGCGTGGCAAAAGGCAAAGAGTTTAGCGTTAGATGTGTATCGCTGCACTCGCCGGTTTCCGAAAGACGAAATTTACGGACTGAGCTCACAAATGCGGCGCGCAGCGGTATCTGTTCCAAGTAATATCGCTGAGGGAAAAGGACGGCATTCCCACAAGGACTTTGTTCACTTCCTATAGCAGGCCCGGGGATCTCTCCTTGAATTGGAAACACAAATTTCAATAGCACACGATCTCGTATATATTGAAGGACCAGAATTTGAAGCTCTTGAATCAGAAACAGAAGAGGTAGGGCGAATTCTAAATGGCCTGATCAATCGTTTCCAAGCACCGCAACAAAGGGTTTCCTGAGACCTGAAACCTGCCACCTGAGACCTGACACCTGAGACCTTTTTACTCCTGATCACCGCCTCCTCACCCGAGATCCAGAAAGTAAGGCGCTCCCGTGTCCTGAACTTTCAGCAGATCACCATGCCGTATCTGGCCGCCTTCGTTCCTTCGCATTGGACGGTGTCCCATGTCGATGAGGCCGTGCAGCCAGTCGATTTCCGGGCGCAGCCCGATCTGGTGGCGATTACTTTTCATACTCCGAGTGCGCCTCACGTCTATGCCATGGCAGACCGCTTTCGCCAGCGTGGAATTCCGGTGGTATTAGGCGGACCACATGTCACGCTCATGCCGGAGGAAGCGCAGGCGCATGCGGATGTAATTTTCGTCGGCGAGGCCGAATCTGACTGGCCCCGGTTCTTGCGCGACTTCGAAGCGGGCCATTATCAGGAGCGGTACTTTGCCGCTAAGGCGCCAACGCTGGAGGATGCTCCAATGGCGCGTAAAGACCTGTTTCATCGCCGGGATCACGCCGGAGGCGTTCTGTTTGCCACGCGCGGCTGCCCGTACCGTTGCGATTTCTGCACTCTGGCGGTCATGTATCAGAGTCAGGTTCGCCAGCGCCCCGTGGATGTTGTCGCTCGCGAGTATGCCTCGTTTCCCGGCAAGGTCATCATCCTCTGGGACGACAACATAGCGAGCGACATGGACTACGCCAAGACTCTGTTCAAAGCGCTCGCTCCCCATCGCAAGTGGTGGAGCAGCCAGGCAAGCATTCATGCAGGTCAGGACGATGAGTTTCTGGAATTGGCTGCGCGCAGCGGCTGCAAGCAACTGTTCATCGGACTGGAGTCCGTATCGCAAGGCAGCTTGAATCAAGTGCAGAAGCGCTTCAATCGAGTGTCCGACTATGCGGGCGCGATTGCACGCATCCATGCCCACGGCATAGCGGTGCAGGCGGGCATTGTCTTCGGCTTTGACGATGACGAGCGGGTAATTTTCAGCGAAACGCTGGACTTCCTCGAGGCGGCCGGAGTACAGAACGCGACCTTCAATATTCTGACCCCGTTTCCTGGAACGCGGTTGTATGAACGTCTCGAAGCGGAGGGCCGCATCCTGACGCGCGATTGGAGCAAGTACAACGGTCGCGCCGACGTGGTCTTCCAGCCCAAACAGATGAGCCCGGCGGAACTACTGGCTGGATACCAGTACGCCAATCGGCGCTTCTACTCTTTGAGAAGCATAAGCCGGCGCCTATCACGATCGCCCGTAGGTCTGCCGTGGGCTTTGCCATTGAACCTGGCCTATGCAGTCGCGTGGTCGACCACCGCACGAAACTGAGGAACGCTAGAGGTTGTTTTTTGATTTTCCTGAGACCTAAGACCTGACACCTGACACCCGCTCTAATACGCCCAGCGCAGCAGCGTGGTCCCAACTGTAAACCCAGCGCCTACAGCCGCAAGCAGCACAAGACTTCCCTTCTTGAGCTTGCCTTCTTCAATTGCGGTCTGCATCGCAAGAGGAATAGTTGCGCCTGTCGTGTTGCCGTAACGGTCGATGTTGATGATCACTTTTTCTGCCGGGAGCTTTAGCCGATCGGCAGTCGCCTTGATGATCCGCAGATTGGCCTGATGCGGAATCATCAGGTCGATGTCGTCTCCCGTAAGGCCGTTTCGCTTGAGGATGTCAACGCATGCCTCAGACATCTTGCGCACCGCGAACTTGAAGACTGCAGCTCCGTCCTGATGAACGTAGTGCATCTTCTTGTCCACCGTTTCATGGGAGGAAGGATTGAGGCTTCCTCCACCAGGCATGTAAAGCGAGCAACCGCCCGAACCGTCCACTTCGTGCATAAAGTCGATCAAGCCGGGCGAATCATCATCGGTGGCTTCAAGGATCACAGCGCCCGCGCCATCGCCGAAGAGCACGCAGGTTGCGCGATCGGTGTAATCGATGATCGACGACATCACGTCTGCGCCGATGACCATGACTTTCTTGTGCGCTCCGGTCTGCACGAATTGCGCGCCCACTTGCAGCGCATAGACGAACTGCGAGCATCCCGCCTGCAGATCGAAACCCCAGACTTTGTTTGCGCCGATCTTGTCCTGCACGAGACAGGCAGTAGCCGGAAACATCATGTCCGGAGTTACCGTGGCCACGATGATCGCATCGAGATCGCTCGCCTCAATCCCACGCTGTGCAAGCGCCTTCCGCGCAGCTTCGGCCGCCAGATCGCTGGTCGCAACGCCCTTGTCCACAATGTGCCGTTCCTTAATGCCGACTCGGCTCATGATCCATTCGTCGTTGGTGTCGACCATCTTCTCGAGGTCGGCGTTCGTAAGAAGGCGAGGCGGAACGTAGACACCGAGAGCGCTGATCTTCACGCGCTGTAGCTTGCTCAATGAGATCTCCTGGGTAAAAGTGAAACAGTTATTTTGAACGATGAGAGCGAGAATGTCTAACCGGCTCTTGAGACTGGTTTTGCCCTGCCAATTCTTCATCACCACGGAGACACAGAGGCACGGAGTAAAGCGGAAACCTCGGAAAAACAGAGGCGGAAGGGTTTCCCCAAACATTTGAGTTTCTCCGTGCCTCTGTGTCTCCGTGGTGAAGCGTAGTTTCCGGGGCGTCTTGGCACGCGCTACATGCTTTGACGGTACTCTTGGTTCGTGACGGCGCTCACAGACGGTTGTGAAGCGGCAACGTTATCGTATCGTGAGGCGTTCAGTGCTATTAGAAAGGTTTCCTCGATGACAACTATTCTCCAACCCACGTCCACCACGCGTGTATTGAATTCCAGTCTGGCTCAGAAGATCATGAGCGCCGATGAGGCTGCGGCTCTGATTCATTCCGGCGATCAAATCGGGATGAGTGGCTTCACCGGTTCCGGCTATCCCAAGGCAGTGCCAATGGATCTGGCGCGCCGGATCGCCGATGCCAACTTCCGCGGCGAGAAGTTTCGGGTCAGCGTTTTCACCGGCGCTTCCACCGGTCCAGAGCTTGACGGAGCGCTTGCCATGGCCGGAGGAATCAATCTGCGCCTTCCGTATCAATCCGATCCCGAAACCCGCAAGCGCATCAATGCGGGCGAAATGGAATACATGGATATCCACCTCAGCCATGTTGCCCAGTTCGTGGAGTATGGATTTCTCGGCAAGATGGACGTCGCACTCATCGAAGTCACCGCTGTGTTGGAAGATGGACGGCTAATTCCCAGTTCGTCGATCGGCAACAACAAGACCTGGATCGATCAAGCGGAGCGGGTAATCCTTGAGGTCAATTCGTGGCAACCGGCGGCGCTCGAGGGCATGCATGACATCTACTATGGTCTGAAACCTCCGCCCAATCGCGGCCCGATTCCCTTGGTGAGCACGGGCCAGCGCATCGGCACGCCTTACCTGGAACTTCCGCCCGAGAAGGTCGTTGCTATTGTGCTGACGGATGCTCCGGACCGCAATAGCGCGTTTAAAGCGCCCGACAAAGCTTCCAAGCAAATCGCCCGCCACATCCTGGAATTCCTTAGCTGGGAAGTAAAGAAGGGCCGCATGCCCGAAAATCTGCTGCCACTGCAGTCCGGCGTCGGCAACATTGCGAACGCGGTTCTGTTCGGCTTAGAGGAAGGTCCGTTTGAAAACCTGACTTCCTATACCGAAGTTATTCAGGACGGCATGATTCGTCTGCTGAAGTCCGGCAAGATGACGTGCGCTTCGGCTACGGCGTTCTCGCTCAGTCCGGATGGAATGACCGAAGTGAACGCCGATATGGCCAGCTATCGCGAACGCATCATAATGCGCCCGCAGGAGATCTCGAACCATCCTGAGATCATTCGCCGCCTCGGCGTGATTGCCATGAATGCCATGATCGAAGCCGACATCTACGGCAACGTCAATTCGACGCACGTGATGGGATCGCGCATCCAGAACGGCATTGGCGGCTCCGGTGACTTTGCGCGCAATGGATACCTGTCGATCTTCATGGCTCCGTCGGTCGCGCAGAAAGGGACGATCTCGACGATTGTGCCCATGGTGTCGCACGTGGATCACACCGAGCATGATGTGCAGGTCGTGGTCACCGAACAGGGATTGGCCGATCTGCGTGGCCTTTCGCCGCGCCAGCGCGCGAACCTGATCATTGAGAAGTGTTCGAGTCCAGAGTACAAACCCCTGCTGCTCGATTATCTGAACCGGGCAGAGAGGCTATCGTATGGCAAACATACGCCACACTTGCTGACGGAATCGCTGGGCTGGCACAACCGCTATCTGCGCACGGGAAACATGCGGCTGCGGGAGGAGAACTGACGGCAGGAGACGCGGCAAGCCGCGTCTCTACGCTCGTTTCTCTTCACAAAGATTGCAGCTCCACATTACCGATCAGCGACTGATGCTATGTGGAATTACCGCGGCGCGTTAGCGCATGCGCGCGGCCAGTGGACCGATCAGCGGCAGTTCGAAGCGCTCGCCTTGCCATGCTTTGATCGAGAGGACGATCCAGAGGAAGAGAATCGCCAGTGAGGCCAGAATGCCGAAGAGCAGAAAGACCATGGCTGCGGCTACATTCGACAGGATCAGCCCGACGATCGTCAGAATAACGAACGCTCCCCAGATCATGACGCTTTGCCAGGCATGAAAGCGGATGAAGGGACGGCTGCGAAATTCCGGGAGGAACAACAATACCGCGGCCGGAACGAATGTGAGATAAGCGAGGACAGCGATGCCGCGATCGCCTGGAGGGAGCGACTTCATCGATCGTCCACAGGCGGGACAGAAGGCGGCGCTGGATGGCATGGCTGTCGCGCAGTGCGGACACGTCAAAGAAAGTTCGGGCGGACTTGGGGCGCTAGACAATTCGCCGTCCATTGTTCTTCTTTCGGGAGTCGTCTCTGCTGGAATCTTCTTTGCCCAAATCATCTTTGCGCAAATTTTCTTTACGTAAATCTTCGTGCCGCAGATCTTCGCTTCGGGAGTCGGCTCTCCGGATGTCGGCCTTTCGGCCGTCATCTTTTCTGCCATCGTCTTTTCGGCTGTCGTCTTTTCTGCAATCCTGACACACACCGTAAATCTGGAACGTATGACGAGTGGTGAGGTAATGGTGCTTGCGGCCGATCTCCTGCTCGATCTCTCCGACCTCGGGGGAAAAAAATTCTACTGACGCGCCGCATTCCGTGCACACCATGTGGTGATGGCTGCGGCGGTTGTACTGGTGCTCGAAGCGCGCGATGCCGTCATGAAAAGCGACTTCACTGGCGAGTCCACAACCGGCTAAAAGCTTCAGCGTCCGGTAGACGGTGGTGAAGCCAATGCCTGCGTCTTTCTTTTTTACCAGGCGGTGCAGTTCGTCGGTGGAAAGATGCTCGCGCGTTTCGAGAAACGTGCGCAGAATTGTGTTGCGCTGCTCCGTCTGCTTCAAGCCTACGCGGCGAAGATGCTGCAGGAAAATCGCCTCGGCTTCACGCATGTTCTCACGCGAGATGCTGGGCTGATCGTCGATGCGCTTCTGTAGCATGTTGGGCGGCGCGAACACTCACGATGATACTGCACGCCGAGTGGTCGCCAACATGATACTGGGCGGAGCGGAGGTGCGCCAACCGACTTGCTCTTCTGCAGCGCGGAATTACCAGCCTCGATCAAATCGCTTATCCCCTTCCGCATGTTTAGCTTAGGAGACATTGAGGTCAATTTTCCTACCCCCTCCCCCCCTATGATTTTCACGTAAAATATTCAATAATAACGACTTACACGCAAAGTATTCCAGAATAAGGAGTTAGGTTGTCAAAAAGCGCTGAAAATGGTTTTGGGGCAGCTTCGAGGGCCGTCCTGATGGACCGGCACACTTCTCGCTGCCCCAATTCAGACCGCTATTTTCGCGCATGCGCGGGGTGAGTGTCTGTGAGGATGCTCACCGGTTGAGTGTGATGAAAAATAAGTACCCGTACTCAGTAGCCAGTAACCAGTTGCCAGTAGCCAGTACCCAGACTAGTGACCGTCGGCCCTTCCTTGACTTTGAGAAAAATCCTGATGTTCGTGCGGCAGTGGAATCCCAGGTCTCGAAAAGCGCGAGACCTGGGGCACTCGGTGATGAAAAATCAGTACTCAGTAGCCAGTACCCAGTAGCCAGTACCCAGACTAGTGACCGTCGGCCCTTCCTTGACTTTGAGAAAAATACTGGTGTTCGTGCAGCAGTGGAATCCCAGGTCTCGAAAAGCGCGAGACCTGGGGCACCCGGCTTTTGAGCGGACGCGAGCCGTTGTGGCGGATGACTTCCCACTTTCCGTCCATGTTCAGTAGTAACTTTGAGGGGGAGATAAATCCCGCTAGCTTCTAAGGAGGAGAAATACCCTTCATGAAGCGTGCCGGCACAGACTTACGCCTCCAATCCGTATCTCGATTCAGGGTACATAACTCCATCTCAATATTCGCATTAGTGATCGCTATGTTCTCTCTAGCGGGCGCCGACGCTGCGAAGGTGAAGCCTCAGGCTTGCGGCCTTGGCGCCGCGCAAGCTTCGAGATTCAGCGAGGATGAGGGCACCGACGCCAGAGCGCTCTCGGACTTCAGCCAAGCCGCATACGACTTGATGAAAGCCGGTAAGTTCGTTCAACTCGACTGTGTCGCGAGTTCGGTGCGTTCGAAAAAAGAGCGGTCTGCCGGGGGAATGTGGAAGATCCATGCGATCTATGCGGACCTTGGAAAACCTCCGCTCCACCCGACGGTGGAAGATTGGCGCGCGCACATGGCGATGGTCAACAGATGGGTAGCCTTGCGACCGCAGTCGATCACGGCGCGCATCGCGCTCGCGGAGTCGTATATCGAGTGGGCTCAGGACGCGCGGGGCACTGGCTTTGCAGACACGGTCAGCGAGAGCGGATGGAAGCTCTACAAGCAGCGTCTGGCTAAAGCGAAACAGATTCTGGACAAGGCGACGGCATTGCCGGTCAAGGATCCGGAGTGGTATGTGACGATGCAGAAAATCGCATTAGGGACATTCGGACCCGAGGCCAATCGAGATTTGTTCGCCCGCGCGGTAAAGTTCGAACCGGGCTATTACTACTATTACCAACGTTATGCGCAATCCATCTTACCCAAATGGAGCGGAGAGGAAGGAGAGACCGAAAAGTTTGCCCAGGAGTCGGCGGACCAGATCGGAGGAGATGCCGGCGATGCCATCTATTTTCGGATCGCCAGCAATCTGCTGATTTGTAATTGCCAGGACCAACCGAAGCTCTCCTGGGCAAGGATCCAGAGGGGCTTTGCGGCTACCGAGAAGTTGTATGGGCCTTCACAACTGATGTGGAATTATTTTGCTCACTTGGCAGTCAATTTTGGAGATCAGGAGATTGCCGAGAAGATGTTTGCCAAGATGGAAGACCAATGGGATAAGGATACCTGGCAAACCTCCGAGAATTACGAGTCAGCGAAGAAATGGGCGGGCCGGGCGAGTGTTCTCGCCGGGAGGCGGCAAGCGGCGGAGGAAGCGGTGGCGGCAAACCTGGGTTCGCCCGAAGGGCGAGAGTACCAGACCAAGGTTGCGGAGAAAATTCGGAGCTTGGCGCAATCATGCCTGGAGGGGCAAAGCGCCAGCGACATTTCGCCAGTTGAACTTCTGATGAAACTCGGCAAGGATGGCGCGATCGAAGACATAACGGGCGGCGGTAGTCCGAGCGTGATCACGCAATGTTTGGGGAAGAAGCTCTATGAATTCCGAACGAGCAACCAAGCGGCGTTTCCGCCACCTCCTCAACCAGACTACTGGGTCCGCTATGACTTCGGCCCCGAGAGTATTCCCTCAGCGACATTGAAGTAAATTCAGCGCAAGGACAAAATGGCCGGCCGAGGAATTGGGCCGGCTTTTTTTGTATTCACCTGCATCACAATACTGACTCAATTTCCTCGGGGGACAAGAATGATCGGCCAACGGCGTCGCTGGTGAAGCGCTGCGAGTCCGGTTCCCCCTACGCTACAATCTTGGACAATGTCAGCAACTGCATCGTTATCCGCAGTCCGCACTCGAAGTGGGGTTCGCGGGATACTGCTAGCCATTGTCTTACTGATGTTGTTGGGCATCGTTTGCCTTGCCGCATGGGGATGGTGGGTCGCGCACTCGGCGCTGCCACAAGTGGATGGGACGATTGTTGCGTCCGGGCTTTCCGCGAAGGTGCTGGTGGTGCGGGACGAGCAGGGTGTGCCGACGATTGAGGCGTCCACGCTCGAAGATTTGTTTTTTGCGCAGGGCTATGTCACCGCGCAGGATCGGCTGTGGCAGATGGACATCATGCGGCGCGCCGCCTCGGGCGAACTCTCCCAAATCATCGGCGAAGACACGTTGAAAATGGATCGCGAGCAGCGGATTCTGGGCCTGCGCGTCGTGGCCGAAGCCGCGCAAAAGAGCATTTCCGCGCGCGACCGCGCATATTTCGACGCGTACACGCGGGGCGTAAATGCGTTCATTGAATCGCATCGCGATCATCTGCCGCTTGAATTCTGGCTGTTGAAGTACCAGCCGCGTCCCTGGACGGTGACCGATTCCCTGCTGGTCGGCGCGCGCATGGTGGAGGATCTGAATCATTACAGCTATGCGCGGGCGCTGACGCGCGAGAAAGTGCTGGCGAAGATCGGACCGGAACTCACCGCTGATCTATATGTGAACTCTTCGTGGCGCGATCGTCCTCCGACGGAGGTGCGGCGCGGAATCGATCAGGAACCCGCGGTCGATGGAGACGACGACGACGAGGACGAGGAGGAAATAGAACCGCAAGGGGGGGCGACCAAGATCACTTCGACGGATTCCCCCCAAGACGAATCAGAGCAAGGGGCCGATACCTTCCGCCCGGGATCAAACAACTGGGTAGTCTCTGGACAGCACACGACGACGGGAAAGCCGCTGCTCTCGAACGATATGCATCTTGACCACGAGATGCCGAACCTCTGGTTCGAGGCTCATCTCAAAAGCGGGAATTTCGACGTTGCCGGGGTTACGCTCCCGGGAGTGCCGTTCGTCGTGGTGGGCCATAACCAGCGCATCGGCTGGGGATTTACAAATGTTGGGCCGACCGTTGAAGACGATTTCATCGAAGAGTTCAACGCCCAAGGACAATACAAGACTCCCAAGGGCTGGGTGGAGCCGCAGCATCGGCAGGAAGTCATTCGCGTCAAAGGCAAGCCGGATGTGACGTTGGATGTGATGACGACGCGGCATGGGCCGATCATCACCGACCTGATTCCGGGCGAGACGCGCAAGGTCGCGCTACGCTGGACGCTTTATGACGGCATGGGACTGACGCTGTTCGATGTGGACTCGGCGCAAAACTGGGACGAGTTCCGCAAAGCGTTCTCGATGTTCCTCGCGCCCGGACAAAACGTGATGTACGCCGACGTGGATGGAAATATCGGCTATCAGGCGACCGGGCAAGTGCCGATCCGCGCCGCCGGCGATGGCAGCCTGCCGGTCAGTGGCAGCGACGACGCGCACGAGTGGACCGGATTTATTCCATTCGACGAGATGCCGCATGTGTACAACCCGCCGACGGGAATTCTGGCGACGGCCAACGGGCGCATCGCGCCAGACGGCTATAAGTATTCGATCAGCACCGAGTGGGAAGCGCCCTGGCGGACGGATCGCATTTACCGGGTGCTGGAATCCGGAAAGAAGTTTTCGCCGGCGGATATGCTGGCACTCGAGATGGACGTGTCGTCGACTTTTGACCGCTTCTGCGCCGACAAATTTGTGTACGCGCTCGATCATGCGCCGAAACTTTCGCCTCGGGCAAAGCGGGCCGCCGACATCCTGCGCGACTGGGATGGGCGGATGTCGGCCGATTCGCCTGCGCCGACCATCGAAACCAAGGCACGCCGGGAACTGGTACAGCTGCTGCTCGAAGCGAAACTGGGTCCGGCGCCGGATGGTTCGGTGAAAGGCCCGAGGAACGGCGCACCGCCGAATAGTGTCAACACGAAAGAGACGGGCACGCTCAGTTGGAAGAGCTACCGCTGGGGCATGTCGACGGTGTGGCTCGAAAATGTGCTCAGCAAGCAGCCGGCACGCTGGCTGCCGCAAGGCTACTCCGATTACGGCGCCCTGTTAACGGCTGCCATGGAGAACGCTTTAAAGCAGCCGGGAGTTCCATCCGATCTCGCGCAATGGAAGTGGGGCGAGAATTATCCGGTGGAGATCGAGCATCCGGTGCTGAGCCAGTTGCCGCTGATCGGACGGTTCACGGGTCCGGGCCGGCATCCTCTGAGCGGAGACAACTACACGGTCAAGGCGGTGGGACGAAAATTTGGGCCGTCCGAGCGCGCGACGTGGAATTTCGCCAACTTTGACGAGAGCACGCTGAACCTGGTGACGGGAGAAAGCGGAGTCTTTCTCAGCCCGCATTATATGGATCAGTGGACAGCGTGGTATCGCGGCTCGACGTTCGTGTTTCCGTTTTCGGAGCCGGCGGTCGCGAAACATCGCGCCCATGAGATGACGCTGGCTCCGAAGTAAGAATCAGAAATCTACTGTCTTGACGTCGTAGAAATAACCAACGAGGCCGAAGATCTCGCCGGGGTTATTCGGATCGTTGGGATTGTATTCCAAGGCATCAATCGTGGCGTCGTAGATGTTCAGTAATCCTCCCTGGACCACATAGACGACCGTGCGTTGGGCAATGGGCTGAAGGCCGGTGGCGTCGCCATTCGCCGGAGGAATCAAAACGGCCCCGGGTGCGACGCTTCCGACCGCGACGTTCAGGGTGTTGTAGATGGAAAGGCAGCCGCGAACTTCAGCGCCTGGCGGCGGAGGATCAGGAGGAACGATCTCAGTGCAGGTTTTGGCGCCGATGAAGAGCTGTCCGTTGTACCCCATGGCGATGCGGTTGTGGTAGCCATCGGTGATGGCGATGGGCGTCGCGTTAGTCGCGGTCATGCTACTCAGGTCAAAGATCGTAAGCATGCCGCAGGTCAGCGTCTCGCCTTGCGCGCCTTTGCAGGTAAACGAGGGGCTGCCGGTAGGACCGGCAGTGTAGGGAGTTCCGGCAAGATACATGGTCGAGCCGCTCAATAAAGCCACGGTGGCGGCGCATTGCTTGCCCTGAGTCGGATCAGTTGCACAGACCGCGCCATAGGAGCCAAGCGTCCCGGTCGTCATGTCGAGTTGTTGAATGCTGGCCTGAACTCCGCCGCATTCGGCGCCGCAATTCACCACGTATGCAGTCGTATCGTCGCTGCTGAAAAAGGCCTGAACGGGGCGGTCGAATCCCCCAACATAAGTGACAAGCGGATTTTGCGTTCCCAGGTTGGAAGGCGTCACCACGGCAACCGAATCGGAATTTGAACTGAACGCGAGAATCCGGTTACCGCTGTTGTTAATCGACAGATAATGGACCGATGGAATGTCGATCTCACCCAAAAGCCCTCCGCCATTGATGCTGATGATTTCAATGGCCCCCTGGGACTGGCCAACTACCGGGGCAGTCGGTACGGCAACATAGGCAGTCGAACTGTCCGGGGAGACGACGAAGCTATCGGTGTTGCCTGGTAAGGTCGCATGCCCGGCACTGGATTCCGACCGGTTGTTAATGATGCTGAACTGGTTGTCCGAAGAGGGGAGATTATTCCCGCTGTAAACGAGGGTTACAGCCCGGTTCGGGGTCACAACCATCATTCCAGGAGTATTGCCTGCGGCAATCGGCGCCAAGCCGAGCGGATACTCATCAAAATCCGCGTTGACGATGTAAACGCCGCCGCCGACGAAGTTGGAGAGGAATGCACGGTAGGGCAGGCCGCTAGTCTTGGTGCCGCCGGCAGACGAACTGCCTCCGCAGCCTGCCAATAGCAAGATAATAGGCAGAAGGAAAAATAGGCGAATCAGGAGCTTTCTCAAACCTGGGACCCAACCTTGTGTCGGATAATCTCTTGGATGCGAGAACAGGGATTATAACAAAGGTGAAGTTGCGGCATCCGGTGACGCTGCGAAAAGCGGAAAAGACCGGGCCATCGGATAGTGACTCACCATAGTAAGGCGATGTGAGCTGCGCAGGATGCCATATCCTGCCGCCTTCCTGTATCCTCATGAGGATGCCACAAGACTTCAAGGAACGGCTGCGGCGCGCACCCATGCTCTGTGACGGGGCTATGGGGACGCTTCTTTATGCGAAGGGCGTCTTTATCAACCGCTGTTATGACGAACTGAATGTTTCACAACCCGAGCTGATTCGGGGCGTTCACCAGGAGTATTTACACGCTGGAGCCGAGATCATCGAAACCAACACTTTCGGTGCCAACAGCTTTCGTCTGGCGCGCCATACTCTGGCGGACCGCGTAAGGGACATCAATATCGCCGGTGTCGGACTGGCTCGCGAGGCTGCGAAGAGTTTCGATGCCTGGGTAGCAGGCTCGATCGGTCCTTTGGGGATTCGCATCGAGCCCCTCGGCAAGACTTCATTTGAAGAGACGCGCGCTTCATTTCGTGAGCAGATCGAGGCTCTGGTCGAGGGCGGCGTCGATCTGCTGATGCTTGAAACTTTCGGCTATCTGGATGAACTGAATCAGGCCGTACTGGCCTGCCGTGAGGTGGATCCGAAGATTCCTATTGTGGCCCAGGTAACGATCGACGAGGACGGCAACTGCCTGGATGGTTCGGACCCCGAGGCGTTTGGGGCACGCCTGGCGGAATGGAATATCGACGTCGCAGGCATCAACTGCAGCGTGGGACCGGTGGCCATGCTGGATGCGATCGAGCGCGTGCGGGCCGTGACTTCCCTGCCCCTGGCCGCCCAGCCGAATGCCGGCATGCCGCGCTCGGTGGAGGGCCGGAATATCTATCTGTGCTCGCCGGAATACATGGCGAGCTATACCCGCAAGTTCGTGACTGCCGGAGTTCAATTAGTAGGCGGATGCTGCGGCACCACGCCCGATCATATCCGCGCCATGAAATCGTCGCTGCGGGCGCAGGGGGCGCGCGGGCTGACCGCTGTATCCGAAGTGGTCCATTCCGCGGCCGCACCTTCGGCTCCCGCCAGTATTCCGATGGCGGAGCGCTCGCAACTTGGCGCCAAGATCGCGTCCGGTGCGTTCGTAACCATGGTCGAGATTGTGCCGCCCAAGGGAATCGACATAACGAAAGAGATCGAGGGCGCGAAGTTCGTCAAGTCAGTGGGTGTGGACGCGGTCAACATCCCGGACAGCCCGCGCGCCTCCGCCCGTATGAGCAACCAGGCTCTTTCGCTGTTGATGCAACAGATGGTTGGCATCGAGGCGATTTTGCACTACACCTGCCGCGACCGGAACGTCTTGAGCATCCAGTCGGACCTTTTGGGAGCGGCGGCCACTGGAATTCGCAACCTGATCTGCATTACCGGCGATCCGCCAAAGATGGGGAACTATCCCGACGCTACGGCAGTGTTTGACGTCGATTCCATCGGGCTCGTGAACATTGTCCGCAACCTGAACCGGGGCTTGGACTTGGGAGGCAACCCAATCGGCGTTGGAACCGGATTCGTGATCGGAGTGGGAGCAAATCCGGGTCTGCCAACCCTGGATGAGGAGATCAAACGCTTCGAATACAAAGTGCAGGCTGGAGCCGAATATGTGGTTACGCAGCCAGTGTTTGACCTGCGACTGTTAGAGAGCTTCTTGAAGCGAATCGAGCACTGCCGCATTCCAGTAATTGCCGGAATCTGGCCGCTGGTTAGCGCGCGCAATGCGGAGTTTATGAAGAACGAGCTGCGCGTTTCCGTGCCCGACGAAATCCTGAACCGCATGACCAGGGCGACGACACCCCAGGCGGCGCGTGAGGAAGGTGTGGCGATCGCACGGGAGATGTTGCGGGCGGTACGGGATCGAGTGCAGGGAGCGCAGATCAGCGCCCCTCTGAGCCGTTATACCTCGGCGGTAGATGTTTTGGAGGCGCTGGGCTCGAACCGGGCGACCTCCGTTTAATTTCGCTACTCGATTTGCTGAATTTCTCCACAGTTAGAAAGACGAGTTCTATTTTTGGAAACCCCTGCCCAAGAAACTACAAAACCTAGCCCGATTTTGCTGGACATTTTGTCGCTAAAGCGGCATTACAATATAGACAGGAGCAAATGGATTGGTGAAGTTTGAAGAATGCCTCGAGCGCCTGGAGAAAATTGTCCTGGAACTGGAAAAGGGGGAGGTTCCGCTGGAGAAATCTCTGACGCTCTTCGAAGAAGGCATGCAGCTTTCCGCGACTTGCCGCAAGCAACTGGAGGAAGCGGAAGGAAAAGTAGAGATTCTGTTAAAACAGAACGGAAAGCTCCAAACTGAACCGTTCGAGCCCCCGACCGAGAAGGCGTTGCACAAGTAACGCTGTTCGCGCTCGGAATTGAAACGCCTGTGGTAGCAGCATGCTGTCGCAGCCAAAGGCCCACCGCAATGGCGGTGAATTCAAAAAGGGGGATTTATGGAACCACTCAGCCTGGTTATCTATCACAATGACCCCGGAACTGCGCAAGCCCTGGCGGTCAGCCTCTCACAACATATTGGTCCGGTGAACCGGGTAAGCAAGCACGAGGAAATCCGCTCGGCTCTGTCGTGGCATCATGCCGACGTCCTGGTGCTGGACCTGGAAAGCTCACGGTCCGACGAAATCGGGCGCCTGCACAAAGAGTTCCCGTCTCTCCGCATCGTAGCTACCCACCGCTTGGCGGATGACGAGCTATGGACAGAAGCAATGAATCAGGGTGCTACGGACGTATGCGAGCCGCGCGATGACCAAGTTGTGCGCTCGGTATTGCGCGGGGGCGCACATCGCGCAGCCGCAGCCTGATCAACAATGATTGGCAAAGAGGACGCCTGCGGGCGTCCTTTTTGTTATTCGAGGAAGTGGATTTATGCGCAAACCTGGAGAAATTTTGTTTGCGCAAAACAGGGGGGATGGATTCATTCACAAACAGCCCCGAAGACGTGACTGAATATTCCAGGCTTCAACACCGGGAAAGGTGTGGGCGGCGAGACTCGGCCCGAAGGCGGCTGAGTCCGGTGACCCCACATTCACTCCTTCGTTCGCGAGAGCTCGTGCCCGCACTCTGCGCTGAAAGGTTGTCCTCAGCGATTCACAGATTGCATGTCGCGGATCGCTGCGATCGGTCCCTGGTGGCACCAACATGCGAGCGGATGGCCGTACTTGGTCAGCGGCCTTTATTCCCATCGCCTTTCAAGATGCGAATGATCGCAACTATTGTGTTCCAATTCCGTGTCGTCGCTGGCACACCGTACAGCTTGTCGATCTGGCCAAGATAGCCGATTGTCTTCATGTGACGACGGTACAGTCCGAACACGAACTGGCCCTCCGAAGCTATCACCCGCACCAACCACTCCCCGTCTGAGGGAAACGTGACTGGAAGCGACGCCCGGACACCCCCGGCTTTCGACAGAATGCTCACGAACCGGACAACATCCGGGGGTGACGGCTCAGTTCCAAACGGATTCTCCGTCTCTAGCCGCATAAGATCGCGGCCATCGCACAGCACAATTTCCGCTTTGAACGGCAGCTTGCGAAGCAATGCGGTACGGAATTTTGCTCGGGATCCAGGTTTACGAACGACAAAGGTGCCCGCAGCACCCACGTTCAGGACATCATAGTCGCTCAGTTGTCGCGCGAGGATGCTTGGGCGAAACGTTCTGTGTCCGCCAACATTGACGCCTCGGAGGAAAACGATGAGAGCCATACTGGGCATTATGAGGAAAAAAGGCGGGCTGCGCTATGTCAGAGAGGCTCGATCGGGTGGGGCGACGAAACGAACCGTCCCTAACACCCGGGATGGTTTTCCATCGTCCCTCCGGGGCTCACACTGGAGACGCCTCGGGGCGCGCACCGGGGGTATCAGTTTGATTCAAACTGACCCACAACTCAATTGTTATACTGCGGTGCGATGCTTAAAGAAGTTCTAGAGGAGGGACGCAAGGCCGCCGACGCCGCCCTCGAGCACCTTCTCCCTTCGGCGACCCAGCATCCGACGTCCATCCATCGGGCCATGCGTCATAGCGTGTTTGCCGGCGGCAAGCGCCTGCGGCCGATTCTGTGCATGGAGGCCGGGCGAATGATGATGGGCGATGCAGCATCGCTGGCCGGAGCGCTGCCTTCCGGGATTGAAGAACTGGGCGCGGCGCTCGAAATGCTGCACACCTATTCATTGATTCACGACGACCTGCCCGCCCTTGATAACGACGATTTGCGCCGGGGGCGTCCGACCTGCCACAAGGCATTCGGAGAAGCGACGGCCATCCTCGCGGGCGATGCTCTGCAGACCCTGGCCTATGAAGCGCTTGCACAAATTAACTGTCCAGCCGAGGCGCGGGTTGCAATCATCCGCGAGATCGCGCATGCCACGGGCACAATCGACGGCATGATTGGCGGCCAGGTCGTGGATCTCGAAGCCGAACACAAGAAGCCTAATCTTGCTACGCTCGAATATATTCACCGCTCGAAGACCGCCGCTCTCATCACGGCCAGCGTGGTGAGCGGCGCAATGTATGCCGGCGCCCCTGCGGAGGACATTGCTCGCGTGCGCATCTACGGGCAATCCATTGGCTTGGCCTTTCAAATCGTCGACGACGTTCTCGATGTGACCCAAACCTCCGAGCAACTGGGCAAAACCGCCGGCAAGGACATGGCTGCGGAGAAAGCAACCTATCCCGGGTTATTTGGAATCGAGGAATCGCTTCGCAAGGCTGACGAGCTGGTCAAGCAGGCATGTGCGCAGCTTGATAAGTTTGGCGAGCGCGCGAACACGCTGAAAGAACTGGCCCATTACCTGGTCGAGCGCAAGAAGTAGAGACCGGGCAGGGCTTGTGTCTGCAGAGCATAATGATGCGTGCAGGCTGGTTGCGCTTGAATCTCCTTCCAGCTCACGCTAGAGTATTTCCAGCTCTGGCGGTCTCCCACCTCGCGTTTAATTCCTTTGCCCAATATCCGATTTGTGCATGCTAGCTGCGGTGTGGGTGCAACTAAAGGCGGTGGGTGGATGAGTACCCCAATATGTGGTGTTTTATTACTTGACCCATCCCCTCATTCGCCGTTAAAGTTGGTCAAACGTCAGGGTGGCAATTTCGGTTTTTGGAAGCTGCTTCCTGGCACGCGAGCAGGAGGAACCTCGGGAGTTAACCTCGACACTCACTCCCGAAAGAGTTCCCCAGCGATTTGCAAGGCACCCAGCCAGCAGCTATATGGGCGGAAGATTTACGCCCATGAGGTATGAAAACGGCAAATGGCGACGCCAGATTTTTTTGATCAGCGTCGACGTTTCGACGTCAAAACAAGTCATAACCAACATTCGGTTGTCAGGTGTTTGTCTTCACGCACGGTTTTACGCATTAAGGAGTGACCTTGCTCAAACTGAAGAAGCTGCAAATTCTGGGATTCAAATCGTTCTGTGATCGCACCGAACTCAAGTTCCACGGTGAAGGCATCGCCGCTATCATCGGGCCGAACGGCTGCGGAAAGTCGAACATTGCCGACGCGATCTCCTGGGTGCTCGGCGAGCAATCGGCTAAGACGCTGCGCGGCTCGCGCATGGAAGACGTAATCTTCGCCGGAACGCGCGATCGCAACCCCACTGGCATGGCCGAAGTGTCGCTGACTCTGATCGATCCCGAAATTTATAACGGGGCCGACTCCAACGCTCCCACGCAGATCGAGATCCACGACGACCTCGCCCAGGACGACTCTGCCGAAGGAGATTGGGACGAGGCCGAACTGCGCGCGCATGCGGCTGCTGAAACCGAGCAGGCGGTAGAGGAAGCGCAGCCCGGCAAAACGGAAGAAGTAGAAGGTGCGGTGCCCGCGGATAATACGGCGGGAACGACTGTGGCAAACGTCGCTCCCGAGGAGACGCCGCAGAGCGCTGCAGGCGCGGCCGGTCCGCAAGTAGTTCTGAAGATCCGCCGCCGCAAATTCAACCAGCAGCCCATGCATGATGGCGAGATCGCGGTCACGCGCCGCCTGTTCCGCAGCGGCGACAGCGAGTACCTTCTGAATGGAAAGCTGTGCCGCCTGCGTGACATTCAGGAACTATTTATGGGGACGGGTCTCGGCCCCGAATCCTACGCGCTCATCGAACAGGGACGCATCGGCCAGATTTTAAGCAGCCGTCCTACCGACCGCCGCAACATTATTGAAGAGGCTGCCGGGATTACAAAATTCAAAACCAAGAAGCGCCTTGCCGAAGCGCGCCTCGAAGAGGCGAAGCAAAATCTGAACCGCGTGAATGACATTTTTGAGGAAGTCACGCGCCAGATGAACTCGCTGAAACGCCAGGCCAGCAAGGCCGAGCGCTATGGCCGCCTGCGCGACGAAATGCGGGCCAAGCTGCGAGTGGTGCTGGCCAGCAAGTTCATGCATATGGATCAGACAGCCGTCTCGCTCGATGCGCAACTTCAACAGCTGGGCGAGGAGATTCGCGAACTCGGCGAGGCCGTGCAACAGTCCGAGGCCGAGCATTCCGAACGCACACAGCGTGGTTACGTGATCGAAACCGAAGCGCGACAGAATCACGACCGGCTTAACCAGATCGCGATCGAAAGCGATCGTGGGAAGGCGCGCATTCGCACGAACGATGAGCGCTCGGCGGAACTGTTTGTCCGCATGACGTCAGCGGAAGCGGAATTGGCACAAGCGAATCATCGGCTGCGGGCGCTGGAAGAGGAACTGGCGGAGCATCGTCAGCTGCTCAATTCCGCGGCTTCCGATCTGGCATTGGCGCAGCAGGAGCTCGCCCTGAGCCAGCAGGAAACGAGCAACGCGGCCACGGAACTAGCAACTCTTGAACACGAACAGGAGTCTTGCCGTGCGTCCGTACTCGAAGCGGTCGGCCAGGCCTCCAACTTGCGCAACCAGCTCACGCAATCGCAAGAGCGGCTGGTGGGCATTGATCGCGAAGACCAGCGTCTGCGCGCGGAAATTGCTACTGCCACTGCGCAATCGGAAACATTCGGCGGACAACGTGGCCAGCTTGCGCTGGAGTTCGAAACCGTTTCGCAACGTGCCAGCGGCTTGGCTGCTGAAATCGCGAATCTGCGTGCTCAGGTCGAGAGCAAGCGCGCCCAGGAGAGCGATACCAAGAAGCATCTCGATTCCATCCGCTCTGAATACGCAACCGCGCTCGGCAAAAAGGGATCGCTCGAAGCTGTCATTGCCGAGCATGGGTATTCGACCGAGTCGGTGAGGCGCTTGTTCCAATCGGGCGCGCTACAAGGCGGACACGCTCCCGCCGGAGTGCTGGCCGATTTTCTGGAAGTGGATCCGCGATACGAGCGCGTGGTCGAAGACTTTCTGCGCGATGAGCTGAATTACATCGTGGTCAAGAGCTGGGATGCGGCGGACGAAGGCTTGCGCCTGCTGCGCTCCGACGTCGATGGACGGGCAACATTCCTGGTCCATCCCGAGGACTCACAGGCGAAGTTTTCCTTTCTCGCCGATGAGAGCAGCCACTATGCTCCTGTGAGCGACGCCGTTCTTCCTCTCAAGAAATCGATTCGCGTTCTTAACGGATTCGGCAAATCGCTAGAAGTGATTCTGCCCAAGCTGGGCAACGGCTACATTGTGCCCGATGCGGTTGTCGGGCGCGACCTTGCGCTTTCGAGTCCGGATGCATTTTTCCTCTCGCAATCGGGCGAGTGCTTCCACAATGTGACCGTCACCGGTGGAAAGCAACGTAGTGAAGGCCCGCTCTCGATGAAGCGCGAGTTGCGCGATGTGCTTCACCTGCTTGAAGAACTGGAGCGGGCTCTGCGCGAGAAGGAAATCTCTGCGCTGACCCTGGGACGGGAGATTCGGGAACACACTTCCCTGCTCGACCGCCTCGAAGAGGACAAGCGCGAAGCGGAAAAACAAGTGATGACATCCGGCCACTTGTTGCAGCAGTTGGAAGGCGAGATGTCGCGTGTCCGCGAGCGCATTGATGTGATTGGCCGCGAGTTGCAACGGCTGGCGGCGGAACGGCAGGAGCAGGACAGCTTTATGGCGGCGCGGCAGGCCGATCTGGCGGCCGTTGAAGAGGCGCGCATGCGTTTCGAGACACAGCTAGCCGCGGGACAAGACCAACTCGCAGCCTTGCGGAATCGCCGCGACCTCGCCGCCGAAACCAGTTCCCAGCGAGCCGCTCGCGTGGCCACGCTCGAAGAGCGGCACCGCTCCGCGACCACTTTGCTCCAGCGCATCGAAACTGTCGTCGCGGAAATGCGGGAGCGGGCGGCTGCCCTGCATGCTCAAATGGAATCGGCGACCGAAGAGATTGCGCGGCGTAAGAGCGAAAACCTGCAACTTGCCGAGCAGTTCGTGGAGTTCGAAGCCGAACGCAATGCCGGGGAAGCGCGTGACGGCCTGCTGCAGTTTGAGTCCGAGCAGATCCGCGCACGGTTAACTGAGATCGAAGAGATGTTGCGGACGACTCGCCAGCAACTGGATTCCGCCCGCGACCGCCGCGCCGAACTCGCTGCACAAGCGGCCAAGCTCCAATCTGATTTGCAACACTTGTCGGATACGTGCCTCAATGAATTGAACATTGAACGGCCTGTGCTGTTGGCGGATACCACGATTGTTCCACTCACCGGCGAGGAACTCGCGGCTGAGGATCAGGTGCATCGCGAGATGCGAGCCCGTCTCGACGCCATGGGGCCCGTCAACATGATGGCGCTCGAAGAGTATAAGGAGACATCCGAACGCCACCAGTTCCTTCAAACGCAACGGAAAGATCTGATCGACGCGATCGAAAACACCGCCGCCACCATCAAGGAGATCGATCAAGTCTCGCGGCAAAAATTCGAAGAGGCGTTCCACAAGATTAACGCCAACTTCCAGTCCACATTCCGCAAGCTCTTCGGCGGGGGCGATGCTTTCATGCGGCTCACCGATATCGAAAACAGCGCCGAGAGCGGCATTGACGTGGTGGCATCGCCTCCGGGCAAGAAACTGCAGAACGTGCTGCTGCTTTCGGGTGGCGAAAAGGCGCTGACCGCGCTCTCTCTGCTGGTCGGAATTTTCCAGTACACGCCTAGCCCATTTTGCATTCTTGACGAAGTCGACGCGCCGCTCGACGAGGCCAACATTGGGCGCTTTACCGAGCTGGTGCGCGAGATGAGCCTGCAGACGCAGTTCATCCTGATCACGCACAGCAAGAAGACGATGAGCATCGCACCCGTGCTCTACGGCGTGACCATGCAGGAGCCGGGCGTATCGAAACTGGTGTCGGTACGGTTTGGGGCGGCGTAGCTCGTTCATTTTTGCCCGCGTCTTCGCCGCCATCGTCAGGCAGCTTGCTCCGCGGGTGGTGTCGACCGTGTCTGGCGCTGTAGAACGGAGCGCACAGATTCCAATGCGGCGAGGCTATCGCCGTCATGTGCAGAGTACGCGAGGTAGCCATCGGGGCGGACGAGCATTATGCCCGTGTGCCGCGCCGATCGGAACTCAGCAATTTCCGGAAGCGATTCTGCCAGCTGCTTCGCCGCATCTCTGGTCGCTGGCTTAGCTCGCTCACCCAGAACAATAAGGAAGCGGCTCCTGATTCCCTTGCCGCCACGCAATGAATCATCGAAATACCGCTTCCCAGGTCCCTCAACAATCGGACTTCCGCGGTAGGCAACGCCAAGCTCGGACAGCCGCTGCACGAATGCATGTTCGAACGGAGCCAGACGCGAGACCATCGGTATGACAGTATCGCGCAGGGCCTGCGCAAACTTGTTCGGGGTCCCCAAGGCCTTGGTAAGAAAATGCGTGGTCTCGATCACATTCTTGATTACCGGAAGGCGCTCGGCGCTATAGCTGTCGAGTAACTGCTCATTGCCATGACCATTGAGGAAGAGATCGAGCTTCCAAACCAGATTCCAAACATCATGGAGTCCCGTGTTCATCCCCTGCCCGCCAAATGGACTATGAATGTGAGCAGCATCGCCAGCGATGAAGATGCGGCCCTCGCGCAGCCGCGCCACCTGGCGGTGATGAATGTGAAAATAGGTGCTCCAGTGCAGGGATCGTGCTTCAATCCCAGCGGGAGCACGCTGCGCCAGCACTTGGCGGACAAGATCGAGTGACGGAGCGTCGCCTTCGCAGTTTTCGATTGTCGCCACCACCCGCCGGCGAGTGGAACTCATCGGGAAGATAGCCACGGGTCCAAGGGCGCTGGGACAGAGTTGCATCTCGTCGGCCGGGCAGGTCGCGTTCGTCTCGACGTCCGCAAGCAAGAACGAACCCTTATACTCCGCTCCCTCAAACGGAAGGTTCAGTTGATGTCGAACTGTACTGTGTGCGCCATCGCAGCCAACCATAAAGGAAGCCCTAATTTCGAACGGTTCGCCCTTGTGGTCTAGCGTTGCGCTTACGTGGTCTTCCTGTTGAATCGCGGAAACGAACTTGGTCGCGTATTCCACGTCTCCGCCTTTGCGCCGCAATTCTTCGACCAGGAGTTTCTCGGTCACATCCTGGGGAACCATGGCTACAAAAGAATACGGGGTCTCCTTGGGCGTGAAATGCATGTGGGCGAGTGTGTGTTCATGCGTCATCACTGCGACCGACGTGACACGGTTGGCCGCCTCCAGAAACGGAGCGGCCACTCCCGCCATGTCGAAGATTTCAAGGGTGCGGGGAAAGATCGCGAGCGCTTTTGAATGTTCGGACTGGGATGCACGCTCCTCGATGAGCCGCCATCGCAGACCTCGGCGAGCGCATTCATTCGCGAGGAACAGGCCGACCGGCCCCGCGCCCACGATTAAGACATCGGTATCAACGCGCGTATTTGTCATACTTTCATCCTCGGTATTTAGATGGCGCCATGCGGATAAAAGACGAGCGACGCGATTCAAAGTGATTGTTTTGCTCGTGGGCATTTACGCTGTGCATCAGGTGATCACTGTAAGGCAACCGACCGCTTTCTCCTGAGCTCAGTGAGTCAGGTACCATCGAGAACACATCCAAACCCGCAGGTGAATAAGTTTCAGCGGATACGGCAGGCGTCCCTCGGATTGAAACTAAGTAAGCCCTCGCTGATCGTCTTTAGATGCGAGACATGTGGAAGTCCGGCATGATATCCATCAGAAAAAAGAGTGCTCTGTGGTACCTTTTTCGGGCGCCGGTGTACCTGTATCGCTGGCGGCTGGGATGGCTGCTCGGACACCGCTGCTTGCTGTTGACTCATACCGGCCGCCGCACGGGCTTGCGGCGGCAGACCGTCCTGGAAGTCGTCGAGTATCGGAAGAATGGTCCCGAGGTCGTGGTGGCCAACGGTTTCGGCCCCGATTCCGACTGGGTCCGCAACATTCAGGCGAAGCCCGGCGAAGAAGTGACGGTCGGCTGGCAGCATTTCGTTGCCTCACATCGTTTCCTCGGCGAAGAGGAAGCAATGAGAGTGATCCAGGGTTATGAGCGCCGAAATCGGTTCATCGCTCCGATCGTTCGCCGCGGATTTAGCTGGCTGCTCGGCTGGCGATATCTTGGCGGCGAAGAGGATCGCCGCCGGCTGGTCAGGCAGATGCCATTACTCGCATTTCGGCCGCGAACATGAACCCGAAGCGACCACCGACATCATGAAAGAGACTACGCCGAATGTTGAGTTCGATTTTCTTGCGAGCTTTATAACTACAAGATAAAATCACACCCAGTGAGGACTAGTCTAAGATTCGGCTTGGTTGTCGTGCTCCTATTAATCGTGACAGCCATCTTTATTTCACCAGCCGTTGACCTTGAGCCGACCGCCTTGCGAGCCATGCAGATGGCGAATATGTTGTTTGCCATGCTCGCTCTTGCCGGGATAGCGGTGGCGGCCCATCTGCATCGTCACGTGAGCCCAACGGCAGAGACCTTGGAGTGTAACCGCGTTTGCATCCCTCCCGCTGATATCGTCGATCTGAATTGCACCCGTCTTTGCTAGGCCCTCTTCTTCGCTAGATCCTCGAGGCTGACTAACCGGGGTTCACCCGGGAGGTTCCTTTTGGTTTTTTGGTCTCCGACCCCAGCCACACAATCTTTAGTGGAGGTCCGATGCATTACTGCCAGACCAAGGAGGTTTCGACGAACACGCAAAAAAAACTTTCTGCCTTTTTCGCACAACTTTCGCGAGCATCGTCACGTGCTTTACTTCTCGACTACGACGGCACCCTTGCGAAATTCTGCGCAGACCGCGAACAGGCAGTTTCATATCCGGGAATTCAACCTTTGCTGAGCAAGATCCAGGTTTCTTCGAACACCCGCCTGGTGGTCGTCAGCGGGCGTCGTGCCATGGATGCGGCGCGACTCCTCGGACTGAAACGAATTGAAGTTTGGGGATGTCATGGTTTGGAACGCCTTTACCCGAACGGCACTTATGAAATGCCGAAACTGGACTCCCGAACGCTACGGGCGGTAGACAAGGCAAACGAACTACTGGCGAATGAAGGGCTCTCCGACTTCATCGAACATAAGCCTGCGGCGAGCGCGATCCATTGGAGGGACATGGAACCAGAGGCCGCGAAGGAGGTGAAGCGCAAAGTTCAGGACGTTTGGTCAAGACTTCCCGATAAGACTCGCCTTTCCCTACTTGAGTTCGACGGCGGGATGGAAATCCGTGCAGCCGCAAGGAACAAGGGAGACGCAGTCCGCACAATCGTCGAGGAGATGGGTAAAGGAGCTGCGATTGCCTATCTGGGTGACGACCAGACAGACGAAGACGCCTTCGCGGCATTGCAGGGATACGGCCTGAGTGTCCTCGTGAAAGATTCATATCGTCCAACCGTGGCAGATGTGTGGCTTCGGCCGCCAGAGGAAGTGATCGCGTTCCTTGCCGATTGGGCTACCGCTTGCGCACGTACATAGTGACGATGCTTAAGCACGCGTTTTGACATTGCGGTTAGTCTTGTTTGCGCTTCGCGGGCGCGGCGGTTTCATGGCACTGGAAGTACAGCTACACCTACCACACCCCCGGCCACGACGCGGCTCAAAGCAGGAGCGACACCGCGGGAATCGATTTTGTTCCTGCTTGCTACCTACCCTGGAGTTTACAAAGACCGCATCTGAGCGCGTTTTTTTCTCCTCTCTTCTTAGGCACGAATCGAGCGTCTCGCGTTCCTCACCGGGCTGGATCAAATTTCGATGCACAGGTGTCTGTATCCACAACGGGTCCCGTTCCGGAGAATATTATGTTTAACGCACTCGAAAGCACCTGGGAGCAGTCTGCCCGCCGTCGATGGACTGCGGCCGCATCCTTCGCCATGCAAGCGCTGGGACTGAGCTTGCTGCTTGCGGTTCCACTGTTATGGGTTCAACAGCCGCCGCGGTTGGAATGGATCACATCGCCCTTCTTCGCGCCACCGCCCGCGCCTGCGCCGCGCGCTCCACAGCATCCTCAGGGGACGGTTCATGCGTCCAACTTCAGAGCAGGAATTCTGCTGCAGCCGCCAACAATTCCACACGGCATTGCGCCAGTGAATGATGCCGGTGTGCCTGCGGCTCCGGAGTTGGGTGACATTGGAATTACTGGCGGAACTGGCCCTGCCAGAACTGGTGTGGCTGGTTCGATTGGAGATCAGAGCGGCTTGGCACCGCCTCCCCCGCCTGTGCCAGTACGACTTCTGCGCGTCTCGAATTTGGCGGAAGGCAACCTGATCCACCGCGTTCAGCCAACTTATCCAACGCTGGCGCGACAGGCACGCATTCAAGGATCGGTTCAGCTGCGGGCAATCATCGGCAAAGATGGCAGGATTGAGAACCTCTCCATTCTCAGCGGACACGCCATGCTGATCGCCTCGGCGATCGCGGCAGTCAAACAGTGGCGCTATCGTCCGTATTTGCTGAACGGCGAGCCCGTTGAGGTGGAGACGGATATCACGGTAAACTTCGTGCTCTCAGGCGGCTAACGAAGATAGCTAACATCAATTACCGTCGGTGTTTAACCGCGACACCTACGTTTCAGGGGTTCCGCGCCCGACTGTTGCCGTATTTAGCCACATTTCTTAGAATGGCGACACGGCCTATATCGCCATTCCAAAGGGAGATTTCCATTGAGCTGTCCTGGCTTTCGCACAGTGGTTCCGACGGTTGTAGTAGTTCTCGCCAGCTTTATTGCCGTGTCCGCCTTCGCTCAGACCGATGCGATTGCGGACGGTACGCCGGAGCAGACAGCCAGTCCGGCTGTCACCCACAATTTCTGGACGGCAGGCGCGTCCTTGCCAATCGCCGTCACCTACCAGATGACGGGCGTGATTGCGGGCAATATCTACAATGTTGGCGGGCACAGCACGAAGGTGATCGGGAACAATCAAATTTACAATCCGGTTGCTGATAGCTGGACGAGTGGCGCAGCCTTGCCGACGGCGACGTTGAATGCCGCGAGCGCGGTGGCAGGAAGTGTCCTTTACATCTTCGGCGGATCCACCACCAACGGGATCACCAACGAGGTTTGGGCGTACAACTCCAAAACAAACACCTGGACGACGAAGGCCGCCATGCCCACCGCGAGGCAGGGAGCAGTGGCAGTGGCCGAGAACAACATTATTTATGTAATCGGTGGCGACAACTCGAGCAAGACCCGGCTCTCCACTGTCGAGAGCTACGATCCCGCCACCAACGACTGGGCCACCGAGGCGCCACTCATGGTCGCGAAAGCAAGGTCCACGAATGTTCTCGTGGGGACGACGATTGTAGCGGCCGGCGGATTAACCGACACTGCGGTCACCGGCGACAATGAGGGCTACGCCGCGTCTACAAATATCTGGAGGTCGCTGGCCTCCGATCCCACGCCGAGATCGCACACCTGTAGTGGTCTGGCAAACGGCTCCTTGTTCTCAGCTGGTGGCGCTGCCGGAACGGCTGAAACCGCAGTCGCAGTGAACGAGGGATTCACTCTGTCGACGAACAAATGGACGACCAAGGCATCTATGCCACAGGCCGTCGCCGCAGCGGGATCCGCTGTTTACAAAGGTTTGCTGTACTGCTTCGGCGGATCGTCGAAGATTTCGATTCCTCCGGGTACTGTTTACAACAACGTCCAGATCTACCACCCGTAGGCATCCGGCGCTTCCACGTTTTTGCGCGACCAGGATGGGTTTCCATGCGGATTCACAGAAGGACGGGACTTCCCCTTCGTCTTTTGCTGGTCCCAATTTGGCTTGTGTTCGTTACGCCTGTGCAGGGGCAAGGAACAGGCGCGCCCGTGGGCATCCAGAAAATCAATCACGTCGTCTTTCTTATTAAGGAGAACCGCAGCTTTGACAATATGTTTGGCGCTTTCAACGCCAAATACGGCGCCAAAACTTGCACGCTCTCCACGGGGCAGGTGGTGCCGGTGGGCCGGGCGCCCGACCGCTACGAACACGATATTGACCATGAATGGTCTGCCGCGTTGTTGGGAATGGATAGCGGCAAGATGGATCAGTTTGATCTCATCGGACTGGGAACTGGCACCAGCGGCGATAACAGCGGCGACCTTCTAACCTGCCGCCAGTTCTCTTCGACACAGATACCGAACTACTTCGCCTATGCCCACCACTTCGCGCTCGGCGCGAACATGTTTTCCTCGCTGCACGGACCCAGCTTTCCAAACCACCTGTACACCATCGCCGCCGAATCCTTTGGTGTCCTCGACAATCCTTTTCATCTGGTTGGCACCAACAGCTGGGGCTGCGACGGACCGGACACGGAAGAGGATCAGGAGTTGGTGCGCGTCCTCCAACCCGATGGCACCATCGCGGTGCAGTTCCCATGTTTTAGCGACGTCAATACCATGGCGCAAACACTCGACAACGCGGGCGTGAGCTGGAAATACTACGCACCACCGAGCACCGATCAGGGCTACATCTGGTCGATCTTCAATGCCATCAGCGACGTTAGAAATGGTTCCGACTGGAATAAGGTGGTTGATACCTCCAATTTCGTCGCAGACGTGCAGGCCAATCAATTGCCCTCCGTCAGTTGGATTATCACTCCGTGGTGGCAAAGCGAACATCCCGATGCCAGCACGTGCGAAGGAGAAAACGCGACCGTTACAGAATTGGACGCGCTGATGAATAACCCATCCTTGTGGGCTTCGACGGCGGTCTTTCTAATTTGGGATGACTTCGGAGGCGACTACGATCACGTCACACCGCCGCAGCCTGATACTTTTGGCCTTGGACCGCGGGTGCCGCTGCTGATCATCTCTCCCTATGCCCGGAAAGCCTACGTCTCGACTACGCAGTACGAATTCTCTTCCGTGCTGAAGTTTATCGAGGAGCGCTTTGGACTTCCCGCGCTGGGCGATCGTGACGCAAATGCCAACGACATGACCGACAGCTTCAACTTCAACCAGAAACCGCTTGCGCCCTTGATTCTGACACCGCGCGAATGCCCACTGGTCTCCGCGTCAACGCTCAACATGGGCACGGCAGTCGAGGACGTGGCCAGCACGGCGATTACGCGCCGCCTGGATGTTTACAATTCCCGGGCGACACCTCTGACGATCAGTTCGATCGCCAGCAGCACTCCGCAGTTTTCAGTTGCGGGACAAAGTTGCAAGCCTGTGACGGATTGCTCCACCGGCAATGCGACATACTGTGGCGCAGACACGGTCCTCAACCCGCAAAGCACCGACGGAAGTTGCACCGCGGCATGTAGCATCTGCGTGACCTTCAGCCCCAGCGGGGCCGGAAAGAGAACGGGCAAAATCACTGTCATTGACAGCGACAGCAGCAGCCCGCAGACAACCACGCTTTCGGGTCTGGGCACGGCGGTAGAACTGTCGCCCGCTCTTTTGAATTTCGGCAGTGTAGCCCTGGGGTCACAGGCAGTGCTGCCGCTGACTTTGACGAACGTGGGCAAGACCGCTGTCAGCCTCGCGTCGATCGCAGCGAATACTGACTACACGACCTCCGGCAATTGTGGTACATCGGTTGCCGCTGGCGGAACCTGCACAATCAACGTGACGTTCACACCATCATCCTCGGGGTCGCGGCCCGGAGCGCTCAGTGTCGTCAGTAGCGATCCAGCCAGCCCTGAACGTGTCGATCTGGTGGGGCAGGGTCTGGGAGTAGTGTTGGCTCCCACTAAATTAGCCTTCGGGTCGCAAACCGTGGGTACTACCAGCGCGCCGCAGACCGTCACCATCACCAACCGGAATACGGCGACGATTGCGGTAGGCACCGTAACTGCCACGGACGACTATATTGTTGCTGCCAATAATTGCTCAGCGACGTTGGCGCCGGGGCAGAACTGCACGGTGCAAGTCAAATTCGCGCCGGATGAAACCGGTGCGAGCCCCGGCACCCTGTTCATCAGCGACAGCGACCCTAACAGCCCGCAGCAATTGCCCATGTCAGGAACGGGAAAATAGTGCGGGATGTCGTACCGATCGCCCAGGATATTCCCGCGGTTTACCGACTCGTGGCGCGGTGGCACATTTTGGCGACCGTATCCTGAACCGAGCATTAAACAAGCAGGACATTGTGAAGGTTACCAGTACGGGCATTAACGAGGCTGTATCAGGATCGTCGTGCGACGCGTCGGACTTCCCGACCCATTTCGTTAAAAGCGTGGGTGATCGAACGTGGGGTGATTTTTTCTATTTCCGATCGCCGGAATTTGTACAAACTGGAAAAACCCCGGCTTCGGCACAATGGGGAACTATATCGAAGCATTCCTGTGGGGACTGGGTCTGAAACTCGGTTCGGATTTGGCCAAACTGGGGCCAGGTGACGTTAGAACGGCAGTGGGAATTAAGATCCCGAGTGCAACATCCTGACCTCACACCGCGGGTTGCAACTTTACGAGACGCATTGGAGGACGGATGGGGACGGGTAGAATCGGCAAACGGATCATCGTTGGTGCGGAAGTGCTTTGAAATAAGAAGTTTCGGACTGGTTACTGAGTTTTATTCTACATCCCGACAGACTTTACATTCGCGAGAAACTGTGCCACTATATGTCGTTAGTTAGCTAACTGTCACATTAATGGTTAGTTTAAGCCGACTGGCAAGAACACGGACGATGCCTAAAGCTGTGTTCCGCGTTGGCCATCGATAAGAGCGAAGGTGGTGTCACGGACAAAACAACTGTCGGTGTTTTTCCCACCGTTAGTGTCGCCAGATCAGTGATGCAACACGAAAACAAGCTATGAAAGGAAATGTCAAATGAACAAAAAACAAGTGGGCATAGCTGTGACGACGCCTTTCTACAAAATCGTACTGGGAACAGCGATTCTCGCGATGAGCAATCTGGCCGCCGTCGCCCAGACGAACACCATCAAGCCAGCGTACGATTTTTCCCTTTCGCGCGAAGAGAAAATCAAGCTGGCCGAGAGCGCGGCCCCGCCCGAGGTTTCCAGCAAGGCTACTGTCTATGTTCTGGACAGCACTGGCTACGTAAAAGTCCGAGACGGAAGCAATGGGTTCTCCTGCTTTGTGGATCGGCAAGCGCCGGTCAATCTGGAACCTACTTGTTTTGACGCTGAAGGAAGCGCAACGACGCTCCTTACCCGGCTCTTCGTAGAGGCGCAACGCGCGCACGGGAAGAACGAGGACCAAATCAAGGCTGATCTCGATGAGGGTTACCGGACTGGGAAGTTCCAAGCCCCGCGCAAGCCCGGAATCGTTTACATGCTTTCAGACCTAGGCTACCTTTTGGTTCCCGCGGCGAACAAATTGGTTCACATTCCACCGCATCTGATGTTTTATGCGCCTTATGTCACCGACAAGGATATCGGTTTCCCGCCAAGTGCGCGGAACATGCCTAAGGTAATTAGGGCGGGCCAGCCGGACGCTTACATTATTGTGATGGCGCCATCCGAGGGAGTGCACTGAGTTTCTTCGGGGAAATCGGGAAATCGGGGGACAGACGCGGGATATCGAGGACAGACGAAACGTTCCCCAATTTTCCGTCACGAAAAAAGGAAACGTTTCGTCCGTCCCCAGTTCCCCCGTGCTGATGATCACGTGCGAAGCTCCGAGCAGACACGATTGGTGTTGCGGTTTCGACAATTGGGAAAGGGAGAACAGGATTGAATTCTAATATTAAACTTACGCTGCAAACGAAAGCCACCAAGACATACAACGATTTCCAAAAGAAACAACGTCCTCTGAGCATACCGATCCATCCAGCGGTCAACTTCGAGGCGGAATCCAGTCGTCAACTGGGAAAAGATTTTCGCGACGGATCGGAAATGGTGTATCAGCGATTTGGCCATCCGACGTCGCGAGCAGCCGCCGATAAAATTGCCCTGCTTGAGGGCGCCGAGTCGGCACTCGTCTTCGGTTCAGGAATGGGAGCAATCTCCACGACTCTGATGGCGCTAGCGGGGTCTGCCGGGGCGCACGTGGTGGCGCAGCGGGAAATCTTCGCCCAGACATTTACATTCTTGAACGAAACATTGCCAACTTTCGGAGTCGAGACAACCTTTATCAATGTCGCTGACCTTCGTGAAGTCCGTAGTGCAATTCGAACCACAACAAAGCTGGTTTACATCGAAAGCCCCTCCAATCCTCTGCTTCGAGTCGCCGACATCGCTGCCATTTCCGCAATCGCACAAGAAGTTGGAGTTCCGGTCCTAATCGACAGCACGTTTGCTAGCCCGTACTTGCAGAATCCGATAAGTCTAGGCGCGAGTGTCGTACTGCATTCAGCCACGAAGTTTCTTGCCGGACATTCCGATGTGATGTGCGGTGCGGCAGCGGGGAGAAGCGAACTAATCGCCAAGATCGGGAGTATGCAAAGGCTGCTGGGCACGATTCTCGATCCGCATGCCAGCTGGCTGCTCTTGCGAGGCATCAAATCGCTCGGGATCCGCATGCAGCGGCAGACGGATTCTGCTCTGGCCATCGCAAGATTCCTCAAAGATCAGACCGAGATCGAGGGCGTCAATTATCCCTATCTGGAAGGATCTCCCAACTATGAGGTGGCAACCCGGCAAATGCGCGGCGGAGGGGGCGTGCTTTCCTTCCAGTTCAAAGGAGGGTTTGAAGCGGCCACAAAGTTCGTCGACGCACTCCAGTTAATTCCGGTGGCGACGAGTTTAGGAGGAGTCGAGTCGGTAATCGAGATCCCCTTCGACATCGATTGGGGCGAGGATCAGCTCGGTACGGCAGCACAAAATACCGGAATCGCCCCTGGGCTTGTCCGCTTGTCGGTGGGAATCGAAGATATGGCTGACTTGCTGGACGACCTCCGCCGAGGGTTCCAAGCATTGCGCGCTTAAAGCGAAAATGCCTTTCGTGATACACGAGAGTGCGGCCGCGTGCCCCATTTCTCGCGCAATCACGGAGATCCGCCATCGGCGCGATGGCTTACCGCTGATGCCCCGATGATGCGGCCCCCGGGTTGCCACAATTTGCGGCATGTTGAGAAGAGCCCGGTGACAGCGGGGATGCTGGAAAAGCGTGGGCTTTAGCTTTGAGAGACAAGCAATAGAAAAAAGGAGTTACGGATGCGTTGCCCAATAAAGTCCGCTTTCCCGCGGTTCGATCGGTTGCTCGTCGAACTACATGGCCGAGAATTTTCGCTCCCCTATTTCAGTAGGGCTGGCACTGGCGGCCCGGCTGTTCTATTTGTGCACGGACTCGGTGGAGCAAAGGAGAATTTCTACGCTGCGCTCCAAAGTCCCGCTTTGGCCGACTGCACGGTTGTGAGCTTTGACGCGCCAGGCACGGGTCTGGCGGAGTTCGATCCGGATGCGGGTCTCGATGTCAGTGCTCTGGCCGACCTCGCACAGGGGGTTGCGGATCGCTTGCTTCCTGGACCGTATTTCCTGGTTGGCACCAGCATGGGGGGATTGATCACCCTGCTGCAGATTCGCCGCCACGGAGTGGGCCGGATTCAAGGATTAATCAATCTGGAGGGCAATCTCTGCCCGGAGGACTGCATGTTCTCCCGTCGGGTGGTAGGGCATGGACTTGAGGCGTTCGGAGCCACGGTGTTTGAGCAGATGGCGGACGAACTTCGTAAATCTCGGTACGCGGGTGACCAGATCATCGCGCACAATATGGAGTTGAACGTCGATGTCCGCGCGTATCATGCGTACAGCTTTCAGGCAGTATCCGAGTCCGACTCCGGGCGCCTGCTCGAGGATTTTCTCCAGTTGCGCATGCCACGGCTCTTTCTCTATGGCGAGGTCAACAAGACTCTGTCCTATTTGCCTCGATTGCGTAACAGTACGGTGCAGGTTGTTGAAATTCCGCGCGCCGCGCATTTCCTTTTCTACGATAATCCGACCGCGACCTTTCAGGCGATAGGCGACTTTGTGCACACACACGGCAGCGCCACAACCTCCGTGTAGGTTCTTTGCGAGGAGTGGGACTTTCTACCATATTTTTCGAATTCCTGCGCAGCAGCAATAAGGAGTGTGAGACATGGAGATTCACGACCTGAACGTATTTCTGGACTACTTCGACAAAATTCACAAGCGCACCATGCGGGTCGTCCGCTGTATTCCTCCGGACAAAGTCGACTGGTCGTTTCGCGAAGGTAAATTCACGCTGGGAGACTTGGCGCGGCACATCGCCGCTGCCAATCGCTACATCTTCGCCGAACCCCTCGCGGGCAAGCCGAGCCGATACGCCGGGTGCGGCCGGCAATTGGCTCCCAGTTATGATGAGATCCTTTCCTTCATGGAAGCGCTGCATAAAGAATCGTCGGAGATTATCTCCCGCCTCACCGACCTGAATGGCGAATGCAGGACGCCGGATGGCGCGGTCACGACATGGAAATGGATGCGCGCGATGCTGGAACATGAGATCCACCATCGCGGCCAGCTCTACGTCTACCTCGCCATACTGGAGGCGCCCACCCCGCCGATCTTTGGACTCACGTCGGAGCAGGTCATTGAGCGGAGCGGAGCAATACGCTAGCAGCCATGGGATCAATGAGCCCGCGCGGGAATCGCGGGAGACGAAGGGAGTCAGACCAGGTGAGTCCAAGACGCAGCTTGCGCAGCCAGAATCTTGGCAGTTATTCTGTTCTTTGCGGCAGCCACATCGCTTGCTCTGGGCCAGACGGTCGACAAGCAAGAAAAAACGAAGGGCGAAAAAAGCTGGCTACGGCTCGTGGACCATTTGTATTTTGTCGCCGACCACGACGGTCATCATCTCGCGCAACGATGGGAACTCGTCAACGCCGCTAGGCGCGAACAATCTGTGCGTGACTTGGTCGTGGGAATTGCGAATGAATCTCCCCCTGAACTTTTTCTCTCCCCCATTGGCCCGTAAACTGTGCCCAACCGTGATGGAGTCTGAATGCCCTGCAAAGGAGCGAACATGGCTACAACTCGGGTAAGCAGAAAGGACTTCTAAATGGGGTCGCGCGGAATGCCGCTGTTAGTTGTGGGCGTCGGCGCTTTAGGCGGAACGATCGCGGCGCGTGCAATCAATGCAGGAATGACGGTTCGTCTTGCGACTCGTAGTTCCGAATCTGCGGAAGTGCTGCGGAGATCAGGACTGCGCGTCTCAGGTATAGGAGGAAACGCGCGGGCCAACTTAGTAGAAGTTGCCACCGTGATGGAGTATGAAAGAAGCGATAAATTCGACCTAATCCTGCTCACCACAAAGGCACAGGATGCGCTGGAGGTCGCGCCGATGTTATCGTCCTTGCTCGCGCCCGGAGGGATTTTGTTGCCGATACAGAACGGAGGTGTCGCGCGGATGCTCGCGGAGCGCCTCGGCGAGGACAAGGTTCTGGGGGGATTCTCAAACCTCGGCGCAACGATGATTGAACTGGGTGTTTATGAGCAAAAGAATGCGGGGCATCTGCTGATCGGCGAACTTGCCGGTGGCATAAGCCAGCGCGGTGACCGCGTTGCCGAGGAACTGGGTCGAGCAATCGAAGTGCGAGTATCCCCGAATCTTACTGGTGCCATCTGGTCGAAGCTGCTCATCAACTGTTCGGTCACAACCCTCGGCGCACTCTCGGCTCGAACCATGCGCCAGTATATGGAGACAACGGTTGGAAGAAAGGTATTTCTGCATACATACGTGGAAGCGCTGTCTGTGGCGCTTGCAAGTGGCGCTCGGCCCGAGCGCTTAGCCGTGGATCCGATTCCGCCCGGCTGGGGACGAATCAGCATCTCTGAACAGGAGTATCAGGCATGGGTGGACGACATCATCGCGTTCTATGGCGACATTAAGCCTTCGATGCTGCAGGATTTCGAGCGCGGCAGAAAGACGGAAATCGACTATATTAACGGTTACGTGGCGCGCCTAGGTCGCGAATCCGGAGTGCCGGTGAATGTAAATAGCGCAATTACTGAACTTGTGCACAAGATCGAGCAGGGGCAGATTCGACCAGCACCGGAGCGAATGAACGACCTGGCGCAGCTCACCGATGAGAGATGATGACCGTTGCGACGAATTGCGAATCAATCTACCCAGAACTTTTTCCCTAGCCGTCTGTATTCTAGGAATTCAAAGAACAAATTGCAGGCTCCCGTCCTTGTCTCGCGCATGCGGCAAAATCCAGGGCTTGCCGGGGTTCACTGAGCTCAAGCTGAGAAGCGGCGCATCTGGCTCTCTGGCAATCGACGCCAGCGTTTTGCGGATGGCTTCGGAGTCCTCGCGAAGCTGCTTCGTGTTGCGACCGATTTGCCGCGTCGTTCTGTCGATGTCTGCCAAGGCTAGCTTCAGAACGTCTTGAAACGCCCGCTCTGCCTGCTTCCATGCTGCCTCATATTCCGGTTCGACAATCGAAGCATTCGTCTGCGGGGTCGATGACCTCGGCAATGAGGTCGATCTCCACACACGCCCCAAATGGAATCTCCGCACCGCCAAACGAGGTGCGCGCATGCGTTCCACGTTCGCCCAATATTTCCAGGAAAAGTTCCGACGCGCCGTTGGCAACCACGTGCGACTCTGTAAAATTCGGTGTGCTGTTCACCATCACCACCACCTTCACGATCCGTTTTATTTTGTCCAGGTCCCCGAGGGCGGCTTGCAGCGTGGCGAGCAATTCTATGGCAATGCCGCGTGCGGCTTGTTTGCCCTCGACTGTCGTAATTTGCTCCCCCACTTTGCCCGACCAAAGCTTGCCATCTTTTTTTGCGAGGCGTCCCGCCAAATAAACAAGATTACCGGTGCGCACAAATGGAACGAATGCGGCAACGTAACCATCCACCACGGGGGGCTGCACATCGGGCAAAGTGATCTGCAGGGCTTTCAGACGTTCATATACTGCTGTCATAACTTATTCCTTTCATTCCTTGGGCAAATAAGGTTCATCAGCCTTGACGTCGCGGGTCTGAACTGCCAGTACATCCGACAAGCCTTTTGTTGCGTCCAGCACACCCTTCGTTGTGGATTCGGCATAGTCCAAGGCGCGGTCGATTTTCGCCTTGTGACAAATCCCGCGCCCGATTCAGGCGGTTACGACACCGATCAGGCGGTCAATGTCCTGCTCGGAGTTGAACAGATGAGGCGAAACGCGAATCCTTCCCTCGCGCATGCTCACGACAACATTTTCCTTTCGCAACTTCTCATAGAGCTCGGTAGTTTTCTCCAAAGTGGGGGCGGTGAAGCAGCCGGATGGCCCGCGCCGCGCGGAGTCTAGCGGACTGGCCGGAGAGCAGTCTTTGGGAAGGCGTTCGAACAAGAGTTCGATCAATTTCCGATTGTGTTCGCGCACGAACCCAGGTCCGACGCGCAAGACAAAATCCACCGAGGCGTCCATGGCCCTCAGGTTGAAATTGAAATAAGTGGACGCTTCCGCCGCGTCCCAACGGTCCGCACTGCGGGAGGGTGTGGGATCAACATAATTCAACGCAGAAAAGCTGTCCGCGCCCTGGGCCATCCAATTAAACGGCCCTAGGCGCAAGGCATCCAGTCGTTCCGTTTTGACCCAAAAAAATCCTGTGCCCCAGGGGCCGAGGAGCCATTTATATCCGGCGCACACCAGAAAGTCAGCGCCAAGTTCGTTTACATCCATTGGTATGGCCCCGCAAGACTGGCTCACATCAAGCACAAGCATCGCTCCTTGCGCGTGACAGGCCGCAGCCACGCGAGACGCATCTAACAGCGACCCGTCGTCAAAGCGCGCATGACTTACGGAGATGACGCGCGTTCTCGGCGTCATCGCGGCAATCAGGTCGTCCGCCGTAATAAAGCGGTCTCGCGGCGCCACGATTTTCAGTTTCACGCCTCCGCGTTCTTCCATTGGCTTCCAGGTGGCATACTGCACGGGGAACTCTCCTTTGGCAGTGATGATCTCGTCGCCGGGCTTCCAGGTCAGGCCATACGCCACGGCCGCGAGCCCAGTGCTTGCGCCGGTCGTTAGCGCTACCTCTTCCGGCTTGCTGCCGATGAGTCTGGCGATTGAGGCGCGAAGGCGGTTGGGCACTTCAAAGAAGCCGGAATAGCCTACGCGATGCGGAAACGTCTTGGCTTCGAGAGAGGCTTGCACCGCGCGCAGGGAAGCGCGGGGCATCGGTCCGAATGCTGCGGTGTTCAAGTACGCTGCATCTTCAATCTCGAACCACTCCTTCTTCCAGTCGGTTACAGGTTGAGTTGTGGCCATGTTCACTCCTGTGCAAGGCGTTCAGACTCCATCCTGCTTAGGTGCAATTTACGGGACAATTGGGCTTCGTAGCCTTCTCGGCGGCGTGCCTCTAACACTCAGAATTCTTCACTTATCGACCTCGTGTAGAGTAGCTCGTTCGACTCCTGAAGGCGCCACGGAGCATGGATCTTGCGGTTTGGCCGAACTCGGCATGAGTTGTGGAGATAACGCGGTAACCGTGCCGGTGATCGCATCCTGAATCAGCACTCCATTACGTTCCAAAGTTGCCCCGGTGGCGCGATCAAGTTCTACTCGGGCTTTCTCGTAGATAGTTCGGGCGGTAACCAAATCCAGCTCGGCTACCGAAAGGTCGCGCTGTGCGGTCATGGTCTGGTAACTTGAGCCTGCTCCCAGGTCCTGCTCTTTTTTTGTGATCCCGAATGTGCGCTCGGCCAGATCTCTGCCCTTGAGCGCTGATTCCACCCTGGCACGCGATTGTTCCAGGGCATACTGCGCATTCCGCACTTCGATCCGAATTTGCTTTTTCAACTGCTCACGGCGCAGTTCGGCTTGGCGGTATTCGAGCTGGGAGCGGTACTGGTCGGCCTTGGCCACACGATTTCGAATTGGAATGTTGAGATTGAGTCCGATGTAGTAGTCCGGAGAAGAATTATTGAACGCGTTCCCCAGCGCTCCAGCGAAGTTCGTGGGGAGGGACGTGTCCGGAGGTCCGGCTAGAACTGGATTGTAAGCCGGATTCAAAGGCCCAGCCAATCCCGATCCTCCGTAGAATCCCACCAACGAGAGCGAAGGCAACAACGCGTTCGTCACGGCCTTGCGGCTGATCTGGCGGTTCACAAGATCGATGTCAGACTCTGCGAGTTCCGTGCGATCCTGCAGCGCTTGCGCGATAAGGTCCTGAACGGCTTGACTTACCGCTGGCTGTGTCGATTCCAGACGGTCCGTGGGAACCACCGGCATAGCTTCCAGCACAGGATCGTCAAGCCTCCTGGTTAGAGCGTTCTTAATCAGCAATTCCTGCAATTGCAGCGTGGTTCGTGCGACGGTCAAATCCTGATCGCGCCTTGAGACTTCGGCTTCGGCGCGCATCACATCCATCTCGGGAATGCTGTCCAGCTGAAGCTGTTTCTTTGCAGTATCCAGCGATTGCTGCGCGAATGCCAAGGATTTTTCACTTACTTGCGCCTGTTCATAGGCATTGACCAAGTCCCAATAAATGTTCTCGATCTGCGTGACGGTGACGATCACTTGATCTTTGAAGGCGATGTCAGAAATCTTTTTGTTGTTATTTGCGATCCGGAGATAGCGAAGATTAGGGCCGAAGCCAAATCCTGCAAGCAATTGCTGCTGGAATGAAAACTGGTACATCGAAGTAAGGGTGGGAGACAGATTGTAGAAAGGGCTGTTGTTGGTTTGGCTGTTGTTGTTGAACTGTACTGAAATGCTGGTGCCAGTCGCAAAAGCCTGCGAATAACCGACATTGATTTGTCCGGTATTGAGCTGTAGCGAAGACACGCCGTAAATCTGCTGACTGGTCTGAGGACTGGTTTGATGCTCGGCGCCGACCGAAGCGGTAATCGTGGGATCGTACGATGCCACGGGAGTTCCTACCCCCAAGGTTGATTGCACCAATCCTGAAGCGCCCGCGCCCGCGCCGCCGGCGCCGCCGGTCGTGCCGCCAGCGCCCCCGCCAGGAGCTCCCGCGCCAAAGCCCCCCACTCCACCGCCAGGGGTCCCTTGCACGACTCCGGCATTCACGCCGCGAAAAACTCCGCCCGCCTTGGTGCGCAGTATGTCCGTGTTGGCGATCGGAAGATTATATCGGGCTATCGCCAGGTCGAGATTATTCTCAAGTGCCAGCCGGATCGCGTCTTTCAGCGACAGGTACAGCTTGTCATCGCGGATCAACTGGCCCAGCAGAGGAGAATTTGTCAGCCCCGGCTCAGGTACTTCATAAGGGAAATAAGCACTGAAGGGATTGCGCGACTTCGGCATCTCAGGGGATACGGGTGCATTCGTCTGCGCCCATGCTGTTGCAGCGAGATTCATGAGGAACCATACCAGTAGCCGTCTGAACTGTCCCGCGCGTATGGTCTTTTTCATTGCTTCACCGCCTCATACGGCTGAAGCTCCGGCTTCGAAGTGTCACTCACCATCCAACCGTCGCGGAGCTGAATCGTGCGCGAGCCATAAGCGGCATTCGCCTCCGCGTGCGTGACTTGCACGATCGTGGTGCCTAGCTGGTTCAGCTTGCGGAAAAGTTCCATGATTTCCTTTGCCTGCGAGGAGTGCAGGTTGCCTGTAGGTTCGTCGGCAAGCAATAGCGCAGGCCTATGAATCACCGCTCGCGCGATCCCAACTAGCTGCTGTTGTCCGCCAGAAAGCTGGCTGGGATAGAGATCCTTCTTGGCGACGATCTGAAAACGATCCAGTGTGTCCGCCACCAGGCTCTGCCGCTGGCTGCTCGGAACATCCTTGTAGGAGAGCGGCAGGTCGATGTTCTTCGCTCACCGTCAGGTCGTCGAGAAGGTGGTAGCTCTGAAAGACTACGCCGATGTTGCGTTTGGCCAACTCGCTCCGCTGCTTGCGCTTCATGTCATGGACAGCATGCGCCCGGAACCAGTATTCGCCTTGCCAGTTATCATCGAGCAGCGCGAGCACATTCAATAAAGAAGACTTTCCCGCCCCGGAAGGACCCATGATGGTGATGAACTCGCCTTCGCGGATCTCGAGATTGATCCGTCGAAGCACCCAGGTTTGGCCGTCGGGAGTTTTGTAACTGCGTTCCAGATTGCAAAGACGAATCATGCATGCACATCCGCCATCAGCTTTTCCAGTTCCTCTTTCGCCACCACCTTGCCGTCGAACAAATGGATTTCGCGCTCGGCGTGTTTGGCGAAGCGAGGATCATGCGTCACCATGCAGATGGTCGCGCCCTCGCGGTGCAGGTTCTGCAGCAACTCCATGACCGCTTCACCATTTTGAGAGTCGAGATTTCCGGTGGGTTCGTCGGCGAGCAGGATGGAAGGCTTCCCGCCCAGCGCGCGGGCCACGGCGACGCGCTGTTGCTGCCCACCGGAGAGCTGAGAAGGGTAATGACGCACGCGGTGCGCCATGCCGACTCGCTCCAGAGCCTCCATTACCCGCGCCTTGCGATCGGCAGCCGGCATTTTTTGGCGGTAGGTGAGCGGTAACTCCACGTTTTCGTAAATTGTGAGATCGCCAATCAGATTGAAACTCTGAAAGATAAAGCCAATTTCCTGATTGCGAATGCGCGACCGGTCCGCGAAGTCGAGGCTCTCGACGGGTTGGCCATTCAGATGATATTTGCCTGCCGTCGGAGTATCGAGCAAACCGAGAATCGAGAGCAGCGTGGATTTGCCGCAGCCCGAAGGCCCCGACATGGCAACGTACTCCCCTTTGCGAATGGACAAATGCACTCCGGAGAGAGCGTGCGTTTCGACCTCATCGGTGTAGAAGATTTTCTTCAGATCTTCGACCTGAAGTAGCGGTTGTCCTGCGTCAGTCATGATGTGTGCCTCGATTGCTTCGATTAATTAAGCCGGACACGATCGGTGTTATCCCAGCGCGACATGTCGGACAAAATGACGGCGTCGCCTTCGCGCAAGCCTTCGATGATCTGGATTGAATTCACCGAGGCTCGCCCAACCTTTACTGGCACGCGCAAGGCCCCCTGCCCGTCGGGGCTGAGTTTGAACAAGCTGATCGTGCTGTTCTCCTGCCCGAAGGCCGGCCGGCCTACATAGAGCACGTTGTCCATCCGCTCCAGGTCGATGGTGCCATCCACGCTCAGGTCTGGCCGCGCGCCCTTGGGAAGTTCCCCGGTGAGTTTGACGTCGACCGTCACCGTTCCGTTTTGTACCCCCGGATCGACTCGCATCACGGTGCCGGCAATCAACCCGTTGTGAGTATCGATCGACGCAAGTTCGCCAATCTGTACGTCGCGCGCCTGGGTCTCGGCGACCTTCAGAGTAGCCATCAAATGCTCGGGCTCCACCACCTTTGCCAGCATGGTTCCAGGCAGCACGTGTTGGCCGACCTGGAGTGGGAGATCCACCAGCACGCCATCAATTCCCGCTCGCACTTTCAACGCGTCCAACTGCTTTTGCTTGAGCTGCGCCAAGGTCCGCATCTCGTCGACTTTGGCTTGCTCTTGCGCCATCTGCGACTCGATCGCTCGCTGATTGGCGGCGAGCCGCTGGGTTTCAAGGTCGTTTCTCGTGGTGAATTCGTCCGCCTTACCCCTGGAAGACTTGTAGGCCAAGCCTGAGATGACGCCCAGTTCGTACAGCGCCTTGTCTGTGTCGGCCTGCCGTTGTGCCTGTGCGTCGTCCGCGTGCACGGTAGCGGCGCCGGCTTTCTGGTTCATCAGATCGCTTTCCAGCTTCACCCGAAGGCTCTGATATTCGGCTTCGGCAGCCCTCAATTGAAGCTGCGCGTCAACCGCGGCTTGTTCCGTCTGAGGGTTTGTCATCTGTACCAAGATCGTGTCGGCTTTGATCTGCGAGCCCGGCAGCATATAAATGCGAACAACGGTGGCCTCGGTTTCCTCCGGAATCTGACGTACCGCCTCCTGGGTGGGCACTAACGTTCCCAACCCCCGCACCTGGCGCAGCATCGGACCGCGCTTGACCGTGCCGGTCCACACGGTTCCACGCTCAACCGTAGGTGCCGCCGGCTTTAGGCGTGAAACTCCAACTGAGACTGCGGCCACGGCTAAGATGACCGCTGCCAAGATAAACAGCTGGCGACGACGTTTCTGAATCTTGAACTCGGGCCGAGCGATGTCCATTCGATTGCACACTCGTTGTTACTGTTAGCTAACTGACGAAGTATAGTATCACGGATCCATCTGCTTGCAAGGTCTCCAAATCCTGCTGTTTTCAACTCTCGCGCAAGGCGACGATCGGGTTCACCCTGGCCGCGCGCCGCGCCGGTATGAAGCTCGCCAAAAGTACAACCACCATGAGGATCAATGGCACAGCGATAAACACTTCCGGATCAATAGGACGGACTCCGTACAGCAGGGTGGAAAGCAGCGGAGCCATGATTCCCGACAAGAGCAGACCGATCCCCATTCCGATGCCGGCCAGCCCCACGCCCCGGTTCACAATCATTTTTCCAATGGTCGAGGGCAGAGCTCCCAGCGCCATGCGCACTCCAATCTCGTGCGCCCGCTGACCTACCATGTAGGCCAAAAGACCGTAAATTCCCACCGACGCCAACAGAAGCGCCACGAGTGCGAACACGCCCACTAACTCAGCGGAGAAGCGCCGCGAAGCGAGGGAGCCGTCGATAACCTCATTCATAGTACGTACATTGAATACCGGCAGATTGGGGTCGATGGCCTCGATTTCACGACGTATCAGCGGTTCCAGGCTGGTGGCAGATAAAGAGGTCCGGACCGCCACACTCAAAGACCTGATTCGTGAAACTTGGTAGATCGGTAAGTAGACGTGTGGAATCCCGGATTGGTCGAGACCATCATTCTTGATGTCCTTGATCACGCCAACCACGTTCAACCACGGCGGGTTAATGGTCGCGCGCCCGATGCCAATGCTCAAACGCCGGCCGATGGGATCACGGTCGGCCCAGAAGGTACGAGCCGTACTCTCATCGACGATGGCCACCAGTTGCTTGCCGGGCTGATCGTCTTCCGTGAAGAAACGTCCGCGTACCAACGGAGCCTGCAACACCTTGAAATAGTCAGGTGTTACCCTGGTGGCTTCGGAAAACAGACCTTTGCCAGATTCGTCGGGGCGATCCTCAACGTTAATGGGGCCTCGCGCCGACAAGTGGGTGACTGGTAAATCGGTGGTTATGGAGGCGAGATCGACGCCCGGGATAGCACTCACGCGCCGCATCGCTTCCTGCACAAAAGTATGCAAAATCTCAGGCTGGGCGTAGCGATCCATTTCGGGGTTGTTGGGTATCGGCAGCCATAGATTAGCGACAACAATTCTTGAGGGATTGAACCCGGGGTTTTCCTGCAGCAATCCCCAAAACGTACGCAACAGAAGGCCTGCTCCCACCATCAGCACCACTGCCAGCGCGGATTCTGAGGCGATCAGCACACCGCGTAAGCGGCTGGTTTTACCGCTGGTGCCTGAGCCTCGGGCTCCTTCCCGGATGGCCACAGCAATTTCGGCTTTCGAGGATTGAAGGGCCGGAACCAAGCCAAACCCCAGCCCGGCAAGCAGGGAAACCAGTAAAGCGAAACCTAGCACTGCCCAGTCCACCTGCACCTCGGCCAGCCGGGGAATTCGGGCGGGCAGAAACTGCACAAAATGCAAAGCTGCCATTGCGGTCAAGACACCGACTATGCCGGAAACCAGAGACAGAATCACCGACTCGGTCAGCAACTGGCGAATCATGCGCGCACGGCTTGCCCCCATGGCCAAACGTACTGCCATCTCCCGCTGCCTGCCGGAAGCTCGAGCCAGCAATAGATTTGCAACGTTGACCGAGGCCAGAAGAATAATCAGGACCACTGCGCCCATCAGCACCAACAACATGGGCCGGACATTGCCGACCAGCGATTCCTGCAACGGCTCCACCTTAATCGACCAGCCCGACCCCGCCGGATAGTCGGTGGCGTATTCCGCCCGCAGCTGGGACGCGAACGTGTCCAACCGTGCTTGCGCCTGCTCCCGGCTGATCCCAGGCTTCAAAAGTCCGATCGCTCCGACCACCACCCGCCGGCTGCGCATTGGTTGCGGGTAGGGATCGGCCCTGAATCCCGTTGCTTGCCACACTTCGACATCCGTGGCAACCGTGCTGCCCGGATGGCGGAATCCGGGGGGAAGAACACCGACAATCGTGTACGGGTCATTGGAGATTTGCACCCTTCGCCCCAGAATTGAGGGATCCCTCCCGAACTCACGGGCCCACAGACTATCGCTGATCACGGTTGCTTCGGCGAAACCCGGCACCGCGTCGCCCGGGCCAAACACCCGCCCGATGTGCGCGGAAGTTCCGAGCATGGAGAAATAGTTGGCGTTGACCACCGCTATCTCGAGACGTTGCGGACGCTCCGCATCGGTCAAATCTGTGTCGCCTGTGGCCATACCAGCCACTTGCTCAAAGACGCCTGCCCTTGTTCTGAGGTCGTCCAGTTCTGGAACGGAAAACCCGATATCCCGCGCGCCCACTCCGCGATTGTTGGCCACGATCTTCACCAACCGGTCCGGGTGCGAAAAAGGAAGCGAACGCAACAAAACCGCGTTCACGATGCTAAAAATCGCCGTGTTCGCACCCACGCCTAAAGCCAGAGAAAGCACCGCCACGATGGTGAAGCCGGGACTCTTCAAAAGCAGCCGCAATCCGTACCGCATGTCCTGAAACAACGTAGTCATCAGAATTCCTTCCAGCGGGCTCGTATGCCCGCGATGCCGCTGAATCCAACCAGTTGCGATTTGCTTCGATCAAGCCATCGCTAGGGCGTCAGAATCGTGTCGTATGCCAGCACGTTTGCGGAATTAGACGCAGCTTATCCCGTAAAGGTAGCGCTGGATTATGCTTGACCACCGCATAGATGAGTGATTATAGTAAGCTTCTTGGCTAAGTGTCTATATAATGCCCGATCTCACACTTCGAGCGCTCGTCGGAGGATCGCGGCTTCCAAGCGTAACTTGGGAACAATCTGGGAGTTCGGCTCTCCTTTTCCGACCAGTTTCAGAGTCAGCTTTCGGCCCCTCCAGAAAATTCGGCCAAAGAATTGACCGCATTGTTTTTGCATTGGATACCAAATTCTGAATAGACAAGGGAAGACACATGATTGACTTCGGTGTGGGAAAGTTGCGGCTCTGGAGCGCGGCAGCAGCCTGCGCTGGGCTCTTCATGACGCAGCCTGCGGAAGCCCATCCACCGGCCTTTACACTCAATGATGTGATGCAGGCGCTATTTCCGTACGACATGGTGGCCGCGCCCACGGGCGCAGCCGTGGCGTGGGTATTCGACGGGAAGGGCTGCCGTAATATCTGGGTAGCAGACCCCTCCCATGACGCGAAAGCGCGCCCGATCACACCGTACACAGAGGACGACGGTTTCGATATCGGCGAACTCGCCTGGTCGCCGGATGCGAAGTCGATCGCCTTTACACGGGGCGAGAATCTTTGGGACGAGACTCCGGCCAACGTTAATAACTCCCCGGAAGGCCCAATGCCCAAGGAAGTATGGGTGGTGGCCACGGCCGGCGGCGTGCCGCATAAGGTCGGCGCGGGAGACTCCCCTAGCTTCTCGCCCGATGGCAGCCGGCTGCTGTTTGTCGACAAGAAAAGAATTCTGACGGTGGCCGCGAGCGGCGATGGCGACGCGCAGCCATTGCTCATCGATCAGGGAACCGTGGACTCGCTGACCTGGGCGCCGGACGGCAAGCGCCTGGCGTTCGTGAGCCATCGAGGCAATCACTCGCTGATCGGGGCCTACGATTTCGTTGACCACACCATCGTCTGGTTGAGTCCGAGTCTCGACTACGACAGCTCGCCCGCGTTCTCGCCGGACGGCGCGCGGATCGCCTTCGTTCATGTGCTGGCCGAGAAAGCTCCCCCCGATTTCTCCTCCCGGCGCAGCGGACGGCCGTGGTCGATCTGGACGGCGGACGTGAAAACCGGCCAGGGGCGACGTGTCTGGATTGCCGACGCGGGACCCGGCAGTGTATTCCATACGACGTCCTCGTGGAACAACGACGTTCCCTCGGCGACGAACCTGTTCTGGACCAATCATGATGATCTCGTGTTCCCCTGGGAGAAAAGCGGCTGGCTGCATCTCTATGCCGTCCCCGTGCAGGGCGGGACGGCCCGCGCACTCACGGCGGGAAAGTTCGAGGTCACACACTTCGTCTTCAGCCCCGACCGCAAGCGCCTGGTCTATTCGTCCACCCAGGATGACACCGACAGGTTGCATGTCTGGACGGTCGATGCTGAGCACGGTTCGGCGGTGCGCACCGCCCAGGGCCACGCCATCGAAGACTTTCCGCAGATCGGCGCCGACGGCACTCTTTTCGCATTGCAGAGCGACGGCAACCAGCCGCTGCATCCGGTCGTGTTGAGCGCGGGGGGGCAGTGGCGGCGGCTCGCTCCGGAAGCCATCCCTTCCTCCTTCCCGAGTTCCAAGCTCGTCATGCCCCAGGCCGTGACCTTCACGGCGAAAGATGGCCAGGAAACGCACGCGCAACTGTTCCTGCCACGCGAAACCACCTCCAAGCCCCACCCGGCGATTCTGTTCTTCCACGGCGGCCCTCAAAGACAGATGCTGCTGGGGTTCGATTCCAAGCGTTCGTACAGCTGGATATACGCATTTAATCAGTACCTCGTCGCCGAGGGCTACATCATGCTGTCAGTCAACTATCGCGGCGGTACCGGCTATGGCCTTGACTACCGAGAGGCCGACAACTTCGGCCCCGGCGGCGGCAGCGAGCTCAATGACATCGTCGGCGCCATCACCTATCTGCGAGGCCGACCGGACGTCGACTCCCATAGATTGGGAATCTGGGGGGGAAGCTATGGGGGACTCATGACGGCCCTCGGTCTCGCGCGCGCCTCAGATGCGCTCGCGGCCGGTGTCGATTATGCGGGCATATATAACTGGTCGACGTTCCTGTCCTCGCTGGGCGAGCCAATCGAGGGAGGCGATGCGAACCGCCGGGCGGTGGAATCCTCCCCCATCGCGACCATCGACCAGTGGCACTCACCCGTGCTGCTTGTGCAGGCGGACAACGACCAGGTTGTACCCTCCCAGCAGGCCACCGAACTCATCGAAGGCTTGCGGTCGCACAACATCGACCATGACGTAATCATGATTCCGAACGAAATTCATGACCTGGCACGTTACGCATCGTGGATGATGTTGTTCAATGCGGCGGATGTGTACTTCGATCGGCATCTCGACAAGCGGAGCGCGCCGCTCCGTAAGCAGGTCCATCGCTGCGGTTTTGATTGACGGTGCGCTCCTTCCTTCGGCTTGCACCTTGGCTCACTACTGTTGCGTTTGACAACTTGATTTGGCCCCACCGCGATACTCACATTTGGCCCCACGTGTAGTAATAAGGATGCCCGGTCTGGTTCGGCAAAGTTCTTGCGTCTCCCAGCCGGGATGGAGTGCAGAGGAAGGGGCGGCGTTTGAGCCCCTTCCTTTGCACCAGCGATGTAGAAGCGACTCCGCCGGCGCCTACGATGCTTTCTTTTTCTGCCGCACCTCCAGGGTTCTGCGAAAGCGATAGGACTCAGCGCCGGTTTCGATGATGTGCGCTCGGTCGGTGATGCGATCCAGCAATGCCTTGCACAAGCGCGGATTCGGAAAGACCTGGGTCCACTCGGAAAATGGCAAGTTTGTAGTCACGATCAGCGTGGCGCGCTCGGCGCGTTCTGCGATCACCTGGAACAAGAACTCGGCTCCGATGTCGGCCAGTGGCACGTAGCCGACTTCGTCGAGCACGATCACGTCGTAGCGCAACCAGCGCGCCAGTACTCGTTTCACCGCGTTGTGTTGGCGCGCTTCCACCAGTTCGTTCACGAGATTCGCAGCGGTGGTGAATCGCGCTCGTCGCTTCTGTCGGCACGCGGCCACGCACAGCCCAGTCGCGAGGTGCGTCTTGCCCGTGCCGCATTCGCCCATCAACACCACGGGTTCGGCGCGCTCGATATAGCCGCCTTCGGCCAGTTCGCGAATCTTCGCCGCCGGAATCTGCCGCGCCTGGTTGAAGTCGAACTCTTCCAGCGTCTTCAAACGTGGCAGCTTGGCATCGCGCAGTCGTTGCTGAATGGCGTGCCGGTCGCGCTCTTCCGACTCCATGGTGAGCAGCGCTTCCAGATACCCGATGTGACTGCGCTGTTCTTTGATCGCCTGCTCTGCCAGTTGCACGAAGTGCGCTCCGATCATCGGAATGCGCAGCGCCTTGCAATACTGCTTGACGCTGGCGTGTTCGAGGGCTTGCGTTTGCTCTTTCATTGCGCGACCTCCGCGGTGCTGGCAGCGATGCCGAGTAACTGGTCATACTCGTTCATCAGAGGCAGCGGCCGCTCGTAGCGTTCCAGTCCGTTCAGTTCGAGCAACTCGGTGTGCGGACGACTCAGTTCCGTCGCCGTCAGCAAGTGCCGCACCGCAGCTGCATCCGTGCAACCCAGGGCCAGCGATTGCTCGACAACTTGCTGCAGCCTTTCCCACCCGTAACGCCTGCCGAGCGTGAGTAACTCGATCATCTCCCGCGTGCCCGAGTGTTTGCCGTGTCGTTCCTGCAAGCTCTGCCAGAGCCGGTCGAAACTCTCCGGCCAGCGTCCGCGTTCCCGCCACTGCCGCAGCGGACTCGATCCCGCCAGCGCTCCCGGCTTCTTCTCCAGCACGTCGAGATAGTGCTCCAGATCGAGCACCTGCTCATAGCGTCCGAAACTGCGCTCGTGCCGCGCCACGCACTCCCGTTCCTGCCAGATCTCGACATAGGCCGGCAGAAGTTTCGCTTGCGGGCGAGTCCCCGGCCGCAATGGCGTCGAGTAGAAGTTCGTGCGCACCTTCACGCAACCCTTACCATCCACCGTCGGGAAACTGGTCTCCGCCAGTTCGAATCCTTCCGCCGTCATCGGCAGCAGATGCTCGCGTTCGATCCGCATCGCCTCGCCCACCAACATCGGCTTGCCTGCGATCCGCCGCTGCTCGTCTTGCTGGCAATAACTCCGCAGTTGTTCGTTCAGCTCTTCCAGGTTCTTCGCCTGCGGAATCGGCACCAGATGGTTCCGGCGGAAGTAACCCACTTCGCCCTCCACTCCGCCCTTCTCGTTGCCCCGCGCTGGATTGCAGAACTCGGCCTGAAAGCCCCAGTGCGAGCGGAATGCGATCAAGCGCTCTGTCTCCTCCCGCTGATGCCCGCGCAGAATCTTCTTCACCGCACTCTTCAGGTTGTCGTAGCGCAACAGCTTGAACACGCCACCGAAATAGCTGAACGCCAACTCGTGTGCTTCCAGAAATGCCTGCTGCGTGGCGTGATAGTAAGCCACATGAAACGCTCCGCCACTCGCCATCGAGCGCATCGCGAAGTGATGCACCGACCGGCGCTCGCCCCCAATCTCGGCCACGGCTTCGTACCAATCCACCTGCGCCTCGCCGCCCCAGTCATAGACCTGCGGCACGAACGTCTCTCGCGCCACCAGTCCGAACTCTCGCTTGCGCTCCCGCACGTAACGTCGCACCGTCGCTTCCGCCACTGGGTCCGCCCGCTCTTGCCGGATCCGCTGCCAGATGCGATGTGCGGTGTGCCGCTGTTTGCGCGGAGCCGTCTCGTCCCGGCGCAGTATCTCGTCAATGAACTCCATCACCGGACCCAACCTGGGCCGGTTCCGCACCGCCAGTTTGCGTTGGGGCGGAATGGAACTCGCCAGCGCTTGTCGCACCATCCGCCGATGCACCCCCAGTTTCTTCGCAACCGCCCGAATCGAACCGGCTCCGTGCCCATGCTCCCGCCTAATCTCTTCAAATAGCTCCACCTTGCGTCTCCTGTCCATCGCCCTCCCCGTCCGCTTCGCAGACAGGGTAGGCCGATCTATCGGTTAGGGTGGGGCCAAATGTAACGATCGAAGTGGGGCCACTTCAGAGTAGCGAAATCAACTGTCCTTTTAGGTACGGCAAAAGCGAAAACTGGCGGAGGGGGACTTGTGAAAGCGGACCAGATTGAGGTCGTGCATACTCGAGTGTTTGCGGCCAGCCAGAACGGCGGCAATCCGTGCCCGGTCATACCTTCCGCCGACAAGCTTACCGATCGCCAGATGCAGCGTCTCGCGCGCAAGTTCGGGCTCGACACCGCGTTCATTCTGCACCCTCGGATGAAAGGTGCAGACATTCGGCTCCGCTACTTCGTGCCAGATCATGAGATGGGAGTGTCCGGGCATGCAACCATCGCCGCCATCACGATCGCCTTGTTGGAGAATCGATTGAGGTGTAACCGCATTCGGGTTGAGACCATGACGGGCATATTCGAAGTCGAATCCATCCGGAGCGCGGAAGGCATCATCGTGACACTGGCGCAGAACAAACCTGTCTTCGGTCCCGCTGTGACCCCCGATCTCATAGCGCGGGCGCTGACCATCGACCCCAGGCGAATTGTGCTAGCCGGCAGTCCGATTCAGTCCGTTTCGGTCTCGCGAGCAAAACTAATGATACCTCTCGAAGACTCGAAAGTGCTTGATAGCTTGACGCCGGATTATGAGGCCCTTTGGAAACTCTGCGATGAGTTTCGGGTAACCGGATTTTATCCCTTCACGCGACAAACAGACAAAACAAATGCGCAAGTGGAAGCTCGACAGTTCCCACAGCGTGCCGGATTTCCTGAAGATGCGGCTACTGGCGTTGCTGCCGCCGCGCTGGGAGCCTATCTTGCAACCTATGATTACAAATGTCAGACAGGCCGATACGAGTTCCGCGTCGCCCAAGGGTACGCCATGCAGGCTTCCAGCCTGATCGAGGCATTTATCGAATGTGCTGAAGGAAAGGTCACGAGAACCGCGATTCGCGGAAGGGCTCAAGTCCTCGGCCGTGAGTGGGTTGACGCTTAGGTGAATGGAGGCGTTTCAGAGACTGGCGACTTTCCAAACGGGAACCGTCGTGCTTCGGAGGGTAGGCGTTGCCCTGCGCTAAGACAGCTCGGACAAGTCTCACGCAGCTGCGAAACTCAAGCGGAGGCATGATTTGGTCGCGAACGCTGGCATGGGGTTCCAGTCTGGCGAGGACAGCGCCGCAAATGGCGCAACTCATACCGAAAACAGCAACGGGAGAACTAGAAGGCGGGGATGAACATAAGAACCTCCCACCGCCGCTCTCGCCACGCCAGTGGACGCGGGTAAACTCTCTTGGGACGATCCCGTGTACCAGCGACTTCCGGGCTTCGTAATGTATGACCAGTACGCTTCTCACGAGTTGACTGTCCGCGATCTTACGGCTGCATGCGGAAGTGCTTTGAAATAAGAAGTCTCGCGGACGGTCACTGAGTTTTACTCTACATCCCGACAGACTTTACACTTGCGATAATCTGTGCCACTATATGTCGTTAGTTAGCTAACTGTCACATTTATAGTTTGTTTAAGCGGACTAGGCGGAACAGGGATCGCGTCTGGCGTAACACGGACGATGCCTGAAGCTGGAGTCTAGGGCGCGTTAAATTCGCTTACATATTAAGGAGTGGGGAGCCAATGCCTGTTCTTCAGTACGTCCATCTCGATGTTTTCACGGATCAGCCATTCACGGGCAACCAGTTGGCCGTGTTCCTCGATGCCGCGGGAATTGACGAACGGCGGATGCAGCGGATCGCAAATGAATTGGCTCTCCCCGAGACCACGTTCGTATTGCCTCCCGAGGCTCCCGGGACCGACGCGCGCGTCCGCATTTTCACGCCGTCCCTGGAGCTACCCATGGCTGGGTCTCCGACGGTCGGGACGACCTTTGCGCTTGCCGGAGCGGGACGGCTGCGTGCAGGCGCTGATAAGGCAGTCCTGGGCCTCAATATCGGACCAACGACCGTGGGGCTCGAGTGGGGTCCGAGCGCGCTGCGCTTTGCCTGGATGACGCAACCGCTTCCCACCTCGGGGCCTATCATCGCCGACACCGTCGCGGTTGCCGCCGCGATTGGCGTTCAACCCAGCGACCTTGCCGGGGGGGATTTACCGGTGGAGGTCGCTTCCTCTGGCGTCCCGTTTGTGTACGTTCCGCTAAATTCGCGCGCAGCGGTCGATGCGGCGTCCCTCGATCGTGCGAAACTGTGCGCGCTGCTCCGCGCGGTGAACCTCGAAGAGCTACCTGTTTTCGTATTCTCGCCCGAGGCGGCCAATGATGAGGCCACGGCCTACAGTCGAATGTTCGCGCCCGTCTTAGGTATTCCGGAGGATCCGGCCACCGGCGGGGCGAGTGGACCGTTGGGCGCATATCTGCTCCAGCATAACGCCGTGTCAGCTGACACGGCCTCGCGGCTCGTGAGCCTCCAAGGCGTCCGGATGGGTCGCCCGAGTCGTATTCACATTGCGCTCTCGATCCATGCTGGAGTTCTCGAGGAGGTTCGGGTCGGCGGTGAGGCGGTGGTTGTGGGCACTGGAACGGTTCGCGCTTAGCCGGTCGCCGATCAGCTGCGCCGTCACTGACTAAGAGGCACACGCGACGTATTCAGGTCTGAGGAGTCACATGCCAAAGAAACCTTACGCCGTGATTGGTAATTTGAGGGCTTTCAAAATGGGAAGGCTTCGTCTGGCTACGCACTCGCTGGGTTCCTCGCGCTTGCCTTCGCATGTTCCTGTTCCAGTTCCGCGCCGCCAATTTCCGTCCAGGTATCGGTTTCGGCGACGCAAACCGACCAAGGCAAATCGGTAACCATCACAGCCACGGTCACCAACGATTCTTCCGAGCGTGGCGTCTCGTGGAGTCTGAACGGGCCGGGTTCGCTGACAAATCCGACTACCTCGTCGGTTACCTATACCGCGACCTCAAGCGGGTCGAGTGTGCAGAGCGCAACCATCACTGCTACGTCGATCGCGGACAACACGAAGACAGCGTCGGTAAAGATCACAATCAACCCTTTGCCATCCATCACGACTACTTCCTTGCCCGGAGGTTCGGCAGGAGCCGCTTACAGTCAGACGTTGACCGAGTCCGGTGGCACGCCGCCGTTCACGTGGTCCACGCGCTCGTGGTCGGCTGGTTACGGAGCGTTGCCCAACGGACTCAGCCTCGGCGCCAGCACCGGCACGATCAGCGGCATGCTGGCAGAAGGAGGCACGTGGTATTTCTGGGTGCAGATGGCCGACGGCGTGGGTGCGACGGCTGTGCAACCTTCTCTGAGCATCGAGGTACTGCCGAATACCCCCGCGGGTAACCCGGTGCCATACCTCAACCAGTCTGTCGTACCTGATGCTGTCGCGCCCGGTGGGCCGCAATTTACCTTAAAGGTAAACGGAACGGGCTCTCTTCCGACTTCAACTGTCGACTTCAACGGAACCGCGCTCGCGACAGCTTTCATGAGCAACGAGCAACTTACTGCGGTGGTGCCCGCCGCCGACATCGCCACAGCCGCAACGGCTTCCATTAACAACTGCGGGGATGAGTGGACGAAGAAGTCATGTTTCTTTCCTTGCTTCGAAGCGGCCGATTCGAAGACGCACGCTCCTGACTGCGGCCGTCAACGCCTTAAGGGTGCCGGTCTCCGTTGAGCTCCGTTGAGCCCGAAAATGGCATTTCAAACACTGAAGTGTTATGATGTTTAGGGACTGTACTAATCGTATAATGATATCGACTGTCGCAATCCGAGCTCTCGCGAACGAGCGCAGACTACAAATTCTCGAGTGGCTTAAGGACCCAACAAAACATTTCCCTCCGCAAGTCGACGGCGATTTAGTGAAGGACGGAGTTTGCGGCTGCCTGATCGCACGCAAGCTTCGTGTGAGTCAACCAACCACGAGTGAGCATATGAAAATCCTGTGCCAAGCCGGACTGACGCGTCCCAAAAGAATCAAGAAGTGGACCTTCTATAAGCGCGACGAGGCCAGAATCAAGAAAATCAAGAAAGCCATTCTAGGGAAAGTATAGGGCCACGGCAGGAAAACCCAAGTTGTGGATGTGAAGGGACTTTCGACAGGGGCCGTGACAGTGTTTCTTCACGTCATCCGCCCAAAGCGGTGTTCTAGGCCGGATGTCCTCGCTCTTCAGCGACGATGCGCCGAGCCTCATCCTCGGAACAGCAGGTTATAGTCGAGCTGTTCCATCAAAAGCCGTTCGCTGCGAACTGAGTAGAGCGCTTGCAGCAGGAGCGCCCGCAACAACTTCTCCGGCGCGATCGACGGTCGCCCAGTTTTGGCGTACAGCTTGTTGAACCGTGGTTCCCTCAATGCCTCATCGGTCATGACACGAAGAGCACGCCAGGGGTGGTCTTGCGGCACTCGCCGCTCGGGGCTTACATAGCTGAACACGTCTAACTGCTGCTCGTCTTTTCCACGCATACTTCTTCTTATCAGGTGCTGTTGTGGAAACAAGAGAGGTTTGCTGGTGCGGGATCAGTTCCACTCAGGCCCAAACCTTGGCTGGGCGGTGCGAGGATCTGGCGCCATCGCTCTACACCGGCATATGCTAATACTCGTCATGCTTAAAATTTGTTCGATTCTCGTTCTCAATCTTCTTCTCTGTTCCGTGCTTGTCGCGGCGGAAGACTATCCTGTAGGCGATAAGCCGTTTCGGCGGTACGTCGCAGATGACAGAGATGGCAAGCGCATTACCTTCTATCTTTCGACTCAACCAGCACCCAGTCATCCCGTCCCGCTGATCGTCTGGGTCCAAGGAACAGGCTGCTCATCTCAGTTTGTCAGCGACGGTAAGCGGATGAGCGGTGGACTACAGGGGGTTCTATATTCCGTGGCCCGCGGACGGACCCGCATCCTGGCGGTCGAAAAGCCGGGTGTCGAATTTCTGGACTATCCGCCTGATGACGGCGACGCTCGCACTTGCCGTCCAGAGTTCCTAGCCGAGTTCACGCTCGACCGGTGGGCTACAACCATTGCGGACGCAATCCAAAAGGCGCAGAAGCTGCCTGGCGTCGACACATCGAAGACACTCGTGATCGGCATTTCGGAGGGCGGCATTGTAGCGATGCGCGTCTCGAACGTATCGCCGGTAGTCACCCACGCCGCCTCTTTATCGGGAGGCGGACCAGTGTATCTATTCCACATGGCGGAGTTTATGCGTAGTAAGGGATTGGACGCGGAAAAGGAAGTCTACGCGTGCTGGAGCGACATTCTGAAAGATCCGGACAGCGCTACTAAGTTCTGTTGGGGGCAGACGTACCGTCAGTGGTCCAGCTTCATGGAAACCTCCGTCATCGCGGAAGCCCTCAAATCGCATGCACTTCTATATTTCGCCCACGGCACCGCCGACACGCAGCAGGCGATCGCTGGGTTCGACGTCCTGCGCGCCGAGTTGGCCGCAAAACAGCGAGGCGCCGTGTTTGAGCGAATCGAAGGTGCTGACCATGTCTTGGACCTTCCGAATCAGCAGGTACCCGAAGGTTTGGAAGCGGTCTTCGGTCGAGTAGTGGATTGGTTTCTCGGGGAGGTCACGAAATAATCCTAACGAGAGACCTGCCTGACCTGGCTTGCCCCTTGTTACTCAGATCAGCCGAGTTTTCCGCAGCCTGCTAGGCTACGTCGTGCATTACAACAACATACGCCTGAAGAGTGCCGTCGGTTATGTCAGCCTGATGGATATGCTCGCTGCTGCCAGCAGGAGATCCACAGGGAGCGGGATGGAAGTTGGCCGCTGTCAGGCAACAGCGGCAGATACGCCGGCGGCAAGCCGCATGAATGAACGTCCTCGATCGAGGACGGGGAGTTGCAAGCACTCGGCGCAGTTTCTCTGTGCCAGGAGATTCTTCAGCGAGTCGGCACCGAACTTTGGCTCAGGATTGTAAAAGGAAAACTCTCTCGAAACGCCAGACAGCCTGCCGACGGGTCCAATACGAATCGAAGTAATACCAGGTCCAGCCCAAAAAAAAACCGATCTCCTTACCGAGCGCCTCCGCATAGACCGCCCGGCCTTCGGCGTGTGCATTGTTGATGATGTGAAGGCGAAACTCCGGTAGGCCGGTGAGTCGTTGCTGGATAGAAATTTGCATGTGATGGCCGGGGGTAAGCGTACGACCGAGACCGCGCCGCCCGCTTAGAGCGCGCGATGCGGATTGTGAGCGCCATGGGGGGATTTACCAACAACGATCCCGCTTGGGACGTGAAATCCTTAGCAACACCTTCCGGTCAATCGGCACTAGTCGTGCAATTGCGCAGCTTCGAGCTTGACCGTCACCCGATGGATGGATTGCTGATCCCCATCACCCCTCCGGACCATGCCGACAATTCGATCTCCTAGGTAGCAAGATATTGGGAAGGCAGCAGGAAGTGTGGTCCTGGTGCGCACCCTCTTACCCGATCCAAAATCGTATTCATTGAAGCGAATCAAACTTGGTATCTCGCGATAGATGCTATATTGCTCGACCACCATGCCCGGGCCCAGCAGCCACTGACCGGGAAGCCGCGTTCCATCTCGCCACTCGCTGGGAGGAAGCATTGGGGGTACCGGAAGATCGGCAATGTCGACGCGGCCAGATTCCGTTATCGTGGCGACGGCATTTAATCGTTTGGGCAGGGCTTGCAGCAACGCGTAGGCAACTCCGTCGCCACCCTCCATCATTGCACCAACCCATTTCCCACCGTCTGCGGGTTCAGGCAATTCGAAGATTCGGATCACCTTGTCCTTCCCATCCAAAACCGCGCCGGCAAACCTTGCGCCTTCCCTGGTCATGCGGTCCAAATAACCGATCACGACTGTCTTGCCAGAGGAAGTTACAGCAATCTGGGTCGGCCTAAAATCAAACGAAATCGGGTGTTGGGCGACAACCTTGCCCTGATCGTCGAAGTGATACAAGCGAGTCTCCACTGAGGGACCGTCCGTAGGGCGCAAACCAGCAACGACGGCTCGCCCGAGGGCAACTAGCCCGTTGTTGGCCGCTGCAAATATAACAAGCGAATCCAGCCGGTTTGGGACCTGAAACAGCAACGTCGAACCGTCCAGATTCACCCGCACTACTGATCCGACGTCGCTCTCCCGCCGAAAGTCTGGTCGATAGAAAAATTCACCCTTCTGATCGCACTGAAATCCATTCTGATGCCCAACCCAGGAAGGTGCCCCGATCAAGGACACTGCTACGTCCCCCACGATCTGCTGGCCATAGCTCAGGTAGCCCTTTGCGATGCAAGCGAGGAATAGCAGAGTGGCGATTAGGCGGGAAGGCATAAAGGTTCTCCAATCTCTCGATCCGTATATCCTACGCACATTTACTAGCTAGAACGGACTGTCAGAGCACACTTGCAAATGATAACTGTCGTCCTCTACATCGGTCGGGCCGATGATCGGCAGATGGTCTGGCGAATCGGGCCGTAATCCAGCCCAGGTCTCTTCAATGCGTGCTTTCTCCAATGCCGGGGCGAGTCTCACAACCTCGGGGTTCATGTTTTCAGATCGCTCCCAGAACGGACGAATCCGTTAGAAATTCGCGCGCGTCCCTGCGCTTGATCGCCAATCCAAACAACACGCCGAACAAAATGCCCAAAAGATCTCCAATGATCTTGCCGAAGGTACCCCAGAAGCTCGTGTGACTCGCGAGGATGGTGCCGACAAAGGCTCCTGTTCGTATTACCAACAGAATCGCAACAGCGGTGTAGTATCTTCGTGCAAGTCGAGATGGAACGATGTGTTCTGTTGTTCTGCTGAATAGAACACCTGCCAGGAAGCCGGCAACTAACATGGTCACTGCATAGTCCACGCGATAGTACATCTGTGTACCTCCCGAAACCACATCATTCGTGCACGGCACCAATTCCGCAAAATCGAGCGGCAGCCGACAGATGGGGCAGGCTGCAACGTGTCGAATTGTGCTAGCGCTCTCTAAGAGCGTCGCTCCGTCGCATCTGCTTCTACGTTCAGTTGACGCCCGAGGGAACCATCGGCACGTCCGTCAACAGGCGAGACTCGTTAGATCGCGCACACGTGCCTCCATCAGGGAACGAGGACGATCTTTCCCCGCGCACCGGGCTCCATGACTCGCCGGTGGGCATCAGGAGCTGAGGCCAGAGGTAGCTCCGCAGCAATTACCGGACGCAGGGTTCCGTTTCCCAATCCCGCCTGCAGAGCGGCATGCGCCTCCGACGCTTCTACTCCGGGCACCTTCCAGAGAAAAACTCCAAACACGGCCGCCTCACGCGTCATGATGTCTCGAGGGTTAATTTCGACTTTTCCTCTAGAGCCCACCACAACGACCCGCCCGCGATAGGCCAGCATGTTCAAATCGTGGGCAAGGTTTACGCTCGCCAACACCTCGAGGATCACATCGACTCCACACCCGTTCGTCATGTCGAGAATCCGCTTCTGATAATCCGTAGAGCGGTGGTGGACCGCCTGCAGTGCGCCCTCTTTTACCAACTGCAGGCCGTCCTCACTTCCGGCCGTGCCGATGACCTTCATGCCCGCCGCGCGCGCGAACTGAACCGCGGCCAACCCGACGCCACCACTGGCTCCGTGGACGAGCACAGTCTCGCCGGGCCTCGCACGAGCCAGCTGAAACAACGCGCGGTACGCAGTGGCATAAGGAACGTAAACTCCCGCGCCCTGGGCGTAGCTCACACGTTCTGGCAAGAGGTGCACCTGGGAGCGCTTGCACAACGCCAACTCCGCATAGGCGCCGGTGATCGTCCCCGTGGTATAGACACGTTGCCCAAGTGTCAGGTCTACCTCGGCGCCTATGGATTCGACGACCCCGGCGGCGTCGGAACCGGGTACAAAGGGGAGAGCCGGATTCCCGGAGCCGTAGGCGCCAGCTCGCATGTAGGTGTCGTAGGGATTCACTCCCGCAGCATTCACACTAATCAAGACTTCTCCTGGTTGGGGCGGTCGAGGGTCAGGCACATCTTCCAGTTTCAGGACTTCGGGACCGCCAAATTCGCTTACGGAGATCGCCTTCATTGAGAGGGGCATCCTTTTATCGCTAAACGTACACTTCCGCTTCAGAGAAGCTCAACCACAGGTTCTATTTCCCCAAGGCCCAAACGGAATCCGAGCGACCCAAAGGCGTCGCGAACTCATCATCAAATGTATACTTAGCTAACTGACGAATGATAGTGACAGAAAGCAATTCAGTCGTCAAGTCTCAAATACCGATGCACGGTGGCTGGAAACAAATTGGCGGTTCTAGCCTCCAGCCGCCGACAGTCAGCTTGGCTGCTGCGGTCGTGGTGACCGTGCTACTTCAACTCGGCTCGCGTGAACGCGGCGAGAGTTTCTTTCTCGGATGGGGGATGCAGGATATTGCGCGCGGCAAAGTCCTCGGCCTGTGGGTATGTAGTGCCGCGAATGCGGTCGGCGGCTCGGGCAAGATCGTAGCGAGTGTGCCGGAGCTGAACATTGGGGTCGAGCGGCAGCCAATCGGCGCGGGCTCTCCGAATGGCATGCCGACGCTGCCTGCGTTCACGACTCGAGTCGTGCCGACCATCCGGTCAAACTGCATGTGGGTATGGCCGCAGACGACCACGGAGACGCCGAGTCCTTCAAAGATGGGCAAGAGGCGGTCATCGGGCGTGAGGCGGGTGAAGATCTCGGTGTCATTGCGCGGTGTGGCGTGGCAGAATAACACGTCGCCGAGGCCGGGAATCTCGACCTGGCATGTTGGCGGCCAGCCCTCTAAGAGCCGGTGATGTTGAGTGTCTAGTTGCTGCGCAGTCCAGCGCACTGGCACGCGCCACTGTTCGGGCGCAGTGCGGTACCAGTCGGTCTCCATGCCCGACATCTGCGCGAGCACCTCGCGGTCACCATTGCCGTGGATGAACTGCGCGGGAATGTCGAGGTCGAGCAGACATTGGATGGTTTCACTCGGCAACGGGCCGGGAAGGACGTCGCCTCCGACGACGACGCAGTCCACTTTGGCCTGACGGATCTCCTGGAGTACCGCCTCAAGCGCGGAGAGGTTGGCATGAATGTCGTAGATGGCAGCGATGCGCATGACGTCATTTGGGTGCTGCGGCGGGAAAAGCTGCTTTCGCTGAAAAGACGAGCAGATCTTCCCCTGCAAAATCAGGGTACTTCTGCTTCATCGCTGCCACCATGTGATCGGCATTAGAGGCTCCTTATTCTAGCTACTCGAAGTCATCCAGGTACTTCTCCCGTCAAACCTTCGCCACCGGTTCAGTTTCCACACAGGATCCAAACGGAATCTGAGCGACCCCAGAACGCTACGAACATGCATCCTGTATCTCCAAATACCTCTCCGAAAAGCTCAGAGGCACCATTGGCCGCCAGGTGCTGCTATTTCGGTTGAACACAGCAGTCCGAGGCAGAGGCACCATCAGCTTCACGATGCGCTTGATCTGGTTCAGGTCGCGCACTGCC
>CAWGDB010000002.1:127500-326709 GCA_963821295.1 uncultured Acidobacteriaceae bacterium | reverse complement strand
GCCGATCATCATCGATACCAAAAATCTACTCGACTCCTCTCGCTTACGCGCCATGGGATTCCAGTACATGGGCCTGGGACGGTAATTCGCGCCAGACTCTGGGCTTGCAAGGCTCGAGGCTCGAGAGCCGAAGGCCGAGAGCTTAAAACCATTCTCCTGCCGCAATTGCTATAATCAAGGCCTGCGGTGGGAGTAGCTCAACTTGGTAGAGCATCGGACTGTGGCTCCGACGGTTGCGGGTTCGATTCCCGTCTCCCACCCCAATTCTTCAGTAGGTTGCAGAATCTTCCGTGCCGTTTCCGTGCTGTAATGCCCGTTGCACAACTCTTCTATGCGCTAACCGCAGGTCTGATGGAACCGGTCCCCGTAGTTTGCCGTCGTCGTAATGCTGGAGTGCCGCATCATTCGCTGTTGTACCCCGATGGGCGAGCCGAGTGCATCTAGCGAACTGCGGTAGGTATGGCGGAAACAGTGACTGCTTACGTGTGCCCTGTGGCCGTTTCGTCTCTTTTTCGTCAGGTGGATTAGCGCCGGCGAGGGGGTCTCTTGGCCGAGGCCTCGGAGCGAGCCTCGGATCCGGGTGGTTCACGGAACGGTTCCACAGAAATGCGTTCGTAACACACTTCCAGCACGGTCAACTCTTCTGTGCCGCCCGGCAATTGCAGGACTACGCTGTCACCCGCTGCCGACTTCATCAACGCTCGCCCCAGAGGTGACACCCAACTGATGTGGTTGCGGTTGAGATCGATTTCATCTGTGCCCACGATGCTCACCACTCGCTCCGCACCCGCGGCATTGGCATAGCGCACGGTCGCTCCGAAGAATGCTCTCACCGCCGCCTGCCCCGATCTCGAAGCTTCCGGGTCCACCACTTCCGCGGCCTCGATTCGCTTGGTGAGAAAGCGAATCCGCCCATCGATTTGCCGCAGCCGCCGCTTGCCATACTGATAGTCGGCATTTTCACTCCGATCGCCGTTGCCGGCAGCCCACGCCACCACTTCCACCACGGCCGGGCGTTCCCTCGTGAGCAGAAACCGGTGCTCATCTTTGAGGCGATCGAGGCCGCTCGGCGTTATGTAGTTCTTGACGTGCGCCGCAGGGGCGTCCGGTTGTGGTCTTCTCGTAAACCCTTTTCGCATTTCGTGGTCTTTTAGCCTCTCGCTCGCAACACAGCAACTCCTGCCGCTGATGCCATAGCTTACACTCAAACCACATGCTCAATCGGGGCCATGCCTATACCACGATCATCAGCAGCAAAGATCATGGACGGACCCTGCTTTCACACCTGGCAAGCCTTTACCCACACTCAACCCCTCAAGCCTGGCAACAAAATCTGAACAATTGCGAAGTCACCGTCGACGGCGTTACGGCCACCGGAAGCGAATCGCTGATTGCAGGCCAAACCCTCGTCTGGAACCGTCCACCCTGGATCGAGCCAGACGCTCCTCAGCACTTCGAAGTTCTGTTTGATGACCCCCATTTGTTGGCCGTCAACAAACCTGGCGGACTGCCAACCCTCCCCGGCGGCGGCTTCATGGAAAACACCCTCCTGCGCCTGGTGCAAAAGCAAACCCCCAACGCAAACCCTGTCCACCGATTAGGCCGGGGCACGACCGGCATCGTTCTCTTCGCCAAAACAGCGCAGGCCGCCGCTAAACTAAGCGCAGACTGGAACACATCCAGAATTCAAAAAATCTATTGGGCGCTGGCTCAAAACGTCGCTCAGAACGACGCCCAGCACGATGCCTACGAAATCCTCACACCCATCGGACTCGTACCGCACCCGCGCATCGGCATGGTGTGGGCGGCCAACCCGAGTGGCAAGCCGTCAAAGTCATTGGCGAAGGTGATCTCACGGGCGCCAAGCAGCACGGCGTCAAGCAGCACGGCGTCACCCAGCACACCAGGCACCACAACATTTGAGGTAAGCCTAAGTTCGGGACGCCCTCATCAAATCAGAATCCATCTGGCATCTATTGGCCATCCGCTGGTAGGCGATCCTCTGTACGGTTTATCCGGACAGCCTCTTGAAAATCTCCCCGGCCTCCCGGGCGATGGAGGATATTTCCTGCACGCCCGATTTCTAAAATTCCACCACCCCATCACCGGAGAACCAATCAATCTGGAGGCAGCTTTGCCGTCTGGATTCTCGTTGCATCAGTAGGTTCAGGGGGGACAGAAATTCCTGGTCATTTCCTCAGTGAGTTGTTTCCGATAACCCGTCAGACGCGCCGCGCCAGGAGCACCAAGTCGGCCGCTTCCTCAGCCTCTTTGAGGAGCGTCTTGCGCGGCGTGCCTATCAGCGCACGCATGGTCAGCCCACGCGCTAAATCCGTGACCTGGGTTGCGCGCGCGGCTACGGGAAAGTCAGATGGGATTTCTCCCGCGCTGATCCCATCCCGGAAACGGCGCTCCAGCAGCGCCGCGCCGCCCGCGACCGCGCTCTGCAGGAACCGCTGGACCTCAGCGTCGTTCACAATCGGCGCGACGCACATCATAAGGCAGCCCCGGGCGGACCCTTTCTCGGTCGCACTTTCGACGGCGTACCTCAGAAAGTCCGCGATCGAGTCGCGAAGACTCTGTGGCGAGAGGAGTGCCTTCGCGGCTGCTGCGCCCTTCCGTTCTGCGTACGCCCTAAGGACGCGCAAGAATATCGCCCGCTTGTCCCCAAAGACGGCATACAGGCTCGGCCGTCCCACACCCATCCCGGCGACGAGATCGTCAATCGTCACTCCGTCGTAGCCTTTCGACCAGAACACCTGAGTCGCCTTTTCCAGCGCCCCCATCTCGTCGAAGCTGCGAGGTCGACCCCGCGGCCTAGCGGTATTGTGAATCATTTAGTTCAAAACTCCTTGACAATGGTCGTCGCAGCAATTATATAACTAAATAGTTCGAAAATAGCAAACTGGCTCTGGCCTCGCGGGGTCTCACGACTCGGCCTTCACTATTCCACCACGGAGATGCCCATGGAACATTCGATCGCTAACGAAAGTATATTAATAACCGGAGCAAATGCTGGGCTCGGGAAAGAGACTGCCCGACAGTTGGCATTGCAAAAAGAAACAAAGAAGGTAATTCTTTTTTGCAGAAATCGAGCGAGAGCACAGGCAGCAAACAACGACCTTGAGGAGAAAACGGGGAAAAAGATTTTTGAAATTGTTATTGGGGATGTTACAGATGCCAATTCCGTAAGAATGGCAGTAGAAGAAATAAAGGAACCTATTGATGCAATCGTTTTAAATGCAGGTGGAGTAATTGGAAAAACGGCTGCGAAATCTACACCTTCCGGCATGAATCAATTAGCTGCTACGAATATTTTAGGCAATGTAATTCTAGTGGAGGAATTGATCAAGCGGGACAAGTTAAGGAAAACAGTTCTATCAGTCAGTGCGGAAGCTGTTCCAGGCGTAAAGATGCTCGGAGTAAAACCAGTATCAATGAGGACTTCTTCTGTAGATGAGTTCGCTGCTGTTCTTGATGGATCATATTTTGGTAAGAAGTTCAATGCATTGCAAGCATACGCATATGTCAAGTATGCGGAAACCATGTGGACGTTATCAATGGCAAGAAAATATCCTAAGCTCAAGTTTGTTGTTGTGAGCCCAGGAAATACAAAAGGAACTCAGGCGCCAGATAGTCTTCCCCCGCCAATGCGGTTTATGTTGAAGTACGTGATGATGCCCATTGTGTTCCCATTGATGGGCGGAATGGTGCATACGTTGGACGTAGGTGCAAAACGCTTTGTAGATGCCATTTCGGATGAGCGGTACAAAAGCGGCGTTTTTTATGCCAGCAAAGAGGGTAAGTTATCGGGGAGCATGGTGGACCAGAGCACCTTTTTTACTGATTTGAAAAATACTTCATTTCAAGATAACGCCAACCAGGCAATTCACCGTTTCATAAATTAGGGCGGGTGGCCCATCTTTAGCATTGCACCATTCCCACGGAGGGTGCCCCATCCTTGCGTTTTTTGCAAGGGTGGGCGGCGATGCTGCCGACGCAACTCTTGTTCTTCCGCACAAAGTCGGTTGCGCATGCGTTCGTGGTACCCGCCCTTTGCAAACTGCGCAAAGGACGGGGCACCCTCGGTCCGGTGTCTGCCGGCAATCAAAAGCCCGGGCCACCCGCCCGATTTTACCGATTATCCGGCCAGTCTCTAGAAAATCTCCCCGGCCTCCCGGGCGATGGAGGATATTTCCTGCACGCTCGATTTCTAAAATTCCACCACCCCATCACCGGCGAACAAATCAACCTTGAGGCAGCTTTGCCGTCTGGATTCGCAGTGCATCCGTAGGTTCACGAGGGACAGAAATTCGAGGATAGACGATGCGACCAGAATTGTGAACGGACGTCGTGTTGCTGGCCGACGAACGGCATGCGGTATGTCCTGAATCGGGTCAGCTCCATCCCCGACTTTGTCAACTGATTCCTCCACGTTTTCCTGGAACCCGGAGATGTCCCCACATCTCGCGGCCTCGGTACACGTCCTGAAGTGTACCGTGTTCGCCTTTATTTCGCCTATACTGTTATCGGCCGGAGGATTTCCACAAATGTTCTCAGCCTGCGAACCTGATCTCATTCAATGAAATTGCCGGGTGCCTCATTCGATTTGGAACGCAGCAAGCAAAAGTAAATCGGAGGGTCGCTCTGTCTTTGTTCTCAGGCGCAGGCGGCATGGACATCGGAGTCCGTGATGCTGGTTTTGAGATTTTGGCCTGCATTGAGCACGACCCCCACTGTTGCGAGACGCTGAGGGCGGCGGTAGCAAGAGCAGAACACACCACACGAGTGATCGAAGATGACATTCGGTTGGTTGATCCGAAGGCCCTGATGTCGCAGTTAAAACTGAAGCCCGGAGAACTCGACCTTTTATGCGGCGGCCCGCCGTGCCAAGCCTTTTCACAGATCGGCAAACAGGAAGCGTTGGCTGATGAGCGTGGTCTGTTGTTGTTTCAGATGTCCCGATTTGCGAAAATTTTCAAACCCAAGGCGATTCTGATGGAGCAGGTCAAGGGACTGCTGAGTGCGAAGGATGAGGAAGGCAATCGGGGGAAGGTCTTTGAGCTATTACTGACGGAACTTCGTGACCTCGGATACGTTTCAAAGTGGCAGGTCATCAACGCTGCTGAGTTTGGGATCCCTCAGTTGCGAAAGAGAGTCTTCGTTGTTGCCACACGCAAGCCCAACGGATTTGAATTCCCAGCACCCACCCATGCCCCAGCAGAGCAAACTCTTGCATTATTCGGGCTTCCGTCATACACCAATGTCGGAGAAGTCTTGAAGGGACTCCCACAGCCGACTGACCGAAATGGCAAAGGCAAAGATTGCTGTCATATTGACGTTACTCCAGCGGGTGACAGATTCCGCATCAAAGGTGTGCCAGAAGGAGCGTTCTTGGCTGGCCAGAAGCATCTCCCAAAAGAACAGCGTCAGAATCTAACTGTCAAGGACACGACGAAATTCCTGCGAGTGTCCCGCACCAAGCCAGCCAACACACTGCGGTGTGGCGAGATCTTTTTTCATCCCACCGAGGATAGGTACCTGACTCCTCGTGAGTACTTGCGGATTCATGGATACCCGGATTCTTATGTCTTGAGAGGGCCAATCAGGGGGCGTTCCGGTAGAGTTCGGGCACTGGATCAACATCGACAAGTTGCGAACTCGGTTCCCCCGCCGTTGGCAAGGATTCTGACGGAACAAATAAGAAGAGTTCTCGATGCCAACAATATTTGAAATCTTCAGCTATCCGATCACCGACACATCTCCAGAAGCACAACAAGCACGTAGAACTGGTCGATGCAGTTTCATGGCGAGGGATTGTGACGGCGGCGGTAACCGATATTCGTCGGAGTTGAAGCTGGCGTCCCATCCTGAAGTGGCAGCGGTGCTCACCCTTCCTGCTGGAAAGGAAACCATCGCCGCGGGCATTTGCTCTATCAAACTGACGTCAGATGGCCCGCCTTGGATCGTGTGTCCACGCAGACTTCTGGCACTTAGCCGAACCTCACTCCAAGACGTAGATACACATCAATCAGTAGCCGAAGCGAGGGTACTTTCTCTTCTCAGCTATCCTGCGGGAACAACTCTTGGTGTTTGGTCGGAAGTTAAACTGAAGTTTCACGATGACGTGGACGGGCGCCGGAAAGGATTCGACTACACATTCGATTATATTGTGATGCCGATGGGCCGCATAACCCAGCAAGATGCGGCAACCGCAGCAAACGAAACGTGGGCAATTCTTAGAAGGCGTCTGGAGCGAAACGGCTACACAATCGCTCAACGTGACGGTGGACTTTACGTCGAAGACTTTCCGCTCAGCACGCCTTCCATCATCGAAATCATGACTTCGAGCACGTCAGGTGGAAACAAGAGAAACCGGACAACAATTTCGGCGGCGTTTGAAGATGCGATGCTGGGTCAAGACCACAAAGCTCCCGGCATTAACTATCGCCAAGTCTGGGCGCGGATGGTAAGTCAGTTGATCGTCAAAAGTGAAGTCAGTGTGCATTGGGGTGGAAAGACGATCTGGCTATTGCAAGATGTGCTAGTCAATTACATCTGCGAATCAACCGCCCTCGACATCAGAAAGTTCCTTACGGAACATACTGGTGAAGTCAACATGTTGAGTCTCTCATTCGGAGCGGAGCCGACGGGCAACCCGGAGTGATTGAACTCGGCGTGTCAGGTTTCTACGCAGGCCCGATGACAGCAAATGATGGTGCAGCAGCGAGGGCCAGCTTTCAAGATATGGTTCACACACCGCTAAAGCCCCACCTCTGGCGACTGGTCAGGGCCTTGACGAGTAAACGGCCCGTGAACAAAATCGTGATTCCGAATCCGCAGTAAATGGATACCCTCCGTAAAGACCAACGTTCCAAAGTAATGGCTCGGGTTCGCTCGATGGGCAATAAGAGTACCGAGTGGAGGTTTCGATCGTTGTTGGTGAGGCATGGATTCCGGGGATGGTCAGTGCAGCCGAAGGGGATTCTAGGCCAGCCCGACTTCGCCTTCGCAGACGCTCAAATCGCAATCTTCGTAGATAGTTGCTTCTGGCATGGATGCCCGAAACATCTCCGTCGGCCCAAGTCGAACCGTGTTTTATTGGAACGCCAAGATCGACGGAAACAAGCGACGTGATAAGCGACTGACGGCCCGACTACGAAACAATGGCTGGAAGGTCGTCCGATTTTGGGAGCACGACATTTGCAGAGCGGAGAAGGTCATCAGAACGCTCCGAAGATTCGCCATCATTGCTTCGGAAACTCGTGGGGAAAAACCTGGGGACAGACGGGTGAACTGCACAGGACGTTCCCCAATTTCTAATCGCTCACAGGTTGTATTTGGGTCGTGGGACGCCTCAGCGTCCGCTCCGCAAGAAGTACACTTGGTTGGTCCAGTCCATTCCCCCGGCTTCGTCGACGAGCGAAATTAGAGCACGGACTAGCCCTCCAATATCCGCCGGCGTAATTGTCTTTTCATCGACAAATATCACACCGCCATGGGGTCGCTCTTCCTCTGCCCAGAGCTTTAACAATGGAGGAATCGTCCTGCGATCATACGTAACCAGGGTCAAGCGTTGCTTCGCTGCTTCCAACAGGCAAACGGAATCCTCCTTCCCAAGGAAGTTTCCGCTCTCCCACTGCACCATGGAGTGGATAACTATGGGTGAACTAACGAACGATTCCGGCGTTGAATGCCATTCGCTACGTCTGGGGAGATGTGCTCATCCAGAAGAAGCCTGAGCATGTCAGCCGCGCTTGGTCGGTCTGGCGGCAAAGTCGACCGCTTGGGGAAGCATGCGCTTCAGGCTGTCGAAATCAGTTGAATCGTTCTCCGCGATCGCGTCGTTGACCTCTCCGGGGAATGCCTCCGAATAGTGAAGGGCAGCTCGAACCTTCGCTTCAGGCCATTTCAGATGCTTGGCCACGTCCTTGACATTTCCTTTGTAACTCCGAAGAAGCAACATGACCTCCCATATCGCCAGGGTGCTGCCCTGGATATAGGCTTGCCTGCCTGCCGGTGAATCGCGAAAATCCAGGAAGGCAAATTCCGACCGCCTTAAGCCCTCTTCCACCAGCCGCGCGCTGGCATCGCTCGCCGTCCAGCCGTGCCGACTCGCGATGCGCTTCAAGCGTTTTCCGCTCTCCACTGGCAGGCGCATACTGAGCACCATGGTACGCGATTGCTTCATCGATCCTCCGGTGTAACTGTTGTAAGTATTGTAGCATTTCGTGAGGGAAAAAAGACAAATTGTGACAGGCGAGGGACAGACGGGGGAACAGACGGAACGTTTCCCAGTTTTTCGGCAAATGGAAATTAGTGAACGTCCCCGTCTGTCCCCCGTTTTTCTAGATCTCGCGCATGACAATCATAAAACTCCAACTTCGTTATTTCGCCTGCGCTAGCTTCGTAACCACCTCGGCAATTTTATCGAGTATCTGGTTCCAGCCCTCTAGTTGACCGCTATTTTTCGCGCTCTCCATGGGTTCATTTCCAATGTGGGTGAGTTTCGTCTGGCCGTTTCCGAGATCCTCAAAGATGGTCACGTCGTACGCACCGTCTATGGCCTCATGTTCTATTCCTAATTCCGCAGGGTCAACCTTGTTTCCCTTCGAGTCCGAAAAGTACATGGAGGAAACGATCTTTTCCTGGGGAACAATCTCGTGGTATTCAACCGCATTCCAGAACTCCTGCCCATCCGGCGTTCTCATGCAGAAGAGAGATTTTCCGCCCACGCGAAAATCCATCTGGCAAAAGGGCGCAGTAAAGCCCTTCGGCCCCCACCACTGCATCACGTACTTCGGGTCTGTCCACGCCTTCCAAACCAATTCGCGTGGGGCATCAAAAACTCTTGTGACAACCATCCGCTCGATCTCGTTAACCGTGTTTTTTGTCATTTCTGATCTCCGTTTTTTTCATTTCGTTCACAACCACCTCCAGCTTGTCGAAACTCTCTTCCCAGAACCGGCGATAGCTGATCGCCCAGTCGCTGACCCTCTTGATCGCCGCTGGCCTGAGCGTGCACACACTCTCTCGTCCACGCTTCGCCTTGATCACAATGCGCGCCCGCACCAGGTAGGCAATATGTTTCGAAATCATCTGCTGCGAGAGTGCAAACGGTTCCGTCAATCCATGCACAGAGGCAGGCCCATGGGAGAGTCGTTCGATCATTGCCCGCCGGGTTGGATCCGATAAAGCGGCAAATGTTGTACCTAATTTATCCACAACCATATGGTAGTGGAGTATCTGTCAATGTCAAGTATGAATTTTGCGATCCTTGATTTCTGTTCACTGATCCCGACTGTTAGACCCGGTCTTTCCAATATCCAGGTTGCCGGTGTCCGTGGGCGACGGCCAAGATTCTGACCACTGATTTCCTTTCGTGGTAAATCACCGCATAAGGAAAACGGCGGAGAACAAACTTCCTGGTGTCGAGGTCACTCGTCGGCCAACGTCGGGGTGAGGCTAGTATGAGGTCAATTGCTCGATCTATCTCTTCGACAAACTTATCGGCGGAGGCTTCGTTTTGTTCCAGGTACCAACTGATGGAAGACTTGAGTTCCGCGAGTGCGGACGGGTGAATGTCCAGAGACTTAGCGGCCACTGAGGAGGGCGGTAATCTGGCGCCGCGCCTCTGCCCATGGAATTGGTTTTACTTTGCCGGAATCCAGTTCCTCGATGCGTCTCGCAATTTCGTGTTTCCATGCTTCCTCGACCGATGGGTCAACGGTATCGTCGAGGCTTTCCAACAGCGATCCAGCCAAAGCAGCACGGGCTTCCGGCGGGAGAGCCAAGGCCTTTTTTAAGAGTTCGGAAACGTCTGGACTCATGGAACTATTTTACGCCCGGCAAGCAAATCGCGAGAAAATGCGCAGCCCGTTCCGTCTGCCCAGATTTTCAGCATTCCCATAACCAGCATTCGCCGGCAATTTTCCAGCCACGCTACACTGGAAGAGGCAGCGTACCGCGAGTTGCTCGTTTAAATGACCTCTCAAAATGATCTCTTTCTCAAACATCAATAAGCAGTATGGCAAGCAGTTGCTCTTCGTGGATGCTTCGTTTCAGTTGAATCCCGGCGAAAAAGTCGGGCTGGTCGGTCCCAATGGGGCGGGCAAGACAACGCTATTCCGGATGGTGGTTGGCGAGGAAACTCCCGACGAGGGCTCGGTCTCAGTCCCCAAAAAGTTGACGATTGGCTACTTTCGCCAGGACGTCGAGGAAATGCAGGGCCGTTCGGTGCTGGATGAAGCGATCGCAGGGAGCGGACGCGTCGGCGATCTGCACCACGAACTCGAAGCCTTGCAGCGGGAAATGTCCGACCCTGACAAGGCTGATGAAATGGACCGCATTCTTGATCGCTTCGGTCACGTGCAGGAGGAGTACGAGCATATGGGCGGTTACGCGCTCGAATCGCAAGCCCGTGAAGTGCTCCACGGTCTCGGATTCAAAGACGATCAGATTGACGGCGACGTGGGCGCGCTCTCGGGCGGATGGAAAATGCGGGTTGCGCTGGCGCGCGTCCTGCTCGGAATGCCGGATGTATTGCTGATGGACGAACCGACGAACCATCTCGACATCGAATCCATCATCTGGCTGGAGCAGTTTCTCAAGTCATTTCCCGGCGCCTTGCTGATGACTTCGCACGACCGCGAGTTCATGAATCGTCTGGTCTCAAAGATTGCAGAGATTGATGGCGGCGAGATCATCACCTACTCGGGCGACTACGACTTCTACGAACGCGAGCGGGCGGTGCGAGAGAGCAATCAGCAGGCTGCGTTCGCCCGGCAGCAGTCCATGCTTGCCAAAGAACAGCGCTTCATTGATCGCTTCAGGACGCACGCCGCCAAAGCGGCCCAGGTGCAGAGCCGGATTAAGGCCTTGGACAAGATCGAGAAGATCGAGTTGCCGAAGAAACGGCAGGTCGTGAAATTCGACTTTCGCGTTCCTCCACGATCCGGCGAACAGGTGGCCGTCATTGAGAATCTGCACAAGAGTTACGGCCCGCGTGTGATTTACGAAGGCTTCAACCTCACCATTCGCCGCGGAGAGCGCTGGGCCGTCATGGGAAGAAACGGCGCGGGCAAGACCACGCTGCTCAAGATGATTGCCGGAGCCAGCGCTCCAGATGCCGGAAGCGTGCGGCTCGGCGCCAGCCTCTATATGGGCTACTTCGCGCAACAGGCTTTGGATTTGCTCAAGTCCGATCTCACCGTGATCGAACAGTTGCAACAGGATTTCCCTCAGGACGGGCTCGGGTCATTGCGGAACCTGGCGGGAGCATTCCAATTCTCCGGCGAAGACGTAGATAAGAAGATCCGCGCACTCTCCGGCGGAGAAAAATCGCGGCTGGCAATAGCACGCATGCTCTACAACCCGCCGAACTTCCTGGTGCTCGACGAACCGACCAATCACCTCGATCTTGCGACCAAGGAAATGCTGGTGGACGCTCTCAAGGATTTTGAAGGCACCATGATCTTTGTATCGCATGACCGCATGTTCCTTCGCGGTCTCGGCTCGCGTGTGCTGGAACTGGGCGGCGAAAGCGGCACCGACCGCCATCCCACTGTTTATCCTGGGTCGTATGTTGAGTACGTGCAGAAGCTTGGACATGAGGCGCCGGGGATTTATTCGTAGGCCTTTGGGCAACGGGGTACGTCCGTATTCTCTAAACTTCTGTCGGGCACAGCATTCGCTTCAAATCAAGATGAATGCTAAGCTGGCTCGCTCGAAGAACAAATCTTTCCTCGTGGTTTTGAAACTGAAAATCGTGGTTGGAGTGAGGGATAGAAAACTTGGCCGAAGCTAACTGATACCTATAACTCATTTCTGAATTATCGGCGGATAGCTAATTTCTCCCAGGCTCGGTCAAATGCCTAGGGGACTGTGTTTTAACCGGTCATCGTCTTAGGAACCGGGAACGAGAAAAAGCAGTGATGCTCCGAAGATGACCAGCGATATCGCGAAGGTGATAACCATGAACCCCATCATGCGGCGCATAGGAATGCCGGCGATCGCCAGAATGGGGAGCGCCCAGAAGGGTTGCAGCATGTTGGCCACGGACTCGCCCATCGCGACGGCCATCGTGGTTCCGGCCAGCGAGGCGTGGAGATCGCGGGCGGCGGGAACGATGAACGGTCCCTGCACGGCCCAGTGACCTCCTCCGCTCGGCACAAAGAAAGTGATGATCAGAGATGTCAGATAGGTCCAAAACGGCAGCGTGTGGGCGGTCGAAAAGCGAAGGAAAGCTCGGGCCAGAACCTCCGCGAGTTTCGTTCCCGTCATAATCCCCATCAGCCCGCCGTACAGGGGATACTGCAGAATGAGTGAGCCAGTAACTCGGGCCGCACGTTGCACCGCCCCTACATAGGCGACAGGCGTCCAATGCAACAGCAGTCCGGCGAGCAGCAGCATCGTAATCACCGAATTCAAATCCAGCGAGAAGCCGTTATGCGCCCACTGAATGCCAAGGGCGAATCCGCCAAACCCCACCATCAACAGATTCAGAATCCATGCATGATCGAGCCTGGAGCCGATCGTTCCGGTCTTTTCTTTGCCTTTCTGCAGTTGATCCTCTGCGCGAAGTTTGGCTGGGTCCGCTGTTCTTGCGTGTGACGGGGCGGGGCCGAGATAGCGAAAGATCAACGGCAGCACGATAAATAGCACGAGCACGGGAAGAAGGTTGAAGCGCGTAAACACGGTTTGCGACAGAGGGGTCAACTGCCCGGTAACCTTTTCCACGATGTTGAGCGCCGATCCGTGAGTGGCCTGGGAGAGAGCGATAGACCCGGAGAGTCCTTCGGTCGATACGACAAAGCCCGTGTACGCAGCGGCGACGAGCCAGCCGAAGTCAACTTCGACGCGCTTCGCGATCTCGCGCGCAAGCAGTGCCGACACCACTAAACCCAGGCCCCAATTCAGCCAGGAAGCGATCATGGCAACCGCCACGGTCAACGACACTGCCGCGGGCGCGTTCTTTGGAATTGAAGCAATCCGCGAAAGACCCGCTGCAATGCTGGGAGCGCTGGCCAGCGCGTAACCCGTAACCAGCATCATCACCATTTGAAAAGCAAAGGTCAGAATTCCAAACACGCCTCCGTACCATGACGACAGAATGTTCTTCGGAGTTCCCTGGGGCGCCAGGAACAAAGCCAGGAGCGCTGCAACAAACGTCAGGATTACTGCGAACACATACGGATCGGGAATCAGACGCTCGAACAGATAAACGAAGAAAGCGGTGCAGCGGCTGAGTAGCGACGGGTTTTCTTGTTTCTCGAGTACCAGGGCAGGGTCAGACAAAATCCGCTCTCCGCTACTAGACGCGTCAGAAATAATATCTTCTACTGAAGGGTGAATGTGAGTACCTTTGCCGTGGCCTTGGTGTCACCCGGAGAAACCGCCAAGACGATCTTCTTGATCTCGGGAAGGACGATGCCAGTCTTTGCTCCCGGCGCAGTTGGCACTTTCGAAATCAATTTCAGATGGTCCGAATCGCTTGTGTCGTAAACCCCCATATAGCCTTCTCCGCCTGGCATATAGAGCCGATGCGATGCTGCGTCAAATAACAATTGGTCCGAACGCAAAGGGCCGCCAATTGTACCCGTGACGGCTCCCGTATCGGAGTTCATGGTCACGATCATGCCGGGCTTGCGGCAGCCGACGTACAACCTATGATGGTCCGCATCAAAGGCGACCATGGCATTTTGCTGTGCGGCCGGCACCGGCCATAGGGAAATTATCTTCATCGTCTTTCGATCAATCACGGCCAGCTTATTGGTTGCCGTGAGATTAATAAAGAGTCGATTGCCATCTTTCTCTATCGCCATGGCTTCGACGTGGTCATCCTGAAGAGTGACAGCGCGTTTTTTTTCGCCCGTATCAGGATTGACGGCAGCCAGCTCAGCCGTCTTCATATCCACATCTTTGCCTCCGGTGACGATGTAAACGATATTCTCCGCAGCGCTATAGCCTATGGAATCGGCCCCCGGCACCAGGCTAACGACTCGCTTTGTTTCGTAAGTGTCGGGGTCCAGCAACTTCGACATGGACTTGCCGCTGTCGGTCACGAGAATCGTGGACGCACCCGGCCGTATGAGAATACTGTGCGGAGCATCGAAGCCTGTGATGGTGCGCAAATGCTTGCCACTCTTCAGGTCGAAAACCTCAAGAGTACCGTGGTCTTCAGCAGCAAGCAGCAGCCGGCCGCGTGCCTGGTCGACGGCAAAGTGGTCGAAGTCACCGCTGTATCCGGGCAATGCGACTGTGCTTTCGAGGCGAAAAGACGCAGGACTTTGTGCCGCAAGTAGTGATACGAAGACACTACCGAATAAAAAAACCAGCAGAGGAATAAATCGGTTCTTGCTTCGCAGCATTTGGTGTTCTCCGGATTTCATGGAGCAAGTTTGCGGCGCCGCACTTCACGATTGGCGTCCTTGAGCATGGGGATCGTCCATTACGAACCTCTGAATCGAGTATTAAATTGCGTTCATTCCATTCTTTCTGTTCCTTGGTAAACTTGCGCCGTGCAATTGAGTGGAGAGGAGCCATGCGGATTTTGCTGGTGGAAGACGAGCCGAAAGTGTCCGGCTTTGTCGAACGTGGCCTGGTAGCGGAACGCTACGCCGTCGACGTATCTTCCGATGGGCAAGAAGGATGGGAACTGGCTGAGGCATATCCGTACGATCTGATCATTCTTGATCTGATGCTGCCCACGCTGGAGGGAAAGGAAGTTCTGCAGCGAATCCGCAAGAAAAACACCACCGTGCCGGTGTTGATTCTCACCGCTCGTGACGCAGTGGATGACAAAGTCCGGCTCTTCGAGATGGGCGCCGATGACTACCTCACCAAGCCCTTCGCTTTTGCCGAGCTACTCGTTCGTGCCAAGGCCTTGCTTCGGCGAGGTCCGGTGAACCGGGACAGCACGCTGCGCATTGGCGATTTGGAGTTGGATCGTTTAACCCAGTCTGTGAAACGTGCCGGCCGCCGGATCGAACTGACGACGAAAGAATATCAACTGCTCGAATACCTGATGCAAAACGCCGGCCGTGTAATGTCGCGAAACATGATTATCGAACATGTATGGGACCAGAGCTTTGACGGCTTCACCAATATTGTGGATGTTTATGTGCGCCATCTCCGAGCCAAGGTCGACGACGCGCATGAGTTCAAGATGCTCCGCACCGTTCGCGGAACCGGCTACATGATTCGCAGCGAGGAGGAGCCATGAGCATTCGCTCCCTTCGCGCACGCATGACCTTCTGGTATGTCGGTCTTCTGGCGGCTGCACTCGCCGTGTTCAGCGTCTGCCTTTATTTTGGTTTTAAGCGCTATCTGGATTCCGCCACGGAAGGATCGCTGGCCTCAGAATCCAAAAACATCGGAGAGACGTTCGTTTCCGGGGTCGAGGAGAAAGGCCAACCCTGGATGTCGGGAGAACTGTCGGAATCCTATCCACCCGAAAATGGCGAGCACTATGTCCGAATTTCGCGTTTTAGCGCCGGCAGTTACCAGATTATCTACCAGTCGGCGGATGCTCGTGATCTTTCCTTGCCGCCTCCGCCTTCGACAGTGTCAGATAGTCGCCGGCTCCGCATCGAGTCAGGCGCTGGCGGCCAGAAGATCTTTCTCTACAGCCTCCCTTATACGCTGCCATCGGGAAGTCGATATCTCATCGAGACTGGCGCACCCCGGAACAAGGTCGAACAATTGTTGCGCAGCCTTTTCATCATACTGCTGGGCTTAATGCCGCTGGTTCTTTTCGGCGCCGCCATCGGTGGGTATCTCATGATGTCGCAACCGCTGAAGCCAATGGTTTCACTTACTCTTCAGGCTGAACGTATCGGTACGGGAGAGATGGGAGAGCGCCTTCCGGTGATTCCCACGGGCGATGAACTCGAACGGCTTTCGCTTTCGCTGAATCGAATGATCAGCCGCCTCGAAGACGCCTTGGCTCACAACCGCCGCTTCTCGGCTGACGTTTCGCACGAGCTTCGCACACCTCTTACGATCTTGCGCGGCGAACTGGAGCACGTGATTGAGATGCGAGATGCCAGGCCCGAGGTGGTTGAGTCAGTGGGCAGTGCGCTCGAGGAGATTGAACGCCTGGCGAAGATTGTCGAGAGCCTGCTGACGATATCTCACCTCGACACCGGAGGCGCGGGCATAGAATTCAATCGTTTCGATCTGCAGGAAATGGTGCAAACGACTACTGAACAGATGAAGCTGCTGGCCGTCGAAAAACAGATCACGATGACAAGCGATTCCTCCGGACCCGTCTACGGCTTGGGCGATGAATCGCGCATCAAGCAGGTGCTCGTCAACTTGCTCGATAACGCCGTCAAGTACAGCCGTCAGGGAGGGCATGTAGTCACATCTGTGCGGATCGAGGACAGTACGGCGGTCCTAACCGTCACCGACGATGGAGCCGGCATTCCGGCCGACGCTCTTCCTCACGTCTTCGAGCGCTTCTATCGTGCCGAAAAAGCGCGACCTCGGGGAACTGCGGGAGCAGGGCTCGGCCTGTCGATCGTACAGGCTATCTGCCGCGCCCATGGGGGCACAGTTTCTGTCACCAGTACCGAGGGCAAAGGAACCACAGTACGAGTCTGTTTGCCCGGTGCGAACGTGGCTTCCCCGTCTCCGGGTCTGGAGCAGGTCGGTGTTCCCTAGCGGCAAGCTTTGTACTTCTTAAGTGCGCGTCGATTCCTCATCATTTGGCCGGTTGAAACAGGCTGTCTTTATCGGGTATTTGCGGCTTCCATTCATCGCGAATCTGGTTGGCAATCTTTTCGAGCTTGGCCTTGTCGTCCCCTGGCTTGTAGTTGAAAACGATTCCCGCCGCGCCAATCGTCTTCCCCGACCGATCCTGTAGAACCAACTCCACTTCGAAGTGATTACCTGTCTTATTGATCTCGAGATTGCTCTTGCCGGTATTGATCACTCGCATGTCATCTTCATCGGCCTTCTTGCCGATTCGCCCGATGTTGGAGGCGACGATGACGTATTCGCTCTGGTGAGGCGGAGCGACGTGCAGAGCTATGATGACGACCTCGGGATGTTTCGCGAGAGCTTCATCGACAAGCTTCTGCGCGGTGGGTGCGGGGATGGTTTGCGCAACAGCACCTCCGATGGCTGATGCGACGAGGAGTAGGGTTAACGACAAGCCAACTGGGAGCTTGATCATATTCGTCCAAAGTCCTTTCAATAGGGTATTTGTTCGTAGCATGCAAACTACGAACGGCACCACTCTGCGGCGAGCACATGAACCACGCATGAAGCCAAGATGAAGGAAAATTTCTTTAACCCAAAACAATCGCGCACTGGTTCCCAATGGGGTTCCAAACCCGATTCCGCATGTTTTTTAATTTTTCTTTCAGATCATATTCATTTAACGCGCTCTTAATACGTGAGGTTTGGCCATTGTGCCTGTAAACATCTCGGCCTCAGACGGTTGGCAACGGAACCTTGCCGCTTACAAAAGGAGACTGCAATGCTAGTTCCTCGTCGAATTGACAAGTGGTGGGTCAGAGCGGTTTTCCTCATTCTGGTGATAAGCACGCTTTCTCCAAATGTAATGCGTGCCCAGGAGGCCGGCGGCAATATCGTCGGTGCCGTGACCGACCCGAGCGGCGCCGCCGTGGGCAATGCCCAGGTGACGATCAAGAATACGGGCACCGGCGTCGTACGCAACGTGACCACCAATTCCGAGGGATTGTACGTTGCGCCCAACCTCATTCCTGGAAGTTATGAGGTTCGCGTCGCGGCGACCAGGATTCTCCACCGCGGTTCAAAGCGGCATTGTCCTGACCGTGGGAGAGAGCCGGCAGATTAATGTCGCGCTCCAGGTCGGCCAGGCGACCGAACAAGTCTCGGTTGTGGGTTCGACGATCTCGGATATTCAGCTGGTCACCTCCTCCGTGGGCAACGTGGTCGATTCGCACACCGTTGTTGAACTCCCACTGAACGGCCGCGACTGGACATCGCTGACTCTGCTGGAGCCGGGCGTCGCGCAGGTTCGCACGCAAAAAGCGCTGGGCATCAGCAATGACCGCCCCAATCGCGGACTCGGAACCGATGAAACGATCAGCGGGAATCGCCCGCAAGGCAATGACTATCGCCTAGATGGCGTGACGATCAACGACTACAGTTCGGGCGCGCCCGGAAGCATTACCGGCGCAGTGCTCGGCGTCGACGCCGTCCAGGAATTCTCGGTGATCTCAAGTAACGCGGATGCCGAATACGGACGAACCTCCGGCGGCGTCGTGAACGCAGCTTCGCGCTCGGGTACCAATGCCATCCACGGATCAGCCTACGAATTTCTGCGCAACAGCGCGCTCGACGCGCGCAATTTTTTCGATGGCCGGAAAATCCCTTCGTTTAAGCGCAACCAGTTTGGCGCCTCCGCCGGCGGCCCCATCTGGAAGGATCATACATTTTTCTTCGGAGATTATGAGGGCTTGCGTCAAGGCCTGAACACGACGAGCGGAATCACGGTGCCTTCTGCGAACGCACGCGCCGGCAATCTGGTAGGCGGCACTGTTACCGTGGATCCTTTAGTTGCGCCATTCCTGGCCTGCACCCCATCCAGTTGCCTGTTTCCTCTTCCGAATGGTCCTGTGTCTGGCGACACCGGCATTTACAACTTTGTTGGAAAGCAGATTACGACCGAGAACTTCGCCACCGCGCGCATCGATCACCGAATCTCCAACTCCGATAATCTTTTCGGAACCTACCTCTACGACAAGGGCCAGATCTCCAATCCCGACGCCTACGACATCAAAAATGTTGGCAATAAGTCAAGCCGTACGACTCTGGCGCTCGAAGAATCGCACATCATTTCTCCGTCAATGCTGAATACCGCGCGCTTCGGTTTCAACCGCGACTCGGTGATCGCTTTCACCACCCTGAGCGCCATCAATCCAGCCGCGGCTAACACCGCCTTTGGCTTCAACCCCGGAGAAGATGCCGGCATTATCACCGTGGGCTCCGGAGTCACCCAGTTCTCGGGCGGACTGGGAGCCATCGCCGAATATCGCTTTCACTACAATTCCTTCCAGGGTTACGACGATCTCAATTGGACAAAAGGCAAGCACTCCATCAAGTTGGGTGTCTCGGTCGAGCGCATTCAGGCGAACCAGTTCACGCGCGGCGCCAGTCCTGAAGGTTTTTATATATTTGGAGGCCTCGCGCAATTCCTCACGAACCAGCCAACCAACTATTCTTCTTTGCTCAGTTCATCCCACACTCCGCGCGACCTCCGGCAGACACTCTTTGGCGGATATATTCAGGATGACTTCAAGTTCCGCCCCAATCTGACATTGAATCTAGGCGTGCGCTATGAAATGTCCACCGTGCCAACCGAGACGGCGAATCAGTTGTCAACTCTGATCAACTTTACGGACACCACTCCGCACATCGGTTCGCCATATTTCTCCAATCCAACCCTGCGCAACTTCGCTCCGCGCTTAGGTTTTGCCTGGGACCCCACGCACAACGGAAAAACCTCCGTTCGCGGAGCGTTTGGGATCTACGACGTGCTCCCTCTGCCCTATCAATTTGAACTCCTGACTCTTCTCTCCGCTCCGTTTACGGAGGCTGGAAGCTACACTTTCCCGACGTCCGGCCCGCAAGCCTGCAACGCACCCGGTGTTCACTGCTTCCCCACCGGAGGATTTCCCAATCTAACTACGAGCACTTTACGTTATGGCTATCTCAGTCAAAATCCCCGTCGCAGTTATGTCCAGCAATGGACCCTGAACATCCAGCACCAATTTTTCCCCAATTTCACGACGACGATCGCCTACGTGGGCTCGCATGGGGTTCATCTGCCGGAACACAACGACGACATCAATGACATCCAGCCGATTGCGGATACTCCGGAAGGTTATGTCTGGCCCACGGTCGTAGGAAATGGAACGCGTCTCTTTCCCAATCTTGGCGGGCAGGTCAGTGCCAATACGTGGAACGCCGTCTCCACCTACCATGGCCTGGAAGTAGAAGCGATCAAGCGCCTCAGCCATGGTTTCCAGATCCAAGGCTCCTACACGTTCTCGAAGAGCATCGATACCAGTTCATCGGGAATCGCCGGCGACACTTTCGGAAATTCCGTGTCGAGCCTTCCCTTCTTTAATCAAAGGCTGCGCCGCGGCCTCTCCGATTTTGATGTGCGGAATGTTGCCGCAGTGAGTGGAATCTGGAATGTTCCCGGCCCAACTTCCTGGAACGGCGCTCCCAAATATGCGTTGTCAGGATGGCAAGTCGGCGAAATTGTAACGGTCACGAGCGGACTGCCATTTACGCCCGTGATTGGCGGCGATCCTCTGGGGCTGAAGGCTGCCGATCTCTACGCTTTCCCCGACCGCGTTTCCGGTTGCAATCCCAGTCAACTCCAATTTCAAGCACACCACGAGCCCTCCGCTGCAATATCTCAACCCGAATTGTTTCTCCCTGCCGGTAGCTACATCGGATATTGCTTCGCTGTGCCGGCCGTTTCCTTCCGGCGCCTCCACTACCTGCCAGAACTTGCTGGGTGACTCGGGACGCAACTCGGTGATCGGGCCCGGTCTCCGCGATTTCGATTTCTCTCTTTTTAAGAACAACCCCGTCCCGCGCATCTCGGATACCTTCAATGTGCAGTTCCGCTGGGAGATTTTTAACATCCTGAATCATGCGAACTTCAATCCCCCGGCCCCTGCGGCCCGGCAAGTCATCGCCGCCTCGGGAGCGGAGAACACAGGCTCAGGCGTCCTCGCTTCTCCCACGGCGACCACTTCGCGGCAAATGCAATTTGCTCTTAAGTTCATTTTCTAGAGAGGCAAGCGAGCGCAGGCCTGTTCGGTTCCGAGTCGGGCAAGCAGATCGGAGAGATTCCGAATACTCCGGGTGTGCGCGGCGTGGCGTTCGATTACGTGTCCTACGTCATCGGTTATTTCAGACTGCAATTTCTCCTGCCTCCAAAATCTTACGAACGCCAGTAGCCGTCGTCTCTCGTGGAGGTTGCAAAGCACGCGCGTGATCCCAAGGGCAGCCGTTGGGCGCCAGAAACAGGCTTTGGGGGAAGATCAATCGCGATCTCCCCCAAAGCCTAGCCATCAGAAGGCTTGCCCAGGGCTTGGTTTCGCGGATTCTCAAAATGAGAAAACTTGACAAGGTGTGATATAGCAAAATTCTGCGTCTTGACAGTGATTTGGACCGATGATACGGTCTTCGCAACTTTGTCGGAGCACAGAAACCATGCTCCAGTTTTGGGGTGCGCCGCTTTTTCTCCCCCCCGTTAAGCTGCGCTTCGGCATATCGCACTTAGTTGGTACTTGCGAATGCTACCGTCCACTCGGTAGTGATCAGATTCAGCAACAAGTTTTAGCGATGATCTTTTTTTAGCGATGATCTTCTGGAGACAACTATGCCCTCCCTGTGCACGATTGCGACTTCGTCCGAGTCTTTCGGCAATTTACCGCCTTCTTTCTCTTCTTTCTCTTCCTCTTCTTGTTCCCGCAGCGCAGGGACTATGGCCAGAGCTCTCAGGCTGGCGGCCGTCATTTTGATCGGAATGGTATTCGGAGTTGTTCTGGCCAATGCCGGTACGCTTTCCTATACCTGCGACCCGAGTGTCGCGGTTGCGACCTGCAACTATCTGAACACGACGGTCGCGGGCTATTACAGCAGTTCGTTCACGAATGCGAATGCCAACATCTACATTACGTACGGCACTACCGGTCTCGGCCAGAGCCTCCAGTACTTGAATTTTATTTCGTACCCCCTATACGTGACGGCCCTCACCAACAATGCAAACAAGAGCAGTCTCCAGGTTTCCGCGCTGGCTGCGCTGGCTACCTACGATGCCGCGCCCTATGGCAGCGGCCAAGTGAACCTTACTGCCGCCCTGGCCACAGCTCTCGGCTTCCCAGGCGTAATCGGTACTACGCCCGAAGGCGGCGCGTGCGCCATAGGAACCGCGGGCTGCTACAACGCCATCGTCACCATTACGAACGACCTTGCAACGCCGCTCTATTACGACAACCTTGGCGGACCGGAGCCGGCAGACGCGTACGACTTTTATGGGGTGGTACAACATGAAACCGACGAAGTGCTCGGGACCTCCTCGTGCATCGACACCGACGGTGCGGGCATTGCTGCTGGGGACGCCGGCGCAAAGAATTCCGGCGCGAGGGCGGTAGTGAGAACCGTACGCCGGGTATCGCAGATGACACTTTTGGGGCCGATGACGGGGGGGCTGTCCGACGGTTGCGGCAGCGATATCCCCTCAGCGGTCGACCTGTTCCGTTATTCCAGTGCAGGAAATCTCATCCTTGACAGTTCGCTGAGCACCACACCGGGCGCGTATTTTTCGTACAACGGCGGGGGAACCAACGGAGCGAACGGAGTTGGTGGGAGCCCGAAGGTCTACAACACTTTGGCCAATGGCGATGACTACGCCGACTTTGTTTCCAGTTCTCCCGATTGTGGGACAAACCAAGCCATCCAAGACGCGGAAGGCTGCCACGGCGAAGATGCAGGGCTTACCATCCTCAACGACGGCGGCGCGGAAATCAACATACTCAACGCGGTCGGATATAACGTTGCGGCGCAATCGTTCAGTTGCTCGAGCGAGATCGACTTTCTGTCGCAGGGCATATCCGGGACCCAGCTCTATGAGGGGGTCTACGCGTCTGGTTCGGCCACTTATAACACGCTTGGACCGGTGCAGAGCGTGGACTATAACGCGCTGGGTTTCAACCCGAACGACAACTACCTGTACGGGATGGACTATGCGGGTGGCACCCCTGGCACTCTCTATAAGATCGGCAGCGGCGGCAACGCAGTTTCGCTAGGGCTGGTGAGCAACTACCCGGGTGGCGATAACGTTCCCTATGCCGGAGCTTTCGACCCGTCGGGAAACTACTGGATCTCTGGCGGCGGTTTATACGCGGCCGCCTATGAGATCGATGTGAGCTCCCAACCGCCCGCGATTATCAATACTGTTGTGCTAAGCCAGCCGTGGGGGGCGAGCGACTTCACGTATAGCGCGGGGTACATGTGGGGATTGAATGGCACCACCATTTACCGGCTTAACCTGACGGACGGTACGGTGGACACCTACAGCGCCCCTAGCGCGGTTGCAAGCGGGGAGTACGGCGCGGCGTGGACGTTTGGCAATACCAGCGGCGACCTCGGCTTCTCCAACAACGACACGGGAGACATCTACCGGATCTCGATCACCAATCCCTCCACGACTCCGACCTTCACGGTGGTGGCCCACTACACGGGACCGAAGTCTGCGGCAAATGACGGCGCTTCATGCTTCGCCTCGGAGCCGGTCGATCTGGAGATGGGCAAGACGGGACCGGCGACGGTCGCTCCGGGCGGCGCAATCAGCTGGACGCTGACGGTCACGAACAACGGGCCGGGCAACAGTTCGGGCTTCTCTGTAACGGATAGTGTCCCCGCCGGCGTGGGCAACGTGTTGACGACGACCGCTGGTTGCGCGGTCTCGGCAAACAATGTGCTGTGTTCGGAAGGGGCGCTCGCCGATAGTAGCATCTTCACGATCACCATTACGGGGACTGCCCCGTCATCCGGCTGCATCACCAACACGGCGACGGTCACCGGGATTGAGACCGATCCGACCCCGGACAACAACAGCGCGAGCGCTCAGACGTGCTCGGGAACGGCTCCGGCAATCACGAGCGCAAATAATACGATGTTTGGATTGGGAACGAGCGGGTTGTTCACCGTCACCACCACGGGCAATCCAACACCGTCGCTGATCGAAAGCGGAACGTTGCCCAGCGGAGTGTTGTTCCAGAACAATGGCGACGGCACGGGCACGCTGAGCGGAATACCCGCTCAAGCCGGCACTTTCGACATCATGTTCACGGCCAGTAACGGCGAGGGTTCGCCCTTCGTGCAGAACTTCACGCTGACGGTGTCCCAGGGTTCCACAAAAACGTCGGTGCAGGCTTACGATGCTGCCACCGGTTCACCGTGGTCAAACACTGAAGTGACGGGCGCTTCCGCTTACGCGACCTCTGCGGTGTCGCCGACCCCAACCGGCGGGCCTACGCCTACTGGCAATGTGACCTACCTCCTCTACGGGGGCAACTCATGCACCGGCAATCGCTTTTTCTCATCGACGGTGGACCTGGTTTCTGGCGCCGTCCCAGCCTCGACTACGTCCGCCCCGTTGGGGGCCGGGGCTTATTCTTTCCAGGCGACCTATTCGGGCGACCAAAACTACACTGGGTCGAGCGCCTGCAGTAGCTTTTCGGTCTCCAAGGCAACGACCACGATCGCCGTGACCAGCGTGAGCCCGTCCTCGGAAGGCTACGGACGGGATACCGGGGTCACCATCACGGCGGTTCTGTCCGGGAGCATCAACGGCTTTCCTCCTGCGGCCTTCGCCGTGAGCATTGGCGGCAACGGGCCAAGCGGCTATAGCACGACGAGTTGCGGCGCGCCCAGCGCCGGTACCCTCACTTGCACGGCCACCTACACACCAACGGCCGCGGATACGGTCGGCTCCTACACGGAGACAGCGTCCTTCTCCGGCGACGCCAACTACACCACATCGAGCAGCACGCAGAGCGACAATTTCAGCATCACGCAAGCGAGCACCAGCACGTCGGTTGGTTCGGGGCAGAACCCTTCGCTCCTTGGCCAGTCGGTGACGTTTACGGCGACGATTGACGGCGAGTACGGGCTGATAACAGTTGTCAATGGGGCATCGCCGCGGGGGGTGAAGCAACGTGGAGCGCATCCGTTGAGTCCCACGGGAGGCTCGCTGACGTGGAGCGCGAACACGGGCTGTAGTGCGAGTCCGGTGACGAGCCTTCCGGCGAGGGTAACCTGCAATACCTCCGCGCTGCCCGCAGGCAACGACACGATTACGGCGTCGTATTCGGGCGACATCAATCACAGCGGAAGCATGGGCACGCTCCCCGGTGGCCAGGCAGTCGATCAGTCGCCGGTCTTTACCAGCGCGAACAGCGCCGTGTTTACGATTGGCGTGGCCGGCTCGTTTACGGTAACTACGTTGGGCTACCCGACTCCCAGCCTCATGGCGGCGGGCCATATTCCAACCGGCCTCTCGTTCCACGACAACGGCAACGGGACGGCGACGCTGGCTGGGACTCCGCTGATACTTGTGGGAGGCGATTTCCCGATCACCATCACGGCGAAGAACGGGATTGGGTCGCCGGTGACGGAAACCGTCATTATTATTGTCCAGCAACCGCCTTCGTTCACGAGCGCGAATAATGCGGTCTTCGTGTATGGGGTGCCGAATACTTTTACCGTGACGACTTCGGCGTTCCCGGTTGCGAGCATCCACGAGGCGGGAACTCTGCCGCCGTGGCTTACGTTTGTCGATAACGGAAATGGCACGGCTACGCTCTCCGGGACGCCGAGCTACGTCTCCGGCACATTCGCGTTTGTGCTCACCGCGACCAATGTGGTGGCGAGTGCTACAGCAGAACTTCACGCTTGACGTGTCAGGACTGAATCTGTCGCCGTCGAATCTGGTTTTCGGCACGGTGTATCTGAACAGCTCGCACACGTTGCCGGTAACGGTCACGAACGTGGGATCGACTACGGTAACGATCAGTGGCGTCAGCATTACGCCGGGCACGGCGAATGCCGCGGCCTATACAGTCGCCAACCATTGCACGACTCCGTTAAAGGCCGGCAAGAGTTGCGTCATCGACGTGACTTTCAAGGCCGACGCCGAGGGCACGCTGACGGCGACGCTGAACCTGATGGACAATGCGGTCGGCATGCCGCAACACGTCGGGCTGACGGGCAATGTGATCGATCCGGTGGCGGAGTTCAATCCTACGAAGCTGGCGTTTGGGACGCAGGCGGTGCACAGCAGCACGACTTTGCCGGTGCAACTGACGAACAGTGGACAGACGCCGCTCGACATCAGCAACATTTCGATCGGCGGCGCAGATGCGGGAGACTTCTCGCAGACGAATGACTGTCCGGCGATTCTGGCGGCTGGGGCGAGTTGCACGATCTCGGTGACCTTCGATCCGGCGGTAAAGGGAGCGCGTGCGGGGACGTTGATCGTTACTGACAACGTGTCGGCCGGAGAGAGCACAGTTGCGCTGACGGGGACAGGGCACTGATCGGCGATTCAGCGGAGGAACTGAGCAGTTATTTGGAAAACGGGCGACCAGAGATGGCTGGCTCTCCCACGATACTCCGCAGGAGAAGCCCCATAAACGGCTTCGCGGAGATCGTTTCCTGCGCGTCCTTTTTCGCCTGACCTATTTTCTGTAGATGTCGTCCAATCGATCGCGATTTTCAGCGTGCGCCAGGGAAACTGATTAAGTGTCGACAAAAAGCGCAAACCACAGAGGACACACAGAGACACACAAAGATGCACAGAGAGAGCCCATGGTCTGAATCAGAGCTTCCCTGGTCGCGGCGATCGGTGGCTATGGTAAGCGAAGACTCTACCCATTCTAAGAATGAGTGCGTTTGATCGGTACTGATCGATCCGACAATCGCTACTTTGACTGCGACGTTCCTCAACTCGCCCATGGCTGCTTGAAATTTCTAGAGATTTCCTGAAATCTGTCGAATTGGCCGCATCTCATCCGTCATCCATTCAGAAGCGCAAATGCGCTCACAATTTGTTTCCAAGGAGAAAGGTGATGCAATTCGCCCTGCTGATCTTCGAATCGCCAGAAGCTTTTGCGGCACGCAATGCGGACGAAAATGATTCCTACCTCGGTGCGTGGCGGGCATACTACAAAGCCCTCGTCGAGGCCGGCATTTATGTCGGTGGCAGTCCACTGCAACCCCCGGAGACCGGGACCACGGTGCGATTGAAGGATGGAAAGCGGCGCGTACAGGATGGCCCCTTCGCGGATACCAAGGAGCAACTGGGGGGATTCACAATCCTGGAGCTTCCTTCGGTTGATGAGGCGCTCGAATGGGCGGCGCGCTGCCCGGCCGCCTCGATCGGTGCTGTGGAGGTCCGACCCGTTTCGCCTGAATACCTGCGCCGGGTTACGGGTTGAGTGAAAGAAGATGAGTGGAAACGAAGAACAGAGCACTGACGGGACCACTCATCGGACGATTGAACGTGTGGCTCGGGAGTCCTACGGCCGCCTGGTGGCGTACCTTTCCTCGAGCACACGCGACGTGGGGAGTGCGGAGGATGCCCTCAGTAACGCGCTGGTAGCAGCCCTCGAAACCTGGCCGCGCGACGGCGTGCCTCAAAATCCAGAGGCATGGCTTTTGACGGCGGCGCGCCGGTCTTTTATCGATCTTGTGCGCCATCGCCAAGTAGCCGAGGCCAGCGAGCCCACGCTCTCGCTCCTCAGAGAGGAATCCAAGGACATGATTTTGTTGCCGGAATTTCCCGATGAACGATTGAAACTGCTGTTTGTATGCGCCCATCCGGCGATTGATCCGGCGATGCACACGCCGCTCATGCTGCAGACCGTTCTCGGCCTGGACGCCGCGCGCATTGCGCACGCGTTCCTGATTTCGCCGACCACGATGGGGCAGCGACTGGTGCGTGCCAAGACGAAGATCCGCGACGGGGGCATTCGATTTGAAATTCCGCAGGAGCGTGAATTGCCGCAGCGGCTTGACGCCGTGCTGGAAGCGATTTACGCCGCCTTCGGGCTCGGCTGGGATGACATGGCCGGCGCCGACCAGCGCGGCCGCGATCTTGCCGAGGAGGCGATCTGGCTGTCACGAGTGCTTCTGCAGGTGATGCCCGGGGAAGCTGAGGTTCACGGGTTGCTGGCTCTGATGCTCCACTGCGAAGCGCGCCGGGCGGCGCGACGCGGGCCGGGCGGCCGGTACGTGCCACTCTCCGAGCAGGATTGCCAGAAGTGGTCTTTGCCGTTAATTAAAGAGGCGGAACGGCATCTCGCGGAATCATCGAGTCGCGGTCGCGCCGGCCGGTTTCAACTCGAAGCCGCGATCCAGTCGGTGCACGCCGAGCGGGCGAGGAGCGGCCAGATTCAGTGGAACGCGATCATGCTGTTCTATGAACAGCTGATCCGGATATCGCCGACGCTCGGCACACGGACGGGATACGCCGCGGCCGTAGCCGAAGCGAAAGGAGCTGAAGCCGGGCTGGCGGCGCTGGATGGGATCGACCCGGAGGATATCTCCAGCTATCAGCCGTACTGGGCGGCTCGCGCTCACCTGTTGCGACGGCTAGGGAAAACATCCGAGGCGTTGGATGCCTTCGACCGGGCGATTGGTCTGACCGAGGATCCGGCAGTGAGACAGTTTCTGCTCCAGAAGCGGGGCTAATTTTTTTTATTTTTCCTGTCGAACTCACCCCACCCTACTCGTCATCCCTATAGAGGCGGCTTAACGGTCAAGTTGGCCACCTGAGAGGTGAACGATGTGTCCATTTTGTTTTGCAACCGTGGGCTTAGTGGTCGCCGGAGCGGTTTCTACCGGCGGTCTGGCAGCATTGGCGGTGAAAGTTTCCCGCAAAAAGAACGCGGCCGAGGAAATCGGCTCAAATTTGAATAAACAGGAGAAATAATATGGCAACGAGCAAAGAGAAAGACAAAGAGCCCGGGAAAGGGCACATCGCGATGAAGAAGCCTCCGATCGTATCGCAGCAGGAGTGGGAGGCTGCGCGGCAGCAGCTCCTGGTGAAGGAGAAGGCCTTGACCCACTCTCGGGATGCGCTGGCTGCCGAACGCCGGCGGATGCCGTGGATGCTGGTGGAGACGAAGTACCAGTTCGAGGGGCCCAAAGGCAAGGTTAGCTTGCTCGATTTGTTTGAGGGCCGTCCTCAATTAATCGTCTATCGAGCCTTTTTCGAGCCCGGCGTGTTCGGCTGGCCCGAGCACGCCTGCCGCGGATGCTCTCTGGGCGCCGATCAGGTTTCGCACCTGGCGCATCTGAACGCTCGTGACACTACCCTTGCATGGGCCTCACGCGCACCGCAGGCGGACATCGCGCGGCTGAAAGCGCGAATGGGCTGGAAGATGCCCTGGTACACGATGACCGACAGCTTCGACAAAGACTTCGGCGTCGACCAGTGGCACGGCCACAACGTGTTCTTCCGCGACGGCGACAAGGTGTTCCGCACATACTTCATCAACAGCCGAGGTGACGAGGCGATGGGAAGCACATGGAGCTACCTCGATCTCACACCGCTCGGCCGTCAGGAAACCTGGGAGGACTCGCCGGAGGGATACCCGCAGACCGCGCCCTACAAGTGGTGGAACTGGCACGACAACTACGATGCCGAGACCTCGCCGCATCCGAAGTGGGTCGATATCCTCACCGATCCTGAAGGAGCCGCCCGCCGAAGGCGTGAAGAAGAGGCGAAGGCGAGCTAGAGCGAACTGAGGGAGGGCGACGCGCGGCCGCTTCGTCGCCCTCCAGAGGTCGGCGCTTTCACGCGGGAATTCGAGGTATCCTTTCAGGCTGGGCGGAGCATCACTCTATCTCGGAACGGAATGGAGGCAGGGGTGGAAATACATCGACGCATGGCTGTTATGGTCTCGCTGAGTTTGGCCCTGGTGGCGGCGCAGCTCACTCTCGCGCAGTCCTCTTCGCGTTCAGGAAAAGAGGTAAGCCATGCACAACCTGCGGTGCCCGGACTCCATGATTTCGATTTTTTGGTGGGGCACTGGCGAGTTCATCATCGAAAGCTGAAGGTGCGCCTCGCCAACAGTCATGAATGGATCGAATTTAAAGGAACATTATTCAGCCAGCCGCTGATGGGTGGCTACGCGAATGTAGACGACGACCTGTTTGAGGTACCGGGCGGCACTTACCGGGGCGTGGCTCCGCGATCGTTCGACGCCAAGTCGGGGCAGTGGTCGATCTGGTGGATGGACAGCAGGACGCCGCGGGCGCCGATGGATCCGCCCGTGAGAGGGAGCTTCCACGATGGCGTGGGTACCTTCTACGCCGATGATACCGAGAACGGGAAACCAATCCGTATACGATTCCTATGGTCCCAGATAACCGCCACCTCATGTCACTGGGAGCAGGCATACTCGCCGGATGGCGGTAAAACGTGGGAGACGAATTGGGTGCAGGATCTCAAACGCGTGGAATAGTTCGCTCTTCGGAGATATTGGGGGATCTCGCCACCGGGGACAAAAACGATGACGTACTTCATGAAAGATGAACTTGCAGTCTCAAAGAGTGCGAATCAATCTGGAAGCAGCTTTGGGGGGTTACCGGTTCCCGGACTCGGCGTGCCGGTGTCTCCGGAGATGTTCGGATTATTCACGTTTGGAGGAATCTGTCTTTCGGCGCCCGGCTCTCCGTAGGGCTCTGTCGCCGGAGACCTGGGGGGAGGCTGGCCTTCATCTGGTGCGGACGCGTGCACCTTGGACGGTCCGCGAGCCTGAATGGGACACTTGTTTGTAACGACCCGCAGAGTGTTTACCCGGAGCGTTGGCAGTTCGTCCGACTTGCCCTGCGGCGCAAGTTCGGTCGCGTTGATTTCGATCAGCTTTCCCTGGACGCGAGCAATGCGGCTAGTCTCTCCAGCCAGTTCAAATATCGCTCCTGTGCCGGCTTGCATGAAGGTGTAGCGCTTTCCTCCGCTCACGCAACCGCGGATCGTAATGTTCGCAGTGGGAGCTGGGGAGGCGGCGGGACCGCTCGCAATCGGAGTCGTATTCTGCTGGGCGATAGACGGTGTCGAACACGACATAGCTAACGCCGCCAAGAGGAATCTAACCGTGGTAGGAACCATAGAGACACTGCCCCCAAAAACTCTTTCTTAGAATTCGAGGATGACGAGGGGGTTGTCTGGAGGCTGTTTATGCGCGGACACCGAATACCGAGTCGGTGACATTGGGCGCGGGAATCCTGAGCATTTTTGAGGATGTTTAGCCGCGCGCACCGACTTCTTCTTTCTCTTTCGCGGCGTAGTGGGACTCCACGTAGTCGTCGAGAATCTTGATGAACTCGGCGACAATCTTGTCCCCTTTTAGAGTCGTGAAGAGGCGGCCATCAACGTAGACGGGCGCTTTCGGTTCTTCGAAGGTTCCGGGCAGTGAAATGCCTAAGCTCGCGTGCTTCGACTCGCCCGGGCCATTGACCACGCAGCCCATGACGGCGACTTTCATCTCTTCGACGCCCGTGTAGCGATCCTTCCAGATGGGCATTTGCTCGCGCAGGTAAGTCTGGATCTGCTCGGCCATTTCCTGAAAGAAGGTGCTGGTGGTGCGTCCGCAGCCGGGGCAGGCTGTCACCTGCGGAGTGAAGCTGCGAATGCCGAGCGATTGCAGAATCTGCTGCGCCACTCGAACTTCTTCTGTGCGATCGCCTCCGGGCGCGGGGGTAAGGGAAACGCGGATGGTGTCGCCGATGCCTTCCTGCAATAGCACGGCCATGGCGGCGCTGGAGGCCACAATGCCCTTTGCGCCCATGCCAGCTTCGGTCAACCCGAGATGCAGCGGGTATTGGCAGCGTGCAGCGAGCCGGCGGTAGACGTCGATCAGGTCCTGTACGCCGCTGACCTTCGCGCTCAGGATGATCTGCTCCGGACGCATTCCGTACTGCTCGGCCAGCTTCGCGGAGTTGAGCGCGCTGATGACGATCGCTTCCATGGTGACTTCGCGCGCGTCTTTCGGTTCCGGCAGCCGCGAGTTCTCGTCCATCATCCTGGTGAGCAGCGACTGGTCGAGCGATCCCCAATTCACTCCAATGCGCACCGGGCGCTGATACTTGACTGCCACTTCAATCATGGTGCGGAAGTTGTCGTCGTTCTTGCGTCCTACGCTCACATTACCGGGATTAATCCGGTACTTCGCCAGGCCATCGGCGCATGCCGGATACTTGGTGAGAAGTTGATGCCCGTTGTAGTGGAAGTCGCCGATGATGGGAACACGCAAGCCTTGCTTCTCGAGACCTTCGACGATGTAGGGGATGGCCTTGGCAGCATCATCGTTATTGACCGTGACGCGGACTACCTCGCTGCCGGCGCGCGCAAGAGCGGCAACCTGCTTGATGGTTCCGGGAATGTCCGCGGTGTCGGTATTGGTCATGGACTGCACCATAACTGGTGCAGCGCTACCTACGCGGACCTTGTCGGTGCGGGCAGTGCCGATCGTGGCAGTAAAGGTTTTGCGACGCAGAATTTCAGCCATAGGAACTTATATTTTAGCAGGTTAGCGCGCCGAGATCGCCGCTTGAGTGCTGAAGGCTGACGGCTGAAAGCTGACGGCTGACGGCCGTCTATGGCATCCGCGTCAGCCCGGGCAGTGTCTTGATGATGTCGTTGTAGATCACCATCACGGCAAACAGCACGAGAAAGACGAAGGCAGCCTGGTAAATGCGTTCTTTGATCGGAAGGCTGATGTCCTTCTGCATGAGAGATTCGACGAACAGCAGCAGAATCACTCCACCATCGAGGATGGGAATGGGGAGCAGGTTCATGATGCCGAGGTTCAGGCTGATGATGGCGCTGATAAGGAGTAGCGGAGTCCAACCCTGTTCGCGCGCCGCTTCGCCCACCGCGCTGCCGATTCCGATGGGGCCATCCACCTGGCGGATGGAGACCTTGCGCTCGGCCATTTTTCGCAATAATTCGAGGATGAGCGACGAATTCTTGACACACTCGCTAACCGACTTCTCGACCGCCTGCGGAAATGGCAACTTCACGACTTTCGTAGGCAGACTGGCGAGGCCAATCCGGTAGCGCATGTCGCCGGGAGGGTCACCGGCAGAGAGCGCAGGTCGAACTTTGAAAGTGAGTTTTTGGCCATTACGGAGAACAACGATGTCCAAAGGCTGATCCTTGGTATGGCTCAGCATGTCGATGAGCGCGGCGGTCGCCGGTATCTCCTGACCGTTAACAGTGAGAATCTGGTCTCCGACTTTGATGCCGGCTTTTTCAGCGGGCATGCCGGGCTCAATCATGGTAGCGATGAAGGCGGGCTCTTTGGGCACCAATCCAACATCGCCCGCCTCATTGCGGCCCTTGGGCTGAGGGACAAGCGTGATGTCGGAGATGACTCCTTTGCGCAAGAATTCAAACTTCAAAGGTTGATTGGGACTGAGCGCTTCCTTGTAGCCAACCTGTTCCCAGTTGGGATGCTCGACGCCGTCGACACGTACGATCTCGTCGCCAGGCTGGATTCCGGCATTGGCGGCGGGCGTGCCCGGCATCACCCATCCCACGACCGCCGGACCATCGAGTTCAGCGAGATATTCATAGTGCACCATGAAAACGCCCGTCCATAAACCAAAGGCCAGAAGGACGTTCATGGCGGGGCCAGCGATGGCGACGATGAAGCGCTGCCAGCGGGGATGATTTAGAAATTCCCCCGGATCGCCGGTGCGCTCGTCCATGGGATTTTCGCCCGACATCTTGACGTAGCCGCCGAGCGGCAAAATGTTGATGCGATAGTCCGTTCCCCCGCGATGGAAACCCACCACCCGCTTGCCGAAACCGATGGCGAACTGCTCGACCCGAACGCCGAAATACTTGGCGGCGGCGTAATGTCCGAATTCATGAATCAGAATCATGAATCCGAGCACAACCGCCATGTCAAAAATCGTATGAAGGATGGACAAAAGCTGGGGCATAAATTAAGAGACTACTCCGTAAGTCCCATTAGGAAATAGCCCTGATGGGGGATGCCGTTCGGTTTCGTTGTTTCACGATTTCACTTGCCAAGCGGCGGGCCTCGGCGTCGGAAGCCAGTACCTCTTGTATAGATTCCAAATGCGCTGTTGGCGTTGCAGTTATTACGTCTTCGACAATGCGGGGAATAACGTCGAAGGCGATCTGCTCATCCAAAAACGCGGCGACCGCGACTTCGTCGGCGGCATTTAAAGCAATGGTCTTGGTGCCTCCGTGGGCGTCCGCCTCGCAAGCCAAGCTTTTGTAAGCCAAACCCAGACAAGGGAATTTGACCATATCCGGGGGGTAAAAATCCAGATGCCGCAGGTTCATGACCGGGAAGCGCAGCTCGGAGGGGATGCGATCGGGGTAGGTGAGCGCATAAAGAATGGGCAACCGCATGTCAGTCACGGAAAACTGGGCGAGGATGCTGCCATCCACGAACTCCACCATGGAGTGAATGGTAGATTGCGGATGCACAACGACTTGCACACGGTCTGGAGGCAAATGGAACAGGCGGCAGGCCTCAATCACCTCGAACCCCTTGTTCATCAATGTGGCGGAGTCGATGGTGATCCTCTTCCCCATCTTCCAGGTGGGATGATTGAGGGCCTGTTGCACCGTTATTGATGCAAATTCCGACTTGGGAGTGTGGAGGAACGGCCCGCCGGAGGCGGTGAGCCAGATGCGCTCAACCTCATCCATCCGCCCTGCGCGGAGGCACTGGTGCACCGCGTTGTGTTCGGAGTCAATCGGCAGCAGCGGTTTGCCCTGGCGGCGCGCCTCAGCCGTAATGAGCTCTCCGGCGACCACCAGACACTCCTTGTTAGCTAGGCCGACAGCCTTGCCGGCTTTGACCGCCTCGTAGGTGGCTTCAAGGCCGGAGACACCGACAATAGCGCTAACCACGAAATCGACGTCCGGGTGGGTGGCGACGCGCACCGTGCCCGCGGCGCCATGGACGACTTCAATCCCAGAGAGTCCGGCTTGCCTAAGCCGGGAGTGAAGGCGCTCCGCAGCAGTTTCGTCAGCCATCGAGACAACGCGTGGCTTCCAGCGGAGCGTCTGCTCAAAAACCACGTCGGCATTGTTGCCGGCAGCGAGGGTCGCGACCTGGAAGCGATCGGGATAACTCTCGACAATACTGAGAGTGCTACGGCCGATAGAGCCGGTCGAACCGAGGATGGCGATGCGTTTCATGCGGCTGAATTCTTCCATTGTACGGGACGGGGGCAAGGCAGGATTCTTCAATACGCCGGAGGCAGCCCCATCTTGTTTACGAGGGCCCGGTAACGCGTATCGGAATGCAGAAAATCCAAAGTCGGCTCGCTTTGCATAAACGCCAGGTGCGGCGACCGCTCACGATAGCTCTCTTCCAGGTAATGGATGGTCTCTTCTTTGCGTCCGAGTTGAGAATATGCATCCACGAAATCGGTGGGGGAAACATATTGCTTCGCGGCCCTTTGCTTCAACACCTCAACGTTCCACTCAAGGACCGCTCGGAGGCCTCCTCGGCGATAGATCTGAACCTGCTCGGCTAGCTGATCCTTTTCGCCCACCATTTCCAGGTAACGCTCCGACTCTTGTTCCGACTCTTTCTCCATCCCCTTAAGAAGGTATGCCTCGGAAAGAATGTAATGGAGGAAGGCGTTGTTTGGCTGGGCCTGGCTTAGGATTCGAGCCTGGTTCAGCACGGCGTCGAACTGTCGCAAGCGCCAAAGGGCAACAACCAACGCCCACGATCTGGACATCGGATCCAGTTCCATCGCCTTTTTTTCCTCCTGTAATGCCTCGTCCAGGCGATTCAAAGGACGAAGCGTGTACGCGCGCAGGTGATGGCCTTCGGCAAAGTTCGGGTTCAGTTCCACCGCCCGCGCGGATTCTCTCTCCGCCTCCGCCCAATTCCAACGATAAAAAAGCTCGATGGCAGCCATGGAGAGATGCGCTTCAGCGCTCAGATCATCCAGTTCGAGGGCCTTCTTGGCGGCCGCCTCCGCCTGCGACATAACCGCTTCTGGAGGAAACTTCTTCACCACCGCACTTGCGCAGTAGGAATCGGACACGCCACTCCATGCGGCCGCGTAGTCTGGTTGAAGAGCAATCGCTTTCTGAAAATATTCCCGGCTCTTCTCATGATCCTCCGCAAACCAGTAGTAGCGCCCCATCAAGTACGCGTCATGGGCTTCAGGATTGATATGCTGTTCCCGGCCTACCGCCCCGGCCATCGTGATCCCAACCTGCTTTGCGATGGTCTCTGCTAGTTCATTCTGCAACGCTCCCACGTCGCTTAAATCCCGATCGAAGCTTTCTGCCCAGATGTGAGTGTCGGTCGGCGCATAGATGAGTTGTGCGGTCATATGCACACGGTTCCCGGCGCGGCCTACCGATCCCTCCAGAATCCCATCCACTCCCAGTTCCCGCGCAATTTCCGGCAGCGGCCGATGCACTTTCTTGTACTGCATCACTGACGTCCGGGAGATGACCCGCAAGTGAAGATTTTTCGCCAGCATGGTAATCACTTCGTCGGTCATTCCGTCGGCGAAATACTCCTGGGCGGGATCCCCCGAAAGGTTTTCGAGAGGCAGTACGGCGAGAGAACTGATCACCACGTTCCGCTTTGTATCCCGGCGATCGCGGATCAGCTTGACGGTGAGAAGAGCCGCTACCACCACGCCGAGAGTTGCAACCCAGAGCAACGCTCTTCGACGGGTGGCACCCCGCTTGACAGGGGGTTCTTTATAGATTTCTTTGTCCAGGGCCGATGAAGTCGCGACCTCGGGAGGCTTGCGCTGATCCTTGATGTCTGGCTCAACGGATATTTCTGAAGTCGGAGTTCCATTGTCCGACCATTCCACCTGCCCAATGAACCGGTATCCACGCCGGGGAACCGTCTCAATCCAGCGCGGCTTATCGGCCGCGTCGGAAAGGCAATCCCGCAGCCGCTGGACTGCCGAGTTCAGTCCATGATCAAAGTCGACAAACGTGTCATCCGCCCAGAGCTTCCCACGCAGTTCCTCCCGCGTCACTAACTCTCCTTGAGTTTCGAGTAATATGCGGAGTATCTGGAAGGTCTGCTCCCCCATTTTCACCCTGGTGCCGAACTTCCGCAGTTCTCCGGAACGCAGATCAAGCGTGTAAGCACCGAACACCGCCGTCCGTGTGGTTGTCGTTTTCATCCCCGAAAGGGCCAAGACTTTAAAGATAAGAGGTCTCTTTGACCCTGGATTTTCAATCGGGTAATTGTGAGGGCAATTGGGACAGTAGTCAAGAACCGCAGCTTCGACTATCCTGCGCGTGCAGTTAGTCCTCTTACATTCGCAGATCCAACAACTTACACGGTGTTCCGCAAATGTTGGAAAAGTGATCTGGTTTCCATTGCGGCTTCTCCGCCTTTGGGCGATAAGTGCCCACGCGAATCGTTCTGATTCGACGAGGAGCAGGGCCCCCAAACGCTTGCTTCGGCGGGCTCGCAAGTTGCCGCCTACTTTCACTAAGGAGAAGTACTATGACATCGACCCAAACTCTGAAGTTCTTCAAGATTTCTGCCTGCATCGTTCTGGTGGTTGGGCTGAGTACCGGCGCATTCGCGTCGTGTGGCGATTCCATGTCCGCGATGATCGCCGCGGCATCTGCCGCTGTTGGTCAATCCCACCCTATGCAATCGGAGTCTTCGCCTTCCGCGCCCGGTACCGCGAACCCGTCCATCGTTGGCCTGTGGCACATCCAATTCACGATCGGCGGCAACCTGATCCAGGAGGCCTACCAACTCTGGAATGCCGGTGGGACCGAGATCCATAACCCGAATGTCGATCCCAGAGCGGGCAATGTCTGCCTGGGAGTATGGAAGTACCAGGCGGCCACGGGCACCTACAAGCTCGTTCACCGCGTGTGGAATTACGATACGAATGGGAACTTTATGGGAACCATCAACCTCACCGAGAAGATTACTGTCGGTAAGGGCGGCTTTACGCACTCCGGTTCCTTTACCTTGGATTTCTATGATCCCACCGGCGCGTTCCTCACGGAGGTGACCGGCCTTACCCGGGGAGACCGCGTGTCCGTTAACTGATCCGATTCTTGTGCACGCTCCATGCGAGCCGCGGCAAGCGCGGCGCGGCTCGCGTGTCATTTCTGAGGAGTTGGTGCAGGAATAGCCGTTCCACCGGTTTCCAGGAATTCCACGAACGCCGAGTGGTCTTGCAGTCAGGAACTTGAAAATTGCAGTGCGTGGAACGCCGAATCCCCGAGTCACTTCCACATGTGACCCACTTCACTGACAGAAGTCTCCCTCCGTATCCTAATTAGTGCGGTTAATACTTCGTGCCTCCCCGAGGAGCAGATCCAACCAGAGATGCGCACCCCCTGAGGCGAGAGCTCTAACCGGCAACTCCTTTCCGCAACCGGCTTGTTGGCCTAGCTTTCAAAGTCTGGGCCACCGGGATCGGGCATCGCAGCCGCGGTCCGGTCGGCGAGTCGACGGCCCTCCCCCCTAAAAGGAGGTTCTATATGACACGAAAGCCCAGCCTCAAATCTCTGATCACGTTTGCTATTTCTCTGCTTGCGCTGTTGATCCTGCCTGCCGTTTTGTGCCCGGCGGTTCCGAGGAACGCGAACCCGTTATTCCAGCCTCCGGTGAACTACGACACAGGCGGTCAATTGCCCGACGCCGTCGTCGTGGCCGACTTGAACGGCGACGGAAAACCGGACCTGATCATCGCCAATTCCGGATCCAGCACAGTGGCCGTTTTGCTAGGCAACGGCGATGGAACGTTTCAGGCGGCGGTGAACTACGCGGCGGGCGGCGTCAACTTGTGGCCTGAATTTGGATCGGTGGCGGCCGCCGATCTGAACGGAGATAACAAGATTGACCTGGTGGTGACCAACAGTTGCATCAGCAGCACCGATTGCAGTAGTGGGACCATCGGGGTGCTGCTCGGCAATGGCGACGGCACATTCCAACCGGTGGTGGTTTACAACTCGGGCGCTCCGGCGGCCAGATCGGTTGCGATCGCGGATCTGAATGGCGACGGCAAGCCTGACATAGTAGTAGCGAATTGCGGCAACCTCGCCGCGTGCCCGGGGGACGGCGTGGTTGGCGTGCTGCTCGGTAACGGCGACGGCACATTCAAGCCGGCGGTGACCTATGACTCCGGTGCGCCGCAGGCAGTTTCGGTGGCCGTGGCCGATGTGAATGCGGACGGCAAGCCCGATATCCTGGTTGCGAACTCATCCGGCACCGGCAGAGTGAGCGTGCTGCTCGGCAATGGGGACGGCACCTTCCGGGCGTCAGGTGGCTACGCATCGTTGAATGCACAGGCCCTTGCCGTAGCCGATGTCAACCACGATGGGAAGCTCGATGTAGTGACCGCAAACATGGAGAACGGCGGTTGCGACGCCGGTGATGGTTCGGTTGGAGTGATGCTAGGCGACGGTAAAGGGACATTCGCGAGCGAGGTTAGCTACGACTCAGGCGGGTGTTTCTATATTGCCCATTCGGTGGCCGTGGCGGACGTGAACGGCGACGGGAACCCGGATCTGCTGGTGGCAAACTACTGCGCGAGCGGAGGCTGTAGTACGAATGGCACGGTGGTGGGCGTGCTGCTGGGGAACGGCGACGGCACATTCCAACCGGTGAACACTTACAACACGGGCTCCATTTTTGCTCTCGGGTTGGCGGTTGCGGATCTGAACGGCGATGGGGCGCCGGATTTGGTCGTAGTGAATAACGTCAATCAAGTGGCCGTGCTCCTGAACGTGGGCCCGCCGCTGCCGACATCGACCACATTAGTCTCCAACGTGAACCCGGCGCCAGTGCACAAGCTTGTAACCTACATCGCCTCGATCGCCACTCAACACGGTAAAGCGGCGACCGGAACGGTGGCGTTTCAGGATGGAGGCACGACGATCGCCTCGGTCGCCGTGGCCAACAATCAAGCGGTTTACGCCGTCCGGTACAAAACGTACGGGACACACACGATCACGGCTGTGTATTCGGGCGACCCGGGAAATCAATCCAGCTCCTCGGTCCCGCTCCTGGAGGAAATCAGGGACGATTCGAAAACGGTTCTCACCTCATCGTCGCCCACTTCCTATGTTCTGCAGTCAGTGACTTTCACGGCGACCGTGAGCTCGAAATTTGGGCCGATTCCCGACGGCGACCTGGTGACCTTCTATGACTGGCCCTTACCGCTGGCCTCGGTACCGCTGGCAGGCGGCATCGCTGCATATACCATTACTTTCCAGCAGGCCGGCGAGTATCGCATCAAGGCGGTCTATGCAGGCGATGCCGAGTTTGGATCCAATTTTGATGCCGTCGGGCAACTCGTAAAGAAATATCCGACGACCACGACACTGGTTTCCAGTCAGAACCCATCGAACTATGGCCAGCCGGTGACGTTCACGGTGACCGTGTCGTCCGGCGGCGGACCAATGCCGACGGGGCCCGTTGCGATCTATGACGGAAGTAGAACTTTGGCCTCGCTCGCGCTGGTTGGAGGGAGTGCGCAGGTCACCACTTCCGCCCTGGTCGCGCGTAAGCATTCGATTTACGCGACCTACTGGAGCGATAACTACAACCGCATTAGCCGGTCGCCTTACTTGATTCAGGTGGTGCAGAAGTAAGTAGTGCATCTCTGGGCAGGGTGCGTTCGGGCCGCACCTGCCCCATTTGCGAGTTGGAGAGGGCGCGATGAAGCGGATTCTGCTCCCTACTGCATGATCCGCCACGCGGTGTAGGCCCACACCACCGGCACCGCGAAGAGCATGGCATCAATGCGGTCCAGCATGCCTCCATGGCCGGGAAGAATTGATCCCGAATCTTTCACTCCAGCCCCGCGCTTGATGAGAGACTCGACCAGATCGCCAAGCTGCGCTGCGATGTTAACCGCCGCCGACAACAAGATGATCGGCCAGAGGTGTGGTTGCTCCAAGCCAAACATGCCGCTCCGCCGATCGATCAAACCGACGCGCAAAAACGCCGCGCTCACCTGCGGCGCGTGCTGAAACCACACCGCACCGATGATGACGCTCGCCAGCATCGAAGCGATTGCACCTTCCCAGGTTTTCTTCGGGCTGATGTGCGGCGACATGCGATGCCGCCCAAGCGATTTGCCGACGAAGTACGCGAAGATGTCTCCCGCCCAAACCGCCAGCAGCGTGTAAATAACCCAGATCGCCCCGGCGGGCTGGCGTCGAATTTCGACGAGCAGCGCCATCGGAATAGCGATATAGGCGAAGGCAAACACCGAGGCCGCCGCTGCGGAATAGCCTCCGCTCAAATCAGTGCGCCGCATGGCCGCAATCAGAAAGATGAAAGGTGCGAGCGCGGTGGCAACGATCATCCAGTAGATTGTCGCCGTCGCTTCCATCAGGGGCGTGAGGTTCGTGGAAGCGACGATCACGGAAACAAAGAAGAGCACGACAAAGATATAGGTGAGCTGCGAGAGCGGTTGAACTCCATAGTGGCTAACCAGTTTCAGAAATTCGGCAATCGCAAGCAGGGCGACGGCTCCGGCGACGATGATGAGCAGATAGGCGGGAGCTTTCAGGACGAGCAGAAGAACAAGCGGAATCAGGACTGCGGCCGTCGCTATGCGCTGGATCATTAAATGAAAGTGGGTCGTGGTGCCGGAAAATCTTAAACCACAGAGGGCACAGAGGACCACAGAGGAATTCCTGCGAGCTGTGGTCAGGGTTTGGCGTCGGCGTGGGCGCGGAGCTTCGCGTGTTCCCGAGCATGATCCGGGTCGTGGCCAAGGCCTCCGTAGCGGCGTTCGCGCTTTTGGTATTCTTCGATGCCTTCGAGCAATTGCAGTCCTCGGAAATCGGGCCATAGAGTCTGCGTAACGTAGATTTCGGCGTAGGCAAGTTGCCAAAGCAGGAAGTTGCTCAGCCGCATCTCTCCACTGGTGCGGACAACCAGATCGGGATCGGGCAGGTCGCGGGTATAAAGATGTTCGCTGATCGACTGCTCGTTCACTTCCAGATGGTGGAGTCCGCCATTGCGGGATGCAGCTTCGGCAAGGGAACGGAATGCGTCGACAATTTCGCTGCGCGCACTGTAATTGAGCGCGAGGGTCAGAATCATGCCAGTATTCGAGCTGGTGGCTTCGCTGGCTTCGGCCATTTCGCGCTGCACCACCGCCGGCAGTTCGTGCTGGCGGCCTATGTATCGCAGACGGATGTTATTTTCGTTCAGCGTGCGGATTTCGGCTTTCAGATAGCGGCACAACAAGACGCATCAGAAAATCGACTTCCGACTTGGGACGCTTCTTCCAGTTCTCTTCGGAAAAAGCATAAAGGGTCAGCGCCGGAACTCCGATGCGAGCGGCGGTTTCAACAGTTGAACGCACGGCAGCGACGCCTGCGCGGTGTCCGGCAATGCGCGGCAAATGGCGGCGGCGCGCCCAGCGGCCGTTGCCGTCCATGATGATCGCAATGTGCCTGGGAAGCCGCGCCGGATCGAGCCGCAGGTAAGCGTCGCTTTCCTTGCGGTCCATGCCGGCCGGAACCGTGTGTCGCAAGCGGATCTCTCCGGAGTCGAAGCTAACACACGATTCCGGTGAGTGCAATGCGAGCCGCAAGTTACGAGTCTCGAGTTACGAGTCTCGGACCGCTAGTTTCGAGCCCCGACTTATGATCCACGGTTCTCAGGCTGGGTCCGCCGAATTCGGTCTGCCGGATTCAGCGGTCCTCTTCAGGAGAGATGAAGAGGGTCAATCGTTCGGTGTGACGAATGATCGTCAAGGCGCAACGTACACCCACCTGCGCATCAGTCAGCAAACGGTGCAGATCGTCGACGCCGGCGACGGGTTTCTCGTCGAGCGCTACGATTACGTCGCCTTCGCGCAAACCGGCCGTCCGCGCAGGGCTGTCTGGCTCAACGCCAACCACCACCACGCCGGTTTCTTTAGGCAGATTATAAAAACGCACGATGCGGCGATGGATGGGAACAGTCTGGGCAGAGACGCCAATGTAGCTGCGGCGAATGCGTCCATCGCGCAACAGCCGGCTGGCGACGAATTTTGCCGTATTGATGCCAATGGCAAAACAAATTCCCTGCGCGGGAAGAATGGTTGCGGTGTTCACGCCAATCACATGGCCTTGAGAGTCGACCAGCGGGCCACCGGAGTTGCCCGGATTTAGAGCGGCGTCGGTTTGAATCACGTCCTCGATCAGCCGTCCGGAGGAGGATCGCAGCGAACGGCCCAGCGCGCTGATGACGCCGGCCGTAACCGTGGACTGAAATCCGTAAGGATTGCCGATGGCGATGGCCATTTGGCCGGGCCGCAGTTGCTGCGAATCTCCGAACTGAACCGCCTGCAGGTTGGAAGCATCGATGCGGATGACGGCAAGATCGGTAGCGGGATCATCGCCGATCGTGTGCGCGGGCACGCGGGCGCCATCAGGGAGGGTGACCTCGATGCGCGTCGCGTTGTGGACGACGTGGCTATTAGTGAGGATGAGACCGTCGGGAGTGAACACGAAACCGGAGCCGCCTCCACGGCGCTCGCGCGGTTCGCCGGAGCGCGTACGGGCGTTTGGGTTGAGAACGGCCTGGTGGACTTCTACGTTGACGACCGAAGGGCTGACCCTTTCGACGGCAGCGGTTACGGCGCGGGAGTAGGCGTCGAGGAGCGGGGCGTCAGCCAGTTCCGTCGTAGCGGCTCGTACCGAATCCCCTGGCGCGCCGGTATCTGTGGTGAGGGGAAAAGTAAACGGATTAGAGAAGGACGTATCCAAGATCATGCTCCATAGATGTTGCACAGGTGGGCTTGGATTCCTAAGAGATAGAACCAGAAACTTGCCCTGGTTGTTTTATGCGCAGGCGTCGAAGAACTGAAGTCTGCCATGTTATGCTAGCACCGCTACCGGTAGTGTTTGGCCACCGTCCTTTAACTCAAAGTCTGAAGCGTATATGTCCGGAAGGCTGATTTGCGTTGGTATCATCCTGGCGACGACAGCTACCATTGTTTCTTCCCAAAGCAACCAGACCCAAGCCCCTGATTTCAGAACCGGCAGCGCAACCAAGGCGCTTTCGTCCGCAATGACAGCGAGTGCGCACGAGCATGAGGGGAGTACGCCTGGTGAGGCCGAGATCCTCACGGACACCAGGGGAGTGGATTTTTCTCCTTACATGGCCACAGTCAAGGGCATAGTTGACAGTCGCTGGAGGCTCATGATTCCTTCGCAGGCGTATCCCCCGGTGTTGAAGCAGGGCGAGGTATCCATTGATTTCTACATCCGGAAAGACGGAAAAGTCGACGGCGTCAAGATTCATAAGTCGTCGGGCGAAGAAGCCTTGGACCTCGCAGCTTGGGGCAGCGTTACGGCCCTAGCCCCGTTCCCACCCTTGCCATCGGAATTTGCTGGAGAAGGCATCGGCGCGCGGTTTCACTTTTGCTACAACCAACACCCGGAAAATACGCTCCGTGTGATCCCGAGTTTTGATGTGCAGGTTCCGGTCGGCTCGGCTCTCCAATTCTCAGTTTCCGGAGAGGAAATCGGAGCCGGGCCGGTGAGGTGGAGCGTTTCGGGCCCAGGGTGCTCGAAATCGACTTGCGGCAAAATATCAGAGACCGGGTTCTATACCGCACCTTCGCAGATCCCCGTTCCTCCGACGGTCATCGTGCGAGCAGTATTGCGAAGTGATTCAGATACCTCTGAAGTTACTCTCGTGCAGGCAAAACCGTCGCCCTAGTTCGGACTCAAGCCAGCAGCGAGTAATTTCCGCTGGCGTCCTCGATCTCTGAGATTGGTTTGAGTTCCGGGTAATTCCTCACCAACGTTTCCGGAGCGCGCACCTTTTTCCCTTCGAGCAGATGGCGCAACTCCAGCGCATTGACGGGCGCTTTCGCCTGGTAGTGATTGTTCGCGATCACATAGGTCATTTGGGCCTTCTGAGCGATGTTCTCAATCTTCTCTTTCCACTTTTCGAGTTCGGCGGGCTTGTAGAGATAATTGTAGCGGTCGTTGCGGCTGTCGCTGTCGAACCCGCTCTCGAACCAATGTTCATAGTTGCGGCCATGGAGCCGAACGTATCCGATGGCCGAGGTGACATGCTCGGTTGGCTCAAGCGATCGCCCGAGAAGCGGCTGATCGATGTTGCAGAAGCCGACGTTGTGGCGCATGAATTCGGCGATGGTCTCGGGCTGGTTCCAACTTTCATGCCGCACTTCCACCACTCGGGGATACTCGATGAACTGCCGCAGCAACTGCTCCAGATATTCCCGGTTCAGGCTTGTGTTCTTGAACGACACCGGAAACTGGATCAGCAGAGCGCCCAGCATGTTTTCCTGGGCGAGCGATTCCAGGCCCTCGCGCGCCATGCGCTCATCATCGTCGTTGGGACGGATGCTGGCGGCGGAAGTGGGTTCCATCACGGCTAACGGCGAATGCGTGAACGATCGATGCAGCTTGGCTGTGAAAACAAAATTCGGATTCACCGCCGCTGCGCGCTTGCACCACAGGCGTCCCCACTCGGGACGAATATGCCCATAGAACGAGGTGTTGATTTCGATGACGTCGAAGAAGCGCGCCAGATATTCGACGGGATGAATCTTCTTGCGCGTGACTTCCGGGGGGTAAAGAATTCCGTCCCAATCCTTATAGGACCAGCCAGCCGTGCCGACGCGGATTGAGGCGGCAGAGTTCATGGGAACGATGGTGCAGGTTAGCACGAAAAGATCGACGATCATGTGAGGTAGAAGTCCGGGCAGCGCAACTTACGGCAGCGACGCCGGAGAGACTACCGGCAACCGATGCGCAAAGTCCTGCACGATGTAAAGTCGGCGTCCACTCCAGAAAGCCACGAAGCCCGCGGAATTGAATGTCGGATCGAGCAGGTTGCGGCGGTGCGGTGGGGATTGCATCAGTGCTTCGAAGGCTTTCACGGCGCTCGCGTTGAAGGCCACGTTTTCTCCCACGTGATCAGTCTGCAGGCCGGTGTCAAGAAGTCGCCGCATCAACGGAGGCTCGCCGTCAAAATGATGGGAGAGTTGTTGCCGGTCGATCATCAGCCGCGCGTGCGCTCGCGCCGCTTCGTTCAAGCTCGCGTCGATGTGCAATGTTGGCACGTTCGCCTCGCGCCGGCTCTGGTTGGCTAGATCGAGGAGTTCCTGTTCGGCTGCCGAGTCTTCAAAGGGAGTGGGGGAGGAAACTACGGAAATTGTTTTGACGCTCGACGGCGAACCAGAATTTGGGGCGGCATCCAAAGCCTGTTGTCCCATGCATAAACTACAGTTAACTGCGAGCATTGCGAATATCGCAAACAAGGCTCTGGGCATGGCTTTTGGCCTGGACTGCAGAACGCGGCAAAGTTCCGCTTTCCATCTCTCACGCTAGCCTCTAGAATTCACCGTAGCCACTTACCATGGAGACCATACTGCTAGTTACCGTTCTCGCTGGAACCCTTGTCCAGCTTGGGTTTTGGGCCATTGTATTGCGTCGCGTTTCGACCGCCTCGCAAGTAGATGTAAAGGCAGAGGTTGCCGGCGCGCTCGAAAGGCTCGATTCGACCCTTGGCCAGAAGATCAGTCTCAGCACTGCCGATATGGCCAGTCGCCTGGAGCAGACTAAAGGGGACCTTCGCCAGCAGGTCACAGACCGCATCCAGCAAGGCTTTTCAGAGATTCGGGGTTCGGTGGAGCAACAACTGGCCTCGGGAAGAGAGGAGCAAAATCGGAGTTTGGCGGACGGCCGGCGAGAGATAACGAACTCGCTGTTGCTGACGACGCAGCAACTGAAGGCGGAGATTCAAGGATTGAATCAGCAGACCGCGCAGAGTCTGGAGGGGATCCGCGATCGTGTCGATTCGAAGCTGATGGCGATCACCGAGCAGGTGCGGGAGAAGCTGGATCAGAACATCAAGGAAGGATTTGCACAGTTCGAAAAAGTGCAGCAGCATTTGAAAGCCGCCGAAGAGCAACTCCGGGAAGTGGGCGCGCTCGGACACTCGATCAACGATCTGAATAATCTTTTGAAGCTGCCGCATCTGCGCGGGCAGTTTGGCGAGGCGAGCCTGGAGCGGTTGCTGGCGGATTTTCTGCCGGCGCACATGTTTGCGCTGCAAGCTGCCACGGGCGAAGGCGGCGGCCGCGCGGACGCGGTCATTTATTTTCCCGACCGCAAACTTCCGATCGACGCCAAGTTCCCGCGCGAGCAGGTGATCGCGTTGTTTGAGAGCAATGACAAGGACGAGATCGAGGCGGCGCGGGTGGCGCTGGTGCGGGTGATGAAGGCCGAGGCCAAGCGTATCCAGCAATATATTCAACCGGAGAACGGCACCACCGAAATCGCGCTCATGTATCTGCCGAGCGAGACGCTCTATATGGAAGTGATCCGAAATCGCGAACTGGGCGACTGGATGAACCAGCAGCATGTGTTCCCCGTTTCACCCAACACGCTGCTGATGACGCTGCACACCATCGCGCTTGTCCACAAGTGGTACGAGGTTGCCAGCCGTTTCGAGAAAAGCCGGGCGGAACTGGCGAAGGCGCAGAAATCGTTCGACTTTTTCCAGAACCAGTTCGAGAACGTCGGCAAGAATTTAAACAAGGCGCAGGAAGCGTTCGAAACCGCGCAACGGCATTTGAAGAACTATCGCGGAAAGGTGACGGCGCTCAGCGGGCAAGAGCAGTTGGAGTTGGACTCCGCGCCAGATGCCGCCAAACCGTTGCCGCTGCTCGACAAGGCGAGCGCGTAGGAGCGAGGTCAGAAGTCAGAAGTCAGAAGTCAGATTGCAGAAGTGAAAGCGAAACACCTTTGGCTCTAGGTTTTACTTCTTCAATCTGACTTCTGACTTTTGACTTCCTACGCCACATCTTCCTTCCGCAAATTACCCGCCTGGTTCACTTCCCAAACCCCATCGAATGTCAGGAAGTAGGGTTCGACTGAAATGCCTGGAAAGCTTGTGGTCACCAGTTCGCCGGCGCGGAGCAGCTCTGTTCGATGATGAGCGGCTTCGGCCGCCCTGTCTCCTTTGAAATGCGCGAGGCCTCCGTAGGTGGCGCAATCGGAATGGCTCATTACGAGTACGCGGGTGGCCTGGTGCAGACGGATCGACATGCGAACCTGTTCGAGGATAAAGTCGCGTTCGAAGTCGTTGCGCGGGGAGGCGAGAGTCTTGGCGCCTCCGGCGACCACGATCATGTCGGGATGCTCGATCCCCTGCTTCTTGAGGAACTTTCGCACGGCGGTGCTGATGCGGTGATCGAAACAGCACAACACGGCAGCATCGGCCACGTACGGTTCGGGGGGAGAGTCGAAGTGAAAGACCTTGCGCATCGAGACCTCAACTCGATTGTAGACGGCTAAAAGCCTGCCCAAGCTACCAGAACAGTCTACCCGATATATACCACAAATATTGATTCGGTATCGACTATTGGTATATACTAAAGTGGGAGCGTGAACATGGCCACAGTCGCTAAATTATTTCGAAATGGACGAAGCCAGGCCGTGAGGTTGCCGCGCGAGTTTCGCTTCGAAGGAACGGAAGTCTCTGTGCGCAGAGACCCCGAGACCGGGGATGTCATTCTCTCTCCACGCCGCAAATCCGCCAGCGAGTTTTTCGCCCTTCTCGATTCGCTCGGTCCCGTCGAGGATTTCATGAAAGACCGCCGCCAGCCGCCCCCCCAGAAGCGAAAGAAGCTTCTCTGATGGCGCTTCGCTATCTGCTCGACACCAACACCGCGAGCTTCGCGATTCGCGGTAATTTTCCCGGCGTGAGGCAACACCTGCTGCAAGTGCCAGCGGATAGCGTCGGCATTTCGGTGATTACTGAGGCGGAGCTAAGATTTGGAGCCGAACGTCTTCCGCAGATCGCACGGGTCCGGGTCCTGGTGCGGGAATTCCTGGCCACATACACCGCATTCCCGTGGACCTCCGACGCGGCCATACACTACGCCAACTTACGGCTTGCCGTTGAACGCTCCGGGGCGCCGATTGGTCCGCTGGACCTGATGATCGCCGCTCATGCGCTGGCGCTTAGAGCCGTGCTGGTGTCACATGATCGCGTTTTCACGAGAGTGCCGGAACTTAAGCTGGAAGACTGGACCTAGGGCGCTCCACATTGTGGCGGTCCTATCTCGATTTCTCGGCACGCAGCGTGAAATAGGAGATCACCGTGTAAACGGCGGTGATGAAAGTTACAATCCATTCCCCAGCACGCACAACTCCTCCTTACCCGAGCGCATAGAATAACCGAAGCTAGACGGACCCGCGCTTAGTCTTTAACTCCGCCAGCAAGTGCTCGATGCGGTCTTCTTTTTCGAGCGCTGCCAGACGGTCGTCGACGTCATCGGCCAAGAGTTCAGCTTTCGCCTGGCCCACCGCCTCTTCATGCGCGACCTTGCGCTTCATGCGGTCGAAGGTTGCCGACTTCGAATTCGCGTTCATGCCGGAATGCGCATCGGTCGCCTTGCTGGCCGCCCGCGCGCGGCGATGCTGCGCGATCAACAGATCGGCCTTCGTATTCGCCTCGGCAAGTTTCTGCTCCAGTTTGCGGAGAGCCGACTTCAGGTTCTCGACCTGGGCTTTCTGGTCTTCCACCTGCTGCGTGAAGCCAGCGCTCATCTCCCGGTAGCTTTCTACCCGGAGCAACGCTGCGCGCGCCAAATCGTCCTGTTTCTTGTCGACCGCGAGTTCGGCCTTGCGCATCCACTCCTGCACCTTGTCATCGTTTTCCAATTTCTTTTTTTCGAGCAAGTGCTCATCGGCAATCGCGATCGCCACCTGCGTTTTGACCTGCAGAAGCTGGTTCTGCATGTCGAGAATTACCTGCTTGATCATCTTCTCGGGCTCTTCAGCTTTGTCGATCAGGTCGTTGAGGTTGGCCCGAACTAATGTGGAAACGCGCTCCAGTAATGCCATAATTTCACCTCGTTTGTTCGTCGTTGGTCGTTCGTCTTTCGTCGTTCGCGATACCGTAGCGCACCGTGCGGCCGGCAATCCCTTCTAATTGCGATTTGTTTTCCAGGCGCATCCCACGATGGTGATCGCGATATAGACCGCGATTCCGGCTGCTACCCAGACGCCCATGTGGCCAGTGGCTGCGCCAATCGCGGCACCCATAGCACCACCCAGCGCTACAGCAAGTCCTAGCGATCTTGCGTGATGAACTTCGTCCTGCACGGAATCCTCCTCAAGGATGCAATGGATCGAGAGAGACGCGGCAAGCCGCGTCTCTACGCTATTACTTCGTTGCCCCGTTACCGGGCTCTGCCGGTTTTAGCGCCTTCTCGCCGAGCGGCCGGACCTTGCCCAGCAGTTCGCCGAGAGGCATGCCACTGAGCGTTTCGAACAGCGCCGGCACCTGCGCTGCCATCTTCGTGATGTCGCCGGTGATCTTGTTCATGCCGGCGGCGTCTCCGTTGCCCGTCGAGACGATGGTGATCTTGTCGACATTCGCCAGCGGGCTTGCCAGCGCTCTTACGATCTCTGGCATGCTCGCAAACAGTTTGTCGATCACGGCCGCCTGGTTGTATTCCTGGTAGGCCTCTGCCTTCACGTTCATCGCCTTCGCTTCGGCCTCACCTTTCTTGAAGATGATCTCGGCCTCGGCTTCGCCCTGCTGCCGGATGGACGACGCGTGGCCCTCGGCTTCCGACATCAGGCGCTGCTTTTCGGCCATGGCCAGCGTTTCGATGCGCTGGCGCTCGATCTCAGCCTGCTTCAACACGGTCGCGATCAATTCTTTTTCGCGGCGGTTGATCTCGGCCTCCTGCACTTTGACTTGGCCTTCTTTCTCGACCTGCTGCACCTTCACCTGCTCGGCGATCACCTGCTGCTGCATGATGTTGGTCTGGATGTCGTACGCCTTGTCGGCTTGCGCCTGCTGCTTTTTGGTGACTTCCAAATACTGCGCTTTCTTGATTTCGAGATCGCGCTGTGCCTCGGCCTGCTTGGCCTGCGAGAGTGTTTCTGCCAGCACTCGCTCCTGATCGGCCTGCGCTTTCGCCACTGCCGATTCGCGGGTAGCGACCGCGCGGCGGATGGCGGTATCGCGATCGGCTTCAGCAGTAGCCACGTCGGCGTCGCGCTTGATGCGGGCGACGTCGGGCTTGCCCATGTTGGTGATGTACTCGTTTTTATCGCGAACTTCTTTGATGGTGAACGAGATCACTTCGAGGCCCATCTTGTTCATGTCGTCGGCGCAGGTCGCGCGCATACGGTCGCCAACCATCTCAGGCTGCTTCACGATTTCTTCGACCGTGAGCTGTCCGATGATGCCGCGCAGGTGGCCTTCCATCACCAGACGAATCAGGCCTTCGCGCTCCTGGTCGGTCTTGGTCAGAAATTGTTCGGCGGCCGTGAGAATCGATTCCTTGTCCGACTTCACTTTGATCTGCGCGACGGCTTCCACCGTCACGGCGACGCCCTGCTTGGTGTAGAGGTCCTGCTGCGGAGCGACGTCGAACGACATGAGCTCGAGCGAGAGATCGCGGCAGTTTTCGACCATCGGAAAGATGACCGTGCCGTGGCCTTGCACGACTCGTGTGCCGCGAAAACCGTACACGATCAATGCTTCATGCGGTCCCGCTTTGCGGTATAAGCGAGCCAGAGAACTGATCAGGAACAGGACTACCAGAACCGCGAGTCCCACGAATATCCAGATTTCAACCGCTATGCCTAACACCATATCGCCTCCTAAGAAAGCTACGAGCCACGAGTTGCGAGGCTCGAGCTAAAACCAAAACCAAAATCGCCGCCACTTTCGCCCTGCGGGCTGCGTACAATTCATCCCCTCGATTACGGAAGCCATCGTCTGATCCAGGTCACGAGTAGTCTGCTGCGAGCAACCGCCTCGAGTCATTCTTTGCTGAAAATCCATTGCACTCGGTCTTAAGCTCGAAGCTCGCGGCTTGTGGCTCGTGGCTCGGAGCTACTTTCTCACTCGCCGCTCATTTCTTCCCACCGCCTTACGTAGGCGATGCCCTTTTCGTAGCGTGTCACCACAATTTCCGCGCCTTTCTCAATTGCGTCGCCGTTCTCGCTGCGGGCTCCGCAGGTTCGTCGCGTGCCGGCCTGCGAGTAAATGATTTCGCCCGTGCCCTCCTCGCGAATGGGCAGCGAGGTGCGTCCCAGCACGCCGACCATCTCGTAGTCGGCCGCGTCCATGTTCTCCTCGGACGAAATCAACACGCGCGTCAGAAAAAGAAAGACGATCCCGGCACCCACCAAGCCAGCAGCGATTGAAAGCAGCAGCCCGAGTGCAAACCAGACGCTCGAGAAGCGCGTGATCAGGAATCCCGTCCCCCCGAACCACGCGAGGAACGCTGTTAGCGTGATGAAGTTAAACGGGGAAACGCTCGCCGCCTGGCCTGCCTTTGCTGTGCCCTGAGCCGCGGTGGAATGTCCTCCCGCCGAGCTTCCGCTTGCGGCGCCTCCCGCCGGAATATGGCCGATCGGACCGTGCCCGCCCGGGAAGTGCGGCAGATGCACATGCCAGTGCAGTCCGCCGGCGACAAACGAAATTGCGCTCAGCAGAAATCCGATGGCGAAACAGATCAGATAAAAATCGGCCCACGTCATTCGCTTCGACTCCTTGACTTCGCCAGCTTCGAGCCACGAGTCTCGAGTTTCGCGCCTGATTCTTGAGCAAGTTTGCTCGCGGCGCGTAACTTGCAGCTCGCGATCACTTCCGCTTCTGGACCAGCGCATTTGCCGGACTCAGCGCCTCGAACAGACGCTCGGCCAGCCCCGGCGTATTCAAAATCTCGCCCAGCAGCAGAATTGCGCGCCGCGTATCTTTTTCTCTCGCCGCCTTGATGAGCGCCTCGCTCACGGCCGGATCGCTCGCAAATCGCTCCGAGCCCTGGAGCAGCCAAACATCCAGCTGACCTTCGGTGGTGCGCAGGTCGGAGGTCAGTTCAGCGTGGTAGCCCTCCGGGTCATCCACCAGAAATCCCGGATGCACCTTGAAGAAGCGCGCCAGCAATGTGCGTGTCGATTGCGTCATATGCGGGCGTTTGCCGCTCTCGATCTGCGACAAGTACGACTGACTTATCGTCTTGCTCGTCTCCTTCTGGATGGCCTTCATCAGTTCCTGCTGGGTCATCGGGCGCCCCAGGCCGCGCAGCGAGCCTTCAACCTCGCGCAGGTACCGAATTTTCTCGCCCAATGTCATATATCAAATCGCGATAATAATATCGCAATGTATAATATTGTCAAGAACTCGATCTGCTGCGTTTTTAGCGAATTACGGCTTTTAGGGGATTGAGAGCCTGGGACTCGCGTCTCAGCCAGCCGCCATGTCCGGCTGCTGCGCAGCAACAAAAAAGCCTCCGCCGCAGCGGAGGCTTTCGAGAAAGACCCCGGATTACGTCACGTTCAGGGTCACAATCGTCTGGTGCGATGCTCCGGTTGACGCCGACCCCGTAATGGTAATCGTGTACTGCCCGGCCGCGGTGCCTCCGGTGGTAGTTGTGGGGTTGCTCGACGAGCCGCAGGCGGGCTGCAGCAGGAGCAGGCCCCCAACCAGCCCGAGCGCGATTCCGGCGAGCACGAGACGGCGTTTGCGGCTGGCGCCCACGCCGAGCCCAATCAGACTCAGGCCTCCGATGGGGAGCCAGGCAGCATAGAACGAGGTTCGACGGAACAAGCCGCCGGTCGTCACCGGACGTGCCACGGTTTGGATGTTGAGCTGGGTCTGGGCCGCAGTGGTTCCAGCGACCGTCACAGGGTTGATGATGAAGGTCGGAGCCGGACTGGTGACCATCGGTGGCGACGAGCTTTGGGTCAACGAAACGGTGGCGTTGTAGCCCAAAGCGTAATCGGCGCTCACGGCGACATTAAAGGTGGCGAGTTGACCATTCTGAACCGTCTGGCTCGAGGGCGAGGCGATAATGGCAAAGTCAGTGATGAAGGCGGATTGACCCCACGTATTGCTCACGTCCGTCCCGTTGGCGATGGCTTGGCCCGACACGCTAATCTGCGGGGCCAGGCCGACCGCAGGGCTCTGGGGCGTCACAAAGACTTGCACCTGTGCGACGGCACTTACGGCCAACGTGCCTATTGTGCAGACAAGCGTCGATCCCAGCGCCTGGGAGCAGCTTCCCGCGCCGCTCGAGACCGATGCGGTCGGTAAGCTTGCCAAGCCGGAGATCGGAACATTCGCTTGGAATATTACATCGGAGGCAGGATCGGGCCCATTGTTCGTGATGTTGAAAGTAAAAGTTCCCTGCGTGCCCGCTGGAAGCGGACTGGGAGACGGGCTCCCGTTACCTGACGATACAACGAGTTTGCTGGTGGCGCCGAGCACGGATACAAATGCGTTCTGCGGGGCGTTGTAACCCTGCAGCGCATTTGCGGTCGGAAAGTTCGACGATGCCGTCGTGCCTGCCACATAAGCATTGTCGAAGACATCGAGCGCGATTCCCGTGCCCTGATCTAATCCGCTGCCACCCAAATAGCTAAGATAATCGCCCGGAAACGGGCCGGAACTCGTTGGCGTCGTCGAGATCAGAGCGACGAATGCATCGCCATTGAGGCCATACACACCTCCATTGTATGAACTGGTAGGAGGCTGCAGCGGATTGACGACCGGGAGGTCTGCAGATTGAGTCGATCCCGCCACATGTGCCGTTCCGATTGAGTCGACTGCGATGGCCTGGCCGCTATCCGGTCCGGACCCGCCTATGTACGTAAAAAAGTTCAGCGGGAAAAGTACGTTGCCTTCGTTTCCGACCTTTGCGATGTAGGCATTCGTGTGCCCGTTCGTTCCAGTGTAACTTTGATAGGGGCCAAGAATGCAGGTGTTGCCGGTGTTGCAGGCCCAGTCATTCGACGCGGTAGAGCCCGTGACATACGCGTTGCTGGAGGTATCGACGCCCACCGCGATGCCGTTGTCCGTCCCGCTGCCTCCAAGGTAGGTGGAGTACACCGGAGGAGCATTGGGCTGGTTGAGATTCGGATTCAGCTTGACGAGGATCGCATCCGTGTTCGTCGATGCCACGCAACCGCTTATAACTCCAGATTGGTTGAGGCAACTCTGCCAGGAGTTGAAGAGCGGGAATCCAAATTCACCGTTTGGCCCGGTTCCTCCCGGCATGTTGGTGGTGCCGGTGAAATACATATTGACATTGGTGTTATTGGCATTATTGGCGGAGGGGTCGACGGCAATGCCTCCGCCGGTCACTACCACATTTTTGGGGTCGTCGGTATATCCTCCACCGAAGTAAGTGGAGTAGAGCATGCTCGCCGTGCCCGACCCGGCCGTGTTGATTTTGCTGGCGAAGAACTGGGGCGGGCCGGTCGTCACGGGGCAAGGATTTCCTCCCGCTTGAGCCGGCTCAAACGGACAGATCTGAAATGCATTGGGTGTCGATGGAAAACCAGTGATCACATCCGTTGAGGTCGTCGTTCCTGTGACGTACGCGTTAAAGGAACTGTCCACCGCGAGGCCGGTGACAACGTCATTCTCGGTTGTATTGGAGTTGCTTGCGTTGCCCGCAAGAAACGTCGAGTACTTAAGAGTGAAGGTATTGCCGCTTGAACCCGGCGCGACGTTGATCGTGCTGAGGAATCCATGAGTCTGATTCGGGCCAAAGGCCGCGCTCTGCTGGAAAGCGTTGCTGGAGGTGATGGGAAAATTAGTCGACGTGGTTGTTCCCGCGACGTAGATGTTGATGGTGGGGAAGCTGGGGATGGGATCGACGCCAATGCCCGCCAGGCTATCGATTCCCTCGCCGCCCAGGTAAGTCGCAAAAAGCAGTTGTGACAAACCGGTCGCCGACGTATTGATGACGGCAATGAAAATGTTTTGCGTGGCCCCGGGGGCAAGCGAGCTTTGCAGAGCGCCGGCCGTCACGGGAAAGGCTGCCGATTGGGTCGAGCCAGCGACGTAAATATTGTTGGAAGCATCGACGGCGACTTGCGGACAACCCTGGTCCGGCGTGGCTCCCGCTGTTGGACATACTTCGCCGCCTCCGCCGAGGAAGGTTGAATAGCTTAGGATTGGATCAATCACCAGTTCTCGCGAGTGGTCGTAGGGACCGACGGTGAATCCAATTCTGTTACCTGCAAGCTGACGAAAACTTCCGGCAATCGCCTTCTCGTTCCTCCCGGTGTTCGCGCCCTCCGTTTTCGCAGACTCGACGACTGTGCCGGGCTGATAGATGTGGGGGGCCCGGAAGCGAACGTCTCCCCCGGCGGTTGAGAGCACAAGGTCGCCGGAATCCAGGTGGGCGGAAGCACCTTTAAAGGTCAGCGCGATCTGATTCGGATCGGCGCCGGGCGCGACGCGGAAGTCATATTCCAACTGCTGTTGATTGCCGTAGTACACGAGGTCGATGCCGGGGTAGACGCTCTGGTATTCGACTCCGCCGAACTGCGGAATGCCGCGATGCCACTTGGAAGGATCATTGCCAATGAAATAATTGCTCTTGCCGGGCAACGGCTGGGTACCGTGAATGTTCGTCGTGGAGTTGGTTCCGTCGAGCCGCATGCGGATCACGCTGGCTGTCGGCTTTTGCGTGCCGGCCTTAGACGCGGCAAGCCGCGTCTCTACCCTGGACGTCTGCTGAAGAGAGAGCACCGCCTCGTCGCCGGTGAGGAAAAGACCATAGCCTGCTCCGCGCGCCAGGAATTTGACCCGGCTATCGGTTTGACCCTGGTTCGGCTCGAAGAATAGGGGCAACGACAGGGAGGTGGAAGAATGCGCAGAGTGGGCTGCGGAATTCGGGCCACTGGCCTTGGCGAGGCCGTTTGATCCCGCGCCCGCGAAATGGAGTGCTGTCCCTGCCATCGTCAGGACGACGATCGCCAGCAACGCTGCCTTCATTCCCCAATTTCCATTCAAGTGCGCGTCCCAACCTGTCTTCGATGTGTTCACCGAACCTCCTACCGACGCATAGTAATTCCGATTCACGAAGCTCCTCCGATTTTCAATCTCGTGGCCAAATCTCGTGCAAGAGAAGAAGAAAGGCACACCAGCGCCGCTGGGAGTCGACGCCCCTGGGAAGCGGATGCGTACCTGTCGCCAAGACCTGAGATTAAAGCAAGTGAATACTTTTACATCCAAGAGATATGCTGTCAAGCCGGACAGACCGAATGGCCCGCCCTAATGAGAAGCGTTGGAGGGTGGGAATGGTTGCTAGGAGGTCAGGCTTTCCGCTCAAAGCAAACTGTCCACTAAACGCTGCAGGGTCGTCTTTACTTTTTCAACTCTTCAATTTCCCGCTTCAGCCGCGAGTAGCGCCGGACGATCGTTCCGATATAGGTGATGTGGATGATCCACGTGACCGCGTACGCAGCGAACAGGTAGGGGTTCATCGGGCGGCCCTCGGGTGGTGGATCGTTGTTCTCAGGCTGTTCATTGGTTCATCCATTCAACGAACGAAGCGCGTGAGCCTCATCAACCTCGCGCTGCAGTTTCTCCAGCCGATAGCGCGACCAGCACACCAGAAACGCGAAGCAGGAAAAAGCCAGCCAGTTAAGCAGCAGCACATGCAGCATGCGTGGATCGATCGATCCACCGCCCCCCATCACCGGCTGCGGGTGCTGGGTGCGGAAGAACCAGATCGAGAAATAGACAAACGGCACGCAGAGCGCGCCCAGTACAGACAGGGCGGCGGCCAGCAGCGGCGTTTGTCCGCTCGATGAAAATCGCCGCAGAAAGAGATAGCTCACATAGATCAGCCACAGCACCAGCGTCGAAGTCAACCGCATGTCCCAGGTCCACCAGATGCCCCAGACTGGGCGCGCCCAGATCGGCCCCGTGACCAGGACGACGGTGCAGAAGACAACGCCAACTTCCGCGCTGACCAGCGCGACGATATCGGCAGTGGGACAACGCTTGATCAGGTAGTAGACCGAAGCTCCAAAATTAACGAAGAAAAGGATGAATGCCGTCCACGCCGATGGCACGTGATAGTAGAAGATCCGCTGCACGCTGCCCATGGTCTGCTCGGTGGGCGCGCCGATCAGAGCCATATAGAGCGCGTAGATCAGCAGGATCGCGGCAAGAACACCGAGGATGGGGAATAGACGTTTCATGAATTAAGTTTCGCGTTTTGAGCCGCGAGCTTCACGCGAATGATCGCGGCTCGAAACTCGTGGCTCGCCGCTTTACTCCGCATTCAGCACGGTTTCAAACAAAAGCAGACAAGTCGTAGTAAACATCAGATCGTAGGTTATCAGAAACACGATCCAGAAACGCGCGCCCTCGCCGCTCAGGATTGCGGTGGTTGCCTGCACCATCGCTAACAGTGCCGGGATCGTGATCGGAAAAAGCAGCAACGGCAGCATGATCTCGCGGCTGCGGGTGCGGATCGACATCGCCGCAAAAAATGTCCCATTGACCACCAGTGCCCAGGTACCAAACGCCGCCACCAGCAACAAAGGCCACGCCGGACCCAGTGCTCGCAGCCGGTAAAACATGATGAACAGCGGAGTCATCAGCGTTTCCAGCACCGCGACAAAAATAAAATTGCCGAGCACTTTCGCCATGAACAGCGAATTGGGCGGCGCGGGCGAAACACGATAGGCATCGAGCACCTGATTGCGTAACTCGCGCGCCCAGGTCTGGTTCAGCGCGACTACGGCGGCAAACAGAAATGCCACCCAGACCAGTCCGCCTGCGATCTGGCGCGATTCCTCGGCGGTCGGATCGAACGAGAAGCTGAAGACGACGACCACCAGCAGCGAAAAAAACAGCATGGAGTTGATGGCGTCTTTCGAGCGCCACTCCAGACGGAGGTCTTTGCTTAGCGTGGCGCGCATGATGCCGGGCGTACCTCCGGCCGTCGCATCTTTCTTGACTTCCAACGCTGGACTCATACCACGGGCTCCGGCGGGGTCAACTCTCGTGTCCGGCCAACAATTTTGCCTGCTTCCATCCAAATGAACTCATCGGCCGCGCCTTCGAGCAACGATGCCTGGTGCGTCACCACGAATATCGTTTTGCCCTGATCGCGCACGCCCGTCAGCAAATGGACCATGTCTCGCGCGGAACGAAGGTCGACGTTCGAGAAGGGTTCGTCAAGTAGCAGAATCTTTGGATCGTTGAGGAGCGCCCGGGCAAGCGACATGCGCTGCCGCATGCCTTGTGAGTATTGCCCGACCGGCCGGGCCAGTGCCGGATCAAGGCCAACCGCGCGAATCACCTCCGCACACCGCTCGGCATCTTCGATTCCGTAAAGCTGCGCAAAGTAGGCAAGGTTTTCGATTCCGCTCATCTCGTCGTAAAGCAGCGAGGGATGCGCCATGTAGCCGACCTGGCGGCAGATGTCGTGAAATTTGCTCGCGCCGAGGATCTTGACCTGGCCGCTCGAGGGCTGGTTTAGTCCTGCCAACGTCCGCAGAAGCGTAGTCTTGCCCGCTCCGTTATCGCCGAGAACGGCGTATAGTTTGCCGCCCGCAAAATCCGCGGTAACGCCGCGCAAAGCGGCGAAGCGGCCAAACTGCTTGATCAGATTGGAGACGGTGATGACGGCAGCGTTGTTAGTCAAAAAGGTCAGTCAAAAAGGTCAGTCAATCGCGTCGATTCTAATTCCCCATGCCGCTGGATGCCGTGCCCTGATTTTGTGACATGCTCTTGGCCGGTTCGGCGGCGGGAGTCGCTCCCGGCTTCGTCGCATACTTCGAGGCGCACTTGGCTTGGAGTTGCTTTGCGTGGAAGACGCCATCGTGCCCGAAGCTGCCGTCGGCCAGGGCTTGCGAATCATCTTTGAAAGTGTCCGGCGGGGCTTCGGTGCCGGTGTAGGAAACCGGGAGCGTGAGATCGTTCTCCTTCAACATGAAGTCAACCCGCGTTCCGGTGCGTTTGATGGACCCGGGCACTACGTTTCCGGCCACCCGCAGGCGTTTGGAATACGCCTCGTTGCCCATCCCGTTCAATTCTTTGATGGTGACGTAATAGCTCTTGCTATCCTGCACGCCGGTATAGGCGAGGTAGGCAAGGGAGCACAAGATCAAGACGGTGACGCTTCCAAATTTAAGATACTTGCTGGTTTCGCTGGACATAAGAATGCTCACCCCTATCCGAAAACTGTACGCGCTAGCCAATCGGGGGTCAAGACGACCAAAAGATGCTGGCTTGCCCACCCGGATGGCGGTATGCCAGCGGCGGACCGCGACCGGGCAATTGTTCCACGTATAACGTGGTGTAGACTGCCGACGCACAGGATATTCCAATACAAATCCTGGCTGAGACAAAGGAGAGGAAAACCATGAACAGAAAAATGTGGTCGGTTTCGGCAGTGATACCGGGCCTGCTCGCGATGGCTACCATGTGGGCCGCGCCGGCAAACGCACAAATGTCAGACAGCAAAGAGAAACCTCCCATGTACTCGTACGTCGCAAATTGGAGCATTCCCCGCGCCCAGTGGGGTGAGATGGGAAAGGCGGGTACGGCGAACGGGAAGATCCTGGAAAAGGCCATCGCCGACGGAACCATCGTGGCCTACGGCAACGACGAGGAATTGATTCACCAGGCCGACGGGGGTACGCATGACAGCTGGTGGTCGGCCATGTCGATGGCCGGAGTCCTCAACATTCTCGACCAGTTCTACCAGGCCGGCAATGCCACCTCTCCCGTCTTGGCCAGCGCCACAAAACACTGGGACAGCCTGTATGTCAGCCGGCATTACAACTGGCATAAAGGATCGTGGAAGGGCGCATACACGCACGTGTCTTCTTATAAATTGAAGGCTGATGCGCCCGACGACGCGGTTGAGATCCTCAGCAAGAATCTGTTCGTGCCGTTTTTCGAAAAGCTGCTCGCCGACGGCACGATTCACGAATACGAAATCGACACCCTGGCGATCCACACCGAAGCGCCCGGTACGTTGTATGTTGTTTACGTCGCGCCGAACGCAGAGGCGCTCGACAAAGTCAATGATGCCCTGCGGGAGAGAATGAAAGCGACCCCGCTGGGCGGCCCCGCAATTAGTTCGATGGTGGACTTCACCGCGCACCGCGATGATCTGTCACGCTCGAATGCGACCTTTAAATAACCGTATTTCAGGCCGGTCCGCGAGCAGTAGGGTTTGTGCCGCTCACGGACCGGCTTTCGGATTCGCGCGCGGTCATTCTTAGTACAATCTGTCTTAGTACAATCTCTGCCGATTACAATTTCTTGAATACCTGAACGAGCATTTCAAAGGCAATCTTCCATGATTCATCCCTGGCACGACGTCACTCCGGGCGACCAGCTTCCGCAGGAGTTCAACACGGTCATTGAGATTCCCTTTGGATCGAGCGTGAAATATGAACTCGATAAAGCCAGCGGCCTCATCAAGCTCGATCGCATCCTCTATTCGGCCGTGTATTACCCGGCCAACTACGGCTTCATTCCACAAACGCTGGCGGAAGACGATGATCCGCTCGATGTGCTCGTGCTGTGTCAGGAGACCGTCGTGCCCTTGACCATAATCCATGCGCGGGCAATCGGCTTGATGACGATGATCGATTCCGGCAAGAAAGATCATAAGATTGTCGCGATCGCAACCGAAGACCCGGAGTTCAATGCCTATCGCGAAGCGGCGGAAATGCCGCCGCACCGGCTGCTCATGCTGCGCCGCTTCTTTCAGGACTACAAGCAACTGGAGGGCAAGTCGGTCGAAGTGGATGAGATCGAGCCCGCGGCCAAGGCATATCCCATTCTTGAGGATGCGCTGCGCAGGTACAGCGAGCAGCGGCGCAAGGGATTTCAGGGCCCGAAAGTGTGATCATCCTGCGACAGGGTGCCCCAGTAGCTAACCCCTTGGTGCGATCTCGGTGAGCGGATGGCAACTCCTTTTGAGCTCAACCCGACGTTCTCTTTCACTCTGCTCGGAACGTTCTTCATTTATCTTTGGACGCTGCCTGCACGCTCGGCCCGGCTGGCCGTCCTGCTGCTTGCCCTGGGCCTGCGCACGGCTTGCATCCGATTCATGGGTGGTTTAGGTGCGTATTATGGCGTGTGGTGGATTAGCTGGGGAGCTTTTCTTGGTATCGCCAGCTTGATCGTGCTCGCGGTGCAGATTGTCCGTTCGCGCCCGTCCGACCGGCAAGCTCTTCTTCACACCTTTCATGCTGGGGCCGTGTTTCCCCTGTGCAGTCTGCTAGTTGGTTACACAATTCCCATTACTACGTGGCTTCGTCCCAGGACCTACGATGCGTTCCTGCTCGCTTTTGATGGCGGTCTGGGATTTCAACCAAGCTTCGTGCTCGGGCGGCTCCTGATGCATAGGCCGACCCTATGGGGGCTGACCACGACGGTTTATTACGCACTGCCACTAGCCGTCTGCATTCTCTACGCTTCGTATCGCCTGCGGAAACAGCAACCGGTAAACATCCTGGCGCTTCTGCTGTCATTGCTGATTGTTGGATTTATCCAATATGGAGTCTTTCCTGCGGTCGGTCCGGAGCATGCATTTCCCCAATGGTATCCGCTGCACCCGCCCATGCTAGCCCAGATCGCGATCCTCCCCATTTCAATCCCAAATGCACCGCGAAATTGCATGCCCTCACTTCACTTAGCGGCTGCCTTGGTAGTTTGGTGGAACTCACGTATCTGGCCGCAATGGGGAAAGCTGCTGGTATTTCTCTTCCTGCTGGGTACGGTTTTTTCAACCCTGGCGTTGGGCGAACACTATCTCGCAGACTTGGTCGTCGCTTTCCCATTCACGCTCGCATTTCAGGCTGGCTGGACTCGCTCGATTGAGTTCGAGAATCCTGCTCGTCGTCGGGCGCTCCTGGTGGGAGCAGGACTCACTGTGGCATGGATGGTTTTGTTGCGCTACGGCCTAATCCTGTTCCTGATCTAGCCGGTTGTTTCATGGGGATTGATTCTGTATACCGTGGTTACGTGCACTGTGCTGCAAGAGAATCTTACCGTTGCGGCGGGAGTGTAGCCCCATTATATCGGCCTGCAACGCTAATCAAGCGCCAGCGCCATCCTTAGCGCACGATTCAACTCCGCAAGTTTGGCCGCGGGAAGAGTGCCGACAAAATTCGTAAGTTCGGATTTCCGCAGGGATACCAGGTTGTCGCACATGATCCAACTCGCGTGCTTCAAACCTTCTTCCGGGCCAACGGCAACCTGGGTAGAAAGCCCTTGGCCGGCCGTAAACACGGGCGCGCAAACCGCCGCCGAGAAGCGGGAGTCAAGCAGCACCTGCCGGCTGACGACGACAAACACACGGGAACTCTTTGGGTCGCCAGTCGGATCGCCTCCCGGCTTGACAACGCGATAGAGTTGACCTCTGAGCACGGGTTCACTCCTCAGAAGGTTTGGTAGTCGAGTACATCCGCCGTTTCGGCATTGAGTTCATCGGCGGCGTGATTGAGCTGTTCCAGATCCCGTGCCTGAATGCGGGCACGCGCCTGCTCGTTCAAGTGGCGGCGAAGAACGCGTTCGATGATCGCAGAACGCGAGTATTTGGACCCGGCTATCTGGTCGATGCCGGCAAGTACGTCGGCTGAGAGTGTGATGGATGTCTTCTCTTTCATCCTACCTCTATCCTATTAATATATTACCATAATTCTCCCGACCCCGCTCCGCTATTCGCTTGCCTGAGGCCTGCTTGTTTTCCGTTTACCCTTGTTCGCGCTCGTAGGGCTTCTGCATGTAGCGGCGCGCTTCGTCGAGAGCGCCCTGCGTATTGTCGTTGGTCTGAATGGCCTGACGGTATTCATTCACAGCGCGCTCCCGTTGCCCGGTTACATCGAAGATCTTCCCGAGCTGCAGGTGGCTCCAGACCTCAGTCCAGCGAGGCTCTCCATCGCCATTCAGTGATTCGCGATACGCATTCGCCGAGGATTGATAATTCTTTTGCAGAAAGAAGACCTCCGCGATCCGGTAGTGCGCAAGGGAGCTGTTCTTGTTCACTTCGAGCGCTTTATTGAACTCGCTGAGAGCGCCTGCCAGATCGCCTTGTTGCGTCAGCCCTTGTCCGCGCAAGATGGAGGCGCGCAGTTTGATGTCCTTGGAGTTGGTCAACACATGGTTTCCCGGATCCAGCGAGATCCGGCGCGGCCTTCCAAATGTTTCCACCGAGAAAGGCGAATCGGTGCCCACGACCTCAATGCGCTTTTCTTCCGTTTTACCATCCGTGTCGATCCGTAACCTCACTGGCATGCGGAACAGATCGAGGTCTTGCTGGATCGCGCCCACGACCCGAAATCCCTTGTTATTGCCGAGGCGATAAACCGTGTACTTGATTTTGAATTCGGGGGCGCCGGTCGAATCCATCCATTGCGAGAAGAACCAGGTGAGTTTTTGTCCGTAGACTTTTTCGACCAGCTTACGGAAATCATCGGTGCTTGCGGGTTTGCCGGCGTACTTGGTGGCGAATTCCCGCATCACGTTGAGATATTTGTTCTCGCCCAGTACCCAGCGCAGCATATGCAGAATCATGGCGCCCTTGTCGGTCACCAGGGATTGAAACTCCGGAGAAAAATAGTCCAGCTTGTCGGCGCTTGAAAGGGGAACGGAGTCGTAGGCGAGCGCGCCCACCGACATGTCCTTGACCATCTCTTCGAGCCCCGCTTCCCCGGCCGCGCTCTCCACGTAGCGGGCTTCCGAATAGCGCGCGAAGCCGTCGCTGATCCACCAATCGTCTTTCGACGCCGGACTCACCGAAACGCCCCACCACTGGTGGGCGATGGTATTGGCCAGCAATCGGTAATTGATCTTCTCGGTGATCCCACGGCTGGCCAGTGCCGCAATCTCAGGCGCGTAGGCTGAGGGCACCGTGTCGTCAGGAATCTCCACCACCTGCAGTCTCGTCGAAGGCGCGTTTCCATATTGCGTGACGAAGTAAGTGAACGCCTTGACCGCCGTCGAGGCGTATTCCGCGCCTAAGTCCTGGTGCGACGGCTTGAAGAACACGTGCAGGTCCATCCCGGCTTCGTCGCTTTTGAACTCCTGGAACGCGCCGGCGATGATCGTACCAGGGAAACTCGGCTTGCCCCATTTGAAGCTGAAGGTCCTGGAATTGGCGATGACTGTTTTTCTCTCGGCCGGAGGTGCCGGCGTAGTTTCCTTGCCGCTTCCGATCACCACCATGTGGGACGGGACGGTCACGCTGATGGTCGAAGTAAAGCGGTTGACGCCGTACCCCGCGACCGGAAACCAGAGTCCCGAGTAGAAAAGATAGCTGGTATCAGGTCCAACATAGGCGAGCTTCAATCCCTGAACCGGGCTGTCATCGGCGTTTTCGAGAGTTCCCTCGTAGTCGAAGGTAAAGGTGGTGCTCGCATTCTTCGCCAGATCGGAATTGAGACTGAACCGTATGCTTGATTCCTGTGTATTACGTTCCGGGGTTAGCGGCTTGTTATTCGCGTCTACCAGTTTGGTGATGCGGAGAGCATTATTCAGCTGAAACGTTACTGCATTGAGGTCTTCGAGCGCCGTAACTTTGACTGCGGCGTGCGCGCTGAGTTTATGGGTTTCGGGCAGAAGTTCGACCGACATCTGGTAATCGTCGACGCGCATGCGCGTCTTCTCCGCCGCCCGGGCCCGCCCGGCAGCGACAAGGGAGATCAAGACAAGAACATAGACACAGCTAGTCCGACGCCACGGCCGGCACTGAAAGAGCTTCAAATTCAGTCTCCTGGGGGTTACCGCAATCAGTATGATGTAGATTTTCCCGCAAACGATGCTGGGAGGACAAGGGTCAGCAAAATTTGTTTGAAGAACCTTCTCGCGGCCACCGGCCAGCTAAGTCCGCATCTATTTTTGCAACCTGAGTAGCAGCAGGAATGGAAAAAGGCGGTTCCGCAGCGTCAAAGTCCTGCACATTGGCGCATGGCAATTTCCTCCCGGTTCGGGAATGCCGGTCCACCTCGTTCAAAACAACCTTCCCAAAACTGGCCTTGAGGTGGCGCAGAGTTTGCACATATCTCTGACAACATCCCGAATCGCCCGCCCATCAAGGAGTTCGCCCCACTCTCCTGGCAGCCGACCTTTGCGATGCCTAAAGGAGACTTGACTTGCCAACCACGCGCCCGCTCGTCTACACGATTCTGCTCTTTCTGGTTATCGTTCCGCCCCTCACCTTGGCCGAAAGCAACACGCCCGCCGACATTCGCGAAGTGAATGTCGAGATAAATCCTTCGCCGGCTGATTATGCAATGATCGCAGTTCCCCAGTCCGTGCCTCCGGATGCTCCCGCTCCCAGGAAAGTCATCGACAAGAAATTCATCGCTGTGATGGCGGCGCTGGGTGGCGCCGAGAGCCTGCGCTTCACGACCCACAAACTGGTCCTCGACCATGAGTATGCAGCCGGTGCCCCCTGGGTTACCAGCGTCCCGTCGAGCCCGCACATGGCTCTCAAGTATGGAGGGATTTATGCATCCGAATTGCTTCTCGCTTACGAACTCAAGAAGCCCCATGCTTGGCTTCCCGGCGACCGTGTGATCCGAAAATTCTGGTGGGCTTTTCCCGGCGCCATGGTGCCGATTCACATCAAGAACGGCTTTCGCAGCATCCGGACTCAGCCTCCATCGGGATGCCCCGTGGCTGAGTGCGAGGGGCAATAGTCTATTTATTCACGACCCGGACACAGAGAAATCCCACGGCCGGGTGAACCCATGTGCTCTTGGTTTTATGACTTCGCACTTTTCTGAGTCTAGGGGGTCGATCGGGCCGAGCGGCTCCGCGGACAGCTGTTCCGTTGCTGCGCTCTGCACTCTCATGTTTGGACGCGCCGCATTAATTTAAGGATAACCTCGGCCGCCCTTTCCGCGGGAGGCGCATTGCCGCTGCCTTGCTTCAGTTTTTCCTTCACACGCGCCAATTGCCGGATCATGCGCGTGCGCGGCTCGCCGTCCGGGATGATCTTCCCTAACTCGGCCACGATATTGGCGGCGGTGAACTTGCTCTGGACCAGTTCCGGAACAATCTCCTGCTCCGCGATCAGGTTGACCATCGCAAAATGTGGAACCTTTACGCGCGGCTTACCCAACGCATAGGTCAAGGGAGAAACGCGGTACACCATGACGAAAGGCGTGCCCATGATGGCAGCCTCCACCGTCGCCGTCCCGCTCGCCACCACCCCCGCGCGAGAATGATAAAGAGCAGGCAGAGCTTCGGGAACCAGCCGAATAGCACGACCCTTTTGTGAAGGCGCATCTCGCCGAGTCTCGATCAATCCCTGCACAAACCGAGTCTCCAACGTGCGCGCGACAGGCAGCAGGAACTCGTAGCCGGAACCAAGGCTGTCCACCGCTCTCAGAATTTCCGGCATATTCATTCGCACTTCTTTTCGCCGGCTTCCGGGCATCAACGTGATCCACGGCCTGCCCAGGTCGAGGCCGTGCTCGGCCGCGTAAGCTTCCCGGGTGATTGCCGGCGCAGGCAGATCGGCCAGCGGATGGCCGACGAAAGCCGCATCCACCCCCCGATCGCGGTAGAACTTCTCTTCGAATGGAAAGATGACCAGAGCTTTATTTACGTACTTGCGCAGCAGCTTCACGCGCCCCTGCCGCCACGCCCAGAACTGCGGACAGACGTAGTACACAACCGGAATGCCGCGTTTGCGCATCTGCCGCGCCACCCGCCAGTTGAAGGCAGGGGAGTCAATCACGACGGCCAAATCAGGCCGCCGCTCATCGGCTGCCCGAATCAGATTCTTATAGAGGCCGAGAATCTTCGGAAGATGGCTGACGATTTCAGTGATCCCGACGACCGCGAGATCTTTGGCGTCGACGACAATATCGCAGCCCACCGCCCGCATGCGCTCACCTCCGGCGCCGAAAAAAGTGACTAGCGGATCACACCGCCGGAGCGCTTCCATGAGCTTCGCGCCATACATTTCTCCGGAGGCTTCCCCGGCGGAGATGAGGATCTGCACGCTGCAATTGTAAGGGAAGTCTGCAAGCTGCTTTCTTCGAAGGATGTCACCGGGAATCGTGGCAACCCACGGGAAGACGCGAGGTATGCGTCCCAACTCGGCATGCTTTTGCGGGAGTTCAAGAAAGACCGGCGAGACAGAAGTCCCGCCGGTCAATCCATTCAGTTATTTGCCGGTTCCACTCAGAGTCACGGTCTGCGGACTGTTGGTAGCGTTGTCGGTGAAGATGAGATAGCCGTTGCGTACCCCGCTTTGACTGGGCACGAAGGTTACATAAACCGTGCAAGTTGCTCCCGCTGCCAGGGTCGTGAGGCAGTCCGTCTTGTGGCCGCCCTCGCTGACAAAATCGCCCGAGGTATTGATTTTGGAGATGTCGAGGACGGATTTTCCAGTGTTCTGGAGAGTGACGACCTTGGCCGCGCCTGTCGCGCCAATCGCAACTTTCGCCCATGTCAGTGAAGTTGGACTCACGCTTGCCGTGGTACCACTCGCCGCAACTGTAAGACTCAGCGAGGTGGTCTTCGTGATGCTCCCCGAAACGCCGGTAACGGTAATCACTGATGTGCCCGGCGACGTATTCGCCGCTACTGTCAGGGTCAGCGCGCTGGTTGAGGTTGTCGGATTGGGATTGAACCCTGCCGTAACTCCGCTTGGCATACCTGTAGCGCTCATGCTAACGCTGCCATTAAAGCCATTCGCGGGGACCACCGTAATCACGCTGCCTCCCTGATTGCCCGGAGAAATGCTAAGCGTGGTCGGGTTGGCCGTAAGACTGAAGGTGGGACTGGCAGTAACGGTGAGACTGAGCGTTGTGGTCTGCGTAATGCTGCCGGACACGCCGGTGATCGTAATCGTAGAGGTGCCAACGGTCGCAGTGGCGGACGCGATGAGGGTCAGCGTGCTGGTCGACGCTGTCGGATTGGGGCTGAACCCGGCCGTAACCCCGGTCGGCAAACCGGAGGCGCTCAAAGTGGGACTGCCGGTAAAGCCGTTGACCGGAACCACCGTGATCGTGCTCGTTCCCTGATTGCCTTGCACAATCGACATTGTGTTCGGGTTCGCCGTAATGCTGAACGTCGGACCAGTCACGGTGAGGCTCAGCGTTGTAGTCTGCGTGATGCTCCCCGAGACCCCGCTAATGGTGATCGTGGATGTCCCAGGAGTCACGCTGGCGCCCACGGTCAGGGTCAGCGTGCTGGTCGATGATGTCGGATTGGGACTGAACCCCGCAGTGACTCCGGTCGGCAAACCGGAGGCGCTCAGCGTAGGACTTCCCGTGAACCCGTTGACGGGGACCACCGTGATGGTGCTCGTGCCCTGATTGCCTTGCAAAACCGTCAACGTGTTCGGGTTTGCGGTAAGGCTAAAGTTCGGACCTGCCGTGACGGTTAGACCCAGCGTTGTGGTTTGCGTGATGCTGCCCGATACCCCGGTGATGGTAATCGTTGAGGTGCCAAGAGCCGCAGTGCCGGACGCTGTCAAAGTGAGCGTGCTCGTGGACGATGCCGGATTGGGGCTGAACCCGGCCGTAACACCGCTCGGCAAACCGGAGGCGCTCAGCGTGGGACTGCCGGAAAACCCGTTGATGGGACTCACGGTGACGGTGCTCGTTCCCTGACTGCCCTGCTGAACCGAGACTGTGTTCGGATTTGCGGTCAGGGAAAATGACGGGCCATTGACGGTCAGGCTCAGAGTCGTGGTCTGCGTGATGCCGCCCGATACGCCTTTGATAGTAATCGTCGAGGTGCCAGAAGTCGCAGTGTCGCCAGCCGTGAGGGTCAGCGTGCTCGTTGACGCTGTCGAAGCGGGTTTAAACTTCGCCGTCACGCCAGTTGGCAGGCCTGAGGCGCTCAAAGCGACGCTGCTGGTAAATCCGTTTGCCGGAACCACCGTGATCGTGCTCGTTCCAGGGGTGCCTTCCGCGATCGTAACTGTGTTGGGACTTGCGGTGAGGCTGAAAGACGGGCCCGCCGTGCAGTCGTTGAAAATAAACGACGAAATGTTCGTTGCCCAGTCGAACGTTCCATTCATCGGCTGATATTGGTCGACGTACCAGAAAGTGCAATCGTCACTGGGATCCACTTGCAGCGCCGTATAGTCGCCCCAGCGATAGGCATCGGTGCCCAGTTGCGATCCAACGCCCTGAAGAATGGAATTCTCCGTTTCCATTGTGCCCAAAGCATCGCTCGGTTCGCGGCCAGTAAAACGAATGGAAGGATTGAGGGTGCTGCTGGACGCGCTGTATCCCATTCCGATATCGCCCATCTGATCCTCGGCCACACTCGCCATCCAGCGATAAGTGCTGTCGGGGGCGAAAGTTCCCTGCTGGTTCAGGGTTACATTGCCGGCCGGGTCATAAAGTTCGTACCAGCGAATCCCCACCTGGCTCCCGTTAGCGACCGAGTGGTTCACTACCGCGCGATCATGGTCGGCGAAATGCCGGATCGCAAAGCGATACATCAGGCGGTCGCCCAGCGAATCCAGGGTCTGAGCGACTCCTGCCTGCGGAATACATTGGCCGCCATTGGTGCACGGCAACGTGTCGTTGGCGACGCTGATGACAGTTGGCGGAGCGAGAGTGGCCGTTCCCGCCGCAAAGTTCAGCGTGAGCGTGCGCAAGTACAGCTCGCCCGGATTGTTGTTCTGCCAGTTGATGAAAAGTCCGGGAGTGCCATCGACTGGGGTTGTCGGGCCATCCATATCGGAGGGCAGATAACCGAACTCGGTGCTGGGAGTCATCTGGCACAATAGCGCTGCCGTCGGATCCCCAGCCAGCATTTTTGTGCGGTCAAATCCGCAGAGGTCGGCGCCAATCAGAGTTTGCAGGTTCTTGTAGATGTTGTAGGTCGCCAGGTACGCGCTGTTGCTGGCCGTGGCCCACGTGCTCAGTTTCGGGTAGTCGTTCAGATTCGTCCCGAATGGGTAGCTGTACAGGTAGTAAGCGCCAGCCGGATTGTTGGTCTCCGAAACGGCCATGCATGCTGCAGCATTGTTGGCGATCGCGTTGGCGCCGATCATGCTGATCACCCAGCGGTCGGCCGGCCGGTCGTATAGCACCACCGGATCGCCGAACGAACTCACACAGTTGACGCCACCAAGGGCAGAGAAAAACCTGACGAGATCGGTGGGGCCCGCCAGAATCGCGCCACTTTTGTTGTAGACCGCGAACGATACGTTGACCGCCTCCACGATGTAGTTGGCGCTGACGGCCAGGTTGGAATCCGAAGGCACATATCCCGGCGATGGGATACCGGCGAAACTCGCTCCCGCCGTGGCGGCGACTAGTGGCCCAGCTTCTTTCTGTAGAACCGCGTCTTCTTGTTGCCAGGGTCCCACTACCGCCTTCTTGCGAAGTGGACCCGCACCCGGCTCATGTATATGATCTCTTGCCGTGACCGCCTCGCCGATCGGCAGGTCGGAGGCGTGCTGCGAAATGGCGAAACCGGATGGGTAAGTCACCACGGTGTTCTTCTTGCCAGTTTTCGCAAATGCCAGCGTCGCAAACGCTGAACCACACAGGATGAGAGTTCGAATGATTACTCTTGCACGCACCATGGGTCTCCTCGCGTTGCTTGTCACACCGCGGCCGAATCGTCGAGTGGGGTTCGACGCAAAAAAGGGGAGATACGAGCGACTAACTTTATACCTCGAATTGAGGAAAAAAGCACGAGAAACCGTACCTTGCACAGCCTTTCAGCAAAGATGAACTTATCTTCACATCAACGCCGAATGGAGGCCATGGCTATGCGCGCGCATGGACCGCGCACAGTCCGCACAGGAGGGTAAGCCCAAGCAGCCTTTTTCGGCAAGCTTAGTCGTCGGCGCTGACGGTGGATTGCGGAGCCTGAGTGTTACCGACCGGAACTTCCTGATCCTTATATTGAAGCTGATAGAGCTTGTAATAGATTCCACGCTGCGCCAATAACTGCTGGTGTGATCCCATTTCACGCACGCGGCCTTTGTGCATGACGATGATCTTGTCGGCGCGTTGAATAGTCGACAGCCGATGCGCAATGATCAGCGACGTCCGGCCCTCCACCATGCGCCGGAGCGCCTCGCGAACCCGGAACTCGGTCTCGGTATCGACACTTGAGGTCGCTTCATCCAGGATCAGAATCTTCGGATCGTGCGCCAGCGCCCGCGCAAATGAGATGAGCTGCTTCTGCCCGGTCGAAAGCGTTGAGCCGCGTTCACGAACCTCTTCCTGGAATCCTCCCGGCAAGGTGCGAATGAAGTCCGCCAGGTTCACATCTTCCGCCGCCTGCTCCACGTCGGCGTCTTCAATGCGCGCCGTCCCGAGCCTGATGTTACCCGCCACCGTTCCCGTAAACAGAAAAGGATCTTGCAGCACGACCCCGAAGCGGCTCCGCAGGTCGTCGAGATTCATATCTTTTATATCCACGCCGTCGATGCGGATCGCTCCCCGTTGCACATCGTAGAAGCGCATCAGCAGTGAGATCAGCGTCGTTTTACCCGCACCGGTGTGGCCCACTACGGCGATAGTCTCGCCCGGTTCGAGGGTGAAGCTCACGTCGCGGAGCACCCAATCGGGCTCTTTCGCTGTCGCAAGGGCAGGTGCTTGTGTGGTGACGGGGCTTTGCCCCGTCTTGGCCGGGCGGAGCCCGGCCGCCGCAACCGGGGTTCCTGACCCACTTGCAGTTCCTGAAGCGTTGTATGCAAACCACACATGATCGAACTCAATCCGGCCCGGGCCCTCAGGCTGTTTTGTAACTGCCGGAGAACTGACTTCCACCTTGGTGTCGAGCAATTTGAAAACCCGTTCCCCCGCCGCCATCGCCGACTGAAGAATGTTGTATTTCTCGCTCAGGTCCTGAATCGGACGAAAGAAGCGCTGGGCATATTGCATGAACGCGACCAGCACGCCAAGCGACATTACATTTTCCACCACGTGGACAGTGAAAAAACTCTTCCGGGAAAAGCCGATACTCACGCTCGATACCGAAGCGTGATGGAAGATCCCGCTTCCTCCAAACCAGATGATGCTGGCCACCGCGATCGACGAGAGAACTTCAACCACCGGGTAATAGATGGAATAAGCCAGAATGGCATCTTTGTACGCTTCCATGTGCGAGGCGTTGATGTCGGAAAACTGGTTGTGGGCGCGCTTTTCGCGGTTGAATAGCTGCAGCACCAGCATGCCCGAGACCGCTTCCTGCAGGAAGGAGTTGATGCGGGCAATCGCAACCCGGATACGGCGATAGGAATCGCGCACCTTGTCGCGGAAGATCTTGGTCGCATAGACGATAAGAGGAAGCACGGTAAAGGTCAGGAGCGCAAGCTTCCAATTCATGTCCAGCATGATGGCAAGGATGAACGTGAGCACGAACACGTCTTCAAAAATTGAGACCACGCCCGCCGTGAACATTTCGTTCAGTGCGTCTACGTCTGTGGTCACGCGCGTCACCAGCCGGCCCACTGGGTTCTTGTCGAAAAACCCGACGTGCATATGCTGCAGGTGGCGGAAGATCTGGCTGCGCAGGTCGAACATCACCTTCTGTCCGGTCCACTGCATCAGGTAGGTCTGCAGAAATTCCAGCGCGAAGGTGAAAAGCAGCAGCCCAATGTAGAGGCCGCCGATCTGCCCGATACCCTTGAGAGGCGTGTCACTCAGGTGGTCGGCCAGCCAGGAATGCGAATTCGGCGACTTCGCCAAATACTTGTCGATGGCAATCTTGGTGAGAAATGGACCCAGCACGTCGGCCATCGACTTCAAAATGATGGCCGCCAGCGCGACCGCCACGTGCCACTTGTAGGGACGCAGATAGCCCAACAGCCGCCGCATCAGCCGGCCGTCATAAGCCTTTCCTACTATTTCGTCTTCCTGGTTAGAAGCCATTCCCTGCTGGAGACCCACGCCGAAAACTAAAGATTACCTTAAATAGATGGCGGAACGGACGAGAGGATGGAAAAGGTTTGTCTGGGCCGCATGCCGAAATCCATTCTCGAGTGATCAGGACAGTGACTGACCGGAGCGCAGAATGACGAGGAAAAAATCCTCGACATTATGAAGATTCTGAACATAATCATGTGACTGTGGTCACAGCCTCGGGTGTAACCTTCCCCTACATTTCCGGATGGCTATGTGCCCTCGGGAGACTCCATGAGCACGCAAAATAACCCGCTGAAAGAAAGCCTTCCGCAAAACAACAACACCCGTGCTGGCTGGTTTCAAGCGTCATCCGCCGATTGTACCGACGTCCGCCAGACGAACGGTTCCCCGTGGCGCCTCGTCCTGCTGGGAGCGCCGGGCGTAGGCAAGGGGACACAAGCCGATCTTCTCAACCAGCGTCTCAGCGCTTGCCATCTCTCCACGGGAGATCTGTTCCGCGCGGCCTCAAAACTGAAGGATTGCGACCAGAGCCCCGCCATGAGAGCGGCCATGGAGCACATGCGCCGCGGCGAACTCGTTCCCGACGCCACCGTGTGGGAGATGGTGCGCGAGCGCGCCGACTGCATTCGCTGTTCCACTGGCTTTGTGCTCGATGGCTTTCCACGCACGCTTGGCCAGGCCCAATCTCTGAAGCAACTCATGGAAAGCGAGAAGATTCCGCTCAGCGGGGTGGTGAACTACGAGTTGCCGTTAGCAGAGATTGTCGCGCGTTTGAGCGGCCGCCGGACCTGCGAGAAATGCAAGTCGGTCTACCACGTCACCGGCCAGCCGCCTAAAGTCGAGGGCGTCTGCGACCGTTGCGCAGGCCGGCTCTTCCAGCGCGAAGATGATCGCCCCGAATCGATCACGGTCCGGATGGCAGCCTACGAGCGCAGCACCACCCCCCTGATTGAGTTCTATAAATCCCTGGGCCTGCTCGTGTCGATCACCGCCACCGGATCGCCCGAGGAGATCTGCACGCGCACTGTAGCGGCCTTGGAAACGCGCACGCTGGCTGTCAATCACTGACCCAGCAAGCGTGCCCCTCCCGCCTCAGGGTTCGGTTTGAGTCTCGTCTTCGAGCGTACGCTTTCTCTTACGCACTGTGCGGATGACAATGCCTACCGACAACCGAAGGTTATCCTGCTTCCTCTTGCCGACGCTCGGAAACGCGGTCGCGGTCTGCAAATAGTCGGCCTTAAAGCGGATTGCAAACCGCTCACTCATCTTGTGGTCCGCCCCACCGCCCGCCACCAGCGCCCTGCCGGTGCCGATTTCTATCTCATCCAGGCCATTGGCAATGGCCTCACCCCGTGTGCCCCCATGCCCGTACAGAAATTCGCCAAAGGGCGTCCATCGTTCATACTTGCGATACGGGAACTGCCCGCCGAAGAGAATGTTGTACTCCCGGGTCCTTACATTGAACAGAGGGCCGGGTGGACAAAACGATGCGCTCGGGTCGCCGCAACTGGGAAATGGCAACTGCACGGTCGTGGGAATCTTCGAAGTGCCGAAGTACTCGCCGCCCTCCACCACCAGCGCTAGCCAACTCGCTGCGTTCACAGCGAGTGAGGAGTCCCATCCGTTCAGACCCGCCCAATGTCCAGCGTTAAAAGGGCCCGCTTGCGCGTAGCTATACCCGCCGAATAACTCGAAGCGGGGGAATCTGGGCACAGGATGTTGCACCGGGGTCGGACTGGAACTGCTCTCCTGAGGGTTGGGAGCTGACGGCAGAGGCGCGGCTGGAGTGGTAGAGGAAGGCGAAGGCGGAGTTGGAGCCGGAGCTGACGGTGCAGCGGGCGCCGGAGCCTGCGCCCACGACGTCAGGCATAGCGCAGCACCCACAATCCAAACTCCCAGGCATTTCCTCACGATTCCTCCTTGAAAATCAGTTGCCAGTTGCCAGTACCCGGTACCCAGTTTTCGGCACTGCACCCGTCGCGCGATCACCCGCCTCTAACTGCTGGTTGGGCTAGGAATGAAAGCGCGCAGTGAATAACTGGGTACTGGCTACTGGCTACTGGCTACTGCTTTTCCGAAAACTGTGTTGTAGTGAAGCTGGATATCTCCGCAAGTTCCCTGTTCGGGCGAATAGACCACGCAGGTGTCAAAAGGGCGCGAATAGACGTGTAATGATACAGCGCGCTGGTTCGACTCCCGCGGATTCACCACCCTGTGCACAGGTTCCTGCGGATCGACCGCGCACGGATGAGCCGCACTCAATTCCACCGTGTTAGATGCAGCGAGCCGGCATTTTCCAGCCTTGATATCCTGAAATTCCAGGCGGAAATTCTCAACCAGCAGTTTCCCTATCGGCGCGGCCATCCAGCAATTCTGATCGCGATGATTGTGCACCGAACTGCACTGTCCAACCTCCCAGCAGATGGCCATCAGCTCGTACAACTCTGTTTTATCGATCAGGTTGCGCGTGTAATGCTGCGGGTCCCACGTCAAATAGCGCGTCAGGCTGGCTTCTTCGACCGGCATCTCTGCGAGAAGCGACTGCACCACGTCAGTCCGATCAAAAGCGGATGCGGGTAATGCGCGCAGCTTCGCAATCAAGTTTTCGACCGGGACCCGTGAGGGCGCAGCTATTGTGCTCATAGTCTTCTCAGCAAGTTATTGAGTATACCGTGTGCGACGCGGACATTCCCTGTCCCAAGCTCCCACCGGCGGGTTTTTTTGCTCCACGAACATTCACTCCACGAACATGCAATCGCCGTAGGAATAAAACCGATAGCCCGCCGCCACCGCGTGCTGGTAAGCGCTCAGAACGAGTTGCTTCCCTCCCAGGGCGCACACCAGCATGAGCAGAGTGGACTGCGGCAGATGGAAGTTCGTCAGCAGCGCATCGACGACGCGAAAGCGGTATCCGGGATAGATAAAGACCTCTGCCTCTCCTCGTCCAGGGGCCACGGCGACCGGCTCTTTGCAGGCTGATTCGGCGAGACCCGGTTCAATGTAATTTGGTTCGACGCGCTCCCCCTTGACGGGATCCAGGCCACAACGGGTTTCCCCGGTCCGCCCCGCTGCGTCTTCCAATGTGCGCACCGTGGTTGTGCCGACGGCCACCACTCGCCGGCCATCGTGTTTCGCCTTGTTAATGGCTCGTGCCGCCGCTGCTGAAATCTCGTACGCCTCACGATGCAGCTTATGATCCTCGACCCTTGCCACATGCACGGGCTGAAAAGTACCGAGTCCAACATGCAGAGTGATCTCGACAATCTCGATTCCGCGCCCGCGAATGCGCTCAAGAATTTCGGGGGTGAAGTGCAATCCGGCCGTCGGTGCAGCCACCGATCCCCTCATCTTTGCATAGACCGTCTGGTAGCGAACGCGATCCGCCCGCTCATCGTCGCCATGCTGATCGCGGTCCTGATCGCGATCTTGGTTGCGAACTATGTAGGGCGGCAAAGGTACGTGCCCGATGCGCTCCACTCGCGCAAAAAAATCCTCCCCTGGGGCAAATCGGATCGTCCGTTCGCCAAAGTTGCCGCGGCCGACGACTTCCGCCTCTAGTTCCACATTGCGGGCAGATCCCCTGCTGCCCAGTTCCAGTCCGTCAAAATAGAGTTTCTCGCCGACGCCGATCTTGCGTCCCGGCCGAACCAGGCATTCCCACTCATTCGGATCGTCGCCGAGTTGGCGTGTCAACAGAACCTCGATGCGTCCGCGAAGAAAATCGCGCGCTGCCGGATTGTGTGCGCTTAGCGGCTGCGCGCGTTCCCCGCTCCGGCGCCCATAGAGCCGCGCTGGAAACACGCGCGTATTGTTCAGAACCAACAGGTCGTCGGGGCGCAACAGATCTGGAAATTCACGAAACCGTCGATCCTCCCAGCAATCCACCAGCGGCGAGGCGGCACGTTCCTTGTGCAGGTGCAGAAGGCGCGACGCTGCTCGATCCGGCAGGGGTTCCTGCGCAATGCTTTCGGACGGCAGCTTATAGTCGAACTCGGAAACAAGCATCGGATATGGCTTAGAAAAATGCGAAAACTTGCTCGCGCGAGGTTGGAAGCAAAAAGTTTTTACTTCTTCAATCTGACTTCTTACTTTTGACTTCTTCTCAAACCCGCCAGTTATCGGCGCGCCAGTTCTGGATGGCCTTCTTAATCTCATCCGGCGAAAGCTTCTCGTTCAGCACTCTTTGCACCAACCCTGCCAGTTCGCCATCGGAGGCAAAACGCAGCGCGATGAGCTGGCGCTCGGTCAGTTCCGGAATGCGGGAACGAAGAGGCTCAGGCAGCACAGTGGCCAGGCGAAGCCGTTCCTCCAGGCGAATGACGCGATCCTGCACCTTCAACGCATTGAGCCGAATCTTGAATACCGCCATCAGCGCGGCAAGCGCCAGCAGGACCAGAAACACTCCGTGGATCGGATGATGGTGAAAGTGCAGGATGAGATGCACGATCGACGCGATGAAAGCGATCACGAACATCGGCAGGATAAAAAAATGAAAAGGCGGATCCCAACGCGTGTGATGGGTATATGACTGAAGTTCGTCGGACATGTTTACTCCTTAGTTAAGCGCGGGAACGAAGGCCTGCCGTCAGGGCAAAGTGTAGCAAACGGCACGAAGGTGTGTTGTCACGTTTCCAATGGGTGCGATACCATGGCGGCGCGGGGATTTTCATGTCCAGCGAACGCCGGCACCGTTTAGCCATCGTCGAGTTTGGCAGGTTGTTGCATGCAAACGCATTTGTTGCGGCAACCGACGGAAATTTGTCCGTCCGTTTGCACGACGGAAACGTGCTCGTGACGCCGACTTGCATTAGCAAGGGCAGAATGCGCGCCTCCGATCTGGTGATTGTGGATGGCGCCGGTAAGCGCATTGCAGGCAAGCGCCGGGTCTCGAGCGAGATCGGTATGCATCTGCTGATCTATCGTCTGCGCCCCGATGTACACGGCATCGTTCACGCTCACCCGCCAACCGCCACGGGTTTCGCCGCCTCCGGACTCGATTTGAACCGCCCCCTGGTGTGCGAAGTGGTCGTCGGCTTGGGCTCGATTCCGCTGGCGCGCTATGGAACACCCGGGACGCCCGAGTTGACTGATGCGCTGGAACCTCTGATCCCGCACCATGATGCCATCCTGATGGCAAATCACGGGGTCGTAACATTTGGGTCCTCGCTAGAAAGCGCCTACATGAAGATGGAGACGGTGGAGCACTTCGCCAAGATCGCGCTCGTCACCCACTTGCTCGGCAATGAACAGCCGCTCGGCGAGAAAGAAGTAGAGAAGCTCAACGAAGTGCGCCACCGCTACAACAATTCCTCGGCAGCGCCGAGGCCAGTCGCGGCTGATGATCTCCAGTCGGATGGCCTCCACTCGAATGACCTTGAATCCGATGATCTTCATCCTGATGACCAGCCGAAACAAACCGCTTCCACCCGCCAGTAGCGCGATTTGGAACGCCCCCTGTTTCTAATCTCCACCGATCCTGAAGCGGAATCCTGTCCGAAAATTCGCCGTCAGCGCAGGATATCCGACGACCTCGTTGTAATGCTGGTTCAATGCGTTTCCGATATTTGCGTAGGCGGTGACATGAGAGTTGATCGCGTACCATCCACCAACATCGACGAGCGCATATCCTGCCGCGTGGTTGATGCCGAAGTTCTCAAAATCGGAATCGGGACGCCGGCCCACGAAGCTTCCACCAAGATTTGCCCCCCATCGCGTCCCCAGATAGCTGAGGAGTGTGGTTGCCGAATGTTTCGGGCGACGCAGTAAGGGATCTCCCGTCTGAAACACGGGCTCGCAAAAATTCGCGGGTGTGCAGAGCGGAGCCTGCACATATCTGGTCGAGAGATTGGTATACGCAGCGTTGAACAACAGCCGTGTGCGAATTTTTCCCTGCAACTGAAACTCAGCTCCCTCGGCGAGAGATTGCTGCACATTGAAAAATTGAAACAGTGTACCCGGGGGGTTGCCTTGATATGGCTGCTGATTGGGAGCGGCTTCGATCTGGTCGTGGAAAAGATTGTTGAAGTAGGTTGCGTTCACCGCCCAGCGACCCGCGAGCAAACTTTGTTCGACTCCGGCCTCGAATGCTCGCGTGCGCTCCGGCAACAGGCCTGGATTCGGAACGTAGTATGGAAGGTTGGCAAAAGTCTGATAAAGGGCGGGTTCCATGAATCCGGTCGCGTAGGAAAAACGCAACCGGGTTCCGGAAAAGAATTCTCCACCGTGCAACGCCAGCAGAGTTAGAGCAACCCGCGGCACCCCCGTATTGCCGAACAAGCTGCTGTGGACGAAACGCCCGCCCGCAATCACGGAAAGCCTGCCCAGCGTGACCTGCTGCTGCAAATAGGCATCATTATTCAGCCGTTGACCGGAAGTGGAGGGAGGATAAAACAGATCTCCTACAGTGCCGTTTTCGTTCTCGATGCGATAGCCAAAAGTCGAGTGCGCCCAGGTTCGCTCGGAGTAATCGCCCTGGTATTCAAATCCCACGCGGTTGATGTGATCGTATTCGTGAGACGGAAAATCGAATTGAAAACCGTAGCCATCGACTCGGGCAGGATCGCCGTTCAGGTTTACCTCGTTGTAGCGGTAAAGATAGTCGAAGGCAGTAAGGCGGTGCTGCCACCCCGATGGCGCGCTGACCGAGAGTTCGACGCTGCCCAGAATACTGTTCTGGTGCGAATATTCGCTCGGGTCAGGCTGTAATGGCTGCATCACTCCATTCACAATCACCGGCGGATCAAATCCATTGAAACTCCACTCCCCCGGCACGCCCGTATAGCTGTTGGAGTGGCGAGTTCGCACGCGCAGTGCAACCTTGTCGGTGATGGCCACTCCTACATTCGCTCCCTGCAGCGAATCCGAATAAGCGTCGTTGGTGCCCTGTCCGTTGGTCTTGAACTGATCGCCAAAGAAGTTATAGTCGAAGCGCCGCCAGGCGCCAGCCAGCGATGCGTAGCCATTGGCGGTTCCGAAGTTTCCCCCATCGGCGCCAAAGCGGAGCTCAGGAATGGCAGTGCTGCCATTGCGCGTCCATACCTGAATAACGCTCGTCATCGCGTCGGAACCGTACAAAGTACTCTGCGCGCCGCGGACGAACTCCAGTCGATCGGCCTGCGCCAACGACAGGGTGCCAAAATCAAACGTTTGCCCCGGAGTGTCCACGGCGACGCCATCGACAATCACTTTGTTGTAGGTTGATTCGCCGCCGCGAACGAACAGTGAGGAAATTCCGCCCCTCTGACCTGCAGAATTCACGACCACTCCCGGCAGGAAGCGCATCGCCTCGTCGGACGCAATCGGCTGCATCGTGCTCAGTTGCTCACCACTGAGAGTGTCAACCTCTGCTCCCGCGGCTTCTCCCGGCACCGGAGTGCGAGTTGCGCTTACCACCACGGTCTCCGAGGCGTTAGCCAAACGGAGATTTACGGTGACTTCAGTTTGGGATGACACGTCAACGGTCTCCACGGCAAAACCCGGCGCCAGTACTCTGATCTGATGCGGTCCCGCCGTTCCGATGTGGAAGGTCGTATCGCCTTCGGGAGAAGTGGACTGTGTGGCGAGAATTGTGGCTTCGCCCGCACGCAGCAGCGAGACTTGCGCGCCGCTGACGGCAGCGGATTGAGGGTCGAGAACCCTGACCTTGATAACTTTGGCGCCGGCCGAAGCCGGCCCGGAGAGAAGCGCAACCAGAAAAACAGCGAGAACAAAAACGACGACCGGTGAGCGCATACCATTCTCCTTTACACGCGAAAGGGTTGTTGGTGATGGTTTGCGCCGGTCTCCTGGCTTGCGAGTAAGGACTCGATTCGAGTCCGGCCCTTTGCGGCGTCCTTCCCAGGCTCTTCCGAAATCATCAGAAGATATTCCCAGTGAACGACCGCGAGTGTCCTCGCTTACAGTTGCGCGGCAGCGCGGGATTTGCACCCGCTTCCCATAGTGCCGGCGTGGTCACCGGCCTACGATCATGCGCAAACCTAAGATTGACAAAGAGCAAAAACAGCAGCCCGCCAAATTTAATGGGTCGGGACTAACAAGTCAATCCGAGAAAAGGTAATGTAATGTTGGTTCAGCCTGCTGATAGAGCCCTCGCCCGGTTGCCTGAAAATCAAAAGCCGTCCATGCTAACGGGTATGGCCTTGCAGATTGCGCTCCGTCCCGCTCTCGTTAAGGACTTCGATTTTTGTGAACGGCTCTACTTCGCTGGAATGAAGAGGATTATTGCGGAATTGAATCTGGATAGGGCCGCTCAGGCGGACAGTTTTCGGCGGCAGTGGGAGTTGACGCAGGTCCGAATCATTACGCTCGATGGTTTCGATATAGGCTGGGTACAGACCAGCATCCATGATGACGGCCTCTTCATTGCGCAGCTCTTTGTGGACGAGCCCTACCAGCGGAGGGGAGTCGGGACTCAGGTAATGAAGCGGCTGATCGGCGAGGCCGCCCGCGCCAATCAGCCGGTGCGCCTTAACGTGGTAAAAATCAATCCCGCCCTACGCCTTTATGAGCGGCTCGGTTTCCACACTACCCACGAGGACGATCGCAAGTTCTACATGAAGCGCGATGCCGATGCCGCCGCGCTATCAGAAACTGATCCGCCCCCAATTGAATAGCTCAGGTCAAGGCGCGAAGACTCTTAAGCGGTCGCGGTCGATGACATCACTTCCTCAGAATCGGGAATTCCGCCGAGCCCACGCGCGCCACATTCGCTTCGGCAAAACTTGTCACCCGCTCCAGCGAGGCCTGCAATTGCCCTTGAAACTCCGCCATTTCCGCATCGCCGGCGTGGGCAGGCACTCGCATCTTTGCGCTCACTCGTACCAGCGCTTTTGAAAATGGCTTGGGAATCATCGTCGCATCCCAGGTGTTGAGAACCCAGGCATCGCTGGCCGCAACATAGAAAGCCGCCATCGGCAAGCCGCTGGCACGCGAGAGCAGAACCGGGCCGGGCTTGGCCACATACTTTGGTCCGCGGGGACCGTCAATCGTGAAGGCCACCGACATCCCCTGTTGTAGATGTTTTTTCAATCCCAGCAGAGCTCGGCCTCCGCCGCGGCTGCTCGATCCACGAACCGCGAAGTAGCCAAGCTTCTCGATCGTCCGAGCGATATATTCCCCGTCGAAGCTTCGGCTCACCATCACCGCGATGCCAACTTTTCTCCACAACCAGGCGCTGCCGAATACCGCGCGATGCCAAAAGGCATAGATCACAGGTTTTTCAAAGGTCGCATCCGGAGGCGAGGGAGGCTCCTCCCACGAAATGGAACAGCGCAGAGTCGGACCAATCAGTGCAATAGCGAGGTAGCTTGCCCAGGTGATGAACCACAACTGAATCCTTTGGCGGAGGGAGAATCGACGCGCATTCCAACTCGATAGCCGATTCGGCTCGGAAAGATTCGGCTCGGCAAGATTTTGCTCAGAAAAAGACGGAGAACTCACGCAGACATTGTAGCCGGGGTTTAACGGCTATCCGCAAGACGAGAACGCGGGCGGGAACCCTCCTACGCCTCCAGATAAGCGACGAGCCACTCTTTCAGGCGTTGACGCCGTTCATCGCTCGAGTCGAAGCGAATTCCAAAACTCTTGTTGGCCTTCCTCCAGGCAACGTTGCCGCGCACGCTGACGCGCGGCAGAGTCAGCAACGAAAAGGAAACTTCAACCACGCTTCCCGGTTCGGGCGGGTGATTGCCCTTGAGTGACATTCCGCCTGTGCTGATTTCCTGGCTGGTCGCAGTGACACGCCCGCCCTCGTTAAGGGCCACGCGCACTTCTGTCATCACTGGAATGCGCACGTAGCGCCGGAATTCGTGCAATACCAGGTTGCGGCTTGACCGCACCAGTTTGAGCGCCGCCGAGCGCTCCAGCGGTTCATGAAACACGGCGTTGATGCACAATTTGGAATAGCGCAGAGCGTCCTGGGCGGTACCGCCCAGCCCGTAAATCACCATGCGGCTATTGGAATTCGACGTTCGCGCCGCTTCAATTATTTCTCCCGCGGAGGGTCCTAGCGGCAGCACGCAGGCCTCGAACTTTTCTCTTTGCAAGCGTCCGGCGTCTTCACGCGCGAACCGGACGGTCTCAATGCCAAACTGGCGGAAACATTCCGCCAGCAAGGTTTCCGAGCTGTCGGGCAAGTCAAAAAGTGCGACGCTTGCGACCGACTTTCGCTGACTCGGCAGAACGGCGGCATTACCGGTCGACATAGTCATCAGTCCAGGAGGCTGAATGCCTCGAAAACCCCATTCTGACGGGCATTCTCACGCCTGCAAAGATTTCGAAAGGGCCTATTCAACGCGCGGGAAGTACATTACGGAGGGGGCAACCTGGACCTGTTACCCCTGTGTCGTTCGTTTCCTTGAACTCCCTCTGCGAGTGCCTTTCCAGTAAGATTAAAGAGTCCTTCAATCAGTTACCCTGGTTACACCCGGCAGGAATGATCGTTCTCAATGACATCAAAGCGGCCCTGGGTCGCATTCGCCATTCCATCTATCTTTCGCCCTGCGCACGTTCCGAGACCTTTTCGCACTCCACGGCCAACCAGGTCTATCTGAAGCTCGACAACCTGCAGCGCACCGGCGCCTTCAAGGAGCGCGGCGCGCTCAACAAATTGCTTCTGCTCAGCCCCGAAGAACGCTCCCGCGGCGTAATTACTGCCTCTGCCGGAAACCATGCGCAAGGCATCGCTTACCACGCTGGCAGGCTCGGCATCCGGGCGCAAATCTGCATGCCGCTGACCACGCCGCTCATCAAGGTCTCCGCCACTCGCGGATATGGCGCCGACGTCGTTCTCCACGGTGCGAACTACGACGAAGCCTGTGATGAAGCCATCCGCCGCGGTCAGGAAGGCGGTCTGACCTTCGTCCATCCTTTCGATGACGACGCAGTGATCTCCGGCCAGGGCACAATCGGGCTGGAACTCATGCAGCAGCATCCCGATCTGGAAGTCGTGGTCGTCCCGATCGGCGGTGGTGGACTCATCGGTGGCATCGCCTGCGCCGTGAAAGAAACGAATCCCAAAATCCAGGTCTTCGGAGTTCAGCCTTCGCGCCTCCCTTCCATGAAAGTCGCCGTAGCGGAAGGCAAGCCGGTCACGCTGAACGCTGCTTCAACCATCGCCGACGGGATCGCGGTCCGGCGCGCCGGGGAGCGCACTCTCCCACTGGTTCAAAAGTATGTGGATGACATTGTGACCGTCGAAGAAGAGGAAATCGCCAACGCGATTCTCCTCCTCCTCGAACGCGAAAAAACTCTCGCCGAAGGTGCGGGAGCGGCCGCCATCGCCGCCCTGGTCAACCGCAAGGTGCCGTGCATCGAAAAGAAAGTCGCTGTGCTCGTGGGTGGCGGCAACATCGATGTGACTCTGCTCTCGCGCATCATCGAACGCGGCCTGGTCAAAGACGGGCGGCTCGTTCGGCTTCGCGTTCATCTCGGAGATTTTCCCGGCGCTCTACACCGGCTGACCTCGATCCTGGCACAGCATCGCGCCAATATCGTCGAAACCGACTACGACCGCGCCTACCACGGTGTGAACCTGGGCGAGACGGCAATCGAAATCACCATGGAAACCCGCGGTCCCGACCACATCGCCGAAATCATCTCCGCCCTGGGGGCCTCCGGCTACGCGCACGAACGGGTGCTGTAGATTTTTCGCGGAACCGGCGCTCACTCAACCTCGTAAACATAGTATGGTGTAAATCCACCAGGAGATCGCACCGTTGCCTTCCCAGCCCGCCAACTCCGCTTCGCTTCCACTCCACGTCAACGGACTGGTCAAGCGCTTCGGCCAGGTATCGGCCGTCGATGGCATCACTCTCGAATTGCGCGCTGGAGAATGTCTGGGATTGCTCGGGCCCAACGGCGCCGGCAAGAGCACGCTGATTCGCAGCATTGTCGGCCGCGTGATTCCCGACGCAGGCGCGATCGCGGTCTTCGGCGCACCCGCGGATTCAACGGCTGCGCGCAATGCGTTGGGTTGGATCCCACAGGAACTGGCGCTCTACCCGCGCCTCACCTGCCGCGAAAACCTGCAATCGTTTGGCCGCTATCACGGAATGGGCGGCTCCGCCCTCGAACAGGCCGTGGACCGCTGCCTCGGCTGGTCAACTCTCACCGACCGCGCCCACGAACTCGTCAGGAATCTTTCCGGCGGAATGAAGCGCCGCCTCAACATGGCGGCCGGCCTTATCCACCAGCCCAGGCTCGTCCTCATGGATGAGCCAACCGTAGGCGTCGACCCGCAATCGCGTAACCATATTTTCGAGATGATCGAGAAACTCCGTGACGAGGGCATGTCGATCATCTACACCACGCACTACATGGAAGAAGCTGAACGCCTGTGCGACCGGGTCGCCATCGTGGATCACGGCAAGGTCATCGCGCTCGGCACCAATGCCGAACTCGTTCAGAACGCTTTCGGATCACGCAGCCAGGTGCTCGCGCGTTTTGCGGGAGGGGATGAACGAGTCGCGACCTGGGTCGCACAACACGGCGGCCAGCCAGTCGACGGTGTGGCGCAGTTTACGATTGAGCATCCCACTGAGATTGCGGGCCTGCTTGAGGAATCCGCGAAGTCCGGCCTCGAACTGCTCGATGTGTCGCTGCACAAGCCGAACCTGGAATCCGTCTTCCTTCACCTGACGGGAAGGGAACTGCGTGACTGATTTTGCACAAATTAAGATGATGACCTCGCTATGATGATCCTCGCCATTATCCGCACCGCCCTCGTTTCCCTGCGCCGCGACCGCGGCGCGCTCGCGCTGAGCTTTATTCTGCCGGTTGTTTTCTTCAGCATCTTCGCGGTAATTTTCGGAGGCCGTCGCGACACCACGCCGAAGGTCCACATACTTGTCGTAGATGAAGATCACAGCCGCGCTTCGCAGCGCCTGGTAAAGGGCCTGCAGAGCGAAGGCTCGCTGGTCGTCAAAATTCGGCCCGCGCCGGTCAAAGACGCCGAACAACCCGAATACACGGCAGCCACCGCCGAAGCCGCCGTAAAGGCAGGCACGGCGCCCGTCGCCCTCGTCATTCCGCATGGCTTTGGTGAGAACCCAATTTCGTTCGGCTCACGCGATGCCAACCGCCCTACTATTCAGATGCTCGAAGACAGCAGCGACATGATTGCCCCCCAGGTCGTAGCCGGCTTGCTGCAGAAGGTTGCAATGACTGCCATGCCCGACGTCATGGCCGAACAAGGCTCGAAATACTTCGATCAGTTTGTCGGAGGACTCACGAAGGAGCAGCGTGATCGGATCGACGATGGCCTGCAACGTCTGCGCGAGCGGGAAGAAAGCGGCGCTGCCGAGAGCAATTCAGGAGGATCCGGCAACAACGGAATTATTGCGGTCACATCGCGCGCGGTTCTCGGAGAGAACAAAGATAATCCCATGGTCTCTTTCTACGCGGCCGCCATCGGAGTAATGTTCCTGCTCTTCACGGCCAGCGGTGCCGCCGGAGCGCTGCTCGATGAAGCCGAGAGCGGCACTCTTGACCGCGTTCTCGCCTCGCGCGTCACCATGACCTCACTCATGCTGGGCAAGCTGACTTACAACTCGGTGCTCGCGTTCGCGCAACTCGTGCTGATGTTTTTGTGGGGATGGGCCGTGTTCAAGCTCGACTTCTGGTCGCACATTCCGGGATTCGTGGTGATGGGAGTTTTCACATCCGTAGCCGTCGCCGCATTCGGACTACTACTGGCCAGCATCTGCAAGACACGCGCGCAACTGGGCGCGCTTTCCACGCTCGTGATTCTTGTCATGTCCTCAATCGGAGGCAGCATGTTCCCGCGATTCCTCATGCCGGAAGGGATGCAGAAAGCCGGCCTGTTGACAATCAACGCCTGGGCAATTGACGGATTCACCAAAATCTTCTGGCGCGACGAGCCGATCTCGCATCTCTGGCCGCAAGTTCTGGTTCTCGTGGCCATTGCGATTGTGTTGTTCGGAATTGCCCGCCGAGTGGCGCGCCGCTGGGAATACTCATAACCCGTGTGGCGCGGACATTGCTGTCCGCGCAAAAGCACTCACTGGAACTGCTGCCGAAAACGCTCGAACTGATCCTTCAATTCCCCGACTTCCCGCCGCAGCGCACCGACCTCTTCTTCTAAACGCGCCATCCGCTCGCCATCGCCTGAATCGTGCCCGGTCGCTGCAGTTGTCGTCGATGGCATCTCCGCCACCACGACGTCTCCGGCGAGTAGGTGCGCGTAGCGAGATTCCTTCGTCCCCGGCTGACGCGGCAGCACTTTCGCCAATGGAGGCTGCCGCTGCATCAACTTCTGCAGTGCCACCTGTACATCATCGAGCGTCTCGAAGTGGTGCATGCGCTCCGTGCGTCCACGCAACTCACCCGGAGTTTGCGGACCGCGCAGCAGCAGTACGCAGAGCACAGCAACCTCTCCACGCGTGAAGTTGAAGACCTCCTGCGTCCGGTGTTCATATTTTGTGACGCGGCTATCCGCCCCGCCCGCCGGGCCCGCCAGTCGATGCTCCTGCAAGCCGCTCAGCGCATCGCGCACCGCATTTTCGTCAAGCTGCATGAACGGGTCGCGATTCGATTTCTGATTGCACGCATTGACCAGCGCATTCAGCGACAAAGGATAGTAATCGGGCGTCGTGATGTCCTTCTCGATCAACGACCCGAGCACCCGAACTTCAGTTTCAGTAAGCACCAGATCCATTTGATTCTGTCTCACGAAATTCTGTACAAGTTGCAACTCGACAGCTATGGCCCCGCCACCAGCGTCACCGCCCGGAAAAGATAGCGCACGAAAACTCCCAGTTGCCTGGTCTCAATCCGTTCGTCGTTCCCATGTACGGTCCGGCTCTCTTCCTCCGTCTTGGGAACGCCAATGCCATACGCCGAAACGCCTTTCACCCGCAGAAATGACGAGTCCGTCGCTCCAGTCGTCATCACCGGCAATGTAAGAGCGTCGGGCGCAACTTCCTTTTGAGCGCTCTCCAAAGCATGAAACATCTCCGTCTGCAAACTCGTCACCGGCGCCGCCGGCATGGAGTAAGTCACGTCTTCCGGCACGACCTTCACCTGCGGATCGTTGAGCACTTCCGCGAGCATCTGGCGGAATTTGGGGAGATCCTCATCCGGTAACGCGCGGATATCAAGCGTGGCTTCCGCCGCCGGTGGAATCACGTTCTCCTTGATTCCGGCCTTGAGCATAGTGGGAACAACTGATGTGCGCAGCATCGAATAGTATTGCGGCTTCTTCACCCGTAGTTCGGCCTGCACCTTGGGGTCAAGAACGTTGCGGTACCAGGCGGCCTCTTCCGGCGGAGAGATCGTCGCCAGTCTCTTGAAAAACTCGCTCGTCGTTTCGTTCAGACGGCTCGGTGTCTCCCATGTTCCAGCCTTGGCGACGGCTGCGCCCAGATGCGTGACGGCATTATCCACCCGTGGCACAGAGCCGTGACCACTGGTTCCAGTCGCTTCCAGTCGGGCGCCGCGCGGCAATTTCTCCGCAGTGGAAACACCCATGTACTTGATCTTCCCATCCACCAGCAGCGAACCGCCGCCCTCGTTCAGCGCGAACTCGCATGCGATCTTGTCCCAGTATTTTTCAACCAGCACAGACATTCCGGCGGGCGAGGAGGCCTCTTCGCTCGCCTCCGAGAGAAAAATTACGTCGCGCTTCAGCGGAATTCTCATTCGCTTCAGTTGCAGGAAAACTTCCAGGTTGGCAGCCACCGCCGCCTTGTCATCCGAAGCGCCTCGGCCCCAGATCATGCCGTCGCGCTCAAGTCCGGCAAACGGATCGACCGTCCAGCGCGCCCGATCCACCGGCACAACATCCTCGTGTCCCATCAGCAGGAGCGGGCGCTTGCTTCCATCGCCCTTCAACCGCGCCACAATGCTGTCGCGGCCAGGAACCGTCTCGAGAATCTCAGATGGAATGCCCTCGCTCTTCAGCACGCCTTCCAGATAGCGCGCCACCTTCGATTCGTTCCCCGGAGGATCCTGTGTATCGATCCTGATCAACTCGACCAGAAAGTGAACCGCTTCCGCTTGCGCCTTCTCCGCATTCAGCACAGGTTGCGAAGACTGCGCAACCGAAAAGCTCGCCGCCATGCAAATTGTGGCGAGAACGGCAAATCTGGGACGTAAACTCAGATCTAAATTCATGGCATAACCCTCGAAGTGCGCGATTATAAATGCTTGCGACATTCAACTGCGGCATTCGACGAAGACCCGAGGCATTTTGAAAGGATAAGACATGTAAAGATAAGGCATGTAAACTGAATTCAAGTCCTCATGATTTCCCGCCGTATCACGTTCGCGCTGCTTCTCGCTTTCTCCATCGTGGCAGTCTTGCAGGCGCAAACCAAACCCGCTACGCCCGCGTCTAAACCTGCCGCCAGTCCCTCGCGCGACGAAAACGCGCACATTTACCGCAACGCTACTTTTGCCTTCCGCTATCAAATTCCCTACGGCTGGGTCGATCGCACGAAAGAAATGCGCGATCAAGGAGCGCCCGAGCCAGATGATCAAGACAAAAAGGAAAAGCCGGCGCAACAGAAAGCCGCCGCCACTGGTGAAGTCCTGCTCGCCGTCTTCGAACGCCCACCCGACGCCATCGGAGAAACCATCAACTCCGCCGTCGTTATCGCCTCCGAAAGCGCTGCCGCTTATCCTGGCCTCAAAAAGGCCGAGGATTACCTCGGTCCGCTCACCGAACTCACCACCTCCAAAGGCTTCAAGGTCGAAGGCGATCCCGACATTTCGGAGATCGACACCCGTCAACTCATCCGCGCTGATTTCACCAAGCCGCTCTCCGATAAACTCACCATGCATCAGTCGACGCTCATCCTGCTCGCCAAAGGTCAAATCGTCTCGTTCACCTTCATCGCGGGCAGCGAGGATGAAATCGATGACCTCATCGACGGACTTCACTTTCGCGGAATGCAACCCAAACGGTGAGCTTCCAGCGAACGCCAACTGAGAAAATCGCCGTCCCCTGATTCCCCGAAAATGCCTGCTCCTAACAGTCACAAAAGAGGACGGTTACAGACCCGGCATCGGCCCCAATCCGCGGCTTTTTTGTGGTAAAATAAATCAACTCTGGTGAGCGCTAAGTAGCAGATATTTCAATGATTTGAAGTCCACCGAGTAGCCCCGGTGAGCGCTCTCCAGCCCAAGCGCCGATCCGGCATTTTCCACGGAGCAGAATGGCCACAAAAGAACTGAACGCAGAACTCGCCGACGCTAAGAATGGCGTTAAGAACGACGTCAAAAGCGCCGACGCGAAAAACAAGAATGGCAAGTCTCCCAACGGCGACTACAATGCCGACTCCATCAAAGTCCTCGGCGGCATGGAGGCCGTGCGCAAGCGCCCCGCCATGTACATCGGTTCCACGGGCGACTTAGGCCTGCATCACCTCGTCTATGAAGTCGTCGATAACTCGGTCGATGAAGCGCTCGCCGGTTTTGCCGATAAGATCGAAGTTAGCATCCATCTCGACAACTCCATCACCGTCGTCGATAACGGCCGCGGCATTCCTGTCGACAACATGGATATCGACGGCGAAAAAATTCCCGCTGCGCAAGTCGTCATGACCACCTTGCACGCCGGCGGTAAGTTTGATTCCTCGACTTACAAAGTTTCGGGCGGATTGCACGGCGTCGGCGTGAGCTGCGTCAACGCGCTCAGCGAAGAACTCGATCTCGAAATCTGGCGCGATGGTCTCACATGGGAGCAGACTTACTCCAAAGGCGAGCCCACCAGCAAGCTCAAGAAAGCCGGAGCCACCAAGAAGCGGGGCACACGTGTCCACTTCCTGCCCGACCGTTCCATCTTCACCGCGACTGAATATAACTTCGACACACTGTCGCAGCGTTTGCGCGAGATGGCCTTCCTGAATCGCGGCCTCTCCATTACGCTTACCGACGAGCGCGCCACCGACTCCAAGACCGGCGAGGCCAAGCGCACCGAGTTCAAGTACAACGGCGGCATCGTCGAATTCATCAAGCACCTGAACCGCGGCAAGCAGACGCTCCACGACAAGCCCATCTACATGGAAGCCGACAAAGACGATGTGCATATCGAGATTGGCCTGCAATACAACGACGCGTACTCCGAATCGGTTTTCAGCTTCGCCAATAACATCAACACCATCGACGGAGGTACGCACCTCTCCGGCTTCCGCACTGCGCTCACGCGCACCATTAACTATGCGGGCCAGCAAATGGGGTTATTCAAAGACGTAAAAGAAAATCTCACCGGCGACGACGTTCGCGAAGGCCTCGTCGCGGTAATCAGCGTGAAGCTGCCGCAGCCGCAGTTCGAAGGCCAGACCAAGGGCAAGCTCAACTCCGACATCGCAGGAGTCGTGCAGGCCGTCGTCAACGAAAAGCTGGGCGCATTCTTCGAGCAGAACACGACCGTCGCCCGCAAAGTCATCAACAAGGCAATCGACGCATCTCGCGCCCGCGAGGCCGCCCGCAAGGCCCGCGACCTCACCCGCCGCAAAGGCGCGCTAGATGGCGGAGGCCTCCCCGGCAAACTCGCCGACTGCTCTGAACGCGATCCGAATCGCTGCGAACTTTTCCTGGTCGAAGGTGAGTCCGCAGGCGGAACCGCCAAACAGGGCCGCGACCGCCGTTTCCAGGCCATCCTCCCTCTTAAGGGAAAAATTCTCAACGTCGAAAAGGCGCGCTACGACAAGATGCTGGCCCATGAAGAAATCCGCGCCATGATCACCGCGCTCGGCACCGGGATCTCCAAAGAAGATTTCGATCCTACAAAAGTCCGCTACGGCAAGATCATCCTCATGACCGACGCCGACGTCGACGGCTCGCACATTCGCACTCTGTTGCTGACATTTTTCTTCCGTCACATGCAGGAATTGATCAAGCGCAACAATGTCTACATCGCGCAGCCGCCCCTATTCGGCATCAAGAAGGGCAAGTCGCATCAATACATCAAAAACGAGCACGAGTTCGTCAAAGTCATGGTGAAGCGCGCCTCAGAAGGCTTAGTCATTCGCTATGGAGAAGGGGCAGCCAAATTAGAAGGCTCGGCGCTTACTAAGTTCATCACCGTGCTTAACGAGTATCTTGGCTTCCTGGACAAGCTCAACAAACGCCTGCGCGAGGAACAGATCACCGAACTGCTTCCGAAGCTCGACCTGGCCAAGCACGCCGACTTTGAAGGCGACAAGAAAACCGCGCCAAAGAAGATCGAGAAGCTCGAAAAAGAACTCAAGCGCCTGCAGAAAGAACTGAAGCTGAAGAGCGTCGAAAGCCGCTTCGACGAGGAGCACAACCTGTGGGAAGTGCACTTCGTCAACTCGCAAGGCGCCGAGCACGTCATCAATTGGGAACTTGCCTCCACGCCTGAGTGCCGCCAGCTGATCTCGAAGTTCAAGCAGATCGAGGAATATCTCAAGCCGCCCTTCATGGTGGAGAGCGTTCCCAAAGCCAACAAAGGCAATGCCGAAGCCGCCGAAGCGCAAGACAACGACCACGACGAAGATTCCGCCGAAGCTGAGGCCGACGCCGAAGCCGAGAAAAAGATGACCGACGCCGAGAAGGCCGACAAGAAAGCGGCCAAGCCCCTCGCGCGCCGCGCCAAAGAACCGCAGATCGTGGAGAAAAATACCGCTCGCGATTTATTCGACTACGTCCTGAACGAGGGCCGCCGGGAATACACCGTGCAGCGCTACAAGGGTCTGGGAGAAATGACCGCCGAGCAACTCTGGGAGACCACCATGGATCCCGAGCGCCGCACGTTGCTATCGGTAAAGCTCGAAGACATCGCCGAGTGCGAAACCATCTTCACCACGCTCATGGGCGAAGACGTAGAAGCCCGCAGAAAATTCATCGAAGACAACGCGCTGGATGTAAAGAACCTGGATATCTAACAAGAACGAGTGTCACACGATGATCTACGTGAAGAGCATACTGGCCGGATTGCTTGCACTCATCGTGGTTCCTGTGTGTCTGCTCGTCATAGCTGTGGCCGGAATGGTGATCTATGCCTTGGTTCATCCAACTCCTGGCGAGGGTTCGATCGGCTTGGACCCAATTAGCCTGACCCATCAGAATCCTATCGCCTGGTTCCTTCTGCCGCTAGTCTTCTTTGCGAGTTTCATCTGGGAATACCAAAGACTCGCCAAGTGGCACTGATATTACCGTCTCCAGCAACTCTGTTTTCATCTCCGCCGCGCCCCATGCCAGATCGTGCTGATAACCACGCGCGAGCCCTGCACGCGGTATAAAACAATATACGGCGTGCCCCCAATCACCAACTCCCGAAGTCCAGGCTCAGCCCCAATTCGGCCCAGATGAGGATGGTCTCGCAATGCCTCGACAACAGCGACAATCCGCATGGCCAGCCGTTCCGCTGCCTCTGGCTTATCTTGCGCCACGTAAGCTCGAATTTCCCGCAGGCGCGTTCGGGCCAACACAGACCAGACAATCTCTACTGGCACAGCGTCTCGTCATCGTGTTGTTTGCCGCAGGCGCACTTCGGAACCGGCACCTCGTGCTCGGTTCCCCACGACAACAGCCACGCCTTCATGTCTTCGTTCTTGATGTAGTGTCCCGATTTGACCTGGCGATCCGCCTGACGAACCTCCGCCAGCATTCTTTCCTGATCAGAGACGTACACCTCCACCGCATCCGCAATCAGAAAGTTCGAACTGCGCCCCGAGGCCTTGGCCAGCTTAGCCAGCCGTTTCTTGGTTTCCGGCTTGAGCCGAATGCTAAGCGTCGCACTCCGTGTGTTTGCCATGAACACATTTTAGCACTCCCGGTATGGGCAGATGCTTCCGAGACGCTCTCTGGAAAATCGGTTGACTTAGCCGCCGAAAAACTCAAAATGGATGTAGGGCACATAGAGTACTCCGCTCGCCTGGATCTTTGAAAATCGAGCCTCGAAGAACAGGCTCCACAGTCCAGTGTCCAGAGTCCCTTGATTGAGACGGCACCATAACTCATTGCCCCTCAAGACTTTAGTAATAAGCCATTATTATTTAATACTTTGCGGAAGAATGTACTCCAAAACGAGCAGTTAATGAAGCTAACTAGCACGCAATCAATACTTTGCCTATAAGCCACTATTTTTGAATACTTTGCGAGGAAAAAATCAGTAACTCTATGATTCCAATAGACCGGTGCCAAGGGGGGAGGGGTACCAGATCACTGGTTTCGCGGCCCCCCGTACCTCACCTCCGGATACGCGCGATTAAACAATATCCATAGGGCTGCGATCAGGACGAAGAGCAGATAACTGCCCTCCGGCCCAACCGACCCTCCCGTGAGCCAGTCCGGTCCATGGAATGATGAGTTGAGCAGATGGCCGGTCGCGATGCCTCCGCTATCGGGCACCGAAAAAAGATAGCTCTCGCCCCAATCCCACGACATGTGGAAGCCGACCGCCCACCACAAGGTTCCCGTTCGCCGGAGCGTGAGGCAGAAAAAAAATCCGATGGCGACCACGGCTGCGATTCCAATCTTCGCTTCGCCGGGATTGGCGAGATGCATCAGTCCGAACAGCACCGACAGCATCGCGGCTGCTGGCCAGAAATGCATTCCCTGCGCGAGCACCCACTGCGAATAGCCGCGCATGAGGAAGTCTTCAAAGAACGCCGTGATCAGGAAAAATACCGCATAGTAGAAACCGAACTTCAAAATGCGCGCGCCGTGCAGGTCGAGCGAGCCGAATGAGAACACTCCGATCACGCGAAGAACAAGCATCAACACGGTGAGGGACGCGATTCCCCAGAGCGCGCCTGCCCAAAAGTTGCGCCCAAAGGCGCTTTTCGCGGGCAGGCCAAAGTCGCCGAACCGCCGTCCTTCGATGCGCGCCATCGCAAACCCAGGCAGAACAACAGCCAGCATCAGCCGGATCTCGGCGATCATGTTCCACCATAGCGGAATGTGCTGCGGACGAAGGCCGTTGAGGAGAGAATTGAAGAGTCCCAGCAAGACGAAGGCGATCGCAAGATAGATTACCCAGCGTGCGCCGGGATAAAGCCCGTCTGGACCGCCGAAGATCTCCGCGAAAGGCAACCAGGCCGTTTCGCGGGGGACTTCTGCCAGTGCCGAATCTCGCGGTGCCGAATCTTGCTGCATCGAAGACAATGCTGAAGATGAACGCACCGCAAGCAATGCATCCTGCGGAGGTGAAGATGGATCTTTCGGAGGAACAGACGTCGGCGGCAGATTGCTATCCATCATCGTCTCCGCCATGGTAAAACACTCGGTCTGCCCTTGATACGCCGAATTATCGATCCCGATTCGATTGGCAGCCCGCAATTCATCGCGGCTACGCTTCTGCTCGTCTATCTGTTGCAGTGTGCCTGGCTCATTCGCGTGCAAACCGTCCACGGAGCGCTCCCCGATTCCGATCACGCCCTTTGCATCTACGATGGACTGGAGCAGTGGAAGGGCGGCCCGATCGCCGGAACTCCCGAGTCGCTCCGCGCAGAAGCCGTCACAGGCATGCCTTCTGCGGGACGCGCGGGACATCTGCGCGTACGCGATGGCTACGACGAGGACCGGTCTCCGCTCTATTACCTGGTTGCAGCCGCGCCGCTTCTCGTGCATCCGAGTGCATTGCCGCCCGACTCGCCGCTCGGTCAAATCTGGGACGATTCGCCATACCTGTTTTTCGGCGTCATGCTGGGAGGCTCGCTCTGGTACGTCGCACGCCGTCTCTATGGAAATGCCGGCGGTTACATCGCGCTCATGCTCTATTGTTTTTCACCCGCCATGATTCTGGCGGCAGCGGGCACCGAGAACCTCGGCGAGATGGGAGGAGTATGGGGCGCGTTCGGCACGATCTTCACGGCGATTGCGGTCGCGCACACGCTGTACGCGCCGCGCGAAGTCATACTCTGGAACTCGCGGCGAATTCTGTTGCTCGGGTTGTCTTTGGCGCTGGCGATGGGCAACCAGTTTTCGCTGGCGATCCTGTGTGTAGTGGCCTTGCCGCATATGTTTTGGGTTGCGCCCGTCCGCCCGCGAGCCGTGATTGCAATCTGGGCGGCCGCAATCGCGGTCGGTGCCGTGCTGATTTTCGCTTCCTATTTCTTTCAACCCTCTCTCTTCTGGCAGGCGATGTTGCGGGCGCACTGGTTCGACATCCAACCCGCCGCGTTCGGCATGCGCGCCTCTTATGTGCATACGTTAGAGACGATTCGCGGCGGCAGTCCGGCTCTGGTGCTGGCGTTGCCGGTAGCAATCATTGCGTATCTCGCATGGAAGCGAACTCGCTACTTCGGGAACACCGCGCCGCTCCTGATCGCAGCGGTGTTGTTGATTTTGGCTGTGGGTTCGCCCGACTTCCCCGGTCAGGGATTTCATCTTACCCTGCTGCCGTTCCTCTTCGTCTTTGTCGCTGGCATATTTGCGGACCTGATCGAGACGCGCCAGGGTCTGCTGGTGACGGCGGGACTGTGCGGATTGCTGGGCGCGTCCGCTCTATGGAACTTGGGTGAGTTGGTCCGTCTGAGGTGAACTCGAGTCTTGCCATTGCTCAAATCCAGGACGGTAAAATAGGGCTGCAGAAAAACTCTGCCGATTCGACTATGAGCATGCCGACGCAAATTTCCCCATCCAATACCGTCTATGTAACTCGCACCGGCTTGCCAGTCACCTTCAAGTTCGACTGGCCTTTCCGCCGGGCCACTTCCGGCGCGGACTTCGACGTCCTGCATTCCGAGATCATTCTGGAAAACTCGGAGAACCTGCGTGCATTGGTCGCGGTAAATCTGTCTGCGACGCTTCGCGAAGTGCTGCCTTCGCTCGATCAAAAAGACACCGAGGGTCTCATTATTAACGCGCTGCGCAAAGAGATCGACAACAAGCAGATTGAATTCGTAAAGTCCGGAAAGCTTGTGCCGCTGCATTTCTCGAGCCGCCATTATGACTTCAAACGCAAGCACTGGATTTTCGGCAAAGCCACGGACGAGGAGATCGCGCGCTTGATCGAACGCAAAGTGTACTGGCAGACGCGCCTGATCGGTGGAGACGTTTGGCTGGGAGACGCGACCGAAGCCTATTACGTTCAAACTACCGCCGACCACCTCGTGGAGATCGCGGCCAATTTGGCGCAGCAAGGGCTTTTCACCCTGGCTCGGCGCTACGCCACTGCCTCTCCTGCGCTGATGGATCAAAAGAACAGGTTCGAGCAAGAAATGTCAGAAGCACTGCGGCAACTGGAACAGAAACACGCCTTCGAAAGAGGCTAGCTATCCAGTTTTATCCTCGCGCTTGCAACGCTGACGCCGGTTTTCCTTGAATGGCAGCGTCCACGACCTCGATCATGTGCATTACGGGAACGCGCTTTCCCGCGCGCTCCAGGCCAGAGGCAATTTGCACCAGGCAGCCGGGATTGGCGGATACGACTAGGTCGGGATTCGTCGAGAGGCAGTGGTTCACCTTCTGGTCGCCGAGTTGCGCGGCCGTGTCTGACTGAACAAGGTTGTAAATTCCGGCGGAGCCGCAGCAGATGGCGCCGTTGGGAACCTCGAGAAGTTCTAGCTGAGGAATCGTTTTCAGCACCTGGCGCGGTTGAGAGCGGACGCCCTGCGCGTGCTGGAGGTGGCAGGCATCGTGATAGGCGACACGCAAGGGCAGCGGATGCCGCACAGCGCGCGGCTCTAACTCGGCCAGCACTTCGGAGATGTCTTTGCACTTGGCAGCGAAGGCCTTGGCGCGTTCGGCGTATTTCGGATCATCGCGCAGCAGGTAACCATACTCCTTCATGGTTGAACCGCAACCGGCTGCGTTGATCACGATCGTGTCCACATTGGCGCGTTCGAATACATCGATCAGTTTGCGCGCGAAATCCAGCGCCTGTTGCTCCAGTCCGCTGTGAACCATGAGCGCGCCGCAACAGCCCTGTTCGCGCGGGATAATGACCTCGCATCCTTCGGCGGCAAGCACGCGCGCCGTGGCAGCGTTCACGCCGGAAAACAGCACGCTCTGCACGCACCCAGTCAGCATGCCTACGCGCTTACGCACCTCCCCTTGCGCTGGGATGTGCTCCGGTAGGCGGGCAAATAGCTCGCGCAGCGTGATCGTAGGCAGCAAGGCCTCCGTTGCACGCAGTTTGCGGGGAAGCAGGTTCAGCAGGCCGGTGCCGCGAGCCAGCGCCCGCAATCCTGAAGCCTGGTACAACCATGCCGGAAACATGGCGGCTCGCAGCCGTGCGCGATACGGGAACAGGTTGAATATCCACTGCCGATGAACAATCTCTCCTGGCGAGCGCCGGTATTGCCGCTGGAGTTGGGCGCGCGTGGCCTCAATCAGACGGTCGTATCTGACGCCCGACGGGCAAGATGTCATGCACGCCATGCAGCCCAGGCACCGATCGAAATGTTGCACGAAGCTGTCGGTAAGATTGGCATTGCCTTCGGCGGCCAGCTTCATCAAGTGGATGCGCCCGCGCGGGGAATCCATCTCTTCGCCCCACAACGCGTAAGTAGGACAGGTGGGCAGACAGAAGCCACAATGCACGCACTTCTTGTACAGCTCTGCCGCCGGGGGATTGTGATCATCGAAAATTGTGGCGCGATTGGTCCCGTTATTGCCGGTCATCAAATCCCCCCTACAAAGCGCCCCGGGTTCAGAGTTCCGTCGGGATCGAAGCGCTGCTTGATGCGGACCATAAGCGGCTGTGCGTCCGAGGCCGATCCCCAGACATCAAGGCCGCGCTTGACCGCAAGCGGGCAACGGAGAACGACCATCGTGCCGCCCATGCTCGCTACATCGTCGCGCAGGCTTACCACCGCGGACCGTAACGCCGTCTCGCTGCCTTCCAGGCTCGCATATCCCGCACCGACGCTCTGTGCCACCAGCTTCCACCGGAGCGAATGCGCCGAGGCTGAAGTCTCAAGCCGCACAGCGACCGCAGCCAACTGTGCGGGGAGCACACTGAATTTTGCCACCATCGACGGAGTCGCAGCGCGATCCCAAATGGATTGATGCGAAGTCCAGGCATTCGGGCGGCGCGTCGGACACAGCAACAGATGCACCAGCAATTTGCTGCGTCTGATCGACTTGAGCCTGGATTCCAGCTGTGGTGCCATCGAAACGTATATCGAGCCGCGCGCCTTCCGCAGACGCCTGCAGTTGCAAGCCAGTGAATGTCAACTTCGATGCAAGAATCAGCAGAAGGAGTGCATTCAGCGATTGGGACGTACCACTGAAACTCAGGCTGCGGCTTTCCCTGGGCAAGGGATGGAGCCGGAAGATCGCTTGGGTGATTACGCCCAGCGTTCCCAGCCCGCCCGTGAAGAGTTTTGCCAGATCGTAGCCGGCGACGTTCTTGACCACTTTGCCGCCGCTCTTGGCCAGCGTGCCGTCGGGCAACGCGACCGTAATGCCGATGATTAGATCGCGCAGCGAGCCATAGCGCGCCCGCAGCGTTCCACTATCATTGGTCGAAATGATGCCGCCGATCGTGGCCCGCTCTGGCCATAGCGGGTCGAGGGCAAGTTGCTGACCGTGCCCGGCGAGCGTCTTCTGCAAGTCGGCGACACGGCATCCAGCCTCGACGATCACTGTCATGTCGTCCCATGCATATTCGAGCACGCGGTTCAGCCGTGCCGTCGAGAGCACCAGATCGCAACCAGCCGGCGGATTTCCCCAACCGAGCTTGGTGCCTCCGCCGCGTGGCGTCACCTTTAATCCATTGCCGTTGGCCCACCGCAGCGCGCGCGCCAGGTCTTCGGGCGATCCGGGCTCGCAGACCATCTGCGGCGTGACGCCGTCGACGGCATCCGCCGCGACGGTTGCGCGCAAGTATTCCTTCCCAACAATTTCGGCCAGTTCCGGCCACGCGACCTGCGTCATAAGGGCTGGCATCAGTGATTCCCCCTGAGGCTAAAAGCGTTGCGCCACGCCCGCGATTTCCAGCGGATGCGGTTCATAGACCCCGGGCTTTTCTCCGCACAACCGCGGCCGGGGAAAAATCTTATCGGGATTGGACAGATTCTCGGGATCGAAGGCACAACGTACCAGTTGCATGGTCCCAAGGTCGGGCTCGGAATACATCTCGGCCATGAACATCTTCTTTTCTTCTCCGACGCCATGTTCGCCGGTGATGGAACCGCCAGCCTTGATGCACAGCCGCAGAATTTCGCCGGCAAGTTTCTCGGCCACCTTGTCCTGGCCGGGGACAGCGTCGTCATAGAGGACCAGAGGATGCAGGTTGCCATCTCCCGCATGAAATACGTTGGCTACTCTGAGCCCGCATTCGGTGCTCAGCCGGACAATCTCGCTCATCACGAATGGCAGTGCCGTGCGCGGGATGACGCCATCCTGCACGATGTAAGCGGGCGAGATGCGCCCGACAGCAGCGAAAGCGGCCTTTCGACCCGTCCACACGCGAGCACGCTCGGCATCGGATTGGGCGACGCGAATCTCCCATGCGCCGCACTTGGTGCAGACGTCGGCCACCTCATCCATCAGCGTTTCGACCTCTGGCGCGGGCCCATCGAGTTCGACCAGCAGCAATCCGCCGCAATCCGGATAGTTGGCGTGCACCGCGGCCTCGGCGGCTTGAATCGCCAAATTGTCCATCATCTCGATGGCCGCCGGGAGCATGCCTGCGGCGATGATCCCGCTGACGGCGGCGCCCGCTTCATTGGTGGAATTGAAAGCCGCCAGCAGAACCTGGATCACCTCCGGCTTCTTCATAATGCGGAGAATGACCTTGGTCGCGATGCCGAGCGTACCTTCCGACCCAACGAACACGCCGGTCAGGTCATAGCCCGGACGATCGACAGTGCGGTCCCCAAGGTGGATGAGCGTGCCATCGGGCAGCACGACTTCCATGCCCAGCACGTGCGTCGTGGTGAAACCATACTTCAGGCAGTGAGCGCCGCCGGAGTTCTCCGCCACATTGCCGCCGATCGAGCAGACTTGCTGCGACGAAGGATCAGGCGCGTAGAAATACCCGTCCGGCGCCACGCGCGCAGTCACGTTCAGGTTCATCACTCCCGGCTCTACCACAACTCTCTGGTTGGCCAGATCAACTTCAAGAATTCGATTCATGCGCGCCAGGCTGATGACGATCCCGTTCTCAACCGGCAGCGCTCCGCCGCTCAGCCCCGTGCCCGATCCCCGGGCCACGAACGGGACCTTTTCGCGATGGCACACGCGCACGATCGCCTGTACCTCTTCGGTGGAGGTGGGCAGCAACACCGCCTGAGGCAACACCCGAAACATGGTGAGCCCGTCGCACTCGTAGGTACTGAGTTGCTCCGGTTCCGTGATGAGGCCGGACGTGCCGACGATCGCGCGAAATTCATTGAGGATTCGGGCTTCCATCTCGTACTCTCCTGATTAGAGCAATCAGCGCGGCTGCCGGGAACAGCAGCCTCGATGCGAAACCAGTTCACAATGGTTTCGCCGTCCGGAGTGGACTGAGAATTGTCTGCTCATTCACCGTGGAAAGCAACCTGTTTTGCATAATCTCTTCCGCGACAGATACACCCAGGCTGAGATTCGTCCAGCCTTAGATACGCCGCACCCACCCCTTTCGCGCTACGAATCGAGGCTGAAAGTTGCAGTCTCCAGCCCAAGTGGCTACGCTTAACAGCGATATGTCCGAAGGGTTCTCGTTTTGCGATCTCCGCGAGCTGTTTGCCAAGGCGAACGAGGAAAAATCCGGCGACCAGTTGGCGGGAGTGGCAGCGCGCTCGGAGCGGGAGCGGGTCGCGGCCAAGCGCAAACTCGCCGATCTTCCGCTAGCGTCAATCATCCAGCAGCCGCTCATCGATCCCGACGAAGACGACGTGAGCTGCTTGATCGCCGAGACGTTTGATGAAGACGCCTTTCGGCCTATCAAAAGCCTGACAGTCGGGGAGTTTCGCGAATTTATTCTGGACGATGCGACCGCAGCGGCCGACTTGAAAAACTTGCAGCGGGGGCTAACTCCCGAGATTGCCGCCGCCGTGGCCAAAATCATGAGCAACAAGGATCTGATTCTGGCCGCCGCCAGGATTCGCAATGTTACGCGCTGCCGCAACACCTTGGGCGAATCGGGCGTGCTCGGCATCCGTGTACAGCCCAACCATCCTGCGGACGATGTTGGCGGAATCCTGCTTTCGGCATTTGAGGGCTTGCTCTATGGTTGCGGAGACGCCGTGATCGGCGTCAATCCTGCCACGGATTCCGTTCACGCCGTCAGCGCCATTCTCGATGCGATTGGCCCGCCTGATCGAGACCTATGACATCCCCACCCAAAGCTGCTGCCTGGCCCACATCACCACTCAACTTGCCGCGCTGAAGCGGGGCGCGCCGGTCGATCTGCTCTTTCAATCGGTCGCCGGTACTGAAGCCGCAAATCGCAGCTTTGGAATCACGCTCGCCATGTTGCGAGAGGGCCGCGAGCAGGTGCTGGAACATCACAGAAAGCGTGACATCCGCTGGAAGGGTTCGCAAGCAATGTATTTTGAAACCGGCCAAGGCAGCGCACTCTCCGCCGAGGCGCACCACGGAGTTGACCAACTGACGCTCGAAGCGCGCGCCTATGGGGTAGCGCGGGCATTTGATCCATTCCTGGTGAATAGTGTCGTCGGTTTTATTGGGCCGGAGTATTTGTACGACGAGCGCCAGATCATCCGCGCCGGGCTCGAAGATCATTTCATGGGCAAGCTGCTCGGCCTGCCCATGGGTTGCGATGTCTGCTATACAAACCATGCCGCAGCCGATCAAAACTCGGCGGAGAACCTCCTCTTTCTGCTCACGGCTGCCGGCTGCAACTACTTCATGGGTGTTCCCTGCGGTGATGATGTGATGCTGAACTACCAGTCCACCAGCTATCATGACGCGCTGGCAATGAGGAGAATGTACAAACTCCGCCCAGCACCAGAATTCCTAAGCTGGCTGCAGGCGATGGGAATTTATCGCGATGAGGAGCCCGCGTTACTGGACGCGCCCGTTAGGCAACGACTGATGCAAGGATTGGAATCGTCGCTTGAGAGCTTGAAATAATGGCAAACGACGATCCTCCCTCACGTGATTCGCTTCTCCCATCTGCCTCTCAACTCGACAGTGATTGGCCGGAAATCGTACGGAAGATTCGGGCACGGACTCCGGCTCGAGTGCTTGCAGGCCGGGTGGGCACTGTCTACCGCACTGCTACTCAATTGGATCTGCGCGAGGCCCATGCTGCCGCGCGCGACGCCGTCCGCTCCGAGCTCGATCTCGAGAAGCAATTCGCGGCAGCCTTCATCAAGCATTGGGGACTGTTCGAAGTTTCGACCGAAGCGCATTCGAAAGACGAGTATCTCCTCCGGCCCAGTCTCGGACGGAGTTTTCCCGACGCGTCCCGTTCAGAGTTGATGAAACGTTGCCCGCCGCAACCCGACTTGCAGATCGCGATCGGAGACGGTCTCTCGGTGACTGCGGTCTTCGCTCAGGTTCCGAAGCTATTGCCCGCTCTGTGGGACGGAGCCAAGGCTCGCGGCTGGACGCTCGGGCAGGTATTCGTGATTCGCCATTGCCGGGTGGGAATCCTGAATCAAATTGGCGAGTTGCTTCTGCCAACCGTCGCGGTGCTTTTAATTGGCGAGCGGCCGGGACTCGCCACGGCCGAGAGTCTGTCAGCGTATATGGCGTACCGGCCCCAGCGTACACACACCGATGCCGACCGAAACCTGATCTCTAATATCCACGCTCGCGGAATTAGTCCCGGGGATGCGGCAGTTCGCATTTTAGATTTGGCGAGTCGGATGATGAACGCCAAATCAAGCGGTACGCAGTTGGGAGTGGTGCCTCCGATGTTCCCTGCTGATGGAATCCAGCCCTAAAAAGAAGCGGACGGCATTACTGCCGTCCGCTGTCGAGGAGGGGGAGGTTCGCTGCGGTTTGAAGATCTATGGCATTTCGACTACACGCGTTAACTGGGGCTGACCGTCGCCGCTCCCGGCACTTTTATCTTCGGCACCCAGCAAACGTGCCGCGATCCGCAAAGCGTCCATCTCCTTGCGGACTCGGATCAGCTCCTGTTCTTTCATTCGTAGGACGTCGTACGGGTTTTTCATTGGGGAAGGGCCTCACAGCAAATTCAGACTTGGTTCGCCTGTCACTTTCACAGTAAGCCAACTGCAAGCTGCCGGGAAGCTGCCGGAGGTGCATCGCGACCGCGCGTTCTGCCTTCGCCAAAGCGGTCTGAACGGCCGGTGTCCGTTACCTTTTTAGTTAATGCCCCAACAGGCCCCGCAGCCGCTGTAGGCCTCGATCCCGGCTCACTCTCAATGCCCCAAATGGTACGGATGATTCTTCAGAATCGTGAAGGCCCGGTAAAGCTGCTCGACAAGCACCACGCGCGCCAATTCATGCGGCAGCGTCATTTTCCCAAGCGAAAGCGTAATGCTGGCCTGCCGCCGTGCCTCCTCTGAGAAGCCGTCGCTACCGCCAATCGCAAACAGCAGCGGAACGGCGTTGACCTGTTCGCGCTCCAGCAGCGCGGCAAGTTCTTCGGACGAATACTGTTTGCCACGCGAGTCCAGCAGCACCAACTTGTGGCGTTCGTTTCTTCGTTCGCGCTGTCCGCCGCTTCGTCGTTCACCGCGGGCCAGCGACAAAATTGCAGCTTCGTCTTTTACCGCGAAGGCTTCCACTTCCACGTACCGTGAAATTCGTTTCAGGTATTCGTCGGTCAGAGACTGAATCGCTGGCTCTTTGTTTCTTCCGATCCAAGCGACTCGAATCTTCACGGCACTCACGCTCTGGCCGAGGCCAGAACCACCTCGGCACCAAAGCGGATCTCATCCCCAACGCGATAGCGCTCGATCGCTGCCACGGCCTCAGCGCGGATCGCCGGCCACATCTCTTCTGGGACGCGCTCCAGCATGGGCCGAAAAGGAGCTGCCACCGCGCACGCATATTCGAAAACCTCTTCCGCGTCACCCATCCATGTCCAGGGAAGATTGCGAGTCGATTCTTCCACCTCCTGAAATCCGGCAGCGCGCAGAACTTGCGAAAGCGAGTCCGGCGCCGAAAATCGAAAGGGATCCGCTCCGCCCACTGGCAGCATCGCGCCGCCCACGTTATGATGCACAATCTTCATCGTCGATTCCCAGTAGGGCTGTTCAACCGGACCCCAGGCCGCGAAGCAGGCACGAGCGCCCGGCCTTAATACGCGGCGCAGTTCCGTCAACGCGCGTATGGGATCGGCAAAAAACATCACCCCGAAGCGGCAAGTTGCAAGATCAAAGTTCCGGTCGGCAAATGGAAGCGTGTGCGCGTCCGCCTGCCTCGTCGTAAGATTCGCGAGTTTCTTGTTCCGCGCTCGCTCCGCCGCAATTTCGAGTAGCTCCGAACTCTGATCCACCGCCGCGACCGACCCTTGTGGGCCAACGCGCTCGGCCAGGCTGATCGCAGGTTCACCGGTGCCGCTCGCCAGATCGAGAACGCTCATGCCCGGAAGCGGACGCGAGTACTCGACCAACGCTTGCGTGACGGCTCCGCCCATCATGGCCGATTTTGCCTTCCATTTCTCGGCAGCCACCAGGCGATACGATGAACTCCATGTAGTTGGATGTGAGGCTGGATTTGACCCTGTCATTTTCAGGCCTTCTTTTTGCGCGTGCTTTTGCGTGCGCTATCTCGCGCACCCGCCGCCGAGTCAGATTTCGCAATCCGGGATTTCTTCGGTTTTGAAACAAATTCTGCCGGTTCGATTCGTTTGGCCGACTTCCACAGCCTTTCCAGGTCGTAAAACTGGCGCGCCTTTTCGGAGAAAATATGGACAACGAAGTCCACATAGTCGAGCAGTACCCACTCCGCTTGTTTGTAGCCCTCCTTGTGCGTCACGCGCATCCCGATTTGCTCCAGTCGCTCGTCGACCGCGTCGGCAATTGCCTGGATCTGCCGCGGATTGGTTCCGCTGCACATTACAAAGTAATCGGTGAATGCCCCGGAATCTTTTTCCAGTTCGAGAATGGTGACTTGTTCAGCCTGTTTATCCTGACAAGCGAGGATGGCTTCATTTACCTGCTGTTTTAAAGGGTCGTTTTTGGACATAGATGATTCTGTCGATTGTAAATGAGCCGCGAGCTCCGAGCCGCGAGCTCCGAGCCGCGGGTTGCGAGCAAGCAAGAACCGGATCGCTCCAACGTTAGTCGGTGAGCCCCATGGTTGTTGATTTTCGCGGATACAGTTCGAGATCTTGGTTGTGGCTCGTTACTAGTGACTCGCAACCCGCGGCTCCTGCCGATACAGCCCTGTCTTCTTAACGTAGGCTGCCACGCGCGGATCCAGCCATCTTGCCAGCGGCTTGCCTTTCGCAGCGGCTGCCCGGATTGCGGTCGCCGACACATTCTGATGAACGCCTTCCAGCAGGTGCAGTGTGACGCCGGGTAAAACAAGGTCGCCGGTCGCCGGTTGCTTGTGGAATGGGCGAGTCACCGATGACGGAGGCCGCAAACTTTCCGGCAACGCCTCGGCCACATCGCGCAGAGAGTAACCCGGACGGCTCGCCACCACGAAATCACATTCCCCCAGCAGCGCTTGCGCTTCACGCCACTTTGCGATGTCGCGGAAGGCATCAACTCCAATCAGGAAAAAAATCCGATCCGATTTCTTGAGCGATGCTTTCAGCCGCTGCACAGTATCGATCGAATAGTTCACCGCATTCGCGCGACTCGCGCCCTGTTCCGCAGGCGCCTCTAGTAGCGAAGGCACAAACTGCTTGTCATCCTGCGTCGCGAGCGCCACCATCGCATACCGATGGACGAACGCTGTAATCGGCTGTTTCTGCTTGTGTGGAGGAATGTTCCCCGGCACAAACAGTACCTGCCGCAGAGAGTAGCGGCGAGCCGCCGCCTGGGCCAGCGAAATGTGTCCCCGATGAATCGGATCGAAGCTGCCACCGAAAAGCCCAATGTTCATGGATCGTTCCTTCGCTGCCACGCTAGTTTCGTCGTTTGCAGGTCATTGAGCAAGGCTTTGTTCCATTATTAAAGACTTCTATGAGCCTCGGCTGCTCTGAAGCCGGGTTTATCGTCCATTTCATCTGTCAGTATGCTGTGTTACCTTCGTTATTCGCGCGGCTTGGAAACCGTTCCCAAGACTGTTACATTTGCGGCCAGCATGATTTGCAGGGGTTCACGATGTCACTGGTAGTCAAGCTCGAAGATGACTTGTGCGAGCGCAGCGAATGGGTCATCCTGAACGGAGTCGTCCCCGGCTCCACGGACCCGAAATTCGTGCTGCTCAGCGGCATCGATCCATTCGGCAAAACCGTGTTCAATCACCTCCAAATGGAAGCGTTCCTGCAGGAATGGGAGCGCGCTAAAGACCGGGTGCGTGACGACACACAAATGGAATCGTGGGAAAAGGTGAAACACATGGCCGAAGCCTGCCGCCACGACCGCGATTTATATCTGCGCTTCGTAGGCAACTAGTTCACCGCCGAGGCACTGCGAACGCGAAGAAAACCCACGAACAAGAAAAAGCCCAAGAACGCCTCTCTCGGCGGGCTCTGCGTCTCGACGGTGAAATTGCCTCCTGCCCCGGACGAGACGACCTACTTCTCCGGCAGATTCTCCAGCAGGAACTTCACCGCATTTTCTCCCATAATCAGGCGAATCTCCGATTCGGAATAACCCGCATTCAGCATGGCATCGGTAATCTCGACCAAGCCCGTCGTGTCAAACGGCTCCGTAACAGCGCCATCGAAGTCGGAACCCAGCGCGACATGTTCCACACCCACTCGATCGGAGACATAGTGCATGGCTTTCACAATCGCCCGCGCGTCAGTGCCGCACGTTGCCGTATCCCAATATCCGATACCGATCAAGCCTCCCTTCGCGGCCACAGCGCGAATCTGCTCATCGGTCAGGTTCCGATTGTTATCGCAGGTCCCCTTCACGCCGGTGTGAGAAACCACCACCGGCCGCGTCGCAATCGCCAGAACATCGTCGATCGTCTGAGGCGAGGCATGAGCCAGATCCACAATCATGTGGCGACGTTCCATCTGACGAACCCACTCGCGGCCCTTCTCCGTGAGCCCGGTTTTGTGAACGCCGGCCGCCGAGCCACCAATGTCATTGTCAAAGAAATGACTGGGCGACATCATCCGATAACCAGCCCGGTACAGCACATCGAGATTCTCCAGCTTGCCGTCAAGCGCGTGCGCTCCTTCGATCGAAAGAAGCCCGGCCGTCAGGCGTCGATTCTGCTGGCGGCGATCCAAATAGCGGGAGAGGTCAGCCGCGCTCTCGATCACGACAAAGCCGCCTCCTGACCCACTCGCGAATTGGTGCAGCCGCCGCGCTTGATACAAAGCGCGCTCTGTCAGGCTCTTCCAGGTCGCGGGCGGCCAGTGCTCCACGATTGCCAGCAACAAAATGTCGTCGTTTTTGTCTTCATTGCTCTCAATGTTCAAGCCGTGCGGACTTTTGGTAGGAAGCGAAAAGATCTGCAGGGCAACATTCCCATCGGCGAGGCGCGGAATATCCACATGCCCATCCTCGCCGCGCTCCAGCAGGTCGCGTCCCCATAAAAGGGAATCGGCGTGCAGGTCGGCAATGGTGAGTCGCTTGTGCAATGCGAACGCACGATCGGTTGCCTTGTAAGGCGCCTTAGCCGCAACTTTATTCTGGCTCTCATCAACAAATCGCGGAATCTGAGTGAAGAACGCAACCGCGATGCACAACACAACAAGAAGAAAAGAAACTAACCGCTTACTCACAAAACCCCCTGACCGAATGCCGTGATGTGTTGCCTCGCTGAGCTTGAGTTGCGTGGCGATTATTTCTACTTTGACAATGCGTTCACTTCGAGAGCGCGCCCAATGCCTCGCGGAATAAGGCATCGAAAGTCATTCCAGTCGATTTAGGTGGAATCTGATTCGCTCCGCCCCGCGCCGTCAGCAGGGCCTTCTCGGCCGCCGCGCGCGGATACCCCAGGTTGACAAGCGCGGAAACCACGTCCTCTTCCACCGGACTTGCCTGCGCCGGACCCGTTTCGGCTGCCCCGGGAGTAGCAGGCAGTTTCTCGCGCAACTCCAGCACCATACGCTCCGCCGTCTTCTTGCCGATTCCAGGAATCCGCGTGAGCCGCGCAAGGTCTCCGCTGCGAATCGCCGTAACCATCTCGTCGGCTGGCATGCCGCTCAAAATCGTGATCGCCAGTTTCGGACCAATGCCGCTCACCGTCAGCAGTTTCTCGAAGAGATGTTTCTCCGCCAAGCGCAAGAAACCGTACAGGCTCAGTGCATCTTCGCGAACATGGGTGTGGATGTGCAGCGCGACCTCGCTGCCCGCCGCCGGCATTTCCGAAAATGTCGGTACGCTGATTGCCACATCGTAACCGACGCCGTGCGTCTCCACGATCGCTTGATTGGGATGTTTCGCCAGCAGCGTTCCTCGAAGATGCGCAATCATCGGCGCTATTGTACGGCACAGGGAGGGACCGCCGGCGCTTCAGCGGTCTCCGGAGGCTGGCCTCTCGCCCGTCAACTTCGCCTTGGTGATCAACCTTGGTGATCAACCTTGTGATCAACTAAAGATCAACCCTACTTTTCCTCTTGTATTCCACAAGAACGTTGTAAGCTCCACAGCTTATACACAGCAACAGGCGAGTTTCCCGTTGCACGAATCATGCTCGCTGCTGCAGAGTGCTTGCAGTCAAAGCGCGAGTATGTTTCTGAAGCGCTGCCGACCGGAATTCAGCGTGCCGGTGATTCTCTCGAGGGTGAATCGCTGGGGGACTATCGGTTCATGTCCAGTGAACCGGTGCCCGGACCTTGCGGCCCTCCTCCACATCCTTCCTTCCAAGGCAGGATGGAAGCGCTGAATTGCAAGTCTGAGGCGTGAGCCTCAGGTGTGCATCGCCGCCTTACTCTTCGGAGTGCGGCGCGATGTTCTTTCGTCTATGGCGAAAGACGGCAGTCAGAAGCGTCCGCGATAACAATGCGGCTCGGGTGGCTGGCCCGAGCCGCATTTGTTTTTTGGCTGCCCCTGGTCCCACATGGATTGAAGGCGCAGTCTGGACTAGATTTGGCTAGGTTCTATCGGATCGAGACCCGGCAATGGCACGTCGGGCTCTTCCGGACCGTCGGGCGCGGGTTCTTTGCCAGGAGTCGGCGCGGGTTCCGGGGCAGGAAACGGTTGAGGCGGCCGCAAGGGGTCGCTCGGTACGCGTAGATCGAATGTTTGATTCATCGAGTGGGTTGGTACTTTAAAGGTAACGTTTGAATTCGGCCTCTCCCGGAATTCTGCGGCTGGGTTCCGTAACCGAGCGGGTTCCGCCGGGTTTGGCTTTCCGGGGCTGGGACTGCTTCGTCCTCGCAGCAATTCGCTGCAACCGGGACCTCCAACGACTCCACCATTTTGCAAACTCTGCGTTGCCTTGATCCGTCTGCATCCACCGTACTCCTTGGCTTTCAATTAGCAGGCTCTTGGCCTTCGGCTCTTATTGCCGTGTCGGTCCATTCTTCCTGCCTTCACGTTCCAGGTCGATACAGGAAACCGTCCACTCCACGCGACAAAAAGACTGTACGCGGAAGTGGCGATGCCTTCCACGGCACGGAGGCAGGTGCCATGAGACGCCTTGAGAGGAACCAACTTTGATATTCGCTTTTTGTTCGACCGTCATGGCATACTTACCGCAAAGGTGTGCAAGGGAATGAGTTGTTGATTCACCGCGGCACCGTGGAACAACCATTCGACGCGCCGAAAAAAAATAATTTAAGACGCGTTTTCCGCTTCGACGCGCATACATCCACAAGCCAAAACAAATTACGATGCATCGCACTCACTTAAACATCGTGGCCACCATCGACTCCAGCATCGGACGTATGCCGGCGAACATCGAAGCCGAGCGCTCCATCCTCGGCGCAATCCTGCTCGACAATCACGCCTTCAACGATGCCGCCGAACACCTGAGGCCCGATGACTTTTCCATCGACGCGCATCGCCGTATCTATTCGCGCATGATGGACCTCGCTGAATCTTCGCGTCCCATCGATCACATCACTCTGGTCGAGGAGTTGGAGCAGAAAAAAGACCTGCAAGCCATCGGCGATGTCGGCTACATTTCCAGCCTGCTTGATGGCGTCCCCGACCGCCCTTCGATCGATCATTATGTCCGCATCGTCCGCGACAAAGCGATTCTGCGCGGCCTGATCGGGGTCGCCAATACCGCGATTGCTAAAGCCAGCGAGCAGGCCGATCCGGCCGATGACATCCTCAACGACGCCGAAGCCGCCGTTTTTGCACTTTCTGAAAAGCGCATCGGCAAAGGATTCCAGAGTTTCAAGGAGATCTCCCGCAACTCCGGCGGAATCGATGCCCTTTTGCAACGTGGCGCACGGATCACCGGACTCGCCACCCACTACACCGAACTCGACGAAATGACCGCTGGCTTCCAGAAGTCCGACCTCGTCATTCTTGCCGCCCGTCCCTCCATGGGCAAAACGGCTTTTGCTATGAACATCGCCGAGAATGCCGCCATCGACGACGGCAAGACGGTCGGCATCTTCTCGCTCGAAATGTCGTGCGAGGCTCTGTTGCAACGCCTCCTCTGTTCACGCGCCATTGTCGACGCTCAAAAGTTGCGCACCGGATCGCTGTGGGGTGACGACATCAAGAAAATCGTCCGCGCATCGGAAGAGCTTGGCAACGCTCCCCTATTCATCGATGACACGCCGGGCATCTCCCTGAGCGAAATGCGAGCCAAGGCGCGCCGTTTGAAACAATCGCAGGGACACCTCGACCTGCTCGTCGTCGACTATCTGCAACTCATGTCCGGAGGCAGCAAACGCTTCGAGAATCGCACCCAGGAAGTTTCGGCGATCTCGCGCGGACTTAAAGCCATCGCCAAAGAGCTTGGCGTGCCAGTTGTTGCCCTCTCGCAGCTTAGCCGCGCTCCTGAAAGCCGCGGTGGCGACCACCGACCTCAGCTCTCCGATCTCCGCGAGTCCGGCTCCATCGAGCAGGATGCCGACGTTGTAATGTTTATCTTTCGGGAAGAGATTTATAAGCCGGATGATCTCGAACTGAGGGGCCGCGCGGAGATCATCATGGCCAAACAACGCAATGGACCCATCGGCAAATTCCAACTCGCCTTTATGCACAACTCCACCCGCTTCGCCAACCTCGCGGATGGCAACAGCGAGCCCGGCGACATGGTTCAATAGGCACGGCTTCAAAGGGCATGGTTCAGTAGGCGTGCCTCAATCCCCGTCTGGGGCGCGTCCTTGGAGGCTAGATGTCCTTTTCCCGAGCTTGACCGGCGACACCTCCAACCTGTGGAAAACACTGTGGATGAGAAGACCCATTCTCGAAACCGCGTCTAAATGCCCAGTGGATTGGACCACTTCGGCAACCCTGAATACCATCTAACGCTATGTTTCTAAGTTGGTTAACCATGTTTTCCGGACCGGCTGCCAAAGCTTTTCCAAATCAGTGTCTTTCCTTACCAAATGTGAGATTTGCACATACCGGAAAGCCTGTACCGCGAAAGGCATGAACGATTTTCGCCGATTCAGAGCCACCAGATAATCCCTGCCGCCAACAGGACGGGGGGTTATATATGGGTAAATCCGAAAAGTGATCCTCTGCGACTTCGCCACCCAAAGCTATTCGACGAAATGACTCTTTTGGACCGTCGCGCCTGTTCTGCAACTCTTCCATTGTGTTCTAGTTTGACGAGGCGGCACGGGCTCTCCCTTTGGCCCGCGAACCTGATTGCGCGCCTTCGCCACTGGCACTCGCATTGACTTTGAATTGCTCCACCAGGCGCTGAAGTTCGCCCGAGGTCTCCGCCAATCGCTGCGTTGCTTTCTGGGTATCGGCAGCGCCCTGAGTCGTGCTCTGCGCTGCCTGTGCCACGCCTGCAATATTGTTGGTAATCTCTCCGCTGCCCTGCGCGGCTTCGCTCACGTTGCGCGCCATCTCATTGGTGGTTGCGTCCTGTTCCTCGACCGCCGTGGCAATCGTGGTGGAAATACCATTGATCTGGTGGATCACTCCGCTGATGGTGGCGATCGCGTCAACCGAAGCCTGCGTGTCGGTTCGTATAGCCTCGATCTTCACGCTGATATCCTCGGTCGCCTTCGCGGTCGCCTTGGCCAGTTCCTTCACTTCGTTTGCCACCACGGCAAAGCCCTTGCCTGCCTCGCCCGCGCGCGCCGCCTCAATAGTTGCGTTCAGGGCGAGCAGGTTGGTCTGCTGCGCGATCGAGGTGATGACCTTGATCACCTGGCCGATCTCGGTCGAGGACTCGCCCAACTTGGACACCGTGGCCGTAGTGTCTTCAGCGACCTTTACGGCGGAGGTCGCTACCCGAGCCGCGTCGGTAGCATTTTTGGCAATTTCCCGGATGCTGGCGCCCATCTCCTCGGCCCCGGTCGCAACCGTTTGCAGGTTCTGGCTCACGTGTTCTGCCGCTTTGGAAACCACGTCCGCCTGAGCCGATGTCTCCTCGGAGTTCGCCGTGATGTGCTGGCTGGTGGAAGACAGTTGATCGCTCGCGGTGGCCACCGATACCGACGTGTCGGCGATCAAATGGATCACCTCGTGCAAGTTATTCTTCATCTGGTTGAGGGCCCGGTTCGCCTCTCCAATTTCGTCCTCCGTCTCTACCGGCAAGTCCCTCACCGAAAGATCCTTCGCGGCGATCTTGTTCGCCAATGCGACGGAATCCGACAACGGCTTCACCACCAACTTGCGGACGAGCGCGAATACCACGCCGGCAGCCGCCAGCAAAGTGAGGAAGCTGCAAAGAAAGAGCGCAATCGAATTCGAACTCGCGGTCTTGACCAGGCTGTCCGTGGATGCCTTCACGGTAAACGCACCTCGCAGATCGCCCGCTTTCATGCCTTCCTTCGCGTAACCGAAAGGATCCTTTGCTCCCGCCGGATCGCCGTGGCACACGAGGCAGTCCTCAGTAAGGCGCACGGCTTGCGCGTAGCGCATGAAGTCTTTTCCGTTGTCGCTTTCTCTTTCCGAGAATTCCTTCAGCTCAGGATCTTTTTGAAATGCTTCCAGGGCGCGCCGCTCGAATGGATCCGGTTCATGCTTGGGATCCCGGGGCCTTAAGGATGGCGTGTGAAACTCCATCTCTTGGGAGGTCGCATATTGCTGCGCCACACTCCACGCCACGACCACCGGCACCTGGTTCAGCGTCTTGAAATTCCCGCCCGGCACCATGGTGTCGAGGTTCGCGGAGAACCAGACACGCGTAGCCCCGGCCATCCCCGTGATCTGGCGCACTTTGTCGCGAAACGCCTCTTCCGCCTGATGATTGACGCGCCGCTGCGTAATCCAGAAGCTGGCTGCAGAAGTTACGATCAAGGTTGCGACGATCGATCCGACAATCTTTCCCGTCAATTTCATTCCTCTGAACATGTTGCCCTCGTCTCCAGTTCTTATAAGGCTGCGTGAGCCGTTTAGGGCTTGGCTGCCAAACCTGCCTGCCCAGTATTTCCATTGCCGTCCGCATCAATCTTGCGTGAAATGCCTTGATCTTCGTTTCGTGACAAAAGGCCTCTCATGATTTTTCGGCAGAATGGGCCACTGCCGCACTTACGAAAGGACGCACCGATGCGGCCAATTTTCGATGCTTTCGGGTAGTTCTCGGCGCAACGCCGAAATCCAGATCCCGAATGGTGAGATGGGCGGAGAGGCAAAGTCTCAAAGATCGCGCCCACCCGACGGTCTGGGCTACACAATCTCTGAAGCCGCTATTCGGAATTCATCAAATCTTAACTTGCCTGTCAGGAGTTTGTAACAATTTACCCTTACCTTAACCTCCACAAGCAATCGGAATAATCGTAGGGTGACGACGAAATACGGTGCCTGTGGCGGACTTTCGCATGTCAAAGGCCGCCGCTTCCCAGGATTGTTTCTCTCAAATTAACCAGGAGATCAAAATGAAAAAGCTGACCTTGCTTCTTGGGCTGTCGATCGCTGTCGCGGCCCCCATCTTCGCGCAGGAGGGTCCTGTTCCCACTGGCATCCCGCACCTTGACCATGTTTTCCTCATCATGATGGAAAACCATGGCTACACCGAAATTCTTCACAATCCCAACGCCAAATTCATCAATAGCTATGCCAAGTCCGCCAATCTGGCTACCGACTATTTTGCTGTCGCCCACCCCAGCCTCACCAACTATCTGGAAGTGGTCGGCGGATCGAACTTCGGCGTCCTGAGCGACAATTCGCCCGACTGGCACAATTCCAGTTGCCAGACCAACCTCCAGACCGGAGTTCCCAATACCGATAGCCCACCCAGCCCGAGTATCTGTCCCATTCACGGTTCGGGCACCGATGCCGCGACTCCCCTTCTCGACTGCAGCAACGAGGTCACCGGCCCTCCCTGCGAGATCAACACCAATGGCAAGTTGTCATATCCGGCGGTTTCCACCACGCTGGGCATAACCATCGCTGACCAATTGGCGGCAGCCGGTATGAACTGGAAGACGTACCAGGAAAGCCTCCCCATGGCCGGGCCAAACCTGGTCGACTATAGCGACGGTAATTTCACGAACCTTACCGATTTCAGCAAAATCAAACCCGCGCTCAATCCGCCGCTTTCGAGTTCTGAAATCGTGCAGCTCTACGCCGTCAAACACAACCCCTTTGCCTATTTCCGCAATGTGCAGCAAGGCGCCAACCCGCTCGTGAGCTTCGCCCAAATGGCAGCCTTCGATGGCTTCCATGGGCTGTGGGGCGATCTGGCTTCCGGAAATGTCCCGAACTTCTCTTACATCGTGCCCAGCCAGTGCAACGACCAGCACGGCCGGGGCAACGGTACCGCTTTCTGCAACTACGATCCCAATGACGACGGAAAACAGGCTGGACTCAACCCGGCGCTCATCATCCTGGGCGATCAGGCCGTAGAGAAAATCGTAGACGCTATTCACAGTTCGCCGGCCTGGAACCAGGGAAACAACGCCATCGTTTTGACGTGGGATGAGAACGATTATGCGGTTCAGCCCATCATCAATCAGGTGGTGACAATCGTGGATACAAACTACGGTTTCCACGCCATCCAGAGCGGCCAGTTTTACGACAGCTTCTCGTTGCTGCGCTCTCTCGAAGGCGGGTTCGGCATCCCGTGCCTGAACCACGCCTGTGATTCAAGCACCGCTGCCATGACCGACATGTTCGGCGCGCCCTAGGCGGCGCGGTGTCGAATCGTTGTTGAGTTTCGCTGAAAGTCGATAGACACTAAAAATCGGGCTCGCTTGGAAGAGCGTCAAAACTTTCTAAGCGCGGCCCGATTTTTGCGTAGAAAGGGACTGAAGGTGGAGAAGAGAAGTTAGATCCCAGCAATGCTCCAACTTCTGCAATCTGACTTCTGACTTCTGACTTCTGCAATCCCTTTTCTACCCTCTGACCTGCTAACTGCTTCCCTCTCCCACCTTCAGCACCGCGAGAAACGCTTCCTGCGGAATGTCCACACGCCCGATCCGCTTCATGCGCTTCTTGCCTTCCTTTTGCTTTTCCAGGAGCTTGCGTTTGCGCGTGATATCGCCGCCGTAGCACTTGGCCAGCACATTCTTGCGGATTGCCGGCACCGTCTCCCGCGCAATGACCTTCGCGCCAATGGCCGCCTGGATCGCCACTTCGAACATCTGTCGCGGGATCAACTCCTTCATCTTCGCCGCCAGGGCACGCCCACGCTCATAGGCAAAGTCGCGATGGATGATCGTCGACAGCGCGTCCACCGGCTCTCCGGCGACCATGATGTCGAGCTTGGCCATTGGCGACACCCACGTCCCCGACAGGTGATAGTCGAGCGAAGCATACCCGCGCGATACCGACTTCAGCCGGTCGTAAAAATCGAGCACGATCTCGTTCAGCGGCAGCTCATATTGCAGCATCACTCGCGACGAGCTTACATATTCAAAACTCTTCTGCTTTCCACGCTTCTCTTCCACCAGTTTCAGGATGCCGCCCACATACTCTTCATTGGTCAGGATCACAGCCAGAATGACTGGCTCCTCAACCTTGGCAATCTCGCTGGTATCGGGCCAGCGCGAAGGATTGTCGACCTCGATCACTTCTCCATCCGTTTTATGGATCAGGTAGCGCACGCCCGGCGCCGTCGTAATCAGATCAAGGTTGTACTCGCGCTCCAGCCGCTCCTGAATGATTTCCATGTGCAACAGCCCCAGAAACCCGCAGCGGAAGCCGAATCCCAGCGCCACCGAACTTTCCGGCTCAAAGAAGAATGACGAGTCGTTAAGCTTCAGTTTTTCCAGTGCCTCGCGCAACTGCGTATGTTCGTGCGCGTCCACCGTATAGAGGCCGGCAAAGACCATGGGCTTGATCTCTTCAAAGCCCGGCAGCGGCTCGATCGCAGGGCGCTCGTCGTCGGTAATCGTGTCGCCGATTTTCGTATCAGCCACGTTCTTGATATTCGCGATGATAAATCCAACTTCGCCCGCCACCAGTTCGTCGATCACCACCGGCTTGGGCGTCAGCACGCCGAGCGCTTCGACCTGGAATACCCGCCCGTTCGTCCACAACCGAATCTTCTGTCCAACCTTCAGCGTGCCTTCGAAGACGCGCGCCAGCACGACAACTCCGCGATATGGATCGAACCAGGAGTCAAACAGCAGCGCCTGTAAAGGCCGCTCCGGCTTCCCTTTTGGCGGATGGATGCGCTTGACGATCGCTTCCAGCACGTCGGGCACGCCCTGCCCCGTCTTCGCGCTGATCAGGAGCGCGTCCGCAGCATCGAGTCCGACCGCGCTTTCGATCATCTCCTTCGTACGCGGAATGTCGGCACTCTGCAAATCGATCTTATTGATGACAGGAATGATTTCCAGCCCGTGGTTGATCGCCAGATAAGAATTCGCCAGCGTCTGCGCCTCGACGCCCTGCGATGCGTCCACGATCAGCAGCGCACCTTCACACGCCGCCAGCGACCGCGAAACTTCGTAGGAAAAATCGACGTGCCCGGGAGTGTCGATCAGGTTGAGCTGATAAGTTTGACCATCCTGCGCGGGGTACACCATGCGGACAGCGTGGGCCTTGATCGTAATTCCCCGCTCACGCTCCAGATCCATCGAATCCAGAACCTGCTCCTGCATCTCGCGCATGGCGAGCGACCCGGTTAACTCCAGCAGTCGATCGGCCAGCGTGGACTTCCCATGGTCAATGTGCGCGATAATCGCAAAATTTCGAATGCGGGAGGCTTCCATGGGGACACTACGATTCTAACAGGGGGCCGACGGCTTCCCGTTTCCCTCTACCATCACGTCGAATAACTAAGCGGAAGCACCGACATCATGACCTAAGCCGATTCCGAGCAACACCGCCAAGCTTACACAACTGATAGGCTATCGAATCATCGGAGGATAGCGGTGCCGATCCAATTCCATTGCGAGAAGCTGCAAGCACGATCAGCGTCGCCAGACGGGCGCCAAGTTAACCTGCGGTCCCTCGAGGTTCGCTTTGATCCTCTGCTCGGCACCAGTTCAAGAATTGCCGAAGGCGTGAAGTTGCAGACCGCGGAGGCCGCGCCCCTGGAGCGATTCCAATCGCCGGATGCGTCGTGCCCCTTCTGTGGGGAGCGGGTCGATCTCGTCACACCGCGTATTGATCCGAGCGTGAGCGCTGAACCCCGCATCCGGTCTGGCGAAACCGTACTGTTCCCGAATCTGGTGCCCTATTCGCAATACGCAGCCGTGGCGATCTTCACGTCGAGGCACTGGCTAAGTATGAATGAGTTCTCTCCGAAACTGCTCGCCGATAATCTGGACGCCTGCATTCGTTACATTCGTGCGGTGCATTCTTCCGATCCGCGGGTGCGTTACTGCGCCTGGAATGTCAATTATCTATTTCCCTCCGGCGGGTCGCTGCCCCACCCGCATGCGCAAGTGTTCCTCGATCCGATTCCAACGACCATGATGCGCTTTCAGTTCGAGGCAGGCGAAAAATACTGGCAACAGAACGGCGCCAGTTATTGGGAAGATTTGATCGCAATCGAACGAGAGCGAAACGAACGGTTTGTCTGGGACATCGGTTCCACCGCATGGATGACGGCTTTCGCCCCAATCGGCTTCAATGAAGTGCGCGCCGTGATCCGTGGTCGCGAGACTTTGCTGCAGTTGAACCATGCAGATATTGCAGCGCTTGCCGACGGTATGTCGCGAGTGCTGCAGTGGTACTGCGCTCTGGGATACAACAGCTTCAACGTAAGCTTGTTTTCCGGCCCGCTCGAAGGCCTGGCATCGTTCCGTGTAAACCTCATCATGGTGACCAGATCGGCTATGGTTCCATACTACCGGAGCGATGCGATGCACCTGGAGCGGCTACATTGGGAAGCGGCCGTTGACCGCGCACCCGAAAGACTCGCCGCCGAGCTGCGTAACCATCGTTGAAACGCGAAGAGCCACGAGCATCTTTCAATTGGGAAGATTTGGTGCGGCAAGCCTCATCCGCTATTCGGCAGTCTGCGGCGACTCTTCCACCCATGTCGTTGCGGGTCTTCGCGCAGGAGTCGTGGTAATCACGATCACGCTAACCAGCACCAGCAGCGTACCGAGCACAGTCCGCGAGCCGACACCTTCGCCTCCCAGGAAGTATCCGATCGCGACCGCCACAATGGGATTGATGTATGCATAAGTTCCCACCCTGGTCGGCGATTCGTGGTGCAGCAGCCATACATAAGCAGTGAAGCCGACGATTGATCCCGCGAAGATGAGGTACGCGAGCGCCATCCAGGCGCCGCGCGAAACTGCCTGTGGATGAAATCCCCGGAACTCACCTAAAGCCCCTGCGGTAAGAATCAGCAACGTGCCGCCTGCGAGCATCTGGGCGGCCGAACTCATCGGCTTGACGGCAGGCAGAGGCAGCTTGCGCATCAGAATAGCAGCCAACGACCAACTGACGGCCGCGATCAGCAGCGCAATCGCACCCTCGGTATTGATCGCTGCTTCGCTCATGCCAAGCGATCGGCTAACCAGTACGGCCACGCCGCCAATCCCTACCAGCAACGCGAGGGCGAGCCTCAGCGTGAGCCTCTGAGTGCCCAGGAAAACGATTTCAGAGAGCGCCATGAATACCGGAATGGTCGCCATCATCACGGCCGCGATGCCAGAAGGAACGCGCTGCTCGGCCCAGAAGAGGAGTCCGTAGTCGCACACAAAGATCAGCAAGGCAACGGCCGAAGCGGATGCCCATTCGCGGCGCGTGGGCGAGGGCGTTTCTTTAGCGCGCATCCAGGCATAGAGGATGATTCCCGCCAGCAGAAAGCGGATTCCCGCCAGCAGAAAAGGTGGGACCTCGCGCACTCCCACGCGGATGGCGAGAAACGTCGAGCCCCAAATGAAATAGATAGCGCTGAACGCCAGCAGAATCTGCCAGGTGGCCGGACGCGATGTGGCATTCATGATGAAGCCCCCTGAAGAATCCATATCTCCTCATTGACCCGTTAGAGAATAGATCACCGCGAGGGCCCTCCCGACGCAGCATTCCTCATGAAAAGTGCTTATGGGACGGACAACATTTTGTTTATCGGGGTCTCCGAAGATTAAGGCCACCGGTTCTGAGAGCAGCGAAAACACTATGGACTTGCTGTTCGGTAGCTTCGGGCGAACCAGAATTATCAATGACGAAATCGGCAGCCTCGATCTTTTTTTCGTCAGGAATTTGGGCGGCCATGCGCCGCGTGACTTCCGCGCGAGCGGAGTCTTCCGAGATGCCGAGGCGGCGCGCGAAACGCTGGATGCGCTGTTCGGGATGGCATGTGACCACGATGAGACAGTCGAAGCGGTCCGCGGCGCCGGCTTCGAGGATGAGGGCGGCTTCCACAATAGCGATGGCATTCGGATCGCGCGCCCCAATCTCTTTCAACCATTCGTTTTCGTGTGCGATCACGGCAGGGTGGACGATGGCATTGAGCTCCTGCACACGCGGGAGGCTCGCGCTCCTGATCGCTGGACCCTGCGTCGCGTCATGTTCTCCGCCGGGGGATCCGAAGGCAGCTTCCGCGAGTTTGGGCCGGCTGATGGTCCCGTCCGGGTTGAGGATCGTCGGCCCGAAGCGCCGAACAACTTCTTCATAGACGGGGCGCCCCGGCTCCATGAGTTCGTGCGCAATGGCGTCGGACTCGATGAGATGGGCCCCGAGTTTTACGAACATCTGGCCGACCGCCGATTTGCCGCTCGCTATGCCGCCAGTCAGGCCGAGTTTGAGCAAGAGGATGTCACCTTTTCACGGAACGAATTTAACATGAGGGAAGAGGCGAGATTGCAGATCGTGTGTAGTGCCGGCGTCCCGCCGGCGGTCGCGGGGGCGTCTCGCCCCCGCCCGGACGAAGATGGGCAATCAGCTATCGGGAACCTGCGGGCGTTCCGCCCGCAATAGGGCCGGCGGGACGCCGGCGCTACACCCCTCTGCAATCTGACCGCTAACCTCTGACCCCTTTTACTTCCAGAACGCGGCTCCCACGTCGCAGTTTTGCCGCCTTCACCGTGTTCGCCATCAGCATTGCGATCGTGAGCGGTCCAATTCCGCCGGGGACGGGAGTAATCGCTCCCGCCACTTCGCTCACCTCGGGATGCACATCCCCGACGAGCGCTGATCCTCTGGCGAGAAAAGTTTCCAGTCGTTTGGCTCCGGTCTGCGTTCCAGAAAAGAGGTGGTCGAATTCTGCGCGGTCCGTGATTCTATTAATGCCGACGTCGATGACGGTCGCTCCCGGCTTGACATAGTCGCGCGTGACCATTCCGGCCCGTCCGATGGCGGCAACCAGTATATCGGCGCGGCGGCACACGCCGGGCAGGTCACGGGTCTTGGAGTGGCACACCGTGACAGTCGCGTTCTGATTGAGCAGAAGCATGGCCACCGGCTTGCCAACAATGTCGCTGCGCCCAATGACCACAGCTTCCTGCCCAGCGACCGGGATCGCACTCCGGCGAAGAATTTCCATCACACCTGCAGGCGTGCACGGCACCAGGCCGGGTCGCTGCGTGGAGAGGAAGCCGACATTCATCGGATGGAATCCGTCAACATCTTTAGCGGGATCGACGGCGAGCAGAACCTCCTTCGAATCTACCTGCGCGGGCAGCGGCAACTGCACCAGAATGCCGTCGATTTCGTCGCGGCGATTCAGCGAGGCGATCAGCGCCAGCAGTTCACCGGTGGAAACGGATTCGGCCGGGGAATGTTGTTCGCTGTAAAGTCCGACCTCCCGTGAACTTTTTACTTTGCCGCGCACGTAAACTTCTGATGCGGGGTTGTGCCCAACGAGCACGACGGCGAGTCCGGGCCGAACGCCGGCCTCGGCCAGAACGTTGACCTCGGCGGCGACTTCCGCTCGGATTTCACCGGCCAATTTGGCGCCGTCAAGAATCCTCGCTGGCATTCGACCTCTCTCTATTTCTGATCGTTTCCCTGAGCCAGACTTTCGATCTTTTACTCTGATTTTTTACTCTGATCTCTGGCTCTGATCTCTGACTCTAGGAATGGAACAGCGATTCTATCGCATCATTGCTATCAGCAGGTGGCACGGACCACCGTTCCGTAACCGATCTTCAAGCTACAATAGATGCGCCATGATTCCCAAGGATCTGCTCGATATGCTGGTGTGCCCGGTTTGCAAGAAACCGGTGATCCTGAACGCGGCCGGGACTGGCCTGAAATGCGCAGAATGCCGCCGCGCCTACCCGATCCAGGACGACATTCCGATCATGCTGATTGACGCAGCGACCATCGAAGCCGAGTAATCCGCGGTCCATCCGACAACCTATCCGACGCATTGGTTTTTCATCCAACGCTCGAAATGTCTAGTTGAGATAGCTCGCGCCCGCGCCCTTGACCGGGAAGCGTCCAGAGGAGTCGCTTTAGACAAGATGCGCCTTTTTCGACGGGACAGAACGACACGTAGTGTCATTTTGGCCTGAGTGATCGCAGGCCGTGGATCCTTGTCTTCCCGGTTCATTCTTCCCGCAACTATTTGCAAAATATCGGGTTCACATAACTAAGGGAATCAGAAAAGGGCTTTGGCCAGGGTACCAAGGTTACGGCATTCCGATTGCATACAACGAAGTGGAATGCCGATGAGTCTAATGACACAAGAGCAGCCGAAGGTGAGGACGGCCATGAGAGAGAAATTTTCGGTGACGGAGTTATCAGCCTTGCGAAACGACCTCCTGCAGGGCGGCATGGTGGATTCGCGGGAGGCGGCCGAAGTGCTGCAGGTATTCCTGATGGGGCGCGGATATGGTGTCTCTCAGCAAGCAGCGATTGACGCAGCCGGAAGGGTAGAAATGGCCGGGTGCTCTCTGCCAGTGCTGGAGCGGGAACTGGAAAGTTTGGCGCTGGTGATGTAGGAAGCCCCGCCGCCGGGCCATGGGCGACATATAAAGAATTGGGAAGATAGACCAGGCACGCGATACAAAACGACGTTAAACAGAAACCGATCCGGCTCAACCCAGCAATTGGACGGTTTCTTAGTTCTAAGGCCGGACGAAATCGTCCGGCCTTTTGATTTCAAAACAAGAAAAACTCTGGCGCGAGGCAGAGCTCGATTATCTCGCCGCGACCTCCGCCTGTTCATGTGCATGGTAACTCGAGCGCACCAGCGGCCCTGACTCGACATGCCGGAATCCGAACTTCAGCGCTTCGTCCCTGAGAAAGTCAAACTCCGCCGGTGTGTAGAAGCGAGTCATCGGCAGATGATCCTTCGATGGCCGCAAATACTGACCGATCGTCAGAATATCGACCCCGCGTGTGCCCAGATCGCGGAAAACTTCAATCAACTCTTCCTGCGATTCGCCAATGCCGACCATCACCCCACTCTTCGTGACCATACCCGGATCCCACTTCTTGGCATTCGATAGCAGGTCAAGCGTGCGCCCATAACGCGCTCCGGAGCGCACTGCGCGATAAAGCCGCGGCACCGTTTCGGTGTTGTGATTCAGCACGTCCGGCTTGGCTTCGAGAACAATGCGTAGCGGCTCTTCGAGTCCCTGAAAGTCGGGGATCAACACTTCGACTCGGCAACCTGGCACCAGTTCACGAATCTCGCGGATCGTCTCGGCAAATATCTTCGCGCCGCCGACATTATCATCGTCGCGGTTCACGCTGGTAACAACAGCATGCCGCAACCCGAGCGCAGCCACCGCCTCGGCCACCCGCCGAGGCTCATCCCAATCAATCGGCTCCGGACGCCCCTTGGGCACGGCGCAAAACCCGCAGCGCCGCGTGCAGATATCCCCCAACAGCATGAATGTCGCGGTCTTGTGATTCCAGCACTCCCCAATATTTGGACACTGCGCCGACTCGCAAACCGTGTGCAGCCCAAGCCCGCGTGCCAGCTTTTTCAGATCATGGAAATTATCTCCAACCGGCGCTTTCGCCCTAAGCCACGCAGGCTTGGGGCTGGGGATCCTCGGCCCAAGTTCAATCTGGACGAGCTGGGAAGATGCAGATTCAGACGGCACGAATTGAGAGGATGCGGACACTCAGAAGTTGATTTTAGCAAATCGGCAACGTCCCACGCACCCAAGCGCCCGCGTCACTGCAACTAAAGCGTATGCATATAAGCAATCAGGTCTTTGATTTGCTGGTCGGTCATAACCTGTCCGAAGCCTTCCATTTTCGCACGGCCGTACTTGACGATGTCGGTAACCCGGTCGTCGTTGGCGGGAAGTCCGCTAAGAGGCAGGTATTGGTGCTTGAAGACGCCCTTCATGCTCGGGCCCTTTTTCCCCCGCGAGGAATAGGGCTCATGGCAGCGGTCACAATAGTTGTCGTAGAGTTTCCGGCCGGCAGCTTGTTGCGGGTTTAGTCCCAGCTCCGCGTCCGACTTGCGGCGCTCCACATCGCAGGCAAGGAGCGAGAAGAGAACCACAGAGACACAGAGACCCAGAGGAAGGCAATCAAGAAGACGCATCATATCGGACCCGTTCACAAGAAAGATTCAGAAGTAGGATAATACGGACCAGATGACCGTGGTTGTCAAACGCGTGTATGAGCCCGCTGCGGCGGCCGATGGAGCGCGTGTGCTGGTCGACCGTTTGTGGCCACGGGGGCTGACCAAGGAAGAGGCCGCGGTCAAACTTTGGCTGCGTGATTTGGCGCCTTCGAATGAGTTGCGACAGTGGTTCCACGCGAATCCGGACGGGTGGGCGCTATTCCGGAAGCGGTATTTGAAGGAACTGGCGGGCCCGAAGGCGACGGCCGCAGTCGAAAAGCTGCACGAACTGGCGGCAGGAAAGAAGAACCTTACCATGCTATACGCATCGCGCAACCAGGAGCGCAATAACGCCACCGTGTTGAAGGAACTATTGGAAGGCGGCCGAAAACCTCCCTCCAGCGTGGGCCGCGCCGCCGCTGGACGAGGGCGCATTCGAAAAGCGAAAAAGCAGTAGCTCACCCACAGGCAACCCGGGTCGTACACGCGCCCATCCGCATGCTAAGAGCCAGAGCTAAGACCTGAGAGCCGCGCCACCCGCACTATAATCTTCCGGTCATGCCACCTGCAGCCATCAACAAGAAGCTCGAATCCCTCCGCGAGAAGATCCGGCACTACGAGTATCTCTACTACGTGCTCGACGATCCGGAAATCACCGACGCCGAATTTGACCTGCTGATGAATGAGCTGAAGCGGCTTGAGGCGGAGCATCCGGAACTCATCACGCCCGACTCGCCCACGCAGCGGGTAGGCGGCAAGCCGCGCGAAGGGTTCGTGAAGGCAAAGCATTCGTCTCCGATGCTCTCTCTCGACAACGCCTACAGCGAAGAGGAACTACGCGACTGGGAACGCCGCGTCCACGAACTGAGCGGGCGCACCGACGTCGAATACATGTGCGAACTGAAACTGGATGGCATGTCGCTCGCGCTAGTCTATGCCGACGGTCAGTTGGAACGTGGCATCACACGCGGTGATGGCAGCGTCGGCGAAGACGTCACGCTGAACGTGCGCACGGTGCGCTCGATCCCCTTGTCGGTGTCAAAGGAAAAACTAAAGAAAGCCGGCATCCCCGCCGACTTCGAAACTCGCGGCGAAATGCTCATGCCCATCGCCGCTTTCCGCAAGCTGAACGAAGACCGCGCAAAGGAAGGACTGTCCACTTTCGCGAACCCGCGCAACTTCACGGCAGGAACCGTCAGGCAATTGGAGCCTGGCATCACCGCCCAGCGCCGTATGGATTATTTCGCCTACATGCTGCTGAAAGATGGCCGCACGTATTTCGATCGCCAATCAAAGGCGATGGACGCACTCGAAGCCGCCGGCTTCAAGGTCAATCAAAACCGCAAGCTGGTAAAAAATCTCGAAGAAGTCTGGGAATTCATCCAGAGATGGGAAGCCAAGCGCGAGTCACTCCCCTATGAGATCGACGGCATCGTGATCAAAGTCGACCGCACCGCTCTCCAGCAGGAGCTGGGATTTACGGGCAAGGCTCCGCGCTGGGCCATCGCCTATAAGTTTGCCGCGCACGGTGCGATCACCCAAGTCGAAGATATAGTTCCACAGGTCGGTCGCACAGGCAAGCTGACTCCGGTCGCGTGGCTGAAGCCTGTGCCGATTGGCGGAACAACGGTTTCGCGGGCGACGCTGCACAACATGGATTTCGTCGACGAGCTCGGCGTCAAGATCGGCGACTGGGTCGAAGTCGAGCGCGGTGGCGACGTGATACCGAAGGTCGTCAAGGTCGTCGAAGACGCCGAGCACCCGCGCGGCCACAAGTCATTCCACATGCCGGAGCATTGCCCGGTGTGCGGCGGCAACGTCGTCCGCACCGAAGGCGAAGCCGATCATCGTTGCGTGAACGCGAATTGTCCGGCGAAACTCCAAGGCACGATTCTGCACTTTGCCTCGCGCCACGTAATGGATATCGACGGGCTGGGTGAGGCCCTGGTCAATCAGCTAACCGAGCGCGGCCTGGTAAAAAACGTAGCCGACCTCTACCGGCTGACGAAAGACGACCTGCTCAAACTCGACCGCATGGGTGAAAAATCCGCGGACAATGTGCTCAAAGAAATCGCTGACTCGAAGAAGTTGCCGCTGGAGCGCGTGATCTATGGGCTGGGAATCCGTTTTGTAGGTGAGCGCACGGCGCAGTTCCTTGCCGAACATTTCGGCTCGTTGGACGCGATCACGAACGCAAACACGGAAGAACTGGAGGAAGTGAACGAAGTAGGACCGCGGATTGCGGAGAGTATCGTCGAATTCTTCGGCGACGAGCACAATCGCAAGCTGGTGGCCGATCTGCGGAAAGCAGGCCTGACGTTCACCGGAAAGAAGAAAGAAAAAGGTACGAAGCTTGCGGGAAAGACATTCGTGCTGACCGGAACGCTGGCTCGCCATACCCGCGACGAGGCGAAGAAGATGATCGAGGACGCAGGCGGGCGAGTCTCCGGCTCGGTCAGCAAGAAGACGGATTATGTGGTGGCCGGAACCGATGCAGGCTCCAAGCTCGACAAGGCGCGGGAGTTGGGCGTAAGCGTCATTGGGGAAGACGAGATGGAGAGGTTAACGAAATGAAAGATAACGAGAATTGGCGCCACACACAGCTCGCAGTGCATAGCACCATCACGGAATTCTATAGGTGATGAAGTGCGCTGCTACTCGCTACAATCAGATCCCCATACACTTGCGAAGCATGACGAGTTGGCCAAGATGATAGGCGTTGTGATCGGCTACGAGCTGGGCTTCGCGCAGGATTGTCTGCCCGTCTCCCCAAGGTAATTTTTTATAAAGGTCAGTTCTGGGATTCGCGACCAGTTGCTGAACGGCGCGGAGGTCTTTCTTGAACTCAGCCATCGCGGATTTCCACGCTTTTTCGCTGGGCGGCGCCTCCGACTCCGGCCAATAACCTTCCGGCCACGGCGGCGAGACGTGTTTCGCATTCCGGCTGAATTCCAGAATGTCCCGTTGCGCAATGCGCATGTGTTCCAGCAGCATCCAGCCCGTGTGGGGGAAATTCGCTACCTTGGCGCCGGCGAGTTGCACCGGCCAGTCCCCCATCGCCGCGTCGAAATCGGCGTGAGCTCCCCCGCCAGCAAGCAGGTAGACCAAATGTTCGCGCACGGATTTGTCGGGCGATGTGGAGGGCTGAACAGTCTTCTTCGTGGCGGCCTTCCTGGCCAGAGTGCGCTTCTTGCTCCTAGCGCTTTTCTTCCTCGGCATGGTTTTCTTTGGCACGATTTTCGGCATCATTCCTCTCCCTCGCCTGCAGTTATTCTATTGCGATTCCGGCGGGCCGGCTGGCGTTGCCGCGGATTCCGCTAACATCGATTCCGGCGCTTCCCCTTTGTAGACGCGCCCGATCCCGCGTACTATCCGCCGCATCGGCAATTGGCCTTTGGAGTCGGCGAAGAAAATCTCGCCCTTGCGCATGCCGCGATAACACCAGCGCCGCAGAATCGCAAGGTGCTCCATTCGCTCGAGCGCACTGTGCGGCTCGGCGGCGTGGAATTCAGCAAGAACGGACTGGATGCGGGCCTCCATCGATTGCGACTTCGCGTGTTCGGCGCCGGAGATCGGGAAGATAAGCGGACCGGAGATCGCCCCGGCATCCACTCGAAAAAGAGCCACACTTTCGGGCACTGCCGATGTTTGCACGAGGAGCGCGTGCATCTGATCGATCCGCTGCACAGGCTCGGGCATCTGCTGGAGGACAGGCACAAGCTTTTCAAGGCGCGTATGCAGAGCAGCAGCTTCCTCAAAGGCCAGGGATTCTGAGGCCCGATCGCGCTCGGTCGAGATCTGGCGCTTTAGCGATTCGCCTCGGGTGTTGAGGAAGTCTTCGACACGGACAACTTCGGCGCGGTATTCGTCGTCGGTGCAACCCTTGAAGCACGGAGCCAGGCACATCTTCATCTCGGAATAGACGCAGCCCGGGAACTTTGGATCGGGGTGCAGGTCGTCGGTGCAGCGGCGCATTTTGAAGAAATCGAGCGCGTCGTTCATGAATTTCTCGGCGGCCACGCGGGAAAGAAACGGGCCGTAGTAAATGTTTCTGCCGGTCCCGCGGCCGAGCCGAGTCGTAACCGAGGCGCGCGGATATTCGTTTTCGAGATGCAGTTTGACGAGCGGCGCAAAGCGCAGCCGCAGGCGTTTCTCGTAGGTTCTCGGAAAAGCCGAGCGTAGAAGTTGGTAGAGCAAGAATCCGGATTCAAAATCGGAGCCGCTGAGCGAGTATTCGATAGAGCGGACTCGATCCCGCAGGTTGAGGCGTCGGGAGCGCTCTTCGGGCGGGGAAAGCAGCCGTTCCAGGCGGCGGCGCAGGTTCGCGGTCTTGCTGACATAAGGCTCGGAAGTCAGATCGGAAGCGCGCAGAAAAAAAACAGCAGGCGCGGCGGGAACCGTGGAGAAGATCTCCCGGTCGCACGCCGGTGCGAATTCGATCCGCTCTCGCAGCACAAGGCGATTGTAGAGGAGGTTAGAAGTTAGGGCTCAGATTGCAGGCGTGAAGAGTTGAGTCCAAAGGTTCCTCTGTGATCTCTGCGCCCTCTGTAGTTCAAGCTTCGATCTACTCTTCCCGGAACCGTCGACGTCAATTGAATTACTTCGGCGATCTGGCCTCTTGCCTCTGACTTGCACTATCCAAAGCTCGCGCTCTTGATTTTTTCTCGAAAGTCGGGCCCTTTCATTTTCACGACACGACACATCTCATGGAGGCGCGAGCGCATGGGCTCGCCAATTCGATCACCCAGGGTATCCTTCCGAACAGCCGCTTTCGCGGCAGAAAAAGATTCAGATTTCTTAGGCGCATCCGGATCCGAAGCGGCCGCCGGTTCGTCAGCAAAGTTGGTCGTGATGATCGTGGTGCGGTTATCGTTGTACCGCGTATTCAGCATCAAGCGGATTGTGTCCCACCGCCACTCAGTCGGCCTCACCGAGCCTAAATCATCCAGCACAAGTACTTCTGTGTTGAAAACGGGCTGGAGTAAGGTGAGTTCGGTGGCTTGGACCGAAGGATTGTAGGAGTCCTGAATCTGCTTCAACAATTCCGCGTAATCATAAAAGATGCATTCGATGCCTTTCTCGCGAATCAGAGCTTTGACGATGCCGACGGCCAAATGCGTTTTACCGGATCCGACATCTCCCACTAACATTAAACCGGTCTTTTGGACCGGGTATTCCTCCACGAAGCGGCAGGCCGCCATTCGAGCGGCTCCAAGATGGGAACGCGGCCCCTCAAAGTCAAAATTGGACAACTCGCACTCTTCATGCCGCTTCGGAATGCGCGCGGCCGTCATGAGGGAACCCGCCCGCGCCCGCAACTGGCAATCGCAACGCGTCACCCCGTGTTCAGCTGCCCCCGGAACCGTCTTCCACCCTGAGCCCGCGCATAAGGAACAAACTTCGGTCGCAGATTTCATGATTCTCTACCTAGACTGTGCACCGGAACCGCCCTCCGCCGCAACTCGAAACCGATGGCGCGCTGTGCACTTCCTGTGCAGAGCAGGATGCGATTGTGGAGAAGGAGGTGCGATTGCTGAAGAAGTGGTGCAAAACGAGCCGTGGTGGACAGAGTCCGGAAGAAATTTACTGCGTCTATTGGAAAAACGGCAATAGGAAGTGCATCGGCGCCCAAATTCCGTGTCAAATGGGGCAACCCGCAACTGTTTTCCATTGACAATCCGCGAGCATGGAGGAAAATGACTCTCGCCGGTTCTTGCGCTTTCGAACTACTCCCCTGGCGGACACGCGAGGACCGAAATAGACTAGTGTCAGGAGAACGCATGAACAAAGCTGATCTGGTTGACCGGATCGCCGGAGCCTGCAACATTTCCAAGGCGCAGGCGACGACCGCGATCGATACCACAGTGGATAGCATAACCTCCTCCCTTCGCAAGGGAGACCGGGTCGCATTAATTGGGTTTGGCACGTTTTCCGTCTCGCAGCGCAAGGCCCGCAACGGCCGGAACCCGCAGACGGGTGCCACAATCAAGATTGCTGCCCGCAGAGTAGCGAAATTCACTCCCGGCAACGAACTCAAGAAGGTAGTCAACAAAGGGAAGTAAGGGCCCCGAGATTTTTGATTTACAAACGGCAGGGGGTCGGCCCTGCCGTTTTGTTTTGGGTGTCAGGGCTTGGGTTTCAGGTCTCAGGAAAAGCAACAGCCTTTCGCCAGATTCGTGTGTTGGGAGTTTAAGCAAAAGCGAGCGATGACTTGCGTTTTGACCTACGACCTAATACCTGCCGCCTGCGACCTCTCTCTTGTGAATCCTTTCTAACTCCTGTAGAATCTAACGATTGAATTGAGGGAATCAGGACTAGACCATGAAATCAGCAATCCATCCTAACTATCACGAAATACGGGTGCACTGCGCCTGCGGCAATGCGTTTGTTACCCGCTCGACCCATAAGGGCGACATCAGCGTGGAAATTTGCGCTGCCTGCCATCCATTTTTTACCGGCAAGCAGAAGCTCATGGACACCGCCGGACGCGTCGAGCGCTTCCGCCGCAAATACGCGAAAAGCGATGCCGGCAAAGCCGAAGCAGCCAAGGCGGAAGCAGCGAAGCTGGAAGCGGCCAAGAAGTAGAAGTAAAGCCCGGTCCAGCCGGACCCAGTGTTCCCTGCACACAAATCGAGCCCTCGCCCCTGGCGGGGGCTTTCCATTTTTGTGCTCAGGCTAGAATAGTAACCATGAAGTACTGGTACAAGTCGGAGCCAGACCCGCGCGACAACGCGACCGGTGTGGCGCAGACACTCTTGTCCGCGCCCTCGCTACGCGCCTTCCCTGAATCTCTGCGGATCGGGCGCGTCGAGATCCGCCCGGCAACCGTGCTGGCTCCGATGGCGGGCGTGACCGACACGGTCTTCCGCCGCTTCATCAAAAACCTCGGCGGTTGCGGTCTCATCATGACCGAGTTCACCTCGGCCGATGGCGTGTTGCGCAACAAAAAAGTGCGCGGCGCGCTATCTGCATTTCTATGAGGATGAGCATCCGATCTCCGCGCAACTTTTTGGCAGCAATCCTGAGGTGCTGGCCGATGCGGCGCGCCTGGTCGAAGACCTCGGCTTCGATCTGGTGGATTTGAATCTTGGCTGTCCGGCGAAGAAAGTCGTGCGCTGCAATGGCGGCTCCGGGCTGCTGCGCGATCTGCCCTTGATCCGGAAGATTTTCGAGTCGGTTCGTGCGGCGGTAAAAATTCCGTTCACGGTGAAGTTTCGCGCGGGGTGGAATGACGAAGAAATCGTCTGCGTGGAACTGGCGCGCCTCGCCGAAGACTGCGGCCTCGGTGCGGTGGCCTTGCATGCGCGCACCCGCGAGCAGGGCTACAGCGGCACGGCGCGCTGGGAGTGGATCGCGTCCGTGAAGCAGGCGGTGAAGATTCCGGTGATCGGCAATGGAGATATCCGCTCCCCTGAAGACGCATGCGCCATGGTCGCGCAGACGGGATGCGACGCGGTAATGATCGGGAGAATGGCGCCCGCAAACCCGTGGATCTTCCGGCAGATTGAGCAGTACTCTGCCCGTGTGGGGACGGGCGCCTCGCCCGTCCAAGTCGAGCAAAGCTCGACAGCGAAGGCCTATGACGAACCCACCGAATCCGATCGCTACCAGATGATCCGAACGTACTTCCAGATGCTGCTGGAAGAAGAAATGCCGGGGGCCGAAGGCAAAATGAAGCAGTTCGCCTCGTGGTTCACGCACGGCGTGCCGGGCGGAGCGACACTGCGCAAGGCGATCTACGACGCGAAGAGCGGGGCGGAGATTTTAGCTAGCGTCGAGGAATTTTTCGAGAACCGGCGAGAAATTCCGGTCGCACAGTCCTGATTCTCTCAGATAATAAACCGTCCGGACGGAGGGGCAAGCGGATGAGCCAAACTCAGAAGGACTCAGCACGGCAATCCACGCATCGAGTTGTCCTCGAAGTTGCTACAAACGGTGACGGAACGTATGAAATCACCTTCAACGAAAATGTGGTCGGTACCCATATTCCCGAGAGATGGCTGGACGATGAGCTTTGCGCAAAACGGGGATTCTGCGGAGAAGAGCTTGCCTCAATCAAGCGTCAACTTGGCGAGTGTGGTCGAGCCGTTGTGATTCTGTAAGCGAGCGTTCCAAGTAGCTAACCGTTGACAAATCCCCGTTTCGCTCCCTGACTCTCACACCGACTAGACGCTCACGCTTAGACGGGCTTGAGTGCCAACTTCCCTCGTTCCCCTCTTTCCACATATCCCCATGGCGTCGTGTCGTCATGCGTGAACACAGTCAGCCAGTGCTCCGGAATCGCCTGCGCGTAGTATTTCTTGCGGCTTTCAATCGTAGTCAAGGGAAGCAAGTCAAATGCCATCACCCATGTCAAATCAAGGTGCATGGCGGTCGGAATCAGATCCGAAATGTAACAGGCTCTCTTGCCTCCGCTTTCTACCATCACAGCCTGCATATTCGCGGTATGGCCGGGGAAGACTTTGACGGACACACCCGGCACAATCTCACGATCGCCGTCCAGCAATTCCATCTGCCCGCTCTCGATCAGAGGATCGTAGTTCGGGCTCATGTAGCTGACGGCGTCGCGCTCCAGCTGCAGCCGTCCATGCTCCCACTCTTTTTTCTGCACGTAGTACTTCGCTTTGGGAAAAGTTGCTACCACCCGGTCGCCGTGCCGCACTGTATTCCAACCGCAGTGATCGAAATGCAAGTGGGTGTTGATGACGATATCGATATCTTCTGGGGCGAGGCCGGCAATGTGCAGATTGTCCAACAGCTTGGCAGGCTGCTTGTAGATCTGCACCAGCTTCTCGGGAAGCTTGTTGCCAATGCCGGTTTCCACCAGAATATTTTTCTCGCCAGTGCGGATGAGCAGCGAATTCAGTCCGGTGTCAAAGCGGTTTTGATCGTCGACAGCAGCCTTTCTCGACCACATCGTCTTGGGAACAACACCGAAGAATGCGCCGCCGTCGAGGAAATAAGTGCCATCGGAGACGACAGTAAGTTCGAAATCGCCAAGCGTCGTTCTATGCATAAAGATTCGCCTTCAGCTATCGGTTAACAGCTATCCGCCTTTAGTCATCATGGCCGGCGCCCGTCGACTCGAAACGCGCATCCTCGCCCGCACCAAGGGATTTAGCTGAGGGCTGACAGCTGAGGGCTGACAACTATTTCAATTCCTTATTCCAGAAATCTTCCATCATGTGAAACAACTGCGACCGTGCTTCCGGCCCGGAGATGCCGTGCGTCTTATTCGGGTACACCATCAAACGGAATTGTTTTCCCGACCGGATGAACGCATCGACCATCTGGATCGTGTTCTGAAAGTGCACGTTATCGTCGCTCGTTCCATGTACCAGCAGCAGCGATCCATGCAGATTACCCGCAGCGCTGACCGTCGAATTGTCGTAGCCGACGGTATTGTCCTGCAGCAGTCCCATGTAGCGCTCGGTATAGATCGAATCATAATTGCGCTGATTCGTAATGGGCGCCACCGAGATGCCGGCTTTGAAGCGGTCGGAATGTGTCAGCGAATAGAGCGTCATGGAGCCACCATTCGACCATCCCCACATCGCCGTGCGCGCGCGGTCGAGCTGCGGATACTGTGCGTATAACTGGTCGAGTGCGGTGAGCTGGTCTTTCAGTTCGACGCCGCCGAACTGTCCGCGGATCGCGGCGGAAAATTTTCTCCCGCGATTCGGTGTGCCGCGATTGTCGACGGAAAAGACGGCAAACCCCTCCTTCGCCAGCATCTGGTGAAAAAGCGCATTGGTCCCTCCCCAGTCGTCCTTCACGGTTTGGCCAGCGGGGCCGCCATAGATGTATACGATGAGAGGAATTTTGGCGCTCGGGTCGGTGTTCGCGGGCAGGATGAGAAAGCCATACAACAGAGTGCCGTCATCGGCTTTGAACTCGAGCGGCTTTGGCGCAATGGGAACGTAGTCGGCGATACCGCGGCTTTCCCAGATTTTCTGGCACGCGCCAGCCGTCGAGCAGATCGAAATGGTTGGCGGCGTCAGGGTGGCGGAATACGTCTCCACATAGTGCTTGCCATCGTCGGCAAAACTGGCCAGGTTGTGACCCGGTTTCGTGGAAACGGTCTGCAGCCCTGAACCATCGAGCTTAATGGAGAAAACTTTCTCCTCCCGCGGGTCGTCTTTATTCGCCGTGAAAAAGACTGTGCCCGAATCCGGGTCCACGCCATTGACGGCGAGAACTTCGTAGTCCCCGCTTTCGACCTGGCGCTCGAGTTTGGCTTCGCCCGCGATCGGATCGAGCGCATTGAAGCTGTAAAGATAAACATGCGTATGGCCGTCGCGCCAACTGGTCCACAGAAAGCGCTCGCCGGACTTGAGAATGCGGAAATCGTCGTTGACGTTTACCCACGCGCCAGGCTCGGACTCGGTGAGAACCTTGCGTGTCTTCCCGGACCTCGTGTTGATGAAATAAAGGTCCAGCACGTCCTGCTTGCGATTCAGGACCTCGGCCCACGCCCATTCTTCGCGAATCCACCCAAAGCGGGGGACGTAGGTGTCATCGTCGTCCGTAAGCTTGAGCCACCGCGCCTTGCCCTTGCCATCGCTGCTCGCCACACCGAGGCGCACTGTAGGATTCGGATCGCCCGGTTGCGGATACTTCTCCTGCTCGACATGAGGATGAGTCGGCAACCAGTCGGTGATCGGATAAGTGGGTACGCGACTTTCGTCCATCTGAAGGAAAAGAATATCGCGCCCTCCAGGCGACCAGAAGAAATTGCTGCGCACCGCTAGCTCTTCGGCGTAAACCCAGTCAACTTCACCGTTGAGGATGTCGTCTTCCAAAGTCTTATCTTTGTCTTTGTCCTTATCCTTCTCAGCGTGCAGGAGCGGGCGCTCGCCTGCTGCTTCTGTGACCGGGTGCACATAGAGATTGTGTTTGCGTACGAAGGCCAGGCGCGTGCCGTCGGGCGAAAACTTCGGGTCCTGGCTCGGATCGGGAGACGAAGTAAGTTGCACGGCCGTTCCCGTCTCGAGGCTGTAATACCAGAGCTGCCCCTGGGCATCGAAAAGCAGGTGCTTGGAGTCGGGCGACCAGGAGTAAGCGGCGACGTGATAACGCGTAACGCGCTCTTTCTCGCGTTCATCCTTGATTTTGGAGGCCGGCGGAGCAAGTTGGGAAAGCTTGACCGCGCTTACCAGAACTTTTTTCTCGCCAGTGGCGGCGTCCACATACCAGAGTTCGCCGTGCTCGCCGGAGTCATCGCGCAGCACGTACGAGACCTTGCTGCCATCCGGACTCCACTTGATAGTCTCGGGAGGACGGCCGGTGATGCCTCCCTCGGCAAAAATGGCGTCGATTGAAAGTTGCTTCGCGGGTGCGGCAGTCTGGGCGTTGCCCGCCGAGAGCGACAATAGCGTGAGCAAAAAGACGACAGAGAGTCTTCGCACGAACGTACTCCAATTCATCGAATCCGATTAACGCCGCAAGGACGAAACTTAAGAGTGTACAACGTGGAGGGACGGCCTAGGTAGGGTTGGCCGGCTCGATTCCTTTGATTTCAGCGCGAACAGGATGCTGTGCCTCATAGGCAGCGATTTCCGATTCGTGCTGAAGCGTAAGGCCGATATCGTCCAACCCGTTCAGCAGACAATGCCGGGCGAATTCGTCAACGGCGAAAGTGGCGACGAAGCCTCGTCCATCTTCTACCCGCTGTGATTCGAGGTCGACGGTGAGCCGGTAGCCTTCGATTTCCTTCACGCGGCGCATGATCTCAGCCACCTGCTCGTCGGTGAGACGCACCGTCAGAAGTCCGTTCTTCAGGCTGTTATTGGCGAAGATATCGGCGAACGAGGATGCGATTATCACGCGGAACCCGAAATCGGCCAGCGCCCAGACCGCATGTTCGCGCGAAGACCCGCAGCCAAAGTTCCTGCCGGCGACCAGGATTGAGGCATTCTGGTAGCGAGGATCGTGCAGAACAAAATCGCCGATCTTCTGACCCTGCCCTGAAAAGCGCCAATCATTAAAGAGAAATTGCCCGAAGCCGGTGCGCTCGATGCGCTTCAAAAACTGCTTGGGGATGATCTGATCGGTGTCGACGTTCACACGATCGAGCGGGGCCACAAGGCCGGTATGTTTGCGAAATGGTTCCATAGTATCTGCCGGTTGGTCGCTAGTCGTTAGTCGTTCGCTACTCTGGATTGTCCGAAACTGTTTGGTCGTAACAGTTTCAACTTCGCTGCCGAGCGCGAACGACCAACGACGAAAGACCAACGAACTATTTAAACTGCCACTTCCGTATATCCGTAAAATGTCCCTCAATCGCCGCTGCAGCCGCCATCATCGGACTCACTAAATGCGTCCGCCCGCCCCGGCCCTGCCGCCCTTCGAAATTTCGATTGCTGGTCGAAGCGCAACGCTCGCCGGGCTGCAGGATGTCGGGATTCATGCCCAGACACATCGAGCATCCCGATTCGCGCCACTCAAAGCCGGCATCGACGAAGATGCGATGCAATCCTTCCTGCTCGGCGGCCCGCTTGATGGCCTGCGAACCGGGGACGACCATGGCGCGAACTTTCGAATTAACGCGCCTGCCTTTGGCCACTCGCGCTGCAGCACGCAGGTCTTCAATGCGCGAATTGGTGCAGGATCCGATAAACACGCGGTCCACGGCAATTTGTTCGATCGGCATTCCCGGCTTAAGGTCCATGTAAGCGAGCGCCTGCTCGGCGGCGCGGCGATCGGATTCCGCCGCGAAGCTGGCTAACTCAGGCACACGTGCGTTGACGGCAACAACCATCCCGGGATTCGTGCCCCAGGTCACGAACGGCGCAAGTGACGCCGCCTCGATTTCGACGACGCGATCGTAATGCGCTCCCGGATCGCTCGCCAGCGTTCGCCAATAGGAAACAGATGATTCCCAGTCCTTGTCTTTGGGGGCAAAGCGGCGCCCCCGGGTGTAGGCAAAAGTGATTTCATCGGGCGCGATCAATCCCGCGCGGGCTCCCGCTTCGATGCTCATATTGCAGAGCGTCATGCGCCCTTCCATGGACAGGTCCCGCACCGCTTCACCCGCATATTCGATCACGTGCCCGGTCGCGCCATCGGTACCGATGCGTCCAATGATTCCCAAGGCAAGATCCTTCGCAGTAACGCCCTCCGGCAGTTTGCCCAGCACGTGGATCAGCATCGACTTCGCTTTATTCTGCGGGAGGCATTGCGTAGCCAGCACGTGCTCCACTTCGGATGTACCGATGCCAAACGCCAGCGATCCAAAAGCTCCATGCGTGGAGGTATGGCTGTCGCCGCAGACAATCGTCATCCCCGGCAGCGTGATGCCCAGTTCCGGACCGATGACGTGCACAATGCCTTGTTCAGCCGAATCCATATCGAAGAAGGGCACGCCGAACTCGCGGCAGTTCTTCTGCAAAGCCTCGATTTGTTTCGCGGCAATCGGGTCCGTGATGGGCGAGCCGCGAGGAGTGGTCGGAATATTGTGGTCAACGGTAGCGACCGTCCGCAGAGGCTGGCGAAGCCTCCGGCCATGGGCGCGCAGTCCGTCGAATGCCTGCGGCGAAGTCACTTCGTGCACCAGGTGCAGGTCGATGTAGAGGATGGCCGATTGCCCGGCCGGTGCGGCGACCAGGTGGGCGTCCCAGAGCTTATCGAATAGGGTATGAGCAGACATAATCTTCAAATAATAAATCTCAAATGCTTCAAAGGTCGCCTTCAAAAAATCGGAAAGCTCACATTTGCGTGCCGGCTGGCTGGCAGTTCGTGGCTCACGACCGCGTATAATAACAGCGCCTTAGCCACGATTAAATGATTATTCTTCTGCTTTTCCTTGTTCTTCTCATTACGGTGCCAGTGGCTGCTGGATTTATAAAGAGCCGAGAACAGCGTCGAATTGACGGCCGAAACTTCGCAGCATTTGTGGGGTTCGGTGCAGGCGCCGCCGCGAGCATCGCGACCGTTATCTACCTCGCTGCTGCTGTTGTCTGGTTCAGACAGAGCCATTACGACCATCCCTCACAGGCAGGGTTTCTGTTCATCTGTGGCAGCCTTGGACTCATCCTATCTGCCTTCGCTTTCTTCGCCGGTCTGTTCAGTCGCGGAATCTCGCGTGTCGCACTCGTCATATTCGGACTCACGATGGGTTTGGTTTACGTATTTGCCGCGTTCTCCAATTTTGGGGCGTAGGCGCGAGGCCTTCTAAAGCGGGTGCCGAGCAATCACTTAGGGTTTCGAAAACGGGTTTTCCCCGGCTTTCGGTTATTATTTACGGAGTTAACTTGAGGGTTTCTGCATGATCCACGGCAAGCGCATTGCCGTCGTGCTGCCCGCCTACAACGCGGAAAAAACGCTCGAAGCCACCGTGCGTGAATTGCCCGATCTCATCGATACCTGCATCCTGGTCGACGATCATAGTACGGATCGCACGGTCGAAATCGCACAGCGGCTGGGCCTGCAGTATTTCGTCCACGACCGCAATTACGGCTATGGCCGCAACCAGCAGACCTGCTACCGCGAAGCCCTGGCGGCTGGTGCCGACGTAGTAATCATGGTGCATCCCGACTACCAATACACGCCGTTGCTGGTCACGGCCATGGCGAGCATGGTGGCCTATGGAGTCTATGACGTCGTCCTCGGATCCCGCATTATTGGCGGCACTGCCTTGCGCGGAGGCATGCCCCTTTACAAGTACGTCGCCAATCGGCTGCTGACCGCGTTTGAAAACCTATTTCTGCGCGTCAAGCTCTCCGAGTATCACACCGGATATCGCGCCTTCAGCCGCGAGGTACTCATGCGCCTGCCACTCGGCGAAAACAGCGACGACTTTGTCTTCGACAACCAGATGCTGGCGCAATGCGTCTACTTCGGCTTCCGCATCGGCGAAGTGTCGTGCCCGACAAAGTATTTCGAGGAAGCCTCGTCTATCAATTTTCGGCGCAGCGTGCAATATGGCCTGGGCGTGCTGAAGACCACGCTGCAGTTCGCGCTGCAGCGCACCGGCCTTGCCCACTTCGGAATCTTCAGCGAACGCGGCCGCCGCCTGGAACGCGAGTATTACAAGCCCGGCATCTCCAAGGGCTCAGAGTCCGGACTTTGACGGCGCAGAGCTTGCACAGCCACTCCGCTTTGCAAGATGACAGGCGCTCCCGCTTGCGAAATCTGGCCCTGCTGGTGTTGGCAACGACTCTGGCGCTGTTGGTAATGGGCTACCATCCAGGGCTGGAAGACGACGCGTTTTATCTGGCCGCTATTAAAAGAGACTTGAATCCCGCTCTTTTCCCCCACGACGCCGATTTTTTCCGCCTCCAGTTCCAGGCCACAATCTTTGACAAGGCGATTGCCGCGTCCGTTCGCTTGAGTCACCTGCCGTTAGGTGTAGTAATTTTCGCCTGGCAGTTTGTCACAATTCTGCTGATTCTCTCGGGCTGCCTCGCGATCGCTCGCCGCTGCTTTCCGTCGCGCCCGGCGCAGTGGACCGCTGTCGGCCTGGTCGCAGTTCTGCTGACAATTCCCGTCGCAGGCACGGGCATCAGCCTGGTCGACCAATATCTCCATCCTCGGGCAATGGCCACTGCGGCCGTGCTCGGCGCGATCGTCGCGATTCTGAAGGAACAACGACTTCTGGCCGGGATCCTATTGGCATTGGCGTTCGTGATTCACGCCATCATGGCCAGTTTTGGCATCTCGTTTTGTATTTTTCTGGCCTGGACGAATTCTCCATGGACGCCCCTAGAAGAAAGATCAAGCTCTTTGCCACGTTCGCCGTACTCCTTTTTCCGCTGGGGTGGATTTTTGAGCCAGCCTCGGATGCCTGGAGGCAAGCCGCCGCCACTCGGAACTTTTACTTTCTCAGCCGCTGGCACTGGTATGAATGGGTGGGAGTCTTCGCTCCTCTCGTGCTGCTCGCTCTGTTTGCCAAAATCGCTCGGCGGAACCAGTCTCCAGTCCTGGCGCGGCTTTCGTCGCGTCTTTTGTACTTCGGAATCTTCCAGATGGTGGTGGCGCTTGTCATCATGCTGCCACCTTCTCTTCGAACGCCTTCGGCCATTCGAGCCGATGCGTTATCTGCAACTCATTTATCTGCTGATGTTCCTAGTCGCAGGCGGCCTGATCGGCGAGTACGTTCTGGGCAAACGCGTCTACCGCTGGCTATTGCTATTTGTCCCTCTCGGCCTCGGAATGTTCTATGTGCAAAGGCAGATGTATCCCTCAACCGCGCATCTGGAACTGCCCGGAATGCCGCCGAGTAACAACTGGGTAGCAGCTTTCGACTGGGTGAAGGGAAATACTCCGACTGGCAGTCTCTTCGCTTTGGACCCCTACTACATGGAACTCCCCGGCGAAGACTATCACGGCTTCCGGGCTCTAGCGGAGCGCAGCGCACTCGCAGATATCGTCAAGGACGCCGGCATGGCAGCCCGCGTTCCCCGCCTCGCCCCGCGCTGGTTGCGCGAAGTCGATGCCACTCGTGGCTGGCGTAATTTCCGTGCCACCGACTTTCAATCTCTGAAGAACTCCTTCGGAGTCGACTGGATCGTGCTCGCTCAGCCGGGCCTAACGGGTCTGAACTGCCCCTTCCAGAATCGCCGCGTGATGGTTTGCCGCCTTGACTAGCGAGACGAGGAGTAGCGAGACCGGAGTACGGGAAACGTTGCAAACGGAGTACTGATGCAAACGAAGCCTCAATCCCGCTGGCCGCCCTACGTACCCATGTTCCTCGTCGGCCTCGCGATCAGGATCGCGGTCACCCACTTTCTATATCACGAGTGGATGGATCCTTTCGTCCTCGAGCATTGGGCCTTCGGCAGGGTCGGGAGATCCATCGCCCTCGGCCACGGCTTCGGCAACCCTTTAGCAGACGCCGGTCCATCGGCCCTTTTGCCTCCCGTCTATCCGTATATCCTCGCAGCGATTTTCAAAGTCTTCGGCGTCTATACCAAGTCGTCGATCATCGCGGCGCTTGTTCTGAACGGAATCATTTCCGCCGCAACCTGTATTCCGGTCTTCTTTCTCGCGAGGAAAAGTTTCGGCGATCGGACCGCGAAGTGGGCTGGCTGGGGCTGGGCGCTTTCGCCCTACGGAATTTACTACGGCGCAGATTGGGCTTGGTCCACCTGTCTCGTTACTCTGCTCCTGTGTTGCCTTTTTCTCTGGGCTTTTGACCTCGAAGATTCCGGCCGCATTCGCGACTGGCTGGGCTTCGGCCTCCTCAGCGGCTTTGCCGCTCTCACCGAACCCTCTGTGCTTTCAGTGTTGCCGTTCCTGGGTGCCTGGACCTGTTGCCGCCGCTATCGACAACGTCTCCATTGGGTGCTTCCCGCAACCGCTGCAGTCTTAGCTGTGCTCGTCGTCCTCTTGCCCTGGGGAGTTCGTAACTACCGCATCTTCCATCAGCTCATCCCCGTCCGCAGCGGATTGGGATTGGAGTTGTATATCGGCAACAATGGCTACTCAACCTCCTGGGTCAACCGCGACCTGCATCCCAACCACAACGCCGGCGAACAGGCGGAATACGAGCGCGACGGCGAAATCGCGTACATGGAGCACAAGCGCCAGCAAGCGGTCGACTACATCCGCTCCCATCCCGGCTGGTTTGCCTGGATGACTCTCCGCCGTTTCATTTATCTCTGGACCGGTTACTGGAGCTTCAGTCACGCGTACCTCGAGATGGAACCGCTGGACCCGCCCAACATTTTTGTATGTACAACCCTGACCCTGCTCGCTCTGACGGGGCTGTGGCGCTGCTTTAAGCAAAATCGCGCGCTGGCGATTCGGTATGCGATCGCATTTGCCTGCTATCCCGCCGTGTACTGCCTCACCCATCCCGAAACGTACTACACACGACCCCTCGACCCGCTCATCGATGTGCTAGCCGCCTACGCAGTCGTGACCTTCTTCCACCGCACCGGAGTAGACAATCAAGACCATAAAGAGACTGAAGCATGAAGAGACTGAACTAAAGACTGACGGTGCCCCATTCTAACGTCGCGCATTTTGCGACGTTAGAGTGGGTAAGCAAGCAACGCGGCGCGGGCTCCCCCACATTATGATTTCCCGCCCATCGAACGCGCTTGCCGCTCCTTCCCCCGCCAAGTAACATCTAACCAGAGTAATGTCCACCACCGTCTCATCGCCGATCGTGCGGCATAAACCACGATTGGTATTCAGCGAAATCCTAAGCTTTGGTTACGACACATTCTGCGCCAACAAAGTGCGCTTCCTGCTCACTGCCCTGGGCATGATGATTGGCACCGCTTCGCTGATCCTGGTAACGACCATCGGCCTCACCGGCAAGCAATATGTATTGAACCTCATTCAGGGAATTGGCACCAACATGATCGAGGCCGAATACCAGGCGGGCGGTCACATCGACGAAACTGCCCCCGACGATTTGACCATCGACGATATGCACGCCGTCCAGCTCCAGGTTCCCGGCATCGCCGCCGCCTCGCCGGTCGTTCCCCTGTTTGAGCGCATCGCAATAGGGAATGGAAAAGAGCGTGACATCCAGGTGCTCGGCGTTGCACCCGCTTATCTCGAAGTCCGCAATCTCGTGGTGCTCGCCGGACGTTTTTTCGACGCGCAGGATTCCCAGGCGCATAACAAAGTGAGTGTGGTAACCCAGAAACTCGCCGAAGACCTCTACGGCTCTTGCCGCAATGCTCTGGGCAGAACGGTCAAGATGAGCGGCTTGCCGTTCAGCATCATCGGGTGTTTCCGCGAACGGGTGGATACCTTCGGACAATCCGAGGTGACCGACCGCACCATGTTGATTCCCTATTCCGTGAGCCGGTATTTTCAGACCACGCCGAATGTGCGGCAGATCTACTTCGCGGCCACCGATGCCTCCCAGGTGATTCCCATCACCGCCCAGATTCAGCGCGTGATCCAATCCCGGCACCGCTCGAACTCGGTCTACCGCGTGCAGAATCTGACCCAGTTGCTGGCCGTGGCCGACAAAACCGCCAATGCGCTCACCGCCGTTCTGCTCGCGGTCTCGCTGGTCGTTCTCCTGGTGAGCGGCATCGGAATCATGAACATCATGCTCGCCACGGTCAGCGCCCGCATTCGCGAAATCGGGATCCGGAAAGCGGTGGGCGCAACGAAAAGCGAGATCCTGTTCCAGTTTCTTTCGGAGGCGGTTCTCATTTCGCTCATCGGCGGCGTCATCGGCATCGTCGTTGGACTCGCGATCCCGTTCTCCGTGCGCTTCTTCACCGAATACCGCATCCCGATTTCAGGCCTCTCCGCAATTATCGCGATCATCGTTTCTTCGCTGGTCGGAATAATTTTCGGGACCATTCCCGCCACCCGCGCCGCCCAACTCGATCCGGTCGAAAGCCTCCGCTACGAATAGCTCGCACCGTCGACTCCCTGCGTTTCGTCGCGCTGAGCGCTGTCACCCTGATCGGAGGTCGCCGCTCCGTTAAGGAGCGGCAACCGGAGTCGAAGGGCCCCTACTCCACCCGTATCCCCGGCGGACTTCGCTGGCCGCCGCGAGCATGACCAGAAAGTATGGAATCATCCGTTTCCATCTTCCTGAACTTAGTAGTAACAACCAAAAACCGGTAGTGTCCTAATTTGAATCCAAATTAGGACACTACCCAAAAACCGCTTGACTTAAGAAATAAGAAGCTGAAGATAGATGAAGAGCACAAGTGCTCTCCGAGCCGTCCGTTCTTTGACAAATAGCATGTAACTCCGTATTCCGGAATACTTTACAGGTAAGGCTCCCTAAATAGTCCTCTTTCAGATCGTAAGTCAAATACATCCCATGCTTTACATGTAACTCCTTATTACGGAATACTTTGCAAACAGTCGTCCGGAGAGCAGAGCACCCATGATTCCACCCAAGTTAAAGTAAATAAAGGTTTTAATTTGGCATCGTCGGCCTGGGGCTGCCACCCCGAGCAAAAGGTAAGTCGAATGTTTTGAATACTTTGACTATAAGTCTTTATTTCGGAATACTTTGCGAGAGAAAATTCGATAACTCTATGATTCCAATAGACTGTGGCAAGGGGGGTGGGGGGTACAGACCGGGAGCATCCCCGATAAATCAGACCGGTCCCGTCCCTGACGGATTTTGAACCAACGGATTCCACGAACCCCCGCTAGGCCGTCTTGGCTCCCAATCGCCCGTCGGCCCGCAGGGCAGCCACGACCAGCCGAATGTCATTAAAGCTGACATACGGCGGCACGGCATCCTTGATCTCTCGCAGGCTCTCGCCTCCTTTGCTCAGGCATGCAGCCTCGATCAGCGGTTGGGCGTCAGGAGAAATCCATTTCGGGTCCAGCTTCATGTGGCCGGTTTCGACCAGGTTGGCGACCGTCCCGACAATCGTGGAAAGCTGCCGCGCCCGGATGCGCGCAATCTCCTCGAATGTGCGGCCTTCTTGCAGCATCCGAAGCGTTTGCTCTCCCGGCGTCGGCTCCCGCGAAAGGGTTGAAGTGGCGCGTGCTCCCTGGGCGAAATTTTGTAAAGCTTGAAGAATCTCCGCTCCGTAAACGTCGGCTTTGTGCTCGCCAATGCCGCGGACCTGCATCAGTTCAGCGCGAGTCTTCGGGCGTCGACGGCACAACTCCTCAAGCGTGCTGTCGTGCAGCACGACAAACGCGGCAACCTTGGTTTCACGCGCGACATTGCGCCGCCACTCGCGAAGGTAGTCGGCCAATGCCGGATCGACTTCGCGCGCGACTGCAGAATCCGCCGCCAGAGCGGGAGACAGGAAATCATCGTCGGGCGCCGGACGCGCGAACTTCTTACGCTTTGGCACAGAGACACTCGCCAGCGCTGGCGCTTTTTCGCTCAGCCAGTCTGGCTTGGCCGCGCAATTGTCGCAGGTTCCGCAACGCTCCCATTTCGGAGTCTCGCCGAAGTGCAGGCAAATCTGCCGATGGCGGCAACCCCGGGAATCGGCAAATCGGCTGATGATGCGCTTCCGCTCCCATGAGCGTTCGCGCTCGGCTTCGTCCTCAATTTTTCCGATGAAGTATTCGAGCAACACATGATCGCGTTTCTGCCAGAGCAGCACGCAATCCGCTGGACTGCCATCGCGACCGGCACGTCCCGCTTCCTGGTAATACTGCTCAATCGATTTGGGCAGAGAGAGGTGAATCACGGCGCGCACCGAGGGTTTGTTGATGCCGAGGCCGAAGGCGATCGTCCCGACCAGCACGCGCACTTCGTCCGACATCCAGCGCTCCTGATTCTGGCGCCGCATGTTGGATTCCATCTTCGCGTGATATGGAATTGCGGCGATCCCGTTCTCCTCCAGGTATTCGACGGTTTCTTCCACCCGCCGAATCGTCGGCGCATAGACGATGACGTTCCCTTCGTCGTAATAGCGCAGGGCGCGGCCGAGCAATCCCAATTGCGTGATCGCTTCGCACTCGTGCACGATGTAGTTCAGGTTCGGGCGATGAAAGCTGGCGATATACAGATGAGGATCGCGCATCTGCAACTGCTTCAGGATGTCATGACGAACCTGGCGAGTTGCGCTGGCAGTGAAGGCCGCAATCGGAACGGCGGGAAAGCGCGTGCGCAACCGGCTCAGCTGGCGATAATCGGGACGAAACTCGTGTCCCCACTCCGAAATGCAGTGGGCTTCATCCACGGCAAAGAATCCGACGGGCACGTTCGCGAGCCAATCAAAAGTGTGTTCGGCAGCCAAGCGTTCGGGAGAAAGATAGATCAGCCGGTATTCGCCCTTGCGGGCATTGCTCATAACGATGTTTCGTTCGGACGAATTCTGAAAGCTGTTGATCGCCGCCGCCGGAATACCCATTTGCGCGAGTTGGGCAGCCTGATCCTGCATGAGCGCAATCAGAGGAGAAACCACCACCGCCGTTTGGCCGGAAACCACAGCAGGAAGCTGGTAGCACAAAGACTTTCCCCCGCCAGTCGGCATTACCGCGCAAGTATCGTGCGCTCCGAGCAGGCTCCGGACTACATTCTCCTGCTTGGGGCGGAAAGAATCATATCCCCAGTAGCGTCGGAGCGGGGCGAGCAGATCGGGGGAAGAATCAGGCATTCATCGCAGTATAGCCGCAGAATCGTCTACCGCGTCTGTGAGCTTGGCATCTCCTGATTTGTGACGAATCATCGGGCGCTGGCGAAGTGTGTAATTTGTATTACCACGGAGGCACCGAGGCACGGAGAAAACCTTTTCACACTATTTCTCCGCGTCTCAGCGACTCCATGGTGAAATAGGTTCTTACATCGGATTACACTTCTCATGATCCTCGGGGTCATCTCGGACACGCATGGCCTGCTGCGGAAGGAGGCAGTCGAGGCTTTGCGGGGAGCCGATCGCATCCTGCACGCAGGAGATGTTGGCGATCCTTCAATACTCGAGACGCTCGCGCAAATCGCGCCCGTCACCGCGATTCGCGGCAACGTTGATACTGAATCGTGGGCGCAAGGTCTGCCCGAAACTGAAGTTGTCGAAATCGGCGGCGTTTCAATCTACATGCTGCATGATCTTGACAAACTTGACTTGAAGCCCGGAGCGGCAGGAATCGGCGTGGTCATCTACGGTCACAGTCATCAACCGAAGATCGAAACGAAGAACGGCGTGCTGTACTTCAATCCCGGCAGCGCTGGTCCGCGGCGGTTTCATTTGCCGGTGAGCGTGGGAAAACTACACATCGAGAGCGGGAAGGTCAAGGCGGCGTTGATAGAGTTGAGAATTATCGCGTAAGACTAATGAGCAGCGTACAGGCACACGCGAGGTGTAGTTTGCTTGCAGGCTCGAGGTTCGTGTCTCGAAGCTCGTGGCTCGAAGCTCTCATGGCGAAGGGCCGGCAACATTCGCCGGCCCTCGCAATTTCTCGCAGAGATGAACGTCTGCACTACTTTTTGGGTGCGATCGCGTCTTTCGCGGCCTTGGCCACGCGGAACTTCACGACCGTCTTGGCCTTGATCTGGATCGGTTCGCCGGTCTGCGGATTGCGGCCCATGCGGGCTTTGCGGTGCGCTTTCACCAGGCGTCCGAGGCCGGGCACGACGAATACGCCGTTCTTCTTGGTCTCTTTTATCGCGGTGTCGGCGAGGTGCTCAAGGAACGTTGCCGCTGTCTTATTGTTGGAGCCGAGTTTCTCGGCCAGATGACGAGTGAGTTGAGTCTTGGTCATACCAGAAGCCATGAATTCCTCCTTCAGGAAGCGACTAAATGATTGGTTCGAGCGCATCTTAACTCACGCCGCTGTGGAAAAGTAGCAATTTCTCCATATTTTATGCGGTTTCCAAGAAAGATACTCCCGAAAAGCGGCGTAAATCGCAGGTTTTGAGGCCTATAACGTCCTGGAAATAGCCAAAATAGCAGTTCCCAAGGTGGCTACGGATCGTACACCGCTGTGTGCATGCCGGCGTGGCGAGCGGCTTCCTGCATGTCTTCGAGCTTTTTCTTCTGCTGGTCGAGTTGCTGCTGCATTTGCGCGAGGCGCTCGAGTTGGCGCGCCTGATAACGGTTCTCAGCCAAGCCTGCGTAGACGCCGTTGGAATCGTATGGATAGTAATTGTTGGGATCGACGAAATGAATGGAGGCTTTCAGCCTGTCGACCCGCAACCTGAGATTGGCAATCGCGTTTTCCTGCGCCTGGATCTTTTGCTTCCATCGTGCTGCGGTGCGTCGTTCCGCCGCGGGCTGTCTGGCAATTTGCCTGTTGGATTCCGTATTTGCGGGCGACGGTTCCGTTTGTGGTTGCGTCTGACTTTCGCTGGCGCTCGAGCCTGCGTCCGGATCCTTGGGCAGGGTTTTGTTGGTGATCACTTTCGGCAGCGGAGACGCATTGGCAGCTTTCTGCTCGCGGTTCTCGCGTGCCACATCGCCGAGCGACTGGCCATAAGCCGCCGGATATGCGCAGAACAGCGTTAGCAATATTGTCAGAAACATTCCGACGTGGAAATTCTGGTTGAAGATTCGGCGCATAATTGATCCTTCTATTAGAAGGAACCCATTGACGAGTTCATAGTAGCGCTGACTTATTGCGGCGCTGCGCTTACGCCGGTAACCTGCCATGGTTACTGAACTAGAACATGTTTCAAGAATGCCTTTCACGTCTGAAGCGCGTCCCTCAGGGGCTGAAGCCCGCATTTCTGTTCGCCCTTAGCGGCACGGCTGAAGCCGTACCCTACCCAAAACCTATTTTTGAAACATGCTCTAAACACCGCAGTCGGATCGCAGGGCTTGTTCGAGTACGCGTTCCGGCGACATTCCGCTATGCCTGAGATTCCGGATGCTCAATGCGTCATGCCTCTTGGCGAGGCGAACGCCTGAAGCATCCCGCACTAACTCGCAGTGAAAATAGGCGGGAGCGGAGAACCCGAGCGCGCGCAATAGGAGCAGTTGCCGGGCCGTCGACTTCAGCAGATCGGCTCCGCGCACTACCTCGGTGATACGCATGGCGACGTCATCGACTACGACTGCCAGTTGGTACGCTGGAACGTCATCACGCCGCCAGACTAGAAAGTCGCCGAAATCCTTCCCGGCCATGTAGCGTTGCTCACCGAGATTCAAATCAGTGAAGGTGAGCTCTTCACCGTCTGGCACACGAAATCTCCAGTTCACTCCTGCGGGCTCGGCGTAAGTGGCTGCGTCGTGGCGGCCACGGCAATTTCCCGGGTAGACTGGCTCGTCATCCAGATCGTTGGGGGCGCTGGCTGACTGAGCGAGGTCTTTGCGCGAGCAGGTACAGGGATAAATGAATCCTCCATCTCGCAATCGACGCCACACTTGCAGATAGAGTGCGCGCCGCTTGCTCTGCTCGTACGGACCGTCGGTTCCGCCGCAGTCTGGCCCTTCGCTCCACCGAATTCCAAGCCAGTGCAAGTCTGCGATCATCGCCTCCGCGAATTCGGGGCGAGATCGCTGGGGATCGAGATCCTCGTTGCGGAGAATCAGAACTCCGCCATGCTCGAGCGCGCGCTGGGCAGCGATCCAGAAGGTACGCGCGTGGCCGAGGTGGAGAAGGCCGGTCGGCGAAGGAGCGAGCCGACCACGATAGGATGAGGGCGAGGACACAGGCGCATTTTAATCGTTGTTTCGGCATTCAGCTGTCTGCTTTCAGCTGTCAGCTGTCAGCTATCGGCTATCGGCTCTCAGCTCTCAGCTCTCAGCTCTCAGGAAAATCAATAGCTCACAACCAGCTGCTGATGCTTGCTCTCTTACTGGTTTCCCATGCGTCGATTCTTCATCAACTTCGCGCTTACTCTGGTTTCTGCCACCCGTTATAGACCGGCTTCTCGGCATGGCCTTGCTGGATGCCTGGGTCGATGCGGGCATCTTCAACTGGCTTGTAAGTTGGCTCCAGGAGAGGCTTGATGTAAGTCGTTTCCTGATTCTTACCGGTATGGTGGCGGCTTTTATTGTCTTTGTCTTTGTCTTTGTTATTGTCTTTGTCTTTGTCCCCATCACTGTCACTGTCACCGTCATTGGCATTGTGATTGTCTTGGAGCGGGGGTGGTTCGAGCTGGGGTTGGTGGATGGCGTCGAGATTTTCGACGACGTCATCGGGTTGCGGGATTTCCGGCTTCATCTGTTTCAGGTTTGAGGAGGCGATCTGGAGTCCGTAGAACATCAGGCCGGCGGTTTTGGGATCGATTACTTGCGCGAGCAACCGCTGCATGGTTTGCGCGAGAGCGAACTGGATGGAGTGGGCGTCTTCGAGGACGGGTACTACGAAGAGAAGCGGCTTTTCCTGCTCGCCCAGATTGACGAGGCCCGGACGCCAGGCCTGATGGTAGTAGCAAAATCTGCGGGTTTGCAGGGCTGGCGACCCGCAACGGGTTCCGATGGTGCGGATGTGCTGGCAAAGTGGTACGGACTTGGTTCGCATGGTTAAAGCTCCTTGTTGATCGCTTGTTTGGCTGGGGTACCCCCCGCCACAGCGGTTGATTAGAATCATTGAGTTAGCGAAATTTTCCCGCTAAAGTATTGAGGCGCAAGTGGTTATAGGTAAAGTATTGATTCCGGGTGTTTTACGCTTGATCATTTGTTGTCCGTTGTGCACCTTGGCGCGGGCGGGTTGGCCAGAGATTCGTCGATTTTCTTTTGGGTGCGGGCGGCGCATTGGGGCGGGAGGGCGCGGGCCTGATTCCACTATTTCGGGTGTGAATCCTTAAGTCAAGGGGAAAGGGGTGTGAGGCTTGATTGGAAACTGAAGTGGGGGGTAGTTAGTGAAATGGCGATTTGACACCAGTTGAACGGTTATCCACCGGTGGCGGTTCCGTAACTTCAACTTCCGGTTGCCGACCAAACGTCCGGAATCGGTACGCATCCTCTCCAATCCGTTCCGGCTATAATGGCGCGCATCGATGGCGCTTACCTCGGGCACCAAACTCGGGCCGTACGAGATCGTAGCGCTCGCAGGAGCGGGCGGCATGGGCGAGGTGTACCGCGCACGCGACACGCGGCTCGGGCGGGATGTCGCGATCAAAGTGCTGCCAGAAGCGCTGGCGAAAGATGCCGACCGGCTGCGGCGTTTCGAACAGGAAGCGCGCACGATTGCGGCGCTGAACCATCCGAACATCCTGGGAATCCATGACATTGGTTCGCACGATGGTGCGCCATTTCTGGTCAGCGAATTTCTTGAAGGACAAACCCTGCGGGACAAGCTCGTATCGGGGCCGCTGCCCGTGCGGCGCGTGGTCGAATACGCTCTCGGCATCGCGCAGGGACTCGCGGCGGCACACGAGAAAGGAATCGTGCACCGGGATCTCAAACCGGAGAACGTGTTTGTCACTCGTGACGGACGGATTAAGGTGCTGGATTTCGGGCTGGCAAAGCTGGTTGGGCCGGAGGAAAACCAAGAACCCGCAGTGACGCTAACGAGTCCGGCGACTTTGCCGGGTATGGTGATGGGCACGGTAGGCTACATGTCGCCGGAGCAGGTGAGGGGCGAACCAATCGACTCGCGATCGGACATTTTCAGTTTCGGTGCAGTGTTGTACGAGATGCTCACCGGCAAACGCGCCTTCAAACGCGAGACGTCCGCCGAAACGATGACCGCGATTTTGCGCGAAGAGCCACCGGCGCTGAACGACACCGGCTGGCAAGGTCCGCTGGAAGTCGAACGGATTCTTGCGCGATGCCTGGAAAAGAATGTCGAGCGCCGATTCCAGTCGGCCAGTGATCTGGCGTTTGCCATTGAATCGCTGAGCGGAACGTCGACTGTGAAGAGTGTGCCGCAGCCGAAGTTTAGGCGTTCGTGGCTGCCATGGGTCATAGCCGCCGCACTGCTGATTGGAACTGCGGTCTGGGAAATGTTTCGGCCGGCGGCTGCCCCGGCCAACCCGCTCGAAAAAGCGCATTTCACCCGCGTGACCGACTTCGAGAGCGTGGAAGCCGCGATCTCGCCGGACGGCAGGTTCGTGGCTTTTATCTCCGATCATGACGGCCCCTTCGATGTATGGCTCACCCAGGTGGGTACCGGACGTCTGATCAACCTGACAAAGGGGAAGGCGGGCCCGTTACCTGGGCCCTTACGAAGTGTGGGTTTTTCGGGCGACGGCTCGGAAATTTGGCTCGGCGGCGGTGGTGATGTGGGGCACCGGCTGCGGCTGATGCCCCTGACGGGAGGTACGCCGCGTAATTTCCTCAGCGAGGAGACCGCCAGCCTGGCCTGGTCACCGGACGGCGAGCGCATTGTCTATCAGCTCTTCAGCAAGGGCGACCCCATGTTCGTTGCGGACCGCAATGGCGCCAATGCGCGGAGGATATTCGGGGACCGCCCGGGTCTTCACAACCATTATCCAACCTGGTCGCCTGACGGCCGCTGGATCTATTTCGTTCATGGGACGCCGGCGACGAAAGAGATGGATTTATGGCGCATAGCGCCAGACGGCAGCCACCCAGAGCGCCTCACGCAACGCAATACAGACATCAAATATCCCGCCCCGGTCGGCAACCGCACAGTGTTCTACGTGGCGCCAGACGAGGACGGTTCAGGGCCCTGGCTGTGGACGTTTGATCTGAAACGCAGGGAATCGCGTCGCGTGAGCGTCGGTCTCGAGCAGTATACGTCGGTGCAGGCCAGCGCGGACGGCCGTAAGCTGGTGGCCACCATCAGTAACCCCGTCGCAGGACTTTGGACTGTTCCGATTCTTGATCGCGTCGCCGACGAACACGACGTAAAACCGTTTACAGTACCGACCGAGCGTGCGCTTGCGCCCCGTGTTGCTGGTTCGTCGCTGTTTTACTTGTCTTCCCTGGGGGCGGGCGACGGACTGTGGCGCCTTCGGGACGGACAGGCGACTGAAATCTGGAAGGGCGCCGATGGTGCCCTGATAGAAACGCCCGCGGTTTCGCCGGATGGAGGTCGCGTGGCCATTGTGCTCCGGCGGAACGGGAAACGCCAACTGCATCTCCTCTCTTCAGATGGCGCCGAACTCCAGCCGATTGCAGAGGGAATAGACGTCCAGGGCTCGAGCTGCTGGTCGCCGGATGGCAGATGGATCGTCACTGGTGGCAGCGACGCCACCGGTCCCGGGCTTTTCAAGATTCCATTGGAGGGCGGGTCGCCAGTTCGCTTGGTCGCCGGGCAAGCACTCAATCCAGTCTGGTCGCCGGATCGCAGCCTGATCGTATATGCGGGCACGAATGTGAGCACCTTCGCACCGCTTCTGGCCGTACGTCCGGACGGAACCAGCGTCGAATTGCCCCATATCAGCTTGCGGCGCTTGGGCGAGCACGTGCGCTTCTCGCCTGATGGCAAGAGTCTGATCTACATGCAGGGACTGCTCGCATCCCAGGACTTCTGGCTACTCGATCTCGCCTCCATGAAATCGCGCCTCCTCACCAGGCTGCAAAACCGTGCCGCCATGCGGACCTTCGACGTCACCAGCGACGGGAAACAAATCGTCTTCGACCGCTTACGCGAAAACTCGCAGGTGGTTATGATCGATCTTCCCAAGCAATAGCCTTAATCCAATAACATCCTTAACTCGGAAGGGCAGGCTGAGATAGGCGTCTGGATGGTTTAAGTAACCAGGGACACCAGGGCTGAAGCCCGGATCATTCAAAACGACTTACGCGGCCCTGAAGGGCCGCTCTTCCACGGTTGTGCGAACAGTTTGGAGGTTGTGCGAACAGTTTGGAGGTTGTGCGAACAGTTTGGAGGTTGTGCGAACAGTTTGGAGGTTGTGCGAACAGTTTGGAGGTTGTGCGAACAGTTTGGAGGTTGTGCGAACAGTTTGAATTTTTTCAGCCCTTGCGGCTCGGCTATAAAGCCGAGCCCTTTCAAAACGGCGGCGAGCTTGTTCCACGAACTTGGCTTGCGAGGGGGTAAACAAAATGGTGAAGCAGTTGGGCGGAGGGCGGGTGGCGCGGGCGGGAGTTGGTGGCGCGGACGGAGAGTTGGTGGCGCGGGCGGAGGACTGGTGGCGCGGACGGAGAGTTGTCCGCGCCACATTTTTTGGCGGGCCTTCCCGCGGGCGAGGGCGTCTTCGACTTCGCTCAGGGCAGGTCCGCGCCACATTTTTTCGCGGGCGAGGGCGCCCGCGCCACACTTGGCTAGCGCGCCGCTACGGGCGCGGCGTTTCTTTTTTCCATGGGAACGAATTCCCTGGTTTCGTGGCCGATCCAGACTTGACGCGGGCGGGCGATTTTCTGCTCGGGATCGGTCAGCATTTCCTGCCACTGGGCGAGCCAGCCACAGGTGCGCGGGATGGCGAACAGGACGGTGAACATCTCCGGACGGAAGCCCATCGCCTGGTACATGATGCCGGAGTAGAAATCGACGTTGGGATAGAGCTTGCGGGTAACGAAATAATCGTCCTGCAGCGCGATGCGCTCGAGTTCGAGAGCGATTTCGAGCTTTTTGTTGCGACCGGTCACTTCGAAGACGCGGTCGGCGGTCCACTTGATGATTTTGGCGCGGGGATCGTAATTTTTGTAGATGCGATGGCCGAAGCCCATCAGCTTGCCTTTGCCTTCTTTGATCTTCTTGATGTAGGCGGGCACGTTGTCCTTGGAGCCGATCTCATCGAGCATGCGGAGGACTTCTTCGTTGGCGCCGCCGTGCAGCGGTCCCGAGAGAGCCGACGCCGCAGACGCAGTCGCCAGGTACGGATCGGTTTGCGAACTCCCCACGGCCCGCATTGCGTTCGCGCTGCAGTTCTGCTCGTGGTCGGCGTGCAGGATGAAAAGGATGTCGAGAGCACGTGCGATGACGGGATTGGCCGCATACTTTGGCTCGACCATCTTCCACAACATGTTCATGAAGTTTTCAGGATAGGAGAGGTCGTTATCGGGGTAGACGTAAGGGAAACCGACGCTGTGGCGGTACGACATGGCTGCGATCGAGGGCACCTTGCCGATGAGACGCTTGATCTGATGGAGACGGTTTTCGGGATCGTGAATCTGGCGAGAATCAGGATAGATGCCGGAGAGCGCCGCCACTGTGCTCACGAACATAGCCATGGGATGGGCGTCATAGCGGAAGCCTTCCATGAATTTCTTGGTGCTCTCGTGAATCATGGTGTGATGGGTGATCTCATTCACCCACTCTTTGAGCTGGGGAGCGGTGGGCAACTCGCCGAAGAGCAGGAGGTAGGCGACCTCGAGGAAGGTGCAATGCTCGGCCAGCACCTCGATGGGATAACCGCGGTAGCGGAGGATGCCGCGATCTCCATCAATGAAGGTGATCGCGCTGCGGCACGAAGCGGTGTTCATAAAGGCTGGGTCATAGGTCATGAGCCCGAAATCTTCGGGCCCGGTTTTAATTTTGCGCAGATCCATCGCCCGGATCGTTCCGTTTTCAACCGGCAGAGTGTAGTTCTGCCCGGTACGGTTATCGGTGATTGTTACAGTATCCTGAGGCATACTGAAGCTCCTGAAATTGATTGTCGGGCGAAAAACCGCCGTTTGACCGCTTGCCCGTTGGCACCGACAGTAGCGTCTCGCAAACCGGGGCGCGGTGAGCTACGTCACAAGTGAATGTTCTTTCGCCTTGCTTCCTTATTATGCTACAAGCAACGGGTTCGGTAGTATGTTCCAATTATTGGCAAACCGACGGCCCTTTATGTAGGGTGTCACAACGCCTAGATTTCGGCCATCCCTGTTAAAGGCAACCTTCACTATGACTTGGATTCGGACTGTACCTGTCCCGGAGGGGGACCAGCAGTTGCGCGATGCCATAGAGGGCCAGAAGGCACTCTATCCGCAAGAATATGCGGTTCCGATGCACCCTGCGGAAGGCGGAGGGTCGCAGGTCGTTACTTCGCAGATCGTGGCGTCGCACTCGCTGATTCCGCAGGCGTTGCACCATGCTTTTTCGACCTTCGGGGCCCTGATGTCGCCCGAACTGCCGCTGCAGCGGCGACAGCACGAGATGATCGCCACGGTCGTTTCGGTGACGAACCGGTGCGTCTATTGAATCGAGTCGCACGCAGAGTTTCTGCGTCGCGTTACGCTCGACAGGGAACTGGTCGAAGCGCTGGAGCGCGATTACACGACCGCACCGATCACGCCGGAAGAGCGAGTCATGCTGGACTATGTGGTCAAGCTGACCAAGGACGCGACCATGGTCAGGAAAGAAGATCACGAGAAGCTGCGGGCCTCGGGCTTCGACGATCAGGCAATTCTGCAGATTACGCTGATCGCAGCGTGGTTCAACTACATCAACCGCGTGGCCGACGCGCTGGGCGTGGGACGGGAATAACGGCGTCCTACCAGACCTTGCAGCTGTTCTCGCGCACCATGGGCTGGCCGGAGCGGCAGTGAAATGCCTCGCGAAATTCAGGCATGTTGGATACCACGCCATTAGCGCGAAACTTATCGGGTGAGTGGGGATCGACGGTGGCACGCAGGCGCTTATCCTCATCGCGCACGTTGGCGCACCAGCTTTGCCCGTAGGCGATGAAGAAGCGCTGGGCAGGCGTTAGACCGTCGATCGGCTCGAGTTTTTGATTTTCCGTATCCTGCTTCCAGGCGAGATAAGCGAGCAGGGTTCCGCCCAAGTCCGCCAGGTCCTCACCGTTTGTCAATTTGCCATTGATTTTGATGTCGTCGATGACCGTATAGCTGGAGTATTGGTCGACTACACACTGGGCACGCTTTTCGAACTCCTTGCGATCGGCGTCGGTCCACCAATTACGCAGGTTGCCTTGGGCGTCGAACTGGCTGCCCTCGTCGTCGAAGGCGTGAGTGAGTTCGTGGCCCATGGTGGCGCCGGTGTCTCCGTAGTTAGGCGCGGCATCCGACAAGGCGCTGAACAGGGGAGGTTGCAGGATTCCCGCGGGGAAATTGATGTCATTTTTCTGATCGTCGTAATAGGCGTTGATGGTTGGGGGAGTCATGTCCCATTCATTGCGGTCGACGGGCTTGCCGATCTTCGCCAACCAACGGTGAAACTCGAACCAGGAGGCCCGTTCCGAGTTGCCGATATGGTCGCCGCGCACGATCTGAAGCGCGCTGTAGTCGCGCCACTTGTCGGGATAGCCGATTTTGTTGGCGATGGCGTGCAACTTGATGAGCGCCTGCTGCTTAGTGGCCTCCTGCATCCAGGGCAGAGTCTCGATCTCGGTTTGCATGGAGGCTTCGATTTCTTTGACCATTTTTAAAGCGGCCTGCTTTGCATCTGGGCCGAAGTAGCGGGCGACGTAGGCCTGGCCGAGGGCTTCTCCCAAGTCGCCATCGACATCGTTGGTGCAGCGCTTCCAGCGCGGGGGTAACTCCTGCCTTCCGCGCAGAGTCTTGTCGTAAAAATTGAAATTCTCTTTTACAAACGGGGATGAAAGGTCGTTGGCGGCTTCGTGGGTGGCATGCCACCGCAGATAGGTCTTCCAGTCCGCCAGGCTTTCCTTCGCAATTTCGTCATTCAGGGTGCGGAAGTAATCGGGCGTGACGACGTTGAGAGCGGGCAACGAACCGGCGCCGGTTTTTGTGAAATATACGTTCCACTCAAATACAGGCATCAATTTCCGCAGTTCTTCGGCGCTCATTTTGTGATAGAGATTGGGAGGATCGCGGCGCTCGACACGAGTCATCTGACCCTTGGCGAGCGCAGTTTCGATGCGCAGGACGGTGGCGGCTTCTTTGGCCGCGTCGGCGGGCGAGCCTCCCAGGAGTTCGAACATCTTCGCGACGTGCGCCACATAGGCCTTGCGCAGCTCTTGTGATTTGGCATCGTCCTTCAGATAGTAATCACGATCGGGAAGACCGAGGCCGCCCTGATCGATTTCGGCAATCACCTGCTTCGAATCTTTGAAATCCTGAGTCGAGCGAAATGCGAAGAGGATCCCTCCGCCGTAGAGCGAGGGAGGGTACTGGGTAGTGGCGACGTATTCCGCAAACTCTTGCTTGGACTTCAGAGCCGCGATGCGCGCCAGTTCCGGCTGGAGGGGCTGGGCGCCAAGTTTTTCGATTGCTGACTCATCCATGCACGAGGCATAGTAGTCGCCAATCTTCTGGGTGACTGCATTCCGAGTGGCGACGGTTTTGGAGGATTCTTCGAGGATGGTGCGCAACTGCGCGCGATTTTCGTCCTCGAGTTTGCCGTATGTGCTCCAGCTTGCCTGGTCGGGGGGAATTGGATTGTTCTTCATCCAGCCGCCACAGGAGTAGGTGTAGAAGTCCACGCATGGGTCAATCGTCTTGTCCATGTCAGAGACATCGAGGACCGGCTCGGAGGCCGCGTGCTGAGCAAGAGAGGGAAGAGGGACAAAAAGCACCACAAGGATAAAAGCGAAGAATTTTCTATTCATGAGGTTCACAGGCGTAGCACCCGCTGGGATCGAAGATTCGTTGTAGAACCGAAGCAAAACGATGAGCCACCGATGTTGGCGTAGATCGTAGCAAAGATGTTGCCACCAGCGAATAATATTATTCTCTCATCGCAGATGGATGACGAAACATTCCACACTTAATAAGTCATAAAACAGTGCTCCGGATCACTGTTATGTTTCATTCCCTACATAACAAACTCTGCCTACAATGCAATTCGTGGGTTTCAATCCGTCCTTCAGTGCAAGCACTTCCACCGGTGAGGTCTGGTTATGAGGGCGCAAAATCATTTGACCACCAGAGAGCTCGACATACCTTATGGTAGACGCTCCATTTTTGCGAACGGCATACATGTTAGTTTCGTCCTTCCGGTAGGGCTTCAGAGAATTGTAGTGACGGTCAAGCAAAGCAACAGCGCCCGGTTGCAGCCGCGGATACATGCTGATTCCATCCTGCGCATCTACTTTGATAATGACAAAACGGTCCCAACCGCTGCGATCGCCGTCCATCTCTTCTCCCAGGCGCTTGAGAAAACTCTTCTTAAACTTGAGGATTTCCTTGACGTGCCTGCTTGTTATCCGGGCTTCATTGGCGGCACTCAGAGGATCAGTGACCAGGATGTTATCGAATTCGTCCTCACTCGGGGGCAGGATTGAGGCGCGCTTGTTGACTTCCGCTGGATCGATGAGATCGAGAACAGAGAGATGCTGAACGTCGAGGACGTTATCCATCCCTTCCACGCTGAGCCCGCGCTTGCGATTGAGGAAGTTGGAGATATGGGCCTGCTTGAAGCCGGTCTGCCGGGCGAGCCGCAGGCCGGTGATTTGCCCAGAATTAATGCGGTCCCAGAGGGTTTGACGAAGATTCTCCTGCAGGGCACAAAATTTCATGGCAAAGTATAGCATAGAACTATAGCACGCGTGCTAGTGTATAGCTCATCCGGAGTCTCCTTTCGGAGAGGGGGTTTTACGATTAATCTTCTTGACTTAGGACATCAATAAGGCCACGATCAATAAATTATACGTTTCACAACGCACTTATATGGCAAGAAAGGTCTTTTATTTATGATCGGAGTAGAGAGTTACAACGATGAAGAAAGGAGCTTCGCCGAGTTTCGCCGCAAGGTTCGATCGGCCGAGGTTCTTTCGGCGGCAATCGAGCGGTTATTGCGGGGACTTCGCTTCACCGGGCGCTTGAGCGTGATTGTGCAGAACGGGCAAGTGCTCAAGTCCGGCTATGAAGAGGGGTACTTTCGGAAGATGGAGCCGGGAGTGAGCGCCGGGCTGCAATAACTGCGTCATCATAACTAAATAACTGAAACAGGTCATCGTAAGAGAAACGAGCCCTGGGCCGAGCGATCGGCGCCAGGGCTTTTTTTTGGCTTTAGGGCAATCAATTTCATACCGGAGGCAATCGTGAATTTCATAAGCAGGCTGGAAAGCGCTCAGGTTCAAGTTGAGCTCAAGTATTGTGAACGGTGCGGTGGGCTGTTCCTGCGTCCACAGGCAGGCGAGGTGGTGTATTGCAGTAGATGTACAGCAGACTTGGCGGCGAGATCCCACGTTGGGGACGGGGTGAACGGGTTGGCGGCGCCACTCCGCGGGGCTCGCAAGCCGCGCATGGCAAAGGGACCCAAACTTCAGAAGCACGAACTGCACGGGACGGCGCGAATTGAGTATCTGGAGGGAGTGGCAGCGCGGGAGGTGCGAGCATGACGAGCGCCCTGCGAATGACGACGCAACGGTGGACTTTGAACGGTCAGGCCGAGCTGCCCCCTTCGGTGCACTTTGGAGATACGGAGTTCGACCTGTGGCCTTACAGAGCGCGCACGGTGGCGCTGCTGCGACGCTACGCCCGAGCCTCAGTGGAGGTTGGCCGGCTACCCTCTCTGCTGGGACGCGAGTTTTTTCGCTCCCGGGTCACATCGTACTCGATGGGAAGCTTCGAAGACGTCGTAATTTTCGTGACCGACATGGAGCACAGAATCGAGAAGCTCGATGCGTTCGAAAAGAAGCTGGTGGCGATGAACGTCCTGGAGGAATACAGCGTCCCGGAGATGTCCAGACGGCTCGCTTGCCCGCAGAGAACGCTAGAGCGACTGTTGCAGGATGCGATCGATCAACTCTCGCGAATCCTCCTGGCGGATGGCTTGCTGGAAAGACTGCCTGAAGTCCGGGTAAGTGGTCAATAACTCACCGTAACAGCGATCAAATATGACTCAGGGTGTAGATGCTAAGTTGGTTTTGGCGTCCTGGATGCTTGTCAAGGGGGTAAGAGGTGCGAATATCTTGTAAGTTACACAAAGTAAGACACAAATAAATTCCGCAAAATTGGCGGGGTACCCCCCTTTGATTTGATATGATTAACTTAAGAGTCGAGAAAACCAAGGACTCTGAAGGGCGCGACGCAAATCGCGCCCTTTTTCTATGCCCTTGACTTCATTTTGGATGGACCCGGCGGGTGACGTAAAATCAGAGCCAGAATTTTAAGACGCAGATTTAGGATCGCGGGGGGAGGGCCGGCACGCAGCATGGACATGACCTGGATCACCGAACAAGTTGGACTGGGAGGCGCGATCTGGAACGCGCGGAATATGGAAGAACTGGCCCAATTGGGCGTGACCCACGTACTGGACATGCAGATCGAATTCGATGACCGGCCGCTGGCGGTCCCGCACGGCATTCAGGTCCTGTGGAACCCGACTGATGACGATTTTCTGCCGAAGCCGCCGGAGTTGCTGAGACGCGGGGTGGACTTTGCACTAGCCGCTCTGGAAGATCGCGGAACACGCCTCTATGTTCACTGTGCGGCCGGGGTGCATCGGGCTCCGATGATGACGCTGGCGGTGCTGTGCTCGATGAACTGGAAGATGGATGATGCAATGAGACTGATCGAGACACGCAGGCCAGTGGTGGATTTTGCGGACGTTTACGTGGAGAGTGTGCGGCGATTTCTGGAGTTGCAGGGGAACGCGGACCGAGGTTCAGATAGTACGGTTTGATCGGGATGCCGACGGAAGTCCATCTCATTAATCAACCAAAGATGCAACCGGAGATCACGAAATTGGCCGCTCGTCGAGCGGCTTTCTTGTTGGTGCCAAAGGGGTCCCGTGCGGTAACGAGGAGAGAACAATAGATGCGCAGATATTTCACGACGAATGGGAAGCGGTTTTTAACGGCGGCGGGCTTTGCGGGCCTGTTCCTGGAGTTGCTGATGGCGCTGACCCTGTCGACCGCAGTGCGCGCACAGGGGCCAGCGCGGACGACCGTTAGTGATACGGTCTATCGCGCGGACGGAACTGCTGCATCGGGCGTGGCGTTGATCTCCTGGCCGTCGTTCCAAACGGTAGAGAGGGACACGGTGGCAGCGGGAAATGAGAGCGTGACGATCGGGACGGGCGGCGCATTTGTTGCGCAGTTAGTTCCCAACGTCGGCGCCAGCCCGACGGGAACTTACTATGTCGTGGTCTTTCAACTCGATGATGGTACGGTGCGCACGGAGTATTGGGTGGTTCCAACGACATCGCCGACCACGATTGCGGCAGTGCGGACGACGCCGGGAACGGCACTCGGGAACCTAATGGCGACGCAGCAATATGTGAATACGGCGGTAGCCAATCGGGCGATCGATTCTACCGTGGTGCACGTGGCGGGAGCGGAGACGATTACGGGCGCAAAACAGTTTGCGGTAGCGCCGTCGCTCCCTCCGCCCGCGGGAACGAATGATGCCGCGAATAAAGGGTATGTGGATGCGGCGGTTGGAAATGTAGGGTCGGGATCTTATGTGTCAAAAGCGGGGGACACGATGACGGGACCCTTAACTCTGCCAGGTCCGCCCGCAGCGCCAAACCAAGCTTCGGACAAGCAGTATGTGGATAGTGGCCTTTCCGCAAAGGCCGACATGGTCAGTGGGCTTGTACCCGCAGGAGAATTGGGGTCAGGCGTCGCCAGCAGCGCTACCTGCCTAACCGGTAACTCGACGTGGGGAACATGTGGCGGCGGGGCACCGGCCGGAATTACTTATGCCACAACCGCTTTGAACTGGTCACAGACTATCATGAGCGCACTAACTGGTGGTTCACAGGCAACGGTAACACTTACACCTTGCCCGATTGGTATCGATACGACGAGCGGCGCGGGCTACCAGGTGCTTATCTCCGGGTCGGGGAACAGCGAAGCGGTCAATGTGCCTACTGCAACTGGTGGGTGTACTTCGGGAGCAGCGTCAGGAACGATCACCTTCACACCATTCTTCTCTTACCCTTCTGGATACACGATCGGATCGGCGTCATCGGGGGTCCAGGAGACGATCAATTCCGCGTGTGGCGTCGATCCTACCTCCTGGAAAAACAGGTTATGTAGTGTTACTCTCCCGTCGAGTGGACCAGGATATCCGACACATTCGCTGAATACCTACAACGTTGCAGGCACGATCTATTTCCACTCCAACGAGTCTGTTCTGAGTGGGTATGGGGCATCGTTGAATTGCACTGGCCGCGGGGCTTGCTTACAGATAGGCGACTTAGCGGGGTCGAACGACTTTACGAACAATACAGTCGCGGGGCTTGGCTTTCGCTCGCCGACAAACCTTTCCAACAGCCCGGCTTTCGAGGGCACGCCGATCACACAGACGCAGCGAACATCGCAAGTTGTGACCATTACGACGGCCTCGGCACATGGGTTCCGAGCCGGCGATATGGTGACAATACTGTTTACGGACAACAGCGCGTTCTGGGGCGATGCGATCGTGACGAGCGTTCCCAGCCCGACGACGTTTCAATATGCCCACTCCGGAGGGGACGTGGCTGCGCAAACTACTCCAGGGGTGGTTGCGCTGGCCTACATTGCGGTGCTCGACAATTCCATGAACACCCATCTGAACGATATTGTTTACGACGGGCTCGGCGGGAATGGTTGGTTTAACAACTTCTTCGACATCTGGGACGACGAAAATGTGACGATCGACCACTTCAACAACAATGCCGGCTCCATGAACGCCAATGCGAACTGGACGGGGTCGTTCGTGTTTTCATCCGGTAATCAGGGAGCACAACACCAGATAGCTCCAGTAATATCGCTTCGGGATTCGACGATCACAGCCAATTATTCGAATGGCATAACTGTATATAACTCAAACGGCTTGTATGTTGAGAATACGGTTGTGCAAGCGACAGGTCCATGGCAGGTGTATTCGTCGAATTCTACCGGAAACTATCAGGGAGCATACCTGAAGAACATTTACTCGGAAAGCAGCGCTTCGAGTAACCCGCTGTCTCCGGCAAAGTCTCCTTTCCCCGGGACGGGGGTGGCCGGACTGATCGCGGGATCGTCTAGTGGGGCAGCGAGCTTTTCGATTTCGGGGAGTGGTGGAACCCAGGGGTGGTTCGCCACGGGGGGCAGCGGGTCAACGGCCTACTCCTACTTTGTAGTCGCAAAAGATATTACTTCGGGGACTCAGACTTCACCGATGCAGATACTCAACTACGGCTCAACCGGCAGCGACTCGATTCCAGTCCGCTGGCCGCGCGTTGCAAACGGCACCGACGTGATTACTTACGATTTAATCCGCGCTGCGACTCCGGTTGGCGCTGGAGGTACGTATCCGTATGCTGGTGGTTGCCTGGGTGGGCCGACGACAGCCTGCGGAGCGGTAGCGACGAATATTGCGCAGTGTTCAGGTCTGGTGTGCACTTATACGGACAACGGCGCAACGGGTACGACGAGCTATACGATCCTGCAAGGTAGTTACTCTGGTAATCTCATATTTTGGCCTGGGTCTATCGTTTCGGTTAACAAGAGTGTAACAACGGACTCCGAGGAGCAAAACGTCGTTGGGGTTGGGTTGACCGGCAATCCGATTCAGGTTACAAGGCAGTGCACCAGTTACGGCGTGTCATCGCCGGGGGGATATACGAGTTGCCAAGCAAGCATTACCACTGCCAATAACAGCTCACCGAATGCCGCCCAAACGGCCACGCTAATGACGGACGGAGACTCATCTGGCGGCGCAGCGGGTACGCCGTTGCCAACGAAGGGAAGATTGAACTTTTCGATGTCTCCATTTGCGGCGTTGCAGCCGCATCATTTTATTACGCTCGTCGATTCGCAAGCTGCACTTACGCGCGCGACCCCAGGGTATAGGCCCAGCGCGAGCGCAAACGATACCTGGATTGGTACAGACGTCGCTCCCGGTGGAGTATCTGTCAGCCAAGGACAGTTAGCGTTTGGAGCGCCAATCGCAATCACGAATTATATTGCTGCGACAGGCGACGGGGTTACGGCTAACTGGCTCGAGCGCCTGACATTGGCGGCCAAGGAGTTCAACGTGCCGGTCAAGTTCGACCAAGGTGTGACGGTTACCGGGCTGGCTAACGGTTGTCTCAACATAGCCTCGGGTGTGATTACATCCACGGGCAGTCCCTGCGGCTCTGGCGGCGGGGGAAGTGTTAGCTCGGTCTTCGGACGCGCGGGGGTTGTCACGGCGAGCACCGGGGACTACACGGTAGCTCAAATTACTGGCGCTGCGGCGGACGCATCTGTGGTCCACAATACGGGGACCGAGACGATTGGCGGGGCCAAGACGTTCACTAATAACGTGGTGGTGAGCGGCAACTTGATTTTGCCGCAGGGAAGTGCTTATGTCCCCGCGGCGGGGGGCATTGGGTTGGATACTGCAGCCGGTATGCCGGTGGTGAATATTAGTGGGACTAACTATCAGGTCGCACTTACGAGTTCGAATATCAGCGGACAGGCGGGGACAGCACTGGCGCTGGCAGGCACCCCGACGCAGTGCAGCGGGGCGTTCGCGACGGGGATCGCCGCGAATGGAAATGCGAATTGCACGACGCCCAACGTGATTCAGTTGGCGGAAACGACGCAGCCAGCAGGGATTCCCAACTGGGGAGTGTTCTGGTTTGATAGGGCGACGCATAGTCCGCATGTGATCGAGAGCAACGGGCAGGTTGTGCAGTTGGGGCTGACGAATTTGTTTAACTTAGATCCCGGCGGAGATCCGGCGGACAGTGTCGACGAACGGAACGGCACAGCTCCACAGAGCCTTCGGGTGTATTCGAGTTATGTCAGTGACACAGCGTGGGACAGGATTTCGCTGGGATCCGAGACGATTGGCGGCACTAACTATAACGTTCTACGCAGCGAAGACGCGACCAGTGGCAATGCACTTAGTCTGGGAATGCATATTGGATCGGGGATCAAATGGTTTTTCGCATCCGACGGGAACTTCAAGCCGAACACGGATAATAGTTATGACATGGGTACCGATAGCGGGCAAGCGATGCGGAGTGTGTTTGCGAAGACGTCGTTCAATATGTACAGCACTGGGCGCCAGGATTTTGAGTTTTTGAACGACTCCGCAAATGGGACAACGCTAACCCAACTGGCGGTCTACAACGGCGGTGGGACGGGCGTTCAGACGGCGGGGACCGCAAACACGGATGGAGTGATTGGGATTGTCAGCGGGGGAGCCGGGACGAGTGGGAAGGCGGTGGTCACCTGGGCTGGATTGGCGTCATGCAACTTTGATGCGGGGAGTCCGGCAGCAGGAGACTATGCGATTGCGAGCACGACGCAGGCGGGAAAGTGTCATGATACTGGGTCGAGTAACCGTCCAACGGGCGTGCAAGTGATTGGGCGAATCGAGGCAGGCGGAGTGCGAGTAAGTCTGGGACCGCCAAGCGGAGGTGGTGGCGGCGGCGCAGTCAGTTCGGTGTTCGGACGCACTGGCGCGGTGAGCGCGGCGAGTGGTGATTACTCAGTAAGTCAAGTTGCGGGAGCGGCACCTTTGGCGTCTCCTACTTTTAGCGGGGTAATGACGCACCCGGATGGGACGTCGATTAGTACGGCAGGATGGGCGGGGAGTCCGACGTTTCTTAGTAACGTTACGATTAATGGGAACTTGAACGTGGCGGGAAACATCAGCCAGACGAGCAGCAGCCCGACGCAGTGGTCGGGGAAGGAATGGACGGGGACGACGGCGACAGTGCCGTCGGGGATGGATTTTTCGCTGGGGGTTGGTTCGGACGGGACTTTCCTTTGCCAGCTCGCGAGTGGGGCTTCTTGCATGTCTTCGGGCGGGGGCGCTGTGACTAGCGTGTTCGGGCGCACAGGGGCTGTGGTGGCGCAGAGTGTGGACATTCCGAATAATGGGGCGAATACGACCGGCACTGCAGCCAATCTGAGCGGCACCCCGGCACTTCCGAATGGGACGACAGCGACGACACAGAGCTCCGGAGATAACAGCGGGAAGCTGGCGAGCACTGCGTATGTAAGGAACGAGATTTATCTGACATGGACTTGTCCGGTGGCTGGGGCGACGACTAGCGGAGTTAGCTACTGTAACTGGACGCTTCCGGCTGGCATGACGATTACCGGATTCGATCTTTCTGCGAGCACTGCTCCGGCTGGATGCACGACTTATCCGACGTTGCAGGTATGGGATGGCACTAGTAATGCCGAGGTGGGGGGCTACTCTGTCACTATGACTTCAGGGTCGAACTTTTATGGACAGGTGACCGGGAGTACGAACATCGCGTCTGGACATCTGTTGAGGGTTCGGGTTACGACTGGTGGCGCAGGGTGCAGTACGTCTCCTGCAGGCGTAGTGGCGGTGGTTACTTATCAGATGCAGAATTGAAGACTTGGGGATCGGGAGCTTCCGAGCCGCGAGTCTTGGACAATCAGAGCCGTTGACATTAAGAGCTGCTGCGAACCTTGGCGCCGAGCTCGCGACGCGATGCTCGCGGCTCGAGGCTTTAACCACAGAGGGCACAGAGGATCACAGAGGAAACCGCCGAGTTATAAATGGCGGCCTATTTGACGCACTGGGCTAGTCGACGGCAGGCGAATAAACAAACATGATCAAAACACTTTTGTTGCTCCTATTAATGGGGGCGCCGCTGGCGTGTGCCTCGGACTATTACGTGGATTGTAATGGCGGGGCGAATGGCAATCCGGGGACGAGCGCGCAGTTGGCCTGGCGGACGCTGCTGCAGGTGGGGATCTCGACGTTTCAGGCGGGAGATACGATCAACCTAAAACGGGACTGTACCTGGAATGAGACGTTGACGCCGCCTTCGAGCGGGACGAATCCACTGACTGGCGGGGCGTTGATCAAGATCGATAGTTATGGGAACGGACAGCCTCCGCATTTGACGGGATATTTGCCAATCGCGGCATCTTGGTGGCAGACAACTGGGAATCCAAACGTCTGGTCGGCTACGCTGTTTTCCGCTACGAGCGAGCTGACGACTGTGGTGCAGTGCGGGACGCGAGGGTTTTATTGTCTGACACAGGCCCCGGCGCAATTGCAGTATGTGCGATTTGGCACGGTTTGGGGCGTGGGACAGGCGAGCCAAGCGGCGCTGGGCGCGGATCGAGACTGGTGGTACGACGCTGTGAATTCGATTCTCTATGTTTACAGCGCGGGGGGAAATCCGGCGACGCATTACGGAAATGTGGCGCCGATTGTGCTGAGCGGACAGAGCCTGGTGAATCTTAATGGCGTGTCGTGGCTGGAAATCCAGCACCTGCAGATTGACTGGTTCGATAGTTACGGGGTACAGGTGCAATCGCCGACTGCGGGGACGAGCGATCATTTGTGGTTTGCAAACATAGCCGCGAACAGCGAAGTGGAGAACGGCGCGGTCCCGTTGGGGTTTTATGTGCATCCGAGCGGAACGCCGGTGGACATTCATTTTTATAACACTGACGCCAACATGAATTATGCGGGCTACCGGTTCGATGGATGTACGAGCGGAGGCTGCGCGTTCGAGATCAAGAACTGCCGCGCTTATGGAAATCGGGCTTACGGGATCATCGATAATGTACAAGGGGCGGTAAGTTACGATTACTGCCACTTATATGCCAACAATCTCGCGACGGCCATAACGGTGGACACGTCGGGGACACCTGGACCCACGGGCGGGACGCACAATGTACCGGCGGAAACTCCGCCGTGGGTCCGGGAGTGGCGGCGATGGCCAGCTTACACGACGGTCAGCTATGACGATCCGGGGCTGGTGCAATATAGCGACACTTATGTTAGCTCGCTGTTGCCGGTTATGAAGGCAAAGGGAATTCCATTATCGATCGCAGTCGTTACGGGCGGGAGTTATTCGCAATCGATAATCAGCGAGGTACAGGGATGGATTAATGCGGGGTGGGACGTGAATACACACTCCATCTCGCATGAATACTGGGATCCGCCGGCGGCGAGTTGCGGGGCCAGCGGGCCGTTTCCGGTGCCCTGTCATGCGTTTGAAAATCTGCAATATACGGGAACGGCGGCGACGAGCGTGAAGTTGACGATTGCTCACTCACAGACCACGTGCGGCTCGGGGAAACTGGCGTGCTTTCTGGTTACGACCAGCCCGGACGATCCGGCAGCGGATATTAATTGGAATTTGACGCCGGCGGCTCCGGGACAGGCGCCGACGGGATTGGACACGCTGGGCGGAATTCTTTACACGCTCGAACAGCGCGGTGTTTTTACCGTGAGTCTGGATGGGAATGCGAAGAGCACAGCGCGCAGTATTTCGCTGGCGGATGTGACGAACCTGGATATTGAAGAGCGTAGCGCAGAACCTTGATCTGGACGAGACGCAGATGGAGAGCGAGGAGATGAGTTGGGCGCAAGCCTGGATGAATTTGAACTTCACGGGGCTGCCATCGAAGCGAGTGTATGTGATGCCGGGAAGTTATGAAGATCCGGTGACGGAGGGGATTGCGGCGGGGCTGGGATATGCGGGGGTGCGAGGGACGGGAAGCCTGAAGCCGTGTTGCGGAGCGAATACGACGCTGGCGACGGGATATGACGTACTGAACATTCTTAGCCAGGGGATGGTTCCTTACTACCAGGGACTGAGTTATCAGGCGATGCGAAATCGCGTTAGTCAGGATCTGTTCAAGAACGCGCTTTGGGGGCGTCCGATTGGTTATTTCTGGCATGTGAACGAACTGAGGCCGGACGAAGTCGAAAACATGATGGATGCCCTGGTACAGGGAGGCGCGACTCTGGAATCGAACACGCAGATGGCGAACTTGTTGCTGGGGTGCTCGGCGAATGATGCGGTACCTGCCGGGTATGTGGCGGGGAGTTACTACGTTTGTCCCTCGAATGGCGTGGAGGCAGACTTTCGGCCTACAGCTAATTCGCCGGTTCGGGATAGGGGCGCCAACATGGGGGCGGAATACCAATACGATCTGATGGGGATTAATCAGAATCTGTTTGGTGCGCAGTGGGAGATTGGGGCTTATGCCTATGTGCCGGAGAGCGTGAACGCGGTGCATTGAAGGGCAGCTGTCAGCCGTCAGCCATCAGCCGTCAGGCAGGACCTGCCACGCCGGTTGTCGCTCCTTAACGGAGCGGCAGCTTCCGCTCAGGGTGATGAGGGAAGTAGCCGCAATAAGGAGGCTTCACGCGGTCAAAGCACTAGCGGCAAAGGCCAGATTGCAGAGGTGACAACTGACGTCTGAGAATGCGCGTGTGGCGCGGCTGCAGTCTTACGCCGGACAGAAGCGGATGAGGGAGTAGGGGTCCTTCGACTCCGCTCAGGATGACATAGAGATGCTGCGCTGGGCGTGAATTCGGATTCGAAGGGCGACGTCTTAGGGCTGATTGGGCAGAGTGGGGGGGCAGGTTTTTGGGGAAGAAGAAGGACCGGGAGCAGAAAGAAGAAGACGAAAAATTTCGCGGAGAGAGCTGCGAAGCGATTCATGAAAAGAGCGGAGGGGAGATTCATCAAGAGAGCGGCGCGCAGATCCAGGGCGGGTCGGCTCTGGCGGGGCGACGCCGCGGCAGGCCGGGTGAGGCGTGGCGGAGCGAGTTAGACGGACTTATCGATTCCGGAAAGACGCTCGACCAGCCAACGAACGATCCGAACTTCTGGCGGGAAGTTGCGGGAAGCGCCGGGCCGTTCAAGATGCCACAAGGGGATGTGTGGGTCGAGCAGTATTTGAAGATCCGGACGAAGCTTGGCCAGGTAAAGTTAATGCAATTGAACGCGGCGCAGCTGAGGTATTCGCACGACTGCGCCGAGACGAAGGCGAAGCGGAACATCGTGCTGAAGGCACGGCAGGTGGGAATCACGTCGTATGTGGCGGCACGATATTTTGTGCAGACCATCATGCGGCCGGGAACGATGACGATGCTGGTGGCGCACGACCGGGAGGCGGCGGAGGAGATTTTCCGGATCGTGCACCGGTTCTGGGACAACCTTTCGGAGACATCGCAGAAGGGGCCGCTGAAGACATCGCATTCGAGCGCTCGGGAGTTGGTGTTTCCGCGGCTGGACAGCGAGTTCACGGTGGCGTCGGCGGACGAGAATGCGGGGCGAGGGCGGACGATCCAGAACCTGCATTGCACGGAGGTTTCGCGGTGGGGCCGGGACGGCGAGGAGGCATTGGCTTCGCTGCGGGCGGCGGTGGTGCCGGGCGGCGAAATCGTGCTCGAGTCGACGGCGAACGGCGCCTGGGGTTCGTTTTACCAGGAATGGCAGCAAGCGGAGGAGACGGGATACACGCGGCACTTTTTTCCGTGGTGGTTTGAGGCGAGTTACAAGAGCGAAACGGGTCCGTTGTTTGAGATGACGGACGAAGAGGCGGCGCTGGCGAAGGCGAACGGGCTGACGCCGGGCCAGATTGCGTGGCGAAGGCGGCAGAGGGCGGCGTTGCGCAGACTGGCGGGACAGGAGTTCGCGGAAGATGCGGTGACGTGCTTCCGGACGTCGGGCGAGTGCGTGTTTGAACTGGACGTGATTGACAAGGCGCTGACGACGGCTCCGGAGCCGCTGAAGACGCGGTACAACGGGGAGCTGAGCATCTGGCTACCTCCGCAGCCGGCAAAGCGCTATGTGATAGGAGTCGATCCGGCGGGCGGGGGCGTGGAAGGAGATTACTCGTGCGCGCAGGTGATCGAAAGAACGTCGGGAACACAGTGCGCAGAGTTGCACGGGCATTTTTCGCTGAGGGAGCTGTGCAACAAGCTGGTGGAGTTAGCAAAAGACTATAACTCGGCGATCCTCGCGGTGGAGCGGAATAATCATGGCGCGGCGTTGCTGGTGCATTTGCGGCACACTACCTATCAAGAGATCTATGACCAGGATGGAGATGATGGGTGGCTGACGTCGAAGGCTAGCCGTCCGGTAATGATCGAGAGCCTGGCGGAGGTGATGGCGGAGTCGCCGGAGTTATTCCGAAGCGCAAGGTTGTGGAATGAGTGCAGAACGTTTGTGCGGACGGTGAATGGGACGACGGGAGCGGCTCCGGGGGCGCATGACGACTGCGTGATGGCGATGGGGATTGCTCTGGCGGTGCGGGACGAGCTGGCGGCGAAGGGGTGGAAGGGAGTACGGGAGGCGAGGTAGGAAATCCCGTTCTCGGGGAAACTGAACATTGCGGATGTGGCGGGGGTCACACGCGAGGGAGTTTTGAAGGGGTAAATTGCAGATTGCGCTCTATCGAAAATCCCCACCCCTAGCGTTGCAAATCGCGACGCCAGGACGTGGCCCCTCGCGCGGCGATGTAATGCACGCACGCGGGCGAGGGCGCCCGCGCCACACAAGCGATGCCGACGGCTGCTGTGCAGCACATAAAGAGGATGCGGGGCGGGGCGCAGGGACATCTTATGCGCTGCGACGATGGGCATTACTACGTGGTGAAGTTCAGGAATAATCCGCAGCACGAGCGGGTGCTGGCGAATGAGTTTCTGGCGACACGGTTGGCGGAGCGAGTGGGACTGCCGGTTCCGGTGGCCGAGGTGGTGGACGTTCCGTCATGGCTGGTGGAACATACTGCGGAGTTGACGATTGTGCTGGGGAGCCATGAGATCCAGGTCGAAGCGGGGTTGCAGTTTGGGTCGCGGTTTGTGGTGAGTCCGGTGGAGGGGCAGGTGTTCGATTATTTGCCGCCGGAGATGCTGGATCGGGTTCGGAACCTGGAGACCTTTGCGGGGATTCTGGCACTGGACAAGTGGACTTGTAATGCGGATGGGCGGCAGGCGGCGTTTTGGCGGAAGTTACGGGAGCGGAAGTATTCGGCGGCATTTATCGATCAGGGATATTGCTTCAATGCGGGAGAGTGGACGTTTCCGGATTTTCCGCTGCGCGGGGTGTATCCGCGGAATGAAGTTTATGCGCAGGTGAACGGGTGGAATTCATTTGAGCCGTGGTTGTCGCGGATCGAGATGCTGGACGAGGACGCGATCTGGCGAGTGGCGGGAGAAATTCCTCCGGCATGGTACGGGGCGTCGTGGGATGAGTTGGAGGCGTTGGTGCAGCGGCTGATCGAGAGGAAGACGATGGTGCGGGAGTTGATATCGGCGTTTCGGGTGTCGCCGCGGAGACCGTTTCCGGAGTGGTCGAGTGAGGCGTGAGCACTGGAAACGTAGGGGTCCTTCGACTCCGCGGCTGCTACGCTGCGCTTCGCATCCGCTGCGCTCAGGATGACAACGAGCAGTGCAGTCATAGACTCTTGGGGTGCCAGGAGTGGTGACTTTTTCGAAAAGCTGACGGCTTCATTCATGGCTGAGACGCGACAGTTCGAGGTTTTGTTGTTGCGAGTGGTGCCGCATGTTTTACGGGACGATTTTATGACCGTGGGCGTGCTGCTGGTCGAGGCGAACGGCGAATTTGCGGATGTGCGGTTTACCCGGGACCGGAAGCGGGTGGAATGCTTTGCTCCGGAGATTGAGACGGAGGTTTTCGAAAAGCTGGAAGCGGCGGTGCGAGGACAGTTGAAGGAGATCCGGCGGCGCGAGGATCTGGTGGCGATGCTGGACGAGAGATTCGGTCCGCTGTTTGACGTTGGGCCGGCAAAGGGATTGGTAGCACTGGATCCTATGGCGGAGATGCAGGTGCTGATGCGGGATTACCTGGATCCGATGCAGCCTCCGGAGCGGGCGCGGCGCTTGGGGCGGATCGGAATTGTGGGCAGGATGCAAGAGGCGTTTGCAGATGCGGGATTGTTGGGTTTGCTACAACGAGATATTGAGATGAAAGAGTTCACTGGAGAGAACGATCCGTTTCGGGTGGACTTTGGATTTCGCGTGGGAAAGTCGCTGAAGATGTTTCAGGGTTTGGCCTTGAATCTTAGCCGGGAGCCGGCGGTTACGCTGGCTTACAGGTATTCGAAGATTCAGGAAGGGATGCGGAAGCGGAATGAGGACGCCTGGTTGACCGCGATCATTAATGAAGACGCGATTCGGGGGAAGGGCGAGGTCGCTTCGGGAATTGGGATGTTACGGGCGAACGAGATCGACGTGCGCGGTGTGGGCGAGATGGCAGAGATTGCGGAAGAGGTGAGGCGGGAGTTGAGGGCGTAGCGAGGTTCGAGGTCAGATTGCAGAGGTAAAAGCGGTCGAGGGGCGCGGCTCTGGCTGCGCCGCTTGTGTCTGGGGGAAAGCTTTTTTCCAAGCTTCTTGTAAAAAGCTTGAACCACAGAGGACACAGGGGACACAGAGGTGCACGGAGGAGAAGACTTGCGAATTCTCCTTGGAGTTTCGTAACTAGCCGCACAGTGGCCAGGCAGTAGGGGTCCTTCGACTCCGCAGGAACTTCACTTCGTGAAGTTCTTGCTCCGCTCAGGATGACATCGCGTAATTCCTGGGGAGTTGTTTCGATTGGACGGCTGAGGGCGGCCGTTTCTACGCGTTACAGGGGAGATCATGAACATTCGAAAAGCGGTTCGCGGCGCGGTGCGCCGGGTGGGAGATGTGTCGCTGCGGGAGTGGCTATCCACGAATTTGTTTGCCCGGGGTGGACGCGACGGACGGCGCACGATGGGAGCGGGGTCGAACCTGGCCTCGCTCGCATTCGGTAACTTTCCGCAGACATTGCTGCCCGGGGCGGGATCGCGAACGGGAGCATCCGCGCAACACAACGTAGTGCCGAAGCCGACGCCGGCTAATCTGCGGCGGTTTGCAGAGACTCCGATAGCGCGGCGAGCGATCAATGTCATCAAGGACCGGATCGCGGGCATGCGGTGGCGAATTCAGCCACGGAGCGGGCGATCGCTCGAGCAGATTGTCGATGGATCTCAGCGGATACAGATATTGACCGCGAATTTTGAGGCTCCGAATCCGGATGATTCGTTCCGGTCGTTTGTGGAGCAGGTGCTGGAGGATGTGATTGTGGGCGGGTATGGAGCGATTGAGGTGGATTTGACGGCGGGGTGGCAGCCGCCAAGCAGCCATCAGCCGTCAGCCGTCAGCCGTCAGGAAAACAGATTACAGCCGGCGGCAGGAGCGGAGAATGGGCGGACGGGAGTGTCCGCCCTAAACGGGCCTTTGGTGATGTGGCCGGTGGATGGGGCGACGATTCGAATTATGACGGATTGGGATGGGCGGCCGGACTCTCCACGGTATGTGCAGGTGACGGGGCTTTATGGAGCGGATGGACAAATCGTATTGAACGATGACGAACTGAGTTATATCCGGCTCAATGCAAGGACACACACGCCGTTTGGGCTGGGGCGGGTGGAAGTGGCGTTTGAAACCATCAACACATTTCTGAGCGCACATCGATATGCGGGGCGACTGGCTTCGAATTCGGTGGTGCAGTATGCACTGTGGCTGCAGGGTATGACGCCAGCAAACCATGAGCGCTTGATTCGCTGGTGGCAGGACGAGATTGAAGGCACGGGGCGGGTGCCAATTATGTCGGCGGAGTCGAAGCCGGAGGTGCTGCGGTTCGCGGCAGGAAACGACGCAGACCTCCGGCTGGCATGGCAGGAATTTCTGATTCGAATTATTGCCGACGCGTTCGACTTACCTGCGCAGTTTTTGGGAGTTACAAGCGATGTGAACCGGGCGACAGCGGCGGAGATGACCGAGATGGCTTTCCGGTCGGCGATTGTGCCGACGGCGCGCCTGGTGGCGGAACATCTGACGCGGGATGCGATCGGCAAGAGGCTGGGCTGGACCGACCTTGAGTTTGTATTTACCGACGTTGATGCGAGCGATGAAATGGAGCAGGCGCAGATTGACGAGATCCTGCTGAGGAATGGGGTTTTGACGGTGAATGAGGTTAGGCGGGCGAGAGGACTCAGCGAGATTGTGTGAGGCATTGCAGACGTTATAAGTCAGAAGTTATAAGTCAGATTGCAGAAGTAAATTCGCCGTTGTTAGTTCTTCACTTTGCAGGCACAGGGCGCGGAAAGAACGCCTTCTAGCGGTACCGTGCGGTTGAGGAAGTAGGGGTCCTTCGACTTCGTTCGGCCTTCGCCTCACTTCGCTCAGAATGACAACACTAATCAAAAGTCAGGAGTGTGGAATGGGAGTGTCACTGGAGTCGATGGCGATTGAGATGCCGGCGGTGCATGGGCATCCGAACCGGGTTGCGTTTCGGGGAGTGTTGACGTTTGTCGATGCTGCTTCGGACAACGCTCCGTCGGGCGCGCGGGGGCATCGGGTGCTTCTGACCAGGATGGCCGCGGAGCAGGCGATTCCGTCGCTGCTGGGAATGGGACTTGATTACTCTCCGCGACTGGATGGCCATGACACCCGGCGGAAGATTGGAGTGATCACGCGGGCGGAGATTGTGGGGCGGGAAATTGCAGTTAGCGGATTTCTTTACGGGCGCGATTTTCCGGAGATGGTGGCGGAGATTGGAAAGGCAGCCATCCGCCATCCGCCATCAGCCGTCGGAAAAGGCAGCACGGATAGGGGCGCATTCGGCGCTTGCTCAAGACAGATCCGGGCCACACAAGATGGGTTGGGGATGTCGTATGAGATTGCGGACGCGATGGTGGAGGACATTAAAGCGACCGTGTGGGTGTTGAACCGGGTCACATTCACCGGGGCGGCTGTGTTGCGGCGGGACAAGGCGGCGTACCGGTCGACCTGGATTGAATTGGGGTGATGCTTGGAGGTTCGACTCACCGGCTTGTGCTGTCCGAGCGCGGGTTCGAAGTGCATCAGCAGCGGGATGAAAGTCCGGAGAGGGGGTAGGGGTCCTTCGACTCCGCGGGAGCTTTGCTTCGCACGCTCCCGCTGCGCTCAGGATGACAGTGAGTGAGCAACGCGTCATAGAAGCATGAGTAACTGGTAACTAATGGAGGAAACAGATGAATGAAGAGATGGTGAACCAGATGATGGCGGCAGCCGAGCGGCTGGCGGCGGCGACGGAGACGTTGGATCGGGTTCTGGGAAAACTGGATGCGCAGCAGGAAATGCTCAACGCGAAGGTGGACCGGATTGTGGCGGCTGTCGAAGAGAACATGGCACAAACAGCCGATCGGGAGAAGCTGGAGGGAGTTGGGACCGAACTAAATCAGCGGGTGGCAGAGCTGGAGAAGTCGAATGCCGATCTGAAGGCGCAGGCTTCACGGATGGCGCGGAAGACGCTCTCTCCGGTAGTGGCGGCACTGATTGCAAAGAACGAAATCGAGAGCGATCGGCTGGATCCGGGGATGCTGAATAAGACGCTGGCGTCGTTGAGCGTGGAGCAGCGGATTGCGGTGAAGTCGGAATTGGCGCGGGCGGGGATGATCGAGTAGCAGCGGTCAGCCATCAGCGGTCAGCCATCAGCCATCAGGAAAAGCATGGAGGCGCGAGCGATCGCGCCTTTTTTTATCGGGTGAAGGTATACCCACTCAAGCCAAAAGAAGGCTTGAATGGGGCACCAACGCGTCACACAAGAGAAATCAATTTGAGGAGAAAACATGAAAGCGAATTTTCTGGATTTGCAGGCGGCGGCGGATTTTCTTGGGCCGGGCGCAATCGAAATTAACCGGTATCAGACGGAAATTTTTGACATCGTGCGGAGGCGCGGGGTATTTGGCCAGAGGATGAAACAGGTGCCGGCGACCGGGCATCCATCGCGGTTTTTCGAAGAGACGGCGATCGCTTCGCCTACGGCGGCGCAGGCGTTTGTCGATCCGCGAAACATTCAACCGACATTGCAGGCTCCGACGCGGGTGGAACGTAGCGTTCCACTGAAGGCCCTAGTGTCGCAGATCAATTACAACCTGTTCGACATGGAAGTGGGGACGCAGCAGAGCCAATTCGCCTATCTGCAGGCCAAGGATCTGGCGGACTCGGTTGAGGGTTTGCTGCGCACGCACGATGTGGCGTTGTGGAACGGCAATGACACGTCGTTGAGCACGCCGACGACGCCTCAGTATTTCGGGGCGATCGGGCAGATCGAGGCGGGCGGCAACAGCACCACGATCACAGCCACGGAAAGCATCGTGGACGGACTGAAGAGCACGATCGCGCAGATGGTGTCGAACTCGTCGTTCGAGGTGCGACCGACAGCGATCTATGCGAACCCCGTGCTGCTCGACCTGATCGATCGCGAGATGAAGGCGGAGTTCAACGTGGTGATGTCAACCACTCAGATCACGGGCGGGCTGACCGTGAAAACTCTGAGCACGCAGGCGGGCGATTTGCCGCTGATTCCGGAATGGGCCCTGTCTTATACGGGGACGCCGGGAAGCGGCAGCGCAGTGTTGCCGGCTTACATCGTGACTGAAGACCTGATCGAGTATCACTGGCTAACGGAGCCGAACCCGCGGGTCTTCAAGTTGGGACTGCCGAGTTCCTTGATGACGCAGAGCGTGGTGGTGAAGTTCGGGGCGCCGGTGGTGAAGGGCGCGTCGTATGCGCACTACGAAGTGAAGGTGACCAGATAGGGCGGCGAGTGGTGTATTCCTGCCCTTCGCAAAAACTGCGAAGGGTGGGAGAGCCACATGAGCAGCAGGGTCGAGAGCGAGACGCCATCGCAACCGCCGGCGGGGACGCCGGCGCTACGGTCAGGATGACAAAGGGGTTGATGGAATGAATTATTTGCAGCCATCGGAATATGAAGCGTATGGGCTGGAGGCAACGACCGCGCTTGCGTGGGTGACGGCAGCATCAGCGATTGTGGACTCTCATTGCCGCAGGACGACTTTGGCGGTCAATCAGTACACGGAGCGATTGCGCACCGAAACCGGGCAGAGACCGGTGCGATTGACGTATTTGCCGCTGGTCGCCGTAGCGCCGGCAACATCGCCGATTGTGTCAGCGCAGGCGCGGTATGGCGTGCCGAGACGAGGCGAGACGAGTTACGAGGACCTGTCGTGGGACGCGGCGATTGCGTTTGGGATTCCGGGAACGTGGGCGCAGCTGAATGTAGCGGATCTGGATTTTTTTTCGGACACAGGAGAGGTCACGCTGCCGGTGAATGCGTTGTCGTGGGCCTTCAATGAGCTGGAGATTGTTTATACGGCAGGGCTAAATCCGTTTCCGGATGCGGTCAAAGTGGCGTGTGCGCAAATCGCGAAGAATGCGCAGGCGACACCCGGGCTGAATGTGAAGAAAGGCATGCTCGACCATCTTCAGCTCTGGTATTTCTCCGACTCGCTAATGGATGAGACCGTACAAGAGCTGCTGGCGCCGTACGTTTCGCAGAAGGTTGGCTGACGATGACGGGAATTTCCGGAAGTGGGGCGGCACGTGCGGCAGATGCCCTAGTGCGGGCCTTGGGTGGCACCGAGGTCACGCTGCTATTTGCGGCGGCGGGGATGCCGGCGGATGCAGTGGCGGAGCTGGGATTGGTCGATCCAGGAGTGGAGCAGGCGTCGATTGCGCCGGTCGTGGTGAGGGAACTGACGACCGATACCAACGGGCCGAGGCGACGAATCGAGCTACTGGCGGGACGTTCGGCGATGGCAGAGCAAGTAAGCCAGCGGAATGTAGCGTCGGCGGAGGTTTTGTTCGATACGGCGCTGGGAGTCGTTTATCAGGGAGAGGTCTTCCACATCGAAGGAATCGTGGTGGAACGTTTTGGCGGGGTGGCATATCTCTATCGCGTGCTGGCGGTGGCGTAGGCATTCGACTCTGCAGCGCGATCGCGTCGCTGATCGCCATGCTTCGCTCAGGATGAACTCGATCATATGGCTGCAAGAGATAAGTAAGAAATACGAGGTGGGGAGAGATATGCAGGCGGCGAAAGACAGTTTCTTTATGGCGCTGCGAGCGCGTCTGGCAGCATTGAATCCGGCGCGAACCGTGGTGATCGATAGCGTGACGGTGCCGGCGATTGTGGTCCGCGAGAACTTGGAGCCGCGATTTGGGGAAGCGCAGCCGGGAGTCTTCTATGTGGATTGGGGTGAGGTTTTGATTGCGGCGAGTTCTCATCCCATGGTGGGAGTGGAATGCGGTATCTGGTATGCCAGCGAAGGAAGCGGCGGAACGGGAGTGGATCGCGGGCGACTGCTGGCGGAGATGGATGTAGAACTGCTTAGAATCTGCGATCCTCCGCATACCGAGATGCTGGATTACAGCCAGAGTCCGAGCGCCGATTTAGGCGCTGGAATTTTCTGGACAGTGCCGGAACTTGGCAATGATCCGGGAGATACGCCCATTGCGAAACAGCAGTGGAGCGCGGGGACGGCCCGGGTCGCACGGTATGCCCAGTTGAAAATCTACTTCTTTCTTCCCGAGGCGGCGGCATGACGCGCACGGGGTTACGACCGGTGGCGCGCCAAACGCGGGCTTATTTCGCGCCGGTGGATCGGGTGAATGGGCCGACGGCGATCTTCGATCCATCGAAAGATAGCGGATTTCAGCTCGATGCTCCTCCTGCCCCGTGGCTTGACCTTGGGTGGATCGAGAACTTTCAACGCACCAGCACATCGCAGATTGAGGCATTAGCAGGGGGAGCGGCGGGGGCAGTTTCTGCGCAGGCGCGGCGCACGCTTGGGGCGCGGGTTGAGTTTGAGTTTCGGGATTGGGGCAAATTGCAGATGGCACTCGCGGGCGGCGCCGAGCACATGAATGTTCTGGCGACCGATCCCAGCGCGGTGCGGGCAGGTTCGGGGGGCGTTCCACTGCCGGCGATACCGCTGCTGACGGGTTCGACCGCGGAGGAACTGATCCTGGGAGCGGGAGCCGTTGCGGGATTCCAAGCGGGGAATATTGTGGCTTGCGATATCGACTATCTGCAAGAAGTTGGATATGTCGGTACGGGAATCGCTGCGGCGTACGTCAACAATGCGGCCAACGTACGGCAGGACTCCAACTACGTACGACGAGTCACATTCAACGTGGCACGAGTCGCAGAAACAACTGCTACGTCGTTGGTGCTGACACAGGCACTGCCCGGAGGAGCGCCAGCCGCGGGTGCATCAGTACAGAAGGTGATTGCGTTTGTGGATCGCGAGGGCGGCACATTCCTGCAGCAATGGTCGGGGTTGTTTGTGATGGAGGAAGAGTCGGGCGGGCGAGTGTGTTTTTACTATCCGAATCTGAGTCCATGCACGGTGAAGCCGACGTGGCAGCGAGAAAGCCTGGTGGAGATTCAGAAACCAATTGGTGAAATGTCATTACATGCATCGTTCACAGGACTGCCTACGGTGGATGGGAACGATGCCGCGATTGTGTTGTGTTATCGAAGTTACTTTCCGGCGAATGCGGCTGATGTCTATTAGGTGGGACGTCCGATGTTAAACAGTTGGCGACGACCATGACGAGTGCGCCAATCTTGCTCAACGCTAAGGCCGGCACTGGAAGTGGCAGTTATCGCAGCGATGAAGCACTCGACCGCCCATGGCCGGATTCTTGCTCTTAAGGTAAAGCATGAAACTGATGATCGACAATCTCGACGGACGCGGCGCGCAAGATTACACCGCCTTCGTCGACGCGAGCAAGAACATGAGCGTGGTACGCAAGTTGAATGCTCCAGCGGAGCTCAAGGTCAGCCTTGCTTCTGGACCGGGAACTGTGGCGGTGCCAGCGACGGGTGCGCGGGTGACGTTAACCCGGAGCAGCGGCAGCGACTTATTCACGGGATATCTTACGACGGCACCATCCTATGAATATCTTGGCTGGGATAGTCACGGTGCGCTTTACCGGTACGAGTTAGTCGTGCAAAGCGATGCGATGTTGCTGGATCAGAAAGCGCCACCGCCGGTTCCTCCTTTTGTTGCCCGAAGCGCCGGCGATGCGCTCCGACAGCTAACGCAGGACGCGCTGCCAGGATGGTTTGATGTTACTGGCATCGAATCTGGGGATACGATTCCATATTTTAGCGTGGACCCATCGAAGACCTGGGCAGGATCGGCGGCGGAGATTGCACTGGCAGCCCGGTGCAGCTTTCGAGATGATAATGGCAAGCTCTTTTTCGCTCCACTGGCGCAAAACACATACGCTCTGGCGGAGAGCGATCCAACGTTTTCTCCTGCCGATCTCACACTGCAAAGCGTGAACCGATTGGTAAACGACTTGACGGTTCTGGGACAACTGGAACCGGCCGCGCACGTGAAAGACTATTTTGTAGGGGACGGATACACAACCACGTTTTATCTTTCACAGATTCCGTTCACGCGCAGCAATGAGATTCCGCTATACAACCGCACGATTCTGGACGAGGAGTATACAGAACTCGATCCCACGCACTGGGGGGTTACCGATCCGCTGCACGTAATTTCCGCAAGCGGTGGACAACTGCAAGTGGCGGGCGGGACAGGACAGGACGGCCAAACCCTTTTGGATTTCGTCGAGCAGATCGAACTTGGCGGGGCGACGGTTCTAGAGCATGGCGATGTTGTGTTCAATAACGCGTCGGACGGGGTCATCGGGGGGCTTTACGGCGGAGCCGTGTCGATTGCGGGATGCATGGCTGGCTTTCGGATCACACCATCGGGAACGAATTGCAGTATCCAAGCGCTGATCGGCGGGGCGCAGACCGGCACGCCACTGGCGACGCAACCGGGACATCACTACGTATTTACTACGCAGTTGTATCCGACGGAAATTTACCGGATGCAGCAGGTGTTTCACTCCTCGCCGCATCCGAGCGGAAGTGCCCGCGGCGGGAGCGCTGTGGCATGCGATGTTCGCGTGGTCTTGGCAGTGCATGACATCGATCCGACGAATCCCGCGTCGCAGGTCGCGCCAGCAACGGTTTTGTATGACGGGATGATCAGCAATGCGCCCGGGTTCTGCACTTATGCGCTGATCAACGCGGCCAGCACCCAGTGCTCGGTGGCGTTTACCTACATCTATCTCGCGATCGATGCGCTGGTACGCAATACAGTGCCGCAGGAAAATCCGACAACAACACGAACGGGTACCTTGCTTGAGGGAGGAGAGTGCAGAGTTTCCAATTCGCCCATGCTCGAGTTTTATCCCGAGTATATTCCCGCGGCCAACGAAACGGTTGAAGTGACGTATCGCAGCCGTGGGCATGCGATGGGGCGGGTGATCAATTCGGCGAGCGTTGCGGCTCATCAGAATGGGGCCGACGATGGAGTACGAGGAAGTGTGAGGCATATTGGAACACCCGTGCCACGTACGTCGGCGGATTGCGAAATGGCGGCGCTGGCTTTGCTGGATGATGCTGGGCAGGGCTTTTTGGGGGAGTACCAGGCATGGGGCCAGTTTCTTCCTGGTGCGGTGCAGGACATTTTTCCGGGGGATGGGCTGGCAGTGAATGTGCCGTCCCGGTCGGCGTCATTTCTGGCGATCGTACGCGAGGTTGATTTGGTGGTGCTCGACATTGCGGGAGACACGCTGCGCTATACGATGCGTTTCGTGGATGCAGGGGATCCGTCGCTTGCTTTTTCCATCGCAACAGCGTTGGTAAAGCAGGCGCAAGTACTCACGCCGATCGATGTAACTCAGGTGGGCAACATCTATCTGGCCGACCTTGTCGACGCGGAGGTTACAACTGTAACGTCAACAACTGTCACTATCGATGCAGGACCAACGCCGCCTACTGGCGGAGGGATCGAAGTGCGGTACTCGGATACGGGATGGGGAACTGGCAACAATCGCAACCTGCTAGGGCGTTTTACGAGTAGCACGTTCACTCTACCTCGCTATGCCCGAGGGCAGGATTATTTCTTACGCAGCTATGACAGCAGTTCGCCGCCCAAGTATTCGCGGTATTCAACGGCGCTGCATGTGGACTATCCAATGACTTATTCAAATGAGACATAACGACGACGGCAACAGATACGATGCAAGAGTTCACTCACCCGTGGTAATCCATACGAGCAGCGATTTTCAGCTTGACGTGTTGGAGAAACTAGGACGCCTTGAGGCCAAGGTCGACATGATCGTTGGCAATGGACAGCCCGGAAGGATGCGGCTTGCCGAGGAACGGATCACCGTGCTCGAGGGCCATGACATCAGAAGGAATCTTCTCGATCGTATTGTGACGGCAGCAATCGCATTCGCGATCAGCGCGGCTATTGCGCTACACGATCATTTTCTTCCGAAATAACCAGTCAAACATAAGTATTGCACCGCTTGGCATGCTTCCGCAGCGGTAGACGACGTTTGGGGGATAGCTATGAAATTGATAGGCCAGTACGGCCCTTTGACACTTACCCTTGCTGCAACGATCGGGGCAGCACTATTTACGCCATCGTTCATTTCAGCGCATCCCATGACATTCGCGTGGGTTAACGCGGCAGCCCAATTGTTACACGCCATTCTGCCATCCATCTTTCTGACGAAGGGGAGTTAATCATGAAACAAGTGACGATTATTATGCTCGTGCTTATTCTAGTTCCAATGCTTGGTTGTTCTCCGCTCGAGAACCAGGCTCGGGACACGGCCGCGGCGCTTTCGGGTTCTATTGTTGCCGCTCAAACGAAATATCAAACGAGCTGTGCGGCGAATCCGGCACAAGAAATCTGCGCGGTCATCAATCGGGGAGTTTCAGGCGAAAACGCACTGATTACTGCGGTTGAGTCTTACTGCGGATGGATGCCGACGCTGGCTCCTCCTGACCCGACAGCTACGTGCGTCCCGGTCAAATCAGCACAGGCGGCACTTCAGGTAGCCATCGCGAATGCTGCAACACTGACACTGCAGATTAAAGGAGCCATCTAATGGGCGCAGCAACTCTGATTAGTCTTGTACTTTCGTTGCTCCAATCGATTCTGGCATCAGCAAAGATCGGGGGGGTAGCTCCTGATGTGATTGCAAACATCGAAGGGGCGGTTACTAATTTGCTGGCTGTGCAGGGGACGCCGGTTACATTCGCGCAGTTGGAGGGGTTGAGGGTGACGACTAAGTGGTGAAAGGCCATCAGCTGTCAGCTGTCAGCCATCAGGTAAGGCGGTGCGAGTGAGGAGCGTTCGTTGGCCGGTGGACCCCACTCAAGCCAAGGGTAGGCTTGAGTGGGGCACCCTCCTCTTACATAGCGGTGGCTAGCCGACGTCTTCGCTCCAGTTTTCGAGGGTCTTTTTAACGAACGCCATGAACTGGTCGGCGACGGCGCCGTCGATGATGCGGTGATCGTAGCCCAGGGTGAGATGGACGACGGAACGGATGGCGATGGAATCGTTTCCGTCCTTGTCGGTGAGGACCAGGGGCTGCTTGGTGATCCCTCCAATGCCCAAGATGGCGACGTTGGGCTGGTTGATGATGGGCAAGCCAAAGACGGCGCCGAACTGGCCGGGATTGGTGATGGTGAAGGTTGCGCCTTCAACGTCATTGGGCATCAGTTTCTTGGAGCGGGCGCGCTCGCCCAGATCGGTGATACCGCGTTGCAATCCGAGGAAGTTTAATTCATCGGCACCCTTGAGAACAGGCACGATGAGGCCCCAGTCGAGGGCGACGGCGATGCCGGCATTTACATGCTTGTGGTAACGGACGTTATCGCCCTCAAGCGAGGCATTTACGATGGGGAACTGCTGGAGCGCGATGATGGCCGCGCGCACGAAAAAGGGCATGAAAGTAAGGCGTGCGCCGTAACGCTGCTCAAATCCGTTTTTGAGTTTGTTGCGCAGATTGACGATGCGGGTGATATCGACTTCAAACATGCAGTGGACATGGGCGCTGGTGCGGCGTGATTCGATCATGCGTTGAGCGATGATTTTCCGCATTTGCGACATGGGAACGAGATCGCCCGGGATGCCTTGTGGTGCTGAAGGAACACGGGCCGGCGGAACGGGCGCGGGTGCAGGAGCCGCAGCGCCATGCTCGACGAAGTCGAGAATGTCTTGTTTGGTCACACGGCCGCCGGTGCCGGTACCGCTGACTTTGGCCAGATCCACGTTGTGCTCGCGGGCAAGTTTGCGGACTAGCGGAGAAGAGCGGACATCGGATTCGTTGTCTTCCTTCTCGACGGCTGGAGAGGCCTGAGATGGAGCGGCCTGAGAAGGTGCTGAGGATGGCTCCGGCCTGGAAGTTTGCGTTGTTGGGGCCGGCTCTGGTAGCGCTGCGGTTTTTGCAGGTGAAGCAGGAGCTGCAGCGCCGTTGCTTTCCCCGATGACGCCGACGACGGTGTTTACCTGAACGGTGTTGCCTTCGGAGACTTTGATTTCCTGAAGAACACCGCTAGCGGGTGCAGGAATTTCTGCATCGACCTTATCGGTGGAGATCTCAAAGAGCGGCTCGTCGCGCTGGACCTTGTCGCCAGGTTTCTTCAGCCATTTTGTAATGGTTCCCTCGAAAATCGATTCGCCCATCTGGGGCATGACCACGTCAGTCGGCATAGTTCCCTTTCGATAAAGCCTGCGCCCGGAATGCGCGAGAGCACAAAACATTATAGCCAAGACGGCCGCGGCCTTAGGGATCGGCCGTCGGACGGCGGGCTTGGTCCGAGCAGAACCCAATCTTTGAGTTCACCTGCAACGAAAACGCTTCCGCGCAGCGCTTGACCTGCGCCGACATGGGCACGCGGGCGAGGGTGCTCACGCCGCGCACTCGGGCAAGGGACGCGGAACCTTAGGCTTCGCTCAGAACCAGTCTGCGCACATGGAGTGAATACCAATGAAGAAGTTGATGGTGATTTTTCTTTTGTGTCTTTCTGTTTTGTGTCTTTCGGCGTCCGGACAGTCGACGTCTTCGGGCCACGGGTTCTTTGCCGGCGCCGGCTCGCTGAGCGGAGCAACGCCACCGGCGTATGCCTATGCGGCGCGCACCGATCCGTGCGTGATTGGATATGCCGCCGGCGACCATACGAACTGTCTGAACGGAGCGACTACTGGACAAGCGGGCTCCGCACTCTCATTCCTCGGGCAGAACGGCGATCCCATGCCGTGGTACCAAACTGCCGGCACCATCGATCCGGTGAATACGGCGGTCACCGATCCTGATTTTGGCTCCTATCAGATCGTGCTTACCTCCGGGAGTTGGGGATATGCCAATGGGTTTTCGGGAACCGCCAACAAAAACTATAACGAGCAGGCGGGAGAGTTCGATCCGTTCTCGGAAGACAGTTCCCTGCTCTTGATCGCCAACGACGGCGGGCAATGGGGCTTGGTCGCTCTGGACGTGGCTCTCATTCATGCCAAGGGATGCAGTCCGAGTGAGCCTTGCTCGGTCTGGACCGGCATTTACAGCAGGGCCACAGACTCTTGCACTCAGGGAGCGTCGGGAACGGGTTGCACGGCGCTGAACCTGAGCGGCGAATTTACCTTCAGCCGCACTCCCGGAGAGGCGCACGTTATCTACGAATTGATGGGAACCGGTACGGGCGCAGATGTGCAGGTGAACAAGCTGACCGTGACCTGCCCCAGTGGGGCGCCTCATACCTGGGGAGCGAATCCCTGCACGTTCGCGCGCGCAGTGTACGTCAACTTTACCTCCGGCAGCACGGCAGTATTGCCCACGGGCTATACCAGCAACTCACCCTGGACGGGTGCGTTCGCGATGGCGAACGATGGGACGGTTGGGTATGCGGCAGGCGGAGCGGGAGAATGGCAGGCCTCGACGACCTATAACAACACCACGGTGGGCGACGCCTTTATCTATCCGAGCGTCAATAATGCCAGCAACTACGCCTTCCAAGCGACGACGCCCGGCACTTCCGGAAGCACGGAACCGAACTGGCATTCATCCTGCAACACCGTGGGCTCGACCTGCACGGACGGCACAACTACCTGGACCAACATCGGCAAACTCGGCGGCCAGGGGCCGGGGTTCGATCTGCTGTACTACAGCCCAACTTTAGGAGCACGCCGGCTGAATACGTTGACGGGCTATATCTTCAACGCCAGCGGCTACAGCGGTTCGTCGGTGGCGGGCTATGCCGTTTCCGACACCGTTCCCAATAACTTCAATTCCTGCCTTGATCAGTACGATACGTGTACAGGAAACGTTTGCACTCCGCCCGGAGGAACATATGCGGGCTACGCATCGGCTGGAACGCCTCCGGGAACCGCCATCAGTGGATGCCAGACCCAGGCGCAGTCCGTACAGCCCTTTACCGACCAGACCACCTTGCATGACGGCGGAATCAAAAGCAATCCACGTTATCTTGGTTGGACGCCCACCGGCGGCGGCGGCAACGGCGGATCTTTCGTCAATAAAGTGGAGAGCTGCCGGAACTCGGGTTCGACTTACCCGGAGATCAGTTGTTACCACTATTTTTGGGACACGGGGACAGACACGGTTCGCGGGGAGCCGACCTGGACGAATTGGAGCGGCACGAGCGTCAACGGGCAAAGTGCCTCTCATGCCATCGATGGCTACAACGGGCTCTGGCAAGGCGATTTCGGCCAGTTTCACGCTTACAACGAACCCAACTTTCCCGACACCGCCGACTATGGGGCCTCACCTACCTGCTACTCGGCTTCGGGAGGAAACTTGAACTCCTCGACGTGCGCTATCGGCGCGGGATATACGGGCACGCCGCTGCTGCTCACGTCGCGCATCACGGGGGTCACAGGTGCGCCCTGGGACGAGCATGGCGCGGGCCGCATCGCGGGAGCGAACGACCTGGCTCCGGTATTTTTCTTCAATACGGCAGTGCCGGCCACAGGCCGCGAAGTGGGTACGGGTTATCCCGGTTCACTGCCGGGATACAACGAGATCACCGGCATGGGAACCCAGTCCATTGCGGGCTGCTCTTCCACCATTGCCACCTACTGCCAGTACCGCTTTGCCCATAACTGGGGAACGGGCAGCGTCTTTAATTTCAACGGCCAGAACGAACAGGGCATGAATTCGCAGGATGGAACGTTCGCCGCGTTGGCGACGGATGTTATGGGGACGCGGGGCAGCATCTCGCCCGATTGGACGGCAACCAATGCCTATGTCTATGGCGCGATCGTCAATCCCGTGTGTTCGTCGAGCTGCACCAATGCCCTGCATTCGAGCTTCCAGCAGATGAACTCCGCCGGTTGCACGGCGGGGAGCACGGAACCCGGCTCGTGGCCGCAGTCGCCTGGCAACACGGTTTCGGACGGTTCCTGCACCTGGCAGAATGTTTCCGGGACGTATGGCAGCGAGCAGCTGCCGTGCAATGGATTGCGGGCGGACCTGCAGCAGACGACGGGAGCGACGATTTACCTGGGGACGCAGATATTCGATCTCTCGTCCGCGAACGTCTACCAGGCTACGGGATGCGCGGCCAGTTCGACGTGCAGCGCGGCCAATGGCGGAGCGGGCCTGACCTCGTCGCTTTCGGTGGCCGAAGGCACGATGTCGCTCAGCAGCAGCCCCGCGTTTATGACGACGGTCAATGACTCGAATGGCATTGTCTGGCAGTTTACTGGGCAGAACGATTGCCGGACGGACGTGATTCTGGTGGATCTGCTGAGCGCCAAATCGCACTAAGACACGAGAAGGAAAAGGGCAAGGCCGCAAGATAACTGCGGCCATTCTCACCTACGCCTTTCGGCTTATCAGTGCTTGTCCTTGTAGATACTCTTGCTGATGCGGTTCTGCTGGCGATTGATCCCTTTCTGTTCCGCTTTTGTGAGATGGCCATTGTTTTTTGCCATATCTCTTTGTTCGCGATTCTGCACGCTCGTCTCACGCTTTTCGAGGTGTGCGGTTTGGCGCGAATTCAATTTGCCGCTTTGCACGCCATTGGCGATGCGCTGCTGCTGGCGCTCCTCGCGGCCGTTGACCTGGTTGACACGAGGATGGCCGGGATCGACGACGCCGGGGCCAGCGCCTGAGGTTGTAGTTTGAGCAGAGGCAGAGCCAGCGAGCATAAGGCCGCCAACTGCAAGGACTAAGAGCGAGGTTGTGAAGTTATTGTTCATGTCGATAGAAACCCTCAGCCGAAAGATTAGTTGCATCATGCCCAGAGATCGACGTTACTAAAGCAGTAGACCTCCCTGGGGCGAATGTCTCGCGCAATCGTTCGCTGAACTTCGTGCGGTTTCTTTGGTGTTTTCGTTTTCGGTTCCAAATTCTGCAGTATTTCCGCGCATCCCAATTTGTGAAGCTTGACCGCGGGCCTCGGCATCTAAACTTCTGATTGGAGGTTTGTATGTTCGTTGTTCTTGGAGCAAGCGGCCACACCGGGCACGTTGTGGCCAGGAATCTTCTCGCTCGCGGCAAGAAGGTACGTGTCGTCGGGAGAAGTGCAGACCGTTTACAAGTTCTGGCGGCGAAAGGCGCGGAGGTTTTCATTGCCGATGCGACTGACGCGCCCGCTCTCACCAAGGCGTTCAAGGACGCTGATGGCGCCTACGTTCTGATTCCACCCAGCACAACCAGCAGCAACTATCGCGCGCTTCAGGATCGTGTGAGCGACGCGATTGCCGCGTCCGTTGAGAATGCGGGCGTTAAGAATGTTGTGTCGCTCAGCAGCATTGGCGCGGACAAGGCGAGTGGCACCGGCCCGGTTGTCGGACTCTACAACCTTGAACAGAAGCTTAACCAGATCGACGGGGCGAACGTACTGCATCTGCGCGCCGGTTCCTTTATGGAGAACACGCTGCCGCAGGTGGCGGGCATTCGCATGATGGGAAACATGGCGGGGCCGTTTCGTCCCGATCTCAAACTTCCCATGATTGCGGCGAGCGACATTGGAGATGCGGCGGCGGATGCGCTGGTGCGGCAGGAGTTCCGGGGCAAACAGACGAAGGAACTTCAGGGGCAGCGCGACATCGACCACGTTGAAGTCGCGTCGATTATCGGGAAGGCGATTGGCAAGCCTTCGCTTGGTTACGTCCAGGTGCCGGACGATCAACTTCGCGCCGCGATGGTGCAGATGGGGATGTCAGCCAACGTCGTAGGCCTGATTCTCGAAATGGCGGGCGCTTTGAACTCGGGACACATGAGGGCGCTCGAACCGCGGTCGGCGTCGAATACTACGCCGACAAAGTTCGAGACGTTTGTGGAGGAGGAGTTCGCCCCGGCGTTTCGGCAGCAGGCGGCGGCGTAGGGTAGGGCGAAAAGTACAACCACTGGAAAAGGCCACGCTCGATTGAGAGCGTGGCCTTTATTTATGCCGGCGCGCGAAGTACTACCATGCCAGCATGCAGCAGAAACTGGCGAATGACAGAGACCGTCACCGCGCGGACTCGGACGTCTTTATATCTATATCTTTGTATATTTATATCTTTGTATAGACGTTGGGCCGCATACCTCGCTTGATGCAGGGGCGGAATCCAATCCATCGAGTATTCTAAGATCCATAAATATGGGAATATGGTAATATGGGGGTGTGAAAACGACCCTCGAAATTCCCGATCTGCCTGTTCCGGCGGGCGAAATCCGCGGCCGCCGAGCGGGGAATCCCCTTGCGCCAGTTGGTCACGGAGGCGGTGCAGGAGAAATTGAAAATGACCTCGCAGGAAAAGCCCTGGATGAAACATGTGGGAAAGCTCAAGCACCTGCACGGAGAAAGAAAGCAGATTGAGAAGAGGGTGGAAGAGGCGTTTGAGCGGGTTGACCGGGAAGTCTGGCATTGAATCGCTCGACGCTATTCTTGAATCATGATTCTCGATACTAACGCCTTGTCGGCGATGGCCGACGATGATCCTGGAGTGGCTGCGGTTCTGGCTCGCGCCGACCAGATGGCGATTCCGGTGATTGTTTTGGGTGAGTATCGCCATGGAATCGCCCAGTCGCGAAACCGGGGCGCCTACGAGGCATGGCTCACGGAACTGCTCAACGATTGCATGGTTCTGGACGTGAACGAGCCGACCTCGCACTACTACTCCGAAGTTGTTTTTGAATTGAAGCGGAAGGGCAAACCGATTCCGACTAATGACATCTGGATTGCGGCGCTCTGCCGACAGCATTCTCTGCCGCTGCTGAGCCGCGACCGGCATTTCGATTTGGTGACAGGGATTAAGAGCGTTGGGTGGTGAAGGCCCACTCAAGCCAAAGGAAGGCTTGAATGGGGCACCCGGCATTTCGATTTGGTGGAAGGGACTAAGAGAATTGGGTGGTGAACAAGGAGAGCCCGCAGATGTCCCCGGGTTCCCTTGAGAGCAGGCCCTTGCTAGAATGCCGGGATGCCGACGGTACTCCGATCCGGCCCGTATCGCTTCTACTTTTACAGCCACGAACCTAACGAGCCGTCACATATTCATGTCGACCGTGACGACTTGTCGGCTAAATTCTGGCTCAGCCCCGTCCAACTGGCGGGTAACTTTGGGTTTCGCGCCCACGAACTGCGCGAGATACAATCGATGGTGAGGGATTCGCGTCAGCGGTTCCTGGAGGCATGGAATGAGTTTTTCGGCATCGTCGGCGCCTAGTTCGGATGAGCGCGTGCTGGACGTACAATTCACTGACGACGCATTCAGCGTGAGCCTGCGCGACGGCCGCGTCATCACTGTGCCTCTCGTTTGGTATCCGCGGCTGCTCGACGCCACGGCCGCGCAGCGTAAGAATTGGTTAATTGCCGGCGGCGGCTACGGGATTCATTGGCCCGAGGTCGATGAGGATCTGAGCACGGAGGGATTGCTGCGCGGCGCGCCAGCGCCCAGGGCGTCGATTCCTTCGAAGTAGACCCTTCCAGCGCTTTGCCACCGGGCCCTCTTCTCGAAAAAGCGTGAGAAGTGGGGCACCCCCGGGTGGTTATGGTGCCGACGAAAGGATGCCGGGCCAGATGTGGGCCACCCGCCGGAGCGGAACTCTATGCCACAAATAATTCTGAAGGGAACAGGACGAATAAATGGGGTCGGGGCTGCTTTGACCCGCAAGTGGATTCTGCTTCTAATCTTCGGAGTATGCATCTCGTTCTCCGGCTGCGACGGTCCGAAGGTGAATTGGTCTGCCGAGAGCCGATCCCCGGATGGGAAGATGATTGCGACGGCCCGCACGATCCAGACGAGTGGAATCGGAACGGGAAATCCTGGGACGTTTGTGTACCTCAACTGGACCAAAGGCTCCCAGTCTCCAACTATAATTTTGGCGTTCCATGATGGACCAGACGAACCCGGTGGTATGAATGTGGGGATGAACTGGTTAACCCCAACCCATCTGGAGCTGACGTATAAAGGGCGCCGAGCTTTCGACTTTCAAGCCGTCAGATGCGACGGCGTTGACATCTCCGTGCGAGACCTTTCTAACGGTACGATGAGTTCTTCCCAGTAGGGTAGAGCCAATTTTATGTGTACGATGTTCTCTGCCCACTGTAGCCGCAAACAACACGCCACAAACCCCGCAGCAAAAGAAGCAGGCTTGTTTAGCTGAATACAATAATTCGGCTGCTGGGAAAGGGATGCAGTTCTTAAGCCTTTACAACTTCGCCTCTAACCTTGGTTCTGACCTGCCCCCAGAATCCGTTCACGGGATAATACGACGAGTTAGTTGAACTTCGTTACCACCAGTAGCCGCCGCCGGAGCTGTGGGAAAGTGGGAAACGCGGTCTTCAGCGTTTTCCAAGCTTGCCGGTTTTTGGCAAGCGTCTTTTCCATAGCTGGTTGTTTCCCGCGCTGCATATTCGTTCGGCGTCAGATATCCCAAGCTGCTGTGCGGGCGCTCTTCGTTGTACTCCGTCCTCCACGCGGCGATCTTGCGCTTGGCATCGAACAGATTCTGAAACCAACTTACGTTCAAACACTCTTCTCGCAACCGTCCGTGAAAGCTCTCGACTCGCGCGTTCTGCGTCGGCTTGCCGGGTTGAATATGCACCACCTCGATCTTCTGCTCCATGCCCCACGCCAGAAAATGCCGACTGGTGAACTCGGGACCGTTGTCGCAGCGGATCGAACCGGGTTGGCCCCGCTCCACCATGACCGCCTCCAGCACACGCGTCACTCGGCGGCTGGCAAAACTTGTATCCACTTCCAGCGCCAGGCATTCGCGCGTATAGGCATCGACCACGCTCAACACCCGGATCACCCGTCCGCACTCGACCGCATCGTGCACAAAATCCAGAGCCCACTCTTGGTTCGCCGCCGTCCGCAACCGCAGCGGCTGTCCCACGCGTACGCAGTGTTTCCTCTTCTTTCGTCGAATGCTCAGACCGGCCTCGCGATACACCCGATGCACGCGCTTATGATTCACTACTTCTCCCCCTCGCAACAGCAGCACGTGCAACCGCCGATATCCGAACCGCGGCTTTTCTCGCGCCAACTCCACCAGCCGCGTGCGCAGCTCGTCATCGCAGCGTGTGGTTCGGTAACGGTAACTCGATACCGCCATCCCCAGCAGCCCGCAAACCCGGCGCTCGCTCGCTGCGTACTTCGCACGCAGCCAACCCGCGTCCGACCGCTGGTTTACGAGCCCCACCCGTTTTTTACGATGACCGCTTTCAGCATCTCTTTGTCCAGACTGAGATCCACCACCAGTTTTTTCAACTTCGTGTTCTCGTCACGCAACTGTTTCGCTTCTTGCGCCTCACTCACATCCATCCCACCGTATTTTGCTTTCCAGGCGTAGATCGTGTGTTTGGAAACCCCCACTTCTCGCGCCACATCTTCTACCTTGCGCCCCGTTTCTAACTGCTTCAGCGCCCCGATCATCTGCGCCTCCGTGTGCCTGCTCTTCGACATACCTTCTTCCCCTTTCTTTCGCACAAATCATACTCAGCTTTGTGCGGAAACAGGGGAGCAGGTCAAGGTGTCCGGGTCACAGATTCGATTCGATCTTTTCGGGCATACTCACCAAAGTCAAAGGCAGCGGGCGGGGTGCCCGCTCCACACATTCACAGATTCCTATGACTCAGGCAATGTTGAAGGGGAAGTACACGTATCGTCGGCGGCTTCCTCACTATCAGAAGGACGATCGGGCGGTGTTTGTTACCTTTTGCTGCAGCTTCCATCCTTTGCCTGAATCGGTGCGGGATATGGTGTTTCGGCATTGCCTGCACGATCAGGGAACGAAGGCGACGATTCATGCCGTCGTGGTCATGCCGGACCATGTGCATCTTCTGCTGACTCCGCTTCGCGATCCGGAGGGGAGCCTGTACAGTTTGGTTGAGATTCTACAGGGCATCAAATCGGCGTCCGCACACAGCTTGAATCGGGCGCTGGGACGGGCGGGGCCGGTTTGGCAGGAGGAGTCGTTTGATCATGTGTTGCGATCGGTCGACAGCTTCGAGGAGAAGGTGGAATATATACGGCAGAATCCGGTGCGGCGGGGGTTGGTTGCAGTGCCGGAGGACTATCGTTGGTTGTGGATTGGGTGAGTCAAGATCAACACCAAGGTCAACGGCAGCGGGCGAGGGCGCCCGCTCCACACGAGCGCACAACGGAAAAGGCCACGCTGCTTTCGCAACGTGGCCTTTATTTAATGCCGGCAACGACCTACTCTCCCACACACTTTCGCGTGCAGTACCATCGGCCCAGCGGGGCTTAACTTCCGTGTTCGGTATGGGAACGGGTGGAACCCCCGCGGTAAGATCACCGACAAGTCGAAGCCGTCAGCTATCAGCCGTCAGCTATCAGTAACTTCGTACTGCGCTGCACTTCGCGGTTGATGCGCGGCAAACTTGATGGTCTCGGCTGGGAGCAGGTCCTTCGCTTCGCTCAGGATGACAATCCTAAAATAGGGCTACACCCGGGAGAGCTGGGCCTGCGAGCTGAGAGTTGTTTTCAAAGAGCGTGAGGACGATACCTCACAACTGAATAGATTGGGTGAGACGGGGCAAGCCCCGTCTCTACTACAAGATTTCGTCGGCGCCAGTCGTCAGTACTGTGTCTTCAGTTGCGTCCAGTTTCTGACGCTTCTGAGGAGGCCATCGGCTTTCGAACAAGTTCGAACTGAAAGCTGACGGCTGAGTGCTGACGGCTGTTTCTGCACCGAGTAAATTCTATGGTCAAGCCGAACGGGCGATTAGTACAGGTAAGCTACACACATTACTGTGCTTTCACATCCTGCCTATCAACCAGGTAGTCTACCTGGGCCCTTCATTACCCTTAAGGGTTGGGAGATCTCATCTTGAGGAGTGCTTCCCGCTTATATGCATTCAGCGGTTATCACAACCGAACTTCGCTACCGAGCGGTGCCCTTGGCAGGACAGCTCGATCACAAGAGGTTCGTCCATCCCGGTCCTCTCGTACTAAGGACAGGCCCTCTCAAATCTCCTGCGCCCACAACAGATAGGGACCGAACTGTCTCGCGACGTTCTGAACCCAGCTCACGTACCGCTTTAATAGGCGAACAGCCTAACCCTTGGAACCTTCTACAGCTCCAGGATGCGATGAGCCGACATCGAGGTGCCAAACCGGAGCGTCGATATGAACTCTTGGCTCCGATCAGCCTGTTATCCCCGGCGTACCTTTTATCCGTTGAGCGATGGCCATTCCATACAGAACCACCGGATCACTAAAGCCTACTTTCGTACCTGCTCGACTTGTAGGTCTCGCAGTCAACCACGCTTATACTTTTGCATTCGACGGCTGATTTCCAAACAGCCTGAGCGTAGCTTCGCGCGCCTCCGTTACAATTTAGGAGGCGACCGCCCCAGTCAAACTACCCGCCTTACTATGTCCCTTTCCCGGATTACGGGAATAGGTTAGAACCACAGAACTCGCAGGGTGGTATCTCACCGGTGGCTCCTCCAAGCCCGAGAGCCTGGAATCAAAGCCTCCCACCTATCCTGCGCAGCAAGTGCCATAGTTCATAGTAAAGGTATAGTAAAGGTGCACGGGGTCTTTCCGTCTAGTTGCGGGCAACCGGCATCTTCACCGGCACTACAAGTTCGCCGTGTCAGTTGGCAAGACAGTCGCACTTTCGTTACGCCATTCGTGCAGGTCGGAACTTACCCGACAAGGAATTTCGCTCAGTTCGTCTTACTCTGTTTCCAGAGAAGCTGGACTTTATCTTTCACATCCTGTGTTCATTGTCTTCGCGATGGACCGAATCTCTTCGATGCCCTCGCTCGTCAAATGTTCTTTCTTGATCATCAGTCGCAGGATCGTTCTGAATTTCGCAAAATCCACTCGCTTCTTTGATTTCAGCGGATGCTTTTCAAAGAAGGGAATGATTAGCTGATTCAAGTGATCCAAGCTACGCACTCGATACGCCATCCGCTCCGCGTGATTCGTTCGAACCACGCCGCACCCGAAGAATGCCTTGAGTGCATGGAGCAATTGGATATCTCGTTCGTGCTGCACAACTGTGAACTCAGGAAGAACCTGAAACCCAGAAGTCATCTCCGGGTGGGGATTGATTCCGACGAAGAAACAACCTTCGCCATCAACGAATCCTACAACCCATTGCGCTTCCAACCTTCCAGGATGTGGCTGAACGTGAAGTCTCTGAGGGTTCTCCATTTTGGAGCCTTCCCTGCGGATTGTCCCCTTGTCCGTCGGATTTTGACTGCTGTCATCATCGACAGCGAGTACCGATCGGCTGTATGAGGAGTTTCCCGCATATAGTTCAGTTTTACTAAGGCTAGCGAATCGTTAACCTTAGGACCGTTATAGTTACGGCCGCCGTTCACTGGGGCTTCAGTTCGAAGCTTCGCCTTGCGGCTAACCTCTCCCTTTAACCTTCCAGCACCGGGCAGGCGTCAGCCCCTATACGTCGTTTTCGACTTAGCAGAGACCTGTGTTTTTGTTAAACAGTCGCAGTGCGCATTTCTCTGCGGCCTCTTCGGACTTGCATCCTAGTGAGGCACCCCTTCTCCCGAAGTTACGGGGTTATATTGCCGAGTTCCTTACCAACTGTTCTCACGAGCGCCTTAGAATATTCTTCTCGTCTACCTGTGTCGGTTTGAGGTACGGATCCCACATATTCTCCTTAGAGGATTTTCTCGGCAGCGTGGAATCAGCAGCTTTCCCCCATACGGGGTACTGCTTTGCGTCTCAGTGATAACTTCCCAACGGATTTACCTATCGGGAACACCTTACACGCATCGACCGTCATAGCCATAGGACGGCCTGCTTATCCTTCTGCGTCTCCCCATCGTGATAACGAACATATGGGAGGTCCGGAATATTAACCGGATGTCCATCAGTTACGCCTTTCGGCCTCACCTTAGGAACCGCCTGACCCTGAGCGGATTAACCTTTCTCAGGAAACCTTAGACTTTCGGCGCGGGGGGTTCCCACCCCCGTTATCGCTACTTATGCCGGCAGGGTCTCTTCTCAACGATCCACCAGTCCTCTCGGTCTAGCTTCAAATCGTTGGGAATGCTCTCCTACCACGCACCACAATGAAGTGATGCATTCGCTGCTTCGGTAACAAGCTTAAGCCCCGTTAAATTGTCGGCACCGGACCGCTTGACCAGTGAGCTATTACGCTTTCTTTAAAGGATGGCTGCTTCTAAGCCAACCTCCTGGCTGTCTGGGCGTTCCGACTTCCTTTCCCACTTAGCTTGTATTTTGGGACCTTAGCAGGCGATCTGGACTCTTTTCCTCTCGACAACGAAGCTTAGCCCCCGCTGTCTGACTGCCGTACTGGTTGTTCTATGGCATTCGAAGTTTGATTGGATTCTGTAAGCTGGAAAGCCCCATAGTCCATTCAGTTCTCTACCACCATGACAAATCATACGACGCTAGCCCTAAAGCTATTTCGGAGAGAACGAGCAATCACGGAATTTGATTAGCCTTTCACCCCTACCCTCAGCTCATCGGAGCTTTTTTCAACAAACACCCGTTCGGCCCTCCATTGGGTTTTACCCCAACTTCAGCCTGGCCAAGGGTAGATCATCCCGCTTCGCGTCTATTCCTGCCAACTGATTCGCCCTATTCGGACTCGCTTTCGCTACGGCTCGCTTTCGCTTAACCTTGCTGACAAGAATAACTAGCCGGCTCATTATGCAATAGGCACGCGGTCAGACTTTCGGCTTACGCCGCATAGTCCTCCCACCGTTTGTAGGCACACGGTTTCAGGTACTATTTCACTCCCCTCGCAGGGGTTCTTTTCACCTTTCCCTCACGGTACTGGTTCACTATCGGTCAGAAGAACGTATTTAGCCTTACGGGATGGTCCCCGTAGCTTCTCGCAGGGTTTCTCGTGCCCCGCGATACTCAGGTACCAGCTTCGAGTCCGGATTGTTTTCGCCTACGTGGCTATCACACTCTATGGCCCCGCTTTCCAGCGGGCTTCGACTAACAACCGGATTGGTAACTCTACTGTTGCTGGCCCTACAACCCCTGCGTCACCCGAAGGTGAAACAGGTTTAGGCTGATGCGATTTCGCTCGCCACTACTATCGCAATCGAGGTTTCTTTCTTTTCCTCCAGGTACTGAGATGGTTCACTTCCCTGGGTTTGCTCGCACCCGACTATGGATTCATCGGGCCGTATGAAGGTTTTACCCTCATGGGTTTCCCCATTCGGAAATCCCCGGATCAAAGCCTGCTTGCGGCTCCCCGAGGCTTATCGCAGCTTGCCACGTCCTTCATCGCCGT
>CAWGDB010000002.1:0-122500 GCA_963821295.1 uncultured Acidobacteriaceae bacterium | reverse complement strand
GGGACCTTCCCTGATTGCGCTGGCAGTGCTGGGAGGCCTGATCGGCGGACGCGAGTGGAAGCGTCGCCTGCGGCCGAGGTCATGAGCAGCCGAGCGAACGTCTTAGCAAGTTAATACACTGGATGGCGCGTCCATTGTTTAGCACGCCTGTTTAGCACGCCGCAATGTCATGAGGGTGAAGGAAAAAATTCGCAAGCTGCTCGACCATAGGGTCGTGGGATATAGGCTCGTCGATCAGGGCCTCGGCAATCGTGCCCTCGGCAATCATGGTCTGGCGATCCGTGTGCTGCTCGTACCCGTATTCGTGGCTGGATGCTACTTCGCCGGCTGTTGTCTCGACGACTGGTCCTGGCTGCGCGTGTTGACCACGGTCTCGCTGGTCCGTATCTCGGCGGTGCTCGGAGTACCGATGTACCGCGTCGGCACGGATGTGATTTCGGTCGCCGGCATCAGCGCGCAGTTCGTTGTGGCCTGCACCATGATCGACGCCTTCTTTGGCGCCATCCCTTTGCTATGGCGAACTAGTATTTCATGGTTCGAGAATTTCATACGCCTGAGCGCCGTGCTCGGCGGTGTGTTCGTGTTGAACATTGTCCGCCTGGAATTCGGCTTTATCGCGATAACCAGAGGAGCACCGTGGTGGCTGGCGCACGAATGCGTCGCCGGAGTGGCGTACTTTTGCCTGTACCTGTTCATAGTGCATGAGCGTGCATGGGACCAGCCTCGGACAGCCGGCGTGCTGGCCTCTGCATGATCACTTGAGAAGCCGCTTCTCACGCCTCTGTTCTTGCCCTCTCTGCTTTTAGCGCGAGCGTTCGCACTTGTCCGCGGCGCACTGATGTCCACCGCAGGCCTATAATTTCAGCAGTGATTTCTGTCATCCAACTCGGTCAGATTGATTATGGCGAAGGACTGCGCCTGCAGAAAAAGTTGGTTGATCTGCGCAAGGCGGGCGAGATCGGCGATGTGCTGCTTTTGCTCGAGCACACACCCGTAATTACATTGGGCCGCAATGCGAAGGCCGCCAATGTGCTTGCTTCTGCCGAAGTGCTGGCCGCGCGCGGCGTTGAAGTTTTCGAATGCGATCGCGGCGGCGACGTTACGTTTCACGGGCCGGGGCAGATTGTCGGGTATCCGATCTTTGATCTGCGGGGATTTGAAAGAAGGTCTCAGTTCTCGGATGTCAGTTCTCAGGAAAACTGCTCTCAGCTTTCAGCTATCAGCTCTCAGGAAGGAACGGATCGGGCCACTTCGCTCCCGGCGAACCGCAAAACGTTGGGCGCGGTTGATTATGTGCGATGTCTGGAAGAAGTTCTGATCCGCACCTGTGCTGATTTTGGAATTGCGAGTAAACGCGTGGCGGGACTGACGGGCGTTTGGACGGATGACGCCGAGGCCGAGCTTCGCTCGGCTGGGCAGCCGAGGGCGGCCGTCCCCACGCAAGAAGCTAAGATTGCCGCCATCGGAGTGCACATTTCGCGCTCCGTCACCTCCCACGGCTTCGCGCTCAACGTAAGTACCGACCTCAGCTATTTCAGCCTCATCGTGCCCTGCGGAATCAGTGAGAAGCCGGTGACTTCTATGAAGGAAGTGTTGGGCTGCGAAGTCGATCTCGACGATGTAGCGCAAGCGCTCCCGCGAAATTTTGGCGACGTTTTTGGGCGGCAGATGCGATGGGTCGAAACGCTCGACGCGCTGCTCGGGCACACGGTCGGAGTCCCCATGAAGGTGCCCGCCGAGCTACGCGCCTTGCGGGACCAAGACGATCTGTTTCTTGCTTAACCGCAGGGTCGGGATTTAGTCGCCGATAGTCGAGACGTGGGTACGCATCGTGGGTTAGCATGTTCGCGGATCGATCATGGCGAAAAAGAAGTTCTCCCCCGCTGCAAAACGTCTCGACAAAACTCGAATATCGCGGCCAGAACCTAAGAGCAAGCCCCCGAGAAACACTAGCGCCGATTCGCCAGCCGAAAGCCCTGAGCCGAAAACCCACTCCCGCACCTACACCATCCTCGACTACCGACTCGAAAAACCTACCTTTACCCTGCGCCAAGTCCGCATTGGCGATGAAACGCGCTACGAAATCGAATCCGGCGATCTCTCTCGTCCCACTCCTCCCCTCCGCGAATCGAAATATCTCTCGAAGCAGCAGGTCATCCAAATCTATCGCTGGATGCTGCTCAACCGCCGCATGGAAACGGCGCTCGAAAATCTCTACAAGCAGGGCAAGGTGGTCGGCGGCGTTTACTTCGGACTCGGCCAGGAAGCCTGCTCCTGCGCATCGGCTTACGCGCTGCATAAAGATGAATGGCTCGGCCCGATGATCCGCAACCAGGGTGCACTCCTGGTGCGCGGATTTTCTCCCGCCGACATCATGATGCAGTACATGGCAAAGTCGGGATCGCCCACTAGGGGGCGCGATGCATCTTCGCACTTCGGCGATATCAAAGACCGCAATGTGGTTTCGCCGATTTCTACCCTGGGCGATCTCATCCCTGTCCTCTCCGGCGTGGCGCTGGGCGCGCGTTTGCAGGGCAAGAATATTGCCGCCATGACCTACATCGGCGACGGTGGCCAATCGACGGGCGTGACTTATGAGGGCCTGAATTTCGCAGCCGTGCAAAATCTTGGACTCGTGCTGATTGTCGAGAACAATCTGTGGGGATACTCAACTCCAGCGGACATGCAGTTCCGCGTGAAGGACCTCGCGGAGCGCTCGATTGCTTACGGAATTCCCGGCGTCATCGTCGATGGCACTGACGCGTGCCAGGTTTACGACGCCTGCCACGAAGCCTGCGAGCGCGCCCGGCGCGGCGAAGGACCCACGCTGATCGAAGCGAAGATGATGCGCATGAAAGGCCACGCCATCCACGACGGGGCGGAGTATGTGCCGAAGCCCATGTTCGAGTATTGGAAGAAGCGCGATCCCATCGCCCGTCTGGAAAATTATCTGGTTAATCAGAAGAAGTGGCTGACATCGGACGAAAACCACATGCTGATTCAGGAGGTCGAGCGCCAACTCGAAGCCGACCGCGAATTGGCCGTCAATTCGCCAATGCCAGCGCCCGAATCGGCGGTGGGTGGAGTCCATTGCGAAGCGGGATGCCACGAGATCAGGCCGAAGTACGCTCTGCCGAAGGTGAAAGATGGGAAGACGGCGTGGCAAAAGACCAAGACGACCGAGGCAGCTGTGCATCTGAAGTAGGTCAACCCGTCTGTGGCATAATCCCCAACGGTGTCCACCACGCCCAAATCCGCCTTGTTTCAGAAGCTGCCCTCGACCGACGAACTTCTGCAGTTGCCCCAACTTCAAGCTCTCGTTGCTCGCGAAGGCCACGCTGCAGTTGTCGAGAGCATTCGCGTCGTCGTCGCGCGCCTACGCCATGAAATTTCCGGGGACCGCCTCGACACCGAAATCCTTAGACCTCGCCCTCGCCGGCCTTGCGGCCGCGATCGAGCGCCAGCTTCGCCAGTTCGCTTCGCTACTCGCTGCGTCCGGTCATCAATGCGACCGGCGTGATTCTGCACACCAATCTCGGACGCGTCGCCGCTCGCCGCTGCCGCTCTTGACCACGTGCAGGAAACGGCGACCACTTATTCGAATCTCGAATTCGATCTCGCGACCGGGGAGCGCGGCAAGCGCGACATCCACGTCGACCGCCTCTTCCGGAAATTGCTCGAGGGTGATGGATGGACGGGCGGGGCGCCCGGGGCTCCATGTTCCACCATCGTCGTCAATAACAATGCCGCCGCCGTTCTTCTCGCTCTTAACTCGCTTGCCGAAGGCGGCGAAGTCATCGTCTCGCGCGGGGAACTGGTCGAAATTGGCGGCTCCTTCCGCATTCCCGACGTAATGTCGAAATCGCAGGCCACCCTGCGTGAGGTTGGCACCACCAACCGCACCCACATTGCCGATTACGAGCGCGCCATCACCGATCATACCCGCCTTTTGCTGCGCGTCCATCGCTCCAACTTCGCGATCACCGGATTCACCGAGCAACCCGCGCTTTCCGATTTAGTGGAGCTTGCGCGCCGCCGCAACCTTCCTCTTATAGAGGACCTCGGCAGCGGCGCCCTCTTCGATCTCCGTTCCATTGGCATCAACGAACCGGGAGTTCTCGACAGCCTGCACGCGGGCGTCGACGTTGTCTCCTACAGCGGAGACAAGCTGCTCGGCGGCCCGCAAGCCGGGTTAATCAGCGGACGTGCCGACCTCGTTGCCCGCATGCGTTCCAACTCGCTTTTCCGCGCCCTTCGCGCCGACAAGCTGACTTATGCCGCGCTCGAAGCCACTTTGATGGCTTATGTCAAACACGATCATGATGTGGTCCCTGTACTGCGCATGATGCGCCTGTCCAAAGATGAAATCGCTGCGCGCGGGGAAAGACTCATCTCTCAGGTCACTTCTCCCGCCAGGAACTCCTCCAAGCTCAGGCTAGAGCTATTCGACGGCGAGTCCCTCATCGGCGGCGGCGCCGCTCCCACGGCGGTTCTGCCAACTTGCCTCATCGCGGTCACGCATGACAATTTCAGCGCCGACGAACTTAGCGTTCGCCTGCGTGGGGGCGATCCGCCTGTAATCGCGCGCGTTGAAGAAGGCCGCGTGCTGCTGGACCTGCGCACTGTCTTCCCGGAGCAAGATTCTCACATCGTGGTAATTCTGCAGTCGATCGGCTGAACCATCTCCGTCCGCGACTCTCAGAAATTGTCTTTCGTGGTGAAATGGAAGTGTGGCTAGGTTCTACACCATCGGGCACTCCACGCGAACATTTGACGAATTCTTATCCGCATTACAGGCGCACACGATCAAAACGCTGGTCGACATCCGCGCCTTCCCCATGTCGCGCCGGCTGCCGCATTTCAATCGCGAGTCGCTGGGGAGCGAACTCCCTAAACACGGCATTCACTACGTCTGGATGAAATCGCTCGGCGGATACCGCAAGAAGACGCGGGAGGACTCGCCGCATACCGCCCTGCGCAACGCCAGTTTCCGCAACTACGCCGACTACACGCTCACTCCCGATTTCGAACAGGCGATGGACGAGCTACTGCGAATCGCACAACAAACCCGTACCGCGTACATGTGCGCCGAACGAGTCTATTTTCGTTGCCATCGGATGATCGTTTCCGACTGGCTGGTGGCTCACGGACACGAGGTTCTGCATATCGACGCCAAGGGTCCAGCGCGCCCACACAAACTTACCGCCGAAGCTCGCGTGATCGATGGCGACATGATCTACCGGGGCGATGAACTGTTCTAGTCTCCTGCGGAGCGACAGCCGCCCCCGGCTGTCCGACTCTCCCGCATTAATCCGTAGCGAGGCAAGGGGTAGGTTAAAGGGTCCAGACCGGCATCCCGTACAAAACAGACCGCGCACCTATCACTGCTCTGGACAGCCGAGGGCGGCTGTCCCTACGTGTTGCGTTTTTACTGGTTGCCACTTCACAATGTCTGCATGATCATTGGCACCGGAGTGGACATCGCCGAAGTTCCCCGCATTCGCGAATCGATCGAGCGCTATGGCGAGCGCTTCCTTCACCGCATCTTCACGGAGGGGGAAATTCGTTACTGCGAGGCCAAGGCCACCCGCTTTGAAAGCTACGCTGCCCGCTTCGCCGCCAAGGAAGCCGGCATGAAAGCTCTCGGCACCGGATGGAGCCACGGCGTGCGCTGGCGCGACATCGAAGTCGTGCGCCCCAAGGGCCAGCGGCCCACTCTTCAGTTGCACGGCCAGGCCGCCGCCATCGCTGAAAAACTCGGCTCGAAACACATCGCGCTGTCGCTCACCCACACCTCCGAGGAAGCCCTCGCCCATGTCATTCTGGAAAACTAGCTGCGCTGTTCTCTTCGCCTTTTTCGTTTTCTTCGTATCCGGTGTATTCGCGCAGACGCAAGTTCCGGACTGGTGCCGTCCGCTGCCACGTCCGGAATACAAAACCCTCCAGCGTGTCGAAATCGCCGATCCGTGGTATGAGGTCTATAAAGTGGCGATGGGCGCGACGGGCACGGTCTTCGCCATCTACGAGCCGCATCAGTCGGAAGAAACCATCAGTTACCTCATTGTCGGCAACAAGCGCGCCGCGCTTTTTGATACTGGCATGGGCATCAGCGATCTGAAGAAGGTTGTCTCCGTGTTGACGTCGTTGCCGATCGTCGTACTTAATTCGCACACGCACAACGATCACGTCGGCGACAACTGGCAGTTCGACACGATCTACGGCATGGACACGGATTTCACTCGTCAGAATGCTCGCGGGTCGCGCGAAGATGCGCAAGCCGAAATCGCGCCTGACCAGATCTGCGGCACTCTACCCAAGGGATTCGATCCGAAAACTTACTCCACGCGCCCCTGGAAGATTTCGTCCTACATTCATGACGGCGATCGCATCGATCTGGGAGGACGTACTCTCGAAGTCATCGCCACCCCTGGCCATACTCCCGACGCCATCTCTCTTCTCGATCGCGCTAACGGCCTGCTCTTTACTGGCGACACGTACTATCCCGCGACAATCTGGCTCTATCGCCCTGAAACCAATCTCGACGCTTACGATGCTTCGATCCACAAGCTGGCCGCGCTCGCGCCGCAGATTAAGACTGTTCTTGGCGCCCACAATATTCCCGTCGCGGAGCCGTCCGTGCTTCCGCGCCTGGTTGTTGCCTTCGAGGCCGTTCGTGCGGGCAAGGCCGTGGCGACGGCAGGAGACCCGGGCCAGGTGATCTACAAAGTCGATGGCTTCTCGTTCCGAATGCATGCCTCGGAATCCAAACGCTGAGGGTCGCCACGACGTGTGCCTGACCGAGTCGACTTTGATTGCGTCTGCGCTGCGCGTGGCGGATTGAGCCTGTGCAACCACCATGAAAGAAGATAGAAGAGATCGCCGCAATTGGTCGAACTGGCCAGAGGATAACCTTCCAGAGATCGCGGGGTTTTTTCACTCTTGGCTCTTATTTTCCCTCGAATGAATCCCGAACCCTGAAATTGTCTGCTTTTGCTATGATGCTTCTTTCGGTTTACAGACCGCCTTGCCTAGCCAGAAGCAGCTCAAGTGGTCGCAGCTCCGCGTAGGACTCACGGTCCTCGCCGGCAGCATCATCCTCATGGTGCTCATCTTCCTGATGAGCGGAACCGGGGGCTGGTTCACCCGCAAGATCACCCTGAAATCATATTTCGACAACGCCGGCGGCTTGCGCGTCGGCGCGCCCGTGCGCCTGGCTGGCGTGGATCTGGGCAATGTCACTGGCATACGAATCATGTCCGGCAAGCCGACCACGCCCGTCGAAGTGATCATGAAGGTCAGCACCAAATACTCCTTCGACCTGCGCAAGGATTCTGTCACTACCCTGGCGACCGCCGGCATTCTGGGCGAAACCTTCGTGGACATCGACAGTTCTCTAGCCAAAGGGCCCCCCGCCCAAAACGGCGATACATTGCCGGGCCGCGACCAGCCGGATGTCCAGGATGTGGTGCGCGCCAGCCAGGGCACCCTTCAAAATATGGATGCCCTGCTCAAACGCCTCGATCGTATCGTCGGTTTCATCGAAAGCGGTCAGGGCTCGATCGGCAAGGTCATTTACGATCCGGGATTGTATGACCGCCTGAATGCCACGGTCGCCGAGTTCAAGGGACTGATGGATGATGTCCAGAGCGGCAAAGGCTCGCTCGGCCCGCTTCTGACCAGCGACGAAGCATACAAGAAAGCCATCGCCGCCATCGACAAAGTCAACTTGATCGTCGACGATCTGCAGGCGGGCAAAGGCTCGGCCGGCAAGCTGTTGAAGGATCCCGCCCTCTACGACAATACCAACAAGACCGTCGCCAACCTGCGCCAGTTGACCGATGACATGAATGCCGGCAAGGGCGCGCTCGGCAAGTTTACCCACGATCAGGAATTTGCCAACAAGCTGCAAGTCACCATGAACAATCTGGCCGCCCTTACGGACCGGCTGGAAAAAGGGGAAGGCACTGCCGGCATGCTCTTCAAGGATCCCGCGCTCTACAACAACAGCAACCAGATGCTCCTCGAAACGCGGGAACTGGTAAAGGCAATTCGCGAGAATCCCAAGAAGTATCTGACCTTCCACGTTAAGGTCTTCTAAGGCCTGAGAGTGATAAAAACGAGCTTGGTTGGATCAAGTCTGGGTTCGAAGTGGCGGGTTGGGCGCAAGAAAAAAGGCGCGATCACTCGCGCCCCACTTCATCGATCTAACTTCTGACTTTTGATCTAGTCTCGCACTCCATCCATGAACGCCCGCAGCTTGCGCGAGCGGGATGGATGTCGCAATTTCCGCAAAGCCTTCGCTTCGATCTGCCGTATTCGCTCACGCGTAACCGCAAACGACTGGCCCACTTCCTCAAGCGTGTGTTCCGAGCCATCTTCGAGTCCAAAGCGCATCTTGATCACTTTCTCTTCGCGCGGCGTGAGCGTGCGCAGGACCTGTCCCGTCTGGTCCTTGAGGTTGACGTTGATCACCGCATCCGCCGGCGAAACAACGCCGCGGTCTTCGATGAAGTCGCCCAAGTGCGAATCTTCCTCTTCGCCAATCGGCGTTTCGAGCGAAATCGGCTCCTGCGCGATCTTCAGCACCTTGCGGACTTTCGCCACCGGAATATCCATCCGCTTGGCGATCTCTTCCGACGTCGGTTCGCGTCCCAGCTCCTGCACCAGTTGCCGCGAGGTGCGGATCAGCTTGTTGATGGTTTCGATCATGTGCACCGGGATACGAATGGTACGCGCCTGATCGGCAATGGCGCGTGTAATCGCTTGTCGAATCCACCACGTAGCATAAGTCGAGAACTTATACCCGCGGCGGTATTCGAACTTATCCACGGCCTTCATCAGGCCGATATTGCCTTCCTGAATCAGGTCGAGAAATTGCAATCCGCGATTGGTGTATTTTTTCGCAATCGAAACGACGAGTCGAAGGTTGGCTTCAATCAGTTCGCGCTTCGCCTGCTCGGCGTCCATGTCGCCCTGGATGATCTCGCGCTGCGTGCGCTTGAGCTCCTGGAACAACAGTCCTGCTTCGACTTCAAGCTTTTCGAGTTCGCCGTGGACGGCGCGCGCCTGCTTCTTATATTCCTTGCGCTGCTCTTCGCTGCGCGTGCCTTCGGCGCGCTTTTCGAGGTTCTGGATCTGCCGGTCGAGCGAGCGCATGCCGTCGACCGTGCGGTTGACGCGCTCAATCAGGCGTTTGCGTTCGTTGTTGGTGAAGCCCAGCTTGCGCACCGCCTGCGAGGTGCGCACGATGGCGCGGGCCAGATTGCGGCGAAGCCGACGGTGGCCGCGGGGATTCTTCTTCTGGTTGACCGCCGCCAATTTCTCTACGAACGGCATCACCTTCTTGTAAAGCTTGTCGAGCGTGTTGATCTTGGCGAGGAATTCTTTCAGACGCTTGTCGACAATCTCTTCCGTGATCTCCTCTTCGTCGAAGGTGACCAACTCTTTGATTGAGCGAACTCCCTTTTCGAGGTCCTCGCCCAAGGCGAGAAGTTCGCGAATCACAATGGGAGAGCGCGAAAGCGCCTTCAGTACGCGGTTTTGGCCACGCTCGATGCGCTTGGCGATTTCGACTTCGCCCTCGCGGGTGAGCAGCGGCACGGTTCCCATCTCACGCAGATACATGCGGACGGGATCATTGGTCTTTTCCAGGGCGCCAGGGGTTAGGTCGAGTTCAACATCCTCAGCGCCTTCTTCCACTTCTTCGAATTTTTTTTCCAGATCGGTCGAAGGCCCTTTCGAGCTTTCGAGTACATCGATACCTTGAGTTCCGATCGTGGTTAGCAGATCTTCCAGGTCTTCAGGAGAATGCACATCGTGCGGGATGAGGTCGTTGACCTGGTCATAGGTCAGATATCCCTTTTCCTTGCCTGCATCGATCAGCTTTTTAATGTCGTCGAACTTATCGTCAAGTGCCAAAACAGATCATCCTCAAGACGCCCGCCGATTCACGGACGCCGAAACATTCCAGCGGTGGGAGTTGTTACGGAGCTGTGCCGAGAGCGCACAAACCCTAAAAGTATAGCACCATCGAAACCGATGCTGCCAGCGCGAATGGACTCCGCCTTTCAGGTTGCAGCGCCCGCGATTGCCCGTATCTACTAGCTATCTTGTTAGATGGCGCAGGCGCCGGTTCGGTTCCAAGCGCCCAGAGTCGCCGGGCAAGCCCGCGAACCAGGAATGGCGCTCGCAGCGGACGGCCTGCTGACCGCCTTTCTTGTTTAAGAGTTCCGGTTGTCAGCTGGCCCGTCCCGCGGCCTCCGCCAGCGAGGGGTCCATCAAAGCTCGCTTCAATCGCATTTTTTCCTGTAAAACCGCCTGTTTTTCCTCCATGGAAAGCCCGGTTTGCAGCAGACGCCGCTGCGTCTCCTCGAGCCGCCGCCGCAGCGCAATCCTGCGCAGAGCACGCACGGCGCCTTCCACGGTGTCGGGCGTGAGCTCTTCTTCTTCATGCATCAAGATCGACGCCAGCAGCCGCCGGTCGCCATCGTTCTTCGCTAACTCCAGCGGATCGGCGGTCTCCGCGCCCGGCTCGAGGAGCGCCGCCATTAGCGATTCCGATGCCAGTCCTTCATGCAGCCGTTCCGATTCGAGCGCATATTGCGCCTGCCGTGCGGGATCGAACTCCTCCTCCGCTCCGTCCCGAGCCGAACTCCGGGACTCGCCAGCCTGCATCTGGCGCGCCGAGGCCAAAGCTCGAATCAGCACCCGCTCCGCTCCGGTAATCTGCGCCTCGGCCGGCGCCTTTACCGCAGTCGCCGAGCGATTTGTAGCGGCATGCTTAAGCTCCTGCCGCAGCACAGCAGAATCAATGCCTAGCTTCTGCGAAATCTCAAGGGCCAACTCATCGCGTACAATGCGATTGGGCACGCGCTGAATATGCGGCAACAGATGATTGACCGCCTTCACCTTGCCCTCGGCGTTGCGGACGCCAAACTGCGCACGGGCCCGGTCAATCAAATAATCAAAATACTTTTGCGAGTTCTTCAAAGCCGCGCCGTAGGCATCTTTCCCCTTGCGCCGGATGAACAGGTCCGGGTCGAATCCGGCCTCCAGCGTGAGAACGCGGATATTGAATTCCTCTTCGACCAGCAAGCCGAGCGTGCGCTCGGTAGCCCGAGCTCCGGCCGTGTCGGGATCGAAGTTGACGATAATGTTTTTCGAGAAGCGCCCGAGCAACTTGGTTTGCAGCTCCGTGAACGCGGTCCCCGAACTAGCGACCACGTTGTGAAAACCCGCCGCGTATACGGAAATGCAATCCATCTGGCCTTCGACCAGGATGGCGTATTCCAGCTTGCGAATTGCCTCCTTCGCGTTGTCCAGGTTGAACAGCACACGCGACTTCGAATAAATCTTCGTTTCCGGAGAGTTCAGATACTTAGGCCCCGCTTTCTCATCCGAAGACAGCGTGCGCCCCGTAAAGGCAATCACTTTTCCCTGGTCGTTAGCGATGGGAAACATGACGCGGTTGCGAAACTTGGAGTACATCGTAGCCTCGGGCCGCGAGCCTCGGGCTTCGAGCTTTGGATCAGCGGCCTCACGAGTCGACGAATCGTCGATCGTCGTTCGCTGTTCGTCATTCGCACCAGCACTCTCGCGATTCGTCTGCACCGCCCGCTCCGCATCTTCTTGCTTGCTCGTGGCTCGCCGCTCGTTGCTGGAAACTGTTTCTTTCCACGAAAACAAGCCGCTCTCCCGCAGCAATTCCTCGTCGAACTCACGTCGCAAAGCATCGCGCAGCAAAAACCCGGAATCCGGCGTATACCCGATGCGAAAGCGCGCAATCGTGTCGTCGTCGAGACCGCGCCCCTTAAGATATTCGCGCGCATGCGCACCCTCAGGACGCCGCAGACATTCGCGGAAGAAAACGGTGGCGCGCTCGTGGATATCCAACAGCGACCCGCGCCGTTGTGCATCGCGCGCCTCCTGGGGGCTTGAGAACGCGACCTTCGGCATCGGCACGCCCAGCTTCTGGGCAATCAGCCGCACCGCCTCGGGGAAAGAAACGTTCTCCACCTTCTGCACAAAACTGAATACATCCCCCGAAGCTCCGCACCCAAAGCAGTGATAAAACTGCCGCGTAGCATGCACAGAGAAAGAAGCTGTCTTCTCGCTATGAAACGGACACAGTCCGGAGAAATTCTGAGCCCCGGCCTTCCGAAGCTTGACGTAATCGCCCACAATGCGGACGATGTCCGCCTGCTGCTTGAGGGTCTCCTTGAAATTGTCGGAAGAGGTCATGGGCGGAACTGAAAATGGAGCCACATTCATTATCAACGGGGAAAGTAGATCATTGAAGTTCAAACGTCACTTGCGGTGGGCACATGCGCGTGGAGCCTGTGGGAAAGGTGTGAAATACCAGGATTCTTCCTGGGAAATTGAGGAAAAGCGGTGCTTTTACACCCGCAACTCCACCAGCGTAGCCCCTCCGCCGCCCTCATTCTGCGGAGCCTCCGCGACCGTCTCCACGTGCGGATGCTTCTTCAAATACTCCCGCAGCGCCTTCCGCAAAATTCCCATGCCGCTGCCATGCACGATCCGTACCCGCTGCATGCCGGCAAGAAATGCGCGGTCGACGAATCTTTCGACCTCGCTGGTCGCCTCGTCGACCGTCCGCCCAATTACGTTGATCTCGGTCGGCGTGGTCGAGGCGCTCGCATCCCGTTCCAGAGAAACTTTGATGCCTCGCGCCCGCGCCGCTTCCACCGGAGAAGCGCCAGCCTGTGACACCACCTCGGCAATATCGTCGCGCGCAATCCGCATTTTCATTGAGCCAATCTCCACGTCGAAGTGATTCTCGCCGACCTTCTTTTTGACCACTGCCGCCCGGCCCATCGACTTCAGCTTCACCGTGTCTCCTTCGGACACATGCTTGACCAGCGCCGGTTGTGCATGCGGATCACCGCGATCGGCGCCCGTCGCATGCGCCACCACGGTCGAATCGAACTGTTCGCGAAACTCGCGCCGCGCCTTGGCGATCCGCCGCTCCGCATCCTTCGAAAGCTTCTGCTGCGCCACGCGATCCTGCACGGCATTGACCGCCTCGCGCGCGTGGTATTCGAAATCGCGAAACAGCGTCTCCAGTTTCTTCTCCATCTCGCGAATCTTGGCCTGCTGCTCTTTGCGGCCTTCCAATGCCAGTTGCGACTTCTCGCGCTCCAGTTCCTGCTCCCTTGTTTTAATCCGTGCGCGCTCACCTTCAAGCGTCCGCAGTTCGGAATGCAGCTTGTCGAGAAACCGTGCTACGTCCTGCGTCTGCGTGCCCAGCCGCCCCTGGGCCGACGAGATAATCGTCGGGTTCAATCCGAGCCGGCGTGCAATGTTGATCCCGGCGGAAGCTCCGGGTATACCAATCTTCAACTCATACGTTGGTTGCAGAGTGGCCTCGTCGAAGCCGACCGCCGCATTCACTACGCCCGCAGTGTTGGCGCCATAAACCTTGAGCGAAGTGTGATGCGTGGAAATCACGCTCATGCATCCGAGCGCGCGGAAGTGCCCCGAGATCGCAACCGCCAAAGCCGCACCTTCTTCGGGATCCGTCGCCGATCCCAGCTCATCAAGCAGCACCAGAGAATTCGCGGTGGCCGTCTTCGAAATGAAATCGATATTCGTGACATGCGCTGAAAACGTCGACAGATTCTGCTCGATCGATTGATAGTCGCCGATGTCGGCGAGAATCGCATCGAATACCGGCAGATCGGCGCGGTCGGCCGGAACCGGCATACCCGATTGCGCCATCAGCGCCAGCAGGCCGAGAGTCTTCAGGGTGACAGTTTTGCCGCCAGTATTGGGACCGGTAATGACAAGTTGCCGCCGCTCGCCTTCCAGTTCAATGGACACCGGCACAATCGCAGCCTTCTTGAGTTTCAAATTCCGCTCAAGCAGAGGATGCCGCGCGCGATGCAGAATGAGCGTCGCGACTGGGCTTGCACCGTCTTCCGTCTCCTCAGTTTGCAGGGGACGGCGAGACGCCGTCCCAACCGCCGGCGAGGACGCCGGCGCTACGGTCGAGAGAGTCACGGCGACGCAGTTGTAGTCCTCCGCGAATCGCGCCTTGGCAAACTGCAGTTCCAACTCGGCCAGCACATCCGCCGCGGCCAGAATCGCCTCCGCGTTCTCGCCTATCTGGCGCGTCATCTCAAGCAGAATTCGGTGCACCTCGGCGAGTTCTTCGTCCAGGAGGCGAACCAGTTCGTTATTCTGTTCGATGGTTTCAAGGGGCTCAACGAAGACGGTCTGGCCGCTCGAACTTGCGCCGTGCACAACGCCCGGCACACGCCGCTTCTGCTCGACCTTCACCGGAATCACAAACCGCTCGCCGCGGATCGTGACCAGCTCATCCTGAACAGTTCCGCCTTCGGCGAGTTTTCGGAGGTGGCCGCGCAGCGATTCCTGAATCTGCCGCTTCTGCTTCTCAATCTCGCGCCGGATGCGGCTCAGCTCCGGCGATGCGTGGTCGTCAAGAGTTCCATCCGGCAGAATCTTGTTGCGAAACGCGCGCAGGAAGCCCGAGAAGTCGCCGATGCCGACCGAAAGCGCGATCACTGCTTTCCAATCGGAGCGCATGGCCGCTGGCGGCTGCCGCACAATCTCGCTCCACTCCGCCGCGCGATCGGCTACGAGGACAATATCGCGGATGTCGGTGGTTTCGAGAGCGGCTCCGGCGATCCGCGACTTCTCAAGGAGCTTCTCCACTTCGGGGAGGCCCGCGAATTCAAATCTGCCACCAACGCGGCGATACTCGCGGATTTCAGCCGTGAGCGTCTGCTGCGTTTCAATCCACGCGCGATCCAGCGACGGCTGAAGTTCGGCGATGCGGCGTTGGCCGAGTGGCGACGAGGCATATCCGGCAAGCAATTCGCGCAGGCTCTCGAACTCCAGCAGGCGCGAACTGGTGTGCGGAACGGGATTGCGCACAAATGACATGTGCCCTGATGGTACAACGAACCTGCGCTGGCGCTGGCGAGTTCACTAGTTTGTTATCCCTCCAGAAAACAAAAGAGTTACGGGGTGTTTTTCGCTAAATCTTTGAGGAATAAGGACTAGCTGTAAGATATTTATAATCAATTGGTTAGGGTTGATGCAGCCCGGATTCTGACGACGTTTTCCTTCGTATTTTGATGAGAAATAAATATTTTAGCGGAATTCGCAAGGGAATGAGGCGATGTTTCTCCCGAGATTCGCCCACGGATTCCGCCAACGGAGTTTTCTGAGGGTTTGCGGCGGGGGGGTTTTGACTTAGCCAGCCGCAGCTGATGCCTTTTTGTGGGGTGCTCGAGGATCGCTCTCGACCAGGGCAGGGTCTAAGTCGATTTTGAACCGCTGTACCAGAGCGCGCAGCTGCGCCGCCATTTTTGCCAAACTGTCGGCTGCCTGATCCGATTGGTGCGCATGGCTCGAGGTGCCGCGAGCCGCTTGCGCCACGGCGCCGATGTTATGGGTAATCTCGCCCGATCCAGCGCAGGCGCCCGTCAGGTTACGAGTCATCTCGCTGGTGGTTGCGCTTTGTTGTTCGACAGCGGTTGCAATTGTTCCGGAGATCTCATTCATCCGGGTAATTACAGCGCCGATTGAGCCGATCGCTTCTACCGCATCCTTGCTGCCAGCTTGAATCGCTTCGACCATGCGGCTTATGTCCTCTGTAGCCTTGGCGGTCTGCTTTGCCAGTTCTTTGACCTCGTTGGCAACGACCGCGAAGCCCTTGCCAGCCTCCCCAGCGCGAGCCGCTTCGATGGTGGCGTTCAGGGCGAGTAAGTTAGTTTGCTGGGCGATGCCAGTAATGACCTTGATCACCTCTCCGATTTCGAGCGAGGAGTCGCCTAGTTTGGCGACCGTGCCGTTTGCGGCCTGAGCGGCCTGCACGGCATCGCCAGCGACGCTGGCCGCCTCGCGAGCATTGGAAGCGATCGATTGAATGGTCGATGTCATCTCTCCGGCACCGGTGGAGACGCTTTGCAGGTTTTGGGAGACCGATCGAGCAGACTGCGAGACGACATCCGCCTGGGCGCAGGTCTCTTCTGAGTTGGCCGCGATGGTCTGGCTGGCGGCGGAGAGTTGCTGGCTGGCTCTTGCGACATCTTCGGCGCTCGCCGCAATGGAGTGAATCATGTGCTCCAGGCTGGCATTCATCTTGTTCGATGCGGCTGCGATGGCGCCGATTTCATCCTTTGTTTTCACTTCCAGATGCTGAGTGAGATCGCCGGCGGCTACGGCCTCGAGCATGTTCATAGTCTGGCGAAGAGGGATCAGAATGGAACGTGAAATCAAAAGTCCAAAGATCAAAGACACCAATACACTGACGATAGAAATTGTGAGCCCCAGGGACATTAGCCTGGTTCCGCTGCGACGACTCGCCTCATAAGTTTCCTTCACGGCCTTTTGCTGTTCGGATATGAGCTGCTCAAGCGGTTTGACTAATTGCGCCTGAATTACTGGCCAGTCGTCTTCGAGCAAGGAACTCAAAGTTTTCTTGTCGGAATTGGCATAGGCTTTCTCCAGTTTTTCCGAAAGAGTCAGAAATTGAGGGATGCTCTCTTCAATTTTGGCAGCCAGTTCAGCCGCCTGCGTCGAAGCCGGGTGGCTGGCTGCCTTGCTTCGAAAGGCATTCCAACTTTCGGGCAAATCTCGAACCGTGTCTCGCAGTTGGTTAGAGGAGCCTACGGCTGGCATTTGGTCGAGCAGGACACCGGCCATGCGAAAGCGGACCTCTTTGAGATCACTTTCCATCTCCTGCAGAGCCGCGACGGGCTTTACCTGATCCTCGTATACCGAGGCCAAGGCCTGAGTGCCTTGTTTCACACTGTATATGTCAACGAAAGTAAGGCCGCAGAGCGCAGTGGCGGCGATGGCCGCCGCTGCGCCCATCTTGACCTTGAGGGTGCCTTTGCTAAGCATCTAGTCTCCTGACCCGCAAGGACAAAAGAGCGGCCTTTTGGCAAAACGGTTACTCAACCGGATACCCAGCCGATTTCCAGGCGGGGAAGCCATCCCGAAACCAATAGACCCTCTTGTAACCGGCTTTGATGGCAGCTTTGGATGCTTTATAGCTTTTCCAGCATTCGGCGCCGTTGCAGGCGAATATGAGCGCAGCGTTCCGGTTGGCGGGCAACTTGGAAAGATCAAACGAGTCCATGGTGGGGTCGTAGCTGACGTCTTTGACGCTTTTCTCCTTGTAGGGCAAACAGATCGCGCCCTTAATATGTGCCTCGGCATATTCATTGGCAACGCGGGAATCGACCATGATCGCCCCTTCAGCCATCAGGCTCTTGGCCTTCGCGGCGTCGACCTTTGTCGCACCGGCGAGCGCTGCTGGGGTTTCGGCGGCAAAAGCTCCGTTACATGTCACGGCCGCCACGGCACAGACAAGAAGCATTGATTTCGACAATAAGAGCAATTTGGTTTTCATTGAAGCCTCACGAAATGATGTCTCGACTCTTTGATCGACATTCCACTTACGGACTTTAGTTCGTTAGCGCCTAACGGGGGCATGACCCGCCCATGCCCTTTCAAAACTGGTCTTGACTGATCTCGCGCGGAAGAGTCTCCGGACCGGCCCACGCTTTCAATATCCCTTGGGACGCCTGAATGTCTACACGGGAGCCGGAATCCGCAAGAGCCAGGCGGCTGGCCATTCACCGGCGTTACTTGTCGATCAGGGCAGTTCGCGGTGCAATAGGGTCTGACGTTGGTTTTGAGAGCTGGTTTGGGAGCATGGTTTGGGAGCATGCTTTGGGAGGCACTATGCGCGCCTTTGGATTTCTCGGCACAGTGATCGTGGCGGCCATCGCCATGTATCTCTACTCTTTGCAGGTCAAAACGCTTGCGCCGTCCGGGGCTGGCGGCAGCGGGGAAGAAGTCGCAACCATCGCTGGCGTGAAGACTGACTTGCTCGCCATCGCAAATGCCGAGCGCGGATACCAGGCCAGCGAGGGCAAACTTGCTTCGCTCGACGAGCTGATTTCGGGGAACTATCTCACCATCAAGCGGGATCGTCCTCCTTATATTTACGATATCGAGATTCTGGGCAGCGGCTTCAGGGTTACCGCTACTCGCACGATCAAGGGATCTCCGGCGCAACTGTGGGTTAGCGACACGATGGATGTGCAGGCGTCGGACTAGGGTTGTGGCTGCGTGATCTTTTCTAACTTTTTTTCTAACTTTGCATCAGCTTTCCTGGACAGCCGAGGGCGGCTGTCGCTACACCAGCACCGAGGGCGGGGCGCCCCTTCGACAAGTTCAGGGCAGGCTCTCGGAACCGCCGGCAAGGTGCCGCGCTACGCTCTGTTGACCACGTCCGAGTTAGAACGCTTTGTTCGAGTCCAACAGAATGGTGACGGGGCCTTCGTTCACCAGTTCGACTTGCATCGTCTCCTGGAAGCGGCCGGTTTCGCAGCGTAATCCGGCTGCGCGGATTTTCTCGACAAAATATTCGTAGAGCTGGCGTGCCGGTTCGGGCGCAGCCGCCGCGTCGAACGAGGGACGCTTGCCGCGCCGCACATCGCCATAGAGCGTGAATTGAGAGACCACCAGAACCGCGCCACTTACTTCGGCGACCGACAAGTTCATCTTGCCATCTGCGTCTTCGAAAATGCGCAGGCCAATCGTCTTCTCGGCGAGGTAATCCGCGTCGACGCGCGTATCTGCCGCTCCCACGCCAAGCAGCACCAGCAGGCCGAGGCCAATCTCGCCCGTGATTTCAGCGTTGGCTGTAACTTTGACCGTGGCTTTGACCGTAACCTTGGCACGGCTCACGCGCTGGACGACAGCCCGCACCTAACGGACAGCCTCACCGAGAAGCGTCTCTTGTCCGGCCAGCGCCTGCCAGCGCCCTTTACGGTAGGTAAATACATCGGTGAAGCGCACGCGCGCCACAACGTTGCCGGAAGAGTCCACGAGCGTGGCCAGCCCACGCGTGAACCCGAAGTTGCCTTCGACGTGAGCGCGCATCTCGCTTAACTGATTCACGCCCGGCTTGCGATTCGGAATGTGCTCGAGCATCTGGCTGCGGGTATGCAGCGAACCATCCACATCGGCGTCTTCGAATTCATCGGCCACAATACAGGCGACCGCGTCCGCATCTTTCCGGCTGAGCGCATCCGCCCACTTCTGCTCGACTTCGAGGAGCGCGGCATGGGTCTGGGGCTGGTTCTTCGGGCAATTCAGCGAGAACGCAGGCAAGGCCAGCGCTGGCAGAATCAGCGCCAGCAGGGCAGCAATAGAAATGACGCTTGAATTTTTCACTCTCGAATCGTGCCATGAGTTGGGCGCGGCGGCAAGCAGGAAGCGGAAGACCGGTGCCTTGGGTAAACGCTATAACGTGGACTGTTATGTAACTTGCGCACCGATTCGCATTGACCCCTGCCCTGCCACGCTCCTACAATCCGTGTTCGGTCGAACATTCTTCCGAAAGCCTAATTTTCCAGGAGCCTTCCTGTGCGCCTCCCGATAAAACCTGCATCGCTTTGTCTGCTTGCGTTGGCTTGTGCGACCACAGCTGTGTTCGCGCAATCGGCAGCGGGAGCCTCGGCCTCCGCTCTGCCTCGCGATGTTTTGATCAAGAACGCTATCGTCATGACCGTGACGCACGGAAACATCAATCACGGTTCCGTCTACATAAAAAACGGCAAGATCGCCGCCGTCGGCGAAGACGTGAATGCTCCCGCCAATATTCCCGTGATCGATGCCGAGGGAAAGTACGTGACGCCGGGGATAGTCGATTGCCACTCGCACATCGCGCTCGATGACGACGTCAACGAAGCGACCAGCCCAATTACTCCGCAGATGATGATGATCGACGCCTTCAACTATCAGGATAAGGAAATCTATCGCGCACTGGCCGGCGGCGTGACCACTTCGCTGCTGCTCCATGGCTCGGCCAACATGATCGGCGGGCAGGCCGTTGTCATCAAGCACAAGTATGGAGCCACGCGCGATGCCATGATCTTCCCGAACGCGCCTCGGTCCATCAAGTTCGCGAGCGGCGAGAATCCCAAGCGCGTTTATGGCACTCGCGAACAGCTTCCCTCCACACGCATGGGCAACTTCGCCGTGCAACGGCAAGCGCTGGTCGATGCCCAGGACTACATGCGCGAGTGGGATAACTACAACGAAAAGGTGAAGCGCGGCGACAAGGATGCCACTCCGCCCAAGCGCGACCTGAAGCTCGAAGCGCTCGCGGACGTCCTGCGTGGCAAGCTCATGGTGCAGATCCACTGCTATCGAGCCGACGAAATGCTTACCGAAATGGCGATGGCCAAGGAATTTGGCTACAATCTGCGCGCCTTCCATCACGCGGTGGAAGCATACAAAGTTGCCGATCAGCTGGCCGCTAATAATGTTGGTATTGCCACCTGGGCCGACTGGTGGGGCTTCAAGCAGGAGGCCTGGGACGCGATTCCATGGAACGCCGTGATCGCCATGCGCAAAGGCGTGCGCGTGGCCATCAAGAGCGACTCCGAGGATTACACGCGCCGCCTCAACCAGGAAGCCGCCAAAACCATGCGCTACGGCGGCGCTACCGAAGAAGAAGCTTTGAAGATGATCACGCTGAATGCCGCGTGGATCATAGGCGTAGACGATCGCGTGGGGTCGATCGACGTCGGCAAGGATGCCGACCTGGTAATTTGGGACGGCTATCCGCTCTCGAGCTACGGAGCGCCGGACAAGGTTGTCATCGATGGCGAAGTCTACTTCGACCGCTCTCTCCCCGGGCTGGGAACGACACACTACAAGGAGGGCGAATGAGACCGCCGTCAGCCGTCCATCAGCCCTCAGCCCTCAGCCCTCAGCTGTCAGGAAATCCGCGAGAGTGGAGCAAGCAACGGATGTGGAGCTGGCACCCTGGGCCGCTGCCTTTGATCTTTTATTTGGGCTTGGTTTTGCCCTTGATTTTGACGACCTTGTCGACCCGCGCCGTCGGGCAAGATAAGCCCATAGCCTTAAAAGGTGGCAAGCTCCTCACCATCACCCACGGCATTATCGACAACGGTGTTCTCATAATGCAGGGTGGCAAGATTACAGCTGTGGGAGCCAACGTCACTATCCCGGCCAACGCACAAGTCATTGATGTTAGCGGCATGACCATCTATCCAGGCCTGATCGATTCCGAAACTCATCTTGGCCTCACAGAAATTTCCGGTGAAGCCATGACCAACGATCTCCTCGAACCGAGCGATGAGATCATGCCCCACATGCACGTTGCCGATGCCTTCCATGCCGAGTCGGCGCTCATCCCTGTATCCCGCCTGAACGGAATCACCAATGCTGTCGTCGCTCCGCAAAGCGGTGACACGCTTCCCGGCCAGGATTCCTTCATCCAACTGGCAGGGGCCTCGGCGCCCGACATGCTTCTGATCCGCGATAACGCCATGCCTCTCAACTTTACCGGCGCTCAGCGCCGCAACAAGGGTGGGTTGGAAAAAAGCAAATTCCCTTCCACTCGTATGGGCCTGGCGGCGCAATTGCGCCAGGCTTTTCTCGACGCGCGCGACTACCAGTCAAAGTGGACTGACTACGAGCGCAGGAAATCGGATGCGGTCCAAAACAAAAAGCCCGGGCCCCTGGCCCCCAAGCACGATTTGAAGCTGGAAGCCCTACTACCTTACCTTGATGGCAAAAAGACCATCGTGCTCGCTGCGGAAAGCCCCAGCGACCTCGAAACGGCTGTCAATCTCGCCAACGAGTTCAAACTCAAATTCGTGCTCAATCACATTAGCCACTCCCAACCCGTGCTCGATTACGTCGCCAGCCTCAAGGTTCCGGTGATCGTCGGCCCGATCTATGAGGCTCCTAGAGAAGACGAGCGCTACGATGCGGTCTACGGCCTGCCCGCGCAACTCTACAAGCGGGGAGTGAAGATCGCCTTCGCTTCCTACTCCGCGCATAACGTGCGCAACTTGCCCGACCAGGCGGGATTTGCCACCGCCTTTGGCCTCCCCTATGACGAGGCGCTGAAGGCCATCACCATCAACGCCGCGGAAATTTGGGGCGTAGCAGACAAACTGGGCTCGCTCGACGTAGGCAAAACCGCGAACGTAGTCGTAGCCAGCGGCGATCCACTGGACGTGAAGACAGATGTGAAGCAGGTTTACATTCAAGGGAAAGCGATCCCAATGACCAGCCGGCAGACGCGACTGCGGGATGAATATGAGAAGTAGGGTTTTCAGCGCTCAGCTCTCAGTTGTCGGTGAACCAAACCCTTAAGGATTGGGCCCCGAGAACTGAAGACTGACAGCTGAGAGCTGATAGCAGCCCTTTGCATACTTTTCCGTTCCCTTTTAGACTATTGGCTTCGCCTTCATACAACCGCATGAGCAAGAAGGCAGTCGTAAATCGGTAAACGCGGCCTGAACCTGGCCCGCGACCTCAGACTAAGAAACGAGGAGAACATGGCAGCCGTTGATGAAAAAGTGAAGCAGATTATTGTGGAGCAATTAGGCGTCGACGAGGGCGAAGTCACCCCCAGCGCATCATTCGTAGACGATCTGGGCGCCGATTCGCTTGATACGGTCGAACTCGTCATGGCTTTTGAAGAGGCCTTCGACATCGAAATCCCGGACGAAGACGCCGAAAAGATCCGCACCGTAGCTGACGCGGTCGACTATATCGGCAAGCACGCCAAGGCAGGCAAATAGTTTGGCGCGCCGAGTCGTCATTACCGGCCTCGGCCTGATCTGCTCGCTCGGCAACAACACGAGCGCAGTGTGGCAGGCTCTGGTGGCCGGGAAGAGCGGCGTCGATCGTATCACCGCGTTCGACACTTCCGCATTCGCCTGTCAGATCGCCGCTGAAGTTCGCGACTTCGATCCTCTCAACTTTATCGAGAAGAAAGAAGTCAAGAAAATGGGCCGCTTCATCCACTTCGCGCTTGCTGCGTCGGATGAAGCTATGAAGATGTCGGAGCTCAAGGTCACGCCCGAGAATGCCGAAAGAATTGGCGTTCACATCGGTTCCGGCATCGGCGGATTCGATGTCATCGAGCGCGAGCATAAAGCGCTTCTCGAAGGTGGCCCGCGCAAAATCTCGCCGTTCTTTATTCCTGCCGCCATCGTGAACCTGGCCGCTGGACACGTCTCCATGAGATATGGCGCCAAGGGCCCGAACGAGGCGACAGCCACGGCTTGCACCACCAGCGCCCACTCTATCGGCGATTCCTTTCGCATCATCCGGTATGGTGACGCCGACGTCATGATCGCCGGCGGTGCTGAAGCGGCGATCACTCCAATGGGTGTGGGCGGATTCGCCGCCATGCGCGCCCTCTCTACGCGCAACGACGATCCGGCGCGCGCCAGCCGTCCATGGGACCGCGATCGCGATGGCTTTGTCATGGGCGAAGGCGCCGGCATCATGATTCTGGAAGAACTCGAGCACGCCCGCCGCCGCGGAGCTCCCATCCTCGCGGAACTCGTCGGCTATGGCATGAGTTCAGACGCCTATCACATGACCCAACCCGCTCCGGAGCACGAAGGCGGATTCCGCGTTATGCGCAACGCGCTCAACGATGCCAAACTCGATCCCAGCGTGGTCGGCTATCTCAACGCACACGGCACGTCCACGCCACTGGGCGACACACTCGAAGCGCACGCCATCCGCAATCTGTTTGGGAAGAAAGTTCCCGTCAGTTCGACCAAATCGATGACCGGACATTTGCTGGGCGGAGCCGGCGGTTTAGAGGCAGGAGTTACGGTGCTTGCCCTACGCGATCAGATCTTTCCGCCCACAATCAACCTGGAGAATCAGGATCCCGAGACCGACAACATGGACTTCGTTCCCAACCAGGCGCGCAAAGCGACCTTTGAGTATGCCATGTCGAACTCTTTCGGATTCGGGGGAACGAATGGCGCGCTGCTGTTCAGGAAGTGGAACGAGTAGAAAAGCAAGTCAAAAGTCAGAAGTCAAATTGAAGAAGTAACGGCTCTTGGTGGCAGGTTAGCGATGGCAAAGAGACTTTACCTCTTCAATTTGACTTCTGACTTTTGACTTCGTTGTTTACTTCTTCAATCTGACTTCTTACTTTGACTTGCCTTATTTCATCGCATCAATCGTCACGTAGAGCTGCGAAGTATCTTTGATCTCGACGTAGGGCTTGCCGCCATGCTTGTTGCTGACCACCCAGATCGTAGGCGTGTGATCGATGTGCAGGCTTAGGCCGAGATCCTTATCGGCGCGCACCTCCGCTGCCAGCTTGCCTTCCGGATCGACCACGAACGGCAACGCAACCTTGTGTTCGGCAGCAAACTTTTCCGCAAAGCCCCGCAGATTCTGCGGAGTCATTTCCATCTGATGTTCGAACACGGTTGCGCGGAAGTCGTTTCCGAGTTCCTTCGAATGCGTGTCGAAGTAACGCGCCAGGACTGCCGCATCAAACGACCAGTTGTGCAGCGGCAAGGGGAAATCATGCTGAATCACCGGAATTTTGTAGGCGCGCGATGCCTGCTGAAGCAGCGGCGCCACGCGGCCGCATTGCGGACATTGCAGATCCTCAAAAACTACAATGGCCACCTGCGCGCCCTTCGGCGGCCGGAGCGCATCCGGCACATCATCGGCGAATAGCGGCGGGCAGAGGGATAAACACACCATCAGCGAAGCGAAGAGCAACAGTTGTCGAGTCTTCATATTTTCATTTTGGATGCAGCTCGAACCACGAATGTTCCTATGTTAAACGAATTTGGCCAATTCGCGCACTTGCGTATCGGCGCCGTAAAAAACTGCCATAAAACTGGCGCGGGAGGTTTTTCTCCATGATAAGAGCAAACAGTCTCCCTACCTCAAATCGTCTGGCTGCAGATTATAAAAGTAAAAGAACCGCAGTCCCAGCAGTTGCCCCGGAAATTCTTTGGGCAGCGGAGGAAACGGAGTCGACGCGGTGATGCTCGCCCAGGCGGCGCGGTCGAGCGGCACATCTCCCGATGAGGTGTGCAGCGTCATGTTGCTGACTTTCCCATCCTTCAGAATCACAAACTCGATCGAAAGCTTCCCCTGCTTCAGGATTGGGGGATAGACCGACGGCGGCATCAGGTTGTACCAGTTGGCCTTCACCACCTGCACGACCCGAGTCAGATAAGGGCCAAAATCCACGCCCATCGTGTCCGTCAGGATTTCCGCCTGATCGAGCGCTTTCGCCCCGCCGCGCACCTGCCCCAAGCCGTAATCGCCTGATTCGCCGCTGCCGTAGCGCCCGCGATTCTCCGCTGCACCCTTCAGGGCTTGCTCAATCTGGTCACCCGCGGTCCTGGGCAAATTAAAATTCGGTTGCATCCGGGGCGCTGTCTGCGGAGGCGTCCGCAACTGCGCCATCTGATCGCTCTGTCGCGGCGGCGTCAATCCCGAACTCTGCTGCGGATTTTCCTGGGGCTGTTGCTGGGGCTGGGTTTGCGCTATCTGCGGCTGCTGTGACGGAGGAGCCTGCGGTTGCCCGCTCTCACCGGGTCGTCCCTGGCGTGCGCTCTGCAGAATTTTCTTCAGCTCATCGCGGTTGATCTGCGGAGTTTTGCTGGTGGCGATCCGATCCTTATCCGAAAGCACCTTCGCATCCGGACGCCGCGTCAGCTTCTGGGCGTCGGGAGGCAACTCCAGAAACGTCGCGTCTTTCTCGCGGTCGGCATCAGTCTGAATCGCTAAAGCGACTGCCCGGTGCGGCAACAGCGCCGCCAGTTTGTCGCTGTTCCACAGCAGAATTACCACCATCAAGTGCAGAATGACCGAAAGCCAGAGCGCTTCCCGCTTGCGTGCCCGCGAAAGGTCGTCCTGCAACTGAATCAGCAGATGCGGAACATCGTCCGGATCGAAGCCGCGGTAGGCCGTCTCCCAATGCTGGGCTTCGGAGAGTCCGCGATCTTCCAACGGTTGGGCGGACGAGGACGAGGGATCGCGAGACGGAATTTGGGTGACTGGCATCAGGCAGCGCTATTACTTTAGAGCCACGGCTAACCCCCGAAGTTGCGTAGGCTGCTTCGTAAAGTTACGTAAACAGTGGGAGTTGCGACGTTGTTTTCTATTGTCGCATTTTTTGCGCCACTCGCGGGAGTACCTGAGTAATAGCCCGTGTAGCGCGCACGCCCCGCCCGTGCGGTAACGGGGCTCTGCCCCGTCATCTCCGATTGAAACTCGACCGGCTGATGTCATCCTGAGGGAGAGAAGCCTCACAGGGTGAAACTCCTCTCGGGTCCAAGGGCCTGTGCCGGGCAAAGCGGAGAGAACCCATATTGCCTTCAACTCTACGTCGAACTCACCCCAACGCGCCCCGCATGCCGCCCGATCTCGGCCAGAATTTCCAGCCCCAGCGCAAGCGCCTTCCGGCCATCCTCCAAGGGGACCGCGGTTGGAGTCCGCTGTCGCACCGATTCCAAAAATGCTTTGATCTCAGCCAGCAGCGGTTCTTCCGCCACAATCGCCGGCTTCGTCACCTGAATCTGCGGATTCACACTAGGCTGGCTGCGCCCCTCGTTCACATTCGCATCTTTCGCGGATGAGTGGGGCGCTCCATCCACCGAGAACACCAGCACATCCTGCCGCGAATAATCAATCGAAATATATTGTCCCGGCTGAAAAAATCGCAGCTTGCGCACGCGCTCGGTCGAAACCCGGCTCGCCGTGAAGTTGGCCACGCAGCCCGATTCAAATTCCACGCGGACGTTCGCGATGTCCACCTTGCCCGACAGAATCGGCAACCCCACCGCGCGAATCTCCTTGACCTCCGATTTCACGAAGGTCAGAACAATGTCCAGGTCGTGGATCATCAGATCCAGTACAACGTCCACATCCAACGCCCGCGGGGAAAACTCACTCAGCCTATGCACCTCGAAAAACATCGGTTTATTGATCAGCGGTAGCGTTGCCCGCACCGCCGGATTAAAGCGCTCCAGGTGACCCACCTGCGCCACACGCCTGTGCGCGTCAGCCACCTTCAGCAATTCGTCGGCCTCGGCAAGTGTCGCCGCGACTGGTTTTTCAATGAGCACATCCACGCCCGCTTCCATCAGCGTGCGTGCGACCTTCAGATGCAAAACCGTCGGGACGGCCACCGAGGCCGCTTGCACCTCGCTGTGCGTCGTTAACAGCTGCTCGATCGAGCCGAACGACTTGCAGCCAAATTCGCGCGCCACTCCGTCAGCCCGCGCGGTATCGGGATCGACCACTCCCACCAGTCGCACGCTGCCCGCCTGCTGCAACGTGTGATAAACGCGCGCGTGATTGCGCCCGAAAGCGCCCACGCCAACCACCGCAACATTGATAGGAAGTTCCCCGCTCAGAAAGTGCTCCCGCGACTCGAAATAACGGGCTATTGTCGCAGTTCAGCCAAGGATAGAAAAGTGCAAAAGCACAACCGCGACGCGCAATCTGGCCCATTCGAGCAAACGGGCACGTTACTCTTTTACCGTCCCGTCATCCTCCCATTCGCACCCGCAGGAATCGCAGCTCCATCTGTAGGTTGGTGAAGAGTTTCGGGAGGCGCCCGCAATCTCAGCGACAACATCTTCGAGGATGATTTCCGTGGAGCGGCATTTCGGGCAGCGCACCGAAAGCTCAGCTAGTTCTTGCTCCTGTTTCCGCGCCGGTTCGTTCTGGGGAGCATAATTCTGGAGCGCTTGCACGGCCCAGGGTAATCCGATGCGCATGACCTGCACGCTGACCCCGTTGCCGAAGTTTAAAGTTCCCGCGTCCACGCTGGCCGCTTTCTTCGGACCAATGTAGAACGGAATTCCTCCCCGATCGAGCAGCATCTGCACCTGAAGCGCATCGGGAAGACTCCAAACGGTGCAGACTTCCACCAGTTCGCGGTCGTCATCGTAGGAGCGATCGGTGAGAAACGAATCGTTATCGTCTGAATCCTCGTGGGATGAATCAAGGTCGGACGAATCGAGGTCGCCTCGAGAAGCGCCATCGCGAGCATTGATCAGGGCAGAATTGATCGAAGAAGAATTGCGGGCGGGGGAATCGGCGAAGGTCTGCGAACGACGATCATAGACAACAGGTCTGGGTTTAGCTGGCGGAGCGGAGGCGTCCTCGTCCTCCAGCTTTAAGCCTCGCGACCTCACCTCACTCGCCAGCGCTTGCCGCGCAAAGGGCGTCAACTGTGAGTTTTGCGGGATGAGCAGCAGAAGTTCGCTGTCGCTCATCTGCCGATAGCGCTCCGTGATGCGCAGAAATTCTCCAGCCGGATCGAGCGTCCCCATGATCGTCGGAATGATATACCGGCGGGGAACTTCGGGGCATCAGGATCCGCCCGAAAAAGAAAACGGACCGGGGGCGTGAGCCGGCCGGTCCGTGATTTGCGTTCCTAATTCCCGTTATTGATGGAAATCATCCAGCGCCGGATTGCTATCGGTCGTCGGCAAAATGACGGCCTGTGAGCCCGAGATTATGTAGAGGATCACACCTACCTGCCCGGCCTGGCTCACGGTCGTCCGTCCGTTGGACGCGACGGAATAGGTTATGGAAGAGAGGGAACTGGATTGTGGACACGCATTTCCACTCGCACACCCATTGCTGTTGTTATCAGAGGCCCCGGTTAAATTGCCGGCACCGTCCGCGTGCACCTGATCGACCTCCGCGCTCGCGTTCGTGTCGACCGGTTGCTGACTTCCACCCATGAAGGTTCCGCTCAGCGAAGCATTCGTGAAGCTGCTTCCCGTCTGCGGAGTTATCGTGCCAAAGCTCACCTCGCTGCCGGTATCAATCACAAAAGCCTGGTTCAGACCAACCAGATAGAAGACCGGAAGGTGGTTGTTCCCTCCTCCTCCGCCCGTAACGTTGGACAGTGTTACGCGTCCATTCGTCGCCACGCTGTAGTCTCCCGATATGCTCTGCGGGCTGCCCGCACCGCCATCGAAGGAGCCACCATCATTCTCGTCCAGAGTCGCGGTAAATGTTCCGCTACCGCTGGCATTGATGATCCCAGCCTGAATGTCGGACACCGGTGTGCCGCCTGAGGTATCGAGACCCTCCAGTTCGATCACACTGTTGCCCTTGAGCGACGCGTTGGTGAGCGAAGCACTTTGCTGCAGGGCCTGGCCGGTCATTAGAAGGTTGCCGGAGTCGTCTTCCATCACCAGCAGTTCGCCGGCGCTGACTACGTAGAAGACGAGGTTCAAGCTGATCCCCGGACCGACGAGGTCCATGTCCACAGTACCGCGGCCGGAAGACGCCACGCTGAAATCGCTTGCGCTTAGAGTTGTGTTTGCCGGGCCGTTGCTGGACTGGTCACCATCTACTTCGCCTGAAAGCGTGCCGGTGCCGTTGGAGTTGAATTGACCCGCCATACCGAAGCGGTTGTCACTGCCGGGATCGACCCCGATCATTCCGAAAGCAAAGTTGTTCTTAATCGAGCCGGTCGAGAATGCCGAGGTGGTCTGCTTCCGCAGCAGCCCGGAACTGATTTCGGTGCTGGTGGCGTCGTAGCGGATGATGTGGCCGTTGCCGGTGGTATCCAGCGCAGCTTCAAAGACGGCAGTGCCGCTGGCCCCGCCGCTCGCGGTCAGGCTAATCGCGACGAGGTTGTTGGAGCTGACGCAGTAAGTACCGGTGGCTGTCGCGCTTATGGGTCCCTTGTTTTGATCGTTTATGTCGAGGAGCCCACTGCCGATGCTCCCTGTTCCATTGGCCACAAAACTACCAATCGTGGTTTGAAAATCGGTTGCGCTCTTCCAGCCGTTAAGCGTAAACGCGTAGTGTCCGTTGAGGTTGGCGTTGTTGCCGCAATTCCCGATGGTGATGCTCAGGGCGCCGGTGGCCGAAACGCTTGACGAATCCGTGACCTGAACCGTAAAGTTCGCGGTCCCTGTCGCGGTGGGTGTTCCGGAGATGATCCCGTTGCTACCACTATCGGTGCTGATGGAAAGCCCAGCCGGTAGATTGCCGCCGATGACTGACCAGGTGTAGGGCTGCACTCCGCCGTTGGCCTGCAGCTTGGCATTGTAGGCCCAGCTCTTGTCGCCGCCCGGCATCGCCGTCGTTTGGAGCGAGAGCGGCGTGGGCGTGTTGACGGTGATTGTGTATGTGTACGGGCCAGCGGTCACGCTTGCGCTGTCGGTTACCGCGACCGTGAACGAGACCGTCATGGGCGACGTGGGCGTTCCACCGAGCGACAGCGTGTTGCCGCCGGTGTTCCAGGCAAACAGGTTGTCCCCGAGGCTGACCTGCTGTCCGTTAGTGGGTACCGGGGAACCATTCACCGTAAAGTAGTAGTTAGGTCCGGTGCCGCCCGAGGCATTGATTGCCCCGTTGAAGCTCTGGCTAACCGTTACACTGCCTACGGAGCCGGCTGCCGGCAGCGTTAAGGGCGCTGCAGCGGTCTGGAAGTTCACCTGTACCTGCGCGGAGTTGCCGTTCGCGTCCGAGGCCTGGATCTGCCAGGAGTAGTACGAGCTTCCGTTCAGGCTGGAGACGTTTGGCAAGCTGCCCGAACCCGTCGGGTCGGTGCCCCAGGGAATGGACGTGTAGGAACTAGAGAAGCCGTTCGAGTTGGAGTTGTTGCCGGGTATCTGCCAGATCGTCCCGTTCTGATTGCAGCACAGCCAGAACTGGTAGGTGTAATTGCTGGCGTTGGCTGGGTCGGTCCAACTGAAGTTGGGCTGCACACTGACGCTGCTCCCCTGAGGTTCAATGGGGGTGACGAAGGCATTGTTGAGCACGGCGGTGACTTGAGGTGTGAAGACACCCGTGCTGCCGTCGCTGTAGGTGACGTTCAACGTATAGGAATCGCCGACCTTCGGCGTGGCGCCGTTGAGGTTGGTCCAGTAGCTGAACTGGTTGCCATGGCTGCCGTTAAAGGTACCCGTCGCAATGTCCGCGGGGATCACCGCTCCCGGATCGGATTCCGCTGTAATCTCGACGGCCACTGGCAGTTTGAAGGAACCGTTGACCTGGAAGCCGATGCTGTAGTTGGTGGTGGTGGGATTGCCTGGGCTAATCTGCTCCTGGGCCTGCGTGCTCACGGTCGCGGTGCTATTGACGGTAGGCAGGTTCAGGTTCTCGTTGGGCGTGGTGCCGCTGATGGCAACCGAAGCCGCGTTGTTTCCATTGGTGTTGGAGATTTGTCCCGGAGCATTGAGGAGGCCGGAGTTGGCCTGGTCGATGACCCCGAAGAAGTAGTAATTGGAGCCAGCGGGAACATAGACTTGGTACGCCGCCGGACTTGTCGGTGGGCTCGACTTGCTACCCACCACATCGGCATAAACGTTGCCGCTGTTCTGGTCATAGAAGCCCACATACAGAGGCCCTGTGGCCGGAGTGGTAAAGGTGACCTTGCCGGAGACAAGATAGTTACCCGAGGCCGGGGATGCTTCGATGAGCACGCCGGGGGAGGGCGCCGACCATGGGCCGGTCGAACTGCCCGCCACACCTTGGGCACAGAAGTAATAGGTCTGGCCATTCGTGAGTCCGGTCACGATCCAGGGGTTGTTCTGGCCAGTTGCCGGGAAGCTCTTGGTTCCGGCGAAGGAGCTGCACGACGAACTAGTGCTCCAGCCGACTTTGTATGAAGCCGGCATCTCAATGCCGTTGTTGTTCTGGATGGACTGGAAGGAAACAAAGGCGCCTCCGCTGAATGCGCCCGACCCTTGGTTACCGCTCCAGGTAGGAGCCGAACTGATAGTCACCGTCCCTGGGTCTATTAGCGTGACGCCGGCGCCGCTGACGTTCGCATTGACCACGGTGATGTTGGAGGAGCTGCCCGTGGGGTTAGCGGCGTTCTGAGAGCCATAGCCGAGGGTGTCCATAAAGACCTGCAGGTTGTAAGTGCCGGGCAATACGCCGTGGATGGTGAATGCCCCCGGTGCGGAAATGCTGGTGCCCAGGTTGTTATTACAGCCGTTGCAGTTGTTGCTGTTCAACGCCAGATACACCCGGCCCGTCTTCGTGCCGCCGTAACTGACTGTGCCGGAAACCGTGTAACCCACCGGCGTGTTGTTGATGACAATAGTGAAGTTGCCATTGAGTGAGGCTGGCGAAGGCTCGCTGTCGCTGACCTGAACCGTGAAGTTATAAGTCCCCGCGGTGGTCGGCTGCCCGGAGAAGCTCAGCATGTCGTTGCTATTGTTTGCGGTAAGTCCGGGTGGAAGGTTGCCGCTGATGATGCTCCACGTATAAGGTTCTATGCCGCCGGCCGCGCTGACCGTGCCAGGGTATTGTGCGCTGACGCTGCCGCTTGGCAGGGACGTCGTCGTGATGGTGAGCGCCGCGTTTACGGTAATGCTCAGGTTCGCCGTCACTGATTGCGTTGGGGAACTGGAATCCGTCACTTTAGCTGTAAAGTTGAACGTTCCCATGGACGTTGGCGCGCCCGTGAGTGCGCCGGTGCTGGGAGTGAGCGTGATTCCCGGAGGCAGGCTGCCAGCGGTGATACTCCAGGTATAAGGCTGGATTCCGCCCGTCGCCGCAAACTGATCGCCGTACCCAGTGTTGATCACACCCGTTGTCAAAGCGCTTGTTATGATCTGCAGCGGCGCGCTGTTATTGATTGTGATGCTCAGGGATTTGGTCACACTCTGAGTAGGCGTTTCGGAGTCTGTAACTTTGACGGTGAAATTGAACGTGCCCGTCGCACTCGGTGTGCCTGAGATTAGGCCATTACTGCTGAGTGTCAGACCTGTGGGCAGGCTACCGCCGGTTTGGCTCCACGTGTAGGGCGTGATGCCGCCCGTGGCCGCGAGATTCTGGCTGTAGAACTGAGTCAGTACTCCCGACGGCATGGGTGATGTTGTCGAGATTGCAAGGGCTCCGTTAATGACGACGCTCAGGTTGGCTGTCGCCGTTTGCTGCGGGGTGCCGGAATCCGTCACCTTGGCGGTGAAGCCGAACGTGCCGGTCGACGTCGCCGTACCTGTGATGGCTCCCGTGCTGGTGTTGAGGTTCATTCCCGGCGGCAGATTGCCGGTGCTGATGCTCCAGGTGTAAGGTGTGACTCCGCCTGTTGCCTGAAGCGTCGCGCCTGGGTATGTGATATTGATTACGCCCTGCGGCAGGGAACCGCTGGTCTGGATCACCAGTTGAGCGTTGATGGTGATGCTCAGATTGGCGGTCGCGCTCTGGGTCGGCGTCTCCGAGTCGGTTACTTTGGCGGTGAAGTTGAAGGTGCCGGCTGTAGTCGGCGTTCCTGTGATTGCTCCCGTTGACGAGTTGAGGCTAAGTCCGCCGGGCAGGCTGCCGCTGCTGATCGACCACGTGTAGGGCGTAAGGCCACCCGTCCCCGCCAACGTCTGGTTGTAGGCGGCGCCAACTATGCCCCCCGTCAGGCTGCTAGTCGTGACCGCCAGTTTCGGATTGACCGTGATGCTGAGTTGCTTGGTTGCAGTCTGCGGAGTCGGCGTCTCCGAATCAGTGATCGTAACGGTGAAAGTCGTTATTCCCGCAGTTGTCGGCGTTCCGGAGATCGCGCCGGTAGAACCATTCAGAGACAGCCCCGCAGGCAAGCTACCGGTCGTTACTGACCAGGTATAGGGAGACACTCCGCCCGCGCCCTGCAAAGTGGCGCCCGCGTATACCGATTGCGCCACACCGGTGGGAAGCGAACTGGTGACTACGCTCAATGGCGCTGCTGCGATCGCGATGCTCAAGGCCGCCGTCGCACTTCCCGCCGGCTGCTCCGCGTCCGTCACCTTGATTGTGAAGTTGATGGGGCCGGTCACGCTGCCCGTCGGGGTGCCAGTGATCGCACCCGTGCTGGAGTTCAAACTTAGCCCGGCCGGGATCGAGCCGACGCTGACCGACCAGGTATAAGGCGTGATTCCGCCCGTGGCTGCCACCGTCGCGCTGTAGGCCGTACCTAGTGTCCCGCCTGCCAGTGACGACGTGGTCACGCTCAACGGCGGTGCACTGACGGTAATGCTCAGATTCGCGGTTGCGGTCTTGGTCGGACTCTCCGAGTCCGTGGCCGTAACCGTGAAGTTGATTGCTCCTACTTGTGGTCCGGTCGGAGTTCCTGTGATCGCGCCGGTCGAAGCGTTAAGCGTGAGACCTGCAGGCAGGCTGCCGGTTGTCACTGACCACGTGTAGGGGGTAATGCCACCGGTAGCGGCCAAGGCCTGGTTGTAAGCTGTGCCCACAGCCGCAGGAGCCAGCGAGGAGGTAGTGACCGTAAGCTGCGGATTGACGGTGATACTCAGATTCTTCGTCGCCGTTTGAGGAGTCGGCGTTTCGGAATCGGTCGCCGTAACCGTGAAATTCGAAGTGCCAGCTGTCGTGGGCGATCCTGTGATTGCACCGGTGGAGCTATTCAAAGACAGGCCCGCGGGCAGCGTCCCTGTTGTTACGGACCAGCTATAGGGAGATACTCCGCCGGTGGCCTGCAAACTCGCCGAGTACGCGGATGCGACAACTCCGACCGCGAACGATGAGGTCGTCACACTGAGCGGGGGTGCGGTAATCGTTATGCTCAGTGCCGCCGTCGCGCTACCCGCCGGCTGCTCGGAATCCGTCACCTTCACCGTGAAGTTGATCGGCCCGGTCATATTGCCGGTCGGCGTGCCAGTGATCGCACCGGTGCTCGTGTTCAAACTTAGCCCGGCAGGGAGCGAGCCGACACTGACCGACCACGTATAAGGCGTGATTCCACCCATGGCTCCGAGTGTCGCGCTGTAAGCCGTACCCAGTGTCCCGCCTGCCAACGACGATGTGGTCACGCTCAGTGGTGGTGCACTGACGGTAATGCTCAGGTTCGCATTCGCGGTTTTGGTCGGACTCTCCGAGTCCGTGGCCGTTACCGTGAAGTTGATCGCTCCTACTTGTGGTCCGGTTGGAGTTCCGGTGATCGCGCCGGTTGAAGCGTTCAGCGTGAGACCTGCCGGCAAACTGCCGATTGTCACTGTCCAGGTGTAGGGCGTAATGCCACCGGTAGCGGCCAGGGTCTGGTTGTAAGCTGTGCCCACAACCGCAGCGGCCAGCGATGAGGTGGTGACCGTAAGCTGCGGATTGATGGTGATGGTCAGCTGCCTGTTTGCGGTTTGCGGCGTCGGTATTTCCGAGTCGGTGACCGTGACCGTGAAGGTTATCGGCCCCGAAGCCGTCGGCGTTCCGGAGATTGCGCCGGTCGCGCTATTCAGTAAAAGTCCCGCGGGCAAGCTACCAGTCGTGACTGACCAGGTGTAGGGAGACACTCCACCCGCTGCCTGCAAGGTGGCGCCTGCGTATGCCGATTGCGCCACGCCGTTGGGAAGCGAACTGGTCACTACGCTGAGTGGCGCCGCCGTGATGGTAATGCTCAGGGCTGCGGTCGCGCTTGCTGCCGTCGGCTGCTCGGAGTCGGTTACCTTCGCGGTGAAGGTGATTGGGCCCGTCATGCTGCCGGTTGGCGTGCCGGTAATCTGACCGGTGCTGGCGTTTAGTGTCAGACCGGCCGGCAAAGCTCCGACGCTGATCGACCAGGTGTAAGGGGTAATTCCGCCCGTGGCTCCGAGTGTCGCGCTGTAGGCTGTACCTAGCGTCCCGCCTGCCAATGACGATGTGGTCACGCTCAGCGGTGGTGCACTCACGATAATGCTCAGATTCGCAGTTGCGGTCTTGGTTGGACTCTCCGAGTCCGTTGCCGTGACCGTGAAGTTGATCGTCCCAACTTGTGGTCCGGTTGGCGTCCCAGTGATCGCGCCGGTCGATGCGTTCAGCGAGAGACCCGCAGGCAAGCTGCCGGTTGTCACCGCCCAGGTATAGGGCGTGATGCCTCCGGTAGCGGCCAAGGTCTGGTTGTAAGTCGTGCCCACGACCGCAGCGCCCAGCGATGAGGTGGTGACCGCGAGCTTTTGATTCACCACAATGCTCAGATTCGCGGTTGCCGTTTTTGCGGTCGGCGTTTCGGAATCGGCAACCGTGACCGTGATCGGAGACGTACCGGCCGTAGTCGGCGTACCTGTGATCGCACCGGTCGCAGCGTTCAGAGACAGGCCGGCCGGCAATGTGCCCGTTGTAACTGACCAGGTGTAAGACGAGACTCCGCCTGTGGCCTGCAAAGTCGCAGAATACGCGGACTGCACTACTCCCGTCGCCAGCGAACTGGTTGTTACGCTGAGCGGCGGTGATGTGATGGTAATGCTGAGATTCGCCTCCGAAGCCTGCGTCGTTGGCGTTTCCGAGTCGGTCACCGTCACCCCAAAATTGATTGGCCCCGTCACATGTCCCGTCGGGGTGCCGGTGATCTGGCCGGTGGAACCGTTCAGTGCGAGACCGGCGGGCAAACTGCCGGTTGTCACCGCCCAGGTGTAGGGCGCGACTCCGCCCGTGGCAGTAAGACCCTCACTATAAGCTGTGCCCAGCGTCCCGCCCGTAAGTGATGACGTGGTTATGGTCAAGGTCGGGGCGCTGATCGAGATGCTTAGGTTGACCGTGGCAGTCTTGGTCGGACTCTCCGAGTCCGTTACCGTAACTGTAAAGCTGATCGTTCCCACCTGGGGACCAATCGGCGTTCCCGTGATCGCGCCAGTGGACGCATTCAGACTGAGGCCCGCCGGCAGGCTGCCCGTCGTCACTGTCCACGCATACGGCGTCATGCCGCCCGTCGCCGCCAGAGTCTGGTTGTAGGCCGTTCCCACCACTCCTGCCGGCAGACTCGCGGTCGTCAGAGCAAGCTGTGGGTTGAGCACGATCTGCATACTTGCGCTCGCCGTCTTGGCAGGCGACGAGGAGTCGGTAACGGTGACCGTAAAGCTGTATGTAGTAGGGGTGGTAGCAGCGGCCTTGCGCTTTGAGGAGGCGGGTTGGGTAGGGGCCGTTGGTGTTCCGGAAATGACTCCGGTCGAAGCGTTCAGCGTTAGGCCTGGCGGCAGACTCCCCGATGTTATCGACCACGTGTAGGGCGGTGTTCCGCTATTGGCCTGCAATGTCGCGGAATACGGGGAATTGACAACCGCCGTCGCTAGCGAACTGACAGTAACTACGCTAAGCGGAGTCGGCGTCGACGCGCCGCATGCAACCAGCAAAGAGACCAGTACTATTACGAAAAATGCGCTAATATAACGACCGCCCGATGTCATTTTAGGAACCTCTCCCATTTCTGCTTGCACGAACTAACATTTACTCGTTTCGGGAAAGTTATCCATCGATAACTCGAAAGGGAGGTTACTAACGTTACTTTAGGGAGCCTCTCCGCGTTCTCCAAGCTCGTCCCTTAGTAATGGCTTCTTTCGCTCAGAAACCCACCGAAAGCTAACTGCAAGGTGTTCGACAGCGGCGGCCAGGGTGCGGCAAGACGAGGGCGGGACGAAGGCATGAAGAACGTTGTAAGCTGTCGAAGAGGCGGGGGTGGGCTCGCATGGGCAAGGTTGACATGGGTATGAAGCTGATGGTCGTGGTCGTGGCGCTGGCAGGTCTGCTGGCGGTCGTACCGGCGTCAGGCCAGAGGAAAGGTGTTGCATGGAGCGCCGGTGAGCAGGCGATCGTGGATCAGATTCACGGGCTCAGGTCGCTTTCCGACGATGTGCGAGCGCAGACGACCAAAAGTCTGGCGTTACAGATACGGAAATTACCCGCTTCCGGCAACAAGCTGCGACTTGCTTTGGGACTGGCAAATCTCTCGACCGAAGGCGACTTTGGACATGACACGCTGCAGGAAGTAGCGACGACTCTGGCCGTGACGTTGCGAGAGAATCCGGTGCCCTGGGAGGAGACGAAGAGGTCGAAACATAAAGAAGCGATCATGGTCCCGCTCGCGCCCCCACGGGAGCCGGCCACTCCTTATAAAGAATTGGCATTGCTGGCGCGCTACGAGCACGTCGAGGTATCGCCCGATTTCACCAGGGAATCCGAGCAGTATCGCGCCGCCGTGGAGCAACTGGAGGCCGAGGACCGGAAGCGCGAGCATGCCGAGTTCACGTTAAAGGACTTGACGGGGAAGACGTGGACATTTTCTGAGTTGCGCGGAAAAGTGGTGTTGGTGAATTTCTGGGCGACGTGGTGTCCGCCGTGCCGCAAGGAGATGCCGGACCTTGAGGGGCTGTATGAGCGGTTCGCACCGCAGGGATTGGTAATTCTTGGGATCTCCGATGAAGATGCCGCGAAGGTGGAACCGTTTATCCGCGAACGCGGAGTGACATTTCCCGTGCTCCTCGATCCGGGCAGGAAGGTGACTGAGATGTTTGTGGTGGACGGGATTCCAAAGAGTTTCGTCTATGACCGCGAGGGCAAGCTGGTGGCGCAATCGATCGATATGCGGACCGGGAAACAGTTTCTGGAGATGCTGGCGAAAGCGGGGCTGGGAGAAAGTCAGAAGTAAGAAGTCAGAGTGAGGAAGTGAAGGCCGAAGACCGGTTCAACTCTTCCCGGGTCGACGTGGAAACCGTGCTCGCGCGAGGGAGGAAACCCGTTCCCTCGCTAAAAGTTCGCTGTCACTACTTTTTGCGTCCCTCCCGGGATGTCGGGCTTGAGTGTGAAGCTGCAAACGCCACCGATCACTTGATCGCATCCCGTCCATGAACTTTGGCGTGGGGGCCGCGATTAGGGTGATACCAGTGCCTTCGTTGAAAAGCGCTCCGCAAACTGTGCCACAGTCGATCCCTGTCAACGGGGGCAGGGTCGTAACGGTGCCCGCGTTGGAACCAGTTTTCACGACCAGCAACTCGATCGACGTTATCGAAGTGCACGAAACAGTCAGGAGGGTCGTTCCGACGATATTCTGGGACTCGGCAGAAACGGTGGATGTGCCGCAGGATACTGCCGTGCCCAGTCCCGTGTTGCCCACTGTAGCGACTGGCGTATTGCTGGAAGACCATGTGGCGATGTTGGTGAGGTCAATCTCTCCCCCGCCAACAAGCGTGCCTAAAGCTACAAACTGCGTGGTCTGCCCAATCTGTGGGATCGTCGGACTGCTAGGAAGAACTGTGATGGATTGCAATGTTTGGTTGCCGGTACATTGGACCGTCAGTTGCGTCTGGCCGACGACTCCCTGGTACTCGGCCGTAATGGTGGTTGTTCCGCAAGCAACCGCGGTTGCAAGGCCGGCGCTGCTAATCGTAGCAATTGCCATATTGCTCGACGCCCACGTGGCGACGCTCGTAAGGTCGTTGTTGCCCGACGCCGGGGAATAGATACCAATCGCGATGAACTGTGTGGTTTGTCCAATCTGTGGGATGGTCGGATTGCTGGGGTAAAGGGTGATCGACTGCAGCACCGGATTCGGCGGTACCGTACATGAAACGGTTAGCTGTGTCTGGCCGACGACTCCCTGGTATACGGCCGTAATGGTGGTTGTTCCGCAAGCGCCTGCAGTCGCGAGGCCGGTGCTGCTGATCGTAGCAATCGCTACATTGCTCGACGCCCATGCGACGACATTCGTGAGGAGGTTATTGGCCGATGCCGGCGAATAGACACCCAGCGCAATGAACTGGATAGTCTGCCCAACTTGAGGGATGGCCGGGCTGCTGGGGTAAAGATTGATCGACTGCAGCACCGATCCGCCTCCACCCAAGCACGTATTGGTAAATCCGGTCTGCCCTACAATGCTACCGTCCTGCGCACTGATCGTTGTTGTACCGCAGCCCACTGCAGTGGCGAGGCCGGTGGAACTGATGGTGGCAACGCTTGAGTTGCTGGACAACCAAGTTACTGTTGAAAGAAGTTCCGGTGGCAGGTTATGGTTGGTCGTTCCCATTGCCTGAAACTGCGTGGTCTGTCCGATCGCGGAGACGCTGGCGTTTTGCGGCGTAACTGTGATGGAAACGAGGTGTTCATTGCTGCAACCGATCACGACGAATAAAGTCGAGAGCCCCAGGCAAGAAAGTAAAACCGCTAAGTGCCTTAGACGCGTGTTCATCTAGGTTGCCAGCTTTCCGAGGATATTAGGAAGTTAGCGAAGCGGAATTATAACAAATCGGTGGAGAAACCTTCGAAAAAAGAGCGCGTCTTATTCCTCCTGAAGCAGTTTCCCGAGCGTGGGTTTGTGTTTTTCTGCCTTGGTTGTCTTGGCAGGCACCAGGCGCGACGGTTTGGGCGAGCCCACCCGCTCGCGGGCCATTTCGCGAACGACGGTCGCGGCTGAGAACGTCTTCTTCTTGCGCTTCTTCGGCATGGCGGACGGAAGTTCTTCGATCAATCCTTATAGGCCTTCGGCCTTCATTGACGTCCAGACAGCCAGACGCGGCAAGCCGCGTCACTACCTTGCTTCGCATCTTCGCATTGAAGGCGGCAAAAGTGCAATAATCGAAAAGCCGAGAGCACTGCTGTCGAGAGCCCCACTATGGACGAGCGAGATTTTTTTGACGAACGCGCCGACAAGAAACCGGCCAATCTGAACTGCCCGCACTGCCATCAGGCCGCGGAATACGAGATCCAATGGCTGGTGCGCACCAAGAAAAAAAATCTGCCGCCACGAGCCGATGAGCGGGACCGGGCGAAGTTCGCCAAGGCGCAGTCCTACATGCTGCGCCGCGATGACATGATGGTCTGCAAGAATATGCGTTGCCGCAAGCGCTTCGAAATTACGGGCGTGCAGAGCGTCGCATTTCTGGATTAGGAGATAGGGGAGAGTGCAATGGATTCCTGGCTGAGGATCGCAATCTTCGCGTTGATCCTCATCTCGTTCCTGCGGCGGATTTTCAAGGCCAAAACGCAAGGCGGGATTCCATCTCCGGCAAAGCAGAGCGGTCTTCCCCAGACCATGGCGCAACCGACTATGACGCAACCGAGCATGATGCGACCGAGCCGCGGGCGAAAGAATGACTTTCGCGATGTTCCTCCTCCGCCAGAAAATCCGGAACTGGGGTAGGCACACGGAATGCGGGCTTCGGTTGAGCGTCAATTCCTCCGCACATAATCGGTAAGGCTAAATTCTCAAACAGCCCAATCGTCTGGGCTGGAATGTCACCGATACACATGGCAGGAAACGTTTATACTTTCCAGTTTGCCCTGACGGCTCTGGCCGGGCAGGGATGGGAGTGGAACCGTGAAGATCCTGGTTTGCATGAAGCAGGTGCCGCAGAAAGACGCTCCGCTGAAGTTGAATGAGGCGGGGACATGGATTCGAGAAGATGTGTCCTATGAAGTCAATGAGCCGGATGCATTCGCGCTGGAAGAGGCGCTGCGCCAGAAAGAAAAACACTCGGGCGAAGTGGTGGTGGTGACGGCGGGTCCGGCGCGCGCGCAGCAGGTATTGCGCGAGGCTCTAGCCAAGGGCGCGAATCGCGCCATCCATCTCGAGGGCGATGGCTTTGTGGGGCTCGATGCTTACAACACGGCGCGGGCGATTGCGGCGGCCATCAAAGACGAGCAGTTCGACCTCATCTTTACAGGCTTGCAATCGGACGATTATGGATACGCGCAGACGGGCGTCATTCTGGCCGAGATTCTCGGCTGGCCGCACGCCACCATCATCATGCAGATTGAAAAAAACGATGGCGGCATTCGCGTGAAGCGGGAACTCGAGGCTGGATTTTTCCAGTTCGTGGATATGCCTTTGCCGGCCGTCCTGACAATTCAGTCCGGCATCAACAAGCTGCGCTATGCGACGCTGATCGGGATCAAACAGGCCAAGACGAAGCCCATGCGCAAGGTGACGATGGCAGAGGTCGAGGCCGATCTGAGCCCGAACCAGCAGAAGATCGAGAAGATGTATGTTCCACAGAAGTCAAAGAACACGGAGTTTCTGGAAGGACCTCCGGCCGAAGTGGCGAAGAAGCTGGTGGAAAAGTTGAAGAACGACGTGCGGGTGCTGTGAACAGAATGTGTAGTTAAGAGCCAGGAGCTAAGAGCTAAGAGCTGATTTTATGACGGACAATATACTCGTAGTAGTCGAGCAACGTGAAGGCAAACTGAACCGAGTCTCATGGGAGACGATTGCAGCCGGGCAGGCGATTGCCTCGCAAACCGGGTGGACGCTGGAGGGGGCCGTCGTCGGCTCGGGCGTCGCGGCGATTGCGGGGGAAGTCGCCGCGAAGAGGCTGGCGAAAGTCTATGACGTCGAGTCGGCGAAGCTTGAGCCTTATACTCCGGACGCGTTCGCTTACGCGCTGAAGGAGTTTCTGGCGACGCATCCCGCGAGACTGGTGCTCATGCCGCACACCTATCAGGTGCGCGACTTTGTGCCGAAGCTGGCTACCGCGCTCAAGACAACCGCCATCAGCGACGTGATCGGCTGCAAGTACGAAGGCGGCAAGCTGCTGTTCACACGGCAGATGTTCCAGGGGAAATTCGTGGCCGATGTCAGCTTTGCGGGTACGGGTCCGTGCTTTGCGACCTTCCAGAACGGATCGTTTCGCGCGGATAAGGCCGAGGCAGGTGCGGCGCCGGCTCCTGTCGAGACTGTGAACGTCGAGGTCCCCGATGGCATCGTCCGCAATAAGCCGCAGGAAGTGTTTAAGGAAGCAAAGCAGGCCGTCGATCTTACCCAGGCCGAAATCATTGTCTCTGTCGGACGCGGCATCAAAGAGCAGAAGAATATCGAACTGGCGCAGCAATTGGCCACCGCGCTCGGCGGTGAACTGGCGGCCTCTCGTCCGATTTGCGATAACGGCTGGCTGCCCATGGACCGCCAGATCGGATCGTCCGGCCAGACGGTCGCGCCCAAGCTTTATCTGGCGCTCGGAATCTCGGGAGCGATTCAGCACATTGTCGGGATGAAGGGCGCGCGGAGCATCGTTGCAATAAATAAAGATTCAGAAGCGCCCATTTTTGAGATCGCCGATTACGCCGTGGTCGGGAATCTGTTCGATATCGTGCCCCCGCTGATTGAGGAAGTGAAGAAAGCCAAGGCGTAAAACGGCAGGTTTCAAAGTTTCAGGGTTTCAAGGTTGCAAAGCTTGAGGGACGCCTAGGTGCCATCCATTATCTGCGTCCCGGCAATCGAACTTATTGGTTCGTAATTGTCGCGATCGTGCCGTCAAGCTTGGTGAAGCTGATGGTGAACTTTTCGTTGTAGCACTGCGCTTTGTCCTGAAGCACGCTGATGGCAAAGGCTTCGCCCAGAAGCATGGAGTCATCGGAGTCGCTGCGCCAGTGAATTCCAGAATGCAGACCGTGGCCGAACGTGACGTTGTGTGCGAGCTTGTTCAACTCCCCGTTCACGGTCATTTGGCCGCCATCCGAACCGGTATAGGGAACCAGCGACAGACCATCGTCAGCAGGCACCAGTGGATTGGGAATCACATAACTGCCGTCGAAGAAAAATTTCAGAAACGTAATGCAGGCGCCGCCAATCGTGCCGTGGCCGGTTGGGTAAGCCGGATGCGCCGGCGAGCCTTCGGGAAACGCCTGTGAAAGCAAGTAGCTCCCATATTTATTGAAGCTGGTCTGGACGGCGTTCGAGTTTAGAACATTTTTATTCAACTTCGCATCGATAGAATTTCCCTGACCCGTCTCGATCAGGTGGAGTATCCCGCCGCCCGATTCCGGACGATGGCGCAGGTGGACCATCCATTTCTGGTACCAGACTCGATCCAAAGCCCGAGCCGCGATTTCCCCCAGGCCCGCCGCCATATCGGGACCGCCAAAGGTGCAGAATCCATTTTGGGTCCTGGAATTCACATACGGACTGCCAGGATTCAGAGGTGCACCGAGCGAACTCAGTACGAGAAGGGCAGTAATGTACTCCTGGTACAGCACATCGACATGGGTGAGCGCAGCGAGACCGCGTCCATTGTGCAGGTAGCGTGGCTGCGGGTCGACCTGGTTTTGAAGCCCGGTGTCAATGCCGTTCTGGACCTCAAACCAGGTAGTGAGGTCGGTCATGTAGTCGATGCCCGGCAGGTAGGTCATCAACTGCTGACTGATTGGCTGCTGGCCGAGCGAGGTGGGCGTGATCATGAACTGCGATATATACGGGCCTACGGTCTCTCCTGGATAGATGCCGCGAAACAAAAGATCAGGAGTTACCTGGCCGCTGTTATCTCTCGGTCCTGCATAGTGGGGCATCGACGAAAGCTCTGAGGCCGCCTGAATCGCCGTTGGATTGCTTTGGTAGTCGGTGAAAGCCACATCGCGCAGCAGCGAGCACCAGTACATCTCGACCAATTCAGTTCCGTAGGCCGCACTAGAGACAGCTGGAGGCGGAGGGACAATCACCAGGCTTTCCTGATTGGCCGGAGACGGGGCGTTGCCAAACTGCACACTGTCGCAGCCCTCCATGTCGAAGGCCAGCGCGCCTTGCGGCCCGTTCAGAGTTCGCGCTCCTCCCATAATGATCTTCTCGAAGTCGGTGGGGTTGCCGGTGTCGAAAGCCGTTTTCATGCTTTGGTAGGCATTCAGATTTACCCGTCCATAGCTGTCCTGTAGCAGGCATTTCGTATAGGTACCGGATTTGTCGGGATACCGCGCCTCGTCACCATTTGTGGTATGCGGGGGAACAGGAACCTGCGAATCTCTCGTTGCGGCCTCAAGACGTAGAGCGAAACTCTTCGCCACGCGCGCGTGGGCGCCGCCCGGTGACCGCACTGTCGCTGCTTCCGCCCTCGTGCCCGGGGAGTCGAATGCCGGGGGAAATACGATGGCGCCGGCTGTAGCCGCGGCTGCACCACCCAATTTGCCCATAAATCTCCGCCGGCTGGGCGATACCAGGCGCGGATTCGGCTCATCCGAAAAGGATGGGGTTTGGGGAATTTCTGGGGTCGATTCCAAGCAGAGTCTCCTCTCTGGGGAGATGAATGTTGAGGGGGATCTCTTTCTGACTTCAGGAACGGCGGCAATTATACAATCCCCCAGACAAAACGCACACCAAGATTCACGCGTCGAACCTGCGAGGGACGGTCAGTTCGGAGCTAGATCAGATCGATCGGGAACATCCGAAGACTACGAGCCGGCGGCAAACCCGCCAAGTTGGGCGAGGGTGATGCGGAGGTACTTGTAGGGATTTACGGGAGTATTGTTGATGCGGACTTCGTAGTGGAGATGCGGACCGGTTGAGCGACCACTCAGACCGACATAGCCGATGATATCGCCGCGGCGAATGTGCTGGCCAGCGGCAACGGCGAAGCTGCCGAGGTGCCCGTAGCGCGTCGAGATGCCATGCCCATGATCGACCATTACAGCACGTCCATAGCCGCCAAGGAAGTCGGCGAAGGTCACATAGCCATCCGCAGGGGCGATCACAGCCGAGCCCATACTGGCGGAAATATCTACGCCGGAGTGGAATGCGCCTTCTCCGTTGAACGGATCAATGCGCTCCCCAAAGCTTCCCGTAACCTGCCCCTCGACGGGCCACAAGTTGGGAGCCGAGTTCGCCCGGATCCAGTCAGCCGTAGTGGAGTTCCGGGTAAGGCCCATGGAAATGCCCACGCTGGCTGCGCCCGTGAGGGCCGTGTTTCTTAGCGCGTACAACTGCTCAAGCGAGGAGTCTACCTGAGCCTTCTGAATCTGTTCAGTTGCGGCCGAAACCATGACCGGACTTGATTTGAGGCCGTAGAGCGCCGAAACTTCACTGGCCAGCGAACCCAGCGACGCTACCTGAATGTCGCGTTCCTTGGCGACCTGCTCCAGCCGCGAATAACGGTCTTTCAATTGAGCTTCTTCGGTGCGTAGCTGATTGTAATGAGAAATTTTTTGCAGCATCCGCGCATAGGAGCCGAGGATTCCGGTCAGGCTGAGGGCGCCGATTACAATCCCCGCGACGAGAAAGTAGAGATAATGGATCGGAATGGAGATCTTTCGAAGCTGTCCGGCCTCGTCGCGCGCCACGAAGAAAATGTAAAAGCGTTTACGCAATATCTCTCGTCCTGATAGCGAAATTGGGTGCTTCCTTCAGCTTTGGAACCCTGCCAGAGCGAGAACGGTCAAACTCGGGCTAGGAATCCTGATTCCACCAGCCGCATCGGGAACGAACTGGGGTTACTCTCACCTACGGAACCAGGTCAAACCAAAACCAAATGGACGGCAACCGGTTCTGGTTGCAGCACTTGGTAAGCAAAGGTCTCTGTTAATGTCGCGTTAAACGTAACAAACCTGATTCCCCCTTGTCAACGCCCTACGACCATTGGAATGGTTACGAAGGCAGCGTAATCAGCGATGTCTATCCAGCCAGGTTACCGTCGGCGGCCCCGCAAAAAAGCCGGCTTTTTGACGATCGTCTGAGCCATACCCCGGAGTTCTGATGCAATCCAGAGTTATAGTGATGCCATGCCAGAGCGCGGAAGAAAGCGCGTGAGGAGAGGCGAAAGAGATCTGATCAAGGGGATTCGCCGTATAGCCGGCGGCGGGCCGTCAGTAGTAACCGGTATAGGGGATGACGCGGCGGTCTTGCGCATGCCTCCTGAACACGACGTGCTGGTCACGACCGACTTCTCCATCGAAAAAGTGCACTTCCGGCGCGAATGGCACCAACCCGGCGTGATCGGCTGGCGCTGCCTGACTCGGGGATTGAGCGACATCGCCGCCATGGGTGGTGAGCCGCAAGCCGCCTTTTTATCCCTGGCGGTGCCGAGCGACGTCCCCCCAAACTGGGTCGACAAATTCCTCAAGGGATTGCTGGCTCTGGCGAAACAATACAAAGTCCCATTGGCCGGGGGAGATCTTGCCCAAGCCGCAAGTGGCATCCAGGCGGACATCGTCGTGGTCGGGTCGGTACCCAAGGGGAAGGCCGTGTTGCGCTCAGGGGCCAAGCCAGGCGATCAGATTTATGTGACCGGAGAGCTGGGAGGGTCTGCGATGGCGTTGGCGCGGCTGGCCGATTCGCAACTTCTGGGCGCGGAATATTTTCCGCACTTTCGTCCGCGAGCGCGAATTGCCGTGGGCCAGTGGCTGCGTCGGCACGAAGTGCCCTCCGCCATGATCGATGTGAGTGACGGGCTCTCCACCGACCTCAGCCACATTTGCGAAGAGAGCCGCGTTGGGGCCGAGATTGAGGTCGAGTCGATTCCGCGAGCCCGCTGGGGGAAGGGCGGGAAGCGCATAGTGGACCTTGAGTTAGCGCTAAACGGCGGAGACGATTACGAGTTGCTGTTCACATCTTCGCGCCCTGTTCCGCCAGAGGTCGAAGGAGTTCCGGTCACGCGCATCGGACGGACGACAGCCTCACGTGGGATGAAGTTGATCGATTCAGACGGAAGAATGCGGTTGCTCGAACCGGGGGGGTGGGAGCACTTTCGCGGAAGTCTCTGATCGGCGATTCGGAATTTGTAACGGTTTTGCAGTGGAAGACCGTCCACAGGCGCCAACCCGGACGGTGACTTTAGTGATCTGCCGGTAGTGACCGTGCGGGACTAAAGTAGGCCCATGCGGAAAATCCTTCTGGCAGTGGTATTCAGTCTCGCAATGGCGGTTCCGATGGCCGCGCAGGGGTCGGCGACGCTCAAGAAAATAGATCAGGAATTCGTGCTCCACCAGTTCGGCGACCAGTTCACCTTCATGCCGGAAATGGGTGCCGCGGTGGGCGATCTGGATGGGGATGGCGTGGAAGACGTCGCAATCGCAGCGCGTTGCAAGAATCCAATGCTTGACCAGGCCGAGCACAATTTCCAGGTCGTCGACCCGCTCAATTCTTTCTATGGATATGGCGACCCCAAAATTACCACGACATTTTCCGAGGGGAATCCCGCGCTCCGCGGGCTGGTGGTGCTGGTGATTGATGGCGCGGGTACGGATGCATGGCGCTCGGCGACGCCCAAAGCAAAATACGTCATCGTGAATCTGCCTTTTAAGGGGATCTCCGTAAGAAAGATGCAGCTGGGAAAAAAGAAGACGATCGAAGCCATCTACGTCGAGGAAGCCGGCGACATGGGCGCAAGCTCAGCTGTGTTCTTCGACGGCAAAAAATTCCGCTACATACCGATGGGCGGAAATATGCAGTAGCGCCTTGCTAGCGATTACTACCCCTCACTACTGGCTTGCTGCATGTGGGTTGCACCATTGCTTGACTGTCACCGTGTACCGGTACGCGCCGTATCCAAATAAAAGTAGAACGTCGCGCCCTTCTCAACTTCACCTTCGGCCCAGACTTCGCCCCCATGACGCCTAATTATTCTTCGCACCGTGGCCAGGCCGATACCATTGCCAGGAAATTCGGCTGCCGGATGAAGACGTTGGAACGGTTCGAACAATCGCTCTGCCGAGCGAGGATCGAAACCAGCGCCATCGTCGCGAACATAGAAGATTGTCTTTCCATCTTTCACCTTCGAGCCGAATTCAATCCTCGCTTTCGGATGCAGCGACGTGTACTTCCAGGAATTCCGCAGCAGATTCTCCATCACGATCGTGAGTAGACGGGGGTCTCCATCCACGGTATCCACCTCGGCGATCACGAACTCGACGTCGCGCTCCGGCTGGCTTTGAGACAATTCCTCGGCGATCGAGCGGGCCATGGCGCCCAGGTCTACGGGTTGGCGCTCCATTGCTCTGCTTGACACGCGCGAGAGATTCAGCAGATCGTCAATCAGCTGCATCATGCGCTTGCCCGAGCTCTTAATATGCTCGACCAATTCTCTTGCTTTGCCGTCGAGCTTCCCTCCATATTCCTTAAGCAGCACGTAGGCAAATCCGTTAAGGGCATCGACCGGCCCGCGCAAGTCGTGTGATACCGAATAGGAAAATGCTTCGAGCTCGTGGTTGGCGACCAATAATTCGCGGGTGCGTTCCGCCACCCGATTCTCCAGTTCGTTATGCGCCTGCCGCAACTCGTCGTCGCGCAGTTCGATCTGGGCCAACATGTCGTTGAACGCTCCCACGAGCAGGGCGACTTCGTCGCGTTCATGGCTGGGAGTCGCGCGAACCGAATAATTCTTTTCCTGCGAGACCGTGCGCGCCAGGTCGGCGAGGTGGACAATCGGAAGGGCCACCGACTTCTTGAATAGAGATGAGACGAGTAGCGCGGCCCCCAGACTTATGAGCAGTACGACAAAGACGATCTCTCCATATCGTTTCAGCCGCCGGTCGATCTCCGTTAGGTCGCAACGGATGTAGACGAATCCCACTGGCTTCCCTTGCAACAGGATGGAGCGCACCAGAACCAGGTGCTTGCTTCCAAGCAGGTAGGCCTCTTGCTCATTCGCCGGAAGCATTGGAATACTTTGAATTGCCTGCCCACCCTTACGCGTATAGGTGGCGAAGGGCGTTCGGTCCAGCGTGAGAATTCCGGCCGATTCGATGTTGGGCGAATTCCCGAGAGCAGAAAGTGTGTTGGATGCGGACTGCGGATCGTTGAATAACAATGCCGAAACGCTGTTCGAGCCGATGATCTGCGCTTGCACGGAGATCGAGTGCACCAGACTTTGACGAAACGTTATCTGGTCATAGGCAAAGAAAGCAGCGCAAGCAAGCAGCAGAGCGGCTGCGCTCACCAGCATGTTCATCAACGTCAGCTTCTTCGAGATTGACTGGCTGGGTGTCGTCATCTGCCAATCTCCCCCGGGCGATCGGTGCCGATTACCCTGGTGGCAACCTTCAGCAATTCAGAACTGACGGTCAATCCTGACTCGCCCATCGGAGCCACATTCACTTCAAATCGGACCCGCCCCTCCTGGCTTACAAATCCGATCATGCCCCCGCGTGGAGCGAACCCCGAAATGTCGCTGACCGTCAGCGCACTCAGATGTCTGGCCGCTATCAGAATTGCCTTAAGGCGTCCGGCCTCGGATGAACTGATGAACAGGATCCTGCACTGGCTGGCCTCCTGCATTCCCGCGATATTTCGCATGACAATGGGCTTGCCGTCAATGCTCTCGCCCGCGACAGTGGATGCCAGTGCCCCGCTAAATGGATTCCTGCCGATGACGCAGATATCGAATGAATTCCCGCCGCTGGCGGCGTTTACCTGCCAACGTACGAACTTGCCGAAGTTGTACAGATACACGGCTTTGATCTGGGACTCAGTAGGAAGAGGCGCGTCTTGCGCGCCGCAGTGAGGTGGAAGAACCAGGATGGCGAGAAACGTCGCAACTATGCAAAGCGCCCCTCGGATGGCGCGATCCGTATGGATCTCCTGCTTCGGATATCTCGCAACTCTTCGCATCGCGTTCTGCATTGCGCTCGATGGCGATCGCATTCCCGTCATCTCTGCCACGTAATCTCGGCGTACGCGCTCCTCTTGATCTGTACCGGAGGCCCAGGTTCACCGTTGAACTCGGCGTGATGCGGCTGCAAGAGATTTTGCCCGACCACCGACAAATGGAAATTTTGGCTCATTTTCCATCCGAACGAAACATCCGCACTCGAATAGCCCGCGATTGCGAGCGCGCCTGGACCGCCAGATAACTTACTCACATATCGATAGAACAGGTCGAGGGTGAATGCCTTCGAAATGTTAAAACCGGATTGCAGAAAGACCTGGTGCTGCGGACTCGTGCCTTGAACGCCCGGCGCTGACCCAATGTCCAGCGAATTCGTGCCCCTCTTAATGTGCATCTCGAGGAACGAGTAGGATCCTCCCAGACGCCAGAAGCTGGTAACGTCCCATTCCGGTGCGATCTCGCCACCCTCGGTCGTTCCAACCAGTCCATTGCCGAACTGCGCCGGTATAAGAACATGCGTGGGACCCGGATTTGTTTCAACATAGGGCCCACCGGTAATGTCTTCGCTGAACTCATCCCCGTAATGATTGTAGAAAGCGGCAATATCGATATAGAGCCGCTTCGTCAGCAATCGGCGATAGCCGATTTCAGATCCGTTGAGTTCTTCCGGATGAAAGTCTGGGTTTGCATTAAATCGCGCAAACACCGGCAAGCCCTGAGCAAAACCGCCCGTAAACCCGAGGAGATAAAATTCCCGCTCCGCCGCGGAAGGCGTTCGCACCGCATGCGTGAATGCCGCCCACAGGCTTTGGGTGCGAGTCGGGGTGTATAGAAGGCGAACGCTTGGCTGCAGCGCCAGACCGGTATAGTTGGTATTCAGGATCTTCGTACCTAGCGACAGCGACAACTTATCGTCGACCAGCGAAATATCATCCTGAAAAAACGCGGAGAGCAGCCGGTCGGTACTCCGGCCGGGAACGAAAGTTAAGCCGGAGACAACCTCGGGTTCATAGCCGTGGCTGAATCGTGCCCCGAGTCCCCACGACAACTCTTGCGCCAGTGGAAGTCGAAGCCGTTGAAGAAAGTCAACGTCGAATGTATTGCGTATATCGGTGAAGTTGGGTTCGTAGCGGTTCGTTCGATCGTAATAGACCTGTAGTTGGGTGTCCTCCGCTTCCCCTGTCTTCCGCTCCCATCGGCCAAGAATATTGCCCCCGGAAAGAATCGCATTGCGGTCGATGATCTGGGAATACGGAGGCGCGTAGGTCGTTGCCGTCACGCTCTCCCCGGCGCGTTGATCGTAGAGATCGCCCTGCAGCGTGAACCCATCGCGCTTGCTCTCGGCCCAATCCATCCGAAAGCCGCCCTGCAGTTCGCGCCAGTGATCGAAATTCGCACCGTCGGTATGAAACTGCGGAGCACGATTGAAGCCCTTCGCGTATCCCCGATAGTCGAGTTTGCCGGAATTTCCGCCGTAGCGGGAAGTGAAGAAGCCCTGCTCCACGCTCCCTCCGCCGACGGCCACCAGCGCTCCCTGCGTTTCGCCCGCAGTCCTGGTAATGATATTGATGACGCCATTCACGGCATTCGGTCCCCAGATCGTCCCGCCCGGACCGCGAATGACCTCAATGCGGTCGATGTCCTCCATCACCGTATCCTGCACTTCCCAATAAGTGCCGGCCAGCAGCGTTGTGTAGACAGTTCGACCGTCGATGATAACCAGAATGTCGCGGCAGAGTCGGCTCCCGAAGCCACGAATGCCGATGGACCATTTGTCGCCGTCAATGCGAGCGACTTCCACGCCGGGCGCCAGGCGCAAAGCCTCCGGAATGCTCGTCGCCCCTGAGCGCATGATCGCATCATGCGTGATCACATAGATGGCGGCCGGAGTCTTCCAGACAGTCTCAGGTTCCTTGGTTGCCGTTGTGACTTTTATATTCCCCAGCTGCGCCAGGCTTAATTGCTTCAGGGCATTCGTCTGTTCGTTTTCGGTAGCTGCTTCGGCGAGGCAAACGTGTCCCAATAAAATCGGAAGGAGGAAGACAGGAGCAAGCCATAAGGTCGCACGTGCTGGCCGAGATGTGGTCTTCATCGCTGGAGTGGCGCTCCTCTGACCCGTGTAACCCGAATTCCCCTCACGTAGTAGAGGGCCCACCCGACGGCTTCTGCTGAATCAGCCTTTCAAGTTCGCTAAGAAGCTCTTCCACGTCTCGTTTCTGGAGCCATGCGTCCACTACTCCGATCGTCTCGTCGGGTAGCGAGGCGAAGCCCGACAGAACCATGAGAGGAACCTCCGGACGCAACGACTTCATTTTGCTGGCGACGGTCAAGCCCTTCATGCCCGGCATCCAGTAATCCAGTACAACCGCATCCGGTTTCTGCGCCTGAAAAACATCCAGGGCTTCCGCGCCACTCCGAGCGATCAGAACCTTGAGGCCCGCCGATTCGAGCAGCATTTTCCTGGCGGTCAGTTCATGAGTGTCATCGTCGGCGCAAAGCACGGTCTTTCCAGTCAGGCTAGTCAGGCCCTGCTCTTGTCGAGTTTCCGAAGGCGTTGCGAGAGTTTTCGTTATGGTCGACAAAAGAACCTCCACATCTTGCCCTTTTTGTATGTAAGCATCCACGGTTTCCAGCATGTGATTCGGGAGATGGACTGCCGACATGGCAATCACCGGAAGGGTCGGGAACTCCGACTTAATATTTTCCGCAACCTCGTCTCCGTTCATTCCCGGCATGAGGTAATCGAGAATGACCAGATCGATCTTGGGGGCCTGGGCCACCAGCCTCAGGCCATCCTGGCCGCTGGGAGCGGTCAACACCTCATAACCGGAGCCCTCAAGGACCCGTCGCCGAAGCTCCAAAGTGGGCTGGTCATCGTCAATGCAGAGGATGGTTGTCACTTAAAGTTGTCTCCCGATCGATCTAAAGCACGGAGTTTTGTAGTGTTGCAAGGCCTCGGTGGCCACCACAATACAGGTCTTTCCTGATTAACTCTTGAGTTACTATCAGGTTGTCTATTATTACTGTTTTGTAATGACAAGAAATATTTTTGAGGGGTTTGACCTAAGGGCAAATTTTCTGATATATCAAGCCCGCTTCTTCTCATGTCTGGAATTGCCAAGTCTGTAAGAATGGCATCATGCATTCGCTCCGTATCTGTCCGCTCATTCTCTCGCTTGCTGCACTGCTATCTATGCCGGTGTTTGCCCAGACGAAGCCGGTCTTCAGCTCCCCGCTGCCGACCGGCGTGCAGCTTGATCCCGCTGGCGAAGCGGTGGACCTCGGCAGCATGCCAATCAATCTCGTACTTGCGCCTGAAGCGGACCGAGCCGTGGTCGTGCTCAGCGGCTGGCGTGAGCAGGGCGTTCAGATCGTCGATCTGAAGACACGGAAGGTCACGCAGACGCTGCTCCAGGATGGCGCGTTCTACGGCGCCGCCTTCTCGCCCGACGGCCGTCGTCTCTGCGTCTCCGGCGGCAACACCGACCTGCTCTTCGTCTATGCGTGGAAAGACGGCGTGGCCACGCTCGAGAACAAGTTCGAACTGGCGAAGGCAAAAACGCAGGACGGCACGGGCACCAGCTATCCCGCGGGACTGGCGTTCGCGCCCAACGGAAAATTCGTTTATGTCGCCGAGAACGTCGGCGATCGACTCGCGGTGGTGAATGCCGCGACGGGCGAGATCGCGCAGCGGTTTCCTACCGATCATTATCCTTATGACGTTGCGCTCACGGCCGACGGGCAGGTGTTCGTTTCGGCGTGGGGCGGCGGCACGGTGTCGCAATTCCGCGTTCTGGCGGATGGAACGCTCGCCTATTTCGGCCGGATCGAGGTCGGCCGGCATCCGTCGGCGCTGGCGGTGAGTGGAACGCGGCTTTACGTCGCGCTCGCGAGCAGCGACCGCGTGGCGGTCGTCGAAACCAAGCTGCGAAAGGTCGTGCGCCATCTGCACGACGCCGCGCCTGGTGCCCCGCCCGAGGGCAGCACGCCCAACGCCGTCGCGTTCAGTTCCGATGGCAAGCGCCTACTGGTCGCGGAAGCCGACAACAATGCTGTCGCCGTTTTCGACGTAGCCACCGGCGAGTTACTCGGGCGCGTCCCGACCGATTGGTATCCCACCGCGATCGCCGAAGCCAATGGAGAACTGTTGATTGTCTCCGGCAAGGGCCATGGCACACACGCCAATCCCGATGGCCCTGTTCCGCTCACGAACTGGCCCGATGGGAATCCGAAAGCATACACGCTTGGACAATTGAATGGCAGCCTGCGCATACTGCCCTCCGCGATGATCACGAGCCAACTCACGGCATTCACGCAGCGCGTCGCTGCCGCGAATAACTGGCAGCAGAGGACTGCGGCGCGGCGCTATCCGCCCTTCCGCCACGTTGTCTACATCATCAAAGAGAACCGCACTTATGATCAGGTGCTCGGAGACATAAAGGAAGGCGATGGCGATGCGAGCCTCGTCTATTTTCCCGACACCACCATTACTCCGAACCATCATGCGCTGGCGCGGCGCTTCGGCCTGTTTGACCGCTTCTTCGTGAATGGCGAGTGCAGCTCGCTGGGGCATATCTGGTCCACCGCCGCTTACGTAACCAACTATGGTGAGAAGGTCGTCCCCTCCGCATACGCCGGCAAACATGCCGACCCGGACGGTGAAGAAAGCGATGAGCCGGAGCGCGGTTTCCTGTGGACGCTCGCGATCCAGGATGGCATCACGTTCCGCGACTATGGCGAAATGGTCAAGGGGAATCCTGGCTGGCCGGTGACGCAACACGATTTGGGTGCCGACGTGAATCCAGACTACATACCTTTCGATCTGGTCACGCAGGATCAGAAGCGCGCGGACGTATGGATCGCCGAACTCCAGCGCTATGTGCGCGACGGCAACATGCCGCAGCTTGAAGTCGTGTGGCTGCCCATGGACCACCTGGCCGCCGGGCGTCCGGGCAAGTGCACGCCGCGCGCCTGCATGGCCGACAACGACCTCGCGCTCGGGCGGATCGTGCGGGCGCTCTCGCACAGCCCGTACTGGAAGGACACGGTAATCTTCGTCGTTGAGGACGATTCGCAGGCTGGACCCGACCACACCGACTCGCACCGCGCACCGTTCTACGCCATCTCGGCCTACAACCGGCCGGGCACCGTGCATCGCTTCATCAATACGACGGACGTGGTCGCGGCGATCGAGGATATCCTCGGAATGGGGCGGCTCTCGAAGTTCGATTACTTCAGCCGCCCCTTGGCCGACATCTTCGCGGCGACGGCTGACCTCACGCCTTATGCCCCCATCATCCCGACGCAAGACTTGAATGAAAAGAATCCGCAAAATACTGCAGCCGCGCACATGTCGGAGGGGCTGGATCTCAGCGCACCCGATCGCGTGGACGATCAGCTTTACAACCGCATTCTCTGGCAGATGTTGAAGGGCGATGTTCCGCCACCGGTCGCTCGGAGGCACGGGCCCCTGCATGCGATGCAGTCGAGCCAATGATGACTTGATGTGCCCCAGGTTCTTGCTAAATATTCTCGAGCACCAGCTTAAGGTAGTTCCAGAAACTCTGCACCGACGATATCTGCACTCGCTCGTTCGGGCTGTGCGGATCCACGATCGTCGGGCCAAACGATACCATCTGCATGCCGGGATACTTCTCGCCAATCACGCCGCACTCCAGACCGGCGTGCATGGCAATCAGCTTTGCCGGCTCACCGAAAAGTTTCTTGTGTACCTCCTGAAGTTTGCGCACGACGTCGCTATTGGGCTCGGGCTTCCAGCCGGGATATTTGCCTGTGTGCTCCACTTCGAATCCCGCCAGCTCACATACGGTGGCAACCATGCGCGCGGCAGACATCATGCTGCTTTCGATCGCACTCCGCTGGCTGGTGACAATCTCCACCATATCGCCTCGCGTGTTAACCGTCGCGAGGTTCGTGGAGGTCTGAACCAGGCCGGCAACATCGGGGCTCATGGCCAAAACACCGTGATGCAAGCTCGCGAGCAGTGCCACCGTTTGTTTCGCGTCATTCGCGTCGAGCGCCTTCGCCGGCCGTTCGGCCTTCTCGACCGTGATCTGCAGTCCGGAATCGAATCCTCCCAAAGCCGTCTGGTACCCGCCCGCGGTTGCGGCGACCAGCGATTTCAGTTCACTCTCGCGAGCTGGATCAAGCAGCACTAATGCCGCACCTTCGCGAGGAATCGCATTTTGCGCGCTGCCACCGTTGATCTCCGCGATTTCGATGGGCAGGCGGTCGAGAAGAACTTGCAACACTCCACCCATGATTCGCAGGGCATTGCCGCGTCCTTGATGAATGTCGACACCGGAGTGACCACCTTTCAGACCGGATACCTTGATGCGCCATGCCGATCCCGCGCCTGCCGGATGAAGTCGAACCCTGCGTCGAGCCGTTGTCTTGACGCCTCCTGAACAACCAATACAAAGGGTGCCTTTTTCTTCGTTGTCAAGGTTGAGAAAATATTTGGACTTCAGCAACCCACCCGGAAACGCCGCCGCGCCGGTGAGTCCAGTCTCTTCGTCAATGGTGAATGCGAACTCCAGCGGACCATGGGCAATGTCATTGCTTTCCATCACCGCCAGAGCGGCGGCCACGCCCACTCCGTTATCGGAACCCAGGGTTGTGCCATCAGCCTTCAGCCAATCGCCGTCTCGCACTACCTTAATGGGATCGGCATCGAAGTCATGAGCAGTTCCCTCGTTCTTCTCGCATACCATGTCGAGGTGACCCTGTAAAAGAGCCATCGGCGCCGCCTCTCGCCCAGGCCGTGCAGGTTTCCTGACGACCAGGTTGCCGGCATCGTCCTGTACCATTTCGAGCCCCAGCTTGGTGGCCAGCCCCCGGACGTAATTCCTGGCGGCAGCCTCCTTTGTGGAAGCGCGTGGAATAGCCGCCAGCCTGTCAAAATGTTTCCAGACAGGTTCCGGTTGCAGGTTCGTAAGTGCAGGTATCATGACAACCTCCTGGGATAAAGAGCTTTCATCCATCGTACAGCGCAAACGATCTGACACTGCTTCGTGGACAGAAAGATATCGGGAAGATATCGGTCAACGTTCATCTGAAATATATTTCGGGCTAACGCGCCCGGCGCTTCGCCTTGATCAGAACATCCACCGGGTCCGGCCGGCCATCCCAGAAATCCAGCCGGATGCGCCCATCCGCCATCTGTGTAACCGTCGCCGGAATTGAACTGGCGGTAAGGTACCATCCCTCCGGCAACACCACGGCGTTTCGCGGACGACCCAGGCTGCGGTCAAACACCAGGGTGTCTGCCTCCAGGCGATAGCTCGCCGGCGCCGTATAGGTCTCGGAAATTCGCACGCGCACGTTCTGGCCGGCCTTAACCGGCGGAAACGGAATCACCACCACCTGCGCCGCCGGGTCGACTGGCTCTTCCTCATCGATCTTTATCTTTATTTTTGCGGCCGCTAGTTCTGCTCCGGTCATTATTTTCGTCGTCAGCTTTTCGCCCGTGTCGAGCAGGTAGGCCGACGGGTCCGATACTTTGCTGCCGGTGCGAACTACATTGAAATACTTGTCGACTCCCGGGCGCGACTCCGTGTAATCGTGATAAAGACTGAATGCGTGTGTCTCTGGCTGTTGCAGAAAGTAAACAATCTCGCGGTCCTGATGCGCGCGTTCCGAAAGACGCTCCCGCTCAGTCTCCCCTTCGAACGGCGCTTCCCAACTTTTCGCCGAACCCGGCGCCTGGGGCGCGGCCCGACCACCGGTTTGTGCGCCCGGCCTGGCTTTCACCACCAGCGGGGCCTCCGCTCCGCTGCTGTTCATGAAGCTGATCGCGACTCGTCCATCGGGCTCCGCCAGAACCTGGGATGGAACGTTGCATGCCACCAGTTCATATCCCGCGGGCAGCACCACGCTGTTTCGCGGAATGCTCAGCGGCCGGTTGAAGACGATCGCATCATTCTCGCGGTAGTAGCTCTTCGCATCCTTGTACGTTTTCAGAATCAGCAGCCGCGCCTGCCCCTCGGGCGGCACCGGACGCGCCAGGGTAACCTTGATGTAATCCACTGAGGCGTCCTCGCCCTTCATCAGCGGATCCCTCGCGACCTCCTCGCCGCTGACGACTTCAAACCGCAATGGCTTTCCGGTCATCACATCAACCACCGACTCTCCGCTGGCCACGCTGCCCTTGCGGATCGGATTGAAGAAATACTTCGCCCCGGCGGTTGTAGCCGTCACCTCGTAACGGATCGCAAAACTTGAGCTCTCCGGTGACAGCAACTCGTAGCGCGTGTATTCGTCGGTCTCCGTCTGCAGGGGCGCGGTCGCAATCTTCCCTTGACCGTGCACTGACCCGGCCGCACACAACACGACAAGCATCCACGTCAACGCTTTGGGCATGCATCGCCTCCCTTTCCTCGCAGGCACCTGTTATCTGTTCTCTCAAGACAACCAGTAGCAGACAAAGAGCCGCCTTCCCGCTGTACAGCGATCCCTGTATTGCCAATCTAATTTCCATGAAGTATATAAAGCATCCGGTTTAACCCCAATCCCAGGAGGCAACATGGCTACCTTCTCATCAGCAGGTGCCGGTAGTGTCCTTCGAGCCAGGAATTTGTTTGTGCTTCTCTTGCTCGTTACAGGCGTTGTCTCATACAACGTCGCGCAGGATTATCCGCCGTACGGGCCGCACGTTCCCACCGCCCACTTCGACAACGTGAAAAGACCGCAATTGACGCCTCCCGCCGTATCCCTATTGAACGACGGAACGGGCAGAGTAGCTCAGTCCGCGTGGAACATGGAACTCGTAGGCTATGACACTCTGGACGGCCGTTCCACCTATCAACCCCTTGTCGTCCACCAGGGCGACCGCTATATCGCCTACATGGGTCACCATGCTACGGTTGGCATTGATCGGCTGAATGGCCAGGTCGAACCTAGCGGAACTTCGATCCTCGACGTGACCAATCCCGCACACCCAATCTATCTCTTTCATATCCCCGGACCTTCAGGCTCCATCGACGCTGCCGGCGGGCAAATGGTTCATGTCTGCGGTGGCGACATGCTTCCTTCCTACTCGCAGGAGGAAAAACAGCGCAAACATGGCCACTGGTATTTGCTGCGGTCTCACGGGAATTCATCCGGTTTGGCGACGCCGCAAGAATCTCAGGAAATCTACGATGTCACCAACCCCAGGAAACCAGAATTTCTGATTACCGTCGCCGGCGCGCTCAGCAATACCCACAAGAGTTGGTGGGAATGCGACACCGGCATAGCCTACCTGGTGGCGAACGACCCGACTCAGGGCTGGCAGCAAACCGGGTCGACCCAACACCTCAAAATCTTCAATCTGCACGATCCCGCGAACCCTGAGTACATACGAGACTTCGGGCTTGTTGGGCAGCAGCCCACGGCAAACCCCGCGAACCCAGGCTACGTACAGGAAGGACCCAACACGCCACCGTCGGGGATCCACGGGCCGATCTCGGCCGGAGTAGAGAAAAACCGTGTCTACATGGCCTACGGTGTAGGCGGCAACGGCGTTCTGCAGATTCTCGACCGGGAAAAATTACTGAATGGGTGCGCGGCCAGAGCGGGCTGCGCAGTAAGTCCCACCCAGGCCGAAATGCTGGCGCCGCAGAAGGGGTTCTTTACCCTGCCTGGACTGACTCTGCAGGGCGGCCATACCGCATTCCCCATTTTTGGCGTCAATGAAAATGGAAAACCTTACAACGTTTTGCTCGTATCGTCGGAAGAAGGAGGCAACGAGTGTACGGCCGGCAGCGCCCCACACGCATTGTGGCTGTATAACATCACCGATGAGGCGCACCCTAGACAGATTTCGGCCAACAAGAATGACCCGGCACTCACGCTTTTGGATGTGGCCAACGGCTTCGATGGCGTGACCTTTAACTGGGTGTCCAATGGCCTGACGGGCAACGAGTACTCCGGTGTCTATCCGGTGAACCTGACTCCGCAGGATCCAGTTCCCCTACCGAATAGCTTCTGCAATCAAGGCGGACGTTTTGGCGCCCACGCTCCCACTGAGTTGTTCTATCCCCGGTATTACGGCAAATTGGCGATTGCTGCGTGGTTTGCCGGGGGAGTGCGGGTTTTTGATATTCGCAATCCCAATCAGGCGCGGCCCATCGCTTACTTCGTTCCTGCACCCAATGACACGGGATGCGGGCCCAAGGGCGGTCCTTCACCGGGCCCCGGCTGCACTTTCGCGAACACCGGCAGGGACAACCACATGGTGAATGCAATCCAGACGAACAACGTTGAACTCGACGATCGCGGTTACATTTACATCGCGGATCGGGCAGGCACGGGCATGCACATCCTGAAGCTTACGGGTGACGCGGCCAAAGCAGTGGAAGGCAAATGATTTTTCCTGGAGCGTCGGCGGATCGCCATTCGGGGATTCGCCGGCGCGCCTCTCATATTGCTCGTTATTGCCGCTACCAACGCGAAAGAGGCGAATCCAATGAAAATTCGAGCGACGTGGCTACTAACCATCTCAGCGCTACTCTGTTCGTTCACAGCAGCGGCCGAACCCCCTCAGACAAGCACTGCTGACAGCGATGTCAACCTTGCAAACGTCGCGAAAATCAAGGTGGGGAACTCGACCAGAGCGCAGGTCAAGGAATTATTGGGCACCCCGTACCGCATGACCAATTACGGAGACTGCAGTCCCGTCGATTACCAGGAATTTTGGGAATACGTAGGCCATGACGGCACTGGAATTTTCAAGATCCACATTGAGTTTGACGATGACGGCATAGCTCGCATTGTGGCCAAAGACTCGAAAAAGGGTCCCATCATTGTTCTGGATGCGGCGCCTAAGCCTGACAAATCACATCATCATTCGAGTACCGGCGGGTAAGTTCCAGTGGATAAATTGAGGGTGGCGGGGCTCGCGGTGGCGATTATGATGTGTCCGCTCATTGCTGCGGCCGGGCCGCGGCAACCGTCTTCGTCACGCCGGCAGCATCGCCGCGTGCACCACGTCCGGCGCGTTGCCAGGACGCGACCCGTCGCCGCCGTCCCCGTCTTACCCCTTTCAACATCCATACCCGATCCGCAGCCGGCGACGTCCATTGTCGCTTCCTACCATGAGGGCTCACTTGCCGTGGATGCGCAAAATGCGCCGATTGGAGAAATCCTGGATCGTATCCACGAATCGACCGGAGCCATCATCGAGGCTCCGCTTCTGGACGAACGCATTAGCGTGCAACTCGCTCCCCAGCCTCCCGTGCAAGCCATCACTGCGCTACTGGAAGGAATGCATCTCAATTACGTCATTTTGGGTGGAACAAGCGTTCAAGACCATCTGCAGTATGTCATCGTTACTCCCAGACCTGCGGCAAGTCCCCCACCGAGCCACCCTGGAATGGACGAAGCGCTAGCTGAGGCGCGCGCCCGCGCCCTGACTCGCTTTACCGAGGAGACTGGAGGCGACGAAGGCGTGTGGGACAATGGACCTCAGTCGTTGCCCGCTCCTGCTTCACCCGCGGGCTTGCCCGTGCGCAACTAGATCGAGGAGGCAGGATAGCGGTTAAGCTACGTCCAAACGCTCCTGCCTCAAACAATACTTAAAGAGCATCCAGAGCGCCAACCTCGGCAGACATATCCTCCTCATCATCGCAAGCCATCAGTGCTATCCGGAGAAATCCGCTGCCTTTCAGCGAGCCATTGAAGCCTCGGCTGGATTAGCTACAAGCCGCCTTACGACATGGGTTGGAATTATCTTCGACTGACCTTGTAAGGTTTTCTGCCTACCTGAGACTACCTGAATAGGGACGGCTGAGAACGCGAGGCGCAAATCCGACCGACGGATTTCCATCTCTGGCGGCTTCGATTTCTCTGACGGCCGAACCATATCCTTATCAAGGAGAGAAAAAATGACCGTTGCAAATCCACTTACGGCGGCGGATCGGGATGCTGCTCTGCTTTTTCTTGCGGAGGACGGGGAATCTCTGGTGCGCGGTCGGCTTTCACCTAGGCTACGACTGGGGACAAATGTTCTTCGGAGTTCCTGACAGCGGCATCGTGCCCTATCACCATCTGCTTAGCTCCACGTTGAGCGGGCCGAACTGGCTCACCGGCGGGATGGTTGGTCCTGAGGCCAGTTTCTTAACGCCGCTGGCATTACTGGTAGTAGCTCTCATTTTCAGCCGTTATCATCGCGAGAACCGGTATCAGGTCCAGGCATCACAGTCGACGCCAGCGACGGCGACGGTCTCGTAACGGCTTAGCTATCCGGAGAGCGTCGTACTTATTGCCTTTACATTTGCTGTCCGAATTTAACTATGCCTCTTCATTCACAGACCGATTCGCTGGCCAGGTTACAACCGTGAGCGAACACCGCCAAGCTTTGGCTCAACAAATCTCCCGGGCAACAACCTTTCTTCATAGGAGTCATCGCTACGCGATTGGCTCGACGGCCACAATGGGAGGCACTTCCTCGAATACGATCAGGGCGGGTGCCGCGCTCGGCTGAGCTTGACCCGGCCGAACCTTACCCGCCGCAAGCAGGGGATCTTCGAGATTGAGCGACGAGATTCCCATCGTGAAAATCCCAAGCATCACCACCAGCTCTACCGGCCACCAGGCTGGCCCGGCTACCGTCATGAGGTTGGGAACCAGGAAACAAGCTGCTCCGACAAGCACCAGCGTCAGAATGGATCGGTGGTCGGGAATGCCTGGCAGCGACGGTGAAGTCTCCGCTCGCGGATCGTCGTCGATCAATTGCAAATCGCGGGGCACATCCCGCTGGGAATAGTGGCTCCATGCCTTGCGCAGGGTCCGCCAGCCGATCAGCAGCATCGGAATAGTAATGGCCGCCATGTCGTATTTCATGATGCGCGGATACAACAGCAGCGTGCCCACGAAGGCGACGGGAATCCACGTTTCGCGGGCAAGATTGTACTTGCGGACGCGATGGGCGAGAAGCAGAAGGACGATTCCCAGCGCAACGGCAAAAGCCATGTACCCGAGCGCGAAGGCGAGGGAATAAGGCCGCCCCATTTTCCACAAAGCTCGGCCAAGAACGCCCGCCGGGCCGTATCCAAAATCGTGCACTTCATCGAATACGAGGCGGACGGCCACAAGATACTCTCGGAAGATCATCGGCCACAGCCGCGCTTGCGCGGCAATGAGCAACAATCCCGCCGAAGCTGTGCTGACCGCCGGGAACCATTGGCGCTTGCCCACCAGAACCGGAAACGCGAGCAGAGTGAGCAGGGGCGCCTTGACGATGGATGCGAGCAGGACGGCGACGTAATACCAGAACCAGCGGCCGCGCTTCCAGCCAGGGACGGCGGCTGCCAGGATCAATCCATAAAGGATGAAGGCTACATTCCCACTAAGAATTACGTCGTCAGTAACTAGCGCGGGGAAGAATGCAACCGCTGGAAGCATCAGGGCCAGCCATGGACGCTCGTCTTTGGTTGCCATCTGAAAGCCCGCCCAGAGTTGGAGGACGAATCCCGCAGCCACCACAGCCGTCCAAAGGAGAGCCAGTAGCCAGTCCGGCGAGAAAGCCAATAATCGCAACAAAGGCAAGGTTAGCGGAGAATAGACATAGGCAAAGGGCACGTGCTCTGCCGGGCTGGCTGCGGGACGGTTGCGGAAGGCCTGCTGCTCGGCAATGCCTGCGGCGTAGGGATCGACGCCGTGGCGCACGTATTGAATGGCTTTTGCGTAGATCCGGGCGTCCCAACCTGCGGGACCGGTGGTCGCCATGATCGCGATTGAAACGAGCGCAGCGATCCAGAACAGAGTGATCAGCCGCCTGCGGGAAAACCAACGAAGGTTGGTTTGGGAGGACAGGTCGGTCGCCAATGTTTTCGTAAGCAAGTGTTTGGCTTATTGCGTCCTAGCAATTTAGTTTTGAACGTAGGGCCATGCTGCATTTGCGCAAGATCTTCATCTCTACGCAAAGTCAGCAGGCTGACTATCTGCTGCCAGATAAAACCCAGGGCCGGCGCTATGAGTTGCTTGCCATGCACCCCACCCCCCTATATTGCGATCTATTAAAATCTATGACTTAGCAACATTTTCCCGCCAAAGTATTGATAAATAATTACTTATACGCAAAGTATTCCGCAATAAGGAGTTAGCCGCGATTCAGTGCGTGGCATCCGACTCATCATCGCAATCTCGTCTCTCAGCAAATCATTGATAATTAATCAGTTATGCGATCAGCCCTAGGGATGAAATCCGTATTCGATGTCGCCCATCGCCGCAAAGTATTGAAACCATTGTGGATAACTAAAGCAAGCCACCAAAACACGGATGCCCGCTCACTTTGGAGCAGAATTAAGGCACACTCCGCTCCCATTGCCCAGGAGCGTACAACATTTTGTACGATGCTGTTTATTTTAGCAGGGCTGTCAAGACCCACGGTCAACGGAGGCCTTGGTGCGCTGCGAAGCGATCCACCGTCGGGCATTGTTCCATTCTTTCTTCTTCGTTCAACTGATCTTAAACAGCGGCTTGCTCCACATGAACCGCGGTTGTGAATGAATCCGAGTGCTGTGACCGCATAATTCTTTCTATCCGGCTGGCCGCGCCGAGGGCGAGACGCCCTCGGGAACCGCCGGCAACCGCCCCAGCCCGCGAAAACCGCGCGGTCTGGGGACCCCGGCAAGGTGCTTGCGCTACACTCCCGTCACTTGTGGTAATAATCTCGCGGTCTAAGTACTGGCAGGCGTACTCACAGTCTCGCGGCAGTATGATGAAGGACCTATGAAGCGACCCTTCTCCCTCTCATTCTTTTTCTACTCCTGCTTTTTGTGTTCCTGTCTTGTTCTCCCCGTTTTTGCGCAGCCGCCACAAACGAACCCATCGGGTGATGCTTATAAGGCAACCCTCGACCATCTTCAATCGCTGATCACAATGCCTATGCCGGAGTGGCGCTCTCATGCCGATGTGCCCCATCCGGAAGATGCCGGCCTGAACGATGCGGATTGGCAGACGGTGAAAGTGCATGAAGAGTGGGAGACCGGCCCGCGGGTGGTGCGGCGATGGATCGAGGTTCCCGACAAGATCGACGGCTACTCGACCGACGGTGCGCGCGTCGATTTGAACCTGGTGATCCGCAGCAGCGACGCGCTCATCCTCACGGTCTTTTCCAATGGAGGAATTGTCTATCGCGGCGATGAAGACATGGAGGAGCCGATTCCGCTCACGCAGAGTGCGCGGGCTGGCGAAAAGTTCCTGGTCGCGGTTCGCATCGACTGTTCAAACGCGAAGACCGGGATCTTCGAAAGCGAGTTGACGATTCGTCCTCCGTCAAACAGACCGGATCCATCCCGCATTCGCATGGAGATGCTCTCGGCGCAACCGGTGATTGGCGCTTACGAGGATGGCAAAGCCGAGCGGCAGCAGCAACTCGATGCCGCGGTCACGGCCATTGATTTCTCGCCGCTCGAGCACGGAGACCAGGCCGGCTTTGACCGCTCGTTGAACGACGCTCAGGCCAAACTCGCATTACTCAAACCCTATTTACAGCAATTCAAGATTCACGCAGTGGGGAACTCACATATTGACATGGCATGGCTCTGGCCGTGGACGGAGACCGTAGAAGTTGTTCGCAATACCTTTCAGAGCGTGTTGGACTTGATGCGCGAATATCCGGACTTCACCTTTACCATGTCGTCGGCTCGAACCTATGAGTGGATCGAAGAAAAATATCCCGACATGTTCAAGCAGATTGCAGAGCGAGTGCGGGAAGGACGCTGGGAGGTGATTGGCGGGATGTGGGTGGAGCCGGATTTGAATATGCCCGACGGAGAATCGCTGACACGGCAGGTCCTGGTCGGGAAGCGCTACTTTCAAAGCCGGTTCGGCGTGGATGTGAAGATCGGGTGGAATCCGGATTCATTTGGCTATAACTGGCAACTGCCGCAGATCTACAAGAAGTCGGGCATGGATTACTTTGTGACGCAGAAGCTGCTGTGGGCGCACGAATTCACGACGTTCCCCTACAAATTATTCTGGTGGCAAGCGCCCGATGGCAGCCGATTGCTCACCTATTTTCCGCGCGACTACGCGGGCGGAATCGAAGGGCCGGGCATGGCGAAGGACCTGTCGGTCTGGGCTCCTTCGATTTATGGACCGAAGTTAGACTCAAAGCCGAATGACACGCCGGAGACGATGCACCTGTACGGGGTCGGGGATCATGGCGGAGGACCGACTCGCCTGATGCTCGACAGCGCCAGGGAGTTGATGTCTCCCGATATTGTGTACCCGCGCTTTGAGTTGGGGACGGCGACCGCGTTCTTTAGTGAACTCGACAAGAAACTGCCGGCGCTGGATGTCCCAACATGGAATGGCGAGCTGTATTTTCAATATCACCGCGGCGTGTTTACCACCCAGGCAGAAACGAAGCGGCGCATTCGACAGAGCGAGGAAGTCATGTTGAACGCGGAGAAGTTTGCCTCGCTGGCGCTGCTGGATGGGCGGGCATATCCGCAGGCGGAGATGAATCGCGCGTGGAAGCGGCTGCTGTTTGACGATTTCCACGACATCATGCCGGGCTCGGGCATTGGCGTGAATTATCTGGATGCCCGGCGGAATTTGCAGGACGTTCGACTGTTTGGGAACGGAGTAATAGAGGATTCATTGAGGGAGATTGCGGCGCACGTCAATACGGAGAGCGGGAACAGGCTGGCAGAGGGTGTTCCGGTGCTGGTGGTCAACTCGCTCGGGTGGGCGCGGACGGGAGTGGTCGAAGTGGAGGCGCAGTTGCCCGCCCCAGCGCAGCATATTTCGGTTACGGACGCGGCGGGGAAGGTAGCACCGGCGCAGTTGATCAGCGTTGATCCAAAAACGCATCGAGCGCGCTTCCTGCTGTTGGCGCGTGCTCCGGCGCTCGGCTACGAGACCTATTTTGTGCGCGGCGTGGGTCTCGCCGATCCGTCGCTGTCGACGCTGCGGGCGCATGACGACATGCTGGAGAACGAGTTTGTCCGCGTGAAGATCGATCCGCAAACCGGATGCATGACGAGCTTGTTCGACAAGCGCAACCATCAGGAAGCGCTGGCGCCCGCGGAAACCGACACGGGCGGACCGAGGGACAGGATCTGCGGCAATCTTCTGCAGACCTTTGTCGACAAGCCGCTGAAGTGGGACGCGTGGAACATCGATGCCGATTTCGAGAAGCAACACTGGGATCTCGAAAAGGCCGATGAGGTCAGGCTGGTGGAGAATGGTCCGCTGCGGGCCGTGATTCGCATTAAGAAACATTTTCAGAATTCCACCTTCATTCAGGATGTGACGCTCTATCCCGACAGCCCGCGCGTTGACGTCAACATGCAGGTGGAGTGGCACGAGAAGCATATTCTGCTGAAGGTTGCGTTCCCGGTCAGCGCGCACAGCGAGAAGGCGACGTTCGAGATTCCCTACGGGTCGGTGGAGCGGCCGACTACGCGCAACACGCCTGCTGAGAAGGCGCAGTTCGAGGTGCCGGCAATTCGGTGGGCCGATATTTCCGACGAGAAGCACGGGTTCAGCCTGCTGAATAATTGCAAGTATGGCTACGACGCGAAGGGCAACGTGCTGCGGCTCTCGTTGCTGCGATCGCCGGAATGGCCCGACCCGCACGCCGATGAAGGCCATCATGAATTTACCTATTCGCTGTATCCGCACGCAGGCGGCTGGCGGGAAGCGCTGACGGTGCGGCAGGGATACGAACTGAACTACAAAATGCTGGCCATGCCAACGGAAAAACATCAGGGAGCGCTGCCTGCGGAGCATGCTTTCGTGGAAGTGAAGCCGGAGAATGTCGTTCTGACCGCGGTGAAGAAAGCCGAGGACGATGACGCGCTGATCCTGCGCTTTTATGAATGGGCCGGCAAGGAGACGGAGGTAAAGATTCAGTTGCCGCCCGGAGCCGAGAGTGCGCAGGACGCGGATTTGATGGAGCGGTCGATCGGGGCACTGCCTCTGAAGGCGAGCGTGGTCACCGTGCACACCAAGCCATACGAAATCAAAACCGTGAAAGTAAAGTTCGCTCTTCCCCGCATTCCGCGGGCGGTGGAGATGGCAAGGTGAGTCATCATCCTGAAAGGTTGACTAGAAGGCTGCTGCGGCTTTGGTCGCGGGAGTTTGTGGCGGCGTGAAATCCTTCAGGCGCTGGAGCTCATCCTGCGTTTTCTGCCATTGGGCAGGGTCGCGTTTGGTGGCGTTGGGAGCGGCATGGATTGCTGTAGTACGCCAGAATATTTTCGCGCAGCGCGGGCGTCGTATTCGCGAAATTGTCTGCCGCCAGTTTGTCCAGCAGGTATGCGTAGGCCTTGTCGCCGAGAGCGTACTCGCCGGCCTCGGTATCTTTTCCAGTATCGAAATCGGTGTTCGGCAGGGAAAGCTTCTTCGTCCCCGCTTCCTTGAGAAGAACTCGGTAGTTGTCGAGCGTGTGGTTGACGCTGGCGACATAGAGATCCTCGGTCTGCTGGGTGGGGATTTTGAAATCGAGCGCTTTGAATGGACCGATCTTGGGCACCAATCTCAGAAATAAGGCCAGGATTCGCGTGCCGAATCCGGGACGACGATATCCCTTGCCCCATTCGCGCTGGTAGCTGGTGCGCGACAGGTTATAGCGAAATTTTCGGGCGTTGAAGTTGGGAGTATCTTTGACAATTTCCTTTTTGCGCGCGAGCAACGCGACGCGGGTCATCTCGGGAATGATGGTGCTCATGGCGCGCCGAAAGGTTCCGATCGCCAGATCTTCGTCGGAGATGACATCGGTGAGAGGGATGCCGTAGGTATCGAGGAAAGCGCGCTCGAGTACGGGCTTTGACACTTCGAAGCCGATGAAGTCGTGATAGCGATCGGAGGTGTAGTGATTTTTCGCGACCTGGGTCATATCGAAACCGAACTCGGTGCGAATGTGATCCTTGGGATTGTCCTCATACGTGACCGACTTCCCAAACTTTTTTCTCAGCTTCGGGAATTGCATGGCGACGGCCTGGTTTACCGTCGGATGACCGATATTGTCGGAGGAATAGTGTGCCAGCGCACCCAGAGCGAAGGCATACTCGTTCAGATCGGTCGAGTCATTAATCAGGTTGACGACGAAGTCGCCGCTGCGCACGTAGTGAGTGAGATCGCTGAAATTCTTGCTGCCGAACGGGTAGTAGCCCATGTCCTGAATGAGCGAGCCGCCATAGGCAAAGGCGTGGGCATGGCGGAGATCGTCCGGGGTCGCGGCGGGAAAGCGCTTGAGCAGCAGCGCTTGTATGTCGTCTTTCCAAACCAGGTCGACAACTTCCTCGTGCGTCAGGACGGAGTAAGCTACGCTGAAGCGCGGCACGCCGATCGCCAGCGCGATGGCGATCAGAACCCGCCAGGATAGAAATGGCCGCCTCATCCCGTTACTTCGCCGTCCTGAAAATGAACTCTGAATCGAGGGTTAGATGCTGGCCGGTCATTTGGTTGCGTTCGTATTCAGCGTTCCTGAAAAACGGCAGAATTGCAGAATCTAAGATGCACAGTTCAGACGATATGATTGCGGGACTTCCCCGATTTTGTGCGATCGAGCCCGGGTGGTGACGGGGCTCCGCCCCGTCTAGCGGGGCAAAGCCCCGCCACCACACGATTACACACTTTCCGCCTCTTTCAGCAGCGCACTGCTTTCTCTCCGCATGCGCTCCACTTCGTCGGCCATGGCGAACTTCAATTTTTCAATTCCCTCACCGGTTACGGCAGAGATGGCGTACAGCTTCAGTTTCCTGCGGGTGCACCAGTGTTTCAATTTTTTGAGTTTCTCCGGGTTGGCGACATCGATTTTCGAGGCCACCATGATCGCCGGTTTGGTTTCGAGGCCGGCGCCGAAATTCCTGAGTTCGTCGAGGATCACCTCAACATCTTTCACAACGTCAGGACGGCCGCTGGCGTCCGAGACGTCGACAAGATGTACCAGCAGCCGCGTGCGCTCGATGTGGCGCAAGAACTGCGTGCCGAGGCCGGCGCCGGTGTGAGCGCCTTCGATCAGGCCGGGAATGTCGGCTACCACGAAGCTGATTTCCTCTCTCTTGTTCCCGACCACGACGACACCCAGGTTCGGTTCGAGGGTGGTAAAGGGATAGTCCGCAACTTTCGGGCGCGCGGCGGAGATGCGCGAGATGAGCGTCGATTTGCCGACATTCGGATATCCCACCAGGCCGACATCCGCGAGCAACTTTAACTCGAGGCGGAAGGTGCGCTCTTCCCCTTCGCGCCCTTCTTCGTGCTCGCGAGGCGCCTGGTGCGTGGAGGTCGCGAACTGGGCATTACCACGGCCGCCGCGGCCGCCGCGCGCGATTATGACGCGCTCATCGGGCCGTGAAAAGTCATGGACCTTCTCGCCCGTGTCTTCGTCGTAGACAACGGTTCCCACGGGAACTTTCAGAACGATGCCTTCGCCGTCGCGGCCGGTTTTCTTCGCACCTTCGCCGTGGCGTCCGCGCTCGGCTTTGTATTCGGGATTAAAGCGAAAATGCACGAGCGTGTTGTGGCTTTCGCTCGATTCCATCCAGATGTCGCCGCCCTTGCCGCCGTCGCCGCCAGAAGGACCTCCGCGGGGGACGAATTTTTCGCGGCGGAAGGCCATGCAGCCATTGCCTCCGTTGCCGGCCTTGACTCGGATTATGGCTTCATCGATGAACATAGGTGCGAACCACGCGATACCTGGAGGTCAAACCTGCCTCAGGTACACTTTTGAGTATAAAGGGCTACGACCTTCTGGCCGTGAGGCTCCGCCTGAGCCCGGCTTTTTTTGCCGACCTATACAGTATGGCAAGTGTTCCATGCGCGGAGGCACAGGCACAATGACTGCGCCGGAAGCAGCGGACGGTCATGAGGCCGGGCGCGAACCCGTGGGCAACACTTTAGGCGAGCCCGTGGCACCGCGATCGGAGTGGCTTGCAGCTCTCTGCGATGCGACTGCCGAGGTGTTTTCCATGATGGTGGGCGCAGCGATTGTCGCGCCTGCGGCCGCCAATGGCGACTGCCCGGTTCTGGCCCACGTAACCGGCGTGATCGGAATCACGGGCGCCATAAGCGCCATTTTCACTCTGCGCTGCAGCGATGCCGCCGCCACCAGGATCGCTTCCCAGATGCTGGGAATATCGATGGAAGAAAGCGCTGCACAAAAATTTGACGCGGTCGGCGAAGTCTGCAACATGGTTGCCGGCCACTTCAAACATAAGATCGGATACGCCGATAAATGCATGTTGACGGTGCCGACGGTGGTCATCGGCGGAAACTACCGCATCCATTCGCGTGCCGGGCAGCGACTGGAGTGTCCCGTGATCTACGAGGGCGAGCCGGTGTGGCTCGCGCTCGACATTCGCAACTAGGTCCGCAATGGCGGTCAGAGCGCTGCGGGTGAGCCTCTCAGTAGTGGCATGGCCGCATGATCTTTCTACGAGTGTCGGCGCCGAGGGCGGGGCGCCCTCGGAACCGCCGGCAAGGTGCCGGCGCTACGCTCCGCTAGTTGGCTTCGGCGGGCTCTAGTTCCACAGGTTCGACCATGACGAACTTGCCCATCGAGCCCTTGTCGAGGAACTTGATTCTGCCGGTGATCTTGGCGAAGAGGGTGTCGTCCTTACCGCGGCCGACGTTGAGACCGGGTTTCACGCGGGTGCCGCGCTGGCGCACGATGATGGTGCCGCCGGGGACGACCTGTCCGCCAAATGCCTTGAAGCCAAGCCGCTGCGCGTTTGAATCGCGCCCGTTTCGTGAAGTGCCTTGTCCTTTTTTATGCGCCATAAATTCAGTTCTCGGTTCTTAGTAACAGCTCTCAGTTGTCAGCTCTCAGCTCTCAGGAAAAGCCTGGACCTCTATCCCTCAGCAATAAAGCAAACCGCTGTCATCCTGAAGCGGAGCAGATTGGCTCGCGGATCGAGACAATCTGCGGGAGTCGAAGGATCCCTACTTCTTCTTCGCCGCCGATTTTCTGGCGGCCGCCTTCTTTGCCGCCTTCTTCTTTGCCGGTTTTGCGCCCGGTGCGTGTTCGGCTTCGTGGGCCTCTTCGTGCACGTCTTCGTGTATCTCGGCCGCCTTCTTCACTTTCTTTTCTTTCTTCGGCAAATCGGGAGCCTTGAAGGATTGGCCGTCAAACGCAATCTCGGTGATGCGGACGGCGCTGTAATCCTGGCGATGTCCACGAAGCTTCTTGTACTGCTTCTTGCGCTTGTAGTGGAAAACGATGACCTTGGCGCCGCGCCCCTGCTCGACCACTTCGCCGGTAACGAGCGCTTCAGAGCCGGGCCGCACCACGCTGCCCGACTCGGCGGAAACCGCCAGCACGTCGTTGAACTGAACCGGGCCGTTAGCGCCGTCCACTTTTTCTACCCGGATCACGTCTCCCGGGGCGACCTTATATTGCTTACCACCTGCGCGGATCACCGCGTACATAAGTCCTCCATTGCTCGTGTAGAGCGGACACTCTTGTCCGCCCGCAGCCCATGCCAGAACGGCTGATCCAAATCTTGTGCTTGCTGTTTTTCCGCTCCACCCCGTCACGCGAAAGACGCGCGCGCCGGGGGCTCCGGCTGCAGCTTCTGACCGGAAACGCGGCGCGGGCCCAGAACGGGTCCGCAAGTACAGGCAAACTCAACTATTCTATCGTGCGCTGTGGAAATCGGTCAAACAAAACGGCTGGACGTCACCTAGTTTGACGGGACACCCCCGGGCCATCCCCTAGCGCTCTGCCCGACCATCCGACGCTAGCCTTCGACGTCGAAATAAATCCTGGCGGTAGCGCGATACTGCGCAACCTTGGCGCCATCGAGCAGCATGTCGAACGAATCGATGTGGGCCCACTTGATGTTGCGCACGGTTTTGGCGGCTTCTTTTACGGCCGCCTCCGCCGCCTTGGCGAAAGCTCTGTTCGGAAGTACCAACTACCTCGATGATTTTCTGGGTCACTGCTTCCTCCTCTTGGGGTAACTGGGGATTGTACTCTCACGCGCGTAATTTGGGGCGGGAGATGGCAGGCAGGAACCGAAGGCCACGCGAGAGATTCCGCGTGGCCCGTTGTGTTCAAGAATTTGTGTTCAAGAACCTCAGTCAGGACAAGGTTCACGTGTGTGGCGGAGCTTCGCCCCGCTGGACGGGGCAAAGCCCCGTCACCACACGTTACTTTCCCGAGCCGTCGTCCCCTGGCGTTTGTTCCGAGGCCGGCTGTTCCGGCGCAGGTTGTCGAGCCACGTGCTCGTGTGCTACGGGATGCGTCTTCACGGTTACCAGGATCTTCTCCAGCCGGGCGAAGACTTCGTCGCGATTGACGGGCTCGATGCCTTCCCTGGCGCCGTATCCCGCGGTTCCGAGGCCCAGAACGTACTCGTAGCAGGCTCCATTTTCGTAATCGTGGTAGTACTGCGTTTCGAGTTGCCGGGTGGCGTTCCCCTCGAATTCAGAGGTCATCTCCATCTCCTTCGGTTCATTGGACGATCCATCGTTAGACGACCCATCGTTCGAGCGGGCGTTCGATTGGGCGCCCGGGCCGACTTTCACTTTTTGCGCGTCGATCGGTTCTCCGTCCGCGTCACTGGTGTCGACGAAGGCGAAGTGCGGGCATTCCTGCTCCGCGAGGGTGCGATTCACATTCACGGCGAAGAAGCCGGTTGTGAAATCGGTACCGGGAAAGAGAGTGTTCGGGAGGTCGACGGTGGCCACCGTGACGCCTCCCGGTTGGACGAAGTTCATCGGCACCGCGTCCATTCCGGCAAGCTGGAGCTGCGCTTCATCTCCCGAGGCGAGCGCGAATTTCCGCGGATACATAAATGAGACGCCGGAGTTCGGATCGCTGTAGGTGACAACCGCGGCGGGATGCTTCCTCGCCGCTTTCTTGAATTTTGTTTTGGTGCTTGCCTGGCTGGGCGGGGTTTCAGCAGTGGAACTGGCCGCTGCTATCGCCGGCATTCCCGCCACGTTTGTAATGGACGAAGGTGCGGACGGACTGGAGACGCCGACCTGTGCGGGTTTCGATTGTTTCGAGCATGCGCTTCCGGCCAGCAATAGTCCCATAATCAGCGTGCTCGCGATTATGGAGATCTGCTGTTGGCGCGACCAGTGCTTGCGCGACCAGGACGAGAGTGGCGTCCGGGAAAATGGGTTGTTGGGTTCTGCCTTGTCTGTAGAAGACTTAATCGTTGCCATCTTGTCACCTCCCTGCGATCGACGCAGTTGCCAGGGAGAAAAGCAAGGCGGGCGCCAATTGAGAGCAGATTGATTTTCTTCGACTTACGATGATGGCAGCGATTCCAGACGTAGCCGTAGGAACACAGGCGTGTTGGCCGGCGCACAACGCGGCTTCATCCGCAGGTACGGCGCATCGTTTCTCCCGGATCGTTTCTCAGGGAAGAGCACGAGTCTCGTGCATGCTTTTCAAAGCCGGTTTATGAGATCGCGTGTGGCCGCGCGGCTTCCTGTTCGGGATTTCTTCCGTGCCCGGACGTACACGCCCTTTCGGTAACCCATAGTAATCGTCAGTAATCATCGGACTGACGACACCCAGCCTTACAATGACATTACCCCGCGATCCGGCAGCGTGGTCGCGGTGTTTCGTCCAGTGAATCTCCTGGCGAAGTCATACCCATTGCGCCGCTCACCTGTACTGCGGCTCCCGGCCTGCGCGGCTTTTGCGTGACGGGACGAAGGTGGCGTGGGCATCGGCGGGAATCAAGGCTGGAGTCGGTAAATCCTATGGCGTTTGGTTTTGGCTTCAACAAGCAGAAGGCTCTCAGCGCCGCGGAAAAGTTTGTCCAACAGGGCAAGCTGCAGAACGCCATTGCTGAGTATGAGAAAGTCCGCAAGCACGACGACAAGGATCTGACGGTCGCCAATACGATCGGGGATCTGTATGCCAGGTTGGGGGACAGCGCAAAGGCGATTGAGGTATTCAAAACGGTGGGCGATGCCTATGCCGCGCAAGGATTTACGGTCAAGGGCATCGCGATGTACAAGAAGATCACCAAACTCCACCCCAGTGTGGACGGATCGCTGAAACTAGCCGAACTCTATACCCAGCAAGGGTTGTTCAACGATGCGCGTGCGCAATATCTGCAGGTCGCCGACGACTTCATGAAAAATGGCGACCTGGAGCAGGGGGTGCGGCTCTTCCAGAAGGTCCTGGAGATGGATCCGGAAAATGTGCCGATGCGGATCAAGCTGGCCGAGGTCTACGTCAAACTGAACAAGAAGAAAGAAGCATGGGAGGTATTCGGCACTGCGGCCGAAGCCTTGCGGGCCCGCGGTTCGCTGCCAGCCGCGGAAGAGATTTTGCAGCGCATGCTGGTTCTGGAGCCGGGGAACAGCCACGTTCTGCTGATGCGCGGGCGAGCCGCGCTCGAAAGCGGCGATTGGAAGAACGCGATTCTGTATCTGGAGAAAGCATCCGACATCGATTCGCATCCCGAGGGTCTGACCGACCTGCTGAAGGCGTATCTGGCAGGCGGCGATCTGGCAACGTGCGCCCCGATCGCGGAGAAGCTGCTCACCGTGCACAACGATCCGGAAGGTTTGTTTGTGCTGGCCGAAGGTGCGGCACGGCTCGGTCAGTACGGCCAGGCTCTTGAGATCTATACCCGGCACGCCGACCGGCTGCTGGCAACAGACTCGGCCAAGCTGCTGGCCAATCTCCATACCATGATCACCCATGTGCGGGATGACGGGGCAGCGCTTGAAAAGCTGTTGGAACTCCTAAAGAAGTCGGGGGAGAGCACGCACATCAACGAGGTGTCCGAGTTGCTGGCGCACGCCTCGGTGCGGAACGGCAATCTGGCGCGGGCCCGCGGTTTATATCAGGCACTGGCGCTCAGCGAACCGCAGAACACGATCCACATGCAAAATTATCAGCAGGTGGTGGAGCGCATGACCAAGCCTTCATCCGCCGTCCGCCAGATCACGCCCGAAGAAGGGGCTCTGATTGTGGAGGAACTGGAGGCAACGGCGCCGGTGATCGACCAGTCCTATCCGGATCATCTGTCGATCGCGGTGCGCTCCGCTGTGACCGATGCGGACCTGTTCCTCTCTTATAACCTGCCCGACAAGGCGATCGGGCCACTGACGGGAGCACTCTCCCAAGCGCCGCGCGACGTGCGCGTGAACCAGCGGCTGGCGGCACTGCACACCCGCTTCCAGCATTTTGCCGAAGCCGCGGCCTGCTGCCGTACGCTCGAAAGCCTGTATCACGATGCCGGCCATCCGGATGATGCCGTGCGCTATGGAGAATTGGCAGCCCGGTACGAGCACAGCGCAGGCGGCGCAACGGCAGCGGGAATTCCACCCGAAGTTCTGACCGAAGTACTGCCCTTGGAGGGCATGCCGGAAGCCGCCGCATGGCCAACCACAACGGCAACGGCAACGACGGCCACCGCGGCCGCCAACGAGACCGAAGCGGAAGCGCATCCCGAATTCGCCGTCCAGCCGAAGGCTGTGCCCGCGTCGAGCGCGCAAGATCTTTCCTCGGAGTGGGAACACGCGCTGTCGATCGCTGAGCCAGCCGCCGTGGGTGAGGTGTCCACGGTTGCCGGGGAAGGTGCGGAGGCCAATCCCGAGATTGCCGAGACGGTGGAAGAGATTCGCTTCTATCTCGAGCACTTCATGACGGATCAGGCGCGCACCGGCTTGGAAAAGCTGGAAACGCTTACCCATGACGCCATCCTTCTCGATTCACTGCGCGCTGCCATGGAAGCGGCCGCCAAGTCTTCGGAGGAGCCTGAGGTAGAGATTGCCGAGGTCGATATTCCTGACGGCGCTATTCCGGAGGCCGATGTTCCAGAGGCCATTCTTCCGGAGGCCATTCTTCCGGAGATCAGTGCCGCCGATCTTGAGACATTCCAGATTGAGCTGAAGACGCCATCCCGGCCGGAAACTGTCGCCCCGCCCGACCTGATGCCGAACTCCCACCACCCCAGCAATGACGATGCCGCAGCAGGCACAGAACCGGGGCATCTGTATCCGCCGCACGTGAGCGCGGCGCATCCGAAACCAAGCGAATTGACTGCTCTGGTCGCGGACCTGGAAGCGTCGATCGGAGACTTCCCGGTAGCGCCTCCGATGGCGGCAAAGTCCGCGGAAGCAGGCGAAACAACCCCACCAGCAATCGTCGGAACTCCGGTGGCTCAACCTTCAGCTGAGGGTTCGCCGGCATGGCCGGAGGCCGGCACTTCGAAGCGGGTTCGAGAGAAACATCCGAAGGTTAAGCCCGAGCCGGTAGCGCCGACCCCCGTTCCCGCGGCAGCGGGAACTGAAAAGAAAACGATGCCGGCGGTTCCGGCCAGCGCGGGAGGCGCGGCGGCTGCCCCCGCCATGAGCTACGCTCCTGCTCCGCTACGCCATCTGGGAGCGGGGGCCGAGGCGATGCATCCTTCCGATAGCGTCGATCTCTCGGAGATGTTCAGCGAGCTGAGACAGGAACTCGAAGACGAGATCGTCGTGGGCGCTGAGGATCCCGAGACGCACTACAACATGGGCGTGGCCTTCCGCGAAATGGGTTTGCTGGATGAGGCGATTGCGGAACTGCAAACGGTCTGCAGTGCGATTGATCGGGGACACCCGTTTGCGCAGATCATCCAAACCTATACCTGGCTGGCACAGTGCTTCCTGGACAAGGGTGTGCCCGAAGCCGCCATCCGCTGGTATGAAAAAGCTTTAGGCATTCCCGGGCTCGACACCGAAACGCGTCTGGCCATTAATTACGAATTGGGCTCAGCTTGCGAAAGAGCGCAGGACAGGCCGGCGGCGCTGCGCCATTTTACCTACGTATATGGCGCGAACATCGATTACCGCGACGTGGCCGAGCGCATACAGGCTCTGAAGTCGTAGAATGCAGCAAGGGGCCTGGCAGCATGCGCAGGGGATGGAATGAATCCCGCGCTCGTACTAGGACAAATATCCAGGACGACCATCCCAGGACGGCAATCCCCACGACAACGCGTGCAATGATTTCAGATCCCAAACTCCCTTTTGACAGCTCGCCCACCGGTGTCGAAACCCGGGCCGAGGCTTCCTCCGAAGGGCGGACGGAAAGCGCGGATGCATCGACTGCGGACGGAACGAAGGCGGATGGAGCGACCGCGGACAGATCGGCGGGGCGCAATTCTATTCCCGTCCAGCGTCCTTCTACGGCGCGTCTGTGGCTGCGTCGCCTGGGAGTGCTGCTCTTCGTTTTTCTGTGCGCGACGTTCGGGGTGATGCTAATGATTGTGCCTTGGCGCCCGGAGTGGTCTGACAACCCTTTGCTCCTCCCATATCCAACGCTGCGCGATCTGGTGGGCAGCGGGTTCGTGCGCGGACTGGTGACGGGCCTGGGACTGATCAATGTATGGATTGGGTTCTGGGAAGCCCTGCAATACCGGGAAGACTAATAAGCGGCCGTCAGGCGGAGGTGGGGGAGCCTGCGGCGATGGTGATCGCTACAGGTAACAATCACTAGAGATAACATCCCAGGAAACATCCACGATTGAAGATCAAGCGATTGAACTATGACTGAACCGAAGCTGAAGCCCGCCCCTCTGGCGTATCAAAACCAGCCGTTTCTAAATAGTCCCGACGGACGAATTTTGCGCCTGCTCTCGGAATACAGCGAGCCGCTGTCGCGCTTCCGGCGCGAGCAGATTCAGGATACGGTGGTTTTCTTTGGCTCGGCGAGGGTGCAAAGCCGCGCGACCGCCGACAAACACCTGAACGGGGTGCGCGAAAACGGAGTCGACGTCGCGGCGGCGCAACAGGCTCTGGACATGAAGCGCGCGGAAGCCGCCGTGGACATGGCGCGCTACTATGAGGACGCGCGCCGCCTTGCCCATCTGCTTACGAAGTGGTCAGCCCACATTCCTGCCCGGCGCCATCGCTTTGTCGTCACCACCGGCGGCGGCCCGGGGATTATGGAAGCCGCCAACCTGGGCGCGCATGAGGCGGGAGGAAAGACCATCGGACTCAACATTAATTTGCCGTTTGAGCAGTTTCCGAATCCCTATATCACGCCGTCGCTGAACTTCGAGTTCCACTACTTTTTCATGCGCAAGTTCTGGTTCGCGTATCTGGCGAAGGCGCTGGTAATTTTCCCGGGAGGCTTCGGCACGCTCGACGAACTATTTGAAATTCTGACCCTTGCCCAAACCGAGAAGCTCGCCAAGAAAATTGTGGTCGTGATTTACGGCAGCGAGTACTGGAAGAAAATCATCAATTTCCAGGCTATGGTGGATGTGGGTACCATCTCGCCGCAGGATCTCGAACTGTTCAAGATCTCGGATTCTCCAGAAGAGAGCTTCGAGTTTCTTAAGGAAGGCCTGACGAAATACCATCTCGTGCCGCAGCAACCGAAGCGTGGGGGGGATGCGGCAATTCCGGAAATTGCGAAGACGCGGCCCTAAGAATTTTGGCGGTGAACGTCACGCCATACTGCGGCAGCCCTTCAACGGACTTAGTGGCGTCCGCCTCACCAGACTGAACTTCATCGTGTCTGTTCGCGTATAAGCTTCTTTCCAGCGCTTGCTTCGGAGGCAAAATAACATGACCCTAACCAAGGCCGAGGGCATTCTCGGCTTGCTGATTCTTTTCTGTGCCTGCGCGATCGCGCAGCCGGCTACAGCCAACCAGATGCCATCGGTACTTCAGGTTCCGGCGGCCGCCCAACCCAGCGTGCACTTCGATGTCACCGCCGCGACCAACGCCTATCTCGCACAGATTCCCGCCGACAAGACGGCCCGCTCCGACGCCTACTTCGAGGGTGGTTACTGGATGATGCTTTGGGATTTTCTCTACGGCGTGGTAGTTGCGCTGCTGCTGTTGAATACGCGCTGGTCGGCCGCAATGCGCGATCTGGCCGAGCGCGTAACGCGCTTCAAGCCAGTGCAGACCTTCCTATATTGGGTGGAATACCTGATTGTGACCAGCATTCTTACTTTTCCGCTCACGGTTTACGAAGACTATTTTCGCGAGCACAAATACGGACTGGCGACGCAGACCTTCGCGCCGTGGATGGTCGATCAGCTCAAGAATCTTGGCGTGAACCTAGTGCTGGGCGGATTGCTCGCAATGTTGCTGTTCGGCATCGTGCGACGGCTGTCGCGCACCTGGTGGATCTGGGGCGCTGCGGTGACGTTCGTATTCATGATTTTTGTGGTGCTGATCTCCCCCGTCTACATCGCCCCCATCTTCAATAAAGTCACGCGCCTCAATGATCCGAAGATCGTCGACCCGATTCTGAGCATGGCACGCGCCAATGGCATCCCCGCCAAAGATGTCTACGAGATCGATGCTTCGCGCCAGACCACGCGCATGAGCGCCAACGTCAGCGGCATTGGCAACACCATGCGAATCACGCTCAACGACAACCTGCTGCGCCGGGCGTCTCCCCAGGAAATTCAGGCGGTGATGGGGCATGAGATGGGCCATTACGTCATGAATCACATCTACAAAGGCCTCACATTTTTCCTGATTGTGATTGTGGTGGCCTTTGCCTACCTGCGCTGGTCGCTCGACTGGGCGCTCAATCGCTGGGGCGAAAAATGGCAGATACGCGGTATTGGCGATACGGCTGTGCTCCCGCTGGTGCTGTTGCTGGCCTCGGTGTTTGGCTTCGTGACTACTCCCATCACGAATACCTTTGGGCGCACGACTGAGTACGAAGCCGATATGTATGGCCTGAACGCCAGCCGGCAGCCCGATGGCTTTGCGCAGGCAGCGATTCATCTGGGCGAATATCGCAAGATGAGTCCGGGGCCAGTTGAGGAGTGGATTTTCTTCGATCATCCCAGCGGCCGCAATCGCATTTACGCCGCGATGCGCTGGAAAGCCGAGAATCTGAATCTGTTTGTTCCGCCATGCGCCAGCGCGTATGGAGTGGCGCCCTCAGCGGCTGCCTGTAAAACGGACACGACCGGCGCCGACGCGAACACGACGGACGAGAGCAAGATGGATTCAACCGGGACCGATTCAACCGGAAAATGAAGGCGGCGATAGGGTAGTCTGACAGTGGATGACGAATCGCTGTCTCGTCTACTACATCACCGACCGAAGACAGTTCCCGGGCGACGAGAATTCACGCCGCCGCATGCTCCTCGACAAGATTGCCGAGGCTGCGCGCGCGGGCGTGGACTACATCCAACTGCGCGAAAAAGATTTGAGCGCTCGCGATCTGGAGAGGATTGCCGGCGAGGCGGTTCACATCATTGACGAAGAAAGACGCCGCGCGGACGACGAATCGCGAAGCGCGACTCGTCTTCTGATTAATTCACGCACTGACGTTGCGCTCGCGGCAGGAGTGGACGGCGTGCACCTGCGTTCTGACGACATGCCGGCTTCCCTTGTACGATCCATCTGGTGCGAAGTGCGTGCTCAACGTTCGCGGCCTGAAGTTCAAAGCCCGCTCATCGCCGTCTCCTGCCACAGCAAAGCTGATGTAGAGCGCGCCGAATCCGAGGGGGCTGATTTCGCGGTGTTCGCGCCGGTTTTCGAGAAGAAGGACGCCCCTGCGATCCAACCAAAAAGCTGGGCTGAATTGCGCGAAGCGTGTACGGCGACGATTCCCGTACTCGCCCTCGGAGGGGTGACGCTTGCGAATGCCGCGCCCTGTCTGGCCGCCGGAGCCGCCGGCATCGCTGGAATTCGTCTGTTTCAGGAGAATAAAATCGACGAAGTTGTCCGCGCACTGCGGAAGATGTGATCGATGGGGACGTAAAGCTATGGATGGTGGCGCAATCCTCGTGCACGCAGCAGGCGACGAAATCAGCCTCGTGCTGGCGCGCATTCCCGCAGGATGGTTTCTGATGGGATGCGACGCAGGTCAGGAGTGCGAAAAGCCCGTGCATCGCGTGTGGGTCGATGAATTTCGCATGGCGGCGCACCAGGTTACGAACGCCGAATACGCGCGATTCATGCGTGCCAGTGGGGCGCTCGCGCCTCCGTTCTCGGACGATCCTAACCTCAATCAAAACGAGCAGCCCGTCGTGGGGGTGTCGTGGCATGAGGCATACCGCTATTGCGAGTGGTTGACCGTTGAGACCGGCAGAAGATTTCGCTTGCCGACCGAGGCGGAATGGGAGCGAGCCGCAAGAGGAGGCCGCGAAGGCGCGCTGTTTCCATGGGGAGATGAGCCTCCGCAGTCGCTGCCTGGATATGCCGAGCGCCGCGCCCGCTATTGGAAAACTGGCCCGGAGCCGGTAGGCCACGGCGAAGCCAACGGATACGGCCTCTACAACATGTGCGAAAACGTGCACGAGTGGTGCAGCGACTGGTATTCGGCCGGCTACTATGCCGTCTCGCCGGAACGCAATCCGCGTGGACCAGAAACGGGCGACCGGCGTGCCTCTCGAGGAGGATCGTGGCGTCACCATGTCAAGATGTCGCGTTGCGCCGCGCGATCGAGCATTCCGCCCGAGTTTCACTATGCGGACTACGGGTTCAGGGTCGCGTGCGAAAAATGAAGTCAAAAGTCAGAAGTCAAATTGAAGAAGTAGAATCAAATAGAAAAGTTTTTACTGCAATTTGACTTCTGACTTCCAGTGAGCGATCGAGGAACATCCATGGACCTAGCTACCCAATATCTCGACGAAATCAAACGGCAAATGCGCGGTCACAAGCGCATGGCGGAATCCGCCATGGCGCAGCTCGAAGACAAAGACCTCTTTGCGACCATCGATCCCGAATCGAATTCGATCGCCGTTCTTGCCAGGCACATTGCGGGCAATGCGCGATCGCGCTTCACCGACTTTCTTACCACCGACGGCGAGAAGCCAGATCGCTTTCGCGATCGCGAATTCGAACTTACAGGAGAAACTACGCGCGCAGACGTGCTGCGCTGGTGGGAAGAAGGATGGGCTATCGTCTTCGCCACGCTCGACTCGCTCACACGGGAAGACCTGAACCGTACGGTGACGATTCGTCAGGAGCCGCACACGGTCGTCCAGGCGCTCAATCGCGCGCTCGCCCACTACGCCCAGCACATCGGGCAGATGGTTTTCCTCGCCAAACACCTGTGCTCGGGGCAGTGGAAGACGCTGAGCATTCCACGGGGACAATCGGAAGAATTCAAAACCCGCAACCCGAAGGGAGTCAGCCGGGGCGCCCATGATGCGAAACGCTGAACATCGCCCCGTCTCTTTAAATGCCCGAAATGCCATCCCGATTGGTAAACTTTTCCTAGCCGCGGAGGGATGTGTGAGCGGTTGAAACAGTCGGTCTTGAAAACCGATGTACCCGAAAGGGTACCGGGGGTTCGAATCCCTCTCCCTCCGCCAGCCTTCGAGAGGCCGCGTATTCACAGGCGAAAATGCGCGCCCCAAAATATTTGACCGAAATTTTACCGTTTTAGAGCATAATTCCGCTGGAATCCACCCTATATGGCGAACAGGCGTGTGCGCGTGGTGCGGAGCGTCAAGGTTAAAGGCGTCTGGAAATTCATGAATCCCAGCATGGCTCAGCGGCAAGGAATCCCTAATGATCAGGGCCGCTGGTACATCACGTGGCGTGTGGGAGATAAGAAGGAATGGGCGCGGGCAGACTCTTGGACCCACGCGCTGAAGCTGAAGCTCAAGAAGGAAGGTGAACTCCACGCGGTATCTGCCGGGGTTGAACTCGCTCCATCAGACCCAGCGCGGCTCACACTCAAAGACGCCATCGCGCAGTTTACTGACGATCTGACATTGCTCGACAGGCGTCAGCGGACCATGGCGGCATACACGCTGATGTTCGCCAACTTTCAGGCGTCCTGCTCGAAAACCTACCTGGACCAGATCGAGCGCCGGGATCTTCTGAAGTTTGCTGCCAGTCTCCGCAAGGCTGGGCTGTCACCACGAACGGTGAGTAACCGCTGGCTTGCGTTCGCCGCGTTCCTCAAACACCACGGAATCGTGGGCCTGTCGAAGAAGGGAGACGCTCCGAAGTTTGTTGAGGCCGAGCCAGAATGCTATGAAAAGGAAGAAGTGGCCGCGTTCTTTGCTGCCTGTGACGCCAGCCAACGATTGCTGTTCGAATTCCTGTTGAAGACTGGCGTGAGAATGCAGGAAGCGATGTATTGCACGTGGGCAGACTTCGATCTCAAAGACAAAACGTTCAAGGTGAAGGCCAAGCCCGAGTTCAAGTTCCGACCGAAGAGTTGGGAGGAGCGCACGATACCGCTCGAAGAAGGACTCGCTACTAAGCTACAAGCTCGCCAGAAGGCCTTGAGACGGAGCGGGCTTGTCTTCCCCACACGATCTGGAAAGCCGAATAACAAAATGCTGCAGGCATGTAAGAGGATTGCCAAACGTGCTGGTCTGGACCCGGAGAAGTTCTGGCTGCACAAGTTCCGAGCGACCTTCTGCACTTGGCACGCGGATGCCGGTGTGCCGATTCCCACCATCCAGCTGTGGATGGGGCACAAAGACCTGGCGACCACAATGCGATATCTCCGACCCAACCGGAGTGCTGAGGCCAGGGCAAAGTTTAACGCAACCTTCGCAGGCGTGTAGTTTGGTAGCTGGCTCTCGCTGGTACGCTGGCGCATTCGCGAGGGCTACCGTCCGCACTCCCGGCACTGGTCGGTTTGTCGCAGGTCGAGGAGTGCGGAGCGGGTACGGCATCCAGCGTAACCCCTTGTTTTCTCAATAGTGTTGTGTCACGCCAGAGCACGCCAAGTTATGTGATCGGTCACTTTCGGGACACCATACAGGACAGCGAATCAGATTCTTCCTGTCGCGTATGGGGGTCCCGATTTTCGTGATATTCACTAGCTTGGATGGATTATCGGAGTTCGCCTCGTGATCCAGTTCATTGCTCGGCCACCTTTTTCTCGCGCATGAGAGCAAACACGGCATTGCCGATACGAACAATGACTGCGCCTTTCAGGTCAGCATAGTCGTGGTCGTAGTACTGATCACCCGGTTGAAGGATCCTCGCGTTGTAATCCTCCCCTTCCCGCAAACTGGTGCAACTGGATCTCGCAGTGTGGCAAATCAGCGAGAACCTGTCGTCCGGCGCGTCTTTCCGGTACGCTTTGGCTAACAGCATGGCGTGGCCCATCGGGTCAATGTGCTGCACGACCTTCGTCTTGATTACCGTCACCATCAGCACATCGGAACGGGGAGCCTCGGTTGGCGTCGCCGGAACGTCGACCGGAGCCTGCGCCGAAGGCACGTCTTGGACCGGAGGTATGTAGGGAGGCACTTGGGGGGACTGCTGCAGCGTGGGCGATTGATTTTGCACCGGAGGCGTGGAATTCGCGACGACGTCATCCGTTGTATGTTCTGGGCGCACGACTTCTTCGGTCGGGATCGGGGCGTCATTGAGAACGGGCGCTGAAGTCCGGACACTGCCCTTGCCTATCTGACTAAACCTCACGATAAATTCCGGGCTAGTCATGGAGCCATCCTCGGTCAAGCTCGCTTCTCTCACATAATCTTGCCCCACGCCTTCCACGACAAACGTACCGGAAACTGTCACTTCATCGCCGTTCTTTATATCCATAAGCGCTGGATAAAGGGCGTCGTTACGGGAAATCATGGTGTTTGACCCAATATCCGAAAGCGAATTATTCCAAGTAACAATGGCAGTTTCGCTGCCCTTGAGCTTAACGGAAAAAGAGGCCTTGCCATCGCTTTCAGTCCTCAAGTCCTGGAGTTCACCCACCCATCCTTGGAATCGAAGACCACCAGATCTAGAGAAGTAATGAATGATGGCGTTTTTACGTTCAAATCTCACGTTTGTCTTACGAACTTCTGTATCGGCGCTGTTGTAACTCGGGATAAATGATTCAATCATGTATGTGAACGACTTCTGCGGTTGAGGAATGTAAGAGTCTATTTGCGGGGATTCAGATGATCCGGCAGTAGATGTCGCAGCGGCGTGATCAGATTGGGAACTCAAGACTGCGAAGAGTAGCAGGACGACCGCAAAGGTAATAGCAACGGCTATAAGAACCCCGCGCTTGCCATGCGCACGGCCGATTTCATAGGGCAAGGTACCCAGGTGACTCGGCGGCTGCTCTGCTGGAACCACGGCTGATTCGACTGGAGTTCCATTTATCTGCTGTCCGACGGGATTGCATTCAGGCACCTGCACGCGAATTCCGCAGGCTGAACAGAACGCAGCACGATCTGCCAAAGCAGTCCCGCAGTTGCAGCAAACTCTCGGCATCGACTGTGCTCCGGATTTGGGTTGCCTACAAACGATGCGCAATTGTTCCACTCGCAAGTTTTCTGTGCCATGATGCATGTCACAGAGGGAAGGTTGGCATTGAGCACGAGTGGGGCCATCAGTCCTGACCCGAACCATGGCACGTGCGGCATACCCCAGTCCCTTGGCACCGAATGCATTTGCTCTTATAGGTTTCGGGCGGACCATATCCCGGATATCCGAAGCGCCCAGTTCCACTGCATTGCTGGCAGCGCCCTGTTCCGTTACACGCGTTACACTGGCTCATTTTGACCTCCAATCGCCTGCATAATGTGCTTCGTTGTGCATCCTTGTGCTGCCCAAGCGAATATTCATTCCGGCTCATATTCTGGACAACCCTGATGCTCAAACGTGAGAAGCCCGGCACGAGGACTCAAGGCATTGCCGCAGACGCCCCAGTCTTTGGATGCGGAGCCGCTCAGAGTGTGGAACCACTTGCATCCGCAGGAGCAGTCGGTCGCTGTCAATCGCGTGCGCTGTCCATAGGGTTCAAAATCGGTCGCCTTCCGTTGGCAGACATCCCAGAGTTGCTCGTGTGATAGATCAGTCAATTCCTCTTCCTCCTGGTGCACTGGCGTCCTCGCCAAAGATTTCCTAAGCAGCTAATCCGTCTCACCTTTCAAGCAGCCTGGACATTGATAATGGCTGTCCGCGCTCAATTCGGTGTTCCTCGGCAAATGCAACGCTCGCACGATTGTTCTTACCAATATCTTGTCTTTGAGAATGCAGCGGTCGGCCAGCAACGTGAATCGCCGAGTCTTTGTGTTGTACATCGCCCGTCCACGCGGGGATTCTTCATACTCCATGTCGGAGGGCACATTTCCGTTCTGCTGATACGTTTCCCACACTTCCGCGTGGCCACGGGGATGGGTTAGGAAATCCCCATACGGCTCAGCCTCACTGAGCGGTGTGCTGTCGACAATAGATTTGCCGTTGGACCATCCAGAAGATGCCCACGTGAAACTCTGGCGTCTTGCTCGATGCCTTCCGCCCGCCGTTACCCAGTTTCGTCATTGGCTGATCTGCTCTTCTCCGAGCGGAGGATAAATTGTCGAAAATCATGAAGTCATGAGGTCATGACGCGTTCTCGCTGCCGCGTTCAATAGTATCTTTTTGAGACACTCACATTCCCACCTTCTCCGAGCGCAAGATCGCAAGTTCTAGCCGTCGCAGACCCGCCTTACTGCCTGTGCCGCGTTGCACCTTAGAGCCTTCGCTCGCCGCTTCCCAGATGCTGTTAATAACTGAAACTGGAAGAGCGTACCGTTCGCTCCTCCGGTACCGAATGTTGTACTCGGTTGGCTCGGTGTCCTGCGTGTAGCCGTATCGTTCGAGCAACTCTGCGACTTTCGACTTCACAGGCCCTCCGTCTCAGACTTCTCCCGAGGAACGACCGCGCCTTCGCCCAAGTTGCCCACACCCTTCGCGGCCTTGACCACAGGGGTGGTCTTCGTCGCCTTCACTGCAACTTTGAAGATGCCATGTGCTTTGCAGTACGCGATGTAGCGTTTCATCCGGCTGGCAGTAACCTTCTTGCCCTCGAACTGACGTCCGCTGAACTGAGCGATCAAAGCCGGAGTGTCCACCATGCCCTTTTTCCCCGCGAAGGCCACGACAGCTCCGAGGAAACCACGATTGAACTTGGTGGCGCTGGCGTCCGAGTGCAGGACGTACTGCTGCTCGGGTTTCAATTTGGATTCTTTAGCTTTCGACTTCATTTCATTTCTCCTTAAATTGGGTTGGAGTTGAGGTTGCGGGGAAGCAAGGGTGCCACTTCGCTAAAGGTCCAATCCATAGCTCCACGCGGATGGCGAAGAGTAGCGGTCGTAGTCTTCCGCACCGTCGGTCACTTCGTAAGATTGCGCGGTTGCAGCAAAGGAGCTGCCAAAGCCGTAACCCATCTTGCTCTTGGAGCGCGGGAGGACTCTGTTCAGGGCATCGCACGCTTGCACGGCATCAGCCTGAGTGGGAACTTCGAATGAGATGTCGTCGTACCCAAGGCTGAACATTTCCTGTCTGCGAAAGACCAACCTGCTGACAGATCTCGGCCAGCTTCCTGTAAGCGGCCATCTGGCGTTCGCCGATATAGCTGTAGTCGGGATCAACGGCGGCGCCTTGGACATGGACTACAGAAATAGTCGAGGTCATCGTTTCCCCTCTCATGGGTCAACAGACTTCTACCGAGATCTCGGATGGCGCGGATCAGCTTGAGCGAAGTTACTGAACGGACCGGGGTACGGCTCCCCAGGCGACAAGGGGACGAGTACTTACATACCGACTGTAAGCCACACAATCTAGGTAGGAGGGGGAGTCTGGGCTGGCCCCCGAGGCGGGAACGCGCTATAGGATGCTCTAGGAGCGGCAATTAGGCTTAGAGCGCTGGTTCCCTGGCTTTCCCGTGATTCGGGCTGGAGGGCTTGGCCGCATTAAGGGGAAAGAGGGTTTCATGACGGTCATTTTCGGTTTACGGATAAGCAGACTTGTTTTGGCCGACTGTCCCGGTTGTAGCAGAACCCGCTAGCTCAGTCGTGACAGATTTCATGAACCTTCACTTTGAGAATGTTGCGCCGAACGGTGAGCCGTAGGCTTGGAGTTTGCGGATGTTTTCAATATTCCGATGGCAACAGGAATGTCGTTACGCTCCTGTCGCCTTCTGTGATGCACCAGATTTTCGTGCCGTTCTTCAGTGTGTAGGCAGATAGGAGCCGGAATCCTCCCCGCTGGCTAAGTTCATTCTCGTGGCGGTCGTGCTCGTCCACATCTCCCCAGTCGCCAGAGACATGGCGGGACAAAAAAACCAGCGGATCATCGCCGCTGGCCTCGAATGCTGCAAGTGCTCCTGGCGTCGCAAGGATTCGCCCAGGGTCAAACTTCACTTTGCACCAACGGTCTTCGCCAGCTTGAAAATGCCATGCACGCGGCAATAGTTGAAGTAGCGAGTGCATCTGGCTGCGTCCACCTTTCGGGAATTTATTTGACGCCCATTGAACTCCTCAATCGCCTGAGCAACGGTGAACGTTTTTCGTTTTCTGGCCCACTCGACCAGCGCCAACAGGAAACCTCTTTTAGCTGCTGCGATGGAGCCAAGTTCGTACCGTTGCTCTGGATTCTCTGCCTTCTCTTTGGCGTAGCTGGCCGCTTTGTCGTCGCCTTCTTTCTCCAAATCGTTTGCTGCCGCTCGTTTTCCATCTGCAGTTTGCTTCCTCATCGCCGATCTCCTCAGAGATCTTCTACTGGCAGGCAATGGTTTGACATCAACTGTCTAGGCCTAAGAAGTCGGAGGGTCGGGACGACTGGGAGGTCTCAATCCTTTGGCACGATGTCGAATCTTGAGGTGCACCACATGGAGTTCTGCAGCCACTCGAAAGCGGATTCAGAAGAACGTGAGCCGCCAACTTGACCACCCTTTGCTCCACGTGCCATACGTCCGTTCACGGCTAGACGAGATAACTCATTGAGGCCCCTACGCGTATTGACGTGCCCGCAGTGAAGTGTGGCGAAGGTGCTCGAAGAACGCTTCGGAAATGAAACTGACGCGGGAGCTGGTGACGCTCTTCTCGCGCAAACGCCAACAGATCTCCCTATCGTCGATATCAGTCTGAACATCACACGTTGCTGTGCGTTGGATCACAGTCTCGCCGCCAACCTCAGCATAAGGTTTGGCTTTTACTGAACAAATCCTTTGTTGGCAGGCCGAAGCGTGAAGAAACGTCGCTTATTGAAAATGTTTGGTGTTGTCTTTGCTTTTAGTATCGCGTCGGCGATTGGCTCGCATGCACAAGCCTTTAACTCGCTGGTAAGTTTCGACGTCACCAACGGCGCCAGTCCCCAATCGCCTCTCATCCAGGCTACAGACGGGAACTTCTATGGCACAGCTGGCCGCCGGTGGCGCCAACCAGGGCTGTGGTGGTTCTTTCGGCTGTGGCAGCGTCTTCCAAATTACCCCGACTGGCACGATCACCAGTTTCTACAGCTTCTGTTCACAGCCGAATTGCGCGGATGGCGACTTCCCGGTCGGCGCGCTGATTCAAGGTATCGACGGAAACTTTTACGGAACAACGTCGAGCGGTGGGGCCGGCAGCAACTGCGAACTGGGCTGTGGCACGATCTTTAATCTCACTCCGACCGGCACGCTGACCACCCTCTACAACTTTTGCTCCCAGTTGAATTGCACGGACGGATCCAGGCCCTACACGGGCAGCCTGATCTATGGCTTGGATGGAAACTTCTATGGAACGACTGCTGGGGGCGGGGCCAACGGCAACTATGGCACGGTCTTTATGATCACCCCGGCCGGCGTGCTGACCACCCTCTACAACTTCTGCTCTCTGGCAAACTGTACTGATGGCTATTCGCCGTTTTCGGGGTTGATCTTAGGCACCGACGGCAACTTTTACGGCACAACTTATCTCGGAGGAGCCAATAAGGGCGGGACCGCTTTCATGATCACCCCAGCGGGCGTGCTGACCACTCTGTATAGCTTTTGCTCCCTAGCGTCCTGCGCCGATGGAACTGGACCTTACGGCGGGCTGATCCAGGCCTTAGATGGGAACTTTTACGGCACAAGTGAATTTGGCGGAACCAATGACTTTGGCTCCGTGTTCCAAATCAACACCACGGTTGCACCGCCGACGCTCACTACGCTCTACAGTTTCGCGGGCAACGATGGGCAATATCCCCAGAGCGGGCTCATTCAAGCCAGCGACACGAATCTCTACGGAGTAACGATCGAGGGCGGCACCAACGATGACGGTTCGGCCTTCATGATCACTACGGCGGGCGCGCTGACCTCGCTGTATAGCTTCTGCTCCCAACCAAATTGTACTGACGGCGAAGGTCCATACGGCGGGCTGGTGCAAGTCAGTAATGGGACCATATACGGCACCACATTCTTCGGAGGCGGCAGCAGCGATTGCTACTCCAATGGCTGCGGCACGCTATTCAGCCTGTCGCTCGGGCTTCCCCCCTTCGTCGAAACGCAACAGGCTTCCGGCAACGTTGGCGGGAGTGTCGTTATCCTCGGACTGGGCCTGAAAGGCGCAAAAAGCGTCAGCTTTAATGGCAAACCGGCGACGTTCACCGCTAACAATTCAGAGATCAAGACCAAGGTGCCTACCGCGGCGACGACAGGTAAGGTCATCGTCACCACAGCCACAGGCGGTACGCTCAAGACAAATGCTCCGTTCCGTGTGAGGCCGCAGCTCAAGAACTTCCTGCCGGCGAAGGGCCCGGTCGGAGAGCAGGTCAAGATCACAGGTTTGAGCTTGACGGAGACTAGTGGCGTCAAGTTTGGCGCCGTGGCCGCTACCCAGTTCGAAGTGGTCTCAGACAAGGAGGTAACGGTGACCGTGCCGACCGGTGCATCAACGGGAACTATCAGGATCACCACATCCGGAGGCGCCGCGACCAGCAAGAAGAGTTTCACCATAACGAAATAAGCTGAGAGATGTTCAGAAGGCATTTGACGAATACTGGTTAGACCTCTTTGAACATCGGCAGCATCACCATTACCGGGACAGATTTCGGAGCATTTACGCAGGCCAGTCCCGCGGTGTTGCAGAGACGGCCGCCTTCCGGCCCTATTCCAAGAAGATAGGGTGTCCGACCCCACGAATGATGATGAGGACTGCGAAATCGCCGCTTGCTGCTGCTTCGGGTTGGAGTCCCCTTTTTTTTCTTATCCTTCGCGTGACCGCCCTCGCGTACGCGTTCGTTGCCGGTCTGCACACCGTGACTGATTGGGACCTCGGGTGGCAGTTGGCGACCGGGCGCTGGGTGGCGCAGCATCACGCTATCCCCTCGACCGACGTCTTCTCGTATACGGCTCAAGGACAGCCATGGATTTACCCCGTGGGTTCGGGACTGCTCTTCTTCGGTGCCTATCGTCTCGGAAACTATGCGCTGCTGTCATGGCTCGGCGCCGTGGCCTGCGTTGGGACGGTGGCTTTGCTATTGCGGAGAGGCTCGGCAGTTTCTGCTGTGCTGGCTCTTTTGGCGGTGCCAGTGATCGCAGACCGCACGACGCCGCGCGCCGATATGTTCACGGTTGTGCTATCGGCTGCTTTTCTTACTTTGCTTTGGCAACAGCACGAAACGTCTCCTGCCCTCCGACGCACCGAGACCGGGCGGCCTGTAGCCCTCGGACGCGCTCCGCTGTGGCTACTGCCAATCTTGATGGTCGCCTGGGTGAACCTCCACCTGGGGTTCGTAGCGGGCTTAGCGCTGATCTTTATATACGTGCTAATTGAAGTCCTGGAAATGGTGCGGCCGGAGCGGCGCCAGACGGCGATCGGTCGTCTACGGCACTCGTGGCCGTGGTTGATCGCCACGCTCGCAGCGCCTTTTGCAAACCCTTGGGGATGGCGAATCTACCAAGCCCTGCTTCGCCAAGAAAGCGCCATGACAATCCACTCCCAGAGGATTGTCGAGTGGGCCTCTATGCGTCTGAACTGGACCGCATTGACAGTCGCCCTCTCGCAGCGCGACCCGAAAAGCGCCACTTTCTTCGTTCTCCTGTTGGTGACTATAGTGGTCGTGCCACTGGCTATATGGCGCCGGCAAATCGGAGCCGCGATACTGATCTCCAGCGCGGCGCTGCTCGCCTTTCGACATGAACGTTTTGGGGCTTTGTTTGGCTTGATTGTGGTGATTGTCGCGGGCGCCGTCCTCACGCCACCGATCACAGCCCTGGGAATGAAGATCGAAGATAAGCGCATGCGTTCCATCCTTGCAGCTGGTCTCAGTTGCCTGGTCGTCGCGCTCGCGTGCGCTCGTTCCGCTGACCTGGTTACCAATCGAACTTACCTTGGCAGCAGCACCGAACTGGGATCGTTCGGCACGGGGTTATCTTGGTGGTTCCCCGAGGATGCAGCGGCCTTCATCGAGCGAGAGAACATACCCGGGCAGATCTTCAACAGCTACAACGAAGGCGGTTACGTGGTTTGGAGATTGGGGCCGAGGTACCGCGATTACATCGATGGACGGGCCATTCCGTTCGGCTCAGAGCTGTTCAGCCGGAGCGCGGCATTGATGGAGATCCCGCCCGGATCGCCGGAATGGCGGCAGGAGGCGGAGCGTTACGACATCAATGCAATGATCATTCCCCTGGCGCGGGAGGGCGCTCTGCAGTACTTTCCAGTCCTGAGACAGTTTTGCGCGAGTGACGAATGGCGGCCAGTGTATCTGGATGAGGTATCGGCCGTATTCGCGCGTCGGCGCCCGGGGACCGAAAACCTGATACAGCGCTGGCAAGTCGATTGCGCCAATGCCCCGTTGCCGGCAGTGGCTCCAGCAGGCAACGACAGCAAAGCTTTCAACGAGTGGGCCAACGCGGCTGCTGTTTTATATGCTTTGGGGCGAAATTCCGAGGCGTTTGCGGCGACCACCAGGGCGCTGACCATCTTTCCCGGCAGCTCCATGATCCATATAATCCGGGGAAATTTGCTGGCCCAAGCTGGTAATTTGGCTACTGCCGAACAGCAATACGTCCTGGCAAACGACCTCGAGCCCACAGGGTATTCCTGGGCAACCTTGGCGATGTTTTATGGGCAGCAGGGTAGGCTTGCCGAGAAGATTGATGCTTGGAAACACGTTGTCGAACTAGCCCCCATTTCCGCTTCTGCGGCTGCGCTGCTTTCGCTCGGGAACTCCTATCTGGAGGCTCACCGGGCGCTCGACGCGTTGCAGTCTTTCGATGAAGCAGCGAGCCGCTTGTCCAAACAGCAGGCCACGGATGACGATACCAAACTTATCCTGGCCAGCCTCGCCCACGGCCGGACTCTCGCCTGGGTCGCTTTGGGCGACGCGAATCGGGCGATCTCATCGGAAGAAGAAGCCGTCCGTCTCATGCCCAAGAAGCCGGAGTACTGGACGATGCTCGCCGACTTGTACGATCGTCAGGGGCGGCATGACGCAGCGCAGAGGGCGCGGGAACGAATCTACTCCTTGCGCCAAGCAGACAAGAGTAATAATCAAGAGTAATAGTAATAATGATGGACGAGACAAGCTTCCTCCGTGACCCGGTTGCCGATTTTCTCGCGGCGCAATCCGCCCACCCCATCAGCACTCCGGCCGCTCCCGATTCTACCGCCGCATCGTTCCCGTCTCCTGCCGACGCCTCTTCATTGAACCCCTGGTGGCGCATCGGGGATTTCGGCGTGCTTGGTCTGTGGATCGTGGTCGTCGCTCTCACCATCAGCTATCACGAGAAATGGGCGGACGAGGCACAAGCATGGCTGATTGCGCGCGACCTCGATCTGCGCACCATCTGGTTTCATGAACTGCGCTACGAGGGATCACCCGGCCTGTGGCACACCATCCTGTGGGTGGCACAACACGTTTTCCACGCGAAATATGACGCGATCGGCTACATCGGGATGGCCGGCGCGACGGCCGGAGTGGCATTGTTGATCTTCAAAGCACCATTCCCCCGGCTCATCCGCTGGCCATTAGCCTTTACCTATTTCATGGTTTACCAGTACGCGGTGATTGCGCGACCTTACACGCTGCTGCCGCTGCTGGCCTTCGCCGCCGCCATCCTGTTCAAGGACATCCGGCATCCCGAACGAATGACAATCGTGCTTGTTTTGCTGGCGAACTTGAGTGTCCACGGCACGATTCTCGCTGGCTGTTTCGGGTTCGCATACCTGATCGAAGCTGTCCGCCGGGCGGCGTTCGTTGGGACAGAAAGTGCGGGCGCGCTACCAGATTTGCGTCGCTGTCATGGCCCTGACGTTTCTGTTCCTCTTTATCATCCTGAAGCCGACTCCGGACGTCGAGGTGATTCGCCGCGAAGAAAGAAATAGCGCAGTTACCGGCAGAAGTGCAGGCGCAACTCACGCCCTCAACGTCGCAAAAACTGAGCGCCGTTCTTTCCGGTGCGTTTCTTGATTACCTAGTCCCTTCTGTTTTGTTCGTCGCGTTTGCCGCTGCGTGGTGCTTTATGCGCCGCAGATTTCTGACTTTCGCGCTGCCGGTCGCGGCCATGTTGGCCTTGTACTCATTCCATGGCGATCTTCATCACCAAGGAACGGCGCTTGTCGCCGCCATAGCTGCGATGTGGATCGCATGGCCATCCGCTGAAGAGCAGGGCGCACTCAAAGCACGCGAGCTTTTGGCGGTGCGTGGCATGGTATTTCTGTTGCTGCGCTTATGTGCTGTCAACATCTGGGACGCCATAGTAGTCATTCACCGTGAATACCTTTATCCCTACTGCGGCGCAGAGGACGCGGCAAGATATCTCAAGACGGTGGGAGCCGACCGGGGACCTATGGTCGGCTTGTTGTATGGGATCGTCAGCGTGCAGGCCTATTTCGACCACAACATATTCGCCAACACTTCGACCACATACTTCCATCATGGCATTCCCTTTGAAGGCGCCGCCGTTACGACGGATGAACTGCGGCGATCAATCCTGAATACCTGGTTTTATACACACGGTACCCGAAACAGGCACTCAAAGAAGGCATCCCGAAATTCGTTGCTCAAGGGTACGATATCGTGCACTTTTCGGATGGCTACTATTTGTACAAGCGCACCACTTACGACAGAGAAGCCTTTTTCATTCTCCGCCGCACCGACTCCGGCACCGAGCAAGCTCCTCCTCAAAACTGAGCGAATTCCATGCCGAATTTCACGCTGACCGATACGCTGGGGATCCTCCAGGCATGCCTCGCTCTTCTTCCGTTCATGGTCGCCCTCGGATATGTCGCAGGCTGGGCGCTCGATCTCTTCGAGTTCCGCCAACGGCGTCCCATTCTGCGGCTGATTCTCGCGCTTCCACTCTACCATCGCCATCTGCCCGATGCTTTCGTATCTGCTGGCGCGGTTCTTCGAACCCGGGCTCTGGGTGTTCTATATCGTCGTGTTCGCGGCCTGCGTGCTGCTTCTGACAAAGGAAGCCCGGCGACGCGCAGCTATCGGCCGATTTCCAAGATACATCTGGATCGCTCTCGGCCTGGTGACGCTGTGGGGAGTGGTCGGCCATCGCGTCGCTGGTCGATCTGCAAATCGGCGACAAGCTCTATCCGCCGATTGTCGCGTATGACCATTCCGTCCGCACCGCCATGACGTCGGCTCTCGCCCGCCATATCCCTCCGAGCAATCCTTTCTTTGCCAATGCCGGCGCGCCTTTGCGCTATCACTACTTGTGGTTGCTGTTCTGCAGTCTGCCCATGAAGGTCGTTCCACTTGTCGCCGCGCTACGTGGTCTATGCCGGCGTCGTCTGGTGCGGAATGGGCCTGATGTGCGTGGTCGCAGTCTCGGCCTCAAGTTTCTGGTGCGAGTCCAAACCGGCATCGAGCGAACAACTTTGCTTGCGATTGGCCTGCTGTCCGTCACCGGCCTCGACATCCTGCCCGACCCTCTATCTTGGGATTGCGAAACATTTTTGGCTCGACGACATGGAGTTCTGGAACGAAGCGCAGATCACCTCCTGGGCTGGCTCCGTGCTCTGGGTGCCGCATCACGTCGCCGCGCTGATCGCATGTTTCGTTGCATTCTTGCTGCTGCGCCACCAGGCCGACGCCAAACGGTGGGCCACTGGGCCCGTAATCGTGGCCGGAATGGCTTTTGCCAGCGCTGCAGGCATGTCGGTCTACGTTACGTTCACGTTTGTGGTTGCGGTCGCCCTTTGGCTGCTGGCGCTGATCGCGCGAAAGGCCTGGCTGGAAGCAGCGATGTTCGTTGGCGCGGGTGCAGTAGCCTTCGCTCTGGGCGCTGCCGTTCCTTCCCAGCCTTCGCGGTCCCGCGCAGCGGCGCGGCTTTTGTGGAAGTTCGCGCTGCGCCCGTTTTCGTTCGGGCTCTATCTCGCCCACCTGATCGGCATCAACTTGCGAACGCGAATTCGCATTAACCATCGCCAATGCGATCTTCCTGCCCATCAACTATGCGCTTGAACTCGGATTCTTCCTCGCTGTCGGCATTTTGCGCCTGCGGCAGCTTGCTCGTGGCGAGATTGAGGCAAGCGCCAACGAACTGGCTGCCTGGACGCTGGTCGCGACCAGTTTCCTGATCGGCACGTTCCTGCGTTCGAGCACTACCGGCACGAACGACCTGGGATGGCGATGCTTCCTGCCGGCGCAACTGATCCTTCTTCTGTGGGGAGCAACGCTCGTTCATGATTGGTGGTTTCATCGTTCCAGCGGTGCGCCACAACCATCCCTGGGTTTGTGGGTTCGCAGGCATGCTCGCCACGCTGCTGATTCTAGGCGTCCTCGGAACCGCATATCAGGTGTTCATGCTGCGCATGTTTCCTGTACTTCCGGATCGCAGAATGATCACGCGGAGTCAGCTGGGTGGATACAGGACCGGCAATTCGGCAAACGGGCCTACGCGCTGCGATCCGCCTACGAAGCTCTTAATGCGCAACTGCCCGCTTCGGCCATCCTGCAGAGCAATCCGGCTACCAAGGAAACCCCGTTCCGATCCATCCGTTGCACATGCTATATTCCGGTCATGATTCCGCCGCCGCCACTCCGGCTGGCGATCCCGCATGCGGAACAGCTTTTGGCGGGGACCCGGGCCTCTGTGCTCTGCGCCTGCAGCAAGCTTGCTCAGTTATTCGAGTTTCCTGATGGCGGCAATCTGGACGCCATCTGCCGCGAGTATGGCATCGATGCAGTCGTGGTGGAGAACTCAGACCCTGTGTGGCGGGAGCCGGATCCTGGATTTGGAGTCGGACTCCGGCAGTCGCCAACGATTATGTCCGGGCGTTTCGCTGTGGCGCCATGTCAGCGGACGCACAATTAATGGAATTCGGTATGCGCTTAGGCTAGCGGCCATCTGCAAAGACTTTGCTAACTGGGAACTGAGAGCTGGGTTTGAACATCGAGGTGGTCTGAAAAATGAGTACGGTCCAGGAGTTGCGCAGTCTTTTGCGACTGCGCGGTGCTCAACTGTTTGCCCTTTCGTTTTTGTTGATTCTGATGGCAGCGATCGCCTTCGACTCCGAGGACAACGGTTCGCGACCCGGATATCTGGTGGCATCTCAAAATCGGCGATTGGATCGTTGAACACCATGCCGTTCCCTACGTCGGCATCTTCTCGCGCACGGCCGCAACCCGTCCCTGGATTGCCTATAGCTGGGGCTATGAAGTGCTGCTGTCGCGCGCATATGCCTGGTTCGGGCTGGTTGGATTTGCCATGTTCGGAATTCTGCTGACCATGGCGGTCACCTTCGTGCTCTTCTGGATGCTGCACCGCCTTTCCGGACGCTTCTGGGTGGCATGGATTCTTGCGCTCATCGGAAGCTTCGCTTTCTGTTCAGTCTCATGCCCCGGCCGGTGTTTGTCACCATGATCCTGTTCACCGTCATGCTGACTTTTCTGCTGCGAGGCCCAGCGCACCGGCAGGATGCAGCTGCTGTGGTGGTTGCCATTGCTTTTTGTCGTCTGGGCCAACATCCACATCCAGTTCATTTATGGACTGGCCACGGTGGGACTGTTCGTGGGGATCAACCTGGTTCAACGCGTCGCCAGCAGGGTGGGAATTGAGCCTGAGTTTATCCAGGCTCCCACGCTTCCGTCTTTCCGGTCTGATTGGTGTTTTGTTCGCCTGTTTCGCCGCGACCTTTGTGGGGCCGTACACCTATCATCTCTATCATGTGGTAGTGGCCTATTCGAACTCGCACGTGCCCTATTTCATGATTCAGGAATTGTCCGCCTTCGACTTCAAGACCTTTACTCACTACGTGCTGCTGTTGTTAGCGCCGCCGCATTCTTCGCCGTGGGATGGCGGAAGAAAGTGGACCTGTTCAAGCTGTCGCTGCTGATTGTCGCCAGCGTCGTTGCCTTTCGCACCCAGCGCGATGCCTGGTTTCTGGCCATCTGCGCCGCGACCTTTATTGCCGATCTCGGCGCGGAAGGAACCGAGGGCACCGAGCAGACATGGGCCGGTGCTGAAGCTTCCGGAACTCGCCGCGGTGGGGGGCTGTTCTGGCGATCATGTGTACCTGGTGGTGCGCGCAACACCGGCTTTAATACGCGCGATCTGGACCGGGCCATCAGCCGCGAGTATCCGGTGAATGCGGTCAACTTTGTGCGCCAGAATTCTTTTCCCGGGCCGCTCTACAACAATCTCGACTGGGGCGGCTTTCTGATCTGGTACCTGCCACAGTACCCGGTGGCGGTCGACGGACGAAACGATCTGTATGGGGATGAACTGGACCTGCTTACCTACAACAGCTCGCAAGGCGAATCGTACACTTCGGATCCCTATCTGAATGAGGCTGGGCTCGTGCTGCTGCCCGAGAAACTCCCGCTGGCAAAACTCCTTGACTATTGATTCCACGATTTCAGTTGGTCTATCAGGATCCGATTGCCGTGGTTTTTGTTCGCAATTAACCAGGCTGAAGATAATCAGCTCCGTAAATACATTGGCGATCGCTCCTTCACCGACTCGAAGTGCTCTTACCGCATGTGTTTTTACTGCCGCACCAGAACCGCAGCCACATCGTCCTGATAGGCCACGCGGAATTGCGCACGCAAAAGCGGGAGCGTCGTCAGCGCTTTCAGCATTCCGGAATTCGGCTCCAGCAGGATGGTGCGGGCGCCGGTGAAACCTGGGATCGGTTTCGAGACGCTCGGTACCTTCGCTCACTTTGAAATATCTCGCATTGATTTCATCGCCGTACAGATTCACACGGCCATCGATCGAAACTGGATATTCCGGCAGATACCAGATCAGGAAGCCACCCCAATAATACGTGTTGAACAAGGACCGGAAGCTGATTTGCCCGGATGAAATCGCAGGCCTTCACGGGAAAAACGCGGCTCGCCCGTCTCATCATGCAGCGCTGCCGGGGATGCGGATGATCGCCGCCAGAAAAACACCACCAAAACCAGGCCCGCAAGCAGTGGCTTTTCCCATTTCCATCGGCTATCGCTATGGTGCGGCTCAGGCTCGCGTGCGCCAGTCCGCCAAAGCGTCGGCGATGATGGCAATTGCCGGTAAGACCACGCACCACACATCCCGTTGGACTCGGAACGCCAGCATTACGAAGATCGCCAGCATGCCGAGTTTGAACAAATCCCGCGAGCGCCGCCGTCCCGAGCGCAAGAAATGCCGCCATGACCAGCAGCATCAACACAAAATGCTGCGGCCGCCGGAAAGCCATGGCCTGCATCTCCTGGAAATTCTTCGAACAGCACCTTGCTGTAGGCTAGTCTGGAACGCGCTTCGGGAAGAGCTGTAAAGTGTAAGGTGTCAGCCAGAGTTGCGACTGACCGAAAGCCCCGGCGATCGCGAAAACCTTCGCCAAGGAGTGGGCAGGGGCCGGGAACGAGCGTACGCCCGAGGAATGCAAGAGAAATTCCGCAACCTCGGCCGCAAATACAAGCCCAGCAAAAGCAGTCCGTTCAAGAACTGTCCGTCCACATTCGCCCAGACGAAAAAAAGCAAGGGCAACCAGATAGAGGATGCGCATATCACTGCCCCGGCGGCTTTGCAGTAAGAGGAACAGCTCAATCGCAAAGAACAGAATCGAGAAGAGTATAGGGAGCGGCAGCAAATCGACAATGACATACTGGGCAATGGCAGAGAGCAGAACGGCACCGCAGAAATTTCCGCGTCCACCGCGCGCCAGCAGAAATGTTACTGCGGCCACACCACTTGAAACCCATGAGCAGCACCGGAATGCCCTCAACCCCAGCAACTTGTAGGCGCCCGCGGTTAAGACATCGAATCCCCAGCTGGTGTCCACCCAAGCTCGATCGGCATACTGCGAAAACAGACCGGTGCGGGGAAAGGCGTGGTTCTGAAGAATCCAGAGTCCCGAACTCAGATGCCACCAAATCTCGCCGTTCAAGAGGGGAGTAAGGGAAAAAGCCGCGTAAACGGGCGCTGTGGTCAGCAAGAGAAGCAATGCAAATATGCGTACGGGCGTGGTGTCAAACACGCTGCTCTGCGTGCGCGGGGCCGGATTTTCCGGAATGATTTCGTTCGGCATTCGCTAAGGTGAAGCACTTACCCCACAATAATTCTCAAATGCTCTAATGGGTGGTCTTGGCTGGTCCTTTCGGGTTGAGAGGAGATGCCACTGTACCGTCGGCGTTGTGATCGACATTGTGGCACTTGAGAGTGCAGGTACTGGTGCTGCGCGTGTAAGAGATGGGAACCCTCGACTTATCGTTCGGGGCGACCACTGCCAAGTCGAAATTCACCAGGCGTTCACCGGAGACATTCGCAGAAGATGAGCCGATTCCATGGGCGGTGTGACAGACCGAGCAGGAAAATCCGGCGTTGATGTGGAGGGCGTGCTTACTGAAGCTGGCGTTCGACATGATGTTGGAAAGGTTGTGACACTTGGCGCACAGCGAATAAGGACCGCCTGCCGATGGATCCACGATCGGAGGAAGAAGATTTTGGATCGTCGTTCCCGGTCCGGCGGCGGGCGGAAAGCCTGGAGCTACCTGGCTGAACTCGTAGCGCCGCTCCAGAATATGGGAGAAGCGCGAACCGTGCGGTCCGTTTGGTCCGCTGCCGCCGAATTCGCGGTTGTCGTCGCTGTTGTGGCAGTCGGTACAGAGAATGCGTGTACTCAGCGCGCGCCCCTGGAGTATGTCCGTCCAGATTCCACATGAACTTCAGCAGGCTGGGCTGTGGGAACGGACTGTTACTGTCATGCATCACGGGATGGCTCGACCTCGCCGTAGCGCTGAACTGCGGGATTAGGTTCAGCGGGTCCCCGGCGCTGACCAGTCGCGTCGGCAGGTAGCCGAAAGACGGCTAGAATCTGTTTCCCTGCACTTGTGCCGTGACAACGCAGGCAGGTTTCGAATTGATTTACGGCGGGACTCACGACGGTTGTGCCGTCCGACGCGCTGATCCCGATCGCGCCGTACTGGGATCCGCGAATTGTGGTCAGCGCAAACGAAGGAGTCTGGTTTGCAGGCGTGCGGATCGTGGCAATCAACGCAGGTCGCGTGCCGGTTGTTGTTCAGCACTTCACTCTCGTTCGCGGTGTGCTGGTTGTGTCCCGTCGGAAAAGGATGCCCAGTTCTTGGCAAACTCGGCAAACACATTGGGGATCGCCGGCGAAATGGTCGAGCCGCCGTTGTGGCAGGTGATACAGTTTTGGGTCGTCTGCGTCCATATTCGGAACCGGCTTGAATCGGTCCGTCAGCAACGACGCCGCGCCCGGAGCATTGTGGGGCGCGTGGCAGGAAAGGCAGGCATTCTGCTTGGTGTTGCCGTAAGGTCCAAGCTTCGCGGTCTTCGATACCTTGTAGGATGCTCTGCTCGTGTGCACTCTTGGCACCAGTGAGTGAACGGATTAAACTTGTGCTCGGCGCGCGCGACTAGGCTTCCTATGACCCCGCTCTCGCTTCGAATGGGATGACCGACTCGCGTTGACGACCTGACCGGGATCCGACACATGGCAGGCCAGGCACAACGCTGAATTCGCGTTGTTCATCACCAGGAAGTCTCTGCGCAACTGGGTCAATCGACTGCACGTGCGGTTCGTGACAGCTCGTGCACTGCACGTTGCCGCTTAATCATCTTCACTGCCGGATTGCCCGTCGCACCGCCAGAAACCAGGCTGGGAAGCAGGTTGGGCGCGCTCTGCAATGGCAGCTTGAAATTAAATGGATGCACGCCCTCCAAGTCCGTTCCAAACACGTCCTGGCTATTCATGGAGCCGCTCATCTTGATGTTGCCGTATGGCGACGTCTGTCCAGGCGCAACCGTGCCATCATGGCAGCTCAGGCAGAGATTGCTGGCTGATCCAAGCGCAGGCTCCTGTGGCATGTTCACCATCGTCGGGTCTGGTATACAGCGTGTAATTGGTGACGGTCGACAGTTTCTGGCTCCACAGATGGCGTGCTGGTCGGGGTGCGCGGAGTGTGGCGCATGACAGTACTGGCACGTAGTCAGCCCGCCCCTGGTCGGCGACTGGCCACACGGCCCCATATCGTGGATGCCGATCACATCGGTTGTGCGGAGCCTGCGCTTCGGTCAGAGTCACCGCCGCCATCGTCGCGATAATCACAGCGCAGAAAAGCGCAAACCTGCTCAAGGTGTCGCTCCTCTCGCCTGCTTCGGCAGCCCGTAATAGCGAAACACCTGAACCCGCCGGTTATACGAATCCACGACGAAAATCCGGTCGTTGATGATCGATGAACAAGCCCGTCGGCAACTGAAACTCTCCCAGTCCTTGCCTCTTCCGTCCGAAGTAGTAAAGCAAGCGGCCCTCGCGATCGAAAACCTGCACCATGCCTGCCACAGCCCGTCCACAATGTACAAATGCCCTTCCGAGTCGAGGCCAATGCCCTTCGGACGGAACATCTGCCCACGCGAATCGCCAACCTGCCCGATCGCTACCTTCAAAAGCTCCGTCGCGGCCACACGACTGCACGCGGAAGTTCATCGCATCCACCACCATCAGACCTGCTTGTCGTCGAGACGCAGTTCCGTCGGATAGTAGAACTCGCCGTTGCCGGTGCCGTGCTTCCCGATGGTCTGCATCACCTGGCCTTGCATATCCAGCACGAAAATCTTGTCGCGCAGCGTGTCGGTCACGTAGATTCTCTGCGCCGCCGAATCCACCGCGATCCCCGTGGGCCGCTTGAAGTATCCTTCTCCGCCCTTCAAGCTGCCCAGCACATGCTTGAATTTTCCACTCGGCGTCGAAGACAAAGATCTTTCCCGACTCGGAATCCGTGACATAAAAATTGTCCTGCGGCATCGACCGCCACGCACTGCGGCGCCAGCATCGGGATCTTGCTCTTTGTCCGCGCGCTCGATGAATTTGTACTTGTGCTGCTCGAAGTCAAAAATGTGAACGCCCTTCGCGCCCGGGATCGGTGATAATCGCCCGCCCGTGCGAATCCACCGCAATGCCGTAAGGACGGATCATCTCCCGGTATTCCGGCTCGCCCGCCACCACGTTCAGCACCCTGGCCCAGAACCCGGGCTTCCCCAGCACTTCCTTTTCCGTGCCGAAGCTGCGCTCGTAGGTGAGTTTGCGGCCGCCTTCCAGCAGCAGGTCGGGCGGCAGCAGTACCTTGGGTTTTCTTTTCTCTTTGCCGACCGGCAAAGGGAGGCAGCAACAGCAGGAAGATGCACGTGGCCTTTCCCCACATGCCAAGTTCTCCGTTTCCCGCCTCCGGCCTAGAATGCTTTGAACCACCTGGACATCCCGAAGTAATAGGACGTTACCACACTCGGGAGCGATGCCAGCGGCGCTGATACTTTGCCGGAACTGCACCACCGACGCATTGAAATTCAGCTTCCTGAAACGGTACGTCAATGATACCCGTGATACAACTCGGTTTCATTGATCGACGTTCAACCTGCGCCTACGCTCTGGCCCAGCGTGTTGCTGTTCGCCTTGCCCAGGCCACGCTGAGACGACAATGCCCGCAGCGGGGACGTGCCGAAACTCACGCCCTCGGCTCTTACCGTTGAAAACCACCAGATTGTTGGAAATGATCGGCACCGGCACCGGCACCAAGCCCGTCGGAGTGAGCACCGAAGTCCCGTAGGATTGCGAATAATTCCCGCCCAGCGTCGTCCGGTGCCAGGACACGCTGCTGTTGACGCTCTCGGAATTGCTTCCGTTCCCCGCCATTTGTTCAAACGCGGTGCGCCCGCCGCCCCGCCCAGGTTCAAGACAAGCCATCCTGAACCGGCGAGGACTCGTCCGCGTATAGTTCATGCTCGGAGTCTGGTAGATCGCCAGCAGCGTCTGCACGTTCTGGTTGTAGCCGTAATTCGCCCCCAGTTCCCAATGGCCGATGTTCCGGTTGTAATTCACGTTCGCCACCAGGCCCATGCCCCCTGTTGCCCTGTTTGTTGGCGGAGTCGTTCATGCCGACCGTCACGGTCAAGCCCTTGAGAATTTGCCAAGTTGAAATTGACGTTACCCCCAATTGCGTCAACCCGAAACTTGTCCCCAAGCCATAGTTCCTGGCGGTTGACATAGCCAGTTAACAAATATGTGAGGCAGTACGCGTAGCCGGATCTCACATTCACCAGCAGTGAGCGCGATTCCGGGCAAGATCGTTCAACAGCAGCGTTCCACCGCTGCTGAGAACCTGCTCCTCGAAACTGCCGTACACGTTGTCGGTGTAGGTGGCGTTCGCAGTGACGGGCAGCCTCCAGACCTTGAGGCCGAGGTTGGCGTTGATATTGTCCGTCGTACCGTTATTCGTCCCAGTCGTCATCCCCGATAGGCTGGAGTCGTAATCTGTCCTGTTGAACCGAGAGGCCAAAGCCGCCGCTCAAGGGAAGCTATGGCCGGTGCTGACAGAATAAGTATTGGTTGAGGTGTTTGTGATCTGCGTCTCACCGCTTCCCAGCATGCCCAATCTAGTTCGTATCGGAAGTCAGGTGAGTGAAGCCCCCGCCCAGGCTCCAGCCCTCCAGCCGGTAGGAGCTGTTGATGCCAAAGCTATTGTTCGTGACGTCGCTGGCTGCGCGTCGCTGCCCAGGCAGGGAACTGTCCGCCGTACCACGGGTAAAGGAGACGTTGAGGGAAGGCAGACCGGGCACCAGTTCACTCCATCCAACGCCGAAGGACTTGCTGCTGTCCTTCGTCGTCAACCCGGTAGCGCCGGGAATCCCAAACATCCCCGTCGCAGTCCCACATCTGGCTGAAGCTGACGACTCCCGGGAAATGGCTTCCTGTGAAAAAGATTGACGTTGCCGGTGTAACCCCCGCTGTCGAAGACCGACGCGGAGTCGGCATTGGCTTGCGCCCGGTTGTAATAAGGCTGCACGGTAAAAGACAGGAAGTTGGGGTTGTAGTAGGAACCATTCAACTTGCCCGTGCCCCCAAGGCCCAGTCCGTGGCTCGACGATCCGGGACTGCTCAGCGAGCCGTCATAGCCCGTCTCCAGGTCGCCCGACAGACCCATATTCACGCCACCAAACTCCACCTGTGCAACCGCCGGCAGCGCAACCACGAACGCGATGCCGAAAAAGAGGATCGACAGCGCACAAGCCGAGATTTGTTTCCGACTAATCACATCTACTCCGCGTCCCACTTGTGCTTGATCTCGTCCTTCTAACCTCTGACCTCATATCTCTGACCTCGACCTTGCCTTACACCTCTTCCACCTTCGCATCCGCCGCAGCCGCTTGTCCAGTTCCGCCCGCAGCCGGTCATATTTGGTCTTCTGCAGATCCTTCATCAGCTTGGCCTTTACCTCTGTCGAACGCCACTCTTCCCGCCGGAACATGCGCATTCAGACGGAACAGAAAATAAAAGCTCCCGATCTGAATCAGATTGCTCACCTGCCCCGGTTGCATCGCCAGCGCCTGCTTCAGCATCTCTGGCGGCAGCTTTTCCCGCGCTCACCAGCTTGTGGTCGCCCATGTTCACCCGGTAGTCGTCTTCCGAAATCTTCTCCGCCAGCAGCCCGAACTCCTCGAAGGTCTTGGTCGCTTTGGCCTGCTTCAGCGCATCCTCGCGCGCGCTTGCCGCGCCTTCTGCTTTACTTCGGCGCTGGAAGTTTCCGCCGGCATGATCGAAATCGTCTGGAATGCGAAAAGCTCCGCATGATGAAAAAGCTTCGGATTCTTCTCGTAATAGGCGCGGGCTTCCGCCAGCGCTACCTTCGACCGGTCGCCCATCTCGATCTTCAGCAGCTCCTCGATCAGCAGCGAACGGCGAATCTGCTGCCGGAACAGTTTCCGGTCCCCATTCAACTCCGTCTTCAGGTACTGCTCAAATTCCTCGTCGCTCTGGAACTTGCTGCGGTAGTCGTTCTCGGCCTTGTTCAGGCTGCGCGGCCGGAATCGTCATCTTGCGCCGCTCCGCTTCCTGGTACACCAGCTCCTCATACTCGATCATCGCCAGCGCGCCCCGCCGGATCTCCGCCTCTTCACCCTTCGGGAATCCATTGTGTTGCTTGGCATAGGGAAACATCGCGAACATCTCGCGCAGCAGGTCGCGGTCGGTCAGCACGGAGCCGTTGACCCGCGCCACCGTCTTTCCGGTGATCTGCATAACCGGAGCCAGGTTCGCGGGCGCGGTCCCGTGCGCCGTCGAGCTCGTACTCGTACTGGCGCTCATATTGGCTGGCATCGTCGCCGGCATGGTCGGAGCGTGCGAGGCGACCTGCGCCGCCACCGTCGAACAAAAGGCCGCGGCCAGCGCAGCAGTCAGGAATAATGACCTCATTAGTTTCACCCCCAGAATTTGGGAACCACGTCTGCATATTGCTATGCACGGACCAAGCCGTACTCCGGGAAGATATGGCATTTTTCAACAGCAACGTAAAGTCTTGAAACAAAGTGAGATGTTAGGAAGCAATGGCCCGTAATGGCCTAGGGAACAGCGCGTGCATAAGCGAAAATGAGCCTTCTCCCACACCAAATCCGTGAAATGACCCAAAGGGTCTAAGAAGCCAAGAACTGAGAACTGAGAACTGATAGCTGATAGCTGACAGCGAAAAGCAGAACAGGTCTCAAGCGTCAGGAACTTCCTGACACCTGAGACCTGAAACCTGAAACCTGGTTCAGTTAGAACGCGGTTCCGACGTTGGTCGCGCCGAAGTACTCGCTCGAGTGGCTGAAGTGGCACTGCAGGCAGAACCGGTTGGTGGAGGGAACGTGAGTACGGATCATACGGTGCGCCCGGGTTGTAGGGGCCGTTCACGTAGAAGATCGACGCAGCAGACGTCACAGCGCCGCCGCCGATCGGCACTGCGCCGTGTCCTGTCGCCGAGTAGACGTTCTGTACGTGCTGGTTGTGGCAGGTGGTGCAAACCACATACAGGTTGCCCGCGATGCCGCTGCCATCGTTCGCCAGCGCTGCGATTGCCGGCGTACCGTAAACCTGGACAAATTGGCATAGTTCGAATTCGGGGTCGTGGTAATCGTCACGGTGTCGTTAGGGGCATTCTTCGTGGTGATGGTCACGATCAGACCACCAGTTGTGGCATTCAGAGCGGCCGAGGCAACTTTGCCCAGGTTCGCCATCGGTCCCACCGGGTGATCGTTGGCATAGTCGCCAGCCGCGCCGCCGTCGTTGCCGAGCAGCGTCGGGATCGGGTTTGTGCCGTAAAGATTCACCGACCCCGCCTGTCCATTGGAACCGGCGTTGGTGGCGAAGTTCAACAGGCCAAACGATTGCTCGTAGGCTTGTCCGCTCATCATGGCGCCCTTGCTGACGTTGCCGTCATGGCAGCTCAAGCAAGTGGCAACGCCCGTGTACAGGGAGCCGCTGCTCCAGGTCAAGCCGGTCAGGGTAGCCGTGTAAGTACCATCAAAGGTGATGACGGAAGCGGCGCCGCCGCCGGTAATTGCATACGTGTCGGTGCCCCACAGGCCGTTGTCGCCTTCGTTGCCCGTCGGGTTGGCCTTGCCTATAATCGTGCCGCCGGAGCCGCGTCCGCCGCTGTGCGGAGCATGGCAGCCCGCGCAACCGCGGCCGCCGTTTTCGTGTGCGCCCTGAACGTCAGACGTCGGAGCATAAGTGAGGTTGCCTGTCAGCGTGCCGGTTTCGGTTGCAAATGCCAGTGCGCCGACCAGAGCCACAAGCAAGACTGCTAGAGCTAGCTTTTTCATATAGATAATTCCTCCATCGAATGTGCACATCGTTTTGAATTTTGAACAGGTACCCGTACTGCTTGTAACGTATTGCGAATTTCTACTACCTCGAGGTAATGCAATTGGCTCCCGGGAAGAAGCCAAATCTCGTGTGCGGCCCGACAGCGCCGCGGAACTCTGGGTCAGCCGAAGCTGGGTCAACCGAAGCTGGGTCAACCGAAACTGGCTGAACCCAAGCTCGGTGAGCCTGGGCTCGGTGAAGCGAGTTGGAAGCTGAGAAACCATATCCACCCATGCATGTGCACGAGCTTCACCTTTAGTAATAGGTCGAGGTTATTTCTCGCTACCCGATGTAACTGATTGCCACAGAATGAGTTCCCGGCGGGAGGATGAACGTTGAAAATCGCAACAAGCCGCCGATCCCCTCAAAAATGGGCCTTCTCCCGCACCAACTTGGTGAAATTCCCCAAGCGGAAATGGACCATCTAAGCAAAATGACCCAGCAAAACCCAAGGCAAATAGCCGCCGCAGCGATGGGAGAAGTCCGTGAAGGGGGCACGCTGCCACGGAGTGGCACGCCCCTTAGGAACGGCGTGAGAAGCGGGCAGGAAGATGGAAAAGCCACGAATCCGAGTTAGAGCGGTTTCGCAGCTGGTGTATCCATCACGCACGCTGTAGGCTGCGCGTGCCACGTAGGGACAGCCGCCCCCGGCTGTCCGGCGGAGCGCAACTGCGATGGCAGCGGATACGGCTCCTCGGAAACCGCTATAACTCACTGATTCATATATATTTTACAGACAAGTCCTTATTTCTCAAAGACCTGGCGGAAATTTCCCGCCAAGTTTTGATTCCAAAAGACCGCCTAAGGGGGATACTTTTAGCACCCTCACTGATTTGGTGGAGGACTCTTCTCGGTCGGCGTCGGCACCGGCGCATCCGGAAGCTTCATCGCATGTCTTGGAGCCGCATTCGTCTCCGGCGCTTTTGCATCCGGCTTGGTATCCGAAGCCTTCGTATCAGCCGGAGCCTGGGTCTCCCCAGCAGCCTTTGCCGAAGCGCGCCGCTCCTCTGCTCTTTGTTCCAATCCCGCCTGCCGGGCCTCCAGCTCCGCCTTGGCTTCAGCGTTGGTGACGTAGCGGTACATCTGCGTTCGTCCCAGCATTTGCTCGGAGGTAAATACGCGGTTCTTCTTGTCGATCGCGAGGCCGGCTAGCGCCTCGAACTGTCCCGGCAGGATGCCGAATGAGCCCATAGCGAGCAGTAAATGACCTTCGGGGGTGAACACCTGCAAGCGGTTCAACATTGCATCCGCCACCCAAACATGCCCGTCGCAATCGATGGCAATGCCTTTGGGCCGGGCGAAATCACCAGGTCCATCGCCGTTTTTTCCCCAGGAGCGGATGAAAACGCCGTCGGCATCAAAGACCTCAATCCGGTCATTCCAGGTGTCGGACACGTAGAGGTTGCCATCCTTGTCGAGGGCGACGTTGGTCGGCTTGGAGAAGTCTCCAGGATCGGTGAGCGTATGATTCTTGCCGGCAGTTCCAATCCGGCGCAGCAGCTTGTAGGTGTCGGCATCGTAAACCAGGATCTGGTCGAGCCCGGTATCGGCCACATAAAGGAACCGGTTCTCGGCATCGATGGCGATGCCGTTTGGATCTTTCATCACGTCATCGCCGAAGCCCGCTTCCAGGTTCATGCTTGGCGTTGAACACCAGCACGTGATGGAACTCCCCGTCGGAAACGAACAGGTTGTCGTTGTCGTCCATGGCTAATCCAAAGATGGACCCAAACTTCGCGTTCACGCCATGCTTGATGAGTTCAACGTCATTGTTTTCGGTGTTGAAGATAAAGATGGCGCCCACTTTGGTGTCGGCCACGTAGAGCCGCCCCTTGGAATCGACTGCCAACCCGTAAGGCTCAAGAAGTTGAAACCGTGGCTTCTTGGAGCCACCCTTGCTGGTGTCGGACGATACGCCCGCCATGCGGTCCATCCAGGAGCTTTTCACCTGCTTTTTGGCCTCTTCGATCTCTGGCCGCTCAGCCGAGAAATAATCCAGGTATCTCAATCGCGCGATAGAAGGCGGAGACGGAAACACCACGATCTTTCTGAAGTCGGGCGCGGTGACCGGAGGTGGCGCGGGAGCGCCTTCCTTCTTTTTTTTCTTGTTCTTGCCGAGCGCCAGCGGCGCAGTCCAAACGCAGACCAATAGCACAAGCAGCACCGCTAATGCAGTTCGTTTGCTTTCCGATCTTTTGCTGATCGATCTTTGACGATTGTCAGACATCTCTACATCCCTCCTCTTGCGGCGCCCGAACCAATAATGCCCTTGTGGCACGTCTTGCAAAATGCCTGGTTATTGGCCTGATCCTTGACCAATAGGTCGGGCTGCGCCGAAGCGTGCGGCTGATGGCAGGTCAGGCAATTCAATGGCGTAATGACCTTGGTCAGATCGTTGGGATCTACCAGGTCTGAGACCGGGTGACCTGTCACCGGATGGCCCGCTCCATACTTCAACGGCAACACAGCCACCTGGTTGAAGTAGTCTTCCGGCAACTTGACAGTGCCATCGAAGATGGCGACCAGATGTTCGCTTTCCAGCTTCTTCGGTTTCGCGTCGGGCCCGTGACACTCCAGGCACAGCGTATTGGGCTTGCTGGCTCGAAGCAGATGTTCGTTATTGTTGCCATGCGGATCATGGCAGATGGCGCACCCCTGAACGAAGGCGGGCTGGTGTATGTGCAGCTTCTTGCCCTGCTCTGCCTGGTCGGTATGACATCCCAGGCAAACCGAAACCGCATCAGGCTTGGGGAAAGCCGGCGAACGGCCGGCGTGCGGGTCATGGCAGTCGGTGCAATCGCCCGCTGCGCCCGGATGCTGCACTTTCGCCTTTTCGATCTGCTCTCCTTTGTCGGAGTGGCAGGTCAGACAGATCTCCTTGGCGCTCGCTTGGGTCAGTACAACCTTGCCGTCTTTGGCAGGCTGGTGGCAGGTATCGCAAGCCTTCGATTCAAACGGGCTGTGCAAGAATGCCTGCATCAGTTTGGGCGCTTTCGACTGGTGCGGGTCGTGGCAGCTCAGGCAATCGGCCTTTTCGAACGGCTGTCCCTGGTGCGCCTTCACCAGATTCGCATCCTTCACATCGTGGCAATCGAGGCACAGCGCGGGTGCGTCCTTGGTCAGGTGGTAATCGAATTCGCGTTTCCCACGTTCCCCCGTCTTGTGCGTGATGTGGCAGGAGTCGCATCCCATGTCGAGCGCGGCGTGACGGCTGCCACCTGCCGGTACATTCGTTCCCTGCGTGTGGCAGGTGAGACAGAGATTGTCTTTCTTCTCACCGGAAGTAGCTTTCAGCAGCTGATTCTTGTTGTCGGAAGTATGGGGATCGTGGCAGGTCAGGCAATCGCGAACGGCGGGCGGGTGGACTCGGCCCTTGATCTGCGAGGCATCCTTGTCGGCATGGCAAGTGAGACAGAGCTTGTAAGGAGTCGCCGTGATCAGCTTTACGCGAGTGGTGTCTTTGTTGACCCGGATCTCGTGGCAACTCAAGCATCCCATTGCGATGGCGGAATGCACCGCTTTGCCCTTGCTTTTGTCTTCGTGACACTCCAAGCACTTTGCTGAATCCGTCTTCGGTTCCAGGGGAACGGGGTGAACTGCAGCAGGAAGTTGTGTCCGGCACAGCAGCGTCAGGCTCAGGGCAAACGTAATTCTCAGCGCCAGACTTCCGGGCGCCGGACTTCGCCGCATCAGGCCTCGCAGCGAAGAAGATGAAAAAAATGAGGATGAACTTGAGCTCGGTACGCTGTGCGGATGAATATCTCGAAGCCGATTTACGAATTCAGGGAGGGTCTTCACGTGATTCTCCGGCGAGTACTGTGCACGAAGGTTGCCGCTCCGAAGGGCGGCGTAAAAATTTTCGACAGCCCGCTTAACTTCATTGACCGCAAGCGCTTCGCGGCCGGAACTTGAGGCGGCACGAGTCGAAACCGGAGCCGCGATCGTCGCGTATGGGCCTTCTCCCACACCGGAATCCGCCAAATTGCGCGAGATGCCACAACTCGAAAAAAGACCTATGTCCCGCGCCATCAAACTCCACATTCGCGAAGCACAGACCGCCAAACTGGATGTGAACCTGAACTGCACGAACCCCATCCACAATGGAATCATTTGATCTCAACGGAGACGACACCAGTGTAGCCTGAGTCACCGGCGTTTGTGATGTGGATCACAACAGGGTCGCTCCCAACAGAGTGAAGAGTTGTCGATGAGTTGCATTCCAGGCGGTGCGGTTTTGAGGTTCGGGTTATTGGGGTACGGGTTTGAGATGCAGTCTGTGTGGCGGTTTTGGGTGGTGCCGCGCTTCAGCGCTTGGAGAGAAAGTCACGAATGCTGGCATCACTGTGGAAAAGCGGCCCTTCAGGGCCGCGTAAGTCATCTGTAATTAGTGCGGGCTTTGCTCGGGTGGTCGCGCTTTTCGACCAATTCTGCCCTGGAAGCTTGTCGGCATGTGCATCAGACATGGTAGGAATACGCCGACGTGTGATGACAATTCTGGAGGCAAGATGGCGGTCCCTGCTGCTCAATACTTGCGCGTGTCAACTGAACAGCAACAATACTCTCTCGAAAATCAAGCTGAGGCTATGCGCGACTACGCGACGCGCCTCGGATTTGAGATCGTGCAAACCTATTCGGATGCGGGAAGGAGCGGCGTCCGGCTGAAGGACCGCCCGGGAATCATCCGCTTGTTAAGCGATGTGATGACTGGACAAGTTATCTTCCGAGCAGTGTTGGTCTACGACGTCAGTCGATGGGGGAGATTCCAGGACTGCGACGAAGCTGCGCACTACGAATTTGTCTGTAAGAGTGCCGGTATACCAGTGCATTACTGTGGCGAGATTTTCACAAACGATAACACCCTATCTAGTTCGATCTTTAAGGCGCTAAAACGAACTATGGCCGCAGAATACAGCCGCGAATTAGGGATGAAGATCTTCGCCGGAGCTCAGAGGCTGGCAGAGTTAGGGTTCAAGCAGGGAGGGAACCCTGGTTACGGACTCCGTCGTCTGATGATTTCTACGGACGGTCAGCAGAAAAGGCTCTTAGCGAGGCACGAGGTTAAGAGTCTTCGTACGGATCGAGTGCTTCTCGTCCCCGGTCCCACTGAGGAAGTTGATTGTGTCCGCGAGATGTATCGACTTGTCGTAAGCGAGAACAGAACCCCGTACGAGATCACCGACGAACTCAATCGAAAGGGTCTCAGTTGCGCTGACGGAAAGTGGCGCGTCGGACGTGTTTGCAAAATCCTTGCTGATCCGAAATATGCAGGATACAACGTATGGAATCGAAGTTCGGGAAGGCTAGGCCAACGCCGAGTGGGAATACCTAAATCCAAGTGGGTGTTAAAGCAGAACGCGTTCGAGCCCGTCGTCGATCAGCAACTGTTTGAAAATGCACAGCGGGTCTTGGCCGCGCAAAGGCGTCCATATTCCAATGACGAACTGCTGAGGAGCTTGCAGAAACTCCTGGCGGAACACGGAACACTTTCTTATCGCATCATGCAGAACTCTCCCCATCTCGCTTCAATGACCACATTTATTAATCGATTCGGCTCCCTCCGACGAGCATTTGAACTCGCGGGTTGTAAATACCCCTGGACTGATATCAGTCATGAGTATGGCCGTCAAAGAGAGCGCATGAGGGAGGAATTGCTGCATCAGGTTACCTCATTATTCCAAGGGGAGGTCTCAATTCTTCGGCCCGATCCGGAGGGTCCGGAGTACCTGCAGGTTGATGAGTCGGTGACAGTCGCAATCTTAGTCTGTCCCGCGATAAGGAGAGACGGCTCCCTCACGTGGGTGGCAGATAGTAGGCGCATTGACCGGAAAACCATAACTCTGCTCGCCAGACTGACCGCTGATAACGAACAATTTCGCGACTTCTATGTTTTGCCGGTTCCTGGCAGACACTGGATAAGGCATAGCGGCGAACTGAAACAAGGGAATCGGCTATTTGATTTGTCAGAGTTTTGTTCAGCCGTTCGGGCTATTTCCTTCAACCACCAGCAAGGCAGGCGGTCCGGTTGATCCACGCTGTCACGGTCCCGACATTTCTAAGGCCTAATTTGAAGACACAGGAGCGCCTATGGAATGCATCGCTCTAATCCCTGCTGCCCAGTACCTACGCATGTCAACTGAACAGCAAGAGTACTCTCTTGAGAATCAAGCCGCTGCCATTCGGAACTATGCCGATAGCCAAGGCTTTGAGATCGTCAGAACATATTCCGATGCCGCCAAGAGTGGCGTGTTGTTTAAGAGGCGACCCGGTCTTAACCGATTACTTCAGGATGTCATCAACGGGAAAGTGCTATTCCAAGCCGTCTTGGTTTATGACGTCAGTAGGTGGGGAAGGTTTCAAGACTCCGACGAAGCGGCCCACTATGAGTTTTTGTGCAAGCAGGCTCGCATTCCCGTGCACTATTGTGCCGAAGCCTTCGCGAACGACGCTTCTCTCCCCAGTTCCGTTATGAAAACGTTGAAGCGTGCCATGGCAGCGGAATACAGCCGCGAACTTGGGGTCAAGGTCTTTGCCGCCGAGAAACGGTGGGCTGAGCTAGGCTTTAAGCAAGGAGGACTGGCCGGATACGGGCTGCGGCGTTTAATGGTTTCCGCGGACGGGGCACGGAAACAGCTGCTTTCAAAAGGAGAGGTAAAGTGTCTTCAGAGTGATCGTGTCATTCTCGTGCCAGGCCCCCCAGAAGAAGTTGAGCTCGTGCGCGAGATATATCGGCTTGCCGTCGAGGAAAGGAGAACCCCCTTTGACATTGCTCGTGAGCTGAATCGCAGAGACCTTACACATTGGGGGCGAAGATGGTCACACCAGTTCGTGTATAAAATTCTTACACATCCGAAATACGCAGGTCACATTGTTTGGAACCAAACGTCGCGAAGGCTGGGCGGCCCCAGTATCAGCGTTCCGAAGTCCAAGTGGGTCATTAAGCCAAACGCCTTCGAGCCCGTTGTTGATCCGAAGGTTTTCAATGACGCCCAGCATATCCTCGCTCAGCGAACCTGTTCCAAATCAGACGAACAAGTGCTAGAGAGCCTGAGGAAAGTGTTGTCGGAGAAGGGAAAACTGACCGGCAAGCTACTAGCTCTTACGCCAGGCGCACCTTCACCGTCTACTTGTTCGAGGAGATTCGGTAGCTTGAGGCGCGCGTTTGAGCTCGCGGGCTATCGACGTCCATGATGTGGGAAACGTGAGCGTTTTCCATATCCCCACACGCCGACGACGACTACGGACAAGTGATTTCGCTACTCTGAAGTGGCCCCACTTCGATCGTTACATTTGGCCCCACCCTAACCGATAGATCGGCCTACCCTGTCTGCGAAGCGGACGGGGAGGGCGATGGACAGGAGACGCAAGGTGGAGCTATTTGAAGAGATTAGGCGGGAGCATGGGCACGGAGCCGGTTCGATTCGGGCGGTTGCGAAGAAACTGGGGGTGCATCGGCGGATGGTGCGACAAGCGCTGGCGAGTTCCATTCCGCCCCAACGCAAACTGGCGGTGCGGAACCGGCCCAGGTTGGGTCCGGTGATGGAGTTCATTGACGAGATACTGCGCCGGGACGAGACGGCTCCGCGCAAACAGCGGCACACCGCACATCGCATCTGGCAGCGGATCCGGCAAGAGCGGGCGGACCCAGTGGCGGAAGCGACGGTGCGACGTTACGTGCGGGAGCGCAAGCGAGAGTTCGGACTGGTGGCGCGAGAGACGTTCGTGCCGCAGGTCTATGACTGGGGTGGCGAGGCGCAGGTGGATTGGTACGAAGCCGTGGCCGAGATTGGGGGCGAGCGCCAGTCGGTGCATCACTTCGCGATGCGCTCGATGGCGAGTGGCGGAGCGTTTCATGTGGCTTACTATCACGCCACGCAGCAGGCATTTCTGGAAGCACACGAGTTGGCGTTCAGCTATTTCGGTGGCGTGTTCAAGCTGTTGCGCTACGACAATCTGAAGAGTGCGGTGAAGAAGATTCTGCGCGGGCATCAGCGGGAGGAGACAGAGCGCTTGATCGCCTTCCGCTCGCACTGGGGCTTTCAGGCCGAGTTCTGCAATCCGGCGCGGGGCAACGAGAAGGGCGGAGTGGAGGGCGAAGTGGGTTACTTCCGCCGGAACCATCTGGTGCCGATTCCGCAGGCGAAGAACCTGGAAGAGCTGAACGAACAACTGCGGAGTTATTGCCAGCAAGACGAGCAGCGGCGGATCGCAGGCAAGCCGATGTTGGTGGGCGAGGCGATGCGGATCGAACGCGAGCATCTGCTGCCGATGACGGCGGAAGGATTCGAACTGGCGGAGACCAGTTTCCCGACGGTGGATAGCAAGGGCTGCGTGAAGGTGCGCACGAACTTCTACTCGACGCCATTGCGGCCGGGGACGCGCCCGCAAGCGAAACTTCTGCCGGCCTATGTCGAGATCTGGCAGGAACGGGAGTGCGTGGCGCGGCACGAGCGCAGTTTCGGTCGCTATGAGCAGGTGCTCGATCTGGAGCACTATCTCGACGTGCTGGAGAAGAAGCCGGGAGCGCTGGCGGGATCGAGTCCGCTGCGGCAGTGGCGGGAACGCGGACGCTGGCCGGAGAGTTTCGACCGGCTCTGGCAGAGCTTGCAGGAACGACACGGCAAACACTCGGGCACGCGGGAGATGATCGAGTTACTCACGCTCGGCAGGCGTTACGGGTGGGAAAGGCTGCAGCAAGTTGTCGAGCAATCGCTGGCCCTGGGTTGCACGGATGCAGCCGCGGTGCGGCACTTGCTGACGGCGACGGAACTGAGTCGTCCGCACACCGAGTTGCTCGAACTGAACGGACTGGAACGCTACGAGCGGCCGCTGCCTCTGATGAACGAGTATGACCAGTTACTCGGCATCGCTGCCAGCACGGCGGAGGTCGCGCGATGAAAGAGCAAACGCAAGCTCTCGAACACGCCAGCGTCAAGCAGTATTGCAAGGCGCTGCGCGTTCCGATGATCGGAGCGCACTTCGTGCAACTGGCAGAGCAGGCGATCAAAGAACAGCGCAGTCACATCGGGTATCTGGAAGCGCTGCTCACCATGGAGTCGGAAGAGCGCGACCGGCACGCCATTCAGCAACGGCTGCGCGATGCCAAGCTGCCACGGCTGAAGACGCTGGAAGAGTTCGACTTCAACCAGGCGCGACAGATTCCGGCGGCGAAGATCCGCGAACTGGCCGAAGGCGGCTACATCGAACGCGCCGAACCGGTGGTGCTGATGGGCGAATGCGGCACGGGCAAGACGCACCTGGCGACGGGCTTGTGCGTGGCCGCGTGCCGGCAGAAACGACGAGCGCGATTCACCACGGCCGCGAACCTGGTCAACGAACTGGTCGAAGCCCGGCAACACAATGCGGTGAAACGGGTGCTGGCGCGCTGGTTGCGCTACGACGTGATCGTGCTCGATGAAGTCGGCTACGTGCCGCTGGCCGATATCGGAGCCGAGTTCTTGTTCCAAGTGATCGCCGAACGCGCGGAGCGGGCCACGCTTGATCGTGACCACGAACCTGCCGTTTTCCGAGTGGACGCAGGTGTTTCCCAATCCGCGCTTGTGCAAGGCATTGCTGGATCGAATCACCGACCGAGCGCACATCATCGAAACCGGCACTGAATCCTATCGCTTTCGCAGAACCCTGGAGGTGCGGCAGAAAAAGAAAGCATCGTAGGGGCCGGCGGAGTAGCTTCTACATCGCTGGTGCAAAGGAAGGGGCTCAAACGCCGCCCCTTCCTCTGCACTCCATCCCGGCTGGAGACGCAAGACTTTGCCGAACCAGACCGGGCATCCTTATTACTACAGGTGGGGCCAAATGTGAGTATCAAGGTGGGGCCAAATCAAGTTGTCAAACGCACGAGTGCGGCAAGTTGCTGGCCGAAGGAAGAAAGCGACCGACGTATCAAAACCGCAGCGATTGACCTGCTTACGGAGCGGGCGCGCTCCCTTGTCGAGAAGCCGATCGATGTTTACTTCCTTCCTTGGCACTATATCAACTACCAGACGAAGTCATGCAAGTCCGAACGAAATTCGTGGGATGGCAAGCTAATCATCGTGGATCGAGATTGTTCAATTGGACTGCAAACTACCTCGATCTGCTTCTCGATAAGGGTAGCCCTCGCTCCCGCTCCGTAAGCATGACTATCGCTCGGCTTTGATCGACGGGCGAAAAATAATTAGAGAGAAAGCTCCTTCCTTCGGCCTGCACCTTGGCGCATTACTGCTGCGTTTGACAACTTGATTTGGCCCCACCGCGATACTCACATTTGGCCCCACCTGTAGTAATAAGGATGCCCGTCTGGTTCGGCAAAGTTCTTGCGGCTCCAGCCGGGATGGAGTGCAGAGGAAGGGGCGGCGTTTGAGCCCCTTCCTTTGCACCAGCGATGTAGAAGCTACTCCTCCGGCGCCTACGATGCTTTCTTTTTCTTCCGCACCTCCAGGGTTCTGCGAAATCGATAGGACTCGGCGCCGGTTTCGATGATGTGCGCTCGGTCGGTGATTCGATCCAGCAATGCCTTGCACAAGCGCGGATTGGGAAACACCTGCGTCCACTCGGAAAATGGCAGGTTCGTGGTCACGATCAAGCGTGGCCCGCTCGGCGCGTTCGGCGATCACCTGGAACAAGAACTCGGCTCCGATTTCGGCCAGTGGCACGTAGCCGACTTCATCGAGCACGATCACGTCGTAGCGCAACCAGCGCGCCAGCACCCGTTTCACCGCGTTGTGTTGCCGGGCTTCGACCAGCTCGTTGACCAGGTTGGCGGCGGTGGTGAATCGCGCCCTTCGTTTCTGGCGGCACGCGGCCACGCACAAACCCGTCGCCAGGTGCGTCTTGCCCGTGCCGCATTCGCCCATCAGCACCACGGGTTCGGCGCGTTCGATGTAGCCGCCTTCGGCCAGTTCGCGGATCTTCGCCGCCGGAATCTGCCGCGCCTGGTTGAAGTCGAACTCTTCCAGCGTCTTCAGCCGTGGCAGCCTCGCATCGCGCAGCCGTTGCTGAATGGCGTGCCGGTCGCGCTCTTCCGACTCCATCGTGAGCAGTGCTTCCAGATACCCGATGTGACTGCGCTGTTCCTTGATGGCCTGCTCCGCCAGTTGCACGAAGTTCGCTCCGATCATCGGAACGCGCAGCGCCTTGCAATACTGCTTTACGCTGGCATGTTCCAGAGCCTGAGTTTGCTCTTTCATCGCGCCACCTCCGCCGGCTGGCAGCGATGCCGAGTAACTGGTCATACTCGCTCATCACCGGCAACGGTCGCTCGTAGCGTTCCAGTCCGTTCAGTGCGAGTAACTCGGTGTGCGGACGACCCAGTTCCGTCGCCGTCAGCAAGTGCCGCACCGCGGCTGCATCCGTGCAACCCATGGCCAGCGATTGCTCGACCGCTTGCTTCAGCCGCTCCCACCCGTAACGCTTGCCGAGCGTGAATAACTCGATCATCTCCCGCGTGCCCGAGTGTTTGCCGTGTCGTTCCTGCAAGCTCTGCCAGAGCCGGTCGAAGCTCTCCGGCCAGTGCCCGTGTTCCCGCCACTGCCGCAGCGGACTCGATCCCGCCAGCGCTCCCGGCTTCTTCTCCAGCACGTCGAGATAGTGCTCCAGATCCAGCACCTGCTCATAACGACCGAAGCTGCGCTCGTGCCGCGCCACGCACTTCCGTTCCTGCCAGACCTCGACATAGGCCGGCAGCAGTCGCGCTTGCGGACGCGTCCCCGGCCTCAACGGCGTCGAGTACCAGTTCGTGCGCACCTTCACGCAGCCCTTGCCATCCACCGTCGGGAAACTGATCTCCGCCAGCTCGAATCCTTCCGCCGCCAGCGGCAGCAGATGCTCGCGTTCGATCCGCATCGCCTCGCCTACCGGCATCGCCTTGCCTGCGATCCGCCGCTGCTCGTCTTGCTGGCAGCCACTTCGCAACTGCTGCGTTCAACTCCTCCAAGTTCTTCGCCTGCGGAACCGGCACCAGATGGTTCCGGCGGAAGTAACCCACTTCGCCTTCCACTCCGCCCTTCTCGTTGCCCCGTGCCGGATTGCAGAACTCCGTCTGAAAGCCCCAGTGCGAGCGGAACGCAATCAAGCGCTCCGTCTCCTCCCGCTGATGACCGCGCAGAATCTTCTTCACCGCGCTCTTCAGGTTGTCGTAGCGCAGCAACCGGAAGACGCCACCGAAATAGCCAAACGCCAACTCGTGCGCTTCCAGAAATGCCTGCTGCGTGGCGTGATAATAAGCCACATGAAACGCTCCGCCGCTGGCCATCGAGCGCATCGCGAAGTGATGAACCGACTGGCGCTCGCCCCCAATCTCGGCCATCGCCTCGTACCAATCCACCTGCGCTTCGCCGCCCCAGTCGTAGACCTGCGGAATGAACGTCTCCCGCGCCGTGCAGTCCCAGCTCTTGCTTGCGGTCCCGCACATAACGGCGCACCGTCGCTTCCGCCACTGCGCTCCGCGCGCTCTTGCCGGATCCGCTGCCAGATCCGATGCGCGGTGTGCCGCTGTTTGCTCGGAGCCGGCTCGTCCGGCGCAGAATCTCGTCAATGAACTCCATCACCGGACCCAACCTGGGCTTGCTCCGCACCGCCAGTTTGCGCTCCGGCGGAATCGCACTCGCCAGGGCTTGCCGCACCATCCGCCGATGCACACCCAGCTTCTTCGCGACCGCCCGAATCGTGCCCGCTCCGTGCGCATGCTCCCGCCTGATCTCTTCAAATAGCTCCACCTTCGTCTCCTGTCCATCGGCCTCCCTGTCCGCTTCGCAGACAGAGTAGGCCGATTATCGGTTAAGGTGGGCCAAATGTGACGATCGAAGTGGGGCCAGTTCAGAGTAGCGAAATCAATGTCCTTTTAGGTACGGCAAAAGCGAAAACTGGCGGAGGGGGACTTGTGAAAAGCGGACCAGATTGAGGTCGTGCATACTCGAGTGTTTGCGGCCAGCCAGAACGGCGGCAATCCGTGCCCGGTCATACCTTCCGCCGACAAGCTTACCGATCGCCAGATGCAGCGTCTCGCGGCGCAAGTTCGGGCTCTTGACATCCGCGTTCATTCTGCACCCTCGGATGAAAGGTGCAGACATTCGGCTCCGCTACTTCGTGCCAGATCATGAGATGGGAGTGTCCGGGCATGCAACCATCGCCGCCATCACGATCGCCTTGTTGGAGAATCGATTGAGATGTAACGGCATTCGGGTTGAGACCATGACGGGCATATTCGAAGTCGAATCCATCCGGAGCGCGGAAGGCATCATCGTGACACTGGCGCAGAACAAACCTGTCTTCGGTCCCGCTGTGCCCCCCGATCCTCGTAGCGCGGGCGCTGACCATCGACCCCAGGCGAATTGTGCTAGCCGGCAGTCCGATTCAGTCCGTTTCGGTCTCGCGAGCAAAACTAATGATACCTCTCGAAGACTCGAAAGTGCTTGATAGCTTGACGCCGGATTATGAGGCCCTTTGGAAACTCTGCGATGAGTTTCGGGTAACCGGATTTTATCCCTTCACGCGACAAACAGACAAAACAAATGCGCAAGTGGAAGCTCGACAGTTCCCACAGCGTGCCGGATTTCCTGAAGATGCGGCTACTGGCGTTGCTGCCGCCGCGCTGGGAGCCTATCTTGCAACCTATGATTACAAATGTCAGACAGGCCGATACGAGTTCCGCGTCGCCCAAGGGTACGCCATGCAGGCTTCCAGCCTGATCGAGGCATTTATCGAATGTGCTGAAGGAAAGGTCACGGAGAACGGCGATTCGCGGAAGGGCTCGAGTCCTCGGCCGTGAGTGGGTTGACGCTTAGGTGAATGGAGGCGTTTCAGAGACTGGCGACTTTCCAAACGGGAACCGTCGTGCTTCGGAGGGTAGGCGTTCCCCTGCGCTAAGACAGCTCGGACAAGTCTCACGCAGCTGCGAAACTCAAGCGGAGGCATGATTTGGTCGCGAACGCTGGCATGGGGTTCCAGTCCGGCGAGGACAGCGCCGCAAATGGCGCA
>CAWGDB010000001.1:0-2112284 GCA_963821295.1 uncultured Acidobacteriaceae bacterium | reverse complement strand
GAAGACCAGTCCCTATGCGCCGCGGCTTTCAACCATGCATAACGTTATGGCGCTTCCGGGCGCAGTGGCGTTCAAGTCGAAGAACGTCATCGTAGGCGCTCTTGGCGTGGGGGGCGCTCCCGGCGGAGACAAAGACGAAGTCTGCGCGCAGGCTGGGATGGCGAAGGTCGCCGACCGGCTTCCACGTTGAGTATCCCAGAAGTCCAGGCTTATGGGATCCACGAATCGGGAGAAGAGGAGGGAGTCATGGAAGGCGCAGCAGCACGGGATGCAGGATGGCCTAACGCGGGCCAAAGCGATCTGCACAAGGGAGAAACCGGCACGATCGCTTTGCCTCTAGCAGAACGTCTGGAATGCGTGATTCGCACCTGTGCTTCTGGCTTAATCGCAGATGTGACGGCAACAAAAACTGAACGTGCGCCAGACCAACGTCCGCAGCATGCATTCGACTGGCTGCTCGTGGCCGTTCTGAGCATGACGGCGGGTTCGGTCGACCTTATCGGATTCCTCGCATTCGGAGGGTTGTTTACCGCGCACATTACGGGAAACATAGTTATCCTTGCCGCCCATTACATAACCGGTGGCTTTAGCCGGATCGGACCGCTAATCGCGGTTCCAGTTTTCATCGCTGTCTTAGGGACGGTTGTTTGGTCGTTCGAGGACAAGCCGAAGCATCAGACCTTGCGAGCATTGCTGATTCTACATGCAGCACTTTTGACTGGATTTTTCGCGGTTTCCACCGCGCTTGGTCCCTTCGCGAATCCCGGAGGCGCAGTGGCAGCGTCTGTGGGGATGCTTGGAGTTGCAGCGATGGCCACTCAAAATGCGCTTGTCAAACTCGATCTGCCAGGTTTCCCTACGACGGCGGTACTCACAGCGAATACTGTCCAGTTGACAATCGAGCTTACAACTCTAGTGCGCGGCAATACCTTAGCTGAACAAATGGCCCTAGCTCGGCGCCGTATTCGGATGACTCTGCCGGCCTTCGCGGGTTTCATTGCGGGTTGCACGACGGGCGGGTTGCTCGAAGTGCACTTCGGACTGCGGGCTTTGGCATTTCCGGTTGTGCTGGCCGTACTTGCAATACCGTTGAGTGAGTACATCGTAAGAACGGTTCTGACGACGAAAGCTAACTTCGCTTGCGCCGTCTCCACTGACCTGCCCCCTAATTCCGTTCACGGGATAATACGACAAATTGTTTGAACTCCGTCACCCGTAGCAGCCGCCGCCGGAGCTGTGGGAAAGTGGGAAACGCGTTCTTCAGCGTTTTCCAAGCTTGCCGCTTTTTGGCAAGCGTCTTTTCCATGGCTCGTTGCTTCTCGCGCCGCATACTCGTTCGGGGTGAGATAGCCCAAGCTGCTGTGCGGACGTTGTTCGTTATATTCCGTCCTCCAGGAGGCGATCTTGCGCTTTGCATCGAACAGGTTCTGAAACCAGCTCACGTTCAAACACTCTTCTCGCAGCCGTCCGTGAAAGCTTTCCACCCGCGCGTTCTGGGTCGGTTTCCCCGGTTGAATATGTACCACCTCGATCTTCTGCTCCATGCCCCACGCCAGAAAGTGCCGACTGGTGAACTCCGGACCGTTGTCGCAGCGGATGGAACCGGGTTGGCCGCGCTCGGCCATGATCGCTTCCAGCACCCGCGTCACTCTCCGGCTGGCAAAACTCGTATCCACTTCGAGCGCCAGACATTCCCGCGTATAAGCATCGATTACGCTCAGCACTCGGATCGCCCGCCCGCACTCCACGGCATCGTGCACAAAATCCAGTGCCCACTCCTGGTTCGCTGCCGTCCGCTCCAGCAGCGGCTGTCCGACGCGTACGCAGTGTTTCCGCTTTTTCCGACGCAGGCTCAGACCGGCCTCTCGATACACGCGATGCACTCGCTTATGATTCACTGCTTCTCCCGCTCGGAACAGCAGCACCTGCAACCGCCGATATCCAAACCGCGGCTTTTCCCGCGCCAACTCCACCAGGCGCGTGCGCAGCTCGTCATCGCACCGTGTCGTCCGATAGCGGTGACTCGACACCGCTATCCCCATCAGCCCGCAAACCCGGCGCTCGCTCGCTGCGTACTCCGCCCGCAGCCAGTTCGCGTCCGCCCGCTGGTTTACGAGCCCCACCCGTTTTTTGCGATGACCGCTTTCAGCATCTCTTTGTCCAGACTGAGATCCACCACCAGCTTCTTCAACTTCGTGTTCTCGTCCCGTAACTGCTTCGCTTCTTGTGCCTCGCTGACATCCATCCCGCCGTACTTTGCTTTCCACGCATAGATGGTGTACTTGGACACGCCCACTTCCCGCGCCACGTCTTCCACTTTGCGCCCCGCCTCTACCTGCTTCAGCGCCCCAATCATCTGCGCCTCCGTGTGCCGGCTCTTCGACATGAAACTGCCCCCTTTCCGCAATCTGAAATCATACTCAGCCGTGTGCGGATTTTGGGGAGCAGGTCACCACGGCCGATGCGAAAGCAACAATCGATAACTTCGTCTAGTGGTCTCGGAGCTCATGGCTTCACCAGGATTGTGCATGGAATCACAATTCTAAAGAGGAGGTTTGGTATGTCAGACAACACACAAGCAAGCACCGTGGAAGCACAACGAGGTATCGTTAGACCTCATCAGCCGGGCCAGGATGTTTTCAGATCGGTCCTGCCGGAAGAAATCGACTGGAAACCCTTCCCGTCGTTCCCTCCTTCGGTTCGCCTGGCAGTCGTCGTCGGTCAGCCCTCGGAGGCCGGGCCGTACACCATCAGGGTGAAAGCGCCGCACGGCGCGAAACTGATGCCACACCGGCACCCGGAGGATCGAGTCTACACAGTTATTTCAGGCGTTTTCTACATCGGCCTCGGCGATCAGGTCGACGCCGATAAGCTGCAGGCATATCCGGCCGGTAGCGTCATCGTTCTACCCGGCAATACATCCCATTTTCATTGGGCGAAATCCAGTGAGTACATCACACAAGTTTCGGCGATTGGGCCGCTTGGTCTTGAATACGTAAACGCGAAAGACGATCCGCGAAACCAGTAGCCTGGGAATTGAGCCCGAGCCCAACTGCTTAAGTGTCTGGAAGCAGAAGCTCGTTTTCGCATATCTGTGTCGAGTGTTGACGGAATGGAGTATGAAGAGCTCGTCACTTCGACGCTTGCCAAGCGTATCGCAACTGCACGTAAACCCGAGCGCTGTATGAGCAGCCAAGTTCTTAGTTTCGCTGCGGATCGGCGCGAATTGAACGACATCTCAATGGAGGTAATAGGCGATGGCACACCGAGTGGCAGATGAGTTAATTAGCAGACTGGTTGAAGCGGGTGTCGAAAGACTTTACGGCGTCGTGGGCGACAGCCTGAATCCGGTGACGGATGCTTTGCGAATAAACGGCAAAGTTAAGTGGATTCACGTGCGCCACGAAGAAACTGCCGCGTTTGCGGCAGGCGCCGAGGCTCAGCTCAACGGGAAACTCGCGGCCTGCGGTGGCAGCTGCGGTCCCGGCAACCTTCACCTGATCAACGGACTCTTCGATGCTCATCGCAGCAATGCTCCAGTACTCGCGATCGCATCGCATATTCCAAGTAGTGAGATCGGCACTGGATATCTCCAGGAAACTCATCCGGAAATTCTTTTCAAAGAATGCAGTCACTACTGTGAGTTGATTTCGAATCCGAAGCAGTTTGAGCGTGTTCTTCACATCGCCATGCAGAGTGCAGTCGGAAAAGGCGGAGTAGCCGTAGTCGTGTTGCCCGGCGACGTGTCGGGGATGGAGATTGCGAAGGATGGCTCTCCTCGTTCCCTGGTCCAGCAAAGACCCTCCATCCGCCCCTGTGAAAAGGACTTGGCGCAACTGGCGGAGTTGATTAATTCTTCGAAAAAAGTGGCCCTCTTCTGCGGGATCGGATGTGCCGGTGCCCACGATGAGCTAATGGCTCTGGCTGACGAGTTGAAGTCTCCCGTTGGCCATTCGTACCGCGGGAAACCGTTCGTCGAGTTCGACAACCCGTTTGATGTCGGAATGAGTGGACTGCTTGGATTCGGCGCGGCGTACCAGGCTATGCACGAATGCGACCTGCTGCTGCTCTTGGGCACTGATTTTCCCTATAGCAAATTCCTGCCAACCAAACCCAAGATTGTCCAGGTTGACATTAGAGTTGAGAACTTGGGCCGACGAAGCAAACTGGATCTCGGATTATGGGGCGATATGGGCGAAACTATCCGCGCGCTACTCCCGATGATAGAAGCTAAGTCGGAGCGTTCGTTTTTGGACGCGATGCTCGGTAACCATAAAAAGTCGCTTCGGCGGCTGAATGCCTACGTAGATCACGTTGGGAAACGGAGGCCGATGCACCCTGAGCCTGTCGCGGCCGCGCTGAGTGAGATTGCGGCGGACGATGCGATTTTTACTGCTGATACCGGTATGTGTAACGTCTGGTCCTCCCGGTACATTCGAGCGACGAAGGACCGGCGCTTGATCGGCTCATTCACCCACGGGTCCATGGCAAACGCACTCCCACAGGCCATTGGCGCCCAACTTTGCTATCCCGGAAGACAGGTAATCGCAATGGCGGGAGATGGTGGCCTCGCCATGCTTATGGGCGAGTTGTTGACGGTGACACAGTACGACCTCCCGATCAAGATCGTAGTCTTCAACAACAGCGCTCTCGGAATGGTGAAACTGGAGATGGAAGTCGACGGAATACCCGACTACCAGACGGATTTGAAGAACCCGAACTTTGCAAAGCTGGCCGAGGCGGTCGGGATGATGGGGGTAAGAATCGAAAACCCAGCCGATCTGTCCTCTGGACTAAAGCAAGCGCTTCAGCATTCGGGTCCGGCGCTCATTGATGTGGTCACGGATCCAAATGCGCTTTCTCTGCCGTCCCATATCGAGGCGGACCAAGTCGTTGGCTTCGCAGTCGCCATGGGGAAACTGGTCCTCGCCGGTGGTATCGACGAGGTTGTAGACACAATTGAAACCAACATTCGGAATATATGAGAACTCTCTCTCGCACTTCGGCACCGTGCAGGTGGTTCCGAGCCAGTCCTCATTATTATTGTCCCCTAGGATTGATCCTCCTCCGCGTGGCCGACAGACGAATGGCTTGCTTAGTCCGTAGGCAATTCCGACCGCATCCTGCTTTATCGACAACGAGAGGCACCGCATGAATCTACCCGACGCGCCGATTGCACACGAAGGCTTCTTCGCCACGCACTTCTTCACCGTGAGGGACCTGGAAAAATCGAAGGACTTCTATGTCCGAATTCTTGGCGGGAAAGTCATCAAACCGGAAAATCCCTGCTACATCAAATTGGCTAATACCTGGATCATTCTCAATTCCGGCGGTGGCCCGACTCCCGACAAGCCAGAAGTCCGCCTCGAGACTCCGTCGAATCTCAATAGCGTGAATAGCTTTCTCGACTTGCGTGTCGCTGATATCCGGGCCTGCTACAAACAGTGGCGCGACAAAGGAGCGTTCTTTCTTACCGAGCCGCTGAACAATCGCGGCTGGGAATGGCGCTGCTACATGCGTGATCCTGACGGCTACCTCATCGAGGTCGGCCAATATACTCAACTGGCCCTCGACTGGTTCACAAACCATGCCACTTGAGGTGACAGAGGCAAGTTCACTCCTGAAGACGCGCGTATAGAATCTGCGACTGCCTGGCGAGTCGGATCACCCGGGGACTCCGATTCTGTGAATCTGAGGTTCTCATGTGCTTCGATTGCGCGGTTAGAGATCTGGCGAGCTAGAGGTGTGCTCTGCGAGGAAACAGCGGATACCGATCGATGCCGGAAGTCGGTGACAGGGCAGCGTTCTAACCAACTGAACTACGTCGCCACTTTGTGTCCTTACGTTTAATCGGTTCCTCAAACGAGCAGCTGATTCTGAATCAGTCGCTCTCTCGCTTTCAGACTTATCGGCACGTTTTCTGACCACGCGAAACTGCATGTCGCTCATTCTAAAGATGAAAACTAATGCCGAGAGTGGGTTATGAGTAGACCATAAAATCGCTATAACGTATTGATTATAAAGGACTTGGCGGAGAGAGTGGGATTCGAACCCACGTTAGAGTTTCCCCTAAACACGCTTTCCAAGCGTGCGCCTTCAGCCACTCGGCCATCTCTCCGGCGCCACGTGAAGCGGCTGTTCCGATTCTAGCAGTTGCCTGATTTCAAAGCTTGCGACCCCGCAGTCCGCCCCGCCTGGTCATGCGAGAACATGACTTCAGCGCAAACAACGGATCGCAAAATCGGGATCGAGCCCTAGCTCTCTTCCGCCTTGTGCAACTGCTGCGCCAGGTAGTTCTCGTAGCTCATCTCTTTGATTGCGTGCAGTTGCCCTTCCAGCCAATCAATGTGGTGTTCTTCATCCAGCAGAATTTTTTCCATCAACTCGCGCGAACCGTTGTCGCCTATCGCCACAGACGTCTTGATTCCATCATTCAGGCGCTTTACCGCAGTGTATTCGAGCTGCAGATCGTTCTCCAGTTGCTGCTTCAAGGTCTGCCCCACATTGATCTTGAAATAGTCGGTCATATTGGGCGCGCCGTCGAGATAGAGGATGCGCTCCATCAGGATCTCCGCGTGCTGCATTTCTTCAATCGATTCCTTGCGGATCTGCTTGGCCATCCTTTCGTAGCCCCAGTTTTCGCACATTTCGGCGTGCAGGAAATACTGGTTAATGGCGGTCAACTCCGCTTTCAGCACTTCGTTTAGAATGGCAATAACTTTTGCGTCGCCTTTCATAGTGACCTCTCGAAGATTCATTCTCAAATCGTGGTTCTAACATCGTGTTCTGAAATCTTTCCCCGGACGTGCAGGGGCTAGAGCCGGAACCTCTCCCGCGGATATCACTCCAACGTGTGATTGGTTGCGACTCAGAATTGTACTAGAAGAAACAAATCACGGGCGGGATCCCGAAGCCGCAGCCGAGGCGTTCGGAGTTGCCGTGTTAGTCGTTTCGGGAAGTTGCGGCGTCTGTCCATTAGCCGGAACGGCAGTCTTAACCGCGGCTTCTTTCTCGCCATCCTTCTGAACCACGCGATGATTCAAGGTATAGAGCGCAAGTTCCAGACGATCGGCCACTCCCAGCTTGTCGTACACCTTGCGAAGGTAATTCTTCACAACCTGCTCAGTCGTGCCCACGCGGAGCGCGATTTCCTTATTCTTCATGCCCTGCGTCACGCAGGAAACGATCAGCGACTCCTTGGGAGTAAGCTGCACTTTCGGACGAGAACCGGACGGACGCACGCTCTGCGAGCGATAGGCCTCAAGCACCCAGCCAATTGCACGTGCCTCAAGCCAAGGCTCACCCTGGGAAACTTTTCGCAGGCATTCGACCAGCATTTCCGGTTCAACTTCACGCGAAACCACCGCGTGCGCGCCGCGCCGGAACAGTTCCAGCGTCATCTCCTGGTCCGGTTCCTGCAGCACCACCACCAGACGGCAGTTCGCGCTTTGCCGCAGCAGATCGGAAACCGTCTCGGGCGGATTCGCCGTGAGCGCCGCTTCGAAGATCACAATGTCGGCTGAAAATTTTTGAATGGTCGAGACCGTCTGCGTCAGGCTCTCCGCCTGGCCCACTACTCGGATGTCATCTTCGAGCGCGAAGATCTTGCGCAGCCCCGCGCGGAAAATGGCTTGCGTATCCGCGACAATCACGCGGATCGTGCCTTTGCCGTCCTCAGGCTGAAAGCCTTCGCCAGGCTCAACGCTCATCGGAGTGCTCGCCATCCGTCCTCTTTCGCGCGCCTACCCGCGCTCAAACCTGTACTCGTCGATTACCACGCCGACTCCGCGCCGGCCTCCATCTTCTTCGAAACTCCGCACCACCCGGCCCCGGCAGTCCACCTGCACATCTGCGTCTCCTCCCACCACATTGGCGGGAAGCGAGATCGTAAAATCCACCGCCGACCCTATGGGCACATCCGCATCCATCCGGAAAAGCACACCGTTGGCAGAAATATTTTCGGTTTCGATCGTCTGCCCGGTTCCGCCCGACTTCAATGCCACCGGCAGTTTGATGGGAAAGCGAGCCGCGCCTTGCACGTCCGCGTACCCTTTGCGGCGCTTGCTGCCTTCAGCCACGGATTCTTTGCCGGCTTCCGACACTCTTTAAATCAACCTTCCTGGGCGTTCCTGCCGTGCACCATTACAAGCGCGCAAATGCACCATTTCAGGCCGAGATTACACCCCGGTATCAACCCTGCAAAGGTTACGTAGGTCATGAAACAAGAGTGAAGAAGTGCCCGTGGTACAGGGACTTAGGGACGTGCAGGTAATTCGAAAGCTGGCCGTGCTTTGCAGATAACGCGCCTGTGCTTTTCAGATAAGATGATCGCGGCGTTTCTTTTACTTCCGAGTCCTGCGCCCGCGCCACTCTTCAGCCGTGATCTCCCAGATCTCAGATGGTTCCTCTGTGTCTCTGTGTCTCCGTGGTGAAAAAAAAGATTTAGAACACTACCCGGGCCCTAGAACCTGGTAACTTCCGTAAAATTAAACTCCTTCACCTTCATCGCTGATACGACCATGTCAAACGACTCTTCTCCGCACGCTCGCACTGGCGTCCCCATGGCTTCGACGTTCGACAACATGGCGATCAAGCCCTGATTGAAACGAAAATTCCTGAGCCCGCACTGCACTTTGCCATTTTCAATGAGGAAGGTGCCATCGCGCGTCATACCAGTCACGATCTTCTCGTAAGGATCCACTTCCCGGATGTACCAGAGCCGAGTCACCAAGATGCCGCGCTCCGTAGAAGCAATCATCTGATCCACGCTTTGCTGAGCGCCCTTGGTTTGTTCTGCCCCGCCCACGACCGCGCCGCCCACGACGATATTCAGCGGCATCTCGCCCATCTCATTCGGTAGCGGAAAGCCGTGCCCCGTCGCCTCAATCAGCCCAACCTTGTTCGCGTACTCGGACTTCTTCATCTTTGCAGCGGTACCGCGAGCGTACACCACGCGCTTCACGATTCCCTGCTCAACCAGTTGCACGCGCTGCCGCCGCATGCCCTCGCCATCAAAAGGCGAGCCCAGCTGCAGGGGATGCGCACCATCATCCCAGATGTTGATGTTCTCCCCAAACAGCTTCGTGCCGATGCGGTCGTTCAGAAACGAGCGCTGGTCAAGAATCGCCATGCCGCTGAAATCCCAGAACATGAAGCCGACAATGTCGAGCGCCGCCGAGGGTTCGAGAATCACCGTGTATTTGCCGGCAGGAATCTCGCGCGGATGCGCCGATTCCACCGCCTTGCGCGCCGCCGTCTCCGCCAGTTGCGCCGGATCAAGGTTGCGCATGTCTGGCGAATTCAATTTTTGCCAGCCCGAGGAATCCGCAGCCAGCATGGTGATCGAAACCTCCGCCAGCGTCTGCGTGTGCCACTCGGCCAGGCCGCGCGAGTTGAAGATTCCTTCAGACGATTCTGATGTCGAGTAAATTCCCGCAGTAGTCAGCTTGTGTTTATCGGCCAAACTCACGATTCGTCCAACCGCGTCCGCCCGCTCGCCCGGAGTAACAGCCGCAGTCTGCTCAAAGAATCGGGAGGTTGCCTGTGTGGCGCGGACGCCCTCGTCCGCGGAAGTTGCTTCTTTAGCAGTGGGCATCGGCAGCAGGTCCGGATCGGGTTCCTGCACCCGTGCCAGATTCTCTGAAGCCTCAACCGCAAGCCGCAAACTGGCGTCGTCAAACTGATTGGCCATAGCCCGCGCCGTGCGCCCACCGAAATTCGTGCGGATGGACGCGATGCAGTTCTCGTCTTCAACGTTTTGATGAATGGTATTGTTGGCAAAGCGAGTCAGCGCAAAGCGCGACCCGGTGAAGAGAACTTCGACCTCGTCCGCGGACGAGATTCGGCGAACGCGGTCAAATATCTCCGATGCTCGTTCCCTGCTTAGCATCCCCCGCACTTCTCCGTGTCTCTGTGTCTCCGGGGTGAGCGATCCTAACTGCCCTTGTAAGCCGACCCAACGCGAATCTTTCGAAAGCGCGCCGGACTCGCCCCATGTCCCGTCCCCATCACCTGTTGCGGCTGGCCTTTGCCGCAGTTGGGAGTTCCCCAGAGCACCCAATCCTGCCGCGAGCAGATGGCATCGAGCGAATTCCAGAACTCCGTCGTGATCCCCGAATATGAAGGATTCTTCAGCATCCGCACCCGCTTGCCATTCTTGATCTCCCACCCGATCTCGCATCCGAACTGGAAGTTGTAGCGCTTGTCATCGATCGACCACGACTTGTTCGTCTCCATGTAAATCGCGTGGTCGGTGTCGGCGATCAACTGCTCGAGGGTCAATGGCGTTTCGCCCGGCAGAAGGCTAACGTTCGTCATGCGAATCATCGGCAGCCGGTTCCATCCCTCGGCTCGCACCGTGCCGCCGGAGCGCGCAGCTCCAATCGTGTGCGCCGTCTCGCGAGAACTGAGGTAGCCAGTGAACCGCCCCGCTGTAATAATCGGCGTCGACTGTGCAGCGACGCCCTCATCGTCATAAGCAAAGGTCCCCAGACCCGGCCCGTGCTCCTGCCGCGCATCAGCGACCACGTTCACCATCTCGCTGCCATAGCGCAGATTGCCGAGCTTCTCCAAGGTCAGGAAAGACGTGCCCGCAAAATTCGCCTCCATCCCCAGCACGCGATCGAGTTCAATCGGATGCCCGATCGACTCATGGATCTGCAGTCCCAGCTGTGATCCATCCAGAATGATGGTGAACTCGCCCACCGGACACTGCTCGGCCCGATGCAACTCCACGGCCTCTTCGCCCACCCGGAGCGCGTTTTCGACCAGCTTCATCTCTTCGATCAGTTCGTAGCCGCGATTCTGCCATTGCCCGCCAAACGAATTCGGATACGACCGCTTCTGAATTTCACTTCCGGCAAACGCGTAGGCCGTATATCCCGCGCCGGTCGAGTATTTCGTCTGATGAATGTCGGCGCCCTCGGAAGAAAGAAACCATGATTCCTCGCGCACAAAATTCATGCCCGTCTCAGTGAGCGTGACGCCCTTGACCGCTCGCATCTCCGCGTCCGCCCTGAGCAGCAAATCAAGATTCTGCTCGACCGAGGTCGTGAAGGGATCCACTTTGTATGGCGTGGTCCACTCGGCAACCGCCGCCGGCTCCGGAGCCAGGCGCACGTTCTCGCGCTTCACGCGCGCCGATGCTTTGGCGATCTCGACCGCTCGCGCGGCCGTAGCCTCAACGGCATCGCGTCCCAGATCGGCGGTCGCGGCAAATCCCCACGCGCCCCCGGCGATTGCGCGCACACCGATGCCCAACGAATCCGCCTCGGAAGCATGCCCCACCCGGCCGTTCTTGGTGGTCAGCGAACGATTGCGAATCGCGACCACGCGCGCATCGGCATAGGACGCGCCCCGCGCGGCAGCCGTGTCGAGAGCCATTTGTGCAAGACTTCGCATCCCGGAATTTTGATCCTGAGAATGAACGTATCAAAGAATCTACAGGCGTGAGTGGAAAAGTAAAGATGATCCAGCAAGAAATCTTGGGGATTCTCTGATTAGGCTCCTGGGACGCTCCGTGTACCTCTGTGCCCTCTGTGGTTTGCGCTTTTCGCGGACACCTCACCCGAGCCTCCCTAGCGCATTCCCGGAGCAGCCAACGCCAGCGGAGCTCTCTGGTGCGCTACATCGAGCACAAAGCGGCCCGCCTGCAAACGATCGCCCGTGCTGTCGTCGGCGCCGGGTTCGCTCCACACGCCACCAATCTCCACTTTCCTCTTGCCAGCGCCTGCAACCTTGGTAGGTTGCCGCCGCTCCTTCTCGACATACGCCTTGATCACCTGCGCAGCAGTTCTCGCGGCGAGATACCCGTGCTCGCCCTCTTCCAGCAATGTACAAACTACGATCTCGGGATTGCGCCTTGGCTCGACGCCCACAAACCATCCGTTGTCTTTGAAGTTTTTCTTTCCGGCCGCGCCCAGCTTCGCCTTCAGCGCATTGCTGATGGTCTGCGCGCTGCCGGTTTTTCCGGCGAAATCGATGCCCTGCAAATGAGCGCTGGGCGCGGTTCCGATCGGCGCAACTACATTCGACATCGCGTCGGTAATGATCTCCCAGTTTTGCGGATCAAGCGGTACGTGCGTCGCCTCCGGAGCGCTCGATGCCGGAACCACATTCGGCGGCAAATCGGTGGGGTTGATGACATGCGGACGCACCAGCAGTCCGCCACTCGCAATCGCTCCGATCGCACGGGCCAGTTGAATCGGAGTCGTCGCCACCGCGCCCTGCCCAATGCCCACGGAAATAGTTTCACCCGCGTACCACTTCTGCTTGAAGTTGCGAATCTTCCATTCTTCCGACGGCATCACTCCGCTGACTTCCTGCGGCAGATCGATGCCCGTCTTCTGTCCAAGACCGAGAGCGGTCGCGTACTTCGCGATACGTTCAATTCCCAGCTTCTCCGCCAGCGTGTAAAAAAACACGTCGCACGACTGATAAATCGCCTTGCTGATGTCCACCACTCCATGAGTGCGATGTTCAGCCACGACCCAGCATTTGAAGTAGCGGCCGTAGAAATTGGCGCCACCGTTGCAGACCACATGCATAGTCTGCGCGATCCCTTCTTGCAAACCGGCGGTCGCCATAATGATCTTGAAGGTCGAACCGGGCGCCAGTTGCGCCTGAATCGCCTTGTTCAAAAGCGGATGATCCTCATCCGTCACCAGCTTGTTCCACTCGTCCCGCGAAATCTTGACCGCAAAATCGTTGGGATCGAAGGTCGGCCGGCTGACCATCGCGAGAATTTCTCCGGTCCGGGGATCCATGGCCACAATCGCGCCATTCCTCCCGTTCAGAGCCTCTTCCGCCGCAATCTGCAAGTCCAGATCGACGGTCAGCTTCAACTGTTTGCCAGGCTCAGCCGGAGTCTCATCCAGCCGCCCCACCTCCCTGCCCCGGCTGTCCACAATCGCTCGCCGCGATCCGTTCTTCCCCATCAGCACGCCGTTGTACTGCTTCTCCACTCCGCTCACTCCCACCACGTCGCCCGGGTTATAAAGCTCGAACTGCGGCTGGTTCAGCATGTCTTCAGTCACCTCGCCCACATAACCAATAAGGTGTGCCATGAAGCCATTGCGGGGATAGAGGCGGCGGTGCGCCATGATCGTGTCGAGTTCCGGCAGTTCGTTCTTGTGCGCCTCGATAAAGGCCAGTTCGTCCGGAGTGATGTCTTCCTTCAGGAAAATCGGCTGGTAATGCGGCATGGACGAGAAGTGCCGGATGCGCTGCCGCACTTCCTCGGCGTTCAGATGCAATCCCTTCGCGATGGCATCCGCGTCCGCGTACAGATCGCGCGCAGAATCGCGGAGCAATAGTGCCGAAAACGACGGATAGTTGTCGACGATGATCCGCCCTTCGCGATCCAGAATCTTGCCGCGCGGCGCCAGAATGGGCACATTGCGCACGCGATTCTGCTCCGCAAGTTGCGAGTACTTGTCGCTCTGCATCACCTGCAGCCGCCACAATCCGTAGGCCAGCAGCAGGAAAATAAACAGCACGACATACTGCACCGCAGTAAGCCGGAGGGCGGAAACTTTTTCTTCGCGGCCGAACATCAATCCTCAGTTCCCGAGAGCATATTCCAGCGCGCCTAGTTCTCTAGCCACATCGCTCCGGCGAACTGCAAAGGCGCCGATGCGATCGATATCAGAAGAGCTGCCGGGAAGTTAACCCTATTGTAACCCGCATGCCTTTCTGCCCGAAATGTTGAACCACAAAACGAAAGTTTGCCAGTCAAATCCCGGCAGAGTCTATTAAACGGGCTGATTGTTTGCTTGCATTTGCCACATGTCTGGTCGGCCATGTCCAAACGTGGGTTGAACTTGGTGGTACCTCGGGCAACAATAGAGCCTGGGATTACGTCTTACGAGACAGCTACGAAGTCACGAGTTTCGAGCTGCCAGCAAGCGTTTCCCTGAGTTGGTTGGATTGCGCGGCTCGAAGCTCGCGGCCGGTACTTCCAAAACCTGAGACCTCAGATACACATGCGAATTCGCAGTTTCATCATCGCTTACGCGCTCGTGCTTGCCATCCTGCTCTTTGCGGACCGGCGACCCAGCCCGATCTCACAGGATCGATATTCGCACGTCATTGACCTGACCAACGATCTCACCACCGCGCCGAACGATATTGCGCACAACGATTTCGCGCACAACACTATCGCGCCCAATGATGCCGCGAAAAACTCCGCCTCCGCGGCCGAATCATTTACCCGCATCGTCGCTCCTGATGCCCTGATTCCAGGAACCTGGACCGCCGGCCAGATCCCGCCCGAGCGCCTGGTCGCTCCCTTGGTGGTTATGGATCTGAACGTCTCGCCCACTGCCGATTCGCAGATCTCGCTCGACGACATCGCCGCGTGGGAGTCGCAGCATGGTGCAATACCACAGGGCGCTGTCGTTGCCATCCGGCATGCCGGCGGCCACGCCCTCCCGTCCGCTGTCTTTCCCATTACCGCGGACGCGGCGCGGTTCCTGATGGACGCACGCTACACTACTGGCTTTCTCATCGAGACGCCGGCAGACTTCAGCGCCGACCGCACGCTCGCTCGCCAGGTCGCCCTTCATGGAAACTATATTGTCGAAGATACCGCCCGCCTCTCCGTGCTCCCAGCGACAGGTTCGCTCATCATCGTGGCCCCGGAGAAAGATAAGCGCACTGGCCGAACTCCGGTTCGCGTCCTGGCGATGGTGAAATAAAGCAGTTGCCAGTCACCAGTTCTCAGTCATCCGTCCATCGGCGATGCCGCGTGCCTAGTGTGTCGCTCGTGGCTCGAGGCTCGGAGCGTTTTTTTTTGCGACGCCCTCCCGGCCGACCTCATCTACGATCCTATGAGCGATCCCCGTTATCCCAGCGGCAAGTTCTCTTCCACTGGTCCTCTCAACGCTGAGCAAAAGAAGCGGTGCCTTGACGATATCGAGCAGACGCCGGCCCGATTGCGCGCTGCGGTTCGCGGTCTCTCGGACGCTCAGCTTGACACTCCCTATCGCGATGGCGGCTGGACGGTCCGCCAAGTGGTCCACCACGTACCCGACAGCCACCTGAACTCTTATGTTCGCTTTAAACTCGCATTAACCGAAGACGGGCCAACCATCAAGCCCTACAAGGAAGATCGCTGGGCTGAACTGCCCGACTCGAAGGCTCCCATCGAAAACTCACTCGTGCTGCTCGAATCTCTGCACCATCGTTGGGCGCCGCTTTTGCGCAGCCTGACCGATGCAGACTGGAGCCGCACCTTCACCCATCCCGAGCTCGGCCCCATGACCCTCGAGAAGAACCTCGCGCTCTATGCCTGGCACGGACGTCATCACGTGGCGCACGTGACGAGTTTGCGGGAAAGGATGGGCTGGTAAAAAACTATCAATACCCGCAAGCCGGAAGCACGCCAGACCGCTTTTGCTGGCTCGTGGCTCGCCACTCGAAACTCGCGGCTGCCCTCTACGACATGCCCGCTTTCCACGCCAGGTAGCTCATCGCCTCGCGCATCACCGCCCAGAACCGCTCCCAGAGGGAACGTGGCCGCGATTCCGGGCGCGGCGCAACTTCTACCTCCACGCCGTCGTGTTCCAACAGGGCGCGAATGCGAAACACATGATAGGCGTCGCTCACCGCAATGCAGCGGTGCATGCCATTGACGCGCATGATGTTCGCGACCCGCGCGGCGGACTGTGCCGTGTCCGAGCCCTGCGTCTCCGCTATCAGCGCCCGCTCTGGCACACCTCTCCGTAAGAGATAATCCCGCCCTACTCCGCCTTCGCTGAACTCCGGATCCAGCCCCGCGCCCCCGGTCGTGATCACCACCGGCGCCATCCCTTTCGCAAACATCTCGTAGCCATGATCCAGCCGCGCCCGGTACACCGGCGAAGGATGTCCCGCATACTGCGCCGCCCCGAAAATAACAATCGCATCCGCCGGTCGACCCGCCGACTCGCCAGCCGCCTCCACAATGCGTAAGCCGGTCACTCCGAGGAACAACGCGAGGGCTCCCGCCGCCATCAGCAAAAGCAGAAAGACGGGATGCATCCACAGAGATTTTTTGGGATGGGATGGATTGGAGTTTTCAGTCATACAGGTTTCAACCTTCAAGATTCCAACGTTTCAGGGTTGCACATCTGACGTTCGTTGAAACCTCGAAACTCTGAAACCTTGAAACCTGTCTCAAGAAAGCGCTTCCACCACATCCTTGGCCGGAATGGCGCCTTCGCGCAGAATCTGCCAGCTTCCATCTTCTTTGAAATAGACGATCGTCGACGCCATATTCCGCGGCGACGTCCCGCCATCCACGATCAGCGAGATTCTATCCTGCAACTGATCGCGCACCTGCTCCGCCGTCGTGCACTCCACCGCGCCGCTCAGGTTCGCGGAGGTGGCCGTAATCGGAATCTTCGCTGCCCGCACCACCGCCAGCGCAATCTCAGCCGCCGGCACGCGCAACGCCACGTTGCCCGTGTTCGCCGTCACCTTGAGCGGCAAATGCGACGCCGCCGGCACAATCATGGTCAGGGGTCCCGGCCAGAAGCGCCGCGCCAGCAGGTGAAAATCATCGGGCAGCGGACGCGCAAACTCCTCCGCCTGATCGACGTGTTCAATCAGCAGCGAAAGCGGTTTGTGGCGCAGGCGCGATTTGATTTCATAAACTCGCTCAACCGCGCGCAAGTTGAAGGGATCGGCTGCCAGCCCATAGAACGTGTCGGTAGGCATGCCCAGCACCTGGCCGGCCTGGATCTGCTCGGCCGCGTACTTGATAAGCGAAGCCTCCGGCGTTTCGGCGTGAATTTTTACGATTTCCGCGCGCACTCTGGTCCTTTCCCGTTTGTCCGCGTAGACGTTGTCGGCTTAATGATTTGTCGGCTTAAACAGTGAAATGTACCACATCACGGGCTTCCCCCGCAGCCCGTATCTGGCTGCTGGTATTATCCTGATCTTCGCTTATCCTGATCTTTAGCTTAATTGAACCTGGCGCCAAACCATGAAGCAGGACGCAAAGGCCGCACCAACTGGCAGTTTTGATCCTCACCCTCGTCTGCGGCCCGTCACCGGTCGACATAACGCGCGTCTCAAAGAATTGCGGATCGCTTTTCGCCGCGCCCAATTAACTCCTGAGGGAGAATGCGCGATCGAAGGCGTCAAACTGCTTGAAGAAGCACTACGCCAGGGCAGGCACCTGGGCAGCGTATTTTTCAGTGAATCGGCCCGCCCGCTCGCCGAAAAACTTCTGCCCCAGATCAGCGAGCGAACGGAACTTATCGTCCTGCCCAATGCGCTCTTCAATTCGATCGTCGTCAGCGAAACGCCGCAGGGCGTCGCTGCCCTCGTCAAACTGCCCTCGTCCTCGGCCGCTCAAATCCTCGACCGGGCAAGCGACGGTCCTATCGTAGTCGCCGCCGGGCTCCAGGACCCCGGCAACCTGGGAACGATCCTGCGCTCCGCCGAAGCCTTCGGCGCCGCCGGAGTCTTTCTCACCGAAGGTACCGTCAGTCCTTACAACTCCAAAGTTCTGCGCGGCTCGGCTGGATCGATTTTCCGCCTGCCATTTCTTCCGATCTCGTTCGGCGAACTGATCCCGCTGCTCCGCCGGCGAGGAGTCCGCCTTCTGGCGACATCCTCTCACAAGGGAACCGCTCTGCCGGACGCCAATTGGGCGCTGCCGCTCGCCATCTTCATCGGCAACGAAGGCACCGGTCTGCCCCGCGAAATCATGCATCACATGGATGAGACGCTGGTAATTCCGCAGTCGGCGCAGGTCGAATCGCTCAATGCGGGAGTGGCTGCCAGCATCGTGCTGTATGAATGCGCGAGAAAAAAAGTTAAAAGTCAGAAGTCAAATTGAAGAAGTAAAAACCAAAAGTCAAAAGTCAGATTGCAGAAGTGAGTGCCCAATGTTTGAATGGTCCACAAGTTGGATTTGCCTATTAGAATCCTAACCCTTTTGGTTTTTACTTCTTCAATTTGACTTCTGACTTTTGACTTGCTTTCATGAGCCTCTTCGCCCCCATCCCGCCGCAAGACCAAGCGCCGCAAGGAGCCCGTCCCCTCGCCGACCGCATGCGTCCACGCACCCTCGATGAATTTGTCGGCCAGGAGCATCTTGTCGGCCCCGGCAAGCCCCTGCGGGTCCAGATCGAACGCGACGACCCCACCTCCATGATCTTCTGGGGACCTCCCGGCACCGGCAAAACCACGCTCGCAAAAATCATCGCTGCTGTCACCAAGGCCGAATTCATCGAGTTTTCCGCCGTGCTCGCCGGCATCAAGGAAATCAAGCAGGTCATGGCCGATGCCGATCGTGCCCGCCAGTACGGCACGCGCACCATCGTCTTCGTCGACGAAATTCATCGCTTCAACAAAGCCCAGCAGGATGCCTTCCTGCCCCACGTCGAAAAAGGCAGCATCCGGCTCATTGGAGCAACCACCGAAAACCCTTCGTTCGAAATCAACAGCGCGCTGCTCTCCCGCTGCCGCGTCTATGTGCTCCATCAGCTCACGGAAGAGCAGATCGTCAGCCTGTTGAAACGCGCACTCACCGATCCCGAGCGTGGACTCGGCCAGCTTCATCTCGAAGCCCCCGCCGAAGTTCTTAACAAGATCGCATCCTATTCCAGCGGCGATGCCCGCAGCGCCTACAACGCGCTCGAAGTGGCCGCGTCATTAGCGGGACAATCCCACCCCAATGTAGAGACGCAGCTCTCCGCGGCTCCCGCCCCCGCCACCATCACCGACGCCATCGTCCACGAAGCCCTCCAGAAGCGCGTTCTCCTCTACGACAAAAGCGGCGAAGAGCACTACAACCTCATCTCCGCGCTCCACAAATCCGTCCGCAACAGCGATCCCGACGCCGCTCTCTACTGGCTCGGCCGCATGCTCGAAGCCGGAGAAGATCCCCTCTACATCGCCCGCCGCGTCGTCCGCATGGCGGTCGAAGACATCGGCCTCGCAGAGCCAAATGCGCTCGCCCTCTGCATGGCTGCGCGCGATGCCGTCGACTTCATCGGCATGCCCGAAGGCAATCTCGCACTGGCGCAGGCCGTCGTCTACCTTTGTGCCGCGCCCAAATCCAACGCGCTCTACACCGCCTACGGATCGGTTCAGCGGGATGTCGAGCAAACCGCCGCTGAACCCGTCCCGCTGCACCTGCGCAACGCCCCAACCGGACTGATGAAAAACCTCGGCTATGGCAAGGGATACCAGTATGCCCACGACGTAGAAGAGAAAGTTGCGGACATGCAATGCCTGCCCGATAGCCTGCGCAATCGCACCTATTACCATCCAACCAATGAGGGTGTGGAAAAGCGGATCCGCGAGCGGCTGGAAGAAATAAAACGCCTCAAAAACACCCCTTCAAGACCGCCCTCCAATCGAACAAAAAGAGAATCTGAGACCTGATTCCCGCAATCTGATTAGAAGAAAGTCTGATTAGGTTTCTTGGTTCTTTCGTGGACCTCTGTGCACGTCGTGGTTCAAGGTTTCGGGCACTTAATCAGAGTTGATCAATCACTTCCAAGGCTCAGGAGGCTCCATCATGGCTACGGCTCCCCGCTCGAATTTCGACCTCTCCAGCCCATTTTCTGCCGAAACCCCTGTCGCCATTAGGATTTCCGAGCTGGTGCGCCTGCAGAAATCCGCCCAGCGCATCACCTCGACCCTCAACCTCGACGAAATCGTCCAGCGCCTGGTAGAGGAAGTTTCCGACTCTCTCGACGCCGTCGAAATCAACCTTTATCTTCACGATGCTGAGCAAAACGAACTCGTGCTGGCGGGTGTTTGCGGCTGCACGATGTTCTGCCGCGGCCATCGTCTGAAAATTGGCAAACAGGGCATGGCTGGACACGTTGCCGCCACGCGTAAGCTGCACTATGCCCCGGATGTCCGTCTCGACCCCTATTACATCGCCTGCGAGCCCGCCACCCGCTCCGAGGTCGCCATCCCTCTTGAGGTGGATGGTGAACTGGTCGGCGTCTTCAGCGCCTCCCATCACGACCTCGACGCCTTCTGCGAGACGCAACTCCGCCTTCTCCAGGGACTCTGCTCGCACGTCGCCGTCGCCGTGCAGAATGCCCGCCTCTTTCATGTCGAACAAAAGCAGCGCGAAAAGATGACGCGCGAAGCCGAAGAAGCCCGCCTCATTCAGCAGGCACTTCTGCCGCGCACCTCGCCATTCATCCCCGGCTTCATTGTCTCGGGATTATCGCTTCCCGCGGGCGCCATTGGCGGAGACTGGTACGACTTCATCCCGCTCTCCGAAGGACGCTGGGGTCTCGTGCTTGCCGACGTCTCCGGCAAAGGGACGGCCGCCGCGCTCCTTATGTCGGCCACTCGCGGCATGCTGCGTTCGCTCGCGCAGATCGGGTCCGGCCCCGGCGAAGTGCTCACGCGTCTCAACAATATGCTGCTCGAAGACTTCCCTGACGGCCGCTTTGTAACCATGGTCTATGCCGAACTGGATCCGCAAAAGCGCACCCTGCGACTGGCCAACGCCGGCCATCTCGCCCCGCTGCTCGTCGATCCTGCCGAACCTTCCGGCTACCGGTGGATTCAAAGCGAGCAGGGCCTGCCGCTCGGAATCGCCGCTTCAAAGTTCTCCGAAACCGAGATCAAGTTGAATTCGAACGCGCGAGTCGCCTTCTATTCCGACGGCATTACCGAGGCCGAACTCGAATCCGGAGAGGAATATGGACCAGAAAGGCTGCTCCTTCAAATGCAATCCCCGGACTTTTCTCCGGAAGGTCTGCTCGTCGATGTGAAGAGTTTTGTGAACGGCGCAGGACTGCGCGACGATGCGACGGTAATTCTAGTGGGGCGGCACGGCGAGGCGTGATGCGGGTTACCCGAACCTCGCCCGGTGCTCCTTCAGAATGCACAAATCCATCACCACAAATATTCCGGCCTGCCGCGCCTTCTCCGCCGCGCGCTCGTTGATCACCTCTTCCTGCAGCCAGATCGCCGGAACCTTCAACTGAATCGCCTGCTCCACAATCTCATCCACATATTCCGGCCGCCGGAATACATCCACCAAATCGATCTGCTTCGCCAGTTCAAGCGGAACCTCAAGCAGCGACGCATACGACTTCTCGCCCAACGCCTCCGCAATCTGCGGATTCACGGGGATAATCCTGTATCCCTGCATCTGCATATACGCGGAAACGCCATGGCTCGCCCGCATCGGACTATCCGACAACCCGACCACTGCAATCGTCTTCGCGTGCGATAGCAACTCGTAAATGCGATCCGTCTGCGTCAAAGGTTCATCGACCTCGTTCTGCCGATTTCATTGGGATTGCAACTGTGGTTTCGCGAATTGACCAACGCACTACTTCTGCCTCTCCATTTTTTGCGCGTAAAGCCTCGTTGCCATCTTACGAATCGCCTCCGGCACCTCTTTGTTCCCCGACAGATTCTTGAGGTCATTCACCAGCAGGCCCTTCATCAATCCCAGCGAAGAATCCAGCGGTGTCCGCGGGTTGAACACCAGATTTCGCATGATGCCGTAGCTCTTGGCGAACTGCCGCTTGAAGGGAATCGCTCGCAATACCGCCTCCAGCACGTTCTTCTGGAGCGCGAATCCTTCCACCTCGGCCTCCGTGACTTTCGGCGAGTCGAGCACCGCCAGCGCCACGATCTTCGTTCCATCACGAATCAATATCGACCGCTCTTCCTTATTGCCGCGCATCGCCAGTGCGATCCGGCCCCTGATATCGAGCTTGGCGATCTTTTGCACGGTGCTATCGCGCTTTTGCGGGGCGGCCGGGTGTGCGATTTTCTTGACGTGAGTGGCAGCCGCGGCGGCCGCTCCTTCGCGTCGCGCTGCGCTTTTCGCCTCAACGGGAGTCGCGCTGGCCGCTTCCGCTGTGGTCACGTGCTCGCCTCCCGCCTCGTCGTCGATTCCTCCGATTGCCCGAAACGGCTTGTCTTTTTCCGCTTCCACCTCGGCCGCGTGCTCCTTCAGATAATGACTCAACGCATCTTCGAGAACTTCTTCGGGCGCATCCGGTTCATCGATCGCCGCTCTTTCTGCGCTCCCTTCGAAAGCGCTCAATTTGTCCGCAATCTGCGAAAGCTCACTCGGGCGCAGAGTGGCGTTGGAACAGAGCGCCTTCAACAGCTTCGGAGAATTCATCATCCGCGAGCTTGCCATCAGCACATCCACCACCGAGCGCGGACCCTTCCAGGCCAACTCCTGCAACGAACGTTCCGGAACCGACGGATTTTCTGTCAATGCAGGCAGCAACTTCGCCCGCAGGTTTTCCGTCGAAGCCCAGTATTTGAGCACCTCCACGCTGGTGCCGGAATCCTGTGCGGCCGCCAGGCAAGTCATCTCATCCCATCCCGCCAATGTGAGAGACGCCTGCTGGCCAAACAGCTTGTGGTGGAGCGCCAGGTAGACCAAAATCTCGATCATCTCCCCGGGCGGCACTGAAAGCGAACCGCGCGCAGCCGACTGCATCAGGTTTGAAGGCACCTGCGAAGTGCGGATCAATTCAAGCATTCGGGGCATCATTCATCTCCCAACGCTTTCTTGTGCACTCGATTGAGCTCTGCGTGTTGATAGCTTGTGTGGTGACGGGGCTCTGCCCCGTGCACTGCGGGGCAGAGCCCCGCCACCACATAACCTTTCCAACTCCGCCACTGCAATTTCCAGCTCCCGCGTAATGCGGTTCGGCTTCCGCCCATACTCGTCGCTCAACGCGCGATAGTACCAGAGCGTACCTTCTTTCTTTCCGTTGAAGCGCTTCCAGATTTTCCCCCCATCCTGCCGGTAATCGGACAAAATCGTGCGCACGTTATGCAGCTTGTCCGATGCGGATACCAGCCGCGTCTCGCTGTCGGCATGCTTCACTTCGCTAAGATAATCCTTCTTGCGCTCGATCCATTCCGGCTTCGGCTCGCCGAAAGAATCCGTACAGCCTTCGACGATTCCCGCCACTCGCGCTCCAAACTTTCTACGAATTTCCTTGAGCCTCGGCATTCCTCCGCAATCCTCCACCACATCATGCAGCAGCGCCGCGATCGCCATCTCCTCATCGCCGCCCGCCTCGAGCACCAGCGATGCCACCGCCATTAAGTGCGAAAGATACGGAACAGCAGTTCCCTTCCGAGCCTGCCCGCGATGCTTTTCGGCAGCATAGCGAAACGCCCTCTGCAAACGAGAACCAAGAGGCGTCGGCCGGAGATTTCTTTTTGTCTTCACTGCTGATTCCCTTTGCTCCAACAGACGATCTACGCTGACGGCTGATAGCTGAAGGCTGACAGCTAACCTTTCTTCTCCCCCCGTCGCATCCGCAAGTAAGCCCGCATAAACGGCGTCAGATCGCCATCGATCACCCGATCCACGTCGCCCACCTCAAACTTCGTTCGGTGATCCTTGATCATGCGATAAGGCTGCAGCACATACGACCGGATCTGCGATCCAAAATCGATATCCAGCTTCGAATCCTCGATCTGCTTCGTAACTTCGCGCTTCTTCTCCAACTCGAACTCATAAATTTTCGAGCGCAGCATGCTCATCGCCTTCTCTTTGTTCTTGTGCTGCGAGCGTTCGTTCTGGCAGCTTGCCACCAGGCCCGTTGGGATATGCGTAATCCGCACCGCCGAATCGGTCGTGTTCACATGCTGGCCGCCCTTGCCACTCGATCGATAGGTATCAATACGAATATCGTCCGGCTTGATGTTGACCTCGATGCTGTCGTCAATCTCCGGAGAAACGAACACGCTGGCAAACGATGTATGCCGCCGCTTGGCCTGATCGAATGGCGAAATCCGCACCAGCCGATGTACACCGATCTCGCTCGTCAGATATCCGAACGCATACTCACCAATGACCGAAAACGTTGCCGACTTGATCCCCGCCTCTTCGCCCGGCTGGTAGTCGTACATCTCGGTCTTGAATCCCTGCCGCTCCGCCCAGCGCAGATACATGCGCAGCAGCATGTCGGCCCAGTCCTGCGATTCGGTTCCACCCGCTCCCGGATGAATGGTGACGATAGCATTCCGCGAGTCGTTCTCGCCCGAGAGCAGCGTCTCGGTTTCGACCCGGTCCACCAACTCGCGCAGCGAATCCAGTTCGCGCTGCAGGTCGGCGGAGACGTCCTCGCCCTCCTTCCCGAGATCGAAATAAGCGCCGATGTCCTCGGTCCGGCGCACCAGGTCGCCTTCCAGCGAAAGCACATCCTCCAGCCGCTTGCGCTCGCGCATCACTTGCTGAGATCTTGCGGGATTCGACCACAAGCCCGGATCCGCCGCCTGTTTTTCGATTTCGGCTAACTGCTGGCGCAGCTTGCCCGCGTCAAAGATACTCCCGCAGGTCGTGCACCTTGGTCTTCAACGAAGAATATTGCTGTTCCAGTTCATCCAACATATGAGTAATCCGTGGCGCTTCGAGCACCGTGAATCAACGATCCATCAGAATCGCGAGAACGATCACTGGGTACTGCTTACTGGGTACCGGGTACTGATCAGCGCGCCCACAGAAATTATCGCACACAGATATGCGAACCAATCCCCGTGCCGCGTATAGAACGTGGTACTCGAGATGAGTGCATAACGCGCAATCAGCGTCGTCCGTTCCTTGCGCGGAACCTCCGCCACCACCGCTCCCCAGGGATTAATCGCCGCCGTCAGCCCGGTGTTCGTAGCGCTCAGCAGCCAGCGGTCGTTTTCGATCGCCCGCATTCGCGTTTGCTGCAAGTGCTGCTTCCACGCGCCGCTGTCGCCGTACCAGCCATCGTTCGAAATATTCACCAGCACCTGCGCGCCATCGAGCGCAAACTGCCGCACCTCGTCCGGAAAAATCGACTCGTAGCAGATAAACGTTCCCAGCCGCTCTCCGCCCGCGTCCAGCGGCCTGCGCGACGTGCCGTGCTGAAATTCCCCAACCTCTTTCGTCAGTCCTCCGGCAAAACCAAACACCTGCGGAAACGGCAAATACTCGCCGAACGGCACCAGGTGAACTTTGTCATACCTCGCCGTCCACTCCCCCTGCGGACTCACCAAAGCGGCGGAGTTGAGAATCTGCGAACTCTGCTTACCGCTTTGCGTCGCGGGATTGATGCCAATCGCGCCCGCAACCACCCAACTCCCTGACTGCTTCGCCAGTTCGCTTACTGGATCGCGAAACCGCGGATCGTTCGTATAAAACGGCGCCGGCGACTCGGGCCACACCAGCAAATCGTAATGCGCGCGCTCTTGCCCTCCCGCCGGATGCAGGCTCACACGCGCCAGATCCCGTAGCGTGCTCTGGAAATAATCCGCCGTCCATCCTTCCCCCGCAAAGATCGGAATATTCGGCTGCACCAAAACCGCCGTGTGATCGGCCGCCAGTGCGGGCGCGGGCATCCATTGTCCCGCCTGCAGGACGACTACGGCTCCGCACGAAGCTGCCAGCAGCCATTTCCGCCGCTCCCTCGCCACCAGAAATGCGGCCGCGAAAACGCTATTCACCAGCACGATTTCGAACGAGAGCCCGTAGACACCCGTGATGGTCGCGATCCGCGTCAGCGCGAAGTTTCCCGTCTGCGCGTATCCCAGCAACTCCCACGGAAACCCGGTAACTCGCGTCCGCGCCAGTTCAACCGCCACCCAGAGAAATGGAGCTGCCACCAACGCCCGCCGCAATGACAATGACGCCCCCGGCGAACCCACCAATGCCACCAGCAGGCCAAACAGCCCGTGGTAGAGCCCGATATACATGCAGAACAGAATCAATGCGAAAAGCGCCACGGGCGCGGGAAGCCCGCCATAGCGATGCATCGTGTCGTAAATCCAGTAGCATGTTCCCGCCGACCAGAGAATCCCGCATAGATAGCCCAGCAGGAATCCCTGCCAGGCTGTCGCCGGGGCCAGTTTGACCGGAGCATTTACCTGCAGCGCTCCCGCCGGACGTGTCCGTAGCAATGCAATTAGCAGCGGCGTAACCGCAATCCATGCCAGCCAGTACAGCCCCGGCAGCGGAAAGATCACCACCTGCAGCACTGCCGACAGGACAGTTAACAGCCAGGCGCTCGAGTGAATTCTTCTCACCGCGCAAGCATAGCAAACTGGATTTGGCAGCGCGGTGATTCCAGGGCTCACAGTTGTCAGTTCTCCAACCGCCTTTTGCTCCGCGCAACCCGATGGCTCCCCACTCCTTCCGTTTTCGACCAAGCGAGAGGAACTGGCAACTGGATACTGGCTACTGGGTACTGGGTACTGGGTACTGCTCCCCATCATTGTTCCACCCGCCTGTATCAGATACCATGTGTTGATGATTTCCTGGTTAGGCACGCTCCTCGTGCGCATATTGGAAGCCATGTTTGCAATCGGCGTCGTCGGCTCAACCCTGGTCCTTCTGATCACGTTTGTCGAAGATGCGGAAACCCTTTTCGGACGGGAGGAAACGCACCACTCCTGAGGTTGCCCCTCGCCTGAATGTCATCGCCCCTCCAGCCCGTCACGAATGGATCGAACCGGGTTCGCATCGTCGTCGCTACGTCGGTGATGCTCACCTTCATCTCCTATTGGCGCGCGGCGGCCATCGTTCTGAACGATCTCGGCTCCTCCGCCTTTTATGCCTGCGGCATCGCCGAACAGGCCGTCGGCAAATCCGCCCCATGGTTCATCGTCGGGGTCATGCTTTTCTCGTTTACGGTGCGCGCCGTCTACGTCGAAAGCTGCTCCATGTTCGTCCGTGGCGGCGTCTACAAAGTCGTTAAAGAGGCACTCGGGGGCACCCTCGCTAAACTCAGCGTCTCGGCGCTCATGTTCGATTACGTCCTGACTGGCCCCATCTCAGGTGTATCGGCTGGGCAATATATTGCTGGCCTTCTCAATGATGTGATGGTCACCGCCGACGCTCATGGCTGGGTCCCGCGCGCCGTTCACAACATCTTTCACGGCACTCCGCAGTTCGACGTCAACTGGACCTCCGTCGTTTTTGCTCTCGCCGTCACCATTTACTACTGGTGGGAAAACATCAAGGGCATCCACGAGTCCAGCGAAAAAGCGCTGTGGGTCATGCAGATCACCACTGTCATGGTCGTCGCCCTGCTGGGCTGGTCCGCCTTCACCCTCTTCAAGGTGGGATACCAGCACGTGCCCGCTGCCCACGCCGGGTAACCTCCACTTCACCAAGGAGTCGCTCGGCTTCCTGCACCACAGCTTCCCCGATCAGAGCCTCGCGCAGAAGTTCGGCATCCTCGGCATCATGATCGCTTTCGGCCACTCGGTTCTCGCCATGAGCGGCGAGGAATCGCTTGCCCAGGTCAATCGCGAACTCGCGCATCCCAAGCTTCAGAATCTCAAGAAGGCCGCGATCGTAATCGCGCTCTACAGCTTCATTTTCACCGGGGTGACGGCGCTTCTATTCGTCATGATCATTCCGGACCCGGTTCGGGTATCGGTCTACAAAGACAATCTCATCGCCGGCCTCGCGATGTATATGTACGGACCCGAACTGCTGCGCCTGGTTTTCCGCGGCTTTGTCGTGGTGGTGGGATTCCTGATTTTGTCCGGCGCCGTCAACACCGCCATCATCGGCTCCAACGGCGTGCTCAACCGCGTCTCTGAAGACGGCGTTCTCTCCGACTGGTTCCGCTTCCCGCACCGCAAATACGGCACCAGCTATCGCATCATCAATCTGATCGTCGCATTGCAGATCTTCACCATTCTCGCCAGCCGCGGCGATGTCTATGCCCTCGGCGAAGCCTACGCTTTCGGCGTCATCTGGAGTTTCGCCTTCAAGGGCCTCGCCATGCTGGTCCTCCGCTTCAAATACAAAGGCGAGCGCGGCTGGAAAGTGCCCGTCAATTTCAGAATTGGCAAGTACGAAATCCCGTTCGGCATGGCCTCGATCACCATGGTGCTGCTGGCCACGGCGGTCATCAATCTCTTCACCAAGTCCGTCGCCACCATTAGCGGTATTGCATTCTCCGTGGTCTTCTTTCTGATCTTCACGATCTCCGAGTACACCAATCGGAAGAAAAAAGCGGCCGCGCACGACCACATGAACGATCAGTTCCAGTTATTGCAGCGCGACACCGTCGAGCGCGAAAGCCTCAACATCCGTCGCGGCAATGTGCTGGTCCCGGTGCGCGATTACAACACGCTGGTCCACCTGCGCTGGGCCCTGGAAAAGTTCGACATTCGCGACCAGGATGTCGTCGTCATGTCGGCCCGCGTCAGCCGCTTTGGCGCGGCCGCCTACGATCTCGTCCCCGACCAGATTTTCAGCGACTATGAGCAAACTTTGTTCACGCGCGCTGTCGCCGTCGCCGAAAGCTTTGGCAAGAAAGTTTCCCTGCTCGTTGTCCCGGCCGGAGACGTCTGGACCGCCATCGTGCAAACCGCCAACAACCTCGAATCGTCCGCGGTCGTCATCGGCGTATCCAGCAAGATGACGCCCGAGGAACAGGCCTTCGCTCTCGGCCGCGCATGGGAGTCTCTGGCCGAACCCAAGCGCCAATTCGTGCTGCAGGTCGTCCATCCTGACGGCCATATCGATACCTTCCGCATCGGCCCGCACACCCCGAGCATGAAGGATGAGGATGTCCTTCTACTTCATCGATTGTGGTTGAATATCACCCGAGAACCAGGCTTGGAGAACGTGCATCATCACGAAATTCTGACCGAAGCTCTAACCCGCTTCGCCCACGACTACGGCGCCCGCGAACGAGAAGACATTTTGAAGGAGTTGCGACGCGCGGGCACTTCGGAAGCTGCCCGGTTGCGTACCGAAAGGGCGGAATTACGTCCCACTCCTCTGGTCCGGAAAGAGAGTGACGACGGCCCCCCAACCGACCGTAGCTAATCGTCTCCACGCGTGTCACCCTGAGCGGAGGCTGGCGCTCCGCCAAGGAGCGGCAACCGGAGTCGAAGGGCCCCTACTTCACTCGTATCCAGCCCCTACTTCACCGGCGCCGACTCCGCATCAGCCGCCTTCTGATCGTCGGCGTGAATCACTCCATCTTCCTCTGCATAGAACGACCGGTGGTTAGCGTCCATATGTTTGGGCGTCATCGTCAGCACAAAGCCTTCCTTGTCCTGGCCCTTCTCCCGATGTGGCCGGAATGCCACCGTGTAATCCCCCCGGTCGGTTGAATGCGCCATGCGCTTGGTGAACGACCCCGTGCCCGCCAGATCCGCAAGCGATTCCGCATACTTGTCATGCCGTTTGTTGTACGCTCGCTCCGCCCTCAGCACCACCCGCATATATCCCAGCGCATTCGCTTCCGAGTCCGAACGTGCCGGATCCCCCGGAAATTTAGGTTGATACGTCCCAGCGGTCTGTTCCTGCGGCGGGGCTTGCGTCCCAGCCTGCCCCAGCCCCCACCCTGTTAGTCCTATGCCGATCGTCACCATCCCCGCATACCGCCGCCATTGCCGCCACTTGATCACCGTAAAAACCTCCGCTGGTCGCCCCTTTTCCGGGTTACCCCCGTAATTGGACTGAGCTGCCAATCATTTCAATTCCCCTCTGATTCAGGCAAGCTTGAACAGGATGCAATCCTAACAGGGTAACCTTGATGAAAGCAGCTGTCGCGAGAAAACCAATCATTCGTGTCGCCGTAGTGGAGAGCGATCCGCTACGCTTTGTTGGATTCCGAGCTCTCTTCGATTCCGAGCCCGATCTGGAACTGGTCTCCGCCTCGCTTGCCGATCTCGGGCAACTCAACGGCATTGATCTGGTTCTTCTCGGCAACCGCAACGGCCAGAACCTCTATGACATCATGGCCAGCCTCAAAGCTATCCGTCCTGACCTGCGCATCATCGTGACGGGCTCAGGCATGGATGATGAGAGCGTCCTCAAAGCCATCGCCGCCGGCGCCAAAGGCTACGTGGATGAAGCCGCCTCTCCCACTGAATTCATCCAGGCTCTCCGCATCGTTCATCAGGGCTCAGTCTGGGCTTCGCGCCGTGTGCTTTCAACCTTCATCGAACGCGTCAGCTCTTCTCCGGGACGCATCTTCCCCGCCGGCCGCGTCACCTTTACCGACCGTGAAAAAGAAGTGCTGGAGATGCTGGTTGCCGGCCGTTCCAACAAAGAAATCGGCTCGGCTCTCGGCATCGAAGAACGGACGGTCAAGGCTCACGTCGCGAAGTTGATGCGCAAAGTCGGAGTGCAAAATCGTATCGCGCTCTCCGTCCACGCCATCACCCATTCGCTGGTAACGGCAAAATAAGCGCGCGGTAGAACTCAGCCCTTCGTGGAACAAGCCGGTTGTCAAGCCACCCAGCGCGCACCCATCCGGCATTACGCAGCTATTCACGCCCTATACCGGTGTCATCCTGAGCGCAGCATGATCGTGCGAAGCAACGATCATGCGGAGTCGAAGGACCCCTATTCCCCCAGTCCCACCGCCTTGGAGCTCTCAGTTCGTCCTCAGCTGCAAGTCCCGTTCCGAGCCAAGGGTTTGCTGAGAGCTGAGAGCTGACAGCTGAGAGCTAGCCTTAGTTACCTTCGGCCAGTGACCTCGGTAATCTTGTCGCCTTTTCCAACCTGTCCCATACTCGATTCACCTACCACAGAACCTGGGAGACGGGGCTGGGAACGGAGATTAGGGTCGCCGTGATCAGCCCCGCATTTTTTTGTCCCAATCCTGACTCAACCCAATCACTACTCCATCCCGCAAGCCTGCATCGAATCAATTAGAATCTAGATCAATTAAAATCTAGATCAATCAACTCGATACTTCGATCTCCCAAGTGAGGCGTCATGCGCAATCTCCTAGTGGCTCTGGCATTGGCTTTCGTTGCGATTCTTTGCATTTCCACTCCGGCTCGTTCGGCCGATGAAGACTCTGGCCGAATCGACAACAAAGCCGTCGACCGCCTTCAATCCGCTGGCACCATACTCGATGAAATCCAAGGCGCCCCCGACCAGCGTATCCCCGAAGAGGTTCTCAGCTCGGCCGATTGCGTCGCCGTGGTTCCGTCGCTGCTCAACGGAGGCTTCGTCTTCGGCGGCCGTTACGGCAAAGGCGTCGCCAGTTGCCGCACGGAAAAAGGCTGGAGCGCGCCCGCATTTTTCGTGATTGGCGGCGGCAGCTTCGGATTGCAGATCGGCGGCCAGGCCACCGATGTCATCATGCTGATCATGAACAAGAACGGAATGAATGACCTGCTCTCCAGCAAGTTCAAACTCGGAGGAGACGCCAGCGCCGCCGCCGGTCCGGTAGGCCGCCATGCCGCCGCCGATACCGACTGGAAGATGCGCGCCGAGGTCCTGACCTACTCGCGCTCCCGCGGCCTCTTTGCCGGCCTCGAACTCAACGGCGCCGTAATCAAGCAGGATAAAGACAGCACCCGCGAATTCTACGGCCGCATGGTCCCCTTCAGAACCTCTTTAAAGGGAGAAATCGAAGCACCCAAAGGAGCCTATCCGTTCCTGAGCACCCTAGCCAAATGGGCCCAGCAGGCGTCAAAGTAAGCTGTCAGTTGTCAGTTGTCAGTCGTCAGTTCTCGGTTTTTAGTTCCCTGGGTCTTGGAAGAGTTTGCAATTTTCTGACTGCGAGCGGGAACTAATCGGCACTCATGGAGAGCAGAATCTCCTCTGTGCTCTCTGTGGTTCAAGCTTTTAGGTTTTGACTGAAAACTGATAACTGAGAGCTGACAGCTGAGAGCTTTCAGGTTTTGACTGAGAACTGACAACTGAGAACTAGGATCTGAGAACTAGAGGCTTTCCTGCTAACATTTTCCCGGAGGCATCCCATGGCTCCCCATCATCCCCCGCGTTTCCTGAAAATTGTCGACGACGCCCGCAGCCGCGTCCGCGAAACCAACGTAGACGAAGTCAAGTCGCGCCTCGATCGAGGAGACAGATTCGTTCTCGTCGACGTCCGCGAAGACCGCGAATTCGAAGCCGACCACATCGCCGGAGCGGTTCATCTAGGCAAGGGCATAATCGAGCGCGACATCGAAGCCAAATATCCCGCTCTGGATACCCCGCTAGTCCTCTATTGCGGAGGCGGATTCCGCTCAGCCCTCGCCGCCGACAACCTCCAAAAAATGGGTTACACCAATGTCATTTCCATGGACGGAGGCATCCGAGGCTGGCGCGAAAAATCCTACCCGCTGGAGAAGGGGAAGTAACGCGGCCAGCTTCTGCTGATTCACAACCGGCGCAACCATAATCTGTATTAGCCAGAACTCGACTTTTCGGTCAGCATTGGCAAGGCTTCACGTGTCGGCGACAGGCGCTTTCCGTGAATAGCTAAGTTGACCGCCCCCGATTGGGGGTTATGAGTGTTATCAATTTATCGCCAACAATCGCCATTCGTGTACATCTGAACGGTATACCAGTGGCTTTCAAGCCGCGCTACGCCAGCAACTTCACACGGCAAGCCTTCATATTTCCCCGGTTTGTCGCTAGTCGCTGCTGGCGCAAGCAAGTTCGTCGAATCGAAAACCAGATATACATTCGTGTCTTGTCCGCCCCAACCCCAACTATCCCACTCGGTATGCCTCAAGCTACCTGAAGCGGGCATAGGTTGCGCCAGAACCCGCGCTTTGTATTCACGCGACCGTGCGAACCATCGAATTTCAGTTCGGACCGCATAGCTGTTCCCAATAGTCAGGAGCACGGCTGCCAACACCACAAAAGCCGTTAGAGTTTCCAGGCCGATCCAAGCAATGTACGCATTTCTGTTGGGCGCTGACCCCGCTTTGCCCCAAGCGTCCTTAAAGTACTGCAACGTGGCAAGGCAAGTTGCTATTACGAGAACTACGCAGCAAACAAGCATTGAGACCCGCAGCGCAGCGTTTGTCGCTGTCCGCGAATCGAGCGGCGGTAGCAACCACGCTGCCCCGATTAGGAAAATCAGCCAGCCGACCGCAATGTATTTTAGTTTCAGAGATTGCAGACGCATTTTGGCCGATCTTACACCTAGACTGATTGTTGTAAACAGGGCGTCGCGCTCAAGACCCCAGCCATCCTTCGCGCCAAGAGAGAGCCGAGAACTGGCAACTGGCAACTGGCTACCGACAACTGGGTACTGCCCCCTCATTGCATCCCCGCCCCATCTCTGAAAAAATAGCTCCATCGGGGAATTTCATCTTTATGTCAACCATCGGAAGCTTCGCGCTTCTATTGGCCCTTGGCCTCAGCGTGTACTCGTTCGGGGCCGGCCTGCTTTCGTTGTTCCGCCGTGACGCCGCTTCCGCCCGCCTGGGTGAAACTGCCCGCCGCGCCGGCATCGCAACTTTCATCATCGTCCTGCTCGCTGCCTTCATCCTGGTTGCCGCCGCTTTCAACGACGACTTTTCCATCGCCTACATCTACCACCACTCGAACCGCGATCTTCCCATCGCCTACAAGTTTGCTGTCCTGTGGTCTGGCCAGGAAGGCTCTCTGCTCTTCTGGTCTCTCCTCCTCGCCGGCTACGGATTCGTTCTCCGCCTCCGCTACAAGACCGATCAGCGCCTCTTCGCGTACGCCTCCGTCATCATCGCCGCTGTCCAGGTCTTTTTTCTTTTGATTCTCAATTTCGCCGCGCAGCCCTTCGGCCTCATGCAGGGAAGCATTCCGCCCGACGGCACCGGCCTCAATCCGCTCCTCCAATATCCCGAGATGGTCATCCATCCTCCCATGCTCTATCTCGGATACGTCGGCTTCACCATCCCCTTCGCCTTCGCACTCGGCGCGCTCATCATGAAGTATCCCGGCGAAAAGTGGATCCACATCACCCGCCGCTGGACGATGGTCACCTGGTGCTTCCTGACCATCGGCGTCTTCTTAGGCGCGCACTGGGCCTACGCCGTACTCGGCTGGGGAGGCTACTGGGGCTGGGATCCCGTCGAAAACGCCTCGCTCATGCCATGGCTCACCGGCACTGCGTTTCTGCACTCGGTCATGATGCAGGAAAAACGCGGCATGATGAAGGTCTGGAACATGTGCCTCGTCTTCGCCACCTTCCTGCTTTCCATGCTCGGGACCTTCCTAACCCGCTCCGGCGTAATCAGTTCCGTCCACGCCTTCGCGCAATCCTCCATCGGAACCTGGTTCATCGTCTTCATCGCGCTGACCACCGCCGTCTGCGCCTTTTTCCTCATCAAGAACCTGCCACATCTCAAGAGCGAGCACAAACTCGAATCGCTCGTCTCCCGCGAATCCAGTTTCCTGTTCAACAATCTGCTCCTGCTGGTAGTCTGCTTCACCATCCTGTGGGGGACGTTTTTCCCGATTCTTTCCGAATGGGTGCAGGGACACAAAGTCACGGTCGGCCCGCCGTTCTTCAATCGCGTAGCCATTCCCGTCGCTCTCCTTCTTATGTTGCTGACGGCGGTAGGCCCGCTGCTAGCGTGGCGTAAAACGTCCATCGAAAGCCTGAAGCGCAACTTCCTCTTCCCCACCATCGGCTCGGTCGCCGTCGGCCTCATGATGATTCTCTTCGGCGTGAAGCCATGGGAAGACCCGTCCTACTTCTATGCGACGATGGCCGCCGTTCTCTCCGCCCTCGTCATCTTCACGGTCATCTCCGAGTTCCTCCGCGGAGGCCGCGTCATCGCCGGCAAGACCAACCAAAGTATCTTCGGAGCGATGCTCCAACTGACCCGCCGCAACACCCGCCGCTACGGCGGATACATCGTCCACTTCGGCGTAGCGCTGGTAGTCATCGGAATCCTAGGCACGCCCTTCAATAAAGAAGTAGAAAAAGAAATGTCGTTCGGCGACAAGATCAACATTGGCCCCTACACCCTGGTCTGCCAATCGTATACGCAGGACGACAATCCCAACTACGCCAACGAGTGGGCCATCATCAACGTCTTTCGCGGCGGCAAGCAGATCACCACCATGTATCCCGAGCGCCGCTTCTACAAAGCCAGCGGCCAGCCGCAAACCATTCCGCGCATCTACCCGAGCTTCAAACAGGATTTCTTTCTCGTAAACGATGTCTACCTCGTCTACGAAGGCAAGAACGAAACCACCGGCCGCCCCATCATCAAAGCGCATCTGAATCCGCTGGTCCCCTGGATCTGGATCGGCCTCATCATCATGGTCTTCGGCACAGTAGTAGCACTCGTGCCCAATACCGTCCCTGTGACGGTGATGGCACCAGTGCCCGTCCGCGAAACCGCTCACGCAGGAGCCGGCGACTGATGAAACTCTTCCCTTCTGTTTTCGGCAATACGCACTGTCATCCCGAGCGGAGTCGGCCGATTCGCGAAGCGAATGGGCCGGCGGAGTCGAGGGACCCCTACTCCCACAACGTCCGTCCGCGTGCGTCGCGCCGCCGCGCACTCCAAGCCCTCATCCTCATCGCCGCTGTCTTCCTCTTCGTCGGCGCCGGCCCAAGCACCGACACCCGCTTCAAAGACCTCGGCCATCGCATGATGTGCACCTGCGGATGCGGCCAGGTCCTCCTGGAATGCAATCACGTCGGTTGCCAGTCCTCCGAGAAGATGCGAAACGAACTGATGGCGGCGATCGATAAAGGCGACAACGACGACCTCATTCTGCAGGGCTTCGTGCAGCAATACGGCCCCACCGTCATAGCCGCGCCCACCGCCGCCGGATTCAACAAAGTAGCCTGGATCATGCCCTTCGTCGTCTTAGCCCTCGGCATCGCCTTCGCGATTCATATCGTGCGCTCCTGGAAGAATCGCCCTACACCCGCCCTAGCCGACGGCATCGTCGTCCCCATAGGCCATGAGCTGGACGAGTTGAGAGCAAAGGCCCGCAAGGAGACCGACCTATGAGGTCTTTACTGAGAACTGACAACTGAGAGCTGAGAACCATCTATGAACATGACAATCTTCGTCTGCGCCGTCTTCACCTTCGCCGCCCTCTACTACGTCTTCTTTTTCCCCGGCGAAGTCTACGCCGGAGAAGAAAAAACCCGCCTCGGCTATCTTCGCGAGCGCAAGGAATCCGTCTACGACAATCTGCGCGACCTGAATTTCGAATACAAAGCCGGCAAGGTCCCTGACGCCGATTACCAGTCCATGCGCGCCTCGCTCGAAGAAGAAGCCGCCGCCATCATGGCCGAAATCGCCCGTCTGGAGCAGGCTGCCGGGCAGGCGGTGTAAGCTGCAATGGCCTGTGGACCGTCCCTCCTGGACTATCACCCCATTGGGATTGTCATCCCGAGCCCGAACGAAGTGAGTGGGCGAGGGATCTGCAGTTCCCGCGGATGCCGCAACAGATGACAAGTGACAATGTACACTTTACAGTGTAGACTTAATGATCAGGAGCTTTAAGCATCGCGGCCTCAAACGTCTTTACGAGCAAAACGACCGCAGCGGAATCCGGCCTGACCTGTTGGATACGGCGCAACGAATTCTAACGGTCCTCGATTCTGCTACAACACCACAAGCTCTCGACGTTCCGAGATACCGCCTCCACCCGCTCAAAGGCGAATGGAAGGGGTTTTGGTCGGTCACCGTGCGGGCGAACTGGCGCATCGTGTTTCGCTTTGAGGGGACTGACGTGTTTGATATCGAGTTGACCGACTATCACTAGGTGAGGAGGAGGGCACATCATGCCGATGAAAAACCCGGCACATCCTGGCCGCATCGTGCGGTATGACTGTCTGGAGCCTTTGGGCTTGTCAGTGACCGAGGGTGCAAAGGTTCTCGGCGTCAGCCGACAGACCCTAAACAACGTCATCCACGGCAAATCAGGCATCAGCCCAGAGATGGCCATCCGTCTATCGAAAGCCTTCGGCAGCACACCCGAAACCTGGCTGCGAATGCAGCTTGCCTACGATCTTGCCCAGGCGCGCAAGAACGAAAGCAAAATCAAAGTCCGCCGCCAGCGTCTGCCCCAATCCGAACCTAGGAACGGTCGGCTCGACTCCCTCATCCAACGCTCCCTGGACGACGAGAGTAACGGGCGGACACAGCCACTGTAACGCCTATGCCTTCGAAAAAGAAAATTCCCAGCTTTAAGAGTGACCGCGCCGCGGCGGCTTTCGTCGATAAAGCCGACCTATCGCAATACGATCTTTCCGGCGCCAAACTAGTACGCTTCGAGGTCAAGCGCAAAGACAAGTCCATCAATTTGCGCTTGTCCGAGGAGCTTTACGACGCCGTCCGCGAGCGAGCCGCCCGCGCCGGCCTGCCTTATCAGCGCTTCATTCGATTGGCGTTGGAACAGCCTCTCAGCGCATCAAAGTAAAATGTTCTGAGAACAACGGTCGCATGCGCGCGAAATAGGATTGTATGAGTTGGCTCATTAAGCGCAGTCCATTTCGCCGGGACGAAGATCCCGTAGAACACATGGTGAACCTGCTTGCTGAAGAGGCAGTTAAAGCAGGTTGCCCATTGAGCGACCTTGATCGGAAAATTCTCCGCGAGGAAAATCCGGATAATGAAGCTATTCCCGAGGAATTGCGACAACGAGCGAAGGAACTGATTGTTCGCATTTTCGAAACCGAACCTTGGGAGGACTTGGAAAGAAACCCAAAGGACTTCGGTGCTTCGTTAGAATGGGCAAGCGATTCACACTGCTCAAATGTTGTGATGCTCGCAGAGGAAGTCGCCTGCGAGATCGCGCATCCATTGCCACGTCTGCACGGATGGGGGTTGGTCAAGGACAAGCTGCAGCTGGTTGGATGTGCAGTCTTGTTCATCGTGATAATAGGCGCCAGTATTGCCGCCATCCAGGCCCTGTTCGGGTGGAAGTAAAATCGACCTATGGAATTTAAAGGAGCTGATTTGATCAGGAGAGCTTGGTTCGCAGTCTTGTTCGTCACGATCGCCCTGCCGTTCTATTCCTCCGCCCAGACCCTCACCGGCACCGTGACCAACGGCACCACTAACAAGCCCGCTGCCGGAGACGAAGTCATCCTCATCAACCTCTCCAGCGGCATGGACGTCGCCGGCAGCACCAAGGCTGACTCCTCCGGCAAATTCAGCTTCAAGCTCGACGCCAGCAATGGCGCCGGAGGCCCTCACCTCATCCGCGCCGTCCACCAGGGAGTCAACTATCACCAGATCGCCCCTCCCGGCACCAACTCCGTCGAAGTCAAGGTTTACGACGTGGCCAAGAAGGTCAGCGCCCTCAGCCTCACCGCCGACGTCGTCCGCTTCCAGGCCGATGCGACCAGTCTGCAGGGCATGCGTCTGTTTGCCGTCGACAACACCTCTTCGCCCCCCGTCACGCAGATGAACGATCACAACTTCGAGTTCTATCTGCCCGCTGGCGCAAAGATCCAGCAGGTCCAGGCCCGCGCGCCCAACGGACAGCCCATCGCCGCCGACGCTGAGCCGCAAGCCGAAAAGAACCGCTACGCCATCAACTTCCCGCTGCGGCCGGGAGAAACCCAATTCCAGCTCGAGTACACGCTTCCTTACTCCGGCACGCTGAAGGTCGATCCCAAGCCGCTTTATCCTGCCGAACACTTCGTCGTTGTCCTGCCCAAGTCCATGCACTTCGCGGCCGCCAACGGCGTGAGCGCGTTCAAATCGATGAACGATCCCAACTCGCCAGACTCCGTCGTTCAGGTCGCGCAGCAGACGCACGCCGGTGAGCCGCTCGCCTTTACTATCACCGGCACGGGCGCCATCAGCGACCAGCCCGCCCAAGCCGGCGGAGGCGGCGCCGAATCTCAAGGTGGACCCCAATCCGGTCCAATGAACGAGAATCCGCAGACCGAGAGCGCTCGTCCCGGTGGAGGCCTTGGGCCTCCCATCGACGCTCCCGATCCGCTCGAAAAATACCGCTGGCCCATCATCGGAGCCTTCATCGTCCTGCTCGCCGTTGGCGGCTGGATCGTCACCAAACGCCAGACCGGCATCCACGCCACAGCCGGAGCAGCCTCGGGAGGATCAGGCGCAACTGGATCGCGGGCGACCTTTGCCTCCGGACCGCTTGCAGCTCCGATCAGCGGACCAGGCGCGAAAGCCATGTCCGCAACTGGAGGAGCGCCGGGTGCGAGCCCAAGCGGAAATGCTTCGGGATCGAGTGCAACGGCCGCAAATTCAGCGGCGTCAAAATCCGCCATGATCCTCGAAGCGCTAAAAGAAGAACTCTTCCAACTGGAAGTCGAGCGCAAGCAAGGCAAAATCAGCCCCGAAGATTACGAAAAAGCCAAAGCCGCGCTCGACCAAACACTGGATCGCGCCCTAAAACGGCAAGGTTAAGAGATGAATCCGTCCGCGCCCCCGAAAACTTTTGTGGAATCAGGGCAGCGAGCCAATAGCCGAAAGAAAATGCCCTTAAACTTGTGTCGAGGATATGACTTTCACCCGGGTAATATACTGTGATGCCTCTAGATGCTGAGTTCAAACATCATCTGCATGAACTCATGGTTGAGACAAGCGATGCGTTGCGCGACGAACTGAATGAGCACCAACGACAGCTAGTTTGGGCCGCGCGCCAGACGCACAATACTGCAGCGATCCCGAACGCCTACAGCAAAGCGGCAATCCACGCGTTTCGGACTAGAGTTGAGGTAACCGTCGACAAGTACCTGGATGCATTGGAAACCTGCGGCATTCCGATGGATGACGCCGTCGAGCGCGAGATGCTACAAATCATCCGCCCGCTAACAGTGGGCGTCCCAAGCTTAAGCATGCCCCCCGGAGTTACGGGACCGAACGTCATCGCAGTCAGAGGCGCACACACCAGAGAGTTGATGAGGGTGGGAAACGCTATATATCGCAAAGCCGCGAATCGGTTACGCGAGAACAAAATGAAAGCGCGCGGAAATCCTGGCCAAAAGTCAAATGTCAAGCCAGATGCCTTTATGACAACCACAGGCCCATTGTTCGCCGATGGCGGACCGACCGTTCTCCTTTCATATTCGTGGGAAAGCCCGGAACACAAGCAGTGGGTACGTCAACTCGCCGAGAAGCTTCGAGTGCATGGAGGCGTCAACGTCCTTCTGGATCAATGGGAACTTCAACCGGGTATGGATCGAACCTTCTTTATGGAGAATGGCGTCTCATCCAGTGACTTCGTATTGATCGTGTGCACTCCGCACTATGCAGCGAAGGCCGACAATCGCGACGGTGGTGTCGGCTACGAAGCGATGATCATTACGAGTCAGCTCGCACACGATATCAAGCAGAACAAGTTCATCCCAGTCCTGCGATCAGGGGACTGGGACTCGTCGTCTCCGATATGGATAAAAACAAAGGTCGGTGTCGACTTGCGCGGTGATCCTTACTGTGAGAAGGAATACCAGCTTTTGCTCAGAACGGTTCATCAGGCTCTTCCTTCAGCGCCCCCGGTGGGGCCAAAGCCGGTGTTTGCGGATGAGCGCGCGCCGACACCGCAGGACGCCACTGCCAACGCGGTAAAGATGGTGCTGGATCAACCTGAACGAAGCCCCGTGGCATATGCCTTTTACGAAACCAAGGGCGCAGACGCCTGCCGCGTGCAGGTGTACGTTCGACCCACCGATCTAACCGGCGAATCTTTCCGCATGAATGTCTCTACGGGCGAGAGCATCGAGGGAACAAAAATGCAGATTGCTCAACGGTACCTTGCATTCCACCTTGAGCTCAAAGAGAAGGGGTTCGCACGTATGACATCCTTTGACGGGTCGGGCACCGGGCTTTTCAATTTGCCTTCGTAGGACTGTCCCGGCAAGAGTGCGGACCACTCGGACGGTAACCTAATCCCCACGCTTCTTTTTGCAAGAGCCAGGATACGGTCTTTCCGAGCTAAAGTATTTATCCCTCAATGACCTAGCGCGGAACAAACCCAAGAATCGGTTTCAGGGCAATCGCTAACTCATTGATTTATCAATGCTTTATAACTAACTCCTTATTCCTCAAAGACCTGGCAATTTTTGACCGCTAAGTCTTTCATTCCAAAAGACCGTTCCAGTGGGGTCAGAGAGCAATCCAACCCCTGAGTCAACGAAAACCGCTCAGCATCCAATACAATGTCCGATCAAGAGTGAACAATAAAATATGAGCAACATCTTCAAGACCACCCTGCTCCTGACCGTCATGACGCTCCTGCTCATGCTCGCGGGACGCGCTCTTGGTGGTCAGAACGGCATGCTGATGGCCCTGATTTTTGCCGCCATCATGAACTTCGTCTCCTACTTTTTCTCCGACAAGATCGCGCTCGCCATGTATCACGCGCAGCCCATTTCGCGCGAGGAACTGCCGCGCGTCTACAACATTGTCGAGCGCCTGTCGCAAAAAGTCGGATTGCCCATGCCCAAGGTCTATGTCATCCCAACCGACTCGCCCAACGCCTTCGCCACCGGACGAAACCCGCATCACGCATCCGTCGCCGTTACGCAGGGCATTCTCGGTCTGCTCAACGACGACGAACTCGAAGGCGTGATCGCCCACGAACTGGGGCACGTTCGCAATCGCGACATTCTCATCAGTTCCATCGCCGCCACGCTCGCCGGAGCCATCACCTTTCTCGCCAGCATCGCCAAGTGGGGCATGATCTTCGGCGGCATGCGCGGAGGCGACCGCGAAGAAGGCGGAGGCGGAGGCATCGCGGCCATCGCTATGATTTTCCTCGCGCCCTTCGCTGCGATGCTGATTCAACTCGCCGTCTCCCGCTCCCGCGAGTACGGAGCCGATGACACCGGCGCGCACTGGACCGGCAATCCCTATGCGCTCGCCAGCGCCCTCGCCAAAATCGAAGCCTATTCGCGCCGCGCGCCACTCGTCGCCACGCCATCCACCGCGCATCTGTTCATCATCCAGCCGTTCCTCGGAGGCATGAGCTTCGGCAACCTGTTCTCAACGCATCCGCCAACAGCAAAACGGATCGAGCGGTTGACAGGAAGGCCCGCGGAATTCCTGCAGTAGTGCACGCTCTTATTTAGTCTTGTCATCCTGAGCGGAGCATGATCATCGTAAAGCGATGATCATGCGGAGTCGAAGGACCCCTGCGTGCTTATCCATATTCGGATGTGCGAATGACCCACGTAACCGCATCCAGCTCCGCCCACATAGTAGAATCCAAACGAATGCCCCCCGAAACCCTCTCGGCCACAGCGCGCCGCGCCGCCGAACTGGAATCCGCGCTACGCCGCGTGATCCGCGGCAAAGACGACGTCCTGCGCCAGGCTCTGGTCTGCATTTTTGCCAAAGGACACCTGCTGATCGAAGGCGTCCCGGGAGTGGGCAAAACCACGTTAGGTCAGGCTCTCGCCCGCGCCATCGATTGCACCTTCCAGCGCGTCCAGTTCACCAGTGACATGCTGCCCTCCGATGTGCTCGGCATTTCCATCTACTCGGCGATCGAGCAGAAGTTCGAATTCAAGCGAGGCCCCGTCTTCGCCAACGTCGTCTTGGCCGACGAAATCAACCGCACTACGCCGAAGACGCAATCCGCGCTGCTCGAAGCGATGAACGAAGGCCAGGTCACGGTCGACGCCTATTCCCATCCGCTGCCTCAGCCGTTTCTGGTTATTGCCACGCAGAATCCCATTGAGCATCACGGCACTTACCCGCTCCCGGAATCGCAGCTTGATCGCTTCCTCATGCGCCTCCGCATGGGATATCCGGAGGGCAATGCCGAGCGTGAAATCCTCCGCGCCGAAGCCGGCACGGCTCAACTTGAAAAGCTGCGGCCCGTTCTCAACGCCGCCGATGTAATCGAAATTCAGCAGGCAGTAACCCAGGTCCACGTCGACGATTCGCTGATCACCTACGCCCTCGCGATCGTCGGCAAAACGCGCGAATCCGAATATCTTTCCCTGGGAGTCTCCCCGCGCGGCTCGCAGATGTTCTACCGCGCCGCCCAGGCGATGGCCTTCCTCGACGGACGCGACTTTTGCACTCCCGAAGACTTCAAGCCGCTGGCCGTCCCCGTCTTCGGCCACCGCATCGTAGTGAACTCGCTCTACGCCTCGAGCCTGAAAAAATCCGAGCAGTCCGAACAGGTGCTAAAGGAAATTGTAGATAGCGTGCCCGTTCCGATTTAGCACATGGAGAGACGGGCGCCCTCGCCCGTACCGCGTGGACGGCTATTTATCGTGCCGTTCGAAGAACTGCGACTTATCCATGTCCGCGGGCACAGCCACGTCAGCCTCAATCGGCGCGGTGACCAGAACGGTTACTGCGAATTTACTAAAGTTCCCACAATCCTCGCCGATCAACTCTTTGGATGGCACGGATTCGTGCCCGACGAATCGCTTCGAAGGAGAACCTTAATGTCAACCGCGGCTGTTTCCTCCAGTTCCATTTACCAGGAACTGCAATCCTTCATTCAACAGCGTGGCGCCGATGTGCAGCAGCTTGGTAAGGATCTTGCTGCCGGCAACCTCGCAAACGCGCAGCAGGACTACACGACCCTCCAGAGTCTGGGTCAGAGCGGCCCCTCCGCCAATGGCAACGTATTTGGCGGAAGCCAGCGCGAACAGGCCCTTAACGCCATCGGCCAGGCGCTCCAGGCGAACGATCTAGCGGGCGCGCAACAGGCCTTCGCTCAGTTGCAGAGCGTCTACCATACCAACTCGAATTCCGCGCCCGCATCTACAACTACTAGCTCTTCCATCAGTTCCATCTCCCAGCAACTGCAAGCATATAGCCAGCAGCGCGGCGCGGATGTCCAGCAACTTGGTCAGGATCTTACTGCAGGCAATATCGCGAATGCACAGCAGGATTTCAACACTCTGCAAACACTCGGCCAGAATGGTCCCTCCAAGAGTGGAGCAACATTTGGCAACAGTCAGCGCGAGCAGGATTTGAACGCCGTCGGCCAGGCGCTCCAGTCGGGCGATCTAGCCGGAGCGCAGCAGGCCTTCGCACAACTCGAAGCCACCTACCAGAAACACCAGACCTCGCCGCCGGTGTCGGGCGGTTCGTCTTCGCAGACAGGTACGGAAATCATTCTGAACCTGGCAAACGCTCCCGCCGGCGAGCAGATTACGATCGGCCTCACCAATGAGGCCAACGGCAACGAACAGGTAACCATCAGCGCGGTCAACCCGCAGAATCAAACTCCAGAACAGATCGATCTGAACGTAAACCCGAACACCAACCAGCAAATCGTTCTCAACCTGTTCGGCAACTCCTCCAGCAACTCAACGCAGGGCAGCGCTCTGAATACAACGGCCTGAGCGTCGGATTGCTTCTATGGCTCGGCTGGCCGCGAACCGTACCTTGCGGCTGGCCGCAGCCACCAGTCAGGCTAGCTCGTGCCCCCGGCAATCGAAGGCACAAGCAGCACCTCATCACCATCCTGAAAAGAATAGGAAGGTCCGCCCAGAAATCGGATGTCTTCCTCGTTCACATAAATATTCAGGAAGCGCCGCACCTCGCCTGCTTCATCCCGTATATGAGTCTTCAAGTCGGGAAACTTCGAGTCGAGAGCGTTAAACAGTTCCCCAAGGTTCGCGGCTTCGCAAGTTAGGTGGGGCGTGCCCGCCGTCAGCCGCCGCAACGGAGTTGGTATTTGAACGGTGATGCTCATTATGACCTCCAAGATAAATTCTTAGGAGCAGAGTTCCCTGTTCTCAGCTCCCAGTTTCCGTTACCAGAACGTTCTCGACTGAGAACTGAGAACCGGGAACTGAGAACTATTTCTACGCCACCGCCGTCGCAGCGGCAGCCGCTGCTGGCGCCGAACTCGCCGCCGGCACCGCCCCGGCCTTCGCGGCCAGATACGCCTCAAACTCAGCGAGCTTAGCCGCGATCGGCCGCTCCGCCTGGTATTTGTCCGCCAGCACGTCGGTGGTTTTCAATCCATTGCCCGTGACGCAGAGTACCGTCGTCTCATCTGGCAGAATGCGGTCCTGCTGGAACAGCTTGCGTGCGGTGCCTACGGTCACTCCACCCGCGGTCTCGGTGAAAATGCCTTCGGTTTGAGCCAGCAGTTGGATGGAGCTGACGACTTCGTGATCGGAAACATCCTCCGACCATCCTCCGCTCTTGGTAATGGCTTTGATCGCATAATGGCCGTCGGCCGGATTGCCAATGGCCAGCGAACGGGCAATCGTCTTCGGACGCTGGGGCTCGATCTCGCTGCTATACTGCTTGATCGCGGTCGAAATCGGCGAGCATCCCGAGGCCTGCGCCCCAAAAAACTTTACCGGCTTCGGCTCGACCAGTCCAAGCTGAATTAGTTCATCGAACGCCTTCTTGATCTTGGTGATCAGGGAACCGCCAGCCATCGGGACGACAATGTTGTCGGGCAAGCGCCATCCCAATTGCTCGGCAATCTCGTAACCCACGGTCTTCGATCCTTCGGAGTAATAGGGACGAAGGTTCACATTGACGAATCCCCACGGATGCTCGTCCGCAATCTGCGAGCACAACCGGTTCACATGGTCGTAGCTGCCATTGATGCGAACCAGTTCCGCTCCAAACACTTGCGTGCCCAGAATCTTGGCGGGCTCAAGATCCGAGGGAATAAAGATCCACGCCTTGAAGCCTTCGCGAGCCGCCTGCGCCGCCACGGCATTCGCCAGATTACCGGTGGAAGAGCAAGCCACGGTATCGAACCCGAATGCGCGGGCGTTGGCCAGCGCAACCGCGACCACGCGATCTTTAAAACTCAGGGTGGGCAGGCAGACCGCGTCGTTCTTGATAAAGAGCTTCCGCGAGCCGATCTTCTCGCCCAGGCGGGGCGCGCTGACCAGCGGGGTATATCCAACTGGGAGGGAAGGCTGATACCCCGCTGGCAGCGGCAGCAGTTCGCGATAGCGCCAGATGTTGGGTGGCCGCGACGCGAACATCTCGCGCGAAACCTGCTTCCGGATAGTGTCGTAGTCGTAGGTGACTTCGAGAGGCGAGAAGCAATGCTCGCAAATCGAGCGTGGTTGATTTTCGAAAGTCTTGCCGCATTCGCGGCAGCGGAGTTCATAGCTGCTCGTCGACATCGTGCAACTTCTTTCTGCGACTGTGGGACGAGCCGGGGAAATAATCCCCATTTACGACAAAACCCCTTTTCCGGATAGGAAAAGAGGCTCGGGAGCTGCGAATAACGTTTCGCGTACCCGAATCTCATGGTCCCCGTTGCCGGGCGAGAGTTGGCACCTGTCAGTCGGGATATATGATCCCGATCCGGTTGCCGTGGCGTCCTAGGGCTCGTCCCTCAGCCACTCTGCATGAAATTCCAATTTGCTCAATAAAGAGCAAACTTGGACTCAATTATTACAGAGCCACCTGGTCACCTGTCAAGGACGATTTCAGGTTACAAAACTGTCGCGAGATGGACTGCCCTGCAAGCCGCTCCATGCCATCGCCTCTCCATGCCGCGGAACTTCGGGCCAGCCTCTTGCGTAATACTTACCCAGAGACCATTATGGCAGGCCACCTATGAGAACCGAAATCGTCTCCTTGATTGCCGATGTCTTCGCCGGGCTCGCTGCCCTTCTCCTCTTCTTACTAGGTGACGGATATTTTCATGTGGCTTCTGACCTGCGCTTGGCCGTGGTGAGTCTGGCCGTACTGTACCTCGCTGCGGGCCTCCTCCGCGGCCGGGGGCGGCCCGAAAACGCCTGGCTGAAAGGGCTCGTGGTGGGTTCCGGCGGATCGCTGGTCATGCTCATTCTGTTGTGGAATCAGTTGTTCCATCTCGAAGTCGCCGTGCTCTTGCTGGTCGCAAACCTCGCGGCAATTTGCGGAGTACACATCCGGCGCCTTTGGGCGGCGCACTCCCGAGTTCGAGCCGGGGTGATATTTCTCGTCCCCTTGGGTGTGCTGGTCGTGGCGGCGCTAACCGTCGTTCCGACGCTGGCCACGCGAATCGCCTCGCAGAAGATGAGCGCGCTCGCACCTGCCTTTTCCATCAACCGGTTTGATGGCACGGAGGTGAGTTCCGCGGAACTGCGCGGCCACGTCGTGGTGCTGGATTTTTGGGCCACCTGGTGCCCCGCCTGTCGCCGCGAGATGCCGGAGTTGGAGAAGCTCTACCGGCGGTACCAGGGAGATTCGCGCGTCAGTTTCTGGGCCGTCGATATGCAGGAGAATGGGGAGACTCCGGAAAAGGCTCGCGCCTTCATGCAGAAAGCGGGCTACACCCTGCCCCTTGCTCTTGGGCAGGAGGAGCGGCTCAAGGGGCTGGAATTGGGAGGCTTTCCATCGCTAGTCATCATTGACACGGCCGGCCGCATCCGGCTGGTCCATACCGGTTATGATCGCTCCGAGAAATTCCAGGCTGAACTCGCCGGCGAAATCGATAAGCTGCTCTGAAAAAGAAGGACTTCGCCTTAGACGTAATCGCGGATCGCTGTTAATGCCGTCACGATAGCCGGTCTCGCTTCCAAATGCGATATCGCTCTTTGCAACAACTGGTCGTCGGGATCCAAACTACACTAACTCAGAATTGCTGCACCGCATCCCACCACGCATCGCGCCTCCGGACCATCCTGCGTTCCCGGAATGGGGGAAAAGCGCGAGACTTGGGGCACCCTGCCAGACAAGGTGCCCCACGAACTACCGGATGCCGCTCCCCGTGTCGGCGGAGAAAAGATGGCTCAGGTCAAGGTGTACAACCACCGGTATACGCACAACCAGTGTTATAGAAAAACAGGCCGTACTTCCCTTGCGCGGCTGGAACCGAGATGACCTGGGAGTCCAGATCATCCACCATATTGATAAGATATGTGGACGTTGCCGTGCTCCCGGGATAGTAGGTAGTGGCTACGCCCTTGTTGTACTGCAAGAAATCGTAAGCGTAGCTATTCGCCCAGAAGTCCCAGATATAGTTTGCCAGCGGATAGTTATTGCTCCCCCTGCAACAGGGTCGCTCTACGATGTACTCCGCGCTGTTCCCGACGAGGGCCGGTCCGGTAATCCAGGACAACGAGTAGGTCCCATACTGCAGAGTGGTTTCATCCTCGATGTACACGAAGCCGTTACTGTAGCCTCCTGAGGGATCCCAGGTTTCCACGTAGAAATCGTCACCCGGATTCACATTAAACTCACAGAGTATAGGGTAGCTTGGATACCACTCCACCCATCCGCAATAGGATGTTGTGACTTTACCGCCGCTGCAATGCTCCTGGGATGAGCTGCCACCTTGCAACACATCACCATTCGAATAGCCGTCAATACCGTTCCAGCTTACCTCCCAGTCGTATCCGCCGTCGCAGGTATCAAACGGCGGTTGAACGGCCGGGACGTTAAATGATGAGATAACGTAGTAGAAGGAGCTGTTCGCGTTCCACTTCGTTAGCTTGTTGGTGTTTGCGATGCCGCTCCAGTTGTAGTAGTACGTTGTCCCTGGTGTGGCAGAGCCATCGGGTGCTGCCGCTGGGGCGTGGGCCGCCTGTGCTGGCATGCTGGAGGCGCCCATGTCTGTCAGTTTCCCATTCCACCGAATCTTCGCCGCAGACATAGCTCTGGTCCATTGCGCGTAATTTTGCGGGTCGCTTTCCTTACTGGGACGCGGCGGGAAGCCATAGGCGGCAAGTTCCGTATCCGACGCATTCAGCGGGCTGAAAGCTCCCGGCGCAGCGGGGAACGTGTGGACGCCGGCTATGTTCGTCTCGAGAGTGGCGGATGCGCTATATAAAGCCCCCATGGCATCGCGATCAACCTGGGCTGCCGCCAGCATTGTGAAGCTAAACGTCAGTACAACCACCGCTGCCGTGATTATGGATCTAAGTGAACGCCTCATTTTGAAAATCTCCTATTCTCCATTCGCTGGTTGTTGAATTCGTGTTGTCAATGAACTGGTCAAGGCTCCCGGCGATGCTTCCCGGTCCGTCCCCAGCCCGCCTAATCAAGGTGCAATCGAGACCCCATTCAAATTTCCGCAAGCGCGTCCTGTCTGCCTGCGGCTTCCTGCAAAACGAACTTCCCATCGATGTCGCTTTTGCCCCATGCTCGACGCTTTTCCCCCGCTTTCCGAGCGCCGCTTGCTGGTCTCACATTTGGCTCGCTAAACAGTAAGGAGCAGTTCCCGCACGTGAGCGTGATGATGCCCCCGATTCCCGGAAAGGTCCATGGAGCCAATCTGAAGCAGTCTGAATTGATCTGAAGAAATGCACCGTCCGAAGTTATTTGTGGACTCGGCCCGCGGCCCCGGCGCCTAAATAACTGTCGAAATCACGGCTGCAAATTAAATTGGCGGTGTTTCGACAAGACTCTCGCCCAGAAATGCCCACCCGCAAGTGCCCCCGGCGCGCATCGCCCAACAGTGCTCGCCGGTGCTAGACTGCGGAAAGTCCCATGCCTTTGCGCTACAGGATTGATGCCGAACGAGGACTGGTAATCAGTACCGCATGGGGCCGATTGACGTTTGCGGAGTTGCAGGTCCACCAGGATCAATTGGCTGGCGATCCGCACTTCAACCCGGAATTCCGTCAATTAGTGGACGCCACCGCGATCACCGAACTGAACATTTCGATCCTGGAGGCCAGAAAGCTCGCCGGTCGAAGGCTATTCTCTCCCAAGTCCAGGCGTGCATTCCTCGGAAATGGCCTATCCATCGTGGCTGCGAAGCGTCTAATACAAGCGTATGCCCTCATTGCTAAGGGACGAGAGCAAATCAGCGTCTTTCATGAACGGACCGCCGCTTTGAGATGGCTTGGGAGCTCTGATTAAGACGCAGGACCTCCGTGCACGTCTGTGACCCCTGCGGTTTGCGCTTTTAGTCGACACTTAGCCAGAACTTCCCTGGGACAAAAATCAGGCGGTGCCCTCGACCGACCCTTTCGTTGACTTGAGCCTTTCGCCCACGTAAGATTTGCGCCTGATGGTTGGGCGAACGATCTCGCATTACCGCATCGTCGAAAAGCTGGGCGGCGGTGGAATGGGCGTGGTCTACAAGGCTGAGGACACCTCGCTCGGCCGCTTCGTCGCCCTCAAATTTCTTCCTGACGATGTAGCGCAAGACCCTCAGGCCCTGGAACGTTTCCGGCGCGAGGCGCGGGCTGCGTCCGCCCTGAACCATCCCAACATCTGCACCATCTATGAGGTCGGGCGCGAAGGCGATGAATCCTTCCTTGCCATGGAATTCCTGGACGGGCTGACGCTGAAGCACCGCATCGGGGGCCGGCCCATGGACATGGACTCGGTGCTATCGCTCGGCATCGAGATTACGGACGCGCTCGACGCCGCTCATTCCCAGGGAATCGTCCACCGCGACATTAAACCCGCAAACATCTTCGTGACCAAACGCGGTCACGCCAAAATTCTCGACTTCGGACTCGCGAAGGTGGTGACCGCTGCTGGATCTTCCAGTCAAGTCGCTTCCGCCCACACCATGACGGCCGCGACTCCCCAGGAAGAATTGACCAGCCCCGGCGCGGCGCTCGGCACGGTTGCCTACATGTCGCCCGAGCAGGCGCAGGCCAAGGAACTGGACGCCCGCAGCGATCTGTTTTCCTTCGGCGCTGTGCTCTACGAGATGGCCACCGGCGCCATGCCGTTCCGAGGCGACAGCACCGCCGTAATTTTCAAAGCCATTCTGGATGCCGAGCCGACCTCCGCCGTGCGCCTGAATCCCGACGTGCCCGCCGAACTCGAACGCATTCTTAACAAGGCACTGGAGAAGGACCGCGAGCTTCGTTATCAAGGCGCGGCAGAGATACGAGCCGACCTGAAGCGTCTGAAACGGGAGACGGACTCGCGGCATCGCCCAACCTCAAGTTCGGGAACGGTCCCGGCGTCCCAGGGAAGCGGCTCGCAAGCGAGTGGGCAGCATTCTGTGTCCGGCCCGGCTTCTGGGACGGTAACGCCGTTACCGCCCGCGCATGTCTCCGGGCAAACGACGAGCAGTTCTGCCGTTGAGGTCGCGAAGAAGCACAAATTGGGAGTCGGCGCCGGAGCCCTGATCGCGCTGGCGATTCTGCTGGCCGCCGGGTTCGGCGTCTACTCCATGCTTCACCACTCTGTCCCCCCGCCTTTCCAGAATTTCACCATCGCCCAGGTTACCAATTCGGGCAAGGCCGGGGCCGCCGCCATTTCACCGGACGGCAAGTACGTGCTTAGCGTACTGCGCGATAAGGGGCAGCAGAGCCTCTGGCTGCGCAATGTGGCGACCGGCAGCGATACGCAGGTCATCCCACCGGCTCCCGTCTCTTACACCAGCCTGGCATTTTCACCCGACGGAAACTACTTCTATTTTCGCAAAGCCGAAGACGCGCTCGAGACAACCTTCTATCTTTATCGCTCGCCCGTGCTGGGCGGCACGCCGCAAGTCCTGGTTCGCGACATCGACACGGACATCGCATTCTCTCCCGATGGCCGCCGCATCGCCTACATTCGAGGTAATGATCCCGAGGTCGGCAAGTACCGCCTGCTATCCGCGAACCTGGATGGAAACGACGAAAAGGTTCTGCTGATCGCGCCTGCGCCGGGAAATAGTGCGCCGTCTTTTCCGGCCTGGTCCCCGGACGGCAATCAGATCGCCCTGTCAGAGCCCGCTTCCAGCAAGGCTTTGGGCTCGATTGGCTTATTTAATCTCAGCGACAGCAAAGTGGAGCAGATTGCGGCCTTCGATGACAAAGCCGTTAACCAGTTGAAATACTCACCTGACGGCAGCGGCATCATCGCCAACTATCAGCAGGCGGGGCCGAATTTTATCCGCGCCCAGATTGGTTTCCTGCCCAGCGGCGGAAGTGCGCTCCGGCCCATTACTCGCGACACCAATAGTTACAGGACACTTACTACCTCCGCCGACGGGAAGACGCTGGCGACGGTGCAGATCAAGACTATCCGGAATTTGTTTATCATTCCGGGCACCGGTAGCACGTCGCCCGATCAACCTTCTCCGTTGCCGCAAGTGGAGTCGGTGAAGCGGTTTCGGCTGGGACAGCGGCGGGAGTCTTCTGGTTGGCGAGGCAGGACATCTCTCTCGCATGGGGCGCGATGGCAGCAATAAGAGCCAATTGCTGGGGGATGCCGCATCTGGAATTGTCGATCCTGCGGCTTGTGGCGCGCGGTACATCGTGTTTACCTGGGCCTTTCACGCAGGCGCGCGAGCCGGAAACATTTGGCGTGCGAATATCGATGGCTCCAATCCGGTGAAACTGACGGATATGGCCTCGCGTTATCCGATCTGCTCGCCTGATGAGAAATGGGTGTATTACGAAAACGATGCCGCCGGCGAAGTCTGGCGCGTGCCGGCCGATGGAGCCGGCAAAGCGGAAGTGATTCCCGGATCTGTTGTAAAGGGAACGATTATTGCCGGCCTGCGACCTACGCTTTCTCCCGATGGGAAGCTGCTCGCCATCGTTCTGGTCTCGGCTCTGAATCCAGACGTAATGAAACCTGAGGACAAGATTGCGCTCGTTGATCTGGAATCGGGAGGCGCCCCACGCCTTCTGAAAGTCGATACCAGCATCACCGGCGGAGGCATCGCCGGCCTCGGCTTCCAGTTCACTCCCGATGGAAAATCGCTGGCCTATGCGGTCCGCGAAAATGGAATCGATAACATTTTCCTGCAGCCGCTGGATGGTTCGCCGGGGCACAAAATCACGAATTTCAATTCCGAACAGATTTCCGATCTGCACTGGTCGCCCGACGGCAAGAACCTTGGCATACTTCGCACCCATTCCGATTCCGATGTTGTGCTGCTGCAGGAATCAAAGCCTTAGCAGGCTGCGGAAGCAGTCACGAATGTAAGCGCTACCGTGGAAGAGCGGCCCTTCAGGGCCGCGAAAGTGACTTTGAATCAGTTGGGGGGTAGCCCCGGTTGTCGCTTTTCGCATGCCGGCGAACTTTCTCCCCCGCCTGTTAGGTTCCGCGCTCCATCTTGTGGAGGAATCAAGCTTGGGCAGGAATCCCTCGGCGATTCAGCGGCTGTATTGGTTCTTCTTCTTATCCTTGTGACGCTCGATGCCGAGCTGAATCAGGCGATCGATCAGATCCGGATATGACACTCCCGTCGCGCCCCATAACTTGGGATACATACTGATCGCGGTAAAACCGGGCATGGTGTTGATCTCATTCACGTACATTTTTCGTGATTTCGGCTCCATCAGAAAATCCACGCGCGCCAGCCCCGAGCAATCGACGGCCTGGAATGCCGCAATCGCCAGCGCCTGCACGTTCTTCATCTCCGCCTTCGTGAGCTTCGCCGGGATGACCAACTCCGAGCCTTCCGCCAAGTACTTCGCGTCATAGTCGTAGAACTCCTTGCAGGGAACGATCTCGCCCGCCACCGATGCCTTCGGCCCGTCGTTGCCAAGCACGGCGCATTCGATCTCGCGCGCTTTGTTTTTCCTTCCTCCGACGCCTTCCTCGATCACGATCTTGCGGTCGAACTTCGCCGCCTCCTCGATCGCAGGACCCAATTCCTTGCGGTCGTGGGCCTTCGAAATGCCCACCGACGATCCCAGATTCGCAGGCTTCACGAACACGGGATATTTCAACTTGCTCTCGACCAGCTTCTCGACCTTCCTCGGCGCACCCTGCCATGCCGAGCGCAACACGGTCACGTGCTTTACGATGGGCAAGCCCGCCGTGCGAAACAGCGCCTTCATTACATCTTTGTCCATACCCGCCGCCGATCCGAGTACTCCCGCTCCGACGTAAGCGATGTCGGCCAGTTCCAGCAATCCCTGGATCGTTCCATCCTCGCCAAACGTGCCGTGCAACACCGGAAAGATGACATCGACGTTGATGGCGCGATCGGCCGCGCGGCGCAGTTGTGCATCACTGCCATCCGCATTGTCGAGGCCAGCGCCCCCCAGATTCGCGGCGCCGAGCTTCGCTGTCTGGAAGGGCGCAAGTCCCGCGGCGCCGCGACGCGCGGGTTCGGGAGGCACGACCACCGCTTCACCCGTGGCCAACACCGCCGCTCCCGGAGTCGCCTCCGGATCGCCCGCCCGCAGATGCTTGTCCTCTGTGGCGCGGACACTCTTGTCCGCGTCCCCCTTCAGCAGCCGTTCGGCATGTTCCGCCGTAAGCCAGCGCCCATCCTTAGTTATGCCGATCGGTATGACTTCATACTTCTTTCTATCGATTGCGTTCACTACGGACGCCGCCGAGAGCAACGAAACTTCATGCTCGCCGCTGCGTCCGCCAAAAAGAATGCCCACTCGAAGTTTTGCCATAAAGAATCAGTCTGGGCCGAAGGCGGCTGTCGCGTCAATCGCAGGATGGGTACCGGCAGGGTGGATGGTCGGAAGCGGGCATGGTCTTCGACCAGCGCGCATGCGACCTCCGCGTATTACTTGACACCGCGATGAAACGGGTGTGAAATTGGCGGAACCTCAAAGACCGTGCGCGCCCTCATCCCAGGGTTTGGACTCAGCAGTTCCAATAGGAGAATCCACAGCCGGGAGCGAAAGGCTCGCTGAATTGTGCACAGATCCGTGTTCCACCGGCGGGTCAGGAAAAACCAGGCATTCTCAGGAGTCGCTCATGAATTGGAGTAAGGGAAACACCCTCGCGATTTGGTCCGTGGCATTGGTCGTATTCACCCTAGCCCTGGGCGCTGCGGCTGATAATAAGCCGAAGGCGTCGGCGCCGCATCCCTCAGCTCCAGCATCGCATGCTGCTGCACCCCATGCGGCCGCGCCCACTCACCCCGGCGGAAACACGGGTGGTCAGCATGCCGGTGCCCCGGCGGGAAATCGTGGGGCCAGCGGATCCAACGGCATGAACCGCGGACCGGGCAATGCCAACACCAACCGTGGCACGGGTGCAAACGGCATGAACCGTGGTCCAGGCGGCGCGGCAAACTCCAATCGTGGAACTAGCGCCAATGGGGCGAACCGCGGCGCCGGGGCCAATACCAACCGCGGCGCCGGCGCCAATACAAACCGCGGAGCTGGAACCAATGCCAACACCCGCGGAGGCAACAAGGCAGGAGGCGCCCAAGCAGGCAATCGCGGCGGCACCCAGGCCGCCAATCACGGAGCCAATCAGGCGAGCCACCATCAGCCTGCGGGTTCGACAACCCGTACCACCCGGAGCGGCGCCTCCGTTTCCGTCCGCAAGAATGGTCAGGTTCGGACCATCCACACCCGCAATGGCATGACTATTAATCACGGCATGCACGGCAACCGCCGAGTCGAGGCCAACCACAACGGCCGCCGGGTAGTTGCCTACGGCCGGCATGGCGGATACAGCCAGCGCGCTTACTATCGGCACGGCGGCCACGAATACGTGCAGCGCACCTACTGGCGCGGCGGACATGCATATGCCTACGGCTATCGCAGTTACTACTACGGAGGCCATCCTTATTACGGCTATGCCCCGGGTTATTACTATGGACCGGCATACTACGGATGGGCTTATAACCCCTGGCCAGCGCCCGTTTACTACAACTGGGGTTGGGGCGGAGCGCCATGGTATGGCTATTACGGAGCCTACTATCAACCCTATCCTGTGTATCCATTTGCCGCGCTTTGGCTCACCGATTACCTGATTTCCGCAAATCTGCAGGCCGCTTATGCCGCCCAGGCCGAGGCCGCCGGCGGCGATCAGGGACAACTCGTCCAGCCGCAGTTTAGGCAGGAGTCCTCCGACGTAATCGCATCGCTCTGGTCTTCCGATCCCCTGGTAGCCGCCAGCCTCGCATCCGCCTATGGATCAAGTTCGCGCTCGTATCTCTTGGGCGCGGCCGCAGGCGGTGCAGCGAGCGGTGGCGCGCAGATGCCCGCCGATGTGAAACAGGCGGTCGCCGACGAAATGAAAAACGAGATCGCGGCCGAAAAGCAAGCCGCGGCCAACAAAGACAAGGACACGGCATCGGGCGGAGATCAGTTGCCCTCCGCGCTTGATCCCAAAATCCGTTACTTCGTGGTCTCGGTCGACGAGGATCTGACGACCTCCGATGGCACCGAGTGCGCACTCACCGCTGGCGACGTCGTTTACCGCACGGGTGATAAACCGGACGACGATAACATGGTCGACGCCACCGTCAAGAGCTCCAAGAAAGACGAGTGCCCCTTGGGCGCGACCGTCGGCATCGATGTCAGCGACCTGCAGGATATGCATAACAGCCTGCGCGAAACCATGGACGAAGGCCTGAAGAAGTTGGCCGACAACAACGGCAAAAACGGACTGCCCGCGGCTCCGGACACCAAGACGACAACCGGTGAAGTTCCGCCGCCGGCGCCCGATTCAAACGTTCAGGACGATCTGGCACAAACGCAAAAAGATGCGGATCAGGCGGAGGCAGACGCCAAGCAACCGAACTGAAGCGTTAAACTCCGGCAGATTACGTAGCTTGACTAGAAATCCGGGAGGGAGCGCGCCCGGTTCGGAACGGTTGGACATCATCATGAGGAGGAGTTCGCAATGCGGCAGAAACAATTTGACATGGCTGTCCTACTGGTCGCTTTGATTCTCATCGGCTTGACGCCCAGCCTGTTGAATGCACAGGTCCCGCTCGACGAGCAACTTAAAGCGCAATACAACATGGTCAAGATGGGCGAGGACTCGAACGGAGCCGCGGTCATCGAGGCGGGAACGATCCTCAACATCAAGAAAGGTGGAATCCTAAGCGTCCCTTATGCTGACCAATCGGGTGGCATGGCCACCAAATACCAGGATGGCGCGGTTCACGCGCCCAATGCCCTGGGCATGAAGGCACGCGGCAGCCTGCTTGGAAAATTCGGCAGGCAACAGACCACACAATTCTTCCAGGTGGGCACAAAAGTCTATCCGTCAAAGGTTCAGGTGAACGCCGACAAAGATCAGGTGGTCATGAGCATCATCGCCTGTGACTCGTGCAATAACACCAGCCCCACGACTTTCTATAAAGCCGACGTCGTGTTCCAGTTTGCCAAGGGTGGACTCGCCAAAATGAGCGCGCCACAAGTAGAAGACGCAATCGGAGGCCTGCTCGCCATCGATGACAGCGGCGGCGATCAAGGCGGTAACAATCAGGGCGGCAATGGCAATGGAAATGGCAACGGCAATGACCAGGGAAACAATCAGGGAGGAGGAGGAGGAGGAGGACAGGCCCAGCAGGCGCCTCCACCCGAACCCGCGCAGATTGAAAAAGGCCAAACGCCCGATCAGGTAAAAGCAGCCATCGGCGTGCCCGACAAGATCATCAACCTCGGCGCCAAACAAATATACGTCTACAAAGACATCAAGGTCACGTTCATGAACGGCAAAGTTTCCGACGTGCAGTGACCGTGGCTGGGAACGAATCTCCGCTACAGAAGACGCGGAGAACCACAGGGGATTCAACACCTGTGGTTTTCCGTTTTCGCGGGCAGCCACTCGTACTTCGATTGCACACTACTTTCCCAGGAAATCGAGCAGAACGCGGTTGAAGTCGCTGGCCTTCTCGATCTGGGGTACGTGCCCGCATTGCTCGAACACAACCAGCTTGGCTCCGGGAATTCCATCGCGAAACTTCTCGCCTTCCGACTCCGGAAGCAACTCATCGTCGCGGCCCCAGATGATCAGTGTTGGCGCGTGAATGGAAGCAAGCTTCGTGTCCACGAATTGATTCTGCGCGAAACCGGCCCGCGTTCGCTGGATGGTGTATGCGTCGTTGTTATGCACATGGTCGGTGAAGACTTGCAGCACGAAATCGTCGGTGACCAAGTTCTTGTTATAGAAAAGCGACTGTAGAAGCTCCCGCGTTTCGGCCAGGGAGGAAGGATTCACGTTGACCGCTACATTCTTGGCCCACGGGAGCCCGCCTGAATCCACCAGCACGAGTTTGTCAATCATCTCCGGGTGGCCAACCGCAAAGTCGGCCGCGATCCATCCTCCAAGCGAGTTGCCCACCAGCGTAGCCTTGCTCAGTTTCTGCGTGCGTAGAAAGCCGAGGAGAAAGTCCGAAAAGGTGGCGATCTCGTAATCGAGCAGCGGCTTGTCGGAGCGCCCGAAACCAACCTGATCAATCGCGTAGACATGGTACTTGGCTGAAAGCGATCCCAGGTTTGCCATCCAAACCTCTTTGACGGCGCCCAGGCCGTGCAACAGGATTACCGCCGGTCCCTGGCCCGCCTCGAAGTATCGAATGCTCGCGCCATAGACGATCACTTCTTTTTCCGGTGGCGCGGCGGCTTGGGTTTGCGCAGGCAGAGAGCTCGCAACCAGGGTCAAGGCAGTAAATATTGCGGCAGCGAGCAGAACCGATCTGCGGCCAATTTTCATGAACTCACCTCGTGAAGGATGTTACAGAATTTTCTTCCCGAACGCCGAAAGCGCAAGTTCGACCGCCAGATCGGCTGTCTGGTTACGTTCGTCGATCACCGGATTCACTTCCACAATCTCCATGCTCAACATACGTCCATGGTCGGAAATAATTTCCATGGCCAGATGCGCTTCGCGATAAGTCGCGCCTCCCCACACAGGAGTGCCGACTCCGGGTGCATCTTCAGGATCGATCCAGTCCATATCGAGCGAGACGTGATAGCCGGCGGTGCCGCGACCAGCCATGCGCAGCGCCTCTTCCATCACCGCGCGCATGCCGCGCTCGTCGATGTCGCGCATCGTAAAGACTTCGACGCCCGCTTTGCGAATATTTTCTTTCTCGAAATTATCAACGTCGCGAATGCCGACCAGCACGCAATTCTCGGGCGCGACTTTCGGAGAGAAATCATAAATCTTGCCAAGTTCAAGCGGGGGCAGTCCCATTAGTGAAGCAAGCGGCATGCCATGCACGTTCCCGCTCGGCGAAGATTCAGGCGTGTTCATGTCAGTGTGCGCGTCGATCCAAAGCAGCCCAATCTTTTGCCCCTGCCGCCGATAAAACTCAGCGACCCCGGAAACAGTTCCAGCGGCCAGCGAATGATCGCCGCCCAGAACAAGCGGAACCTTCCCTGCTTCAAGCGTCTTGAGAACCAGGTCAGCGCTCTTGACGCAAGTTGCAGTGATTTCCTTCAGATACTTGGCGTTCGCCGCGCCTTCTTTTTTCTGCTCGGGGATGGCAACGGCAACATTGCCGGCATCTTCGACGATGTGGCCGATGGCTTCGAGGCGCGCTTCGAGTCCGGCGACGCGGACGGCAGACGGACCCATGTCGACTCCGCGGCGCGACTGGCCTAGGTCGAGAGGGACGCCAATTACCCGAATTTGACGCGGACTGATGCTACTGAACGTCGTGGTTCGCAGGGGCATGAATCAGTTCCCAGGTGTGACCGGTCTATTGAAATCATAGACTTAGAGAAAGATTTCTTGCAAAGCATTCAGTGATATTTCTATTGTATCGCGTGGAGTCAAGGGCAGCGTCAGTGGAGGGAAATTTGAAATAATGAGGGTCCTTTTAGCACCCGCTGCCAGGCGAATAGTGGGCGAAGAAAATATTGTTTGGAATACATATATGTACGTACACACTGCGCAGGGACAGCAAACGGAAGGGGTTCGGGGATTTCGAGAAGGTCAAACGGGGCTTGACAAGGTGTGATATATCGGAGCTCAGCCTGGGCCCGTGATTTTGATGCCCTCGCCGGCCGCCACGCTCTCTGCCCCCTAGCAGGCGATTTCACCGCCGAGTGCGCCGAGTTTCGCTGTTATCACAGCGAGCGCGATGTGGGGGCACCCGCAACGTCACTGACGTGCAGGTCATAAATCCGAGCACGAGAATCGCAAGAGCGCGGCGAAAACGAATTTGTCGCATGCGCAACTCCGCGTCGCACCCGATACGAAAATGCTCGGGCTGGCGCGGGAAGTGACAACGCGAAATCTGCGCCTGATTATGATGATTGTCGAGAACAGGCGTGTCAGTAGATGCGCCAAGGACTACGAGTGGTTACTTTTGTGCCTCATGCATCCGTGCCACACTCATTTGCGCTATTCCGCTAATTCTAATTTGCCACACCTATTTTGTAGATAGCTCGCGAAGAAGTTCGTGTCCGCGCGGCTCAAATTGTATGGAAGCGAAGCCCCGGCACGCAGGAAGTAGCCATGTGTCGAGGGAGATTCATAACAGCTTTGATGACAGCAATGTTCTTGAGTACACTTTCGTTCGCAGGTACCTACGTAGCCTATGCGGCAGGATCGACCAACTGCGATAAAAAGCTGGGTAGCTACCAGACAATCCAAGCGGCGGTCAACGCTGTTCCTTCCGGTTCCACCATTGAGGTGTGCCCCGGCCTATATCCTGAACAGGTTGTCATTTCAAAACCGTTGACGCTCACCGCATTCACGCTTGGTGGATCCGAGGCATCGAACGCCGAGGTATTGATCCAGATACCTGCGGGTGGTGCAACGGCGGCCGTCGTTGACCCCATTATCGGACATATTTTTTTCCAGATTTGGGTGTCGTCGACCGGACCCGTAAATATTACTGACATCGCATTCGATGGGACTGGTAACAACATCCCAGATGGGGTGGGTGACCTCGCCGCCATCTTCTATGAGGAATCTTCCGGTACAGTCAACGGTATCTCCGTTGCAAACGAGGGAGATTACGGGGGCGGAATGGGAATCATAGCGGCAGCAAACACAACTCAGACGGTCACCGTGGAAAACTCCGATTTCCGATCCTTTGATGGTATAGGGATATGGGGGGCAACCAATGCATCCAGTACCCTGACATTCGACGTGAAATTGAACACGATTAGCGATACCGGAAGCAATGGCGTATACGGTGGAACCGACGGCGTATATCTTCTAGGCCCCGTATCTGGCACCATAGAAAGTAATCTGGTCAACGGTAGTGGGAACGGCTTCGGAATGTCGCTCGATGGCTCCGCCGCAACCATAACGGCCAACACAGTCATCGCTGGCACCGTCGATGGTCCGCCGAATGTTGGGATCGAGGTGAACGGCGGTTCAAACACCGTTAAGGCCAACCGGATTATGTCAGGGCCTATCGGAGTCGGCATTGTGCTTACGGGTACGGCGACCGGCGGATCGGTCACGGGTAACACAATCACGGGTGGTTACGGCGGGTACGGAATCGACATGTGCGGTCAGGGCGCTGCATCAGGATTTACTGTCATACACAATACCGCCGTGGATACACCCGGATTCGGGCTGCGAAGGCCAGCATCAGGAAATACCACCACGCCGAATACGTACTACGTCGACGGGGCGACCCCTGTAGTAGTGGGGTGCTAACGCCCCGGCACTCTTGCGGAATACAAAAAGCCCCGCATGCTCTGCGGGGCTGAGTTTTTTCTGACGATTCTGCCTTAGTCCCCCACGCCTTTCAGCGCCGCTGTCTGCGGGCTGTTGCTGGCGCTATCGCTTATTTTGAGCTGCCCCGTCCTGGTCCCGGTCTGTGTGGGCGTGAAGGTTACGCTGATCGCGCACTTCTTGGTGGCGGCCAGGCTGGTGGTGCAGGTGGTTGCCGAAACCGCGAAATCTCCGGTCGTGGAGATCACGATGCCGCTCAGTGCTGTGCTCTGATTGTTCGCCAGCGTGAAGGTCTTTGCCGCGCTCGTCGTGCCCACCTTCTGCTTCGCATAGGTGGCGGTCGGAGGAGTCACGGCAGCGGGTTGAACGCCCGTGCCCAGGAGCGCTACACTCTGCGGGCTGTTCGGGGCATTGTCGCTGAACTGGAGATTTCCCGTTGCCTTGCCCAACTGCGGGGGTGTAAACGTCACACTCACCTTACAGGTCTTGCCTGGCGCCAGCGTGCTGCCGCACGCGTTCGCGGAAACCGTAAAGTCGGCGGTCGGCATAACCGAGTTCAGGTTCAGCGTGCCCGTTCCCGTGTTCTTCACCGTTACGGTTTTCGCAGCGCTCTTCACATTCACCACCTGATTGCCGAAATTCAGCGACGCCGGCGTAAATGTAATGGCCGGCGACTGGGAATTGGGCGTGAACACAAATCCGTGCAATACGCTGCTCGAGTCCAGATAGGCGCCCGCCATCATCCCCGAATCGTTGATGCTGGTTGCGCCAGTTCCTTCCATGGCGCCGGTGCCCGCCGCCGAATCATCCAGTGGAGACGTGATCGTGCCGCCCGAGGTACGGAAGAAAGCGTGCGCAACTTTATTATTGTCGGTGTAGAAGCCCGCGATCGTTCCCGACGTGTTGATGCTCGCGGGAATTGTCCCATCCAGATGGATTCCCTTGCCCGATCCGGGCGGTATCGTGCTCGCCCCCGGCGGGTCGAAAGAAGCGATCGTTCCAGCGGCCGTGCGTACAAAACCGTGCATCAATCCCTGCGAGTCCAGGTAGATGCCCGTGATATCGCCGCCCGCGTCAATACTCGTCGGGAACGTGGCCACCGAGCCCGAAGGATCGATGGGATACGTAAACGTGCCTGCCGCATAGATGAAGCCGTGATCCACCGAACTTGCGTCCCGATAGGTGCCAGTGATATCTCCCGACGCATTGATGCTCAGCGGCTGCGTGCCTTGCTTGTCGCCGCTGCCGCCCCCCGGAACATCGACGGGATACGTCAGGGTCCCGCTGGTCTGCCGAATGAATCCGTGGTACACCGAGGTCGTTCCCGAGCTCCCCGTAACGTAGATTCCAGTAATCACGCCTCCATTGACGCTGGTCGGCATGGTTCCGCGATGGCCGCTCGTTCCCGCCGCCGGAACATTGAAGGGCGTAACCGTGCCCCCGGAAGAGCGGATGAACCCGTGATACACATTGCTCGAATCCGCGTACATTCCCGCGATGTTGTTATCGGCGTCGATGCTGATGGCGAAGGTCCCCTGGTCATTCCCGCCTCCCGCGCCGGTTACATCGAAGGGCGTGATCGTGCCGCCTGACGTGCGCGCAAAACCGTGCGCCACGTTCCCCGTGGTGATATAGATTCCCGCGATGTCTCCAGTGGCATTGATGCTGGTCGCGCCAGTTCCTTCGAGCGCACTCGTGCCTGCGCCCGTCACATCGAAGTTGGCGAAAGTGCCGGCAACGGCCGGAATCTCCGCGACCTTCGCCGAGACAGGCGAGGTGCAGTTGTGGCAACGGCTGCGGCCGAGAATCGATTCCCAGAGCCGCGAAAGAGGCGCGCGAGGCAGTCGTACAGCCGCCATCGTCAAGACACCGAGGCAACCCACCAGCAGAAGCCGGGATGCGGTCTTTCCCTGCCAGACTCGATAAAAAGGACCGAAGCGCAATTTCCGGGACGAAACCTCGAACGACAGCCGGCGCTTGTTCATGTGTTCCTCCAGCAGATTCTTGCCCGATAAAAACGACAATCACTTACCGTTCAATGAAACGCGAAAGAACGCTCCCACAGCCGCTTGCGAGGATACCAGAGAGGACACAAAACTGCCGTACAATCTCCCAGCCATGAATTGCTCCAGGTCATTGATTCTCATGCGATTCTTTCTCGCTCCGCATTATGCCTGAAAATGCTGACAGACGGTCTAACTGTCGTTGGCAGCGGTCCCCGAATTTCCCAAATTTTCGGGCGCTCGGGCAACACCGTCCGATGGGCTTCAAGCTCGGCTGAAGAAAGCTACGGTGCCGCCGAGAGCGTCCATGAAACCGTGGGCGAGGATCGAGGGGCGGAGGGATTGACGCCATAGCGATAGCATCCCGAGGCCAAGGCCTAGCAACATCACGATGCCGATCATGGGGGCGCCGTAGTATCCGTGACCGAGGCCGAAGAGGACGGCTTGCAGAACGATGGCGATCCAGCGGCTTCGGGTCCAGGCGGTGAATTGTGCGGTGAGGTATCCGCGGAAAATGAGTTCTTCGCAAAAGCCTGCGGTGACTGACATGAGGAGCCAGCCAACGAGTTCGACGGCGGTTTTAGGAACAATGAGAAGTTCGGCCGCTCCGGCATTTTTGGCGACGTGATCGGAGAGGACGTCGACTGGCAGCGCGTAGAGGGCGAAGAACGCGAGTGCAAATCCCAAATCTTTGAAGAAGTCCTTGGCGGAACTCCAGCGGCCCCCAACCAGACTGGAGATTGTAAGGCCGCGGCGGCGAAGGGCGATCCAGATGATGAAAACCAGCAGCCATTCGGCGGTCACGATCGTGACGTAGCTCGAAAGGCGGGGACCAAGGAATGAAAAGTGTATGGTGGGCAGTCCATGCTGCCGATAGGCGGCGAATGACAGGCCTTCGACCGCAGCCACTATAAAGAATGTGTGCCACCAGGGTGCGACGGGTTCGCGGGACGCGCCGGCGGACAGGAAGTGCTCTGCGGATGTCATGGGGGATGTTTCCACAGCAACCATAGCCGGATAATGATGGTTGCGGCAAGCTCAAAATTAGTAATATAAACTTGCGTATCGCGCAATATTGAAACAATGGTTGGAAAGCATAGGAGGACCATTCGTGATTGCGGAGCTGGAGGCTTTTGTCGCGGTATCAAAGTGCGGGTCGATGGAGCGGGCGGCGGGCGATCTTTACCTGACGCCTTCGGCGCTGACGCGACGCATTCAGCGGCTGGAGGCCGCACTGGGCGCGGTGTTACTGGACCGGAGTTTCAAGCCTCCGAAACTAACGCGCGTGGGCTGCGAGGTGCTCGAAAAGAGCCGCGCGATTTTGTCGGGGGTTGGCGAGCTGAAAGCGTGTGCCATGGGGGACTCGGTTCCGGCGGGCGCTCTCCGACTGGGATTGTCGCACGCGCTGGCGCGGCCGGAGATCTCGAAGGCGGTCATTGAATTGGGGAAACGGTTTCCATTGCTGCAGCCGATGATTTCGAGCGATGTGAGTTGCTCCATGCTGACGCGTTTGCGCGCGGGAGAACTGGATTGCGCGCTGATGGTCTTCCCATCGGACATGAAGCTGCCCAACGATCTGGAGGGAGTGACACTCGCGGAGGAATCGATGCAGGTGGTGCAGGCGCGAGGCAGGGCGGGACGCGGGCGCAGCGCGAGGCGTGGGCGAGGGGTAAAGGGGGAGGAATTTTACCGGCGAAGCTGGGTATTGAATCCTGAGGGCTGCATGGTGCGGGCTGAGATTGAGAATCGCGTGCAAGCCCTGGGAGCGCGGTTGATGGTTGCGGCGGAACTGCACAATCCGGATTTGCAGGTCGCGTTGATTGCCGGAGACGTGGGCGTGGGAATTCTGAGGCGTAGCTACGTGCGGGCACACCGGGCCAGGCTGAGCGTGATAGAACATCCGGATTTTCGGATTTCGATCCGCATTGGGCTGTTTCGCGGGCAACACTTGGGAGCGCGTGAGAAAGCGGTAGTGGAGCTGGCAGGAATTTTGCGGAAGCACTTTGGGGGATAGAAACGTGATGACTGATCGCAGCGCTGAAGCGCTGCGCCACCCAAAGCCTACTCGGCATTCGCGGGGGCTCAGCGGGGAAATCTTGCGGTTGCAGTCAATAGAGCATACGCGGGCGGGGGCGCCCGCGCCACACATCACGGGTAGAGCCGATACAGCATTCTGGGGAACGGGATGGTCTCGCGTACGTGTTCTAAGCCGCAGATCCAGGCTACGGCTCTTTCAATGCCCATGCCGAAGCCGGAATGCGGGACGCTGCCGTATTTGCGCAGGTCGAGATACCACTTGAAGGCTTCTTCGGGGAGGTTGTGTTCTTTAATCCGCTTTAGCAGCAACTCGTGCGAGGCGGTACGCTGCGAGCCTCCGATGATTTCTCCGTAGCCTTCGGGCGCCAGCACGTCGACACAGAGCGCAAGGTCTGGATGTTGCGGGTCGGGCTCCATGTAGAAGGCTTTTACTTTCGCCGGGTAACGATGGACCATGACCGGCTTGTCGTATTGCGAGGAGAGATAGGTTTCGTCGGGCGAGCCGAGATCTCCGCCGTATTCGAATTTGTGTTCTAACACGCCTTGGGAATGGCCTTCCTGCAGGCTCTTGACCGCTTCGTCGTAGGAGATGCGCGGGAAGGGCGCTTCGATTTTTTCGAGCTTCGTGAGATCGCGTCCGATGGTTGTGAGATCGACGCGGCGGCGTTCGAGGCAGCGCTTGACGATAAAAGTCAGGAAGCCTTCGGCGAGTTCCATGAGGTCGTCGAGGGTGCCGTAGGCGATTTCGGGCTCGACCATCCAGAATTCGGTGAGATGGCGGCGCGTTTTTGATTTCTCCGCGCGGAAGGTTGGACCGAATGAATAAACCTTGCCGAGCGCCATGGCCGTAGCTTCGATGTAGAGCTGTCCGGACTGCGTGAGGTAGGCCTGCTCGTCGAAATAGTCGACGGGGAAAAGCGTGGTGGTGCCTTCACAGGCCGCGGGCGTGATGATGGGAGGATCGGTGAGGGTAAATCCGTTGGAGTCGAAATAGTCGCGGGCGGCGCGGATGATCTCGGCACGCACGCGCAGAATGGCCGCCTGGCGCTGGGAGCGGAGCCAGAGGTGGCGATGCTCCATGAGGAAATCGGTGCCGTGTTCTTTGGGCGTGATCGGATAGGGATCGGATTCGGACACGCGCTGCAGGACCTGGACGTTTGAGACATCGAGTTCATAGCCGCCGGGGGCGCGCTTATCGGCGCGAACTTTGCCTTCGACAATCACGCTGGATTCCTGGGTGAGACCTTTGATCGCATCGAAGACTTCGGGCGGAACGGCATTCTTTGGAACGACGCCCTGAATCACGCCGCTGCCGTCGCGAAATTGGGGGAAGAGAAGCTTGCCGCTTTCGCGGAGGTTGTAGAGCCATCCGCGAATGGTGACGGACTGGCCCTCGTGTTTGCCGATTTCAGAAATAGTGCTGATGGGTGCTGACATAAAAACCTTTCACCGCCGAGACGCCGAGGGCGCCGAGGGCGCCGAGAAAAACTTTATAATCCCAACTCTCTTACTCTCTTCGGTTTCGTAGCCGAACCAATGCGCGACCTCGTGCCAGACTACGCGTTTGACTTCGGCGCGAAAATTCCCTCTGGAGCAGCGCAAAATCGGGCCGCGAAAAACGAAAATCAAATCGGGCGCCATGGAATCATGCCGACTTGCTCTTTCGTCCTGACCACGCCGGTATAGCATCCCAGCATCTCGACTCCGGGAGCCGAGTTCTTGGCTTGGAGTATTTCTACCGGAGGCTCTTCGGCCACTTGAATGCCGGGAAAATCAGGCAGGCTCTTGCGTTTGGCGGCAACGTATTGTAGGCCCAATCCACAATCTCTTCGAAGCTCTCGGTCTTCGGCGCTTCTGCCATGTGAACAGATTTTAGGTGCCGGTGATTTGTTCCTACGAATTTAGTGTTCCAGTTTGCGAAAGGTCGCGCTTACTTCTTCGCTGGAATTTTTCTTGTCTTCGCCGTCGACTTCGAGCAGCAGGGGCGGCGTTTGCGGGGCGGTGCGCAGCAAATCCATGGTCTGTTTCCAGTCGATCGATCCTTTACCCGGCCACAGGTGCGAATCTTTATCTTTGTGGTTGTCATGAACGTGGGTCGAGCAAATGTGCGGTTTGAGGATCTCGAACGATTCCGGGATGCCCTCCATCATGTGCGCGTGCCCGCAATCGAAGCAGACGCCGATGTCGTCGAAGTGCATGGTGTGGATGAATTCCACCAGCCGATCGGGCGTGGAAAGCTCGTTCGGAATATTTTCGACAAGCACGCGAACACCGAGCGGCTTGGCAAAGGCGCGCAGATGCTCGACCGAGGTCATGGCCGCTTCGAACTTCTTCTCGTCAAACTCCTCGCCGGGATTGCCGATATGCTGCACCAGGAAGCGGAATGGAATAAGCTCCGCGATTTCGAGCGAGCGTTTCACCTCGTCCATGGCCTCGATGCGATGGGCGCGATCGGTGGAGGCGATGTTGACGGGCGGAGAGCCGGTGCGTCCCCACTCGTAATCGGAATACAAGGGCGCGTGCACGGAGTTGAGCGGAACGCCGGTGGAGCGAAACCATTCGGCGATTTCGCGGACGTGTTGCTTGCGATTGGCGTAGTCGAAGTGCTGGCGCGCGGCAAAAATTTCGATGGCCTGAGCTCCCGACTTGACCAGTTCGTCGAGCAGGCCTGGATGCAATCTCTCTTTTACATAGACGTACGTCGATACCGCCTTGAGCATCAGTAGCCTACCGCCTTCCCGTTGTTGCGTCCGTCGCTGGCGCCCAGGCGCTCACCGGTTCTGGGGTCGACCATGATGCACTCGCCGTCTCCCCAGAAGTGCCTGACGTCCAGTTTGTGTCCTTTGGATCGCAGCAGATTCATTGTATCGGGAGAGAGGCGATCCTCAACCAGAATCTGATCGGGGAGCCACTGATGATGAAACCTGGGTGCGTTCACGGCCTCCTGGATGTCGAGCCCGAAATCGACCACGCCCATGAGGATATTCGCAACGGTCGTAATAATGGTAGGGCCGCCGGGCGAGCCAAGAACGAGGAAAAGCTTACCGTCTTTGAGCACGATGGTCGGCGTCATGGCTGAAAGCGGCCGTTTGCCGGGGCCGATGGCATTGGCGGGGCCCTGAATCAGGCCGTAGCCGTTGGGGACGCCTTGCTTGGAGGCAAAGTCGTCCATCTCATCGTTGAGCAGGAATCCGAGGCCTTCGGCAGTGGCGCGGGAACCAAAAGTGTCATTGAGCGTGGTGGTGACCGAGACGGCGTTGCCCTCGGAATCGACGACGGAATAGTGGGTGGTGTTCTCGGGCTCGCGGATAGCGACTGGGTGCGAATCGGCGACTTGTTCGAGGCCCTCGAAGGGCGGGCGCTTCAGCTCCATGCTCGCGCTCGCATGCTTGGGGTCGATGGTCTCGCGCCAGGCGGCCGCATATTTCTTGTCGATGAGCTGTGGGACGGGAACCTTGGAAAAATCGGGATCGCCCATGAAGTCGGCGCGGTCAAAGAATGCGCGGCGAAAGGCTTCGGAGGTGAGGTGGATCGCTTCGGCTGAGCGATTGCCGAATTTTGTGAGATCGAAACCCTCGAGAATATTGAGGATTTCGATGAGGCCGGCGCCTCCGGAAGAGGGCGGCGGGGCGCTGATGATGTCGTAGCCGTGATAGGTGCCGCGGACCGGCTCGCGCTCTTTGACCTCGAAGGCGGCGAGATCGGCAGCGGTGATCAGGCCGCCATTTTTCTGGATGGCAGCGGCCAGTTCGCGGGCGAGCGCTCCGTGGTAGAAATCGTCGGGACTCTTAGCGATGCGTTCCAGGGTGCGCGCCAGCTCGGGCTGCTTGAGGATTTCACCCGGCTGGTAGAACTTGCCATCGCGCTGAAAGATGCGGCGGGAGTCGGGAAATTGGGCGAGGTACTCGTCGGTCTTGAGATCCCGCGCGTCTTCGTAGGCGAGCGGGAAGCCGTCGCGGGCAAGCTTGATGGCAGGCGCAATCACTTTTTCGAGTGAGAGCTTGCCGTACTTTTTCTCGGCGTAGACCAGGCCTGCGACGGAGCCGGGAACACCGAAGGATTTGTATCCCACAATGCTGAGGTTTTCGATGACGTTGCCGTGGGCGTCGAGATACATGTTTTCGGTGGCAGCGGCCGGCGCCTTCTCGCGGAAGTCGATAAAGTGAGTGTCGCCGGCCGATGTGCGAAGGAGAAGGAATCCGCCTCCGCCGATGTTGCCAGCTTGCGGATGGACCACGGCAAGGGCGAATCCAGTGGCGACGGCGGCGTCGACGGCGTTGCCTCCGGCTTGCATGATTTCGACTCCGGCGCGCGAGGCCAGTTCGTGAACGCTGGCAACCATGGCGTGGGGAGCATGCGTCGGGCGCATGGGAGCGGCCGCGAGGGTGGTGGCGAGTAGAAATGTGAGCGCGGCGAAAACCAGAAAGTTACGATGAATGCGCATGAGTTGGGAACGAACCTATGAGGCTAGCTTAGCGTGTTGGAGGGAGTCAAACAGAGGGGCTCACCCTCGAGACGCTTCGCCGATCGCGTGTGATTACCGTCAAAATTCGCAACCACGGAGGACACAGAGGGCGCAGAGGACACAGAGGAATGCAATTCGTTCTATCGGTCGCGCCGGAGCGGTGCTTTTCTGGAGATTTTCTTTTTCCGCGCTTTGGCAGGTCTTTTCTTCGGCACTCCGGCAGCTTTCTTTTTCGGTGCTTTGGCAGCGACCAGTTCGTAGGATTGACGAATCAGGGTTTTGAGTTCGTCCGCGGGCAGGACGTTGGAACTGGAGAGCTGAATCCAGTCGTAGCGGCCTACGTAGGGTGCGCGGATGATGCCTTCGATTTCCAGGAGTTCATGGATTGTTTCGGGCGAGCACTTCAAAGTAACGCGCGGGAACCGGCCATCGGAGAGCGCGATGCCGGCGAAAATCTTGCCGCGAACCTTGAAGCAGAGGTCGTCGGCCCAAGGCATGTCTTCGGTTACCTCGGCGAAGGTGAGGCAGAGCTTGCGGATCCAGTCTACGTCGGGCATTCGAGAATGATAGCGCGGTTGAAAGAGAGAAAGAGACGCGATGAGCCACGTGTCCAGGTCTATTCCTGCTTGTAGACTTGGCCTTCCTTCATTACGAAATTTACCTTCTCCAAGGCGCGGATATCCTGCAGCGGATCAGCTTTGACGGCAACAATATCCGCGAATTTGCCGGGCTTGATGGAACCAATCTTCGCTGACACGCCGATCAGATCGGCCGCATTGACAGTAGCTGCCTGGATGGCATGCATGGGCGTCATTCCGTACTGCACCATCAATCCAAACTCGCGGCCGTTGGTGCCGAATGGACAGACGCTGATGTCGGTGCCGAAGGCGATCTTTACGCCGGCGGCGACGGCTTTGCGGAAGTTGTCGCGCTGCTCTTTGGCGATCACCTTCGCATGCTCGATGAAATCCGGCGGCTCGTGCGCATCCAGAATGCAGTCGTCGACCTCCAGCGTGGGCACGAGATATGTGCCGTGCTGCTTCATCAGTTCGCGAGCTTCGTCGTCGGCCAGACTACCGTGCTCGATCGAGGCAACGCCGGCTCGAACCGCATTCTTAATGCCCTCCGCGCTGTGGGCGTGCGCGGCGACCCGCAGTCCAAAATGTTGCGCCTCATCGACCGCCGCGCTCAACTCCTCGGGGGTGAATTCGGTCGACTTCACATTGCTGTTGTGGGTGAGCACGGCTCCGGTGGCCAGCACCTTGATCAGGTCGACCCCCTGATTGGCGAGCGCACGGATCCTCTGCCGCACTTGCCACGGGCTGTTGGCTTCGCCGTAATGCAGGTCCCAAGGAAGCGTGAGGCCGGGATCGAAGCCGGTGATCGCTCCGGCACCGCCCGTGATGGTGATGTAGGCGCCGGCGACATACATGCGCGGACCAATCACATCGCCGCGGTTGATGGCGTCGCGCAAGGCAACATCGACGAGGGCGCGATAGGTGCCCACGTCGCGCACGGTGGTGAACCCGGCGAGCAGAACGGACTTCGCATTGGGGATCGACGCAAATGCGTCGACGGCCGCCGTCTTGCGCAACTCGGAAAGCGGGTCCGAGTCGGCGTAGCTGTCGGTCAAATGGGTGTGGCAATCGACCAGGCCGGGCAGCAGGGTCATTCCGGTAAGATCGATCACACGCGCATCGGGCGGGATGCTAGACGTGGCCGCCAACCGCCTCGATCTTGCCGCTCCTGATGATGATGACCTGGTTGTTGAGCACTGTGCCAGCGTCGGTATCGATCAGCCTTCCCGCTTTGATGGCGATGACCTGAGCTGGCGGAACCTGAGCTGACGGAACCTGAGCTGACGGAACCTGGGTTGGCAGAACCTGCGCTTGCAGTCCGGCGAAGACGAAAAGCAGCGAAGCGATGATTACTATCCGTGTGGCCATGGTCGTGGGACTCCGTGGATGATTGTAGCGAACAGCGCCGAGTTGCCAGAGTAGCAGCGAGTTCACTTCAGATACGCCTGCACCAGACCCACAACCACGCATGCGAATGCCCCGGGCGCCGTTTCCGGGCCACCGACGACGGTGAGCTCAGCAGGCAGAGTTGTAACGTTCCTGTAACGAATTTTGCCTAGGATCGAGGGGCGTTTTCGAGCTGTGCCTGGTTTTTATGGTTAACTATAGTTAATCAAATTTGCTGTAGTTGCATTAACGTAATCTTGGGTCTGCGGGTGATTCAAATCACAAGCGCGGGTGATGGATAACGCTGTGCTCCGGGATTCGCGGAGACTACGCTGCGGACATGGAATTGAAATTGAAATTCATTTTCAATATCGACGGTTGGCGACAGGGGCGCGCTCTGGACCCCCCGTGTGCGTTTTGCGGCGTCACTCCTTGCGCCCCGGTCTTTCTGTTCAACTTAGCCTTCGCCTTGGCCCTTGCCGGTGCGCTGGCGTTGGCAGGCCCGCTTGTCTGGGCGCAGTCGGTGCCTGCAGACCCCGACGCGACACCGACCAAAGCAGTTATCTCTTCCCCGGCATCGACAAATCAAGCGGATCGCGACACCCCTGCCGGTCTTTCTGAGTCTAAGGCCGAGTCCGATCCCGCGCCTCCCGACGAGGCTACCGAGGCGATGCTGCCGCACTTCAAAGACACACGCTTCTGGCTCACCGGGCAGGCGAATTTCATTTTTCAGACTCATCCTCCGTTTCCGGCTCTTTACAGTGGCACGCATAGTTTGAGTCCCAACTATGAAAAGGCCACGTCGCGTGTGATGACGCTTTACACGGGCGTGCGGCTGAATAGCTCCGCCGAACTGCTGGTGGATATCGAAGAAGCGGGCGGCATGGCGCTCAGCCAGGGATTTGGCCTGGCGGGCAACACCGATCTGGACATCGTGCGCAATCCGCTTTTGAGTAAAGCTCCGTATCTGGGGCGCGGCATGATCCACAAGGTGTTCGCGCTGAGCAAAGACAAAGTAGAAAACAGCCGCAGCGCATTTTCGCTCTTTGATGAACTGCCGCGCCGCCGGCTGGAGGTCCGCTTCGGCAAATTCAGCATGCCGGATTTCTTCGACGCCAACTCGGTCGGCAGCGACACTCATTTCCAATTCATCAACTGGACCACGGATAACAATGGCACGTGGGACTACGCCGCCGACACCCGCGGATACACGGTGGGATTGGTCGCCGATTATGAGGACCGCAACTGGGGCTTCCGCTTTGCCGAGGCGCTCATGCCGAAGATCGCCAACGGCATCGATCTGGTGTGGCGCCCGTGGCAGGTGCACGCGGAAAATTACGAATATGAATTGCGGCATGGATTCATTCCCAAGAAAGCGGGCGTGGTCCGGTTGCTCGCGTACACGAATTACGCGAACATGGGGATTTATCGCGAGGCCGTAGGCCAGTTTGAAGCGGGTTCGGTCAAGACTCCCGACATCACGAACCATCCCTGGCACATCACGCGCAAGTATGGATTCGGTGTAAACCTGGAACAGAATCTTGCGCCGAACCTGACCGCGTTCGCGCGCTTTGGGTGGGACAACGGCAAGACGGAATCGTTCGCGTACACTGAGGTGGATCAGACGTTCGCGACCGGCTTAGGCGCGAATGGAGCGCTCTGGCATCGCCGGCGGGACCGCGCGGGCGTGGCGGTCGTCACCAATGGAATTTGCAAGGATCATCAGGAGTACCTGCGGCTGGGAGGGTTGGGATTTCTGCTGGGCGATGGCGGACTGAACTACGGGCGCGAAAATATTTTCGAGACCTATTACACGGCCCATGTCTGGCGCGGGATCTACGTGGCTCCCGGAGTGCAGCATCTTGACAATCCGGGATATAACCGCGATCGGGGGCCGGTGGTCGTACCGACGTTCCGGCTGCACGTTGAGTTCTGAGAGCAGCTGTCAGCTCTCAGTTGTCAGTTCTCAGTTGTCAGATGAAAGCCCGACCCCCTGGCCACTGGGGCGCCCCTAGCGCTCGATGCCCGCTTCCTGCTTTTGCGCGGTGCGCACTGCCCAGGCCATGCGCGGGGTGTTGTGGGCGATCCCGAAGCGGCCTTGCGCGTCGAGCAGGATGATTCCTCCGTGGCCGTTGACGCGCTGCTTCAGATAATTCATCGCTTCTTCGGCGACCCACTCGGGCAAATTGCCGGAGGCAACGCGATCCGCGGCCCATTTCGCCAGGACCAGCTTCATGATGGGCTCGCCCCAGCCGGTCGTTGATGCGGCTGCGCTTTCGTTATCCGCATAGCAGCCACAGCCGATGAGCGAGGAATCGCCGAGGCGGCCGGGATCTTTATTGAGCGTGCCGCCCGTTGAAGTCGATGCGGCAATGTTGCCGTCGCGATCGAGCGCGACCGCGCCCACAGTATCGTGAGAAAGCAGGTCGTGCGAGATGGCGGGGGCGAACAGGTCGTTTCCGTGCATGGAAGCCTGTTCCTGGTATTCGCGCAGGCGCTCGACCTCGCGGGGAATAATCAGGTCTTCATTGCAGCACAGAGTGATGCCATGTTCGGCGGCAAAGCGCTCGGCCCCTTCGGCGACGAAGTAGACGTGCGTGCTGTCGCTCAGGATTTTGCGCGCGGTACGAACGGGGTTGCGCAGGCGCTCGACGCAGCCGACGCCGCCTCCGCGAAGGGTGGCGCCATCCATGATGAAAGCGTCGAGCTGCACTTTGCCGTCGCGGTTAAGAAAACTGCCGCGACCCGCGTCGAAGGTCTCGTCGTCTTCGAGAGCGACGACTGTTTCTTCGACGGCGTCGAGTGCGGAGCCACCATGATCGAGCACGCGCCAGCCTGCGGCTGCGGCATTGCGCACGCCGTTTAGATGAGCGTCGACCATGTCGTCGGGAATGGCCCACGCGCCGCCGTGAACGACTAGAACGGGATCAACGGACAAACGATCTCTCCCCAAATGCCAAGTTAGTCTAGCACCGGCAACGCAAGCAGGGATGGAGCGCAGAAGAGGGGCGAAGCGTCGTTTCGGCGGTAGGGATCCTTCGACTCCACAATGTTTCTGGCTTCGCCAGGAACATTGTTCCGCTCAGGATGACACTATTGTTACGCGGCGCGGCCCGCTCCGGGTGCGTCCAGTTCCCGCGTGCGCTGCCAGGTGTAGGTTACGCGGTGAATTACGGTGATAGTGGAAAGTACGGCGATCACCCAGAGCACCGGCGCCATGACATTGAATAGCGCGCCGATGATCAGCAGTACGAAGCGCTCCGGACGCTCCATGAAGCCGACCTTGCACTGTGGGATCAGCGACTCGGCGCGGGCGCGCGCGTAGCTCACCATGATGGCACTGATCATCGCCAGGGCGGCCAGCACTACATAGAAGAAGCGGTTGCCGCGACCGTAGAAAACGAGCAATCCCAGGAAGAGCGACGCGTCGCTGTAGCGGTCGACGATGGAATCGAAAAACCCTCCGAAGCGCGTTACCTGATTCGAGGCGCGCGCCACCCGGCCATCCACCAGGTCGAAGAAGCCGCTGCCGATGATGACCAGTCCGGCATAGAAGAACATGCGCCGCTGATTGTCACCGTTGGCATATCCGAATAAAAACGCAGCGTAGGAGTTGACGAGGAGTCCCATCAGGGTAAGGACGTTGGGATTGATGTGGGAGAGCGCGAGCAGGCGGACGATGGCATCCAGCAGAACGCCGCAGGCTCGTCCGACTCCGCTTGTCCAGCTCATGACGAATCCCTCATAGTGTCCGGCTCATTTCGATTCCGCTCCCGGGCCGAGTTCAGCCAGGTCGTGAATGGTCGCGAGCTTCAGGATTTCCATCTCGCGATTTCCATTGGGCGTCACGACCGTCGCCGTGTCGCCAATCTTTTTGTTGAGCAGGGCCCGTCCAATGGGGGAGTTGGTCGAAATTTTTCCATTGGCCACGTCGGATTCTTCGGTGGTCACGATGTGGTATTCGACTTCGGTTTCTTTGGAGCTGTCGTAAACCTTTACCGTCGAACCGAGCCCCACCTTGTCCTTGGGGATGTTGTTCATGTTGATCAGCGACAGGTCGGAGAGACGTTGGCCGAGCTGGCGGACGCGCGCCTTCAGGTACTCCTGACGCTGCTTGGCCATGTGATATTCGGCGTTTTCGCTCAGGTCGCCGAGCGCGGCGGCCTTCTTCAGCTCTCGGGGAATGTCGTAGGCTAGCTCGCGTTCGAGCGTGTTGAGCTCTTCCTGCAGCTTTTTCTTGATTTGCTCTGTCATGAAATCTTCGAAAGGCGCGTGGGACATTATACTCCGGCAGCAGGGAAAGCCGCTTCCCGCAAGCTTGGCGGGATTAGGCAAAGCATTTAGGTGAAACGACTTATGCCTTCCGCTTTTCGAAGACGAACACAGCTTCGTTCACGGACCTGCGATGCGGGCGATGAAAAAGCACCTTCCGCGGTGCATCCTGTTTGCCTTAGTTGCTTGGCTCGGCTAGACTGGGTATGCTACCTCCGGGCGAGGGCCCTCCATGAATAGCGACCACGTTTTCCACATCGGCGACAAGGTCGTGTATCCCAACCATGGAGTCGGCATCATCGAACAGATCAGCAGCCGGACGATCGGGACTACGGTCGAGAGGTTCTATCTGCTTAAAATCGCCGCCAGCAGCTTGAAGGTGATGATCCCGTTCCACAACGTCGGGAGCGTCGGGATGCGTCCGGTGGTGCGCAATGGCGAGATCCAGAAGATTGTCGATTACCTGTCTTCCGGGGCATGTATTAACGCGGCGGACTGGAAAGACCGGTTCAAGGAAAATTCCGAGCGCATGCGCACCGGATCGCTTACCGACGTGGCCATGGTGCTGAAGAGCCTGCTGATCCTGGGGCAGGAAAAGTCGCTGTCATTCCGCGAGAAGAAGATGCTGGAGCGGGCCCGCTACCTGCTGGTCAGCGAAATTGCCATCTCGCGCAACTGCGATGAGAGGCTGATTGAGGAAGCGCTGACCAAGGCGCTGACGAAGTGCAACCTGCGATTCCCTGAGATCAGCGAATTAGCCTCGTAGTTTCGTCCCCTTTTTGTAAGTCTGGAGCGTGTTTCAAAAACAAACTCATAGCTCTGAAGGCCTCATGGGCTAAAAAGCCCAGCCGCTTTTGAAAGACTTACGCGGCCCTGAAGGGCCTTCCACGGTGATGCACAAATTCGTAACTTTCCCGCAACCTCTGAACCCGTGCCCTTCAAAACCTATTTTTGAAACACCCTCTAGCCAAGCCATTACTCACCGCCTGCGCTCGACCCGTGCGCCCCCATCCAGGATTGCAGGATCAAGATCGCGGCCATGCGATCGACCGCCTTGCCGCGCTTTTCGATCGATAGATTAGTCTCCCGCAACAGCCGGTTGGCTTCGGTTGAGGTCCAGCGCTCATCCCAAAGGTGGACCGGCAGGCCAGACTTCTTCCGCAGTTCCTCGGCGAACTCGCGCATCTTTTCCGACTGCGTTCCTTCGGCGCCGCTCAGGCGCAACGGCAGACCGACCACGATCTCGGCCACATCATATTTCGCCAAGACGGCGCTCAGAGCCGCCCAGTCCTTGCGTTTGTTCTGGCGCTGGATCGTATCCAGCCCCTGCGCGGTAATGCCGAGCGGGTCGGAGACAGCTACGCCGATCCGTCTGGAGCCAACGTCGAGGGCGAGGATGCGGCGAGGCAAAGACATAAGTCAAACGTCAGAAGTCAAATTGAAGAAGTACAACCCGCCCCATGCCGGCGGCGCAAGTAATGCATGATTTTACTTCTTCAATTTGACTTCTGACTTTTGACTTGCTCTTCTGACTTTTGACTTTGGTTTTCCCGCGGCTCTGATGCACAATGATTGCCCGGCCCTTCATGGAAACAACGGACACTACCGAAAACACTCATCCGCATCACTGGTCGCTGACGCTGCTTGGCATTGGCCTGATCATCATCTTCGCCTATCTGGGCGAATCGGTGCTGGCCATACTTTTCTGTTCCATTCTGCTCAGCTTTACTCTCTCGCCCCTGGTGCAGGCATTTGAGTACCTTCACATTCCCCGGCCGATGGCTGCTTTAATCAGCGTCCTCGCCCTGCTCCTGGTGATGTATGGGGTTACAGTCACGTCCTACACGGAGGCAATCGTCTTTGCAGACAATGTCCCGAAGTACTCGCAGAAGATCCGATCCATCCTGCAACCTTTCCAGGCGCAGGCGGAGAAGTTCGCTAAAACTGGTGAGGCAGTAGCATCCCCAGAGTCCTCAAATGTCATCCAGGTGCGGCAGGCTACAAACTGGACCGACATCCTCACCCATGGGGCCGGAACCTTTACTGACATCGTGCTGGCCGCGTCGTTTATCCCGTTCCTGACCTATTTTCTGCTGACCTGGCAGAGCCATGCGCGATCCGCGACCGTAATGTTGTTTCCGCTCCATCACCGGCATACGGCGTTTGTCACGCTTGGGCTGATCGGCAAGATGCTGCAGAGCTTTATTGTGGGCAATTTTATGATTGGCCTGCTCATCTCGGTGGTGAGCGTGGCGGTTTTCGGGCTTTTGCACGTGCCGTTTTTCTATTTCGTCGGATTTCTCAGCGGCTTCCTGAGCCTGGTTCCCTACTTAGGCATTGTGCTGGCAATGGTCCCGCCAATTTTGGTTGGCCTGGGACAACTGGACGCGGCCGGCCTGTTCATCGTCTTGCTTTCGGTGGTGGGAATGCACTTGATCGCGCTCAACGTGCTGTACCCGAAGCTGCTGGGCAGCCGCCTGAGGATCAATCCGCTGGCCGTTACGCTCGCCCTGCTGTTCTGGGGAGCCGTGTGGGGCGCCATCGGATTGTTGCTCGCCATCCCAATGACCGGCGCCATCAAAATTATCTGCGACCACGTCGAATCGCTAAAGCCGTATGCCGACTGGCTGGGAGAATAAAAAGGCAAGTCAGAAGTCAGAAGTCAAATTGAAGAAGTAAAACCTTTTGCCGTACGAACGGACGTTACGAAGATTGACACCAGTTCTCTGGCTTCCTGAGCAATTTCTCTCAATTTTGTCTCCGGGAAGATCCCGGATTCGCCGATCAGGTCCAGCCAAAAAGCAGTTTCATCCGCTTCCTCAAGAACAATTCCTAGCTTGGCAATGAACTCGGCACGAGCGCGGGCGCGGCATGCCGCTCTGTAATTGGCCCCAATGGAGGTACCCGAACGCAGCAACTGCTTTCCCAAAATACGTGCCCCGTCAGAATTGGGCAGGGAGCGATAAAGCTTGACGATTCGGAGTGCGAAGTGCTTCGTCCGGCTTTGCAACTCTTCAAAATCTGGCATTTCCAGACTCTATCCCGCCGTTCAGCCAGATGCTGTGTTTCCAATCACAATGTCTTCGTTCGGTTTTCACTTCTTCAATTTGACTTCTGACTTTTGACTTGCCTTTGTTACTCTCGGCACTTCCCTGACTCGCTGGTTTGTTCCATCCTGTGGGAAGCATCTAAACTTTAGCCTTGCGCGCGCTCATCACATTGCTGCTGGTTGTTGTCTTGGCCGCGGCCGGCTTCGCTGCCTGGCAGGTCTATGCGCCGGTCATGCCACCGGGGCAAACTTTCGTCTTGCTGCATTCCGGCTATTCCACCCGCCGCATCGCCGCCGAATTAAAAAAGGATGGGATTATCCGCAGTGAAACCAGTTTCCTGCTCTGGCACCTTGCGCATCCCAAGCCGTCGTTGAAGGCGGGAGAGTATCTGTTCGAACGCGGGGCCACGCTTCCACAGGTCTATGGCCGCATTGTTCGCGGCGACATCTATTTCCACGTGGTCACCATTCCCGAAGGCTACACAATGTTTGACATCGCCAAGGCAATCGAGGACGCGGGCCTGGGCTCGGCCACCGATTTTCTCCACATCGCCGAGACTCGAACCGATCTCATCTCCGATCTCGCGCCCCAGGCCAAGTCACTCGAAGGATACCTTTTCCCAAATACCTACCAGTTCACCCGCACCCAGAGTCTTGAAGACATGGCTGCGGTCATGGTCCACCAGTTCCGGCAGGTGGCGCAGCAGATCGGGCTGGTTCCGGGCGATCCCAGCCATGGCGCAAGCTCCGGCGTACCTAACCTGGATCTGCCGAGGGTAGTGACCATGGCGTCGATCATCGAGAAAGAGACGGCTGCGCCCGAGGAACGCGCTCGGGTGGCGAGCGTCTATTACAACCGCCTTTCCCAGAAGATGGCCCTCGATGCCGATCCGAGCGTAATCTACGCCGAGCTGCTGCTGGGCACTTATCAGGGAAGCCTCCATCACGACGATCTCGCCGTCAACTCTGCCTATAACACCTACCGCTTTCCCGGCCTGCCGCCTGGTCCAATTGGCAATCCCGGACGCAGCGCTCTCGAAGCGGCGCTGCATCCCGAAAGTACAAACTTTCTTTATTTTGTTAGCGATGGCAACGGACATCACCGCTTCGCTACAACTCTCGCGGAACACGATCGCAACGTTGTCGCCTATCGCCACGCATTGGGATTGCACTGAAACGTTGAAACCTCCGGTGCCTTATACTAATCAGATAGTCATTTGGCGAGAGTTCTTTCAGGCATCAGGATAGGAATGCATCGTTCTCATTTTCGCTGGTTGTTGCCGTTGTGTCTGCTGGCGGTCACCTTTCCATTGAGCGGTTGCCTGTTTCGGACCCGGATAATCGAACGCCAGCTGTCCAACGCGCCTCTTAAGACCGCGACCCAGGAGCAGTTGATCGATTACGTCGACACCCAGGCTGGCAAGATTCAGTCCATGCAGGCGACGGTCGATATCGACTCCTCGGCGGGCAATCCCGCAACCGGGCGCGTCACCGACTACAAGGAGATTCGCGGCTACATTTTGGCGCGTAAGCCCGACATGCTCCGCATGAAAGGGCTGATGCCGGTGGTTCGCAACACCGCCTTTGACATGGTCAGCGACGGCAAGGAATTCAAGCTTTGGATTCCACCCCGGAACAAGTTCGTCATCGGCGAGGACAATGACACCAATTACCAGCCCGACAAGCGCATCGAGAACCTGCGGCCGCAGTATTTCTACAATGCCCTTCTGCTGCCCGCAATTGGCCCGGACGAGATCGCGGTGCTCGAAAATGGCTATGAGACGGTGCTCGATTCCAAAAAGCATCGCGTCGATCAGCCGGACTACGAGCTGGCCGTTATCCGCAAAGGTCCGCAGGGCTGGTTCTTGTCACGGCGCGTCCAGTTCAGCCGCATCGACCTGCTGCCCCACCGAGTGCGAATCTACGACCAGCAGGGGAATGTTGCCACCGACGCCCACTACCAGAACTACAAGGACTTCAACGGAATTTCATTTCCGACGAGCATTGAAATCGAGCGGCCGCGCGAGGGCTACGACATAACGCTGAACATCCTCAAACTGGACCTGAACCACCAGCTCACCAACGATCAGTTCGATCTGGAGCAGCCGCCCGGAGCAGAGATCGTGCGCCTCGGTGCAAAGCCGGGGGCAGCCACCTCAGGTTCTGCCCATCGCGTTGCCAGTGCCCAGGACGGTCGCGCCAACTAACGCGGAAAAAGAAGACATGATGAATCGCATGATCGTCGGGAACCTGGTGCATCGGCCGATCCGGTCCCTGATCAGCATCGTCGCCGTGGCGCTTGAAGTCACCATGATCCTGCTGATCGTCGGCCTTTGCCTTGGCATGATGCAGGACTCTCGCGCCCGCACCGCCGGCATCGGCGCCGATATCCTGGTGCGCCCGCCGGGGTCGTCTTTCATCGGCGCATTTAGCGGGGCGCCGATGCCGGTCAAGGTCGGCGGGGTCCTGGCCAATCTTCCTCACGTTAAGAGTGTTGCTCCGGTCATCACGCAGGTTTCCACCACTGACTCGCTTGAAATCATCGCCGGCATCGACTTGCCTAGTTATGAAAGCATGTCGACCGGCTTTCACTACCTTAAGGGGGGGCCGTTTCAGGGCCCCTACGACGTCCTGGTCGACGACCTTTTTGCCCAGTCGAAGCATGCCAAAGTGGGCGATTCCATCGAAATTCTCAACAATAAGTTCCGCATTTGTGGCATTGTCGAACGCGGAAAGGGAGCCCGCAAGTTTATTCCCCTCAGCACTTTACAGGATCTAATCGGGGCCAGAGACAAAGCCACAATCTTCTATCTCAAACTCGACGACCCGGCCAATGTCGAGTCAGTCATCGACGAGATCAAAGCAGTTCCTGGCATGGAGCACTACGTGGCCACCTCCATGGCCTCCTACCTTGCCATGATGACCACCAGCAACTATCCCGGACTCTCCACTTTCATTGATGTCGTTGTGGGAATTTCGGTGGTTATCGGATTCATCGTGATTTTTCAGGCCATGTACACGGCCGTCATGGAACGCACCCGCGAAATTGGCATCCTGAAGGCCATGGGAGCCTCCAAGCTCTATATCGTCAACGTCGTGCTGCGGGAAACCGTGCTCCTGGCCCTGAGCGGCATCGTGCTCGGCATTATCGTCAGCCTGGCGGCCCGCGCCGGCCTTGCCCACAGGTTCCCCCTGCTGCAGGTCGTGGTAGATGGTGGCTGGATCGTCCGCGCTACGTTCATTGCGATTGGCGGAGCCGTTGCCGGAGCCCTGTATCCGGCGTTCAAAGCGGCCCAGAAAGATCCTATTGACGCGCTCGCCTACGAATAAGGTTGGTTTGTTTTGGATTTTCGCTTTTCCTTCACCGCTTATCTCCAGGCTTTTTGTCCCGTGATCCGCGTCCCAAAATTTTTCTGACAATTTCTCTCGCAAATCTCCGGCGAATGCACGATACTGCCCCTGAAACTGCCATGCTATAATCACGGCCCGTTACGCAAAAGCAGGGACGTTTCGCGGTCAGTAGTCTTATTTCCCTGGGCCCCAGCGCCTGTCTTGCGTCGGGACCGAGAATATACAGGAGGAGATATGCCTTTCGATGATCCGACTCTCTATGGTCGGGACGATGAAACCGATGAATTTGGTGAGAGTACCGCCTTTGGCGAATCGCTCGAAGAGGATTTTGACGAAGAGGAAGAAGAGGAGGAAGAACCAGTCGCCATGGATGAGGACGAAGGTGAACCCGAACCTTCTCCTGAACCTGAGCCGGTAAGTTCCTTCGGCGGCGGTGGCAGTGCGCCTCCTCCGAAGAAAGCAGCCCCCAAGAAGGCCGCGCCGAAAAAAGCCGCTCCCAAGAAGGCCACCCCGAAAAAAGCGGCGAAGAAGGCGGCTCCCAAGAAGGCAGCAAAAAAGAAACCCGCTAAGAAAGCCGCGAAAAAGAAAGCAGCCAAGAAGACAGCAAAGAAGCCGGCAAAGAAAGCGGCGAAGAAAAAAGCCGGCAAGAAGAAAGGCCGCCGCTAGCCGAATCCGCACGTGCAATGGCGGGAGCCCGTATTGGTTCCCGCCAATCACGCTCTCCAACTGAAAGAATTTCTAGTGCGCTGATGTCTTCTCAGGCTCATACGGATTTTGTTGCCACATCTTTCTCCTCGCGCTTTACTCACTACGTCAGTTCTGTATCTTCTTTGGCCAGCGATTTGTCTTGGCCAGGAGCCGCGACCCAGCATCCTCTGCCGTAACGGCAACGGAGTTTTTGACGCAACATTCCGTAACGGGGTCGGCGTGCACGTCGGGGCGGCAAGGGAGCCCGGAGTTGTGGCCTTGGCAAGGCGGTCCTGCGCCGCCAAACTCACATGGGAAAAGCAGGAACTGGTAGTGGAGCGTGGCGCCGCGTTACTTGATCTGGACGCATTCGGCGTCGATCTGGGCGATGGAGTTCCAATCGCCGCATTCCAGGTCGGAAAATCAGATAGCGATTGCTGTCTGGAATATCGGATTTTCTCTCTGGAAAAGCCGCCACGCTTATTGCGCACCATCACCGGGGCACAATACTTCAGTGCTTCCGACATTGACATGGGCGGCCGAATTGAAATATGGGCCGATGATGGGGCGGCCGTCAATGGCTTTGAATCCCTTACGCTGCCGGCGAGTTGGACAGTCCCCCGGCCATTGCCCTCCGCTTTGCGCACGGACAACTGCTCGACGTAAGTGCGGAGTTCCAGTCTTATTACGATCGGAAGATCGCCCAGCTCCGAGATGCTATCTCACCATCTGACCTGCGGGATTTCAAGAACAGCGATGGGAGGTTGTCGGAACCTATCACTCCGGCTTCCTCCGACCGGTTGCATCGCCTGCACCGCACAAAAATCAAGGTGTTGGAAATCGTTTGGAATTATCTTTACAGCGGACGCGAATCGGATGCATGGCGTCACCTTAGCGAGATGTGGCCTTCCGCGGACATTGACCGGATTCGCATCGCCATCATGAATGCACGCGCTGCCGGCATTCACGCTCAAGTCGACGCCACGTCCGCCGGTCCTCCGCGCAGGAAAAAACATGCGCCTGTCTTCGATGCAGTGCGGCCAAGGACTGATCTGGATTCTCCGCCGACGGGAATTTTGCTCGAGTTCCAGTCCGTGGCAGGAAAACAAACTTCGCTTCCGCCCGAACTACGGCTCGATTTAATCATCGACGCGGCAGGCAAGGTCAGATCCACGCATGCGCCTCTTGGAGTCTCGCCGTCCGAGGTTGCGGTCACATCCACATGGAAGTTTATCCCCGCATTCAAGGATGGCCGAGCCATTGCTTGCCATCTGCGTATCTCGGTCTGGCCTAAACAATAGCGTCGTCCGAATGGCTCAACGTCCTGTAGGCCCCTCAACAACTATCCTTGCACAATCGCGTCCGCTTCAATTTCCAGCAGCATCTCCGGCGAAACCAGCGCCGCCACCGCCAGCATGGAGCACGCGGGACGAATGTCCCGAAAAAACTCGCCGTGCGCTTTGCCGACCATTTCCCAATCGGCAATATTTGTCAGGAACACTCTGGTTCGCACCACGTCTTTCAGTGATGCCCCCGCCCGCTGCAGCGCGCTTTCTATATTCTTGAGCACCTGCACGGCTTGCGCATAGGCATCACCCGCGATGATTTTGCCGTCCGCACCGGTAGCGGTTGTGCCTGCCACGTGGATGTGTTCTCCGACTCGCACCGCACGGGAGTAACCGACGACCGGCTCCCATGGCGTTCCGCTCGCAATGTTGATTCGTTGCATGCTCTCTCCTTTTCGGCGTGCCTTCAGCATCGTGGATTTCCGTACCTGGACGTTACAACCTTGGTTTCCACACGAAAATAGATGAGTTCACTTTCAACCTGGACTCTTCAACGCGAAATTAGCAGCCACCACCCGCGACTGCCAACAGGAGATCGGCGAAACACCCTGCTCCGCGCGGTGTTTCAACACTTAGTGGCACGATAGTGACTTGTGAAAGATGGAAAACTACAGTAATTATTCTCAGCAACCTCTTATTCCGATGAATCAAAGAGGTGCAGAGAGGAAAAGGTGCTGATAGAGACGATCAGATTCTGAAAAGAAACGAGGGCCATTGCCATGATTCCGGAAACGCATCCACTGCAGCAGTTGTTTGTTGAACTCGTCGGCCGTCATTACGCGCAGGAGATCGGCATTCGCGACCCGCAGGTCGTCGCCTATGTCGCCCACTTGCTGACTGAGTTCTGCGACGCGGAGCAGTTGATGAAGATCCGCACGGCATCCGGCAAGGCATTGAACGACGTGGGCGAAATGCTGGTCGAATCGGATCCAGTCTACGGCCCGGCGCCCTCTTTCGACCGCGAACGCCAGGTTCGCAAACACATTGGCGATTACACGCTGTTTTTCGCGGGCATGTTTCCCGAGAGCATCAATCACCAGCGTCTGCGCCGGCAGCGCGTGGAAAATTTCGTGGAGTGGGTGAAGGCCGGCAAGGAGAGCTATTACATCGTCTCCAAGTTCGAGCACTTCGAATACGCGAAAGTGGCGCCAGTGTTCGCCCAGCTTTCCCAAAAATTCGAAGACTGCGTCTACGGATTAAACCTGGTCAAGAACGAACTCGAAGTGATGCAGCACCCGATCGTGCGCAACAGCAACGAACTGATCAAATAAAAGTCAGAAGTCAGAAGTCAAATTGAAGAAGTAGAACCTTGATGTTGGGCGCTGCCGGTTTCCAGTCCCCATTCCTGCTTTCACTCGACTTTCGTTTTCACTTCTGCAATTTGACTTCTGACTTTTGCCTTTTGTTTTCAACTTCTTCAATTTGACTTCTGACTTTTGACTTGACCTCGTACAAATCGCCGCCCCGCTACTTCGCGCGTCCCCTCAAGAACGAGTTTGATCGCCTCCGTATAGGCGAGATGTTCCTGCTCCAGAATCCGCTCCGCCAGCGTGTGCTCGTCATCGGAATCGAGCACGGGAACGGTCTTCTGCACGATGATGGCTCCGTGGTCGAGCTCTTCATCCACAAAATGCACCGTGCAACCGCTCACTTTCACTCCGTAGGCGAAGGCCTGTTGTTGCGCTTCCAGTCCGGGGAACGCGGGAAGCAGAGATGGGTGGATATTCAGGATGCGATGCGGAAATTGCCGTACGAACCAGGGCGAAAGCAGACGCATGTATCCGGCCAGGCAGACCAGATCGACCTTATGTTCGCGAAGTGCGTCAACCACTTCGCGATCGTGCTGTTCCCGCTCCTTGCCCTTCGAAGGAATCAACAACGCATTTAGCCCTCGCTGCCGGGCTGTTTGAAGCCCAGCCGCATCGGCGCGATTCGAAATCACCACCGCAATCCGCGCTCCCGGAATTCGCCCCGCATCGACATTGTCAGCGATCGCCACAAAGTTCGACCCGCGCCCAGAGAGAAGAATGCCAAGGTTTTTCATTTGCCACTGCCAGGAAACATCATAGTGTACTGAGTGCATCGAATGAATCCGCGCGGCCTTTGCGGAATCTCTAACAATATGCCGGCCACCACCCCAACCAAGGTCAACCGCCAGACCGTAGACTTATCGCGCTACCCTAATCTGGTCGTCGTTTATCTCGGGATGCGCGTCAACCGCCTCACTGGGATCAAGACTCTTCTCGGCTTCGGCCCGAGGATCACAGCATCCGCGGTGGCACAGCCCGATGGTCTGCTGCACCACGACGTGTTTCTCTGGTCTCTGTTCCCGCCCCACGCCGGCATCCGCCAGTACTGGCGCGACATGGATTCCCTCCTCGCCTGGACGCGCTCGGAGCCGCATCGCGACTGGTGGAAGACGTTTTTAAAAAACTCCGGCGGCACCGGTTTCTGGCACGAAACCTACCTGATGACCGGCGGCATGGAAGCTATCTACGACGACGTGCCGCAACCGGTCGGGTTCATGCGCTTTGCTCCCGTCGTACCGGCACGTGGGCCGATGTTTTCCGCCACCCACCGGGCGACAAACCAACCGAGCGCCCCACCCGTCGTCTCCGAATCCGATCTGTACGCAAGTTAGTGTATGGTTTGATCTCGAGGATGAACCCGTCGATCTGGCGGTCTCTGGAACCAGGGGAAACTGAGAACTGACGGCTGAAAGCTGAAGGCTGCATCTGGCGACCCCGGAGGGACTTGAACCCCCAACCCTTAGTTCCGAAGACTAATGCTCTATCCAATTGAGCTACGGGGCCGTCTCTGAAACTTTATCACTATTTCCCCGGGCGCAAAGGGCCTCTGCAATGTACACGTGGCCCGACGGCGAATGCGGGGCATTAGCCCCGCCGCACCACGATCAACTCGCGATTACCTTCGAACGATCCCGCCGTGCTCCCCTGTGTACTCCGTGGTAACCAACCAGCGGTGCCCACGAAGAAATCTGAACTAAAATGAAACGTCGGGCAAGCCGGCGAACTCATATTTCATGGCCATTCGTCTCTACAACACACTCTCCGGAAAAATCGAAGACTTCCATCCCATTGACGCGGGTCGCGTCCGCATGTACGCGTGCGGGCCAACGGTCTACGACTACGGCCACATCGGCAATTTTCGAACATTCATCGCCGTCGATCTCCTGTACCGCTTTCTCTTGCAATCCGGATACGACGTTCGCTACGTCATGAACATCACCGACGTCGACGACAAAATCATCCGCAACGCCGCCCGCGATGGCGTCACGGTGCAGCAATACACCGCGAAATACACACAGGCGTTCCTCGAAGATTCCGCCACCCTCAACATCGCGCAGCCCGCACTGGTGCGCGCGACCGAGCACATTCAGGAGATGGCGGAGTTCATCGCCGAACTCGTCGCCAAGGGCTATGCCTACCGCACCGACGATGGCTCTTATTACTTCCGCATCGCCAAATTTCCCGGCTACGGCAAGCTCTCCAAAAAAGACTTCGCGGGCATGACCGACGGCGCCCGAGTCGACGTCGACGAGTACGACAAAGATAATGCCCGCGACTTCGCTCTGTGGAAGGCTCCCAAGCCGGATGAAGCTTTCTGGGAGACGCCCATCGGCGCGGGGCGCCCCGGCTGGCACATCGAGTGCTCCGTCATGTCGATGGAGGAGCTGGGCCCCAGCTTCGACCTGCACGCCGGCGGCGAAGATCTCATCTTCCCGCATCACGAAAACGAAATCGCGCAATCGGAGGCGCTCAGCGGCCAGCAATTCGCGCGCTACTGGTTCCACGCCCGCTTCCTGCTCGTTGAAGGACAGAAAATGTCCAAGAGCCTCGGCAACTTTTTCACGCTGCGCGATCTCGTTCTCAAAGGACACAAGCCGTCATCCATCCGCTGGCTGCTCACACAGGTTCCCTACCGCAACCAGTTGAACTTCACTTTCGAGGGACTCAAGGCTGCGGCGAGTTCCGTAGAGAAATTGCGCAATTTCGACTTCCGGTTGAGCGTGCCGTTTCCTGCGGGCGCAAACCCGAAGATGGTGCAATTGGCCGCAGAGACAACAGCGCGAGTGAAGAGTGCCCTCGACAACGACCTAAACACCGCCGAGGCACAAGCCGCAATCTTCGACATGCTGTCTAAGGTGAATACTGCGATCGACGCCGGGCAGGTCTTCCAAGACGATATAAGGTCACTGCGCGACACGCTCAGGGTCTTCGACGAAATATTCGTCGTCCTGAAAGACGACGACAAGGACAAGATGAAGACGATCCTTGATTGGGCTCGCGCTGTCGGTCGGGAAAGCGAGATCAGCCCTGGCCTTATTGAGATCGCAGGGGCCGATCAACTCACCGACGAACAGGTTGACCAGAAAGTCAAGGCGATGGATGCGGCGCGAAGGGCGCGAAATTTCAAGACCTCCGACGCATTGCGCGCAGAACTGACGAATGCCGGCATCACCGTGGAGAATACGAAGGATGGTGTTCGGTGGAAAAGAAGATCATACAAGACGAGTATTAGGCCGCTGGGCCCAGTCGCGATCAAGCTAAATCAATGGGAGGTCCACGCCCCAGATCACCAGACTTGGGGAGTTGTCTCCTGTGACCACTGCAAGGACAAGTTTGCCCTAGGCCCGAACCGTATCTACGGAACCCACAGTACCCCCGAGAACGGAGTAAAGGAACTCGAAGACTTGCTGAAGGAAGATCACAAGCATGGTCGACCGCACGAGAACAGCTACGAATTGAAGGGTTGAAAATGCTCTCCCTCGACGACCTAATTCGCGAAGCCGAAATTGCCCACGGCCACCTGTGCGCCGGACAAATCCTGGGCGTCCGCCTGGCCATGCTCGGGCTCGCAAAACTGGGCATAGAGGACCCGCGCGGAAAAGACCGCAAGCGTCTCGTCACCTTCGTGGAAATCGACCGCTGCGCCACCGACGCCATCGGCGTAGTCACCGGATGCCGTCTCGGCAAGCGCGCCCTGAAATTCCGCGACTGGGGAAAGATGGCGGCGACTTTTGTCGATCTCGCCGCTGAAGTTCGCGGCCCCAACGCCCCAGATCCAGAGGGTGCCCCACTCAAGCCTTCTTTTGGCTTGAGTGGGTCCAACGACAATCACTGGTACAAAGCCATCCGCATAGCCGCCAAAGAATCGTCCAAAAAGCTGGCCCGAGAAATGCACCCGGAAATCGAAAACAAGAACCAGCAGCAGATGCTGGCATATAGAGAAATGTCAGACGACGACCTGTTTTCGACCCAATGGGTAAAGGTAGAGCTCCCCGCCGAAGAATTTCCAGGATACAAAGGCGAGCGCATAGTCTGCGCCGAATGCGGAGAAGGAATCAATTTCCACCGCCAACTGGAGCGCGACGGGCGAGTTTTATGCCGCGCCTGCGGGGGCGAGCGTTACTACGATCCGCTGTAGAGACGCAGCTTGCTGCGTCTCGTCACCATCACCGGCTCAGCTCAAACGCGTGTGCGACCCGCAGCACGGTCGCCTCATCAAAGTGCCGTCCAAAAATCTGCAGCCCGATCGGCAGGCCTTCGCGCGTCTCGCCGCACGGTACCGAGATACCCGGGATGCCCGCCAAATTCGCCGTCACGGTGTAGATATCCGCAAGATACATGGCCAGCGGATCGTCTACCTTCTCTCCTAACTTGAACGCCGCAGTGGGCGCCGTCGGCGCGGCAATCACATCCACTTTCTTGAAAGCCTCATCAAAGTCTCGGGTCAGCAGCGTCCGCACCTTCTGCGCTTTCAAGTAATACGCATCGTAATAACCTGCGCTGAGCGCATAAGTCCCTAGCATGATGCGCCTCTTCACTTCCATGCCGAAGCCGCCATCGCGCGTCTGCCGATACATCTCCGCCAGCGTCTTCACGCCGCGCGCACGGAATCCATAGCGCACGCCGTCATAGCGCGCCAGGTTCGCCGATGCTTCGGCCGTCGCGACAATGTAATATGCCGGAATCGCATACTCGGTATGGGGCAGGCTCACAGGCACGATCTCGCAGCCAAGTCCAGCCAACTTCTGGATCGCCGCCTCGACCGCCGCGCGCACGTCGGCATCCAGCCCAGAGCCGAAATATTCTTTGGCCACTCCGATTCTCAGTGGCTCACCCGAAGCCGCCTCACCGGTCACCTCTCTTTCGCGGGCGGGGGCGCCCGCGCCACACTTAGTCAGCGGCTTCTCCAGTTCCGCCACATAATCCGGCACCGGAACATCCGCCGAAGTCGAATCCATCGGATCGCGCCCGGCAATCGTGCGCAGCACCAGCGCCACATCCTTCACGGTGTTCGCAAACGGACCGATGTGATCGAGCGACGAAGCAAATGCAATCAGCCCGTAGCGCGACACGCGTCCATAAGTCGGCTTCAATCCCACCACTCCGCAGAACGAAGCCGGCTGACGGATCGAGCCACCCGTATCCGAGCCGAGGGTCGCCACAGCCATTCCCGCCGCAACCGCCGCCGCCGATCCTCCCGACGATCCTCCTGGAACACGCGTTTTGTCGCGCGGATTGCGCACCGGATGATAAGCCGAGTTCTCGGTCGACGAGCCCATGGCAAACTCGTCGCAGTTGAGCTTGCCCAGGATAACCGCGCCCGCCGCTTCCAGTCGCGCCACCGCCGTGCAGTCGTACGGAGGAACAAAGTTCTCCAGAATCTTCGATCCCGCGGTGGTGCGCACGCCGCGTGTCACCATGACATCTTTGATCGCGATGGGGACTCCGGCGAGCGGCGGCAATGGCTTGCCTTCTGCGACCATCTTGTCAATGCGCTCGGCCTGCGCTCGCGCCCGATCTTCAGACAATGCCAGATAAGCGCCAATCTCCGCGTCTTCTTTCTTAATGCACGCGTAGAACTCATCGGCCAGGGCGGAGGCCGTGATCCTCCCGCCAGCTATGGCGCTGCGAGCAGTTTCAATCGTGTACTCATTTGGCTTTCTGCCCACCGTCATCGCGCTTATCTCTCAATCACCTTCGGAACCACAAAAAACGTTTCGTCCGTCTCGGGAGCGTTCTTCATCGCCTCTTCATGCGGCAATGACGGACGCAAACCTTCTTTCACATCGTCGCGCGCCGCGTACGCGAAGCGCTCGCTGCCCTGGCGTGACTCATCCACCCCGTAGCGGTCGGAAACCTGCGCCATGGGCTCGACATTTTCGGTATTCAACTCGCTCAGGCGATCCACATATTCGAGAATCGAATTCAGGTCGCGGAGCATGCGCGCGCGCTCGTCAACCGTCAACTCAAGATTGGCCAGGTCGGCCACGTATGCAACGTCTTTGTCGGTGACTTTCATAGATCGGCACCCAGCTCTTAGGAGATCTGCAGGTTTCTCTGTGGCCTCGGTGGCCTCTGTGGTTAAAGCTCTCTGAAGGCCGCGAAAGAATCCTACGCCTTCACGACGAACTCAATCCGGCGCACCGAGGTTGCGGAATAACGATTGATCGCCGCCACATACCGCGGAGCCAGCGCCGTCAACTCGCGCTGCCATCCCTTATCCGTTACTTCCACGCGCAGAACACCGCCGGAAAAATTCAGCACTCGCGTCCGGTCGGCCACCGCGCTGCCACAAGCCACCGGCCACGCCAGCAACGCGCTCTCTTCTGCCGGTGAACGGTGCAGAGCTTTTGCGATGACGGATTCCAAGCCGGCGGATGCGCGATTCAATGTGGCACTCCAGTATCGGGAACGTCAGAAACAAATATCAGGAAAAACCAAACCAATCGGGAAGGATTAATTGTAGCAAGCAGACCTGGAACGGGCACGCGCAAATCGCATCGTCGCATCGCGGCAACGCACCGACTCCAGTGTGAGGCATTAGCTGGCTTTCGCATTCGTCGCCGTAGCAGCGGCCGCCGCCTTCTCCCGCTTCTTCCTCTGCTTCCTCAAGTGCGCGGCTGAATACAGGCTCCCGCGGCAGCGCTTCGCCCCGCAGCGACAGGGAGCGTCATCGTCGCCATCGTACAAGTTGTAATCGTAGGTCAATTCTTCTCCAGGCTCGATGTCGCGCAGCGCAATGATCCACATCTTGCCGCCAATCTGATCGGTTTCGCAGTTCGGTTTGCACGAATGATTCACGAACGCCGCCACTCCGCAGCCGTCAATGATGACCTTTCCTCCATCGAGGCCAAACAGGTAGGTATTGGGAAAATCGTCGTAGAGATCGTCGGCCTCTTCGTGAGTCAGACGCACGCCCGTGTACTCCACAATCAAGGTTCCCTTGCGGATTCGTTTGGTGGCGTAGCAGCCGTAGCAGTGAATGCGCGACTGGCGAATGGCGAGTGTCATACTTTGTCTTCTGTCTTTATCTTTAGCACACTCGCCACCCGATCCCGCAAGAACAAAGATGTAAAGAAATAGTTGTTCCCGGAATGCCGCGAATATAGTTGCCCCGGAGAAAAAACGGAGACCGTCCCCGCAACCTTGCGCGCCGCCCCCTTCAACCCCTACACTCCGGCACAGTGCGTGAACGCTTCGAATACGCTTTGGTCTGGCCGTGGATCAAACTCCTCGGCATGCTTCCGCGTCCCCTTGCCCGCGCGGTCGGCATTGCAATCGGGCTGGCCGTCTACCACGTCCATCGCCGCTTGCGCGCCGTCGGCATGCGCAACCTCGCTCTGGCCTTTCCCGAGATGTCCGTGCAAGACCGCCGTCGGCTACTGCGGGGGGAATTCGTTTCCCTCGGACGCCAGCTTGCCGAATTCTGCCTCTTCCCCGGCTACACGCGCGAAAATGTCTCCGAGGTCGTGGTCTATGACGGACTGGAAAACTACGAGCGCGCCCTGGCCCGCGGCAAAGGAGTCCTTTTCCTTACGGCCCACCTGGGAGCCTGGGAACTCTCCGCCTTCGCCCACTCCCTGCACGGACATCCCCTGTCGATCGTGATGCGCCCGCTGGACAATCCTTACATTGATGGTTTTGTGCAGCGCTACCGCACCATGCACGGCAATCAGACCGTCAGCAAAGACGACTTCGTCCGCGGATTGCTCGCCGCCATGCGCGCCGGCCAGGCGGTTGGCATTCTGATGGATACGAATATGACTCCGCCGCAAGGCGTGTTCGTCAATTTCTTCGGCATTCCCGCCTACACCGCCAGCGGACTGGCTCGTATCGCGTTGCGCACAGATGCTGCGGTAGTGCCGGGATTTACAACGTGGGATCACAAACTCCGAAAATATGTCCTGCGCTTCGATCCCGCCCTCGAACTTGTGCGCACCGGCAACGACCAGGCCGATGTCGTCGCCAACACCGCCCTTTTCACCAGCGTGATCGAAGACTATGTCCGCCGCTATCCCGATCAGTGGCTCTGGCCGCATCGCCGCTGGAAGACGCGTCCTGAGGGGGAACCGCCTCTGTATTAGGGTTTTGGGCGTTGGGCGTTGGGCGTTGGCCTTCGGCTCTTGTCCGCTGCCTTGCTGTTACGCCCAACCGCAGTATCATGCGGAGCGAGGATTGAGCTTCGCTCGAGCGAAGCGAAACCGCAGTCGAAGCACCCCTGTTGCATCAAGCGATCGTCCCTCATAAGATCGTGGCTCATAATAAGAACGCCATGAAACAATCTCTCGCCGCTCTCGCGGAAAGCCTCGGCTGTCGTCTTATCGGGGACGGCTCCATTGCCGTGACACACGTCTCAAGCCTGAAATCTGCCGGTGCCGAAAGCCTCGTCTTCGTCGATGAGGCAAAACACTTTGACTCCGCGCTCGCCTCGAGAGCCGCAGCTGTCATTACCGGAAATTTCGCGGGAGATTTTGCCGAAGCCCCCGCTGCCACCGCACCTGCCCAAAAGCCGCTGCTGATCTGCTCGCAGCCGCGCCTGGCTTTTGCCCGCGCCGCAAGGTTTCTCCGCGAGACTGCGAAGCAAGGGCGCGGCGCGCACCCTTCAGCCATCATTCCCGCCTCAACGCTCCTGGGCAAGAACGTCGAGATCGGTCCGCGAGCCGTCCTCGGCGAACACGTGAAAGTAGGCGATGGAAGCAGCATCGGCGCCGGTTGCGTTATCGGCGATAGGGTCACGATTGGAGCCGACTGCCGCATCGATGCCAGCGTGATCATCTACCGGGGCACGAACCTCGGCAATCGAGTCGTCATCCAGGCAGGAGCCGTTCTCGCAAGCGAAGGCTTCGGTTACGTGCGTGACCAGCAAACCGGCCGCTACGAGCAGTTTCCGCAGGTCGGACTTTTGATCGTTGAAGACGATGTCGAGATTGGCGCCAATGCAACCATCGACCGGGGCGCACTCGATGAAACCCGTGTCGGCCGCGGCACAAAAATCGACAACCTCGTGCACGTCGGCCATAATGTGCAGATCGGAGAGGACGTGGTCATCGCCGCGCAAACCGGCCTTTCCGGCAGCGCGGTCATCGAGGACAACGTCATCATCGGAGGACAGGTTGGCATCGCCGATCACGTGCGCATCGAAGAAGGTGCGATCCTCGGCGCGCAGAGCGGCATCCCGACCAAGAAAGTGATTCGCGGCAAAGGCGTCGTTTTCTGGGGGACCCCGGCACGGCCAATTCGCGAGTATCTTAAGGAACTGGCGTTCCTGTCGCGGTCGACGAAGAGATAGCCGCGAGTTGCGAGATCGCGAGCTCGGAGCCAAGGCTCGCGGCAGCTTCTTGATGTCAACGCCTTTGATTGCTCGAGACTCGCGGCTCGAAACTCGCGGCAGAAATCAGTACCCTAAACCAATGTCGATAGTCGTCATCGGCGGACATTCTCGCAGCGTCGGCAAGACCAGCGTAGTCGCCGGTCTGGTCGCCGCTCTTCGTGATCTTCGCTGGACCGCCCTCAAGATCACGCAATACGGACACGGCGTCTGCTCGGCCAATGGCGAAGCCTGCGACTGCGCGACCGCCGACCATTCGTGGGCTGTGACCGAAGAAAGGGACCGCTCTGGCGAGTCCGACACCTCGCGCTTTCTGCTCGCGGGAGCCGATCGCTCCTGGTGGGTACGCACCGAGCAAGGGCGGCTTGCCGAGGCCATGCCGCGACTTCGCACGATCCTCGCCAAAACCGAAAACACCATCATCGAATCCAACAGCATCCTGCGTTTCTTGAAGCCCGATCTTTACCTCACCGTCCTCGATCCCTCGATCATCGACTTCAAGTCTTCAGCTCAGCAATTCCTGGACCGAGCCGACGCCGTGCTGTTGCACTCGGCGGAGAATTCCAAAAGTCCAGCGTGGGAGCGCGTCTCGCTGAAACCGGTGATTGACCGGCCCATGTTCACGATTCGGCCGCCAGATTACGTGACGCCAGAAGTCGTAGAGTTTGTCCGCGCGCGCTTACCTTCCCCGCACCCGAAAGTGTCATCCTGAGCGGAGCAACAAGTTCACGAAGTGAACTTGTCGCGGAGTCGAAGGACCCCTGCGTTCTCAACTGATCTGGCCGGTGTTCCTGCGGTACCCGGCGAGAAGAATCCAAGGGGGAAGCGATTTTTGGGCCGTAGGGTCTTTCGACTCCGCTCAAGATGACATGCCTAAGAAAGATTGCATTAGCTACGTGTACATCCCAATCACGCGTTCGATCGCCCGCCGACACACCGCACAGAACTTGTCATACCGCGTGAACATGATGCAATCCACCTCGGGACGGTAATACCCCTTCGCCTCGTAGTTCGCTCCCTCGAAGGCGCCGACCTTCCCGAAATATTTCTCGGTGCGGAACATCGCGTCTTCTTTTTCGCGCTCCTTTCGGAACAGCTCTTCCATCTCCGATTCGGGCTTGCCGGCCGCGCGCAACTCCCGGCGTTGTTTCTGGATTTCCGCTTCGAAGCGCTCAAACTCTTCCTTATGCCAGGGGGTGGGCAGCGGCGTTCCCGGCTCTACCATATCCTTCCACTTCAACGTCGCCGGATCGAGCAGCGCGGTCACATTCGGCTCCCACGGCTCGGTTCGCTTCTCCTGCGAAAGATAGGACACATCCGACGTGTAGTACTCATCGGCCAATCCGGCAAAATGATGCCCGAATTCATGCACGCCGACATAGCCCGCGAACGCGTTATCGATCGCGACGGTCGCGTATTGATTGAAAATTCCGCCACCGCCATACGTTTTGCCATTCACCAGAATTTCGACGAACTCATACGGCGCAAAAGAAGCGACGTCGCGCAGGGTGCGGTTTTCCATCGTCAACACGTAGCGCTCGCTGTCAAACGTGTCATAGCTCGCCCCGAGCGGCGAGCGCCGATAAATTCCGCTCGATGGCCGCGACACGCCCGACTCCTCGGCTGCCGGACAGAGCCCCCAGACATTAAAATCTTTTCTGTGCTCTTTGAAAGGGGAAGTGTCAAACAGCTTCTCCATGAAGCGGCGCGCATCTTTCTCAAACTTACTGCGCTCGGCCGAGGTGTAACCGTCGCCCAACACCAGCAGATCGACTTTGCCTGCGGGATCGCCCATCTTCTGAAAGCTAATCAATGCGCCCGGCGATGGAGGCCGCGCCCGGTCGACGAATTTATCTTTCGGATCGACCACGGTCTTCCACACCTCATGAAACCCCGCCGCGGGATTCTTCTCATCGCGCTCTTTCAGCGACACTTCCACCGGCCCGACGGGCGCAGGAAAGCGCAGTGATTCCGAGAAGGTCCGGTTCGCATGTTGCGCCTCATCAGTTGTCTTCCATTCGGCAAAAACCGAACTGAAGCCGCGCGAATAGACGAGCTTGCCGCTTCCCTTCTCGCGCACCTCAAACAGATAATTGCCCAGTTGGCTGTTATCGATCGCTTTGTCGGGATTCCCCGGCCATTCCAGCGGTTCGAGCACCGTGCGATCGAGCGTGAACCACTCATCATGCGAGTTGCCGCCGTGGTAGTAGTCGATGCGCATGGTGCGCGGCGCGGCGAAAGACAGGAGAGAAGAAAAAATGAGGACAGAAAATTGGAGAAGAAAGGTTCGTTTCATGCGGGGAATTGTACGACACCCGAACGCATGGTGAGACGGGCCCTCCCGCCCACGATCAGCGTCGTCTAGGTTCCCGGTTTAATCTCCACCGCCTTATCATTCTCAAACGTAATCGCAACCGGCTTCCCGCCGTTGGCATAATGCAGAGTGCGAAAGCCGTAATCGCCCGAGCCTTCCGGAATGCCTGCGCCGATAGCGAAACTCGCTTGCAGTTCGCTCATTCCCTGTTCGACGCGGTGTTCGTCAATCGCCTTCCAGACTTCCGCAGGCCAGTGCTTGTAAAGCTCGTGCGGATCTTCGATGAAGAAAATTTCGTCGGAATAAATCTTGAAATCTCCGCCCTTTTCGATGCCAATGGGAACCGCGTACGTCTTGGCCTCCAGGTCGAATGTCGCCATCACCTGCCTTGTTCCCGGCGCCTTGGGAGACGCATCTGTCACCACGTCGTTGATCGCCAGTTTCTGCAGCGGCCCGAGCAGCCCTGCCTCATGCGCGAAATCCGCCTTGTGGGCCGAAACATTGTAGGAGTAATAAGTATGGTAGTAACCGGCTTTGACCCATACCGGCTGCCGGGTAAGCTGCCGCGCCGACTTCAGATCGTAGGGATGCAATTTTTTCGGCGTCACATAGTAGTCCGCCTTCAGCGTGATTGTCGCCCTTGGCTTCGCGTCTTCCTTCATCGCCTCGTGCCGCTCGTAGACGATCCAGCCCGCGCGCCCGCCGGCGATCACGATGCCCAGCAAGAGCACGATCTGCAGCTTTTTCCGCGACTCCGCATCCAATTCCATAGTCGGAAAATCGATCTCCTCTAACCCTTATGATCAGGCCTGATCTGTAGAGAGACAACTCGGCTACACTAGGAACAATATGCCATTGGACGAGACGCCGTTGAAGAATTTACCCCTGAACGATCTAACCCCGAGCAATCTGAGTTCTAGCAATCCGGGTTCGGATAATCTGAGTCCGAGCACTTCCGGTCTGACGCAGGATGAGGTTCTGAATGCGCTCAGGCAGTGCTATGATCCCGAAATCCCCGTCAATATTGTCGATCTCGGTCTGATCTATGACATCCGTATTGATGAGGTGCCTGACAACCACCGGGACGTCACGGTCGACATGACTCTTACCGCCCAGGGCTGCCCCGAGCATGTCAACATCAGCGCGCAGGTAAAATCACGGGTCGAGCAACTTCCCGGTGTCCGCAATGCAAACGTGAATGTGGTCTGGAATCCGCCATGGACGCCCGAACGCCTTAGCCCCGAAGCAAGAAAGCAACTCGGCATCGAGTAAAGATCGTCGTTCGCCGTTCGGTCTTCGTCGTTCGCGTCTGGCGTAACTTCGCTATTCTGTTGGCAGTTACTTTGTTGAGCCAGCTGTCCATACTTAAGCAGGATGGAAGGGCAGCGAACAACGAACGACGAGCAGCGAACGACGGGTTCTCAATACTCTCCCAACTCCTCAAACGCGTGCGAGCGATTTTCCGCCAACTCGCCAATCTTGCTGCCGATCCGCATCGCCAGATCCAAAAAGCCGGTCCCTTGCCGCACGTACGAAGGAAATTCCTCGCGAAACCGCTCAAAGCGATCGGGGTATTCCGAGGCCAGCACCGCCATGCCGATGCCTCCCATCAGCACCGCCGCCGGACGCTTTCCCTTCAGCAGCAAAATCACCGCCCCTCCTACCGAAGCCGCAATCGCCACCTGTTTCCAGTTATTCATGTCGTCTCCTAGCTGCCACCGCTCGACTGGATTGTAAATTACCCGCCTTTGGATGCTTTATACTGCCGCGTGCGCTGTCCCCTTTTTCTTGAAAGAGTTCAATCGGCGCAAGCGATCAAAAAGAGTTCAAATATGAAGCGAATCATCCGGTTTTGCGCCTGCTCCCTGATCTTCACCACCGTCATCGCCGTCTGCCAAACCAAGCCCCGCGCCCGCGATCTGGGCGTTCCCTTCGATGGCACTCCCGGACCGAACAACGCCATCACTGACGTTCGTGGCGTCGAAGTTGGCCACACGACGCTCATCTCGGGCGAAGGCAAACTCAAAGTCGGCGAGGGCCCGGTGCGCACCGGTGTCACCGCCGTGTCTGCCGCGCGGAAAAGCCTCCACCGACGCGGTCTTCGGCGCCTGGTTCACACTCAACGGAAACGGCGAAATGACCGGCACCACCTGGCTTGAGGATTCCGGCTTCCTCGATGGCCCCATCATGATCACCAACACGCATAGCGTGGGCGTAGTCCGTGACGCCGTCATCGCCTGGAAAGTCAAGCGTGGCGACCCGGACATGGAAGGCTACTGGTGGTCCTTGCCCGTGGTTGCCGAAACCTGGGACGGTTTCCTCAACGACATCAACGGATTCCACGTCAAGCCGGAACACGTCTTCCAAGCGCTCGACACAGCCCACTCCGGGCCGGTCGAAGAAGGCAGCGTAGGCGGCGGCACGGGCATGATCTGCAATGAATTCAAGGGCGGCATCGGCACATCCTCGCGCGTGCTCGATGCCAAATATGGCGGCTACACCGTTGGCGTGCTCGTGCAATGCAACTACGGACGCCGCGACCAGCTTCGCATTGCCGGCGTTCCCGTAGGCAAGGAAATTCCCGAGCATCCGGCTTATGGCAATAATGACGACACGGGCTCGATCATCATCGTCATTGCGACCGATGCGCCCCTAATTCCCACGCAACTCAAACGCGTCGCGCGCCGCGCATCGCTAGGCTTGGGCCGCGACGGCAGCTACTCCGGCGACGGCTCAGGCGATATCTTCGTCGCCTTCTCGACGGCCAATCCGGGCACGGCGAGTCCCAAGGGCATTCACGACCTCAAGATGCTTCCGAATGACAGCCTTGACCCGATCTTCCTTGCCACCGTTCAAGCCACGGAAGAAGCGGTCGTCAATGCCATGATCGCCGCCGATACCATGACGGGAATCGATGGCCACACGGCGATCGCCCTGCCCCACGACCGCATGCGCGAGGTACTGAAGAAATACAACCGGCTGGCGAAGTGAGCGCATTGGCAGCGTCACACCTGGTAGGAGGCTTAACAAGAGGTTGGGTTTCTCTGTGTCTCTGTGACTCTGTGGTGAGAAACTTGATAAGTACAGCACCGAGCGCGCTTCGCCGCCTCGGATGTTGACAGGCGCATGCGAGAATGGAACCTAGAGTTTCTGAACATTTATGCCACCAATCTTCAAGGCCGTAATCGCAGGCGCAGGCCCGGCAGGACTAACCGCCGCCTACGAACTCTCCAAGCAAAACGCGCCCGTCGTGGTTCTCGAAGCCGACCCCGGGTACGTCGGCGGCATCTCCCGTACCGTCAACTACAAAGGCTACCGTTTCGACATTGGCGGCCATCGCTTCTTTTCGAAGTCGCGCGAGGTTGAAGACCTTTGGACCGAGATCGCCGGCCCCGACCTGCTCGATCGCCCGCGCTCCTCGCGCATTTACTATCGCGGCCAGTTCTACACCTATCCCCTGAAGCCATTTGAAGCCCTCTCGAAGCTTGGCCTGTTCGAGTCGGCGCGCTGCATGGCGTCGTTCGCCAAAGCGCGCCTCAGCCCCACGCCGAACCCGAAAACTTTTCAGGACTGGGTAGTCAACCAGTTCGGCGAACGCCTCTTCCGGATTTTCTTCAAGACCTACACCGAAAAAGTCTGGGGCATGAAGTGCACGGAAATCTCCGCCGACTGGGCTGCCCAGCGCATTAAAGGCCTCTCGCTCGGCTCCGCCATCAAGCACGCGCTCCTGCCCAAACGAAAACCAAAAGACCGCACCCAGGTCGTGAAAACGCTCATCGACACCTTCCGCTATCCGCGGCTCGGGCCGGGAATGATGTGGGAGGCATGCACCGCGAAGATCAGGCAACTCGGCGGCCAGGTTCTGCTCGGGCGCCGCGTCACTGGCTGTCGATTCGATTCGGCCCAAAATCTTTGGGTCGTCACCACTCGCGACGCCAACGGCCAGGCCGAAGAATTTTGCGGAGAGAACCTGATCTCCTCCATGCCGATTCGCGAACTGGTGGCGCAGATCGAGCCCGGTGTTACTCGTAACGATGTTCCGCGCAACGTCATTTCGGGTAACGTCATTTCCGATGACGTCAAGCGCGCGGCGCAGTCCTTGCGCTATCGCGATTTCCTCACGGTCGGGCTCATTGTCCATGACCAGGGCCGTTTCACCGATAACTGGATCTACATTCACGATCCCTCCGTACAAGTGGGACGCGTGCAGAACTACAAATCATGGTCGCCGCAGATGGTTCCCGATCCCGCCTACAGCTCCTACGGCCTCGAATATTTCTGCTTCGAAGGCGACGGCCTATGGACCGCGCCCGACGAGCAACTGATCGCGCTCGCGAAAAAAGAGATTCAGCAGATCAATCTGGCGAACGCGGCCAGCATCGTCGATGGCGTGGTGATTCGCCAGAAGAAAGCCTATCCCGTCTACGACGACACCTACCAGCAGCACGTCGATACCATTCGCAAGGCGCTCGAAAAGCAGTTCCCCACCCTGCACCTGGTCGGCCGCAACGGCATGCACAAATACAACAACCAGGACCACGCCATGATGACGGCCATGCTCACCGCAAGAAACATTCTCGCGGGCAAGCGTATCTACGATGTTTGGGCCGTGAACCAGGACGCGGAGTATCACGAGTCAGGAGAGGCGGGTGCCGAGGGCGAAAAGACGCGCAGTGTGGAGCGGGTGCCGCAGGCGGTTTAAGGGACTACTGTCGATAAGAATAGGTATTATTTTCGAGGCTATCGCTCGAACCGGATTACTGGTGTAATCGCCTGGGTTGCGCGAATTACCGCTCCCATCTTCCCTTGAGGCAAAGAAAAAGCCGCCCAGACATCGGGCGGCGCATTAGCAATACGTTCATCGCTGGAAACAGCGCGGTGTTTCCGCAATGCAAACCTTTACGTCAACTTATTGACAGTGCAGCGTAGCCGACTCGAAGAGATCGCCGGTGGTGCCGTTCATCCCGGTCACCACGGTTGCGCCGGGGCAGGAGATGCCACTGACTGTGGGATGTCCGTCCGCAGGACCGACCTCTGTCAGGCTGCTGGTGTTGTTCGCCGCGGTGCAAACGATCGAGACGTCCCCCACGACGTTGGCATAACCAAAGATAGTCTCCAGGGAGCCCAATAAGCCCGTCACAACGGATCCTGCGGGACACGCTAACGGAGGAAGTGCAGTGCCCCCGAGGTCGTTGTTTTCGCTGAAAAGGGTGCTGCTGGTTGCGGGGCCGAGAACGGCCCCGGAGGGTCCCACAGTCACCTGCTCGCAGTTCAAAGCCACCTGGTTGACGTAAGTAGTACTCGGTCCAGAGTTTAAATATGTGGTCTTAAGGCCAACTACTGCGTAATTTGGCGGGCATAAAAGCGAGTACGAATCGCCATAATGAGTTCCAAGTTGACTCGAATCCTGAACTGGTCCGAACGCAAACTGCAGGGCCCCGATTCCCTTAGCGAAGATAGCCCAGGCCGGATCGAGATCCGGTGTCGTGGCCCCCGGATCCGCCGGTGCCGTGACCGCTACATACGATGACCCGTTATAGGTCACGACATCGTACGGGGCGTACGGAGGGCTCACGACCTGGGAGTTCCATGCCTGACGAAAGTTAAAGCCTTGGCCCGTGTTTCCCTGTTGTCCTTGCTGTCCCTGTTGTCCTTGCTGTCCCTGTTGTCCTTGTTGTCCTTGCTGTCCCTGCTGCCCTTGTTGTCCTTGCTGTCCCTGCTGCCCTTGCTGTCCCTGCATTCCGGGCGGTCCTTGCGGTCCCTGCGGCCCCACCGCGCCGACCGTGACATCGATCGTTGCTTGGTAAGCCAGGTCGACGGTCGCTGCAGTTTTCTTGAATTGAACGACCACCGCGTACGAACCCGGACTGAATGCCGTCGTGAAGGTGGCTGTGATCGTCGTTGCCGTGGACGTCGCACTGGAGGCGAGGATGCCTCCCATCGTGACCGACCACACTCCGTAACCATGTTCTCCCATCAGGTTTGTGCCCGAAAGCGTGAGCACGGTCGCGCCGGCGTTCATTGACCCGTCCGTGACCACCGGAGGAGCGGTCACGCCATACGCAGAAACCGCAAAAGTTACCAGCGCGAAGGTGATCACTAACGCATGCGCAAAGCCGTTCATTGACTGTCTCGGGTCCATAAACACTCCTTTTGAACCAGTTTTGCTTCAACTTTTGAGCAAGCAGGCGAGCAGGCGCGAACGCTATCAGCAGACAAATGCCTTGTCAAGATGCAACTATTTGCATGATCGGTCAGAGTCGCAAAGCAAGGGCTGGATTAGGACTACGCCCATCGGCAATTCGGGAAGCTTGAAACTTCGCTACGCAGACCCACGTCTCATTTCCGATAGTTGAAGTAATATCGCCATTTCACTTACTAACCATCCCAACAATCCCTGCAAAAGAAAAGCGCCTTGACTTAGACCGAGAGCTCATCTCAACTAAGTACAGCACAAAACGTGCAGCGGCATAGGGGGTCCGTTTGCGCCTCCGGAGAGCCGCGACTGACCGTTGACAACATGCGTCGGCAACCACGCACCGCGGGGAACGCAAGGTAACCGCCTTGTTGTCAAGACTTTGCGGATTTTGCTATTTAGAATCAATACTTTGCGGGGAAGAAAATACGGAAAACGCGCAAAATAGCCCAGATTTTGGATCTAACTGATGTGCGCTCAATACTTTACCTGTAAGCCATTTCGGTTCAATACTTTGGCGGGAAAATTTTCCTAACTTTATAGATTCTAATAGACCGTGCCAAAGGGGGGAGGGGCCCCCTTCAGGCCGCCGGGAGAATTCGTCGTTGGGCTTTGTTTTGGGTGGGGGCAGCCGAGTTTCAACCGCGCTTTTAGGCCGCCAAGAATACGAGGCTGGCAACTCTTCGCTGATTTAGAATCCCTCGCATGGCAGCGCTGCCCGATCCTCATAAGAAAAACGATCCCGTGGTTTCCCTGGCACGCTATTCCGAGATGGGATTCATTATTCCCGCCGCCGTGCTGCTGGGATTTTTTCTGGGCAAACTGCTCGACTACTGGCTGCATACCAAGTGGCTTTATCTGGTCGGGCTGCTGTTTGGAGCGGTGGTGGGATTTACGCAAATGATTCGCATGGCGGTGGGCGCATCGAGAGAGGTCGATTCCAGTTCGAATCCGGACTCCGGACCTCGAACGAATCCCGGTTCTGATCCCGGTTCTGATGCTGGTTCTGATGCTAATGACAAGCGATGAATGAGCCGGTGAATTCCGAGCTTTCTCCCGCCGACCTGCGCCTGGAGTCGTTCAATGCGCGCGCCCTTCGACGCATGTTTCGAACCATGCTGGCCGTGAGCGTCCTGCTGCTGGCCCCGGCGTTCTGGTGGTATGGATGGGCCGGTGCAATCGGGTTTGCGGCCGGCGCGACGGTCTCCTGCATCAATTTTCGCGCGCTCGAACGCAGCGTGGAAGCGCTCGGCGAGCGCATCGTGAACCGCCAGAGCCGGGAAAAAGGCGGGCGCATTGTGCTGCGCTTCCTGGTGCGCTACGCGTTGGTCGCAGCCGTTGCCTATGCTATATTCAAAAGTTCCGCTTTGGCCTTTCGTGGTTTCCTGTGGGGCTTATGCCTGCCGGTGGCGGCCATGATGATCGAGGCGGGGTTCGAGGTGTACGCGGCGTTTCGAAAATGAGCCACGAGTGACGAGCCACGAGCCTGGACCAAAACGAACCGAATTCGTGGCCACTGGGATGTCGACTAGCAAATATTCGTAGCTCGCGGCTCGAGGCTCGCAGCTTCTTCCTTTATGGAACAACTTACTTTTACCGCACTCCTCAATCATCTCTTCGGCTCTCCGGTGACCGCCGTGCTGCTGCGGCTTGGAATCCATCCCCGGCATCCTGCGGCTCCCATTCCCAACACCGTGGCGATGGAGATTCTAGTCGTTCTCCTGCTAACGGCCTTCTTTGTGGCAGTTCGCCTGCGCCTTTCGGTGGAGAATCCCGGCGCCCTCCAGCACACCATGGAAGGCATCCATGGCTTCATCGCCGGCCTGGCCGATGAGATCATCGGCCATCATTCGGGCGAAAAGTTCGTCGCCTATCTGACCACGCTCGGAATGTTTATTCTGACGTGCAATCTGCTTAGCCTGGTGCCCGGGCTGGAATCCCCAACCGCCGTGGAAACAGTGACCCTCGGGGCCGCGCTCCTGACCTGGTTCTACTACAACTATGCCGGACTTCGCGAGAACGGCCTCTTTGGGTACCTGAAGCATTTCATCGGGCCGCAGGAAGGCATGCCGCTGGCGGTGCGAATCTTGTTGCCGATTCTGGTTTTTCCCATTGAAGTCTTCAGCCACCTGGCGCGCATCCTGTCGCTCAGCGTACGTCTTTTCGCGAACATGTTCGCGGGTGAGATGGTGACGCTGGTATTTTTCTCGCTGGTGCCAATCGGCCTTCCGGTGGTGTTTGAAGGCCTGCACATCGGCGTGTCGTTTATTCAGACGTACATCTTCGTGCTGCTGCCGGCCGTGTATTTGGGCGAGGCAGTTTCGCACGAACACTAGAGATCAGAGCTATCAGCTCTCAGCCGTCAGCTCTCAGTTCTTTAACGTGGCGTGAATCGCGAAGACTGAAAGCTGACAGCTGAAAGCTGACAACTGCCCTCAGCGTGAGGGCGCCGGCTCATCGAGCACGGCGTCAACCACCCACTGGCGGCAATTCATATAAGGAGACGAACAAATGCGGAAGAAAATGATGATGTTGGGATTGTTGCTGTTGCTATGTACGATTTTTGCGGTGCCGGCGTTCGCGCAGACCGGCGCAGGAGCGGCCGGTTCCACGAACTGGGTCGCCATTACCTCCGGCTTCGCCATTGCCATTGCGGCCGGATTGGCCGCCCAGGGCCAGGGACGCGCCGCGTCCTCGGCGTGCGAAGCCCTGGGACGCAATCCAGCGGCTCGTGCCGGCATCCAGGTGGCGCTGATTCTTGGATTGGCGTTCATCGAGTCGCTGGTGTTGTTCGCGCTCGTGATTATCTTCGTGAAGGTTGTTTAGCGAAGGTTGCTGAGCGGAGACTGTAGAAAAGCAAAAAGCCTCGGCGCAGGCAGGGGCTTTTTCACAGGAATGGGATCGAGTTTGCCGGAGACTTGTGCTTCCTGAGACCTGAAACCTGAAACCTAAGACCAGTCCCTAGGTCTTGCGTCCCCCGTCCCAGTCGGGAGCGCGGTTTTCGGGAGCTTTCTCGAGGGCCTCGACCAGCACGCGGCGCAGGCGATACCGGCTGTCGAGATCCATTTTGACGAACTCGAAGCCGAGTTCGTTGACGCGGGCGCGGCGCAAAAGGACTTGCCCGCGGATTTTCTTGACACCGACAGCGATCTCGACATTCGCTTCCGAGCCAACGCGAAGATTATCGTTGCGCGTGCCCATGCCGCCGCCCAGGCTCATCTCGCGCATGACAATGTTCGACCTTCCCCATGAACTGGAGAGAGTCGCCGACAGCGGGCGCGGGAGAATAATTCTTTCGTAGCGGCGCTGCCGGACCCAGGGACAGCCGGGAGCGGAATCGAGCGGTGCGATGGCGATCTCCGCCGTCTCAAGGCCGCTTTCGGTCAGCGCATGCGTGCCATAAGTCTGATCGATCTTGGAGAGCGACTGGATAGCGGCGATGCGCAGTTCGCGGTGCTGGGTGTATCCAAAGAACTTCTTCTCTTCGACCAGATCGCGCAAAACGCCGACCGCCTCTGCTTCGCGCAGCCGGCCGAGCGATTCGATGGCCTTGAGTTGGACGAACGGCGACCGGGACTGTGCCTCACCACTGGCGGCCAGGGCGATGAGGCTGGCGCTGGCGCTGTGATCCTGGCTCATGCCGATTTCGTCGATGGTCTCGGGCAGAACCAGCGGATCCAGCAATTCGAGCAACTCGAGGAGCGTGCGTCCGCGATCGGGTGCGGCAGCGTAGGCGATCTGGCGCACCAGGATATCCTGATAGAAGCGATTGAATTCGCTCATGCGGCCGGGCAGCAGTTCGAGCAGAATGGACGGATCCAGACGGCTCAACAGGCCAATGGTAGCCGCCGCCTGGCGCGGCTGGCCGAGACGTAAAATCTCACGCAGGTCGCCGACCGCCGGCTGGCCCAGTTCCCCGACCAGATCGATAATGCGATCGCACTCTTCGCGCTTCTGGGATCGGAAAAAGCGGTCGGCAAGATGTTCCACCGCGTTCTTGGGAAGCTGCTGCAGAACCTGGACGAGATCCTGAGGTATGAGATCGGAGTTAATGGCCTCCTCGATCATCTCGGGCAGGCGATTTTCAACGCCGACGCGGGAACGCAGGTCCTGAGCCAGGTTTGGCCGATCCTGCGCGACCCTATCGAAGGCGGAACACAGTTCGGCAATCGCTTTGTACTTCTTGCGGGAGGCTGCTTCCTGCCCGAAGCGCGCAAATGAGGCGCTCAGCAGGCTCTGAATTTCAGAGTCGCTCTCGCCCGCAATTTTTTCGCTCATCAATGTGATGGCCTTGGGCATGATGTCCACGGGCGCGTTGGCATAGAGGTCGGCGAGTTGCGCCAGACCCGCAGCCGCTTTGCGGCGCGGATCGGGTTCTTTTGCATCCAGGCAACCGCAGTAATTGGAGAGGATCTTGCCGGCGAGTTCATCGTCCTCGCGCTCGAGCAGGACCTCGACGAACTGGCGGATGTTGCGGGGCGGCACACAGGCGGCTTCGCTGGAGAGCAGAACGCTTTTCTTGCCGCTTTCAGGAATCTCAGCCCAGAACATGCGGTCCAGAATGTCGGCGTGGGACTCGACCAGGATGCCGGCCTTCGACATCTTGTCTTCCTGCACGCGCAGAATCTGGCGCAAGGTGTCCATCTGACGGCTCAAATGCTCCATCATCTCGTGGACGGCGTTTACCTTGATGTCGCCCTTCTGATAACGGTCGAGGGCAAACTTGATGGCCATGCTCTCCGCCGCCTTCATCAGAAGGGGCGTGTCAGTGCCGGCGTCGCCATCGTGCTTGATGGTCTGCGAGGCCAGGCCCTCAAGCAATTGGGCCAGATTGAGCTTGGTGCCCTCGCCTATTTTGCCCAGTTCGACTTTGAGATTCTCATCAGAAGAGTTGGGATCCTGCATCGCCTGACCGAAGTGCGTGAGCAGGCGGATGGTCTGGATCACTTCCTCTTCCTGCAGGGGAACGACACCACCGTTCCAGACTGAGGAACCGGTTGGGGAACCGTTTGCCGGCCCGGTGCCACCAGAAAAGCTGGGGACGCTACCCATGGGCGCGCCGGGCTGTCCGGAGCCTTCGCTGGCTCCCTGAGCGGCCGCAATCAATTGCAAGAGTTTTTGCGGGTCGTTGAGCCACTGCTTGAATTCCGGACCAATGGATTGCGCGGCGAGTTGAGCCGCGATGGAGAGCTCTCCAGTGGTGGGATCGGCGGCGATAAACTTGACTTCATTGATGCGGATCGAGGAATTGTTATCCCCCAACGTCTCTTTGACCTGCTTCGCGAAGTCCTGCGCTTTCGATCCGCCCATCGCAAAAGCATTGACCAGGCGCCGGAAGTCCTCGAGCGTCACCTTGTTCGAGAACAGGATGCTGGAGAGTCCGGCAGCATTCAGGAGTTGCGCGAAACTCCGCTCAGCCTGCCCGGCTTCCAGCGGAATACCATCGAGAAGAAGCTTATTGTCGGAGACGCCGAGCACAAAACCCGTATCTCCACCTTTGGGCAGCGAATCCTGCAGCTCCTGCCAGGCAGTCTCAAATTGGCTGTCGGTGCGCTTGTGGTTGGTTCCATACAGCCGCGTGTACTTAACGAGGATGTTGAGACTGTGAAGGAACGACCGCGCGGATGCGCTACGTCCTGCATCGGTTTGAACGGCGTTCGAAATAGCATCCTCCTCAACAGTGGAGCACAGCAACCAGCCTATGCCGGAACGTGACCTAATGCACGATTACGGTGGTAATTGAACTAAATAGCTGAGTCTTCGGGCTGCGGCACCGCCGGGACATGCCCGGTCGGGTGGCGGCCGCGTTACACTAAGTGGGCAAAGATTGGGAAAGCCACGGCCAGCCGTGCCTTTCGCCGAAATCTTGCTAGGGAACGAATTCGTCTGTGTGGTGACGGGGCTCCGCCCCGTCTGGGCGGGGCAAAGCCCCGCCACCACACAGGTATTTGCGTTTTGTTTGCAGATCTGCTTCCCAAAGATTTTTGCCATGAAGATTCGCGTACTTTTTTTTGGCATGCTCAAAGAATTGGTCGGACTGTCCAGTGACTATGTCGACCTGCCGGAAGGGGCGCGGGTCGAGGATTTGCTGGCCCATTATTCGCGCCAGACTCCGCGACTGGAGGCGATGCGGTCGGCGCTAGCAGTTTCCGTGAACCAGGAATATGCGCGTGCGGATCGCGCTCTGGCCGCAGGAGATGAGGTGGGGTTACTGCCGCCGGTGAGCGGTGGCGCGCCCGAGGCCAACAGCGAGGTGAAAGCCGCGTGCGGCGAGATCCGGATTGTGCGGGAACCGATCATCACCGAATCCGTGCTTCGCGGCGTGAAACGGCCGGAAGATGGCGCGGCGGTGATATTTGAAGGCGTGGTGCGCAACAACACACGCGGACGACGCACACTTTACCTGGACTACGAGGCCTACGAAGCGATGGCGTTAAAACAAATGGAAGGGCTGGCCCAATCGGCTCGCGAGCGCTTTAGCGTGGACGGAGTTTCAATCATTCACCGGCTGGGGCGGTTGGAGATTGGGGAAACCAGCGTGCTGATCGTGGTGGCGTCCGCCCACCGGGGCGCGGCATTTGAAGCCTGCCGCTGGCTCATCGACACATTGAAGAAGACGGTGCCGATCTGGAAGAAAGAGTACTTCGAAGACGGGGCGGTGTGGGCGGACGGAGAGGCATTCCCTGAAGAAATTCGGCGGCCGGGCGGCACAGCGGAGTCAGAGGCCGCATCCAAGTAAATGTCCCGAAAAATTGTCCTTCGAATGAAGCGCATCCCAAGAGAGCCTCGCGCCGCGAGCCACAAGCGGCGAGCGAAATCTGATACGGCCTGCTCGCGACTCGGGGCTCGCAACTCGTGGCGCGCAGCCTCCCTGCTGCCGTGCGTATTCCTGATCTGCACATTCCTGATCTCCGCAAGCGGCTTGTTGTTCGCACAAGAGCCGGACACCACATTCAAGGTCGAAGTCAAGCTGGTGAATGTGTTCGTGACGGTCACCGATGCGCGGGGTGCGCCGGTCTCCAATCTGGAAAAAGAAAATTTTCTGCTCAAGGAGGACGGCAAACCGCAAAAGATCGCGCTCTTCAGCCGGGAATCGGCGCTTCCGCTCTCGATTGTGCTCTCGGTGGATACCAGCCTGAGCACACGCAAAGACCTGCCGCTGGAGTTGCAGTCGGCGCGCAAATTCGCGCACACGATTTTGCGGCCACAGGACGGGTTGTCGCTCTACAAGTTCAGTGAAGAGGTGAACGAAGTGGTGCCGTTTACATCCGACCTGAAGAAGATCGATGCCGGAATCGACCGCGTCAGGAACGGGTCAGCAACCGCACTTTATGATGCGATTTTCCTCGGCTCGCAGGCGTTGAGCCGCCGCCAGGGGAGAAAGGTGATGGTGATCATCACCGACGGCGGCGACACAGTGAGCCAGGTGAACTACAAAGAAGCGTTGCGTGCGGCCCAGGAAGCGGAAGCAATCATCTACAGCATCATCATCGTGCCGATTGAAGCGAGCGCAGGCCGCGATACAGGGGGCGAGCATGCGCTGATTCAGATTTCCGCGGACACGGGCGGCAAGTACTACTACGCGACTTCGCTGCCCCAGTTGGATGACGCGTTCCGCCAGATCAGCGACGAACTTCGCACCCAATACCTGCTGGCGTATTATCCCTCGCAGCGCTTCTCCGAATATCCCTTTCGCCGGATTCAGGTGAATCTGACGAATGCTCCGGCGGGCGGTTCTTACCAGGTCCACAACCGGGCGGGATACTACACCAAGAAGGGATCGTGGTAGTGAAATACCCCTCTCAAAAATCGCATGCATCGCACCGGTTGCGGGGCCGCATCTAGTAAGATGTTCTATTCCATTTCAGTGGAAATTAAAGACCTTTAGACGCGGAATCGTTTCCGTGCTGTTTGGTGATTCTGCTCCCAGGAGAGTGGCGCTTTGTTGCAATGGTCTGCTTTGTGCTTTCGGCGTTCTCTGCCCCTTGGCCTGATCTTTCTTATCTGGTTCACGTTTGCCCCCACGGCTTCCATGCGGGCGCAAGAAACCACCGGAGAAAATCCTGGTACCGGCACCATCCAGGGCAAGGTGCTGGATGAAGATGGCATCCCGGTCGACGGCGCGCGAATTTCTTACAGCTCGCAGTCCGGCGAAACCAGGGGTGTGACCCGCGCGGGCAAGGATGGATCCTACGTCACGGAGCGCCTTTCTCCCGGCATTTATTCGGTGCACGTCGATGGGCTCGACATGGTACCGGCGGACACCGAAATCACCGTCGTGGCGGGCGCTCCGGCAAACGCCAACTTCAAACTGGACTGGATCAATCCCGGGCCGGCGCGGCTGGAGAACCAGTTCCCTAGCGATGCTCCCGAAAACCTCCCCATTAATGGACGAAACTATCTGACTGCCGGAGAGATTTTTCCGGGGGTGCAAGCGGTGGACGGTGCGATCTACCAGCCGGGAAAAAGCGGAACTCAGTCGCTTTCGATCGACAGCAGCAAGGGACGGACGACGCACTTCGACGCCGATGAAATTGAAATCATGGATGAGACAAAGGGCGGGGCGACGATGAATCTGCCGGCCGAGGGAGTGCGCGAGGTAGTCGTTTCTCGAGTCACGCCACAGCCGTTTCAGTCGCTGAACGCGATGGGCTCGGTCCGTGCAACGACGCGCTCGGCCACTGGCGATGAGTGGCACGGCAACCTGTTTGGAAATTTGCGCGAGCAGTTTCTGGGACTGGCGGGATTTCCCTCCGGCAGCTCGGACTACAGCCGGCAGCAATATGGATTTGGAGCGGGTGGCGCGGTCATCAGGGATAAGGCATTTCTGTATGTGAGTGGAGAGCGCACCAAGCAGGATGGCAGCCTGCCGATGCCGTCGCAGGATTTGATTTTGCCGTCATCCAATGGATCTCCGCTTTTCAATTCGACGGCCCGGCGCAGTGCATTTTTCCGCGAAAACATGCTGCTGGCCAGGCTGGATTACAACGTCAACGAGAACATGAAATTTTTTGTCCGGCTGGGCTATGACAACTCCGGCCAGATCGGGCCAAATTACGGAACCAGCAATTCGGCGTTCCACAACCAGATCAACGTGCCCTCCGCCGCCTTCGGACTGGACTGGAACCATGGACGGTTCGGCAACAGCGTGCGCTTCGGCTATCAGAAGATGGTGAACGCCATCACTCCCGATCTGGCCGCTTCCGTGGTCGATCCGCTGGCGCCCTTCCACATGCAGCTCGGCTCGTATTCGCTGGGGCCATCGACGGCTGGTCCAAGGCAGACGGTTCAGCGTGATCTTTTTGCGCGCTACGACAGCAGCACGACTATCAGGGTGTTGCATACAGTGAGTTTTGGGGCCGCTGCTCATCGCATCGGGCAGGGGGACTATTTCGCGCCCGGAAATTACGGGCCATCGGTGACGAGTTCCAATGGGCTGGCAACGATCCAGGCGATCAATGGAAATCCGAATCTGTTGCCGTTGTATGCTGGCGACCCGCGCGGAGCCGCCGACAACCCTCTGAACTACCCGGTGGGTACGTTCACGATTTATAACGGCTTGGGAAATTTTAGTGAGAACTCGGGGTTCAATCGTCCGACCGGCGCCCACGCCGACACACGGCTCGAGGGCTACGTGTCCGACAAGTACAATGTGCTGCCAAACCTCAATGTCACCGTCGGAGTGAACTATGTGCTCGATACGGGGCGCACCGACAGCGACCTGGCGCCGATTCCCTGTTCGGCGATCAATACCAGCATCGTGACTTCTCCGCCGTGCACGGGTACCGACCTGATCCTTAATGAATTTGGTGAGGCCCCCCAGTTCGGCATCGGCTATCAGCAATTGCTCGGGGTGGGCATTACCCGCCCCTACCACGACTTTGCGCCTCAACTCGGGGTGGCCTGGGATCCGGGACACAACGGGCGTACGGTGGTGCGCGCGAGCGGCGGCATGTTCTTTGACAATTTCCTGCTCCAGAATACCTATCAGGATCGCATCAACCGCTTGTCGAACGGACAGTACAACCGCAGCCTGACGCTTTGTCCGACGGGGTCGGTGCTGTTCCCGGACAGCGCGGCGTTGGGACACTCCGATATCGTCACTTCCGCGGATGGGCTTGACATTGCCACACAAGTTTGCGGACAAACGTTGGGCGCCACGCTGACAGGTTCGCAGGGATCGGTGCAGGTCGCGAAGGCGATTCAGGATTTGCAATCGCAGTTTCAGGCGAATCAGGCCACTGTGACCAGTGGCCCGAATGTGTACTCATTGGCGAACAGCCTGGCGAATTTCGGAGGCATGCTGGCACCCGGCTTCAAAACTCCGCGCGTAGTCCAGATGAGCGGGGGAATTGAGCGTCAATTGGGACTGAGAAGCATGTTCTCCGTGGACTATGTGCGCGAAATCGGAACGCAGTTTCCGCTCGGGATCGACTCCAATCATGTGGGCGACTCGGCATACCTGACCGATGGCAGCCTCCCGAACCCCGCACAGAACACTTATGCGGCTGAACTTGGGGCGATTAATAGCACGATCGCATCGAATCCGATGACGAATGGTTTGTGTCCGACGGCAATCTCGACGGGGGGCAGTTCGCAGGCCGCAGTGCAATGCTATATTTCGACGGTCCCGGGCGCGAGCATCGTGGATTTTGCGCGCAATGGCCTGGACTCCTCGAACGCGTTCTGCGGGCCGTTTCCGTGCTCCGTGCTGGGCAAGATCGACCATTCGACGGGCCTGCCTCTGCAGGCCTCGTTCGGCGGCATCAATCCGGCGGTGGGATCGAACGTCATGTACTTCCCCTCCGGACGTTCGCAGTATCAAGCTATTCATTTCATGTATCACACTTCGAGCGGGGCCATGCCGCTGCGCCGCGTGCGCAAAGTTGACCTGGCGCTTTCCTACACGCTCTCGCGCTATCGCACCAACGTCGCTGCGTCCGACGGCAGCGGCGGCGATTATTCGACGCTCTCGGTCGCGCAGGACTACAACCGCCCGCATTTCTCCCATTCCGGCTCGTCAGGATTAGACCGCACCCACCAGATTGTCTTCACTCCAACCTTCGAATTGCCCCGCGGTCCACAGCTTTCCCTCATCACGCTGCTGGCATCCCCGCTTCCGTTGAGCGTGTATATTCCGCAGATGAATGGCGGTGGAGTTGCCGGAGAAATTTTCCGCAGCGATATCACCGGCGACGGAACCGTGGGCGACCTCCTGCCTGACACCAATATTGGCAGCCCCGGAAAATATACGAACCACAAGTTGGATGGCGTGATTAGTAATTACAACAAGAATTTCGCCGGGCGATTGACGCCCGCGGGCCAGGATCTGGTCAGCACAGGGCTGTTCAGCACACTTCAAATGCAGACGCTGGGCGCTTATGCCCCGTTGATCTCGTCATGTACCCCGCCCAGTCCCAGTTGCGGCTTGCCGGGCCGCGCCGCCGAAGAAACCTGGCTGAAGACCATAGACTTACGCTTTAGTTGGCCGTTCGCGCTCGGCGAGCGCATGAAGATTGCGCCCAACTTCGCTGTTTTCAATGTGTTCAACCTGGCCAACTTCGGAGGGCCGGGAGGCCAATTGAGTGGAGTGCTGGATGGCGCTCCGGGCACTTCTCTGAATAATTCCACTTCCCCCGGCGTGTGCGGCAACAGCACTTCGTTCTGCACCTCCCGTCTGGACCGGGTTCTGCCGGGTTCAGGAACGTACGCGAACGGAGCTCCAAGGCAAATCGAGTTTGGAGTGCGTGTGACGTTCTAAATTATACTTGCGCCTGCCGCCGCAATTACCGCCGAGAGGCCGGCTTGTCTTCAGTAGCCTGAGTTTTGGCCTGACCCGTATATCCGACGGTGATCGTGCCTGAGTTAATAAAGTAATAGCTCATTCCGCCGTTATTCACATACATCACCCAGGTACCGGCTTTCCAGTCGATGATCCAGTCAGTGTCGTATCCGGTCTCTCCGTACCAATCCGAATATTCCGCATCGTGAAAGTCGAAGACCGTCCCGGTCCCAACCTGATAGTAAGAAGACAGAGCATGAACGAATCCGCCGACATTTTCGATGGGAAAGTGACCGCAATGGTGCTGTCCACTAATCGCTATCGCAGGCGCGCCTGCATAGGCAGGATAAGTGTAAAAGCTAAAAGTGTCGCAATACCCGCTGAGGCCAAAATTGTAGAACTTCGGCTTGGGAGTGGCGTTCGCGCTCAGGCTGGTCAAGGTCATCAGACCAAGTACGAGCAGGATCTTTTTCATAGGAGCTTACTCCTGGAGTTGAAGAGCGATCCAACTGAAGTAAGGGGAAATTATCTTTAGGGGATGTGCCAGCTAAGCGCTTGCGAGGAGCGGGGGTACTTCTTCCTCAGCGTGAGGTTATGATGGCTCAGGTCCGCGGGTATGTCAATGCAGAAAGAACTGATGCTCGGGAAAATCTGTTTAAAGTGTGCAGCTTCTTTCAGTATTGAGGAAACGCGGAGGCACTCGTCTGTGCTATGGGAACGAGGAAAAAGGCCGGGGCAGCGCCCACTGCACCCGGCCCAGACCCTAAGGCAGGGTTTGCCTCAGGCCGCGAGCGCTTTCTCAAAGTGCTCGCAGAGTGCGGTCTCCAGGGTGTAGTGATTGTGCACCACGAGCGGGGTGGTCAGGTACGGCCGGATGATCTGCTCGACCTTTGGCAGCCACTCTTTTTCATAGCGAAGGAAGTCCTTCTTGTCGGTCCAGAGAGTCACGGTCAGAACCTTCTCGGTCTTGATCTCCGGCACAAAGGGAAGGATTTCCAGGAAGCCGTTCTGCTTTTTCAGAATCGGCATGACCTCGTTCTTTACGACGCGGATGAATTCCTCTTTCTTCTCCATTTTCGGAACGAATTCAAGGACACGTGCAAACATAGGGAGTCTCCTTTTCGTTCTTTTTGAGATTGGTCCCACGCGACAGAGAGGTCTGCGTCTTTGGGGGATCGCCTGCAACCTACTCTTAATCGTGTTTCCGTTGCAGTGACGGATGGGCCAAGCTGATGTGACAAGATTTCAGAGATCGCGGTGGCTGACCTAGTCGGAGGAATGTGTCATCGCCAGGCGCTCCGCAATGATCGAGTAGGCGGCAGGATTGAAGGCCATTCCAATGTGAGTGCCCGGCACTTCAAAATCGACTTCCGGCCTCTTGGTCATGCAATAGCGCCAGTCCACAATGCCATCGTGGCGCGTGTAAATCGCAGTTTCGACGACCGAATCCGGAATATCGCGCCTCAGGGAATCGACGAAATTGCAGGTGCAACGCCCCGTGTAGCAACTGGGAAGCACTCCGCTTCCATGCTCATTCAGGATCCGCATGCGAACCGCATCCGCCGCGTGAAGAACCGCCCGGCTGCTCGCTACGGTGCCGCGAATCGGCGAAGCCAAGGTGATGATGGAAGCGACATCCTTCGGCCTCTGGCCCGCGATGGAACGTGCGATGACGCCTCCCAGGCTGTGGCCGATCAGGTGAATCTTGCGGCCAGTCTCGCGCAGCGCCCTTTTGACCGTCTCGTCCAGATGGCGTTGAACCAGGAGGTTGGGGCATTCGGCGTTGATCCCGATGCCCGAAAAATAAGGGCGATATCCGATCCGCTCGAGCCAACCGTGAAGCTCGGTGAGGTAAAGATCGGTGCCCAGGAAACCGGGAATGATGACCACCGCCGACCCATCACCACGCCGCACGCCAAAGCCGTAATAGACCGGGGTCGCGTGCAGCAAAAGAACCTCGGCGCCGAACAAAGCCTCGGTCCAAATGGAGGTGTCTTCGTTTGAGTGAGAGATCGCCTTAGAGTCCCGGATCGAGCGTTTCGATTGACCGCTGGCTTTTTGCTGTTTGACCAATTTAAACCCTGACTATTTAATCCCTGACTATATTCAGGACTAAATGCGCATCGAATGCGCACAGGCGCCGCACTTTTGTCCCGCCGGATTATATCCTTTGCGCAGGGGCCCGCTCCATAGCATATTCGGGTACCCGAGCCTTCCCGGCGCGGTTGAGCGTGTTAACGTCGCTTCGCCTTCGCTTTGGAGCGCCGCTCCCGCGCGGGCTTGCGCAGCTTCGCTTCCAACTCGGCCACGCGTTTCCGCAGGGTGTCCAGTTCCGGTTCGGCCTCCACTCGCGGCTCGACTGGCGACGGCTTGCCTAAAAAGCGCTGCATTGTTTCCACCGGCGACAGAATCGCAGATTGAACTTCACCCAGCCGGTTCTGCACTGCGTCCTGCACTTTCTGATAGGAGTCGAATGCGGATTTCAGATACCACATGACGAACTCCTGCCGTACTTCGTCGGAGGCAATGATGAGCTGCCGGAGCAGTTCCAGAGGCAGGCCGGTCGGCTTGTCCTTGGCGTCTTCGGTAATGATCTGTGTCAGCGTAACCCGAGTCAGGTCCTGCCCGGTTTTCGCGTCCACGATCTGGACCTGCTTGCCCTCGCGAATGAGGGCGGCAATTGCCTCCAGATTCACGTAGCGGCTGCCCGCCGTATCGTACAGCCGGCGATTCCCATATTTCTTGATCTGGACGACATCGGGTTTCGTTTTGCTATTCATCTTGCTGTTTTTTCAGCTTTCCTCCACGCCGAATGCTGCCCTGCACAAGTCACAAGTACATCTTGACACAATTCGGGCAAGATCGTATATTCTAGTTGATGCTGCAGTGCAGCAATTCGGAGGTACCATATGCCAGTTGCCACCAGAACCGAGACTCATCCTCGGGAATCTTCCTTTGTCTCTATTCTATCGGGTTGGGCTCAACAGGGTGTCCAGACTTTCTTTGCCACGCAGAGGATCATGCTGGACCTTGCGATGCGGCAGAATGCGAATGTCATGCATGCTGTCCGCGAGCAGTTGTCCGATCCCCATCATTCTCCCTCCGCCATTCTCAGCGAAGTGGCTGGCGAAGGCATGACAAACTTTATCGAAGGACAAAAAATCCTTCTTGAACTGGGCAAACAGCAGAACGAAATCCTCATGAACGGCGTAAGAGAGCGGGTGGGCGATTGCCCCCGGCGCCTTGCCGCCATCGATCTCCTGCGGCGCAGCGTGGAGACTTTCATCCACATGCAACAGGAGTTCCTCAAGATTGCCGAAAAGCAGACCCACACCTGGGTGCAAGCTGCCAAGTCCGGCAAGCCATACCAGCCCGAGCACATCGTGCAGTTGGCCCGCGAGGGTATGGACACGTTCGTGAAAGCGCAGAAGCAGTTTCTGGACGTAGTGGCCGACGAGACTGCCAAGGCGACCGGCGCCAAGCATGCCGAGGGCAGCAAGAAGACCACGAAGAAAACCGAGTTGGCGGTGGTGGCGCGCCAGACTACTGACTCGCTCATCGAAGCGCAAAAGAAACTCGTGGACGTGGCCGGACAGCAGATGAACGCCAACGTTAAAACGGCGGGCAGGACGCTGGAACTCCTGCGGCCATTTCCCTTACTCCCGCTGGCCGAACTGACACGGGAAGGCGTGAAAAGCTACGTGGATGCCCAGCGGGCTTTGATGGACGTAATCACCAAGCCAACGAACGGGCGGCACGCGACGAAGACCGAGCATCATGCGAAGCGTCCGGTTCGTGGGAAGCGGACAGCGGTTGCGGCAACCGCCTGACACACACGCGATGATTACTGATTAGCCGGCGCGTTTGGCACACGGCGAATTGCCTGTCCTGCTGCAACGAGATCGGCGCTCCCGCCGAGGCGTCTTCGAGCGAAAGAGGTATTTTCGCTCGGAGACGCCATTTTCACGCGGATGCCTGGGACGCCTGTGAGCGGGCGGGCAGCAGTCGATTGACTATGGCTTGTTCGGCGCGCAGCGCCCAGCGGCTCGAACAGAGCAACGCGCTGCATTGCAGCGTAGCCCAGTCCCGGGTCTTAAGAGGCGAACGGAATGCGCTCCGATTGCCGATCCAATCCTGGGCGACGTGCCGCGCAATCGTGAAGCCCATCCCTCTGCTGGAGCCGCCGATGTCGCGCAAAATCCCATCCAGCGTAAAGATCACCTTCGACAGCATGATCAGCGGGCCGGGGAACTTCACGTCCTTCAGCGCGATGCGTTCCAGCAAGCGCATGGCGTCCGTGCCGCTGGGAAGACTGGTCACGGGCAGTTCATCGAGATACGCAGTGACTGTCTCCCGAATCATGTGTCCTCGCGGCGAGTTGCTGTGGATCTGATGCTGGCTGAGCGCCCGGATCTCGGTGCTGGCGCCTACCGGATCGCGCAGGCTGACCATCAGGATGAGGAGCGCCAGGTGCCGCCGTTGCTCGCGTGTTAAGCGCTCCCGCAGCGCCCAATCCAGGATGACCAATTGGCCTGTACGGTTGTCATAGAGCAAATTGCCAGCGTGGGGATCGCCGTGGAAAATCGCGTTCTCATGGGCCGAAAGAAGCGGAATGGCAACCAGCGCTTCGATAATTTGCTCCGCGACTTTCGTCCGCCGCGAAGCAGGGAGTCGGGCGGCTGCACTCGTTACCTTGATACCACGCTCTTCGGTAAGCGCCGTGATGCTGGGCGTACAAAGCGGCGGAATTAGACGCGGCACGCGTACACCGGAAATGTGTTGATAGAGGGCCGCTGCCTCGATCAAGGTCTTCTGTTCCCGGACAAAGTTCACCTCGTGGCGAAGCAATCGCCGCACTTTCTTGAAAGTATCGGGTAGAAGGTCGGCCGGAAATCCATAGCTGTGGTGCCGGTCTGCGAAGTACTGGGCCAGTCCCTGCAGGTAATCCATGTCCTCGGAAAAATATTCGGGGATGTGCGGCTTCAGAACTTTGAAAACGCCACGTTCACGCCGGCCGCTTTCCGGGTTGTGCCATGTGAAGCGCACGACCGCGCTGACGCTGGCCTCGGAGAGAATAGCCGGCGCAATCCTGACCTGGTACTTCGCAACGCGCGATCCCAGAGCCCGCCGGATGATGGCGCCTATCTCCGCGGGTGCAACGTCGCGAATTCCATTTTCCAGGCGCGCTAACGCCCGGCGCAGAGCAGGACGCAGGTTCTGGTTGCGAGCGATGACTTGTCCCAGTTTCTGCAGCCCCGGTACTCTTGCGATCAGCCGCAGCAAGCGTACTTCAGGCGACGTGCTCTCCGGGAGTTCGATTTGCTCAAGCAGCTTGGGCGCGAGGCGCGCCGCGGAGAGCCTGGCCACCACGAACATCATGGCGTCCCGTACCGGAGGACGCCACTTCAGGTAAGCCTCGGGAACCAGCCGTTCCACCGGGACGATCTCGTCAACAATCCACCTCGCCATCGCGTCCCGCAAAGCCTGGCCCATGGGACTGCGCAGCCCGCTTTCAATGGCAGCGATTTTCTCGGCCGCGGAGCCATGTTTGGGCAAGAAATTTCCGAGAGCATTGCGGAGCTGTTCCGGCGCGAGCTGGCTAAAACCAGCTTCGATGGCTGACGGATCCAGCATGGGATTGGCTAACCAATGTAAGCCTAGTCCGGCGGCCTTCCCGTCGCGGTGACTTCCATCACTTGCTGCGGTGCGTCAAAGAGCCATCACCGTTTAATAGGCCCACCAGGGTGGAGCGGGAGTTCCGCTCGGAACCGGCTGTCCGTAGATCGAAGTGAACACGTTGCGGCTGTAGAAGAACGGAAGGCCCCAATCGAACCCGCAAGGCGTGCCTGTTCCGCAGTTCGTGGTGCCGTTCGGACCTGCAAGGTTCGCGAATGCCGAGTCGCTGCCAAAGTTATTAAAATCATTCACCGCATTGTCGACGCTGAAGCTCACCATGTTTTGCGACCCGCTTTGCGTAACATTTTGTGCCGACAGGTTTACAGTGTTGGCGGGACAGTAGAACCCAAAGACGCCGCTATTCTGGCTGCATTGCGTGATCGACGCATCCGGGAAAAAATATCCGTTCGAGCCGCTGTCAATAAAGCTCTCGGTCAACGCCTGCGAATTGAACATCGTCGTGAAGAACCCATTGCTATTGATCGGATAAACATTGGCTGAACCCAGCGCGTTGTTGGATTCCGTGCCGATGCCGAAGATCATGGATCCGGTGGCCGTCGCCGACTCGCCATCCACCGACTGCATTGCGATGAGTACGCCATTATTGTCGGTCGTAAAATCGATAATCGGATTGACCAACTGCTGCGCTACCGCAATCGTCGATGACTGGCAATTGCCGCTTTGCTCGCAGGCAAAGTAGATGTCCGGAGAAGTGTCGCTCACGCAAGCAGGACCGCAATCCTGCGGGTATCCGCCCACGCCGACAATGCCATTGGCTCCGAGCGCCTGCAGATTATCTTCGTCCACGCCGCCATTCGAGCAAGCGGTCGGCACCGTGAAGCCAGTGGGATCCTCGATCACCTGAATGCTGGCGCTGCTTGCTTTTTCTCCAGCCATTTCCACATCCGCTTGCGCCACAGGTCCCCAAAGGTAGGAGCCATCCACAAAGCTCACGCAGTTGTAGTAGTTCGTGCTGCCCGACCCAGCGAGCTTGGGCAGAGCAAGATTAGGGATTGCGGAACCGAGGAGCCTTAGTCCGACCGAACCCGTGTCCACCAGGATTCCATCAACGGTCTGACAGGTCGTAGAACTCGGAACGCACACCGTCACGCTGGTGAAGGCGGCATTGGCGTAGAGTTGCCCCGCGACCGGCCCTCCATTGACTTCGATCGCTTGCACGTTATTTCCGGAAGGAGGCGGAGTGGTGCTCTTGCTGGCGCTTCCACCTCCGCCACATGCGGCAAGCAAACCGAACGCGCTTGCAACACCCAGGCTCAGGAACCCGCGCACAGTCGAGCGGCGCAAAATCGATCCTCGCTCCGTTGACCCGTGCTCCGTTGACCCGTGCTCCTTTGATCCCCGCCCCTTTGATCCGCGTAGCACTAATCGGCCTGACGTTGTCGTTACCACAACTCCTCCTGTTTCACTCCGGCGGGAATCTGTTGCGGAAGGTACGCCCGGAAGTGATAGGCGCGCATGTAACCGTTCATCTGAACGACCAATCCGGGAAGCTGCAAATTGAGCGGTCTCCGGCCGACATAAGTCGCTTTATTGGCTTTCACAGCGGCGGAGTACTGGTCGAAATACGTGCCCAGAAGCTGCTGCAGGTCGGGAGCAAACTGGCCTTGCCATGCCACCGCGAAAACATGGCCCGATGGCGAAGCATATTCGCGGACCACCGTGCCGCTGCTTCCCTTGATCTCATGCGCGGTGTACGACGGGCCCTCGCGTTGTTGGACACTGCCTTTCATTTGCGCCCGGTCGGCTTCAATGGACGCAACGTCACCGCCAAGAGCTGCATAGGCTGCCAATGGACATATCAACGCGACGACCGCAAGGCTAGCCAGGAAAGCTTTCATGAAACGTCAGATGCACGTTTAAGGAGCGCTGCTGCTTCCAAGGGGAGCTGAAAGAGCGATCTTTCCGAGAATTTACAATATTTTACGTTTTGGATTTGGGGCGTGATGCGAATGGCGGAGCCTAATTCCGAAAGCGCTCTAAGTCGCCTGCTGTCTGGATTGCTCTGGCTCGGCTTGCTCTGGATATTCGAAGACCCCGCGACCCGACTTTCGCCCAAGTCTTCCGGCTTTTACGTACTGCGCAAGCAGCGGGCAGGGGCGAAATTTCTCCCCCAGGCTTTTGTGCAGGTATTCGAGGATGTGCAAGCGCGTGTCGAGGCCGACCAGGTCGACGAGTTCGAACGGGCCCATTGGATGGTTAAGGCCAAGCTTCAGCGCCCTGTCGATATCTTCGGGAGTGGCGATCCCTTCCTGCAGCATGTAAAACGCTTCGTTGCCGATCATGGCATTGATGCGGCTGGTGATGAAGCCAGGCGCTTCCTTGACCACGACAACTTCCTTGCCCATGCGCTTTCCGACTTCGACCGCGGCGGCGAGCGTTTCAGCATCGGTCTCAAGCGCGCGCACCACTTCGAGCAACTTCATTTTATGGACAGGATTGAAGAAGTGCATCCCCACACATTTTTTCGCGCGATAGGTCACGCTCGAAATCTCTGTAACGCTGAGCGAAGAGGTATTCGAAGCAAGAATCGTCGCCGGTCGACAGATCTTGTCGAGAAGCGTGAAAATCTCGATCTTCGATTCCAGTTCCTCGGGCACCGCTTCGATGACCAGATCGGCCTGGCGCGCCGCTTCGTCCACCGAACTCGCATACTCGATCCGGGCGAGTGCGGCCTGCGCGTCCGATGCATTCACCTTGCCGAGCTCGACGGCTTTATCGAGGTTGGCGCGAATTTCGCTTTCCGCCTTGCGCAGTGCGTTCGGTAACAGATCCTCAAGGATCGTGCGGTAGCCGCCAATTGCGGCCGCATGGGCGATACCTCGTCCCATGATGCCGGCGCCAATAACGGCTACGGTCTTGATCGTTGGCACCTCTGGCACTATTTCGCCACCTTATCGAGATGCTTGTCGAGCTGTTTCAGGACGCTCTCCAGGCTGGGATCGGATTTGCGAATGTATTCCGCGAGACGGACCTTTTCTTCGTCGGTCATGGTGGGCAGTGACGCGTTGACGCGGCGCAGGATCGCGGCGATGTCATCGACGTAGTTCATCAGACGAATGAGTTCTCCAGTAGCGGGCATGATTGCTCCTTGCGTTGAAGTATCCATTGTTAATTCAGGAGTGGGTTTTAGTAAAGCAGGCTCCGGACGCTAATCCCCGCTTTCGGCTCTCCGTGTTCGCGATGCAGGCCTACACGGCGACTGCCGGGGGCGGCCGCGCCTACCCCGAAATAGTCACGCTGAGCCGTGATGTCTGTCACTTCAATTCCATTACTTTGGTGCAACACTATGTCCACGTCCTCCCCGGACTGTTTGCTCTCAGATACCCAGGCAAAGCATTGCCAAGGGACAGCAAGTAACGAGTCAACCTTTGTGATCCGTGGCGACCCTATCCCCCTGCGGCCACCCCAGGATTGCTTTAGTTCTGTGGAGGGAATAATGAAACGGTTATTGTTCGGCTTGGCGTTGTTGGCGCTGGTATTGCCAATTACGGCCAGTGCAGATGGAATCAACCTCATCAACCAGTTCGGCTCGGTTACGATCACCGCTTCGGGAGTCGTCTCCAAGGGATCCGAGCTTATAAATTTCAACGGCATTCAAGCGCCGAAAAACCATTCCCTGGGGACAGTCGACTTCGCGACTGGCGCTCTCAGCAGCGGAAGCGTCTGGACCGGCGGCACCTTTTCCGACGTGGGCTCGAGCTTTATCGTGACCGGCGTTGGCAGCTATGGCCAGCCCAAGGGAACGATCTTCGACGGCGCCTTCGTCGGGCCGATTGACTGGACTCTGGTTGCATCGAACAAGCAATTCCACGAATACCAACTGAGTGGCGAAATCTCAGGACAGGCGTACACCGGCCGCACCGTGTCGGGAAACACAACCCAAACCATTTACACCTACTGGAACCAGGAAACGGTAGATCATAAGGGCAGTATCAAATTGGGGCTGACCCACTTGACCCCTGAACCAGGCACCCTGGGATTGCTGGGGACTGGGCTGGTAGCAATAGCGGGGATGTTTCGCCGGAAGCGGTCCAAAACATAGGCTGCGTTTACTTGACAGTGGGAATCGGAAGGGATCGCGCACTTCTCTTCGTGGGCAGCTTTTGTGTCACGTTTTCGTGGTCATGACCTGTGCCAGGAACTGACGATTGTGGTCCCCGATACTCGCTCCATTATTCTTTAGGGCCAGGTGCATAGCGGCGCAAAAGAGTAATGGAGAACACCAAAATCAGAATAAGAAGGCCGAGCAGGCCCAACTCCATCATGGAGGCGCGGAAGATACTTGCCCCTTCGGCGGACCAGGAATTGCCCGAGGTGAGAGTGGAAGCCGCGAGCGTGATGACCAGAATGCGCCGGATGGAGGCGATGAGACCGACCACCAGAAACGGTTCCGTGACCAGGACATGCGACCGAATGGAAATGCTCACCGTGTGAAGGATTTCGACCAGCATCAGCACAATCAGCAGACGGTCGAGAACCTGCAAGGTCTGTGAAGAGATCGTCCAGGTGCGAATGCCGGTCCACAATAACACTCCGCCGTCGGCGATGGCCGCCAGGGCGGTAATGGTCAGGAGAACGGCGAGAATTCCGTAGATGCCGACTTCGGCCTTCCGCGTATAGTTATCGAAGTGGTAGCGATACTGTTCTTCCGCCATGGCGCAACATGGTATCAGTACAAACAAGCAGGAACAAACGAGATGGGTCAATTGGTGAGTGGGGCGGCCTGACCCACTCCGTTCAGCTCTCGAGCTTGTAGCGAGTCTCGGCGAGACGGTAGAGGCGCCGCCAGACCAGGCGATTGGTAGTCACGACGACTGCGGCAAGCGCGATCGTTCCAGCCAGTAGAAGGTTGAAATCCTTGGCGTCGGTGGCGGCCGAAATCATAGCGCCGACACCAAGAGTCGAATAAGTCTGGCCCTTGAAGTGGAAGTACTCAGCAACGATACTGGCATTCCATGCCCCTCCGGACGCTGTGACCAGCCCGGTGACAAGGAATGGGAAGATGCCGGGCAGGATCAGTTTGCGCCAGCGCTCCCAACCGCGCAGACCGAAGACACTCGCAGCTTCTTTCAGGTCGGTGGGGATCGCCATCGCTCCGGCAATCACATTGAACAGGATGTACCACTGCGTGCCGAGCAGCAGCAGGACGATCGAGCCGAATCCCAAGCCTCCGCCCACGCGGATGAGAATCAACAGCACAACCGGAAATAACGCGGTGGCCGGAACCGATGCGGCAATCTGCGCGAGCGGCTGTGCGATGCGCGCCATGCGCGGGTTGAATCCGATGGCGACGCCAACCGGAATGGTCCAGAGAGCGCCGAGAATGAGAGCCGCATTCACGCGCAGGAAGGTCGCGCCCAGGCCAAGGCCGAGTTCGTGGAACTCTCCGCTGTGCAGGCCGGTCAGGATAATGACGACGCGGACGACCGAATAGCCGATCGCGCCCATGATGGCGATTCCAACAATTCGCCAGACCCACAAAATCGTTTCGCTCTCGCGGGGTGATTGCGCTTTGACCTTGCTATTATTCTGATCGGCAAAATAGTGGATCATCTGCTCCCGCAAGGGGCGGACGGCGCGCTTACGGAAGAACGCCACTCCACGGGAGCGGCGGAGAAAATCGAGGACCCATGAAGTGGGGGCGCTGGTGCTTTCGACCTGCTCGAACTTGAATTTTTCAGCCCAGGCAATTACTGGGCGCCATAACAGCTGATCGAGGAGCACGATGACAGCCACCATCGTGAAAATGCCAAGCAGAATCGAACGCGTGTCCCCGTTGTCCGCGGCTGACTGCAGATAAGAGCCCAGGCCCGGCAGCCGAAAGTCTCCAAACTGCTCGCAGGCCATCAGGAAAAACCAGGCTCCCGCCACCGACATCATCGAATTCCACACCAGGCCGATGGTTGCGAAAGGCAACTCGATCTGGATGAAACGCTGCCACCAGTTGAAACGATAAATGGAGGCCGCCTCGCGCATTTCGCGCGGGATGCTTTTCAGCGATGCGTAAAAGCTGAAGGCTATGTTCCAGACCTGTCCGGTAAAGATGAGCAGAACTGCGCCCAGTTCAACCCCGAGTTGGCGTCCTGGAAATAGCGCCGCCATTGCCAGCATGACGCCGGGAAGAAAGCTCAGAACGGGAATCGACTGCAAAACGTCGAGCAGCGGAATCATGAAACGCTCGGCGCGCGGACGGTAAGCGGCAATATATCCATAGACGAGGGCGAAGATCAGGCTGAGGACATAGGCGAGCGCAATCCGCAAGAGCGAGTACCCCGCATAGAGGGGCAGCGCGGCGGGGCTGCGACTGATTTCGACTTGGGGATGGAAAGGACCAAGCCAGTTGCGCCCGATTTCCAGTACCCCATAGAACAGCGCCAGACCCGCGGAGAACATGACGATGTCGGGCAGACTCGCCGCACTGGGACGCGGCAGCATGGACCAGATGCGGAGCGGGCTCCGGAGGCGGATTCTCGGGGTACGCTTCATGGGTGCTTCAAGGCAGGGCTCAAGGCTGCACCGGACCGGTGGGTGCATGCGGCTCAGAGACCGGCTCGGCAAGAACCAACCGGTGCGATTCGCGATCAAAATCGAAAATCTCGGCGTAACGTCCCCAGTTCATCGCGGTTTCAAATTGGCGTTCGACTTCATCCTGGCTGAAATGCTCGTCGAGAATGTCGTAGAAAAATTCTTCCGAGATGGAATGATCGGTCTTGGCGTGGAGAATGCTATCGATCTGCTGCAGGATCATGACGTGCTTGAGCGCGGCGTGGCGAAAAAGGATTTTGCGGGTGAGAATATCGGCTTCCGCGAAGCGAGCGCCGTCGGGAGTGATTTCAACATCGCCTTCCTTGAGCGTGGCAAAACCAAGCAGAACGGACGCTTCGACGATCGGCAGCAAATCTTCGGCATCCATGATCAGGACTTCCGCCAGGCGATACACGTCTTCCTTGCCGCCGCGGTCCTGCAGAAGTTCGAGCAGGCCGGCAATGCCGCCAACGCGCGCGTGAGGGAGCATCTGGTACTTTTGCCGGGCGGGCTTCTGCGCGGATGCCTGGGCTCCGGGAACCGCAAGTGCGAGATCGGGCTGGGTCATCACTTTGTACACGTAGTCCACGAGTTCAACAAAGCGCGCCGATTTTCGATCGCGTGGCTGGGGCAATTCGACGGGAAAATCGGCGCGAACGCGCGCGGGATTCCTGCCCAGCACAAGCACACGGTCGGCCAAAAGAATCGCTTCTTCAATATTGTGTGTGACGATGAAGATGGCGCTGGTCGGCATCTTCTTGCTTAGCCAGAGTTCGAGTAGTTCATTGCGCAGGTTCTCCGCGGTAAGCACATCGAGCGCAGAAAAAGGCTCATCCATAAAAAGCACTTCCGGCTCTACCACCAGAGCGCGCGCAAATCCGACGCGCTGCTTCATGCCACCGGAAAGCTCTTTCGGATACGCGCTCTCAAAGCCATCGAGGCCAACGGTGTCGAGAATACGCAGTGCGCGCTTGTGACGCTCCATCGCTGGCACGCCCCGCGCTTCGAGCGGAGCTTCCACGTTATCGAGCACGGTGAGCCACGGAAACAGCGCGAAGCTCTGGAAGACGATGGCCACACCCGCATTTTGAGAAGTAATCGCCTGGCCATGCCATAGCACCTGGCCCGAGGAAGGCTTGCTAAGTCCGGTAAGAATACGCAGCAATGTAGACTTGCCGCAGCCCGAGGGACCCAGCAGCGTGATGATCTTGCCGGGCTCGACGTCGAGATCGACCGGCGCGATGACTTCAATGCGGCTGCCGTCGGGCTGAGTATAGAATTTTTCGACAGCCTGGGCGCGAATGATAGGGTCGCTCACGAGGTTGTGCTCCAAGGACGATCAGTTTGTTTGACAGCGAGGATACACCACTCAGGCAGCCCAATCTTCCTTCGTCGTGGGCACGGGCTGAGGCAGGCGATCGCAGATTTCGGTGAGAGCAGCGAGTTTTTTTGCCACTTCCGGACGCAGTCGATCGGCGCCACAACGCCAGCGCCAGTTGCCATCTTCAAGGCTCGGAACATTCATGCGGGCCTCGCTGCCCAGGCTAAGAACATCCTGCAGCGGAACGATGCAGAGATCCGCTATTGAACGAAAGGCCGCGCGTATCATCGCCCACGGGATGCCGTCTTCACAGCATCCGAGGTATGCCTGCACGTACTGGCGCTCCATCTCGGTTGCGCCCGTTGCCCACCAGCCAGCCATCGTGTCGTTATCGTGCGTACCGGTGTAGACGACTTTCTCATGTGTGAAGCTCTGGGGTAGATGAATGTGTGCTCCCGGATCGCCAAACCCGAACTGCAAAACCGCCATGCCGGGAATTTTCAGGCGATCGCGAAGCGCATGCACGTCGGGAGTGATGTAGCCAAGATCCTCCGCAAAAAACGGGAGGCCGCCGAGAGCTTCGCGCACCTTGTCGAACAGATCGTCTTTCGGGCCATCGACCCAGCGCCCGCGGATTGCTGTCGGCTCGTTGGCGGGAATCTCCCAGAACTGCGAAAAGCCCCGAAAATGATCGAGCCGGAGGTAGTCGAAGCTGTGGGTCGCCCAGCGCAGCCGGTCAATCCACCAGCTGTAGCCTCGTTCCTTCATCACGTCCCACCGGTAAAGCGGATGGCCCCAGCGCTGGCCGTCTTTGCTGAAAAAATCCGGAGGCACTCCAGCAACCACTTCCGGGTCGAGCTCGGCATTGAGGCGGAACAGATCGGGATGGGTCCAGACATCAGCGCTATCGAAGTTGACGAAGATCGCAATATCGCCGGCGACCCGGATCGACCTTTCCGCGCAATAAGAGCGCAGCGCCTGCCATTGTTCGTAGAAGAAGAACTGGACGGCACTGCGGACGTCGAGATCGTCCTGCATTTCTGTGCGCGCCTCAGCCAGCGCCGCCGCATTGCGATGAGTCAATTCGTGCGGCCAGTTGTTCCAACTCTTCAGTTTAAAACGCGCGCGCAATGCATCGAAGAGAACGAAGTCGTCGAGCCACCATTGATTCTGGCGGCAAAAGTTTTCGTAGCGGGATCGGGCATTCCCCTGAGCGGAGCGCAAAAAACTTCGCGCTGCTTCGAAAAGAAGCGGCAACTTTTTATGAAACACCGTATCGTAATCGACACCTTCGGGTTGGGTGAGAAGGACGTCGAGTTGCGAGTGCTCAATCCAGCCGCGATCCGCAAGCCTTTCCAGGCTGATCAGTAGTGGATTCCCCGCAAATGCCGAGGTCGAAGAGTAAGGTGAATTTCCGAAACCGAGTGGGCCCAGCGGCAACACCTGCCAGACGCCCTGGCGCGCGGACGCGAGAAAATCCGCAAACGCATATGCCGCCGGACCAAAATCGCCGATCCCGCCGCGCGAAGGCAGCGAGGTGGGGTGGAGCAGGATTCCGCTGGCACGCGCGAAAGACATCAAAGAAAATTCTCGGCTCTTACTTGTCAGCTATTAGTGTTCGGCTCTCAGCCTAGGACCCTTCTTCCGCGTTCTGACGGGTCAGGTTCTTCATCTCTTCCTCATTGATCTTGATAAGCTTCGACTTTTCCATGTCTTTGCGCAGATTCGCTACAAAAAGCTGGAACATTTCGCCCTGTTTGGCCTCCAGAAGCGTTTCGCGGATCTGGTCCTTTTTCGCCGCAAACTCCTGATCCGTCGGCTGCTGTCTTTCCAGCAACTGCGCAGCAATGCCATCCGCACCGGCAACGATGGGGCCGCTCATCTCCCCGGATTTCAGCGAAAAAATCGCGCTCGCCGGACCCGCCAGAGAACCGATGCCGGGAACCTGGCCATCGGGCGCGACCAAATCACTGGTCTTGAAATCCGCTCCCAGATCCTTGGCAGCCTTCTTCAAATCATGGTCAGCCTTTGCGCGGTCCGCAAGTTCCTGCGTTTTTTGCTGCAGGAGAAAGCTGGCGCGTTGATTCTTGAATTCCGTCTCAATGCGCCCACGAATCTCTTCAAATGTGGGTGTCGCCGGTGGCTTGATTGATACCAACTGGAAAACCACGTACCCCTGCGGCAGTTGAACGACATCGGGCGGTGCCTTGTCGGGCTCGTTAAAGACAGCATCCATGAACTGAGGACTTGCACCCAAGCCGGGCAAGTTATCGGTGTGGCTAAAGAAGTCAGTCGTCACCACCGGCTCGCTTTTGGCGGCGGCTGCCTTGTCCAAGCCATCGGTGCGCGCCGCACTCAGCAAGTTGTTGGCCGCGACTTCGGTGGCGCGCTGGGCTTTCTCCTGCTTCACCTTCTCCTGAATCTCGCTTTTTACGTCCGCGAACGTCTTGAGATGAGCATCCTGCTTATCTTCCACCTGGATAATGTGGAAGCCATAGCTCGACTTGACCAGGTCACTGATCTGCCCCTTGGGAAGCGAGAAGGCAACCTTCTCGAATTCCGGAACGGTACGTCCACGACCAATCCAGCCCAACTCGCCGCCACTCTTGGCGCTGCCCGGATCCTCGGAATACTTTTCCGCCAGCTTGGCAAAGTCTCCACCGGCCTTGAGTTGCTTTAGAACATCTTCGGCTTTGGCGCGCGCGGCGCTGACCGCCTTTTCGTCTTCCTTCACGCCCGGAGCCGGCAGAGGAAGCTTGATCAGAATGTGGCGTACCTTCACCTGCTCGGGCACGCGGTATTCGTCGCGGTGCTGATCGTAATAGGACTGTAACTCCTGCTCGCTAACGTTCTGTGCGGCCGCCATCTTGGCCGAATCGATTACAACGTATTGAATCTTTCGCTTCTCTGGAATGGAATTGGCGTAGCTCGCCTTGTTGCGATCGTAAAACGCCTTCAGTTCCTCGTCCGTCGGATGCAAACCCTTCAGTACGTCGCCCTGCGTGATCACCGCATATTCAAACTTGATTTTCGTGTTGCGACGCTCGAACTCATCGCGCACTTCGGAGTCGGTCACGAAGGCCGTGCTCGCTACTAGCGCTTGCAATTTGTTCCTGAGAATGAAGTCCCCCACGCGCGCCTCAAACTCCGGAACCGTCATGTCGTTCCGCTGAACAAAATCTTCGTACTGTTCCTGGCCGACGAACTTGCCATCGGGAAACAAAGTGGCTCCGAGCTGCCCGTGCTGAAGTTCATCGCGCAGTTCGTCGTCATTGGTGCGCAGACCCAGGCGGTGCGCCTCCGCGACCATCGCCTTCTCATCAATAAGCTGCTGCGCAGCCTGGCGGGTGAAATAGGGTATTAGCATGGCGGCCTGTGGTCCGCCGCGCGGAAACTGCTGCTGGACCATCTGTCGTGCCGCGCGCTGCACTTCGAGCACCGTAACGCTCTGATCACCGATGGTGGCGAGAACTCCGGCCGGAGGCGCGCCCCCCAAACCGAAGTTGGAGCCGAAACCGCCAGGGATGAGAGTGATCACCATGCCGCCGCAAATGATAACCAGCAGCCCGCCCAGAATAAACTTCAGCGTTGGCCCTGCATTTTGAAGCTGTCGAATCATAAGTTAGAGTGCTCCGTCAGACTGATTAGGTTAGGCTACAGACTTATTCCGCCAGGATTTACTCCATACTGGAAGCTGGAATTTCTAATTATAAACCAGCCGTTGCGACGGCATGGGAAGAGTCGGGTGTTGACCGTGGGTGTGTGTTGACCGTGGGTGTGTGTTGACCGTGGTTGTGGTGGTGGCGGGGCTTTGCCCCGCCGACGTCCGATGTCCTCCGCTGAATCGGACAAATCAACATGTTACGAGCGCACGCGATTGAATCAGTGGTATTGAAACGAATACCCGCCAGCCTCGTTGCCAGAGATGAATCGGGTGTTGTATTCCAGCAAGTAGTTGAGGTGATCGGCATCGCCCGGAAAAGACTGCCCCGGATACGGATAGGTGTTCATGTCGCGGAACGGCAGTGGCTCAACCGTATCCCCGCGATAAGCGTAGAAATCCATATCTTTTTCATAGCCGTTGGCGATGAAGAAATAATCGCGCACCCAACCCGAAGGGAGCGCAGGGAGGCTTGCGGGATCGAAATCGAGAGCGACTTCGTCGCCGGAACCGAAGACGGCAAACTTATCGTCAACGGCGGTCAGCAGCGGGAGCACGTCGCCATAGCGCGTATAGGCTCCGGCGGGGCGCGTGTAAGGGCCGGTGGCGCTCGTCTTCTCGTAAATGTATTTCACATTGCCAGGCGGTTGACCCTCGATCTTGAGTGGGAAACCGTGGAAGCCAAGGTTAGCGCGCACGAGTGGAACGGGAGTGATGGAGGCGCCGGCACCTCGCCCATGCGTTTCCTCCTGCCGAGTCCGGCTGATAAGAATGCTGTCCCAATAGATCTGCAGATTCGTAGTCAAGCGAATGCGGCGCGTGCCCGACGGAAGCTTGCCGGTAAGATCGGCAGTCATGGTGCGCGCGCCGCCAGCCGGAAATCCGAGGTCATCAACAACCCGCAACCAGTTTCCTTTTTCGTTCTGCGCCTCAACGTACGGAGCAAACGGCCGCAAGCCAGCCTGATCGGCGGCATACATGCTGTTCGCCGAAAAATACTCCACCTCGCCATGCATCAGCAGCCACAGTGGCCCGCCGTCGTAAGGCGCGCCCAGATCAAGTTCCAGCGAGTGCGGCTCGGCGAATCCCAAAAACGGCAGCACCTTGAAATCGCCAAAGTATCGATGCGCCAGCAGATCGGGCAGAACGTCATGCCCATGCTCATCCCACGCACCCGCCGGAGCCCGCGTATCCTTCTTATTGCTGAATACAACTTTGAACGGCGGATAGGGCGGATTGCTCGCGAAATATTCGTTGGGATAAACATCAAGGTCCGCCGGATGATCGACCGCCAGCAACTGCACCTGGTCCAGATAAACCGACTCTTCCAGCGGCTCCATGAACCGGAAGCTGAGCTTTCCATCTTTTTCGCGAAGCACTTCACGATCAAGTTTGATGGCCTCGGTGGGCCGTGGAATATTGCGCACAACGCCAGAGTCCGATTCAGCAATTGTCGTTGAGTGAGACGCGCCTTCAGTCGGCGGTTTTGGGTGCAGCGCGTCTTCAGCGCTCGGTTTTGGGTAGGGCACGGCTTCAGCCGTGCCGCTCCGAGCCTCCACGGATTGGGGCTTTAGCCCCCGAGGGTCACCCGCCGCAATCCAGTGTCCAACGACCCCCGCACCCAACATATCGCCGACCAGCGCATAATGCGTGCCATCCCACGCAAAGAGCGTAGGACAGGAAGAGCCGCGCCGGTCGAGCTCCCGAATGTGCTGCAGCTTGTTGGCGGCGACTTCAACCTCGTCCTGCAGAACGCCCGTGGGCCACAACAGCCGCACAACATCGGCTTGCTTCGCCTGCCCGAGGCCGATCGTGAGATAAGGCGAGTTCTGACCGAGATATCCGGATGACCCATAAACCTCAAGCTTCTGCCGAATGCCATCCGAAAAAACTTCAACTTTCGTGCCGATGGCAGACTTGTTGTCGTTCAACCCCTTGAGCGCCAGCCGCAAAGAATTATTCTTGTTGCCGCCTTCGTTGCGAAGCAGCACAGCGGGCCCATGATTTTGCGTGATCAGAAGATCGACGGCCCCGTCGTTGTCGTAATCGCCGGCAATAATGGCGCGCGGTTCTTTGAGTTGAATCTTGTCAAGGCCGACATCGGAGGTAACGTCTTTCCATCCATCCGGCCCAAGATTGCGAAATAGCCGAACCTCGCCGCGCCCATCTTTCGTTTCGCCGACAGCGGCGAGATCAACCCAGCCGTCGTTGTCGTAGTCGAAGGCGACGATGCCGTAGGCGCGGACCCAGTCGACTTTCGGCAGCGGAATTTGGTCGAAAGTTTTGCCTTGATTGTTTCGCCAGAGGGTGATGCCGGGCATGCGGTCATGAGTAAAGGCCAGGTCCATCCAGCCGTCATGATCGAAGTCGAGCACAGCGACTCCGGTTGCACCCTCCGGTCCGCGGTCAGGCCACAGATCAGCAATCTTGAACATTCCTTCTCGCGGGTTCTCGAAAACCGTTACGCCCCTTCTTCCGCCGGTCAGGACGATGTCCACAGCCCGGTCGTTGTTGTAATCGGTTCCTACCGCAGCAACACTGGTTGGATTGCCCGTGACCCCGGCGGTGTTCGTCACGTCCGTGAATGTTCCGTTTCCGTTATTTCGCCACAGCTTATTGTCACCAACGGATGGTATCCTTTCGGTCCACATGCCCTTCGAATCGGGTTCCTCGGTCAGAGTCGATTGCGTGACGTAGAGATCAAGGTCACCGTCGTGATCGTAATCGAGAAAGGTTACGCCGATGGGCACTTCGGGAATCTTGAGGATGTCGGGCAGAACTGACCGAGGCATCGGCGGAACGCCCGGGTCTTGCGCCTGTCCACTCTTCTTCCCCTCGCTGGAGATTCCTGAACCAATTCCCCCTCCACATCCACCCTCACAGAACACTTCTTTGAACGAGCCGTTCTTTTCGTTATGGAGCAGCCTTATGCCCCAACTAGAGGTAAATGCTATGTCCTGGAATCCATCATTGTCGTAGTCGCCTACAGTACAGCCGATGCCGTGAGCGTTTGCATCGTTCCCCAGAGCGCTCCGACTGACATCCTCAAATTTCCCGTTTCCCAGATTGTGATACAGGGACATCGCGCCCTGCGCGCCGTTATCCGTTATTAAAATATCGATCTGGCCGTCGATGTCATAGTCGAGAAAGCACGCACCTGAACCGAAGTAGTTCGTGGAAATTGGAGATCGTTGAAAGACAATGCCCGCCTCTTTCGTCACATCCACAAACCTCACCGCGATCTGCGCCGGCACTTTCTGCACCGCCAGCGGCGACTCTTCCGCCCGCGAGTACTTGCCTTGCTCGCCATAGATCAAGCTGATCGGCGCGCCCAGCTTCTTCTGCGTCACGTACTGGAACCTCTTCATCGCTTCGTGCGCCGGATCGGTCTGCCCCGATTGCTGGTACGCTCGCGCGAGCCCGAACTGGGCGGACGCATGTAGCGGATCGATCTTCAGCGCGCGCTCGAACGCGCCAATCGCCTCGGGAAACTGCTTCAGTTGCGCATAAGTCGAGCCGAGAAAATACCAGGTGTCGGCGTCGTTGGGATCGATGTCGATGACGCGGCGAAACGCGCCCAGAGCGGCCTCGGAGTTCGCCGAATTCTTGTAGTAGAGGCCGAGGTTGAACCACACATGCGCGTCGCTCGGATCGTCCTTGGCGGCTTTTTCGAGCAGCGCCTTTGCTTCTTCGAGTTTCTGCAGATTGAGCAACGCCACGCCACGATTAAGGGTCGTAATTTTCAACGCTGGGTCTTTTGCGGCCGCTTCTTCGAAAGCCTTCAACGCTTTTTCGAAGAGCTGCTGGTCCATATACGCGACACCAAGATTGTTGAGGCGAGCAGCTTCTGCGGGATCTGGAGCGGGGGATGCGGCAAGAAGGGCGAAGAACAGAGTAGGAACAGCAATCAGCGCCACTACGATTGGTTTTATCACGATTCGTGGGAGAACATTTCGAATTATAGCGGTCGCCGGCGAAGCCGCTATCTCTTCCGGTACAACCGAGCCCCGATCACGCCCTTCCCCTCCTCGACCGTTATCATCTGCCCGGCAGAGACATTCGAGAGCTTATCCACCTGCCCGCTCGGCCACTGGATTTCCAGCGCGTCAGCTTTTGTCCTCGAGCCCAAGCCAAACGTCAGCACCAGTTCGCTCGACGACAAATAGCTGGAGCCGGAGCGCATCATCTGCCACTGTTTTTCGCCGGCGGCAGAAAGCCGCACCACTGCGCCGATGCCATCGCGATTCGATTTCGTCCCGACAAGCTTCACGCGCAGGCTCTGATTCACTCCGCCCTCGTTGCGGAAGAGATGAGCCCCGCCGCCATTCGTCATCAGTAGAATATCGAGCGCGCCATCGTTGTTGATGTCCGCATAAGCCGCACCCCGTGCGACTTTTGGCGCGGCAAATCCGGCGCCCATTTTTGCCGTAACTTCCTCGAACCTTCCCTTTCCCAGGTTGCGAAACAGGTGCGGAGGCTCAGCATAGCTCACGCGCCTCTGCACGCGCTCAATCTCGTTTTCGATGTGGCCATCGGCCACAAAAATATCGGGCCAGCCATCGTTATCGTAGTCAAAAAAAAAGCAGCCGAAGCCGAGCGTGAGAAGGGTGGCCCGCCCGACCTCGGACGCGGGAGCCTCGTCCACGAAAAGTCCGTTGCCCTCGTTGTGATAGAGCGCAAGCATCTGGTTGGCGAAGTTCGTAATGATCAGGCTGGCGCTTCCGGAGCGGTCGTAGTCGGCGGCATCCACGCCCATGCCAGCTCGGGCAATTCCATCTTCGCTGAAGGCGATGCCGGCGGGAACGGCACGCTCCTCAAAGCTGCCGTTCTTCTTGTTCAGATAGAGCTTGTTGGGCTGGGTGTCGTTGGTGATGAAGATGTCGGGCCAACCGTCATTGTTATAGTCGAGGATCGCGATGCCGAGACTTTTCGAGCTTCCATCATAAAGTCCTGCCTTGCGCGTCGCGTCTTCAAATTTCCCATTGCCTAAGTTATGCCACAGGCGAACCGACGATCCCTTGTACGATTCGGGCGTGCAGTAAGACTTATGCGCGCCATCGAGCGTGCAATAAAGATCGGTTTGCTCCGACCACTGCACATAGTTGGCGACGACCAGATCGAGTTTGCCATCACGGTCGTAGTCGACCCAGGCCGCGCTGGTAGAGAACTCGCTCGGGCCCCACAGCCCCGCGGCCCTCGTGACGTCGGTAAACGTTCCGTTTCCGTTGTTGTGGAAGAGATGGCTCTGTCCAACGGCAGTAATAAATATGTCGTCGAACCCGTCGTTGTCATAGTCACCAACCGCAACCCCCATCCCGAAAAATGAAACTGCCAATCCGGCCTTGCGGGTCACGTCCGTGAAGGTGCCATCATGATTGTTGTGGTAGAGCTTCAGAGTCGTCGCGCCACTTTTTGCATGTCCGGGCCAATCTGTACCGTTAACGAGCAGGATGTCGGGCCAGCCGTCGTTATCGTAATCGATAAAAGCGCAGCCCGGGCCCATGGTTTCGGGCAGCCACTTCTTCCCAAACGCTCCATTGTTGTGGATGAAATGAATGCCGGCCTGGGCGGTAATGTCGCGGAAGGTGATGGCCGATTGCGCGAGGCTGGGCGTAGCGAGGCTGATCGCTAACAGCGAAGACAACACCCACCACAGAGATACAGACACGCAGAGAAAGATCTGTTTCCGATTTTTCCCTCTGTGTCTCTGTGTCTCCGTGGTGAGTGGCATTTCGGCATTCATTTTTCGGAAGCTCCGCCAGCGCGCAAAATCGGCAGCGGCACCGACACGTGCTCATGTATGCTCTGGCGCTCGTTGTTGTCTTCCGGATGAAGCCGGCGATAAGGGCCGGTAATAGCTTGCGAAGCTTCGTCGGCTTTGAAGCGCAGATATCGGGCCTGGTGCTCCCTGGCCATTTTTTCGTCGCCCAGCCCGTTGTAGCAGAGCATCAGGTTGTAGTGCGCCTGAAGATCCTCGGGATCGACCGCCAGCACGCGCTCCAGGACTTTCACCGCGTCGGCATATTTTCTTTGTAGGAAAAGGATGCGCCCCAGATTGTTGAGCGTGACGCGGTCGCGCGGATATTGCGCGAGCACGACGTGGAGATGCGCGATCGCCTGATCGTAGTCTCCAGCGGTCTTCATCAGCGATGCATAGAAAAAGTTGGCCCGCGCCAGCTTCGGGTTGATAGCCAGCGCTTTCTCAAGAACGACGCGGGCGCGAGACACGTCGCCCTCCTGCAGCGCGGCGCGTCCGATGTTGACCCAGCCGTCGGGATTTTGCGGATCGATCTCAGTTACCTTTTCGAACGCAGCCTGCGCCGCTTTCAGATCGCCCTGCAATAACAGGCCAATGCCGTAGTCGTTCCAGCGCTGCCAGTCCTCTTTCCTGAGTTGCTGGGAAGGTTGGGGCACGGGAGCGTTAGAGGGCAGCACGCCGAGCCTTACCTCGTCTTGGGCGAGCGCCACGATTGGCAGATCTGGAATCTCTTCCTTTTTCGCCGAGACTCCATGCAGTGAAGCGTTCAGCAGAAATTTTCTGTCGTCGTATCCCGGAGCAACCTCGGACTTGGGTGCGGCGGGATCCGGCTGTCCGGCAAATGCAAATTGCGTGTTTTCCCAGGCAAACTTGCGATAGCACAGGCGCGCTGTGAGATTGATTTTGCTGCCGGCCTTCGCAGGGACTTTCATGCGAAAGTGCACAGTGTCAGCTGCGCCGGGCGGGATGAGATGCACGTACACCACCGAGCGCGTCGCCCAGGCATTGCGCTTGTTGATCGGATTGCCGTGCCCATCAACCTGCAGCGAGCGGTAGAAGTGCGCGCCCTTTTCCACCGGACCCTTGCCGCCCTCTTCCACCATGCCGCTCCAGAAAACTATCTGGCCACGGTCGTCGACGCCCCTGAGTTCAAGCCAGGTATCGAAGGCATCCACCGTGCCGCCGGGGAAGAAATGGCCGACGCGCTTGGTACGCACTACCACATCCACGCGGACAGTGTCGCCGCGACGAACAGTTGCGTGCACACGGTCCAGAGGCGCGGTGATGGGAGCGGCTTCACTGGCGCTTTCAGAAGTCAGGATCGCAGGCGACGGGGCCTCGGCTTCTTCGCCCACGGCGAAAGTAGTTGCAAGTTCGTGTTGCGCGGCCACTCCCGTTTCATTCTTAAGTGCGACGGCCGGAGAGAGTGCAAAAATATCAACGCTCACGATTCCGCTGGTCAGAAAGTCTTCAGTAGCCTTCAACTGGGCAGCGTCTTCGTTCGCCGTCGGCAGCGCCGTGTTGGCGGCCGGGAAGCGATGCGAATGTATCTTCCCGTCGATGTTGCCCATGTCGTTGGAAGTCTCAAGCGGCATGTGGCAATCGGCGCACTGCTGCGGTTTTAGAGGGTAATAAAACGAACGTGCACCCTCGCCGGAAACTCCGCTGGCCTGCCAGTTGTCATACTCGTTGAAACCGCGCAGCCAGCGATATCCGTTGACCGGAACGTCGAGATGAACCTTGTGACAAGAGGAGCAAAATTCGGCCGTCTGCTCGCGCATGAACGGCTTGAGGAAGACGCGGCGGTGTGGTTCCGGGTTCAGCCTGGTGATGAAATCATGAAGCGCACGAACCACCGGATTCTTGCTGGCCGCCAGTTCATGCAGTTTGGGATACTCCAGGTAAAAATCGCCTTGGCCCATCGTGCTTTTCACGTCGGCAATCGAGTGGCACATCATGCACCCTAACCCGGCTTGCGCCTCGGGGGTGTGCACGATCTGCTTGATAGGAGTATCCATTTTGCCGGCGTAGAGCACCGCCGGGTCATGGCATCCACCGCACCATTTCGAGGGCTTGGTGCCAATCGTATCCTGCATGTACTCGATCGCCTTGCGATACCACTGATTGTTGAACGACGAAAAATGGTGGGCCGAGCTGTTCCACTGGTTGTAAATATCTTCATGGCAACGCTTGCAGGAGTCGGACTCCATGAAGAACTTGCTGGGAATCTTCTGGCCTCCGTAGACCTGCGCTGAGCTCGGGAAAAACGGACCCGATGGCCCGTCGCCTTCGCCGCTCATCGCTTCAGGAGGAAGCGTGGGATTCTTAATGACCGAGCTTGTCAGCCAGCGATTCTCGCGCTGATAGTGCGCGGCCCACCCAATCGCTCCCAGCACGCCAAAGCAAACCAGCAACCGGATGGCGGCGTTCGAACTCAACCAACCGCGGCCTCGCAGCATCTCCGCGAACAGGCAGCCGACGCCGAGCATGCTCAGAACAATATGCGCATAGAGCCATTTGAACTCGCTGCGCGAGGTTCCTGTGTAAAGAAGAAGCACTCCCAGAACAGCGCCGCCGGCGAGGAGAAGCCATCCCGTTTTCCAAAGCTTGCTCCCGTCCCGCAGCAGACGCGACAGCAGTATGGCCCCGACGATAGTGGCCAGAATTCCAGCAAGAGAGTGAATCACGACCACGGCGGGATAAATAAGATTGGCTTGCGGGAAAGGATACAAGTAGGCCGCCGACGCAACCAGCACAACCAACAAGGCGCGCACCAGCTTCGGACTGGATGGATTGGAGACTGACATTGTTCCGCTTGGCTCGCGATCGGCCCACATCGATGCGCGTTGAGGAAACAGTGTAGTCGGCCCGACGATACCGGGTAATAGTACAAAAAGATTAAGAAGCCGTTGGGCGGGTTTCAGGTCGTGAAACGGCCGCATTATCCCTCGGATTCGCGGGCGAGGGCGCCCGCGCTACACTCGCCCTAAAGTTCAGGCGGCGACGGCAGCGGCCCACGCGCCGCTTCAAGCGCGGCGGCGACGGCGAGCACGAGTTCTTCTTCCCATGGGCGTCCGGCAAGTTGCACTCCGATCGGCAAGCCTTCTTCAGAAAACCCCATCGGCACCACAACGGCAGGAAAGCCAAGCAGGTTGAACCACTCGCAATAGGACCACGCATCCAGATACTTCACCGTCTGGCCTTCTACCTGCCATTCGCGTTCGCCGTGTCGGAAGGCGGGAATCGCCGCAGTCGGGCAAAGCAGCACGGGATACTTTTGCATCTGGCGCAAAATTTTTTCGCGCAATTCATCGCGCCTCAACCACGCACCCAGCAGAGAATCGCCAGTGTGCGACGGCTCAGCCGAAGTCCACAAGAAAAACTCTCGCAGGATGGGGCTTAGTTCGCGCTCATGGCCGCGCAGCATCGGCCCGAGAATCATGCCGCCAGCCGTGCCGAAAAACCGCCACCAAAGTTGACGAGCTTCTTCCAGACCATCGGGCTGAAATCGCTCGACACGAAATCCGCAACTCGTCAACGCGGCTGCCGCACCATTCACCGCCGCCCTGGTTGCGGAAGTCGCCGGTGTGCGCCCATCGTCTTCAAAAAATCCCACTGCAACATTGGCCAGGTCTTTTTTTAGAATTTCTCGCACAGCAACCGGAGCCGAGCACGGATCGCCGTCATCGGCGCCCGCCATCGCCTCAAATAGGATTCGCAAATCGTCAACGGTACGCGCCATCGGCCCGACCACTCCAAGCAACGCGAAAGGGCCGCCCGCTTTCGGAAAGTGTCCGGTCGATGGAATGCGTCCCGGCGTCGGCTTCAATCCGCAGATGCCGCAAAAATGTGCTGGCTCACGAATGGAGCCTCCTCCATCGCTACCCACGCCGCCTGCGCTGAGGCCTGCCGCAATGGCGGCCGCTTCCCCTCCGCTCGAGCCGCCCGCGGTACGTGTCAGATCCCAGGGGTTATTGGTGCGGCCATAGAGTAGGTTGTCCGTCTCCCATGCCATCAGTAACTCGGGCGCGTTGGTGACGCCGAGAATGACCGCGCCTGCCGCGCGCAGGCGACCAACCAACGGAGCATCTTCAGCAGCGATGTATCCGGCACGCAAACGCGTGCCGGCTTCGCAGCGATGTCCTGCAACATCGATTGAGGACTTGATCGACACGGGTACGCCATGCAGCGAGCCCAAGGCGTCTCCTTGGAGAACAGCTCGCTCAGCCTTGCGCGCCTGAACCAGCACTGCCTCCGGCCGGCAATCCACAAACGCATTGAAATACAGGATTGAGGCGTTCGATGCGATCCAGGTGAATGCGCGCGACTTCAACCGGTGAGATAGTTTTTGCGCGGATAAGGGTGGCAATCTCCCGCGCAGAGGGTAAGGCGCTGGATGTCATGACATGGGCTTGGGCGCGCAAGAGAATCAGGATAGCAGCGTGGACAGTGTCCAGCTCAGGCGCCGACCAATTTTTCCAGGGCCGCTCGATTGCGAATCAGCAGCGTTGATCCGCGCAGTTGCGCGAACTCCTGATCACGGAATTCACCGAGCACCCGAGTCACCGTTTCGCGCGAGGTGCCGATGAGTTGCGCAATCTCCTCATGAGTCAGCGCAATCTTCACCCGGATCCCTTCTTTCGTTTGCTCGCCGTCGCTCGCCCACTCCAGCAGCAAGCGTGCCAGCTTCTCGGATACGGAATGCGACAGGCCAAGCGAGCGGATCATGTCATAAGCGGTCTGGCAGTTTTCGCTCAGGTGGTGTGCGGCATTCAGGCAGGCATCGGCGTGGTTCTGCAGGAACTTCAAAAAATCATCGCGCTTGATGAAATCAAGCTGGCAGGGCTGTAGAGCCTCCGCCGTCAGTTCGTAAGGCTTGCCGGAAACCGTGCCGTGCAGGCCGAGAACCTCACCAGCTTGAGCAATGCGCAAAATCAGCGTCTTCCCATCCTTTGAGGTGGTGGTCAGCTTCACACGGCCCGAGCACAGGATGTAGATGCCGCGTGGCGCCTGCCCCTCCACGAACAGGACGGCTCCCTGAGGGAAGGCGCTTGCGTACTTGATCTTCTCCAGATGCTCAAGCGAAGGCTTGGGAAGATCGCAGAAGAAGCCGGACTGCCGCAGCTTGCAGATGAGACAGTTTTCGGTGATCTGAAGCCCGTACGGCGAATTCATGCAGTCCTCACGTCCAGCGGATACTAGCATTGTAGTCTTTATCGGTAAAGCACGGAGAACGGGGACTAAGCACGAAGGGAGGGTCCAGCCGTCGGCAAGTACGGCCTCACGCCGGAATGCCTCCAATCGGTACATGGCCCTACCTGCCCGGACCTGCCACTTGAACTAAAACGCTTCGCCGAGCACAATACTCCGTGGTCCTGCTTCAGAACCCGACCGGCTCGTTAACAACCAGCGACAGGAAAACCTCTTCTTCTCAACAGTGCCCCACGCATCACGTTCTTTGCGATGAGTGGGTTCCGAGCACTTTCGGTGGAAAGCTTGGGCCCGCGCGCGCGAGGATCCCGGGGGCGATATGCATATTCTTCGTGTTCGCAATGCTGCTCGCAATTCCAGGCTGGGCGCGCCCTCATAGCCAGCCCGCCCGGCCGCCGAGCTCTTCTGATCCGGCTTACCTTTATGCCCTCGCAACCGCCAATCGCTTTTTGCACGCATGGCAAGCCGGGGATCTCGAAAACGGCATGATTCTGCTGAGCGACGGAATCCGCCATTCGCAAAACGCCGACAAGTTGGAACAGTTCTTCTCGGCTCCGACGGAGCGGGCATTTGAGATCGGTTCCGGCCATGGACATCGCGGGCGCTACAGTTTCCCCGTCGTGCTCGTGACTCCGCAAGCAGTCCGCCTGGCCCGCCGGTCGTCGAAAATAGTCCTGGTCAACATTGGCAAGAACGACTGGGTGGTGGATAAACTGCCCTAGGTGATAGATGACTGTCCTAAAACCATGGAGAAAATCGGTTTCGTATCAGGGTATCGCTTTAGCGATACCGCAAGGGCTTGGAATCAATCACCCCTTTAGGGACTGCGTGTCGGACCTGGACCTTTCCCGCAGCCTCCTGGAAGATTTCGAATTTCTAACCAGGTAAACGTCACTGATTACGGAGTCAGCCCTTATGAAACGCATCAATAAAGTTGCCATTCTCGGCGCCGGCACGATGGGCGCCCGTATTGCCGCGCATTTCGCCAACGCTGGAGTGCCGTCCCTGCTCCTGGATATCGTTCCGCCTGACGCCGACGGCCCGGCCCGTAACAGGATTTCTGCCGCCGGACTCGATGCCACCAAAAAGTCGAAACCCGCGGCGTTCTTCGAATCCTCGCTCGCGCGCCTGGTGACGGTAGGCAATTTCGACGACGATCTGAAACGACTCGCTGATGTGGACTGGATCATCGAGGCCGTCGTCGAGAATCTCGAAATCAAGCGGGCCTTACTCAAAAAGGTCGACGCCTTCCGCAAGCCGGGCACAATCATCACGACCAACACCAGCGGCCTTCCCGTCGCGAGAATCGCCGAGGGATTTTCCGAGGATTTTCAGCGCTCCTGGTTCGGAACGCATTTCTTTAATCCTCCCCGCTATATGCGGCTGCTGGAGCTGATTCCAACGCCGGAGGCCGACCGCGCGCTCATCGAAGCCGTCGCCCACTTCTGCGATGTCCAGCTAGGCAAGGACGTGGTGTTCGCAAAAGACACGCCTAACTTCATCGCCAATCGCATTGGGACATTCTCGGTGCTCAACGTGATGCGGCTGATGCAGGAAATGGACCTGAGCATTGAAGAGATCGACGCGCTCACCGGGCAGGCCGTAGGCTGGCCACGCTCGGCCACGTTCCGAACCATCGACCTGGTGGGACTCGACATTCTGGGCCATGTGGTCGGCAACATGACACAGAACGTCCACGACGAGCGCAGCGAATTGCAGATTCCCCCATTTTTCCGCCAGATGCTCGAGCGCAAATGGCTGGGCGATAAAACCAAAGGCGGCTTCTATAAGAAAGGTGTGGGGCGGGCGCCCTCGCCCGCCGAACCCGGCAAAAAGGACGACGAGCGCCTCGCGCTGGATTGGAAAACCCTGGAATACCATCCGCGCCAGAAACCCAAATTTGCCGCCCTCGATATGGCAAAAAATGTTGAGGATACTGGTGCCCGTGTCCGCATGTTGCTCGGCCTCGACGGCGCGCCCCAGAAGCCCGACAAAGCCGCAAGCTTTTTGTGGACCGCCCTCGCCGATCTCTGGACCTATTCTGCCAATCGCATTCCCGAGATTTCCGACTCCGTCGTCGAGATCGATCGCGCCATGCGCATGGGCTTCAACTGGGAGCTCGGCCCCTTCGAACTCTGGGATGCCGCCGGCGTGGAAGCAACCGTAGCGCGCATGAAGAAGGAAGGCCATCCAGTAGCCGCAAACGTCGAGAAGCTCTTAAGTAGCGGCAAGAAATCCTGGTATGAAGACGATGCGAAGACCGCCTCGGGCCGCAAGTTTGCCGATCTGGCAACCGGCAACTGGCAACCGGTAACTGTTCCCCCCGGAGTCTGGTCGGTCGGCGTCGCCAAAAAATCGAACGGCGTGGTCAAGAAAAATTCCGGCGCCTCGCTGGTGGATTTGGGCGATGGCGTGGGCTGCATCGAGTTCCACTCCAAAATGAACGCGCTCGGCGCCGACATCATCTCGCTGATTTTGCAAACTCTGAAACCCGGCGGACCCGGCGATGCCTTCGACGCCTTCGTCATCACCAACGACGCGCAGAATTTTTCGGTCGGCGCGAACCTCATGTTATTGCTGATGTCGGTGCAGGAAGAAGAGTGGGACGACGTTGACATGGCGATCCGCCAGTTCCAGGGCATGACACAAGCGGTCAAATTCTCACCCAAGCCGGTCGTGATCGCGCCGTTTGGGCTCGCGCTCGGTGGCGGTTGCGAGATCTCACTGCACGCCGCCGCGCGCCAGCCCCACGCCGAACTTTATATGGGCCTCGTCGAAGTCGGCGTCGGACTGCTTCCCGGCGGCGGCGGTTGCAAGGAAATGTTATTGCGCGCGGTCGATAGCGCAGCCTCGATTCGCCCGGACGGCCGCGGCGAATCCGTCGAACTCCTGGAGGCGATGAAAAAATCCTTTGAAACAATCGCCACCGCCAAAGTCGCAACTTCGGCTCATGAGGCCCGCGGCCTCGGCTTCCTGTCGAATTCCGATCGCATCACCATGAACCGCGAGCGAGTGCTCTCCGACGCCAAAACCCGCGCGCTGGAACTTTTCCGGGCGGGCTACGAGCCTCCCGTCATGCGCACCGACATTCCTGCGCCCGGCGAGAGCATTCTTGCCGCGCTCAAAATGGGCGTCTACCTGATGCGCCAGGGCGATTACATCAGCGATCACGAGCTGAAGTTAGGCACAAAGATCGCAGAGGTCCTTTGTGGAGGAAATATAACGCCCGGCACGCCGGTCAGCGAACAGTACCTGCTCGATCTGGAGCGCGAGGCATTCAAGTCGCTCTGCGGCGAGAAAAAAACCCAGGAAAGGATTCAGTTCACACTGAAAACCGGCAAGACGCTGAGAAATTAACATGTTGTAGCTACCATAATTAGCTTGTATGATAGCTATTGACAGCAACTATCCGGAGAACTACTATTTCTCAGGAGGTACTCAGATATGCCTTACGTTCGTCCCCAAGAAGTCTTGTCTCCTAGAAGTCGAATGGGCGGCGTTATTGAGGTGATTCACGACCCTGGCGAGAATGGAATGAGTGTGGCCCGGATTATTTGGGATAACGAGCCGGTCGTGGCCGTTCGCTGGAACGGCAACTCAAAACAACCCCTCGGGAATCCGATGTCTCGTCGCCATCCGACGTGGTTTGTCGTAGACGAATATGCGGAAGAAGATGTCGAGAGGGCTGCGCGCACGGCCGCCGAGCATTCCCCAAATAGTTTGGTCTCGAAGTATCGTGAAATGGCCAATGATTCAGATCGCGAGCGTGAGGCGGAAGAATGGGCTGAAGGATTGATTGGCGATGCACCCACGCAAAGGTGAAGTATGGTGGGTTTCGTTCGATGCTTCGATTGGCGGTGAGATCCAGAAGACACGGCCAGCCCTCGTGATTAGCAACGATGCCGCCAATGCCGTTCTCAATCGTGTGATTGTTATCCCCATTACAAGCCAAGTAGCAAAGGTCTATCCGGGTGAGGCCCTGATCACGCTCAACGGCGAACAACGCAAAGCGATGGCCGATCAAATAATGACCGCCTCGAAGCGACGGCTGAAGAGCAAATTAGGAGACCTTTCGCGGTCGGACGTCACCGCCGTTGAAAGCGCCATACTGTTGCATCTAGCAATCCGAACATGAAGCCGCTCCTGCGGCCTACTGGCTCAGCGCCCGGTCCACCGAAAACGGCCCCGCGCCGCGCAACAGCAACGTCGCTGCGATGGCGATCACCAGCAGGTGATACTCGATCCCCTCGCCCTTCTGCATGCCCGTCCAGTTCATGAAGAAACCGTTCGGCAGATGCACCAGGAAGATGGCTCCGATCATCTCCCCGCCGATCCCCAGCGCGGCAATCCTGGTCAGCAATCCAACAATCAGGCCGAGTCCACCGAAGAACTCCGTGCAGATGACAAGGAACGCGACGGGCGCGGGCAGTCCCAGGTGCCCAAAGAAACTCATGGTTCCGTGAAAGCCGTGACCACCAAACCATCCCAGCATTTTTTGTGCGCCGTGCGCAAAGAAAATCACTCCCAGAACCAGCCGCAGACTTGTAAGAGCAACATCGTTACTTGTGCCTAACAGTCGCTTCATTCTCGTTTTCTCCTGCCGGAACCAGGGGTCCGGGATTGTCGTCATAACAACTTTAAAACTTCGATTCTCCTCGTGGCACGCCGATTCACTTTTCCAACGCGGCGGCAAACGACCTACACGCCGTTTCGGTAGGCCATCGTAGCTTTTCCCGCTCCGAATGTCCAAATGAAGGAACCAGTCCCCTCGGCAGCAAGCGACGGTCCCGTCGTGCGGCGTATAATAATTGTTTCTCTATATTCTGTTAAGGACGGTAAGGCAAACATGACGGCGACGAACGGCAATTCCGCGAACGGCTCTAACGGCAACGGCTTCCACACTCCTCCTCAACCTCGCGCAGAGTGGCTCGCAAAACGCAAAGCGCAGAATAAAGACGGCAATTTTTCGCAGATGCACTATGCCCGCCAGGGGATCACCACCGAGGAAATGGAATACGTGGCTGCGCGCGAGAAGATTACCGCCGACCTCGTGCGCGATGAAGTCGCCCGCGGACGCATGATCATCCCCGCCAACATCAACCATCCCGAGCTTGAGCCGATGGCCATCGGTGTCGCCTCGCTCTGCAAGATCAACTCCAATATCGGCAACTCGGCCGTCACCTCGAACGTCGATGAGGAACTCAAAAAGCTGCACACCTCCGTTCACTACGGCGCCGACACCGTCATGGATCTCTCCACCGGCGGCGGCATCCACGAGATTCGCGAAGCCATCCTCCGCCACTCTCCGGTGCCCATCGGCACCGTTCCGATCTATGAAGCGATTTCGCGCGTAAAGCGCGTAGAAGACCTCAACGCCGCCGTCATGCTCGAAGTGATCGAAGAGCAGGCCGCGCAAGGCGTCGACTACATGACCATCCATGCCGGCGTGCTCATTCAGTATCTGCCGATGGTCTCCAAGCGCATCACCGGAATCGTCAGCCGAGGCGGCGCGATCCTCGCGCAGTGGATGGCCCACCACCACAAACAAAATTTCCTGTACGAATGTTTCGACGACATCTGCAAGATCATGAAGAAATACGACGTCAGCTATTCGCTCGGAGATGGCCTGCGCCCCGGCTGCCTCGCCGATGCCAGCGACGAAGCCCAGTTCGCCGAACTCGCCACGTTAGGGGAGCTGACAAAAATCGCCTGGAAGCACGACGTCCAGACCATGATCGAAGGCCCGGGCCACATTCCGCTGGACAAGATCAAAGAGCAGGTCGAGAAAGAAAACGAACTCTGCTACGAAGCCCCGTTCTATACGCTAGGCCCGCTAGTCACCGACATAGCCCCCGGCTACGACCACATCACGTCGGCCATAGGCGCGGCCATGATCGGCTGGTACGGAGCGTCGATGCTCTGCTATGTCACGCCCAAAGAACATCTGGGCCTGCCCAACGAAAAAGACGTAAAAGACGGAATCATCGCCTACAAGATCGCTGCCCACGCGGCCGACGTAGCCCGTCACCGTCCAGGAGTCCGCGACCGCGACGACGCCCTCAGCTATGCCCGTTATAAGTTCGATTGGGAAAAACAGTTCGAACTTTCGCTCGATCCCGAAACCGCCCGCTCCATGCACGACGAGACGCTACCCGAAGAAGGCTACAAAACAGCAGCCTTCTGCTCCATGTGCGGCCCAAAGTTCTGCTCCATGAACTATTCCAGCAAAGTGGACGAGTACAACAAAGAAGTGCATGGGCTGGAAAAGAAAGACTACTCAGGGCTGGTGGAGAAGCTGGTCACGATCAAGTAGCGCTCCTATCGTTAGCGGCACGTGGGCCGTGCTGTTTCTTCCCACGTGCTTGACCGCCTTTCCTGATCGCCTTTAGGCGCGTCATCTCGTCATCGCCAAGTGGCGTAAGTCTCCAGTAAACGGAGCTGCCTACCCGTTCATCGGTAATGAGGCCGAGTGCGCGCAGCTGAATGATAACCGTCTTTAAGTCGTCCAGCTTTAGGATTGCTTTTGACAGCCGTAGCCCGCGGCTCCATTTTTTCCGCTTAAGGTCAGAGTCAGCCTTTGCAATTTTTAGAAGCTGCTTTCTAAAGCCAGAGGCCAGTATCGTCCTGATGTCGCTCTCATTGACTCTACCGATAAGGAACGGGGCAATGACGCCGAATATGTCGTTCCAGGTCGCCTCCTGCCAATATTCATTTTCCCAGACCACATTCCCTCCGTGATCCTTGAACTCAACATCGAAGTTGAGCACATACTCGTCATCCTGCTGCGCTAGTTCCTCGCTCCCCAGAGGACGGGCTTTTGCTGTTTTGCTTAGCTGCGACTCCAACTCGTCAATTTTTCGCCTCAGGCGTAGCATTTCGGGAGCCGTGGCCGAGGATAGCTCGTTCGCTCGAACCCACCCGATTCCGGGATGGCGCTTCATCAGCATCGTCACACCGCGGCTGACTTTCGACCCGAGATCAGAGGGCGAAGACCAAAACTTAACTATCTTTGTCTGTGTAAGCTCTCGAAAAGCGGCGAGCTTCTGCTTTCCCTTGGTGCTCGACTCTGTTTTGCCCGCCGGGATGGCCGCGGGATCGTGATGAAGAAAGGCTATTGTGGGCTTTCCTTTCGAGAGGGCGTACTCGTACTCCATTTGCGTGTAACTCTTACCGCTGGCATGAAGCGACCCATACCTACCGCCAATGATCACCACGTAGTAATCACAGTCATCAATAACTTGTTTTATCAACGTCCACTGATCCTCATTTGCGGCAGGAAAAAGTTCCATCCCCGAGGGAATGCAATCAAGTTCGAGCAGGGCAAGCATCACCTCGCTCCGCTCCTCCCGAAGATCATCGTAAGTCGAGCTGACGAATACCTGGTATCGTTTGTCCACTAAAATCGGTCCCTATTAGGCAAACTATACGCGGATTGTGACCGGCCGGGTGCCCCACACATTCGCGCTCCTTGTGTTCAGTCCCATGACATCCTTTACAGGGTGTCCCAAGACATCCCTTACACTCCGCTCGTCCGCGAAGCGGGCGAGGGAGAAAGATGCCTTGGAAGACGATGGACGTGCGCGAGCAGCGAGTGCGGTTTGTGGTGGCGGCGTATCGCCGAGAGAAAACGCTGGCGGAGTTGTGCCGGGAGTTCGGGATCTCGCGGCCGGTCGGCTATGAGTGGCTGAAACGGTATCGTCAGGGTGGAGCGGCAGCGATCGCGGAAGGCAGCCGGCGGCCGCAGCACAGTCCGCGGCGAACGAACGAGAAGGTAGAGCAGCGGGTGGTGGAGATGCGGCAGCGCTATCCAGACTGGGGATCACGCAAGCTGCGAGTGTTGTTGCAGCGTGAGGGAATCGAGCTGGGGCGGAATACGATTCATCGCATTCTGCTGCGGCATGACCTGGTGCATTGCGAAGACCGGCATGAGCCGGCGGTGGAGCGGTTCGAGCGCAGCGCGCCGAATGAACTGTGGCAGATGGACTTCAAAGGTCCGAAGCTGTGGCATCAGAAAGTCGGGCCGCTGTCGGTGATCGACGATCACAGCCGCTACGTGATTGTGCTGCACGCGGTGGCGAGCACGCACACCGAGCAAGTGCAAGAGCCGCTGGTGGCGGCCTTTTGCGAGCACGGCGTGCCGCAGGCGATGCTGATGGACCACGGCACGCCATGGTGGAGCGTGCACAGTGCGGGCGGAATGACCAAGTTGTCGTTGTGGCTGATGCGGCAAGGCATCGGGCTGCACTGGAGCCGAGTGAGACATCCCCAAACCCAGGGCAAGGTAGAGCGGTTTCACGGCGAGCTGCAGCGAGCGCTGGCGCGGCGGCGAGTGCTGGTGCCGGACGTACAACTGTGGCTGGACCAGTTTCGCTGGGAGCACAATCACGTGCGACCCCATGAGGCGCTGGACATGCAGGCCCCGGCCAGCCGCTGGCGTCCAAGTGTGCGGCGCTATGATGCCAACCCCCCCGCATTGGGAATATCCGGGGGGAGCGCGGGTGTTGAAAGTGGATGCACAAGGCAAACTTACACTGGCCAGAAAGAACTGGAAAATCAGCAATGCCTTAGCCGGAGAATGGGTGCAGGTGATGCAGCTCGAACAACGCTTGCAAGTGTATTACTGCAGCACCCTGATCCGCGAGATCGACCTGGGAATCCAGCGCTCGACCATCGTCGAGCACTGGATTCCCAGTTAACAAAAAGTGTAAGGGATGTGTTGGGACGCTTTGTAAGCCATGTCTTGGGACTAGACACCATATTGCCTCGGGCCCGGCTAGCTCCAAGGTCCGGGATCGAACGAACCTTGGACCTGATAGCGTCGATCATAATCCGGCCCTTCAATCCGATAGCCGCTCTTGCATTCGCGGCATTCCCATTTCCGGAGGTCGGCTCGATTGATCTCAAGAAAAAGATGAACCGCAGTCTTGTCCTTCTCGAAACACCTTGGGCAGAACGGGACGTTGTCGCCTTCTTGAAAATAGAACGGCTGCTTGAAGGTCATTTTGCCTTGCAAGGCAAGTTTCCCCTGTAACTCTTCGATCTTCTGATCTGCTTGCCGCTTATCCCGCGTCAAGTCCATGACCTCACCTTCGAGGTGAACTATCTTCCGGTATAGTTCGATGTCACCTATTTTCTTGGCAAGGTCAGCTGCGTCTTTGATGTTCTCGACAATGCCCATATTGCCCTCTGGCGTAGAGGCTAAACCGTGGCTTTTCAATTTGCAAATTGGGAAGATACGCGTGATTCTTGGTGGAGAAGATTAACGCAAGAGGTCCTCCGTTGGCGAAACACCGCGTTTTGGCGGCGCTAGATTCCGCCTTCGAAGATCTTCTTGGAGAGATAACGCTCGGCGGAGTCGGGAATCATGGTGGCGACTCGCTTGCCCGGCCCGAGGCGTTTGGCGATCTCTACCGCCGCATAGACATTGGCGCCGGAGCTCGATCCGCCCAACACGCCTTCGCGGGCAGCCAGTTCCTTTACCATGCCAAAGGCCTGCTCGTCGGTTACTTTGAAAATTTCGTCGCAAACGGAGCGGTCAAAATTGCCGGGAACAAAGCTGTTGCCGATTCCTTCCACCTTGTGTGGACCAGGCTGTCCCCCGCCGAGGACCGAGCCCTGCGTCTCCACGGCGACACAAAAAACGTTGGCAATCCGCTCTTTCAGGTAGCGCGCGACTCCGGTAAATGTTCCTGCCGTGCCGCAGCCGATCGTAATGGCGTCAACCCGGCCGTCCATTTGCTCGAAAATCTCGCGCGCCGTTGTTTCGTAATGAAAATCGGTGTTCGCGGGATTGTCAAACTGCGCGGCCAGGAATGCAGACGGATCGGAGGCTGCCAGATCTTTTGCGCGGCTGATTGCGCCCTGCATGCCCTCGGCGTCCGGGGTACGGATCACTTCGGCGCCGAAGGCCCGCATGATCAGGACTTTTTCTTCGGAAAATTTTTCGGGCACAAACAACCGTACTTTGTATCCGCGATTGACGCCGATCAGCGCAAGGCCGATGCCAGTGTTTCCCGCAGTGGCTTCGATGATGGTGCCGCCGGGCTTGAGCTTTCCCTCGCTCTCGGCGCGAGCAATCAGGCCGATAGCGGCGCGATCCTTTACGCTTCCGCCGGGATTGAGATATTCGAGCTTGGCAAAGATGTCGGCCGCCGAACCCGCGGAAGCCAGCTTCTTCAGTTGCAGCATCGGGGTCTCGCCAACGAGTTTGGTGATGTCGTCGCTGACGCGCAGGTGAGAAGTTGCGTTCGTGGAGAGCACTCTACAGAGTAAGGAAGGCAAGCTGCCAGCGTCAATTGTCACTTGTTTGGCCTAAGCGTCTCGCAGCCTCTATTGTGGTAGTAGGATCGGCGCCTTGCCAGGTAACGTCGGCTGTTGGCCCGTAGGTGGCAGGCACGGCTTTTTCCAGCAAGCGCAGATAGACGGTCAACTGCGTGCGGTGATGAGCGGTGTGCAGAACGCGACGCCAGAAGACCCAAATCCGTTCGCGCCGCGTGTCAAAGAAAGGGACGACTTCGCGCCACCACTCCTCATTGCGTTCCGCCATGAATTGCAGTCGTGGCCGCGCAAGGTCCAGCATCCGCTGGTTGAAGTGCTCGACCGAAAGCGTCTGGGGCAGAACCAGATCTGCCGCGACTTCTGGCGCAGCCAGAAATTCGGCAAAGAATCGCCGCTCCGACAGCAGTTGATGTTTCATGATGTCGACCACCGAAGTGGACTTCGGATGCGGCCGGTAGCCGAGATCGGCGTCATCGAAGCTCGCCCAAACCGAGATCACTTTATTGGTCTCGCTGGCGTAGATATCGAGCAGGTGCTGGAGCAGCGGAATCCGGCAGCGTGGAACCTGGTCGTCGCGAATTGCCGAGAATTTATATTTCATCTGCGACGCGACTCGCGCGCCTACTGCGCGCCCGAAGCCGGTTCCGGCCCGGCATAGTAACCGCTCTTGGTTCGCACAATCAGTTTGTCGTGCTTGTCGGACTTCGCGTCTACTTTAATCTCGCGGTATCCGCCCTGGCTCCGCGGCATGGTGGGTTTGTATCCGATGGTGTACTGGCTCCGGATGTCATGCGCCACGCTCCGGCTGATGGCATCCACTTCATCCAGCGTCTTCGGCAGGAAGGCGATGCCGCCGGTTCGCTCGCACATCACCTGCAAGGCCCGTCTGGCATGGCGTACATGTTCTTCGCCCTCCAGCAGACCGATGGCATATACGGCGGGTCCATTCTCGGTTTGCAGACGCCGCACTGCCTGGTCCAAAGTCTCGGAACTCTCGTTGTCATCCCCGTCCGTCACCACAAAGATCACTTTCTTTTCGAGCTTGGCGTTTTCCTTCAGATGGATTGCGGAGGCAACCACCGCGTCATAGAGAGCAGTGCCGCCGCGGGTTTCGATCTTTTCCAGGCCTTCTTTCAACTTGTTGATGTTGGCAGTAAAGTCCTGATCGAGGTAATACTCGTCGTTGAAGTTGACGACACAGACCTCGTCGTTAGGATTCGACGCGCGCACCAGATTCAGGGCGGCGGCGTTCACCTTCTCGCGTTTTTCGCGCATCGATCCCGAGTTGTCGACCACGATGCACATGGCGACCGGAATATCTTCGTGACGAAATGACGTGATGGTCTGTGGATGTCCGTCTTCGTAGATCGTGAAGTTGTTCTTACCAAGGTTCGTGACAATGTGTTGCTTGCTGTCGACAACGGTGGCGTGCAGAACAACCTCGTCCACCTCTTTCTTGAAAACAAAAGTGCTGTTATCGCCGGAATCCGGACTTTGAGCGCTGTCAGAGGGAGCAGCCGGTGCTGGCGTTGGCGGGGTAGATTGTGGCGCGCCCGCATCTGGTGGAGTTGGAGACGGGGGCGGAGTTTGTGCGGATGGCGTCTGAGCAGGCGGCTGGGTCTGAGCCGAAGGCACTCCCGCGGTCTGCGAGTAGGCGATGAGGAAAGTTGACAGGAGGAAAATCAGCAGAGCAGCGTTATTCCGTCGGAGCATAGTAACCAGTTTTCGCGTACACCCGCAGCGGAGGCAAGCCCTTTGGCGGATTGAGCTTGACCTTTATCTTACGCCATTTGCCGTCGTGTGCCGGGTTCTTTGGACGGTATCCCAGCACATATTGGTTGCGCAGCTCGATGCCGATTTTTGTAGAAACATCCGCCAGGTCATTCGGATTGTCGATGGTAAAAGCCCGCCCGCCAGTCAGTTCCGTGATGTCGCTGAGCAGCGCGGGGCCAAGCCGCTCCTCATCGGACTGAAAATAATGATCGTAGATTCCGATGGCATAGATAAGCACGTCGGCCTCTTTGACCATCGACCGGATTTCGCCTTCGGTGTAGCGGCTGTGGTTGTCGCCCCCGTCGGAAATAATCAGGAGCGCCTTCTTCGGATACTTGGCCTGGCGCATCTTGGTCACGCCCAGATAAATGGCATCGAGAAGCGCGGTCCGCCCTTTAGGCATGGTGTAGAGAAGTTTTCCCTGAATGTCGTCGACGGAACTGGTGAAGTCGGAGAGTTGTTCCGGCTTGTCCGCGAAGGTGATCATGAAGAATTCGTCCTGCGGGTTGGCCGTCTTGAAGAACTCAATGACCGCCTCGCGGGCGCGCTCGATCTTGCTTCCCATGCTCCCGCTCACGTCAAAGATCACGCCCAGAGAAATGGGCGCATCCTCGCTGGAGAACGTCTTGATCACCTGTTGATCTCTGCCTTCGAAAAGATTGAAATTGTCACGGTCGAGGCCAGTTACCAGGCGATTCATGGGATCGGTGATGGTCACCGGCACCAGCACTAGGTTCACATCCACTTTGACGGGCTTGGTGTGGGTCCGAAGAGAGGGATCGCCCTCAGGCTCTTTGGGAGGCTCCGGCACAACGCGGGGCTGAATGTGAACGTCTTCGACGGAAGCTTGTGCCGCCAGTGGAGTGGTCCTGCACACAGCAACGGTCAGTAGCACCAGAAAAAAGATCCGAGCCGAGAACCGTGTGCGGCACAGCATAGACCCTGCTAGTCAATGCGAGTTCACCTGGGGAGGTCCAACCGCCCCCACAAGGCGGAGTCCAGAAACCCTACTAGGCCGGATACTAGCACAATCTTGAAAAACAGTTGACAGCTTTTTCGTCCCGGCGGGTAAGATTCTCATCGAACGCAAACAGTTGTCTTGCGGACTGTGCGCATCTTTTTTCCCACGGCCTCCGCTCAATTCCTGCCGGGCTCCTCCTGCTACAATTTTGCTTCACCGGCAATGGCCACAATTTCGCCATTTCGAGCATGGCGCTACGCCCCTGAGCGCGTCCCGATCGGGCAAGCCGTCACCCAACCCTACGACAAAATCACGCCCGCAATGCAGGAAGGCTATTACCAGGCCAGCGAGTTTAACCTGGTTAGAATCATCCTCGGACGGCGTTTCGAGGCCGATACCGCGTCCAAAAATGTCTATACCCGTGCGGCGGCCTCTTTCCAGGATTGGCGCAAAACTGGCGTTCTGCAGCAGGACTCCCATCCTTCCCTCTACCGCTATTCCCAGACCTTCAAGGTTCCGGGGAGCCAGTCCATGGCGGAACGGCGAGGCTTTATTGGCCTCGGCAAACTTGAGGACTACTCGGCGGGCGTCGTCTTCCGGCACGAGCAGACGCACACCAAGCCGAAGGCTGACCGCCTGGACCTGCTGCGCGCAACCCGAGCCCACTTTGGCCAGCTTTTCATGCTCTACAGCGGAGCGGGCAAAGTGGATGCACTGCTCGATTCGCCGGCAGCGCCGGAGATCGACATTACCGACGAATACGGCGTGGCACATCGCGTCTGGAAGATCTCTGATGCTGCGGTCATTGACTCGGTGCAGAAGCAGATGCAAGATCGAAAGCTGATCATCGCGGATGGCCATCATCGCTATGAAACGGCATTGAATTATCGCGACGAACGACGCACGGCTGGTCACATCGACGCGACCGCTCCTTATCCTTACGACTGGGCGATGATGACATTCGTCGACATGGACGCTCCCGGCCTGGTGGTCCTTCCCACACACCGAGTTGTATTCGGCTTGCCGTCTTCTGCCTTGCTCCACTTCCCTTCCGAGATCCGGAAGTTCTTCAACGTGGAAGAGGTCGATGCCGCGATCGACGGCGCGCGCGCCACCGCGATTCTTCGGCAGGCAGGGAAGGCTGGAACGGCGCTCCTGGCAGTCACTCGTGAGCGCGCCTTTCTGCTGCACACACCCAAGAGCATTGGCACCGCCTTCTTCGGAAATGTCTCGCTTCGCCAGCAAACTTTGGATGTCGTTCAATTGCATAAGTGCCTGCTCGAAGGTTGCCTGCATATCTCCGAGGAGGCAATTCGTAATCAGCAAAACGTCTCTTATTTCCGCGAGGCCAGCGAGGCTCTTGCCCAGGTGGCCGACGGCATGGCACAGATCGCATTCCTGATGAACCCCGTGCCCGTCGAGCAGGTGCGCGACATTGCCCTGGCGGGCGAGGTGATGCCTCAAAAATCGACGGACTTCTACCCGAAGCTGCTGAGTGGCCTCACAATCTATGCGCTGGAGTAAGCACGATTTATAGCCTGGAGTAGGGAAGTTGCAGTTCCCTGTTTTCAGTTCTCAGTTCTCGGTACGACCTGATTTTCCTGAGAGCCGGGAATTGGGAATTAGTGCAGTGCGTCAAACAGATCGACATTTATGAGTCGCCGATTTCCTCTGTGATCCTCTGTGCCCTCTGTGGTTCAAGCCTTTGAACTCCTCACCGAGCACCACGGATCACGCGAATCAAGGCACAATACTTAACGCACACTATTTCCGACGCACTACACTAGCGGAAGTGCCCTCCACCACCACGAAAAAGACGCTGGCCCTCCTGCTGCTGGCCGCCCTTACTCTTTTGCCTGTGGCCAGCTCCGCGGATGAAAAGCAACTCTCCGTCTACGCTTCCGTCGCCACCTACTCACTCCCGGTGCGCGAGCGCTCCGGTCACGACTATATTGGCTTGCTCGAACTTCTGGAGCCGCTCGGCCGCGTGAGCAGCCAGTCAGCCGGAGCCCGCTGGAGACTTCGCTTTAACGCGATCGATGGAGAATTTGTCGTCGGCAAGGCGCGTTGCAAAATTCGTGGCCGCGACTTTAATCTCACTTCGCCCTTTCTTATGGAGAACTCGCGGGGCTTGGTTCCGCTTGGTTCGCTCGCCACTTTGCTGCCGCGCTTTTTGGGAAACCACGTCAATTTTCGCGAAAGCGGGCGCCGCCTGTTCATCGGCGAAGCTGCACTACAACCGAATTTCCAATTTGAAGCTGGGCCTCCCCCGCGACTGCTGCTGAATTTTACGGCGCCGGTCGACCCAACCGTCTCCACCGAACCGGGACGCCTGCGCATGATCTTCAAGCGCGATCCCGTGGTTTCTCCCGGAAGCCAGTCCATCTCGTTCGACAACAAAGTCATCACGCAGGCCACATTCTCGGAGAACAACGGGGTCGCGGAACTGGATGTGATCGCGACCACTCCGCTGCTGGCCACCTTCAGCAATAACGGAAAGACCATCATCCTCGCCACGGCGCCAGTCAGCGCCGCAAATGTCGCGCCTGGCAAGCCAGCAGCCCCGGGGACAACGAATCCCCCGCAGGCGCGGTCGTCTTCGGCGTCTGCAGGCACATCCGCAGGCGCATCCAGCGGCGTTGGCGCTCCTCGTCCCCTAGCCGTCGTGGACGCCGCTCACGGCGGACAGGAGCGCGGCGCGGCTCTGACGGATACATTGGCCGAAAAAGATGTGACGCTCGGCTTTGCCCGGTTACTGCGTCACGAATTGGAACTGCGGGGCTTCGCGGTTCTGATGTTGCGCGATGCCGATAACACTCTGTCATTTGATCAGCGCGCGGGCGCGGCCAATGCCGCGCATGCCAGCATCTACCTTTGTCTGCACGCCGCTTCGCAGGGCGGAGGCGCACGCGTCTTTACAGCGCTGCTTCCAATCGAAGGTCCGAGCAGCGGAGTTTTCCATCCGTGGAATTCGGCGCAGGCGCCCGCTCTCGCCTTGAGTACGGCAGTGGCGGGCGCCATCGTGACCGAGATGCAGAAGAAGCAGTTTCCGGCGCGGGGATCCTCCGCGTCACTGCGGCCGTTGAACAATGTTCTGATGCCCGCCGTCGCCATTGAGCTGCAGCCCGGACCCAACGGTATCGCGGATTTGACTTCCGCCAACTATCAGCAGCAGGCCGCTGCCGCCATTGCCGATGCAGTCGTCTCAGTGCGCGATCGCCTGGGGTTTCAGCAATGATTTCAGCAATGATAAGAACATCGGGACCGGTGATCTGGTCTTCTGGCCGTCTGAGTTCTGCCCTTGACGCCAGATCGCCCGATGGCCCGATCACCAGATCACCCGATCGGAATGTCCAGCCATGATCCCTCGCCATCTTGTGATCAGCGTGGCCGCAATGTTCGTACTCGTGATTGCAATGGGAATCTATGCCCGCCACATGCGGCGCCAGGTGCGCGAACTGGAATCGCCCGCCGCCAACAAGCTTCCAGTCGCTCCGCCGGCATCCGGCCCGACGGAAACTGTCACATTGTATGTCGCGGATGACGCCGCCGGAACGCTGCGCGCGCAATCGGCACAGATTCCTCTTCCCGGAGGCCGCCAGCAGCGCGCCGAAGAACTGTTGCGCGCGCTGTTGCGGATCTACCAGCAGCCGGGAGCGGCCCATCCTCTGGCCGACGCGTCGGACATTCGCAGTATCTACCTCATCGATCCGGGAGCGGCCGTCATCGATCTGAATGCGGCCTTCGCCGACCAGCACCGCTCCGGCATTCTCAGCGAGCAGCTCACCGTAAATTCGCTGGTGGAAACGCTGGCCGTGAACGTCCCCGGAATCTCGCGGGTGAAAATTCTGGTCGAAGGCAAGTCGCGTGAGACCCTCGCCGGCCATGCCGACCTGACCGACTGGTTCGACGTGCAGACGATGGAGCAGGCGGGGCAGTAAGGCAATTCTCGTCGATTTAAGACTCAGATCCCCGACCTTCTTTCGTCACAAATCCGCCGTACCCCGCATCACAGACTTCCACCCCGGTGCGCGCGACAATAATGACCGACCGTGGCAAGGCAGAAGTGCGCCCGTCCCAGAGACGGGGGTATACGAGCCGACAAAAAAGTGTTCCATAACCGCTCTTTGACAGCTCAACGGTGCTGCGAAAAGTACGTTAAATGGCCGGAAATGAGCAAAGTCCGCCGCTAAGTCCTTATTTTGGAATATTTTGGAGTTAAGTAACCTATTTTCAATACTTTGAGGGAAAATAGGGGGAGGGGGGGCACCCCCCCCTATTTAGTTAGTTTTGCCGACCGGTAGAAAGAAAAACAGGGCCGAAGAGAAAGTGAATAAGAGAAGACAAAGTGAATAAGAAAAGAGAACGAGAATAGAGAGATTACATTGCGTGCCCATCTGAATCCTTCAATCGCGCAATTTCTCAATCACCCGATGCCCCGATCAGTCATTACGCGCTGTTAGAATTTCCACTACATGATCTTTCGCAGCGATAATCGCACTCCTGATCAACTTCGCCCGGTCAACATCATTCCTGACTTCATCTCGACTGCTGAAGGCTCGGCGCTGATTGAGATGGGGAACACTCGCGTCATCTGCACCGCATCGGTCGAAGAAAGCGTTCCCGTCTTTCTGCGCAACTCGGGCAAGGGATGGATCTCCGGCGAATACGGCATGCTTCCCCGCTCCACCCTGACGCGCACGGCTCGCGAAGCTGCGCGGGGCAAGCAGAGCGGACGGACGCAGGAAATTCAGCGGCTCATTGGACGGTCCCTGCGCGCCGTGGCCGACTTGAAGCAACTGGGCGAGCGCACCATCTGGATCGATTGCGATGTGATCCAGGCTGATGGCGGGACGCGCACGGCATCCATTACCGGAGCCTTCGTCGCGCTTGGCCTCGCGCTCCAGCGGCTGGTCGATGCGGGAACGTTATCCGCCGCGCCCATCAAGGATTTTGTCGCCGCGATCAGCGTGGGCATTGTAGATGGCGAGGTGATGCTGGATCTGAACTACGAAGAGGATTCGCGCGCCGGCGTGGATATGAACGTCGTGATGACAGCGGCCAACAAGATTGTCGAGCTGCAAGCTACCGCCGAACACCAGGTTTTCGATGACGCTCAGCTCGCAAAGATGATGTCACTCGCGCGGCAGGGAGTACAAACGCTGATCGCCCGGCAACAGGCCGTGCTGGGAGCGCTGGCGTTGCGGCAGTGATCCCGATCACAAACCTTTGTTCATCGCGAGTTTCTTTGCCGCAGGCGAAGGTTTAAAATGAAGGCTCGTTTCCGCACTCGGTTATTCCGCACCCGGTTCTTTCGCAGTCGGCTATTTCGCACTCGGTTATTTCGCACTCATGGAGGATTTTATGAAACTTACCCCCGGGAAACTGAAAGGTTTGAAGGCTGTATCCAACGAGCATGGTGTCATCGCCGCCGCCGCCATGGACCAGCGTGGCTCACTGCAGAAGTCTCTTGCCAAGGAAAAGGGCTCGGCCGTTACCGACGCCATGATGGAAGAGTTCAAGACGCTGGTGACGGAAGTTCTCACGCCGCATGCCAGCGCCATCCTGCTCGATCCCGAGTGGGGGCTGCCCGCCTCCAAGCGGCGCGCCCGGAACGCGGGCCTGCTGCTGGCGTACGAAAAAACGGGATACGACAAGACCGGGCCGGGCCGCCTGGGCGACCTGCTCGATCACTGGTCGGTACAGCGTCTGAAGGCAGCGGGTGCGGACTGCGTCAAGATTCTTCTCTACTACACTCCCTACGATTCGAAGGACGTGAATGAAACGAAACATGCGTGGGTCGAGCGGATCGGCGACGAATGCCGCGCCAATGACATCCCGTTTTTCCTGGAGTTCGTTGGCTACGAAGAGGGTGCTGACGAAAAGGGAGTGGAGTACGCGAAGAAAAAACCGCACATCGTCACCGAGAGCATGCGCGAGTTCAGCAAAGACCGATATGGCGTCGACGTGCTGAAGGTCGAAGTTCCCGTCAACATGAAGTGCGTCGAGGGGACGAAGTCGTTTGGCGGCGAGAAGGCGTATAGCAAGAAGGAAGCGATCGATCTGTTTCACAAGGCCGCGAACGTTGCGACCAAGCCCTTCATCTATCTTTCGGCGGGAGTCAGCAACGCCGAATTCAGTGAGACGCTTGAACTGGCTGGCGAGTCGGGCGTAAAGTTCAACGGCGTGCTGTGCGGGCGCGCGACCTGGAAAGACGGCATTCCGGTGTATGCGAAGCACGGCGCAGACGCATTCCGCAAATGGCTGGAGACTGAAGGCGTGAAGAATATCAACAACGTCAACAGCAAGCTGAAGGCGGCGACTTCATGGTATTCGATTTATGGAGTCGAGCCTGCGCTGGCCCACGTTTAGTTGGTTCGTTAATTGGACTATGCGGCGGGTCTGCTGACCCGCCGTTTCTTTTTCTAGCCGCGAGTCACGAGTTTCGAGCCACGAGCCTCGATCTAAGATGTTTGTCTTTGCTCGAAGCTCGTGACTCGCGGCCGAAGCCGACCCACATGTCTGATCGCAAAACCGCCCTCATCACCGGCGCTTCCTCCGGCATTGGCCTTGAACTCGCCCGCATCTTCGCGCGCGAAGGCTACAACCTTGTGCTGGTCGCGCGCAGCGTTGACCGGCTTCGCCAGTTGGCTTCCGAAGTGGAGAAGCTACACGGCGCACGTTCGCTAATTCTGGCTACGGATCTGGCCGAGATGGGAGCCGCCGCCTACGTTTTCGATCAAACCAGTCGCGCTCAAATCGTGGTTGACGTTCTGGTAAACAACGCCGGATTCGGACAATATGGCTTGTTCGCCGACAACGATCTCGAAGAATGTATGCGCCAGATCCAGCTTAACGTGACCACGCTTACTCATCTGACGCGCCTGTATCTTTCCGGGATGATCGGAAGAACCAGTGGCCGCATTCTGAATGTGGCGTCCACCGCCGCGTTTCAGCCGGGGCCGTTGATGGCTGTCTACTTCGCAACGAAAGCGTACGTCCTGCATTTTTCCGAGGCCCTGGCGAACGAACTTAAAGGCACAGGCGTCACAGTCACGTGTTTGTGTCCCGGCGCGACAGCCACCGAATTCCACAAACGCGCGAACGCCACCGGAATACGCCTGCTGAAGATGGGATCGATGGATGCGCGCACCGTCGCCGAAGATGGTTATCGCGGGCTGATGGAAGGAAAACCGGTGGTGATTTCAGGCTTCAAGAACTGGCTGGTCGCGCAGTCAGTGCGCTTCTCGCCGCGGTGGCTTGTTACGGCAATTGCGCGGAAGGTGCAGGAGCAGTAATCGCTATCGCGCAATGAGTCGATAAATCTCTAATACCGCGATACATGTAAACCAACCGCCTGCGATACATATGATCATGCCAGCCGCACGGCTAACCAGTTTTATGATCGGAGCCGCACGCTTCGGTCGGGATACATCCAGCGAGGAGCAGGACCGCCGATGGTTTCTGCGAGTCCGTCCCATCGGGAGGGTAGGAAGCACATCATGAATCCCCAGATTCCAGCGAGCAGCCCCATTAACAGCATCATCAGAAGAATCAGCATGGAACCCCTCCGCATGCCCGTCGAGACGGAGCAATCCGCGTCTCAGAGAACTCCCGTTAACTTCTCTTTCCGCCCCGCCGCGGCGATCTGCACCCGGCTGTGATGGCGCCCATAGCCAAAGTAAATCACCATGCCGATGGCTAACCAGATGATCAGCCGCAGCCACGTGCTGAGAGGCAGACTCACCATCATGAGTCCAGCCACCAGAATTCCCATGATTGGCACGAGAGGCACCATCGGCGTCTTGAACGGACGCGGTAATTCCGGTCGGCGCACGCGCAGAATCCATACGCCCGCGCACACGATCACAAAGGCCAGGAGCGTGCCGATGCTGACCAGTTCGCCCAGAATTCCGATGGGTATCAGCGATGCAAAAATTGCAACGAAGATCCCGACCGTAATACTGGAGATCCATGGAGTCCGGAACCGCGGATGGACGGCGCCCGCCCATTCCGGCAGAAGGCCATCGCGCGACATCGAAAAGAACACGCGGGACTGTCCCAGCAACATCACCAGCATCACGCTGCCCAGACCTGCGATCGCTCCCAGTTTCACGAGGACGCTGCCCCAGCGCACGCCGGTGTGATCAATGCCGACCGCAACCGGATCAGGAACATTCAAAGTCGTATAGGAAACGACTCCCGTGAGCAGTCCGGAAACGAGAATATAAAGGATGGTGCAAATCACGAGCGATCCTAGAATGCCAATCGGCATGTCACGTTGAGGTTTTTTCGCTTCCTGCGCGGCGGTGGAGACGGCGTCAAATCCGATGTAGGCAAAGAAAATCACGCCGGCTCCGCGCGCGATTCCTGACCAGCCGTAGTGTCCGAATTCTCCGGTATTCGGCGGAATGAACGGGTGCCAGTTGTGGGCGGCAATCTCAGGATTCTTGAGAATGAAGCCGCCGGCAATCGCAATAAAAGTAAGAACGATCGCGACTTTGATGATGACGATGGCCGAGTTGAAATTCGCGGATTCCTGAATGCCGATGACCAGGATGATGGTTACAAGAACGATTCCGATAAATGCGATCAGGTTGAAGGAACCCTGCACATGCACAAGCGAGCCCGGATCGACGCCGTGCGCTTGCAGGGTGGGGAGGATAGTGGCCAGGCGCTCCCAGCGGTTGTTGTACATCACCATGTCCGTGCCCGGAGTCGCGGTCAACGACGGCGGCAGATGAATGCCATAGTCTTGCAGAAAGCTGTTTACGTAACCGCTCCAGCCCGAAGCAACCGTGGCCGCGCCAAAGGCGTATTCGAGGATCAGATCCCAACCGATGATCCAGGCAAAAATCTCGCCCAGGGTCGCGTAGCCATAGGTGTAGGCCGACCCGGCAATGGGAATCAATGCGGCGAATTCCGAGTAACAGAGTCCCGCAAAGGCGCAAGCGATACCGGCAAGAATAAAGGAGAGCACGATGGCCGGTCCGGCATACTGCGCGGCGGCCGCTCCGGTCAGCACAAAAATCCCCGCCCCGATGATGGCGCCAATGCCGAGCGTGATCAGGTTGGTCGCGCCCAAAGCGCGCTTCAGCGAGTGTTCTCCATGTTCGGCGGATTCATCCAGGATCATTTCGAGCGGCTTGGTAGCCAGCAAATTGGACATTCGTGCGTTTCTCCTTGAATCCTATGCTGAAGCTTTAGTAGTGCGCAGCGACCACAGGTAGTACACCGGGATGCCGAGCAGAACGATGAACAACCCCGGCCACGTGTATTGTGGCTTGTAGCGTAACAGCACAACGTCGATAAACAAAGCCATGATGATGTAAATCGCGGGCAGCACCGGGTATCCGATGGCCTTGTACGGCCGTTCGGCCTTGGCGTGGGTGCGGCGCAAAACGAAGAGTCCGAAGATGGTGAGAATGTAAAACACCAGCACCGCAAAAATCACGTAGTTCAGAAGATCATTGTAGGTTCCGGAAATGCAGAGGATCGCGGTCCACACCATCTGCACCATGAGCGAAACGACCGGCGTCTTGTATGTCGGATTGAGTTCCGCCACGCTGCGGAAGAACAGACCATCCTTGGCCATTGCGTAATAGACGCGCGCCCCAGAGAGAATCAAACCGTTGCAGCAGCCGAAGGCCGAAATCATGATAGCGACAGCCATCAAGCCTCCACCAGCCGATCCGAACATCTGCGTCATGACGGCGGTCGCCACGCGGTCTTCGCTGGCATACTGAATTCCGCGTTGCAGCAGAGTTGTTGCGGTTGGGCTGCCCCACAAGGGCAACGCTCCCAGATAAATAAAGTTGCACGCGACATAGAGCGCGATCACGACACCGGTTCCCATGGCCAGAGACAAGGGAAGGTTGCGGCTGGGATTTTTCACCTCGCCGGCCGTGAAGGTCACGTTGTTCCAGGCGTCGGCTGAGAATAGAGAACCCACCTGCGCCACCGCGAGCGCGGTCAGCGTGGAAACCAGGATGCCGCCGCCCACGTCATGCAGCGTGCCGAGTCCGGCGTTGCTCCAGAAGTTTGCCCCAAAATTGGCCGCGATCGCTTTCGCGTTCCGTCCCAGAAAAATTCCGAAGAGCACCAGGCCGAGCAGCGCCGAAACCTTTGCAGTCGTGAAAATATTCTGGATGAAGGCGCCCGTCTTCACGCCGAAAATATTGATGATCGAAAGCGCTACCACCACCAGAATCGCGATCAGGTTCTGTGTGTTCAGGCCAACATCCATGCCACCGAGCATTACGGGGCCAATCGCGAACTCGGGCACCTTCCACAGGTGAATGATCCAGTGACTGGAGGAGATGGCTGGCCAGAAGATCCCGAGAAACTTGCCGAACGCCACGCCGACGGCGGCAATCGTGCCCGTCTGGATCACCAGGAACAAGGTCCAGCCGTAGAGAAATCCCCAGAGCGGCCCGAGCGATTCGCGCAGATAAACGTATTGGCCGCCGGCGCGCGGCATCATCGCCGCCAGTTCGCCGTAGCTGAGCGCGCCGACAATCGTCAGGAAGCCGGTGATCAGCCACGCGCCGATCAGAAGCGCCGGCGATTGCACTTCGCGCGAGATCTCGGCCGAAACAATAAAAATGCCGGAGCCGATCATCGAGCCCATCACCAGCATGGTCGCGCTGGTCAGGCCGAGACCCTTGACGAGTTCTTTATCCTGCTGGGTGTGACGCTCCCAGTCGCTAACGGGCGATATCGGAGCCGGGGTTTGAATGTTCGTGTTCACGAACCTCCTGGCTGATCGTGATGCATAAGTTCAAAGATACAGTATCGGATCGACCAATCTAGGAAGTCGACCGAGATTGAGGGCACGTCCGCGCGACCTTCACGTTTGGGTTTCCGACTGGTCAAATAGCAGTCCGCCGCAAACGAGCAACAACGCGGCCGCGCCGATCATTTCGTTGCCAATAAAGAATCCCATCATGCCCGCGCCAACTCCCGCCTCAAGCAGCACGGCCAGGCCGCAGAGCAGAACGAGCGTCTTGCGCAATCTCGTTTCTGTGAAGCCAGCCAGTAGCGCGACAATCGCAGTTACGAGCCAGTGCCACCCGAGCGCCAGAAAAACGACTCGGAGGCCTGCTTGAAGGCCAGGATTCAAATTCGATGTGGTCAACGCGGGAAAAGCGTTGCTAAAACCAGCGAAGCAATGAAGCGCAGCGCTTCCGAAAAGCACCACACCTCCCAAGATCACGAAAACCCGCGCAGCTTTGTTGCGGCGGTTCACCGAACCCTCCCAAATGCCATAGTGATAGATTTTCTTTCCTCTCCACCTCGCTCGTACTGTGCATGTTTTCTACTTCGGGCCGAGGTACGAGGAATTCCGGCCGCTAACGATCTGGAATAAGTTATCTGTCATGAATGGTCATCCCGTGTGTAGCGAGGGACCTGCGCTTCGCTGCAAAATGCAGATCCCTCGCTTCGCTCAGATGACAAAATTTAACGAATTACACTTTACCCCAGAACCCGCAAATATTCTTCTGCCGATTTGCGGGGTTCCCGTAACAAGTCGGATATCACCGCCACGGAATCGGCGCCGGCATCGATGACAGACCGGGCATTCGCACGAGTGATTCCGCCGATCGCCACCAGCGGCTTTCGCGTCAAAGCCCGCGCCCGGCGCACGCCGTCGAGACCAACGACTGGGTCGGGATTGGCTTTGCTGGCAGTGGCGAAGACCGGCCCGATGGCGAGATAGTCGGCAGATGTTTGGTCAGCTTCGGCGAGTTGTTCGGGATTGTGAGTGGAGACGCCCAGCCAGCGCGGCTTGCCATGGAGTTCGGCCCCAATGATCCGCCGAGCCGCCTCCGGAGAAAGATCATCCTGCCCAACGTGCAGGCCGTCAAACCCTGCCGCGAGGCACAGGTCGGCGCGGTCGTTCATGATGAGCCGGACGCGGCCGCCGACGCGCCGCTTCAGTTCCCTGGCATCGTTCAGCATCCGGCGCGCATTGCCCGATTTGTTGCGGTACTGCAGCAGGGTGACGCCGGCCGCCGCCAGTTCCTCAGCTGTGGCGCATAGAGCGTCAGCTTCGGGAAAACAGCTGGCATCGAGAATCGGATAAAGGCGCGGAATGTGCATTGTGTTTCCTGCTCCTGACCGGTGAGGGCAATATTGCCCACCTGTTATTCTATGATTGCTTCTGTGTCACCGATCTGCATCTCTGATCTGTATCACCGAACTGTATCAACTGACGAAAAGCCAGGTCTGCTCCGTTCCGATCTCCGGCTTCGGACCCGACTGAGGAAATCATGGCCGCACTGATCGATGCCATCGACGTAAAGCGCAAGACATTCTTCGAATTCGACAATGCCCCATTTCTGTGCCTTGAGGCGGAAGTTTCCACCCCCACCGCCCGCGGCGCCCAGACGCTGGTTCGGCTGAAGATGCGCAACCTGCTCACCCGCGCAGTCTTCGATAAGACATTCAAGGCCAGTGAGAAATTCAAGGAGCCGGATCTCCAGACCGTTCCGGCATCCTATCTTTACAACGACGGAACCAGTTTCCATTTCATGGATCAGGAGAGTTTTGAGACGCTGACGCTGTCCGCTGAGATGATGGGCGATGCATTGGACTTTCTGGTGGAAGGATCGATCATCCAGTTGCACAAGTACAACGGCAATCCGATCGGGCTGCAATTGCCGCCCCACGTTGAACTGAATATCACCTACACCGAACCTGCCGTTCGCGGCGACTCATCGAGCGGCACGGTAACCAAGGCCGCGAAGCTCGAAACCGGCATTGAGATTCGAGTTCCCCTCTTCATCAAAGAAGGAGAGAAAATCAAAGTATCCACAGAGACGCGGGAGTTCGCCGGTCGAGCCTGATCAACGCACACTTAGCCTGACTTCCCTTTCGCCAGAAACCTCTCGATGAATCCCGTATCGATCTTCCCGGCCCGAAATTCCGGGTCCGCTAAAATTCGACGGTGCAGCGGGATGGTTGTGAAAATTCCCTCCACGATAAACATTTCCAGCGCCCGCCCCATACGCGAGATGGCTTCGCTGCGATCCTTACCGCGAACTATCAGCTTGGCGATCAGCGAATCATAATAAGGAGGAATCGTTCCCTCGGCGTAGGCTGCCGTATCGATGCGGACGCCCGTCCCGCCGGGCGGATTGAACGTCGTGATCTTGCCCGCCGAGGGCGTGAATTTTTCCGGATGCTCGGCGTTGATGCGGCATTCAATCGCATGGCCGCGATGCACAATCGGTCCTTGCAGCACCTCATCCATTTTTGCGCCGGCCGCGATCATGAGCTGGCTCTTGACCAGGTCAACATCGGTGACCATCTCCGTGACCGGGTGCTCCACCTGGATGCGCGTGTTCATCTCGATGAAGTGCAGCTTTCGATCCGCGCCCATCAGGAATTCGATCGTCCCGGCATTCTGATAGCCGACCGCGCTCAGCGTTTTGCTCAGGATGCCGCCAATCTCGGCGCGCAGCTCAGGCGTCACCATAACCGACGGCGATTCTTCCAGCAACTTCTGATGGCGCCGCTGGATCGAACACTCGCGCTCTCCCAGGCTGACGACGTTGCCGTGTTCGTCGCCCAGCACCTGGAACTCGATGTGGCGCGGATTCTCGACATACTTCTCCATGTAGAGATCGCCGTTGCCAAACGCGGCCGCAGCCTCGGACTGCGCCTGACGGTAGAGCGCGGGCAGTTCGTCTTCATTGCGCACGATGCGCATGCCGCGCCCGCCCCCGCCAGCGGACGCTTTAATGATGACGGGGAATCCGACCTGCCGCGCCCACTCACGCGCTTCCTCATCCGAAGCGACCACGCCATCGGAACCGGGAAGAATGGGAACTCCGTACTTCTTCATGGCGGCGCGCGCCTTTTCCTTTTCGCCCATCAGGCGGATCACTTCGGGCGGCGGTCCGATGAACTTGATGTGACAGGCGGCGCAAACTTCCGCGAAGTTCGCGTTTTCCGAAAGCAGCCCGTAGCCGGGATGAATCGCATCGACGTTCGCGATCTCGGCCGCGCTGATTACGGCGGGAATGTTCAGGTAGCTTTGCGCCAGTTGCGGGGGGCCGATGCAGATGGCTTCGTCGGCAAAGCGCACGTGCAGCGAGTGCCGGTCCGCCTCGCTGTAAATCGCAACCGCGCGGATCCCGAGCTCCTTGCACGCGCAGATGACGCGCAGCGCGATCTCGCCGCGATTGGCTACCAGAATCTTTTTGAACATGGCTTGTTCGTTTTATGTCGGGCCGTCGTCGATCGAATCATCGTTCGTCGGCCATAAGCAAAGCTACGAGTCGCAAGTATCGGGCCGCGAGCGAGCACAAGCTGGTTACTCTTGTGCTCGTAGCTCGAGGCTCGCAACACGAGGCTCACCTTGCTCGAAGCTCGTGGCTCGCAACTCGCAGCTCATTTCTTTGGCCGCACCGCGAACAATTCCTGGCCGTACTCGATTGGCTGGCCGTTGGTGACGAGTTTTTTGACCAATTCTCCGGCCGCGTCGCATTCAATCTCGTTCATCAGCTTCATCGCTTCCACAATGCACAATACCTGGCCCACTTCCAGCGTGTCGCCGACTTTGACAAACGGCGGAGCCCCGGGCGATGGCGCCTCATAAAATGTGCCCACAATCGGCGACTTTACGATGTGCAGCCCTTCTTCGGCCTCGGGCACCGCCGCAGGATGCACCGCCGGAGAAACGGGCGCAGAGACAGCAGTCGGGACGGGTACGGGAGAGGGCGCGTAGCGCAGCTCGGGAAATACCGCCGTCATAGCGCCGGCGCCGCGCTTGATCTTCACCTTGACATCGCCCCGTTCCAGCTCAAATTCCGCGATGTCCTTTTCGATTAAGAATTCAATCAGTTCTTTCAGCTCTTTTTGATTCATGCTCTCATTGATTCATGCTGTTATTGATTCATGCTGTTATTGAATAACGGATAAGGCGGGTTCCGCTTCTGGATTCTATGTAGAGGCGGGGCTTGCCCCGTCTCACTCTGCGGCAGAAGGCGCGGCAAGCCGCGTCTCTACTTGGACACACGCTAAATAACAATCAGATCTTTGTCGGTCGGCTCCAGCACTTCGCAGCCCGAAGAGGTCACGACCACCACATCTTCGATCCGCACACCCCACTTGCCTGGAACATATGCGCCGGGCTCGATCGTCACCACCATGCCGGCTTCAAGTTTCTGCGCTTGCCCCGCCGCTAACCGCGGCGCCTCATGGATCTCCAGGCCCAAGCCATGCCCGGTCGAATGCGTGAAGTGCTGCGCCAATTTCCACTTCTTCAGGACAGTTCGCGCAGCCCCATCGACCTCCGCGGCGGTCATGCCCGGCCGAACCGCGTCAATTGCCGCCTGCTGAGCTTCGAGCACCGCCCCATACAACTGCCGGGCTTCTCTCGTAGGCTTCCCCACGTGCACAGTACGCGTGCGATCGGAGCAATAACCCGCGAGTATAACACCAAAATCGCAGACCACGAACCCGCGCCGCGGGATCCGCGCAGCCGACGCCCGCCCATGCACGATCGCCGAGCGCTTGCCCGAGGCGAGGATGGTCGGAAACGACAGGCCCTCGGCCCCCTTGCAGCGGGCCTCATATTCCATGGCGGCAGCAACCTCAACCTCGGCCACACCTGGCCGGATTTTCTCGCACGTAGTCCGAAACAAGCTCGCCCCGAGCTTCACCGCCTCGCGGATACGTCTATTCTCGGAGCCATCCTTGACCATGCGGGCGCGTTCAACCAGTGGAGGCGCGGAATGCACTCGCACCTTCCCGCGCAGCGCCGATGCCAGCCGGTCACGCATCCCGGCAGTCATCGATTCCGCCTCGATGCCCAGCCATGGCGGCCTTGTGCCCGATCTTCGTCGCTGTGCCGCCAGCCACTCGGCAGCAGCCACCACCGGAGACTTGCTCGCAATCACAACGCCCGCGCCTTTGACCTCCTCCTTTGCCTGGGCGATGTAGCGGCCATCGGTAAATAGAGTCGCCTTTTCGGCGCTCACCAGCATTGCCGCCGCGCTACCTGTAAACCCGGTCAGATAACGAACGTTGGGGAAATGAGTGACAAGAAAAAAATCAAGCTTGTTGGCGGACAGTAGTGGTTGCAGCCGGCGCAGGCGCGCGACATGATCCATGGCAATGGGGCCCATGGGCAGGAGTTTAGCAGGAGCGCCCGTGGATAAAGCAGGAAGCTCTAAAAGCGAAACCGCCGTGCTCTCGGCAGGTTTTCCGAGTCGCTCCGGCGGCTGTTGCTTGTTTCAACTTCAAACTAAATCTGAACGTCCAGGTTTGACGTTCCGTGTCCGAGCGTTCTAGGTCTGAATAATTCTCGGAGTGATGAAGAAAATCAATTCCTGCGTTGAGGTGGCAACGGTGCGATGTTTGAACAGGTTTCCAAGGTACGGAATGTCTCCCAGCAAAGGAACTTGGGAGATCGACAGCGAGTTGTTGGTCTGGATCACGCCGCCGATAACCACCGTTCCGCCATCGGTGACAAGAACCTGGGTGGTTGCCTGCTGCGTAATCAGAGTGGGGTTTCCGCTGACCTGTTCGGAGAAGTCGGGCAGCGTGTTTTCCACGTCCACGTTCAGGAAGATGGTTCCTTCCGAAGTGATCTGCGGAGTGACTGTCAGCCGCAGGAAAGCGTCAACGTAGGTAACCGTCGGCGGACCGCCCAACTGCGCGGCCGTCACGACCGGTACGCGTACGCCCTGCTTCACCACCGCCTGGATGTTGTTTTGCGTTACCACGCGCGGACGAGACAGAATCTTGAGCAGACCGCGCGATTCGGCCATCGTCAACAGCAGGTCGATCCGCATGTTGTTGCTGGCGTTCACAAAGCTGAAGCCGCTGGTCGGTCCGGTTGCGCCCAGGTTGGAAAACAGCGGAATCTGCGTTCCGGTTCCGGGCGTGCCGAGGATCTGGTAAAGAGGATTGGAAGCCGTACTGCCGCTGACGACGTTCGGCGAATAGCCGGGCCCGTTGGCGCCCGGTACGCCGCCTACAGCGGTCGTCCCATTGCCCCAACCAAAGCCGAGTTGCGTGCCGATATCGCGCGCGAAACTGCGGGTTGCAGATACTACACGCGCTTCAATTTCAACTTCCTGGGTCTTGCGATCCATCTGCTGGATGATGCGGTCAATCTGCGGCAGAACCGCGGGAATGTCGGAGACGATCAGCGCATTGGTGCGCTCATCGGCCACTACGTCGCCGCGCTGGCTGAGGAATTTCTTGATCGTCGGCAGCACATCCTTGGAGTGGGCATAGCTGAGGAAGCGGGTGATGGTGACTTTGTCGACCGCTAATGCCTCGGCATCGATCTGGCCACGGCGATTCTCGGCTTCTCGTTTGAGCGTGTCGATGGTGGCGATGCGCAGGACGTTGCCATCCAGTTGCCGCGACAGATCGTTGTTCTTGAGCACGATGTCGAGAGCCTGATCCCACGGCACGTCATCGAGCACGATGGTCAGGGTACCGTGGACGTTCGGATCAAGCACAACGTTCAGTCCGCTGATCTCATGAATCAGACGGAAGAAATCTTTCAGGTCTACATCTTTGAGGTTTACCGAGATTGGTTCGCCCGTATACTTCGCGCCAGTTGTGGCCTGCTTTTGTGAGAGCTGCGCTTTCTGCTCGGCAGCCAGGTTAACGGCGGGCTGGATTGCCTGCCCGCTGCCTTGCATGGCGGCGTTGGTATTGACGGCAACCAGTTCTGCCGCCGTCTTGTCAGCAAAGCGGCTCGCCGCTTCTTCCGCCTTGGCCGCCGGTTCGGTTTCCGCGCTGGGCTTGGTCGAATACTTGGGCTCGACGAAGGCAAAGTCGGCCGGCTTATCGGCGCTCGCCGCAGCAGGAGCCGACGCAGGCACGGATGTTGTCGGTATGGAAGCTGCTGGAGGTACGGAAGCAGCCGGAGCTGAAGCCAGCATCAGCTTGGGCGCAGCGCTCGCGGCCACTGGCTTTTCCTCGGCTGCAGCCGCGCTGTGCGCCAGCCTGCCTTGGATTTTCAGCGTGTAGCCGCCGTCGGCGCCCGCCACCAGTTCATGTTGGCGGCTGTCCAGAAGATCGACGACGACGCGCGTATTGCCCTCACCATCCATGCCGATGCGGACATCCTTCACGCCGTCCCGGTCAACAACGATGGAGCTTTGCGCCGTAGCCATCACCGTGTTGGGAAAATCGACGACGATCCGCTCCGGAGAATCGAGCGTCGTCATTTTAGGCATAATTGTGCCTTTTGCTCTGAACTCGACGCGCACTCCGTCCTGGCCGCGGGTCACCTCGAGCCGCTGCAATTGCGCGCTCGCCGCACCCCCTTTAACCGTCGTGTCAGCCGCGGCTGCGATCATGACAAACGCCAGCAGCGGAACAATGAGACCCAGCACTTGCTTTCGCATTTCCCTATCTCCCCATGTGAGGCCGTTCGGCCTCCATGTGTCTCTTCAAATTCGTACTTGCCACACCTATACCGCGGGAGTCGTGATCTTCTTCACCACTTCCCGTGTAAACGTCTTGCCCAACCGGTCTTGCAGAGTCTCCTGGAAGACGATCGAGTCGCCGGTGATCTTCACCACGTAGCCGTTGAACACCGGATCGTTCTCCCGCAGGAAATACGCTTTGTTCATACTGTTGCTTACCACCGCGATGAAGCCGCTTTCGGCATGAACAATGCCGCGCAGGTTGATGGCGCCGATCTCCAGACACTTCTTGCCCGTGCTGCAACTCGAGGCGCCGTTGGCGCGGCTTACCACAGGGCTGATAAACGGATCTCTTTTGCCGCTCCACTTGGCGTCGGGCACGGCCTGATCATCCGGATTGGCCGTCTGGCCTCCAGCGCTCGCCGGAGTTGCGGACGACGCAGTCTCTGCCGGTACATCGTCAGTTTGGTGACCTTGGGTTTGTTGACCCTCGGTAGCGGCCGGCACTAATTCCTCAACCCAGACTCCGTGGACCCAACGCCTTCTATGGTGGGGGATTCCTTTCGCGCTCGCTCGGCGCTCGCCGGACGAAGCAACCCTTGCCTGCGTCGGCCGCGGCGCGGACGTCGTCTCCTGCTGCTTCTTCACCGGAGGGTGCGTAATCCGTCTCGGAGGGGCAGTCTCTCGAGCACGCAGCGCGTCATTCGATGCCTCCGCTTGTTTGTGGCTCACGCCATTCATGGTGTTGCGCGTGTTCTCGATAATGCGGGGACTCTGGGCCGAGGCCAAGCCCGCCCCCAGCACCGAAACCAGAATTGCCGTCCTTATCGCGATGGCTGGCTTTGTCTTCATACCCTGTCCCTCCTACTTCTTCGCCGGTGGTCCGGGCTTGCTGGGTGGCGCTGCCGGATCCAGATCATGACTGAAATATGTAGTCGTAACGCAGGTGGCTACCACACTCTCGCTGGGCGCGTACTGGTAGTTGTGCTTGGCATGCGCCTCACCCGGCTTTTTGGTCGTCGCCACCGCCAGGTTACTCACATTCACGATGCGCTCCACTTTGCCCAGCCGGTCGAAGAACCCCAGCATCGAGTAGTAGGGACCGTCGAGTTCCACCTCAAACGGCACTTCCGTGTAAAACTCCCGCGCGTTATAAGGACGAGACGTGTAGCGCCGGATCTCGACTCCCGCCTTGCGCGCCTCGCCGCTCACCATGCGCATGAAATTGTCAACTTCCTTTTCATCGGGCACGATGCGCCGTTCGATCTCGAGTTGCTGTTTCAGGCTAGCCAGCTGGCGCTCGATATCCGCCAATTTTGGCCGATACGCCTCGAGCTCCGCGTTCTCGCGCAATTTCGCCTGCAGCTTGGTCTGGGCAACCGCATTTTCGTCGCGCTGCTGCTTGAAGACCGTGTAATAGAGCCCGCCGGTCAGCAAGGCCGCGCCCAGCACCAGAGTTCCCAACAGCTTTATACCCGTGAATTCGCCAAGAGTCATGGTCGATCCGCCTTTACGACTTCGCCTTTTCGCAGGTCAGCGTGAACTGGAATGCCTGCATGTCCTTTACGGTCTCATCCTGATAGCTTTCCTTGATTTCGACGTTGCGGAAGAAACCAGTACGCTGCAGGTTCGAAATCAGGTTGGCCACCGCATCGCTCGACAGGGCTGTGCCGTCAATGGCCACATTGGCGCCCTGGTCCTGCATGCTGTTCAGCCAGACCGCCTCGGTGTTGTTGACGGTATCGCCGATCATGGCCAGCAGACTGACCGGGCCGGTCTGGTTATTGCGCAACTGGTCGATGACATCGACCCGACGCTTATAGGAGTCCGCCTGTCTCTGGCGCTCCAAGTAGCGCGCCTTGATGTCAGCCAGTTCGCGGTTCTTGATCTCCGCGCGCTGCAGCTGGTCGGCGATCACTTTCTTTTCCCGGTCGAGCTGATACCAGTAGCCCGCGTTCAGAGCGCCCGCGATGATCAGCACCGCCGCCACCTGAATCAGCGGCGAGCCGACATTCAAGTCCATACTCGGCAGGGCGAAGGCCGTGCCTTTCTTGCTTTTCGCTTTTGGAACACCCAGCAGATTGATTCGGATCATAGCTTTTCAAAGCTCCTCAGCGCCAAACCTACAGCCACAGCCAACTGGCCGGCGTTCTGTTCCACCAGTTCCGCTCCGGCGCCTTCCATCGGCGCCTGCACCTTCTGAAACGGATTGAACAACTCGACCGGCATCGAGAACTCCTGCCGCAGCGCTTCCACCAGGCCCGGAACCTTGGCGGAACCTCCGGCCAGGTAAATCTTCTCGATGTGCTCGCCCGCCGCGCTGGCCCGGAAGAAGTCGAAGGTCTTCTGAATTTCAAGCACGATGATTTCGGTCACTTGCTGCAGGATCGGTGTCTTGGCGTCCTCGTGCACCGTGCCCACTTTGTGCCCCAGTTTCAACTGTTCGGCGTCGTCAAAGCTGAGATCCAGTTCCTTCTGCAGCGAATCGGTGTACTGATGCCCGCCCACCGAGACGTCGCGCGGAAACAGAGGCGTCGTGCCCTTGACGATGTTGATGTTCATCACGCTCGCGCCCAGGTTGAGCAGGGCGACCACTTGCGTGGGCGCGGGCTCGTAGTTGTACTCGTAGCAATTCTGCAGAGCGAGCGCATCGATATCCACAATAGCGGGAGTCTTGCCCGCCATCGAGAGTACGTTGGTGTAGTTGAGAATCTTGTCCTTCTTGACGGCGACCAGCAAAACGTCCATCTGCGGGCTGGTCGCGTCATCGCTCAAAATCTGGTAATCCAGGTTCACATCGGCCAGGTCGAATGGAATGTGCTGCGCGGCTTCTTTCTGGATCGTCTCCGCCAGTTCCTGGTCGCTCATGGAAGGGAGGGAGATTTTCTTTACGATCACCGAGTGTCCGCTCACGGCCGTGGCCACCGCCTTCGACTTGATTTCAGTGGTGGCGAATAGCTTGGAAATCGCACTCGATACCGTGCCCGAATCCACGATCATCGAATCGACCACGATATCCGGCGCGATCGGCTCCAGCCCGAGGTGCGCCACTTCGATTCCGGTACGCGTCTTCCTCAGCTCCACTGCCTTGATGCTCGAGGATCCCACATCCAGACCAACGATCGTTTTCGTTCCCATTCCAAACATGTGTCCGCCTTTTGTTGCGCCGGCGCTTTGCCGGCAATTTTCTTACTGCTGTCCCGCAGCTTTCATCGCTGCTTTGATCTTTTTCTTCGTCTCCGGTTCGGCTTCCGTCGACTTCTCTTCCATCCACTGGTCCAGCTTCGATTTCTTGAATCGCCAGCGATTCCCCAGTTTGAACGCAGGAATCTTTTGTTCGTTCACGTACTTGTACAAGGTGTCCGGACTCACTCCCAGGTACTGCGAGGCCTGGCGAATGTTCATTACTTCTCGCGACTCGGCCATGGCATTTGTTTCTTGCACAGAATTAATTTCCCAACCCACACTTTCTTCCCGACCACGTCGAGGAAGTTTGGAAAAACCAAGTCCTCGATATAAACCGCGTTCGAGTGAGTTTTGGTGTCCTGAGCATATCTCAACGGGAAAAACAGGCCTCTCAAAGGCAATTCCCCGGTTTCTTTGGGTTTTATAGGGTTTTTCTGGAATCGCATTCCGCCGCAGTTTCGACTGGAATACTACATATAGTAGTTTGTCTAACCGCTACTACCTTTGGCTGTAGTCGTGACCGAAACCGCAGTAGTCCAATGGCACACCGTGTAACTAAGGTACTAGAGACGGTACGGAGGTACCTGCCCGCCCGCGCAAATCCTTGAAACGGTACGCCCGGGATCTCTCCCCAAGTCGAAGAATTGCCTCTCAGTCACGCCCGCGCACACCCACACTCGGTGAGGCACATCACTTCTTCCGCTGTTATATTCCGCTACCCTGATCTGTCTTCTGCAATTGACTTTCATTACCCTTAAGGAGCACTCATGAAATTGCTCGTCATCGGTTCCGGCATGATGGGTTCGGCCGCCGCCTACGATATGGCGTGCCAGTCTCAGGTGGATTCCGTCACCCTGGCCGACAGCGATCTCAAACGCGCCCGGGAGGTGGCCGCGCGCGTGAACCGGATCGTCGGCGACAAAAAAGTTCGCGCTGTCGCCATCGACGCTTCCCGCGAGAAAGAAGCCATGCGGCTGATGAAAGGCCACGATGGGGCGCTCTCGGCGGTTCCTTATTTCCTCAATCTTGGGCTGGCGCAATCCGCCATTGCCGCCGGATGCCACTTCGCGGATCTCGGCGGCAACAACACCGTCGTTCGTCAGGAACTGGCTCTGGCAAAGAAAGCGGAGAAGAAAAATGTCGCGCTCGCTCCCGACTGCGGACTCTCCCCGGGCATGGCTTCCATTCTGGGAGGTGAATTGGTGCATCGCCTCGATGGGCGCGCCGATGCGCTCAAGCTTTACGTTGGCGGCCTGCCGGAAAAACCGATGCCACCCTTCCATTACCAGCTCGTCTTTTCGGTGGAGGGCCTGATCAACGAATACGTCGAGCCGGCGCGCATTCTGCGCAAAGGCAAACTCACCACCATCGAGGCCCTCACCGAACCCGAGCCGTTCCACATGGATGGCTTTGCCCCTCTGGTGGCGTTTCAAACCTCGGGCGGCACATCCACGCTGCCCGAAACCTTCGCGGGAAGAGTGGGAGAGTGCTTCGAAAAGACCCTTCGCTATCCCGGACACTACGATCTGCTCTGCGAGTTGAAGGAGCTGGGGTTGTTTTCGAGCGAAAAATTGCGCGTGAACGGTACTGAAGTCTCGCCCCGCGCCCTCTTGTCGAAAATCTTCGAAGGCAAATTTGCGAGCAAGGGCCCGGACGTCTGCATCATGCGCCTGGAGGCGCACGAATCGATCAAAGCCCCCGGCGTGCGCGGGTTGCTCGGCGGCAAACTCAAAGGCCGAGTCGCCAGCTTCACCATGGTGGACCACTACGATCCCAAAACCGATATGAGCGCCATGATGCGCACCACCGCCTTCCCGGCATCGATTGTGCTGCAGATGATGTGCTCGGGAGCCATCGCCAAGCGCGGCGCTGTCCTCCAGGAGCGTGACGTTCCCGCCGAGGCGTTCCTCGACGAGATCAAGCGGCGGGGAATTAAAATCGAATATCGGATGGAATAGTTAGGGGCCGGTATCGAGTTTCGAGTGGCGAGTTGCGTGAATGGCGTTTCCAAGGAGCAGTCTTGGTGAGAAATATTAAGCGGAAGTTCTTCTGCTCGATCGTTGCCATCCTGACGTTGGTCTCGGGATTGAGCGCGCAAGCGGGAAAAGAGTCTACGTCCGCCCCCGTCCCGGTACAGATCGGTACCGCGCGTAAGGTTTTCATCTCCAATGGCGGCGGACAAAGCTTCGAGACGGTCCTGGACCAAAAGGTCTTCAATGGTGGTCCGGACCGGCCTTACAACCAGTTTTATGCGGACATGAAGACTTGGGGCCGATACGATCTCGTATCATCGCTAGCAGATGCCGACCTGGTCCTGGAGATAAGTTGGTCTCTTGCCGATACCGGACTGAGACTGCCCGTTCTCGGCGAACTACGATTAGTGGTTTTGGATCCTAAGACGCACATCAAGCTCTGGACCCTGAGCGAGCACGTCCGAGGCGCAGTCCTGCTCGGAAACCGTGACAAGAACTTCGACGAGGCCATGAACACCGTAGTGAGCCGGACGAAGAATCTGTCGAACCTGGTCCCGTCCCCTGCCGGCACTGCCAGTAAGTGATTGCCTGCAGGTTGTGTCATCAAAAACGAATGGCATTTCCTATCAAAATTTGTGCCGTTTGCTCCGAAGAGTTCGAGCTGAAGCCGGGTAAACCGGGCTTCGCCAACCGCTGCCCGTCGTGCAGCGAACCCGAGAACGTTGACCCCGTAACGAAGCAGTCCATGGACGCCGAGGAGCGGAAGGCTCAGGCGGAAGCAAACGAAGCGCGAAGACTGGCAATGCGCGACCTTCTCTATCGCAAGGATACCTGACGCCGGTATTCGGGTTTCGCCTCACGCCTCGTGGTGATCCTCCGCACAGAAAATAACCTCGTTCCTGCGCTTTAATTCAGGTTAGTGATCTTGCCCCGGCAGAGAACTCCGTCGGCGGGGAGGAACTAATGGGCACGCTTGCTCTGGGGTACGCTGCTCGCGGTAACAAGGCCCTGGTTTCAACCGAAGACCTGGCTCAGATACTTCACTCTTTTCTCAACCCTTCTCAGTCTCAGGAGCACATTTCCGCGCACGACCCGCAGGTCCGCGAAATTGAGGATGCGCTGGAGGCACCCGGGACAACCATTTTCCTTTATGGAGGCCACGCGCCCGGAAAGACAGTCGCACAAGTACTCGCCGCGCACCGTCTCCCAGATGACAAACTGGCTAGCGCCCAACCAGTGCCAGCCCCGCTCGTGATCGACGAATTCGATGAGATTACAAGCGAGGCGGAGCGCACCCACTTCGCTGACTTCATCAAGGAGATCGGGGACCGGCGCTCGCCTCTGCGCTTCGTCCTGTGCGGCGTCTCGGAATCCGTCAGAAAACTGCTCGGGGCTCACGAGTCTTGCTACAGCACTGATTCCGCGCGCCCAAATCCGGACGCCAGGATTGAGGTCATCGAGTCGACCACGCCAGGCGCCAGTCATGGCCTGCCGCACTACGTCCATCTCGTGTCGGAACGGCTGTTCTGGGAGATGTTTAACGATCCAACATTTGCGCGGAGCATTAGCTGAATCATTACTGCGCGCTTGGGATCGGGAGTTACAGTGGCTCCGCGCTATTCACTTCTTCTCTCGCATAAGCATCTCCAGCTCTTCCGGACTCCTGGGCCAGTCGTCGCGCAGCAAGCGTGAGAGCGAGCGGTCGGCCAGCAGTTTTCCTCCAGTTTGGCAGTTGGGACAGTAGTTGGTCTCGTTGGCCGCGTAGCGTATCCGTTGAATCTTCGCGCCGCATCGCGGGCATGGTTCTTTGTATCGTCCATGAACGGCCATGCCCGGACGAAACGCCGTTACTTTTTCTGGAAATTCGTCACCTGCCTCTCGCCGCAGCCGCTCGATCCATTCGCCCAAACTGGCGCGCGTGGCCGCAAACAGCCGCTCGATCTCGTCGCGCTTGAGTTTTTGCGTCAGCGCGAGCGGCGAGAGGCGCGCCTCGAAAAGAATCTCATCCGAGTATGCATTGCCGATTCCGCTGAATAGCCGTGGATCGGTCAGCGCACGCTTCAAGGTATGGTTGGAAGAAGTGAGGGTGGCGGCGAAGTGGTCCAGATCGGCATCCAGAACTTCCAGGCCGCCCGGATCGAGCGTGCCGAGTCCCGCTTCGCCCGCCACCACGTGCAAGGAAGCGCGCTTCTTCGAGCCTGCTTCGGTCCATAGCAGGGTGCCGTTCGCGAAATCGAATGCCGCCAGCCCACGCGGCGGTGAGAGTTTCGTATCGCGCTTCTTCCAGTGCAGTCGCCCCGCAATCATCAAGTGCAACACCAGCCAGATGTCATTTTCAAGGCCGATGCAGATGCGCTTCCCCAGTCTGCGCAACTCAACCACCGTTTTTCCGTCCGCACTCGCCATCGGAGGATTTGCAGTGCGCAACAGGAAAGGGCTCGTGATCCGCACCCGTTCCAGCCGGTGGTGGAGGATACGCCTCTCCAGCGCTTCAATATAGACCGTGATATCGGGGAGTTCGGGCACGTCTGAAATCCTTGTCGCAACAGAATATCGTACGGCGAGCTCACTACGCGGCCGCTCAGACGGTAATGGAGTTCGGACTGAGATCGGCTCCAGAAACTGGCCCCTTGGACTTGAGACAGTCTCCAACTTGTGTTCTCATAAAGGAAGTGGACAGTGGGTCCAATACGCTTCAAAACCTCAACCTTCAAACATCCTTCTGAAGGAGAAAAATCATGAGCAAAGTCCCGTACATTCCAAAAGGCTACAACTCCGTCACTCCCTACCTGGTTATCAAGGGCGCAGCCAAGGCCATCGATTACTACAAGAAGGTCTTCGGCGCAAATGTAGTTGTCCGCATGGACGGCCCAAACGGCAGCGTGGGCCATGCCGAATTGCAGATCGGCGACTCGCGCATCATGCTTGCCGACGAAAACCCCCAGATGGGCGCAACCAGCGCCACCACCATTGGCAATAGTCCCGTGAGCCTCTATCTGTACATTCCCGATGTCGACAAGGTCGTTGATCGCGCCGTAGCTGAGGGAGCCAAACTCGTCAAACCAGTCAAAGACCAGTTCTACGGAGATCGCACCGGGTTCATTCAGGACCCGTTCGGCCACTTCTGGGGTGTCGCAACCCATGTGGAAGAGGTCTCTCCGCAGGAAATGAAAGAGCGCATGAAAAAGATGATGCAGGCAGCGTAAAGACCACAACCCTTGGCTGCTAGCTCTTGGCCGCGGTTTGCACCTTGTCCACACTGGCTAAGAGCTAGAGCTAAGGCATGCTTTTCTCGTTGTACAGTCAGCCGCTGTACAGGCAGCCATGGAATAATGAAACCGAAAAATGAAAGGATTCTCCTATGCTTTCCGCCGGCAATCGTTTTCCAGATTTTTCGCTTCCCAATCAGGACGGCAAAATCACCAACCTCAGCGACTTCGCCGGTCACTGGCTCGTCGTCTACTTTTATCCCAAAGACGACACCCCCGGCTGCACGATCCAGGGCCGATCCATGAGCGCGACCAAGGCTGATTTCGATGCGGCTGGAATCAAGGTCGTCGGGGTAAGCGCCGACGATGTCACCTCGCACAAGAATTTTCACCACAAGTTTGCCTTCAAGATTGACCTCCTCTCCGACACTGACTCCTCGCTTATGAAAGCTCTGGGCCTTGGCCAGTCGGAATGGAAGGGCATGAAGTTCTGGGAGCGCACAACTTTCGTTGTCGATCCCAAGGGCATCATTGAAAAGGTCTATGAGAAGGTGAATCCTGAGGGGCACGAAAAAGTCTTGCTCGACGACATCAGGAACTTGCAGTCCAAGGCTGCCTGACCAGGTCTGCAGCGGTTCGACGTCCCATTAAGCGGGGCTTTGCTCACCAGAGCCCCGTCACCCCACTGGATCGCCGTATAGCCAAGGAATCGCGAACTCCTCCCTGTGCAGGAGTTTGCAGGAGTTGCCCGCGAAGTCGCAGGCTCGCTCGTTACTGCGGCATCGTCCGATTCAACCCCTGGTAGATGAATAATCCCGCGATGACCAGGATCATGAGTCCCGAGAGAGCGCCCAGCACTCTTACGATCGGAGTGAGCTTCCTCATCTTGGCCAGAACCTCGGTTTGATCTTTCTGCATCTGCGACTCGGTTTCGTTGAGAAAGATCGAATCGTCCTCATGCATCGTGAGCGTGCTCTTGTAAATCATGAGGATGATGAGGATCGCGGTCAGGATGCCCCACGCAACCAGCAGCATGAACATAGGAGTCATACGCCACCTCGGCGCCGAAATCGGGCCATCCCGACGGGGCCGCTCTTGGAGGCAGTTTCCTGCCGTCCGGCAGAGTCGGGTACCAGACCCTTGCTGCGCATGATTATAGACCCGTTGGCAAGAGGGCGCGACCTTGTTGTGAGTGGGGGCATCTAATTGACAGATAAGGAAGGTGGCTAGGCCCTAGAAAAGCCTTGCCGGACCGCTTGCAGCCTTTGTTATAATCAGATTTCTAAAGGAGATCACGTAATGGCCACGACCACCACCACACCCGGAACCACCACACCCGGAGTTCAGCCGAAAACCGCAGCCCCAGTCCTGACTCCCTCCGCAGTTGCGAAGGTCAAGGAGATCATGGCGACGCAGAACCCGGTTCCAACTGGTTTGCGGTTATCGGTGGTAGGAGGCGGCTGCTCGGGCTTCCAGTATTCCATGGCCTTCGAGAATGGCGCAGGAATGATGGATAAGGTTTTCGACTTTGACGGCCTGAAGGTTTACGTCGACGCAACTTCGCTGATGTATCTGGGCGGCGCAAACGTCGACTATGTCGAAACCCTGGAGGGCGCCGGATTCAAGTTTGAGAATCCGAACGTGAAGAGCACGTGCGGATGCGGCTCCTCTTTTAACGTGTGAACTTACAATTAAGCTTTCCGCTCTTACCACGGCCCCGCTCACGAAGCGGGGCTTTTCATTGGATAGGTCTTTGTGGTTGATACCGCTGCTACTGCTGCTGCTGCGGATTCCCGCCCTGGTTTTGAGGAGGTTGTGAGGGAGGTTGGCCGAATTGGCTTCCTCCGAAAGGCGAATTGCTTTGCCCGAATCCTGAATTGCCCGGCCCGGATTGTGTTCCCTGCATGGGTTGTCCGATCGGGTTTGCGCCCGGTATGGTCGACATGGACGGCGTCTGCCAGGGCCCAACGAGGAGACTACCAAGCGGGCCGCCGCGATCCGAGGTCGGATCGTACATAAAGAGCCAGTCGTTGTAGTGATTCTTCTTGTTGTACTCGCGAATGGTTTTCGCCTTGCTCGTGCTCGCCACCCCGAGAATCGGACCCCCACCGAATACCTGGCCTCCGAGACCGGCGCCCGCGCTCGAACCGGTGCCGCCACTGGAAGAAGCGAACGGCGAAGAGGAGGGGGATGACGAAGAGCTTGAACTCCCTTGCTGATTTCCGGAATTTCCGGAGCCGGACTGGTCTTCCGCGGCATTGTTCTGAACTGCTGACGCGCCGCCAGCCTGCTGCAATTGTTGTAATTGCTGTACCTGGCCGAGTACCCCCTGCAATCCGTTCTGTCCCGGCAATCCTTGTCCCGGGATCCCCTGTCCCGGAATCATAGCACCGGGCATCACGGGCCCGTTATTCAGACTCACATCCTGCATGTGCAGGAACTTGAAATCCCGTTCCTTGCCGGTCTGAGGATCACGGCTTAATGGATCTTTGTAGCGCCTGCGCAGATAGCGGATGTGGTTGGTGTCCTCTAGTTCCTCGATTCGCGTTGGATAGCGGCCAACTTTCTTGTAGAAATGCTGGATGGCTCGCATGTACTGGGTGCCGCGATGACACAACTCTTCTTCACGGTCGCGTCTGATTTGCTGGCCCATCTCGGGCAGGATGGCCAGCATCGCCATCGCGGCCAGCGTCATCGCCAGCATCAGCGTGATCAGCATGTAGCCGGCTTGAGGATTTTGTAATTTTATAATTTTGCAATTTCGTAATTTGAGATGCCGCATAAACCGCTCGCTTTAAATTGCCAAATGACCCGATTGCAAAATTACAAAATCGTTTCTATCCCTGCGTCAGCGGAATGCTTTGGCGGTTGCTATTGATCATGTCTTCCATCTCGACGGCATTGGGCGAGATGCGAAGCACGCGATAGCGCCGGTCCACAATCTCGCCTTCGCCGGCGATAAAAACGTCTTCGCCCTGCGACAGAAAGATCCTTTTGGGTTCGCCCGGCTTGTTGGCAAAGCCAAAAAACTTCAGCTTGATCGGTTCCGGTGGCGGTATGACCGGCACAGGGCGTATGGCAGCCTGCTCGTCCTGATCTTCGGCGCTCCCATTCTTCACCGGTTTTGGAATGGTCGCAACCGACCCGGCGACAAAAATATTCCTTCCGTTGCCCGCGTACTTGATCTCCTCGCTTTGTGTAAGCAGGTTCAGGTCGAGCGTCGGGTCCAGCCGTGGTTCCGCGATCGGTATCAGTTTGCCCGAAGCGGTGCGCCGCGTGGCGGGATGCGCCGGGCCGGTGGCGCTCGCTTGCGTGGCCGCCGCCGGCGCCTCCGTGCTCGACGATGGCCAGAACTCGTGCAAAACCACCAGCAGCGCAACCGTTCCCAGCACCGCCAGGGTGATGACTTGCTTACGGTTTTCGGTCCCCAGTTTCACTCAGGCTCCCCGCAAATAACTGTGCAGGCCAATTTGCAGCCGGACTTGCCCGGTTCCTTCGCCCGCCAGGTCGACGGCGTCCACCGTGAAAAACATCTTCGACCGTTCCAAAGTATTGATGAAGCGCACCAGTTGCAGATAGTCTCCGGAAAAACTTCCGTCAATAGCAACCGGCACAATGCCGGAGGTTTCCGGATCCTCTTCCTTATAGCGAGCGGACTGGATTTTGATTCCATTCTCCGATGCCAGTTTGCCTAATTCGGTAGCCAGTTCGGAATCCTTCTCCGCGAAGCGCACCTTGTAAAAATCGCCAATCTGGTCTTTGGCGAGCACGATTTTCTCCGGCATGCCCTGCAACGGTTTAACCTCGTGGGTTTTCTTCGTCAGTTCCGCCGACAGCTGCAACATCTGCTGGCGCCGCGAATCGGCCGAACCGACAAGGGGAGAAAAATAAACTCCAATGGCGACCACATCCGCCACCACCATCGCGGCAATCGCAATCGTCAGCTTGCGCCGCGTATTTCTCAGATCCGGCATTATTTTCCGCTCCCAATCGCTACGTCCGGCACATAGGTTGAAACCACGGTGGCCACCACGCCGCCGCCTTCCGATTGCGCTCCCTCTTGCAGCAGTTGTGCGCTCTGAAAATGCTTCGATCCTTCCATGCGCTGTACCAGTTCGACCGCGGCCGCGCGGTTGTCGCCGACCACTCGCATATCCAGCAGCATCTCGTTCTGATCGTTGAATTCCGGCCGGAGCGATACCACGTGAAGATTCGCCGGCATCACCTGCTCCAGATCTTCGAAGACGCTCGTCCAGGAGAAGGCCTTGCGGCGAATCAGCCCGTTCAGGAATTGCGACTGATCGCGCGTGCTCCGGTTTGCGGACATATCGAGGAAGGCCTGCGCCTCAGCCCGCTCCTGGTCGCGCTTGGCGATTTGTTGCTGCAGCTGCGCAATACTGTGGCGATCGCGCCCGGCGTTCTCAAAACTCCGCACGGTCCAGCCGATCAGTCCCAACGTCAGAACGGCCAATAGTCCGATCGCCGTTCCCCAGCGCCCCCAGAATTCCCGGGCATCTTCATAAGGGCGGGTTGCGAGATTGATGTCGAGACGCATACTAGTTCTTAGCTCTTGGTTCTTAGCTCTTAGTTCCGGCTTTTGGCTAACAGTTAAGAGCCCAGAGCCAAGAACTTCTCTACGAAATCAGTGCTCCCACTACGCCCGCCATCCGCCAGCGTGGCACGGTTCCGGTCGTGGACCCGATCTGCGACGCCGTCACCAGATCCTCGACCAGCGCGCCCGACTGGTTCTTCAGAGCCGAGGCCGCGCTCGCCGGTTCCGGAATACCCGCCACATAGACGCGCTCAATGTTCAAGCTGTAGGTATCCTGGAAAAATACCACTGAAGGATAAACTTCCTCCGCCAGTTGCTCACCGGTGATTGCGACGCCGCGCACATTTTCAAGTGTACGGAAGAGCAGCAATTGGTCCTGTTCCAGAATCGCAATGCCGATGGTGTGCGCGTCCACTTTCACAACCAGGGTCGGACGTTCCGCGTCCGCGGCTCCGATCGCGGCCAGCATCGAAGGCATGACAACTCCCGGATGGAAGCCCGCGTCCCGAAAAGCCGATTCATATTCCTCGAGGACCGTCTTCAGAACCACCGCTGCCACCACTCGCACTGCCTTGCCATTCGGCTGCGAATGGTAGGAAACCCGCGCCTCCTCGGGATCGAACGGGAGCGACTTCTTCAAGCGAAAGCGGACGACCGCTTCGGCTTCTTCCCGTTGCGACGGGAGGGTTTCGAAATCCAGCAGCACGACGCGCACGGCGCTATCGGGAAGGATGGCGATAACATCATGGGAACGCGCTTCAACGCCGCCGAGCGCACTGGCAATCGCCTGCCGGAGCGCCGCGCCGTCGCGCAAATTCGGTTCCATCAGATCGGGCACAACCGCGCCCGGCACTAGTTCGCGTGCTGCCGAAGTCTCCACCATTCGTCCACGGTCGGACGCGCGCCCGGCGAGAACACGGTCGGCGGCGATTTCGCAGGCCAGCGCGGGACGACGGACGTGCTTGGTCGAGCTACTCATAGTTGGTATCTCTTTTCATCGATGATATCGCCGGATACTGCCTCTTCCATAGTTACTTTGGCTGTTCGCAGATGGGCCCTAAGGTTCCGTATTATGCTGATTCAGCGCATCGTCTCGATAAACGTGACCTTGTTGATTTCCTTCAACGTCGTCGCCCCGGAGCGCACCTTGTCGAGCGCCGACTCGCGCAGAAAGCGCATGCCATCCTCGCGCGCCGCCCGCCGGATCTCCGACGTGGGCTTCTTCTCCAGAATCATCTCGCGAATCCGGTCGGTTAAATCCAAAAGTTCATGAATCGCGGTTCGTCCCCGGAACCCGGTCCCCGCGCACTCGATGCAGCCCTGACCTTCGTAGAGTGGAACCTGCGACCATTGCGCTGGATCGAGCCCGCTCGCCTCCAGGACTTCAGATGGGTAATGCACGGCCGTGCGGCACGAATCGCAGATCAGGCGAACCAGCCGCTGCGCCAGAATGCAGTTCAGCGCCGAGACGAAGTTGTAGGGCTCGACGCCCATGTTCAGGAAGCGCCCCAGTACGTCGACGACGTTATTGGCGTGCACCGTCGTGAAGACCAGGTGCCCGGTAAGCGCGGACTGGATGGCGATCTGCGCGGTTTCATTGTCGCGGATTTCGCCCACCATGATCTTGTCCGGGTCGTGGCGCAAAATCGAGCGCAACCCACGGGCGAAAGTCAGGCCCTTTTTCTCATTGACCGGAATCTGCGTGATGCCGCGCAACTGGTATTCGACCGGATCTTCAATGGTGATGATCTTGTCTTCGTCGGTCTTGATCTCGTTGACCGCCGCGTAGAGCGTGGTGGTCTTGCCGCTGCCCGTCGGCCCGGTGACCAGCACCATGCCGTAAGGTTCTTTAATGTAGCGGCGGAAGCGCCGGAGGTCCACTTCGTCAAAGCCGACCACGTCGAGCGTGAGCTTCTTGAACTTCTCGCTCATCGACTCTTTATCGAGCACGCGAAGCACAGCATCTTCGCCGTGGATCGACGGCATGATCGACACGCGAAAGTCGATGGCGCGCCCGTTGTACTTGACGCGGAAGCGGCCGTCCTGGGGCACGCGGCGCTCGGAAATATCGAGCTCGCTCATGACCTTGATGCGCGAAATGATGGTCGAATGGTGCTCTTTGCCGATGGGCGGCATGGCGTTGGTGAGCACGCCGTCAATACGAAACTTGATGTACACCGAGTCATCCCGGGTCTCGATGTGGATGTCGCTCGCCCGCCGCTGCAGCGCAGTAAAGATCGTGGTGTCGACCAGGCGGATGATCGGGCTCATGTCCTGGCCCGCGGTCGCCGTCAACTTGTCGATGGAGATGGTTTCGTCGTTCCCGGTTTCGTCCTCGCGGATCACGTCGAGTGTGAATCCTTCGCTCGCGTCTTCCAGAACCCGCTTGGACTGCTCGGTCTTCTTGAGAATGTCGGAGATCTGCTTGAGCGTGGAAACCTTGGTGAGGATCCGCTTGCCCAGCAGCAGGCTGATCTCATCGATCATCATCAACTGGCTGGGATCGGCAATGGCGATCGCCAGCCGCCCGTCCGCGGTTTCATCCAGCGGGACAAAGTTATAGCGAAACATCAGATGCACCGGGATCTTTTCGAACAGATCGTGGTGCAACTGGAAATCGCTGAGATCGATAAATTCGCAACGATAGCGCCGCGCAATATCGCGCGCGCGTTCCAGTTCATCGGGAACCGGCATCGTCGGGTCCGGCAACTTGCTGCCATTGATTACCGCTGATTTCTTATCCGCCATTCCTATTTCCAGTCTTAAGAAAGCCAAGTTTCAAGGTTTCAGAGTTTCAAGGTTTCCACGCCGCCCCGGCTGTGTATCTTGGAACTTTGCAGCTCCGAAACCTCGCAACCTTGAAACTTTGAAACGTTGCCTCTAATGCACGTTCGCCCCTAATGTAAAGATCGGCATATACAACGAAATCAGGACGCCGCCGACAAACACCGCCATGACGATCAGGATCAGCGGCTCAATCAACGCCATGGCCGCGCCCAGCGCCGTTTGCACGTCCTCTTCGTAGAACTCCGCCACCGAACTCAACATCGCCGGCAGCGCGCCCGTCGACTCGCCCACTTCCAGCATCTCGACCGCCAGGTCGGGAAACAACTTTTGCTCCTCCAGACTCTTGGCCAGTCCTTGCCCCTCACGAACCCGCACTGCGGCGCCCGTAATTCCGTTCAACATCTGCCGGCTGCTCATGGACGCGCCCGCCGTTTCCATGGCCGGCACCAATGGCAATCCGCCCTGCAGCAACGTTGCCAGGATGCGCGAAAAATTGGCTACCTGATATTTCAGCCGTATCTCGCCGAGCAACGGCAGCGAAAGCACGAATTTGTCGATCAACGCCGCACCCCGATCGCTCTGTTTCCACCGCCACAGCAGGAAGCCCGTTGCGGCCAGCACCAGCACGACCACCCATGCATACTTTTGCGCGTTCAACCCCACCGCCAGCATGAAGACCGTGATCGCCGGCAGTTTCGCTCCCAGGTTATTGAACAGGTCGGCGAACTCCGGCACCACATAGGTGATCAGGAAAATCAGCATCACCGTCACCACCGAAATCAGCAGCGCGGGATACACCAGCGACACCGCCAGTTTCTTGCGGAAGGTCTGCACCATGCGCTGGTACTGGATATAGCGGCTCAAAACCTCTTCCATGTTGCCGCTCTTCTCGCCCGCCATCAGTGTGGTGGTGTACATCTTGGGAAAAATCTGCTGCGCGGCAAACGCGTCCGAAAGCAACTCCCCGCCCTTCACCCGCTCGCGAACGTTTTCGAGCAGCTTGAGCAGAGCTTTATCTCGCTGCCGCTTGATGAGCAGATCGAGCGCCGTCAGGATGGGCAAACCAGCCTTGATCAGGGTCAGGAACTGCTGGTTAAAGATCAGAAACGTCGATTGCCGGAGCCTGCCTCGCTTGCCAAATTTCCCCCGGCCGCCGCTCAGGATCGTCCGCGGCTTGACCCAGTAGACAAGGTAGCCCTGCTGCGCAAACCGGTCATGGACCTCCGCTTCCGAAAACCCATGCTCCACCTGCTGCAGCATGTGGCCTTGCTCGTCTGCCACTTTGACCAGGAATTCCGCCATTTGTTATCGTTTGATTCTCAGGGTGTAAAGCAAGTGTAACATTCTGTTCCCAAAGCTCTTACCGCAACTAACGCAACTCCGTGGTACGGAAGTAACTCTGCCCGGCCTTGCTCTCAGCTCAGATCCGGAAGGCTGCGCCCGCTACTGCCCAAGTCCTCCGTCGATCGTCTCCACGCCTGCAGGAGGCGTGAACTCGAATCGGCTATCATGCAAATCCACGTTTTCCTTCCAATCCGCAAACCGAAATTCCGTCGTCCCGCCCTCTGGGTCCATCAAAACAATCCGCACAATTTGATTGGAGGGGTTGATCTCCAGTTGCACCTCGTTCACCTGACCCGCCATCGCCTGTGGGACCCCCCGCAACAGAATGTCTCCAGGGTTCATCGGCGCTTGATCCACAACTTTCGAAAGCCCCTGTAATTCATTCTCCAATTTGGTCTTACCCAGCAAGAAAGCGATTGGTGAGCGGAGGTCGTCAAGCTTCCGGAATTCTGTTTTGCGAAGCTGCCGTTCTGCGGGAACGTAAAACCACACAACTCGACCGTCGCTTACAAACAGCTTCTCTTTTGGAGAACGGTACTCCCACCGCATCTTGCGCGGCTTTTTCAGCCACAGAGTACCCGATTCCACCCGTTCGGAGCCCCCGCCCCGGTAGGTCTCGGTAAATTCGGATTCCAGGCTGTGCAGGTGGTTGTAGTGCTCATCAACGGCGTGCGCCAGTTGGCGGACGTCGGGTGGATGCAAGTCCGCCGGCTGCAATTTTTGCGGGTAGATTTCCAGGGCGGAACTAACCAGGAACACGGTTCCAATCGCCAGGGAGCAAGGCCAAGCTTTTTTCACAAACGGTAAGAATCCCCTCACCTAATTTTACCCGAGTCGGCCGGCCCGCGAGTAAAGGACAGATGAATACTGGGAGAGAGATGCGGACTGCGGCAACACTGTTTAATGAGCCAATTTCATGTAAACGCTGACCCAATAGGCGGCCCGTGGCGGCGCTGAAAATCGATCCTTCAAATACGCTGCGCGTGCGCAAATGCCAAGCTTGTTCTCCGGATACAACAATACCTCTTTTACCGTCCCGTCCCGTTCGAGCTTTATCAGCATCCAGAAGCTGCGCATGTCGTCGCCCGCCCCTTGCTTGCACTGGTGTATCGGTGCGAGGTGCTTCGCGACGAATTCGGTCCCCAGTTTCTCGTCAAACGCCTTCCCCTCAGGCGTGCGGAGATTGGTTTCGACGGCCGTTCTCGCGTCGGAAAGACTGGTAGCCTTCTCCTCGGCAACAACCGGCCGAGCTCCCATCTGGAGCAAAAGCAGTGCGACCACCCAAATGCTTCGCATACTCATCCCCTTTGCCTGGTGTAATGGCTTGGTGTAATGGCTTGGTGCAATGGCTTGGTGCAATCGAATGATACCTGTATTTCTAGAAGCAAGCGGCTGTCTCGCGAGTGGGCTGAGCACTGGACTCCACGCGCGGCTAGGCTTCAGTCTTCGGGATCATCCGGAATATCGAATACTCCGGCTTGCCCACTTCCTTCACCAGCGACCACGATTGCATCAGCATAAATTCCAGAACAGGGTTGTGGTACACAAGCCAAACCGGCCGTGGTGCTTTTTCAAAAGATTGCTCGAGGTTTCGCATCACCCGTCGCAGGGCTGCCTCCGGCAGCGGATTGAATAAATACACCACCAGGGGCGTTTCCGGAAAGATGAAGTTGCGGGCATCCATGCACAGCGTCTCGATCGGCCTGACTCGCTCAGCCGAACGCTGCCCCAAGATGACTGGCTGCGCACGATCTTGCGGTGGCCCGGAGCGTTGCGCTTCCGCTGGATGCGAACGCAGCTGATACCTGGCCACGTTCTCCGCAGCCGCACGGTGCAGTTCGGGGATCAATTCGACACCGATAATTTTCCGGAACGGATACTCCGACGCCATCAGCAATGTGCGTCCCTTGCCGGAGCCAATATCGATGAAGCTAAATTTCTCGAACTCGATGGGCAGCGCTGCCATCATCTCCCGAAATGCCACTGGCTCGGTCGGTTGATAGGCGGAATGAAATGTGCCCAGGAGCCGGGACCGCCAACTCACCGTGCCGCTGGTCGTGTCGACTCGCTGTTCCCAGTCGTAATCCATGTCGCCGTAACGTTGCCGCCGTTGTGCAGGAGTCGATTCGCGCACAAATCCCCACAGCTCTCGCACCAGAAGAGAGCCGGCGCCACGTGTGCCCCGGGTCTGTGCCCGCTCCCGCCACCAGCCACGCACCGCTGTCGAAAGTTGTTGGAGAAAATCTGACGGCACGCCTGCATGCTAACAAAAGCCTCTGGGGACAGAGCAGCGGGAACAAAGACAGAAAAGACAATGGGTCGCAGGTTTAGCCGATTGCAGAATTACGATTTTGAATTCGGTTTTTGCGTCGTCGATGTGGGTGTGGGCGAAACCATGCCCGGCGGCAGGCCCTTGGTGATGTAGAGGATGCTCTGCGGATCTTGCACTTCGATTCGCCCATCCGGCATCAGCTTGTAAGGGTGACCGTTCGGATCCTCGGGCGTGCCATGAATAAATCCGGCACTCTCGAGCTCGCCCATGCTGGAGGGCAAGTGCCCCGTCTGTTGGCGGCACCTTTCGACCACCCCTTCGAGCTGCGTCACCTCTTCATCGACCTGAAGAGCGCGCAAATGGTCGACTGCATTCTGCCGGATGGCAGCCTCTTTTGTGCTCTGGTAGGTGGTGTACCACAACATGCGGGCGGTATCGAATTCGCCGGCGTGCTGCGCCATCTTAGCGGCCAGGATGGGCATAAATTTGTTGGTGATCGGCAGCTTCGATCCCCGCTCAAACGCGTCGGCGGCCTTGGCGTAATCCTTGAATTCCGTGAAGTAGAGAAATCCCAGGTTGTAGTAAAGCCGCCACTGGTCGGGATTGTGCTCGATGCCGAATTTCAGCAGGTTCATAGCATCGCCCGGCAAGCCCGCGCCGCTTGGCGGCTTAGGTCCCAGGAAGTTGGCGCCAAACTGATAGGGCGGAAGCATGTGCGGATCGAGTTCGGTAGTTACCTGCAGCAGCGGCGCCAGCAAACGGAAATCCCCCGAGCCTTTGAAATGCTGGTAGCCGAAATACTGCACGGCGCGCGTCCAGTAAATATCGGCCAGCAAACCCGTATAGCCCAGACACATCCGCCGGAGTACCTTCGTCGATCGTATGTACAGCGCCTGCTGTGACTCTGCCTTCAAGGGCAGACGGTCGATAGCATTCAGCATCGTGACTCCGCCAGCCAGCGAGAGCAGCAGAACGATGGTCGCCACTAGGTTGACGCGCGGCACGGCCTTCATTTCAGGTTCCGGCGCTGAAAGATCAGCACCGCCCCGGAGATGACCATCACCGAATACAGCAGAGCGTACGCGGTGTTGTAGAGAATCAAACGTCCCGGCACCGCATCCCCGTGCGCCGCCTGGTTGATGATGTTAAGGGCCGAAAAATTTGGCACCAGGTACGCGACTCCGGTGGCAATCGCGCCTGCCAGGCCATGGGTGATGCGTGCAAATCCGCGCAGGTCCTCGGCCAGGCTTCCGATTACAAACAGAGCGAATGTGAACACGGCCGACATGAGCGGCGTCGAGAACGACGAGAACAGCAGCGCCAGAGCACACACGATCAGAAATTCGAGCACGATGAAATACAGCGCCACCAGCACCGCTATATCCGCTTTCTCAAACTTGTGAGCCACGTAAAGCAGCGCCAGAAACACGCCGATCGCCATGAAGAACGTGTTTACCACCAGCGTTCCCGTCAGGCCGAGAAACTTGCCCACCACAAACTCCCATCGGCGAACCGGACGCGCCAGCACCGTATAGAGCGTTCGCTTTTCGATCTCTTTTGAGACCAGCCCGATCCCCATAAAAATCGCGATCACCACCCCGAACAGCGACACCGCCGTCAGTCCCAGGTTCACGACCACCAGGCGCTCGATGTCGATCGAGATCTCGCCCACCAGAATGGCCGCTCCCGAAAGCAGCACCGCAAACGCAACCAGGTTGTAAAGAACGCGGTCGCGCACCGCCTCGCGAAAGGTATTGAAGGCAACATATCCAATCCGCGGATTCATGCGCCCGCCCCCTTGCCGTTTTCCCGCGGCCGCAGTTTCTGAACGTAAAACTCCTCCAGCGAACTACGCACCGGATTCAGCGAGATGAGCCGGATGTTCGCGCGCTGCAATATTTCCAGGGCTGCATCCTGTTTTTCTTCTTCGATCACCGCATTCACCATGTCGCCGCTGAGGCGCGCTTCGGCCCCGAGACTGGTCAAGGCCGCCGGCACCGCTGGCGCGCAAAAGATGATTTCGACCTTGCCTTTCGCCTGCGAGGTCAGGTGCGCCACTGCTCCCACGCCGCGCAGTTCACCCTGGTGAATGATGGCGACCCGGTCACAGAGCGCTTCCGCGTCCGACAGGATGTGCGTCGAGAAGAACACCGTTTTCCCTTCCTTCCGCATCTCCTGGATCATCTCCCGAACCTCGCGCCGCCCCATTGGATCGAGGCCTGACATCGGTTCGTCCAGAAATACCAGCTTCGGATGGTGCAGGATCGCCTGCGCCAGCCCCACCCGCTGCAACATACCCTTCGAGTACTTCCGCAATTGTGTGCGCGCCGAATCGGTCAGTCCCACCCGCTCCAGCATTTGGGCCACGCGCCGCGAACGCTCCTTCGCGGGAACATCGGAAAGTTGCGCGTAGTAGGTAAGCAACTCTTCACCTGTCAGATAATCGTAAAAATACGGTTGTTCGGGCAGGAAACCGACCTGCGCCTTGACTCGCGGATCATCGATGTCCATCCCCAGAATCCGCGCCGTTCCAGCCGTCGGGGACACCAGTCCCATCAGAAGTTTGAGGGTAGTAGTCTTGCCCGCGCCATTCGGACCGAGAAAACCGAATACTTCTCCTTCCGCGATCGTGAGCCGCAAAGGATGCAACGCTACCTTTGGCCGATGCCGCCAAAAGCCGACCCGATAGCTCTTCTCCAAATCCAGGATTTCAATTGCTGCCATGGCTATGCGTGCCGGGCCATGCCCTTTGGTTGGAATGTCATGAAGAGAATTATATGCAAACAGCACGCGGGGTGCGCCAGAACGATCTGGCACGTGTTACCAAGGTAAACCACACAGAGGCGATCCGAGCCCCATTAGTTCAGGGGAGCGACCGTGCTATCGCAGGTCGCGATCTGGTTCATGTCCATGCGCACAACGCCATCGGCAAAAGAGCAGAAATAGCGCGTGCCGGTATAGCCCGGGGACGTTGGATCCAGGGTGATCTGATACGCCTCGTTCGGTGTCCCGCTCGCGCCTCCCAACGTGAAGCTGTATCCACTGCGCAAACCGGCGGCCAGCGCTGTATCGACGATGCACCCGCTGGTCGGGCCCGGCGGATTGCAACTGGTTCCACCCAGAGATGTCAGTGTCGTGGCAAAACCCACTGACGGATAAGCAGAGAAATAGGAGGCTTGCGCTACGTTTAGGGTGCGCAGCGAGCCGACTGCCGCCGACTCATTGGCCTGAATTCGCGCCTTTAGATAACTGGGTACCGCGATCGCTGCAATGACCAGAATGATTGCCACTACAATCAGTAGCTCAATGAGAGAAAATCCTCGTGCCCCTCGCATTCCCGTCGCTCCTAATCCCGGAGAACCACCCCGGCTGATGTCCAATCTGTTGAGTGCACTTTTGATGCCGCACCGAAAGGCATTAGATAAACCGTAAGTTATTGATAAGTAGCCTGTCTCGACCCCGAGATGACGTCTTGTTGCCATGCCGCCACTTCCCAGCGGTTCAGAAGTGACATTTTCTGTCAGAAAAAATCTAGAACTCATTCCATCCAGGAGCGCATGCGGCACCGATTGCCGTATGGGGCTTCCAGAAAAAACCACATAAAAGAAAAGCAGAGGATTTCTCCTCTGCTTGTTCTGGCTTGCACCCTCCCCCAGGCACTTGCCAGACTCAATCTCTCGGCAGCGGTCCGGTTCTCCCGACCCGATGCATCAAACCTAACTCACCGAGTCACGGCACTTCAATTACCGCTGACGAGTTGATATTACGAAGGTAAGTATCCGTGAGTATTTGTCCCGGATTTATTAGAAATCCGATTTTGTCGAGAGACTGGACGCCGTCCGTTTTGCCGATTCCGGGACGTGAGAACGACAGAATTTGGCAGGACTTGGTAGTTGGTCTACAAAATTTGTCAGTAGAGGGCAGAGCCTTCAATCGTGGAGCATTCCTCGTAGTGAAGAGTTCCGAAAACAAAAAAAGCAGAGGATTTCTCCTCTGCTTCTTTCCGGCTTGTACCCTCCCCCAGGTACTTTGCCAACCCAAAACTTACTAGTTTAACGGGGTCTGGCTGTAATCGCAGGTCCCAATAGCCGTCGTTGCGTTGACGCGCACCACCGCGTCCGCGAATGAGCAGAAGTAGCGCACACCGCTCTGGTTCGGCTGAGTAGGCGCAGCGATAATGTTGTAGGCCGAAACCGGCGTGCCGCTGGTATTTGCAATACCGAACGAGTAGCCGCTCTTGCTGCCCGCACCCAACTGCGAATCGATCAAGCAAGCGCTGGTCGAGGAAGGCGGTGTGCAGCTGGAACCGGCCAGGTTCGCCAGCGTCGTGGCATATCCCACCGACCCGTAGCTGGAGTTGTAAGTAATCTGAGCTGTGTTTACCGTACGAACCGACGCCACCGCGGACGATTCATTGGCCGCAATTCTGGCGCGCAGCAGGTTCGGAATAGCGATTGCGGCGATGATCAGGATGATCGCGACCACAATCAGCAGTTCGATTAGCGAGAAGCCCTTCTGTTTCCGCATTGATATTTTCCTCGTCTCCGTTTGACTGTTCTGTTGGATGACCAACTCACCGCTACTATCGCACTCTTAGTGCCAGAGGCCCAAGTGACGGAAGTCAGATGTACTTCCGCACTAACTTCCTTCTTTTTCAATGCCCTCCTGTGGGAAAGTCACCTACCGGTGCAATCCCCCGATTCCCAGTATGACACTTTCAGGGAGACCGATTGACAAATTTTGCCAGTTCATCGCATCTCCGAGCTCGCCGCCGAACCGCCCGTCAGGGGCCCGAAGCGACCCGGTCATCCCATCGTGGAACGTCCGCCTCCCACGTTTCTTGCATGTTTTTCGGGGAGCTCACCGCCGAGACGCAGAGTGCGCCGAGAAGAACTTTGCCAGAAAAGTTCGAACTGCCGACCGAGCCAATGATCCCTTCTGAGCGCCCTTCCATCCACGGTCAGGCTTTATCAAGATGTTTGGTTTTCTCGGCGCTCTCTGCGTCTCGGCGGTGAAAGGGTTCAGAGGTGAAGTAAAGTTCAGTTCCGCTTCAGCAGCAGACATGTCATATCGTCGTGTTGTGGAGTGTTGCCCACGAACAAGTCCAGGTCCACCAGCAGGCTTTGCAGAAGTTCGGTCGGAGCCGAGCCAGCCCCGCGATCGATCATCCGAACCAGCCTCGGCTCGTCATACTCTTCCCCCGCGGCATTGACAGCTTCGACGACGCCGTCGGTAAAGATTACGAGCCAATCCCCGCTGTCCAGCCGGATCGTTCCCGTCTGGTAGGGAGCGTCCGCCAGCACGCCGACCGGAATGCCTCCCAGCTCCGGCCGATCCATGCTGCCAGACTTTCTGCGCAAAATCGGCACGTTGTGCCCGGCGTTTACATATGAGATCTCTCCGGTCGCGGGATCCAGTTCCGCCAGGAACGCGGTTGTGAAGCGGGCTCCGCCCTGGCTGTTCGAACACGCATAGCGGTTCAGGTCGGCGACCAGTTGCGCCAGCGGCACGCGGCTGCTCGAAAGCGTCCGCAGGCTGGCCTGGAACGTGGCCATCAGCATCGCCGCCGGAATACTCTTTCCCGCCACATCCGCCACCACGAACAGCACGCGGTCCTCACCGGACGTTGCTCCCGGCCTCAGAATCACATCGTAGTAGTCGCCCGCGACCGTGTTTGCGGGACGCGTAGCGTAGGCGATCGCATATCCCGGAATCTGCAGCGGCGCACCGGGCAAGAGCCAGCTCTGAATCTCTTTCGCGATTTCCAGATCGCGCTTCATCACCACCCGGTCCGCTAACTCCAGCAGCAGAACGACAAAAATCAACAGACCACCCGTCAAGCGGAGGTCGAAATCAAGAACGTGAACCTCGCCCGCTTTATCGCTATAACTGAATCCGCCCGAGAACAACAGAAAGATGAGACCGAGCAGCAACAGAACTCGCCGCGCCGGCGACAGTTTTTCAATGATGGCCCAGAACAGCGCCTTGGCCATGTACCAGACACGCTGCCGCCGTGACTGCCCTTCCTGCCGCTCGCCCAGCCCGGCCGAGTACAGCCGGTAACTGGAACGCGCGTCTTTAATAAACTGCCCCCAGAGTTGGCGCAGTTCCAGTCCCTCGCTGACGCGCTGCCAGAATGTCTTTGCGCGCGCCTTCAGGCCTGGTTGTCGAGGGATCGGTTGCTGAGTGCCCGCCATGGTGAGCGATCATTATAAAGGTCGTCGATGAAGCTACGGGTGAGGGAGCAAGGAGCGCCCTAGCTGGCGATGGATCGATGAAGCCCCGATCTTCAGCTTCTTTTCCTCGGCGCTCTCGGCGTCTCGGCGGTAGAGGGCTAACCCGCCTCCGCAAATAATCCCATCTGTTCTCCTGTATAGGCCGGATGCGCCCGCCGGCTGCTCCACCCATGCTCGTTCCCGAAGCCATACTTCCGCCGCAAAGCCACCATCAACTTTGACAACCGCTCCCCGTATCCCTTCGGCAGAAACGCCCGGTCCCGATACCGAGACCGGTAAATCTCCACCAGCGCCGGAAAATTCTCCGCCACAAAGGGCAGAAACACCGCCGCCGAACAGGGTTTCAGAAAAAGCGGATTGGCATAAATGTATTTCGCCCCCACATCGCGCGCCGCCTTCACCAGTGCCTCCAGATCCCGCGGCGCGTCCGTAATCTCAGGCAGAACCGGAGCGCAGATCACGCCCGCATCCACGCCCGCCAGGTTCAACTGGCGAACCGCTTCCAATCGCAAGTCGGGACGCGGCGCGCGCGGCTCCAGCTTCCGCGCCAATTCGACATCCACGGTCGTCACGGTGATGTTCACAAACAGCCGGTTGTTCTCCGCCAGTTGCCGGAGAAGCTCCGCATCGCGCGTCACCAGATTCGACTTGGTCACAATCCCGATCTCCAGCCCGGCATGGCGAGCCAGCTCTTCGAGAATTGCCCGCGTCACCTCAAACCGCCGCTCCGCCGGTTGATACGGATCGGTCGCGGTGCCGATCGCAATCTGCTCCCCGCGCTTGACCTTCTTCAACTCGCGCCGCAGCAACTCCGCCGTCTGCTGCTTCACAAAAATCTTTCGCTCGAAGTCGACCCCGTCGCGTAGTTCCATGAATTCGTGCGTGTAGCGCGCGTAGCAATACTTGCAGGCAAATTCGCATCCGCGATAAGGATTAATCGCCCACGCGAAAGGAAGATTGCGCTGGCTCACCACGCGGCTCAGCAGCGACCGCGCCTCGAGCGTGAAGTATTCGACATTGTGCCCCTCGCGGAGCGAATCGCCTTCCGCCGCCAGACGTGCAATCCCCACCAGCTTCGGGCTCGTTTCATCCCCCGCAGAGATGCAGCGCGTCTCGTCTTCGACACCTTCCGTAGCCCACGGGAGAGAGGGCGGGAGCGCATTGGCATGTTTCGCCATATGTTCGCCATAGACTAACGCCGGAAGACCACCCTGTCAAATCGGATTCCACAACAGTGCACTTAGATCATCCAAGCCAATAATCTGATTTGCTGCCGTCTACTCTGGATGTGCCAGAATTGAAATCGGCATCCCCGCAAAGGACTCCCCATTGGCTACCGACTACGCACAGCTCACCAGCAACCTTCTCCGCTTCTATGACTTCGCGAATAAGGTCGTGCTTTTCGTAGGGGCTGGAGGCAGGCAACTGCTCGCCCCATCCGCCGGAACAAAGAAGCTGATCGCCATTGATCAGGATGTCGGGACCCTTCGGGAATTAGCGGCAAACGTTGCCGCAAAGGGGATGCAGGATTCCGTGGAAGTTGTTGGCAGCAAGTTCGAGGATGTCGCAACGTCAGGCGATGTGGTCTATTTTGAATTTTGTCTGCACGAGGTGGCCGATCCCCGGAAGGCGCTGATCCATGCCAGGAATCTGGCCCGCGATATCGTGGTATTCGATCATTCGGCCGACTCGGAATGGATCTTCTACGGTGCGGAAGAGGACAAGGTCCGCACCAGCACGAAAACCATGGAGCGCTTCGGCTTGCGGCGTCACGAGAACTTTCACACGGAGCAGAGATTCGACGATTACGCCCAACTCCTCGCCAAGATGAGCCCGCAAGGACCCATCGCAATCCAGCGCATACAGCGCTTTGCGGGTGCCACGAACATCGTCATTCCCATGCGCTACGAACTCAACCTCCTGTAGCAGAACAAAGCTACAGCAGAAAAAAGTGCTTCGCCATTCCGGCCGGTTCACCAACTATAAAAGTGAAAGAGCCGATGCCGGCGAACAGCATCGTCAAATCTGCCAGATCTCATTGTCCCGGGCCGCCCTGCTCGGGCAGTAGTCCGGGCGGCGGCGCGGGAATCGCGATATCCAGTTTGTGAACCTCTCCCAGCGACGCCGGCTGTTTGTCGAACTCGCTGGCATTGCCAACGACCAGCACCGCCATCTGATCGCGGTGCAGATATTTCGCGGCCACCCGCGCCACATCCGCTTTCGTCACGGTTTCAATTCTCTTCTGAAACGTCTCCAGGAAGTCGAGCGGGTAACCATAAAATTCGTACGCCATTTTCTCCCGCAAGACTTTTTCCGGAGAATCGAAGCGAAAGACGAACGAATTCAGGATCGCGTCTTTCGCACGATTGATCTCGTCTTCGCTCAGCGGATTCTTTGGCAACTCCGCAATCTCCTGATCCAGCGCTTCGATGGATTCAAACGTGGTCGCGCTCTTGGTCATCACCATCAGCCGCAGCATCCCGTCGTGATCCCACCCGGTGCCGATCCCTCCACCTACCGCGTAAGCCAGACCTTTCGTGGTGCGAATGTCGCTGAACAACCGCGATGAGAATCCTCCGCCAAAAGCCTCATTGAACACCGAGATCGCGTAGTAGTCGGGATTCCTGCGCGTGGTGCCGAGCGCCACCATCTGAATGTTGCTCTGGTTCACATCCGTCTTATTCACCAGATAATATGCGGGCGGCGCAGGATCGGGCTTGATCTCTTCAGCCTTCACAGCCGCGCCCTTTGCCCAGGAAGCGAAGGCCTCGCGGAGACGAGCTTCCATCTTCGCCGAATCGAAATCGCCCACCACCCCGAGAATGATGTTGTTGGGATGAACGTAGGTGGAATGCCACTCCACCAGATTCTCGCGCGTGATCGAGGCGACCGTTGCATACTCGGGAACCCGCGCATACGGGCTATTTGCGCCATAGACCAGCTTCTCAGCTTCGCGGCCCGAAATTTGCGAGGCATCATCATTGCGCCGCGAGATCGCATCGTATTCTTCCCCTTGCGCGATCTTGATCTTCCCGGCGCGGAACTCCGGATTCCGCAGCACGTCGTCGAACACCCGGAAGACGTCGTCGAAATCCTCTTTCAGGCAGGAGAAGCTTATGCTCGTCGAGTCAGCCTCGCCATCGGTTTCGACTTTGGCCGCCCGCTGTTCGAGATAATCGTCGAGCTGATCGCCCGTTTCCGACTTCGTTCCGCCGGTGCGCCAGACTTCGCCGTAGATGTCCATAAGCCCGGTCTTGTTCGCCGGAACTCTGCGCGCACCTCCGCGAATGCGAGCCGTCCCGTCAATCGTCGGCAACTCATGATCTTCCTGCAGAAAAATGACCATGCCGTTCGGCAACTCGACGCGTTTGGGCTGCGCCGGATTAAACACAGGCAGCTTGGGAATCGGAATCTGCTTCCAGCTAGTCGCCTGCGCCCACAGTTGCAGGTTGCCGCTAAGTAAGGTGAACACAAGCAGCGTAATCAACAGTGAGAGGGGTGCGCGCTTCATTGTCACTGTCCACCTCCCTGCGGCGCGGCGGCGCCTTTGGCATTACCGCCCGCGAACTCGATAATCCCGACCGTGCGATTTTCGGGTGTAAACGTCTGGTTGGCGACGCGCCGAATATCGGCCTTCGTGACCTTCTCGATGCGGTCGACCGAGCGGAATAGTTCGCGCCAATCGTCGTACCGAGCTTCGTTCAAGCCGAGCGCAAACGCCAGGCCCTCATTCGATCCCAGCGAGCGGATCAGACTTGCCTTGGCACGTGTCTTGATCATTTTCAATTCTTCATCCGAAATATCTTCCTTCTTCAGCCGTTCGATCTCGACGTGAATCGCGTCCCCGACTTCCTGCGGAGTATGGCCGGGCAGCGGAACCGCGTAAAAAGCAAACAGCTGCGGATACTTGTTTCCCGGCATCCCGGTGTATCCCTCCGAGTCAGAAGCGATCTGCTTGTCCCGCACCAGCGCACGGTAAAGGCGCGAGGTGCGCCCGTTCGACATCAAATCGGCAATGGCGTCATACACCTGGTCATCAGGACTGCGGTAATCGGGCCGATGATAGCCTTCGAGGTACAACGGCTGCGACTGTTCATGCAGCACCACGCGCCGCTCGGAGTTCTGCGGAGGCTCGGTCGTGGTTCGCTCATCGGGCTTGGGGTGCGACGGAATACGACCGAAATATTTCTCGATGACCGGCATTGCCTCCGCGGCCTTCAGATCTCCCACAACGGTGATGACCATGTTCGATGGGATGTAGTATTCGTCGAAGAATTTCTGCGCGTCGCTCGCCGAAAACGAATTCAAATCCGACATCCAGCCGATGGTGGGACGGTGATACTGATGTGCCTGGAACGCTTCCGTCGTGAATTGCTCGAGCAGCCGCCCGATGGGATTGCTGTCGGTCCGCATCCGGCGCTCTTCGATCACCACGTTGCGCTCCTTATAAAACTGCCGCATCACGGGATGCAGGAAGCGCTCCGATTCAAGATAGGCCCACAACTCCAGCCGGTTGATTGGAAACGAGTAGTGGTAGCCGGTTTCGTCGTAGTTGGTAAAGGCATTCAACCCTTCTCCGCCTTCGCTCTCCACGATCTTGCCAAATTCATTGTTATAAGAAGCGGAATATTTATCGGCGGCGGCGACCGACTCTTTCCATGCCTGTTCCAGTTGCTTCACCTTCTGATCGTCGCGGTCGATGCGCTTGTCACGCTCTCTGAGGTACGCGGCGTAGGCAACTTCCACTTTCGCCAGCGCCGCTTTCTCATCGGCATAGTCACGCGTTCCGATGGTGTCGGTCCCCTTGAACGCCATGTGCTCGAACATGTGCGCCAGGCCAGTCTTGCCGGTCGGATCCTGTGTCGATCCCGCGTCCACGTACGTAAAGAAAGAGAACACCGGCGCCTCGGGACGTTCGCAGATGATCACCGTCAGGCCATTGCCGAGTTTTTTTACGGTTGTGCGCTTTTCGAAGGATGCCAGATTCTGGCTGAAGGAGAACGAGCAAAGCACGAAACACACAACAACTGTAAGCGTTAAGCGAAGCTTCATCCTGCCTCCACGGCGTCTCGACCCGAAAATTCGAAGTTACGTGGAGGCAGGGAAGCTTGTCAAACGCATCCGAAATCCAAATCTTCTACGGCAATCTTTTACCACACACGACAGGCGTTCTCGGGAACCATAGGCTGCCCTGCCTTGCATCCAAAGGCCTGCTCGAAGGCAGCTGAATTCCGCGCCGCGCCATTCACACGCCAGCGCCCCGGGGAGTGCGGATCGGTCAGCGCCGATTTTCGCGCTTGCTGGGGAGTCACGTTCTGGCACCAAACCTGTCCATACGCGAGAAAGTAGCGTTGCGCGGGAGTGTATCCATCGATAGGCTTCACGGGTGTGTTGCCGATAATCGACATGAGCGCCATATACGCCAGCTTCAATCCACCGTTGTCGGCGGTGTTTTCTCCCAACGTCAATCTGCCGTTGAGTTTGACCTCACCCTTGTCATCCTTCACGGCGACAAAGCTCGAATATTCGTTGGCAGTGCAATCGGCGCGCTGCTCAAACTCCTTGGCGTCCTCCGGAGTCCACCAGTCGCGGAAATTTCCCTCGGCATCGTACTTGCGGCCCTGGTCGTCGAAGCCATGCGTGAGTTCGTGCCCGATCACCACTCCGATGGCGCCATAGTTCGCCGCATCATCCATCAGCTTTCCATAGAATGGAGGTTGCAAGATGCCTGCAGGAAAATTGATATCGTTCATCGGGGGGCGGTAAAAGGCATTCACCGTCGGCGGAGTCATTCCCCAATCCTTGCGGTCAGTAGGCTTCTCAATCTTGTTGTACTGTCGCTGCACCTCGAACATGCCAGCCCGCGTCGTGTTGCCAGCATAATCTCCAGGCTTGATCACCACGCTGCTGTAGTCGCGCCAGGTATCCGGATAGCCAATGTTGTTGACGATGGCGTCGAGCTTTTCATATGCCTTTTTCTTCGTGGTATCGGACATCCACGTCAACTGGGTAATATCCTCGCGCATGGCATTTTCGATGCCGTGCACCATCTTCAAAGTGCGCTCCTTGCCTTCGGCTCCGAACGTGCGGTCCACATATAGCTTGCCCAGCGCCATGCCCAGATTTATGTCGGTGGACTTCACGCACTTTTTCCAGCGTGGCTCCATCTCCTGCTGCCCCGACATGTACTTGCCGTTGAAATTGAAATCCTCTTCGACGAATGCCTTGGTCAGGGCCGGCGCGTAATCGTTAATCGTCTTCCAGCGCAGATAAACCTTCCAGTCATCGAGCGGAATGGTATTGAGCTGTTCGTTGACCTGCTTGAAAAAATCAGGATTACCTACATTCAGCGATGTGAACTTCGGCGAGCCATTATCGGCAAAGTAAAGAGTGAGGTTGAGGGTGGGATTCGCGCCGGCGATCTCCGCGACCGTCATCTTATGATCGCGAGTCTTGGGATCGCGCCGGACGGTGCGGTCCATCGAAGCCTTCGCCAGGCCTGTCTCAATCGTCATTACAGTCTTGGCTTCGGCAGCGGCCGCTTCCGGTTTGTCGCCGGTGAGCTCGAACATTTTCTGTAGGTGCTCTACATATTTCTGCCGCGTCTCCACCGACTTCGGATCGTCCTTTATGTAGTAATCGCGGTCCGGCAGCGTGATCCCGCCCTGGTCGAGATACGCAATGGTTTCGGTCGAATCGTGCATGTCGGGCTGCGGGTAGAAAGCAAACAGCGCAGGAATCGAGTCGTGGTGCATGGTTGCAATCTCGCGAATCAATTCTTTTTTCGTTTTGACCGCTTGAATCTGGCCCAGAGTCGCAGCCATGGGGGCCGTCCCTTTTTTCTCGATCGCGGGCTCGTCCATGCAGGAGTTATAGAAAGTCCCGACCATCGTCTCGATCGGCGAGTGTTCGCCCGGAAGCTGCGACTCCGTCAATATGTCGCGCAAGATATAACGATTGCGCTCGGCAAGCGCGTCGTATCGCCCCCACCGCGACTTGTCCGGAGGTATCGGATTGTTCTTCATCCACGTTCCACAAGCGTATTGATAAAAGTCCACACAAGGGTCGGCCGATTTATCGATGGCGTTGAGATCGAAAACGGGGATCTCGCGCGGTATCTCCGAGGAAGCTGAGTGGGAAGCCGGAGCGGTCTGGGCCGAAGAAAAAAAAGCAATGGTCAGCAAAGAAAGAACACAGAGAATAGGAGTTCGCATATTTGCCTCGTGTCGTCAACGACGAAACACAAAAAGTCGACGTTACGTCGAGGCGGGGAAACTTGTCAAACGAGCGGCGCCCGAGAAATAGCGGCGCTGGAAATAGAGCGCCACGTTGACCAGCATGATCATGACCGGCACTTCGACCAGCGGGCCAATCACGGCAGCGAACGCGGCTCCCGAGTTAATGCCAAAGACAGAAACCGCGACCGCAATCGCGAGCTCAAAATTGTTCGAGGCCGCCGTGAACGACAACGTAGCCGTCTTCGAGTAGTCTGCTCCCAATTTTTTCCCCATGTAAAACGACACCAGGAACATGACCACGAAATAGATCAGAAGGGGCAGAGCGATGCGCAGGACATCGAGAGGAAGACGAACGATGTAAGCGCCCTTGAGCGAGAACATCACTACGATCGTGAACAGCAGGGCGATCAGCGTCAGTGGGCTCACGCGAGGGACGAAGCGATGCTCATACCACTCGCGGTCTCTAACCCGAAGTAGAAAAGTGCGCGTCAGGAACCCAGCCAGGAAAGGAATTCCGAGGTAGATGAAAACACTCTTTGCGATTTCCGCCATGGAAACGTGGACGATCGTCCCCTGCAACCCAAGCATTGCGGGAAGAACCGCGATGAAAAGCCACGCGTAGGGCGAATAGAAAAACACCTGGAACAAGGAATTGAAGGCCACGAGACCGGCCGCATAGTCGGTATCGCCACGGGCCAACTCATTCCACACAATCACCATCGCGATGCAGCGAGCCAATCCAATCATGATGAGTCCCGCCATATATTCGGGGTAGCCGCGCAAAAACACCACGGCTAGCACAAACATCAGGATCGGCCCGACCACCCAGTTCTGAACGAGTGACAATCCCAGCACGCGTTTGTTGCGGAAAACCTCGTGCAGTTCCTCATACCGCACCTTGGTGAAGGGCGGATACATCATGACGATGAGTCCCACCGCAATCGGAATGGAAGTCGTCCCGATGCTAAAGCGATTCAGGAACGGCACGATTCCTGGCATCCGCCAGCCCAATGCGACCCCGATGGCCATGGCGGCAAAGATCCAGCCCGTGAGATAGCGGTCGAGAAAGCTAAGGCGGCGAGATAGCTTCATTGCGGGTGCATTCATGGCTTCACTCGTCCAATGCGATCCACTTCGTTTCTCAGCGCGAGACGATCGAGTGTCGCCAGAGGAAGCGACAGAAAGAGACTGATGCGCCAGTCGAGAATGAAGAACGTCTGGCGGAAAGCGCGTTCGATCTCGGCGGGTTCTCCGATGACCGCCGCAGGATCGGGAACTCCCCAGTGCGCGGTCATTGGCTGTCCCGGCCACACCGGGCAGACTTCGTTCGCGGCGTTGTCGCAGACGGTGAAGACGAATTGCATCTCGGGGGCGCCCGCCCGCCCGAACTCGTCCCAACTCTTGCTGCGCAGACCGTCGGTAGCAATGCGAGCGTCCTTCAGTTGCTCCAGCGCCTCGGGACGGACCGTTCCCGAAGGATGACTTCCGGCGCTGTAGGCGGTAAAGGCAGGCTTTCCCTTGTGGTTGAGGATGGCCTCCGCCATGATGGAGCGCGCCGAGTTGCCCGTGCACAAGAACAGAACGTTGTAGTGAGCTGCCATGTTTAATCTCCAAATTCGCTCGCGGACAATATTCGCTCGTGGACAATTAGGTCAGCACGCCGAATTGAGGTTCGTATCAGGGCATCGCTTTGGCGATGCCGGGAACCGTGATACGCAATGCCCCTTTTAGGGGCTGCAATCGCTCAGGGGACTCTTCACTTGCAGCACGCCGGACCGCAGCACGCCTCCCGCCTCGGTTTCACCGCGCGCACGAAGGCGCTCATGAATTTTTCATCGACCTGCGCCGCGATGGCGTCCACGTCAATGCCGGAGGAGGATAGAAACTCACGGGCGTCCTCGACGCGGTAGACCCGAGTAGGCTCAATCTCGATCTGCTCAAAGCCGGCAGCCAAAAGCTTGCCGCGATATTCGTTTTCTTCGAGCGCTCCAGCAATGCAACCCACCCACGCCAGCACGCTCTGCCGAACCTCGGGAGCCATTTCGCCGCGCGTCACCACGTCGGAGACCGCCAATCGGCCGCCCGGCTTGAGCACGCGGAACGCCTCGCGCAATACCCGGTCCTTGTCAGCGGAAAGATTGATCACGCAGTTCGAGATGATGACATCCACCGTGTTATCGGGCAGCGGAATGTTTTCGATCTCGCCCTTCAGGAACTCCACATTCTCCGCTCCCGCCCTGCGCTTGTTCTCGTTCGCGAGCGCCAGCATCTCGTCGGTCATGTCGAGTCCATAAGCCTTGCCGGTCGGCCCGACTCGCCGCGCCGAAAGCAGCACGTCGATGCCCCCGCCCGAGCCGAGATCGAGCACGGTTTCGCCGGGGCTCAGCTTTGCGAGTGCGGTTGGATTGCCGCATCCAAGCGAGGCCAGCATCGCTTCTTCGGGAATCTGCCCGGCTTGCGCCGCGTCGTAAAGGTTCGATGTGATCGGGTCGCAGCACTCCCTCGCCGGCGTCGACCCGCAGCAACCACTTCCGCCGCTCTTGACCCTCAGGGCGGCTTGTCCATATTTCTCTTTTACGACTTCCTTGATGTTGTTTTTGGCGGCTTCGACATCGGTCTCGGGCATCATGGCTTCTCTCCTATTTGCAAAGTTGAATAAGGTCCTGCGGCTTGAGCGCCTGGTTACGGGTGCAGCACTCGGCATAGAGAAATTGCAGAATTTCGCGCAGCGCTTCGGTGTTGGCGGTATAGCGCAGAAACGTCCCCTTGCGCTCGACCAGCACCAGGTCTTCGTTACGCAATTTGTCAAGATGATGAGAGAGCGTGGAGCCGGGAATTTCAAGCTCGTCCTGAATCTCGCTGACGACCAGCCCCTCTGGGTGCGCGGAGAGCAACATTTGCATGATGCGCAATCGCGGCTCGGTGCCCATGGCGGAAAACATGTCGGCATAGCGGGCGACGCGTTCGCTGTTGGTGCGGGGCCTGCTGGTGGCGCTGCTCATATTTCGATAATACTAGAAATATAGGAGACGAGTCAACGCCCGCAAATCAATTAGGAGCAACTATACTGTCAGCCCGTACCTCTAAGCTCTCACGCCATGCCCGCACCCACCATCGTCGAAGTCGCCGGCCGCCAACTCAGCCTCACCAATCTTGACAAGGTCCTCTATCCTGCCACGGGATTCACCAAAGGCCAGGTGGTGGATTACTACGCCCGCATCGCGCCCGTCCTCGTGCCCCATCTGGCGGGGCGTCCGTTGACCATGAAGCGTTATCCCGGTGGCGTGAACGCGGAATACTTCTTCGAGAAAAACGCCCCCAAGCATCGCCCCGATTGGGTGAAGACGACGCCGGTGTGGAGCGAGGGCAACAATCGCACCATGCATTACCTGATGGCGAACGATCTGCCCACGCTGGTATGGATCGCGAACCTTGCCTCGATTGAACTGCACCCGTCGCTCTCGCTGGGCAGCGATCTCGAAACGCCCACCATGATCGTCTTCGATCTCGATCCCGGACCGCCCGCCAACATTGTGCAGTGCTGCCAGGTCGGAATTTGGGTGCGCGAAATCTTCCAGCATTTTGGCCTGCAATCGTTCGCGAAGAGCTCGGGCTCCAAAGGACTTCAGATTTACGTTCCGCTCAACACGAAAACCAGCTACGACGAAACCAAGTCATTTGCCCACGCCATCGCACGGCTGCTGGAGCAGGAGCATCGAGACCTGGTTGTCTCCGATATGAAGAAAGCTCTGCGCACCAACAAGATTCTTGTGGACTGGAGTCAGAACGACCAGCACAAGACGACGATTTCCGTCTATTCGCTGCGCGCGCGGGAGAATCCTACGGTGTCGACGCCGGTGTCGTGGGAGGAAGTCGAGCGCACGCTGAAGAAGGAAGACGCGAGTTTGCTGGTATTTGAAGCAAAAGAAGTGCTGGCGCGCGTGGCGAAGATGGGCGATTTGTTCGAGCCGGTGCTCACGCTGAAACAGAAACTCCCGCAGTTGGCGGGACTGGCGGCGGCCAGTTCGTCGGAAGCGGAAGAGGACGGTATTAAGAAAAGTGCGGCGAAGGGCACAGTGCCACCGAGAGTAAAGGAAGCCGTCAGCTCGAAGAAATCAATTGTTCCAAAGAAAAATAAGAGCAAGGTGCTCAGCATCGCATCGCGCGCCCAATCGCGGCCGAGCGCGAAGGAACCTCGTGCGACAAAGCCGAGCGCCAAGAAACCCAAATCAACCGTGAGGCGTGGCAAGATATAATCTCGTTCGATTGCAGTCACCTCTGCAATCTGACCTCTGAAATTATCACTATGGCCCAGCTCTACGTCGGCACCTCCGGATGGGCATACCCAAGCTGGAAGCCTGCTTTCTATCCCGAGAAGCTCGCGCAGAAAAAATTCCTGAACTTCTACGCGACCAAACTAAATACCGTCGAAGTGAACTTTACGTTCCGCCAACTGGTGAAAGAAACGACCATCCAGAATTGGCTCGCCGACACACCCGAGCATTTCCGCTTCGCGATCAAGGCGCACCAGGTGCTCACGCACATAAAGCGCCTGAAGGGCGCGGAAGAATTCCTGCAGCGTTTTCTCGGGACGCTCGAAGCACTGGAGCGCGCGAAACGACTGGGACCCATCCTGTATCAGCTCCCGCCGAATTTCAAAGCCGACCAGGCGGTGCTTTCTGACTTTCTGAAGATCCTGCCGCGAGGCGTTCGCGCGGCATTCGAATTTCGCCATGCGTCTTGGTTTGGTGAAAGTGAGCCGGACGAGGCCACGTGGCAAACCCTCCGCGAACGCAACGTCGCGCTCTGCGTCGCCGAATCCGAAGAGCGCGACACACCCGACGTAGTCACCGCCGACTTCGCCTACTACCGCTACCGCAAGCCCAACTACACGGCAGAAGAACGCAAAGCGATGGTCGAACGCATTGGGCAGCATCTTACTGAGGGACGCGATGTATTTGTTTATTTCAAGCACGAAGAGACGCCCGAAGGCGCGCTCTATGCGGTCGACGTGCTCGAAGGCTGCGCTGAGGGGCGATAACTATGTTTCCACCGAGGCGTAATTCGAAATGATCACTCGTCTCCATCGTGCCTGGGAACGCGCGACCGCATCGTCAGCGAAGCAGGGGTTCTGCTTTGATCGCCCCTTACTGCTCTTCCAGAGCGATGACTGGGGACGCGTGGGTGTGCGCGATCATGAAGGATGGAAACAACTGCTGGCAACCGCTATTCATCTCGGCGATGCAGCGTATGACTTCTACAGTCTGGAAACTGCCGAGGACGTGCAGGCTCTGCGGGCCGTGCTCGGAAAGCATCGCGATTCGATCGGCCGCCATCCATCGATGGGAATGAATTTCATCATGGCCAACGTCGATTTTGATCGTTGCCTCGCCTCCGACGGAAAAGAGATATCGCTGCTACCGCTCACAGAGGGTTTGCCCGGACAATGGCAGCGTCCTGGGCTGTTCGAAGCATATCGGCAAGGAGTTCAAGAAGGTGTGTTCTATGCGGCTTTGCACGGGCTCACTCACTTTTGCCCGAACCGTATTATGCGGGAACTCGAAGCCGATGGAGAGCGCGCTGCATTGATTCGCAAGCTGTGGCGTGCACAGACGCCTTACATCTACTGGCGAATGCCCTGGATCGGATACGAATACTGGGATGGAGAGTTGGAGCCGGAACACCGTTTTCTCTCGCTTGACGATCAGCAATCGGCAATTCGTCGAGCGGCGGAGATTTATCAGGCATTCTTTGGATCGTCGCCGTTCAGCGCGTGCGCGCCGGGGTACCGGGCAAACGAGGATACCAGGAAGTCCTGGTTCGAAGCTGGTATTCGCGTCGTTCAGAACGGCCCGGGGGAACAAAAAGCACCCCATCTCGATGATCATGGAATGCTTCACACGTTCCGCACGATTGAAATGGAGTCCGCGACCAGCAACTGCGATTTGCGAGACCTCATAAGCAACGTTGAAGAGTGTTTTAGCAGAGGGCTGCCAGCCATCGTTTCAATCCATTCCATTAATTTTCATTCGACCATTCGAGACTTCCGAACTCCAACTCTGATCTTGCTGGGTGAGTTTCTGAAAGCGACCGAGAAGAAGTGGCCAAACCTGCTCTATCTCAACGACGCTGATCTGTTCCATCTCGCAACGGAAGGTTTCTACATGGCGCATGGCAAAAGGATCGACGTTGGCGTGAGCAGCATGGCCGCTTAAAAATAAAACGTGAGTCCGGAACGAAAATCGCTGGTCTTGATCACCGTGGATTGCCTGCGGGCCGATCATTGCGGTTTCTACGGGTATTCGTGTCCTACGACTCCATTTTTGGATACGCTTGCCCAGGAATCTTTCGTCGTGCCAACCGCCGTAATTGCCGGCGCTCCGACCTATTATTCATTTCCCGCCATTCTTGCCTCGCGCATGCCGCTGGCGTTGGGTAGAGATGTGGTTGGCTTAGCGCCCGGCGAAGATACATTGGCGACTGCGCTGCGCGATGCCGGTTATGCGACGGGCGCATTTTCCGCGGCGAATCCCTATCTCTCTCGGCGCTTCGGCTACGACCAGGGATTCGAGGTGTTCCAGGATTTCCTCGAATTCGACGTGCGCTCCAGTCCCGCGGCGGATGACCGGCTATCATCGGATCTGCCTGGCGCGGCTAGTCAACTCAATCGTTTCCTGAAGCGCGCAGCGGATGCTTTTGGGCTCAGCACCTTTTACGACGACCTCTACTTTCAATATTGTGTTCGAATCGCCGCGCCTTCGATCGGCAGCCTCGATGCTCTGAGGAGGTTTCCGGCCGCTGACGCCGTCATCGATCGGGCGATTTCATGGCTGACAACAGCGGCGCGACGCCCTTTCTTTCTCTGGCTCCATCTCATGGATCCGCACTCGCCCTACTACCCTCCCGCGGCGGCGTTCCTGGAGCTCACCGGTAAGAATTTGTCCGCGAGCCGCGCTCGATATCTGAATGAATTCTGGAACCGGTCCGATTTGACGGCAGCGCGCCTGGAACCAAAGAAAGAATCTGTCATCGAGTTGTACGACGCTGCCATTCGCTCCCTGGACGCGCAAGTCGCAAAGCTCATCACCTATCTGAAGCACTCCGCTCTCTGGGACAATTGCGCTTTCGTTTTGACGGCGGACCATGGAGAGGAATTCCTCGATCACGGGCGCCGCTATCATGCGCCAGTAAGCCTCGGCGAAGAAGTTGCGCGCGTGCCTCTTCTGATTCGCGCACCCGCATCCGGAAAGAAGACAGTGCCCGAGGTCCCGTTCAGCCATCTGCACCTCGCGCCAACCCTGCTTGAGATTCTGGATATGCCAGCGCCCAAGAGTTTTCGCGGGACGGGCTTGTGGCGCAACCTTCAACAAGGAGTGCCATGGGAGGATCCGGCGATTACAGAATCCGTTTACGGATGCACCAACCCTTTTCGCGCACCGGACCGGAAGGGAGCAAGATTGATGAGTGTACGCGATGCGCGACACAAGCTGGTCATGCGAGTCGAACCCGGGTCCACCGAAGAGATTTACGATCTGGAAGCGGATCCCCAAGAACAGAAACCGCTCCCGGCCGCCGCCGGGAAAGAGATTCGGAGACAACTATTGGAAGCCGCGCGGGGACATATACAGAAAACGTCCTGCGGCAGAGACACAACCGCGCGTCTGAAGGCCCGGCTGCGCGACCTTCGGAGTGAATTACAATCAAATTCTCGCTAGAGTTCGTGCGGTCGCTGGATTCTTTTTTCAGCTCATGATCACAGTCTTCACGCCTTCATTCGCCGACGACGACAATACGAATGCGCAGAATCTGACGGTGAAAGAGGTGGTGGCGCGCCTGGACTCATCCCGGTTTCGAGTTGTCATGCTGGGCTCAGGCGCACTCGATCCTCGGATCGCTGCGCGCCCAAACACTCAAATTCTGGCGTGGCGAAGTCGAGGGAATACAGCCAAGGCTTTATGGCACTTGTTCATCCATTCTCCCGACGTTTATTTTTTCCCGCGCGAAGGTCCATTGGACGTGGTCTTTCTAGCGGCGCGCCGCAGGCTTTCTCTGAAGACGGCCCTCGTGGTCTACGTGGTTTCCGGAGCGGTGGAAAGTGCCGCTGGTCCGGTTTTTCTGCGAGCGATTCGGGAGTGCGATCTGGTCGCGGGTAACAGTCGTCGCATGACCAAGACAGTTGAAAAACTTGGTGGCAAAGACGTTCAAACTGTCTATGACGGCATCGACCGGCGCTATTATTATCCGGAGTCTGGCCCCGGGAATACGCAAGCCAGCAAAAGAGTTCTGTTCGCAGGCTCCTTTCGCCCCTACAAGCGCGCGGACTTGGTCGTGCGGGAGGCGGCCAGATTTCCCCAATGGGAGTTCTGCCTTGCGGGCACAGGTGAGCAGGAAAGTGTGTGCCGCAAGCTGGCACGCGATAGCGGCTGTAACAACGTTCGGTTTCTAGGACATTTGAACGCCGCGCAGTTGGGTGAGGAGATGCGGCAGGCGCAACTATTTTTTTTCCCTAGTGAAATTGAGGGGCATCCGCAGGTTCTGGGACAGGCTGCGGCATGTGGGCTGCCCTGTATCGCTCGAAGCGCTTATGATCCCGACTATGTGGTCGACGGTGTCACCGGCTTGCTGGCCAATTCTGACGATCAGTTGAGCGCGGCGCTCGCGCGAATGACAGGCGATCCCAGTTTGAGAAGCCAGATGTCTGTGGCCGCCATCAAGCACGCCGAAAAATTCGAATGGGATTGCATAGCCAAACAGTGGGCAGAACTGATGGAGAAGGCGATTGACCGACGCAAGAACCATTGACGCAAACGCGTTGGCCAGGAGCGTGCCATCACAACCCGGTTCAGCAGTTTCTCGCGAAACGCCAGAAAGAAAGCGGCGAGTATTGATCCTCTCGGAGATTATTTCTCCCTATCGCATCCCGGTATTTAACGCACTCGCCCGGCACGACCGAATCGATCTCCACGTTGCGTTTCTGTCGGAAACCGATACCGGACTTCGGCAGTGGCGCGTGTATAAGGACGAAATCCGATTTTCGTATGAAGTCCTGTCATCTTGGCGCTTCCGAACTGGCAAGCACAACCTGCTGCTGAACTGGGGCTTACGATCCTGCTTGAAGAAGTTTGCTCCTGACGCAATTATCTGCGGCGGATACAACTACTTCGCCTCCTGGGAGGCGCTTTCGTGGACGCGCCGTCACCGGGCTGAACTCATTTTGTGGTCAGAAAGCAACCAGCACGACGCTCGGGGAGGGCTGGCCTGGGTGGAGTCGCTGAAAGCCCATTTTCTAGCGGGCTGCGACAGATTCGTCGTGCCCGGAAAGGCTTCGCACGAATACCTTCAGTCGTTGGGAATGTTACGGGAAAACATCGTAACGGCTCCCAATGCCGTCAACAACGATTGGTTTCGAACTCAGGCGGATAACATGCGGGCCCCCCGATTTCGAGCCAAGTATGACTTGCCGGAGCGCTATATTCTTTTCGTGGGCCGTCTGGTTCCTGAAAAAGGTGTGTTTGACCTTCTTGAGGCGTATGCCAAACTGGAACGCGATGTTCGATCCAAGGTAGGATTGGTCTTCGCCGGTGATGGGCCGTGCTCTGTCGAGCTGAAGGAGCGGACGCGGCGCGTTAATCCGGGAGTGACCTGCTTCCCGGGTTTTGTGCACCGGGAGGATCTTGCTGGTCTATATGCCTTTGCGGAAGCCTTGATTCTGCCGACGCACAGCGACCCTTGGGGCTTGGTGGTGAATGAAGGGATGGCATGCGGCCTGCCGGTGATCGTGAGCAGCGTCGCCGGTTGCGCCGATGACCTGGTCGAGGATGGATGGAATGGCTACATCGTGCCCCCACGGAATTGGGAGAGACTGAGCATGGTGATCGATTCCCTGTTGAGAAATCCCTTGCTTCGACAACAGATGAGCTTGCGAAGCTTGGAGCGAATTCGGCATTACTCACCGGAAGCATGCGCGAATGGCCTGGCGGCAGCCGCCATTTTGAGCACAGGGCAGACCCAATGAACTCGCTGAAACCGCTGCTGCAGTTGACGGCCGTCGCACTCGGAGTTCTTTTTGTATTGTTCTCCCCTTATGCCCGTCTTCAGTATTTCAGCAATCTCAAGTTCCTGGGCGCGATCTTGCTGATCGAGGTCCTCATCGTCAGTTTCTGGAAGTATGACCAGCGATTTTTTATTTTGTTGATGATCGCATTTCTCTGGGCTGGCATGGATATTCCGCTGCAGGGCGTCTGGACCAGCGCTCGCTGGGTCGTCCTCGCGGCGGGTGCCCTAGTGGGCTACCTTTCGTGGATGAAGAGTCCCCGGCACGGTTTCAGGTCGTTTCACCTGCTTGCTCTTTTCTGTGTAGCGGCTGCCTTTGTTTCGGCCACCGTTTCTCCCCTTCCCCAGATGGCATCTTCCAAGGCTTTAAGCCTGTTTCTGCTTTTTCTATATTGTGGTTCCGGTGCTCGCGTGGGTGTCCTCGGGCGCGAAGAGCGCTTCTTTCATGGCGTGGTTTGGGGATGCGAGATCGCGGTGTATGCCACTGCGATCTGTTATTTCGTACTGGGCCTGCATATTTGGGGCAATCCCAATTCGCTCGGCGCAGCGATGAGCATTGGAATCTTCCCTATCTTATTGTGGGGATGGTTGACCAGCGACGGTTCTGGCCAGAAATCTCGCAGACTGGCCGCCCTGTTTCTTTGTGCGTACCTGATTTTCGTTAGCACGGCACGCGCTGGCATTCTTTCCATGATTCTGATCATGCTCGTCCTGTTTCTTTGTCTGCATCAATACAGATTGCTCATGAAGGTAGTAGGACTGGTTTTGTTTATGGTTGCCGTGACCGGAATGCTGGCCCCGGACAGGCTGAATACATCCGTGGGGAACATGAAGGACGCACTGCTTTACAAAGGACACAAGGAAGAAGGCTTGTTCGGTTCGCGGCAAACGCCCTGGCAAAAGACGATTGCAACCATCAAAGAACACCCTTGGTTCGGAACTGGCTATGGCACAAGTCCGACGGGCGACGACCCCGGCCTCTCCTTTGGAAAGTTTTCTTCTAGCGCGGACGCGGCGCGCGAACACGGCAGCAGCTACCTCACGATCGCGGAGTGGGTGGGTCTGTTGGGTATCATGCCCTTCCTGGCGCTCTTATTGGTTACGGCATTCAATGTCTGCCGGGTTTGCCTTTGGATGATTCGGACCTCCAACGCCCGCCATTACTCCATCCCATTGGCAATGGTTGTGCTATCCGGTCTTGCGCATGCCAACTTTGAAGATTGGCTATTCGCAGTGGGTGCATATCCTTGCATTTTCTTCTGGGTGTTCGCATTTCTACTCGCAGATCTTGTTCCCGCCGCTGCGCTGGTTTCAACCGCTCCGGTTTTTGTCCGACGTTTTACGTCTCCCCCCGGCTTTCGAGTGGCTGTGCCCAATCGATGATCCGACTGTTCATCAATGGTCATGCCGCGAGTGCGGGCGGCGGCCTTACCTATTTGCGCAATGTGCTCCCCCTGTTAGCGCGGAGAGGCGACGCCGAGGCTATCGTACTGTTGAATCCGAAGCTGCGCCGCGAATTTTCGGGGCTTGAACGTATTTCGTTTGTCGAAACTCCGGAGTCCTTCGGCTCATTTCGCCGTTTTTTTTATGAGCAAACGGCGCTTCCGTACCTGATTCGGCGCAGTCGCGCGCAAGTGTTGATTTCGGCCGGGAATTTTGCCCTCTGGAAGTCGCCCATTCCCCAGATCCTGCTCTCCCGCAATTCGCTTTACACCTCAGGCGATTTTGCCCGTGATGTCCGCGCACGCGGCGACTACGCGATCTGGATCGATACTCTGATCAAGGGATGGTTAGCACGTCGATCTATAGGCTGGGCTGACATCACAGTTACGCCCAGCGAAGCGTTTGCCCGGGAACTTAGCGCGTGGAGCGGTAGAAAGGCAGTCGCGGTTCACCATGGTTTTGACGCCGACGCCTTCACCAGCGATGCGACGCCGTTGCCGGCCGAGGCGCAGGCCCAGCTTGAAGACGGCAAAGATGCTCTGCGTCTGCTGTTTGTGAGTCACTACAACTATTACCGGAACTTTGAGACGTTATTGCGTGCGATGCCCCTGCTGAACAGGCGTTTGAAAGCGCGAAAAGTGAAACTGTATCTCACCTGCCGTTTGAACTCGCGTGACAATCCGGGAAATTATAAGACCAAGGCGGCGGCGTCTCTGCTGAGTGATCTGCGCGGGGATTGCGACATCGTCGAAATGGGGAGCATTCCCTATCGCTCTCTTCATCGCCTTTATCGTTCCTGCCACATCTATGTAACACCGGCGTACGCAGAGTCGTTTGCTCATCCGCTAGTCGAAGCGATGTCAAGCGGCTTGCCCGTGGTGGCGTCGGACTTGGCGGTGCATCGGGAAATTTGCGGTCGCGCGGCGGTGTACTTTCCGCCCTTTTCCGCAGAGGATTTGGCGAACTCCATCGTCCGCGTGGACACAGACCAGGAATTGGCGGCGGAACTCTCGCAGGCGAGCCTAAAGCGCGCCAAGGATTTTAGCTGGGAGAAGCACGTTGCCTGCTTGCTGACCCTCGCGGCCGGCCTCATCAAACAGTGACGCTGTCTTTAATGCACTTGGCAGGAAGGGCACCCGCTGATCCAGCCGCCGGGCCGCTAGAGTTATACTTACCGTCTGCACAAACAAACAACCTCAGGAGTGCTGGATGATTTCGGATCGCGAAATCCGTGAGACAAGCCAGAACGTGCATAAGCCGCGGAATACCGCAAAGCGGGTTGAGATCCTGGAGTGCACTTTGCGCGACGGAAGCTACGCGGTCGATTTCAAGTTCACCGAACGTGACACGCTGATTCTGGCCGGTGTCCTGGCGAAGTTGGGATTCAAGTGGATTGAGGTTGGCCACGGCGTGGGGTTGGGTGCGGCTCGCGCGGGAAAAGGCTCAATGCCCGCCACGGATGAGCATCTGATCGAGTCTGCCAAGCGTGTGGCAGCATCGACCGGTGCGAAGATTGGCGCTTTTTTTATCCCAGGAATCGGTACGGCAGACGATCTGAAATCTGCCCGAGACGCGGGTCTCGATTTTGTGCGCATCGGCTACAACGCGCCCGAAATCGAACAAGCCTACCCCTACATTGAGCTTGCCCGGAATCTTGGCCTGGTCCCCTGCCTGAACTTCATGAAAACCTACGGCGTCACGCCGCAACAGTTCGCGGCGAAGGCAAAGGGGGGAGAAGCGGCTGGAGCGGAGGCGGTCTATTGCGTCGATTCCGCCGGAAGCATGTTCCCCGAAAATGTGCGCGCGTATGTGAGCGCAACTCGTGAGATTTGCGACTGTGCGATCGGCTTCCACGGTCACAGCAATTTGCAGTTTGCAGTCGCTAATAGCGTTGAGGCTTTTCGCTGTGGCGCGACTATGATCGATGCCACTCTCTACGGCCTAGGCCGCAGTGCGGGGAATGTCCCGACCGAGATCGCCGTCGCCGTGTTCAAGAATCTCGGAATCGAAACGGGCATCGATCTCTTTGAGGTGATGGATGCAGCGGAACAATTTCTTGGACCGCTGATGTCGCAGATGCAGCTCTACGACATGATGTCGGTCGCCACCGGATACAGCCAGTTTCACTCTTCATTTCTGCCGAAAGCGGCCGCAGCCGCAAAAAAGCATGGCGTCGATGCCCGCCGGCTTGTGATTGCGATGGGGAAGCTCAATCCGGTGGAACTGGACGAAGCCGAGCTCGAGCGCGTGGCGCGGAGTTTGCCGAAGGCCTCGCGCAACGCTCCCAGCGAGGAATTGATCTCCTTCTGCGTGCCCGGTATTTCGGAAAATTCCATCAGCAGCTCACTCCAGGCCGTCCGCTCCCTGGTCGATGGGATGAGTGTTACGTGTGCGAAACGAAGAGCGAAGCCCGTCCTCGAACTCGTGCCCGCGGAATGCCAGAACCCCGATCTGGTGATGGCTGATCTGGTTCTAGCCGAAGACACGACCGTGGTGGGCAGAGTGACCTATGGGTCTCTGGACCTGCTGGAGCAGGTTCTAAAAATTACGAAGGCCAGCGTCGCGTTTTATCTTTTGGATTTGGATGGCGGATCATGGGGCGCCGATCACCCGGCAATCATGGGCAACATCGTGGGTGCCGATCGAGTCGTCCCGATTCGCTCAAAGCACCTGCGCGCCGCATTCGAAGAAGACCTTCTGTTGTGTATCGCCCACCGTCACGGAGATTGTTGTCTGCTCGTCTACGGTAATCCGCCGAGCGAGTCGCTGGTCCGATATTCACGAATCTTTCGCAATGTTGCCGTTCGCGGAACCTTGCCGCCAGACGCGCCTTCGAATGCCTGGGAGATCGCCGATTTTTCCGATCGCATGCACCTGGATCTCGGCCTTACGGCCGCTCTCTTTCTCTGCCCACCGAGTACCCCCGATGCCATTGCCATCGATCAACTCATGTCGCCGGATGGCATCTTCGTCACCGCCGGATCGTTCCCGCGCCTCAATCACGATCTTCCGCATCGAACCATCCTCCGGCTCGATCCAAGCCAGGCTTACCGCGGCCAGGTAGCACGCTGGACGGCCATTTCGACAATAGTCACTAATGCCCAAAAGGCCAGATTGGCGATTGCGGGATGACAACTCGAGATCTCGTCCTAGATCGGACCTATTCAGATCGGATCCATGTTTCCGGCTCCCACGTATTCCTGGTCGATGCTTTTACGGGTCGCGAACTTACCTATGCACAATTTCACGAACAGGCATGCGGCGTCGCCGCCTATCTTCAGGCGCGTGGAGTTCGAAGAGGAGATCGGGTCGCCACCGTTGTACCGAACTGCACAGAACTCGCGGTCCTTTATTTCGGCTGCCTGTACTGCGGTGCGACCATCGTCCCAGTAAACTCGAACCTGAGCCACTCTGAGGCGCAGTATATTCTTGAGAACGCCAAGCCAAAATGCACGGTGGCAAGCACTTCCGCAATCCAGAAACTTGCTGACGCACTGCACGAACCGGTTGCGTTGTCCACCGTCCAGGAGCCGATTGCCGGGTCCGTGGAACCTGCCATCATTCTTGATCGGCTCGGAGACGCATCCAAATTTTTCCCGCCGAGTGAATCGAGCGACCGTGAAGGCGGCGACGATCTTGCCGTCATCGTCTACACATCTGGCACCACGGCAAAACCAAAGGGCCTGGCGCACCACATCTCCCGGATGGCGCGCAACGCGGCCGCTTTCGCGGAAATGCAGGGGGTAGATTCCGATTCCCGCTTCTATCTCACCTTGAGCATGGCGTACATGGGTGGCATCTACAATTCGTTGCTCCTTCCGTTTTTTACGGGAGCGAGCGTGGTTGTCGATCATGTCTTCGATGCCCGGTCCAGTTTGACGTTCTGGGAAAAAGCGAAGAAGTTTCAGGTGAATACACTGTGGCTTGCGCCCACCGTTCTCTCGATTCTGCTCAAAATGGATCGCGGCCACCAAGGCGAGGATTATTGCCGTTCGTCCATAAGAAAGACCTTCGTGGGTTTTGCTCCGCTCCCTGCCAAGGTAAAATCCAGCTTTGAAAATCGCTACGGAATCCGTGTCACCGAGAGTTACGGGCTGTCGGAAATTTTATTCGGCACCGCGCGATCCCGGCCGGATATCGAGCACCAGGGCTACGTTGGCGAGCCGCTTCCTGGAATTCAGTTTCGCGTGTGCGGCGAAGATGGCGCGGTCCTTCCGACGGGCGCGGAGGGCGAGATTCAGGTTCTGACTCCGGACTTGATGGCCGGCTATCTTTCCGAAGACGGCGCCCTGCAAACGGTGAATGCCAACGCCTGGTTTCCTACCGGAGACTTCGGCCGCATCAGCAAAGACAAAGCTAGTTCAATCTTCATTACCGGCAGAAAGAAAGACCTGATCATTCGCGGCGGAATCAACGTCAGCCCCGCAGCCATCGAGGAAGTTCTCCTCCACGCCGCCCACGTGAGCGATGCAGCCGTCGTGAGCGTGCCGCATGAAATCTATGGCGAGGACATCGTTGCGGTTCTGAAGCTCGATCCCGGAACCAGCCTGGACTCCGTTCTCGAATCCATCATGGCGCAGTGCAAGCAAACGCTGGCCGCGCACCAGCAGCCTTCCCGCTACATTGCAATTGACGAATTCCCGCGCACCTCGAATGGTAAGATTCAAAAAGTCAGGTTGCGGGAGTTGGTGTGGGAAAAACTCCAGGTCGGTTCCCTGACGCCAACTGAAAATTTCGTATCTCCGTAGAGCAGGGCACCCGTGCATGAAAATCATTGACCTCTCGTTGAGTCTCCATGAAGGCATGATGACGTTTCCAACGCACTGGCACCCGGTCGTGGAGATCAGCATTCTCGGCCGCCACGGCATCGAAGGTCGTGAGACGCGCAAGTTGGTTTTGGGCACGCATACCGGAACGCATACCGATGCACCGTTGCACTTCATTCCGAAGGGCAAAAGCATCGATGAAGTTCCGCTCGATGTTCTGGTCGGCGAGGCAACGGTGGTGAATTTCGCACCCGCCAAACCAAATCAGGAGATCGGAATTCCCGCACTCAAGCAAGCCCTTGAACATGCTCACGCTCCCGAACAAAACCAGGGAACAGTCAGTTCCAACCCGTTTGATCCTGCGTACAGATTGGTCCGACTACTTCGGCCAGATGCCGTATTACAACAGTTATCCCTACTTCTCACAGGACGCCGCGCGCTGGCTGGTGGATGGCGGCTGCCGGCTGATCGCCATGGACACTCCTTCTCCCGATAATCCGGCTCACTCCCGCGGAAGCGGAAACGATTCTCCGAACCATAAAGTTCTCCTGGGCGCGGAAGTTGTGTTGGTCGAATATCTTTGTAATTTGCGTTCGTTATCGAAGCAGGTCGTGGAACTGATCGTCCTCCCCTTGAAAGTAATGGGGGCCGATGGATGTCCCACGCGCTGCATCGCCATCGAAAGGTAGTGCTTTGAAGCAGGAAGTCTCCAGTTGGGTCGTGGATTGGTTTTCTTCGCGCGGCAAAATCCGTTGCGGAGTGCGGGAAGCTCTCGAAATCGACTATCTTCAATCCGGCTTGCTGAGTTCTTTGGAGATCGTAGAACTTGTAGCAGAGCTGGAAGACCGGTTCGGCGTGCAGTTTTCGGAAGCGGAGATGCAAGACTCCCGCTTCTCTACCATTGGTGGCATCGCCGAACTGATTGAGGACGGCCTCAGTCAGGCCGACCCTGATGCAGATCATCCTGACTCAGATCACGCAGATCTAGATAACAAACTAACGGATCAATCCACCAAAGTCTTGTAGGCGCTAGCAGAATCACTGCCACTCATGACAACCGGAACCAATCTCACTGTGCTAAACGATTCCCTGGGATCTGATTCCGTGAATCCGCGCCCAAGCCAGCCGAGCCTGCACGTCCTGACTCTGAGTCCGTTCTTTCCCTTCTCCGCGAACCCTGTTTATGGCACCTACGTATCCGAACCGATTCAACACTTCGCGGAGTACGACCTACACTCGACCGTGATCGGAGTTTCTCCTCTGCATCGTCAACGGCGCCGTCCGGTTCCTGGCATAGAAAGCGAATGGCTGCATTATCCGCAAGTTCCCGGTAATCTCGGCTTGCAGACTGCTGGAACATTTCTTTACCACCGCCTGTTGCGCCGCGTCAGCCAACTGCATCGGCAGCGGCCAATCGACGTCATCCACGCCCATTCCGCCTTACCCTGCGGACACGCTGCATCTTTGCTCGCAGCACACCTGAGCGTGCCTTTCGTCGTTACCATCCACGGGCTTGATGTTTTCAACGCGTGCTTTGAGCCGGGAACTGCCGCGGCGAAGCGGCGGGCCCAACTCTCGGCGGAGGTCTATCGCCGCGCTGGATCGGTCATCTGTATCAGCTCCGCGATTGAAGCCATCCTGAAAAACGGCATGAACATGGAGCAACCGGTTCCGGCCCGCGTAATTTATAACGGCACCGATGCCCAGATGTTCGCGCCGGAGGAAACCGCGCTCGAAGAAGCAACGACCGACGAAAAAGTCCTGAGTATATTGATGGTGGGCAATCTTCTCCGTGGCAAAGGACAGGAAATTGTGCTCAGGGCTATGGCTCAAGTCACGGCCCGTTTCCCAGACCTGCAATGCAGGATGATTGGCGAAGGTCCAGATCAAAACCGTTTCCGTAGTCTCGCGCGCGACCTCGGCATTTCTGGAAGCGTCATCTTTTTGGGACGGCAGGATCGCCAGGCCGTCGCGAAAGCGATGCGCGAGTGCGCTCTTTTTGCGCTGCCCAGCCGATTCGAAGGTTTAGGCTGCGCGTATCTTGAGGCGATGGCTTGCGGTAAGCCCGTGATCGCATGTGAAGGGCAGGGCATCGGCGAGATTATTCAGCACGGCCACAATGGCTGGTTGATCCCGGTGGACGGTGTCCAGGAGATGGCGAAGGCTTTGTCGGAATTGCTCGGCTCGCCGGAGTTGAGAACTCGCATCGGCGCGAACGCGAGACAGACGATCGTCAACGGCCTCACCACCACGGATCAGGTACGCCGCTTGAACGACATATACCGGGATGTCGCGAGGCCATCAGCACCTTGAATCCCGCTGTCACATCTTCGAAGGCGACTCTTGTCGATTTGGCTGAAGACGACCTGGTCGAACTCGCCGGCTTTGTTGCTGCGCAATCGGGGCGAGTCCCAGACGAAACGCTCCGGCATTTGACGTGGCTGTTGCTCGACAATCCCGCCCGCCGGGAACGATTTCCGTTGGGCTGTGGTGTGCGCTCACGCGACGGCGCCATGGTCGGCTGCATTTTGTATCTACCACAGATGTTTGTGTTCAAGCGAAGTCCGTTACTGATGCTTGGCTCAAGTTGTTTTTATGTGGATGAATCGCATCGCGGCTCGGGTGGAGCGCTGTTCCTTAAGTTCACGCGCGTGGCAAATACGTCGCCGCTCTTTGGAAATTCCGCGAATGCCATTGCCGCACAATTGTGGAAGGCGCGGGGAGCCAGTCCAATTCCCGACTCCGACCATGAACTGCTGGGAGTCGTGCACTGGCCGCCTGTGATCGAGGATCTCGCCGCACGCGGCGGAGCCGGGGAAACGATTTCGCGCGCAGTTGGTACCGCCACCAGCTGGCTGCGGCATGTTCAAGGGTTGGAACTCCCACTCGACCCAAACACAGAATTGGAAAGGCTGGGATCGATAGAAGACGTCATGGACTTGCCGCTCGACCGGCCAGCGGAAAGGCTAACCGCCCTCAGAAATGAACCGCATATTCGCTGGAGGTATTTTTCGGGAAGGGACCCGTCCGTCTCGCTGTTTGCTTTCCGAAACCGGCAGTCCTTAAGAGAAATATTCGTCGCGGTGAATGAAAGGCCTCGAGGTCTGCGGGGAACGATTCGTTCGTTAAACGTACTGGACGTTTTTCCGAAGGTGTCGCCCGCTTCAATGGTCGCAATCGTTGCTGCACTGCAGGAACGGTATTGCAACGCTGATATGGTTGTCGTGCGCTGTCAGGATGCGCCATGTCAGAAAGTATTGATCGAAGCTGGTTTTCGCCGCCGCGCGTTCGAATCGCCGAACGGCTGGCTTCTGGACCGCCGAGCCCTGCTCCCAACGCAGGATTCGTACTTTGTGCCAGCCGATGGCGACTGGATCATCTAAATGGAGGCGGAGAGCAATTTTGGGGTTAAGAAACACAGCCCGCAATGTCGTGCTGAAGGCGGTCTCCGGCGTGCGCCTCAACGAACTAGCCCTGTCTCTGCAGATGCGCAACGCCGCAAGAAATAGCTCCCGAATTGTGGTCGTGGAGATGCACGAAACCTTGAGCGACAATGCCGATCAGCTTCGGCGACAGCTCGATTGGGTGGCCGAACACTTCACCTTCATCGATCCCGAATCGTTCGCGCACGCGTGGGAGAAAAAGGTCCCCGCATGGCCCGGATCAAGGCCCGCGGTTTTGTTTACTTTTGACGATGGCCGCGCGAGCAACTATCGCATCGCCGCGCCGCTCCTCGAGTCCTTCGGTACACGAGGAATTTTCTTCGTTGTTCCGCAATTCATCGCTCGCAGCACCAGCGATGTCGGCGCCAGAGATTTCTACTATTCAAGAATTGATATTCGCAAGCGCCCACTCGCCGCCGCACAACAAGATGCGCAGCATGATGAAATCTGCAAACCGATGACGCCGGAGCAATTGGCCGATCTGGCTAGCCGCGGACACTGGATCGGCAATCACACTCTTTCGCACGCCAGCTTAGCCGGATTGCCGGCTTCCGAATTGCATCGCGAGGTCTTTGAAAGTTGCGAGCAGATTGCCTCCTGGACCGGGCGGCCTGTTTCGGCATTTGCCTGGCCTTACTCATGGGACGCGATCGATCGCAATTCCTGGGCACTTATCAAGCAGGCCCATCGCTTTTGCTTTTCTCCATGTCCGGGAACAGTGAAGCTTGCCGGAGATTCGCAGTATCTGATCTGGCGCAAGGAAATTGAGTCTTATTATTCCTTCTCTGAATATCAGTTCATGTACTCGGGCCTGGTGGACCCGATCTGGGCCGCCAGGAGAAACAAACTCAGGAAGATGCTTTGCCATTGAATTGGGGGCTCTAACATGTGCGGGATCTTCGGCGCCGCCTCTCGAACTGGAGGAATCTCTCGCGAAATCCTCGAGAATGCCCTTCGCTCCCTCGCGCACCGGGGGCCCGACGACTCCGGCACCGTCCTCATTGAAGGTCTCGACCAATGCCAGATCGGTTTTGCGCACACCCGCCTTTCTATCATTGATCTCTCGCCTTGCGGCCACCAGCCCATGGAAGATGCGCCCACCGGCAACTGGATCGTCTTCAACGGAGAGATTTACAACTTTCGCGAGCTCCGCTCTGAACTCGAAGCGGCTGGCAATCGCTTCCACAGTCATTCCGATACAGAAGTAATCCTGACCGCTTACCGGACGTGGGGCGCGGATTCCTTCGCCCGGCTACGCGGCATGTTCGCGTTTGCGCTCTGGGACGCATCGCGCCAAACCCTCCTACTGGTCCGCGACCCCATGGGGATCAAGCCGCTCTACTACTACGAATCCGACAAGTATTTTCTTTTTGTCTCTGAAGTGCGAACGCTGCTTCAAACGGGTTTGGTTCCGCGCAAGCTCGATCCGAACGGAGTATTCAGCTTTCTGGCTTTCGGCTCCGTGTATGAACCGTCGACGATCGTCGAGGGAGTTTCGGCGGTTCCTGCTGGACATGTGCTCTCTATCGAAAAAGGCCGCCTCCAATGTTGCGCATACTGGAACCCGCTGCGCCGCCGCGACTCACCGATCCAGAGCGGCCACACGTCCAGCGACGATTCTGCAATCGCCGTTGCACCAAGCCTCGCTGACGCCGTGCGCAACCTGCCAGAACTCCTGCGCGATGCCGTGCTGTCGCATCTGGTCAGCGATGTTCCAGTCGGAGTATTCCTCTCCGGCGGCATCGATTCCAGCAGCCTGGTTGCGATCATGAGCCAGGCAGGTGTGCGAGCCACAACTTTTTCGCTGGTGTTCGGCGAGCAGGAGTTCAATGAATCGCAGTACTCGCGAAGAATCGCTGATCTATTCCACACCGATCACCACGAGATTCTCGTTTCAGAAAGAGATGCGCTCTCCGCCTTGCCCGAAGCACTGCGCGCCATGGATCAGCCTACCATCGATGGAATCAACACCTGGCTGGTCTCGGCCAAAACCCGCACCGCAGGGGTCAAGGTGGCCCTCACCGGTCTGGGAGCGGACGAGATGTTTGCCGGATACTCCAACTTTCGTCATGTGCCGCGGATGGAGAGGGTCGCGGCGAAATTTGCAAAGCTGCCGTCCGTGATTCGCCGCCCCATGGCAGCCACTATCGCGCTCCTGGCAGGCAAGAGCGACCGCAATCGCAAACTTTCGGAACTTGCCTCAGTCGAAACTCTGGCTCTACATCCCTATTTCCTGGTACGAGGTTTGTTCACGGCTGCGGAACGTCGAGCCTTGTATGCGGGAGACTACGAAATTGCGCAACGAGAGATGGAGACGACGTTACAGGAATCCGTTACCGCGAGCAGCATGCTCGACCCGGTCAATCGTGTCTCCTATCTGGAATCGCAATGGTACATGCGCAACACGCTCCTCCGCGATTCCGACTTCATGAGCATGGCTCACGGACTGGAACTTCGAGTGCCGTTTCTGGATCGTGCGCTGGTTGAAGCCTGCTTCCAAATTCCCGGGAAACAGAAGTTGCAGGGCGGCCGTCCCAAAAGCCTGCTGCTGGCAAGCCTCGGAGTCGAATTGCCCAGCGAGATCGTGAACCGTCCCAAGCGCGGCTTCACACTGCCATTTGAGCGCTGGCTGCGCGCTGAGATGAAATCGATGGTCGCCGATACGATCTCGAAAAATGACGCGACTCAGAGTCTCTTGTGCACAGGCGCTGTGCGCGACGTCTGGAATCGCTTTCTGGCATCTCAAACGTCATGGTCGCGGCCATGGTCGCTGTTCGTGCTCAAGCGCTGGTGCGAGCAGAACCTGTGATTTAGTGCACGACAGGTTTCCGCGCGGAAATCAGTAGGAAGAGTCCGAGCTCGCGTCCGAATGTCCGCACTAAAGCCCGCGGATACGACTTCCAGATCAGGCGATAGAAAAGTCCTCGAAAGCGCGCGGAGGGTTCGTTCAAAAGAAGGTCCCCCGGGCTGAATTCCTGCCGGAACTCGATTTGCTCAAATCCATCCAGCAGAGCTCGCGCTTCGTCAATGGTGAAGGAATTCGTGCCGGGACTCTCCAGACACTCATAGACCGATCGCCGTAACGACTTGCCGCGCAGCAGTCCATAGCGCAGCCAAAGCATTATTCCGGTGAGTGACCGATGGTGATAGATCATAATGCGGAGCACGCCGCCCGGCTTCAAAACCCGTCGCGCTTCGCGGATACACTGGGCTGTGTCCGGGCTGTGATGCATAACCCCATACGAGTAGACGATGTCGAATGCATCGTCGGCAAATGGCAGATGCTCGGCATCGGCCAGCCGCAGATCGGGAATACGATTGGCAAGTTCGCAACGTCGCTGCGCCCGCTCCACGGATGCGCTCGAGAGATCGACCCCGGTCGCAAGCGCACCAGCCTTCAGCCATTCCAGGTAATCCGCTCCCATTCCCACGCCGATTTCGAGCACACGTTTTCCGGATGATTCCTGAAACCCCGCAAATTCGCGGATGTAGGGTTCGAGTTCGTAACGCGCCCTTGCATGCGCTTCGAAGTCCTCCTGGGCACCCAGATAGCGCGAACCGCACGGCTCGGCGTTCCAGAAACTCTGGACATCATTTTTCAGTTCAGCAGCGGGAACTTCCGGCATAGTTCTGCAAGCGATACTAGCATGAGTCCAATCTCGCATCGGCGGTGAAAATCTTCGTCCGGCAAGCTAAGATAGTAGGACTTCCACCTGCCATCGGTACAACTGTGATCGAAACGAAAACAGAGAGAGAAATTTCAAGCTCAGCCGGAACTGCGCCCCCACTTCCTGTGAGCGTCATTATTCCCGCTCGCAATGAGGCTCACAACCTCCCGCGCTGCCTGGAGGCGCTCAAAGGCGCGGGCGAAGTGTACTTGATCGATTCAGGAAGCACCGACGACACCGTCCGTATTGCCGAATCCTACGAAGCGAACGTGGTTCAGTTTCACTACTCCGGTGGTTGGCCCAAAAAGCGGCAGTGGGCCATGGATACGTTGCCTCTCGCCTACGATTGGATCCTCCTGCTCGACGCCGATGAAATCCTGACGCCTGAGCTTCGCGACGAAATCCTTAGCGCTATTCAGGATCAACGCTTCAACGGCTACTATATTGCCCTGGAAATGTACTTTCTTGGTCGTCCCCTGCGGCACAGCGGCGCAAGTTTCTGGAAGCTCTCGTTGTTTCGCAAGGGTCGTGGCCACTACGAATGCCGCCTCCATGATCAGGATAAGAGCATGGCGGACATGGAAGTCCACGAGCATGTCGTTGTCGATGGCGCCACGCGCCAGTTACATCAGCCCTTGATTCACCACAATGTCGGATCTCTCGATCGCTACATTCAAAAACACAACGAATATTCCAACTGGGAGGCGCGTGTCTGGCTTGATGGCAATCGCGGAGAGGATGAAATTCAGCCCTCGCTTTGGGGGACGCAAGCGCAACGCCGGAGGTGGCTGCGCCGTCGTTTTCTGAAAGTGCCCGGGTCGCCGATCCTTTTCTTTTTGTACAAATATTTTGCGTGTCTCGGTTTTCTCGACGGTGTCCCCGGCCTCATCTTCTGCACGTTCCAGGGCATTCAGTTCTTTCACATCAAGGCCAAAGTTTACGAGCTTCGTAACGCAAGGAAGGCAGCCTAAACCATGTGCGGCATCAGCGGTCTCGTAAATTGCGGCGATTCGGAATCGCTAGCACGGATGACGACCGTGCAGTCCCATCGCGGCCCCGATGACTCCGGGCTCTGGGAGCGCCGTTTCCCCGACGGCACCTACGTCGGTCTCGGCAGCCGCCGCCTCGCCATTCTCGATCTCTCTCCCGATGGCCACATGCCCATATCTAATGAAGACGGCTCGGTCTGGATCACCTACAACGGCGAGATTTATAACTTCGCTGACCTGCGCCGCGAACTTGAAGCCAAGGGCCATCGTTTCCGCTCGCACACGGACACAGAAGTCATCATTCATCTTTACGAGGAATATGGAGTCGAATGCCTGAATCGTCTGAATGGAATGTTTGCGTTTGCGATCTGCGATCTGCGTAACTCCGCGCCCAAGTTATTTCTGGCTCGCGATCATTTTGGAATCAAGCCGCTTTATTACTGGGAACGAGATAGCAAACTGGCCTTTGCATCCGAGATCAAGGCATTGCTGGAGGTTCCCGGCATCGAAGCCCGCATGAACATGGAGGCGCTGCACCAGTATCTGACGTTCCTTTGGGTGCCCGATCCCACTACCATGTTCGAGGGAATTCGTAAGCTGGAAGCGGGCCACTACGCGCTCTGGCAGCATGGCGAATTCACAATCGAACCGTATTGGGACTTAACATTCCCCGCTGCCGGCCATCACTTCGAGCAAAACCAGGCGGATCTCGAGCACGAAATCAGAGAGCGCTTTTGCGCTTCGGTTGAGCAACAGATGGTCAGTGATGTCCCTATCGGCGCTTTCCTGAGTGCGGGCCTCGATTCCTCGAGCATCGTCGCCGCCATGGCGCGGAAGCGGCCCGTCCGTACCTACACGATTACCTTCCCTGAAAAGTATCGCGTCGGCGAGACGACGATTGACGACCCAGCCGTTCCGCGGCGTCTGGCGCGAACATTGGGCTGTGAACATCATGAGATCGCGGTCGAACCGGACGTTGTCAATCTATTGCCTGAACTGACCTGGCACATGGATGAACCGACCGCCGATCCTGCGATCCTCACCGCCTATCTGGTATGCCGCGAGGCGCGGAAGCAGTCAACCGTGCTCTTGTCGGGGGTAGGCGGCGACGAAATCTTTGCCGGATACCGCAAACACGCCGCGAATGCGTGGGCTCACGAGTATCGTCGTGCCCCTGGTTTTGCACGATCGGCAGTTGAGAAAAGCGTGCTCGCACTTCCGAGCTTGCGCGGAACCCGCATGAAAGGCCCCGTGCGAATGGCCAAGAAGATGGCTCGCAGTGCAGCGCTCAATCCGTCGGAAGCTTTCATCCGCAATTGCACCTATTTCGATGCACAGCAAAAAGCGGACTTGTACGCTCCGGAAATGCGATCGCTCGCAAGGCTCAATGCATTAACTCAGCATCAAGCTGCGTTCGAAAAGACACGGGATTCCGATTTTCTCAACCAGATGCTCTATCTCGATTCGAAAATCTTCATGCCGACCCTCAATCTCACCTACAACGACAAGATGAGCATGGCATCGTCGGTCGAGGTTCGAGTACCGTTCCTGGATCGCCATCTCGCGGAGTTCGTTGCCTGGAATGTGAAGCCCGAGTGGAAGCTCAAAGGGAAATGGCGTCCGGTGACGAAATACATCTTCCGCGAAGCGATGCGTAGTATGCTGCCGGAAGAAGTTCTGAGGCAACCGAAGGCCGGGTTCGCCGCTCCGGTAGACTATTGGCTGGCGCATGATTTGCGCCCCATCGTGGATGATCTTCTTTCCGAATCTCAAGTCCGTTCTCGCGGCCTGTTCCGGCCTGAGGTCGTGCGCGGCTACGTCGACGCGCACCGCCGCGGTGCGGAAGACTGGTCCATGCAAATCTGGCAACTGCTGACGCTCGAAATCTGGATGCAGCTATTCCTCGACGGCGGCGCCCGATCGTTTGCACAACAAAAGTTGTGCGGTGACGGTGCTGTGCCTCGTCAGCGCGGGGCACAACCGCAACTGGCTAGTGCATGAAGCAACTTTTACAAGACGCGCGCAGCGGTGAACTGACGGTGACCGAAGTCCCGGCGCCGCAATTGCTGCCCGGGTGCGTACTCGTGCGAACCGTGGCGTCTCTGGTGTCGGCGGGCACGGAGCGCGCCTCAGCCGAGTTTGCCCGCAAGAATCTGCTGGCCAAAGCCAAGGCTCGCCCCGACCTCGTGCGTGATGTGTTGAGCAAGCTGCGACGCGATGGCTTGGCTGCCACCTCGGGCACCGTGCGTTCTCGCTTGTCTCAGCCGCAATCGGTCGGCTACAGCAGCGCCGGCGTCGTGCTCGCCGTGGGAGACGGCGTTTCCGACATCAGCGCAGGCGACCGAGTTGCCTGTGCCGGCGCGGGGTATGCAACACACTCCGAGGTTTCCTGCGTTCCGCGATTGCTCGTCGCCAAAATTTCCGGGAGCCGACCAGTCTCGTTCGACGAAGCAGCTTTCGGCACCGTTGGTGCGATCTGCCTCCACGGCATCCGCACTGCGGAAGTGGCATTGGGTGATACCGTAGCGGTCATCGGCCTGGGTTTGCTCGGCCAGGTCACAGTTCAACTGTTGAAAGCCGCCGGTTGCCGAGTGCTCAGTATGGACCCGGTGGAGCAACGCGCCCATCTCGCGATCAAGAGTGGAGCCGAAGCAGCCTGTACCAGTGCGCTTGCGTTCCGCGACCTATGCTTTCAGGAAACCGGCGGAGCAGGCGTCGACGCGGTATTGATCACCGCCGAAACCTCAAGCAGCGATCCCGTAAACCTGGCCGCCGAAGTGGCGCGCGATCGCGCGATTGTAGTCGCTGTCGGAACCGTCGGCATGGATCTTCAGCGCAAGCTCTTCTACGAAAAAGAACTGGATTTCCGCATCTCCCGTTCCTACGGTCCGGGCCGCTACGACGCAGCTTACGAGCAAAAGGGGCGGGATTACCCCATCGGCCATGTGCGCTGGACCGAAACCCGCAATATGGAAGCTTTCCTGCGTTTTATTGCCGAGGGAAAACTCAACCTCGCCTCGCTGATTACTCACCGCTTTCCGATGGAGCAGGCGACGCGAGCCTATGACCTGATCATGGGCCATACCGGCGAAAGCTTTTTGGGCGTGCTACTCACGTATCCGCAAGCAGAAAATAACTCCTACTCTGGCGCCATATCCTGCTTGTCAGAAAAAATTCCCGCGGCCACCACCGCGCATATCCCACATTCCCCGGGCAAACTCTCTGTCGGCCTGGGAGTTTTGGGGGCCGGTGCCTTCGCGCAGAGCACTCTGCTGCCTGAATTGAAGTTGATGCCCGAAGTCTCCTTCATCGGCGTCTGCAATGCGACCGGTTCCCGCAGTCGGAGCGCGGCCGAAAAATTTGGCTTCTCCTACTGTTCGAATTCGGAAGATGAACTCCTGCGCGATCCCAAGATCAATGCCGCGCTGATCGCCACTCGTCATCATCTTCACGCGAGCCAGGTGCTCGCAGCGCTCGAAGCGGAAAAGGCCGTGTTCTGCGAGAAGCCTCTTTGCCTGCACGAAGCGGAGTTGGCATCGCTCGTACATGCAATATCAAGACCGGCCAGATCGCCTGCCGATAATGCTCCCCTGTTGTTGGTCGGCTTCAATCGCCGATTCGCTCCCATGGCTGTTCAGCTAAAGAATTTTCTGTCCGACATCCACGAACCGCTTTCCATGCACTATCGCGTAAATGCCGGATACCTTCCCGCCGACCACTGGGTGAACGATCCGGATCAGGGAGGCGGACGCATTCTGGGTGAGGTTTGTCATTTCGTGGATTTCCTCTGCTTCCTCGCGGGCGCGTCTCCCATCGAAGTCCAAGCGCAGACTGTCACCAATCGCGGCCAATACAGCATGGACAACGTCGTCGCCAATCTGAAATTCAGTAATGGCACTCTCGGAACGATCACATACATGGCGAGCGGCGACAAGTCGTCTTCCAAAGAACGACTCGAAATTTTCGGTGGAGGGTCAGTTGCCATCCTCGAAGATTTCCGCCGTCTCGAACTTGTCCGCAACGGCCGCAAGCAAGTCTCGCGCTCGCGCTGGGCACAAGACAAGGGCCACAAGGCCGAGATGCGCGCCTTCGTCGATGCGCTGCTGGGCAAAACGCCGCCGCCGATTCCGTTTGAACAGATCGTGGGCTCGACGCTGACCACTCTGCGCCTGCAAAACGCCTGCCAGCTCGGCCAGTCGCTGGGGGTAGACGTACAGGATTTCATCGCATGGTCCTTGCAGGCCGAATCCACGCGGTAGAATCGCCGCACACGAAAAGGAATGAGCTGTACATGTTGATTCTGGGCCTCAATATGTTCCACGCCGATTCATCGGCGGCGATCTTGCAGAACGGAAAAATTCTTTTCGCGGTGGCGGAAGAGCGCCTCAACCGCCACAAGCACTACGGCGGCTTCCCTTCCCTGGCGGTGAAGGCGTGTCTGGATGCTGCCGGAGCAAAGCTCACCGACATCGAGCACGTCGCCGTGGGCCAGGACAGCGATGCCAATCTCGCAAAAAAAGTTCAGTACGCGCTGGCGAATCCCGCCAAGATTCTGAACTTCATCAAAATGCGGCAGCGCAAGGAATCCATGCGCGACGTGCGCTCTCTCCTGGCGCAGGCTCTCGATGTCGATCCTGCCCGATTGAAGTTTCAGGAGCATCACGTGGAGCATCACCTGGCGCACATCGCCAGCGCCTATTACTGCTCGCCATGGGATAAAGCCGCCGGCTTCAGCTACGACGGCTCGGGCGATTTCGTTTCCACCATGATGGCGCGCTGCGAAGGCAACAACATTCATATTCTCGACCGCGTCTTCCTGCCGCATTCGCTCGGCAGTTTCTATACCATGATCTGCGAGTTCATCGGCTACAAAAAATATGGCGACGAAGGCAAAGTTATGGGACTTGCGCCCTACGGCAAAGATACTTACGTCGATGAAATTCGCAAGGTCGTCCCGCTCGAAAATGGCAAATTTCGGCTCAACATGAGCTACTTCAAACCGCTCGGCAGTAGTCAGGGCATGCAGGTTCTTCCCAACGGAACCGTTTGCCTGGCGCGGCATTTCTCTGACAAGATGGAAAAACTCTTCGGTCCCCCGCGCGAACCGCACACGGAAATTACGCAGCGCGATATGGACCTGGCATACGCCATGCAGCATTGTTTTGAGGAGGTGTTTTTTCAGCTCCTCAATGAGTTGCACAAGCGTGTGCCCGACGAGAATCTTGCCATGGCGGGAGGCTGCGCGCTCAACAGCGTTGCGAACGGCAAACTATTTTGCCGCACGCCCTTTCGCCGCACCTGGATTCAGCCCGCCGCCGGAGACGAAGGTTTGGCCATTGGCGCGGCGCTGCACACCTATCACGCCGTGCTGCAACATCCGCGCAGAGAGCAAGAGCAGATGAATCACGCGTACCTCGGTCCCGAGTTTTCCGAGGCTCAGATTGACTCCGCTCTGAACAGTGCCGGTGTGAAGCATGAGCGTCTCGGCCGCGAACCCTTACTCGACGCTGTCTCCGGTCAGATGGCCCTAGGCAACGTCGTGGGATGGTTTCAGGGCCGCATGGAATGGGGTCCGCGCGCTCTGGGCAATCGTTCCATCGTCACTCATCCCGGGCTGCCCAACATGAAGGACGTCTTGAACGCGCGCATCAAACATCGCGAATGGTTTCGTCCCTTTGCGCCTTCGATTCTCGTCGAAGCGCAGCATGAATATTTTGAGCACGATCATCCCTCGCCCTACATGCTCCACGTTTACAAGATTCGTCTGGAGAAGCGTCAGAGCCTGTGCGCGGTCAACCACGTCGATAACACTGGACGTTTGCAAACGGTGACGCGCGAAGAAAATCCGCTGTATTACGATCTGATCCAGACCTTTGGCAGGAAAACGGGAATCCCCGTGATTCTGAATACAAGCTTCAACGAAAATGAGCCGATTGTGTGCACGCCTCAGGAGGCGATCGATTGCTTCCAGCGAACAAAAATGGATGCGCTGGCTATCGGACCTTTTTTCGCACGCAAGATGGATATCTGAAAAGAGAGACCGTAAACAAAATACCGTGAACCGCCCTCACCGACATGCCTGAGATGCCAGTAGTGGCCGCCACAGCCTCCGCTGTGAAACTTTGCAAAGTAGGCGCGCATTCAGGCATTCGCGTGCTCGCCTGGGACGATGATGTTCTCTATGCCTGTCGCGGCTATCAACTCCTTCGAATGAAAGTGAGACCGAACAATTCCCAACCCATTGGGCAGATCGCGCAATGGGAGTCAGTCGCGCGCTTTGACCCCGTGTGGTGGAGGCGCTTGACATCGCGCACCGTGCCCACCTCTCGTTTATTGCGCGACGGCTTTCATGCACTCGCTATTTCGAACGATCAAACTGAAGTCGAAACGGGCGACCAGACACCGATTGACATAACGACGACTGACGCAGCACTGCCCGGTGCAACAATAGTCGGCGCAGTTCCGGGGGCGATAGTAACGTGGACTCTCGCAAGCGGCGAATTCAAAGTGACTCATCAAATCCGTCGCGGGACTCGGCCCTTACACATCACCGCCGTTCCCGGCGGGAGAATCTATTGGGGCGAATACTTCGACAATCGGGATCGAGCCGAGGTCCATATCTACGCTTCGTCGGACCGTGGCGAGACCTGGCAAATTGCCTACACATTTCCCGCCGGATCGATTCGCCACGTACACAACATCGTTTACGATCGCTGGGCCAACTGCCTTTGGATTTTGACGGGCGATGAGAGTGCGGAGTGCAAGGTTCTCCACGCCTGCTGCGATCTCAGTTCTGTAGAGGAGGTGCTGGCTGGCAACCAACAAGCCCGCGCCGTGGCTGCCATCCCGATGCCCGACGCGTTGTATCTTTCGACCGACACGCCCTTCGAGACAAACCATATACTGCGACTGGATCGCCGTGGCAACCTCTCGCGGCTCGCCAGTTTGCCGAGTTCCTCCATCTACGGATGCCGCGCCGGTGAAGCGATGTTTTTTTCCACCATGGTCGAGCCCAGCCCGGTGAATCGGGGACGAGAAGTCCATCTCGTCGGCTCCGGCAATGGGACTAACTTTCAGGTTCTGGCGCGCTGGCGCAAAGATAAGTTACCCATGCGCCATTTCCAGTACGGCAACGCTTATCTGCCCGATGGCAACAACTCGACCAACTATCTTGCCGCGACGACGATCGCTGTCGAGCACGACGATCTGGTCACAACGCTATGGGAAGTGGAGTCGCCCCCGCGTGCACCAACGCCGGGCCCTCCGTCTATATGAGCGCACGCAAACGATGGCATTACTACCGGCGCATCGCTTCCGCCTATCTCGGCTCCGGGCGAAGCCAGTTGACGTTCTGGCACGATGTCCCTGAGATCAACCCCCGAGCTTCAACTACGAAACTTGGCGAGTACTACATGGTGTTCCGGGAGAAAGCGGATTATGCAGGACCTTTCGATCAAGCCGGCATTCCCATGCTCGACTATCACGGCCAGATCGGCCTGCAGTACAACCCGATTGCAATCGCCCAGTGGGGACTCGCTAACTACAACCGCTGCTCGCGGACGGGCGACGATGCTCGCTTGCAGAAGACTCTCGAATCCGCCGATTGGCTCGCCGCCAACCTCGAACAGAATCCTCGCGGCCTGTGGGTCTGGAACCATCATTTTGATTGGGAATACCGTGACACGCTCCGCGCACCCTGGTATTCCGGGCTGGCGCAGGGACAAGGCGTTTCGCTCCTGCTGCGCGCGCATGCGCAAACCGGGAATGACAAATATCGGCAGGCAGCCGAACTGGCCTTCGTTTCGTTAACCAAGCCCATCGCACAAGGTGGCGTCCTTTTTCAGGACGAAAACAAGGAGGACGAAGACCAAAATCTGTGGATCGAGGAATATCTCGTTGATCCACCAACCCACATTCTCAATGGATTCATGTGGGCGCTATGGGGTGTGTTCGATTTCTGGCTCGCTCGCGCCGATCCTGCTGCTAAAAAGATTTTCCATCGCGGAGCCGAGACTCTGCTCCGCAATCTGCATCGTTTCGATACAGGCCATTGGTCTCTTTACGAGCAATCCGGCACTCGTCTAAAAATGCTGGCAAGTCCTTTCTATCATCGGCTGCATGTCGTACAGTTGCGTGTGATGGCCCAACTGACCGCCAATCCACGATTTACGAACATAGCGGATCGCTGGGAAGGTTACGCGCGCCACCGCACAAATCGGGCGCGGGCACTCGTCGAGAAAAGCATTTTCAAATTGCTGTATTACTAACCGTGAAGATTCTCTACGTATCGCAATACTTCCCTCCGGAAATGGGAGCCCCGGCCGCGCGTGCCGCCGAGTTGTCGCGCCATTGGGCGCGGATGGGACACGACGTCACGGTCCTCACCGGATTCCCCAATCATCCCACCGGAGCCCTGCCCCCCGAATGGCGTTCGCGGTTCCGGCGCCTTCGTGACACGGAAACCGTTGACGGCGTACGCATCGAGCGTACCTGGCTCTGGCCTCTGCCCAACCGGAAAGCGCATGAAAGAATCCGCAACTACGCGTCGTTCTGTATCTCGTCCGCAATCCGTGGACTTGGTCTCGCCCGCCCAGACGTGGTCATCGGCACTTCGCCTCAATTACTGGTGGCACTTTCCGGGTGGTGGCTCGCTTCCTGGAAGCGTGTCCCCTTCGTCTTTGAAGTGCGCGATCTCTGGCCGGAATCGCTCGCTGCCGTTGGCGCGGGGGCAGAAGGAACTTTGCTGCATCGCGCTCTGGGTGCGATTGCCGGATTTCTCTACCGGCGATCGGATCGCATCGTCGTCGTCACGCCAGCCTTCAAGACTCACCTGATCCGACATTGGCGCGTGCCCGCGGATAAGATCTCCATCGTTCCCAATGGAGTTGAGACCGACCTCTTCCGCCCCGACCCGGGCGCAATTGAAATTCGGGAGCAATTCAATCACAACGGAACCAAAGGCAAAGTGGACGATGGTTTCCTGATCTGCTACGTCGGCACTTTGGGCATGGCTCACGGGCTGGAAACTCTGATTTCCGCCGCTGAGCGACTCCGGCACACGCTGCCCAACTCGTCATTCCTGCTGGTCGGCGAAGGCGCGGAAAAACAACGCATCGTAGAACTGGCCGCCGCGCGCGGGTTGACCAACGTTGAATTCCTGGGCCAGCAACCGCGGGAACGCATCCCGGCGCTCATTTCGGCTGCCGATCTCTGCCTGGTTTCCCTGAAAAAAACCGATCTGTTCAAGACCGTAATTCCTACCAAACTCCTCGAATACATGGCCTGTGAACGCCCGGTTATCGTCGCGGTAGACGGCCAGGCCCGCCAGATCGTCGAAGACGCGCGGGCCGGCGTTTATGTGGCGCCAGAGGACAGTCAAGCGCTCGCCAATGCGATTTGCGATCTCGCACGCAATCCGGAGCAGCGACGACAGATGGGCGTGAACGGACGGAAATACATCGTCGCCAATCTTTCCCGTAAGCAAACGGCGCGGCATTACATCTCGGTGCTCGAGGAGTTGATCCCACGCGCAATTTGCCGCGACGCACTTAGCGCCTGAGGAAGGCGCCTAAGGATGCACCGCTATGACTCCCAACGCGGTTGACATCGACATGGCCGCATCCGCGCTGCGATACGCCGCCGCCTTGGCGGAACTTCCGGGAACGAATAACACGTCGCCCTCCATCAAAGGAACGTCCGGTGCCTTCGCATAAAGGACTTTCTTCAGCAGAACCGGAATCTGCTGAATACCATTCGGCGTGTGCCGCAGAATCATCGTCTTGTTCAGCGAAGCTGTGCGCGTGCTCCCGCCCGCCAGCGCCAGGGCCTTGAGCACCGTGATGGAAGTGTCTTCTGTCATAAAGCCGCTAGGACGCTGTACGTCTCCTACCACATACACAATGCCGGCGCGCGACACGATAATGGTGTCACCTGGCAATACTTCCACGTTGTTCTTCGTGTCGTCCGCCAGATTCGATGAGAGCTGGATCACAACCTTGTGATCAGGATCGTCGCGGTGTTCAATGGTTACCAGGCGGCCAGCCTTCTCGGTCAACCCGCCTGCCGCTGAAATCATGTCAAACAGCCGCCGGTCGCCGATCGCAGGATACGGCCCGGGGTGATTCAGCTCCCCAACCATCGTGATGGCTTGCGAGGTGGATTCATCCACGAAAATCGAAACATGCGGACCGCGAACAAAGCCTCCGTCTTCCAGCCGTTTTTGAATCAGCTTCTGCGCTTCGTCGGTCGTCAGATCCGCCACGTGAACGTAGTCGATCAGCGGCAGGTAGATATCTCCCGACTCACTGATCCTGATTTTGGTCGCAAGATCAGGCACACCGAACACGCTGATTTCGATCAGGTCGCCTACCTCGAGTTTTACGTTGGAATTCGCAAGCAGCGACTGCGATGCAGAGGACGACGACGAAACAACATCCTGTTTCGCCGCGGCAGCCGGTTGCTGTCTGGTCCCGGGCGCCGGTGTTTGCGCCGGGCTTTGTGCAAGCAAGTACAGGCTGGATAAACCTGCAATCAGCACCTGCGAAAACCGCAGGCGGAAACGCCAATTCCACCCCGACATGCGAAAACTCCTGGATGTGTGCGTGCGTCGAGTCTAACACAGCCGCATCGCCTCAATCCGCACTGAGAGCGTGCTCTGCCAGGCAGACTCGGAAGAATTAACACTCAATTGTGCATCGGCTATTGCTCATCCTCAGGCGCGGGTTGTATAGTTCCGAAAATTAAGTATGCTGCAGCCTTGCGCGCCGCTATCAAGGGCCCTATCTGGAGAACGAATCAGAGTTCTGTTGCGTGCTTGGCGTGAAATGGCCTCCATTCCAGCCGGAAGGGAAGTCTGATTTTGACGTTTCTGTTCTTTGCGCTGTTTGCATTTTCGCTCGCGCTCTCTTTCGTGAGCACGCGCCAGGTCAGAGACATTGCAACCCGTCGCGGCTGGGTTTTCGTCCCACCGGACGGACGCCACGTCCACCAGAATCCCCTTCCTCGTCTGGGCGGCGTCGCTATATTTTTTGCGTTCTCGGTCACTTTGGGCCTGTGGCTGGCACTTGCCCTCATCTTCCCACGTCTTATCGCCGGATTTGTTCCCACCACACTGCTCCGCATTTATGTTCCCGCCTGCCTGATTTTTTGTCTTGGTATTTATGACGATCTCTACCGTGCCGGCCCGTATCTGAAGTTCGCCGTGCAGGCGATTGCCGCTGGCATGCTCTTCGCAGCTGGCATGCGGGTTCTGGATCTACCTCTGATCTTTCCGCATACGCTCCCGTGGTTCGTCGGTTTGCCGCTTACTGTTCTTTGGGTAGTGGCGGTCACGAACGCTTTTAACCTGATCGATGGCCTGGATGGTTTGGCCGCTGGGTCGGCCTTATTTTCCACTTTGGTGTTTTTTGTTCTTGCCCTCGTCAATCATTCCTGGCAGTGCTCCTTGATCAGCGTTACGCTGGCCGGCGCAATCCTCGGCTTCCTTCGCTTCAACTTCAATCCGGCCACGATTTTTCTTGGCGACTCCGGGAGCCTGTTCATCGGTTTCATGCTCAGTGCTCTCGCCTTGAAGGGTGCCCAGAAAGCGCCCACGTTCGTCGCCGTCGCCATTCCCGTGGTCTCCTGTGGATTGCCGATCCTTGAGACATTGCTGTCGATTGCCCGTCGTCTGATCAGCGGACGGCCGATTTTCACCGCCGATAAAGAACACATCCATCACAAACTCCTGCAGATGGGCCTATCGCACCGGCAGGTGGTTACCGTTCTTTATGCGGTCTCCGCCCTCTTTGCCATGCTCAGCCTGTTCCTGCTGTGGCCCACCGGAAGCACCTTGGGATTGGTGCTGGCGGTGGTCGGAACCGGCGTCTGGCTGGGTGTGCAGCATCTTAACTATCTCGAATTTGGCGAACTCCGCCGCGTGGCCCAGCGCACTATCGAGCAGCGGCAGATCGTCATCAACAATCTCTCGGTGCGACGGGCGGTCGAGGAACTTAAAGTCGCCGTCAATTTCGAACAGGTGCGCAACATTCTGGTTGCCGCCTTCGAGGGCAATGATTTCGACGCTTTTGAGCTGCAGGCGATGCATCCTCTCAACGATCACGCGCGCTCGATCGAACCCAGACGGCGCTTCCACTGGAGCAAGTTCCCCCACATGTTGGCCATCTCCGGCGAGCCGTCGTGGAAACTGACACTCGACCTGGTGACAACTTCCAATCAACCCCGCGGCTCGCTCGTCGTCTATCGCACCTACAGCGACCGCGACCTGCAATTGGATGTCAACCTGCTCACTTCGCAATTTCCGTCGGCATTGGCGGACGCCCTGGATCGAATATTGGCAACGTCTGACGTGTTGATCCCGGCGCGGGCAAACGAAATACAGTCGCTCGCCGCCAACCTGTAACTCACCTGACGGTTGAGTATTCGCAATATTCCAACTCCTGCCCGCGCAGCCCCAATTTAGCTTCCAATCTAAACTTGCTTCGCTCCGGTCGAACCCTGAGTTAATATGAAGGAATCTTCCATGGATCGGAACGTTGTCACTATCACAGACTCGAGTCCGGACGCTCTACGCGGGGAGCGCCGGCGGAGCGTTCGTCAGAAGCTTCACAGTCCCGTGTATGTGAGCTTCAACGGCCCGCAGCCGGGAATGATCGTCGACCTGAGCGAATTGCTCGACCTGCACGAAAACGGTTTCGCCGTTCAAACCGCGATTCCAACCGGCCTCCAGGGAACGGACCATCTGGAAGTCAATCGCGCGGTCACGCTTTGCCTCGAACTGCCGGAGACAAAGAAATACCTGCATGGCAGCGGTCAGGTCATGTGGACCGATAACACCGGTCGTGCCGGAATCCGTTTCTCATTTCTGCCCGAGGGCTCCCGGCAAATTCTGAAAGAATGGCTTTTCGCCAACCTGCTGGTTGCCTACACCAACCACGCCGCCCGCGTCGAGCAGGTCACTCACTACCAGCAGGAGAAGGTAGAACCTACGCTCCCCCACGACGTATCCGCCCGCAACGTCCGCATGCCGGATTCACCCCCTGCTAAACAACCGCTGCCGCATGATTTCTCTGCCGCGGACAAATCGCCTGCGCTGACTACTGCAGCGACACCCGTGGCCGTCGCCCATCTCACCTCCGCTTCCTCCCCCGAGCGCGCTGAATTGCTCGCGGCCTTGGACGATGTACGGCGTGAGGTTCGTGAGATCGAAGCTCGCACCAGCGAAGCCGCCGACCTTGGCGCGCCCGGCAATCTCGCCCCGATTCTGCAGTTCATCACCAGATGCGCATTGAGTCTCACCGGCGCGACGGGCGCTGCGCTGGCACTTCGCAATGGTGACAAAACCCTCTGCCGCGCGCGGGCCGGCGATCCTGCACCACCCGTTGGCTCCGAAGTGGATGTCAAAGCAGGACTCTCCGGAGAGTGCGTTCGCCATGGCATTCCTGTCGCCTGTGAAGATCCGGAAAACGACTCGCGAGTCGACGCGGACGTCTGTCGCGGACTGGGGATCGGTTCTTTCGTCGCCGCGCCCATCTTCACCGATTCCCGGGTCGTCGGCCTCCTGGAAATATTCGCTCCCACTCCTCGACACTTCGCCAGGATCCACCAAACGATTCTGCAACGACTCGCCGAATTGGTGCCCAAGGTCGAAGAAAACGCGATCGAAGAGAATGTGATCGAAAAGAAGACCGAAGCGAAAGGAACCGCGGCAAGAACGATTGAGGCACAAACAGTCCCCGTACCGACGATCGCGGCAAGAACGATCGAACCGGTCGAATCCGAACAAAAAAAAACTGCACTGACAAACTCCGAGCATAACCCGAGCGAACAGGAGATTGACCATCAAGTAAGCAGCATGCAATCAAGCCCGCTTGCGCTGAACTCGCTCGAAGTGCCGGCCCGCAAGTTCAAAGAAAAACCATCTGGATCGCCCACCATAAAGCCAAACGCGGTCATGCCAGTCGCGGAATACGAATCACCAGAATTACGAAGAGTGGCCGCTGCCAGCCCACATCCGGCGCCGCGTCGGCCTTATTTCGTTCAGATCACTCTGTTGCTGCTGGTGCTGGGCACGGTCGCCATGGTCCTGGGCTATCTGCTCGCGCCGACGATCCAGAAGCGTTGGATGGGGCAGCCGAAATTGGCTCAAAATTCAGAACAAACTTCACAGCAGGCATCCTCGACAAGTTCCCCGGGTTCCCCGCATTCCCTGCAAAACACAAGCGGCCATCCAGGCCGCGTTCTCTCGCCTGCCGATTTACGCAAACTTGCCGGCAAAGGGGACCCCGACGCCCAGTACGAACTGGGAATCCTCTACCATGACGGTAGCGTTGTGCCCAAGGACGATGCTCAGGCCGTGCAGTGGTTTCAGCGCGCCGCCGAGCAAGGATATGTTCGCGCGCAGTCTACGTTGGGCGCTTACTATTGGGCGGGCCGCGGCGTTCCGCAGGATCTCATCAAGGCATATTTCTGGTCCCAGCTCGCGCTCGCCCAGGGTGACGAGAATAGTAAGTCGCGCCTCGAAGGCCTTTCCGCTCAGATGACTCAGTCGCAGGTGGCAGACGCCCGCCAGCAAGCCGAGGCATGGCTCCACGCGCACACGCAATCAGGCAAGCCCAATCCGGGTGCGAAGTAACTCAGCTGCGATTCACTTGACAGGAATCTAGTGGCACTGCCCGGAGCAAAGATCCCTACCGATCCGCCGTTGCCTTAAGGATTTTCTGATTAAGCCCCTGGGGTCCTCTGTGTACCTCAGTGTCCTCTGTGGTTTGCGCTTTTTGCAGACACTTGATCAGAGCCTCCTTAACTTCTTCTGGTTCCAAGCGTGCCGTGAAGTGGCGCAAAAATGGTGCTTCATAGGTCAGGTTCATGCCCTGGATCTGGTCCCGCGATTTCCATACTTCCAAAATAATTTCCACCACGTAGTCGATGTGGCTTTGGGTGTAGACGCGTCGGGGAATGGCGAGGCGGACTAAGTCCATCTTGGCGGCGGGACCAAACATCAGCGTGCCGATTTCCACCGAGCGGATTCCTCCCTGCAGATAGAGTTCATTCGCCAGAGCCACGGCGGGAAAGTGGTCGGACGCGATGTGCGGAAGGAAGGCGCGCGCATCAATGTAGATGGCGTGGCCGCCCGGCGGCTGTACGATGGGAACGCCATGGTCGGAGATATGATTTCCCAAGTAAGCGGTCGAGGCGATGCGATATCGAAGATAGTCCTCGTGAAGTGCCTCTTGCACGCCTATAGCAATCGCTTCTAAGTCGCGGCCAGCCAGGCCTCCATAGGTAGGATAGCCTTCGGTCAGAATCAGTAAGTTTTTTTCCTGCTGGGCTAGTAAGTCGTCATTCGTGCAGAGGAATCCGCCGATGTTGGCCATCCCATCTTTCTTGGCAGACATGGTGCAGCCGTCGCCATAGCGAAACATTTTCTGGGCTATTTCCTTGGGGGATTTGTTTTCGTAGCCGGGCTCGCGGAGTTTGATGAAATAAGAATTTTCCGCGAAGCGGCAAGCGTCGAAGTAGAGTGGGATGCGATGGTGGCGGCAGGCCGCGCTGACCGCTTCCACGTTTTCCATGGAGACGGGTTGGCCGCCTCCAGAGTTATTGGTCACGGTCAGCATCACCAGTGGAACACGCTCGCGGCCTACTCTCTGGATGAGCGCCTCCAGGGCGTCGATGTCCATGTTGCCCTTGAACGGATGCTTGACGCTCGGCTGCCGGCCTTCGGGGATCACCAGATCCACCGCTTCGGCGCCAACGAACTCCACATTCGCGCGGGTGGTGTCGAAATGGGTGTTGTTGGGGACGACGTCTCCCTTCTTGCACATGACGCTGAAGAGGATCCGTTCGGCAGCGCGGCCCTGGTGAGTCGGGATGACGTGCTTATAGCCGAAAATGTCTTGAACTGAGCCGCGAAACTGGTCGAAGCTGCGGCTACCCGCGTAGCTCTCGTCGCCTTCCATGATGGCGGCCCACTGGTGGGTCGACATGGCTCCCGTGCCGGAGTCGGTGAGCAGGTCGATGAGAACATCGTCGGCGGGAAGAAGGAAGAGGTTGTAGTTGGCGGCGCGAAGAAATTGCTCCCGCTGGCCGCGGGTGGTCCAGCGAATGGGCTCGACGCTTTTGATGCGGAACGGCTCAATGATGGTGTGGGGCATGGGACTCTCCTTGTTTAGCACACATCGCGCGAGCCGGTGATGTCAGTGATGGGGGTCACGAGAATTCGAGGTAACGGAGAGGCAAATCCCTAGACCTTGACCGAGTCGCGGCGCTCGGCAGGAACGTATTTGACGGCGGCGGTGCGGTCCAACTTGTCCCATGCGAAAGGACGGCCGGTCAGCGCGCGCTTCAACGTTCTGAAGAGGACAAGCGAAAACACCTGCCGATACGCGAAGCGCTGCAGCCAGACCTGGCTTAGCAGCCAGCCATCTTCGCGGGCTTCGGGCTGGCGCCGCTCCAGCGCGAAGGCTAGCGCCGAGGCCAGGAAATCAATCACCAGGAATGCCACGAAGAAAATCAGCAGGCGCTGGAAGCTGGCTGGATCGGTGGATTCCGGGTGGTAGTGTTTTTGGACGAAGTACCAGATCGTGCCCACGGCAAACATCACGTCGATGAACGGCGAGACCAGGGGCAGCAGAATCTGGAAGATCAGAATATTAGGCAGCGCGACCCAGCCGAGGACACCTTTACGCGCGACCACATCGCGATGCTTGAAAATCGCCTGAAGAATTCCGAACGACCAGCGGAAGCGCTGGCGCATGAGCGTGCTGGCGCTGGTTGGAGCCTCGGTGAAAGCAAGTGCGCGATCTTCGTATTCGACGCGATGGCCGTTGCGCAGCAGGGCCATGGTGAGGTCGGCGTCTTCGGCTACGGTATCGACGTGGTAGGCGCCAGCTTCGTGCACAGCCGAGACACGCCATGCGCCGATCGCCCCGGGCACAACGCTGACTGCGCCCATCGTGTTGAGGGCGCGCCTCTCAAAATTCTGGCTGGTGATGTACTCCAGGGCCTGCCAGCGCGTCCAGAGGTTCACGCGGTTGCCCACCTTGGCATTGCCGGCAATGGCCGCGACCTCGGGATTCAGGAAGTGCGGCGCCATGCGAGCGATGGCGTCGGGAGCGATGATGGTGTCAGCGTCGATGCCTACGAACAGCTCGGCATCGCCGATGTGCTCCAGGCCGTAGTTCAGCGCCTCGGCTTTGCCGCCGTTTGGCTTTGAGAGAATCAGCACCCTGCCGTCCGCTTCCTCGGCCGCGAAAGCGCGGCGCGTGACCTCCAAAGTCCGATCTTTGGACCCGTCGTCGATAACAATCACTCGCAAGTTGGGGTAGTCGGAGTCGAGCGCGCCCTGCACCGTGCGCTCAATGACCTTCTCCTCGTTGTAGGCGGGGATGAGTACTGCGACCTTGGGGCGATAAGCTGCGATCTGCTCGGGCGTGCCGTAAACGTGGGAACGCAGGCGATCATAAATGGCAAGAACGCCGATCGACACCAGGCGTCCCGTCATCAGAATATCCCCCAGGAAGAAAATGACGGTGATGCCCATGATGGTCGCGCTAAACAGCCAGAAGCTGATCCCATTCAACCAGGCGGCCCAACGTTGATTGGTGGGCAGCGGCGGCATGACGTCGGCTTTCGTCTTGCCCATTAACTTATAAACCGGTACAAATTGAAATCCGCGCGCGCGAGCGCCATCGATGATCAAGGGCAGGGCAAGTACGGTTCGTTGGCGGTTGCCGCCGCCATCATGCAGCAGAATGATGTTGCCGCATCGCGTATCGTTAGCTTTGCAAGGCGGCAGATGGTCCAATACTTCGGCAGCGATCTGTTCCGGCGTGAGCGGTGGCTCGTCGTTCCAGTCCTTGGTGTCAATCTTGTTGCCGATGGTGATGTAGCCCATGCTCTGCGTGAGTTCGAGTGGACGCACCTGATCTTCGGTATCGGGCTCGGCGTCCACCGAATAGGGCGGACGGAACAAAATGGTGCGAATGCCCAATTGGCTGGCGAACAATTGCTCGGTCAGGTTGAGCTCCACCTTCATGTAGCGGGATCCGATCGAGCTGATATCGGGGTGCGTGAAGGTGTGGTTGCCGATCTCATTGCCTTCCTTGTAGATGCGCTTGGTTAAACCTCCGAATTTTTCGGCCTGGATTCCAATCAGGAAAAACGCGCCCGGCACATGCTCGCGCTTGAGAACGTCGAGAATCTTAGGTGTCCATACCGGATCGGGCCCATCGTCAAAGGTCATGGCGAGTTCATTCTTACTAGCGCCATAGCGGGCCACGCGGTAAGGCTCAGGAAGGGTCTTGAAGGTCTCGTCGTCGATCAAGCCTGTATCTTTGTCAATGCTGATGTCGCGCTCGCCATCGGAGGGCTTGGCCTCGATACGCAGGATTTCACCATTGCCTTCCATGTCGACATCCTGCCCGGGAGGCACATCTTTGAGGCGGTCCGGCGCATTTGCCTCTCCGGGCACGTCCCACACGCGCCATAGGGCGCGATCTTCGGAGCCCAGGCGCCACAGCGCAAAGGTCTGGATGCCGGCGGTCTGAGCGGCGCGCATCTGGTTCAGCGCGGTCACGGCATCGAGGAACCAGATATCGTGGTGCAGATTGTCGTCGTCGAGATAACTGAAGTGCGGGTTCAGCGCATCGCCGTCATAGTCGATGTCTTCTTCCGAATCACGCGATGCGATCCAGGCTTCCTGCACCGAGACGCTTTTATCCGCTGCACCCGGCGGAAGCTTGCCTTTCTTAGGCCGCTCCACCCAGTCATACCCGTAGTTGCCGATGGCACAGATCAGCTTCTGTTTGGGAATCTCCTGGATCGCCGATTTCAGATTCGCCGCGAACCAATCCTGGGACGCCACCGGCCCAGGCTTTCCACCGGGAAAATGTTCGTCATAATTCATGATGACGACACCGTCCGCCGCCTTCGAAATGGCCGGATAGTCATAGTCTGAATTACGCACCTGGACGCTGACATAGAGCTTCATGCCCTTGCCGTGCAGGTCCGAGGAGAGTTCATTGAGTAAGGCCACGTATCCCGGCTGACCCTTCTTAGGGAAGGATTCGAAATCGATCATCAGACCGCGATAGTGGTCGGAGGCGAGGAAGAGAGCGATCTCTTTTCGAAAGCGCGCGCGCGCCCCGGGATTATTCAGAAAATCGGCGACCGCCGGAACAAAGTCTGTCCCGTCAAAATTCTGGACGACCGGAAACACCTCCATATTGATGTCTTCCGTCTTCAGAAACGGCATCACCTGGTTGTCGACGGGCCGAACGCTTTGCCCATGAAGCACGTCGAACATGGTGTTGGTTTCGGCATCGACGGCCTCCAGATGGCCGTCTGCGCTCAGCACCTGCAGCCAGGTTGGAAACAGCAAGTCGATCTGGCGCGCATACTCGCGCAAGGATGAGAAGCTGGCGGCATCCCATGAGACATAGAATGCGCCGCGAATACCTTCCTCGGAATTGAGGGTGACCTGGGAGGGAGCCTTGCGGGACTTACGGCGGTGGCCAATGCGCGCCAAAGTGGCAAGCCGGCGTTTCTCGCGCGCCTTTATCTTTTCGTTCTCCTTCAGAGCATGATACGGACGTTTTTCCGCTCCCCAGGAAAGGTCGGGCAGCGGCTCGCTCCGCAATGCACTGTAGAGGAAAAAAATCAGGAGCGCCGAGAACGCCAGAGCAGCCACGTCAAAAACGCGGCGAACCCGCTTCCAGCGCGCCTGCAATGGGTCGTGAAAGATCTGCCTGGCCATTCTGCTCGTTGTATTCATCCTAAGGGGCGAGCGCTAACCGGTCAAACGCTTTGGCGCGCGCAGCCAGCAGAATCGATCGTACGGATTCAGACTAGTTCCGTGACCGCGAGAAGATTACCGCATTCGAGCGTAGCGCTGGCACCTTGCCGGGGTTCCGAGGGCGCCCTCGCCCTCGACACCGCGTAGCGACAGCCGCCCTCGGCTGTCCGAGAATGCTGATCGAAAGCCGGAAAAGATCATGCGGTCACGGCACTAGCCGCCAGAAAGCTCTCCGCGCGAACCTGGATTGGCAAGCGGCGCCATGCAGATCACGTGATTCGCGGTATATTTCCAACGTGCTCAGCCTGCTGCACGAACACCGCAGATTCTTTCTTTGGACAACTCTGGCGGCTCTGGCATTGCGGGCGGCTTTTCTTATCTACTTTCCCGCCATCACTGACGACTCGCGCGTCTACCTCGACCTGGCCAGCACCTGGCTGCAGCACGGCGTTTATGGGCAGACGCAGTTGGGCAAAATCGTTCCCTCCGATACCCGTTTGCCCGGATATCCGGCATTTCTGGCCGCGATCTTCGTCATTCTTGGTTCAGGCAACATTCGGGCCGTACTGCTAACTCAGATCTTGTTGGATCTTGGCACGTGTCTGATCATCGCCGACCTGGCCCGCCGCGTCTTGGGGCGAAAAGCTGCCAGAGTCGCATTTCTTCTGGCGGCGCTGTGTCCATTTCTGGCGAATTATTCGGCTGCGGTTCTCACCGAGACATTGGAGATCTTTTTCACGGCGCTGGCTCTGGATTGTGCGGCCGCCGCGCTGAATCGCCTGAACGATCCGGTCAAACCACCCGTCCTGTGCTGGCGTTGGTGGGCCGCAAGTGGGGCCGCGACCGGCGCATGCATTCTGTTGCGGCCGGATGGCGGAATCCTGCTAGCTTCAATCGCGCTCTATCTGGTGATCCTTATCGCCAAGGATCGGGTGGCCAACAAACAGGTTACTTCAACTTTATTAGCCGCTATTACCGTCCTTGTTATTGCGCTGGCACCTCTGCTTCCCTGGACGCTTCGAAATTTCCGGACGCTCCATCACTTCCAGCCGCTCGCGCCGCGTTACGCCACCGATTCGGAGGATGTTGTCCCCCGCGGCTTCAATCGCTGGGTGAAAACCTGGATCGCGGATTATGCGTCGGTGGAGGAAATTTACTGGAACGTTCCGGGCGACAAGATCGACGCGGAAAAACTGCCTTCGCGCGCACTCGACACGGCGAGGGAATCGACGCTGGCGGTGATCGCAGACTATAACCAGACGCAGCAGTTGACGCCGCAACTGGACGCACGCTTCGCCGCGCTGGCTGCGGAATGCATTCGCGCCCATCCGGTCCGCTACTATATCGAACTGCCTGTCCTGCGCATCGCCGACATGTGGCTGCGTCCCCGAACCGCGCTCCTTCCCCCCGACATACGCTGGTGGGAATTTAATGACGATCCCAAGTGGTCGGCAGTGGCAGTGGCATTCGGGGTGTTGAATCTCGCCTACGTGGCGGCCGCGCTGTTCGCACTGGTTCGAAGGCGTCTCAACATTCGTTATGTCGGACTACTGGTTTGCTTCCTGCTGCTGCGCTCGGTATTTCTGGGAACAATCGAGAATCCGGAGCCGCGCTACACAATGGAGTGCTACCCGGTAATCATCGTGCTGGCGGCAGCGTTTCTAGCAAGCCGCGGCCAAAAAACTGCCCTCGATCGCCAACCCGAGCTGTCCGCCTGAGCCCGCGAACAAATTCGATTTAACAAGTTCGATTCATTCAAGCAAATCTCAAAATTTTGGAAGACGGCACTGAATTTTGGAAGGTGACGCCGAGTCACGCCCGCGTCAACCGCTGGCCATCCCTTCAATCATCTTTCTATTCATTTGGATGTGCAGTTTTTTTGTTGGAACACACTCTTGTTTAAAGGGAGCGCAACGTGCAATATTTATGCCCACATTTTGCAAGGAGCCCTTTTCCCATGACACCCTCCTCTGCCCGGACAAGCTTCCACCTAGCCGTTTCCATCGTCTGCTACTTCATGTTGCTGAGTGCGAATCGCGCCGCCGCCCAACAGGCGACCGCGCAAATCACCGGTACTGTGCGGGACGTGTCGCACGCAGTCGTGGTGGGTGCGAAGGTGACGCTCAAGAACGCCGACACCAATATCTCGCGGAGCGTGACTACCAACAAGGACGGCGATTATCTATTCAGCCTGGTTCCGATCGGCACCTATGAACTCGCGGTGCAGCAGACAGGATTCAGCAAGTACGTGCGCACAGGTATCACACTGGAGATCAATCAAAATGCGCGCCTGGATGTCGATCTCAAAGTCGGTACCAGCAGTCAGGTCGTGGAAGTACATGGCAACGTGACGCAAGTAGATACGATCAGCGCCACGCTGGGAAAAGTAGAGACGACGCAGCGCATCGAAACTCTTCCGCTGGCGGCCCGCGATACCATGCAGCTGGGCTTGTTGCAGGCAGGCGTATTTGCGCCAGATCAGGATGACGGGTCGGGCAACCAATTTTCGGTGAGCGGACAACGGTCCGAATCACTAACGTTCCTGATCGACGGTGCCGACAACAACGATTTCGTTGGCAATAACATGGTTGTCAATCCCAGCCCCGATGCCGTTGCCGAGTTCAAGATCGTCACCAACAACTATGAACCCGAGTACGGACGCACCTCCGGTGGCGTCGTCAATCAGGTCATCAAGTCGGGTACGAATGCCGTCCACGGAACACTATTTGACTATTTCCGTAATACAGCGCTTGATGCGGCCGATTTCTTTGAAAAGCAAGTGCCGATCTTTAAGTACAACATATTCGGCGGCAGCATTGGTTTTCCAATCCGCAAAGACAAGATGTTCTTCTTCGCCTCCTATCAAGGCAAGAGGCTGCGCGTGGGAACGAATCCGGGGCCCTTTCAGGTTCTGAGTCAAGCGGAACGAGGCGGGGATTTTAGTGAGCTCTATACCGGACAGATTGATCCAAATACCGGTTACGACTACGGCCAACTCACGGACCCGACCACGGGCTCTCCGTTCATGTGCGGCGGGAACATTTGCAACCAGGTCCCGGTCGATACCGTGATGCAGACCTACATCAACAAGTATCTGCCGCCACCGAACGCCGCCAACAATCAGTTTCTGGAAGACCCTGTCGAGAAGATGCAGGCCGATCAATTTATTTTCCGCTACGACTACACGATGTCGACGAAAGACACGCTGTCGGCGTTCTATATCTTCGATGACGAACCGAGCTTCCATCCGATCGGGCTGGGCGGCAACGTTCCAGTGGGGTCGGGCTACACAAACAATGAGCGATATCAGTCTGGATCCATCAGCTGGACGCGGGCCATTTCTCCGACCATGTTGAATGAGTTGCGGGCTACAGCCAATCGGCGCGCGACTCTCACCTCGGTTCCCGCCGATACTACGTCGCCTGCGGCGCTTGGATTCACCACTATCTTTCCGGATGATCCGAAAGGTACGGCCCCCCCATTTGTCAGCGTTGCAGGCGCCTTTAGCCTTGGCCCGTCTCCCTATGGACCAACAAAGATTCATGACGCTACGTTTCAATACCAGGACACATTCTCGTGGACTCGCGGGAGGCACGCGATGAAGTTCGGCGCGGATCTGCGCTGGGTTCGTAACAACTTCAATTACGATTTTTATAACAATGGGTCGTTCGATTTCGGCACTTATTACACGAACACTGGAAGCGCATTGGCCGATTTTGTCGGCGGGTATACCGACAATTACTTTCAGTTTTCCAATGCTGTCTACGGCATTCGCACTAAGGGACTTTATTTCTTCGCCCAGGACGCCTGGAAAATCACCAAGAATCTGAGCCTGGATTATGGCCTACGCTACGAATACAACTCGCCTCAAGAAGATCGGCACAACGAGATTATGGGCTGGTTCCCCGGGCAACAGTCGACAGTCTATCCGGCAGCGCCGCCCAATTTTATCTATCCGGGAGACCCCGGAACGCCGAATCGCGGCCTGATTTATCCGGATCGGAACAACTTCGCCCCGCGCTTTGGATTTGCCTGGGACATGCTGGGCAACGCCAAGCTGGTCATGCGCGGCGGCTACGGAATCTTCTATGACGTCGAAGATGGAGCCCTGAACTTGCAGTTCGGCGGCCAACCGCCGTTCGGTTATGGCGCCAACAACTACCCCTGCTTTACAACCGTTGGCAATGGCGCTGCGACCGGTTGCCTCGAGCCGGTTAATGGATCTTACAGCGCCGACCCGTTCCAGACCGCGAACACCGGTTACTCCGACCCGTATCCTTTCATCGCCGGCGGCCACCTCGGACAGTTCTTCACTCCCGCCATCCCGTTTGCTTACGTTGTCTCGCCGCATTTTCGCACGCCTTACGCGGAAAATTTCAACTTCGGATTCCAATACCAGCTCACCAAAGACATGATGGTGGAAGTCGCCTACGTCGGCAGCCTCAGCCGCAAAGCGATCTCCGCGACCAATCTGAACTTCCCCACTATCGGCGGCCCCAATGGCCTCATGGCCCAGTACCAGTCGGCGGTAAGCCAAGGCTTGGATCCGACACAAACTATCTCCGCTGATTGCGCCCGGCCGCTGGCGAACTGCAACAGCAACGGCCTTCCGCTGGGCGCAACCCAGGTCGAAACGAATGTGAGCGAAGGAAGTTCATCGAGCAACGAGATGCAGGTCACCCTCGAAAAGCAGATGTCCCATGGATTGCAGTTCCGAGTGGGCTACACTTTGGCAAAAACCATCGATCAAACCTCCGGCTTCCGGGCACGCTCTTCCACTTACACTAACCCTCTTGATCCGGCTTTTGACCGTGGTTTGGCGGACTTCGACGCGACCCATCGACTTGTGCTGAGTCCGATTTGGGAGATTCCCTTCGGAAATCACGGCAGCAGGCTGAGCAAAAACTTGATCGGAGGATGGGAGGTCGCCGCCATCACCACTTTCCAATCCGGAAATCCATTTACGCTGTTTTCAAGTAACGGAAACAGTTTTTCCAACGAGGGCCTGGATCGTCCCGACGTCGTCGGCCCGGTTCAAGTCTTTCACAATCCGCGTCACATGCAAACCTTCAGTCCTGGGGCAGACGGATTGCATGGTAGCTGTTTGCCAGGTACTGAAATGGGATTGTTCTACTTTGATCCGACGAATCTGATTTGTGCTTCCGGCCCTCCGCTAGGCCAGCCAGTACCTCCCGCAAGCCAAGCGAACGGGAGTTTAATCGCCGGCGGCGTGCCGATGTTTACTTATGGAAATATCGGCAGAAACGTTCTGCGCGGCCCCGGGATCCAAAACTGGGATATTTCCGTGATGAAAAACTTCCACCTTACCGAAAGCAAGTTGCTTCAATTTCAGTCGAACTTCTTCAACGCTTTCAATCACACCCAGTTCCTGAGCCCGACCTTTAACGCTGGAGCCATCGGGAGCAGTGGGAATTTTGGACAGGTGACACAGGACTCCACCGATCCCAGCTCATCTTATTACCGAGGACCGCGCGTCATTCAGTTTGCCCTGAGGTTCGCATTCTAGATGCGGATCTATACGGTAAGGCCCATCGTCGCGCGGTTTTCGAGCCACTTGGAATAAGCGTCAAACCAGTTCAACTCAACGGCGAGTCGGTCATGCGAAACCGCGTGCGCACGTGTTCAGACAACAACTCGATGGCTCCACGATTGGCAACCGGGTCGGCCTGGGCGAGGTACTTCATGGCTTCGACCAGCATCTTCTGACCATCCACGTAGCGCGGATCGGTCGTGCGCTCACGCTTCTTGCGGGACAAATCCGGAGGAACCGGGATCGTAAAGACCTTTGCCATTCTCACTCAACTTTCAGTCGCTCTTGTGAAGTATATCGCCGCCGCACGGGTTTTTCAGCTTGATTCTGTTGGTTCCCAATTTGCGCACCGCATGTGGAATTTACGGGCCTTCCCCTATCCTTGGGACGAAATAAATTTTGTCTTGGCGGTTGTTTTCAGCTTAAACACGTCGCCCGGAAGCCTCTGGTTGATCTGAATGTCGGAGTACTTGGCCAGACGATAGTCACCCCCCGGCTCGAAGAGCTGTTGCTGAATTGAGATTCCCTTGGGATCGATCCAAAGCAGAATGCGATCGATGTTGTTGCGCAACTTTACTGATTTCGGGATCAACTCCAGTTTCGCCCCCTGCGTTCCATTGATAGTTTCAGAACCCAGATATTTCACATCGTACGATTTCAGCAAATCGTGCCCACCGCCCCCGAAGCCCAGCACCAGGAAACTTTCGATCTCGGTTCGATTCTTCCCCGCACTGTATTCATTCACCTGATCGATCTTGGGCTGGTACACCTGAACTTTGCCGCCGCTATAGACGACGTACTTCTTGTCCGGTTCAAAAAATTCCACAGCCGCCTGGGTATCATTGCCTTCGCGCCGGGAGTAAATCTTGCCTTTTTCGGTATCGGTTTCGTTGACCACTTTCTGGTATTCGTCCCATACGACATTCGCCTCAGTAGTACGAACAGTCTTCGCAGCCGCGTCCATCTGATTCAGAACGCGATCCAGACCAGCGCCCCCTGTCTGCGTCCAGGCAGCGGATGCAAGCAGCGCACTAGCCAATACCATTCTGAGCGCAAACTTCATCTTCAGAATCTCTTCTCCAGAATTACCAGGTCTTTGCTCTTTGTCGATCTTCTAATCTTTGTCGACCCACACTTTGTAACTCTTCGCGTGGCCGCTCGCGTCGTTCACTGGCTCAAACCTGGTGATGCTGACGGCGCCAGCGATGGGTTCTATGATTCTTTGCAGCTGTTTTCGGATGTCCGCTCCCGCATCCGAATTCACAGCCGCGGCCGGGATCTGGTAGATGAATCCACCCTGCTGATCGGGAATGACCAGCACTCCAGTCGCGCGAGGATTGCGTTCCACCGGTTTGTCTTTGAAGTTGAGGAAGTACGGTGACACAAACACGAATAGCAGGATCAGCGTGACCATGATGTCATAGTGCAGGCTGCCCCGCTCATACGACCAGAGAATGTATCCGCGAATTGTGCGCCAGATCGCGCCCATGGGAGAGACGGCCGCTTTGGGCGCCGTCAGGACTGCTTCGGATTGCTGCAAGTGTATTTGGGAATTCATAGTATGGCAAACCCGCAAATGGCGTGGGCCAGAGGCTCCTGATTCATAAATTTCCGCTTCATAGATTTCTCGCCGTGATGCGATCCGTGCCCATGTAGGGCTGAAGCGCCTCCGGAATCAGCACGCTCCCGTCGGCCTGCTGGTAGTTCTCCACGATCGCGACCCAGGTGCGGCCGACCGCCAGCCCGCTGCCGTTCAACGTGTGCACCAACTCCGTCTTGCTCTTCCCTTCCGGACGGTAGCGTATGTTCGCGCGCCGCGCCTGGAACGCCTCAAAGTTCGAGCACGAAGAAATCTCGCGAAAAAGTCCCTGCCCCGGCAACCAGACTTCAATGTCATAAGTCTTGGCCGAGGAGAATCCCATATCCGCGGTGCAGAGCATCACCACGCGATAGTGCAATCCAAGCCTCTGCAACACAGTCTCGGCGTTGTGCGTGAGCTTCTCCAATTCTTCGTACGAAGTTTCCGGACGCGAAAACTTCACCAGCTCCACCTTCTGGAATTGATGCTGCCGGATAATGCCGCGCACGTCTTTTCCGTAAGAACCGGCTTCGCTGCGGAAGCACGGCGTGTACGCAGTCAGGCAAACCGGCAATTTCGCGGCGTCCAGAACTTCATCGCGATAGAGATTCGTAACCGGCACTTCGGCGGTGGGAATCAGCCAGAGATCCTTTTCGCCATGCGGAACCCGGAACAAGTCCTGCGCGAATTTCGGCAACTGCCCCGTGCCATACATCGATTCCGAATTCACCATGTAGGGCGGAAGGACTTCGGTGTAGCCGTGCTCGCGCGTGTGCAGATCGAGCATGAAGTTTGCCAGCGCTCGTTCAAGCCGAGCCCCCAGCGCCCAATAAACGGCAAACCGCGCCCCGGTAAGCTTCGCCGCCCGCTCCAGATCGAGCACACCGAGATGCTCGCCCAGTTCCCAATGCGGCTTCGGCTTGAAATCGAACGCGGGCGGCGTACCCCAGCGGCGCGCTTCCACATTGTCTGCCTCGCTCCTGCCTACCGGCACACCATCATGGGGAATATTGGGGAGAGCGGTAAGAATTTCGCGCAGCCGCGCGTCGGCGTCGGCCGACTTTTTCTCGAACTCCTGAATCTGTTCGCGCATCTCTTTCGTTGCCTGGATCTGCGCGGAAGCGTCCTGCCCGCTCTTCTTTGCCTTGGCAATCTCCTCGGAAGCCTGGTTCCGCTTGGCCTTAAGACTTTCCATCTGGGTGATCGCGTGGCGGCGCTCGGCGTCGATCGATTGGAAGTCCTTTAAAGCTTCAGCCGGGTTCATCCCCCGTTGGCGCAGCTTCTCCTCGACCAGGCCGAGGTTGTCACGAACGAAATTTAGATCGAGCATTGTGCCATAACTTTATCTGAAAGGCAGGGTTCGATGCACGTCGCGAAAATGACTCCCGGACCTCTTCAAAGACCTCTTCACCGATCTCTTCACCGAACAGTGCGGGTTCGCCGGGACGGGATGTGCCGGGAAATGATCAGGCCAGAACTATCTTCCTGTAAACTAGCTCGCAATGAAGCTCTTCCGTTTCCTTTTTCTGGCGCTGGTCTGCCTGGCGTGCATTCCGCGTGCGTCCGCGTCCGCATACGGCGACCATCCCAAGCTCGTCGTCATCATCGTGATCGACCAGTTTCGCGGCGACTATCTCGAGCGTTATCGCGATCAGTTCGGTGGAGGCGGCTTTCGCGCCTTTCTCGACCGCGGAGCCTACTTCCCCGATTGCAATTACGATTACGCCAACACGCGCACCGCCCCCGGCCATGCGACGCTCTTCACCGGAAGCTACACCAGCGGGCATGGCATCGTTGCCAACGAGTGGTGGGATCCACAGAAGAAAAAGATTGTTACTTCCGTCGAGGACGACAACACCAAACTGGTCGGCATTAATAGTGATAATGACAGTGCCAGCCCGGGCGCGTCGCCCCACAACCTCCTGAGCGATACGCTGGGAGATGAGCTGAAGCTGGCCACCGGCGGCAAAGCGCGCGTGTTCTCGATCTCGCTCAAGGATCGCGCGGCTGTTTTGCCCGGTGGATTTGCCGCCGACGGCGCCTACTGGATCGATCCCAAAAGCGGCGCTTGGATCACCTCCACCTACTATCGCGATGACCTGCCGGAGTGGGTGCGAAATTTTAACTCCAGCCATCGCGCAGAAAAATTCTGGAATCGCGAATGGAAAGACGCCGATGGCAACGTCCTCGGCTCAGCAACTCATCGCGTCGGCCGGGACGGCAAGCCCGCCGGATTCTACGAAGTCATCGGCTCCACTCCATTCGCCAACGAATATCAGTTCGAGTTCGCCAAGGAGCTCGTGCTCTACGAAAAGCTCGGCGAGGGCCCGGTCACAGATCTCCTCGCCATCAGCCTGTCGGCCAACGATATCCTCGGACATCAAGTCGGCCCCGACTCGCCGCAAATGCGCAGCATGGCGCTCCAACTCGACCGCCAGCTCGCCGAGTTCATAGAATTCCTCGGTCATCAGATCGGCATGGCCAACGTCTGGATGGCGCTCTCCGCCGATCACGGCGTCGCCCCCCTGCCCGAATTCGCCAAGACACTTCGCCTGCCCGCCGCCAACCTCGACGCCAAAGCTTTGCGGGAGCAAATCAATTCCCTGCTCTCAAAAAAATACGCCAGGAAGGCTGACTACGTCCTCGAACTGGATTATCCCCTCGCGTGGCTGAATGAAGAAGCGTTTGCAGCCGCCGGCCGCAAAGAGACTGACGCAGAGGACGACACAGGCGAAATCATGATGCAGGTCGATCCCTCGTCATCCGGCTCCTCGTCAACCGCTTCCTCAACGAACTGTCATCCTGAGCGGAGCGGGGTAAGCGAAGCGAGCCCCGCGAAGTCGAAGGACCCCTACCCCTGTCCCGGCGCGTGGTCCGGATATTTCACCAAGGCGCAACTGGCCCACGGAGAAGCCCCCAACACCGAACTAGGCCGCCGCTACGCCCACAGCTACTCACCCGAGGGTGGATGGTACGTGATGGGAGTTCCCAACGAGTTTCAGGTCGGCGTTCCCAGGGGCACCGATCACGCCACGCCTTTTTCGTACGATACTCATGTGCCGCTCGCCTTCTACGGTCTCGCCTTCCAGCCCGGAATCTATCGCACGCACACCGAGCCAATCGACCTCGCAGTAACATTCGCCTCGTTGCTCGGCATCAACGCTCCGGCAAAAGCCATCGGAAGAGTGCTGACCGAGGCGCTCGCGCCGCCGCATCGCGCCGGCACGCCACCCCCCGTTGGAGGCACGCAATGAGTGGAGACACGCAATGACCCCGGATTCCCCTCGTCCGTCATCGCCCAGCCAGCGCGGCAATCCGCCCAGCGACCCGGATTTGCGCGTCAGCGTTGCCGGCATCGATCTGAAGAATCCGATCATCGCCGCTTCGGGCACATTCGGATACGGCATCGAGTTCGAAGACATCGTTCATCTCGACCGCCTCGGCGCACTCGTCGTGAAAGGCCTTTCAGTCGAGCCAATGACGGGAAATCCTCCGCCCCGTCTCTATGAAACCGCCGCCGGAATGCTCAATGCCATCGGCCTGCAAAATATCGGAGCGCAGGCATTTCTGGATGAGAAGCTCCCCGCCCTGCGCGCGAAAAAAAATGTCGTCGTGTTCGCCAATGTCTTCGGCTACACGCGCGCCGATTATGAGCGCACCATCGGAATCCTCAACGAAGGCGAGGGCATTGCCGCCTACGAACTGAATGTCTCCTGCCCGAACACAGCCCACGGCGGACTCCAGTTCGGCAGCGATCCGCAACTGCTCGATGAAGTAGTGCGTACCGCGAAACGAGCTGCCCGGCGGCCGCTGATCGTGAAGCTCTCGCCGAATGTCACCTCGATCGCGCTGATGGCGCACGTAGCCGAAGAGGCAGGAGCCGACGCCATCTCACTCGTAAATACATTTCTGGCGATGGCCATCGACGCCGAAACGCGCCGCCCGCGCATCGCCAATGTAACGGCCGGCTTATCGGGTCCGGCCATCAAGCCAATCGCGCTGCGCATGGTCTACGACGCGGCGCACGCCGTGAAAATTCCGGTGATCGGCATGGGCGGGATTGTGACGCCAGTAGATGTAGTCGAATTCATGCTGGCGGGCGCAACTGCGGTGCAGGTGGGAACAGCCAGCTATTTCGATCCAGTAGCAACCGAGAGGCTGGTCGAAGAACTGACCACCTACTGCCGCGAGCATCGGATCGGACGCCTCAGCGAACTCACGGGCGGAATGCTGACAGACTAAAGCTGATCTACTGAATCTCCTAAACGGCAACTCGTAACCAAATGGTTACAAGTGTAATCGCCTGATGTTCGCCAAGTCCGTGAGCGGCAAGCCTTTTCGGCTGCCCTGTCGCGGCGCCGTTCGACGCTCTAACCTTCGCTAAGCGGCGAGCTTCCACATGGGTGTTGTGGGTCGGCTGAGGAACCGCACCAATCGCTTTATGTTCTGGGCCACGGCTGCCATGAAAAACTGCTCCCGCACGAATTAGTCTGCACAGCCCCATGATGCGAAGTCCGATCTATTCTTTTCCGCGAATCAGGTCTCTTCCTTCTTTCTTTGCCGCTGTGCATGAGCGAACTGGGACGTGTTCGCCAACTCGCGGGCACGTTGCCGGGCTGGTTCGTCCATGGATGACAAAAAGCGCATGTATAGTGGTCTTGGGCTTTTAGCGCTCACGCCACAACATTTGCTTCCGTTAGGCTAGTGCGGTTCCGCTAATGCCGCCGCGATTGTTCAGAATTTGCCGCCGACAGATTTTCATTGTGCTCAGGTGCCGGAGCGGAAGGCCCCGGGCCAAGCAGGAGCTCCTCTTTCTGGAAGTTCGCACCTGCCGTATATGGGTACTGTTGTCGATCCGCCACCATTGCACCAACTACGACGATTCCCAGTTAGTGTCGCTCGTTACGTCCAACGCTGATGAGTGCGACTCCGCTGAAACGCCTTTGCATGTCTGTACAGCTACGGTCTCCTGGCTCATGCGCGCCCTATGGAGTGCATCACGATACACAGCTCTCGTTATCCACCGGTGTTGTCAAGTAGAAACCAGGAATCGCGCCCGCCGCCTTGATGGCCTGTGGAAACGGGACCAGTGGTCGACACTGTTGCTGCTGGTGCACCGGCTCTTCCACCGGGTTCTGCTCTTCCACTTCCCGCAGATACTGGCGCACGGTCTGATGCACCTGGGCTGACTCCGCCAACTGCTCCCGGGGAATGCGACTCTCCTTGGCCGCGTTCGCTTCCACGAAGCTGCCATCGACTGAGAGGTCCTTCCCGTTCACCAGTCCCACCTCCACACACTGCCCACGATCTGCTCAAACAACTGCTCGAACAGCGTCATTGCAGAAACCATGGCGAGTGTTGGAGAGTGGATGTTGCGAATCTCCTGATCGAACCCCAGCCCAGTGAACCATCGCCACGCCAGATGCATGCGCAGTTCCTCCACCAACTTGCGCTCGCTGGTGACGCCGTAGAGATAGGGATCAATGGGTGGCAGTCACAACTCGGTAGCGATCGAAGGACGACCGTTCTCACTGTAACTGTCCCTCAGTTTCTCGCGCACGAAGGCAAAACTGATGTGCTTTTTGTGGAACCTCTGCGAAGAGCGCGTGCGGTCATGTGCTGCCTGAACCGAGAGTTTATTCGAAAAGCGGCTCCTGTCAATGGTTTTCGCGGATTTTTGGGCCTGCTACTTCACTCACGAGCAGAGGGCTGCGATGCTAGGGTAGGGAGAACTACGCCAAATCGCTGAGCGCGACGAAGATTGCGTCGCATATCGTTGACGCAAAATCCCCATTTCACTCGTAACCTTACGGTCACAAGCGTAAACGCCTTTGCCCTCACTACCTTCCCTCCCCGAAAAAGCTTGACTTAAGCCCAACCCCTGACCTCAACTGGATCCAGAGCACACCTCGTGCAACCGTTCATCCGTTCCTTGAAAACAGACTCCCCGCCGCCGATGGCAAATCAAGCCGATTCCCACCCACCTCGGCGCCGTCACAGGATAAGTCCTTATTTCGGAATACTTTACATTTAACTCGTTATTTTTGAATACTTTGCAAGGAAGCGTCCCGAAAAACACTGATTTTTGCCACCTAACTATCACGCGCTCAATACTTTGCCTCTAACTATCTTCGAATGAATACTTTGGCGGAGAAATGTCGCTAACTCTATGATTCCAATAGACCGCATCCAGGGGGTAGGGGGTGGGGTCAGGATCTAACATTGCCCTACAGAAAAGAGATCACGCCGAGAGCCGCAAGCTTCCCTATCGTCCGCTCGAGTACCAGACGCTTCCCGGCGACTGGTAATTCAGCCCTTCGCCCCACACCATGTGGGTGTCGCCATGGTTGTCGATGGCCATTCCAAAATAGTCGCCGAAGGGGAAACGGAATCCATCTTTCGCGATGTACTTATATCCTCGCCACATAGCCGGAGACACGAGTCTCATCGCTCCAGGTGGCGCCGCCGTTCGAGGAACTGCGATAGTAGGTATTCCAGTAAGGCGTCTTGCGGGAATTCGCCATGCGCGCATCCATCCAGGCAATTCTCACGTCGCCGGTGTTGCCGGCCGCAATCGCCGGAAAGGCATGCTCCACGCCTGTCGCTGCCGCAGAGACGCTGACGCGCGGCAGCCAGTTTTCGCCGCCGTTGGTCGACGACGAAAAGTAGATGCGCTGCGGTCCCATCGGCGTGCGCCCTGCACTCCACAGCGCGTAAAGAGTGCCGTCGCTATCGGAGGTGAGAGCAATCTGCGCGCCCAGGTAGGCCTCACCGCAATCTTCATCTTTGCAGTCCGGTGCGGCCGCGGAAGTATCGAGCGCCTTAGCGACCCAGGTTTTACCAAGATCGGACGACTTACCAACGTACAGGTCAACCGAACCACGCGCTCCGCCAGCCTTCGAGTAGGAGGCCCATGCCAGATAAATGCTGCCCGCCGGATCGACCGTCGCCGCCCCCAGAAGCGACCACCCAGGGCGGCTGTCAGTGTTCACGCGTGCCCAGGTAAAAGTGCGTCCGGAATTTTGCGACGAAGCGACCCAAACTTCTTCTTCGTGATTGAAGGCCACGTAAACATTCTGGCCGCGCACGGCCAGCGCCGGCTTATCGAGTTCCGTGTTGCTGCGCGCGGCAATCGTAAACGACCACGTGGCTCCAGAGTCGCCCGACCGGGCAAGCATCACGTCGCGTTTCTTGTTCTGCAGCCAGGCGGCATAAACCGTGTGGTGATCGGCGGGGTCCACCGTAATCTGCGCATCGAACTGTCCCGAGCCGTATTCGAACATTACATGCGGAGATTGCCACGTCTTCCCGTTGTCGTTGCTGGCCAGCAACAGCATGGTCGGGACGCTGCAATCGTTGCAGTCGGGCACGCGTCCGTAATGGGGATAGAGAACGTAGAGCCGGCCCGAACCATCGGCGGCTGTGGCGGGTTCCCACTGATCGCCACTGGTCAGGCCAATGCGTTTCTGGTCGGAAAACTGCGGCGGTGCCGCCCAGGCGGTGCTGGCGATCACGAGTGCCATGAGCGCGGGCGCTAGAAACGCGAGTTTGGAGTAGACGGGGCGCACACTTTTGACAGGGTTGGGGGGAGAAAGCAATAACCCTAGCTTCGAACTTTACCCCCAAAGGCGAGCGCGGGTCAATGGCCTCCGGGCAATTTTGGTTGTAATAAGAGTAATTTGTCCAGCGAAACCGGCCACGATAGCGAGCGAACAGATAGGGAACAGAGATCCTCAGAATAGCAATCAGCACGCGGCGCCAGTCAACAGAATAGGCGCGCCCGAGGTAATAACGAGAGTATGTTCAAAATGAGCCGACAGCGCATGATCGCCGGTGCGGAGCGTCCACCCGTCTTTATCGGTAAACACCCGCCCGGAGCCGCTTGAGATAATCGGTTCCACGGTGATCACCAGGCCCTCATTCATGATCTGGCGAGCCTGAGGGTCGGGATAGTTCGGCACATGGGGCAGTTCATGAATCGTCCGCCCAATGCCATGCCCGCCTAACTCGCGGATCACCGAGAAGCCCGACTTGCGGACCTCACGGTCAACGATCTTTCCTATCTCGAACACCCGGAAACCAGCCCGGGCAACGAGCATGGCTTTGTGAAAGGCACGCTCGGCACACAGCATCAATTGTTCTGCTTGCTCGCTCACTTGGCCTACTGGCACAGTCATGGCGGCGTCTGCCATGTAGCCGTCTTTTTCCAGCGTGACATCCAGTTTCACCAGATCGCCTTCTTTCAGTGTGCGATCTCCCGGAACACCATGGACAGCTTCGTCATTCAGGCTGATGCAATTCGCGCCGGGAAATCGGTACACCATGCGGGGAGCAGAACGGGCTCCATTTTCCTCCATCACGCGCGCGCCGATGTCATCCAGGTACTGGGTTGAAACGCCCGGTCGGACTTCGGCCTTCATCGCATCCAGAACCTCGCGCACGATGCGGCCAACCGCTTTCAGGTAAAGCAATTCCTGCTCATCCTGGATGCTCATCCTCGACTCCGTTTCCCACAACGCACCTTGTTAGCTTATCCGAATCTTGAGTGGGAGGCAGCGTGGAGGCTAACGCAGTATGAACTGGTGTACATGAACTTGGTGTACATGACTGGTGTATGGTCCCACGGTTCGCGGGCAAGATCGCGCGGCTCAATGTGCTCCAGCCGCCATTTCCTCATCTTCCATTGGCGTCTTGATCAATACCGGAAAATGCTCTCCACGCAGCTGCGCCTGATAGGCAGCTGCTTGTATCGACACACCCGTACCCAGGACGCGCGTCTTGTCATGCGAAAGTGCCACCCATGCCCCGGGAGGCGCAGTCCTGAGTATTCGGCTGAGCTCTTCAGAATCCTGTTCGGCTGTTTTTTTCATCACCATCTCGCCCCCGAAGTGGAGTTCAAGACTGCGCGCGGGGAGTCGCCCTACTATTGGAAGATGCCCTGCCCAAGCGGTCAAGTGCTGATGGGGAATAGCACCTAAGTTCCAAGGCCACTTTCCCTGCCCCGAATCCGCATCTTCATGAATCCTTGGCATCTTCGTTATAAGATAGGCGGAACATTCCCTGTGAAGACTGGAGAGAGCTTCCCGGTGTCAGCTTCGGACGTGTATCCATCGGTGCAACAGGAAGTGGCGCGTCTCGCTGGCACGCCTGAAGTCCGATCGGCCTTCGGCCGCTTTCGCATCGAAGAGCCGCAATTCGCGCAGTGGCAGATGGAGGTCTCGCGCGTGCCCGCTCCTCCCTTCGGAGAAGCCAGCCGCGGCGAGTGGCTGGCCAGACGTTTTCGCGAGCTTGGGCTCACCGACGTCGAGGTCGATGAGGTGGGCAACGTATTCGGAGTACGTCCCGGCTACGGAAGCCGTTTCGTGGCGCTGAGCGCTCACATTGATACGGTTTTTCCCGCGACCACGCCGCTGAACATCCGGCAGCAGGGCACCCGCTTGTATGGCCCGGGCGTGTCCGATAATGCCGCCGGAATTACGGCCATGCTGGCAGTCGCCAGTGTGCTAAACAGCTCCGCGATTACGCACGCCCTGCCCTTCGTCTTCATCGGCGATGTGGGAGAGGAAGGCGAAGGCGATTTGCGCGGCATGCGCCACGTGTTTCAAACACCGCGCTGGCGCGATTCCATCGCATACAGCGTCATCGTCGATGGCGCCGGATCGGACACGGTGGTCGCGGAGGCTCTGGGCAGCCGCCGCTTTGAGGTGATTGCGCGCGGTCCGGGCGGACACTCCTGGAGCGACTTTGGCACACCCAATCCGATTATTGTTCTCGCCCGCGCCATTCACTCGCTCAGTGAAACTCCGATACCGGCCTCGCCGAAAACTACTTTCAATGTCGGCGTGATTCGCGGCGGGACCTCCGTCAATTCGATTCCCGAGTCGGCCAGTATGCGGGTCGATCTGCGCTCGACGTCCATGGCCGAAATCGACCGGTTGGAACGCGCGCTCCGGGTCGCCCTCGATCACGCCGTGGATACCCAGAATCTTCCCGCCGTCTCGCGCAGCGCACGCGCGACCAAAGTTGTGCAGTCAGAAATGATCGAGATCGGAAACCGTCCGGCGGGTGAACTCTCCCGCGATGCGCGCCTTCTGAAAGTTATCCGTGCCGTGGATGCGCAACTTGGCAACACCGCCCAGATCCAACGCGCATCCACCGACGCCAACATCCCGCTCTCCCTCGGCCGCGAGGCGATTGCCATGGGCGGCGGCGGCACGGGAGGCGGCGCACACACGTTGCAAGAATGGTTCGACTGCCATGGACGGGACCTCGGACTCCGGCGCATTCTGCTTACAATGCTGGCATTGTCCGGAATGGGTGAGTGATGTGCGGAGAGTGATGGCCGAAATGGTGAAACACCTAATGCGAACCTTGTTCTTGCTGTGCGCTGTGTCCTCGGTTGTCGCGGCGCAGACCGCTGCTCCCATGCCGAAAGCTGACGTGATCTTTACCCATGGCAACATCTACACCGGTGCCGTCCCTAGTGTCGCCGACTCGACGTCGTTTGGATCGAGCAAACGCGCCGAAGCCATCGCCCTGCGCGGTGATCGGATCATCGCGGTTGGTACGCGGGCCGAGATTGCCAAGCTCAAGGGCCCCGCGACCAAGGTCGTCGATCTCGGCGGCCATTTCGTCATGCCCGGTTTCAATGATGCCCACATGCACTTGGCCAGCGCCGGCCTGGAAAAGATGAATGTAAACATGCTGGGCGTCAGGACGATCGACGAGTTCCGCCAGCGCCTGCGTGCCAAAGCCGAGTCGGCTCCGCCCGGAGAGTGGCTCGTCGGCGAAGGCTGGGACGAGACTCTCTGGCCCGTGAAAACTCTGCCGACGCGCTGGGATCTCGACGAGGCCAGCTACGACCACCCGGTCTACCTCGGCCGCGTCGATGGACACATCTGCGTCGCCAACACCCTCGGCATGAAACTGGCCATCATCAACCTCGCCACCAAGGATCCTGAAGGCGGCAAGATCGACCGCGACGAAGGCGGCACGCCCACCGGCATCCTGCGCGAGAAAGCTTGCGATCTGGTGCGCAAGGCGATTCCAAAGCCATCGCACGACAAGCGGCGGGAGGCGATTGAAACTGCGCTCGCCGATCTGGCGAGCCACGGCGTTACCTCGGCGCAGGATTATTCGTCGTGGGACGATTTTCAGATTTACGAAGAGATCGAAAACGACGGGAAATTAACCGCGCGCATCTCCGAGTGGCTGACCTTCGACGATTCGATCTCGGAACTGAACCGCAAACGAGATTCGCATCCCGCTTCCGACAACATGCTCCACACCGGCATGCTCAAAGCCTTCATGGATGGCTCGCTGGGTTCAAAGACCGCGGCCCTGCTTGCGCCATACAGCGACGATCCCGGCAATAGCGGGATCCCGCAATACGAACCGGCCAAGCTCAACGCCATGACCCGTGAACGCGTAGTAGCCGGATACCAGATTGGCTTCCACGCCATCGGCGACAAAGGTGTGCAAATGGCGCTCGACGCCTTCGCCGGAGCCGAAAAAGCCGCCAAAGAAGCCAAGGTGAAGGCCGTCGACGGCAGTAACGACTATCGTCTGCGGATCGAACACGCGCAGGTCACCACGCCCCAGCAGATTGCGCGCTTCAAGGAACTGAATATCATCGCGTCGATGCAGCCGAGCCACCTGCTCACCGATATGAACTGGGCGGAGTCGCGCCTGGGTCCGAAACGCGCCGCGACTTCTTATGCCTGGGCCGAATTTCTGCGGCGCGGCGTCGTTCTCGCTTTCGGCACCGATTATCCAGTCGAGCCCGTCACGCCATTTCGCGGCGTCTATTCGGCCGTTACGCGCCTGAGCGAGGACGGAAAGAAAGGCTACCCCGGCCAGAAGATAACCATGGAGCAGGCGCTCGCCGCCTATACCACGGGCGCCGCTTTTGCCGAGTTCGCCGAAAAACAAAAAGGTAAACTCGCGCCCGGTATGCTCGCTGACTTCGTTGTCCTCGATCGCGATATCACCGCCGCGCCGCCGCCGAAAATTTTGGAGATCAAGGTTCTGCGCACGGTCGTCGGCGGCAAAACGGTATACGAAGCACAGTAAAATCGGGCCATCGGATGTCGGGTGGATGATCGGGTCGTCGGGCGATCCGAAACCCATCTGGTCGCAAGAAACCTCATGGATTTTGTAATATTCCCATGAAATGCAGGTCTTTCAGATGACCCGATCACCGGATGGCCCGATGCGCGTTCAGCTGACCCGATGTGTTCAGATCCCACAATGACCCGATCGCTCGATCACCCGACGGTCGGACGCGAGCGCGCCTTCCTGATCGGCGCGCCGCTCGCCATTATTCCGGCTCTGAGCTTCCTGCCCGCCGTCACCTTCCTGATCGCTTTCCCACGCGTGCAGCACGGGCGAGCCATTGGATTCGTGGTCGTGCCTCTCTGTGCGCTCGTGGGCAGCGTCGGCCTGTGGAATGTCGCTCTCGGCGCCGTCGAGAAGCCCTGGGGGATATTCAACATCCTCAATGTGGCCGCGTTGCTCGTTCTGCTGGTAATCGCGGGATATACCGGGCTGTTCCTGGCCCTGCTAACGCTGAAGTTCTAGCAAGGTTAACGCCAACCCCGTTTCCCGCGTCTAATACTCAGATCGGTTACCGCGGCCTTCTCCGTTGGCGGGCAAAGGTATAATTAGCGTTTACGCAGTTATCAGGAGGAACAAATGGATTCGCGCGCGAGCGCCTTTTGGGTGCGCCTCAAAGCCAACCGCTGGGCGTACACCTTGACGATTTTGGCCACCCTCACCCTGGGAATTCTGATTGGCACGGTGATTTCCTACGGCGTTAAGGGCAAGGAGGGACAGAAGTCCTCCGATGCTACCCCGCTCACCGTTCCAGCCCCCCAGCAGCTCTCGAACACGTTCTCGCAGATTTCGAAGCAACTGGAACCGAGCGTGGTCAACATCAATACCGAGTCCACCATCAAGAACCCTCACCACCGCGGGCGTGTGCGTCCCAACCCCGATCAGGACGATCAGGGCGATCAGGGAGGCGATGACAGCCCGTTCCAGGATTTCTTTGACAAGTTCTTCGGCGGCCAGAACGGGCCAGATGCCGGGAACATTCGCCAGCGCTCGCTCGGTTCCGGCGTCATCGTCGATCCCAAGGGTTACATCGTCACCAACCGCCACGTCGTCGAAAAAGCGGATCGCATTCGCGTGAAGTTGCAGGATGAAAACCCGGCCTCGCCGGGTCACGACGCCAAAGTCGTTGGCATGGATCAGGAGACCGACCTGGCAGTCATCAAAATTGAGGTCGATCACGCGCTGCCAGCGGCAAAAATCGGCAACTCCGATGGCATGCAGGTGGGCGATTGGGTTCTCGCTATCGGCAGTCCCTTCGGATTGCAGGAAACGGTCACCGCAGGCATCGTCTCCGCCAAGGGCCGCAACATCGTTCCCAACCGCCAGTTCCAATCCTTCATTCAGACCGACGCGGCCATTAACCCCGGCAATTCCGGTGGACCGCTGGTCAACATGTCGGGCGAGGTCATTGGCATCAACACCGCAATTTTGACCGAGACCAGTTCCTACGCGGGCGTTGGTTTTGCCATGCCTTCGAATACCGTCGCTCAGGTTTATAACCAGTTGATCGGACCAGAACACCGCGTAGCGCGTGGCTCGATCGGCATCGAATTCGCCGCTCAACCTAATCCGGCGATCGCGCATATCTACGGAGCCGGCGTGACGGTTTCAAACGTTATCTCCGGCAGCCCGGCCGATCAGGCGGGACTCAAGATCGGCGATACCATCACCTCCGTCGATGGCAAGGCGCTGAAGAGCGGCGACGATCTGGTCGCCGATATCGCCTCTCGCAGACCAGGATCAAAGGCCAAGCTGAGTTTCATTCGCAATGGCAAGAAAGATGAAACGACCGTCACCATCGCCGACCGCTCCAAGCTGTTCGCTTCGCGTCTGGGTGAAGAAGACGACAACCAGGAAACAGAGGAGCCGAAGCCCAGCAAGTTTGGCGTCTCGGTTCGCGGCATCACGGCCGACCTCGCCGACCGTCTCAACATTACGGCGGGCAAGGGCGTGGTTGTGCAGGACGTGAAGCAGGGATCGTTCGCCGAAGACCTCGGCCTGAATCGCGGCGACGTAATCCTCGAAGTCAACAAGCAACCCGTGAACTCTCCCGAAGACTTTTCGAAGATCGAGTCGTCGATGAAGAGCGGGCAGGATGTCGTCTTCCTGGTGCGTCCAAGGGGCGCAAGGGCGCAGGACGGAACGATTTTTCTGGCCGGGACACTTCCGTAATCGGTAGACTACTCCGGCGAGACTGGCATACCCACCCCATTTCGGGGACCATGGGGTAGGCTGCTCTCGCCGGCTTTTTGCTTGGGTTGTGGTTGCTAGGGTTTATGTGGTGACGGGGCTTCGCCCCGTTTTGCGGGGCATAGCCCCGCTACCACACGAACCTGCGGGAGGCGGAAATTATATCTATGGGCTGGCGGGAACGAACCCGGCATTGGCAACGAGCGGCCATCTGTAGCCTGCTCTGCCTCACCATGCCAGTATTCGCCTCCGCCCAAAACGACGCGTCAAATACCACAAAGCCGAAGAAGGCATCTCATATTTCGGATCACACTTCTAAGACCTTGGCTGAAAAAACAAAGCATTCTGCCACCAAGCACGCGGCCACAAAGCGCACCTCCTCCCGCACCTCCGCTCACTCCTCATCGCACAAGGCTAGGAGTCACGGGAAGAAGACCGCCAAAAAGCGCGGCCAGCAGGCCATCGATGGAGATCGCGCCCGCGCCATCCAGCAAGCTCTCATTCGCGAGCACTATATGCAAGGTGAGCCCTCGGGGACTTGGGACGCAGCCACCCAGGCAGCCATGCAGCACTATCAGACAGACCAGGGATGGCAGGCAAAAACCACTCCCGATTCCCGCGCCCTGATCAAATTAGGCCTAGGACCCAGCCACGATCACCTGCTCAATCCCGAAAGCGCCATGACCACTTCCCCAGCACCAGCCGATCCCAAGCCCGCAGCCAAGCCAGACCCCGCGGGAAATAGCGTGCCTCAGCAATAGTTTCTAACGCCATATCCGGATTGTTAGTGTAATGCCGATTTCTCAACAGTTGTGCCTTGGCTTGCGCCGTAAATGATTGCCGCACGTCGAGTTGTAACCTACTTCATCGCGCTTCTTGCTCGTGGTCGGGCAATGTACAATTCCGCGTGGAGGAAGGTCCGTGTGCGAATGGCGCTTTCTTACTAAATGCCTAATAAATGTTGCGCAGGTATCGAGCATCATCTTTCTAGCTGGCTATCTATCTGTCGTGGGAGCCGGAGACGACAAATTTGAACGCGGCCGTATGGAAGACATCATGGATGTGGTCGCGAAAGACATTCAGAAGAACTTTTACGATCCCAATCTGAAGGGTGTGGACTGGAAAGCGATCACGGAGAAGGCCCGCCAGCGAATCCGTCAGGCAGATCATCTTGGAGATATGCTCGCGGCGATTGCCTCGATGCCTTACCAAATTCACGATGCGAACACGTACTTTGTTCCGCCTCGCCGTTCCGCCAAGGTTGACTATGGTTTTGACGCCGAGCCATTCCGCGACGAGATCCTAGTTTACAACCTTAAGGAGGAAGGGCCCGCCGCGAAAGGGGGACTGCAACTCGGCGATAAGATCGTTGCTATGGAGGGCTTCGCCGTGAAGCGCGAAACTTTCTTCGAGATATCGCGCTATTTCGAATTCCTGAATCCGACGGCAGAGTTGCATCTGGAAATCGTCAGGGGAAACGAACCTTCACGCACGATCAAGATAGTGGCCAAGGTTGAGCAGCGCGGCAAAGGGTACGATTACAACGAGTACCGGAAGGAGATTGACGCTCAGGAGCCAATCTATAAACACCAGGATTATGAAGGCAATATCGGCTACATCAAACTGCGCGCCTTCAGGCTCAGCCCCATTAACACCGATTTTATGATCGCGAAGGTGAAGAGTTCGAACGGTGTCATTCTCGACCTTCGTAAGAACGGCGGAGGTTCAGGCGAGACGACCAGAGCCCTGGCTGGGAGTTTCACCGAACAGCCGTATGAGATGGCAAGAGAGATCGGGCGGCAAAAAACCGAGGTGATTGCCATAAAACCGTCGTACACAAAGATCCGTGTTCCATTGTTTGTGCTGGTAGACAGCTCATCGGCGAGCGCGGCCGAAATTTTTGCCTATGACATGCAGACTCGCAAGAGAGCGACGATTATCGGAGATATTTCAAGCGGCCGAGTAAATGTGGGGCAGATGTTCTGGGAAAGAGTGGGTGGGGCCGAATTTGGGACCTTAATCGCGGTCTCCCGGGTCGTTATGAACGATGGCACAGTATTGGACGGCCGGGGCGTCATACCGGATGTGATCTGCATTCCCACAGCAGAAGACCTCCGAATAGAAAAAGACCCCTGCCTAGACCAAGCATTGGAATTAGCGCGAAAGGCAGCGGTTCAGCCCCGGGAAGCTCGCCAGAACTGAGTAAGTCAACAACAAGATGATTGTTGTTAAGAGCGATTACAGCGACAGTCCCCCAGACCTATTTCCCGAAATATCTAACGGCGCAGTTCGTCCACTACACGGCCATCCGACGCGACTAACTGAACAGCAAGCGCCAGCCGCCCGTCGGCATGGGTGGAGCAGCTCAGGCAGGGATCGTAGGCGCGGATGACGGCTTCCACGCGGTTGAGCATGCCTTCTTCGAGGCGATCGGCGTGCACGAAATGGCGCGCCACCTGGAGGATGCTGCGATTCATGGCCAGTCCATTGTGGCCGGTCGCGATGATCAGGTTGGCCCAGCGCATCAGGCCGTTTTCGTCGATCTTATAGTGGTGGATGAGAGTGCCGCGTGGCGCTTCCGCGACACCGACGCCTTCTTCGCTGTTGGGGCGAGCAATGGCGCGCACGTGTTTCGAGAGAATTTCGGGATCGTCGAGTAACTGCTGCATGCGTTCTATGCAGTAAAGAATCTCGATCAGGCGCGCGTGATGATAGTGGAACGAGCTCAGCACCGCGGTGCGCTGAATTTCGTGGAACTCGGCCATCTCCTGGTCGGCGCGGCGCGTGCCAAAGCGGTCGGCAATGTTCAGGCGCGCGAGCGGGCCCACGCGGTAGATACCGTCGGGATAGCCCATGGGCTTGTAGTAAGTCGACTTCATGTAAGTCGAGGATTCGACCTTCTCGCCGAGATATTCCTGATAGTTTGCCGGGTCGAGACCGGCCGCTACCACCTTGCCGCTGGCATCCACGATGCGGACCTTGCCGTCATAGAAAGTAAGACCGCCGTCGTCCTTCACGATTCCGAGAAAGAGCGTGGGGAAATTGCCGAAGGAGGTGATCTCCTCGCGGAATTTTTCGGTGATGCCCTTGAACCACTCCAGCGTGAGCTGCGCGATCGCGAGCATCTCAGGCAGGTCGACGAGAATGGCGTCGCGGTTGGCGATCGAGAGCGGCTCGCTGACGCCGCCCGGAACGATCCAGGCAGGATGAATGCGCTTGCCGCCCAGCCGCTCGATAATCTGCTGGCCGAACTGGCGCAGCCGAATGCCGTCGCGCGCAACATTGGGAGCCTCGTGCAAAACGCCGAAGATGTTTCGGCGGGCCGGGTCGGAGTCGAAGCCGAGAATGAAATCGGGCGAGGACAGGTGAAAGAAGCTGAGGGCGTGCGATTGCAGAACCTGGGCGAGTCCGAAAATGCGGCGCAGTTTTTCGGCCGGGCGGGGGATGCGCACCGCGAGCAGCGCATCGCAGGCCTTGGCGGAGGCGATCAGGTGGCTAACGGGGCAGATTCCGCAGATGCGCGCCATCAGCGCCGGCATCTCGGAGAACGGCCGGCCCTCGCAGAATTTTTCAAATCCGCGGAACTGCGTGACGTGAAAACGAGCATCTTCCACGCGGCCGTGATCATCGAGGTGCAGCGTGATCTTGGCGTGGCCCTCGATGCGAGTGACGGGATCGATGCGGATGGTCTTGCGAGTTGTATCGTTTTCAGGCACGGGGCTACGATCCGAAGCGCGTCATTGCGCTCAAGTCCGGGCTGCGCCCTTCGAGCAGCTCCGAGACGGCATAGAAAATGGTGTCGGCGGAGGGCGGACAGCCGGGAATGAATACGTCCACTGGAACGACTTCGTGAATCGGGCGAACTTTTTCGAGCAGCACGGGCACTACTTCCGTGGGCGTACCCGGATTAAGCGTGACATTTTCCGTGTACGCGCGATCGAGACTCATCTGCAGCGGAAACTTGTTGCGCATCGACGGGACGTTGGCAGTAACCGCGCAATCGCCCAGCGAAACCAGAGTCTTCGTGCGCTGGCGGATGGTCTGAATCTTGTGCAGGTCTTCTTCGGAAGAGACGGCGCCTTCGACCAGCGCAATATCGACGTCGGGAGGAAATTCCTTCTGGTCGACAAGCGGACTGTAGACGAGAACCGCCTTGTCGGCCACGGCGATCAGGCGCTCATCGAGATCGAGAAACGACATGTGGCAGCCCGAGCAGCCATCCAGCCATACCGTCGCCAGGCGCACCTTGCTCACTGATTCTCCTCGCGCATCTGGGTCAGGTATGGCAGGAACTGACGGCGCTTGAGCATCTCAGCCACCGACTTGCCTTTTTCAAAGAGCGCGCCCGTAGGGCAGACGTGGACGCACTTGCCGCAACCGGTGCAGGTTTCGGACGCGCCCCAGGGCTCGGCCAGATCGGTGATCACCAGCGACTGGATACCGCGGCCCATGACATCCCAGGTATGCGCACCTTCGATTTCTTCGCAGACGCGGACGCAGCGCGTACAGAGAATGCAACGGTTGTGATCGACCGAAAAACGCTCGTGCGAAGCATCCACGTCGAGGTGAGGGTAGCGGTAGCGGTAGTGAACGTGGGTGATGCCGAGTTTCTGGGCGAGCGTCTGCATCTCACAGTGTCCGTTCGAGACGCAAACCGAACAGACGTGGTTGCGCTCGGTGAAGAGCAGTTCGAGGATGGAGCGCCGATATCGCCGCAAACGTTCCGAGTCGGTCGTAACCTCCATGCCCTCTTCCACCAACGTGCAGCAGGCGGGCGAAAGTTTATTCGATCCCTTCACTTCGACCAGGCAGAGACGGCAGGCGCCCACGCTGGAGAGCCCTTGCAGATCGCACAAGGTGGGAATAAAGATGCCATTCTGGCGTGCGACATCGAGGATGGTCTCGTCCGCGCGCGCGCTGAAGTCGCGCTCATCGATCTTCAGGGTCTTGATGGTAGAAGCGCGAATCATGCCTTGCCTTCCTTGCTTCCGGTTCCATTGCCCGTAGTGAGATCCGGCGGGAGCTGCGGACTCCCGTCACCCTCGGCGGCTTCGAACTCATCCATAACCGTATTTCCGTTCTTGCAAACGCCCGCCGGACAGCGATGCTCTTCGACGTGCGCTTTGTATTCTTCGGCAAAATAGCGCAACGTGCTTAGCACCGGATTGGGCGCCGATTGCCCCAGGCCGCACAGGCTGGTGTTTCTGAGCAGGTCCGCGAGTTCCTCAAGCTGCGCGATGTCGTGCGTCGAGCCGCGGCGCTGCGTAATTTTTTGCAGGATGCCGTGCATGTGATAGGTGCCGACGCGGCAGGGCACACACTTGCCGCAGGATTCGCCCATGCAGAAATCCATGAAAAAGCGCGCCACATCGACCATGCAGGAGGTGTCGTCCATCACGATCATGCCGCCCGAACCCATAATCGAGCCGGCGCGTGCGAGATTTTCGTAATCGACAGGCATGTCGAGAAATTGCGCGGGCAGGCAGCCGCCCGAGGGTCCGCCGGTCTGGACCGCCTTGAACTGGCGCCCCTCCGCCATGCCGCCGCCGATCTCAAACACCATCTCGCGCAGGGTTGTGCCCATGGGCACTTCGACGAGCCCGGTGTTGTTGATGCTGCCGGCCAGCGCGAACACCTTGGTGCCTTTGCTCTTTTCGGTGCCGATCTGCGAGTACCATTCGCCGCCGTTGCGAACGATGGGGGCGATGCTGGCGAAGGTCTCGACATTGTTAATCAGCGTCGGCTTGCCGAACAGCCCTTCCATGGCTGGATACGGCGGACGCGGACGCGGAATGCCGCGTCGGCCTTCTACCGAGGCGATGAGCGCGGTCTCTTCTCCACATACAAAAGCTCCCGCACCCAGGCGCACATCAAGGTGGAAGCTCAGGCGGCTGCCGCAGATGTTGTTGCCGAGAAGGCCGAGACGCTCGGCCTGCTTGATGGCCAGGCGCAGGCGCTTGATGGCTAGCGGATATTCGGCACGCACGTACAAGTAACCTTCAGAAGCGCCGACCGCAAAAGCAGCGATCAGCATGCCCTCCAGCACCCGATGGGGATCGCTTTCAAGAACGCTGCGATCCATGAAGGCCCCCGGATCGCCCTCGTCGGCGTTGCAGACGACATATTTCTTCTCGCCTGCCGCTTTCGAAACCGTGCTCCACTTCAGGCCGGTGGGATAGCCGGCGCCGCCACGTCCGCGCAATCCGCTGTGGGTAACTTCGGCGATCACCTGCACCGGAGTCATATCGCTCAATGCCTGCATCAGCGCGGTGTAACCGCCAGCAGCGATGTAGTCTTCAATGCGCTCGGGATCGATGTTGCCGCAATTTTCAAGGACAATTTTCTTCTGCTTCTGAAAGAATGGCACGTCGGTGGGACAAACCAGGCGGCTGAGGGGAGCGTGGTCGAGGCTGTCGACGAGCGCGGGCGCGTCTTCGGCCGTGACTCCCTGGTAGAGCGTGTGGTTGCCGACCGCGACCAGCGGTCCCGCAGCGCACAGACCCATGCAGCCCACACCTTTGACCTGGCATTCCGATTCCGACAGGCTGGATTGGGCATCACCAGTGTGACCTTGTCGCGCGGCGACTTCTTTTTCGAGCGCGGCTTTGACTCCTTCGCTTTGGCAGCTGACGCAGCCGGCGGCCACGCACACTTTGACCGTGTGCTTGAACCTCGACTGGCGTTCTCGTTCCGTATCGGCGATCTGTTCGAGTTCTTCAGGAGACATGCGACTTCCAATTGGCAAGGCGCTGGCGCAGCGCTGGCGGTGTAACTTTACCTGCAACCTCGTGGTCGTAAACCACGGCCGGCGCCAGGCCGCACGATCCCAGGCAGCGTGCCCCTAGCACGGACACCTTGCCGTCGGAGGTGGTTTGCCCCGGGGTAATTCCGAGTTCCTGCTTCACCGCCTCCAGCAACTGCGGAGCACCTTTGATATAGCAAGCGGTGCCGATGCAAACGACGCAGGTATGCTCGCCCGGCGGCCGGAGCGAGAAAAAGTGATAGAAAGTGGCCACGCCATAGGCCCGGCTCAGCGGCACGCGCAGGGACTTGGCGACAAAGCGCAGCGCAGCGACATCGAGATAGCCGAACACCTCCTGCACGGTGTGGAGTGATTCGATCAGCCCGCGCGGGTTGTTGCCCATGCGGCGCATGGTGGCTTCCACCAGCTTCCAGCGTTTATCGGCGGTGGGCGGGGCGGGACGGCTGAGATCGGGAACTACGGGCACACTTCCTTCTTTCTTGCTTCTTCCTGCTTTCTTCCCTCGGCACGTTTCGCGGTGGCCGTACAGAACAGTCTAGGAGGCGGGCGAGAGGAATGATGTGATACCACTCACACGAAAGGCGTACAGCGAATACGTTTGGAGACGACCCTTTGGAAGCTAGCCGGCCACAACAGGGCCTGACAACTCCGCGAGAAACGCTTGCCTGCGCCGCTCAATCCACGTCATCCATTCGCGCAGGCCCTCCCCAGCCAGGCTGGCGACTTTGACGACTTGCATTTCCGGGTGCACGCGGCGCGCGTTTTCGATCGCCAGGGCGGCATCGAACGGCACATAAGGCAGCAGATCGGTTTTGGTCAGCACCATCAACTCCGACTTGAAGAAAATCGACGGATACTTGAGCGGCTTGTCTTCGCCCTCGGTGACGCTGAGCAGAACAATTTTTGCAGACTCGCCGAGATCGTAGCTCGAGGGACACACTAGGTTGCCCACATTTTCAATAATGAGGAGGTCAAGCTCTTCGAGATTCCAGTCGGCAATATGTTTCTCGATCATGCGCGCGTCCAGATGGCACGTGCCTCCGGTGGTGATCTGCTTCACCGGATAGCCGTAGCGCTTGAGCCGGTTGGCGTCGTTTTCAGTCTGGAGATCGCCGGTGAGAACCGCGACCCGGCTGCCGGCGGGAAATGCTTCCAGCGTTTTTTCGAGCAGCGTGGTCTTGCCGGATCCCGGTGAACTGACGAGGTTGACCACCAGCACACGGTGCTCGCGGAAGCGTTCGCGCAATTCCGCCGCTACGCGCGTGTTCTCATTCAGGACTTTTCCTTCCAGCGGCACCCGGTTCATCGTTTTTCCACCTCCGTCGGCTCGACTCGCAGGTCTTCGATTTCTCGATCTTCAATCTCCCGATTTTCACTCTCTGCTTCTTCAATCTCCAGATACGCAAATTCCAATTCGTCTCCGCTGATGCGGTCGGCGCTCAAGCTTCCGCACGCCGGACACAGCAGTTCGAAGTCTCGGACTTCAAATTCGTGGCTGCAGTCGCGGCAGCGGCTGCGGGATGCGCGGTATTCGATGTCCAGTTCGAGGCCAGCCAGCGGCGTGTCGATCGTCAATGCCTCAAAGGCAAAACGCAATGCATCGGGATCGAGCCCGGCCAGTTCTCCCACGCGGACGCCGACTTTCAGCGGACGGACGCCGGGGCGGCGGCGGACCTCCGTGTCCACACCCTCGAGGATCGAATTGGCAATGCCCATCTCATGCATAACAAATTTCAGCAAATCCGCTTTCAGCAAATCCGCGGCAACTGATCCCCTGCCAGCATATCCACGCAGCGCGAAGTTCCGAGCTCGGTGCGGATGGTCACGATCGGCGAGCGCGATTCAACTACGGTTCCGATGATGCAAGCCTTTTGGCCCAGTGGATCTTTGCGCATGGCGCTCAGCACGGCATCGGCCGCTTCCGGCGCGACGATCGCGATCAGCTTACCTTCATTCGCTACATAAAGAGGATCGAGCCCAAGCATCTCGCAGGCTCCGCGAACCTCTTCGCGAATGGGGATCGTGCTTTCCTCAAGTTGAATCCCCACACCCGACTGTTCGGCGATTTCATTTAAGGTGCTCGAGACGCCGCCGCGAGTAGGATCGCGCAGGCAGCGAATCGCGCTGCTGGCGCTGCTTACTTCAAGCATCCTGGCCACCAGTTCGTGCAAGGCGGCGCTGTCGCTTTCGACAGGGCATTCGAATTCCAGGCCTTCACGCTGAGCCAGAATCGCGATCCCATGCTCCCCGATCGAACCGCTTAGCAGCACCTTATCGCCGGGCCGCGCGCGATTTGCCGAGAGTTCAAGATGGTCGGGCACCAGGCCAATCCCGGTCGTGTTGATAAAAAGCTCGTCGCCACTTCCCTTCTCTACTACCTTGGTATCTCCCGTCACAATTTCGACGCCAGCTTTTTTGGCAGCCGCGCGCAGCGACTCAACCACGCGCCGCAACACGGAGATCGACAATCCTTCTTCGATGATGAAGGCGACGCTGAGAAAAAGAGGCGTGGCTCCGCCCATCGCGAGATCGTTGACGGTGCCATGCACGGCGAGAGAGCCAATGTCTCCACCTGGAAAGAAGAGCGGCTTGACGACGAAGGAGTCGGTGGTAAAGGCCAAGCGCGTGCCTTTCACGAGGATGATCGCCTGGTCGTCAAGCCGTGACAACACCGGGTTTTGAAATGCGGGGAGAAAAACCGAGCGCATCAGTTCCGCGCTCAGCCGGCCTCCGCTGCCGTGGCCGAGGACAATCGTGTCCTTGACCGGGTGCGGCGCCGGACAGCTCAGTTGCGCCAGCGAATTGGATTTGTCAGACATGCTCAGTTATTAGTTATTAGTTATCAGTTATCAGTCTCACGTCTCAGAAAACACTTCATGGTTTTACTGAGAACTGATAACTGACAACTGAGAACCCTTCGCGTGCCGTCGATAGTTGTAGTACGCCGCGCACGCGCCTTCCGACGACACCATGGGCGCCCCCAGCGGATTCTGCGGGGTGCAGCGCATTCCGAAAGCGGGACAGTCGGTCGGCTTCTTCAGACCTTGCAGCACCTGCGCGCTGATGCATTCGGCCGGCTCATCGACCGTGATCGATGCGAGTCCGAACAGGCGCGAGGCGTCATAGTCGCCATACTCGTCGCGCACGCGAAGACCGCTCGCGGGAATCATGCCAATGCCGCGCCACTTCTGGTCGGCGATCTCGAAGACTTCCTTGATCACGCGCTGCGCCAGCAGATTGCCCTCATAGTTCACCGATCGTACGTATTGGTTTTCCGCCCTGGCCTCGCCCTTTTCCAGTTGACGGACCAGCATTAGCACAGCCTCCAGCAGATCGACGGGCTCAAAGCCGCCCACGACGATCGGAACGCGGAAATCGCGCGCCAGCGTTTCATATTCTTCGTAGCCCACCACGGTGCAGACGTGGCCAGGCGCAATGAAGCCGTTCACGCGGCAATCGGGCGAAGTCATGAGCGCCCGAATGGCGGGCGGCACCAGCACATGCGAGACGAGCACGGAGAAGTTGCCGATCTTCTCCTTTTTCGCCTGCCAGACCGCCATGGCGTTGGCGGGGGCAGTCGTCTCAAATCCGATGGCGAGGAAGACAACTTTGCGGTCGGGATTCTGGCGCGCAATCTTCAGTGCCTCGGTCGGAGAATAGACGACGCGCACGTCTCCGCCCTGGGCTTTGACCGTGAACAGGTCGGTGGTCGAACCCGGCACCCGCAGCATGTCGCCATAGGAAACAAGAATGATCTCCGGCCGCGCGGCCAGTTCGAGGGCCTTGTCGATGGTTTCAAGCGGCGTGACGCAGACCGGGCAACCGGGTCCGTGTACCAGTTCGATATTGGGGGGAAGAAGTTCGTCCAGCCCATAGCGCATGATGGTGTGCGTCTGCCCGCCGCAGATTTCCATCAGCACCCACTGGCCGCGTACCGTCCGCGCAATTTCAGCGAGCAACCGGCGGGCGATGCCTGCGTCCCGGTATTCGTCGATGAACTTCATCGCGGAGCCTTTGCGGCAGGCAAGGACAGGCCTGCGAGATTGACTCTAAGCCGGGATGAACATCTACTCGGTGACCTTGATCACAAGGCGAGGTGAGGATTGAACGAATCAGGTTCCGGCAAGGGGCTTGCAGCAACCGGCTAGGGAAGACTTTCCTCGGGCGGCAGTTCCCCTTCCAATGCGCCCATCTCGGCGAGCAACTGGTAGGTGCGATGTGCCTCCTGCTCGTCAATCTTGCTGATGGCAAAACCCACGTGCACCAGCACGTAGTCGCCAGTCACGGCCTCCGGAACAAAGTCCAGGCGAACCTGGCGGACGATGCCGCCGAACTGCACTCGTCCCGTGCGCGCGAACCCCAAATCCTCTTCACTCAGGATCTTTCCCGGAATGGCCAGACACATGGCGGTGTGCTCCGGAGCCCGAAACTTGGCCCCGGAATGGTTATCGCGCATCGATGATACTTCTGACAGTGATGGTTATCACTACCTGCAGTGACCTGGCAGGCGGAAAAGGAAAAGCCACCCGGCGGATGGCTTTCCCTTGCGTTATTTTCCTACGTTCTTTTCCTGTCAATCCGCTTTCCCCATCGTCCGTCGCGTTCCCGCCTACCGCTGAGGAGGAGGTGGAGGCGTTGTACTGGGCGTGCTCGGACTGGTCGACGGATTCGAGTTAGACGGCGTGCTTGTTGTCGGCGGATTCGTAGTCGACGGGTTGTTGCTGTTTGGCATCGACGTATTGTTGCTGTTTGGAGAAGTCGTCGAAGGATTCGTTGTACCGGGAGTCCCGCTCGGCGTCGTTTCCGGCGTCGTACCCGGCGTAGCCGGACTTCCCGGCTGGGTGTTAGGAACTGTGCTTGGGGTTGGAGTCGTGTCCGGTGGCGGCGTCATCGCTGGTGGCGCCGGAGTTGTCGTTCCCGGGGTTTGGTTTTGAGTCGAGCCAGACTGCGGGCTGCTTGTGCCCGGGCTGGTGCTGCTGCTGCCCGTGCTTCCACTTTGGCCGGTCGCCGAACCTCCGCTGCCTGCCGTCTGCGCCACCGCCCAAGCCCCGCAAGTCAGCGCCACTGCCAACAACATCATCTTCATTTTCATGTTGGAAAATACCTCCGATTTTTCAGATCCACATCGAGAAATGGCTTGCCCCATTGTGCAAACCGGGGAAGCCAATCGGAATCGGGCATCAACCCTAGATTCGCCACTGAATTGTGGTAGCGCGCAGAATTCTGGTAGCGCCTGAAGATCGCTACTCGGCAATCACCATTTTGCCCGGCGCCGTAAAGGTAGAAAAAGGCGAGTTCAAAACCGTCGTCGGCTGGCCATTATTCTGATTGTAGGTATACGCTGAGATCCCGTGAGCCGCCTGATTCCCCATGTAGAAGAAGCTCCCGAGGTTGTCGATGAGTACGAACAGGCCGCCGCCCACCACGCTGAACGGTGAACCCGCTGATGCGGATAGCTCGCCGGTCGAAGAATCCACGTTGAAACACCAGATCGTGTAGGCCGTTCCCGCGGTTGTAGCAAAGATGAACCTTCCCTTGGGATCGGCGACCAGCGTGCTCGGTCCCGACCCAACGGCCGATGTGAAGGGAGAGCCGACAATCCGGGTAAGAGTGCCGCTGGTGCTGTCAATATTGAAGCCCGAAATATTGCCCACCGCGGTCGATCCGGGGTTTGTGGCCGTGGTGTTGGCAACATAGAGATATGCTCCGTTATTGGAGACTGCCAGAGCGCTAGCGCCAGGTCCGGAGACAAAAGGCGAGCCGGGCACGGGGGTCAGGGCTCCCGTCGAACTCGAAAAGGTAAACCCGGTCACCGTTCCGATGCGGGAGTTGGTAACGTAAACGAAATTGGTGCCCGGAGGGATCAGAATCTCGCCGGGACTGTCGTTCGCGAAAAAGGGCGAGCCGCTGACAGCCGTGAGTGCGCCGCTTCCGGAATCGATGGAAAAAACCGAGACGTTCGCGGAAAAGCTGTTCGTGGCAAACAGATATTTCCCGGAAGAGTCGATAGCCAGGTTATCGGGGCCGGTACCGCCATCCGGAGTCGGAAGCGCACTCAGGCTCAACGTTCCGTCGCTCGCTATGTTGTAAATGGCGATCGCATCGGATTGCGAATTGGCCACGTACAAGAACTTATGCGGTACTAATGCCAGGCCATGGGGCGCGGTCCCGGCGACTTGTGGTGTCTGCGCCCCGAGCGTGATGGCGCCCGTCAATCCATTGATATGCAGCATGAGGACGGAGTTTTCGGTCGGCAACGTCACGTAGGCAGTTTGGCCGGACTGGAAGGCCGGGAGCTTGCCACTACCGCACGAGACAAAAAACCCGGCAGACAGCACCAGGACAAGGGCGAAGACCATGCCGCAAACACGTTCCCGATCCACGCGCACGGCACATGCCGTCCTCACAAAGCTCATGGGCAAACCTGCTCCTCAGTAAACATTGAATATGACACGCAAAGTTGAAACTACTATCGTGCATGAGAATGCCGGAACTCGCAACTGTGTGGGCCCCGGTTGCGCCGGGCAGATTCTGCAAGAGACCTTTGCCATGCATTCACGTATCAGGGCATTCTTTTAGCGATGCCGCAAGCCGCTTGGTATCATCGCCCCTTTAGGGGCTGAGTCGCGAACCTTGCAGCCGCACACCCCGCTTCGTCAATCCCGCATTCTCTTGAGATTGGATGCGCCCTCCCAAGTCCATCAACATCGCGGGGCATGAAAAAGTCTCGCGCCCATACGACCCTTCGACAACGCGACGCCCCGAGCGGTTTAAACTATTGTGTTGTAATGAGGAGCAGCGAGATCGACATCCCGTGATCGACATCCATTGCCACATTTTGCCCGAGGTTGACGACGGACCTAACTCCTGGGATGTCGCCGTCGAAATGTGCCGCTTGGCGGCGGCCGACGGCATTACCCATACCGTGGCAACTCCACACGCCAATGACCGCTACGTCTACGATCGCGCTTACCTTTCGGCCTTGCTCGACCAATTGCGCGCGCGTGCCGCCACTGCGCCTCAATTTAGCCTGGGATGCGACTTTCATCTTTCATTCGAAAATCTCGAGCGGGTCCTCGAGAACCCCCATAACTTCACCATCGGGGAGACGAACTACCTTCTGATCGAACTGAGCAACTACAGCATTCCCACCCAACTCGCCGACTGTTTCCGGCGCTTGGGGGATCGCGGGCTGACGCCCATCCTGACCCACCCCGAGCGCAACCCGATTCTGCAGCAGTCGCCCCAGCGCGTACTGGAGTACGCCGAGCAGGGCTGCCTGGTGCAGGTAACCGCTTCCTCGCTCACCGGATTCTGGGGCGAGCGTCCCGAGATCATCGCCCACTGGCTGTTGGATCGCTCAGCCGTGCACGTTCTGGCAAGCGATGCGCATGAATCCCGCCGTCGGCTGCCGGTGCTGTCAGAAGCTCGAAAAGTGGCGACGCAGATCGTGGGAACGGAATACGCCGACGCTCTGGTCGAGGGCAATCCCGCCGCAATCGTCAAGGGAATGCCGATTCCCTTTTGCCCACGGCCCGTGCTCGACTAGGGGATCATTGGACTTCGCGCCAGCGCTGAGCACTGATCAGTGTCAGCGCTGACTACGGCACTTAAAGGTCCACAGAGTCATTTCTAGTCCGGAGTAGCTCCGAGGTACTCTTCGCGGCCTGACAGCGCCTCCTCCAACCGTGTGAGGGTGAAGATCTCCTTCACTCGCGGACTGAGATTGATGACCTTCAACTGGCACTTGGCCCTCTTGGCAGAGACATACAAGCCCACGATCATACCCAACCCGGAGCTGTCGAGGTAGCTGACATCGCTGAAGTCGAGCATGAGACGCTTGCTTTCGGCGATCAGCTTACGCGCGGCATCACGCAACTCATCCGTGTTTTCCATCGTGATTTTGCCTGAGCAACGAATGGTCGCTTCGTTAGGCGTTTCCTCGGTGACGAACGTGAGGCTTGAGGTGGGCAGCGGATTAGCAGCCATAACATACCTCCTGAATGGGACGAAAGCTTATCACGGCTGTCAAATGAATGCCACGCCATTGGTACGATTGCGAAAGTTTGGCGAATTGCTCATCTCCGCTCCCTTCCCTTGCCGCCCGGCGCGCCCCCATTCTAAGATCTACTGCACGGCAAGCGTTATCGGAACCAGGTTTGATGTATTGCCCTCGAACGCGTACACGTTGATGCTGTAAGGTTGTCCGATTGCCGTTGGGACGGTGGCTGCGTTTAGCGTTTCGGTAGCTTGCCCAGCTTGCGTGGGGTCGGCTACTGAAGTCGCGGTAATGGTCACACTTGTCGGCAGACCGGCGGCAACTGTGGGAGCTGTGTAGAGGCCGTTCGTGTCGATCGTTCCCACGGTTGACGGCGACACTGTCCATTTCACGGCGCTGTTGCTGGCATTGGCGACCGTCGCCGTAAACTGCGCCGTTTGAAGCGGCCAGTTGTCCGCGGCATCGTTCGGGAACAGACTCGCCGGTATTCCCGCACCCACTGTGACCCGTACGGGTGGCGGTGGTGCGCTGTTGCCTCCTCCTCCGCAGGCAACCATTAACCCAAGAAGCGCCAACCATGCAAACATACCGGCAATCGCCAAGCGCTTCGACATTTTTCGCCGCGCGAAGCCAACCATCGCAATCGCAGTGAGCGGCAGCGCCAGCGGTAGCCACGGGAAACGGCTGTCGGCCCTGCGCCGCCTCTGACCTCCCGCGGACTGATTGGGACCAGTCGTAGTAATGGTCACTTGCACCGGAGTGGGCCGGGAACCTGCGGCGATTTGTGCTGGATAAAAACTGCAGGTGATCGTTGCCATCGGGGTGCAGCTGAAGGAAACGCTAAGGACAAAAGTCGAAAGGCCGGTTGGGATTGCGATGAAACTGTAGGTGATCGACTGTCCCGAGAACACGCTGCCTGAAGTGCTGCCGTTGGCGGTCCACGTAAATGCGGGTGCAATGATGTTCTCAACCAGCGCTCCCGATGTGCTATCGGCGTTTTGCGCGTCCCCGCTGTAAAAGGCGGTTATGTAGCTCTGGCCGACATCAAGCGTGGAGGTCGTAATGGTTGCCACCTGGGCGCCATTCATCGAGCTGAGGACCGCGGTGCCAAGCACTCCGGAGATAGTGGAAAAGGTGACCCTACCGGTCGGCGGGTTAGTGCCAGCCGTAGTTACTGTCGCCGTCAAGTTCACTGGGATGCCTTGAGTCGCTGGGTCCAAGCTGGAGGTGAGAACGATAGTTGTAGCCGGGAAGCCGGCATACCAGTTGGTAAGCAGGTTATAAACATTGACCGAACCGAGACCAGTAACTTCGTCAAACCCCGGATTTACCAGATAGCCGGAAAGGCCACCAGTAAGACCCGTCGGCGAAGGTGTGCTGTTGTTGCACATGCTGGGAGTCGTCACAATGCATCCGCTAACGCCGCTGGTCGGCACTGTAACATCATTGAAGACCTGGTAAGATGGCTTCCCTGCAAGATAGTAGAGCCGCTGGTTAAGCTCTCCCTGCGGCGCTTCGTATTGCTGGTTGAGCAGGGCGGTGATGCCCGCCATATCTGGCGCGGCGGCGGAGGTTCCGAAAAAGTATTCAAAATAGAACTCGCCGTTGCGCACTACGCAATCGCTCGCGTGCGTTCCACCCGACGCAGCCAGACACCCGAAGTATCCGTCATGCGCGGCGGAGGTAAACGCTATGTCGGGCGTGTAGCGGCCCTGTGTGCCAGGAACCCCGGTTCCGGTTTGCCAGGATGGCGTCGGGATGTAAGAACTGAAGCCTCCGCCCGAGGAAGCCGCTTGCGTGCCTCCGCTACTATTGAGCGGCTCGTTCCATCCGCCTTCAGGGATGTACCCTAATGCCGACTGGAGGCCGCCATAATTCGTCGTGCTCCAATACATGCCGGGATCGGCCGTATCGGCAAACTCGGTTCCCCCTACGCATGTGGAGTAACTCGAAGAGCAAATGTAATTCGGGCTTGCAATCTGGTTCTGCGGGGGAGTCTGAAAATAGGTATCGCAACCGGCAGCGCCGCCATCACCGGACGCGACGAATGTGGAGATACCTTCGGCCGCTCCCTGGCTGAACAAATCATCCCAAAACTGCACGTCGGCCTGGGTGCGGTCGGCTTCGCAAGCTCCGAAGCTGATGTTCATGATATAGGCGGGAACAGGATCGGTATCGACGACATACGCGGCTGCGACGCGGATCCCGTTCAGTCCGGTTTGCGCGTCGTCGGCGCTGACCACCAGGTCAATGGTGGCCTCGGAAGCGACGCTGCCGGCGCGCATAACGTCGAGCGTAGCCTCAACCTGATCGCCGGGCGCCTTGCCGCCGGTGCCAGCGGCGGGTCCCGGGTCCATTCCGGCAGGCGGCACGATCACAGTAGGATCGTGCTGCTGAAGGTTAGTCAACATCTGAAAGTTCTCGATGTCGGGATTGTAGACACGAGCCCGGCCGATAATGGCAATCGTTTGCCCGGCCCCAGCGTAATCGATAAAACCGCTGGATTCGTAGATAGCGTAGAAGTCCCCGGGAGTGACGAAATATTCGCAGGTCCCGCCGTTGCAATTCGACAACGCAGGCAAATCCGACCCTGCACCTGTCGCCGGAACATGTGCCTGCTCCGCTCCGTGATAGGGATGGTCATTGACGGTATTCAGACCGCTGATGGACTGAATGACTCCGGCTAATGCGGCCGGAATCTGCGGGTCACTGGCTGGTGCCATCCGCCGCTCACCTTGGACTTCGTAGTAGCTCATCTCCATCGCGAAAGCAGCGCCGACCAGCGAAGCAGTGCCGCTGAAGTCGATCATCATGCGACTGTTGGCTACGGAGTGGACGCCCAACCCTTGCGAGCGCAGCCAGCCAGTAATTGCCTCAATGTCGTGTTGCGACGCACCGAACCTTTTTCCGACTTGGACAGGCGTAAGAAAGCGATGGTAGTTGGGAGATGACGGGTCTTGCAGTTCCTGGAGAAATCGCTCAAAGGCTTTTTGCTGTTGGGGCGAGCGTTTTAGAACCAGGGTCAGGTGTTCAAGCATGGTATCGCCCGGAATCAGACCCTGACGATTTTGCGCCACCGCCCACGGCGCATGCTGGCCTTGTAACAAGACGCGGCTGGCGGGATCGACGGGAGTAATCACCAGGTCGGTCGTCTGGGCGCGAGACAGCGCTGAGAAAATACCAAGTATGCTGAAAAGTGCGATCCAGAGAATCGTCGCGCGGAGAGTAAGCCGAACGTTTGTAGTGCTACTTAAGATCATGGATAACCTCGTTTGACTCAGAGTCTCGGAGAGCTTATCTATTTTTTCCTTCTAGAGTGCGACCAATAGTACGCCCAAAGAAAGTCATCGTGTTAAAAACGCAATAGTAAGACAGGACTATAACAAGAAAGTAATTCATGATCTATCTGAGCCGTTTCCGCTTTGGTGGGCTGTACCGAAATCGGGCCGGGGTCGAGCACGATGATGCTGCAGGAATCGGTGCGTCCTGTCAGTGAAATAGGTCACATCTTGATGTGTGGTGGTTCGCGAGGAATCTACGCTGCAAAGGTCAATCGCCGAAATATCCCTCGATTCGCGAATTGACCCGTTCGTGGTGCGAAACATCCCTTTGGGAGGGACCGTGAATGAACTGGAAGAGAGCGGCTGACCTAAGCCGCACGGCGCAGAGCACGCGAGGGCGCGGCGGCCTCTTTCCGCATCAGCAACCTGAACACAAGAAAATGGGTGACCAGCAGGAGAGGGACCCCCAAAATTGGAATGAAATAAGCCGCGCCCAGTAATCCCGGCGTGTTCGCAAGCGAAATGCGGCTACCCTGGTAAAACGCATTCAGCAGGTCGGCAGCCCCAAAAATGTTGAAGATCCAGACCAGAGGTTCGCCCCACGTGGTCCTGAGAGCGGCCAGCGCGATGAGCGCTAAGGTCGCGGCTCCCAGATCGCCATAGGCAAGTCCGCGAGCGAATACCGTGGCGGCCAATTGTGGAGAAACGACACCGGGGATCAAGACTGCGAGACCTATATACCTGAAGCCGTGGAGCACGAGGACCGGCCTGAGTGCTTCTGCGCGTTCTCGTTTGCTTATCCCCGGCCAAATATATTGCGCGGCGAAAACGCTCCACGCAAGAAAACCGAAGGCCACAGTTATGCCCCAGATCAAAGGGATAGGCATGATGCGCTCCTTTGTTCGCCCGGCCTGCAAGAGTTTCTACGTTTCACGGCGAGGCGAGTCACGCTCATAATTGATGATTGAAAGTGCTTTGGCGACTCATGCGAAGATCACAGGGCAGGTTTGTCAGACCCCCGGCCTTCATGCAACTTCCGCTGTACAATACCCCGGCGTCTGGCATACAAGGGATGGCTGTACTCGATCAACTGAATCACCACTGGAGGACAGGGCGATGCGCATAGCCAGCGTCGGTCATGCGGTCTTTGCGGCAACCATGATCGCCCTCGGAATCCTGAGCCTGATTAAAGGCGGTTTCTCTCCGATATGGGAGCCGGTCCCCAAGGGCATCCCGGCTCGCGAGGTACTGGTCTATCTCTGCGCCCTCATCTCGCTGGCGTCTGGCATAGGCCTACTCTGGCAACGCACAGCTGTCCGCGCCGCCCGCCTGCTGCTCGCCTATCTCCTGCTTTGGATGCTGGTGTTCAGAGTACCCGGCTTCTTCCACACGTTCACCGTGGATGTTTACTGGCCATGGTGCCAGACCGCCGTAATGGTGGCGGCCGCATGGGTACTGTATGTCTGGCTCGCCACCGGCTGGGACCGGCAGCATCTCGGTTTCGCCACTGGCGAAAAGGGTCTGCGCATCGCGAGGGTGTTCTACGGACTCGCCTTGATCCCCTTCGGCATCGCCCATTTTACCTATCTCGAAAACACTGCTCCGCTGGTGCCTGGTTGGCTGCCGGCGCACACGGCCTGGGCGTATTTCACTGGCGGCGCGCTCATTGCGGCGGGCGCTGGCCGTCCTCATCGGTGTGTATGCCCGGCTGGCAGCCGCGCTCTCAGCCTTCGAGATCGGCCTGTTCACGTTGCTGGTGTGGGTGCCCATCATAGCGGCGGCAGGTCCCAAGAGCGCCTTCCAATGGAGCGAGACCATCACCTCTTGGACGCTGACGGCAGGCGCCTGGGTGGTAGCCGATTCCTACCGCGGAAAACCCTGGCTCGCTGTCAAACATTAATGACGCAGAAAAAGGCCGCCCACAAAAGTGAGCGGCCAATTTCCAGATCGTCCTTGTTATTCGAACATCCGAACAAGCATCACTCGCAAACCGCTCCCGCATCGGCTGTGAATGTCCCATTGTCTGAGAACAATCCACCCGCTCCAAGCGACGTCGAATCGAAGAACCAGGAATAAAACGCCAGCTCCTGCAAGTGGTAGGTGAATCCATTGGGCATTGTTTTTGTCACCGCATTGGTGCCGCTCAGTGGATCGCCAACCTCCAAGTTGCCTTGGCATCCCGACACTTGTCCAGTGTGTCCCCACGCCGGAGTAGGATTCGTGCCGAGCGGATCGTTCATCCACTCCGCTACTTCGTGCGCGGCAACATAAGTGTCGGTGAAACCGTTGCCGCCGTCAAAGGCTCCCGTGCTGTCAAACTCCAGTGGCGCATAGGTCTGTGCCGGGTTCCCGTACGCTCCGTGGTACCCGAGGATGCAACAATTCGAGGTGGTGGTGTCATACATTACGACGTTGTACATCAGGAATACCGGGAACGTGGTCGGGCCAACGCCCTTCGCAGCCAGCGAAGGAATCAGCGTGCTGGTCACATAGTTATCCCACCAGTTGATATCGATGCCGCCCAAAGCCTCGCATCCGCCCGTATAAAGTATCGTTCCATTCGATCCCGGCGTCACCGTGATCTTGGGCAGGCTCACCGTTTTCAGGTTCGTGTGGTACTTTGCACCCTTAAGTGCCGAGACCGGGCCCCAGAAATTCGCGCGCTGGAAATCGTCCACGTACTGTCCCAGGCCGACGTTCACGCCGTTGAGCGCGAAGGTGCTCTTCGTGAAAATTGGAGACTGCTTGAACAGCGTGAGAGGAACTTTCCCGCCTTCGCAGGTGTGATCGGCCTTGGTGGGATCAAAAACGGAGGTGCCGATCTTGAACACGATCGGAATCACCTGTGCGGTGATGGTGGTGGTCGCATTGCTCGTGTACGGACTGGCGCCGACCATTACGCCGGAATAATTCTTGCCATCGCGATTGGATGTCGTCGAGTAATTCCACATCGGGAGCCCCGTACCCGCTATCGATTGCTCGAGGGACTGTTTATGGTCGGGATTTGGATGTGGCTTGACGGTAAAATAGCCCTTTAAGGCAGCCCCGTTGCTTTGTTGGGCTACTCCGGCGATGGACGCGGCGCACAGAATGGCCGCGGCAGTGATCGACAACATCATGGTTCGCTTCATGGATCTCCTCTGTCCTTTGTAGGGGTGAGCTTTGAGTTATCTTGCTTTGTAGGGGATCCGTGGTTGGCCATCCGCGCCCACGGTACAAGCTGGTGTATCTTAACTTACCGTCCGGCCTTGTCAACCGAATATCTCGCCACCCTGCTCAAACTGTTTCGCCCGCGTCGCGGACGAGTTCATCAATGAATCTTCGACCCCGATTATTCTTATCAGGTTCAAAGGACCGTTGGGGAGATTGGCCTGTTTTCGCCGGTTTTCACAGGCTAAAGTAGGTTGCCGTCTGAACTCCACCAACTTACTCCGCAAAGAGGCCGCAACTAACCCAACGGCTGGATCGCCGACATTAGCTGATCTCATGCCTGTCGCGCGCGCGTCGCTGTCCGAGCGTAACGTCGATGTTGGGGCCAATCCCAGCTCCTTCAATCACCTCCGCCCGCCCCATGCTCCGCCTTAGGATTCAGATCGAACTCCGGATGCGGCGCTCCCATCATCCACTTATCAAACCATCCCACGATGTAGTCCAGGCGCTCGACCCGGTGCCAGGGCTCTCCCGAACGCGAGAGTTCGTGCGTCTCCCGCGGAAACATCACCATGGCAGTCGGCCGCTTCAGATATTTCAACGCGCGGAATATCTGCTCACCCCCTGAATCCGGCGGCGTCCGCGAATCCGCCTCTCCCAGCACGAACATGATCGGCGTGTGAATCTTTTCGACAAACGTGATCGCCGAGCGATTTGTATAGTCCTGCGGATCTTCAAAAGGAGGCGCTTTGAACCATCTCGGCTGGAACAATGTGAAATCCGCCGTGTACCACCACGACGCCCAGTTGGAGATGTCGCGCTGCGAAACCGCGGCGGCGAAGCGGTCGGTCTGGGTGACGGTCCAGTCGGTGAGCACGCCGCCTCCGCTGCCGCCAGTCACGCCAAGTTTCTTATCGTCCACATAGCCGCGCTTCAGTAATTCGTCGACGCCTACCATCAGATCGCGATAGTCGTCGCCCGGATAGTGATACTGGATGATGTTGCCGAACTCCTGCCCGTAGCTGGTCGAGCCGCGAGGATTGATGTAGAGCACGACATATCCCTTCGCCGCCATCCACTGAAATTCATGGTCAAACACCCAACCGTATGCGGCATGCGGCCCGCCATGAATATTCAGGATCATCGGGTACTTCTTGTGCGCATCGAAGTCGGGCGGCTTCTGGATCCATCCCTGAATATTTCTTCCATCGAAGCTCTTGTAGTTGATCTCATCCGGCACAGTGAGGTTGAGTTGCGACCAGAGCTTGCGATTGAAATCCGTGAGGCGCGTTTCGCTGCCGTCGGAAGCAACAGAAAAAAGATCGCCGATCATCGTCGGAGTCGAAACCAGCGCAACCATGCTGTGCGCGTCCGGCGTGACGGAAAAATCCAGCACAGCCTGATCGCCATGCGTAATTTCCGTGACCGCGCCCGATTGCGCATCCACGCGAATAATCGGCGTCCGCCCTCGTTCGGCAACAATGTCGTAGAGCCACCGTCCGTCAGGCGACCAGTGCAGCGTAGCGCCGTTGCCGCCCCTCGGAGCCTCATTGTCTCCGAACACGGCGGAGCCCACGTCATAGTCATAGTCGGCGGTCAGGTTGCGCGGCTGCGCATTCGGAGTCAGGTCCATCACCCAGAGATCGGGCTGGGTATAGGACCGCACCGGCTCGGTCACCGCGCCGTGAAACGCCACACGGCGTCCATCGGGGCTGAGCGTAAGACTGCCGATGCCCATGGAAATCGTGGCCAGTTTCTCCGCCGTGCCTCCTGTCGAGGAGATCGAGTCGATGTCGGTGGTCGGCGATTCGTAATACGGCTCGTCGATGTGGGTAGTCAGAAAATAAATGCGCGCGCCGTCGTTGCTCCAGCGAATTTCGTGCTCATTGTGGTTGCCGCTCGTCAGTTGCACCGGCTTGGGCTGTTCGTCGAAAGCCGCCGGAACGTCCAGCACCCAGACGTGCTGGTGATGCTTGGGATCGAGAAAGCCTTCGTCGTTGCTGCGATAAACCGCGCGGCTGATGACGTGGACATCCGATTCGTGCTCGCTCTCGGCCTCGCCTTTCCCAACCTTCTTTTTGCGCGCGGCTTTTTCAATATCTTGAGGATTAGTGGAACTCAAGAACGCAATCCGCTTTCCGTCGGGCGACCAGACCGGGCTGCTGGCGCCCTTGGGCAGATCGGTGATAATTCGAGCCTCGCCTCCGGCCAAAGAAAGTATCGCGATCTGCGAAGGCCCGGGCTTGCCGGTTTCATCCTTTTCTCCACCGCGCACAAAAGCCAGGCGCTTCCCGTCCGGCGACCAGCGCGGCTGTGCATCATGCTTGCCATTGGTCATCCGAATGGGAGTTTCGGCGCCGGTAGTGGAAACCATCCAGATGGACGTCTCGTAACCGGTGCGCTTCTCGTCCACATCGACGCGGGTAAACGCCACGCGCGATCCGTCCGGCGAGAGCTCCGGATTCGTAACCCAGACAAAGTCGAATATGTCCTTGTCCGTGATCGAGCGCCGCACCGCCGTCGAAGTCTGAGCGGCAACCGAAGCGGCAACAGCGATAGCAGCAACAACAGCAGCAATAAAGACAAGAGCAGAGACACGAATTTTCATGCGCATCCTCATAGGAACCCCATCCTCGGCGAATTCGCCATTGTGCTATAGGCAAATGGCGAAGGTCAACGCGAAGAGCTTGCCCTGAGCCTGCCGAAGGGACCTCTATACTTTGTTTGCCGCAAAAATGTCTCACTGCCTGGATATCTGAGATAATTTCGTTTCCTAGAAAGCTGGAGGTCTGTCCTAATCATGGCTGAATCCAATCCGAGCCCGGCGCCGCATACCGCCGGACTTGCCCGCATTCGCGATCTCGTCCGGAATCCCATCTCCATCATCGGACTCGCGCTCGCCCTCGTGGCCCTCGGCAACATTCTCTTTCTCTTTTTCATTGACTTCACCTCCGCCCACTCCAGCCCCTACGTCGGCATTCTGGCCTACATGGTCGCGCCCGCTTTCCTCGCGATCGGCCTGATACTGGCCGTCTTCGGAGCTTTCTACACCCGCCGCAAGCGTCTCGAGTCCACCGGTGCCGCTTCTTACTTCCGGCTCGATTTCTCCGACCCCGCGCAGCGCGGAGCCGTCGCCTTCTTCCTGGCCTTCGTCGTCGTCTTCGTCGGCATGAGCGTGGTGGGCAGCTACAAGGCCTACACCTTTACCGACTCGGTCAGCTTCTGCGGACAGCTCTGCCACTCCGTCATGAACCCCGAGTTCGTCGCTTACTCGCAGTCGCCCCACGCTCGCGTCGCCTGCGTCGATTGCCACGTCGGAGCCGGCGCAACCTGGTATGTGAAGTCGAAACTTTCGGGCGCGCGCCAGGTCTTCAAGACTGCGCTCAACACTTTTCCGCGCCCCATTCCCACGCCCGTCCACAACCTGCGCCCGGCCGCCGAAACCTGCGAAACCTGCCACTGGCCCAAGAAGTTTTACGGCGCGCAGCTCAAAGTATTCAACCACTTTGACAGCGACGAAAAGAACACGCCCCGCCAGATTCGCCTCCTCATCAAGACCGGTGGCGGCGATCCCGCGACTGGCGAACCCGAGGGCATTCACTGGCACATGAATATCTCCAACGAGATCCGATATGTCTCCGCCGATGAGGAGCGCCAGGTTATCCCTTACGTCTACGCGAAGGATATCCAGGGCCGAGTCACCGAATATTTCGCGAAGGATTCGACCTTAACCAAGGATCAGATCGCGAAGGCCGAAAAGCGCCGCATGGACTGCGTCGACTGCCATAATCGTCCCACCCACATCTACGTTTCGCCCGAGGTTTCCGTCGATCGTTCCCTGCTCGCGCACCGCATGGATATCAGTCTTCCATTCCTCAAGCAGCAGTCGGTCGCCGCTCTCACGGGCAAGTACGACACCACCGACGCCGCCGTGCAGGGCATCGCCAAAACCATCGAAAACTTTTATGCCGATAAGTATCCCGATGTTGCCAAAAGCAAGCAGCCGGAAATCCGCAATGCCGTCGAGGAACTCCAGCGCATCTACAAGCTGACGTTCTTCCCGGAGATGAAGGTAGACTGGCGCACTCACCCCAACAACATCGGACACCTTTATTTCCCCGGTTGCTTCCGCTGCCATGACGGCAATCACGTCAGTGCGGAGGGCAAAGTCATTCCCAAGGAGTGCGACACCTGTCACACCGTTCTCGGCCAGATGGAGAACGCCGTGAACATTGCTTCCGTCCCCGGCCTCGCCTTCAAGCATCCAGTCGATCTGGGCGATATGACAGCCGTCAACTGCGCCGACTGTCACACCGGAGGCGTCAGCCCATAAGAGTCATGTGGTGACGGGAAGGGTGTGTGGTAACGGGCGACCCGCCCGTCCAGGCGAGCGAAGCTCGCCACCAGCGCCAATACAAAGAAGAAAAAGGCCGGCAGCAAATTGCTGTCGGCCCTCATTATCGATCAAACTGAAGCTAGTTACCGGCGTCCGCCATGGCCACCACCATGACCACCTCCGCCGTGGAATCCGCCTCCGCCATGGGATCCGCCGCCACCGCGCATCGCACTGCCATGGAAGCCGCCACCGGCGCTGTGTCCGGCAAATCCGTGGCCGGCATACGCATGGCCGCCTGCGAATCCGTGGCCGCCTTCAAATCCGCGGCCATAGTTTCCACGTCCATAGAAGCCGCGGCCGTAGTATCCATGGCCCCAGCTGCCGTATCCGCCGCCCCAGCCGTGATACCACGGCCCTGCGCCAATGAACACTCCACCGCTAAACCAATCTGGTCCATAGTATCCATACGGCGCACACGCATATGGATAGTACGAGTAATAGCCGTAGTCGCAAACCGGCGGTCCATATCCTGGCCCGACCCCGATTCCGATTCCTACCTGTGCCTGCGCAAAACTCAGTGGCACCATCAACACGGCAAGCATCGCTACATATTTCAGGTATTTCATGGTGAACCCCTTTCCAGAATCCGCCGTTCTGCCTACCAAAATCTCCGGATCCTGAGCCCTTCAGCTATTTCCATTTCTTCTGAAGCGCCTAGTTATTTGAACTCGTAAGGCGCCAAAAAGTTGCGGCAATCGGAGCGGCTGATTTCAGCCATCCTGGCTGAATTCAACCGGTTGGCGGGAATGCCTACAGTAAAACCCTGATCGTTATGCGGCCTGGCTGCGCGGTGGTCGCGGTTTCGGGAGGAGGGACCCTTCGACTCCGCAGCACCTTCGCGCAAAGCGCGAAGATGCTGCTACGCTCAGGCTGACACTGTTGAAAGCAAAAGCCTCTCAGGGTGACATTGTTGAGTGCAAAAGCAATGTGTGCCGCGCAATGCCCGCATCCAGCGCAAAGCTCAACCTCGAATTGGTGTACACTGCCGAAGCCAGAAACTCCCGGAGAAAGGGCCCATGCAACTTCGTCTCGAAAGCCGTCCAGTCGGCGACGTTCTGATCGTCCAATGTCACGGCCGAATCGTTGCCGGCAACGAGGTCTTCGCATTGCACTCTACGGTCGGCGACTCCATCGTCAAGTATGGCGATGTCGTCCTGCAGCTCGACCAGGTGGAGTTCGTCGACTCCAGCGGCTTGGGAGCGCTGGTGCGCCTGATGCAATCGGCGCGCGCCAAAGGTGGAGACCTCAAGCTCAGCGGACTTTCGCCACGCACCCGCAAAACGCTTGAGATGACCGGTCTTGTAAAGCAATTCGAGATCTACGAAGCGGTCGAAGAAGCCATCACCGCAGCCTATTTAGGCTCGCGCTATTCGCGAGGGTTGGCCGGAGATTCGCGGCCACGAATTCTGTGTGTCTATGAGTCGAACGATGTGTGCACGTTTCTCCGCGAGGTGTTGTGCAGCGCGGGCTACAATGCGCTGACCACGATGAGCATCGACGATGCCCGCATCCTGCTCAAGGCGACCAAAGCCAAACAGGTGGTGCTCTCCGCGAAGATGCAAACGGTCTACGGCAAACCGACGCGCAAGACGCTCGAGGAAATCGATCCCGAAGTAAAGATCATGATCCTGGATGAAAACTTCGCGGCGCAAGATCCAGGAGAAGCCGCCGAAAAGCTTCTGGAAAGTATCGGCGCGAGCGGGATCAGCAGTTCTTAGCCAACGTTTTCGTAGCGCGCGTTTTCATAGCGAGCGTTTTCATGGCGAAGCTTAATGTGCGATGTCCAGCAGCAATGTGTGATGTCCAGTAGCGGCCGCTGAAGCGCGAGGCGATGGCAGATCAGCGCCGCATGCAGAGCGAATTCCCCCGGACGACTTCCCGAAAGGAGCAACCATGTCCGTGCATTTCTTTGTGAAGCATCTCTGTGTACTTGCCTTCCTGTGTTGCGTTACCTATGCGCAGCAGGCGCCCACGAGTTCGTACCTTACGCCTTACGGAGCGCCGGTGAGCGTGGAAATGGCCAAGCGAGTCGCGTCCGCGGCGCTGGCCGAAGCCCACAAAAACAATTGGTTTATGGCGGTCGCGATTGTCGATCCCCACGGCGATCTGGTTTATTACGAGAAGATGGACAACACCCAACTCGGCAGTGCGAAGGTGTCGGTCGACAAGGCGCGCTCGGCCGCGCTCTACAAGCGGCCAACCAAGGCTTTTCAGGATGCGCTCGCGGGCGGTGGCGCTGGCCTGCGCGTGCTCGGGCTGGAGGGAGCTGTCCCCGTCGAGGGCGGAGTGCCGCTGATAGTAGGCGGCAAAGTCATTGGCGCGATCGGTGTCTCAGGAGATATGAGCGAGCACGATGCCCAATGCGCCAAAGCGGGAGCGGAGGCTTTTCAGTAGAGGGTTCGAAACTTTCCCGGCCGCGTCGGCATCGCGAGGAGGCTACTGTTTACTGGTAGGTACTGACTACCCTCTCAAGGTGGTCTTTTTGTTCAGTCCCATGACATCCTTTACAGGGTGTCCCAAGACATCCCTTACACTCCGCTCGTCCGCGAAGCGGGCGAGGGAGAAAGATGCCTTGGAAGACGATGGACGTGCGCGAGCAGCGAGTGCGGTTTGTGGTGGCGGCGTATCGCCGAGAGAAAACGCTGGCGGAGTTGTGCCGGGAGTTCGGGATCTCGCGGCCGGTCGGCTATGAGTGGCTGAAACGGTATCGTCAGGGTGGAGTGGCAGCGATCGCGGAAGGCAGCCGGCGGCCGCAGCACAGTCCGCGGCGAACGAACGAGAAGGTAGAGCAGCGGGTGGTGGAGATGCGGCAGCGCTATCCAGACTGGGGATCACGCAAGCTGCGAGTGTTGTTGCAGCGTGAGGGAATCGAGCTGGGGCGGAATACGATTCATCGCATTCTGCTGCGGCATGACCTGGTGCATTGCGAAGACCGACATGAGCCAGCGGTGGAGCGGTTCGAGCGCAGCGCGCCGAATGAACTGTGGCAGATGGACTTCAAAGGTCCGAAGCTGTGGCATCAGAAAGTCGGGCCGCTGTCGGTGATCGACGATCACAGCCGCTACGTGATTGTGCTGCACGCGGTGGCGAGCACGCACACCGAGCAAGTGCAAGAGCCGCTGGTGGCGGCCTTTTGCGAGCACGGCGTGCCGGAGGCGATGCTGATGGACCACGGCACGCCATGGTGGAGCGTGCACAGTGCGGGCGGAATGACCAAGCTATCGTTGTGGCTGATGCGGCAAGGCATCGGGCTGCACTGGAGCCGAGTGAGACATCCCCAAACCCAGGGTAAGGTAGAGCGGTTTCACGGCGAGCTGCAGCGAGCGCTGGCGCGGCGGCGAGTGCTGGTGCCGGACGTACAACTGTGGCTGGACCAGTTTCGCTGGGAGCACAATCACGTGCGACCCCATGAGGCGCTGGACATGCAGGCCCCGGCCAGCCGCTGGCGTCCCAGTGTGCGGCGCTATGATGCCAACCCCCCCCGCATTGGGAATATCCGGGGGGAGCGCGGGTGTTGAAAGTGGATGCACAAGGCAAACTTACACTGGCCAGAAAGAACTGGAAAATCAGCAATGCCTTAGCCGGAGAATGGGTGCAGGTGATGCAGCTCGAACAACGCTTGCAAGTGTATTACTGCAGCACCCTGATCCGCGAGATCGACCTGGGAATCCAGCGCTCGACCATCGTCGAGCACTGGATTCCCAGTTAACAAAAAGTGTAAGGGATGTGTTGGGACGCTTTGTAAGCCATGTCTTGGGACTAGACACGCTCCTTGCGAATGTGTGGGTGTATGCGTCACTCAACTTTTCTCGCGATCGTCAAGAAGTCGAGCGCGATCCCTCAGTCCAGTCCTCAACCTTAAGCCGCTTAATCCGCCCAAACGCCCGATCACTAGTCACGAGGATCGCCTCTACCGCGAGCGCGTGAGCGGCAATCATCACATCGAGGTTTCCCATCGGCTGGCCATCGCGTTCCAACGCAGCCCGAAGCGGGCCATATTGTTGGGCCGCATCTGAATCCCAGGGCAGGATTGCCACCCGGAGAAGAAAATCCTCAACAATGGAGTGCAAGCGAGTGGCATGAGGCAGGCGCGCGGCCCCAAATCGCAACTCCCCTTCGGTGACCGCGGAGATCGCGAGTTCCGCCATCGCCACTTTCAGCAAGCGGCGATCCACCGCCACACTGTTTCCCTTGATAATGCAGCTCGCGATGTTCGTGTCGAGAAGATAGCGAGTCATCGCCAGTTGTCCCAATCAGAACAAATCGCGCTTCTGCGGAGTTTCGTCGCGGCGGTCGGCCATGAATTCATCGGGAATATTCGCTCCCCGACGGAGCCTGAAAAAACTGTCCCACGACTCGGGACGCCGCGACAGAATCACGTCTCCGGTAGTCTCGTCCTGCCGGATAAAGACCTCGCGGCCTTCAAATCGCAAATCGGCGGGCAAGCGGACCGCCTGACTTCGTCCATTCAGAAAGAGCTTTGCGGTGCGCGCCATTGGCGTCCTCCTAGAGTGATATATATCATGATATATTACACGGGTCAAGAACTTCTCCCCCCGTTCGAGTTCGGGGCCATTCAAGCTTTGCGCGAAGCCGGATGCCCACGATCGACGGCCGAAACAAAAATCTTGACTTAACCACAAAAGCAAACTCTCATTGAAGTCAGCTTCAGCGTGAGCCGATCCCCCGCGACTGCCCTTTGACAATCAATCATCGCCGAATAACCGGAAAAAGAGACCAAAGGCGCGCGCTGAAGCGAGACCATAAGCCAACTGCAATCAATAACTTGTAATAAGTATCTTGTTATGAATACTTTGGAAGGAAATGCAGCAAAAGTGCTGAATTTTAGACTCTAACTGCCATTAAATCAATACTTTGCCTATAACAAACTTAGAATCAATACTTTGGGACGAAAATCTCTCTAAGTCAATGAGTTTAATAGATCCGCTAAAGGAGGGGAGGGGAGGGGAGGGGAGGGGAGGGGGAGGGTATAGGCTTCATCCGCGAAAATCCGCGACCCCATCCCACACCAACTGAACGGCAATCGCCAGAATCAGGAATCCGAAAATTCGACTGATAGCGCCAACAGCCCCCGGGCCAAGCCGTTTCACGAAAGGCCCTCCCAGCGACAGAAACAAATAAACCGTCAGCCCGATCGCGAGGATGCCAAGAATCATTCCCACATAGGCGAGCATGTGATCGGCATGTGCCGCTAGGCCCATCACGACGCCAATCGAACCGGGCCCGGAAAGCATCGGCATGGCCATGGGCGTGAGCGAAATGTCCTCCTTGGTGAGCGCTTCGCTCTTCTCATCGTGCGTCATGCGGCTGGAGCCAGTCACCATGCCCCACGCCGTGTTCGCGACGATCAATCCTCCCGCAATCTTCAGTACGGGCAAAGAAATGCCAAAGAAATTCAACACGAACCGGCCAAACAACATAAAGACCACCAGAATTGCGATCACGTACAAGCTGGTCTTCAGCGCGGTGCGACGACGTTCTTCCGGCGCGAAGTCTGTAGTAAGGCTGAAGAACAAGGGAATGCCGCCGAAAGGATTAACGATAGGAAACAGCGCCAGAAATGTCGTGGTCGCCGCCGAAGGCAGTCCTTGCAACACATGCTGGATGGCAATCTCTGCGTTCATCGTCATCTCTCATCCGCTGATCGGATTAACCCGATCAGGTCGTTTGCTCGGATCGCTCGGATTGGGTCGTCCGATGAACGGAAACCTGTCATCGATACTGCTCCAGCACCCGAACGCTGCGATTCAAGGCCGCAGCCAACGCGGCGATCTGCTGCTCCGTCCGCTGGCGATCGCCGCGATCAATCGCTTCGTTCACGCCCGGGATCACCACGGCTGCGTAACCGGTGTACTGTCCCGGAGCATAAATGGAGTGGTGATACCACGGACGGTTGGGCAGTCCTTCGGGAATCAGCAACGCGCGCTCGGCATCCCGAAGACTGGCATTCAAGCGCTCTGGCGCGGCCGGTATTTTCCGTTGCTTTTGCAGAATTTTCGCGCCTGCCTCCTGCAGATGCCGAGCGCCCGCCACGGCTGCGCCAAAGTCAGGAGCCTTGTCCCCGAATTTGTCCCGTGCCTTGCTCTTGGCCGCATCGAGGTAGACCAGAATTTCCTTGCCGTAATCTTCGTAATCGTACGGAAGCACATCGGCATCGGCCATGCGTATTGCTTCCAAGCCGTAGACGCGAGCCATCTCCTGCTCGTACACAAAGTCAGGATCGCCGAATTTCTTGAACCACGTGAAATCGTCAAACGCGGAGTGATACACGCCATATGCGCCGCTTGAACTAATGTCGGTCGAGGGCACTCCCAGATGCTGTAGGAACACCGAGTAGTCCGACCCGCTGCCCAAGTCGCCAACCGGCACATCTCCCAACGACGCCGCCGGCGAACGGGAGTTGCCGGTCCTGCTTTCCTCGGAACGGTATCTTTCTTCTTTCGGCTGGCTCGCCGTCTTCCACGCGTCGTAAACCGTTCCGCCCTGCGGCGAGGGCACTGCCTTCGCGATCTCGCGGATGAATTCTTTAAGACTGGGCACTCCCGAGGCGCCGAACTTCTTGCCCGAGACCGCGACATCCATGTTGAAATAAGCGGCCGCGTGCCCCAATTCCTGACCGTGATCTTCGCCCCACTCGGTAGATCCCATCAACCCTTCCTCTTCCGCATCCCAGCTTGCGAATACGATTGTCCGCTTCGGTTTCCAGCCCGATTTCAGCAGTTTGCCCACTCCGTGAACGGCTTCCAGCATCGCGGCCGTTCCGCTGTTCGGATCGACCGCTCCATAAACCCACGCATCGCGATGATTGCCAGCCACCACCCACTCGTCGGGCGAGGAGGTTCCCGGCACCTTGCCAATCACATCCCAGATAGTCCGAAACTGGTAATCCTGCTTCAGGTGCACCCTCACCTTCGCAGGTCCAGGGCCAACGTGGTACGTGAATGGCAACGCTCCCTGCCACTCGCGAGGCGAAGCCTGCCCACCGAGATGCTCGAGAATCGGCGAAGCGTCCGCATAGCAAAGCGGCGTGACAGGAATCTTTGGCATCTGCGCGGACTCGGCAGGCGAAATGCGCTTCGAATCCGGCAGCGACGGCGTGGCTGCTATTCCCGGCGTGGTGGGATCACCCGGGAACTCGAACATGTATCCAATGGATCCGCGCTGCACGCCGCTCGCCGGACGCCACGGCCCCTTGGGATACGCGTCGCCGCGATAGTAGCCGTCATCTTTGGGATCGGAATAAATAATGACTCCGGCAGCACCACGTTCCTGCGCTACAAAGGCCTTCACACCGCGGAAGTTCTCGCCGTAGCGCACAATCACGATCTTGCCGCGCACGTCGACGTTCATCTCCTTCAGTTTGTCGAAGTCTGCAGGCGAGCCATAGTTCGCATAAACCACATCGGCCTCAACGTCTCCCGAAGCAGACATCGCGTTGTAGGCGGTCACGATGCGCGGGTCATCCTGAAAAGGATCGCTGTCGACATGTTCGCGGCGCGGGCCATGCATCTCCACGCCCGCCGGAGCAGTCATGTCCACGCGGATTTCGGCAGGATAGTTGAACCATACTTTGTATTCGACAATCGAGGTGTCGAGTCCAGCCTCGCGAAACTTGCCGGCGACGTATTCAGCTGTCGCGTTGTCTTCCGGAGAACCGGCGATGTGCGGGGCTTGCGTCAGAATTCGCAGATGCTCTTCGGCCAGCTTCGGATCGGGCACGGCCATGAATTTTTTCTCGATTTCCTGCTCGCGCGCAACATCGCGGAAGCCGGTCATGACCCAATTCGGGGGCTGGACGCTGGACGCGCCAGACACATCATGGGCTCGAGGGTCCGACGCCTTATTAAATGCCTGCAAGCTTGCAATCATCAGCAGGAATAACAGCGCCGCACCCGAAAGAACTTTCATGGCTCTCCTTTATTTCTCCGTGGACATGCTCTGCCAAAGCAAACAAGATTGTATCGCGGCAACGAAGATGGCGATTGCGCGGGTTACACTGAGAGGCGATGAGCAAGTCTCCAACCGCGCGTTTTTCCGATCGGGTGGAGAACTACGTTCGCTACCGCCCCGGCTATCCGCCCGAGGTTCTCGACCTTCTTCGCGCTGAGTGTGGCCTGCAGCCCAGCCATGTTGTCGCCGACATTGCCTCCGGCACGGGTTTGTTTACGCGATTGCTTTTGGAGAACGGAAACGCCGTGTATGCGGTGGAACCGAATGCCGAGATGCGCGAAATGGGTGCTAGTCTGCTCGCGCACTATGACAGGCTCGTTTCGGTAGCGGGAACAGCCGAGGAAACCACGCTCGCTTCCGCGTCGCTCGACTTCGTGACTGCGGCCCAGGCAGCGCACTGGTTTGATTTGCGCCGCACTCGTGACGAGTTCATCCGCATCCTGAAGCCCGGCGGATGGTGCGTGTTGATCTGGAATGAGCGGTTAACCGAAAGCACGCCTTTCCTGCGGGAGTACGAGCAGCTTCTGCTGACCTATGGCACGGACTACAAGGAAATCCGCCACGAACGGACGACCGCGATCATCCACGAATTCTTCGCGCCTCAGGCTTGCCAGGAGCGCATTTTCAGCATGCGGCAGCAGTTCGACTATGAGGGCACTGCTGGACGCCTGCTCTCATCTTCGTATGCGCCGCTCGAAGGTCATCCCAGCTACGCCCCGATGATGCGCGAGTTGGAGCGAATCTTTCGCGCTCACGCCGAAGGTGGCACGGTTGAATTCGAATACAAGACGCGAGTGTATTACGGACATTTGTAATTGGCGATTCGTGAGTTGCAATTTGGGTAGTTTGCAAATTACCAATTACAAATTACAACTTACCAATTCCTATGTCTGAACCCAAATCATTCCACATGTCTCCCGAAGAGTTCCGTCGCCACGGCCATGCCGTCGTCGACTGGATCGCCGACTACCAATCCCGTATCGAAAGCTTCCCGGTTCTGTCCCGCGTGCAGCCGGGAGAAATTCGTTCGAAACTTCCGCCCAACCCGCCGGAGCACGGCGAGGCGTTCGACCAGATTCTCGCTGACCTCGACCGCGTCATCCTGCCGGGCATTACCCACTGGCAGTCGCCCAACTTCTACGCCTATTTCCCGGCTAATGCGTCCGGGCCGGGCATTCTTGGGGATCTGCTTTCCTCCGGATTGGGTGTGCAAGGCATGCTCTGGTCCACCAGTCCAGCGTGTACGGAACTGGAGACGCATGTGCTAGATTGGCTGGTCCCGATGCTCGGCTTGCCGGAGAAATTCCTTTCGACGGGCGCCGGTGGCGGCGTCATTCAGGACACCGCCTCCAGTTCTACGCTCTGTGCCTTGCTCGCCGCGCGCGAGCGTGCCACACAGTTCACCAGCAACCGCAAAGGCTGTGATGGACGGCTTCTCGCCTATTGCTCGACGCAAACGCATTCTTCCGTTGAGAAAGCAATGAAGATCGCCGGCATGGGCTCCGACAACCTTCGGGCGATTCCGGTGGACGAAAATTTTGCCATGCGTGCGGACGCGCTGGAGCAACAGATTGCAGCCGACATCAAAGCCGGCCTGGTTCCCTGTTTCGTCTGCGCCACCGTGGGGACGACCTCTTCCAACGCCATTGATCCGGTGCGCGAAATCGCGCGCGTCTGCCGTGAACACAATCTCTGGCTGCACGTCGATTCCGCTATGAGCGGCACCGCCGCGCTCTGCCCCGAGTTTCGTTTTATTAACGATGGCGTGGAATGGGCCGACAGCTACACCTTCAACCCCCACAAATGGATGTTCACCAACTTCGATTGCAATTGCTTCTACATCGCCGACCGCAAGCACCTGATTCAGACGCTCTCGATTCTTCCCGAGTACTTGCGCAATCAGGCCACCGAATCCGGCGCTGTGATTGATTACCGCGACTGGCACATCCAGCTCGGCCGGCGTTTCCGCTCGCTCAAGCTCTGGTTCGTGATCCGGCATTACGGCATCGAAGGCCTGCAGCATCACATTCGCGAGCACATCCGCCTGGCCCAGCAATTCGTCGCCTGGGTAGGCAACGACCCGCGCTTCGAAATTGCCGCGCCCGCAAAACTCAACCTTGTGTGCTTCCGCTTGCGATCGGGAGACCGGGACAATCAACTCCTCATGGACCGCCTCAACGCCAGCGGCGACCTCTTCTTAACCCATACCAAGCTCGATGGAAAATTCACGCTTCGCTTGTGCGTCGGCCAAACCAACACCCAGGCCCGCCACGTGGAGCGTGCGTGGCAATGTATCCAGGAAGAGACTGCGAAACTCGGAGAACGTTAATTCGGAGAAGGTTTATACGGTGGCGATGACGCGCGAAATTTCTGCGGGAGGCGTGGTACTCCGCGAGGTTGCCGGAGTCTGGCACGTCGCTCTGATCGAGCCGCAGAAAGAAGCTTTGCCGCCCGCCAAGGACAAGACTCCGCGCAAGCGAGCCAAAGCCGTTCTGTGCCTCCCCAAGGGACTCGTGGATAAGGGCGAGAAGGCCGAGGCTGCCGCCATACGCGAAGTCTTTGAGGAAACCGGGATCGTCGCTGAAAAGATCACGAAACTCGTGGACCTCAAGTACGTCTATGTTCGAACCTGGGGAGATGGGGAACGAGTATTCAAGATCGTGAGCTTTTACTTGATGCGGTACCTGTCCGGGGAAATCGACGACGTCACTCCCGAGATGCGAGCCGAGGTCAATCGAGCCCTTTGGGTTCCTCTCGCCGGCGCCACGAAACAGATGGCGTACAGCGGCGAACGCAAGGTGGTTCTTCAGGCCCAGGAGTATCTGGAAGCTCATGGCACATCCCCAAAACCGGAGAAGGGAAAGACCCGCCTCAGCCCGGAAAAGCCGCCTCGACGTGATCACACGGATGTGTGATCCATGCACTTGCGTCAGAATATGAAAAGTAGTTAGAAAATCAACGCTAAGCTGTTGTATCCAAAAGATTTATCTTGACACCCTGCGCCAGCCGAGCTAATCTGTATTCAACTTAATAGGGCGCGTGCCGTTGCCATCCTCACCCCACATCTATCGGCACGCGCCCGTTGTCTTTTTGGGGTGAATTCCCACGTAGGGACAGCCGCCCCCGGCTGTCCGGCAAGCTCACCCGCGATTGACTACTTGATCAATCGCCCCCTTTTCTTTTGCCGTCAACGCCCGCACCGCGCCCTTCTTGAGGTCACCCAGTTCAAGTGTTCCGATCGACGTTCGCACCAGACGCAGTACTTTCACCTCCAGCCTTTCGAGAAGCCGCCGAATCTGCCGGTTCCTGCCTTCGTCCAACGTAATCTCGATCCAGCTGTTCTTCTCGCCGGACCGCAACAAGCGCGCGCCCTTGGCACTCAGTTGCTCGCCCACCTCGTCAGTCGCGCGACCCTCCTTGATTTTCGCGAGAAGCTCGGCATCCACCACCCGGTCCACGTGCACGTGATAAACCTTGTCCAGATGGCTTGCGGGATCGGTGATCCGCGCCGCCCATTCGGAATCGTTGGTCAACAGCAGCAACCCTTCGCTGGCCTTATCCAGTCTGCCCACCGGACCAACCCACGGAGTCCCTGGTTCAAGCAGATCGTAGATCGTCGCCCGGCCTTTCTCGTCCGACGCCGTCGTCACCACGCCACGCGGTTTATTCATGACGAGGTAAATGGCGGTCTGTTTCTCGATCGGCAAACCATCGACTTCCACCCGATCCTTCGCCATTCGCACGGGAACTTCCGAATCCCGGACGATTCGTCCATTCACACTGACCCTTTTGGCTTCAATCAGGAGCTTCGCCCGGGATCGCGAGCAATATCCCATTTTGGACAGCGCCCTCGCCAGCCCGCAAACTTTTGCTGTCTTCACACGTCTATGCTAAATGGGGCTCGTGGATTCCCTCTCGCCGTTGCGTCTGCGCACAGCACGCCGGCATGTTAGGCTGCTCGGGGGAGCTATTTGGGAAGTTCCATTGATCGCCCGCGTCTTTAAAGCATTTCAATATCGCGATTTCCGGCTGATGTGGATCGGCGCCTGCACATCCAGCATCGGCACGTGGATGCAGATTGTCGCGCAGGGCTGGCTCATCTATCGCCTCAGCCACTCCGCTTTTCTCCTCGCGCTCGATCAATTCCTGGGCGGCATTCCGATTTTCTTATTCTCGCTGATCGGCGGCGTCATCGCCGACCGGGTGGACCGGGGAAAGATTCTGCTCGGCTCGCAGTACGTGCAAATGGCCAGCGCCGGCCTGCTCACGGTTTTGGTTTTCACGGGACGTGTGCACGTCTGGCACATTCTGTGTCTGTCGTTTGTCTCGGGCTTCGCGCAGGCCTTCGGCGGGCCAGCCTACCAGGCATTGATTCCGACTCTGGTCGAGCGGGAAGACATGCCGAACGCCATCGCGCTGAACTCCATCCAGTTCAACGTGGCCGTCATGATCGGGCCGGCGCTCGCTGGCCAAGCGCTAGCCAAGCTTGGCGAGACCTGGTGCTTCGGGCTGAACGCAATCTCTTTTCTGGCTCCCATCATCTCGCTCAGCCTGATTACCGCGCGTTTCCTCCCGCAGAAAACCAAAGAATCAATGTTCTTCAGCCTGAAGGAAGGCATCAAGTTCGTCCGCCGACAGGGCTCGATGGAAGCGCTCATCATCCTGGCTTTTTGCATGACCTTCCTGAGCATGCCCATGCGTACCTACTTTCCGGTATTCGTGAAAGATATTTTTCACCGCGGCCCGGAAACTTATGGCAACCTGCTTGCCCTCATGGGCCTTGGTTCGATCTGCGGTTCGTTGGGCGTTGCCGGCCTCGGCAATGTCCAGAGGAAGGGCCTTCTCGCGCTCGGAGCGCTCATGTCTCTGGGCATCGGGATATCGGGCTTTGCGCTTTCCAAGTCGCTGCCCCTCAGCGGCGTCATGTTGGTGCTCGTCGGCGCCTCGATGATGGCCGTTTTCGCCAACGTGAGTTCGCTGGTCCAACTGATCACCACCAACGAGATGCGAGGGCGCGTCATGAGCGTCTACAACTTCGCCTTTCGCGGAGGCATGCCCATGGGAAATCTACTCTCAGGATGGCTGGTACCTATCTTTACCGCGCCCATAGTGTTGGGCGTCAATGGTGCGCTTCTGGTATTGCTGGGCCTCTACTTCCTCGTCGTGCAGCGCCGCGTGGCCACTCTCTAGCACTGCAGAAATTACGTGGATTCGTATCAGGCCCCGCTTTAGCGGTGCTACAAGTTACCCAATTCATCGCATGACATACTGACGAACCACACGAGGGTGGCCTTATTCGAGCGCGGCGTGGAGCGTCTTCAGCAACGCGGCCTTGGTAAACGGCTTTTCGAGGAGGGTGATCTCCTGGTTGAGTCCGTCCCCTTGCGCGATCAGTTCCCCGGTGTAACCCGACATGAAGACGACCTTAATAGCAGGACATAAGTTCGCCAACTGTAGAGCCAACTCAGGGCCGCTCATGCCGCGCATCACCACGTCGGTCAAAGTGATGTCGATCGAACTGTTGGACCGCAGGCGCTCGAGTGCCTGATTTGCGCCTTCAGCTTCCACAACGCGGTAGCCATGGTCTTCCAACATTTGCCGGGTCATAGTCCGCATCAGGTCATCATCCTCCACCAGAAGAACCGTTTTACCATCCGCTTTCGGAGGCAGCGTCTGGATTTCGGATTTCGGCGCCATGCCCACCTTGTGATCGGCAGCCGGCAAATAGATCTTGAAGGTGGTACCACGATTGAGTTCGCTATAGACCCAGATATGGCCTCCACTGTGCTTCACGATGCCGTAGACGGTCGCCAGCCCCAATCCTGTCCCCTTACCGACTTCCTTGGTTGTAAAGAATGGGTCAAAAATCTTCGAGAGCGTCACGGCGTCCATCCCGACCCCGTTGTCGCTGATGGCCAGCAGAACGTACCGCCCCGCCTTCATGGGTGGATGCAGTTCGGCCAAAGCGGCGTCAAATTCCTGCACCGACGTTTCCAGAATCAGCTTGCCGCCTTTGGGCATCGCATCGCGAGCGTTCACGGCGATATTAAGCACTATCTGATCGAGTTGGGCCGGATCGGACTCCACCACCGCCGAGTCTGTTCCCTGTCGCACGATAATCTGAACGTCATCTCCCATCAGCGGACGCAGAAGCTTGGTCACCTCTTTGAGCGACTCATTCAGGTCAAGCAGGCGCGGCTGTACACTCAGTTGCCGGCGGCTGAAGGCGAGTAATTGACGCGTCAATGCCGCCCCGCGCCTGGCCGCCTCCTGAATGTTGTCGAGATATTGCGAACCGCCATTCAGTTGCACGCGGCTGCCCAGCAGTTCACAGCAGGCCGTCACGATGCCCAGAATGTTGTTGAAGTCGTGGGCGACTCCGCCGGCAAGCCGTCCCACCGCTTCCATCTTTTGGGCCTGGCGAAGCAAGTCCTCAGCTCGCCTTTGCCCCGTCACGTCGCGCGCAATGATGGACGCTCCAACAATTCCGCCATTCGCATCTTGAATCGGAGACACGGAAATCGAGACGTTCAGGTGCTGCCCGTCCTTCCGTACCCGGACTGACTCGAAGTATTCAACCCGTTCACCCGATCGAATCCTTTCCAGAATTCCCGGGATCTCATCGCGGCGGTCCTGGGGAGCCAGCACCGTAATCGACCGCCCAATCATCTCTTCGGCGCTGTAGCCGTACATGTGCTCCGCGCCCTTGTTCCAGTGCGTGATTATTCCCTCGAGATCCTTGCCTATGATGGCATCCTGCGAGGAATCCACGATCAGGGCCAGCCTGTTCTGGTATTCCAGCAGTTCGCGATCCTTGCTCGCAGCCAGCTCTTCGTGCGCCTTTTGCAGTTCTTCTTCGATTCGCTTCCGGTCGCTGATATCGCGAATCGCGCTCAGCACCACCATTCCATCGTCGGTGTTCACCGGTGAAAGGCTGATTTCGACCGGAAATTCCGAACCGTCCTTGCGCCGTCCGCGCAGATCCATGGCCGCGCCCATGCGCCGAGTCGCGGGCTGCTGCCGGAAGCGTTCGCGATGCAGATGATGCTGCTCGCGCTGGGCAGTGGGGACCAGCATTTCTACTCGCTGGCCGATCAATTCGCCCTGCGTGTAACCAAACAGACGTTCCGTCTGAGTGTTAACCTGAACAATTACACCCTCGGGATTCACCGCCACCATGGCATCGGGAACCGCCTCGAAAAAGCTGGGCGCAAGAAGCGTCTTGCTCGCGCTTTTGGCGAGTTGAGGCAGACTTTTCTCCGGGTCGGACTCGAGAATTGGTGGACGCATTCTATTACCCCACAATCGCTATTTGTAACTATACGTGGAAAACAAGTCGTGGCTCAACCAGCGCAAAACGAAAGGGAGTCGTCCCTCCGGGGCAGATCATCTCTTTTCTGGAATTCGCCGCCGGTCGGAAGGCCACGATCAATGGCGGCATCCCGAGCAGTATCCACCGACCTCCAGTCGTGAGACGACAATGTAAAAACGGCAATCCTGTTCAAGTTGCTTTTTCAACGACTCGAAGGTCTTGCTGACGAATTCGGTGATTTTGCCGCAGCGCAGGCAGGCCATGTGAATGTGATCCCGCCCGAGCTTCCGTTCGTAGTAATGGCCGTCGCCATTCAAATGCATCAAGTCGAGCTCATCCACCAATCCCTGACGCTTGAGCAAGTCCAGCGTCCGGTAGACTGTGCTTCGATCGACGGAAGCATCCAGAGTCCGCGCCTTGCGCAGAATCTGGCTGGCATCGAGATGCTTGGTGGCTGTCTCGATGACGCTCAGAATCGCGCGCCGTTGCGTCGTCATGCGGATTCCGCGCTCGGAAAGTTGCATCTGAAGACGGCCCGGAATCTCAGTTTGCGGAAACGGCATTCACACTCTCCCGAACCAGTCGCAACTGATCGCAAACAGCATGCAACGAAATCTAGAAGCTGGCATTGACAGCCGGGGCCATGGCCCCTACGCTGGGGATTGTAACTCTTATTGCGACTCAGTCGCAACAAAAGATTTCACCCAACAACTATCTTGCATAGGAGATCGATGCTCGAACGTCTCGTTTTTGGTCTGATCGCTCGCAGCCGATTGCTTCCTCCCCGGATCGCCGCTCGCAGTCTTCTGATTCTCGTTTTCACGCTGTCTTTTTATCGGTCATCTTTCGCGCAGGAAAGTCCTTACATCGTCACCTACGACCATTACCTCGAAGAGCCCGGCAATCTGGAAGTGGAATATTTCTCGACCTTCGGCACGCAACGCGGAGGCAACGACTTTCATGCTTTCTGGATGGAGTTTGAATACGGCACAACTGCCTGGTGGACAACCGAGTTCTACGTCGACGGACAAACAACATTCTCTGACAGCACTCTCTTTACCGGCTTCCGGGTGGAAAACCGCCTTCGCCTGCTCGAGCGCGAGCACTTAGTCAATCCCGTGCTCTACGTCGAGTATGAACAAATCAGCGCGGCCGACAAAATTCTGAAAGAAGTTGAGGGGCACGACGTAGAGTCCGACTTCGCTCTGCCCAATTCCGAATTACGCCAAGAGCACGATCACGAGTTGGAACTCAAGCTTCTGCTCTCCAGCACCTTCAAGGGCTGGAACGTCGCCGTGAACCCGATCTTCACAAAAGATCTCTCGCCGAGCGAACCATGGGAGTTTGCCTACGCCCTGGGCGCAAGCCGCCCGCTGGCGCTGAAGGCCTCACCCGAGCGCTGCAATCTCTGCCCGGAGAATTTCATTGCTGGCGTGGAAATGTATGGCGGCCTGGGCGACGTGCAGCATGCGGGTCTGCCCAATACGTCGCATTATCTGGCGCCCGCGGTTGCATGGAACCTTCCATCGGACTGGACATTTCGCCTGTCGAGCGGATTCGGCCTGAACAACAACAGCCATCGCCTGTTGCTGCGCTGGGGAATTTCGCATGAATTCCCCGGCTTCGGCGAAATGGTAAGACATCTTTTCGGAGGCCGCGTATGACAATGATCGAGTTCGCGTGGCGCGGGCATTCCTGCCCGCGAGCCATTGTCGACGCTGCTTGCAACCAGAGCATGCGGGCCACCGCAACAAGCCCATTGCGCCCCCGTGGTTCGATACGTCTGACCGGAATCTGCGTCGTAGCATGCATCTCTCTGGCGTTGGCGTTAAGAGACGAGGCCGCGGCGCAGAAGCATGCACAATCCGTCTACGCCATCCTGTCGAAAGCGCCAGAAACGGCGCGAATTCGGAAAAATCCTTTCGCGGGCAACCCTCGGGAAGCAGCCGCGGGCGGAAAGCTCTTTGAACAACACTGCGCGGATTGCCACGGGGAAAAAGCGGGAGGCACAAGACACGGTCCAAGCCTGCTGCGGGAAGAAGTCCGCGAGGCGACTCCGGGCACGCTGTTCTGGATCCTCACGAATGGCGTTGTCCGGCGCGGCATGCCGGTGTGGTCGAAACTCCCCGAGCCGGAGCGCTGGCAGATCGTCACATTTCTGCAATCGCTGAATGCCAAGGCGTCCACCTCGGCAAGATTCCCGTAATTCAGCGGAATCGAGAACCAAAATGATCGAGAACCAGATCGAGAACCAGATCAAGAATCAAAATATCGCGAGCCTCATTCCTGATCCGGATTGCGAAACGCCGCCAACGCCGCTTGACCTAGGCTGATGCCGCCGTCGTTCGCGGGCACGGCCTGGTTAGCCCAAAGCTGCAAAGCGCTGTTCTCCAATTCCTGCTTGATGTCCTCAAGCAGCAGCTCGTTCTGGAACACGCCTCCTGAGAAAACGACCGTGTCCAAGTTTTGAGCGTTCGCCAGCACCTTGATCGCTTCAGCAACGCCGTGTCCAATCCCGCGCTGGAAAGCACGAGCGATCACCGCCGGATCACGTCCCCGCTTTCGATCTGCAGCCACCGCGCTCAATAGCGGACGAAAATCCAACTCCCCATGAACCAGCGGGAACGGGTAGCAATCTGTTTCTCTCGCCGCGCGAGCCATGTGCTCGACCCACATCGCGGCCTGGCCCTCAAATGTAATTTCGCGCGTAAATCCGAGTAGAGCCGCCGCCGTATCAAAGAGCCGGCCAACCGATGTCGTCGGAAATGTCCGTACATTTTTGTGCACTAATTGCAATGCGGTCTGGTAGCGGGCCGGAAAAGAAAACGGCGCATCGTTCAAAGCGGGCAAGCCTTCCACCTGCGCAAGAAAACCGGCAGCCGCCTGCACGGGATACTGCGCCGCCGCATCGCCCCCAGCCAGCGCGGCAGGCCTCAAGTGCGCAATTCTTTCGAATCCACTCGCCAGGCTTCCCGCAAATATTTCGCCACCCCAAATGCTGCCGTCGTCTCCGTAGCCGGTTCCGTCAAAACTGACGCCCAGGACTCGCCTTTCCCATTCGCCGCGCTCGGCAAGCACAGAAGCAATATGCGCACGATGATGCTGCACTGCACGTCTGCTTGAACACGGCAACCGAAGCGCATGCACGGTTGAGCGATACTCCGGGTGAGCGTCGTGCACTACGACAACATCCTCCCAGCGAATGTCATACATCGTCATGAGGTCGCGAATCGTCTCCTCGAACGCGCGAAATGCCTCGTAGTGGTCCAGATCGCCAATGTGCTGGCTGACGAAAGCCTGACCCTCGACAACCAGCGTAACCGTATTCTTCAGATCGGCTCCAAGCGCAAGGATCGGTTTCTCTGCAGAGAGTCGCACTGAAGAAGACAGTCGCATCGAAGAACAGAATCGCGAAGAAGAGGGCTGCATCGGAAAGCTCGCCACTGCGCCCGGCGCATACCCGCGCGATCGGCGGAGAATCGCCGGGCCTAGCACCCCAGCGCGCGCCACCGAGTCGTCAACCCGCCGTGCAATCGGACGCTCGCCGACAAGAAATGCATCCGCGATGCCCGACAGTCGGTCGAAAGCATCCTGATCGTCATAAGCAATCGGTTCGCTCGACCGGTTCGCGCTCGTCATCACCAGGATGCGTGGCGCGCCAAACGCAAACAGCAGATGCTGTAGCGGCGTATATGGCAGCATGATCCCCAGCTCCCGATTATCGGGAGCCACCCCCACCAGCTCCACGCGAGCTGGCGCGAGCACGATGGGCCTGGCAATCGAACTAAGCAGCTCCGTCGCCTCCGCAGAAAGCTCCACCAACTCCTGCGCGTCGGCGATGTGCTCAACCATCACCGCAAACGGTTTTTCTTTTCGGAACTTGCGCGCGCGCATGGCGGCTACAGCGACGGCGTTTCTCGCATCGCAGGCCAGGTGATAACCGCCCAGACCCTTCACAGCCACAATCTTTCCGGAATCAAGCAATTCCACCGTTTGACGAATCACCCGTTCATCACCGCGCACAATTTCCGCACCCAGTCGCAGATAGTAATGCGGGCCGCACTCAGGGCAGGCAACCGGCTGCGCGTGAAATCGCCGGTTGGCGGGATCGTGATATTCGCCGTCGCAATATTCGTCAAACGGCCAGTCCCTCATCGTAGTATTTGGCCGGTCATAGGGAAGCGCCAGAATCACCGTATAGCGCGGCCCGCAATTCGTGCAGTTAATATAGGGATAGTGGTAGCGGCGGTTGTCCGGATCCACCAGTTCGCGCGAGCAGTCGTCGCATACTGGAAGATCGGGAGAGATGCGCACCGTGGGGCGGCGATTTCGCTCACTCTCCTTGATGACGAATTCCTGAAACCCCACCACATCGACGGGCGCGACTTCGATCGCGACAATGCGCGAAGCCGGAGGCGCCTCGCTCCTCAGCCGCTTCAGAAACTCCTGCAAGATCGGCTCCTCACCCTCCAGGTGGATCGCAACCCCCTCTTCTCCATTCAACACCCACCCCGACAAATCCAATTGGCGCGCAATACGATACACAAAGGGTCGAAATCCCACCCCCTGCACCACCCCGCGGACTTTGATCAGACAAGCGCTGCCCATTGTTTCTTCCGGCTTCATCGCCCTGCTAAGCTCGTTGCTGCGTGAGTCTTTCCAGCATGGACCAAGCATACAACGCCATCGTTCTCGGAGCCGGTGCAGCCGGACTGATGTGCGCGATCGAAGCCGGCAAGCGTGGACGACGCGTTCTGGTCCTCGAACGCGCCGATCATATTGGCAAAAAGATCCTGATCTCTGGCGGCGGCCGCTGCAATTTCACCAATCTGCATGCTGGCCCGGAGAATTTCATCTCTGCGAATCCCCATTTCGCCAAGTCGGCGCTCGCTCGCTATCCTCCGGATGCGTTCCTGCGCTTGGTCGAAAAGCATCGCATCCCATATCACGAAAAAAAGTTGGGCCAGCTGTTCTGCGATCGCTCCGCGAACGACATCATTGCGATGCTCGAGCAGGAATGCCGCGCCGCCGGGGTCGAAATCCAGCTGAACACGAAAATTACCCAAGTGTGCAAGCGTGAACACTTCACGGTGCATGCAGAGAATGTCACCTTCACTGCGCCCCACATCGTGGTAGCCACCGGAGGATTGTCGATTACAAAGATCGGCGCCACTTCTTTTGGATACGATCTGGCACGACAATTTGGCCTGAAGATCCAACCCACTCGCGCCGCCCTGGTTCCTTTTGTCTTCAGCGAATCCGATCGCAAACGCTGGTGCGATCTCGCTGGAGTCTCAACCGAGGTGATTGTCTCCACGTCCCGCGCAAACGAAACGTTTCAGGAAAAAATGCTCTTCACCCATCGCGGCATCAGCGGACCCGCCATCCTCCAAGTCTCCTCCTACTGGGATGCCGGCGCGCCCATCACCATCGACCTCGCTCCCCATATCGATCTGAATGCCCTCCTGCGAGCACGAGGTCATCGCGACCAATCGAACTGGAGATTGCTGCTCAGGGAAATCCTGCCGCGACGTCTTGCCGACCGCTGGATTGAAACGTTTCCTCCCTCAGCAAACTCCGATCACGCCTTTCTTGAAGCCGAACGACAACTCCATGCTTGGCAGGTAAAACCGAATGGAACCGAGGGCTACGGTAAAGCGGAAGTGACAGCGGGCGGAGTCGATACCGGCGAACTTTCCCCGCGCACCATGGAAACCAGGAAAGTACCCGGCCTCTTCTTCATTGGAGAAGTCGTAGACGTCACCGGTCAGCTCGGCGGCTTCAACTTCCAGTGGGCATGGGCCTCAGGGTTTTGTGCCGGCCAAGCAATCTGAAGGCAAGTCAAAAGTCAAAAGTCAAAAGTCAGAAGTCAGAAGTCAAATTGAAGAAGTGAAAAAGCAAGTGCATTTACTTCTTCAATTTGACTTCTGACTTCTGACTTGCTCTTAGATTCACTTCTTCAATTTGACTTCTGACTTGCCCTTAGAACCCGGCGCCTTCCTGCATGAAGGGCATGCAGGCAAGAATGTCAGCGATCCGTTCAAGTTGTTTCAGGTCTTCTCCCGTGAAGTCCTCACCCGCCACTTTTACATCAAGACCTTTGCGGGAGACCTGCACCACGCCCATCACGGGTTCGCCCGCTCGCGCCACCGGTACCGAGATGATTTTCTGAATCGGCATCTGGTCCTGGCTTCGGTCTTCTTCCTCGCCCGAAACCTTGACCGCTTCAAAAAGGCTGGCATGCCGCACCCGCATAAACGAATTCGACAACAGTGGAGTGCGCGTGGCCGCTGTCCGCGCCGCCACCGCTGACCCGGTCAGCGGCAACATCCCCGTGGAACGTAGTTCGACTGGGAAAACGAAGCGCAAACTGCCTTTCTCCAACCTCAGCAAAGCAACTTCGCTACGACGCACATTCAGGATCCGGGCAAGCTTCTGACAGACCCGCTCTGAGGTCGGAGACTCGGAAAGCATTGCCTCCAGATCGGTGATTTCGGACTTGACGGTCTTTTTCGCAACACTTTGACTGCCAGAAAATGACATAGTAGGGCATTGAACCTTCCCCTTTATCCTGCGTGCAGTGGGCACATCCGACAAGTTACTACGGTACTTTTCCTACGATGCGGCTGCGAAATCGGGGTATGTCCCAAAGAGTAAACTTTCTATGCACAGTAACGCTTTTTTCGATACCGATTCGCAACAATTCCACAGGCATACGCGCTATAGTGGATATATAAATTTCGTTACAAAGTGCCGATTGTGCGGCTCACGAGTAACGCTTATGTCTCTGCTTCATCATGTGAAGCCATTATTCGATCTAGGCATCTGTAAGGAGAACTACATGGCTCGTAAGACCGACGGAACTGGAACTACCCGCGGCAAGAAAACTGCTCCTCCCACGGAAGCTACGCCTGTACAACAGGCTCCGCTGCAGGTTGTGTCTGAAGTGCGCAAGAATGTGACGCCAATCAACCTCGCTGCCAAGAAAACCAATGCGGACCTGGATGAAGAGATCCGCCGCCGCGCTTACGAACTGTTTTTGGAGCGTCAGGGGGCCGCGGGTGATCAAGCGCAGGATTGGTTGACGGCGGAGCGTGAGGTTCGTGCGCGTTATGCCGGGCAGAACCAGTCTGCCTTTGCCGCCGGCCAGGGTCGAAGCTAGAGCGGTTTCGCGGCTGGTGTATCCATCAAGCACGCGTAGGGACAGCCGCCCCCGGCTGTCCGGCGGGGCAGAACTGCGCAATGGCAGCGGATGCTTCTCGGAAACCGCTATAGCCTTCCGATCCGGACATAACTGGCAGCGCCTTGGCGAGTGGTTCCCACCAGGCCGAGAAGGGTTCCGTGCGTAATCTGGAATAGGAAATATTCAGCCGGTCAAGTTCCCCCAGAACTTCTATTACCGCGCTGGTAGCAGCCTGTCGGGCCGCTTCGCTTAATCCTGCTCCCACATCGTACCGCTCGCCGGTGATGCCGATCAGCAAAATCTCCTCCGGACCTTCGCCTGCCAACTCCGCAATCAGCAGCGACTCCGATAGCGCGGGCGAATGCGGGTCCATGCGCACCGGCGCAGGGCCATGCCGCAAAATATCCTCTTTCCTGTACAGCGTCACGCTTCCGGGAGCCTCCCCATTCGCAACCGAATCGACCAGAATGAGCGCGTCAATGACAGAAAGATGCGCGACCAGATCAAGACCGGGCGTGCCCAGGTCCGCCACCGTCACGCTCTCATCAAACCGGTATCCGGATTCCAGCATGCCCGCAACGAACGGGCCCACCCCGTCGTCGCCCAGCAGCACGCTCCCGATTCCGCCGATGGTGATCTTTTTCTTCTTCACGCTGATTTCACAAACAGCAGCTTCACAACAGCTTCACAGCACTTTCACGCGCGCGATCTGCCGCCCCGAAGGATCGAAAGTATGGCACGCGCACGCCATGCATGGATCGAACGAGTGCACCGTTCTCAACACTTCCAGCGGCTCCTCCGGACGCGCCAGAGGAGTGTGCAGCAGAGACGCCTCGTAAGGCCCGTGTGCGCCCGATTCGTCTCGCGGACTCGCATTCCAGGTCGAAGGAACCACTGCCTGGTAGTTCTTGATCTTTCCGCCCTTGATAACCACCCAGTGTGACAACGTTCCTCGCGGAGCTTCATGTGTTCCCACTCCCTCGATTTCGCCCCACGGGAAAACGGGCTCGTTATGAACCGTCAAATCGCCCTTCGCGATGTTATCGACCAGCAGTTGCCAGTGCTTCTGCGCCAGTTCGCCGAGCATGGCCGCGCGAATCGCGCGCGCCGCGTGGCGTCCTAACGTCGAATGCATCAAAGCCGGTGTAGCATTCACCTTCGCAATCGCGGATACCTGCCCCAGTGCCAAGTCCGCATACTTCCGGGTCAGCGGATGCCCTTGCGCGTAACCCACCAACACCTGCGCCAGCGGCCCCACCTGCATCGGTTGGCCTTTATACCGCGGAGACTTCACCCAGGAATATTTTTTCTCTCCGTCCCATTCCGTGAACTGGGGCTCGGTCTCGCCTTTCCACGGATGCAGCGGCTTGTCGCCCTCGTAGTAAGCATGCGTCACATCTTCCGTGACCGACTCGCGGAAAACCGCATCCGACGCCGTTTTGAACGCCTGCACGCCGCCGATGTCACCATGCATGATGACGCCGCCCGGCAGATCATAGGCCACCGCGTTGCTGTCGAGCGGCAGATCGGGCACCGCGAGATAGTTCGTCACGCCGCTGCCGATCTTGAACCATTCCGGATACATCGCCGCCACTGCGCACACATCGATCAGGTAAACCTCGTTGATGAAGCGCACCACTTCGTCGAGCAGCAGACGAACCGCCTCCAGCTTGTCCATCGTCAAGGCGCTCTGGCTGTCCAGATCGATCGCATTGGCCACGCCGCCCACCACCAGATTCTGGATGTGTGGCGTCTTCCCTCCCAGCATTCCCACCACCTGAAGCGCTTTGCGCTGGTATTCCAGCGCCTGCACGTAATGCGTAAATGCCAGCAGGTTCACTTCCGGCGAGAGACGCATCGCCGGATGTCCCCAATATCCATTTTGAAAAATACCGAGTTGTCCGCTCGCTACCACCGCCTTCACTTTGTCCTGCGCCGCCTTCAGTTCGTTGCGCGAATTGCGTGTCCAGGGCGAAATCGTCTCCGCAAGCTTCGACGCAGCCGCTGGATCCGCTTTCGGAATCTCCAGAATGTCAACCCAGTCGAGCGCCGACAACTGATAGAAGTGCACGATGTGATCGTGCAGCGCGTGCGCAATCAGAATCAGGTTGCGAATGTATTGCGCATTCGCGGGCACCGGCAGCTTGAGCGCGTCCTCCACCGCGCGCACGCTCGCCATCGCATGCACGGTCGTGCACACGCCGCAGAAGCGCTGCGTGAACATCCACGCGTCGCGAGGATCGCGGTCGCGCAGAATCGTTTCGATGCCGCGCCACATGGTGCAGGACGCCCAGGCATTGCTCACCGCATAGTTTTCCACCTCGACATCGATGCGGAGGTGGCCTTCAATTCGCGTAATAGGATCGATCGTGATTCTCTTGGACATAGTGCCTGCTGTTAGTCAGAGTTAGTAGAGTACTTAATTCATAGTTAGTAACACCATCAAAAACTGGTCCCCAAACTAGTCTAGGGGAGCTCTGATTAAAGTGCCTTGGGACCTCTGTGCACCTCTGTGTCCTCCGTGGTTTACGCTTTTGCCAGCACTTAATCAGAGTTCCTCTGGGGCACGGCATGGTTTTGGGCAGGACACGGCTTCAGCCGTGCCGTTCCGAGCCCGTGAATGCCGGGGCCTTAGCCCCTGAGGGCCCGCTCGCAGAACCATTTATGAGCCCAGTCGCAGCTCCATTGTCGTTTGCAACCGTTTCGTTTTCACCAAAATGACCGTACTTGAAATACCCGGTCCAGCGTATGTACGGCCGCCGAAACCGGAAGTAGCTCGCCATGTCATGCCAAACATAGAGTGGAGCGGGCAGAATGGCGAACCGTTTCACCGCCACCAGAAATCCCGCCACGCCCATCGCGATAAAACCCAGCGACACCAGAATCTCGATGGTGGCAGGAAAATACAGGGCCTGAGGATTGGGGCGGAATGCAAGCGTTGTCGGACTGAAGCGGTAAATCATTCCGCCAAGCGAACTGAGCACATATCCGAGGAACATATTGCCCCTGTCGTGCGTCCTCAGGGACTGCTGCAACAGCCAGCCTCCGCCGACAATCAAAATCATCTCCAGCCAGAAAACGCCCGCAAAGCGATCGAAATGGAAGGCGGTGCTGATCTGTTCCCGAAATGCGATATCCAGAAGCCGCAGCGCCGACCATCCGTAGATCAGCCAGCTGGTAATTCGAGCGGCCTCGTCCAGTACGTCCATATCCATTGCCCGCTTCCACACCAGGCAGCAGAGCATGGTGCATCCGGCCACGCACCCAAATGACATGAAGCAAGCCGCCCACACGTACAGCAACGGCAGAAAAGGCGTCTGCCACAAGGGATGGACTCGCTCACCTGCCAGCAACATCAGCGCGCCCAGCGACGACTGATGCATCCCCGGCAACAAGTAAGCCAATGCGATGACATACGGAAAGACGGAATGCAGCCGCTTCTCAACCTTTTCGACGCCCGGCCGCAGCCGGGAATCGAAATACCAGAGTCGTTCCAGCACCGGCGGAAGGTTCTCAACGGCCAATGGGATCATCGCGTAGATCGACATGCAGATGGCCACTTCCGCGAGCGGCGAATGCATGTTCCACTTCCACGGGAAAACGATCCAGTAAAAGTTCCACGGGCGTCCCGCATCGATTCCCAGCAGCAGCAGTCCGCAAGCGTAGGCCAGAAAGCTCGTCAACAGCGCCATGCGCATAAGCGCGTGCAACTTCTTGCGCTTGAAAACCCAGGCCGCAATGCCCACCGCGAACGCGCCCGATCCGAGCGCCGTGAGCACCATCACATTGAACGTCTTCCAGATTCCCCACCCGAACGCGTCATTCATTCCACTGACTGGGCCCAGGCCAGCCAATTCGCGGTAGCCCGTCAACACCAGCGCCACCACCGTCAAAGCCATCAGGACGATGAAAAACCGCGTCACCACCGGAAAGCCATAAACCGGTACGGCTCGCTCCCACCGGTCTTCACTCCGGATTTCACTTCGTCCTTCTGCCCGCTCTTCGGCCTTGAATTGACTGTTCGTAATTGCGCTCATAGCTGCGCCCTCAAACCGGTTTCTTTCTCATGTTCGTGCGCTTCGTCTTCGTGGCCCTTCAGGTTCTTGCGAATCACCGACACCAGCCCCACATACAGCACCGCCGGCAGCGCGAAGTATTGATAAAAACGCCTTTGCCAACGGAGCGTCTTGGCGGGCACCGATTCTTCGCCCAGCTCCGGCAACCCAAGATCGTCAAACGGAACGCGCGCCAGGTACAGCGACTGCGTGCCTCCGTTATCCGTTTCGCCGTAGACTTTGTTCTTGTAATAGCGCCCCGGATTTTCCTTGATGCGGCGCTTCGCCTCCATCAGCAGCACCGTGCGCGGACCAAAAATCACCGCGCCCGTCGGGCAGACGCTCGTGCAACCCGGCTTCAGACCTTTATCCAGCCGCTGGCTGCACAATTCGCACTTCGTCACGCGCGGGTTGTAACCCTGCCACTGAAATCGCGGAACGTGGTACGGGCAGGTAATCGTGCAATAACGGCAGCCAATGCACTTATCAGCAGTCCAGTACACGATGCCGTTTTCCGGATCTTTGTGCAGCGCCTGGAACGGGCATCCCGCGGCGCACGCCGGATCCAGACACTGCATGCACTGCCGTTTGACGAATGAAGAGGGCGAGCCATCCGCCGGCTTATACAGCTTGATAATGTTCCGGGTCTGTTCGTTCAGATCGGTGGGTGCTTGGTGAAGTCCGTCACCGCGCGTGTCGGGCGGCGTGTCGTTCGCTTCCGCGCACGCGGCCACGCAGGCCTTGCATCCGATGCAAACCGTCGCATCGTAGAGCAGCCCTACCGCGGCACTCGGGACCGTCGGCGTTTCGCTCTCTGCATGCAGAGTTCCGGTTCCCACTGTGACGGCCACGGCGGCCGTTCCGCCCGTCTTGGCGATCGTCGCGATCAGTTCTCGCCGAGTGATGGCCACATTATTCCTCTTTCTTGGCGGCTGCAGCTTCTTTGTCCGCCAGTTCGCGGTCCGCGATAATCCGCTCCACTCCCGCCTCCTGGCTGCTCCGGAAGCGCTGCGACGCCACCCATGACGCGCTTCCAATCGCTCCGGCAATGGCGCCCACCAGCACCGCCGCGCCCGTCTTGATCTTTCCCGTCCCGCTGTAAATCGGCGGATAGGTATCCGGCGGAGTCGCCAGATGTATCGGCACCGTCTCCACCGTCGACATCTTCCAGACCACGTTCTTCTCCGTACAGCCCAGGCACGGCGCCCCAATCCCGATCGGCCACACTCCCGGCGTTTCATTAAAATGCCGCGTCGAACAAGCCGCATGCGTCACCGGACCCTTGCAGCCCAGCTTGTAAAGGCACCAGCCTTGCCGGTGACCTTCGTCCCCGTAGGCATGCGCATACCGCCCCGCGTCAAAGTGCGCCCGCCGCGGACAGTTCTCATGAATTACGCGTTCGTAAGCGAATATCGGACGCCGCAACTCATCCAGTTCCGGCAGCCGGTTCATCGTCGCGTACTCCAGCACCACCGCCAGCAAGGTATACGGATTCGGTGGGCAACCCGGTAAATTCACGATCGGCTTGCCTGCGATCACTGTGTCGACTCCAACCGCGCCCGTTGGATTCGGATCGGATGAAGGAATCCCTCCCCACGAGGCGCACGATCCGATCGCGATCACCGCCGCCGCTTTCGACGCCACCTCTTTCACCACCTGCACCGCTGGACGTCCACCCAGCTGCATGTACACGCCGTCGTCGCGCGTCGGAATCGCGCCTTCCACCACCAGTACGTATTTCCCCGCGTTCTCGCTCATCGCCTGGCGCAGCGCCGCCTCCGCTTGCGCGCCCGCAGCAGCCATCAACGTCTCGTGGTAATCGAGCGAAATAATGTCGAGGATCAAATGCGCCGCATCGGGAGCCGAAGTGCGCAACAGCGTTTCCGTGCATCCGGTGCAGTCTTGAAAGTGCAGCCAGATCACCGACGGCCGCCGCGCCTTCCCAATCTTCGCGGCAACCTCTGCTACCGAGCCAGCCTTCGTAAGCGCAAGTCCGGCGGGTGCGGTGGCGATGATCACTGAGCACAAACGCAAGAAATCGCGGCGCGATACCCCCGCCGCTTCCAGGTGGGACTGGACAGTATTCTCCGGCTTGACAGAGCTCGCCATCGCGGACTCCTTTGGATTTTTGGGTTGGGCCGAAAACGGGCGCGCTGCCGGGTCTTCAGCTCCTTACGCTACGCGAAGGGGGCTTCTTGCAGCGCCATGACATCATGGCCTCGATAGGCCCACCCGGACTATGAGAGGGATCACTCTTGACTGTGTGTATCAACCAAAAGGAAAGTGAGCCAAGTCACATCAGGAAGGTTTCCAAAAAGAAAGGGCGCATCCCAGAGCGGTCTAACGGGTTTGCAAGCAGTCAAAATCACCGACGGTGCCCCATTCTAACGTCGCGCACTTTGCGACGTTAGAGTGGGATTCCACGATCCCCAAGGGATTTACAAGCAGTCAAAATTAGTGAGGGTGCCCCATTCTAACGTCGCGCACTCTGTGACGTTAGAGTGGGATTCCACGATCCCCAAGGTTCTACAAGTAATCAAAATCACTGAGGGTGCCCCATCCTAACGTCGCGCACTTTGCGACGTTAGCATCGGATTCCACAATCCCGAGGCCTAGGAGCCGCTACTGCTGCACAGCCTGAATAACCGCAGGCCGCACCTGCTCGTTCTGAATCTGCGAGGCGTCCCACCCGCCACCCAGCGCCTTCACCAGATAAACCGACGTCACCATCTGCTGGCCGAGCAACTGGGTCGCCAGGCGTTCGTTGCTTAGCAGCGTCGATTGCGCGGTAATCACATCGAGATAAGTTGTTACACCACCTACATATCTGCTATTGGCGATGTCGAGCGCCCGCCGTGAAGCTTCCACAGCCGTTTGTTGGGTCTTCGCCGCCTGGTCAAGCAGCTCGAGCCCGGAAAGTCCATCCTCAACCTGCTGGAATGCCTCCAGCACCGATTCCCGATAGTTGGCCACCGACTCGTCATAAGACGCTCGCTGCAGCGCCAGGTTCGCGCGGTTCTGTCCCCCATTGAAAATGGGCTGCAGCAGATCGCCTCCGAGCGCCCAGATCGCACTCGGAGCGTTCACCAGCGTTGCAATATCGCGGCTCTGCCATCCCCCCGCCCCGCTCAACGTCACGTGCGGATAAAAAGCGGCCGTCGCCAGCCCGACTTGCGCATTTTCAAATGCCATCCGGCGTTCACTCGTCGCCACATCCGGCCGCCGCTCCAGAATCTCCGATGGAACTCCTGTCGGAATCGCCGGCGGACTGACTTCAAAAGGCGCCTGCGCGAGGCTAAAGGCAGAGGCCGCCTTCCCTGTCAACACAGCAATCGCATGTTCATATTGCGCGCGCTGTTGCAGTACAAGCTGAAGTTGCGTGGCTGTCGAATCCAGCAGCGCCTCCTGCTGCGCCACCTCCAGCCCTGACGCGACTCCACCCTCATGACGATGGTTCACCAGGTCCAGACCTTTTTGCTGGATCTCCACCGATTGCCGCACCACGCCCGCCTCCCGGTCCGATTCGCGCAGATTGAAGTAATCGGCCGCAAGTTCGGCGGTCAACACCAGGCGCACATTTCCCAGATCGGCCGCGCTTCCCTGCAGTGAAGCGTTAGCCGCTTCAAGATTACGCCGCACCCTGCCAAACAAGTCGACCTCATAGCTCGCCGAAAACGGAATCGTGAAAACATTCTGCGTCACCGGTGTGAGCGGAACCGTACTGCCCGAGAGCGGCCGATTCCCGGCCAGGCGTTGCCGTTCTCCACTGGGGTCCGCGCTCAACGATGGGAAATACGCCGCCGATGCAATCCGCGCCGACGCCCGCGCCTCCGAGAGCCGATTCTGCGCCGCCGTCAGCGATTGATTCGCTTGCAGCAACTCCTGCTCCAACCGATCCAGTTCCGCGTCGTGATAGATCTGCCACCACGCTCCCTTCGGGATCGCGTCCTTCGGAGAGGCAATCTGCCATGGCCCTTCGCCCTTCCACGTGTCGGGAACCTGAGCGGTCGGCCGCTTGTAATTCGGCCCAACCGCGCACCCGGAAAATAAAGCAGCCACCATCAGGATCGCCACGAAACTGCCCGTGTGGCGCGGGCGCCCCCGCCCGCGTGCATGCAGCGGATCAGCAGACTGCGCGAACCGAGACTGCCTTGAACTTGTCGGCGGGAGTGTCCGCGCCCCACGACCTGACACCGCAACCATCACGGGCGTTGGGCTCCTGGATTCGGCTGGCTCTCGTTCGGCTGGGCAATGTGAACCTGCTGCCCTGACTCAAGCGAGTCCGAAGGATTAATGATGATCCGATCGCTCGGCTCGAGCCCGCCAACAATCTCGATCGTGGTGCCAAAATCACGCCCGATCACGATCGAGCGCAATTCCACTTTGTCGTCGTTGCTCACTATCCCCACCTGCGGGCCCTGCGCGCGGAACAACATCGCATTCGTCGGAATCGTGATTCTCTGAACCGCATTTCCGACCGCGAAATGCACCTGCCCGAACGAACCGGGCAACAGCTTGCCGTCTCTGTTCGGAACATCAACTTCCGTGTTCAGTGTGCGCGTGGACATATCGATGGCATCCGCCGTGCGCGCCACCGTCCCCGTAAATTTCTGCCCCGGAAATTCCTGGAGTGTAACCGCTGCCTTGACGCCAACTTTCATCGATGGCGCGTACGCCTGTGGAACACTGACGTAAACGCGAAGCGGATCGACGCGCGCAATGTCGAACAACTCCCTGCCAGCCGCTTGCGCTCCCGAGTTGATCAGCGCCCCCGGATCCACATTGCGCCGCGTGAGCACGCCGGAAAAAGGAGCGTAGACGTTCTTGAACGATTCCATCTCTTCCAGCCGGCGCACATTCGCGTCGGCCGCCGCCAGGTTCGCCTGCGCCTGTGTGTATCCACTCTCCTGCTGATCGGCTTCCTGCTGTGAAACCGAGTCGGTCTTGCGCAGATTCGCCCAGCGATCGGCGGAAATCTTCGCCAATCCCAACGCCGCCTTGATCTGCTCGCGTCCGGCTCGCGCCTGTGAGAGTTCCTGATCCACTTCCGGCGTATCAATCGAAGCCAGCAACTCCCCTTTCTCCACCTTGCTTCCAATGTCCTTGTACCAGCGCAAAAGGTAACCGTTGGTGCGCGCAAAAATTGGAGATTCGATGAAAGCCTGCAAATTCCCCGGCAACACAAGCTCATCGTTCCCGGCCTCAGTCGTCGGACGCACCACCGCCACCGTCGGAATCGCCGCCGCATCCGTTTCCTTTGCGAGCGCGTCCGTTTCTCCCTTCCTGGTTAGGAAGGTAACCGCGCCCGCCGTGAGCAGGACAAGCAGCACGGCGCCGACCAGAACCTTGGCCCGCGCGGCTGGCGCAGGCGGTAGCTCCGGAGGCCGCTCGATCTGCGGGTGGACAGGATGCCTCTCGGCGGCTTGCGTATCCGGTGGTTGTTCCACTGCCATAATTGCTGTCTCCAACCAGTTCTATTTCTGTTGCGCCTGCAGACGCGCTTGCCGGCGTCCGTGAATAACGACGAACACGCTCGGCACAAAAAACAATGTCGCGACGGTTGCGAACAACAACCCGCCGATCACCGCCCGGCCCAGGGGTGCGTTCTGTTCGCCGCCTTCTCCGAAGCCGAGCGCCATCGGCACCATGCCGATGATCATGGCCAGCGCCGTCATCAGTACCGGCCGGATTCGCGTATAGCCGGCTTCAATCGCCGCCTGCAAAGCGGGCACGCCCATATCCATGCGATCACGCGCAAACGAAACCATCAGAATCGAGTTCGCCGTCGCCACCCCCATGCACATCACCGCTCCGGTCAGCGACGGAACACTCAGCGTCGTCCGCGTCACCAGCAGAAACCAGCAGATCCCCGCCAGCGCTCCCGGCAAAGCCGTAATAATAATGAATGGATCGAGCCACGACTGAAAGTTCACCACAATAAGAAGATAGACGAGCACGATCGCCCCAAGTAAGCCGAATCCCAGCCCAAAAAATGAGGACTTCATCGTCTGTACCTGCCCGCGCACTATGATTTGCGCTCCCCGTGGCAGATGATCCTCGAAGGGCTTGAGCGCCTTCATGATGTCCGACGCAACCCCGCCTAAATCGCGCCCTTGCGTGCTGGCGTACACATCGATCACCGGTTGCACGTTGTAGTGGTTCACCACCGCCGGGCGCGTCGTCGGCGTCAGTTCCGCCAGATTGCCCAGCACTTGCGGCTGCACGCGCCCATTCGTAACCGGCGTGTCCATCAAGTCCTGCAGCGAAGTCATTCGGTACTGTGGAGATTGAACGGCGATGGGGTACGTAACCCCGTTCTTTCGGTTCAGCCAGAAATTCGGAGCCGTCTGGAAGCTTCCGCTCAAGCTGATCAACACGCTTTGCGCGACATTTTGCGCCGTCAGTCCCACCTGGTTGATGCGCGTGCGCTCCATATCCAGACGAAGCGTCGGCAGGCTCATCATCTGTTGCACGTGCACGTCGGCCGTGCCCGGAATCAGGCGCAGCCGGTTCGCGATCCTCTGCCCGATCTCGTAGTTCCCGCGCATGTCCGCGCCCACAATCTGGATATCGACCGGAGCCGGCAACCCAAAGTTCAAAATCTGCGAAACAATATCGGCTGGCTGAAAGAAAAACTCGACGCCCGGAAACCGCGCTGGCAGTATCCGCCGCAGCCGCCGCACATATTGCGCCGTGGGATGATGATGCTCCGGATTCAACGCTATCAAAATTTCCGCATCGCTCGTTCCAATCACCCCCGAACTGCTGTAGGAAAGGTTAATGCTCGAGTATGGAAGGCCGATATTGTCGAGCACCGTCTGCAGTTCCTGCTTCGGAATCTCGCTCCGCAACACGCGCTCCACTTCGTCGCACAGCTTCGCCGTCTCTTCCACCCGCAGCCCGGGCCGCGCCCGGAAGTGCAATCGGATAAGCCCCGCGTCCACCTGCGGGAAAAAATCCTGTCCCAGAAAGAACACCAGTCCCATCGAGAGCACACAAAAGATCACAAAGCAGATCGCAAAGCGGCCGCGGTTGTCGAGCGTCGTTTCCAGCAGTTGCTGATACCCGGCGCGAAACCTGTCGAAGCCCCGCTCAAATCTGCGCTGAAATTTTGCCAGAACATTCTTCGGCTCCAGTGCCCGGTGCTCATGCCCCCGCATGATGTACATCACCATGGTCGGAATCAGTGTTCGTGAAAGCAGGTACGAGGCCAGCATGGCAAATGACACCGCCTCCGCCATCGGAACGAAAAGGAACCGCGCAACTCCTGTCAGGAAGAACATCGGCACGAAAACAATGCAGATGCAGAGCGTCGAAACAAACGCTGGCACGGCAATCTGCGACGCCCCATCCAGAATCGCCTGTTTCATCTCCTTGCCCATGGCAAGGTTGCGCTCGATGTTTTCAATTTCGACCGTCGCGTCGTCCACCAATATTCCGACCGCCAGCGCCAGACCTCCCAGCGTCATGATGTTGATGGTTTCGCCCAGCGCGCTCAGCAAAATCACCGAGACAAAAATGGAGAGCGGAATCGAGATCGAAATAATAATCGTCGGCCGCCAATCACCCAAAAAAAGCAGGATCATCGCCGCCGTCAGGCAGGCGGCTATCAGCCCCTCACGTATCACGCCCTCAATCGACGCGCGCACGAAAAGCGACTGATCGAACAAAGCCTTGATCGTAAGCTCGGGCGGCAGAGTCTTTAGCGCCACCGGCAACAGCGCTTTGATCGCATTCACAATGGTCAGGGTCGAAGCGCCGCCCAGTTTGTACATCGACATCAGTACGCCACGCACCCCATCCTGGCGCACGATGTTGGTTTGCACGGCGAATCCGTCCCGCACATGCGCCACATCGCGCAAATAAAGCGTCGACGAGTTCGTGGTCTTCACCGGCAGATTATTCAGCTCGGCGATCGTGTCGGGAGTGCCGTTCATCTCCACGTTGTATTCGGTCGGACCAATCTTCGTAGTACCCGCCGGCAGGATCAAATTCTGCGCCGCCACCGCGTTGACAATGTCGGCCGGCGCCAACCCGTAGGTCTGGAGCTTGGCGGCGTCGAGGTCCACATCGATCTGGCGCGGCTTGCCGCCATAGGGCCACGGAGTCGCCGCGCCCTGCACTGTCGTCAACTGCGTGCGTAAAAAATTATTGCCAAGGTCGAACAACTGCTGTTCCGGAAGCGTCTTGCTGCTCAACCCCAATTGCACAATCGGCGTGGTGGATGCCGTATAAGTAATGACCAGTGGCGGAGTCGTTCCCGGCGGCAACCCTCGCAGTATGGTCTGGCACATCGCCGTGACCTGCGTCATCGCCATCGAGAGGTTGACGTTGGGCCGGAAGAAAATCTTGGTCACTGCTTTCCCCGGTACCGCAACCGATTCCTGATGCTCGATGTCGTTGACCGTCACCGTGAATCCGCGCTCCGAGTTGCTCACAATCCGGTCCGCCATCTCGCTCGGCGACATGCCGTCGAAGCTCCACACCACGCTGATGACGGGAATGTTGATTTCAGGAAAGATGTCGACCGGAGTGCGCAGAATCGTGATGGGCGTAAGAATGACGATCAGCAACGCCATCACCACGAACGTATAAGGGCGCCGGAGCGCTAACGCGACTATCCACATAAGACTTGCAACGTCGATGGATTCACTTAAACTGCTATCGCAGCTCTAGTTTGCTTCTCCACGTAGGGACAGCCGCCCCGGCTGTCCAGCGAGCGAAGCTCGCCTCTTTCTTGTTGGTTCGAGTGCGGGGCATGCCGCTGCAGTTCCGGGGCTCTATGCACCCGTCTACCCCGTGGTTCACACTCTTCGCGAGTCATCGGCGTTTCCTCAATCCATCTCCGGATCGTCGCTGTCCCGCGACTCACCCCATTTTGTCTATAGATTCGAAACAGTACGTTTCGGATTTAAATTATAATAGACTTTCAGCATGGCGCAAAACCACACCACGCTCGCCGCCGCACACCAGAGTAACGACGGCAACAGTAACAACGGCAAGCGTCCGCCCGGACGCCCTCGCAGCGAGCATTCGCGCCAGGCTATCCTCGCCAGCACCCTGAAATTACTCCGCCAGGAGGGTTTTTCTGATCTTAGCATCGAAGCTATTGCCGCGGACGCCAACGTCAGCAAAGCCACCGTCTACCGCTGGTGGCCGACCAAAGCAACCCTGGTGGCCGACGCTTTTTCAGCCAGCGTCGAACGCGAACTCCAGTTCCCCGACACCGGCTCCCTGCGCGAGGACGTGGCCCGCCAGATGCGCCGCGTCATCCGCCTCTTTCGCTCGCCCCGCGGCAAGATCGTTGCCGCTCTTCTCGCCGGAGGCCAGTCCGATCCCGAACTGCTCGAAGCCTTCCGCGAAAGATTCCTGTGGCCCAAACGCCGCCAGGCCTACCAGACTCTGCAGCGCGGCATCGATCGCGGCGAACTTCCCGCCGGCAGCAACCTCGATCTTCTCCTCGATTCTCTCTACGGCCCCATTTACATGCGCTTCCTCATCCGCCACGCCGAACTCACCGAAACCTTCGCCGATCAGGTCTGCGGAATCGTATTAAACCACCGCCCAAACCTCGCCCCGAAGTCGCGGCTAACGAAGTCGCGATAATCGAGTGTGAGATTTTCACTTCTTCAAATCTGACTTCAGACGTTTGACTTCTGTCTTTCACCTCAGACCTCTGACCTCAGAGTCTTAACCGCGTAGGGACAGCCGCCCTCGGCTGTCCAGCGAGCGAAGCTCGCCTCGGCTGTCCAGCGAGCGAAGCTCGCCTCCCCTGCCCTCGGTTGCCTTCCCCGCTCTCCAGGACTACTATTTTCTTAAATCACTTCGCGCCGGGGACTTCTCTTTAACAAGCTGTCGTAATTGAAAATTCCGTATTTCAAGGAGGATGTATGGGAACCGTAACTTCCCCCACTCAGATTGATTCACGCGTCCACCAATTCCTCGCCAAACCACGCAAAATGCTGATCGATGGCAAATGGCTGGATTCCGTATCCGGCAAAACTTTCCCCACCTACAATCCCGCCACCGGCGAAGTCCTCGCCAAAGTTGCCGAAGGCGATAAAGCCGATATCGACGCTGCCGTAAAAGCTGCGCGCCGCGCCTTCGACAGCGGTCCCTGGTCGCGCTTAACCGCCTCCGAACGAGGCAAGCTCATTTGGAAGCTCGCCGACCTGCTCGAAGAAAACCTCGAAGAATTCGCAACCCTCGAAACATTGGACAACGGCAAGCCTCTAACCGTCGCCCGCGCCGCCGACGTTCCCCTCGCCGTCGATATGTTCCGCTACATGGCCGGATGGGCGACCAAGCTCGAAGGCACCACCATCCCCATCTCCGTCCCCTACACGCCCGGCGCAAATTACCACGCCTACACCTTGCGCGAACCGGTCGGCGTAGTCGGCCAGATCATCCCGTGGAATTTCCCGCTCCTGATGGCCGTCTGGAAACTCGCGCCCGCACTCACCTGCGGATGCACTGTAGTCCTGAAGCCTGCCGAGCAAACGCCGCTCTCCGCGCTCCGTCTGGGTGAACTGATCCAGGAAGCCGGATTCCCCGACGGCGTAGTCAACATCGTCCCGGGCTACGGAGAAACCGCCGGCGCAGCCCTCGCTGCCCACGATCTGGTCGACAAGATCGCCTTCACCGGATCGACCGAAGTCGGCAAGCTCATCGTGCACGCCGCCACCGGCAACCTGAAAAAAGTTTCTCTCGAACTCGGCGGCAAATCGCCCAACGTGGTCTTCAAAGATGCCGATCTCGATACCGCCATCGCCGGCGCGGCCAGCGCCATCTTCTTCAATCACGGACAATGCTGCTGCGCCGGCTCGCGCCTCTACGTCGAGCGCCCCGTCTTCGATAAAGTCGTCGAAGGCGTCTCCGCCAAGGCCAAGAAAATCAAAGTCGGATCGGGCATGGAGCCGGAAACTGTCATGGGTCCGCTCGTCTCCGAGGAGCAATTGCAGCGCGTCTGCAACTACCTCGAAATTGGCATGAAAGAAGGCGCAACCGCCATGACCGGAGGCAAGAAGCTCGGCGACAAAGGCTATTTCGTCGAGCCCACGGTTCTCACCAACACGAAAGAAAATATGCGCGTAGTGCGGGAAGAAATCTTCGGCCCGGTCGTCACCGCCATTCCATTCGACAATCCCGAAGATCTCGTCCGCAACGCCAACAACAGCATGTACGGACTGGCCGCTGGCATTTGGACCAACGACATTTCGAAGGCCCATCGCCTGGCCGCCTTGCTGCGAGCCGGCACCGTCTGGATCAACTGCTACAACATCTTCGACGCCGCTCTCCCCTTCGGAGGCTACAAGCAATCCGGCTGGGGAAGAGAAATGGGCAAAGACGTCCTCAACCTCTACACGCAGACCAAAGCAGTCTGCGCCAGAGTGTAAGTATCTGCACAAGGCGGCAGCCGAGGCGGCGTCTCGCGTAGGGACAGCCGCCTCGGCCGTCTCGCGTAGGGACAGCCGCCTCGGCCGTCTCGCGTAGGGACAGCCGCCTCGGCTGTCTCGCGTAGGGACAGCCGCCTCGGCTGTCCTCGCGAGCGCAGCTCGCGCCTCTTCCGCCATGTCTGTTCCATTTCGGGCACAACCACCATCAAAATTTTGCGCTTTCTCCGTCATAAAGTCCCCTCGCGCCCTACACTATTCTCGCGGGGCCTTGCCCCGCAGGACGGCCGAGGGCGGCTGTCTCTACGCGAGTCTCTTCTATGCCCAAGGCCTTCTACCGTCGCAATCTGCCCCACTTACAACGCGACAACAAACCGCATTTTGTGACCTTCTGCACTCACCTGCGCTGGCCTCTCCCCGAACCTGCTCGCCAAATCGCGCTCGCCTCATGCCTGCACGACCATCAACTGAAACTCAATGTCCATGTCGTTGTCGTCATGCCCGACCACGTCCACATCATTTTCACTCCACTGACCAACCAGTTAGCGCGTGAACTCTACTCCCTCGCCGAAATCATGGACGCAATCAAAGGGGCCTCCGCACACAAGATCAACCGCTTTCTGGCACGCACCAGCAAAGTCTGGCAGACGGAATCCTTTGATCGTGTCTTACGCTCGTCGGAAAGGCTGGACGAAAAAGTTGATTACATTTTGCGCAATCCTGAAAGAAAGGGCCTGGTCTCGACCTGGACCGAGTACCCCTGGATCTGGTATAGCGACCCACCAAACCCGTTCAGCCAAACGTAGGGACAGCCGCCCCCGGCTGTCCAACCAAGCTAAATTACAACGTAGGGACAGCCGCCCCGGCTGTCCAACCAAGTCAGTTACAACGTAGGGACAGCCGCCCCCGGCTGTCCAACCAAGCTAAATTACAACGTAGGGACAGCCGCCCTCGGCTGTCCAACCAAGCTAAATTACAACGCAGGGACAGCCGCCCTCGGCTGTCCAAGCAAGTCAATTACAACGTAGGGACAGCCGCCCCGGCTGTCCAACCAAGTCAGTTACAACGTAGGGACAGCCGCCCCCGGCTGTCCAAGCAAGCTAAATTACAACGTAGGGACAGCCGCCCTCGGCTGTCCAACCAAGTCAGTTACAACGTAGGGACAGCCGCCCTCGGCTGTCCAAGCAAGTCAGTTACGACGTAGGGACAGCCGCCCCGGCTGTCCAACCAAGCTAAGTTAGGAACAGAGTTTTTCGAATTAGCCTCCACCACGTCTTTCCCCTTGACTTAAGAATTCACACCCGAAATAGTGGAATCAGGCCAGCGCGTTCCCCGCCCCAACGTGCCGCCCGCATTCGAAACGGAAACTGAGAGCCTCTGGCCAACCGCCCCAAGCCAAGGTGAACAACAAAACAACAGGCGACTGAGATAAGACATCCAGAATCAATACTTTACGTATAACTACCTATATCTCAATACTTTAGCGGGAAAATTTCGCTAACTCAATGATTCTAATCAACCGCTGCGGCGGGGGGGTACCCCAGCCAGACGAACGATCAACGAAGGAGCCTTAAACCATGCGAACCAAGTCCGTACCACTTTGCCAGCACATCCGCACCATCGGAACCCGTTGCGGGTCGCCAGCCCTGCAAACCCGCAGATTTTGCTACTACCATCAGGCCTGGCGTCCGGGCCTCGTCAATCTGGGCGAGCAGGAAAAGCCGCTTCTCTTCGTAGTACCCGTCCTCGAAGACGCCCACTCCATCCAGTTCGCTCTCGCGCAAACCATGCAGCGGTTGCTCGCGCAAGTAATCGATCCCAAAACCGCCGGCCTGATGTTCTACGGACTCCAGATCGCCTCCTCAAACCTGAAACAGATGAAGCCGGAAATCCCGCAACCCGATGACGTCGTCGAAAATCTCGACGCCATCCACCAACCCCAGCTCGAAGCCAATAACAAACAAAGTGACAGCGACAAAAACAGTGACAGTGACGAAGACAAAGACAAGAACAACAATGAGGACGCCAATAACCATCCGGAAACGGCTTACGTGAAGCCCCTTCTGGAGCCAACTTACGTGCCCGCCGAAGATGCCCGCATCGAGCCATGCATTCAGCAAGGCCACGCAGAGAAACCGGTCTATAACGGCTGGCAGAAACGTGAGTGAGCGCGCGCACTTGAGAATCGACAAAGGGCACGCATCAGCTGCTGAGTGTGAGCTTTTGACTTTCCTGATGGCTGAGAGCTGACAGCTGAGAGCTAAAAAGCCGCCTCACTCGTAGCGCAGCGCCTCGGCCGGCAAAATTCGCGCCGCTGACCACGACGGATAGATCGTAGCGACGAACGAAATTCCGATGGAGACGAGCGCGGTGATTACTCCATCCATTGGCCGCGGCACGAAGGGAACGTAATCGATCGAGTAGACCTCGGGCGAGAGCGAAATGAAGTGGTAATGTCCGCCCGCAAATGAGATGGCGTAGCCGAGCACCAGGCCGATGGCGGTCCCGATCACTCCGATCAGCACACCTTGCGCGATGAAGACGCGCCGGATCTGCCGCTTCTTGGTGCCCATCGACATCAGCACCGCGATGTCTTTGGTTTTTTCCATCACCATCATCGTGAGGGAGATCAGAATGTTCAGCGCCGCGACGAACACGATCAATCCAATCGTGATGAACGTGACCAGCCGCTCCAGGCGCAGAGCATGGAACAGCGGCTTGTTCTGCTCCATCCAGTTGGTGGTCATAAAGCCGCTGCTGCCCGTGAAAGAATCGGCGGCCTTTTCCAGTTCGTCGCCGACTTCGCCCGCGCGATATATATCGTCGAGCTTGAACTGGATCACCGAAATCACGTTGCCCAGGCCGAAAAGCTCCTGCGCATCGGCGAGCCGTATGAAGGCCCATGACGAGTCGTAGTCGAAGAATCCGGAGTTGAAGATGCCAGCGACGCGAAAACGAATGTATTTGGGAACCATGCCGAAGGGAGTGAGTTCGCCCTGAGGAGAAGTGACCAGCACAACCGATCCGACAGTAGCGCCGATGCCGTCCGCCAAATCCTTGCCCAGAATAATAGGAGGCATAGCAGCCACGCGCTCGTGAACGCCAGTAAGATCGTCGGGAGAAGTGGACTGTGTGGCGCGGGCGCCCTCGCCCGCGGCAGTTGCATTTGGGTTTGCTTTTGCATTTGCTGTTGCATTAGAAGTTGCATTTGCTTTCGCTTTGGAACCTTCCTGTTCAGCACGAGAAGCAGACGCTTCATCCAACGCCGCAGCCGAGCCGAGCGTCACCGTCTGGAGCAGATCGCTCACCTTGCGCTCATAGCGCGGAAGCATGCCCTTCAACACGGCTCCGCGAGCGCGCGGCCCGCGCGAAATCAATACCTGCTCGTAGATTGCCGGAGCTGCCGCGACGACATGCGGTTCTTTCTCAAGTTTTTGGAGCAGCGGACGCCAATCCTGAATCCCGTCGCTCTCCACGCGCAACAGGCTGACGTGCGCAGTCGAACCCAAAAGCCGAGCCTGCAAGTCCTGACGGAATCCGTTGTTGATGGCGAGCGCGACGATCAGCGAAGCGACACCCGCTGCAACGCCAGCAATCGAGATCGCCGTGATGATGCCGATAAACGCCTGTCGCCGTTTAGCGCGCAGGTAGCGAGTTGCGATGAAGAGTTCGAAGCGCATGAGGTGCAGCTGTCAGCTTTCAGTCATCAGCTTTCAGCCAAGTCGGATTATATCTGTCGAATGACTGAAGATTGTTGGGAAGATCGCGGGAACGGCGCGACGATAAGCGCGATACGACTCCCCAAACCGCTGCTCCAGCTCGGCGTCTTCCATCCGGATCATCACTGCACCCGTGATGATCGCGAATGCCGTCAACGCCCAGCAGACGGCAAGGCCTGTGCCAATGCTCCACGCAATCATCTCGCACAGGTGCGCCAGATACACGGGATGACGCACGCGGGCGCGAATGCCATCGGTCACCAGACGCTGGTCGCGGTTGCGGCTGTGAAGTTCGGGAACTCCGCCCAGTTGCTGCGCGCTGAAGCTCTTGCCGGACTTCGCATAGAGATAGAACCCTGTGGCGAACAGGAGCACAGCGGGAATCCATGACCGTACAGTCGAGTAGAGCACAACGCTTATCCATGGACGCGAAGCGAGTGCCGCCACGATCCACATGGCAAACCACGCGGGAAGCAGGACCAGGTAAGGTGAGCGGCGGCGAGCGCGCCAACGCTCTGCGAACGGATGAATCATCAGCCAGAATGCAGGGATCGTCGAGTACACGACGCACGCCAGCCAGCCGAGAAGTTGGAGCCACATCCGCACGTAGAAATGTTAGCAGTGGAGGAGTAAGAATGAAGATTGTGGAAGTGAGTAAAGATAGCGTGGGTTCGGCTCGCGGCTCGAAGCTCGTAGCTCGAAGCTTTTTTCCTGCTATCCTTCTTCCTCATGTCTCCCATTGTGACCAGTGTGCTGCTGGGGCTCACCGCGGCGGCCGCGAATGTTTTTGGCGGCGCGATCATTGTTCAGAAGCACTGGGAGCGGTCATACCTGCGCTACTTTGTGGCGCTGGGCGCGGGCTTCATGCTGGCTACGGCTCTGGTCGAAATGGTGCCGGAGAGCATCGCGCTGCGCGGGCCGCGCGCTGGATTCCTCATCCTGCTCGGCTATCTGCTCGTCCATTTTTTCGAGCACACGGTCACGCCGCACTTTCACTTTGGAGAAGAAACGCACGCCGAACAGTTCGTCCACACCCACAAAGGTTATTCGGTGCTGATGGGACTGCTCATCCATACGTTTTTCGACGGCATCGCCATCGCCTCCGGCTTCATCGTTTCAAACTGGCTGGGATGGATCATCTTTATTGCCATCTTCCTGCACAAGATTCCCGAAGGATTCACGATCGCATCGGTGATGCTGGCCAGCGGCCGCAGCCGCGGCTTCGCCTGGGGAACGTCGGTGATGCTGGGCGCAGCCACGGTTGCGGGCGTGATGATGATGGCCATCTTCCATCGCGAGGTCGCCTTCGGACTGCCGCTATCGGCGGGCGTGACGATCTATGTTGCCGCGTCGGACTTGATTCCTGAAGTGAACAAAGAGACCGGTGTGCGGATGGCTCTGCTCGTCTTCGTTGGAGCGGCGTGCATGTTTGTGCTGGACCGATTCTTCCACGTCCACTGAAAAAAGTACCCAGTAGCCAGTACTCAGTACCCAGAACAAGCTACTTGGGGAGAGATGCGATCAATCCCTTCAGAATTCTTCCGACCTCGTGAACTCGTTGAAGGCAGCTCTCAGTGGAAGAGTGATCGGCATATCCCAAACGCTCCGCGAGGAGTAGCTGGGTCTCAAGCTCGGCGAGCGAACCGGCGGAGTGCCGGAGGTGATGACGGAATTCGGGACGGCTGTAGTGCGCTTGGCCTTCTGCGATATTGCTCGGGACGGAAACCGCGGCGCGCCGGATTGATCGGTAAGACTATAGACCTCGCGTTTCGGAAAACCATCGGTCAGCTTGTAGATTTCCGTGACCAAATCCATGTCCTTCTGCCAAACTATGGGATCTTTGAAATGCTGCGCCATGTTGCTATGATTTTTCTGGGTACTGGGTACTGGATACTGGGTACTTCTACCCGCTATGCCTAATATGCATCACGTCGCCATCCTGCACGATGTAGTCTTTGCCTTCGAGTCGCAGCGTGCCTTTGGCTCTCGCGTTGGCTTCGGAACCCGCTTCCAGCAATTGATCCCAGCGAATTGTCTCTGCGCGGATGAAATGGTGTTCGAGGTCCGAGTGGATTGCGCCGGCGCCGTTCTGAGCCCTGGTATTCGCCGGAATCGTCCAGGCGCGGCATTCGTCTTCTCCGGCCGTAAAGAATGAAATGAGTCCCAGCAGGTGATAGCTCTTGCGAATCAGGCGCGACAGTCCGCTGTCTTTCAGGCCATAGCTGCCGAGAAATTCGGCTGCGTCTTCGTCGCTCATCTCCGCCAGTTCGGCTTCGACCTTGCCGCAGATGGCGCTCGCTCCCGCATTTGGACGCGCGGCCACTTCGGTCAAGTTGTATTTCGCGACCGCCGCTTCGAGATCTTTGCCCAGTTCCGTGCTTTCGCCAATGTTGAGGACGTAGAGCATCGGTTTCTCGCTCAGGAACATGAAGCCGCGGATGCGTTTTTTGTCCTCAGGCGTTATCTCCATTTCGCGCAACGGCTTTTCGGTTTCGAGGAACGCCTTGGCTTTGATGAGCAACTCGTTTTCTTTTTCGAGTTCCGGCGTCTTCATCTTCTTCAAATCTTTTTCGAGGCGCTCGAGACGCTTTTCGATCTGTCCCAGGTCGCTCACCATCAGGTCGAACTCGACGTTCTTGATGTCGCGCAGCGGATCGATCGGGCCAACGTGCGGAATCGCATCGTTCTCAAAGGCGCGCAGAACGTGGATAAGCGCATCGACCTGGCGCAGATGGCCGATGTAGGCGGTCTCTTTCAGCGCCTCCTGGCCGACCGCGCCCACGTCGACGTATTCTACGGACGCGTGCGTCAGCTTCTTGGGGTTATAGAGCGCGGCTAACTTGTCGAGGCGTTCGTCGGGAACCTTGGCGACTCCAATGTGCGCTTCGCGCGGGTTCGAGAACGCATGCTCGGAGAGATGCGCTTTGGTCAGTATTCCAAACAACGATGTCTTGCCTACTTGTGGCAGGCCGATGATGCCGGTTTTCATGAATTGTCTCGGCTTTCAGCTTTCAGTTGTCAGCTCTCAGTTCTTAGGTCTCAGGGAAAACAAAACGGACGTATCAGGATAAATCATTGGATCGGCTTCCGAAGCAGATCGCCCCCTTGCCCTCCATCGGATTTGGCCTCCGATCAGGTCGGCAAAAAGCCAAACCACAGAGTGCACGGAGGACACAGAGGATCTCAAATCGTAATCAAAGATTTGTTAATGCAACTCCTGCGCGGTGCGGAAGACCGCGATCAATCCCAGCAGAAGGATCACGGTTTCAAGATTCTCGGACCAGACGTGCAAGCGGTCGAATTCCGCGCGCACCGGGTCGTTCAAGGCCAAGTTGTCGATCACGCCCGCCTGGTCTCGCAGCGCGTGCATGCGGGGAGAGACGGCGAACTGCGAGATCATCGTGAGCCCGAGCATCACCACGACCAGCAAGTGCCGCAGGGCTAGGGGACGCGGGTTGCCCACGCTCATCCGGCAGTAAACCATGGATGCGATCAGGAAGACGAAGCCGGAAACGATCGCCATGGCATGCAGAATGCCGAGCGAGCGTCCAACGATCGATCCCGCCATGTGGCGCGTCGGGAGAAGTCCGGGTGAGAAGGCCGTGGGAGCTTCGACAAAGGCGAGAAAGATGATTCCGCCGACCCACACGACTAGCGCAAGCAGCATGAGAAAACGTAGAAATGACATAAGGGGAATTATAGGACTTGGCGGCGCAGCGAAACTCGTGCCATTCCATTTTTTCCCGCGCGCGCAGAATTTTCTCCCTGAAGGCTGTGAAGCCATGCCCTTCTAAAATCGGATCTGTGAGATAGCGTCAGACAGCTGGGACCACTTATCCACAGCCTGAACCAGCGCGGTCACTTGGTCCCGCACGCGAGAATAATTACCCTCATGTTTCTCTGATGGGTTCGATGGAAATCACTCACATGCAGGGTACTCTGAGAGCTTCAGACGTAAGTTTTCTGTCGCTTGCGACGGCAACATTTTGCGTGCAATGTGAATTGATCAGCGCGAACAACACGCCGCGCTGCCTGGCTTGCGGAAGCAAGGCTGTGCTGAGCCTTTCGCGCGTGCTGGGCGGATCGATGCGCGGGCAAACTACGCATCTGATCGCCGACGCGGAGTTGGATCGGCTGGTGCGATCGCTGCTGCACTCGGTTCCTCGGGCCGAGGAATTCGAAAACGAACTTTCGGTCATTCCCGGTTTTACAACGCCAGGTTTTACGACGCCTGGTTTTACAACGCCTGGTTTTGCGACACTTGATTCTGCGACGTCCGGTTCCACCTCGTCGAGTTTTTTCACGCGGCATCACCTGCGGGTTCGCCACCGGGAAACGGCTACACCCCGGCCAGCATTCATTAATCCCGGAGAACTCGACCTTGAACCGGGCATCAGCATCATTGCCGAGAAGGCGCAGGCATTGACGGGCGCGACCGGGGCGGCGATCGCGCTGCGCAAGGGCGACGAGATTATTTGCCGCGCGCGGACCGGGCGAACGGCTCCCGACCTGGGCGTGCGGCTGCAAACCGACCGCGGTCTCTCAGCGGAGTGTGTGCGCACGGGAGAAGTGTTGCTATGCAATGACGCGGAAACGAATCCCCGGGTGGATATGGCCAGTTGCCGACGCCTCGGCGTGCGGTCCATCCTGGTGGCTCCGCTGCGGCATTTCCGGCGGACGCTGGGAGTATTCGAGGTGCTTTCTTCGACGGCGCAGGCCTTCGACAACAACGATGTCGCTACCATGCAATTTTTGTCGGGGATGATGGTGGCGGCGATCTCGCGGAAGGACAGCGCTCAGGACAGCTGTCAGCTCTCAGCTGTCAGCTCTCAGGAAGACAATTCTCAGTAGAGCAGTTCTCGGTTGCCAGTTGCCAGTAAAATCTTTCCTGAAAAAACCGATGGACGAGAAAGCGTGTGCTTGCGCACACTGTTTTGGATCCCACTTATTGGATCTCACTATTTGACCGGAAACTGAGACCTGGCAAGTGAGAACTGCTCTACTGCGCGGCTTCGAGGAGTCCCTTTTCGGCTTTTTCCTGGCACTCGATGCAGTGGCGCGTCCAGGGAACGGCCTCCAGGCGTTTGGCGTTGATCTCTTTGCCGCAGGAGACACATTCGCCGAAGCTGCCTTCGCGAATGCGCGCGAGCGCGCCTTCCACCATGTTGAGCAACTGGCGGTCGTTGTTACTCTGGCTGAAGAGGAATTCCTTGGTGTAGGAGCTGGCGGCGCGATCGGCGACATCCTGCGTGGCCTCTTCGTCCGCGGCGCGGCCGTCTTTTTGATTGCGGGTCACCATGTGCCGCAATTCCTGCTGCCGGGTTTCCAGCCGTTTCCTGAAGTTCTCTAGTTTCTTCTTTTCCATGATTGCGCCCTGCCGCACGGCAGCTTCTTATTAGATAAAGCCAAACGGATATGGTAAGCGCCGATGTGATTGGCCGTCAACTGGACCAAGGCTGGGGTACTGTTACAGTTTGAATATTTCACTTTGAAAGTTCGGAAACCTTATACAAGAAGTAGCCGATAAAAAAAACACCACCGAGGAAATACGCGGCGACCTCCCCCCAAAATACTCTCGGTTGTTTTTCGCGGGAGACCCAGCCACTAAAACGAACCCAAACTTTGCCCGTAAATGCAAAAACCGCAGACCCGGAAATAAAGATGACGCCGACTGTCAAAAAAACAGTCGGTGGCCTCAGAAGCATCTCTGTCATGCCGTCGCCCTCGCTTCCCCATGTGCCAACAACCTGACCAAATCCTCAAGTGACCAAACGTGATCGCTGAGGCCAGCTTCCATTGCGGCGGCAGCAGCTTTTTGTGCGATGGCCTTTCGCTCGGAAGGCGATAGTTTCTTCGCTCTCGCCTTCCCGCCTTTTTTACCGCCGATTGCACCGAACTCTCTCGCGGTCGCATTCTTGCCAGCATTCGGGTCTGGCGGGTCAATTTGGCCCGTAGTTACGTCAACGATGAATTTTGCGAGTTGGTTGGTATCGCGTGGTCGTTTGCCTTTACCGATGGTCACAACCCGATTCTCTCAGAATTTGGCAATTTGGCAAAAGGCTGTGCATTTCAAACTGTAACAGTACCAAGGCTGGGCAAGTCAAAAGTCAGAAGTCAAATTGCAGAAGTAAGAGCCAGAGCGCGAGCCTTTGCGGCCAACGAAAAACTTAGGCGGACGGGCGCATCCAAAGCGCGGAGATTTGAGCCTTCACTTCTTCAATTTAACTTCTGACTTTTGACTTGCCCTTCTGACTTTTGACTTCCCGCGACCTTGCTCAGTGGAGGTGGTGAATATTCGGGGAGTCCCAGCTTGCCCGCTGGGGTGCGCTTCACTTGCAATTCGTCGAACAGAAGGGCCGGGCTGGCAACGCTGAACGGGACCGAATCCAGGTGGTTCTCGATAAATGGCACGGCTCCCGCAGCAATGAGGTCGCTACGCAGGGAGCGCACGTCGAGATCGCCGAAGACCGCGCCCCGCACCAGTTCCTCGTGTCCATCGCTGGTATAGACACGGTAAACAAGGCGCGGCTCCAACCTTGGAGCCATGGTTTCGACGTAGAGGCCGTAGGGAAGATTGCGCTCGCGGGCGAGGTCGATCAATTTTTTCTTCAGCTCGGTATCGGATTGCGGATGGCTTGATTCGAGAATCAGATTGCCGGGAGCTGCCTCCGCGGCGCCTGTCGCAGTGGCGCGGCCGTGTCCGTTCGAAAGCGGGAAATCGCGAATCGGCTCACGCCCCGTGAGGTAGCCCACAAGCTGCCCCTTTTCGATGAGTGAGACGCGCTCCGCATTCCCGCCCTCTTCGTCGAGCTGGTAATGGCCGAAGAGGGGATGACCGGAGAGTGACGTGATCGTTGGGTCATCGACGACGCTGATGAAATCGGGCAGGACACGCGTTTTGTAACTGCTCGACCAGGCGCCGGTGGTGCGAGCGTTCTCTCCGAGCTTCGGCTTTTTCCCCAGGATGTTCGGCTCGATCAACTCGGTGACGACGGAGGCGCCGGCGTCGTTCGAGAACAGAACAGGGCCGCGAAATTCTTCATCGGCGATGGGCGCGTCGCGCAACTGTTTCAGCGTCTCGAGGATGCGCGCGGTGGTTTTCAGAAACTCGGCGCGCGTGGACAGCGTGGTGAGGCCGCTTGCCTCGTCTTGATGCGAGCGCTGAAGCAGCATGCCATCGTCGGCCTGGGTTGCGCCGGCGATGCTGACCGAATAGGCTGCCCTCCCGGTGCGAGCTACGGTGCCCTCGGAATTCACGAGGTAGCGGTTCTCAGCCTGAAAGCGCAGCGAGGCCTCGAAGTATTCCAGGCTCGGATCCGACCGATATTGCGCGGACGCCTCTTCGAGAGTGTGAAGCCAGGGCGCGAAGTCAGCGGCAGCTGGAAGTTGGGCGAGCGGTTCGATAGCCTGGTTCGGCGTGGCATGCGCAAAGTCGTCGACCGGTTCATCCACTTTGAATTGTTTCAGGGCGGCCTGCTTGGCGGAGAGCGCTTCTCCGGCAGCTTTGTAGGCGCGATCGGTGGCCAGCCAGACACGATGGCGGATCGCGTAGACATCGTCGTCGAGGGGAATCAGATCGACGGAGCCTTCGCCGGTGCCATAGTAGCTGTCTTGCTTATAGTCGCCGATGCGGACCACCACGCGCAGGAAGCGGCCGCTCCCGCGTTGCTGGACGCGCAACGCGCCGAAAACGGCGCTTGCTTCGAAGGCATCGAGTTCGGTGACGCGGTATTCGATGTAGTAGGGCGCGGCTACGTTCTCCATTTTCAAGTGAGCTTTGGAGCGGTCCATTTCTTCCCGGAGCGCGCGCAGGAGAATGTCATCGTGGGCGTTGGCGGCGCGAGCGGGCGTTGCGAACATTCCAAAGAACAAGAGCGCCGACATCAGGCCACTGAGAATCCGAGCGATTTTCGGTGTGGGCACGAGGCCGTTTCTTTCGCCCCGCTGGGGCTGCGTCTTTTCGCACTCTGACCCACGGCTTACGCCGTGGGCTGCATTTTTTCGCCGCTTCGCGGCTGAAAACGCGGCGGGGCGAGCGAGTACTGGGGCTAAAGCCCATTCTGATTCAATGACCCTTACGCGGCCCTGAAGGGCCGCTCTTCCACCTTCTTGCGATGTCATTGCGCGCCTCCTTTTTCTTCCGCGCCGGGTGGGGGTGGAAGAATGGGAGGCCGGGTGTCGCCGTACTTTCGCTTCTGAACTTCGATATCGGAGAACAGCATCATTGGGGCGGCGGCTGACACCGGCACGCTGCCCGATTCCGCTCCGCAAATTCCGTTGAAGACGCTGCTGGTATTTCCAGTGGCTTCGATCTGAGTCAATACCGTGAGCGGCGTGCCCACGATATCGACTCCGCGCACGAGTTCATCGGGACGCCCGTCGGCATATACGCGCCAGACCATTACCGGCAGCACCTGAAACGCTTGCGGAAGATCGCTGGTCGTCAGCGTGAATCCTCCCTGAATGTCTTCGAAGTACAGGCCGTAGGTTTTTCCCTGCTTCTTGATTTCCTCAATAAAGCGGGAGCGCAACTCGGCGTCGGGCACGGTCTTTGATGAGGTGACGATCAGGTTGCCCTGGCGGCCTACGGGCATCTGTCCGGCTTGCGCTCGTCCGTGGCCGTTCGAGTTGCCGAAATTTTTCACCGGCATGCGTCCCATCAGAAAGTTTTGCAGGACGCCGTCCTTGACCACTTCGACGCGCTCGGCCGGCATGCCTTCATCATCGTAGCGGTAATAGCCTGAAAGTTCGGTGCCCCCGAAGCTGCGCAGGGTCGGGTCGTCGGCTACGCTCAGAAAATCTGGCAGGATTCTTTCATTCAGTTTCTTGGTGAAGGTCTGGCCTTCTTCGCGGCCTTTCTGGCGCTGGCCTTCGATGCGATGCCCGAGGACTTCGTGGAAGAAGACGGCGGCGGCCCTTCCGGAAAGAAGCGCCGGTCCGCTATAGGGTTCGGCCAGCGGAGCGGCTTTCAGCGCGTTCAAGTCTTCGGCAATTTTCTTTACGTTCGCTTCGACCTCCGTCTGAGAGGGAAACTTCGACGGGTCGGAAGACTGGAAGGTCTCGACGCGTTCGAGCTGCATGCCGTCATCGGCCAGCACCTGGCCCTCGATCATGACGCGAAAAATCGCGTCCGAGGTGACGACCTTCGTGCCTTCGGTCGAAACCAGGTAGCTGCGGCCCTTGGCGGCGAACAGGTAGACCAGCGACTCCTGAATCTGGTAGCGGCGGAAAGCGGCCGAATAGCGGCGCGCCAGATCTTCCCATGCCTTCTGCTCCGGAAACGCGGCCAGTGGCGCTGTTTCCAGATAAGAAGACGGCTTTTCGACGGAAAAGTCGGGCGACTCGTCTTCTTCTCTCGCGCGCACGGCGGCCTTGGCCTTCACGTTCGTGTAAGCCCGGCGGGCCTTGCGGTATTCCTCATAGGTCAGGCGCCACAACACGCGCGCGATGGCATCGGGATCATCCTGCACTGGAAGGCTGGCCGAAGTGATGCCGGAGCTCCGATCGCTGCCGTGTGTGTTATCGAGATCGGGCTTGCCGATCCTCATGCTGACATCAGCGACCCGCTGGCGGGTACGCGTAGCGGTCAGAACGGCTCCCTGGGAGGCCATGACCACCATGGTTTCGCCGTCGGTGACGTTGTAGCTGGTGAAATAGGGAGCGGGATCCTGCCTGGCTAACTCGACTTGGCCGCGATGCAACTCCTTCTGCATGGTGGCGAGCAGCAGATCGTCCGCCGAGCCGAGCTGCCCTGCGTCGGAGGAAGAGGGTTGCTGCTCGCTGTTGGAGATGGCTTCATGTACTCTCTTGTCGGCGGCCGCTTTGGCCTTGAGGGGCTTCAGTCCGGGTAGGAATGTAAGGAGCAAAAGAGCGTAAAAGGCTGCTTTTCGTAACTTCATTTTCATAACTTCTTTTCATGACTTCTTTTCGTAACTTCTTTTCCTAACTTTTTTGGTAACTGGGCGGGAATGGCGAGTGTACAGGAGTGGCCCAAACAAAAAAAGCGGCCCCGTTTGGGGCCACCCTTTTCAAAGAGGCGAGTAGGCAGGAATCAGAGGAAACGCTTATGGACGTCGTTTCCGGGGAAGAAACGAGCGGGTGGCAAGTCAAGAGCTTGAGTGAAGTGTTCCAAAAGATGCGGCCTCTTCATTACAGGATGACAGAGCACTTGCCGAACCAAAACGGTAAACACGGATGCCGCAACCCTCCCATTTCGGGAAATGACTATGAATCAATGAGTTAGAGTGGGATGCCTTGCGCGTTCGCTTTCAGAGACTTCGCCCCAAGGTCACAAATGAATGCATAATGCTGCACATTTTTTGAAGTCAAAGTCGGATTTAGGGCACAACTCGGTAGATGGACACGGCGCAGCCTGTCTGGTGAGGGCTCCCGCAGCACAAGAAAAGCCCCCGGAAACCGGGGGCTTTCGAGCGCGCAACTTGCGGCCAGAGTTTAGCTATCGCCGGCTACCTGACGGAGCTTTTCCGGCAGAAAATGATAGGGAGGCCACGGTCCGCTGACTACCATCTGGCAGTTCTTGAGTTGCTTGGCGGCCGTGCTGTAGCGGTTCTGATATTTTTCGATGGATTTGGTGTCGATCAGGTGGGCAATGTCAAGCAGCATGCCGTCGGCGGCAACGCACTTGCAGCTCACCTCTTCCTCGAGCGGGTTAAAGAGTTTGTGGACCTGCACCGAGAGGGCGCGGGCCTTGGTCTGGCGTTCACGGTCGCGGGAAGCCTTCTCGCGCAGTTTGGCCAGGTATTCCCGCCCCACAGTGTCCGGCAAGATGATCTCTTCCATGTTGCCGCGCGCCGAGCCGTCGCGCACCACCAGCTTGATGCGCATCTCAGACTTGCCGCGCAAACGCGCGACGCTCTCACAGAACGTGCGGCGGTTGGAGCGGACAGCCTGGCGGATGGCATCCTCGGTGTCGAATATGGTTCCAAAGCGAAAGGGTAAAACGGTTGCAGTGCGGAAGCTCTGGCTTACCACGCGGGCATGTTCCAGAACCGATTTCTCGTCCAATTTCGAGGTCGCGCGGTCATATTCACTGACGATGACCGCGAAATCTCCGCTCGGGTAGCTCATCACGGGAGCGGAATTGACGCCTTGAATACCATCTAGGACGAAGGGGCGACGGGCGCGAACACCATTTGGGAGGGTCTGGTGTTCCGTGAGGCAGTACGCGTACCACGACATGCATTCTCTCCGAATTGCACCGGGGCCTTGGGCACCCTTTAGATTTTCTTAAAAACTTTAGGGGCAGCTCCTACCTGGAAGACGGCTGGTTTTTGTTTTGAGACGAGATAGGCACGAAGTAACGTGCCTAAAGTCATATTACTTTGGTTCCGCGTTATTTGCAACTTTTGTTAACAGGAGTGCATCGCATTTCGTCTCATTTTGCGTCACAGCATGGCTGGGACGTCGCATTGCGAGCACGGTTGAAAGGCTTGGATGCGGATCATTACGGCTTCACTGCATATTGGCAAACTCGCCATGGGAATGATCCAGATATTACCCTTGGTCACAATAATTCAAATCGCATCAGGGACGTGTCGGCCGGGTCTTTACCACGGAGATCACAGAGATCACGGAGAAAAATCTCATGATTTAGCCAGGTCGGCGGCGGTTTTGCGAGCGTTCGCGCGCTCCTGGAGGGTGACTGTCACCGCGCGCAGCATATCGCCCGCGGGCGCGGGCTTGCCCGTCCAGATTTCGAACTGGCGGGCGGCCTGGTGCACAAACATTTCGACCCCTGGAATGACAGCGATTCCCTTGGCCCGCGCGACCTGCAGGAGGCGCGTTTCAACGGGATCATAGACCATGTCGAACACGACCTTGGCGTGGATTTCCTCTTCTTTGAGTGGGCAGTCACGCGTGTTGCCCATGCCCACCGGTGTCGCGTTGATAATCACATCGAATGCGGTCTTGCGCAGATCGGCGCGCTTGATGGTGCGGGCCTTGGCCTGGCGTGCGAGTTTCTGCGCCTTGGCCGTGGTGCGATTCAGAATCCACACTTCGGCTCCGCGTTCTTTGACGCCGAAGACGGCGGCCCGCGCCGCGCCTCCTGCGCCGAGCACCAGAACCTTCGCGCCCTCGATCGTCAGGCGCTGCTCGAGCGGACGCACCACTCCCGCAACATCGGTGTTGAAGCCGAAAAGTTTTCCTTCTTGCCCACGCACGACGGTATTGCAGGCTCCGATCTTCGCGGTGTGGGCATCGGTGTTGTCGAGATACTCAAGCATCGCCTGTTTGTACGGCATGGTAACGCTCAACCCGTGGAGCGGAATCTCGCGCACACAATGAATCAGATCCTTGAGGGTTTTGGCGTGCAGCGCCACGTAGACACCATTCACATTCTCGCGGCGAAGCGCCGTATTCATGATGACGGGCGAAAGCGAATGCTCGATGGGATCGCCGGCCACGCCATAGACGCGGGTGGCGGCATCGACCTGCTCGATGCGATAGATGCTGCGTAAGATCGCGCGCGCTGACCTGTCCGGGCGCGGTCTTCAAATCGGCGCTGACGGCTCCGAAGGTGAACACGCTGCCGGCGCGCACGCTCAGCACGCGGCTGATGACGCCTTGCTCGCCCATGCACAATCCGATGAGAGCGTACTTGTCGCTTTGAGTTTGGAGAAACTTCATCATCGTCACGTTGTCGGACAGGGTGGTCGCGGTGGTGACGATTTTGTAGAAGTCGGCCGGGATCTTGAGCATTTTCTCGAGCGTTCCCTCGAGGTTGCGGGTGGCTCGGAAATCATGGAATGAGATGATCACTCCCGCGCTCTTGCGCAGCCGCGCCAGCGCTTCGGGCTTGGTCTTCAGTGCGCTCTCCAGCTCCAGGTCGACAATCTGGCAGCCCGCAGCGTGCGCCTTGTTCAGCACGTCCAGCTCGGAGGCGAGCGATCCCTTGAACTTGCCGCCGTTGTCTGCCCTTCTGGAGGTAGCGATGGCAGTCACATATTGATGGGTTTCGAGAAAGCGGCGGAGCTTCGGGATCGCCGCGAGCGGTTGCTTCAGGTAATCCAAGCGAAACTCAACGAAAGGATTATCCCGCGCCATGGTTTCGGCGGTGTCGAGCATCTCATCGGCGGTTTCCGCGCTGATGGCAAGGCAGACCTTCGGCAGTCGCAAAGGCAGAAAACGGGGCGCGATTGTGGGAGACAGGGCCAAAGTCATTCGTTCTTATGAACGGCGCGATCTTACAGGGGCGTAAGCCTAGATGCAACAGTGGATTAGTTAATAGGTTGGGGAGACACTTTGGGAGGCCAACCTCTTTGATACCCCCGTAACCTTGACCCCCCTCCAAGGCCTTGTTACTTTTGGGCTGTAACCCTTTTCTTCCCAGCGGGATGGCTGGGACAAGCCCGAGTCAGTTTCGGGTGGGAGTCGGAGACAACATGAAGAAAACAGGGCTGTTATTGCTGCTCATGGCGAGCCTGGCGGGCGCTCAGTCAACACCAATGCTTACCTCCACCATGGCAGCAACGCCGGGGCCGAACGGCACGGTCGAGACCGCGGTGAGCGTCCCGTTTGTGCGCTACCAGACGCCGACTCAGGCGGACATTTATTGCGCGGGCTTTATTTCCAAAGACCGCGTCCCCGACGCCAACTACGTGAACGGTGGCCTGCAGACGCCCACCTCCACGAAATTCGAGATCGGCGAAATCGTATATCTGGCCGGAAGCGGCTACCAGGCCGGACAACTCTACTCCGTCGTGCGCGAACTGCGCGACGTAAACGAGTATGAAATCTACGCGGGAATGCGTAAGATGCTGGCTTCGATCGGGCATCCCTATGGTGAAATTGGGCGGGTGCGCGTTCTCGATACCCGTAGCCACAGCGCCATCGCTCAGGTTGAGTTCAGTTGTGATCCGATTAACCCCGGCGACGTCGTCATGCCGTTCGTCGCGAAAGACGCTGTGAGCTTTCACGTTCCCAGCCATTTCGACCGCTTTGCGCCAGCCAACGGAAAGCTGACCGGACGCGTCGTGCTCGGCAAGGACTTCGATACGGTGATTGGCACGGGTATGAAACTCTACCTGAACGTCGGCGCCAATCAGGGCGTGAAAGTGGGCGACTATTTCCGCGTCGTGCGCTCGTACAGTGCCGATGTGCACGATCCAGTCGACTCGCTCCCCTTTAAGACGGGAATGTCAGAGGACACACAGATGCACTCGCCCACCTTTGAGGCGAACTACTTCACCAAGGGCAAGGGCATAAATATTCATGTTGGGGATCTGCCCCGGCGCTCTGTGGGCGAAGTTGTCGTCGTGGGCACAACTCCGACCTCAGCCTCCGCCATGGTCGTATTTGCGCTTGAAGATGTCTACGCGGGCGATACCGTCGAACTTGATCAACAGGACAATTAACCCTTCAGCGGAGATTCTTAGAGCATGAGCAAGGGGAGAGCAAATCTCCCCTTTTTACTTGTGGCCCTGAATATGTGTGCTGAATTTGCAGCGCTTAATCTATGCTCTGAATGTTCGCTGAATGGCGGGTCGATCTTGCGGGCGAACCATGTCATCGAGAGACTCGGCGAGGCGTACCTCCCGCCCGCCGGTTCCGTGTCTTCTGTCCACAGGAAACGCTACCAAGGCCCTAGTGTCATGATCACAAATGATCTTTTCTACGAGCGCGGGGGCCGAGGGCGGCGCGCCCTCGGAACCGCCGGCAAGATGCCGGCGCTACGCTCGGCTGGTTGAGGTGCTTGGTTCAGCGGTAGAACGGGATCTTTGGATCGCCCGGGATCAATGCCCCCGCAACGATCAACACCACGACTATTACGGCGAGTTCCATAACTGCCCTCTTCGGCAAACTGCCAGGGGCCTAGCTTACTTTGTTCCGCGCAGAAGACAAGGGTACTAACGTGCCATCTCCCAAAGTCGATCCCGGAACCGGTATCTAGCTGGCTTATCCGCTCAACCGATCTGTCCTAATAAGATCGGATGCCTGGTGGCGGGGGCAAAGTTATCTGAATTCAAGGAAGGGTCTTCATTGCGGGACGCCTTCGTCCCCAAATACGTCGGCGGTGAACGCCTGAATGTCGATCCCCGATCGACGCCAGGTATCCAGCGGGAGGCCTGCCTTGCGACAGGTTTGATCCAGAAACGTCTCGCGATCCCAGCCATGTTCCACCGGGACTTGCGGCAACAGGAGGCCGCGCTGGGCGCCATCTGAAATCAGCAGTCCGTGGCGACCGACCTCCACCTGCACGGGAGCGATCGGGAACAACCGCGACAGCACGCTCAGTGAAATCCTGAGCTCGCAGGCTTCTTCCGGAGTTACCGGCCAGAACCGCGAGTCTTCAAAAGCCGCCGCGCGGGCCGTTTCCCCTACAGCAAGATAGAGGGAACGGATGGGCAAAGCATAGCCGACACAGCCCCGTAACTGATCGCCGAGATATAGCGTCGTAAAGACGCCGCGCGGCTCCATAAGCCCGGCCCAAGACGAAGATGAAGAGGCAGACAATGAAGAGGCAGACACCAGATCCGGCAAGGGCTTTCCCGCCAGCCCGGAGACAATGGCGGCACGCGCAATGCCGAGCAAAAGACGGCGTTGTTCGGGAGTGAACTCCGGCCCGGATTTGCCTACTTCGGGGGTCTGGCTCGCGGTTGGATTCTCAGACAGTCTGGACATCGCGCTTCCTCCGTCGTGCCAGGACGAAGGCCCGCCTTCGGCGCCGCTTTGCCGACTGCCGGTCGATGCGCGACCAGAAGCCGACAAAGTAATCGATGGCGGACACCAGCGACAGCAAAACCATGAACCAGATCGCCAGGAAGGCAATCCAGTAGATGGGGAAAACGTATACGCTTCCGAGAGGCCAGTCGTGCCAGCGCCGCGCCAGAATCACCGCGACCACCGAAATGATCTGCACCAGCATTTTGAACTTGCCCAACTCGCTGGCCTGAATGGTGAATCCTTCTGACGCAGCAATGGACCGCAGGCCGCTCACCAGAAACTCGCGCCCGATAATCACAACCGCCATCCACGCCGGTACCAACACGGGATTGAATTGCACGAGCGTGATGAAGGCTGCCGCGATCAGCAATTTGTCAGCCAGCGGATCGAGCAACATCCCCATGGTCGTGATCTGGCCGCGTTTGCGCGCCAGGTAACCGTCAATGCCATCGGTGATCGAGGCCAGAATAAAGACGGTGGACGCCAGGATTTCCCGTTCTCCGGTGCGGTCCGACAATCCAGGAGTACACAGAATCCAGATCAGCAGCGGAACGGCAGCGATGCGAGTGAGCGTGATGTAATTGGGGAGGTTCACGCGAAGATTGGCCGGGCCACCAAGGCAACCAGTTTGATTATCCTCTACAACTGGAGCCAAGGCAACGAAGGATTAGATCCTGACGCCGCGGCCCGAATTTGTTATGCGCTGGAGGGAATCTCTCGGGTATAAGATTAGCCGTTAGAAGACGGCAATGAGAAGCCCGTGTGATCGCCATAATTGATGGCTTCTCGAGGAGATCGGTGGCAGATATTAAGGGCAGGGTCCTTTTGGATACGCTTGCCGCAGTCAGGGAGCGATCGGGCGAACCGGAACTCGCAAAGATCATAAAGAGTTTGAGCAATGAATCGAGAAAAGTATTTGAATCACCGATTCTGTTCTCCGAATGGTACCCGCTGGACGCCTTCGCCGAGTTTTTGGAAGTTAACGTTCGGGAGACAGCCAATGGCGATCGCGAAGTGCTCGCCAAGCGCTCCGAAAAAGTCGTGGAGTCACAGCTCCGCGGCGTCTACAAAATTTTCGTGAGGCTGGGCTCCCCTAAATTTGTCATCAGCCGCATCTCCGCTGTACACGAGACCTACTTTAGAGGCGTCAAGATCATCATGGAATTCGAGCGGCACAGTGCCACCGTGAGATATGTCGGCTTCCAAAAAGAGCACAACATCATGGAACAGGTCGTCATCGGATTCTTTCGAAAAGCCCTCGCGATGTCCGGCGCGAAACGGGTCGAGCTGAAATTCACTGTTCCTATTGCCCAGGCGGGCCCGTATTCAGAACTCGCAATTAGCTGGCAATGATGACGGGTGGGCGGCCCACGCTTTTTGCAAACATGGGCGCCGAGGCGGGAAGACCTATCGAACAAATGCTCCTGCTCTTCAGGAGGCCTTCGATTCGAAACTTTGCAGTAAGCCCGTGGCCATCTCCATCACGTTGCTATGCTCAGGAACCTGGCCATTTGGCGTGAGCTTATCCACGATGCCCGGCAACAACTGCGCGAGCGTTGAAGCTGCCGTATCGGGCGACACACCGGCCTTCTCCGCCAACGCCTTCACCTGATCGCTGCCCAGTACCTGGTGAATCTGGTCAGCGCTGATCGGGAGATTCTGTCCGTTTCCGACCCACGACGAAACTACTCCGCCCATGCCCTTGTCATGGAACGACTGCACCAGCCCCTGCAAACCACCGGGCTGATTCTGAATCATCTGCAACAGGCTCGAGGCCAGCGGATTCGAACTGCTCCCCAGAACTTTGCCCATCGCCGCGTTTTCAAGATTGTCGAGCAAACCCATAAGTTTCTCCTTTTTTTTCGGCTATCAGCTTTAGCCATCCGCTATCAGTCTTCGGTCATCAATCTTCTGGCCGGCAGGCGAGAACTGGTAGCCATCAATCCCCAGTCGCGGCCGTCATTTCTGTTTGGCAATGATCTTGTCTTTGATCTTGTTGTAAGTGGCCTGGGGGAGAACTTTCTTCTTCACGAGATCCGTCTTCTTCGCATATGGACGGCCGTCGATGATCTTCTGCGAGTAGGCTGCGCCGATCCCCGGCAGCGCATCGAGTTGATCCTTCGTTGCCGAATTGATGTCAACCAGATCGCCAGTGGAGGCGGTTGCCGTTGCCGGCTTCTTGCCCGGTTGTGCGGCCGCCACTCCGCCCATCAGACTTAAAGCGAAAAGTGCAATCAGAATCATGCCTACAAAACGTCGTGTCATATTCCCTCCTTTGATTCGCATTCGGCTTTCTTGCTCTTTCATGAAATCGAAGGGAGGAATCTGTTCCTTCCTCCCCCGGTTAGTCGGACTTACTCTTTCTGGGCTTCCTTGTAGCCGGCGGTCTTAGCGTCGGCTTCAGTCATGAATTTTCCCTTTTTGGTCTTACCGTACCAGCGCCCGCTCTTGTGGTAGACGCCGCTTTCCGTGTTGACCCAGACCTTGCCGCTCGACTGTGCGGCCGCGATGTCCGAACTCGAAGCGGTGGTTGCGGATGTCTTCGTAACCTTGGCATCGCTCGCACCCATGCTTGTGGCAGGTTTGACCGCCGGGGTGCTAGCCATCGGCTTTGCTGCAGGAGCGGCGTTCGCTGCCGGGGTCGAGGCTGATGCGCTCGCTGCTGGACTCGAATCTGCCGCAGCCGCTTTTTTGCTCTTCTTCGTTGTCTTCGTAGTCGACTTCGTCGTCGCGGTGGTGTCTTCCTTCGCCGTCGTGTCGCCAGCCGCCGCTTTATCCGCCGCCGCTTTTTCCTTAGCTGCCTTTTTCTTGGACTTCTTGGTTGTTGTGGTTGTATCGGTGGTGGGCGTGTTGCTTGTCGCCGCCGCCTGCGCCATAACCAGCGCGGGCGCGAGCGCCAGCGTGAACATGAAGCAGAAAACAGCCATCCACAGAATAAGTCTGTTCCTGGAGTGATTCATCGTTTCCTCTCCTAGTGAGCAAGGGACGATAAGTCCCGTATTTTACGGATTACGTACTTCAATCCTGTCTTGCAATCGGAAGTTGCATTGGGAAAGCCCCAGCATGATTACACCGGGACCATGGCTTGGTCAACAGTGGGTGGAGGGCTTCGAGACGGAAGCCCCCGGGGAAAATAAAGCTAGAGCGTGTTTCAAAATCCCACCGTCGGAGGCAGCAAGCTCCTCCCTCAGGGGCTAAAAGCCCTATTTTTAGGAGCTCGGGCCCGGCTGAACCCGGGCCTTTTCAAAGCGCCATTTTTGAAACGTCCTTTAGGCGTAGATGCCGCGCTGGCGAATGGTATACGCCACGCGGTCGATGGCCAGCATATAGGCGGCGATGCGATTGTTGACACCATGCGTTTCGGAGTATCGCACCACGTCGTCGAACGCTGTGACCATGATGTCCTCGAGATGTTCGTTGACCACCGACTCCTTCCAGAAATATCCCTGGCGGTCTTGAACCCACTCAAAATACGAGGTTGTGACACCACCGGCGTTCGCCAGAATGTCGGGGATTACGAACACCTTCTTCTCGGACAGAATATCGTCAGCGGCGGCCGTGGTTGGACCGTTTGCGCCCTCGGCGAGGATCTTGCACTTCACCCGATCCGCATTCTGGCTGGTAATCTGGTTCTCGGTGGCGGCCGGAATCAGGATCTCGCAATCCGCCAGCAGCAACTCCGCCGGGTCATAGGTCTCCGCTCCCGTAAAGCCGTGAATCGTGCCATTGCGCTGCCGGAATTCCCAGAGCGCTTCCATGTCCATCCCGTTCTTGTTGTATAACCCTCCATCCACTTCGAGGATGCCGATTACCTTGTATCCCGCCTCCGCCATCAGTCGGGCGGCGTTCGAGCCTACGTTGCCGAATCCTTGTACGATGACGCGCGTGGTGTCGCGGTTCAGGCGCAGCTTCTTGATCGCCTGATCGCAGACCATCAGCACGCCGCGCCCGGTGGCCTCACGACGACCGCGCGATCCGCCAATATTGATCGGCTTGCCCGTAACGCAGGCGGTCACCGTCTGGCGTGCGTGCATGGAGTAGGTGTCCATCATCCAGGCCATGATCTGTTCATTCGTGTTGACGTCAGGCGCGGGGACGTCCTTCTCAGGCCCGATGAATTCGAACAGCTCCGCCGTGTAGCGTCGCGTCATCCGCTCCAGTTCGCCCATCGACATTTTGTGCGGATCGCAGATGATCCCACCCTTGGCGCCGCCGAATGGGATGTTGACCACTGCGCACTTCCACGTCATCCAACTCGCCAGCGCACGCACTTCGTCCAGGTTCACGTCGGGCGCGTAGCGAAGCCCACCCTTCGCTGGTCCGCGCGCAATCGAGTGCTGCACGCGGAAGCCCGTGAAGACTTCCAGATGCCCATCGTCCATCTGCACCGGAATGTGAACAATGATTTCGCGGCTGGGACTCCGCAGCACGCGCCACAGACCCTCATCGAGATTGAGCTTGCGGGCTGCCAGATCGAAACGCGCCGCTTGTGCCTGCCACGGATTTGTTTCCTGTTCCAGATCGATGGTCTGCATAATGATTCTCCGATATTGATTGCGTTTCAGGCGCCGGCCGGCGCGGATTGGTTTCTACCCCATTGCGGTAGACGAATTGCAAGTATAGTGGCGGCCCACGGGCTAGGCAAGCGAGGTGCCGCGGTGAGTAATGGCCTGCCGCGGGAGACTAGCGGTATGCGGCTTCATAGTCCATGCCCCCGCCCTTCCATATAATGAGAATCCTGGCGGGTTCAACCCTCCAAACATTTTCATAGAGACGAGGCTTGCCTCGTCTCCCCACGATGCGTGGGAGGTGGATGCAGGAGAAGACACGGCAAGCCGCATCTCTACGGATGCGGCGTCGGGGTTCCGGCAAAGGTTCCGCTAATCCGTCGCTCCGGCGATCCATCGTTCCGGCAATCCATCGTTCCGGCGATCAGAGGTTCCGTCAAAACTATGATCCGTCCCTCCTATAACGAGTTCGCCCGGCTGGCGCGGCAGGCCACGCTCGTGCCGGTGGCCAAGTCCATATCCGCCGACCTGCTCACGCCCGTCTCCGCTTTCCTCGCGGTCGCCGAGGGTGAACCGGATGCCTTCCTCCTCGAATCCGTCGAAGGCGGCGAAAAAATCGGGCGCTATACCTTTCTGGGCGTGCGTCCCTTTCTGCGACTCGAATCGCGGGGCGACCAAGTTACTATCCATCACGCCTCCAGAGCCGGGTCGTCCAAGGCTCATGGCAAACCTCGCAACACGAGAGCTCGCATCCCAAAAATCGAAACCCGCACCGCCAGCGTCTTCGAGGTCATCAAGGAACTGCTCCACCAGCACCGTCCCGCCCAGGTTGAAGGGCTGCCGCCCTTTACCGCCGGAGCCGTCGGCTATTGCGCCTACGACATTGTTCGCCAGTTGGAGAATATCGGCGAGAAAGCCGAAGACGACCTCGACGTTCCCGACTGCATTCTCATGTTCTTCGATCGCGTGCTCGCCTTCGACCACCTTCGCCACCAGATCCACATCGTAGCCTCCGCCGACGTAGCCGCCGAATCGCCCGCGTGAGGCCTATGATCGTGCCCTGCGCGACATCGCACGCATCGAACGCAAACTGGCCGCCGGATGGAAGCCCGCCCACTGGCCCAAGCCCGCGGCTAAAACCAAGCTGACCGTCCGCGCGCGTACGCCGAAACCAAAATTTCTCGAAAGCGTGCGCCGGGCCAAGGAGTACATCGCCGCGGGAGACATCTTCCAGGTCGTGCTCTCCCAGCGCTGGGACTTCGAGCCCTCCGTCGCGCCCTTCGATCTCTACCGCGCCCTTCGCACGGTGAATCCCTCGCCGTATATGTATTTTCTTCGCTTTGGAAACGGCGGTTCCAAAGTAGACGCGAGAAACACGACGAAGAAAGCAGAGTATGGGACTCGAAAGAACGCGACGAGAGCCCAAGCCTCCGAAGGACTGCACATCCTTGGCTCTTCGCCTGAGATGCTGGTCCGCGCCGCTGGCCGGAAGCTCGAATACCGTCCCATCGCCGGTACCCATCCACGAGGCAAAGACGAAGCCGAAGACTCCGCACTCGAGAAGAAAATGCTGGCCGACGAAAAAGAGCGGGCCGAGCACGTCATGCTGGTCGACCTGGGCCGCAATGATCTGGGCCGCGTCAGCGAATACGGCTCGGTAAGGGTGCGCGACCTGATGTACGTGGAGCGCTACTCCCACGTAATGCACATTGTCTCTGCGCTGGAAGGCCGCCTCCGCCCCGAACTCGACCCAATGGATGCGTTCGCCGCCTGCTTCCCCGCTGGCACATTGAGCGGGGCACCCAAGGTGCGGGCGATGCAAATCATCGAAGAGCTCGAGCCGGCGCGCCGCGGCGTCTATGGGGGGTCCGTGCTCTATGCCGACTTCGCCGGAAATTTGGATTCCTGCATCGCCATCCGGACGTTACTGATGAAGGGGAACAAGGCGTACCTGCAAGCCGGAGCGGGGATTGTGGCGGACTCCGACCCGCAGCGCGAATTCGAAGAGACGGAGAATAAATCGCGAGCGCTGCTGCGAGCGGTCGAGATGGCGAGAGGCCGCCAGCAGTAGAGGCGGGGAGTAGGGATCCTTCGACTCCGCTCCTTGGTTCTAACTTCTCAAGTCTCAGTCACAGGCTGACAATCAGGGCACGATGCGAAATGGGCGCTTGCGAGCGGAGCGGTACACGCCAAAATCCCGACGGTCGAGGGTGAAGATAGTATCGATCCCTTCCCTGTCCGCCAGGTAAACCAACGCGGCGTCCGCCAACTGAGGTCGGATGTCCTGGTAGTCCTTCATGACGTCCGCAATCGCACTGGCCTCCGAGCCCGCGAGGGGAAGCAATTCCAGAAAGCCTCCGGGCTTTTCGGAAAAGCAGCTTTTTAGAAGTTGCTGGACGGCTCGCGGATGCGAACGCAACAGCCACACAGCTTCGGTAATTACCGGCCAGCAGGAGAATAAAGGGCCGGGCAGTTGATGAAGGGCTTTGACGCAAGCAGCGTGGTATTCGTCCACGCGGGAGAGAATGGCGACGAGCGGGCCGGTGTCCACCAGCACGCGGCGCTTCATTTCGACTTCCCGAATCCTTCAAAATGACGGGGATTGGTGCTGAGGTCCCGGGGTGGAGACTTTCGACCCTTCCCGATACATCCAATCAATCCAGCCTCCTCGGCCAGATCATAAGCGGGGCGGCCTTCGGCGGGCTGTCCGAGATATGTCTCCAGAGCTTCGCGGACAAGCTCCGATTCTGGCTGGCCTCTCATTCGCGAGCGGTAGCGCAGGCGCTGTCCCAGGGTTTCCGGAATGCGGATTGTGATTCGATCGGAGGCCATGTCAGACATTATAGCATGCGTGTCTGACACGTCCCAGGGCGGACTCGCAGCACCCTACTTTTCCAGCAAACTCAAAATGTCCAGAGGTTCCGGACGTTCTGTGTAATCCTCGTTCGCCGAAGCGAACAGAATCGTCCCATCGCGCTCGACCACGTACGTTGCCGGAATCGGCAATTCCCAACTGGCGTCGCCATTGGCAAATGGAAGATTCACAAACGTGCTGCGGTAAAGTCCCTGTTGCTCGTCGGGAGTGCGATACACCAGCCCAAACTTACGCGCAACGTCGTTATGCGCATCCACCAGGATGGGAAAGGCCAGTTTGTGCTGATCGCGCATGAAGTAAGCCTGCTTCCCGGTCTGGGGTGAGATTGCAACCAGCGAGGCTCCGGCAGCCGCAATCTGCGCGGCAACGTAGTTCATGGCCTCCATCTGTCCTACGCAAAACGGACACCATCGCCCGCGAATAAAACACATGACAAGTCTTCCCTTCGCCAACAGATTGGCCGATGAGACAAGTTTGCCGTCGTGATCGCAGATTTCGAATGGCGGCATTTGCGCGCTCACGCCGAGCGCTTTCGCGGCCATTTCCTGGGCCCTCAATCCAGCAATTGTTCGAGCGTGCACCGCGATTACATCGGAGGGAACATATTTTGCGATCGTCGCCTTGCGCTCGGCAAAGATCTGCCGCAGCGGACGCGTATCGTCATACGATCCGGATTCCTCGAGCGAGCGCCACTTCATGCGGCTCTTCTCATGCATGTCTCCTTATGCAAGTTTCTGCTTCCCCGCAAATGCCTTTGCCAACATCTTTCCCAGTCCTTGTTCGTGCAGGATCTGCCGCAAACGCTGGACACGCCGGAGCATCAGTGAACCCGGCAACTCCGGAAAGCTTCCAATCCGGCGCGCCTTGCGTTGTCCGACTAGTCTGCCCGTCAACTTTTGGTCATAGACGCGGCCGGCGATGTAGACGCGAGGCCGCTCGCTCGCATTCAACGCCGCCATCGCCTGTCTCAATTGCTTCGCGTCAAACTGGTACTCAATGTGGCCGTGAAGAAGTTTGACCGGGCCATTCAGATATCCTTGACCGCGGAATTTGCAGTTGTATTCCCGAGGCAGCGTCGCCACCCGCGCATCGCTCTCGTAGATCGCCGCCCGAAAGAACGGCTGGTCGTTCATCTGCCGAGCGACAATTGGCTGACCTGCGTTCTGCTGGAGATAGTCCGCATACAACGCCTCCCACTTCTTGAGCACGCCATCCATCTGCGGAGACCGCTTGAAGAGCAGGATTCCAGTATTGAACTCGGGAAAACTAGCCGGAATATCGGGTCGCGGATAGTGATGGAACCAATCGGTATCGAGATATTCCTCATGCGTCGCCGCGCAATCAAAGCGGTCGAGCAGATCGAACATCTCTGGGAATGGCTTCACTACGTAGATGTCGGCATCGATAAACAACGTCCGGTCATAAGGAGACTCGCGCATCAACCTGGTCTTATCGTAGAAACCATCGCGAGTCGGCTGCAACCGGGATCACCTGATCGATCAGCGGGCTGCTCACCGGAAACTGCGATAGGAACGTGACCGGCAGGTCCGGCATAGCGCGCTTCACTGTCGCAAGCGACTCGAGCGCAAGCGGCAGATAGCGCGCGTTCTGCGTAAGGATGTAGATAGCGCCCGTCGTCGTCATCCGCGCGCTCCGTTACATGCCCGGGAACTTCATCCCGGCCATTCTGCGTGCGAAGCTTGGCTTGCCCATCTGCTTGAACATCTTCTTCATCTGTGCATATTGGCGAAGCAGATTGTTGACCTCCTGAACCGTCGTGCCGGAGCCGCGGGCAATGCGTTTGCGCCGGCTGCCGTTAATGGCTTCGTGATGGTTGCGCTCGTATCCAGTCATCGAGTTGATGATGGCCTCAACGCGGTTGATCTGCTTTTCGTCGACTTTATCGGCCGCCTTTTGCAGGCCCTGAAAAGCGCCGATCGAAGGCAGCATTCCGATCAGGCTCTGCATCGATCCCATCTTGCGAACTTGCCGCAACTGGTCGCGGAAGTCTTCCAGCGAAAATCCATCGCCCGAGAGCGCTTTGGTGGCCAGTTCCTGCGCCTTCTTTTTGTCGATCTGCGACTCCGCTTTCTCGATCAGCGAGAGAATGTCGCCCATGCCGAGGATGCGCGAGACGATGCGGTCAGGATGGAATGGTTCGAGCGCATCGTACTTTTCGCCGATGCCAATGAACTTGATCGGCTGACCCGTAACCTGCCGAATCGAGAGCGCCGCGCCACCCCGCGCATCGCCATCCATCTTGGTGAGGACGACGCCGGTCAGCGTGAGCTTCTTGTGAAACTCGTCGGCCGATTTCACCGCGTCCTGACCGGTCATGGAGTCCGCGACGAACAGAATCTCCTGCGGATTGAGCATCCGCTTGAGAGATTGCATCTCCTCCATGAGTTGGTCATCGATGTGAAGACGGCCCGCCGTGTCAACGATCAAAACGTCGCATCCGGTGTTGATCGCTTCCTTGCGCGCTTCTTTGGCGAGCCGCTCGACCGTCGCCGTGTTCGCTTCACCAACTTCACCTTCGTAGAGATTGGCTTTGATCGCGGCCGCGACCACTTTTAGTTGTTCGCGCGCTGCCGGACGGTAGACGTCCACCGAAACCAGCAGCGGCCGATGCCCGCCGTTCTTCAACCAATTGGCGAGTTTGCCTGAGGTCGTGGTCTTGCCAGAACCTTGCAGACCCGCCATCAGCACAACGGTTGGCGGTTGCGAGGCAAACTTCAGCTTGGCGGTATCTTTGCCCAGCGTCTCGACCAGTTCGTCGCGAACGATCTTGATGACCTGCTCGCCGGGCGAGAGCGCGGTCAACACTTCCTGGCCGACTGCCTTGGCCTGGATGCGGTCAATCAGGTCTTTAACCACTTTGAAGTTGACGTCGGCCTCAAGCAGCGCCAGACGAATTTCCTTCAGCGCCTCGGCAATGTTTTCTTCGGTGAGGACGGCTTGTCCCCGAAGGGATTTGAAAGCGCGTTGGAGTTTTTCCTGTAAGTTCTCAAACATAGGAGTAAGCGTTCATTTTAGCAGTCGAGGGCGGGCGGGAATCGCTAGCCGTCGTGCGTCGTACGTCGCTCGCTGCTCGTCGTTCGCAAAATCCTCGTTGTCATCCTGAGCGAAGCGAAGGACCCATGCGGTTTGCACTCATCGCTGGAGACGAGGATTTTGCAATAGCCGAATCTAGCTGCGGTCAGCGGCGGCTTCGCGTATCAGAGACGCAAACCGCATCCCCTTCTTCAGGAGAACGTAACGGTTCTGAACGTCCGCCGTGACATTCTGGTTGCTTGCAAGGCGCGAGACAAGCCCGTAGCTCTCGAGTTTGCTAAATACACTGTCAATTTCGGTATCAATGCGGTCGCCCCAAAAACCTTCTTGCCACTTCAGGTAGCCATCGTATCGGGGAATGTGATCCGCCGATCCAAGCAGAGAGCCTTCAATTCTTATCAGCTCCCGCAGAAATTCTATGTCTCGGTCGCTCAGTTCTACAGCTACACGCATCATTTCCTCAGTCTCATCTGCGTCTATTGATTTCGATTCCACGACGGTATTGGCGAGGATGAGGGCAATGCGCTTGACGCGTGCTTTGGCTCGCGTGCCTTCGGTCCTACGCGCGGCTTCCAGCAAGAGCTCTCTTGAGACCTCTTCGCGAGTTTCCACTTCTTCAGGAGTCTTTGTCTCGCGTAGCCGCCGGATCTCGTTTTGGTGCTTGCGAACCTCATTCATGCAAGCCTCTAAGAGCAGTCGAATCCTCTCTAATGAGTCAACAGCTAGATGACCGCTGATTGCCTTGGCGGCTTTGTCAAAAGGCCATGTCAGCGGCATTAGGGAGGCAATGCCCAGGACCGCTTTTGTTACTGGAGAGACGGAACTATCTTCAAGTTCGAACTGCTTCTTAAGAGCGTCAAATTCCAGGTCATCTATTGGCATTATGAACAGCCGAGGAGTAGCGCTAGCCGGAATGATGTCAAACGTGCGACTAAGCGCCTTCATTTTACCAGCCTGTCTCGCCGGACCTGTGCGTGGGCGGTTAGGCTTGGCGTATTCGCTCGAACTGCGAGCAGTACAATATTGTCTAAGCCAGAGGAAATTCTTGCCAGCACGCTTTGCTCCCATCCTTCCAGTCGTCCTGATTTGCGTTTGCCTCCCGACGAGCCTTGCGCGCGGGCAACAGAATTCCGTGCCCCCGGTCATTACTTCTTCTGCGACAGCAATCGTCGGAAAAGTTAATGTTAGCGCGCGAACGAATGGACTGGTGATCGATGTCGCTCTTAGCGCGCCGGTAACGCCCACGACAGACCGGGTGGCGAATCCTGAGCGTCTGGTCTTCGATTTTCCGGGATGTGAACTGCAAGGAGGAAATCGGCACGTCCCGGTCAACAACGGACCGGTCCGCGATCTGCGATTGTCACAGTTCAGTCTTCATCCGCCGGTGACCCGCGTGGTGGTTGATTCGAAAGTACCGGTGGATTTCGTTGTCAAACCCGCCGGAAACACGGTTGCGATTGAGATTACGTTTCCGAAGGCAGAATCCGGCTCGCCGGCGTTCACTGCCGCAATCACTGTCGCAATCGCCGCCGGTGGAAAAGAAATATACCGCACCCGCTGGCGGAGCCAAGAGCGCCCGCGACCACGATCCCCACTCCGCAGCGCATTCACGAGTCAGCGCCTACAACCTGCAGGCAAAAGCCAAAGCCCTGAACATTGCAGATTTGCAGCCCCTGGAGGACAAGGCGGAAGCAGGCGATCCTGAGGCCGAAACCACGCTTGGGCTCGCCTATCATGACGGAGTCTTGCTGAACAGAAATGACGTGGAGGCGCTACGTTTGCTCCACAAGGCCGCGGACCAGCGATTCATGGCAGCCGAAGAGTCTCTGGGGATTTTCTCGGAAACTGGAATCGGCATGGAGCGGCCCTCGCCGGCCGAAGCGCTCGAATGGTACAAGAAAGCGGTGCGGCAAGGCTCCCTGGACGCAGCCACCAACATCGGATTGATGTATGCCGAAGGAAGGGGCATCCCGAAAAACCCTGCCGCGGCTGTCACCTGGCTTCGTAAGGCTGCCGAGGGTGGCGACGCGGTCGCTCAATACAATCTCGCGCTGATTTATGAGCGAGGCAATGGCACACCCAAAGACGAAAAGGAATCCATTCGATGGCTTACCGCGGCTGCGGAGCAGAATGTCGTCCCGGCACTCTTGGATCTTGGGAATTTCTACATGCATCCAACGGCGGCCGCAGTCGCCGATGTCGATCGCGCCATCCCTTACTACAAAAAGGCAGCTGAGCTGGGCAGCGCTCGCGCGCAGGCGATTCTAGGAACCATTTATGCCCAAGGATTGCGGGGCCAGCCCGATTTCGAGCAGTCGGTAAAGTGGTTTCGGATGGCGGCAGATCAAGGAGAACGAGAGGGCGAGTGTGGGCTTGCAATTCGATATGCGCTGGGTCAGGGCGTTCCAGTAGACCTGCAGGAGGCACGGCGCTTGTTCACGGCCGCCGCCGACCAGGGACAGCGGGAAGCACAATATGACCTGGCAATCATGTGCGAGGAAGGAAAAGGCGGCCCTGCGGATCGCGCCCTTGCCGAACATTACTTTCAGTTAGCCGCCGAGCAAGGTGGGAGCAGGGCCCAATTCAGGCTAGGACGATTACTTGCGAGCAACGCAGCATCTCGAAGCGACCGGGTGTCCGCATACAAATGGCTGATGCTGGCACAGGATTCGGTCAAGGAAAGCGCGGCAACCCTGAACGATCTAAAGAAATCGATGAGCGGAGAAGAGATCACCGAAGCTGAACACGAGGTAGATGCGTGGCGGAATGCGCACCAGCCAGCGCAACGATGAAGAGCCTTACCGCCTCCTGCCGGGGCATGGTGGTTACCGGGTGCTGATTCTTGCAGAATTTTACGACCACTGACGTCGCGGTGCTGGCGCTGGAACTGATCCCGGCCGTGGCGTTGGGCCTTGCCGGGGAGCGCGTGGCGCGGACGGCTAAGCGCTGGCCGCAAACGCTGCGCATCGTCTTGCCGGTGCCCTGCGCACTGCCTTATGTTCTGATTTCCATTTCGCACCGGATGTTTCTGTGGCGATGGTTTGCGGTCTATGCCGTACTGCCGATCGCCGTCGCGTGGCTGCTAGCGCGGGCGGCGGCGGCCGACCCGGAACAACACGGCAACTGGCGGGATGCGATCATTCTGCTCGTGCTCGGCTTAGCCGTGGATTTGCGCTGGCTCGAAGGGTTATGGCCGCACGGACTGGCTGGCCTGGGCAAGTTGCTGCTGGTGGATGCCGCGCTCTATGGGTTCGTGGTGATCCGGCAACTGCGCGGCTCCGGATTCGACTTTCACTTTCGCTGGAGCGATTGGAAAACGGGTCTGCGCGAATTGGCCTTCTTTGCGCCGCTCGTGATTGCACTGGGCCTCGCTCTGGGATTTCTCCATCCGCATGCGGACGTGCCACGGCCTTCGATGATCCTGACGTGGGTCTACATTTTTATTTTTGTTGCCGTACCGGAGGAGCTTTTTTTTCGCGCGTGGGTCCAGAACCTGCTCGAAAAACGCCTTACGTTCTGGCTCGATTCCCGCGCTGACCCACGCGCGTCCCGTTTAGCGCGAATGATGGCGCTGATAATTACGAGCATCCTGTTCGGGCTCTCGCACTTCAATAAACGCTCGACGCACTTCAACTGGCGCTATGTAATCCTGGCTACCATCGCCGGCATCTTCTATGGCCGCGCCTGGCGGCAGGACCGCCGCGTACCGGCATCCTCCATCACCCACGCCAGCGTGGATGCCATTTGGTCGCTGTGGTTCTGACAGGTTCCCACGGCTAAAGCCTCTGTTCATAAATCTGACTGCAGTGCAGCTAAACAGCTTGCTGAAAAACTCCACAACGTTCGCACAAGCTCCAAAACGTTCGCGCAACCGTGGAAGAGCGGCCCTTCAGGGCCGCGTAAGTCGCCTGAATCAGTAGGGGCTTTTTAGCCCCCGTGGTCGTGTTTTTCGCGACTACCGACTTTTTCAGCAAACTGTAAAGCCGAGCCCTTTCAAAGCCATCCTCGGCATGACTTCCTTTTCATGCCACGAATTTGCCGGACAACGACGGTAGGGCGGCGGGAGTTTTGTCGTCGCCGACCGGCAACGACCCGGCCGGAATTGCCTGCCGGTCGTCTGTCAACTCCAGCATCTGCGCCATGAAATTCACCAGCCGAAGATTGTCGGCCAAGGTCGGCTTGCCCTCCATCGACACGTGGCTGAGAGCGGGACTGATGAGCGCATCCTTCAAATACGCAGAGGGCACATCCCGTTTCAGCCAGAGCAGCTCCGACGGAGGGATCACGTTATCCGCGGCCCCGTGCAGGAGCAGCACCGGAACCTGCAGCGACTGCAAATGCCCGTGCGGAGAGACGGCTGCCATCTCCGACCGGTGAGCGGCAATGACCTGCTCCATCTCGCCGTCGAGGGGTTCCAGGTGATGGGTGTACAGCAACTCCATTCTCGCGCGAGAAGCCGGGCTCAGCTGTTCGGCAACTTTTCGCGATTCGTCGACCTTCTCCCAGAGCAGCAGCCGGAGAGCTTCATGGGCGGGGGCAACGTCGGCGGCCGGAAAGAAATCCTCCACATGGGAGTAGATCAGCACCAGCGGCCCATACTCATGCGCCGCCATGTGCAGCGTGGTGCCGTCCGGGCGGGCGATCTGGTTGGTGATGAAGAATTGCGACACGCGCTCCAGATCGTCATGCGCTCCGACCGAGACCACGAAACGAATATAGGGTTCGAAACGCGGGTCGGAAGCGGCGAGCAGCGACAGGCCTCCGCCGAAGCTGATGCCAAGCACTCCGACCTTTTGACCAAGCGATTCGGAAAGGCTGCGGGCCGAGTATCCGATAAGAGCGATGGCACCGCTTTCAACATGGTAATCGGCGAGTGAGAGCAGCTCCGGTGTGAGGATGCGAATCCCGCTCGCCGACATGGCCCGCGCGAACGCGACCAGCCGCGGCTCGTCAATGCCGAGATGATGCACGCCGTGCACGATCACCATCCCCGGCGCGTTGGCCATGCCCTTGGGAATGTAAAGCCGCGCGCGGATCGGCCCAGCGGGGGTGGCTATCTCGGTTAACGATTCTTCGATCGGGTATGTGTGAATGGCTCCGATGATGCCTGCGTGTTGCGGATTCTCCATCCGCAACAAGAGCCCCGCCGCGCGAAGATAGGTGAAGCCCGGGCGTGCGAGAAACAGGAAAATTAATAAGGCCAGGAAAACCGCGAGGGTGGTCGCGAGCCGGCGATGCCGCCGTTGGATATCGGGAGTCGTATTCCCGCAGTTTACTACCTGGCGAATTCAGATGCTCAAAACAGAGATACGCCGGGCTCTCTACGGAACCACCTTGAACACCGCGCCATTGCTATGGCGGCCGCCCCGGAAGGTTGTGCCATACAGGTTGCCGCCCTTGTCCATTACCAATCCGGCCATCGGATCGTAGCCATCTTTCTGGCCTTTGACGAAGCTGTACAGCGTTGGCACCGTGCCGCTCACCGTGATCTCATACACGCCGCCTACCTTGTTCGTGCCACCGTATTTGGTGGTGCCGTAGAGATTGCCCAGGGAATCCATCACTAATCCTCCGTAGGCTTGATCTCCAGTAGGAAAGACGTAGAGGATTGTCTCTTTGCCGCTAGCGGAGATCTCAAAAGCGATGCTCGCCCCCTTACTTCCTCCCACGGTGGTGCCGTAGAGATTGCCTGCCGCATCGCGGATCAAAGAAGAGTTGGCATAAGCGCCGTCCTGACCGGTCGTACCCGCGAAGCTGTAAAGCACAGTCTCGGTGCCGCTCGCGCTAATCTGAAACACTGTGCCCAAACCTGAGGTGCCACCGTCCATTGTTGTGCCATAGAGATTGCCATTCGAATCCCGCACCAAGCCTGCATAAGGAAACTTGCCATCCGTCCCATGGCCGAAGGAATGCCACACCGTTTCAGCGCCAGTCGGAGTCAGCTCAAACACGGTTCCGCCGTGGTAAGCACCACCAGAGCGTGTTGTGCCATATAAATTGCCCTCGGAATCGAGCACCAAACCTCCGTACGGGATGCCTCCATCCAACCCGCCTGTGAAGCTATAGAGCACCGTCTCTGTTCCAGCCGAAGTCACTTCAAACACCGTGCCCACGCTGTGAGCGCCACCGGAGGAGGTCGTCCCATAAAGATTGCCGCTCGAATCCATCACCAGGCCGGCCTCGGGAACGGCTCCGTCCATCGAGTTCGCCGGGAAGCTGTGAAACACTGTCTCCGCGCCGCTGGGAGTGATCTTGAACACCGTGCCAAAGCGATCGGCGCCGCCGTCCTGGGTTGTGCCGTAGAGATTGCCCTTCGAATCGAGCACCAGCGGCGCGACCGGGCTGGCTCCGTCCGGCGAGGGAGCGAAGCTGTAGAACAACGTCTCCGATTGCGCGTGCGCTCGGGTCGGCGCGCCCAACAACAACATGCAAAACATGAAAAGCGCTGACGCAAGGGAAAACGCAATCTTTCTCCAGAAATTTCCGCAGAAGTTTCCGCAGAAATCGGAGATATTTCTACCGTGGACATTTGTATTTGTCGTGGGGGGATTCACAGGGTCTTCTCCTTGTAGGGCTGGCGGTAGATTTCTTTGTGACAGGTTTCGTGAACTGCTCGTGAGGTGCTGGTCGGATACAGCCCGCGACAACCGGTTTCCGCTCTTTTTGCCCTGAGGCAAGTGCTGGAAACAGAGCGAAAATATCGCCCATCCTAACACAGTAAGTGGGAGTCATCCATCACTAATCGCGCTGGATTGCCTGTCTGGCAAGGGGTTTGACAGGGTCCCTACATCACCTCGTTGCGCTTGCGCAGGAAGGCTGGGACGTCGAGATCCTCGCATTGATAGATTGGACTACTGGATTGCAGTCCATCAAACGAAATAACTTCGGCTGGCGATGAGCTGAAGCCTGGAGGTGCCGGCGCGGCTTCTATGAAAGCGGCAGGCGCGCGATCAGGTTCGAAAGCAGGTTCGGGTTTGAATACGGGCTCACGGTCGGCGGTCGGCTGCGCGGCCGTTTCGTCATCATGCGCCATCGCCTGGAACTGGTCGCGCTGGCCTGAATCATCGCGAGAGACTACTTCGGCGACATCGTCGGTATCGTGGTGCGAAATGCGGCGCGAGACTTCCCTCGACATAATGACTGGATCGAAGGCCTGGTGCTGGCGCGGGCGGCGCATCTCCGATTCGCGGAAGCCGGTCGCAATGACGGTGATCTTCACCGCATCTTTCATCTTCTCGTCGAGCACGGCGCCGAAGATGATGTTGGCGTCCTCATGCGCAGCGCCCTGAATGATCGTACAGGCTTGCTGCACTTCCGCCAGCTTCAGCGAACTGGAGCCGGTGATGTTGATGAGAATGCCACGGGCCCCGTCAATGGCTCCGGCTTCGAGCAGCGGCGAGGCGATGGCGCGCTGCGCAGCTTCAACGGTGCGATGCTCGCCAGCGGCGGTGGCCGTGCCCATGACTGCGTAACCCATGCCGGCCATAATCGCTTTCACGTCGGCGAAGTCGCGGTTGATGATGCCAGGGATGGTGATGATGTCAGAAATTCCTTGCACGCCCTGGCGAAGAATGTCGTCGGCGATGCGGAACGACTCGAAGAAGCCGGCGTTTTCGGCCACGGCGAGCAGCTTTTCGTTGGGGATGACGATGGTGGTGTCGACCGATTCCATGAGCTCGGAGATTCCGCGCTCCGCCTGCTGCATGCGGCGTTTGCCTTCGAAGGCGAAGGGCTTGGTGACCACGGCGACCGTGAGCGCGCCCATCTCGCTGGCGAGCGAAGCGATGATCGGAGCGGCGCCCGTGCCCGTGCCTCCGCCGAGGCCGGCGGTGACGAAGATCATGTCGGCGCCTTCAAGCGCTTCGATGATCTTGTCGGAATCTTCGAGCGCGGCTTTGCGTCCAATCTCAGGATTCGCGCCAGCGCCGAGGCCGTTGGTCAGCTTGACACCCAACTGAATCTTGATGGCGGCGCGCGACATGCGAAGAGCCTGCAGGTCGGTGTTGGCCACGATGAATTCAATGTGCTCCATGCCGGAGTCGATCATGCGGTTGACGGCGTTGTTGCCGCCGCCACCCGACGCCGATCACCTTGATACGGGCGTCGTTGCGCGCTTCTTCGTTAAAGCAGATGCGGAGTCCGTTTTCTTCGATCATGAAACACCTCGTCGCTCGTCGTTCGTCGTTGGCTGTTCGTCGTTCGCTATCGCCGTCCCCTGATAGCTGTCAGCTCTCAGCTTTCAGCTATCAGTCAGAACCTATGACCCTTCCACCAGTTTGTCATCCTGAGCGAAGCGAAGGACCTGCTTTCGCCGCACTCACCCCGCCCTCACGCGCCCTTTTTTGCAAACAACGCTCTTGTAACTCGAAGCTCGCGGCTCGCAGCTCACTCACGCGCCCTTTTTCGCGAACATCGCTTTCATCCTCGACCCGAAGCCCGGTTCCTGCAGGCCTCTCGCTAACCGGGCGCGGTGTCCGTAATAGACCATGCCTAACGTGGTTGCGAACTCGGGCTCGGCCAGCAACGACGGCATCTTCGCCATCGGAGTCGGCCAAGCCAGGCGCGCCGCTTTGCGCAGGATCGATTCCGCCACATCCAGTAATCCCGGCAGACGGGAAGCTCCGCCACTGAGAACGAAGCCGGCAATGCAGTGGTTAAGAACGCCTGCCTGGCGCAGGTTTTCGCGCATCAACTCGAAGAGTTCGCGGGCGCGCGGGCCCAGAATCTCGCCGGTCATTCGCTGGGACATCATGCGGGACGGACGATCCCCAACCGAAGGGACTTCGACTTCGTTGCCTTCGGGGATCAACGTGGGCACGGCATTGCCAAAGGTTTTCTTCAGCATTTCGGCATCGGCGAGGCCAGTGCACATGCCGACCGACAGATCGCTGGTGAAGTGATCGCCGCCAATCGGAATGACCGCGGTATGCGCGACCGCGCCTTGCTGAAACACAATCAGGTCGCACGAACCGGCGCCGAGATCGGCGAGGCAGACTCCCAGTTCGCGCTCATCGGAACGCAGCACGGAATCGGCGCAAGCCAGCGGCTCAAAGATGGTGTCGTCGACGTGTACGCCAGCCTTGTTTACGGCGGTCACCAGATTTTGAGTCGCGCTCGAGGACGCGGTAACGATATGCACGCGAACTTCCAGGCGCGTGGCCATCATCCCGTTCGGATCCTGCACGCCGGGCTGATCGTCGAGAATAAATTCCTGGGGCAGCAGGTGGAGGATCTCGCGGTCGGCGGGCAACGGCACAGTACGAGCCTTGTCGACGGCCAGGCGAATTTCGTCGCGGCCAATTTCGCGCGCCCGCGCGCCAAAACTGATGCCACCATGACTGTTCATGCCGCGGATGTGCGCGCCTGCAATACCGATGATGGCGTGCTCGATTGGAATCCCGGCAACATCTTCGGCAATCTCAACTGCCTTTTGAATGCTGCCGACAGCCTTCTCTAGTTCGGTGATGACGCCCTTGCGCAGGCCGCGCGATTGGCTGATGCCGTGTCCGCGATAGCGCAGGCCGTTGTCACTTAGCTCGGCGACCAGCACGCTGGTCTTGGCGCTGCCTACGTCAATGGCGGTAATGAAATTGGGCTCGCGGCTGGCCATGATGATGATCGCTAGTTCTGCGGAGTCTCCTTTGCAATCGCTGGGCTCGGCTTTTTCAGGCTCGTAGCGGTAGACGAAACAGGCAACGCTGGTGTTGGCGTCTTGTTGGCAGTTGCGGCAAGGCTTGTCGCCGGAACGGGCACTGCTGGCTTCGGGCTTGCCGAATTCGGAAGCGGGTTGCCGGGCCTTGTCTTGCCAGGAAAAGTCTTGCCGGGAATGGTCTTGCCGAGTGTTGCCTTCCCGGGCATTGTCTTGCCGGGCGGATTTGGGGCAATCGCATGTAATCCCGCTGAGTTTCTGGACGCCGCCATCTTCACTCTAGCTTTTGCTTTCGGTTTCGGCCGGGCATGATGCGCAACTGCCCTGGGAGCCGTTATCCCGCCTGCTTTCACAACCGTCCTTGGATCGGATTGCACACTCGCCTTGGACTCAGCCCTGGTATCAGCCTTCGAATCGGGATTCGCGCCGGTCTTTGATTGAGACTTCACGGATTCCGACTTCGCAGATTCGGACTTTGCGGATCCAGATTTCGCAGATCCGGATTTCGCCGCGACTTTCGCCTTAGCTTCTCCTGGTTTCGTCGTGGGAGCAGGCGGCGCGGGACGATTTACAAACTTCTCGTAATTCACGATGGCGGCGCTTTTCACGCCCGCAGCCAGCGCTGCTTTGGCCGCCGCGTTCGTCAGCGCGGGCTGTCGAGCAATCCCCTCAAGATCGGGGTTGACGATGATCTGTCCGTCGTAGCGCAAATCGACCGAGTCGAGCTTTGCGAACTGCTGCCGCCACGCCTGCACGTGCGTTACATAAACCTGGTATCGCTGCAGGTAATTCCCGGAGCCGAGATGCACCAGCACTTCGCCGTCGGGATCGGCGGTCAGCACTTTGACGTCCTCGGTGTCGGTAACGTCGACTTCGCTGATTCCCTGCGAGTAACGGGCTCCGCTCGAATCGAGTTGCTGCATGAGTTCGTCGTAATTCTTCATCCGCGCCGCGCGGGTGGAAAGCGATTCGCCCGCATTCATGCCCGTAATCACGGGGAAGGAATACTTGTGCTTGCCTCCGGGCGCAAGCTCCATCAGGTTGCCGCCGGCGTCGATCAGCGAGATGTGCGAGCCGATGCGGGCGAAGGCGACGGGCGTGCGTTCATGAATTTCGATGCGCAGGCGGTTCGGCACAAAGCGCATCACGCTGGCCGATTCCACCCACGGAATCTGCTCAAGCTGCTGTTTGCGTTGGGAGAGCGGAACGAAAAAGATATTGCGGCCGATGTCGCCACCGAGCACTTCCATGATTTGAGCGTGCGAGACGTGCTGCGAGCCGGAGACCTCAATCTGATCGCTCGAATCGATGCGAAAACGCCAGGAATGCTTTCCGTAACGATAGAGGGTCGCGGAAAAGACGCCTAACACCGCGAACAAGAGGATCGCCAGGGCGATCCACTTCAGGCGATTGGCAGTCTTTTTGGGGAGAGATCCGCGCCGCGCCGAAACCCGTTTTTGCCCGCGCAGGAAGGGAGATTCCTGCTCCGCTTCGAGATCGATGAGGCGCGCATCGTCGAATCGCTCGCGATCGGAAGCGTCGCGATCGAATTTCTCGTGCCTGGGATCTTGTTCGGAAGCGTCGTGCTGGGAAGACCCGCGGGGGAGCGGATACAATTCTTCCTGCACGGCGGTGGAACTTGATTTCCGCGCCACTCGTTCGAGTCAGTTGTCGACAGAAAACCGCTGAGCAAAATAACTATAGCTGTTTTTTACATAACGAGACAGTGCAAAATCGAGTGCGCGCGCCAAGAATCATTTGGACGAATCTTGTTTGTCATCGGACAAATCGTCCATGGAGTCCAAGGCTGTCCGAATACCAGATTGGGCGCAGATTTCGGGGGTGGCCACCATCATACGGTCACGCACACGGACTTGGACGAGATTGCTGAGACGCATTCCTTTTCGCGAGCGTTGCAGTTCTGCCCGCTGTAGTTCGATCTGGGCGCGGACCATCTCCTGCTGAGCGCGGATCCTCTCTTTCTGACCGAGAATCTGCTTTCGGATGCGATCACGAAGCTGATCGGCTCGATTGTGAGCCTCTTCCCGCGTTATCTGTGCCTGATCTTGACCCTGTTCCTGAATCATTTCGGCGCGCTCTTCGGCCAATCGCCCCGCAATGGCCAGTGGTCTTGCGTCGGCAACCAAATCGTCCGCTCGCAGTGCAGGACGTCCGACGATCAGCCTCGCCAGGGCAAACGTTCGCTCGGCATTGGTAGCAAGACGGCAAACCCTGGAATTGCCATACGAAGCCAGCCGATGGAAGACAGGGAACGCCCCTCGCTGATACTCACCAGTGAATGCGTAGGTCAAGAGTCCGAGTGCGATCCAGTATGTGGCTTTTTGTGCATTCATGAGAGCCTCACCGTCAGAACATTGGACGGGGAGGCGGGAAAAAGGTCAACAAGACAAAGGGAGCGGAAAGACTTGGCGTGATACCATTGGCGCGTTTTGGCTGCTACACGATTTACCCGATTTTTTATGGAGACCGCGATGTAGTAATGTGCGTACCCGCGCTAACAGGTCAGGCCCTTATTTAACTCAAAAAGGGGAAAGGCAACACTATGAAGCTCGTGAACATTGCTTATTGTAGTGTGATCGCAATCGCGCTGATCCTGGCGACGGGCATTTGGAAACCAATGACAAATGCGCTCGCCAACAACAATAGTGCTGTCAACACTGGAGTGCCACATTTCAGAGTCGATCCAGCGTGGCCCCGACCACTCCCGGCTCCGGTTGGCACAGACGGTATCGCGCACACGTGGGTGCAGGGAGAAGTAGCAGGAACCTGCATCGATGCCGACGATAACGTATTCACGGTGAACCGCGCGTGGGAGGTCGGCGTAACCATTGCCGGCGTCACGCAGGGAAACGAATCGGGAATGATTGTCGGTCAGGACGCGTCGGCCTCGGCGATTCCTGCGCCCGTGATTCTCGAATTTAATCCGCAGGGAAAAGTGGTGAACGGCTTTGGCAACGCCGCGCTCACGCAGTCAGGGCCGACGTATGGCGGCAGCGTCTATATGCCTTACGGCTCCCACGGCTGCTACGTGGATTACCAGGGCAATATCTGGACGGCCGGCAACGGTGACGGCATCGTTCAGAAATATGCGCACGATGGCGGGAACGGAGTCGCGCTGATGCAAATCGGGACGAAAGGCGTATGCGACGGACCGGCGAACAACAGCACGGTTGGCGGCACGGTGGTCTACTCCACTTGCGGTGAAGCCAACGACTTCAACAGCAGCCACACGCTGCTGAACGAGCCGGCGGACGTCACGGTCGATCCCAAGAACGATCCGGTCACTGGACAGCCAGGCGATATTTATATCGCTGACGGCTACGGCAATCACCGAATCGTAGTGTTCGACGCGAATGGCAACTACCTGCGCCAGTTCGGCACCAAGTGCACGTCGACGCCCTGTCCGGGTGGCACATTCGGCGCGACCGGTGGCGGCCATCCCCACTGCGTAGTGCTGGGCAAGGACAATCTGGTGTACACCTGCGACCGTCCCAACAGCCGGATTGAAGTCTGGGACAAGATGGGCAATTACCTCAAGTCAATTTCGGTGGGCGATGCGCCGGGAGCAACGGCGGGCGATCAGGCCGCGATCCTGAAGGCGGGCACACGGGCGTGTGACATGGACTTCTGGCCCAACATTGACTATCTCGGGGACAAGGGTCCACAAGGCCAGAACTACATCATCGACGTGGATTTGGGGAATGACAACGCCTGGGTTTTGGACAGAAAGAAAGGAGACATCCTCGGCGCGCTCGGCGCCTGCGGGATTGCTCCCTGTCCGGGCCACAATGCAGGCCACTTTGCGTTCTCGCATACGGGTGCCGTGGACTCACAAGGTAACGTGTACGTCGCGGAAACCATCACGGGCCGGCGCATCCAGAAATTCATTCCAGTGAATTGATGGACAGCGCTCCAACACAGAGGTAGCTATCGGGTGGCGGCCGGGGAGATGTGAGCCCCGGTCGCCGTCCGTGCCCTGGAGGGTTTCTGATGTTTCGCCAGCATTCGGTTCTTTGGACTTTCCTCACTCTCTTCGTTGTGTCCTATTCCTTGCCCGCGGTGGCGCATGATGTGCCACTGAATACGGCGGTCAATGCGTTCGTCAAGATGGAGCCCCATCAGGCCGATCTGGTGATTCGTGTGCCCCTCGACCTGCTGCATTCAATTCAATTTCCGATGAATGGAAATTTGTACAACCTCTCTGCTGCGGGGCCCGGGACCGAGATGGCGCTGCAAGGCATCGCTCAAGGGATCGAGATCCGAGAGAATGGCACGCGGCTTGTGCCCGCGACTGCAACTGGACGCTTTGATCTGCCTTCGGACCGCTCGTTTGAAGACTACGACCGGGCGGCGGCGCATGTAGCGGAACCCATCGACCCGCATACCGGAATTTATTTTGATCAGGGATATCTGGACGCGTATTTCATCTATCCCATCCACTCGGCGAGTTCTGTCTTCACAATTCAGACAACGCTTGCGGGAGACCTGAAGGATTTGGTCAAGCTCACCGTACGCTTTGAGCCGCTGGAAGGCTCCTCGCGCGCATTCATCATTACTTCGAATAGCGGGCAGGTTCCGCTGGATCCGACGTGGCTTCAGGCTTCGAGAGGCTTCGTGGTGCTGGGAGTGGAGCACATTCTGAGCGGGATCGATCATCTGCTTTTTCTGCTGTGCCTGATTATTCCGTTTCGCAAGATTCGCGGGCTGATCCCTGTGATTACGGCATTTACGCTGGGGCATTCAGTAACGCTGCTTGGCTCGGCTTTTAATCTGGCGCCGAGCGGCGCGTGGTTTCCTCCATTTGTTGAGACCGCCATTGCCGCTTCGATTCTTTACATGGCCCTCGAAAATATTGTGGGCGCAAACTTGCATCGCCGCTGGATCATCGCCGGATTGTTCGGACTGGTCCACGGATTCGGTTTTTCCTATGCGCTGAAAGACCAGTTGCAATTTGCCGGATCTCACCTGCTGGTGTCTCTGTTCTCTTTCAACGTGGGGATCGAACTTGGACAGCTGGCTGTGCTTTGCGTGACGGTTCCCGCGCTGGGGTTGTTATTCCGCGGCGCGCTTGCGGGACGAATGGGAGTGGTTCTGCTCTCGGCGATCGTGGCGCACACCGCCTGGCATTGGATGATGGACCGGTGGAATGTGCTGTGGGCGGCTCCGTGGCCGCAGGTGACCGGGGAAGGAATCATGATATTCGCGCGCTGGGTCGCCGGCTTGCTGCTCGCGATCGCGCTGGCAAGGATGATTGCAAATTGGATTGACCGCAAACGGCCCGGCAGGTTCGTGCCTCTGCCGGCGGAAGAAGGCGCGGAAACCTTGCAGGAAGTGTGATCGGCTCGACAGCATTTTCGTGCGAGGTGCTACGCCGCTTCGAAGACACTCGACATCGCTTTGCCCCGATTAGCGAGTACGCTCGAGCTTCTCCAAAATCATTGGCCCGAGCTGCGACACGCTGCCCGCTCCCAGTGTTAGGACCATGTCGCCCGGTTGGGCGAGGGTCGCGATCTTTTCGGTCGCTTCGTTGAATGACGAGGCGTATTCGGGAGTGCGGCCGCCCGCGCGCGCAATACGTTGGGCGAGAACTTCGGCCGTCACGCCTTCGATCGGCTTCTCGCTGGCAGGATAGATGTCGAGCAGGCAGAGCGTGTCGGCATCTCCAAAGGCAGTTGAGAATTCATCCATCAGATCATGGGTTCGTGTGTAGCGGTGTGGCTGGAAGATGACGTGCACGCGGCGGAACCCGCATTGGCGCGCGGCGGCCAGCGTGGCGCGGATTTCGGTGGGATGGTGGCCATAATCGTCGACGACGCTCACACCCGCGGCCTTGCCCTTGAGTTGGAAACGGCGATCCACGCCACGAAAACCGTCGAGCGCAGAACGGATCTGCTCCGGGGGGATGTCGAGCGCGATGCCAACGGCGATGGCGGCAGTTGCGTTGAGCACGTTGTGCGTTCCCGGCACGCGCAGGGTGAATTCACCGAGATCCCTTTGCATAAGATCCTTCTCTTTATAGGTAACTCGAAAACGGCTGAGCGGCGAATGCTCGGCGGCGGCCTGGGATTGGTCGAGACTTATCAGGAAATCGGAGCCTTTGCTGGTTCCATAAGTTGTCACGCGGCGGTGGACGCGCGGCAGCAGGCGTTCGAGAACGGGATCGTCGTGGCATCCGACGACCAGGCCGTAAAAGGGCACGCGCTCCATGAACTCAAGAAAAGTGCGGTGCACGTCGCGCATATCGCGATAGCAATCCATGTGCTCGCGGTCAATGTTGGTGACGACGGAGACAATCGGCGAAAGCTTCAGGAAGGAGCGGTCACTCTCGTCGGCTTCCGCGACCAGGTATTGCGATTTGCCGAGCCGGGCATTCGAGCCCATCGCATCGACGCGGCCTCCGACAACGACGGTGGGATCGAGACCGCCAGCAGCGAGAACGGCGGCAACCATTGAAGTCGTAGTCGTTTTGCCGTGCATGCCGGCGATCGCGATTCCGTACTTCAGGCGCATCAGTTCAGCGAGCATCTCAGCGCGCTGGATCACCGGAATATGCACGCGGCGAGCTTCGGCAACTTCGGGATTGTCGATCGAGATGGCCGAACTGGTGACAACGACATCGGCCCCAGTGATGTTCGACGCATCGTGGCCTTCGAAGGTCTGCGCGCCCAGGCTCGCCAGGCGCTGCGTAACGGCGGAACTCTTAAGGTCAGAGCCTGAGATTTTGTAGCCGAGATTCAGCAGGACCTCGGCGATACCGCTCATGCCGATGCCTCCAATGCCTACGAAATGGATGCGCTGGATCTTGGCGAACATGTATTTGTGTGACGCACGCTGATGATAGAACATTCACCGCCGAGACGCAGAGGACGCCGAGAAAAGGAGGGGCAGCGCTCGCTCAAAAGGACGCAGCGAGCAGTCAGTGAGCGTGATCGGGAGGTTTCACCAGCTATTGCAGCTAACTATGGATAGAACAGGTGTAATCGGGCGAATCGCGCTCACCCCCGCTCCACCGGTGCTGGTTTCTCCAGCGGGCTTCTTCGCCGTTTTCTGTTTTGCGGCAGTCCAAGCGAGATAAGACGCCACGCGGCGTCTTATCTCGTCTCTTGTTTAAACCTGATTATGCTTTAGTGGTGCCCGCCGCCATGTCCACCAGCATGGCCACCACCACGATATCCGGGGAGGGCGTGTTCACCCCTCGCTTCGTGGCCAGCGTTGCCTACGTTGCCTCGACCATCGCGCGCCTCGTTTCCCTGGAAGTGGTTGAAGCGCTGCGCCCCGCGCTCGGGCAGCGGCCCAACGTAGCCGTGATGAGGGTCAAAGCGGTTGTCGACGTGGCCAAAAAAACCGTGAGGGCCGTGAAACCAGGGGCCCGCTCCAAGAAACACCCCGCCAACAAACCAGTCAGGCCCATAGTAGCCGTAAGGAGCACAATCATAGGGTGCATAGTCGAAGTACCCATAAGGGCACACCGGAGCCGGCCCGATATTTATGCCGACGGAAACCTGAGCTTGCACCAAAGGTGCACAGCACACAAGCACAGCTAGGAGAGCTGCGAAAGCAAGCACATTGACTTTGAACATTTTTTCTCCTTGATTTTGTACAGAGTTTTCAACCTGAGCAACTTAGCGCAGCATAATCCCTGAGGATCACGACCGGCAAGTCGCCAGCCCGTCTACCATGGCCGCGATCTCCTCGACTGCTTTCGGATGAGCGAGGGAACGCGCTGCTTCTGACATACCTTGCAGGCGATGCGGGTCGAAGAACAGCGCGGCAATCGTTTCGACCAGGTACGCCGCGCCGAGATTCGATTCTTCGACTACGATCGCGGCGCCGACTCGTTCCAAAGCGCGTGCATTCACGTTCTGATGGTCGTCGGCGGCTCGCGGAAATGGAACAAAGATCGCGGGCTTGCCGGCCGCCGTGATCTCCCCGACAGTGCTCGCGCCGGAGCGGCAGACCAGCAGGTCGGCGCGGGCGAAGGTTGCAGGCATGTCGTCGATGAACTTGTGGACTTCGCTAGAGACGCCAGATCGCTGATAAGCGGCGAAAACATTGTCGTAGTCGCGCTGGCCGGTTTGATGAATGATGTGAATCGCGGGAACCTTGGCGCGCAATCCAGGCAGCGACTCGATCATTGCCTGATTGATGGCGCGCGCGCCCTGACTGCCTCCGAAGACGAGGAGAGTTGGGACGCGATCGCTGCCTTCGACTGCCGCTTTCGCGGGAATGCTGAAGAATGCTTCGCGGACTGGGACTCCCGTCACTTTGCAATTGTGAAAATATTCGCAAGTTTCTTCGAAGTGCACGGCGGCTGCAGAGACAAAGTGGGCGACTAATCGATTCGCAAATCCAGGGACCACGTTCGGCTCGAAGGCGAGCGTCGGAATGCGGCGGCGGATGGCAGCGAGCATGGCGGGGCCGGAGGCGTAGCCGCCGACTCCGATGACCACGTCGGGGCGGAAGTCGGAGACCATCCGGCCGGAGGTCCAGAGGGCGCGCGGAAGGTCGAACATGGTTCTTGCGCGCGTCATCAGGCTGACGTTCTTCAGAGCGCCGACCTTGATTAGTTCGAGGGGGAATCCGGCTTGGGGGACGAGGCGCGTTTCAATGCCGCGCGCAGTCCCGATGAAGAGCACTTCGGCGGCGAATTGTTTCTTGAGTTGCTGGGCGATGGCGAGGGCGGGGATAACGTGTCCGCCGGTGCCTCCGCCCGCGATAATGACGCGCATGGTCAACAGCAGAATCTACCACGGCGGCGGTCAGGTCTCAGGTATCAGATCGGCTTTCAAGTTTGGATGCATGGGAAAGGGCGGGGCCAGGACATTGATCTATATATACAAATATGTTAGGATGTATATATGTCAGTCAGTCTCACTTCTATTCGGCTGGATACGCAGCTCGCCGATGAGGCCGCCAAGGCTCTGGGTGTAAAATCGCGCACCGAGGCGGTACACGTTGCGCTGCGCGAGATCGTAGCGCTCAAGCGCTTCAAGGCGCTGATAAAAAAGAACGAAGGCAAGCTGTCGTTCGCTAACCTCGATGAATGATCGCCAACTTGGATGAGTGATCTCATCATTTTTGACACTTCGGTTCTGGTCGATGACCTGCGCACGGGCCGGCATCGGCAGAGGATGGAGAACGTGAGCGGCCTGATCCGGAGTTCCGCCGTCGTTCTGGCCGAACTCTGGCGCGGGGCTGTCACGCCCGCCGACCGGGAGTTTCTGCGGGCGTTTGGCAAGAACCATCCCGTTCTTACGCCCACGGAGGGCAACTGGCTTGAATCGGGGCAAATCCTCGCGCGATTGCGAGTGGAGCGCGGGTACACGTCCAGCAAGCTGAGAGACCTGCACTTCGACGTGCTGATTGCTCTGACTGCGCGCTCGCACGGGGCACGCCTGATCACCTCCAACGGCGCCGATTTCGAGGCTATTCGCCGTTACTGCAAATTCCAACTTGAAGTGTGGTGACACTCGCGGGGATCCGCGAGGAATTACCCACTCGATCCAAACGAGGCTTGAGCGGACACCCTGCCCCGCTTCTCTCCCAGGTTAGCGCCCAACTGCGGGGCGCGAACCTGGGGCCCCCGCGTAGAGTCGAGAACAGGCGCAGTAACGGTAGTCTCCCGGTGGATAGTCGACTCGGCTTTCGCCTCATCACCTCAGTCCGGTTTGGCTTAGTTCTGTCTCCTGTTCCCGCTCATCGAACCGGACAGGCAGATTTACCGCATCCGGCTCTCGGAAAAGACTCACGCTTTCGCCCACGGAAGGTTCGCGGTCCGGTGTGGCAACTGGACCAAGCCATACACAGAGGTCAGAGCCGCTTCCGGGAAACGCTTATATCCCGGCCGCGGCTCGTTGTGTTTGTCGCATAACCACCGACGCAGCCTGCGGTGGGCATGCATATCGACCGCACCATAGGCTTTGCTGACTGGCCCCAGACAAAAGTAGTTGGCCCAACCAATCAACATCCGGTTGAGCTTCTCTACCATCGCTTTGGGATCCAGCCTAACGGTATCTCGCCCGGTCCCCTCGCTAATCGCGCGACAGATGCGCTGCACTCGTTTCTTCGAAGGTGTCGTGCCCAGATAGACTCGACCCCGCTTCATCGAGTAACACCGCCCGAACGTATATCCGAGAAAGTCAAACTTCTCTTCCGGCAGACAGCAGACCCGCGTCTTGGTTTCGTTCACCGTCAACTTCAGCTTCAACATCATCTTCCGCATCTCGACCAGAGCTTGTTCGGCTCCAACTCGACAGCAGATGACGAGATCATCGGCATAGTTCACGATGTACGCTTTCCAACGCTTCTCGTGCCCGAGTTTCTTCCACCCCAGCACGAACCGTCTCATGTACAGATTGCTGAACAGAGGACTGATCGGGGACCCTTGCGGGGTACCTCGACCTTCGTCCCGATTGCGCGTACTCCGACGTTTGTTCCCACGCTCGTCGGTTTCTTCGACCGGTGCTTCCAGCCACATCTTGATCAGATGCAGCATCGCTCCGTCGACAACTCGGCGAGCTACCGACCTCACTAGCTCGGCATGAGGAACAGTGTCAAAGTAGCTGCTGAGATCCGCATCAACGATCTGCCCATGTCCCGTGTGGATCAGCTTGTGGACATGCTGTACTGCGTCCAACGCGCTGCGGTCCGCTCGATAGGCATATTGCTCCGTCGGCAGGTCGGCCTCGAAGATAGGTTCGAGTACCAGCATGGCCGAGGTTTGCACAACCCGATCCCGGATTGTTGGTATGCCTAACGGTCTCTGCTTCCCATCCGGCTTGGGTATGTAAACCCGCCGCACAGGTTGCGGTTGATAGGTTCGACTTTTCAGCTCTTGCGCCAGTTCGTCCAACCATAGTTCCCTGCCGTAAGCTTCGATGTTCTCGAAGGTCTGGTTGTCCACTCCCGCCGCCCCGCCGTTGGCTTGGCAGCGTTCGTAGGCATAGGCCAGTACGTCTTTCCGATACACCTTGTCGTACAGCGCGTGGAAACGAAAGTTGGGCGATTCCTTCGCTTTGGCGTGCAACGCCGTCTGCAACTTCTGAACACTGAATGGAGTTGTTAGGCTCATCGCCAATCCCTCGGTCCTTCGTCGCTTCTTGCGTTCGTCTTTAACTAAGGCTCCTTCCCTCCAACGGCATTACCCGTCTTCAGCGGTACTTCGAGCCTTTCCGTCACCCCATCCGGCCCGGCCTGTCTCTCGCGAGTTGCCAGTTGATCGGTACCGCAATCACCGCTGGGGCTTCCCGTGTTGCGTCTGGTCTCCTATGCGTACATGCCATCGCCATTACCCCGGCAAGTTCAATGGAGCTTGTTCGCTCGTCCTCTCCATCGACTGCGGCCTTCCCTGTGTAACAGTCAGGTCGGCTCCCCTGCGATTGTTTTTTCGGGGCCTGCTCAGCGTTCACTTCACGTTATGGCCTGCACGCTCGCGGAGTCGCCTAGCGACCCTTTCCATCGAAAGCTCCGACAGCTTCGTTGCCTCCGCCGCCGTTTCGATTGCTACCGGGTGGAGCGAACCAGTTCCCGGACGGGAGTTTCACCCGCTGAAGTCCAGCGCCTTTCACGGCGCACGTAGAGTCGAGAACAGGCGCAGTAACGGTAGTCTCCCGGTGGATAGTCGACTCGGCTTTCGCCTCATCACCTCAGTCCGGTTTGGCTTAGTTCTGTCTCCTGTTCCCGCTCATCGAACCGGACAGGCAGATTTACCGCATCCGGCTCTCGGAAAAGACTCACGCTTTCGCCCACGGAAGGTTCGCGGTCCGGTGTGGCAACTGGACCAAGCCATACACAGAGGTCAGAGCCGCTTCCGGGAAACGCTTATATCCCGGCCGCGGCTCGTTGTGTTTGTCGCATAACCACCGACGCAGCCTGCGGTGGGCATGCATATCGACCGCACCATAGGCTTTGCTGACTGGCCCCAGACAAAAGTAGTTGGCCCAACCAATCAACATCCGGTTGAGCTTCTCTACCATCGCTTTGGGATCCAGCCTAACGGTATCTCGCCCGGTCCCCTCGCTAATCGCGCGACAGATGCGCTGCACTCGTTTCTTCGAAGGTGTCGTGCCCAGATAGACTCGACCCCGCTTCATCGAGTAACACCGCCCGAACGTATATCCGAGAAAGTCAAACTTCTCTTCCGGCAGACAGCAGACCCGCGTCTTGGTTTCGTTCACCGTCAACTTCAGCTTCAACATCATCTTCCGCATCTCGACCAGAGCTTGTTCGGCTCCAACTCGACAGCAGATGACGAGATCATCGGCATAGTTCACGATGTACGCTTTCCAACGCTTCTCGTGCCCGAGTTTCTTCCACCCCAGCACGAACCGTCTCATGTACAGATTGCTGAACAGAGGACTGATCGGGGACCCTTGCGGGGTACCTCGACCTTCGTCCCGATTGCGCGTACTCCGACGTTTGTTCCCACGCTCGTCGGTTTCTTCGACCGGTGCTTCCAGCCACATCTTGATCAGATGCAGCATCGCTCCGTCGACAACTCGGCGAGCTACCGACCTCACTAGCTCGGCATGAGGAACAGTGTCAAAGTAGCTGCTGAGATCCGCATCAACGATCTGCCCATGTCCCGTGTGGATCAGCTTGTGGACATGCTGTACTGCGTCCAACGCGCTGCGGTCCGCTCGATAGGCATATTGCTCCGTCGGCAGGTCGGCCTCGAAGATAGGTTCGAGTACCAGCATGGCCGAGGTTTGCACAACCCGATCCCGGATTGTTGGTATGCCTAACGGTCTCTGCTTCCCATCCGGCTTGGGTATGTAAACCCGCCGCACAGGTTGCGGTTGATAGGTTCGACTTTTCAGCTCTTGCGCCAGTTCGTCCAACCATAGTTCCCTGCCGTAAGCTTCGATGTTCTCGAAGGTCTGGTTGTCCACTCCCGCCGCCCCGCCGTTGGCTTGGCAGCGTTCGTAGGCATAGGCCAGTACGTCTTTCCGATACACCTTGTCGTACAGCGCGTGGAAACGAAAGTTGGGCGATTCCTTCGCTTTGGCGTGCAACGCCGTCTGCAACTTCTGAACACTGAATGGAGTTGTTAGGCTCATCGCCAATCCCTCGGTCCTTCGTCGCTTCTTGCGTTCGTCTTTAACTAAGGCTCCTTCCCTCCAACGGCATTACCCGTCTTCAGCGGTACTTCGAGCCTTTCCGTCACCCCATCCGGCCCGGCCTGTCTCTCGCGAGTTGCCAGTTGATCGGTACCGCAATCACCGCTGGGGCTTCCCGTGTTGCGTCTGGTCTCCTATGCGTACATGCCATCGCCATTACCCCGGCAAGTTCAATGGAGCTTGTTCGCTCGTCCTCTCCATCGACTGCGGCCTTCCCTGTGTAACAGTCAGGTCGGCTCCCCTGCGATTGTTTTTTCGGGGCCTGCTCAGCGTTCACTTCACGTTATGGCCTGCACGCTCGCGCAGTCGCCTAGCGACCCTTTCCATCGAAAGCTCCGACAGCTTCGTTGCCTCCGCCGCCGTTTCGATTGCTACCGGGTGGAGCGAACCAGTTCCCGGACGGGAGTTTCACCCGCTGAAGTCCAGCGCCTTTCACGGCGCACTGTTACGCCAGCTATCACGGAGTGTGGTATGCTCGCGGACGCCACGTGGGGCTCTGGTCCATTTGCGCGCCGGCGCGGAAATGAGGAAAAGCGATGGCAGGATATCTTCTCAATCTCACGTTCGATTTGAAGGACCTCAACAGTTCCGATGGACTGTTCAACCACAACAGTGACGATGCACATTCGAAAAAGTGGTTCACCGTTCCGACTAACTGGCCGGGCGTCGGGGTGAGCCCGGGCGGCCCAGTCGGGGTGAGCGTGGGCTCGAGCTGGCCGTGGAACAGTCCGCCAAACCCGGTGGACAGCAATGGCCTGGCCTGCGCGATTGGCGACCAGATCTATATACGGTTCAAATACCGTAACTGGAATAGCAATTACACGCCGGTGGATTTGGGTTTCGTAGCGTCTTTCGGGCGCACCGCTTCCAATAAGAGAGCCAAGATCGCCTCTCCCTTCGTTGTTGCCTCTAACGGTGCTAATTCGGGGCCGCAAACCGTCTTTCAAGGGCAGGGGTCAGTCATCGACCGCGCGTGGATTTTCTATGTGGGTCAAGTGGCGCAGAACCTGGCTGGCGGAGGCGCGGGCGCTCCCGGCACTTACCCTTACTCTTTTATTGTTAGCGCGGCTACTACGGATAGCGAAAATTACCGGCAGTGGGGCCACGATCCGACACTCGTCGTGGGCGGCTCGGGCGGCCCGCTCCCGTAAGCCGGATTGAGCGCGGACCGTCCGCTGGCTCGTCGGTTCGCGACTGGAATATCACGCTGGGGAGATCGAGTTACTTTGCGGGCTGTCTCGCTACTCTAGAGACTGGCAGCGAGCGTCGGTTAGCAGTAACAGAAGTTTTCGGTTTCCCTGTTCGGCGAAACCGGGACAAGCGGGAGTAACTCCGGTTTCTAGACACTGAAAATTAGGCGAATATCCCGTGTCCCAGGTTTGCCCAGGTTTGCCTTGACAAGCATCCGGCGGCAAGTTAGTATCTCGGGCACTTTCCGGGGTGGTCACGCGGTTGTGTGGGGTCAAATTCAAGCCCAGGAGCTTACTTTGGGAAAAACAACCTTAGCGATTAGCCTGCTCGCTCTTCTGTCAGTTGTAATCTTCGCCCAATCAGCCACGGCGGCGGCCCACAAGGTGGTCATCGCCGTCGATGCCAGCGGCACCCCTACCGTGGACAGCGATCGGGCAACACTTTCCGTCAGCAGCGGCGACACCGTGGTTTGGGTTCCGAGCCAGGGAATTTCCGGTTTTTCGGTCGTGTTCGATTCGGGGTCACCCTTCAGTCGATCCAGCTTTACCAGCACTGGCGGAAGAATTTCGTCTGGCCGAATTACCAGTACCAATTCAGCCACCTACAAATACTCGGTCTGGGTCAACGGCAAATGGCTTTGACCCCCAGATCATCGTGAGCGGCGGGGGCGGTTAGTCCGCAGTCACTGCGAATCAGTTGCGGCCCTTGTCGGCTCGCTCGCTCCTGGAATATCGGGCTCGAGCGGGAACGAGTTATCTGCCGGACTGGCTCGCTACCAGAGGCTGGTAGCGAGCGTCAGCCCGCAGTGTGACCAGTTCGGGTTCGCCCTCGATCTCCTTGAGGGTGTAACCGGCCTTCAACGCGCCGGCGAGAGCGGCCAATGCCTGATCGCGCTCTCCGCACAACTCGTGAATCACGGCGGAGTCATACCACTGTTCGCCGGTCTTCTTTGGCGCCCGATCCACAGAAGCAATCTGGGCCAGCGCCCCCGCCTTATCGCCGCTCTTGGCCAAGTACAGGGCCAATTTCGATTGCAACACCAGGTCCTGTTGATCTCGCGCTAACTGTTCCTTGGCTAAGCGAATCGCGTTGACATAGGCTGCGCCAGCCTTCGCCGACTCTCCGGGAGCCCAACGGTAGGCGTCGCCCAGATTGCCCCAATACACATAATTGCTTCCGGCCAGATTGACCGCTTTCTCAAACAAGGGAACGGCATCGGCGTAGCGTCCCTGCGAGAAGCGCAGCGTGCCTAAATTGCTGTAGTTTTCCGCAGCTGGCTTGATCTCAAGCGAGCGCTGGAGCGCCGCGGCCGCATCGTCTTCGCGGCCGAGCAACTCGTAAACGACGGCCAGATTGTTCAACGCATAGAAGTTGTCGGGCACCATCTTATGGACCTGTTCCCAGGCTGCGGCGGCCTCGGGATAACGGTCGGTTTTGTAATAGAGGAGACCAAGGTCCATATAGGCGCGCCAATCGCCGGGATCGAGCGCCAACGCCCGTTTCTGCTCCTCCTCAGCCTGATTGTTGTTCCCGAGTTTGGCGTATAGCCTGCCGAGATCATGGTGAGGCTTCGGATCCTTCGGATCGAGGTCGGCGGCTTTGCGGAACTCCCTTTCCGCATCCGCATCGTTGCCATTGATGGTAGCCGCCAAGCCACTGGCCAAGTGCGAGTCGGCAAGGTCGCCATTCAATTCCAGCGCGCGCGCCGCTACCTGCTGCGCCTGCCGGACCCACTGCGCATCGGGATGCGCCAGGTTCTTGTCGTAATACGCCACGGCCAAACTGGCATAGGCGGGCGCGTAATTGGGATCCAGTTCGATGGCACGATTCAGCATGGCGATGGAACGGTCCACATTGTCGGCCAGATCCCAGCGCTCGAGGTAAGCCTGCGCCTGCGTGCGCAGGGCGAAGGGAGTATCGGCAACCGCAGGGCTGGAGGCCTGCGGTGTTGCCGGGGCTTTGCTTACGAACCAACTGACGCGGTGGCGTAACCCGAAAACAGCCACTGCAACCACCAGCAGCGCCAAGCCAGCGAATAAACCTGCGCGCCGCCAGGAGCGTGGGGGCAGCATGGTCGCCTGAGTTGCGCCTGCCTGCGTCACGGCGGGCTGGGTCGGGTTCGACTGGATAAGGTTCGACTGCGCAAGGCTGGCGGACGCGACACTCGGGGGCGCACCCGCGATGGGCGCTTCGCTGGCGGGGTGGGGCCAGAGCGCATATCCGGAAACAGCTGACGGAGACGATGGAGACGTTGTTCCGACGCGCAAATCGCGGGCAATCTCGGCGGCGCTCTGGTAGCGGTCGGCAGGCTGCTTTTGCAAGCAGCGGCCGACGACGGTTACGAGATTAGGCGGTAAATCGGGCCGCAGATAGCGGATATCCTTGGGCGCGCCGAAATGCAGGTTGTGCAGCACGGCCAGCAGATTCCCGCCAGCAAAGGGCAGCTCGCGGGTGAGCATTTCAAACAAGACGATGCCGAAGGAAAAAATATCGGAACGGGTGTCGACGGCTTCGCCGCGGGCCTGCTCGGGCGACATATAGGAGAGCGTGCCCAAGGTGCGGTCCGGCATGCTCAGCAGCGTTTCGCTTTGATCGGAGGCGAACGGGTTGGGATGCGCGGCGCCGGTGGAGTCATGGGCGGCGGGCTGGGCGGGATCGGGCTCGGCGAGTTTGGCGAGTCCAAAATCCAACACCTTGACCAGGCCGTCATCGGTCACCATGATGTTGCCGGGCTTCAAATCGCGATGGACGATTCCGGCGGCGTGGGCCTTGGCGAGAGCGTCGGCGATCTGCGCGCCATAGGCGATGGCTTCGGCATCGGCGAGGCGGCGCTGGCGAATGAGGTCGTTCAAGGTGCGGCCACGCACACGCTCCATGGCAATGTAGGCAATGCCGTGGTGCGTGTCGGTCTCGTAGATCGTAATAATGTTGGGATGATTGAGGGAGGAGGCGGCGCGCGCCTCTCGCAGGAAGCGGGCCTGGGCCGCATGGTCGCTGGAGCGTTCGGCGGGCAGCACTTTGATGGCGACGTCGCGGTTCAGCCGGCCGTCGTGCCCGAGGTAGACTTCACCCATGCCGCCCGCGCCCAACTTACTGACGATCTCGTACGGACCGAGCCGTTCTCCAGCGCTCAGCATCTAGACCCTTCGTCCGGCACTTGGCTACAAACGCCGGGGCTTGCCGCGCGAACGGTTCGGCATTTTGTCCGCCGTTCACTGACGGCATGGAGTTCCACGAAATTGTAACCGGAATCGCCCCACCGGGAATGGTGGGCCGATTATACCTCTGGGTACGCGCGGCGAACATCCGATGTTGGCGGGGTTGTGTTTGAAGTCTGGAGTCTATCCGTTATTCGGCTTGCTTGGTGATGTTTAGTAAGACGCCTACGCAGGCCAGGGTTACGAATAAGGAGGAGCCTCCGTAGGAGACGAAGGGTAACGGGATGCCTTTGGTGGGCATCAGGCCGAGGACTACGCTGATGTTGATGAAGGCTTGTAAGACGATCATGCTGGTGATGCCCACGGCCAGGAAGCGTCCGAAATTATCCTGGGTGCGGAGGGCGGCGCGCGTGCCTCTCCAGAGGAAGATGGCGAATAGGATGATAACTGCTAGCGCTCCTACCAAGCCTAACTCCTCGGCAGTTACGGCGAAGATGAAGTCAGTGTGGGGCTCGGGGAGGTAGAAGAGTTTTTGCTTGCCTTCCATCAGGCCAGTACCTGTAATGCCTCCGGTGGAGACGGCGATTAGCGACTGGAGAATGTTGAAGCCGCGGCCGAGCGGGTCAGAACCAGGATGCAGGAAGGTGAAGATGCGGTCGCGGCGATAGGAGACGTGGAAGATCAGGAAATAGAGTGGGAGGATGGAGGCGGCCAGGGCGTATCCGAAGTAGCGCAGGCGGATGCCGGCCACGAACAGGACGCAGGCGGTGATTCCGGCGCAGGCGATGGCGGTGCCGAGATCGGGCTGGAAGACGATCAGGGCCAGAAAGACCATGGTGGGCGTGACGGCCGGGATTAGCGTGTTGCGCCAGTCGTCCATGAAATTGAGCTGCGAGCCGCGAGCCGCGAGTTGCGCGCCGAACCGGCTCGGCTGTTCGCTCGTCTGTCGCTCATCGCGCGCAGACGCCTTGCTCGCCGCCGACTGATTACCGAGAAACCACGCTAGAAAGAAGATGAGCGCCGGCTTGGCTAACTCGGAGGGCTGGAACGACACCGGGCCCAAGTGAAACCAGCGGTGGGTGCCGTGCGCACGGCCGAGAAAAAAAACGGAGATGAGAAAAAGTGTGGTGAAGCCGAGCAGGGTGAAGACGATCGCCGGATGCTGGAGGCGCTTGTAGTCGACCTTCATGGCCACGATCATGACGGCCAGTCCGACCACCGCCCAGGCTAGTTGCTTGAGCAGGAATTCGTAGGCCGAGCCGAAACGCTCTTTGGCCATGACGGCCGAGGCGGAGAAGATCATGACCAGTCCGATGAAGACGAGGATGGTGGTTACGGTGAACATCCAACGATCGACAGAGACGCGCTTGGCCATGACTTCTCATTTCACCACGGAGACGCGGAGGCACGGAGGGTTTTGAACGGGGAATTTTTGGTGAGGGATAACTTTGCTGGTTCGGGCTGCCGTCCTTTTAGGGTTTGTCATCTCAAGCGATGCGCGGGATGTGTAGTCCGCGGCAAAAAGCAGGTTCCTCGCTCTGCTCGGAGTGACCAATTCAAGGGCGAAAGCGCATCGAGACAGCAACTAACCAGGAGTTGCTTCAACCATGGAGCGGACGGCTTCTTTGAAGACCTGGCCGCGGTGTTCATAGTTTTGGAATTGGTCGAAGCTGGCGCAGGCTGGAGCGAGGAGGACGATGTCCCCGGGGATGGCGGAGGAGGCGGCTTTTTGGACGGCGTTTTCCAGAGTTCCGGCGGGGGCGATTTCGGCCGCGCCTTGAATCTGCGATTCGATTTTGGCGGCGGCAGCGCCGATGGTATAGACACGCTTTACGCGGGCTCGGAGCAAGTCGTTCAGGACGGTGTAGTCGCTGCCCTTGTCTTTGCCTCCCAGGATGAGGTGAATGTTGGCGGGGAAGGATTCGAGGGCTTTGATGGTGGCATCGACGTTGGTGGCTTTGGAGTCGTTGTAGTAATCGACGCCGGCGATTTTGGCAACGAATTCGAGGCGATGTTCGACCGCTTTGAAGTTGTGGACTGCCTGGCGGATCTGGTCGGGAGCACAGCCGACTAACATGCCTATGGAGATTCCGGCGAGGACGTTTTCGAGGTTGTGCGCGCCTTTCAGCGGGATTTCGGAGAGCGGCATGATTTCGCTTTCGCGATGGCCGTCTTGGAAATAGATGTGCGCTCTGCGAACGAAGGCGCCGATGCCGATTTCTTTCTTGCGACTGAAGAGAAAACGTTGAGCGAGTGTGCGCTCGGATAAATCGATGGTGGCGGGATCGTCGGCGTTCAGCACGGTGAAGTCGTCGGCCTGCTGGTTCTCGAAGATGCGCGCTTTGGCTTCGACGTAATTCTCGAAGGTCTTGTGGCGATCAAGATGGTCCGGGGTGATATTGAGGATCACGGCGATGCGGGGACGGAATCCGACGATAGTTTCAAGTTGAAAGCTGGAGACTTCGAGGACGATCCAGGTTTCGGGGGTGGCTTGATCGACAAAGCTGATGGCTGGAGTGCCGATGTTGCCGCCGACGAGCACGGGAACTTTTGCGGCGGCGAGTATTTCCCCGGCGAGCGAGGTGGTGGTGGTTTTGCCATTGGCGCCGGTGATTGCGACGATGGGGCCGGGGAGATACTGCGCTGCGAGCTCGATCTCGCCGATGACTTTTTCGCCCAGGCTGCGGGCCTGAACGAGTAGTGGAGCGTCAACCGGAACTCCGGGGCTGACTACGATGAGATCCTGATCGCGGAAGGTGCGGTCGCCATGAGCGCCCGTTTCGACGGTGATTCCGTGGTCGAGCAGGAGCAGGATTTCTTTGCGAAGCTCGGCTTCGGGCTTGGAATCGGAGACGGTGACGCGGGCTCCGCGGGATTTCAGGAAGAGTGCAGAGGCCACGCCGGACTTGCCGAGGCCGACTACCAGTACGCGTTTGTCGTTAAGATCCATCGGGCTAATTCTTACCACGGAGACACAGAGACACGGAGAAAACCAAACTCTTGATTCGTTTCTTTCCGCGTTTCCGTGCCTCCGTGGTGAACATGACTTATCGCAATTTTAATGTCGTCAGGGCGAACAGTGCGAAGACTAGCGACGCGATCCAGAAGCGCACAATTACCTTTGACTCCGACCAGCCTAGCAGTTCGAAGTGATGGTGGATGGGCGCCATCTTGAAAATTCTTTTCTTTCGGAGTTTGTAGGAGCCGACCTGAAGGATGACCGAGAGCGCTTCGATTACGAAGATGCCGCCGATGAAGGGGAGCAGAAGCTCCTGCTTGATCATGACCGCTACTGTGCCAATTGCCCCGCCCAGGGCGAGCGAGCCGACGTCGCCCATAAAGACTTCGGCAGGATGCGCGTTATACCAGAGAAATCCGATGGCGGAGCCGACCATGGCCCCGCAAAAGATGGTGAGCTCGCCGATCTGCGGCATGCGCTGCAGTTCGAGGTAGGTTGCAAAGGTGGCGTGGCCGCTGAGGTAGGTGAGAACGGCGAGCGCTCCGGCGGCGATTACCGTGCAGCCGATGGCTAGGCCATCGAGGCCGTCGGTAAGATTCACGGCGTTGCTCGATCCGACGATGACGATCACCACGAAAACCACGAATGGCAGAAAGGCGAAGGGCCACAGATGCGGATTCGCCGCCCATCTTTGCACCACCAGGTTCGGCCGAAACTGCTTGAAGAATGGAACGAGCAGGCGGGTGGAGTACTCTCCGCGATATTGCAAGGCGATGAGGGCGATGGCAATCACAACGCTCGCCGCGACCTGGTAGCCGAGTTTGGCGCGCGCTTTGAGGCCTAGATTGCGGCGGTGAACGACCTTCAGGTAGTCGTCGGTGAAGCCGATGGCGGCAAAGGCCACGGTGGCGAAGACGGCGATCCAGACGAACGGGTTGCTGAGATCGGCCCAGAGCAAGGTTGGGACGAGAATGGCGATGGCGATGAGCAGGCCGCCCATGGTGGGCGTGCCGGCTTTTTTCTGGTGCGCCTGCGGTCCTTCTTCGCGGATGTACTGGCCGATCTGAAACTCGCGCAGACGCTGAATCACGATGGGGCCGACGATGAGTCCGGTGAAAAGCGCGGTGAGGCTGGCGAACGCGGTGCGGAACGTCAGATAACGGAAGATGCGGAACGGCGGAAAGTAATGAAAGAGCTTCAGGTACAGCAGCCAGTAAAGCAATCCGCCTCCGGAATGCAGCTGTCAGCTCTCAGCTGTCAGCTCTCAGTAAGTTCTCGGTTCTCAGTTCTCGGTTCCCGTTATTCGTGGCCGCTTTGAGCTGCTAATGGAAGGCCTACTTTGTGGCCCCAGACTTCCAACGCTTTCTCCAGCTTCACGCCTCGGGAAGCTTTGAGTAATACGACATCGCCATCGCGCGTTTCTCGGGCTAGCCAGTCACCGGCTTCTTCGGGCGTGGCTACGAATTCCGCTTGGATTCCCGCCTTCCGGGCTGACTCGACCATGGCTTCGGCCGACCCGCGCACTCCTAACAGCACGTCAATTGCCTTCTTTGCGATATGCTCACCGCACTGCCGATGCAGTTCTTCGCCTTCTGGTCCGAGTTCGAGCATCTCACCTGCGACAACGATGCGGCGCTTCGCTGCCATTGAAGCCAGCGTATCGACCATTGCATTTAATGCTTTCGGATTGCAATTGTAGCAATCGTTGATGACTGTGATGTTGCCGACCTGAACGACCTCTCCGCGCTTATCGGCTGGGGCGAGCGCGGGGAGAGCTTCCGCGATCTCGGTGGGAGTGATGCCGTGCTCCATGGCGACGGCAGCGGCGGCGAGCACGTTATACACATTGTGTTGGCCGAGCAACGGGCTGTGTACCGGCTGACGCGTTCCCTGGCAGATCAGGTCGAAGCGCGTACCTTCGGGACCGATCATTTGTATGTTTTCGGCGCGGACATCGGCGACCGGCTTCAGTCCGAACAGGATTACTTTGCCTTTGAAATCGCGGCCAAACTGGCTGACGTATTCATCGTCGGCATTGAGGAAGGCGACGCCGGAACTCGGCAGAGCCTCGACCAGTTCGTACTTTGCGCGGGCGATGCCGGAGATCGAATCGAAGTACTCCAGATGCACGGGAGCGACGTTGGTGACGACACCTTGATTCGGAAGCGCGATGCGCGCCAGAGCGGCGATTTCTCCGGCGTGCGACATACCCATTTCGACCACCGCGAGATCGTATTCGGGTTCGAGCGTCAGTAGTCCGAGTGGGAGTCCGAAGTGATTATTGAAATTTCCCTTGGTGCGATGGACGCGGTACCTGACTGCGAGCAGATGACCAACCGCTTCCTTGGTAGTGGTCTTGCCCATGGAACCGGTGATGCCGATGGTCGTCTTGCCCCATAACTTTCGGACGGCAGTGGCCAGAGTTTGCAGGGCGATTAACGTGTCGTCGACGGCGAGCAAGGCCGGAATGGTTGGGGTAGCGGGCAAATTGATCTTTGCGAACGACGGCGCCCACCGCGCCCCGGGCGAGCGCTGACTTGACAAAATCGTGGCCGTCAAAGCGCTCGCCTTTGACCGCGAAGAAAAGTTCTCCGGGCTGGATGGTGCGGGAGTCGATGGAGTATCCGTGGGCCGTTGCTGCGGCATCGAACTCGCCGGTGGCGGCGAGGAACTCCGCGATCCGCGAAAGAGTGAGCTTCATGCCATCTTCCCTGCGCCCGCTTGAGCCGCTGCGCAATCGTATCCCAGCGACTGCAGCACTTCCCGTGCCACTTCAACATCATCGAACGGGATGGTTGCCTGTTTCGTGATCTGAACTTTTTCGTGGCCCTTTCCAGCGAGCAACACGATATCGCTGGGGGCGGCATGTTGAATCGCGAGCGCGATGGCTTTTCGGCGGTCGGGCTCGGTCACGTATTTGGCGCGCGATTTCTGCAGTCCGACCAAAGCGTCGTTGATGATGGCGAGCGGATCCTCGGAGCGCGGGTTATCGGAGGTCAACACGACGAAATCGCTTCCCTTGCCGGCGGCCTCACCCATCAGCGGACGTTTGGCGCGGTCGCGATCGCCTCCGCAACCGAACAGGGTAATGACTTTGCCTTCGAGGCCTGGGGTGGGACGGGCGAGGGCGCCCGTCTCTCCATGCGCACTGTGCGCTACAAAGTCGCGCGCCAGGGCGGTGAGATTGCGGAGCGCGTCGTCGGTGTGCGCATAGTCGACGACGACCGTGAAGGGCTGGCCGCAATCGACGCGCTCGAATCGTCCGGGGACGCGGGCGAGATTGAATATGCCCTTTGTGATCGCATCGGCAGAACAATCGCGGGCGTATCCCGCGGCGGCCGCGGCGAGCACGTTATAGACGTTGACATTGCCGATGAGCGGAGACCAGATTGCGAGCTTGCCGGCGGGCGTCGCCATCTGAAAGCGGCTGCCGCGCCCGGTGATTTGAAGATCCTCGGCGTGGAAATCGCCGGCGGCCAGGCCATAGGTCAACACTTCGGAACTTTTGTTCTTTGCCAGTTTCAGCAACTGGCGGCCATATTCGTCGTCAAGGTTAAGAACGGCGGCGCGCGGAGGTTCGGTTCCGCAACCTTCGAACAACACTTGCTTGGCGCGGAAATATTCTTCCATGGTGTGGTGATAGTCGAGGTGGTCGCGCGTGAGGTTGGTGAAGACAGCCACATCGAACGGGATGCCGAAGACACGCTGCTGATCGAGCGCGTGCGATGATACTTCCATGACGGACTCGGTGACGCCTTGACTTATACCTTCGGCGAGAAGTTGATTGAGTTCGAGCGCTTCGGGCGTGGTGTGAGGGGCAGGAAGAATTTTCCCAGCGACGTGGTATTCGATGGTGCCCACCAGAGCGGTCTTGCGCCCAGCAGCCTGGAGGATGGATTCGACAATGAATGCAGTTGTACTTTTTCCGTTGGTGCCGGTGATTCCGGTATTCGTCATGCGCTCGGCGGGACGCTTGTAGAAGTTCGCGCTCAACCGGGCGAGGGCGCGGCGTCCATGCGGAACTTGCGCCCAGGCTAATCCGGGGCGAGGCGTTTCGGTGGCGGAGTCGGTGACAATGGCCACCGCTCCTGCGGCAATGGCCTGATCGATGAAACGATTGCCGTCGCTTGATTCTCCCTTCATGGCGACGAAGAGAGCGCCGGGACGCACGCGGCGGGAATCGTATTCCACGCCGGTTACGGCCGGGTTTCCTGTCGAGCTTCCGCTTTGGGAGAGGACCTCGGCACCCTGCAGAAGTTGTTGAAACGTCATTGAAGTGATTCTATTGCACCGCGCAGCTTACGGAAATGTCATTCAGGCATGTACGTTTGTAATGGCCCCGGATGTGAATCGGCGACGCATGCCGGCCGCCATGATGAAGTAGGGGTCCTTCGACTCCGCACAGGATGACATCACTGTAAACACCATGCTGCAAACGCAAACACAACGCTGTAAATACTTGCAAACAGAAAATACGTACCTATCTTGCGAAGCGCACTATCACGCGCGCTCCGGCGGCGACTCGTGCCCCCGCCTGGGGAGATTGTTCCCGGGCTACGCCGCTGCCCACTGCATCGAGGTCAAGGCCGGCATCTTGCGCTGCCATGAGGGCTCCGCGGAGGTTCTTGCCTACGAATGACGGGACTTCAATGCCGCCTTCCTCCACGTCGAGTACGATGGTGCCGCCGGAACGTGATTTCGTCGGTGCATCACCTGGATTGGCCGCGCTCGAGGTTGCCGTGAACGGGCTCGCAACATTCCCACTCAAGCCAAAAGAGGGATTGCGTGGGACACCCGGCTCTCGCTGGGTCTGCACTTGCGATGCAGGGATGATCTGCGAAGCAATCGTTGGGGAACCAGAGCTTGCCTGGCGGGCGCTCGTTGGAGCCGGGATCGCGCTCGATGAGTTCAGCGAAGTGGGGGACGCCTCGGCTTCCGCCATATCGAGGCTGGCGCCCAGGTGATCGGGCGAGCTTTCTTCGAGACTCTTGTCCGGAACATTGCGGCGCGCGAGCAACAGCTGTCGGCTGGCTGGGAGTTCCACGTCATGCGGAACGTGCCGATACTCGAGCACCTGTTGCACGATGCGCTGGAAGACGGGCGCGGAAACCTGGCCTCCCTGATGCAGGCCCACTGCGGAATCGAGAATGACTACGACTGCGATCTGCGGATTATTAATGGGAGCGAATCCGGCAAACGACGCTACATATTTTGTCTTCGAGTAGGCGCCGGTGGCGGGATCGACCTTCTGCGCGGTGCCAGTTTTTCCGGCCGAAGTGTAGCCCTCGAGCAGAGCCTTGCGGCCGGTGCCGTGCAATACCACTCCCTGCAGCATCTGGCGCATCTGGGCCGCGGTGAGCGACGAAATCACACGCGTGCCCTGGACGGGCTGGAAAGCGATGGTCTGCGGGGCGTTCTGGGGAGCAATGGTACCGGCGACAACCCGCGGCGGAACGCGCACACCATCATTGGCGATGGTCGAAATCAGAGAGATCAATTGCAGCGCCGAAATGCCGATTTCCTGGCCCATGGAAATCGAGGCCATGGAAACTTTCGACCAACGGTCGACGGGCTTGGTCAGACCGCGCGTCTCGCCGGGAAGTTCGATGCCTGTTTGCTGCCCGAAATCCGAAGGCGCGAATGTATTTGTAGAAGCGGTCTTCCCCGAGGCGGAGGGCGACTTTGATGGCGCCCACGTCGCTTGACTCGGCGATGATCTCGGCGACCGAAAGCATGCCGTGCGGGCGGCTATCGCGGATGCGCATGCCGTTGATGACGATCGATCCCATCTGGCAGTCGAACATTTCGTCGGGACGCGTAACCTTCTCTTCCAGGCCGGCCGAGATGGTGACCATCTTGAAGGTCGAGCCGGGCTCGTAGATGTCGCTGACGGCGCGGTCTTTCAGCGATTCGGGGCGGATTTCGCGGCGATTATTCGGGTTGAACGTTGGCCGGTTGGTGAGCGCGAGGATTTCTCCAGTACGCGGGTTTTCCACGATGGCCGTGCCGGCGATGGCTTTCGTCTCTTCCATCCCGCGCTCGAGTTCACGCTCGGCGATGGCCTGGATGTTCTGATCGATGGTGAGGACGAGATTGTTTCCCGGCTTCGATTCCTGTTCAACGCTGGCAAACCAGCGCTTACGCGCGTCGACAGAAATCATCAGCCTGCCGGGCTTGCCCTGGAGTTGCTGGTTGAATTCGCGCTCCAATCCAGCCAGGCCTTGATCGTCGGTTCCGACGTAGCCGAGCACCTGGGCCGCCAGCTCCCGCTTGGGATAAAAACGCTTAGGCTCTTTCTGAAAGTGAATGCCCCGCAGATGCAGCGCGCCGATGCGCTGGATGGTTTCGCCATCGGCCTTTCTTGCCACCCAGCAGAAGGTCTTGTGAGCCTGGCAGTCGGCGAGCACCACGCGCGCATCGTCACCGGTGATGCGGGTGATCAGGCTGATCGCGTTGGCGAGGTCGGGAGTTTCGGTGGGCACGATGAAAGCGGAATCCACCTGGATGGACATCGCCAGTTCATGGCCGGCGCGATCGTAGATGACTCCGCGTTTGGGCGAGAGCTCGAAGCTGCGCTGCTGCTGATGCTGGGCGCGGCGCTCGAAGTCGCCGTAGCAGAAGATCTGGAGATAGACGAGACGCAGGCAGATGGCCAGGAGCCAGAAGCAAAGAAATCCGGTGAGGGCGTAGAGCCTGAATCGTGCGTTGGAGGCGCTGGCTGCGGGCACGTTGAGTCCTCAGAAGCTTTCGGCGGCCCCGAGGCCGCCGATGGTGCAGACAAGATACAGAGATCCTTCGCTTCGCTCAGGATGACAAGGAACGCGATGACAGTGTGAGACGGGGCAAGCCCCGTCTCTACGAAAAATTATCTTGCCGAGACTACTGCTACCGGCGTCACGCTGGCCATTACCGGCGTGCCCAGATCGCTGTTGTCATTCATGCGAATTACCTGGCCGGGATCGGGCGACTGCAGGCCCATCTTGCGGGCCACGGCGTCGATCCGCTCGGGATCGCGCAACGACGCTTCTTCCAGGCGCAGCGCCTGATTCATGCCCGCGAGGCCGTCGCGTTCGGAGCGCAGCGTTTCGATCTTGTAGCCGTATTCGATGGCGCGGAAGTGTTGCAGCGCATATCCCATCACCAGAACGAACAGGAAACACAGCGTGATTCCGAAGACTCTCATTTCGCGTTCGCGGCGCGGGTCTTCAACCTTCACCAGACGCGAGTTGTCGATAGTCTTGCGGAAATAAATCTCGGGCGTACCAAGCCAGCAGGACTTCCGCCGATTCGAAGCAGCCAGGTTGTGCGTCGCGATAGCCGCGCTCATAGATTATTCCGATCCGATTATTATTCGACTCGCAATTTGTGCTTCTGCAGAGTTATGCCACACCTAGAAGTTTTGAATCGCAGTCCATGCGTTCCTGGACGGAAGCGAACCATGAGTCAGCGAACCACGACTCCGCGAGCAATGAATCCGCGACCAGCATTGTGTTCGACGTTGCCTGTTCGGCGCGTTCTACGGTTGCGATCAGATCTTCTATCAGAGTGCCAGTAAACATGTTCGAATATCCTGCCTTCGTCTCCCGAACGCGGCCTTGTTTGGTTTCGTCTTGGCCGGTTTGGGGTAACTCCACCACAGAACTTCGGTTTGGCCCTCGCGGCCCCCGTGTTTCCTGAAACTTTTACCCGGCACGCTTTACCATCCCGCACCGGGAGCCCGGCAGTTTCTCCGGAGCAACTCAAACTCTTTTGCCGGCGAGACGCCGGCGCTACATTCTTTCCGCTGCGCGCATCTTGGCGCTGCGCGATCGCGGGTTGCGATCGATCTCTTCTTGTGTCGCAATCACCGGCTTTTTTGTCAGCAGGGTATATATGCCCTGCTTCGCGCCTTCGCGCATTGCATCCTTGACGATTCTGTCTTCGAGCGAGTGAAAGCTGATTACTACCAGCCTTCCGCCCGGCTTGAGCACGCGAGGCGCCGCCTCCAGCAGTGCTTTCAGATCGTCCAGTTCATGGTTTACGAAGATTCGGAGAGCCTGAAAGGTTCGGGTCGCCGGATGAATACGCTCATGTTTCATTGACCGGGCCGCGGCTGATACCACCTCGACAAGTTGCGTCGTCGTGCGTATCGGCCGCGACCGGACAATGGCTCTGGCGATTCTCCGCGACCTCCTTTCCTCACCGAATTCGTAAATCACATCGGCCAGCTCGCGCTCGTCGATGTGGTTTACCACTTGTTCGGCGGTCTCGCCCGACATGGGATTCATCCGCATGTCGAGCGGTCCTTCCGCCTGAAAACTAAATCCGCGCTCCGGGTCGCCCAGTTGCAACGAACTAACGCCCAGGTCGGCCATCAACCCGTCGAGAGAAGCAGGATCAAAACGCGAACCCACCTCCGCAAACGACGCATGAATCAGCGAAACCGTGGGCCAATCACCCGAATCCGTTCGTTGTGCGCCCCTCGCCAATCCCTCATCAGTGCCGTCACTGACGGCACTGACTGCACTGACGGCTGAAGGCTGAAGGCTGACAGCTGCTCTTCCCAGCGCCGCTGGATCCTTATCGAAGCCAATCAAATGTCCCGGTGCGCCGAGGCGTTTTGCGATTTCTGAACTGTGCCCGCCCAAACCCACCGTGGCATCGAGATAGGTCCCGCCACGCTTTACGGCTAAAAAATCGATCGCTTCTTTTAAAAGAACCGGGACATGGCCAGGCGCTGCGGCTGTTCCATGCCCACCCCACTCGGGGGTGTGTTTTGAATCCGAATCCGTTCCCACTGCTAGATGCCCAATTCGTCGAGCGTCCTGGTGTCTTCATCCGTGAAGGGCTCTTTGATCTCCTTGTCGAGCGCTTCCATGTTTCGCACTTCGAGGTAGGTCAGATAGCCGAGCACTGCCACATCGCCGCGAATCTGCGCCGACTCACGCAGAGTCTGGGGAATCAGCAGGCGCCCCTGCCCGTCCATCTCTACGACCTGCCCGTAATAGTTGGTTCGCGTCAAAAACTTTTTCTTGGTCGGGTTGTTGTTCGAAAGCTGAGCCAACTTCTGCTCGATCCGCTCCCATTCCTCGAAGGGATACACTTGAGCAACAATGCCGTCCTGGCTGGTGATGTAAAATTTCTGGGCATATTTCTCGTCGATCACGCGCTTGAATTCCGCGGGGACTTTGAGCCGTCCTTTTTCGTCCACGCGAGTTGGGTGATTTCCGCGAAACATGCGCCCTGCTTGTTCCTGGGCTCCATTTATTTAAGGCTGCTACCACAGCCAACAGCACGAGGGAGGTAGAAGCGGTCACAAAAGCAGTGGAATCGGGTTCGTTCGGGCCACTTTTTGGGGTGTCAGCCTCTAATACCACTGGCGCCTCGAAAGATACAGAATTTGCCCTCGACCTCTATCGTTTACTCCACTTTCAACCACTTTTGTCCACATCCTACGCCTAAATCGTTTGTTGTCAACAAGAAAGTTTTGGGTCTGGATTCACCTAAGGGACTCAAGGTACGAAACGCGATATGTTGTGGTTTCTAAAAGACTAGATCACAACTGCTTGCGTTTAGGAAGTTGGTTCGGATTGCTAACTTTCTCTTTTTGTTCGCTTTACGGACGAACGCTGGGCGAAAAGAATCTGTGGAAAAAGTGGGCGAGACTCGATTCGCTGCCAGATCGTTCCACTTTGAGCAGTGAATGGAGGTGGCGTTCGAAGATCGACGCTCGCAGATCAGTAGCGCCGCTCGAACGTTGCCGGTCCGCAGGGCGCAGGGTTTTTCACGGCAGGCCAGCCTTCCGACGCACATCGTCAGAAATATTCGCGCCCGTAACCAGGAGAACGACACTGCCTTCGTGCGGAGGCCTGGCAAGAAAAGCGGCGGTCGCGGCTGCGCCTGCCGGTTCGGCAAGTACGCCTTCTTCCTTGTAAAGATGCGCGATGGCCTGGAGCATCTGCTCTTCGCTGACCAGGACGACATCGTCCACGAGTTGCCGGATGGCACGAACGTTCTGCGGCTCCGGCGTGCGAGTTGCGAGTCCATCGGCACAGGTATCGCAGCGGTCGGTGGGCACGGCTCTTCCCTGTTTCCACGACAAATAGTACGACGGAGCGCGCTCCGCCTGGACTCCGACGACGGTCACGTTGGGAACTAACTGCTTGAGCGCGGCCGCGACGCCGCGGATCAAGGCCGTGTCTCCCATAGGCACGTAGACGGTGGAAACCGGCGGGATCTGCTGGGCGGCGGGCATTTGCTGGACAATCTCTAAGCCGATGGTGGCCGTGCCTTCGGGCACATCCGGATCGGTGGCATCGTTTAAGAAATAGACTCCGGGTCGAGCCGAATACGCGGAGGCCTCGAGGAATGCTCCGGCGAGATCACCAGCGCCACATTCCACAATTCGCGCGCCGAGGTCGCTGATTTTCTGCCTCTTCACCGGATTCGGATTTGTTGGCAGAAAGATCGTGGCGCGCACGCCCAAAGTTTTGGCCGCGAAGGCTACGGCGGCTCCGTGATTGCCGGTGCTGGAGGCAGTAACTTCATCCACCTGATGACGAGCAAGATTCACGGCGAGAGCGTAAAGAGCGCCGCGCGGTTTGAACGAAGCGGTTGGCAAGCTGGTTTCGACCTTGAGGTGAACCGGCATTCCGGGCCGCGATAAGGATGGCGCGGGAACCGTTGGCGTGACTGGCAGGTATTGGTCGAGCAGCCTTCGGGCTGCGTGGATAGTGCAAAGATCGGGATAAATATCCATGTCGCAGGAGAAAGTCTCAACTATGGCCGCTCGGCGAATCGCCGGCAAGCGGTCGAGTGTTTATCCTCGCATCCCGGCAGAGACTGCACGATTTTGACGGCTTAGGGTACACTTGTGCCGCAATCAAGCCAAGCATAAACCTGAGGGGGGCACAATGAGAGTGAATGCGGCTCGTGTGTGGCTGGGCGGCATTGCCGGTGGCATCGTTTGGAGCGCGTGGAGTTTCTTCATCGGCATGCGGCAAGGCCCACTTTATGAAGCCATGCAGAAGCAAGGACTTTTTCTCAAGGAATCGCGCTATCCATTTTTCGCTGGACAATGGATTCTGCTGATCTTTGTCATGTCGATCCTGCTGGCGTATTTGTACGCGTGGAGCCGCGCCACCGCAGGCCCCGGACCAAAAACGGCGCTCAAGATCGGCATGCTGGTTGGATTTTGCGCGGGCGTGCCGGGCAACTTCGCGCAAGCCGCCTGGTCGCCGGTCCCGCGGGAGTTGCCTTTGGGATGGATGCTCGACCTGTGGGTGGGATCGATTCTGGCTACGCTGGTGGCGGGATTTCTGTACAAGGAGTGAGCTAGCCCTTACGAATCAAGACATGCCGTGGCGAAACTTTTCTTTTCACCGGCAGCCTGGTTGCTCGAAGGTGGCACGGGTGATTTGGTAGACAAGGCTGTCCCGGCCATTTGCGTCCCGTCTCGATCCCGCGTGAACGCCGCCTATTTTTTCCATCGCTCTCCTCGATCGCATATTTTGTGGGCCAACAAGGAAGACAACGCTGTTTACGAACTGGAGGGCGTGCCGCAACATGAGTTCCTTCATCTCCCGGTTGTAGGAGCCGCCCCAGTGAGACCTGGCGAGGAATGTCCAGCCGATTTCAATCTCACTTTTCTCTTCATCGTATCCGTGAAATCGCGACGAGCCGATGATCCTGCCGTCGCTTGAGTCAATCGCGATCAAGGCGCCGCCCGATTCGAGGGACTCGCGAAATAGATTTTTAAAAACCTCTTCTTTGTAACGGTCTTTCGCCGGATGCTGCTCCCAAATGAGCGGATCCGATGCCACCGCATAGAGATCAGCAAAATCCTCTTGCCGAAGGGGCCTGAGTCCGAGGAGTTTGCCGTGCAACACGGGCTGGAGATCAAAGGCCATAGTTGATTGGCGCGCGCAGCCGCAGCGACCCCACGTCACTTCGCCGGTTCCACCAGAACTGCCGTCCCGTAGGCGAGCACTTCGGTGACGCCCTGCATCACCTCAGTGGCGTCATAGCGAGCGCCCACCACGGCATTAGCGCCCATGTCGGCGGCGTGCTGCAGCATGAGGTCAAAAGCTTCGGCGCGCGTCTTTTCGCACAGGTTAGTGAGTAGCGTAATGTTGCCGCCCACCAGCGTTTGCAATCCGGCGCCGATGGTGCCGAAGATCGACCGGGACCGCACGGTAATTCCGCGAACCACGCCCAGCGTGCGCACCACGCGGAAGCCGTCCAGTTCGAATTGTGTGGTCACCATGTTGTGGGCGACCATGCGCCCGGCGGTGGCTGGATAAGCCCCCATGAATCCTCCTCAAACTTTGTCTACGGTGCACAGATTAGTTGCTGGACACGCCCACTGGCGAGTTGCTGAAAGTCCTTCAGGTTGAAAGTGTATATCCTTTGGGCCTGCGACTTGTCGGCGCAACGCAGCAATAGCGCGTCATAGATTTTTGCTCCAGCCCAGCCCGATTCTGACACGATTTTGAGCGCCTCCAGATAATCGTCTTTTTCAACCGGGATGGTCTCGAAGTTCTCAAGGATATTATTCCGAATGATCCGCGCCGCTTCGAGTGGGTGGATTCGCGGAACGACTGGAATACGGGTGAGCGTCGAGTAAACTTCGGCAATGGAATGCTGGCTCACAAATCCCTTGTCCTTGCCTGCTATAACGCGCGCCATTGCAGCTGAGGCCTGGACAAAATGGCGATGGACAGAGGCTGCGGATGCGACGAGCACGCTGGTGTCGAAGAAGACAAGCATTGCTTAGCCCCGAATCATGTCTTGAATCCGCTCTTCGCGAACCGACTCCAACACGCGATCCAAGTCCGCCCCCTCTTCCAGCCTTCCTTGGTGCACAAGCAAACCGTTGATTCTTACCAGAGACGGCCGCGATTCCGGGATTCGCAATAGCAGGCCGTCGGGATAGTCAGTAATCTCAAGCGCCATGTTGGCCCGCAACCCCAGGCGTTGGCGGAATTCCTTAGGCACAATAATCCGGCCCGCTTTATCGATGGTAACCTTCATACCAACTATTATGGTATATACCATTGGCTGTGGCAATAAAGAAAAGAGATCGATCAATGAGGAACAGAAGAATTGAATTGACTTAAGCCCGCGAACAATCCCAAACTCTATGTAGAGCGCCCAGAAGCGCCAGTTTGGATCGTTCATTGACAACGGCTAAAGCTCGAAGGAATTTGGGGACGCCTCACTCTGCGCGTAAGTCACAATTCCTGAATACTTTGCGGACCCACACGCAAAAACGCGTATTAACCCTCACGCGCTCAGGACTTTACGAGCAAGTTCTTATTCCTCAATACTTTGGCGGGTTGAAAGCGGAAAAATGCCAAAAATCCAACCTAAATATAAGACAACAAATGAGTTGCTGAAAGTAAGTCGAAGCCATTATTTATGAATACTTTGCGTGGATAGTTATACTAAGTATTTGATTCTATTAGACCAAGCAAAAGGGAGGGGTAGGGGGGGGTACCCCCTGCATTTCAATCCAACCTGCCCGGCTTCTTCGTGAACTCCGCCCCACCAGCCCCGCCTCCATTTACTTATAATGCTGGGGTCTCAAAAGACAGGGAGGGACCTTGTACTCACGCCGTCGTTTTCTGCAAACCGGCTCCATGGTTGCTGCCGTCCCCGCATTGCTTTCAAATTCCAGCTCGGCTAGTGATTCCAACTCCCTGCCTCCAGCTCTCGCCGCGCTGCGCTCGATGAAAGGCGAGGCCAAGCCCATCACCGTGGAAGAGCGCGCCGAGCGCCAGGAAAAAGCGCGCCGCCTGATGCGCGAGAACAATCTCTCCGCCATCCTGCTCACGCAGGGCACGTCGCTGGTCTATTTCGCAGGCATTGATTGGTGGGGCGGAGAACGCTTGTTTGCCATGGTGCTCCCCGCCAAGGGCGAAGCATTCTATGTGTCGCCGGCGTTTGAAGAGGGGCGGGCGCGCGAGCAGATCGCACTCGGCCCCGAGGGGAAAGATGGGAAAAATCCCGACGTTCGCGTCTGGCAGGAAGATGAGAGCCCCTACGCGCGCGTGGCGCAGGGACTCAGCGACCGCGGGATCGCGGGCGGCACGATCGGCTTCGAGGAGACGACAAAGTTTGTCTTCACCGACAACATCAGGAGAGCGGCAGCCGGCGCGGCGTTTACGAGTGCAACTCCCGTCACTGCGGGATGCCGGATGATCAAGAGCGCGCATGAAATCGATCTGATGCGGCTCGCGTCGAAGGCAACGCTCACTGCCTATCAGGCGGTACACAGCACGCTGCGAGTTGGGGTAACACACAAGGAAGTCGCCGATCTGGTCATAACTGCGCACCGCCAACTCGGCTTCGAAGGGGACGCGCTCGTTCTCTTCGACGAGTTTTCCGCCTTCCCGCACGGTTCGGTGACACCGCAGGTCATCCGCGAGGGAACCATCATCCTCATCGACGGCGGATGCACGGTGGAAGGCTACGCTTCGGATATCACGCGCATGTTCGTGGTGGGAAAACCGAGCGACAAGATGAAGAAGGTCTTTGAGATTGTTCAGCGCGCGCAAAGCGCGGCACTGGCCGCGGCAAGGCCGGGAGTGGAAGCTGGATCGGTGGATGCCGCGGCGCGCAAAGTGATCACCGACGCGGGCTACGGTCCCGATTACAAATACTTCACCCATCGCGTGGGACACGGCATTGGGATGGACGGGCATGAGTGGACCTATCTGGTCCGCGGGAACGCGGCCAAACTGCAGCCGCAGATGACCTTCAGCGATGAGCCGGGAATTTACATTCGCGGAGAGTTCGGAGTCCGACTGGAAGACGACATGCACATCCTGGGAAATGGAGCGGAATTATTTACGCCGCAGAGTCCTTCGCTGGAGGATCCTTTTGGGAAGGCTTAGGCAAGCTCTGATCAAGACCCGGGATCTCTCCGTGCACCTCTGTGTCCTCTGTGGTTGACGCTTTTTGTCGACCCTTAATCAGAGTTTCCGTAGGCTGCCGTGATTGTGCCGGCGAAGGACGTTAACCACAGAGTACACAGAGACACATGGAGGAAACTCAACTGCGTTGTCAGTATCTCGATGGAATTTATTTCGCGTTTCGCATCAGCTCGCCCAACGCATGAACATCGGCTGGACTTGCGTCGCTGATGACGATGTAACGCAACCCGCCTTCGGACCATGTCTCCACGTTAAAGGCCAGCTCGCGCGCCGAAGTGACGCCCACGGCGAGCGGAAACATACTTTGTTGGTTCTGCATAATTTGGTTTTGCATAATCTGGTTCTGCAAAATAAAGACCGACAAGTGGTGACTGCGAATCTGGAAAAGCAGTTGCGCGCCCGGGCTATGCGCAAAATACATGACTCGCCCGCCAATCAGCTTGAAGGGAGAATTCTGCAGCTCAGGAAGATCGAAGGTGAACGGGATCTTGCCCTGAAACCATGGCTTCACCGTGTGGCGATCGGTGGAAACCACATCGACGGGATTCGTACTTGCCAGGGTCGCCACGTGCATGTCGACCAGTTCTGCCAGAGCCTGCTCGCGCGCCGCATCGCGAACCCATGCCGTAAGGCCAAGGCCAACGACGAGCAGCACAAGTGCGACCGCAGCCACAGCGACTCCGGGAATCCACGCAAACGACCAGGCGGGTTTTCGTTTCGGCTGAATGCTCGCTTCAACAAGTCGCCGGAACTTCGGAAATGGCGAGTATCGCGCCGCGGCTGCTTGCGTCATGCGTTTGATCTGGAGACGGCCGAGCGCCTCTGCTGCACAGGAGGGACAGGTGCGCAGGTGGGCCTCGATGCTCGGTAGTTCTTGCTGCGAACAAGCAGCATCCACATACGCGTCCAGCTTGTTGCGCCACACGTCGCACGTCATCGATCGCACCTCATGGGCGAAACCCCTTGTAGTTTTGCGGCCAGCAACTCGCGCATAGCTCTTCGCGCTCTCGACAGGCGTGACATCACGGTTCCCATGGGAATCGCGAGCGTTTCGCCGATTTCCTGGTAGCTCATCTCCTCCCAATCACACAGAAGAATGATCTCGCGAAACTTCACGGGCAAATCTTCCAACGCCTTCTGGATCGTCTCCTGTTCCACCCGCGCGAGCAGAAGGGATTCTGGCGTTCCGGCCGCCGCGGGTTCGGCGGTGTTGTCGTCGTTGTCGCTATCGATCGAGACGGAAGCCTTCAGGCCGGCCTGTGTCGTCAGGAAGGTATTGCGCAGGATCTTGTACATCCAGGCACGGAAATTCGTCCCCTGTTGAAATGAGGAAAAGCCTCGGAGGGCCTTCATATACGTTTCCTGCACCAGGTCTTCCGCCGCGGCGCGGTCCTGGGTGAGCCAGCGGGCAAAGTTGTAGAGCCGGGCGAAAAGCGGCATCGCCAGCTCTTCGAACGATCCGGTATCGGCAGGATGGTCACCCACAGGGCAACAGTTTACCCCCAGGGGAAGCGGTGTTGTTCCCGGGCTCGGCGTCGCAGCGGCCATCGTCCACTGGGTATAACTGAGGCGGACGTAGAATATTCCCCGCAATTCAGACGATTGGCAGGGTAATGTCCGTGCGGAAACTTTGACGAACCTCAGCGTGTTAGCCCGCGACTGGCTCGGGCTGCAATCCGGCGAGTTGGTTCCTGATCGCCACCGATAGACGCCGGATGCCTTCTCTAATCTGCTCGGGCTGCGCGTTGGAGAAATTCAGGCGAAAGTGGCTTCGGCCCTCACTCGCATATCCGTTGCCGCCATAGAACGAATCTCCCGGGACGAACGCCACATTCTCTTTGAGCGCCGCGTCGAACAACCGGTGCGAATCCATGCCCGCGGGCAAAGTAACCCACAGGAATAGACCGCCGAGAGGGCGCGTCCAGGTCACTTCCGGCGGGCAATATTCTTCGAGTGCGTGGAGCATCACATCGCGCCGCTCGCCATAGACACGGCGGATCAGCTTGATGTGCTCGTCGAGGAATCCGTCGCGCGCGACTTCATAGGCCACCATCTGGCCAAAGGTGGAGGTGTGCAAATCGGCTCCCTGCTTGAGCTGCACGAGTTTTGTGATGACCTCGGGCGGGGCGACAATCCAGCCCATGCGCAAACCGGGAGAGAGCGTTTTTGAGAACGTGCTCAGATAAATTACGTTGCCGATGGAATAGCCATCGTCGCGGCGGAGATTTTCGCGGTCGAGCACGACGAGCGGCGGCAGGTGTTCCCCTTCATAACGAAGCTGGCCATAGGGATCGTCTTCGATGATTGGAATTCCGTATCGCTCGGCAAGCAGCACGAGTTCGTGGCGGCGGCCTTCGGACAGAGTCGTGCCTCCGGGGTTCTGGAAATTGGGCAGGACATACATGAACTTGGGCCCAGAGCGCAAAGGCTCTTCGAGCAGATCGGTGCGCAGGCCGTCATTGTCGTTGGGCACGCAGAGGTATTCCGCGCCATAAACATTGAATGCCTGCAAGGCTCCCAAGTACGTTGGGGCCTCGATCAGCACGCGGTCTCCCGAGTTGATCAGGAGCTTTCCGATCAGGTCGAGCGCCTGCTGCGAGCCGGAGGTGATCATCACATGCTCGGGCTTTGCCTTGATGCCGTAGCGGGAGGTATGGCGCGCAATCATCTCGCGCAACGGCTCATAGCCTTCGGTTGCGCCGTACTGGAGCGCAGTCTTCGCGTTCTTTTCGAGTACCTTGCTGCAAGCTTCGCGGAAGCGCTCGACCGGGAAAACGTCGGGCGCGGGCAGGCCTCCGGCAAAAGATATGATCTGCGGGTTCTGCGTAATCTTGAGAAGTTCGCGGATGGCGGAACTGTGAACGTGCTTGATGCGCTGCGCGTAACGGGAAGTCCAGGCGGTTGACATGTATACGCTCCCGTTAATTGAGTCTACATTGTCGAGCGGGGTTGCGCGGTGATTGAAAGGCCAAGCGCTGTGACTGCGGTCACGGGGTGGAGGTGACCCGACCGGGCGGTTGGACGCGAGGCCCAGGTTTGCTGACGTCAGCAGCTGAAGAGTTCGCCGAAAAAGTCGCCATTTCGTGAAAAAAAACGACCACCAGGGCTGAAGCCCGGCTCATTCAAGACAACTTACGCGGCCCTGAAGGGCCGCTCTTACACGGTTGTGCGAACATTTTGGACTTTTCAGCAAACTGTGAAGACGCGTTCAAAACAGCTGGAATTATCGCAGCGCTGAAGCGCTGCGCCACCCGAAATCCGGTACTGTCCTACTGCCTACCGTGTCAGGACAGTACCCAAAATCCGCCAATAGCGACAGTGAAAGGGCTAAAGTAGCTACTCCACGACCCACTCCCGCATGCGCCGCAGCAGTGAGTCGGGCGCATCGGCTTCCAGTTCCACCAGGCCGTCCTGGTATTGGCGGGAATAGATGCGGGCGCGGGCTTCCAGCAGGGCCAGCGTCTTGCCTTCTTTCTGGGGAATGCGGAGGCGAACGCGGCTGGGCCGGTCTTCTTCAAGGACGGAGTCGATGTGTTCGAGCAGCGTGCCGAGCCCGATCCCCTTCGCCGCCGAGACATGAATCGTCTGAGGATCGTCGCGCAGGGACTCGCGCTGCTTCGGCAGCATCAGATCGATCTTGTTCATCACGTGCAGGCGGGGCTTTTTGTCGGCCTCAAGTTCCTTGAGTACGCTTTCGACCTGCGCGTCCTGTTCGGCGGAGATCGGACTGCTGGCATCGGAAACCTGCAGGATCAGCGTTGCCCGCTGCACTTCTTCGAGCGTGGCGCGGAATGCAGACACCAGAGTGTGCGGTAAATGCCGGATGAATCCGACCGTATCGGAGAACAGGACTCTTCGTTTTGACGGCAACTCCGCTCCACGCAGCGTAGGATCGAGCGTAGCAAACATGCGCGCGGAAGCAACCACGTTGGAGCTGGTGAGCGCGTTAAATAAAGTTGATTTCCCCGCGTTGGTATAACCAACTAGCGCGACCGTGGCCACGGGAACCGCTTCGCGGCGCTGCCGCTGCTGCGCCCGGATGCGGCGCACATTTTCGATCTGCTTCTTGACGTGCCGGACGCGCCGGTAGATCTTGCGGCGGTCGGTCTCAAGCTGGGTTTCGCCCGGTCCGCGGGTGCCGATTCCGCCGCCCAGTTGCGACATTTCCACGCCCCGTCCGGCTAAACGCGGCAGCATATATTCGAGCTGCGCCAGCTCAACCTGCAACTGGCCTTCACGGGTACGAGCATGGCGCGCGAAGATATCGAGAATGAGCTGCGTCCGATCGATGACGCGGGTGTGAACAACGCGCTCGATATTGCGTTGTTGCGAAGGGGAGAGATCGTGATCAAAAAGAATCAAGTCGGCGGAAACTGCAGCGGAAGCACCCGCAATCTCTTCCAACTTACCCTTGCCGATCAGCGTGGCCGGATCGGGCCGGTCACGATGCTGCATGAATTCGCCCGCCACTTCTGCGCCGGCGCTGGCTGCCAGGGAGCGCAGTTCATCGAGCGACTCCTCGGAGCTGAAATCGGGCGAGTCGTTGCGCCGGCCGGTTGCGATGCTGGTGGCGTGGTCGCGAGCCGCCTGGGCACCCGGAGTGATTGCGGCACCAGTGGTTTTTCCGGCCCGGCCCCGCGTGCGGAACTCCACCCCCACGAGGAACGCACGCTCCCGGCGTTCGGCTGGGTTCAGCACTGTCTTGGGCTGGTTTCGGGAACTGCCCCGGTCAGTCAGTATCAAAAGTTATCTCTTCGCAATCAGACATCCCAATCAAACACGGCAATCACACACTGCAAGCTCACACCGCAAGCCCAACTCTTTCATCCCTGGGTGCCGGAGCTTGGGACCGCCGTCGGCTCTCCCATGGTTGCGACCGCTGCCGGTTTTCCCTCAGCATGAGCGTGGGCGGCACGGGCGATGACCACCGTCGAGATGGCGTGCTTGAAAATCAACTGCTCCTGATTGCTGGTCTCAAGAACAACCGAATACTTGTCGAAAGAGCGGATCCGCCCTGTCAGTTTCACCCCACTGACTAGATAAATCGTAATGTTGTGCCGTTCCTTTCGAGCGGTATTGAGAAAGGAATCCTGAATGTTCTGCTGCGCCGGCTTCGCTTCCATATGCCGATCTCCTTCTTTACTTTCGATGCCGGAGCCTTGAGCTTTGGGAAGGGCAATTGGCAACGGCATTCTTGTGGTCCTACAATACGGCCTTGCCTCTCGCTTTTCAACTTCCCAGCCAATTAAATTCCAATGTTTCACGCCCTACGCTACCCTGCGGTCATGGAAATGCGGAGGCTACCCTTCATGAGCTATCATTGCGCTCGCCGGTTATCTACAATCATCAAGCTTTCATCGAAGATTCACAACAGGAGCCCACGTGGACATCAACCTGCCGACCGACATCAACACCAACCTGCTCATGCTGTTTCGTTGGCTGCACTTCATCGGGGGAATTACGTGGATTGGTCTGCTGTATTTCTTTAATCTCGTTAACGTCCCGTTCATGAAGGAACTTGATCCCGTGACCAAGGGTAAGATTCTGCCCGGGCTGATGTCGCGCGCGCTGTGGTGGTTCCGCTGGGCCTCGGTGCTGACCGTGCTGATGGGACTCGCTTACTTTGGGAACATTGTTGGGTCAGATGCTCACAATGGAGGCGGATCGGCCGGGGGAGTGTTTGGATCATTCTTTCTCATCTGGACCGTCACGTGGGGTTTGATGTATGCCTGCCAGATTCCGGGAAAAGGCGCTCTCGATAAAGGACCGGTGCTGGCAGTGATCTACGTTGTCGTTGTGGGCCTAGCCTCCTGGTTGTTTCTGCGCATTAATGATCACGGCTGGGAGAGCAATCGCCTGCTCGCTATCGGCATCGGCGGCGGGATTGGTTGGATGATGATGCTGAACGTTTGGGGCGTGATCTGGCGCATCCAGAAACGGCTGATTGAGTGGACCGCCGCGAACGCCGCCGATGGCACGCCTATGCCCGATAAGGCAAAGGGCATGGCGCGGCAGGCGTTTCTGATGTCACGCACAAATTTCTGGCTGTCGTTTCCCATGCTGTTTCTGATGGGCGCGGCGAGCCACTACCCGATGTTTGGCAGGTAGCTGTTAGCTCTTGGCCATGTGGTGGGCGACAAGCGCCGAGCTACGGAGCAACCGACGAGGGCAAGGTTATGGTGTCCTCGCGCGGATCGACATAGGGTCTTTCCCCGAAACCCGGCCCACACCAGCGTAATCTCGCGCTGGACGCAGTAAATTCCTAGGATTGTCTCTGAATGAACGAGTTGGCGGAATCGGTCCTGGAGTGGTCGGGCGCCCGCGAAGACTGGCGTCCTATGCCGCGCTGGGCGATCTGGGCGTGGCTTGTTTTCTACGCTTGGTTTCTGCTGTATGCCTTCCGCATGCACGGCAGCTATCTGTTCATCGATTCTGCGAATCTAGTGGTTCATGAAGGCGGGCATCTTCTGTTTCGCTGGTTCGGACCGACGCTATGCCTTTGGGGAGGGACGATTCTGCAGTGGGCGGTGCCGTTCCTGCTGGCGGCTTATTTCTTTCATGAACGCCAGCCGGCGGCGTTCGTCTTCTGCCTGTTTTTCTTTTTCGAAAACTGGCTCTACACCGCAACCTACATGGCGGATGCGCGAGCGATGATTTTGCCGTTAGTGACTACCGGCGATCCCGAGTTGGTCGAGCATGACTGGAACACGATCTTTTCAAGTCTCGGCGTTTTGCGGTACGACACAGCGATTGCAGAGGTCGTGAGGACGCTGGGTTGGTGCGGAATGCAGGCTTGCGTAGGATGGCTGGCGATGCGCCTGAGAGCTTCGCGCCTAACTAGGTCGCAGGCGTGATGGCTGGGGCCTTCGGCGCTACTGCTGCCGCCACGGCACCCGGCGCCAAGTTCCACGGCTTGCCATCGAAATGTGACGGGAGCGGCAAGCCGAAGAGCTTCAGAATGGTCGGCGCTACATCCACGATGGCGGGTTTTTCTTCGATGAATTTGTGGCTGGAGAACAGCACGCCCGGAACCAGCCTCGGATCGATGCAATGATCGCCGCTCCACGCCTTGACGTTGTCTTCGAAGATTTGCGCCGTAACTTTGCCCATTACTGAATCCCATGAAGCGCGATAGCCTGCGCCGTAGCCGACGAGCAGATCGGGTGCGTTGTCTCGATACGGGCCCTGATAGACCACATTCGTCTGAAAAACGCCGGTGATGCCTATCTTGCCGGACGCGGGATCGACCAGCCCATTCAATTTTTGTTTGATTTCTTCCTGTAGCGCCTGCGCTTCGGCGGGATCGACGATTCCCTGCTTCTCGCGTCCCTTGATGTTCAGATAGAGCCCGTTGAGGCCCATGGTGTAGGCGCGGGTGCGCGACCAGTCGACATCCTCAAACCAGTCGCCGCTTTCGGTCTTGCCGTCTTTCAGCGCAAGGTAGCCGTTCTGATGCAGCCAGGCATTCAGGTTCATGCAGCGGGCGAATGATTTGAATCCATGATCGGAAATCACCATGAGCAGCGTGTTGTCGTCGATCTTTTCCATGACGCGGCCGATGAGCTTGTCCATGCGCTGGTAGAGATCCTGAATTACTTCGCGGCGCTCCGCCTTTGGCACGTCGCGCGCCGCTGGATGATCCTCTTCCAGATAGCGCCAGAACATGTGCTGGACGCGGTCGGTCGTATCGAAGACGCAGGTACAAAGTCCCTGCTTTGTTTTGTCGAGCGCGTCAAACAGCATTTTCTCGCGGTCTTCATGATTTCCGTAGGCCTGCGCGAGAAAGGCGTCGTCATCGAGCACGTGCTCATTGAGCGCCCAGGTGTCTTCGGCGAGACCGAGAGTGGCGAACGCTCCGTAGAGTTTTGCGAGGTAAATGGAGTACGTCACCGGGTGTGAGATCGGAAGATCGGGATGACCGGGATCGATGTTGACCGGCGTCACGTAGACTTCGACTTCGGGAGAGACTTCTTTGAGATAGAAGCGGCAAATGCCGTGGGCGTTGAAGCCCATGCCAGCTTTGAATTCGATCGGAATCCACTCGGAATATTCGCCGAGCTTCAACGTAAACTTTTCCGATGCAACCGTCAGGCGCGCCTGCTTCGCTGCGGCGTCGGGACGAATCTCGTACTCCACCCGCAATTCGGTACCCGCTTTTTCGGCGAGCGGACTATCGGGGCCCGGCACGTACGAATGGCAAACACCGTTCTTGCGCTCGATGGGTACACGAACTCCGCCTTCGCGAAACTTGTCGCCGGAACTGCGCGTTGTGCAGAGGCAAAACGTCCCCTGACTGCCTTTCAGGTCCGGCACGCACATGCCCGAGAGCAGCACGCCTTGAAACTTCTCCGGAGGAAATGTAACGGGAACGCGAATTACCGAACTGAAAATCCCGGCCTTGCCCAGCCAGTGCCAGAAGGGCGTGCCTTTGCGCATCCCCTTGATTTCCGTCTTTCCGAAGGGAATCGAATACTTGCCGATTTTGATGTGGCGTTTCGGGCCCCTGATTTCAGCCGACGAGAGAAATGGGAGGTAGTTGCTGGTGTCGCGCGCCAGAAAATCGTAGATGTTGTGTTTGCCTGGATTTACTCCGGTCATGAACGTGGACCATGCCACGGGCGAAATCGCAGGGAAGGTGGTGCGGAGTTTGCTGAAGGTTCCGCGGTCGCGCAGCCTCGCCAGGTTCGGCAAGCGGCCTTCGTTCATGAAGCGGTCGGCGAGCTCGGGATCCATGCCGTCGAATCCCAGAATTACGGCACGTTCGAAGGTGGCCTTGCCGTAGGCGTTGCGTCTTCTCATGAAGCGAAATAACTGACGGAAAGGCCATGTCATTAGGGCGTAAAACGAATACAGGAATGCGACGAAGATGGCCCAGAAGGATGACAACACGGCAAACCCAGCGCCCGGCCCGGCGTAGGCGTGGGCGAGCGAGGGCGCGAGGATCAGCGCGAGCAACAGGAACCGTCGGGCGCGGACACTGCTGCCCGCAAGCGGCCTGCACATCCACCGTTTTATGCTCGACTGACGCAGGCGGACGAGGGCGCCCGCCCCACACGTTCTTTTCATATTTGAATGCCCAACAGCTCTTTAAAGATAAATCCGGCGATCATCGAAAGGATGAAGAAGAGCCAGATCCAGTTCATTTCGTATCCCGCAATCCCCAGCGGGATGTTGCGCGCGGGATAATCGACCGCGATCGACTCGACGGCACTATTCGCCGGCAGCGCCGACTCTCCGGAAAAGAATACTCTCTCCCAGAAATGATCGCGCCAACGCTCGGGCGAAACCCGCGCCAGTTGCGACGACACGCGGACAGTCTTTGTTACGGTTTGGGTCAGGATTGGGGTTACGCTTGGGGTCACGGTTGAGGTTGCGGTCGGATCGCCAGCATTGATCTTTACCTGGTACGCGCCGTCATGGCTGGCCACGAGTCTCCAGACCACTTCATTGTCGGCGGCAATGTGCACCGGAGGCGCGCTGGCAGTAATTTCCGGAGGCAAGCCGATCGAAATCCGATCAAGCGCCTCAGGGTTGTTTACGCGCGCCGTCAGCAGAAACGGCGTGTTCGCATGAATGGCCGTCAACCCAAGAACGCGATCCAGTTGCATGATCAGTAGGGTGATCGGAATGATGACATAGAGCAGCGGCTTGAACGCGAGTTTCAAGTAACGCGCCGTGCCGTGCAGGATCTTACCGTACGATCCCATGACGACCTGTAACTGATCCCGATACAACCGGACTGCCAGCAAGTGAGCCTTCAGTTGATCCTTCGCGATACCGATCGCCTTCTGGTCCGAGGTGTAGCCGAACAAAACGATCATGAGCAGGCCGACCACCACCGACAGCGTGACCACGATGGCCAGCGGGCTCAGCAGCCATGAAGGCAGAAATAAAACGAAGGCGGACGCCGCACTCGCCGAAGCCCGAGCAGCTGTCACCACAGGTTGTAAGAAGATCCCCAAGCTACTCGCTATACCTATTCAATATAACCAAGCCCGCGCAGCCGTTTCTGAACGTCTTCTTTCGAGGTGCTGGTTTCGTCCGGCGGCAGGATTTTATTGGTTTCCTTTTCCAGCATGTGGATGACGAATTCGTCGATCGATTCGTATCCGGCTGCGTCGGAACACTGCTTCACCTTCTCCAGCAGTTCGCCTTCAATCTTCACTTTGTGGGAACCAAACATGATCTCTCCCGTCCAACATCCTTACTGGCTGCGCCGAGGGCGAGACGCCCTCGGGACTGCCGGCGGGACGCCGGCGCTACACTCTTAGCTACTGAAATATTGATTGTCCCATCATATCTTTCGTCTTCGGGATGCCGAACTCCGACAAAATGGTGGGGGCGATATCGGTGAGCGCCGGCGTCTGGGCAAGAATCTTGCGATTGCTCAAGAGGACTCCCGGCACCTTGGTGTAATCCATGCAGTGGTCACCGCTCCATGCATTCATGTTGTCTTCGAGCACGTCCGGCGGAAATGCGCCCAGAATTGTTTTCCATCCCGAACGATATCCGCGATTGTAGCCAACCAGCGCGTCGGGCCCGCTGCGCGCATAGGGACCCTGATAGACTTCGCTCGCTAGATCGACGCGCGTGATTACCTGGGAATTATCCTTTGGATCGCGGACCTCCAGCAGTTTGCCGCGAATCTCGCGCAGCAAAGCATCGGCCTGTGCCGGATCGACGATCCCGTCCCGCTCACGCCCCTTCATATTCACATAAAGGCCGTTCAACCCAAGCCCGTAGGCGCGAGTGCGGCTCCAATCGACGTCGGCGAAGGGCTCGCTGGAATCGATGCCGGCGTTTGTTCTGCGCGTGATGTAGCCGTCGTTCCACAGCCAGGTATTCAGGTTGAACGAATGCCGATAGGGCGCGAAGCCGTGGTCGGAGAGCACAAGCAGCGTCGTGTTTTCATCGACCTTCGGCAATATTTCGCCGAGCACCTGGTCGATCTGCTGGTAAAACTCTTCGAGGGCGCCTCCGTACTGCGCACTGGCGGCGGCGTCATACGTCGGGCTCTGCGGATCGGTCAGGCGCCAGAGCATGTGCCCGTTGAGGTCGAGGCTCGAAAAGTAAAAGAAGAACAGGCCATCGTGAAATTTTGGGAACTCCGCATCGAAGGCGCGCCTATGCTCGGAAAGCACGGTATGAGCCTGCTGCAGGTATTCTTTGTCGTCGAGCACGTCCGCCATCCGAGCCTTTGTATCTTCGGCGATGCCTTGCGTGTGGTATTCGCCGATCTCGTTGGCCAAGTCGCGCGAGTAACTGGAAGGCGTCGAAATCGGCAGAGCCGGATTTTGCGGATCGATGTTGATGGGCGAGACGTAAAGCTGAAAGCGAGGATGCGTCTGCTTGAGATAGAAACGGCAGATGCCCTTCACGTCGCCGATGATTGGCATAAGTTCGAAATCCACCGGCAACCAGCCGCTCCATTCTCCTTCCTTCAGTATGAACTTTTGGCCCTGGAGATTGATGCGCGCGACCGGGTCCAGCGGATCCACATCGACCGTGAAGGGCTCGGTGGAGGGCGGCGAGCCTTTCAAGAAAGTGTTGTCAGGTCCGATCAGGCGTGTCGCGACCCGATTATTCTTCACTTCTACCTGGACAATTTCTCCGCCCTCGACCTCGCCCACGGCTGCGGCCGGATCGTCCGTATAAAACGTGAACGTGCCGTAGGTGCCGCGCAGGTCAGGCGTGCCCATACCGGAGAGCGTTTTTCCCTTGGCATCGATGGGAGGGAAATTAGCCGGGATGCGATAGACGAAATTGCGAATATGATTTTCGTCGAGAATCTCCCAGAAGGCCTTCCCGTGGCGCAACTGCTCGGCCGAACCGCTGCCCAGCGGAATTACCCAGCGTCCGATCTGAAGACTATGCTTCGGTCCTTCGACCTTGGAGGTCGAAAAATAAAGCTGGAAATTCTTTGGGTCGCGATGGATGAAATCAAAGATCCCGTGCCCGCCGGCATTCATTCCAGTTATGAGGTTCGACCAGGCCACCGGGCTCTGCGGCGGAATGCTTGTCGTCAGACGCCGGAATGATCCTTGCTGAGCTAGTCGGGCAAAATTCGGCATCTTGCCCTCGGCCATAAATTTGGTGAGCAGGTCGGGATCGAGACCATCGACGCCCAGGATAATCATCTTCATGCTGCGCGGGCCCGCAGCCCCATGCACGCGCTCGCACGAGAGAAGAAACAGGGACGCCGCGGCGCATAAAGCGCCCAGGCACACAATACGAACAGATTTTGGCAAGGTTAAAATCACTCTAAATCGATCCAGCTGCACGGAGGTGGCATCGCGCCGGAACATTCGAATACCGGTGAACGGCGCTCAGCTAAAAATGCCTAGGGATCACCATCTTTATCTTTATTGAGACGGGCCCGGGGAGCGTGTAGATACGATTCTACGCGGAGTTACGACCCCGTCAAGGCCGCCAAAAGCGACGACTGTCGTCACGCGCGCCCCAACCCGCTCAAGAGCACCGGCTCAAAGATTTTTTGGCGCACTGGCAGATGCCTTTACACTTACAGTCATGCGTCGAGGACTCATCGTCAGCGCCAACCTTTTCCTCCTGAGCTTCGTCTTCGTTTTTGCGCTCGCTGTCGCCACTCCCGCCGCCGGTGCGTCGAAGCCCAACCTCGTTCTTGTCACGCTGGACTCGGCGCGTGCCGACCACATGGGCTTTCTCGGCGCCAAACGCCCGCTTACGCCGAACCTCGATCGCCTGGCTGGGGAGAGCATCGTCTTCGAGCATGCCTATGCGCAGGCCCCCGGCACGGTCGTTTCGGTGGCAACTATTCTGACTGGAGCGTATCCCCAAGCCACCGGCTTGAGTGAGATCGGCGGCGTGTTGCCATCGTCACTTCCATTTCTGCCGGATTTGCTGAAGGCACAGGGCTACCGCACGGCGGCCTTTGTCGGCTCGATTGCGCTTGACCCGCGGAACGGTCCGGCGCAGGGCTTTGACCGCGGCTTTCAGACCTACGACGCCGGCTTTCGTCCCGTAGCTCCCGGCGATCCCCTCCTGCCTGTTACCGAGCGCAGCGCATCCGAGGTGGTGGCCCGGGTGATCGCGTGGCTTGCTCACAACGCTCAGGCTCAAAATGCGCAAAACCCATTTTTTCTGTGGATTCAAATCAACAACTCGAACACGGCGCCCTCTTCTTACAATGCGGCGATCACGGCGGCCGATACCGCTGTTGGAAGACTCCTCGCCGCGCTCAAGCAGGAGAAAATTGACGCCAACACCGCGGTGATCGTGGCCGCGGACCACGGCCAGAGCCTCGGAGCCCACGGCGAAGAGACCCACGGCATCTTTCTCTACGATGAGACGATTCACGTGCCTCTGCTTATCAAATTGCCCGGAGCGCAGTCGATAAAATTGCCCGGAGCGCAGTCCTCCGCCAAGAAGGTGATCGCGAAGGTCAGGCTGGTGGATATCGCTCCCACATTGCTTGAGATCGCACCGATTCCCGTGCCCTCGCAAATGCAGGGACAATCGCTGTTGCGCATCGCCAGGTCTTCGGGCGGCGCGGATCAACCCGTCTATTCGCGCAGCGATCTCCCGCAGCGGGGATTTGGCTGGAGCCCGCTGGAATCGTGGCGCGCGGGCAAGTATCTCTACATCCGTGCTCCCAAGCCGGAACTCTACGATATGACAGCAGACCCGGGCGCAAGCCACAATCTGGCGCAAAGTTCGCTTGTCCAAAATTCGAGGGCGACGCTCGACACGATGGCTTCGCAACTCGAAAATTTCGACCGTCATTTCGGCGGCGAGGCAGGCAAATCCGCGACCGAGTTGAGTTCCTCGGAGATGCAGAAACTGGCGTCGCTCGGATACGTTGGCCTGCAGAAGTCGTCAGGTACTTCGACGTCGGTCACGGGGACCGATCCGAAAGACAAGATTGCGATTGCCAACCAGGTGATCGAGGCAGCGGGTCCATCGTTATTTGCGGAGTCGAATCCGGACCGCGCCATTGCGGCGCTGCAGTCCATCATCGCAGCCGACCCGAACTGTTACCTTGCCGAGTACACCTTGGGCGTGGCGCTTGTCCAGAAGGCGCGCTACGCCGAGGCTGCCAGGCATCTGCACAAAGCGATTGAACTGCAACCCGACTCCGGATGGGCGCACTACGAAATGGGCGTCACGCTGCTGAAGACGGGCGACTTCAAGACCGCTGCCGTGCATCTGGAGATTGCGGCGGGACGGCTGCCTGGATTTGCGCCCGCTCATGCCGCGCTCGTACAAGCCAACGGTAAATTGGGCACGGTTCGATGATACGAAACGGGAGCAGGGCAAACCCGGACAAGCATTTCTCTGGACCCCGCCCCAAAGGCGGTCTTTTGGAATCAGAGACTTAGCGAGATTTTTCTGCCAGGTCTTTGGGGAATAAGGACTTATACGCAAAGTATTGATTGCATTGCGCTTGGTTCGCTTTGTGCGGATCGCTGGGTCTGCCCTACGCATTATCAAAGGCCGATCCCTAGCGAGTCATTTGGTGCTGTTATTATCTTGAGACTCTTCCGGCGTAAGCCAAGTGTTGCCATGGCTGGACCAGCTCCAACGCTTCGCGCATGAAATATTTGGCCCTGAAAATAAAGAAGGCGTCCCGCTCTCGCGGGACGCCTCAGGAATCAACCTGATTCAAGCTGCTTTAGAAGTAGATCTTCGCTGCGAGCTGTACCAGCCTGCTTGGGGAAACTGTTTTCATTTGACCAAAGTTGGACGACAGCACGTTGTTATTGACGCAGGGGTACGATCCTGCCGGGTTGCAGAACTGCGTGTGGTTGAACACGTTGTAGCCTTCGAGCCGCAACTGCAGATACTGCCCCTCATGGCCCGGGTGGAAGAATACGTTCTTTTGAACCGCCATGTCCCAGTTGTTGATGCCACTGCCATGGAAGCTGTTACGCGCGACGCCGTACAGGGCCGGACCTCCGATTTGAGGATAGGCTGGAGCAAATGTGTCCGGTCCATCGAATAAAGCGTGTTTGATGGTGTGATGACCAGAGGTGACAATGTTATCCCGCGGATTCTGCTTATGGAGCGCGGCAGTCTGGACTGGAGCATCCCAGCAGTCATAGTACTCAAATTCGTCGCACGTCGCTGAGGTGAAGCCGGAATCCGAGATATCCACAGGGAAGCCGCTTTGGAAGGTCGTAATGCCACTGATTTGCCAGCCTCCCGCCAGCAGATTCAGCGCATCGCGGCCGTGCAGGCTCGGAAACTGGTAGGTATATCCAGCCACAAAGCGATGCCGGGCATCGAAGGCGGAATCTCCCTTGTTCAGATAGGCGAACTGCGGATAGGGATTAACGGCTCGGACCTGAAAACCAGCGTCTTCGAATCCGGAACCGTTGTCGATGGAGTGACTCCACGTGTAGTTGGCGAGCATGCTGAGACCGTGACTGAATCCTTTGTTAATGCCAACTTGCAACGCATTGTAGGAGGAGTTTCCATCCGACGATTGCGTTCCCACTGACCCAAAAATATTTCCAGGATAGGGCGAGTGATCCGGATAGAAATAATGCTGAAGGAGGAAATTCGATCCCGTGGCCGGATTGCACGTGGGATCCATAAGACAGAGCTGCTGTCCGCCCAGAGTAATCGGATTGCCCTCAATCGGCCTTATCAGATGCCGGCCCACAGCTCCCACATATTGAACGTTGAACACGGTGTTGGAAGTAAGCTGGCGCTGGATGCTGAGGTTATAGTTCATAGCCTCAGGTGTCGTGTAGTTGGGGCTGAAGACGTTGAGCGACAGAGGGAAGAAATTGCTCCAATCGCTCGCTGGCGCGGTCGACCCAGTGGGCGCAATGAAGGGGAAGGGATTCGTCTCCGGCGCAACTCTCCCGGCGACGTCGGCGTACGGATTGGCAAAACCGGGGCTATAGTTCGGACTTAGGTCCTGAACACCGTGAGATGTAATAGAGAAGGGTGGGGTGCTCAAGTTCTGCAAAATCCCTTCCTCCTCAGCGCGATTGAAGTAGAAACCCCAGCCTCCTCGAATGGAAAAGTTCCCTGCGCCTCCGCCTAAACGGCCAATATCAGGAGACCAGGCAAATCCGAGACGGGGACCGAAATGCTTGTATGGGACCTTCAGGCCGCCAGTGTTGTCGCAACCGGTATCGCCGGGATAGAGCATATCTTGCGGCGCGTTCGGGAAGACAGTTGACTGTTGCCCAGGACGGAAGCAGGTAACATCCTTCCCGCCAAATTGGATATTCTGCAGTGGTTTGTCAACCTGCCAACCCGTGCCGTACGTGAGAGTGAGGTTGTTCTTTATCCTCCATTGGTCCTGGAAATATGAGTAATACTCATAGGCACGTCCGATGATCAGGCCGCCCGAACCCTGAGTGAACTGATCCGGGATGCCCAGCAGGAAGTCAGCCCCGGCATTGGCAGTGCTGAACGGACCAGAGCCGTTATACGCGTAATCGCCGTTGTTGTTACCCGAGAACGGGTTCCACACATCGAAACGGCGGAAGTCGAACCCTATCTTGATCGTGTGCTTGCCAATTACCTTGGAGAAGTTGTCGGTTATCTCGCGGGTCTGGTCGATTCTGGGTTGGGGACCGTTGGTTGTGAAACCGATCGTAAATTGATACGCGCCATTGATTTGAATTTCCGGGAGACTTTCTCCTGACGCCAACTGGGGAATGATGTTGAAGCCCACAGTTGATGGCGCGATCACGTTCTCGGGCTGAGTGGCGACGAAGTTAAAACGCGTATATCCGACGCGCAACTCATTGATAGTGGTGGGGTTAAAGGTGTGGTTCCAAGAGGCAATAAACTGCTTGTAGTGGCGCGTAGCAATTTCGCCGAAGCCCGGCAAAGTTGAGCCTCCGGGAAGTGGCAGCGCATCAACCGTTGGGTTGGTCTGGAGAAACATCGTTGCCCAAAGAGTGTTGCTCGAGTTAAAGGTGTGATCAACGCGAGCAATATACTGATAATTGCCCGAACCGGTTTCGTTGGGGTTGAAGCTGTAAATGTTTGAGCCCGTGCCTCCGTTTGGAGACGGGATATATTTGCCCAATAGCGTGTTAGCTAGCGGATCGAAGTCGGCTGTCGGAATCATGCCGACCGGGTAGGCTGCGCACACGGGTGTGCCAGCTGGCCCACCGCTCGTAGCAAATGGTAGCGGGTTTGGCCCGAACGGGCCTGCCGAATCCTTCGGGTTCGTGGGGCTAGCGGGGCACGGCGAACCGGCGGGAAGCGGCCCGTTAGGGTTATTCGGATCGTCGCTGTAATACGGGGCCGAGGCAGAAAAGTCACCCCCGCGCTCGGCTGCACTAAAGACGTTCGATACTTGGTTGGCTCCTGCTTGCGGCGAACGATATTTGATGCCCTGGAAGGAGAAGAAAGCGAAGGTGTGATCCTTCCAGATGGGCCCCCCGAACGTTCCACCGAACTGGTTCTGATGGAATATCGGGACCGTGCCGGTCAGCCAATTTGAGGTATTGAGGAAGGTGTCGCGGTAGAACTCGAAGACATCTCCATGGAACTGATTGGAACCGCTCTTAATCACGGCATTGACGATTGCGCCGGAGTTTCGTCCGTATTCCGGATTAATCGTATTCGTGATGATGTTGAATTCCTGCAGAGCGTCAACACTGGGAATGATGACGGGACTGTTGAGGGGAAGATCGTTCGAGTCCATGCCGTTAATCAAATAGCTGCTCTGGTTCGACTGGCTGCCATTCGCCGAATACGTTCCAAAGCGATCGGACTGAGAAACGACTCCGGGCGTCAATTGCTCGAGTGCCGTCCAGTTACGATTGATGAGCGGCAAATCAACGATTTTTTTCTGATCGACCAAGGTCTCGAGTTGGATATTCGTTTGCTCGACCTGCACGCTCGCGGCGTTCACTTCGATTGTTTCCGAGGCAGAGCCGAGTTCAAACTTTACGGTCAGGTTGTAAACTTCATTCACGGTCAGCAAGAATGTGCTCGTCTTGAACGCTTTGAAGCCTGACCCAGTGGCAGTCACTTGATAGTTGCCAATCTGAAGTTGTGGAAACACGAAAATCCCATCCGTACCGGTTGTCGTTGTGGTCTTGATGCCGGTATCGGTGTTCGTCACAATGACGGTCGCGCCCGCTACAGCGGCGCCCGTCGGATCGGCCGCGTTTCCGCGAATGCTGGCATAAACGTTGTCGGCGCTGGCTGGGACCGTGAATACACCGAGCGCTACCGTGAGCAGCAACGCTACCAACGCCACATATTGAAGTTTCTTCAACCCAAATTTCGATTGCATGCGGTTTCTCCTTGCTTAAGAACCAAACGTAAAATCGTTTATCCTGCCCACAGATGGGTAGGATTACCTACTCGGACATGTTTCAAACACTTAATTAAAGCAACTGGTCTTCCAAAGGATTGCCGAAATAAAGCTTTAGTTTTCAATGGTTTATGACTTGTCAATCCGGGACAATACAGTTTTATGTATAGTCTAAGTCGTTGAAACTATTAAAAATGGTAAGGAGGCGGATTCTTGACATCGGCGGGGGGAGGGAATGCTGAGATTCGGTCTGCCTTCCGTCGCGGGGTAGCCCTGTTTAATGCTGGGAAATTCTTTGACGCTCACGAGTCGCTGGAGGACGCGTGGCGGGCATCGGCGCGTGGCAGCGCGCTTCGTCGGCACCTTCAGGGCATGGTTCAGGTGGCGGTCGCCTTGCATCATCAGTCGCGCGATAACTTCACGGGCGCCCGCTCGGTTCTCGATCGCGCGTTGAGAAATCTGGGAGGGGCGGAGGACTCGTTTCCCGATCTCGAGCTCGACCGCTTGCGAGCCGATCTTGCGGATTGGCAGAGATATCTGGAGGGCGCTGGACAGGGAGGCCTGCGTCCGGCGGCACCCCGCATCGCACGTCGTCGCGATCCCGCGCGCGGGTAAGATCTTTATTCCGTAGCCTCAGTATTCCGTAGCCTCAGTATTCCGTAGCCTCGGTATCCCGTAGCCTCAGTATCCCGCGACGGCTGGTGCTCTTGCTGGGGATTTCGCAATGCAAGGCATTGTTGCCCGTCATTGACCCGTCGCCCATCGGAGCGGGATCACACGGAGAGCGACTCCCTGTTAGAATTTTGGCACTGTGAAATCCACTCTTTCGCCCGCACCGACATCGACCCAAGTGGTGACCGCTGGCGCTGTGCCACTGCTTGACTTGCGGCGGCAATATGAAGGGATCCGCGAAGAGGTGCTGGCGGCGATCGCTCGCGTTTGCGATTCGCAAGGCTTCATTCTCGGCCCGGAAGTTGAGGCGCTCGAAGGTGAGATCGCCGCGCTTACCGGGGCCGCTGGAGCCGTTGGTTGCGCCTCGGGGACTGAAGCGCTGTGGCTCGCATTGGTTGCCGCCGGCGTTCAGCCCGGCGATTCCGTCATCACGACTGCGTTTAGTTTTTTTGCATCCGCCAGTGCGATCGTGCGCGCTGGCGCAACTCCCATTCTGATGGACGTGGATGCTGGCACTCTGAATCTTGACGCGGCGTTGGTCCGCGAACGGATGGTTGCGAAGCGGCCCGAAAATTTGCGGGCGATCCTTCCAGTGCATCTGTATGGGCAGTGCGCCGACATGGACGCATTCGAAAAGATCGCGCAGGATTTTGATGTAGCGATTGTCGAGGATGCGGCTCAGGCGATTGGGGCCACGTGGCGCGGCCGCGGCGCGGGTTCGCTCGGCGTTACTGCTGCGTTTAGCTTTTATCCAACAAAAAATCTGAGCGCATACGGAGATGCCGGCATCGTTACTACGACGCGTCCTGAGATGGCCGCGCATATGCGGCGGCTGCGCAATCATGGCAGTCCGCGCCGCTACTATCACGACGAATTCGGCTGGAATGGCCGCATGGATGCCATTCAGGCCGCTGTGCTCCGCGTGAAACTGGGGCACCTCGCAGGCTGGAATCGCAGCCGCCAGAACCATGCCTCCACTTATGATCAGGCTCTTTGCCGCCGCGGGCTTGACCTCAACTTCGCAGGTCGGCTGCGAACGCCAGCCCGGTTCAACCGCTGGCCCGAAGCTCTGAGGCGACGCATGTCTTCCATCAGTACGTAATCCGCGCTGCGCGGCGCGACGAACTGCGGCAGTTCCTGGCTGACCGCAAAATTGGATCCGAAATTTATTACCCTCTTCCGCTGCACCTGCAGCCGGTGTTTTCTTATCTTGGATTGAAGGAGGGAGACCTGCCGGTCGCTGAGCAGGCAGCACGCGAGGTGTTGGCACTCCCCATGTTTCCCGAGTTGACCGAGGGCGAGATCCGCCGGGTGGTGGAAGCGATTGCGGAGTTCTACAGCTAGCAGGGAAGTCGGATGATACCGTCTAACCGCGATACCGCTCTGCTCGTCATCGACGTTCAATGCGGCATCCTCAATGATCCCAATCTCAAGCGCAAGCAGGAAACCACCAAGGCTCTCGACGAGACGGTGGGGCGGATTGCCGGGTTGATTGTACGAGCACGAGCCGCCTCGGTGCCGGTGATCTATATTCAGCACGACGGCGTACCGGGCCATCGCCTTGACCCGAAGAGCTCCGGGCTGGGCTTTGCGGCCGGAGATCGCGCCAAATCCCGGCGAGCCCGTCATCCGCAAACGCGCCAGCGACGCATTTTTCAAAACCAATCTTGCGGCCGAGCTGGCAGCGCGCGGCATCCGGCGTCTGATTATCGCCGGATGCATGACGCAGTACTGCATCGACACCACGGTGCGCCGCGCGGTCAGCTCAGGCTATGACGTGGTGCTGGTTGGTGATGGCCACATGACTGCCGATTCCGGCTCACTCCGCTTCGAGCAAATCATTGCGCATCACAACACGCTTCTCGATGGCTTTGACGCCGGCGAACACGAGGTTAAAGTTCGTCTGTCCTCAGATGTTCCGCTGCAAACCTAGTTGGTGTGTATTCGAAATTTCACGAGGCCGACGAATTCCACCGGCTTCCCATCCATCAGCATGGGCTTGAACTTCCAATATTGTAGCGCCTCATTGGCTGCCGGAACGAATAACGAGTTACCGGCGCCATCCCAAATGCACGCGATCTCGCCTTTGGTATCCACCAGAATTTAAAAGTGACGAATCCGTCGTAGTGAAAATCGGGCGCGTCTCGAGGCATTACGGGTTGAATTTTCTTGATCGCCAGTTTCTCCATCTGTGCCGGATGTGAACCATACGATCCCGGCATGATTGCGAAAGATGTCGTGGTGCTCCCCACAATTGACGCCTAGTTGACAGCAGGCGGCAGCTGAGTAAAACAGGATCGTACAGAGCAACCCAAATTTTACTTTCATTGCCGGCGCTCCTTTGGGCGCGCGGACTGCAGTTCTTGTGTTCGCTGAAATTTTCGCAAAATTATTGACGTTCTATGCAAAAAGCGCGCATCTTAGCGCTTCCGCCGCCTGCTTTGTTTTCGCGTCGACTTCGGGGTCGCGTGCGTTGGTTCCTCCCCCGGCGCATACACCCGCCGGACGATCGGCGTATTCAGCTTGTATTTCCGGTCGCTCACTTTGCCGTCGTCATTGAGCACTCGCACCACGAACACGGGCAACACGCCTTCTTTTCCGAAATCTTCGCGCGCGACCGTCACCGGCAACATGCCCTCGATGCGTTCGCGATAGGCGGTCTCATATCGATGCCGCTTCACGTTCCAGGTGAACACTCGAAATTGATTGAAATCGAAAGGCAGGCCGTCCTTCGGCTCGGTGAGCACCGTCAGATACTGTGGAACCTTCTTGTCTCCATCCTGCACCTCGTTCAACACGAAGAATGCCACGATACGCTGGCCTTCGGCATATTGCGCTACGTCGAGCGGGACATCTAGATCGACCATGCGCCCGAGCACCCACCCGACGCGGCCATGGCTGTCGCGCACCAGCCACCAGTCCTCAACTGACGGAGGCGGGTTTGCAGTGATGCTTGACTGCTGCCTGCATGCCGCCGCTGATCGAGGCTTCTCAGCGGTCTTCTCGACCGGGTCTTTCCACCCGGTCTTTTCGCTGGGCTTCTCACCTGGGCTTTCAACCGGGGACGCGGCGCGCGCCGGCATCGCCACCGGCCCCGTTTTTGTCTGCCGTGCCCCGCTTGAGCAGTGACAGCTTTTCGCCGGCCAGAATCTGATAAAGATGTTCCGTCTCCCGCCCCGGTTCGACGTGCAGATTGGTATCGTTGCGCGTTACTGCCTGGGCCTGCACGGGATCGTTCTGGTTGTCGGCCGTGAACTTTTGGAGTTGATCGAACACCTGCTGGCTGACGAGATAGCGCTGCTCCATCCATCCCATCTGACCGGTCGAAGTCCGCACCTTCACGAAGCGGCGGTCGTGGTCGAGCACCTCCACGCGGTCGCCGTTTTTCACGATCGCCCGCTCGCTCGTAGACGGCGGCGACGCGGTCGCGCAGATTGACCTGCACTCCCGAAACGTAGTCAATTTCAAGCACGCGTCCGCCGCTATGCTTGCACCCCACGAAAGAGGTGACACTAGCCGCGCACACGACGATCAGAGCCGCACGGAGCAGGAATTTGGGGAGGAACTTCACAGAATTAGCGCGCAACACTTCACTATAACGCCAGAAGAAGAAGGGATGATTAACGGCGAAGGGACATTACAGCTCTCAGCTCTCAGCTCTCAGCTCTCAGCTCTCAGTTCTCAGTTCTCAGTTCTCAGTTCTCAGTTCTCAGTTCTCAGTTAGTGCGACGTCGGACACGCACGACTGGGTTGCCTTCTGCATGCTTATCTGTCGATCGAGAAAGAAGGCATTTTGCTGGGTACTGGGTACTAGACACTGGGTACTGTTTCTCAGTCTCCAAACCCAATCCCGATCGCCCGCGCTGCGCGGACGATTTCTCCGTTGGGATCGACGGTCTTCATTTTGCCGGCGGCATCCAGAATGCTGACCGCGCGAATGCATTCCTGCTGCAGGCAAACCATCTTGCCGAATCCGCCCTCCGCGATCAGGTCGACCGCGGCCACTCCGAATCGGGTCGCCAGAATGCGGTCATAGGGAGAGGGCGATCCTCCCCGCTGAATGTAGCCGAGCACGCTGACCCGAACTTCTTTTCGCGCCATCAGCGAAATTGCGTCTCCCACAATATTTCCGACCGGCATATTGCGCGCCATCTGCCTCATCTCGGGCGGCAACTTCACGCCTTCGGCCACGACCAGGATCGTGAACCTTTTGCCGTACGTTTCGCGCATTTCCAGATGCTGGCACAACTTCTGAATGCTGAAGGGAATCTCCGGAATCAGGATGATGTGGGCTCCGCCTGCAATGCCGGCCTCGAGCGCGATCCAGCCCGCGTCGCGGCCCATAACCTCAACCACCATCACGCGGTGATGCGACTCGGCGGTGGTGTGAATCTTGTCGACCGCATCGGTCGCCGTATGGAGCGCGGTGTCGAAGCCGAACGTTACCTCGGTCGCCGAAAGATCGTTGTCGATCGTCTTCGGCACGCCGACCACCTGCATTCCCTTGAGGAAAAGTTCGTGCGCGATCTTCATGGAGCCATCGCCGCCAATCGACATGATCGCGTCGATGCCCAGCTTGCGAGCGTTGGCAATTACTTCGCCGGAGATGTCACGCGTAACCTCCTGCCCGTTTTCGATTGTCTTGTAATGAAATGGATTGCCGCGGTTGGTGGTGCCGAGGATCGTGCCTCCGCGGGGAAGGATTCCGCTGACGTGTTTCAGGGTGAGTTCGAAGGCGCGCTCCGGCCAGATCAGCCCATCGAAGCCGTCGGGGATGCCGATGACCTTCCATTTGTATTTGAGGATGGCGGCCTTCACAGCCGCGCGGATGACGGCGTTCAATCCGGGAGCGTCTCCCCCGCCGGTGCAGATTCCTATGCAGTGAATGTCGGGCATGGCAACCGATCATCATAGCGCGGCGGGCGCGCGTGAGATGGAACGGAAGATCGTGGCCTTACGGGGCGATTAATTTAGCTGTATGCCCGCTGTCGCTGTGATGTTACCAGGATACGTCACCGTAATCGTGTAGGAACCCGTCGGGAGCGTGCCAGGCGTCACGGTGCAGACCGCTGGAGTTGAAGTAGCTGCGCACGAAATCCCTCCTGCCGTCGTAGTCTGACCCGTAATGGTCCAAGTTGCCACCGTTGTGATGTCCACTGGCTTGCCGTTGGAATCAGCCCTCGCGTAATAATTTTGGCTTCCACCAACTGTCGCAGTTAGGCTCCAAGTGGCGGCGGGACAGGTTCCAGTGTTGAATGTACCAGTACATACCTGAGGAGTGGTTACGTTGCCGAGATAGGAAGTCGCGGTCGCGGTCGCGCTGAGGCCCTGCGCAGCGGCGGTTATAGTGGCGGTGCCTCCGGAAGAAGTTGAAGGCGCCGAGATCTCCCCGGTGTTTGGATCAACTGCGATTGTGGTGGGATCGCTGCTTGTCCAGGCTACGCCGCTGGTAATCTGGCTTCTGGTGTTGTCCTGATACGTTCCCCAAGCCTGCAAGGACGTCGATTGACCAACTTCAACCTCCGGAGTGGGAGGCTGGATCGCGACCGACTCCAGAGCGTTCGGTTGAAAGAATCCTTTGCAACCAGCGCCAAATGCGGCCACGAGCAGCACGGCGAATGCAACCGTCAGCGGCAGTCTTTTCCCGGCAAACTTGCGCCTGTTCAACATAAGTGATCGCCTCGGATAACTTGATTTTACCAGAACGCCCGGCCTTCAACCTTCGCCGCTAGTGCATTCCTGGAGTCGTACCTTTGGGCCGATGAACCGGCGCGCTCAGGGAAGGAACGTGGTGCGACGGAGAAACTTGCAGTTTCCAATGTAAATATTTGTAGAAAGGAGCTTTTGTCACGGAAGGTTGCAGTTCGCAACTTTGCGATTCGAGGCCGGGAGTTCACGCTCAGAGGTTCAAGCTTGGGTTCCAAGCTTATTGGCCGCGTTTTTTCGCCTTCACGATGCGCTCGTCAATCGGCTTGCGTCCGGCGAAACCTTCCATGGTCCCGTGCCAGTGCGTGATCTCGGATTCGCCCATCTTCCAGCAGAGCAGCACGGTTTCGCCTTCGACCTTGCAGGGAAAGTCGAGCAGGCCGATATCGAGATCCTTGACCTGGACGCCGGTCGCATCGATTTCGGCGAGCGCATCCTTGACGCGACGGATCGCCTTTTCGCGCTCGGCCTTGCGGCGCGCCAGATGGACGACATCCAGCCGCGTGCCGCCGTTCAGGAAGACGCGGTGCGCGGTCTCCTGCAATTCGGCATCGACGCTTTCGATCAACTGCTTGCCCTGAATTCCCTGCTTCAGCAACGACTCCAGGATGGGCAGTAGGGTCTGCGCTTCTTCGAGTGTAAAAGTTCGGTCGGCCATTTCTTCTATTTTAGCGGAAATGGGGAGTTGGCGCTGGGTTCTTGGGCTTTAGCTCTTAGCTCTTGGCTCTTTGGCTCTTGGGGACAGCAGCCCTTCTTTAAGAGCCGATGCCAAGACGGCCGGGGCCCTCCGGCGTAAGTTCGAAAGTCCGGACTTGCGGTATCGCTAAAGCGAAACCTTGATACGAAACCTAAGGTTTTCAGCAAAACCGGTAGAGCCCTGCGCAAAGTGGATGCGCGGCAGGAAAATGACCCTGCCCCCATGCACTGATGATTTTCTTGCCTGTGCTTTCCTTGTTTTCTTGCAGTACACTGGGACAACATTTCGGTACACTTCCTCGGGGTTTCTCCGGGCCGCGCCACAAAACAAGAAATGAATTATCGAATCTAAGGAGATTTCAATGCTCAATAAGACGACCCTCGCGGCCTTGGTTTTGGCCGCTGCCAGCATGGTTTCCGCGCAAGTTCAGCGGGGCGTTGGTATCCTTCCACCCTCGAGCATCGAACGCCCGGAAGATGTGGGCGTGCGGATGCACACCAACTACCTGATCTATGCTCCCGATGGCGTGGTGAAGCCGCAAGCCAATCCCGGCGGCGAAACGCCGGGTTCGCTGGGCTGCGTCTATGACCTGGTTTCGAGTCCCATCTCCGGTTGTCCCATCGCAACCGCGACAGAGGTTCCGACCGGGGGCAGCGGCGTCATCGTGATCGTAGACGCCTACGACTATCCCGGTGCGGCAGCCGATCTGGCAGCCTTTTCGAGCGAGTTTGGCCTGCCCGCGCCCACTTTCACCACTATTTACGCCAACGGCAAGAAGCCTGCCAACGGGTGCAGTCCGGGATGGGAATTGGAAGAGTCGCTCGATATCGAATGGGCACATGCCATGGCTCCCAACGCGCAGATCGTTCTCATGGAAGCGGCGTCCAACTCGAATGCCCACCTTTATGCGGCGGTCACGGCGGCCAACTCCTACATCGCATCGCACGGCGGTAAAGGCGAGGTGTCGATGAGTTGGGGCGGCAGCGAGACCAGCAAAGAAGCGAAATCCGACCACTATTTTACCGAGTCAGGAGTGGTGTATTTTGCGTCCTCCGGTGATTCTCCGGGAGTCATCTACCCCAGTTCGTCGGTGAACGTGGTATCCGCCGGAGGCACGCAGGTGAATCGCAGCGGCGGCAATTACACCAACCAAACTGCATGGAGCAGTGGCGGAGGAGGCGACAGCAAGTATGAATCGCGGCCGTCGTTCCAGAGCAGCATCTCGGGTATTGTGGGCACGCACCGCGGCACGCCGGATCTTTCCTTCGACGCCAGCGGCAACTCTCCAGTAGCCGTCTACAACTCCAGTTGCTACGCCGGATGGATTGAGGTCTACGGCACGAGCGTGGCGGCCCCGTCGCTGGCCGGCGTCATCAACAATGCCGGGACGTTCCATGCCAACAGCAACGCGGAAAATACCGAAATTTACGGAAATTACACCAACGCCTCCGACTATACCGACATCACCTCCGGTAGTTGCGGCACGCACAGCGCGGGCAGCGGATGGGATTTCTGCACGGGCGTGGGCGTAGTGAACGGCTTCTCCGGCAAGTAACCTCCCCCGGAGCAGGCGCGGCTTGCCGCGCCGGGCGGCGGATTCGTTTCGGCGAGTCCGCCGCATCTATAATTGCCGCCAATTATTTAAGCAAGACCCTGCTGCCGCGAATCTCATCCGCGCGAGAGTGGGGCGCCGAAATGCGTTAAGCTAACCTCGTTAAGCTAACCTGAAACCTTGGCCCCCGACCAACCCACTCCCCGGAACGTTTATGCCTTCGGCTTTACGTCGTTTCTGAACGATACGGCGAGCGAGATGGCGTACTGGGTTTTGCCTGCCTTCATCGCATCGCTCGGTGCGGGGCCGGCGCAACTTGGCATCATCGAAGGCATCGCGGAGAGCGTCGCATCGTTTGCCAAGCTTTTTTCGGGATACCTTGCCGACCACGTCTCCCGCCGCAAGCCGATTGTGGTCGGTGGATACGTTGTTGCGAACGCCGTCAAGCCGCTGCTGGCGCTGGTTTCGTCGTGGGTGCAGATCCTTGGAATTCGCTTCGCGGACCGATTTGCCAAGGGCGTGCGCGGAACTGCCCGCGACGTGATGGTCGCCGAGTCGGTCGATCCATCCGCAATCGGCTCGGCTTACGGGCTGATTCAGGCCCTGGATTCCGCAGGCGCCATCGCCGGCCCGCTGCTCGCACTGGCTCTCATCGGCCATTTCGGGATGCGCGGTGTTTTCGCGGCGGCGGCTATCCCGGGCGCATTGTGCATTCTGGTGGCGTGGGTGGGAATTCAGGAAGTCAGTCGCCAGTTGCCGGTGGCCAGTTCCCAGTCTCGCTCTCAGCTGTCGGCTGTCAGCTCTCAGTCACCCGCTCCAAGCTCGCAGCTCCACGGGCTAAGTTCGACGGACGCCGGTCGGGGGTCACCGGTCACCGGGCTGCGCGCGCGGCTGCCGTTTGGCTATTACTACGTGCTGGCGGTGGTCACATTGTTTTCGCTTGGCAACTCGAGCGATATGTTCCTCGTGTTACGGGCGGGCAATGTTGGAATTCCGGCCTCGCACGCACCCCTGCTGGGACTGGTGTTCAACATAACGTTCACGCTTCTTTCCTGGCCGGCGGGAAAGTTCAGCGACCGCTTTTCGCGCTCGACGATTGCGGCCACCGGATACGGCGTCTTCGCAATCGTGTATTTCGTATTTGCGCTGGCCCCTTCGCGGCGCGCGATCTGGATGACGATGGCGTTTTACGGGCTTTTTTATGCGCTCACCAATCCTGTGCTCAAGGCATTAGTGGTGGAAACGGTGGGCAATGATGTTCGCGGACGCGCGCTGGGAATTTACTTTTTTGTCTCGAGCATCACGACGCTGCTGGCCAGCGTGATTACGGGTGCGCTTTGGAAGTTGTATGGCGCTGCTGTGCCTTTCTATTTTTCAGCGGGGATTGCGGCAGTATCCGCGGTGGGACTGCTGGCGCACCGTGCGCCAGCGCGAAACTGAGTGGTAGAGACGGGGCTTGCCCCGTCTCGCTAAGTGTCCCACCCTAAGTGTGCGAAAGTTCGCCTGCCCCGGGAGACGCGGCAAGCCGCGTCTCTACGCAATCCGGTTCGTTGCTGACTCCGGTCGTTACTGGTTCGATCCTCGATCTACTGGATGCAGCTTGGCGATTTTGTCGAAAACGAATCGTCCAGGTAGTTGTTGTAAACGCAGTTGGTATTGCCGTCGATGAAGTCTTTGCTGGTGTTGTCAACTGCGTAGTTTCCGTCGAAATTGTTGTAAAAACTCTTTCTTTCGACGGCGAATCCGTATTTATTGTTTTCGACTGCGCTGCTGCCAAGCACGCTGGTTCCAGTGGTTGTGGTAATCGTGCACGGAATTTGGGATTTCACATTCGCTGTGGATGAGCAACCAAGGTAGAAGCCGGCTAAGCCGTTGAAGACTCCATTGTTGCTGGTAAGCATGGTGTGCGCGCTACCGTCGATCCAAAATCCGTATTGACTGTTGGAAACGGATCCGGAACTGTTGATCGAGTTGCCCGATCCGCCGGATATTTTGACGCCCGTGACATTGTAATCGAACTCGCAAAAGAGGCATGTGTTGTCGGTGGCGTTGTTCAGGAACGTCCCTACATTGTTGTCAAAGGTATCGATTCCATACAAGTTTACGTTATTGGTTTCACTTTCAACCCCGTAATTCCAGCCGCAAATCAAGTCTCCCTCGGCCAGGCTGGCGTTAATGGCGACATTCGCTGCGGTGGGCAAGATATGGATACCGTTTCCGAAATTTGAGGGTGACAGAGGCGCGAACTTCTTCCCGCTGGCTGGTTGTTCTCCGAAAAAGCAGTCATCGAGGTTTCCCGGCCCGTAAATGTTGTAATTCACCGTAAGGTTAATGTGTAACCCCTCAATGTCGATGCAACCGTTGTTTATGGTCAGCCCCTGGGAGGCGTAAAGGTCATTGCCCAGTTGGTAGTTGCCGGGCGCACCAATGGTGCAACCGCACGAGGTGATCACGCTGGAGCATTGAGGTGGAATTCCCCCTCTCGCGTGGGCAAGTCCGGTGGCCAGCAGGGTGAACATGGCGAACATCGCCGCAGTGACGGCAAAACGACTCAGGTTGATTTTCATATTTGTTTCACTCCCCTTAACTTTTTTTATTTTCTTTCAGGCCTAAAGTGGCAGGCCATGGTTCACATTGCGGCTTCCAAATCCCGGGACGATCATCGACGTCGGTCGTCGATCGTCGACCATTGATTCGAGGATCATCGATCGTCATGTTTTCTAAACCCCGAAAAAGAGAGGGGCAGCGAACGACTCTCCGAAAGTTACACTTATGCAAAGAGAAAATTGACCCCGGTGTGGATTAGTCCGAAAGTTGGTACGAAGCGGCCAAATGCCGCGCCCACAGCGGGAAATGATCGACTACGCAATGAAAGTTGTCAATAGAAATGGGAGATTAGTTCGCTCGGGCGGGGCGGCGAAGCCACGCGTAGGCGATCAGCAAAAACAGCAGCCCGGCCACGCTGTCGAGCACCACGTCATGCCAAGTGCCGGTTCGCGATGGGATGTAGCTCTGATGCCACTCGTCCAGGGCGGCCACGAAGACGGTGCCCAGCCAGGAGAGCAGGGTGACGCGGCCCAGCCATGCGCGGGCCGGATCGAGCGTGGCCCGCCACCCCCGCAGCAAAAGCAGGCTCAGGATCCCGTAACCGGTCACGTGTCCGGTCTTGCGCAGATAGAAATGAAAGGTCAGGAAATCGTGCAGATTGATCCCGGCGTAAAAGCGCGTCAGCAGGTAATACAACATGGCGCCGGTGTGCTGGGAGGAAAACATGTCGGTGGATTCGATGGAGATGAGCCCGACCCAGACCATGGCCGGCCACCACGCGCGCAGAAGATTCGGACGAGCAGGAGACAAGTCTGGCTTCTCCATTACTCGACCGCGTAATTCGGGGCTTCGCGCGTGATCATCACGTCATGCACGTGACTCTCGCGCAGTCCGGCGGCGCTGATGCGCACGAAGCGCGCCTTCTGCTGCATCTCCGCCACCGTGTGGCAGCCGCAATATCCCATGCCCGACCTGAGGCCGCCCACCATCTGGTGCACGATCATCGCGACTGATCCGCGATACGGCACGCGCCCTTCAATTCCTTCGGGCACCAGCTTGCCCAGCCGATTTGAATCTTCTCCCAGGACCGGCATGGCGGTGGATGCGTCGTCCGCATTCTGAAAATAGCGCTCGCTCGATCCCTGCGCCATCGCGCCCAGCGACCCCATTCCGCGATACGATTTGAAGGTGCGTCCCTGATACAGAATCAATTCTCCCGGGCTTTCGTCGGTGCCAGCGAACATCGATCCAATCATCACCGCCGAGGCGCCCGCAGCCAGCCCCTTCACGATATCGCCCGAGTATTTGATGCCGCCATCAGCAATTACTGGAACGCCAGCGTCACGAGTTGCGCGCGAAGCCTCGGCGATCGCGGTAATCTGCGGGACGCCTACTCCCGTCACGATGCGCGTAGTGCAGATGGAGCCCGGCCCGATCCCGACTTTGATTCCATCAACTCCGGCCTTGATCAGATCGCACGCGCCGTCAAAGGTCGCCACGTTGCCCGCGATCAATTCCACGTCCGGCAGGGCGGCTTTCACTTTCTTCACCGCCTCGAGAACGAGCGCCGAATGACCGTGCGCGCTGTCGATCGCCAGCACATCGACCTTGGCTTTTGCCAGTTCCTGCGCGCGTTCGAGGAAATCGCCGGTCGCTCCGATCGCCGCACCCACGCGCAACCGCCCGTGATCGTCTTTGGCCGCGCCCGGATACTTCAGTTTCTTCTGGATGTCCTTAACCGTGATCAGGCCCTTGAGGTTGTACTTGTCATCGACCACCAGCAGCTTTTCGACCCGGTGTTCATGCAGAATTTCTTCCGCCTGCTCAAGCGTCGTTCCCACGGCGACGGTGATGAGTTTGTCCTTGGTCATCACCTTGCTGATCGGAACGTCGAAGCGCGTCTCAAACCGCAGATCGCGATTGGTCAGGATGCCGACCAGTTTGCCGTCTTTCAGCGTAATGGGCACGCCTGAAATCTTGTACTTCTTCATCACCTCGAGCGCATCGGAAACCTTCGCATCCGGCGACATCGTGACCGGATCGACGATCATGCCGCTCTCCGATCGCTTGACCTTGTCGACTTCATTGGCCTGCTGCTCAACCGTCAGATTGCGATGGATGATCCCGAGCCCTCCCTGTTGTGCGAGCGCAATCGCCATATGCGATTCGGTGACCGTATCCATGGCGGCGCTGACGATGGGAATGTTCAGGCGGATGTTGCGTGAAAGCTGGGTCTGCGTGTTCGTGTTGGTGGGCACAACCGTGGAATGAGCCGGAACGAGGAGAACATCGTCAAAAGTAAGCGCTTCAGGAACGGGGAAATGGATCATAAGGATTGCAGAAGTAAACTTCTATTGTAGGGAGCGGGCGTCTATCCGGCAAATCCCTGGTCGCAGCGTGGGATTGGCTAAGACGAAGGCTGCGCCTTGCGGCGGCGAAGGCCACACAACTTCGGCGCGAACTTCGGGCGCGAAGTTTGCCAAATCCGGCTCAAACAGAGTACATTGCCCGTAATCGCAGATTCCTGTTCAGTGGAGGCGTTTATGTCGCGTTGGTCGCCGATTCGTGCTCGTGTCGCTCTAAGTCTGATCTTTAATCTGGTGGCGAGCCCGGCCCTCCTGAGTGCACAGCAGGGGTCCACCGATGTGCCCGGGGTTACGATTCGAGCCAACACACGACTGGTGGTAGTCGATGTAGTTGTGACCGACAAAAAAGGGCAGCCGGTGACCGGCCTCAAAGCGGAAGATTTTACGCTAGAGGAAAATGGCAAGAAGCAGAAAATATCGGTGTTCGCAGCGCCGGGCGCCGCGACTGCAAACCCGCAAGCCTCCTCTGCCCCTCCGGGGATACTTTCGAACCATCCTGAGGATGTCGGTCCGAAGGCCGGACCTGTCACGGTTTTGCTTCTCGACGCCGCGAACTCGCCGTTCAAAGACCAAACCTATGCTCGCTCGCAGATGCTGAAATATGTGGTCGAGCAGGGACAAAGTGGACATACGATGGCTGTGTTTACGCTGACCGATCAGCTGGGCGTTCTTCAGCAATTCACCAGCGACCCACAGATCCTTATGACCGCCATCAAGAAGTTCACCCCGGAGGAGCAGATTCTTCGGGCGGGTGCGCCGATACCGGAATCGCACGGTTTGTCATCGCCCGGACTAAGTGCTGGCGGCGGGGGCATGGGTGCCCTCAACTCAGCGGTCGCATCGGCCCAGGCGGCCGCGCAGGGGTTTGCCGATCTGTCGATTGGCTTCAACCTCGAGCGCCGGACGGAAATCACAATCGAGGCGATGAAATCGCTGGCAAGAATTCTAGGCGGACTGCCGGGCCGGAAGAATGTGGTCTGGCTGACTTCGTCGTTGCCATTCGATCTGATCCCTGAGGACCGGAACGTGACCGATGCGGAGTTGCTGGCCGACTTGCCTGGGCAAGGGCGGCAGCGCTCTGTATCCGTGAATGCAGCAGGAGTCTATGCATCCGAAGCACGGCAATTGCATGGGAACGCGATTAAAGAGGCCGAAGCAGAACTCGCAAGTGCAAGCATCGCGATTTATCCGGTCGATCTTACGGGCCTGATGAGTGGCATGGAGAGTTCGGCGAATCGCGGCGGATCCGTTTACGACGACAGGGCCATCAGTCACCGGGCCGGTGCGATGATGTCGGCGCAGGAGGCAAATCAGGGCACCATGGAGGAAGTGGCCGCGGAAACCGGTGGCCAGGCGTATAAGAACCAGAACGAAATCAAAGACGGAATTTCGCTCGCGGTGGACGACGAAAAGGCGTCTTACACGCTCGGGTACTATCCGGAAAACAAGAAATGGGATGGCAAGTTTCGCAGCCTGAAGGTAAAGCTCGATCAGCATGATACCCAGGTTCGGTATCGAAAGGGATTCTACGCGGTCGATCCGGGGTTGGACAAGAAAGCCAACTTCGAGCCGGAGGTGGCCGAGGCCCTGCAATTTGGAGCTCCGGCGACACAGATTTCCTTCTGGGCACAAACCAAGAATACCGACCCGGGCAAGGTGCGCGTCGTTTTTCTGGTGGACGCGCATACGTTGAGTGCCGAAGATACGGGCGGGAAAAAGCGAATTAATGCCAGTTTCTATGCCGCAATGTATGACTCAAATGGCAAGAGCCTCGGGATTCGAAGTATCAAGGTTGATCACACCTTTGACACTGCGACCTATGATCAAATACTGGCCAAGGGCGTGATGGCGCCCCTTGATCTGGACGTTCCCGCCGGTACGAAAGAAGTGCGCCTCGCAGTGCTGGATAACCGAACCGGCTACATTGGGACCGTCAGCGGACCGGTTGGGCAATAAACGTAATTAACGCAAATAAAAAGGTGCCCGCTTGGGGACACCTTCCTTGCTGTTTGAAATTCAGTTCGTTGAGATGGCGACTACTCTTTCGCGTCGCTGCCTTCGGTCTTGCCCTCCGCTTCATTCGCGGCCATATTTTTCTCAGCTTGCGCCTGGGCGTCGGCATTTTCCATGGCCTTGCGCGTTTCTTCCGCTTTTTTGGCGCGGAGTTCGGCGCGCTTCTGACGCTTCTCGTCCAGCACCTGCTCGCTGCCGAGCAGTTCGATAAAGGCTTTCTCGGCGCCATCGCCCTTGCGCCACGCGGTGCGGACGATGCGCAAGTAACCGCCGTTGCGGTCGCCAAAACGGGGGGCCACGGTGTCGAAAAGCTTGTGGACAGCTTCGTTGGTCATCAGATAGGCGGCAGCCTGACGGCGGGCAGCGAGGTCTCCCTGCTTGCCCAGGGTGATCATCTTCTCGACCAGCGGGCGTATGGCCTTGGCTTTAATGGCCGTGGTTTCAATGCGCTCTTCCATGATGATCGACGTCACCATGTTGCGAAACATGGAGCGGCGGTGGCTGGTGGTTCGTCCTAGTTTGTATCCTGCTACTTTGTGGCGCATGGATTACCCCAGTTCTCAGTTGTCAGTTCTCAGTTGTCAGTAACCCGTGAGTGGTTTTGGCTGACGGGCAATGCACCGAGAAACGAAAGCTAATTCTTGCGTCCCGGGCGGGAGCGGACGAATCCGCACCCACCCAGAACCTTATTTCTCTTACTGTCATCCGCCGGTGGTCAGGTTCGTTAACTGAGAACTGACGACTGACAACTGCTCTTACAGATCGTTGTCGCCGTACATCGAGGCGGGCAGGATCTGGTTGGAGGTCGGGCCGGGGACGGCATTGCCGTGCTCGTCGATCTTCATGCCCAGGCTCAGCCCCATCGATGACAGTATTTCTTTAATTTCATTGAGCGACTTGCGGCCGAAGTTCTTCGTCTTCAGCATTTCGGCTTCGGTCTTCTGCACTAGTTCGCCGATGGTCTGAATGTTCGCGTTCTTCAGGCAGTTATAGCTGCGGACGGAGAGTTCGAGTTCCTCGACCGATCGGTTGAGGTTCTCGTTCTTGATCTCCGGCCGGCGCTCTTCGCTCGAGGCTGCGGTTTCGATCTCTTCCTCGAAGTTGATGAAGATATTCATGTGATCCTTCACCAGCTTCGCGGCCAGTCCCAGCGCATCGCCGGGAGTGATCGAACCGTTCGTCCAGACTTCGAGCGTCAGCTTGTCGTAGTCGGTGATCTGGCCGAGTCGGGCCGCTTCGACGGTGTAATTGCATTTGCGCACCGGCGAGTGGACCGAATCGATCGGAATGAATCCGATGCCGAGGTCGTCGTCAAAATTCTTGTCGGCCGAAACATAGCCGCGTCCGCGCTTCAGGCGCATTTCCATGTCGAGACGTCCGCCTTCGCTGACCGTCGCGATGTAGATCTCCTTGTCGAGAACCTCGACATCGGCGTCGGCTTCGATCATGCCGCTCGTGACAACTCCCGGCTGATCGGCTCGCAGGTAGATCGCCTTCGGGCCATCGCCTGCTAGTTTGAACGGGACCTGCTTCATGTTGAGGATGATGTCGGTCGCGTCTTCGACAACTCCGGGGATGGACTGGAACTCGTGCAGCACGCCCTCGATTTTTACGGCGGTGACGGCCGCGCCTTCGATCGAGCTGAGCATCACCCGGCGAAGAGCGTTGCCGATGGTGGTGCCGAAGCCGCGCTCAAAAGGCTGCGCCCAGAACATTCCGTACTTGTCGGTGAGCGAACTTTGATCGCTCGCCAGTCGTTTCGGTTTTTGAAAACCTCTCCAAAGCATATTGTGTTTCTCCTCTCGGCCATGTGGCTCCGCTGCGGCTCTCCGAACCGGCCCTTGTTCACTTAAGAACGTTCGGATCAGGCGCTGCTGCGGGCTGATCTGGCGCGAAAAAACAAAAGGCCAAAACCCATCGTTCGCTATTCGTCGTTCGTCGTTCGCCAAAACCCGCAACCGCAAATGCTTTGCGAACAGCGAAGGACGAACTGCGAACGACGCATTCCTACTTCGAATACAGTTCCACAATCAGTTGCTCGTTTACCGGCAACTGGATGTCTTCGCGCTTCGGCAACGCAGTTACGCGCCCCTTGTAGTTATCGCGGTCGATCTCCAACCACATCGGAGCGGGCTGATGGCTGGCAAAATCCTTTGCGATTTCGAGAATCGGAATTTTTTTGCTGTTCTCGCGAATCGCGATCTCCTCGCCAACCGAGACTTCGTACGAGGGAATATTGACCTTCCGTCCATTCACCTGCACATGTCCGTGACGAACCAGTTGGCGCGCCTGGCGCCGCGAGATACCGAAGCCCAGCCGGAATACCACGTTGTCGAGACGGCGTTCGAGCTGCTCAAGCAGCTTCTCACCCGTGACACCCTTGGAGCGAGCCGCGTTTTCGAAGTAGTTACGGAACTGGCCTTCCTGGGTGAAATAGATGCGCTTCGCTTTCTGCTTTTCGCGCAATTGCAGGCCGTAGCCTACGACTTTGGTCTTTTTATCTTTCCCGTGTTGTCCGGGAGCGAAGTTGCGCTTTTCAATAGGACACTTGTCGCTGAAGCACTTCGTGCCTTTCAGGAAGAGCTTGATGCCCTCCCGGCGGCAAAGACGACACACTGCATCGGTATAACGTGCCAAGTAGTTCTCCTTTTAGATGACCGGTTTACGGGTTTGGCTTCACCCTTCTTCCCGGACGAAATAGCTGTCAGCCATCAGCTCTCAGCCGTCAGTAAAACGGTAAATCTCAGAGCTACCGATTTCACCGGGTACTGGCTACTGAGTACTGGGTACTGTTCTTACACTCTTCGCCGTTTCGGCGGCCTGCAGCCATTGTGCGGGATCGGCGTGGTGTCCTTAATGGAACGCACTTCGATTCCGGCGGCGGCCAGCGCGCGTACGGCGGACTCGCGGCCCGAGCCGGGACCGCTGACGCGGACATCGACACTGCGGACGCCGTGATCGCGCGCCAGGTTGGCGGCATTCATCGCGGCCTGTTGGGCGGCAAATGGAGTTCCCTTACGCGAGCCGCGGAAGCCGAGCGAGCCCGAACTTTTCCATGACAGAACGTTGCCGCTCATGTCGGTGATGGTCACAATCGTGTTGTTGAAAGAGGCCTGCACGTGCACCAGCCCATGCGGGACGTGTTTGCGCTCTTTCTTTTTGAACTTCTTCGTCTTGCCTTTTTTATCCGGGGCGGCTGCGCCGCCCGCTGCTGCTGGTTTCGCCATAAAACCTCAGGTCTCAGGTGTTAGGTTTCAGGTGTTAGGTCTCGGGTCCCAGAAGTCTCGGTTTTGCCTGAGACCTGACCCCTAAGACCTGACACCTGATTCTTACGTCTTTGCTGTCGCCTTCTTCTTCTGAGCAACCGTGCCTTTGCGCGGACCCTTGCGGGTGCGGGCATTGGTGTGCGTACGCTGTCCACGAACGGGCAGGTTCCGGCGATGGCGGAATCCGCGATACGAACCGATTTCGATGAGCCGCTTGATGTTCATCGAAACGTCCTTGCGCAGATCGCCCTCGACGCCGCCTTCGCCTTCAATGACCTGGCGAATGCGGTTGACTTCGTCTTCCGCGAGATCCTGCACCTTTTTCGCGGGATCCACGTTCGCCGCCGTCAGAATGCGCGCGGCCCGCGAATGCCCAATGCCATAGATATAAGTGAGCGCGATATTCGTGTGCTTGTTGCGCGGAAGATCGACGCCTGCAATACGTGCCATGTTCTCTGGTCCTTCCTACAGCTTCTATGTGCTAGCTTCGAGTTACGAGTTGCGAGATACGAGCAACCTCTTTTTGCTCGCGGCTCGAAACTCATGGCTCGCCGCTTCTTTTATCCCTGACGCTGTTTGTGTTTCGAATTTTCGCAGATCACCCGCACTACTCCCTTGCGATGGATGACCTTGCACTTGTCGCAAATTTTCTTCACCGACGCTCTTACTTTCATAATCCGGTTCTCAGTTCTCAGTTGCCAGTTCTCAGTCACTGCAACTGCAATGTAGCGCCGGCGTCCTCGCCGGCTGTCTGGTGGGCGTCTCGAGACGGGGCAAGCCCCGTCTCTACGCAGATTTTACTTGTATCTGTACACAATCCGTCCGCGATTCAGGTCGTACGGAGAAAGCTCGACCGCGACTTTATCTCCCGGCAGAATGCGGATAAAGTTCTTTCTCATCTTGCCGGAAACATGCGCCAGTACCTGGTGTTTGTTTTCCAGTTCCACCTTGAACATGGCATTCGGCAACGGCTCGATCACCGTCGCCATCACCTCAATCGCGTCTTCTTTACTCATTGACCTCCCAAAACCAGCTTTCAGCCCTCAGCCGTCAGCCGTCAGCTCTCAGTTCAAAACCGTCTCGCCTTTACTGATGGCTGACAGCTGATAGCTGATGGCTTAATTCGTCAAAATCATCGGTCCTTGCTTTGTGATCGCCACGCAATGCTCAAAGTGCGCGCTGTAGCTGCCGTCGAGCGTTACGGCTGTCCACTTGTCGCTCAAAACTTTGGATCCGGGACCGCCCGAGTTCACCATCGGCTCGATCGCGATCACCATGCCCTCGGACAACTCTGCGCCCTGCCCCTTCTTGCCGAAGTTCGGAATCTGCGGGGCTTCGTGCAGCTTGGTTCCGATGCCGTGTCCCACAAAATCGCGCACGATGCTGAATCCCGCGCCTTCCACGTGCTTCTGGATCGCCGATCCAACATGCCCAACCGTATTCCCAATCCTTGCCTGCTCGATGCCCTTGTAGAGCGAAGCCTCCGTCACATCGAGCAACTTCTTCAGTTCGGGCGTGAGCGTCTCGCCTACCGGCACGGTAATCGCCGCGTCTCCGTAATAACCGTCGAAGACCACGCCGCAATCGATCGAGACAATGTCACCGGCCTTTAGCATCCGCTTTTCCGACGGAATGCCGTGCACAATCTCTTCATTGATCGAAGTGCAGAGCACACAAGGATAACCGTAATATCCCTTGAACGCCGGCGTCGCTCCAAGGTCCGCAATCAGCTTCTCGGCGGCCTTTTCCAGGTCCATGGTGCTGGCGCCCGGCGCGACCACACTCTTTACGTGGTTCAGAACCTGGCGAACGATCTGCCCGCTGCGCCGCATCTTCTCGATCTCGGGCGGCGACTTGCGAACGATCTTGTCTTCTCCAAAGCCCATTCTTCTTGCTTTGCCTTATAGTCTGCTTTGTTTCCGCGCCGATTCCACGGCCGGCTTGCAATCGATGACATGGCCGTCGATCACGCCGAAAATCTGGGCCGCGACTTCCGCCATGGTCTGGTCGGCATTCACGGGTACCAGCCTGCCCTTCAGCCGGTAGTAATCCACGAGCGGCTTGGTCTGATCCTCGTAAGCGGCGAGACGTTCCGAAATCACCTCTTCGCGATCGTCATCGCGCATCGTCAGCCGGGAACCATCCAGATCACACAACTCGTCTACGCGAGGTGGCTGAAAGTGGATGTTATAGAGCGTTCCACAGGTGGGGCACGAGCGCCGTCCGGTAAGACGCAGCAATAATTGAGTATAGTCCACCTGCAACTGGATCACAACCGGCGGGCACATCGCTGAATTTTCAAAGAACTCTTTTTGCAGGAAGGCATCGAGCCATCCTGCCTGGGCGGCTGTCCTGGGAAAGCCGTCCAGTATGAACCCGCGCTGGCAATCTTTTTCCCGCAAGCGGTCGGCGACGATGCCGTATAACAACTCGTCCGAAACCAACTCACCCCGGGCCATGATTACCTTGGCCTGGAGACCAAGCGGAGTTCCAAGCGTTACGTGGGCCCGTAAAAGATCACCCGTCGATATCTGCGGGATACCGTAACGGTCGACGATTTGTTTGGCCTGCGTGCCCTTGCCGGCCCCAGGGGGTCCGAGAAGGATCACCGGGCCGATGTTCTGCGCGGTTTCTTGGGCCATCGAAATGGCCTTTCTCAATCGTATTTCCCGCTGTGGAAATACCGCCCTGCTCCCGCGAAAACCTCAAAGCCCGCATTATTGGCGGTCGTTGGGGCACGACGCGGCACGGCTCAAGTCGTGGCCATACCCAGCCCTACCAGCGGCGTCCGCGAAGGCGTCCGCTCTTCGGGGTAAATCCGTCATAGTGGCGCATGATCAACTGCGCCTCGATCTGCGTCACCGTATCCATGGCGACACCGACGACGATCAGCAGCGAGGTTCCACCAAAGTAGAAATTCACGCCCAGACCGTTCGTCACCCACGTGGGCAGGTTCTCAAATACTCGCCCGACCAGCCACAGGTGATTCAGCTTGATGCCGGCAATCATCCACTCCGGGATCAGCGAAATCAGTATCAGGTAAAGCGCACCGACCAAAGTGATGCGCGTCAGCACATCATTGATGAAGTCGGAGGTGCGCTTGCCCGGCCGTATGCCCGGAATAAATCCGCCCCACTTCCGCATGTTGTCCGCGACCTCGTTCGGATTGAACACGATCGAGATATAGAAGTAAGCGAAGAAGATGATGCCGAGGCAGTACAGCAGCGTGTAGAGCGGCTCACCCCATCTCAGCCAATCGAGCATCGGGCCGATTACGCGGTTATTGTGCAAGGGCGCGGCCATCATCTGCGGCAAAGCGAGAATCGACGAGGCGAAGATGACCGGCATCACGCCACCGGCGTTGACCCGCAGAGGGAGGTGCGTCGATTGCCCGCCCATCACCTTTCGTCCGACCACGCGCTTGGCATACTGCACGGGAATGCGGCGCTCGCTGCGTTCGACATACACGATGAACGCCACCACGGCAATCATCAGGACGAGCAGTATCAAAATGGCGGGGGCCGTGAATGCTCCCCAGGCATCGGTGCTTGCCTTCTGATACAGGTCGGCGATGCCGCGCGGCAGGCCAACAACGATACCGGCGAAGATCAGCAGCGACATGCCGTTGCCGATGCCGCGCTCGGTAATCTGTTCGCCCAGCCACATGATGAACGCAGAACCGGTGGTCAGAGTCAGCATGGTCATCAGGACAAATGCGGGTCCCGGCGTGTTAACGAAATCACCCGCCTTCTCCAGGCTGATGGCGATGCCGAACGACTGTATCGCGCTCAAAGCGACGGTGAGATAGCGTGTCCACTGGGTGATTTTCTTCCGCCCCATCTCGCCTTCCTTCTGCAGCTTCGCCAGCGGCTCATAGACCACCGTGAGCAATTGCAGAATGATGGAGGCCGTGATGTACGGCATAATGCCGAGCGCAAAAATCGTCAGGCGGCGCAGGTTGCCTCCGCTGAACAGATCGACAAAGCCGAGCACGGTGCCGCGGTTCTGTTCGAAGAACTGGGCCAGCCGGTCGCCATTGATACCCGGCGTCGGAATGTGCCCGCCCACGCGATACACGGCCAGCATGGCAAGCGTAAACAGCACGCGCTTGCGAAGATCGGGAACCCGGAATATGTTCGACAGCTTCTCGAGCATTACTTTAAGACCTCGAACTTGCCGCCCGCCTTGGTAATTTTTTCCTGTGCCGCCTTGGAAAATTTGTGAGCGTGCACCGTGATCGCCGACTTCAGTTCGCCATTGCCAAGAATCTTGACGGGCTGCCTGCCATTGACGATGCCAGCTTTTTTCAGCACGTCGGGCGTGATCTCAGTCTCGCCCAGCGTCGCCAAGCGATCCAGGTTCACGACGTCGTATTCCTCGCGGAAGATGTTGGTGAAGCCGCGCTTCGGAACACGGCGGTGCAGCGGCATCTGGCCGCCCTCGAATCCGCGGATCAGGCGCGCACCGGAGCGCGACCACTGTCCCTTGTGACCGCGCGTGGAAGTCTTGCCCATGCCCGAACCCATGCCGCGTCCGACGCGCTTCTTGTTCGTGTTTGATTTGCGCGGTGCTTTGATGGTCGAAAGATTCATATAAGTTCAGTTCTCAGTTCTCAGTTCTCAGTTCTCAGCAAGAGCCAAATCCTTCTTACTGAAAGATGAAACCGAGGATGACTTATCCAACGATTTCCACCAGGTGCGGCACCTTCTTCACCATGCCGCGAATCGCGTTCGTGTCCGGACGCTCGATTACCTGGTTCAGCCGGGTAAATCCCAGCCCCTTGATCACTACCTTGTGCTTCACAGGCGAGCAGATCGCGGACCGGATCCATTTCAACTGGATCTTGCCGCTTGCCACCGATTTCGATGTCTTGGTTGTCATTTCAATTCCTTAAAGCCAGGTTTCAAAGTTTCAAGGTTTCACAGTTTCCAGGTAAATCTGCCTCGCACTTGTCTTTGAAACCCTGAAACTTTGGAACCTTGCAACCTGCAATTTAAAGTTCCTCAACCGTCTTGCCCCGCAGCGCGGCGACCGCTTCCCTGCTCTTAAGTTTCTTGAGCGCGTCAAAGGTCGCCTTGATCACATTATGCGGATTGGTCGTGCCGATCGATTTCGTCAACACATTCTGCACGCCCGCCGATGTCATCACGGCACGCACCGCGCCGCCGGCAATCACGCCCGTGCCTTCCGGCGCCGGCTTCAACAGTACCATCCCTGAACCAAAGCGTCCGAGAACGGTGTGCGGCACGGTGGTTTGTGTCAGGTTGATGCGCATCAGGTTCTTCTTGGCCGACTCGATTCCCTTGCGAATCGCCTGGGGAACTTCCTTGGCCTTGCCGGAACCGTAACCGACCACCGCCGCCGAAGGATCGCCGACGACAACAAGCGCCGCAAACGAAAGGTTCTTTCCGCCCTTAACCACTTTCGTCACGCGGTTGATCGAAACCACCTGATCCTTCAACTGGAAGGAACCTGCATCGAGTTTCTTCGTTACTCTAGGCATTCTGAATCCTATAACTCTCTAGTTATCAGCGATCCGGTTCTGGTCTTCAGCTTTTACTGAGAACTGAGAACTGACAGCTGAGAACTGTGCTTAAAATTGCAATCCCGCTTCGCGCGCCGCATCCGCAACCGCCTTGATGCGTCCGTGATAAATGTAGCCGCCGCGATCGAACACCACCTTGGTGATGCCCTTTCCCTTGGCCAGTTCGGCAATTTTCTTGCCGACCGTCTTCGCCGAGCCTACGTTGCCGCCCTTGACCCGTTCGCCCTTCTGGCCCTCGGCCGTCGAAGCGGCCGCCAGCGTTACGCCCTTCAGGTCATCAATCACCTGAACGTAAATATGGTTCAGCGAGCGATACACATTGAGCCGGGGACGCTCCGGCGTGCCAATCACTTTTTTGCGGATACGATCGTGCACCCGCTGCCGCGTCTGATTTTTTGAAGCAATTCTTAACATAAGCCCTCAGCTATCAGCGATCAGCCATCAGCTAAACCGTTCAGCTTCGTTAGAAGTAACTGACGGCTGAGCGCTGATGGCTAAAGGCTATTTTGCTCCCGTCTTACCAACCTTCTTCTTCAGCCGTTCGCCGGCATAGCGTACACCTTTATTCTTGTACGGATCGGGCGGACGCAACGAGCGCATCTCCGCCGCCACCTGGCCAACCTTCTGCCGGTCGATGCCGGTAAGGCTGAGTTTGGTCTGTTTGGGATCGACGGCACAATCGACGCCGGTCGGCAACGGGTACTCGATCGGGTGCGAATAGCCTAGGCTGAAAACCACCGTCCCTTTGCCCTTCAATTCCGCCCGGTAGCCGATGCCGACGATTTCGAGGTCCCTCGTCCAGCCTTTGGTGACTCCCTCAACGGCATTGTTGACGAGCGCTCGAGCCAGGCCGTGCACGGCCGCCTGCGAATCGTTCTCGCGCACCGCGACCAGGGTACCGTCCTTCTGCTCCATCGTGATGCCGTGGGGAAGCGGCGTATCCAGCTTGCCCTTGGGCCCCTGCACCAGCACCGTGTTGCCTTCAAATTTGACCGTGACCCCCTTGGGAATCGCGATCGGCTTTTTTCCAATTCGTGACATAAATTCAGCTCTCAGCTCTCAGCTGTCAGCCATCAGTTCCATCTCAGCGGTTTGACTGAAAGCTGAGAGCTGATAGCTGAAAGCTTTTTTTACCAAACCTCACACAACAACTCGCCGCCCAAGCCCTGCTTGCGCGCCTGCCGCCCTGTCATCACGCCTTTCGGCGTGGTCAGGATGTTGATGCCCATTCCGCCCAGCACGCGCGGAATCTCGGTGCGGCGCACATACACGCGGCAGCCCGGGCGCGACACCCGCGCCAGGTTCGAAATCACCGCTTCGTTGTTGTTGCCGTACTTCAAGTAGACGCGCAGCACCTTGTGTCCTTCTTCTTCGGCCGGCTTGAAGTTCGCGATATAGCCCTCTTCCTTCAGGATGCGGGCGATTTCCGTCTTCAGCTTGGAAGCTGGAATATCGACTTTCTGGTGACGGGCGCGAATCGCATTGCGAATACGCGCCAGCATGTCTGCGACCGGATCGGTCAACCTCATCGTTTGCTTCTCCTCGAGCCGCCCGTTCGCTCCGCATCGCTAATTAACGATCAGCGGAGAACCTGTCGGCAGCTTGCTTGCTTACTACTTCGTCGTTCGCCACTCGCCGCTCGTCATTCGCTTGCGGAAGCTTGCGAACAGCGGCCAGCAAACAGCTCCGTTTCTACCAGGACGATTTTGAAACGCCCGGGATCTCGCCCCGCAACGCCAATCCCCGGAAACACAGACGGCAGATGCCGAACTTCCGGAGAAAAGCCCGCGGCCGTCCGCAAATCTTGCAGCGGTTGTGCTTGCGCGACGAAAACTTCGGCTTCCCTGCGTCCTTGACTCGTTTTGCTGTAGTGGCCAAATTCGCTCCTAAATTCAGCTGTCAGCTCTCAGCTGTCAGCTCTCGGTAAAACTTCAACCCAGGTAACTCGCTCGGTTTTCAGATGACCCGATGGCACGATCACCCGATGACCCGATCCGTCAAGCTCTAAACGGCATGCCCAAATGCTTCAGCAGACTGCGCGCCTGGTCATCCGAGCGCGCTGTCGTCACAATCGTCACATTCATGCCCTTCAGCTTGTCCACCTTCGCGTAGTCGATCTCCGGAAAAATCAGCTGGTCGTGCAGCCCCAGCGTATAGTTGCCACGGCCATCGAAGGACTTGGTCGAGACTCCGCGAAAGTCGCGCACGCGGGGAAGCACGATCGTCACCAGCCGGTCGAAGAATTCGTACATACGGTCGCCGCGCAGCGTAACCATGGCCCCGATTGGCATGCCTTCGCGAACCTTGAAGGCCGCGATCGACTTCTTGGCCTTCGTCACAATCGGCTTCTGTCCGGTGATCTGGCCCAGTTCGTTCACCGCCGGGTCCATGATCTTCGCGTTCTGGGTCGCCTCGCCCACGCCCATGTTGACGACGATCTTGTTCAGGCGCGGAACCGCCATCGGATTCTTCAGGTCCAATTCCTTGGCCAGCGCCACCGCTACCTCTTTTTCGAAGCGGGTGCGCAGCCGCGGCCGCTCTTTCGCCGAGTGCCGGGGCGCTTCCGGCCCGGCCTTCATTTCTTCCGCCGGCTTCTCGCCCTTGCCCGGCATCCCGGCCTTGGGTTTTTTCTGCTCGTCTTTTTTCTTCTCGTCTGCCATTTTTGCGATTACCTTCTCTCACGGTTTCGGGCGAGAGTCGCGGGTTTCGAGCCGCGAGCTCCGAGCAATCAAGATCAACTTCCGGTTCGTGAGCACCTTCAAATCCTAAAATTCACTTCGACTGCGGCCATTTTCCCGAGGCGCTTGCTCGAGGCTCGTGGCTCGCAGCTATTTATCCAGCGTCGCCCCGCACTTCTTGCACACCCGCACCTTGCGGTCGCCCTGCACCTCGCGCCCGACGCGTACCGGCCCGCAGGTTCCACAGACCAAGGCCACATTCGAGAGCGGAATCGCCCGCTCCTGCTCGGCGATGCCTCCCTTGATGTTGTGCTGGGGATTGGGCCGCACGTGCTTCTTCACCGTCATCACGTGTTCGACCAGCACCTTGCCCTCGTCGGGAAACACGCGCAGCACGCGCCCTTCTTTCCCCTGATCGCGTCCGGTCATCACCTTCACGGTATCGTTCCGCCGGATATCGACTCGCTTATGTTTTGCCGATGTTGCTGTTCCCATTTATAGATCCTGATTTCGTAATTTCGTAATTGAGTAATCGGGTAATTGAAAACCTTTCACACTTGCGGTTTTCAATTACGAAATTACACAAGTACCCAATTCCCAAATGCCTTACAACACTTCCGGCGCCAGCGACACAATTTTCAAAAACTTCTTTTCACGCAGTTCTCGCGCCACCGGACCGAAGACGCGCGTCCCGACCGGCTCGCCCGTCTCGTTGATCAGCACAGCCGCATTCTGATCGAAGCGGATATAGGTGCCGTCGCGCCGCCGGTGCTCCTTGCGCGTGCGCACGATCACCGCCTTCACCACTTTGCCCTTCTGCACCTGCCCGTCCGGCGCAGCTTCTTTTACGCTCGCCGTGATCACATCGCCCAGTCCCGCGCGCAGGCCGGTCCCGCCGCCCAGCGGCAGAATCATCTGCAGCTTGCGCGCGCCGGAGTTATCGGCGACCTCGAGCATGGATCTCATCATTACGGCCATGTTCGTCTCTCCTTCTGGGCGCTAACGTGCCACGCCCGCGTCGATGTCGGCCGCCAGCTCCGGTACCAGCGCCGTCTTGCGCACAATTTCCTTCAGCTTCCAGCGCTTCAGGCGCGACAACGGACGCGATTCCTCGATCGAAACCACGTCTCCCACATGCGCTTCATTTTTCTCGTCGTGCGCATAGAACTTTTTGCGGATCGAGATCACGCGCTTATAGAGCGGGTGCGCCTTCTTGCGCGTCACCTCGACCACGATCGTCTTCTGCATCTTGTTCGACGTGACCGTGCCGATCAGAATCTTGTGACTCGCCTTTCGTTCCTGGCCTCGGGTTTCCGGGATGTTGCTGTCCGCCATGCTATTTTTTCTCCGTCTCGGCCTTCGTCTTCGTTCCAGCAGCCGCCAGTTCCTGCTCGCGCATCACGGTCTTCACGCGCGCGATGTCCCGGCGCAGCCCGCGAATCTTTTTCAGGCTCTCGGTCTGTCCCATATTCATCTGGAACTTCAGCTTGAAGAGCTGATCCGCCAGATCCCGCTCCTGGTGCTGGAGTTCGACATCGGTCAAGTTGCGTATTTTGTCTGCTTTCATAAATCGGTTCTCAGTTCTCAGTTGTCCGTGTTGCAGAAATCCTTCGCTTCACCCAGGATTTCGGCAGCGGGCTCACGCCCGCTAAACGCCTCAACCTCTGCAATCTCTAAAATACATCGCGCTTGACAAAAGTGGTGCGCAGCGGAAGCTTGTGCGATGCCAGTCGCATCGCCTCTTTCGCTTCCGTGACCGTCACACCTTCCATCTCAAACAGGATCTTGCCCGGCTTCACGACCGCCACCCAGTGATCGGGAGCGCCCTTGCCCTTACCCATACGGGTTTCGGCGGGCTTCTTCGTGACCGGCTTATCCGGAAACAGACGGATCCAGATCTTGCCGCCGCGCTTCACAAATCGAGTCATAGCCACGCGGCTGGCTTCAATCTGGCGGTCGGTGATCCAGCCCGGCTCGAGCACCTTCAGTCCGTACTGGCCAAACGCAAGCTCGCCGCCGCGCCACGCCTTCCCGCACATCCGCCCGCGCTGTTGCTTGCGGTACTTAACTTTCTTCGGCATCAACATATGTCAGTTCTCAGTTCTCAGTTGTCAGTTCTCAGGAAAAGCTAGAACCCATGAGCTTTTCACCTCCGTAATCTGACCTCTGACCTCTTGCCTTCTAGAACGCGCCCGTCGTTGGGACTTCGCGTGCCGGCGTCGCCTCCCGCTTCTTCGCCGGAAGAATTTCGCCTTTATAAACCCAGCACTTCACGCCGATCACGCCGTACGTCGTGCGCGCCTCGGTAAAGCCGTAGTCGATATCCGCGCGCAGCGTGTGCAGCGGCAGCCGCCCCTGCAGATACCATTCCGAGCGCGCGATTTCGTTGCCATTCAACCGTCCGCTCACCCGAACCTTGATCCCCTTGCAACCGAAGCGCAGAGCCGAATCCACTGACTTGCGCATCGCACGCCGGAATCCCACGCGCTTTTCAAGTTGCAGCGCGATTGATTCCGACACCAGTTGCGCGTCGAGCTCAGGCTTGTGTACTTCCTGGATATCGACGTGCACTTCGCGGGCTGTACGTTTCTGCAGGTCCTGCTTCAGCTTGTCGATTTCCGCGCCCTTGCGGCCAATGATGATTCCCGGCCGCGCCGTCTTAATAATGATGCGCAGCTTGTTGCCGGGCCGCTCAATCTCGACCGAACTCACGCCCGCCGACTTAAGTTTGTCCTTTAGCTCAGCCTTCAACTTGACGTCTTCGAGCAGCAGCTTGTCGTAATCCTTCTCGACAAACCAGCGCGACTTCCACGGCTTGGTGTATCCGAGCCGGAAACCGTAAGGATGAACCTTCTGTCCCATAGTTGCTCCTAAACTTCTCGTCGTTCGCTATTCGTCGTTCCCTCTTGCCCTTCGCCTTTGCGAACAGCGAATGACGCACGACGCCGTTATTTCTTTGCCGTCGCTTTCTTGCCGACTGCTTTTTTCTTGGCGGGCGCTTTGGCTTTCGCTTTCACCTTGGCCCGCGGTCTTGCCGGAGCCGAGGCCTTGTTCTCTTCGCCCACCGTATGCGCGACCGGCGCGCCGTTCCTATTGCGCTCCGCCAGCACGATTTCGATGTGCGCGATCCGCCGGACGTAGTGATAGGCGCGTCCCATCGGGGCCGGACGAATCCGCTTCATGCGCGGCCCATCGTTGGCCGCCACATGCTTTACGTATAAGTTGTCGACATCGACATCCAGGCCCTTTTCGGTGCTCAGGAAATTCGCGTTGTCGACCGCCGACTGCAACAGCTTGCCGACCGTTAGCGCGACCCGCTTCTTGGTGAAAGCCAGGGTGTTGCGCGCTTCTTCCACGCGCCGGCCGCGAATCAGGTTCAGCACCAGCCGCGCCTTCTGCGGCGACACCCGCATGTATTTTGCTTCCGCTCGAAATTCCATAGTGTCTTTGCCTTTAGCTCGCAGCTCGTAGCGGTTCTTACGCCTTTGGCGCCGCCGGCGCGGAGGGAGTAATCGCCCCTGGTCCGCCCGGTACACCCGCCGGCCGCGCAGCCGTCTCCGTAGCCGCCTTCATCGAGTGCCCCTTGAACTGACGGGTAAAGCTGAACTCGCCCAGTTTGTGCCCCACCATGTTCTCGGTAACATAGACCGGAATGAACTTTCTTCCGTTATGCACCGCAATCGTATGTCCGACCATCTCCGGAATAATCGTCGAGCGCCGCGACCATGTCCGCAGCACCTTCTTCTCGTTGCGCGCATTCATGCCTGCAACTTTTGTCGCCAGGTGCGCATCCACGAACGGTCCCTTTTTCGTTGAACGTGCCATAAATTCAACTCTCAGTTCTCAGTTGTCAGTTCTCAGCGAACCAAAACTGTTTTGCTCAACCCTTAACTCTTCTTCCTGCGGTTCACGATAAACGTATCGGTGCGCTTGTTGTTGCGCGTCTTATACCCGCGCGTCGGCTGACCCCACGGGGTCACCGGATGCCGGCCGCCCGAAGTCTTTCCTTCGCCGCCGCCATGCGGATGGTCTACCGGGTTCATCGAGACGCCGCGGTTATGCGGACGCTTTCCCACCCAGCGCGTGCGTCCCGCTTTGCCCCAGGTCACGTTTTCGTGATCCGTGTTGCCGACCTGCCCGATGGTTGCCAGGCAGTCGAGCAGCACCTTGCGCGTTTCGCCCGAAGGCAGCTTCACCAACCCGTAGTCGCCTTCTTTCGCGACCAGTTGCGCCGAACCGCCCGCCGAGCGCACCATCTGCGCACCCTTGCCGGGCTTCAATTCGATATTGTGTATGGTCGTGCCCGGCGGAATGTTCCGCAGAGCGAGCGCATTGCCGACCAGAATGTCGGCGTCGGGCCCGCTCACAATTTTCTGTCCGACTTTCAGCCCGTCGGGCTGCACAATGTAGCGCTTCTCGCCGTCGGCATAGCTCAGCAGCGCAATGCGCGCCGACCGTCCCGGATCGTACTCAATGGTCACGACCGTCGCCGGAATCCCGTGCTTGTCGCGCTTGAAGTCAATCGCGCGCAGTTTGCGTTTGTTGCCCCCGCCCCGGAAGCGCATGGTCGTGTCGCCCGAGTTGCGGCGCCCACCCGACCGTATCTTGCCCTCCACCAGCGGCTTGTGCGGCTTCGACGAAGTAATGTCGTCGGTCGTCAGGTGCGTCCGGTAGCGCAACGTCTGTGTTGTCGGTCTATAGGTCTTGATCGGCATATCTAGCTCTCAGCTCTCAGCCATCAGCTAAAACTTTTGCCCGCCGGCCCGGTTTTACTGAGGGCTGACGGCTGATGGCTGTACTACAGATTCTGTGCGTACTCCGGCATCTTCTCGCCGGACCTTAGCCGCACATATGCTTTCTTCCAATCCGGACGGTAGCCGGCAAACTTGCCCCGCCGCCGCTCTTTGCCCGGATAATTCGCGGTGCGCACCGACGCGACCTTTACTTTGAAGATCGCCTGCACCGCTTCCTTGATCTCGGTCTTCGTCGCCTTGGGCGCAACCTGAAACACCAGCGTGTTCTGCGTCTCTTTAATCCCCAGCCCTTTTTCGGTGATCACCGGCTTGCGAATAATCTGATAGGCGGATTTCATCCAGCCACCTCCGCTTTACGGGCACGCCGCGCCGCCGGCATTTTCCGGGCGGCCTTCTTGTCGGCGGCTTTCTTCTTGGCCGTCTTCTCGGTCACCGTCTCCGTATCGTGGTCGCGCCGCGAGGCCGTTTTTCTCAGCGAATCCTGCAGTCTTTCGAGCGCCGGCTGCGCGAAGATGGTGTGCGTGTAGCGCATCAGGTGATAGGGATGCACCTCATTCCCGCGCACCAGTTCCAAGCCATCGATATTGCGCGAACTCAGCTCCAGGTTCCGGTTCCCGGCGCCCGAAACCTCCACCAGCAGGACCGTGCCTTCGCCCTTGAGCTTCGCGATGGCTTCGGCAAAGGCCTTGGTCTTGGGCTCTTTCACCTCAAACGAATCGACGACGATGAGCGCGCCATCGGCAAACTTGGCGGCCAGCGCCGAACGCAGCGCGCCCAGCAGTTTTTTCTTCGGGAACTGATAGTCGTAGGACCGCGGTTGCGGTCCATGCACCGTGCCACCATGGCGCCACAGCGGCGACCGGATCGAACCAATTCGCGCCCGCCCCGTGCCCTTCTGCTTCCACAGCTTCTTGCCCGATCCGGAAACGCGCCAGCGGTTCTTGGTCGCATGCGTGCCGGCCCGCCGGGATGCGCGATAGTGCGTCACCGCTTCCGAGAGCAGGTCCTCGTTGACCGCGCCGAAAACCTCGTCGGCCAGGTCGAGCGTTCCAACCTTCGCTCCACTCAGATTGTGTACGTCAATCGTTGCCATATTCTGTCTCGCATTACTGGGTACTGGTTACTGGGTACTGGCAACTGCCCTTACCCCTTCTTCGCAGCTCTCTTCGCCGCCTTCAACGGATCGACTGTCGCCGAACCCGCAAATCCGCGGCGCTCTCTGGGCGGCTTCTTCGCCTTGTTAATGACGATATAGCCGCCATTCGGACCCGGCACACTGCCTTCGACAACCAAAAGGTTCTCGTCTTTATCGACGCCCAGAATTCGCAGGTTGCGCGTCGTGATGCGGGTGTTCCCCATGTGTCCCGACATGCGCATGCCTTTGAAGACGCGCGACGGGAACGCCGAGGAGCCGATCGACCCGGTGATCTGGAACATCGAACCGTGCGACTTCGGGCCGCCCGCAAAGTGATGGCGCTTTACTACACCCTGAAAGCCGTGCCCCTTGCTCGTTCCAATGATATCGACAAACCGCTCGCCTTCGAAGATATCGACCAGCACGCGATCGCCAACTTTGACTACGGCATTCGTCGGATCCTCGTTCGGCCCTTCGACCTCGATCATCACTTCGCGCATGAACTTCACGGGCGGAAGGTTGTGCTTGGCAAAGTGTCCCTGCATCGCCTTGGTGAGTTTCTTTTCTTTTACGAACTCGACCAGGCCGATCTGCGCGGCGATGTAGCCGTCTTTGGCGGCGTTCTTATGCTGCGTGACCACGCATGGCCCCGCCTTCAGAACGGTCGCCGGCCGCACCTCGCCCTTCGAATCGAAGAGTTGCGTCATGCCGACTTTTTTGCCCAGAATTCCCGCAACCTTTGCCATTTCCTTCTCCATTCCCAGCTTGGCCCGCCGCATAAGCGGCGTCTATTGGCTGGGGCCGATCAACTATCAAGCATCGCGCCCTTACTGAAGGCCGATAACTGAAAGCTGACAGCTACTTATGTTCCTTGCCGAATGCTTTGATCTCCACATCAACGCCCGCCGGCAGATCGAGTTTCATCAGCGCATCCACCGTCTGCTGCGTCGGCTCGAGAATGTCGAGCAAACGCTTATGGGTGCGGATCTCAAACTGCTCACGCGATTTCTTGTCCACGTGCGGCGAACGCAGCACGCAATATTTATTTTTCATCGTGGGTAGCGGAATCGGGCCCGCGATCTGCGCGCCCGTGCGTTTCGCGGTTTCCACGATCTCGCCTGTCGACTGGTCGAGGATGCGGTAGTCGTAGGCTTTCAGCCTGATGCGAATTCTCTCTTGTGCGCTCACTGTGTCTCTCTCTAACCCCTCCCGGCCGGTCTTCGCTTTCGAAGCCCCGGAAGGAAAGAACTGGCGGCAGGATGCAAGCCGCTTTTGTTGGTTTTTACTTCTGCAATCTGACTTCTTACTTCTGACTTGCCTTACTGCACAATCTCAGCGATCGTTCCTGCTCCTACCGTGTGGCCGCCTTCGCGAATCGCGAAGCGGAGGCCCTTTTCCATCGCCACCGGCGTGATCAGCTCGATCACCAGGCTCACGTTGTCCCCCGGCATCACCATCTCCGTACCCGCCGGCAACTCCGCTACGCCCGTCACGTCCGTCGTCCGCAAGTAAAACTGGGGACGGTATCCTTTGAAGAATGGCGTATGCCGTCCACCTTCTTCTTTGGTGAGGATATACACCTCGGCTTTGAATTTGGTGTGAGGAGTAATGGATCCACCCTTGGCCAGCACCATGCCGCGCTCGACATCTTCTTTCGCAATGCCGCGCAGCAGCAACCCGGCGTTGTCGCCCGCCATGCCTTCGTCCAATTGCTTCTTGAACATCTCCACGCCCGTCACCACCGTCTTTCGGGTCTCGCGGAAGCCGACAATCTCCACTTCCTCGCCGACTTTCACCTTGCCGCGCTCGATACGGCCGGTCACCACCGTGCCGCGCCCCTGAATCGAAAAAATATCTTCGATCGGCATCAGGAAGGGCTTGTCGAGTTCGCGCGCCGGCTGCGGCACGCTCTTGTCGACCGCTTCCATCAAAGCGTCAATCTGCTTCTCCCATTTTTCTTCGCCATTCAGCGCGCCCAGAGCCGACAACCGAATGACCGGCACATCGTCGCCCGGGAATTTGTACGACTTCAGCAGTTCGCGCACTTCGAGTTCGACCAGGTCAAGCAGTTCGGGATCGTCAACCGCGTCGCACTTGTTGAGCGCGACAACGATGTACGGCACGCCGACCTGGCGAGCCAAAAGCACGTGCTCGCGCGTCTGCGGCATCGGACCGTCGGTCGCCGCCACAACGAGAATCGCGCCATCCATCTGCGCCGCGCCCGTGATCATGTTCTTGATGTAGTCGGCGTGGCCCGGACAATCGACGTGCGCGTAGTGCCGATTCGCCGTCTCATACTCGACGTGCGCCGTGGCAATCGTGATGCCGCGCGCCTTTTCTTCGGGAGCGTTGTCGATCGAATCGAACGACCGAAACACAATCTTCGGATTGTGCTTCTGCAGAACCTTCGTGATCGCCGCCGTCAACGTGGTCTTGCCGTGATCGATGTGACCGATCGTCCCAACGTTGCAGTGCGGCTTATTGCGATCAAATTTTTCCTTCGCCATTTTTCCCTCAGCTTGTTAGCTGCCAGCTCTCAGCCGTCAGCTTTCAGTAAAACCAAAACCTCTCGCCCTCAACGGGGCCAGCGCTATTTGGTTGTCGTCTTCCCCTGCGTCTTGGCGATGATCTCCTCCGCCACTGACCTCGGGGCTTCTTCATAACGCGCAAAATGCATCGAGTACTCGGCGCGGCCTTGCGTCGACGAACGCATGTGGGTCGCGTAGCCAAACATCTCCGCCAGCGGAACGATGGCCTTGATCACCTGCGAGCCAGCGCGATGCTCCATGCCTTCGATCCGCCCTCGCCGCGAACTCAGGTCGCCCATGATCGCGCCCGCAAAATCTTCGGGTGTGACCACTTCGACCGCCATCACCGGCTCGAGAATCACCGGGCTCGCCTTGCGCGCTGCTTCCTTGAACGCCATCGAACCGGCAATCTTGAATGCCATTTCGTTCGAATCGACGTCGTGGTAGCTGCCGTCGTAAAGCGTTGCCTTGATGTCGACCATCGGATAGCCGGCCAGAACGCCGCCTTCCATGGCCTCCTGCATGCCCTGGTCGATCGGCTTGATGTATTCCTTCGGCACCGTGCCGCCGACAATCTCGTTGACGAACTCGTAGCCCTTGCCGGGCTCGTTCGGATCGAGATAAATCTTGGCGTGCCCGTATTGCCCGCGGCCGCCCGTCTGCCGGATGTACTTACCTTCGGCTTCCGCGTGTTTGCGGATAGTCTCGCGATACGCCACCTGCGGCTTGCCGACGTTCGCTTCGACCTTATATTCGCGCATCATGCGGTCGACGATGATTTCGAGGTGCAACTCGCCCATGCCGCTGATGATAGTCTGGCCGCTATCGGGATCGGTGTGGACCTTGAAGGTGGGATCTTCCTGCGCCAGTTTCGCCAGCGCCATGCCCATTTTTTCCTGGTCGGCTTTGGTCTTGGGCTCGACTGCAACCGCAATCACCGGCACCGCAAACGTAATCGATTCCAGAGTGATCGGATGCTTCTCTTCGCAGATGGTGTCGCCGGTTGAGACGTTCTTGAGGCCGACCACCGCGCAAATATCGCCGGCGAGAATTTCCTGGATGTCTTCGCGCTTATTGGCATGCATCTTCAGCAGGCGTCCAATACGCTCATGCCTCTGCGTGCGCGAGTTCATCACTGACTCGCCAGATTTCAATGTGCCCGAGTAAACGCGAATAAAGGTTAGCTGGCCGACGAACGGGTCGGCCATGATCTTGAACGCGAGGGCCGAAAAAGGCTCTTTGTCGTCGGCTTTGCGCGTGATGGGCGCGCCGTTTTCCGGATCCAGTCCGTGCGTTTCCTTGGTATCCAGCGGCGAAGGCAGATAATCGACGACCGCATCGAGCAGCGGCTGCACACCTTTATTCTTGAATGCCGTTCCTACGACCACCGGAAACAACTTGAGCGCGATGGTCGACTTGCGCAGCGACTGCTTTCAACTCATCGGCGGAAATCGCTTCGCCTTCCAGAAATTTGTGCAGAATCTCGTCGTCGTTCTCGGCAACGGTCTCCACCAGTTGCGTATGAAACGCCTCGGCCTTTTTCTGCAGTTCGGCCGGGATCTCCTCCGTCTCGTACTCCGCGCCCATCGCCTCGTCATTCCAGACGATGGCCTTCATTTCGATGAGATCGATCACGCCCCGAAACTTGTCTTCTTGCCCGATGGGAATCTGAATCGCGACCGGCTTGGCATTGAGGCGCTTGCGGAGAGTATCGACGGCGTGCTCGAAATCGGCGCCCATCTTGTCGATCTTGTTGATAAAGCAAATTCTGCGGGACGCCGTATTTATCGGCCTGGCGCCAGACTTTTTCGGACTGCGGCTGCACGCCATGCACGGCGTCAAACACTGCGACGGCGCCGTCGAGCACGCGCAGCGATCGCTCGACCTCGGCCGTAAAGTCGACGTGGCCGGGCGTATCAATAATGTTGATGCGGATGTCGCGCCAGGTGCAGGTCGTGGCGGCGGAGGTGATCGTGATGCCGCGCTCCTGCTCCTGCTCCATCCAGTCCATGATGGCCGTGCCTTCGTGCACCTCGCCGATGCGATGCGTCCTGCCCGTATAGAACAGGATGCGCTCGGTCGTAGTGGTCTTGCCGGCATCGATGTGGGCCATGATGCCGATGTTCCTGCAACGCTCTAATGGGACTGTTCTGGGCACGACTTCCTTACTATCCTCTCCGGGGGCTCGTCAAAAATCCGTCGTTAGTCGCTAGTCGTTCGCGATTGCTCGTCGCTCGAAGCTCGCGGCTCGCAGCTCTCTACCAGCGGTAATGCGCGAACGCCTTGTTCGCTTCCGCCATGCGATGCACATCTTCTTTCTTCTTGATGGCAGCGCCCTTGCCGTTGGCGGCGTCGAGCAACTCATTGGTCAACTTGTCGATCATTCCTTTTTCGCCGCGGCCGCGCGCATAGCTGACAATCCAGCGGATGGCGAGCGACGTCCGGCGGTCGGGCGCAACTTCGATGGGAACCTGATAGTTCGCGCCACCCACACGCCGGGTCTTCACTTCGAGCAGCGGCTTGGCGTTTTCGACCGCCTTGGTGAACAGCTTCAGAGCTTCGTCGCCGCCCCCCTTCTCCTGCAGCTTCACGAGCGACTTGTAGAAGATATTCTCGGCCGTCGACTTCTTGCCCTGCCACATCATCGAGTTGATGAACTTCGTCACCAGGTCCGAACCGTAGACCGGATCGGCCTCGACCGTGCGTTTTGCGATATGTCCTTTTCTCGGCATTTCAGCTTCCAGCTCCTGGCTACTAGCGTCCAGCTAGAGCCTAGACGGGGCAAGCCCCGTCTCTACTATGCTTTCTTGGCGCGCTTGGTCCCGTACTTCGAGCGGCCCTGATTCCGTCCCGCCACGCCGGTGGCGTCCAGCGTTCCGCGCACCACGTGATAGCGCACACCGGGAAGATCCTTCACGCGGCCTCCCCGGATCAGCACAATCGAGTGCTCCTGCAGGTTGTGGCCGACGCCCGGAATGTAGGTCGTCACTTCAATTCCATTGGTCAGGCGGACACGCGCCACTTTCCGTAGCGCCGAGTTCGGCTTCTTCGGCGTCTGCGTGTACACGCGGGTGCACACGCCACGCTTTTGCGGACACGATTGCAGGGCCGGACTCGCCGTCTTATACCGCGGGTGCTCCCGCCCGAATTTCACCAACTGATTAAAAGTAGGCACTCTGGCCACTCCCGGACGCGGCACGCCACGCCCCATACACTTCCCGTCGAGACAAGGCTTACCTGGTCTCTCGATCTGGCACAGGCTTCCCGCCCAGCCATACTCTCCCCGACAGCGTTAATCACGCGCCGCGACCGGTGAGAAATTTTCGTTTCCCGTTTACTAATCGCCGACGACGGTGACGCCACGCCTCACCCCAAATCAGGTTCGGAGGCATTCCGTTTCGTCTGCTTGTCCCGCATAGCCTTGCGTGAATCCCAAGCCTCGACCTCAAACCTGGGCGCAAAGGTTTTCGCAGGACGTTTTCAGCGAGGGCGTCCCCAGCCTCATTTTCCGCTGGGTACGTATTTCTTCACAGCTCAGCCAAAGATTTCCCGGAGCCCATCTTCCACGCAGGTCGCGTTTCTGACGGGACAGCCGTCCACAGGCATAGCCAGACTTAACTCGCGGAACCGTTTGATAATAACAACTCCTCCGCACATCGTCAACCACTCTTCGGAGCATCTGAAAATCTAAGGTTACACGGTGACATGTTTCAGGGTTGGCGAAGGCTCGAAAGCGGCTCGACCCTTCAGAGTTTGAAACCTTGGAACTCTGAGACTTTGAAACCTTGCACTTTACGCACTCTACCTTCTACACTGGCAGTTTTCCAGTCAACATAATGCTCGCGCCCGCGTACCGGACGCGAGGAGGGTTCATGCATCGTTGTTGTTCCGTCTTTTTATTGACCATCATCGTCGCCTTCGCCGTCGCCCTCAGCGGGTGCTTTGGCAAGGCTAGTCCCAACCCCGGCCTCGGAGGCGTGAAGAGCGTTTCGCTGAGTCCCTCCAGCAACTTCTCGATGGATGTTGGCTCCAGCCAAGTCTTCTCGGCCACCGCTACCGATGCCTCTGGGCACTCGATTGTTGGACAGACTCATTACTTTGTCGCGAGCGGTACTCCAGGCGCTCCGGCCCCCCTTTCGGTGGCCAGCAATGGCAATGCCTGCGCCGGATCCTGGGATCCCACGGTCACTATCTGCGGTCCCGGCAACCCCGGCATCGCGATCGTCACGGCGGTGGTGAATGGGGTCAGCAGTCCACCCACCATGGTTTACGTCCATCTCCACGTCGACAGTCTCAAGGTGGTACCCGTCCAGCAAATACCGCCTTCGTACGACTGCTTCTCGCAGGGACAGACGTGGTTTTATCAGGGCATCGCTTATAACAACGGCGTTGACATTACCAGCACCGTCGGCCAGCTTAGCTGGGCTTCGACCAACATTGGCGTTCTCACTCCCACTCCGTACATTCCCCCGAATCAGCCCACCGTGCTCAACCAGGTGCAAATTACTGCTGACAGTCCGGGCATAACTCAGCTCTACGCGACGGTCTCGGGAACCACCAGCGCCCCCCTGCCGTTCATCACATGCCTGGTGCAGTATGTGCGAGTTCGGCCTCAGGGCCTCAACGGAAATTCGGTGACGGTCGACACTGGCACTCCCGTCACCCTCCAGGCTTTCGCGGTTGATACTCTCGGATTTACCCTGGCCAAACCGCCATTGACGTGGAGTACCACCAACCCCGAGGTTTTGACTTTTTCAAGTCTGACGAACAACACCGGGACCAACAATGCCACCGCCCGAGCCAACCTGGGCGGCGGCGACATCACCGCCTCCTGCTCGCCTCCGACCTGCAACATTGGCATTGCGGGATATCAGGATCCAAAGCTTGGCGCGCTGCCCGGAATGCCCGTCTATGCCAGTGCCGGACCGCTCCCCAACGGACTGCAGGGCTACGGCACAGTCTCCGTAAACGTGACCACCACCGCGCAGCCGCCTACCTACAGCGCCTGGGCCGCGACCACCCTGTGCGGGAATGCCCCCGGCTGTGACAGCGTCATGTTCCTAATCACCCCTACTCAGGGAGGGGCGAACCCGATTGGCACCACCGTAACTCTTCCTCGCACTCCCAATTCCATGATGTTCAACTATCAAGCGCCGGGGCGCATTTACCTGGGCAGCGAGCAAGGTCTGATGTACCTGGACGCAGGTTCCTCAAGCTCGACCGTAAGTGTCGTTTCCAGCGAAACCACGCCTTGTAATGTCACGTTGTGCGGCAACGTCCTCGCCATCTCGAATGACGGCAAACAGGTGGTTGTTTCTGACGACGTTTCCGCAACGCCGCAGGTCTATATTTACAATGCCTCCGCAGCTACCGGCGTCGCTCCCATCACCGACCTTATCCTTCCCAACCTTGCCACCGCGGCCGCCTTCTCGCTCGATCAATCGAAGATCTTCATCCTCACCAACGTAGGCACAATGTATGTCTACTCCACCGTGAATGCGCTGCAGCCGGTGCCCATCCCGGCTTCCGGAACGGCTGCGGCCTTCTCTGCGGATGGCAGCTTTGCCTACGTCGCGGGCAGTGTTGGAGGCGCGGGATCGGTCTCCGCCTTTTCAACTTGCGCAACCCCCGGCGTTCCGAGTACAGAGCTCGGAAATCCCGCGTCAATCCAGGGCTCGCCTTCGCAGACCTTGCAGATCTTTCCATCCCCGAATCTGGGAACCGTTGACCATATGGTGGGCAATGAAACTGTGCCGTTCATCAGCCAGAATGTGTTGGTGCTCGAGCCTCCGAATATTCAAATTGTGAATGCGCAGTTCACGCAGACCCCGATCCCGCTGACACAACCGCTGCCGGCACAGAGTCAGCTGACCTGCAATCCTCCAGACCTTTACAGCCTTGCCTCGAGCCCTACTCTGTACAACCTCGGCGCCGGGAACTTTACGCCCGTATACGCCCGCCTGGTGGGCAATGGCAGTCAGATGATCATCGTAGCCCGCCACATTCCCGCTGTCCTTGTGTTCAACGTCGCCAGCGGTACGACCACGGCCGTTCCCCTCGTTGACAATCCCAATCCCCCCGACCCGCTCTCTGCCTCGGCGTCAACCGACGGAAGCCAGGTCTACGTAGCGGCCTGCGATCAATACCCCAATAATGATTCAACGAAACCCTGCTCCGCCGGATCGGTGCACATCGTGAACACCATCAGCCGTGGCGACTTTCAGGAGGTTCCCTACATCAACAACACGACCAATAATATGTGCAATAACCTGGGAGCGAACGCACCACTCTGCATTGCAAACCTGGTCGCCATCAAACCGCAGTGAGCGTAGTTCGAAGCATGCGGCTTATACAGGCGGGGAAGCCTGTCTGGTAAATTCGATTAGTGGGAACCCGAGCCTCTACTTCCCAATCTCTTTCCCCACGCTATCCAAGACGCCATTGATAAACGTCACCGACTCGGGACTGGAAAATCGCCGCGCGATCTCGATTGCCTCATTAATCACAACCGCCCGCGGCGTTTTCGGATACCCCAGAAATTCCGCCACCGCACTGCGCAAGACATTGCGATCGACGGCGGCCATGCGCTCCATTCGCCAGTGCTCGGCATGCTTGCCGATCAGACCGTCGATCTCCTCCAGGCGGTCGTTTGCGACGCGAAACAGGTCCTCGGCAAACCCGCGGACTTCTTCGTCCACATCCTGACGCTGCGCCCAGAAAGTCTCTTGCACAATATCCGGAGACTGTTTTCCCATATCAGCCTGAAACAGCATCTGCAAAACCAGTTCGCGGGATTTGCGTCGAGTACCCAAAGGCAGTTCTCAGCTCTCAGTTCTCAGCTTTCAGTAAAACCTTGCGCAGACTGAAGCCGACAACAGTTTACAGGACGGCTGTATTGCGGAATTGTAGAAGAACGGAAGATTAGAAGCGACGTTTTCGTTTCCGAGAAGCCGGCACTGGTTTGCCTCTGCTTTTGCCTTTGCTCTTACTGACAACTGAGAGCTGAGAGCTGAGAGCTACGTTCAGATTCGCCATCTCCACCGCCGCCAGTGCCACCTCGAACCCCTTGTTGCCCATCTTCAACCCGGCGCGGTCAATCGCCTGCTCCAAAGTTTCGCAAGTCAACACGCCAAACGCATGGGGCACTCCAGTCTCCTGCGCCGACTGCCCGATCCCCCGTGTGACCTCGTTGACGATGACGTCATAGTGCGCCGTATCACCGCGCAGCAGGCAGCCAATGCAGAGAATGGCGTCGTACTTCCCGGTCAAGGCCAGCATGCGGGACGCCGATGGAATTTCAAACGCTCCCGGAACCCGCACCAGCACAATATCCTTTTTTCGGGCGCCCGAACGCACCAACCCGTCATAAGCACTCTGAAAAAGTCGCTCAGTAATGAACGAATTAAAGCGGGAAACGACAAGAGCAAACCGCTTTCCCTGTCGCGGCAAGCCCGCCTTCAAGAGCAGAAATCCTTGGTTCTGGCGGACGTTCGATTTTCAACTTTTCTTTCGTGGCTTTTCTCCGTGACTCCGTGACTCCGTGGTGAGTTGCCCTTCAATCAGCAAAAATCTACTCGTCGTAGAGACGCGGCTGCCGCGTCTCCCGCAGACGCCGAGTGAGACGGGGCAAGCCCCGTCTCTACCGTGGATTTATCTTCCCTTAAACGCTGCCGGCCTCTTCTCCAGAAACGCCGCCGTCCCTTCCTTTTTATCCTCGGTAGCGCAGCAAACTCCAAAGAGCGACGCCTCAAGAAATAATCCTTCGGCCAGCATCATCTCCATGCCCTTGTTCACGGACTCCATCGCATACTGCACGGCCAGCGGAGCGTTCGCAATAATCTTCGCCGCAATCGCCTCCGCCCGCGGAATCAACTCCGCCGCCGCCGTCACTTCATTCACTAGGCCAATGCGATAAGCATCTTGCGCCGAAATCATCTCGCCCGTCAAAATATGCTGCATCGCGAGCCCCTTGCCCACCAGCCGAGGCAGGCGCTGCGAGCCGCCATATCCCGGCATAATCCCCAGCTTGACCTCGGGCTGTCCAAGCCTCGCGTCCTCGCTCGCCAGCCGCATCGTGCAAGCGAGAGCCAGTTCGCATCCGCCGCCAAGAGCGAATCCATTGATGCAAGCGATCACCGGCTTGCCCAGGTTCTCGATCAGGTTGAGCACGCTCTGCCCGCGATGGGCATACTTTTTGCCCATCACTGCGTCCTGCTTGGCAAGTTCGCTGATGTCGGCGCCAGCAACAAATGCCTTTTCACCCGAGCCAGTCAGAATCACAACGCGGATGCCGTCGTCATTCTTGATGTCATGAAACGCCGCCCGCAGCTCTTCCATGGTCGCCATGTTGAGCGCGTTGAGCACCTTGGGACGATTGAGGGTGACATAGGCAATCGAATTTTTCTTCTCGAGCAGAATGTTTTCATAGGTCATAAGCTCAAATTCCTCTCCGCGGATTCACGCCGATCAACGCGGATCAAAATAACATTTTTGAAATCTTGTCATTCTAAGCGCAGCTCGGATGACAACCTGAAAACAATCCGCGCTCATCAGCGCAAATCCGCGGAAAAGAAGTTCAAAACGTCCCGGGCTTCGGATTGTTCGGGTCCGAGTAATCATAAAACCCTTTGCCCGATTTCCGCCCGTACCACCCCGCCATCACCAACCGCTTCAGCAGCGGAGGCGACGCGAACCGCCGCTCCTTGAATTCGTCATACATCACGTGCGTGATGTAGTAAGTCGTATCGAGCCCCACAAAATCAAGCAAAGTAAACGGCCCCATCGGATACCCGCACCCAAGCTTCATCGCGTTATCAATATCTTCAATCGAGCCCACGCCCTCTTCATACGCCCGGATAGCATCGAGCATATACGGCACCAGCAGCCGATTTACGATGAACCCGGTCTTGTCCGAAGTCCGCACCGGAACCTTGCCCAGCTTCTTCGCAAACTCGTAAGCCGAATCGTACACGTCGGGAGCAGTGGCGATCGTCTTCACCACTTCGACCAGCTTCATCAGCGGCACGGGATTAAAAAAGTGCATCCCGATAAAGCGCTCCGGCCGCTTGGTCGCCGCCATCAGCTCGGTCACTGAGATAGAGGAAGTGTTAGTCGCAAAAATCGCCTCGCGCTTCACGATCCCGTCGAGCGAGTCATACATATCGCGTTTCTGCTGCACATTCTCAATGATGGCCTCGATCACGATGTCGCAATCGTGCAGATCCTGCCGGTTGGTCGTGCCCTTCAGGCGCGCGCGAATCGCATCCTTCTGCGCCGCAGTAATCCCGCCCTTCTCAACCGGCCGCTCGGCAAACTTAGCCAGAGACTTCTCAATCCCGGCAAAACCCTTATCGAGATACTTCTGATCAAGTTCGAGCACGGTAACGTCGAAGCCGGCAGTCGCGCAGACCTGCGCAATGCCAGAGCCCATCAACCCACAACCGAGAACGCCAACATTTTTGATGTCCATATAAGATTCCTTAACAATCTAGTGACTTACCATATGACCTACTCATATTGCCGCCGAAGCCAAACGCAAAGTCTAAATCCCACCAGAACGAGCGCGCCATAGAACAGCGTATTGATGATGTACATTACGGCATATCCTTCTGGACTGATCCTGGCGAACCAACCCCTTGTAGCCCAGAGAATCGGCAGGAGACCGGGATAAATCGCGAGGAGCGCCGCACCCTTAGAACCGAGCGCAATCAGAACGACTGGCAGAACAAACTGAAGAACGAATCCGAACACAACCGCCCATAAAACAGAAAGTTTGCAGTCTTTAGTAGGAGGCCATGCGTTCTTCAGAAAGGAAATCATCAATTCACTCCTTGGCCGGCTATCAGTAAAGAAGACAATTACTGAAAGCTCTCCACCACCATAGCAATCCCCTGCCCGCCGCCAATGCACGCCGTAGCCAACCCATATTTCTTTCGACGCCGACGCAACTCGTACAGCACCGTGATCACCAGCCGAGTCCCAGTCGCGCCCAGCGGATGCCCGAGCGCAATCGCTCCACCGTTTACGTTTACTTTTTCGCGATCCAGCCCCAGCTCTTTTTCCACTGCCAGATACTGCGCCGCGAACGCCTCGTTAACTTCGATCAGATCGATGGAGTCCAGATTCATCCCCGCCCGCTGCAGCGCCGCCCTCGTCGCCGGAACCGGACCGCTGCCCATGATCTTCGGATCGACTCCCGCAATACCCCAATTCACAATCCGTCCCAGGGGCTTGAGATTGCGCTTCTGCGCCTCCTCCAGCGCCATGACCACCACCGCCGCGCCGCCGTCTACAATCCCGCTGGCGTTGCCAGCAGTAACGGTTCCGTTCTTTCCAAACGAAGCCCGCAGCTTCGCCAGTCCCTCCATCGTGGTCTGCGGACGCCGGTGGTCATCTTCGGTCAACTGTTCACCCGTCGCCTCACCTTTAGAGTTCCGCAGCGGAACCGGCGTCAGTTCTTCCTGGATGCGTCCCGCCTTATATGCCTCGTCCGCCTTCTGCTGCGAGCGCAGAGCCAGCTCATCCTGCGCCTGCCGCGTGATCCCCTGCTGCCCGGCATACAATTCAGCCGTGCTCGCCATCTGCATTCCACAATAAGAATCGAGCAGCGCGACCATCAGCGAATCTTCCAGCTTCCCTCCCGGCGCGAGCGTAAACCCGTCGCGTCCGCGGATCGAAAATGGCGCCTGCGACATCGCTTCCATGCCACCCGCGAGCACGACTTTCGCCTCGTCGGTTTGAATCATCTGCGCCGCGCTGACAATCGCCTGCATACCTGACCCGCACAGCCGGTTCACGGTCAGCGCCGGAGTCTCAATCGGCAGCCCAGCCCGCAACCCCACGTGCCGCGCTCCATACAAGGCGTCGCCGGTAGTCTGCTGCGCGTTGCCAAAGACAACATGATCGAACTCCTTCGGATCGATGCCCGCGCCGTCACTGCCCGCTCGTGCAATCGCCGCCTTCGCCGCCACCGCGCCCAGTTCCTGCGCCGTATAGTCTTTAATTTTCCCGCAATAGCGCCCAAAAGGCGTGCGCGCACCACTAACAATCGCAATATCTCCAGGCTTCAACATGAGTCCCGCTTCTATAGAAGGATGGCTGGCCAGAAGCCAACTCGTTAGTCTAGCAGCGGATAGGATGCGACTGGAAGAAAGTCAAAAGTAAAAAAAATCAGATTGCAGAAGTAAACGCCGTGGCGCGAGCGGGTTTTACTTCGCGAGATCTACTTCTTCAATCTGACTTTTGACTTTTGACTTGTTTTTCTTACGCCACGGCGGCCGACGCGGTCTGCGGCGCCTGGCAAACAACTTTTCCCGGACCCTGTGCGATCGCCAGTTCGAGCGCGTGGTCGGCGCGGTTCACCACTTCGGTGACAATGTCCACCGGATCGTATTGTTCCCGCATGACCGCTTGCGCCAGCGCGGCCGAGAACTCGACTGTCTGCTCCTGGCCCGGCCATCGCACCTCGCGAAGCAAGCGGCGCAGCTTTTCTACCGCCAGCAGCGCTTCTTTCTCGCCAGTGTCGCCCAGCACCAGCGCAACGGTCGTCGCCTCGTAGCGGAAGGCCAGATCGTTCGCGCGGATGTTCGCCGAAAACAACTGCCCAATCTGGTCGATCATCTTCGTAACCGCGGCCTCGCCATACTCCTTGACGACCGAGCTGCGTCGCCCGAACTGCATGAGCAGTACGGTCACCACTGTTCCCTGCTGCAATCCGCGCCGCGTCTCAGCCTGCAACAGATCCAGATAGGAGGCGCGCTTCAGCAGCCCCGATTTCTCATCCGTAACAGAAAGATTCTTGACCAGCCGGCGCAGCCCCGCATTGTTGAGCGCGATCACCACCTGATCGCTCAAAGTGCGAATGACCAGCACCTCCGAGGCCTGCCATGTGCGGTTCCCGTTCTGCGCCAGGATAAGTATTCCAACATGGTCATCGCCTTCGGCGAGCGGCACAGCCAGTAGCGACTCGATCTGCAACTCTTCGACCGCTGCCCGCACCTCGATCAGCTCCGGCGCACGACCTGCATTGGAGATTGTCATCGCACCGCGCGTGACCGCCAGATCCTGCAGGGCCTCCACCAGGCTAGCCAACGCCACTGCGCTGACTGGCAGCAGCCCTTCCTGGTGATGTTCCTGCACGCTCGAGGCTGGCAGTCCCGGTTTGCGCAGGGCCGCGATGCAGCGCGCCGTTTGCCAAATTCCTCCGATCTCGCTGGCTGCGGTCTTCAACACTCCTTCGGCATTTCCCTGGTGATAGAGCTTGCGCGTGATCTCCGCGACCTTGGCCAGGCTGCTGACATCGCTCGACTCCGCCACAGGCCCGGATTGGATAGAAGCAGGCGGCAGCGAAGGAGATTGCAAGGTCGAGACTGGTGAAGCAGTTGGTTGCGGAACAGCCAGTTGCGAAGCCGGGATCTCAAACGAACTGTCGTGCCAAAACGTGGCGGGCAACGACCCGCCCGGCGATGACGTATCTGGCGGCGATCCGTCTGGCAATAACGTAGTCGCCAAAAACGCGCCTGGCAAAGACAACTCTGCCGGCAAACCGCCCGTCGAAGATGCGTCCGGCGAGGTAGAGTCTCCGCTCTCGGTCCCGGGCGTAGCTCTCGCGTCCGCGTACCTCGGCTCAAACCCGGACCCCATATAAAGCCGTTGCAAATCGGGGTTGCGTTTTTCCTCATGCGGAAACAATTGGTGAATGCGCTGCAAGCGCTCCATCGCCTTCGCGCGCATTCCGTATTGCACCAGGATCTCGGCTTGCAGCATCAGGTCCTGCAGGGCCGCAGCGCCCAGCATCGGCTCGGCGATCTGGACCTGAGCCTGTTCCTCTTTTTTCACCGTCGAAACGCGCGCCGCAATCGTCTTGAAGCGCTGTTCCCCGATCTTGCCTCGTAGCGTCCCCAGCCGATTCTGGTGTCCCGGCTCGTAAGGATCCACCTCGGCGGCGCGATCCAGACAATCCGCTGCTTTCTGGTAATCCTGCTTCGCGCAGTAAAGGTCGAACAGCTTCAGCAAGGTCTGCGCGTAATCGCCTTCGCGGTTCGACGCGTTGAACAACTCCCCCAGAAACTCCAGCATCTCCGGCGTCGGCCGGTGCGCCGCCATCAGTTCCTGCATGGTCACGATGAACGAGCGCCGTTCTCCGCGCCGTCGCTGGAAGGCCTCCAGTTTCCGCGCCAAGACCACGGCGTCGCCATCCAGTTCGAAATCGATCATCTTCCCGATGAGGTGGAGCACCTGGTGAATGCGCGCCGGATTGCGCTCGAACATCTGCCAGACCAGCGGCTCAGCCTCCACGCACCGCTCCGCCACCAGCAGCGCCTGCGCGTACAGGTCCCGCATCTCCACCGACGCGCTCTCGGCCTGCACCAGCGGTTCAAAGATGAAGATCGCCGCCCCCGCGTCGCCCCGCAGCAGCAGGTTCCTGCCATATGCGAATGCGATCTTTGCATCCGCCGGATTTTCCGCGTAGGCTCTCTCGAAGTACGTGCTGCCGTTCTCACCGGAAATTTCGTTTACTTCCGCCAGCTGTAGAAAGGCGTCGGCCGCCATGGCATGCTCGCCCAGTTCGGAAGATAATTCCGCGAACCGCAAATGATTGCCCGGCGACGGGTCCAAACTCACGATCCGCCGCAACACCAGCAGCGCTTCCTCCCGCCGTCCCTGGCGCCGCAAATCCTCCAGCGCATTCTCATAGGTTCCCACTGCCAGCTTCCGGTTAGGACGCTCCAGCAGTTGCCCAAACCGTACTTTCTGCTCCCAGGTGGGATTGGCATAGCGCGCCAGCTTTTTATAGGTCAGGCTCGCCCGGGTCGCATCGCTCGCCTCAATCTGCCGCTCAAACAGCTCACCCAGCAACTGCACCGCCTGAGGAACCTTATTCAGCGAGAGACACAAGTCGCCTGCGATTTGCCGCACATTGTCGTTTTGCCGGTCTTCTTCCAGGATTTGCAGGTATTCCGCCAGCGCCTCAGGAGTCTTGCCCTTCTGCAACAGCTTTTCCGCCTTTTCGACACGGCGTGAAATCTCGGCACGATTGGGGCTTTCCGGCATGGGGGTCGGGATTGTCAGGGCGGTCCTGGACGGTTCTAGACCGTTGTGGACATAGAACGCCCTGCGTTGATTCTAGGTTTCGCCCCCAGCAGCAGCAACGCGCATCGCCACGGCCGCAATTACCAAAGTCATGGGACGAGACAAATTTGGGACCGTTGCGCGCTACTCGACCATGCCCTCCGTGTCGGGGCAAGCAGGGGTCCTTGGACTCCGCCGCTGCCGCGCTTGCAGCGGCTGTGCTCAGGATGACACTGCTTAGATTGGTGCTGGATTCCCACAAATCGCACCAGGAACATCCCCGCTCCGCCTCCACATCTGGTATACGAATACGAACCTGCTTCTCCAACGAATAAATGACGAATAAATAATGTCCAGCTCCTTCCCTACCGCTGAGTCCGGCCTCCGCCACCAACTCACCGCCGGACAAATGACCATGGTCGCCGTCGGAGGCTCCATCGGTACCGGCCTGCTTCTCGGCACCGCATCGGCCATCTCGCTCGCCGGTCCAGCCGTAATCCTGAGCTTCATGATCGCCGCCTTCATCAGCTGGACCGTCGCCCTAGCGCTGGGCGAGCTGGCCAGCACCCATCCCGCCGCCGGATCCTTCGGCGTGTACGCCGATCTCTACCTCAATCAATGGGCCGGATTCATCTCGCGCGCCGGCTACTGGCTCGCCATCGCCGTCTCCGTCGGAGCCGAAATGGTGGCCTCCGCCACCTACATGCAACTGTGGTTTCCAAGCGTTCCCGCGCTGGTCTGGGTCGCAGTCTTCTCCGCCTTTCTGCTCTCCACCAACCTGCTAAGCGTCCACAGCTTTGGCCGCTTCGAATTCTGGTTCGCCATGATCAAGGTCGCCGTAATCGCCGTCTTCATCGCGCTCGGCGCCATCCTCTTGCTAACCGGACGCACCCCACCCCAATACACAGCCCATGGAGGATTTTTTCCGCTAGGCGCAGCCGCCCCGCTGCTCGCTCTGACCTTCGCGATCTACACCTTCGGCGGAGTCGAATTCGTAGCCGTAACCTCCGGCGAATCCACATCGGCCAAAGAAGTTGCCCGCGCCACCCGCATGACGTTCCTTACCCTCACCATCCTTTATCTAGGCGCCATCGCCGTCCTCGTAGGCGTCATGCCCTGGAACCGCGCCGGCGTCACCGAGAGTCCTTTCGTTACTGTCTTCCGCTCTGTCAGCCTTCCCGGCGCCGCTCACTTCATGAATTTCGTGGTCCTGACCGCCGCGCTCTCGGGAGCGAACGCCGCCCTCTACATCTCCTCGCGCATGTTATTTTCCCTGGCCCGCAGCGGATGGGCTCCGAGCGCCCTCGGCCGCCTGAACCAGAAAGGCGCTCCCACGCTGGCCCTGCTGGTATCTTCCTACGGAATCCTCGTCGCCCTGATTTTGGAACGCTGGGCCCCGGCCCGCGCCTTCGAATACATTCTCCGCGGCGCGTTCTTCGGCCTGATGCTCTCCTGGATCGTCTCCCTCGCCGCCCACATCCAGTTCCGCCGCCGCTTGCAACCTGCGAGAAGCGCGAACGGGGGGCAAGGCGAAACCAGAGACCACGCGAAAGAAATTCCCGCCCGTTCGCCGTTAGGCAAATGGGGATCCGTCATCGGCCTGATCGTAGTCCTGGCGTCAGTCGGAAAAACCTGGTTCGATTCCCGCGTAAACCTGATCGCAGGTCTGACCATGCTGCTCAGCTTGACCGCAGCCTATGCAGCCATCAGGTGGTCGCAGCAGCGATCTTCATAGAGTTGGCCTTCACAAAAAAGCTAGAGCGGCTTCGCAGCTGGTGTATCTATCACGCACGCTGTAGGCTGCACGTGCCACGTAGGGACAGCCGCCCCGGCTGTCCGGCGGAGCGAAACTCCGCAATGGCAGCGATACGGCTTCTCAGCGCCGGGGGTGTAGCGCCAGCACCTTGCCGGCGGTTCCGAGGGCGCCTCGCCCTCGGCGCGGCCAGCCAGCATAGAAAGTATCATTCGGTCAAAGCACTAACTCACCAAAAAGCTTGACTTAGCTTTTGTAATGAACTCCAATCACATGAGGCGTTTTCTAGGTACTGGATACTGGGTACTGGGGCTACAACTGGCAGCACGTAAGTCCCACGCGCTCAGGACTTTACCTGTAAGCCATTGCGGCTCAGGACTTTGAAAGGAATTATCGCTAAAGTCCTGGTTCTAATGGACCGGGGTAGGGGGTAGGGGGGGGCCATAACTAAATGGTAAATATCCCGGAACTGAAGAGCCAAAAACTGAGAACTGAAAACTGAAGCCTGAGAACTCCCGACCATGCCCGACTCGCTCCTCAGCTACCGCACCGAATTCCCCATCCTCGAGCGCACCAACTACATGATTTCGAATTCGCTCGGAGCCATGCCTCGCGCCGTTTACCAGGCGCTCGAAGGTTATGCCGATACCTGGGCCACCCGTGGAGTTCGCGCCTGGGAAGAACGTTGGTGGATGCTCGCGCTCGAAGTCGGCAACGAGATCGGCGCGCTCATGAACGCGCGCAAGGATTCCGTCTCGGTGCATCAGAACGTGACCACTTGCCAGGCCGTCGTCGCCTCCTGTTTCGATTTCACTGGCAAGCGCAACAAGGTCGTTTACAGTGACATGAATTTTCCGTCGGTTATGTATTTCTGGGAGGCGCAGCGCCAATACGGAGCGCGCGTCCATATGGTGAAGACCGACGATGGCATCACTGTTCCCACCGATCGTTTGCTCGATGCGATCGACGACCAGACGTTGCTTGTTCCGATCTCCCACGTCGTCTTTCGCAGCGCCTATATCAATGACGCGCGCGCCATCATTGAAAAAGCCCACAAGGTAGGAGCGCACGTAGTGCTCGACACGTTTCAATCGCTCGGAACCGTGCCCGTCGATGTTCAGTCGCTTAACGTGGACTTCACCTGCGGCGGCGTTCTCAAGTGGCTGTGCGGAGGACCGGGAGTCGGCTACCTGTATGTGCGTCCCGACCTCGGCAAGAAATTGGAGCCGAAAATTACGGGCTGGTTCGCGCATGAAAATTCTTTCGAGTTCGCCACCGGACCCATCCGTTACGCCGATCCGCCGTTGCGCTTCATGAATGGAACCACGCACATTCCCGCGCTCGAAGCCTGCCGGCCGGGATTGCAGATCATCACCGAAGTGGGAGTGGAAAAGATCCGCGAAAAATCCAAGCACCAGACTGCCCGCCTCATCGAACTTGCCGACCATCACGGCTGGCGAGTGAACACTCCCCGCGATCCCGAGCAGCGTGGCGGAACCGTCTCGATCGATATGCCCGATTCGCAAGCCGTCAGCCGCGAGTTGCTGGCCCGCGAGATTCTCGTCGATTGGCGTCCCAAAGCCGGAGTCCGCTTCTCGCCCCACTTCTACAACACCGACGAAGAGCTCGATGCCGCACTTGCCGCCGTTGCCGCCATTCTGAAAGAGCGTTCGGTACTGACCTAACACGATGAAAATATCATCCGTACCAGGGTATGCCTTTTTAGGAAGCTCTGATTAAGACCCTGGGGTCTCAGTGTACCTCTGTGTCCTCTGTGGTTTGCGCTTTTCGTCGGCACTTTGATCAGAGTCTCCTTTAGGCATACCGCAAATGCCCTGTTGTGAATGCGCCTTTAGGCGTTGGCTTTGGGCTCTGGAGTTTCGGCACTCGTCACGCTCATCAGTTACTTCCGTAAGGGCAGCATGCCCCTTTTCCCCGTGTCGTTTACCCGCCCCTTTCTTATGCTGATAGATGGTCGCAATTTCGGAAAGGCGCTGTGAACTTCGGCCCTCTTCTTAGGTTCATTTCGATGCACCTCACGCTGACCGCGTGCTCTGCAGTCGCTGTGGGAGTGTGCTTATTCCTGTTTGGAGTCCGGCTGTTCGCGCGGAAGCATTCGCTTGCGCCCATTTCCACCTCCACCATTCGCGCCGCGGCTCTCGGGCGCACCACAATCTCTGGCAGGGCAATCGGCCCTTACACGCTCTCCGCGCCGATCACGGGACAGAAGTGCTACATAGCTCGAACCTTGGTCTGGCAACAAAGCAATTCGGGCGCGAAGGCGGAATGGACCAAGGTCGCGGAGGAAACTCTGCATCTGCCGTTCTTCATCGAAGACAAAACCGGCCAATTACTGGTCGAGCCTTTGGGCGCGGAGTTCGATCTGCACCAGACTCTTCGCGAAGAATATGGCTTGTCTTCGTCTTCGTTGCAACCCGAAAATGTTCCGCCCAGTGTCAATAACTTCCTCATCGGCCACGGAATACCACTCAACCGCCCGACCCGCATCGAAGAACAGGCCCTCCAGCCGGAGATGCCTCTGTTAATCGCCGGAACGGTTTCGAAAAATCCTTGCATTGAGGTGCGTCCGCTCTCGCCAGTTCCGGACGACACGCCCCCCAACCACAACATCGCTGGCCCAACCAACGGAAATTTCCTGGCGTCTGCCGTCCGTCCTGAAATCGTCAAGCTCACCGGTGGTCAAGCTCCTGCCTCCACCACGGAGATGACGCAACAGGGGAAGATCGCCGCCGCTCTCAATCGCGCGGGAATTGCAGGCCCCGAGGGTTGGACGGTCGCCAGCGTGCGCGCGGAAAACGGCCAGTCAGAAGACACTCGCGTGGAAAACATTCGCTCGGGAGGCGCTCTTCGTAAATTCGTCGCCGTCGGAGAAAGCGCGCAGCCCGTCGCCCCGGATCCGGTGCCGGAGGGTCGGTCCGCCGCCAGAGGTCAGATAAAAGATCAAACAAATAGGGCTGAAGATGGGACAAATAATCAGCCAAAGTCTGAAGCCGCACCCGCTTTCAATCTCGCTCCTCCGCTCGCACTGATGAAGGGCGCAAACAATGCACCCTTCAGGATCTCTTGCCAAAGCCTGCCGGCAGCTGCCATTTCGCTCGGCTGGGCATGTGTCACCATGGTGGTGGGAGGCACAGGCCTTACCATTCTCGGAGTCTATCTCCTGCTGTTTGGGCTGCAACTGCCCTAGTCCCCAGACCAAGAGATTATTACCACAAGGCCGGGACTGTAGCGCCGGCACCTTGCCGGCGGTTCCGGGGGCGCCTCGCCCCCGGCGCAGCCAGCGAGCGTAGAAAAATCATGCGGTCACAGCACCAGCCGCACGTTCGACGACGGCGAACCACCGCGCTTCATCTCTTCTTCCTCTTCATTATTCAAAATTGGGAGTGCGGGTTTCGGTTACAACCGTTCCTGCAAGCTCCAGTTGCGCGACGTTCTCGATTAGAATGCTCTGAGCTAAAAAGGAGCGAGCGTTGTGACCGAACCCCTTCGCATCGGCATCCTCGGCGACTTCAATCCCGAATTCCGTTCTCATCACGCGACCAACCATGCCCTGCAGCACGCCGCCCGCAAGCTCGACAGGAAGGTCGAATCCGCATGGGTCCCGACTCCATCGTTGTTGGAAGCAGCGGGACTCGCCCATCTCGACTCGTTCGACGGTCTTTGGGGTTCAGCGGGAAGTCCCTTCAAGAGCTTCGACGGCATGCTCAAGGGGATTGAGTTTGCGCGCGTCCATGACCGGCCATATCTGGGAACCTGCGCCGGTTTCCAGTACGCATTGATTGAGTGCGCCCGCAACGTGATTGGCATTCCCGACGCGACCACCGCCGAAGAAGACCCCAACGCCAAGAACATCGTCATCTATCCCGTGTCCTGCGCCATACCCAACCGCGCTCCCGGAGCTCCGAAGCTATCCGGAGTCGTGCCCCAGATCCACCTGCGACCCGGCTCTTTTCTGGCTTCGTGCTATGGAGGCAAGGACACCGTGGAGGAAGAATTTTTCTGCAACTACGAAGTGAACCCCGAGTTCGAATGGACTGCCATGGAGGCTGGCTTCCCAGTCGTCGCCCGTGGCGAGCGGGGAGAATGCCGCGCCATCGAATCACCCGCGCACAAGTTCTTTATCGCTACGTTGTTCCAGCCGCAACTCTCATCGCGCGAAGATAATCCCCACCCGCTCGTCGTGGCATTCGTCCAGGCCGTCGCCAAATTCCGCCACCAGCGGATGGACGATTCGATTCTCGCTTGACGAGTTGCGAGTGCCATCGTGCCAGGGAATCCAGCCTTCCCTTCGAGGCCATGGTTGATCACCCGGCTCGCGTTGACTTCGTAGCACATCCCGCCTACCATTTTCCAACATCTTTGAGGGGCCAGAAAATTGACAGATATGATCGGCCAAACCATCTCGCATTACCGCATCCTTGAAAAGCTGGGCGGCGGTGGAATGGGTGTGGTCTACAAGGCCGAAGACACCCGCCTCAGCCGCTTTGTCGCCCTCAAGTTCCTTCCGGAAGATGTGGCTCAGGATCGTCAGGCTCTAGAACGATTTCGGCGCGAAGCCAAGGCCGCGTCGGCCCTGAACCATCCCAACATCTGCACGATTCACGACATCGGAGAAGAGAATGGCCAGGCTTTCATCGTCATGGAGTTCCTCGATGGCATGACCTTGAAGCATCGCATCGCCGGCCGCCCACTTGAACTCGACCTCCTGCTGTCGCTGGCGATTGAGACCGCGGACGCGCTCGATGCCGCTCACGCCGAAGGAATCGTGCACCGCGACATCAAGCCGGCCAACATTTTCGTCACCAAGCGCGGGCACGCCAAGGTTCTGGATTTCGGTCTCGCCAAGGTCACCGCCGCCGATCCCCGTCGCCTGCCCGATTCAGGACTCACTTCAGCCCCGACCGCAGCCGTTGATCTCGAGCACCTCACCAGTCCGGGCACGGCGGTGGGCACCGTTGCCTACATGTCGCCGGAGCAGGCACGCGGCAAGGAACTTGACTCGCGCACCGATCTGTTTTCATTTGGCACCGTGCTCTACGAGATGGCGACCGGAACCATACCGTTCCGAGGGGATACTTCAGCGGTGATCTTCGAATCCATTCTCGGCCGTGCCCCAGCTTCTCCTGTCCGCTTGAATCCCGATTTACCGGCGGAACTGGAGCGCATCATCAACCGTGCGCTCGAAAAGGACCGAGACCTGCGCTACCAGCACGCTTCAGAGATGCGCGCCGAACTGCAGCGCTTGAAACGCGACACCGATTCCAGCCGCCGCGTTGTAGCTGCTCCCGATGACGCCGCACCAATTTCTGGCAGCGGCACCATGGCCGCGAGGCCCTCGAGCGGTTCGGCTACACCCGCTCCCTCCTCTGCCTCTGCCGCTACCGCAGCCGCGATTCCTGTGCCCGTTGCTGCGCACGTCAGTTCGCAGGCGGTCGCTGCTCCCACCAAAGCTGGGCCCGCTCGAAAACGCTGGCTGGTTCCGGCTGCAGCCGTAGTTGTTCTAGCGTTGATCGCAGCGGGAATTCTTTTCATGCGCCAGCGCCAGGCCCATGCACTCACCGGCAAAGACTCGGTCGTGCTGGCGGATTTTGTGAACACCACCGGCGATGCGGTCTTCGACGGCACGTTGAAACAGGCGCTGGCCGTGCAACTGGAGCAATCTCCGTACTTGAACCTGTTGCCCGAATCCCGCATCCGCCAAGCCTTGCGCTTCATGGGCCGCCAGCCCGGCGAACGCATCAGCAATGACGTGGCCCGTGAAATCTGCCTGCGTGAAGGCGCCAAGGCCATGCTTACTGGATCGATTGCCAGCCTCGGCACTCATTACGTGATCACGCTTTCCGCGCTGAACGCCCAAACCGGCGACGTGCTCGCCCGCGAAGAGACGGAGGCTGGAAGCAAGGAACAAGTCCTCACCTCCCTCGACAAGGCGGCATCCCAGCTGCGCAGCAAACTGGGCGAATCGATTGGCTCGGTGCAACAGTTCGCCACGCCGCTCGAACAGGCCACAACCTCGTCGCTTGAAGCCCTGCAGGCCTTCAGTCTTGGTCAGGCCGAGCACGAGAAACTCGCTGATGACAAGGCCATCCCCTATCTCAAGCGCGCCGTCGAACTCGATCCCAACTTCGCCATGGCGAACGCGACACTGGGCGTTTCCTACAGCAATCTCACCCAAATCGAGCTGTCGGCGACATACATCACCAAGGCCTTCGAACTGAAAGACAGAGCCAGCGAACGCGAACGGCTCTACATTTCATCGCATTATTACGACCTGGTTACGCGCGATATCGACAAAGCGATCGGGATCTATGAGCAGTGGGTGCAAATCTACCCGCGCGACACCGCGCCCCGCGATAACCTCTCCCTGCGCTATGCCGCAATCGGGCAGCAAGAAAAAGCCTTAGCCAGCTCTAGCGAGGCCATGCGCATCGACCCTAAGGACGCTTACGCATACCAGAATGTCGCCGATTCCTATGAACGCCTCAACCGCTTCGATGAAGCGCGCGCAGTCGCGGAACAAGCGATCGCGCAGAAGATGGGCCGCTCCATTCATTTCACCCTCTTCGAACTCGCCTGCATTCGCGGCGATGAGGCAGCGCAGCGCCACGAACTGGAATTGGCCACCGGAACGCCGGATGAACCCTTTCTGATATGGTTCCATGCTCGCAGCGAGAACTCTCTTGGAAAAGTGCGCCAGGCCCATGCCGATTACGCGCTCAGCGAAATCGCCACCCAGCGTCTCGGTTACAAGGAACTCTCCGGTATCCTTCTGACCAGCCAGGGTTATGACGAAGCGACGTTAGGCAATCTCACCGAGGCTCGCCAGCACACTTCCCAGGCGCTCGCCACTTCACAGGACCGTGACACGCGAGCGGGCATCATGGTTCTGCTGGCCCTGACCGGAGATAGCGCGCGCAGCCAGAAGATGGCGGACGAATTGGTCCGCCAGTATCCTTCGGACACAATACTGAATAAAGTCTGGGTTCCTGTTACGCAGGCCTTCAGCGATCTGCAACACAACCAGCCGGCGCAAGCCGTAACGCACCTCGAAATAGCCGCTCCCTACGAAATGGCTACCGGTCCCGGCTCTCCAGGTTTTGCGATCAACTATGTTCGTGCGCAGGCCTACCTGCGATTAAAGGATGGCGCCAAGGCCGCCGCCGAGTATCAGAAGATTCTCGCGCACCGAGGCATTGATCCGCTCGACGTTGCCTATAACCTCTCCCATCTCGGCCTGGGACGCGCCTACGCCCTCCAGGGCAACAAGGAGCAGGCCAAGACCGCCTACCAGGATTTCTTCGCTGCATGGAAAGACACCGATCCCGACATCCCTGTCCTCAGGGAAGCCAGGGCGGAGTACGCGAAGTTGCAGTAGCAAGCTCTCTTAGAACTTCATTCCCGATCCCAGCAGGCTGTACAGAAGAATGACAAGCACGATCACCGTGAAAACCACATACATGCGGTCGCGCTCAAGGGCGAATCCCACGATGGACAAGGCCACTCGGGCAATGGGAGTGGCGATGAGCAGGAGCAATCCGAGTTGGATCAGGCCTCGCCCATGGCCGCCCATCACGCTGCGAATGACTCCGGGAATGGTGCGGAAGTCCGAAGGCTCGCCGCGAAAAATGTGGTAATTGGCCGGCTCGTGCGCGTGGCGTAACAGATAAACGCAAGCGCCCGCGAGAACCACCGCCGCTGAGAGCAGCACCCCCGAGCGAAGCAGGTTGCCGAGAATCGCTTCCAGACGGCGATCTCTCCACGGTTGGGGCTGAAACTTGCGAGACTGATGCGGTTGTGCGCCGGCCCTAGGCATCAGATTTTTCCCCAGAACCCGTTGTAAAGCATTTGCACGCCGAGAACTAGAATCACCAGGCTGAAAATCAACCGAAGCGATTTCGTTTCGGCCTTGACCAGAACGCGGGTGCCAAACAGCGAGCCCGCAAGGACGCCTAACATCACCGGCATCGCGAGGCCAGGATCGATATATCCGCGGCTGAGGTAGACGCCGGCGCTCGCAGCCGCGGTCACGCCGATCATGAAGTTGCTGGTGGTGGTCGAAACCTTGAAAGGGATTCTCATGGCCTGATCCATGGCGAGCACTTTGACCGCTCCCGAACCGATGCCGAGCAAACCGGAAAGAGCTCCTGCGCCGAACATCAAGCTGAAGCCTGTCGGTACGTGCTGCACGTTGTAACTGCGCTGACCTTCCTTGTCGGGAAAGCTGCCATTCAGCCGCAAGCGGGTGGCGAGCGGATCAGGCGGGAGGTTGCGCTGCGCCGGTGGGCGCGGCTTGCGGGAAAGGTACGCCGAGTACAGCAAAACCAGGCCGAAGATAACCGCCAGCGCGCTGGTCGGAATGCGAGTGGCGAGAAAAGCGCCCAGCAGCGCACCCGCAGTGGTGGCGATCTCCAGAAACATCCCGATCCGGATATTGGAGATTCCCTCTTTCACATATGCGGCGGCGGCGCCCGAGGAGGTCGCGATTACGGAAACCAGCGAGGCTCCGATGGCGTAGCGGATATCGACGTGGAAGAAGATAGTAAGAAGCGGAACCAGCACCACTCCACCGCCCAGCCCGGTGAGCGATCCAAGAAAGCCCGCGGCGAACGCAACGATCGCCACCACACCGGTGAAGACGAGAATGGTCATTCGATTTCTAGGTTAACATTTCGTCAATAAGCGCAGATTGGATGCGAATGCCGGGACTGAAGCTGTACAGCACTGATTTGCCGGGCGCAATTGATAAGCGGCGGGAATGAAAAAAAGCGCGAGATTTTCGTCTCGCGCTCATTCAATTCGCAGAACAACTCAACCGGGACTTCTAAATTCTAATCTCGAAACAGGGAGTTCCAAATATTCGTATCGCGCATCGACATCTCACAACGTGCCGCGAAAAATCGCTCTGGAGAAATACGCGTCCGCTGCTAGTTTTCCCAAATTACGCGAGCTTTTTTGACCCGCTCATGCTGCTTCCTGAGTTCACGCGCCGCATCGCCCAGCGGCAATTCCGCCATCTGCGGGAAATCCGAGGCTCGCCTGTCGCCCTGGGCAAAAGCGGTAGTTCCGCCGCCGACAATGGATTGTTCCCCGCTCATGTGCCCCCAGGACGCATGGGCCGTGTGCTCGGGAATCTGGAAAACCTGTGGCGTGCTGTCGAGGTGGTTGGCGTAATACTGGCCAAAAGCGGCGCTGCTCGATAACAGCAAAACAACAAAGAGAACCTTTTTCATCGCGATACCTCCCCGGAGAAGCCAGTGCCAGCGGACGTGCCGCGGATGCCAACTTCCCCACCCGGATAGAAGCAACCCCTGTACCAAACTTGGGTAGGCGTAAATAGCGGATTGGCGAGGCCTGTGCCGATTACTGGGCAACTCTTTGCACAATTGTGGACCGCGTTTGGACGCGCGCGACTCGTCGCAAACCCATGCCGATGTATCCCATGCCGATGTACAATCCGGTTCTCGGCCGTTTTCATTGGGTGTTCGGCCGAAATCGGACGTTCCAGCAGGTCACAGCAGCGAATCTTGGATGCCCTCATCCCGATAGGATCAAAAGGAAGAATATGAAAAAAGCACTATGGATCTCTTTGGTGTTCGCGGCATTGGCGGCCGGAGCTGACAAAGTTGGACCAGACTACAAGGTCGTTCAGGCCTGGAAGCTGGGCGGTGACGGCGGATGGGACTACCTCAAAGCCGATAGCGACAGCCATCGCTTGTTCGTCGCGCGCGCCACACGCGTCATGGTCATCGACACGTCGTCAGGTAAGCAGATCGGCGAAATTCCCGACACGCCGGGCGTGCACGGCATCGCTCTCGACCACAGCACTGGGCGCGGTTACACCAGCAACGGCCGCGAAGATACGGTAAGCATATTTGATCTCAAGTCGCTCACGGTAGAAAAGAAGATCAAAGTCGGCAACGGACCGGATGCCATTCTCTACGATCCGTTCTCGAAGCGCGTCTTCACCTTCAACGGAAAAGGTCATGACACGACGGCCATTGATGCCTTGAAAGGCGAAGTCGTCGGCAAGCTCGAACTGGGCGGGAAGCCGGAGTTTGCAGCCAGCGACCAAAAGGGCACCGTGTTCGTCAATATCGAGGACACTTCGGAAATCGTCGCCTTCGATCCGCAGAAGCTCGCCGTTAAGTCGCGTTGGAAACTGGCGGATTGCGAAGACCCCACCGGCCTCGCAATCGACCGCAAGCACCGGCGGCTATTTGCTGGATGCGGCGGCAATAAGAAGATGGCCATCGTGAACGCCGAGAACGGAAAAGTGATCGCAACGCCCACCATCGGCGAGGGCTGCGATGCCACCGCCTTCGATGCCGACCGCGACCTGGCATTCGCTTCCGCTGGCGATGGCACGATCACCGTCATCAAGGAAGAGAGCGCTGACAAGTTCAGCGTGGCCCAGACCGTCACCACCCAGAAGGGAGCCCGTACCATGGCGCTGGACAATACGACTCACCAACTCTTCACGGTCACGGCGAACGTATCAGGCACGCGCGAGAATCGAAAAGTAGAGCCGGGCTCGTTCGTGGTGTTGCTGGTCGAACCCGTCCACTAGACATTTCTTTTGTCACATGCCCTAAGGAAGCTCTGATTAAGACCCTGGGACCTCCGTGTACCTCTGTGGTCTACGCTTTTCGTCGACACTTAATCAGAGTTTCCCTAAGCAACCTGCACTAAACAACGACGATCTGCTTGCGCAGGTCGGGAGAAAAAAGGCTCTTCGGGATCATGGCATGCACCCCGCGCACGATATCAACGACCTGCGTTACACGGAAACTGATCGCGATGCTGCACAATGCATAGGCGTCATGCTTGGTCAGATCGGCGTGAGTAGCGAGGAAGTTGATCGCATTGCGCGCGGCTGAGGTCATGGCCACGTTGAGATCCTTATCCAGACCCAGCAGGATCCAATGAGTTTCGGTCTCTGCGATTGGCCAGGCAAAATTCTTTTGTTTGTGCAGCACTACCTGGATGCGCAATTCCTTCATGCGCGTTTCGAGCGCCGAAAGATTAATTTCGCCATCGCCCTGCACCGCATGGGAATCGCCGGTGAAGATCAGCGCTCCCGGCTTCCACACCGGAATGAACATGGTCGAGCCTTCACCCATTTCGCTCAGGTCGACATTGCCCGCATGTGGGCCCGGAGGAACGGAGTTGGTCACTCCCGGACTGAGCGGAGGGAAGAAACCGTCTGGAGGGGCCACGCCCAATGTTCCCTGAAAAGGCTTGAGCGGCACATGAATGTCCTTGTTGAACTCCGCCGTCATGTTCGGAAAATCGACCTTCAGGTATTTGACCTGCCCTTCGGGGAAATCCTGCGCCAGCAGCCCGGTTCCAATCTTCCCCGGATTGTTGAACACGGCGCCCCAATCGAACGGACGAATCCGCTTGTAGCGGACCTCCAGCACATCGCCGGGTTCGGCGCCGTTGACATAGACGGGGCCAATGATCGAATGCGGCCCGTGTCCCGGATTGCTAAGCCGGAGGTTCGCCAGCGTCTCCACTGGAACGCCCGGCTGCAGCTGATTCAGGAAGTGCGACCAGGTGTCGACGTAACTGATGGTATCGCCAGAGTCGATCTTGAGAATCGGTTCGAGGTTGGTGTCGTAGATTCCAAGACGCACGGTCTTGTCATTGCTCTCGACCACATGGACGCGGCCCTCGTCGTCTTTATCTTTCTTGGGCCCTCCTCCCGAACCACCGCCAAAGCCGTCTACCATATCGGCGCTCTTGGCATACGCCAGCTTGTTGAACCAGGGTCCAATTCCCGCCAACGCGGCCATGAAGCTGCTGGCGCGCAGCAGCCGGCGGCGGGAAACACCGCGCGCGTTCAGATAGCCGTCGAGCTGCTCCTGATTCATCTCGTCCATGTGCATGAGCCGGTCCGCGGCTCGCTTGGTGAATGCGGCATCCTTGATGTCTTCGCGAAACACACCTGTGCCCTGCTCTTCGCCGCATCCAAAGAGGCTTCCGCAATTATGTCGATGAGGTTGAGGCTGGTCCTGCTCGGGATCCAAATCGTGGGGCATGGTTTCCTCCCAATCAAATTAGTTAACAGAAAAACCTTTATGAGAAGAGCTGATTTGCGAATGCACAGAGCATCGCAACGGTAGACACGCGGATTATACTGCGCGCTGCCTTTGCAGGATGTGATCTTTTGACCGATATAAATCCTGATCTTTCCAAATTGGCACACGGCCTTCACTGCCGCGAACTTGGCTTTATAGAACGAATCTGTTAGCGTCAGCGTCGGTGTGAGCCGAAATATTCTTGAAGGAGTGAACGTGGAATCCCGGAAACTGTCGTTGGGCCTGTTTTTCCTTGTGCTGTTCTCCATTTCGTTATCTGCAAATTCGGGCGTTGCCGGTGCAACGACAGCGCAAACCAGTCCCGCCGACGCGGCGACACATCAACTTGCGCATGACATTTTCAAACAGCTCATCGAGATCAACACGACCGATTCGGTCGGGAGCGTCACCGCCGCTGCGGAAGTCATGGCGCAGCGCTTTCGCGACGCCGGATTTCCCGAGAGCGACATCCACGTGCTCGGGCCAAACGACCGCAAGAGGAACGTCGTCGTGCGCCTGCACGGTTCCGGCAAGCACAAGCCCGTGCTCTTGATCGGCCATCTCGACGTAGTCGAAGCCCGGCGCGAAGACTGGACTACCGATCCGTTCCAGTTCATCGAGAAAGACGGCTACTTCTACGGCCGCGGCTCGAGCGACATGAAGGACGGCGACGCGATCATGTCGGCCACGCTTATCCGCATGAAGAAAGAGGGATACGTCCCCGACCGCGACATCATTCTTGCCATGACCGCCGACGAAGAAGGCGGCACATCAAACGGAGTTGACTGGCTGATCAAAAATCATCGCGAGCTGATCGATGCCGAGTTCGTTCTCAACCACGATGGCGGAGGCGTGCTTGCGGATCACGGCCACCCCATCATGATGGAGGTAGACTCCACCGAAAAGCTGTATGGCGACTTCGTTCTTACGGCGACCAATCCGGGCGGACACAGTTCGTTGCCGCGGCCGGAAAATGCGATCTACGAACTGGCAGCCGCGCTCACCCGAATCGCGAACCACCAGTTTCCATTCGAGCTGAACACCATCACGCGTGCCTATTACGAACGCGAACTCAAGACCGCCACGGGCCAGCGGGCGGTGGATTTGGCGGCAATGTTGAAAACGCCTCCAGATCTGGAAGCCGTGGCGCGACTATCGAAAGATCCGATCGATAACTCGACGATGCACACCACTTGCGTCGCAACCCGGTTGAGCGGAGGCCATGCCAACAACGCTCTCCCGCAGATGGCGCAGGCGAACGTCAACTGCCGCATCGAGCCTGGACATTCGCTGGAAGAAACTCGGCGGACGCTCGAAAAAGTTGTGGCTGATCCGAAAATAAAAGTACAGTTTCGCGAGAACACGAACGTACTCATGGATCACGGTTCAGACCGGCATAGCTACGTGCCATCGGCTCCGCGCAAAGACGTCTTCGATGCGCTCGACAAAATCGTGGCCAAAATGTGGCCCGGAATTCCCGTGCTTCCCGATATGAGCACAGGAGCATCCGATGGCGTCTACACCAACGCGGCCGGCATGCCGACATATTGCGTTTCGGGCGAGCAGTACGATCGGGATGACATCCGGGCGCACGGAAAAGATGAGCGCATCGGCGTCGAATCGTTCTATCGCGGCGTCGATTTTTATTACGCTTTACTGAAGGCGGTTACGGCGCAGTAGTTATTTCGTAGAGCCGGGGCTTGCGCCGTCTTGCGGGGCAAAGCCCCGGCACCACACATGCCCAAGCACCGCCCGTGCCTAACCTCGTCACTGCGGGCTGCTAGCGAGGCCAGAGCCACCCGAAAGTACCCGCTGTCAGCAGGCCATAAATCAGTCCGTCGACCACTTCTTTTATCGTCATGCCCCACGGCTGGCCCTTCCAGATGCTATTGGCCAGTGGGCCGATGCCGTAAGCCATGAATGCCACGGCGCCGGCGACACGAAACACGAACAGATAATTCGCTCCCTGCGGAATCGAGTGGAAGACGATATAGGCGGTGAAGAACCCGACAACCAGGCAGTAGCCGAACCACGAGCCGAGATATTTCCCCATCGCCGGCGGACCGCTGGGAAGGACGGTCAGAATTCCGACTGGTCCCTGCTTGAATTTCTCCGCAATGGCCGGCGATTTCATCTCCTGGTGCGTGGTGTAAGGAAAATGGTAATAGCCCGGTTTGATCCCGGCGGCCCGCAGCGCCGCCAGAGCCTGATCTTCATTGGCAAGCTGGTGGCAATCACTTTGGTGATACTTGAACACCATGTGAAGGATCGAGCTAGCCACGAACACGATGACGGCCGACAACACGATCGGAAGCCAGAGAGCAGCCAGAAAAGCCATTTGCATTCTCCTTGGGGGTACGAGCCTAAGACACGAGGACAGATGAACTTCGCAGGCGAGGCTACTCTGGGAGGAACTGAAGGTCAAGCCAGAAAATATTCAGCCAGCAATCACCACCGAATCTTACCTTCGGGATCGTCGACCAGTACCACCTCGTATTTCTCGATCATCGGCATAAGGAGATTTTCGAGTTCGCGCTTCCACAGCTCTCCTTCGTAGAACTTGGCTTTCATGGGTTCGCGCGAGGCGAGATCGGGGAATCCGCGCATGAAGAAAAACGTATCGGGATCTTCGATGGAAAGAAACGGCCCGAGGATTTTCATGCCGATTTCGTCATGGGCCGGAGTAGAACGCGTACGGAAGATCTCGAGGAATTCCGGACGCTTGCCGGGCTTGAGTTTGTAGGTGCGCATTTCGATGATCATGGATCCACTTCCTCGAACCGGGGTCTTCGATAACATTTCTTTGGATGCTTCGTCTCATGCATATGCGGCTTATCAAATTTGCAATGGTCGTTGTCGCTGTTGTAGCGCCGGTTTGGGCGCAGGTTGCAGAGCTCAAGACCGCCGACGCTGTGCTTGAAAAATACAAGGTCGCCCTGGGCGGAGTCGACGCGATCCAGAAGGTCCAGTCGCAAACCGTGCATGGAGAAATCGAGGCGGCGGGCATGCCGGGCAAGGCAACCTTCGTCCATTATGCCAGGCCGTTCAAGACACTCTTCAAGGTAACGCGACACGACGGGAGCGAGATCAGACAAGGGTTCGACGGAACAGTTTCATGGGGAATCACTCCGCAGGGAGCGAGCATCGACAAGGACACACCGGTCGAATCGGGGCGCCGGGATGCCGATCTGCAGTATGCGCTGCATCAGCCCGTCTATTTCAAAAAGCTCGAACTGGCGGGCATCACCGATTTTGAGGGGCATCGCTGCTATTGGCTGCACGGCACGACGCACTGGGGCAAAGACAATAATCAGTTCTACGATGTCAAAACCGGACTGCTCGCCGGCTACCGATTTGAGGCGGACGACTCGTCGAAGACGGTCACCACCGCGTTGTTCGAGGATTACAAGAACTTTGGCGGGCCGCTGGTGTCGACGAAACGTACGTTCCGGACGGGCGACCACAGCCAGACCTTGACATTCAAGTCGGTGAGTTACGAGCCCGTGGCAGATTCGGTGTTCGAGTTACCGGCGGCGGTGAAAGCACTGCTGAAATGATATCCCTTCGAGGCGAGCGTTATCGTTGAAAAGGGGATTCTGGACGGTGCGCATATATATCTGACCTTGGTTCTCTCTTCTTGACATTCGCCTCTTCTTCGCCTATGCTGCGCGCATGGCGATCACTCGGCGTCAGCATGAGCTTTACGATTTCCTCTCGCGCTTCCAGCAGGAAAAGGGTTACTCCCCGTCGTTTGAAGAGATCAAGGATGCGATGGGGCTCAGTTCTCTGGCCACCGTGCACAAGCACGTCACCAACCTTGAAAAAAAGGGGCTGCTGACGCGTGACTACAATCGCAGCCGATCGATTGATCTGCTGCCTCCGCGGGGAAAGCTGAAGCAGTCGATGGCGGTCAATACCGCCGTCGTGCTGCCACTGGTGGGCCGGATTGCGGCGGGGCGTCCGATTGAGGCGGTCGAGAATCCGGAGACGATTTCGCTGGCCGATTTCGTGCGCTCGAAGGAAGTCTTCGTCCTCGAAGTGCGCGGCGAGTCGATGCAGGACGAGGCCATTCTCGACGGCGATTATGTGCTGGTCGAGAAGTCGAAGACCGCGCATAACGGCGACATTGTTGTGGCTTTGATCGACGGCTCTGACGCTACTTTGAAACGCTTCTTCCGCGAGGGAGACAACATCCGTCTGCAGCCTTCGAATGCGGCCATGAAGCCGATTATTGTGGCGGCGGCGGCGTGCGAGATTCAGGGGCGGGTGATTGGAGTGCTTCGGAAATACTAAGTAAAAAGTCAGAAGTCAAAATGCAGAAGTTGAACCTCGCTGACTGCCGCTCGCGGTTCGCTCTTCGGTCTTCACTCTTCGTCATTCGGACTTCGCTGCTTGCGTTTTGTTTGGACGGCGCGCCCGTCGCTCCACTCTTATAACTTTAGTTCCCAGGTTTCGGCCACCAATCCTTTTCTTCCCCAACTGTCGTGTTTCTCTTCCGCAACCAGTTGGAAACCCGCTTTTTGATAGATGGCTCGGGCGGCTTTCAGTTCACTTTGCGTCCACAACATCATCTTCTTGTAACCCGTCTGGCGGGCGAAGCGGATGCACTCTTCGACCAGGCGGCGTCCTATGCCGAGGCCTCGAGCGGAGGGCTCGACCAGCAGCAGGCGAAGCTTTGAAACCGTGTTCGCCTTTCTCACCAGGTAGACCGAGCCGGCGCGCTCTCCGTTGCGCTCGGCGATCCAGCAACGCTCATGTTTAGAATCGAACTTCTCGATGAACTCGGCGACGATCGACGCCACCAGCGCCTCGAAGCGTTTGTCGTAACGGTACTCCTCGGAATAGAGAACGCCATGCCGAAAGACGACCCAGCCCATATCGCCGGGCTGATGCGAGCGGAGTAGATAGGGTTCGGCGGAGGCGGGGGCCGGGGCGAGGATCTGCTCGATACGGCGCATGGCGCCGACCAGTTGCCCCCGATCGGCGTGAGAGATCGGCGCAATCATCTGGCGAACTTGCTGGTTGGAACGCTCTTCGAGCGGACGAAACGTGGCGGAGCCTTTGGCGGTCAGGGTCAGGTGAGACTGGCGGCGATCGGTAGAAGAGGGCTGGCGATGTATCCAGCCGCGTTTTTCGAAGCGGGCAAGAATGCGGCTGAGATAACCCGGATCGAGGCCAAGTTGGGTGGAGAGCGCAGCTGCGGTAATGCCTCCATGAGAAGGATGCGCGATCTCGTAAAGGAGACGCACTTCGGTCAGAGAGAACGGGGTGGCGAGCAATCCTTGCTGGAGGAGGCCGATCTGGCCGGTGTAGAAGCGGTTAAAGTGGCGGATGGCGGAGACGGGCTCTTCGATGGACTCCGCAACCCGCGATTCCAGGGCAATAAGGGATGAGGCACGGGACGCCATAAGCGACATCGTGCCAGCGGTTAGTTGCCTTTGTCAACCACTTTGTTGACCAAGGCAATATAATCCTAGCGGTCGCTACCTGGCGATCGCCCTACCGGCCGGGCCCGAACGCCCGGCAAATTGCTTCGCTTCGTCGCTGAATCAAACCAGATGGCGGTCGAGAGCCTTCTGAATATCATCCTTGGAGCGGTAGCCAACCAGTTGCTCGACGACCTGCCCGTTCTTGAAGACAAGGAGGGTAGGAATGCCCGTGACTTTGTAGCGCATGGGCGTGGCTCCGTTGCGGTCCACATCCATTTTGCCAACCGTGACTTTGCCCTTATACTCACCGGCAAGTTCTTCGACGATAGGAGCGATGGCGCGGCAAGGACCACACCATGCGGCCCAGAAATCTACGAGTACGGGTTTTTCAGACTTCAAGACATCCGAATCAAAATTAGCGTCAGTTACTTCGACGATGGCGTTGCTTGCCATTCATCCTCCAGAGTTCTAAAAAGTTGGGAGTTCCCTGCGGCAAGTCTTTGATTCCCCGCAGAATGAACTATTCATCCTAGCACTGTTTATTGGATGCTCGGCAAGGGCAGAAGTCGCATGGCGCGGGCAAAGCGAAGGCTTGTCCGCGAGCCCGCGTAGAATGAGCAGTTGATGCATGGGCGGGACCTTTCATCCGAGTCTTCGAGGCGTCTCGAGGGCTTCGCTCGTTGCACCCGAAAGAAATCCGAGAACGAATCGCATGGTCGACAAACTCGACAATCTGCGCGTAGTGCTGGTCGCGACCCGGAATCCGCTCAACATTGGAGCGGCTGCGCGCGCTATGAGTAATTTCGGATGCCGGCATTTACGGGTCGTAAATCCATACGAGGTGGCTTTTCGCGAGGCGCGATCGGCGGTGGGCGCCGCGGAGTTGCTGGCGAATGCGGAAGAGTGCGCAACGGTCGCGGAAGCGGTTGCGGATTGCAGGCTGGTGGTTGGAACCACGGCCGCAGGCCGGCGGGAGTTGTTCCACGAACTTCGGAGGCTGGAAGAAGGCGGATTGGAGATTGCGCGGAAACTAAAAACGGGACCGGTGGCATTATTGTTCGGTTCAGAGAAAGTTGGGCTCTCCAATCAGGACATGAGTCATTGCCATTGGCTCATGCGGATTCCGACGCGGGAAGGGCACGGGTCGATGAACCTGGGGCAGGCGGTCGCCGTTTGCTTGTACGAACTGACGCGGATCGAAGAGGTGGTAGCGGGAAAGAGTTCGCCAAGAAAGAGCTCTCCTAAGAAGATCCCGCCTGCCAACGAAGAAGATCCGGCCAAAGGCCGCGACCTCGAGCGCCTGACGCAGTTGTTATTTGGAGTTCTGCGAGCCAGCGGCTACGTGAAGCCTCGAGGAGCTGCGGCGACCGAGGAGAAGTTGCGGCGCATGGTGCGGCGCATGGATCTGAATTCGACCGATGCGGAGCTCTGGCTGGGAATGCTTCGACAGGTGGCGTGGAAGCTGGAAGGGACCGAGCTGGAAGGAGGCAATCCGGCCTCGGGTAAGCCACACATCAAGCCTTAAGCTGGCTTAATCAGATCTGCACAAACTTCATTCGGACCACAGAGCGAACGAGATCGGCACAAGAAACTCGGGTCAATGAGACGGCGTACTTCCCTTGCGCATCGCATCGGCGATCACCGTGCCGAACACCAGCAACGTCATTAGAGAAATAATTCCGAGCGAGATGACGCAGTAGATACACCAAACCCCCAGCACGTAATTTTCAATGTCGGCCAGATGAACGGCGAAGAGTAGACCGACCGTCCCCAATAGCGCCATCCACGCGTACGCTCTGCGGAAGGCGAGCAGGCCCAGCAGCAGGTATCCTCCCATGCCAAGGACAGCCACCGGAATTCCATGCAGCATCGCGAACGGACTGTGATTGACGATGCCGCAGTCCCAGCGCTCGTTGATGCTGCAGGGCGATGGATCGGTACGGTAATGCTCACGCAGCGCCAGCGCGGAAACGACGATACCCAGGACCGCCAGCGCAACCAGCAACCATCTCATGCAAATCTCCTGACTTTAGAAAAAATGAGCCATAGGGGAGCTCTGATCAGGTAGCTGTCCCCGGATGAAGACCTCGAACAGATATTATGCGCGATCCTCACCTTAAATGGGAGAGTGGATTCCCGCATCATCCGCGGGAACGCCTGGGCAGGCGGGGCGCGATGGCATAGTTCAATTGCACCAGGACAATGATTATCCGATACTCCGACGCGATAGCGGTGGCCCTCAGGATGGAGAAATCGCTTCAGCTCTTTGGGATCGCCGCGGAGTTGCGGGCTCGAGGCCCCGGCGCTGATCACAACTTGAGCCGACATAACCGTGGCGAACCCGGTGGGGAGTTGAGAACGGAAGGGGCTGGTTTCCATGTTCGCGACGCCGTCCACTTCGGTGATGATCAAAATAGGTACTGAACACGGAGTAAGGGCAGCGTCCGAAGGTTTGCCCTGTACTGTAATTGCCGGCGACCATAAGCTCGAAGCCATTCTGCAGTAGGATAACTGAAAACATACAGCATCTGCGCGATGAGATGCGCCGTTTGATGGCGAGCTCGGTTACCTCTGGAGTTTTCATGTCGTCTTTCACCAGGCCAGTTCCGATCGATTGTTGGATTCAGGACTGACCCAGCCAGCGGAGCCAAAGCGGGATGCGAAGGGTCAACCGTTACACCGTAGTCGAGGGCCAGCGGAAACGTTCTGGCACCCACGGAAAAGGGCACGATGTCCGACTGAAGAAGAGTGCGGCTCCAGTTGAAGGAAAATGTTGAGCCAGTATGGAGAGGAGCCCGTAATCCGATCAGTGACAACCGCCGGTTCGACCCCGTCCGACAGAAAGAATGGCTGAGTTGGAAACGGTTTATGCAAAAGGCACACAGGTCTCGGATGTGGATCCAGTGAAAACCCGGCTGCGGTCGGAGCGAATAACTGTGGTTTTGCGTTCACTCCGATCACATACGGTTCCGCGGCAACTGACAACCATGAACCCGCTGCCGTCGCTGGCGCGGGCCCCACATTCTGAAACAAAGTGTTCCATTGCGAGCCAGGAATGGTGAGGTTCAACGAAGCCGATGGACTGGCCGCGAGGTGCCGCTAATTGAGTTCGTCGTCCCATTCGTGAGCGCCAGTCCGGCAGAGTAAATTGCGGCCCAAGCACCAGGCTGATAAGCAGCCCAGTGAAAGCGGCTCGTACGGGCCTAGAAATCCTGTGTTGACGGTAGTCCAGACAATCTTGCTGCTGAGGCGGACCGAAGTGGAAAGAGTTGACTGCCCCGCTATCGGAGTCAGATGAACGGCTTCGCGGGCAGGAATGTCGTCAGAAAGCCCAGACTCATGGCGACGGCGAAGATTCCAAGTCGCTCAGATTGAAATCAAGAGTGATGTTCTCGGAGCTGCCCAGACGCTCCGGGAGAACGCCTTGGTCCGGCGATGGCGTTATATGTTGGTCCTACCGGCTGGTTTGACGGGGAACGGATGCGCGGCGAGAGAGCTAACAGGTCCAGTGAAACCGCCCAAACGTTCAGTCGGACGGTGAAATCCCAAACGTTAATTGCGACCATCTCGATTGTGGCAAGCGTGGGGAATAATGTCCCCGGGCTCAAGCACCTGCACCGCCCTCCGTGCATCCATCTGTGACACCCATGTGGTTACGGTGCCCGTGGGAGTGACGGTCCACGACTGGGTTGCGCTGCCTCTTGCCGAAGTGGTGGCTTTCGCCGTAAAGCTGTTGGAGATTCGCGATTCCACCGCGGTTGGCTCCCAATTGATTGTGCCCCCAGTCAGCGTTACGCCGGAAGGAGCCGCCGTCAACGAGAAAGTCACTGTTCCACCGGAGGGGTCCGTTGCCGCCAATTTGTAAGCGTAACTCTCGCCTTGCGAGGCTAGCGGTGACCGGTGTGCTCGTGAAGACAGGATTGGCTGGCGGCCCTGACGATCCGCCGCCACAGGCGAGAAGGCAACCCAGCATCAGCGAAATCCCTATCAAACTTAGTGCGCGCATTTCGAATCCCTATTCCGCAGTTCCGGATACCGAAACACATATTCCATATGTCCTGCGGCAAGCGGATTCCATCTTTTCAGTTTGTCAGCATGCTGCTGTGCTCCGCCACCTGTAGGAGAACACGCTTTGGAAATTGACCAGGATATGGCTTAAGCGTTAATGCTGTGTTACAAAATTGCCTGTGAGCGAAGACGATCAAACGAGGCGGACCCACGAACAAGTGCGAACCCGGCGTCGGCTCTACTTTCCGCCAGCCCATCGTCGAGGCACGACGTCTCCAACTTTTGCCCGAACTGCGGGACGGAACTGCGCGGCCATAGCTGCAAGCTGGTTTGTAAAATGTGTGGCTTTTATTTGAGCTGCTCGGATTTCTACTAGGGCGGGCGAAATGTTTGTACGCTAGATTCGTGCGGCAATCCACTGTTCGGCTTCGTCCATTGAAAAAAAGACGCGGACATTGCCGGCTTCCGGCCGCAAGATCCTATGTAACTGAGCGGCGTTGATCTGGGCAGGGCTGTGAGCCACAAAGGCTCGCCGGGCGCGCGGTGAAAAGGGGTCGACGCGATCAGCCAAGGCAAGAAGTTCCTCGGTGCTGAGGGCAACCTCTTTGACCTCGCGCAAATCAACTATCTCGGAAAACGCCGGATCGAACCGCGGATCGGCACACAGAGCGGAAACGTAGTGCTCAATGTCGCCGAAGATGAGTCTTTTTGTAAATCTGACAGAGACGAACCGATTCGCGGTGTCGATGAAATAGACGGAAAGCGAATTTTGCGAATTTTCAACGACGGTTTCGAGATTTGACAGCTTCGATTCGATTGAAACCAGCTTGCCGCTTTTGGCGCGTCTTGCACCGGCAGCGCTCATCGAAAGCACCTCAAAACCTGGCGCGGAATAGACTGCAACAGAATAAGAGCAACAGGGCGCCAACTCATCCATTCTGTTCATCGGCAGGAATGGGCGCGGCCTTTAGTTTCCGTCCTCGCGCAACGACCAAACTGTCGACTTACCTTTTACAATGGGAACGGCATGGTTTAGCAGGAAATTGACTTTTAAAAATTTTGGCAACAGGAGACTGGAATGGAACGGAAAGCTAGTGCGGTTTGGAAGGGCGGACTGAAGGATGGAAAAGGTTCGGTGTCGTCAGCCAGCGGCGTTTTGTCGAACACGCCCTATTCGTTTACTACGCGCTTTGAAAACACTCCCGGGACGAATCCCGAGGAACTGATTGCGGCCGCCCACGCGGCATGCTTCTCGATGGCGCTGTCCGCACAACTGGGCGGCGCGAACCTGACACCGGAGAGCATTAGCACGTCGGCAACCTTGACGATGGAGAAACTCGATGCGGGCTGGACGATTACCGCTGTGAATCTCGATGTGGTCGCCAAGGTGCCGGGTGCTTCGGCGGAGGCATTCAACACGGCAACTCAGAATGCCAAGGCCGGATGTCCGGTGTCGAAGGTGCTGAACGCGAAGATCACGATGAATGCGAAGCTGGGATAGGGCGGGCTCTGGACTTCGGACTGCGTTCTGAATTGAGCCGTCGGTTCCTCCTTGCATGCCCGTTGTACCTCGTGGTCGAACGCCGCAAAGTAAGAAGGCGACTTAATCGGAACCTCCATAGCTAACGTTTCTAGCTATGGACGCGCATGATCTCGCGGAGCTTGTTGTTAATCCTCACCGCATCCTGCGAGGCTTGATCGATCAGTTGTACCCAGCGGCGTGATTCCACGGGCGGGCCCGCTTGGGTGATCAAATATGTGGCCTGCACGATGGTTTCGAGTGCATTGCTCAGGTCGTGCGCGAGGGCACGAAGTTCGCGCGCGATTTCTACCGGAATCTTCTCCGTCGGGATTTTGTCGTCGGTATTTGCCATGTTCGGCCCTGGCCTTCACCGGCGATGGTCCTCGGGAAGTGTATGTCCGAAGAATCGAAGCCGGCCGCGGCCCTTCTACTTTAATTGACAGCCGGGCTGCAGGCATTAGATATTAGATGAAGTCCTCTTGCAAAAGGGGCTCCTGCCGATTTTTTCAGTTGCGGATATGGCGGAACTGGCAGACGCGCTAGGTTCAGGTCCTAGTGGCCGCAAGGTCGTGGAGGTTCGAGTCCTCTTATCCGCACCAGAAAACCAGTTCTCAGTTGTCAGCTTTCAGTTGTCAGTGAAAACGAGTTGCCCCTTCTATTTTGCGAGCATCCGCCCACGACGTTCTAAGCGCCCCAGTAGTGGATGTTAATTCCTGGCGACCGGGGGATGGCAACCGGCAACTGCTCTCCGGTTTAGTGAGAACTGACCACCAAGAACGGTTCCTAAGCACCGGCCGAGAGCCGGTGCGTGCTTCGACTCTGCGCGATTCCGTACTGGCGGATCTTATAGAGAAGGGCTTTGTAGCTGATCTGCAATCGCGCCGCGGCTTGTTTCCTGTTCCAGTTGGTTTCTTCGAGCGCACGCCCAATGGCTTCGGCTTCGGCCTCGTCTTTTGCGCTGCGGCCCAGAGATTTCAGCCCGCCGCCCGCGCCTTCTGCTCCTGCCGCTGCGGCATCAACCTGCAGGCCTCCGCCGCCATCGGAGCGGGGTTGCAGTTCGCTGGCGGCCAACAGTTCGTCTCCCAGGACCAGGTAGCGCTTGATAAAGTTGCTCAGCTCGCGGAGATTGCCGGGCCACGCATGCCGCAGGCAAGCTTCCATCAATGCTGGCCCCAGCGGCAAGGGCGGACGCGCGTAGGATTCCGACATGCGCGACATGAAATGCTTCAGTAGGATCGGGATTTCTTCCTTGCGGTCGCGCAGCGGCGGCAACGAAAGCGTAAAGGCGTTGAGCCGGTAATAGAGGTCTTCGCGCAGGCGCTTGGTCGCGATCGCTTCCGGAATATTGATGTTGGTCGCAGCTAGAATCCGCACGTCCACTTTGATGACCGCGCGGCTGCCGAGCCTTGAAAATGTCTGGTCTTGAAGAACGTGCAGTAATTTCGCCTGTAGCAGCGGAGGCATTTCGCCTATTTCGTCGAGCAGAATCGTGCCCTTGTTGCAGAGCTCAAATTTGCCGGGCTTGGCGTGATTGGCGCCGGTGAATGCTCCCGCTTCGTAGCCGAACAATTCGCTCTCCAGCAAATCGGCGGGCACGGCGGCGCAGTTCACCTTCAGGAAGGTGCGGTGCGCGCGTGGAGAAAGTTTGTGAATAAGCCGCGCCAGCACTTCCTTGCCGGTGCCGCTCTCGCCCAACAATAAAACAGGAATATCGACGTTGGCGACCAGCGCCGCCTGGGAACGGATTTTTTTCATGGCCGGACTGGCGGCCACGAAGAAGACATCGTCGCACAGCTCTTCCACTTCTCCGGCGTAATTGTCACCCTTGGCGCTGCCGATGCACTGCCCGATCACGGAGTCGAGTTCAGCTTTCTGAAAGGGCTTGGTCAGGTAGTCGGTTGCGCCCAAGCGCATGGCTTGCACTACCTTGCGTGTGTCGCTGACGCAGGAAAGCATGACCACCCTGAGCCCTGGCTTGATCCGGCGAAGTTGTTCCAAGGTCTGCAGGCCGTCGATGCCGGGCATGAGCAGATCGAGCAGCACCAGGTCGGGAGTAAGTCCCTTCTGCACCTGGGCAACGGCCTCTTCGCCGGTGGTCGCGGTCTGGACCTTGTGTTCATCCACTTCAAGCAGGGTGCGAATATAGCGCAGCATTCCCGGTTCGTCATCGACGAGCAGAATGTTGGCGGTGTGGCTCATTGACTGGTTCCTCGATGCGGACTGCTAAGAATAGGTTTCAGGGGGATCAGGAAAGAAAATTTGCTGCCCGCGCCCAGTTCGCTTTCCACCCATATCTTGCCGCTCATCCCTTGTAGCAAACGGCGGGCGATGGCCAGTCCCAACCCCATGCCTTCAGCCGATTCGGAGCCAGGGAGACGAAAGAAGTCATCGAAAATTTCGAGTTGAAACTCCGGGCGAATCCCGGGGCCGGTATCGGACACGCTCACCTTGACGGCGTTGGGCGCATTGACCGATTGACGCCGCCGGTCTCCGTTAGCGGCCGATTTCGTCACCGCGCGGCGCTCCCACATGTGAGGTTCGGCATGCAGCCAGACGGTGCCACCGGGAGGCGTGAATTTGCACGCATTCTCCAGCAAATTGGAAATCACGCGCTGAATCTTGGGCGCATCAAAAGCAAAGGGAGGTAATTTGTCGTTGGCGAGAAAGTAAAGCGCGACTCCGCGCTCCTGGAACCGGTTTGACCAGATGCGGCAAACTTCCGAGAGGCAGGCGTTCATGTCGGCCTCAGTGAACTGCATGCGCAGTTCGCCGGTTTCGAGTACGGTGTAGGTCAGGAAGTCCTGAATGAAGTGTTGCAGGCGCTGGCCACTGGAAAACATGTCCGCCATGACCTCGCGCTGGCGCTCATTAAGCGGTCCCAACTTCTGGCTTTGCAGGAGTTCGATGTAGCCGTTGAGGATCGCCAAAGGCGTCTTGAGGTCATGCGCGGCGGAACCCAGCGCGTTCGTCGTTTTGCGAAAACGATCGCGCAATTCTTCCAGCTCGCGCGCAAGCGCATCTCCCTGGCCTGGCTGGGAAACCTGCCCGCTGGATGCCGGGGACAAGCCTTCCTTCATCGAACTGGCGCCAGTAGGCACGGCTGGTTTTTTCTCGCGCGTCGAAGCCATCATGAATCAAATAAGACGGTATTCGGGGGAGAAAATCTTTCTACGTTGGAACCGAGGGATGGCCTCATGCTAAGGCAGGTGCAACAAACTGTCAATCGGAAAACAGGAACTGCAATGCGTCACGGAAGCGAAAAACGTTGCACTTTAGTGCTTTGACTTGTAGTCATAATTACATGTGTTGTGGCATAAGGGATTCCAGCAAATTCCGCATTGCGAGCGCAGATTGACGTGATTGGCCAGAGCACAATATGGTGACTTCGAGTTTGGCACCTCAGATGCGACTATCGTGCCAGTCGATGGCCTCTTTTGGGTAGTAACCAGGGCAATAGATAAGGTACGTGGGGGGACAGGTGCTCAAGACGGACGCGCGAAAGTGGTCACGCTTACAGCTTGCCATTCCTGTTTTTGTCCGTACCCGTGACGGAAGCGGCAAGGATTCACTGGAATTTGCCACTGCAGTCAACATCTCTGCCGGGGGCGCTCTGGTCGTGGTCCGGCGTTCTTTACCTAAATCGGCCCTGGTTTCCCTGGAGATTCCCAGTGCCCCCGTCGGGCCGGCCCGCGGGCTGCCCAGCGCCTCGCGGGTGATCCGCGCGAAAACGATATGGGTTTCGCACCTCGACGATTACCATCTGCTTGGCCTAAAGTTTATTCGCCCACTTAGCACGGATGGAAGAAGCCTTCCTCGCAAGCATTTGAGAAAAGTACCCGCCGCAATGTGAAATGTTTTCCCCACAAGGTACCCGCCTGATGTGGCACTTTCGTGCCATGCCCCACATCGGATGTATGGGACTATGATCTCTCTAAGTCTCTAGTAGACTGCGTAGTTAACCAGTCCCCCCTGGTCGGTCTTCTCACATCCTCCGTTTGGTGCATCAGATGCACTTTTAGTGCACGGGGGTGACATCACCCCTCACGGGGCTTAGGGTCATATGACGACACTTCCAATCACGTCTCTCCAGCAGTCGCTCGGCGAAGTTCCTCCCGACCACATTATTTTTGGCCACTCGGAAGCGGTGCAGGCGATTCGCGCGCAGCTTGCCAGAGTCGCCGCAGCGAATGTACCGGTGCTCATCACCGGAGAGAGCGGAACGGGGAAAGATATCATTGCGCGGCTCATTCACGGACTTTCTCCGTGGAAGGTCGGGCCCTTTGTAAAGGTCAACTGTCCGGCGATTCCGGGAACGCTGCTGGAAAGCGAGTTGTTCGGCTACGAGAAGGGTGCATTCACGGGCGCGTTCGGTATGAAGCCGGGCCGGGTGGAAATGGCGCACCGGGGCACTCTGTTTCTCGACGAAATTTCCGAACTGGATCAGTCGCTGCAATCGAAGCTGCTGCAGCTTTTGCAGGACGGCCAGTTCTGCCGGATCGGCGCACAGGAAGACAAAAAGGTTGAAGTTCGGGTCGTTTGCGCCACCAATCGCAATCTGCAAGTCGAGATCGAAAACGGAACCTTCCGCCAGGATCTCTTCTACCGCATCAACGTTGTCAATCTGCGCATGCCATCGCTGCGCGAGCGGCGCGTTGACATCGAAGATTTGTGCAAGTATTTCCTCGAGTACTACAACCGGAAATTTAACTGCAAGGCGCGACCGCTCTCCACCGAAGTGCTTGCGGTGCTGCAGAAATATCACTGGCCGGGAAATATTCGCGAACTCGAGAACCTGATCAAGCGCTACGCCATCCTGGGGAATGAGGAAGCGATCACCAGCGACCTGGTGCATCGCGAACCCGACTACCTGAATCCGGACATATCATTCGATGGGCCGATTTCGCTGAAGAAGCTGACGCGGCAAGCGGTGCACGAACTGGAGCGCAAGGTCATCCTGAAAGTGCTTCAACAGCATCACTGGAACCGGAAGCAGGCGGCGCGCACACTCGGCATCAGCTATCGCGCGCTGCTCTACAAAATTCGTGATGCCGGATTGCCCTCCAACCGCGCGCTGCGCTTACGCCAGGCCGAAGATGCGGCATCGAAAAGCGGAGCCGCCGCAGACTAAGTCAAAACCAAGTTCTACCGCCGAGACGCAGAGAACGCCGAGAAAACCTTTCATGGCTTTCTCGGCTTTTGTTTCCCCGGAGCATCCGCGATCTTCACCTCTGCAATCCGATCTTTTACGTCTGACCTAACCTCTTCAATCTGACCTCTCACCTCTGACCTGACTTCTGCAATCTGACTTCTGACTCTTGACTTTCCCTCACGCCCAATACGTCCGATCCAGCGTCCGGTACTGGATCGCCTCCGCAATATGCTTGGGTTCAAGTTGCGCAGTGCCGTCGAGGTCGGCGATCGTCCGCGCAACTTTCAAAATGCGGTCGTGGGCCCGGGCGCTCAGTCCTTGCTGGGTCATGGCGCGTTCGAGTAGATGCTCGCAATCGGCCGAGAGCGGGCAGAACTTGCGAATATTCTGCGACGACATTTGCGCGTTGCAGTAGAGCTTTGCCTTCGAAGAAGAAAAGCGATCAAGTTGAATCTGGCGGGCGCGCACCACGCGCTCCAGAATCTTCGCGGAGCTTTCGGGTTCATTGGTGCTGCGCATGTCTTTGTAGTTCACGGCAGGCACATCGATGTGGATATCGATGCGGTCGAGCAGCGGGCCGGAAATTTTCGACATGTAGCGCTGAATCATGGGCGAGGTGCAGCGGCATTCGCGCGTGCGGTCGTTATGAAATCCGCAAGGACACGGGTTCATGGCTGCCGTGAGCATGAAGCGTGCGGGAAATGTCAGCGACATGGCAGCGCGCGCGATGCAAACCGTGCCGTCCTCGAGCGGCTGGCGCATGACTTCAAGAACAGTGCGCGGGAATTCAGGCAGTTCGTCGAGAAACAGCACGCCATTGTGCGAGAGCGAAACCTCGCCCGGCCTCGGGATGGCGCCTCCGCCAATCAGCCCCGCATCGGATATCGTGTGGTGCGGCGACCGGAAAGGGCGCACGCCGACCAGTCCGGCGTGGGCGTCGAGCACTCCCGCCACGCTATGGATGCGGGTTGTCTCCAGAGCCTCTTCGAACGTTAGCGGCGGGAGAATACTCGGCATGCGCTTGGCCAGCATCGTCTTCCCGGAGCCCGGCGGTCCAATCATCAGGATGTTGTGACCGCCAGCACAGGCCACCTCGAGCGCGCGCTTGGCGGTTTGCTGGCCACGAACATCCTTGAAGTCCACGTGGAAATTCTGCGATTCCCGCAGCAGTTGATCGCGATCCACCTGGAGCCGTGCGATTCCATTACCGGAATTGATGTAATGGATCACGTCAACTAACGATTTGACGGGATAAACCTCGACATCGCCGACCATGGCCGCTTCGCGCGCGTTAACTTCGGGCACGACCAGCCGCTTCACCTTGCGGCTGCGTGCTTCGAGCGCGATCGGCAGAGCTCCCCGAACTCCGCGCACACTTCCATCCAAAGAAAGCTCGCCGACAAAAAGCGCGTCGCTGATTTCTTTCTTATTCAGGCCTCCGTAGGCGCCCAGAATCCCCAGCGCCATAGGCAGGTCAAAGCCGGAGCCTTCCTTGCGGATATCGGCGGGCGCCAGGTTGATGGTGATGTGGGTGGGAGGAATGTCATACCCGCAATTCTTCAGCGCGGCCCGGACGCGGTCGCGGCTTTCGCGGACCGCGGCATCGGGGAGGCCGACGGTGTGGAAGTAGTCTTCGGTCAGCTTGATGCCGGAAACGTCCACCTCGACCTCGATGATGTTGGCGTTTACGCCATAAACAGCGGCACTCAGGGTCTTATAGAGCATAGGGAATCCCGGTTACGAATAAACCTCGCAAAACGCACGCTATGAACAGGCGTTTTCAAACAGGCGCTGCTAAACACACAAGGAGGACGGCGCGGATGGGAGATCGCTGGGGGCATCATAGCCTGAGGCGAACGAACTCTCTGTGACCGGGATCACCCCGTTACCGTGATGGAACATGCGGCGCATGAAGGACGCCAAAGGCCGCATTCGGTGCTACGCTAGGGCAATCTGGCAGAGATGGGTTTGTTGGTTGGAAGGTCTGCCCTCTCGCCAGCGGTGACCGGAATGCCCGAACCAGGCTCCACGCCAAAACGCTCCGAACCCACGCCCGGCCGGCTGGATCGCGAAGAGGGCCAGCTCTGGCGATGGGCATTGGGTCTGATTGTTTTGCTGGCCGCGGCGGTGGCCGCATTATCGTGGCAGCAACTCGAAAACCTTCCCTACCGCCTGTGGGCAATTCCGGCCGGGCTCTTTGTACTCTCCTTCTTGTTTGCCACCTATGCCTTTGGGCGCAAGCGTGAAGTTTCCGATCTGAAGCAGATTCTGAAGGGCATTGAGCAGCGATCGAGCGTCGCGCCCTCTGAAGAACAACTGGACCAGCTTGGACAACTGATCTCCCGCTCCCAACGCAATTTCAAAGAGCTGATCGATTCCCTGGATGACGTGGCCCTGGCCGTCTCACTCGATGGAACGCTGCGCACCGTAAACCGCCGGTTCTCCGAGATCCTTGGTGCGCATTATTCCCAACTGGTGGGGCACAAACTCGAGGAGTTTCTGGACGCCCCGCTGATCGCAGAGGAAGCATTCGATCTGGTGCGGTTCCTCGAGAAGCGCACCTGGACGGGAGTGGTTGCCGTCCAGCTCAAGAACCATCCCATGCGCCTCTACTACGATTGCGTGGCCAGCGCCATCGTCAAGGGCGACGATGTAGCCGGGGCCAGCGTGCTGGCCCGAAACATTACCGGGCAGCGCGAAAAGGAACAGCGCTTCACCCAACTTTTCGAGACGCTGCGAGAAGGTGTATACATCTGCTCACCCGAGGGCAGACTGCTCGAGGTAAACCCGGCGCTGGTGGCGATCCTGGGCTATAAGACCAAGGAAGAATTGCTGCAGTTGCCTCCCGACACGTTGAAGGTGGATGCCGACCCGCAGCCTGCTTTGGGGCGAACCGGAAGCCAGAACGGCGGCACGCGGACGCGCGAGGTTCGACTGAGGAGAAAAGACGGCGGCGTGGCCGTCTGCCACGACACTTCCAACGGCGTCGTTGAAGACGGACGAATTGTGCGCTACCAGGGAACGCTGGTCGACGTCACCGAAACGCGTGCCCTGGAGCGGCAACTGCGCGGGCAGGAAGAGTTCCGGCAGCACCTGCTGGAGAGCTTTCCGGATTTAATTGTCGTGCTCGATCTCTCGGGCAAATACACCTTCGTGAGCCCGCGTATCCGCGAACTGCTCGGCTACGGACCCGATGAACTGCTGGGCAAGAGCGTCGAGGATGCGGAGACCAGTCCCCCCGAGTTGGCGAAGCTTTTTCACACGGTTGCCAGCGGCGAAAATTCCCGCCCCTCCTGCGAGTGCGATGCGCGCCATCAGAATGGCGAGTGGCGCACCATGCTGGGCATGGCGAGCCCGTTGCTGGATGCGGAGGGCAAACCAGCGGGCGTGATTATTTCGATCCGCGATGTGACCACCGAAAAGAAGATGGAGCAGCAGATTATTCAGAGCGAACGCCTGGCCGCCATGGGACAGATGATCGGCGGGTTCGCGCACGAACTCAATAACCCGCTGACCAGCATTATGGGAATGGCCGAGTTGCTGCAGGAAGGCGGCGCCACCGAGGGCATGCGGAAGCAGCTCGCGATTCTCCTCCAGCAGGCGCGCCGCGCCGCCGAAATCGTCTCGAACCTCCAGTACTTCGCCCGGCCGCCGGCGCCCGGACGCATCCAAGTCGATCTGAATGAACTGGTGCAGCGCACCGTTCACTTGCAAACGTATCCCCTGCGCAAGAGCAACATCACGGTCGATTTTCTGCCGGAGCCGGCTCTGCCTGCCATTGTTGCCGATCCCAATCAGCTGATGCAGGTGTTCCTGAATCTTCTGCTGAATGCGGAACAGGCGATTCGCGAGACCCGCGAAAAGGGCACGATCCGCGTGCGCCTCGGGCGTGGCATTGCAGGAAACCCAGACTCGGTATGGGTCGTGTTTCAGGATGATGGTCCCGGAATCGCCGCCGACAACCTGTCCCACATCTTCGATCCGTTCTTCACAACCAAGCGGCCGGGGCGCGGAACCGGGCTCGGGCTGAGTATTTGCAAGACCGTGGTCCGCGAGCACGGTGGAAACATCGAGGCGGCGTCCGCTCCGGGCGGAGGCGCGGTGTTCACAATCACGCTGCCGGTGGGAGCGGAAGCAGCGGCGGCCGAATCAGCCCCAGCGGCAGGCTAGACAATCACGTAGGGACAGCCGCCCTCGGCTGTCCAGCGGAAAGTAACGCGGCGGTATAGTTCCCCAGCGGGCAGGTCATCCCGGTCGTCCACGCCTGGTACTCGGGCAAGAAATACTACCCACCTCGTTTGGAGTGATCGGCGCAAACATGGGATGTAAACTCCTGGTCGCGCTGCAACTCAAAGTTGCGCATCATTTCATCGAAAGATGCGCCCCTGGGCGCACTGGTAGGTTTGAATCGCCAACCACATTCGGAGCAACCGAAACCCCGAAAACGCTCTTGCTCAATCCATATCATCTTCCGGCTCATGACCACCTTTGTCCCTGTGCCCCAACGAGTACCGCGCGCTGTCAACGACGGTCTGGCTCATAAATAAAGATGGGCGGAGTTTACAGGCGTCAATAGAGATGGTCTGCGGGGTATCCCACATACAGGGAAGATTCTGGTTCTGGCGCACGCCTGATTCCCGGGCGTCTTTAAAGTAGGGAAATTAAGTGGACTGCCGCCTGCTCCACCACCCTCGGCGCGCCCGGCGCCACATGTCCGGGATGAGTGTGCCCTATTGCTCAGACTGCGTTTTGAATCCCAGCTAACTTTGCTGAAAGTGAGGAAGGAGCCACGCTATGGGCACGTATTTCGGCGAAGAAGACTGGCGATCGATTGCAGAGCAGGTCAGCAAAGAAATGGACTCGGCGAAGCTGATGACCCTGGTTGAGAAGCTTTGCTGCGCGTTAGATAGTGAGCGCAGACCGAAGTCTCAGTTGGCAACGCCATCCCGCGGGAATAAGCCTCGGTCTTCTGTCGGCGACTAGGCGCAAAACAACACCCCAAGAAAGGATGCTTGTGAAAAGCAAAGATCTACAAGTTGTGCAGTCGGGTGAGCGGACGAATGCCAGAGGGAAGCCGGTCAGCAGCCTCATACTTCTATCGCTCCCCGATAGCGACTACGCCTCACTGCGTCCTCATCTCGAATACGTAAGCTTGCCGAACCATCTGGTCCTTCACGAGGCGGGTGGAAAGCTGGAATTCGCGTATTTCCCGAATCGAGGTTTGATTTCTCTGGTAGTCGTAATGAAAGATGGGAGAACGGTGGAAGCCGGCATAGTCGGAAACGAGGGCTTTGCAGGAACACTGGCGGCGGTTGGCCTGAGGAGGAGCACCCTGCAAGCGGTGGTGCAAATCACGGGGGATGGTTTCCGGGTCGAGGCCGGAGCTTTGCAGAACACGTTGGAATCCGCTCCACACCTGCAATTGATGCTGAGCCGCTATGCCGCGATTCGAGGTATGCAGGTTGCACAAACAGCGGCGTGTAATCGGCTGCACGATATTGGGCAGCGCCTCGTACGATGGTTGCTGATGACTCAGGACAGAGTGGATTCGGGGTCGCTGCCCATCACTCATGATTTTCTGGCAACGATGCTCGGGACAGATCGATCGAGCGTGAGCGTGGCCGCTGGTGTCTTGCAAAGGAAGAAGCTCATCGAGTACACCCGCGGCGCAGTGAAGATTCTTAACCGCAAGGAACTTGAAAACTCCGCCTGCGAGTGTTACGGGATTATCCGACAGTACGATGGCGATCTTGGCTTGAGGTAAGCCCGGAAGCGAAGGCTTGCCCAGTGCCTAATTGCCGGCTCGGCGAATGATCGGCAATTCGGAAACTATGCGGCCGCCGGCGAAGAATCGCTATTGCGCGCACCCGCGCACGCGATCACCCTACCTTCCCACTGCTATTGCCACCGCATTCCCTCCGCCGAAATATAGCTGCTCACTCGACGTGCGCGTAACATAAGAACCACCGACTGAAGGTGAAGATTTATGGCCGATTTCCATCGGTTTGATACCGCGTTCCTCGCATTCGTCCTGCTTGGTACAATTTGGGCACCGCCGTCGTATGCGCAGCAGGAACAGGCGCTTCATCCCCACTACAGCGTTCAATTTTTCCAGCTGCAGGTGGAAAACCAGGATCTGCGCATGGCCTACCGTGACGTTCAGCCCACGGCCGCTGCTAACGGAAAGACCGTGCTCCTGCTTCACGGAAAGAATTTCTCGGGCTTTTATTGGGAGCCCACTATCGAGTTCCTGGCGCAGCAAGGTTATCGCGTGATTGCGCCCGACCAGTTGGGCTTTGGCGCATCGTCGCGCCCCGATATCCATTACAGCTTCCACCAGATGACGGAGAATACCAAGGCGCTCCTCGATCATTTGGGCATTCGGCAGGTTGATGTGATTGCGCATTCCATGGGCGGAATGCTGGGAGTGCGTTTCACTTTGATGTTTCCGGAAACCGTCGAGAAACTCGCGCTGGAGAATCCGATCGGCCTTGAAGACTACCGCAAACTCGTCCCTTACATTCCACTGCAGCAGCAATATGCGGCAGAGTTGAGCCAGACCTACGAGAAGATGCTCGATTACCAGAAGACCTATTACCCCGGAGCATGGAAAGCGGAATACGAGGCCTACGTGCAGGATCAGGCAAGCGTTCTCAACACGGGCGAGTATCCGCGCGACGCATGGTCGTCGGCGCTAACCTACCAGATGATCTATGAGCAGCCAGTCGTCTATGAATTGGGGGAGATCAGCCGCCCAACGCTATTGATCATCGGACAAGCCGATCGCACAGTCGTCGGCAAAAATCGCTTGCCGCCCAGTTTGCGATCCGTCGCTGGGCAGTATCCCGAACTGGGCCGCAAGACTCATGCCGTCATCAAGGGCTCAATCCTGGTCGAGATTCCAGATTGCGGTCACATACCACACATCCAAAAGCCTGAGCAGTTTCGCAATTCAGTAGTGACATTCCTCGCGGCCCCGCATCCATCGCAGTGAGGCACTCAAGTGATGCGATCGTCACATAATGCTTTATTCCCGTCGCTTCACCGTTGCTAGGGTTTCTACGCCGCTATTCATGGTGTCGATTACTGGGGAAAACGACCCCGGATGCACCGTTACTTACCTTGTGAAGCAGAGAACTTCTCATGCAAGGCGCTGTTCGGCAGCAAGAAGAGTTGTGAGGACGGGTAATCAAACGTTACGGTGAAGCGCCGGAGGATTTCCGTTCCAATCAGGCGGCTGGTTTCTTCGGTAGCGCCGCAACAACTGACCAGGGGACCGTTCATGACGAAACTTCCTAGATGAAATGACTCGGCTCGGGCGACCGCTCCTTCGACCGGACTTCCCAGTCCAACGCCGCTGGTGCTTGAAGTTCGGCTCTGCATCGTCTTCACCACCGGATGATCCACTGCATCGCTTGAACCGGAGTCGATGAAGAAGCTGTCCTGCACGGTTACCGGCCCCGGCAGGAGCAGTTCGCCCTTTATGAAAGCCCATTTGTTATGAATGTCGAGAGGTATGCGCTCGGCGTGGCTGTTTGGCTGAAAAACAGAGGGTGCGGCGAGGGTGATTTGCCTGCCAGAAAAATCAACCGTGACCACGAAACGGGCAAGCAGATCGTATCCGATGATGCCGTCCACTCTTGTCTTTAGAGTTTGTTCGAGGGGCGCCAAATCCGCGGTATAGAAATCGTAATCCTTACTATCCAACCCGGGTAATTGAAGATTGACGCCATGAACGGCTTCGATGTGAACGCGGCCGGAGCCCGCTCCCTGAACGGAGCTGGCTTCGCCGGTTTTCAAGCCGAGGGAGTTCGCGACGGCACGGTCGATCAAGGTGCGAGACGATCCGGAATCGAGCACGAAGCGAAATTGCTTCGATCCATCTACGGACAAAGGCATAACGATCATTCCCTCCCGCCATTCAAATGGAAAGGATGCAGTTTGTGAGGCGCTGGCAAAAGCGTCTTTGGAAGCGGCTGACGGCTGCTGTGAGACTGAGGGCGAAGAAGCCAAACAAAAGAGCAGGACGATTCCAACGAAGATTAGGTAATCATGTTGGGATAAGCGTCCTCTCAGTGAAGCGTGGTCCCAATTCAAAACACCGCGATAGCAAATCATGGTTTCGCCTCCAAGCGCCGCCCGTGCCCTACCGCTCCACCGCCATCGCCACCGCATTCCCCCAGGCACAGCGCAGCAATCCCGCAGTGTACACCCCGGCCCACCAGGCTCGTAAACCGATGTCACAAAAACCACGTTGATCTTTCCGCAATCGAGGTAATATACGAAAGCACGGGGTAGAGAGCGCCATGAAATTCAACAGGAAATGGACTGTGCTGGTGGTTGTGCCAACTGTGCTTTTCGGCGCTTTCCTTGTTTACAGCATGGTGGTTCAGGCGAGTTATATATATCCGACGCCCGAAACTCAGAGTACTTTCCTCAAGACTTATTCGCCCGAGCACGTCACTGCGAGTTTCACCTCAAAACGATACAGCTCCCGCGCTATTGGGGGCGGTTCTTCAGCAGCCGGCCACACATTTGCGACGCACGAAAACAATTTCGAGCGCTACTTTGTGATTCAAGCCAAAGACTGGATGCCTCTGATGAGCGCGGTGGCCAACGATGTTTCTTCGCAACTGGCTTTCCAACACGCTCAGATTCTGTACCAGACGGGCGATCTTCGCGACGGGTTCCATTTTGACTACAAGAGCGGCAAAACTCTGGGTACAGTGCACGTGGAACCGCTCCAGATTGTCGATCCTGAAGTCGCTATCGGTCATCTCACAAACGGCCGCCCAAATACGATATGTCCAGGCGAGGTCGCAGTGAAGCTACGCGTCACGGTTCGGGAGAAGTGGTTCAAGAAAGAGCCCGGACTGATCACAGCCAAAATAAGCACAAACCCAGTGTGAATTTTTCCGTTCTCCGAACTACCCCTTCGCCGCCCGTGCCCTACCGCTCCACCGCCATAGCCACCGCATTCCCGCCGCCCAGGCACAGCGCAGCGATCCCGCGGTGCACGTCGCGCCGGATCATTTCGTAGATCAGCGTAACCAGCACACGCGCCCCGCTGGCGCCAATGGGATGGCCGAGCGCGACGGCGCCTCCGTTAACGTTGACACGCTCCATATCGAGGCCAAGTTCGCGGATCACTCCGAGCGCCTGCACTGAGAACGCCTCGTTCAGTTCGTAGAGGTCGACATCATCTTTCTTCCAGCCGGTCTTCTGCCAGATCTTCTGCACGGCTCCAACGGGAGCCATCATGACCCACTTCGGCTCGACCCCGCTGGTAGCCTGCGCGACGATGCGCACCATAGGCTTCGCTCCTAATTCAGCGGCGCGCGCCGCGCTGGTCACGACCACCGCAGCCGCGCCGTCGTTGACTCCAGGAGCGTTGCCGGCTGTGACCGTGCCGTCTTTCTTGAACGCGGGCTTCAGCGCGCGCAGCACTTCGATCGTCGTATCCTCGCGCGGCCCCTCGTCTTTATCGAAAATTACCGGCGGCTGCCCTTTCTTCTTCGCGGGCAATTCCACAGGAACGATCTGCGCCTTGAATCGGCATTCCTTTTGCGCGGAGATCGCTTTGCGATGCGAGTTCACGGCAAACTCATCCTGCTCTTCGCGCGTGATGCCATATTTCTCGGCGACGTTCTCGCCCGTAATCCCCATGTGATAGTCGTTGTAAATATCCCACAGGCCGTCGTGCACCATCGAGTCGACCAGTTGTCCATTGCCCAGACGATAGCCTTTGCGTGCATTCGGCAGCAGGTAAGGCGCGTTGCTCATCGACTCCATTCCGCCCCCCACGACGATGGAACTGTTGCCCGTCTCAATCGCCTGCGCGGCGAGCGCAACCGACTTCAATCCCGACCCGCAAACTTTGTTAATTGTCATGGCACCCACTTCAGGTGCGAGTCCGCCAAAAATCGCCGCCTGACGCGCCGGATTCTGGCCGAGTCCAGCAGAGACCACGTTGCCCATGATGCACTCGTCGACCAGATTGGGATCGATATTTGTGCGCTTCACAGCTTCGCGCACCGCGATCGCGCCCAGTTGCGGAGCCGTCAGATCGCTGAGGCTTCCTTGAAACCTTCCAATCGGTGTGCGGCATCCTGAAATGATCACAATATCGTTTGCATCGAGCATAAATACGCTCCTTCGAATAATTCGTCGTTTACAAAACCGTTCCTCATTATAGATTGTGGAATGCCCGCGAGGATTCGTGGCGCGCGGGCAGCGCGCGACGCGACGTTTTCGCGCGCGAGAGCAAGCGCAGCTGTGCGGAAAACTACAAACGACGCGAAGTTGGAACGTTCAGTGCGAGATTTTTTCGCGCGCGCAGTGAGCAGGTGACTTTGGTGTCGAGTTGTGTGCGTGCACTTAGATCATTTTTCTCTTGACTTCGTTTCGCGTTGACTCTATACATTCAATCAGTTGCAACAAAACACCGTTGCGAAATTCCATGAAGAATGGAAAGGGAGAATAGATCCATGGCAACCAAAAAGAAAGCAAAGAAGAAAAGCAGCAAAAAGCACTAGGCAACTGCAATAAGGCAACCATGGGGACGCGATGAGCGTCCCCAAAGTTTTTTGAGGCCAAAGATTTTCGGGAATGTATGCCGGTTCAGTTGGCGCGATTCGAGGCTTTCTTCTGCGGGACGAATATGACCTTCTCGGTCGCCGGACACAAATTTCGATATGGGCAAAAGCTGCACTGGTAGCCGGGTCTGGCGGGAAAGTTTCCGGCTGCGATATTTTCCGCGGTCTCGTGCACCTTGAGTTTTGCCTCTTCCAGATCGCCGCTTTCGCGTGTCGTCACCACCACACTGTTGTCTTCCAGGTTGTGAAGGATCAAACGGTCGGCGCACAATCCCCACACCTCTTTTGCCGCCAGAGCATACAGAGATAGCTGCAAGCTTTTGTCCGCATCCTCTTGTGACTTCGGTTTGCCGGTCTTGTAATCGACGATCGCAACGCCGCCGGATTCCACTCGATCCATCCGGTCGATACGCCCCGTCAACTTCGTTCCCGCAACCGGCAAATCGAATTTCTGCTCCGTTTGCAAAACCTCGGGCGGCGCACACGAGCGAGCCCACTCCAGAAACTGCGTGCAGCTGTTCTTTCCCTTGCCGAAGATACAAATCATATTGATAGCGGTCGGCGATCCCGGCGTTCGCCAGATCGGCGCGAAAATTCTCCAGCAGTTGCTCGTCGCCAATCTCTCTCCCATAGCGCTGTGCGTCGTAGAAAGTGTGCAGCACGCGGTGCATGGCCGCTCCGTAATGCAGCGAGGCAGGCACATCCCGCGGCAGATTCCAGTCGCGCTCCAGCTTGAACCGCAGCGGACACTGCTCGTAGGTATCGATGGCGCTCGCGCTCAGTCCAGTCCCCAGGTTGGCGGCCGGTTCTCCCAGCAGCCAGGCAGCGACGTTCGAGCGTTGGAGGGCAACCCGCTCTTCTTCCGCCGCGCCGAACAGTTCGTCCTGCACCGCGGCCGCCTGAAGCGGACGCCAGAATCGCCTAAAAGAGTCCGCGCCCATAAACTCGCGCAGGAACTTGGTGGGCCGCGTGTCTGTGCCCGCACCCTGCTTGGCGTAAATCGCCAGCGTGTCTTCAGCGCGCGTCATGGCTACGTAATAAAGCCGCCGCTCCTCCTGCTCGCTGAGCGCCTTGTCATTCTGCGCCGGCTGTGAGCGCCGCAACTCCCGCGGAAAATCAACCAGCGGCTCGTGGTAAGCGCAGGGGAATGAAGTTGACGAACCGCGCAGAATTGCCACGTGTGCGAACTCGAGTCCCTTGGCGGCATGCACCGTCATCAGGCGCACGCCGTCTTCTTTGCTCGGAGGAAGAGGAATATTGCTGCCCCGCGCCTGCCGAAAATAGCCCAGGTACTCCAGGAACTCGGCGGTGCGGCCGGTTTCCGTGGCTGCGTTTTTTCCCCAGCGCTCCACAAATTCGGCGAACGCATTGACTGCCGGAGTGCGCTGCAGCGAGAACTGCCGCATTACGATATGCAGAGCATCGGTCGCCGTGATCTCGTCTTTCTCCACGCCGGCATGGGCCTTTTCTATTGCCGCCAGCACGGCCGCTCCGTTGGCGAGTTTCGCGAGCACATTGCGCAGGTCGAGTTCGTCTCGCCGCGCCGCTCTCATCGCGGCCTTCAACTCCACCGGGTCGATGGCAAACTGCGGCAGCGCCGCCACTCGGAACACGTTGGCTGCGTCTTTGGGATTCACGGCCGCGCTCAGGCACGCCAATACGTCGCGCACCTCGGCTGTATCCAGCACGTCAAGGCCTTCAATTGAAAACGGGATGTTGCGCTCCGCCAGTTCCTTGATCAGTTCCTCGCGATGGTTGTGCTGCCGGTAGAGCGCGGCAAACTCCCTCCATTCGCAGCGGAGTTCTTTACGCTTCCTCTGAATGCGCCGCGCGACGTCGGCCGCCTCGACGTCCTTGTCGCGCCACGTCACAATCTCGACGGGCTGGCCAGCCAGCGATTCGTCCCGCGTCCGCGCATCTGCCTCGCGCCACGATTCCAGCGGCGAGCGCTGGTAAGAAATCGGGCTCGGGTTCTCGGCAGCGCTTCCCTTCTCCGCCGTAGTCGTTTTCTCCGCCCTGCTCGCTTTCTCTGCTCTGTTCGCTTTCTCCGGCGCAAACACCGGAGGATTCTCATTCACAATGCCGAACGCACAACGAAGAATGGGAGAGAGCGAACGCCGATTCTGCTCGAGCGCAACAAATTTTGCGGCCGGAAAATGGCGAACAAATAAAGAGAACGCCTCGCTCGACGCGCCCCGAAACTGGTAGATCGCCTGATCGGGATCGCCAACAATGAATAGGTTCGCCGCCTCGCCAGCCAGCAGCGACAAAATCTCGACCTGCGCAAAGTTAGCATCCTGAAATTCATCCACCAGGAGAAAACGAGTGCGCCGCCGCTCCTCCTCGAGCAGCGCGGGGTCATTCTTCAGCAGATAATAAGCGCCGGTGATCATGTGCCCGAACGTCCCCAGGTTTTTCGCGCGCAACATCTCTTCCACCGTGGCAAAGACACGGGCGATCTCGCGGCAGCGGTCGAGAATCTCGCCATCCTCCAGCTCGGCCTGCTTTTTTGACTTGGCGACGCGCGGCAGCGGAATCTCTCCGCATTCCAGGCGAGCGACATACTCGGCGTATTGCTCCGGGCTGACCAGTTCATCCTGGCAGCGGCGCATGAAATCGAGAAGATCGTCAAGGAACTGGCTGACGTTGGCCGCGCGGACGAAATATTTCAGGCGCAGTTCGCGGATTCGCCGCCGCAGGTACACCCACAGATCCTTGTCATCGAGCACCTGGAACGACCGTCCGCGCCGCTGCAGAAGCGTATTGCACCAGGCATGAAACGTGCACGTTTGCAGACCTTCGATGTTTGTGCCCTTGAGTTCCGCGCACACCCGAGTCTGCATTTCCGCGGCCGCATTGTCGGTGTAGGTGAGCGCCAGAATCTCATCGGGCCGCGCGTGGCCCCGCCGTACCAGGTTCGCGATGCGCTGAATCAGGACGGTAGTTTTGCCCGTCCCCGCGCCCGCGAGAACCACCATCGGCCCATGAACATGCTCAATGGCTTCCCGTTGACGTTCGTCGGGAACAATCTTCTTCGCGGTGGCAACGACGGTGGGACTCACTAGCCGGAGCATATCAGACGACGTTGTGGAAGGACTGTGAGGTGAACCAGCTCTCAGTCATCAGGTCGATGCGGTTTGAGCTGAAGGAATCGAGGGTGCCCCATCCTAACGTCGCGTCTTTTGCGACGTTAGGGTGGGTAACCACACCGCCCGCGCCGAGAGCTTTTGCTGAAGGCTGATGGCTGACGACTGAGGGCTATCTCGCCTTACCGCGGCGCATCGAGGGCCAGCGCCGCCGCAACAATCGCCGCAGTCTCCGCTCGCAAGATGTTGTGACCCAACGAAGCCGTCGTCCATCCCGACTCGCGAAACCATCGCAACTCGTCGTCGGTCCAACCGCCTTCGGGGCCAATGGCAAGAACGGTCTCGGACGCGCAAGGCGACAGAACGTCTCGCAGCGGAGTATTCATTTCAGATTCAGCGAGAACGATGCGCCAAACGCGCACTTCACTTTCGGCCGTCGTTGCCGCCGAAACACCACCACTGCCCAACTCTTTAAGCTTGATCGGAGCCAAGATTTCCGGGGGCGACGCGCGACGCGATTGCTCGGCAGCTTGGCGAGCAATGCGCAACCAGCGCTCGTGCCGCTTTCCAGCGGCTGCGGCAAGATGCGTATCGGTTCGTCGCGCCACGATCGGAATGATTCGCGCCACTCCAATCTCGGTGCATTTCTCGATCGCCCATTCCATGCGGTCGAATTTGAAAATAGCGAGAACCAGCGTCAGCCTGGCAGAAGCCTTCACTGTCACTTCGGAGCCGAGCGCAAACTCCACGCGATCATCCGAGATCGAAGTGATCGTGCCCAACCGAACCGCATCGCCAGTGGCAATGTCGAATTCCTGTCCAACCTGCGCGCGTAGAACGCGGCTCAGGTGGGAAGCGTGTTCTCCACTAAGGATGGCTGTGTTCCCGCGAACTTCATCGGCGATCCAGCGGCGGCGGGTCATGGGCTCAGGGCCTCGATGCAGCCCTCACAAAGCCGAGAAAAATGTTGTGCGAAGGCTGGCTCAATGCCCTGAAACAATATCGTAAATCTGGCGTGAGAGGCCAATGAAGTCGAGCGAACTTTGCTGCCCCTCCAGGTTCGACAGCACGACCACTCCGAATTCGCGCTCTGGCAAAAGATATAAGGCACTGCTGAAGCCCTGCTGATCGCCGCCATGGCCGGCCTCCCGCAACCCATCGTGCTTGCCGATCGGCCCGCCCACAAAAAATCCGAGACCATAGATGGTTGGCTTCCCATCACGAGTTGTGGAGGGTGTAAGCATTCGCTCCAACGTCGCCCTCGAAACCAGTTTGCCGGAGTAGAGTGCCGCCACGAACGCGCCCATCTCCCGCGCCGTCGAATTGATCCCGCTTCCGGGAGGTTTGTTGCTCACATCCACGAAGACGGCATTTTGCAATTCCCCGCCGGGCAGCATTTTGTAACCGCGCGCCCGGTGCGGAACGATTGCGAACACATCATCCAGCCGCGTAGCCGCCATCTGCGCCGGATCGAAGATTGCCTGCCGCATATAGTGCTCATAGCTGACTCCCGCAGCGCCTTCCACCACGCACCCAAGCGCAATGTAGCCATAGCTCGTGTACTGCATCTTTGTGCCGGGCTCGAACTCCAGCGGATCGCCCGCAAACTGAGGCATCGCCTCCTTGATGCTCGTGTAGTGCCGCGTGTTGATACTTTCTGCGTCGTTCTTGTAGTCGCGAATTCCGCTCTCATGCGAGAGAAGTTCCCTGGTGTTGATGGGCCATGGCTTTTGCGGAAAGGTAGGACAATACTTTTGAATCGGCGCGTCAAGATCCAACTTCCCGCCTTCGACCAGCTTCATCGCAGCGGTGGCAGTGATCGATTTGGATAGCGATGCGATCCGATAAACGGTGTCAGCGTCCGCGGGCACGGAGTTTTCAACATCCGCAAGACCATAGCCACGCGTGAAAATGACGTGCCCGCGATCAACCACGGCAACCGATAGCCCGGGAACATGGTGGTTCGAAGCAAAGGAAGCAACCAGGCGATCGACGGCCTGCAAATGATCGCTGTCAGTCTGTGCCCAAACAGAAATGCCCGCGGTCAGGAGCCCAGCTGCGATCGCAGACGCGACGATTCTCCGAAAAGTCATCGTTTCTAAATAGGGCCAACAAGCCCGCCGCTCTGAGCCGTGCAATTGAACGCGAGGGCTAGGTCTTTACTGACAGCTGAGAGCTGACAGCTGCCCTAGACAAACATATCCTTCACGCGTCCCAGCAACGAGCGCCGCTGCGGCTTGTTCTCGACCGGCGTTAGCTCTCCAAATTCAGCCAGCAGTTCGCGCTGGCGCTTACTCAGTTTTCCGGGAGTTTGAATGCGCACCTCGACGAACAGATCGCCCTTGCCGTGGCCGTTGAGCACCGGCACACCTTTGCCCCGGATGCGGAACGACGTTCCCGACTGCGTGCCTTCGGGGATCTTCAACTTGTGCTCTCCCTCTAGAGTCGGAACCGTGATCTCGGTGCCAAGCGCCGCCTGGGAGAACGAGACTGGCACAACACATTGCAGATCGTTGCCTTCACGCTCGAAGAAAGAGTGCTCTTTCACATGCAGCACAACGTACAAATCGCCGGCGGGACCACCGAACGCTCCCGCCTCACCTAAGCCGGAAAAACGAATGCGCGTGCCATCTTCGACCCCCGCTGGCACCTGCGCTTCGACCATGCGCTCGCGCAGCAAGCGGGCTTCGCCCTTGCACTTGGGACAGGGATCGGTAATCACGCTGCCCGCGCCCTGGCAGGTGGGGCAGGTGCGGGCGATGCTGAAAAATCCCTGCTGATAGCGAACCTGTCCGCGGCCATCGCAAGCCCGGCACGGAACCGCTGCTTTTCCCGGCGCGGCGCCCGAACCGCGGCACCCGTCGCACGCCTCGTGACGCCGAACCTTGACCTGTTTTTCGGTGCCGAAAACGGCTTCTTCAAACTCAAGGTGCAGGTCTTCGCGAAGGTCGGCTCCGCGCTGCGCCCGGCTGCGCCGGCGGCCTCCGCCTCCTCCGAACACATCGCCGAAGCCGAAAAACTCGCCGAAGATATCGCCGAAATCCTGAAAAATCGCGGGATCGAAGCCGGCCGCCGCGCCCGCATTGCTGCTCACACCCGCATGCCCGAAGCGGTCATAGAGAGACCTCTTCTCACCGTCCGCCAGGATGGCGTAGGCTTCCGTGATCTCCTTAAACTTCTCTTCCGAGTCGGGATTATTTGGATTGCGGTCCGGATGGTGCGTCATCGCCAGTTTGCGATACGCACTCTTGATCTCGACCTCAGTCGCGGCGCGGCTAACACCGAGCACCTCGTAATAATCGCGTTTCGTGTTAGCGGCCAGAAATTCCCCCTCTAATCATTCGACTATCAGATTAGGCAATCAAATTAAACGACAGAACAATGTATATACGACCGTGTACATAAACCGTGTATATACGACCGTGGAAGAGCGGCCCTTGAGGGCCGCGTAAGGCCCCGAAAATCGAACGGGATTTAGCCCCGGGTGGCCTTTCTTCCTTGCAGACTGCATAGCCCCACTCTATCCCCGGGTGTTGCGCGCCACCCGAACCATCGCAGGACGCAGCAAGCGATCCTTATATTTATAGCCGCGTTGCAATTCCTCAAGCACCTGGTGATCCGGAACCTCGGACGTATCCACCATTTCGATGGCCTCGTGGAACCGTGGATCGAATGGCTGTCCGACGGCCTCGACCGGTTGTGCGCCCGCTTTTTGGAGCGCATCCTGCAACTGGCGGTAGATGAGTTCGATTCCGCTACGGAAGTCGCTGGGGCCCCCGCCCGCTTTCAATGCGCGCTCAAAACTGTCGAGCACCGGCAGGATGTTCTTGATGACGTCCGCCGCGGCGAAGTCGCGGAATTCCTGCTGTTCCCGCATCGCGCGTTTGCGGGCATTGTCGAACTCGGCCTGCTGCCGCGCTAGGCGGTCAAGCAGCGCATCCCGCTCAGCTTTCAGTTTTTCCACTTCCGACGCCGTCCCGCCATCGGTCCGCGCCGCCGTGCTGGAAGCGCTGGTTTCCTCGCCACTAGCGTCGTTCTCCGCCGCCGGCAATTCGTGCTCTAAATCGAGGTTGGTAGCCTCGCTTTTTCCATTCCCTTTACGCATACAACTTGCTACTCCGATTCATTCAGAAGTTTGTCAAACAGTCGCGCGATGTACGACACCGCCGACATGGTGTGCTGATAATCAAGCCGGGTCGGCCCAATCACCGCCAGCGAACCCCTCACCTCGCCGCCCACTCGCGCCGGCGCTCCGATCAGCACGAAGTTCTGCAACGATGAAGACGGCAGCGCCTCGTCCAGCCCGATCACGACTCGCACCGCCTCCTGCCGCGTATCGAGATAAGCGCTGAGCAGCTTGATAACTTTTTCTTTCTCCTCCAGCGTCCGCAACATATCCTGCAGCCGTTGCTGGTCTTTCTCTCCGGTAACCAGGTTCGCCGCGCCTTCAACGAACACCACATCGTTTGCCTCCGACGATGCCAGCGCGCCTTGCTGGTACAGCAGCTCGATCGACTTCATCAGCGCCTGATACTCGCCTCGCTCCGTTTCGATGCGCCGCGCCAGCTCCGCGCGCATGTCTTCCATCGTCCATCCACGAAAATTCTCGTTGAGATAGCGTGCCGCCAGATCCAGGTCCGCCTGCGGAATATCCAGCCGAAGCACGCGGTCCCGCACCACCCCCGATCGCGTCACCACCACAGCCAGCACCTTCTGATCGCCGAGGCGAGAGAAGTAAACGTGCTCCAGAGCATTCCGCGGACCCGTACTCGCAACCGTCACCCCAACCCCATGCGAAATCAGCGAGAGCACATGCGAAGTTCGTTCCATGAACTCCTGCACGTCGCTAACGCCCGTCAGCGTGTCCTGAATAATGCTTTCATTCTCATGCGAGAGGTGGGCCTCGCCGCTCAGTTGCTCGACATAATAACGATATGCCTCCGCCGTCGGAATGCGCCCGGCCGACGTGTGAGGTTGCTCCAGGTAGCCCGCGTCGGCCAGGTCCGCCATCACGTTGCGAATGGTTGCCGGACTGAGTCCCTCCCGGCTGGCGCGCGCAATCGTCCGCGAGCCCACGGGCTCTCCGCTGGCAATAAAAGTTTCGACGATCGCGGTCAGGATTTCGCGTTCCCGTCCGCCGGGTGGTCCTGGTGGCATATCAGTCTCTATTTCAATGCGGGCTCTATTTCAATGCGAGAGCGAGCTCGATCCAGGAGCGCAGGTGGAGCGCCCCTATAAATACTTTAGATGCAGTGGCTTAGATAAAGATTCCACTACGCCTACTGTGAATTCTAGGGAGCGTAGGCAAGGGTGTCAAGGATAAGGCGGGCGACTCGTGGCTCGTGACTCGAGGTTCTGCCTCTTACATCAACTTCAACTGCTTCGGCTCAGCTGTAGTGATCCTCACACGCTCAACCCGCCGGTCGGTTGAATCCAGGACTTCGAATCTCAGCCCGTCGTCTTCGATCACTTCGCCTCTTTTCGGAATGCGTCCGGCAAGCTCGCTCACCAGGCCCGCGATGGTGGATGATTCATGCCCCTCGGGCCGGCGCCCAAACAGTTCGTCGAGCCGGTCTACATCCATATTTCCCGTCACCACATAGGAGTGCTCGTTCTCCTGCACGAGTTGCGTTTTTTCGTGCTCGTCGCCAATTTCGCCGACGATCTCCTCGACCAGATCCTCAATCGTAACCAGGCCGGCGACCCCGCCATACTCGTCCACCACAATCGCCATGCGGATATTGCTCTTCTGCATCTCGCGCAGCAGGTCGCTCACCAGCTTGCTCTCCGGGACGAAGTGAACATCCTTGCGCATGACGCTAGCCACCGTGCGCGTGCGCGCCTCGGAGTCGGGCACCTGCAGCACATCCTGCGTATGCAGAATTCCCTTGATGTTGTGAATCGAGCCGTCATACACCGGAATTCGCGAGAACGGTTTCACCCGGAGCAGTTCGACCACCTGCTCAACGGTCGAATCGGCGGGCACGGCCACCATCTCCGGCCGCGGCTTCATCGCCTCGCGCACCGTCTTGCCGCTGAACTCGACCACCGACTGAATCAGTTCGCGGTCGCCCTCCTGAATAATGCCCTCTTCCTGTCCTGCTTCAATCAGCGCGTCCACCGCCTCGGCCGGAGTCTCCGGCTGCGCCTCGGGGTGCTCGCGCGTCAGAGCCGTCACTGACTGGCAGAATCCGAGCACCAGAGTGACCGGCAGAACCAGATAAATCAGCCCGCGCAAAAGCAGCACCCAGCGCGCCAGCCACTTTCCCTGGGTCCGCGAAAAAAACACAAACGGAAGCAGCCGATTAAAAACAATAATGATCAACACCAGGCTGAGCGTCGCTTCGAGCACTTCAGAAAGGCTCCACGCCCGGTCGCGAAATACCGTAAATCCAACGATCATGGCGATCGCAGCCGTGACCAGTTGCGGCAGAATCGCCATCGACAACGCCGCCCGCGCCCGCGCCACTCCAAGGCGCGGCTCCACCAGTTGCTCGAACGCATCAATGTTGTCCTGAAAGTCACGCGAGAGAAACTTCCCAATCTCCTGATAAAGACGGTCTACATAGGAGACCAGCGTGAGCAAGCCAAGCAGCACCACGATACCGATGCTGGCGCCGATCACGCGTTCCTCCGAAGGGATGCGCTAGCGCGTCCAGCGCCTCCCGTGCGAGCGCTACCCATGGCCGTTCTTCCAGTGCCCGACATTCTGTCAATCAGTCCCAACGGCAGGCGCAAGCGGGCACGCAACTCACTTTCACGTCGCGCCATCTGCCCATGGTCACGCTCATGATCGTAGCCCTTCAGATGCAATACGCCGTGCAACACAAGAATCTTCACTTCCTCGGTAAAGCTGTGGCCCAGCGCGCGCGCATTACGCGCCGCGATCTCCGCCGAAATCGCAATTTCGCCCGCGAATTTCCCATGCGGATTGCCGGCCGCCGCCGGAAACGAAAGCACGTCGGTCGCCTGGTTTTTCCCGCGGAAACGCTGGTTCAGCTTTTTCATTTCCGTCTTCGAAGTGATCACCACGTCGACTATGCCCTTCAATCCCGCGGCGCGGCGGGCGCGAACAACAAAACGGGTCAGCGCCAGCTCCGACAGATCCCCCATGCGCTTTTGCATGATGACCAAAATCGTTTCGCTCCGACGGCCAGCCCCGAAAGAGGCATTCTAATTCTCGCAATAATTCTCAAAATGTGCGCATCGCTAACAGCGATACCCTGATACGGGCCCTTCAACGCTGCGGAAACTTCAACCCCAAAGCGAAAAGGAGGGGCCGCGAAGCTCCCCCCTTCAACCGGTTCGGCGGAATTCTTCCGAATCCGGTTCGTACTGGATTAGTTCTGCACGTGCGGCTCATCCATTGCTACGGGCGGCGCAGCGGGCCTTGCAACCGTATTCTTCGGATCAATCGCCGGCGCAATCTTCGGTTCGAGTAATGGCAACTGCTGCTCGGCCAGCCGCGTCTTGTGCTCGTCGTAGGCGCGGATGATCCTCTGCACCAGATGGTGCCGCACCACGTCGCTCTCATCAAAGTGCACAAACGCCAGCCCGTTCACGCCCGCCAGAATGTCGATCGCCTCAAGCAGCCCGCTGCGGCGCGCGCTCGGCAGATCGATCTGCGTGACGTCGCCCGTAATCACCGCCTTCGAATTGAAGCCGAGGCGCGTCACAAACATCTTCATCTGTTCGGAGGTCGTATTCTGCGCCTCGTCCAAAATCACAAACGAATCGTTCAACGTCCGCCCGCGCATGAAGGCAATCGGCGCGATCTCAATGATGTTTTTTTCCAGATAACGCTCCACGCGCTCCGGATCGAGCATGTCGAACAAAGCATCGTAAAGCGGACGCAGGTAAGGGTCGATCTTCTCCTGCAAAGTTCCAGGCAAAAATCCAAGTCGCTCGCCCGCCTCAACCGCCGGCCGCGCAAGAATAATGCGATTGACTTGTTTGTTAAGCAGCGCCGAAATCGCCATCGCGACAGCCAGATAGGTTTTGCCTGTGCCAGCCGGTCCGACCCCAAACACCATGTCGTGATTTTCAATCGCCTCAAGATAGCGGCGCTGGTTGGGACTCTTCGGCTGCACCGTCCGGCGTCCGAACGAGCGCTGCCGGCCCGCTTCAGCCAATCCGCGTAGCGTGACATTCGGATCGCCCACCAGCACGCGCAGCATGCTGTTCAGATCGCCGTTCTGGAACTGATATCCGGACTTGCGCAACTGCTCGTAGTCGGCAAAAAGCTGCTCGGCGCGAGCCACGTCGCGAGGCGCGCCTTCCAGATCGATGTGGTCGGAACGCAGGTCGATGTTGATGTTCAGGCCGTCTTCCAGCACGTGCAAATTCTCGTCGCGCGTGCCAAACAGCGCCTCGATATTCGGGCTGAGATCAATACTTTTCTTCATTCAGGGTTCTGGCGCTGCCTCCTGCAGCCTGGGGGCCCCGCTTGAGATGTTAATTCTGTCGCCTGTGGATCGGCGTAGCCGGCTTTAAAGTTCCACGTTGCGAACTCCCGCCTTGTGCACGCCCGGGTTTCGAACGCCGGAGCTTCGAACGCCTGGCTTTCAAGAACCTGACTTTCAAACACAAAGATTGTCTCTAGGATGGAAGCTGCCGGGACGCGCGCCCAGTCGGGGCGGATGACAACCATTACGTAAAGCCTAGCGCGGCCAGACCGGGGGAGTCAATGGCACCATTTCGCGATGGGACCGCGCTGAGGGTGAGGCCCGTGTAGGGAAGGGATTGGCCCTGCAGTGAAGGCACTAGACCATGCTGGTATTGGCTACATGCTCACTCGGTCTTTTGCCAGTGCCCCGAGAGGCAGACTTCCTGGGAACGCGAAGTTAGCCCATTTTTAAACTGCTGCATCATGGGAAATCCCGGTACTCGACTCTGTGTTCTCGGACAGCCCGCGACCGGGATACGCCTGTTACAATGGCACACAACCGTTACGCCCACGCAATCAACCTGGAACATCATCATCGCCATGAATAATGGCTTTATCGGAGGGTTGGGTCATGCGACACTTCAGACCACTCGGGCTTCTGCTCGGCGTCCTTCTTACCCTTGTCACAAACTATTCTTGGGCCCAGAGTCCGAACGCCCGCATTAACGCGCCTGGAGGCAATCCTCGCGACCTGCCGCAGGCTCCTGAGGTCCATCATGCCACTGAGGAAGGTCGCGTGGTGTTCCGAACCCAGACCGTCCTCATCCAAGTGCCGGTTGTGGTTACCGACAAGTCTGGAACCCACGTTCACGGCTTGTCCAAGGATCAGTTTCAGCTCTTCGAAAACGGCAAGAAGCAGACAATAACCACCTTCGAAGAAATTATTGCAAAGAACACGCCGATCCCGCCCGCAGCCATCGCGCCCGGAGTATTCAGTAATCTCGCGATTCCAGCCGACCAGTCTCGAAGCGTAACGATTGTCGCGATCGACATGGTGAACACCCCGTTTCTGGATCAGGCCTACGGCCGGCAGGAGTTGCTCAAGTATCTGGGTGAGAATCTCGCTTCCGGACAGGCGACGGGTTTGGTGCTCTTCGACAGCCACGGCGTAAGGGTTCTCCATGGGCTTACAACAGACACCGGTTCGTTGATCAAGATTGTGAAAGAGGTCAGTGGTCAATTGCCCGCGCTGCACGGCGTAAATTCCGATACGCGAGACAACTTGGTTGGCTCTCTGCTCTTGCCAACCAGCGCGACAAGCACCATCGACTCTTTGAACTCGTTCATCGACGGAGGCTCAACCTACGCCGCCATGGTGCAGCAGGATGCTGTGATGGCCACAATGCGCGCCTTCATGATCATCGCCCAGACGCTCTCTGGAATTCCCGGACGTAAGTCGCTGATATGGGCCACCGCCAGTTTTCCCTTTTACATGAATTCACCCGACACTTCGCCCTTGAACGTCCCCCTTCTCGCACAATCGTATGAGAACGCGATCGCAGCCCTGAATCGAGCGCAAATTTCGGTTTATCCGGTAGATGTGCGGGGCCTGGTTCCCACCGACGTCAGCGCCTCTCACGGTCCGGGCTCAATGAGCGGGTCGGCGTACGCCAACTTCCTGACCGCCCGCGGACAAACGTTGGCTTCTTCGTTCGAGACCATGCAAAACTTCGCGGAGACAACCGGCGGCCGCGCATTCTTCAACACCAACGATCTGTCTGGCGCCTTCAAGCGCGCCGACGACGACGGTTCATCCTACTATCTCCTCGGTTACTACCTCGATACCCAGAACAACAAGGCGGGATGGCGAAAGCTGAAGGTCAAGGTCCTGCAGAAGGGTACCGAGGTCCGCGCGCGTGACGGATTCCTGATGACCAGCGCTACCATGAATCCCGATACTACTCGCGACGCCGACCTGAAATTTACCATCGACTCACCTTTCGATGCGACCGGTATTCCTGTGACCGTTCGCTGGCAGCAGGGTCTAAACACCGAAAGCCAGAAGGGCGGCGATAACCAGAAGGGCGGCGATAAGAAGACCGTCAAGTTTACCTTGCAGATCCCGGGCAAAGACCTGACCACTGTGGGAGTCGAAAACCAAATTGATATCGATATCCTCGCCATCGCCAGAAAGAGCGCGCTGATCGCCGACACCCTCGCCCAAAACCTGAAAGGAGCAATGACTCCGGAGAACTTTGCCATGCTAAAATCCACGGGAGTGGATTACGCCGGCAATTTGCACCTCACGCCGGGAAACTATCTGGTCCGGTTTGTCGTACGCGACAACCAGAGCGGCAGAATGGGCAGCGTGAGCGCCCCCTTGACTGTGCAGTAAAGCCGGAATGCGGAACCTTGGTCGGCGTTCTCGACACAATCGTGCCGGGTGTCTGCCCCATCCAAGTCACCGAAAAGGGCAGTTTCCGGCATGCTAACATCTGGTCGTGGCAATCACCGATACCACCCCAGAGGCAAAAGCCATCCAGATCAGGATTCAAAGCGCTATGACGGGCGAGCAGCGCATCACGCTTGCCTACGAGATGAGCATATTCGCCCGCGATTTGGCGAAGGAAGGCATCCGGCGCGATCACCCGGACTGGACCGAGGCGCAAATCGCGCGCGAACTCTTGCGGCTGGCATTTCTACCAGCGCCCTTGCCGCCCGGGTTGAAATGAGCGTTTCGGAAGTTTTCCAAAGAATCTCATCGGCGCTAGACCATGCTGGTATTGGCTACATGCTCACTGGGTCTTTTGCCAGTGCCCACTACGGCGTGTTGCGGTCCACACAAGATATCGATTTCGTAATTGAAACTACCCCGGCACAGTTGCGAGCGTTCATAGAAGCGCTGCCAAGTAGCGAATATTACGTAGAGTTAGACGCGGCTCTGGAAGCTCACAAACGGCAGTCCATGTTCAACGTGATTGATATGGCGACGGGCTGGAAGATTGATTTGATTATTCGCAAAGCGCGCGCGTTCAGCCAGGAAGAATTCCGCCGTCGCCAGCCAGTCACCCTGCACGGCGCCCCCTTGTTTGTGGCGACCGCCGAGGATGTGGTCATCGCGAAACTCGAATGGGCAAAGCTGGCGCAATCGCGACGGCAGATCGAGGACGCGGCGGCGATTCTGAGGGCGCGACGGGGCGAGTTGGATCGGGCCTATTTGGAGAAGTGGATCGGCGAGTTGGGGCTAGAAAAGGATTGGGATGAGGCGCAGCGGGTGGCAGGGATCTCGGATTGAGGTCGACACTAGTGCGTAAGTGTGTCCTCGCAAGTCGACAACAGCAAGTGGCTGTCCAGCGATTTTTCGCCAACGATCGGAAACGTCATAGCCCTAGAGCAGGGTGCCTCTGTATCATCTAGGTCTCAGCAGCCCGAGTATGGAACACCCCGACGCCTACGCAGCGCGATATGGTGAAATGAGCGATGGCGAGTTAGCCGACCTCATCTCAGATGGATTCGATTCTTTGAACGCAGAAGCGAGACATGCGTTCGAGATCGAGCTTCGTAATCGCGGCCTGACCGTAGAAAAGCTCAGGGAACAATACCCACCAGAACCAATTCCGAAAGAAAGGGGAAAATCAAGTGATGGCTATCTTCATGCCGGGTGGTTTGCCCTTAAAGAATTCCGTCTGGCCCGGAAGGCACGATACTGGCCTGTCGTCGCGGGTACCGTTCAAGACAGTTTTCGCACGCGACCAGTTTACAAAGGCGTCGTGCGGGCGGAGATTATCTACGATTATTCCGCCAAATCCCAGAAGTACGAAGGCAAAACGATCAGAGATTTTGTCTTCACAACTGCGGCGGATCAAATGGCGCAAAAATATGGAATTGGTGATGAAGTTGAAGTACGTTTCGACCCAAATGACCCTTCTAAGTCTTACGTTCCGTCTGGCCTTGGATATTGGGGATCCGCGATAACAGGCACACTAGGTCTACTCATTTGGGCGCTTGTCGCTGCGATAGTGATTGCAGCTTTATTCGAGCGACACAAACTACGCTAGGGTGCTCAATTGTTGAAATCAGCACTTCCGCTCACGATTAGTCTTGAGCGATCTGGCATTCGCCAAATCACGCTAGCGCTGCCGTGATTCCGGCAAGCCAGCCCATACTGCCCGATCCTTCGCCCAATCCCGCAGCGTCGTAATCTCTTCCGCCCGCGTAACCGAAAGCGGCACTGTGAACGAGAGCGCCTTGAGCAGATCATCGGTAGTCAAGTCATGTCTCTGGGAGTCTACTGAGACGCCGCCAGCCCCGTCTCTACTGAACGCCGCGTACAGCGCCCCCTGCACAACCGACTCAATCTCAGCCCCGGAAAATCCCTTCGCCGCCACCGCAATCTTATCGAGATCGTAATCGCCAGGATTCCGTTTGCGCCGCGCCAGCTGAATCCCAAGAATCTCCTTCCGCTCCGCCTCATGCGGCAGATCGACAAAGAACAGTTCGTCAAACCGTCCCTTGCGGATCAACTCCGGCGGCAGTGCGCTCACGTTGTTGCAGGTGGCGGTGACGAAGACCGGCGCCTTACGCTCCTGCATCCAGCATAAAAACGACGCCAGCAGCCGCGACGACACCCCTGCATCCGCCGAGGCCGAATCCGGTCCGCTGCCGGCAAAAACTTTCTCCAGCTCGTCAATCCACAACACACACGGCGCCAGCCCTTCGGCGACTTTAAACACTTTCTGGATGCGCTTCTCCGTCTCGCCAATATATTTGTCGTAAATCGCGGCCGTATCGAACTTCACCAGCGGCAGCTTCCATTCTCCCGCGACCGCGCGCGCACACAGGCTCTTGCCGCACCCTTGCACGCCCATAATGATGATGCCCTTCGGCGGCTCCAGCCCAAAGTCACGGGCGCGTTCATCCCATGAGTTCCGCCGCCTCTCCAGCCAGTTCTTCAGATTTTCCAGTCCGCCAACACTCGCCATCGTCTCGTTGGCATCGACGAACTCCAGCATCTCCGACCGCTTCAACAAAGCTTTCTTCGCCTCAAGCACGTCGACCACGCAATCCGGCGAAAGTGCCAGCCGTCCAACCAAAGTCTGCGAGATGGCGCGCTCCGCCTCTTCCTCCGTGAGTCCGCGCAGGTTGGCGGCCATCGCATCCACCCCATCCGAATCAAGCTCCAGCTTGAGCGTGTGTCCTTCGGCCATCCGCGTATAAGTTTCGCGGATAATCTCGCGCAGCCTCGTCTGGTCCGGCAGGGGCAGGTCAAGAAATTCCACCAGGCTCGCCAACTCCGGCGGCATCGGGATCGAAGGCGCCGTCAGCACCAGCGTCCGCCGGTTCGCGGAAAACTTCTGCCCCACATCCCTCAGCCGCCGGATAATGATCGGGTTCTCCATATGTCGATGGAAATCCTTGAGGATGAAGACAGCCTCCACGGTCATCGACTCCATGTTCGCCAGCGCCTGCACCGGATCGGTAGTGTTATAGACGGCGGTCTTTGGAGCGGCGGAGGCGTCGAGGCTGGCCGTGTGGAGGCGACTCTCCGACCCGCTTTGGACGGAGCGAAGCCCCGTCCCCACGGTACTGCTGTTCGAGCGAACCAACCCATCCGCAATTGTCCATTCAAAAATGGCCATGTTCAACTCCGAACAGGCCGCCCGCACCAGCGAAACGGCGCGCACCTCCTCCACCGTCTCCATCACCACGATCGGCGTCGACGAGTTGATGAGTACCTTGAGATGATCGAGTGGCTGCATATCTATTTGACCCGTCCCGACTTGCTCCCGTAGAATACTTCTTCGGACCACCCGAACATCTTCCTGGAGCAATTCAGGACAAACAAAGGTAATAGAGCCTCATGGCCAATCATTTTTCGGCGCTCAAGCGCGCCCGTCAGACCACCAAACGAACCTCCCGCAACCGGCAGAACACGTCCACCATGCGCACCTCCCTGCGGAACCTGCGCGAGAGCCTGGAAAAGGGCGACAAAGCCGCCGCCAGCCAGACCTATCGGGAGACCGTATCCGCGCTCGACAAGGCGATTCAGAAGGGCGTTTTGCACGAAAACACCGCTTCCCGCTACAAATCCCGCCTGAACGCCAGGCTCAACGCGCTTAAATAGGGACTATTTGGGTATCTTCTTAGGTACCATGGACATAATCGTCCATGGTCAAATTGTTCTTGACCGCCTTCTGTCGTTTGCTATACTGAACGGGTTCCCCGGACAGGTGTTGATTTCCAAGCATCCGGTTGAAACTCCGCCCGCGTGGTAGCAGCTCCCTTGGTTGCAAGCTGGGGTTACAAGTCCAGAGATTTGAGCAACTTTCGAGCCCGGCGGGGCATCTATTTGGGTAGTTCTGGCAAATCCGTCTCATCCAGCCCGAGTTGCAGTTTGCCAAGTCTGTTGGCGCCACCGCCCAGTAGGATGAACGATGGGATTCGTAGCCCGACATTTTCCTAGAAGGAGACCGACCTAGAATGCGTTCTGATCGTGTATTTGACGCGCTTCATACCTTGCGGAACCGGTATATGCTCTGCCAACTTGCCTCGAAGGCAACGCGGAAGTTCCACCGGCCGAACACCCGTATTCAAGAGACTATGAATGACGTGTTCGACAAGATCGCTATTGCCGACCGTCATGATGTATTGAGTGAACCCGAAAACTTTGCCGAAGCACAACGGCGGGCTGCCTAAGCAGCTCCGCCGTGTGCCCACACGGCGGCAAAACTTCCCCGAGAGAATCCCTCCCGAAAAATCCAACCGTAGGTGAATATGACCATCGCAGAACTGAAAGAAAAAAATATTACGGAGCTTACCAAGATCGCCCGGTCTCTGGAACTCCCCGGCGCCAGCGGACTCCGCAAACAGGACCTCATCTTCAAGATCCTGCAGGCGCAAAGTGAAAAAGAAGGACACATCTTCGCGGAAGGTGTGCTGGAGATCCTCCCTGACGGCTACGGCTTCCTGCGCTCGCCCGACTACAACTACCTGCCCGGGCCCGACGACATTTACGTGTCGCCGTCGCAGATCCGCAAGTTCGACCTCAAGACCGGCGACACCATCAGCGGCCAGGTCCGCCCGCCGCATGAGGGAGAGAAGTATTTCGCCCTCGTCAAAATCGAAGCCGTCAACTTCGAGTCGCCCGACGAGGCGCGCAATAAGATCCTGTTCGATAACCTGACGCCGCTCTATCCAAACGAACGCTTAAAGCTCGAAACCGCCCGCGAGAACATCAGCGCCCGCGTCATGGACCTGCTCACGCCTCTCGGCAAAGGCCAGCGCGGCCTCATCGTCTCTCCGCCCCGCGCCGGCAAGACCATGCTGCTGCAGAACGTGGCCAACTCGATTACCACCAACCATCCCGAAGTAGTATTGATGGTCCTGCTGATCGACGAGCGCCCCGAAGAAGTAACGGATATGCAGCGCTCGGTTAAAGGCGAAGTAATTTCCTCGACTTTCGACGAGCCCGCCGCCCGCCACGTACAGGTCGCCGAAATGGTGATCGAAAAAGCCAAGAGATTAGTCGAGCACAAGCGCGACGTAGTGATCCTGCTCGACTCAATCACACGTCTGGCACGTGCCTACAACACGATCGTTCCGCCTTCAGGCAAAGTGCTCTCCGGTGGCGTCGACTCGAACGCCCTGCAGCGCCCAAAGCGATTCTTCGGATCAGCCCGCAACATCGAAGAAGGCGGCTCGCTGACCATCATCGCCACCGCCCTCATCGACACCGGCTCCCGCATGGACGACGTCATCTTCGAAGAATTCAAAGGCACGGGCAACAGCGAAATCATCCTCGAGCGCAAGCTGGTCGATAAGCGCACCTTCCCGGCCATCGACATCCAACGCTCAGGCACCAGAAAAGAAGAGCTGCTCATCCCAAAAGAAGACCTGCAGCGAATCTGGGTCCTGAGAAAAGTCCTGAACCCGCTGTCCCCAGTAGAAGCCATGGAACTGCTGATCGACAAACTAAGCAAAACCGCAGCGAACAGCCAGTTCCTGTCAAACATGAGTTCGCTGTAAAGTAGTGCCGGCGACTCGCCGGCGGTTAGGCATGTGGGGACGGGCGCCCTCTCCCGTCCCGATCCCACGAGACATAGCCGCCATGCCCGCTCGTGAACCTCACCCAAACTTGTCATCCTGAGCGCAACAAATGTCATCCTGAGCGCAGCGGAACGATTCGCCTAGCGCATCGTTCCGCGGAGTCGAAGGATCCCTACTCCTCCTCGAAGGCTCGCAGGATCGAGATGCGCCGACTGGCCAATCCTCCTGCATTTACCTTCACTTTCATGAAGCGCCCCGAAGGTCAGTGTTCAGGGAGCGCGAAGTTCACCCTAACCTGCGTTTCCACCTCCACCGCGTTTCCATTCAGCATGTACGGCCGGTATTTCCATTGCCTCACCGCGTCCAGAGCGGCCGGAGCCAGGATCGGATGTCCGGAGATAAGCTCGACGCTTTCGACGTCACCCGTCCGGCTGATCACCGCCTTCACCACCACGCTCCCCTGAATCCTCGATTGTCGCGCCAGTGGTGGATAAATTGGTGGTGCGTTGCTAATCAGTAGCCCTGCAGAAACACCTTGAGAAATCCGGACTCGTCCGGCCGGCACCGGTGTTCCAGAAGCAAAATTCTCTTCCATTACTGTGGTAGAAATCTTGTCCTCTACGACCTCACCGCTGGCCAAACACGTGGTTGCCTTCCCATCGGACGCCGCTCGCACCGCACCGCTCTCATCCGAACAGAAGGCGCGCTGGCCCGAATCCGCTGCTTCAGGTTCAGCCGTGACGCGGTAATGAGACGGATCGCATCCAGAAATTGCAAAGTTGTAACCGTTCTTCTTGCCGCCAGCTAATTGCGAATCGTAAAGGTAGACGCGCCCAGTGGCGCCGCCTTCCTTCCCCGCGTTCCCGAGACCGGATAGCATGCAGGCAAAGCCATCCTTTGCCGCCCGGTATGACTTCTCGGCATGGACCACCGCGCGCACCGACCAAAGCGCCGTCTGTTCATTTTGTCGGAGCTGCTCTTCTTCCACTGCCTTCAGAAAGACGGGATCGGCAAGAGGAAACCGCGCAGTCGCACTTACTTCGTTCAAGCGCCACACCTCGGACTCCATCTTCATTGAAAAAGTAAAGCGAAGAACCAGCGGAAGAAGGGGTTGCTCCTTTCCGTCGCTAATCATGTGCAGGGCAAGTTGGATCCGATCCTCGTCTCCAACCATTTCGTCCCCTTCAACCGTGACCTCAACTCTGTCGTAACTTGCTCCCGCGGGTTCTTTGACGGTCAATAACGTTGGGCCGGTATCGAAGGTTTCGAGCTTATCTTTTCCGGCTTTGGCTTGCATGGCCAAGGCGGAGAAAATGCCGGCAGGATTCTGGCCGTTTGCTCCTTTGAGTTTCTCGAGGGTCCGGCGAGTCACACTGGGAAAATGCTTTTCAAGATGGTCTGGCGCGTCACCGAAAAACATTTCAATCAGCGCCTGGCGCGCGGTTTGCGGGGAAGAAGCCTGCGACGAGTGCGGCGTTTGTGCACCAACAGAAGACGCGACACAGATAACAATAGCAAGCGCAATGCCGGGTAAAGGACGCATTTCAGATCCCCCCAGAAAACCAAGCCAAGCTTAACAGACTAAGCGGTCGACCCAAGCTGTGACCATGAAGGACAAATCCGAGCGCGAAGCGCCCACGGGAACCTCCAGCAGGAGGCTGGCGCTATGCAAAGCTAAACGCCATCCGGCAAGCCGGATGGCGTCTATGTCTCAAGTGCAAACAGCCCTAGTTCGAGCCGATCCGCATCCCGTAGAACGACCGGTAGACAAAGAAGAAAGAGACCACGAAGAACGCCAGCGCCAGCCCATGCTCCAACCCCGGCCCCTGGTCGTGCGTCAGTGAAACCGCCAACTCCACCGCCAGCAATCCAAACAGAGTCGTAAACTTGATGACCGGGTTCATGGCCACTGACGACGTGTCCTTGAATGGATCGCCCACCGTGTCGCCTATCACCGTAGCGTCGTGCAGCGGTGTGCCTTTCTGCTTCAGTATGGTTTCGACGATCTTCTTGGCGTTGTCCCAGGCCGCGCCCGCATTGGCCATGAAGATGGCCTGGTAGAGACCGAACAGCGCAATCGAGATCAGGTAACCAATAAAGAAGAATGGTTCGACAAACGCAAAGGCGAGGGTTCCGAAGAAGACAGCGAGGAAAATGTTCAGCATGCCCTTCTGGGCGTACTTCGTGCAGATCTCCACCACCTTCTTGCTGTCGGCAACGCTGGCTTTTTCGACGCCTTCCAGCTTGATGTTGGCTTTGATGAACTCGACCGCGCGGTAAGCGCCCGTGGTCACGGCCTGCGTGGATGCGCCCGTGAACCAGTAAATCATCGCACCGCCCGTGATCAGGCCGAGGAAAAACGGCGCGTGCAGCAACGAGAGCTTGTCGACATTCGCCGTAAGCCCGTTCGTCAGCGCCATGATGATGGAGAAAATCATGGTCGTCGCGCCAACCACGGCTGTGCCGATCAGCACGGGTTTCGCGGTGGCCTTGAACGTATTGCCCGCGCCGTCATTTTCTTCCAGCAGATCCTTGGCGCGGCTAAAATTCACGTCCATATTGAAGTCTTTCTTGATTTCCGCCTGAACGTTCGGTACCTGCTCGATCAGCGACAACTCATACACCGATTGCGCGTTGTCCGTCACCGGACCGTAGGAATCGACCGCAATCGTCACCGGCCCCATCCCAAGGAAGCCGAATGCGACCAGGCCAAACGCGAACACGGCCGGAGCCAGCATCCCCGCCGCCCCCGCCAGCCCCATCGTGCTCATGTAATAGGCGACTGCCATCAGGCCCATCATCGACAGGCCCAGGTAGTAGCCGGAAAAATTGCCCGCCACAAAGCCCGACAGAATTCCCAGCGATGCTCCGCCCTCCTGCGCCGACTTCACCACCTCCCGCACGTGCCGCGAGTTAACCGACGTGAAGACCTTCACCAGTTCCGGAATGATCGCGCCCGCCAGCGTTCCGCAGGAAATAATGGTCGCCAGCTTCCACCATTGACTGGGATCGCCGGTGGCTGCATCGCCGAGCACCGGAACGATCGCATAGGAGATGACATAGGTGAGGCCGATAGAAATCAGGGAAGTAAGCCACACCAGCGTAGTCAGCGGCGCCTCGAAGTTCATCTCGTTCGAATTGCCATACTTCGCCTTCGCCACAATGCTATTGATAAAGTAGGCTGCCGCCGCCGCCACCAGCATGGCGACACGCATCACGAAGATCCACACCAGCAACTGCACCTGCACGCGCGGATCTTTCACCCCCAACAGGATGAACGTAATCAGCGCGACACCCGTAACGCCATAAGTTTCGAAACCATCGGCTGACGGCCCGACCGAATCACCTGCGTTGTCGCCCGTACAGTCGGCGATCACGCCAGGGTTGCGCGCATCATCTTCTTTAATCTTGAAGACGATCTTCATCAGATCGCTGCCGATGTCAGCAATCTTGGTAAAAATGCCGCCCGCGATACGCAGCGCCGCCGCGCCCAGCGACTCGCCAATCGCGAATCCAATAAAACAAGGTCCCGAATAATCCCCCGGAATAAACAGCAGGATGATCAGCATCATCAGCAGTTCAACCGAGATCAGCATCATGCCAATCGACATGCCCGCTTCCAGGGGAATCTGGTACACGGGATACGGTTTGCCCGGCAGCGATGCGAACGCCGTGCGCGAATTGGCAAACGTGTTTACGCGGATGCCGAACCATGCCACTCCATAGCTGCCTGCCATCCCAATAATGCTGAACCCAAGAATGATAGGAAGAGTCGTTGAAATCGGCTTGCCCGGAACCGGCGCCAGCCATCCGAAGTACAGCACGATGACCACCGCGATAAACGACCAGAGCAGCATCAGGAACTTGCCCTGCGTCACCAGGTAGGTCTTGCAGGTTTCGTAGATCAGTTCGGAGATGTCGAGCATGGAGCGGTGCACGGGCAGATTCTTGAGGCGCACAAAAATCGCCATCCCGAAGCCCAGCCCAAACACGCAGAACGCGATGCCAATCAGCAGCAGATTATGGCCATTCATTCCAAGGAAGGAAACGGTCGAAAGGTCGGGAACTTTCAGCGCAGCTTCGCCGCCCACTTCTCCAGCGGGCTGCGCCAGCGCGCAGGTGGTCACCAACAGCAAAGTCGCAAAAGCCGCGGCAGCTCTCGCAATCCCGCATCTCGCGGACGCAAAACGGGCGGTCCAGTTACGCATCACAATCCTCCTATAGGATCTCAAATCAGGGGTTACAGCGCGTGTTGCCACTCCGATGCTTCCGTTCGCAGGCATTTCCTTTCGCCGCGCAAACTTCCGCCCTCGGAGTTCCGACCACGCTTCCACCGCAAGACATTAAAAGTTAAGGAGTGCTGATTTGGCCGCGTCGGAACATTTCGTGCCCGGTCTGCACCTACAAAAATTCATGCCTCTGGCACAAAGCAAATGTTTATAACATCATAAGCAGAGACGGTCAATGATCGCCGTCACCATGAATTTGGCCGGTTTCAACCAGCCTCTCCGCCCTCATCGCGTCTATCCCGTTCGCTCCCGTACATCCTCATCCATGCTCTTCATGTCAGGAACGAAAGCTCTCCGTGGAAGAGCGACCCTTCAGGGCCGCGTAGGTAACTTCGAATCAGTTGGGGCTTTCAGCCCCGGTGGTCGCTTTTCGCACGCCAGCGGACTCTTTCCGTAGCCTTGTTTGACAACGCTTCCCAATTAAATCGCCGATTGTACGCCATAGCACGCTCCGGCCTGCGACAGTTACCTTCGCGTCGCGCCTGATTCGCGTCCCGTTCCGTATAATTGCAGATGCCTCATGCCAGCCTCGCTCGACTCCATTCTCGCCGCCACGCGCCACCGTCTATCCCAACGGCCGCCCAGCATTGATCTGCGCGCGCTTGAGCAAGCCGCCGAGCGTCACACGCCCAGAGGATTTCGCAAGTCCCTTCAACGCGCCTCTCACGATGGCATCGCCGTAATCGCCGAGTTGAAAAAAGCCTCGCCCTCAAAGGGCCTGATCCGCACCGACTTTGACCCCGCCGCTCTCGCCCGCGAATTGCAGCAAGCCGGAGCCGCCGCCCTTTCCGTCCTAACCGACGAGCAGTTTTTTCAAGGCTCGCTCGACTGCCTCCGCCAGGCATCGGACGCTACTTCCCTCCCCTGCCTCCGCAAGGATTTCATCCTCGACGAGCTTCAAATCGTCGAGGCCCGCGCAAACGGTGCAGATGCCGTCCTGCTCATCGTCGCCGCCCTCAATCAGAAAGAACTCCTCGCCCTGTCGCAGTGCGCCCGCGCACATCATCTTGATGTCCTCTGCGAAGCGCATGACGAGCAGGAACTGAACCGTGCCATCGACGCCGGCTGCGACCTGATCGGCATCAACAGCCGCGACCTCCGCACCTTCGAGGTCAAACTAGAAACCGCACTGCAATTAGCCGAAAAAATCCCCGCCCGATGCCTCCCAATAGCAGAAAGCGGAATCCAAAACGGCACCGACATAGCAACCCTGAGAGCCGCCGGCTACCAAGCGTTCCTCATCGGCGAGTCCCTGATGAAAGCAAAGAACCCAGGCGAAGCGCTAACCAAGTTGATGGAGGAAGTAAAAGTGGTAGTCAGTAGGTAGTAGATCTTGTAGTAGATGTTACTGAGAACTGAGAACTGAGAACTGAGAGCTGTCTTTTAGGTAGTTGACCTTACTGACAACTGACAACTGATAGCTGACAACTGTTTTATGACCTGGATCAAAATCTGCGGGATCACCAACCTCGACGACGCGCTCGTCGCCACCGATGCCGGCGCCGACGCCATCGGCTTCGTCTTTTATCCCAAGAGCCCACGTTACGTCACGGCCCAGACCGCCGAAGCGATCGCCAAAAGATTGCCCCCGCGCATCCAGAAGGTCGGCGTCTTTGTGAACAACACCGTCGAGCAGGTCCGCGACACCGTCAAGTTCGCCGGCCTGACCGCCGTGCAACTACATGGCCACGAGGATAAGCAATTCTCCCTCTCGCTTTTCGATGCCCTTGCCAACGGCGCCAGCCGACCCACCATCTTCCGCTCCTTCGCCGCCCAGATTTTCGACAAGCCCGCAGAAGAACCCGTCGGATGGGACCCCGTTGCCGTCGGATTGGTTGAGCCCGACGAGGCCTACAAGGGCAAGCGTGTGCACAAAATCCACGTCGCCAAAAACGGAGACCTTTTCCTTGAAACCCACGGCTTCCGTCCCGGCGTAGTCTCGGGCGTGCTCATCGATTCCTCCACCGCCGTGCGCCCGGGCGGCACCGGCCGAACCTTCGATTGGGAGCGCGTTCAGCCCTGGGCCGGAATTATCAACAGCATCAGTAAGCTCATCGTCGCCGGAGGCCTTCATCCCGACAACGTCGAAGATGCGATTGAGACTTTGCATCCCTGGGGCGTCGACGTTTCAACCGGCGTCGAGCGAGGGCCCGGCCTGAAAGATCCAAAGAAAATCCGCGCCTTCATCCAGAACGTGCACGCCGCAGAAGAAGCAAGCCGCGCCCCGGTCAAAGAAAGAAACTAAAGAGAGTAGCCAGAGAGAACTGGGTAAAGCGCGTTTCAGAGGTTCTTGGAAGGGCACGACTCTCAGTCGTCGCGGAAAAACTCGGTTTCGGATGAGAGCCGCGCCGTTTCAAAGAACTTGACGGGCGAGAACTCTCAGGCGATCCGAGACGGGCAAGCCCCGTATCTACACGAGTTTTTCTGCAGCCAGTCAATCCGCGCCCTTTCAAAGGCTCACATTTATGCTGCGAACTTGTGGGACAGCACACCAGTGTCGTGACCGCATGATCTTTTCTACGAGCGCCGGGGGCGGGGCGCCCCTTCGGCAAGCTGAGGGCAGGCTCTCGGAACCGCCGGCAAGGTACGGGCGCTACGCTCTTCCGGCTGCGGTAATCTTTTCGGGGTCACGTACTAGCTGGTCCTTGACGGCTCGTCTTTCCTTTTTCCTTGCTGGGTACTGGTTTTCACGGACTCGAGCCGTCGTGTATGCTGTCTGCTAAGCGAGGGGTTCCATGCGTCTTTCTGTCACTTCTCTTCCCGGTGATGGGATCGGTCCCGAGGTAACGTCGCAAGCGGTACGCGTTCTGACTGAGGTGGCGCACGGATTTCGCCACGAACTGAAAGTCGAGCACAAGGAAATTGGCGGGGCGGCTCTTGCCAAGTTTGGCAATCCGCTTCCCGATACCACCATCAAGTCATGCCTGGGGGCGCAAGCCGTGCTTCTCGGAGCTGTAGGCACGCCGGCCTTTGATCACAATCCTCGCGAACTCCGCCCCGAAGCTGGACTGTTGCGCCTCCGGCAAGAGCTGGGAGCGTTTGCCAATCTGCGTCCCGCTGTGTTTTACCCGGCGCTCGCTTCCTGCTCGCCTCTGCGTGAGGAGATAGTCAAGGGAACCGATATTCTGATCGTCCGCGAACTGCTGGGCGGATTGTATTTCGGCGAACCTCGCTCGATCGAAGTGCACTGACGGAACGCGCCGCGCTCTCAATACCATGCGCTACAGTGAGCCGGAGATTGATCGCATTGCGCGGGTGGCATTCACCCTCGCGCGTGGCCGCCGCCGGCGCCTGCTTTCAGTGGATAAGTCGAATGTGCTCGAATGTTCGCGGCTGTGGCGCGAAGTGGTCACGCGCATCGGGGTGGAGTTCCCTGATGTGCAACTTTCGCACATGTACGTTGACTCGGCTGCCATGTCTCTCGTGCTGAAGCCCACGCAGTTTGACGTGATCCTCACCGAGAACATGTTTGGCGACATTCTGTCCGATGAAGCGGGAGGCGTGGTGGGAGCGCTGGGCCTGCTGGCATCGGCCAGCATTGGAGGCCCGGTGGGGCTCTACGAGCCGGTGCACGGATCGGCGCCCGACATTGCCGGCAAGGGCATTGCTAATCCGCTTGGCGCTATTCTGTCAGTGGCGATGATGCTGCGCCATACATTCGCACTCTCGAAGGAAGCGGAGTGTGTGGAAGCGGGTGTGATCGCGGTGTTAAAAGGGGGTCTGCGCACACCGGACCTGGCGCGCGAGGGCGAGCGTACGGTCACGACCGAGGATATGGGTGAGAAGATCGCAGAATTTGTGCGCCTGGCCGCAAACGCATCCGTTCCTGCTACCCGGTGATGCCGCAATTTTACAGCTCCCCGGGAGATGGAACGGCGGACGCATCGTAGGCTCCGCTGATGGAGTTCCAGCGGATTCGTAAAACTTCCAAAAACATGCGGAGGCCGTCGCGAAAAGGATGCAGTCGCGTACCCTCGCTGTGCGCCCAGAGCACGGGGACTTCTTTCACGGTAAGACCCATACGCCGCGCCAGAAAGAGGATTTCGGGATCGAATCCCCAGCGCTCGATCTTTTGCAGTGGGAAAATGCGCTGCGCGGCCTGGCGGCGAAAGGCCTTGAATCCGCATTGGGTGTCGGCATAATTCAGGCCCAGAAACAGGCGCAGGACCAGGTTGAAGATTCTTCCGAAGGCTTGGCGGTAGAGCGGCTGCCGCTCGGTCTGAAGATCGGAGCGGAGCCAGCGCGATCCGATCGCGACGTCGGCTCCGGCGGCGATCGCGTCGAACAGTTTGGGCGCCTCACTGATTGGCGAGGAGAGATCGGCATCGGTGAACAGGCAGATATCGCCACGCGCATGCAACATACCGTTGCGAACGCTGAAACCCTTACCGCGATTGCCGGGATTCTCCACGAGCAGGATTTGGGGATGCACTTGGCCGTACTCGCGGACGATCTGTGCGGTGTCGTCGCGCGATCCGTCATCGACGACCAGAATTTCGACGTCCCAACTGCGTTCTTGTGAATAGCGAAGGAGTTCATCAAGCGTAGGCCGGATGCGACTGCTCTCGTTGAAAGCGGGAATGATGAAAGAGTAGTTCAAGAGCAAGGTTTCAAAGTTTCAAGGTTTCAGAGTTTCAAGGTCTCAGCGGTGCGGTTCAAAGCAGTTCAGTCTTTGAAACCTTGCAACCCTGAAACTTTGAAACCTTGAAGTTATGCCACTTGCTGGCGCTTGTCGAGCATGGTGAAGAACTCGCCTACCAGTACCTCATCCCAAAGTCCTGCCTGCGCCTCCTGGCGCATGGTGATGGCAGCCTGCTCGTGCGGAAGCGCCGGTTTGTAAGGGCGAGCGGTGCGGAGGGCATCGTAGATATCGACAACCTGCAAAATACGTGGCAGGAACGGGATCGCGGCATCTCTGAGGCCATCAGGATAGCCGCTGCCGTCGGTGTGCTCGTGATGATGGCGGATGATGGGCAGGACCAGCCGCAGCGACTTCAGCGGACGACAGATCGTTTCACCGGTGACGGGATGCAGTTTCATGATCTCCCACTCGGCGGGCGTCAGATTGCTGCCTTTTTTCAGAATCTCGTCAGGGACAGCGATCTTGCCCAGGTCGTGCAGGTAGCCTCCGCGGCGAAGCGCGACGATCGATTCGTCGTCGAGACCGAGATAACTGCCCAGTTCGCTGGCATTGCGAGCGAGGCGCTCACAATGGCCTTCGGTGTAGGGATCGCGCGCCTCCACACTCCGGCCCAGCGTGCATAGAACCGACTCCGCCGTTTCCAGTTCATCGGTGAATTCTTTCAATCGGAGCGACGACTTTACGCGCGCAAATAATTCCTCAGGACTGACGGGTTTGCTCAAGAAATCGTCGGCACCCGCCTCAATTGCCCTGAGCCGATCCTCGTGCGCATTGAGGCCAGTGATCATCACGATTGGGATTAACCGGGTTTCGGGATCGTCCTTGAGTTCGCGGCAGAGTTCGTAGCCGGTCTTGCCGGGCATGATGACGTCGAGCAGGATGAGGTCGGGAGCGGCGCGCCGGATTTGCTCTTCCGCGGCGGCCGCACTGGACGCGACAAAAACGTTATAGCCACGGGTCGTAAGCATCTCGCGCAGCAATTCGGCATTCAGACGATGGTCATCGACCACCAGAATCGATTGCTTGCGACGACTTGAGATTACCTCACCCATAGAAGAGTAAGAACTGGAGCGCGGGAAAAGGGTTGTCCGCCGAGGGGATCGATCACCCTGCACTTTGCCAGCAATCTACTACACATAATTCTATCCGATCTCAGCAGATCGGATGGCAGGAAACCGAACATTTCCGGTGTTCATGGATCATGGCGGAGAGGCGCGGCGGGGCGCAGTCTTTAATCATGCCTCGTAAATCAGTCGTGCTTCGCAAATTCTTGCTGCCGCTCTATATCGTCGCATTCGCGCTTTGGATTGGATGCGGCGTATGCGCCGCCGTTCCGAAGCCGCACGTCATCGCGTTTGGAAAGTGGATCTCCGCCAAGTGGCCGAACGCGACGGGCGAGAAGATGCTCGACCTGAAGGTCCGCGCATTGTTTGTGGACACGCGGCTGAAAGAGTACACGACGGGAGGTCCGCATGAACTGACGGACCGGCTGTTTGTGGTGCGCCGGGCATTTCGCATCAACGATGCGCTGCCGAACGAGACAGCGGCGCGCTGGCAGTGGCAACGTGGAGGCTGGCTGCTGGTGGATCGGTTGACCGGGCGCGTTTCGCAATTGAACCTGCCCGAGTTTGACCCTTTTTATTCGACGGCGAGCTGGTATCGCGATTACATCGCGTACTGTGGCGTCTCGGACGACGGCAAGAAACTGTATGCCATCGTCGCGCAAGTCGGGCGGCGTAAGCCCGTGCTTAAGAAAGAGGCGGGCGAACCCGGCGGGGATGCGGATCCCGATTCGGAGTGTCCGGCTCCGGCCTGGGAGCGCAGTCCGATGCGAGTGACGTTTCAGCCGGATGAGAATCAGAAACTGGTTTTCTCCGTCCGCAACCGCGTGGTGGATGTGGTGAACGATGCAGAGGGAGCGGAAGAGTGAAGCTAAGTGTCCCAGTTCCTAGCTGCTGTCAGTCATCAACATTAACTACGGGGCACACAGAGGAACACGGGAACCCTTTCTCAGTCCCCGGCCGCCTCGGTTGTGGGAAGAGTTTCTGTGGGGCGAGGGTGAATCTTGGCGCTCGTCACCATGACGACTGAGGCCACTATGATTGCACTCCCCATCAGAATGTAGCGGTCGATGCGTTCGTGAAGAATGAGCCATCCCAGAAACACGGCGACCAACGGATTGACATATGCGTAGGTGGAAACCTTCGACGTGGGAACGTGCTGCAGGAGCCAGATGTAGGCGGTGTAGCCGATCCATGAACCGCAAACTACAAGATAGAGAATGGCGCCGACTCCGCGCAGGGTCCAGACCACGCGCTCATTACGCTCGACGATGAGAGCGAAGGCGAGATTACCGAGGCCCGCAAATACAACTTGCCAGGCGGTGGAACTGAACGGATCTACCGCGCCGGTTTGCCATTTTTTGGAGAGCACTGAACCCAGTGCCCAGGAAAACGATCCTCCCGGGAGTGCAAGCGACCACCACAGTTCGCGGCGGCCGAGCGAGGTGGGATGAATCAGGTCGGGCCAGATGAGCACGACCACTCCGAGGATACCGATGGCGAGGCCGATCTTGCCGCGGCCGGAGATGTGATGGTCGCCGAGCAGCAGGCTATCAAGCACCAGAAACCACAATGGAGTAACGGCCACCAGCAAAGCAGCGAGGCCGGTAGGGACGACTCGCTCAGCGCAGGAGAGCGTGAGGTTGCCGCCCATAAGAAGCAGAATTCCGACTACCGCGAAGTGCGTGAGATCGCGTGCGGGAAAGCGAATCTGACGTCCGGTAATGGCGCAGTAGGCGAGCATTAGGATGCCCGCGGTCAGGAAGCGCGCGGCGCACATGAAGGCTGGGGGAATTTGCTCGACGGCGATGCCGATGCCGAGGTATGTGGAGCCCCAGAAAAGATAGACCAAACCGAAGGCGAAGATGATCTTCCACGGGCTGGGGGAGGACGCGGTCATTTTCGTTGGCGCTGGTTCACTCGAGCTGGAAGCGGGAAAAATCAGAATAACAGAGGGCTATGCGAGCCGTGGTTGGGGGCCTTCGACTCCGCAGATCGATTCGCGCCGCGAATCAATCTGCTCCCCTTAGGTCGACAGAACGCAAAATTGTTTCTGACGCGGAGTGCTAGTCCTCGTGCTGATGCTGGCGTTCCATAGACCAGATTTGCGCCTGGGTTTTTTCCAGCGGATAGACGTGGACCATCCAGTTGAAGATGATGGGATGGAATTCTCCGCCCGCGGCAGTGCACTCGGTTTGCGTAGTAATGGAGCCGCGCAGGCCGAATTTTGGATTCGCGCCCAGCATTTCAGCCTTGTGGCCGGCAGGCGGGTCGCAGAAGTTGATGTGCTCATGCCACTGGGCGATGCTGAGCGGAATGCGCTGGTTAAGATCGTCTTCGGTGAAACGCTTGGGCGCGGTGTACATCACGCCCACCAGGCGATAGCCATCGCCGTCTTTTTCGTAAAGTAGCGAGGTCGGATTGTCGGGATCGAATTTGGAGAACGCCGCAAAGCCGTTGCGGTAGTTGGTGAAGTGATACTGCTTCTGTGGCACCTCGGGATGGAAGATGCGGAAGCCCTCGTTGAGCGCGGTGTGGTAGTCCTTGTACTTCTCCATGACGGCGCGGGCGGCGATGACAACTTTTTCGGCGCGCTCGGAGTCGCCGGGCTGCGCTGGGCGGAGTGCAGTCATCTTCATGTGCGGACCCATATCCATGTGACGGCCTTCCATGGAATGCATGGCGTGGGCGCTGGCTTCATCGGACTGGGTCTTGCGCCCATTTTTGGCATGTCATGCCCGGGCATGGTCATGCCTTTCATGTCCTGCATATCGCTGGATGAAGATTGGGACTGGGTTGGTTGCGTGAAACAGAGCGCGGACGCAAGGCACACGATGGCGAATAGAGACTTCATGGAATCCCCCGGTGGATCAATTGTACTAACCCTGCAGGGCGGCGGGTGTTTCGGAAATGTGAAATTCGCCGGATGTTGCGCGGTATTTGGCGCTGGCTGCGAAACCTTTGTAACCAAGGAGGGCACGGAGGAAAGAGGAAAACCCAGGCTGACCACGGAGGGCACGGAGGAATACGGAGATTTCGGGTCTATACGGATTTATTAGTTACGCTGCTGACCACATGCCCATCTCTCCCAGGATCTTGCTGGCGGCTTCGGTGCCCGAGCGGACGCAGTCCGGGACGCCTATGCCGTTGAAGCCATTGCCGGCAAGGGCGAGCCCGGGGAGTTTTTCGCAGAGTGACTGAATTCGTTTCAGGCGTTCGAGATGGCCTACGGAATACTGCGCCATGGCCGCTCTCCACTTATAGACTCGCGTGAAGAGCGGTTCGGCGTTGAGGCCGATGATCTGGCGGAGTTCGTCGCGGACGATCTGGAGAATCTGATCTTCGGTAGAGTCGAGAATCTGCTCGTCCCGTGCGCCGCCCAGAAAGCACCGGACGATGGCGCGGTTCTCAGGAGCGCGGTGCGGAAACTTGTTGTGCACGAAGGTCGCTGCCAGCATGCGGCGTCCGGCGCTGCGCGGGACGAGGAATCCGAAGCCGGGAGGAAGCGAGCGCCGGACTGTTTCGTCGTAGCCCAGCGTGACCGTGACCGACGAGCTGTAGTTGATGCTCGCGAGTTCAGCGGCGAGATTGGCGTCAGCGGATTCGAGCACGGCGGCTGCGGCACGGGCGGGCGCGGCGATGATGACGGCGTCGAACTGATCGGACTGGTATCCGGCGGAGACGGTCCAGCCGCCATCTTGCGCGATGAGCGACTGCACAGGGGACGATGTACGCAGATTCGCGGGATCGAGACGGGTGACGAGCGCGTCCACCATCTGCTGCATGCCTTCCTTGAGCGACGTGAACAGCGGGCGTGGTGGAGTTCTTGTGGCGGTCGCCATTTTCTTGCGAGCGGCTAACATGGCGCGACCGAGGCTGCCGTGTTTCGATTCCATGTCAGCGAAGCGCGGGAGCACGGCGCGGACGCTGAGGTCGGTGGCTTCGCCGCCGTAGACGCCGGAGAGGAGCGGATCGGCGAGGAGGTCGACCATTTCGGATCCGTAGTGGCGCTCGACCATCTGGGCTACGGTTTCGTCGGCTTCGGCCTTATGCGGAGGATGGAACCACTCGGCGGCCATGCGCATCTTGGTGCGGAGTGAGAAGAGCGGCGACATCACCGTCGGCAGAATTTTGGTCGGCACCATGAACATGAGGCCGTCGGGCATGACGACGAGTCGATCGCGGCCATTCTTGTGAACGACTATGTAGGTTTTGCGGTCGGCGTCGTTCGAGCCGATGAGTTGATCGCCGAGCCCGATTTTGCGGCAGAGGTCGGCGGCCCAGGGTTTTTCGGTGAGGAAGGAATCGGGGCCGGCTTCAATCAGGCAGCCTTCGTCGTATGCGGTCAGTGACCATGACTCCGCCAAGGCGCGGGGCGGATTCGAACAGGACGTATTCGATCTTTGTGTCGGACTGGGCGCCGGACTGGCGTTTTTCTTCAAGCGTGAACGCAGCCGAGAGGCCGGAGATTCCGCCGCCGATGATGGCGATTCGTGGCATGAAGATAGTTGCGAGTTACGAGCCTCGAGCTACGAGCTTAGGCTTTCGGTTCGGTCTATGACTTCGACTGCATCTCGTTGCATAAGCGACCGACTTGTGAGCGTTGTTAGTGTAGTGCCGATACTTCAACAGCTATCGCGGGGCTTCTGTATCAAAGTTTTTTGTTTTATGTGCAACGGTGGTACGCCACAGAACAGACATGGTCAAAAGCAAGTCGGCGACCACGATCACGGTTAGAAACGAGCGCAGAATATGCAGCCACCTGGGAACCAAGAGAACCAGTACCAAGCCCGCCAAAGTATGCAGTCCGAGCAGAATGCCAATGCCCAGCCAGAAGACTCTCTTCCCCCAAGCTGGTCGGAAGGAAAATACGATTGTCGCAAATAGCAAAACGATATAAACAGCAACCACAAACCCGCCTGCTTCTAGTTGGAAATGTTCGCGAAGGATAATCGCAGTAACCCACAACGCAGAAACCAACACAACTCCAAGCCATGTTGGCATGTGTCGCGGGCGAAGGTTGTTGTGGATCATCATTTTTCCCAATCATTTCTTGCAGCGGATGCTACGTCGAATTTCTCCTACTCTCTGTGATGGCTGACGAAATCAGACGTTTACACCAACTACTGCGAACAGTCATATCCAAGTTGTCGTGCCTAGGTCCTATGCGCCTCCACCCGACTGCGAACCAACTCCGCCAGCGCCGCCGTCAACGTCTTCGATCCGTTCAGCGATTCGGCTCGCCATATGCGCATGCCTTCTTTCTCTGCGAACTGTTTGAAGAAGATGTCGATGTCGTAGAGCACTTCTACGTGATCGCAGAGGAAGCCTATGGGGTGAATGAACACTCCGCGGTGGCCTTTGGCTTTGAGGCTCAGAATTGTTTCTTCAACCGTCGGCCCGATCCACTGGCCTCCGGACATGCCCTGGCTTTGGAAGGCGAAGGTCCAGCCGTCGTCTGCGAGGCCGGCTGCTTTCGCTACCAACCCGGCGGTTTCCTTGGACTGTGCTTCGTAGGGATCGCCTTCGGTGATGGTACGTGCGGGTACGCTGTGGGCGGTGAAGATGATGGGCAGAGTGCCGGACAGAGTGTCGGACAACGTGCCGCCGTATTCGGCGTTGGCTTTGGCCCATCCGGCGCGCAGGTTTTCTGCGAAGGCCTTGGCCAGGAGAGGCTGGTCGTGCCACTCCTCCACGAAATCGAGAGTGAAAGGCAGGGCGGCGTTTGCGGTCACGCCATTGCCAGTCGCGTCTTTTCCAGTCACAGCGGTGCCGGTGACGGCGCTGCGATAGAGTCCTACGCTGGTGCGCGAATTTTGCGGAGCGAGGCAGACGGCGATGACGCGGTCGAAGTTTTGCGCGGCGATGGCTTTGACCGCGTCGGCGATGAAGGGCTTCCAGTTGCGCATGCCGACGAAGACTGGCAGTTGGAGTTCTTGCGAAAGCTGGTCGGCCTGGAGAAGAGTCCAGCAGGCCAGCGGTGAGAAGCCGATGAGCGAATAGCGATGGCGGATTTCTTCGACGACCTGTGGTGGGAGCAGACGGCCTCCAGTGACGAAGCGGAGGTACTCGGGAATCTGGTCGGGATTGTCGGGAGTGCCGTGGGCCAGAAGCAGGACGGCGGTCTTGGCGGGCGTAGCCGAAGCCGACGCCGACAAAAAGGAGCTTACGTTGTTCGCGCAGTAACACTGGCCGGCCAGGCCCAGAGGGCAGACTGTCATTTCTCGACTCCGTTCATCGGTTGATCCTTGATGACCCGATGGCCCGATCACCCGATGACCCGATCATCTTGAACTCCGCCGAGTGCTCGCGGACGTAAGCGCACAGCGCCTTCACGTTCTCTACCGGAGTTTCCTGCAGAATGCCGTGGCCAAGATTAAAGATGTGGCCGGGACGTCCGGCAGCCAGGCGCAAAACATCTTCGGCGCGCGATTTGATCTCTTTCCAGTCGGCGAAGAGCAGCACGGGATCCAGATTTCCCTGCACGGCGCCTTTGTGACCGAGACTCTTCCATCCCATGTCGAGCGGAATGCGCCAGTCGAGGCCGATGACTTCGGCACCGGTTTCCTGCATCGACGGAAGAAGAGTTGAGCTATCGGTTCCGAAGTAGATAATCGGCACGCCCGTTTTCTGCAGGCGTTTTACTAGATCGGTGACGTGCGACAGAACATAGCGGCGATAGTCCTCGACACTCAGGCAGCCGACCCAGCTGTCGAAGATCTGGATGGTGTCTGCTCCGGCGCGAACCTGCTCGGCGGAATATTCGGCCGTCACCGCGACGAGCTTCTTCATCAGCTCACTCCACGCGGCGGGCTGGGAGTACATCATCTTTTTTGTGTGAATATAGTTGCGTGAGCCTCCGCCTTCGATCATGTAGCTGGCGAGCGTGAAGGGCGCGCCACAGAAGCCGATGACCGGGAGCGAATCCCCAAAATGCTTGCAGACTAGCTTGATGCCTTCGGCAACGTAGCCTAGTTCAGCGGCGCGATCGGTGCGCAGATGCGAGATGTCTTCGGCGGTGCGAATGGGCTTCTCGATTTTGGGCCCCTCGCCAGCGGCGAAGTGGAACGGTAGGCCCATCACTTCGAGCGGAAGCAGCAGATCGGCAAAGATGATGGCGGCATCGACCTTGAGAATTTCGGCGGCTTCAATAGTGACCTGGGCCGCGATCTCAGGCTTCTTGCAGATTTCGATCAGCGAATATTGCTTCCGAATGGCGCGGTACTCGGCCATGTAGCGCCCGGCCTGGCGCATGAGCCAGATCGGAGTGCGTTCGGTGGGTTGGGCCTTGGCGGCGCGGACAAACAGAGAGTTGGGAGCGGACATGAACCTTCCAATTTAGCATTTTCGAGCGCGGGACGGCGGAAAGCGGCGCTCACTTGAGTCTGTGACATTGTCGCTTTTTGGGCGAACATCCGCCTGTGATCGGCATCACGCTGGATGTGATCGATTGCTCCTCGCTGGGAGCGGTTTAGCTTCCCACAAAAAACAGGCAACCACGGAGGGCACTGAGGCCACGGAGGAAATCAACTCACTTAGTTTGCGTTTCGGAACTGCCGGCCAATGCTGGTGCTAGAAGCCTTTGACTCGAGGACCTGGACTAGCCCCGGCCCCGCCTGCGCGTATAATTGCCGCCACGCTTCCTGCATCACTCAAATTTCTTAGGAGACACATGCGAACCTGGGCCGTGATGTTGCTGGTTTTTAGTCTGATTCTCCCATCTCTATCGTTTGGCGCGGAGGATGCCGCGCTGGTTGGCTATTCTCCGCGCAGCAGCCAGAGCGGAGCGCGAGTGGGAGACGAAGTTCCGGGCGATTCCCGAGCCAGCGAATCTGCGCGAGTATATGCGGCACCTGTCGGCGCGGCCGCATCACGTCGGCTCTCCCTACGATAAAGACAACGCGGAATGGATTCTCGCCCACTTCAAGGAATGGGGACTCGACGCGCATATCGAGACGTTCGGAGTGCTCTTTCCTACACCCAAGGTGCGTGTGGTTGAGATGGTCGCGCCGACGAAATTTACTGCGAAGCTGGATGAGCCGGTGGTGGCTGTCGATCCGACGTCGAACCAGAAGTCTGAACAGTTGCCCACGTACAACGCTTACTCGATCGATGGGGATGTCACGGCTCCGCTGGTGTTTGTGAATTATGGGTTGCCGGAGGACTACGAAAAGCTGGACCGGCTTGGGATTTCCGTGAAGGGCGCGATTGTGATCGCGAAGTACTACCACTCGTGGCGCGGTGTGAAGCCGAAGGTTGCGGCCGAGCATGGGGCGATCGGATGCCTGATTTATTCCGAGCCCAAAGACGATGGTTACTCGGTCGACAACGTGTTTCCGCAGGGGCCAATGCGGAATCCGGATGGAGTGCAGCGCGGGAGCGTGATGGATTTTGCGTCGTCGAATCCGGGAGATCCGCTGACGCCGGGCTGGGGCGCGACCGAGGGTGCGGAGCGGTTGCCGATCAAGGAAGCGAAGAGCATCACAAAAATTCCGGTGATGCCGATTTCTTATGGCGACGCGCAACCATTGCTGGCAGCGCTCGCGGGGCCGATGGCGCCCGAGGAATGGCGCGGGGCATTGCCGATTCCGTATCACGTTGGGCCGGGGCCGGCGAAAGTGCACTTGAAGGTAGAGTTCAACTGGGATATCAAGCCGGTGTATGACGTGATCGCGAAGATTCCGGGCAGTGTCGCTCCCGACGAGTGGATTGTGCGCGGCAACCATCATGATGCGTGGGTGAACGGGGCGGAGGATCCGATTTCGGCGCAGGTTTCGCTGCTGGAAGAGGCGCGCGCGCTCGGGCAATTAGTGAAGCAGGGGTGGAAGCCGCGACGGACGATTATTTATTGCGCGTGGGACGGCGAAGAGCCGATGTTGCTGGGCTCGACGGAGTGGGCGGAGACTCATGCCGACGAGTTGCAGGCGCACGCGGCGGTTTATATCAACAGCGACAGCAACGATCGCGGACTACTGAGTATGGGAGGCTCACACAGCCTGGAGCAGTTCATCAATAATGTTGCGCGAGAGATTGAAGATCCCGAAACGAAGATGACGGTGTGGAAGCGGGAACAGCTTTCGAGGATCGCAGAGGCGAAGACGCCCGAAGATCGCCAGGAGTTGCGGCAACGGGCGGATTTGAGAATCGAGGCGCTGGGGTCGGGAACGGATTTCACGGCATATCTCGATCACCTGGGAATTGCGACGCTGGATTTGGGATTTGGCGGCGAGGATGAGCAGGGGATTTATCACTCGATCTACGACGATTTTTACTGGTATACACATTTCTCGGACACGGACTTTGTGTTCGGGCGGGCGCTGGCGCAAACGGTGGGAACTTCGGTGATGCGGCTGGCGGATGCTGAGGTATTGCCATTTGACTTTGTGGATTTCGCCGACACGGTAGACATGTACAGAAAAGATCTGGAGAAGCTGCTGGCGAAAAAGCAGGACGAGATTCGGGAACGGAATCAGGAGTTGGAAGACGGAGTATTCAAGGCGACGTTCGATCCGCGGCGTCCGACGGTGGCTCCGGTGAAGGAGGAGGTGCCTCCACATTTGAATTTTGCTCCGCTGGAGAATGCGGTCGAAGCGGTGACGCGGAGCGCGAAGCACTATCAGAAGGCGCTGGCCGCAAGACAGGCGAGTCTTGGCGATGAGGCAGTCGAGGGAAAGCTGGGGGCGGTGAATCACGAACTGATCGCGAGCGAGCGGAAGCTGACCAATGCTGACGGCTTGCCGCGACGGTCGTGGTACAAGCATTTGCTTTATGCGCCGGGCGTGTATTCGGGATATGGGGTGAAGACGATTCCGGGCGTGCGCGAGGGCATCGAGCAGAAGCGATATGCCGAGGCTGATGCGGAGATAGTGCGCGTGTCGAAGGCGCTGGAGGATGAGGCGGGGGTGATCGATGCGGCCGCGCGGGCGTTGGAAGGTGTCGGACAGTAACCTCGCAATTTAAAGCGCAATTGGATTGTTAAGCAGCGTCGTCGATGAGGTGAAGTAGAGGTCCTTCCACTCCGCAGCCGCCCCGCTTCGCGGAGCGACTGCTGCGTTCAGGATGAAAGTGTTTTTGCGCGGTATCGTTATCTTTGATTGGCGGACATCCATTTCCACGCGCTAGTGACTATTTCGGCGAGGTCGCGTTTGGCAGTCCATCCCAATACTTTTTCGGCTTTGCTGGCGTCCGCTACCAGGATTGGCGGATCGCCCGCGCGGCGCGGACCGATCTTGCGGCGAACCGGCTGGCCTGTGGCCTTTTCGGCTGCGTGTATCACTTCCAGAACCGAATTTCCTTTTCCTGTGCCCAAGTTCACCGCCAACGAATCTCCCCCTTGTTCCAGATGCTGCAGGGCGCGGACGTGCGCATCGGCCAGGTCATTGACGTGGATGTAGTCGCGCAGGCAGGTGCCGTCTGGCGTCGGGTAGTCGGAACCGAATACCTGTAGCTCCGGGCCATCGGGCATCGAAGCCTGCAGAGCTAGCGGGATCAGGTGTGTTTCGGGATCGTGGAGTTCACCGATTTCGGCGCTGTCGTCGGCTCCGGCGGCGTTGAAGTAGCGGAGGCGCGCGGAGCGCATTCCGTACGCTCGGTCGTAGGCTTCGAGGGCGTTCTCGAACGCCAGTTTGGTGGCTCCGTAGGGATTGATCGGTTCGCGGGGATTCTGCTCGGTTATCGGAACGCTCTGGGGAACTCCATAAACAGCGCAGGTCGAGGAAAAGACGAAGTGGCGGATGCCGGCGTCCACGGCGGCGTTGAGCAGGGTGAGCGCGCCGGTGACATTGTTGCGGAAGTATTTGCGCGGGTCGGTTACCGATTCGCCCACGTATGCGTGGGCGGCGAAGTGCATGATGGCATCGACGCGCGGGAGCACATGATGCAGTTTGCCCGGGTCGCCGATGTCGCCCTCGATCAGTTCGAAACCATCGGCCAGGCGGCCGAAGCCGGTGGAAAGGTTGTCGTAGATGATGACCTGATAACGGGCCCGGCGCAACGCGCGGGCGGCATGACTACCGATGTATCCTGCGCCTCCAACCACCAGAACGGCCAACGGGAAAACCTCGATTCGAGATTACTAACCGTCCATTGTATACACCGGCAATCGTCTCTCGAGATCCAGCAGTGTGACGCAGACGATCTTCATGCATGGCGGAGAATCTTACGATGCCGTGACGCGCAACTTGCCATCCCCCATTCCGCCGCCCACAACCCCAAACACCAGTCGGGCACAAATCCCGGATACCATATACCAACCGTTTGTCAGTGATGTGCGCCGCCCCCGACCCGGTAAAATATCGATGGAGTCCATCCAAAATAGCAACCAAAATACCACTGCCTCGGCTCAGAACCCGGTGTACAATTACCGCTATTTTTCAATTCAAACCTAAGTGCCGGTTGATTTTTCGCTCTTATCCGATTGCTCAACCGGGTAATTTCAGCTCGTAAACAGGGAGGACGTTATGTCTACTGTTCGATCGTTGATGGCGACGTTGCTGTTCGCTTGCTGTTGCAGTCTACTCGCGTTTGCCCAAGGCGGCGCGACGGGAGCGATTGGCGGAGTGGTGCAGGATGCATCTGGAGCCGTGATCCCGAACGCCCAGGTGAGTATTCAAAATGAGGCGACGGGTGAAGTCGTGCGCAAGACTACGACCGACTCTTCCGGACTGTTTACTGTCACCCTGCTGCCGGTGGGCACTTACACGGTAGAAGTAACTGCCTCCAGTTACCCGGTTACACGTTTTCCAGGAATTATCGTGCGCATCACCGAAACCACGCGCATGACCGCAACCATGAGATTGACTTCGGTGAAGGAAGTGGTCGAGGTGCAATCGCAGATGGAGACGGTAAATACCACCGACGCCACCACGGGCGAGTCGCTGGGCGCAACCACCATCACGACATTGCCGCTGGCTACGCGCAACTTTCAACAATTGCTCACGCTCTCAGCAGGGGCGGCTTCGGACTTGAATAGCGCGTCGCAGCTGGGCCGGGGCGCGGTTTATATCCACGTAAATGGCGGGCGCGAAGACAACAATAACTATCTGATCGATGGCATTTCGGTGGCCGACTACGCATTCGGCGAATTGACCTACACTCCGCTCCCCAGTCCCGACGCGATCGAAGAGTTCAAGGTATCGACCAGCCTTTACGACGCGACGCAAGGGCGCAACGGCGGCGGCAACATCAACGCTACGCTCAAAAGCGGAACCTCCAAGTTCCATGGCGCATGCCTGGGAGTACTTCCGCAATACTGCGCTCGACGCCCATGATTACTTTCTGGGTAAGGTTGTGATCAAGCAGAACATTTTTGGCGGCGATTTTGGCGGGCCGATTGGCGATCACGCTGCGCTCGGCTACTTCTACGTGAATTATCAGGGAACACGCCAGCGCAGCGGCGCCTCGCCGGGAACATTTATCAACACGATGATCCCGGTACTACCGACGGCGCGCGATCAGACTACTCTGCTGAACACTTTCTTTTGCGGCGCAAACTGTGCCGGGGCGACTGCCACATCCATTGATCCGGTGGCGCTGGCGTTGTTGAATGTGCAGGGGAGCTCTTTCGGCGCAAGCCCGGGCGGTTGGCTGGTTCCGACGGTTCCCGGCACTCCCGGCTTCACGAACGGCCAACTCAATTACGGCCCGCTGGTTCTGACCGATCCCGGCAAGTTTCGGGACGATCAGTTCACAGCGAACTGGGATCGCGAGTTTCGCGGAGGCAAAGATCATCTCTCCGAGCGCTTCTTCTGGTCTGACTCCGATACCTTCCAGCCCTTCGGCGCTGATTCGTACGGGATCCAGACTGGTGGACAGCCCGGCGTCAACAACCTGAATTTCCCACTCGACATTCCGCTGCATAGCCGCTTTGGCAGCATCACGGAGACGCATATCTTCACCAACTCGCTGGTGAACGAATTTCGATTTGGCGTCAATATCATCAGCGACAGGTTGAGCAATGAGGCGCCCATCACCAACACTCAAATCGGTATCAATTTGCCGACCGCTACCGGAGTAAACGGACAGGCTGGCGACCCGAACATATACCGGCTCCAGTTCGGAAGTTGGGCATTCGGGGCCTATCCCACGCAGTTGCAGTCGGCGCTTTCAGACAACTATGTTTGGACCGACACGGTGAGCTGGACCCACGGAGCGCATCAGCTTCGCTTTGGCGGCGAAGTCGATCGCGTGGCCATGCGCCGGAGCTTGCCGATCGCTGACAATGGCCTGGTGTTTTTTGTAGGCATTCCCGGGGTCACGGCGCCCACCGATTTCCAGAGTTTCCTGACGGGCAGTCCACTGCTTGGCGAAGGTGGAGGCGGCCTCGGCAATCACGATTACCGCATTCCAGGTTTTGCGTGGTTTGCCCAGGATGACTATCGGGTCAGCAAGAGTTTGACCCTGAATCTCGGCTTCCGCAACGAGTTTAACGGCGCGCCGTATGACACGCTGTGCCACACTGGCAATACCAATCCCGAGGAGTCCAACGTAACCGGGCAACCCTATGTCTATCCAAAGTGCATAAACAAATTCGGGCTCACGGGGATCACGGGGACGCTCAACCAGGCTGGGCTCGACAACGAGTACGCTACGGTCTGGGAGCCGCGCATCGGCTTTGCATGGGATGTGGGAGGACATCACAATCTTTCGATCCGCGGTGGCTATGGCATTTACAGTGTGCGCGAAGATTTGGGAGCGGTAGATAATCTCGCGATCGCTCCGCCGACTTATCCATTTCTGGTAGGGTTCCTGCCGGGCGCGAACAGTCTGGCCAACTTGTTTGCCTCGAGCGCGGCCTTCCCCAACGGCATTCCGCCTTTGGGAGCCAACCCGACGCAAACGTACGTGCCGACGGCGGCGATACTCCAGGGCTTCGACACTAGTTCATGCTCCTTCGCGATGCCCCAGGACTGCACGGCTGTTTTCAGCGGCAATGTCAACAGCCTGATTCAACTCGCCGTTCCTTTGCACTGGGTCTCAGGCACGACCCAGCAGTGGAATCTCACGATGCAGCGCGAACTGGGCCGAGACTGGTTTATGGAGCTCGGCTATATTGGCACGAAGGGCACGCGCCTGCGTTCCACGTTTGATCCCGATCAGGCGACACTGGCGACCGCGCAGCATCCGGTCACGGTTACGGGGGCGGGTTGCGCGAACCTGCAAGCGCAGTCACTTTCCTGCACGATCGTAGATTCGACGGCAGAGAACGTCAGCGCGCGCGCTCCTTACCTCGGCATTGCGCCCGCGGACTTCGAGGACTTTGCACCCAACTCCGATTCGCACTATGACGCGCTACAAGCCACGTTATCGCATCGCTTTTCCAGAGGCTTGTATTGGCAGAGCGCTTACACCTGGTCAAAATCGATTGATGACGTTTCCACCGCCAGCGTGGCCTTCCTGACCAGAGTCAACGATCAGGATAGCGGGACTGCCTCGCGCGGCTTGTCTGACTTTGACAAGCGGCACCGGTTTGTGACCAGCGCGGTTTATCAATTGCCGACCTTAGCTGGCTCCAACGTTCTGACCAAAGGCGCGCTCGGCGGATGGGAGGCCAGCGGTGTGGTGACGGTGCAATCGGGGTCGCCATTTACGGTGTTTGATCCTGCGGGAGGGACATCATACGCCTTGGCAAGTACGCCTTCCTCAACCGCGACGTTCAGTCCGGGATATAGCTGCGGGAATGCGCCCAGTTCCGGCAGTCCCGAATCGCGCGTAGCAAACTGGGTGAACCCGAATGCTTACAGCCCCGACCCGCTGGCGCCGCTAGCGGGCGGAGGAACGACCGATGCCACCGTCTACGGCAATACGCCGCGGAATTGCATCGTCGGCCCGCCGCAGAAGAATGTGGATTTCACACTGGGCAAGACGTTCAAGCTGGGAGAACAACCGAGCGTGCGTTTCCGTGCGGATTTTTTCAACCTGTTCAATCATCCCTCGTTCGCCAATCCGTCGGCGGCGGTGGTTGGATCCACACCAGGGTCGGGTTCTGCCCCAATCACTTCGGTCATCGGGACGCCGCGACTGATTCAGTTCTCGTTGAAGATTGCTTTTTGAGAAACTATACAGAGGTTTTGATAGCCGGTACGGCCGACCAGTCAGAAACTGCCTATCACCGGCGCGCACAACGGCGCAGGCCACGGAGGGAAAGTGTGAGACGTAGCTGCGGAATCTTGCTGTTGCTCGGCATGGTGGTCACGAGCGGGGCTCGAATCTACGGGCAAACCAGCAACGTCGTCCACTACACCACCACCATCGACAACGTGAAGTATCTTTTCGCAACGGCAGAGCCGGTTGCGCGTCTGAAGTCCGGCGATATTCTTGACACCAACACGCTCGACTGCTTCGGCAACGCGCTCAAGAAGCCGGGTGACACGTTGAGTATGTCCAAAGGCGACAACCCTCTGGCTGGGCCGTTCTACGTCGACGGCGCGGAGCCGGGTGACACGCTGGCTGTCAAGATTCTCGATCTGCAAGTTGACGGAGATACCGGAGTGGGCGCGTTTGCTCCGGGATTTGGCGCGCTCAACGAAACCAACTACACTCCCATGCTGCACACGCCATTACCCGAGCGAGTGTGGTACTACCACATCGACCATGCGGCCAACACGGCGGCGTTCAAAGCGCTCGACTCCGATTTTTCGGTGAAGATTCCGTTACATCCCTTCTTCGGCTGCATCGGGGTCGCTCCCGCGAACGGTGAGGCGCGCAGTTCGGTTGTGCCGGCCGAGTTCGGCGGCAACATGGACTCGCCCGAAGCCAGCGCCGGCAACACGGTCTACTTTCCTGTGAACGTGAAGGGAGGGCTGTTCTACATTGGCGACGGCCATGCGGCCATGGGTGACGGCGAGATCGCTGGCACAGCCATCGAGGTTCCACTCAAGGCGCGTGTGCAATTTAGCGTGATCAAGGGACGCACGATCAGTTGGCCGCAATTCGAAAATGACGATGCGATCATGACCGTCGGGGCGTATCGTCCGCTTGACGACGCTCTGCGCATCGCCTTCACCGAACTCGTGCACTGGATTCATAGAGACTACGGATTGTCAGAACTCGACGCGTATGAACTGCTCTCGCAGGTGGGGAAGATTCACCTTAACGAGATGGTCGATCCAAACTATGTGATCGTCGCGTCGATTGCAAAGAAGTACTTGCCTCCGAAGAAGAAGCAGTGATTATCCCGCCTCGCTGGTCATGATGAACAGCGGCTTCATTTCGAAGCTCTTGTAGTGTGGACGCAGACGCTGTGTGTTGTAGTGTTCTTTCACGTTGACGGTTTTCTTGGTTGCCGTGACAACATCGATCGGCGTGTTATCGTAGCGGCCGTTTTTCAAGACCACAAGTCGTCCATAGATGCGGCCCAGGATCAGGTCGAGCGCGAGATTTCCATACGCCATGGGAACGATTGAATCGATGGCGTCGGGATCGCCGCCACGAACCAGGTAGCCGAGTTTCTGGTTGATGATGTCGATACTCTTTCCCTGATTGAACTTCCCGGACAATTCTTTGAGTTGCTCGGAAACGAGGTCGCCGATCCCACCCAGCTTTTTATGGCCGTAGGCGTCGGTAGTCTCGCCGGAATAGATCATCTCGCCGCCTTCAAACATCGCGCCTTCTGACACCAAGACCACCGAGTAGCGGCTGGGATTCTTGTTGCGGTCGTAGACTAGCAATTCCGTCAGCTGTTCCATGTTGAACTTATGCTCGGGAATGACACAGCGGTTTGCGGCTCCGGCCATGGTGGGAAGCATGGCAGTGTAGCCGGCGTAGCGTCCGAATACTTCGAGAACGAGGAAGCGCTCGTGCGAACCGGCGGAGGTGCGCAGGCTGTTGGCCATTTGAATGGTGCGGGTCACACAGGTGCTGAAGCCGATGCAGTAGTCGGTACCGGGAACGTCGTTGTCCATGGTCTTCGGGATGGCCACGACCTTGACGCCTTCCTGGTCGAGGCGGACGCCATAGCTCAGCGTGTCATCGCCGCCGATCGGGATCATGTAGTCGATGCCGAGCCAGTCAAGGTTCTTGAGCACCTCGGGAGTGAGGTCGTTCTTCTCGGCCTGGAAGGCATCTTTCAGGTGCGGCGGAACGCTGCCTTTGCTGACCTTGCTGGGATTGGTGCGCGAGGTGTGAAGGAAGGTGCCGCCGGTGCGGCCAGCGCGGTTGACTACATCTTCGGTGAGGAGTTGGAAATTGTTGCTGTTATCGACGTCTTTGTCGCGAATGATATCGACCAATCCGGCCCAGCCGCGGCGAATGCCGATGACTTGATATCCTTCGCGAATGGCGCGGATGGTGACGGCACGAATCGCCGGATTCAGGCCGGGAACATCGCCGCCGCCCGTCAGAATTCCAAGCACGCCTTTTTTGGTATCGACGACTGCCATCTTGCCCTCCAGTTGTCATGATGGACCGCGGACGAGGGGATCGTCTATGACGGCTCTCACATTCGGGAAGTGACCTTGCTCGGGCGAACTCAGAGCCATAGGAGCGGGACGAGTCCGGCGGCAGCCAGAGCGACTAACAGAGACAGACTTTGAATGCCGGTTTTTTTATCGGCCAGGCTATAGGAGTAAATTCCTTTGATCAAGTTGTTGCTGGCAGCGGCGATCATGACCGCGACGGCGGCGACCTTGAGGGGAGTAATGGTGCCCGCAGCTTGCGTCATCCCCATGATGAAGGGATCAACATCGGTGACTCCCATGATGGCGGCGAGGATGTTGACACCGGCTCTGCCTAAATAGGTAACGGCCAACTGGGTGGCGACGAGCATGGCCAGAAAGAAAGCTGCGAAGAGGAAGGCGGCCACCAGCTCAAGAGGATTACTGGGTTCAAATTCGCGCTTGATCTGCGAAGCCTGGGCGTCCGGCCTGCGAGACCAGAGCCATCCGGTTGCGATAGCGAAAGCGGCGAGGACGAGACAGGCTGGCGCCAGCGTTTTGCCGAGTTGATGATTGAAGAGCATCAGCAGCGCGGAGAGGCGGATATACATCACGCCCGATGCGATCAGGATGCCGCCCGCGAAAAGATGCGGACGTGCCTCGCGAGCGGCCCTTCGCGACATGGCCACCGTAGTCACGGTCGAGGAGTAGGCTCCGCCAAGGAATGCGGTGAGTACGACTCCGCCTCGTTCTTTCGTGATTTTCTGCAGCACATAGCTGCCATAGGAGATTGCGCTGACCGCTACGACGACGAGCCAGGTTTTGAACGGGTTGATGTGGAAGCGTCCGAATTCCTGGTTGGGCAGCGCGGGCAGAATTACCGCTGAAAGTAAAAGGAACTTGGCGAAGGTGAGAATCTCATCGGGGGCGGCACGGCTGGCGAGCTTTTCGAGAACGGTCTTCAGTTCCAGCAATAGCAGGCTGGCCACACTCAGCGTGGTGGCAATCCACAAGTGGTCGTAGAAGATCAGCGCGCCCACGAGGTAGGTCGCCAGTCCAGACATTTCCGTGGTTACGCCAGCAGCTTGCTCGCAGGAAAGCTTATGCCAGTAGGACAACAACAGGAACGCGCCAATCACCAGGAAGCCAAAGGTTACCGGGAGTAGCTGAGCGCCGGAGATAAGAGCGATGGAATACCCAATTAATCCGATGAGGGGAAAAGTGCGCACTCCACCGAAAGAGTAGGACTTGGCGGTCTGCTTGTGCTCCTCACGTTCGAGCCCAATGAGGAAGGACAAAAAAAGGACGAGGAGAATCTTTGCGGCTTCGGGTGGCAACCACCGGTAGAGTTCCACTAGCGGTCGCGCCTCCTTGGGGATGCGGGCGCTATCGAGAGACAGATGCCGATTGCATTTTCAGGACTTTGCCGAATCATCGCTGGGATTCTGACACAAGAACCATCCAATTGCATAGGAAAGTGGATGGAGTGTGGCCTGGAAGCAGTTTATGAGAGCCGCCCTTACAATCCATCCACAAATTACCGTTGACCTTCAGACCGGATCTCTGCTTTGAGGATCCTCGCTTCGAGGTTTGGCGCTTTGGGAACGGGAGGCTGATTGATCAGCAGCCAGTAGAGGCCGACCGATTTCACCGTGTCCCGGAACTGCCTGAAGTCGACCGGTTTCTGAATGTAGCTATTTGCGCCGGAGGCATAGCCGGCGATCAGATCGCGTTCCTCCCGGGAAGAGGTGAGGATGACGACTGGAATTGTGCTGGTGCGAGGATCGGTCTTCAGGCGTTTGAGAACGTCCATCCCGTCTACCTTCGGCAGCTTCAGATCCAAAAGCACGAGCCTCGGGGGATGCTCCAAGGCGCGGCCGGCGTAAGATCCCGTAGAGAAGAGGAAATCGAGAGCCTCTTCGCCGTCATGGGCGACGTGAATACTGACTGTCGGGCTCTCTTTTCGCAGAGTACGCAGAGTCAGCTCCGCATCTTCGTTGTTATCTTCTACGAGCAGGATTTCGATCTGTCGAGTGCTCATTATTTCCCTCGGGGTTTCGGTCCATTCGGACGCCTTTTTCACTATTACAGGGGGTACCCCCCCTTGGCCCGGTTCTTTAGAATCAGTTGTTTACGGCGATTTCGTCTCCAAAGTATTGATTACAAATAGTTTATAGTCAAAGTATTGATAAACAAAGAGTTGGCTTGTCATCGCCAACTTTTTAACCAAAAGGACAAACGGTTGCCGGGCGAGTTTCCGACGCCGCGCATCTATCTTGATTTTCATTTTCGTTGCGCTTAAGTCAAGCAATTGAGTGGAGGTGAGGTGGAATTTGCGCGGGGGGCCAGGCATCATAGTGTTCCTCCTGCTGCCGCTTCGGCTTTGCTCTCGTTTTTTGCAAGATTGGCGAGCGTGAAATAGAAGGTGGCGCCTTTATCCAATTCGGCCTCCGCCCAAATACGCCCGCCATGTTTTTGGATGACGCGTTGCACGGTTGCCAGGCCCACGCCCGTGCCTTCGAATTCTTCGACGCGATGCAGGCGTTGGAAGACTCCAAATAGTTTTTCGGCGTATTTCATGCTGAATCCGACGCCATTGTCGCGAACAAATACGACGACGGCGCCGTTTTCCTGCTGCTGTCCAATCTCAATGACGGCGGGCTTTCGCGGGCGGGTGAATTTAAGAGCATTGGAAATCAGGTTCTGAAAAACCTGGTTCATCAGGCCGGGGTCGCACTCCACGTAAGGGAGGGAGCCGATCTTCCATTCAATCTCGCGACCGGCTATTTCCAGGGCGAGAGCGTTGATTACTTCCTCGACCACCGACTTGAGTCCGGTGATCTGCAGGCTGAGCTCGCGCCTTCCGACGCGCGCGAGGTTCAGGAGGTCATCCACGAGCTGCCCCATGCGGCGCGTGCCGTCTTCGATACGCTGCAGATGATGCTGAGCTTCGGGAGGAAGCGCGGGGCCGAACTCCTCCGATAAGATTCTCGAGAAGCCGCTGATATGGCGGAGTGGGGCGCGCAGATCGTGGGATACGGAATAGGTGAACGCTTCCAGTTCCTTGTTGGCGGCTTCGAGTTGGGCGGTGCGATCGTGGACGCGCTGTTCCAGTTCGTCGTAGAGAGTACGGATCTCGCGCTCGGCAGCTTTTCGCGCGGTTACATCGCGGAACACGACCAGTCCGCCACGCGAGGCGCCCAGCTCGTCCTTCAGCGGGCGGCCCGTGAACTCCAGCCATGCGCCGGAGGGAGCCTTGGGGCTGCGCACTATGCTCTCCATGCGGACGGTTTCTCCCCGAATCGCCCGCACCAAGGGAAGTTGGCCAGTCGGGAGGAGGGTTACGCCGTCCGTTGCGTACATCTCATAGTGAAGAGACCACTCCTCGATCGATAAATCAGCCGGTCCGCGGCCGGCCAGTCCTTCGGCGGCTTGATTCCAGAGCAAGAATTCTCCATTTTCGTCAGCCGCCACCATGCCCTCTTCCATGTTGTCCAGCAGTAGCTGGAGGGTGTGGCTTTGTGCACGAAGGCTTTCTTCCGCTTGCTTGTGGCCGGTGATGTCGCGGGCGATGGCCGAGGTACTGGCGATCTTTCCGCTCTCGTCCCTGACGGGGCTGACCGAGAGTGACACGGGGAATACCCGGCCATCTTTGCGCATCCGGACGGTTTCATAATGGCGCACAATCTCGCCGCGGGTAATTCGCTCCATGATTTTGCTGTAGTCATCGAGGTGATCGGGAGGCATGAGCAGGGAGATGTGATGTCCCACAACCTCTGCCGCGGAGTAGCCGTACATTTCTTCTGCGCCGGGGTTCCACGTCTCGATCATGCCGTCGAGGCTCTTGCCGATGATTGCGTCGTTTGAGCCGGTCACGATCGCGGCCAAACGTCGAGACGACTCTTCCGCTTTGCGTCGCTTGGCATCCGTGCGGTCGATGAGGAACGCGGTCCAGGCGGTAGTGCCGGCGAGGAGGGCGGTTGCGCTCACGGTCACGATGGCCATCCCGGTCCAGTCTGAGTAGAGACCGGCATGCAGGCCTTTTGATCGCATCCACCCAATCACGAACGGGAACATGATTGCGGCCGGGAACAATCGGCGGGCCAGCATGCCTCCGAGGCTCAGGGTCGCGAGCAGGGCACCAAGGCCGCAGTCAGTTCGTGCCGTCATCACTCCAAACGCAAGTATGAATAGAACAAGGGCTGTGGTGGGTGCGATGTAAGTATGGATGGCGCTGGCGCCGGGCTCGAGGGCAAGATCGAGGATACCGAACAGGGAGGTAATGGCAACGACACTGGTGAGTGCTTGTCCCAGCCAGCGTGCCCACTTTGCGTTGCAATCCAGCGCCACGACGGCTGGGCCGAGCAGGGCGAACCCTAAGCCGGTGATGGGCGACATAAGCCCGATTCGAACGCTGCCGGGAGTGTCGTCAGCGTCGGCCAAGATCAGCAGTTGGTCGAGGCCCAGGTTCCAGCCATACCAATATTCGAGGAATGAGAGCAGGCCAACCGCCGAGACAACCAGCGCCAGAAGTCCTATCACGATGTTCCGCCGCTCTGACCCCTTATGCCCGCGACTTCTTGCGATCGATAGAGCCAGGCCGATCAGGAGGAAACAGACTGCAGTATTTGCCTTTACCTGGACATATCCAGGCAGAAAGGACTTGAGGCGTGGGATGTGAAATATCCAGCCCATCAAGACCAGCGAGCCGAAGCCCATTGAAAGGGCGCAGCAGAACGCGGTGAAGCGGGCCAGGTTTTTTGAGATGCGAGGATCCAACGCAGGGTCCATGGAGACATTTCCGACGCGCGCAATATCGGGCGATGCCATTATGAGTCAGCAATCGGCAGAAATGTGCGACAGCACATACATTCGTGCCCACAAAGAGCGTGGGATATTCCCATATTGGAACTGAACAGCTGATTTGGCGATGGGCTTGCGATCACAAGTTTCGCATCCTAAGTTGGTTGCGCATCGGGACGCGTGCCGATGAATCACTCGTCTGTGCGGCGAATGGGCAGACTGGCGAAGCCGAGCCAGAAGTCCGCCATGGAATGTACGAGAGCGACAAAATCGGCGAGGTTGCCGGGCTTCCGGAGGTAGCAGTTCGCCCCCAATTCATAGCAGCGGGTAATGTCGGCACTGGCATGTGAAGTGGTGAAAATCACTACTGGAATCCTGGCGAGGACAGGATCGGTCTTGACCTCGGCGAGGACGCTCCGGCCATCTTTGCGCGGCAGATTCAGATCGAGAACAATGAGGTCGGGGACGGGAGCCTCCTCATATTTGCCGCGGCGGCGCAAGAAGGAAATGGCATCCTCCCCATCGTTGACCGCGGTCAGGTGAAAATGCCATTTGCTTTTGGCCAGCACTTCGCTGGTCAGGTCAATGTCGCCGAGATTGTCGTCCACCAGCAGAACTTCAGCTTCAGAGTCAGCCAATGAAATCCATCTCCTCAAGTTCATCGCCGGCCGGAATGGTGAACTTAAATGTGGATCCCCGGCCAGGCTCCGATTCCACCCAGATGCGTCCGCCGTGTTGCTCGACGATCTTTTTGCAGATCGACAGGCCGATTCCGCTGCCAGGGTACTCGGCACAGGTGTGCAGGCGCTTGAAGATCACGAAGATGATGTCCGCCTGCTCCGCTGCAATGCCGATGCCATTGTCGGCGATCGAGAAAAGCCATTCGCGGGCGGCGAGGTCCGCAGTTATGCGAATCACAAGCGGCTCGGAGCCGCGAAACTTGATCGCATTCCCGATGAGATTCTGAAAAACCTGCGACAATTGCGATCCATCGGCAAGGATGGAAGGAAGGTGCCGGTGGACGATCTGGGCCGCGCTTTCGTGGATGGCGACGTGCAGGTTTTTTAGGGCGGCATCGACGACGGTATTGCAGTCGGTAAGTTTAAGATCGGTCCCGTGGCTGCCTACGCGTGAAAACGCCAGAAGGTCGCGAATCATGGTCTGCATGCGCAGGGCGCCATCGACCGCGTAGTGAATGTATTTGTCAGCGTTTTCATCGAGCTTGCCCTGGTAGCGTTCGGCCAGCAGCTGGGTATAGGTCGCCACCATGCGCAGAGGCTCCTGCAGATCGTGGGAAGCAACGTAGGCGAACTGCTCGAGATCGCGGTTCGAGCGGGCCAACTCCTCTTGAGAATGGCGATGGTCTTCGCGCAACTTCTTGTCGGCGATGGCGCGGCGCACCACCTCCGGCAGACGGGGCAGATGGTCCTTGAGAACGTAGTCGGCCGCACCTTGCTTGATGCATTCGACGGCCTTGAGCTCGCCGAGCGAGCCTGAGACCACGACTACAGGAATATCCAATCCTTCGCGGCGCAGTACTTTCACGGTTTCCATCCCGTTCCACCCGGGCAGCCCGTAGTCAGCCAATATCACGTCATAGCGGTTCTTGCGCACATGGGCGGTAAAATCCTCCGCCGTCTGGACAATGTCAATGTCAGGTTCGCAGCCACCGCCGCTCAGGGCGTGTAAGAGTAATTCCACATCGGCGGGGTCGTCTTCGACTACCAAGGCGCGCAATTTGACGCCGCCCGGGAACGACTTGGGGCTGAGGGCTTTCTCATCCTTTTCGCGGAGCTTCAAACCGCCGTTGTCATCGGGTACATCAGGCTCCACGATGGCCTTGGTCGAGTTTGTCGCTCCACGGATTTCCGGGTTGGGTCTATGTTCAGATATATGCTCAGTGGTCAACATGGGACGGCAGCGCTTTGTATTGGCATCGGCCTCGTGGCGGAAAGCTTTAGGCCGAGGCCGGGTTTAGGCGCTCGAAGGACCCATGCATCTTTTGAGCGACCTTACGCTACTCGCGGCGGGAGTTAGCCCATCGGTGCAGGCCTATGATTCGTGCGGGTGGGGGCCGCCGATCTGTTCCATTTGACGCCGCCAATCGAGTTCTTCGACGAACTGCCTAGAGTCGCGCCAGCCTGCCCGAACTTTGACGAAAAGTTCGAGAAAAACTCTGGTTCCAACCATTTTTTCGATATCGAGCCGCGCGGCCGTGCCAATTTTTTTCAGCATCTGGCCACCCTTGCCCAACAGGATCGCCTTCTGCCCGTCACGCTCGCAGTAAATCGCGGCGGCGATCCGGACGAGTCTGGGACTCTCCTCGAACTGTTCGATCAGTACGCTCACGGCGTGCGGCACCTCTTCATGGGCTTGCATCAGAACGTGCTCGCGGATCAACTCGGCAGCCATGAATCGCACCGGCTGATCCGTGATCTGATCCTCGGGGAAGTAGCGCGGACCGCTCGGCAGCGCCTTCACCACGCACTCTAATAATTCGTCGAGGCCGGTTTTCTTCAGCGCGGAAATTGGAATGATTTCCTGAAAGTTATGTAGCGTCTGGAATTTTGTGATGAGCGGCAGCAGGTTCCGCTTGTCGGCCAGCAGATCGATTTTGTTGAGCAGCAGGAATACGGGTGTGCCCGACTTTCTTACCAAGTCGAGAACCTGAGCGTCCTCAGCATCCCACTTCCTCTTGGCATCGACAATCAGCAGGATCAGTTGGCAGCCCTCAAGCGCCGCGCGGACCTCGGCCATCATCTTGCGATCGAGCGAGGATCCGGAACTATGCACTCCCGGCGTGTCGATCAGTACGATCTGTCCGGTTTGCTGCCCTTTTTTATGGGTCGCCTTTTGCTGCTCGTGATTCCGATTCTGGACCGTCCGCTTGGGGTGGTTGATGATTCCGAGAATGCGGTTGCGAGTGGTCTGCGGCTTGGGTGAAATGATCGCAAGCTTCTCACCAACCAACGCATTGAGCAACGTGCTCTTGCCCGCGTTGGGACGACCGAGAATGCAGACGAATCCGGAGTGAAAAGACATGAATACAGGCTACTAGCTTCTTCTCCGGCCTGCTAGCCGGGGAAATCTTTCCGGCGACGCTCACTGAAACCGTAGTTACCGTCGGTCGTTAACCGAGTGGCCGGGCGATAGTTATAATCGGCATAGTGAATGCGCCTCGCCTTGATCGATTAGTCCTGCCCGATCGTCGCTCGCTCGCTCTTGACGGCCGCACCTGGGCGGAAGTTTCGCTCGCCACCCTACGTGAGAATTTTCGCGTTGTGCAGCAGCACGTCGGGCCGAACGTGGCGATCTGCGCGGTGGTGAAGGCCGATGGTTACGGACACGGTGCAACCGAATGTGCGCTCGCCCTTGAAGCCGAAGGCGCACCCTGGCTTGGTGTAACTGACGCCGCCGAAGGACGCGCCCTGCGCAGCGCAGGCATCTGGACGCGCATCCTGCTGATGACCGGAATCTGGAAGGGCGAGGAGGACAGCATCGTCGCTCACAATCTGACGCCCACCGTCTGGGAGAGTTGGCACGTTGAGCGATTGGAAAAAGCGGCGCGAAAGCAGCAGGTTGTTCTGCCCGTCCATCTGAAGGTCGACACGGGCATGAACCGTCTGGGTGCGCCTAAAGAAGCGCTGCCGCAGTTCTTCGACAAGCTGGCGGTGTGCGAGCACCTGCGTCTGGAGGGCGTAAGCACGCACTTCGCTTCGGCCGAGGTGCTGGACGCCGAAGACGCCCCGCGCCAGGCCGAACTTTTCGATGAAGCACTCGCTATGCTCGACGAGCGCGGGTTGCATCCGCCGCTGGTGCACATGAGCAATTCGGCGGCCGTGAGTGCGCGGCCCAAAACGTGGAGGACCATGGTGCGTCCGGGGATCCTCCTCTATGGATATTCGCTTCCCACGACGCGTGGCGGCGAGACGATCAGCGAGTCTCCGCTGCCGCTCCGTCCTGTGCTCTCGTGGAAGACGCGCGTTCTCACCGTGAAGGACGTGCCTGCAGGACAAGCGGTCGGCTACATGGGAACGTATGTGACGAAGGAACATAGCCGCATCGCGGTTGTGCCGGTTGGTTACGCCGATGGCTATCCGCGCCTGCTGTCGAATCGCGCGCGTGTGATCGTGCGCGGAGAATATGCGCCGGTCGTCGGACGCGTCTCGATGGATCTGACAATGGTCGACGTCGGCCACATCCCGGGTGTCGCGGTGGGAGATGAAGTGATCCTGATCGGCGCGAGTGGCAGCAAGAGCGTGGATGCCGTCGAACTTGCACGCCTCTGCGAAAGTGTACCTTACGAAATTCTGTGTGGGATCTCGCAGCGCGTGCCGAGGGTGTATAGCTGACGAGGAAGCTCTCAGCTTTCAGTCATCAGTAGTCAGTGGAATCCGATCAAGTGGAACGTCTTCGGCTGTTGCCTTCTTGAGATTGCACGTAGTGCCGCAGCACGGCGTTGATGGCCGTTTGATATCCCCTGCCCTGGCGACGGAAAAAGCCGAGCACATCCGGATCGAGGCGCAGGGTGATCTGCTGTTTCTTGCCGGGCCAGCGAATAGCGTGCGCAAAGAAGTCGCGACCAAGTTCCGGGATCTCCGAGAAATCAATCTCCGAATCCTGGAGCGCATCAACGCGCTTCCAATTCGTTCTCGATCGCTTTTTCGTATTGTTTACTTTCACGACGGGTTGCCTTTCTCAGCGAAATGATACGAATTGTCTCGGGACCACGGTCAGTGAATACAACAACCGCGCTACGTTCGCGAATTTTACCGATTCCAATCCAGCGGCTTTCTCCGTAGTCGTCTCGCACATCGGGCCAGAAAAAAAGGGCGCCGCGGAACATCTCCTCTGCATCTGCAAAGTCAAACCCATGCTTCTTGATGTTTGCCGGTTCTTGCTTTCATCCCATTCGAAGCGATAATCCGAGTGTTCACGGACTGGCGCACGCATACTAATTCCAATACTGTAACTCCAACTGTAGCTACATATCAAGGGGGAGTTTTGGTTTGTGCAGGACCTCGAAACCAGCTCCTGACCTTAAACTTGCGCACGGCACCGCTCGATGCGGCGTTCTTCCACTCGCTGCGGTCGCCATTGGTTGGGCTCCGTCGTTTGTTATAGTCGAAAAAGAACATGCACTCGCGCTATGGCCAATGGATGCACGATTGGGAGACCCGGCTCACGTCGGTGGATAACAATCGTGTCGTGCGTCCTCTGGAGTGGGGACTGGAGTGGACGGCGAACTGGCCGGGCCGGAACGGCGCGCCGCAGGGCAAGACGCCACGCGATCTGGCTGAGTATTTTGGTCGTTTCAACGATCGCATCATCCAGAGCAGCGACGAATTCTACTCGTACAAAACACCGGCCGACTTCAGGCTGGAGCGGCGCGAGGTGCAGGTGTTCAGCACACGCGAGGTGCCCGATCCCAGGCTGGAAGAGAAGGTTCGCGGCACCCATGCGGAATTTCTTCGCTTCACTTCGCCGGTCGCAACTCCTTTCCCGGAGAACAATCTTGTCAATGCCCGCTGGTTTCCGGCGCGTGGACGCCGCGCAGTGGTCGTGCTTCCGCACTGGAACGCCGATGGCCTGGCCTACAACAGTCTGTGCCGGGTTCTGAATTGGCTTGGAATTGCCGTGCTGCGACTCAGCATGCCCTATCACGATATCCGGCGTCCAGCGGGCGTTCACCGGGCTGACTACGCCGTCTCCGCGAACGTGGGCCGCACCATCGACTCGGTGCGACAGGGCGTGGTCGATGCCCGTTCCTGCCTGGACTGGCTGGAGTCGCAGGGATATAGGCGGCTCGGCATTGTCGGGACCAGTCTCGGATCCTGCTACTCCTTTATCGCCGCCTCGCACGATCCGCGGATTCGCGTCGCAGCCTTCAATCATGCTTCGACCTATTTCGCCGACGTGGTCTGGCACGGGCAATCGACGCGCCATATCCGCGAAGCGCTCGAAGTGGCACTGGATGTGGAGAGCCTTCGAAGAGTGTTTCGCGCCGTGAGTCCGATGGTCTACTTCGACAAGTTCTCGCGCTGGCCGCGGAGATCGCTGATTATCTATGCGAAATACGATCTGACATTTTTGCCGGAGTTTTCCCGGCAGGTGGTTGCCGAGTTCGCGCGCCATCGCCTGGATCACAAAGTGGTGGTGCTGCCCTGCGGCCATTATTCGATGGGAGAATTTCCTTACAACTACATGGATGGGTGGCAACTGGCAAGCTTCCTGCGCACCGCGTTTGAGACTGCGGATTAGAACTACCTAACGGCGCCCGCGCGAGCCGGGCAGTTACATCCACAAATAGTGAAAAAGGGATGGTGACGTATGCCACCATCCCTCGTTGTGCAGATTGAATAGAACACCAGTACTCGGAGCGAATTAGTCGCGATCCGCTTCCGGCGCTCCCTTACTAACCACCTGAACGGCTGGCTTGGGGTAGGGCTTGTCATCGCCCATGATTCCCCGCCAGAGAATCCGGTTAAACAAATCGGAGTTGATCATGTCGGGGTGACTGAAGTTGAAGCCTTTGGTTGCTTGCGCCCACCACTTGCCGTCATGCAGTGATTTGACAGCGGCCGTGATTGGGCGGCTTCCAGGGTTTGCGCACTCCGGTACGAGTGTCGGGTCCACAGGAGCCTGACACAGGATGCCCGGAATCGGCGCCGTATACGGTTGCAGGTTCGGTTGCTTGATGAACACGTCGGACATGGGAAGAGCATTGGCGTCATTCAGTCCAAGGTGGTCAACTCCAAGAATGTCCTCAATGGTTCTGAGAACGTTGGTGGAGTTATACATCGTGTGCACCACCGCACCGCTCTTGGTGTAAGGAGATGCCACGAACACCGTCGAGCGATGGGCATCCACGTGGTCCGGCCCGTTCTGAGCATCGTCTTCGACCACGAAAATCGCCGTATCCTTCCAGTAAGGTGAGTTGCTGACGGCCTCGACCAGACGGCCGACCGCGTAGTCATTGCTGGCCATCTGCGCGAGCGGGTTCTCCAGGTTCGCAGCGTTCGACGAGAAGTTACCGAAATGGTCTTCCATGAAATCGACCATCTCGAAGTTGGGCAGATTACCATTCTTCACATACCCGTTAAACTCCCGATTCCACTCCTCAAAGCGGTATTGATCGGGAGTGTTCAGGTCCCATCCCCGGTAGTAAACGTCGGTTTTGCCGATGAGGGATTTGCGCACCGGCACCGCCTGCACCACTTTCTGAGCGAAGGCATTGCGGACGATAGGAATGTAGAACGGAGCGCCCGCATAAGGGTCGACATAATAATTCTCGTCGGCATAGAGACCGTAATGGCGAACCGTCAGTCCGGCGCGCATCACGCTATCCCAGATGTAGCCGCCGAGCGCGTCTGGATTCAGGTCATCCGCGCCTTCGTCGGCCGTGACGTCCTTAGTTCCTGGTTCAATCGAAGAACCGCCAGTCGGATCGAACAGGGTGGTAATGCGCACCGTGCTCGGACTCGGCGTTCCCGTGGTCGTGTCGGGCAGGGCGATTCCGATGTTACGCGGATTGCCGTTCCAGTCAAAGGGAATGTTGTAGTTCGCATTGCCATAACCGAGGAGGACGTTCTTGGTGGTGACATCGTTGGCATGACCCTGCGTATCCCAGTTCCATCCGTCGCCGCTTACGTCGCCGGCGTCATAGTAATTGTCGAGCAGCGCAAACTGTGTCGCGAGCAGGTGTTCGTTGGGAGAAATCGGCTGCGGAAACTGCACCCGGGTAGGATCGCCATTGCCCTGCGTCAGATCGCCCAGCACCTGATCGTAGGTCCGGTTCTCCTTCTGGATGTAGATCACGTGTTTGATGTGGTTGTGAAGGAAGGCCATCATCGGATCGTGCTGCGGGTTGTGGAAGCCATTATTGGCATCGACCAGTTGCGACAGATAGCTGAGGGTATGAGCGTCGGGAACCGGGATGGTCGACAGTCCTGCCTTCAGCAATGCCAGGATGTATTCATTGCGGGAGGTCGGATCCGGGGGCGGGCACAGAAGTTGCGAATACTGCGGAGGAATGCCCGTGCCTGGGCAGTCGTAGCGGTATTCCAGATTGGGGCCTGCATTGGATTTCATGTTCACTACGTACAGCGTGCTCCCGTCCGCGCTCACCGACACCGAACTTGGATACCATCCGGTGGGAATGCGGCCGAGGACTTTCTGAGACGCGACGTCAATCACCGCGACGGCATTCTCACCGCCCAGCGTCACGTAAAGGGTTCGTCCATTCGGGCTAAGGGCCAGCGAATTGGGATTGGCACCCTTGTATTTGTATCCCGGACGAGCCACGGACATCCATCGCACAAGTTTATCGGTCGCGGTATTGATGACCTCGATCTCATCGAGATCTCCGTTGGCAACGTACAGCCATTTCTGATCGGCAGACAGGATCATCCGATTCGGTTCGCCGCCCACCTGGATCACGTTGACCGATCCGGAAATGCTCACGTCGAGCACTTGACCATCACGCTGGCTGCTCACGTAAGTCTTCACCGGCGCGCCCTGTGCATTGGACACAACCACCGGCCAGTACGGCATCTCGCCGACCGCAGTGCTTTGTCCCGGCGCGAAGAAGACAATTTCGTTTGTCACCACGCGGGTAGCCGTGTTGATAACGGAGAGTGAATCGTTCTGGTAGTTGGCGACATATAGAGTTGTGCCGTCCGGACTGATGGCCAATCCGGCGGCCAGGGCGCTGAACGGCATGTACATATACTGCGCGATTGGGTTGTTGTTGATCGGCGTAGTGCCGAACAAGCCGCCAGTCGGGTATTCCTGGACCGGAACGTTCGCGGGTTGGTTGTGATTCAAGAGCACGAAGGGAGCATCTGGCACGTAATTCCCATCGGCGCTTGCTCCGGTGTTGGCATTCTTGAAGACCTCAATCCGATCGTCGATGCCTCCCGCTACGTAGAATCGGGTGCCCGAGGGGTCCCAAACCAGGCCCTGATAAGTGTTGGGGATGTTGATCATTTGCTTTTGCACGGGCTGCGCGCCGCGGACGTCGTAAACGAATACCCACTCGGCATTCGACGTCAGCGTTGACGATGGCAACCCGGTCAGCGGGTAGAGGGCCGGCCACAGGATGGCTGTGCCATCCGGTCCCTGGGTATAGAAGCCGGTATTGAAGCCAGTGGTTGAGATGAGTAGCGCTGTGCCATCCGGACTGAGAGCCGTATTCACTGCGCCATTGGCATCGGCTGAACCATCCGGACGCAGCCCGGTGGGCAGGCCCTGAAAGAACGAGCCGGGAGCGGCCGTAGGAGTAATGTAGAAACCATCTGGCAGGAGATTCCCGCCGACCGGCGCCTCCCGCTTTTGTGCGCTGGCCGATACTGCGGCCATCAAGCAGAAAAACGAAACCAGTACCGCCGAAGATCTGATCTTTCGTCGCATTATTACCCCCTTTTTTGTTTTTGGGTTGTTGTCGTTGCAGTGGGCCGAAAACCGAAACTCTATTGAGCATTTCCGAAGCGGCGTAATTTTACACCCGCTTTGCCATTCTGCGAGCCTTTCCCAAATTTAATTATTTGTCCGCTTCCCGCGCTGGAAGCGGCAGGCAGCCTGACGAGCGGAAGAGAATTCCTTTCCTTCGGCGGTAGGCGGATGGGGCGGAACGATTCCCGCTATTGCTATTGCTCTTCTGCTGAGATTGTTCGCCAGCGTACATCCTCTTGTCGTTTAAGGTGCAGACCCGTTCTCCGATTTGCTTTTAATCTTGAGGCATCTCATTGAAGCGAAACTGGGATAGCTGAAGCTAAAAGTGGACAAATCTTTTATAGATTCTTCGAAAGAGTTGCTTAACCTTCAGACTAAAACTGTCTCCACACCGCGATATTGCCAGGACTGCGGATTTCTTTGCGCGGCTATCAGCGCACAGTTCTGGGTATATGGAGACGACGAGTCCTGGAATATTCCCTTGCAAGTCTGTTTGCATTGTCATCCCGAACTAGTTGAGAGAATTGCGGCCGCCTCTAGCCAAGCCGATTGTTACATCTGACACTTTCACAAGGGGGCCCCCTGACGCTGAACAAGCTCTCCGCTGCACCAACCGGAAATCACAGAGTTGACGAGGATGGAAATGCCATCGCAAACAAAATCCTGCTCACTCTTTCCCCTGAAGAATACGATCATGTCCTTCCCAGACTGGAGTTGGTCCGGCTGAAGCTTCATCAAGTCCTCTATGAAGCGGGAGAAAGCATCAAGTCAGCCTACTTTGTGAACACCGGACTGATTTCAGTCGTGGCCGTTCAACCAGACGGAAAAAGCGTCGAGGTTGGACTGATTGGCAGCGAGGGTTTCACGGGGTTGCCGATCCTGGTGGGATACCGTCGCAGTCCGACCCGGCATATTACCCAAGGGGATGGTACGGCCTATCGCTGCGACGCGGAGACACTTCAGCGGCTTGCCAGGAAAATGCCGGGGTTAGAACAGCAGTTGCATCGCTTTGGTCAACAGCTTGCGCTGCAGACGACGCAGATCGCCGCCTGTAATCGACTGCACGAAGTAGAAGAGCGCCTGGCACGTTGGATCTTAATGAGTCAGGATCGCATTAGGTCCGACAATCTTCCCTTGACCCAGGAGTTCATGGCGCAGATGCTTGGTACCCGCCGAGCGAGCGTCACCGTCTCTGCCGGAATTCTGCAAAAGAAGAAAATGATCGCTTACACACGGGGAAGGGTTAAGATTCTGAACCGGCGCAAGCTTGAGGACGCAGCCTGTGCTTGCTATGGCATTGTGCAGCGGCAGTTGAGTGAGTGGGAGTCGGAAACGAATTAAGAGACCAATCTTTTCCCAGGGATGGCCGATTGATTATCTATAGGACTCTAATCTTGGGTAACCAACGTCACGCGGGGAATATACGTTTGCGTTGACGAATCTCTTCAGATTGTTTATTCCAGAATTATGATCGATTTGAAAGGCGCGTGAAACACTCAGTATTGCAACAAAGACTTGCGAATTGCCTCCTCTTGGAAAAGGCGCAAAAGCTGGTCACTGAGTGTTTCACGGGCAATTCAAATCTGCATCGAACGTCCTCCCCGTTTGGTTAACACGAGAGTCTAACGGGAGCGCCTCCCGGTCCCGATCCTAAGCAAGCGTAACTTTCCTTACGGATTGCACTTTGGACGATGAAGAAAACGCGGCATGAGTCCGAGGCGTTGTTCGGTAGAACAAACCAGTTGATGGCAGCCGGACCTGTAAGCCGAATTCTGTCTGCCGTTGCCGGCAGGACGATCATTCCTCTGGGCCACGCATTACTGCGGGGCTCTAGCGACCTACCCGGAGGTTGTGGCGCACCGAGCCGGCACGCGTTCCGCCGCCGCTGCAAGTTCTTGCCCTGACTGAGCGGCTATCAAGGACTTGCAGCGACGGCGAAAATCCCTCCCTATTTGGTCTTGCTCCGTGTGGGGTTTGCCCTGCCCGCAGCATTACTGCCGCGGCGGTGCGCTCTTACCGCACCTTTTCACCCTTACCTCGCCGTCGTTCTAAACCCGTAAGACGACGACGGATTCACAACGACGACGGGGCGGTATATTTTCTGTGGCACTTTCCGTCGAACGATCCCACCACATGCTGGCGCGGGGGCCCTCCCGGACGTTATCCGGCACACTGCTCTGCGGAGTTCGGACTTTCCTCTGCCTTGCGACAGCGACCGTCCGGTCCGGCAGCCAACGCTTTGATTATAGTGCACTGCGTGGCGATTACAGGAGAAAGCGGCCGACAAACCAGGATCAACCCTGATCAGGCGTTCGCTTCAGGCCGCGGCGCGAGCGCGAATGCGTATACCAGCAGCGCCACGCCGATAAGCAATGGGATCAGGCCCATCAGATACGCCGGTTCATCGTGTTCCACGCCATGCAGAAACGCCATCAGGCCAATGCCGACAGCGGCAGTGATCAGGCCGCCCAGTTTTAAACCCTCCAGACGGCGTTGGCGGATATTCCTGTTTTGCTCCCGCAGGTATTCGACTGCAGACTTAGTCCCCTCGCCGGAACTCTCGGCAATTTTCTTCAAAGTCTCGGCCGTGTAATAGGCCTCTCGCTCCTTGCGGCGCGCATCCGACCAGGACGCCACCGCCAAAAACGAAAACAGCGCAATACTACCGATGATCGGCACGAGCATGCCGGCGACAGGGACTATGTTCTCGCCAATATCGATTCCCATCATGACCTCCATAATGCCTCTGATTGCTTGCATCCGGTAAGACCAGGGAACAGTTGCGGCGGTTGCATTTTTTGTGGCCCATCGCGAAGCCGAAAATAATGCAACCTCTGGGTGTAAAGTTAGGTCCTATCTGGTGCGAGGAGTCCAGATTGAGCGCAAGTGACGATCAATCCGCGGTCGAACGTGTGCTGGCGGGAGACATTTCCGCGTTTGAGGAAATCGTAAGGCGCTGGCAGTCCCCGCTGGTCAACCTGGCTTACCGTTTTTGTCGCGACCGGGGCCGCGCCGAGGAGATGGCGCAGGAGGCATTTCTCAGTGCGTACCGGGGCCTCAAACGATGGCGTAAAGAAGCGGCCTTTTCCACCTGGCTGTTTGCGCTGGCCACCAATTTCTACCGTTCGGAGTTGCGCCGCATTCCGGCCCGGACAATTCCGCTGGATGAGGTCGCCGAGCCTGTCGACCCACGCGCTTCTGCGGCAAGGTTCGAAGACGACGATCGCGACCTGGCCGTTCGGCGCGCCGTCTCCGCTCTCCCGGCGAAGTACCGCGAGGCGTTGATCCTTTTTTATTTTCACGAAATGGATGTCCCGGCCGCGGCGCTCAGCCTGGGACTGCCCGAAGGCACGTTTAAGGCCCGCTTGTTTCGCGGACGGGAAATTTTGCGCGGCAAACTGCCGCAGCTCCTGGCAATGCCGCGGCTGAAGGAGGCCTGATGTCCCGAGACAACCTTGCGCGAGATGAAATCATGGCCGAAGGAGGCATGGCCGAAGGAGGAAAGATGAGCGACAACGATATGGACCGTATTCTTTCGAAGCGTGATGAGATACTGCCCTCCTCGGGGTTCACCGACTCCGTCATGGAAGCAGTGCGTCGCGAAGCCTCCGCCCCGCCGCCGATTCCGTTCCCTTGGAGGCGCGCCCTGCCCGGCATTGTGGTTGCAACTTTCGCGCTCGTTCTGGCCGTGGTCGTGGGGATTGCCGCGATCCTGCAGATGAGTCTCGGAGTTCTCTCGCTGCGTGCGCCCGCAACGTCGTCGCCGCTGCCTTGGCTAGCCGGGCAGGGGGCGATTGGTTCTACCGTTGGCTGGTCGGCTCTGGCGCTGGTGGCGGCATTCGTCTCGATTAAGGTTTCCATGCGTCTGGCTGCCGATAGAACGTGAGGCATCTCCCAATTCTTCCGGGTTCGCAACATAACATCCGCGCCCTGTAACCATGCGCCTTCCTGAACTCGCCTGCTAAACTCAGGTAAGGGTCTGTCGGCTTGCTCGAACCTCGACGCCGATGAGCTAGCGCCCAATTCATGCATATCTCCGAGGCCATCAAAATCGCCCTGCAATCGCTGTGGGCGAACAAGCTGCGCTCGGCGCTCACGCTGCTGGGAGTAGTGATTGGCGTCGCCGCCGTGATTGCGGTCGTCACATTTGTGAATGGCATTAATACTTACGTCGCGGAACGAATCTTCAATCTGGGCGCCGACGTCTTTATCATTTTCAAAGTCTCTCCGGCCGTCACCAACGTCGAGCACTACATTGAAGGCCAGAAGCGCAAAGACCTCACCATGGACGACTATCGCGCGGTGCGGGAAGGCTGCAGGCTATGTGCCTATGTGGGAGCCTACGCGCGCAACAACACCGGCCACGTGAAATATGGGGAACAATCTTTGAGTGACACGATCGTGCAGGGAATGACGCCGGCGGTCGCGATTACGCAGGATGCCGACATCGATTCCGGCCGCATGATCAATGACACCGATCTGGAAAATGACTCACCCGTGGTGGTGATCGGCACCGACGTCGTCGACAACCTGATGCCGGGCGTCGATCCCATCGGAAAAGAAATCAGGGTAGACGGCTGGATTTACCGGGTTATCGGTGTCGGCAAGAAGAAGGGCAGCACGCTCGGCCAAAGTCTCGACAACTGGGTGTTCATGCCACTGTCGGCGTGGTTCAAACAGTATGGCGTCTACAACTCCAACATGCGCATCTCCGCCAAAGCGGTTGGGACGGGCGCGGTCTTGGACGAGGCGATGGACGAGGCCCGGGTAATCGTGCGTTCGCGCCGCCACGATCCTCCCGGGGGCGCAGATTCGTTTGACATTGAAAACAACAGCAGCCTGCTCAGCATCTGGTCCAACCTGACTGGGACGTTCTTTATCGCGATGATCGGCATCGCTGCCATCTCCATGGTGGTCGGCGGGATCGTGATCATGAACATCATGCTGGTCTCGGTAACAGAGCGCACGCGAGAGGTCGGGATTCGGAAAGCCATGGGCGCAAAGCGCGCCGATGTGTCTGCTGCAATTCCTGATCGAGGCGGTGATCATGGCTCTGCTCGGCGGCATAGTGGGCGTACTGCTTGGCATCGCCGTGGCTAAGGGGGTAACGTGGGCAGTCGGAATGCCATCCGTGATCAAACTCTGGGCAGTCGCGGCGGGACTTTTCGTAGCCGGCAGCGTGGGCGTTTTCTTCGGAGTGTATCCAGCACGACGGGCGGCGATGCTCGATCCCATCGCTGCCCTGCGGTTTGAAATGTAACTGAGAGCTGAAGACTGTAGACCGAGAGCCACTCATGATAGGCAAAAGCGAATTCGGTGAAATCATCGCGATGGCACTGAGCACCATCCGCACCAACAAGATGCGATCGGGACTGACTGTTCTGGGTATCGTCATCGGCGTTGCTGTCGTGATCGGAATCAGCTCGATTGTGCGCGGCCTCAATAACAACGTCAGCGGCATGATCAGCAGCATGGGATCGAATATCATTTTCGCGTTCCACATGCCGATCACCTTCACGCGTCCAACCGAAGCGTTGCGCACGCGCAAGGAACTGACGTTCGAAGACGCGGAGGCGATGAAGGACCTGCCGCACGTGAAGGCCGTCACCGCCGGTGTCCAATATGCCGAGCCGCAGTTTGGCACCGGCACGTACGTGGTGAAGTATGGCGACCGCAAAGCCAAACAGACGATTCTGGAAGGCGACACTGCCTCGGCCAAAGATGTCTTCGATCTGGATCTGCGATCAGGCCGATGGTTCAGCGAGGTCGATGATGAGCGTCATGCTCCAGTCATCCTTCTCGGCGCCGACACCGCCGACGAACTTTTCGGCAATTCCGATCCTATCGGCAAGGAAATTAACATTGAAGGGCAGTTGTTCGAGGTGATCGGGGTGGCGGAGAAGGTAAAAAGTGTTTTCGGCGGCGGCAAGAATCCCGACGACAACAAGGTCTATTTCCCGCTCTCCACGTTTCGCAAGCTGCACCCCGAACTGAAGCAGCACTTCATCAGCGTCAAGGCGACTTCGCATGCCGATATGCCGAAGGCCGTCGATGAGATGCGCGAGCTGCTGCGCCGTCGTCGCCGTGTTCCCCCGGATAAGCCCGACAATTTCGCGGTCTTCACCCAGGACTCGCTCTCCGATGTGTGGAACCAGATTACCGGTGCGGTCTTCATCTTCATGTTCGCGGTCTCGAGCGTGGCGTTGATTGTAGGTGGAGTGGGTGTGATGAACATCATGCTGGTTTCCGTAACTGAGCGCACACGCGAGATCGGCGTCCGTAAGGCCATCGGCGCCCGCAAGGGTGACATCCTGCTGCAATTCACGCTGGAGGCGATCACGCTTACGGCGGTCGGAGGCGTTCTGGGCGTGCTCCTGGGCGCGATGATCACCTACGGTATCCGTCTGATATGGGATTCACTGCCCGCCACCATGTCAGTATTCTGGGCCACCTTCGGCTTTCTTTCCGCCGCTGCCGAGGGCTTGCTGTTCGGCATCTACCCGGCGTGGAAAGCGGCAAACCTCGATCCCATCGAGGCTCTCCGCTACGAGTAAACAATAACCATAGATCGCCGGACGCACTTCGCCCAGCGCGGGTCGCCATCGACGCACGTGATACCGTAGGAATCCAGGCATCGAGGGAAATGCATTTAACGCCAGGAACTCTGCTGGAAACAGTCGCAGCGATGGGAACGATTGCCTCGTTGTCTTTCTACCTTCTCGCGGCGTGCGGATTACTGAGTTTCCTGACAGAGCATCGCCGAAAGCACAATCAGGACAAGACCCAGCTTCCCCCCGTCTCCATTCTCAAACCGCTAAAAGGCATCGACCCTGAACTCTGGGAGAGTTTCTGCAGTCATTGCGAACAGCAGTATCCCGAGTTTGAACTGATCTTCGGTGTCAGCGATCCAACCGATCCGGCCTGCGAAGTCGTGCGCACGCTGCAAGAAAAATATCCTGCCCGTGCGATCAAGCTGGTGGTGTGCGAACGCGTTCTGGGGGCGAATATCAAAGTCAGCAATCTGGCGCAGATGCTGCCCGAGGCGCGATACGAAATCCTGCTGGTGAACGATAGCGACATCCGCGTCGCTCCTGATTATTTGCAGCAGGTCGTTGCGCCCCTCGCGGATCCTCAAGTCGGCCTAGTTACCTGCCTCTACCGCGCCGAGCCTGCCAGGACGCTGGGCTCGCGCCTCGAAGCTTTGGGCATCTCAACGGATTTCGTGCCTGGTGTTCTGACTGCCAGATTTCTTGAGAAAGGCTTGCGCTTCGGATTGGGATCAACCATTGTCTTTCGCCGCCAAGATCTCGCCGCCATCGGAGGCTTCGAGTCATTTCTCGATTTCCTCGCGGACGACTATGAACTTGGCCGCCGGATCGCGGCGAGCGGCAAGCGCGTCGAACTCAGTTCGGCGACCGTCGCCACATTCCTGCCGGCCTACACGCTCCGCCAATTCTGGCAGCACCAGCTACGCTGGTCGCGCACCATTCGCGATGCTCGCCGCTGGGGATACCTGGGGCTCATTTTTACCTTCGGCCTGCCCTGGTCATTGGCAATGCTGATTGCAGCTCGCGGAGCGGCATGGGCGTGGATAGTGTTCGCTGTCACGTCCGGCATGCGGTTGCTCGTCGGCGTCGGTTCGATCGCCGCGCTCCATGATCGTCAGGCGCTTCGAAGCATTTTTCTGCTCCCACTGCGTGACCTGATCGCACCGTTTGTGTGGGCCGTGGGACTGATTGGCAATCGCATCCACTGGCGTGGAGATGAGTTCAATCTAAGGAATGGACGCTTGTATCGAATCTCGTCAAAAGCGCCTAATTAACGAATCTACAATTTCCTCGGTGTATCCCCCGCGCAACCCCGTGCTTATCGATCTTGATCTTTACCCCCCGGCCCCATTCGGCAAGGTCGCATTCGGCTGATTCGAATAAATAGTCTTCCCACCCCGCCGCGCAATCACATAACTCGTCAATCCGTGCAGAGCTGCGGGATCGTCCTGATCTGTCCACAAAAACACTCGCCCCGGCCCGTCCCACGAGGCCACAAACGAGGCCTGCGTTTCCCAAACGCGAGGCGCATCGGGGAACTGCGCGCCGTACCACATGTTTCCGCCGGGCTTGTGCAGACTGCGCAATGGGAACCCTCCGTAAAAATTCAGCGTCGACGCATTCTCATAAAGCCCTGTCGCCACCACCTGATCTCCCGGACGGTACTGCGCGCGAATCGCCAGCGCGAGATCCTTCGAGGAAATGATCGGAGAGAAGATTCCAAACGCAATCCGCACGCACGCGAGCACGACCACCATCATCAGCACCAGAGCGCCATTCGCGGCTCCGGCCCGCCCGGCGCGGCGGAGCAACCAGTTCGCCAGCGTGCCCACCAGAAACGCCAGCGAAAAAAGGAGCAGCGGCAATCGGAATGCACCCATCGCTTGCGGTGTCAAATCCAGAAAGTGTCCGAACGAGAGCGCGTAGTCCTGAGGGTTTTTCCTGAGCAGGTCGGAAAGATCGGTGCCCGGAGCCGGAGCCTTCGAGAAAAAGAGCAGCGCGAATCCCACTACCGCGATGATCAGGCCCACCACCACCAACACTGCCGACGATATCCGGCCCGCCCGCCGTTCGCGGCTTCCTGCGACTGACTTTCTCTCGCGTTGTAACCATCCTCCGACCAGCAGCGCCATCCCGGGAATCGCCGGGATCGTGTAATATTCCTGCCGCGTCGAGAAGCTGAAGAAACCCACGATGACGACGTTCCAGAGAAAACAGAGCAGATAAGTTTTCTGCCGGCGCGTCATCTGCTCCCGGAATTCGCGCCAGCGGCGCGGCACTTCCTGCAGCGATTGCGGAAGAAACGCGGTCCACGGAATCAGCCACAAGACCAGCAACGCCCAGAACAGAAGCAGCGGAACCGTGTCATAGTCGCGCGGCACGCGCTTATTCAGGAAACGCAGAAAGTGTTCATTCACGAAGTAGAACCACAGGAATCCGCGCACATGGCCCTGCGCGGGGTTGCGCAGCTCGGCCAGAATGTGCCAGGGTGCGGCGACCGCAAGAAAGAACAGCGTGCTCGAAAGCAGGCGCAACCGGAGCAGATGCCGCAGATTCCCCGTCAGCAGCAGGTAGAGCCCGATCGCCCCCACCGGAAACACCAGCCCGATCAACCCTTTGGTGAGAACGTTCAGCGCGCACACTGCCGCCAATCCCCAGCAGACGGCGCGCGAAGGCTCCGCCTGCTCCAGCGATTCCAGAAATAGCCAGAACGTTAGCGTGAGCCACAGCCCCACCAGCACGTCCGGAATCAGAAAGCGCGTGAACAAAAAAGGCCCGAGCGCGGTCGCTAGCACCATCCCCGAAAGAAATCCGCCCTCACCGCCAAAGGCCCAACGGCCCATGCCAAAGGTGGCCAGGATCATGGCCAGCACGCCCACCATCAGCGGAAATCGTGTGCTCCACTCGCTGATGCCAAATGTTTTGTAGCTGGCTGCCACGCTCCAATACATCAGCGGAGCTTTTTCCAGATAGCGCACGCCGTTCACATACAACGTTACCCAGTCGTGGCGCTGCAACATCTCGCGAGCCGCCTCGGCATGAACCGTGTCCGCATCGTCGAGCAGTGCCGGCCGCGACAACCCTACCATGTAGATCGCGAGCCATAATCCCACCAGCAGCAGCGCAGAAATCCGCCAGTCCGCAAGCATGCGATTCGGAGGGCTTCCGATCTCAGTCGTTAGTGGTTCTTCAAGCGTCGCTGTGGAATTCATTCGGAAAGATTCATCATACTGGAGTGAGCGACAGGCCTCTGTTACTCCACAACATCCGCGTCCAGCACGCGGTCCTGTTCCAAATAGTGCGCGACCGCATATTGGGCGAGCAGCGGTGTCTGCAGGCGGATTTCCGCGCCCACCCATTCACCCTTGCCATGCGGCGCATTCGCCGGATGATTGCACAGGCTTCCACGCCCGAACTTAGTACCAAACTCAGCGCTCTGGATCTGATCGAACTGCTTGAGTTCGCGCCAGGCCTGGTCCCCGACGGTGCCGGAAACATCAATTTTTAGCCGGACTAGCGCCATCGTTCGATATTACCTTCTTCGATCATATTCGGTCGCCTAACCTAGTCGGCGGCAACCGGCCCCGCAACTTCCGCACCCGCCACTTCGCGGTAAATTTCCAGGATCCTCGAGACTGAACTCGTCCAAGAAAACCGTTGTGCCTGCTCGTACCCGCGCTGTTTCATTCTTTCGCGAACCTCCGTATCGAGCAACGCCCGCTGTAAAGCGCGCCGGATTTCAAAAACATTTTCCGGATTCACCATGAGCGCCGCGTTACCCACGACCTCCGGCAAGCTTGACGTGTTCGAGGTAACGACCGGAGTTCCATGAGCCATCGCTTCCAGCGGCGGCAACCCGAAGCCTTCATAGAGCGATGGAAACACAAAAATCTTCGCCACATCGTAAAAGATGCGCAGCACTTCGATGGGCACGAATCCCAGAAAGCGCACGTCATTCTGCACGCCCCCACTCACCACCGTGCGTCGCAGCCGCGGATGGCTCGAAAGATCGTCGCCGATGATGATCAGCTTCAGATCCGGAAACTGGTTTTCCTTTGCCAGTTCGCTCTTCAGCGCCGAAAAGGCTTCAATGATGCGGACTACATTCTTGTGGGGCCGGATCGCGCCCGCATACAAAAGGAACGGATAGTTCACCTGGTACCGCTGCGCGATCAGTTGGCGGTCCGCCTCGCCGGCGTGGCCGTGCAGAAAGCGCTCGTCGATCGCGTTGTATACCACCTCGATACGGTCGTCGGGGATGGTCAGTAATTTTTGAATTTCATTCTTCGTAAATTGCGACACCGCCAGCACACGGGCCGCGCCGCGCAGCACCCGTCGCGTCAGGTAAAAGTGCAGGCTGCGCCGCAAACTCGAAAAATTCCGCGATCCGTACATATGCTCCAGCAGATCGTGCACCGTAACCACGTACGGACATCCGAGCCCGCGCGGCATCCAGAACATATGCGGGATATGGACCACATCGCACTCGAGACGCCGCACGATTGCCCGGAAATCGACAAAGCCTCGGAGCGTGTCGTCGGTTGCGGAGAGCGCCACCGCGTGAAAGTTCGGAGGCAACGGCCCGCATTCCGCCACCTTCGCAGGAGATCCGATTAGGAAATACTTGCTCTCGCGGTCCAGGCGCGCCAATGTCCGGACCACGTTGCGGATGTAGGTGCCAATCCCGAATTCCGTCATGCGACGGATGTCGATGGCCACTTTCACGAGGAGAATTTAATCACAGGGGAGACGGCGTGCACAGGGGATTCCGGCAATCGACCGATTTTGACAGGGATATTACTCTTCGCTGAGCCCGGAAGAGCGAACACCTTCTTCGCCCAACGCCGCATGAAACTGGCGAACAACTACACTCTGACTTCCGCTTGCGCCCGAGCCCGCCGTTCCGAATACAGCGGAAACTCCTCGGCCAGCGCCAGCACCTGCTTGCGAATCTTCCCCAGCACGGCCGCGTCGGTGCGATGATTCAGCGCCTCGGCAATCCAGTGCCCGATTTGCCGCATCTCGACTTCTTTCATACCGCGCGTCGTGACGGCCGGCGTGCCGATGCGAATGCCGCTCGGCTTCAGCGGAGGATTCGTATCGAACGGAATCGCGTTCTTATTCACAGTGATCGCGGCCTCACCCAGTGCCTTCTCAGCTTCACTCCCCAGCATTCCTTTCGCAAACACATCCACTAGCATCAAGTGCGTATCCGTGCCGCCGGAAATAATCCGGAAGCCCTCAGCGGCAAGAGTCTCCGCCAGCACCTTGGCGTTCGCCACGATCTGCCGCGCATACTCTTTGAAACTGGGTTGCGATGCTTCCAGGAAGCACACCGCTTTGGCCGCAATAATATGCACCAGCGGTCCACCCTGCATCCCCGGGAACACGGTCTTATCGATCGGTACGGCAAATTCCTGCCTGCTCAGGATCATCCCCGACCGCGGTCCACGCAGCGTCTTGTGCGTGGTTGAAGTCACAATCTGCGCGTGCGGCACGGGTGAAGGATGCGCTCCTCCCGCCACCAGCCCCGCGAAGTGCGCCATATCGACCAGATAGATCGCGCCCACCTTGTCGGCAATCTGCCGCATGCGCGCGAAGTCAATAATCCGGGGATACGCGCTTCCCCCGCCAATAATCAGCTTCGGGCGCTCTTTTTCCGCGAGCTTTTCCAGTTCGTCATAATCGATCGTCTCGGTCTCTTTCGTCACGCCATAAGGAACGATCTTGTACGTCTTGCCCGAAAAATTCAGATGATGCCCGTGCGTCAAATGCCCGCCGTGCGCCAGGTTCAAGCCAAGTATGGTATCGCCCGGCTGCAGGACGGCCGCGTACGCCGCCTGGTTGGCCTGCGATCCCGAATGCGGCTGCACGTTGGCATGCTCGGCGCCAAATAATTTCTTTGCGCGCTCGCGAGCCAACTCCTCCACCACGTCGGTAAATTCGCATCCGCCGTAATAGCGCCTGCCCGGATACCCCTCCGCATATTTATTCGTGAACACCGATCCGGCAGCCTCGAGCACCGCCTCGCTCACAAAATTCTCCGAAGCAATCAGTTCGAGCCCTTCGTGCTGGCGCCGCACTTCGTTGTCAATAGCAGCCGCAATCTGCGGATCAACTTCATACAGTGGACGGGACATGGAGGAATTTTTCATAGGGATTTACCGCCTTTGATTGTAACTCGCAGGCGTGCCTCGATGGTCCTCGACACGCTCGAGTGTGCCTGAGCGTGGATGTGATGCCCGGCCCGGTCGCTCTCCAGGAATGGCAATAAAAACAAGGCATTTCCCGGCGGGGATTGTAACTCGCGCTATGCGAGATCTTAACTACGGTAATGCGACGAGAGTTACCCTTTTGCGCAAACATTTGCGCACTGTGAACTTGCGTGCTATTTGCCGCTGGTTTTTAGTGGCATAATCGAGCGGCAGTTCGCGTAAAATTGCTTTGGGCGTTGGGGGCTGATTCCCCGCCTTCCCCTGACCGACGTTTCAAGATTTAAGGACGGACTCCATGAAGGCGCTTTTCTGTTCGCTTCTGCTGCTGATTTCCGTGTGTTCCTTGGCGCAGGCTCCAAAATTCTCCCACATTGTGATGGTTGTTCAGGAGAATCGGACTCCGGATAATATGTTTGGCAGCAACCCGAAATTCGAGCCAGGCGTGGATATTGGGATCTCGGGGTTGAACTCGAAAAATCAAACCGTGCCCATGACGGCTGGGCCGTTCGTGGGCTGCTACGACTTGGGCCACACCCACGCGTCCTTTCTGAAGGAATATGTCGGGGGGAAGATGAACGGGTTCGATAAGGTCCCGGTCCACCCCACCAAGGGATGTGCCGTAGGCACAGATCCTGCCTATCGCTACGTCGATAATTCCACGGGCGCTGTCCAGCCATATTTTGATCTCGCCACCCAATACGGCTTTGCCAACCGTATGTTCCAGACCAACCAGGGCCCAAGCTTTCCGGCTCATCAATTCCTTGTTTCCGGTACTTCATCGCTAACCGACACAAGCCCGCTGTTCGCCGCCGAAAATCCACACGACGGATCCAACAATGCTGGTTGCTCTGCACCCCTGGGATCCTGGGTGTACACGATCAACAGTCAGGGGCAATATGGGACAGCCTTTCCATGCTTCCAACGCTCTTCTCTTCTGAATTTATTGGACGCGGCAAAGCTTACGTGGCGGTACTATTCGCCCAATCCGCAGGTTTTATGGGACGCACCGGCAGCTTTGACTTCCTATTACAAATCCAGCAACGTGATGCTGAAGCCGTCGCAGGTGTTGACCGATATAGCAGCCTGTAATCTAGCTGACGTCGTTTGGGTCACGCCCACAGGTCTTGCGTCGGATCACCCGAGCGGCAGCAACGGCACCGGCCCAGCGTGGGTATCCTCCATCGTGAACGCGATTGGAACCAATCCCACCTGCCCTGATGGAGAAGTGTATTGGAATAACACTGCCATCCTCATCACCTGGGATGATTGGGGTGGTTGGTTCGACCACGTTGTGCCGCCGCCGATTCCGGCCACCGGATGGGGTCAGTCCTATGTGTATGGATTTCGCGTTCCCTTACTCGTGGTTTCGGCCTACACTCCGGCAGGATACGTGGACAATGCAAATCATGACTTCGGAAGCATGTTGCGATTTGCCGAAAGCAATTTTGGTCTCAGCCTGATCGGCACCGGATATTTCGCTGATGCCTACGCGGATGACCTAAGCGCGTTTTTTACCTTGAGTACGCCGCGCAAGTTCGTACAGATCCAGGCTCCGAAGGTCAATTTCGCCAAGCAGCCGCTTACCGATCCCGACACCGACTAACTCTCTCTACTCGGCGGCCGTCGACTGAGACCTGGATGCCGCTCCGTCTTTATAGCGAATAGATAATCCTGCCGCCCACAATCGTCGCTATGACCTTCCCTGTGAGTTGCCAGCCATCGAAGGGAGTATTTTTCGACTTCGAACGCGACTTGGAAGCTTCAAAAGTCCATTTCTTTTTCGGGTCGAAGACCGTTACGTCGGCAACGGACCCGCGCATCAGCGAGCCACGCCCTCGAAGATCGAAGCAGCGCGCCGGACCACAAGTAAACAGTTCCACAATACGCCCGAGTGGAATCCGCTTTCCCAGATGCAATCGGGTGACGGCGAGGGCGAACGCAGTTTCGAATCCGGTGATGCCAAAAGCAGCGTGCTCGAATTCCACTTCTTTTTCATGCGCGGCGTGGGGAGCATGATCGGTGGCGATAGCATCTACCGTGCCATCCGCCAGGGCAACCAGAATGGCTTCGAGGTCCGAGGCGGAGCGCAGCGGCGGATTCATCTTGAAGTTGCTGTCGTAGTCACGCATGTCCTCATCGGTCAGGGTGAAATGGTGCGGTGTTACCTCGAAGGTGACGCGCGCTTTGGCGCGCTTGCCGCGGCGGACAGCCTTTAGCGCGTCAGCAGTAGAGAGATGTGCGACATGCAAACGGGCGTTGGGAATGGTCATTGCCAGCTGCACGTCCCGCTCGACGATTGAAGCTTCGGCAGCCGCCGTCATGCCGCGCAGTCCGAGACGGAACGAACGCGCGCCCGCGTGCATCGAACATCCTTCTGTCATGCGCGTATCTTCGGCGTGTTGCACGACTGGGAAGTTCAGTTCGCCGCCGAGTACGAGCGCCTCGCGCATCACGTCGTCGTCGAGAACAGGCTTGCCATCATCGGTTACGGCCACGGCTCCGGCACTCTGCAGCGCGCCAAAATCGGTAAGCACCGCCCCTTTGCTGGCGCGCGTGGCGGCCGCGATCGGAAAAACATTGACTACGGCACCGCGTTCGGACTGACCCATCCACTTGACCCAATCGGCGGAGTCCACAACCGGGACTGTATTTGGCATGGCGCACACCGAGGTGAAGCCGCCGGCGGCCGCAGCCGCCGTGCCGGTTGCAATCGTCTCCTTGTGTGCCTGGCCAGGTTCGCGCAAGTGCACATGCAGATCGATGAACCCCGGCGCGACCACCAATCCTCGGGCATCGAACTTACGGTCTGCGCCTTTGATTTTGCGCGGAGGCGCTATTTCGGCCACCCGCCCGTCTTTCAATAAGACATCCATGGGCGCATCGATCCGGGCCGACGGGTCGATGAGATGACCGCCGTGGATGAGCAGACTTGTTCTGTCGTGAGGCTTCAAATTCGTTCCTTCAACTTCTCTTCCGCGGATTCACACGGATTCCCGCGGATCTTTTTTCTCTCATTGTCGAACACCAGACGTCGAAACTGCGGGGCGGGGCCGAAATTCAGTAGAAGTCCGACTTCGATTTGAGTTGCCCGCAAATAGTTCAATAATTGTTTCTCCCACGCAGCCTCAATCGTACGCCCGGCTTTGAGCTCCACAATCACCCGGTCCTGAACCAGCAGATCGGCTCGAAAATCTCCGACTTGGTGTCCACGGAACCAGACAGGAACCGCGACTTGGCGCTGAAAGAACATCTCGCGTTCCGCAAACGCGATAGACAGGGCTTGCTCGTAAACTGATTCCAAGAACCCGTGCCCAAGTTCGTTGTAAACCTCGTAAAACAGGCCAATGATCTTCTCAGTCAGTTCTGAGTGAATTAATCCGCGTGAATCAGCGGAAATCCGCGGAAAAGAAGTTGCCTTCATCGCATCTTCCCCATCGCGCGCGCCAGGATCGCCATGCGCGTAGGCACGCCGTTGCGCACCTCTTCGAGAATACGCGCCTGCGCACCATCGGCCACTTCGCTCGTAAGTTCGAGACCGCGAATGATCGGACCGGGATGCATCACGATGACATCTTTTTTCGCCATCTTCAATCGCGCCAGCGTCATCTGGTAGCGCGAAATGTACTCCGGAAGATCGATCTTCAACCCTGAGAGCCGTTCCTTTTGCACGCGCAGAAGCATGATGACATCGGTCCCGCGCAAGGCATCTTCAATATGTCGCGTCACGCGCACGCCCGGCGCAAGGGTAGTGGCGATATCAGGCACCAACTCCGTAGGACCGCAAAGAATGATCTTTACGCCGAACTTCGACAGCAGGTGACACGCCGACCGCGCGACCCGGCTATGAAAAATGTCGCCGACAATCGCCACTTGCAAACCTTTGAAGCTCTTCTTATTGCGCAGAATCGTGTACGCGTCCAGCAATGCCTGCGAGGGATGTTCGTGTAACCCGTCTCCGGCGTTGATCACGGGTACGTCGACATGTTGCGCCATCACGTAAGGCGCGCCCGCATTGGGATGGCGAATAACAATGATATCGGCTCCGACCGCGCGCACGGTGTATCCCGTATCAAGCAGTGATTCGCCTTTTTCAATGCTCGAACCGATCGCCTGAATGAGCACCGTGTGTGCACCCATCGTCTTGGCGGCGATCTCAAACGAACTGCGCGTGCGGGTGGAGGATTCGTAAAAAAGAAGCAGCACCCGCTTCCCTTTGAGCAACGGGCGCGGCCGGTCTGGATCCATGCGCCGGGCAAACTTCAGAATTCTCAGGATCTCGGCTGCTTCCATGTGCTCAATGCCAAGCAGGGATCCGCGATTTACATTCATAGTCGACTATTGCTTTTCCATCAGCAGAACTTTCTCCGCGTCATCCACCTCGCGAAGTTTGACTTCAATAATCTGGTTCTCCGTGGTCTGCACGGTGCGCCCGATAAACGACGCCTCGATTGGCAGCTCGCGGTGTCCGCGGTCGATCAGCACGCACAATTGCAGCCGCTTCGGCCGGCCCTCGTGAAACAGCGCATCCATAGCGGCGCGCGTGGTACGCCCGGTATAAAGCACATCGTCAATCAGTATGACTGACTTCCCCGCGACGGGAATTCCGATCTCGCCTTTCTGCACCACTGGCTTCGAATCGCCGGTTCGTTTGTCAAAAGCGCGCTCGTCCAGCGAGAGATCGTCGCGATACAACGTAATGTCGAGCGTCCCGACGGGGACGGGTTTCTTTTCGATGCGCTGAATGATTTTCGCCAGGCGCTCCGCCAGCGGAACTCCCCGGCGGCGGATTCCCACCAGCGCGAGATCCTGGCTGCCATTGTTTTTCTCGAGAATCTCATGCGCCAGGCGGATCAGCGTGCGCTCCACCTCGGAAGCGGACATGAGTTGGGCCTTCTGATAGATCCCGGCCGGACGTCCCGTTGCGCGCGTGCTCATAAACGCTGCATCATACGCGTGCCGAATGATGAGAGCAAGGAGGCGCAGCACAACCGGTCTTCGCGGGCCGGAGCGATTCCGTCAGGGTCGCGGGCCAGGCCGGAAGACCAGCGCTGCTATCGCCCCTCCCAGCGCGGCCAGGACCACGGTGAAAATCATCCCAAACAACAAGGTCAACGTCATCCCCGCCGGAGTAAGCAGATTGTGAATGCCGGCTTGAATCTCAGGATCGGCCGGGTTGTATCCCACCATCTGCGCAATTTTCGTAACCGCGTCGATGTATTCCTGCTGGGCATGCAGGGCAAAGACTCGAATCACAATCAGCAGAGCATTGATGGCGAACGAAACAACTCCGGCCGCCGCTCCCACTCGCCATCCGATTCGGGTCGCGGGAATAAACCCTTTTTCGCGACGGTAAAAATATACGGCGAGCGATCCGGTCAAAACGATGCCGAGCACCGGAATCATGGAGATGAAAACGCCGAGCACGCCCGCTTTGAGGGCGGCTCGCCCGGCAGCGCCTTGGTCAAGCAGGCTGTGGGAGATCGCCGGCGAGCGGCCGAAATCGCTGATTTGAGAGATCCGCACAGATGGCCCACCTGCGGTGTCGTCCATCACCGCCGCAGGTTCACCCGGAGGCAACGCCATTTGCACGTGGATTTGCGGGGCGCGGCATTGCGGGCAGAACGGGCGCCCATCCTCGACCACCGCTCCACACTTTTCGCAGGGATGATCCACTCATGTGAAGCTAGCGCAGAACAAACCGGAGATCAAGTTATCGGGTCATCGGATCATTAAATGATTGATCATTGAACCGGCTCGTCCGCTCAATGATCCGATGATTCAACCACTCAATGACTCGATGCTTTTTAAATCGTTGTGTCTTTTCCCGTGTGCATGCGCACATAAACCAGGGCGAAGCGCGTCCCCTTGCTATTCGGTTTGATCGCGACCAGGTGCTGATTTCCCTCCGTTCCAACTTTCAGCTCCAAGCCGTCTCCGCTATCCGTTTTATCGCAAGTCACCGGCCTGGAGAGATCGTCGTGGCCATGCGCTTCCATGTGCCCGCCGCGGCTGTATGACCCCTGGCATTGAATAGGCTTCCCAAACCTCTGTAGCTCCTTATCGTAATAGGCAGTGATCTTGTCGGGAGCATCATCGGAGAGGAACTCGCCCGCCACCACTTTCAACTGAAAACCGGGCAGGTCGAGGTTGACATTGGCGCTCTTCTCGTCATCGCCGCCGTCTTTGGGAGCCGGCTTGGCGCCCGGATACACGCTCAGACCTGAATCGCGGATATCGGCCTGCTCACTGACATGCAGGTCTCCCACGGGCGATTTGATGTCGACGTGCTTCGAACCCTCCTTGTTGCCATCTTTGTCGACGTTAATGCTGCACGCGGGCAACCCGCAAAGCGCCGCCAATAGCGCTCCCAGCGCCAATCCAATGGCCGCCCGGCCGAACCCCAGGCGGCGCCGGATCGGGTTGTGGCCGAAAATCTTATCGCCGTACATCCTCTCTTTCAACGTTTTCTCTTCGAACGTCTTCTCCTTGAACATAAGCAGAACCTCCTGACGCCAGCCGGGCGGGGCGTTCCAGTCCCTCGCCTCGGTTTGCTACCCCCGGAATCGAAACGGGCAGATGACCGCCAATCGGAATCTCGCCAAACAACGCTTTTACGGCCGCTCTCTCTGACACGGTTGCATTGGAAAATGCGCACACGTAATTCTGGATCGCCGGAAAATCCTGCACCAGGTATGGATTCCCCATCGCCAGCACAACCGTGCGACTGGTGGCTCTCTCGATAATCGCATTCAACAAGCCTGAACTCGCGTCATCCATTGCAACCGTATTTTTCAAACCTTCCGCGGAGCGAATCGCCCTCCCAGCTGTCGGGACCACATACACCGCCACCACTACATGTTCCGCTGCTTCCACCGCTTCCGCAACCGTGGCTTTCATTCCGGCAGCCGAGCGCGGATCGACATAAATAATGTGCGCATCCGGCACACGCACCAGAATCTGGTGTTCCAGCACGCGTCCCGACTCGGTGCGCATATCCTCCGAGAAAATTACCGCAACAAGACGGTCGCGCGTCTCTGTCAATGACTGATACGGAAGCTGTGCCTCCTTAGTTCCGGAAGACGTCCCAGGAGATGTTCCGGAAGGCGTTCCCGAAGAAGTCTTCGTCGCCGCCAGAGGAATCACCTGTCCATTATCCCGAACCAGCGTTATCGCTTCGTCTGCAATGCGTTGCCCTGCCGCCAGATTTTCCGGCTTGCCAACCAGACTGGCCAGTTGACGAGCGTCCACCAGTCGCGCCTTGTTCAGGCCCAAAGACGCCTTTAACTCCAAAATCCTGCGCACGGATTCATCCAGCCGTTCGCGACTGATTTCGCCGCTTCCGACCGCCTGCAGCATCGCCCGATAGCTGGCATCGAGGTCGGCGGGGATGATTAGCAGATCATTCCCGGCCTTGAATGCTTCGACCGCCGCCCGGCCCACGTCGCTCGCGTAGAGCCGCGTCAACCCCGCCATGTCAAGCGCGTCGGTCACAACGATCCCCTTAAATCCCATCTCCTCTTTGAGCAGGCCGGTCACAATCGCCCTAGATGTCGTCGCGACCCGGTTGGGCGCGGCATCGAGAGCGGGTACGGTCACGTGCGCCACCATCACCGCATCCACGCCAGCCTCAATCGCGCGCCGGAACGGAGGCAGTTCAATCGCATCCAGCCGGGCGCGGTCGCCCGTGACCTGTCCGACGCCCAGATGCGTATCTGTCGCCGTGTCGCCATGGCCCGGAAAATGCTTGGCCGTGGTCAGCATCGCGCCCTGGTGAGCGCCGCGTATATAGGCGGCCACAAAATCGCCTACTTTCTGTGGATCTCCTCCAAACGACCGCGTGTTTATGATGGGATTGGCCGGATTCGAATTCACATCCGCATCGGGAAAGAAATTCCAATGCACGCCGATCGCTCGAGCTTCGAGTGCCGTGATGCGTCCAAAAGCTTCGGCATTTTCCGGCTTCCCAGTTGCGCCGAACGCCATGGCGTGGGGAAAGACGGTCGTGCCATTCAATCGCATCGAGACGCCGCGCTCGAAATCAGCGGCAAAAATCAGCGGCAGCTTCGACGATTTCTGCAGCCTGTTCAGCAACTCGGCTGCCTCATAGGGCTCGCTCTTCAACAGCGCGGGTCCTTCCACCGGCACCGTCACTCCGAAGGATCCAAGGTGATACTTGTGAAGTTCGTCCTGCAATTGGATCCAGGTGGGATCGGCCTCATTCAGGAACTGAACCCTCGCCCAGATCATGAAGAGCTGGCCAACCTTCTCTTCGGGCGACATCTCGCGCAACGTCTTGTCCGCCCACTTGCGGCCGTCCCGGTCGAGATGAATGGGACCGGGCCGCTGAAAGCGTTCTTTCGACTTGTCTTTGGCAAAGGTGGCAACTGCGCAGAAGACAATGGCAGCCAACAAGAGATATCGGAGCATGCAGTTGACCATAACAAATTTGAAGCTGTGGTGACGGGGCTTTGCCCCGTGGGTACGTGGCTTTGCCCGCCGGAACGGGGCAGAGCCCCCACCACACGAGCAGGTCATTCCGCTAGCCCCTAATTCTGCGGAGTGAGCGACTTCAGATAAGCCACCACCGCCTTGGCATCCGACGCGGTCATCCGAAATGGCATCATAGGGAAACGCAGAGGCTTGCCGGTTGTCCAAATACCGGTGGTCAGGAGCTTGATCATATCCGCATCGCTGGCCGGCGGATTTCCGCCAATTCGCGGAGCGATCAGCGGCCAGTTCGTCCCCGGCGCATCGGCCGGCACCCATCGTATGGGCGCTCCTTGCAGCCAACGGCTTCGATCCAGGCTGCCATTACTGTCGCGTGGAGTGTGGCACTCGCCGCACATCGCTACCCCTTCCACAAGATATTTCCCGCGTGCAACGTCCCCGCCACTCTTGGCGGAGTCGGCGGCCGCCGAAGACTGGCGGCCTTGCCCATACGATCCAGCCGCTGCAGAACGCAAACGAGAAATATCGCGGATAATGCCATCGCCAAAGCGGAGGCGATCTTTCGATCCACTCGCGATTAGGAGTGCCATTGCGGTGCGTCCGAAGATTGCTCATTTTCACCTCGCGTATTAGTGACAGCATTCGATGCGACATCTTGTGCATACGTGACCAAAACCGTCGGCTCCATTGTAAGAGCGTCCTATCGAGGCGTCTATTCTTCGCCGGCCTTGTACCTCATTGAGAGTTGAGCCTCAACCACCTCACCCGCCGTAGCCTGAACCTCAGGATCGCCGCCGAACCCCGCAAGCCAATGTACATCTGGCTCGCGCCGGAACCACGTCATCTGCCGCTTGGCATAATTGCGATGCGCCTGCTGTGCCGCACGCAGCGCCGACTCCCGATCCAATTCACCGCGCAGGAATTGCACAGCCTGCTTGTATCCCAGCGACGCCAGCGGCCGCGCCTGGGCGCCATATTTTGCAAGAAGCGTTTCAGTCTCCGCGATCAGGCCTTCGTCAAACATCTTCGCTGCGCGCTCGTTAATGCGCGAGTAAAGCGCTTCGCGCTCTGGGTTAAGGCCCAGACGGAGAATTCGGAAGCCGGCCAGTGGCTCGCGCCCGTGCTCCCAAAGTTCGGTCATGGGTTGCCGCGATGCAAGGCACACCTCGACCGCGCGAATCGCCTTCGGTACATCATTTGCGTGAATGCGTTCTGCAGCGGACGCGTCGAGCCGCCGCAGAATGCGATGCAGGTAATCGGTTCCCCGCAGGTCCACTCGCTCGCGCAAGCGAGTCCGCAACTCCTCCGATCGCATGGGTCCTGCGAAAAGCCCTTCGAGGAGCGCGCGTAGATAAAGCCCGGTTCCTCCGCTCACAATCGGCAGATGCTTTCGTTCCGCAATCTCCCGCACAACCTGACGCGCCTGGCGAGCATATTCTCCCGCGCTCACATCGCGCAACGGGTCAACATAGTCGAGCAGGTGATGCGGAACTTCCGTGCGCTCGTCCCGCGATGGCTTGGCTGTGCCAATCTCAAAATCGCGGTACATCGCCACCGAGTCACAATTGACAATCTCACCCCCGAAGCTGCGCGCAAGTGCTAACGCCAACGCGGTCTTTCCGCTGGCGGTCGGACCAAGCACTACAACCAGCAGCGGCGCGCCGTCGAATGGCGGGATCTGCGCCTTCGGCGGATTCGGCAACGTCAGCGGGCGCTCCAGGGAATGTACTGCCAATATCGGATCAAGCAGAGAATGAGCAGGAGAACCGCGATCACCAGCAGACCGCTGGCCTCGGCAGCATACAGGGAATGACGGTGCCGATGGGTGTCTTTAGCGACCGGCTTGGATGGAACAGGGGCGGCCACGAGGCTATTGTAGCCTAGCTTGCAAGCTTGGGTAGTTGCGGCAAGCGAATCGTGATCGCGACATGCCCCTGCCTCAGGGCAGGTCCGCGCCACACTTCGCCGGATGCGTTAGTCGGCCGCGCTGGAATCGGACTCGACCGCTCCGTGCCGGCGCAACAACTGGGGCAGGTTTTGTGAGAACGCCGAGCGTGGCAACACCATGTCGCAGCCCACATCGTGCGCCTTTTGCTTCAGGTCCCCTTGAACGTGCGAGAGAAAGCCGATAATCGACGTTCCTTTTTTCAACTTGCTCTTCAGTTTGGGAATCAGAGTCAAGGGCTTGGCGTTGGCATTGTTCAAGTCGAAGATGATGAGCGAAGGCTTCTCTTCGCCATTGTTCTTCATGTGCTCGGCAAGATCCTTCTCTGTCTTGACGAACTCTACCTTCACATTCATCTTGCGACCCGTGTCCTGAATCTTGCTGAGAAAGAACAGGTCCTCGACAAAGGCAAAGACGCGCGAGGCGGCATCCTCGGCTGGAGCCGGCAGCGGCTCCGGATCGACGATGGGATAGGCCGCCGAAAATCCCGGACGCCGGGGACGATTGCTGCCGTTGTCCCCGCCCCCGTTCATGTTGGCGCGGTAACTGTGATCCATGGGCGCGGTAAAAATGCCCTGATGTTCCGAGCGTACGCGGCCTGACGCAGCATGGCCGCTGCGTCTTTGTGAACGACGCCCACGGCGCCGCTTATGCTTTCCTCCCCCTGAGGAGGAGTGTCCGGGTCCTGCGTTCATGGTTTTCTCTTGTTAAGCGTTTGAAGTTACTTCCTGGCCTGGATCACAGGCCTGATTGTTTCGTCTTCCCTTGCGCCACGGCCCTTTGGTTACGGTGCGGCTTGATGCACAGCGGCCAACGGCTTACCGAACCCCACTTCGGCTGGAATGCTATTCGAAAGCGATGTTCAAATTATATTGGCGCCTGGAGTCGATTGGGCGCAAACGGCTGGCTGAGAAGCACAGCCGCTGAGAACACCTTGATGTTACCTACGAACCGCCCGCTGCGCAAGGGGGGAAAGTCCTTAGTTTTCCACATTTGGGCCATTACTAAAGAGCGAAAGTACTCTTGCAATATTCACCTGAAGTTCTCTGCCGCCACGCCGATACAAAAAGGGTGAAACCCGGCAACTTTTCAGGGCCGATCCTTGACCCAAATACGGTCTTAAGTCCGGTTTCGAACCCTACTTGCAACTATGCCTCGAATTCTGAGGCGAACCCGGGTTCGAAATCATTAGCCGTTCCCGGACAGCGTTTCGTGGCGCGCCAGCCGATTCTGGATCGTTCCCAGAAGGTGTACGGATATGAACTCCTCTTTCGAAACGGGATCGAAGACCACTTCAATGCCGACCCGGACCTGGCCGCCCGTTCGATGCTCGATAGTTCCTTGCTCTTTGGTCTGAACACGCTTTGCCATAATAGCCGCGCTTTCTTGAATTGCACTCGCGAGATCTTGCTGCGTGACTTGATCACTCTGTTACCGCCGAGTCAGAGTGTGGCTGAGATTCTAGAGATTGTTGAGCCCGAAGATCGAGTTATTGCCGCCTGCAAGCGTCTCAAGGCAGCCGGCTATCTGATTGCGCTGGATGACTTCTCGCCCAACGATCCGCGCTTACCCCTGTGCGACTTCGCCGACTTTATCAAAATCGACATCCGGGCGACGAGCCTGGAAGAACGCGCCAGCATGGTGCGCCGCTTTGGCTCCGCCAAGTGCAGAATGCTGGCCGAGAAACTTGAAACGCCGCATGAGTTCTATGAAGCTCGCAACATGGGCTTCACGTATTTTCAGGGATATTTCTTCTGCAAGCCCGAGTTGGTTGTCGGCCGCGAGGTTCCCGCCAACCGTGTGCGTCTTCTGCGCTTGCTCGAAATGGCTTCGCGACCCGAAATCGAAATGAAAGAACTGGAGAAGCTGCTCAAACAGGAAGCTTCCATCTGCTATCGCCTGCTGCGCTACCTGAACTCCCCGGTTTTTGGATTTTCTCTGGAGATCAAGTCCGTCCGCCATGCGATGGCGATCTTAGGGGAGCGGGAACTCCGGCGTTGGATCCGGCTTATCGTCACCGTAAATGCGGCCGAGCAGGGGTGCAGCGAACTCGTGTTAATGGGCATGACACGAGCCCGGTTCTGTGAATTGCTCTCGACGCGGCTGCGCTCCAGCAACGACCTGTTCCTCATGGGGCTGCTCTCCATCATGGATGCCATTCTGGAAATCGACATGAGCACACTGTTGGCGCAGGTTCCCGTGGACCATGAGATCAAATCGGCCCTGCTCGGTCAAAACAGCAGCCTTGGTCCCCTCTACCAACTCATGCTCGCTCAGGAATCGGGCGAATGGGACAAATCGATGGAACTGACAAAACAACTCAACCTTGCTGACGAGGAAGTCGGGGAAACCTGGTGGCAGGCGCTGACCTGGGCTCAGCAGGTCACCATCAGTGTTTGAATTTGTTTTTCACCACCGAGACACGGGAAAAATAAGTCAGAAGTAAGAAGTCAGATTGAAGAAGTAAAACCCTGGCATCGACCCACACAAGGGTTTTACTTCTTCAATCTGACTTCTCACTTTTGACTTGTTCCTACGGCGCTTCGATCAACTCCATCTTTCCGTCACGCCTGCGGTGGAGCACCATCAGCGTGCCTTTGGGATCGCGGAACACGAAGACGTCGCGGTCGCGGAAGTGCGCCTCTTTGATCGCTTCCTCCAGTGTCATGGGACGCAGCGCAATCGAGTCAGCGGAGCGCACCAGATGCACCTCCGTGGTCTTCGCCACCGATGGGAATTTGTGGACGGTCACGGCAACGGTGGCGCTGTCGGCTAACCCAAGCGACTCCTCAAGATTCTCTTCGAGAGGCTGCCCGTTAAACTTTTTGACCGCCTTGCGCTTCTTGCTCAACCATTTCGTCTTGTATTTCAACGCCTGACTGTGCAGATGGTCGAGGGCATCGTTCACCGCCGAAACCATGTCGGTGGCCTGCGCCAGCCCGACAATCGGTCCGTTCGGCGGGTTGATTGTGATTTCGGCTTTGTGCCGGTGCTTCTCCACGGCAAGAATCACCTTGGTTTCGAAGCGGTCACCCAGAATTTTGCGGATTTTATTTAGGCCAGTTTCAACTTCTTTACGGATGTGGGAAGGAATTTCGTATTGCCGACCGGTGTACTCCACGTTCATTGAGCCACCTCCACAAGAATAAAAGTCAAAAGTGCAAAGTCAAAAGCGAAAAGTCAAAAGTAAGAAGTCAGATTGCAGAAGTAAAACAGTAAAACCAACCCCCGATTTGGGTCCACTTCTTCAATTTGACTTCTGACTTCTGACTTATTTCTTGACTCTTCTCTGATGCGTACTGGGAATCTTCATGTCTTCCCGGTATTTTGCGACGGTGCGGCGCGTCACGTCGATTCCCTGGGATTGGAGGATGCGCGTAATCTGCTCGTCAGTTAACGGCCGCGTCGGATCTTCTTCCTCGATCAACTTCTTGACCCGGCGCTTTAAGATAAGCAGCGATGTGCCGCCGCCCTCGGGCCCCTGCACGCTCTCAGAGAAAAAGTAGCGCAGCTCAAATACGCCCTGCGGTGTATGCACGTATTTGTTGGCCACCGCGCGGCTGACGGTCGAAGGATGCACCCCAATCTCCTCCGCCACTTCCTTGATCATCATCGGCTTCAGATGATCGATTCCACGTTCCAGGAAGTCCTGCTGGCGCGCCACGATCGAGTAGCAGACCTTGGTGATCGTCTGCTTGCGCTGTTCGATGTTCTTGATGAGCTGGATGGCCGATTTGTAACGATCCTTGACGTAATTGCGCGTGTCCTTGTCATTGTCCTCGCGCGTCAGAAGGCGCTTGTAGGCGGGATTCAGGCGCAACTGCGGCATGTCTTCGTCGTTCATGATGATCAGCCACTCATCGCCATGCTTCACGAACGCGACGTCGGGCTCAATCAGGCGAGCGGGAGTTTTGTTGTACTGCAGGCCGGGGCGGGGATCGAGCGTGCGCACATAATCGAGCGCGGCCTGCACGGCTTCGACCGGACGGCCGATCGCGCGCGCGATCTCCTTGAACTGCTTCAGCGTAACCGCGTGCAGATGCTGATCGACAACGGCGATTGCGTCATTCAAAACCTGCTCGGTGGCGCCATTGCCGTTGCGATGCTGCTGCAACTGCTGCATGTGGTAGCGCAACTGGCGGAGCAGGCACTCGCGCAGGTCGCGACAGGCAACCCCGGGAGGATCCAGTTGGCGCACAACTTCCAGCGCTTCGTGCAGATCGGCAAGCGTGAAGTTTACCGCCAGTGGTGCGCGCGCAGTCGCAGTCGCGGCCGCGGTAGCCGATGTTCCGTTGTTCTTGCTCGCTCCAGAACTTTGATGGGCCTCACCCGGTCTAAAGACTTCGCGCGAGATCTCAGGCGCGACCACGGAATGACCATTTGCCCCATCACGCACGGACTGCTCGGGCGAAGACTCCTCCAACTCCGACCCTGCCAACGAGGCGTCGTTCAATGAGGCATCGCTCAATGAAGCAACGTCCAACGAGGGTTCGGTCAACGACAGTCTGCTCAAGCCCGAATCGTCGAGATGAGAGTCACCTTCCGGCGCCAGACCCGAAACGTTTGGGTCGGGAGCCACTGCCGCAAGGCCCAAAGCTTCAGCATGCGCCACGATCTTGGCCTGGGTTTCGGCATCCGCTTCGGGAGCGGCTACCGGCACGACGCCGAGCAACTCCTCGTCGCTGGCGATCAGGTATCCTTCTTCGTTCAGATTGCCAATAATCAGCTCGGCGGCTTCGTGCACCGGACGCCGCACCGAGATCGCACCCAGTTGCCACATCAGATGATCGGTCAGATTCCCGGGTTTTGACAGGAAGTTCTCGAACGAAGGTTTCTCGATTTCCTCCATTTCGCCCGAGCTGCGATAGCCGGGATCGAGATACTCCTGGAAGAACGAGCCGAAATCGATCTCCTCGAAGGGATCCTTTTTTTCGGTCGCAGTGATCGGATTTTCTTCCGTAGTCGCTTTGGCCGCGATGCGGTCCCGTTCTTCTTCCTGACGCCCAACATCGTCCAGCATGGGTACGGCGTCTTCCAGTTCCTCGAGGACCGGGTTCTCCACCATCTCGGCGTTGATCATGTCCTTCAGTTCAAGCTTGTTGAGCGCAAGCACCGAGACCATTTGGACAAGGCCCGGCGTCAGAATCTGCCGCTGCGACAACTTGACGTTCAGTCTGTGTTGAAGAAGAACCATGTCTTAACTCAAAAACATACGTCGCCTTCGTTTGGGGAAGTCAAAAGTCAGAAGTCAGATTGAAGAAGTAAAAATCTCTGGAACCGGAATGATGGCAAAGTGCGCAAGCGGCTTTACTTCTTCAATTTGACTTCTCACTTCTGACTTGCTTTTAGCTTCTCATGCGGGGAGGTAAATCGGCTTGGCACGAAAGTCCAATGTGCCAACGCCTTGGTAACTCGACCCCACATTCATCTCATACCAAGGAGAAGCTTTCACCCAGATAAACCCGGCGTACCTCTGGGTCACTACCCAATTGTTCCGGCGTACCGGAACGAAAAATCCTGCCCTCGTTGATGATATATGCGCGATCGGTCACCGAGAGCGTCTCCCTCACATTGTGGTCCGTGATCAGAATCCCAATGCCGCCCGCCCGCAAATCCGAAATGATCTTCTGCAAATCCAGAACGGCGATGGGGTCGATTCCGGAGAAGGGCTCGTCGAGAAGGATGAACGTCGGGTTGATACAGAGCGAACGGGCAATCTCAACCCGCCGCCGCTCTCCGCCCGAGAGCGCATATCCCCGATTCTGCCGGATATGCTCCAACCCCAACTGGTCAATCAACTTCTCCGCCTTTTCCCGGCGCTCATGCCATGAAATAGGCTGGGCTTCGAGCACGGCCAGAATATTCTCCTCAACCGTCAGCTTTCGAAAAACCGAGGCTTCCTGCGGGAGATAGCTGATGCCGTACTGGCGCGCCCGTAAGTACATGGGAACGCTGGTGATATCCTCGTCGTCATACAACACCCTGCCGGTGTCGGGAGGAACCAGGCCTACAATTGCGTAGAAACTGGTCGTTTTTCCGGCGCCATTGGGTCCCAGTAGCCCTACCACTTCGCCCTGCAGAACCTGAAGGCTCACCCCATTTACTACCCGCCGGCCGCGATAACTCTTGCCAATCTCGTCGGTTGCCAGTGTATGCATTTATCGTGCCACTTGCGTCCTGGTCACCGCCGGGGACGTGCTCCTTCCTTCCACGAGCACCCTATCATCGTGTCTGTAGAAAGTCAACGAATCGCCCGTGATTTTGCCGTGTTCGGCATCAAAAATGCAAGGCGGTCCTCCCGTTAATACCGATTTGTCATCAGCGGCGGTGTAAACCAGCCGCTCGCCAGTCGCTCGCCTCGATAGTTCAGAGATCACAACGTCTTTTTCGGCGATGATTTTCTCCACCTGCCCACTCCCAACGCTCGACCCACCCGGACTCGCTGCACCCGGACTTAGTCCCCTTGGATTCGACGTACCGGATGCGACGAGACCCGCACCGCCTTGCGTCTGGCTGCGTGGAACCAGAAATATCGTCATTTGCCGAGCCGTCAGCGTGGCGTCCGAACCCTTGGCCGTGACACCACCATCGAGAAGGACTTTCCTCTCCGCATCGTTGTAGGTGAGATGCGCCGAGGTGATGACGACTGGGGTTACTTTTCCGTTTTTCTCCACTTGCACCAATACAGTCTTCACGGACTGACTCGAACTGCTCTCCGCCACCAGCGAGCGGTGATCGCGGTCGAATTGCAGCGTGGGAGCCTCCACGACATTGCTGTTTTGCCAGAGCCTCGCATTTCCGGTGTACACGGCCACTGCCGACGAACGATGCGCCGTCATACTCCGGCTCACCACATGGATCGGGTCGGAAGAAGCCAGCATTCCACCATCCAGCTGCGCTTTCAGATCCGAGTATGTGCTCTTGACATTGCCTTCGGCGACAGCGTCGCCCGTGGTTCGGTCGAACCGGATCGTCTCGGCCGTCGTCGTCAAGCCCCCATCCACCGCCCGAGGAGATCCCGACAATATCAGCATCTGATCGGCATCCGTATACGTGCCCCGCTGCGCCCAGGCTTTTTGCGGCCCGCTTACATAGGTAAGGCCACCGGCCTGCGTGATGGTCGAGATGCCGCCCTCAGGCCTGAATAACGCATCAAGTGTTCGACTGGTCGAAACCCGATCGGCTTCTCCCGGCGCTGAGCTAACGATCTTCGCATTAGGCTCCCCGTGCAGGAGAGAAATGCGGTTCTTGTCTGTGAATTTCGCCGTGAACCGCCCGGCCGTAACGACGGTGTTCTGGCTTGTGGCGGGCTGTGTGATCACGATCTGTGGCGGCCCACTGGTCTCGGCGAGTTCAAGTTGACGCCCGTCTTTTACGACAAAGTCCATCGCCGGGGCCGTCATCTCAATGTCCTGCCCGGCACCTTGCGCGACACCTTGCTTGCCAACTGCCGAAAGCGACGCTGAGGTTGCCGTGCTGCTGGCACTTTGTCGTTTCTGTGCCAGACGTACGCCCTCTGCGGCATGGACGGTCTGAAGTATCTGCTGAGCGCCGAAGTTCAAGGTAACCTGCCCCGCGCTTCCCGCAGCCGGTTGCTCACCTTGCGTCGCCAGTTGGACGTTGCCGCTCAGAACCGCCGTCGTCAACTGATTCCGCGCGCCCGTCAGCATCAGTTCAGCGCGATCCGCCCGGGCGTGGGCGTCGGACCTTCCATGAAGCTCCGCCTCGACATCTCCCTCGGCAAAAATGCGTTCAACCGTATTGTCGCCACGGAGGAAAAAGGTGGCGTGTTCGGACTGTACTTGCTCTCCCCGGCGTGTCATGCGTGCGTGGCTCAGCACGACCTCGCGTGGCGCCTTGGTGATGACGCCGGATTCTGCACTCACACGGGACGAATTGGGGCCGGCGACAGTCAGTTCGACTGCTGAGCGCAAGGTCATCGTTCCGGTGTTGGATACATATTCGACGCCGGTGGCTGAGCCGGTGGCTTGTGGCGTCTCAAATACCACTTTGCCGCTTGCCGAAGCGTTCCCTGTATTCTTGTTGAAGATCAGGCCATTGGTCTCCACATGAATCGGATTCCGTGTTTCCACAGGAGGCTTCTGGTCGGAACTCCTGGTTCCCTCGGGATTGGCTTCCAGGTCGATCAGCACTTTGCCTTGTGCGGTGACGTTGCCGGAACTGGGGTCGAATTCAAAATCATCGCCCGTGATGCGGTCAAAGCGAGTGGAATCCTTGCCATAGACGATGATCTTGACGTTATGCAATTCCGCCCGACCGCCCTGCTTGAACTGCACGGCTTTGGATGCGCTGACGGTAAACTGCGTGCGGCCTTGAAGCGACTTCGAGATCGAAAAGCCTTCGGCGGTCTGCTGAATGTCCAGGCCGATCTTGGCAGGAATTTCGCGTACCGCGCCGCGCACCCGCCATCGGGCGTAGAAATACATCCCGGCCACGATCACAATCATCAGGATCGCAGCCGCGGCAAACCAGCGGCGCAGCCGGGTAACGGGAAGAGCCATGGTTTAAGTCTAAAGGAAGAGCGCTGCGGCGGGTCAAAAGTCAAAAGGCCGAAGACGGGCTAAGTCAAAAGTCAGAAGTCAAATTGAAGAAGTAAAATCAACATCGTTGCGCAATATTGGCGAACGCAATGAGAGGTTCTTACTTCTTCAATTTGACTTCTGACTTTTGACTTCGATGGCCCGATCATAGTGGTTCTGCGCGCTCAGCTTCGTGTGACCAACGTTCCCGCGATCAAGTCATGCAATCCCTGCTTGCGCTCGGTGAAGCCGACCATGATGAAGCCGATGCAAAGGATCATGCCGGAAAGAATCTTGGCAAAATGCCTGCCGGTCGCTCGTGCGAAGGAGATGCGGTTGCCGTAAAGATCGGTAACTTTCATACCAAAGATCATCTTGCCGAGCGTCGCCTGGTACGACGAACTCTCCATCAAGGCCTCATAAAGCCAGGAGGCGGCGATGGTAAGCACGGCAAGGATGCCGCCCCCGAAAATAAGGTAAGGGAGAGACATTCCGCGGTGAAAGCCATTCATACCGAAGCCACCCGCCGCTAAGCCACCAAGTCCGAACATCGCTTTGAACGGGAAAAGGACCACGCGCACGATGATGAAATCGATGATGAACGCGACCACGCGGATCCAGAATCCGCCATAGCGAGCGCCCACCTGCGCAACCGGGTAAGCCCCAGCTGCTGGATATGCAGCTGGGGGCGTCGGAGCAGAAGCATTGACCGCCGCTGGAGGATTGAACGGCGCCGCAGCAGGCCCCATCGAAGCGCCGCAGCCACTACAGAACTGAGCGCTGGCCGCGTTCGCCGCTCCGCACTTATTGCAGAACAGAGTTCCATCCATGGCGGGCACTATAAGGGTTTCTATAAGACCTGTAAAGAGTGGAGTGGGACGAGGTAGAAGGTGTGCCCCGCTTCCTAGCCGGTACGGCGAAGATCTCGCAGAGTCAACTCCAGTCCGCCGAACTCGGGATGATCGTTTAGGCCGAGCGTGTAGGCTATGTCGAGGCGGTCTCCGGCCAGCAATTGCAACTTATCGCACGACTCTTGCAGTCCCCAGGCCATCGCTTTAAAGATAATGTTGCTCCGCCAGGAATGTCGGTCTGATTGGAGCGTCGATGGTTGTGTGGTAGCGGGGCTCTGCCCCGCACCATTCGCGGCCGGCGCCACTCGCAATCGCACATGCTTCTCTTTCACTGCCTGCGGAGGCGCCATCAACCGCACCGCTCCTGCCGTGAAGACCGGTTCGGGATTTTCCATCCCAAACGGTTCGAGCAAACATAAAGCTCGCTGTAGCTCCGGTGTAACTTCATCCAGGGCCAGCTCGCGGTCAACCTCAAGTTGCGGCTCGAAATCGGACAGCGTCAGCCGCGCCCGCGCATAGGTGTCGAGATGCTCGCGCAGCTTTTGCACATTCGTGCTGGGCAGCGCGAAGCCAACTGCATGCGCGTGCCCGCCGTAGCGGGAGAACAGTTCGTGACACGATTCGAGCGCGTCGAGCAGGTGAAACGCCGGGATCGACCGGCCCGATCCGTGCGCCTCTTCCCCCTCGCGCGAAATAACAAGCGTGGGGCGTGTGTACTTTTCAACGACCCGCGATGCCGTAATCCCAATCACGCCGCGATGCCAGCCATCCCCGTCGACGACGACGCAGTAGGCCTCGCGCAATGCCGGTTCTTCCGCGATCCGCCGCTCGATATTGTCCATGATGCGCCGCTCTTCCTCCTGGCGCTCGGCATTGAGCTGGTCGAGACGGCCGGCAATCTCGCGTGCGCGTGCGATGTCTTTCACGCTGAATAGATCGACCACGTCACGCGCCACATCCATGCGTCCGGCGGCGTTCAGGCGGGGTGCGATGCGGAAGGCGACTTCGGTCGATGTCAGCTCGCGTCCATCGCCAAGTTTGGCTACTTCGAGCAGCGCTTTCAGTCCCACATTTACGGGGTGGCGCAATCCGTCGAGGCCCAACTTTGCGAACACGCGATTTTCGCCGAGCAGCGGCACTGCATCGGCAATCGTCGCAATCGCAACCACTTTCATGAACGACATCAGCAGCCGCGACTGGTCTTTCGCATCCAGCCGCCGTTGCATGAGTCCCTGCGCAAGTTTGAAAGCCACGCCTGCTCCGCAGAGATACTTGCAGGGATACTCGCATCCCGCCTGATTGGGATTCACAACCGCCAGCGCCTGTGGAACTCCGTCCAGCCCGGGCAGGTGATGATCGGTGACAACCAAGTCGACTCCCGTGCGGCGCGCGGTTTCTGCGGCGGCAAATGCCCGGATGCCGGTATCGACGCTGATGATCAGCCGCACGCCGTCGGCCGCGGCGCGCTCGATAACCTCGTCACGCATGCCATAGCCTTCACGGATGCGGTGCGGCACGTGAAAATCCGCCGCGCCCCCACACAATTCGACGGCAGTCTTAAGGATGACAATTGCGGTGGTACCGTCCACGTCGTAATCGCCATAGATCAGCACCTTTTCTTTCCGCGCGACCGCCGCCTCCAGCCGGTCGAGGGCCAGTCTCATGCCAGACATGTGCCATGCGGGTCGTGCAGGTGGTCAAGCGAGGGCGCAAGAAAACGGGCTGCCACATCGGGATCTTCAATCCCGCGGCGGACGAGCAAATCGGCAAGCACCGGCAAAGTATTTGTAGCTACGTTCAATTTCAAATCGCTGAGCGCCGATACCAGCAGCCGAGACTTCGCGCCATCAACCGGGTTCGAGATCCATCGCATAAGAAGCTTTCAGGAAGGACTCAGATTAGCAGTTCGTGAGATCGTCTTCCCTGTTTATAACCGTCGCGCCTTGCCAACTTATCGCGCGCTCGGCCCGTCTTGGCCGGAAACCGGCGCACTAAAGAAATACGTCGACAGTGCCGATTTGAGTATTTGGGCGTCGAGATATGGCTAGCTCTCCCTCCAAAGCGCTGCAGCCGGTGGAACCAGCTTGGAAGCCTGACAACCTTCCGCCCTTCCCGGCGGTCGCATTGAAGGCGCTGAACCTGATGGCAGGGACAGATAAGTCGCTGCTTGAGCTATGTAACCTGATCCGTTCCGATCCCGCATTTTCGACTGCGGTTCTCGGAATGGCCAACTCTCCGCTGGTCGCTTTTTCCAAGAACATCACGAGCGTCCTGCAGGCCTCAATGCTGCTTGGCTTTCAACGTTTGCGGAGCGTGGTGATCACGGTGGGTTTGAAGGCATATCTCAAGGAACCGTTCACGCCGCTCCTGCAGTCCTGTTGGCGCCACAGCGTTGCGTGCGCAATCGTCTCCGAACGGGCAGCCGGTTGCGGTGGATTCGACAAGGATTTCGCCTATACCGCGGGCATCATGCACGATATCGGCCGTGTAGCCATGGCATTTACTATGCCCGAGCGGTATGCGCGCGTGGTTCAAACGGGCGCAGACCATCCCCATGATCTTTTGCAAACCGAATGGGAGCTGTGCGGCATCGATCACTGCCAGGCAGGCCGCGCGCTGGTCACAGCATGGAATCTTCCGGGAGCTTTCCTGGAGATCACCTCGACTCATCACGACCCTCCATCGAGCGGAAGGGGCATAGCTTCCGTTCTACCGCCAAGTTGCCTGCTCGCAGACATACTTGGCTTTGGAGTAGTCGAGTGCCGCGCTCCGCGAAGCTACCGGGACACCATCGCCGAGTTCCCGCCAACCGCGCGCAACCTGTTCCCTGTAGATGCGGAACGACTCGCCTCTGAGATCCGCGAAGAGATTAAAGTGATTGAAACTTTGTAGCCGATGATCTCGGCAGGAAGGGTTGCTTCTGCAAACGAAAATCCTTCGCTTAACTCAGGATTTCGGCATGCGCTCAAACGCTACGCAAACGTCTCAACTTCTGAAATTTGACATAATCCCTACGGCTCTTCGTCCTGACCCGTCTCATCGATCATGAATCCGCCGGAATCGTCCGCCAGTTCGCGCAGGTGCTGGTAGTGTTCGTACCACTCCGTACCCGCTTCGTAGACGAACATGCATCCCTGGTAGGCCCAGCCCAGCTGCACAAAGCCGGTTTTGCCGACGTAGGTCTTGAGCCATCGGCCTTCCTCCAGGTCTTCGTCGCTGGAGTAATCGCCGTCGGCCAGGCGCTGCGTCAAGCGGTCATATTCTTCCCGATCAAGTACCCACGAATGCATGGTCAGAAATGCCGCGCTGGTCGCCTTGGCAAGCTCCACAAAATCCTTCCAGCCATCCGGATTCTGGCCCGAGTCCCACAGCACACTGGGAACTTCCTCGCACTCGACATAGCCGAAGAACCGGCGCATGCCCAAGCCTTCGATGAAGGCGGTCATATCGTCTTTCATGCCGGTTAGATCGTCAGGATGCGGAGACATGGATTCCTTTCATTGTACGGCTTACGGCGGCCACTCGCCAATGCGTTGGAGCCGCGAGTTGCGAGTCCCGAGCCGCGAGCAGCCATTTTGCCCGCAGCTCCTTCTTGCCAGAATCTCGTGGCTCGCAACTCGTGGCTCGCAACTCGGCTGTGTTAAACTTTCCCTTCACAAATAGTCTTTCACCATGCTCTTTTCCAAAGAATATGTAAGCTATCTGGCCCGCGAAGTTTCCAAAAAACTGATTGCGAGCGGTCTCATCGAGACCAAGGCTCCGGCTGCTTTGACGGAAAAGATTCATGCTTCGCTGCTGGAAGAACTCGCGCTCGAGGACCGCATCAACGACGAAGTCCGCGTCATCCTCGAGGCCTATTCAGAGGAAATGCAAAAAAGCGGCGCCAACTATCAGGAGATGTTCCGCAAGGTAAAAACCGAGCTGGTGAAAAAATATAAGGCTGTGCTCTAAAGCTGGGCCTTTGGCTGAATTTTGAGGAAGACGCTACCGTGCGCTTGAGCCGCGACAAGGTCAATAAACTCGCCCACACCGTCACCGACGCCGTGGCGGACATGGATGACGTCGAGTTCATCGAAGACCGCAACACTATCCGTCTTGAAGTCCGTAAAATTCTGGAAGACCTGCTGATGCAGGAAGCGCGCATCGATCAGGCTGCCCGTCAGAAAATCGAAAGCCAGCGCCGCACCATCATCGAAGGGTCCGAGGAATGGACCATTCTCTATCGCAAGTACTACAACGATGAGGTGAGGAAGCTGGGAGTGTAATGAGCCATCAGCTTTCAGCCATCAGCCATCAGTAGAACTTCTTGGAGTGGGCCTCAGCTTCGCCGGGATCACGGAAAATCAGCCCCCATGCGATGATAGCTACTTGATCTCGTGTGAGGATTTTCGCCCCGGTAATGGCGTCGTCTAGTATGCGAGAAATATAGACGGGGCAAGGCCAACTCTTGACCGAAAGCGAGAACCCCTCCCATTTTGCGGAGAGAATCAAAGTGACAATGTCTTCCCCACCGAGTCAATATGCCTGCCCAATGAGCGGAGGCTTGATCCCTTAGTCCGTCAGACTCTCCCGCAGCAGACAAAAAGAAATTAGGCTCGTTTCATAATTAATCGTGTCCAACGGGGTTGACTCCCGATTGTTGTTAACTGAGAGCTGAGAGCTGACAGCTGACAGCTGAAAGCCTCATTTTCCCGCTTCCAACTCCGTCATCCGGAGCACATCGTCCTGATTTTTCTCCGCGCGCGTCACTCCCGCCGCCTTCAGTTCGCGCGCTACCGGTTGCACATCCTGCAGAATGCGCATGAGCGTTTGCCCCACCGCCTCCTTATCGCTATTGTCGGCTCCATGGCGCTGCAACAAGGCTTCGATAAAAGTCTTGGGGCGCGGATACACAACGATCTTCACCTCGTCGCTCTCGGGAATACCCGCCGCTTTCTTGGCGAGTCTCAGCGCCGTGTCATAGCCTCCCAGTTCGTCCACCAGGCCCAGGTTCTTGGCATCCTGTCCGGACCAGATTCGTCCCTTGGCAATCTGGAGAACTTTATCCTTCGGCAATTTGCGTCCATCCGCAACTTTGCCTGTGAAATCCACATAGACGCGATCGAGCCACGCCTCGAATCTCGCCCATTCGGCGGGTGTGTAATCATGCGTACCCGTGAACATGGTGGCATTTTCTCCATCATGCACCTCATCCCATGACAGTCCGACCTTGTCCCACAAGCCTGAGGTCAGCATCTTCCCGCCGAGCACTCCGATGGACGCGGTAATCGTTCCCGGTTGGGCGACAATCTTGTCCGCAGCCATCGCCACAAAGTATCCTCCTGATCCCGCAAGATCTCCCATGGAGACGATTACCGGTTTGCCCTTCTGATGCGCGCGCAACACTTCGCGCCAAATCGTATCGGATGCGACATAGGATCCGCCCGGACTATCCACTCGAAACAGGATCGCCTTCACATCCGAGTCGTCGGCAGCGGCGCGAATTGCTCCCGCAACCGTCTCCGAACCCATGGTCTGGGTGCCTTGTACGGGATCGAAATCGCTCTTACCGCGCGTCACTGCGCCGACTCCGAACACCAGCGCGATCTTTTTGCCACTGTCATGCGGAGGGCCGGCTCGGTCCAAATATTTGTCGAGATAAAGCAGTTCGGCTCCGCTCCCCGCCTGGCTCCTGACCTTGTCGTAAACCGCATCGCGATACGCGACCTCGTCTACCAGCTTCGCGTCCACTGCTTCCTTGCCCAGATACGGTCCCGCGTCGACGATGGCCTGGAATTTGTCGGGTGCGATTCCGCGCGCCTGGCAGACTCCATCCTTCATCTGGTCGAACCACGAGTTCATGATCGACGACATCTCTTCCTTCGCCGCAGCCGTGTATTTCGTCTCGGTATAAAAGTTGAGCGCGGTCTTGTACTCGTAGCGATGGTCACCGTGGAAGGTCACGCCCAGTTTGGCCAGAGTGCCCTTGATGAAGGGTGACTCCATGATGATGCCCGTGAGGCCAACGTCCCCGGAGGGCTGCAGATAAATCTTGTCAAATGCGGTCGCCAGATAATACGCGCCGTTGCCCGGGCCAAACTCGCCAAACGTCTCCGAATAGGCGACCGCAAATTTCTTATGTGCGCGGAATCTAAGTACAGCCTCGCGAATCTCCTGCGTCTGAGCCATGCCCATCGACGCGGCGCCGATGCGCGCGATCATGCCGGCCACGCGATCGTCATTCGCGCCGCGGTCGATTGCATCCACGACGTCGCGCAGACTTTGCCGATCGCTCATCGTCAAGCGCGCGGCGGGCGTGTCGGGGATATCCTCGGGGAACGACTGTTCGAAGTTGGCTTCGAGAATCGTCTTGGACGGAACCTTGCCTTTCGAGCCGATGGCAAAGGCAATCACGATCGCCAATCCGATCAGCCCGAGAGCGCCCAGGATGGCCAGAAAACGTACGATGAACTTGGACATGTTTGCTCCCTTTCGTGATAGAGCAGTTTATTCCAAGTTGGTCTGTGCTACATGTTCCTATTGCGTAAACCCGTCGAATAACCTTAGAAATTGCAGCGGCTCATAATTAATGAAAGCCGGCGCCGCTGGATACGGCGCACCGTTGACGTCGATCACATTAAACTCGGCGCCCAAGGCGGTAGCCTCATTGTTGAGTTGCAAAACTCCGAGGCCGCTCCACACTCCGGTTAGCAAGCGCCGCTCCAGCGTCTGCTCGGCGACGATCATTTCCGCCGGGCTGAATTCACAGTGCCCGGCGCGGTGAATGAATTTCTCGCGCAGCAGGGCAACGTTATCCGCTTCATCGACAACCCGCCTGTAGGCCCGCTCTTGTTCCACATTCACCAGTCCGTCGCCGGTCGTATGCAGCGAAAGCACGGGGACAGTGATCTGGCCGTTGAAAATGACGTTATTGGTGAAGTAAGTCAGAGCGGCGGGATCGGCCGAAATTCGCGAAGCGTGATTGAGCGCCGCGAGGTCGGCATCGAGGCTCAGGCCCGCCGAGGAGTACAGGGCTTGCACTTCCGCATAGTCGCGCGAGCGCTTCAGTTTGAAGTCGTACCTGACGCCTGTGTTAAACGATGGATTCCCTCCGGCTCGAAACTCTACCTCGGCGCGCGCGGCAAAGGCGGTGCCCAGGGTTTCGGTTTGCAACCATAGGAACTGGTTCGCCTCCTGAGTTGCATAGTCGGTAGAAGCCGGCTCGGGAGTCGTGGGATCGTACCAGCCGGGCAGATCGCCCAGCGCCGCGACCAGCGCGATCCGCGCCTGCCCTTGTGGGCTCGCTTGAGCCGCGGCAAGAATCGCTTCCGCGGTTTCAACATTCAGTGTCGGGTTCGTGATATGGACGACCTGCAACGCTCCGCCGGCCAGCAGTGCGTTGAAGGCGAAGCCCTGGTCCAGCGCCTGGTTCCAGTAGCCCACGCTACCGGATAGAACTCCGCACATGGGCTGCGCGGCGTTGAAGCGGTCCGGATACTGCTGAATTAGTGCCGCCGTCACTTCACCGCCCATCGAGTGTCCCCAGGCGATCGTCTGGATGGGAGTGCCAACCTGCGATTCAAAAGCATCGAGGGTCGCTATCTGATCCGGGATCGCTTCGTGCACCGCCCAACCGGTCGACGCGTACGACGAGCCTGCCAGCGCGTAGCCCACCGCCAACATATAGCCACCTGTGTAGGGATCGCTCACATCCAGCGCTGGATTTGGTGCTCCGGGATCGACATATCCATGGCTGTACAGAAGCAGAGCGCCGTTCCAGGGCGAAGGAACATCGATCACGTAGGTTGCGCCGTCAGGCAGGGTGCCGGTGATGTGCTGCTGCGCCGCGGCACTTCCGGAGAGCATGGCAATCAGAACGGCGGACGCTAGCGCGGACGTCAGAGCGGACCACAAGGTGGATGACAGCGTGAGTCTGGCGATCTTCGTCATGGAAATTCTCCTCCGGGTGAGAACCCTCATCCCAAGCTGGATTCAGTGGATGGTGGCCGGAACAAGCCGTCTGCGATTCTGTCGCCGTCGCGGGAGCTTGTCAAACGGAATTTTCGATCGTAATTGTCAACGATGGGTGAGTTCCTGACCCGCTACCCACATTTTCGCTCGGCTGACCGCGCCAACACGCGGAGCGACGGTCGATGGCGCAAACGCGCCTGATTTCAACAATTACTGTGGATTCGTTTCAGTCAGCCGAGGCCAGGCAATCTGAATCACGAAGGTGGCAGCGAGGGTCAGGAGGAAGCAGGCCATTTGAGGATGAGCGGGCCACATGATTCGCCCGACGCCGAATATCCATGCCCCCAACCCAGCCGCAGTCCCAATCAAAGAAGCGATCAAAGAGACTTTCAGTGTTTTCATCGGGCCGTCCTCGATTGGGATACGACAAAAACTCCAGTTTTGTTCCAGTCGAATTCCACTAGATCGAGCCCCGAACGTCAAGCCGTCGGCGCCACCAGAGTACATGAAGACGTAAGCTGAAGGGTTTTGTGAAAGGTTCGATACAGCGGACAATTCATTGCGTAAATGTTGTGGACGCGCTCCACCACTGCCCTCGCCTCTTCCGGCGCGACCAGGCGCATCTCGACATGGATGCGCCGGATGACCAGCACGCCGTCCTCGGTCTCAACCTCGCCGCTAACCTCTGCCGTCAGCCGCCCGTTGCTGGCGTCGATGTGGCGCGCTTCCAGCGCACCTCCAAAGGTGCCGAGCATTCAACCCGCAGTGGAGGCGATGACATAGTCGATCGTCGAAGCGTGGGATTCGGTCAGAGTCGCAGGGTCCACTTTGTAGTGCTTGGCGATGGCGCCGTGCACGCTGAAAATCACCGGCTGCGGTTCACCCGCAACATACGCAATGCGGAGCGGGCCCTTCTTGCGTTCAATCCGTGACCTGGAAACGTAAACTACATCGCTCATGGGTTGCTCCGCGGTCGTCCTATAGATTCTTGCCCGCCGGCCATCGTATCGCGAGCGAATTATAGCCCGGCAAGCGCATGGCAGCCTACCCGGGTCCGGCCGCTAATGCCTCATTAGACCGCCAACCAACCCGCCCAATGTATCCTGCCACGCATGGGCGATCATGCCTGGGCGAACGCTCCCGCGCCAATAGGCCAGAATGCCGAACATCGCGCCGAACAGGGCGATCAGAATCACAAACCGGGGGCCCTGGTATGCGTGCGCCGCGCCAAATGCCGCGGCAGAAAGGATAATGCCGGCGGGGGCGCTCTTCGTCAGGGCCATGAACTGCCGTTGCAGGTACCCTCGAAAGATTGTCTCCTCGCAAATACCGGCGGTCACTGAAAGCGCTACCCATAGCGCCAATTCAACGCCCCCATGCGGGAGCATAAACTGCATGTGTTGCGCCGGCGCCGTAATGCGCAGGAGTTTGCTGAACATCCACAGCAGCGCCGCCGCCACGATCCAGAAGCCGGCGGCAATTCCAATATCGCGCAGCACCTGTCGGGCCGACTGCCAGCGATCCCCGAGAACGAGGAGGACAGACGTGCCACTCCGCCGCACGCCCGCCACCACCAGGACGAAGACGAACCATTCCAGAAGCATAGTGATCAGATAAGCGCGCACGCGATTCGGATTCGCCGCAGCACTGAGTTGATTTGTAAAAGCCTTTGCCAGGAACGCCCAACCGCCCAACACAACAAGCACGACGATCGTGTGGATCGTGCTGGCAACTCGGGGATAGCGGTCCGACGCGGATTGAGAAAGAGTAGACGTCTCCATGATTTGCCACCGTATCTCATCTGGGCGGAGTTGTTATTGCTCCCTCCGACGCAGAGGCCACCAGGGCCGCATACTTCGCGAATACTCCGGTCTTGTAGCGCGGAGCCGGAGATTTCCATTCGGACATGCGGCGGGCGATTTCGGCGTCCGAGATTTCCAGTTCCAGTTTGCGGAGCTTGGTGTTGATGGTGATCTTGTCGCCTTCGCGGATGGCGGCGATCGGGCCTCCCAGCGCGGCTTCCGGAGCGACGTGCCCGACCATCAGCCCGCGCGTGGCCCCGCTGAAGCGTCCGTCGGTCAGCAGCGCTACGCTTTCGCCTAATCCTTCGCCTACGATCGCGGCGGTCACGCTCAGCATCTCGCGCATGCCGGGGCCGCCTTTGGGACCCTCATAGCGGATCACCACCACGTCTCCCGGTTTAATTTGCTTGCCGGTCACGGCGCGCATCGCGGCTTCTTCCGAATCGAAGACGCGGGCCGGCCCAGTGTGCGAGGCGCGCTCGTGGCCGCTCATCTTTACTACGCCACCGCCCGGGGCGAGGTTGCCTTTCAGGATCACCAAGCCGCCGGTGGCTTTCAGCGGCTTGCTGAGCGGAGCGATCACCTGCTGGCCGGGAGTTTCTTTTGCTTTGCTCGCTTCTTCGGCGAACGTATGGCCAGTCACGGTCATGGCCGAGCCATCGACGTGCTTGCCTTCGAGCAGGCGCTGGGCGATGAGTTGGATTCCTCCAGCGGCATCAACATCGGCCGCGACATATTTTCCGGCAGGCTTCAAATCGGCCAGCAGGGGCGTGCGTTCGCTGACGCGCTGGAAATCGTCGATGTCGAGCGGCAAGCCCATCTCGCGCGAGATCGCGAGCAGATGAAGCACTGCGTTGGTCGAGCCGCCCGTAGTCGCGACTCCGGCGATTGCATTCTCGAATGCGGCATGCGTCAAAATATCGTGCGGACAAATACCGCGCATCAGGAGATTCATGACAACTTCGCCGCAGCAGAAGGCCACTTCATCCTTGCGCGGATCCATCGCGGGAATTCCGTTGAAGCCCATGGGCGAGAGGCCGATCAACTCCATCACCGTGGACATCGTATTTGCGGTGTACTGGCCGCCGCAGGCGCCGGCTCCGGGACAGGCCACGTTTTCGAGCGCCAGCAGTTCGCTGTCGCTCATCTTGCCGGAAGCATTTGCGCCGACCGCCTCGAACACATCCTGGATGGTGACGTCTTTGCCCTGATATTTTCCCGGAGCAATTGTTCCGCCGTAAAGAACGAGGCCTGGCAAATCCATGCGTGCCAGCGCCATGGCGGCTGCAGGAATCGTCTTATCGCAGCCGACGATGCAGACCGCAGCGTCAAACAACTGGCCGCGGCACACCAGTTCGATCGAGTCGGCAATCACCTCGCGGCTCACCAGCGACGCCTTCATGCCCTCGGTGCCCATGGTTTCGCCGTCAGAAATTGCGATGGTATTGAATTCCATTGGAGTGCCGCCGGCGGCGCGAATCCCTTCTTTCACCTTGGCCGAAAGCCGCCGCAGATGAAAGTTGCAGGGCATGGTCTCGATCCAGGTATTGGCGACGGCGATGAGCGGCTTGGCGAGATCGGCGTCGGTAAAGCCGATCGCTTTGTACATGGCGCGCGCCGGAGCCTGGTCGCGTCCATCGGTGATGAGGCGGCTGCGATGTTTGAGATCCATGGGATGCCTGACAGTGTAGCTGATTTGAGCTTTCAGCTCTCAGCCGTCAGCTTTCAGTCGTTGGATTATCTTGATGGAATATTTCAGACGCAAATTCTCTGAGTCCGAACAAGGAGATCAGGAAACTGAGAGCTGACAGCCGACAGCTGAGAGCCGAGGGTTTTTCTACGCTGTCGCCGGATGCACGCTTGCCGCCGCCACCACCGACTCCGGCGGGTGCGGCATGCCAAGATGCGCATGATCCCAAAGCTCTTTGATGGGCGCGCCCGGACGCACATCTATCACGTCCACGATCGCGCGCCAGTCGCGGCACAGCTGGCCGAGCTGCTTCGCGTTGACATCGATGAGCAGGGTTACCTTATGGGCGCTCTCGGCCGGCTCGGCTTGCACAAAGGGCAGCTCGATTCCGCGGCGGGCGACGGCGTTCAGAATCCGCATCAAGGTTCCCTGCGTATTGCGATAGCGAACGTGGAAAATATGCATTGGGATCTCCAATCTATTCCTTCTCGAAAACCATTTCTGACAGCGATGCCCCTGCCGGCACCATCGGATAAACGTTTGCCTCCGGGTGGCATTCGAACACCAGCAACTCGGGGCGGCTCGAACGGAAAAAACGATTGAGCCTTCTGGATACGATCGCGCTCTGCGCCGGATCGAGAAACTCTTCTTCTTTGATCAGCGAGGCCGCAATCTTGTACGCCTTGGCGATCTCGACGAAATCCGGGTTGTCGCTTAAATCGGTTTCGGCGTAGTTGCAAGAGAAGAACAGCTCCTGCCACTGCCGCACCATCCCCAGAAATTTGTTGTCGATGATGACCATCTTGATCGGAAGCCCGAGGCGGTGCACGGTCGCCAGTTCCTGGATGTTCATCTGAAATCCGCCATCGCCGGACACACACAAAACGGTCGAGTTCGGCTTCGCCAGTTGCACTCCGATGGCTGCGGGCAGAGCGAAGCCCATCGCGCCCAGGCCGCCGGAGGTGATGAACCCGCGTGGCGAAGAGCTGCGGAAGCATTGTGCCGACCACATCTGGTGCTGTCCCACATCCGCCAGTACGAAGCCGGTCCCATCCTCGGGCATGCGGGAAAACAATTCCTGCAGAAAGGCTTTCGTGGGATGTGCCAGGCCCGGCTTCCGCGAGTCGCCCGGCTCGGTCGATTGCGTCCGCTCTGCCCGTTCCGGCCCACAGGCCACCGCTCGCCAACTGGCAAAGTCCGGCAGATGCGCGTGTTTCGCTTCCTGATAAAACGCGGGAATTGTCTCCGCGAGATTGCCGATCACGGGCAGGTCGCAGGAACGGACGCGATCCAGTTGCGAGGGATCGATTTCAAAGTGCGCGATCTTCGCGTGCGGCGCGAAACGAGTAGGCTCGCCCGTCACGCGGTCATCTAGCCGCGCCCCGAACACCATCAGCAGGTCAGTTTCGTCGAGCGCCAGGTTGGCCGCCTTCGTCCCGTGCATTCCCACCATTCCGAGGTAGTAGGGCGAGTCCGGTTTCACCGCGCCCAGGCCATGAACCGTCGCGAATGCGGGGATGTTGAGCAGATCAAGCAGTTGTTGCAGATCGTCGACCGCGCCCGAGAGCTTCGCCCCTGCGCCGACCAATGCCACCGGTTTCTTCGCTTGCTGCAGCAGCGCAGTCAACGTCGCCGCAAAGGTCGACTCCGCGCCTACGTGATTGGCCAGCCGCGGCGGCGTGAACTGCACTGGACCATTGAATTCCGTGCTCGTCTTCAGCAAGTCGAGAGGAATGTCAATCACGACCGGACCCGGGCGTCCGCTACGAGCCCAATAAAAGCCTTCCGCGATCACGCGAGGTAATTCGTCAACCGTACGCACCAGGCGATTCCACTTGGTGAGCGAAAGCGTCACGCCGAACACGTCAGTTTCCTGGAAAGCATCGCTGCCAATCAGCGGAGACCGCACTTGTCCTGTGATGCACACCAGGGGAACCGAATCCATTTTTGCGTCCGCGATGCCGGTCACCAGGTTGGTCGCACCCGGACCGCTGGTGGCGATCGCGACTCCGACCTTGCCGGTGGCGCGCGCGTAGCCTTCGGCCGCAAAAACCGCTCCCTGCTCGTGGCGCGTCAGCACGTGCCGGATGCCGCTCCCCTCCAGCGCGTCGTACAACGGCATGATCGCGCCGCCGGGATAGCCGAATGCTAGGTCCACGCCTTCGGCGCGCAGGCAATCCAGAACGATTTGGGCTCCTTTACGCATTCACCACCTGCGGCGGTTCAGTTTTCGTTTTCTTGCCTTCCTTCTCGTTCGACGGGAGCCATGACATCATGGCGCGCAACTGCTCGCCAACTTTTTCCACGGGATGCTGCTTGGCCTCCTCGCGCAGCTTGGCGAAGTTCTTGCCGCCCTTTTTGTTCTCTTCAATCCATTCGCGGGCGAAGTTGCCGTTTTGAATGTTCGCCAGAATTTCCTTCATCGCGGTACGCGTCGCGTCGCCAACACTCTGTTCGCCACGGGTCAGATCGCCATATTCGGCGGTGTTCGAAATCGAATAGCGCATCCGGCTGAGGCCACCTTCATAGATCAGGTCGACGATCAGCTTCATCTCATGCACGCATTCGAAATAAGCGATCTCGGGAGCGTAGCCGGCCGCAACCAGCGTCTCGAATCCCTTCTGCATCAGCGAGGTCAAGCCGCCGCACAACACGGCCTGCTCGCCGAACAGATCGCTCTCGGTCTCTTCCTTGAAAGTGGTCTGCAACACACCCGCGCGCGTGGAGCCGATGCCATGCGCATAGCTGAGCGCGTATTCATGCGCCTGCCCGCTCGCATCCTGATGCACCGCCAGCAATGACGGCACGCCTCCACCCTGCGCATAGACGCGCCGCAGCAAGTGCCCCGGGCTCTTGGGCGCGATCATGACTACGTCGACGTCTTTCGGGGGAGTGATGGTTTTGAAGTGAATCGCGAAGCCGTGCGAGAAGCCGAGGATTTTACCTTTATGCAGATGGGGCTTGATGGCCGATTCGTAAAACTCGGCCTGGGTCTCGTCGGGCGTGAGGATCTGGAGCCAGTGGGCGCGGGCCGCCGCTTCGGCCGGGGGCAGCACGATCATGCCGTCGGCGCGGGCTTGTTGGGCGGAGGGGCGGTTGGGATCGAGACCGATAATTACGTTGCATCCGCTGTCGCGCAGGTTCTGGGCCTGGGCGTGTCCCTGCGAGCCGTAGCCGAAGACGGCGATGGTTTTGCCTTTGAGAGCTGAGGGGTTAGCATCCTTTTGATAGAAGACAGTGGCCACGAAAGACTCCTTATAAGTAAGTGCGCTGAGGTGCGTTCAGATTCGAAATACCGACAAACCGACCGGTCGGTTCTAGTGATGCTACCCGCCCCGGAATTTCATGTCAAGCTCAAATTCTCCACTCCCTGGTTCCGTCCATGGCTCCAATTTCGCCACAAAAACACGAAACCCACCGGCCATTTCCTCTGGCGGTGGGTTTGGAAGTAGCTGAAACTTAATGTCTTACTTGTTTCTAGCTTTTCTCCTCCCGGCCAGAGCTACGGAGTCGCAGTCGTACACCGACTGCGACCACGCTAATTCGAATCGAGTTCTGGCCGTGAGTCATAATAGCTAAAGTCGCATTCCACGCGAGTGGAATTTATGGAGCGTAGCAAGGCGCGGGTCGGGAGTCAATCAAATTTTTGGACTAGGAAGAACGTCTGGGTTACAAAGGTCAACAAAAGGTCGGTCGTGGCAAGGGCGCCCGCAGCTCCATTACCGGGTGCCAAGTCTCGATCGTAGTGCCGCCGTCCCGGCGGCAGTCGTGGCGGCGTCCTCGCCGCCACATGAAAAGAGATATCTTCGATGAGTTGATGACAGGTGTGGCGTCGATGAAGGGCCACCGCAAAAGCAGGATCACGCTGAGAAGTTACAAAGGCCAGGCCGCGCCGCTGCCTAAAGTGGATTCGAAGTTGATTCTCGATACGCGGAAGAAGTTACGGTGCTCGCGTGCAGTTTTCGCACGCCGCCTGCTCGAATCCCTCAGCGATTGCACGGTTGCAAGAATGTATCCACTCGGATACAATGAAAACGATTGAATACGCTGCTCCGGTCTTCAGATTTCGATGAGTGGCTCTCCCGTCTAGTCGACCAGAAGGCGAAGGCCAGAATCCTCGCTCGCCTGACTTCGGGAGCGAAGAAGATTCGAAATGGCATTAAGCAAGCCAGCAGCGTAACGGTCACGGGAAACGCGTACGACGTCTCGCTGCGCAATCTCAGCATAGGGTCTAACCTTGGTTTCAAATGCCACGATGCATGGCACAAAATCTGCCGATGGGTCGACGTCACTTATAGTATGACGGAGAAGATTCGGGGACGGGGATCGGGGCACACAGACCGCTCCCAGTAGCTAGTTCGAATCGCACCCCAAAGAGAACCGCAGGGCAGCACGCACTTCATTCATCCGTGCGGCACTGAGCTGGGCCACGCGTTTCCCCAGACGCTGTTGCGACACCGTAACTGCATTGTGCAGGTTCACCGCGCACGGGGACTTCATGCCGTCCTCCTCGTTCAGCGCGACTTCCGACGGCACTCCGCGAATGGTGGAAGTAACGGGCGCAACTGTGACCGTGGACAGATAGGCGATGGCGCTGTTGCGGGTGAGCACGAGGGCTGGGCGTTTTTTGTCGGGCGCGGCAAACTGGTAGAGCCGAACGTCACCCCGGGCAATTCCGCCTCGGGCTATTCTTGCTCCGGCTATTCCGGCCACGTCGCCTCCGATTCCCAACCCCGTGCTTCCGCGTCGGCTGGCGACTGTCGCGAGTAGCCCTGGCGATCGCGTTCCTCACTGGCTTGCAGTTCCAACCGCCGGAGATATTCCCGCAGGGCATCGCGCACCAGAGCAGACCGGTTTCGCCGGGTGCGCTTGGCGGCTTGGTCGGCGGCGTATAACAGCTTTTTATCGAGCACGATTTGAACGATTTCCATATGTGTAACCTATTCCACAGTATACTCCACATGGAGGACATTTCAAGGCAAGCTACTACATTCCAAAAGTTGGGTTGCAGGTTATGGCGAGCGCAGTTAAATTAGGTGCGAGAGTGGGAGGTTGCACATGAAAAAGACCGCTTCGATTGAATCTGCGTCTGCATTATCTGCCTCGGCGTTCATCGACGAGAAGATCAAGGAACTTGGCGACTGGCGCGGGAAGATGCTGGCGAAAGTGCGCAAGATCATACACGAGGCGGACCCTGAGATCGTCGAAGAGTTGAAGTGGGTGAAGCCGACATCGCCGGGGACTCCCGTCTTTTCGCATGGTGGCATTGTGTGCACGGGAGAGACCTACAAGAGCGTCGTCAAGATGACCTTTGCCAAGGGAGCCGCGTTGAAGGACCCTGCGGGCCTATTCAACTCCAGCCTCGAGGGGAATGTGCGGCGGGCGATCGATATCCACGAAGGCGAGAAGATCAATGAGGCGGCGTTGAAGGATCTCATCCGGGCGGCGGTGGCGCTTAATCTTAAGGGCAAGAGCGAGCCGAAGCCCAAGGCGAAGACGCGGCGCGCGAGGTGATCATAGCATCGCACTCAAGCCAACATTCCCACTGAAGCCAAAGGCAGGCTTGAATGGGGCACCGGTGCCTTTTTTGAAGGACAACGAGTGTTTTTCGCCAACTGACCCAAGACTCACGCAAAATATCGCCCTAAGGTTTGACGACTCCATATTCGTTGATCAGAATCTCCAGGAAACCGTTGGCCACTCCTGAGTAGGCGACGATGTCGGGTCGATTGTCAGCATTCAGATCGCCGACCGCAATTTGCGCGGGAGACTCGGCTACCTGCAGGATCTGTTCCGCTTGAAAAGTTCCGTTTCCCTTGCCCAGCAAAATGCTGGTCGTAGCCAAACCGCAACAGCTGCCGAGGAGTAAATCGAGTTTGCCGTCTCCGTTGAAATCGGCGGCTGAGAGGTGCATCGGTATATAAGAAACGGTCGGAAGCGATTTTCCGGCTCCAAATGTCCCTGTGCCGCTGCCCAGGAAGATCATCGGATGCGCGGATAAACTGCCATTGAAGTCGGTCGTCGACACCACCAAGTCTAATTTTCCGTCTTTGTTGAAGTCGCCAATCGCGGCATCGTAGGGATTGGGCACGCCGGTGAGGTCATCCGACATGCTGAATCCTCCCTTGGCATTGCCTAGCAGCACATAGGTTCCACCGTTTTCGGAGTTCTGGTAGTCGCCGACATTGAGCACGACGAGATCCATGTTGCCATCGTGATTGATATCGGCGCTATAGATTCGGCCGCCGGTCGACTTTGCCGCCTCCGTCGGCAGCGCGACTGCCAACGGAGCATTGAATGTGCCGTCGCCCTTTCCGAGAAGAACATGCACGGCGATACCCGATCCCGATGTGTAGGAAAGAAGCGCGAGGTCGGGAATCTTATCGCCGTTAAAGTCGGCGATATTCACGTCGATAACATTTTGCACCGGCAAGGTAGCGCCCGCTTTAAACTTCCCAGCGCCTGTATTCAGGAACACCTTAGGCTCGGCCGTGCCTGTGACGGTCGTGACCACGGCGTCGATCTTCGTATCGTTGTTCAGGTCGGCAGTGCGAATGATCTGTCCGGCATTGGTGCCGGTGATTCCCGGAAACTGCGCTCCGGAATTGACCGTAAATGTGCCCTTGCCGTTTCCCGCCAGCAATGAGAAAGGTGTAATGATGTCCTGATTTTTATCCCCATTGATGTCTGCGATGGCAAAGGCATAGTTATTAAGGCCCGGGCTCGCGCCGGTTTGGTAGGCCGGAGCGCCTTGAAACGTTCCGTCCCCGTTTCCCATCAATACGCCGAGCCCGCCTGTTCCACCCAGGACGTTTGGCATAGGGGCGAAACCACCACCTGTTTGCGTTCCGAGCACGAGATCCAGATTCCCGTCGCCGTCCAGATCGGCAGTCGTAATCGCGCCACATCCGTACACTCCCGAATACCAGCTCGGAGACTGGAATGTGCCATCTCCATTTCCCAGGAACACACCCACAATGTCGGTAAGAGTCACCAGAGCAAGATCGGTCTTTTTATCTTTATTAAAGTCGGCAGCCACTAACGACACCGTATTGGATGGAATCGGAAGCGTCTTGCCGAACTTGAATGTTCCGTCGCCGTTGCCGAGCAGTAATTGGCCGTTGTTCAGCACGATGTCCGGATGAGCATCCCCATTTACGTCGGCCACGACCAAGTTGTAGACATTCCCGGTTGTTGCATACGTTTTGCCAGTGCTGAATGCGCCATCTCCTTTTCCCAAAAAAATCCCTACCGTAACGCTCGGGCCGGTGAGCGACTGTTCCAGAGCTTCGATATCCAGTTTGCCGTCATGGTTCACATCCACGAGCGACAATCCATAAATACCGACATTCGGCGTCTGGATAATGGTCGGCGTTTGGAACGAACCGTCCCCATTACTGAGCAAGACGGCGAATCCGCCATTCGTCTTGGGTGAAATGTTGCCGAAAAATCCCACGATCAGATCCGGATTGCCGTCACCGTTCAGGTCCGCCGCAACGATGGGACCGATGTTGGGCCCGATGGTGATCGTCTGCACGGGCGCGTCTTGCTGCTTGGCCACGGGCGCTGTCGCCTGGTAAATGTCGATCGCATTCGGGTTTGAATTGTTAATTGTCGCTACCACATATTTCCCGTTCGGAGCCTGGCCCGCATAAGCAGCAATAGTGCCAGGATTATTCACGTCTGGATCCGTACACCCCTCGGGCCATAAGTCGCCCTTCGTCGTGAGGCCGGCGAGGTTGTGCAGAATGTCCTGATAACCTTGTGTTACACCTAGCACGTTGAACGTAGCGCCATCGTTCGCGGCAATGCCTTCAACCGAGCAATCCGCGCTTCGGTAGAGTGCTCCAAAGCTATTCGAACCTGATGCATAGCCCGTGTCCTGGGTGGGAGGAGCCACGACAGTCACGTTTCCCTGAAAGTAGTCAGCGTCAGCAAGCTTTTCTAATCGCTTAAGGATCTGATTGCAAGCGTTGTTCCCCATCAGCACCAGCATTGCGCTAGCCAACAGCAGAGCGAAACTTAGTTTGCGCACGACAGGTTTGTGCACAACAGGTTTGCGCACAACAGGGAGTGAAGTAAAAACGGGATTGAGCATAATGCACCGCCCTGGGGAGACAATCTGGATTTCTTGCACTCCGAGCGACTGGAGGGACTCGAACGATAACATAAGCCCCGCCGTGTGTCGAATCACGGGTTGGCGCGGGGGTTACGTCAAGCTGCTTGTATAAATAACCTGAGGGTGCGGTTTTCCATTCCAGGTTAAATCTCTGAAAAATGGAGTAGATGATTCGGTCTACGCTCCGGATGTTACCAAAGCAGGCCATGGGGCGGGTGCGGCGGCGCACTTCGACGAAGCAGCGCTCGATGCCGGGACTCAAGTGCATGGTGCGCAGAGAGATAGACCAACCAGGAAAACCTTTAGAAACGAAAGGGAGTGTTGGGAATAGGAACAAGATCACGCACCGTAACGCGACTCTGGTGCCCGGACTACGGCCTTTGGAAACCTTCTCCCAGCGCGGGAAGTGTCCCAGAATGGGATTCGAGGAGTTAATTAATTCCCATGCCTATTACGTTTGGCAGTTCCGTTGCCTGTTTCCTCGCCCACTCTGGCGGAGTGGTAATCCAGCGGGCCTCCACGCTTCCGGAACCCGAGATGCTGGTTCTGCTGGGAGGCGGCCTGATCGTGCTGGCGAGCCTGGTGCGGCGGCTTTATCCGCTGGGGGGCGCTGCGGCTCCCAAGAGCATGCAGGTAATTCTCTGGATTGCGCCGGAGGAGGTCGCGCAACACCTTTCTCCGGTCGATGGGGACTGAGGAAGCGAGAAGTTCCCGCAGCGGCTAAACAGGCTGCGGAAAAAACCTCATTTTGACGTTGCTTTGAAAGGGTGCGGCTTTAAAGCCCCTGATGGCGTTTGCAACGAAGACCCCAGAAGGCTGGAGGATCAAGCCGCCCAAGATGTTCAAGGACGAAGAAATCATTCGCGCTGCCAAGTCTGTTTATCAGAGCGGCGCCGCATCGAACCCGTGGATCATGGGTAAGAGCAGAGCGTGCTACTTCGCGCTAAACCAAATCACTTCCATCTACCAGCGCCTGTCCGAATGAACCGCGCATAAGGAATCCCGCGCGCTTTAGCGCGCGCTTTCACGGCCGCCAGCAATGGCTTCGGCACGCTCATGTTGATCTGCTCGTCCTTTTTCTCGAACTCAAACCGCGCCGGCTTAAACTGCGAAAAATCAAGACTGGAGAGATCCTGCGCCAGAAAAGCCTCAGCTTGCCTATCGGTTTTCAGGCGGCGCACTTTTGTTCTCAAAAGGCGCTTTTTCGCCGTCACGGGCCTGATCAGTCGCTGGCCATCTTTCGGGCGCATCGTGAACCACAAACAGGGGCCTCCCCGCCGCTTATTCCTCACGCACGAACCAGGTCGCGCCGTTCGAGCCGGGGAAGAGCCCGGATAGATTTCCCCACCTTCTTCTGCGCAAGCCGCAACTCATAGAAACTCTGCAGATTCAGCCAGAATTCCGCACTCGTGCCAAGAAAATGAGCGAGGCGCAAGGCAGTGTCGCCCGTGATCTCCCGAGTTCCGTTCAGTATCTGCGTCACGCGATTGGTCGGAACGTCGATCTTGCGCGCCAACTCAGCCGCGCTCATATGGAGCGTTTCAAGCTCTTCGGCCAGGTGCTCACCCGGATGAATAGCGGTCAATCCCATAACCAATGCTCCACATATCATATGTTGTCAAGCCCGTTTCAGGCCCCAAAAACTCCGCCAACCCATTGCGCTCGTTCTCTTTACAAGTATTGTATGTACATATTTGTATTGCAAACAATATTTTGTTCGCTGTCCGTCTGCCCTGCAAGACAGTCGGATACCTACCATCTACAATTACAATGATTCTTCCATGCCCTTCCACTTCGACCGCCGCCCCGCCCTCGTTGCCTACGTAACCTGCGGTGATCCCGATCTCGCGACCACCCGCGAAGTCATTCTCGCCGCTATAGATGCAGGCGCCAGCATCATCGAACTCGGCGTCCCCTTCAGCGATCCGCTGGCCGATGGCCCCGTAATCCAGCGCGCCAGTGAACGCGCCCTCAGGCACGGCACAAGCCTCGAGCACGTCCTCAAACTCGCCGCCGAAATCCGCGAGCACTCCCAATCCGTCGGCCTAGTCGTCTTTTCCTACTTGAACCCAATCCTCCGCATGGGCCTCGCCAAGTTCTGCCACGTAGCCCGAGCCGCTGGGATCGACGGCGTGCTCATCACGGATCTTCCTATCGAAGAGTCGGCGGAATATCTGCGCGAGGCGCGCAAGAACGGCCTTGCCACAATCTTTCTGGCTGCGCCCACTTCTACCGATCAGCGCCTGAAGCAGATCGCGCAGGTTTCAACCGGCTTCATTTATGCCATCTCGCGCACCGGCGTCACCGGCGAAAGACAGCAGATATCCTCCGACGCGCGCGGACTCGTCACGCGCATCCGCCGGTTTTCAAAGCTACCCGTGGCCGTCGGCTTCGGAATTTCAACGCCCGAACAATTCGCAGCCGTCGGTAAATTCGCTGAGGCGGCGGTCGTCGGCAGCGCCATCGTGCACGTGATTGAACAAAACACGGGACGGGAACCGCAGTCTGTGGCAGAATTCATAGGACAGCTCACAGCTGTCAGCTCTCAGCTTTCAGCCAGATCATAGCAATAAGGGTTGCGCGATCGAACACGACTTACGTTGGCAAACTGCCGGGCACCGCGGATTTTACTGAGAGCTGACAACTGAAAGCCGAGAGCTTCTATGGACATCTCCGATTGGCGCAAGAAAATCGACGACTTGGACCGTCAATTGGCGGCGCTGCTCAACGAACGCGCCAACGCTGCCGCCGAGATTGGACGCCTGAAGCGCCATACGAACCTGCCCATCTACGAGCCCGAACGCGAGAAAAACGTTATCGCCAACGTACAGCGCGCGAGCGCCGGACCACTCACTGCTCGCGATCTTGCACAGATCTACGAGCGCATCATGGATGTGATGCGCAGCATCCAGAAGCACGAAATCGTTCCCGACGCGGAGCCACCCTCGCAGGAGACTGAGATCGATTCGCAGTTCGAAGACTGAAAATGAGAATCCAGAGCATTGTCATCCTGAGCGGAGTGAGGCGAAAGCCGAACGCAGTCGAAGGACCCCTACATCTCCAGGCGGCAGGGCTAAGCGAGCAAACATGATCGTAGCGATGCAAGATTCCGCCAGTGAAGATCAGATCCAGCATGTGATCGATCAACTGGTCCAGATGGGCTTTGAGGTCCACCGCTCCACGGGCGCGCTTAAAACCGTGCTGGGTGGCGTGGGCGCGCGCTCCGACTTCGACACGCGCGAAGTCGAAATGCTGCCCGGCGTGCAGGAAGTCCACCGCATCACCTCACCCTACAAGCTTGCGGGGCGCAACTTCCGGCCCGAAGGCACCGTCGTCAAGCTCGCTAACGGAGTTGAAATCGGCGGCAAAAATATCATCGTCATGGCTGGACCGTGCTCAGTAGAATCGCGCGAGCAACTGTTTACGGTCTCCGAAGAAATCGCCAAGGCCGGAGCCCGCGTACTCCGCGGCGGCGCGTTCAAGCCCCGCTCCTCTCCCTATTCTTTTCAGGGACTCGGTCTCGAAGGCCTCAAACTTCTGCGCGAAGCCGGCGACCGCTTCAACCTGCTCGTCATCAGCGAGGTCATGGAGATCTCGCAGATTCCCGTTATGCTGCCCTACATCGACATCTTCCAGGTGGGCGCGCGCAACATGCAGAACTTCAATCTGCTGCGCGAACTCGGCAAGGTTCGCAAGCCCATCCTGCTCAAACGCGGCATCGCCGCCACGCTCGAAGAATTGCTGCTTTCCGCTGAATACCTGCTTGCCGGAGGCAACTACGAGATCATTCTCTGCGAGCGCGGCATCCGCACCTTCGAAACCTACACGCGCAACACCATGGACATCTCCGCGATTCCGATCATCCACAAGCTTTCGCACCTGCCCATGACCGCCGACCCGTCGCACGGCACCGGACGCCGCGACAAGGTCGCTCCCATGGCTCGCGCCTCGGTCGCAGCCGGAGCCGACGCCCTGTTGATTGAAGTCCACCATCAGCCCGACAAAGCCTTGTCGGATGGCGCGCAGTCGCTCTATCCCGAGCAATTCGCCAAGCTGATGGATGAGATTCGCATGATCGCTCCGGCAGTCGGCCGCACAATCGCGTAAACTGTGTCGGCGTCGTTCGTTACTTGTCGCTCGCTGTTCGTCGTTCGCGAATTCGCATCGGTTTGCCGGTAGTAGGTCACGGATAACGGTGCGGCCTGGCTGGGTCGAAGGTTCTAGCGAACGACGAAGGGCGAACGACAAACGACGTCCCTACCATGCCCTTCAAGCAAGTCACCATCATCGGCACGGGACTCATCGGCGGCTCGCTCGGCCTTGCCCTGCGCAAGCGCCATCTGGCCGGCCACGTCGTCGGATGCGACCGCGCACCTGTTCTCAAACGCGCTAAGGATTGCGGCGCCATCGAGTCCGGCACCTCCAGTCCCGCCGAAGCCATCCGCGGAAGCGACCTCATCATTCTCGCCACGCCTGTCCTCTCGATTCTCGACCTTATCGGCCGTCTTGGCCCGACGCTGACTACGCGCACCCTCGTCACCGATGTTGGCAGTACGAAAGAGCAGATCGTCCTGCGCGCCGTTAAATCTTTCGGACGCAACGCCGGCCAGCGCTTCCTCCCCGGACATCCAATGGCCGGCAAGGAGCTCGCGGGCGTTGAATTCGCCGACGCCGATCTCTTCGAAGGCGCGGCCTGGCTCTTCACTCCGCTCCCACGTCAAAATCCGCACGCTGGCCTTTGCGGAGAATTTCTGCACTGCGTCGAAAAAATCGGAGCTCGCATCGCGCTCCTCGATCCCGCCGACCACGATCGTTTCTGCGCCTGGATCAGCCATCTGCCGCAGATGATCTCCACCGCTTTGGCCGCCGCCCTGGTCGACGAGTTCGGCTCCGACGCCCCGCTGCTCGACATCGGAGGACGTGCCCTGCGCGATCTCACCCGCATCTCCGGCTCGCCCTATTCCATGTGGCGCGATGTCGCCATCACCAACAAGCAAAACCTGGGGGAAGCGCTGAACAAGCTCGAACAGCGATTGGCTCACATCCGCGAGAATCTGGACACCCGTGAACTAGCGGCCGAGTTTGAGCGTGCCCACGAGCTGAGAAAAAGTCAAAAGTCAGAAGTCAAATTGAAGAAATAAAGCTGCGAGCCACGAGCCACGAGCTTAAGCGTTACGGGTTGCTCGAGGCTCGAAGCTCGAGACTCGTAGCTCGTTTACTTCTTCAATTTGACTTCTGACTTTTAACTTGCCCTTCGAGTACGCCTGCGCCATGGATTTCCTATAGAATTCTCCTGCCATGCAAAAAATCGTTGCCAGCGCCGAAGAGGCCATCCAGGACGTATTCGACGGAGCCGTCATCATGGTGGGCGGCTTCGGGCTCTGCGGCAATCCCGAGAATCTGATCCGCGCCCTCGTCGCTAAAGGCGTCAAGAATCTCACTACCATCAGCAATAATGCCGGGGTCGATGGTTTTGGCGTGGGGCTGCTGCTGGCCAACGGGCAGATCAAGCGCCACATTGGAAGTTACGTTGGCGAAAACAAACTGCTCGAGCGGATGGTTCTGGACGGCACCGTGCAACTGGAACTCAATCCGCAGGGAACGCTCTCCGAGCGCATTCGCGCCGGGGGCGCGGGCATTCCCGCATTCTTCACTCCGACAGGAGTGGGAACGGTCGTCGCCGATGGCAAAGAAGCCCGCGAATTTGACGGACGTACATACATCATGGAGCGCGCTTTGAAAGCCGACTTCGCGTTCATCAAGGCCTGGAAGGGCGACACCTGGGGCAATCTCGTCTATCGCAAAACCGCGCGCAACTTCAATCCCATGATGGCGACTGCGGCCAAGGTAACGATCGCCGAGGTCGAACATCTCGTTCAACCCGGCGAACTGGAACCTGACATGGTGCATACGCCGAGCGTCTATGTAAAAAGAATCTTTGAAGGCAAGCAGTTTGAAAAACGCATCGAAAAAAGAACCGTGAGGAAAGCGGCCGCAGGATAGCGGACATCCGTCGCTCGGCTATTCGCCGTTCGTCGTTCGCTATTCGTCGTTCGCAAAAGCGAGTGGACCAAGCAGGCGGCAACGAAGTAAGAACGAACAAGGCACTCTGGGCCGAGAATTGCAAGGCCCGCTTAACAAAGAACGAACGACAAAAAGCGAACGACAAAAAGCGAACGACGAACGGCGTTTCTTGATACGAACGACGTTTTAGATCCGAACGACGATTCCGAGCAAAGAAAACTATGTCCACCGAAGCCAAACCCGCGAAAGATACCGAGAAGCGCGACCGCATCGTCAAGCGCATTGCGCGCGAATTGCGCGATGGATTCTATGTCAACCTGGGCATCGGCATGCCAACGCTGATTGCCAACCACGTGCCGCATGGCATGGACGTGATTCTCCAGAGCGAGAACGGCATGCTCGGCATCGGCCCTTATCCTGTCGAAGGCACCGAAGACGCTGACCTGATCAATGCCGGCAAGGAAACCGTCACCGAGATGCCCGGCACCGCGTATTTTTCGAGCGCCGATTCCTTCGCCATGATTCGCGGCGCCCACGTTGACCTGAGCGTGCTGGGAGCCATGGAGGTCGACGAACAAGGCAACCTCGCCAACTGGATGATCCCCGGCAAAATGGTCAAAGGCATGGGCGGCGCGATGGACCTGGTCGCCGGCGCTCGCCGCGTGATCATCGCCATGGAACACGCCACCAAAGATGGCCAGCCAAAAATCCTGAAAAAATGCACGCTCCCGCTCACGGGCGTGAAGGTCGTCGACACGATCGCCACCGAAATGGCCTACATGCGAGTCACGCCGGAAGGCTTGGTGCTGGAGGAAATCGCTCCTGGTCTCACGGTTGAGGATGTCCAGCGCGCTACTGAAGCGAAGCTGATCGTCAGTCCCACCTTGAAAACCATGGAAGGTTAGGCCAAGCGTTGAGCAATACCGCCGAGCACGAGCGGATCTGTCCTCATGGCGAAAGACAAACGTTGGCGACCACCTAAAGACGCATCGCCCGAAATCATTGAGAAACGCAAGAAAGAACTACGTTTTCGCGAGCAACTGGAACTGATAGCCGAATACCTGGATGAGGATTCGTTCGTCCAAGCAGTTTGATCCGAGTCCAGACGAGCTGCGCGAATGGATTATGCTGTTTCGCGCTTACGTTCGTGAGAGGCGCGGCCTTTAGCGCGAATTGCGCGATCAGCCATTTTTTGAAGAGCACGCTCCGCCTTGGCGCGCTTTGCGGCTGGAAGGGATTCGGACTTTGCCGCCATCTTCTGCGCTAGAGTATCGAGTGCCGATGATTTAGTGACGGGCGTCGCCATTTGACAGCCTTTCCGGGGATCTTGCCTTAGCGCCTCATAGTGTATACCGTCCGTCATTTACTGGATCGTCACTTCGGGCACGCCCCTTAAGATTACGAAAATAACGCGCTTCGTTCGGATATATACTGGCCTTCCGCGGAGCGCTCATGTCCTGGTTCAAGCCCTTCGGCCCAGTCTTTCGTCCAGTCTCTATCGCCGGTTGGATCATCTCTCTCCTCGCGTTGGCCTTCTGCGTCCACATTTTTTTATTCGTCGATGGACGATCGCATTCGGTTTCTGACACCTTCTATGGCGTCTTCCCCTACTGGGTCCCCACGTTTCTTCTCTGGCTTTGGATCGCCAGCCGTACCAGCACCCATCGCAAGCGTCGAATGCAAGGCTAAGACTGTCCCAGCGCCAGCCCATCCGCGAAAACGCTTGACATAGCATCAGGGCGCTTTAACGTTGTTGTATCTACACATAAAGATATAGTCGCCCCTCAGCTTTTTGATATGAATCGGTATGGCCTCTAACATTGCAAAGGGAAGGGGAAGTCATTTATTGTCAATACTTTGGCAGTAAATAACTTATAATCAATACTTTGTAGGGAGTGCGCGGCGGAAATAGCCGTCTTATCCAGGTTAAGTCACATGCAATGAATACTTTGCCTGTAAGCACTTTGTTCGTAATACTTTGCGAGGAAATTTCCTCTAAGTCGATGATTTCAATAGACTGGGCTGGAGGGGGGTACCCCCCATTCAGAAAATCGCAGCGGATCACGATTCAGCCGCTAGACCCGAAACGGGGCCCGCATCAGCCGCACGGGGAGCATAAATATCTCGCGCACCAGGGCGAGCACTCCGTGGACGGCGATTCCTACAATGCGGAACGGGAGAAGAAACAGCCACACGATCGGGTACAGGATGAGCGCGAGCAATGCCAGCGGCCAGCATAGAACGAACAGGACGCACCAAAGCAGGAATGCAAACATGGCAGACTCCTCAACAAATGATACTGCGAAGCGAGGAAAAAGTTCAGTGACTGGCCAACTAAGAGCCGTGGTTTAGAAAGCATGTGTCAGTGAGCGCGGCGGGTCTTATTGCTGAGATTCAGGCAGATGTTTTTGCAGAAAATGCAGGGCGCGCAAGCCGGCATCGCGCCAGATTTCGTTATCGAATCCGTGCCCGGCGCCAGGATAGATTTTGATTTCGTAGGGAATTTTCTTTTTCTCAAGCAAGTCGCGCAACTGATACGCCTCTGCGACCGGGACAGTGGCATCGGCGTCGCCGTGCAGGATGAGCGTGGGACAGAGGCGGCGCATGAAAAGCTTCATCTCGCGGGGAAGGCCGCCGAAGAATTCGACTACGGCCCGCACGCGGCCATCGACGGAGGCGTTAGCAAGCGAGAGATAGGCTCCAAGAGAAAAGCCAAGAAGTGCGATGCGTTCGCGATCTACAACCGGCTGGCTCTCAACAAAGGTGACCGCATCCCAAAGCGTTTTCATCCACACCGGGAAATTGCGAAAGATGATTGCCTTGTCGGCGAACGCCGTGTCGGTGCGGTCGAAGTAATGGAGGACATATATCGCGAAGCCCTGTTCGGCAAGGAGCGAGGCATATTTGTTCATCCCCTGGATGTCGCCGCCCGAGCCGTGGAGCGCGATTACGGCGGGAAGCGGGCGGTTGGGCGAATCGGGCAGGTACGCGTCGAGGCGGATAGGCTTGCCTCCGCTTTGAAAGGTGAGTTGGGATTGGGTGATTGAGGACATCCGATTCTTCAATATGGAGTGATCTGCTCGTCAGCATCTTAGCTTTACATCGTCAGAGACGCGGCAAACCAGGTCTCTACGAGGGGACTTTTTCCGCAGCCAGCCCGCTCAGAGATTCGGTGTATGGCGCGCGCGCGATGCCCTTTTCCGTGATGATCGCGGCGACATATTTTGCAGGCGTCACGTCGAAGGCAGGGTTTTCAATTTCGACTCCGTCAGGAACCATTTGTTTTCCCGCGATGTGCGAAACCTCTCTCACGTCGCGCTGCTCGATGGGAATCCGGCTCCCATCGGAACAATCGAGATCGACCGTAGAAAGCGGCGCGGCGACGTAGAACGGAATGCCGTGCTCTTTCGCGAGAACGGCGACCGTGTAGGTCCCGATTTTGTTGGCGACGTCGCCATTAGCGGCGATGCGGTCGGCGCCGACGACGATGGCTCCGATTTTGCCCTGCATCATCATCGCGCCTGCCATGTTGTCGGAGATGACGGTGGTAGGAATACCGTCCTTCATCAATTCCCATGCGGTAAGGCGCGAGCCTTGCAGGAAAGGACGAGTCTCGTCGGCGTAGACATGAATTTTTTTGCCTTGCTCGACGGCCGGCGCGGATCACGCCGAGAGCGGTGCCGTAGCCCGCAGTAGCGAGCGCTCCCGCATTGCAATGAGTGAGAACGCCGCCGCTCGCTGGCATGAGCGTTGCGCCATGGCGGCCCATGGCCTGGTTGGCGGCGATATCTTCGGCGTGCATGCGCTGCGCTTCTTCAACGAGCGCCTGCTTGATTTGCGGGATTTGGCGGATACGCAAGAGTTCAAATTTTTCCTGCATGCGGCGAATGGCCCAGAACAGATTGACGGCAGTAGGTCGAGTCTGGCGGATGATTTCGCAGATTTGCTCGAATTCTTTTTTGAGTTCGGCGCTGGTCTCAGCCTTGGAATTTTTCACGCCGAGTGCAATGCCCATTGCAGCGGCAACGCCGATTGCAGGCGCTCCGCGGACAACCATGTTGCGGATGGCATCGGCAACCTGCTGGTGTGTGGTGCAGGTGAGATAGATTTCTTCAGTAGGCAGCTTCGTCTGATCGAGGAAGACTACACCGCGGTCGGTCCATTCGAGAGTGTGGATCATGGGTTCGGTCGTTCGTCGTTCGCCGTTCGCCGTTCGATGTTCGGTCGTTCGCTATTCGATGTTCGCCAAACGCTAAGCGTTAAGTGCCAGATGCTGTTTCCTGACGTCCGTTGCGGTGAAGATCGAAACAAAAGATGCGGGCGCGGCGGCTTTTTCTACATTCGGACGGCCGTGCGCATCCTCGCGTTCCACCAGGCAAATTACGCCGGCGATCTTGAATCCGAATTCGCGCGCCGCTTCTATCGCTTGCACCGTCGAGCCACCGGTCGTACAAACATCATCCACGATGACGACGCGCGCGCCTTGCTGGCGAAAGCCTTCGATGCGCTGGCCAGTCCCGTGCTGCTTTTCGGCCTTGCGCACCAGGAAACCATGCAGCGTTCCACTGGTTACCGCGACGGCGACGACGATGGGGTCGGCGCCCATGGTGAGTCCGCCAATGGCGTCGGCATGCCAGTTCTGGCGGCGCATCTCTTCGAGAAAAACCTGGCCGACAAGCTGCGCACCACGAGCATCGAGCGTGGTGGTGCGGCAATCGATGTAATAGTCGCTGGTGGAACCGGACGAGAGCTTGAACTCGCCCGAGCGAAACGATTTACTGGCGAGCATTTCCAGGAGTTCTTGGCGGGCGGTGGACATGGAAGATCAGGTATCAGGTATCAGGTATTAGGTGCCAGGTTCCTGGCTCTCACAGTATAGCGAACCGCCGATAATCACCGACTCCAGGATCAAGGCGAGCGATGCAGCCAATCAACTGAGGTTGGCGCTAATACCCTGACATCTGAGACCTGGGACCTGTTTCACTGATTCAACTTTTCCAGATGCCGAAAGCCATCAGTAGCGAAGAACATCAGGGCAGAAATGGTTCCGTTGTAGGCGACGTGGATTAACAAACCTGCGGCGACGGAATTTTTCCTGGCCCTCACCATCGTCAGCACTATGCCGACGAGAAAAATTACCAGCACCGGTCCCCAGGAGAACTGAGTTGCCGGCCATGGAGGAGAGCAAAAGCGACGGCGGTGATGAATACGGCAGCCGGCAATCCGATGCTGCGTTCGAGCACGGGATAGAGGAATCCGCGGAAGTAAAGCTCTTCCATAAGAGGCGCGAGGGTGACGCCAAAGATGGTGAGAGCCCAAGCCTCAGCCGGCGTGCCGAAGAAGGTGTCGATGGGAAGATTCCTGGGAATTGGCAGTCGGCTCGCCAAAAGTTGCAGCGCCACGGAAAGCATGAATCCCACGAGCACATAGACGGCGGGATTAGAGGGCCTGTTCCAGTGGATGGCGGCGAGAAAGTCGGGACGATGACGCTCGCGCGTGATCAGAATGTACATGTACGCGAGAACCAGCAGGTAGGCGAGGGCTTGTCCTGAGACAATGACGAGCGGAAGGCGCCCGAGCGCGGCCAGCGTGGAGTGAGGATAGATCCAGAAATGAGCGGCGAAGAGTACGGCAAAAACTCCTATGAAGAGCGCAACGATCGCGAGAACCGTGAGGCGGAGGACATCAAGGCCGCTCCACGCGGGATCGGGCGTCGGCACCTCGGGAAGTACATCGATAGTCGGTGCAGCCGAGACGGGATCATCTGGTCCGATGGGCTCGGGGCTTGGCTTGTCCGGAAATGCGTTCACGCGGATTCCTGCCGGCTCGTTTCTGGCGAGGCTCGTTTTGCCGAGGTGTTCACCGAGGAGCCGTTGAAATAAGAAGCGAGTTCCTGCCCAGTGTACGACTTCTTCACGCGGGCGACCTGTTCGGGCGTGCCCTGGGCGACGATGCGGCCGCCTTCTTCGCCACCCTCGGGGCCCAGATCGAGGATCCAGTCGGCGTTGCGGATCACGTCCATGTTGTGCTCGATGATGATCACAGTGTTGCCGAGGTCGGTCAGGCGATGGAGAACGTCAAGCAGTTTGCGAACGTCGTCGAAGTGGAGTCCGGTAGTGGGCTCATCGAGCAGGTAGAGAGTCTTGCCGGTCTGGCGCTTGCTGAGTTCTCGGGCCAGCTTGATGCGCTGCGCCTCGCCTCCCGAGAGCGTAACGGCGGATTGACCAAGGTGAATGTATCCCAGGCCAACGTCGACCAGCGTTTGCAGCTTCTGCCGGACTTGCGGAATGTTTTCGAGGATCTGCAGCACGTCTGAAACCGGCATCTCGAGCAGGTCGGCGATGGAATATCCGTTGTAGCGAACGGAAAGCGTCTCATGGTTGTAGCGGTGGCCGCCGCAGACCTCACACTGCACGTAAACGTCGGGCAAAAAATTCATCTCGATTCGGCGCTGGCCTTCACCCTGGCAGGCTTCGCAGCGTCCGCCGGCAACGTTGAATGAGAAGCGTCCGGGCTTGTAGCCACGCTCGCGCGATTCGGGCAGCATCGCAAAAAAGTCGCGAACCAGCGCGAAGATTCCCGTGTAGGTTGCGGGATTGGAGCGCGGAGTGCGACCGATCGGCGACTGATCGATGCGAATCACCTTGTCGATCACCTCGCTCCCGGCAATGGTTTTGTGCGCGCCCGGTTCCTCGCGCGAGCGGTAAAGCTGGCGAGCGAGCGCACGATAGAGGATGTCATTCACGAGCGTCGATTTCCCGGAGCCGGAGACTCCGGTGACAACGGTCATGACGCCGAGCGGAAATACGACATCGATATTCTTGAGATTATTCTGGCGCGCGCCGAGGATGGTGATGGCTTTGCCATTCGGGCTGCGCCGCTCGGGAAGCATGGCGATGCGCTGGCGCCCGGCAATATACGCGCCCGTGAGCGAGTCCGGTGAATCCATGATCTGAGCAGGAGTGCCGCTGGCGACAAGCTCGCCGCCGTGACGTCCAGCGCCCGGGCCAAGGTCGATGACGTAGTCGGCGCGGCGAATGGTTTCTTCATCGTGCTCGACGACGAGTACGGTATTTCCAAGATCGCGCAGGTTTTCGAGCGCGGCGAGCAGGCGTCCGTTGTCGCGGGAATGGAGTCCGATGGACGGTTCGTCAAGCACGTAGAGCACGCCGCGGAGTTTGGAACCGATCTGTGTGGCCAGGCGAATGCGCTGCCCTTCGCCGCCGGAGATGGTTGCCGCGGAACGGCTCAGCGAAAGATAGCCGAGCCCGACATCATAAAGAAATTGCAGGCGCTCGGTAATTTCGTGGACGACGCGGCCGGCGATCGTCTGTTCGCGGCCCGTCAGTTTGATCTTGCGCGCGGTCTCCAATGCGCGCGCGATGGGCAGCGCGGTGAATTCGGCAATGGACATCTCGTTCACCTTGACCGCCAGACTTTCGGCGCGCAGCCGTTGGCCGTGGCAGGCAGCGCATTCGGTGGCGGACATGTAATCGAGCAAATATTCGCGGTAGTTCTCTGAACTGGACGACTCGAGATTTTGCCGGAGGTGGCCGATGATGCCGAGAAAGCCGGTTTTAGCGCCACGTTGGGGCTCGCCATAAAGCAGAATGTTTTGAATCTTGTCGGGAAATTTCTCAAGCGGTGTGGCGAGATCGATGCCATACGCCTGCGCGACCAGCTGCAGTCCGTGGTTGAGATTCTGCGAGGCGGAGCCGGGGCCAAGGCCGCCATCGAGCAGCGGCTTCGACCAATCCACGATGATCTTCGCGGGATCGAAATCGTAGCGGCTGCCTAGGCCGTGGCACTCGGGACAGGCTCCATAGGCGCTGTTGAAGGAAAACGAGCGGGGTTCGAGCTGCGGAACGCTGATGCCGCAGTCGGGGCACGCGAGAACGGAGGAGTAGAGCGTTTCTTCTCCGTTAACCACCGCAACCAAGACGAGGCCGCCGCCGAGCTTCATAGCAAGCGCAACCGACAACTCGAGGCGATGTTCGATCCCGGGCTTGACCAGAAGGCGATCGACGACCACCTCGATGGTGTGATTCTTGCGCTTGTCGAGTTGGAGATCGTCTTCCAGGCTGACGAGATCGCCATCCACTCGCGCGCGGGTGAAGCCATGCTGAACGAGCTTTTCCGTCTCTTTTTTGAATTCGCCCTTACGGCCGCGCACGATGGGTGCCATGATCATGACGCGGTCTTCGGGCGTAAGAGCCATCACGCGCTGCACGATCTGTTCGGCGGACTGGCGCGCGATGGGCTTGCCGCATTTCGGACAATGAGGCAACCCGATGGAGGAATAAAGCAGTCGAAGGTAGTCGTAGATTTCTGTGATGGTGCCGACCGTGGAACGCGGGCTGCGGCTTGTGGTCTTCTGCTCGATGGAAATGGCGGGACTCAATCCATCGATGGAATCCACGTCTGGACGCTCCATTTGATCGAGGAACTGGCGCGCGTAGGCGGAGAGCGTCTCGACGTAACGGCGCTGGCCTTCGGCGTAGATGGTATCGAAGGCGAGCGAAGACTTGCCCGACCCGCTCAGGCCGGTGATGACGGTCAAGGTATTGCGCGGGATCTCGACGTCAATGTTCTTCAGGTTGTGCTGGCGCGCCCCGCGCACCGAAATTTTAGAGATGGCCATTCGCGAGAGCAATTATGGTCTTTAACAACAACACTGATGGACTTCCGTAATATGGACGCGTCCACAGAAATGTTGGAGAGTGAAAGTACGCAGTTCGACTCCCGTATCATAGTTGTTAACAGTCACATGGGTCAAATGCGGATAAAGTAAGTAATTTGCGGCTGCCAGAGAAAAAGACGGCCGCCATTAAAGGCTGGTAAACGTGGACGCACTTTTCGTGGTTTTTCTGGTGAGCAGCACGGCAATCTTATCGGTTTCCCTGGGTGTTTTGGGCGCCTATTACGCGATTAGCGGTGTGCTGGCAGCAATCAACCCTAATCGACCTTCGCATTTCCCGCGCGCACTTTTGCATCAGAGCCAGGCAGGCGGCGACTAAACTAAATCAAACTAATAAGGCGCGTGCTCGAACCTCTCCGTTCGAACCTCACTTAATCTACAAACTCAGGAATTGTCGTCATCGCTACGCTGCGGCCATAATTCTGCGCTGCACTCACTGTTGTGGAGGCGGAGCATTTGGAAACGACGGATTGCCAGGAGGCTGGGCCCGGCGCATTAACTGGAGAAGTTGTTCGGGGGTCTTAGGCCCGCCGTTCGGCTGGTTGGGATCCGCTTGCTGATCCGGTTGGGCATTTGCCTCGGGCTGCACTACCACCGGCTGCGCGGGCTGAGATTGATCGGAATCGTCCGCGCTGTCGTCAGCGGTCGTATCGGAGTCATCGGCATTGTCGTCGCTCTGGGCGTCCGAGCCCGGGGTCACTGCGCCGGGCGGCTGCTGCCGGAAGGGCCGCGGCATAGGAACACCGCCGCGAAACACGGGCTGTGGCTGGCCCGCCTGGAAAGTGTTCGTGGGTACGTTGGCTGCGGTCTGGACTTCGCCGGATGAGGGCTTCAGAGACAGCGCGATACTGGCCACGGCCCTGGGATCGGATGCCGATCCCATCATGACGTAGTTGAATGGCGTTCCGTTCAGCAGGAGAGCAAGCACGTCCCGTGGAGCTCCCGGGCCAACCTGGGCCACTACGCGCTCGCCGCCGGCGGCCTGGGGAACGTCGATCGAGGCTCCAGTCAGCTTGCGGACATCGCGGAGAATCTCACCCAACGTAGAATTCTGCGCCGCAATTGCCAGCATTCCATTCTGATAAGTAACATGGGGCGCCGACGCGGGAAGTTGGGTCATGGGAACTTGCGGCAACGGGCCGGCAGGCAGCGGCGGAAGAACCAGCGGCGTCGGTTTCTTGTGAGACTTGTGGTGCGCGGCTGGGGCCTGCGCAGCATTGGGTGGAGTAGGCGTCGCACTCTGATCCACGGCGCAGGCAATCGATAGCGGAGCAGCCAATAGAAGCCCTGTAAGCAATCGTGCGATCCGCTGGTTTGTTCGAGACTTCAAGCTTTATGCTTCCTCAAGCGGCTGGCGATTTGGCAGCCATCAACGCCCCACCGGATTTTACCATTGCTGAGAGAACGGAAAAGTCGATATTTCTTGCGTACTTGTTACTACTGGGTTCTTGGTAGATATTGATTTTGCAGCAATTCAAAATGGCAAATCGCCAGGGAGCGTAGAATGCCCGGTGGAGGTTTCCGTCGTGAATCACGCCTCTGATATGCGGCCTTGGAAGCGGCGGCGCGGACCGGCTTGGCTGGCATTGCTGTTTCTTGCCGGGGCGGCGTCTTACGCGCAAAATTGCCTGAGTGCACCGGACATGGATGCGTCGGTCCGAAAGGCGCTGGAGACTACGGCCCAGCGATACTTTGGAATGTCGGCGCGCGGCGACACGTCGGCGCTGCGGCAGAACTCCATTCCATTGGTCTCTGCGAATTTTGCCGGGGTTGAAGCCGCGGTCAAAGAGAATCAGGTGGCGTTTACGGGAGCGCAGGCCACCGTTAGGCCGCCGTTTCTGCTGACAGTTGACGGATCGGAGCCACTGGCTCGGGCCGAATTCCTGTGCGGCGTGTTCGGCAAAACGGGTCAAACGCGCGACAGCGCGGTGTTTGTGTTCAACAACCTGCCTCCGGGAAAGTATGGGGTAGTGATTCTCGACGTCGGCGGCAAGGAACCGCGGACTCTGACCCTGGTGCTGCAGCAGGCAGGCACGGAGTGGAAGTTGGCGGGCTATTACGCGCGCATGTCAGAAGTGGCAGGGCACGATGGGGCGTGGTTCGAACAGCGAGCACGCGAGTTCAAGGCGAAATCAGAAAACCATAACGCGTGGTTGTATTATCGCGAAGCGATTGCCCTGAGTTCTCCCGCAGATTTCATGAGCACGCTCGTCACCGATAAAATCTACGATGAGGTTCACACAATGCAACCGAGCGATATGCCGTCGAACGGGAGCGCGGTGGATCTGAGCGCGGGAGGCAAGACGTATCGCTGGACAGAAATCTTCCCCCTCGCAGTTGGAAACGATCTTGACGTGGTCGTGAAATATGCGTCCCCGGACATTTCGAATACCCAAAAGACCTTTCAGGAAAACATGGCGGTCATCAGGACGCTGGTCACGAAATTTCCAGAACTGCGCAATGCTTTCGCGGGAGTGGTTGCGCGGGCCGTGGATCCATCCGGGCAGGACTACGGATCGATGCTGCCAATGAAAGAGATCAAGTAGTGTAGTTGCCGAGGCGGGTGTCGGCCGGGACCCGTCGTTCGCGGTCCGTCGTTCGTCGTTTGCTGTTCGTCCTTCGCGCCTCTCCAAGTCATCGAGCGGTAAAACCTCTCCCAAATAATCTTGCGGAAAGTCTCTAGCCAGCATGTTCTTACAGCCGAGGGCACCCAGTGGTCTCGCGAAAGGCGAACGACGAAAAGCGAACGACGAACGACGCGTTCATGACGAAGACGAACCGTCACTCAACCGCAGCATCGTCAAACGTGCACTCCGCGGGAGACTTATCAGCCCTCAATCCCATAAAGACTGGAGCGCGAAGTTTTACGCCTCCTTCGGAAGTTTCGTGAGTCCATTCAGAGAATTTGATCTCGGCAACCAGTTCGGGGCGCACGAAATGAACTTTTCTTAAGCCGCCGATTTCCCCGTAAAACGGATTCTTGTTCGTCTTCAGCGGCTTGAGCGTCGCATACATCTCTTTGAGCGTCTTCTGATCGAAACCCGTTCCTGCCTGGCCGACGTGTTTGAGCCGCTTCTGCTTGTCGTAGAGTCCGAGCACCAGCGATCCGAAATACGCCCGGCTTCCTTCGGGATCGGTATAGCCTCCGATGACGCACTCCTGCCGCTGCGTGATTTTGATCTTGAGCCACTCCCGCGAACGTGTTTCCGCGTAGAGACTGTCGCGCTTTTTCGCGACGATCCCTTCCAGTCCTTTTTGCTTCGCGGCATCAAAGAGAGCTAGACCTCGCTCGGGATAGTGATCGGAGAAATGGACAATGTCGCCATTAACGATGAGGCCTCTCAGCAAGTCTTTGCGCTGCTCAAGCGGCACGCGCCGCAGGTCGAGGTCGTCGAGGTAAAGAAGATCGAAGGCATAATAGATGACGGGAACGCCTTGACGTCCGGGAAGCCGCGATTTTCCGGGACGAAATCCGGTGCGCTGCTGCATCAGGCTGAACGAAGGACGCCCCTCGTCGTCAAGCGCGACGATCTCTCCATCAAGAATGGCGCGGCTCGCTTTAACGAATTTCGGAAGCGTGGCAAGCTCCGGATACTGCGCTGTGAGGTCATTCTGGTTGCGTGAAACCAGACGCACGCGTCCGTTGTCGATGAAAGCGATGGCGCGGTAACCATCCCATTTGATCTCAAAAAGGAATGCTGGATTATCGAAAGGCTTCTCGATCGCGGTCGCGAGCATGGGATGAATCGTCGCGGGCATGGGCCTTTGAACGGCGCCAGCCAAGTTCTTGACCACAGAGGGCACGGAGGAAACAGAGGAAGGCTGATTTTTAGACTTGATGCTGGCGTTCTTGTGTCCATCCGCCTTTTGTCCGTCAAGGACCGATGGTCGAGGCTTCCCTTTCCGAGGCTTTCGGTCCTCCGTGGCCTCTGTGTCCTCTGTGGTTAAGACTTTTTTTTTACGGCAGCTTTCTTCCGGTCCATGCGAGCGACGGCGTCGGCCAGCCAGGCGGCTTTGAGTTTACCGCGAGTTGCGGGACGGCTGCTCGTCCATTCGGCGGAATCGGCGTCGCCGCCAATCTGGGCCATGGTGCGCTTGGTGAGGACGGATGTATCGTATTTGTCGATGTCGAATCCGGGAACAACCTCATCATCCTTCTTCTTGATGAGAAGCCATTCCGTTCCCTTGCTGCCCGGTCGTCGCCCCTTGATGTGAATGAGAGCGAAGTCGCCCTTGAGCCTCTTCCCGTTTAGCCGAAACTTGAGGTCGCCCTTTTCGAGCATGGCGTCCGCTTCCTTGTCGGTTCCCGGCACATATTCCCCGTCGACTGGGATCGGCGAAAGCGGCTCCCATGTGCCGACATCCCACACCATCACCGTTCCCGCTCCGTAATTGCCTTCGGGAATAGTGCCTTCGAAATCGAAGTAGGAGACGGGATGATCCTCGACCTGCATGGCGAGCCGCTTGTCGTTCGGATCGAGCGACGGGCCTTTGGGAACGGCCCACGATTTCAGCACACCGTCCATTTCCAGGCGAAAGTCATAGTGCAGGCGCGTTGCCCGATGGCGCTGCACGACGAAGCGGTGCCCGGATTTCTTCTCGACCTTCGGGGGAGGCTCAGGCGTTGCCTCGAAGCGCCGTTTCCGTTTGTACTCGTCGAGCGACATGGGGATTATTGTAGGCGAAGCCGTATACTGATGCCGTTTCGCGGAGTATTGGATGAATTGGATGCGAAGATGGCAGCTTCTGGCGGTGGCTCTTGTTGGTTTTTCTTCTCTGGTTTGGGCGCGGAGTGGGGAACTTCCGGCTGACCTGCAGGAAAAGATAGATGCCGCCGCGCGAAAAACGCTTGCTCAGACCGGCGTTCCCAGCGCTTCGATCGCGATCGTGCGTGACGGCGCAATCGTTTATCTGCAGGCCTACGGTGAGGGCACCACCGAGCCGCGCAAACGGGCGTTGCCGGGGATGCGATACAGCATTGGGTCGATCAGCAAACAATTTACAGCGGCTGCGGTACTGCTGCTGGCCGAGCAGGGCAAGCTCTCACTGGACGACCCGGTGTCGCGCTTTGTGTCGAACCTGACGCGCGGCAACGAGGTGACGATTCGGGAATTGCTGTCGCATACGTCGGGATACCAGGATTACTGGCCGCAGGACTATGTTCCTCCATTCATGTTGCAGCCCGTTACAGCCGAAAAGATTCTGGACCGTTGGGCACGCAAGCCGCTGGATTTCGACCCGGGAACGGAGTGGCAATATAGCAACACGAATTTCGTCATCGCGGGGCTGATCGTGGAGAAGGCGAGCGGCGAGCCGTTGCTGCGCTTTCTGAGCGAGCACATTTTTGCGCCTCTGGGAATGAAGAGTGTCACGAACATCGATCAGGAGCGGCTCACCGACACCGATGCAACCGGCTACATGCGATATGCGATCGGTCCGCTGCGCGTCGCTCCGAAGGAAGGCAAAGGCTGGTTGTTCGCGGCAGCCGAACTGGCTATGCCGGCGGAGGATCTGGCGAAGTGGGACATCAGCATGATCGATCAGACGGTGCTGAAACCCGCATCCTATGCGGCGATGGAGCGCGAGACCGTGCTCAAGAATGGTTTGGGAACACGCTACGGCCTGGGCGTGGGCGTGCGCGAGGAGTCTGGGCAACGGGCGATTGCGCATGGCGGCGAGGTCTCCGGGTTCACCGCATACAACATGGTTTTTCCGGACTCACGCACGGCGGTGGTGGTGCTCACGAATGAGGATTCGGTGGGGGTTTCAAGCGATCTGGCGCGTAAGATTGCCGGGCTTCTCTTCGCCGACGCCGGCTCGACCGAGCCCGAGGGGCAGGCGCGCGCAATTTTTGCGGATTTGCAGCGCGGCAAGATCGATCGAACGTTGCTGACCGGCAATTGCAACAGTTATTTCTCAGAGCAGGCACTCAAGGATTTCGGCGACAGCCTTGGTGCGCTGGGATCGCCGACAGAGTTCACGCAGACCACGAAGACTGAGCGTGGAGGAATGACGTTCCGCTTGTATGAAGTGGACTTCCCGCAGAAGACGCTCGAACTGTGGGAGCGCATTATGCCGGACGGGAAGATCGAGCAGTATCAAGTGGGAGCGAAGTGAGCGGCACATGAAACGTGAATATCCCGAGTATCCGCTGGTCGGAGTGGGGGCGGTGATTGTCGAGGACGGGCGTGCCCTCCTGATCCGTCGCGGCCAGGCTCCCCTGCTGGGTGAGTGGTCGTTGCCAGGAGGCGTGTTGGAATGCGGGGAGACGCTGCGCGAGGCGGTAATCCGCGAGGCGCGTGAGGAGACGGGACTGGTTGTCGAAGTGGATGAAATGCTGGGCGTTTATGAGAGGGTGATTCGCAGCGACGATGGGCGAGTGCGATATCACTACGTGCTGATCGACTTCCTGTGCCGGCAGGTAGCAGGGGAATTAAAAGCTGCGAGCGACGCAGCCGAGGTAGGATGGTTCAGCCGCGAGGAATTGCCGGCGCTGAAACTGGCACTTGATGCGAACGATGTCGTACGTAAAGGCCTGGATCGATGGCAGAGCTGGAGGTCAGAGGTCACAGGTTAGATTGCAGAAGTGAAAACCCCAAGCGCCGCCGATCTGAGATTAACTTCTGCAGTCTAACCTCTGCAATCTGACCTTTCTTTCATTCCGCCATTTTCGCTATGTGCACTGCGAAACCAGTTTTGGGCAGTAGCGACATTAGCTCGAACACTTTGAAGCCGTCGCCGGTGATTTCGGTTTGCCGATACACTCCTGGTTCAATGTCTGACGTTTCATGACGGGCTTCGAGGTTGTCCAGGAACTTCTGCGCTGCTTTGGTCGAGACCTGTGCGCTCTTCGCTCTGGTTATGACCGCCTCGGTCGCATAGGAGCGTACAAGCTTCGGCCAGTATTTCTGTAGCAACTGTGTGCTGGCGAAGATATCGGCCCAGACGATTTCTCCATTGACGGCCACGACTACACCGACGGCATTCTTATCGCGGAGTTGATGGATTACGCTTTCGTAGTTGCGCTCCACGGGCGCGGCGACCGAATCGACCTGTTTCTGGACGTCTTTGTTTTCCATGACGCGAGCGTAAGAAGAAGTTGAATTCACTTCGGGAGCGGCAGTAGGTGTCCCATTCGCGATAAGCCTCCCCGCCATTGCCAGTTTCGACTTGTCGACGTTGTCCCAGACCTGCTGTTGATTCTTCGCGGCCATCGCACTTCCGCGCACACTCGGAGCAGCCAAAATGCCGCCAACAACCCCGCCCGCCCTGCCTGCACTGAAATCAGCTTTGCCGTTCGCCGCCACCCAGCGCCCCGGCTCGACGCAGAAGACGCTGAGATCTACGGGATCGCTTTCCGGAGGCACGATGCGATCTTTTCCGATGACACGATCCTGTTTACCTCCGGTTACAATCTCGCCGGCGAGGAGTAACAACGGCCGCTTGGAGTTATTAACTAACACTAGGCGGTTGACCTCGGCGTCACGCATGGGACGAAAAGTTGATTCACTAGGTCGGCGGCGGATCAGACCACGCGCCTGTCCAGCTTCGGTGACGACGACGTCTCCGGAGCGGAGGCCTTCATCCAGGGTAATAAACTCGCTCGAGTCGTATGACTTACTTGCGACCACCGGAAAGACTGTAAGGTTACCGCTCCGAATAGGCTCAAGAAGAGAATAGTGCGAACTCTGCGGCAGTTCACTCGCCTGGATCAGGCATGGAATGACAATTGCCACCGCAACCAACAAGACGATCCCTGAGAGAACCACAGCCAGCCGCATAAAGCGCCTCCACATGTACTGAGACACCAACATCCGCGCGTGTGTTCCTATGGCCCAATTCGTTGGTCTCCCCCGGCGCGTCAAGTTGGAAGCGCGCCGGGGAGCGCTTTTGCGAGTCATCCAGGAGTGTCTTGCTCTGCTCGCTGGGAAAAGAACGTACGATTTCCGGTCTCTTGCGTCTAAAAAATTGCTAGCATCATTCTGGGACTTTTGTTGGGACATGCCACCTCGCACCGAATCCGAAGGAGCCAAGTTTGCGGCCGAGTTGTATGCGCGCAGCGGGGCGGCAGCCTATGGCTTGAGCACGGAACAGTTCGACCTGATCCTCAAAGAAATTCAGAAGAAGTATGTTGCGAACGCCTCAGCCGAGCAAAAGGCCGATTTTTGCGCGGCGCTCAGGCTGGAAGAATTGGCATTGGCGCGCGCGTGTGCCGCGGGAAACGAAAGGGCGTGGGAAGACTTCATCAGCCGGTACCGTCAAAAGCTGCACGGTATGGCGCTCCACATTACGCGGGATAGCGCGCATGCGGCGGAACTCGCCGATTCGCTGTTTGCCGATTTATATGGGGTGAGCGCGCGGAATGGCGTGCGTAATTCGAAACTCGTTTTCTATACCGGCCGCGGGTCCCTCGAAGGCTGGTTGCGCACGGTCATGGCGCAGGAATTCATCAACCGCTATCGCAAGCAGAAGCGCTCGGTCAGCCTGGAAGAGCAGACAGAGGACGGTGTGCAGTTTGCGGCCAAGGTCCCAGAGCCGACCAGCACTTTGGACCAGCGGCTGGAAACGGCCACGGACCAGGCTTTGGCTGAGCTTTCGGCAGAAGACCGGTTTACGCTGGCGGCTTATTATCTGGACGGACGGACGCTTGCAGAGATTGCGCGCGCGCTGGGATTACATGAATCGAGCGTCAGCCGGCGGCTGGACCGGTTATCCGCTGCGTTGCGGAAGCGCATTCTGGCAGGACTGCGCGAGCAGGGCATGAGCTACGCCCAGGCTACCGAGGCTTTGGAGGCCGACGTGCGGGATATTACCCTCGATTTGCGTTCGCGTTTGATGCAAGATTCGGGACCTACGACGTTCTCTAGTAGAAAGGTTCCTGCCCGGGAAGCTGGGGATGGAAGAAACGACTGACTGGGCAATGAGTGACAGAAGCAGTTACTGATGACTGACGTACCAAAAATCGTGCACAGTCGACTGTGGGCCGCAGCGCCCGAGCGAGGGGCAATGGAACGGACGCATCCGGAAGCGGATGTGCTGACCGCGTTTGCCGAGCAGGCACTTTCGGCTGCGGAGCGCGAGGGCGTGTTGCAGCACCTGGCGCTGTGCGGGGATTGCCGGGACGTGATTGCGCTGGCGCTCCCAGCCATGGATCTGACACCAACGCCACCAGAGAGCGAGGTGGTCGGGACTTCGTCACCGGATAAGGGACGTGCGAATTGGCTTGCCTGGGCCAGTCTTGGTTGGTCGCGTTCTCGCGGAACCCACCTGGCGTGGGCGGCCCTGGCAGTCGGCATCGCTGTGGCCGTGCTAATCGGAGGACCAGGCTTGAGTCGCCTGGCAAACCTCAATTCATCGACGACTTCTGCGGACCGCCAGATGACCGCGCCAGCCGAGCTCACAGCACGCGTTGCATCCGGATCTGTAGGAGTAAGAACAGGCGATACAAAATCAGAGGCCGTCGTCGTGCCGCCAAACTTGTCGGCGCACGAATCCGAGGTGCAGCCAGTTTGGCAGGCTGAAAGCCAACTGGCGACCACTGGCGGGGCCAAGTCCGGCCATGCGAAGTCTGGCCACGCCAAGCCTGCCTATGCTGGCGACGTCTCGTCCACGGCGGGCACGCTGGCAACACCCGGACCGCATGGAGCACCTGCCCTCAACGAGGAGGCGAAAATTAATGAGAAAGTCACGGCTCCTGCAGGGTCTACATCGAACCCGCTGACTGCAGAAACCTCCACTAACAATCTGATTGCGCGTGAGGAGGCACCAGCAATCATAAGAGCCAAGCCCGCCTCCAAGGCGGAAGTCAACGCAGCGGCGAATGCAGGGCTGGCAGGCTCTTCAGCACAAGCGCTGGCGCCGCTGAACGGCAGGAACACATTGGTGGTAAATGGCGCAGCGGCGCAGGGCACAACCTTAAATCAAAGCGTGAGTTGGAGGATTGCGGCAGGAGTGCTCCAGCGTTCCCTCGACGGTGGGCAGAGCTGGCAGACCGCGGCGCGGGCGGAGCATCCGTTGCTATGCTATGCAAATCGCGGCCAGGAGATGTGGGCCGGCGGGCAGGCAGGTACGCTCCTGCATTCAAGCGACGGCGGCACAACCTGGAGTGCTATTGTCGCGGCCTCCAAGGGGCTGCCACTCAGTTCGGATGTAACTCACATTGATGTAATGGGTCCGGTGCAAATTGTCATAGCAACGGCCAATCACGAGACCTGGATCAGCGCTGATAGCGGCACGACCTGGGAAAAAAAGTAATCGTTAATCATCGAACCTGTTCCGAAAGAGCGTGGCAGAAGTGCAGTCTCGCGGGTGATTCAATATCACCAAGTGCCACCGTGTGCTGGACAGTTGTGACAAAAAAAACGTCCCGAGCGATTAAGCTCAGGACGCCTTCGGCAGCCCTCCCCCAGAACTGCCAAACTACGTGCTCATCCTATGTCCGGTTGGCCACGCTGTAAATGTCACTTCCGTAATGACGAAGCGAAAAAGAAGTACCGCGAGCCGGCTTACCTAAGTCACCAATCGCAGATTACCCTCGTTGCCCTCCGAGTTAGGCTGATCCCGTGGCCACCTTAGGAGGGGCAAAAACGGAATCGACCACGGCGGCGATCTGGTCCATGGATCCGTCGATATCGAGGGTGAAGCGGACGAGGTCAACGTCAGCGAGCGCTGGGTAGGCTGTCACAAGATGGCTCCAGGCTGAATCCTGATCGAAGGACACCACCATAATCTCGTCATAGCCGTAGCCGAGCGAGCGCACCCGGCACAATAAATCACTCAGGTGAACAAGATAAAGAAGAGGGCTGGCGTTGGGTAGTGAATCAGTCTCGTGATGGCAACGAGCCACGTCGGATAACTCTTGGGAAAAGTGCCAATGATCGCAGAGGATGCTGCCGGAGTCGGCATGGGTGTATCCAAGAATCTGCTGTTCGGAGATATGGAGCGGGCAGCGTTGGGCCGCGGCATGCGCCCGGCATTCGCGAAACTTCGCATGATCGATCACCGAGTTGACCAGAAATCCGAGGTCGTGGAGCAATCCCGCGAGATAGGCTTTTTCGGGGTCGGGATAGCCGATTTTGCGGGCCATGGTCTGGGTAACGAGAGCGCAGCCGAGCGAGTGGCGCCAGAACGCATTGCGGTCGAGCACCCACTTATCGGCCGGGATGGTCTGATTTATACACAAGCCGAATAGGATCGAGCGCACCCTCTCGATGCCGAGGGTCATGACGGCGCCGCGAGCGCTTTCGACGGCACGGCATCCGAACAGAGGCGAATTTGCCAGGCGGAGGCACTGGGCGGCGATCGCTCCGTCGCGGGAAACCAGTTCCACGACTTTCTCGATCCGGATGTCGTCCACCGGCAAACGCAATAGCGAGAGCAGTGGCTGAAGGATGGCGGGGGCGGTCGAGATCGAATCGAGTCTCTCGATTTGCGCTTTCAGGAGTGTGCGCCGTTCGTTGTCCAAGGCTTGGTTCATGGCTTGCCTCCGGCAACCAGTCCGGCTGGCGCCTTCCAATATGCCGTGGTTCCTGGAAAGTGGACCAAGCGGAAGGCTTCGTCGACCTGAAACAGCGACTCCGCATGTCCCAGGAATAGATAGCCGCCCGGAAGCAGGTCGGCATAAAAGTGTTGGACGACGCGCCGCTTTGAGGCCAGGTCGAAGTAGATCAGCACATTGCAGCAAAAGATCACGTCGATTCCCTTCAGAAAAACCATCTTGCTGTCATCGCTGAGGTTAACGCGGTCAAAACGAATGTGCGATTTGAGCAGATCATTGACGACCAGCTTATTGCCGCCAGCGTCTTTGAAGTATTTTGCGCGCTGCGCTGCGGTCACATTGCGCAGCGCGTACTCACCATAAACACCGGCCTTCGACGCCGCGAGCGAGTTGCTGTTCAGGTCGCTGGCGAGGATGTCGAAGGTCCAACCCGCCAGCTGCTTTTCTTCGAGAAGAAACATCGCCAGCGTGTAAGGCTCTTCTCCGGTCGAACAGCCGGCCGACCAGATTCGGAGCCGCTTCAGACCCATGGCTGTCTTGGACTGGATAATCTGGGGAAGGATGACGGTGCTGAGGGCATCCAGTTGGGCGGGATGACGAAACATGTAGGTCTCGCCAATTGTGATCTCGTTGAGCAGCAGGTGCAATTCGTCGTTGCGATTGGGACGAATCGTGAGGTCTTCAAGGTAGTCGGATGGGCTGGCGGCGCCGCAGACCGCCATACGCCGCGTGCAACTGGAGACCAGCAGGTAAAGCTTCTGCTCGGCATGATAGATGCCCGAGATGCGGTAAATCAGATCGCGGATCTTCAAGTAGGCGGGATCGCCCGCGTTGGTTGCGGGAGGCGCCGCCGATTTTTCTTTTGTGAGTTCGATAGCCATTCGACGGACATTTCCTGTTTTTCGCCAGCCCCACTGCAGGCAGCGCAAAACAAACGTTCTTCAACCGCGAGCGGCACTCGCGGAGGTTCTGCGAAACGATACGCGGCGCACAATCTCGTCCACGATGCCGTTCAGAGGACAAATGCGATCCGCAAGGTTGGCGGCAACGACGCTGCCGGGCATACCCCAGACCACCGCGCTCGCCTCATCCTGGACGATCACGGCGCCGCCGGCCTGCCGGATCGCGGCCGAGCCGCGGGTAGCATCGGCCCCCATTCCCGTCAGCACCACGGCCAATACTTTGTCCCCAAAAGCTTGCGCAACCGAACGGAAAAGGACATCCGCCGCAGGCCGGCAGGAATTCTCCGGCGCGTCCTGGTTAAGACCAAGCACGCAGTCGTTTCCTTTACGGGCCACCGTCATGTGGTAGTCACCGGGTGCGATCCAAACCTGTCCTTGCTCGATTTTCTGGCCCTGCTTGCCTTCCTCGACATTGAGTTCGGTCAGGGTGTTGAGGCGGGCCGCCAGTAGCCGGGTAAACATGGCCGGCATATGCTGCACGATCACGATGGGCACAGGAAAATCCCGTGGGAATTTCGGAACCAGTTCCCCCAGGGCATTGGGACCTCCGGTAGAAGTAGCGATGGCGAGCAAATCGACGCGCGCAGGCGGATGCTGGGTACGGGCAGGGACAGGGGCAACGATGGGAGGCGCGCTCAAACGGAGTGTTCCGCGCGGCGCACACAACGCCTTGATCTTCGGGATCAGTTCCTGACGCACGCGCTCGCACGCCTCCTCCCGGCTGCCCGCGTGGGAAGGCTTGGTCGCGTAATCGCTGGCCCCGCGCGCCAGGGCCTCCACGGTTGCGGCCGCGCCCGGCCCGGTCAGAGTGCTGAACATGATGACCGGCAAGCGGGGATCGAGTTTCCGGATCTCGACCAGGGTTTCGATGCCATTCATTCCGGGCATCTCGACGTCGAGCGTGACTAGATCCGGCTTGAGTTCGGGAATCTTCTGGAGCGCCAGGTGCCCGGTTCCCGCCATGCCAGCGACGATAATCTCCGGGTCGGCCGCCAGCACGTCCGTGAGCTGGCGGCGAATCACCGCCGAATCGTCAACGATCAATACCCGGATTGGCGACACGCTCAAAGCTCCTTAGTGTGATTCGGCTGGCCGGAATGCAAGCCGCGCTCCCGGTCGGCTCTCAACGCTCTATCAGCGACCTGCAGCGGCGGCGCGGCGATAAGCCGCCGGCGCGGCATTAGCATGGCCTTTGCCGGCCTCGCCTACCTTGAAGCGGCCCACCAGTTCGCGTAATTCGTTGGCCATGCTCGCCAGATGCTGCGTGGCAGTCTGCGCCTCGCCCACATTGGTCGAGGTATCCTGCGCCGCCTGCGCAACCCCCCTGATGTTGCTGGAGATCGTGCTCGCGCCGCGCGCCGCCTCCGAGACGTTGCGCGCCATCTCCCCGGTGGTCGCACTCTGTTCCTCAACCGCGGTCGCAATCGTGGTCGAGATATGGCTGATCTTGTCGATCACCCCGCGAATCCCGCCGATGGCGTTCACCGCTCCGGCCGTATTCTCCTGAATGACGGTGATCTTCCCGCCAATTTCCTCGGTGGCCTTGGCTGTCTGTTTCGCCAGTTCCTTGACTTCGTTGGCAACCACCGCAAAGCCTTTGCCCGCTTCGCCGGCGCGCGCCGCCTCGATGGTCGCGTTCAATGCCAGCAGGTTGGTCTGCTGCGCAATCGAGGTAATGACCTCTACTACTTTGCCGATTTCGGCGCTCGAAGAACCGAGCTTGGCGACGGTCTGGTTGGCCGCTTCGGCCGCCGTGACGGCTTCGCCGGCTACCCGTGCCGCTTCGGTCGCGTTCTTGGCAATCTCGCCGATGGTGGCATTCATCTCCTCGGAGCCCGAGGCCAGGGTCTGCAGACTCGAATTTACCTGGCTACCGGCGTCGGCCACCACTTTCGCCTGCGCGGTTGTCTCTTCGGAATTGGCAGTGATCTGCTGGCTGGTGGCGGAAAGTTCTTCACCCGCCGCCGCCACCTTTTCCGAGGTGCTACGGATGGATTGGATCAACTCTTGCAGCCTGTTCTTCATCTTGTTGATCGCTCCAGTCAGGTCGCCCAGTTCGTCCTGACTCCGAACTTTCAAATCGTCCCCGGTCAGGTCGCCAGCCGCGATGGCTTCCGCCTGTTCGAGCACCGCGTCTGTTGCCAGCGTGATTTGCCGGCCTAAGAACATGGCCATGAAGATCCCAAATGACAGAGCCGTGATGGTGGCAATGAACATGGTCCAAAGGAGCGCGGCAGTGGCGGAGGCGAGCGACTGGTTCGACTGCGAAAGAAGTTCCTCCACCGATCCCGCCATGTCTCCTAAGTCCTTCACGATGGCGTCGTTGAAGGGAGTTGCCGCGTCGGCGTATTCGTTTCCGCCTTTGACCACGCCTTCTGCGCCGCCCGTTCCAGCGGTGTCGATGGCGTGGCGCTGCATTTCGCGAAGGCGCGGAATGCGTTCTTTCATATCGGCCAGCCGGTCCCTGTTCGCCTGGCGTGTCCATTTCGGCGCGAGTTCTGAGAGAGCAGCGACATCCTGGTCCACTTTCGTCCAGATGTCATCGAACCGTCTGATCCCGTCGGCTCTTCTCTCGCTTTGCCCTCCAGCCAGGATTGCCTGGCGGGACTTGCTCCCAGTCTGGAACATATCCCTCTGCAATTGCCGGACAGCATCGAGCGTCGGAACGCGCAGGGTTAGTAATGTGGCCTGTACCTGCTGAACTTCGCTAACGCGCGAATAAGACAGAAGCGTGCTCAGCACCATCAGGGCCAAAACCGCTCCAAAGCCCAAGCCGAGTTTCTTTCCCAGTGTCAATTTCATCTTCGTTCTCCTGCTTCTGCCAGCGAATCTTCCGATCATTCATCGGGCTCCGAGCGAGCCTCGCGCGGAAACCGCGCTCGTCCGCCCCTAGCTCGGCGGCCCGAATCTCGCACGCCCGATCGGTGTCGAGCACGTGCATCAACTGGCCCTCGAGCTTATGCACCCCCAGAATCACCGAGCGCAGCCGGGGGGAAAGCGTTTCGGGCGCGGGCTCAAAGGTTTCGTCGGCGACTTCGAGGACATTGCCGACCTCATCGGCCAGCAGGCAGACCGTGCCCTGATCGGCGCGCACCATCAGACACACGGGCTTCATACTGGGAGGGCGCTCGGCGAGTTCGAGCTGGCGGCGGAGTTCCAAAGCCACCACCACCTGCCCGCGCAGGTTCATTAACCCGCTGACGACCGCCGGCGCCAGAGGCACCGGACGCAGTTCGCGGAAGGCGACCACTTCCTGGATCTTCTGCGACTCGATGCCAAAGAGCAGGTGATCGAGATAAAACGAACAGAACTGGCGTGTCTCCGACATGAGTTCAGCTCCTGGCCGCACTGGCCGCATTCGACTCGACGGGCTCGTATGATTCTCCGGCGGTCAGGATGGCCGGCACATCCAGCAATTCGGTCACCCGTTCCGAGATCACCGAGGAATAGAGCACGCCCTTGCGGGTGGGAGCCGATTGCGGCCCCGAGCCGCTTTCGACAATGTCCAGGATCTGGTTCACCACCAGGCCGAAGGAATGACCCTGGTTCTCGAGCACCAGCACCTGCAGGTTGGCGCTGGTCGGCAGCGTGAGAATGTCATCCGCGCGATTCAGGTTGCGCCGTTCTTCGAGCGCATGGCTGATGCGAATGAGCGGGAGAATCTGTCCCCGGTACTGGGTGACCCACTGATTGCCGGATCGTTCCACGTCGGCCCCGGGAATGTTTTCCAGCCGCGCCAGCATGCTCAGGGGCACGGCCATACGCGAATCGGCACGGCCAGCGAATAGAACCAGTTTCTGCAGGTCGCACTCTTCCATTTTGGCCTGCTCCTGCTCGGCGCGCGCCCGCTCGTGCGTCTCGGCAACAATACTGGAGGACTGGGCGAGGCCAAGCACGTCCAGAATGAGCGCCACTTTGCCGTCGCCCATGATGGTGGCCCCGGCATAGACGCTGATATGTTTCAGGTGCCGGCCGAGCGGCTTAACGACAATCTCCTCGGTGTCGGAGATTTCGTCGACGACCAGCCCGAACTTCCGGCCATCGGCCTGCAAAACGACAATGTTGACGCGCTCCAATCCGTCGCCGACGGCGTCCCCTCGAACCGGAGACACAGCTGGGGAACTGCCGTCCTCGCCAAGGCCGGTCTTGAGCACTTGCTTCAGGTGCACCAGAGGCAGCAGGCGGCCGCGCAGCCGGTACACCGGCACACCGTGGATCATCTCGACGCCCTTGCGCGCCTGGTCGCCATCGAGGCCGACCAGTTCGAGCAGGCTGACTTGCGGGATCGCGTAACGCTCGCCGGCGCTGGTCACGATGAGGGCGGGAACAATGGCGAGAGTAAGGGGAATCTTGACCTTGACGCTGGTTCCCTTGCCGGGAGTGGAATGCAAGTCGACGGTGCCGCCGATGCGCTCAATATTGGTTTTGACAACATCCATGCCGACGCCGCGGCCCGACACATTGGTGACCTTTTCCGCCGTCGAAAGGCCGGGCAGGAACACCAGATTGGCCGCCTCGCGCTCGCTCAGGCGCGCGGCCTGATCGGCACTGATCAATCCCTTCAGCACCGCCTTCTGCACGACTTTCTCAAGATTCAGGCCGGCGCCGTCATCGGAAATCTCGATGTTGACCTGTCCACCTTCATGAAAAGCGCGAAGCGTGAGCACGCCTTCGGGATCCTTGCCGGCGGCCTGGCGGACGTCGGGATGTTCGACGCCGTGATCGACGGCGTTGCGCACCAGATGAGTCATCGGATCCTTGATGGCCTCGATCAGCGTCTTGTCGAGTTCGGTCTCCTGCCCCTCCATCTCAATCCGCACCCGCTTGCCGCAGGCCAACGCGACATCGCGAACCGTTCTTGGGAAACGGCCCCAAATGCCGCCAATCGGCTGCATGCGCGTCTTCATGACGCTCTCCTGCAACTCGCTGGCGATCAGATTCAGCCTTTGCCCGGCCGTTACCAGGCCCGTCTCTTCCGTCCGCTTGGTGAATTGCAGGATTTGATTGCGCGCCAGCACCAGTTCGCCGACCAGGTTCATCAACTGGTCGAGCAGGCCGACGCCCACCCGAATCGTGCTTTCGCTGGCGGCGCTTTGGCCCTGCGCCTGTTGCAGGTGAGGCTCGATTACTTCTTGGGACTTGGCCGCGCCCTGCTCGACCAAAACCTCGCCTCCACGGCGCGAGGCTGCTTGGCTCGGCTCAGCCTCCGGTTGGCTGACCGCGTCGGCGACTCCTCCTTGGGTAGCTTGCCCGGCGCCGCTCAACGTATCGGCAGCAGATACCTCCGGCGAAGGCGATTCATCCGGCGCGCTGCCCGATTGATGGGGCGCGGGATCAGAATCGAGTTGGTTCGCCCCCGGTTGTTGCCCCAGCCGGGTCAGGCTGGCGATCAATTCCCGATCGTCGCGCTCGCCCTCGCTCCCCGCCTCTTCAATGCTGGCCAGCATCTGGCGCACAGCATCGACCATGGCAAGCAATGCCGTGGTCAGTTCGGGATGGAGGCTGAGTTGCCCGTCGCGCAGCTTCGCCAGCAGGTTCTCGCCCACATGAGCGACGGCTTCCAGTTTGCTAAAACCCAGGAACCCGGTCGTCCCTTTAATGGTGTGGATGGTGCGGAAGATACTGGCGAGAATTTCCCGGTCCGAAGGGTGTTTTTCCAGATCAACCAGGTCACGGTCGAGCCGATCGAGATTCTCGTGGCTTTCGACCAGAAATTCCTTCACGATGTCGTCGGAATCATTCATGGCGTTACTCTCTCAATCGGAGGAATCTCTCTCCGACTTGAGTCAAACGATGCATGTGGGCTCCGAGTTCGAGATTTCTCCCTTAACCGGAAACTCTTGCTCGTCATTAAAGAACTCACAGGATTCTGCCTTACGTCTGCGGCGAAGCACGTCTGGGACCGAATTGCAGAGGAGACGACTGCACCCGGCCCATTCGTGCGGGATCGGCTAGTGGCCGTTTCTTATAGATCCGTGGGATAAGTCAGGGGTGAGATTCGCCGGGACTGTGTGGGCGCATTGGGGCCATACAGCCCCCGATTTTCAAGTGAGGCTGCGGCGAGGCTGTACGCCGCGCTTTCAAAGCCAGTTCCTTTAATTACGACGGACTTGCCTTCCCTACAGCCCCGGCCCATTCGGATAGGCTGGCAAGTCGGGCGGACGCGGTGGCAGCTTCTTGGGATTCGCCTTGATTTCTTCCATGAGCATCCCGATCGCCTTTTCCAGTTGCGGATCTTGTCCCTTGAAAACGAGGTCGGGCGGATTATCTACCACCACATCAGGCTGCACGCCATGGTTTTCGATGACCCACTTACTGTCGAGGCCATAAAAGGAGAACTCCGGCCGCGTGATATAGCCGCCATCCATTAAAGGTATTTCGCCGCGGATACCGCGTACTCCACCCCAGGTTCGCTCGCCGATGAGCGGTCCCAGTTTGTACTGCTTGAACATATAGCTGAAGATGTCTCCATCGGACGCGGCGGAGTGATTGGTCACGCAGGCCATGTATCCGTAAAAAACGTTGGCAGGGCGCGCGGTTGGCTCAAAGTTGCGGGCCGCATCCATGGCGCCCAAAATGCGTCGCAGTCGCTCGAAGATGAGTTCGTCAACAAACCCACCACCGTTGTACCGGACGTCGAAAATAATTCCCTCCTTGCGAATCTGGGGGAAGTATTGCCGCATGAACTCGTTGAGGCCGTCTCCGCCCATATTGGGCAGGTAGACATAGCCGATGCGCCCATCACTGGCCGTATCCACCTTCTTGCGATTAGTCTCGATCATGTAGTGTTCGCGCAGCGTGTACTCGTCGGCGATCGGCTTGACAACCACCTTGCGAGCCCCGTCAGCGGTGGACCTGGAATTGACGGTTAGAGTCACGACTTCGTTGGCGGTGTTCGCGAGCAATTCGTCTGGAGTTTCGGGCGGCCGCAGCGCACGTCCGTTGATCGCCATCAGGTAGTCGCCTTCCTTTACATTCACGCCGGGCTCGGTCAAAGGAGAACGAGTACGCGCGTCCCAGTTCTCGCCGGGAAAGATTTTCTTGAAGCGGTACATGCCGGTCGAGGAATCCACTTCGTAGTCAGCGCCCAGCAATCCAACGTGGACCGGGTGCAGGTCGGGGTAGTCGCCGCCGCCCACATACGTATGAGAATTCGACAACTCGCCGATCACCTGTGCCAGGATGTACGTGAGCGAATACCGGTCAGCGACGTAGGAAAGCAATTGCGCATACTGTTCGCGAACTTTTGGCCAGTCGACTCCGTTCATTTCGGGTTCGAAGAAGTAGTCGCGTTCCTGGCGCCACACTTCGTTGTACATTTCCTTCCATTCAAGAGGAGGATCGACCTCGACTCGCAGGCCGCTTAAGTTGAGCACGCCGTCACCCGGTTTGTGAGGAGTGTCGGTTGGCTTGGCGTCAATGATGCCGAACCGGGGACCTTCTGCGTCGGCACGGTAGAGCAGTTTCGAGCCGTCAAAGGAAAGCACGAACCGGTCCGCGCCCTCGACTAGCACCTTATCTTTGCGATCCTTGAGATCATAGGCATGAATCGCCGGAGTTTCTCCCGGCAGCGGTCCCGAGAGACCTCGAATCGGAGCACTGGAGTAGTAGATCGCATCTTTGGATGCGTCCAAACTTCGAATCACGGCGGGCGGAGTGGCGAGTGCCACAATTCGGTCCTGGATGCCGGCGAGATCAATCTTGAAAACCCGCGGTGGCTCCTTGCTCTCGGTTTCGACAGCCTTCTCTTCAGTCTTCTGTTCTTTACCCTCGTTATTGGGCGGTTGCTTATTCTTCTTGCTTCCAGGTTTGGTCTCAGGTGAAGGCATGGTGACGGCGGGTTCCTCAGGCTTCATCTTCGTCTCGTCGCTGAGGGCAGGGAAAGGCGACGGTTCGTCGGCAGTCAGCGTGACCACATACACGCGGGTGGTCTTGGGATTCGCGAATTCGAAATCGATATTGCCGAGAACTTCGTTGTAATCCCGGTCGGAGAGGAAGTACAGGTAACGTTTGCCGCGGTCAAACACCGGCGCATAGCTGTTGTTCAGAGTTGACGTAACTGCCGTGATTTTGCGATCCGCCAAACCGTACAGGTAGACGACCGAAAAGCCGGACTCCATCTGCTTGTCGTAGGCGAGCCATTTGCTATCCGGTGACCAGCCGTAGTTCTGTATTTCAGCATATTTGCCACGGTCGACTTCGACCGGCTTCTTCGACTTGATATCGATATACCAGAGTCGCAAATTCTGGTCGGCCCAAGCGATCTTTGCACTGTCCGGAGACCATGCGGGCTGAAACATGAAGCCCTTGTGGCCGCTTGTAATCTGCTCTTCGGGGCCCATACCATCCTGAGGAGCGATATAGATCTCGTCTTCGCCTGTGCGGTCGGAAACATAGGCGATCCATTCTCCGTTGGGCGACCACGCCACTTTTTGTTCGCGCACGCCGGGCGAGTTGGTCAGGTTGCGAACGCTTCCTTCTTTTGCTGGAACGGTGAGGACCTCTCCGCGCGCGCCGAAGACGGCCCGCTTGCCGTCCGGGGCGAGGTCGAAGTCGGTAATATGCCGGCTCGCGTCGGCCCAATGCTTCATGGCCTGGCCGCGGTCCCCGTTCACGTAAATCGTCAGTTTCTTGGGCTGCCGGGTTTCAGGATCGAAGGAGTAAAGGTAACCGCCATTCTCGAAGATAATGGCATCCGGACCCATGCTTGGCCACATGACATCGAACTCGTCGAACTTGGTCAGTTGCTCAACCTGTTTGCTGCCCAGGTCGTAGCCATAGATGTTCAGGCGATGCTCGGGTCCGCGGTCAGACGTAAAGAAGATCGTGTTGCCGTGCCACATGGGAAACGTGTCGGTGTACTCGGTGTGGGGCACAACCTGGTCCACAACATTCTTTTTCAGATCGTAGATGGTAATGTCCTGCGCCATGCCGCCGGTGTAGCGCTTCCACTGGCGGAAGTTGCGGAAGATTCGGTTGTAAGCGATCTTTTCGCCATCTGGGGAATAGGAAAGAAGTCCGCCTTCATCCATGAACATAGGCTGCGCCAGTCCACCCTGGAGGCTGACTGTGTAGGGACGTTTGATCCACCCGTTGGATGCATCGCGGCGCGAAAGAAAGATGACGTTCTTGCCGTCCGGCGTCCAGCCAATCACCTCGTTGAGCACGCCCATGCGGTCGCTCAGCGGCTGTGCCTGCCCTTGATAGAAAGTCAATTGTTTCGGCTGCCCGCCATCGGCGGGCATGACATACACGTTGAAGTCCCCGTCATATTGGCCTGTGAACGCCAGCCACTTTCCATCCGGTGAGAACTTCGGGAACAGCTCGCGCCCGGGATGCGCAGTGATGCGGCGAGCCTCGCCTCCCGAACTTGACGCCAGCCAGAGATCGCCGGCATACACGAATGCAATCTTGTCTTTGTGAATGTCGGGAAAAAGCAGCAAGCGGCCTTCCTGCATTTCCTGGGCTGCAAGGGAGCAAGCGCATGCGACGACGATGAACGCGAGAAAATTCCGAATGGAAATCATGGGGACTCCTGTCAGGAGATCGTTGCGGAGATGATTCGCAAACGGGAAACAAGTTGGACAACGCCGGATTGTATCAGCTTGGACGTTACCTACAGCGACTCGTAAGCGTAATTTTTATTTTCATGGAGCGGGAGAGTTGGCGGAAGCACGCACTGCTTCCTGGCATGCAGCGGCCGCGGTCAACACTTTGTCAAACGCTGTATCTGTGCGGAGCTTGGCGAGGAGCGGATCGGCTAACAGGTTCGAGTAAGCGCAATAGTTCTGTCCGACGGCGCTTTCGAGCATATGAAGAGCCGCCTGTTTCTTCCCGCAATACGCGAGGATTGCCCCTTCGTAATACCAGGTCTCAGGATCGGGGTCGGTGGGCAGATTAGTTTCGGCATCGCGGGCGATGCGGTCGAGATCGGAAGGCGGCCGCAAACCCAGACAGGCTTCCAGTAAATCGCGATGATAGCGTGGGGTGGTGGGCATGGTCTTCACGGCCTCGCGCGCTTCCTGAATTCTCCCCTCCCGCAGAAGTATCGAAGGCATAGCATATGCCGCCCATTCCGAACCGGCGTCGAGGCGCACAAAATCAGCCGCCCGATCCGTCTTGCCCAATTCCGCAAAGGTCCATGCGCAGGAGCGGAAGGTATAGTTCCCAGGATCAAGCGCGACCGCGGTATTGCATTCGCTGGCTGCCTGTTCAAGCATGCCTGCATAGCGGTAGACATAGCTCATCACGAAATGAGCCTCCGCACTGTCGGGGCGCCGTTTCACGAGTTCCTGCGCCGATTCGTAAGCTTTGCCAAGCTCGCCACGCTCCACGTGGTTGGTAATCAGTTGCCCCGCAGCGACGACCAGGTTGGGATCAAGGGCGACAGCGCGTTCGTAAGCCTCATTGGAGCGCTTGAACATCGCCTCGCCACCATCGGAATAGTCGGAGTCGTAATAGCAGCGCACGCCGAGTTGCTCCCAGGCGGGCGCGTAGGTGGGATCCATCGCGACCACATGCTCGAGCACGGCGATAGCATCCTTATTCGGTCCCGCATCATGGGGCAGCGCCAGGCTATGCAGGTAGAGATCGTAGGCCTCGGGATTTTTGGGGCGCGTTCCCGTATTGAGGAAGCCGCCGGCGGCGCCAAGCGCGGGCAGGAGGCCCTGCCGTATTTGAACGCCCATCTGAGCCTGCAAGGCGATCAGATCATCTGCGGGTGCGGTCAGATTCGCCTGCCACAAAAGCCGGTCGTCCGCCACCTGAATCGCCTCCAGCGTAATCAGCAGGCGATCGCCCTGCTTCAGAAAATGTCCCGTGATCACGTTGGCCACGTGTATCTCACGGCCTGCTTTCGCTGGGTCGACGTCGTTGCCGACGAACTTTCGCGTGATGGCCGACGGCCGCACGTCCAGACTGCGCGTGTAAGTGAGCGTGTTGGCAATTTCGTCGGAAAGCGCGAAGCGCAAGAATTCCACGCTGATGTCACCATTCAAATTCTGCAAGGGCAACACGGCGATGGTGTTTTTGGCCGCTCCACCGGCAATCGTGCCCCGCTGTTTGAACCACCACGCCCCCACTGCGATCAGCACGGTCAACAGCAAGGCGCTCACCGCGAGAAGAATATACGTGGACCATTTCGTCGTCGCCTGGAAGGTGCTGGTGGCAAGGCGATACGGCAAAACCGGACGCCGGAAGCCGCTCTTGGTCAAACCGGATGCGGTTTCCCTGCGCAAGGACTGCAGATCGCCCTTCATGGCGATTGCATCGGGATAGCGATGGCCGCGCTCTTTCTCCATCGCGCGGCCGATGATGCCTTCCAGATCGACGGGAAGCGCCGGGTTCAGATGTAGCGGAGAAACCGGTTTCTGGTTGAGGACGGCATCGAGGGTGGTAACTACGTTCCCTGTGGCAAAAGGCTTCTTGCCGGTGGCCATTTCATAGAGCACGACGCCCAGCGAAAACAGGTCGCTGCGGGCATCCAGTTCTTCGCCACGCGCCTGCTCAGGAGACATGTAAACCGCGGTCCCTGGGATAACGCCCATGGCGGTCAGCGAATCTTCGAGCGCGGCCTCGCTGGAGTTCGGATCGTGAACGATCTTGGCCAATCCAAAATCGAGGATCTTCGTCTGACCATTCTGCGAAACAAAAATATTGGCGGGCTTGATATCGCGATGAATGATTCCTTTGGTATGGGAGGCGGCGAGCGCATCCGCCACCTGAATGCCGATATCGAGAATCTCATCCACTTCCATCCGCCGGCTGCGCATCAGGTCCTTGAGGCTTGTGCCTTCGAGCTTCTCCATGACAATGAAGGGATGGCCACTGTTGTCTTCAATGTCGTGGATGGTGCAGATCCCGGGATGGTTCAACTGGGAGGCGGCACGCGCCTCACGTACAAAGCGGTCCAGCGATTTCTGGTCGCTGGCCATTTCGACCGGAATAAATTTCAGGGCCACACGCCGCGCCAGCCGCGTGTCTTCGGCCTCATACACGACGCCCATGCCACCACCACCAAGCTTTCCGATGATGTGATAGTGGGATACTGTCTGGCCAATCATTGAACGCACTCAGTGCCGTCGGCGCTAATGTTAGGCTGCTGCGCGCAACCCGGTCAAGACAATGGGAACCTTTCACATGCGGGGTGGGGTGGAGTCCCATAGGGAAACGGTCGGACGGAATCGATCATCGCCGCGATTCGCAGACTCGGTCTCATATCTGCACAAGGGCCGCCGAAGCGGCCCTCGCGCGGGTGACCGGTTATTTTACGAACTGAATCTTGCCAAATGTTCCAGCCAGGTTACCGGCGGGACCGGCGGTGAAGAAGAGTTCGTTTTTGGCGCCATTGTTGGCCGTGCCTCCACCGAACTCGATGCCCCAGAGCTGATTGATGTGGATCGCTTTGCCGCTCGCGTCTCTGACCGTCCCGACAAACTTTCCACTGTCGATGTTATAGCCGTTGATGGAACCGGTGTTGGTATTGTTCGAGACCAGCAGCGTGTTGCTGAGCGGTCCGAAGTTTGTGGGCGCAACCGCAAAGCCCCAGGGCTGGGCCAACCCATGACCTGCGATAAGTTGGCGCACAAAAATTCCCGCTTCGCTGTAAATGTCAACGTAACCGGTCGGGCTCTCATCAACCGGCGCGAATGCAACATACAGCAGGCCGTTGATGTCCCGAATACCGAACGGTGCGTTTCCCGCGGGAACGGTCGAGTCGGTAAACGAAGTCACGAGGTTAAAGTTTCCGTCATACACATCTACCTTGTTATTGGCAAGATCGGTTGCGTAAAGAAAATTTCCCGATGGATAATTCGTGATTGCGAGCGCCGTATACATTGCGCCCGAGGCCGAGTTATCCACCGCGATGATCGCGTCATTCGGATTCGATTGCGGAGCCCATCCGCTGATGGTGCCATCGAGGGTGGCAAACAGGAAGATGGCAGGCCATCCCTGCACCGAAAAATCCGACGAAGCGTTGACGACAACTCCCGTCGGCTGACCGGGACCCTTGCCGGATGCCGATGGAATCAGGACTTTTAACCCCTTCTCGATGCCTGTTCCGGTGTAGAGCGTGGACCAACCGGAACCCTGGTCGCCGATCCAGAACGGTCCGCCTGATCCATAGGCGAGTCCCCAGGCGTTTACCAGAAGCGGGTCGACGCGCTTGGCATCGCCGACCTGATTTGAAACGAGGTTAGTCAGTTGATATTGGGCCACGGCTGCGCTCGACACGAACAGGATGGCGAGCCCGAGGCAAAAGGCGAAAGCAATTTTGTTGCGCTGCATACAAATTCCTCCTGGGATTCTGCAAAAGTGCGCAGGATGAGTTATCTGGCGAGCGAATCGGTGAGGCCTGCGAAATCGCCCGCTCGACATTTCTCGAACCTGCTGGCAATCGCATGCTAGAGGCGCTGCTGCAGGCGGGTTGTCACGGTAGTGTCACCTGTTTGCACAATTCTTGTTCGAAGAGGGACGGGCGTTCCGGGCGACGACCGATTCGATATTTCTGGACCCTGGAATCCGAATCCCAGCGAATTCAAATCTTGGATTTTTATCGGCAAATGGGATCCCTCGCCGATTATGGGGAACCTGCTTCTTGCTACAGGAGGGATGATTCGCTAGGTCAGAAGTTTCGGAGGCTGCGGGGAGGGCTTGCTGGTCATGCAGTTGCCCTGACAGGAACTCCCTTCCCAAGTCACTCCGAGAGAGTGGAGGATGAGAGCATCTCCAACCGTTAGTTGGCTTGGCTCCACGACAATCTGGTAAGCGTAGTAGACGACCGGATCGCGGGTGATGCACCAGGACTCATGACGGACTACGCCTTCACAGTGCTCGCATGCGGCCTGAGCGTTGTAACGGTTACTGTGAAACCAGGTTTCGGGAACGTTGTTACTGTGCATGTACAACCCTCAGGACTCGATTTCAGCGGAGTTACCCCTTGTAAGACAACTCCAAAAAGCCATTCTCTGAAACCATAGTGCGGGTGCTTCCCGTTCCAGGCGATGGCTGGCGTCACAGGAGGATGTGATGGGTCTCACTTTCGGGAACCCGCTCTTGACCCTGCAGGCATTGAAAGTAGGGAAACCTACCAAGTGTGGCACTCTTCCTCTTACATTTCTGACTCTTGACGAGACTTCCTCTTTCGGATGTGAGGCATCCTAAGGGCGTTGAATCCGCGATTGGAGGATTTGTGAGAACAGTGAAGATCGTACGAAATGTACTCGGAACTGCGAGTCTGGTGTTTGCCGGGTATATCTTTCTCAGTGCAATTCCAGATCTGAGGCGCTATATCCGCATCAGCACGATGTGAGAGAGACGTGAAGAGAGAGACGTGAAGAGAATGTGATGAGCGTTTTCTTCACGTTTTGGCTCTGCCTTGCTTCGGTTTTCGTGGTTGGTATCCTTCATCGTGGTTTGGCTCCCTCCCCTGCACCGGTCTTCTGGAATCAGAGACTTAGCGTGAAATTCCCGCCAGATCTTTGAGGAATAAGGAGTTAGCAATAAAGTATTGTGTTAATCAATAAGTTGGCGATTATTCATGCCTTCGCGAGTGGGTTGCCTCCGAAGAAAGTCTCCGAAACTGGGGCCGCGCCAGCGACTGAACAGTCAGTCGAAAGATTCAAGATTCAAAAGCAGAAACTTGCGGATCGCCAAACCGTACCCCGATACGAAGCCGGGTTCGGTCAACGCGGCCTCTTCTTGGGCGCGTACAATTACCTTCTACTTGGAATTCCAGACGTAAGCACTGGCGAAGGCGGAGGAAAGTAATGCCCGAAATTGTCGAGTGGCAGGGCGGCGGGCGGACGCCACGGCGACGCCGGTTCATCCTTCTTTTTATCCTGATCGGCATCATCGTTTTGGGCAGCGGGACGGCCTTGTCGTATTACGTCAGCCGCCTCTGGTTCGAATCCCTCGGCTACGGAGATGTATTTCTTAAGAGCTTGAGCCTGCAGTGGTCGGTATTTGCGGGATTTTCGGCGGCCACATTTTTCATTCTGTATGGATGGTTCCTGGCGCTGCGGCGGGCGTATCAGCCAGATCTGCTGGGCGGCGGGGTTATTTACATCGGCGGGCAGCCGCTCAGGCTGCCGGTCGAGCGGATCCTGCGGCTCATCGTGCTGGTGGTTTCGCTGATCATCGCCGCGGTGACCGGCGCCAGCATGAGCGCGGAATGGCCAACGTTTGCGCTCTACTGGTATGCGCCGCGGACGGCGGGCGGCGTTCTCGATCCGATCTTCGGCAGGCCGCTGCACTTTTATCTCTTCACACTCCCAGTGTGGCAGTTCTTTACGGGCTGGCTGCTGACGCTCGCCGTAATTGCCTGCATCGTGGCTGTCTTCTTTATTCTGATCACCGGTAGCGCCCGGGTCTTCGCAGGGCGGCGCGGCAAGTTCCATTCCACTGCCGTGGCGCGGATTTTCGATTGCGTTTGCGTTCTTGCTTCTGATCCTTGCAATGCGCGTGTATCTGAGCCGGTTCGACGCATTGTTCGAGGAGCACACCATCTTTTCAGGCGTCAATTACACCGACGCGCACATAACCCTTGCCGGATTGCTGGTGGTCTGTGCGGCGCTGGTGGTGGGCGCTGCGATTGCATTGATCAACATCGTATCGCCGCCGCGCGTGCGCTGGCTGGGGGCGGCGGTGGTTCCCGCGGTGGTCTGTTACCTTGCGGTTCAAATTATCGGCTGGTATGTCGGCAACTTCATCGTGAAGCCGAACGAACTGGTTCGCGAACGTCCTTATATTGCCTACAACATTGAGATGACGCGGCGGGCTTATGGATTGGACCGCGTGATGCAGCGCGAATTTCCAGCGGAGACGACGGTGGGGGCGGCCGATCCGGCGAACAATCAGGCTACGCTGCAAAACATACGCCTGTGGGACTGGCGCGCATTGCAGGACACGCTTCGGCAGATTCAGGAAATCCGGACGTACTACGATTTTCCCGACATCGACATCGATCGCTATGAGATCGACGGCAATATGCGCGAGGTGATGCTGGACACTCGCGAGTTGAGCGTGGAGAAGCTACCGGAGAGCAGCCGCAACTGGATCAACGAAAAGCTGATTTATACACACGGATACGGGATCACCATGAACCCCGTGAACGGCTTCACACCGGAGGGATTGCCGACTTTGATTCTGAGTAACATGCCCGTCCAAAGCACGGTAAAGAGTATCAACGTGACCCGCCCGGAGATTTACTTTGGCGAACTTACTAACACCGATGTTTACGTGAAGACGCGGCAGCAGGAATTCAATTATCCGCAGGGGCAGACGAACAACCTGACGTCTTATGAGGGCACGGGTGGCATCGTGATGGGCGGACTGCTACGGCGCATTCTAATCGCGGCTGACCAGGGCGACCTGGCGAAGGTGCCGTTCAGCGACGATATCAACGGGCAGAGCCGGCTGTTGATGCGCCGAAACGTGCGGGATCGGGTCGCCGCGCTGGCGCCGTTGCTCACTTTCGATTTCGACCCGTACATCGTGGTGGGAGACGATGGGCGGCTGTCATGGATCATGGATGGGTTCACGACTTCAGACAACTATCCCTATTCAAGCCACTATCCCCTCAACGGCAATCCCGTTAATTACATGCGGAACAGCGTGAAGGCGGTCATCGACGCCTACGATGGGACCACCACCTTCTACGTGTTTGACGCGCAGGACCCGATTATCGAGGCGTATCGGGCAATATTTCCATCCTTATTCAAGGATGTGTCGGCCATGCCAGCGGGGCTGCGCAAACACGTGCGCTATCCGGAGCTCTTGCTCAAACTGCAGGCGGCCGTGTATGGCCTTTATCACATGACGGATCCAGAGGTGTTCTACAACCGTGAGGATCTCTGGACGGTGGCTTCCGAAGTGGGCATGGGCGAGTCGGGCGAGCAGAAGACGCAGGTGATGGAACCGAACTTCGTGCTGATGAAATTGCCGGACGAAACCGGGGTTGAATTCGTGGAGATTCTGCCGTTCACACCGGCGAACCGCAACAATCTGATTGGGTGGATTGCCGGGCGCAGTGATGGCGCAAATTATGGGACGTCGATCGTTTACGACTTCCCGAAGACGAAGCTGGTCGATGGGCCGCTGCAGATCGAGGCACGCATCGATCAGAACGCGCAGCTTTCGGGACAATTGACCTTATGGAATCAGCAAGGGTCGCATGTGCGGCGGGGAACTTTGTTGGTGATTCCGTGCGGGCGCGCGCTCCTGTATGCGGAGCCGATTTACCTGCAGGCGGAGCGCAGCCCAATGCCGGAGTTGCGCCTGGTGGTGCTGGCGTTGCAGGACCGGCTGGCGTATGGACCGACGTTTGAGTCCGCGATGAGAGCTTTATTTGGCGGAGAGGCTTCGTCGCTGAGCGGCGGGGCTGGGAATGCGGAACAGGGCGCAAGCTCGGGTCAATCGAACGCTGCGCCGTCTTCCGCGATCGCACCACAGCCCGCGGAGGATTTGAATTCGCTCATCACGGGAGCAGCCAAAGACCTTGCCGACTACCAGCGGTTGACGGCGGAGGGCAAGCTTGGCGAAGCGGGCCAGAAGCTGGAGCAGCTCAAGCGTAAGTTAGACGAGTTGAACGCGCGGAAAAAGTGATTGCTGCTCGTTGTAAAAGACCGCCCTCGGGCTGAAGCGCCAATCTATTTTTCGGGGAGTCGAACCGAGTCTTCCCGCAGCCTGCCAGATAGCTTCTAACTGGTTGAGCCCATCTGTTGCGCAAGGTAGTTGGCGATGCCCGCTTCCTTGATGGAATGGAGTTGAGCTTCCAGAAAATCGACGTGCCGCTCTTCGTCGACAATCAAGTGCTCGAAAAGAACCCTCGAGCCATCGTCGCCTTCCGCGACGCAAATCTTCGCGGCTTCGTTGTACTGACGCCGGGCGTCCACTTCGTCTTTGAGGTTGATCTCCATTTGTTCCTGGACGTTGGTGCCGAGCTGGGGCTTCAACCCTACGTCGACGCTGGGAATGGCGTCGAGGAAGATGATGCGCTCGATGAGTCCTTCGGCGTGCTTCATCTCCTCGATTGCGCGCGCTTTCGTGAGGCCGCCGAGTCTTTTGTAGCCCCAATTCTGACACATCTCGGACTGCGTCATGTACTGCACGATGGCTGTTAATTCCGCACTGAGGGCCGCGTTCAGCTGCCCGATTACCTTCTCGCTGCCGTGCATGGTCTTTCCTCCGTTCTCTTAATACATATTGAGGTCAGAACGAACGACCGCGCTGTGACGGGGCGCACAGAGATCTGATGGCAGGGCGGCCGGCTACCATCGATCGCGTGCGGGATTATAATCAGCGGCTATGAAAGTCTGTTTTCGCGCGATCGTTTCTGTGTGGTTGTTCTTTTTCTTTTCTTCAGTGTGCTTATTTGCGCAAGCTGCGGCACAGCCGACTGCGCCACCTTCCGGTCCGCCGCCGCAGCCTGAGTTCGTCAAGCAGGGGCAGCAGTTGATTCGCGAGGGGAAGCCGGGTGAGGCCTTGGCGCTGTATCGCGAGACTCTCAAGAGCACACCGGATTCGGTTCCCGCCAACATTGCAGCGGGCAGCGTGCTTGACCTGATGGGAAAGAGCGAGGAAGCCCGGAAATATTTCGGAAAGGCAATCGACGTAGCCGATACTCCGCTGGCCAAAACGGGAGGGCAGCGCGCGATGGCGATCTCGTATGCGTTTGAGGGGAATTGCGGGAAGGCAGTTGAATATGAGCGAAAGGTTTTCGATTTCTACGGTAGCGCCAAGAACTTTTTTCAGCAAGGTGAGATTGCTGACGAGGCTGCGCGGGTCTGTCTTGACTCCGGCGATTTCGATGCCGCTTACAAATGGTACAAGCTGGGGCATGACACGGGGATGAAGGAGCCGGACGTCGCGCCCGCTCGACAGGATTTGTGGAATTTTCGCTGGGAACACGCGCAGGCGCGCATCGCGGCGAGGCGCGGCGAGAAGGCTCAGGCGGAGAAGCATGTGGCGGCGGCAAAGGCGATTCTCGATAAGGGCGCGATTCCGCAACAAGCGCCGTTCTTCCCCGCGCTCGAGGGCTACGTCGCTTTCTATAACCGAGATTACAAGGCGGCGCTGGAAGAGTTGATGAAGGCAAGCCAGGAGGATGCGTTCATCCAGTGCATGATGGCGCAGACCTATGAGAAGTTGGGCGAGAAGGAAAAGGCCCAGGAATATTACCGGAAGGCTTCGATGACGGCTGCACACAATCCGGCTGCCGCGTATGCAGTTCCGATGGCCAGGAAGAAATTGCGGTAGTCGTTGGGGCTGAGGTTTTCCGCTACACTTTTCACGATAGAATTTCGCTACACTTTTTCCGCGATACTGTTTCGCACGCTTTGGGGATCGTGCGGTTCGTTCGCTGCACAAACTTGGGGAGCCAATTGCGCCGACATCTTATTTTTCTTCTTTTCTGTTTAGTGAGTCTCGTTTCCGCGGATGCACAGACTGTTCGTCCCGAAGTCTACGGCGGACTTAAGTGGCGTCTGATCGGGCCGTTTCGCGGCGGACGCGCAGTGGCCGTCGCGGGAGTGCCGGGAAATTCCAACGACATTTTATTTTGGTTCGGTCAACGGCGGCATCTGGCAAACGACGGACGCCGGCATGGTGTGGCGGCCGATTTTTGACGCGCAACACATCGCTTCGATTGGCGCATTGGCCGTGGCGCCTTCCGACCCGAAGACGATCTACGCGGGCACAGGCGAGTCGGACATACGCTCGGATTTATCGTCCGGAGACGGTGTTTATAAATCGGTGGACGGAGGACAAACTTGGAAAAATGTTGGGTTGCGCGAGTCCCGGCAGATCAGCCGAATTGTCGTGGATCCGCATAATGCGAGCATTGCTTTTGTAGCGGTGCTCGGCCACGCCTATGCCGCCAATTCTGAACGTGGCGTCTATAAAACAAGCGATGGCGGTGAGCACTGGACACAGGTACTCGAAGAAGGGCCGGACATTGGCGCGGCGGACCTGGCGATCGCCAGCGATGATCCCAGTATTCTCTATGCCACCATGTGGCGGGCACGCCGTCCGCCGTGGAGCACGTATGCTCCGCTCGGCGGGCCGGGTAGCGGGCTGTACCGGTCGGTGGATGGCGGCGAAACGTGGTCGCGGCTGAACGGGGCCGGGCTGCCGGATGGCGAATGGGGACGCGCGGGGGTTGCGGTATCGGCGAACGGCAAGCGAATTTATGCGCTGATTGATGCGAAGAAGGCCGGGCTCTACCGATCCGATAACGGAGGCGATACCTGGACGCTGCAAAATTCCGATTCTCGTTTGACCAGCCGTTCCTGGTACTTCAGCGGCGTTACGATTGATACGAAGAATCCCGATGTAGTTTATGTCCCGAATGTTGCGCTCTACCGTTCGGAGGACGGCGGCAAGACGATCTCGATTGTGCGCGGCGCGCCGGGAGGCGACGACTACCATCAGATCTGGGTTGATCCCAAGGATTCGACTCGCATGATTCTGGGAACAGACCAGGGAACGACTATCAGCGTCGATTACGGGAGCACCTGGAGTTCCTGGTACAACCAGCCCACCGCGCAGCTATATCACGTCATCACCGATGACAGGTTTCCATACGCAGTGTATGGCGCGCAGCAGGACAGCGGCGCCATGGCGATCTGGAGCCGCACCGATCACGGGCAGATCGACGCGCGCGACTGGTTTTCTCCGGGCGGAAGCGAGAGTGGATACATTGCCCTTGACCCGCAACGATCGCAACATTATTTATCTTACGGGGACCTACGGTTCCGTGAGCCGCTTCGACCGGCGCACCTCGTTCAGTCAGGACATCACGCCATGGCCGGTTGCAACCTGGAACAAAGAAATTGTCGAGCGCAAGTATCGCGATCCATGGACGCCGGTGTTGCTGTTCTCGCCCTTCGACAAAAAGTCGCTTTATCTGGGCACACAGTTCGTCATGAAGACGATGGACGGTGGCCTGCATTGGGAGAAGATCAGTCCCGACCTCACTGGAGCGGCGAAGCCGGCGGGAGGAAAGCCAGTCGGGCCGGCAACGGTGGAGAACTCCAGGGAACGAGGATATGGCGTCGTCTCTACGATTGCGGCGTCACCGTTGCGCGGCGATCTGATTTGGGCGGGCAGCGATACCGGGCTCATCCATCTGACGCGCGATGGCGGGAAGACATGGCAGAACGTCACGCCCAAGGGGCTGACGGACTGGAGCCGGATATCGCTGATTGAAGCTTCGCATTTCGATCCGGCAGAAGCCTATGCCGCGGTCGATCGGCATCGCTTGGATGACCAGCAACCTTATCTTTACCGCACCCGCGATTATGGCGCCAGTTGGCAACTGATCACCGACGGAATCCCTGCGCCGTCATTTCTGCGCGCCGTCCGCCAGGATTCGAAAGACAGCAAGCTGCTTTTTGCGGGGACGGAGCTTGGCATCTATGTTTCATTCGACGATGGCGACCACTGGCAATCGCTGCAGTTGAATCTTCCTGCGACGTCTGTGCAGGACATGGTCATCCACGGTGACGACCTGGTGATTGCAACCCACGGGCGTTCGTTCTGGATTCTGGACGACATCACCGCGCTGCGGCAGGCGAAGCGGTCGATAGAGGCTGGGGCAGGATGGCTTTTTTCTCCCGCCGCAGCAGTGCGCGTCGACAATGACCGTTTTCTGGGGACTCCGCTGCCGCCCGAGGAGCCGGCGGCGAAGAACCCGCCCGACGGCGCGATCATTGACTATTATCTGGACAAAGCTGCGGCGCACGTCAAGCTGGAAATCTTCGATACAAGGGGAAATCTGCTTCGCGGCTTCGCGTCGATTGACCCGAAAAACGATACGAAAGACGATCGGAAAGAACCCAGCCATGCGTCCCCCCCCATCGCGCAAAGATGGTTCCCTAAACCCGAAGTTGTCGAAACAGGCGTCGGAATGCATCGCTTCGTCTGGGATCTTGGGGTGGGTCGCGTCAGCAATCCTGATGAGAACGGCAACGACGAGGAGTGGGGCGCACCGCACGCGCCGCGGGTTATCCCAGGAACGTACGAAGTGCGACTCACGGTTGATGGAAAGACCTTACGCGAACCGCTTAAAGTCATAATGGACCCGCGTTCCGTAGCCACAGCTGCGGAGTTGGAGCAGCAGTTCCAACTGGGCCGGGAAATGTTCGCGGAAGCGATTCATGCGCGGCAGACTCTGGCCGAGATTCACTCTGTGCAGGCTCGCCTCACTATGATCGATCAGAAGCTGAGTGCGCAACAGTCCGAACTCAAGGCGCGGGTGGAGCAAGTTCAGGATGCCATCAAGCAAATACTGGATGGCGCCGGAGCGCATGAAGGCGATGACATGGGACTCGATCTCGCGAGCGCGGGGCTTGCCGGTGCGCTGCGAGTGGTCGAGAGCAGCGATCGAGCTGTGCCGTCGCAAGCGACTGCTGTATTTGAGGAATCGAAGCGCGCCGTGAAATTGCGGACGAGCGAGTGGAACCACGTAACGACTACCCTGTTGCCTCCGCTCAACGACGAATTAAAGCGGGCAGGCGAGGCACCGGGATCCATCGGCGAACACGGGCGGGGCTGAGCCAGGCCGTTCGTGCTTTTGGCAGTCTTGCTCTTCGCAGTCAATGGCAGCACATCGCAATCAGTTTTGCGAACTGCCTGCCGGGGGCGTGCCCGGTGCTGCCGCCTTAGGCTTGGGCGCCGGAGATGGCATGGGTGCCGTCGGAAGGTCCTTGGGCGCCAGCACCTGGCAATGCACAGGATGTTTGAAGAGTGCTGCGTCAGGCGGCGTCAGAACCACATCCTTGTAGCGAATAATTTTGTCGTGCCCGAAAGAATTGATTACCTGGACTTTTATTGGAAAGCCTTGCAGATCTTCCGCCTCCCAGAACCGCAATTTGAGCGAGTGAGGATGGGGTCCTGTCGCTGTGACGGTAACGTCTTCGACGACGCAGGGATGACCGTCGACCGTCTCTTTGGCTGAGGGGACGCGCTCAACCTTCCGGCCATGGCCGCCAACGTCGAATGGGAATACGCGGTAGGCTGGATGAGTGTCGTGGAGGCATCCTTTGGGTGAAATTCCGTAGGTGTCTCCCTTCGTCAGGTCGGTCACGGCGTAGCTTCCGCCGACTTCGGTTCGGATCAACTGGCCCCGGCGGTAAATGTGCGTCTCCTCATCGTCACCGGCGATGCTGCCAATCATCACCGCCGAAAAGTTCTTGATTGTATCGAGGGGATACACCGCGTTCGCGGCTGACGACGCGCTCTTCGGCGTTGCTGATTCTTTAGGCGATTGCGCGGCTCCTGCCGCAGCGCTATCTTTTGGCTGACTTTTTTCCGTGGCCGCCGGTTCGCCTGCCGCTGCCGACTTTGGAGCCTGGGCAAGCAGCAGCGTTCCGAAACATCCTAAAAAGCAAATTAACGCGATCCATCGAAGCATGTGAGTCCCCCGGACAAATTTTCAACTTAACGATACACAAGAAAGGCCACACCGGGAAAGGGCGTGGCCTTTCTGGGAAATCCGACTCCGATTCTATTTCGTGGCCGGCTTGTGGAGACCGGCTGGCAGCGCGGTCAGTCGCATCGTCGACGACGGTCCCTCGGCAAGGGGCCCGATCGGACCGTTGTGCTTTGTCAGATATCCATAGTCACCGAGGTAGATGCCGAAAAGACGGATCGTCTGCGAAGGCAAAGAGTGTTTCCCAGCCATATTTTGTGAGTGAGGCTTTGGTTTTTGTGATAATCAACACCTCATCACCTGCGTAGAACCCGAAGACGTCCTCTCCGGCGTCAGCCAACATGACAATTGGGCCTGTAACGTTCAAGCCGCTACCTCCGGGAATTGTCGTGACGACACCCAGCATGCTGCCGTCAGGAAGACCAGAAAACAGGGTGATTGCACGTCGATGCCGGACGCCAGCGTCGATCCGTACGAAAATTCTATGTAGTCGCAAAACGCGTTGCCGAAAGCATCCACTAACCCGAATTGGACTGGGCCGGAAGGCAGCGCGTGCGCAAACACGGAACTGCATCCGAGCATAAAGAGTGTCATTACCACCAAACTTGTCAAACGCTTCATCGCGAATTTCTCCTTTCCCCGAAGGGGGTTTTCTGGCCGGTTTAGGATTGATCGGGGTGAGTACCGAATTCCATCGTTACTCTCCATCCTCAATTAAAAAACGCAGGCGGCTTCTTTCCGGCCTGTTTACATCACGCTGTGACCGTAGTTAAGAGGCTTGAACGACACGTTCGGCTTCTTCGACTTTGCCTCGGCCCGTGCACCAAGAGTATAGGGTGGAGGGTCGATCAGATAACCCCAGTTGTCGAGGTAGGCGTAGAAGGCGTCCTCCGTGTTAAACAGGACCTCCCAGCCGAATTGGGGCGCGTGAATGTTATAGGGTTGCGTTCCCGTGACCCACATTCCCTGATCGCCAGTGAAACAGTCGCAAAAGGCGTCAAATTCCGTGTCACCCATCGCGTAGAATGTGCCCGCGAGGGGAAGGAAGGACGACGGGAAGGTGGTTTTGAGGCCAACCATAGCACCGTCCGGCGCGCCGCAGTATGCGTTGACGTGAGTACCAGACGCAATAAACCCAAACGGGGCGATTACCTCAAAGTCGCAATACACCACGGTCATGTCGCTGCTCAGGAACCCGAGAGCGATCTGCCCAAACGCATTGCTGCAGCCGAGCAGAAGAAGAGTGAGTACCGCCAAACCTGTAAAACGCTTCATCGTTAGTTCTCCTTTCCCCGGTTAGGGGGACATCCTGGGGTTGACTGCTTGATTGAAGAGGTAGTTGGGAGCCCGACTTCTGGAGCTTTAACGTTCGTTATCGCCGAGCAGCATTGGATGACTTCTCCAATCCCGCAGATTGGAAGGGAAAGCGTTCCCGGTTACTTCATCTTCGGTTAGTTCAAAGGTTTATACGGCCCGATTATCTGAAATGCCGCGCCCACAGCGGGAAATCATGCAACGCAAAAGTAAAGTTGTCAATAGAAGAATTCATTCGTCGGTATCGCAAACGACACAACGCCGCCCAAGCATGAGCAATAGCTTCCGAAACAGCCAGCGAAAATGTTCGATGAGCCATGCAATTCGTTCCCTCAAGAAGCATGCCGGCCCAGGTGGCACTGGGTCGATCACTTCTGGGAACTGCCACTAGGCGGTTTAGACGGCGCTGCCTTGGGCGCCGGGGACGGCGCGGGCATGGATGGAAGTGTCTTGGGTGCGAGCGACTCGCAGCGCGAAGGATGTTTAAAAAGCGCGGCATCGGGAGGCGCAAGGACTACCTCTGTGTAGCGAATGGTTTTGGTATGTCCTGACCTGCCTAGAATTTCGATCTTTACCGGAAACGATTGCAGATCCTGCGCCTCCCAGAAGCGCATTCGGAGCGAGTGTCCGTCCTCGTCGGGCGAGGTCACCGTAATGTTTTCGATCGTGCAGCTATGGCCGTCGACTACCTCTTTTCCCGAAGGCACGCGCTCGATCTTGAAGCCGGGGTCCGCGGCGTCGAAGGGGAACACCAGGATGAATGGATGGCGCTCATGGAGGCATGCCTTGGGTGAAACCGCCCAGGTGTCGTCTTTGGTGAGGTCGGTCACCGTGTAGCTATCTCCGTCATCGGTTCGCATCAGATTGCCCAGGCGGTAAATGCGCGACTCTTTCTGGTCTCCCGCCAGGCTGCCAATCATCAGCGCCGAAAAGTTCCGGAAAGCATCGAGCGGGTATTGCACAGTCGCGAGAGGCTTCGCAGCGGCCCCTGTCGGAGATTGCAGAGTTGGCTGCGCGGGCGCGGTGCTCTGCTTTGGCTGACCTTTTTCGGCCGTAGCCGGTGTGCTGGCGGCAGGTTGAGCAGTGGTTTGCGCGAGCAGCAACGCTCCAAAACAACAAACCAATAAGACCATTGTCCATCGAACCATTTGACGCCCCTTACATTTCATACGCTTCGCACGATACAACAAAAGCCACACCGGGAAAGGGCGTGGCCTTCACGAAAATGAGCAGCCTAGTTAGAACCCAAGGTGCTTAGTCAGATAACCATAGTCAAGAAGATACTCGTGAAATGCGTCGTACGTGTTGTAGTACAACTCCCAGCCATAGCTCGTGCTGGAGGCTTTCGTTTTGCTGAGCCACATGAACTGTGCTTCTGAGTAACAATTACATTCAGCATCGTCGATGCTGTCGGCCAACATGACGATGGGGCCACTAAGGTGGGCTGTCGTGCCATTGGTCACGACGCCAATCATAGTGCCGTCAGGTGACCCGCCGCACAGTTGCAGCACATCAATGCCGGACGCGAGGCTCGATCCATACGAGAAGTTAAAGTACTCGCAGTACTGATCTCCGTTGCGACCCTTGAGACCGAGGGTGACTAATCCCTCCCCGAATGCAGCGCTGCATCCGAGCAGCAAAAAGGTGATTACCAGCAAACTTGTTGAACGCTTCATCGCTTGTTTCTCCTTCTCGCTCCCGGGCGAGGGTTCCCGGCTAGCTGCGCATAGATTGGGAAAGGCCACACCGGGAAGAGGCGTGGCCTTCACGAACATGCGACTGTCTGGCTACGGCCCAAGGTGCTTGGTCAGATAACCCCAGTCCACAAGGTGCGCTTTGAAAGCATCATACTCGTTATAGTACAGTTCATAGCCAAGGCTCGTGTTGGAGGCTTTCGTTTTGGTGAGCCAGATGAACTGAGCCTTTTGGTAACAGTTACAATCCGCATCTCCGCCGCTGTCAGCCAACATGACGATCGGGCCGCTCAGGTGCTTTGTCGTCCCATTGGTCGTGACACCAATCATGGTGCCGTCGGGCAAGGGGCAATAAGACTGCACATTAATACCCGATGCCAGGCTCGTGCCATACGAGAAGTTGAAATAGTTGCATTGCTGACTATCCGACTGGGCACTGTAGAGTCCAAGGGTGACTAATCCCTCGCCGAACGCAGCGCTGCATCCGAGCAGCAAAAACGTGATTACCAGCAAACTTATCGAACGCTTCATCTAATTTCTCCTTTTCCCCGAAGGGGGATGTTCTGGTCGATTATGTTGCCATGCCTCGTTTCGGCACCCCTCTGACCTATCGCCCCATCACATTGTGATCGTGGGACATATTCAGGAACGTTTTCGGCGCCGCTTTCTTGGACGACTTGCTGTCGGCTGTGACGGCCAACGGGAGATCGCTTGTCAGATATCCCCAGTTGTCGAGATATGCGTAAAAAGAATCGTAGGTGTTGTAGAGGACCTCCCAGCCGAAGTGCGGCGCGTGGATGTTATAGGGCACGGTTCCCGTGATGGTGAGCAACTGATCCCCGGTAAAGCAACCATCCGGCCTCTCGCCGTTGCAGTAAGCATCAATCTGGGCATCAGCAAATGCGTAGAGTGAACCCACCACCGGCAGGTCGCTGGGCGGGAGCTTGGTTGGGACGCCGATCATAACTCCATCCAAGTACGGGCCACATTGGGAGAGGTTGTCATAGCCCGCGGCAATGAAGCCGTCAGGGTCAACGCCTGTCTTGAATTCCTCGTAGTTGCAATACAAAGTGCTCATGTCGCTGGACAAGAACCCTAGTTTCGTCGGAGCCACCGCAAATGCGGACGTGCATCCCAGCAGAACGAGAGTGATTACCACCAAACCTGTGAAACGCTTCATCGCTGATTCTCCTTTCCCCGGTGGGGGATTTCCTGGTGAGTTGACGGTTTCAGTTAACCGCTAAGGTGGAGTGATTTGTTACGGGGCCCACTTACACAACTTGATCGTCGTTGTCATAGTAGGAACACGGGAGGAGGTGGACTTCTCTCCTGACCGTGCACCAACGGTTTGAGCGAAAACCTTACGTGATTACACCAAAAGTTTGTATGCGGCCTTGAAAAGCCGCGCCCACAGCCGTGAATCATGCAACGCGGCAATTGAAGTTGTCAAGAGAGAATCGGATTTTGTTTTGGAAACAATTCTGGCAGCCTGCGCAATGATTCAGAGAGAGACTGGGCTACGCCATCCCATGCATTTCCGGGATGGGATTAGTTCGCTCGCCAGAAAGAACGTCAGCGCTTCTCTAATCGCACGCGGTCTCACACATGCACTCAGGTAGGGCGCATGACATTGGTAACTGGATTGTCCCCGGCTTCGGTGGTGGAATTCATGGAGACGCAGCACGAGCGAATTATGATTCGCCGATGCTCCATTCAATACCAGGTTGCCAAAGGTAGGGAGACTAAGAACCCTCGAAAGCGAGGCGTCGCATGAAATTGAGCTTGGTGTGGCTACTTATCGTGCTTGTGCTGGGGTGGAATGGTCATCTGATGACCGGGGCTTTCTTTGCGTTCCCATGGTTCTTTCACCGGCAGTGGGAGAAGACGCTCTGGACGCGACAGCGAAGAAGCATCCAATCTCGCAAATGCAATTCGTATTGAGGGAGATGTCTTGGGGAGATCGACGTAGAGTAGAAGTACTCGGATAAAGAAGCGCCTTCAGGCAGCAGCGCCGTCACGCAGTTGTCGAAGGAATGCCTCTTTATTGATATAGACGCCTTTCATCGGAATCTCCGCCGCTACTCGAAACACAATGTCATCCAGAGTTGTGCCGTGCTGCCATTCGGCAAGAACTCCCTCTCTAACGAGCGACCGGAGTTGGGTGTAGCGCAGCCACACGGCGGGGAGATTCGCGCCGCGACTGCAGGCGCGCGCCATAAGATCGAGGCTGAGAACCCCGTCTTTGCCGCAATAGCGCTTCGTCCTCTCCACGCAAGCCTCATGAAGACACTTGACATCGGCTTCGCCGACGGGTGGGATGGCAGCGCCCTCTTCCGCCGTATGGATGAAGGCTCTGAAAGACTGCAGCTGGTCAAGTTGTTCATCCACCATAACTGTCACCAACAAAAGTCGGGCGGCGCCGTCGAATGTTCGCCCCGACGCATCGAAGCAGCACCACTCGCATCAGGCCCATGGTTACGTACTGCTCAATGGTGATACTCGCGGTAGGAGTAAGCAGTGACGGGCATCACCGCTGCGCGTGTAGATGGTTCGGGGCTTTCTCGATCGCCAAGTTGCTGAAGTGCAAGGCGGAAGGGGGAGCACGTCGGTTACCTTGTCGCTTCACCCGCTTGTCGGGCATGCTCAGGATGAATGTTGGATATCGAACAGCTCGCGGGCCTGGATTCATGGGAAAGTACCCCAGCGTCCATTTGCGCCTGCGCAGCCAAGATATTCGAAGTAAGGCAAACGGAAGTCGCTCTGCTGGAGCTCCGGGGAACGCTCCTGACTTTCCTGTATCCCACGGAGTTGAAAACGGCTGGAGCCATCCCTCTTTCCAGTTCGGCAGTAGCGGCTCGCACCGCCCAAACCAAGCGGGCAGAGCTTTTCAATAGCTTCCCTCGAGTAAAACACTTCAGCGTTTTTGAACTGGTCAAACTAGGTGATGCCGGATTGGACGATCAAGTAATTCAGAAGCTGATGTCTGCGCCCGTTCTGAGCATGAGCGGAGAAGTTCTCGGAGTGATTCAAATTTCCCGTAAGGCACCACGCCCGGAAGTAGCCGGACCAGATTTCATTCCCGAGGATCTGCGCAAACTGGAATCGGTTGCTCGCTTCCTGGGAAAGATTTACCCCAGGGGCTTCGACCACATGACAAGCTCAGACCACTTCTGACCTCTGCACGTATGGGAGGGCCTCGGTGCTCGCGCCCTGGCGGATCACCAAAGCCTTTCATAGCTCCTCTGCTCCGTTCCGAACAACTGGCTGCACCAAGAAATCGCCGCCGACCAACATTGCCCTAATCACCGCCAACCCGGTAGAATCGAAATCAGAACCGTTCGGTTGTAGGCCCGTAGCTCAGTCTGGTTAGAGCGCATCCTTGACACGGATGAGGTCGATGGTTCGAGTCCATTCGGGCCTACCATTCAAACAATCCCGTCAGTCCCTACGGCCATGGTCTGCCGACATTGTGCGTACTTGTTGGATGGCTAAGACAATTATGGGCCTACTCAGCGGTTCATCTTTTTTTGCGGCATCACGGGATAGCGTCCGCATCGCCTCCAAATCGGAAGCTATTTCGTAACCGTCGAGAACTCGACTGATGGCAGTTCGTCTGACGGCACCAAAACGTAGAAACGTTCCTGCGGCTATCGGAGAAATTCTTGCATTCGGGCTCCTTCGCGGAACGCTTCCGTACCACCACAATCGGTGGCAGAAAATGCTCCGCACAGGTTTCCGTACGCCAGGCATGCCGCGAGATTGGCCCCGCGGAGAAATTGATGGAGAAACCCGGCGTCGAAGCTGTCACCCGCGCCCACTGGATCAATGACCGTTACCGGCACGGCGGGTGCGCTGACTCGTTGCCCATCCCGAATCGCGACCGCGCCGCAAGCGCCCATTTTGACGACAACGGTTTCCACCATTTGCGCCAACCGCGACAAAGCAGTTTCCAGATCGTCGGCCCCGGACATCTTCATCGCTTCGCGCTCGTTCGGCAGCAAGATATCCACATAAGGCAGGATCTCTTGAAGGATTTTGTCCCAGTGGTCCTCCGGATCGTCGTTGGTATCGAGCGAGGTAGTCAGCCCGGCGGACTTCATCCGCCGAAAAAGCTCGGGCACATGCGGCAACAGTTCCCGTTGCAAGAACAGCGATGACATATGAAAGTGGCGAGCCGATGCCAGATAGTCAAGGTCAATATCCTCAAGGCGCAACTGGGAGATTGTGCCCGGATATGTGAGGATGTGCCGATGGTGTTCGTGGGGCAGAATGAGCGTGACACCGGACTTCGCGCCATGAGCAACGCGCGCCAGGTCTACACCGCGTTCACGCAATCGTTCCACGGCGAGAGTTCCAAACAGGTCGTCGCCGACCTTGGTGACGAACCCCACACGGCTGCCAAGAGCGGCAAGATTATGCGCCAAAATGGCCGAGGAACTGCCCAACGTGATGGCAAAGTTGGTGGCCAGCAGTTCGCGTTCTGTGGGCATGTGCTCAGGCAAACCGTAGAGAATTAGATCGAGATTGATCTCGCCGGCGATCGATATATCGAGCTTAGACATGAAGCGGATTATTGAAGTTTCTCGCCAATTACTAACTGCTATTTTCTAAAGACCGCCGGCCAGCTCCACCACTCGCGTGAGGTTTTTCGGCGAGTCGGGATTGAGACCCTTCTTGAGCCCGTAGTAAACCCCGTATAGTTGACCCCAAATCGCGAAAGCTGCGGGGCGCGAGTACTCCTGCGAATGGAGGCCAAGTTCAATGGCGAAGTCTGCGGCTCGCCGAGCCCGGTTATCAATGTGATTCGCGATCACCATAGTGGCTGCGCCGAGGGCCTTCAGTTCTTCGAGTAACTCCAATTCTGCATCGCAGGAACTATCTGACATCAAGAACGTGATAAGGGTTTCCGGGCCCGCGATGGATTTGGGACCGTGACGAAACTCGAGAGAGTGAAATACCTGGGCATAGGAGCACGAGGATTCAGTTACCTTCAACATGCACTCCGAAGCAATGCCAAACAACGGACCCTGCGCCAGGAAAACGAAATCTGAAAAACTGCGAGCCTCGGCAAACAATCGCAACCGCTGCGGATTGTCTTTCAGGAGGGGTTCGACCTGCTGCGCCAGCTCAAGCAATGCGCATCGGAACGCATCGTCGCCCGACACCATTGCCGCGAGGTATTGCAGCCCTAGCAACATAGATGTGAAGGATCGCGTCATGACTGTGCTTTGCTCGTCGGCGTCGAGAAGACTTAAAGTCACGCTGCATTCAGGCTCCAGCGGTTGGCCATCGGCGCAGGTCATGGCGATGGTGCGAAGATCGTGATCTTTCTCTAGCATCTGCGCGGCGCGAACCGCCTCCGAGGTGCGGCCGGAGCGCGAAATTACAACCGGAATATAGTGCCTTCCAATGTGCAGAGTCAGGCCGGGATACAGCAGCAGATCCGAAGCGGGGACCGCTCGTGCGGGTAATCTAAGATGATTGAAGCTGGCGGCAGCAGTCTGCGCAAGATAATAACTCGTTCCGCACCCTACAAAGATCCACTCTACTCCGGGCCGCGCCAATTGAACAGCCGCGCGAAGTTCTGTGCTGACTGCCAGCTTTGCCAGACAAGTGCTCCAACACTGGGGCTGGGAGAAGATCTCGCCTAGCGTGTGCCGGCCCGGCTCCGTTATTGCTGGCGATTTCATTGGATAGGCTTGACCCCGCTCATACTAAAGTGACCTTTACTCCAGACTCTTTCAAATTGTGCAAGTCTGATTTTGGAATCTGCCTATCAGTGATAACTTCATGCACCTTTGTGACCGGCATGATGTTACACAGGCTGCGACGGCCAAACTTGCTGGAGTCGCAAACCGCGATCGTCCGGCGGGCAATTTCGACCATTACCCGGTTTACTTCGGACTCCAGTAAGTTAGGAGTGAAAAGGCCGGCCTTGGTGTCGAAACCATCGACGCCGAGGAACAGGATGTCAGCGCTGAGCTGCCGCAGCGTCTGCTCGGCCAGAGGGCCGACTAGAGAAAACGAGTTCTTGCGCAGCATGCCTCCGGTGAGGATCACTTCGATATGCGTGCCGGCGAGCTCTGCTGCGATGTTGATCGCATTCGTGATGACAGTCAGACGCGCCATATCCTTCAGGGCGCGCGCAATGGCCGTCGTCGTCGTTCCAGAATCGAGCAGCACCGACTCGCCCTCCGCGACCAGCCGAGCTGCAGCGAGCGCAATCTGAGTCTTCTGCTTGCGGTGTAGTTTCTCTTTCTCGCGCAGGCTTGGATCAAGCAGTGCACCGGCTTGGACGGGCAAAGCTCCACCGTGGGTGCGCTGGATAACCCCCCGGCCATCGAGAAACTCCAGATCCTTCCGGATCGTGATCTGCGAGATTCGGAAATGCCGGGCCAGGTCTTTGACCAGCACGCGCCCGTCGCGGTGCAGGACCCCAAGGATTTCCCGGCGCCGTTCTTCGTTAAGCAGGCCATTCGAAGGCATGGTGTTTCGCTTTGTGTCGAATGAAACTTTCGTTGACACAGCCAGAACTGTCAATGGCGGCTCTGCCGTTTACGTCCTGGTGAAGATCTGTCACCAATGCGACCAGTTTCAAAAGTAAAACTTCAACGCAAACTGAATTTGCCGCGGCGCCCGCGCAGCCAGAGGGTAACCGAAACTGCTCTGGCCAAATTCCAGCGGCGTGGGCTCCGCGCTGATCGCGCCGAATTGTCCAAACAAGTAATTCACGTGGTTAAGCACGTTGAAGAATTCCGCGCGGAATTCGAGATGCTTCTGTTCGCTGATGGGAAATTGTTTGACCAAAGAGGTGTCCCAGGTCTTGTACCCCGGGCCCTTGATGATGTTGCGTCCGGCGTTGCCGAATGTTCCGAGGACAGTGTTGTCGGCGAACGCGCAGGTGTTAAAGAGCGTGCCGGCCACGCACGGCTTAACATTAGGATCGCCCACCAAGTTCGGGCGCGAGCAATAGTAGCCAACGGTGCCGCCGCAATCGCCGCCGGAGACGTTGTTGATGTCGGTAGCGGTGTAGTAATTGCCGGTGGCGGCAGAGAAGACACCGGTCATTTGCCAGTTGCCAATCACCTGGTTTACGACGCCGGTTGCGTTTTTAGCGACCATTCGGCCCCGGCCAAACGGCAGGTCATAGACATAGCTAAGAACGAAGCGGTGGCGCACATCGAAATCGGCATTGCCATAGTTCTGATTCGGGTAGCGCTGATCCTGAAAATCCCCATTGTTGACCGATCCCAGGCTGGCGCTTGAAGCATTGTCGAGGGCGTGCGCCCAGGTATAGGCCGCTTCGTATTGAAGCCCGTGTGAGTAGCGCTTCTCCAGGCGAACCTGCAGCGAGTGGTAATTCGACTGCGCGTTCGAGCGGAAGGTGTCGATCATGACATCGAGCGCGGGATTGCAGTTCGCTCCCCCATCCGCCAGAGTACAGGGCCCGGTGCCGCCGGGAGCTTCATCATTGGCCGGGCGTCGCGGGGCCGTGGGAAGCGAGTCCGTCCCTAAAACAGGCACGGCCTGGTTGCCGTTGTAGAAGGCGAATAATTTCAATCCGCGAGAGCCAGCATAGGAAACTTCGAAAACGGTATCGGCGGGCAATTGGTACTCGATCCCCAGGTGCCACTGCTGCGTGTACGGAGTGACCAGATGCGGATCGAGCGAGTAGAGCTCGGGTGCGTTTGGATCGCTGAGCGGGCTATTGCCGGTGAGGGTATTGTTGGGAAAACCCGCTTGTAGCTGGTTGAGCGCCAAGCCGCCGTTGTTCGCGGCGGAGATTGAGCAATCCATCGCGGAACTAGCGGAGGGCGCTTGACATGGCGCGTTGTATGCCTCCGAAGATAAAAAAGGAGGATTGAAGCCGGGGCTTGGGTTCGAGAATGGACCGTTTTCCTGCCCGCCATAGAAGATGCCGTAGCCGCCGCGGAGAACGGTCTTGTCATTGATCTGATAAGAAAAACCAATGCGGGGAGCGAAATTATTCAGATCGGGATGGATGAGCCCGCGTGAACCGTTGTTCTGAATGGTGAGTTCGGTGGCGAGCGTAGGTGTCAATTGCCGATTCTGTCCGCTGGGTGCGATCAGCGAAAGTGATGCGAAATCGAAGGTAGCCTGGTTGTTGTTGGTTTCCTTGATGGTCGTGAATAGTTCGTAGCGGAGGCCCAGGTTCAGCGTCAATCTCGGAGTAACCTTGAAGTCGTCGAGAGCATAGACTGCGTAAATCTGCCGCCGATAGTCGACGTTGGGGGTCACACTGGTGATTGATCCGCCGTCGGGAATTCCCTGCATGAAAGTGGCGAAGGCCTCACCGCCGGAGCCGGGGGCGCCGGGATTATCGTTGATGATGAAGTTGCCGCCGAAGTCCATGTAGCCCCGAGGAGCGGCCGGCTCGAGCAATGTGAATTGTTCGAAGCGAAATTCGCCGCCGAACTTCACGGCGTGGCGTCCGTGAATCCAGTTCAGATTGTCGGTAAGAACGTAGCTGTGCTGCTGTTCGACAGCGGGCAGAAATTCCGAGGCGCCAATGTTCGTGGTGCCATCGCCAAAGCCGAGCGATGGCAGGCCGCCGATGTTCTGGCCGGCCGTGAACGGAACTCCGGGAAAAGGAATGGGGAGCTGCGCAGCCGCGTCAACGTTGGAAAAAAGATTGTACCGGTGGGAGTTGAGGTGATTGAAGCCAAAGCGAAATTCGTTGATCAGGTTCGGATGGAATGAATGGATTTCGCTGGCCGCCAGGCCCTGCGCTGTGTTGTTGCTGTAGCCATCTTGAAAGCTGCCACCGTCGAGCACATTGTTGAAGGGCGAGGGCAGGAAATTACTGTCGTTGCCGTAGCTATAACGAACGAAGAAATTATCTTTTTCGCTGATGGTGTAGTCCCCGCGAATGTCAAACTTGTTCTCCGTTTCGCTGCGTTTTGGATCGGACAGGAAGTTGCCGGCGGCCTGCAGAGTGCTAATGGTGGCATTGGGCGGGGGAAACAGATTCGCCAGTTCCTGGGCGAGCGGATCGATTGGCGTGCTCGTGCCACCCGGGTTACTAAATTTATTCGTTGGGGTCCCAGTGTAGTTGGGGCCAGTGGTGCCGATGGGCAGACCGCACGGTCCGCCATTGTATGGTGAACCAGTCTGCGCCTGAGTCGGATCAAAGATCTCTCCCTGGTAAGTCTGGTGGCCATTGCAGTCGAGCACGCCGGGAATTGGCGAGGTGAGATCGAGAAATGCGGAGAAATCGCCGCCCACCTCGGCGGGCGTGGGAACCGTCGACAGTTGCGGCAGCGCCTGGCGAATGCGCAGGCCTTCATAGTCTCCGAAGAAGAACAGTTTGCTTTTGATGATGGGCCCGCCCAGTGTGAATCCAAACTGGTTCTGCTTGTAGGGCTGCTGACCGAAGATATCGAAGGCATTGCTGGCGTCGAGTTTTTCGTTGCGCAGAAACTCCCACAAATCCCCATGGATCTGGTTGGTGCCGGACTTGACGACAGCATTCATGATGGCGCCGTTGCCCCGCCCGAATTCCGCGCTGTAGGAGTTGGTTTCGACCTTGAACTCGGCGATGGCGTCCACAGGTGGCTGTACTACATAAGCAGCGCCGTTGAGGACGTCCCCAAGGTTGGCGTTGTTGTCGATGCCGTCGAGCAAAAAGTTGTTTTGCAGCGAACGGGCCCCGTTGGCGCTGAAGCCGTAGGTGGTTTCGACGCGCGATCCAGGCTCGGCGGCAGCGACGCCAACGCCGAGCAGAGCCAACTGGGCGTAATTACGCCCATTCAAAGGAAGCGCGTTGATGCGGCGGCTGTCGACCAGTTGACCAAGTTCGGAGGTTTCTGTTTCAAGCTGTGGACCAAGACCGGTTACCTGGATAACTTCGGTGGGCGCGCCCGGCTGCAACTGCACGTCGACGCCGATGCGATCCTGAACGTTGACCTGCACCGGGCCGGCGACGGCCATCTTGAATCCCTGCTTCTCGACGCGGATGTTGTACCGGCCGATGCGGAGCGGGCTGGCAACGTATTCTCCGGCATCATTGGTGGAGAAGGTCAACTCGGTGCCACGGTCGGCATCCGTAACGGTGACCTTGGCGCCCGTGACCACCGCACCGCTGGGATCGCGCACCAGACCGACGATAGCTCCGGTATCCTTCTGCGCCCACAAAGGCGTCTTCACCATCATCAAAGCCAGCACAAATACGAAGACGAGAGCCGCACGACTCTCGATGCGAGAGAATGAAGTGAGCACGCCGGGCTCCTCACTCCACGGCCGAACGGTACGCCTGAAAACGTCAGGTTAAATTTCGGCAGCGGAAATATCACGTTTCGGGTAATATTACGAACACTTACTTTTACTTTCGTTTTATAGCGTTTGTCAACTGGCAAATATGAGCCAGTTCGCGATAGAAGATAGAAAGGGGCAATCGTGATCGTCCAACGCTGGATCGCTCTGGCAGCTGCGGGTCTGATGCTGGCAGCTTGTTCGGAGGCGCCCACGGCGCTCACGCGCAACCAACAGCCGAAACCGGAACCCACGCAACCCTCGACCATCAAGGTGGAAACGAACTCCGGGGGACCGGTTGTGTTGACCACCACTGGGGCCGAGTTCCGGGTGAGCCCCGATGGTTACGTGCAGGCTGCGCTGCTGAAAGACGGGCAGAAGCTATCGCTGGATGATCCACGCATCGGCGCTCCCGCGGACAGCTTCTTGGTGCGTGTCGGCGGCAAGGACTTGCATTTCGGCCTCGAATTCGGGTCGGCGCGCGTTCTCGATGCGATAGGCAAGATGGGGGAGGGGAAGAGATTGGAAATCTCTGCGCGGCCGCTCGGGCCTTCAGGTACTGAGTTGGAGTGCCTGCTGGCGTTCGAGGTCTATGACAGCTTCCCAAACATTCTGTTGAGCACAGTGGAATACAAGAACACGGGGACGCGCGAGATGACGATTCGAGAAAGCGTGAATCAACGGCGCCGTCTGAATGCGCGGCTCGCCAACCCAAAGGTCCAGCCTTGGGCGATGTGGTCGTTTCATGGCGCCAGCTACGATTGGGGGAAGGACACTGTAGTGAAACTGACGCCGGCTTTCTCGCAGCCCAACATCATGGGAGAAATGGTCAAAGGCGGCTACGGCGGCGGAATTCCGGTTGTAGCTTTCTGGACGCGCGATGTAGGCGAAGCGGTTGGCCACGTCGAGACCATTCCGATCAAAGCCACAATCCCTGTAAAAGTCGCAGCCGATGGACGCGTGAATGTGGAGGTGGGTTACCCCTCAAACATTACGCTGAAGCCAGGCGAGACGTATTCCACCCCGCGTAGTTTTGTGTCCGTTTATTCCGGCGATTTCTACGAACCCCTGCGGATGTGGTCAAGCGTATTGCAGAAAGAAGGGTGGGAACTACCGAAGCCGTCGAGCGAAGCCTACAACGTAAGCTGGTGCGGCTGGGGATACGAAGCCGATGTAACTCCGAAGCAAATGACCGGCACGATTCCAAAACTGAAGGAGATGGGAATCAAGTGGGCGACACTCGACGATCGCTGGTTCGACACCTATGGCGACTGGAATCCGCGCAAAGACACATTCCCCGGCGATTCGATCCAGAAGATGGTAGATGAGTTCCACAAGCAAGGCATGCTGGTGCAATTGTGGTGGCTGCCGCTGGGCGTTGAGGATGGCGAGGGCAAATACGAAGAGCACAGGTACGCCATGTCGAAGGTCGTGCAGGAACATCCGGAATGGCTGATCCTCGACAAGAACGGCAAACATGCGCGGATGACCCGCGGTCTGGCAGCGCTGTGTCCGGCGTTGCCGGAGGTGCGAGCCTACCACAAGCACCTCACTGAGAAATTCATCCGCGACTGGGGTTTTGACGGCAGCAAACTCGACAATATTTATAGTGTTCCAGCTTGCTACAATCCGGCGCACCACCACAAGTCGCCGCAGGACTCGGTGAATGCGATGGCGGATGTGTACAAGGAAATCTTCGAGACGACGCGCGCGCTGAAACCGCAGAGCGTGACGCAGGCCTGTCCGTGCGGCACGCCTCCTTCGCTCGCGTGGTTGCCGTTCATCGACCAGGCGGTGACCGCTGACCCGGTGGGAGCGGTGCAGGTGCGGCGACGCATCAAGATGTATAAGGCGCTCCTCGGGCCCGAGTCGGCGGTCTACGGAGATCACGTCGAACTTTCTGCCATGACAAAAGTGGGCAACGACTGGAGAGAACACGGCGACGATTTCGCGTCCACCATCGGAACCGGCGGTGTGGTAGGAACCAAGTTTGTGTGGCCCGATCCGGGGCCGAAGTTTAAAGACGTCAACCTGACCGCTGCGAAAGAAGCGCACTGGAAGAAATGGATCGGCTTGTACAACCAGAAAATGCTATCGAAGGGAGTATTCAAGGACCTTTACGTGACCGGCTACGACGTGCCCGAGGGTTATGCAATTGCGAAAGACAGCAAAATGTATTACGCGTTCTTCACCTCGGCCGACTGGGAAGGCGAACTTGAACTGCGCGGACTGAAGCCAGGAAAGTATCGCGTGAATGACTACAGCGAAGGAAGGGATCTGGGTTCGGTACAGGCGGCTGCCGATGGCGTGGCGAAACTGCCGGCGGCATTCAAGGATCACCTGCTACTCGAGGTCAGTTCGCAGCCGTAAGCGCTTGGATCACGGCTATCGATCAATCTCTGCTTGCGACACTCGTGCTGTCGCTTGAGCGTAAAACGTGATAAAAACCAAGCATGTGGGTCCGAGGGCTGTGGTCTTCGCCCGACCGGATCGGGGCGCCGATTTCTTCTCGGATCAAGGGCAGGGGTCGGGTTGACCACGCTACCGGGCAAACATCCTAAAAGGGAGGTAACCATGACGTTCCAGACGAATACTCTAGCGGCGGCGAACACGGGCGTTACGGATAAGCCATTGATTCCACCGGCGGCCAGAGTTCTGGCGAATTACGTGGGCGGGCGCTGGGTGCCGGCGCAAGAGGCCGGACGTCTTGATGTGACCAACCCGGCCAACGGCGAAGTGCTGGCGCGTGTGCCCTTATCCGGGGCCGCCGATGTCGAAGCCGCCGTGGCCGCCGCGAGCGGCGCGTTACCCGACTGGCGGGGGCGTTCGGTGGGCGAGCGTGCGGAATTCATCTTTGCATTGCGCGAGAAATTCCGGCAACGCATCGACGAACTGGCGGAATCGATTACTCGCGAAGGTGGCAAAGTTCTCTCCGATGCCCGCGCGGAGATCACGCGATCGATCGAAGTGCTGGAGGTGGCCTGCGCTTCTCCCATGACGATGCAGGGCCGCATTCTAGAAGGAGTGGCCCGCGGAATTAATACCGAGACCATCCGGCAGCCCGTCGGGGTGTGCGCCGCCATCACGCCTTTTAATTTTCCTGCCATGGTCCCGATGTGGTTTCTGCCTTTTGCCATTGTTTGTGGCAACACATTCGTTCTGAAACCATCGGAGCAGGTTCCCCTTACCGCCGAACTGATCTGCCACATTCTGGAGGAGATCGGCCTGCCGCGTGGCGTCGTCAACATGGTGCATGGCGCGCATGATGTGGTGAACGCAATTCTCGATAATCCCCGGATCAACGCGGTTTCCTTCGTGGGCTCGGTCGCGACGGCGAAGTACATTTACCGGCGCGCTGCAGAAAAAGGAAAACGAGTCCAGGCGCTGGGCGGCGCGAAGAATTACATGGTCGTAATGCCCGACGCGGTGGTTGATAAGACGGTGTCGAACGTGCTTGGCAGCGCATTTGGCAACGCCGGTCAGCGCTGCATGGCGGGATCGGTGCTCGTAACCGTTGGCTCAGCACAGGCGGCCATCATGAGCCGCTTGAAAGAGGAGGCTGAGAAGCTGATTGCGGGGGATGGCAGAGACCCAAAGGCGAGCCTCGGTCCGGTGATTTCGCACGCGGCCTGCGAGCGCGTCCACGATGCCATTGAAGGCGGCATTAAAGAAGGAGCGGAATTGCTGGTGGATGGCCGGCGCCCCAAGGCCCCGGCGGGCGGCAACTTCGTGGGCCCGACGATTCTGAGTAATGTGAAACCCGAGATGCGGGCGGCGCGCGAGGAAATTTTCGGCCCGGTGCTCTCTGTGATGCATGTGAACACACTCGATGAGGCGATAGCGCTGGTGAACAACGATCCGCGCGGCAATGGCACTTCCATTTTCACTGAAGACGGCGCTGCGGTGCGGGAGTACAGCCGCCGCGTAGAAGTGGGTATGGTGGGCGTCAACATTGGCGTGGCGGCCTCGCCCGCATATTTCCCATTTTCCGGCTGGAAGGATTCGTTCTTTGGCGATCTGCACGTCCACGGGTGGGATGCGGTTGAGTTCTTCACGCGCAAGAAGACTGTGACATCGCGCTATTTTTCGTCCGGGACCACCGGGAAGTTCTTTACCGAGCAGGGAGACAAGCATTAGAAGGTTGTATGGCGCCGGCGCTGCCCCTAAAGCGGCAAATGCCCTTGTTCGCAAGGTCGATTTATTTGTGCGGGTTCTCGCGAGCCTCTCGAAGTAGTTTCAATATGCCGAGGAGATCGTCGCTGTCAGGGTATTCTTTTGCCTGATGTTCATAATGAAAATTCGCGAATCGCCACTGGCCGTTGATGCGCACCACTTCGGGCCAGACATCGGGCTTTTCACTTTTCTTCCCGGAGCATATGCCGTAGACCTCAACCCAATACGAGTCTCCCTTTCGAATCGTCTTTCCAACCTCGTATTGCTCGCAGGGATCCTGACTATTCAGAAACGGATCGAAATCCAGGCCCACTATTTCATCGCTGACTTTTGCCGAGGCGTCGAGATCATCTTTCAACGCCTTAAAAAGTAACGGAGTAAAAACGGTCTGCTTATGATTCAGCGTGAACTCGTACGCCGGGACGAAATTGCCGCTCAGTGTTCGAGGAACATACCACGCGTAGAATTGGCCCACGAAATGGTCGGGCGAATCCGTGACATTTTGAGCGCCGGGCTTCTGCGCTTGGCCGGAACATCTGAGCATCGCAGATACTAACCAGCAGCAACAAATTGTGATCCTGGCAATTTTCAGGGCTTGTTCCTTTCCAAGAACTCTGAACGAAAGCGGCTCCAGGTTGCTCTGTTACGGCTGCGAATAGAGTGCTCGCTTTAGAAACTCTCCGGCTCCCGCCCGTCCCTCGAATTTCTCCGCTTGCACCACGACGCGGCCGCGTGAGAGCACGACATCCGGCATGCCGGTAACTTCGACTCCTTCGAACATCGAGTAGTCCACGCGCATATGGTGCGTCTTCACGCTGATCGTATGTTTGCGATCTGGATCGAAGATCACCAGGTCGGCATCGCTACCAACTGCGATCGTTCCTTTGCGGGGATACAGTCCAAAAAGTTTTGCCGGCGTCGTCGAAACCAGTTCTACAAAACGGTTCACGCTGAATCGCCCGGATGCTACGCCACCGGAGAAAATCAGGCTCATGCGATGCTCGACGCCCGGACCTCCGTTGGGAATTTTGGTGAAATCGTCCTTGCCCAGTTCCTTCTGCTCCTTGAAGCAGAAAGGACAGTGGTCGGTCGAAACCACCTGCAGATGATCGCGCTTCAATCCGTTCCAGAGTTTTTCCTGATGCCACTTCTCGCGCAATGGTGGAGTGAAGACATACTTGGCGCCCTCGAAACCGGGAGCATCCATGTTCTCCAGCGAAAGATACAAATACTGCGGACAGGTTTCCGCGTAGACCGGCAATCCGCGATCGCGCGCTTCGCGAACTTTTTCGAGCGCGTCGTTGCAGCTCAAATGCACGATGTAGACGGGCGCTCCGGCCATTTCGGCAAGTGCGATTGCCCGCGATGTGGCTTCAGCTTCCGCCGTCGTGGGCCGGGTTAACGCATGATACTTCGGCGCTTTCTTTCCCTCCGCCAGCGCCTGCTGCACGATGACGTCAATCGCGTTTCCGTTTTCGGCGTGCATGCAGACGAGGCCGCCATTTTTTGCAGTTGCACGGAATGCCTTGAAGATACTGGCGTCATCCAGCATGAACACGCCGGGATATGCCATAAACAACTTGAAGCTGGTAACACCTTCGCGCACGAGGGCATTCATCTCGTCGAGTTGCGCGTCCGCCAACTCCGTGATGATGCAGTGGAATGCATAATCGCATACGGCCCGTCCCGCGGCCTTTTTCATCCAGGCGTCGAAGGCGGTTCGCAGGGTCTGTCCTTTGTACTGGATCGCGAAGTCGATGAGGGTTGTGGTCCCGCCGAACGCTGCAGCGCGCGTGCCGGTCTCAAAATCGTCGGCGCTGGTGGTGCCTCCAAATGGCATGTCGAGGTGAGTATGTACGTCGATTCCGCCGGGCAACACGTACTTTCCTGACGCGTCAATGATCTTGCCGGCATTTTCGCGAGGCATGCTTTGGCCCAGGGCGGCAATCTTTCCATCCTTGATAGCAACATCGCCTGTGTAGGTGTCGGTGGCGGTCGCGATGCGGCCGTTAACGATGATGGTGTCAAAGCCCATGAGTGCTCGTTCTCCTTAGTCTTTACAGCACGGATTCTATGCTAAACTGCCGACCTCCGCCCATCACTGCTGGCTGCTTTTGGATGATAAGAAAAGACTGAACCAGCAGGGAACACCACGTTCCACAGACAGGAGACAAAATGCGCTTCGGAATCACAATCAAGCCTGACATGACGGTCGAGCGCATTCTTGCGCTCACGCGCCAGGCCGAGGCTTCCGGCTTTGAGTACGGCTGGATCTTCGACTCCCACGTGCTCTGGCTCGAGCCCTATCCCATGCTCACATTGATGGCCGCGAACACAAAGAACATGCGCCTCGGCACATGCGTCACCAATCCCGCCACGCGCGACATCACGGTTACCGCGAGCTTGTTCGCAACGCTTAATCTCATCTCTGGCGGACGCATGCAGCTGGGGATCGGACGGGGCGACAGCTCGCGCCGCGTGCTTGGGAAAAAGCCGGTTAGCCCCGCCGAGTTGGAGCAAGCCGTCAAAGCCTTTCGCGACCTGACGGGCAGCAAAGAGATGGACTACGAAGGCCGTCCCACGCGCCTCCCATGGGCGAACGGCGGCGTCCCACCTGTGTGGGTCGCGGGCTACGGCCCGAAGGTGCTCGAAATGGCGGGCAGAGTTGCCGACGGCGTGATTCTCCAGTTTGCCGATCCGGATTTGATCGCGTGGTGCGTCAGCTTTGTGAAGAAGGGCGCGCAGGCTGCCGGCCGCGATCCAAACAAGATTGAGATTATGTCAGCCGCGCCAGTCTGGGTTTCGAATGACCTCAAAGTAGGACGCGACCACGTCCGCTGGTTTCCCGCATTAGTGTCCAATCACGTTGTGGACCTGGTTTCGCGCTATAAGCCGGAAGAGCTTCCGCCCGCGCTAACCTCCTATGTACGCGACCGAGGGCAGTACGATTACCTTCATCATTGCGAAGTTGACAGCAACAACGCCGATTTCGTTTCGGATGAAGTTACCGACCGCTTCTGTCTTGTCGGACCGGTCGAAGCGCACATTGACAAACTCCACGCGCTCGCGAATGCGGGAGTTACTCAGTTCAATATTTACCTCATGTGCGGAGATGAGGAAGACACGCTGGAGCAATATAAGGATAAGGTGTTGCCAGCTTTTAAGGGATAGGAGCTGCTCGACCGGCGGCGCTCTCACTATCTTTCGGTTTCCGTTCCTGCTCGCCGAGGATTTCTTGGTTGTCGGGAAGATTCAGGTCACGATCCCGGACCAACCTCCCGAATCCAAATTCCCTTCCCCGTGCGCGCACGCAAGGCGTCTGGAACCGGAAATCCCCGCATCCATACCAGGCCACCTTCCGCGACTGCTACCGGCCACAGCTTCTTTTCCGGGCCGGTCGCATGCCTCTCGCTGAGCAGTTCCTTCACTTTTTTCCCTGCCGCCGTATGTGCGGGCCAGTAACGGTCGCCCGGCCGCCAGTTGCGTATCACAAGCTCTGACCCCACGAGTCCGGGATCGAGCAACCGCTGCCGCTCACGTTCTGGAACGCTTCCGACATCCGCCAGGAGCGCCTCGATTCGGACCCCCAGTTCCGGAACCACAATCTTCCCCGGCACTGTCAATTCATATTGATAATTGCCCGGCTCAGCGGCCTTCCATTCGAGCATCAGTTCTTTTCGTCCGCGCCTGACGTTGATCTGGCGAGCGATCATCCGACGAGCAGTCCCGACGCCCGCGCTCCCGAGCACAGCGCTGTCGCGAGCCGCCCCGGTCGGCAACTCCAGCATCTTGCCCACTTCTCCCCGCGCCAGATCAAAAATCTCCTCGATCAGGCGAAATGAAATCTGCACCTCTGGAGCATTCGTCTCCACCCAGGCTCGCACCAGCCTCCTTTGCACTGCCAACGGCAACTTCAGAAGTTGCCCGACGTCAAGGCTAAGCGCAGTGAGCGTAACACCTGCGCCTGCCGTCTCCGCTAACTGCGCCGAACACCACTCATCCTCCGCGCGTGCAATCTCCGCCAACTCGGCCATGTGTTCGATTGTGGCCTCACCATAATCTTCAACAATCAAGGGCAGCAATTGTCGCCGCACGCGGTTCCGCAGAAAAGCCAGATTCTCATTCGACGAATCTTCGCGCCAGTTCTGGCCGCGACCACGCAAATAATTTCGCAATTCTGCCCGGTGGAAACTAAGCAGCGGCCGCACCACCTCGGTCATCCCGTACCGCGGATCCCTTGCGCAGAGTTCCTCCCCAGGATTCCTGGCTGCCTTTCTGCTCCCGTGATTCTCCAGTTGGAGGCGGGGATGAATTCCCGCCAGCCCGCGAATGCCAGTGCCTCGAAAAATGCGCAGCAGCACTGTCTCCGCCTGATCTTCCCGGGTGTGGGCCGTCGCAATCTTCCCAACACGACCCCGAGTCGCCAACTCGCGAAAGAATTCGTAGCGCAACTCTCGGGCCGCTGCCTCTATTCCTGAATGCGCCGGAGAATGACCACCCCCGCTCGCCCGCTTGCTCTCAACCGGAGCATCGGCTGTGTGAAACTCCAGCGCACATGCCGCCGACAGTTCCATCACAAATCGTTCGTCCTCATCCGACTCTGCGCCTCGCAGCTTGTGATTCACATGCACGACCGAGAGTACGATCCCCAATTCATCCCGCAACTCTCCCAGCAGGCAAAGCAACGCCACCGAGTCCGCCCCGCCCGAAACCGCTACTGCGACGCGGTCTCCCGCGCGCAACAGTTCCAGCTTCCGAATTGTTCCCAGCAGCCTCTTCGCCAGTTCGTTCATCGTGGAAATGGTACCGTAGTTCGTCCTCATAACTCACTGGCCGGTATCCGGTGAAAACCGGAACCTACCGCCGAAACGCAGAGAGCGCCGGGAAAGCCTTTTCTCTCCCTGCAAATTTGCATCCTGTGGTCAAAGCTTAAACGCTGGCCACTCGCCCGTAACCGCTGCTATGATTTTGGCCATCTGTCCGTGGGGTTGGCCTCGCATCTTCTTTTCGGCATCGAAGCTTTCGGAGGATGTATCCGAGTTCCAGGATGATCATGAGGAATGCAGCCGTCACATATCGAATGACCGCCGGCGTTCTGCTGTTGGTCATGCTCGTTCCGGCCTTTGGGCCGTTCGCGATGGCTAGTCTCGCTCCGGCGGAAGGCATCCACTGCATGCGCCGCCAGCTTCGGTATGCTCGCGCCGCCGCTCGCCCGACGCGCTGTCACGTTGCCGGGCACGGTCACGTGCCGCAAGATTCCGAGTCGCAGAATTCATCCACCTCAACTGAGGCTTCTCTCCGCTCGCTCGATTGCTGCTGCAACCACTGCAACTACAACTGCTGCTGCCGACTCCCGAAGATTTCCGAATGGGCCCAGCCGGTTACGTTCCAGCTTTCCTCGGTCAGCCTTCTGATCGAGCTCGCTTCTCCCGTGCCATTCACGGATCGCGTCTCCCCCATCTTGATCGGCCCTGATTCCGCTCGCGCCCCTCCTCGCGGCTAGCCTCCACCCACATTTCATATCGCGATCTTTGTTGGCGCGTTGGTTCGTCTGCGGATGGCACCCTGTGGCATCTGTCCGCCACCAACAGTTGTCGCTAGTGTGCGCCGCGGCCCGAGCGCACGCACCCGTGCCTGACGATGTGGTACCGAGCCATCAAGGAGAATCCATGAGAAGCTTCCAACGCATTCTGATCGCTGCCGTGCTGCTTGTTCCGTCCGTCGCCTTCGCCGACGTCTATGGCGCAATCCGCGGCGTCGTGCATGATCCCGAACATCGGCCGATTCAGAACGCCATGGTCATGCTTAAGGCCAAATCATCCGATTGGGCCAAAAGCGTCACAACGAATGCCGATGGCGAATTCCAGCTCAACGCCGTTCCGCTCGGCGACTACTCGGTCATCGTCGTCAGCAAAGGATTCGCGCAAACTACCGAAGACGTGACCGTGATCTCCGGCTCCGTGCCGGTTGTTCATTTTCAGTTGCCGATTGCTGTGGCTAACGAAAAGCTCACCGTCTCGGCGGCGGCCGCCGTTGCTCCCACCGACAGCTTCACTCCCACGACTCTCGTCAGCCGCCTCGACATCGAGCGAACTCCCGGCGCCGACCAGACCAACAGCCTGGCCATGATCACCGACTACGTTCCCGGAGCCTACGTTACGCATGACATGCTGCACATGCGTGGGGGACACCAGACCACCTGGCTCCTCGATGGCATTCCCGTCGTTAACACCGCCATCGCTCAGAATCTCGGCGCTCAGTTCGATCCCAGGGACATGGATTATGTCGAGGTCAGCCGCGGCAGCTACGGCGCCGAATATGGAGACCGCACATACGGTGTCTTCAACGTCGTGCCCCGCACCGGTTTCGAGCGCAACGACGAGGCTGAACTCGTGATGACCGCCGGCAATTTCTACCAAACGGACGACGAGCTCAGCTTCGGCAGCCACACCGAGCGTTTCGCCTATTACGCCAGTCTCAATGGCAACCGCAGCAATCTCGGACTGCAGCCACCGGTCGCCGAGGTAGTGCACGATGCGGTCAATGGCTTTGGCGGTTTCGGGTCATTTATCTTCAACGTGGATCCCTCGAACCAGCTTCGCCTTATCACCTCTGCCCGCCGCGATTACTTCCAGATCCCCTACGACCCGTTTCCGAATGACTTCGAAAACACGCAAGGCTATGCCAGTGTCGGACTCCGCGATGGCCAGCATGAGAACGATGCCGGCGTCCTCTTCTCCTGGGTGCATACATTCAATTCGCATCTTATGGCCACAGTCTCGCCGTTCTACCACTACAACAGCGGAGACTACTCCTCGAATCCCAACGACGTGCCCGTCGCCACCACCGAAAATCGCAGCTCGACCTACCTCGGAGGCCAGGCCAGCTTCGCCGCCAACTACAAACACAACGACCTTCAGGCTGGATTCGTTAGCTTCTATCAGCGCGACAACCAGCTTTTTGGGGCTGTCTTCAACGACGGCAGCTTGAATCCACCCTTCACCGATTCCGAGAGTCCCACGGCCAATCTCGAAACCTTCTACATCGATGACAAGTTCAAGCCCTTTTCCTGGCTAACGCTTTCCGCCGGCATGCGGCCCACGCGCTTCGCCGAAGGCAATTTCGCGTCAAATGCCACCACGGCTCCGGTGGACGAATCCGCCATCAGCCCGCGTTTCGGTGCCACTCTTACCGTCCCGCGCCTTAACTGGACCTTCCGGGCCTTTTACGGCCACTACTACCAGGCGCCGCCCATCGAATCCGTTTCTGGCCCGCTCATCGATCTCTGTACGCAAAATAGCTGCACGTTCGTCTCGCTTCCCGGCGAGTACGACGAAGAACATCAATTCGGCGTCACCATGCCCTATCGCGGATGGGTCCTCGACATGGACACTTTCAAAACCAACGTCGGGAATTTTCTCGACCACAACAACATCGGAGCGTCCAACATCTTTTTCCCCATCACCGTGCAACACGCCGTCATTCGCGCCTGGGAACTCACGCTGCGCTCTCCTCGATTCGCCCACCGCGCGCAGCTTCACCTTGCCTATTCCAATCAGATCGCCGAGGGCAATGGAATCCTTACCGGCGGTCTGGTTAGTGGTCCGCCGTCGCCAGATCTCAGCCCGCTTGACCACGACCAGCGCAACACGCTGAACGTTGGCGGCGATGTCTCTTTACCCTGGCATTCCTACGCTTCCATCAACGTCTATTACGGCTCCGGCTTTACCAACGGAGAAAACGGCACGCCCGGGTGGCCTTACCAGGGCGACTACCTACCCGGCCACACTACCTTCGATCTCTCGCTGGGCAAGGATTTCGGCGAACGCTTTACCGCTTCAGTCACGGCTTTGAACGTTGCCAATGACCGAGTAATCTATGACGACAGCCTCACCTTCGGCGGCTATCACTGGAATCTGCCGCGGGAGATCTATGTCCAATTGCGCTTTCGGTTCCACTACTGAGGAGTGCAACAGCGCAATGGAGAACAATTAAGAAATGAGGACAGCATCATGAATTCACGATTCGTTTTGCCATTAGCTTTGCTATTGCTGACCGTACTCGTCGCCTGCAACCGGACCAAGCGCTATCCTCTGCAGGGCGAGGTGGTCGACAAGGATGCGTCGACCGGCGAAATTACCGTGAACCATGGAGACATTCCCGGCTTCATGGCGGCGATGGCGATGCCCTACCGTGTCAAGGATCCCGCGGTGCTCCAACAGGTTGAGCCCGGCGACAAGATCACCGCCGAGGTCGTGGTTAGCGGCGATCGCAGCAACTATTGGCTGGAAAACGTTCGCATCACCGACAAATCGGGGCGTGGAAAGTTCAAGCCCCCAACCGGCTCGCAGATGCTTGCGCCCGGAGCGCGTGTGCCCGACGTCACTCTTACCAATCAGGACGGCCGCAAGATCCGGCTTTCCGATTTCGCCGGAAAGGCCGTGCTCGTCACATTTATTTACACGCGCTGTCCCATGCCGAACTTCTGCCCACGCCTGAGCAGCCAGTTCGCGCGAATTCAGAATGCGCTCAGGAAGAATGCGGACGACTATAAGGAAACCCACCTGCTGACCATCAGCTTCGACCCGAAATATGACACGCCCACGGTGCTGCGCAAATACGGCCTTGCGTATCTGGAGGGCGACGAAAGTGGTTTCGCACATTGGGACTTTGCATCGACAGACCCGGCCGACCTGCGCCGTCTGGCCCAGGCATTTGGTCTTGAGTATGAGGAAGAAGATGGCCAGATCACGCATACCATGAGCATCGTATTGATTGCGCCGAATGGAACCGTAGCGAAATACTGGTCCACGGAATGGACATGGAATGAACTGATGGCAAGCTTGCAGCATGCCGCCCACGCTACGGCTCAGACCGGAGGAGAGTGATGGCTCGCGGGCTTCTTCTGATGGCAGGTCTGACGGCAGCGTTGCTGGCGCTGGCGTGCGACAACAAACCGCAGCAGCAACCGAGCGCCGCCGCGATCGAAGGGCAATGGATTTACGACAACAACTGCGCCGAGTGTCATGAGAACGCGCAACCCGATCTGCTCAAGCAACCTCCCAACCTCCACGGACTGTTTCTTCGAAAAGCGCTGCCCAGTGGCGCCCCAGCCACCGACGCCCAGGTGCGGATGACGATTATCGAGGGCAAGGGAATCATGCCTGCCTTCGATCAGCGTCTGGGCCAAGAAGACGTCAAAGATCTGGTCGAGTACCTTCATCGTTTACGGTGAAGCGATCCGAACGACTGCAAGAGCGCGAACATGGAGGCCAGCCAGACCTACTACCCACGATGCCCCGTTTGACGCTGTTCTCTGCCCTCCGTATAATTTGTGCGTCTACACCCAATCAAGGAACTGTGGGTGATCACCACGCTTGCGTTCGAGCGTGAAGAGCCGGGCGTGGTACGCGCCCACGTGCTCGGTGTGCGGGTCAGATCGGCTCGCTTGCGATCAGTTCGTAGAGTCCAGCGAACTGGAAATATCAAAGTTCCCGAAAAATCCCGAAGGAGTTCAAGGATCCAATGATCAGCAAGTTTGCGCGCATCGCGGCCGTAGTGTTCGGCCTCTCCCTGTTTACTCTGGCCCAGACGGGCAAGACCGCCGCTCCCGCGGCCGCCACTCCTCCCAATGCTCCATCCGCTACGGACACCGCACCCAAGCCGATGGGCACCAAAGTCGGTACCATCAATATTGAACAGGCGATCTTCGCCTCCAACGAAGGGCAGCGCGATTTCCAGGAGCTCAGCAAAAAGTTTGAGCCGAAGCAGAACGAGCTGAAGGGTAAGGCTGAGGAGATCGACAGCCTGAAGAAGCAGCTCAACGCCCAGCAAGACAAACTGAATGACGAAGCGCGCGACAAACTTGTTAAGCAGATCGAGGGCAAGCAGAAGAGCTTCGATCGATCCACTCAGGACGCGCAGGAGGATTTCCAGAGCCAACAGGGCGAAATCGGCAACAAAATCCTGACCAAGATGGCGCCGCTCATCGTGAAGTATGCCGGAGACAACGGGTACGGCATGATTCTCGACACATCCCAGCAATGGCCGCGTGGCCCGGTAATCTGGTACGGTCCCGCTGTCGATATAACGCAACCGATCGTCGAGGCCTACAACGTGCAATCCGGCGTCGCGCCTCCGGCCGCGGGCAGCTCCCCAGCCAAACCTGCGAAACCGGCCGCGACCAAGCCCGCAACCACTCCTCCGGGGAAGCACTAGCGACGCCGCGGAGTTCCTTCTGTAACGGGCTTCACAGCGGCACCGTTGCTGGAAATCTGATTGGGGCAGTTTCGAGATGCGTCTGATTATCAAGACAAATCTCTGAACTGCCCCGAGCTGTTTCAATGCTGTTTGAAAACAGCGACCAAGCGGGAACAGGTTCACAAATCCATCTTGATATACTGCCCCGAGCAATAACGGCAGCGGATGACCAGCAAGCCTCACATCGCAGTAATCGGCGCAGGGGCCTTCGGTGGATGGACCGCCCTCTACCTCCTGCGCAGCGGAGCCCGGGTGACCCTGATCGACGCGTGGGGTCCGGGCAACTCACGCGCCTCTTCCGGGGGAGAAACCCGCATCATTCGCGGCGCCTACGGTTCTGACCAGCCTTATACCAAACTCTCCGCCCGTGCGATGGCGCTCTGGAAAGAACACGAGTCGCAGTGGAAGCAAACATTTTTCTTTCCGATCGGCGTCTTGTGGTTGGCACAAGGTTTGGGCGAGTTCGAGCGCGGATCGCTTCCTCTGCTTGAAGACGCAGGCATTCCCTTCGAGCAACTTTCCACCAACGAGATGGCACGGCGGTGGCCGCAGATCAACTTCGATCAGATCATCTGGGGAATCTACGAGCCAGAGAGCGGATACCTGTTAGCGCGCGCATCGGCGCAAGCGGTGGTCGAGCATTTTATCGCCGAAGGCGGTGAGTATCGGCAAGCAGCCGTAACACCACACAATGTCGAGGAAGCAGACGGATCTGACCGCCCAGATTGGCTTGAAGGTCGGGACTCGAAAGGCCTTGCGCTGTCCGATGGATCGACGCTCACCGCCGACCACTATGTTTTTGCCTGTGGTCCATGGCTGGGAAAACTCTTCTCGCGTGCGGTCGGTCCGCACTTTGCGTCGACTAAGCAGGATGTCTTCTTCTTTGGGCCGCCGGCGGGATCTCACGCAAATGACACGCGCTACGACGAGAAAAACATTCCCGTGTGGGCCGATCATAGCGATCACTTCATGTACGGTATTCCTGGAAATCAGGGACGAGGCTTCAAACTGGCCGACGACACTCGTGGGCCGGAGTTCGATCCCACGTCGGGAGAGCGGCTGGTGAACGAAAATAAGCTCGCCGAAGCGCGCCGCTATGTCGCTTATCGTTTCCCCGGAATGAAAGATGCGCCGCTGCTGGAAACGCGCGTCTGCCAATACGAAGACACGGCCGATCATAACTTCATCATCGACCGCCATCCCGTCAACCAGGATGTGTGGATCGTCGGCGGCGGATCGGGGCATGGATTCAAGCACGGTCCAGCGCTGGGAGAGATGGTGGCGCGGCTGGTGCTGAAGGATGAAACAGCGGAAGCAGTGTACAAGTTGTCGAGATTCGAGCCAAATAAACGCAACCCTTGAACCTGGTACCGCGGATTATGGACGCTCGCGCGGCAGCACGCGGAACTGGCGCTTGCCTTCGATGCGATAGGTGGAAAAATCCGCATGATCGACCGTCAGAATCTGAGAAAGAGATTCCCGCTTCGCGAGATAGACGAGCGTCGCATCGGCAAAATCCATGGGACGGTCCCAGTAGCGCGACATCAGCAGGTGGAGAGCCGGCAGCTCTGTCTCGTTGATCGTGCCCAAGGTCAGAGCTCCCGAACGGATAAATTTCCACGCCGCCTCCATCTCGCGGCGAGTCTCGCCAAGCAGGTGAAACACCTCCGTCAAAACCGCTTCCGATGTGAGCAGCGGCAAGCGAAGTTGGCGGAAAGCGTCCACGCACCGATTGTGCCAACGGTCGCTGCTGTCAAGTAGTGCCAGAATTGCACCGGTGTCGATCAGAGCGTTAGCGCTCATAGCGGCGTCCCAGCTTCCGGCGCAGGAGGTCGCGGGCTGTCTCAGCTCTTCGGCAATTGCCACTTGCCAAAACGCCCAGGCAGCGGGCAGCGCTCTGGTGCAGCCGACGTTGAGTTTCCTCTTCGGACTGATGGCCGGCGCCCTGCCTGAGAAGATCGCGAACGGCAGATTCAAGGATCGCCGAAACCGGGACCTTGCGTATGCGCGCGACCCGTTCCAGGTCCGACTTTAGCTCCCCGGAAAGGCGCCAGCTATAAACTTCGGTCTTCATGCACTACAGTGTAGTGCATTCAGGCTATGATTGGCAAACGGCCCGAATCCCATGCTGAAGTGGCCGAGACGAAAATTTCCCTCGAGATATGGCGGCTCCACCGCCGTCGGAACGCATCTCTACTGGATCTGGATCACGCCTTCGGAGCTACTCGCCTTGATCTCCTCGACTCGCGCCACCACCTTGCGCGCAAACTCGAATAGCGATTTCGCATGCGGAGAATCTTCGCCTTGCAGCACGGCCGGTGAACCGCTGTCGCCCGCCCTGCGGATCTCAGGATCGAGTTGGATGCTGCCGAGGAAAGCTACGTCAAACTGCTTCGCGGTCTTTTCTGCGCCACCGCGCGAGAAGATATCGACTTCATGCTGGCAGTGAGGACACACGAAGTAGCTCATGTTTTCAGCGATACCGACGAGATCCACCTTCATCTGGCGGAACATTTCGATCGCCTTGCGCGCATCCTGCAACGCTACATCGGAGGGAGTCGAAACCACGATCGCGCCAGTGAGCGGAACAGTCTGGATCAGAGAAAGCGCAACATCGCCCGTTCCCGGCGGCAAGTCGACGATCAGGTAGTCGAGCTGTCCCCAATCAACCGACCCTATGAATTGGCGAATGATCGAGTGCAGCATCGGCCCACGCCAGATCAGCGGCTTGTCTCCCGGATTGAGGAAGCCCACCGAAATCACTTTGAGGCCATGCGCGTTGATGGGAGAGATGTGATTTTCGCTCATCACCTTCGGCTGCTCGCTGGTCCCGAGCATAAGCGGAACGTTGGGACCGTAAACGTCCCCATCGAGCAATCCGACTCGATAGCCCGTTTTAGCGAGCGCAAGTGCGAGGTTGACAGCAAGCGTGGTCTTTCCGACACCTCCTTTGCCGGAGCCAACAGCGATGATCGCATTGACGCCGGGAAGAGGTTGAGGGGAGGGCTGTTGCTGGCCAGGATGATGGGAATGAGCGCTCATGTTTCGATTATACGGGAGGAAGGCGTTGGCGACGACGACGCGCGATAACGATCAATTGCAGAAGTCAAAAGTCAGATTGCAGAAGTAAAAACGTCTCCCGACCGCCCTTCGTGTGCACGATTTCGAATTCTGAGGGCTTTTAACTTCTGCAATTTGACTTTTGACTTCTGCAATCGCTAATAGTGCCCTTCCCCCATCTGTACCTTGCCGCGAAACATCCGATAGACAAACACAAAGTAGCCCAGCGCCAGCAGAGCGCCCAGCGTCCACCAGACCAGGCCAACCTGCAGGCCATAGACTCCAGCACGAGTGTTTTCGATGGTCAGGTCGTATTGATGATCGCGAGCGGGAAGCACAACCGGATACAGCGCAAACGCGGCGCCGACCAGCATTCCTGTGATGTACAGACTCGAAGCGATGAATGCGGTTTTTTCCTTCCCCTTGGGAGTAGCCCAGAGCATTACAGCCAGGCTCGAAAAGACCAGAATTGGCACCAGGAGGCCAATCTTGTACTTCGAATAGTTCGACAAGATGTCGGGTCGGATAAAGTAAGTCGCCAGCAGCGAAGTGCAGGTCAGAAAAAACTGCAATGGCCATGCCAGGAGCGCGAATCCACGGGCTCGCCGCCCGAGTTCCTGATCGGTTTTCAGAGCGACATAATGGGAGCCGTGTCCGGCCAGCGTCACCAACGCAAGCACACCGATCAACACCGTATACCAGTCAAGAATCCCAGTGTGCGGACCGAGCTTAAAGTTCGTCCAGAGGGGCTCGAAGAAATAGCCGGTGGCATCGAGCGGAACTCCGCGCACCACGTTGCCGAGCGCGGCCCCAAAAAATATGCACAGCAGAATGCTGGAGACGGAGAACACGACGTCAAAGAACTGCTGCCAGACGGGAGTTTCAATGTGAGCGCGGAACTCAATGCCCACGGCGCGCAGCATGAGGAGCCATAAAACCATCATCAGGGGAAGGTAGAAGCCGCTGAAACTGGATGCATAGAGTTGGGGAAACGCGAAGTAAAGTGTAGCGCCGGCAGCGAGCAACCAGACTTCATTTCCGTCCCAGACTGGACCGATGGTGCGCAAAATGCGCCGCCGTTCCTCGGCCGTTTCGCCCGCGATCAGATAGATCACACCCGCTCCCAGGTCGAAGCCATCGAGCACGACATACACCGTCACCATTACGCCGACAATCCAAAACCATACGCTTCCCATAGCTATCTTGCCTCCATCGCGGGATGGGAATCTGAGACGGATTCAAGTTCGACCGGACCATTTTCAATTTCCCGCCGGATGAGGAACAGAAACAAAATTCCGAGCACGGTATACATGCCCATGAATCCCAGAAGAGTAAACATGCCGTTGCCGGCGGAGACCGCCTTCGAATAGCCGTTCTCGGTGCGCATCAACCCATAAATCAACCAGGGTTGGCGGCCCAGTTCAGCGGTCAACCAGCCAGCGGTATTCGCGATATACGGAAACGGCGCGCATAACATAAGGACCCAGAGCATCCACCGGGATTTAAATAGTTGTCCACGCCAAAGCAGCAACAAGGCCACCGCCATCACCGCGATGAAGACCGTGCCGAGTCCGACCATGATGTGGTAGCTGTAATACAGCAGTGGAATGTTGCCCGGCCAGTCTTCTTTGGGGAACGCGTCGAGCCCCCGAACCTGCGCGCCCCAGCGCCGGTAGGTCAGCATACTCAACATGCCCGGCACTTCCAGTGGGTTATCGATCTTCCCTTGTTCTGTATTGGGCTGGCCGACGATGAGCAGAGGCGCCGCGCTCCGGCCGTGAAACAATCCTTCCATCGCGGCCAAAGTCACGGGTTGATGGTCGGTAACCATTTGACCTTGCCGATCCCCCGTGGGGAACAATTGCAGGAGGCTGAATATGCACCCGGCAACCACGCCGACTCCGACGAAGATGCGGCCGTACTCGGTCCATTTGCCCGAGAGCAGATAGAACGCTCCCACGGCAGTCATGATGAATGCGCCTGTGATAGCCGCTCCGCTCATGTTGTGCGCGTATTGCCAGAGCGCCCAGCGGTTCAGCACAAAATCCCAGAAACTCCCCAGTTGCAGGCTGCCGTCTGCAGCCTTGACGTAGCCGACCGGAAACTGCATGAAGGCGTCGGTGGCGATAATGAAATAGCCTGACAACCACGAGCCCACGAAGACAGCGACTGCCGACAACCAATGCGCTTTCGGGCTCAGCCGCTTTTCGCCATAGAGAAACAATCCCAAAAATGCGGACTCGAGAAAGAAGGCGAACATGCCTTCCATGCCCAAGGTCTGTCCGATAACACCACCGGAGAATCGGGAAAAGACAGACCAGTTCGTGCCGAACTGAAATTCCATCGGAATGCCGGTGACCACGCCAAGTACAAAATTGATGCCAAAAATCTTGCCCCAGAAGCGGGCGGCCTGGTGATAGAGAGGATCGTTACGCCGCAACGCGATGGTCTTGAGCACCACAATCAGCAGCGCCAGACCCATGGTTAGCTGCGGGAAAAGATAGTGGAAAGTAGCGGTAAAAGCGAAGTGAAGACGGTGAATCAGAAGGGCGCTGTCCATGAAAAAAGCCTCAATTGTTTGTCCTAGCGGGAGCCCACGTTAGTCACTCAAACAAGAAATGACATTATCAGGGCCGCATCAAAATGGCCGATGTGACGGCGATCACACGCTCATCACGATCCGACCGGTTAAGGCCGGGTCGCGGTTCGGCGTTCCGTCTCTACTCTTCGAATCTCGCGCCGGCGCAAGGCGCCTTCGTATCGCCGCTTTTCATCTTCTGTTTCCGGAATTACCTGAGGAATTGGCACGCGGTTGCCCGCGGCATCGATGGCGACAAACGTCAGGTACGCGGAGCTGACATGACGTTTCTGCTCGGCTCGATAGTTTTCGACCCAGACTTTCACGCCCACTTCCATCGAGGTATGAAAGGCACGGTTCACCGAGGAGCGCAAAATGCAAAGATCGCCGACCCGCACCGGTACCAGAAAATCCAGGTGGTCAATCGATGCTGTCACCACCCACTGGCGCGAGTGCCGGTGAGCGGCCAACGCGCCCGCGAGGTCGATCCAATGCATCAGGCGTCCGCCCAGCAGGGCATTCAGCGGATTGGCGTCGTTCGGCAAAACGATTTCGGCCATTTCCGAAATCGAATCGCGAACCGGCCGCGGAGATAATTTTGTCATTTCGTCGTTCATGAGAGGTTAGTCGAGATTGCTCCCGGGCGCGATCGTTGCCGCGCTCGACAAGCGGCGCGCACGGTAAGCATGAAGATAGCTGGTTGCCAATCTGTCAACGCGCGGATCCTGAGCAGCGTGCCTCCAGGTTTCGCTGCGCAGATCATAGATGAGAGTCCCGGACTCCACCGGAACGTGGCCCAACTCGCATACATAGCAGAGCGTGATCTGCTCGGCGCTCGAACTGGCGACGGAAAAACGGACGGCATCCCAGTCTCGGCTTGCGGGAAGATGCGGACATCCAACGGCATATCCTAAATTGCAAAGGTCACGAATGTGCGGGGGCTGGACGACCATTCCAAGCTCTGCGTTCACGCCGTCGGCGCAGCACGTCCCACTCCACCCGGCTCCCAATGGCAGAGCGCGCGGGATGCGGCCAGGAACCATCATTCACGATTTCGCGCGGAACAAAAAAGGGGCAAGCCAAGCAGATTTCCTCAGAGGAACAGTAATTGTAACCCGTCGCGGCGTGATATGAATGGAGGGCAGCTTTCAGCCGTCAGCTGTCAGTCATCAGTTGTGAGTTGTCAGTGTGTCTGACGGCGTCTGCCGATTTCGATGTTAGATGTTAACGTCTGCAGCTGAGGGATAGAACTGAGAGCCGACAACTGAGAGCTGAGAGCTGTCTCTATGGATCGCATCGCCATGCTGACGGAAGTTCTTGCCGCGAGTCCCGAGGACACGTTTGCTCGCTATGGGCTGGCGATGGAGTACTCGAAGGCTGGGCAGATCGAGCAGGCGCTGACGGAATTCAAAACGTTGATTGAGAAGAATCCCGATTACACGCCCGCGTATTTCATGGCGGCACAGACGCATGGCAGGCGCCGAGCGCGTCGATGAGGCGAAGCGCATGCTGGTCGATGGCATCTCATCGGCGCGACGCACCGGCAACCAGCACGCGCAGTCCGAGATGACGGCTATGCTGGAAGAACTGAAATAAAGTCAGAAGTGAGAAGTCAAATTGAAGAAGTGAACCATCAAAGCGCGCCGCTTCCAATAGGTACCAGGGCTCCCACTTCCTCAATTTGACTTCTGCCTTTTGACTTCCTGCTACACTCTCCTGTTCAGCGGAGGGCACGCCATGCGCCGTTTGGTTTTCCTGATCGCGATATTTTCCACTCTTCCTGCTTTCGTTCTTCCCGCATTTTCTCAAGCGAAACATCCCTTCACCTTCGAAGACATGATGAAGCTGAAGCGCGTCGGCGAGCCGGTGCCTTCGCCGGACGGCAAGTGGGTGCTGTTCAGCGTCGTGGATGTCGATCTGGCCGCAAATAAGAAGACGCCACATATCTGGATCGTGCCGCTGAACGTAGCGGCAGCCGCCTCGGCTGCCCAGCCTGAGCACATCCTCATCCCCGATCAGGATGGCGATCGTCCGCGCTGGGCGCCGGATGGGAAGCGCTTTGCGTTTCTTTCTGAAAAAGAGAGAGGCTCGCAAGTGTGGGTCGCGGAGTTCGATGGCGCATCAGGAACCGGACCAAAATCGACAACGGTTGACGCATTGCGACCGAAGCGAGCGGCGAACTGTGGTCGCCCGATGGAAGCCGCATTTTGTTCACGTCGGATGTTTATCCGGAGTGCGATGGTCGGCCGATGCAGCAAGAAGACTGTAATGCGAAGAATCTCAAGGAACTCAGGATTCCAAAGTCAAGGCGCTGATCTTTGATCATCTACTCTTCCGCCATTGGAATGCCTACAAAGAAGGCAAGCGCACTCACATTTTCGTGATTCCTGCTGCTCCCTCGTGGGATTCCTCCGGCGTCCTCGCGCGCAGGGCAAACCAACTCCGCCGACATAGCCTCGATCTTCCCTCGACCGGATAGCCGAGCGGCTGTCCCCGTGAGGCTCTCGATCTCACGCCCGGCGACTACGACGCGCCCGTTTTCTCGCTCGGCGGACAGGACAATTATGCCTTCTCACCCGACGGGCAGGAGATTTGCTATACCTCGAACCACGACAAGGTCGAAGCCATTTCGACGAACAACGATCTGTGGATCGTCCCGGTGAACGTAGGGGCAGCCGCCTCGGCTGCCCAGGTCCGGCAAAGCCGGACAGAATGCCTATGTAGCGGAGGTGGCCCAGACGAAGAACATCACCGCCGACAATCCCGCCAGCGACTCGACTCCGCTCTATTCGCCCGATGGCAAATACATCGCCTACCGCGCCCAGCAGCGTCCAGGATACGAGAGCGACCGCTTCCGCCTGATGCTGTACGACCGCAAGACGGAGGAAAAGAAGAATTTGACGGAGGATTTTGACGCTGGGTAGGGACATTTATCTGGGCGCCGAATTCTTCTCGCATGTACTTCATAGCTGAAGACGAGGGCAAATCTCCGGTTCTCTCGATCAGTTTCGCGACAGAGACATCGGGAAAAAGGCTACGACATCACGATTCACCAGGCAACATCAAGATCGACTGCCTATTTCACCGCTTCAACGATGACCCAGACCTTGACTTGACGGCAAGACAATTGCTCTTCGACGCGAACGTCGATCGCGTTCCCGATACGGATTTTCATGCTCTGCACCTTACGAGTTTGCGATGGACCTGGGTGTGTCACAGCCTCCACTTCAGTTCCCCTAACGCATCTTAACGACTCCCTGCTCTCCCAAGTCGCCATGTCCCCGCTCGAATCCTTCTGGTTCACCGGTGCGCATGGCGACAATGTCCAAGGCTTCCTCGTCAAGCCCCCGAACTTCGACCCGCCAAGAAATATACCGCTGAAGTTTCTCATTCACGGCGGCCCGGAAGGCGCCTGGGGAGACGACTGGTCGTATCGCTGGAATCCCGAACTCTTCGCCGCACCAACTTCATCGACGAGCAGCGGATACGTCGTCATCATGATCAACTTCCACGGCTCGACTGGATACGGGCAGAAGTTTATTGACGCGATCAACGGCGATTGGGGCGGCGCTCCGTTTGAAGACCTGATGAAGGGTCTCGACTACGCAGAGAAGACTTATCCATTCATCGACAAAGACCGCGAGTGCGCGCTGGGCGCCAGCTACGGCGGATACATGGCCAACTGGGTCCTCGGCCACACCGACCGCTTCAAGTGCATCGTCACGCACGACGGCATGTTCAATTCAGTTTCGGCGTGGGGCACGACCGAAGAACTCTGGTTCAACCAGTGGGAGTTCAAGGGCACCCCTTACTCGAACCGCGAGATGTATGAGAAGTGGTCTCCGAGCAACGCGGGGAAGAATTTCAAGACGCCTACGCTCGTCATCCACGGACAACTCGACTACCGCCTCGACGTGAGCGAAGGCTTTCAGCTTTTCACCACCCTGCAGACCATGGGCGTGCCGTCGAAGATGCTGTACTTCCCCGACGAAGGCCACTGGGTGCTGAAGCCGCAGAACTCGCAGCTCTGGTACAAAACAGTCAACGACTGGGTCGACCAGTGGACCAAGAAATAGTGGGAAGGTAGGTTGTTTGGTGACGGGGCTCTGCCCCGTCCTGCGGGGGCGGGACGCCCCCGCGACTGCCAGCAGAACGCGGCTTTACCCAGTTACTCCTGCCGCCGGTGCGATTCTTAAAATCGAATCACGTCGACTTCGGCGCTATAGCTGGGGACACTCCCCCAGCCCAGCACGCCGTTTCCCCGATTGATGGCGGTCGTTACGTTGAACGAGAAGGGCTCGCCTTCGCTGCCGTCGCGATAGCCGGCGCCTACGATGCCGACGGGTGCAGGAAGGAAACCATTTTTCCCCGGCGCTCCATCTGGCTCCGCATCGAGAATCTGCAGGAAAAGATCGTCGCCCCAAAATGCCAGCTCGGCAGGGCCGCCACCGCCCGGCACGCGCGCGATATTTCCCGCAAACACATACATGCCCGGACTGGTGCTGGTGAGAACGTTCACGTAGTACGGCCACTTCACGTTCGTATAGTTGAGGAGGTTCGTTTCGTAATCGGTGAGCGGACCCGAGCCGGTGGCCGGCGCTCCGAAGTGGGCAGCATCGACCCAGACGGGCTCGCTCGGGCCTCCGCCCTTGAAGGTGATTTCCGTGCCACCAAGCACGTGAATGGGAAACGCACCGCCAGGGATTGCGGTGATGTTGGTGGATTGAGGGCCGATGGTATCGGTCCAATTGAGAGTCCACACTCCACCTTCACCCAGCGAGATGGCGATCAGGTAGTCACCGGTTGCGGCGGGCGTGAGAAGTACGCCGTCATATCCATTGAGAAATTCGCGGTGGATGGGCTCGGTGATTCCGCCTTGGCCTTGAGGGCCAGTGGTCCAAAAGCCAAAACCCGTGACAAATAGCTCATAGCCTCCGGAATAAGCGCCGTCGGTTTCGATGGTCGGCGCGGTGCCGGCATGATTGCGAATGGGATTGCAGTAATTCGCGGGCCCGGCGGGCGCTGAAAACGTAAAGCTCTGCGGCAGGGCGTTCTCGTCGGTCCAGCGCAGTACGGCTGACATGCTGTTCTCGGAGCCAGGCTGATCCAGATAGACACATACCAGATAATTCGCGGTGGCCCCAGGTGGAGAGATAAATGGTGTTGCCGATAACAAGGACGTTTGATTCAGAAAATCCTTGCGGATTTCGGTGATAGCGGCGTTCGCTGTGGTGGCGAATAATGTGATGGCGAATAAAACGAGCAGCGTAAGTGTCGCGAGCCGTTGTTTCATTGCTTGCCTCCCGGAAGCTGAATTAAGAACTTGTGATCTTGCATCTCGCGGGAGCCGGCGATTGAGGACGGCTCTTCCAGGGATGGCATCTCTTCCGAAATGCCAAGTGGCAAGAGGCCCGAATCCGGCGGCATCGCTGTTTGTAATCCGAAGCTCTCCGCGCGCCGTGGCGACCAGGTTAAACGGCGCCAGACTGGCTGCCCTGAAGTTGCCGTGATAGGAACCACGCTCTCCAACTCAAACTGCGCGCTCGCGCTGCCTGCCGTTACCGTGACATAGGCGTCGCACGGGCTAAGGCTTCCGACTGTAGGAACGATCGAAGCCAGACCATTCTGGTCGGTCACGACCTGTGTTTGCAAGGTTCCTAGAATGATGGGCATTCCGTTTCCGGCTTGATCGGGGGTTCGTTCGAGGGTCGTCACAAAGGTGACGGTCGCTCCCGTCACCGGATTCGCGGCTGCGGCACCGTCCGTTACACGCACCATCAACGGCTGAAAAGTCTTGCCGGTGGGCAGAACCTGCGTCGTGCCGCTAAACGGCTCGAACTTCCACATCGAGGCAGGCGTGGCAAACAATGTAAACGTCTGGCACGGACTGTTCCCCGGGACAACGCACGCGCTCGCCTGCACCATCGCAGCCAGATTAGTCAGCTGCGCCGTAACAGTGGCGAGTCCTGCGCTGCTGGTAGTGGCCGTGGCCGAGCTAAGCGAAGCCGTGCCCTGGGTGATTGTGTAGCTGATCGAAACATTCGACGTTGGCGCGCCCATATTGAGCGCTTCCACAGTGAGGGGGACAGCGGTGGTTGCTCCCTGCGCGATCCAGCGCGTGGGCGCAACGGCGGCGAGGTCGAGTATGGATTCAGTTTCCACCAGGGTCGCTTGTTGCGTCTGTGCGGGCGAATAGGAGGCCGGCGCCAGAGCGGCCGTTATAGTGCTTTGTCCGAGAGCGATGGGAGTGACCCAAGTCGAAGCTTCTCCGGACTCGTCCGTAAGAACGGAGCACGAGGAGGTTCCGTTGCACGCCAAGAGTTGCACACCGTTGGTCGCGCTCCAGGCCACGGTCGCTCCGTTCACTGGGGTCACTCCATCGGAGGCGGTCGCACGCACGCGGATTGGATAAGCCGCCTGAGCACCCACGGGAGTCGACGTCTCGGTGCCTTGCAGGAGGAGCAGGACGTCAGTGGCCGAGGCGCCATAAGTTAGCGCGCCGAGCATCTGAGAAAATGAGCCGTTTGCCGGATTCGTGACTTGAATCGTCGCCAGTCCATCCTTGATAACGGCGGGCAGTGACACCTGCATCTGCGTGGCCGACTGCGAGAGAACCACGCCTTTGCGGCCTTCGGTGCTCACCTGGAGCCCATCGTTGAAGCCGATGCCCTGGAGGGTGGCGACACCTCCCGCGAGACTAAGGCGCGCTGGCGTCACCGTGTCGGAATAGAGAACACTGGCCTGATACGAATAGTCGGGACGACCGTCCCCACGATAGTCAGCTATCCCTATACGGTAGGCTTCAGAGGAGTTGAATTGCGCATCGATACGGGTCGTGCCAAAGGTCAGCGAGTTAAAGGCTGAGGGGGTCGACGATGGTGCCGGGTTCTCACTCTCGTCGCTCAACTCCCAGATTCCGATGATGGGCAGGAGCTTCGATTCGGTCGCATTCCCCGCTTCATCGAGAGCAGTCACGGCTACCGAGGCTGTGCGATTTGCTTGCGCCGTGAATTCGAACCAATCGGCCGCGCCATAACCCGACAGCCACGATCCCCATCCCCCGCCCAGAGGGAGCGCTGCCGGAGTCGTGTAACTCGATCTGGTGCCGGGGTGCGACTGCGCAATCCCGCTCCCAAGCATCAGGATGTCGCGTTCGACATTCGAGCCGCTCGTTACAGTGAGGACGACTGGGGCAAAGGTTCCAGAGGGGACGACCTGGGTTGGCGCGTAGGGTTCGACGCCCCACGACCAATTCGGGTCGATGGCCTCTACGCTCAACTGGTACTCGGCGATGGTCTGGCCTGTTGGAATCGTGAGTTGACCAAGATCGAAGAAGCCTTCAAGCGCAGTGTCGTTTGAGCCAAAACGATCGAAGCGCAGGCCGTTCGCGTCCACATATCCGGTGATGATGTTGCCGGCATTGCCGGCAAACTCGAATCCGGAGACCGACGTCACCACGTTTTGCCGGGACGGCTGGCCCGAGACCATGAGGCGGGCCACAACGTTGACGCCTTGCATTTGCTGCGTGGCATTGCCCGACGTGTCAGTGAAGTACACGTTGCCCCAGATCCGGCCCGCCGGTTGCGGGTTGCCCCCCGCCGCCGGATAAAGGCGCGCGAGCGCGGTGACGTCGTCCATGCTGGGGACCGCGGGGTTCGGATAGCAGACAGTGATGGGAACGCAACTGATGGAATCGAAGAAATGCATTACGGGGAACCCGGCGTAATCGGCGGTGGTTGGGGCCGGGTCGCCGGTCTGGACGTTCAGGTTCGCCTGCGACCATCCCAAGCCAAAGACTCGTCCAAGCACACGCACGAGACGGTATTGCACGTCCGGCAACTGCGAACTGGTGGCGGCACACACGCCGTTGATGATGACCAGGGCGTGGACAATATTTCCGGTCGCCGCGAAATTATCTGGGCCTCCATAGACGGCATTGGCAAAGCACTGGTCCAGACTTCCCGCGCCTTCGCCGAGCACCGCATCGGTGACCGTACCGTCGTAGTCGTAGACGATTCCGAGCGGCGTGCTGGTGGCCGAAGACGTAATATCTGCCGGCGCGGTAATCACTCCGCTAACAGTTGCCTGGATGTTGCTGCCGCTCACATCCTCGGCAAGATGGCCTGCCTGCGTGGCGGTAAAGCCGACGCCCGGCGCGCTTGTCCAGGGACTGATGGCGGCGGCGACGAAGGCATCGGCCTGCGCACCGGGGAGAATCAGGCTCAGGTCGCCCTGATCGGTGAAATACTCCACCGAGGCGTTCGCCCAAACCAGGGGCTGGCCTTCGACTCCGGCGTTGTAACCGGATCCCGCGACGAAGGCCGGACCGCCCGCATAACACAAGGCTGCGCTCAAGAAAAGGGCCGCTGCAACTGCTGGAAATCGCGATGGCATAGTCACGCTCATACTTGTTCCCCCCGCCTTATTTCTCCCGCGCCGTGCGGATCGCCCGCTCAAGCTGGATCACATAAATGGAGGTGCTTGCCGTTTTGCGCGCAGCGGCTGACGCAGTGGGTGACAAGACGGGAGGCCGATCATTTCGGTCGGGGAGCGCAGCCGGCGCCGGTTCCGGTTCAGGGACGTTCTGTCCGCTCGCATCGAGCTCGATCTGGCCGCGCCATCCGCCCACGGGGCTCGTCAGGCCCAGGCGGCTGGGCGGATATAAGAAGATCAAAATGTGCTCGCCCCGCCGCATTGGGCGCTGAAGCGACCACGCGCCCGTCCATTCGTGGATGGTGAGGACTTGTCCCATCTCGACCCCGGCGATGGGCCGGTCGACGCGAAACGTCAGCTCAATCACGGGCACGGTGCGAGCCATTCCTGTGCGGTCGGTTCTCGCTGCCACCGGTGCCGATGTCCCAGGCCCCGATGTCCCAGGCCCCGCACTGAGCACAGTGCCGGCGAAAATCATTCCGGCCCGGCGTGAAAGCTGCCTCCATTGCGGTCCAAGAAAACGGCCGGCGATGGCTTCATCCGATTGCGCGGCGGAACGGACCGACACGGTGCAGAGAGCAACACAGGAAAGTACGGCAAATACCAATCGTCGTGGCGCAGGCATGGCAAAGCTCGTTCCTGGAGGGAATGGGACTGGGAGAGTCCTGGGAGTGCAATCAGCGTAGCGCAGTGGTGTTCGCGAAAGATATGCGCGCGGTCACGGTGGAATTGTGATGAATCGGCGAAAGGTCAAGTTTGAGGTGAGAGGTCAGAAGTCAGAAGTGAAAAGTCAGATTGCAGAGGGTCAGATAACAGAAGTCAGATTCCAGAATAACAGTCGATCTGGGAAAAGCGGTGATGCGCGAAGGCTATCGGGAGCGGCGCTTCTGCAATTGCTTATTATTCTTCTTGTTTGCCTTGCGTTGCGCCTTCTCGGATTTCTTCATGGCTTTGCGCTGCTTCTTGTTCGCCTTCTTCAGCATTTTCTGTTGCTTCTTGGCAGCTTTACTACCCTGGCGCGCGTTCTGTTCGGGGGTCATGCGCTGAGCGTAGACCGCGGTCCCGAAGCAGGCGAAGCTTAGGATGGCGAGCAGCACCAAGACAGCGAGTCGTTTCATAGTTCTCCGAGAATCGAGGGCGTTGCGCTGATTTTACACCGCATGTGCTGCGGAGGTCGTAACTAATGAACGAACCCGTGGTACATGTCTTGCGGAGTTTCGTACGCTGACTTCCCTAGTCGCTAGTGGATCGTCTTCGTCTTGCGCGACATGTAGTCCATCAATAAATATTGCCCCAGCGTGTAGGGCGTGGTGAAGTAGGCCTTGCCGCGGCACATCTGCGTCACCTTTTGCACGAACTGGACAAGCCCGTAATCGGAGGCCAGCATGAAGGTATTGATCAGGACGCCGGCGCGCTTGCACTTCGATACTTCTTCGAGCGTCTGGCTGACCACCAGCGGGTCGAGCCCGAAGGCATTTTTGTAGATGCGGCCATCTTCTAACGTCAGCGCCGAGGGCTTGCCGTCGGTGATCATGACGATCTGCTTCATGTCCTTGCGCTGGCGTTGCAGGATGCGTTGCGCCATGCGCAGTCCCTCGCGCGTGTTGGTGTAATAAGGACCGACTTTCACCCGCGCCAACTGCGAGAGCGGTACCTCTTCGGCAGAATCGTGGAAGAGAACCAGCGAGAGCGAGTCTCCGGGATACTGCGTGCGAATGAGCTGAGAGAGCGCCATCGCCACTTTTTTCGCGGGCGTAAAGCGGTCTTCGCCGTAGAGGATCATCGAGTGCGAACAATCGAGCATCAGCACGGTGGCGCACGACGACTGGTACTCGCACTGGTGCACCTGCAGATCGTGATATTCAAGATTGAGCGGCAGGCCCAGCCCCTCGCGCTGAATCGCACTCGAAAGCGTGGCCGTGATGTCGAGATTGAGCGTGTCGCCGAACTCATAGGGCTTAGAAGCCCCGCTGGCCTCAATGCCGGTCGCCATGTCGCGCGTGTCGTGACGTCCGAAGCTCGATTTGCCGAGCGAGCCCAGAAGATCGCGCAGCGCCTTGAAGCCGAGAAAGTCGAGACTCTTGTCGGTGATCTCAAAGCGGGCTTGCTGCGCGTCGCCGACCTGTCCGCCCACGCTCGATTGCTTTGCGGGATCATGAGGCTGGGCTTCCCAAGGACGATCGATTGAAATGTAATCTTCCTGCTGCATGCGCTCGATCAGCTTTTCGATCAGCTCTTCCATCTCTCCGTTCATTGCCATCTGCTGCAAAGGGTCGCGCATCTCTTCGTCGAACTGATCGCTGTTCATCAGCGCCTGTTCGAGCGCACGGCGCAACTGGTCGAGCGTCTGCTCGCCTTCGTCATTCTGCATCTCGTACCAGAAGTTGTCGTTGAACCCGCTTTGCAAGAGATAGTCGGAGAGCGCGCTGAGCAGGTCCTCCATGCTCATTTCGCCGGCGAGATCGGGGACGTATTTGGAATAGCGGATGCGTTTCATAGAAACAGCTTTCAGCCGTCAGCTATCAGCCGTCAGTTAAACTCTTGAACCCCCGTCGAGCCAATAAAAATCCCACGCTGGTCTTGTCCGCATCGGATTTCCCTGATGGCTGACGGCTGATGGCTGACTGCTAATTAAAGCTCCTCTTCCTTCCAAATCCCGGCTCTTCCCGCTCAAACACTGGCTTATCGGGAGCTTTGGGCTGCTTCTCTCCCGCCGTAAAGACGCGCTCTTCGTTGCGGCCGATTTTCTTGTGCGCGTGCAGGCCTTCCAGAACGAACTCGGCTGCTGACACCTGCACCTCGGGGCTGTCCTTTGAGCCCACGCTCAGCTTGGTCAGCTTCTCCATCAGGCCCTGAATTTGGCGCAGACCTTCCAGCACTTCGCTTGCTCCGGCATTGTCGCTGAGCTGGATTTCTCCACCGAGGTCGAACCACTGCACGATCTGACTCATATTCACGCCATGCAGATGCGTATCGTAGGCCTTGGCGATCGCCATACGAATCAGTTCGCGGCTCACATGGTCGGCGCCCTTCATCTCGCCTTCGTATTCCAGTTCGAGCTTGCCGGTAATGGCGGGCAGCGCCGCATAAATATCGCTGATGCGCGGCACAACCACGGTCTCCTGATGCGTAAGCGCCCGCCGTTCGGCGTTTGAGACGACGTTCTCCATCGCCGAAATCGGCAGCCGCTGGCTCACTCCTGAACGCTTGTCCACTTTCTTATCTTCGCGGGCGACGAAGGCAATGCGTTCGATGACTTCCTGCACATAGTTGGGAACGTGCAGCCGCGGAGCGTTTGCATTCTCGCGGTTCCCGTCGCGCTGAATCCATGCTTCCTGCGCCGTAATGGCGATGCCCTCTTCAACCGTTGCCGGGTAATGGGTGCGAATCTCGCTCCCGATGCGGTCTTTGAGCGGAGTAATGATCTTGCCGCGCGCCGTGTAATCTTCAGGATTTGCGCTGAACACAATCGCCACATCGAGCGGCAGGCGGATGGGATAGCCCTTAATCTGCACGTCGCCTTCCTGCATGATGTTGAACAGGCCCACCTGAATCTTGCCGGCGAGATCGGGCAGCTCGTTGATGGCGAAGATGCAGCGGTTGGCGCGGGGTAGCAGTCCATAATGAACGGTGAACTCGCTCGACAGTTCATGGCCTCCGCGCGCGGCTTTGATGGGATCAATGTCGCCGATCAGGTCGGCGATGGTCACGTCGGGCGTGGCCAGTTTTTCGACGTAGCGATGTTCAGGAGTGAGCCATGCAATCGGCGTCGCATCTTTTTCTTTGGCAACCAGTTCGCGGCAGCGGCGGCAAATGGGCGCGTATGGATTGTCATGGATTTCGCATCCGGCAACGTACGGCATCTGGGGATCGAGCAGCGTGGTCAAGGCGCGCAGAATGCGGCTCTTGGCCTGTCCCCGCAGGCCGAGCAGGATGAAATTATGGCGCGAGAGAATCGCGTTCACGATCTGCGGCACGACGGTATCGTCGTAGCCGACAATGCCAGGGAAAATCGGCGCCGGATCCGGATTGTCGCCCTGCTCGCGCAGACGCGCCATCAAATTGGCGCGCATCTCGTCTTTCACGCGCCGCGAAGCCAGGCGCTTCTCTGAGAATGGACTGACGCGCAATTCGCCCAACGTCCGGGCAACACTCATGGTGGGAACCCCCGAAAAAAGGAAAAGCCTTAGCCGGATTATACGCCGGAGGCAGCTGTCAGCTCTCAGCTGTCAGCTATCAGTTTTTTGTGCGATTCGAACCCAAGTCGATTTAACTGAGAGCTGACGGCTGACGGCTGACAGCTAATTCCATCGCGCTTTCGCAGCCCGCCGCAGGCCCGGAAGAATGGCTTGCAGATATCCGACAACCGCTTCCAGCCGTTTTGTTTCCGACAAGGTCGCGAGCAGGTTCTGTTTGAAATCGAGGTCCAGAGGCAGCGATCCGGCGAGCAGGTAGGAAAGATTCGAGGCGCTTTCGTCGGCCGGCGAGAGGTCAGCGCCGGCAAGTTTCGCGATCTCCGCGTGCAGACGCACGGCCCGCTCGACGAGTTCCACGTCGGGCTTACTGGCCCCGGCGTCGTCCCCATCTTCGTCATGCACCAGCGAAATCTCCGCCTGCAGGAAGGAACGCTCCTCGTTCACTTCGAGCACCTCGAAACGCTCCACGCCGCGCGTCAGGATATCCATACGGCCATCGTCATATTTCTTGGTAATGGAGACGATTTCGGCCGTGCAGCCGATGTCAGCTACACCTTCGTCCGAGGCGCGCACCACGCCGAACATTTTCTTCTGTTCCAGGCATTCCGCGATCATCTCCCGGTAGCGCGGCTCGAAGATGTGCAGAGGCAGTGGAACCCCCGGCAGAAGGACCAGATCGAGCGGAAATAAGGGTAGGAGGCTCAAAGGGTTTGATCTTTTAGGGTCGCAATGTTTCAGGGTTGTCGCGCACGTATCGCAACATCGGACCGGCCTGCAAACCGCTTCCCGATTCTATCAGTGGCACCGTTGGCCGTCCCTCAACATTGATTCCGGGCGGAGATTTCTGACCGGCGAGGGCCCCCGGGGTTCCATCGACCAGGCTGGGTGGATAATAGTCGCCATGGAAATGGAAGGGAAAGTGGTGGTTGTGACAGGGGCTTCCATGGGCATTGGGGAAGCGATTGCCAGGGTGTTTGCCGATCACGGGGCCGGCGTGGTTTTGCTGTCGCGCGACGTAGGCCGAGCCGACGAGGCACGCCATCGCGTCGGCCACACTGACCGCACCCTGGCGCTGGCTTGCGACGTGCGCCATCGAGAACAGATCGACGAAGCACTGACTCTGACACTCGCCCACTTCGGCCGGGTAGATGTGTGGGTGAACAACGCCGGCATCGGCATTCGCGATTCGGTCGCCGATATGGAGATGTCGGCCTGCCGCGAGCTATTCGAGACCAATTTCTTCGGCGCAGTCAATTGCCTGCAGGCGGTAGTCCCAGCCATGCGCAATACGGGCGGGGGAACGATCATCAACATCTCAAGCGTTGCCGGACATGTCCCGGTGCCGTTTCTAACTCCGTATTCCGCGACCAAATTCGCCTTGAACGCCATCGGCAAGGGCGCGCGTGTCGAGTTGCGGCGGGACAATATCAATGTGCTGACGGTTTGCCCGGGATACGTGCGCACGGATTTTGGCGCGCACGTGGTGGCGGATAAGAGGGGCACGGTGCGTCCGAAATCGGTGCAGGGAATCACGCCAGAGCGAGTAGCAAAGGCCACTTATAACGGCTATCGAAAGCGCAAGCGCGAGGTGATCGTTCCGTGGACGATGATTCCGGTGGTCAAACTGTATCAATTGCTGCCAGGGCTGGTGGAGTGGGGCATGGCGAAGGCGATGAAATAGGACAGGCTCAAGGCTGAAGCGCTGGGCCACCCAGTGCGGATCAAGTCTCTCGCACCTCCTACGGCACGGGGGCTTCTTGTGCTTCCAACTCTTCCAGCAGGTCGCGGAGGGTCTCGAGGATTCCTTCGGCGCTGGCGATTTTTATGGTGAACTTTAATGTGCCATCGGGAGTGAACTGCGTCTTTTGCTGCGAGGCCACGAAACGAGCCAGCTTGCCGGGATCGATGGTAGCCTTCGGGCTGAATTTTATGTTGACCAATTCGCGCTTGCGCTCGATGGCGGTGGCTCCTACCCGCATAGCTTGGAGCTTTAGCGTGGCATAGGCTAGCAGGTTGCGGACTGCGCGGGGCGCCTCTCCATAGCGATCGGTCAATTCGCTGCGCACGTCGTTTAGTTGCGATTCGGTTTCTACTCCGGCGATGCGCTTGTACATGCGCAGGCGCTGGTTCTCTTCTTTTATATATTCGGCGGGGATGCGGATGTTGAGGCCGAGATTGAGCTGTATCTCGGTGGCTTCGACTCCGGTTTCGCCCTTCATCTCCCGCACTGCTCGCTCGAGCATCTGCGTGTAGAGCTCGAAGCCGATGGCTTCGATGTGGCCGCTTTGCTCTCCACCAAGTAAATTGCCGGCGCCGCGGAGCTCGAGATCCAATGCGGCGATTTTGAATCCTGCGCCCAGATCGGAGAATTCCTTTAGTGCGGCGAGACGGCGGCGGGCTATGGGGGTGAGTTCGATTTCGGGGGGCAGCAGCAAATAGGCGTAAGCACGGCGATTGGAGCGGCCTACGCGTCCCCGAAGCTGGTAAAGCTCGGAGAGGCCCATGCGGTCGGCGCGATTGATGATGATGGTATTGCAGAGGGGGATGTCGAGTCCGTTTTCGATGATGGTGGTGGAGACCAGGATATCGGCTTCGTGATGCATGAATTTGAGCATCACTTTTTCCAGTTCGCCTTCTCCCATCTGTCCGTGGCCGACGGTGATGCGGGCGGTGGGCACGAGCGATTGCAGCTTGGCGGCAATTTCCCAGATCGTGTCGACGCGGTTGTGCACGAAATAAACCTGGCCCCCGCGATCGAGTTCCTGCTCGATCGAGGACTGGATCAGCTTTTCATCCCAGTTGGCGACTACGGTCTGGATCGCCATGCGGTCTTTGGGCGGAGTTTCGATGACGCTCATATCGCGCAGACCAACGAGCGACATGTGGAGGGTGCGCGGGATGGGCGTGGCCGACATGGTGAGAACGTCGACCTGGGTGCGCATCTGCTTGATGCGCTCTTTGTGGCGGACGCCGAAGCGCTGCTCCTCGTCGACGACGAGAAGACCGAGGTCGGAGAACTTTACGTCTTTCGAGAGCAGGCGATGGGTTCCGATGAGGACATCGACTTTGCCGACCGCGACGCGCTCGAGAATTTCTTTAATTTGTTTCGGGGTGCGGAAGCGGCTGATCATTTCAATCTTCACGGGGAAGGCGGCAAAGCGCTGCTTGAAAGTTTCCCAGTGCTGAAAGGCGAGGACAGTGGTGGGCGCGAGGACGGCGACCTGTTTGTTGTCGCTGATGGCCTTGAAGGCGGCGCGCATGGCGACTTCGGTTTTGCCGTAGCCGACATCGCCGCAGAGCAGACGATCCATGGGGAGTTGCGACTCCATATCGCGCTTGACGTCGGCAATGGCCTGCCCTTGGTCATCGGTCTCGTTGTATTCGAAGGCGTCTTCGAATTCTTTCATCCACTCGGTATCGGCTGGGTAGACGTGACCTTGCGCGGACTGGCGCTGCGCGTAGAGCTTGAGCAGTTCGTCGGTCATGTCTTTCATCGCCTTGCGGACGCGGGCTTTGGTCTTGTCCCAGGCTTGCGTGCCGAGGTGATTTAAGACTGGCTTGGCGCCTTCGGAGGAGCGGTATTTCTGGACGAGATCGAGACGCGTGAGCGGGACATAGAGGCGGGCGGCGTCGGCGTATTCGAGGAGCATGAATTCGGCCGCACCGTCGCCCTGATTGATTTCCTTGAGGCCTTGATACTGGCCGATGCCGTGTTCTACGTGGACTACGTAGTCGCCGACTTGCAAATCGCGGAAGTCAGAGAGGAAGGCGGAGACTTTGGATTTCTGGCGGCCGGGACGCGAGGCTACCAGGTCGGATTCGTCGAATAGGTCGCGGGCTCCGAAGACGGCTAAATGCGCGTCGGGGAGGATGAAGCCGTCGGGGATGTAGGCCTTGAGAAGCGTGGTGGTGAAAATTTCTCCGGCGAAGTAGGCGGTTTCATCGGCGTAGCTTTCGCCGCCGCGGGTGCGGCTGCCCAGCCGATAGCTCGCGTTGTATTCGGTAAAGATGTCGGCCAGACGTTCGACTTCTCCGGTGTTGGGGGCGGCGAGGATTACGCGGGTTCCGGCGGCGGTTAGCTTTTTTACCTCTTCGATCATGCCGGGGACGTTGCCGTGGAAGCGCGGGGCGGTCTGGGAGAGGAACGGGGCGCCAGGGATGGGTTCGGAAGAGTCGCGCTCAACCTTGAGAGCCTGCTGGGAGTAGAGGTCCTTCGACTCCGCGGAACGTTCGCTTTGCGAACTTTCCGCTCCGCTCAGGATGACAGTGTCCCCCGTAGTTGAACTCGCGGGGCCGCCCGGGTCCACACTTGGACGAGTGATGGCCAAATATTCGAGGTCCGCGCCGGGGATTGTTTTGACTGTTTCGCGCCAGGCTTCAGGCGTCAGGTAAAGATCTTCGGGGCGGACGAGGTTGCCGATTTCGCTGCGCTCGTGGGCTTCTTCGATGCGGGCCCAGACTTTGTCCAACTCCTGCGCGAGCGCTTCGGGCTCGTCGAGAATTACGCGGGCCTCGGGGAGCAGTGAGAAGATGGTGCGGTCGGCTCCAGCTACGGGCGCGTAGAACTCCCAGCCGGGGAAGACTCCTGCACCGGAATCGCGGGCGGCCTGCTCGATCGCCTCGGGCGATCCGGTGATGCGTTTGCCGGAAAGCCGGGCGTTAATCGAGCCGAGGAGCTCTTCGTTGATTGGAGTTTCAGTTAGCGGCAGCAGTACGACTTCATCGACCGGATTTGATGAGCGCTGGCTCGCCGGGTCGAACTTGCGCATGGACTCGATCTCGTCGCCGAAGAATTCGACGCGGACGGGACGGTCGGCTTCGGGCGAGTAGACGTCGAGAATGCCGCCGCGCGCGGCGTACTGGCCGGGCATTTCGACTACGTCGGTCGAGGTGTAGCCGACGGTGTTGAGGTGCTGGAGGAGCTTTTCGATGTCGAAGGTCTCTCCGCGGCGGAGAATACGCGCGAGGTCGGCGTAGTATTCGGGCGAGCGGAGAAAGATGGTGGTGGCGGTCACCGGCGAAATGACAATAGATGCGCGGCCGGTGGCAATTTTCCAGAGGGCGGTGGCACGCTCTTCCTGAATTTCGGGATGGGGCGACAGATTCTGGAACGGAAGCACGTCGCGGGCGGGAAGGCTGACGATGGAATCGGGATCGGTGGAGCCGGTGAGTTCGGCGAAGGCACCGAGCACGGGGAGCAAGTCTTCAGCGGCGCGGTTGTCGGCGACGACTAGGATGACGGGACGCTCCAGGCGGCGTTGGAGCATCACGGCGATGAGAGCTTTGGCTGCGGGGGAGAGTCCAGTGACACTAATTCGTCCCGTGCTCTCGCGCAGATGGGAGGACGCACGCCGGAAGGCAGGAAGTTGTTCCACCTCCGCGAAAATCTCGCGGACAAACGGTAGGAGCATGCTGCGTTTGATTTTAGCAGGTGGGAGTCAGCGAAGGAGCTGAGTTCTCCGCAGGCGAGGCGGGCGTGGACGCCCGCCTAACCGCCGGCGAGACGCCGGCGCTACCTTCTTCGGCGCGGTTACTTGCTGGGAGCCTCTGTTTTGTCGGGCGGCGTGGCCGGTGGCGCCGGCGACTGCTTGGCCAGCGATGCATCCACGCGTTTCTTGAAATCGCCCTCGTCGTTATTTACCAATCCGCTGTATGCGGTCTGGACTTGCATCTCGCAGGCTTTGTCTCCCTTGGCGTTCAGCACCACGGAGTTGATGCGCTTCCCCGTGAGCGTCCCCCCAATTACGAACGAGGCTGTCATCTCGGTGTTATCGATGCCCAGAATCCCGTATTTTCCGGAGTTGCGGAGTGTATCTTTCACTGCCGGCCACAGAGCACCGCAGGACACTGAATACATCTCCTTGTGGGTCTTGGCAAACGACGGACTGGCGACGAGCAACAACATCAGCAACATCATGGTCATTCTTTTCATGGAATGGTCCTTTCACTAACTTCCCTGAAAGCACGCGGATTCTACCACTGAAAGTGCGACTGGTGCAGTGATGGTTGCTACCTCCGCAGCAGAGGGCGCGTCAGGCAGGTGGGACCGCCGGAGCCGTTCAGGCAAAGTTCGGAGCCGGGAAAGGTGCGAACGTCGAAGCCGGCCTCGCGGAGGCGATTGTTGGTTTTGGAGTTTTCTTCGAGGGCGATCAGGCGCTTACGACCAAGCGAGAGGACGTTGCAGGCTAGCGACTCGCGTTCGGAATATTCAATTTCTATGAGGCGGAAGCCCCGCGCGCGCAGGAGTTCGACGGTTTCGACGGCCAGCCATGGGAGATCGACGAGGATGGTTTCTTCATCGAGCATGCTCATGAGGGACATCAGGTGAAGACAGGCGGAGGGCCCGGGCCCGTATGGGAGCGGAGCAGCGAGTACGGTGACTCCCATGGGAGCGAGCAGCGCGCGGATCTGATCGATGCCTGTCTGGATGGTGCGGTAGCCGTGGCCGACCAGCAAAGTTTGCGGATCGAGCCATACGATGTCGCCGCCTTCGGAGGTGCCGGGCGCGGTGATTTCTCCGAGGATGGGGGAGACTGATTGCGCAACTCGCTGTGGGCCGAGGTGAGCGCAGTGATCGGCGTGGGCGCGAGCTTCGGGGACGCGATTGGGCTTGCCAGGATTCATCAGGATGAGACCGAGGTTGGTGGGGAGAGAGGCATCGTGGGTGTAGACGGCGTCGAGCGTGAGGACGCCGGAGGACGGCAGATGAATGACCTCTGCTCCGGCATCGGCGAGCAGGCGGCAGAGAGATTCATGCTGAGCCTGGGCGACGGCGAATTGAGGAGCATGGTGGAATCCGAGATCGCGCCAGGCGGCGGTCTTGTCGGCACGGTCCCAGCCGGCGCTGCGAGGCGAACAGACCATGACTCGGAGAAGATCGCCAGTCATCGTTTGAGTTTGAGCGGTCGTTGTTTGGGTCGCCATGGTTTGTGCGGTCGTTATGCGCGTGGTCATTTGTTTGGTCGACGACTTGTGGCATAGAGCTTCCAACATCAGCCCTATTGACATCGGCACGCAGCGTTCGCGGGCGAGGACCCCTTCGACTTCGCTCAGGGCGGGTCCGGGCCACACTAACACAAGCTCACATTGCAATGTAGAGAAGAGGACGCGGTTCGCGCAATGTTGCAAATCTAAGCAGTACCGGACTGTATGCGTTTCGAACCGGCCAGTTCACGTTTAGCTTGCGTGAATGGGCTCCTCTGATGTACATAATCATGCGGTAATCAATTCCTTTACAACGTGCACGCAATCCCGGGAGCTCGTCAAGAAACGCGCACTTCGATCTCCGCCTGCCTCCACAAGGCGGTCGATTCCAGGAGCCTTATGAAAGCGATACTAAGTCTGCTTTGTTCTGCCGTCATCATCTTGTTAGTCGTGCAAATCGCAATCGCTCAAGGAGCCGCAACCGGCGATCTCCACGTGACGGTGAAAGATCCGAAGGGCGGCGCGGTGGCCAACGCTACGGTAACGGTACGCGATGTAGCTAAAGGTTTGGAACGCACGGGCAGCGGCGATGGGCAGGGCGGATACAGCGTGCGCCAACTGGCTCCGGGTACGTATACCGTAACCGTGGATGCGCCGGGTTTCGCAGGTGTTCAAGCCACCAACGTAAACATTACGGTCGGTCAGCTCGCCGAGTTGCCGATTGGGCTAAACGTGGCCACGGGCAAGGAAGTGGTGGAGGTCACGTCGCAGGCCGAACTGGTAGAGACTTCTCGCAGTTCGACGACCGACACGATTGGAGAGCGGCGGATCGACAACCTGCCGATCAATGGCAGGAACTACATCAATTTCACGCTGACCGACTCACAGGTGGTGCGGGATAACGCACCGAGTCTGGGGGGCGCCGCGCCGACGTCGGGGTTGAACATGAGCGGGCAGCGGGGGCGGTCAAACCTCGTGAATGTGGATGGTGCCGATGCGACCGACAATTCGGTGAACGGAGTGCGGTCGACGGTTTCACAGGAGGATGTGCAGGAGTTCCAGATCATCACCAACAGCTATGCGGCGGAGTACGGGCGGGCGGCAGGAGGCGTGGTCAACATCATTACTCGGTCGGGATCGAACGATTTTCATGGCGATGTGTTTGGTTATTTGCGGAACCGCAACTTCCAGGCGGTCAACCCATTCAGCACGACCTCGAATCCGGCGTATACGCGGGTGCAGGGAGGCACGGCGTTCGGAGGGCCGATCAAGAAAGACAAGACGTATTACTTCTTTTCGTACGAAACGACACGGAGGCATGAGACGGGGTTTTCGAGCATCGGACAGGACAACTTTGGGCTCTCTCCGTTCGATACCGGGGCTGTCGGCCTACCCTTTGGAACCGTGCAATTAACTCCCGACCAGATCGCCTTTCTGACCAATCCGACGGTACTGGCAACGGAGCAGGGCAGCGCCCTTTATGCTCAGGAAGTGGGCGAATATGTATTCCTGACCGGGGCTTCTTCCGGGCAGGCTGTCAATGGGGCGTGGCCTCTTGGATTTACTGGTGGGAATCCTGGAATCGGCGGTTTTCCGACCACCTGCACCACGCCGGGGACTTGCTTTGTGCCAGCTTCGTTTCAGTCACTGGTCTCGCAGGAAGGAAACTTTCCCGTATTTGAAGGAACGAGCTTGTACTCGTTTCGACTCGATCACAACGTTAATACCAACAATCGCCTGTCCCTTAGCCTGCATGCCAGCCCGAGCACAGTGACGGGAATTGAGGTGAGCGGGCAGGATCAGCCGTTTGGCCAGAACTCGTATTCGCGAACGTCGCAGACTACGTATCGCGATGTGGCTGGAATCGCGCAGGATACGTGGACGATCGGAAACAATCGGGTAAACGAATTCCGATTCCAGTATGCGCGTCGCGGTTACCATTATTCCTACAATACGCAAACTCCGGGAGGATCGGACCCGGCGGTAAATATTCCGGGTTATGCGTATTTTGGACGCGAGCCATATTCATACATCAAGCGGACCGAGAAGCGGTATCAGTTTACCGATAACTTCGCCTGGTCGATGGGCAGGCACGACACAAAGTTCGGTGGTGACTTCAACTATCTGCCGCTGCAAGCGACGTTCACGGTCAACTATGGCGGCGTATACGACATTGCCAACATTCCGGATTCGGAAATTGCGCTTTTCGGATTTGTGAATCCGGCGCCCGGAACGCTGCCGAATTTCCCCGGGCTTTCACCGGTGCAGGCCTACGGTGCCGGATTGCCGAGTGATTACATTCAGGGACTGGGCAGCCCGAGCGACTCGTTCCGCAATATCCCGATTGGAGTCTTTTGGCAGGACAGCTGGCGTGCGCGGCACAACCTTACGGTCAACTATGGAGTCCGATACGACGTCGAGATCGCGCCCAAGTTCACACCTCCGCAAGGGCTGGCGCTGCCAGCCTACAACTTACTGGGATTGCAGAAGGGCATTAAGACCGACAAGAACAACTTTCAGCCGCGACTCGGAATTGCCTGGGACCCGAAGGGGGACGGCAAGACGGTCATACGAGCCTCGTACGGAATATTCTTCGACCATCCGCTGTTGGGATTGTACTTCCTGGGCGACGCCTCGGACGGTTCGAGCAGCGGGCAGCTTGCCTTCGGTGGCACGGGACTTTGTCAAAATGGCCCGGGCGATCCTGGCAACTTGAACGCGTGGCCGATCTTCCAGGGATTGATTCCGCCAGCTGGGGGTTCGGTGTCTTCGCCTTGCTCGCCGACGACGAACCCGGCGGTTCTAGGCTCGCTGAATTACAACCCGAACCAACAGCGATTTTCTTGCGCGACTGGAGACCCGAGTTGTGGGGTCACATCGCCCGCCAGTTCGATCTTCCTCAATCAAAATTATCTAAATCCTTCATCGTTCCTGCCGCTAGGATTCCAGCCCTTCGGATATCCGCAGGCAAAGAATTTCGTCTATGCATATTCGCAGCAGATGAACCTTACTCTTGAACGAGATCTGGGCAGTGGGTACGCTTTCAGCCTGGCATACAACTTCAACGGCGGACGGCACCTGAATCGGCCGATCAATGCGAATACGATCCACGGGGACTTGCTGCTCACCAACTTTGCCACTGCCAATGCGGAGGGAGGGAACTTTGCCAGTCCATTCGCAATGAGCGGATGCTCGGCTCCGGGAGCGCCCGCACCATGGGTTGATTCAGCGCTTATGAATTTCTTTCGCCGGGGTGGTTTGAACCCGTCGGTGGCGGCGGCCTATCTTTCTCAAGGCGCTGCCGGCGCCTATTGCGTAGGCTTAGCGCAGCAGATTCTGGCGGGGCTGCCAGGATTCAATACCACTTGCGACCCGGCCACCTTCACGGGATGCGTACCGTTCGGCGACATGGACGCCAACTATTCGAACGGCAGCTCGGTTTATCACGGGATGACGGCGAATCTGCGCAAGCGCTTCAGCCGTCACTATGAATTTCAGGCATCCTACACGTGGTCGCATGCGATCGACGATTCGACGGACCTGCAGTCAACGCTGACTCCGCAGGACAGCTTTTTCCCCGGTTCGGATCGGTCGACATCGCTCTTTGACGAGCGCCATCGCTTCGTCTTCAGCGGCGTTTACCAGAGCGGAAGGCTGGAGGGCGCAGGCTTTAGAAGCAAGTTTTTCAGCAATTGGACGATTGCGCCGCTGATCGACTTTGGCTCGGGGCGGCCATTCAACATCATTACAGGGAACGACGACAACTTTCAGCTTTCGTCACTTACCGGGCGTCCGAATACGTTCGTGAATCCCGCGTGCGGTTCCGGCGTGCCTTCAAAGTTCTCGCCTACGGGTGTATTTCAGGAGCCGTGCCCCTCGGAATTCAACGGGACCCTGCAATCTCTCGATGGCAATCTGGGTCGCAACGCCGGCATTACGCCCTGGACAGTATTTGACGACCTGCGAGTCGCCAGGCGAGTGAACTTCAACGAGCGTCTCAGCATGGACCTGATTGCTGACATGTTCAATATCGCCAATGTGTATAACGTGGCAGCAGTGAGTCCACTGCTTACCAATGCGGGGCAGGCGACTGCGGCGTATGATCCGCGGCAGTTTCAGTTTGCTCTTAAGTTGAACTGGTAATTAGGCTTTGGACGCGGGGCTTTCGGCTTAGGATTTTCTGGCCGAGCGGAGCTCGCAGTCCATAGCCCTAACAGCCTACCGCCGAGAACCAAAGCCGGGTTCTTAAAGACCTGCGCTCACGCGTCTGGGGCTGCGAGCGTCCTGAGGCGCTTTCAGTTCGCGGGCCAGGGATCCGGCGATCTTATGACTGATGCGAGCGCCAAGGGCAGTGATCAGGCGATCCTGTTCTTTGGGAAATGGACCTTGCTCCAGGCGGAAAGAGTCGAGTTCCTGCCGGCAAATTTCGTCGAGGCGAAGACGTAACGCGGCAACCTCCGGCCCCGGGCCCCCAGCCATCAACTGCTTCCTGAATCCCTGAACCTCGGAGAGCACGATCTTTTCGGCTTCGCTGGCGCCGGCACGGTCTTCCAGGCGGGGCTCGACTGCGCGCTCCAGGTCTTCGAGATCGTAGAGCAGCACGCCCTCAAATTCGCGCACCGCCGGGTCGATGTCGCGAGGCAGCGCGAGATCGATCAAGACCAACTTGCGGCCCTTGCGCTCAATAGCCATGCGCTTCATGTCGTCGGCCGTAATCACAAATCGCGGAGAAGAAGTCGCGCTGATGATGAGATCGGCTTGGGCATATTGCGCTTGGCGTTCTTCAAACCGGCATGCCCGGAAGGTGGACGTCTGAGCGCTGGTTCTGCGCACCAATTTCTGGGCAGCGTTTTCGGTGCGGTTGATGATGCAGACCGATTGCGCGCCTCGCGCCAACAATGCCTGGGCAGTGGTTTCGCCCATCCGGCCAGCGCCGAGGAGGACTATGTTCCTGGAGGCAATCGATCCAAAAAAGATGTGATCCGCCAGTTGAAGGGCCGCATATGGGGCAGAAATGAGATGGGATCCGAGGGGCGTTTCCTTGCGAACTCGCTTGCGAACGCCCATCGCCTGGCGCAGCACCGAGTCGAGAAATCGTCCCGTACAGCCGGCATTGCGCGCCTGTTGCCAAGCTTGGGAGACTTGGCGGCCAATGTGATCTTCGCCAATGCACATCGAATCGAGGCCGCAGCTCACGCGGAAGGCATGGGCCAGCGCCTGTTCATCGAGCAGGCGGTAAAAGCTGTTCCACTCCTGTAATTTAAGGTCGTACTCGGCGGTTAACAGCCGGAGAATGGAATTGACGGCCAGGGTCGCATCGCCCCAAACCACGAATTCGGTGCGATTGCAGGTAGAAAAGACGATTACTTCTTCGATGCCCTCACCCTGCGACAACATCGCGAGGACCTGGGCCTGCCGGCATCCGCCCATCCAAAAGCGTTCACGAACTTCAACACCGGCCGTTCTATGATTGAGCCCGACCACCACTAATGTCGGTTCCAAGGCGCACGCTCCCCGAGAGACTCCACTATTTGTATGGCATCGCACGGGCCAAATGAGAGCCTACGAAGCATCACACGTAAGCTTATGAAAATTAGTGTCTTAGGGCCATATGTTGCGCTTCGCCACACTGAGGAAAAGTGAGTTGGGTGAGGGATATCACCCCGCGCATGGGTTTTCGCACGGCTTAATACTCGCGGCTCTCGTTAGCGGACAAGACATGAGAGACCCGGTCGGCGACGCTCTGCCGAACTACCGGCACTCTCCGGAAAAGATATCTGCTGCCTCGGTTTTGTGATATTGTTCCTGCCGCAAACCTTTACAGCGGGAATTGCATCACGAACGGGAAACTTTACCCGTGAAGGCGCTCCGTTGTGCGGGCTGCCGCGCTCACAACTACGGGCGCTAATCACTTACTCATAGGAGAACGAGACGATGAAAAAGATTCTTAAGGTGACCTTCGCGTTAGCGGCGCTGGCGCTGGTTGCTTCAACATACACTTTTGCCGATGCCGGCGCCGATTACAAGGCGAAATGCGCCATGTGCCACGGCGCGAACGGCGAAGGCAAAGCCGCGATGAAGACCATGGACTTCGCTTCAGCCGATGTGCAGAAGATGTCGGACGCCGATCTGACCGCTGCCATCACGAATGGCAAGGGAAAAATGCCTGCTTATGGAGCCAAGCTGAGCAAAGAGCAGATCGACGGACTGGTGAAGTGGATCCGGACGTTAAAAAAGTAAGCTGGCGCGGCATTGTGGGTTAAGCGGCCGCTCAAGAGGGCCGCTTATTTTTTGGGGCTAGGAGTCACGCACTTGAAAAGCAATCTGAGAGGGTGTATCGCCTTACTCACGTTGGCGCTGATTTGCTCTGCCTCGGGGTGGGGGGACAGCGGGACGGAATTCAAGGTCCGATGTGCTCCTTGCCACGGAGCAAAGGGCACTGGAGATACGAAGCTTGGTCAGAATCTGCACGTTCGCGACCTGGGCTCGGCCGACGTGCAAAAACAGTCCGATGCTGAACTTGAAAGCATCACCTCCAAGGGCAAAGGAAAGATGCCGGCGTACGATAGCAAACTTACGAAAGAACAGATCAACGATATCGTGAAGTGGATCCGGACGCTGAAAAAGTAGTTCCTCTTCTCTTGGATAAAACGGCCGGGGGCATCCCGGCCTTTTTTGTTCGCGGGTAGAGACGCGGCTTGCCGCGTCTGCTCTGTCCGACGAGACGGAGCAAGCCCCGCCTTGACCCCGACCCGGATGATCGCGCTTACGATCCGGCGCGCTTCTCGATTTTTGCCCAGGTATCTTTCAGCGCGACGGTGCGGTTGAAGACGGGCTTGCCCGGTTTGGAATCCGGATCGACGCAGAAATAGCCAAGGCGTTCGAACTGGTAGCGGCTTTCGACCGGGGCGTCGGCGAGCGACGGCTCCAGCTTGGCATGCGGAATCACTTCGAGCGAATTGGGATCGAGGTTCGCGGTGAACTCCTGGCCCTCGGGGACGTCGTTAGGATCGGGCTTGGTGAAGAGCTTGTCGTAGATGCGCACTTCGGCGTCGAGGGCATGAGCCGCTGAGACCCAGTGGATAGTTGACTTCACCTTGCGTCCATCGGGCGCATTGCCGCCGCGCGTCGACGGATCGTAGGTGCAGTGCACCTCGACAATCTCACCATGGTCGTTCTTCACGACGCTTTTGGCCGTAATGAAATATGCGTAACGAAGCCGGACTTCCATGCCGGGCGAGAGCCGATAGTATTTCTTGGGAGGCTCCTCGCGGAAATCATCCTGCTCAATGTAGAGCACCTTCGAGAACGGGACTTTGCGTTTGCCGGCGCTTTCGTCTTCGGGATTGTTGACCGCTTCGACTTCTTCAACCTGACCCTCGGGATAGTTATCGATCACAACTTTCAGCGGGCGGAGCACGCCCATGACGCGCGGGGCGCGCTTGTTCAGGTCTTCGCGGACGAAGTGCTCGAGCATCGCGAGTTCGAGCGTGCCATTGGTCTTTGAAACTCCGATGGCCGCGCAGAAATTGCGCAGCGATTCCGGTGTGTATCCGCGGCGGCGAATTCCGGAGAGTGTGGGCATGCGCGGATCGTCCCATCCATTGACAAGATTTTCCTGCACGAGCTTGAGCAGTCTGCGCTTGCTGAGCAGCGTGTAGGTGAGGCTCAGGCGATCAAATTCGTACTGCTGCGAAGGAAAGATTCCCAGGTTCTGGATGAACCAGTTGTAGAGCGGACGATGGTCTTCGAATTCAAGCGTGCACATCGAGTGCGTCACCTGCTCGATCGAATCCGACTGCCCGTGCGCGTAGTCGTACATGGGATAGATGCACCACTTATCGCCAGTGCGGTGATGCTCGGCGTGCAGGATGCGGTACATGACCGGATCGCGCATGTTGAGGTTGGGCGACGCCATATCGACCTTGGCGCGCAACACGCGGGATCCATCCGGGAATTCTCCTTTGCGCATGCGCTCGAAGAGGTCGAGATTCTCCTCGACGGAGCGGTTGCGATAGGGGCTCTCCTTGCCCGGCTCGGTAAGCGTTCCGCGGTGCTGGCGAATTTCGTCAGCGCTCAGGTCGTCGACGTAGGCTTTGCCGTCCTTTACTAATTTGACCGCCCACTCGTAGAGCTGGTCGAAGTAATCCGAGGCATAGCAGAGGCTTTCCCACTCGAAGCCCAGCCAGCGGACGTCTTTCATGATGGAATCGACGTACTCCTGCTCTTCCTTTTCGGGGTTCGTATCGTCGAAGCGCAGGTTGGTCTTGCCGCCAAATTCGTCGGCGAGGCCGAAGTCGAGGCAGATCGCCTTGGCATGGCCGATGTGCAGGTACCCATTCGGCTCGGGAGGAAAACGGGTCTGGATTACGGCGTCGCCGTACTTCTTTGTCCTGAGGTCCTCGATCATCGCGTCGCGAATGAAATTCGAGGGGCGAGGCTCTGCAGGCGGTTCGGGCACAACTTCGCTCGACGAAGGTAACTTAGTAGTGCTCATACTCTTGTTATTCTATATGTCTTATGGCGCAGTGCGTACAATGCGGGCGGCAAATGCCGGGCTTTACCTTCGGCAGAAAAATTTGCCAGTGGTGCAGGCAGCACGAAGCGGCACAGCGGGGCGAGGGCTCTCAGTTTCAGCGCGTAGAAACTGCGCCTTGGGCGCGACGGCAATCATCGTCGTCGATGATGGTCACGCAGTTTTTCTTCGGCGCGAACGTGGCGGTATTCCTCGCCATGATGTTGGCGGGCGTCTCGATGCTCAGCAATCCTTCAGGGCAGGACCTGGTGCGCTGGGGAGCGAATTTTGGGCCTTTGACGGTAAGCGGCCAGTGGTGGCGGCTGCTGACCTGCGTCTTTATTCATGGCGGCCTGTTGCATATCGCGTTCAACATGTGGTGCCTGTGGGACCTGGGCAGGCTGGCGGAATCGGTTTACGGGCACTGGACATTTGCGGTCGTCTATCTGATTTGCGGAGTGGCGTCGAGCCTGGCGAGCGTGTGGTGGAATCCCGCCGTTCTTAGTGTGGGCGCTTCGGGAGCGATCTTCGGAATTGCGGGGGCTCTGATCTCGTCGTTTTATCTAGGCGAGTTTTCGCTGCCGCGAGCGGCAGTTTCGGGAACGCTGCGTAGTGTGGTCGTGTTTGTGGGCTTCAACCTGTTTTTTGGCGGGGTGGTTGGGGGCATCGATAACGCCGCCCACGTCGGAGGGTTGGTGATGGGCCTGATTCTGGGCGCGCTCATTGCCAAGGTCGCGCCCATGCACGATCACATTGGGCGAAGAATTTCTGTGCTGTTCGTCGGCGCCGCGCTGGTCGCGGGCGGCGTGGCGTGGCTCGCCAGTTCGCGCGCCTATCTCGTCCATGGACAAAGAGGAGTGTCGGGGCTCATAGCAGGGGATACGGATGCGGCGATCAGGGAACTTCAGAAATCGGTGCGTGAGCGGCCTCAGTTCATACCTGCCCACACCGCCCTGGCGCATGCTTACATTGTGAAACACGACTACGACGATGCGGCAGCGGAGTTGATGCGGGTGATTGCGCTGGATCCCAAAAACGAAAGCGCATACAACCAGCTTGGGCTGATCTATCTGTCGCAGAAGCAATCCGCGAAGGCGGAGGACCTATTCACGCGGCTGCTGAAAATCAATCCCAACAGCGCCCAGGGCCATGCCGGATTGGCGGACGCCTTGGCGGACGAACATCGCAATACAGAGGCGCTCGCGGAATATAAACGAGTCGCGGACATCGATTCCCTTTATCAGGGCGTGAACTACAACATAGGAGTGATCGAAGCGCGGCTCAATCAATACGACGACGCGATCGCGTCGTTGTTGAAGCAGCGGCAGGCGGCGGACGATCCCGACAACGAGAACCTGCTGGCCGCAGTTTACGAAGCCAAGGGGATGAAGAAGCAGGCGGACGAAGCGCGGCAGAAGGCGGCGGAGTTTCAGGGCGGCCGGTAAGGAGCCACTCCAATGCTGCGAATGGCTCTCAGGAAAAGAAACGATTCCTGCAGCAACCTTTAAAACCTAACCGCTTAGGATATAATGGATGCCGACGGTTCTTCGCTTCGCGGGGCTGCGCGTGGTGATTTATCCGAACGACTATCGGCCCGGCCCATGTGCATGTGATCGGAAGAGGCTGTGAAGCGGTATTCAACTTGAACTGTCCGGCGGGGCCTATGGGATTGCGGGAGAATTATGGATTCTTACGGCGTGAGATCAAACAGATTCAATTCTCGATGACGGAACGGCTCTCGAAACTGTGCGCGGCGTGGGAGGGGATTCATGAAAGTGCGTGACACTTTTGCAGAGGCAAACCGGCAGGCGAGGGCGCTGCAGGCGGCGGTTCCAAAGGCGATCTCGGTGCACTATGACCGCGATAGCGGGCGCATTGTCATCCGTCTCAGTTCGAAACTTGATGTAAGCTTTTCGCCACATGACGCCCAAGGCTTGGAACATGCCAGGCCGTCGCAACTGGAGGAAATTGAGATCAGTCCCTCCGGTTTCGGGATTTACTTCCCCAAACTCGACGCGGACCTCTACATTCCCAGCCTTCTGGAGGGCTTTCTCGGTTCAAGGCAGTGGATGGCATCCAGGCTAGGGCACTTCGGAGGCGGGTCTCGAAGCGCTGCCAAGAAAGCCGCCGCGAGAGCGAACGGGAAGTTGGGCGGAAGGCCAAAGAAAGCAATCGGGGGCTGATTAGCCGAGTTTGCATGGCATGACCTTGGACATGCTCGCCCGATTGATCAAATAACGCAGCTTACTGTGTCTTCTGAATCGCCTCCTCAATTCTTTTCAGCGTCGTTTCTTTCCCCAGCACCTGCAGCGTTTCAAACAGCGGCGGGGCATTCTTGCGGCCGCAGACGGCTACCCGGATGGGTTGAAACATCTGCCCCGCTTTAAGGCCGAGTTCATGGGCGGCGGCGCGCAGGGCCTGGTCGAGAGGATCGTGCTGGAATTCGGTCTGGGCCAGAACTTCACGGGCTCGGGTCAGAGCTTTGAGCGCCATGGCGGCGTCTCCCTTTTGCGGGATCAATTCGGCGGGGTCGTAGGGCGGGAGCTGATCCACGAAAAAGAAGTCGGCGGCGGTGAGCACGTCGCGGAGAAGCTTGATGCGCTCCCGAATGAGCGGCGTGATCGCCAGCATTTTTTCCGGCGTGATTTGGAATCCGGCGTCGCGCACGATCGGCAGCAATCGTGCGCTGAGGTCACCGACCGGCAGGGCGCGAATGTGCTCGGCATTCAGCCAAAGCGCTTTCGGATCGAATGTCTCCTCGGGCGTAGTCGCAGGCTCCTTGAAATTGATCACAGCATTGGCGCGATTGATGCCTTCGAGAGAGAACGAATCAATCAATTCCTGGCGGGTCATCAGGGTGCGATCATCTTTCGGCGACCAACCAAGCAGACACAAAAAATTGATGAATGCGGCGGAGAGGAATCCAGCATCGCGATAGGTGGTCACGCTGACCACGGGACCGTGCTTGCGTTTGGAAAGCTTTGATCCGTCCGGCGCAACCAGCAGGGGCAAGTGCGCGAATTGCGGTAACGTCGCGCCCGTCGCCTGCGCAGCCTGGAAGATGAGTACATGTTTGTAGGTATTCGAGAGATGATCCTGGCCACGAATGATGTGGCTGATTTTGAGATCGATGTCGTCGGCGCATGAGGCCAGGTGATAGGTAGGCATGCCATCGCTGCGCACTAGAGCAAAGTCCTCGATGTCGTCCGCCTCTTTAATTTGCATGCCATAAACGGCGTCTGTGAAGCGGACCTGTTCACCATTCCCGCGGGGCACCCGGAAGCGAAGAGCGAAGGTCTCCCCGGCGGCGGCGCGGCGATCGCTTTCGGCGCGCGAAAGTTCACGCATGCCCGGGTTGAAAAGCCAGGTTTGATTGGCGCCTGATTTTTCGCTGTCGCCAGTGTGGGCTGGGGTAAAGTCGCGGTATGCCAATCCTTTTTGGAAGATGGCATCGGCGATCTGGCGGTGCAGCGCCAGTCGATCGGACTGCTTATACTCTTCGTCCCAGCCCAGATCGAGCCAGCGCAGGCCATCGAAAATCGAATTGACGCTCGCTTCCGTGTTGCGCTCGACGTCGGTATCGTCGAGGCGGAGGATCATTGTTCCTCGATGATGGCGGGCATAGAGCCAGTTGAAAATGAAGGTTCGGGCGCTGCCGACGTGCAGAAATCCGGTGGGAGACGGTGCGAATCGGACTCGAAGCATAACTTTTGAGTATATAGGCTTCTGGCTCTGAGCCTCGGGATCTCGGCTCCGCCCACCCCGCGTAGCGACAGCCGCCCTCGGCTGTCCAAGAAAGCCGCGCGTAGCGACAGCCGCCCTCGGCTGTCCAAGAGATCCGATGGAGAGTTAGAAAAGATCATGCGGTCACCACACTAGGTTACTTCGGGTATTACGGAAGTAACTGTTGGATAGAAGCGCGTCTGGTAGCGGCGCATCACATTAGAAGATACTTAGAGCGCACCCCTGGCCGGATCGCCAAAAGACAGGTGTTGTTTCGATCTGTCTGTTCTGGCAGGATTAAGCGAAGCTCAGGTTCGTGCTCGAACGCCTCAGGGTGCTAAGGATTCGATGAACAGCGTTGCCACAGGTCTGGAGGTCCCGGGAGCCGTAGCCCTTCTCGTGCTACTGGTCTTCACCTACCTGTACGCGCAAAATCGTCATAGCTATTTTCGTGCCTGGCAACTGGCTTGGGCCGCATACACGTTGCACTATGTGGTCGAGGCGGTGATCTATTTTCACGGCCCTTCCCCGCTGTTGTTCTTCATTAGCTCCCTGACGCTGGTCGCGATGGCGACTTGCATCTTTATTTCCACGCGCCTGATGAAGGAACCATTTCAGGTGAAGTGGTATGACGTGGCCCTCATTTTGGTCGGCATTGTTCTGGCCTACATCAGTCTGGCCGCGCACATGCAAGGTGGCACATTCAGCCAGAAAGAGTCGCCCGTTCCGGAATACCTGCGGCTGGAAGTGGGGCTGGCGGCCATCATGCTGTATGCCTCGTTCCATTATTACCGCTATGCTTTTCGCCGGAATTCCGTAGCTTTCCGCGCGCTCGCTTTCTCGTTGGCATTATGGGCGGCACTGATGGGCGCGGGGCAGTTCCAGCAGTCTTTTCTTGGGACCGTGGGCCGGCTCGGCGGCTTTCTGGGACCAGTTCCGCAGATGCTGTTGGCCATCGCGATGGTGATGGTGCTCTTTGAAAATGAGCGTAACGCGGTGCAGGAAAATGCGCTGGCATTTTCCACGCTGGGCATCGACCCGCGCCGGTTGCTCTCCGCCGCCGACCTGGTGCCGAGCCTGCAGGCCTTTGTGGACCGGCTGGTGGCGCCGCTGGTTTCACGCCGCGCCGTCGTTCTGATCTCTGCGCAGTGGCGCGCCACCGTTCCGTCGGTACAGAAGGGATTCTCGGCCGACTTTCTGGAAAAGATGCAGAAAACGCTGGCGGCGGATTACATCTGCGAACTCGCCTACCGGCGCGGCGGGGTCGTAACGTTCCGGAACCTGGCGGAATTGGAAGAACCATTGCCAGCGCTCTCTGGGGCCAGATTCGAGGCTTTCAAACAGACTCTGCTTGCCGAAGGGACCACCGATCTGATGGCGGTGAGCCTGCAGACGCGCGAGCATAACTTTGGCGTGATTTTGTTCCCTCACGCCGAGCGGCGCATGTTTGGCTCCTCGAACCTCCGGCTGCTGATCGGCTTGGCGCTGCAGATCGCCTTGACCCTGGAAAATTATGTCGTCATGCATGAGGCCCAGCGCCGAACCAAAGAGTATGAACTCCTAACGGAAATAGGACAGGCGATCAGCTCTCATCTGAACCAGGACGAAGTGCTGCGCACGGTACACGTAGAACTGGGCCAGATTTTCGACACCAGCAGTTTCTACATCGCGTTTCAGGAAGAGGACAAAATCTGTTTCGAGCTGGAGATTGAAGACGGGCATACGCTCTCCAAGCGCTCGCGCCCGGTCAACAATGGCTTGACCGAGCACATTCTCAGGACTGGACAGCCGCTGCTGATCAAGAGCGATCTGGAGCAAGTACGCGCCAAGCTGGGGGTCGACTTTATTCCGGCGCGCCCGGCACGGTCGTTCTGCGCAGTGCCGATTCTGCTGGGAGGGAGGCCGGCTGGCGTGATGGCGGCGCTGAGCACCGACCGCGAATATCAGTTCCAGGAGCGGGACCTGGAGGTGATGCAGACGGCGGCTGGCCAGCTGGGAGTAGCAATCGAGAATGCGCGCCTGTTTTCCGGAGAGCAACGGCGGGCCCGCCAGTTGGCGTTTCTGAACACCATTTCGAAAATGGCGATCTCGAGCGAAGACGCCGAGCAGATGATGATCGACATCGTGCGCGAGATCCAAAAGAACTTCCGCTTCGACCATATCGGCATCGGCATCATGGACTATGCCACCAAGGACATCGAGATCAAGGCCGAGGCGGGAGCAACGTCGCATACGCTGGGGCGGCGGATTGCTATCGGGAGCGGAGTACTGGGCAAAGTCGCGCGCACCGGTGTAAGCGCGCTGGTACAAAACGCCGGACCCGGACAACTGGCCGGTATATTGCCGGAATCGCGCGCGGTGCTCTGCCTGCCCATCAGTTACGGCGACAGTCTGCTGGGCGTGCTCAACGTGGAAAGCCGCAACGAGAATGCTTTCGCTCCTCAGGATGTCCTGATTCTTAACACTCTGGCCGATCTGCTGGCGACGGCGCTCCATAATTCATTCGTCTTCCAAAAGCTGCAACAGCAGTCGATCACCGACGGTTTGACGGGGATAAAAACCCGCCGATTCTTCTGGGAGGCGCTCAGTTCGGAGTGGAAGCGTGCATCGCGTTCCGGGCGGCCGTTCTCGGTGGTGCTGATCGATCTGGATAAATTCAAGGAAGTCAACGATTCGCTCGGTCACCTGGAAGGCGATCTGGTGCTGGCCCGTGTTGGCCGGCTGCTCGAACAAAAGTGCCGCCAGTCAAACGTGGTGGCGCGCTACGGCGGCGACGAATTCATCATCCTGATGCCCGAGACGGGGATTGAGCAGGCGCAAGTGCTGGCGGAAAGATTACGTCTCTGGTTAGCGACCGATCCGATGCTCGAAGAACATAAGATCACCGGCAGCTTCGGTGTCGCCAGCTTCCCCGTGCACGGATTTGCAATCGAGGATCTGATTCGGGTGGCGGATGCGGGCATGTACGTGGCCAAGCATGCCGGAGGAAACCAGGTTTCCACATCCGAGCCGTTCCGCGAAGGTACGGCGGTGCAGGGGCAGTTGCTTTCAACCTATATCGAAGGATTTCTTCGGCGTGAACATAATGGGCCGGAAGACGTGGAGGAACTGGTCGGCACGCTGCGCAAGATTTGCCAGAGTGCTGGCGACGGAGAGACGGCTGCGCTTCGTGAGGCCATTGAAGCCCTGGCGCAGGCGGCGGAGTTGCGTGAGGCCAATGCCTCCGGCCACGGCGAACAATGCGGACACTATGCTGGAATCATCGCCAACGGGCTGAATCTTCCTGCGCAGGAAGTGGCGGATATTGCTTTTGCCGGGCGTGTGCATGATGTGGGGAAGCTGTTCATCAGCGAGCGCATCCTGAATAAATCAGGACCGCTGACCGAGGACGAATTTTCGATAATGAAAACCCACCCGCAGGCGGGCGTGGAGGTTTTGCGGGCGATTCCTCATATCGATCGGGTGGCACAGGCAGTGTTATCGCATCACGAAGCGTTTGATGGAAGTGGCTATCCTTTTGGGCTCCGTGGAGAGGATATTCCGCTGGATGGCCGCATCCTGGCGGTCGTTGACACTTACGTGAACATGATGAGCGAGCGATCGTTCGCTCCCTCAAAGACGCATGAGCAGGCGATTACGGAGTTGGAAAAGCTGAGCGGAACCCGCTTCGACGGGATGATCGTCCGTCTGTTCGCCCGGCTGCTCAAGCTGGAACGGTCGTCGATCATGGGTGGAGGCTAGGGAAGCTCTGATTAAGAACCTTGGGACGTCTAAGTACCTTGGGACCTCTAAGTACTGAGACCTCTAAGTACTGAGACCTCTAAGTATTGGGGCCTCTGTGTACCTCTGTGCTCTCTGTGGTTTACGCTTTTCGTCCGCACCTAATCAGAGTTTTTCTAGCGCAGTTCCCTTTCAGACCGGGGCCAGCACGAGCGTGGCATTCTTGGGCAAATAGCTCTTGCGGCGAAACCAATCCTCCATTGCGTCCCGAAGTTGATCAAGCGGAACATTGGTTCCAATCTCGAGATATCCATCGGCCACGGGGAGCGTATCGTCAAAGACGGAGGCATTCGTGAAATTACGCATGCTGAAATTGTCGAGCCACTTCAGCGGGCAGAGTTGAAGCTCGCCATCCTGCTCAAATTGCACGCGCACTTTGCGGGCGAACATGATTTGATTGTACTGTTGGAAGACGCAGGCAGGGGCGGGTCGGCTGGTGTGACCGCCTTACATGAGAGATATCTAGGCGATAAATCGCGACTCCACTCGTTGGCTTTCGGCGAACAAACGGCACAAGCTTGCGCTAACCCCTGCTTACGCCAATTGACCGGGTAAAATCAGACGAGATGAGCGACTACAGCCTAGAAACCGGCGAGTACCTGTGGCGGCTTAGCTGTGATTGCTGCGGGAAACAAAAGAACCGCGTCTGGGGTTTTATCTCCAAGGACGGTGACGCGCACGCCATTTACTACGCTTTGCTGAATGTCGAAGAGGAACGCCCGCGTGTCGGACTAACGCTCAGCGTCGGGCCTTGGTGGGAGGCTCCGAGCCGTCGCAGCGTTCTTGGGTACATCTCGATGTCTGGTCTGGAAACGAAGGAACGCACATGGGCATTCGTGACCGCAAGGAATCGAACTTTTATCCTTGGGAGAAGGGCGGTACGCCTCTAACGCGGGAGCAGGCGAAGCAGAGGGACGCAAGTCAAGAAATCTGGGCAGTCGCGGACTTTATTGTCGTTACCGACGCGGCAGTTTCGTCGTATCTAAACGGCAGCGGCGTCGATGCGATGGGCCGCGAAATACGACAAGCAGACCATCCTGCACGTAACTGTTGAAAAATCCCCTTAGCACTCATTGACCTGCGCAACCCAAAATCAAGAATCTACCAAAACGAGCAAGGCCCGGGAGGGCGATTCCCGGGCCTTGTGTTTGTGTTCGGAGATGCGGTTAGTCTTCTTTCTTACCCAGCTTGCTGACCTTGGCAAACCGGCTCATCTTTCCCGTTCGCGTGATGCTTTGCCGCAGCCGTTGGTCCAGTTCCTCGACCTCGTGGTTCAGGGCCTCGGGAAGACGTGTGCCAAATTTGGCAAAGTGCTCACGGATGAGCGGGATCTCGGCAAGCCATCCATCAATATCCACGCTCAGCAGGTTCCGGAGATCCTCTTCCCGAAGGTTCAAGCCCTCGGTATCGAGATCGGCGGGCTGAGGAAGCATCCCAATCGCGGTCTCCACAGCATGAGCAGTACCTGCGCAGCGTTCGAACACCCATTTCAATACGCGGCTGTTCTCTCCGTAACCGGGCCATAGGAACTTTCCGTTTTCGTCGGTCCGAAACCAGTTGACGTAATAAATCTGGGGGAGCTTCGCCCCTTCATGTTCGCCGATCTTGAGGTAGTGGGCGAAATAATCGCCCATGTGGTAGCCGCAGAAAGGAAGCATGGCCATCGGGTCGCGGCGAAGCTGGCCGACCTGGCCGGTGGTCGCTGCCGTGGTCTCACTGCTGACGGTTGCACCTAAGAAGGTTCCATGCTGCCAGTTGAAGGCCTCGGTCACCAGCGGCACAACGCCGGCCCGGCGGCCTCCGAACAGGATCGCGTCAATCGGCACTCCCCGTGGATCCTCCCACTCTGGAGCGATCACCGGACACTGATGCGCGGGAGTGGTGAACCTGGCGTTGGGGTGAGCTGCCTTGCGAAGGGAATGCGGCGTCCACGGACGGCGCAACCAATCCAGCAACTCGGCCGGTTTCTCGTCCGTCATGCCCTCCCACCAAATGTCGCGGTCGGGCGTGATGGCGCAATTGGTGAAAATCGAATTCTTCGTGATGGTGAGCATGGCGTTCTTGTTCGACTTCATGCTCGTCCCCGGCGCCACGCCGAAAAAGCCGTACTCCGGGTTGATGGCGTAAAGCCGGCCATCGGCGCCGAACTTCATCCACGCGATGTCATCGCCAATGGTCTCAACTTTCCAACCGGGAATAGTCGGGATCAGCATGGCGAGGTTCGTCTTGCCGCAGGCCGACGGGAACGCGCCAGTAATGAACTTGACCTCGCCCGCCGGGCTGGTCATCTTGAGGATGAGCATGTGCTCGGCCAGCCACCCCTCGTCGCGCGCCTGCACGGAGGCGATTCGCAGAGCGTGACATTTCTTGCCGAGCAATGCGTTGCCACCATAACCCGAGCCGTAGGACCAGATCTCGCGCGTCTCCGGAAAATGGCAGATGTATTTTTCCTGGGCGTTGTTCGGCCAGGCCGCATCTTGCTCGTTCAGTCCGAGCGGCGCGCCGACCGAATGCAATCCGCGCACAAATTCGCCATCGGCGCCGAGAACGTCGAGCACCCGAGTGCCAATCCGCGCCATGATGTGCATGTTCGCCACCACGTACGGCGAGTCTGAAATCTCCACTCCGATGTTTGCGATCGGCGAGCCAATCGGCCCCATGCTGTACGGAATCACATACATGGTTCGCCCGGCCATCGAACCCGCAAAAAGCTGCGACAGCTTCGCCTTCATCTTGGCGGGATCTTCCCAATTATTGGTGGGACCGGCGTCTTCCTTGCTGCGCGAACAGATGAACGTCCGCTCTTCGACCCGGGCCACGTCGGCTGGGCTGGAGCGGACAAGGATGCTGTTCGGCCGCTTCTCCTCGTTGAGGGGGATCGCCGTGCCGGCCAGAACCATCAGCCGGATCATCGCCTGGTACTCATCGTCGGACCCGTCGCACCAGAAAACCCGATCTGGCTTACAGAGTTGCGCGATCTCTTCGACCCAGGCCACCAGACTCTTATGCCTGGTGCTGCCGTTCCAGTCGGTCGCAATCTCCGTATCTAAAGTATGGCTGGCCATAAGATTCCTTTCTTCGAACCGGGAACAACCTCAAATTTTCAAAGCAGTGCCCGCCCTGAGCAGGCTGCCGCAGACAGAAACGCGTGGCGAGCGAAAAGACTCTGCCCAAACGTAGAGGGCAGGAGCAAATATTGTCCCTCTTTCCGGGCCTATTTCCAAGTGCCGAGTCCTTGCCGGCCGCCAAACAAGCGCAACCCTCACCGGGGCGGTTGGTTGATTATCTTCATCCCGCCAAGAGGCGAATGTGTCAAAGATCACAGCCCATTGTGACGGAACTCCCAGCCTTGATCTGCATGTTTCCGCCGGGTGGCCGGCTAGCGGGAGGCGGCTGCCAGCGGTTCAAGCTCGGTTACGATGGCATCGAGGTGCTTGAGGGTTTCCTCTACGGTAAGCGCATACATCTCGCGGCCCAGGCCTTCCCCGGTTTCCAGCGCGGTTTTCAGGAAATGGCCGGCGATCTCCCTCGCCAGAGGGTCGGTGATCATCTTGCCCGTGCGCTTCTTGTATTCCACCCAAGCCGGGTGCGGCAGGGCGACCCAGACCGGGCGGCCATCCACCAGGAACTTGATGTCCACCGCATCGGCGTGGCGGGTTGCGATGGCCACTATGAGCGCCTGGTAGAGGACGTGCACCTGCTTTTTGGTCCAACGATCGGTGGCGACGAAGTCAGTAAACATAGTTGAATATGGAAACCACAATCATAATATGCCCGGGTGGGGCGAGGAGCAAACGTCCCGGGCGCGGGTGTTGTCACCTCTCCAGTATGATTCCAATGTGGCGGCCAAGGCGATTCCGAAGTCGAAAATAGAACTCCTGCGTTCTGAAAAACTGGCCGGACTGCCGTGGCTGGTGCACGCGTTCTCCACGCGTCTCGGCGGCGTCTCGCGGGTCTATGGCGGATCAGCGTTAAACCTTGGCTTCACGAAGCACGACTCACGGACGGCGGTTGAGCGCAACCGAGAGTTGTTTCTAGAGAAACTCGGCGTACTGAAAAAGAAGGGCGTGGCAAATGGACGCAAACGCTGGCCGCTCATCACCCTTCGGCAGATTCATTCGGACTTGATCCATTACGTCGACCAGACGCCCGAACATCTGCTCGCAGGAGACGGGCTGCTTACCGACACTCCAGGTCTGCTCCTAGCAGTGCAGGCCGCCGATTGCCTTCCCGTTATCGTCGTGGATCGGAAACGGCGCGCCGTCGGCGTTTTTCATGCCGGCTGGCGAGGCACCGTCAAACGAATCGTGGAGAAAGGTGTCGGTGAAATGCGCAAGCACTTCGGCAGCGATCCGTCGAACCTGGTCGCCGCCATCGGGCCGGGCGTGCAGGCGTGCTGCTACGAAGTGGGCGCAGAAGTGCGCACGCGGTTTGAGGGGCAGTTTGCTTACGGGGAGAGCCTGTTCCGCGAGGTGAAGGAGTCGGATCCAGTGCGCGAAAAGTATCCATTGCTGTTCTTGACAGCGCGCGCGCCCGGACACAGCGAGTTGCCCAATAAATTATTTCTCGACCTGGTCGAGGCGAACCGGCGCCAATTGCTCGATGCCGGAGTGCCGGCTAAAAATATCGATGCCTCGGCGCCATGCACGGCATGCCATCCAGAGCTGCTGTTCAGCTATCGCGCCGAGAAGGGCGTAACGGGACGGTTGATGAGCGTGGCGGGAGTAAGGCCGCCGCACTCGCGACGCGGGCTCTGAGCGCTAACCTCACCTTTCCAACCTTGTCATCCTGAGCGAAGCAGAAACTTCACGAAGTGAAGTTTTCTGCGGAGTCGAAGGACCCCTGCGTTCCTCTCGGCTCTTGACTTACTCCGTGCTCCCGGTAGCCTGTCCAGAGCGAAGTCGAGGGTCCCCGATGGTTCAAGCCCTTTTTTCTTCTTCCCGGAAAAGGGCGAGAGCGCAGCACCATCGTGCCCCATTCCTGCGCGACCGTTGCGCAAGAGTAGGAACCACGAATCGTCGCGCCTCAACCCGTCCGTCGAGCCGCTGCTCGGTCAATGAGCCTCATCCCCGGTTACAACAGTTACATGGACGTCATCCGAAGCCGTTTCTAAGATAGGGCTATGCACCGCCCCAGCCTGCATCGACTGACGCAGACACTTCCCGCACTATGTCTTTACATCCTCGCTGGTTGTGCAGTGGCGCAAACGACTCCGGTGCGGATGGACAGCTCCGATTGGTGGTCTTATACGCGGCAAGAAGAACTCCCGGTTCCTGAACGCCGTGAACCAATAAGGTTTCAAAACAGAGAACCGTCCGAGAGCAACTTTCAAGTCGCCGGGCTTGCACTGGGGGCAACGTGGGATTTCGCGGAGGTTCGTTCCAAGTTCGGAGAGGCCACCGAAGTAGAACGTGGGGACGCTGCCAGCGGCAGAAACCAAATTTGCTATGTGTCTTCCTCCGGCCGAGTCCATCTAATTTACGAACTGGGTGAACTGGACGCCGTTCTTTATCTGTTCGTGGACGGGGCGCAATGGAATGGAAGCCACCTTTGTGCGGTTTCCGAGGCGGTATCGGCAAACATTTCGACTGCGAGTGGGCTGCGGTTGGGCCTGCAGCCCCACCAGGTAAACAGCATTCTCGGGAACCCCAGTCTCGCTACCGCAAGCAAACTCATCTATTACTTTTCGTACAAAGAGCGAACGCCCCATGAGGCATTGGCGCGGCTGCGGCAAGACTATCCCGATATGAGTGACGCCGAATTCACCAAGAACTTTGAATACGCTGACGTTGAAAGCTACATCGAGGCTCGGTTTGCGTCAGGGAAACTGAGCTACTTGGCCATCTCCAAGTCCGATGAGACATATTGAGTTCAACCCCCACCTGCGTCTCAATTGGCGTAACATCGCCACTACCCTACCATCTTTTCATCACATTTCCCCCGTAACCCCCATCACAGACCTGCACCAAAATCGGTGCCATGATTCCTCGACACTAGAGCATCGAGAAGTGCGCCCGCCTCCAGAGGCGAACGCATCCTCTAGTTCAAAACAAGGTCCCAGCTCTTTGAAAACTGCAAAGAAACTTAAGGCAAGCGGCGGAAGCATCCTCGACGGAGAACACCACTAAATCCAATCTTTTGAATACTTTACCTCCAACCACTTTAATATCATAAACTTAACTGTTTTCAGGTAGGGGGGGTACCCCCCCCACTTTTTCCCAATTCTTACTCTGCACCAGCCGATCATCTGTTGTTAATTCATAGCGTTAGGAGCAATCCCAACGTCCTCTTCTCTCGACAGATATTCCGCCAAATTGTGCCCAGCGCAAAGCCAACGTCGATCCCTGCCAATCTCTCGATCGCTAGTCTTTCTTCTGCTTCTTGGGTGAGGCATCGGGCTTCGTTTTGTCTTCTTTTTTTGCCGGCTTCGCGTCTTTCGTGTCCTTCGATTCTTTTGCGTCCTTGGTCTCTTTCGCGCCGCTTTCGCCTTCAGAGGCGGACGAGGACTGGCCGGATGCGCCCTTCCTGCCGTAGTCGCTCACGTACCAGCCCGATCCCTTGAATTGCACGGACGACTTCGAGATCAGTTTCTCGAGCGGGCCTCCGCATTCGGGACACTTCGTAAGCGGCTTATCGGAGAACTTCTGAATTTTTTCGAAACGGTGCTTGCATTTCTTGCACTGGTATTCGTAGAGGGGCATGGGTGAGGAGATTCTAGAGTTTGGAAACGAACGGCGTCAATTTGCAAGCGTGATCCTTGTGGTGACGGGGCTTTGCCCCGTTCCGCGGGGCGAAGCCCCGCGCCCACACTACAGTTGCTACCTTTTCAGCAAATCGACCGGCTCGCGCACATCGACCACGCGGAAATACTTAGCCAGCGCCGGATATTTTTTCGCCACCGCTTCATACATCGCATACGCGACGTTGCGATACGACGCGTGGCCCGCGGGCGTGGTGCGCAGCTCCGAGATATAAACCGCTTCGGCGAAGTCCATTTTGAAGAGCGTGCGTTTGCGGAAGGCGAGCGGGATGGCGTATTGCGCGTTCTCGCGGGCTTCCACTCCTCCGCCCGCGGCGAGCGTCTGCACGGCTCCCGCGGCGCGCTGCATAGCTTTGTCATAGTCGGCGCGAATCCCAGCCGCGTCGACTTCGGGCGGCGTGTCGTAGCCGTGGACGGTGGTGAAGTCCTGCATGATCTGGACGCAGCGGCGATGGCGATGCATGTCGCGAAAGCCTCCGATATCCATGAGGATGTCGAAGCGAAACTGGTTTCCGGCGGAGAACTGGCGAGGGAGTTCGTCATGTTTGCCGCGATGGCGCAGGCCGAGATCGATGATCTCGCGGCGGCGGGCTTCACCCGCGGCTTCTACTGCCTGGCGAATCTGGCGATAGGAATAATGGCACTGGCCGTAGACCAGAGTGGTGGCGAGTTCGATCTCCAGCGGGTCGGAATCGAGCAGATCGACCAGCGGCGCCGGTTCAATGGCAGCGCCTCGCATCAGATCGGCAGCCGCGTGCTGCAGTTCGCGGCGCGTTTCAATCTCGTAAACGTTCGGGTCGGCGTACTTGACCAGCGTTGGAGCCACCCGTACCTCGCGCAGCAGTTCGCGTTCGGCGCGCTCGGCAATCTCGGGCGATACTTCGCGGATCGTTGCCACCAGTGTGCGGAGCGATTCCTCGTTCGCGTTGTAAGCCGGAGACACAGCCGCGCGTTTCAGCAGCGCTCCGAGATCGCGCACCTCGCGATGCGGCTGCGAGAGCAGGTGAGCGACCTGGGTTTCGAGCGTGCGTGCGTTAACGATTTCTCCCAGCGACGTGTTGGTCGCAAGCGGCAGCAGGTAGCGCGAGACGTCAAAGGCGCGTGCCCGCAAAGTGCGCTCGTATGCTTCCGGCTTCATCTCCGCAGGGCGCGGCGTGATGCTGGCGAGATATTCGAATGTCTTTTGTGAGATTTGCTCGTAGGCTGCAAACAGAGACGCGATTGTCTCGCGATACAGGACGCTGGCAGCCGCGGAGTCACCTGCACCGCCGAAGTTGGGAGTGTAGTAGCCGCTTTTCTTGAAGTCCTGGTAACGGGTAGAACGTTCCTGGCCGTCCCATCGCTGCTCATCGGCGACGACAATGGCCGCGAGTATGGAAAGCCGCTCGATGGCGAGGGCAATGTGGGCGAGATCGGCGATCGAGCGGTGCCCGTATTGGAAATAGAAGGTATTGAGAAATTTCTCGGCCTTTTGGAGGGTAATTTCCTTCAGCGACTCCTTCATGGAGAGCGACGAGCGCGAATACTTGGCCATGGCATAGGCCTGAATCTCAGGTTCGACGCCGTAGACGGCGAAGACCTCAACCGAGGGCCCAGTAGAGGAGGGAGAGATTTGCTGCGACGTTGTGGGCTCGGACGAAATCACTTCAGACATTTCCTGTGTCACCGCGAATGGGAGTGAAGAAAATCTTAACCGTAAGGTCGGCGGCGCGCAAACGCACGCTGAGAATGACAAAAAGCCGGGGATCGTCCTGGTCCAAGCGGTCCAGATTCCGCATCGGATAGTCGCGAGCGGCGGCTACGGGTTGTGGGCTAGAATACTAATAATAAGCGGAGGTATTTATGCGCATTGGAAGATACGAAAGTTCTGATAGTTCAGCGGGCACCGCGATCGCTTTTCTGCTGATCGGGCTTGGCGTGGGCGCTGCCGTTGGTATGTTGCTCGCTCCGAAGGCTGGCCGGCAGTTGCGAAAAGACTTGCGCCGCTCCTATGACGACGCATTGGACACGGTCTCCGATTGGACAGATGAAGCGCGCGGCCGCTTCAAGGACGCGGTCGAGAAGGGCGCCGATTTCGCCGACGAACTACGGGCCAAAGCTGAACCGCTGAGCGATCTGCTGCGCCGGCCGTAGGTTGGGCACGGAGGAAAGCACTGCTTTCTTCTTTCTTCAAGGATGCCCGAGCCGGCGGTTCACGACTGGCGTGAGTCGCAGGCACTTTAAAGGCAAGCTAATTTCCGGGGCGCTTTCGCCCAGGAGTCTTGACAGCCTTGGGCAACAGGCTGCGCTTCGGGGGCTTGCCGCAAGAAGGGCAAGTAACCTTGGCGTTGTGCTCTTCCATCTGATGCAGGAAGGTCGAAAACGCCTGTCCGCAATGCTTGCACAGCAGGTCGATCTTATCGTCAGCGTTAGCCTTGTTGCTCTTTTCACCGCGGGTCCGTGGCATATGATCTATTCTAAGCGACGGCCGTCTGCGAATCAGCTGCTTCCCTCCATACAATAGCTGGAACGTGCCTCTTGGCCTCTACATCTCGATCCCTTTTTGCCGGACCAAGTGCAGCTACTGCAACTTCGCCTCCGACGTGTTCTCGAAGTCCGCGTACGAAGGCTATGTTGGCCGTGTGCTTGAGGACATCGCCGCCTCACAGACGCTTGCCGCCAGCCTCGGTTGCGCAGTCGAAACGGACGCAGTCGACTCGATTTATCTCGGCGGAGGGACGCCCAGTATCCTCGATGCTTCGCAGTTGTTGCGCATCTTCGAGGCATTGCGCAATCGATTTACGGTGGCTCGGGACGCTGAGATCACCGTCGAATGCGCGCCCGGAACCTTGACCAATTCATTGATCGAGACTTTGCTGCGCGCCGGCGCGAACCGCGTAAGCCTGGGAGTGCAATCGTTCGTGGACCAGGAGGCGCAGTCGGTCGGACGGCTGCACAAGCGTGCCACGGTCCTTGAAGAAGTGGCGCGCCTGCGCGAGGCCGGTCTCCATAACATCAACATCGACCTGATTGCCGGATTGCCGTACCAGACAACGGAGAGTTGGACCATCTCGCTGGCCGAGGCAATAGCGCTCGGCGCGCCGCACGCGAGCGTCTACATGTTGGAGGTGGACGAGGATTCGCGTCTGGGCCGCGAGCTGATTGCCGGAGGCGCGCGGTATCATGCGCATTTTGTGCCTGACGATGAAGCGGCTGCAGATTTTTATCTGCAGGCGTGCGAAACCTTGAGCTCCGCCGGGATCGCACAATATGAAATCTCGAATTTTGCCCGGCCCGGGAACGAATCGCTACACAACTTGAAATATTGGACGCGACAACCACACTTCGGTTTCGGCGTCGACGCGCACTCGATGCTCCCGGCCAGTTCTGGCGGCAACGAAGCTATTCGCTTCGCGGCTTCCGATTCGCTCGATGCTTATATGAATCGGGCTCCGCACACCGTAACCGCTGTTTCCACGCGAGCCGCGATCGAGGAATCCTTCTTCCTCGGTCTGCGGCTAAACCGCGGCATCGATCTCGCTGCGCTACGCAGGGATTTCAGCGCGGATGCGATTGCTATTTTTGAACCAGCACTTGATGAATGCCTGGAGCAGGGACTGCTCAAAAAACAAGACTCAAGCTTGCGCCTCACGGGTCGAGGGCGACTTTTGTCGAATGAAGTATTCGCGAAATTCCTGATCGACAAAGACACGCTGAACAAACGGTAAGCGGAATTCTGTCCGGCCGGTCGTTTTAAACAAAGGTTTCCATGAGTGCCCAAAAGTAACGATATTGTCAACTTGTGTAAATCTTCACTAACAAGTTATCTCTAATTAATTTCAATGGGTTACAGCACTCTGTGTTATGCCAGTTATTTCTCGGGTGGGTCATCCGGATTTAAAAGGAGACTCGTAATAGGCCGACATCTGACCTCCGTAACTTGGGCCTGATGGCCCAACGGTGCCATAGTGAGAGCGTTGACTATCAGTCAGCGAAGGGACGGAGGAGGAGGTCTCACTTGCGGAAACAAAAAGGTTTCTCACTCATTGAATTACTGATTGTCGTGGCAATCATCTTGATTATTGCCGCAATCGCCATCCCGAACCTGTTGCGCGCACGCATTGCCGCGAACGAGTCTTCCGCGGTAGCATCGGTTCGCACCGTAAACACAGCACAGGTCACGTACAATTCCGCCTATTCGTCGGTGGGATATTCACCAGACTTAAATAGCCTGGGCGGCTCCAGTTGCACGCCGGCCACTTCGAGCAGCGCCTGCCTGATTGACACGCAGTTGGCAGCGGGCAGCAAAAGCGGTTACTCGTTTGGCATGCAGGGAGTGCTAGGAACCCCGGGTGCCAGCTATCAGATTGTAGCTGCGCCGCTTCAGCCTAATCAGAGTGGTATTCGCTATTTCTGCTCTTTCGAGGATGCAGTCGTGCGCGTCAATGCGACGGCAGCGATCGCGACCTGCGATAACACGCAGACGCCACTGAATTAGTAAATTGTTTCAGTAGAAACCTCGGGGGGAGGCACAAGCCATTAAAAAGCAGAGGAGAAATCCTCTGCTTTTTTTGTTGGACCTTGTTATTGTTATCATTCGCTTTGACGGAGCGGCGCTCTTCCTCATCCAGGCGAGCTCACGAATCACAAATGAATGGGCAAGACATTCTTGCTCGAGGAAATAAAAGCAGGAAAATAGAGTGTGAAAAAGTGGGAACCGGCCACGTGAATCCACGTTAGTTGGCCGAAGAATGCCAGTCGGCGTATGGCCTATCCGGCTCCCACCATGTCAAACGTCTTTGGAAGCGCAACGTTCCAGATGCAGGGTTCGAAGGGCAGGGCCTGAATGCCCGCTTCCCCCGATCCAGCCCAGGCGATCCGGAACTGCGCCCGCTGTGAACCGTGCTGTACATCCAGGAGTCCGCCGGCGCAAATCTTGGCATGTACTCCCAACAGCTCGGCGCCGCTCACGCTCACGTTCTTGACCCGCACGACCTCCGCGAACGGGCGTGCCATCCGGTCAAAACCCCAGATGCGCACCGTATATTCAACCCTGAGCCGCGGCTCTCTGCGCCGGTCCATGCTTGCTGAATCCAATACGGATCATAAGACGAGATGCATGTGCGCGAAAGATTGCGTTAGTTATTCGCCATGTATTACCACCGGGTACTTGAAAAGCGGCCTGAGGCATGGGAACAGGCCATGAGCGCGGGATTCTGGAGTACGCGCAAGCGACGCTGCAATCAGTTTTTCCAACCGCACGACCCCGGCCCGTCGGGGTTGCCGCACGATCCGCATGGCCCGGCTGGCATGGATGGACCCGCGCCGCTCTTGGCTGACACTGCGAACACGGAGAGCTTGGGCTCCAGCTTCTTGCCCTCACACTTCGGGCACACGGCTTTGTCCTTTCCGAAAACCAGAGCTTCAAACTCGTGCTGGCAATCCCTGCAGACGTACTCAAAAATGGGCATGAAATAACTCCGCGAAGAAAATTCGTGACTTCTATTTAAAATCAAAGTGTGGGTCTTCCGCAAACACAGACGCAGGGGCAGGAACCGGCAAGCCCCTTTGTGCCCCGCCGCTGGTTGCGGGGCGGGCATTGGCAGACGGTCGCCAGCTTTTTGATTCAGCGACACTTCGATTTGCCAACGCCCGAAGAGCGCCTGATTGAGGTTGCGCCCGGCGTCCAGGTGCTCTGCCGCTGCCACTGGCAAGCGGACCGGGCCAACGCCCTGACGATCATCGTCGTCCATGGGCTGGAGGGTTCGAGCGATTCGCAATACATGCGCGGCATCACCGAGAAGGCTCTCGGCGCGGGCATGAACGTGATCCGTTATAACCAGCGCAACTGTGGTGGAACCGACGCGCTCGCTCCCGTGCTTTATCACTCGGGATTGTCGTGTGACATTGAAGCAGTGGCGCGCGAAATAATCGAGCGCGACCGCATTTCGCGCCTGGCCCTGGCTGGCTTCTCGATGGGCGGGAATCTGGTGCTGAAACTGGCAGGCGAGTGGGGACAGCAGGCGCCGCCACAGTTTCGCGCGGTCGCCGCGTGTTGTCCGGCCCTGGATCTGGCCGCCTCGGCCGACGCTCTGCACGAGCCGGCAAACCGGATCTACGAAACCTACTTCTTGTGGGCCTTACGGCGAAGAATGCTCCACAAGGCACGGCTGTTTCCAGGACATTTTGACCGCGATCGCCTGCGCGGTATCCGCAGCCTGCGCGAGTTCGACGACAAAGTTACAGCTTACTATTGCGGGTTCCAGGGGGCTGTCGATTATTACGACCGCGCCTCCGCGGCGCATGTCGTCGGGCAGATTGCGGTCCCGGCGCTCATTTTGCATTCGGCCAACGATCCTTTCATCCGCATTACTCCGGAGACGCGTCAGAAGATTCTCGCAAACCGCAAGATTCACTTTGTTGAGACCGAAGACGGCGGGCACTGCGCCTTTATAGGAAGCTCCAATGGATGGCGCAGCCGCGCTGATGTCGAGGGAACGGTTCAGCCTGTGAATGAAGATGACGGTTATTGGGCGGAGAATCAAATTGTGAACTTCCTGAGCCAATTCTGATTGCCGAAGTCATTTTGGTGGCTACACTCAAACGCCAATGAATTAGGCTTCACTTCTGCCATCTGACTTCGAACTTCTGACTTGCCCCTTATGGATGCTGATTTCTCAGTGGAACTGGGCCGTGACGATCCGGTGCTGGATTTTCCCTGGACCGATCCAGCGGGCAGGCTCGCGTATGTCGATCTGAAGCGGCAGCCCGAGCTGATTGCGCAGATCGAGGAGGCGGCGAAGTTCCCGGAGCTGGGAGAATTTCTTCGGACAGTGAACTCGGCGCGCAGCCTCCTAGAGAGCGCGAAGTGCGATGCTTGGACGACCACGGAACTAAGCGCGGAAGAAAACATCTACTGCGCATCGCACAAGTTCGCCAGTTACGTTGATCTTGTTTTCTCAGACATTGACCGCCGCCGATCCTTTTCGTTTCACGAGAATTTTGCCAGGAGGCTGACCGAATTGCTGCGCCGGGCGCCGGATATATTGTCGTCCGTTGAGGTGTGCGTGAGGCGGTGCTTCTTCGGCGACGCAGGCGAGGGGTTCTATTTCACTGTCTACGCAAGCGGGTACGGGAACGATGACGCTGACGCCCGCAAGAATTGGGGAGTGGCGCTGAAGATGGCGGGAAGTGCGATGAGCCAGTTGTCGTTGTCAGGTCCTGCAGGTAGCCGCTGAAGCAATGTGTCGTTCTATTTACTCGATCCTGGGCTAACACCCGGCGCAGCGGTCTTGAAGGCAGCTACGCCTATACAGAAACTCGCATTCGGCTTCGCCCCGGTTAGCGTCGGCTGATAAGTTCCCGCGGGTGCGTTTTGCAGGTACGCAAAGGATGGGCTGAACTTCCACGCCGCCGATGTCAGTCCCGATGGAGGAGGAAAATAACCAGACACAATGAAGTCCGTTGCGGTCGTCTTGAAACTGGGGCCTACCTCCAGTCCCGCGCTGGTTGCCGTTCCATCGCTGACCTGCGCGCCGCTGCCGTCCAGCACGGAGGACGAGGCCATATTGGAAACTTCAAGAAAAGAGATAACGCTGGCACTGGCTTCCGATTGACTGAATGTCACCACCGTTGCGCCTGGCTTGCAATTCTCGCAGTACCAAATGTCGATGAACTTGTTGGCGCAAGAAGACGAGGCGCCTGCTATTTTCTTGTATACATTACTGCCGCCTGGCGCATCGTCGGTCACGGTCAGGACTCTGACGCCGGGTGAAACAATTTTCGACAGGGCGATTAGAAGGCTGCCCTTACTGGTCGGTTCCTTGAGCTCCATCAACGAATCGTGAGCTCCCTGGCTAAGTGAGGTTAATTGTTGAACTATGGTTTGAGCGGATAACGCGACCCCTCCCGACAGGAGTAATGACAATATCAAAACTGTTTTCTTCATAATGCTATCCCCTTCCAATGGACTTCTCGCCGCCTCAGCAACAACCCATATTCTGATCACGGGACTTAACATTTATACAGGCAGCGGCGGTCCTTTATCTCGCCATGCCATGTTTACTCGCATGGTTAATCGCAAACGAGCGATGACTTCCCTAATCTGCAGGCTTGGGTTCTGCCATGCGCCGCGCTCGAAGCGACCTGCCCAAGGTTTTCCAGTCGATATGGGTGCGGACGATCGACAGGATCAACATGAACACGAAGATCTCCACCAGCCCGCGCGTAGCGGTTGCAATTCCCAGGCTCCGTTTAGGGAGCAGAGAGAATCGTCCATAGACGAACTCGATGTGCACCCAGTAGACGAGCAAGGAGGTCTGCCCGAGTTGGATGAGCGGGCTGAAACGCGTCGCCCAAGGCCCCAGGCTGGTGAGTCCCCAGCGGCACCATGCGTAAGCGAGCAGCGCGATCATCAGCAGCATGCCGACGCGCATCATCAGGAAGTTCGGGCTGGTGTGCCAGTAGTCGTAAACGGGATAAAGCTGGAATGAAGAATGGTCGAGCTGGCGTGCGACCAGAATTGCGGCTGCGCCGATGGCGGCAAATCCAGCCAGAATCGCAGCCGTACGTTCGCGTCCCCAGTCGCTGAAGAGGATAAATCCGGCGGCGAGGCCGGCGAAGGCAAATGCGGTCCAGGGGAACATGGGGAACAGCCAGGGCTGAGGCGCGCCGAGGTTGTGGCATCCGTTGATGTAGGACTCGAGCTCCCACGGAAGCCAGGTTGGGCGCCAATTAGTGTAAAGGGGTGGAGTAAGCAATGCGATAAGCGCCACGACAGATATGGAGGCGACGACCGGCAATAACGTGGGCATCGCAACGACGCCGTCCGAGCGCTGGCGGCCAATCCAGAGAACCAGTCCGCATAAGAGCGCCATCAGAATCATCGAGAGGCCGATGATGTTCAATATGTCGACCCGAAACAGATCGGTCCATGGAGCCCACCCCCAGGCAATGAGATATTCCTGCAGGCGGAAGAGCAGGCCGAAGACAAATATCTCCGCCCCGCGGCGTGCCATGGTGAGGGTAATCTGGCCCGGGTTGAGATTCTTGCGAACGAGCTTGCCGGTGACCAGGGCGAATGAAATGCCGGCGAGAAAGAGAAAGAGAGGTGCGGGAAGCGTGCCCAGCCGCTGGGATCCTTTGAGGAATGATGTATGGCGCGCGTCGCCGCCCAGCCACGCGTCGTAGCAATGCGTTTGAAACATAAGCACACACGCAAGGCCGCGCATCCAATCGATCCATCTCAGGCGGGCGGCCGGACGATATGGGGCTGAGGTCACCGCGAAAGTTTAACTTGTGACGCTGGTTGGGGCCAAGGGAGAACGTCAGGCCATACCGTTCCTGACAAAAGCTTCGAACAAAAGATACACGGAAGCAGACCTTCTACTTTTGATTTGCGGCTTTGATTTGCTGGATGAGCTGATCGATGTCGCTGGCTTCGACCTTGCCTCCGAATTTCGGCATGCGGCCTTTTCCATTGGTGATGATGGCGCGAAGATCGTCGATCGTAGCAGCAGCGGTTTTGACCGAGATCAGGGATGGCCCGCCAAAATGCCGGCCCTCGGCGGTTTTGCCGTGACACTTGGCGCAATCTTTCCGGTAGATGGGATTCGTTGTGAGGGCAGAAGGGTTCGCAGCATGCTCCTCAGCAGGAGCGCCGGCGCTTAGCCCGCATATGAGAATACTGACAAAGAGAATGCCAGGAAACGGGAGTGTTTTCAATCATGGCCTCGCTTCAGATTTCTTGGGCGCCTATTGTTCGATGCCATCCCTGGAAAGAACGACTATATGGTCAGACATGCTAGCATTTTCATAATCTCAGAATTCCAGCCTCGGGACTTTATTGTGAATCGTTGGTGTCATGTCGGCGTCGTTGCTTCGAATCTGCTGTTTTGGACTTGCTTGTCCGGGCTGGCGTTTGCGAAAGACGAACCCAAGTGGATCGAGGTGCACACCGCGCATTTTTCCGTGATGACGGATGGCGGCGAAAAACGCGGCCGGGAGGTGGCGCTGCGCATGGAGCAGTTGCGCGCGGTTTTCGGCGAATTGCTCGGCAAAGACAAGTTGAAAATGTCGGTTCCCATTACCGTGATCGCGCTCAAGAGCGACAAGCAGTACGGAGATGTGGCTCCCACCAAGCAGAATATGGCGGGTGGATTCTATGTGCCGGGTTACGACCGCATTTATATCGTTCTGAATTTGTTTGAGATTGAGCCGTGGCGGGCGATTGCGCATCCACTTGGACACTACTTCCTGAACTATAACTATCCTCCCGCGCAGGGGTGGTTCGACGAAGGTCTAGCGGAGTATTTCGGCTCGGTGCAGATCGACAAAGAGGTCAATCTGGGAGCCGATCCCGAGCTGGCGCCGGAATGGCACGAAGATATCTTCGACAATATGATTCGGGATCCATCCCTGCCGCAGTCGCTGACCCAACTGGACAGCTCTCCGGTCTGGATTTCGATGACCGATCTGTTCACCATGAAGCACGACGGTTCAGGCCTGCATGAGGGATCGCATAACACCCTGTATTACGCGCAATCATGGATGGTGATGCACTACCTGCTGAGCAAGAAGAAAATGCCCGAGGTGGGAACATATTTCGATCTGGTGCAAAACCAAAAAGTGCCGGTCGACAAGGCGATGGTGCAGGCTTTTGACATGACGCCGGCTCAGATGGAAGAGTCGGTCAAGACCTATTTCAATGCGCTTAACAACCTGGGCATTGCTCTCGATCAATCCAAAAAGCCGCTGGCGAATCCTGGCGAAATTCCGCAACCCCAGCATTTCCCCGCGCCGCTCACAGCCGACGATGTCGGAATGGCCGTCTCGGCCGTGCCGGAAGGAGAAGCGAAGGCGGTGATTGGAGATGTGATGGCGCGCATTCCAGAGCGTCGCGATCAGGCACTCCGCGACTTGCAGCAACTGGCGACGGACCCGAAAGGTAATGAGGCGGCGCACCGTGGTTTAGCGCGCGACCATCTGGAACAGAAACTTTTCGATTTGACGAGCGAGGAACTGGATAAAGCGGCAGAGTTAAATCCGCGCGATCCCTGGATATGGTATTACCGCTCGGTGCTGAAGTATCGTAAGGCGCAAGCCACGCGGCAAAACATGCAAGGATTGGCCAACCTGATGCAAGATCTGCGCGCCGTTACGGACTGGTATCCCGATTTGGCGGATGCCTACAATATGCTCGGTATGGCGCGTATTGAGGGAGGCGGATTCAATTCCGCGCTGGAGGCGCAAAAGCAGGCCGTCGCACTCTCGCCCCGCAATCTGGAATATCAGTTCAACCTCGGGCAGATTTACGTTGCCGGCAAAAAGTGGGAGCAGGCGCGGGAGATATTTACGCGCCTGAAGGAAGGACCGGATCGAAAGGCGTCCTCGGCGGCGAAGAAACAGCTGGAAGATCTGGCGACGCTGGAAAAATACGGAATCCGCCCGCAGCGGCCGGGCGAAACCGAAGCTCCGGCGGGAGCGGCGAGCACGCCCTCGGCGGCGGGGAGTGGGCCTAAGGCTGCGCCGAACGCGGCCCTGGGCGAATCAGGGGATGAAGATGCGGAGGCTGCGCCAAAACCCGCGCCCGTCAAGCCGGGGAGCACAGGGCCGGTGCTATTCCTGAAAGGCAAGATTGTCACCAGCGATTGCACGAAACCTCCCGAGGCGGCCGTTACGGTTTTACAGGGGATGACGACCTATACGATGCATGTCGCGGATTACAAATCGCTGGTGGTCATCGGCGAAGATCAGTTTTCCTGTGACTGGAAGAACCGCCTGGTGTCGGTGAACTACCGCGCGACCGGGAAGCACACGGGCGAGGTGGTATCTATCGAGGTTCATTAGCGTGACTCCTTGCTCCTGCTATGGGCCGCAAGTGCGGAACCGTGACGAGCATGAACATGCCCTGGTCGACGATTGACTCTGCATGTAGACGCGTTCCCGAGTCGCCCCACCAGTGGCGCGCGTTACCGCCCGGAGCCGCTTCGGGCGGGCAGGCATCAAAATGTGCGAAGATGGAATCGGGGAGAGGATGCATGGAAAATCCACTCAAACTGAAGCGCATTCACCACGTTGAATTCTGGGTTGGGAATGCCCGCCAGGCCGCTTTTTATTACCGCAAAGGCTTCGGGTTTTCGCAGGTCGCGTACAGCGGGTTGGAAACGGGCAATCGGAAGCGAACTTCGTACGCGCTGAGTCAGGGCAAAGCGAATTTTGTTTTGACCACGCCGCTCACGCCGGACGATGCCGCCGCCGATCACATCCGGAAACACGGTGACGGCGTGCGCGATATCGCGCTCGAAGTCGCCGACGCCGACCAGGCATTTGCCGAGGCGGTGCGTCGCGGAGCCGAGGTTGCCGAAGAACCGCATGACGAAGACGATGAGTGTGGCGCCATCCGGCGCGCCGCCTTGCACACTTACGGCGACACGATTCACTCGCTGATTTCTTACAAAGACTACAAAGGACCGTTTCTGCCAGGGTTCGCGGCGGCTCCTGTCGATGGCGACGACTGCGGGATTCTGCGCGTCGACCACATCGTCGGCAATGTCGAGCTTGGTCAAATGCAATATTGGGCCGACTATTACACTCGCGTTTTCGGATTCCACCGCTATATCACCTTCGATGACAAGGATATTTCCACCGAGTACAGCGCGCTGATGAGCATCGTCATGTCCGACGACTCGCACTCGGTGAAGTTTCCGATCAACGAACCCGCCGAGGCGCGCAACAAGAGCCAGATTCAGGAGTATCTCGATGCCTATGTGGGGCCGGGCGCACAGCATATTGCGCTGCAATGTAAAGATGTGCTGTACACGGTGAACAAACTGCAGCGCAATGGACTTGATTTTCTGCGAGTGCCTGATACCTACTATGATGCCTTGCCCGCGCGGGTGGGACCGCTAGAGGAACCGATCGGCACGCTGCGGTCGCTGGGTGTACTGGTCGACCGCGACGAGGAAGGCTATCTCCTGCAGATTTTTTCCAAACCGGTGGAGGATCGGCCGACGGTGTTTTTCGAGATCATCCAGCGCAAAGGCAGCCGGGGATTCGGCAAAGGCAACTTCAAAGCGCTGTTTGAATCGATCGAACTGGAGCAGGCGCGCCGAGGGAATTTGTAGGCGATGGCGACGACGACGAGTATTACCAGGTCAAGGTCAAGGTCAAAGAACGGAACGAAAACGCCCAAAATGCCTGCGCTGCACTACCAGTCAGGCTTTGGCAACGAGTTCGCAAGCGAGGCGGTTGAAGGCACGCTGCCCTGCGGGCAAAATGCTCCCCAGAAAGTTGCGCACGGACTCTATGCCGAGCAACTGAGTGGAACCCCATTCACAGCGCCGCGAGTGGTCAACCGCAGGACATGGCTCTATCGCATGCGGCCGTCGGTTGCGCACAAGCCGTTTGAACCGTTCGCTCAAGGAAAACTGCGGAGCGCGCCCTTTGATGAAGTGCCCACGCCGCCAAATCAGTTGCGCTGGACTCCCATTCCGATTCCAGCTCCATCATTGCCCACCGATTTCATTGACGGCCTGATCACCATGGCGGGCAATGGCAACACGCACACTCATGCCGGTGCCGCAATTCACATCTACGTTGCTAACGCATCGATGACCGATCGCTTTTTCTACAACGCCGACGGCGAGATGCTGATCGTGCCCCAAACTGGCCGTCTGTTGCTGCACACTGAAATGGGGATTCTCGAAGCCGGCCCTGGCGAGATCGCGGTGATCCAGCGCGGAATCCGCTTCCGCGTCGAGTTAATCGATAAAGAGGCACGGGGTTACATCTGCGAGAACTATGGTGCGCTGCTTCGCTTGCCCGACCTGGGTCCGATCGGGGCAAATGGATTAGCAAACCCGCGCGACTTTCAATCTCCGGTTGCTGCCTTTGAAGATCGCGAAGGCGATTTTCGCATCGTGGCCAAATTTCAGGGAAGGCTCTGGGCTGCGTCCATCGATCACTCGCCGCTGAACGTGGTTGCCTGGCACGGGAACTACGTCCCGTACAAATACGATCTGGCGAATTTCAACTGCATCAACACGGTGAGCTTCGATCATCCCGATCCCTCGATTTACACCGTGCTGACCTCGCCTTCGGAGATCCCTGGCACCGCCAATCTTGACTTCGTAATCTTTCCGCCGCGCTGGATGGTTGCCGAGCACACGTTTCGTCCACCATGGTTTCATCGCAACTTTATGAACGAGTTCATGGGGCTGATCTACGGGGAGTACGACGCGAAGGCGGAGGGATTCGTACCCGGCGGCGCGAGTTTGCACAATTGCATGGCCGGTCATGGACCCGACGCCGAAACCTTCGAAAAAGCCAGCAAGGCTGACCTCAAGCCCGTTTACATTAAGGACACGCTGGCCTTCATGTTCGAGACTCGCTTCGTCTGCCAGCCGACCAGGTTTGCATTGGAAACTTCGCAGCTCGATCACCAGTATTTCGAGTGCTGGCAGGGTTTGCGCAGGCAGTTCGACAAAAAGCTCCCGTAGCCGAAGAAGACGATGAATCTCAAAACATCGGAGACGATGCGAAGTCCCGCGACCGCAGAGAGCGCTGTCGCTGTGCTGCTGCGTGGCCTGATCGACTACGCGGGCTTATTTCCCCCTGCGTTGCTGGCTATGGCTCCGGCTGTAGCGAATTACCGGGCATACTTGCGTTCTGAATACGGTTGGATTCTCGGGCGCTTTGTTCTCACGGTTGCGCGACTCGACGAGTTCGGGAAAGCTCTCACAGAAGCGCCCGCTCAACCAGCTATTGGCGAACCAGCGACTGCCGGCCCGGAAACAAGTTGGGAGTTATCGGTTCTGCCAGGTGCGGACATCTCTGCCGATGTCGCGCGGATTCACGAATTCAACCGTCAATTCGCGGCCTCGCATCTTCCTACCGGGGCGGAAATCAAGTCCATCGAAATGAGAATAACGAGTCCCGAAGGGATCCACAGTTTGGCAAAAATGATCCCGGCGGAGCTGGAAACTTATTTCGAAATTCCCCTGACGACGAACGAAAGCGACTGCATTGCGGCGGTCGCGAGTTGCGGGCGCAGAGCGAAAATCAGGACGGGCGGCGAAACGGCCGACAAGTTCCCGGCGCCTGAGAGAGTCATCGAATTCATCCAATTGTGCGCGGCGGCCAACGTGCCCTTCAAGGCGACAGCAGGACTTCACCATCCGCTTCGTTCCATCCACCACTTTACCAATCAGCCCGACAGCCTATCGGGAGTCATGCACGGCTTTCTGAACGTTTTCCTCGCGTCCGCTTTTCTGCGAACCGGGATGGAACCTGGACTTGCTCTGCAGTTGTTGAACGAGCAGTCGCCGCATGCTTTCCACTTTGATTCGGAGGGAGTCATCTGGCGCGAGCATCGGGTCAGCCTGCGCGATGTCGCTGCAGCCCGTCAGGACTTCTCGATCTCATTCGGGTCATGCTCATTCACGGAGCCCATCAATGACCTGCGGTCCCTTCTCCTTTTATAAACTGCTATGAAACCTACCCTCGACGAGACCCACAATCCTGAAGCGCAAAGCTGGGTTGAATCGGCTAATGCCGGCGATTCTGATTTTCCCATTCAGAATTTGCCCTTCGGAGTCTTTCGCTGGCGCGAGGCGCGCCCTGGTGCGGGTGCTGGTATGGCCTCCGACACAAAGATAGGCATCGCGATTGGAGACAGCATTCTTGACATCGCCGGTTTGCGCAGCGAAGGTTTGCTTGCCGATGCGAACGTGATCGCCGCAGTCGACGCATGCGTTTCTCATCCCGTAAATCGAGATTCGTCGAATGCCGTTTCTCTCAATGCTCTGATGGCGCTGGGCGTCGCGCCGCGCCGTGCTTTGCGCCGGCGGTTGCATGCTCTCCTGCGCAACGATGTCTCGCTCGCAGATCGCAAAACTGTCGCACGCCATCTGGTTCCACAAGCCGAAGTGGAGATGCTGCTCCCCGCGGTCATTCGAGACTACACGGATTTCTACGCATCCATCTTTCATGCCACAAACGTCGGCAAGTTGTTCCGGCCCGACAATCCTCTGCTGCCGAATTACAAGTACATTCCGATCGGGTATCACGGACGCGCATCGTCGCTGGTTGCAAGCGGCACAGATGTTCGGCGTCCCTCCGGCCAAACCAGGGATGCCAGTGCAGATCATGCTGATCCGACGTTCGGGCCGACCAAAGCGCTCGACTACGAACTCGAGGTCGGATTTTTTGTGAGCGCCGGAAATCGGCTCGGAGAGCGCATTCCCATCGCCGGGGCGGAAGAACATCTCTTCGGAATCTGCCTGCTCAACGACTGGTCGGCGCGCGACATTCAGGCCTGGGAGTATCAGCCGCTCGGCCCTTTTCTCGCAAAGAGCTTTTCGACTTCGCTGTCTCCCTGGGTGGTCACGATGGAAGCGCTGGCTCCATTTCGCATTCCTGCATTCACGCGCGCGCAAGGCGACCCCGCGCCTCTGCCTTATCTTTTCGACACCGATGATCGCGAGCACGGAGGTCTTAATTTAACCCTTGAGGTCTCTTTGCAGTCGGCTCGGATGCGGGCGGCTGGCATGGCTCCTGCGATTTTGAGCCGCAGTAACTTCCGCGATCTCTACTGGACCATGGCGCAGATGCTTACGCACCATGCGAGCAACGGTTGCAATCTGCGCGCGGGCGATCTGCTGGCCAGCGGAACCATCTCAGGTCCTGACATAGCGGGCGAAAAAACCGCGCGCGGATGTTTGCTTGAGCTGACCTCGCGCGCGCAATATCCCATTACGTTGCCGGGCGGTGAGCAGAGAAAATTTCTCCAAGATGGAGATGAAATCATCTTCCACGGGTTCTGCGAATCCAATGGATTCCGCCGCATCGGACTGGGCGAATGCCGCGGAACGATTTTCCCCGCGCTCACGATCTGAGTATCCTCGCTGCCAACTCTCCCGAACTCTCCTTCGCTGTTGTGCCGGCCCCCCGACATGTCACTACCCTATGTGAGCTATGTACGTCTCTCCGGTGACGAGCCGCACAGCCTCTTGTAACTGGCTGCTGTATCTATAAGCATCCGGTTTCCGCTGCGGGCAAAGGCAGAGGAAGCTCGGGGAACAACGATCCTTTGCCGCTAACAGCCATGAATGCTTTCAAGGATGCGGGACATCTTTTTCGACTGGCAGGAGTCTTCGTCGCGGGCATTCTCCTGTTTCTGGTCCTCCGCGGATTTCTGGTCCCAAAAAGTTTCGGCGAGTATGGGCACTATCGGGGCAATGCTTTGTCGGAAATCGCGGCTCGGCCGGTGAACTTCGCCGGGCACGAGACGTGCGAAGCCTGCCATACCGACGTCCTCGAAAAGAAGAAGGACGGCAAGCACGCGCACGTGAATTGCGAGGCCTGTCATGGTCCTTTGGCCAAGCACGCGGACGATCCTGCTTCCGTAACTCCCCCAAAGCTCGATACGGCCGTGCTCTGCGTCCGCTGCCATGAGGCCAATGCGGCAAAGCCGAAGACCTTTCCGCAGGTAGTTTCCGCCGATCACGCCAATGGGCTTGCCTGCGACACGTGCCACCAACCCCATAGTCCGGTTATTGGCGCGGACACGGCAGGTGCGAAATGAACATTACCCGGCGTCACCTGCTTCTGCTGTTGCCGGCGGCGGGAGCAGCCTGGAAATACGTTCTGGCAGGGACTCCGGAGTCCGCACCGAATTACAAGCTGACCGAGCACTGGTGGGGGATGTTAATCGACCTCACCAAGTGCATCGGTTGCGGCAACTGCGTGCGGGCCTGCCAGGCGGAAAATGATGTCCCGGATGGATACTTTCGGACCTGGGTGGAGCGATATCACGTCACAGATTACGACATTGAAAATCCGCAGGTGGACTCTCCCGACGGCGGCAAACATGGTTTCCCGCCGGCCAAGGATCCCTCGGGCAAGAATTTCTTCGTTCCCAAACTGTGCAACCACTGCGCTGACTCCCCTTGCACGCAGGTATGCCCGGTGGGCGCGACGTTTATCGGGCCCGATGGCGTAGTGCTGGTGGATAAGACCTACTGCCTGGGTTGCCGCTACTGTGTGCAAGCCTGCCCTTACGGTTGCCGCTTCATCAATCCCAAGACCAGTACCGCGGAGAAGTGCACGCTCTGCTATCACCGCATCACGAAGGGTCTCACGACTGCATGTTGCGAAAGCTGTCCGACAGGCACGCGGCAATTGGCGGACTTGAAGAACCCGAGCGATCCGATCCATGAGTTCCTGAAGACACACAGCGTGCAGGTGCTGAAGCCTTACATGGCGACCCATGCCAAGGTTTTCTATAACGGGTTGGATGGGTCCGTCAGATGAAGGCCAGTTCGATGAAGACAGATTCGATGACGATCCGTGCGATGAAGACAGTTGCGATGAGCGATTTCAGGCTAAGAAGGAACACGAATGCAGGGCGTTGAAGGCTTCATGTATCCGAACGAAGTCGAGTTGCAATGGAGCGTACTGATCGTCCTGTATCCGTTCCTGACCGGGCTGGTGGCGGGCGCTTTCATTCTGGCTTCGCTGGAGCGTGTGTTCAACGTGGAAGCGGTAAAGCCCACCTACCGCTTGGCGCTGCTCACGGCGCTCGCGTTCCTGCTGATTGCACCCTTGCCGCTGCAACTTCATCTCGGCCATCCCGAGCGCTCCTTTGAGATGTACCTGACGCCGCACACCACGTCCGCCATGGCCATGTTCGGCTTTGTTTATCTGTGGTACCTGATGGCCGTGCTGTTGCTGGAAATCTGGCTGGATTACCGGCGCGATATCGTGCTGCTGTCGCGCTCCACAACCGGCTTCACACGGTTGATCTATCGCGCTTTGACTCTCGGTTCTACGAACATCAGTGAGCACGCGCTGCGAGTGGACGACCGAGTCGGCTGGCTGATCACGCTGATCGGCATTCCATCGGCGTTTTTGCTGCACGGTTATGTCGGGTTCATCTTCGGGTCGATCAAGGCCAATCCCTGGTGGTCGTCACCGCTGATGCCAGTGGTATTTATCTTTTCCGCGATGGTGTCTGGAATCGCTCTAGTACTGCTCGTGTACATGTTTCTGACGTGGGCTCGCAAGCAAACCATTGACATGCGCTGTGTGGATACTATCGCGCGGTATCTCTTCTACACCTTCATCATTGATTTCAGCCTCGAGATGCTCGACTTGATTCACCGCATTTATGAGTCCGACGAATCATTCCGCAGTCTCGACTTCATGGTGCACACCAAGCTCTATATGTCTCACATCGTGGTGCAGATCGTGCTGGGCACGTTGACTCCATTGGTGCTCCTCGGTGCAACGCAGGTTTTGAGGCTCGGAGAGATTTCCCGGAAGCAAATCTATGCGATTGCAGGCTGCCTGACCATGATTGGCATCTTTGCCATGCGCTGGAATGTGGTAATCGGGGGGCAGCTTTTTTCGAAGAGCTTTCTGGGATACACGACCTACAAGATGGGCCTGGTAACAAGGGAAGGCTTGCTGACCGCGATTGTGCTGACTGTTTTACCGTTCGCCATTCTGTGGGTGCTGGTGAAGCTTCTGCCACCCTGGCCGGACGAAACGCCGGCTGCGGTTCCAAACGCCACGCCTGCGCGCTGAGTGCAACCGGCTCGTTGCAAGCTACAAAGCGGTGGAGATATGGACGATCTTCTCGACGCTTTAGCACGACTCGATGCACGCCTCGAGAATTTGGAGCGCCGCGTCTCGGCGTTCGATCATTTATCTTCATCGCCATCCCATTCCGCCCCGTCTCTCCCGGTTGCAGCAAGAGTCACCGCGACGGGAGTGCCTGCGGCGGGAATTGCTACGACAGAAGAGTTCGCGCCCGCGCAAACCGAGGGCGTATTCCCCGTGGTGGGCAAGGCCATGCTCGGCATCGCGGGTGCTTACGTACTTCGGGCGGTGGCGGAATCGGGATCGTTTCCCAAACTCGCAGTTGTAGTGCTCGCTCTCGCCTACGCGGGAATGTGGTTGGTATGGTCGGCGCGCGTTGCGGTTAGTGCACGGCTTGCCAGAAGCGCGTATGCCGTCACATCGGCATTAATTCTCGCTCCCATGCTGGGGGAACTTACACTCCGCTTTCAGGTGTTGCCGGCGTGGGCAACCGCCGGATTGTTGAGCGCGTTTGCGATCGCGGCATTTGCTTTGGCCTGGAAACGTAACCTTGCGTCCTTAGTCTGGGCAGCCCAGATCGCTGTGGCCGTCACTGCGCTGGCGTTGTTGATTGTCTCGCACGACCTCGTGCCATACGTCGCCGCTCTTCTTGTGATGGCTCTCGCAAGCGAATCCGCGACGGCGCGTGATCGCTGGCTCGGCCTTCGATTCCTGACAGCACCGATGGTTGACATCGCGGTTCTGATTCTCATCTATATCCACTCGATTCCAGAAAGCGCTCGTCCGGGATATGCCGCGGTGTCGACGGCCACGCTTCTCTTGCTTCCTTCCCTGTTGTTTCTAATTTACGGAGCGGGCATCGCCAGTCGCACTCTATTGCTTCGCGGGCGGATATCCGTCTTCGAGATCGTTCAGGTTGCGATCGCGTTCATGCTGGCCGCCGCCAGTTGGCTCTGGTTTGCGCCGGCCACCGGTCGCACGCAGTTAGGTGTCTTCTGCTGGGTGCTCGCTGCCGCATGCTACACCGCCGCATTCGCCTGGTTTGACCGCAATGACAACGAGGAGCAGCGCAACTACCACGTGTACTCGACTTGGAGCGTTGCACTTGTGCTGGCGGGCAGCTTCCTCATTCTGTCGCCAGCGCTCGTCGCGGTGTTCTTGAGCATGGCCGCGATCATGGCCACGCTGGTGGGCGTCCGGATGGCTCGCCTCACGCCCGAGTTCCATGGACTGGTCTATCTGACAGCGGCCGCTTTTGCCTCCGGCCTGTTGCAGTATGCCGGGCGAGCGCTGGCCGGGACATTCCCCACCGCGCCGGGCTGGATGGTTTGGATGGTAGCCCTGTGCGCGCTTGTCTGCTACGCCATCGGCGGACGATTCGAAGGAGAGCGCTGGAACGAGCGGCTGCTGCGGGTGCTGGCGGCCCTTCTCGCGGTCAGCGCGATCGCCACATTCCTTGTTTCCTGTTTGTTCTGGCTGGCGGCAATCGGCATGACTCCCGGAGCGGCGCATGTCGCTGTCATTCGCACGCTGATTACGTGCGGCTTGGCGCTCGCCCTGGCCTTCAGTGGCGCGCGCTGGCAGCGCATCGAACTGGTCTGGACCGCTTACGGCATTCTGGCGTTTGTCAGTGCCAAGCTGCTGTTTGAAGATCTGCCCCATGGCCATTCAGGATCGATCGCGATTTCGATTTTCCTGTATGCGGTGTCGTTGATTATGGTTCCCCGGGTGGCGCGCACCGGTCGGCAGGAAAACTCGATCGCCAGGATAGACGGTAAGGGTCCTTCGACTCCACGGCGACTTCATTCCGCGAAGTTGCTGCTCCGCTCAAGACGACTCATTGGTTCTCCCGGCAATCAACAATCTACTTCATCGGCGGCAAATACGGAATATAGCGCGCGAACAGCCAGCACAGAAAGAAAACTACCGGCACGTGCACCATGAGTTGCAGAACTCCATATCCCACGATGTCGCGGGCTTTCAATTTCAGAATGCCGAGCAGTGGCAGCATCCAGAAGGGATTGATCAGATTGGGCAGCGCTTCCGCGGCGTTGTAGATCTGCACCACCCATCCTAAATGCACCTGATGCAAGTTCGCGGCCTGTAAGACGTAAGGAGCCTCGATGACCCACTTACTGCCGCCCGATGGAATGAAGACGCCCAGCACTGCCGAGTAAGTGGCTACTAGAAGTGGATAGGTGCTGTGCGTGCTGACTGGCAGCGAAAAGCTTGGCCAGCACATCGGAGATGCCGGTGCCTACAATCATTCCAAAGATCACGGCGTAGAACGGGAACTGGATGAGCACGCCGCCGGTCGCGGGCACGCAGTCAGCCACGGCGCGCATAAAGCGCTTGGGACGCCAGTGCAGCAGCAGTCCCACGGTAATGAACATAAGGTTGTAGGTGTTTAGATCGAGCGCTGCCAGTGCGCCTTGCGGAGACGTCCGGAACACATCGACCAGATACCAGACGAGCAGCCCGGCAACCAGGATAGTCAGCAGCGGACTGTATTCCAGCCATTCGCCGGGCTTCGACTTGGGCTCGAGGCTGGAGCGGATCGGTTCGTACTGGATGCCATAGAATTCGGCGGTCTTGGCGTTTTCCGCCGACGGCGTAGAAAGGTATGCAATCAGCACGGAGAGCACGATCAGGATGAACGCCGTTGCCAGACTCTGCCACAGGAAGAGCGTTTGCGTGAGAGGAATCAATCCGCTGATGTTGAAGAGCGCCGGAGGCATAGTGGATTTGGTCGCCATCAGCATGGCGGCCGAGGAAGACAAACCCATGGCCCAGACTGCGCCCAGGCCAAGATAACCAGCAGCGCCGGCGGCGCGATAATCCATTCCCTTGACACGATTGGCCATCTCACGCACCAACAACCCGCTGAAGATCAGGCTCAACCCCCAGGAGATCAGCGAAGTCAACATGGAGAACAGCGCGATCATCGCGACCGCCGCTTTCGGCGTCTTGGGAATTCCCGCCAGGGCGCGAATGGCGCGATAGACGAGCGGCGTGGAGGCGACGACATAGCCTCCAATGATGATCATCACCATCTGCATGGTGAACGGCACCAGCGACCAGAAACTCTTGCCTCCCGAGATGGCGAGTTTGGCAGGGCTTTGATGAAGCAATAGGCCGACAACGAAAACGACAACGATTCCCAGCAGCGCAAACACAAGTGGGTCGGGAAACCACTTCTCGCTCCAGTTCGCGAGTCCCAGCCCGAAGCGTACCATGGGCTTTTCCTGAGTTACTGGTGGATGTTGTCGGGGCACGGGGGCGTCCTTTCTGTTTCGCAGCGAATTCTAAACGAAATTCTGACGGGTGACGCAACTTTCAGTGAATCGCCTAGCTGCCGCGGAAACATGTCTCGACCGGGCTTCCTGCTTCAAAGGATTCGAGCGCAATAACCCGCGTTGCGTATGCCGAATGTTCGCCCATGAGCCACCGGAATCGAGATAGAATACGCACGCACACGTCGGGGGATGCTGCAATTCGCGCGGTAAGCAGACAATGATCAATGAAAGAATGATCGAAGAAATTGACATCTTGTGGTTGACGGCCGGATTGGGCTGCGATGGAGACACGATCGCGATGACCGGTGCCACCCAGCCGAGCATCGAAGACATTGTGACCGGCGCGCTGCCCTGGACGCCAAAGGTGAATTTCTATAACCCATTTCTGGCGTACGAAAATGGAGACGAGTTCGTGCGGCCATTCCGCGAAGCGGCCGAGGGAAAATCGGCAAGGCCGTTCATTCTCGTGGTCGAAGGATCGATCCCCGACGAAACCAATAAGAGCGAAGGTTATTGGGCTTCGTTCGGAACCGACGCGCGGACCGGACAACCGATTACGACTTGCGAGTGGATCGACCGTCTGGCGCCGCATGCCTGGGCAATCATCGCGACAGGAACCTGCGCCACCTACGGTGGCATTCATGCCATGCAGGGAAATCCAACAGGCTGCATGGGTCTGCCCGATTATCTGGGCTGGAAGTGGAAATCGAAGGCGAAGATCCCGATCGTCTGTGTGCCCGGCTGTCCGGTGCAGCCGGACAACATGATGGAGACGATTCTCTATCTTCTCTATCTGGCGGTGGGCCGCGCCCCAATGATTCCGCTGGATGACGCTCTGCGCCCCACCTGGCTGTTTGGCAGCACCGTGCATGAGGGATGCGATCGCGGCGGTTATTACGAGCAGGCCGAGTTTGCCGAGGAGTATGGCTCTCCGCTGTGCATCGTGAAACTTGGATGCTGGGGCCCGGTAGTGCAATGCAACGTAGGGAAGCGGGGATGGATGGGCGGGATTGGCGGATGCCCGAACGTCGGCGGGATATGCATTGGGTGCACCATGCCCGGCTTCCCGGATAAATTCATGCCCTTCATGGACCAACCTCCGGGGTCATTGTTGTCGTCCCATGCGGTGCAGACTTATGGCCGGGCAATTCACGCGTTGCGGAGGTTCACGCAGGCTTCACTCAACAAGGAGCCGACCTGGAGGGTCCGGCCGAAAGCTCCGCCCAGCCCCTGAAGGGGCAATTGATTTCGAGGGCTTGTGATATCGCTAAAAAGCCGTGCCCTGATACGAAAGCGAACACGAAACCGATACCCTGATAGCAGGAGGGGGATGGTTCGATGAGTGCGTTCTGGCAGATGGGCGGTGAGACGCCGCGAGATGCCGACTCTTTGGCTCCCGAAGCGAAAGAACTTACTCAGGACGCCGCGGAAGCAATTCTGGCTGAACTGGCCAGCACTTACTCCAAAGACATTGTCGGATCTCTGGGCGCTCTGCATCACTTCTTCGAAAGGCTTGACCAGAGCCCAATCTCGGAAGCACAACTCCCCAACCTCGAAGCCAAATACCGCGCGCTGGTTGAGCAACTGCCGGCAGTTGTGTTCATGGCGTACCTCGACCGCGGCATCGGCGAAGCCTATGTGAGCCCGCAGATTGAAGCGACACTGGGCTTTTCGCAAGCGGAATGGCTCGAAGATCCCGTGAAGTGGTATCAGCAAATTCATCCCGACGATAAAGATCGCTGGAGCGTGGAAGCTTCGGAGATGTTTCTTTCGGGCAAGCCGTTGCGCTCCGCCTACCGGGTATTCGCGCGCGATGGGCGGGTCATTTGGTTCCATTGCGAAGCCAAGATGATCCGCCATGCGGATGGCCGTCCATGGTTCATTCACGGAATTGCGTTCGATATCACCGATCTGAAGAGGACCGAAGAAGAGTTGCAGGAAGAACGCAACGTTGTGTCCGCAATCCTCGACACGGTGGGAGCGCTGGTGGTTGTCCTCGATCGCGAAGGCCGCATCGTGCGCTGCAATCGCGCCTGCGAACAGTTGACGGGCATATCGTTCGAACAGGCGCGGGGCCAGTGCATCTGGGATTTGTTCATGATCCCGCAAGAGAAGGACCAGTTCAAAGCCACCTTCCAGCAGATTTGCGATCAGCAATCGCGTGACCGAATATGAGGGCGCATGGATTGCCCGCGACGGCAGTGAGCGGACAATTTCATGGTCGGTCGCGGTCCTGCCGGCCGTGAAGCAAACTCCCACCTACATCATCGCTTCGGGGATTGATGTGACCGTGCAGAAACGTGCACAAGCCAGATTTCGCGGTCTGCTCGAAGCCGCGCCGGATGCAGTGGTGGTGGTCAATCAGAAGGGGAAAATGGTTCTCGTGAACGCGCAGGTGGAAAAGTTGTTCGGCTACCGGCGCCAGGAACTTCTGGGAGAGGACATCGAGAAACTCGTGCCGCCACGGTTGCGCGGGAACCATCCCGCGCATCGAAGAAACTTCTTTGCAGAACCTCGCGTGCGGCCCATGGGCGCCGGTCTGGAACTATATGCGCTGCACAAGGACGGCCATGAGTTTCCAGTGGAGATCAGTTTGAGCCCCGTAGAGACAGAGGAGGGAGTGCTGGTATCGAGCGCCATTCGCGATATCAGCGATCGCAAGCGGCTGGAGAAGACGGTCCTGGAAATCAGCGAGCGGGAACAGCGCAGAATCGGCCAGGACTTGCATGACGGATTAGGGCAGCACCTCACGGGCATCGCTTTCATGGCCAAGGTGCAGGAGCAGAAACTCGCGGACAAGAAAATTCCCGAGGCGGCGGAGGCGGCCAAGATCGTCCAGTTGGTGAACGATGCGATTTTCAAAACGCGGGAATTGGCCCGCGGACTTCTGCCCGTCGTCTCTGATGCGCACGGCTTGATGTCCGCTTTGCAACTTTACGCCACCGAGATCGAAGACCTGTTTGGGATCGCTTGCCGCTTCCAGTGCGAAGCAGGCCGTCCTGATTCACGATGCGCCGGTGGCAACTCACTTGTATCACATCGCGCTCGAAGCGGTGAATAATGCCATCAAGCACGGCCAGGCAAAGAACATTCTGATTCGTCTTTTCGCGGGCGACCATGAAGGGACGCTGATTGTGAGAGACGATGGAGCGGGCATCGAGCGGCGGCTCGCTCCCCACACGGGCGTAGGAATGCATATCATGAACTATCGCGCGGGAATGATCGGAGGGAATCTGGAAATCCGCCGCGAACCGCCACGTGGCACGATAGTGACCTGCCGATTCCCAATCACCAGCACCGAACAAAGTTCGGGTGATCCAGGTTCGTGCGACCGAAAATCGGGCGATCAAGAATCAGGCGATCGAGGTTCGAAAGAAAGTTCGAAGGACATGCCATGAACCAGAATGGGGCAACGAACGGACAGGTAACAAGGAAGAGCCGAGTGTTTGTGGTGGACGACCATCCCATCGTGCGCCAGGGGTTGGCATTGCTCATCAACCGCGAGCCGGATTTGACGGTGTGCGGCGAGGCGGAAGATGCACCAGCTGCGATCCAGTCGGTCGCAATGGCCAAGCCCGACATTTTAGTGGTGGATATTTCGCTGAACGGGCCGGATGGTCTGGATTTGCTGAAGGACATCCGAATCCGCTACCCGCAACTGCCCGTCCTTATTTTGTCCATGCACGACGAATCGATCTATGCGGAGCGCGCACTCCGTGCCGGCGCACAAGGTTACATCATGAAACAGGAGGCGACCGAGAAGGTGCTGGTCGCTTTGCGGCGAATTCTGAGCCACGAAATTTATGTAAGCGAGCGGATCGCGAACCGGATGCTGCAGCGCTACATCGGAAGCCCGAGTGTCGGCAAGCCGTCGTCGATTGCGGATCTTACCGACCGCGAACTCGAGGTGTTTCGTCTGATTGGCGAGGGCCATTCCACGCGGCGAATCGCGGAGGAATTGCACATCAGCGTGAAAACGGTTGAATCCTACCAGGCGCACATCAAGGATAAACTGTCGTTGCGCAGCGCCCGCGAACTGGTGCAGCATGCCATCCAGTGGAGTATTAACGAAAAGACGGCTTGATTAAGAGTCCGGCCCGCGAACTTCCTGGCTTCCCGCGTTCCCTTCTTTCCCCACGTCCGCTTCTTTCATTTCCTGCCGGCTTTCCCGCACAACATTCCTGCAAAGCAGTTCGGCGCGATATCTACATCTCATTTCACGGTCGTATCAGGGAATCCCCGGTCATCCCTTAGTGCATTGTTGCACTGGAAAAGGAGGCTGCTCCCGCTTGTCGGCGTCACAAGCATCTTGTTTCATTCAACTCAGGTGTTTGCGGCCGAATTGAATGAAATTGGTGGGTTGAGTTTTCTAAGAGAACAGTCGTTTAGTTGGTTTTAGTTCGGCTGCACTGCGCCGAGAGGGTTCGCGCAGATCAATAGGCCGAACATACGCGCAAATACCGCGCAAAGTTAACGATTCATCGAAAGGAGACAGCGATGGCAACGGAAGCAATCCCGTACGGTCGAGCCACACAGAAGGCGCCGGCCGTGGCGGAGGTCCACATACTCTGGATCACAGCCGGGCTGGGCTGTGATGGAGATTCCGTTTCAATTACCGCCGCGACTCAACCCAGCATTGAGGATGTTCTGCTGGGAGCAATTCCGGGTCTGCCCAAGGTTCACCTGCACAATCCTGTGCTCGCCTATGAGAACGGCGACGACTTTCTGAAGTATTGGTACATGGCGGAAAAAGGGAAGCTCGATCCCTTCGTTTTGGTGGTAGAAGGTTCGATTCCGAACGAGAAAATTAAGAGCGATGGTTATTGGGCGGCATTGGGAACTGATCCTGATACGAATCAGCCGATAAAAACCACCGAGTGGATCGACCGGCTCGCTCCCAAAGCCTTGGCCATCGTGGGATGCGGCACTTGCGCGACCTATGGCGGCATCCATGCCATGGAGGGAAATCCGACAGGCTGCATGGGCTTGGCGGACTACCTGGGATGGCAGTGGACCTCGAAGGCCGGCCTGCCAATCGTGAATGTGCCGGGATGCCCAGTGCAACCCGACAACTTCATGGAGACACTTCTCTACCTTCTCTACCAGGTGGCGGGCCGAGCGCCCATGATCCCACTCGACGACCAGTTGCGCCCGACCTGGCTGTTCGGAAATACCGTCCATGAAGGTTGTGATCGCGCCGGCTACTACGAGCAGGGCGATTTCGCCGAAAGCTACGGCTCGCCGAAGTGCATCGTCAAGCTGGGATGCTGGGGCCCGGTGGTCAACTGCAACGTGCCGAAGCGCGGCTGGATGGCAGGCATCGGCGGCTGTCCCAACGTCGGCGGCATTTGCATCGGCTGCACCATGCCCGGCTTCCCGGACAAGTTCATGCCGTTCATGGATGAACCGCCCGGCGGCAAAGTTTCTTCAGGAGTGGTGAGCGCTTACGGTCGCGCCGTGTCTGCCCTGCGATCCATCACCCAATCCACCGTCAACAAGGAACCGAAGTGGCGGCATTCGCGTGCTGAACTCACCACGGGCTACCACCCGAGATCTTACTGAATCGAGGATTTTATTGAGTAAGGATTTTATTGAGCAACGATCTTATTGAGCACGGAGAGGAGCGATCTAATGAGCACCATTACTGCACCGACTCGCGATGTTCCCACTGAGAAACGAAAACTGGTGGAGATGAATTGGGACCCGATCACTCGTATCGTGGGCAGCCTGGGCATCTTCACCAAGATCGACTTCGACGCCCACCGCGTCGCGGAATGCCATAGCACGTCGTCGATCTTCCGCGGCTACAGCATTTTCATGAAGGGCAAAGATCCGCGCGACGCCCACTTCATCACCAGCCGCATTTGTGGCATCTGCGGCGATAACCACGCCACCTGTGCTACCTACGCGCAGAACATGGCGTTCGGAATCCAGCCGCCCGCAATCGCCGAGTGGATCGTCAACCTCGGCGAAGCCGCGGAATACATGTTCGACCACAACATTTTTCAGGACAACCTGGTCGGCGTGGACTTCTGCGAGCAGATGGTGAAGGAGACGAATCCCAAGATCTGGTCGAAAGCGCAGTCGACGGCTGCGCCTCACTCCAACCTGCATGGGTTCCGCACGATTTCTGACATTATGACCGCGCTCAATCCGTTCACCGGAAGTTTCTACCGGGAAGCGTTGCAGATGAGCCGCATGACGCGCGAGATGTTTTGCCTGATGGAGGGCCGCCATGTGCACCCTTCCACTTTGTATCCAGGCGGCGTGGGCACCGTTCCGACCGTTCAACTCTTCACTGACTACGTGGTTCGCCTGATGAAGTATGTCGAGTTCATGAAGAAGGTCGTCCCCTTGCACGATGACCTGTTCGACTTCTTCTATGAAGCGCTTCCCGGTTACGAAGAAGTTGGCCGGCGGCGAATTCTGCTGGGATGCTGGGGTTCGTTCAACGACCCCGACCACTGCGATTACACCTACAAGAACATGACGGACTGGGGACGCAAGATGTTCGTCACGCCAGGCGTGGTGGTGGACGGCAAACTGGTGACCACCGACTTGGTCGATATCAACCTGAACATCCGCATTCTGCTGGGGAGTTCCTACTACGACGACTGGCAGAGTTCCGAGACGTTCGTGAAGACCGACCCGCTGGGGAACGCAGTGGATAAACATCATCCCTGGAACCAGACTACGATCCCGAAGCCGCAGAAGCGTGATTTCGGCGGCAAGTATACGTGGGTCATGTCGCCCCGCTGGTACGACAAGCGCACCGGCGATCACCTCGCGCTCGACACCGGCGGCGGCCCGATCGCGCGCCTGTGGGCAACAGCCTTGGCCGGCTTGGTTGACATCGGATACATCAAGTCGACCGGGCACAGCGTGAAAATGTATCTGCCCAAGACCACTTCCCTACCCGAGGTCGAATTCGAGTGGAAGGTGCCGAAGTGGAGCAATGCCATTGAGCGGGATCGTGCGCGGACGTATTTCCAGGTCTATGCGGCATGCTGCGCGCTGCATTTCGTCGAGAAGGCGCTTGAGGAGTTGCACTCCGGACATACCAAGACGTGGACCGACTTCAAGGTACCGGAAGAATCCATTGGATGCGGCTTCCATGAGGCGGTGCGCGGAGTTCTGTCTCATCACGTGGTAATTCGCAAAGGCAAGATCGCAAATTACCATCCGTATCCTCCGACCCCCTGGAATGCCAATCCGCGCGACGTCTATGGCACGCCGGGCCCCTACGAAGATGCGGTGCAGAATACGCCGATCTTCGAGGAGAACGGCCCCGATAAATTCAAGGGGATCGACATCATGCGCGCCGTGCGCAGTTTCGACCCTTGCCTGCCGTGCGGTGTGCATATGTACCTCGGGGATGGAAAGGTGCTTGAGACAAGGCATTCGCCGATGTTTGGCATCCAACCCTGAGATCGAGGGGGTACTGTCAAAGGAGCGGGAGCGTCCTGTCCTACGGAAGGCGGACCGAGTGCACGAAAGGAATGTGCTCCCCCGCTCCTGTTTTCCTTGCTTCCGCTCCTCACTTTTTTGGGGGATGTTTTGAAGGAGGACCGTGATCGACGACAAGGATTTCCAGAAGCGCGTCCAGAAAATCGGCGAACTGGTGCATGAGATGGAAACAATCGCCGATCCCGCAGCCCGGGCCTCTGCCAAGGCGCTCGTCCAGTTGCTGATGGATCTGCACGGTACCGGTCTCGAGCGAATTCTGGAGATCGTGTTTAGCTCCGGTGATGGCGGCGCGCGCGTAATTGATGAACTGGGCGAAGACCCGCTAGTCAGCAGTTTGCTCGTCCTCTACGGATTGCATCCAGATGAGATCGAGGTGCGCGTGGAGCGCAAGCTGAAACAGATGCGTTCTAAGTTTCACAAAATGGGCGCCGAGGTGAAACTAATCAGCGTGAACGGCGGCGACATTCGCGTGCAGGTGAGTGTGGAAGGCCATGCCTGCGGCTCGACGAAGTCGACGGTTCAGGCAGCCGTGGAAGAAGCGATTTACGAAGCCGCCCCAGACCTGACCTCGATAGTCGTGGAGGGGTTGGAAGACCAGCCCGCCTCTGGTTTCGTCGCGCTCGGCCAGTTATTGGGATCGGTACCGCCTTCGGTTTCGACGGCTGCAATCAGCAGCGAGGGTATGGGCTAGGATTCGCGATCGTGGCGGCACAACAAGTGGGGACGTCAGGGCCTTGCGGAAATGATAAATAGGGAACAGCAACAGCAAGAGCAACGAGAAGCAGGGCAGTCTTTCGAGATTCTGCGCCAGTTCGCCCGGCGGCCGCGGAGAAATACCGAACACTGTGAGTTGTGCGCCAGCGAGTTGCACAGCGAGCATCCCCACCTGATTGAACTGACGCAGCGTAAGCTTCTTTGTACCTGTGACGCCTGCGCCATGCTTTTCAGCGGGCGCGCTGGTTCGAAATATAAACGGGTCCCTCGCGATGTGCGTTTGCTCGCTGATTTTCATATGACTGACGCGGAATGGGATGGCCTGCTGATCCCGATCAATCTTGCGTTCTTTTTCCAAAACAGCCAGACCTCGCGCGTCAGCGCCTTCTACCCGAGCCCGGCCGGAGCAACCGAGTCGCTGCTGCCGCTCGAAGCGTGGAACAACATCGTGCAGGCGAATCCAATTTTGGGTGAACTCGAACCCGACGTCCAGGCTCTGCTCGTGAACCGCATTGGCGCTGCGCGTGGCGCAACCGCGCCTGAGTATTACATGGTCCCGATTGACGCCTGCTACAAGCTTGTCGGCCTCATCCGCATCCACTGGCGCGGATTGTCGGGCGGCACCGAGGTCTGGCAGGAAATCGGCAACTTTTTCTCTCAACTTCGCGCCCGCGCTGAAATCGTAAATGAGGAGATGCATGCCTGATCTTCGATTTCAGATCGAAGGCGCTGAAGTGGTGAAGTTCTCTGCCACTCCTCAAATCGCGCTCAAACTGCGTCTGACGAATGCCGATCCGGCGGAGACGATTCACGGCGTTGCTCTCCGCTGTCAGATCCAGATCGAGGTCACGCGCCGGCGATACACGGCAGAAGATCAGGAGAAACTGCGCGACCTGTTCGGGGAACCCGATCGCTGGAGTCAAACCCTGCGCAATCTTTTGTGGACTCACGTCAATGTGAACGTCCCGCCATTTCAAGACACGACGGTCGTCGATCTGCCCGTGCCCTGCACATTCGATTTCAACGTCGCCTCCACCAAGTATTTCCACGGGCTGGGCGATGGCGACATCCCTCTTTGCCTGATGTTCAGCGGCAGTGTGTTTTATTCGGGCGGCTCTTCTGCACAGCAGAGCGAAGGCATGCAGGTGGCGCCCATTTCGTGGGACAAGGAAACGCGTTTTGGTCTCCGGGTGAAAGTCTGGCGGGAAATGATGGACTCGTACTATCCGGGGACGGCGTGGCTATGCCTGCGCCGCGACGTTTTTGAGCGCCTTCACGACTACAAGGTGCGGAACGGAATTCCCACGTGGGAAGAGGCCGTGGAAAGCATGCTGGCGTCGCAAGAAGAAGAGACGGTGCGGCCATGAACCTCGAACGAGTCGAGCAGATTGCAAAAGCCGTTCTCTATGAAGGATACATGCTCTATCCCTACCGGCCGTCGTCGGTAAAAAATCAGCAGCGCTGGAATTTTGGAGTCGTGTATCCGCGTGCCTACAGTGAAGCGCAAGAAGGTCAGGAAGCCTCCAGCATGCGGACTGAGTGCCTCGTCAGCGGAAACGCCAGCACCGTCCTCGAGGTGAAGCTGCGGTTTCTGCATTTGCGGACACGGTCCTTGCGCGAGCGTGAGTCCGCTCAGGCCGCAGCTGAGTCATTGCCGGGCGGCTGGCAGGAAGCGGTTGAGCGAGACATCAGCTTGCCGGGGTCCACGCTGGGGAAGCTCTGCGTAGCGCCCATGCCTCACCAATTCGCGTTCCCGGCGGAGATGCAGGCCGATGCTGAACACGCGTGGCAGCAAGAAGAGATCGAGGGAACGATCGAGCTCGCCGCGGAACGCGTTCGGGAAGGGGTCTTCAAAATCAGCGTTGACGTGCGAAACACGACGCCCCTGGAGACTCCCGCGGCCAGCCGGGGTGAGGCGCTGATGCGGTCGCTGGTTTCAACCCACACCATCCTCGGCGCGACGGGCGGCGAGTTCATCTCGTTGCTCGAGCCTCCTGACGACTTGCAGGAATTATCTGCACAGTGTGCAAACGTTGGCGTCTGGCCCGTACTGGTAGGAGAGCAAGGAAAGCGCGATACGCTTCTGGCGTCGCCGATCATCCTCTACGACTACCCGCAGATTGCGCCTGAAAGCATCGGCGACCTGTTCGACGGCACTGAGATCGACGAGATTCTTTCTCTCCGCATCATGACCCTCACCGATGAAGAGAAGCGTGAGATTCGCAACTCCGATGACCGCGCCCGCCAGATTCTGGAGCGGACCGAGACAATGCCCGCCGAACAATTCATGAAACTGCATGGCGCTGTGCGCGGTATGCGCCCACTCAAGGGCCAGTCGAACGAGCAGCCTACGGAGAAGAGAGCATGAACGAGTGGGAATGGCAGGTGCTCGAGGACAAGACGCCCGTTGATCGCCTGCCTATTGGCGGTGTCGAAGTGAAGGTGGGAGATCGCGTGCGCCTGCATCCCAGGAAGGGCGGTGACATCCTCGACGTCGCCCTGGCCGGGCAGGCAGCTCTAATTGAGAGCATCGAACAGGACTACGAAGGCAAGATCCACGTCTGCGTCGTGCTCGAGGATGACCCGGGGCGGGATATGGGTATGCTGCGCCAGCCCGGCCATCGCTTCTTCTTCGATGCTGAGGAAGTCGAACCATTACCGGACGAAGCACCGCTTAAAGACGCTCAGCTTAGAGCCGCGAGCCGACAGGCACGCATCCTCGTCGCCGGTATCGGAAACATTTTCCTCGGAGATGATGGGTTCGGCGTCGAGGTCGTCAAACGGTTGACCTCTCACGGGCTTCCTGCCGAGGTAAGAATTATCGATTTCGGCATTCGAGGTTTTGATCTCGCGTATGCCCTGCAAGACGAATACGAAACGACCATCCTGGTGGATGCCTATCCGCACGGCCAGCAACCGGGCACGGTTTCGCTCGTCGAGCCCGATCTTAGCAAACTGGACGAGGTTCAGCAGGGTGTGGTGGAGACGCATGGGATGAACCCGCTCAACGTGCTGCGCATGGCGGCGGCAATGAACGTTGGCTTGAAAAAAATCTTGTTGGTCGGGTGCGAGCCCGCCACCTTTGGAGGCGAAGAAGGACAAATGGGATTGAGCGAAACCGTTGAGGGGGCAATCGACGAAGCGGTAAATCTGGTGGCATCGGTGATAGAGAAGCTTTTGAAAGAGCCGTGCGGTAAAGATCAAGAGCGGTAATTTTGAATCACTAAGGAGACGGTCGTGGCTGAAAATCACAATGGTTCTGCAAGCGACAAAGACACGTTGTTCATGCTTAGCGGGTTGGCGTTCATGGTATTCGGCGCAGGCCTGATTCTTTCGAACCCTCTGGTGCGGGGTTATCTGGGACGAGTCGGTATCGGCAACCTTGCCCAGACGGCGCTGCCGGATCTGGATCGCTATCTGAGGTTGCGCGCCATGTAGGCGGGAAGGAGTCCGGTGGAGAAAAGCCCGGCCCAGCAGGTTGAGATTTACTTTCGGGCATGAAGCGAAAGAGGCAACTGAGCCCAAACCCCGAAAGGAGGATCATATGGCGTCGTCCGCAAATAACGCGCCCAATATAACGGAGGGCAGTGATGATCGCTACGTGATCGATACCAAGGGGAGCACCTTTCAGGTACAAGCATTCTCCAAAGGACTGCTTTCGGCGTTCGGCCACAATCCGAAAATTGCAATTCGGAACTTTGAGGGTGATGCAAGCTTTATTGTGAAAGGCGCTGTGCTCAAGGACGCCAAACTAGAGATAAGGATTCGCGCTGACTCGCTCCAGGTGGCCGATGACATCAGCGAGAAAGACCGCCTCGAAATCGAGCGTCAGATGTATGACGACGTGCTCGAGAAAGATCGATTCCCTACGATCCTGTACGAGTGGAGCGGAGCAGCTACCGGAAGCGGCGACCTCTTTTGGGTGAAACTAGAGGGAGCACTGACTTTGCACGGCGTAACTCATACCCTGCCCGTTTCGGCCAGGGTGGTCATCCAGGGCGACTCCCTGCGGGCTTCGGGCGAGTTTCTGGTGAGGCAAAGCGACTATGACATTGCAATCGTCAAAGTCGCGGGCGGTGCCATTCAGCTTAAGGATGAAGTAAAGGGTACTTTCAACATTGTGGCCCGAAGGCAGGGATAAGTTGGATGCCGAAGGCGGGAATAGCTCGAGAATATTTCGATGATATTTCAATGAATGACAGCCCAAATAGCGGCAAAGAATATCGCAAAAACAACGTCAACGAAGACGACGGTGAAAACGCGTCGAAAGGATGCCACATGTGCCTCGCCATACCCGGAAAGATCATCGAAATTTCTCCCGACAACCCCGATTCGGCCTTGGTTGACGTCGTCAGCGTCAGGCGCAGAGTCGATCTGGGCTTGTTGCAGGATGACCGTCCCCAGCCCGGAGACTGGGTTCTGATTCACGTCGGGTTTGCGATGAGCAAGATCAGCGAGCAGGATGCCAACGACCAGATGCAGACCCTGCGCGCTCTGGGTGAGACCGAGGCAGCCATGCAGGAAGTGCAGGGCTACGGATTGGAAGAAGAATCGAAACCGAACTGAAGAGAGCTAAACTGAGCCAAGACGAGCTGGGGATATCTAGGATGAGATTTGTTGATGAATTCCGGGAACCCGAACTGGTCACAAAGACGGCGGACGAGATTCGCCGCCTGGCCGATCCCGCGCGGCATTATCGCTTCATGGAAGTATGCGGCGGCCATACCCACGCCATCTACCGTTTCGGGCTGAAAGATCTTCTTCCTTCGAATATCGAACTGATCCATGGGCCGGGCTGTCCGGTGTGCGTTCTGCCCATGGGCAGGATCGACGACGGCCTGTCATTGGCTCAGCCCTCGCCAAGCCAAACCGGCGTAATCTTCGCCGCCTTCGGAGACATGATGCGCGTCCCGGGAACGAGCGGCAGCCCGCTTGAGCACAAGGCGCGCGGCATGGACGTCCGCATCGTCTATTCGCCATCGGATGCACTAAAGATGGCCAAGGCAAATCCCGACAAGCACGTCATGTTCTTTGCCATCGGATTCGAGACCACGGCACCATCCACCGCGCTGACGCTGATGCGCGCCAAGGCGGACCGAGTTCATAATTTTTCTGTGTTCTGCAATCACGTGACGATCATCCCAGCCATCCGCGCTATTCTCGACTCCCCTGACATGCGCCTCGACGCGTTCATCGGGCCAGGACACGTGTCGACCGTCATCGGCTGCCGTCCCTATGAATGGATCGTGCAAGATGAGCACAAGCCCATCGTAATTTCCGGATTTGAACCGCTCGACATGCTGCAGTCGATCGTGATGCTTCTGCGGCAACTGAAAAATGGAGAGGCCAACGTCGAGAACCAATACAAGCGGGTCGTTCCGTGGGAAGGCAATCGAGCGGCGTTGCGCGCCATGGCGGAGGTGTTCCAGCTGCGGCCATATTTTGAATGGCGAGGTCTGGGATTCATCTCGCAATCGGCGCTTCGCATTCGCGACGCCTATGCCGAGTGGGACACCGAACAACGGTTCGAAGTCCCCGGCGTGCGCGTAACTGACCCCAAGGCCGCCCAATGCGGAGAGGTTTTGAAGGGTGTTCTCAAGCCTCATCAATGTAAATTATTTGGACGCGAGTGCACGCCCGAGCATCCCATTGGCGCACTCATGGTGTCATCGGAAGGATCATGCGCAGCGTATTACAACTACGAACACCGCAAAACGGCAATGGTGAACATCCTGAGCCAGACCGCGTAACGCCGGCCATATTCGCGGAAACGGTCGCGGATAGCATCGTGGAAAACGTCGCGGGAAACGTGTCGGGAAACCGGGCGGAAGAAGTCACGGCAAAAGTCCGCTTCCGCGAGCCGCAGATAGAAATGGCTCACGGAGCCGGCGGCAAGGCCAGCCGCAGGCTCGTCGAAGGTCTGTTTGCGCCGCTGCTCTTTGGCGCTTCCCCCGAACCGTTGGGAGACGCCGCGCATCTCTCTATCAACGGCGTGCGTATCGCCATCACGACGGACAGCTTCGTCGTGAAGCCGTTGACTTTTCCCGGCGGCTCCATCGGCGAATTGGCGGTGAACGGAACCGTGAATGACCTTGCCGTTTCAGGAGCGCGGGCTGAAGCGATGGTCGTCACCTTCGTCCTAGAAGCGGGATTGCCCACCGATCTGCTCGAAGCCGAGGTGCGCGCCATGGCGAACGCCGCGCGCCGAGCTGGTGTGAAGATCACGGGCGGCGATACAAAAGTCGTGGAGCACGGCAAAGCCGATCGCATGTACATCACCACCACGGGCATTGGCAGTCCGCTTCGCGGTGTGAAGATTGATCCGCGCACCGTGCAATGCGGCGACAAGGTATTACTCTCGGGACCCATCGGCGACCACGGCATTACGATTCTGCTGGCCCGCGGGGAACTGGATATAGAAGCAGATCTGCGTTCTGACACGCGCTCAGTTCTCCCCCTGATTGAGGCCATGGCGGCCGTTGCGGCCCCGGGCATCCGCTGGATGCGCGATCCAACCCGGGGCGGCGCTGCCACATCTCTGAACGAGCTGGCTCGCGACTGCGGGCTGGGCATCGCGCTTTATGAAGACAAGGTTCCGGTGCGCGATGCCGTGCGCGGAGCCTGCGAGTTGCTGGGGCTCGACCCGCTCCACATTGCGAACGAGGGCCAGTTCCTGGCGGTCGTGGCGCCGGAATATGCAGACGCCGCGCTCAATGCGTTGACCGTCGCGCCGGGCGGCGAACAAGCTCAGATCATCGGCGAGGTTTGCCAACAGCCCGCGGGATCGGTACTGGCGACCACATCGTACGGCGGCAGCCGGATCGTCGACATGCTGGTGGGCGACCCGCTTCCGCGAATCTGTTAGGAGCACGGGGTAGCCTCTGTGCTCCTCCATGGTTCAGCACGTTGCACGCGGCGTTTGAACCTGTTCTCAGAGCGAGTGGGTGAGAGGGAAGCATGGCGACGGCATACAAACTGGCCACTCAAATTGAAGAGCACTTGTTGGAAAGGAATCGCGTTTTTGAAAAGTTCTTCGCGCGCGAAGCCGTGCGCCTGGCGGAAGCATGCCGTGAAATGTCGGAACGTTTTCTGCACGGCGGGCGTTTGCTCGCGTTCGGCCGCGGGCCGTATGCCACTGATGCGCAGCACGTTTCGGTGGAATTCGTTCATCCCGTAATCGTCGGCAAACGTGCTTTGCCCGCGCTCGACCTCTCGATTCTCTTTCGACCTTGGTTGCAAACCATCCTTCGCCCGGAAGACATCGTCATGGGATTCGGTCCGCCCGAAGGCGATCCCATGGTCTGGGCCACGCTGCAGGAAGCCCGCGCCCAGGATGCAATGACTTTCGCGCTTCCCGGGATGGAAGGATCCTACGCGCTCGAGCCCGCCACCGAAGATCCGTTCATGCACCAGGAGATGATCGAAATCCTCTACCACACACTCTGGGAGACCGTGCACGTCTTCTTCGAGCACCGCGAACTGGGCCATGATCTGGGTGAGACGCAATTTCTGTATCCCTTTCTCGGCCGCGAGAAGCAGGGCACCGACGATTTAATTTCCGAAGTTGCCAGTTCCATCCAGATGAAAGTTCACGACGATTCCGAACTGCGTGCACGCGTGGCGCGCGAGCAGTCAGAACAGATCAGCAGCGTCGCGCTCGCGATCCAGGAGCGCCTGCAGCGTGGAGGCAAGCTCATCCTGTTCGGCAACGGAGGATCGGCCACCGATGCTAACGATTGGGCGATCGATTGCGTCCTCCCGCCGCCGGGCTATCAGCCGATCCCCGCCGTTTCGTTGTCGATGGAGCCGGCGAACATCACAGCCGTGGCCAATGACGTCGGAACGGAAGTGATTTTTCTGCGCCAGCTCATCGCGCAAGCGCAGCCGGAAGACATTGCAATTGGAATCTCCACCAGCGGCGGATCGAAAAATATCATCATGGCGCTCGATGAAGCGCGCAAACGCAACCTGCTGACGGTCGCGCTGCTGGGCTACGACGGTGGTGAAATTTTTCGCCGCGGTCTGGTCGACTTTCCCGTCGTTGTGCACTGCGACTACATTCCGCGCATCCAGGAAGTGCAGGCTTCGATCTATCACATCATTCGCGAGCTGGTGGAGGTATTGGCCCGTGGCCAAGCTTGAACTTTACGGAACGACGCGCTGTCCATACACGCAGGAACTGCGTGATTGGCTGGAGTGGCAGCGCCGTGATTTCGTGGAATATAACGTCGACGTCGACCGTGAGGCGCGCCGCCGCCTGAGCGAATTGGCGGGGGGACAACGCAACGTGCCCGTGCTCATTGAGGACAACAAGGTCATCCAGGTTGGATGGCAGGGACGAACCTGCATGGTCGAAGCCGAGTAACTCGGATGCACGAGCTTTCCATCGCGATGAGCATCGTGGAGATGGCTCAAGAAGAAGCCATGCGTCATGGAGGCCAGGTCTCCGCCGTTCACCTGAAATTGGGTGCGCTGTCAGGCGTGGTCAAAGAAGCGCTTCTCTCGTCCTACGAAATGGCCTGTGCCGATACGCCTTTGGCCGGCTCACGTTTAATCGTGGAGGAGATTCCAATCGTAGTTTTCTGCGCTCAGTGTCAGGCGCAACGCGGCCTTACATCGACGCAGTGGTTTTGTTGCCCCGACTGTGGCACCCCGTCGTCTGACATCGTGCAAGGTAAGGAACTCGAGGTCGTTGCATTGGAGATTCAGTGACAAGCGGGGTTGACAAGCGGAAGCGATGGACCTTCGGCGATGAGTAACGAACCCAGGCTGGTGGAGGTACGGAAGAACGTTCTCAAGGCGAACGATGTCATCGCGCGGGCGCTACGTGAAAGATTTCGCGCCGCTGGCGTCTTCGTCGTGAGCCTGGTATCGAGCCCAGGTTCAGGCAAGACGGCGTTCCTTGAGAAGACGCTCACGCTGCTCCATCTGCGGCATCGAGTTGCCGCGCTCGTCGGAGACCTCGCCACCGAAAACGATGCCATTCGCCTCGCTCGCAGCCAGGCTCCCGTGAAGCAGATTGTCACCGGAACAGTCTGCCACCTCGAAGCGGCTATGGTTGAGAAGGCGCTGGCAGGCTGGGATCTCGATCAACTCGACTTCCTCTTTGTAGAGAACGTGGGCAACCTCGTTTGCCCTTCGTCTTACGATTTGGGCGAGAATCTGCGGATCGTTTTGATGTCAGTTACCGAGGGTGAAGATAAGCCGCTGAAGTATCCCACAATTTTCAATTCCGCCGACGTCGCCATACTCACCAAAATAGACCTCGCGGAGGCTGTTGAGTTCGATGAGTGCGCAGCGATAGCTAATATCCAAGCGGTGCGCCCGGGCATGCAGGTCTTCAAAGTGTCGGCCAAGACCGGGCGCGGCACCGAAGAATTTCTCGACTACCTGCGTTCACGCCTCTCTGCCTCACGAGAACCCACAACGGTTTGAGCGCGGTATCACTGCTGCATCAGGTTTCCGGCGGCGTGGAACTGCACGTCGACAACGTTGGCAACACGCAGAAAAAGAACGCTCGGATTTTTCATTCCCCAACTGGCATACGGGACGCGGAACGACGCTTTGGCCGTCCAGGTATTGCCTTCAAGATGCATTTGAACCGGCAAGGTAATTTCATGCTCGGCTCCGTGGATTGAAAACATGCCATGCACCTGCAGCGTGCAGTCGCCGGCCACCGCCAGCGTACCGTCCGCGTGATCGGGGCGGAAGGCAATTTCAGGGAAGAGTGCGCTCTCGATTACAGACTTGCGCATTTTGCTATCGCGACCGTCGCTGCCGGTTTGGCCGCTGCCGGCGTCGAACACGATCTCGCCCCCAGCCTTGCCGGTTGCGGGATCGTAACGAATGGCGCCGTGTTTAAGCGTGAAGGAGCCTTCGACAGTGTGAAAGTTGCCGGTCAGGGTAATGCCCGCGCCGCTTCGCGCGGGATCGAATTCCAACTTGAGTTCATGCGCCAGAGCGGGCGCCTGCGCAAACAGACACTGTGCCAGAAGAAAAACGACGCTGGACAGAAAGATAGAGAACAGAGAAATGCCGTAGGTTTTCTTCATGAATCTGGATTGGATCCGGGGCCTCAAGCCTTGAGAAACTGCCTCCCAAGCGCGATTCCATTTGCAATGTAGCCGCGCCCGGTAGTATCGCCGACGTGCAAGGCGAGCATCGCCGCAAACAGGCGCGGGGTTGCTTCGAAGACCTGCATGGTGCGCTGGCGCAGACGCGCATGGCTGCCTATCAACAACATCAACCGCGCCATGAGCGCAGGGCGTCGAATCAGTCGCCGATGCTCGACCTGATAGCGCGCCAGGTTCCGTGACGCCAGACAATCGGCGAGCAGCGCGGCTTGGCGAAACGCCAGGCAAAGTCCTTCTCCCGTGATCGCGTCCACTCCCCCGGAAGCGTCGCCGACTAGAGCTATATTTCCCCGGTACACGCGTTGCAGCATTCGGCTGACGGTGATGGCTCCGCGTTCGGTGGATGAGTGCCCGGCATAGCCGAGGCGTGCGGCCAGTTCGGGAAACTCGGCGAGAGCGGCGTCCAGCCGTAGCTGCGGGTTCCCGGAGATCAGCGCCACACAGATTTCGTCGCGGCTGACGGGAGTGACGTAGATCTGGCAGGCATCACTCTGACAATCATGACTCTGGCAATCTCCCCAATGCAGTTCCATGAAGTCGGACCAGGGAGCGATGCGGTAATGCCGGCGAAATCCGAAGCGCAGCTTTTTCTTCCGGTGGCCGTCAAGGTTGGCCCAGTGGCGGACACGGGAACTTGAGCCATCGGCGCCCACAACCCGGCGCGCAGGGACGAGCCTTCCACCGACCAGAACGCCATTCGGATGAAGTCCCGTGACAGCCGATTGCCAGAGCATGGAAACGCCGCATGAGGCGGCATAGTCAATCAGAATGCGATGCAGAGCGGTGCGTCGAATCCCGTACGCGACGCCACGTGGGAAAACGGCTTCCGTCTTTCTTGCGCCGCTCACGAAACGAATGCCACGGAAGGGATAGACGTCGTCTGCCGGAATCTCAACGCCAAGTTCGCGCAAGGCCTCCAGACCGTCCGGCATCAGGCCCTCGCCGCAGGGCTTGTCGATCGGTGGAATTGCTCCGTCGGCGACCACAACGCTCAGGCCACGACGGCGCGCAGCGATGGCAACAGCCAGACCGGCCGGCCCTCCACCGACGACAAAAACATCGACCCGATTTTGCAGACGTTCCAACCCAGGATCTGGGGGCATATACCTATGATGCGTCTGCGCCGAAGAATGGCCCTACCATTCCAGCAAAACAAGTTCCGAGCAGAAGCCCGGCCCCATAGCGGCCAGAATCCCCAGCGTACCCGGCTCAGGACGGCGATTCTTCATAACTTCATCGAGTACGACCAACACCGACGCCGATGAGAGATTGCCCGTCCGGCGCAGGCACTCCCAGGAAACGTCAAGTTGACCATTGTTCAGTCCAAGCGCCTCGGCCGTAGCTTCGAGAATTTTTGGTCCGCCCGTATGTAGTGCCCAGCTGCCAATATCAGCGCGCGTCAATCCGCGCGTGGCGAGGAATTCATCTACATCATGGGCCAGATTGTTTCGCACCAGGTTCGGGATTTCGCGCGACAAAACGATGCGAAAGCCTTTCTCCGAAATGTCCCAGCCCATCATCTCTTCAGTGTCGGGATAAAACACAGAGCGGGTCGCCAGGATGGTGGGCCCGCTGAGCCCGCAGTTCGCGCCGGCTACGATGACCGCGGCAGCGCCGTCCCCAAACAGCCCCGATGAGATCAGGTTGGCCATCGAGATATCTTCGCGCTGCAACGTGAGCGAACAGAGTTCCACCGAGAGCACAATCGCCGCCTGATCCGGATAAGCCTTCACATAATCGGCGGCGCGCGAAATGGCGGCAGCTCCCGCAACGCAGCCCAGGCCGAAAATCGGCACGCGCCGGATGTTGCGGCACAATCCCATTTTGTTCACCAGCAGCGCGTCAATCGACGGGCTGGAAATGCCCGTCACGGAAATAAAAAAGAAAGCGCCCACATTGTGGCCATCCAAACCAGCGCCTGCGAGCGCGCCCGCCACCGCTTTTTCTCCCAGCTCCACAGCCGTGCGAATCCAGTGCTTGTTGGCCTCTCCCCAGGTCTTCATGGTCATATATTCTTCCTTGGGAATGGAGAGGTACCGTCCGTCGACGCCCACGTGGCGATGCAGGCGGCGCAGGACGTTGGGGTTGTCGATCCGGTCACCCCAGAATTGCTGCAGGGCAGCGAGCAGCATCTCCTGGGAGTAGTAGTGCTTCGGAAATGCGCTGGCAGTGCTGACAATTTGCATTAGGATCAAATCCTCGTGTGCGATGTGCAAGCCCGGCGCCATCCACAGAGCGCGATAGAAAGAGCATACGTCCTCCGGGCCCGGATGCGGTCAAGAATTTGTAAAACGCCCCCTCCGTGTTATTTCTAGTAGTCGGCAAGCCCCTTTTAGATGCCGCTCCAGAGATCGGCGAGCTACGGAGGTGCTAAAGTTATCCAACTCCAGAAAGGCAAGGCCAAATCTTGAAATTCATCGCCGGCTTGGTACTTGGGATCATTCTGGTCCCACTGTTGATTTATTTCTACTTCGCTAGTGGCACTGCCCCGGTAGCTACGACCGACTCGGATATGCCCTTCGAAACGCTCTTGGCGAATAAGGCTCAAAACGCGCGTATTGAAAAAGATATGCCGAAGAACGTTCCGATCCCGGCGAACGAAGCAAATTACCTGGCAGGCGCCGAACTCTACAAGCAGCATTGCGCCGTTTGCCATGGCTTGCCGCTGTCTCCGAAGACGGCGATTGCGACGGGAATGTACCCGCATCCGCCTCAACTGTTCATGGGCAAGGGCGTGACCGACGACCCGCCGGGCGAAACTTACTGGAAGGTTTTCAATGGCCTTCGTCTTACCGGCATGCCCGGCTTCAGCAAATCGCTCAATGAAACCCAGATGTGGCAACTGGCGCTGCTGCTCGCCAATGCCGACAAGTTGCCTTCTTCGGCGAAGGCGGCGCTGGTCGCGCCTCCCGCACCTCCAGCCGCCACCGCCCCGGCCGCAGGCACACTAACGGCAAACCCGGCGTCGCTGCCACCAACGCGATGAGTCGACGCTATAAGTAAATGAGGAACAGACTCTCGATCCCGTCGAGACAGCTTGGATTGTCTCCGCGTTGGACTGACAACGGAGCCCACCGGCGCTATCGTATAAGCATGGCGTTTGGCCGTCCCAGAAAGCTCTTCACCGAGCCCGAGCTTTACGAATATGCCGTCGGTGCGCTTGCCCGCCGAAGCCGCTCGGTCGCCGAACTGAAGCGCCTGTTGCGCAATCGCGTCGAGGCCGACACGGAATTCGGCAAAACGCTGGTCGAACTGATTATCGTTCGCCTGAAAGATCAGGGATATTTGAACGACGCCCGTTACGCGGCAGCCTATTCCTCATATCGCCGCGAGACTGAAAAATTCGGCCGGATGCGAGTGGTGACCGATCTGAAGGCAAAGGGCGTGCATGGCGATGTGATTCAAAAAGCGGTTGCCTCGGTTTATGACGAGGTAAAGGAAGAGGATCTGGCGCGGGCCTATTTAAAGCGCAAACGGTTGCAGAAACCAGCCGACCAAAAACAGGCCGCACGCATTTTCCGCAACCTCATGCACGCAGGCTTCGGATCGAAAACCATCTTCACGATCCTGAAAAAATGGGATGTCGATGAGGAAACCCTAACTGAGCTGGAGGACGCAGTTCCCGAGAGCCAAAGCTGAGGAACTCTTCCCGAGAGTTGCGAACATTCCAATACTCTGATAAAAATCGGCCATCGCGAATTCTGTAAATTTTAGGACGCACCAGGAAAAGAGGACTATGAAAATACGCACTTTGAAAACAACGCTGTCGATCATGATCGGGGCTCTGCTGCTCAGTCTGTCTGCTTTCGCCTTTGGCCAGGTTGGAACCGATGTGAAGAAGGCGGGCGAGGATACCGGCAAAGCAACCGACACGGCGGCGAAAGATACCGCACACGCGACCAAGAAAGTGGCCAAGAAGACTGGCAAAGCCACCGAAACCGGAGCCAAGGATACCGGCCACGCCACCAAGGTCGCCGCGAAAGACACCGGCCATGTCACCAAGGTTGTCGCGAAAGACACTGGCAAGGATACTGAAAAAGCGGCCGACAAAACCGGCGATGCCACCAAGACCGCCGCCAAAGATACCGGCCACGGCGTGAAGAAAGGCGCCAAGGCGGTTGGTCACGGAGTCAAGAAAGGCGCCGAAAAGACCGAAGACGTGGCCAAGTAAAGTGGCCGAGTAAAGTGGAAACATAAAACTGATTCCTAAGACGGTTTGGCCATAACAAATGTATATGAAATGTCATCCCGAGCGGCTGTTGCTCGGGATGACAAGGGGTTTCCTCTGTGCCTCTCTGTGCCCTCCGTGGTAGCCGCTTTTGACTTTTTCCAGCGAAACACCAGCAGCCTGCCGCAGCCAAAAGTCTCCCAACCATTTAGAATTTAACTTTCCATGCTTACAGGCTCCCAAATCCGCCGCAAATTCCTCGACTTCTTCATTCAGAAGGGACACCGCGAGGTCCATTCCTCGTCGCTCGTTCCGGCGAACGATCCCACGCTGCTATTTACCAACGCCGGCATGAACCAGTTCAAGGACGTCTTCCTTGGCCTCGAAAAGCGCGACTACGTGCGCGCCACCACCTCGCAAAAGTGCGTCCGCGCCGGCGGCAAACACAACGATTTAGAAAATGTCGGCTTCACCAACCGCCATCACACTTTTTTCGAGATGCTCGGCAATTTCAGCTTTGGAGATTACTTCAAAAAAGATGCCATCGCCTACGCGTGGGAGCTGATCACTTCGCCGGAGTGGTTCGGAATTCCGAAAGAGAAGCTCTATGCCACCATCTTCAAAGGCGAGAACGGTGTGGAGCGCGACTCCGAAGCCTACGATTTGTGGCTAGGCCAGGGCGTGCCGAAAGAGCGGATTTACGAGTTTGGGACAAAAGACAATTTCTGGCAGATGGGCGATACCGGTCCCTGCGGCCCGTGCAGCGAGATTCACTACGACATGGGCGTGATCGCCAGCGATCAAGGCCACGGCACCACCTCGCCAGCCTGCACCTTCGGCTGCGATTGCGGCCGCTACGTCGAGCTCTGGAACCTCGTGTTCATGCAGTTCGATCGCGACGCCAGCGGCAAGCTGACGCCGCTGCCCAAACCGTCGATCGACACAGGAGCTGGACTGGAGCGGCTCGCATCGGTGCTGCAAGGCGTGATTTCGAATTACGAGACCGACTTATTCACACCGCTAATCAAAAGAGCAGCCGAACTGACAGGCCACGAAGGGACAGCCGCCCTCGGCTGTCCAGCGGAGCGAAGCTCCGCTGAGGGGCGCACCCCAGCCAGCGTGGGGACGGGCATTCCTGCCCGTCCAGCCGAGCAAAGCTCGGCTCCCACTGCCGGCACTCACGGCGCAGCCTCCCTTCGAGTAATAGCCGATCATTCCCGCGCCGCAACCTTCCTGATCTCTGACGGGGTAATCCCCGCAAACGAAGGCCGCGGCTACGTGCTGCGAAAAATCATCCGCCGCGCCATCACCCACGGACGCCTGCTCGGCCAAACGAAGCCGTTCCTGCACGAGATGGTCTTCGCCGTTCGCGATCTCATGCAAGATGCGTACCCGGAACTAAACGAGAGCGCCGACCGCGTAGCGAAGGCGGTACAGATCGAAGAGACCCGCTTCGCCCACACATTGGATGTAGGGCTCCAAAAACTGGAAGAGGATTTTGCCGAAGTCAGGCGAAAGTTTGAGCACGACTTCAAAGTAGTTCTCGCCGCTAATCCGAGTCTCGCGAATGAGGCACGCCCTTCATACCCTGGCGTAAAGGCTTTTAAGCTCTACGACACCTTCGGCATGCCCCTCGACTTTATACAAGATGCATGTCGTGATCAGGGAATCAGTTTCGGCAAAGAGGAGCAAGCTGGCTTCGACCGTGCCATGCAAGAGCAGCGCGAACGTGCGAAGGCTTCCTGGAAAGGCGCAGTCAAGCAAACCGCCAACCCCGCCTACCAGCAGCTCCCGAAGTCGACCTTCGAAGGCTATCGCCAAACTCGTTCCGAAAATTGCGAAGTCCTCGCCATCATCAAAGCCGGCCAAGGCGCGCAAGAACTCCACCCCGGCGAACAGGGCGAAATCATTCTCGACCACACGCCCTTCTACGCCGAATCCGGAGGCCAGGTCGGCGATCGCGGCCTGCTCTACTCAGGCGATCACAACACAGTAGTCGCCGAAGTAACCGGCACGTATGCACCGATCCAAGGCGTGCGCGCCCACCAGGTCATCGCCAAGCAGCCAATCCGCGTGGGCGACAAACTCGACGCCGTCGTCAACACCGATCTCCGCGCCGCCACCATGCGCAATCACACGGCGACACATCTGCTCCAGGCTGGTCTCCGCGAGGTGTTGGGCAAGCACGTGAAGCAGGCGGGATCGCTGGTCGCTCCCAACCATCTGCGTTTCGACTTCTCGCACTTCGCCGGAGTCGCCGAAGAAGAATTGCAGGACATCGAGGACATCATCAACAAAGAAGTCCTCGTGAACGAGAAAATTCAGGTCATCGAAAACGTGCCGATCGATGTGGCCGTCAACGAGTATCACGCCATGGCGCTTTTCGGCGAAAAGTATGGAGACAAAGTCCGCGTCATCAAAATCGGAGACTTCTCCACCGAACTCTGCGGCGGCACGCACACCGCGCAAACCGGCGAGATCGGCCTGATCAAAATTCTGAAAGAAGGCAGCGTCTCGTCGGGAGTGCGCCGGATCGAGGCCGTCACCGGCGAAGGTTCGCTGCGCCACTTCCGCAAAGATCATCAGCTCGAAGAGGTCGTAGCCGGACTCACCAGCCGCGAGGCCGATGCGCCTCCTGCCGAAATATTAAAGGCCGAGCTCGAAAAGAAAGACGCCGAGATCAAGCGGTTGACGCGTGAACTCGATCAGGCGCGAATGAAGTCGGCATCGTCGAGCGCGGCCAACCTTGGCGACAAGATAAAAGAAATTCGCGGCGTAAAGGTTCTGGCCCATCGCGCCGATAATCTGGAACGTGCGCAGATGCGCACTCTCGTCGATCAGCTGCGCGACAAGCTGGGGTCCGGCGTAGTCGTAGTCGGCTCAGCCAGCAACGGCAACGTCTCGCTGATCGCAGGCGTGACGAAAGATCTCACCACCCGAGTGCAAGCCGGAAAAATAGTAGGCAAGGTAGCGGAAAAAGTTGGCGGCAAAGGTGGAGGCCGTCCCGATCTGGCGGAAGCAGGCGGGAAAGACGCCGCCGCTCTCGATTCTGCCCTGGCCGACGTCTACACCATAGTCGAGTCGCTGCTCGGTTAAGCTTTCTTCCGTGTTACTCTGTGTCCTCCGTGGTTCAAGCCTTTGGCCTTGAACCACCGGGAAGCATCGAGCAATCTCGGCTGCGTGATGGGAGTGGGATTCTGCATGGACGATCGTATTCATTTCGTCGAGCACAAAGGCAAGCGCATTCTGCTGTTTGATTTTTCTCACGCCAAAGTCCAACAGATGCAGTTGCTGCTCGAATACGCCCGGGCACTAGTGGCGCAGCAGGTTCCGAAATCGGTCGTCATTCTGGCCGACTTTGAGGACGCCGAAATCGACCACACCGTGGCTATGAAGATTAAAGAAGTGCTCACGCTCGACCGGCCATTCGTGAAGAAATCAGCATGGGTGGGCGCCGAACACATCCCCCACGCCTTCATGGAGAACTTCCATTCCTTTTCCCAGCGCGAAATCGTGACCTTCAAAACGCGCGGAGAAGCGCTCGACTGGCTGGCGCAGGAATAGTTCCGCTCTCATTAAGACTGCAACCCTTCGCCCCAATCGCTGTTTTCGCTCCTCACCGCTCAAGAGCCCCGTGGATACGCCGCATTGCGAGTAGAAGAAGAGGCCCGTTCCGCGATACCATCACCAGTGATGCTTCGGGAAGCGACCATCGAACCTCGTCAGGAGCCGCGCCAGGAAATCCTGCGCGCCGCCGCGCGTCTGTTTCAGCAGCAGGGATACGACGCCACTTCGATGAACGATGTGGCGGCTGCTCTCAAGCTTTCCAAAGGAGGCCTCTACCACCACTTTCAATCGAAGGACGAGATCCTGTTCAACATCATGTCGCATGCAATGGACATTACCGAGGAACGGGTAATCAACGCTGCGCGCCGTGTCGAAGATCCCGAAGAGCGGCTGCGCACCCTGATTCGTCTGCACATCGGGGTGGTACTGAGCGAAGAAGATCGCGAGATTACCGTCATGCTGCACGAGAATCATCCTCTGCCGCCCGCGCTGCGCCGCAAGATCAACGGCCGCAAGAAGGATTACGTGCACTTCGTCGAGAACATGATCGCCGACGTCCAGCGCAAGCGGAATTCCACTTCAACTGTCACGCCGCGCGCCGCCGCCTTTGCGCTGGTCGGCATGATCAACTGGATTTACCAGTGGCATAAGCCCGGCGGGACGCTAACCGGCGACGCCATTGTCCGTCAATTCACCGACATCTTTTTTCGCGGAGCCGTTGGATAAGGCAGTACCCAGTTGCCGGTACCCAGTACCCAGTATCTTGCACCGTCGGCCACGAAGTGGGCAGTCTGCGTGGGGCGGAGGTGAGCACTGATCGGCAGCCGATTACGTTTACTCGCGGCTCGAGGCCCGCAACTCGAGCTATTTGCCATGACTCATTTCTTCCACCTCGATGACCTCGAGCGCGCCCGCGCCGCCCAAGCCAAACGCTACCTCGAATTCATGCGAGTCCCAGCGATGAGCGCCGGCGTCTACGTTCTGCCCAAGGGCGGAACCGATCCGCAGAAGCCCCATCGCGAGGACGAACTCTACTATGTGGTCCGCGGCCGCGCCCGCATGAAGATCGGCCATGCGTCCCATGCGTCCGACGATGCGGAGGTTCATGCCGGTTCGCTGATCTTCGTCGAGGCCGAGCAAGAGCACCTCTTCTACGACGTCCAGGAAGAATTGGAAGTCCTGGTTTTCTTCGCGCCCGCCGAACAGGAGTGACGAGCCAGTAACCCAGAGACCCCAAAAAAGAGAACAGCCCGCAAGCTTTTCAGCCTGCGGGCCGCCCGGTGGACTGTTTGGGATTGACTGAGGTGGTCACTCTCGTGGCCCCTCGCTAATTCCGGTTCCCGGTGCCACATGCGCCGGGAGGATCAGCCCATATTCACGGATTGTTTGCGAGAGATGTTCCCGATTCCCCTCGACCAAAGGTTCCTCGAGAACTCCGCTTAGAGCAACCGCCCTAAGACTCAGCCACCTCACCTGGTCTGGAATTGCTACATCTACCATCTGAACTTGTCATCCGACCACCTCCTTTCCGGTGTAAGCGCAGATTACAAAAAAAGCGGAGGCGGAGTCAACAGTACCGATGTCGCGTACCTCAGAAAGCAACGGTTCGCACGTTTCAGGTCGCCGCGAAGAGCGGGAGACTCGCAGGGATCGCCATTTGCCTTGCGCTGGGCACAAATTTTGTCGGAATATTTATCGAGAGATGAAGCCATTATGATTGCTCCTAAGATTATGAATTAGAGGTAGATGATTGGGGTTCCGCGAAGCAGGAATTGGAAAAATGGGGGGGTACCCCCCTACCCAAAAACAGTTAAGTTGATGATAATAAGTCGTTTATAAGTAAAATATTCAAACGATTGGACTTAGGAAGGTTTTTTCGTCCGGATGCTTCCGCCGCTTGCGTTACGTTTCTTTCAGTTGTCGAAGAGCTGGGACCAGGGTTTAAGTCCGTCTCTGGAGACGGCGCAGTTCTCGATGGTCCAGTATCGGGGAATCATCGCACCGATTTTGGTGCAAGTCTGTGATGGCGGTTGCGGGAAAAATGTGATGGCTGAAGTCAATCGTGCTCACCAGCTCGATCCGCTTTCACCGATCATCAGCACGGATGTTGGATTCATTCACAACCTGGCACGACAGTACGACGAGGCCATCGTCACCTGCAAGAATGTAGTCAATGAGAACCCGACATTCGCCATGGTGCACTTTTTTCTGGCCCAAGCCTATTGGGGGGAACGCATGTACCCGCAGGTCATTGAAGAATGGAAAGCCTACGGCCAGCTTTCCGGTAACCGAAGCGAATCTGAGTTCGCTTCTGCTCTGGAGCACGGATTTCGTTCAGCGGGCTGGAAGGGCGCTCTTACCAAAGGCATTGAAATGCGGCAAGCGCAACGTAAAACTGGATACTATTCTGGGCTCATGATTGCGATCCTCTATGCCGACTTGGGAGATAAAGATCAGGCCTTCCGGTGGCTCAACACCGCTTTTCAGGAGCGCGATTTTTGGATGGCGCATCTGAAAACTTCCTTCTTACTCGACTCACTGCGTTCCGACCCGCGGTTTGCTGAGCTGGTGCGGAAGGTGGGGCTGCCGCAGTAGCAAGAGTTCGTCCGACCTGGGGTGTTGTGCCATAAAGATCGCCTTTCTATCCACGACTAAGTGTAATCGCTGTTACAGCAGTTAAACCCCTCATCGCCAGAATGGGCAATTGAAATCCAGATGAGGGTGTGCATATACGGGCGGCGGGAACACCTACAGCGGGCTGGTGCTGGCCACGGACGGGAATTTATACGGGACAACCAGCATCGGCGGAGCCAGCACTGCCTGCGGCGCTAGTGGATGTGGCACGGTTTTCAAGATGACACCCGAGGGCACTCTGACCACGCTTCACAACTTCGACCTTACAGACGGCTCTGTCCCGTCGGGGCTGGTGCAGAGCACCGACGGGAACTTCTACGGAACAACCCAATCTGGTGCAACAATAACCGCCAATTGAGACGATGCCTTCTCTAGACCGGGCTGCCACCTGATCGAAGCTCGCTGACTTCAAGCCAAATCAGTGTGTTTCACACGGCTTGACCAACACTTCGTTTGGATTCCACCAGTTCTTCGGGCTGGAGCCGGTGTCTTTCGCCGTGAGCGTTTCGCATGCTTGCGGAACAAACTTGTCACCCACATACCGGTATTGTGTGAGACGTACTTCGAAGGCGCTCTCGGTAGCGGCTAGCACAAGGTCGGGGACATCGGCCTTCGAAGCGACCATAGCGAAGGCAAAGCTGTAAGGGATACGTTTTCCATTTCGCAGAACTTCCCGATAACGGTCTTTCTCGCGAGTGTACAAATAGATCGCACAGTTTCCGGTTGCTCCGCACAAACACGAGCCATTCGTCGAAACGATGACGCCTTTGCCACGCGTTCCGAGTGCAACGCTCGTCTTGTGGAGGCTGTCAAACATGGATTTCTCCTCACAATACTTTTCCAAATCGCGCAGGTCAGGCTCAACCGCCTTTCTCAGCAGGTTCGTCTCACTCTCGCTGAGGACAGCATCCGGCCACGTTTTGTCCAATCCTGGAGGAATATTGAAGAGCTTTGACGCCCCAGGGCTCTGCCCAAAAGCACAGAGAGAAATCAGGAGGGAACAAGCCAAGACACGCATACGACAGAAACTATACTCCAGCATTCCCGCTAATGTGGAGCGGCAGCGTTTGTAGATAGTTGTTCTAAACAGGCGTATGCGCGTTTTGACCACGGTGAGCCTAACTGCGATGTTACGCCCGGCAACTAAGCCTGCTTTCGGGTCTTGCCGCACGTCGCAAACTATTTCCGGCCGAGGCGCAAGACGATCCCGGCGCCAAGCCGCAGATTGTCCTGGCGGTTGTTGAGACCGTCGGGGATTTTGGTCATGAAGTACTCGGCCTGTATGGGGCGAACCGAGACGTGCCCGGACACCTTGAAATCAACGCCGCCACCCGCCGTCATGGCAAAGTTATTTTCGGTGCCTGTCGATTGCTGTATCCCGTCGGTCGAGCGAACGCCTCCGAAGAGAGTTTGAACGAACGGCGTAAATTTCCCATGCCTGAAATTTACTCTGGGCCCAGCAAGATAGGTGAGAAACGCTCCGGCAAATGCGCCGTTCCCGGCGCTGGTCGCATAAAAACCGGCCAGATCTCCCACCACTCCAAGCCAGTTATTAACGTTGTACTCGGACTGACCACCCCCGCCCTTTCCGATGTATGTTGCGGAGGGCGCCATTCCGGGGACGTTGGCATTTACATTAATGCGTGCGTAATAGAACCCGCCGTACAGATCGAACTTTGAGGGTTCCTCCTGCGCTTTCGCCAGCGGCACGGTTGCAAGTAGACCCAGCAGCAGACCAACAGCGAGTGACTTCCTCATCCCAGGAGCACTCCTTCCACTCAACGCCTCTAAGCCGTATGCCGGGTCCTAATGCTTGCATGGAAGCAGCGAGCAAAATCGTAAGAATCCAACGCGCCTACCAGACTACCACCACCCGAACACGGACTTGTCACGAAACTGTCACGGGGCTGTAAACTCTGATGACAGGCCAGTCGTGGCGTGCCGAGGCTATGCTCTGCCGGCGGCAGTGAACTTCTCGCGGTCACGGTGCTAGAACTGACAACTGACAACTGACGACCGGCAACTGCCCTTCACGGGTACACTGTCTGCAGCAATATGGAATCCAGAACCAGCAGCCCCGCCGTTAGCGTGGCCGCCACCGTCCTGAACGAGCGCGATGACATCGACTCGCTGATCACGACGCTTGCCGGGCAGACCCTCGCTCCGGCCGAGATTGTCATTGTCGACGGCGGTTCGACCGACGGAACATGGGAGCGCCTGGAAGCTGCCCGCGCGCAATATCCGAATCTCGTTCCCATCCGCGACCCCAGTTGCAGCCTGAAAAATTCTCCCGGGCCAATCGCCCGGGGCCGCAACGTCGGCATCGCCGCCGCGTCTTCTGAAGTTGTAGCCTGCGCCGATTGCGGCTGCACGTATCATCCGGACTGGCTCGCCCGGCTCACCGCGCCCATCCTTAATCTTGAATCCGATCCTGAGTCCGATTCCGACTCCGGTCGCGGTTCTGGCCAGCGCTGCGAATATTCCGTTGGAGGCTCCTTCATCGACCCGGCGAACTCTACCGTCTGGGACGTTGCCTCAGCGCCTTTCTTCGGAGTCAAACTCAACCCGCGAGCCGCCACCAAATCCTGCACCGCCCGGTCCATGGCCTTCCGCAAGGAGCTCTGGCAGCGCGTCGGCGGATTTCCCGAAACCGTCTTTCTCGGCGAAGACACCGCATTCGATGCCAAGGTGCGCGCGCTGGTTACGCCCGCCTTCCCAGCCGGTGCGAAAGCTTCCTACCAGCCGCGCCATACCTTCCACTCCGCCGTGCGCCAGATGATCAGCTATTCCCTGACCGACGGCGTGCTGGGAGGCCGTTCGGCCCGCCTCTGGCGAAACATCGCGCGCTGCCTGGTCGAGATTCTCGCGGTGCTGGCGCTCGTTTACTCGCCCATTCCTCTACTGTGCGTGCTCGCGCTCGAAATTTATTTTGCTTTTCGTTTGGACTGGACTGATCTGCGCGGAGCCGCCAATCGCGAAGCGCCGCCTAGAAAAGCGCAAACCACTGAGGACACAGAGGGACACAGAGGACCCCAGGGACTCAATCAGAACATTCTTCGGACGTTCGCTGCCCGCCTGGCATTTTCCCTGCTCGTTCCGTGGATCGTTGCCTGGTACCAGGCATTGGGCGCCATCACAAAAACGAATCGCCCCAACCGGCAGAATTTCAAAACATAAGAATATGGACCGAGTCCAGCCAACCCAACCCTTCGCGCCCTATCTTCCTGATCGATCCGGCGTGCTGGAGGTTCTGGCGTGCGGCATTACCGCGCTCGTCTATGTTGCAACGCTTTCCTTCGGGTTCGTGTATGACGATGTTCCGCAGATTCTCAAGAATCCGGCGGTGCATAGCTGGCGCTACGTGCCGCAGTACTTTACTTCGCATGTCTGGGCCGCGATCTATCCCAATACCAGCGGGAATTACTACCGTCCTCTTTTCTTGTTGTGGCTGAAAGTTAACTATGCGCTCTTCGGGACCCACGCCGCCGGCTGGCACCTGACCAGCGTCGCCTGCCACGTCCTCGCCACCTGGCTGGTGTTTCGCATCGCGCAACAACTCTCGTGCGATCGCTTGACGGCATTCCTCGCCGCACTGATTTTCGGTCTGCATCCCGCGCACGTCGAAAATGTGGCCTGGATCTCCGGCGTAAGCGATCCCCTCATGGCCTGCTTTTTGCTCGGGAGCTTTTCTGCCTTTCTCAGTGCCCGCCTGGAGCGCTGGGCCTCGCTTGTGGAGAGCTACGAGTCACGAACTGCGAGCCGCGAGCAATCCCATGCGGAGAGCTACGAGCCGCGAGCTACGAGCCGCGAGCAATCGCCCGATCAACATGGTGGATTTGGCCTGCTCGGGGCTCGAAGCTCGAAGCTCGAAGCTGCTCCCGCTACGAGGCAAGTGCGGTACGCGGCGCTATCGCTTGGATTGTTCGCCCTGGCACTGCTTTCGAAAGAAACCGCCATCGTGCTGCCGGTACTGATTATCGCTTTCGTGCTGATTCTTGAGCGCGATTTTGATGGAGAGGAAGAAGGCAGCGCAGGTTTCTGGAGGCGCTTCATTGCGGCGATCCGCGAGTCTGCTCCGTATCTGCTGCTGGTGCCGATCTATGGTGGCGTTCGCTATCGCGCTTTGGGGGGATGGTCGCATCCGACAATCCCAATCTCCTGGACCGAGGTCTGTCTTACCTGGCCAGCCGTGCTTTGGTTCTATGTGCGGCACCTGCTCCTGCCCGTGCGCTTGAGTGAGTTCTACTCGCTCGATTACGTGTCGCACTTCAGTGCTCGCGGCGTCCTGCTGCCGCTGGCCTTTCTCCTGATAATTGCGGCCGCGGCTGCCCTTGTCCTGTTCCTGCTGCGCGGGTCTGGCCAGAAAAATGTTGCGCGCTTTGCGCTCGTGCTCTGCATCATTCCGCTCTCACCCGTTCTCGACCTGCACTCCCTCACCGTGGGTGACATCGTTCACGACCGCTATCTCTACTTGCCCTCCGTGGGATTCGCGTTGCTGATCGCGCTAGTAATCCGCGCACTCGCGAATCGCCAGGCCGAGAAGCCATCCATTATTCTGTCGGGTATTCTGCCGGGCGCGCTCGCCAGCATTGTCTGCGTCGCCTTCGCGGCGCTCACCGTGGTGCAGCAAATGCAATGGGCGAGCGACATTCTGCTCTACACTCGGGGACTCGAATCCGCACCCACGAACCTGACCGTCCGCGACAATCTCGCCAGCGCCCTGCTAAAAGCGAATCAGCCCGCGCGCGCCATCCCGCTCTATCTGGAAGTTCTTAATCGCGATCCCACCTTCTGGCGCTCCAACTACAATCTCGGATTCGCCTACTACAGGACCGGCCAATTGGCGGCCGCCGAATACTACCTGCAGCGCGCCATCCAGGTTAATCCCGCCGATTCCGATCAATATATCTACCTGGCGCTCGCGCAACTCGAGCTAAAGAAGCTCCCCGAGGCAGCCGAAAACGCCAGCCGCGCCATCGCCCGCAGTCCCAACACCCGCGGATACCACTTCGTTTCAGGTGTGATTTACGAGACCTCTGGAGATCGTGCGCGCGCGGCAGCCGAGTTCAAAACCGAAATCGCCGAGCACCCCGACAACGCAGCGGCGAGCGCTGAGCTGCAAAAATTAGACGGAGTATCGTCCGCCCAGCGACCTTAGGTTATACGTCGCTCGCAGTACATGTCTGGCTGATATCTACCTTCGTTACTGCCCTGTCCCTACACTAATAAAACGCCTGCAATGCAGGATTGGCTTTCCCCCCGAGTCGTAGCTCCTTTCAATAAATATTCGTAGAGACGGGGCTTGCCCCGTCTAAGGCCGCGAGTTGCGAGTTACGAGCCGCGACTTGCGCGTCGACCGCGTCTTTACGTACGACCTCAGCCCTTCCACCGATACGCATCCGGTTGGGGAAGGCCGATATGGGCGAGCACGCGGTTGGCGAACTCCTGCGCCATGTCATCGGCGCTTGCCGGGTGGTTATAGAAGGTCGGGATCAGCGGGAAGATCGTGGCCCCCGCCTCGGCCGCCAGTGCCATGTTGCGGATATGAATTTTGTTGAGCGGCGTCTCGCGTACGCAGAGCACCAGCGGCCGGCGCTCCTTGAGCGTGACGTCGGCGGCGCGCTCGATCAGGTGGGAGGCAATGCCATTGGCGATCCGCGCCAGCGTCCCCACGCTGCACGGGATCACGACCATGGCGTCCGAGGGATACGACCCGCTGGCGACGTTCGCTCCGATGTCGTTGTTCGACTGACTTTGAATTTTTAGCGACGAAGTGCCGATAAGTTGATGTAGAAGGTCGGAGCGGCCTTCGATGCCGAGTTCCTCAGCCAGCACGCGCAGGCCGCTGTCGGATGCGATGAAGTTCACCGTCTTCACGCGCGCATCGCGTTCCACGGTGAGCAGGAAGCGTTTAAGAAACAACGATCCACTGGCGCCGGTAGTTGCAATGGTCAGGTTTTCCGGCGGCAGGATAGACAAGGCAGCGCTCCACGAGGCAAATGCGTCTAATGGCCTCGAAGTGTCGAGCATAGGGATGCGCTCAGTGCAAGTCAAGACGGCGGGAGATACACGGTTTGGTGGAGATGCAGTTCGCGGCGTCTCTAGAGATGGCAGCCCGATACAGTAGGCGGCCTCTCAGCAAGACTGGTCTCTTATGGCAACGACTGGCATCTTACGATCGCGGCGCAGCGTAGCTCAACTCCACGCGCTTGCCAGTGTGGAACGCGAAATTCGCGCCAACGATCCCGCAGTCGGACGCAAATATCTTCGCGACTTCCGCGATGCCTACCGCTCCTACCAGCGGGTTCTTACGGCCAATGAGGTACGCGCGGAAATTGTCGAAGCCGGAATCGTGCTCGTCGGCGACTACCACGCGCTCCCGAATTCACAACGATACCTGGCCGCGCTGCTCCGCGATCCCGCGCTGCATCAGCGCCCCCTCGTGCTCGGAGTCGAGACTATTTTTTCCCGCGACCAGCACATCCTCGACGAATGGTCGCGCGGCGAGATTGACGAAGCCGAACTGCGCCAGCGCATCCGCTTCGATCTCGATTGGGGATACGACTGGACTCCTTTTTGCGAATTGCTTTGCGCCGCCCGTGACCACGCCGCCGCCATCTATGGTCTCGACTGCATGCCGCGCGAGGATCTGCGCCGAATTGCCGCCCGCGACCGTCACGCCGCCGACAAAATCGCCGAAATGCGCCGCCGGCATCCCGACGCCCTGATCCTCGTCCTGTTCGGCGAGTCGCACCTCGCACCGCGCCACTTGCCCGCTATGATCTCTGCGCGTCTGTCCGAAGGCCGGAGCAAACAACCGGCACAATCGGCCGAACGCTCGCCCGAGCCCTCGCCCAAAAGCAACGCCCCAGGAACAGAAACCGTTGAAAGACCCATGCTCACCGTCTTGCAGAATGTCGACGCCCTCTACTGGCGCGCTGCCGGAGAAGCCAGCGACCGCGTGGAGGCCGTCGAAATCGGCGAGCACGCCTTCTGCGTCTTCAATGCGACTCCGCTGGAAAAATACGAGAACTACCGGCTCTGCCTTGACCGCTGGCGCCGCGATGACAGCGTGACCGACCTCGGCCCGACTCTCTACAACCTGATTGACGGCCTGGTGCGCTTCCTCGGCATCAACCGCTATTCGCCGCACAACACAACCCAGCCGCGGCTCCTGGTCGACCTCATGCCGGAAGTCTATTTCCGCGACTCGGACGCCCTGCTGCACCGCCTGTTATCCCGCAAGGGGTTCACTGCCGCGCGCCGCCGCTCCCTGCTGCGCCGCATCCGTCAACGCGGAAGCGTCTACCTCGCGCCGCTGAACGCCGTCTATGTGCGCCAGTTTCGCATGACCTCGGCTGCGGAAGATGCGACCCGCTTCCTGCATCAGGCCTGTCGCGGCTTGCCCTACAGAAGCGCTCTTTCGCGGAGCCTGCCGAATCGCAACCATAAATCGCAAGCACCGGCACTGTCGCTCGAAGACGCTTTTTACCTGGCCGTCTTTGAACACGCGCTCGCTTATTTCGGATCGCGCGTCCTGCATCCCGCGCGTCCCGCCTTTCGCGATGCCGAACTCGCCGAGCTCTACGAGTTGACGCATGAGGATCTCGAGCAGCTGACCTCGTTGCCCTTCGCCGATGCCATCGATGCGCTCGACGTGATCAGCCGGCTCCGCGAATTCGACGGCCGCAACCCTCGGCGCGCCGCCAACCCCGGCAACCTCGGCAAAGGGAATGGCGCGGCTCCCCAATGCCTGGCACAAGCCCTGGCTTTCAATAGCTGCCAGTATGAATACGTCAGCGAGCAATTGGGATACCTCGCAGGCAACGATCTTTACGACGCCTACGTCCAGGGACGCCTCACGCCCGCCGCCGTCCGCAAACTCTTCTTAGCCCACATCCACGAACCCGGGATCGCCCGCGAAGCATATTCCCAGCTGTTGAGCCGCCTGCGATAAACCAGCTTTCAGCTCTGAGCCTTCAGTTCAATCAAGACTCTCTAGCCCTCAGCTGCACCGCCACGGTTTTGTTAAGGGCTGAGAGGTTGGAACTGAGAGCTGAAAGCTGAAAGCTGAGAGTTGGACGCATTTGATATGCTGCCTACTTCCATGCCCGACGACTCCCCACTCCAGTCGCAGACGCCCGACTCCCTGATGCTCTTCGGCTTCTGGTACCGCGCGCTGCCGAGCGACAAGGTGAAGCGGAGCGAGTTATTGCCCATTATGCTGCTCGAACAGCCACTCGTCGTCGGCCGCGACCGGGAGGGCCGCGCATTCGCCCTGCGCGACGCCTGCCCGCATCGCGGCATGCCGCTCTCCTGCGGACGCTTCGAAGGCGGCCAGATCGAGTGCTGCTACCACGGATGGCAGTTCGTCGCCCACTCCGGCCAGTGCACGCTCGTCCCTTCGTTGGTCGCAGATCAGAAACTCAAAATCGACCGCATCTATGCCGGAAGTTATCCGTGCGAGGAACGCGACGACTTCATCTGGGTCTTCATCCCCGATCCCGGCCCAGCCGGCGCGGGATTCACGAAAGCCCAGCCCGCCCCCATGCCCGCGCCTGAGATTCCAAAATTCAGCGAGCGTTACAAGCTCGCCTATCTGACGGCCGACCTCCCCTGCTCCGTCGACCACGGCATCATCGGCCTGATGGATCCCGCGCACGGCCCCTTCGTTCACCAGGCATGGTGGTGGCGCAGCCGCCACTCGATCCACGAGAAGCAGAAAAACTTCGAGCCCATCCCCTACGGATTTCGCATGAGCGCGCACACGCCCAGCTCAAATAGTGCACCGTACAAGCTTCTGCGCCTCTACGCCGACGCCGAATCGATCACCACGACCATAGATTTTGTCCTGCCCAATCTGCGATCGGAAATCATCCGCGCCGGCAAGTACTGGTTCTCGAGCGTCACGACTGTCACGCCCATCACGCGCAGCCAGTGCCGCATCGACGTAGTCGCCGCCTGGAACCTCTTTCGCTGGATCCCCTTCGGCCCCGAGGTCCTGAAATTCGTCTTCGCGAAATTCGTCGAACAAGATCGCCGCACCATGGAACTTCAGTCCGAAGGACTGAAGCACAATCCGCACCTGATGCTGATTGACGATGCCGATCGCCCCGCAAAATGGTATTTCGGATTAAAGAGCGCCTACCTGGAAATGAAAAAGACCGGCGGAGAATTTCGCCATCCAATGAGCGGGCCGGTGACGCTCAAATGGAGGAGTTGAGAGATGGGGTACTACATCCGCGTACTGGGGAGAAAGGACGTTCCCATATCGATTGACGCCTTGCGCGCTTGTCTGCCTTCAAATTCCGGAATCGATCTTAACGAGGGAAATTCGAGTGAATCGGCTGGGCGCAACTGTTTTGCGGCACAATGTCTCGATGTCGCGGCCTCGAGATAAACCCGGTGATTCCCGAGCGAGTTGCTCTCGCGCCTCTAGAGAATATTCCGCGATTGATCCACGAAGGCATAGCGCTGCCTCCGTGCATGGCTGGCGGAGTATTGACAATTCCGTCACTGTTATTTATGCCTTCCCAATTGCTCAGTGGGACAGACGTAAATGGACGGTCGGAGTGCCGTTCGTGCTCTGCAGAGATAAATCTGGAACCAGTCGGAGGAATTTTGCAGGCGGATTGTGAAGGCTATCTCAAATGCGAATGGCATCATATCCTTTGGCAGTTTGGCGAAGATGTTGAAGGCGGATGGCACATCGCCGATGTTTCGCGATCATAAGGGAAAATGGGCAGCATTTACGGTGGACTTGGGTGACTTTCCGGAGCGCAAGCAAGCGTTTTAGGCACTGGGAAAATACGCTGATGGACGCGCTCCGTCAAACCCTTTTCTTCTAGAAGACAGCTTGATAACCCGCGTGGAATCGCTCACCAGACGACTTTCACTCCCTCATACAAATCAAATTTCTGATCTGGCGTCACCACCGGAATCCTCTCACACAATGCCTGGGCAAGAATCTGTCGGTCGAAGGGATCACTGTGGTGTAAGGGCAGATCATACAGACGGAGCGCATGCTCGGCAGTGAAGGGCAGCACGCGAATGTCGAGGTCCTCGATGGCCTGCCTTACAATCGCATCTGATATCGCCAGCTTCCCGATCGCCGCTTTAATGGCGATCTCAGCCAGCGAAATCGAGCTTAACTCAAGAATATTGCCAGCGTTCCGCAAGACGGCCGTGCTGCGCTTGCTGAGACGTTCCGGCGATTCCACCGCGTAAATCAGAACCGCCGTATCCAGAAGGAGGCGCACTCAATCGCGCTCGCCTAGGAATTCTTTTACTTCCTCGTCCGTCATGGGCTTCCACCAGTTCGGATCGTGAATCTGGATCTTGCCCTTCAGTGTCCCGAGAACCCTCTTCTTGCGAGCCGGCTTCTCGGTGCGCACGATGTCCACCACGGGCACTCCCCGGCGGCAAATGGTCACCGGCTTCCCGTTTTCGACAGCCTTGATCAGTTCCGGCAGTTTGTTCTTGGCATCGGCCACGCTGACTTGCATGAGGATCATTATAGCCATCTTAGATAGCTATTTCAAGGACAAAGCTCTCACTGCAAAGTCGTGGAACCCCTGACTTCCACGACCGAAGCCCGCAGCCGCCGCTGCCTCAACAGAAGATAGCGCGCCATTGCCGCGTCATTTCCCCCGCCCTGCAAACGCACATTCTCGAACGCTTCGAAGCGCACTTTCTGTAATTCGTCTTTGCCGGACTCACTGCCGCTCGTGGCCTCAAGCCGCCTTATCCTTGCCACCGCGCGATCCACCAGGCCCGCCAACTCGTCTCCGAATTTCGCCCCGCGGTCTTCGAGCAGCCGCCGCTTGGCCTTTTCCGGCGAGAACCACGTAGGGTGGCGATACGCTTCCTGCGGAGGCTCGATATAGGAAACCTGGCACAGGTGCGCAGTGACGGAGACGGACTCACCTCGCGCTCGGCCGTCCGCCACCTCTGCAACCTTGGGCGAGTCTTTTCTGGATTTGCGGCTCGATTTGCTGCTGGACTTGCCATGCTGGTAGCGCGCAAACGGCATCTCTTCGATCCGTCCATGCACGCCCGCCTCTTCAAATGCCTCGAGCGCCGCCGACTGCGCTTGCGTTAGGCCCGGCTCGACTCCGCCTTTGGGAAAGATCCAGCGCCCGCCCCGCGTTTGAACCAGCAAAAACTCCAGACCCTGACTGCCGATGCGATAGCAAACGGCCGCCACCAACTGGCGCCCAGCCGACTCCCGAGCTCCCGTAGAAGGAACCTGCTTCGCCAGCCGCCGCGCCGACCGCCGTGATGAAGCGCCAGATCCCACGCCAGTAGAGTGCGGGATGGCCGCACCGTTTGCCTAGACCATAGCTTGGTTCCACCGAGTTTTGGTTTGGGTAAACCTGCTTTCGATGAACGTGGTTTCGATGAATCTGTTTCAAAAAATCTGGTTTCGCAGAATCCGGCTTCGAGGAATCTCTCTGCATACTTGTTGTCCGCCCGGCGCATTGGAGAAAGTAGAATGACGCCGGCCAGCAAAACAGGCCGAGACCGTGGCAGGAATCTGTTTCTGCTGTGCAGTCAGTTTCAGCTTTGCAAGATTTTCTAATTAGCGGGCCAGATTCGAGACGGGACTTTGGAAAACTCCTATTGCCTTCGCTGTAATCGCGAACTCGAAATGGGCGACAAATCGGTCGCCGTCTATATGTTCGCCCAAACCGTCGGAGTGCGTCCCCGCCAGAAGTCTTCCGCCCAGCGAATATGCTTCTGCCCGCAATGCTCGGTTTCGCTCGCCATGGGACCGGCCCCGGAGGGCGCTCTCAATCTCGCCGCGTGGCACATGATCCGCGACATCGTTGGCGCCGACCCCGCACTAACCGAGGCGGCATGGGAAAACCTGCATGGAATCGAAGAAGGCCTGCTCCCGACCGGAAGCGAAGGCGGCGCGCGCCCTCCACGCCCCGGGTCCTACTTGGAGTTCTAGTACCGTAACCGCCAGAAGGGCACCTTCCAAAGCTGCGGAAAAACTCCGGGGCGGAATTTCCCTCAGCGGCTGAAAGCCGCCGCGGATTTTGCCGAACTTACGGTGCGGCTTAAAGCCGCTGAGGGAGAGTTCGGCCAAACAAAATGACTTTTTTTCGCAGCCTCCTCAGCCGTGCCGCGATGGGCAAATGCGGGCTTTAGTGTGTGCATGAGAACTACTCTGCGGGTGACACGAGTGGCCAGTACCGGCAAGAGCATAGCCCCGGAGGGGGCATATCTTAGCCCAGGACGTGAGCCCTGGGGTAAAGAGAGAAGAGCCTCGTTGACATCCTCGCGCTTCTGTCATGTTGAGCGGAGCTGAGACTTCGCGAAGCCAAGACTCAGCGGAGTCGAAACACCCCTAATTCCTCTCCCGCGGTATCCTGAGATGAGAATGTAGAGCCTGAGAGAAGGTAAAGAGAGTAGCTAAAAATGACAACCGCCACCCCACTCCTGAAAGCCCGCGCCCGAGTCGAAAAATTCTCTCCGCTGGGAGCAAGCGCAAAAGGAAAGCAGCCCACCGAACCCGGCCGCTTCGGCCCCTACGGAGGCCGCTACGTTCCCGAAACCCTGATGGCCGCGCTCCACGAACTCGAGCGGGAATACGAAAAAGCCAAACGCGACCCCAAATTCCAGAAGCGCCTCGATCTTCTCTTAAGAACCTACGCCGGACGCCCCACGCCACTGTTCTACGCCAGCCGTCTCACAAAAAAATTAGGCGGAGCAAAAATCTATCTCAAGCGTGAAGACCTCCTCCACACCGGCGCCCACAAAATCAATAACTGCCTGGGCCAGGGATTGCTAGTCGAGCGCATGGGCAAGAAGCGAGTCATAGCCGAAACCGGCGCCGGCCAGCATGGAGTCGCCACTGCCACAGTCTGCGCCCTGCTGGGCTTCGAGTGCGTAGTCTACATGGGCACCGAAGACATGCGCCGTCAGGAACTCAACGTCTTCCGCATGCGTTTGCTTGGAGCAGAAGTCCAAGGCGTTAATTCCGGCTCGCGCACCCTGAAAGACGCCATCAACGAAGCCATGCGCGACTGGGTCACCAACGTCCGCACCACGCACTACCTGCTAGGCAGCGTTTTAGGAGCACACCCCTATCCGACAATGGTCCGGGATTTCCACCGAGTAATAGGCCGCGAAGCCCGAGCCCAGATCCTCAAAGCCGAAGGCAAACTCCCCAAGGCAATCATAGCCTGCGTAGGCGGAGGCTCGAACTCCATAGGAATCTTCTTCGACTTTATAAAAGATACAAAGGTAGAGCTGATCGGAGTAGAAGCCGGAGGCCGAAGCGACAGTTTAGGCGAACACGCCGCCCGCTTTAGAGGCGGCTCACCGGGAGTATTACAAGGCACTTACTCCTACGTGTTACAAGACAAGGCCGGCCAGATAGCCCTGACGCACTCCGTCTCCGCAGGCCTGGATTACCCATCAATCGGCCCAGAGCACGCCGAACTTCACGACACCGGCCGAGCCGAATACGTCCCCGCCAGCGACGCCGAAGCCCTGGAAGCGACCACGTTACTAGCCAGAACCGAAGGCATAATCCCCGCCTTAGAATCCGCCCACGCAGTAGCCGAGGCAATCAAGCGCGCCCCAAAAATGAAGAAGTCGGAGGTAGTAATAGTAAACATCTCCGGCCGCGGCGACAAAGACATCGGCATCATGCGCGAGAATCTGAAGCTGGACTAAGCCGCTTTTAAATCGGACATCAACACGAGCCAAGCCCCTAGCGTGCACTCGGGGCTGCTTGTCCGGGCATCCGGCTAACGAAAATAGAAGCTACCAACTGAGAGTCCACGCAGTGGCTCACTTTGAATTTGTTTTGAAAAGGCGCGGCTTGAGCAGCGCGGCAGCCCTCCGATTTTTCATTTCGGCCTCAAAGCCCCTGAGGGAACCGCTTTATCAAACGCCCCAGATCAAACGCCCTAGATTAAACGCCCCAAAGATAGTCTTCCTGTTCGCCATGATGTTCGCCGAACGCGTTCGACCTCGGAGAGTGTACTGGCCCAATCTGTATATGAGCCGGGAACGATTCTTGGGCTCCAGCCGCACGCGGCAAAGCCAACCCGGCCGAGGTGGGTGGAAACTTCTTGCCCTGCGCCGCAAAGTCGCTATTCGCATCCAGCGAGAGGCTGCTCGTAACGTCGTGGATCAACTCCAGCAGATGACTGTCCTGCACGCGCTTGATGCGATCCGCAAGAATAACGAACTTGCGATAGATCTCGTCCAGTTCGCGGCGCTCAAAATTGTGTCCCAGCTGTTGGCAGCGCAGGGCCAGCGCGTGGCGGCCAGAGTGCTTGCCCAGCACCAGCCGGGAGTCGGGCACGCCTACCGATTGCGGCGTCATGATCTCATACGTCAGCGGATTCTTGAGCATCCCGTCCTGATGGATACCGGCCTCGTGCGCGAACGCATTCCGTCCCGTGATGGCTTTGTTTGGTTGCACTGGCACGCGGGTGATCTCGGCCAGCATCTGGCTCGATGGAAAGATCTGTTCGGTGGCCAGCGCGGTCTCGTAGGGATAGCGGTCAGCTCGAACCCGCATCGCCATCGCGACTTCTTCGAGCGATGCGTTGCCGGCGCGCTCTCCAATACCGTTGATCGTGCACTCTACCTGGCGCGCCCCGTTCTGCACTCCTGCCAGCGAGTTGGCGACCGCGAGACCAAGGTCATTGTGACAGTGAGTGGAGATGGTGACATTCTCGATGCCTGCGACCTTTTCGCGCAGCGTGCGGATCAGTTGCCCATATTCCTCCGGCATGCTGTAGCCGACAGTATCGGGAATGTTGACCGTTGTGGCGCCTGCAGCAATTACAGCCTCCACCACCTGGCAGAGAAATGGGATATCGGTACGGGTTGCGTCCTCGGGCGAAAATTGAATATCCGTGCACAGCGACTTCGCGTGCCGCACCGCCTCTCGCGCCTGTGCCAGGCACTGCTCGCGGGTAATGCGAAGCTTGTACTTCAGATGAATGTCCGATGTGGCCAGAAAGACATGAATGCGGGGGTGGGCAGCACCCTTCAATGCCTGCCACGCGCGATCGATGTCTGGAGTACAGGCCCGGGCAAGACCGGCGACTATGGGACGTCGTACCGAAGCGGCGATCTTCTGCACGGCCTCGAAGTCACCATCGGAGGCAATCGGGAATCCGGCTTCAATGACATCGACGCCGAGACGATCGAGTTGCTGGGCGAGTCGCAGCTTTTCCTGAACATTCATGCTGCAACCCGGCGACTGCTCGCCGTCACGAAGCGTAGTGTCAAAAATAGTGATGCGTGGCCGGTCCATTGTGAGACCTCCCCAAAAGTAACTCCTGTTACTTTACCGTCGATCGATCCTGCAAGAGAAGTTTATTATCTTTACGGAAGTATCACTAATATTTATAGTATAAGAAATATTTATGTAAAGCATCTTTTGCATCGCGAGATTACGACTGTAATCGTAGGGCAGCACGCCAATATCGCCCAGAAACGCCACTCAGCCCCGCTAGTGGTAGGCAAGGATTGAGCCATGGAGATATCGCAACTCGAGGTCTTCCTTACTGTGGCGCGGGAGCGCCGCTTTTCCCGGGCAGCAGAAAAACTATTTCGCACCCAATCGGCCGTCAGCCAAACTGTCCGCAAACTCGAACTGGAGATTGGCGAGCCGCTATTTGACCGCTCTTCCCGCGATGGTGTGCTCACCGATGCCGGGCGCGTTCTTCAGGAATACGCCGAAAGGCTCGTCAACCTGCGGCAGGATGCCCAGGAAGCGCTGGTCGAGATGCGCGAACTGCAGAAGGGAAAGCTGGCCATCGCGGCCAATGAATTCACTGTGCTCTACCTGCTGCCAATGCTGACCGAGTTTCGCCGCCTCCATCCCACCATCAAGATCACGGTATGGCGCTCGCTCGGCAGTCACATTCCCGATGACGTCGTGAAGCACAAGGTGGAAATGGGAGTTCTTTCCTACGACCCTCAGGAGCCGCAGCTCAAGTCGGTGGTGGTCTACCTCGACGAGTTAACGCTGGTGGTTCCCCCCGGACACCCTCTGGCGTCGGCGGGCGAAGTAAGCATTCACCAACTGGGAGCGGAATCGTTTGTGGCCCACATCGTCTCTTCCCCCTACAAGGACAAAGTGATTGAGGCCTTTAAGCGCCACAAGACTCCTCTGCATCAGGACGTTGAACTCCCAACCCTGCAGGCAATAAAGCGCTTTGTGAGTATGGGCAACGGCGTGGCGCTGGTGCCCGACATTAGCATAGAGAGTGAGATCGCTCGCGGAGAACTGGTGCGGGTCCCGGTGCGGGATCTGCATTTTCAACGCAAACTGCGCCTCGTGTACCGGCAGGAATCGGCGCTGTCACACGCGGGCCAGGCGTTCCTGAAAGTAGCCGAGCAGGTGGCCAAAGACCGCGGCGGACGTTATCGTTTCCAGCGCGAGAAGTAGCTCTTGGTGAGCTAGGCCGATTGCACCCCTTCCTGGTGCAGGGCCGCGATGGCAGCGTCGACACTCGAGTACAGATCGAGAACCGAAACCAGGTTAGTGTTTTCCAGCAGACCGCTAACGGATTTACTAGGACTGGCAAAGGTCAGCGTGTAGCCGGCCGCATCCGCCCACATTTGCATCAACACCAGTTCACCGAGAGCGCTGGTATCGATCGCCAGAACTCCACTGAGATCAACTACCATTCGGCGAGCCGATGGCAGTACCTCGGAGATCAGACTGCCGATCGAATGCACCTCCCCGCCGGAGATGACGGGTGCGTCACAATGCAGTAAGACAGAACCCCCGGCCGGCGCCGCCTCAAGACTAAGCTTGAGCGAATTATCGTTATGATTGCGCGTTTTACTCAGGGTATGTGTGCTGGCGAATCCTGCGGCCGCGCCAGCCGTGCAAGCTTCCCGTTTCATGATTTCAACCTAGACGCAAATCGCAATCAGGTGGTTGCGTCGAGATGAAAATTTAGTGAAATCTGGCAGGAGTCGCCTACTGCAATAACTCGTCTGCGAATCCTGCAAGTATGCTCAGAGGAGTCAGAACCTGCGCGGCGGGGCATTTCCGACAGAACTCAACGCCACACTACTTCGAGGAATCTTTTCTCCGCGATATATCGGGCGGAGCAACGACGGGCCGGCGCAACGGTACGATTGCACCCTTGGAAGGATCGGCAGCGGCATTCGCGCGAGTCAAGACTTCGCGCTGGATATACTGGACGAAATCCTGGATCTGGTACTGCATCTCCTCCATGCGCGCCCGCATCTGCAGAATGATCGCGATCCCACTGATGTTGACACCGAGATCGCGAGCCAGCGACAGGATAAATTCCAGCCGCTGCAAGTCTTCGTCGGTATAGAGGCGAGTGTTCCCCTCTGTGCGCGAAGGCTTGAGCAGCCCCTCGCGTTCATAAAGCCGCAGCGTCTGCGGATGGATGTCATACATCTCAGCCACCGCCGAGATCATGTACGCGCCCTTGGATTTACGCTTGGATGACATGTTGAGAAGCGCTCTGGATGCTCATCTGAGACTAATGTAGCACCGCAAGCCAAACAAAAGCGGGATGACATACGTCACCCCGCTCAAAAGCTTTCCTCCGTGTTCCTCTGTGTACTCTGTGGTAAGAGGTTCTATGCCGCCAGCTCCGGCTTAGGCTCAGGCCGAATCCACCCCGCCGGCTTCAAAGGATGATCAACCGCATAAGCGGTCACGCCAGTGGAAGCTAGAAGAGCCAGAGGTACGGCGATGTAGCGGGGCAGACGCTCTAAAGTCCTCATGCTGACACTAATGTAGCACCGAGAGTAAAGAAAAGCGGCCCGTCCTCAACCGCCTTATACGCGATACAGCTCCAGCCCTGTAAGGCGTGCAATCCTGGAAAAATCCTGATCAAGAGTAAAAACAGCGGCTCCTTGTTCGAGCGCGATCGCTGCAATCAGCGTGTCGATGGTAGTAAGCGTGATACCTTTTTCGCGTCCTGCCCGGTAAATCGTCGCCGCCCTCCGGTAGGTGTCAAATCCTCTGGGTTCCAGAATGTCCCACTGCATCAAAAAGCGCTCAATCGCACCGGAATCCCTGATCAGACCTTGCAAAACTTCGGCCACAACAATGCTGGTAAGGGCAAAGGGCTCGCTTTCCTCAATCATCCGGCGGAGTTCCGCGCCGGCAGGTCCGGGCGACGAACTCAGGAAGTCGACCCAGACCGAACTATCAACCAGGATCACACTCGATTTCTCCGCGAGGACTTCAGATCGCCCTCCCAGATCCCGGCCCCGTAATAACGAAGAATACCCTTGCGGGTTTCGGTGCGAACGAGCAAGTCGAGCGCTCTATCGACGATCTGCCGTTTCGTCTTGAGATGGGTAAGCTTGCGTGCCTTCCGGATCAGGGTTTCGTCAATATGAATATTCGTTCGACCCATGAAGACATGATACACCATTTATAAATAATTTGGTGTATGAGGCGCAACAATCCGCGCCTCGAAAGCCCTTTCTCTAACAATATCCGCGTTGATCCGCGAAATCCGCGGAAAAGAAGTTAACCCACCAGCTCCGGCTTAGGCTCAGGACGAGCCCACCCCGCTGGTTTCAAAGCATGATTGATGGCATAAGCCACCACGCCCGCGCCCATCACGATCAGTCCAAACCAAAACGCGCTCATCCCGAGGATTGCTTCGTGCTCGCTGTTCAAAACCGCGAATCCCAGCAAAAGCGTCGGCGGAATCCCCACCGCAATCGCTCCAAACAATCCACCCGGCACTCGAAATGGCCGCTTCAACTCCGGCTCGCGGAAGCGCAGCACAATCAGCGCCACAAACTCCAGCGTGAGGCTGACACCGTAGATCATGATGTCAAGCGTGACCAGCCGCTCGAAGCCAAGGTTCAAAGCAAGACCCCATCCAACAGCCAGCGCGATAATCGCCACCCACGGCGCGCGCGATTTCGGATGCAGCTTCGCGAACACCTTCGGCAGCATTCCATCCTGCGCCATAGCCAGCGGCAGGCGCGAATAACTCATCACGAGCGCATTAAACATGCCAAAGCCGCTCATCATGCCACCGGCGACCAGCGCAATCCGAAGCACCGGCCCGCCCATCAGCTGCGCAATATCAGCCCATGCCCCAGTCTCCCAAGCCGAAGCCGGGAGGCCAGTAATCCACATCGCCGCAAAGGGCAGCACGTACGTGAGGGCGACGATGACCACCGCCCACAACATGGCTCGCGGATAAGTCTTCTGCGGACGCTCCACTTCGGTCGCAATGGTCGAAGCGTTGTCCCATCCCATGTAATTCCACATGCAGATGAGCAGCCCGCCCAGAATATCGACATTCGAAGTTGTGGGCTTGGTGACGGCATTGGCCAGCGCGTGAATCTTGAAAGGAGCCAGCACAAAAATCGCCGCAAAGGGCGCCGACAAGGCAAAGAACAGCCAAAGTGAAGTTGTGGAGACAACCTTCACACCCATGATGTTAAGAATCGCGCAGACAATGACGACCCCGAGCGCGACCGCCACGCCGCGATGGTTCTCCTGGAACCACGGGAACATGCGCGTCAGATACGCGACAAACAGCGTGGGATAGATCGCCATATCGAAAATCGAAGCTACCAGCGACAGCCATGCTTCCTGAAATCCCCAGAAATTCCCCATCGCGCGCCGCACCCAGGCGTAGTAGCCGCCCTCAAAGGGCAGCGCGCTCGAAAGCTCGCCGATCATGAACGCGGTCGGAAGGCTCCAGAGCAGCGGGGTCAGCAGCAGGATGAGGATCGCCTTGCCGTACCCGGCGCCGTGCACGATGTCCTCGGTCCCATAGGTTCCGCCCGACACCATAAAGAAGGTGGCGGCGACCAGAGGCCACAGCGTGAGGCGAATCGATTTTTTCCGGGGGGCGACGACGGGACTAAAGTTCGTCTGCGAGATGTTGGCTGGAGCGGTAGCAGTTGCCAATTCCTATGGCTTCCTCCTCAGAGCGACTCACTCTCACCACCGCGTCTCCCTTGAAAATGTTGCTCGCGGCTCCCGGGCGTCACGCGAATTTCCCGGACATTTCGGCGAAGTTAGTTCGCAGTTGTGAGATTACGGCAATTTTCCACAGATGCAAGAAGTTTTTGAATATTTATGCAAATTTTTGTAAGCGAGCGGGCTGGTACGGAGGTAATGGGCTCACTTCAGGTTCAGGTTTTCTCTGTGACCTCCGTGACCTCTGTGGTTGCCCGCTTTTCTCTTAGACCTCGCCAACTCCGGCCGCACCAGCCGAGCGTAGTGTAGCCAACGCCCAGCCCCGCAGGTAAAATGGCTCCCAACCTGAAACACGCCACCTGAACGCCACAAGGAGGATCCATGAATTTCAATTTCACCACCATGATGCAGACCGTAACCGCCGTGCTGACCGCCGTCGGTCTGAAGATTTTAGGAGCGATCGCTCTTTGGATTGTTGGCCGCTGGCTCATCGGCCTGGCGCTCCGACTGCTTGACAGCGCCCTCCGAAAGCAAAAGATCGATCCCACGCTGATCCGCTACATCAACTCCGCTCTGGGCGCGCTCCTGAACATCGTCCTCGCCGTGGCCATCCTCGGATTCTTCGGCGTCGAGACCACCAGCTTCGCTGCTCTCCTTGCGGCCGCAGGCGTTGCCATCGGGATGGCGTGGTCGGGCCTGCTATCGAACTTTGCCGGAGGCGTATTCCTGGTCATCCTGCAGCCCTTCAAGGTCGGAGACTTCGTCACCGCCGCCGGCGTCACCGGCACGGTCGAGGAGATCGGTCTTTTCGCGACCACCCTCAGCACGCCAGACAACGTGAAAACCATCGTTGGCAACGGAAAGATTTTCAGCGACACCATCCAGAACTTTTCGGCGAATCCCTACCGCCGCGTCGAACTGACAGCGCAACTGGCCCACGGAGTAGATCCGCACGCAGCGGTCGAGTTGCTGAAACCGGCGCTGGCCCAGATTCCGAACGTGCTGACCTCCCCAGCGCCCGATGTCGAAATCCTGACCTTCAACCTCGCCGGTCCGGTGCTCGCAGTCCGCCCGTACTGCAACAACGCGCACTACTGGCAGGTCTATTTCGACACCAACCGGCTAATCAACGAAACGTTCTCCAGGGCTGGCTTCCCTGTGCCCGAACAGCATTACTCGGTACGTGGAGGGGACGATCTGCGCCTGGCGAAAACAGCTTAGAAGAGAAGCTAGGGGGTTTTACTGAGAGCGGACGACTGACAGCTGAGAACTGCTCTTAGACCTTCGCCCACAATTCCGCCCGCGGATCTTCCGGGTTAAGCTTGGCCAACTCCCGCAGCAACTCTTTGGTTTTCTCGTCGCGCGGCATAGGCACGGTGATCTTAACTTCTACGATCTCATCTCCGCGAACGCCGTCTTTGGTAGCCGACGGGACGCCTTTCTCGCGCAACCGCAGCTTCTGTCCAGACTGCGTCCCCGGAGGAATCTTCAGCGTGCTCCTGCCATCAATCGTCGGCACGTCAATCTTCGATCCCAGCGCCGCCTCGACCGCAGTCACCGGCACCGTAATGTAAATATCGTCGCCCTCGCGATGAAACAGCGGATGCTCGCCAATCCGGATAATCACGTAGAGATCGCCCACTCCGCCGCCGCGCAGCCCCGCGTTTCCCTTGCCCGCAATTCGAATCCGCTGCCCATCGCGAGTCCCCGCCTTGATGCGAATCTCCAGCGGCTCGGTGCGCTCCACGCTGCCTTCGCCGTGGCAAACCGGGCAGGTGGAAATATTCTTCCCCGTCCCGTGACACCGCGGACACGTTACGTTGAATTTCATCCGCCCGCCTGTCTGCTCGATCGTGCCCTTGCCGTGGCACTGCGGACAGACCCCCGGTTCCTCGATCGTTCCATTGCCATGACAGTTGCCGCAGACATCGCGGCGCGCGATATTCAGCTTCATCACGCCGCCCCGGATGGCGGTCCAGAAAGGAACATTCACCTGGTATTCGAGATCGGATCCCGGCTCGGGTCCTTCTTCGGCGGCAGGACCACGGCCGCCGCCCGTGAAAATATTCGAGAAGATGTCGCGGAAACCGCCTCCGCTTGAAGTTGTAGTCTTGTGTCCGCCCTGGCGCGCGCCTTCGAAGAGATCGGAGAAATCGAATCCGCCGAAGTCGACGTTGCCCGTTCCGCCCGAATAGCCGCCAGTGGAGGCGCCGCCAGGAAACCCTCCGCCGGAAAAGCCGCCAGCACCGGGCTGTCCGCCGCCGCGCGCATAGGCCTCGGCCGTGGCCGCGTCGATGTTGTCGGAATAGAACCCGACCTGGTCATAGATTTTTCGCTTCTTGGGATCGCTCAGAACGTCATTTGCTTCAGAGAGCGCCTTGAACTTCTCTTCGGCCGTCTTGTCCCCAGGGTTCACGTCGGGATGGTACTTGCGCGCAAGTTTGCGGAATGCCTTGCGAATCTCATCCGCCGAGGCGGACTTTTTCACGCCCAGAACACCGTAATAATCTTTATCTTTGGTTGGAGTGGCCATGTTCTAGCTGTCGGCTCTCAGTTGTCAGCTCTCAGTTACCAGCTCTCGCATTCTTCGCTCCATAATCTTACGCTCTGTCTTCCTGAGCGTAGCACGGCCCTCGGCAAAGCCGAGGGCCGTTGCGGAGTCGAAGGATCCCTACTGCTCAATTCACCACTTCCTTTGCCTGTTCGTCCTGCAAAACCGTAAAAGATTCGAACGGGGTTCCATCCATCGACACCGGAATCTTCTGCATCCCCGTCGCCGTCGGAGCGTAGCAATACCACCGCCCCTCCTCGGGAACAAAGTTCACGAAAAACATCTGTCCATTGACTTCAAATCTCAATTCGTCTCCCTCTTTCCTATTCCACAGACTTAAACCCGGTCAGCCAACCCAAGTAGCGTCTCTGCCCCCACACCCCGCGAAAATAATTCCCGATACTTTCTGCATCGGCCAAGCGCAAACCGCATCGACCTCGCCCGCGATCCAGCGCCGCCGATTCCCCTGGGAACGATCCCGTCAGAAAAACCAGCATCGATCAAACCTCCGTGTACCTCCGTGTCCTCCGTCGTTAATTTTTGGGAAAGCTGCCCCAACTCTCGCCGTCGCAGAAAATTCGGGGGCGTTTTCACGCCCCCCCAAAGCTCGATGCTCGTAGCTCCGTTACTTCTTATCCTCTACGTCGACATACTCAGCATCGATCACGCCCTCATCCTTCTTCTGCTGAGCCTGGCCATTGCCGCCCGAATCCGGACCCGCGCCAGAATCGCCAGGTCCGCCGGCCGGCCCGCCCTGCGCTTGCGTGGCCTTATACATCTGCTCCGCCAGCTTGTGCGATGCCGCCGTCAGCTTCTCGCGCGCGGAATCCATCTGCGCCTTGTCGCCGCTCTCGATGGCCTTCTTCGCGTCCGCCAGTGCGTTCTCGACGTCTCCACGCTCCGAGCCCGAGATTTTGTCACCATGCTCCTTCAGCATCTTCTCGATGTTGTAAGTCATCGTGTCGAGCTGATTCTTGGCCTCGATTGCGTCGCGCTGCGCCTTGTCCTCGGCCGAGTGCGCATCGGCTTCTTTCGCCATCCGATCGACCTCTTCCTTGCTTAGACCCGAAGACGACGTAATCGTAATCTTCTGATCCTTGCCGGTGGCCATGTCCTTCGCAGTCACATTCAAAATGCCATTCGCGTCGATGTCGAATGTCACTTCAATCTGCGGTATGCCGCGCGGAGCCGGTGGCAGCCCGGTCAAATGGAATTTCCCCAAAGTCCGGTTCTGCGCCGCCATCGGACGTTCGCCCTGCAGCACATGCACCTCAACTGAAGTCTGCGAATCCGCCGCCGTCGAAAACGTCTCCGTCTTCTTCGTCGGAATCGTCGTGTTCCGCGGAATCATCGGAGTAGCCACGCCGCCCAGCGTCTCGATCGACAAGGTCAAAGGAGTGACGTCCAGGAGCAGCAGGTCTTTCACCTCGCCCTTGAGCACGCCGCCCTGAATCGCCGCGCCAATCGCAACCACTTCATCGGGATTGACGCCCTTGTGCCCTTCGCGTCCAAACAATTCTTTTACGATCGCCTGGATGCGCGGCATGCGAGTCTGTCCGCCAACCAGCACGACCTCATTGATCTTGCTGGCGTCGACGCCCGCATCTTTCATGCACTGCTTCGAAGGACCAACCGAGCGCTGCAAAATATCCTCGACCATCGATTCGAGCTTCGCTCGGGTCAGCTTAATGACCAGGTGCTTCGGTCCGGAGGCATCGGCCGTGATGAAGGGCAGATTGATCTCGGTTTCCATCGTGGTCGAAAGCTCAATCTTGGCGCGCTCGGCTGCGTCGCGCAGACGCTGCAAAGCCATCTCGTTGCCCTTGCCGCGCAGGTCGAGGCCTTCGTTTTTCTTGAATTCGTCAATCAGCCAATCCACCAGCCGCTGATCGATGTTGTCGCCGCCCAGGTGCGTGTCGCCGTTGGTGGCCTTAACCTCGACCACGCCTTCGCCGACTTCGAGGATCGAAATATCGAACGTGCCGCCGCCGAAGTCGTACACGGCGATGGTCTCGTCCTTGCCTTTGTCGAGGCCGTAAGCGAGCGCCGCCGCGGTTGGCTCGTTGATGATGCGCTTCACGTCGAGGCCGGCGATCTTGCCAGCATCTTTAGTGGCCTGGCGCTGGGCATCGTTGAAATATGCCGGCACGGTGATAACCGCCTCGGTTACTTTTTCGCCGAGATAGTCTTCCGCCGCCTTCTTCAACTTTTGCAGGATCATCGCCGAAATCTCGGGCGGGGTGTACTTCTTCCCCTGCGCGACGATCACGACGTTGTCGCCATCGCGCTCGACCTTATATGGGACCATCTTCAATTCTTCGCTAACTTCGTCATAGCGCCGCCCCATGAAACGCTTGATCGAATAAACCGTGTTCTCCGGATTGGTAATGGCCTGCCGCTTGGCGACTTGCCCAACCAACCGTTCCCCAGTCTTGGTGAACCCGACCACCGAAGGGGTAGTCCGGCCACCTTCTTCGTTAGGGATCACCTTGGGTTCGCCACCCTCCATCACAGCCACGCAAGAATTGGTCGTTCCCAGGTCAATTCCGATAATCTTTCCCATTTTCTGATCCTCCTCAATATAAGTGCTGCAAAATCAAATCGATAATGATTGCGCCCCAAAGCATGATAAGACCTGAGTGAAGCACAGTCAATGTTTAGATGCAAGGAAGCCTGCCGGAGATACATTCGTCCATCGAGGTCCGAAAACAACGGGCCAGATTGTCCCAACCCTCGGGACGGGGGACAAGTTGTCCCATTCCTGGAGGGAGATCGTGTTCGCAAGATATTGAAAAAGTGATAGATAGCGCATCGTAGCTCTGGCTCCGGGATTGCAATTGCTACTGCGTTAGCGCGTGTCCATTTTGGAACGCGAGGAGAACCAGAAATGAAGCAAATCGCCAAAGTAAGCTCGGCGCTCCGGTACATGGCTATAGCAGCCATGGTCCTGGGCACGAGCTCGGTATGGGCGGCTTCGCACCCCAAGCTTTCCCGCGAGCTGGCAACGGCTCCCAAGGGACAGTGGGTCGACGTAATCGTCCAATACTCCGGGCTGACTGACAACGATGTGGCCCAGGCGCAAACCGCGGGGAAACAGGGGAAATCGGCACGGAAGTTGCCCCTCGTCAACTCGGTCGCGCTTACCGTAAACTCCAACTCACTATCGAACTTTGAGAATAATAACCGCGTAGTTCACGTTTCGCTTGACCACCAGGTCTTCGAGACCCAATCAACCACTACCGATTTTTATGATCAGGCTGTCAACGCCCCCTACGGTTGGTCGGCTGGATTTAACGGCAGCGGAATCGGTATTGCGGTTATCGACAGCGGCGTCACGGACCAGGGCGATTTTACCGATTCCGATGGCGATTCATCGCGCGTGGTCTTCAGCGGAAACTACAACAACGATGGCGTGAACAATGCCTTCGGCCATGGCACCCACGTAGCCGGAATCCTGGCCGGCGACGGAGCCAACTCCACGGGCTCCAAGTACACTAAGACGTTCAAAGGAATTGCTCCGAACGCGAATATTCTCAGCTTCCGCGTGCTGGATGGCGTTGGCGTGGGCACCGACAGTACGGTGATCGCGGGAATCAATGCCGCCATCAGCATGAAGTCGCAATACAACATCCGCGTAATGAACATATCGCTGGGCCGTCCGGTATTTGAGAGCTACAAGCTCGATCCGTTGTGCCAGGCGGTGGAAGCGGCGTGGAAGGCCGGAATTGTGGTAGTGGTTGCGGCCGGGAACGATGGCCGCGACAACTCCTTCAACACGAATGGATACGGCACGATCACGGCACCCGGAAACGATCCTTATGTGATTACGGTCGGCGCCATGAAACCGGAAGGCACGGCGACTCGCGCGGACGACCTGATTGCCAGCTACAGCTCGAAGGGTCCGTCCATCATCGACCACATCACAAAACCGGATCTGGTGGCACCGGGCAATTTGGTCATTTCCACACTGACCGCCGGCTCCGCGATTTACTCGTTGTTCCCGCAAGATCAAGTTCCGATGAACTACTACAGCACAGTTGGCGGTACAACGCCGTCGCAGTCCTACTTCATTCTTAGTGGGACGAGCATGGCGACTCCGGTGGTAAGCGGAGCAGCAGCGCTCTTGCTCCAGCAAACTCCTGGTTTGACGCCCGACCAAGTCAAGGCGCGCCTGATGAAGACCGCATACAAAACGTTTCCCAAGGTAAGTGTTGCGGTGGACCCGGTGACGGGCATCAAGTACACCAGCTATTACGACATCTTCACGGTTGGCGCCGGGTACCTCGACATCCAGGCGGCGTTGCAGAACAAGGATGTCACTTCGTCCTCAATCGGCGTTGCCATGTCGCCGGCGGTAGCGGTGAATTCGAGCGGCAACGTATATCTGGTTACCAATAATTCCGTAGTTTGGGGCACCTCAGTGGTCTGGGGCACCTCAGTGGTCTGGGGCACTTCGGTGATCGCCGGAACGCAAAGCGGGCTGTCTATACTGTCGGGATCCTCAGTGGTCTGGGGTACTGCGACGGATACCGGCTTCAGCGTTGTCTGGGGAACTTCGGCTCCCACGTCCAGCTCAACGGCACAGGCCGACGCCGCCACTGTTAGCTACTTTGGCGAGAAATAGTCAACCATCGACCAGATCATACTAATGAGGATTCCGATCATGAAAAACTCAAGACTCGCAACCGCATTCATAAGCGCCACCGCCATCAGCGGCCTGGCGATGCTGGGTGGCAGCGTACTCAAGATGACTTCGCTCCACCACTACCAATTTCTCTCGTTGCTCGTGCTGGGCGCGGTGACTTCGCGCACCAAGGTAAAGCTGCCTGGCATCGACGGGACCATGTCAGTAAATCTGCCATTCATGATGATTGCAGCGGCCCAGTTAAGCCTGTTTGAAGCCGTGGTAGTCGCCCTGGTTTCCGCCGTTCTGCAAAGCATTCCGAAGCGCGGTGGCCAGCTTCAGCCGGTAAAGATGCTGTTCAATGCCAGCACCATCGTTCTGGCCTCGGGAATAGCGGCTCTCTTGTTGCACAATGACAAGCTGGTCGCCATGCATCACTCCGGGTCGGTCGCGTTGCTAGCGGCATGCGGCATGTTCTTCCTGGTCAACACACTGCCAGTGGCCACCATCATTGCCATCACCGAGGGCTCGGGCATGATGCGCATCTGGTCAAGCATCGCCCACCTGTCATTCCCCTATTATGTGGCTTGCACCGGAGTGACCTCCATGGTCACAATGGTCAGCCAGCATGTGGGATGGCAAGTGCCGTTGGCGGTTCTTCCGGTGATGTTGCTCATGTACCGCTGCTTCCAAACGCTCTTCGCCGGGCGCGCGGATCAGCTCGTGGCCGTTCCGCTAACGCAGGCGGCTGCCGCCCACTAAATCGTCCTTCGCTAATCGTCCTACCACCCGGCCGGCGCTACCCTTAAACAAGGTGACGCCGGCTCTTTCCTTTTTCTTAGACCATGTTTCAAAAATAGGTTTTGGGTAGGGCACGGCTTCAGCCGTGCCGCCATGGGCCAACAAAAATGCGGGTTTTAGCCCCTGAGGGATACGCCGCCAGACCTGAAAGGCATTTTTGAAACACGCTCTAGTCAATCACTTTCTTAGTCGATCTTCAGGCGCAAATGGAGCAAAATCGTCGCCTCATCAGCGGCGGGCGCGGTTGCTTCCTCTGGCCCAGGATAATCGGGGCCGAATCTCAGCGGCGGTTGACTTATGGAAGTCGGCAAATCGGGAGTTCCAGTACACTTGGGTCCGCTGTAATCCCTGAAGTCCGCCTTAGTAGCGGGCATTTCGCAGTGTTCATCTTCGACGACCAGGGGCCAAACAGAATCCAGCCAGGCGATTTTCACCGCGGGAAACTTATGCAGATCGATGGCCGCCAGCGCGGAGATCTCCTTCGGGGACTTCGTAGCTGCAACTGTCTGGTTTTGAGCGTCGAAGTTCTGAGCCTCGAAAATAAACGTGGCTTTGTGGGTTGTTGTCTGCCCCATCGGCTGGCTGTATTCGGGACCGGAATAGGAATTGGTCCAGTCGATGTTCGGTTCACGTTGAACATGAGTAATTGAGAGTTCACCCGTCGCCACCAGTTTGCCCTCCTGATTTCGCGTGACGCGGCTGGAATGAAAAGTCATCAGTGAATAGCGTGCGAGATCGGCGAAGGTGTCGGCCTTGAATCGTCCCTCGGAATTGAGGAGACGTGAGCCTTCGCGAGCCGGATAGAGATAGAGATTGATCACATCCTTGCCAGGGTCGTCATTGAAGGTCACGGTTCCGCTGACTTTTGCAATCCCAACGTTCCACGATCCGCCATGCAAAGACGCCACACTCAAGCTAGCCGTGGAGTGGCCGGAGTCAATCCGCAACTCGCTATTCTGAGGCCAGGCAGTGATTGTGTGCGCGAGGAGAAGGGCCACGAGCACCGGCGCAATACGCTTTGTAATGTAGCTGAGCATTTCCGGCCTCTTGTTATTTGGATGACATATCCTTGCGGAGCGGCTACCTGATATTCCTTCCAAAAATCCGGCTTCGCCTGATTGGCGGCGACGCCTTTTACGGTGATGGTTCAACGGAAGGTGTCCCTAGCAAAACTGCGGGTAGGCACGAACAATGAACTGGAACGTGACAAAGAAAAAGCAACCAGGAACCGACCCCGTCGAGAGCATCGCGATTTCGACTCGCGCTGAGAAGAAGCAAGTCGAGGAGCGGGTTGCCATTGGCGCAAATGTTGTTTACGAGACGATCCGCCGCGAAGGCGAAGATGAACTGGGGCGAACCGTCTCGGCCTTGGCGTGGTCCGCCTTTGCGGCAGGACTCTCGATGGGCTTTTCATTTATCGCGGAAGGATTGCTCGCCTCGCGTTTGCCCGATCAAGTGTGGCGACTGCTGATCTCGCGTCTCGGTTACTGTATGGGATTTCTGGTCGTCATTCTGGGACGCCAGCAACTCTTTACTGAAAACACGCTCACCGTAGTCCTGCCCCTTCTGGTGCGCAAGGATGCGGAAACATTGATGCGGATGCTGCGCCTGTGGATTGTCGTGCTTTCCGGCAATCTGCTGGGCACGTTTTTGTTCGCGTTATGCATCGCGAAAACCAGACTCTTCGACGCGCACACCCAACAGTGCTTGACCGAGATTGGCGCGTCGCATCTCGGCGTGGGATTCGGGACCGTGATAGTGAAGGCAATTTTTGCCGGATGGCTGATCGCACTGATGGTGTGGCTGCTCCCCGCCGCGGAGTCCGCCCGGGTCAGCATCATCATCATTGTTACGTACCTGGTAGGCATCGGCGGATTCAACCACATCATCGCCGGTTCGACCACCATGTTTTTTCTGATTGTTACGCACTATATCTCGTGGAAAATTTATGCTGTGCAATTCTTCATTCCGACTTTGCTCGGCAACGTCATCGGTGGGATGTCTCTAGTGGCCGCTCTGGGCCACGCGCAGGTCGTGGGAGGAAAAGATTTGTAGCTGCGTGTTTTGACCGCGAGGCGAGTGCGGATGTCACTCCGCAGCCTTAACCATTCAAAGCCTAATCATTAAAGCTCAGGGTAAAGTCAGCGTCCACCGTAATCGGGCCTTCCCCTTCGATGGCGTTCAGGAACACGAGATAGTATTTTTGCGGGTTGCCGTAGGTCGCGCCAAGCTTCCAGTCGACTTTTCCGTGATCGGATGGAGATGCGGAAGCCTCGGTCGTTTCGGTCTCGTTGCGAACAAAGGTAGCGAAGTCGTGATCTGTCATAAGAAGGAGCTCCACCGCGGGACGGCCGGAGAGTTCACTCGTCGCAACCGACCGGAAGGTCCCCTGCAACTGAGGGTGAAGGGCAAGGGGAGGTACCACGAATTCAATTCCCTTGTAAGCCTGCACCGAGATGCGCTTATGCAGAAAATGATTGGGCACGATAGTGGTCCGGGCAACCTGCTCGACCGGCGAAGCTGCGACGCTTATCTGCGGTGGGACCGCCTCATCTCCGCTGTCTGCCTTATCGTTCTGGCCGAGCACTCCATACACCTTCGAGTTGGCCGCGCCTAGAAGGGGATCGTTACTCGTCGATTTGGTTGATTTCGTCGGATGAGTGGTCTGAGAAAGTTCCTGCCGCCAAAAAGTCTTCCACCCATGCGCGATGCCCAAAAGAATGTATCCGCTGGCAACGAGCAAAACAATGCCGGTTAAAAGGTGCGCGGATCGTTTCCACATACATTCATCCCAGGTTGGAGATAGGTCCGCTTATAGAGTCCGTTTCTAGTGTGGATACTGCTGACTTCCATCGGCGAACTCAGGGGAACACACCAGTATGCTCGGAAAATATTTCCGCTCCAACTTACGCTAGTAACGGCATCAACTAGTGTCGTGAGCGCATGATCTTTTCTAACTTTGCATCAGCCCTCCTAGGACAGCCGAGGGCGGCTGTCGCTACGCGAGAGGCCGAGGGCGGCTGTCGCTACGCGAGAGGCCGAGGGCGGCTGTCGCCACGCGGGAGGACGAGGGCGGGGCGCCCTCGGAACCGCCGGCAAGGTGCCGGCGCTACGCTCTGCAGAGCGCGGTAATCTTCTCGCGGTCACAGTACCAGGTGTGTAAGAAGCATCGGCCATTCGACCGCCGCCCATCATTTCATCAAACTGTCTATGATCGCGCAAAGGATACGGCCAAAGACTTGAGAGCAAATAGCTGAGAGCTAAGAGCTGAGAGCTGAGGGCTAAGACATGCCTTTCCACCGAAAGCACTCGACCGCATGATCGTTAACCATCCCTGTCGCCTGCATGAATGCATAGCAGATGGTCGAGCCCACAAAATTGAAACCACGTTTCTTGAGATCCTTGCTCATCGCATCCGATTCCGCTGTGCGCGCCGGGATCTTGCCGCCCAGCCGCCGGTGATTCACGTGCGGCTTGCCGCCGACAAATTGCCAGACGTAGTGGTCAAACGAGCCGAATTCCTTCTGCACGTCGAGAAACGCGCGAGCGTTCGAAATCGCCGACGCAATCTTCAACCGGTTGCGAACAATCCCCTCGTCGCGAAGGAGAGCCTGCACTTTGCGGCGGTCATAGCGCGCGACCTTGGCCGGATCGAAGCGGTCGAACGCGGCACGGTAGTTGTCACGCTTCCTGAGGATCGTGTCCCAGCTAAGCCCGGCCTGCGCTCCTTCGAGAATCAAAAACTCGAATAACACCCGATCTTTATGCTGGGGCACGCCCCACTCGCGGTCGTGATAGAGAATGGAGAGATCGTTCGCGGCCCAGCGACAGCGGACCACCTCAGGCGTTCGGGCGCTTACCTTGGTCAAAATCAAAGCCTCAGAGTTTACGAACCAACTCTCATCGAAACATGGCCCCAAAAAATCTGCCGAGCTTGTGGAAGAAGCCTCGCGGACGATTGGCCGAAGCAGTTTCCGTGCCCGCCGGCCGCGACTGGCCCGCAGTTTGGACCGGTGGGGGTGGAGGAGCAATGTCCGCAGCCGGGTTATCCACCCGGCGCGGAGACAGCGCCAACGCCCGCACATCTTCAACCGGCGCCGGAGGAGGTCCGGTCGCATGGAACACCAGCGGCGTCGACACCTGCACATGAAGTTCGTTGGGGGCAGTAACCTCGGCTGGCGTCGGGTTGGCATTTACCCCCGGAATTCCCGTCGCAGGCGGTGGTTCCGCATGCGTCTCCACGACCGTCGCACTGGCTGGCGCGCGCGCTGCGCTCACCGCGGAATCTTGCGTCGGCAAATCGCTTGCCGCGCTCTCGATAGCCGTTCGCGGCGGCGGACATCCACACTCGAGCGGTACGGCCATATCCACGTGATCCAGTTGCCCGCCGCGAAATACCAGTTGATCGGTCGCCTTCACCTGGTAAGTTCGATCTCCCAGCAGTTCAGTCACCATCGCCGAGGCGGTGTTCCCGGGTAGCGCGCGCACGCAGGTGTTGCCCTGATTGTCAGCACTGAAGGCGTAGTGAAATTCTCCCGGACCCACCAGCAGGACGCGGAAATCGGGAGTCATCACCGAATCTGACGATGCATCCAAATCGAGGTGCGCTTCAAGCGCCCCGGTATTCATGCTTACCATCAGGTTGTGCCGGTTTTGCGACGGAGTAATCGAGACCGTCGTCCCCGGGCAAACCCGAAACTCGCCGCCACTCGATAGGCTGAGCACGGCAGTATCGGCTCCCGCCGTGAATGAAGATCCGACTTTTCCCGTATCGCTGACAAAAGCAAGCGGCCCCGCCACGCGCACCGCCTTCACCGGCTGCGGCGTCGGCGTCAGGCTCGCAACAGCGAGTACTTGAATCGGCGTGCGGCTTGCGTCAGTCGGGTTCTTTCCCAGGTGCACGACCAGTCGGTTGCCTGCGGCATCCCATGTGTAAGTGCGGGGCGCCGACAAATCCACGACCACGCGCGCGACCGGAGGACTCTGCTGAAACTGGTCGGCGCGCAGAATGTCGATTTGGTCGGCTCGAACATTGATCCGTTTGTACGAAGTTTCCAGGCGCGCATTCGGCAGATCGATCACCAGCCGAGGCGGATCGTTGATCTGCTGGATCGTGGGCACGAGCGGCTGAGTCGAAAGAATCTCGACCGCCGGTCCGTTTTGTTCCTGGATGATGCGGAAGCTCTTGATGGCCGCAACCCTGGCGGCAGGCTTATTGGCAGGCGACGATTCTACCGAAGCTGGCGGCGCCGCCACGGCAGGCTTTGCTGATGTTTGCGAATAGAGCTGTGGACCCGCAATTGAAATTATTCCCAGTGCGAGTACTGGCAGTGCCGGAAAGACAAAACCGGAATGTTTGCGTGGGCGTTCGCCGGAGACGCGGGTTGGGACCAGCAACCGCCAAAGCGCAAGACTAGACAGAAAGTTTCTCAAGGAGACGCTCGAGTGTTTCTTCAACGATACCACTCGCGCGTTTGCCGAAAAAGCCCGTCGAAAAAGCTCGCCCGCAGCTAGCTTTCGGCGAGAAATTCGTACTCATCAATCACGGCCCCTACCGCCATCTTGCCCACCGGGTTGCCGCCTTCGACGCGCACTACGCGGCCCTTGCAGCGTACCCGGATGGCTTCCGTCAACGTAATCTCAGGGGGTAGGGTGAGGGTAAAATCAATCGCGGAGCCGGCCTGGATAGCCGAATCGAGATAGAAGCAGATTCCGCGCGCACTCACATCGCGCGTCTGAGCCGCATGTTCCTCCGCAGTCTCGCCATAGCGGACACTAACGGGAAGGCGCAACGCAAACCGTCGCGTGGCCCGTTTTTCTTTCGCCTGGGTATCAACCATGGAACCTCCGGGACTGCATAAGCATGGCGGTTAGCAACTTCTCTGTCAAGGCTTTGCGTTGGACGCGCCCTCAGGAGGCCTGGTTCGCAAGCCCAGTTCACTCCCCGGCTGCACCGGCTCGATCTGGAAGCAAGAACTATGAAAAATTCGAGCCTCTGGCCGAATCCTGAAGGCATCAATATCATCTTTGTATCTGACAATTTGGAGGCGGCATCATGATTCTCATCACGGGAGCCGGTGGCAACGTTGGCAAAGAAGTTTTGAAGCAGATTGTACGATCCGGAGTTCGGGTGCGAGCAGCATTCCAATCGGCCAGCAAGGCTGCGACTGCGCCTTCGGGAGTCGAAATTGTCACCATGGACTACAACCAGCCTGAGACGCTGCGGGCGGCGCTGAAGGGGGTGGAGTGCGTGTTCCTGGTGGGGCCGCCAACCTCGAATCTTCCGGCGATGGAGCGCAAGGCGGTCGATGAAATCAAGCGCTCCGGCGTTCCTCATATCGTGAAGCTCTCGGCCATGGGCGGACGAGCTGCCACGTTCTCCCGCCAACATGCCGACTCGGAGGATTACATTGTGTCGTCGGGCGTGTCGCACACCTTCCTGCGACCCAACGGATTCATGCAGAACTTCGTGAACTACAATGCGGGCACCATCAACTCGCAGAGCGCATTTTACGGAAGCCAGGCTGACGGCAAGGTCAGCCATATCGATATTCGCGACATCGCGGCGGTCGCGGTGAAAGTGCTCACCAAGGATGAACACCGGGACAAGACCTATACGCTGACTGGTCCGGAAGCCTTGAGCAACACGCGGATCGCCGAGATTCTCTCTGACGATGTGGGACGCGAAATCAAGTATGTCGATCTGCCGGAAGAACAGTTCAAGCAGGCCTTGCTCGGCGCGGGAGTTCCGGAGTGGAGCGCCGAAGCGCTCGTCGACCTGCAGCGTTTGTATCGCGCGGGCGTCGCGAGCGCGGTGACCAATGACGTCGAGCGATTGCTTGGCCATAAGCCGATCAGCTTCGAGCAGTTTTCGCGCGACCATCGAGCGGCGTTTCAGCGTGCTGCCTAGTTAAGGACAGGTTTCAGGTTTCAGGTTTCAGCGTTTCCACGAAAAAGAAAAGGCTCCCCGGCCCGAATCGTGAATGGTCTTTGAGACTCTGAAACCTTGAAACCATGACCTCTCTCCCATTCGACCGCTACAATAAACCCGTGGTCTTCGTTCTCGACAACTACGACTCGTTTACCTACAACCTTGTTCAGTACCTGGGCGAACTGGGCGCGGAGGTCGAGGTGCGGCGCAACGACGAGGTCAGCATCGGCGAGGTCGAGGCGATGCGGCCTGAACGCATCGTCGTTTCTCCCGGACCGTGCACTCCGCAGGACGCCGGGATCAGCATCGATCTGATTCGACACTTCGCGGGACGAGCATCGTACCAGGTCCCGGTGCTCGGCGTATGCCTGGGACATCAGGCGATTGGCGCCGCATTTGGCGGCGAGGTGGTGCGTGCGAAAAACTTGATGCACGGAAAGACCAGTGCGGTCGAGCACGATGGGCGGACAATTTTTCGCGGCCTCGATTCTCCAATGACTGCGACGCGTTATCACTCGCTGATTGTTCGCGAGGAGGGCTTGCCTCGCAATCTCGAGGTCAGCGCCTGGACTCACGATCAGGACGGCACGCGCGTCATTATGGGCTTGCGCCACCGGAAGTTTCCGGTCGAGGGCGTGCAGTTCCATCCTGAGAGCGTGCTGACGAGCGCCGGCAAACAGATGATTGCCAACTTCCTGCGGCTGTAGTGGAATCGGGTTTCGTCGTTCGTCGTTCGCTCTTCGTCGTTCGCCCTTCACCTCTGGATCAACGCAACCGCCGCGCTCGATTTCCTTGGCCACGCTGCGATGTCGACACAATTCGAAGGCGGAGTGGGATGAGAGCACTCATGGCAGGGACGGTCACGTTCATTAAGTGGGCACCTATGCTACCGATTCGTGGGTCAACTCGTCTACATGCTCGAGTTTTAGGACAACCACGCCGATGATCCCTCGACATGCAGTTCTTTGTGCGCTTGCTCTTTTCTTTTTCTTTGCTTTTAGCTCCCCGGCCCGTTCCCAGATGCCGCAAACGCTCTCTGTTCCCGCGGACTCGGCGCGCTGGGATCTCCAGGGACAGGCCAGGGTGGTTGAATATCAGGGCCGCAAATGCCTTTCGCTCGATGGTGGAGCGGCGGTTTTGAAAGATTTTGAAATGCGCGACGGCGTCATCGATGTTGATGTCGCAACTCCTGCAAAGCGCGGGTTTTTTGGTATTCAATTTCGCGTGGCCGACGATGGTGCGACCGCCGAGTGGGTTTATCTGCGCCAGCACAAGTCTGGCCTGCCCGACGCCATGCAGTACACACCGGTTCTCAACACAGGCGCCAACTGGCAAATCTATAACGGGCCAGGTTTCACCGGTGGGGTCGATATCCCGAAAGATGTCTGGTTTCACCTGCGCCTGGAAGTTGTAGGCGCGCAGGCAAAGCTCTACGTCATGGATAAAGACATGGGTGATATGAATAACGCCAAGCCCGCGCTGGTGATGAACGATCTGAAAAGCGGCGTTCAGAAAGGGCAGGTCGCGCTGTATGTGTTGACCGGCGAGACCTATTTTTCAAATTTCGAAATACGGACAACGCCCGATGCGCCATGGGAGCGGCACCTGCCGCCGATGCCTCCTGGCACTCTGACCAAGTGGAGTTTGTCGCCAGCCTACGATGCGCTCGCACGGAATCTGGAGCACCCGCTCTCGGCCACTGAGAGCGCTGCCATTAAGTGGCAAGAAGTAGAGGCGGAGCCGCCGGGATTTGTGGTCCTCTACCGTTATCGCGAGGCCCCGCATTTGAAAGTCTCGTTTCAGGGCGACTTTTCGAAACGCCTGGAACCCCAGCCGGGAATGAAGGTCCTGTATGCGCGGACCATTATCGATTCCGACCGGGACCAGGTAAAGAAGCTCTACATCGGCTATAGCGACGACGTGAGCATCTTCCTGAATGGCAAGATTCTCTACCGGGGCCGAAGCGCACAGGGGTTTCGCGACCCCGGTTTTCTCGGCATCATGAACCCGGAGAACGATGCCGTCTACCTTCCTTTGAACAAGGGCAGCAATGAGCTGATGCTGGCGGTCAGCGAACTCGGCGGCGGATGGGGATTCATTTGCCGCCTGGCAGATGTGGAAGACTGAACTGGCGCGGATCAGACACGACTTCTTGCCCGCGATCGTCACCACTGAAGACACCACTGAGGACTTCATTGACCGCGCAGTTGTGCCAAGGTAAGATTGCGCACCAACCGTGATCGGGCAGACCGTCTCACATTACCGAATTGTCGAGAAGTTGGGTGGAGGCGGCATGGGCGTGGTTTACAAGGCCGAGGATACCCGGCTGCGCCGGTTTGTTGCTCTCAAATTTCTGCCCGATGAAGTGGCTCGCGATCCGCAGGCGCTCAGCCGCTTCGAGCGCGAGGCACAGGCCGCTTCCGCCCTGAACCATCCCAACATCTGCACGATTCATGACATTGGCGAGGAGAACGGCCAGGCCTTCATCGCTATGGAATTTCTCGATGGCATGACGTTGAAGCACCGGATTGGCGGGCGTCCGCTCGACATGGAGGTGCTGCTACCGCTGGCCATCGAGGTCGCGGATGCTTTGGACGCCGCGCATTCGGAGGGGATCGTACACCGGGACATCAAGCCGGCGAACATCTTTGTCACCAAACGCGGGCATGCCAAGATTCTCGATTTTGGACTGGCAAAAGTCAGTCTTTCGGGCGGTTCATCAAGCCAGATTGCGACGCTCAACACGCAGACCGGGTCGGTAGGCGAGAAGGATTTGACGACGCCGGGCTCGATGGTGGGCACGGTGGCGTATATGTCGCCGGAGCAGGTGCGGGCGAAGGAACTCGATGCGCGCACCGACCTGTTTTCGTTTGGCGCGGTGCTGTATGAGATGTCTACAGGCGCGTTGCCGTTTCATGGAGAAAGTTCGGGAGTGATCTTCAAGGCGATCCTGGATTCGGTTCCTACGCCTCCGATTCGCTTCAACCGCGATTTGCCGCCCAAGCTGGAAGACATCATCTTCAAAGCTCTGGAGAAGGATCGGAATCTCCGCTACCAGAGCGCGGCCGAGATGCGGACCGACCTGCAACGGCTGAAGCGGGACACGGATTCGGGGCGGGCAATCTCTTCGAGTTCAGGCGCGGTGCCAGTTGCTTTGGATTCTGCGATTCCGGTGGCTGCAGCCCCGCCCTCGGCTGCGTCTTCGAGTTCGGGTGTGGCGAGTGGTTCCAGTGTTGCAAGCAGTTCTGGGGTGGCAAGCGCGGCTTCCGTGAGTGGATCGGGCGCGGCCATGTCGGGCGCGGGAGCGCAGACTGCGGTATCCGGTATCTCGTCTGTGGCTTCTCCATCCGGCGGGAAACGCTGGTTGCTGTGGTCGGCTGCGGGCGTAGTGATTGCGGCTGCGATCGGTGGTTACTTGCTGTATGGCCGCCGGGCTCGTGCGCTCACCGAGAAAGATTCGATTCTGCTAACGGACTTTACGAATACAACCGGTGACCCGGTTTTCGATGGAACTCTGAAGCAGGCGCTGGCGGTGCAACTGGAGCAGTCGCCGTTTCTGAACGTCTATCCCGATCAACGGGTGCGGCAGGCGCTGAAGCTTTCCGGGCGATCACTCGACGAGCGCATTACTGTTCCCGTGGCCCGCGATCTCTGCCAGAGGCAGGGGATCAAGGCGATTCTGTCGGGGGCGATCAGTTCTATTGGATCGGACTACGTAGTCACGCTGGAGGCCATCAACTGCGTGACCGGGGACACGATCGGACGCCAGCAGGCCGAGGCGTCGAGCAAAGAGAAAGTCTTGCAGGCGCTCGGAACCGCTGCGAAAGACATCCGCGGGCCGCTGGGCGAGACGGTTTCTTCGATCGAGAAGTTCAGTGCTCCGGTCGAGCAGGCGACTACTTCTTCGCTGGAGGCACTCAAAGCGTATTCGATGGGCGACGAAAAGCGCGCCCGCGAAGGCGACCTGGTGAGCATGCCGTTTTACAAGCGCGCGGTTGAACTCGACCCCAACTTCGCCATGGCCTATGCGCGACTGGGAGCCGTGTATGGCAACCTTGGTGAAGTGAGCTTGGCGGAACAGAATGCTCAAAAAGCATTTGATCGTCGCGATCGCGTCAGCGAACTCGAAAAGTTTTACATCACCGACCACTATTACAACGATGTAACAGGGGAGATCCAGAAAGAGATTGAGAACTATGAACTCTGGATTCAGACCTATCCCCGAGACTTTTCGCCGCACAACAATCTGGCCAACGAGTACTTGATCCTCGGCGAGGATCAGAAAGCGCTGGCGCAAGGGCTCGAAGCTCTGCGATTGCAGCCCGACGACACTCTCCCAAACCAGATCGTCATAGCGGCCTACGCGCGCCTGAATCAACTGGAAGAGGCCAAGGCGATCTACAAGCAGGCAATGGATAAGAAGATTGACTCCTTTGCATTGCACGTCGCTCGCTTCAATATCGCGTACCTGGAAGGTGATTCGCAGGAGATGGACCGGCAGGCTGCATGGGCCGCCGGAAAACCCCAGGAATACGTCTTCACGTTCTTCAAGGCGCAGATAGCGGCGACGCACGGCCGGCTGAAAGAAGCGCGCGAACTTTATCAGCAGGCCTTCGACTCGGCAAAGAAGCTTGGTCTTGAGGCGGGTGCTGGAACCGTGGCTAGTTCACGAGGGTTCGTCGAGTACTGGATGGGCGATCCATCGGCGGCGAGGTCGCTGTCCGCGCAGGCGCTCGAGTTGTTCCACAACGAGGAAATCGGGCCTTTGTCGATTCTCGCGCTGACGGGCGACGTAGCAAAAGCAGAAAAGGTGATTGCCGAGCAAAACGCGCGCCATCCGAAGGACACGCTTTTGCAGCAGAAGGAGATTCCACAAGCGAAGGCGGCTCTGGCGATCAAACGCGGCAATCCAGCCGAAGCGGTCGAAGTGCTCAAGACATCTGAGTCCGTCGAGGCCGCGGATATCTCTCCCACGTTCTATCGCGGGCTGGCGTATCTCTCGATGAAATCCGGGAAGGGAGCTGCGAACGAGTTCCAGAAGGTGATCGACCGGAAAGCAATCCAGGCCTTAAGTCCGATGCATACCATCAGCCGGCTGGAGATGGCGCGTTCGCTGGCGCTGGCCGGGGATGCTGCGGGCGCACGCTCTACTTATCAGGATTTGTTCGCGATTTGGAAAGACGCGGACCCCGACCTTCCCCTTCTGAAGCAGGCCAAGGCCGAGTACGCGAAGCTGCAGTAGGCGAGTGGATGCTGAGTCCAGTGTCGTTTGGTTGTGCATGTCAGTAGACGCTGCAGGTCTGTCGCAAAAGATCGGCCGCAAAGGATACGATCGGGCTCGGACCAAGAATTCTATAAGTTGCATTTCGGGGGCGATATGAGGGTGAGATTCGCGGTGGCAGTGGCAGGGACGATGATGAGTCTCGCACTAGCGACGACTGTCGCAGCCCAGAGCGCAGTAGCCCAGAAGGAGGCGCACATGCTGCATGCCAAAGGTTCTTTCGATGTCAAGATGACTCCCGCCGAATCAACCGACTTCGAGAAGGCGAATGACATTACACGGTTCACATCCGATAAGGCCTGGCACGGTGACTTCGAAGGCATCAGCCACGGAGAAATGATCACTGGCTCGACCGCGAGCACCGGCTCCATGGCCTACGTTGCGATTGAGCGTATGACCGGCAAGCTGAACGGCCGACAGGGCAGCTTCACCTTCGCGCACCGCGCCACGATGATGAAAGACTCCCCGTCTACGGGCGAGATGAGCGTGATGGTAGTACCAAACTCCGGCACTGGGGAACTGACCGGGCTCACTGGCTCGCTCATGATCCATATCGACGCTCAGGGTAAACACACCTGGACCTTCGATTATTCGCTCCCGTAGCGGTCCTCGCGCGGGCGCGCGTCAGGTGAGAGCTCAGGAACTGAAAGTTTTTACCAAGCAATTTGGTTTTCTCCGTGCCTCCGTGGTGAAGCAGTAATTTGGCGGACGGCGGAGTTCCACCCTGCCCTTGCACTTGCCGCTAAGCTCCGGCATAATAATGGTTTGTCTCAACCCTGCCGGACTCTTCCGGAATAAAGGATACGAAGTCAGTGCTAATGATCCGTCTGGCGCGCTTTGGCGCGCGTAAACAACCTTATTATCGAGTGGTGGTCATCGAGAAGGAACGGGCTCGCAACGGGCGTCCGGTGGAAGTGGTGGGCACGTATAATCCGCGAACCAATCCGGCAACCGTCGATTTCAAGCGGGAACGCGTCACGTACTGGATGTCGAAGGGGGCAAAGTGCTCCGAGCGCGTGACAAAGCTGCTGGCAATGCCTGTGCCGGCGGCAGCCGCGGCCAGCGAACCGGCGGCAACCGCGCCGGTTGCATAGGCCGATTTTTCTCTTTCGCATTCATCGAACCGTAGATTCCCCCGCTCCGCCCGGTATGACAGCCCTGGAGACAGCGCCCGGTTCGGGGTGTGGCGAGCGATTCGAAGCAATCACGTTGTCACGGAGTCCAAATGACTGAGCAGGTTGCCAACGCGCGCGCCCTGATTGAACACATCGCGAAAGCGCTGGTCGATGAGAAGGCCGCTGTTTTTGTCGATGAGTACGAAGACGGCGACGAGACGGTGATCGAACTGGAAGTGGCCGAGGCGGAGATGGGCAAGGTGATTGGCCGCTCCGGCCGGATCGCGCGCGCTCTGCGAACGTTGCTGGCGGCGGCGGGCACGAAAAACAACATACGCTATGCACTGGAGATTCTCGAATAGCGGCACTGAATAATAATGAAGACGCGAGCGGCGAGTGGATCACGCTAGCGTTGGTGCTGAAAACGCAAGGACGCTGCGGGGAAGTTGCCGCCGAGTTGCATAGCGATGTTCCCGGATCGTTTTCGGCAAGGCATGCGGCTGTGGGCGCTGCTGAAGAATGGCGAGCGGCGCGAAGTAAAGATTGAGGAGTTGTGGCCGCATAAGAGTTGGCTGATTTTAAAGTTTGCCGGCGTGGAAACGATTACGGACGCGGAGGCGCTGAAAGGCGCGGAACTGCAGGTCCCCCGAAGTGAACGGGCGGAACTCGATCCGGGCTGGACGTATCTTAGCGACCTGATCGGCTGCACGGTGTTCGATAGTGGGCGGGAGATCGGCCCAATTGTTGATGTGGTGTTCGGCGCGGGAGAAGCGCCGTTGCTGGTGGTGGGAAGTAAAGTGCGGGCGGCGAAGCTGCCGTATGAAATCCCTTTCGCGGAAGCGTATCTGGAGAAGCTGGATTTGGCGGAGAAGCAAGTCCGGATGAAGCTGCCCGAAGGAATGCTGGAAGTGAACGCGCCGCTGGCAAAAGAAGAGAAAGAAAAACGTCGTTAGTCGTTCGCGGTTCGTCGTTCTATGTTCGTCGTTCGCAGGGGCCATGTGTTTGATTTTTAGCTTCTACTCGGCGAACTCTGCGTCTCGGCCGTGAAAAGGTTTTGTCCGCAAATGAAGATCGACATCTTGACGATCTTTCCCGACTTCTTTCGCGGACCACTGGATTACGGAATTGTCCGCCGGGCGCGCGAAACGGGGCTGGTGGAGATCGGCATTCACGATCTGCGGAATTTCACGAAAGACAAGCACCGCACCGTGGATGACCGGCCGTTTGGCGGCGGCGAGGGCATGGTGCTGAAGCCGGAACCGATCTTTGAATGTCTGGAGTCGCTCGGAGGGATTGCGGCGCGAGAAGAGCGGGTAAAATCTGACGCTCGGCAGTCGGTGATTCTGCTTTCGGCGCAGGGGCAACGGCTGGATCAGCAACTGGCGGCGGAATTTTCGACGCTCGAACGGATGGTGGTGATCTGCGGGCGCTACGAGGGCGTGGACGAGCGCATCAGCGAGCACCTGGCGGACCGTGAAATTTCGGTCGGCGATTATGTGCTGAGCGGCGGCGAACTGGGTGCGGCGGTGATTGTCGATACAGTCACGCGGCTGATTCCGGGCGCGGTCCGCAATGCGGCATCGACGCGGCAGGAGTCCTTTACGGTGGACGCAGAGCCTTCGATCGAGGCCGCGCCCGGCTTAAAGGTTCGCGGTATGGCGAACGAGCCGCCGAGTTCGACATGCGTTTCCGGCGGATTGCTGGATTATCCGCATTACACGCGGCCGGCGGACTTTCGCGGGATGACGGTTCCAGAAGTGCTGGTGAACGGGAACCACGATGAAATCCGGCGCTGGCGGCGAAAGACAGCGCTGGCGAAGACTCTGCGCAACCGTCCCGATTTGCTGGAGAGCGCGGCGTTGAACGAGGAGGACAGGGAATTGCTGGCCGTCCTCAAGCGCGAAGATTTAGCAAGAAGTTAGGAAAACGTTCAAAGTTCCGGATGAGTTCAAGAAGAGAGTTCAGGAAGGAAGACATTATGCGGAATCCAATTATCGAAAAATTGCTGGCGAAGACGCGGCGCACCGACCTCCCGAAGTTCGGCCCGGGGGACACGATCCGGGTGCAGGTGAAGATCCGGGAAGGCGAAAAAGAACGGCTGCAGGCGTTTGAGGGCGTGGTGATTGCGCGCAGTCGCGGTGCCCAGCCGAGCTTCACCGTGCGCAAGATGAGCTTCGGCCAGGGCGTGGAACGTATCTTCCCCGTCGACTCGAAAGTGATCGACAAAATCGAGGTGCTGCGCTCGGCGAAGGTGCGGCGCGCGAAGCTCTATTACCTGCGTGAGCTCAGAGGCAAGGCCGCCCGGCTGAAAGAAGTCGAAAGATAGGCAGCGAAGATTGGCCAGTGGCTGGACGGGCGACGAACGCCCGTCCTCCGCGAAGCGACGTCCGCCTGGATGCCGGCTATCTCATCGGTGCGAAAGTCTCCGCTTGTTTCCTCAGGCCCTGATCGGCGAAGATGCTGAAAAGCGCCGGTGGCGAAAGCAAAATCCAAATCGAACTCCCGTAGCCTGACGAAGAGTGCGAAAGCGGCAGGTATTTCCGTCGCGGCGGCCAAGCTGCGCCTGCTGAAAAAACTGCGTTGCACACTCAAGTTTGAAAAGCTGGCGTGGGCCGAGGGAGCAACGCTGGTTGCGGGAGTGGATGAGGTCGGGCGCGGATCGCTGTTTGGGCCGGTGGTAGCGGCGGCGGTGATCCTCGATCCGGCGTACAGGATTCGGGGGCTGCGGGATTCCAAGTTGCTGCCATCGGAGCGCCGCGAGGAACTGGCCTTGCTGATTCGCGAGCGGGCGATTTGCTGGGCGATTGCCGCGGTAGACGCGGCACGCATCGATCAGATTAATATCTATCACGCATCGCGACTCGCCATGCTGCGCGCCGTGCAACAACTGGTGCCATCAGCCAGCCATCTTCTGGTGGATGCGGTGCGACTGGATTGCGTACTGCCGCAGCGCGCGATCATTCACGGAGACGCGCTGTCGGCATCGATCGCGGCCGCGTCCATCATCGCCAAGGTGGAGCGCGATCGCATGGTTGCGACCTGGGATCCGGTGTTTCCAATTTACGGGCTGGCGTCGAACAAGGGGTACAGCACGCCACGGCATCTTGCAGCTCTCCGGGAAAGCGGACCTTCGCCGTTGCACCGGCAATCGTTCGCCCCGGTATGGAGCGCGCCCATTCCGCAGGAAGTATTTGGTTTCATGGAAGACGAGGCGGTCGCGGAGGAACTCTTGGGCGACGAAGAGGTTGTGGCGCTGTAAGTCCGGGACCTTCCTGCAGCAAGCAACCTCTTCTCCGCGGATCTCGCGGAAACACGCGGATTAAACCCGGGGTTCTTTCAATAAAAACAAGGGATTATTCGATCCGCGAAAATCCGCGGAATCCGTGGAGAAGAAGTTGCTTGCCACGTCCTGCTATCATCCCGAAGTGGCGGCGCGCGGAAAATTTATTACGTTTGAAGGTCTCGATGGCAGCGGCAAGAGCACGCAGATCGAGAAATTGGCCCGGGCATTGCGCGCGCACGGGCTTCCCGTCACTGTGACACGGGAACCGGGAGGGACTGCGACCGGTGAGAAGATTCGTGAAGTGCTGCTGCATTCGACGACAGCGGGACTTTCTCCTCTGACAGAAATGGCTCTGATGTTTGCTTCGCGCGTCCAGCACATTCACGAGGTAATTTTGCCCGCGCTGGCGGAAGGGCGCGTGGTGCTGTGCGACCGGTTCACGGATTCGACCGAAGCGTATCAGGGCGGAGGGCGCAAGCTTGGCACAAAGCCCGTTCTCGCTATTCATGAGATTCTGTGCGGCGGCCTCGAACCGGATCTGACGATCCTGCTCGACAACGAAGTCGCATTCAGCGTGGAGCGGGCGCGCCGGCGCAATCGAAAGCACAAAAGTACGCGGCCCGAGAAGGACGAGAACCGTTTTGAACAGGAAAACCGAGCGTTCTTTGGGCGGGTTCGCAGCGCGTATCTGGCGATCGCGTCGCGAGCGCCGCAACGGGTACATGTTGTGAATGCGCGCGGCACGCCGGCGGAGACGCATGCGGCGATCATGGAACTCGTGCGGAAGAAATTGAAGATGTGAGAGAGCCGCGAGTTGGCGAGCCTCGAGTCGCGAGCTTGAAACTTAGAGGGGTTGCTTGGCTCGTGGCTCGTGGCTCGAAGCTCGTGGCTGGTTTCCTATGCCCTTTTCCGATTTCGTTGGCAATTCGGACGTTGTCGAGCGCCTGCGTGAGATGCTGGCGCGCGATCACTTTCCGCATGCGGTCATTCTGGCGGGCGCGCACGGAGCGGGCAAATATACGCTGGCTCTGATGCTGGCGCGCGCCATGAATTGCCTGGAGCGGCCGACAAGTCCCGGAACAACAGGCTCTCTATTGCCCGACTTCTGTGGACACTGTTCGAACTGCACGCGCATCGGGCTGGCGCAGAATCTGGATGCGCGCTTTGCCGAGGCGGTTGAGGCGCGCGAAAATCTGCGAGAGACCGATAAAAAAGAAACCCGCATCTTCGTGCAGACGCATCCCGACCTGCTCGTCATTCCTCCCGACCCTCCGCAGATGATGATCAAGGTCGATCAGGTTCGGCACGTCATCCAGCGGATTTACTATCGTCCGGCTGAGGCGCGGGAGAGCGTTTACATCTTCACCAGTTCGGCCTTCATGAAAGAGGCGGCCAACTCGCTGCTGAAGGTTCTGGAGGAGCCTCCTGAGTTCGCCACGATTTTCCTGCTGACCGAGAATGCCGGAGAATTGCTGCCTACGATTCGTTCGCGCTCGGCGATGTTCACGCTCGGCGCGCTGGCGGGAGACGAAGTCGAAAGCCAGCTTGCCAGATTGCGTGCCGACTGGAATCCGCGGCAGCGTGCGTTGGTCGCTCGCCTGAGTGAAGGGGCAATCGGACGCGCGGTATCGTTCGACCTGGAAGGCTACATTGCCGCCCGCAGCCATGCGCTGGTGATGTTGAAGTCGGCGCTGGGCGCGAGCGATCACAGCGAACTGTTCAAGGCCACGGAAACCTACCGGCCGGGCGCCGAAGGCCGCCAGAAGATCGATAACCTGCTGCGAACTCTCTATTTGCTGCTCGAAGATATCATGTGCCTGCAATCGGGTGCGGAGCGCCTGGTGCGCAATACCGACATTCAGGGTGAACTCAAGAAAATGTCGGAATCGGCCGACTTTGCCTGGGTGCAGCGGGCCGCGGGGGGCCTTGGCGATGTGGAGCGCGGCATGCGCCGCAACCTGCTGCGGTCGCTCTCGCTGGACGCTTTTGCCACCGCGCTGGAGCCGCGAGGCTGACTGGATGGATCTGGTTACGGATTTCACCCCGCTGGTGATACAAGTCATTGTCAGACTAACTTCGCTGTGATACCGTACGTCATAAGTTTTCCCTACAGGACCCACAATCACAGGCTTAAGTGTTGTGGCATTTTTCTGCCGCCCCCGTGCGCAGGTGGTGACATATGAAAGAAACCTTAGACCCGGTACCAGCCGAGCAGATCGCTGATCAGGAAGGCTTTGCGAATCGCAAGCTGATCCGCCCGTCGCTCAACCGCAACGATCACGGACATAATAACCATGGCCACAATCATGGACCGAATCACGGGTCGGGCATTGTTTCGAACCATGTTTCGAGCCACGCCGCCACCGAGCGCAGAGAGCCTCGAGAGCGCTCGGCCGCGCCCGCCAAGAAAGTTGCTCCGTCCGAGCAGACCAACGCCGAAAATTTCTATTATCAGAAGCAGATGCAGTCGAAGACTCCCATGGTGGTCGTGCTGCGCGATGGCGAAGAGGTCCACGGATACATCGAGTGGTACGACAAAAGCTGCATCAAGCTGAACCGCAGCGGCGCACCCAACTTGATGATCTACAAGCCGGCAATCAAGTACATGTTCAAAGAAGGGGAAGTGCGGCGGTAGGCTTGGACCAAGGCTCTAGACTTTACGTTTTGGCCGGACGTTCAGCACGAGGAATCTGCTTTCATCGCTTCGGCTTCACAATCCGCAGTGCCTTCTAAAACCAAATCAATCGCGTATCGCGTCTTTCGAGCTATTTTTTACACGCTGGTATTTCTGTATGTCGCCGGCACGATTGTCGGCGGCATCGGCTTGGGATGGATCGCATTGCATCCCGGCAGCCCTCCAATTACTCCAAACGAGGAACGCAATGCCCCAAACCTACGCGCGCATAAGAGCCATAGAATTTCGCAACGCAGAACTCACGACTCCGGACGGCGTCGTTCTGCACGCCTGGTATATGCGCCCGCCAAATGCGAACGGCGACGCTGTGATTCTTCTGCACGGAGTTTCCGACAATCGGCTGGGCATATATGGTTACGGCAAGTGGCTGGTTGAGAACCACTACAGCGTTTTGATTCCCGACGCGCGAGGCCACGGCACCAGCGGAGGGTTGGCAACCTACGGTATCAGGGAAGCAGACGACATCCACCGCTGGGTCGATTGGATTGAGGCGAATGAGCCGGCGCGGTGTGTTTATGGGCTAGGCGAATCGATGGGAGCGGCGCAGTTGGTGCAGTCTCTTCCGCGCGAGCCTCGGTTTTGTGCTGTGGTGGCGGAGTCACCATTCGCAAGCTTTCGTGAAGTTGCCTATGCTCGCTTTGGCCGTCCGTTTCACACCGGACCATGGATCGGTCGAACAGTCTTCCGTCCAACCGTGGATGTCGGATTTCTCTACGTTTGCCTGAAATACGGCGTAAACATGGAAAACGCATCTCCGGAAAAGGCGGTCTCGGGAGCGAGAACTCCGATACTGCTTATTCATGGACTTAACGACAAAAACATTCCGCCCTATCATTCGGAATTGATCAGAGCCGCGAATCCGATCTCCGTCGTCGTTTGGAAGGTCCCCGGTGCGGTCCACACCGGTGCTCACGCGGTCGCGCCGCAAGATTTCGAACGAAAAGTCCTGGAGTGGTTTGCCGGCCATACATCGGCTTCCCAGCCCACCGCACAAAGCAGGAACTGAGAGCTGATAGCTGACAGCCGCTCTTCACAGCTTCGGCAGCACAATCCCCTTCTGCGCCTGATATTTGCCCTTGCGATCCTTGTAGCTGGTCTCGCAGACTTCGTCCGACTGGAAGAAGAGAATCTGGCACAGCCCCTCATTGGCGTAGATCTTCGCGGGCAGCGGCGTGGTATTTGAAATCTCCAAAGTGACGAAGCCTTCCCACTCCGGCTCAAACGGCGTGACATTCACGATGATGCCGCAGCGCGCATAGGTCGACTTGCCGACGCAGACCGTCAGCACATCGCGCGGAATCTTGAAGTATTCCACCGACCGCGCCAGCGCAAAAGAATTCGGGGGAATAATGGCGACATCGGCGTTGACGGTCACGAACGACCGCTCGTCGAAATTCTTTGGGTCAACAATAGTGCTGTTCACATTGGTAAAAATCTTGAATTCGTCGGAGACGCGCAGGTCGTATCCATAGCTTGAGACGCCGTAGGAAATTACGCCCTGGCTGACCTGCTTTTCCGAGTAGGGATTAATCATGTCCTGCTCTTGCGCCATGCGGCGGATCCAGCGGTCACTCTTGATGCTCATGGAACTCCTTGGGAATCTTGTAATTGGGTAATTTTGTAATTGAGTAATTTTGAAAACCACCGGCTGCGAACTCATTGGGCGTTCGGCTTCAAATTGCACAATTACCCGATTACCCAATTACAAAATCTCTTGGCTGGTGCTGCCATATTACGAGAATGATCCCCCCGTTGACAATCAAACCTATCTCCCATAGCATCAATCACTTGAGGAAGACTAATATTCGGGAGACGGGGGCAACCCTTGATTAAGCTCGATATCATCAATGAAGTGGTCAACCGCACCGGCATCACCAAGACAAAGGCGGAGTTGGCCGTCGAAACCGTGTTCGAGAGCATGAAGAAGGCGCTGTCGACCGGCGACCGCATCGAACTGCGCGGTTTTGGAGTCTTCAACGTGCGCCCCCGCAAGACCGGTATTGGGCGCAATCCGCGGACGGGGGCGGAGGTTTCCATCCCGCCCGGCAAAGCCGTGCGCTTCAAGCCCGGCAAGGAGTTGCAGTCCATCGACTAGGCAGCCCAGTGCTGGCACGGTTCCGTGATGGCAGGACTACTCCATTCACAGAGTCGCGGAGAGCAACAGGCTCCGTTGCCGGATGTACCCTAAGATCTTGCAGACGAACATCCATCCCTCTCAGTGCCTTTCAGCGGCGAAGTCCTACACTCACCGGGCAGTTTTCCATGCCCCAAGAAGCATGCCACCAGAAATAAGATCTTATTTTCTCCGTGTCTCCGTGACTCCGTGGTGAAATAGATTGCAGAGACGCTCTCGATCGCATGTCTGAAGTCACGCCCACCTTTCCCGTCCTCGCCAGCGGCCCTACGCAAGAAGTGTGGGTGATCCGGCGCCCGCGGCCCAAGTGGTGGCTCTATGTTTTGTTTTTGCTGCTGACCATGTTCAGCACGACCGTGGTCGGGGCGCGCATGGAGTTCAACTTTCTGCACCGGCAACCGGTTTTTTCGCTGAACGATGACACGATCTCGCTCTTCCCTGCCCTCTGGGCCCTCGAAAAACCGGCAAATCTGCTGCTCGGCCTGCCCTTCTCGCTCACGTTGATGTTCATTCTCTTTGCCCATGAGATGGGACATTATCTTTACGCGCGCCATTATCGTGTCTACGCGACGCCGCCATTCTTCGTGCCGTTTCCCAGCTTGATTGGAACGCTGGGGGCTTTCATCCGGATCAAGAGTCCCATCCCCTCACGGGCGGCGCTATTCGATATCGGAGTCGCCGGGCCGATCGCCGGATTTATTCCGGCATCTGTCGCGTTGGTTGTCGGGCTATCGTTATCGCATCCGGCAATAGGTTCGACAGGTTCGGATTTTCAACTTGGCTACCCGTTGGTTTTTTATTTCGCCCACCGTCTGCTGGGCATGCGCGTGCCGCTCTCCTCGCTCTCGCTGCATCCGATTGCCGCGGCGGCGTGGGTGGGAATGTTCGCGACTGCGCTCAATCTCCTGCCGGGAGGCCAACTGGATGGCGGGCACATCCTGCATTCGATTTCACCGCGCCTGCATCGCTGGTCCACGGTTTTGACCGTGCTGGCGATGGTGCCGCTCGGGAAATATCTCTGGACGGGGTGGTTCCTGTGGGCGGTGCTGCTGGCCATGACCGGTAAACATCCTCAGGTGCCACGCTACCCCAGTGTTGCTGGACGCCGCCGCGCCATCGCGTTTTGCGGATTGCTGATGCTGATCTTGAGTTTCACGCCCGCGCCTTTTACGCATAGCTCCGGCAAGGAAGTCTGGCCCGATATTCGCGACGGCGCGCGGGAGACGTTCCACGAACTGCGCGACGGGGTCCGGCACGCTCTCCACCGCAAGTAATTTTCTTCGACTTCCCAAGCAGCCGCTGATTGCTCGAGGCTCGCAACTCGATGTTCGCAGTTCGAGACTCGAGGCTCGCAACTCGCGGCTGCCTCACATCAGCCATACCGCATCGACATCCACAATAATCTGCGGTGCGCGGAATTTTGCGCGCGGCGGCTTCCGCCAGCATTGCGCGCAACAGCGTGTTCATTTTTTCGCGGCTCGGCGATTTCAGGATGAAGTGATAACGATAATCGCGTTTCAATCGCGTGATCGGCGCCGCCGCCGGTCCAAGCACGCGAATGCCTTCATGCCGCGTCTTCTCGAACCAACGGCCCAGTTCGCCCGACCAGGCGAGCGCTTCATCGAGCTTTTCGCTGCGCACGATTACATTGGCGATCGCGCTGTAGGGCGGATAGTGCATCCAGCTCCGGAACTGAAGTTCCTTGTCATAGAAGCCGGCGAAGTCGTGGCGCGCGGCAAACTGCACCGCATAGTGATCGGGAAAGTAAGTCTGCAGCACAACCTTGCCGGGCGAGTTGCCGCGGCCCGCGCGGCCCGCCACCTGCGTCAGGAGCTGAAACGTTCTCTCCGCTGCCCGGAAGTCAGGCAGGCCAAGCGCGGTGTCGGCTCCCACCACTCCAACCAAAGTTACGCCGTGGACATCGTGCCCCTTGGCGATCATCTGCGTACCCACCAGCATGTCGAGTTCGCCTTCGTTGAGTGCGTTCAGGGCGCGTTCAAAATCCTCGCGCCCGCGCACTGTGTCACGATCGAGCCTCCCGATGCGAGCTTGCGGAAACATGCCGTGCAGTAACTCTTCCAGCTTCTCCGAACCGGTGCCAACGAAGTACACGTACTCACTGCCGCACTCCGCGCACTTCTTCGGTACGGGCGCGACGAATCCACAGTAGTGGCATTCCATTTTGTGCTCGCGCTTGTGGTGGGTCATGGAGACGGCGCAGTTCCTGCACTGCAACGCCTGCCCGCACGCGCGGCAGAGCGCAACCGGTGAGTAGCCGCGGCGATTGAGCAGCACCATGACCTGCTCTTTTTTCTCGAGTCTCTCGCGGATTTCTTCCGCCAGCTTGCGCGAGATCACCTGCTCATGGCCCGTTTCCTGGAACTCCTGGCGCATATCGAGAATCTCGACTTCCGGCAGCGGACGCTGCTCCACGCGGTCAGGCAGTTCTAGCAGCACATATTTGTGCTTCTTCGCGTTGTAGTACGACTCCAGCGAAGGCGTGGCCGAGCCAAGCACGACGACAGCTCCAGCCATTTTCGCGCGCATCACGGCAACATCGCGCGCGTGGTAGCGGGGCGTCTCCTCCTGCTTGTAGGAGGAATCCTGCTCTTCATCGACGATGAGGAGCGCGAGGTCGCTGACCGGAGCAAAAACCGCGGAGCGCGTGCCGACCACGACGCGCGCTTCTCCGCGCTTGATGCGGTGCCATTGCTCGGCTCGCTCGTCATGGGAGAGTCCGGAATGCAGGATGGCGACTTCGTCTCCGAACACCTGAATCAAGTCGGCCGCCATCGCGGGAGTGAGGCCGATCTCGGGCACCAGCAGGATGGATGAGCGTTCCTGCTCAAGCACCTCGCGCATCGCGGCCAGATAGACCGCTGTCTTGCCGGAGCCGGTGACTCCGTGCAGCAGTATGCCGGTAAATTTGCGCGCACCGACACCTTCAAGAATTTTCGCCAGCGCTTCTTTCTGCGACGCGCTAAATTCGAATTCGAACGGTGACCGCCGCGGCTTGAATTTCGAGACGGTGAAGCCCTGTGGCTCATCGACAATTTCGATCAGGCCGCGGCGAACTAGCGTGCTGAGCGTGGTTCGGGGGACGTCGAGTCCGCGCAGAGCCTCGACCGGAACGCGGCCGCCAGCGGCAGCAAGCGCGTCGATTAGCGCGCGCTGGTTGTCGTTGAGCTTGTTAGAGTAGCGCCGGCGTCCCTCCGGCGGTTGCGAGGGCGTCCCAGCCTCGCCACTCGAACCCTCACTACGGGACTCTTCGATCTGCGAGGGTGCCGCACTCATTCGCGCCGTCTGCAAATGAGTGGCTTTCTCCGACACCTCATCTTCTGGAGCTCTTTCTGCTGACAGCAGCACGGCGACTCTTACCATTCTTGCCGCGTCCCGCGCCGCCGAAACGTCCTCCCGCACAATCCATTTCTTGCGCACCATGCCAGAAAGCAGAGGCTTCGAGGCGCGCGTCGCGCCACGCAGGCTCATTTCCCGCACGCTCTCGCGCTCGGCCAGATAATCGAGCACGCGGAACTCGAGCAATTGATCTTCGGGCGTGCGCTGCGAACGTGCTGGAGATCCCGGACATTCCGGCGAGATGCAGCGCCATGTGGCCCTGATCCGTGATGCGATAAGTGATTGTCCGTTTGAACTCTGCCGAGAGTGGCAACATGGTGCGGAAGACTTCGCCAATCGGAGCGAGGTAATAATCGGCAATCCACTGGCCAAGTTTCAGCAGTTGCTCGTCGAGGACCGGAGAGAGATCGAGGGCTTCGATAACTTTTTTTACCTTGACCGCTGGGGTCTTTCCCTGCGGCTCGCGATCATGCAGCTCGACAACGATGCCCCACATCCGCTGCTGTCGGAACGGCACCAGCACGCGCCCGCCGACCACCGGCTCCATGCCTGCAGGAATGGCGTAGGTGAACGCCATATCGAGCGGCACGGCGAGTGCAACGTCGCAGAAGAGGGGCATTAATGGTAGCGCCGGCGTCTCGCCGGCAAAAGGAAATGCTAACACTCGCTGCACAACGCCGAAGGGCCTTGACCGAACACGCCGGAAAACGGAAGAGGATCGTGTGGTGACGGGGCTTTGCCCCGTCTCGGCAACCATGGCCAAATCAAGGAAGGTGTTTGCGATTCATCCGGGAGAAATTCTCAAGTTGTCTGACACGGAACTTACCGGCACGCACCCGAGCATCCGTCCCTATGTATCTTCGCGATCCCCATGTGATGGCGGCTGCGACATGACAAGGAAGTGAGCCTCGTCAGCGGAGTCATTCCTCATCTGATGGGCCACGCCCGCAGGAATCCAAATCCCTTGTCCTCCGGCCAGAGTAACGGCCCGACCATCGACTTCCATCACCGCTTCACCGGACAGGATGTAGAAGAATTGCTGCGCCCGATGATGAAAGTGCCGAGCCTCTGCCGTTCCAGGTGGCATGCGCTCCTGAATCACACTGAGGTCCGGACTCTTCAGCAAGTGCCAGCCGTCGCACCGGGTGCCCCAGACATAATGCTCGGCGGATTCTCTGCTGACCGGACTGATTTGCTTTCGCATCATTGCTCGCTGCTCGAAGGCTGAAGGAACAACACTGCCCGGCCTTGCCCGGCCGGACGGACGAGTGCGTCCGTCCCTAGGTATTCTGTTTTGGCGCTTTCAGACCCAACTCCTTCATCACCATCTGCAAATCCTTCCACGCTTCGCCCTTTTGCCGCGGATCGCGCAGTAGAAACGCCGGATGATAGGTCACCGCCAACTTGCATCCATTCCAGCCGGGGTCGTTGCTACGGTCGTCGTTTCGAAATCCGGTGGGCTTGAAGTCGTAAAAGCGTCCGCGCAGTTGCGCCATCGATGAATTCATGGCGAGCAGCGTTTTGGCGGCGGTGGCGCCGAGAGCTACGATTACTTTCGGCTTGATGACCGCAATCTGGCGCATCAGGAAAGGCGAGCAGGTTTCGCACTCTTCGCGCTCGGGAGTGCGGTTTCCAGGCGGACGGCACTTCACAATATTCGCGATGTAGACCTGCTCGCGCGTGATGCCCATGGCCTTGATCATGTTGTTTAACAGTTGGCCGGCCCGGCCTACGAACGGTTCGCCCTGCTCATCTTCATCGGCTCCAGGGCCTTCGCCGACGAACATCAGCTCCGCCGCTGGATTGCCCACGCCGAATACGATCTGCTTCCGTCCCTGCTTGTGCAGGGGACAGCGCGTACAGTCGCCCAGGTCTTCGCGGATCAGCCTCAGCGCTTTTACTGGATTGTCGACGCCCTGCTCCGGTTTGGTCGCAAGCACTTCGAAAACATTCTCGTCGACGACAATCGGCGCGGCCGCCGCGGTCTTGCGTGGACTCATTTCTTCTCCCGATTCTGGCTGAATTTCGCCGGCGCTTGCCGCGCCAGAGGCAACGCTGTACGCAGCGCTCACTGGCTGCCGGTAGAAATCATAAATTCCCATCTCGTTGTAGTAACGGATACTCGCCGCGAGCGCGCGGCGAAGCTCAGGGTCTAGCGTGCGGGGCATTGTGGATAAGGATAACAAAGAATGCACTCGCCGAAGAGAGCACTGCAAATCGGATAGTGTCCTAATCTGCCTCTTCACCACGGAGACACAGAGTCACGGAGAAAATCCTTACCCCGCAAAAACGCAAGAGAATTAGGAAGTTTTGGGTTCTCCTGTCTCCGTGGTAACGCAAACCAAATGTAGGATCTCCATCGCCTAGATGGACGAGACTATTTCAGTTCAATTTCGACGATCTGCCCTTCGGTGGTTCCTTCGTTTGCCAGCGTGTGGGTCACTTTGGCGTCGGTCACGTTGGCTTCGACCCAGTGAATATCTCCTGCCTTCACTTCGTGCGTAAATGACTTCCCTTCGGGATCCGTCATCTTCAGCACCAGCGGGGTCGCGGAGATAATTAAATAGGGCCGCTCATGCATGTGCATCGCGGATACGCTTCCTGGCGCCAGCGTCCACTTGTAAATTCGGGCACTTGGGTTCTCGGCTGCCACGGGCGAAACTGCCTTGCTACCGGGTTGTTTCGGCCGCTGAAGCAACTCGACGTCCAACACCTCAAACACACCGGAACCAACGTTATGCACGCGGTGCGTGTAGGGGCCGTTCGCGGAGAAGACCGAAATGTCCCCCGGTTTCTTCTGCTCTGCCGCGCCTTCCGTTTCGCCGGACTGCTGCTGAGTAATCGTGGCGTCCGACAATTCAATCGCCGCCCGGTCATGTGAGTGAGTATGAAACAGCGTGCTCTCACCCGGCGCGAGCGTTACATGCATCACAAGCACAAAGTCGTTCTTGAGCACCACGTGATGATGCGGCTCCTTTTCCACCGGTACCGCTGCTTGTTCTGCCATAAGCAGGCCAGAAAATACGAGCGCCGCGAAAATGCAAAGAATGCTGTGCAGGGGATTCTCCTAGTCAGCTCTCACGCTACTGCGCTTGCGCAGCTTTACGACCTGGTCGAGCACGCGCTGCGCGACCTCCCACTTCGAAGTTTCCGGAACCTCGATCACTTCGTCGTGCGAGATGATGGTAACTGCGTTGCGGTCAGAATCGAAGCCGACACCTTCGCGGGAAACATCGTTGGCTACGATCGCATCGAGCGATTTTGACGCCAGCTTTTTGCGGGCGTTTTCGAGGACATTATCTGTTTCAGCGGCAAATCCGATGAAGATCTGCGGCCGGCTGCCTTGCGAGTTCTTGTGGCGCGTTAATTCGGCAAGAATATCGGCGGTCGGTTCGAGTTCGAGCGTCATCGGAGCTTTGCGCTTGATCTTCTGGCCGGCCACGGCTTTGGGGCGGAAGTCGGCGACGGCCGCCGTTTTGATCACTACCGTGCTTTCCGGCAGCAATTTCAAAACCTGCGCGAGCATTTCTTCCGCTGTTTCAACCCGCGTCAACTCGGCTGCGCCGGGCGGCGTGATCGAGGTTGGGCCGCTGACCAGCAGCACACGCGCACCACGGCGCAGAGCCGCTTCTGCCAAGGCGTAACCCATGCGCCCGCTGGAACGATTCGTCAGATAACGTACAGGATCGAGTTTCTCGCGCGTCGGGCCAGCGGTAATGAGGATGGTTTCTGCAGCCAGATCTTGCGAGGCGCCGAGGGCCTGCAGTACGGCGGCGACAATCGTTTCGTTCTCGGCCAGCCGCCCCGCTCCGGTCATGCCGCATGCCAGATAGCCGCTGCCCGGTTCGACAATGCGCACGCCGCGTTGGCGGAGGATCTCGAGATTCGCCTGCGTCGCCGCATGGTTCCACATGTTCACATTCATGGCAGGAGCCACGACCACCGGCGCGGTGGTTGCCAGGTAAAGAGTCGAGAGAAAATCGTTGGCGATACCTTGCGCAAATTTGGCGAGAACATCGGCGGTCGCAGGCGCAACCACCAGCGCGTCGATCGCCTGTGCGATCGCGATGTGCTCGATGGCCGATTCGACGTTCGCTTGGGAATCGTCCGAACCAAACATGTCGGTGATGACCTTCTCTCCAGAAAGCGCAGCGAAGGTGAGAGGACGAACAAATTCCTGGGCGGCGCGGGTCATTATGACCTGCACGCGAATCCCCCGCTCCTGGAGCAGGCGGACAATCTCCGCCGACTTGTAGGCCGCAATGCCACCCGACACGCCGAGCGCGATTTTCATAGCAGGAAGGCGGCGGCCACGGGTTCTCAGTCCGAGTCCCGCCTATTCAATGGATGCCGCAGAATCGCTCTGGGTTCACAGCGCGCGCTTCAGATCATCGAACCCGCGCAGGCTGTTGCTACCGCACGCAAACTCAATTGACGTTACAAGACTCTGGCTCTTGCGCCAGCGCTTTGTCTACGCGTCTTCGGCGAACGCTTTTCCCAAGGTCTCACTCGCCGCCTCTACCGCGAGTTTCGGCAATTCTGGAATCAGCCATTTCACCTTGCCCGCCTTGATTTCATCCTGCGCGATGCGGCATGGTTTGCGTGAAATGGTCTCGATCACAGGCGGAGCGCCCCCCTGCAGTTGCCGGGCGCGCCGCGCCGCTACGAGAATGTAGCGATAGTTGCTGTCAAATCCTTCGATCAGCTTCATAGACTCTCCCCTGAACATCTTGCCTTTAACTGTCTCAGAATTTCAGTTACAAAGCTAGTTACGAACCGAAACTGCGCCAAACGAAGCTAGAATCGGCTGCACCCTATCGCGCGCCTGATCGAGACGGCAAGTTCTTGCCGTGGCCAGGAGCCGATTTTCTTCTGCTGTTGGTTCCTTCCCGCTGCGCTTGATTCGCTCGGCCAACACTACGGCCTTTAACTCGTCGGCGGATTGCTCGAGCAGGTTGTTCACTAATATATAGTCGTATTTGGAGTAATTCTCAATCTCTCGGCGGGCCGTGTCCAACCGGCGACGAATTACGGCCTCGGAATCCAGCCCCCGATTCCGCAGTCGCCATTCCAGTTTCTCACGGTCCGGGGGAAGAATGAAGATGCTGACCGCATCGGGGAGTTTTTTCTTAGTCTGTGCCGCACCTTGCACGTCGATATCGAGAAGCAGATCATGGCCGCGCTTTTCGGTCTGGCGCAAGAACCGCCAGGCGGTGCCATAGTAATTTCCGAAGACGTTGGCATACTCGAGGAACTCGTCGGCGGCAATCATGGCCTCGAATTCCGCTTGCGAAATAAAAAAATACTCTTTGCTGTTCTGTTCGCTTCCCCGCGGCGGGCGCGTGGTGTAGGAGATAGAAAAGTCGAGCCCGCGCACCATCTTGAATAACTCATTCACGAGGGTGGATTTCCCCGAGCCCGAAGGCGCCGAAACAATGTAGACGATACTCATTCCAGATTCTGTACCTGCTCGCGTGATTTTTCGATCTCTGACTTGATGAGAAGGCCGGCTTCAGTGATCTTCAAGGCTTCGCCCGCCAGACCCGAGGTTTTGGAAAGCAGCGTATTCGCCTCGCGGTTCATTTCCTGCAGCAGGAAATCCATCTTCTTGCCGACCTCACCGCCCTGATCGAGCAGGGCGACAAAATGGTCTACGTGGGTGTTCAGGCGAACCAACTCTTCCTGGATGTCGCTGCGATCCACCAGCATAGCGGCTTCCTGCAGGATACGATCCTTATCAAACTGGCTGCCAAGCATCTCGCGCATGCGCGACTGCAGGCGGTCCGCGTAGCCACGCAGGATCGCGCTGCGATGGACTTCGACGCCACCGGCCGCCGTGCGCAGCTGCTTCATGCGATCGCGCAACTCGCGTTCGATGCCGCGGCCCTCTTCTTCGCGCATTTGATTGAGCCGCGCGAGCGCTTCTTCGACCGAACCCATGACCGCAGCTTCCAATTCCTGTCCAAATCGCTCCGTGCCGGAATCCATCGCCCCGGGCATGCGCAGCACAACGTTCAGATCGGGCTCTCCTTTAATGTCAAACTCTTCTGCCGCCGACCGAAACGTCTGCACATAGCCGGCAATGAGCTGGCGATTAAGCGCCACACCATTTGTCCCGGAATAGTCGAGGCTGAGTGTAACCTCCAAGTGGCCGCGCGCCATTTTTTCCTTGAGTAGCCGGCGCAACTTCATCTCCAGAGAATCGGTATCGGAGGGCAGGCGAAAATGAAGGTCGAGAAAACGGTGATTGACCGACTTCAGAGACAGGGCAAAGGCAAGGCGGGCGTTGGCCTGCCCTCGTACCTGCGCATATCCCGTCATGGAGCGAAGTGGCATAAAGTTCGTCTCGAACACATAGGGACAGCCGCCCTCGGCTGTCCAGCCGCGCAACGCGCGGCCGCCATCCCGATCGGTCGAAACCGGTAGACCACAAATCTTGGCGGAGCTTCGCTCCGCCGGACAGCCGACGGCGGCTGTCCCTACGTGTTCACTACCCTTGGCATGTCCGCTTCGGCAAACTGCAGTTCATAGAGTCGCCGGTAGGTGCCCAGCCTCTGGATCAGTTCATCGTGCGCGCCCATGTCGCTGATGGTACCGTTTTCGAGAACCACGATGCGGTCGGCCCGCCGAATCGTCGACAGCCGATGAGCAATCACAAATACAGTACGCCCCGTCATCAAATTTTGCAGTGCCGCCTGCACCAGCGCTTCGGATTCGCTATCGAGCGCGGAAGTCGCCTCGTCGAGAATCAGCACGGGAGCATTTTTCAGGATTGCCCGCGCAATGGCAATGCGCTGGCGCTCACCGCCGGACAAGCGCACTCCGCGTTCGCCGATCATGGTGCTGTAGCCTTCTGGAAGCGCGGAAATAAATTCGTGCGCGTGCGCCGCGCGGGCGGCGTCCTCCACCTCTTTGACCGAGACGTGAGGTTGTCCATAAGCAATATTGTTGCGCAGAGTGTCATTGAAGAGCACGGTTTCCTGCGTAACGATGCCGATTTGCGAACGCAACGAAGCGAGTGTCACATCGCGGACATCGTTATCGTCAATTAGAATCCGGCCGGCCGTAACATCGAAGAAGCGCGGAATCAGATGTACAAGCGTGCTCTTGCCGGCGCCGCTCGACCCAACCACAGCCAGAACTTCGCCCGCTTTCACTTCCAGATTGATTCCGTGCAGCACGTCGCGGGAATCGTCGGCGCCCTGGTAGGAGAAGGCAACGTCCGAGAACTGGATGTTGCGGGAGAATTTGCTCAATCGCGTGGCTCCCGATTTCTCGCGAACTTCGTCCTCGATATCCATGAAGCGGAAGATCTCCGACGAAGCGCCGATGGCTTGCTGAAAATTATTGTTGAAGATCGAGAACTTGCGCACCGGCTCATAGAGCTTGAAAACCGCCACGATGAACGCGAGGAACGTAGCCGCCGTAAAAACATGATGGTGAATCCGGTCGCGCCCCAAAAGCAGCAGGAGCGCAATCGCGATCGAACCAAAAATGTCCATCAGCGGGGAACTGATGGCAAAGGCGGCAACCAGTCGAAGATTGGCTCGAAACAGGCGCCGGGCTGCGCTCCGGAAGCGCTCCATCTCCCATCGTTCCATTCCGAAGGCTTTTACAATCCGGTTGCCAGTTATGGTCTCATGCAGAATATTCTGGATCTCCGCCAGCTTGTCCTGGCCGCCCCGGGTCTTGCCGCGCACTTGCCGGCCAATCTTTTTCGAGGAATAGATGATGACTGGAACAAACAACAACAAAATCCAGGCCAGCTTTCCACCTAACAGGACGGCCACCCCGGCCGTGAAAATGAACGTGAAGAACTGCTGCAGAAACTCCGCCAGCACGCTCGACATGGCATACTGCACCCGCTCCACATCGTTGATGATGGTGGAGAGCAGCGTGCCTGTCGTGTGTTTGGTAAAAAATGCCGCCGAACTGCGCAGGTAAGCCTCGTACAAATCGTCGCGCACGTCGGTGATCATGCCAAAACCCGCGTAATTCACGAGATAGGTTCCGAGGTAGTCGAAAATTCCCTTCAAGACCGTCGCTGCTACCAGCGCAAACGCCACCGCTGTCCACGGATTTCTAAAATGTGACGGAATCACCTGCTGCAGGGTGAAAATGCGTTCCGTGTACGGAAGCTTGAACAACTCCAGCGTCCGTCCTGGAGAATCGGGATTGAGCACGTTAGCAAAAATCGGGCCAATCAACAGGACGCGAAAAGCATCGAGCAAACCAACCAGCGCCATCAGCAAAATAGAAATAAGAAATGGCGCCCAGTAAGGCAACACATAATGCAGAAGGCGCGCCAGTTGACGTGGCTTGGCCGGTGCCTCCGCGCTGTTTGCTCCCGCGAGTGTGGTGGTTGCCATCCGTGTAAAACCAATTCTACACGTGGCTTCGCATCCGAGCTTTGGCCGGAGTTTCTGTTAAGGCCAGAAATCAGCGCCTTATTTCGGGCTGTCGCGATGTACGACCTTCACCTTATATCCCGCATCGCGCAGCTGCTTTCCCACATCTTCAGAGATCATCACCGAACGATGCTGCCCTCCGGTGCAGCCGAAGCCGATGGTCAAGTAGCTTTTTCCCTCATGAACGTAGTGCGGGAGCAGGTAGACCAGTAGGTCGGAGATGCGGCTGATGAACTCCTTGGTCTGCGGAAACGATCGTATATATTTGGCGACTCGCGGATCGCGTCCGGTGAGCGGCCGGAACTCCGGCACAAAATGAGGGTTGGGGAGAAAGCGCACGTCGAACACAAGATCGGCATCGTCGGGCACGCCGTGCTTGAAACCGAAGCTCACACAGGAGACCAGAATCGTACGGTTGGTTCCCGTGGAGTGCTGGAAGCGGTCCGTCAGATGCGCGCGCAACTCATGAACGTTGAACTTGGAGGTGTCGATCACCAGGTCGGCGAGGGAGCGAATCATCCGCAGATGCCGCCGCTCGGTGGTGAGTGAAGCGCGCACGGTGGTACGGGTCCCCAGAGGATGAGGCCGGCGCGTTTCACTAAATCGGCGCAGCAGGACCGGATCGGTGGCTTCCAGATAAATGACCCGCGTCGGAATCAATTGCTTGACTGACTTCAGAATGGCCGGCAGCTTTTCCAGTTGTGACCCTTCGCGCACATCAACAACCAGCGCCGTCCGCGGTATCTCTCCAGACTGCAACGCCAGCTCGGCGAACCGCGGGATCAGCTCAACCGGCAGATTATCGACACAGTAATAGCCGAGATCTTCGAAGGCCTTCAGGGCCGAAGCTTTGCCGGAGCCACTCATTCCGGTAATGATGACCAACTCCGACCCGACGCGATGCTTTCCATCGCGGCGTTTAACCTGGTGATTTTCACCCTTGCGCGGTCGAACCAAGTTACCCGCGCGTCCGGCTTTTTTGGGTTTGGCGCCAAGGTCCATTCCCGGCATCTTAGCATTTTGCGGGCATGGAGGATTTCTGAAGATCTACGGGAAACCGGGTTGTAACATCGCGGAAATCCGGCATATAGAAAGTCGATATGTCTAAAAAACGCCCAGCTATCGCCGCTCCGGGGAGGGCGTCCATTAGGCCAACTTTCTAACGGCGGAGGATTTCACAACAGGAGAGAAACCCCGGACCGAAACAGGTCACGGGGCGGGCCTGGAATATGGAAGGGAAAAAGACCGGCAGGAAGGCGGAGTCAGGCGCGGGCGCGCCGACTTTAGTAGGCGTTCTTGTTCGTTAACGCCGAAAGGACTGTCATGGCGACGATCCGGAGGTCAAAGGCAAAGCTCCAGTTTTGCACATAGTACAAATCGTGTTCTAAACGCTTTTCTATCGACGTGTCTCCTCGCCATCCGTGAACCTGGGCCCAGCCCGTGATTCCCACCTTCAGGGAATGGCGATGGTTGTACCGGCGAATCTCCCGGAGAAACTTGTCAACGAAATATGGGCGCTCTGGCCGCGGTCCGACCACGCTCATATCGCCTTTGAGGACGTTCATGAATTGCGGCAATTCATCGATGCTGGTCCGGCGCAGGAGTTCGCCCAGCCTGGTTCGGCGCGGATCGTTGGCGGTGGTCCAGGTGGTATCGCTTTCATTCCGGGCCGAGACGTGCATGGTCCGGAATTTGTACATCTGAAACTTTTGGCCATTGAGCCCGATTCGTTCTTGGGTAAAGACAATGGGACCGGGAGAAGTCAGCCGGATCAGAAGCGCGATCAATCCTGACAGTGGAGCGGTAATGACGAGAACCAGCGCCGAGAAGGCGACGTCGAAGGCGCGCTTAAGGAGCGCGTAATACAGCAGGTCGGCCGGAGTTGAAGTCAGATCCAGCATCTGAATGCGGCCCAACTGAAACAACTTTTCGCGGACCACGATGCCTTCCCCGAGATCTACGATGGCGCGCGCCGGCACGCATAGTTTTTCCAGCGCCTCCACGATCGTCGGGATCTGCACGAATTGCACCGGTTGCAGAGCGATGATCGCCTCGTGAAATCCTCGCGACGCGTTTAACTGGGCGATCTGATCGAAACGGTATGCGGGGCTGGCTTCGGGCGCGGGATCCTGGCCGGGAAGGACCACGTAGCCGGCAATTTCGCAGGGCGCAACCGAGAGTCTCTGCAGGCGTTCCGCGGCTGCGTGGGCGAAGGCGTCCGCGCCAATAATCAGGATCTCGGTGGGCTTTCCCCATGACCTTCTCTGCCGGAAGATCCGCCGGAGGAGCGCACGCATCAGCAGCGTCAGAATAAACAGCGCCAGAATTCCGCATACGAAGAGGCCGCGGGGAAAGAGGTCCTCGCGATTGAAGAACAAGATCGCGAGGAAGATGGCGCTGGTTGCGACCAGAGCAGAAAGCGCCGCTTTGGCTCCAGTTCGTTCCCGGAAAAGTTCGTCAATGCTGGTGACTGAATAATGCTCGGTCACAAACGCCCAAACAAAGGTACAAAGTAATAACAAACCCGCGTGCCCGGCGCGCGGATAGATTGGCCGTCTGGCAACGTACCAACACAGGACAAACCACACTCGATGGCCGACTTCAAAGGCAAGCCACGGCAAAAGATAGGTGAGAACCGTGAGCACCAACCGGTAAATGCGGAGCGAGAGAAACACTGGATCGAACCTTCCTTTGGTCCTCGAGGGTTATTTCGATCAATCGGCAGCCGCGCCCAAACCTTGAGGGTCCTGAGCTTCAGCTGTGGTCGGCCAGCGGGACTGACTTAGTCCGCGGCGATGGCGACCGAAGCGGCTGACTGGGTTTTGGAAAAAGACGCGAAGAAACGGTCGTACAAACGCAACACTTCTGCTCTGCTGTAATTGTTCTCGGCATAAGCGCGCCCATTCGATCCCATGGTCTGGCGCAGGATCCGGTTGGCTCGCAGCGCAATCGCTCCTTCGGCCAAGGCCCAGGGATCCTCGGGCTCGACAACCTCGCCACATTGTGCGTCACGAACCAGGCGGGACGCTTCGCTGCCGGAATGGGCGGCGCACAATACCGCCTTGCCCGACGCCATGTAGGTCAGCAGCTTCGAGGGAATGACCGCGTCTTTGACCGCAGCTTTCTGGTTCAGGACGAGCACATCGGCGTCCGCATACATCTGGCAGAGCCTGTCCGCCGGCTGCAGCGGCAGGACCTGAAGATTGGGAAGGTTCGCCGCCCGCGCCGCATTTTCGATCAGGAGCCGCTCTTCCCCTTCGCCCACGATCACCCAATGCAGGTTCGCATCGTCTCTGGTTAACTCCGCGGCGCGAACTACATTGAGCAGGTCCTGTTTCTTCCCCATATTGCCGGTGTGCAGCATGACGAAGTGGCTGGCAGCGATCTCATGCGCGGCTCGAAACGAACCGTCGCTCGGAGCCGGGCGGATAGCCTCCGTATCTCCCCAATCCGGTATGCGAAGCAGGCGGTCTCCGGGAAGCCCGGCGCGCGCCAGTCGCGCGCGGAACGCATCGCAAAGACAAACGACCGTGTGCGCATGGCGGTACGCGAATTTTTCAATCGCCCGCGCACAACGAATCAGAAGACCTTCGCGAAGGATTCCGGTGGCCAGAGCGGCGTCCGACGCGAGATCGGTAAGCTTGATCGTGTACGGTACGCCCCGCACTCGACTGACCATATAAGCAGCCAGGGCGAGCGCTGGCGGCGGACATGAGCAGTAGATGACATCGCAAGGGCCCGCCGCCAGACCCGCGATCAAAGCCGCGAGCATGAAGGAGAAATCGTGGAGCAGCCGCTGCGCGAGCGAACTGGCGCGCCACGGTATGAAGTGCCGCACGCGCCGGATCTTGACTCCGTTGCGGACTTCCATCTGGGTGATTCGCCCACGGTATTGCTTCCAGGTGCGCCACTCCGGATAGTACGGAAATGCGGTTACGACGCGGACGTCATGCCCCACCGCCGCCAGATGCTCGCTTAAGCCGGTTGTAAATGGAGAGACGGACGTAGGTTCGGGAAAATAGTTGATTCCAAAAATCAGGATGCGCATGATTTTCTTCCAAGGATGTGAGGTTGGCTATTAGGGAAGCTCTGATTAAGTCCCTGGGGTCCCCGTGCACCTCAGTGACCCCTGTGGTTTACGCTTAATCAGAGCCTCCTTTGAGGTGAGGCAAGAGACCCGGACTATGCGCTCGAGCGCACGGCCAGCGCCTTTTTCTTCTTGCTCAAGCGGCCAGCCTGGTCGAGTTCCTGCGCGATCCAGGCATAGGTTACGGCCAGTCCCTGTTCGAGCGAGATGGTGGGCTCCCACCCGAGCACCTGGCGAAGCTGTCGGTTATCGCTGTTGCGCCCGCGCACCCCCTGGGGCTTGCTGGTGTCATGTTTTTTGGCGAGCTGTTTGCCAGCGATTCCGGCAATCAGATCGACCAGGCCGTTGATCGAGATCAGCCGGTCGGTCCCGAGATTCAGCGGTCCGGGGGAACTGGATGCCATCAGGCGCAACAGTCCCTCGACGCAGTCGTCAATGTACATGAAGGAGCGGGTCTGCTCGCCGTCGCCCCAGACCTCGATCGTTCCCCCGTCATCGGCCAGAGCGACTTTGCGGCTGACCGCGGCCGGCGCCTTTTCGCGCCCACCTTCGTAGGTCCCGAGGGGACCGTAGACATTGTGGAAGCGCACGATCTTGGTGTCGAGAGTGTAATCCTGGCGGAAATACCGGCAGAGCATTTCGGTATAGAGCTTCTCCCACCCGTAGCCCGGCTCCGGATCGGCAGGGAAAGCATCTTCTTCCCGCAACGGAGTCACATCCGCATCCGCTTGCTTGGACTGCGGATAGATGCAGGCCGACGAGGAAAACAGAAACCGCGAAACACCCTGCAGACGGCTCGCCTCCAGCATGTGGACGTTGATCAGAATGTTGTTGCGCGCAATATCGGCATGGTTGGCGGTGATGAATCCGATTCCACCCATATCGGCGGCGAGATTGTAGACCGTATCGATTCCGCCGCGGGTAGCGAGCAAACAGTTGTCGAACTTACGCAGGTCCAGCAATTCGAATTCATTGGCGTCGCTCGTTTCATATTCCGCAAGCTTGAGGTCCACGCCGCGAACCCAGTGGCCGTCGGCTCGGAGCCGTTTTACGAGATGGTGCCCGATAAATCCTCCGGCACCGGTTACGAGAATGCGCGTCGCTTGATTCATGGTATTTCCTCTTTTCTTGAATGAAGTTACTAACGGAAATCGAAGGGTTCTTTAGGACAGGACAACGGGATGGGGTTCAGCGGTGGTCCGGTGCCGCATCACATTCCGATAGATGGAGATCAGCTGCCGGTAATTCACGTCGTCACTGTACCGTTCCGCATGGGTTTGGCGTGCCGCGCTCGACCACTGCGCCCAGACGCCATCGTCAGCGAGAAGCGCCTCCCGCAAAGCGGAGGCGAGCGCCTGTGCGTCCCCCGTTTGAAACAAAAGTCCCTCTTTCTGGTGTTGGATAATCGCCGCCAGGCTGGAATGATTCGCGCTCACCACCGGCGTCGCCACCGAGAGCGCTTCGAGGGCGACCATCGGGCAGTTTTCATAAGCCAGGGACGGAAACACAAGAACCCGGCTCTCGGCCATCCGTTCGAAGATTTGCGGGCGTTCCAACTGTCCACACCAGGCGATGTTGCCGAGATGCGCGAACTTGCGCTCCAGAGATTGGCGTTCCGGACCGTCACCGACCAACAGCAGTTCGAATTCCGCCAACCGGGCGACGCTCCACGCCTCAAGCAACAGGTGTACGCCCTTGCTTGGCGTCATGGCTCCGACAAAGATGGCTTGCCGTTTTCGCGGGCAATTTCCCAATTGCGATGCGGGAACAAAATTTGCCTTGACCAGCAATTTATTGTCCGGAAGACCGCCCCTCCGGAAGATCTCGCGATTGAAATCGTTGAGAGTAATGAAGGCGTCCACGCCGCGGCTGTAAGTGCCAATGACGCGGTGCAAGATGCCGGTCGCAACCACCACAGCAGTCCGGCTCAGGCTGTGAGCATAACAGCGATGCAGCAGAGCGGAGCCCCCTCCTCGTCCCACGCAGTTTTCACAACGAACGCCGTCGCGGAGCAAGAGCGCGTTGGCACAGACATGGCGAAAATTATGGAGCGTTTGCACCACCGGCACGCCCGCCCGGCGCGCCGCCCAGAATACGCTGGGACTAAGTTCGGGAAAGGTGTTGTGGACATGAACCACATCCGGCGCGAACTCCGCAATTCTCCGGCGCAGCATGGCATAGGAACACCGCGACCATAGGAAACTCGGTACCGCTAGAATCTGCCGAAAGGTATGCGCGCCCTTCAACCGGGCGTTGGAAACCTGGAAGTCCTCGACGACGTGCCCACGATCGCGGAGCAGGCGTTTCTCCAGCGCCACCACCGTCTCCTCGCCGCCCCAACCCGGAGCATGCCGGTTCTGCACCTGAAGCACGCGGAGTCTCCCTGAAAGTTCGCACATACCTCTAGGCGGTGAAGATCGCCTTCGAGCGGATCGCCGCCCAGGCCGTTTGCAGGGAAACTGGAGACCGGGCCATGCGGCATTGCGCGGCCAGGTCCCGGTTTCCCCACAGCGTGTAGCGCTTGAGCAGCAGCGCGCGCGTTCGCGACCGGGTGCTCGGAATCGTATTTCTGCCGGGTCGGGCCGTTACTCCCAGGCGAAGGCCCGCTTCGGTCGCCGCTTCGAAGGCCGCTTTCGATACATTGCCATTGGGATAGGCGATGATTGCCGGAACCCGGCCAGTGATGGCTTCGAGCGACTCCTGCGCGCTACCGATCTGCTCCCGCACCTCGCCGGGCGTGTAGTTCGTAAGGATCGCGTGATCCGCAGTGTGATTGCCGATGTGCACCAGGGGGTGCCGCGCGAAGGATGCAAGTTCTCCAGCCCTAAACGGACGATCGATGTCCGAGACGGTCTGAAATGCCGCGCTGCCAAACGCCGCAATCATTTGTTCTTCGACATCGCAGGTGCGCAGGCGCTTCAAAGCGGCGCAGGCGTCGCCGGGTTTATCCGCCGGCTGGCCGCGCTTCTGTAACTCGCGGTAAAGAACATCCCACCAAAAGGGTTTCCCGGTGAGCACGTGATTGCTGGCGATAAAGAAGACGGCGGGCGCCTGGAATTCTTCCATGGTGGCGAGCGCGCGCCGATTGTTGGCGTATCCGTCGTCGAAGGTAATCATCGCGTAGCGCCCGGCAGGATCGAGGCCGGCGGCGATGTCGTCAGGTGAGACGAACCGGTAGCCATGATCGTGGAGGGTTGCCACGAAGCCGTGAAACATCTCCGCCGTCACTGCCTGCTGCGGATCCATCAGGCCCCGCGCGGCCTCCTCCGCCGACTCGAACAGACTATGAAAGAGGAAGATCAGCAAAGTCGAGCTAGCCGGGAAGATACCAAGATAGGATTCGGCCAGCTTGGCATCGCTGGCGATCGCGAATTCCTTCCAAAATTGCCGGGTCATCATTGGGATTTTTTCGCCTTCCAGTTTTCGGAGCGAAAACTGTGTTATGACATGTGTTAGTGAGACGAGTGTTAGGGAGGGTAGAAGCGCGTTTATGAATCTGTCGACCCTAGATACGTCACTTCTTTCCTCACTCCTGATATGTCCAGACGACCTCGGACGGCTCGAACCGCTGACTGGCGAGTTAGTCTGTGCCGATTGCGGGCGTAATTACTCAGCAAAAAACGGCGTATGGGAGTTGCTCCCCCGCGAATCCCAGGATCTGGAATCATCCGAAGGGCAACGCCTGGAATCTTATCGAGCCAGTTACTCGCAGCGTCCTGACCGCCGGTGGTTGCGTCCGCTGCGTGCGCTGATCGCCGAACTGGGAAATTCATATCTCTATCTGTGGGCAAACCGCACGATTGAAGCGCTCGCCCGGGGCCATTCGCTTCGTATCCTTGACGCCGCCTGTGGCGACGGCATGCTCTGGCGCCACATCGCGCGACGGCATCAGTATGTAGGAGTGGATTTCTCGGCGCGGCCGCTGGAGCGCGCTTACCGTCATCATCCCGCTACTTATATCCGCGGCGACCTCAATCGCCTGCCCTTCGCTCCTCAGACCTTTGACTTGGCCGTGTCGCTGCAGGCTCTGCAATATCTGGAACAGCCGCAACGGGCGGTTCGGGAGTTGGGGCGCGTTCTGCGGCCGGACGGCCACCTGCTGCTGACGCTCCCGAACGATGGCAGCTTCAAATATCGCCGGCAGGGCGTGCCTTCGCTCCAGCTTCATCGCTTCCGCAGCGGCGATATGGTGGAGTTGCTGCAGCCCGAGTTCGACGTGCGCCAACTGGCGGCTCGCGGCCTGTGGTTTCCAATTCCCGGGCTCGCGGTTCATCTTCCCGGCCGTTATTCCGAGGCCCACGGGCTTTCCTGGACGGCCGTGGGTTCGCGCAAATCATGATCGTTGGACATCGATCTGGACCGGACCCCTCGCCTCATACCGGGATCTCGCGAAGAGTGGCATTCGGCAAAGCGAGCCCGCCATTCGAGGTCAATCCCTGCTCCATCCGGAACAGACGAACCAGCACGACGCAGAGCAGAAACGCGACGAAGTTGTCTTCGAGCGTCGATCGAGCCGCCCAGAGCAGCACCACAAAGAGAATCGCATGCAGCACAGGATGCCCGGCGGCGGCTCGCGAACTCCACTGGCTCAGCCCCATGACGGCGCCCGTCATGACCGGGAACAAAAATAAGGTAAGCGGCCCGAAGTTCGCATACATCTCGCCAATGGCCGTGGCATTGAGACTGGTTTCGACATTCGGCAGGTATCGCTCCGCCATGAGCGCGGTGAAATTGTGCGGCTTGGAGGGCAGCAGCCGTCTCGGAACCAGCGAGATGAAGGCGCGGGCATAGGTTAAGCCCTGCAAGTAATCGACCCGGTTCCCGTAGTCGTCCAAAATATGCATGAGCAGCAGAACGTTCATCCCTTCGGTCACGTTGATGAGCGATGCCATCAGGTCGCCATGGTCGTCGTTCTCGAGGTAGTCGCCGGTGGATTTTCCCAGGTCGGAGAGGTTATGCCGCACCGAGCTCCACATGCTGAACACAAACACCAGAATGGGCGCGCAGGCCAGCACTCCGGCAAACACCTTCCACCGTCTCTCGCAACACAGAGTTACCACCACCGCGAGCAGATAGATGGCCAGATAGATCCGGTTCCCGGTGACCACTACTTCCAGCAGGAGGACCAGCCAGAGCAGCGCCGTAAACCGCCAGCGCATCTCCCGGCGGCAGATTCCAATCACCGTGTGCAGAACCGCCGCACCGCAAAACACGATCTGATTGGCCGTCGCCAAATGGTTCCAGAGCACGAAGAGGTCGCCATTCCGTGCCACCAGCTCTTCGGTCCGGGCATACCAGTGCGAGACCAGGAACTCCTCTACGCCGCCGACCATCCAAATCAGCGACGCCCAGCAGGCAAACATCACCGCCATGCTCACCGCGATTCCCTTTTGCAGGCGTTTAACCTCGATATGCCGCCACCAGGCGTTCGGCCGGGACCGTGGCAGAAACAGGTAAACGACCGCCAGTGCCCCCATCATCGACAGCCAGACGGTAAGGTAAGGCAGCAGGAAACGCGGGGTTGACAGGTCAACCGCGCCCCAGGTGCCGCCCACATCGAAAATTTCCGGCAGCCGGTAGCCGCCGTGCATGGTGATCAGAGCCAAAGGCGCGAGCGTAAAGTAGCCCAACCCTACCAGCCAGCCCGTAAGTGGAGATATCGGTCCGCAATGTTTCCCCGCCTCGATCATGATCAGAAGATAAGTCGGCAGTAGGATCAGTAACAAAACCATGTAGACAGTTGTCATGATGGCTACTCGGCCGCGGCATCCATGGCCGGGCCCGGAATTGTCTGAGCCGGCGGTGTAGAGGTTGGCGTGCTGGCGGCCTCGCGATGCTCCAGGCGGGCGGGGGCCGCAAGACCTCGAAGAAGGATTCTTCCGAGCCGGGTAGCGAGCGAGGGAGTGACCAAGTCCAGATAACAGTTGTAGGCGGCGCTCTGCATCCGCCGGAGCCGGGCCGCGTCTCCCAGGATCGCGATCAGGGCTTCGTCGATCCGCGTTAGCGGCTGCCCCGCGCCATAGCGAACGCCATTGTTCCCGTCCTCGACCAGGGAAACCTCCGGGCCATGCTGCGCAAGGCCGTTCTCGACCAGCACCGGCAAAGCGAGCGACATCATGTGCACCACCGAAAGGCCGGCCGGCCCCGGATGGCAGCCCGCAAAACATACCTCGGAAATTTCGCGAATTCTCGCCGGATCGTACACTTCGCCGTGCCAGTGAACCCAATGCGCTTCCGCATACTCTTCCTGCAATCGAGGCCTCGCCTCACCCTCTCCCACGATGTGAACTTCGATGTCATGACCGACGATGTCATGACCGACGATGTCATGACCGTCGATGTCATGACGAACTTGGCGCAGCCGGTGCACGGCACTCAGCAAGCTCTCGACGCAACTATCCCGCCGGAGCCGGCCTAAAAACAACACGCCACGTTCGCAGCCGGTTTTCTCCTGCGGCGAAAGCGGGCAGGGATTGATCATCGAATTGTGCGCCACCTCGACCTTGCCTACCGGGAAACCGTGTGCGGCGAAAGTATCGCGAACCATCGGAGCATATGCGATATAGCCTGCCGCCAGGCGCAGCAGCCAGTTCATCATCCGGCGGTATAACCATGAGATGCGGGTCCTCCGGCCGACCCCGTGGCCGTGCGCATAAACCGGGATGCCGAGGATGCGGCCGGCCACCAGCGTGATCCAGAAACTGAGCGACCTTGGATTCGCCGAAAACATGACCACGTCGGGACGCTCCCGAATCAAGTAGCGCAAAATCCCAGCCTGCCAGAAACCGATGGTTGGCCCAAACGGTTTCCTCATCCGCAACTCGATATAGCGAAGCGACGGGGTGGGCGGGGGAGTGATGCTGCCAAATCCCGCCGCCCGCCCAGCCGGTGAAAAAATCCAATCCACCCGGCAGTATTGCGCTAACTCCGCGTACACGGGATAGCGGTAGTAAGTCCACACCGGTTCGATGATGGCGATGCGCGCGGACATGATTAGGCGGATACGCACCCCGTGCCCGTACTCGTTTCGGCCATCCTCGTTTCCGCCATCCTCGTTTCCGCCATCCTTGTTTCGGCCATCACCGCAACGCTGCTGCCGTACCCGCGGAGCCCGGCGAGCGACGCCAGGGCGTCATCGATCTCGGTCAGCTTCCAGGCCAGCCGGTAGGGCGTCGGGATGCCTATTTTGTGGAGGGCGATCATCGCGTAGCGCGTAAACGCTCCATGTTGGACGACGGTGAACCTGGAGAAACTCTCGCCCAGCGGCGCCAGCCTTCGCGCATCAAGCGGCCGGCAATGGACCTCTACTTCGCGCTTGCCGAACACCCGGATGCCCCAACCATACAAAGGCGCCCGCCACGGTTCTTCGGCGGCAAACCGCCCTCCCGGAACCAGCACCCGGGCAATCTCAGGAAATGCCTTCGAGGTCTGAAAATGATGCGCGCACCCGCCCGAATAGATGGCGTCAAAATAGCCCGACTCGAAGGGCAGGTCCTCGGCAACCCCTGCCTTGCAGCCGATCTCGACCCCCGCCAGCCGCGCCAGTTCCCGGGCATAGCGCGCCTCGGCCTCCACCGGAGTCGCCAGCCACGCCTCGCCCGCCCCGCCGAGCATGAACTGCACCGCATGATGGCCTTGTCCGCCAATTTGCAGCACCCGCTTTCCATGAAGCGGAGCCAGGAATTCGAGAGCATCGCGCTCGGCCAGGCAGTCATAGGTGGCGCACATCCACCGATCGCGGGGATGCGGGAACTCCCCCCGGTCTTTCTCTTTGGTCAGCGCGAGCCGGGCCACCAGCGATGCCGTGGCCGACTGGTTCAGCGCCAGCAACTGGGCCATCGAATCGAGCTTCGCGATCTCGTCGCATTGTTTCGCGGCAGTCGCTTCGTAATAAACCGCCTCATCTGCCGGAATTTCGATCTTCAGCACGTGGTCGGGACTGGACATTGTCACCTCGGGAATACGCCAGCTGAATCGGACGGCAAACCGCTGTCAGGCGCGAAGGACTCGCGATTCAGATTTCGCCCGTTGCCCGATCGCCCCCTCAGGTTGGGCGCAACCTCGACAGGGCGGATCGGACCAGACTTGCGGACCACGAAAAACACGCACCGGGCACGCAGCTTTTGCCACCACCACCGCGCGTGGTAGATCCGAAACCAGATGGGCAGCGCGCAGAGGAAGCTATCGAGCTTTACCACCCACTTTGTGTTATAGGGTGGGGCCCTGAGAACGTGACGCAAGCAAGCAATCAGCGGAAAGTGCAGGAGATGCTCGCGCTCGATCGAGAGCCCATTGTCGTTGAACATGGAACGGAACAAGGGAAGCGGTATTCCGCGTTCGTGCTTGGTAGCACCTGGGCGCCAGCAGCGCCAGTCGCCCATGGAAATAATCGGTTCGGAAATCAGAGCGACTCCTCCGAAGGCGAGCACTCGTCCTATTTCTTGCACGTAGGTACTGACGTTTGGCACATGGTGCAGAACGTTCAAGCAGGTTACCAGGTCGAAACTGCCGGTTTTGAAAGGCATGATGCCAGACGGACTGGGCCGCACATAGCGAAAGCGCGGGTTCGAAAGACTTTGGGATGGATCGAGAATTATGATCTCGCCGCAGCGCGAAAGGATGGGGTCAAACTCATATCCCCATGCACTGCCGATACCAAGAACTCGACAAAATTCCTGCTGTGCCAGATGCCGGAAGCCGTGCTCAATGTTCTGCGCGTGATACTCGTACTGATAGGCGCGGCCATAGGCCCTGGTGAGCTCCGCATAACCCTCCTCTTCGTCCTGGTACCACTGCTCTCGTTCGGCTTCGCTTAAGTCTTCGCCGTAAAGCTTGTATCCGGAAAAGTACGCACCCATGTTCGATCGCACTATGTATCCCCGTTCCAAGCATTCACACATTGCCGCTGCACGATGGCAGCGCGAGCAGAACGATGAAAACAGAGGCCGGCTGCGGCCGCATAGCTCGCCGCCGACAACAGCATTCCAAACACGGCCCCGCGCAACCCCCAGCGAACCACCAGGGGAACCCCCAGCAGAAAGGTGGTGGCTCCGCTTGCCAGATAGGCGTAGAAAACCGTCTGTGGCCTCTCGCTCGCCTTGAGGGCGGCATTGGCCGCGTGGCCGAGTCCCATCAGCACGGGCAGCAGCACATACCACCGGAGCAGCGCAGCCGCATCGTCGAACTTGCCTCCATAGGCCAGATGCAGCAGCCGGAGGCTCCCCGCGCCCACCATCAAGGCGAACGCCGAACTCATCCCCAGAAACGCCAGCGAACACTGGTGCCACATCTGGCGCAGCTTCCCTAGTTCGCCGGCTGCGAAGTGCAACGCCATTTGCGGCAGCACCAGCAGCGTGATCGCGACAAAACCCTGCTCTACCGGCTGGACCAGGTTGTACATGGCGCGCAGCTCGGCCACATCCTTCAAGGAAAGAAATGCCGCCACCACCCAGAAATAGGCCTGCCCGGTGAACTGGAACACCAGCGCCGTAACCAGTACCCAGCGCGAATACTTCCAGTGTTCCCCCCAGTAGCCCGGAGTGGCCAGCAAGAAATCGGAGGCCTTCGCCGATTCGCTCCGTCCAGGCTTCTCGCCCACCACAAAGAGCGCCGCCACTATCCAGGCCAGCGCGGCAATGACAAATGCCGAGAGGCCATTCAGCAGGCCGAAGTGCATCGCCAGGGCAAGCAGGCCAATGCAGACCACAAAGAAGGCCGACGAAAATCGCAATGCCAAGTCGGGCCGCCGCCGGATGTAAAAGGTGCGCCGCAGAAATGCCGCCGTCAGCAGCACTCCGCAGGTCAGCCCCATTCCCAGCAGCGCGGGAGTGGCGAACGCCGGGTGCAGCCAGTCGAGACCGAGCCAACCGAGCAGGAGGAGCCCGGTGACGGCCGTCGCCAGCCAGGCATTGGTTCGCCAGAGCAGCCGTTCGTATTTCCCGAGGAGGCCGTGATAGCGCCCCGATCCGTAGATCGTGTAGGCCTCGAGAATGGCGGCGTTATATAAACCCGCCAGGAAGGTAAAGACGGAATAGGAGAGCGTGAAGATTCCATATTCTTCCCTGGAGCGGGCCCGCGCCAGCGCCATGTTCACGACAAACATCCCGCCGATGGCGAGCACTTGATCGGCCGAGCTGTAGCCGAGCTTTCCCAGCCGCAAAGCGGACAATACATCGAACCAGCCGGCGATGCGCGACCGCTCCTCGACCGGGGCGGGGACTTCGGCCGCCGCCGGTTCCGGCAGGACTACATCAATCATGCGTTTCGCTGTCCGGCATGCTGTCCGGCTCGCCGCTCGCGTTTGCGTTTGCGAACCGGATCCACACCCGATGCGTGGCCGCCTGCCAGCCGGATCCGTTCGGCGGCGCCCAGGGCATCGCGGAGTTCATGCCCTGAAAGACCTCCTGGGCAAACTGTTTTCTGGGATCGCCCGCGTCCGTCCGCTCCCACCCCTGTCTGGCGACCACCCAGGCCACCGTCCCCAGACTCGCCGCAAAGCCGCACAGGATCGTAATCATCAGGCGGGGAGGAAAAGAACGCCGTTCCGGCAGATTGGCGTCATCCAGCAATTTGACGGTCGGCGTTTCCTTCACTTCCTCGACCTTGGCCGCCTCATACTGCTTGGTGAGCGCTTCAAAAACTACTTCCTCGATCTTGGCGTGGCGGTAGAGTTCTTCATACTTCACCCCCAGCAGGGGAAACTTGCGCAGTGACGGATAGATGGAATCGCGGTCGGAGGCGTTTCCCGGTTCCACTCCCGCCGTCTTGCCGCCGCCCAGCTTCTCCAGTTGTTGGCGAAGTTCCGCGGCCTGCGCCCCGGCCGCGCGCACCCGGGCGTTGTTCGGGGTATAGATCGCCTCAAGCGCCCGGCGTTGCGATTCGGCGGCAATCAGCGCCCCCTGCAGCGTGGCTGCGGCCTCCACCATGGCGCGCCCCTGATCCTGAACGTCGAGGGTGGCGTTCTGGCTGGAAAATTCGCCCAACGCGCGGGAGGCCTCGTCGAGTTCTTGTTTGACGGCCGCCAACCGCTCTTCGAGAAACACGCGTTCCCGGTGCGCCGCCGAGGTCGAGACCTCCGCCACCAGCCGGTTCAACTCTTCCACGTACGCGGTGGCCATCGCCCGGGCTCGCTGGCGGTCATGGTCGCTCACGCTGATGGTGATGATTCCGCTCTTCCGGTCCTCGCCAATCCCGGTATTTTGCGCCAGCTCTCGGCGGGCATCCTCGTTGAGCTTGACGCCATAGATTTTCTTGAGCTGGTAGCGATCGATCATGCGGTCTTCGACCGTGCGGCTGCGCAGCACGCCAATGAAGAGCGAGCCGGGATTCTTGAGCCCGAGCACGTCTCCCGCCATCGTTTCCATGCCCGCCGACTTCGCCATCGCAGCCAGCATCGCCATCCCGCCGTTCGATGGGTTATCGGGAGGCATCAACTGCACGGTTGATTCATAGCGCACGGGGATCAACAGGGCAATCAGAGCGCCCGCCGCCAGCCCCATCAGCAGGGCATTCCGCAGTAGCGCCCGCTTCGCCCATAACAGATGCGCGTGCTCCATTGGTCTGCTCGTGTCTGATCGGGTCGCGTCGCTGGTCTTTTGCAGGGAGGCCTTTTGCCGGGAGCCCTTTTGCCGGCAGTCACTCTCTTCGGAGTTCGCCCTCGCGGAATCCTTTTCTTCGGAATCGTTCGTGGCGGAGTGAACCTCCAAAACCGGGGCTCGTTCGCGCTCCGTCGTGAGTTCGTCGTACTCGCTCAATCCTGGATTCATTTGGCCCTGTTTGGAAGAAGACCGAGTTCTACGACTGCAGTCAGGTTGTTTTCCGGGCCGGGGAACAACAGCGGATAGCGCGAGATGTGTTCCAGCTGGACCTGGCTTTTCAGATAGAGCCCCGAGCCGAAGTACATTTCGTGCCGTATGCCATAGTCCTGCCACAATCCACCCTGGGGAACAAAGTCCCGGCTGACGGAATTGTGCTTGTAACTAAATTGCAAGGTGCTTTGCGGCGAGATCCACCACGTAAGCCAGCTCTGGATGGTCCGCCCCATGCGGCCGACGGTATTGCCGATCAAGTTGCCGTTGTTGGTGTATCCGTCGCGATATTGATAGTTCCAGTAGTTGAGATTGCCAATGTTGTGAGGCTGGCCGGGTGACTCGCTGTTGGCCCCCTCGACATGGAGGTCGAGTTTCGGCAGCCGGGGGAACCGCGTGACGTAGATCCCGGGCCGGTAAGGATTTTTTGGCTGGTTGACAAAAGGCACGGGATCGTCATCGGCGTACAGGTCGCCGTAGAAAACAAGATAGTGATTGACCTTGGGAACGTAGAAGGTCCAGTCAAAGCTGGAGTGGCTGTCGCCCGGGACCGAATTCAGTTCCTGGCTGGTCCGGCCGAAAAAGCTGAGCAGGAAATTCTTGCTGGTGAAGGGAGTTCCACCCCGTCCGCCGAGGGTCACCGTGCGCCCAAAGCCGAGTTCCAGGTTGGGCAGCGGCTTGAAGTTGATCTTGTTCCCATAAATATAAGGATGGGAAACAAGGCTGTGCCCGCCCAGCCTGCCCATGAAATTGTCGATGCGAGCCGGGCCCAGGAATTTCAGGAAGCTGGGCAAGCGCACATCGCTCTCGAGCAATCGAACCATCGGAACCGGCTCTGCGTTTTCGCTCCACAGAAACGATCCGCCCGGCCCGGGCGCCCAGGAAAGGCTCTGTTGGCCAAAGGAAAGCTGCCAGCCTGCGCCCGCATTGAGAACAACGTAAGCATCCAGCAGCCGCGACCGGTTGATGCTCTGGAATGGTTCCGCCGGCGGCACCGGCACCAGGTCCGAGGTCGCAATGAAGTCGCGAACCTCCCCGGAGAGAGGCGGCGCCCACGGCGCGTGCTGAAACTCGGCGCGCACGTAGATGGCTGCCGGCCCCACAGCCGCATAAAAAGAACCTCCGCTCTGGCCATTGGTCCCCCGGCGAAAGGGTCGGCCAAAATCGTACGCCAAGGTCTGGCCGAAGTGATAGCCGTCGGTTAATACCGGCCCGCTGGCGGAGACGCCGCGCGTGTAAATCGATTCCACCCCAACTGTCGAATTCCGCCGGCCGTCCAGCAATCCGAACTCGTAGGCGAATTCGCGCTGCAAGCGGGCCTGCAAATCTGCCAGATCGCCTCCCGATCCTTCTTGCCGCTGCAAACTCTCGCCCGCCTCCTCGGTGAGCTGCGCGCACTCCAGGCGGGTCCAGGGTTTGAGGCCAACGAAAGCAGTGTCGACCAGTCCGAACGCAGCCATCTTTTCCAGTGCCGGATAGACCCAACTGTCCAGCGGGACCGAGGGCGACCCCATTCTTTGCGGAGATCGTTCTTCCCGCGGCGCGCGTTCCTCGGCGTCGTCCCGAAGATTTCCCCAGGCCCCGCCGCCCAGCTCCGGGTCGTGACGCGCCCGGAAAATCTGGCGCCCCAGATACCAGCCGAGCGCGCTGCCCACAAACACGTCCGAGGAGAAGTGCTGCTTGCCGGTGACGCGCGTGACGGTCACCGCCGAGGCCATGCTGTAGGCCAGGAGTTTGGTGAGAGGACCGGGATACTCATGCGCGACGATGCTCGCGACCGACCAGGCGAGGGCGGAATGTTCCGACGGAAACGAACTGCCGCCCGCAAAGAAATGGCCGGCGCCGGTTCCGCCGTTTCGAACGCCTTCATAGGGCCGCTGCCGCTCGGTCACCTCCTTAAGCGCATACGCGATGAGCGTGCTGTTAATGCCAGCCTCGCTGCTCAGAAATCCTGTCTCCCTCAAATGGTCGTTGTCCGTGAGCCGGCCGAACGCGTAGGCTCCAGCGGCGGCGCCGGCCAACGTGAATGCGCCGTAGTTCGAGAAATCCTGGCTGCGCCGCACTTGATTTGCACTGCCGGGGACCTGTTTCGAGATCCAGCCGTCCTTCGCAATCAACAATCCGGTGAAGCCGGCAAAAGGAAGAAACGTCTGCAGAGCCTCCGGCCGTCGCAGCTGTTTCGCGCTGCCCCAGAACTCACGTTGATCGTCTGTCATGTGTCTGAGAAAGGGCAGCAGCAGCCTGTTATCGGGATCGGCGCCCGGTTCCAGAAATTCCGAACTTGCATCGGTTTGCGGCGCGTCGGTTAGCAGCCACTTAGTCAGCGACGCCTTGGTCAGCACAGGCTCGATTGCCTCTTCCGGGCTCGCCCCGCGCTCGCCGCGATCCCCCGCCGATTGCGATCTTGCTCGCAGCGCGCTGGTCAACAATAATCCCATCAGAATAAGCTTGGTCAGCGCAGGCCATGCTGGCGGCGGCGGGCCGTGCATGGTCAGAAAGTCCTGCCCAGACTCACCGAGAACGCGACCGCCTGCAGCAATTGCGCAACCTGCAAGGTATTTTTCCACTTGGTCGTGCCTGCAAAAGCCTTTTCCGGCACCACCACCATGTCTCCCGCCAGCAACTGCGTGCTTCCGACTCCGCCGTTAAACAGGCCTCCCGGCCCTCCGGCCACCGAACCATCGGCGCGGATGACGAAGATGGCCTTCTGGTTGGCCATGTTCGTGGGGCCCCCGGCCTGCCGCAAATACCAGCCCGCATCCTTGCCGTGCCGGAACGTCACCGCCGTCGGGTTGTAGACTGCGCCGTCGATCAGCACCACGTTCGGCCGCTTGGGCACGTACATGACATCGCCGGCGCGCACCTCGATGTCGGCGTTGGTATTCGCCCAGCGTTTCACATCGCGCGAAATATGAATGACCAGCCGGCCGCTGGGAGCCGTATTCTGCAGACGCTCCATGGTCCGCTGCCACTGCAATAACGACGCCTCTTTCACAGTCTTGTCTTCGGGATTCGTATCCGGAACGGCGCGCAAAGCAGTCCCGTCGTCCTGCACCTCGCGAATCAGCACCGTGCGGTTGCTCTCCTCGATCGCCCGTACCTGCGCCCGCTCGAAGATCACGCCATAGGGGTAGGCGTCGCTGCGGAAATCTCCGGCCCGCGCCAGAATCGAACTCAGGCGCTCACCTTCCCGGATACCGTACGTCCCGGGGTGAAGGACTTCGCCTTTGACCGTGATGGTCGCGCCCACATCGTTCCATCCCGCGAGTTGGCGGATGGTGAGCACGTCCCCATCATGCAACCGGACATCGGTGTCCGGCTCGCCCGCCAGCGCCTTCGCAATCGGAACGGTCCTGCTCTCGCCGAGGACACTGGAGCCATGCTCGATCGCATAGCTGGTCAAGTCGGCGAGTTGGGTGTAGGCTCCGCGTTTGAATCCGCCCGCCACCCGCACCAGGTCCGCGGCTGTCATGTTCTCGCCCAGCGGGTACTTCCCGGGCTGCTCAACCTCGCCCTCGATCTTCACAGTAGGCGGATCGACCCGCGCCGCGCTTTGGTGGACGAAGACGCGATCTTTCGGCTCGAGCAGGATGTTGTTCCGCTCGTCGCCGGCCAGGGCTCCGACCAGATTTACGCTGATCACCTTGAGTTCGCCGTCTTTGCTCTTGCGGAAGACCTGCGCGTCCGCGAGTTCCGCATCCGAGGTTGTGCCTCCCGCCAGGTGAATCGCGTCCCGCAGCCGGGTAGCCCCGTTCGTGAGGTGGTCGCCCGGATCGCGGACCGCTCCGTTTACGGTGATCACCGGCGGATCTTCGAAGTCGAACCGTCCATAAATCCGGATGGTGTCAAACGGTTTGAGAACCAGGTCCTGGTCTTTTCCCGACAAAGCATCGTCGAGGTTGAAGGCCAGCACCACCGGAGCGTAATCGGGCGGGCGCAGCCGGATGATCTCGGCGTGCCGCCGGGATGGTTCAGGCAGAAGGTCGCTATAGGACTTGACGACGTCGGTCACCTTCATGCCCTCGCGGTAGGCGAATTTGCCGGGCCGGAAGACATGCCCCTCCAGATACACCGCCTTGTCCGCGTAGGGCAGGATCGGGGAAATCTTGATCTTGTCGCCGTCCTGCACCTTGAAATCTTCGAGTGCCTGGGTGACGCTTTCCGGCTTCTGATCCTCGGGAATGTCCAGCAACAGCATGGCGCGGCTCAAATGCGCTTCGACGCGTTCCACATCGACGTGCCGCAGGGTCCCGGATGGGAGCACTCCACCCGCCAGTTCCAGAACCTCCGCCAGATTCTTCTCCCCGCCTAATTCGTAAATGGCCGGCCGTCGAACCATCCCTTCGATCGTTACCTCGGGGCCGAGCGCTGGAACCATAACCGTGTCACCCGGCTCGAAGCCTTTGAGATCGGAGCGAATGCCATGGAGCAGCAGGTCGTAGACGTCAATCTCCTGCAGCAGTTGCTTTCCGCGGTAATGCCGGAGAACCCGCAGCGACCCACGCGCCGTCGGGCCGCCTGCTTCATAGACGGCATTCAACGGGGTGGAGAGCGAACTGACGTCATAGGCGCCGGGGCGTTCCACATCGCCGACCACATAGACCCGCACGGTTCGCAGCCGCGAGAGCGACACATCCGCTTCGACATCGCGGAACTGCGTCCTAAGCACACTTTGCACCAGGCGCTGTACATCTCCCAGGTTGCGTCCCGAGACCTCGACGGCCCCCACCTCGGGCAGCGTAACTCGCCCTTGACGGTCCACTACGCTTTGGAAGCGCTCGGCCACGCCGCCCCAGAGATTCACGTTCAGGCCATCTCCCGGCCCCAGCACATACTCCGGGCCCACCGGCATGTCCATCGGCAGGTCATCGAAATTCCCCGTTCCATTGCGGAATACATCGAGGCCGAAACGCTCGACTGGTCCCGGTTTCCCGGCGTACTGCGAATACAGGTCATAAAGCGAAGGCACATCCGCATAGGGATTCGGGCGATGGCGCAAGCCGCGCTGCTCGGCGGGAATTTCCGGTGGCCGGTAGGGCGGACCTTGCAGCCTTGGTTCGGTCCGCTGGCGAGTACGGAGCGCATCATCGAGCGAAGGATTGAAGCCAGGTCCGGCCGGGTATGGCAAAGTTGGACGGAGGTTGATGGGATATCCCCCCGTTTGGGCTTTCGGACCGGCGAGTGGATTCAGCGGCTGATCGTTCGTACTGGCGGCCAGCAGGCTGGGTAGTTCGTCCGGGCGCATCCGGGGAAGAGTCGACTCATTGTCGGTAAAGGCTCCATTGAAATCGTCGCCCGGAAGCGGCGACTGAGCCTGCTCCAGTTGGCGGCGCGGATCGCGCTCGGGCTTATTCTCCGGCGCCCGAGGGGCGGGTTTCCCGGAGGGAATCGGGCTGCCGCTCTCCGGGAGACGTTGTTCCGCTTCCCGCTCCGAGTTCTCCGGCGGCGTGTGATTGAAGTAGCGCGCCTCGATCTCGCGCGAAACCAGCACCCGGACGTTTTGGTCTTCCTGGATCAGGCGAAACAGTACGTCGTCCTCCAGGTCTCTGGCATCGAGCATCCGGCCCTGCTCGTAGGCTTTCTTGACGAGTTCCCTCTTGACCTGAAGAAAAAGGCCGGGGTCCTTGCGAAGAATATTTTCGATCGTGTCCGCCGATAGCGAGACCAACTCATCGGCCGCCCGGTCAGCCCGCGATTCATCGCTGGCGGAGGTGCGGGAACGATCTTGGAATCGATCCTGGGAACGATTTTGGGAACGATCGTCATCCCCATTCGTGCCCTTGCTGGCTTGCGCCGCCATGGGTGCCGCCGACGCCAGGCCGAACGCCACAATGATGACGCTCCATGCGATCCAGAAATTTGCCAGCCGTAGATGCTTCTTCATGGAATTCTTAACGCCGCCCATCCGGCATGACTCGGTTTCGTTCACCCTCATGAGTGCTTCGCATTTCTTGTCTTGGGCCACCCATCCGTTTCAAAAGCGCGAGCCCGTCCCCCATTTCAGACCAGCGGTTCGATGTCACCCTCATCGACCTCGGCCGCTACCGAGCGCGCAATCAGGTCGATGGAGATGACGACGCGGAAGCTATCTTTCCTGCGAACCAGGATGCCCTCCACGCCCGCCATGGGCCCAGTCCGAACCCGCACGCGCCGCCCTCTGTGCAGATAAGGGTGAGGTTGAATCGAGAGGCCGCTCTCCACTCCAGCCCCCAGAGCCCTGATTTCGCGGTCGGACACAACGGCCGGCTGGCCATGAAAGCTCACGAAGCGGGCAACTCCGGGTAGGACCAGCACCCGCAGCCGCTCCGCCAGCGCAATGTTGACGAAGAGGTAACCCGGAAACAACACCATCTCCAGCCGCTTCCTCCGGTCTTTCCAGCGCCGCAGGCTCGAGTAGAGCGGCAGCAGATAGTTCACGCCTTTCGCCTGGCACATCTGCGCCACTTGCTTCTCGTGCCTCGGATACACCGAAACCGCATACCAGCTTCGACTAGGGAACGCGTCCCCCAGTACGTGGCCGTCCATTCCCGGCGGCGGCCCGAGCGTGCCATTCCCGATTTCCAAACCCGCGCCTGACATAACCTTCGCTCCTCCGGCCAGATACAGCTTCGCCACCTGACTTACATCGTGGACTATGATATAACTCTATTAACTATCAGCCACTTATAACTATATTTGCTGCGTTACTGCATTGCCTGAGCGAATTCGCTCAAATTACCAGGCTACCTACCGAAGGCGGCCGCGTTCGCAGGGCATCCAGAACATTCGCTTCGCTGCTCTCCAGCCTCTTGAAATGGATATCTACCACCGCCCAGAAATAGATTCCCTCATTCCGCTCCGGAGCCAGAGAAAGGATCCTCATATGCGGATATCGCCCGAGAAGGAAGCCGCACAGCGCCGAGTCCGTCTCAGGATTACTGAGCGCCAGGATCAGCGCGTCGGGCTGCAGCTCCTCGATGATCTCGGCGAGTCCCGACTCCTCCGATACCTCGCCTACCACCTCGATGTCGGGCTGATCCGCGATGGTGGCTAGCACAAGCTCCCTCATCAGGCGAGGACGGTTTGCCACTAGCACACGCAGACGCTTCATGCATTCCTCCTGCAATATCTCTTCTACCGCCTCCCCGCGCGCGGGCACAAGGTTCAATTCCGGTCCTGCTTTCATTACTCCTGCCTGTTTCACACCGTACCTATAAGTACTAAGTTGTAGTTCCAGACTTGCTGAGAACTATAAGGAAGCTCTGATTAAGTACCTTGCGACCTCTGTGCTCTCTGTGCTCTCTGTGGTTTGCGCTTTTCGTCCGCACTTAGTCGGAGTTTCCACAGGTTTTGCAAGATAGGGTATGCACTTTATCGGCGAAAACATTTGCAGTCTATAACGAGAAAGTCATTGGAAATAATGCGGAGGTATACGTCTCTTCGTGTGGGCCACCAAAGTAGAGCCGACAAAAGTGGACGCACATTTCTATCAAGATAGTAGGCGAGCTAGATCGCGCATGATACGCTTTACTATCTCGTGCCTGGCAGGGGGCTCGGGAGTTAGTAGGGCGAGGAAAGGGATTGCGAAGTGTCTCTCCAACGTATTGCTGTCTTTCTGATGGCGGAGAATTGTCTGCTCCGCGAAGCCTTGGTTCGGGTCCTGCGCTCTAAAGAAGATGTGCGAGTGGTGGGTGCTGCCGCCTTTTCGCCGTCTGCCCTGGAAGTAATCTCGGCCGCCAATCCCGATGTAGTTCTGTTTGATTCCGCCAGTATCGCGTTGGCTGGCCCCCGCCTGGTTTCGGGTATGCACCAAACCATGGACAGCCGCAAGGCGGTCATGATCGGCATGGATGAAGACGAGGCGACCTTCTTATGGGCCGTGCGGGAAGGCGTCGTGGGCTATGTTTTGAAAGATGCGTCGGCGGCTGAGATCGTCCGTGTCATTCGAGCCGTCGCCACTGGCGAAGCGGTCTGTCCCCCTCGATTCTCCGCGTCACTGTTCCAGAGCGCAGCCCGCGATCTGGCTCTTTCCTACAAACCCACCCAGGACACCAAATTTGGATTGAGCCGGCGCGAGCAGCAATTGGTCGGCCTGATTCGTTTTGGATTCTCCAACAAGGAGATTGGAACCCGCCTGAGGCTCTCTGAACAGACCGTCAAGAACCATATTCACCGCATGCTCCGGAAGGTTGGAGTCACCAATCGTCTCGATATTGTCGAGCGATGCCAATCAGTGGGATCGATACTGCACGCATCCGGCTAAAGACAAAAACCGGACGTTACTTGAATCCCACCGCCGTCATAGCCGCCTGCGCCTCGGAATTGCTCATAAACGTGTTCCACACAAAACTGCTGCGATAGTTCTCCGCCATAAGGGTCGCGATTCCCAGGTCAATTCCCAGCGCGTCGCTGTCATACCAGCCTGTCATCGGATTGAAGGCATCCACGAAGCTGTAGGCTTGCCAAGCGTCCGGGTATGCCGTTCGGATGTAGCGCAGCACGGCGATGCAGTCGGCCGACACGAATGGAACAGATCCTGCCACCGCGCAGGGCACGATCGACCCATCCACCGGACCCATCGGCGGCGGACCTCCCCATGCGACATATCCATGATTCTGGGAATCCGATGTCGTAACCCCCCACAGATTGTCGTCGTAGTCAACGAACTCTCCCGCCAGCGAAAGACAGAATTGCTTGTGCGCCTCGGTCGCGGTAATGGAATTGTTGAAGTAGTTGGCATAGGCGTCTTTTTTGTTGCGGAAGTCGAACCATGCGTGCGAGAACTGATGAATGAACAGTGGAGCATTCCCGCTGATGAAGTTGTAGCCATCGAAACTGACCGTCGGGCGCGCGAAGGCGTCCCACGAACTCACCGGCACCGGAAACGTCGTCGATCCAATCGCCAGCAGGTAGAGCATCATCAGCTCGCAATAAGTATCGTAGCGATATTGAATAAAGCCGCTCTCCGGCGTCCATCCCTGCGAAAATGTGGTGCCGCCGTTCAGCATCCACGGCCAATTTACCCGCTGGTAGATTCGCGTTGCCAGACTCTCGATCTGCCGGTCCTGGAAAAATTGCCGGCAGGTAAGCACACCGCACAGCAGGATCGATGTATCGATCGACGATACTTCCGACTGCTTTACCCGCTGCCCGGTGTTCATGTCCACGAAGTGATAGAAGAACCCATTGTGCTGCGGCAGCTGCGCCCAGATGAAGTTCAAGGTGGTGAGGACTCGGGCTTCGACCTCCGACGTCGTCAGGTATCCTCGCTTGGCGGCGATGCAAAGAGCGCTAAGCCCGAACCCGGTGGCCGCGATGCTTGACACCGTGCGTGTATCAGCGGTCCCGGTAGCGTAAGCGCGGTCCAGAACCTGGCCGGTAGCGGCGCTCGCCCTCTCCCAGAAGAACAGGATTGCGGCTCGCTCCATCTGGTCAAGAAACTGGTCGTCGGTAAGCGTCGGTGGAGCGGGAACACTTACCGCGACTCTTTTCGGCCGTGCGCACGATACGCCCAGCAGCGAAGCAGCCAGTGCGCTCTTGCCAAGTAAGGAGAGCGCCTCCCGCCGGGTCAGCTTCTTCTTCAGGGCGGGCCGGTCGTCCATGCCCTACTTTACCTCGATTGCCACCTGGCTTGTCTCCGGCAACAGATCTTTAATCCCTAGAATCGGGACCCCAGTCCACAGCCCAGTCCTCAGCGAAGACTATAGTTCGCCGCAACGGCCCGAAACGCATCGACCTGGCGCGCCTGCGCAGTTTCATCCCACCCCAGTTCAGAAGCCATCAACGCCGCCACGGCCGGCGCCATCTCTATAGCCGCGCGCGCATTCAGAAACAATGCGCGGGTCCGCCGCGCCAGCACATCTTCAACCGTGCGAGCCATCTCCCGCCGCGCTGCCCATACAACTTCCGCCTTCACATAAGGAAGAGCCGGATGCAGCAAGTCCCCAAGACTGCCGTCACCTTCAACCAGCTTGCGAATCTCATCTGCGTCCGACCCATAAACCCGGAGCGCGCCCAACTGCTTCGCATCGCTATGAAAGCCGTGAATGTGCAGCTGGTGCGTCACGCACGCGCGCTCCGGCAACTGCGCCAGAGTCGCCGCCTGGTCGACGCAGTCTTCCGCCATGTGCCGGTAGGTCGTCCACTTTCCACCCATGATGCTCACCAGCCCTGACCGATCGATGTGGATGACATGATCGCGCGACAGCGCCGCCGTCGTCGCCGCGTTCGTCGCCCGCACCAGCGGCCGGATCCCCGCAAAAACACTCAACACGTCGTCCCGCGTCGGCGCTTTCACCAGATACTGCCCCGCCGTCGAAAGAATGAAATCAACTTCCTCCTCCATAGCCACTGGCTCAAGCGTCGCAGCTTTTATCGGAGTGTCGGTCGTTCCCACCAGCGTGTGGCCGTGCCACGGAATCGCAAACAGCACGCGTCCATCGCTGGTATGTGGAACCATGATCGCGCTCTCCCCCGCCAGAAACGCCGAATCGAAAACCAGATGAATGCCCTGGCTGGGAGCGATCATCGGCGCAGCCCCACTCTCCGCCAGCAAGCGCAGGCGATCGCTGAAGGCCCCGGTGGCGTTAATCACAACCTTGGCGGCGGCGTGAAATTCCCTTCCCGTCTCGACGTCGCGCGCGTTGACGCCATTCACAAAGCCCTGCGTGTCTTTTGTCAATCCCGTGACTGCGACATAATTCAGCAGGACTGCGCCCTGCTCGTATGCCGTCGCCGCCATGTGAATCAGCAGCCGCGCGTCGTCGAATTGCCCATCGTAGTAGACAGCGCCGCCGCGCAATCCCTCCGTTTTGAGCGTGGGCAAATGTTCCAGCGTCTCCTCGCGCGACAAAATGCGCGAGTTTCCAAACCCATACTTTCCGGCCAGCAATTCATACAGCTTCAGCCCGAGACCGTAGAACGGCGCTTCCCACCAATCATAGTTAGGGACCACAAAGGCCAGGTCGCGCACCAGGTGCGGCGCGTTCTGCAAAAGCAGACCACGTTCCTTGAGCGCTTCCATCACCAGCCCAATGTCGCCCTTCTCCAGATAGCGCACCCCGCCATGTGCCAGCTTTGTGCTGCGGCTGGAAGTACCCTTGCCGAAATCGCTCTGTTCGAGCAGCAGGACTTCGTATCCGCGCGAGGCCGCGTCAATTGCAACCCCAACGCCGGTCGCACCGCCGCCCACCACGATCATGTCCCAGGCGTTAGGATGCGCCTCGATCCGGCCCCACATTTCGCGGCGATTCATAGCTCTTGTTTCTAGCCCCATGCTGCTAACAAACGCAATCTCAAAAAGTGTTTACAAGCGCGGGTGCCCCATCCTTGACGTTCTTTGTCAAGGGTGGGATTCCACGGTCGCGTCTCGCATGGGATTTTGTCGGATGCTTTTCGAAAGCGGGTGGCAGCCAGTAGACAACCAAACCCCGCAAAGCCAACCTCGCCCCGTTCACTCCACCCAGTCAAACGACCGCGTCACCGCCTTCTTCCAGAAGTGATAAAGCCGCTCGCGCAACTGCTCGTTCATCGCCGGCTCCCATCGCCGATCTCCCGCCCAATTGGCCACCAGTTCGTCGGTGTCTTTGAAAAAGCCCACTGCTAATCCCGCCGCATAGGCAGCGCCCAGCGCTGTCGTCTCCTTTACCTTCGCGCGCACCACCGGCTTCGCCAGAATGTCGGCCTGGACCTGCATCAGCAAATCATTCGTCACCATTCCGCCGTCGGTGCGCAAAACATCCAGCGTGATTCCGGAATCCTTCTCCATCGCCTCCACCACCTCGCGCACCTGAAATGCCGTTGCCTCCAGCACAGCGCGGGCAAGATGGCCGCGATTCACGTAGCGCGTCAATCCCGCAATCACTCCCCGCGCATCATCTTTCCAGTAAGGCGCATACAATCCTGAAAAAGCTGGAACAAAATACACGCCTCCGTTGTCGCTCACCGTGCGCGCCAGAGCTTCAATATCCGCGCTCTTTTCAATCAGCCCAAGATTATCGCGCAGCCACTGCACCAAAGCTCCCGCAATCGCGATGCTGCCTTCGAGCGCATAACACGGTTTACGCGCTCCAAACTGGTAGGCAACGGTAGTAAGCAAACCGCAAGTTGACGGCACCGCCTCTTCGCCGGTATTCATCAGCAAAAAGCAGCCGGTCCCATAAGTATTCTTCGCCTCTCCCGGACTGAAGCAGGCCTGACCCACCAACGCTGCCTGCTGATCCCCAAGATTTCCCGCGATCGCAACTCCCGCAATTGCAGAAATCATCGCCTTCCCGTAAACCTCGCTGCTCGAAACAATCTTCGGCAGCATCTGCCTCGGGATGCCGAAATCGTGAAGGATCTCAGGATCCCATTGCAGCGTATTGAGGTTCATCAACTGAGTGCGGCTGGCGTTAGTGACATCGGTGACGTGCACGCCTCCATTGGGTCCCCCGGTGAGATTCCAGATAAGAAACGTATCGATGTTGCCGAACAGCAACTCGCCGGCCTCTGTCCGGGCGCGCGCGTCCGCAACCTCCTCCAGAATCCATCGAATCTTGAGTCCGCTGAAGTAGGTCGCCAGCGGCAGCCCCGTCCTCTCCCGGTAGCGATCCTGTCCTCCCCTCGCAGTCAACTCCGCCACCATGGGAGCCACGCGCGTGTCCTGCCACACGATCGCGTTGTAAACGGGTTTACCGGTCGCGCGATGCCACACCACCGCCGTCTCGCGCTGATTCGTAATTCCGATCGCCGCCAAAGCATCGGGCCGCAGCGAGCCCGTCTCCATGGCGTCGTGAATCACATCCTGAGTGCAACGCCAAATCTCCTCCGGATCATGTTCGACCCAGCCCGCCCGCGGATAAATCTGCGCATGCTCCTTTTGCGCCGTGGCCACGATTCGGCCAGAGCGATCAAAAACGATGAAGCGCGTGCTCGTCGTCCCTTGATCGATCGCGCCCACATAGCTGGCCATGCTTGCACTCCCGCAGTCCTTGCGTTGGCCGGACTAGGCCAAATAGGTGATTGTAACGGCAATCGCGAGAGCTTAGGATTTGGGGCCTTAGCTGACTCTCAGTCGTGGTGACCATGGGGTTATCACTCACGGCAGAATGCGCCTCACAAGGATTCTGGAGGATCAAATCAATGAAAAAATCTGCGTACGTGCTGCTTGGAGTCTTCGCCATCGCTCTCCTGCTCGGCGGGAGTGCCTTCGCTGATGACACTTACCAGGTTACCTACTATTCCAATGCGAACACCACCAATGCGCCGGATGGAACCCTGCGTTTCACAAATACCGGCGCCACAGTTGCAAATGGCGTATCTCAACCTCTGAACGCAAACATCTACGTGTTCGACGACACCGAGGAGATCCAGGAATGCTGCGCCTGCCAGGTATCGCCGGATGGTTTACTCTCGGAATCGGTAAACCAGCAACTCACGGGCAACAATCTCCTGCACACCAAGCTGACCGCTGGCGTCATCAAGGTCGTTGTGAGTACGGGTACTCCGGACCCCACGAGCGTAACAGGCCTCGCCCATGGGATGGCTGGATGGATGACTCAGACGCAGGGATCTTCAGTCACCCTGAAAAATGGGAAGTGGACCGGGCCATTTACTACCACCCAATCCCCGTTATGGACGTCGGATCTCAGCGCGGCTGAACTCACTGCGCTCACAAGCTCCTGCTCAGAGGTGCAAGTACTGGGCAGCGGGCTGGGCCGGGGAGTGTGCGGCTGCACAAAAGAGGGCGTCGACTTTTGAGTCCTCAGGCGTCACAATGCCAGCCGCCATCGCGGGGGGCCAGGAAGCCCATGGCTTCAGCCCAGCCAATCCCGTCGGCGAGATGACGGAGTGATCACCCCATGGCAGAAAGTGCCCACAAAGATCGTGGAGGATCAAACCAATGAAAAAATCCGCGCATGTGCTGTTTGCGGTATTCACAATTGTTCTGTTGCTTGGCACGAGTGCTTCCGCTCAATCTGATATTTATCAAGTCGCCTACTTTTCCAATGCGAATACCGTGAGTGCGCCCGATGGAACCGTGCGGTTTACTAACACCGGCGCCACGGTTGCGAATGGCGTATCTCAAACTCTGAACGCGAACATCTATGTCTTCGATAACAACCAGGATATCCAGGAATGCTGCGCCTGCCAGGTATCGCCGGATGGGTTACTCTCGGAATCGGTGAATCAGCAGCTCACGGCCAACACCCTGCTCCACACCCAGCTAACCGCCGGCGTCATCAAGGTCGTTGTGAACACGGGTACGGCAGACCCGACGGCCGTTTCAGGAGCAAGCCTGGCCCATGGGCTGGCTGGATGGATGACCCAGGCGCAGTCCGTGGCCGTGACTGCTTCGAAGGCCGGCCCATTTACCTCCACCCAATCCCCGTTGCAGGAGTCGGCTCTCACCGCAGCTGAATTGATTGCGCTCACAACCTCCTGTTTAAACGTGCAGACACTGGGCAGCGGGGCGGGCCGCGGAACTTGCGGCTGCACGAAAGAGGGCAAGGACTTTTAAGTCCTCCGGGCTTTCGCAGATGCCAACGGACGTCGTGACCGCTAGGAATCCTCATGGCTTCAAACTCAGCTCTTCCGATCCGCAGCTTTAACGGTCGGCAGTGACTCCCCTCCGCGCCCCGAGGAATAGGTATGCGACCACCCCAGCTCCACGAAATCGCTTGACTTAACAGCCGAAAAACTCAAGATAGATATAGGGCACGCAGAGTGCTTTCAATTTGCTCTTCGACATGCCGGGTTTTGCAGAGCCAGATCAAAACACATCCGAAACTCCTCTGGCAGAAGAGAGAGGCATCTGCCACAGGTAGCTAACTCTTTATTCCGCAATACTTTACGTATAACTCGTTATTCTGGAATACTTTGCGGACGGAACCGGGCAATTTCATCGGCTAAACCACATGTTGTCAATACTTTGCCTCTAAACATCTACCGCTCAATACTTTGGAAGGAATTTTTCGCTAAACTATTGATTCTAAATATACCGTCGGAGGGGGGAGGGGGTACCTGCTGGCGGGTGGTACAGACCGGGAGCAAAGTAAACCCGGGGGCATACCTGACACTGCGACGAACGGCGAGCGCGAGTATCACAGAGCGCCATGCCACCGAAAGGGAGCAGTGCCATGGCAGGGAAATCGAGTTGGAAGGATCTGCCCTCGTCGAAAGCCGCAAAACTTGGTCACCGCGGGAGCCGCGAGCAGCACAGCACAGCTTAGCCGTGCCGCTTCCAGCTGCCGTAACTACAGTCTTAGTCACGCGTAACTACACGAACAAGCCGCCGCATAGCACAAGCGTGGACTATACGCGAAGAAAACCTATGGCATCCTAGACTACAGAGAAGATGTGGGGTTTGCGGCCAACGCAAACCGGGAACGTGGGGTTCCGGTGAAGAGTCTGGGAAAGGTGATCCGGTCCGTACAGGCGTTTAGCCGGGAACTTTCCCGGAAGACCGCCGAAGTCACACCCGCTCCCGTCATCGGAGTCGCCCTCGGTGGCGGATTCGCTCGCGGCATCGCTCACGTCGGAGTTCTCAAAGTCCTGGAAGAAGCTGGCATCGCCGTTCGCCTCATTGCCGGCACCAGCGTAGGCGCCCTGATTGGCGCAGCCTATTGCAGCGGACTCTCGATTGCCGAACTGGAAGAGGTCGCCTATAAAGTCCGCTTCACCACCTTCGCCCGTTGGACTCTTTCACGCTTCGGCTTTGCGACCAACGACCGCATGACCGCTTTCTTGACCCGCACTCTCAAAGCGAAAACATTCGAAGACTTACGCATTCCTCTCGGCATAACCGCCACGGAATTCAGCACCGGTGAAGGCTCCATATTTCGCACGGGTTCCCTGATCGATCCCGTCCGCGCGAGTTGCGCTTATCCGGGAATGTTCTTGCCTGTAAACGTCGACGGCCGCTGGTTCGTCGACGGCATGCTGTCGCATCCAGTACCCACCGAGCCGCTGCGTCAAATGGGCGCCGATCGCGTGCTGGGCGTCCATCTCAAGGGGCAATGGACCAGCAAAACCGCACCCCGGCACCTGTTCGATGTAATCGGGCAATCTTTCGCCATCGCCCAGGATCGCATGAGCGACAGTTGGCGAAGAGCTGCCGACCTCATCATTGAACCCGATGTCGCGGGTTTCGATTACGACGATTTCAAGCGCGCCGGAGAACTACTGCGCGTAGGTGAGATGGCAATGCGTAAAGCGCTGCCGGAAGTGCGCAAATGGCTCGAGGCTCCAACCGAAAAACTTGCCGGGACGACAACATTCCGCGCTGCGCTTCCAACCCCTTCGCCAATGCCCGCGGATTAAGAAGTGTCACGACTAAAGCGGTTCGCCAATTAAAACTGTTCGCTTCAAAAAAAAGTTACTTGCGGCTTACGATCACCGGCCCGGAACTCTCCGCCACCAGCAGGTTCTCGGCAAACGGCCATTGCGCATCCATCCACTGAGCTTCACAGCGAAACCCGGCATCGAGAGCGGTCTGGAAAATTTCCTTCGCCGCATATTTATGGCTGCTCTCAGTCCAGATCGTCTCGCCCTCCAGAAATTCGACCACGATTTCTGCCGCTGGAATGCTGACCGTTTGGCGTCTTTTCGACCGCAGATGCATTTCGACACTGCGCGCCTCGCGATTGATCTTCGCCACATGAGCAAACTGACCCAGGTCAAAATCGGCGTCAAGTTCGTGATTGATACGAGCCAGCAAATTGAGATTAAACGCGGCAGTCACTCCGAGTTCGTCGTCATAGGCCGAAATCAGTTGTTCGGCGGGCTTTTCCAGGTCCGTTCCCAACAGCAGTGAATCGCCGGGCTCGAGAACGCGCCGAACCTCGGCCAGGAACTTCACGCCAGCTGCCCGATCGAAATTGCCAATCGTGCTGCCCAGAAATAGCACAAACAGATGTTGACCTGCTTTGCGGTACGCAGCCACTTCCCGCAGTCCATCGAGGTATTCGCGCTCAAAGCCGACCACGCTGATTGCATCGATATCGCGGAGTTCCCGTTCGCACATGGCCAATGCCGACCGCGATATTTCAATCGGATAATAAAACGTGCGCTGTCGTCGAGAGAACGATTCCAGCAGCCAGCGAGTCTTCTTGCCGCTTCCACTGCCCAGTTCGACGACGGCAACCGGCCCGGCAACACGGTTCACAATCTCATCCGCGTGCCGCCGAAGCAATCGCTCATCGGCCCGCGTCAAGCCATACTCAGGCAGGAAGCTGATCACCTCAAACAACGCCGAGCCGACCTCGTCATAGAGATATTTTGATGGGAGTTCCTTTTGCCCTCGCTGGCAAAGTCCTGCACGCACGTCGTCGGCGAAATCATAAGTGGCATTGGGAGTAACCGCAGGAACAATCATCGTTCAGCTCCTTTGATCAAGCTTCTTGCACTTTGGTTCAATCAATGATTTACGCAGCGGAATCCCGCGTAGACGTATTGGTAATGCGGCTGAAACCAGTTACGAAATGTGGGACGCAGCATGCATGCTGCAGTGCGCGCCGATCCGCCCTTCATCACGAAATGTTTGCCATCGAAGAAGCCCGCCGAGTAGCCGCGATAAAACGGAAACGGTTCGAAGCCGGGGAACGGAGAGAACGTGCTCGACGTCCATTCCCATCCATTGCCCAAAAGGTCGTGGATACCATAAGCACTTTGCCCCTGCGGAAACGCATTCACCGCCGCAGGGTCCCAACGCTGGAAATCAAAATTACCAAGACTGGAATCGGGCGCTGCGTCGCCCCAAGGATAAGAACAACGATAGGTTCGTTCCGTATCATCCGGCGTGCCATAGGCAGCGCGGTGCCATTGTTCCTCTGTCGGAAGCGATTTCCCAGCCCATCGCGCATAGGCCGCAGCTTCCGCCTGACTTACATAGACAGGCCAATCCAAAGGCATTGGGATCTCTTCGAACATAGCGCGCAAGAGCCAAGCATCTTCATTTCTCTTCCAAAACGCTGGATGAGAAATTTCCTGCGCCGTCTTCCAGTTCCAGTCCTCGTCCTTCCAGAACGCGCGCGTCTCATAGCCTCCGGCCACAACGAAGTCCAGATATTGCCCATTCGTCACTTTGTATTGGTCAATCTCGAACGCAGGCACACGCGCCGTGTGAGCCTCATACTCGTTGTCCCAGCCAAAGTCCTCACCGCCTCGCGCCAGGCCGAGTGTCGCGAGCCCTTCCGGTATTTCGACCATCCGATGACTTACGGGCCGACTGACGAAATCAGGTAACGCTCCTTGACGAGCCTTACGATCCAACGGCAATTGATGGAGCATGTAGGCCAGCGTTTCGACATGCATCAGCCTGTGCTCAATCGCGACATTCAGTAAGGTATCGAGTGAGAAGCCGTCGCGCGTGTCAGCGTGGGCATCTTGAATTCTCTCCAGCTTTTCGTCCAGCGCGAGCCTGATTCGGCTCACATAGTCGCGGACACTTCCCAGCGACGGCCAATCCGACGGTTGATCGGAAGGCAATCCACCGTCGACCGGGTCAATGCCAAACGCAAACAGCCGATCAAATTCCGGATGAAAACTCCTCAGACCGAAAACGCTCTCGTGCAGCAGGTTCCAGTCAAACGCCTCGAGATGTCCCACATAAAAGATGATCCGGTGACGCTCGGGAATTGGCCGATCGTATAGCGAAGCCGGTTGCACGATGCCAAAAAGAGCATCACTCCGCCGCCGCGCATCTGCGACTCGTTCCCGCAGATTGCTTCGAACGGCCGCATTATTTTGCATGGTAAGCACTGGCCCCCCCTGAACTAAAGTCTCTAAATAGCAGCCCCACTCTTGCCACCCTTAGATGTTGGTTTAGTTGGAGAGGTCGCAGCGAAAACCAGCTTTTTATCGCGCTTTTTTATGTGGTTGGAAGGCGGCCAAAACCGTGCAGATTCGAGAATTCAGCGCCCCAAGGGCGCCGCGGGAGTGCTGGGTGAGGCTTCACTTCAGCATCATTGGCAGGCAGGATTCGGTTCGAGTATCCCGGGCAATCCTGCCAATGCGGATTCCCTGCTCTCGTGTTGCGCGAAAGCGATCATCTCCTGCTCGCGCTCGGCCTCCAGCGCAGGGCGCTGATACGCGGATAGCAATTCCTCAACTCTCCCTCGCGCGCGGTCGAGAATGCCAGACGATGCGTCGCTCATGTTGGCGAGTCCCCGGTCGATGACGGCAGAGGGAAAATGCTGCTCCTTGCGGAAGAGCGCGCGGGTTTCCTTCAATTTCAGAAAGTCTCCATGCAGTCCCGTCTGCGCGAACATGGCGACGGCCAGCGACTCCGTGCGCGGCTGAATGCCTTCGACCAGTCGCTGTGCCGAGGCGATCGCCTCGGCATCGATCACCAGCTTTTCGATGCTGTGGCAGGCGAGAAAATCCAACATGCCCGCGCCCGAGATCATGTTGATACCTGCGAGCGCGCCCAGCACCGCCGAAATACCGCTCTCCATCTCGACCTGCGCATCGATCCTGCGGCCATCGCCCGCGACCAGATATGCGTGCGTCGGCAGCCCAAGGTACTTTCCAACCTCAGCGCATCCCAGATCGAGCATGGCGGTTTCGATAGCGCCCATCGGAGTCTTTCCCGTGCGCATGTCAAAGATCGCGGGTGCACCTCCCCAAACGATGGGCGCTCCCGGCTGTGCCAGTTGGTGAATCACAATTCCGCTGATGCACTCGGCCGCATGCTGCACCACCGAACCGGCAAGCGTCACCGGGGCCGTCGCTCCCGCCAGCGGCATGCTGACGATTTCCGCCGGCACTCCCGCGCGCGCCAGATCCGCCAGATTCTGCGACGCGAACTCCGACCAGTTCAGCGGCGGCGATGGGCACACATCGAAAATCGCACGCGGCTGGCGGCGAAGCGCATCCTGGCCTCCACTCTCAATCGCGAGCAATTGAAGTAGCGTGCGCAAACTCGACGCCGAAAAAGCGCCCGTCACGACCGGCTTTTCCGAATACCAGAGCAGCAGCAACAGACGGTACCAGTCGCCGATTTCCTGCGGGACGTCGTTGCACACCATGGCCGTGGACTGCGCGGCAAACTGCGGCAACATCTCCGCCACCTGCACGAGCCGCACCAGGTCAGCCGACTGCGCCGGACGCGCCTGCCAGGTTTCAGGATCAAGAATATTCAGGCACGACGAGCCTGGATCGAAGTGGACGTGATCTCCCCCATAATGCACCGCCGGTCTGCCGCTCCGGTCATAGAGAAAAAACTCGCGCGGCACCGACTCAAGCGAACGGCGTGCCAGCGCTTCCGGGATGTGTGCGACTCCATCGTGAATACCCACCCCATCGGCCCGCAGCAGTTCCACCACATACGGCGCGACCCGCACTCCGGGATTTTCGATGAGCTGGAAAGCTTCTTCAAGAATGCGTTCGATGAGCGACTGGTCAAGCAGTTGCAGTTTCGGTCTCATGCCTGCTCTTTCACCGGGCTCGCCGTTTGTCCCATCAGCTCGCGAGCCAGAGCAACCGCGCTCATCGCGTCTTTAGCATAGCCATCAGCGCCAATCTCTTCCGCCCAGCGGCGCGTTACTGGCGCTCCTCCTACCATTACTTTGACGTGTGAGCGCAAGCCCGCATTTTCCAGCGCTTCGATCACGCCCTTCTGATTTCGCATCGTCGTGGTCAGGAGCGCCGAGACCCCGACGATATCGGCGCTGACCTCGCGTGCTTTCACGGCAAACTTCTCGCCCGGCACGTCCACTCCCAGATCGTGTACCCGGAAGCCATGCGCCGTCAGCAGCGTCCCCACCAGAGTCTTTCCAATTTCGTGGATGTCGCCCTTGGTCGTCCCCAACACCACCACTCCCGCCATGGGACGTTCCGCTCCCAGTCTCTTCAGTTCCGGCTCAAGCACGCCCATCGCCGCGCGCATCGCCTCGGACGAGGCCATCATGTCAGGCAGGAACATCTCCCCGCGCGCGAATTGCTCGCCTACGTCATGCATGCCCGGACTGTAGCCGTAGTTGATCGCATCCAGCGGCGCAACGCCTGCCTCAACCGCCTCCTGCGCCAGCCCGGAAGCCTTGTCCGGCGCGCCATCGATAATGCTCTGCCGCATGGCAGAGAAAGTCTCTTGCATAAGAACTCCTGGGCCATGCTGGCCTGACCTGCATGCCCGAGTCTGTGACTTCGATCACATAACCGTTTGTCGACTTGCAGAACGAATAGCGCAGACACTACAATATAACTAACTGGTTAATTAAGCCAGAGCCTCAGCCATGACAACCGGAGTTCGAGCCACAAGCGCTGTCTCGAGAAATACAAGTGGCGGCCGCCAGAAAACACCTCGCACCAACGCCGGCACGCGCTTCGGAACACGCGGACATCCCGAAGAGAGCCGGGCAGCCATACTGCGGGCGGCGGTTGCCGAGTTCGCCGAGCACGGCATCGCCGGCGCGCGAACCGATTCAATCGCCCACGCCGCGCGCGTCAACAAGGCCCTGCTTTATTACTACTTCAAAGACAAGGACGCACTCTACGAAGCCGTTCTGGATCATGTATTCAGCGGACTGCGGGAACGCGTGATGCCGGTATTAGAAAGCAAACTCGAACCGCGCGAGAAGCTGCTGCAATATCTCGGCTGTTATTTCGATTACATTGCTGCGAATCCACGATTTCCGCGCGTCGTGCAGGCGGAGTGGATGCGGGTTGGCCCCAGGGGCAACCCCCAGATGCTGCGCATTGCCCGCGAATATTTTGCGCCCATCTACCGCCGGGTAGCGGAGATGTTGCGCGAGGGAGCGGAAAAGGGACAGTTTCGCCCCGTCAATCCGATGGATTTTCTGCCTTCCATGGTGGGCGTCATTATCTTTTATTTCAGCACAGCGCCCGCGATGAAGACGATGCTGAAGATCGATCCGCTCTCCAGCAAGAGGATTGCGGAGCGGCGGAAGTTTGTGCTCGAGTTCGTTTCGGCCGCGCTGTTTAAAAAGAATTGAAAGCGGCCATGTCTTCATGGTTACAGCGGCGCAGGAGATTTTGGGATGAACGCTCGGAATAAATTTTTAATTCTGCTGGGAATCGTCATAGCGATTTCCACGGCCTACTATTTTTTTTCCACGCCCCGCGGTCAAGACCTGGTGCTGATTGGCACGGTGGATGCGAATCAGATTGTGGTGAGCCCGCAGATTCAAGGGCGCATTCTTAAGCTGCTGGTAGATGAAGGAACGCCGGTGAAGCAGGGAGACCTGATTGCCGTGCTGGATCCCTCGGAACTGGAAGCCGAGGAGCGCGCCGCAGCGGCGACGATCGCAAGTATGCGGTCGCAGGTGAATGCAAACCAGTACACGCAAAAGTCGACCAAGGGATCGACGGCGAGCGATGTATCCAATGCACAGTCGCAGTTGCAGTCGTCGCGAGCGCAACTCGCGCAGGCCGAGGCGACATTGACTCGTATCGAAAGCGACAGCCGCCGCACCATCGGATTGGCTGACGTCGGAGTGGCCTCCGAGCAGGAAAAGGTGCAGGCCGAAATGAATCTGAAGGCGCAGCAAGCGAGCGTCCAGTCCCTGAGGGATCAGGTGTCCGCTGCGCAAGCGAGTCTGAATGCGGCATTGGCGCGTACCAATCAGGCCTCTGCGGCCGCCAGCACGGTGGCTTCGACGCGCGCCCAGACCGAGAACGCAATCGCGCAACTTAAGGAAGCGGAAGTGCGGCTGGGATATACCAAGATCTATTCGCCGGTGACGGGAACCGTGCTGGTGCGGGCCGCGCGCGAGGGTGAAGTCGTCAACGCAGGCCAGGCGATCGTCACGGTAGTTGACTTCACCGACACCTGGGTCAGGGCCCCGATTCCCGAAACCGACGCAGATCACATTGGATATGGCGACACGCTGACCATACGTTTGCCCGGAGGAACGGAATTGCCAGGAAAAGTTTTCTACAAAGCAGCGGAAGCCGACTTCGCAACCCAGCGCGATGTAAATCGCAGAAAGCGCGACATCCGCACGCTGCTGTTGAAGGTGCGCCTCGATAATCCAAAGGGAGCCTATGTGCCGGGCATGACGGCCGAAGTCTTGGTGCCTCCGGCCCTGCTGAAGGGGAACACGGGCGTGAAGAGCGCGGAATCCGCGGGGAAACCATGAACGGGGAAGCGAACGGAAAGCAGAACGGGAAAAATCTGAAGAACGCGAATGGCATGAGTGTCTCTTCTTCAGAGCTCAGCCTGCGCGGCGAGATTGCGTCCGACGCTCCCAATGCGATTGAGGTCGAACACATTGTGAAGAAGTACGGCGACTTCACGGCGGTGGACGACGTTTCGTTCACCGTGAAAGAAGGAGAAATCTTTGGTCTTCTCGGACCGAATGGAGCTGGCAAGTCAACGCTGATCCGCATGATGACCACACTGATTCCGATTACATCGGGCGTCGCGCGAATTGCGGGGCACGACGTGAGCAAGGATCCCGATGCTGCACGCCGGACGATCGGGGTCATTCCGCAGGCGCTGACCAGTGATCTGGATTTAACAGTGGAAGAAAATATGTCGATTTACGCCAAGCTCTATGATGTCCCCCCGAAGCGGCGCAAGGAAGCAATTGACGATCTGCTGGAAACGGTGGACCTGACCAAGTGGCGCGATGCCCAGACAAAGACCCTGTCGGGCGGAATGCGGCGCCGGCTTGAGATTGCGCGCGGCCTGGTACACAGTCCGAAGATTTTTTTTCTCGACGAACCCACCACCGGACTCGATCCAGTGTCGCGTGTGGCCGTGTGGGAGATGCTGACGAATATCAAGTCGAAGCGCAAGCTCACCGTGCTCATCACTACGCACTACATGGATGAAGCGGACCGGCTCTGCAACCGCATCGCGATCGTCGATCACGGAAAGCTCGTGGCGCTCGACACTCCGGAAGCGTTGAAGGCGACCGTGCCTGGATCGACCGTGATCGAGGTGCAATTCGAAAATCCGCCGGCAGATTGGGAAGAGCGGCTTCAAGGACTGCCGGGCGTAACGTCAGTGCAGAACGAAAGCGCAGGAATGTTCCGGGTGCTGACTGCCAATGGGTCGGGTACGACGACCGACCTGGTGGAGATGGCGGTCGTAGTGGGCGTGGCACTGCGGACACTCACCGTGCAGAACACCACGCTCGACGATGTATTTGTCCATTACACCGGCCGGCAATTGCGCGATGAGTTGGTGAAGGCCTACTCATTCGTTATGCCGCAACGTCCGGGGATGCAGTCATGAATCGAATGATGGCAATCATCGAGCGCGAGATGCGCAAATTCTTTCGTTCTCCGGCCCTGATGATGGTGTCGATGATTTTTCCCCTGGTGCAGCTGATCGTGCTGGGCAACGCGTTTGGCGGAAAGATTCGCGACGCGAAGATGGGAATCGTAGACGAGGATCATGGCACCCAGGCCATCCGCATCAAGGAAGCGTTCGATTCGGTGCGGGCAACGTCGCGCACATTTGTGACAATTCCTTATGAGAATGAAGTGAAGGCGCGGGAAGATGTACGGAACGGAAAGATCGATGGCGCGGTGATCATTCCCCTGCAGTATTCGGCGATGGTCTATGAGAAGAATCATCCGCGGATTGCGCTAGTCGTGGACAACAGCGACAACTTCATGAGTTCGACTCTCGAAGACAGCATGACCGCGCTCACCAATGCTTTGAACCAGCCCGACATCGAGCCGCGGCTGTTGCAGCAAACGGCGCTCGACATCGTCGAACTGTATCCCTACATCGAGTACATGAAGTTCCTGCTCCCCGGCTCGATCGCGCTGGCGATGTTCGTCTCGGCGATGATCGGCGGAGGAATGTTGTACATCGATGACAAGGCGCGCGGCGTCCACGAGGGATACCTGGTGACTCCGATCACAAAAGCGGAGTTGGTGTTCGGGTTGAACGGCGCAGGTGCGATCAAGGGAGTCCTGACCGGCGTCGTGATCACGATGATCGGATCGCTTCTGGCGGGCGTAGGAACAATCTTCAATCTGCAGACGATCCTGGGGCTCCTGTTGATGATCGTCGCGACGGCGACGGCATTCAACACCATGATGTTCCTGATGATGGTGCGGGTCGAGGATCCCCTGGTACCAAGGGCAACATTCGGAATCCTGAACACGCTGCTGTTTTTTCCCAGCGGCGCGATCTATCCGATCCAGGCCTTCCCCGCATGGCTGCGGGTGATCGCGATAGGCGATCCATTTACGTATGCCGTACACGGGTTCAAGTCGCTGCTATTGAAAGAGACGGGATTGGCGGCGATCGCACCCGATCTGTTGTACTTGTCGCTCTTCGCACTCATCACGCTGGGACTGGCCGTGCCGCTGTTCAAACGAACACTGTAGAACGGCTTCGTATTTTCATCCGCCATTTTCATTCCCATTTTCGTTCTTTGGAGACGCGACCGTCTCCACATTCGTATCATCTAGATAGATGATGGCCCCATTTCAAACTCGAACCGCGCGGCTCGTGCGCTCTCTTCCGCTCTCGGAGTTTACCAGGCACCTGGAGTTCGAAGTAGAGCACGTGCCCCACTTCGGCTTTGTTCCAGGGCAATGGCTTTCTCTCAAAGCCACCACGCCCGAGGGCGAGGAGATCACGCGCGCCTACTCGATTGCGTCTGCTCCTTCGGAAAACAGCCACATCGCCTTCTGCCTGAACCGCGTCGACAACGGATTTATGTCAAACCATCTCTGCGGTCTCGCGGAAGGCTCGGAGATTACGTTTCAAGGCCCATTTGGCGATTTCACTCTGCATCCTCCGCTCCGCAACACGATCTTCATCGCCACCGGAACTGGCATCGCGCCGTTCCGCTCCATGCTGCATTGGCTACTGGCTGACCCGCAACGGCATCAAGGGCGCGAGTTATGGCTGCTCTTCGGCGCACGCACGGAACAGGATCTTTATTATCGCGACGAATTCGAATGTCTCGCCTCCGAGCATTCAAACTTTCATTTCGTTCCAACTCTCAGCCGCGCCTCGACAGAATGGAAAGGCTTGCGCGGGTATGTGCAGGAGCACGTGCAAGAGATCGTTGGCGATCGCAAGGATATGCATGCTTACATCTGCGGCCTCGACAAGATGGTCAAGGCCAATCGCGAACTGCTTAAAACCCTCGGCTGGGAGCGCCCTTCCATCCGTTACGAAAAATACGACTGAGTCTTACAATATTCTGACTTCGAGGAGAGCAACTTATGTACGTCGCCGACAGCCATCGTTACGACTCCATGCAGTACCGCCGTTGCGGGCGCAGTGGTATCCAACTCCCAGCCATCTCGCTTGGGCTCTGGCACAATTTCGGAGGCGTCGACAATTTTGAAAACTCGCGCGCCATGCTGCGCCGCGCCTTCGATCTGGGCATTACGCATTTCGATCTGGCCAACAATTACGGGCCGCCTTATGGTTCGGCGGAAGAAAACTTTGGCGGCATTTTTCGGAAAGATTTTCTCCCCTATCGCGACGAGCTCATCATCTCGACCAAGGCTGGCTGGGATATGTGGCCCGGTCCTTACGGGAACCTAGGCTCTCGAAAATATCTGCTCGCCAGCCTCGATCAGAGCCTCAAGCGCATGGGGCTCGATTACGTCGATATCTTCTACCATCACCGCCCCGACCCCGACACACCGATGGAAGAATCTCTGGGCGCGCTCGACACTGCAGTGCGCTCAGGCCGAGCGCTCTACGCGGGCATTTCGGCGTATAACGCGAAGCAAACGGCGGAGGCCGTGAAGATCATGCGCCAGCTCGGCACGCCTTGCCTCATACATCAGCCGAAGTATTCGATGTTCGTGCGCGAACCTGAACGCGGACTCTTCGACGTGCTGGAAAAAGAAGGCGTGGGCTCGATCGTCTTCAGTCCACTTGCGCAGGGACTGCTTTCAGACCGTTACCTCAAGGGAATCCCAGGCGACTCGCGGGCTGCACGTGATTTTTTTCTGAAGAAGAAAGATATTAGCGAAGCCTTGCTGGCGAGAGTGCGCGCCTTGAATGAAGTTGCCCAGCGGCGCGGGCAGACACTGGCCGAGATGGCCGTCGCCTGGGTGCTGCGCGATCCGGGCGTCACCAGTGCGCTGGTTGGGACGAGCAAGGTCTCGCAGGTGGACGACAACGTGGCTGCGCTCAAGAACCTGAAATTCTCGAGCGAGGAGCTTCGCACCATCGACGGGGTCTTGCAGGACAAACAGTCTGCTGCTTAGGGCTGGACCTCAACTGCTTTCGGGGAGCGGGAGGGGGCTCCGGATGCGGACCTGCAAAACTGAGATATGTTCCACGTGGAACACTGTCAGATGTTTGTGTTAGTATGTTTGTGTACGTACAATGACATCTAAATGAAACAACGGAAACGAGTTACGAAGCGAGCGAAGACACCCCGAAAAGTGACTGCTCTGGCGGCTTCGGGCAGGTCTGGAAAACGTCCGCGGTACTTGCCGGAGGAGTTGGCAGGTATGTACCGGCCGGTAAAGACGCCGGTGACGCTGCGGCTGGATGCCGACCTACTGGCGTGGTTTCAGCGAGATGGACGAGGGTACCAAACGCGCATCAACCAGGCTTTGCGCAGGGTAATGATGGAAGAGAGAAAGAAGGCGCGGGGGTGAGGCTTACCGGCCGGCCTTGACCAGATTTAGACTTTTGTTGATTGGAAGATGGCCGCAAAGGCTGCGGGTACTCGAGCCAGCAGTTCTGTCGCTTGGGTTTTTCCCTTGAAGCCCAGGTCGTGGCCAGCGCCATCGATCTCTATTAATTCGACCGTGGCCGGAATCAACAGCAGCGCTCTCTTCATCTCTTCAATGCTTCCGAACGGGTCACGGGTTCCATGGACGAACAGGCTTGCCGTGCGCAAATTCGGCAGATGCTGAATGCGAAGCTGCTCGGGCTTGCGCGGTGGGTGCAGAGGGTAGGAGAGCAACAGCAGGCCCGAAACCAGGTCTGGTTCTGCCGCGCACAGCATGGTGGCCTGACGGCCGCCGTAGGAATGGCCTCCTAGATAGATTCTCCCGTTCATCATGTTTATTTTTCGTACCGCTGCGACCGCATTGCGCAGGCCCGCTTGATCGCGCTCAGTGCTGCCTGGAAATGGTGGTCCCGTCCGGCGCTCCTGGCGGAATGGCAGGTCACAGCGCAAGACCGTGTAGCCGCGTCCGCAGAACGTTTCGCTTATCGCTGCCAGCAACGGAGCATTGCAATTGCCTCCGGCGCCGTGGGTCAGGATGAGCGCATCGCCATTGGCATTAGCGGGTGAATGCAGAAAGCCGCGAACCGGCGGGTCTGATGTGGCGTCGTGAAATTGGTCACAGCGAGATTCAGGCACATAGCCCCCCTAGCCTAATAGAAGCCTCCGAAACACACTCCTTGCTGAAGTGAAGAAGTAGGGGTCCCTTCGGCTGCGCTCAGGGCAGGCTCTTCGACTCCGTTCGGCATTCGCCTCACTGCGCTCAGGAGGACACGGTTGCTTGGATGACAAAGTTACTTTGTTCTTTTGCGTTTTGCCGGGAGATCGCTCTCGCCCACCGTGTGCAAGCGCATGAAATTGGTTGCGCCGGACGTGAATTTTGTTCCGGCAACTAGGCCGAGGACTTCTCCGGCCCGGATTAAACCTTTCGGGAGCAGCTCGCTTTCGGCGGTCTTGAGCATCGACTCCGCCGACTCCCATTTATCTTTGTGAACGGGATGCACTCCCCAGAGCGCATTCATGCGGTTGCAGACTTCCGGGTTGCGGCTGAAGGCATAGATACATACTCGCGGACGGTGTTTCGAGAGCATGCGGGCGGTGTTGCCGCTTTCGGTAAAGACGGCAATCGCGCGCATCGGCAAATCTTCGGCCGCGTGAGCGATAGACTCACAGATGGTTTCGGCCACCGAGTAGCGATGATTTTCATGACGGCGGCGCTGAACCAGCGGCAGTTGCGCGATGCTGGTCTCCGCTTCGACGACAATGCGCGCCATCATGGCGACAGCCTCGCGCGGGTAGCGGCCGCTGGCGGTTTCGCCGGAAAGCATGACGGCATCGGTGCCATCAAAAATGGCGTTGGCCACGTCGCTCGCTTCTGCTCGCGTGGGGCGCGGGTTTTCGGTCATCGATTCGAGCATTTGCGTTGCGGTGATGACCGGCTTGCGCCAAAGTCCCGCGCGCTGAATTACGTGCTTTTGAATGATTGGAACCCGCTCCGGCGGCAGTTCCACGCCGAGATCGCCGCGCGCGATCATGATGCCATCGGTCATTTCCAGGATTTCTTCCAGGCGCTCGATGGCTTGCGGTTTTTCGAGCTTGGTAACAATCGGCACCGATTTTCCGAATTCGTTCATCAGGCTCTTCGCCAAGCGAATGTCATCGGCGGAGCGGACAAAGGAAAGGGCGATGGTATCGACTCCATGTTTCAATCCGAACTTGAGATCGAGCTTGTCTTTTTCCGTTAGGGCAGGAACGGCAACCGCAGCGCCGGGCAGGTTGATTCCCTGCTGTTCGGCGAGCAGGCCTCCGTTACGGACTTCGCATTCGACCTCGCCGCCGTGAATGGCACGTACTTTGAGTTCTATGCGCCCGTCCGATAGAAGCACGCGAGCACCGGGTTCAACTTCTCGCGCCAACCCAGCGAAATCAGTGGAGATGAGCAACGCTGTTCCGGCTATCGGGCGAGGAGTGATGGTGAGCACGCTTCCTGTTTTCAGTTCGACAGGTTTGCTATTGTGCAGGCGGCCGGTGCGGATTTTCGGGCCCTGCAGGTCTTGCAAAATGCAAATCGTTCGCTTCAAACGGCGCGCGACACGCCGCAATCGCTGGATGCGCCGGGCGTGCTCGGCATGAGTTCCGTGGGAGAAGTTGAGGCGCGCCACGTCCATCCCCAGACGCATCAGGTCGGCGATGCATTCCTCGGAGTCGGAGGCCGGGCCGATAGTGCAGACGATTTTCGCGCGGCGGAGAGGCTCCGTGTTCCGTTCGGCAACAGGTGCCGCCGCCATCAGGTTGCCTGCAACGAGATCTATTTTGCGGCTTCTCAAATTTCCAGTCTCTCTTTCAAGCTTCTCCGCTGTACGGGGCAGATCCCACGTCACGCCCACTTTCAGCGCCCGCGGAACGGGCTGAGACGCCCTCCTCTTCTTCTCATCCCGTGTTATGCTAAATCGGACGGAGTTCGTTAACGATCTTCGTCTTTCGGGCGAGGCGGAACTTTCGATAGCCCGCGCGGGAAGAGCATGGCGTTGAACTCGGCGCCAATCAGCACGACCAGGGAGATGATGTACATCCAGGTCAGCAACGCAATTCCCACGCCGAGCGACCCGTAGATGATGCTGTAATCCGCGTAGCGCTGGAGATACCATCCAAAGAGCGCGGTGGATAGCAGCCACAGGGCGGTTGCAAGAACTGCACCGGGCAATACGGTGTGCCATGGTTGCGTGCGCGGCACCGCGTTGTGATAGATCAACTGGATCACGGCGATGCTGGTGAGGATCGCAATGAGCCAGCGAATCAATCCCCACAATAAAAGGATCAAAGGTCCGAACTCGTGGCCGATATTAAACAGAATGCGCGTTTCGATGCGGCTGCCGAAGGCGACCAGAATGGTGGCGAAGGTGAGCGGCAACCCCGCCATCAGGACCAGCGACGTTGCGATCAGGCGCTCCTTTACCAGGCCCCAGGTTTTGGGAAGCTGGTAGGCGCGGCGAAAGCCGTCCATCCAGGAGATGATTACGCCGGAGGCGGTCCACATGGTGAGAAGCGAAGTGGTGACGAGAAGTCCAACCGGTTTATCGTGGCTGCCCCTCAGGTAGGCGAGCGCGGCCCCGCTGCCCGCAGGGAGGATTCTGCCGAGCGCATACGAAATCTCACGAAGATAGACCTCGCCTCGGCGAAGCGTGGCCATGATCGAGCCCAGCACCAATAGAAAAGGGAAAAAAGTGAGGATGGAGGAATAGGCGCCGCCCTTGGCGGTAGCGAACGCGTCGTGCTCGAAGGCGCGCCAGATCGAGAGCCGGAAGAGACGCCAGAAACGTCCCAGCGCGGGGGCGAGGATGAGTCCTCCAGGAATCGGTTCCGTCTTGCTGTCGCGATTCCCAGGGGGGCCGGTGAAACGCTGCGGTTCAAGAGCTAGAGCCATTTGGATGGTCGCCTAGTCAGCGTCATTCTATACCGAGCCTAGCTGCGGCACTTGCCGGAGCCCCGTCACCACACGAGCAAAAATAAGGGGCGACTCGCGTCGCCCCTATGGTCGTTTCGGTTCGTCTTACTCCGCAGCGAGTTCTTCGGTCTCGCCTTCGTGCCGCATGAGTTCGAGAGCGCGTTCGGCATCCTCGTAGGCTTGCGAGACTTCTTCCTGCACCTTGCTGGCAGCCTCTTCCATTTCCGGAGAGAGGCGGACGTTGCGGTAGTACTCCATGCCGGTGCCGGCGGGAATCAAGCGGCCCACGATGACGTTCTCTTTCAATCCGCGCAGGTGATCGACGGCTCCCTGAATAGAAGCTTCGGTCAGCACGCGCGTCGTCTCCTGGAAGGAGGCGGCGGAGATGAACGAATCGGTGGAGAGAGACGCCTTGGTGATGCCGAGCAGCAGCGGACGGCCGGTAGCCGGCTTGCCGCCCTGCGCGATGACACGCTCGTTCTCCTCGTGGAAGCGGAACTTATCCACTTGCTGTTCGAGCAGGAATTGGGTGTCTCCCACGTCTTCGACCTTCACCCAGCGCATCATCTGGCGGACGATGACTTCGATGTGCTTGTCGGAGATGTTGACACCCTGGAGGCGGTAGACTTCCTGGATTTCGTTGACCAGGTAAGCCTGCAGCTCTTTTTCTCCGAGCACGGCGAGAATGTCGTGCGGGTTGAGCGGGCCATCCATGAGCGGTTCGCCTGCGCGGACGCGCTCACCTTCCTGCACGTTGATGTGAACGCCACGCGGGACCGAGTATTCCTTTTCGGTGCCGTTGTCGGCGGTGACGTAGAGTTTGCGCTGTCCCTTGGCAACTTCTCCGAAGCGAACCACGCCATCGATTTCGCTGATGACGGCGGTTTCGCGCGGCTTGCGCGCCTCGAACAATTCGACCACGCGCGGCAGACCGCCCGTGATGTCCTTGGTCTTGGTGGTTTCGCGCGGAATCTTCGCGAGCACATCGCCCGGGAAGACGGTGTCGCCGTCCTGCACCATGAGGTGAGCGCGCGACGGCATGAGGTAGCGCTTGCTGGCCTTGCCTTTGATGACAATCGCAGGCTGACGCTTTTCGTCGGGCGAATCGGCCACCACGTGACGCGACAGGCCGGTAACCTCGTCCACTTCTTCGTGGAGCGTGATGCCTTCCTGCAGGTCCTTGAACTGCGCCGTGCCGCCGATTTCGGTGAGGATCGCGAAAGTATACGGATCCCATTCAACCAGAGCCTGGCCGAGTTGCACCGGGCCGCCTTCGGTGACTTTCACCTTGGCGCCGTAAACGACCGCATAGCGCTCGCGCTCGCGGCCCTTCTCGTCGACGACGGCGATTGAGCCCTGGCGGTTCATGACGACGAGATCGCCCGTCTTCGATTTGACGGTTTGCAGGTTGATGAAGCGGACGAGCCCGTTGCTCTTGGCATCAAGGCGCGACTGCTCAGAGACTCGCGACGCCGTGCCGCCGATGTGGAAGGTGCGCATGGTGAGCTGCGTTCCGGGTTCGCCGATCGACTGCGCGGCGATGACGCCGGTAGCCTCGCCCAGTTCGACGAGACGGCCGGAGGCGAGGTTGCGTCCGTAGCACATGACGCAGACGCCACGCTTCGATTCGCAGGTGAGCACCGAGCGAATCTTGACGCGCTCAATGCCGGCCGCTTGAATCGCGCCCGCCAGGTCTTCCGTGATCTCCTGGTTGATGTCGACGACGACCTGGCCGTCGTAGTCTTTGATTTTTTCGAGTGAGACGCGGCCGACAATGCGGTCGCGCAGCGGCTCGATGATTTCGCCGGCTTCAACGATTCCGGAGACAAAGATTCCGTCCACGGTGCCGCAGTCGTACTCGCTGATGATCACGTCTTGCGCCACGTCGACGAGACGCCGCGTCAGGTAGCCCGAGTCGGCAGTCTTGAGCGCCGTATCGGCCAGGCCCTTGCGGGCGCCGTGGGTTGAGATGAAGTATTCGAGTACCGTCAGTCCTTCACGGAAGTTGGCGGTGATCGGCGTTTCGATGATCTCGCCAGTCGGCTTGGCCATCAATCCGCGCATGCCGGAGAGCTGGCGGATTTGCTGTTTCGATCCGCGAGCGCCGGAATCGGCCATGACGTAAATCGGGTTGAGTTCACCTTCCTTGTCGCGGCGCTGCATCTGGCCGAACATTTCGTCGGCCACTTTTTCCGTGATGGCCGACCAGATTTCGATGACCTTGTTATAGCGCTCGCCGTTGGTGATTGCGCCGTCCAGGTATTGCTGCTGGACTGCGATGACCGACTTGTCGGCGTCTTTGACGAGGGTCTTCTTGTTATCGGGAATGACCATGTCATCAATGCCGATGGAGAGGCCGGCCCGGGTTGCATAACGGAAGCCGAGCGACTTGATCTCATCGAGCATCTTGACGGTGGTTTCGAGACCGTAGCGCAGGTAGCAATAGTTCACCAACTGGCCGATACCCTTCTTTTTGAGCAGGCCATTGATGTAGGGCATGGCTTCGCGGTCGCCGGCTGCCTTGGGCAGGTGGTCGTTCAGAATCGCGCGGCCGACGGTGGTATTGATGTATTCGCGATTGAAAGGCACGGGGTCGGTGTGGGTAACATCCTGATCGTCGTAGGCCTGCGTGAGGTCAATAACCTCACCGGTGTAGCGCAGACGAATCGGCGTCAGAGTTTCGACCTCGCCCATTTCGAGCGCGATCACCACATCGTCGATGTTGGCGAATGAACGCCCCTCACCCTTCGCGCCGGGCTTGCCTTTGGTCAGGTAGTAAAGGCCGAGCACCATATCCTGCGTGGGGACAGTGATCGGTTGGCCCGATGCCGGCGACAGGATGTTGTGCGAAGACAGCATGAGAACGCTGGCTTCGACCTGCGCTTCGGGAGACAACGGAATGTGCACCGCCATCTGATCGCCGTCGAAGTCGGCGTTGAACGCCGTACAGACGAGCGGATGGATCTTGATGGCCTTGCCTTCGACGAGCACCGGCTCAAACGCCTGAATGCCGAGGCGGTGAAGCGTGGGAGCGCGATTCAGCAGAACGGGGTGATCTTTAATCACCTCTTCGAGAATGTCCCAAACGATGGGCTCCTGCTGCTCCACCATTTCTTTGGCTTGCTTGATGGTGGTGCAGTTGCCCGTCTGTTCGAGGCGGTGATAGATAAATGGCTTGAATAGCTCGAGCGCCATCTTCTTCGGCAACCCGCACTGGTGCAGCTTGAGTTCGGGGCCGACCACGATGACGGAACGCCCGGAGTAATCGACGCGCTTGCCGAGCAGGTTCTGGCGGAAGCGTCCCTGCTTGCCCTTGAGGGTGTCGGAAAGCGACTTCAACGGACGATTGTTCGCCCCACGCAACACGCGACCGCGGCGACCGTTATCGAATAGCGCATCGACCGCTTCCTGCAGCATGCGCTTCTCATTGCGCACGATGACTTCGGGAGCGTGCAGGTCCATCAGCTTCTTCAGCCGGTTGTTGCGGTTGATGACGCGGCGATACAGGTCGTTCAAGTCGGAGGTGGCGAAGCGTCCGCCATCGAGTGGAACCAAAGGCCGCAGCTCGGGTGGAATCACCGGCAACACGTCGAGGATCATCCACTGCGGCTTGTTGCCGCTTTTGCGGAAGGCCTCGACGACCTTCAGGCGCTTGGCGTATTTCAGCCGCTTCTGCAGCGAGGTCTCGTTCTTCATCTTCTCGCGCAGTTCGCCGGACAAGCCATCGACTTCGATGCGCTTCAGAAGTTCCTTGATGGCTTCCGCGCCCATCATGGCCTTGAAGCCGGTGGGACGAAACTGCTGGTCGAGTTCGCGGAACTTCGCTTCGTCTTTAATGACCTCGCGTTCCTTGACCGCCGCGTCGCCCGGATCAACGACAACGTAGGCTTCGAAGTAGAGAATCGCTTCGAGATCGCGCAGAGAGATATCCAGCAGGTGCCCGATGCGGCTGGGCAGGCCCTTGAAAAACCAAACGTGCGAGCAGGGCGAGGCCAGTTCGATGTGGCCGAGCCGCTCACGGCGAACTTTTGAGAGCGTGACTTCCACGCCGCACTTGTCGCAGATCACGCCGCGGTGCTTCATGCGCTTGTACTTGCCGCACAGGCATTCCCAATCCGTGACCGGACCAAAAATGCGCGCGCAGAACAGCCCATCGCGCTCCGGCTTGAAGGTGCGATAGTTGATGGTTTCCGGTTTGGTTACTTCCCCATGCGACCAGCTCCGGATCTTTTCGGGGGATGCCAAGCTGATGCGAATGGCATCGAAGTCGGCAACGGGGTTTGCCATATCAAACGGGCTCGAACGAAACATGTGCCTCCGCTTTCCTGCTCTCAGAAGCAGTACCCAGTACCTAGTAGCCAGTACCCAGCCCGCTCATCTTTTAATGTTTCGCCGAGACCGAGAGCTATGCCTCGTGAAACGTTTCTTTAAGAAATCCGCCTTCCCCATCGCCATATAGTCAGTCCGGTCCAACTGGGTACTGGTTACTGGCTACTGGGTACTGACTTAATCTGCTGCCACGGCCACCGGCTTCTTCTCGGTAGCCTTAATCAATTCCACATCCAGGCAAAGGGCCTGCAATTCGCGAATCAGCACGTTGAACGATTCCGGCACGCCCGGCTCCATCGCGGCCTCGCCCTTGACAATGGCCTCGTAGATTTTGGTGCGTCCGTAAACATCGTCCGACTTCGCGGTGAGCAACTCTTGCAAGATGAACGCGGCGCCATACGCTTCAAGCGCCCAGACTTCCATTTCTCCGAAGCGCTGGCCTCCGAACTGCGCCTTGCCGCCCAGCGGTTGCTGGGTTATGAGCGAATAGGGTCCGATGGAACGTGCGTGAATCTTGTCGTCCACCAGGTGCGACAGCTTCAGCATGTAGATGTACCCGACAGTGATCGGTTGTTCGAACGTTTCGCCGGTCATGCCATCGCGCAGGTTGGTTTTGCCTGAGGTGGGAAGACCTGCCCGCTCGAGCAGCGCCTTGATTTCCGTTTCACGAGCGCCATCGAACACGGCCGAGCCCATGAAGACGCCTTTTGTCAGCGTGGGCGCGATTGCCTCAAGTTCATCCTCGCTCATGTCGGCAATGGTCTCGGCAAGCACGGTGTCCTTGAACAGAGCTTTCAGATCGCGCCGAATCGCTTCCGAGCGCGTGTTCTGCTTGAGGAGTTCGGTGATCTTCTTGCCGAGTTCATGGCCCGCCCAACCAAGATGGGTTTCAAGAATCTGTCCCACGTTCATACGGCTGGGTACGCCGAGCGGGTTCAAGACGATTTCAACTGGCGTTCCATCCTCGAGGTACGGCATGTCCTCTTCGGGGAGAATGCGCGCGATCACGCCCTTGTTACCGTGACGTCCGGCCATCTTGTCGCCCACGCTCAGCTTGCGTTTCATGGCGATGTAGACCTTCACCAGTTTGATCACGCCCGGTGGCAGTTCATCACCCTTGGTCAGCTTTTCTTTTTTCTCGTTGACGATCTTCTTGAGCACGTCGATCTGGCGCGAGGTCATCTCCTCGATCTCGTCGATCTGCTCATTCACCCGCGGATCCTTGTCGGCATACTTGATGCGTTTCAGGTTGCGGGTGGAGATGCGCTCGATAGTGTCGCGATCAAGAATCGTGTCTTTGGTCAACAGCCGTTTGTTGGTGCGTTCGTCGTGCAGGTCGGCTTGCACTTCCTTGCCGCCCAGCAAACCTTCGAGACGCTTCAGGCGCTCGTCGGTCAAAATGCGGATCTCGTCCGAGAGGTTCTTTTCGAGCTTCGCAATCTGATTGCCTTCGATCGCTTTCGCGCGTTCGTCCTTTTCCTGGCCCTTGCGCGAGAAGATCTTTACGTCGACCACCACGCCTTCAATTCCGGGCGGGCAGTAGAGCGAAGCATCGCGCACATCGCCGGCCTTTTCGCCGAAGATTGCGCGCAGAAGCTTTTCTTCCGGCGTCAGCTGGGTTTCACCCTTCGGCGTCACTTTGCCGACGATGATGTCGCCCTGCTTGATGCTGGCGCCGATTCGGATTACGCCCGCTTCGTCGAGGTTGCGCAGCGTGGTTTCGCTCACGTTCGGGATGTCGCGCGTAACTTCTTCGGGACCGAGCTTGGTGTCGCGCGCTTCGAGTTCGAATTCCTCGATGTGCACGGAGGTGTAGTAGTCCTCCTTCACCATCTTTTCGGAGACCAGGATTGCGTCTTCGAAGTTGTAGCCGCGCCACGGCATGAAAGCGACGAGCACATTGCGCCCGAGCGCCAGCTCGCCGAAGTCGGTGCAAGGACCGTCGGCAATGACCTGTCCCTTCACCACGCGCTGGCCCTTCTTCACGATCGGCTTCTGGTTGATGCAAGTGTTCTGGTTCGAGCGCTTGAACTTGGTGAGCTGATAAATGTCGCTGCCCACCTCGCGTGAAAGCTGCATGGGATGATGCTCGCCTTCGACGCGCACGATGATGCGCTCGGAGTCGACCGAATCGATGATGCCGTTGCGCTTGGCCAGGATGACCGCGCCAGAGTCGCGCGCCGTCACACCTTCCATGCCGGTTCCTACGATCGGAGCCTGCGCACGGAGCAGCGGAACGGACTGGCGCTGCATGTTCGCGCCCATCAACGCTCGGTTCGCGTCGTCGTGTTCGAGGAAGGGCACGAGCGAGGCGGCAACCGAGACCAGTTGTTTGGGGCTGACGTCGACGTAATCGACTTCATCGCGATTTACCAGCACAAAGTTGCCGGCCTTGCGGGCGTTCACCAGTTCCGTGGCGATCCGGCCCTTGTCGTCCAGTTCAACGTTGGCCTGCGCGATGGTGTGCCGATCTTCTTCCCACGCGGAAAGGTAGAACGAGAAGGGCTCGATCTCGACCGGCTTTTTGCGGCGCTCTTTCAAGTCCGCATTGACCTTTTCGATTTCGCTCTTCTCGGCGTGATCGCCGACCTTGTACTCGGCGTCGCCCGCATTTACGACCTGCACGTAATCCACGACGCGCGCGCCTTTCACCTTGCGGTAGGGCGACTCGATGAAGCCGTAGTCGTTGATGCGCGCAAAGCAACTCAACGACGAAATCAGTCCGATGTTCGGACCTTCCGGCGTTTCAATCGGGCAGATGCGGCCATAGTGCGTCGGGTGCACGTCGCGCACCTCGAATCCTGCTCTTTCACGAGACAGACCGCCCGGCCCAAGGGCCGATAGACGGCGCTTGTGCGTGATCTCCGACAAAGGGTTGGTCTGATCCATGAACTGCGAGAGCTGCGACGATCCGAAAAATTCGCGGATCGCAGCCATCACCGGCTTGGCGTTGACCAGATCATGCGGCATGGCCGTGGACATTTCCTGGTACACGGACATTTTTTCTTTAATCGCCCGTTCCATGCGGACCAGGCCGATGCGGAACTGGTTTTCAAGCAACTCGCCGACGGCACGCACGCGGCGATTGCCGAGGTGATCGATGTCATCGACCGCGCCAATGTTCTTGCGCAGCTTCAGCAGGTACTTGATGGTCGCGTAAAAGTCGTTGGGGTCAAGCGTACGCTGCTCGAGGCTGGTTGCTTCCTGGTTCTCGAAGAGCTTGATGTTGAACTTCAGGCGGCCCACGCGCGAGAAGTCATACTTGCGCGGATCGAAGAACATTCCCTGGAACAGCGCGGTTGCCGTGTCAAGTGTCGGTGGATCGCCCGGACGCAGCTTGCGGTAGATTTCGATCAGGGCTTCCGACGGGCTGGTCACCGAATCGCGCCGCAGAGTCTGGCTGATGACGGTGCCGACGTCATCGCGCTCGGGAAAGAAGACCGACATCTCGACGACGCCGGACTCCAGAATCTTCGCCAGCTTGTCGGCGGTGATTTCGGTGTTGGCTTCAAGCAGAACTTCGCCGGTGGTGGTGTCGACGATGTCGCTCGCCGCCCATGCGCCTTCGAGATCGGTCGTGTCGACTTCGATTTCGCCGATCTTCGCCTTCTGAATTTCCTTGAAAATCGCGGTGCTGATCTTGCGCCCGGAGTGCGCTACCTCGTCGCCTGATTTCGATTTGATGCTGTGCGCGAGCTTCATGCCCAGAAGGTTCGTGGGTTTGTCGCTGGCGGGATCGAGCGTCCAGAACAGCTTCTTGTCGCGGAGTACCAGGCGATCGGTGGTGTAGAAAGTCTTCAGGATATCTTCGCCGGAACGCAGCCCAAGAGCGCGCAGGAAAATCGTGCCCAGAAATTTTCGCTTGCGATCGATGCGGACGTAGAGCACGTTCTTCTGGTCGTATTCGAACTCGACCCACGATCCGCGATACGGAATGATCTTGCCGAGGAAGTAGGTGCGATTGTTGGCCGTCTCGAAGAACACGCCCGGCGAGCGGTGCAACTGGCTGACGATGACGCGCTCGGTGCCATTAATGATGAACGTGCCGTTCTGCGTCATCAGCGGCACGTCGCCGAAGAAAACTTCCTGCTCTTTGATGTCGCGAATCGAGCGATTGCCGGTTTCGGGATCCTTATCCCAGATCGTCAAACGCATCGTGACCTTCAGCGGAGCGGAGTACGTCATGCCACGCTCTTCGCACTCAGCCACGTCATATTTCAGCTGCAAGCCAACCGGGTCGCCGCACTTGTTGCAGAAGTCTGGGGTATTCGCGTTGTAGGTGCCGCACTTGTGGCAGAGCACTTCGCCAGGATGGAACGGGTCAGTGATCACCGTCGATCCGCAATTCTTACAAGTCGTACGCAGGTGGTGCAGGCCCTTCAAGTGTCCGCACTTGCACTCCCAGTTGCCGATCGCATAGTCGACGAACTCGAGCTGCGAGACGTTGCGGAAATCGGTAATTGGGAACACCGACTGAAACACAGCCTGCAAACCGCCGTCTTCGCGCTCGCTCGGCAGTTTGTCCATCTGCAGAAAGCGATCGTAGGAACGCTTCTGAACCTCAATCAGGTTCGGAATCTGGATGGTTGCTGGAATTTTTGAAAAGTCAAATCGTTTACGGTGGATACCATTCTGTGCCATTGAGAACTCCTACTTTCAAGCAGCCTGGGGCTGCAATACAGCGCGGAATGAGGGGCGCAAAAGTAGCCCCGAAGTACTAACGAGCGGAATGCGCGGTAAAAAGACGCGGGCACCCGCAAGGACATGACTGTCCGCAGGCGCCGTGTGCGACGCTTAATCTTGAATAACTTGTAAAGTTCCGCGCCAGTTCAAAAGGCCTGTTCCGTCCCGCCGCCCGCGGGACCGGCTGCCATACTTCATCCCAGCGACCCTGTTCCGCTTCCCTGGGTCTATTCGTGAGGATTTCGGGTCGCCGTCGCCTCGCTGAGGCCAGAGCAAGCGGGTTATTTATAAGATGTTAACACGCCCGCAAAGGATTCAGCTAGTGTTCGGTCAAAAAATTGCAAGAGGGTGGCAATACTCTTATTCAGCCACCCCACATTCTCAGCCGAGCGCCCAGATCCTTCGACTTCGCCCACTTCGTGGGCTTCGCTCAGGATAGCGGCGCGAGGCTCAGACGCCTCGCAAACGCCGCTACTTCACTTCGACCGTAGCGCCAGCCTCGGTGAATTTCTTCTTGATGGTCTCGGCTTCGTCCTTGGAGACGCCTTCCTTGATCGGCTTCGGAGCGCCGTCCACCAGGTCCTTGGCTTCCTTCAGACCCAAACTCGTAACCTCGCGTACCGCTTTGATTACATTGATTTTATTGGCGCCGACTTCCTTCAGGATGACACTGAATTCGGTCTTTTCTTCCGCCGGAGCGGCTCCTGCTGCCGCGCCGCCGCCCGCCACCATCACCGGGGCCGCTGCCGCCGCCGAAACTCCCAGACGCGCTTCCAGTTTCTTAACCAGGTCCGCCGCTTCGAGCAGCGACAAACTCACGATCGATTCTTCCAACTGCTGCAGATCCGCCATGTTAAATTCTCCAGTGTTTTAGTAGAGACACACTTCCTGCGTCTCGCTTTTCGCTACCGCGTCGCCGGGTTCCAGTGCGACCAGGCTTACCTCTCGGCGCCAGACAACGCCAAGTCTCAGCCGCGCAACCCCCGCTTCGAGATAACCAAATCCTTTTTCGGACAGCATCGCTGTCCGGAAATTTTGTAATTTGGTAATCGGGTAATTTTGTAATTTGAAGATCTGATCATCAGTTGCTTCTGGGTTTCAAATTGCAAAATTCCAAAGTTACCCAATTACCAAAAGCCCTAAGCTTCCTTGAACTTCTTCTCCTGCACGCCCTGATTAACCACTACCGCCAGGTTGCGTCCGACCGCCGCCATCGTTGTCGCCAACCGCTGCGCCGGCGCGTTCAGCAGGTACAAAAGCTTCGAATACAGTTCTTCCTTCGACGGCATGGTCGCCAGCGATTCGATCTCCTTGACCGTAATCACGCGGCCTTCGACCACACCTGTCTTGAAGGTGAATTCCGGATTATCCTTGGCGTACTTCGCGAGCGCCTTCGCCATGGCAACCGGATCGCCTTCGGTGTAGGCAATTGAGGTCACACCTTCCAGCTTCTTCAGCGCTTCCTCGATCTTTGTGCCCTTGGCCGCGCGCTCGACCAGCGTGTTCTTGACCACGCGATACTTCGCGCCACTGGTGCGCAGCGCCTTGCGGAGCTCAAAATCTTTCGCGACCGTCAGTTTCGTGTAGGTGGCAACGATCACGCTCGAAACGTTTTTCAACTCGCCGCCCAGCTTCTCAACCTGCTCAACTTTTTTCGCTCTGGTAACCGCCATGTTCAAACCCTTTCAGAATTCATTTGCTGTGTGGGGCGGACATTCCTGCCTGCCATGCGCGGATAAAAGTGTCCGAGCCACACGAACTTATACCTTGGCCGCCGTCTCTATCGAGGTTGTGTCGAGTGGGATCCCGGGCCCCATCGACGAACTCAGGTAGCAGCCCTTGATGTACTTGCCCTTCGCCACCGACGGCTTGGCTTTGATCACGCTCGAAATCAATGTGGTGGCGTTCTCAATGAGCTTATCCGGAGTAAACGAAATCTTGCCCACGGGAACGTGTACCAGGGCCGTCTTATCCGTTCGAAACTCCACCTTGCCAGCTTTCACTTCCTGCACCGCGCGCGCCACATCCATAGTGACCGTGCCGGTCTTCGGGTTCGGCATCAGGCCCTTCGGTCCGAGAACTTTTCCCAAACGACCGACCGATTTCATCATGTCGGGCGTGGCGATCAGCGCGTCAAAGTCAGTCCAGTTCTCCTTTGTGATCTTCTCGACCATATCTTCGCCACCGACGAAGTCCGCTCCGGCCGCTTCGGCCTCGCGAACTTTTTCGCCGCTCGCAATCACCAGAACTTTTTTCGACTTGCCCAGCCCATGCGGGAGCACGACCGTCCCACGCACCATCTGGTCTGCATGCTTCGGATCGACGCCCAGCCGCATCGTCACTTCGACGGTCTCGTCGAATTTTGCGTATTTCACTTTCTGCAGGAGTGGAACCGCGTCCTGCAGGGTATAGGGCCGCGCTTCAACTGCCTTGCGCGCCTTCTCGATATTCTTTCCTGACTTCTTCATGTTTCCCTCGTCTCCCACCGCTGAACGTTGATCTGATCGGCCGTGGTGATTTCGACAGATTTTGTAATTTTGTAATCGGGTAATTTTGCGATTTGAAAAACCGCCTGCACCGTAAGCTTTTCAAATTACACAATTTCAAAACTACACAATTACCAAATTTTCTTATCCAACCACTTCAATGCCCATGGACCGCGCCGTGCCGCGCACGCTCTTGATTGCCGAATCGACTGACGCCGCATTCAAATCGGGCATCTTCTGCTTGGCAATATCTTCAACCTGCTTGGCCGTGACTTTTCCAACTTTATCTTTATTCGGCGTACCCGATCCCTTGGCGATCCCGGCCGCGCGCTTCAGCAGTACTGAGGCCGGCGGCGTCTTGGTAATAAATGTGAACGTGCGATCGCTATAGACCGTAATGACAACCGGAACAATCAACCCTTCGAGTTCTTTCTGCGAAGTGCGCGCATTGAACTGCTTGCAGAACTCCATGATGTTGACTTGCGCCTGCCCAAGCGCCGGTCCTACCGGAGGCGCCGGAGTCGCCTTGCCCGCCGCGATCTGCAACTTTACCGAACCTGTGACCTTCTTTGCCATGATGCCTTTCCTGTGCCGGCCCTGAGTCTAGGATTTTCGGCTCAGCGAATCCGGAAACTGCTGACCTTCACACCGGTTACGTCTTTATAGCTGCAAGAGCCAGTCCAATCGTCGGGATGAGCTTTTTCTGCACCGGATCGGCAGCAAGGCCCAACCCCTCGATCGTATGTGCCCCAATAACTTCAATATCATTGCGTTCAGCCACTACTACCGTATCGGGACCGGTGAAACCGTTGCTGCCCACCCAGATAGCTGCAGTGTCTCGCTCGATAATCGATCCATCGATAGCCCGGAAACCCATGCGCCGCAGCGCAACAAATCCCATCCGCTCCAACCGCTCACGATGAATCCACGAAAACGCGGCGCCTGTGTCAACTAGGCCCTCGACTTCTTCAACCTTCTCAGGCGAAGTCGGATTCCAAACTTGCAACTTGGCGCTGAAGCCGCCCATCCCTACGCAACCTTTTCCACCTGCCCAAACTCCAACTCCACCGGAGTCGAGCGCCCGAAAATCGTGACCATAACCTTCAGGGTTTCGCGATCTTCGTTGACCTCGTCCACAATTCCAGTGAACGTCGCAAACGGTCCCTCGGAAATCCGCACTGACTCGTTCTTTTCGAACTTCACCTTGAGCTTCGGCTTCTCGCGGCTGTCCGCAACTTTATAAACGATGTGATTGACTTCTTCATCCGACAGCGGCGTCGGCTGTTGCCCAGTGCCCACGAACCCGGTTACGCGCGGCGTTGATTTCACAACGTGCCACACCTGGTCGTCCATGTCCATCTCAACCAGCACGTAGCCGGGATAGAACATGCGCTCCGACGTGTACTTTTTGCCGCCGCGAACTTCCGTGACGGATTCGGTCGGGATCAGCACTTTGCCGATCTTGCCCTGCAGCCCGAAGGCCTGCACGCGGGATTCGAGCGATTCCTTGACCTTGCGCTCAAACCCGGAATAGGCGTGGATGATGTACCACTTCATATTCGGATTGCGCGGAGCTTCGCCAGGCGGTGCGGATTCCGGCGGCTGTGCTGCCGGGGTTTCGCCACCGCTTACGGCGTTTTCGACTTTTTCTTCATCTACCATGAACACTTCTTTCGCCTGGCACCTTAACGGCGCGAGAGATAATGCAGAACCCGGTCGAGCGTACTGCTGAGCGCAAAATCTACCATCCAAAAATACGCAGCAAACAGAAATACGGTGATGATCACCACCGTCGTGGTCGCCTGTACTTCCTTGCGCCCAGGAGCCGTAACCTTCTTCATCTCCGTGCGCACGTCGTTATAGAAGGTCTTTATCCGCTCCGGCCATGACCTTATCGAGCTTGTGATTGCGTTTTGTTCAACCGCTGTCGCCATAACTTCCCGCTTTCCTCGACTTCTCCCTCAAACTCTGGCAGGGGCGGAGGGATTCGAACCCCCAAGTTCGGTTTTGGAGACCGACAGTTTAACCGTTGAGCTTACGCCCCTAAAAACAGTTCTCAGTTCTCAGCTGTCAGTTCTCAGTCAAACCAAATTTGCTGACCGCTGACGACCGGCTACTTAACCTCTTTGTGCGGCGTATGCTTGCGGCACCGGTTGCAGAACTTCTTCAGTTCCAGACGATCCGGCGTCGTTTTGCGGTTCTTGGTCGTCGAGTAATTCCGCTCTTTGCAATCACCGCACTGCAACGTAATGATCTCTCGGGGCATTTCAACTGCTCCTGGCCTAGCTACTAGCAGCCTGGCTTTTGTTGGTTTTTACCTCTGCAATCTGACTTCTTACTTCTGACTTGCCTTACTGCACAATCTCCGCGATCGTTCCTGCTCCTACCGTGTGGCCGCCTTCGCGAATCGCGAAGCGCAAGCCCTTCTCCATCGCCACCGGCGTGATCAGTTCGATCACCAGGCTCACGTTGTCGCCCGGCATCACCATCTCCGTGCCCGCCGGCAACTCCGCTACGCCCGTCACGTCCGTCGTCCGCAAGTAAAACTGCGGACGGTATCCCTTGAAGAATGGCGTATGCCGTCCACCTTCTTCTTTGGTGAGGATATACACCTCGGCTTTGAATTTGGTGTGAGGAGTAATGGATCCACCCTTCGCCAGCACCATGCCGCGCTCGACATCTTCTTTCGCAATGCCGCGCAGCAGCAACCCGGCGTTGTCGCCCGCCATGCCTTCGTCCAATTGCTTCTTGAACATCTCCACGCCCGTCACCACCGTCTTGCGCGTCTCGCGGAAGCCGACAATCTCCACTTCCTCGCCGACTTTCACCTTGCCGCGCTCGATACGGCCGGTCACCACCGTGCCGCGCCCCTGAATCGAAAAAATATCTTCGATCGGCATCAGGAACGGTTTGTCGAGTTCGCGCGCCGGCTGCGGCACGCTCTTGTCGACCGCTTCCATCAAAGCGTCAATCTGCTTCTCCCATTTTTCTTCGCCATTCAGCGCGCCTAGAGCAGACAGCCGGATCACCGGCACATCGTCGCCCGGAAACTTGTAGCTCTTCAAAAGTTCGCGCACTTCGAGTTCAACCAGGTCGAGCAGTTCGGGATCGTCAACCGCATCGCACTTGTTGAGCGCGACAACGATGTACGGAACACCGACCTGACGTGCGAGCAGCACGTGCTCGCGCGTCTGCGGCATCGGACCGTCGGTCGCCGCGACCACGAGAATCGCGCCATCCATCTGCGCCGCGCCCGTGATCATGTTCTTGATGTAGTCGGCGTGGCCCGGACAATCGACGTGCGCGTAGTGCCGGTTCGCCGTCTCATACTCGACGTGCGCCGTGGCAATGGTAATGCCGCGCGCCTTTTCTTCGGGAGCGTTGTCGATCGAATCGAACGACCGAAACACAATCTTCGGATTGTGCTTCTGCAGAACCTTCGTGATCGCCGCCGTCAACGTGGTCTTGCCATGATCGATGTGACCGATCGTGCCTACGTTGCAGTGCGGCTTATTGCGATCAAATTTTTCCTTCGCCATTTCCGTTTTTCCTTTGTAGCGCCGGCATCTCGCCGGCTATTCACATGTGTAATGGAGCACCGGCATCCAGCCGGCCGTCAAATCCACTATGAGTACTGATACAGCTTGTGAAACTTCGCACGCATCGCCTGATCGGTCTCTTCAAGCTTCGACAGATAGAACTCCCGCACCTGCCCTTGATCCGAAACTGGCAGCGCTTCATACCACGAGCGCGCCATGCCCGCCTTGTTCCCGGCAGCCATGTCAATCACATTCGCTGCGAAAATTTCGTTCAGGTTGCGTACGCGAATTCCACGCCTCTGCAGCGCTTTGAAGTACTTCGCAACCCGGTCGCCGGCGAAAACCCGCTCTATGGCGCCTTTCAGTTCCTCGAACTCGCGCTCCTTTACAACCTTAATCGTGGCCTGCTCGAAATCCATCGTCTAATCTCTGGAGCGGGAGACGGGAATCGAACCCGCGACCAACAGCTTGGAAGGCTGTGACTCTACCACTGAGTTACTCCCGCCCAAACCCAGCTGTCAGCTCTCAGCTGTCAGCTCTCAGTAAAACCTTCGCGGCTACATCCACCGCATCGGTGACTCTCGGCGGTGTGCCTTTAAGGCATGCCCCCTTGACATATTGCAAAACAATCTTCTGGAGCCGATGACCAGGATTGAACTGGTGACCTCTCCCTTACCAAGGGAGTGCTCTACCAACTGAGCTACATCGGCTCTAGTAAACCTCTCACAATCATTCTACCGACTTGGACCCAGACTCCTCTTCTTCAATTCGAGTCCGCCAGTAATACAGCGCCGCTCGAAAAGCAAACAGTCCCAGTATCAACAGCGTTCCAGTACGCAACCTTACATTCGCACTGAAAACTCGAATCGGCTCATCCGATAATGTGGTCCAGGCTAAAATCCCCAGCACCGCATACGCGACCAGAGCCAGCACGAACTTCTTCTTGATGGTCACGACTTCCACGTCTCAAGGTCTCACAGTTTCAAGATCTCAATGAATCCATGTGCGAGATTTACTTTGAAACCTTGCAGCCTTGAAACCTTGTTCCTTCGCTACTGGTGCACAGGGGAGGATTCGAACCTCCGTACCTCCTGAGAGGGACAGATTTACAGTCTGTTGGCTTTAACCACTCACCCACCTGTGCAAATCCGGAAACATTCGTTCGCACCGTCAAAACAACACACCTACGTCACAGGGCCCTTTTTGCGCTCGGGAAACGAAATGCGGGAATTCTCGCCTGACACCTACACTCGCCGGAAATTGCCTTAAGGAGTGCGTTATGATCGTTGCGCCGCTAGCGCGCGTCTCCGCGCAGACCGATGTTTCCGAAACTTATTTTCTGGAGCTGGCGAAGGGATTTGAACCCCTGACCCTCTGATTACAAATCAGATGCTCTACCGACTGAGCTACGCCAGCAGGTGGAAGCACGTGTATAAAGGCACAATACTTCCCTGATCCCTTCCTGATTGTCCGGGACAATTATTTAAGTTACCACAAGGGGTATCGGCGTGCAACCGAAAGATCGGATGTGTGTTGTTGCAACGAGAAAATGTCGTATTAACTGCAACGAGACTTTGTCACCCCCTATCGATTAAGTAACGGCCGCTAAAGCGGGGCGGCCGGAGAGATTGTAAATACGCGGTGTCGGCGTTTTTCTTTTCTGCGCCGAGGCCCGGGGCGAAGGGCGGCGGTCGGCATATTCTTCTAGAAGCAGAGGCAGGGCGAGCAGAAGCTGGTCTCCGCGATAGAGGTGCAGCCTGCCGTCCAAGTGGTGAGCGAGCTCGACGGTTTCTCCGGCATAGCCGCGCTGGCCGGGCAAGGGTGGCAGGGCGATGGAGTTCGCGCCCAAGGTGACGGTGTGATCGGCGGCGACGACGCGGCGATAGTGCAAGCTGAGGCAGCGGGAGAGATCGAAGCGTCGCGGCAAGCGGCGGAAGTCGCAGGCCGATTCTGCGGCGGGACGGGCGAAGCGCTGATTGTAATCGGCGCAGAAGCGGGCGAGCGCGGCATTGGCCTCGGGCAGAGTGGCAGCGCGGGCGAGGCGAAGTTCGCTGACCAGACGGTCCTGGCAGGTGCGCCAGGCGCGCTCGATGCGGCCCTTGGCTTGAGGAGAGTAGGCGGGGATCTGCTGGATGCCGAGTTCTTCGAGGGCGCGTCCGAGTTGGGTGGGCGATTGTTTGCCGGCGAGTTGTTCGGCGAGAGTCCAGTGGGGATCGTTGCGCTGGAAGATGGAGTGGCGGTCTCGGTAGAGGCTGAGGGGAACGTCGTGGGTGGTGATCATGGCGCGGAGAGCGCGAAGATAACCGAGAGTATTTTCGGGTTCGAGTTGGAAGTGAGCGGCGAGGATCTGGCGGGTGGCATCGTCCTGAAAGCCGATGAGGGTGAGCGTGGGGCCGCGGCCTTCGAGCCAGTCGTGACGGCTGGCGTCGGTGAGGGCCATCATGCCAAAACGCGGACGGGGCAAGCGGCGGGAGCGGTATTTTCGTGGCCGCCGTTTCTGGGGAGAGGGCAGTTTGGCGCCGCGTAAGATGCGGCGCACGGTCTCGCGGCTGACCGCGAGGTTCTCCTCGGCGCGAAGTTTTTCCGCCAGATGAGAATCGTTGAAGCCCTGATATTTGCTCCGGGCTAAAGTCAAAATCAACTGCTTCTGGGGAACAGGCAAGGCCCAAGGCATGGGGCGTCCGCGATTGCCGTGCTGCACCCAGCCGACCGAATCGGGCTGATAGCGGCGCTTGAGACGCTGCACCTGGCGTTCACTCAGTTGCAGCAGACGGGAGGCTTCGCGTACGCTCAGCCTCCCGCCCGCTGCATTCTCAATCACTTTCACCCGTTGGAACTCTTTCTGACTCATCGTCACCATCCTGTGAGGGTGACAAAGTCTCGTTGCAGTTAGGGGGTGACATTATCTTGGAGCATCTACACCGAAAGATCGGATGTGCCAGTGGCGCCGGTTACTTAAGAGAGCCTCCAGTCTCCGCCCTGATTTCCCTCACTCGCACTGCGGGGACTGCCGGCGTTTGTCTGGAATGGGGTCATAGGCTCCGATCGCCCCGGTAGTGAACGCGCCCTTATCACGCCCGCACGTGCCGCGCCTCACAGACAACTCCCGCGGCCCGGCTTAGCGTAGATGCCGCAAACTCCCATCAGGACCTTGCAGGCCGATCCAATTCCCAAGCCCCGAAAGGAGGCCATTCAATGCCGTGCTTATCTCCTCCTTGCAACAAGCTGCAACTTTCTTTCGACGCCGTCTTCTACTACGTCACCCATATCGAGGAGGCCATCGCCTTCTATCGCGACACCCTAGGGCTGCCCATGGTTTCGCACGATTACGTCGCGCGCTTCGACCTCGACGGCGTGCTCATCGAACTCGTGCCCCTTCCTCCCGGCTCCGTCGTGCCAGGAAGCGGAAACGCTCGCCTGTGCTTCGCGGTTCCCGATCTAAGGGAAACTTTGGAGCGGTTACACGCTCGCGGGATCGCGACCAGCGGCATCAAGCACAAAAAGGACGGCAAGATCGCATTCTTCCGCGATCCGGACGGGAACGAACTCAGCCTTTGGGAATATGAAAAGAGCGACGACCCGAGAGAAATTGTGAAGTCCGCCGAGTTGCACGTCTCCAGCTAAGACTTCGGGGATGCTCGTGACGTAACCTTTCTCCGCATCTCATTGGCTCGCCTGCTCGGCTATACTGTTTCGCAGGCGATGGAGTTCGCCATGAACTGCCCTCCGGGGCTGATAACTCCTACCGAGCTGTTCTAGACTCTGCAGGAGGACTCCGTCGCGTGAACTATCTCTGGATTGCCCTGGGTGCCATTGTCGGCGCCTGCGCCCGCTATTTCCTGAGCGATTTTGTGGCGCGCCATAGCTCTACCGCTTTCCCTTACGGCACGCTCCTGATCAACTTCACCGGCAGTCTCATTCTTGGATTTTTTCTCATCTACTCCACCGAGCGCGTGCTGCTCGATCCCCGCTGGCGCCTGCTGGTCGCCATTGGTTTCTGCGGTTCCTATACCACGTTCTCCAGCTATGCCTTTGAAAGCTTCGCCTTGATGGAGCAAAGCCAATGGCTGATGATGGGCCTCAATATTCTTCTCAGCAATGCGCTGTGCTTAGCGGCCGTGCTGGCAGGCGCGGCGTTGGCCAGGGGGCTGTAGAATGGACCGCGCGGACAGCATCGAACAAACAGCCCCGACAAGGACACCCGCCATGGCCGTTCAAGTCACCCTGTATCTGACCGAGCGCGACTCCTGGCATCATCGGCCGCTCCATCTCGAAATCCTGAAATATCTGCGCGATGAAAACGTCTTCGGCGCCGTAGTTTTTCACGCGGTCGCGGGCTTTCTGGGTCGTGGCCGCGTCCATACCGCCCACTTAGTCGAAGCCGGAGGTGAGCTGCCGATCATGGTTATTTTCGTCGACACCGACGAGCACGTCAGCCGCGTGATGCCTCATCTGAAAGAAATGGCCGCCCACCGGCTGATCGTGCGGGAGAACGTGGTGCTCGAGCAAGGGAGCTTGGAGTAAAGGCGCGACTTGAAAATGATCTGCAATTTCGCGGGCATCGTTGCTCGCGATCCTTCGCCCACCGATTAGACCAGCCGTCAAAACTCTCGATACACTGGAAGCCTCAGCCTAATGCCTATGCTCTCTTGCCAGCGCCATCTCTTCGATATTCCCGACGACGTCGCCTATCTCAACTGCGCCTACATGTCTCCGCTGCTGAAATCGGCACTGGAGGCCGGGACCGCGGGCTTGGCACGCAAGGCGCATCCTTGGGAGCTTACTTCCGATCAGTTCTTTACCGGCTCGGAGGAATTTCGCGCGACCGCCGCGCAGATTCTCAGTTGCTCCAGCGATTGCGTTGCGATTGTTTCCTCAGCCGGCTATGGAATCCAGACCGCTGCGCGCAATCTGCCCGTACGCAAAGGGCAAGCTGTTCTTGTCCTCGACGAGCAGTTTCCTTCCAACTACTATCCGTGGCAGCCTGCCGAAGCAAACGGCTCATCCCTGAAAATTGTCCCCTGGCCCGGCGATCATGACTGGACAGCGGCCGTGCTCGACAGTCTTACCCCGGACGTCGCCATCGCCGCCCTTCCCCACGTCCATTGGACCAGCGGTGGCCGTCTTGATCTCGTCCGCATCGGGCAGGTCTGCCGCAAGCTCGGAGCGGCTCTGGTTCTCGATCTCACCCAGTCGCTAGGCGCGCTGCCATTCAACGTGAATGAAGTGCAGCCCGATTTTGCCGTCGCCGCCAGCTACAAGTGGCTACTTGGCCCGTACTCCATCGGCCTGCTCTACGTCGCTCCCAGGTGGCACAACGGGTCGCCGCTCGAAGAGGGTTGGATTCAGCGCGCCAATTCCCGCGATTTCTCCAGCCTGATTCTGTACTCCGAGGACTACGACGCCGGCGCGCGCCGCTTCGACATGGGGGAGCGCTCGAACTTCGCGCTGCTGCCGGCCGCGGTTCGCGCTATGCAGCAACTATTAGAGTGGAAGGTTGCCGAGGTTTCCGAAACTTCGGGCGCGCTGAATCGACGGCTGGCAGAGGCCGCCGGAGAACTTGGCTTCTCCGCGCCCCCCGAACCGCTGCGCGCCCCGCACTACCTCTGCTTGCGAAGGGATTCGCCGATCCCGAAAGAACTGACAGAAATGCTGGCGCGGGAAAAGGTTTTCGTAAGCGTGCGCGGAAGTTCGATCAGGGTAGCGCCCAATGTCTACAACACAGTGGAAGATTGCGACCGCCTGATCGACTGCCTGCGTAGGGTAGTGAAATAACTGAGAGCTGACGGCTGATAGCTGGCAGCTTCTACTTCAGCTCCGCCATGCGCCGTTGCGCGAGCGATCCCGCTTCGCTCTGCGGATTGTCCTTCTGAATCTGCTGGTAAAGCTTCTTGGCTTCATCTGTGTTGTGCCGCGACTCGTAGAACGACGCCAATTCGAGTTGCGCCGTTACCTTGCTGACCAACTCGGTTGGCTTGTCGATCAGCTGCTTGTAAAGATCGATGGCCTGCGCATCCTTCTTCTCGGCGCGATAGACCGAAGCCAGCGCAATTTTCGCGAGCGACTCAGTTTGCGGGTCCGAGGAGCTTGCAGCCTCCTGCAGATCGCGTTCGGCAGTCGCATTGTCACCCAGTTGCGCCGAGGTCACGCCCACAAAGTAGCGCGCCATCTTGCCGCTGCGGGTCCGCGAATACTGATCCGCAATCGCCTGGAACTGTTTGCGCGCCGTCGTGGCACGCTCCGTCTCAGACTCGTAGCTCGGGAAATCGGGTTGCGCCGGCGTTCCGGGCGGACGCAGCGGCGTTTGCATGGTGCGCAAGGCGGCCGCGAGATCGAGACTCGCTTTTTCGTCCTGCTTGCCGACGTAATACCAGCTGCCAAATACGATCGCTCCAATCACTACGACCGCAATCACGGCCACGATGAGGGTCGTTTGGTGCTCCTGGCTCCAGTGAACGGTTTTTTCCGCCGCTTCGAATGTGGCCTTGCTGAAGCGGTCCTGTTTCATTTGATGACGGGTTTCTGCGCGCACGTATTCCTTTTCCTTCTTCGGTTAAATGTAGGATGGCAAAATTTGAGTTTAACAGGCTTTTCCAGAGCGTCAAAGTGACGTGTTCGTCTTGTCGCACGCTCTGGAGATTTTGGAACGGCTATTTCGGATCGGTTCGATAGCTCCAAAAACCGGCCATCTTTCCCTGCAGAATGTGGAGTGGAGCCTCAAGCATCTGCGGGATCTCGGCGGGCACTGCATCTTCGCGCACCGCATCTTCAATCAACCGGTGCAGCGGCGCCAGTTCGCATACCGGATCAGTCGCCGTAGCATCTCCGGTGAGCAGAAAAGCCTGGCAGCGGCAGCCGCCGAAATCTTCCTTGCGACGATCGCATGATCGGCAGGGTTCCGGCATCCATTCTTCGCCGCGAAATTTCTGGAACGCCTCCGACATCGTCCAGATCCACTCCAGCCCATGCTCGCGCACGCTGTCAAAGCGCATTCCGGGAATCACGCCCGCCGCATGGCAAGGCAGCGCTCGTCCTGCGGGATCGATCAGCATCAACTGCCGTCCCCATCCGCCCATGCACGCCTTGGGAAAACGCGCGTGGTAGTCGGGAACCACCATGTCGATTCGCACTCGCCCGCGCATTCGCTCCCCGGCAGCCGAGACTATCGCGAGCGCGCGATCCAGTTGCTCGCGGCTCGGCAACAGCGCCGAACGATTCTTGAGCGCCCACCCGTAATACTGCGCGTGCGCAACCTCCATGCGATCGGGATTGAGCCCTTCAAGCGCAGCGACCATCTCTTCCAGGTGATCGATGTTTTGCCGATGGACGACGAGGTTCACGGTAAACGCCAGCCGGCCTTTATGCTCGTGGATCGACTTCGCCAACTCCAGTTTGTGGGCATGCGCGCGCGTTCCTGCAATCCAGTTCGCCGCCGATTCCTGCGAATCCTGAAAGCTGAGTTGAATATGATCGAGGCCCGCGTCCACCAGTTGCGCAAGCCATTCCCGCGAAAGTCCGATGCCCGACGTGATCAGGTTCGTATAGAGACGCGACTGGCGCGCGCCGGCCATCAAGTCCACAAGATCCGCACGAGCCAGCGGCTCGCCGCCCGTAAGATGAAGATGCAGAACACCCAATGCAGCCGCTTCACTGAAAACCCGCAGCCAGTCAGCGGTCTCAAGTTCTTCGTTGCGCGAGGTCAATTCCAGGGGATTCGAGCAGTACACGCAGTGTAGTGGGCAGCGATGCGTGATCTCGGCAATGAGCGCCAGCGGATTCGTCATGGAAAACTATCAAGATCTGTCATCCTGAGCGAAGCGAAGGATCCCTACTCCCGGCACACATGTTCGGGCGAGTAGAGGTCCCCAGCTGCGTTCGGCGTGACAACTAAGACTCGTTACCCCGCACTCCTTCAATAATCAACGATCCGTTTGGAGTGCAGTTGCTCCAGAAAGCCGAGCACATCGGCGCGAATCTTATCCTTGGGCGCAAGCATGAACTGCTGCTCAAGCCTCTGAATAATTTCCCCAAGAGTAAGCTGGCCCGCGCACAACTCCAAAATCGCGCGACCCGTTCCTTCCACTTTGATTGCGCCTTCTGGAAAAAGCACAACCGGCGCCTCTGTCGTTCCGCCCCAGCGGCATCCCGTGGCCAGCTTGGGAATGCTCGCATCGGTCAACTCAGGCACGGCCGGCCTCTTTGGCTTCGGCATCGTTAATGCGAAACGCTCCGGGTGGCGGCCAGCCGGGCTCGACATAGGCAAAATAGAGCGCGTCAAGCTGCGCCCACAGAATGTCGCACTTGTCGCGCAGAGCCTGGATCGCGCCCTCTTGTTCAACTCGGGAGGATGCGTGCTCAAACACATACTTGATGGCGAACGCCGCATCTTCCGGCGCTTCCGTCAGGCGCGCCTCAAAATAATCCAACCCGCGCGCCAGCCACGGATAATGCTCGCGCAGTCTCTCCATGCGCAGCGCAATCAGGTCGCGCGAAAAAAGTTCGGTCAGCGAACTCGCTACACACTCGACAAAAGGCCGCGTCCGCACCAGGTTCAGATATTCATTTCCAATAAATCGAGTCGCCGGAAGAATTCCCTCGGCACGCACCACCCGCCTCCGATCCAAACCGGTAGCCTCGGCCAGCTTGATCCAGCGCAGAATGCCGCCGTTGCGGGTCTCGTCTCCGTCATGATCGATGATGCGTTTCCTCCAAGCCCGCCGGAACGCAGGGTCCGTCGAGCGCGAAAGAATGATCGCGTCCTTGATCGGAATAATCGACTGGTAGTAATAGCGGTTCAGCGCCCATGCTTTCAGTTGCCCGCGGCTCAGTTTCCCTTCGTGCATCAGCGCATGGAATGGATGCTGGTGATGATAGCGCTCCGCTCCAACCTGCCGCAGCGCGGCACCCAGTTGCTCGAATGTAAGCTTTCCTGCGCTTCCGTCCACTGGGGTCTCCGAGGCTACAGTCGCACGTGCCAATTGTCCTCCGCCACTTCCCAGCCCGCCGCCCGCACCGCGCGACGTTCCGGCCCCGCTTCGTTCAGAATGGGGTTCGTATTGTTCAGGTGGATGAACATCTTCCGTCCGACCCCAATGTCCTTCAGCACTCCCAGGCTCTCTTCAACGGGAATGTGCCCCATCTGGTGCGCCGTCTCGCCGCTCCCCTGCGCGCGGATCAGTTCATCGTCGCTCCAGAATGTGCCGTCGAGCAATAGCAAGTCAGCGCCCTCAATCTTAGCGAGCAATGCATCGCTGAGTTTCTCGACCGCCGGCACATAGGCGATCCGCTTCTTCGAGCCCGCCACCGAAGAATCAGATTCGAAAAACAATGCGGCCGTCGCTTCGCAAGCCAGGCCTTCGGTCTTCACATACTTGGGATAACGTCCGGAAAGATAGCAAGCCTCACAGCGCAGCCCAAATTCATTGCCGGTGGCGTCGGCCAACGGGAAGGCCGCACCCGCTTCCATGGGCGTCCAGATGACTCTGCGGGTCAACGCGATTCAACATCCCGAACATGCTGTTTTCTTCGCGCAAAATTTTCAGGATGGATGGCGCGCCATATACGCGCAAGGGTTGCAGTTCGCGTAGCACCAATAATCCAAGCACATGGTCAAGATCGGCGCTGCCCAGCACCACGCCCGCGACCGGTGAGTCGCGAAGCGCACGCGGATGAAGCTCGGGAGTCGCTTCGATTTGAAAGGCAATATCAGGAGAGGCTCCGGCCAGGAACCAGCGCGAGCCATCGGCGCTCAGCGCAAGTTGAGCCTGCGTGCGAGCCTTGCCGTTGAACTTGCCTTGCCGCACCGCAAGGCAGTTCGCGCAACCGCAATTCCACTGCGGGAATCTGCCCCCAGCGGCGGAACCGAGGATGCGAATCTGCACCTTGAGGGACTAGAGCTTTGCGCTTACGTAAGAGTTGATTTCGCAGCAGAGAACGATTTCTTCGAATACCGGACTGGTCCAGGTCATCAGCTTCACCCCGCAAACTAGATTTTCCTTGCCGCCCCACCCAGCGCGGTTTTGGATGCAGTGACGAGATCATACCACTTCGGATGCGCGAAATTAGATGACAAACTTCGTCACTTAGTGGCCCGGTCGTGCCAGACCAATTGGCGTCGCCCTGGCGCCTCGACTTTATGTAACCAACAGATTCTAAATGAGATTAGACGGCGGCGTGATTCCTAAGCCGGGCGGCTGCGGACACCTCACGGATGTCCTGAATGGAAGACGTTACAATCGGCGTCGAATATTGAGGATGTGAAAATTCCAGCCGCATGCCTCGCCCGACGAAGCGCCGTTTCAGCATAGAACCTCCCCACGTCGAGCCCGAGATTGCCACCAGAACGGGTTGCGGACAATACTCCGGATGTCCTGAAATCAAAGCGGAATCGTCATCCACCAGCACGGCCGTGTAGAGATGATGCTCTGTTTGAATCTGCAGAACGGTCTCGGGCGGAAGGTCTTTGAGGAACACGCCTCCCTCAATCTCCGACTGGACGATCTGGCGATTCACCTCATCGCTGAGATTGAAATGAGGCACGAAAATTGGGACGTGGGCCACCGACGTTGCCTGCTCGTCACAGTATAGCGTGACATGCAGGTTCGGGCTATCGGACGAATACATAACCAAAGTTAGGGCTCAAACGTTCGCGCTGAATGTATCTGCCGTCGTTGGTCGTTGTCCGTGTTCCCCCGCAGGTGGATGACCTCTATCGCGACCTCGTGTGGGCTGGCTTGGGAGAATTGGTCGATCCCAATCCCGCGCGAACGCGGTTGGCGCACGCCCTGATCTGCTAAGGCATCGACCCGAAAGCAGCCTGACCCAAGTCAGAATGACTCCAATCCCTCTGGCAACCAATCACTCTCCTGCCTGCAACTAAACAATTAGTTACCTTTTCCCTTGGACCGCGTCTAAGGCTAGGTAGGAGGAACCCAGTGCCGCCGAGACAGTCGGAAACTTTGACGGAAGCCGAGCTCAGGGTGATGAACGTCCTCTGGGAACGTGGCTCGGGCACGGTTCAGCAAGTCCTTGATTCGATTACCTCAAAACCTCCCCTTGCCTATAACTCCGTGTTGACGACGATCCGGATCCTCGAAAGAAAGGGCTACCTGAAACACGTCAAGGATGGGCGGGCGCATGTCTTCGCACCGGTAGTACGGCAGGAAGAGGCAACACGGTCGGAGATCCGGCACCTGGTAAGCCGCTTTTTCAAGAACTCGCATGAGGATCTGGTCCTGAACATCCTCGAATATCAGGGAATCGAGCCCGAGGAACTAATTCGCCTGCGGAAAATGCTCGATCGGAGTGAGCTTGATCGGAGTGAGCCTGATCGAGCGGAGGAAGCCAGGAGCGGGGAACGGAGCGAGACAAAATGATCGCGCCCCACTTCATCGCAGCCCAGTTCGTTCCCCAGTTGGCCCTCCATCAGATCGAGACATGGGCAGGGGTGGGCGCCGAGCGCGTAATCAATTCCCTGCCGGAAGGGCTTCTGATCGCACTATTTGCGTGGGCGGTGTTGCGCCTGCTGCCAAAACAGAATTCCCGGACGCGATTTGCGGTATGGTTTTTCACGTTGCTCGCAGTGGTTGGAACAGCCTGCATGGGCGGACTCATGCTCGCAGGATTGAATACTCGGGTCTTTGTCGCGTCGGGCTTGGCCTCAGAAACACGGTCCGCGATCAATCTACCCGCCCACTGGGCGGCCTATGTTTTTGTTTCTTGGCTCGTGGTCGCGGGTGTGGCAATGACGCGCTTATCTGCGGGAGTCTTTCGTCTGCGGAAGTTGCGGCAAACTTGCACACCCGTCGATGCGGCTACCTTGGATCCAGCGATTCGGCGCACGCTCGAAGAACTCACCGGAGCGACATCCTTCGCCTCCAGGCCGGTAACCCTCGCCACCTCCGAGTGCGTGCGAGTGCCCGCCGCTCTCGGGCTCTGGAAGCCGATGATCGTTCTACCCGCGTGGGCGCTGGAGGAACTGCCGCTTTCCGATTTGAACATTATTTTGCGGCACGAATTTGCCCATCTGCACCGCTGGGACGACTGGACCAACCTCCTGCAGAAAATGGTCCGCGCTCTGTTTTTCTTTCATCCCGCGGTGTGGTGGATTGAAAATCGCCTCTCGGTGGAACGCGAGATGGCGTGTGACGATATCGTGGTTGCCCAAACCGACAACCCGATGGGATACGCCAGTTGCCTGGTCTCCCTCCTGGAAAGAAGTCTCGCCGAGCGCGGGTGGACGATGGCGCAGGCCATTGTCCATCGCGCCCGCGAGGCTTCGGATCGCTTGACACAAATTCTCGATAAGAATCGCCCCGCCGCAAATGGCATCTCGAAACCCGCTTTGAGCCTGGTGGGCGCTTTCGCATTGCTCTGCGTCGTGATGCTGCCACAGACCCCGCAATTCGTGGCTTTCGACCGGAACCCACTGCCAGATCATGAATACTCCGCCGCGCTGATTCAACCCACAACTATTCAACCCGCCGTCGTTCAAACCTCAAGCTCGAATCACGCAAGTGTTCAGCCCTCCATCATTCAGACCGCAGCCCGCAGTTCTTTTCGATCCCCAGCCGTCATTCCCGCAGCGCTGAAGCTAAAAACAAATGAGCCCGTATCGCCGCGAAAGAATTCCAGGTCCGTCGCCGCACGCAGCGTCCCAGCACTTCAGCGCGAAGATCGCGAAGCGGCTGACGCGAGCTTGCCGCCGTCGATTCAGTCGTTGATGGAACTAAGCGCGCTCGCCGGTCAGGACGTTAAGAGCTTGCCCCCCGGGATGCACACAGTGGTCTTTGTGGAAGAAACGCGGTTCGTGCCCGTGTCAGACTCGAGGGTAGATTCATCGGTAATCCAAGCCAATGCCAGTTCGGTGCCCGCCGCAACCGTGTGGAAAATCCAGGTTTGGCGCGTGACCTTCGTCAGTTCCGAATGGGAGCACACGGCGCGTGTGCCGGTTGCTCACAAAACCTAGGGCCAAAAATTTTTGCGGATACTAACTAGATAATTAGTTGTACAAGGAGAAGAACCAATGCAGATGTGGGTGCAACACCTCAAATCCAAACTAACCAACTCTAAACTGGCAAAGTCAGTCGCCGAAAATCCAACTCGCGGGCGCCGTCTGGCCGTAGCCGTTCTGGCAATCGCCCTCGTCGGATCGCTCGCCACCTTCAGCTTCACCAAGTCGGCCACTGCGGCCACGCCGGCTCCGGCCGCCGCCGCGCTCAGTGACAACAGTGTCGGGGCGCTGCTCTCCCTCGACAACGCCATGGAAACCCTGGCCGCCCGCGTCACGCCCGCAGTCGTTAACGTAACCGTGGTATCGAAAACGAAAACGGCCTCGGGCCAAAGTGGCGCGCCCGATTTGCAACAATTCTTCGGCCCGGACAGTCCATTTGGCGAACAGTTCGGCCAGCAGTTCGGCCACCAGTTCCACTTTCAGCAGCAGCCGCAGAACCGCGTCGAGCACGGCCTGGGCAGCGGCGTCATCATCTCCCCTGACGGGTACATTGTCACCAACAATCACGTCATCGAGGGAGCTGTCGACATCCGCGTAACGATGAGCAACAAGGAAGTCATGCCCGCCAAGTTGATCGGCGCCGACCCTCTCACCGACCTGGCGGTTATCAAAGTGAACGGCAACAATCTTCCGAGCGTGCCCTGGGGGAACTCCGCCGATCTGCGTCCCGGGCAAACCGTTCTCGCCTTCGGCAATCCTTACGGAATGCAGTTCACCGTAACCCGCGGCATTATCAGCGCGCTCAACCGCCCCAACATGGACAGTGACCGCCGAAAGCCTGGAGAGTTCATCCAGACCGACGCCGCCATCAATCCCGGCAACTCCGGCGGAGCGCTCGTCGACGCCCGTGGCCAGTTGATCGGCATCAATACATTCCTGATCTCAGGCTCCGGATCGTTCGCGGGCATGGGCTTTGCGATTCCCACTCAGATCGTCCAACCCACGGTCGATAAGTTGATCCGCTTCGGCAAGATCACACACGGCTTCATTGGGATCCAGATCTCGGACGTGACTCCCGACAATGCAAAGTTCTTCAACCTGACCAAAGCCGCCGGCGCCCTCGTCAGCGACGTTCAGCCCGATGGCCCTGGTGCAAAAGCCGGCCTCAAAACTGGAGACGTCGTCACCGAACTCGACGGCAAGCCGATCACCGATGCCGGACAACTCCAGATGCTGGTCGGCCAGAAGAGTCCCGGCGAAACCATCCATCTCGAAGTAATGCGCAACGACAAACCAACGAGCGTAGACGTAACGCTTGCCGATCTGAACAACCCGAACAGCACTGAAACGGCCAGCAACGGTCACGGCAAAGGCCGCTGGGGGCTGGGCTTGGGCGATCTGAACCAGGACGCCCGCAATGAACTGCAACAGGACGATCAAGGCAGCAGCCCCGGCCCGAACATCCATGGAGCGGTCGTGAAGTCGGTTGTCCCCGGCAGCCCCGCCGATAACGCCGGCCTGCAGAGCGGAGACGTAATCATGGAGGTCAACCGCCAGCCAATGAAGTCGGCAGCCGACGTTGCCCAAGCGCTATCGAGCGTTCCAAAGGGTCAGGACGCGCTCGTGCTCGTCTGGAACAACGGCGGAACTACCTTCCGCGTTTTGCATCCTTCCGAAGGCTAAGTGGTTCCCCCGCCTGAGAAGAGTACAGTCAGCGCTGTGTCTCGCCCGAGTTGAAGCGGGCGGGACGCAGCGCTTTTCTTTAAGAACTTGAGAGGCGGAAGCAAACCCCGGACATCTCAATCCCGCAAAGCGATAGCGACGTCTCAGAAGCCGGGTGGCTTTTGCTCCTTCTTGCGCTGGTCTTCCTGCTGCTTCTTTTCCGCGGGCGTTAGCTGGTGAGGCGGAGCCGGACGCGCCGGCTCGTTGCGTGGCGGCGGTTCGGCGGGACGCGCTGCCGGTTGATTCCGCTGTGGCGGCTCCGCCGGACGCGCGGCCGGTTGATTCCGCTGCGGCGGTTCCGCCGGACGCGCTGCCGGTTGATTCCGCTGCGGCGGTTCCGCGGGACGCGCTGCCGGTTGATTATTTTGCGGCGGCTCTGCCGGACGGTTAATCGGGTTACCCATATTGGGTTGTGGATGACCCGGCTCCGGACGACCTGGCTCGGAACGCTGGTTCGCCGCCGGTTGGTTGGCCGGGCGATTCGCGGGCGCGTTGGCAGGCTGATTTGGCATAGGTTGGTTGCCGGGGCGGGCCATGATAGGAGTTGCGGGCTTTCCCGGAGGCGCCTGCTTCACGAGGGGCCGTGCCGCCGGAGAATTGACCGGGCGCAATTGTTGCATCTGCTGCTTTGCGATTGGCTGACCAGGATGTGCTGCGAGCGCCTGCTGTCGGGATGCAAACGGCACGGGCGGCGGCGGGGGCGCGACCTTGGCAACGACGGACCGCCTTGCGACGGCGGCCGGGGGCGCCACGGCGCGGCCGGGCGGTATTAGCATGCACCCCGAGCACGCTGTTGGAGGTGGGCGCAACAGCCGCTCGTGCGCTGACCGGCATCGAGGCAAGCTCGCGCGCGTTGACTGCTACGGCCGCACGCGCCACGGGTTGCGCGCTCACAAAGGCCTGTTGTGGAACCGCGGTCACGGCTCCTGCCACGTCTCTGTTCACATAGGTGACATTGGTGATGGTCGTGTTGTGGCGAACGATGGTGGTGTTATAGACATTGGTGATGACGGTGGTAGTAACCGTGGTGCTGCTGATGTTGATGTTCGTCACGTAGGCGCGGCTCACGGGATATGAAGGAACATAAACTTCGCGTGGTCCCAGGGGGAACCAGCCGACATTGCCACCGAATGCGCCCGGTCCTCCACCGATGAAGACGACCAGAGCGGGAGCGTAGACAGGTCTCACCTCTCTCGGGCCCGGCACCCACCCCCAGCGGCCGTCGACCGATACCCATCGGCCATAATGGAAGGGAGCGTAGCCCCAGGGCGCATCATCGACCCAGGTCCATCCCCAGGGATCGATCCAGGCCCAGTGGCCTTCGCGATACGGAGCCCATCCCGCGTTAACATGCGGGAACCAGACATCGCCATAGCCCATGGCAGGGCGCCAGTCGCCATTGCCATCCAGGTCTTCGTATCCGACGACTTCGTTGGAGAGATATCTCGCCGACATGGAGTTTTCATAGCGGCGGTCGCGGCCGTAGCACCAGTTGTCGAAGTCGTCGGGATCGCGGACGTCTTCGATCCGCGCACTCAGGGAATCGGTCCCCTGGAAGGTGGCGCGTTGTCCGGCTTCGAGCGTGTAGGTCTGGCCGTTGCCAGTGGATTCACCTTCTCCATCGCGCACGCTGACAATCGAGTACGTTCCGTCTTCGCTGGCTTCCACACGGTAGCGGCCGCTCGCGAGGATCGAGAAAGCCTGATTGGGCGTGTCGACCTCAAACGCGTCATCGCGGTCCAGACGGCGGACGCGAATGTTGATCGCGCCGGAACTAAGTTGGAGTTGCACGGTGTGATCGTCCAGGTTGAGGAACGACACGCCTGTGTTGCTATTGACATCGATAACGGCCGACCCCAAGCCGAGCTCGGCGCGAGAATCGCGGTCAACCCACAACTGGTCGCCAGTGGTCATTGGGCGGTTGGTCACGGCTTCCACCCATTCCGACTCTCCGGCGGGTTGGAATGAGACGGAACCTTGCAGGTATGCGAGACGCGCGACGCGCGTCGGCGGATCATCTTGCTCGGCGATCTTGCGCGGCCAATCGCCCGCTAAGCGTGATGCTGACGAGCGCAGCCACAAACAACGCGATACTCATCTCCCAGCGAAGAACTTCTTTCAGTTTTTTCATGTGATGTCCAGTGTAGGGCCTTTCCGCATCTTGCGCGTGGAATCCCCTTTTTGAGTTCGGAAGCAACTGCGAAGCGCGTCTATTTGTGCTAAACGCGTTCCTTTGATGCATATGTAACGAACGGAAGTGTGCGCATCCGGAAGCATAAACCATGCCGCGGGCAAGTGCGGTTTGGTGAAAAAGGTGACAAGCTCTCTTTCAGGTTGAGACTTGCCAGCCGTATCCCAAAGGCCGAGTCTGAACTATTGCAACCGGGAACTGGAATGGACCTACTTTTTCCCGAGCTTCTTCGCGATCTCTTCCACGATCTTCGGGCGAAGATCGGCCAGCACCCGATCGACGATGTTGGCAATGTCGCTCTCGTCTGATCCGGCGCCTATGCTTTCCGCCGCCGCTGCGGCCGCCGCCATCGCTTTCGGAGCCTCATCCGAAACCAGTTCGACTTGCGGCGCCGCAATCGCGGGCGCGCTCTCAGCAGCAGGCGTACTCGACAAAGCTCCGTCCACGACGGGCGCGGATTCGACCTCTTCCACTGGATCTTCGGCCGCGGGATCTCCAGCGAATGTGCGAAACATTTCCGCCTCAAGCGACATACCGGCTTCTTCTGGAGTCAATCCCACAGTCTCAGCCACCCAATGCGGGGTGCCATCAGCGCTAGCCGCCGGAGACCCGGTCTCAGACGCCATCCCTGCGTGTCCATTTGCAGGAGTCAGCAAGCTCAGCGCTGCGGCCACCTCCTCATCGCTCGGCGCGGGAGTGTCCGCAACAGCCGAAGCAAACATCGGCTCATCGTTCTGATCAATGGGCGCCGGTTCGTCTACAAAATGTCCGGCATTCACGGCATTGGACACCGGGATTTCCCGGGAAGATGCTTCCGGCGATTCGACCTGGCTACCCTGCTCACCAGCGGTTGCGATTTCAGGGGCGGCTTCGGCCTGCCCGTTCGGACTCTCGGCTTCATTCCACGCTGTCGCAAGCGTATCAACCTTCTCTTCGGTCATGTCCGAACTGGGAGCGACCACGGGCATCTGCGGCTGTTCCAGATTCCCGGCCATTGGGGCGGTAAGATCGGAGGTCTCTGCCGGAGTTGCTTCTTCTTCCACGGCCGAGGCGATTGGACTCGTCCCGAGATTCGAGTCGCTGAGTCTCGCGGCGACCGCGCTTAGCGCGTCCAACTCTTCCTGCGTGATACCGCGCGTCATCTCCGAGAGTGGCTCAGGATCCTGCCCCGGCTCCAAGCGGGCGCTTGTACGCTGGTTGCTCCGCATCTCCGAGGGCGCAGATGCTTCTTCCTTGGGCGGCGGGCTATTCTGCGGAGCTGGAATCGATTCGTCCAATCGGGCGGCCACCGCGCTCAGCGCATCCAGCTCTTCCTTCGTGATGTCACGCGGCATTTCGGGAACAGAATCCGTAGCCGGTTTGGCTCCAGCCTTCCGGAAATCCCGGAAGTTGGCCACTCCATCGTCCACCGCCGCTACCGGTTCTTCTTTTTTCTTCTTTGCGGAAGCAGTGCGAACGCTGGCTTTCCGCCCATTATCGTTGCCGGTGTTCGCTGTTTCCTCGTTGTTTTTGTCTTCGTCTTTTTCTTTGCAGGACTCTTCCTTGTCGCCGTCTGCCGGACTGGAAATGGGAGCGCAGAATCCCGGTCGATGGGCTGGGGGAACAATGCACGTTTCCAGGTGGCCGAGCGCGGCCAGCAGCTCGCTCGCTTCAAACGGCTTCACGATGTGGGCATCCGCCCTTACCCGGCGCGCCTCCTGCGGCTTGAATGGCTCCAGTTTTCCCACTGAGAGAAGCACAGGAATATGCGCTGTCTCCGAGGAATCCTTCAGGCGCTGGCAGACTTCCAGACCGCTGTAGCCCGGCATGTAGACGTCCAAAATAATGAGGTCTGGTTTGGATTCGGCGATCCGCTTGAGGGCTGCGGACCCGTTATTGACGGTGACCACGTCATACCCGGCATCGGCCAGGATCTTCCGGCCCATATTTTGGGCAGTCACACTATCATCGGCCAGCAGTATTTTTCGCGCCAAGCGTCGTCCTTCGCCACCAAGAAAAAGGAGAGATAACGCGAAACTATCTTGTCCTCTACCCTAAGTCAACGATTCGTAAGCTCATGTCCGGTTGCGACCTGCACCGAGGTCCATGTACCCCAGAAATAGCGGCTCTTCACTCCGCAAGCATGAGTCAGGGACCATAACACCTTTCAGCCCTCAGTAAAAAGGTCTAACTGACGGCTGACAGCTGATAGCTGATAGCTAAAACGGATCCAGCTTTTTCAATCCCTTCTTCTTTTTCTTTTTGCTGGAGGAAATGTCGGCCATCTCCTCTTTTTGCGATGAATTCGATGCGCTGGCGCTCGGCGTCCCGCTTCCATCCTCGAGTTGATTGCTCTGCTGCAGCGGAGGCAGCGCGTTCGGATCGGCCGCCTCCACGTTGGGCTTCAGTTCATTAGGATCGGCTACGTTCGGTTTCAACTCATTCGCAGCGGCCGGCGTATTCATCGCTGCCGGTTGATCCGGAGTCGGCACGGCCGTGTCCCCGGCTGGCGTCGGACTATCGGAGCGCGGCGCCTCCTGGTTCGGCACTATCTTCCCATCCACGACGGTCGCGCTTAATTTCCCTTCTCCCTTTCCGTTCGCCGCAAGGGACAAGCCTCTGATTACGCCCGTTGCGGTAACCGGCTCGGGATCCACCATCGTGGGGTCGCCAACACGAGCCGCCTTGCTCACATCCGGTCCCTTCTCAAACGTACCCAGCCCCTTTGCCATCAGGGTGGCCTGCTGGCGGCTGGCTTCTTCCCTTTTATTCTGTTCCAGCATCTTTCGGGTCGGGCGCGGAACCGGTTGGTGCAGCGCCTCCAGCCGATCCTTGGCATCGACCGCCCGGTCCATCGCCGGGTAGCGCGTGATGATTCGGGAATAGGCGTCGGCCGCACCCCGGGTCAATTCCTCGATCATCTTGCTCTTCGCAACCTCATTCGTGCGGGGGTTCTTACGGACCATCTCAATCTCAGCTTCGTAGGTTCGCCCCAGCAGAAACAGCGCCTGGTCCGCTCCGCTATAGAGTGGATACCTTTCCACCAGGGTCTTGAGCCTCGCAATCGCGGCCGGATAAGCCATCCGCAGATAATAAAACTGCCCGATGTTGAACTCGCGCTGGGCCAGCACCTCCTGGACTTCGCGTAACCGCTGTTTCGCTTGCGGCACCAGTTTGCTGTCGGGATACTCCTGAATCAGCGCCCGGTATTCCTCCTCCGCGCGGATGGCATGCGTAAAATCGCGGTCCGGCTTTTCCATCTCCTGATAATGGATGTTGGCGACCTTGAGCTGCGCCTCCGCCGCCTCCGGCATGTTGGGAAAGAACGTTTTGAAATCCTTGTACTCGATCTCGGCCTGCTGCATCGCAGTCGTACCGCCCTCGGCGTACCAGGAATCGGCCACCGCCAGTTTGGCGCGCGCGATGTACTCGGAATCCGGATAAGTGTTAATGAGCGTCTGGAGCGTCATGCGCGCCACATCGAAGCGGTTGTGCTTCATCGCGTCCATAGAGCGGTCGAAGAGCACCTTGTCGGGTTGCTTCGAGCCTACGTTCGCCAAGGGGTTGCCGACTTTCTTGTTCGTGCAACCGAGCGCAAACGCCAGCGCCAGGGCCATTATTCCAAGAATCAGATTACGCCGCATAATTAATAACCTCAAAATCCTAGAGCTTTGCAAATCCCGACCTGCTGGACAACTCACACACGCTGCAAGCTTGCACTCCGAGCCGCATCCAGCAGCGCGGCTGCATTTGCTCTAGCGTCGCCCTTGCCGAACACAGCATTGCCTGCCACCAGAACCTCAGCTCCAGCCCGCACCACGGCCTCTACCGTATCCATCGCCACACCGCCATCGATCTCGATGCGAAAGGCGTATCCGCGCTCGGCGCGAATCTCGGCCAGTTTCCTGATCTTGTGCAGCGTCTCCGGAATGAACTTCTGGCCGCCGAATCCCGGGTTTACGCTCATCACCAGAACATAATCCACAAAGTCGAGCACTTCGCTGAGCGTCTCCACCGGAGTCGCCGGATTGATCACCACCCCCGCCCGGCATCTGTGGCTTTTGATCAGGTTCAGCGTCCGGTTCAAATGGCGGCACGCTTCCTGGTGCACCGAGATCCAGTCCGCCCCCGCTTCAGCGAAGTCGGCAATATACTGATCGGGATTCTCTATCATCAGATGACAATCGAGCGGCAGTCGGGTTGCCTTCCGCAGGGATTTCACCACCGGCGGCCCAATCGTAATATTGGGCACAAAGTGGCCGTCCATGATGTCGACATGAATTACGCTGGCGCCCCCCACCGTCGCCCGTTCTACCTGATCCGCCAGGTGAGCGAAGTCGGCCGAGAGAATCGAAGGTGCAAGCTCGATCAAACTTGAGTGTCCGGAATTCAGGGTCTGAACCTTGAGAGAATCTGTGCAAATTCTAGCACGTGCGGAGCGCCTGCCTGGCAGTCTGCGGAAAAACTCCAAAACGTTCGCACAACCGTGGAAGAGCGGCCCTTCAGGGCCGCGTAAGTCGCCTTGAATCAGTACGGGCTTTAGCCCCAGTGGTCATTTTTTTCGCGACTGCGGACTTTTTCCGCAACCTGCTAGTGTTGTGTCCCATAAATAACTAGCATAAATATCGAGCTTGGGGGTAAGCTCCGAGAATGATTACGGGACGCCCCAAGCCCTCCCTTACCCTTGTCCCGGACGAACAAACCCAACTGCGTAGCCTGGCCGCTTCCCGTACCCTGCCGCACTCTCTGGTGGCACGGGCCAAACTGGTGCTCTGGTCGGCGCAGGGACAAAGCAACACTGACATCGCGGTTCGTCTACGCTGGAGAAATGCTACGGTGGGCAAGTGGCGGCAGCGTTTTATCGAGCATCGACTGGCCGGACTCTATGACGAACTGCGTCCCGGTCGGCCCCGCAGCATTGAGGATGAGCAGATCGCCGTCCTGCTGAAGCGCACGCTCTCGCGCAAGCCCGCCAATAGCACCCACTGGAGCATCCGGCAGGCCGCTCAAGCCAGCGGGATTTCCCGATCCACCGTGCATCGCCTGTTTCAGACATTCGCGCTGCAGCCTCATCGCAGCCGGAGTTTCAAGCTCTCCACCGATCCTTTCTTTATCGAGAAGGTGCGTGACATCGTTGGCCTCTACTTGCACCCACCGGATCACGCTCTGGTGCTCTGCGTCGATGAAAAGAGCCAGATTCAGGCCCTGAACCGCACCCAGCCTGTGTTGCCGATGGGCTTGGGGTACGTCGAGGGCATTACTCATGATTACGTCCGCCACGGCACCACCACTCTGTTTGCCGCCTTGGACATCGCCACCGGCGCGGTGTTCACCGAGTGCAAGCCTCGCCACCGTCATCAGGAGTTCCTCTCCTTCTTACGTCATCTGGACGAGGCGGTGCCATCCGAGCTCGATCTTCACCTGATCGTCGATAACTACGCCACCCACAAACACCCCAAAGTCCGCACCTGGCTGGCCCAGCGGCCCCGCTATCACATGCACTACACCCCCACCTACTCCTCTTGGCTCAACCAGGTCGAACGTTGGTTCGGTCTCATCACCCAACGCGCTATTCGCCGGGGCACCTTCACCAGTGTGCAGGACCTCATCCACAAGATCGATTCCTTCGTGCGCCATTACAATCGTTCGAGTCGGCCTTTCGTCTGGACCGCGACGGCAGATTCGATCCTCCAGAAGATCGCCCGACTTTGTTCGCGTATTTCCGGGACACGACACTAGGCTGAGACGGCGAAAGAAACAAGCTTGCTCTACCCTCCTTGGAGCTTGACGTCTCTTTTTTTTGCGGGTGAACGGTTCCCTGTGCGGTACCTTCGCACATTCCTGTGTGACGTTCGTCCTAATGTCGCACCCAACCTTCGCCGATAATCATCAACGAGGTCAAGTCAGCCGCACGTGGAGGAGGCGCTTATTGTCTCTTTGCGCCATGCGGGGCGGGGCCCACATCGAGAAAGGGCTTCGCCGATCGCATGAATTTCACGTCCAAGTATGCTTTGAACTCCCCGACTTCTCATCCCGACCGCCGGCTGACTCCTCGTTACACAGTGCAAGTCCCGATCGATCTTCGCCAGGAAGACACCGCAACCTCACTGCGGCTCAAAACTACCGACCTCAGTCGAGGCGGCTGCTACGTGCATTTGATTAAGACGCTTGTCTTGGGTACCTATGTCCAGGCCACCCTTTGGATCGACAACTACCCCGTCTCCATTCGGGGACGCGTCGTTACCCGCCATCCCCAATTCGGCAATGGCATCATGTTTCTCGACTTCCAGGAGAATGGCGAGCAACTCCTGAGCAATTATCTCGACGCCATCGCCGTATAGTCGACTCCATCGCGCCGGGGAGATGGAAAAGCCTACTTTAGAGTCGTTCCGCGTTGGCAGCCCAAGCCTTTTTTCCCCACAAATTACTCGTTTGGTTCCTCCGGATCCGTACTCTTCCCGGACGTTAATGCCTTTCTTGATTCATGGCACTTCGCACATTTTTTCCCATCCGCACAATCGGCAAGGTCAAACCCTCCCCTAGTGGGGCCTCCACCGGCTCCAGTTCCACATACCCCTTGGCGCGATAGAACGGAACTCCCGTCAGCGTCGCGCCCATCTCCAGCCGATGAAAGCCATGTGCGATCGCCGCCGCCTCGCATGCCTCCAGAATCATGCCGCCAATTCCCCGGCGCGCCCACGCCGGATGTACAAAGAATGCCCGAATCTTCGCCGCATCCCTCGCCGGATCGAGCAGCGCATCCTCACGCCCCGCCCACTGATCCCCGCCGTACAAGGTTTTTCGGCGGCTCCATCCACCGCACCCTACAATCGCCGACGCCGCCGATTTCCCGCTCTCGTTCTGTTCAGTCGCCACCTCGGCCACAAAATAAGTTCCATCCGCAATGAGTTGCGTATCGACGCCATAGACCACCTGGAGCGCCCGTTCCAGTTGCGCCGGCGAGTAATCGAATGCCTGTAGACCCAATACCGAGGCCTCAATCAGCCGCCGCAGTTCCTCTACGTCGCGCTCCTTCGCCAATCGAATCGAGACGGTCACGTTCTTAATCCTCGTCGAATCCAACCATTAGTATTACGGACCTTCGGAATCTACGCCGGCGATCAGGAACATATTAGTCTGGAACGCAGCATTGGAGTTACCTCGTGGGCGCTGAACGAGCAAAGGATTCCCCCGTCTTCGAAGGATTGAAGACAGCCATCGCCGACATGCAAGCCTCGCATAGCTTGCTGCTTTCCGATGAACTGGATCCCCGCGTGCTCACCGAATTTCGTGACGTGCTGAACCGGGTGCGCAACGTCGCCTGGGCGGCCCAGCAGTCGGTGGCGGCCCGAGTTGCGGGAGAAGATCCCAGTGCCCTAGGCTCCCTGCTGGCCGCGGAACGTATTCGCGCTGCCTACCAGCTTTGCCGCCTCATCCAGGAGGATTTGACGAAGGGCGAAATCGACTTTCAGAAGGGCCAGCTTTCTGAACTTCACGCTGTCACTAGGGAACTCGCGAAACAGCTGAAAGACCGGCTCTGATCGAAGGCCGTCCCGCATTCCATCCACAACGCTCTCGCCGAAACGCACCACGCTAAAACCCAATTGGCAAAAAAGCGTAGGACCATGTTCTACACAGGACCTCAAGGTCTTAATCAGAACTTCCCTAACTCCTGACTGGCTTCTCTTTCGCCGCGCACTCCGCACAAGGGCACACTTCCCTTAAATACGCCCAGGAATAGAGTCCCAGATCGTGATTGTCGTTCCAGGAAAACTTCAGCGCATACTTCCCCACCGCTTCCGCCGCCAAAGCTTTGACCGCGGGTTTGAACATGGGCAGCGCCCCGGGAGCAAGTTTCTCCGGTTCTCCGGCCTTCCGTCCTGCCTTTGTGCGTTCGTCCTCACAGAGCGCGCACGGACAAGCATCGCGCAAGAACTTGAACGTATAAACGGACCGGTGCCCATCTTTCCAGTCGATCTCCAGGCCAGCGCCGGTGCTCAAATGCACCTTGACCATTTTCGGATCATTCGCCAACCGCGGAGTCGGATCAACCACAACCATGGAATTAGTATCGCACGCCCGGCGATCAGGCTCCGATATCGGGGACGACCGGTGGGGCCGATTTTGGTCGGGCTCGAGCGGCGGGATTTTTGCCCCGCAAGATAAAGCTTCCCAGCCACCTACCAGAAAAATCGGTTGACATGTCTTTACAATCCGGGCCACAATTTGCCGAACACGGGCTCCACGTGGGGTGTGGTCCGAGTCAGGCTTTTCCTGTTTCGACCGACCCACCATGGCTGGAATTGTGCTGCCACCCGAGTCACTCCTTAGGGTTTCGGCGCTTGCACGGCCTGAGTTTGAGGATTCAGTCGCTGTTCCCCTTTCGGGCGCCGGAGATTGATGTTCCTCCCCGTCCCTTGCCCCATGCATCGTACTTCCGGCGATGCATGGGGCATCATGGACTCCGAGAATGCGGATGTTTCCGTCGCCTGCGACTTTTCCTTCTACAGTGCATCTCAATCTTGGAGATTAATATGACAGTGAAATTGACAGAAAAGACCCAGCAGTCCAACTCTCAGCAGATCCAGAAGACAGACGAAGAGTGGCAGCGAGAGCTTACGCCGGAACAGTATCAGGTAGCTCGCCAGTGCGGCACCGAGCCCGCCTTCACCGGCAAGTACTGGAACAGCCATGAAGACGGTACGTATACCTGCGTGTGCTGTGGCGCCCCGCTATTCGATTCCGAAACGAAGTTCGATTCCGGTACCGGCTGGCCGAGTTTTTATGACGCCGCCGACAAGCAGAACATCGCCGAGCATCCGGATCGCAGCTACGGCATGACACGTACCGAAGCACGCTGCGCCCACTGCGGTGCGCACCTGGGCCACGTGTTTCCCGATGGCCCAAGACCAACAGGAATGCGTTATTGCATTAACTCCGCTTCATTGGATTTCAAGCCGAAGAAGTAATGCAGTTCGGAGGGCAAAAGTTAGAGGGACGGCCGAATTACCCGTCCCTCTTTCGTCATTTAACGCACGTCGGTTAACGAACGTCGGCTAACGAATTCAAACTCGAAAATTAAACGCTTTCCGCGGTAGCAGCTTTCGCCTTCGACGCTTCTTCGACCTTAACCGGATTCGGCTGATGCTGGTTCTGCGTCTTCTGATCTTTCTTTTCAGGATTGCGGACTTCGACTCCACCCTTGAGGATGGCGCCTTCTTCGACGCTGATACGATGCGTAACCACGTCGCCTGAAAGCTGGCCTTCGCTCCGGATATCGAGACGATCGGTGCATTCGACATTACCCTGCACCTTGCCCATGATGACCACTTCCTTGGCGGTGATGTTCGCCGCGACGTTGCCGTTGCGACCGATGGTGACGCGATTGTCGGGGAAAGCTGATAGTGCCCTCGATGCGTCCGTCGACAAAAAGCGATTCCGCGCCCGACACCTGCCCCTTGATTACCACCGAGCGAGTGATGTGAGTCTGATCCGCGTTTGAGGAGCCCGAACTAACCGGCGTGTAAGTGTTGGCTGGGGCGGTGGCTGGAGAGTACTTCGGTTCCGGAGACTGCAACATACAAAACCTCACTTAAGTTCCGCGCCCGGAGCAGGAGTTGTGTTTCCGTCCGCGGTTGATGGGCTTCTTAAACGGCGAGATGAGGATCGCATGAATGCAAGAGTTACGACAGGTTACGGAGGTACTTGACGGTTAGCTTCCGGCGCTTTTGCCGTGAGGATGGCGAGAAGGGATTGATGGGTGTATTCGAGCCAAAAAAAAACGGGACACCGCACCACTGCGGTGTCCCCTTACTTTACCTACCAGCAACTTGACTTACTTATTCTCGTTGATCGCGCCAAACTCTTTGCGTACCGCCACTGGACGCGCCGCTTTCGCGGCGGCCACCGCCGGCACAGCCGCTGCGGCTCCATAACGTTCGAGGAGCACGGGCACCATGGCGCCTTCCGCCTCTTTCACAAAGGTGAGCTTGCTCTCCCCGAGCAAATCGACGCGGATGAAATCTCCCAGCTTCACCTGTCCGGTTGCGACCAGGTTGGCCAGCGGGAAAACGATGTTGCGTTCAATGGCGCGCTTCAAATGGCGTGCTCCGTATTTCGGATCGGTACCTTCGCGGAGCAGGAATTCCTTGACTGGAGGCGTGCAATTGAAAACGAACTGGTGCGCGCCTGCAGCCATGAGCACGCGCTGCTGCACCATGCCGAGTTCGATTTCGAGAATCTGCTTCAGGTGTTCGGAGCGCAGCGTCTTGAAGACAACGACCTTGTCGATGCGGTTCATGAACTCGGGCGCGAACTTGCGCCGGGCGGCATCGATAGCGGAGCGAGTAATTTTTTCGTCGAGCGAGTTGTCGACCTGAACGGCTTTCGGTGCGAAACCCAGGCCGCCGTCGACCAGGCCATTCATCTCGGCTGCGCCGAGGTTCGAAGTCATGATGATGATGCAGTTCGAAAGGTCGACGCGTCGGTTATCGCCGAGCGTAAGTGTAGCCTTGTCGAGAATGCCGAGCAGCAGTTGCCAGAGCGAGTCGGAGGCTTTTTCGATCTCGTCGAACAGCAGGATCGAAAGCTTCAGCTTCTCGGTGTGATATTGGTTGAGCGCCTCCTGCGTGAGCAGGGGATGCGTCTCGCGATGACCAAGGTATCCCGGAGGCGAGCCGATGAGTTTGGCAATTTCGTGCGAATGCTGGAACTCGGCGCAATCGATCTTGATGCAGGCCTTGGCGTCACCGAAGAGCGACTCGGCGACAGCTTCTACCACGCGGGTTTTGCCGGAACCGGTCGGTCCCAGAAACAAGAGGTTGCCTACTGGACGGCCCGGCGCATTCATCCCGGCCAAAAACATCTGGTAGATTTCGGCGACTTTTTCGATCGCCTGATCCTGGCCTACGATTTTGCGGCGAAGGCTCGCTTCAAAATCGCGAGCGTCGTTGCTGCGGCGGGTGGGATCGAGCACGGTTGCAAGATTCGTTCTCATTCGGTCAGGCCCCTGTTTCCTCTCCGGAAAATGCAAGTTCTCTTGAAAACTGCTCATTTTTGTCACTCGGGGTGGGAGGTTTCTGTCTTTCTCACCCGCTCCCTTCTAGTGCAAGCCATTCGCCAACCTCAGGGGACGCCGTAGGCCCTTGTTTCTCGTCAGTTTAGATGCATCTAGCCGCCGCCCTGTCCAAGCGCGGATGCTGCCTTCTGATTCCCTAAGAGCAATACTTTGCAACCATACGGGAACTTCCTTCGCGCGCTCCTGCTTTTACCCATTCCTCCTAAGTCCTGAACAGACCTGAACGAACGTAACTGGCAGGCCACGTTACCTCGTAACACAATCAGGAAAGAGACCGTATTACCCGGAGAAAACCTTTGCGCCCTCTTTCAATAGCGACCGTTGCCGGCCTGCTGGCCTTGACCGCTTCCAGCCTTTTAAGCCAGGTCACAGCCGGCGCGCAAAATCCGCATGCGGCAAAACTGGTTCCAGCTAAAGCAATTGCCACGAAGAAACCTGAGCCTGCGCCGCTGGTCGCACCTCCCGGCAGCGATGTTTACAAAGCGCAACGCGGAGATAGCATCCCGTCGGTGGCGCGCAAATATCTCAGGAAGACCAGTTACTTAACTTCCAGTGAACTGTCGGGCGCTATCCGATCCGCCAACGGCAACCGCCAGGGCGTTTTTCTCCAACCCGGAGAGCAAATCCTGATCCCCGGAATTCTCGAATCGCCCATTGTAGAGAAGTCCGTCCCAGTTGCAAGAGATTTCGAAGTGCGGGCGATTTATTTAACTGGAGTGATGGCTGGAAGCGACCATGGCGAGCGCATTATCCGACATTGGCGTGAAGTGGGCGGAAACTCAGTAGTCTTCGATATCAAGGATAGCGACGGCATCGTCAATATTGCCTTCGATCATTCGCTGGCTTCCGGACAACGCCACTATATTTCCGATCTGCCGAAGTTCATCCGCTTTCTGCACTCGCAAAACATGCATGCGATTGCTCGGATCGCCATCTTCCGCGACGAACACCTGGTAACCACCCATCCGGAACTCGCCGTGAAGTCGCATCGCACCGGCGAACCTTGGCGCGAGAATGGGAAACTGGTCTGGACTGATCCCTCCAATATAAAGGTGCAGGATTACGACATTGCGCTCGCCAGGTTCGTGGCGCAATCGGGCGTGGATGAAGTGCAGTTCGACTACGTCCGTTTTCCCGCCGAAGGCGACCAGAAGGATGCAAGTTTCAATTTTGAGGCCGAGCAGGAGAACCACCCAACAAAGACGCAGCGTTCCGAGGTGATTGCCGACTTCCTGCAGCGTGCCTATGCCCAGATCCATCCGACGGGCGTTTTGCTCTCGCTGGACGTATTTGGAGTCATGGCTTGGCAGCGGCCAGTTGATTTATCGCATACCGGGCAGGACATTGTAGCGATGGCCGAAGCACTGCGACGTGCTCTCACCCATGATTTATCCCTCGCACTTCTTTGGCATGGACGGCTACGCGAAACCAGGCGATGCGCCCGAGCACTTCATCGGCGAATCCATGGATCGTTTCAAGCTGATAACTAAAGATAGCGGAGTTGTGATTCGGCCATGGCTGCAGGCCTTTGCCTGGCGGACAAAGACCTATTCGCCGAAATATGTCGAAGTGCAAGTCGAAGTCGCGAAACAGAAGGGCGGCGTCGGCTTTCTTTTCTGGAACGCTAACAATGATTATTCCAAGCCATACACCGCCATGCCCGAGATGCGGGCCGCCAAGGGCCACTACTTTCGCGGCGATGAAATTGGCATGAAACCTGAGGCTGGCATAGCGAGTGCGGCGGTGCCGGCGGGCGTTTCCGTAAGCGCTCCCGCCACGACCGTCATTCACGCCAGGGCTCCCGGCGCCGGCGCCACGAGCGGAACCCCGCAGTCGGCGGGAACTCAGATCGACGGCGAACACAAGGATCAGAAAATCTGGCGACACTGAGAACCGTTGCGAGTCGACTCGTACAAATCCGCGCTCCGCACTATAACTCCACGTGGATGCGCAGCGTCGGGATCACCACTGGCCCTCGATCCCGGTTATAGGCCGGGTTGGTGGCGTATTGCACTCCCGTGGACGCATAAAATCCCTTCCACATGTGCACCGTATAATAGCTCTCCAGTATCTTTTCGCGACCATAGTTGAGGGCTCCATCACCGATGATGAAACCCTTGCCGCCGAGCGCCAGGTAGCGCCGGTGATCGCCGGAAATCGCATTGGAAACGAAGGCAAGTCCCGCGCGATCGCCGCGCCTTCGCCAGCGCCTGCCGTTCATCGCGACGCCGCCCGCAAAGGTCTGATCGATTTCCGTGAACGCATAGGATTCGGTTTTCCCGTTGTTCCAGCCAAAACGCCCGAAGGCCGTGAGATTGCGGGATAGCCCTTGCTCGATGTTGAGCCCAAATCCGTATTTCCGCGTCGTTTGCAGTGGATGATCGGTGATCTCCGGTTTCAGATCGCGGCCCTCGAGATAGCGATTGATAGCGTCGCGATAAATCCCCATGTTGGCATGGTTGGTGTAGCTGAGCAGCCGGATCACGCCTGGCTGCTTCCGCAGAAGTCCGCGATGCAATTCGAACTCGTAGTTCTCCGATCGCGTCTGGCGCAGATTCCAGACCTCCTCCATACCATTGGCGACGGACGGCATCAGCGCCTCGGCGAAGCGAAACCCCCATTGACGCTGCTGATACTCGATCTTTGCGCCCCAGGTGTAGCCGCGTGTATCCGCGGCAAAGTCGTAAGCACCATTCTGATCGACGGCCCAGTTCATGAATTGCAGGTGGCTGTCGCTGCCCACCGAGTTGACATCGAAGAAATCAACCGTACCGAACTTGCCCACATGGAGATCAAGACGCCGCGCGGGAAGCTCGGAAAACGTAGAAAACGGACCGGGCTCGGACTCGATGCGCTCCTTGCTCAGCGCGAATACCTGGTGGATCATCACGCGCGCCAGATACGGTTTCTGACCGAGGCTTGGGTTGCGCACCGAATCAAGGTTCGAAAATCCGGCAAGCCCCAGCGCGTCGCTTAGGCCGCGCCCGCCTGCCTCCTCGACGTCGGCGAGGACCTCGGTCGATTTGCTCAACTGCAGTCCGGTGTAGAGCGTGAGAACGCGTGAGGAGGCCTTTTCATAATCTGGATTCAGGCTGTTGGGACCGCTGTAGAGTGCCGGGAAGGCAGGGTGGGCCTGGGCCACAAAGTTCATCTGGCCCGACATCCAGATGCGCCGGGTAATCTGATGCGGAGAGATGCATGCGGTTTCGCCGCTGGCGACCGGTTCCGAAGCTTGGGGGGCGGTTGTGTCTGGAAGCTGCGCGAAGCCAAACGGCCGTGTGGCGAAGGCAAAGGCGAACGCCAAAATGACCCGCAGAACCATGCATTGCGAGGGCAAATGGAAAGCCGGAGAAGAATTCATGAGAGCACCGTTTTATGAAGATGAAATTGAAATTGAATTTCATTTTCAAAATAGCTTTCGCCCTCCCCGCCCGTCCGTGACATTCATCACGGACCCGCGTGATGTGCGTCCGCTGCCGTCCTTCATCCCCAAATCGGGGCCCCTGCGTGGGTCAGAAAAACTGCAGAGTGTTGCGTCTTTCCCGCGATTCGACCGCCCGTGATTCGGTGAATTGTCTGCTTGTCTCCGCTCGGTTGCAGGCTATAATCCATGAGAAGAAGTCGATCCTCACGTGGACTTCTGGCTGTAAATTTCCGTTGCCGAGCTCGTCGTCTTGCGCCCTGGGCGCAGGGCTTTGGCACTGGAAGCTCGAAGCGAATTCGGAAACCCCCAACCGCTTCTGCGCATCTTGAAGTAAGGCCGGCATCATCCAGCAACACTGTAAGGAGCTTTCATGGCGATTCAGAAGACCGAAAAAATCTGGCACAACGGCAAGTTCATTGCCTGGGACGATGCCAAAATCCACGTGATGTCGCACGTGGTGCATTACGGCTCTTCGGTATTTGAAGGAGTTCGCTGCTACGCGCTGCCGACTGGACCGGCGATTTTCCGGGCGAAGGAACACATGCAGCGCCTGATCGACTCGGCCCGCATTTACCGCATTGAGGTTCCCTTCACGAGCGAGCAGATCCTGCGCGGAATGCTCGAACTGGTAAAGAACAATGGCGTGTGGCCCTGCTACATCCGCCCCGTGGTTTTGCGCGGCTACGGCGAAGCCGGCGTCAATCCGTTCAACTCGCCTACTGAGGTTTACATCTGCAATTACCCGTGGGGGAAATATCTGGGTGCGGATGCCAATGAAGGCGTCGATGTCTGCATTTCATCCTGGACGCGCATTGCGCCCAACACTCTGCCGGCCATCGCCAAGGCCGGTGCGAATTACATGAACTCGCAGCTCATCAAGATGGAAGCGATCGTGAATGGCTACGCCGAAGGCATCGCTCTCGACGTGAACGGTTACGTGAGCGAGGGTTCGGGCGAAAATATATTCGTAGTCCGCAACGGTGTCCTGCAGACGGCGCCCTTGGGCAATTCAGTCCTTCCAGGCATCACGCGCGATTCAGTGTTGCAGATCGCCCGCGACCTGGAGATCAAGATCGTCGAGCAACAGATTCCGCGCGAATCGCTGTACATTGCCGACGAAGTCTTCTTCACCGGCACAGCCGCCGAAATCACACCCATTCGGTCGGTCGACAAAATTACCGTCGGCAAGGGAAAGATCGGCTCGATGACGAAATCGATTCAGCAGGAGTTCTACGGAATCGTGCGTGGCGAGAAGGCCGACCGGCACAACTGGTTGACTCCAGTTGGAGTCGCCGCCAAGCAACCTGTAGCGGTCTAGGTTAGTTCAGCTGCTTGGGAGTTGGTGGTTTGCGCTTCCTTATATTCCTGAACTATAGTTGAGCCCGTCACCTCGCGGTCAGCCCTGTTTTTCCGGCAACCCACAACCTAATAAGGAGGACTTATGTCCGCTCCCAACACCGATTTTGTTGTTGACTATCGGGCGATGATGCTCGATGGCGTCGCCCGTGAAGCCGAGACCACCAGGAAGGTCATCGCGGCCGTCCCTGACAGCAAGAGCAATTACCGTCCTGACCCCAACGCCCGCACCGCTTGGGAACTGGCCTGGCATCTCGCCAATACGGATGTGCAGTTCCTCGATGCCATCGCAGACTTGAAGTTCGCCATGGATGCGCCTCCCCGGGAGGACAAACCTAACAACATCGCGGAGCTCGTCGCCTGGTATGACCGCCATATGAAGCGCGGAATAGAGCGCGTGCGTGCGCTCTCACCAGCGCAGTTGGGTACGCCTGTCGATTTCCTCGGCGTCTTCAATTTGCCTGCCGCCTTCTATCTCCAGTTCCTGAACAATCACAGCATCCACCACCGCGGCGAGTTGGCCACATATCTGCGCCCCATGGGATCGAAAGTACCGCAGATCTACGGAGGCAGTTACGACGAACCTTTCCAACCGCCGGCGAGAAAAACCAGCGCAGCATAGTCGTGTGGCGCGGACCTGCGCTGAGCAAAGGTCAAAGGTTCCTTCGTCTGCGAACCAGCGAGGAGACTCCGCGAAAACGCGCCTTGATGGATGAAGATGAGACGAGAAGCCGCCCTGCACGAGGCTGTTACAAAACACACATTCACGGTGGAACAAGGCGAGCGAGCCGCGGAGCGGCGTCATTCGTTAGCCTAGCGCGTGTGCGCTGGGACGCCGGAGGTGGAACAAGCTGAATCCGCGTGAGCGGACGACACGAGTTTCGTAACGGACTCTGCGAGGGCGGCTTTTTTCAGCGCCCAGCCCAAAGAATTTCAACCAGATATTTTTGCATGATCCGGTCCGCGGTCACCAGGATCATGTCCTCCAACCTGGCTTGAGCGATGAGCAGGCGGTCGAACGGATCGCGATGGTGCAGTGGGAGCGCGAAAACCGCCAACGCATGCGGGTGAGAGATGGGCAGTGGCCGAAGTCCTTGATCCCCCATGCGACGCGGAACATACGATGCAGGAGGCTCCGGCAGTTTGAGCTTCCCTGCGGCCGCTTTGATGGCGACCTCCCACGAAGTGACCGCGGAAAGAGATACCTCGTGGGACAGATCGGCGATCACCTCGCGCGCTCGCCGCGAGATTCGTTCCGGCTCCCACAGGCTCCACAACCAGACGTTGGTATCCAGCAGGTACTTCACGCCTTTTTCTTTCTCTTCTTGCGGGGAAGAATCGCCGCCGGCTGCGAATCAAGCTTTCGAGAAAAATTGACATCCGGTATCTCGGTATAAAACAAAGCTTCGACTTCTGGAGGCAGGGTGTCGAAGTCCTCGGCAATCCAAATCTTGCCGCGATCCATGCCCATAGGGCGGGACTGGCTGGACGGCCCGAAGGCAACCAACTTGGCCACCGGCACTCCGGCGCGCGCAATGGTGACCTCCTCACCCTCGGCAACGCGGCGCAGAAGCCGCGACAACTGGGTCTTCGCCTCGTGAATGTTGACTTCCATGGAGACTAGATTAGCTAAGTCACTGGACTAAGTCAACCGGCCCAAGAGCTGCGAGCCGCGAGTCACGAGCACCCAGCAACGAAAAGGCAAGGGGAAAGAGAACAAAAAGACTGCTCATCCCAGCCGCCGGACTACGACCCAAAAAGAACGATTTTATCTCGCGGCTCTCACTCCGAAGACCCATTACCTCCGTCATCTCGTCGCGGGCTCCGCTTCCAGTCATGATACGGGTAGCTGGAGTCACGCCTCTACATGAACATAGACGAACTGCTGCGCATTGCCATGGAGCGGCGCGCCTCTGACTTGCACCTCAAAGTCGGAAACTACCCGCACCTCCGTATCGATGGCGACCTAATTCCGCTCACCGATCAACCGCGCGTCTCTGCGGAAGACATGTTGAACATGGCTTTCAGCATGATGTCGGCGCGCCAGAAGCAAAAATTCAAAGAAACCACGGAAATCGATATGGCCTATGGCGTGGCCGGCCTCGGACGCTTCCGTGTCAACGTCTTTCAGCAGCGCGGCAACGTGGGCCTGGTGCTCCGCGTCATCCCGACCAAAATCCGCGCGCTCGACGAACTGTTTCTGCCCAAGGTGGTGGAACAGATCTGCGACATGCCGCGCGGCCTGGTCCTGGTGACAGGCGTTACGGGCTCCGGCAAATCAACCACGCTGGCCGCTATGGTGGATCGCATCAATTCCACCCGCGCCGAGCACATCATCACCATTGAAGATCCCATCGAATTCCTGCATCGCGACAAGAAAGGCTACGTCAACCAGCGCGAGGTGGAAGTGGACACGCCGACGTTTTCGGCCGCGTTGCGCGCCAGCTTGCGTCAGGATCCGGACGTCATCCTGGTCGGCGAAATGCGCGATCTGGAAACGATCGGGACCGCCTTACACGCCGCCGAAACCGGCCACATGGTGTTTTCCACTTTGCATACGCTGGATGCGGTCGAAAGTATCAACCGTATTATCGCCATCTTCCCTCCGCCCGAGCAGAAGCAGATCCGGCTGCAACTGGCGGCTGTTTTGCGCGCCATCGTAAGCCAACGCCTGGTTCGCCGCTCTGACACCGAGGGCCGCGTGCCGGCAGTTGAAGTAATGGTGAGCACCGCATATATCCGGGAATGCATTCTTGTTCCCGAGAAAACGCGTGCCATCCGCGATGCGATCTCCGCTGGCACATCACAGTACGGGATGCAGACTTTTGATCAGTCGCTGTGGGATCTATTCCAGGCGGGCCTCGTGAATTACGAAACCGCTCTCGAAAACGCATCGAACGCCGACGAATTCAAACTCCGTATGCAGGGCATCGCGTCAACATCAGACATTTCCCGGCAATCAATGCAGTCGGCCGGCTTCGGACATTGAAAACAAGTTTGTCCTGCTGAACCTTGTGTTATTGAACAATTGTTCCTCCTCTTGGTTTTTGGGCGCGCTTCGGCGCGCCCATTTTTATGAGCCCGCCGAAACGGCAATGGGCGCAGTTCCTTCGAGTGCGCTCAGGCCGGGGTCTCCCCGACCACGCACAGGGCGAAAACGCCCTTAGCACTGCCGGCAAGATGCCGGCGCTACGACGCGTGGAAATCTGTTGTGGGTGGCGACCGTCAGGAATTGCCACGGGAGCGCGGCTCCTAGTTCGGCTTGCGGAACCGGCTGTCGGCAATATAGCGCAGCATGATGGCATCCGTTGCGCTCTGGAACTGTTGTTCGCCTTCCGGAGCGCGAATGACGGGATCCTGGCGCAGAGTCTGGCGGAATTTTTCCCCCATCTCGGAATCGCTTGTTACGACCTGCATATAGAACCAGAGAAAGTGCCGCATTTGATCCAGGACAGATTTGAGAACGTGCAGCGTCTCCATCTGGGATGACGCGGAGAGAGCTTCCAGAAGTTCGGGGTCCGTGGGAGCCTGCATGGCGGCACAGTTTAGTTCGCTTTGGATGATGCGGAGGTCGTCCGTAACCCGCAAGATGCGCAGTTGAATCTCTTCCATACTTTCCTGGTTCTCGCGATCCATGGTGGCCCCTTCCGTTCCGCCTGTCCAAGCCTTCCTGATCAAGATCGCACCTCCCAGTGGAAGCGCAAAGATTCCCCGTGTGCATGAGCTTCGGTAATTGAAGTTACCTTAGGTTGAAATCAGGCTCTGGTTAGGCGTTTTCATGAGATGACCAATGGCAGCGCATCCCCGCTCGCAGAACGCTCCCGAGGCGGCGCTGGATATCTTCGCGAGAAACAGAAGATTAATCGAACCATTACCTTGGGTGTGATACAAACGGTTCGCAATGACTCCACCGCGGACTGGCCCAGTGCAACCTCATTTGGTGCGTGCGATCGGCCGTTGGAGCCTGACCGCACTAGCCGTGAATTCAGTGATTGGCAGCGGCATCTTTGGATTGCCTTCCACCGTGGCCGGCTACCTCGGCAAGCGCAGCACGGTCGCGGTCCTGATCGCGGGAGCTGCCATGGGCATTGTCATGGCCTGCTTCGCTGAGGTGTCATCCCGGTTCTCCGAAGCAGGAGGACCTTACCTTTATGCGCGCACGGCTTTCGGTCGCCTCACGGGCATTCTGGTTGGCTGGACGCTCTATTTGGCTCAAACCGCCGCTCCGGCCGCCAATGCCAACCTGTTTGTCATCTATCTGGCAGAATTTTACCCACCGGCAAAGGAGCCATGGCCCCGTATTGTCATCCTGACCGTCCTCGTCTGGCTGTTGGCGCTCGTTAACGCTCGTGGCGCGCGGCAGGGTGCGGTGCTTAGTAATGTGTTTACGGTGGCCAAGATTTTGCCCTTGTTGATGGTGATATTAGCGGGATCCGCGCTTACATTCTTCCACCCGGTGCCATGGAATGATACCGGAAGCTATCCGGCAAGCTCGTGGATGAAGGCGATTTTCCTGCTCATCTTCGCCTATGGGGGATTTGAATCGGCGCTGGCGCCGACCGGCGAATCCAGAAACCCGGCGCGAGATACGGCTGTCGCTCTGTTTGTAACGATCGTCTCCTGCACCGCGATTTATGCGCTTGTGCAGTGGGTGGTCGTTGGAGCGCTGGGGCCCGGTGCCACAAGTGACCGTCCGCTGGCGGAGGTCGCTCGCGTCACCATGGGAAATCGAGGAGCACGCCTGGTGGCGATTGGCGCTTTGGTCTCGGTTTATGGTTATGTGAGCGCCAAGCTGCTGGGGATGCCGCGCGTCTCGTTTGCCCTTGCCGAAGGTGGTGACCTGCCACGGATATTTGCCGCGGTAAGCCCCAGGTTTCATACTCCATGGTTTTCGATTCTGGTCTATGCGGCCGTAGTTTGGGGGTTGGCATTGGCCGGGAGCTTTGCCTGGAACGTGACGCTGTCAGTGGTCGCACGCCTGTTTTATTACGGGGTTGTTTGTGCCGCACTCATCCGATTGAGGCAAGATGATGCTGGGCGCAAGCCACCACCGGCAGCTGGATTTCGGCTGCCTGGGGGCCCGGTCTGGGCTGTTATAGGAGTGCTGATTATGCTACTGCTGGCAACGCAAGTCGACTTGAGCAAGTCGGTCATCCTGGGTTTTACGGTCGCGGTCGCCTTGCTGAACTGGTTATGGGCGCGGCGTGCGGGAGCTCCAACGTGACGCTTCGTTCAAGGGCGCTTCCTGACTCGGACTTTTCCGCTCGTCAGACGTTATCCATCAATGGAGAGTTCTCATGTACCGTCTGATTTGTTTTTTTGTGCTTTCCTCGATTGCCAGCTGTGCGCAACGCGAGCCCGTGCTTAAGCAGATCGATCTGCCTCACGCTTATTATTTCCGCGAAATGTACCTGCCTCAACTCACTACCGGTCCCAGTTCAGCCGCCTGGTTGCCAGATTCGAAGCGCCTCATTTACTCGATGGCAGGTTCGTTGTGGCAACAAAAACTGGGCAGCACTGAGGCAGAGCAACTGACGAGCGGGTCAGGATACGACTATCAGCCGGATTGCTCGAGCGATGGCCGATGGATCGTGTTCGCGCGCTACGATCACGATGCCGTTGAATTGTGGTCGTTTGACATCACCAATGGCCAGACCCGGCAAATGACCTCCTCCGGCGCAGTCAATGTTGAACCGCGTTTCTCGCCGGATGGAAAGCGGATCGCATTTGTTTCGACGTCTTATAAAGGGCACTTCCATATTTTTATCGGCAAGTTTGACGATGGCTTGCTCAGCGAGGCGCAGCAACTAACTCCAGAGCATATAAGTGATCTGCCTCGCTATTATTACAGCCATGCGGATCACGAAATCGGTCCGGTATGGACGCGGGACGGAACAGAGATTCTGTTCATCTCCAACCGCGGGCATATCCACGGGACAGGCGGATTCTGGCGGATGAAGGCGGAGCCGGGAGCCGAGGCGCGCGAGATCCACTACGAAGAGACCAATTGGAAAGCGCGTTCCGATTTCTCGCCCGATGGCAAACGCATGGTATATGCGTCGTATCTGGGACAGGCGTGGCATCAGATCTGGGTCATGCCCGCGAATGGAGGCGATGCATTTCCAATCTCTTATGGAGAGTTCGACAACACGAATCCTCGATGGTCTCCGGACGGAACGAAGATTGCCTTCATCTCCAATCGCGGCGGAAATACTTCTTTGTGGGTTCAGACGATTCCCGGCGGAGCGCAGACTGAAGTCGTGGTGCGCGAGCGCAAATTTCTGAAACCGATGGGGCGGATTGCATTGCGCGTCGTCGACTCGCTTGGAAAGCCCTTGGCAGCACGGGTTTTCGTGACTGCCTCTGATGGACGTGCCTACGCGCCCGACGATGCCTGGATGCAAGCCGATGACAGCTTCAACCGTTCCGAGCGCCGGTTTGAGGCACATTACTTCGATACGGCGGGCGTATCGGAAATCACAGTTCCGGCCGGCGAAGTCAGTGTTGATGTCATGCGCGGATTCGAAACCCGTTTTGAGCGGCGCAAGGTGGATGTGACCGCGGGAGAAACGGCACAACTCACAGTTCAAATGACCCCGCTTTTAAGTGAGACGATTACTGTGTCGCATTGGGTCAGCGGTGACGCCCATGTACACATGAATTATGGAGGCACGTATCGCAATGCGCCGCAACATCTGATTGAACAGGCTGCGGCGGAAGATCTGGCGATCGTAGAGAACCTGGTCGTGAACAAAGAGCAACGCATTCCTGATATTGCGTATTTTTCTCCCAAGCTCGACGCAGCCTCGACGAACGGACATTTGCTGCTGCACGGACAGGAATTTCATACGAGCTATTGGGGGCATCTGGGGCTCCTCAACCTGACCCATAACTTTCTACTCCCTGGGTATGCCGCCTATCCCAATACAGCGGCAGCCAGCTTATATCCCGCGAATGCAAATGTTGCCGACATGGCCCATGAACAGGGAGCGATCGTCGGATACGTGCATCCATTTGACAGCTTCCCTGATCCCGCAAAAGACGAATCCTTGACTGCGGAATTGCCTGCTGACGTGGCACTCGGCAAAGTGGATTACATCGAAGTCGTCGGTTTTTCAGATCACAAGTCGACTGCCGAAGTCTGGTACAAGCTATTGAATTGCGGCTTCCACTTGCCCACCGCCGCTGGAACCGACTTCATGGGGAACTACGCTTCGCTGCGCGGACCGATTGGCCTGAACCGGGTTTATGCCGAAGTTCCCGTCAAGCCGGCGAAACAATCCCTGAGCATTGAGCCGTGGCTGGCCGCGATTAAAGCGGGGCGGACATTCGCAACGAACGGTCCAATCCTGTTCTTTTCTTTGGGTGGCCAGCCCATCGGCGGCGAAGTGCGACTTGGAAACAATCCGCGGAAGAAAAAACAAGACGTCCATTTCTCCGCCCAACTCTCCTCGATCATCCCTGTCGATCACCTGCAGATCGTCTGCAACGGCAAAGTCGCTCGCGAACTTACACTAGATGCCAGCCGCACTCACGCGGACGTTGAGGGTGCCATCCAGCTTGAAACCAGCGGGTGGTGCGTTTTGCGCGCATTCAGCGATCAAGCGGAGTATCCGATTCTCGACTTATATCCCTATGCGACGACCAGCCCGATTTATGTCACCGTCCCTGGAGCGCCTCTGCACAGCACGGGCGATGCGGCTTATTTCGTGTCGTGGGTGGATCGGCTGATTGCGGCAGCGGAGAATAATACGTCGTGGAACACGGGGGCGGAGAAGCAGTCGGTGCTGACCCTACTGAAAGAAGCGAGGGCAAAGTATGAAATGCTGGCTCAGTAGTCCGCCTCGCCGCACGCTGGATGCCACTGAATCGGGAAGGATCTCAGTTCTCTCCAGGCATCGGGTGCAGCGCTTCATCCGCATGCGGCACGAGTTGCTGATAAATGGCGCGCGGCACGTGCGAATCCCAGTAACCGGACGTCTTCGCAAATCCGACGACGCCGAAAAAGATTATGCCAATTCCGGCCGCCATGGCCCACACAGGGACCTTTGGGGGCTGCGACACACCGCTTCCGGTCTTCCCGCCGAGTATCCCGGGCAACGACAAACTCAATGTATCTTTTGCGGGACACACCGCGACGCATTCGAGGCAGCCAGTACATTCGGCCGATTTGATAGTCACCAACTTATCGACGGGCAAAGCTGAAGGACAGACTTTGGCGCACTTGGCGCAATTGATGCACGACTCTGAGTTGCGGCGGATACGCGTCGGACTGATCAGCGCCGCGATGCCCAACAGCGCGCCGTACGGGCAAAGGTAGCGGCACCAGAAATTCTGGATGAACAGCGATGCGATCGTCAGCACTCCGAGCACGATCGCACCGGTTTCGCCGATATGACGAAAGAAATTCAGCATTTTCACGTCGGCAATCACGCCATACGGGCTGTTCATAAACGCACCGAGTTCGTCGACGGCCATCGAAGTCACTGCCCACGCAAAAAATCCGAGCAGTAAATACTTCAATCCGCGCAGGCCGATGTCGAGCCAGCGTGGCAGCTGAAAATTTCGTCCGAACAATTTCTGTCCCACACGCCACAGGTATTCGGAGATGGTTCCTACCGGGCACAGCCAGCTGCAGAAGGCTTTGCGAAAGAAGAATGAGATGGAAAGAAAAGCGATCAGGAGGAACATGCCCGCTGGGTGCAGCGCAGGTACATGATGCGACAGAATGAAATATCGCAGGTTCATCAGGCCGGCGATCGGCAGCCAGCCCTCGACGCCCGCTGGGCGGTGCAAGGAGGTTGGCGCACCACCCGGCTCAAATTGCCTCACCCAAAAATAGAAGATTGTGCCCAGCCATGCATTGAGCAGCAAGAATGCGCCTTGCAAGCTGCGGCGGGCGATCTGCGAATAATCACGGTCGGTACGGCGAATCAGCTTTTTCTTCTCTTTCGGCGCGGGTTTTGCCGGCTCCGCAACCTGCGGGAACAAGCTGCTGACCGGAACTTGCAGGTCGATTACATTCTGACTTGTCGCTGCCATGACGCCATCCTCAACAATTTCAGGCTAGCGGCATCATGAACATCTGGATGTGATTAAAGTCACACTAAGTGCATTTTCCCTGGATGGCGTTCTGCCGGCATTGCTATGCATCCATGGAATGGCGCCTGCCAGTGGCCCAAAGTGAACTCCCGACTTTCGTAATCTGCCCTGGATGACGGTCCGGTGCAATACTGTCGCGGAGCATGGCAGATACTGCCCAACTCGAAAAGGAGCCGCGGAGCACGCGCGTAAAGCTCGGCGGCTCAATCCTTGCCCTGGTATTACTGGAAAACGGGCGGCAGATCCGTGCTCGGTTGAGTCAACTCTCCGTCAATGGCGGGTTGCTTTCGCTGGATAGACCGCTCGACGAAAGCATTCAAGTGACAGTCGTTTTCCATGTCGGCATCACCAGCATTCGCTGTCGCTCCCAAATACTGTTCCCGGTTTGGGCTACACAAGGCTGCTTCCAGCCCTTTCGCTTCCTCAAATTGAGTGAAGAGGACCGCGCGAGCCTCAGTCGTGAGTTGGAGAGTCTGGTTCGCGGTGGCGCACTGGAAGAGCAAGAGCCGGAGTAGCGTCCTCCGAATCCCTCCGTGGATTTTCGAGTCCCCAAGAACATTCCCAAGGTTGCTGTAGAACTGACGTCAACAGCTTTCACCTTCGGTGTCCACCATTACCTGGCCGCCGCCAAAATCTGTTCCAGCGAATATTTCTGCAACTCTCCAATGCGCTCGATCGTAATATCCGGCCTGGGAAACTGCGCCACCAGTGCCGCATCCAGCGCGTAATGTCCTTGCCGGGGAAAAACGGTGGTCACGCGCGCGCCCCAGTGCTGCTTGATCGCCGCCAGCAGGCGGACCTTGTCGTCGATCATCACGTAATGCGCCGCCGGATACTTCGCCTCCACATCCTCAAGTTCAAGTTCCTTGTGCACATAAATCAGAACATGGCCTTCGAAGGTGTCGTACAGACCCGACCGATCCACCTTGCGCGGCTGGAATACAACATCGCCATCGCTCAGAATCACAGCTTGCCCCAGCCGCCGCGCATACTCGACCGCATCGAGCGACTCGGGAAAAAGCCGGTTGGCGAACGGATAGTTCACCATGAAGTAGGAGACTTCCAGCAACTGGGGATCTCGTGGCTGCTCGAGGCGATAGCGCTGCAACGCGCCCAGGTAGTCGGCATAGCCCAGTTCAGATCGCAACTGCTCGAAGATTTGCCAATAGCGTTGCGCGCTCGCCGCTCCCACCTTTTTCTTCAGGTGATGCTGCAAATCCACCTCGACGCGATCGTTGTCGACCAGCGTGTTGTCTACGTCGAAGAGGAACACGGTGCGAGCGTTGGCATCTGCGCGATTCACAAAATCTCCTGGAGTGCAATTGCCACTTGTCGAGTGGTCTGTTAACGACGGCCCTTATCATGCCAGAAACCATGCCGCCATGCGCAGCCGTCACGGAATGGTTTTTCCCTGTGTGTCAAGATTTGTGAAATTTGGGTAGTGACAAGGTTCAAACCTTGTCACTACCGAAATTTGGACTGTTTCGTTGCATAAAATATGGCTATGAAAGAGGGACTTGTACAGTTCCCTTAACTGTAGTAGAAGTATCAGTCGCATCCGGTACGTAATGACCCTGCATCACAAAGCAGCCAGACCCAGACCTGCAATCACACCTTCCAGGAGAAAGACGTCGTGGAACACATGGATCCAGCCGCATTGAAACGCTTCGATACGCGCTCCAGCCGGCCGTGTGAATTTTGCCGGGAGTTAGACCCTCAATTTCCCCATCGCCGCCCGCTCGACCAGATGGTGATGACTACCCGCAAAGCCACAGCTTCTGCGCACTTGACCGAGGATGGATACGTCCGGCACCGCATCCTTGAACTGCGGCGGATTACCTCGCGGGTGCCGCTAAATGCAGCCTGACGGCAATTATTTGCGGTTAGGCTTTGCCAGCCAAAATTTTCCGCGCAACTTTGCCGAGCCAGGTAAGTTCTAATAGGGTAGGCCCGGGATTTGACTTGGAAGTGCCTGTCCTCAGAAATGTTTACCTCAGAACTGTCTGAAGTCTGGCGCTGGGCCGGGAGGTCGCTCATGCTGGCCGCTACGCGATTCCGCTCCCTGCTCATCGTCTTTGGGGGTGTTGTTGCTCGGATTACCGTCCCTGGCGCAATTTCAAGGCGTCCCTCCGGGACAGTTTCAGGGCGTCCCAACAATACCATTTCAGGGTGTGCCACCCTCTGCGTCTTTTGGCGCCCACGCCTATGGAGGCTCGTTCGGGGCCGGTGCCAACTTCTTTCTGCCGTCCGGCTTTTCGCCGCTCGTTCCAGTTTCGTCGCTGGCGGAGGGGCGCCACCGCCGCCGTCACCACAAAGAGGGAGACGAAGCCTTTGGCACTGTTGCCGTGCCCGTCTATGTTCCATACGCCGTTCCCTATGGAGCAGAGCCTGACGACGAGGCGGTCGGCAACCAGGACTTTGCAGATCCTGCTTCTTCGGGATACGGGGCTGAGGATCATGAAGCGGTGGTGCGACGCTATTCGAAACGATACGCGGGCCAGGAGACGGGCCAATATCCCGACTCCAATTCCGCTATCGGTCCCGGTAGTGACAGTGAAAGCGAGTCCGGCTACGATCCCGATTTGGCGCCGGATGCGGCTCCGGCGAAGCATGATGAGCGAGTTATCGCGCAACCCACCACCGTGCTTGTTTTCAAAGACGGACATCGCTCCGAAGTGGTCAACTATGCCATCGTGGGCGAGACGTTGTTTGATTTCGCGGAGGACCGGACCCACAAAATCCTGCTTGCCGATCTCGATCTGCCGGCCACTCGGAGAGCCAATGACGATCGTGGCGTAGAGTTCAAATTGCCGCCAGCGTCGAAGTAAAGGATGCTGGCCGGGAGTTTGGTTGTCGGATAGTCAAGATTCGTCATTGGATGGTAGCTGGACATTAGGCTCTATCGGCTTCTGATCAGTGCTGGCGCAGGAATCCTAGTAATCTTGGCGGCAGCATGCCTCGTGAACATCTTCCGCTTTCATCGGTTTGAATGGTTCTGGGCTCTTTCACGCGATTTCTTGTATTCCGGCATCGTGCTTGTCTTATTGGGCGGAGGAGGGATGATTTTTTGGCCGCAGCGTTTCAAGAACGCTTAGCCGTTTGCGGCTGTGAACGGACGGCTGAAAGCTGACGGCTGAGAGCTTCGCCCGTGACGACCGGCGCTCTCGCGCGATTTCCCGCTTGACACCCCGTTTCTCCACATGGATACTTATTCATTGAAGTGGATTTTTATTCATGTCCAAGACAGCCCGCCACAAAGCGATCCTCGACCTGCTCGACGATGGCCCGGTTGAGAGCCAGGAGGCATTGCAGCAGGTCCTGGAACGGAAAGGGTTTGACGTCGGCCAAGCCACGCTCTCGCGGGATATTCATGAACTCAAGCTGGTAAAAGGTCCCGAAGGTTACCGGCGCGCCGCCGAAACGGCCGCCGCAGAGGGCGTTCTGCCGTCGGTCATGTCACTCGCGCATCAGTTTGTCCTGGAGATTCGCCAGGCCCAGAACATGCTGGTGGTGAAGACAACCGTGGGCAGCGCGCAACCGGTGGCGGCAGCCTTCGACGCCTCGCGATGGCCCGAGGTGGTAGGCACGATCGCCGGGGATGACACCGTGCTCGTCATCGCTACCGATAAGAAGAAGGCGCAGGCCCTGGCCCGACGCATTCGAGAACTTGCTTAAGCAGGCGGAACAGAAACGGCTGGCCGCAATCTGAATTTCCGGAAATGGAGTGAACAAAGCAGAAATGTACAAAACATCAATATCGACGAGAACTGAGCCCCCGGCATTCACCTACCCGCCGCAACTCGCGACCGAACCAATCGCACCGCGCGATCTGGTTTCCATTCACGACCTTGCTCCCTCCGAGATTCAGCAACTGTTCAATCTCACGGCCATGCTCAAGCACCGGCCCGCGGACTTCCGCGGCGTTCTTGCCGGCAAGCAAATGGTCATGTTTTTTGAGAAGCCTTCGCTGCGCACCCGCCTTACCTTTGAGGCCGGCATGGATAGCCTGGGCGGCAGCACTTTCTTTGTCGACCAGACTGCCAGCCGCCTGACGGCGCGCGAATCGCTCTACGATATCGCCCACAACCTGGAACGTTGGATCGACATCATCGTGCTGCGCACTTTCAGCCATGCGACGGTGGAAGAAATGGCTACCTATGCGGGCGTGCCCGTGATCAACGCGCTCAGCGAGCTTGAACATCCCTGCCAGGCGCTGGCCGACTTCTTCACACTGCAGGAGCATTTCGGCGATCTCTCGAAGATCCATTTCGCCTACGTGGGAGACGGAAACAATATGGCGCACTCGCTGCTGCTGGCGGGCGCGTCGGTGGGCGCGAAGGTTTCTATTGCCACGCCCGAGCGTTACGGGCTGAATCCCGTCATCCTCACCATGGCGAACTCTATCGCCGAAGAAACCGGCGCTACGCTCCGCATCCTGACCGATGCGCGCAAGGCGGTCAAAGGCGCCGATGCGGTTTATACCGATGCCTGGGCCAGCATGGGACACGAACACGAAGCCGAGGAGCGCGCCGCGATTTTCGCACCCTATCAAGTCAATGGAGCGCTCATGCAACTGGCCGCGCCGCACGCACGCTTCATGCATTGTCTGCCGGCGCATCGCGGATGCGAAGTGACCGACCAGGTCATTGACTCGTTGAATTCGGTTGTTTTCGATCAGGCGGAAAATCGCCTGCACATTCAAAAAGCCATTCTTGTCTGGCTGCTGGGAGCGGGCGTCGGCCATTTCCCCGCAAGGAGCGCGCATGCCTGAGAAAGACCGATCTGGCAAAGAACGATCTGGCAAAGAAAAGATTGTCCTCGCGTATTCGGGAGGACTGGACACTTCCATCATCATTCCCTGGCTCAAGGAAAACTATGCCTATGACGTCATCGCCATGGTCGCTGACGTCGGACAAGGTGATGACGTTGAGGCCGTCGTCAACAAAGCCTACAAAACTGGCGCCGGCAAAGTGGTGGTCGAAGATCTGCGCGAAGAATTCCTGACGGGCTACGTCTGGCCCGCGCTCAAAGCGGGCGCGGTGTACGAAAACAAATACCTGCTCGGCACTTCGCTCGCTCGGCCGGTGATTGCGAAGCATCAGGTGGAGGTGGCGCTGCGCGAAGGCGCTTCCGCCGTCAGCCATGGATGCACCGGCAAAGGCAACGACCAGGTGCGTTTCGAGATGGCGTATCAGGCGCTCGCTCCGGAGTTGAAAGTCGTCGCGCCGTGGCGCGAATGGGACTTGAAATCGCGCGAGGATTGCCTTGATTATGCAGAGAAACGCGGCATTCCGGTCGCTGCCAGCCGCGAGAAAATTCACAGCCGCGATCGCAATATCTGGCACTTGAGCCATGAAGGCGGAGAACTGGAAGACGCAGGCAACGCGCCATTTGCTTCCACATGGCAGATGACGCGGTCGCCGCAGGAAGCGCCCGACAAAGAAGAACAAGTCGAAATCGGATTCGAAAAGGGCGTTCCGGTTTCTGTCGGCGGCCAGGCTCTTGATCCTGTTTCTCTCCTCGAGTTGCTGAACGAGATTGGCGCACGAAACGCCATCGGCCGCATCGACCTGGTCGAGAATCGTTTCGTTGGTATCAAGTCGCGCGGCTGCTACGAAACGCCCGGCGGGACGCTGCTGCTCGCGGCGCACGGCGAACTTGAAGCGCTTTGTCTGGACCGCGATCTGCTGCACTTCAAGCAGCACGTCGCGCTGAAATATGCCGAACTTGTTTACTTCGGCTTGTGGTTCACGCCATTGCGCGAGGCGCTCGATGCCTTCGTCGACACCACGCAGCAGAACGTTACAGGCTCGGCCACGCTCTCGCTTTACAAAGGCAACGTAAGCGTCGTCAGCCGGAAGTCTCCATACTCTCTCTATCGCACCGATCTTTCGTCGTTCACCATGGGCGCGAGTTATGATCAGAAGGATGCCGAAGGCTTCATCCGCATTCTGGGATTGCCTTCGCGTTGCCGCGCGGAGGTCAAAACAGCTTCGCTGGAAACGCCTCAGGCGAAGATCCCGACGAAGGTAGAGGTTGCGTAATGAAGATGTGGTCCGGCCGCTTCCGTCAGCCGCTCGACCCGGAGTTTGAAAAATGGCAGCAATCGTTTCCATATGACCAGCGGTTGCTGCCCTTTGAACTCGCCGCCAGCCGCGCGCACGCCCGCGCGCTCGAACACGCCGGTGTGCTCACCTCCGAGGAACTCTCCGAGGTTATCGACGGACTCAACCAGATCGCCCGCCACACCGAGAATTCGCCGGGATTCCTGAACGATCCCGGAGCGGAAGACGTCCACCACTTCGTTGAAAAAAAGCTGGCCGTGATCATCGGCGCCACCGGCTACAAACTTCATGCGGGACGCAGCCGCAATGAGCAAATTGCCACCGACCTTCGTCTCTTCGTACGCGCCACCATCGACGAACTGCAGAATCTGCTTGGCCATTGGCTCGACTCCCTGCTTACCCGCGCCGAGTCCGCGGGAACGGCGGCGATGCCCGGCTTTACGCACTTGCAGCCCGCCGAACCGGTTCTGGTGGCGCACTGGCTGCTTGCCTATGTCGAAATGTTTCTGCGCGACTCCGACCGGCTGGCATCGTGCCGGAGGCGCGCCAATCTCTGCCCACTTGGCTCGGGCGCCATCGCGGGAGCCACGCTTGCGCTCGACCGCCGCGCGATTGCGGCCGAGCTCGGCTTCGACGACATCACCGCGAACAGCATGGATGCGACCAGCGACCGCGATTTCGCCATCGAGTTCGTGCAGGCGCTCGCGCTTCTGTCGTTGCACCTCAGCCGCTGGGCCGAGGAGATGATTCTGTTCTCGACTCCGGCTTATGATTTCATCGTGCTGCCTGAGCCGTATTCAACCGGATCGAGCGCCATGCCGCAGAAGAAAAATCCTGACCTGCTTGAACTCGTTCGCGGGAAAGCGGCACGAGTTCTGGGATTTCAAGTCGCGCTCGAAACCGCGGTCAAAGGCCTGCCACTCGCCTACAATAAAGATTTGCAGGAGACGCAGGAGCCTTTGTTCGACGCCGCGGACACAGCGCTCGCTATTCTGCCGCTTGTTACCGGCTGGATGCGCACCGTTGAATTCAACTTTGCGAAGATGGATGCGGAGGCGCGATCCGGATTCATGAATGCGTGGGCGGCAGCCGCCTATCTCGTCGAGCGCGGAGTGCCGTCGCGTCAAGCGCATGAGGCGGTCGGAAAAGCGGTGCAGCTTTGCGGCGAGTTGAAATGCAATCTGCAGGACCTTTCGATCAAGGATTTGCAGGCGATTCACCCGGCGTTTGACGCCGGTTTGCCGGCGCGCCTTGAGTTGAGCGAAGTGCTCGCCATCCACGATGTACCGGGCGGCACTGCACCGCAACGAGTGCAGCAGGCGATTCGGGAGGCGCGAGCCCGCACGGGTGCGCTTCGTTCTGAAGAGCAGGTTGCCGCCGGGTAGTTCGGCTTAAGCTGCCGTAGATCTGTCAGGAATGCTCCCGGTTTACCTTGTCAGGGGATGCTCCCGGTCTGTACCTCCTACCCCCTCCCCCCTCGCACGGTCTATTGGAATCATCAACTTAGGGCGATTTTCCTCGCAAAGTATTCAGGACAAATTACTTATATGTAAAGTATTCCGGAATAAGGAGTTATATGGTATTTTCTGCCTATTTCCACGTTCCACCCTTGCAAAGTATTCAAATCGTTGCACTTATATGCAAAGTATTCAAAGATATATGGTTAGGGGCGCGTTGCGCGATTCCCCGAGTTCGGCCATTTTGCCAAAGAACGGGTCCGTACAAGAGGGCTCAGCTCGATGCACACTCTAGACTTAGTTGAGCTGGTTGAGAGGTCTTAAGTCAAGATTTTTTCGCGGATTGACGTTCCAACCCTAAGGCGGCATCTGCGATGCTACAATTTTGTTCCTGACACTTTCCATGGTGAGGTAAGCCCATGAGACTCTGCGCCCTGGTGGCTTTTGCTGTATCTGCACTTCTCACGTGCACCCTTGTTGCCCAAGAAAAGGTTGAGCCATCGCGCGGACCGGATGGCGGTACGCGGTACCGCGTCCAGGGCATTCAAGTCCTTCCGGCGACCGGCAGGCCGTTCTCAGCGCGCGACCACATCGAGTGGACGCGCAATCTCGCAGACGGGACCGTGGTAGACACGGAGCTTTATGCGTACGTCGCACGAGACAGCCAGGGGCGGATCTACCGGAGCATCGTAACTTCATTCCAGCCCATTCGAATCAGGAATCGCGGCAACGCGATCTGGTTTTGCTGGACCCCGTCACACATAAGCGGACCACGTGCATCATCGCGGCGCGCCGTTGCACGGTTACTGCCTACCATGCGTCCGCCACATTTGTACTGAATCCCGATGGTGTGCTGGACGAGGGTAAGCGCTTTCTTACTCGGGGGAACCTGGGACGCAATGTGATCGACGGCATTGATGTTACGGGCACGCGCGAGACTCTCCAGATCGGCAGCGGTGTCGTGGGAAACGACCAAACATTGGTTCGGACGCGGGATTTCTGGTATTCGCCGGCACTGCAGGTGAATTTATCTGTGACCAGAAAGGACCCGGAGGTGGGCACACAAGTTCTGCAACTCGTGGACTTATCTCTTGCGGAGCCCGACCCGAAGATATTTCAACTTCCTCCGGGCTTTACCGTTCAAGAGTTGCGGTCCAAGGTCGCAAAATCTGCAAATTGATTCCATCCCAAAGAACATCAGCTTGAGACGCTGTTCTGTGATCAGGCGGAGCGTACGGAGAAGAGCCTAGGGGTCTTTCGACTCCGCAGGAATTTCACTTCGTGAAGTTCCCGCTCCGCTCAAGATGACAGAGTTGGGAGGGATTGCGAACGCTAACGAAGGTTTGGAGCGGCGAACTCTCCGATCGCCGAGCTTCCCCTGCTGCCGAGTCTTTTTCTGTTGCCGAGCCTTCCACTGTGCTTGTGGCATCAAATCAGCATAAGTTCATAGGAGTCTTTACCCTGATCGGACGAATTCTTTTCTTTGCAATTTTTCTTGCTCTTATCTATGGCGTGCAGCGCTTCTGGTTTCTGCGGGCTTGGAACTGGATTTCGGGGCTCGCGGGCGCGCAGTGGCGCACTGGATTGCAGATTGCGCTGATTGCGGCGGCTCTCGCTATGTTTGCTGCGCTCTTTGATTCCCTGCTTGGACATGTGGTTTCGCGGGCTCCTTTCGGCAAGGGGCTTATTACGGTTTCGCGGCTGTGGGTGGTGGCTTCGCTCTTTGCGCTGATTGCTGTTAAGTCGGTGGGCGGCATTGAGTGGGCTACGAATGCGGTCGCGAATTTGCGGCATGGGGTGGCGATTAACGCTCGTGGCGGATCGGATTTTGATGCCTCGCGCCGAACGCTTTTTCGTTATGCGGCTTATCTTGCGGGCAGCCTTCCCTTTCTGGCGGCTACTTATGGATTTGCAGCCGGACGACTGCGTTATACGGTTGAGCGCGTGGATGTGCCGATTGCGAATCTTCCGCCGGAACTGGATGGGCTGCACATTGCGCAGTTGAGCGACATTCATATTGGGGACTACATGCCTCCGCGGGAGATTGCGCGGGCGGTCGAGATGGCGAACGAACTCTCGCCGGATATTTCATTCGTTACGGGTGATTTTGTTTCGAGCGAGGGCGATCCTTTGGACGCCTGCATCAATGAACTTGCCAAATTGCGCGCTCCGCTGGGCGTTTGGGGCTGCAACGGGAATCACGAAATTTATGCTGGCGTGGAAGACGAGGCGGAGCGGTTGTTTCAGCAGCATGGCATGCGCTTGCTGCGGGCGCGGTCCGAGGTGATTGAGTACAAGGGCGCGCGCTTCAATCTGCTGGGCGTCGATTACCAGCGCGACCACATGGTGTCGGGCGAACGGACAACGCCAATGTTGACGGAGATCGAGCACCTGGTTCGGAGCGATATGCCGAATGTTTTGCTGTCGCATAATCCGAATTCGTTTCCGCGGGCGGCCGCGCTCGGCATCGAGTTGAGCCTGGCGGGGCATACACATGGCGGACAGATCAAGGTTGAGATTGTCGATCACGACATCACGCCGGCGCGGTTGATCTCGCCGTTTGTGGCGGGGTTGTACCGGTTGCCGATGGGACAGCTCTCAGCTGTCAGCTCTCAGGTGCCAGTAAAATCTCACGGCGCTGACAATTTGGTCGCCCACCCTAACGTCGCACAGAACGCGACGTTAGGATGGGGCACCCTCGGCTCGGGTGGCGCTCACGGAAATTCAAATGCTTCGGGTTGTGCTAATGGAACTTCAAAGGCTGCGCTTTATGTGAATCGCGGACTCGGCACGTTTGGATTTCCGGTGCGGATCGGCGTGCCTCCGGAGATCACATTGCTCACGTTGCGCAGAGGCTGAAACGCCTCCGCACCACGACGCGAAAAGACCTCAAACGTGGTATAATTTCAGAATAAATCCAGCCGACTAAGCGTATGTAAATGCAATGACTTAGACGTATTTTGGGAATGACAAAAAGCGGAGATCTGCTCCGCTTTGGACGGGCGAGGACGCCCGTCCCCACACTTGCCTCACTGAGCGCTGACAACTGAGAGCTGAGAGCTAATTCATGGCTGACGATCAAGATCCGCAACTGCCTTTAACTCCTCCACCTGGGGGCGACGGCCCCGGTGCTGCCAACATTCAGCCCGTCAATATTGAAGAGGAGATGCGCAAGTCGTATCTCGACTATTCGCTGTCGGTGATTATTGGGCGCGCGCTGCCCGATGTGCGCGACGGATTGAAGCCGGTGCATCGCCGCATTCTCTACACCATGCAGCAGATGGGGCTGGCGCCCGGGCGGCCTACGCGTAAATGCGCCCGCATCGTCGGCGAGGTGATGGGCAAGTACCATCCGCATGGAAATTTGGCGGTGTATGACGCGTTGGTGCGGCTGGCGCAGCCGTTTGCGATGCGCGCGCCGCTGGTGGATGGGCAGGGGAACTTTGGCTCGGTGGACGGCGATCCTCCGGCGGCGGATCGATATACGGAAGCGCGGCTGACGCGGGTGGCGACGGCGCTGCTTGAGGATCTGGATAAGGAAGCGGTCGACTTCTATCCGAATTATGACGGCTCGGAGACGCAGCCTGCTGTGTTGCCGGCGCGGTTTCCGAATCTGCTGGTGAATGGCTCGGACGGAATTGCGGTCGGCATGGCGACGAAGATTCCGCCGCACAACTTGACCGAGATTGTCGATGCCACCATTACGCTGGTCAACAATCCGAATTCGCAGTTGGCCGAGTTGCTGAAGTTTGTGCAGGGACCGGATTTTCCGACAGCTGGAATCATTCACGGGCGGGCCGGGATTTTCGAGGCCTACAGAAATGGCCGCGGCCGCTTCATGATGCGTGCGCGGGCGGCGATTGAAAATGTCACCAAGGAAAAGCAGGCGATCATTGTCACGGAAATTCCTTACCAGGTGAACAAGGCGCGGCTGATCGAGCGGATCGCCGACCTGGTGAATGACAAGACCATCGACGATATTTCCGATATTCGCGACGAGAGCGACCGCGATGGCATGCGGATTGTGATCGAACTGAAGCGCAGCGCCGAGCCGCAGATCGTGCTCAACCAACTCTTCAAGCACACGCAGATGCAGGAAGGCTTCAGCATGATCCTGCTGGCGGTGGTGAACCAGCAGCCGAAGGAAATGGGGCTGGTGCAGGCGCTGCAGCACTTCATCGATCATCGTGTCGATGTGGTGCGGCGGCGGACTGCGTACCTGCTCTCGAAGGCGCGCGACCGCGAACACATTCTGGAAGGCTACCTGACCGCACTCGATCACTTGGATAACGTGATCGCGATCATCCGCGGCAGCGCCAACCGGGCCGATGCGCGGGACAATTTGGTCGCTTATTTCGGCGGCAAGAAGATCGACATTAATACGACCGGACGCGCACCGAAACTTCCGGCGGAAAAGCCGTTCACGGCCAAGCAGGCGGACGCGATCCTCGAACTGCAGTTGCATCGCCTGACGAAACTTTCTATCGATGAAATCTCGAACGAGTTGAAAGAAGTGCGCGATCGCATCACAGAATACGAAGCAATCCTCGCTTCGGAGAAGAAGCTGCGCACCGTCATCGTCAAAGAGCTGGAGGAAGTGAAGAAGCTCTACGGCGACGCGCGGCGGACGGTGATCGAAGATGAAGCGGCCGAGATCATGCTCGAAGATCTCATTGCCGACGAGCAGGTCGCGGTCACGGTCAGCCATTCGGGCTACGTGAAGCGCACTCCGATCTCGACCTACCGCATGCAGCGCCGTGGCGGCACGGGACGCACCGGCATGAAGACGCGCGACGAGGATTTCGTCGAGCAACTGTTCATTGCCTCGACGCATGCTTACATTCTGATTTTCACCAACACTGGGCGCGTGTACTGGCTGAAGGTTTATGAGACTCCGGATGTGGGCGCGGCGGGCAAGGGCAAGCACATTGGCAACCTTGTCGGCCTGCAAGCGGGAGAAACCGTGCGCACGATGGTTGCGGTGCGGAATCTGGAAGAAGCGGGGCGATATATTTTCTTTGCCACGCGCAACGGCACGGTGAAAAAGACCGAGCTGAAGGATTTCTCGCATGTGATGTCGCGGGGCATTATCGCGATCGGCATCGATCAGGGTGATGAACTTGTCGCGGCCACGTTGACCGATGGCGAGCAAATCGTTTTTCTGGCATCACACGACGGGCAGGCGATTCGCTTCAATGAAGAGGACGTGCGGCCGATGGGACGTCCGGCCTACGGCGTGCGCGGCATGAACCTTGACAAGGGCGATTACATTGTCGGCATGGCGACCACGGCGAAAGACATCAAGCAAGCCGAAGAGGCCGCGGCGAGAATCAAAGCCAAGGCCGGCGTCGAAGCGACTGCGACCGACGAGACGCTGCCGATTAAAGGTTCGCTGATTCTTTCGATCACCGAAAACGGCTACGGGAAGCGCACTCCGGCGGATGAATACCGGCTGCAGGGACGCGGCGGTTCGGGCGTGATCAACGTGAAGACGACGGAGCGCAACGGCAAAGTGGTCGGCATCGCACAGGTGAATGAAGAGTCGCAGGTGATGCTGATCAGCCAGTACGGCAAAATCATCCGAATGGACTCGAGCACGATTCGCGAATCGGGCCGGGCTGCGCAGGGCGTGCGACTGCTTTCGCTCGAACCGGGAGACCGCGTGGCAGCGGCGGTGGTGATTGCGCCGGAAGAACCGAACGGAAACGGCGAGGGCACGCTGCTGCAGTAGAAGCCAATCTCAAATTTACGAAGAAGGCGGATCCGATTGTCGATCCGCCTTTCTTTTTGAACTGAGGTTCCGGACATTGCCCGATTGACGCCTGCCCATCGTCCCAATTCCAATTCGCGACCAGCCCTTTTGGCGTTTGCCCGACGACGTGCCACCGGCGAGCATTGACTCGGAGCCTCCCCAAATGTCGCGTACTTTCTGTAGAGCCCTCACTATTGTTTCGATCTCCAGCTTGCTGCTCACTCTCGGATGCGGCGGCCTGAGCAACAAGTCCAGCAACGGCGGAGGCGGAGGTGGAAACCAGAACGCTGCATGCAGTCAGATCGCTACGGGCCAAGGCGCGAGCCTGAACGGCTTTCTGCCTTTTCCTGCGAGCAGCCTGTGGAATCAGGACATTTCGTCGGCTCCGGTGGACCCAAATTCTGCTGCGATTGTCAGTCTCATAGGAAGCGGCACGCCGGTGCATCCTGATTTCGGTTCGGGATTGTATGACGGGAGTTATATGGGGATTCCGTATATTGTCGTCGATTCGTCGCAGGCGCCGGTCAGCATAAACTTTACTGCTTACGGAGACGAGAGCGATCCCGGGCCGATGCCGATTCCGGCCAATGCACCGATTGAGGGGTATCCCAACCCGAGCGGGGATGAGCATGTGCTGGTGCTCGACAACAACCAGTGCTGGCTGTATGAGCTCTACCAGGGAGCGCCCAATGCGAATGGCTCATGGAACGCGGGTTCAGCGGCGGTCTGGGATCTGCTTGCGAACGAGCAGCGACCGTACACCTGGACTTCCGCCGATGCCGCGGGACTTCCCATTTTTCCCGGGCTTCTCCGCTACGATGAAGTTGCCGCGGGCTCAATCAACCATGCCATCCGTTTCACGCTGCAACACAGCCGGGCCGCGTTCACTGCGCCGGCTTCGCACTGGGCGGCAAACTCCAGCGATCCGAATGCGGCGCCGATGGGCATGCGCATGCGCCTGAAATCAAGTGTCGACATCTCAGGCTTCTCGCAGACCAACCAAGTCATCCTGACGGCCTTGAAGAAGTACGGCATCATCATGGCCGACAACGGGAGTTCGATGTATTTGACTGGCACGCCTGACGATCGCTGGAATAACGACGACCTGCACACGCTCGGAACACTGACGGCATCGGATTTCGAAGTGGTCCAGATGAATCCGGTCTACACGGCCGCGAATGTTCCCACCGGCAGCGCACCGCAGATTACGAGTTTTACGGCGACACCGGCTGCGGTGAGCGCAGGCCAACCGGTCACACTGAACTGGAGTGTGAGTGGCGCTTCCTATCTGATCGTTTCACCCGGCCTGGGAGCGGTACGCGGGAGCAGCGTTTCGTTTACGCCTTCGCAGACAGGGACATACACGCTGTACGCGACGGGGCCTTATGGGCGCTCGCAGGCGACGGTGAATATCACGGTTCAGTAAGGCGGAATATTCTGCTGTTTGCGATGGCTGTGGAAGGTTCGCATGACGCTCGTAACCTTTTCTATTAACTCCCCCTGATGCTGCAATGATCTGAGCACGGCATGGGGGATGTTATGACGACGACAATTTCGCTGGCGCTCATCATCGCTTGCGTTGTCCTACTGGTTCTGAAGCGAGTCGTAGTTCAATCCATTGTGCGCAAGGCTGGTCGCACGACGCCAGAAGCGACGCGGTAGGCGTTTTCGCGGATATTGATGAGCGCGTCGAGATCGAAGCGAGCTTCATTGAGGCAGGGGCCGCATCGAAGCGCGTCGAATCAAAGCTCGTTCACTCATGATTCACGCTTCATGATTTGCGCTGTGCGTATTACCCCAGTCACTTCCGCGTAATCGCTGATCTCGACTATTGTTTACTATAGATACATCGTCCCTCCCCGTTCGTTGCGCGCGCGGCTGCAGAAATCCACTGCAGGCAGCGTTCGAGACCGCGTAACGATTTGTGTTCGATGAGCGATTCGATCTGAGGACGAATGGGTCACGAACCGGCGACAGGGCTGGTTCGCCATGATACCGAGTCGCCTCGATAGCGAGTGCTTGTGCCGGATAAAGATCAAGAGAAGCCCGACAACAATCAGGAACTTCTAAGCCGGCCGATCCGCGAGCTTGGACTCAAGCTTGAGGGATCGCCGGTGGAGCGTTTTGTGGAGCAGCTTTACCGCGAACTGGACGGCAAGGGGCTGGCGAAGTTTCGGCCTGCCTGCTATCTGACCGACGAATGGGGATGTCCGTCGGGCGAGCCGATCATCGGTATTCCGTTTTATCTGGCGAATGCGGAATTGGCGGAACTCGAGAAGCAGGCGCACGACCTGGAAGATGCGCGAGAGATCATGATGTACCTGCGACATGAGGCCGGACATGCATTCACCTATGCCTACAAGCTCCACAACAAGCCGGAGTGGAAAGGAATGTTCGGGTCGTTCCGGCGGCCTTATCGCGACAACTACCGGCCCGCGCCCTTTTCGCGCGACTACGTGCGGCACTTGCCGGGATGGTATGCGCAGAAGCATCCGGATGAAGATTTTGCCGAGACGTTTGCGGTGTGGCTGACCCCGCGGTCGAACTGGCGCAAACGCTATCGCGGCTGGCCGGCAATGGAGAAGCTGCGCTATCTGGACCGACTGGTGAGGAAGTTGCGGAAAAGCGATCCGATGCGGAGACGCGGCATCACCGACATCACGGTTGACGATATGGAAATCACGGTGGCCGATTTTTATCACCGCAATGGGAGCGAAGAGGTCGCGGTCACCGAACTCACGCCGGACACGGATTTACGGGATTTGTTTCCGGTATCGAAGCGGCGGAAGACGGCGATGGCGGCGAGCGAGTTTCTGCATCAGCATCGCAAGGCGCTCATCGACAAGGTGGCGCAATGGACGGGAGCGCAACGCCCGCTGATCAAGACTTTGGTCGACAACATCGAACGACGCGCCGGTGAACTCGACTTGCGCGCCGACAAAACGCGCAGCGCCGAACATCTGGCCGAGGTAACCGCCTACGCGACCGCGTTAGCGATGACGTACGTAGCAAAGGGAAAGTTTATACAGCCGTAACAAATCGGCTCTTAGCTCTTAGGTGTTGGCTCTTAGCTCTGGACTGTGCGTTATAAGTGGCAAGGTCAACGCTCTGAATTACTGCGCGGAGTCCGTCTTAGGGAGATTGAATGATTGGAGCAAAACTGAAAATCGGGCTGCTGTACGATTTGTGGAATGAAGATCCGGCCGCGGCGGCCGCGAACATTGAACCGGCCGAGGGGAATCGCCGCAAGCCGCATAAGGTCGTAAAGAAGATCAAGAAAGAGAAGACGGATCGCGAGGAAATTTTTGAAGCGTTGCAGAAGCTGGGACACGAGCCTTTCCACGTTGAACTGGACGGGCGTCCGCAGTCGCTGCATGCGCTCGCGAAGTGCGATGCCGACCTCATCTTCAACCTGACCGAGTCGTTCGATGGCGACGACACAAAAGAGATGAACGTGGTTGCCTACGTGGACCTGCTGGGGTTGCGCTACACCGGGGCGGGACCGCATTCGCTTTTTCTGGCGCAGGACAAGGCCATTGCGAAGAAGATCTTCGCATTCCATGGAATCAAGACTCCATTCTTTGCAACCTCCTATCGTGGACGGATCGAGCACGCCCATGACATTTCATTTCCGCTGATCGTGAAACCCGCGTGGGAAGACGGATCGATTGGCATCGACGCCGGTTCGGTCGTTCGCAACGTGAAGGAGATGATGGAGCGCATTGAGTACATCCAGGATGAATTCGATTCTCCGGCGCTGATCGAGGAGTACATCGAAGGGCGGGAAATTTACGCTGGAGTACTCGGCAACTATGAACGGGCGCAGGTTCTGCCGCTCATCGAACTCGATCTTTCGCGGCTGCCCGAAGGCACGCCGAAAATAGCCAGCTACGACGTGAAGTTCGAGAAAAACAGCGAAGCCTACAAGTTGACCAAGTCGGGGATCGCCGAAGATCTGGACGAGGCGACTCGGAAGCGGCTTTCGGATACGGCGCTCGCGACCTATCGCGCACTCAAGCTGCGCGACTATGGGCGCATTGACATGCGGCTCGCGCCCGACGGCGATGTTTACGTCATTGAGGCGAATCCGAATCCGTGGCTGGCCAGCCGGCAGGAATTCGCCATGGCGGCGAAGGCCGCGGGGCTTTCCTACACCGAGATGATCGGGACGATTGTCGATCTGGCCATGAGCCGGTATCTCAACGCGACGATGGCGTATGCGGCGGCAATGCACTAGACAAAGGGCCAAAGCCGGTATCTTGGTGGCCCTGAGCGGCACGGCTGAAGCCGTGCCCTTTCAAAACCGATTTGTGAGATGAGATAGGTTTCATCGCGCCCGCCCAGACCCCACCGGTTGCAATCTTTCGAACACTTCCTCGGCCCGGCGCAGCGCTTCCTGGACGTTTACACAAATATTCTCGGGGCCGACCAGCTCTTCGAATTCGGTGTGCTCAATCAGTCGCATAGGTTGCTCCCTTGCACCGCAGAGGATCAACGCGCGGCCGCTAGCTTTCAATGTTTTTGCAACCTGCTCGAGCGCGAACAATCCGGTGGCGTCGAGCGCTGTCATGTTCCTCAGCCGGATGATGACCACGGGCGGCAGTTCGTGGATGTTTTGGGTAACCACGTCAATCTTGTCGGTCGCGCCGAACAAGAATGGACCATGGATGCGGAAGATGGTTGCGTAATAAGGAATGTCTTTGTCCTGCAGAATATGCACGCGGCCGTCTTCGATGTAGTCGTCGGTGACTTGGGAGACAGTCGTGGTGGCGGCAACGCGGCTGATGAAGAGCAGGGCAGCCAGAATCATGCCAGCCTGGACGGCGACTGTGAGATCGGCAAACACGGTCAATGCAAACGTGACCAGCCAGACGCTGACGTCGGTTTTGGTCAGTTTGAGGAGCGCCGGAATCTCGAGCCATTCGCCCATGTTGTAGGACACAACCATGAGAATGCCGGCCAGCACTGCCATCGGAACGAGGCGGACCCAGTGCGACGCGAAGAGAAGAATCGCGAGCAGCGTGAGCGAGTGGATCATGCCTGCCACCGGCGTTTGCGCTCCCGAGCGGATGTTGGTTGCGGTGCGGGCGATCGCGCCCGTGGCCGGCAATCCGCCAAACATCGGCGAAACGACGTTGGCCACTCCCTGAGCAACCAATTCGACATTGGGGTTGTGGCGGTCATTCGACATGCGGTCGGAGACCACCGCCGACATCAGCGACTCGATCGCGCCCAACATCGCAACGGTCAAAGCCGGCCCCAGCAAACCGTGGATCAACTCCGGGCGAAACGATGGAATGGCAAAGTGCGGCAGCCCGCTGGGAATGCCTCCGAAGCGGCTGGCGATGGTTTCGACCGGCAGTTTGAAGATCGCGACCACTGCGGTGCCCAGCACCATCGCCACGATCGCGCCGGGAATGCGGATGGAAATTCCACGGCAAACGATGATGATGGCCACCGTGCCCACCGCGAGCAATGTGGCCTCGATGGAAATCGTATGAAAATCTCGCGCCAGCGCTTCCATGCGCTGCCAGAACACACCTGGGACCTTTTCCAGCTTTAACCCGAAGAAATCCTTGACCTGTGTGCTGGCAATCAGGATGGCGATGCCGTTGGTGAATCCGATCACGATAGGCCGGGGAATGTACTTCACGGCGGAGCCCATGCCGGTCAGGCCCATGATGACCAGAAAGACGCCAGCCATCACCGTGCACATGAACAAACCGTCTACGCCGTGGACAGCGACGATTCCGGCAACGACGACCACGAAGGCCCCGGTCGGCCCGCCAATCTGCGTGGTTGAGCCGCCCAGCAGGGAAATCAGGAAGCCGGTGACAATAGCGCAGTAAATTCCGGCTTGCGGCGTCAGGCCGGAGGCGATCGAGAACGCCATCGCCAAGGGCAAGGCGACCAGGCCTACCGTGATGCCAGCGATCACATCATGCAGGAATCTGTTCCAGGTGTAACTGCGCAGGCAGATAACCGATTTCGGCAGCCACTCGTCCGACAGAAAGAAATGCGAAGAGAAAGAACCGCCCACCATAATAACAATTATGTCAGGAGCGTCCGCTCAGCCGATGTGATGGCGAGCACCAAAGTAACTGCGTTGAATGGTGCAAAAGAAAAAAGCTGCGCGGAATCTGGCAGCCTTTTGGTGAATTTGGAGAGCAGCGCGGATAGGAATGTCCGCGCCACACATTTCAAGCTCTTCCTAAAATAAGTTCCAGAGGTACTGGTTGTAGACGTCGTGGTGATACTGGACTTCGGGCGCTTTAACAAAAGTGCCCAGGAGGCGCGGGCAGCGGTCCGCCGAGGCCTGTTTCAAATCGGCGTACCGGCCCATCACATCCTTGCCCAGCAACGTCGACATCCAGTCCGCCTTGCGGAAATTTTCGAGAGCGGTATAGATGTTATCGGGCAGATAGCGCTCCGCCTGACGCAGATTCTTGATTTTCGCGGTCGTGCCTTCGAGACCCGTTTTGAAAATCGAGAGCATAACCAGGTACGGATTCGCATCCGGAGCCACCGAGCGGACTTCGACTCTCATGCTGCGCTCGTTGCCTATTGGAATGCGGATCATGGAACCGCGATCGACAGGCGATGCCTTGATCTGGTTCGGCGCTTCGAAGTGCGGATCGAGGCGACGATAAGCGTTGACGCTGGGATTCAGAAGCAGGCAAATATCATTGCCATGGGTCAGGATGCGATCCAGAAACTCCCAGCCCGCCTTGCTGAGTTTTTCCTCGCCTTTCGGATCCCAGAAAATGTTCTTGCCGCCCTTGCTGATGGAGACGTTGGTGTGCATGCCGCTGCCGTTCACGCCGACCACCGGCTTCGGCAGAAAGCACGCAGTTAATCCCATGTTGCGCGCGACCTGGCGGCAGATCAATTTATAGAGCTGGATGTGATCGGCGGCGGCAACAACCTCCGCGTAGTTGTAATTGATTTCGAACTGCGAGGGCGCAACCTCGGGGTGATCCTTCTCATTCTGGAACCCCATCGCGCGTTGCACTTCGGCGGTGGTGTCGATGAAGGTGCGCAGCGGGTCGCCGGGCAGCGAATGATAATATCCGCCCGTGTTTACGTATTCGAATTTCAGAGTTTCATGGTAGGTGCGCTCGGCATCCGCTCCCTTGAAAAGAAAGCCTTCAATTTCGTTGGCCGCATTGAGGGTGTAGCCGTTCTTCTTGAATTGAGTTTCCGCGAAGGTCTTCAAGACACCGCGCATGTCGGCCGAGTAGGGTTCGCCACCCTTGTCGATCACTTCGCCGAACACCATCACCTTACCGGGTCCAAAGACGTCGGCCGGTCCCCAATAAAAAGCCGCCCAGTCGATGCCGAGGCGAAGATCGCTTTCGCGCTGTGCAGTGAAGCCGCGAATCGAGGAGCCATCGAAGGTCAGATTGTCGAAGCTCTTCAACAGGAATTTCTTGTCATAGTCCAGCATGTGCAGGCGGCCTTCGAGGTCGCTGAACATGACGGTCACCGCCTTGATGCGTGACTCGTCGGTCAAATACTTCAGCCGTTCTTCCTGGATCTTTCCAGGAGCCACACGATCCAGGCGCTGCTTCTTTGCCTTCAAATTCATCTCTTCGAGTTCGTCGTAGGGGATGGACAGAAAATTCCGCAGTTCAGTTGACATGCCTCTCCTTTTTCCCAGGAAACAGGAATTTAAGAATGTTCCACACAAACAGAATCTGGGCCGAAGCCCAAAAACATTTTGTCCGGGGATGAATGTAATAGGCTAACGCGCCGGACGAAATGAGACAAATAGAAATCGGTTATGACGGCGATTAGGAGCGATTTATTTGCGGCACGGAGTCAAAATGCCTCGTCTGTGGTGCAGTTCTTCGTTCACGGACGGCGCCGACCAATGCTGGCCGACGGCTTAAAGCCCTCCCACTCGAGGGGTGTGAAGGTATCTCCGAGAACATGTTCAAGCAGACCGCTGTAGATGTCCTCTCCGTTCGAACTGTTGGTCATGATTAGCATGCCAGCTTTCGGCCGCTCGAAACCGACAACGTAATGACGCCAGCCTTCGTCGTGCCCTTCCTTGAAGAAAGCGCCCCCGTACGGGGTCGAAAAGAGTCCCCACCCGAGGCCGTAAGCGAGATGAATCGCACGGTTGCCGGTGGCCGTTTCCTCGGAGAGAGTGGGGAATTCGTGCTTCGACATAATCGAAATCTGAGGACTCAGCATGATCTCCCGGACTTTTGCATCGGGAATCGCACCGTTCAGCACCGCTTGTACGAATCGCGCATAATCGCGCAGGGTGGTGTGCATGGATCCAGCGGCATCGGCCCTGTGACGTTGTTCCGGACCCAGAGATTTGCCTTCCTCGTCGTAGCCGTTTGCTTGATCATCCTCAAACCGCTTTTCTGAAACCATGCTCGTGCGGCTCATACCCATCGGTTGGAAGATGTATTGGTTCATCAGTTCGCTGGTTGACTGTTTCGTGACGGTCTCCGCCACGAGCTGCGCCAAATCAATGCCCTCGCCGGAATAAGCAAATCTCGATCCCGGCGTGAAGTAGATCCGTAACTTGTTGTCGTCTGTGAAACGGCGCCAGTTTGCAAATCCGCTGGTATGGTCGAGCAGCATGCGCATCGTAATCTGCTTATAGCGGGCGTCGCCAGCCAGGTCTTTGTAGGCGTCATACTCTGGAAGCGGCTTGGGCAAATATTGAAAGACCGGCTTATCGAGGTCGAGGACCCGCTCGTGCACCAATTGCAAGACCATGACGGCGAAAGCAGGCTTTGTCAATGAGGCAGCGGTCATCACCGAGTCGGGAGTGAGCGCTAATTGCTTTTCCTTATCCCGAACGCCGTATGCTTTGAGGTACACAAGTTTTCCATCGTTCCAGACTGCGATGCCTGCGCCGGTCACGTGGGCCGCCTCCATCCAGCGGTTGACAGTTGCATCAATCTGGGCAGGCGGGATTTTGCTACCGTCCAGCCGGGTCACAGGCAGTAGTTGGGGGAACACAGGTCCGGCGGCGGCAAGCGTGATTGCGGAGACGACGGAGAAAATGAGTGGGGGCAATCGCAAAGGCATAAGGCTGGCGATATATAGACGGCGATGGAATGCTCTTGTGAGCGCGTTCGCGATTTTGCTATTGGGAAGGATTGCCAGTCGGCGCGGTCAGCAAGATGGTCAACGGCGCCACGTGCTCCGGTTTTACGTAGCGGTTGACGAGGAAGCGCTTGCCATCTTTGGCAACATCGTAGGTAAAGAGATCGGTGGAGGAAATCGGGGCGCGGCCGTGAATCTGAAACAGAGCCGTGGGCTGCCCGGTAGCGAAAGTCGTCTCGCCGTTGACTGGTACCGCCATTAACACCCCGCTCGGGGCGATATAGAAAATCTCTTTGCCGTCCCCGCGCCAACGGGGCTCGGTTCCGCCGCCACGAGACACCTGCCATTTCCCCGCCGCACCGGGGAATGAGCTCACGTAAATCTCCCATGCGCCCGATTCATCGGAGGCGTACGCCACCCACTTGCCGTCGGGAGAAATTTGTCCGTTTTTCTCATTGCTGTTTCCGCTTAACAAGCGGGATGGCGCGCCCTCGGCAATGGGCAGTAGTTCCAGGTGGGCGCCGGCCGCGCCTTGGCGCGTCATCAGAATCTGACGATCATCCAGAGACCAGGAATTAGGAATAAGATCGTCCATGGAGCTAGGCGGCATGGTGAATCTCTTTTTCTCCCGCTCAAGGCCAGTTGCTGACTTTAAGTTCACCGTTGAGCCCTCGGCGTCAGAACGGTAAGCCACCACTTTCCCATCCCGCGACCACACCCCCACGGCCTCTTCCGCGGGGTCGAAGGTGAAGCGCGAGTTGCTTGCTCCGGTCGTACTTTCAATCCAGATATCCACGTTATTCGCCTTCTGGTCGCTGATATCGATGGCGAGGCGGGTGCCGTCGGGAGAAAGCATGGGGTTGGCCATGATCGCGGGATCGCCGATCCGGCCGAGCTCTTTGCCGGATCGATCGACCCAGGTAAGCGCGGACTCGGCGGCCCCGACGCCAGTGTTGTAGATCAACGTCCCATTCTGTGCTACCGCCAAGGCCGTCCAAATCGTCGACGGCTGATATCCGACAACAGTCGCAATGACGGTCGCGCTTCCTGAAATCGTGCCGGCAGCCGGGTCAAAAGGAATGCTTACCAACTGTCTTTGCGAATCCGCATAATACAAATTATGGTCGTCATAACCAAAACTCGAAGAACACAGGACAAGAAGTTTTCTCTCCTTGCTTGCGAGAGAAGTCGCGTAGATGCCGCTCACGCGGTCATCCTTCTGATTCCCGAAGTTACCAACCCACATTAAAAAGTGGCCGCCGTCGGGAAGAAAGAGCGGCCAGCGATGGGATTGTTCCCCCGGCTGGATCTCCGTGACCTGCGCCATCGCCGTGCCATCAGCATTGATTCGTTGCATCGGGCCTTGGGCGTCTGGAGCGTAAATGATTACACCCTTGCTTCCCCAACTTCCGCCGCGTCCCGCGGGAGCGGTGGCGAGCGCCTGGGGCGTGCCGCCTGAAACTGCGATTTTTTGTAGCTTGCCTCCGGCGAAAAATCCGACATAGGCGCCATCGGGCGACCAGAAAGGATAACTTGCTCCCTGTGTGCCCGGCAGAAGCGTTACACCGGAGGAGCCGATGCGCTGCAAGTAGAGCATGGGCATCGCGGAGGTTTCCTCCGGCGAAACAAACACAAGCATAGAGCCGTCGCGCGAGAGCGCCATATGGCTGATGCTCATTTCATCCGGAACGGCGAGGGCAAACTGCATGCGAGTCGTGGGCTGAGGCCGGCGTGCAATCCACCAGGTGGCGGGAACAACCGCCACGAGCGCCAGCGCGGCAATTAGCCAAGGCAGAAGCGGCAGGCGGCGGGGAGTCGCGGCGGTGGCGACGCGGGCAACGCCGCTGGTCTCGGTTCCGGAGAGCGCGCTCAAAGCAAACGAAAGATCGCGCGCGGACTGAAAGCGCTGCTCGGGATTCTTTTCCAGGCAACGCCGCACGATGCGCTCGAGCGTGGGAGAGACATGCTGAACCGGTCGGGTCAACTCGGGCGGGTCATCCTTCAAAACCGCAGTCATGGTTTCGGCTGCCGTGTCTCTGCGAAAGGCGCTCATGCCGGAGAGCATTTCATAGAGCACAGCGCCGAACGCGAAGATGTCGGTGCGAGGATCGGCGGACTCTCCCCGCACTTGCTCGGGCGCCATATAGCTGGCGGTTCCCATGACCATGCCGACAGCCGTGCTCGACCCGGCGAGGGTAACGTCATCCGATTCGATGCCCGCTTTCTGGGCGAGTTTCGCCAAGCCGAAATCAAGGATCTTGATTCGACCATCTTTCGTGACAAAGACATTCTCAGGTTTCAGGTCGCGGTGGACGATTCCTTTTTCGTGCGCCGCCGCCAGCCCGTGCGCGATCTGGACTCCATATTCGATGGTCTTGCGTTGGGGTAGCGCACCGCGGTCGAGAACGGCACGCAGCGCTTCCCCTTCGAGAAGTTCGGAGACCAGGAAGGGCGCGCCGTTGTGCTGCCCGATATCAAAAACGGCAAGAATATTGGGATGGTTGAGCGCGGCCACGGCGCGCGCTTCCTGCTCGAAGCGGCGCAGCCGGTCGGGTTCGAGGGTAAAAAGCTCGGGTAGAATCTTGAGCGCGACATCGCGCTCCAAACGCGTATCGCGTGCGCGATACACTTCCCCCATGCCGCCCGCGCCGAGCGGCGACTGAATCTCGTAGGGGCCTAGTTTTGAGCCAGGAGCGAGAGCCATCGGTTGGGGGCAATTATAGCTCTAGGGAGGGAGAGAAGGAGGGCAGGGTTCGGTCAAAGTACAGCATCAAGTTTCCCCATGAAATAATGACTGATTGAGGAAAACTGTGTGAGCTGTCCGATTTGCGAGGTGCGAAAAGAAAAGCGGTTCTGCCCGGCAGTGCATGGAAAAATATGCGCGCAGTGTTGCGGCGAGCAGCGCGAGATCACGCTCGACTGTCCAAGCGAATGCCCGTATCTCTTACAGTCACGACAGCAGGCACGCGAGCACGAAAAGACCCGCGGAACCACGGCGCTGGATCGCGCCGCCCTGTTCCCCGAGATCGAAATCGCGGAGCAGTTTCTCTATGAGCGCGAGCAGTTGATCATGGGCCTCAGCTTTGCGCTCGCAAAGAGCGCCCGCGCCGGGCGTTCGCTCGACGGGCATCCGCTGACTGACCGGGACCTGATCGCTGGTCTCAGCGCGCTTGCCAAGAGTTACCAGACGCTGGTGGAATCGAGCCTGATCTACGAGCAGCCGACCGCGAACCTCGCGCACCATGAGATCGCGCGCGAAGTGGCAACCATGGTGAAGGAGTTTCGCGACGCCGAGCAGAAGCATCTGGGCTACTCGCGGCTGCGCGATTCAGAGATTCTGAAGGCGCTCGTGTTCCTGTTGCGCATGGGTCTTGCCCGGACCTCAGGCCGTCCCAAATCCCGCGCCTTTGTAGATTTTCTGTTTGCCGGGTTCCCCGAACCTCAGTCGGCGATTGCGGCCCCGGAGGCCTCCGGCAGCCGGATCGTAATCCCCTGACCAGTTTCAGAGTTTCTCAGCGTGCCAGGCTCCCGCTTCCAGTTTCCGAACCATCTGCCCAGGGGGGAGCGCGGCGAGTAATTCGCGTGCTGTTTTTCTGAGCACAGGATGGCACACCTCGGGAGCGATCTCCGCCAGCGGTTCCAGCACAAACCGCCGCCGTTGCATTTCGGGATGGGGAATCACGAGGCTCGGCTCTTCCAGCACGCGATCGCCGAACAACAGCACATCAATGTCGATCTTGCGCGGGCCCTTGTCGCGAAATCGCAATCGTCCCAGCGCGGCCTCAATGGACAATACAAATTTCAGTAGCTCACGCGGCGTCTTGCTGGTCTCGATCGCCGCCACACAATTCAAAAACCACGGCTGGTCCGGGACGTCGACCGGTTGTGTCTCATAAAGAGCTGAGACCGCCCGCAGCGAGCCGACTTCATCCAATTGAGCGATCGCCGCCCGCAAGTTGGCCGCGCGATCTCCCAGGTTCGATCCGAGCGAGAGATAGGCGATCTCCCCCATCTTCATGGTGTGGCGCATAGTATCGCGGCGAAGGCTGCTGAATCCATAAAAAACTAGTCAGGCTAGTGTTACTCCTGATTTCCTGCTGTATTCCGCCCCCAACCGTTGTAACTCCTGGCGCGAGTGTTCCCATGAGAGCGTGATTAAGTACTCGCTTAGTCCGGTACCTCAGTTACTTTCGCCCGCTCTGGGCTGCGGGTACCATCGAGATGAAATGAAACTGGAATCGCTTCTGATCAGCCGCGATGCGGCTCTGCTCGGGGTGCTACGGCCGACGCTGGAGAAGATTTCGGTCCGAATTGAGGTGTGCCCGGACAGCCAGAACGGGAGCAGCCTGCTGATGAAGCGCAAGTTCGACGCCGTCATCATTGATTGCGACGATCTGCAGGGTGGGGACACGATTCTGCGCGATTTGCGCAAGACGCCGAGCAACTCGAAGTCCGTGGCCTTTGCCGTGGTGAATGGTAAGACCACCACGCAGGCGGCGTTCCAGTGTGGCGCCAATTTTGTCTTGCAGAAACCTCTTACGACGCTGCACGCCACCCGTTGCTTCAACGCCGCGTTGAATTTCATGGTCCGCGAGCGGCGCCGCTACTTCCGCTATCCGGTCGAGATCCCCGTGCGCCTCAAGGTTCCGCAGGGTCCGGAACTCACCGCCGCCTCCACCAACTTGAGCGAGGGTGGCATGGCCCTCCGCATCGCCGGCCAGTTGCCCAAGGAAACGGCAGCCGCGTTGCGTTTCACGCTTCCCGGCTCTAACACTGCACTCGAACTGAAAGGTCAGGTCGCCTGGACTGACGGCAGAGGCCGCACCGGCATTCGCTTCGTCGAGGTCCCGCAGAGTTCGCAATATCAATTGGACAAATGGTTGACCGATCGCATGCAGAGCGAAATGCCACAGAACCTGCTGGCGCACTTGTCGCTCTCTTGATCGCGGCTGCAAATTTTCGCGAGTGGCCTTCAGAGTTCGAAGTACATCTACCGCCGAGACGCCGAGAGCGCAAAGAAAATCTCTAACCGTACCCTTATTTACAGGAAAAACCCGGCGGGCCCTGCGGCTCGGCGGTGAAACCGTTTAGCTTCAGCCCAAGGCTCACAGCAACTCCCCGTACCCAGCTTGTAACTTGTGCTCCCCGTCCGCTGTGTCACTGTTGGTAAGGCCGGGGAAAACCTCGACTCTGAGAGGGATCGACGACAGTTCAATCAAACAGCGACACAGGAAGCGCATGACCACAAGCACGCTGATCACACTGGAAGAAAGAATTGCGCGAACCGAGCGCCTGCTGCGCCGCCTGGAAGAAGATCAGCCGTACTTCCGAGAGCGCCTGTCCGCGCTCGGCGCCGAACATCGCCAGAGCGCGCATGCCTTCGCCGATCGCGTACGCTCCGAGGCTGAGGCGGAACTGGCGCGCCTGCTCGCCGAACGCACTTCGCCTTTGGAGTGGAACACTCCGCAGCCCGCCGATTAGCCACGAGCTGCGAGTCGCGAGCTTAAAGCAATATCTACCGCCGAGACGCCGAGAAAAACTTGAAGCTGCTGAACCCCTTTTGGATTCTTCAGAACTGGATTTTCCAGAAAAAGGCCTTCTCGGCGTGCTCTGCGTCTCGGCGGTGAAAGTGTTTTGCTTGTAGCTCGCTAGACGCTCAGGCTGGCGGCAGAGGCCATCGCAGGAGCCCGCATCCCGTCGTCCATCGTAGTTTCTTCCCAATAGGACCGGTCGCGCAGAATGCGCGATACCAACGCCGTATGCATCGCATGGCCAGCACGGTCAGCTACTACGGCGCCCAAAATCCGCTTGCCGATGAGCGCGAGATCGCCGATCAGGTCCAGCACTTTATGCCGCACAAACTCGTCCGGAAAACGGAGCGGAGGATTCAGAACTTCCTCGCGATTCAGCACAATGGCATTTTCGGTCGACGCTCCGCGGATCAAGCCCTGTTGCCGCATGGCGTCAGCTTCATGGAGAAATCCAAATGTCCGCGCGGGCGCAATTTGCTTCAGATAGCTGCCGTTGGTCAGGCGAACGCAGAAGCTCTGCTTGCCGATCTGAGGATGCGGGAAGTTGATGGAATAGGAAACCGAATAGAGATCTGCCGGATAAATGGCAATAAATTTGTCGCCCTCGCGCAACTCGATCTCGCGCACCATCCTCAGATAAGTGCGCGCTTTGCGTTGCTCCTTCAGGCCGGCCTTTTGAATCATCTCGACGAACGGGCGGGCGCTGCCGTCGAGAATGGGCAGTTCGAGATTATCGAGTTCGACGATTGCATTGTCGATGCCGGCCCCGATAAATGCCGAGAGCAGGTGCTCGGTGGTGGAAATGAGCACGCCTTTTTTCATCAGGCTGGTGGCGTAGCTGACGCGGGCCACATTGCGGCCGCTGGCTTCAATGGCAAATCCATCGAGGTCGGTACGGTGGAAAACGATGCCGGTACCAGCCGGTGCCGGAAGAATGCGCAGATTGACAGGCGCGCCACTGTGCAATCCAATGCCGGAGCACTGTGCGGTTGCGCGAATTGTTTGTTCGTGTATCAAGCTGCGCGGATCAAATCGTTGAAGACTACGGTTCAAATGACTTCTAAGTCTTTTGTGATGAAATAGATTACAGGGAAGGCACAATTGTTGTATGTGGCAAAATTGCCACACTTCGTGGCTTGGCGCGCCACCCGCGAGCTAACTCATTCTGGCTGTGCGAGATCGCCGAAACCGTCAGTGAAGAATATCGGGCGTTTCCCGGCGAATTTTACTGGCTCTTACCTGCCTTTGAGCGGTTTAAACGGGTCATATGTCACATTCGCGTCGAACATCTTGCCGGGGAGGTCGAGGTTGTACTTTGCGGTGTTGATGAAGCGCTGCTGCGAGGTCTCTCCATTGAAGTAGCGCGTAATCGAGTGCGGAGTCATGATGCCATCTTCCGGCTTGTAATGATCGTAGACCTCCTCCTCGGTATTTTTTTGCCTGTCTTTGGGGTCGCGCCACGAATAACTGATCTTGATGGGATAGTGGGTATTCTCGTCAAGCCACACATTGACCGAATCGTCGTGGCTGTTGAGCAGCGTCACACGCTCGGTGGGCTTGCTGTCCACAATATCCAGACCGTCGTAGAACAATGCCACCGTCGGGTCGGTGATCCACTGGCGGAATATCCATTCCAGCGAGTGCTGGCGACGGCGCAGATATCTCTCCAGTTCCAGCTTGTCCTGCGCAGCTGTGCCCTTGTAGCTAATCTCGTAGCCCTGATCGCCATTGTGAATCAGGACGAGATCGAACTTATGGCCTGACTTCAGGCCCCCGATATCGATGGTTCCCGGTATCACATGAATGTCCTTGGTTGCGATGACTTCGAAGCGGTCCTTGTCGGGATATTCGAGATAATAGTTATAGAGAATTCCGGTGCTCTCGGTGGTTCCGTGGTGGAGCGGGTAGTAGCGTCCGGACTCGCTGCGGTTCTTGTAGGTGAGATAAGCCTGGCCGCCCAGCGCCTCGATCGCCTGATCAAGCAGCGCGCGGGCCTTGTGGGCGCTCTCAGTGTCGTTGAGGTTGATCGCGGTTTTGGGCGCAGGAGGCAGGTTCTCACGCGGCGGCGGTTGGATTTCGGTCTGGGCGTAGGAAAGCGCCGAAAACAGCAATAGGAGAGAGAGGGTCTTCATTCTTACTATTTTAGAAGCTGCGAGGGCGATTTTAGCTGCATGGGCAAAATCAGATCGGCGGACACGCGATCTGTTCTATCCCACCAGCACCGCGCCGCCGTTCACGTTGAAAATCTCGCCCGTGATAAAGCCCGCGTAAGGCGTACACAAAAATAAGATTGGCCCGGCGATCTCGTCGGGCGTTCCTACGCGGCCCAGCGGAATCGTCCCGAAGACCTTGGCCCGCGTCGGCGGATCGTTCAAGGCTGCGGCCGACATGTCGGTCGCCACCCATCCCGGAGCCACGCAATTGACGCGGATGCCGTCGCGCGCCAACTCCGTCGAAAGGCCCTTCACCATGCTGATAAGCGCGCCCTTGCTCGCCGCATAGTCACAGTGGAAGGCTTCGCCGCGCTGCCCTGCGGTAGAACTGACGAGGACGATGTGACCGGTGGGATCGGCGGCCTGGCCTGCCGAAGCCGATTGCTCGCGCTGCTTCTTCATCTGCGCGACGGAGTGCTTGATCAGCCCAAAAACGCTGTCGACATTTACCGCCATAGTTCGGCGCCATTGCTCATCGGTCATGCGATCGATCGGCGCATCCTCCGGCGGCCAGATGCCGTGATTCGCGACCATGATGTCGAGACGCCCGAAGGCGGCCACCGCCTCCGATACCAGTTTCCCAGCCGCCTCGGGGCTGGAAAGTTCGCACTGCACGGCGCGGCAATTCGCGGCCCCGCACTCGCGCACGAGCGCGTCAGCCTGATCCTTGGCGGATTGATAGTTGAAGACAACCTTCGCGCCCGAACCCACGAAGAGCCGCACAGCAGCCGCGCCAATGCCACGCGATCCGCCACTAATAAGAGCAACTTTGGAATCAAGAGAAAGGTTCACAGGCCCTAAATATTATCAGGAGAAAGAATGGAGCGACGGGCGCCCCGCCCGTCCAAGACAAGTTGAGGCGAAAAAAGAAAGGCGGCCAAAAAGGCCGCCAACTTGAAAACTGATAGCTGATGACTGACAGCTGATAGCTGACCTACGCCGTTGCCGGACGCTCTCCACCCTTGGCCGGGGTGCGCTCAGGCTTCAACACCTGCTGCACAGTTTCATCGGCGGTCTTGGGCGGCAACGGTTTCAGCGGCGGCAATTCCTGGCCCTCCACCAGCAACTTGATCTCGGTCGCATCCAGCACTTCGCGTTCGATCAAGCCCTTCGCAATTTTTTCCAGTGTGTCGCGATTGTTCGACAAAATCTCTTTTGCCGTGCTGTAGCCTGTGCTCACCATCTTCTTCACTTCTTCGTCGATCTGGATGGCGGTCGCTTCCGAGTAATCGCGATGTTGCGCGATTTCGCGGCCCAGGAAGATCTGCTCTTCTTTCTTGCCAAAGGTCAGCGGGCCAAGATCGCTCATGCCCCATTCGCAGACCATCTTGCGCGCCAGTTCGGTGGCCCGTTCAATGTCGTTGCCGGCGCCCGTGGACATCTGGTTCAGGAAAATCTCTTCTGCAATCCGCCCACCCATCAGGATGGCGATTTGCGTGTCGAGATAATTCTTGTAGTAGTTGTGGCGGTCATCGACGGGCAACTGCATGGTCAGGCCCAGCGCCATGCCGCGCGGAATGATCGTAACTTTGTGGACGGGATCGGCATGCGGCAGCTTGGCGGCTACCAGTGCGTGCCCGGCTTCGTGATAGGCCGTGTTCCTCTTTTCCTCGTCGGTGAGCAGAAGCGACTTCCGCTCCACGCCCATCAAAACTTTGTCCTTGGCGACTTCGAAGTCGTATTGCAGAACGGCCTTGCGATTCTGCCGCGCCGCTGCCAATGCCGCTTCGTTCACCATGTTGGCGAGGTCAGCGCCCGAGAAGCCAGGCGTACCGCGCGCCAGGACCGACAGATCGACATCATCGGCGAGAGGAATCTTGCGTGTGTGCACCCGCAGAATCTCTTCGCGGCCCCGCACATCAGGACGATTCACCACCACGCGGCGGTCAAAACGTCCCGGCCGCAGCAGCGCGGGATCGAGCACATCGGGACGGTTGGTGGCCGCCATCAGGATCACGCCATCATTCGACTCGAAGCCGTCCATTTCGACCAGCAACTGGTTGAGCGTCTGCTCGCGTTCGTCGTGTCCACCGCCGAGGCCGGCGCCGCGATGACGTCCCACCGCGTCAATTTCGTCGATGAAGATGATGCAGGGTGCGTTCTTCTTGCCTTGCTCGAACAGATCGCGCACGCGGCTCGCGCCGACGCCCACGAACATCTCGACAAAGTCAGAGCCGGAGATCGAGAAGAACGGAACATTCGCCTCGCCCGCGACAGCCCGAGCCAGCAAAGTCTTGCCGGTTCCCGGAGGCCCGACTAGCAACACACCCTTGGGAATGCGTCCGCCCAGCTTCTGAAATTTCTGCGCCTCGCGCAGGAATTCGATGATCTCGCGCAACTCTTCTTTGGCTTCGTCGACTCCCGCCACATCTTTGAAGGTGATCTTTTTCTGCTGCATGGAGAGCAGCCGCGCCCGGCTCTTGCCAAACGACAGCGCCTTGTTGCCGCCGGTCTGCATCTGCCGGATCATGAAGAACCACAGCGCGCCCAGCAAAACCAGCGGCGCCAGATTCAGCAGCCAGCTTGGCCACGATCCACCGCTGATGTCCTTAAAGCTGTAAGGAACGCCCTTTTCCGTCAGCTTCTTGTACATGTCCGGGTAATTGGCCGGCACGATGGTGTGATAGGGCGAGTCGTCCTTGAGCTTGCCCTTTACTTCCTGCCCGATAAACATCGCATCGTGGACATCGCCCGCATCCACTTTCGACAGGAAATCGGAAAAGCCGATTTCTTTCTCTTTCGGGCCGGTGCTGCCGGTGCGCACCACCTGCCAGAGCAGGACGGCCGACACTACAATTACCGCCCAAAAAAGTACCGTTTTAATCGTCGAATTCACCTTGAAACTCCTCGAAATGCGGCCGTTTTCGTCAACCCAAATAAAAGCAGCCGCTTGCAACCATAATTAGATGCTGGCGGCGGAAATTCGACCTTGGCAAAAGCTTGCCTTTTCATTTTAGACCTTTTCTGGGAAAAACGGGCAAGCCGAAGCTGCTAACAAGTGATAACAGAAGTCACCCTTTGCAGGGTGACGAATTGTGGGGTAATGCACACTTCCGGTTGCTGGGGTCTGGCTGGTCAGCTCGCCGCCAGATATGGCAGATTCCGCTCCGTCTGCTCCGGACTCCCCAGGCCATACCCGCACAGAAACGCGTCATCCACCAGGAATCCGAAATAGTCCGGCTGCAGCGGTACCCGTCGCGCCGACTGGCGGTCGAGCAGCGTGACCAGTTTTACCGAGGCCGCGCCTCGCCCTCGCAGATCGCTCATCAGGAATTCGCTGGTCACGCCCGAGTGCACCAGGCCCTCCACCAGCAGCACATGCTTGCCCGCGATTGCCAGTTCGTGGCTGAAAAATATCTCCAGCACCGGCGCTTCACCCTGCTTGGACTGCTGGTAGCGCGGCTTGATAAACGTGCAGACCATCGGCACATCCACGGCGCGCACCAGGTCGGCCATAAACATGAAACTGTTTTCCAGGATGCCCAAAGCCACCACCATCGGCAGGTCGCGATAATCGTCGGAAATCTGCCGCCCCAGTTCGCGGACTCTCTTCTGGATCTGGTCGGTCGAGATTACCTGGTGCAAAGCGTTCTTCGACAAAGTGGTCATGGCGTATCAAGCATAGCACCTGGGTCCTCGGGCAACTTATGAAGCTCTCTCCAGCGCCGGAACGCCAGATTTTTCACCCTGTAACTTCATCATCGCATAGTAAGCCACGAACGAGACCGCGAAACCTACGAACCACGAATAGTCATAGAGAACGCGCAGCGACGGAATAACCAAACCAATCAGCGCAGTTGCAGCGCCGGCAAACAACGCGCCTACCGCGAACCAGTTAAATCCCCGCGTATATTCGTAGGCTCCCTTGCGCAGGTACAGATCGTCCACCAACAGCACGCGCCGCCGGATGATGAAGTAATCGCAGATCATGATGCCGGCCACCGGGCCGAGGAAAGCGGCATATCCTCCCAGCCATCCGAAGATGAACGTGCTGTAACTGGAGAGCAGCTTCCATGGCATCAGCACAATGCCCATGAAGCAGGTGATGATGCCGCCGGTGCGAAAGCTGATTTTGCGCGGCCAGAGGTTGGAGAAGTCATTCGCGGGCGAGACCACGTTAGCGCCGATGTTGACGTTCAGCGTGGCCAGCAAAATCGCCAGCAAAGAGATCACCACCGCGACCGGAGAATGGAAGCGACTGAGCAGTTGGACCGGATCCCAGATCGCGGTTCCATAGATGACAACGGTTGCCGACGTCACCAGAATTCCGATCAGGGAATAAAGCGTCATGGTCGTTGGCAGGGCGAGCGCCTGGCCGATCACCTGCTCGCGCTGGCTGCGCGCAAAGCGGGTAAAGTCGGGAATATTGAGCGAGACCGTCGCCCAGAATCCTACGGTTCCATTGAGCGCGGGAATCAGGAACTTGAGGAAATCGGAAAAGGTCAGGAAGCGCGAGGGCGCCGACAGCATGGGGCCGAATCCGCCCGCCGTATGGTACGCCCACCCGAGCAACAGGAGTCCGACCGCCAGCAGAACGGGCGCGCTGATCCCCTGCAGAAAGCGGATGTACTCGATTCCTTTGAGAATCACCGCCAGATTGATCAGCCAGAATGCCATGAAGCAGATCGCTGCACCGTGCGAAACCTGGGTCCACGCCGGAACCAGGGTTGCAATCAGCGTATTGATGGCTTCGCCGCCAATCCAGGTCTGGATGCCGAACCATCCGCAGGCCACCAGGGCGCGCAGGACTGCGGCAAAATTCGCGCCCAGCACGCCGAATGACGCGCGCGCCAGCACCGGAAAAGGCACGCCATAGCGTGCTCCCGGATGCGAGTTCAGCAGCATCGGGATGAGGACGATCGTGTTGCCAAGGAAGACCGTTGCCACCGCCTGCTTCCAGTTCATCCCGCCCTGAATCAGGCTGGCAGCCAGCATGTAGGTCAGAATATTGACCGACATCGATACCCAGAGCGCAGCGAAGCTGTAGGTCCCCCAGTGGCGGCGTTGCGGCGTAGTGGGCGCGAGATCTTCGTTGTAGAGCGGGCTGGATTCGATTCGCGAGCGGTCGGGATTGGTGGTCGGCGTCATGGCGTCGTCACTGTTAATTTGGCGCTACCGCAAATCTGTCATCTTGAGCGGAGCGGCCACGGCGCAGAGCGCAGCGGCTGCGGAGTCGAAAGACCCCTACCCCCTCAAATCATTCCGGCGTCGAGGGGAGTTCTCCCGATGCGCGGGAAGCACTCCGCTGAGAGTAGTTGCGAACGCAGGGGTCCTTCGACTCCGCATAGCGATCGCTTCGCGAATCGCTAGGCTACGCTCAGGATGACATTGTTTTAAAGCCATTTCAGAACGTCGAACTTCCCTGAGATCTGACACCGGGCACCTGGGACCTGTTTTTTAGTCGGCTGCGGCGGCCTGGCCGGTCTGCGTGGTCAGGGCGCCATAGGTTTCCGGGCGGCGGTCGCGATAGAACTGCCACACCCTTCTTACTTCCTGGATCATCTCGAGATCCAGATCGGCGACCAAGACCTCGTCTTTATTGCGGCTGGCTTGCGCGAAGATCTTGCCGCGCGGATTGCAGAAATAACTCTTGCCGTAGAATTCGCCGATGTTCCACGGCTTCTCGCGTCCAACCCGATTGATGGCGCCGACGAAGTATCCGTTCGCGGCCGCATGCGCCGGCTGCTCGAGCTCCCACAGATATTCCGACAGTCCCGCGACCGTGGCGGAGGGATTAAAGACTATCTCCGCGCCGTTCAAACCCAGCACGCGCGCGCCTTCGGGAAAATGGCGGTCGTAGCAGATGTAGACTCCGACGCGGGCATATTTCGTTTCGAAAACCGGATAGCCCCCATCTCCCGGCGTGAAATAAAACTTCTCCCAGAATCCGGGATGCACGTGCGGGATGTGGTGCTTGCGATATTTGCCGAGATACTTGCCATCGGCGTCGATGACCGCGGCCGTGTTGAAGTAAAGGCCCGGCATCTGCTCTTCGTAGACCGGAACCACGATCACCATGTTGTGTTTGGCGGCGATCTTCTGCATCAACTGCGTCGTCGGCCCCTCGGGCACGCGCTCGGTAAGGTCGTACCAGCGAATATTCTGCTCGGCGCAGAAATAAGGTCCGTAAAAGAGTTCCTGGAGGCAGAGGATCTTCACTTTTTTCTTCGCGGCCTGGGCGATCAACTTGAGATGCTTGTCGATCATGGCTTTCTTGATCTCAGGCAGCGAGCGGTTACTGCCCGCTGCACTGCTCGCTTGAATCAGGCCACAACGCACAATTCTGGACATGGGGATTACCTCCGAGAACTACCTTGGAAGAGGCCAATATATCAGACCAGTCGTCGATACTTGCTCTCACTCTTCGGTGTCCACGGTTGAAAAAAGCGGATAACCACAGAGCACACAGAGGTGGATGGAGAGGATCTTTTATTCTTCGAGCTATTTATTCTTCGAGCGCGAATTCAACTTAGGGCAGACTCCAGGGCTTGCTTCCAGCGCCGATTGTCGATAGTCCAGCAGACGTTGACTTTGCGCTGAGTCTGACTCTGTATGGTCGGCGCCCAGACCGCCTTATTGCGCTCGTCATCGGCCACGTTCAACCGGTCGACCACCGTCATGCCGCGCGTCAGTTCGCTCTCGGTTTCGACATCGACATAATGTTCACTCCAAACCGTCCCGATGGAGGGATCAATTGCGATCGCCATGGTCACCGGATCAGGCAGACAGATGCCGTCTTCTCCGGTTTGCACCTTGAGGGCATGCCGCGCGTGGCTGTTGCACTCGATCGCAAACCTGGCGATTGGATTGTTCAGTGCGAGAATGCGGGCGATATCGCGGTCGCCGAGAACGGCCTCCCCGCGGCATAGGTGCCAGCCCACCAGTTCGATTGGCATGCCACTGCGCATTACCATGCGCGCGGCCTCAGGATCGACCCAGATGTTGTACTCGGCCGCCGGAGTTATATTGCCCTCGCAGCAGGGCGCGCCGCCCATGATGACGCAGCGGCTGACACGGGCGGCAATTTCCGGTTTCCTGGCGAGCGCGACTGCAATATTCGTTAAAGGCCCGAGCGTGATCAGGACGATTCCGGGATTGGCTTCAATGGCGGAGATGATCGCATCGACCGCGTGATCGCTTTGCGAGGATTGGCGGGCAGCGGGATAGTTGTGATCGCCGAGGCCATCGCGACCATGAAACCAGGTGGCATCCTGATAAGGGCGGAGCAATGGCTTGCTCGCTCCCATAAAAACAGGGACGTTGGCTCCGCAGAGTTCTACCGTGTACAGAGCATTGCGCGTGGCCTGCTGGACCGGGACGTTCCCGGCAACGGTCGTAATCGCCACCACGCGGACCTCGGGTGCGCGCAGCGCCATGATGAGGGCGACGGCATCGTCGGAGGCCGTGTCGGTATCGATCAGAAAGGTTCTCTGCGAGAGATCACGAGGCATCGGGAAAGAATAACAGGGAGGCGTTTCTTGATTCTAACTTGCAGGTTCCCACTTGCCCGCTTTCGGTTCGCGGGTTCCACACGCAGCAACAAAAAAGGCAGGCCGAAGAATCCGGACTGCCTGTCATGTCTGAGTCAGCAAATCCTTAGTGTGTGAACGAGAAGTTCAGACCAGTGGCCAGCGTGATGTCGTTCCTTTCGATGGGAGGATTTGAAGCCAGCGGATGGTTGTCAAATACATCCGCCAGTGTGACTTGCCAGCCTAGCCACTTGTGGATCTTGGTGACCAAGCCGAGGTTGAACGCCCCGCGCAAGATGCGCACATTATCGGGCGTTGTCGCATTCGGAAACGCGATGTTGACCTGACTGAAGCTCGGGTAGAGGAGAAAGGTTTGCGTGAAGACGGTGTTCTTTCCGAGCTTGTGCGTGAGATTATCGCCCACAGTCAAAGCGGCCGAGCTATCCGAGTGGTTGTAGGTAACCGGCGGCGGACCCGGCAAAAGGACTAGGTCCGAAAAGCTTTCATGCGTGTAGTTAATGCCGCCAAGCAGATCAAGAGTGGTGTTGGGAGTCTTGATCGCGTGGAAGCCGATACCGCCTCCGAGAATGTAGCGGAGATCAAGATTTTGCAGCGAGTTGTTGAAGAAGTCGGCACTCCCGAATCCAAACGCGCGGGGAGCGAAGTCGCGGTCGTAACGGAGTCCGCCGCTGTTCGAGTTCGCCGTGGTTTGCGAGGGAATGGGTTGGAGCGCGAGTTTGCTGGTGCTGGCGTAAATCGAGGTTTCGTAAAGAATCAACTTGTCGTGGAAGCCGGCGCGGGTGGCGTTGAGGCCAATGTTCAGATTCTTGGTTTCGCTGTTACCGGCGGTCAGAGCGAAGCCGAGGTTTGCACCTCCAGCCCAACCCTCTGCCCAGCCCGGGTGTAACGTCTTTTCATAGGCCGCCTGTTCGGCAGGACTCCGCAGCACTGTGAGGGAAGCTTTGGGCGCCTCGACCGGCCCGGCGTTTTTAGTAGCCACAACGATGTCATCGCCGCTGGTGGTTACGGGACCAACCGCCGTCTTGCCACCCACAGTGACGTTGAGGTCGCCAGTTGATGTCAGGCTCTGAATCGCATCGTATTTTACGGTCACATCGCCGGCATAGTCGGTTTTGATCACCAATTCTTTTCCATCGGACTTTGTGATTGAGCCGGTTAACCGGTCGCCATTTTTCAGAACGATCTGGTCGGCGAACACCGGAATCGTCAAGAGCAAGAGAATACCCACTACGAATTGCCTGCGCACAGAACTCCTCCTATATGTTTTGGACAACGAAACGGGATTATTAACATCATGGGGTCGGGGTAAAAAAGCTCCCCACGGCAACATGAGAGGCGAGCCATATCCAGCTGCCGCAAATCATCTTAAGTATTGGAATCGAGAAATTATATCGTACTGGAGATTCCTGAGGAACCGAGGCGGGATGACAACAACTTAGGCCTTGTTTTCAGGTTTGATATCGGCCTTGGCTTCCGCTTTCTCTTCCGGCTTGTCGCCGTCCTTCATGCCCGCCTTCAACGCACGGATGCCTTCGCCCAGGCCCTTGCCCAACTCCGGCAGCTTCTTGGGACCAAACACCAGCAATGCAATGAAGAAGATGATGAGCAGGTGCATGGGTTGAAACAGACCTTCAAACATAAAGCCTCCAACGCTCACACACCGCTGCGACCAGGCGGTAGCGCCTATTGATAAGTGTAACGCAAAGGATGCCGCCAGTGTCGCGAATTGCGGATTGGTCCGTCGGACCTGCATGTAGGACCTGCATGTGTGGTGGCGGGGCTTTGCCTCGACGAGCCGGAAGATAGCCTCGCCACCACACCAGCCGGACCTGTGTAAATCCGGCTCTGGACAAGCCGACTGCGCCATTAGGCCATGGCCTGCCAATTACTTCCGTGACCTATCGAGTGCGCCTTGGTCGAGCTATTTTGGCCATAGGGCGATTCTCTCCCACACAAATAAGCCTCGATCGCCGGAGGTCTTAGTGAAACGTGGTTGTCTGATTTTTCTGTCGTTTCTGTTACTGGCAGGTTCAGTGCAAGCGGAAAAAGCTCCCTCCGGCCCCGCCCTGGACGACATATTCCTATGGCTCGCTGGCGGCCTTCCCAGCGCACGCGTTCAGCGCATGGCGGGTGCCGGACTGGCCTGCCGCATCACGCCGTCCTTGACTCGTGCCCTCCAAAAGTCGGGCGCTAGCCCGGCGTTGATTCAGGATCTCGCGCACCAGAGTACGACTCACCAAAACGCGAATTATCGGAACGCCTCATATCAAAAAGTGGCAGCTCAAAGTGAGCGGAAAAAATCGGCGCCAACCGCCTCCTGCACGTGCGGAAGTGGAGCTGTTGCGGTTGCCACCTTCGTTCATGACAAGAACCTGCAGGCCGCCGAAGATAAAGTCCAGGCAATGCTTCGCGACGACTCCGGGAATGCTTCGCTGCTCTTCGTGCTCGGGACGATTCTCCGCCGCCAGGAGAGGTTCGACGAGGCTCTCGATGCCTTTACTCAGTCGCTGCACCTGATGCCCGGTTTCGCGGAAACGCACAGCCAGCTCTCCTACCTTTACTACCGCACCGACGATGCCGATTACGCGCTCGCCGAAGCGCGCACTGCCCTCAGTATCGATCCCGGTAATGCCGAAGCGTACCGTTACCTTGGCCTTGCGCTTTATGCCAACGGCCACTACGACGCCGCGTTGAATGCGTTCCAGAAGTCACTGGGGAGCGAACCAGAGAACGCCGACGTGTACTTCGATATGGGAATCACGCAGCGCGACAAGGGAGATCTTCGGCGGGCGGTGATTGCCTATCATCACGCGCTCTCACTGCGGCCGGACTTCTGGCAGGCGCACAGCAATCTGGGTGTGGTTCTGCGCGACCAGGGAAAGCTGGATGAGGCGCTTGCTGAATACCGGATCGCAGTCCGTCTAAAGCCCGACGAGCCCAGCGTCCGCAATAATCTGGGCAACACGCTTTGCGACAAGGAAGACTTCGACGACGCCATCGCCGAATTCAAAGAACTCTATCGCCAGACACCGGAGTGGGAGGGCGGCCACAATTGTCTGGCGCGGGCTTACATGTCAAAGGCCGATTATCCCGCCGCGATCCTCGAGTTGCACATGGCTATCGTCGCGAATCCTGCCGGCGCCGCCGAGCAGCGCGCGCTGGGACAAGCTCTGCTGCTATCCGGAAAGGATCAGGAAGCGATCGCGGAGCTCCGCAAGGCGCTTTGGCTCAATCCGGAATCGGTGCAGACCCACCACTTTCTGGGAACTGCGCTGGCGAATACCCAGCAATTCGCCGCTGCCGAAAAGGAGTTCCGCGAGGCCCTTCGCCTGGAACCCAACGCCCAGAATCACTATTCCCTGGCCGCTTGCCTGATGGCTTTAAACCGTTACGAGGAAGCCTTGGCTGAACTCGAGATCGCCGCCCGCCTCGATCCCAAGGAAAACCTCTACCGGGCGCGAATGCAGGAGGCCGCTCGAATGATCACTACGTCGAAATAACAGTAGAAATTAAGATTGGACGGGGTACTATCGGCCATTTCGCCGCATGCACTGACGTTACATCGCCTCCCCCGGCGAGCAACCCTAGAATGAAGATCAGATACGCGGCCGTTCGGCCGCCGAATGAAAAACTATGGAAAGCACTGGGACTAAGCAAGCTCGGGAGAAGGTTGTCAATCCAGACGGCGTGAAGACCGCAGTATCACCCAGCACGTTGTCGGCATCGGCGGCGCGAAATCTACCTTTATCAGGATCTGCGTCCGCGGCACAAGTTGCCATGGAGCACAAGATGATTGGCTACGGCCTGCCGTGTGCCAATTGCCGGGCTTACTATCCTGCGGATATGCACGCCTGCCCGATCTGTAAATCGCAGGAGCGCGTGTCTGCCGCTTCCACCAGCCAGCCACCCAGTATGCAAGCGGCTGCGCCGCAGACGAGCGAGGCGAAATTGCCAAGCGAGGAACGGGAGCGCCTGCGCGAACTCAAGGCGCAGATCTACTCCCAGGTGGCGGCGACCACCTTTCGCTGCGCATTAGATCAGAAGCACAACGGAGCCATCGAGCCGGCCGCGATTTGCCACACCTGTTATGGCGAGGTACGGCAGCAGGCTGATCGCCTGGAAGCCGCCCTTCGCATGGACGACAAGGAAGCGGCAAAGATTGTCTATGACGCTGTCTGGGCCGATACCTCGGATCCGAACAAGACCTACCTCAACGCCGCGATAGCCCTGCTTGTCGAATTGCGCAAGCGAGCCGGCGTCGGCCTCCTGCTGGGTGGAAATCAACCCTTGGCTCACTAACCGGCAGTGCGTAGCGCCGGCACTTTGCCGGCGGTTCCGAGGGCGCCCCGCCCTCGGTCCTCGCGTAGCGACAGCCGCCCTCGGCTGTCCAAGAGAGGTGATGGGAAGTAAGAAAAAATCATGCGGCCAGAGTACTAGTTTTGGGGACGCCCTTCTGAGCCTCGGAATGCCAAATCGCTCTGAAACTTAATCGGCCTTCACTGCCACATAAGCACGTCCGGCGTACAGCCGATAGCCCGCATCGCTCTTCTCCAGCTTCAGCGGAACCGGGTGTTTGAGCTGAGCGTCATTCTCGCTGGCAATCGAGAACAGGTCCGTTCCCGCCACGTTCATGACCGTCAACTTCCCTTCCTTGAATCCGAATCCATAGCAACCGGGATCGAGCATCGCGCCGTGGTCGCCAAAGGTGAGTTTGGTCTCGGTAATCAGAAACCCTTGAAATTTCTCGGCGATCGAGGTCGCGTATCCCGTGGTGTCCACGAGTCCCGCCAACACATGTTTGCCGGCGGAATTCTTGAAGCCGGTCGAATTGCGCGCCTGCACGGTTGCGACCTGGCCGGAAAAAAAGAACGTGTTCGGAATCACCTTCTTTAGCTGATCGCCGCTAAGCACCTGCGCTCCCGCAAGCGTCGTCAAACACAACGTCGCAATAACGACCCGCCACATCAGTCTGGAGTTCCGCTTCATAGTTGCTCCTGTCCGCGCTTCCGAATCATTATCTCTCAGTAAAGCGGAGTTTTCCGAAAGCTGCGGGCACGTGGAAATCGGGCTGCGGTGTTCCGGTCGGCTGCCACGCCGAATAAAAGCGAGGATCCCACGGGCCCTCGACCCGGTAGAAATTCGCGCGCCAAACCACTCTTGGGTCGAAGTTCGCCGTCAGCGCAATCATCGGGATCGCCAGCTCCGCCGCCCAGGTGCGTTGCTCGGGGTCCAGCCACACCGAGTGCCTGAGTCCACTCTTCAAGTCGCGCAGACCTTGCTGAGCGTTGTCCCGGGGCACAATGTCGAGATCGATCCACATGCCGTTCGGGCTGACTTCGAATTCCTTGTAATAGCGCGGACAGGATGGGTCCGGCTGCAGAAAAGCCTCGGCCACATCCCGATCCCAAAGATGATCGCGCCGCCCATTGGCATCGGAATCCTCGAACACGAACAGCTCCCGATAGCGGCAGGCAAAACGCAGATAAAGCGTTGCCGGCGTCCACAGCATCCGCACTTCCGTCTGGCGGGCGGGGTCTGCATTTCGCCCCTGCCAATCTTCGCAAAAAGTCACCGGCGCAGCCGTCACCCACTCGGCGATGGGCTGGCGCGCGTCCAGCGTGATTTCATGCGCAATTCGTACCGCCGAAGCCGTGTCGGCTGACAATTCTGAGTTTGACCGCAACATTCGGATAGCCCACGGGGCCGCGACTACCCTATGTTACCTGCATGACAACCAATGCGATACTTTCAGAGCATCCGGCCATCGAATCAGTTATGGGGTCAACCATGAAGTCCACCTCCCCAATCACCGAAGCCCGCCGCTGGCAGGCCGTTATCGACCGCGACGCTTCGCTCGACGGCGCATTTGTCTTCGCAGTCTCGAGCACCGGCGTTTTTTGCCGGCCATCGTGTCCGGCGAGACGCCCGCGCCGGGAGAGGGTGCGCTTCTTCGGTCACGCGACTGCGGCCGAGCAGGCTGGCTATCGCGCCTGCCTGCGCTGCCGTCCCAAGGCCGTGGACGGCAATCCGCAGTCGGCGCTGGTGCGCGCAATCTGCCGCTATATCGAGCAGCATATAGAAGACCGCCTGACGCTGAAAGTGCTGGCCCAAGAGTTTCGCCGCAGCGCATTTCATCTGCAGCGGACCTTCAAATCCATACTGGGCGTGACGCCCAAGGCGTACATTGACGCCTGCCGCCTGCGCCAGGTCAAACAAAATCTGCAGGCTGGGCACGACGTGACTACCGCGCTCTATGCGGCCGGATACGGCTCCAGCAGCCGCCTTTACGAGCGCACCGCCGCGCAACTGGGGATGACTCCGGAGAAATACCGGCGTGGCGCGGTCGCCGCCGTGGTTCGCTTCACCATCGCCCCGTCACCACTGGGACGAATGCTGATCGCCGCGACCGACAAGGGCATCTGTGCCATTCAGTTCGCCGATTCCGACCAGCAGTTGCAGCAGGGCCTGATGCGCGAATTTCCCTTCGCGGTCCGCCGGCGCGACGATGCGGCACTCGACGGATGGAAGACGACTGTGACCCGCTTGATTGACGGCGGCGACGCCCATCCATCTCTGCCGCTCGACATTCGCGCGACTGCGTTCCAGCGCCGCGTCTGGGAAGCTCTGCAACGCATTCCGCGAGGAGAAACGCGTTCTTATAGCGCGGTCGCCAAGAAAGATCGGCATGCCGAAAGCAGTCCGCGCCGTCGCCCGAGCCTGTGCAACCAATCCCGTAGCAGTCGCCATCCCCTGCCACCGCGTGGTGCGCGAAGATGGACAGCAAGGCGGCTATCGCTGGGGAATTGAGCGCAAGGAAAGGCTGCTGGCGATGGAGAAGCAGGCAGGGACGTAGCTTCTCATAGATTGAACTACGCGGCGGCCGTCCGCGGATCCCGCATCAAACGTGCGGGATGGATCGCGCGACACAAGCGACGGGTAGTCTTCACAAGATGCGTCAGCCAAGGCGTGGCAGTTGCCATTCCGGCGATTCACGCGTGCTAGAATCGAGTGGTGACATCTATGGCCGATGCTTCCTGACATCGAAAAATTATTGAACCTGCAGGTGGCGGATCAGGAGATCCGCAAACTACAGGAGGAGATCGCCGAGCTGCCCAAGCGCATCGCGGTGATCGAGCAGAAGCTCGCTGGGACCAAGGCTCACCTCGAAAAAACGCGCGCCGCCGCCAAGGCCGACGAGGCCAATCGCAAAAAGTTCGAATCCGCGATTCAAGACCTGCAAGGCAAAATTTCCAAGTATCGCGATCAATCACTCGACGTAAAAACCAACGATCAATATAAGGCGCTGCTGCACGAGATCCAGTTCGCCGAGCAGGAGATTCGCATCAACGAGGATCGCATCCTCGAAGTGATGGTGAACGTCGAAGCGCGCGAAAAGAGCGTCAGGGCGGCGGAGGCGGAACTGAAGGCGGAAACTGCCGAGATCGAAAAAGAAAAAGAAGATGCGCGCCGGGTTGCGGCCGAAGACCAGAAGAAGCTGGCCGACTGGAATGCCAAGCGGGATGGCCTGCGCCGCGAGATTTCCGAGGACATTCTCCGGCACTATGAGCGCGTGATGAAGTTCCGCAGAACCGGGCTGGCGGAAGTCCGCGCCCAAAAATGCATGGGTTGCCAGGTCATGTTGCGCCCCCAGATCTATAACGAGGTCCGCATCGGCGAGAAGCTCGTGGTCTGCGATTCCTGCCAGAGAATTTTTTACTACAACCCCGAAAATGACGTGATCCCGGAAGAGGCTGCCGGCCAGGCAAAGAAACGCCCGCGCCCGAAATCCGACTCCCCGCAAGCGTGGTTCTATCGTCCCGATTACGGCGAAGACGGCGAGGTTTTTCTTGCCTTCACCAACAAGGACGGCAATTCCACGCGGCGCACCTACGAAATGCACACCGGACGCCAGATCGGCGGCGTTCTGCAACGCGAAGGCAACTATCGCCAGGCATTTCCCGAAGACCTAACCGACGCTGCGCTGCGTCTTAACGGCCACTGGGACGAAACCGAGATCGACGAAGAATGGGGCACTGAGATCCCCTCGAATGTCCTCGATGCGCTCCTGAAAGATCTGCTGGCAATCCACCGCGAACACCGGTCCACGCATAGGGATCGCGCCAGCTCCCCGCCGGAACACACCGCCGCCCGCTAGAAGAATTGCCTTTCAGTGTTAAATTCTCACCAGCCTGCTTCGCTCAGTACGGGTTCGCAAATCGCAGCACCTTGCTCAAATCCTTGCCGCGTATGATCCCGGCCGAGTGGTAGGCCAGTCCCCAGGAGTCAATGGTCGACATATCGGGAAAAACACACGCCTCCAGAACCGTAAACACCGGATCCGATTTCTTCACCCAGCCTCCGCCGTTTGCGTTGATTCCGCCGAACAGGTCGCTCCCGCCCAGTTGCGAGCAGTAGCACGATGCCGGGTTGCCATTGCATCCGCCCCCGAGCGGAACTTGCGCGTAGTAAGCGAGCGCCGCCATGCTGGGCTGCTCGGTGTAAAGGGTCGAAAGCAGCACGTAAATCCGCGAGCCGTCCTTCTTCGAGGTGAATCTGCAGAACTGGCGTGCGCCCGATAGCTGGAGCCAATTCTGCTCGTTATCGTCGTTGGTATTGAAATAGGGCTGGCGGCCATCCACCTCACCGCCCTTTTTCACACAATATTCCGCCGGGGTCATTGTGGCGCCCGTTTGAGCTGTGGCCTGTTGGCCGCTGGCGGCTTCGACCGGTTTCACTGCAGGAAGAAAAACTGCCACGGCAAATGCAACGCAAACTACCAACGCAACGAGTGGACGTTTCACGAATGGGCCTCCTTGGGCTGAACCGAAAGGAATGAAAAAACCTCGACTTCCCTGCCGTAATTCCCTGCCAGGCATTGCGCCAATCACCTTGAGCAACTCATTTCCGGCAAATCAGTCGAGGGCGGAAGGGTACCACAAAACCATATGCAGTAACGCGCGGGTTCCCGCTCCGGAAGCGCATTGTCAGCCCCAGAGATAGACGAGACCACGCGCGGATATTGTCGAATCTGATGCGAACAAGCAGAAAATCTGAGCGCAATTCAGCATGCAATTTAGGGTAAGATGACCTGCGTGAGGTGAGTTATGGCAGAGGATCGTCTTATCCTTTCCCCGTCCCGCCGGTCTTTTATTGGCCTGTCCGCCGCCGCTTCCGCCGCGGTTGCGCTCCGCATCGTCACGGAACCTATGCTGGCTTATGCCAGGGCACCCAAGATGGGTCCGGATGGCGTGCGGATCGACGCCAATGAAAATCCGCTGGGCCCATGCACCGCCGCGCGCGACGCCGTGATCGCCATCGCACCCCACGGCGGCCGTTATTCATTCTGGCTCACGGACGACCTCGTTCAACAGCTCGCCCAACTCCAGGGAGTTAAGCCCGAGTATGTCCGCGTCTATCCCGGATCGAGTTCCCCTCTTCATTACACCGTCGCGGCCTTCTGTTCGCCGCAGCGCAGCTTCGTCACGGCCGATCCCGGTTACGAGGCCGGAATGTTTGCAGCCGAGGCCGTGAAGTCGCGCGTCGTCAAAGTGCCGCTCGCCAAAGACTACGCGCACGATGTGCGCGCCATGCTGGCAGCCGGCCGCGATGCCGGAGTCTTCTACATTTGCAATCCGAACAATCCCACCGGCACGGTCACCAGTCATTCCGACATCGAATATTTAGTCGCGAACAAACCCAAAGACTCGATCGTGCTCGTCGACGAGGCCTACGTCCATTTCTCCGACACCGAGTCGGTCATGGATCTCGTCAAAGCCGACAAGGATGTTCTGGTCTTGCGAACGTTTTCGAAGATTTATGGAATGGCCGGCCTGCGCTGCGGAGCCGTCTTTGGCAAGCCCGCTCTGATCGAAAAAGTCGAGAGCTATGGCGGATGGAACTTCATGCCGATTACGGCCATAGCGGCGGCCTCCGCGAGTCTGAAAGATGCGCAACTGGTGCCCGAACGCAAGCGCATTAATGCAGGCATCCGAAGCGATGTGTTCGCCTGGCTCGACCGCAACGGATATCACTACGTGCCATCACAGTCCAACTGCTTCATGCTCGACACCAAGCGCGCCGGCGAAGAGGTCATCGACGCCATGGCCAAGCAAAATGTCCACATCGGACGCATCTGGCCAGTCTGGCCGACCTACGTTCGCGTCACGGTGGGCACAGCGCCCGAGATGGATCAGTTCCAAAGCGCGCTGAAGAAAGTAATGACGGGCGCAGTAACGGCCAGCATTTCGTCGGCGCGGCCAGTCCGCAGGTTGCGGAGCAGCGATCTGCCCTATCGCGCGTAGCGGCTGAGAATCCGCATTGAAGTGAGAGACCTTCTGCGATCAGAACTATCGTCTGTCATCCTGAGCGTAGGGGCTGCTGCGCGAAGCGCTGCGGCCACGTAGTCGAAGGACCCCTATTCCCAGCACCGCGCGTGTCTCAAGCACCGGAGCTTTGAACGGGCGCGGCTCCAGCCCCATCCTGAACCGCCGAAAATGATCTTAGCTTCTTAGCCCCGAGGGTGAAGCCCATGTAACATCGCCTCATGCCGAAAAAGCTTTCCGCATCCAATCAGGTGCCAACGGTTTTCGATCCGGAATCGCCTTCCGTCAAACTCTCCCCGCGCGGAGTTCTCCGCATAAAATCCGGACACCCCTGGGTCTACCGATCCGACGTCACATCATCAGGCGACATGAAACCCGGTGCGATGGTCCGCGTAACCGACGAGCGCGGAAAGTTCCTCGGCACCGCCCTCTATAGCTCCTCGTCGCAAATCGCCATCCGCATGATCGCAGGGAATAAGGAACAGATCACCGACCTGCCCGCTCTGATAGCCGAACGCATCCGCGCCGCCATCGCCTATCGCAAGCTGGTCGTCTCCAACACGGACGCTTACCGGATCGTCTTCAGCGAAGCTGACTTTCTGCCCGGACTCATCATCGACCGCTATAACGACGTCCTCACCGTCCAAATACTTACCCAGGCCATGGACGCCGAGCCGGTTCGCGGAGCCGTCATCGCGACCCTTGTTGAAGAATTTCAACCCACCGGAATCGTCGAGCGCGTCGATCCCCGCATTCGCGATCTCGAACAATTGCCGCCGCGCGAATCGGGCCTGCTCTGGGGGAAGAAGACTTCGACGACGATCACCCTGAATAGCGCATTGGAGAATAGCTCGGTGCCCCAGGTTCGCGCCCGTGCTTTGGGCGCTGACCTGGGCCGGACGCAGCCAGACGACGCCACGTCGGAAGTCGTTGCCGAGCGCGGCATCCGCTTCAACTATGACGGCCTCGAAGGCCAGAAAACCGGCGCCTTCCTCGACCAGCGCGAGAACTACGCCGCAGCAACCCAATACGCGAAGGGCCACGCCCTCGACGTCTTCTGCTACCAGGGAGGCTTCGCCCTTCACCTCGCTCAAAAGTGTGAAAGCGTCACTGGAGTAGACAGCTCAAGACCTGCGCTTGAAATGGCCGACAAGAACGCCGCCCTTAACGGTCGAGAAATCGAATGGATCGAGGCCAACGCCTTCGACCTGCTCCGCGACTATGCGGTCAGCGGAAAAAAATACGACATCGTCGTCCTCGATCCGCCCGCCTTCGCCAAAACCAGACGCGATCTCGACAAGGCCTTCAGCGGCTACAAAGAGCTCAACCTGCGTGCCCTGAAGATGCTTGGCCCCGGAGGGATCTTGGTCACCTGCTCCTGTTCCTTTCACGTGAGCGGCTCCGACTTCCTCGAGGTCGTGGTCGGCGCCGCTCGCGACGCGCACAAAACATTGCGTCTCCTTGAAAACCAGGGAGCGGCGAAAGACCATCCTATCCTGCTGAATGTGCCCGAGACCAGCTACCTAAAATGCCTAATTCTACAGGTAAGTAACTGATAAATAACGGTAATTCAATTATTGACAATAACGCACTCATGTTTTATTATTCGATCACGCTAATGACAAGCGCAGGGAGCAATCGCGCTCCCCAATATCTTCAAGCAGGAGGATTTAGCAATGACCGTACTCACCCGTTGGGACCCGTTTCGTGAATTCATCACCCTTCAAGACCGCATGAACCGTCTGTTCCGCGACACGCAAGGTGGACAGGAAGAGGCTCTTGCCAACACGACCTTCGCACCGCCCGTCGACGTCTACGAAGACGAGCACAACATCACGCTCAAGATCGAAGTCCCGGGAATCGATGAGAAAGATATCGATGTCCGCGTCGAGAACAACACCCTCACCGTTCATGGCGAGCGCAAGTTCGAAAAAGAAGAAAAAGAAGAGAACTATCGCCGCGTCGAGCGCCAGTACGGCAGCTTCACCCGCACCTTCACTCTGCCCACGACCGTCGACCCGGAAAATATTCAGGCCGACTACGACAAGGGCGTGCTGAAGGTAAAGCTGGCCAAGAAAGCCGAAGCCAAGCCAAAGCAGATCAAAGTAAACGTTGGCTCGTCCAATACCGGCAGCCAGAAGACGCTGGAAGCCAAAGAGCCGAAGGGCGTCGGCAAGGCCGCGTAAGCAAGGCTCGTGTGGTGCCGGGGCTCTGCCCCGTCTTCCAGACTCACGTAGAGGCAGCCGCCCTCGGCTGTCCAGCTGAGCGGAGCTCGGCTGGCTTTTCGGCGGGAGGAGGCATAACACGCCCCTCCCGCTTTTGTTTTTGCGACTGCGCAATCGGATAATAGAACGAGCGCAAGGTAGCCGTTCAAATTACGAAATTACCGATTACAAAATTACAAAATGCCGCTACCCTTTGAGTAGCGCAAGGAGTTAACCCATGGCAATCCGTTGGGACAAATTCACCGTCAAAGCGCAGGAAGCTGTCCAGCGCGCAAGCGAACTCGCCTCCGAGCACGGCAATCCCGAACTCATGCCCATACACCTGCTGGCCGCGCTCGTCGAAGACAAAGAAGGCATCGTTCCGCCGGTGCTGGAAAAAATCGGCATCGGCCCGCAAGCCGTCCTCGCCGAGATCTACCAGGAGATCGAAAAGCTCCCCAAAGTCTCTGGCAGCGGCGCCCACCAGGCGACCATGTCGTCGCAGGTCAACGAGCTTCTGGAAAAGTCGTTCAAGGAAGCGGACGCCTTCAAAGACGAGTACGTCTCGACCGAGCACCTGCTGCTCGCCATCACCAGCCTGAAGCGCGATCGAAATCAGGGAGACGCGGCGCAGCAACTGCTCGCCCGTCACGGCGCCACTCACGACGCTATTCTCAAGGCGCTGACCGCGGTTCGCGGATCGCAGCGCATCACCGACCAAAACCCCGAAGGCAAATATCAGGCGCTCGAACGCTACGCGCGCGACCTCAATGAGCTGGCGCGCCGCGGCAAACTCGACCCGGTCATTGGACGCGACGAAGAAATCCGGCGCGTCGTGCAGGTGCTTTCGCGCCGCACGAAAAATAATCCTGTGCTCATCGGCGAGCCCGGCGTCGGCAAGACGGCCATCGTTGAAGGCCTTGCCCAGCGCATCATTTCGGGCGATGTGCCCGAAGTGCTGAAGAACAAGCGTGTCGTCTCGCTCGACTTGGGAGCGATGCTCGCGGGCGCGAAGTATCGCGGTGAATTTGAAGATCGGCTGAAGGCCGTACTGAAAGAGATCGAGGACGCGCAGGGCCAGATCATCCTCTTCATCGACGAGTTGCACACGCTGGTCGGAGCGGGCGCGTCAGAAGGAGCGATCGACGCCTCCAACATGCTGAAGCCCGCGCTCGCTCGCGGAGAGCTCCGTGCCATTGGCGCCACCACGCTCAACGAATATCGCAAGTACATCGAAAAAGATGCGGCGCTCGAACGCCGCTTCCAGATTGTCTTCGTCGGCGAGCCCAACGTCGAAGACACGATCGCCATCCTCCGCGGCCTGAAAGAAAAGTACGAAGTACATCACGGCGTGCGCATTAAAGATTCGGCGATTGTCGCCGCCGCCACGCTGTCGCATCGCTACATCTCGGACCGCTTCCTGCCTGACAAGGCTATCGACCTGATCGACGAAGCCGCCGCGTCGCTGCGCATCCAGATCGACTCGATGCCGACTGAGATCGATCAACTCGAACGCCGCGCCACGCAGCTTGAAATCGAAAAGCAGGCGCTGAAGAAAGAAGACGACCGCAGTTCGCGCGAGCGGCTGGCGCTGGTTGAAAAAGAGCTGGCCGAAATTCGCGAGCAGTCCAACGCGCTCAAGGCCCGGTGGAAGCAGGAAAAAGATGTCATCGCCAAAGCGCGCGCACTGAAAGAGAAACTCGAGCAACTCAAACTCGAAGAGCAAGCCGAAGAGCGCAAAGGCAACCTCGAACGCGTCGCTCAGATCCGTTACGGCCTGATTCGCCAGACCGAAGAAGATCTAAAAAAGATCACCGAGCAGATCGATGGCAAGGCCAGCCATCGCATGCTGAAAGAAGAAGTGGACGAGGAAGACGTCGCCCGCATCGTCTCGAAGTGGACGGGCATTCCCGTCTCGAAGATGCTGGAGGGCGAAGTCAAAAAGCTCATCAATATGGAAGATCGCCTGCGTCTGCGCGTCATCGGACAGGACGACGCTCTGGAGCGTGTCGCCAATGCGATTCGCCGTTCGCGCGCGGGCCTGAGCGATCCCAAGCGTCCGATTGGCTCGTTCATTTTTCTGGGGCCGACGGGCGTGGGCAAAACCGAACTGGCGCGTGCCCTCGCCGAATTTCTCTTCGACGACGAGCGCGCGCTGATCCGCATCGACATGTCCGAGTACATGGAGAAGCACGCCGTCTCGCGCCTGATCGGCGCGCCGCCCGGATACGTCGGCTACGAAGAAGGTGGACAGCTCACCGAGCAGGTGCGACGCCATCCCTACGCGGTCGTGCTCTTCGACGAGATCGAAAAAGCGCATCCCGATGTGTTCAACATCCTGCTGCAAATCATGGACGATGGTCGCCTCACCGACGGCAAGGGCCGCAAGGTCGACTTCAAGAACACCGTGATCATCATGACGTCGAACCTGGGCTCGACCTATCTGCAGTCGGAAAATATTCGTACGGAAGAAGCGTTCGAGCGCGCTTCGAAGCAAGTGCTCGACACGCTGCACGGCCACTTCAAGCCCGAGTTTCTGAACCGTGTGGATGACATCATCATCTTCCGCCCGCTAGGCAAGGAGCAGCTCGTTAAGATCGTCGACCTGCGCCTGGAAGATCTGCGACGGCTGCTGGCCGATCGCAAGATTTCTCTGGAGCTAACCGAGGCGGCGAAAGAACTGCTGTTCACCGAAGGTTACGATCCCAACTTCGGAGCCCGGCCGCTGAAGCGGGCGATTCAGAAGCTGGTGCAGGATCCGCTGGCGCTGAAGATTCTCGACGGCGCGGTGCTGCACGGGGACCACGTCATCGTGGACGCCGACAAGAAGGCGGGCAAGATGACATTCCGGGTGAGCGAGCGGGTCGGGGAGCCGGCAGCGGCGAAGAAGTGAACGTTTTCATGCAAAGTGTTCCACGTGGAACATTATGTTCATATACTAAAGTACGTACATTTGTGTCTGACAATCATCGTAAACACCGAAGGCGCAACGCCTTGCCAGTTATTGCATCTCGGGGTCATAACCAGAGAGGGCAGCCGGAATTTCCTTTTTTGGGCTCCTTCTCAGCGGCGGCGAGTATTCGTCGCGCTCCCCTTCCGTCATCAGGCCCTCGTTGAGTGAACAAAACTTAACCCCTTGTTTGCCGTTGGATCGGCTGCAAGAAAGCGGCTGCGGTACGATCTTAACCATTTACGGGGGCGGACATGCCTGAGAACGAAGATCTGAAAGAACTGCTAGGGGAACTGATTCGCCGCGGGGCGAGCGATCTGCTGCTGGTCGGGGGCATCGAGGCCTCGGTTCGCATGAACGGCGTGGTCGAGAAAATCGGCGACCATCCACTGGCAGGTTCCGAGATTGAAGAGCTGGTGCTGGGCGCGCTCTCGCCCGTAGCTGCCGAACAGTACCGCAGCACGCAGATCGCGGACTCATCCTACAGAGTCTTGGGCCTGGGACGTTTCCGCATCAACCTGCATCGGGAGCGAGGACAGGCGGCAGCGACGATTCGCGCCCTTCCCGTGAAGGTCCCGCTGCTCGCGGATCTTGGACTTCCCGCGGAGGTCGGCAACCTGGCCGGCTTGCGGCGAGGGTTGGTGCTGATCGGAGGAGCGGCGGGCGCGGGGAAATCGACGACGATGGCTGCGATTGTCAACGAGATCAACAAGCGCGATGCGCGGCACATCCTCACCATCGAAGATCCGGTTGAATACGAGCACCCGCACCTGCGCAGCGTGATCGAGCAGGTGGAGGTGGGGATCGACGCGCCCGACTTTCCCACTGCTTTGCGGGCGGCGCTTCGGCAGGCGCCGGATGTGCTGGTGGTGGGCGAGATGCGCGATCCGGAGAGCATGGCGATTGCGGTCTCAGCGGCGGAGACGGGGCACCTCGTGCTATCGACGCTGCATACGACCGACGTGGCCTCCGCGATTTCGCGCATCTCCGACTCATTTCCGGTCGAGCGCCAGAATACGATCCGGCAGGAACTGTCGATGGCGATCTCAGCCATTCTGACGCAGACATTGTTGCCCAGCCGCAAGGGCGGGCGCGTTCCGGCCGTGGAGATGCTGATGATCGGGTATGGCGCGCGCCAGCACATACGGCGCAACGCGCTCCAGCACTTGCACCAGGAAATCACGATGACCAGGGGCAAGGGATCGATCACCCTTGAAGAGTCATTGTCGCGACTGGTGCGAGAAGGCCACCTCGAGCGCGAGGAAGCCGTGGAATTTGCGGTGCATCCGGACGATTTGAAGAGCTTGCTGCGGACTGTGGTCTGACGGATCTTGCGTTCGTCGTTACTTGCTCATGGTTATTTGCTCATGGTTGTTTGCTCATGGTTACGCGCCGGGTGAACTGGCCCGGTGAAATGTTTCCGCGACATCCTTACGCCCCAGGTACCAGGCCACGATCACGCGGACGATGATTCCCAGCCCTCCCAATGCCAGGGCCCTTGCATTTACCGTGATGGTGGCCGCGGACACCGGCGGCACCAGCATCACGATTCCGAATATAGCGATCAGCATGGCTACGTGGCGCGTGATGTTGTTTCGCTTCACCAGGCCCCAGGCTACAGCTCCCGCTACAAAGGCCATCAGCAGAAACATGTACGGGCCGGCGAGTTCGAGGCCGAAGAGCAAGGGCGCGCCGGCCGACATGGAGACTGTGCCCGGCCGCACGAACATGAGGACTCCAAGGACTGCCAGGTAAATGCCACAGAGCGCGAAAAGAGCGGCTATCGCGCGGATGCCTGCGGGTGCTCGACCGTCGTAGCTGCCTTGCCTCAAAGCGCGCATCGTTGTAATGTACCCGATCAACTTTCTTTAAAAGGGGAGACGCATGCGATCGCATCGTTGGCGGGTGGTATTTTTCGTTTTTCTAGCAAGCTTTGGCTGGGCGCAGATGAAAGCGCCAAGAGTCGTTGTCGTTCACGCCGGGCATCTGCTGGACGTTAAAACCGGCAAGACTCTTACCAATCAGACCATAGTGATTCAGGACGGCAAGATTGCCAGCGTTGGCAGTGATGCACAAATTCCCGCGGGAGCGCCGGTCGTCGATCTATCGAATGCTACGGTTCTGCCTGGATTGATTGATGCCCATACCCACCTCACGATGAATCCGAATTTTGGCTACTCGATGCTGGCGAATTCGATACCGCGGCAGGCTTTGATCGGCGCGCACAACGCCCGGGTCACGCTCGAAGCGGGATTTACGACCGTCCGCAATGTGGGCGCTTTCAATTATGCGGATGTTGCTTTGCGTGACGCAATCAACGCCGGCGATGTGCCGGGGCCGCGCATGCTGGTGAGTGGACCTCCGCTGAGCATTACGGGCGGGCACTGCGACAACAATCTGCTGCCTTTTGAATATCACGCCACCGATCCCGGCGTGGCCGATGGCGTTGAGGCCGTGCAGCACAAGACGCGCGAGATCATCAAGTATGGCGCGGACCTGATCAAGATTTGCGCCACCGGAGGCGTGCTTTCCCATGGCGATAATCCTCAGGCTTCGCAGTACACGCTGGAGGAGCTGAAGGCGATCGTGGCCGATGCGCATCGGCTCGGCCGGAAGGTGGCAGCGCATGCGCATGGCGCGCAGGGGATTCTCTGGGCTACCGAGGCGGGCGTCGATTCGATCGAGCATGGCTCCTACATCGACGACGCGGGCATTGCGGAGATGAAGAAGCGCGGGACGTATCTGGTGCCGACGCTTTATCTGATGGATTGGTTCTATGAGAATGCCGAGAGGATTGGCACTCCGCCGGAGCTGATTGCCAAGGGACATGAGGTGATGCCAGCGGCCCGCAAGAACGTGGCGCGCGCGTTTGCTGCAGGAGTGAAAGTCGGATTCGGAACCGACGCCGCCGTCTATCCGCATGGACTGAACGCGCATGAGTTTGCGGTGATGGTGAGGCTGGGAATGACTCCGCTGGCGGCGATTCAGGCGGCAACCATTAACGATGCCGATCTGCTGGGGTGGCCGGACAAAGTAGGAACAATCGAGCCAGGAAAGTGGGCAGACATCATCGCCGTCGACGGCGATCCGCTGGCGGATGTGACCACGCTGGAGCGGGTCAAGTTTGTGATGAAGGGCGGAGAAGTGGTCAAGAATTTATATGCGAAATAAGTTCAGGCCGGAGATTCGGGGCGTGCGATTGAAGAGCATGGCTGCGACGTAAGAACAATTTGCTCCGCAATCTGCGGGTGAAGAGAATTACCGCCGTAAACCTGGCGACCCTCAATTCTTTTCGGTCTGCGCGTTCTCCTGTTTGGCGAGAGAGTCGATATAGGCTCGGAGTTCTTCGAGATCTTCGGGGAGCATTTTTACAAACTGGATACCGTTGCCGACCAGCGGATAGTGGGCGACCACCTTCGCGACGATAAGCAGCGTACCTTCGAGTTGGAGTTTGAGTTCCAGGTTCGTGCCGACGGGGAACGGGAACATGGTTTCCACGTAGCAGCCGCCCAGGCTGATGTCGGCCGTGGCGCAGCGGACAGGAGAGTTGCCGCCTTCGGCTTGAATCTCGAGAGGAATCTTCGCCAGGAATCGCGGGTGTTTGCGCTGCTTGGCATAATCCTGCTTGGCATAATCCATGATTTGGCCTCAATCGACGGGGGGCGCGCAAAGCGGTGTGTGCAGAGTATAACCCGGAAGTGGGCGCCAGTGAGTTCCCTATCCGGCCGCGGGTCCAACGAAAGTCCCGGTCAACGATAGCCAATGATCCAGGGCAGGCAGACAACCTGAATTTGCTGGCAGATTTTCGTGTTTCACCTCTGCAATCTGACCTCTGACCTCTGCAATTCCTTTAGAATTCCTCGCAGTGTCCATCCAATTTCAGGTTGAAGCGACTTCAGGCCGCGGACGTGCGGGCAAACTCATCACTCCCCATGGAGAGATTGACACGCCAGTGTTTATGCCGGTCGGGACTTTGGGCTCCGTCAAGGGCGTTTCGCAGGACTTGCTCGAGGAGCTGGGCGTCCAGATTCTGCTGGGCAATACTTACCACCTTTATTTGCGGCCGGGCGTGGAGATCGTGCGGCGGATGGGTGGCCTGCACCGGTTTATGGGCTGGGAGCGGGCGATTCTCACCGACTCAGGCGGGTTTCAGGTTTTCAGTTTGAATGAACTACGCAAGGTGACCGAGGAGGGCGTTACGTTCCGGTCGCATCTGGATGGGTCTTCGCATTTTCTTAGTCCGGAGCGAGCGCTATTAGCCCAGATCGGGCTCGGCGGCGACATAATTATGGCATTCGATGAATGCACCGAATATCCGGCGGAAACGGGGCGGGTTCGGGCCTCGATGGAGATGACGCTGCGGTGGGCAGAGCGCAGCAAAAAGTATTTTGAAGATCATAAGAATGAGGTGCCGTGGAGCGGCTGTCAGCTGTCAGCTCTCAGCTCTCAGAAAGATTGGGCTGGAAAAACGCAGGCTTTGTTTGGGATCGTGCAGGGAGGAATGGATCGTGAGCTGCGGCGCGAGTCGGCTTTGCGCACGGTCGAGATCGGATTTCCCGGTTATGCGCTCGGCGGGCTCAGTGTGGGCGAACCTCGGGAGCTGACTCGCGAGATCGTGGAATCCACGCTGGAGCATCTTCCGGCGGACAAGCCGAGATACCTTATGGGAGTGGGCACTCCGGAGGAGATTGCGCTTTATGCGCGGATGGGCGTGGACATGATGGATTGCGTTCTGCCGACGCGTGCGGCCCGGCACGGATTACTGTTCACATCTGAGGGGCGGGTTTCGATCAAGCAGGCTCGGTATGCGGAGGACTCGGGGCCGCTCGATCCTGGCTGCGCGTGCCGCGTTTGCCAGCGCTATTCGCGGGCATACCTGCGGCATCTTTACGCGGCGAATGAGTTGCTGGCGCAGGTGCTGAACACGGTGCACAACCTCCACTTCTACCTGGAGACGATGCGGCAAGTGCGGACGGGGATACGCGGCGGGGCATCCGGCTGGAGCTGATTTCGTAGCATGCACTTGAGAATGCGGTTTCGTAACGGCAGGGCCGGCTCTAGGGATGGCCGCTGAGACGTTCGCCCCTTTATTCTTTGTTTTCCAGCCATTTCGCCAGAGCGTTATTCGGCGTTCGTCCTTGACACCCGGCAGGCGCGTCCGGCATTCTATTTAACTTGGGGAAGAGTTTGTCTTCTTGCTGTTCCGTCGCCGGAGCTTGATGGACGACCCTCAGGTGGAAAGTCTTCGGGCGGCAGGCTTTTACGCTGCAATCTTTTGCGCGGCGAGCTTTTGCGCGTTGACCATGGTACGTTTCCGACTGCACAGTCTGATTCGACAACTCATTCCAGGGGATTGATTTGGCTGCAAGTGTGATTTTCGGCGGGATTGTTGGCAGATTGGCGCTCTGGTTGCAGATTCCAGGTGGCTCGAGTCTGCTTGGTTTGGCGCCTCTGCTGTTTATCTTTGCTATCTTTTACTTTCTGTTGATCCTTCCCCAGCAGCGGAAACAAAAAAAGTGGCAAGCAATGCTGAGCGAGTTGAAAACTGGGGATAGGATCGTGACTACCGGCGGACTGCGCGGAACCATCATCAGCCTGAAGGACGACGCGCTCACGTTGCGTGTGCCGCCGGACAACTTGAAGCTCGAAGTGACCCGCGCGTCGGTAGTGTCGGTGGCAACGCCGGAAGAAACGAAATAGCTGTGGTTCTGAGCCGCGAGCTACGCGCTAAAGGCGTAAACCACGGGGTCCAAAGCGGCGCACGGGGAATTCGCAAGGTTTAGATGTTTTGAGGGGCGGGTTAAAGCTCGCGGCTCGAAGCTCGCGGCTCAAGCAGCAGACATTCTGGATACTGGAAGACGTCGTTCATGAATAAAAACCTTACTTGGAAGCTGGTGGTTATTGTCGGGATCCTGGTGTTCTTTGTGGTCGGGATTGTTGGCATTCCGAAGGATTGGACGAGCAAGGGTTTGCTGGCTTCGATCACGGATCGCATTCACCTGGGGCTCGATTTGCGCGGGGGCACGCACCTGATTCTTCAGGTGCAGGTCAACGACGCCGTGAACGTCGATTCCGATAACGCGATTGCGCGCCTGAAGGAAGACATGCGCACGCGCAAGATCAGTTACGCCGACATCACCAAGCCGGATCCGGTGAACCATCCCGAGACCGTCCTAGTCAAAGGCGTTCCTCCCGAGCAGGCGGGCGATTTCAAGAGCATTGTCACCGAGCGGTTGCCCGATTACGACGCATCTTCGGGGGCGGAGAATTCCTGGACGGTTTCGATGAAACCGCAAAGCCTGGCGGACCTGAAGAATCGGGCGGTCTCCCAGGCGATCGAAACCATTCGCAACCGCATTGACCAGCTCGGAGTAAGCGAGCCGGTCATTCAGGAACATGGACTCGGGCAATATCAGATTCTCGTGCAGTTGCCGGGCGTGGACGATCCTGCTCGTGTGAAACAGATCATGCAGTCCACGGCGATGCTTGAAATCAAGCAATCGCTGGGCGGGCCGTATCCCAGTGAACAGGCGGCGCTGCAAAGCAAGGGCGGCGTATTGCCTCCCGATGCCGTGCTGATGCCGGGAAAAAGCATCGGCTCGGAAGGCGGCGAAAGCTGGTATTTGATCTCGCGCGCCTCGGCTGTCACGGGCCGCGATCTGCGGACGGCGGAGCCGACGCGTGACGAAAACGGACAAGCCGCAGTACGCTTCATCCTCACCAGCGACGGCGGCCGCAAGTTCTACGCTTTCACCTCGGCCCATGTCGGCGACTATCTTGCCGTGGTGCTCGATAACAAAGTGCAGGAAGTCGCGGTCATCAAAGAAGCCATTCACGATACGGGCATCATCAATGGCCGCTTCACCGATCAGCAGACGCAGGATCTTTCGATGACTCTGCGCTCGGGCGCTCTGCCGGCGGGCATCAAGTACCTCGAGGAGCGGACCGTGGGTCCATCACTGGGCGCCGATTCGATTCGATCGGGCGTTCGCGCCGCCGTTGTAGGCATGGTCGCAGTCCTGGTTTTCATGCTGGTTTATTATCGCTGGGCGGGCGTGAATGCCGATGTCGCCCTGATCCTGAACCTGCTTATCCTGCTTGGCTTCATGGGCTACTTCGGAGCGGTTCTTACCCTACCGGGGATCGCCGGCGTGATTCTGACGGTGGGCATGGGCGTGGACTCGAACGTACTTATTTTTGAACGCATCCGGGAGGAACTGAGAAACGGCAAGACGCCGCCCTCGGCCGTGGATCAGGGGTTCAGCCATGCCTGGATAACGATCGTTGATACGCACGTCACGACCATTGTTTCAGCCGCGATCCTGTTCATCTTCGGGACCGGGCCAGTAAAGGGGTTTGCGACCACACTGGTATTCGGGTTGGCGGCCAACCTGTTTACCGCAGTGTTCGTATCGCGCGTGATTTTTGACTGGGTGCTGGGCCGGAAGCAGCGCGGAGAGGCATTGAGTATCTAGCCACGAGCTACGAGCCGCGAGCCGCGAGCTTGTAGCCGAGCGCTTTTGCTCGCGGCTCGCAACTCGAAGCTGAATCTTTGGAGTTTGACTTGGAATTCTTTCGCAATACAAACATCGATTTTCTCGGCAAGAAGTGGTACTTCCTCATCTTCTCACTGGTCTTCAGCGTAGCCGGAGTGCTCTCGATGGCATTCTGGCACGGCATTCCGCTGGGCGTCGATTTTCGTGGCGGAACGCTCGTGTATGTCAAGTATTCACACACGCCCGATCCATCCTCCATCCACCATGACATCGATCGCGCCGGTCTCAAGAACGCCCGCGTGCAAAGGTACGGCCCAATTTCGAATGACGAGGTGCTGATCTCGCTCGACATTCAGGAGACCAGCGAACAGGCTCTGGACAAAGGCAAGTTGCAGATCATTCAGGCGCTCGAGGGCCCGTCCCAGAGCGCCAATGCAGGCAAGCCGGATCTCAACAACGCGAGTTCGATTACGATCACGAATTACCTGCTGGAGAAGGATCCACTTCATCTGAGCGCCGACGCAAACCAGCGCTATACCGCAATCGCAACAGCGATCGTGGACGATCGCGACAAAGGACATAGCGGAGTGCTGAACTCGATCGATGAACTGAAGGGTGCGGTCGATCCCGCGGTGGTCGCATCGCTCAAGGATGGTTTCTTTCTTTCCGACTTTGGCATCCGCAATGTAGAGATCGTCGGGCCGCAAGTCGGCCAGCAATTGCGCAAGCAGGCCATACTGGCGACGCTCTACTCGCTGGCCGGCATGCTGGTCTATCTCGCGCTGCGTTTCGAGTGGATCTATGGTGTCGCAGCTGTACTCACGGTATTCCACGACACATTGATTACGGTGGGCGCGTTCTCACTGCTCGACCGCGAAATCTCCCTGACCGTGATCGCGGCCATTCTGACCCTGATCGGCTACTCCAATAACGACACCATCGTGGTCTTTGACCGGATCCGGGAGAACATCAAGCTGTTGCGACGAGAAAAACTTTCGGACATTGTTAACAAAAGTATTAATCAGACTTTAAGTCGAACAGTCTTGACAGCGGGCCTGACATTCCTTACCGTGCTTGCTCTGTTTCTTTTCGGCGGCGAAGTGTTGCATGGGTTCAGCCTTGCGCTGGTGATTGGAATCCTGATCGGAACTTATTCATCGATCGCGATTGCCGCACCCATCCTGGTTGCCTATCAGGAGTGGCGGGCGGGACGGGGGAAGAAGCCCATCGCGATGCCGGTACGGACGGGCGCGGGACCGAGCCAGCCGAAAGAGAAAGTTAAGGTCTAAAGAGGCTGTATCGGAGAACAGAGGTCTTTCGACCGCGTGGGTTCCGCACGGTAGTCAATTTGCTCAGCTTGAGAGGTTTCTGGTTCCCAGTTTGGCAGGAAATAGCGTAGAATCATTCACCTGCCCGCAGAGGCGGGAGGCTGGAAAACAGCGGGAGCAAGAAAGCCGTGGCCGGTGTCTAAGATGTCGTAGGGTCTGGTGTAGGAGAAGCCCATGTTTGAAGACAGTCTTATAGAGTCCGGGAGAAAACTCAGGACCAAGCGGTTGAGCACGACAATTCTTTCGTTCGTGCTGCAGGTAATGCTCATTGGAGTCCTGATCCTGATTCCTTTGATCTATACCGATGCGCTGCCGAAGCAGCAGTTGATGACGTTCCTGGTAGCGCCACCGCCACCGCCACCACCGCCACCGCCGCCGGCGGCTGCTCCGGTCAAAGTGGTGAAGATGGTGAGCGAAGTGGTCAATGGCGAGTTGCGCGCGCCCACCAAGATTCCGAAAAAGATTCAGATGATCAAGGAAGAGGAAGCACCGCCGGATCTGGGCGGGGCTGGCGTACCAGGAGGAGTTCCGGGCGGCATTCCGGGTGGTTCCATGGGCGGTGTAATGGGCGGCATTCTCAGTAATCAGCCGGTAGCTGTCCCCAAGATTGCGGCGCCGCAGCGGGTACGCGTTTCTTCCGGTGTTTCGACCGGCCTTTTGATCCGCAAGGTTACGCCCACTTATCCGCCGCTGGCGCGGCAGGCACGCATTCAGGGCCAGGTTGTGTTGCAGGCGGAAATCAGCAAAGAGGGTACGATTCAGAATTTGCAGTTAATCAGTGGGCATGCCATGTTGGCGCCGGCCGCTATCGAGGCCGTAAAACAGTGGCGCTATAAGCCATACCTGCTCAATGGGGAGCCGGTGGCCGTGGAGACCCAGGTAATTGTCAATTTCAGCCTGTCCGGTGGCTAGAAGTTTAGGGTAGAGCCGGCTGGGCTTTTGATTTTGTGGCGGTTTAAGTCCTCCCCGTCCGACTTTTCCGATGGGTGATGAGGGTTGTTTCCACGCCCGAGGGCCATCCTGCCCACGCGATTTCTTTTGAAGATGCAACAAACAGATCAGGCTCAGCTTCTAACCGGGGACGGGCGGGGTCTTTAATTAATTATTGCCGCTTCATTATTGTCGCTCGGGCGCATGCCTGGGAGAGGCAGCCATGAAGTGGCAGAGAACGGTTGGACCGTGAAGCATGGTCCGGCCACTACGAATTGGCATGCGCTTCTCGCTTACGCGAAGCAGGCGCTTCAAACAAGTTCCGAGGAGGAAAGCAACTCATGGTAGTGAACCTGGCAGCAATCGCACTCAGCAATCTGCACCTTCATGCCGCGTGGCTCTTTCAGGAGGCTTCAGTCGGCTGGGACCCGATTTCGCTCTGGAAACAGATGGGTATTCTGGCGAAGGTCGTGGTCATCGTTCTATTCATCATGTCAGGATGGTCGATCGGCGTGATGATCGACCGCTGGATGGCATTCAACGCGGCCCGCAATCAGTCCCGCTCGTTCGCTCCGGCTGTAGCCGGAGCACTGCGTGAGGGCAAAATTGACGAGGCCATCAAAGTTGCCGAGCGCAACAAGAAGAGCCACCTGGCCAAGGTCGTCACCGCGGGCCTGATGGAATTCAAGGCCCACCAGGATAGCCCCGGCGAGATTCCGGGCGAGACGATTGAAGCGTCCAAGCGCGCCCTCGAGCGCACCGAAGCCATCGTGCACGCGGAACTGAAGCGCGGACTGGGCGGTCTGGCGACGATCGGTTCGACAGCTCCCTTCGTCGGACTGTTCGGAACTGTGGTCGGCATTCTGAACGCCTTCAACGGTATCGCGAAGGAAAAGGCAACCGGTCTGGCAGCAGTCGCGGGCGGTATTTCTGAAGCCCTTGTGACCACCGCGGTCGGGTTGTTCGTGGCGATTCCGGCCGTCATGATGTTCAACTATCTGACCGGCCGCGTGGAAGCGTTCGACGTCGAGATGGATAACTCTTCGAGCGAACTGATCGATTACTTCCTGAAGCGCCGCAGTATGCGCCGGTCCTAAGTTAGAGACCGCGCAAGCCGCACATTGAGTTGCCGGCAGGGCGCCGGTCTCGACCGGCGCCTGCTCCTCCTCAACGCGGTGTGGTAGCGGGAAGCATCCGCAGGAGACGGAATTCCATGGCATTAGCGAAACGAAACGAAGGGTCGAAGGTCAACTCCGACATCAACGTCACTCCCATGGTGGACGTGATGCTGGTGTTGCTGATTATCTTCATGGTGGTTACGCCCATGTTGCAGCACGGTGTCACCGTGGATATGGCAAGGGTGAACAATCCGGAACAGATGCCGGACGCCGACAAGGAAGATGCGCTGCTGGTCGCCGTAATGCGCGATGGGAAAGTCTTTTTCGGGACCGACCCCATCAATGTGGCCGACCTGACGCAGAAGATCAAGGATCGGCTGGCCAACCGTACCGACAAGCGCGTCTTTATCAAGGCCGATGCGCGGGCCAAGTTTGGATCGGTGGTCGAAGTGGTGGATAATGTCCGCGCGGCCGGCGTGGACCAACTGGGCTTGCTGACGGATCAGAAGAAGGCTGGAGCGATGGCTCCCCCACCGGGAGCGACCCCAGCAACACCAGCACCCACCGGCGGGCAATAGAGGTATTCGAGGAGATCGATATGGGAATGGCAATTGGCGGCTCGGGCGGGGGTCCAAACGCGAACATGAACGTCACGCCGCTCATCGACGTTCTGCTGGTGCTGTTGATCATCTTCATGGTGATCACTCCACTCACGCCGAAAGGTCTGGATGCGCTGGTTCCGCAGCCGCCGCCCCCGAACCAGAAACAGCCGCCCCCGACGCCCGATCGAACCATCGTCGTGCAGTTGATGGATCGCGGCGCGGGAAATCCTCCCGCTCTCAAGATCAATCAGGACGATGTGACATGGGAGACTCTCCAGGGCCGGCTGGAAGACATTTTCAAGACTCGCGCCGAAAAGGTAATGTTCGTCAAGGGCGATGACAATGTGCCCTTCGCCGACGTCGCCAATGTCATTGATATCGCGCACTCGGCGGGCGTCGACAAGGTTGGTTTGATCACCGCCAAGATCGAAGCGGGCGGTTAGGAATCGGGTGATCGGGTCGCCGAGCGATCCGGGAAATATTTTGACCAGCTTACAAAATTGTCACTCTGAACGAAGGTTCGCAATACGCTGAAGAAAACACGCCCTTCGCTTCGCTCGGGATGATAATGCACGTTAGGATGATAAGTCACGACGAGATGTTGATCGTGTGTCGCTCCACGTTCTCACACTCCGCCGCAAGGAGATTCATAAAGCAATGAAAATTACTCACAGGTTGCTGGTGGTTTTTGCTGCTGCTCTGATGCTTATTGGCAGCACCGGTTGTGCCAAGCTCAAAGCGCGCGACCAGCTTAATAAAGGAGTGCAGGCTTACAAGAACGCCAAGTACGAGCAGGCGATCGATCACTTCCAACAGGCTGTCGCCCTCGATCCTACCCTCATCAACGCCCGGCTTTATCTGGCGACCGCGTTTGCCCAGCAGTACATTCCCGGAGCGGATACTCCGGACAACAACAAATACGCCGAGCAGGCGATCGATCAATACAAGCTGGTTCTGAAGGCGGATCCCAAAAACATTAACAGCGTCAAAGGCATCGCATACCTGTATCTGCAGATGAAAAAGTTCGATCTCGCCAAGGACTATTACAAGAAGGCCTCCGAGATTGATCCCAACGATCCCGAACCCTATTACTCGGTCGCGGTGATTGACTGGACGCAGACCTATGTTCCGCGCCAGGAAGAGCGCGCCAAACTTGGCATGAAGCCCGAGGATTCACTGCCCGCCAAGGACAAGAAAGTGTGCGCGGAAGTGAACGAGAAAAACAGCGCCAACGTTCAGGAAGGCATCGACAATCTGAACAAGGCGCTCCAGCTTCGGCCCGATTATGACGACGCCATGGCTTACATGAACCTCATGTATCGCGAACGGGCGGACATTCAATGCACCGATCCAGCGGCTCGCGCTGCCGATCTGAAGAGTGCCGACGAGTGGGTCGACAAGACCATGGCCACCAAGAAGGCCAAGGCTGAAAAGCAGCCAGGGGCCGGTGGCATCGTGATGGATCAGAGCAAATAGCTGCGCTTCTTTTCCGAGAGCTAAGCCCCGCCGCCACAGGCGGGGCCTTTTTGTTTTCGCGTTCTTGCCAACAAGTACTGCACCATTCGACGTTCGGATGACCTGTGTATCCGCTAACCAAGCGCCGGTTGCTCGTCACAACCTCTTGTGATTTGCCGCATGCAAGCTCCCACGGTTCGCGAGTAGAATCGGGGTCGGCCCTGATGTGGGCGAGCTGAAATGTTCAAAAAGATTCTTATCGCCAATCGTGGAGAGATCGCTGTTCGCGTCATGCGCGCATGTCGCGAAATGGGCATCTCCACGGTCGCCGTCTACTCCGATGTGGATCGTGGCTCGCTCCACGTCCGCAAGGCCGATGAGGCTTATCCGATCGGTCCGGCCCCAGCGTCGGAATCTTACCTCCGGATGGATAAAATCCTCGACGTCGCCCAGCGTTCCGGCGCTCAGGCGATCCATCCCGGCTACGGCTTCCTCTCGGAAAATGCAAAGTTTGCCCGGGCATGCGCCGATGCCGGAATTAAATTCATCGGCCCGACGCCACAATCCATGGAAATGATGGGCTCGAAAACACGAGCCCGCCAGCACATGGAAAAAGCCGGCATTCCCTTCGTCCCCGGAACCGCGCGCGGGCTCACCTCCCCTGACGAAGCGGAGAAAGTCGCCGAGCAGGTCGGCTACCCGGTCATGCTCAAGGCAGCGGCGGGAGGCGGAGGCAAGGGCATGCGGCTCGTACACACGCGCGGGGAACTTCGCTCCGCCCTCGAATCCGCGCAGAGCGAGGCGCAGCGTTCTTTTGGCGACAGCGAAGTGTATATCGAGAAAGCGATCGTCAATCCCCGCCACATCGAGATGCAGGTGTTGGCCGACGAGCATGGTAATACGGTGTGGCTGGGCGAGCGCGAGTGTTCCATCCAGCGGCGCCACCAGAAAGTCCTGGAAGAATCGCCCTCGCCGCTTGTCGATGCCGACATGCGCCGCCGCATGGGCGAAGTCGCAGTCAAGGTCGCCCAGGCTGCGAATTACACGAACGCCGGAACGGTGGAATTCCTGGTCGATCAGCACAAAACTTTCTACTTCCTCGAGATGAACACTCGCCTGCAAGTTGAACATCCGGTCACTGAGTTGACGACCGGACTAGACCTGGTGCACCTGCAAATTCGCATCGCAAGCGGCGAGAAGCTGTCGTTCAAGCAATCCGACATTGGCATTCGCGGGCATGCCATTGAATGCCGCATCTACGCCGAGGATCCTGACAACAACTATTTCCCCAGCCCCGGCAAAATCACGCTGTTGCTCGCTCCTTCCGGTCCTGGCATTCGCCGCGATAGTGGAATGTATGAAGGGTGGAACGTCCCTATCGATTACGATCCGCTGCTGGCCAAACTGATCAGCTATGGGACGGACCGGCAGCAGGCGATTATGCGGCTACAGCGTGCGCTGTATGAATATTTCGTGGCCGGGATCAAGACCAATATTTCGCTCTTCCAGCGCATTCTGCGCGACGGCGACTTTCAGGCAGGAAGACTTGACACCGGTTACCTTGATCGGCTGCTCTCGAAGCCTGATCCCGAGCTGGCCGCTCGCGCACCGGAGCCGCGCATTGCCGCTATCGCGGCGGGTATGTTTGCAGTTCTTGATCCTCAGACTTCCGCGGCCACAGCTATTAGGAATGGAAACGCTTCCGGCGCCGGTCCCATGGCTTCCAACTGGAAAGAGAAAGGACGCGCGGAAGCGCTGCGCTGAATCGCATGGTCTACGAGGTGATCGTCGGCGGCAATTCGCATCGGCTGGAACTTGAAAAGGACGATGCCGGTTGGAAGTGCCGTCTTGACGGCAAGGAAGTGCACGTCGATGCGGTGCTGCCACGCCCCGATGTCCTGTCGCTCCTGATTGATGGCCACGCTTTTGAAGTGAAGCGCGAGCAGACTCCCACCGACCTTCATATGTGGGTTGGCAGCACGCGCTTCGCGGTCGAACTTCGTGATCCGCGGTCGCTGCGAGCCCGCAAAGGCGCTGCGTTGGATGAAAAAGGGCAGCGAAAAGTTGTCGCTCCCATGCCAGGACGTGTGGTTCGCCTGCTGGTCGCCGAACAAGCGGAAGTCGCCGTGGGCCAGGGCATCATCGTGGTCGAAGCCATGAAGATGCAGAACGAGATCAAGTCGCCAAAAAAGGGAGTCGTCAAGAAGATCGTGGCAGTCGCCGGAGCCCCCGTGAATGCCGGCGATGTGCTGGCCATCGTGGAGTGAAATCCGCCGGTCCCAATGCAAGGACGCAACCAGCGCATCCGCCCCGCTAAGTCCCGCTAAAGTACTAACGAAGCCCGGCCAGGGCCCCACGACCAACGTCATCTAAAAACCGTATGCGGCCGGGCTTACCATAATGTAAGCGGAGGTGCCCTCTGAAGCTGCAGCGCATCATCAGTTTCGTAACCCTGGCGATTTCGATTGTCACGCTCGTCCTCGTGCTGCGGAGGCCAACGCCCGTGGCCGCGCCCGTGCCGCCGGCCGCCGCGGCTGCCAACGCGCAATCGTTCCAGGAAAAACTGGACAAACTCGAGAAACCCAGTCCAGCCGGGCAAGGCGAGAGCGAGGTTCGCATGAACTCCGCCGAGGTGAATGCCGCCCTCGCGCAAGCAGCCGGCATGCTGCCGGCGGCCGCGTCGGCCTCAGCGGCGACGCCCGCAAACCCGAACAGCGCTTCTGCCGCTCAAGCGCCCAGCAGTTCGATGGAATTCCCCGGCCCGGTGCCAAATATCAAGGATTACCAGGTCTCCATGGATGGAGACATTGTGCGCGGACAATTTCTAACCCAAATTGCCGGCAAAGATGTTTACCTCACTCTCGCCGGACATCTGGGAGCGAAAGACGGCTACGCCACGTTCGATGCCACCGAAGTCAAGATTGGAGATCTCTCCGTTCCGGTTGCGCTGGTCAACGATGTGCTGCAAAAAAAGCTGTCCGAGCAGCGCGATCAGCTCAAGCTGCCGGATAACGTCAAAGACCTCAAGATCGAAAACGGGGAACTCGTCTTCGTTGAAAAATAATCGAGCCATGAGCTGCGAGCTTCGAGCCACGGGCGAGATCAGGTCTGGGATAGCTCACTTCATGGCATCCTCTAAACGCAAAAACTGTCCACAACTCGCCCGGCAAAAAATACCAAAGCACATGATTGTTGAACTCCTGTAAAGCAAAACTTGCCGGTCGCGGCACACGATAGTTTCCTTTCCTCTGATTTTTTTAACCTCTATCTAATCGGTTTCTTATCATCTCCGATTCAAATCAGCAGCATGACAGCCTTTCCGATGCCTGCCAGTTATGCTGACCATGTCCTGGTGGCCAGTCCCAGCAGTGTGGTACGCCAGCGAGTTCTTGAAAACCTTCTTCCCCGCGCACGCCGGGTTGAACAGGCAAGCGGAGGAGCCGAGGCTCTGGTTCACCTCGAAAAGGGAAGCTGGCAGGTATTGTTTCTCGACCGGCGACTCCCCGATCTTGATGCGGAAGAACTCAGCGAGACGGTGCGCAAGCGCTACCCGGAAGTCGAAGTCGTGTTGCTGGACAACGAGGATGACGCGCCGGCCGCGGAAATCGAACCTCTGACCCCATTGTTGAACTCAACCTGGAATGACACCGAAAACGGCCAGGACCAAAGCCGCACTCCAAACAGTGATGAGAAGATGGATCCGTATCGCGGTAGAAGCGTCGATCCAAACCTCGGTCCAAACATCGATCGGATCATCGACCCGAATGTATATCCGAGCATCTATCCGAGCGATGACCGCTGTGAGAACAAAGACAGAGACCAATCACCGGATCACTATGCCGCTGCCTCGATCGGTGCGTCGATCGCCGTTCTGCCCGGAATGATCGGACGCTCCGCGATCATGCAGCCTGTCTACCGCATGGTGCATCTGGTGGCGCGGCGTGACACGACCGTCCTCATCACCGGGCCGACGGGCAGCGGCAAGGAGTTGGTCGCCCGCGCCCTCCATCAGTTGAGCCCGCGCGGGGCGCACACTCTGGCCGTTGTCAACTGTGCGGCGATTCCGGAAAGCCTGCTCGAGGCCGAACTGTTCGGATATTCGCGCGGCGCTTTCACGGGCGCTCTGCAATCCTATGCAGGCAGAATCCAGGCCGCCCACCTGGGCACACTTTTCCTCGATGAAATCGGTGACATGCCACTCAGCCTTCAGCCCAAACTCCTGCGCTTCCTAGAGCAGAAGGAATTGCAGCGCCTGGGCAGTTCGCAGATGGTGCGCGTGGATGCGCGCGTCGTCGCAGCCACCAACGTCGATTTGCTCACACTGGTGGGTGAGGGGAAATTTCGCGAAGACCTCTACTACCGTCTTTCGGCATTCCCGCTCGCGATTCCTCCGTTGCGCGACCGGCCCGAAGACATCCTGCAACTGGCGGAGCACTTTCTTCAAAGATTTTCTGCGGGGGCAGTGGTACCCATCTTGTCGGACGAGGCGCTTGGGTTATTGCAAACGCAGAACTGGCGGGGCAATGTGCGCGAGTTACAGAACGTGATCGAACGCGCGCTGATCCTGGCGGCCGATCAGCCCATCATTCGACCTGCACATCTGGTGCTCTCAGATGGCTTTCGAGCCCGCTCATCCGAGCGATAGGACACCTTCAACTGTATTCGCCATGAGAGCCTTCTAAGGCAATTTGTGCCGGGCTGGCATGGCTTTTGCAAACGAGAGCGTGTATGTTTACTTCCCTTCCACCATCCCACGATCCCCTCCGCGAAGGCGATCATCCCCTGGCACGCGCTTTCCGCTCATTCACCGACGCGGCTGGTTCACTCGAGCGCACGTATGGAGAATTGCATGGCCAAGTAGCCCATCTGAGGCAGGAGCTAGAAGTCACCAACCGCAACCTGACGGTCAGCCTGGAAGAGAACCGCCGCATCCGGGAGCGCCTGCGCGGCATTCTCGAAGGTCTGCCCTGCGGCGTTCTGGTCCTGGAAGGGAGCACTCGCATCTCCACCCTCAACCCGGAAGCCGCGCGCCTTCTCGGGGACAACTTCGAAACGGTGGACGCTCTGCCTCGCGCGCTTGCTGCGGCGCTCGAAAGCGCCCGCCAGACAAGAGAAGAGCTCGAACTCGAACTTTCTCCTGCTTCGGACAAGGAGGTCGAGAAGGCGCGTGGAGTGCCGGAGGCTGGCGGATGGGTTGCGATCCGCCACGCCTGGCTCGAGCGGAAGGCGGACGGCGCGAGCTCGGTGTTTATTCTGCGCGATATCAGTGCAGCCAAACAACTGGAACGCGACTTGGAGAATGTTCGCCGGCAGCACGCTCTGGTAGAAATGTCGGCGTTGCTCGCGCACGAAATCCGCAATCCTCTGGGCAGTCTCGAACTGTTTGCCGGGCTGCTTGCCGAGTCCGGCCTGGAAGGCGAGAGCCGCCGCTGGATCGAGCACGTGCAGGCCGGATTGCGCACGCTTTCCTCCACCGTCAATAATGTGCTCGACCTGCATAACCAGCCTTTGTCGGAGCGCGCGCGCATCGACGCCGGAGAACTCCTCGGCTGGGCCTACGACTTTCTCATGCCGCTCGCGCATCAGGCGCGGGTTGAGATTCAGGTCATCAATGGACTCGCGGGCGTGCCGATTCATGCCGACCGCCACCTGCTCGAGCAGGTGCTGCTCAATCTTGCGCTCAACGCCTTTCACTTCATGCCCGTTGGCGGATGGCTCTCCTTGCGCGGCGCCAACCGGGGACCCGCCGGGATCGAAATCGAAGTACGCGACACCGGCGAGGGAATTCCGGAAGAGGACCTGCCGCGCATCTTCGATGCTGGATTCACGACGCGTCCGGGAAACTCCGGTCTTGGCCTGGCCGTCTGCCGGCGCATTCTCGGGCAACATGGCGGCGAAATCACGGTCGAAAGCCGCCCGGGCCATGGCGCAACTTTCAGAATCAGTCTGCCGATGACCCCGCAAACCACGTCCACAATGATTTCCGAAAACCATGAACGGAAGGCGCCCACCGTGTTTTCGACTGGAGTTTCCTCATGAAGCGGTTGCTCATCGCAGACGACGATGCCGGCATGCGGGCCGCTCTCGAAGCGCGCTTCGCGCGCCGGGGCTGGCAGGTGGATGTGGCCGCGAATGGACGCGAGGCTCTGGCGAAGTTCCGCCCCGGACTGCACACCCTGGTCATCACCGATGTGCGCATGCCCGGCTGCGATGGCTTCGAACTCATGCGCGGGGTGCGGACCTGTTCCGCGAGCACGGCGGTCATCCTTCTAACTGCCTACGCTTGTGTACCTGACGCGGTCGAGGCTATGCGCAACGGGGCGTGCGACTACCTGGTGAAGCCGGTCTCGTTCGAGAAACTGGAGTCGACGGTCGAGCAGTTGTTGCGCCGCGCGGAGCTGCAAACGAGAGAAGAAGGTAAAGATACCGAGTCGCTGGTCGGACAATCCGAGGCCTGGCAACAGGCGCTGGCGCGCGCCCGGCAGGCGGCTTCGACCGATGCCGACGTGCTCATCGAAGCCGAGAGCGGCACCGGCAAGGAACTGGTGGCCCGCCTCATTCACCGCCTGAGCGCCCGCCAGGCCGGTCCATTTGTCGCCGTGAATTGCGCGGCCTTTCCGGAAACGCTGCTCGAAAGTGAACTGTTCGGGCACGCCCGCGGCGCCTTCACCGGGGCGGTGGGCGCCCGCCCGGGAAAGTTCGAGTTGGCCAGCGGAGGGACGCTGCTGCTCGATGAAGTGGGCGAGATGCCGCTCGCGCTCCAGCCGAAATTGTTGCGCGCGCTCCAGGAGCGCGAGTTTGACCGGCTGGGCTCGAATCAAACGGTGCGCGTCGATATCCGCGTCATATCGACCACCAACCGGCCGCTCGAAGCGGCCGTTGCCGAGGGCCGTTTCCGCGCCGATCTCTACTATCGCCTTAACGTGATTCCGGTTGCGCTGGCACCGCTGCGCGAGCGCGCCGGAGATGTGCGCGAACTGGCCTGTCATTTCGCGCGGCTCTACACTCCGCCCGGAGCCACGGTGCGGCTCTCGGACGAGCTCATTGCCCGGCTCGAAGAGCAGCCCTGGCCGGGCAATGTGCGCGAACTGGCCAACTTTGTACGGCGCGCGGTCGCGCTCTCGCCCGCTGGGGTGATTGGCCTGGAAGCCTTCGACCACGGGAAGATTCCGCCCCCGCGCCCGCCCCGCGCCCCGGAGTGGAAGGCGGGTTTGTCGCTGGGGGAAATGGAGCGGCAGCTTTTTTCGATGACGCTCGACGCAACCGGCGGTAACCGCGCGCGGGCCGCGGAGTTGCTGGGCGTGAGCCTGCGCACGGTGCGCAACAAGGTTCGCGATTTTGGATTGCCCCCACGCAGCAACTACCGGAGCCGGGTCGGCTCCCGGAGTAACGATGGGAGCAAGTTATGTCCATGAGTGAGCCAATATGAGTGAGGCCCTATGAGTCAAGCCAGCATGATTGAAACTCCGCTCATGCGGGGACTGGAGCGCGTGCTCGACCAGAGCGCCTTCCGCCACCAGGTCCTCTCGACCAACCTGGCCAACATCGATACTCCGGGATATCGCACGCGTGACGTGCGCACCTTTGCCGGGGAAATCGATCAGGCCATGGCGGGAGACGGGCCGGATGCCGCATCCGGGGAGAGTTCGGGAGAAAGTTCGTTCATGAGCTCCGTGGCCTATGAACTTCGCGGCCTGAGCGAGCGGCCCGACGGCAACAACGTCAGCGTGGAGCGCGAATCGCTGCTGCTGGCCCAGAACCAGTTGCGCTTCGAGGTGGCGGTGGCCTTTCTGAAAGCCGAATTTCACCGCCTTTCGAGCGCCATCAATGGAGGCTCGACGTCATGAATCTTTTCGGCATGCTCGAACTGAGTGGCTCGGCGCTGGGCGCCGAACGGCAGCGCGCCGAGGTGGTGGCTGCGAATATGGCCAACGTGCAGACCACGCGCACGCCCGGGGGCGGTCCCTATCGCCGGCAGTTGGTGGTCTTTCAGTCGCAGGCGCGTTCCCGCTTCTCGCTTGCGCTCGGCGGCTTGATCCGCGAAAATCCGGCTGCCGTGCGGGTGGCGGCGGTGGTCAACGATGCGCGCCCACCCGTCCTGCGCTTCGAGCCTGGACATCCCGACGCCAACGCGCAAGGCTATGTGGCTTACCCGCAGGTCGATCCGATCGAGGAGATGACCGACCTGCTGAGCGCGGTTCGCGCCTACGAGCTGAATGCGTCCGCCGTACAGGCCACCAAGAACATGATTCAACAGTCGCTCGACCTGCTGCGCTAGGGGCAGAATCCGGGCCGGAGAACCGCCAATGAACAACTCCATTTCGCCAATCCGCATTCTGCCTGCCGACATTACCGCTCCCGGAACTGCCGGAGCCACGGCCGCACTCGACGACGGCAACGGCGCGGGCGACTTTATGACCACGCTGCAGCAGTCGATGAATGCCGTCGAAGGCGCGCAGGGCGAGGCCCAAACCCAGGTCGCACAGCTGCTCAGCGGCCAGGGTAGCGATGTACACAGCGCCATGATCGCAGTCGAAAAAGCCGACCTTTCCTTTCAGCTGATGATGCAGGTGCGCAACAAAATCGTGCAGGCCTACCAGCAGATCTCGAGCATGCAGTTCTGAGCGTGGCCAGACGCAAAGCTCCGGGCGAACCGGGAGGACGTGATTGATCAGAGGCAGAGCACGAGCCGAACCTGGCCGCGAGCCGCGAGCTGCGAGCCGCGTGCCAGTTGGTTCACGGCAAACTGGCAACTCGAGGGAACCATGCAAGAAAAACACGGCTTGCAGCAAGATGTCCGGCGATAGGAGCCGGAGCGCTTGAACCAGGGACTCAAACAGATTCAGGAATTCCTGCGCGGATTGAGTATCCAGCAGAAATTCCTGCTGGCCGGCGGCGCTCTCGTGGTCGGCCTCACGCTCTGGGGGTTCGTCGCGCTCCTCGATCATGGCAAGAACGTTATTCTCTACTCCGGGCTGAAACCAGCTGACGCCCAGTCGCTCGCCAGCCGCCTGGCCGCGAAGAATATTCCTTATGAAATCTCTCCCGATGGCGCGAGCGTGCTTGTGCCCTCCGACAAGCTCGATGCGGCACGCCTGGAAACGGCGGCGCAGGGCCTTCCCCGCAATGCCCGAATGGGATTCGAATTGTTCGACACGCCGAACTGGGCAGGTTCCGACTTTAGTGAAAAAGTGAACTACCAGCGCGCCCTGGAAGGAGAACTGGAACGCACGCTCCAGACCTTGAGCGAGGTTGAGGCGGTGCGCGTCGACCTGGTACTGCCGCGCGAATCGCTGTTCACGGAGCAGGAACACGAATCGAAAGCGGCGGTGATCGTGAAGACGCGCGGTGGCACACTCTCGCGGGAAGCACAGCAAGCCATTCCGCAACTGGTCTCAAGCGCCGTCGACGGACTGCGGCCGGAGAATGTGACGGTGGTCGATGCGGACACGGCCACGCCTTTTCTCGCGCGCCGCGGACCCGGTGGCCGGGCATCGTTCGATTCCGATGAGGAACTCGCTGAAGCTGCTGTGCACGCCATCGAACCGGTGGTAGGCGCCGAGCACGTACGCGCCAGCGTGCACGTCGATTACGACCTGAGTACGAGCGATGACACCTCCGAAATCTTCGACCCCAAGGCAACGGCACCCCTGTCCGAGCAGCATTCCGAAGAACTGGCGGGCGGTCCGAATCCGGCGGGCGTCCCCGGCACGGCCTCGAATGTTCCGGGCAGCACAGCCGCCGTGGCCACGCCGACCGCCTCGACCAGCACGGCCGGCAACGCGGCAACCACGCCCACCACCAGCGCTGCGATTATGTCTGCCCTCGACAGCCAGTCGTCGAAATCGCAGAGCGCGACCTACGCCGTCAGCAAGAACATTCGTCACGTCTCGCAGCCCGCCGGACGCGTGCGCCGGCTGACCGCTTCCATCCTGATCGACGATGCCACCGAGACGCACCGGGAGAAGGATGGCAAGACCACGGTTGTCCGGCGCAAGCGTACGCCCGAAGAGATGACGGCCATCGAAAAGCTGGCGCGCGCCGCCATCGGGATTGACGAGCAGCGGGGCGACCTGCTGGCGCTCGAAAACCTTTCCTTCGAAAGCGCACCGATCGAACCGCTGGCCGCACCCGGCAAGCTCGACCGATACCGAATGCTGATTCAGCCCTGGGCGGGGGCGTTGCGCTACGTCGGCATTACCCTGTTGTTTCTCCTGGTCTACGCAATGGTCCTGCGTCCGGTAAAGAAGCAGGCGATTGCAGCCTTCCGGCAGATTCCGCAGCAACTGGCGCAGCCGCTCGCCGCTGCGGCTGGTGCTGCCGGCTCGCTGGCGGACATCGAACTGCCCACTGGGAGCGACGAGGCGAAACGGGCAACTTTACTGAAAAAGGAGTTGGGCGACAAGATCAAAACCGAACCGGCGGCCGCCAGCCGGCTGGTACAGAGCTGGATTCGCGATAAAGGGCGATAAAGCGCTCTCGTAATCGCGCCGAATAAAGATACAAGCGTAGGACGAGACAAGCACAGAAGGACGGGAGTAGCAAGCAGCAGAAATCCGCGACTACCTGAAGAAAAGCCGATACGATGGCGCACTCAGTTTCCAATCCGGGATTGCAGAAGGCCGCCGTGCTGATGGTACTGCTCGGGGAAGAAGCGGCTAGCCATATCTACCGCAATCTCTCCGAAGCCGACGTGCATCAACTCACGCAGCGCATTGCGGAACTGGAGCATATTACGCCGGAAACTGCGATCTCGGTGCTGGAGGAGTACTACCAACTCACGGTAACCCAGAGTTATCTCGCCGAAGGGGGTCCCGAATTCGCGCAGAAGCTGCTCGTGAAAGCCTTTGGGGAAAATGGCGCGCGCAAGCTGCTCGAGCAGGTTTCGAAAACCATGGAGATGAGCATGGTCCGGCTCGATAGCCTGCAGAATGCCGATCCCCAGCAGCTTGCCAAGTTTCTGGAAGGCGAGCATCCGCAGACCACCGCTCTCATCTTGGCCCATTTGAACTCCCGGCAAGCCTCGTCGCTGCTGGTGTGCCTGCCCGAAGAGGTCCGCGCCGAAACCATCAAGCGGCTGGCGCAGCTTCGCCAGTTTTCGCCCGACGTGGCGCAGAAAGTTTCGGTCGCGCTGCACAAGCGCCTGGAATCGCTCGGCGAGCAGAGCCGGCGCGCCTACGCGGGCTTCAAAGGCGCGGCCGACCTGCTCAACCAACTCGAGCCGACGGTCGGCAAAGGCATCCTCGAAAGCATCGAAAAAGACGATCCTAAAATGGCGCTCGGCATCCGCAACCTGATGTTCACCTTCGAAGATCTGCTGGGCGTGCCGGAAGCGGGCATCCGCGAACTGCTTGGACAGCTGGACAAAAAAGGCCTGGCTCTGGCTCTCCGCGGAGCCTCGGATGAGCTGAAAAACCTGATCTTCAAGTCAATGTCATCGCGCGCCGTCGAGATGCTCAAGGAAGACATGGAAATCATGGGGCCGGTGCGGGCACGCGATGTCGGCCAGGCGCAGCGTGAAATTGTGGATGTGGCCCGCAAGCTGGAGTCCGAGGGGAAGATGATGTTGAGCGCCGAGGAACAGGAGGAGTATGTCGTCTAGCGCGGCCAAGCTCCAGACCGAGCCGGCGGCTACGCCAGCGCCTTTCTGCTACGTCGAAACTCAGCCTTCCGGTGGCGCCGCCAGCGCGGAACAGGGCGCCGAGGAGCGCAATCGCCGGCAACAGGCCGAGGCCTTCGAACGTGGACGGGAGAATGCACAACAACAACTCCGCGGATCACTCGATACCGCCCTGGCTAGTGGGCGGGAACAGATCCGCCATGCTCTCGACGAATTCGCTCGCGAACGCGCCAGTTACTACCGCCGCGTCGAGGGAGAAGTCGTTCAGCTCGCGCTGGCCGTCGCCCGCAAGATTCTGCATCGCGAAGCGCAACTCGATCCCCGCGCGCTCGCCGGCATCGTGCGCGTTACGCTCGAAAAACTGGATACCGGAACCAGAGTTGATCTTCACGTTCATCCGGCAGAGGCGGGCGACTGGCGCCACTATTTCGCCTGCCACATGGAAGGCCTGCCGGCCGCCGAGGTCCACGAGGACCCCGCCGTTCCCGCGGGAGAATGCCGGATCGAAACCTCGCTTGGCTCGACCGAAGTCGGTTTCGAATTGCAGCTCAAAGAAATAGAAACCGGATTGCTGGACCTGCTGGCCGAGCGCCCCAACGCTGCCTCCGCATCGTCGCCCACCGCAACCAATGCTGCAGCCGAGACGCGCTGATGAATCCACCGATCCTCTCCGCGTATTTTTCGCATCTGGAAACTTCTTCGCCCTTGCGATGGCGCGGCCGGGTCACACAAGTTGTGGGGCAGCTCATTGAATCCGAAGGCCCGTTCTCGACCATCGGCGAGGCCTGCGAAATAATCGACTCGCGAGGCCAGCACTGGCCCGGCGAAATTGTCGGCTTCCGCGGGCATACCGTTCTCTCGATGGCCTTGCGCCGCCCGACCGGCATTCGCTACGGCGATCAGGTGGTTGTCTTCGGACGCCGCCCCTCGCTGCGCTTGGGCGAAGAACTTCTGGGACGCGTGCTGGATGGCGCCGGCCATCCGATCGACGGAGGAGCGACTCCAGGCTGCCGCGAACGCTACGCACTCGACCGCGAAGCTCCGCTCGCGCTCGCGCGTACTCCGATTCGCGAACCGCTCGGCTGTGGCATTCGCGCGATCGATGGTTTCCTCACCTGCGGACGGGGACAGCGTGTCGGGATCTTCGGAGGCAGTGGCGTCGGAAAAAGTACGCTGATCGGAATGATGGCGCGCAATACGGACGCCGATCTCACCGTGTTGGGCCTGGTCGGCGAGCGCGGGCGCGAAGTCGGCGAACTGCTCACTGCGCTCGGGCCGGAAGGTCGCCGCCGCTCCGTGGTGGTCGTCTCCACCTCGGACCAGGATCCGCTGCTGCGCATCCGCGCCGGCCTCGCCGCTACGACCATCGCCGAATATTTCTGCGCACACGGCCAGCACGTGCTGCTGGTCGTCGACTCGCTCACACGTCTCGCGATGGCGCAGCGCGAGATTGGACTCGCCGCCGGCGAGCCCCCTACGGCCAAGGGCTACACGCCCTCGGTCTTCACGATGCTGGCCCGCCTGATTGAGCGCGCCGGCGCCTTCGGCTCGGGCACTATTACTGGCTTCTACACCGTGCTGATGGAAGGCGATGACGAAAACGATCCGCTGGTAGACGCGACCCGCGCCCTGCTTGACGGGCATGTCATGCTCGACCGCCGGCTCGCCGCCCAGAGCCACTACCCGCCCATTTCGATTCTCGACAGCATCAGCCGAATCATGCCCGCCGTCATCTCCCCCGAACACCTGGCGAAAGCCGGCGCGATTCGCCGCCTGCTGGCCACCTACAAAGCTTCCGAAGAACTTATCCGCATCGGAGCCTACCAGAAAAACAGCGATCCCGATCTGGATCGCGCCATCGCACTGATGCCGATGCTTCGCGAATTCCTCGTGCAGTCCACGAAAGATGTGGCGGAAATGAAAGATTCGCTCTCCCGCCTGCTGGCGCTGCCAGTCTGACCCTTTATGGCATTCCGGTTTGCGCTCGCGCCCCTGCTTCGACTTCGCCAGAGCATTGAACGCCAGCGCACGCTCAGTCTGCAAGACGCCTCTTTGCAACTCGACCGCGCTCGCGAGACACTGGCGCGGCTGGAATCCTTTCTCGCCGACTCCGCCGTCGCCGACTCGGCCGGCCTTGCCACCGGACGCACCGCCGCCGAACTTCAGTTCGCCGGCCTTCTGCGCGAGCAGTTTGGGCAATTCCGCCTTCAACTCCAGGAGGAAGTTCGCCGCCTGGATGTGCTTCGAGAACAAGCCGTCCAAGCCTATCAGCAGGCTTTTCGCGAACGCGAAGTTCTGGAAAGTCTGCGAGATCGCCAGCGACGCGCCTATCAGGTCGAGCAGGCGCGGCGCCAGCAGCAGGAACTCGATGCCACCCACCTGCTGCAGCGCTGGCACCATCGAAACGGCTGATTTTGCCGCGTTCCACCCGGCAGCTCTTGCTCGTTTGCGATTCTCGCACCGCTTACGATTCCTTTATGGCCTGATACCCATTTTCCTAACTTGCTGAAATGGTTGCGCGTCTCAGCGACTTTCTTGCCAATCATCCGGGAGCCTGGCATTGGCTCATGGAGTGCATCTCGACTCGTGAGGACTTGCCATGCGCGTTGCGGCGCCTTCCAACTCGGACGCTACAAGAACTGCGAGCGCGCCTGCATTCTCCTCGAGTTCCCAGCCGGACAAGCCCAGTTTTTCGGACGCGCTCGCACGGTCCACGTTCACCGACGATTCCCCAGTGCCATCGAAGCCGCCCACATCAGCCTCAGGTTCGGCGCCCGAGCGGTCCACTCCGCTAGCCAGAAAAACTCAAGTTGCGGCGAATGATTCGAGCTCTGATTCTCGAGCCACGCCCGCTTCTCAATCCGTTTTCAGCACGAATGCGAAACCCAGCGATGAGCCCGAAACACGTCTCGTTGCGCATCCGATCGCAAAATCCAATACGACCTCGAGTTCGAACGCCTTCGCCGAATCCGGTGCGAAGGAGAGCACCGGAGCCGGTACCCAGACAGCCGCGATGGCAGGGATTAAAGTTGAGCGCGAAAGCGGCCACGCATAGCGGCATTGCGAATCCCAATACGAAGACCGACTCCAAGCCAGGCACTCTGCTCGAAACCCCGGCCATTGCGAATCCGGCCTTGGCCTGCTGTAGTGTTCCCGCGACGCAACTCGCCTCGATCCTTCCGAATTTGATACCCAATATCGTTCTGCCTGTGCCCGTTGGCGCGCTTATTCCTGCGCCTGTCGCCCCTTCTACGGCCACTTCTGTTCTTGAATCAGCCGCCGTTCCGGCTCCGCCGGGAGCGCCTTCGGCAATCATAAGCTCCGTCGCTGCGACTGCTGCGCCCGTGATCGCCCTCGCCTCGACGTCGAATCCACAGCCTCTATCGCCTCCATCTTCGCCAACGAATCCAGCACCGCTTCCTTCGTCTGCACTGCCGGTTACCGCTCCTCCTTCGACGATGCCCGTCATATCAAATATGTCCGGGAGCTCGGCGAGGGCCGCATCCTCCTTTAGTCCGGAGTCTTCGACCAAGGATGTGGTCTCGGCCAACGGTTTCTCCAGCCCGGATTTCGCTAGTCCCGATTTCGCTAGTCCCGATTTCGCTAGTCCCGATTTCGTTAGTCGGGGCTTCGTTAGCCCAGATTTGGTCAGCAAAGAGACGAGGCCAAACTTAGCCAAAACCCCGGCCTTGCCCGCTCCTCCCCGCAATCTCAGTGCGCCAGGGTTGTCGCCGATTGCATCCGGCTCTATTTCTAACGATGTTCCTAAACTTGTTTCTAGCTCTGTTTCCAACTCCCTCCCTGGTTTTGTCCCAACCAGCATTGCCCCCGTTTTCGGCAATGGTGGCTTCGGTGGCGAAGCACTTAACAATGGTAGAGAAGGCGACGCCGTCAACAACACTGAACTCCTCAGCAGCGCACCCCCGGGTCATGTTCTTCTTCCTCCCTCTGATCCGGCGGCGCCCATGCCCGCATCGTCGTCCACAACGACCAATGCGGCATTGCCCGCTCCGGCTCTGTCTATCTCAGCACCCGTCTTCCAACCCAGCTCGGCTGTGGCTGGGTCAGGCGGGTCCGCGCCCTTACCCACCGACGCCAGCGCTCCGTCGTCTATCCTGCCCCCCCCGATCCCATCTCCCGTGTCTCCAAGCGCTCCGGCCGCTCCCGCTTCGCTGTCCGCGTCCACGTCTGCGGCCCCATCAACGCCTGCGCCCCCGTCTACGACGGACAGTGTCGCGATGCTCTATCCGGTTCTCGCTGCTCCATCACCCATGCTCCAAACCGATTCGGCCGCTACTGCGCCTCGGCTGCTACCGCGCCTCCGGTCGCTTCGAAGGCTGCTCCGGGCGTTTCTGCGAATTCGTCTGCGAACGCTACTCGGAACACCGTTTCCAATGTCACTCTGAACGTCAACGATACGGCCTCGGCCTTGAAATCACCGCCGTCCTCTTTCAGTCTCCCGGGCCTTCATGTCGCATCGGCAGGCCACTCCAGTCCACCGCCACCAACAACCCGGCCCGAGACCGTCAAGCAGGAGGGGCCTTTTCACGAGGATGGTTCCTTGCCGATCGTCTCTTCATTACATGACCGCGGCTCTTTGTTGCGCGACTCGGGAATACACGATTCCGGCACCTTATTACGCAATGCCGATGCGGACTCTTCCACAACGTCAGCAAATGGCTCGGATCAGCTCCAACCGGTGGCAAACGATCCCACCGTTGCTGCACCATCGTTAGGGGGCGGCACCGATGCAGCGCCTTTCGCGAATCCATTTTTGGGAAACGCTGTCTCATTTGGTGCCGCGTACTCCACACTGGAGGCAAACACATCGGCGTCAGCTATTGCCGGTTCAACAGATTCCGCGAACTCTGCCAGCAAAAACACGCAGCCGAATACGTCTACCGTCGCGTCCTCTGGATCGCCCCTCGATACTCAGAAAGCTTCGGTCGCAAGTAATCCTGCCGCAGCGTTATCGGACCCCACCGTGGCGCACGCTGCTGCCGTCAGCAATGGATCGGTCGGGCCGCTCGCGACGTCCGTGCCAGCAACAAGCGTGTCCGCTTCCCAGCCGCTCGAGAAATCCACCACTCCATCGGAGCTGCCGCTCGCGCACCAGATGCTCGACTCGGCGCCGGTCCCTTCCGCCAATGACCCGGCGTCCACGGCACATCTGCCGACGGACCTCTCCGCAGCTCAAATGCATGTTGGAATCCGAACTAGCGCGTTCGGAAACGTCGAGATTCATACCGTGGTCGACCAGAGTCAGGTAGGTGTCGCAATTCATGGTGACCGCGACCTTACGCGCTGGTTCAGTTCGGAAGTAGGAGGTCTCGAAGCCGGCCTTAAGAGCCAGCACCTGAATCTTACCGCCGTCGATTTCTCCAGCAACCGCTCCGGTGTCCAGACTGCCACCAGCTTTCAACAGGGACAACCGCGACAGAATTTTTCTCATACCCATGGCTCGAACACAGCCGCTTCGAAGAGTGAAGCCGCGGCGCCCGAGCCCGAAACCGAACCCGTCTCCGCCGGTCTCACCACGGCCTTGCCGGAGACGCGCGTCAGCATTCTTGTTTAGGAGGTCCTTGTGTATATTCCGCTGCTCCAATCGCTGGCCAGCTCCAAACCCGCATCCGCTGCCTCATCTGCGAATCCCTCTTCGTCTACTTCCTCATCGTCCACCGATGACACTGGGGGCCTGGACACGATGTTCCTGCAATTGCTGTCCGCGCAACTCCAGGCACAGAGTCCGATCGACCCGCTTGACCCCAACCAATTCGTGGCCCAGCTGGCGCAATTTCAGTCGCTCAGCGCCCTCACGCAGATCGATCAGTACATGCAGACGCTGGTCGCCGACGTCACACCGGGCAACAGTGTGAGCGGAAACGCTCAGGCGGCGGCCGTCACAGGTTCCAATTCGATTCCGAGCACAAATCTCAATTCCATTTCTCATTAAGGAGCCCGTATGCCTTCGTTTTCAGTGCCACTTTCCGGATTGAATGCCAGTTCCACCGCGCTTTCCACCATCGCCAACAATCTCGCCAACCTCAATACGATTGGATACAAGGACCAGCAGGTCCAGTTTTCCGACCTGTTCTACCAGAATCTTGGGTCGGATGGCGCTGGCGATCCGGTCCAGCAAGGCGCGGGCGTCGAGGTTGCCGCGCAACCGTCGAACTTTACGCAGGGCGATGTCACTTCTAATGGCATCGCAACCGATGTCGCGATCAACGGCAATGGTTTTTTTGTCGTGGAGAACAGCGGCATACAGAGTTATACGCGCGCTGGCAATTTCGAGGTCGGCACCAACAACCTGCTCGAAACCGCAGCGGGTCAACTGGTTCTCGGATACCCCTCCGTAAACGGCGCAGTCAACACCAGCGGGGGACTCAGCACTCTGGCACTTGGAGCCGGAACCAGCAGTCCAGCGGTCGTCACCTCCAACGTCACGCTGACTTCGAACCTCGATGCCAGTTCCGCCGATGGCTCCACCTATTCGACGCAAGCCACCATCTACGACTCCCTCGGCGCCGCTCACCAAGTGACATTCACCTACACCAACGCCGACTCCCCGGCCGTCCCCGCCGTCCCCGCCCAGACCGCGACCGGTACCCTAACATCGAGCGGGTCCGCGCCCACGAATGGCGACCAGGTGACGATCGGCGGCACGACCTACACCTTCGAAACTACCCTTGATGCGAGCACCTCGGCGAACGAGGTCCTCATTGGGGCGAGTGCAACGACAGCGATGGCAAATCTGGTCAATGCCATCAACGGCAACACGGCTGATCTCAATGGGAGCGGTACGGAGGGTTATGGAACCGACACGGTCGCCAATACCTCAGCTACGGCGGTGGACACAACTCCTGGCTCTCTGATCACTTTGACGGCATCGGCTTCTGGCACCAGCGGCAACGGTGTCGCCCTCACGGGCGGGAACACGCTCACCGCCTCCGGTAGTGGGGACCTTGCGGGCGGCGCTGCCGCCGTCCCCGCCATCCCAGCCGTCATCAACAATTGGACGTATGCCGTTACGCTCCCGGCCGGCGATGTTTCCGGCGCCACCGCTCCTGTTACCCTCGCCACCGGTACCCTCGTTTTCAACGGCGATGGAACCCTGCAAAGTATCACTCCCAGCGGCGGCAGCGCTTCTACCACCAATCCCACCATCAAGGTCCCGCCCACCGGCAACCCGCAACCCGTTTTCTCAGACGGCGCCAATCAGCTTACCTTTACATGGCACGCGTTCGACGTTAATGGCAACGGGATCATCACTCAATTGGCCGCCGCCAACAGCACCGCCTCCATACAACAGGATGGCACCAGCAGCGGCACCCTGCAGAATTTCAGTATCGGTTCCGACGGCACTATTACCGGAGCATTCAGCAACGGGACAACTGCCGTCCTCGGACAAATCGCGCTTGCCAGCTTCGCCGACGAGCAAGGGCTTTCCCGTAATGGCGGCAATGATTTTTCCCCAACTCTCGCCTCCGGCCAGCCCACCATCGGCGCACCAACAACCGGCGGACTCGGCAGCATCTCAGGCGGCGCTCTCGAACAGTCGAACGTCGATATCGCAACTGAGTTTGCAAATCTTATCGTGGCACAGCGGAGCTACGAGGCCAACGCGCGCGTCGTGACGACCTTTGACCAAGTCGCACAAGCCACCATAGCTCTCAAGCAATAATTCCGATTGCCGATGGCATCATGAGTTCGGCGATTCGGTCGTGCTTCGGGGCGGCGACTGGCCCGCGGCCCGGCTTCAGAGGTTTCTAATGGGATTGCTCTCAGAAAAGCGAGGGCAACTCCCGCTTTTCCTCGCATGCGCTGCGCGGGTCGGCAATTTTCGCCCAATCGCGTCAATTCAACGGTTTCCACTACGCCCTTTTGCGCTTTCAAGCGCCGAGTTCCGGCATCCAGTTTGCATTCCCGGTGGCATGCCTGAAGTGCCGATGAAACTCGCGTCCGCGAAAGTTTCGAAGAGCATTGCCGAAAAAGCCTCTCCGAACCCTTCCAGCGCGACTTCATCAAGTTCAAGTCCGGCGAGGAGACCGGGTGCCAAAACGAAGTGGTTGCTCTCCATCGTGGGCATGGTGGCGGTCGTGGCGGCCGGAATTTTCCTCTGGTCGCGTCCTCAGGAATCGAGCAGTACCGCAAGTGTCGGGACGACTGAGACCACTCTGCCGCTCGAAACTTTCATCGTCAACCTCGAGGGCGCGGGGCAGCGCGCCTACCTGCGCGTGGGCATCACACTCGGTTTGTCGCGCCCGCTGAAGAAAAAAGAAGCTGCTCCGATTGCGCTTGTGCGCGACACCATTCTTACAGTGCTCGCGAACGCACATCCAGACCAATTGCTGGCCGCCGGAGGTAAGCAGAACCTCAAGGCTGAAATTGTGAAAGCGCTGCAGGAAAGCGCGCCCGATCTCGGCGTCGACAACGTCTACTTCACGGAATTTCTGGTGCAGATGTAATGGCCACCCCCGCCCAAGCCAAGCCCGCTCCGGTTGTTCCCGATCCGTGGACGCGCGTCGAAGCCCTGCCCTGCCAGCTTTCGATCGAAATTCCCGTGCCCGCCTTCACGGTGGCCGATTTTGTCGAACTGGAGCAGGGGCGGCTGATCGACACCCGCTGGACCGTCGGCCAAGACGTTCCCTTGCACATTAACGGGGAACTGATTGCCTGGAGCGAGTTCGAAATTGTAAACAACCACATCGCGGTGCGCTTGACGGAGCTTGCCTGACCATGGAAATCACTCCTAAGCGCTTGCTGCTGGTTCCTCCCACCCAGACTGCTCCGCGCGTCTTCTCGCGAGCACTTGCGATTGTCGGCCGACGTATCAAACTTTTTTGGGGAAGCTTCGTCACGTGTGCAAGGCGATCGCCCAAGTTCCTGTTGGTCAGTGAAACCTCCGCGCTCGGCGATCGCCGCTTTGTAGCCGTCGTTCAGTTCGAGAGGCAGCGCTTTCTGATCGGGTCCAGCCCGTCTTCGGTCACCCTGCTGGCGCGCCTGTCCGATGCCGGCCCGGTGACGGAAAGTGGCGCGGATGCACCGACGCCCCGTGAAACTACGCCCGGTGGAGCGAAGCCATGATGCGGATACGGCAGCGACAGATGCTGCAACAGGGGCGGACGCGGCCGATCCCAATGCGGTTTTTTGCAAGATCCCGTGCCGCACTCTTCCTCCTGATACTGGCATGGGCGCCGGATCTGTGGGCTCGTGCCCATGCTCATGCCCAGACGGCTTCGGGCCTCTCCCTGAATGGTGTTCGCGTCGATTCCGTTCCCTGGAACATCGTCGTGCTGCTCACTGTGCTGACGCTCGTGCCGGCGATTGCGCTCTGCATGACGCCGTTCGTACGGTTGCTGGTCGTCTTTCATTTCCTCCGCCAGGCTCTCGGTACGCAGACCGCACCGAGCAATCAGACGCTTATCGGACTTGCGCTCATTCTTACTTTCTTCCTCATGCAGCCGGTCGGCGCGGCGATCTACTCGGACGCTTTTGTTCCGCTCGAGGCCGGGCATTTGACATCCATGGCCGCGCTCGAACGCGCCGCCGTACCCATGCGCCATTTCATGCTCAAGTACACGCGAGAGAAAGACCTCGCGCTCTTTGTCGAACTGGCGCACGCGTCACGTCCGGCCCGGCCGGACGATCTCGACATGCGTATTGTGGCTCCCGCCTATCTGCTTTCCGAACTGCAAGCCGGATTCCGGATTGGCGCGGCGCTTTTTCTCCCATTTCTTGTCATAGATCTGGTGACGGCTGCCATCACCACTTCGGTCGGCATGATGCAACTGCCTCCCGTCGTGATCTCTACTCCGCTCAAGATTCTCCTGTTCGTCGTAGTCGACGGATGGAACCTGCTGGTCGGTTCGCTGATGAAGAGCTTTGCCTGAAAGGCGTTTATGGAAACCGCACAGACAATTGGCCTGCTTCGCGACACTCTGAGAATCGCGTTCTTTCTGGTTGCGCCCCTGCTGCTGATCGCAACCGTCGTCAGCCTGCTGGTCAACGTCGCGCAGGTGCTCACTTCCTTGCAGGACCAGACCATTTCCACCGTGCCGCGCCTGGCGGCGGTGGCGGCCGCAGCCCTGCTCTTTATGCCCTGGATGTTGCGCAGGCTGATGGTTTTCACCATTGGAATGTGGAGCGACTTCCACCCCTTGCTGCGGTGAGGTGACATCTGGAGAGGACGGAGAAATGAGATTAACGAAACTGGGTTCCACGAAATTTGGTTCAAGGAAATCCAACTTAAACACATCTGATTCAGCGCAATCCGGTTCACCGCAATCTGGTTTACGACAATCTGGTTTTCCACGATGACGACAGCCACACTTTTCGGGAGTTCGATCGACCATGCGCTCCTGATCTGGATGATTGCGCTCGCGCGCGTCAGCGGACTGCTGATGGTTGCGCCCTTTATCGGCAGCGCCTCGGTTCCGCCGCGCATTAAGGCCGGACTCGCCTTCCTGCTCACGGTGTTCATGGTGCCGCTCGTGCCAACGCCTCCACCCGCGCCTGGAACGGCTGCGGTCGCAATTCTCCTGGGCGGCGAATTCATCATCGGCTTCATCCTGGGATTCACCCTGCAGTTGTTCGTCGATGCCGCCCTGCTGGCCGGACAGGTTTGCGGCGTGCAGATGGGCTATTCGCTGGCGAGCGTCCTCAACCCCGACAGCGAGGCTGACTCGACCGTGCTCTCCACTCTCTACCAACTGATCGTGCTTCTGCTCTTCATTCAGTTGAGCGTGCCGCACTGGCTATTGCGCGGTCTGGCGCGCAGTTTCAACTATCTTCCCCCGGGCCATCTCACGCTCACGTGGCCTGCTGTCTCGGCGTTGCTTACCTTCGCCGGCGGCATGTTTGTGGCGGGCATGCAGATTGCCGCGCCCATCGTGGTCGCCAGCCTTTTTGCCGACGTTGCCCTCGGCTTCCTGGGCAAGGCTTCCCCGCAATTGCCGGTTCTGTTTATCGGTATCTCGCTCAAGAACCTGCTGGGCCTCGCGCTACTTATCGGGGCGATCTCGTTCTGGCCGCGTTTTTTCGATGCTCGTTTTGGGCGGGCGCTCGATGCCTCGGAAAGGATTCTGAAGCTCGCGCACTGACGCGCGCGACGGGCGCCGTTTATCTCTATGCCTCAATCCAACCAGACCGAGCAGGCAACCCCGCGGCGGCGCCAGAAGGCGCGCGAAAAAGGGCAGGTCGCGCGCAGCCGCGATCTGATCGGGGCGGCGTCGAGCGTCGCCGCCACGCTGGTTCTGTTCACCCAGATGTCGCACTTTCCCATGATGTGGCGCGCGTTCATGCGCGATTGTCTGGAGGGCGCAGTCTCCGGTCACCTGCGCATGGACGCTTTGCCTCCGTTTCTCACCCACTCTGGATTGTTCGCCGCCACCCTTGCTGCGCTCGGTCTGGGATGGATCGTCGCGCTTTCGTCCGCGGTCGCGCAGGGAGGACTGGTCTTCGCTCCTGCCTCGCTTCTGCCCACCCTCTCCCGCATCTCACCCGCCGCGCGGATGCAGCAACTGTTTTCGATCACCGCGCTGCGCTCGCTTCTGAAGTCCCTGCTGCCCGCCGGCGCCGTTGTCTACGTTGCCGTCCTCTGCCTGCGGCGGGACTGGTTCTCTTTGATGGTTTTGTCGGCGCGCAATGCCCACGGATTGGCCTCCTTCACCGCGGACCGGGTTTTCGAGATCGCCTGGAAATCGGCGCTCGTCCTGCTGCTCTGGTCCTTCCTTGACTTCCTTTTCGAGCGCCACCATCTCGAAAGCGAACTCAAAATGAGCCGCCAGGAACTGGTCGACGAATACAAGGAATCCGAAGGCAATCCCATCATCAAGTCCCGCATTCGCCGCCTGCAGCGCCAGGCGCGGCGGCGGAAGATGCTCGAAGACACCAAGCGCGCCTCGGTCGTCGTCACCAATCCGACTTCATATGCGATCGCACTCGAGTACCGCCCCGACATGCCCGCACCGGTCGTGGTCGCCAAGGGCCGCAACCTGCTCGCTGCCGAGATCAGGGAAATCGCCCGCTGGCACGACATCCCCATTGTAGAAAACAAGCCGCTCGCGCACCTGCTCTACCGCAGCGTGGAAGTCGGCGGAAGCGTTCCCCCGAAACTCTACACCGTCGTCGCCGAGGTGCTGGCGGCCATTTACCGTGCGCAAGTTCGAGCCATGAATCGCGGAGCAAGCGTGCCATCGAATTCAGGAGCTAACTCGGAGGTCCGCCGCTGATGCCCCCCGCAGCCGCCACCGCTCCCGCGCACAACCCGCTCAGCGACTGGATCGTTCCCATCGCCGCCGTCAGCCTGGTCTTCGTCATGCTGGTGCCCCTGCCCGCGATGGTACTCGATCTTCTCCTGGCCACCAGCATTGCCGCTTCCGTGCTGGTGCTGCTGAGCGCCCTCCAGATCCTGCGTCCGGCGCAGTTTTCCGTCTTCCCCAGCCTGCTGCTTCTGCTCACCCTGTTTCGTCTTTCATTGAACCTCGCTTCCAGCCGCCGCATATTGCTGCACGGCAACGAGGGAGCGTCCGCCGCGGGGCGTGTCATCGAAGCCTTCGGCCAGTTCGTCGTCGGCGGCAATTACGTCGTTGGATTCGTGCTCTTCATCGCGCTCATTGCCATCCAGTACATCGTCGTGAGCCATGGCGCGGTTCGCACGGCTGAGGTTACCGCGCGTTTCACTCTCGACGCCTTGCCCGGCAAGCAGATGGCCATCGATGCCGATCTCAACGCCGGCCTGATCGACGAGCAACAGGCCAAGGCCCGCCGCGAGCAGGTCGCCCGGGACGCCGAATTCTATGGCGCCATGGACGGTGCGGCCCGCTTCAACCAGCGCGACTCCATTGCCACCATCCTGATCACCGGCATCAACATCCTGGCTGGCTTTCTGATTGGCGTCTTCCAGCTCGACATTCCTTTTCGCGAGGCGCTCAAGACCTATACCGTCCTCACCGTCGGCGATGGACTGGTCACCATGATTCCATCGCTGCTGGTCTCGATGGCGGGCGGCATGGTGGTGACGCGCGCCTCCTCCGGTTCTACGTTGTCCGCTGACCTCGGAACGCAACTGCTCGCGCGCCGCCGCCCGTTGCAGATTGCCGCCGGCGTCATGGTGGCGCTCGCGCTGATTCCCGGGCTGCCTAAATTCTCGTTCCTGTCGATCGCAGCGGTCGCCGGTTTGCTCGCATCGCGGTTGCCCGCCACCTCGAAAGAAACGGAGAAAGATCCCACCGCTCCCGGAGCCGCCGCCAGCGGAGGAGAAAAAGACAAGAAAGCCGCTGCCAAAGGCGATTCGCTCGAGGATCTGCTCAAGCTCGACGAACTCTCGCTCGAAGTCGGCTACGCACTGGTTCCGCTGGTCGACGCGCAACAGGGAGGGCAGCTTCTGGCGCGCGTTAAATCGCTGCGCAGCAATCTCGCCCAGCAGTTGGGCTTCATCGTCCCGCCCATTCACATCACCGACAACGTGCGCCTCAAGCCCCGCGAGTATGTCATTTCGCTGCGCGGCGTCGAAATCGCGCGCTGGGAGATGCTCCAGGACCGCGTGCTCGCCATCAGCTCCGAGATCACGCCTCCGCCGCTCGCCGGAACTCCCACCCGTGAACCCGCCTTCGGTGTATCCGCTCTCTGGATCGACCATGCCCTCGAGTCGCAGGCGCTAACCAGTGGATACGCCGTCGTCGATCAGACTTCCGTGCTCTCCACTCACCTCGCCGAACTCATCCGCCAGCACGCCTACGAATTGCTGACGCGGCAGGAGACCAAGCGCCTGCTCGACCGTCTTGGCGAAAGTCATCCCAAGCTGGCCGAGGAGCTTGTCCCGAAGACCCTCTCGCTCGGCGAAGTTCAGAGAGTTCTGCAGCAACTCTTGCGCGAGCAGGTCTCGATCCGCGACCTTTCCACCATCCTCGAGTCGCTGCTCGATACCTCCGTCTCGACCAAGCACCCGGTCTTGCTCGTCGAAGCCTGCCGGCAGGCGCTCGGGCGCGCCCTGGTCCGCCCGTTGCTCTCCGACGATGGTGGCCTGCGCGTGCTCACGCTGGATCACACCATTGAAGAGGAACTCAGCCGCGCCTATGCTCCGCAAGCCGCGCCCGCGACCAGCACTGGCTTGCAGCCGTCATTCGTCCGCCGCATGCTCGACAGCCTCAAACAGCTGGCCGGAGACCAGGTCGCGCAAACCGCCCCTATCCTGCTGTGTCCGACTCCGGCACGCTTTCATCTGCGGCGTTTGCTGGAGCCTTTTCTCCCCAAAGTCGTCGTGCTCTCCCCGCTTGAAATCCCCCCCATGGTTCCCGTGCAGTCGTTGGGGATAGTGCGATGAAAAAACGTCCGGTGAAAAAAGATGCGATGAGAAACGATGCCATGACAAAAGGTGCGCTCACAAAAACTGCGATGGCAAAAAGCCCGACGGAAAACACAACTCGAAAGACATTCGTTACACAAGGAGTCCGGCATGCCAAAACATCCCGTTGAGGCCTACCACAAGATTTCGGCTGAAACCGAACGCGAGCGTATCCTGATGGAGCAACTGCCGCAGGTCCGCTATATCGCACGCCGCATTCACGAGCGCCTGCCCCGTCATGTCCCATTCGAGGATCTCGTTCACGCCGGCGTCGTCGGACTAATCGACGCCCTCAGCAAATTCGATCAATCAAAGCATGTGCAGTTCAGCTCGTACGCCAAGTTCCGCATTCGGGGCGCCATCCTCGACAGCCTGCGGGAACTCGACTGGAGCCCGCGCGAGTTGCGCCGCAAGGGGCGTCAGGTCGAAGAAGCGTATAACCAGGCCTCGGTGCGCCTGGGACGCACGCCCAGCGAAAACGACCTGGCCCGCGAAATGGGACTTCGGCTCGACGAATTGCAGGCGCTGCTTGCCGAACTCGACTCGCTCGAAATCGGCAGCCTGCGCGTCGAGTCCTACCACAACGGCAAGGAAGAGGATCTCGCCGACTCCGTGGCCTCGAAGCCCGAAGAGACGCCCTTCTTCCAATGCCTTCGTTCCGAGATGAAGCAACTGCTCACACAAGCCATTTCGGAATTGCCGGAGAAGGAACAGCGCGTGCTCTCTCTCTACTACTTCGAGGAACTTACTATGAAAGAAGTGGGAGCCGTGCTCGGCATCGGAGAATCGCGCGTCTCCCAGATTCATTCGCTCGCCATGGTGCGTTTGCGGGCCCGGCTCAGCTTCCTCGACGTAAACGCCGGCCCCGCTCGCGCCAAGAGTGCCGGCGCCGGTTACATCTAGAGGTCATCGCCACATGGAAAAAGTTCTCAACCAGAGTGAAATCGATGCCATGGTACGGGCCGCATCCGGCCAGGGTGCCGACACCAATCGCACCACCGGTCCGGTTGTCCAGCCCTGGGATATTCGCCAGGCTGGGCAAATCGGAAATGAGCAGTTGCGCGCCATTAACCAGCTCCACGAACTGTTCGCCCGGAATTTAACAACCTCGATGGGCGGATATTTGAGGGTCCCATTCGATTGCAGCCTGGCTTCCGCCGAACATCTCACCTATCGCGAATTCCTGCAGCGCGTCCCGGAAAAAACCTACCTAGCTTCCTGCGATATCACCCCTTTTGGCGCCGTCGCGCTGCTTCACTTCGATCTGGGCATCGCCTTTCCCATCATCGACATCATGTTGGGAGGAGGAGGCAAATCGGGGGAATTGACCCGGGGTCTCACCGAGATCGAAGAACAGATTCTCGAAGGTATCGTCCGCATCATATGCCGCGATCTGCAGACCAGTTGGCAGGCCATCAACCTCGAATTCAACTTTGGATCCAGCCAGCAGATCTCGCACGCCCAGCGCCTGATGCCACCCGACGAAAAGAACCTCTGCCTGAGCTTCGAGATCAAAATGTCGGAAGCGCGCGGCACCCTTAACCTCGCCGTCCCCGCCCTGGTTTCGAATGCGCTTCTCCGCAAAATTTCCGCGGACAGCAGTTATCAGCGCCCCCACAGCCCCGTCGAATCCCGTCTGCAGATTCAGAAAAGGCTGCTCGACTGTATTTTCTCCGTCGAGCTCGCCATGCCCGCTCTTGCGGTTCCTCTCGACGACCTATGCCGCCTTGCGCCCGGCGATCTATTGCCTTTCGGACGCAACGTCTCTGCTCCGGCTGTTCTTGCGGTCGACGAAGTCGCGCTTTGTTCTGCCGTGCCGGTGCGCGTCAACTCGCACCGCGCGGCCCGCGTGCTTGCGTCTCGAACCGCAGATGCCTGCGAGAGGCGAGCCATGAGCGCCGCCCCCTCAGGAACCCTAAAGCCCGAACTCCAGGGCTGGATAACCGCCTGGCAGAGCTCCATCCAAAATGTCCTCTCCCAGGTTTCGGGACAACCCAACGCATTCGAGGTAGTGACCGAACCATTGGCCGCCGCCGATACCGACTTGCGCTACACCATCGCAGCTGCCGGCCAGGTCCAGGGAGAGATGGCTCTCCGTCTGCCCGAGCTTTCCGCCATCCGCCTTGCTCGCAAGTTTCTGGGGGAACCGGATACCTCGACTCCACTCGAAGGCGCTGCTCCGGAGCCCATCACCAATGACGACCGCGAAGCTTTAGAAGAACTTCTCCGCCAGATTGCCGGGCTGGCCGCAACTGCCATTGGCGCCATCGCAAAGGGCGAAGTCCAGTTGCAGGTTTCCCGGGCCGAGGCGCCCTGGGCGTGGACAGCCGACGCGGTTGCCTCTCTGCGTACCCGCGATGAAGCTGGAACTGAGATCTCGATCGAGATCCGCATCAGCCCGGCGCTTGCGGCTGCGCTTGCGCCGCGTGCCGCAACTGCCGCTGCTACCCGAACTGCGGCTGGGGCGGCGAGTTCCTCAGTTGCTTCCGGTTCCGACGTTCCTTCCGCGGGTTACCGACGTTTGCTCGATGTCGGACTCGGCGTCAAGCTTCGCTTCGGAACCCGGCGCATGGTCCTGCGCGACGTGCTCGCACTTAGTTCCGGACTGGTTGTAGAACTCGACAATTCGCTCAACTCTCCCGTCGATCTGCTCCTAGATGGGCGCATTATCGCGCGCGGCGAGGTCGTCGTCATCGATGGCAAATACGGATTGCGCGTCACCGACGTCGTCGAGCCTTCGCCGCCCGAGGTTGCGCCGATCTGAACTCAGTTCCAATGAGGTCGACTCCAAAGGACTTTCCGCCATGCCCGACCTTCTCAAGCCGCTTACCCGGTCCATGGACTGGGTCAAACATTATCACTCCAACAAGCGCACCGTCTGCGCCCTGCTCTCCTGCTCCGGATCGAAAACGCTCTGGCAGCGCCTGCGCTATCGCCGCCATGGAGCGTTTCTTCACGGCGTGTTCTACTGCGGTCCGCAATGTCTGGAGACTGCGCTCGTGGGACAGATCTCCCGGTTGCATGCCATGACTCCATCTGTGCAGCCTCCCAACCGCATTCCTCTCGGACTTCTGATGGTCGCACGAGGCAAGCTCACGCACCTCGAGGTCCGTGCTGCACTCGAGGCACAACGCCGCGCCCGCTACGGCAAGATCGGCGAATGGTTTGAAAAACTGGGATTCGCCAGCGAGCAGGATGTCACCACCGCCCTCGCGCTCCAGTGGGGATGCCCCGTCGTTTCCTCCTTCCACCCCTCCCCCGTCGATTCTCCCGGCAGCATCCCCCTTCCCATCCTGGAAGCCTTTCAGATGTTGCCATTCAATTATGCGGCATCGACCAACACGCTCTCTCTTGCCTTTGGAGAGCGCGTCGATCATGCCGCCCTTTATGCCATCGAAAAGATTCTCGAATGCCGCACCCAGCCCTGTGTCGCCGGCCGCAAGAGTATTGCCCGCCGGCTCGAACTCATGCGGCAGATGAGCCACCACGGCGATGTCGAGTTTTTCACACGCGACCTGACTGAGATGTCCCGCATCACGTCCAGCTATGTCACGCGGCTCAGCCCCAAAAATGTCAGGCTCAGCCGTATCGGTCGCTTCATCTGGCTCCGCTTACAGGCTAGGTCGGCGGCCACTAACCTGATTTTCTGCCTGCAGCCAAACGCTTCCCAACCGCGCCCGTTGGCGCTCTTCCCGTCATCTTCAAAGTTGGCGCCGTTTAGCCGGCCTGCGCAACGAGCGCAAAAATAGAAATCATCGCGAAGGAATCGCTTTGCACCTTTGATGATGGCCGCGTGGCTACCCTGATTGGCTCGAATGGACAAAAACGTTGCAGATTGTTCTCGGAACTGAAAGCGGGACGGGACGCCCCCGCTACCCTCAGATATTCCCTACTCCACTGTCACTGACTTCGCCAAGTTTCTCGGCTGGTCGACATCACAACCACGGCGTACCGCGATGTGATAGGCAAGCAATTGCAGCGGCACAATCTCCAGGATCGCGGAAAGCTCTTCGGGAGCAGGCGGAACGAAGAGCACGTGATCCGCTTCTTCGATGATCTCTTTGTCGCCGGTGGTGGCGAGCGCGATTACGATGCCGGAGCGGGCTTTCACTTCTTTCAGGTTCGACATCGTCTTCTCGTAGCGCAGCATCGACTGCGGGCTATTCTCGTCGCGAGTTGCAATGATGACAACTGGCAGATTCTCGTCGATCAGCGCGTTCGGGCCATGCTTCATCTCGCCTGCGGGATAGCCTTCGGCGTGAATGTAGGAAATCTCCTTGAGTTTGAGGGCACCCTCGAGGGCGATCGGATAATGAATGCCTCGGCCGAGAAATAAGAAATCCTGGGCGCGGACATAAGTCTTGGCTAAGTCGTCACAAGCTTCGTCGTGAGTTAGTATCTGCTCGAGTTTGCCGGGAATTAGAGTCAGTTCCTTGACAGCGGCTTTGGCCTGATCGCCAGTGATGGTGCCTCGAACTTGGGCCAGATACAGGGCGAACAGATAGAGCGCGGTGAGCTGCCCGGTGAAGGCTTTGGTCGAGGCGACTCCAATCTCGGGACCGGCGTGGGTATAAATGGTCCCGGCGGCCTCGCGCGTAATCATGGAGCCGACAACGTTGCAGATGGCGAGCGTCCTCGAGCCTTTGGCTTTGGCTTCGCGCTGGGCGGCGATGGTGTCGGCGGTTTCGCCGGATTGCGAAATCAGCAACGTGATCGTTTCGGCATCGAGGATGGGATCGCGATAGCGCCACTCACTGGCGTAATCGACCTCGACCGGAATGCGCGCGAGGGTTTCGATCATGAACTTGCCGGCAAGTCCGGCATGCCAACTGGTGCCGCAGGCGGCGATATTGATTTTCTTCAGCGCCTTGAACTCGGCTTCACTGACCTGCATTTCGTCGAGAAATATGCGTCCCGTGTCCTGCGAGATGCGGCCGAGCGTGGTGTCGCGGACGGTGCGCGGCTGCTCATAGATTTCCTTGAGCATGAAGTGCTTGAATCCGCCCTTCTCCGCCATGATCGGATCCCAAGTGATGCGCTGCGCTTTGCGCACCATCGGCTGGCCATCGAAATCCGTAACCTTTACACCGTCCTGGGTGATAACGGCGAGATCGCCGTCGGCAAGAAAGAAAAGGTCGCGGGTGTGATCGAGGAGTGCGGGCACGTCGCTGGCGACGAAGTACTCGTCTTTGCCGAGTCCGATGACGACGGGCGGGCCATTGCGGGCGGCGACGATCTTGCGCGGATCATCCGTCGCAATCACGACCAGCGCAAACACGCCTGTGAGTTCCTTGACTGCCTTGCGCACGGCCTCTTCAAGGGATGGATGATGCCCGTTCCCCATCTGCAGATAATATTTCTCGATCAGGTGGGCAATGATTTCGGTGTCGGTTTCGGTGGTGAACTTGTGCCCTTCGGCGATGAGCTTCTTCTTAAGGGAAAGATAGTTCTCGACGATTCCATTGTGGACGACTACGATCTTGCCCGTGCAGTCGCGATGCGGGTGGGCATTTTCCTCGGTGGGGCGGCCGTGGGTGGCCCAGCGCGTGTGTCCGATGCCGTAGGTGCCGTCGAGCGGCTTAATGCGAATCACCTCTTCGAGATTGCGCAGCTTGCCCTCGGCGCGGCGCACCTGAAGGCCTTGGCCGTTCCCGGCGACCGCGATTCCTGCCGAGTCGTAGCCGCGATACTCGAGCTTTCGCAAGCCCTCGATAATGACATCGACGACCGGCTTCTTACCTACGTATCCCACAATGCCGCACATTTGCGAATTGTCTCCTTGGCGAACTTTTCAGCGAGGGGAGCGCCGATTTCCTGGGGTCAAACATCGCCCACTATCTACTACGGGAGAGATCTAATCTTCGAGGGAGAAACGAAACTCCTCAATTACAGGGTTCGTTAGAACTTCACGCGCGATCCGTTCTACTTCCGCCTCTGCTTCCACTTTTGAGATGCCGCCATTAAGGGTAATTTCAAAATACTTGCCCTGCCGCACTTCCTGCAATCCCTTGTAACCGATCTTGCTCAGGGCTCCGTGGATGGTCTTGCCTTGCGGGTCGAGCACGCTTTTTTTCAGCGAAACGTAGACTTGAGCTTTCATCGGCAATTTGGATTATACGTCAGGAGGTACGAAATGGGTCCCCGGTTTTGCTTATAGGAGGTATCCAGATGGGCCATTCACTTCAGTGTCTGCTCGTCCGCAAGTCTTTCAAAAGAAGAGAGTTGTCTATCAATCTCAGCGACGGCCCGTTCCAGCATCTGGCGGTGTGCGGGGCGGGTAGCGGACTCCAGCTGATCAGCCATGCGCTTGCGCGCAAGCAGAAGTCCCTCACGCTGGCGGTTCAACTTCTGCTGGGCGGGCGAAAGACGCGGGCCGGCAGACTTGCTTGGGGCTGCCATCTCAGCTTGCTGTTCTTCTACTGACTTACTTTCCCAACCGCGCGCCATGCTACACCTGCCTCTCCTCTGCCTGAAGGTTTTGTCGAATGCCTCTATAGATTCACCTATGCAGAGCTTAGATACACCTTCAAATAAAGTACTTGATTGTGAAGAAAACAGGACTAAGATGTTACTTCCCAGGTAGGAATATACAAGCTTGGGGAAAATGGCGACGCAGTCTGAGGGGGCTCCCGTCCGGGAGAATCAGATTGGTTCCCACGCGATGGAACCGACACCTGCGAATCGTCGCCACTGATTACAACACGCGCAGTTTGGCAAACTGCGCTGGTCCCCGGCACTGCTCAACATTCGATAGAGAGGGCCCACGAAAGGGCAGAGACCGCTCTGCATGCAGGCGTTTGCGCGCGATCCCGATAGAGACCTGCCCCCGGCAGATGTGGCCGGGCAAGACCCCCAACAACAAGCGGATGCAAAGCATTCGCAGACCGAGATACTGCTGGCGATCACCGATCTGATCGCGGGTGGCCGTTCGTTGCCTGGACTGTTCGAGGAGCTCGCACCCCTTTTACGGGAATCGGCTGATTGCCAGGTTGTCAGCTTCGCCTTGTACGATTCCACGCAGAATCGCATCGCCACTCGCTACTGGACAGAGAAAACCGAGGTGGAGCGCTGGAGCACATTTCCTGTAGGGGACTCGCCCGATGGTTGGGTTTGGCAGCATCAGGAAGTATTGACGTTTACCGACATTGAGCAAGAGACACGGTTTGCGACAGCGCTGGACGAACTGCGCAAACTGGAAGTCCGTTCCTATACGGTTTTCCCCATGAGCACTCCCCAACGGCCCTACGGTGCATTGGGGATTGGAAAACACGTGCCTGGCGCGGAGGTGGCGCGTGAATTTATGGAGCGGATCGCGCGATTGCTGGCGCTCGCGGTGGAAAATCGGCAGGTCCATCGAGACTGGCAGGAGCAACAGAACCGCTTGCAAAGCCTGGTGGCGATCGGACGCGAGTTGAATTCGACTCTGGAATTCGAGCGGCTAATACCGCTGGTTTTTGCAAATATGCGCCAGATTACAAACTACGACTATGCGCGCCTGATGTTGTTGGAAGCGGATGGACGGACATTAGGAATACGGGCAGCCGATCCCGCTCAAGGCGCCGGATCGCAGCTGCGCGAAGGCCAGCGGGTGCCACTGGCCAGCGCCATTTCCGCTCAAGCAATGGAGACGCGCTCCGTCACCTTCCACGATGCAGAGGAATTGGAGCGATACACCAACCCCGCGATCGGCGAACTGCGCGTTTCTGGGATCCAATCCCTCTGTTGTGTCCCCCTGCTGATGGGAAACCGGGCGTTGGGCACCCTCGTTCTGGGCGCAACCAGGGAGGCTGCCTTCAGTCAGGAAGATGGCGAATACCTCCAACAAGTGGCCACCCAGATTGCGGCTGCGATTCATAATGCCAGCGCCTACCGGGAAGTCGCCCAAGCCAAGGACCGCCTGACCCAGGAGAAAAAATACCTGGAGGCTGAGATACGGGGAGAACAGCGTTTAGACGACATTGTCGGCAAGAGTCCAGCGCTGAAGCATGTGCTCGACCATGCCGAGATCGTGGCCAACACCGATGCCACGGTTCTGATCACTGGAGAAACCGGGACCGGCAAAGAGCGTGTGGCACGCGCCATACACCTTATGAGTGCACGCGGGGACCGCAACTTTATCAAGCTGAACTGCGCTGCCATTCCGACCGGCCTGCTGGAGAGCGAGTTGTTCGGCCATGAGAAGGGAGCATTCACAGGTGCCGTCAGCCAGAAGGTAGGCCGACTGGAGTTGGCCGACAAGGGGACCCTTCTGCTGGACGAAATCGGAGAGGTTCCATTGGAACTGCAGCCCAAACTCCTCCGCGTCCTTCAGGACCAGGAATTCGAGCGATTGGGGGGTACGCGGACGATTCGGGTGGATGTGCGGCTGATCGCTGCCACTAATCGCGATCTGGTCCAAGCGGTCGAAGAAAGAGAATTTCGCAGCGACCTGTTCTACCGTTTGAACGTCTTCCCCCTGCATTTGCCTGCACTCCGCGACCGACGCGAGGACATTCCGTTGCTGATTCGCCATTTTGTCGAAAAGTGTGCGGACCGGCTGAACAAGCGGATTGATTTCATCCCTGACGAAGCCGTCGAAGCTATGATTCACTGGAGATGGCCAGGGAACATCCGCGAACTGGAAAACTTTATCGAACGCTCGGTAATCTTGTCGGAAAATAACCGGCTGCGACCGCCTCTGGCCGAACTACGCCAGGAGGCTGCGCGACGCCCGCCCGAAGTGGAGCGAACGCTGCGTGACCGGGAGCGCGATCACATAATCGAAATTCTTCGCCAGACCCGAGGCGTGCTTTCGGGTGCAAAGGGCGCCGCCGCCCGGCTTGGACTGAAGCGCACGACTCTGCAATACAAAATGCAGAAGCTGGGGATCTCCCGCGGCGATTACCTGGATTGAGATGTGGTCGTGACGCCTGCCCAACTTCCGTCAGCCGCGCCCATCCAACGGCACCTGCGCCATCCGGCGGTACAAACAAGTTCACGCTAACCACCGAAATCAGAAGCGCTTGTAGCATTTCAGGTTGTGGTCATCAGACTGCACAAGACATCCGCTCGGTCCTCCCATTTCCCGGCCCAAGATTCCGCTAGCGAAGGTCTCCATTGACTTCAGGAGCTTCTACATGGGTGTGTTGCGGCGCTTTGTCGCGCCAAATGATTGCCTACACTGTACTCTTCGAAAGAGCGGGGATTTCTGTCAATTGCCCGATGTGCTTATGCATGAGTTCAACGCGATGGGCCACCTCACCTTCTATCCAGGAAACGCCACGTTGCTGAAGGAGGGTCAGATTCCACGGGGCGTCTATATTGTTTGCGCCGGCCGCGCCAAGCTGTCGGTCGAGGCCCGCGACGGAAAGACCATCATTTTGAAGATTGCGAGCAATCGCGAGGTATTGGGCTTGAGCGCGATCGTCTCGAGCCGGCCTTCCCCGATGACCGTTACAACTATCGATTTTTGCCAGATCAAGTTCGTAGAGCACGAGAACTTCATGCACCTGCTTGAAAGCGACAATCGCGCGGCACTTGCTTGCGCCACGCTGCTGGCGCGAGAAGTAACGGGCACGTTCGGCGATGTGCACGACCTGCTGCTGGCGCGCAGTTCCACGGAAAAGCTTGCGCGGCTGCTGCTTTCCTGGGTCGCCGGAGAACCGCGGAACCAGGAACTGCGCGTGGCTTCTGAATTTACCCATGAGGAAATCGCGCAGATGATCGGCTCTTCGCGGGAAACCGTCACCCGCCTGTTGAGCGAGATGAAGAAAAAGGAGTTGATTCGAATCGAGGGCTCCACGCTGGTAATTCCCAACCGCGTGGCGCTGCAAGCGATCGCATAGAGAGTAAAAGTGTCCCTCCCCCGGGCGGCCGTTGCTATGTTTGCGGCTGCCCCTTTTTACTTTTTCAGGCTTCCCCAATGAGAATTCACTGCACGACGGCATGCCGTTAAAGGTTGAACAACTCCCGCAGACGGCGGGTTTGAGCGCGGCTGACGGGGATCGCGGTTTGCTTCTTGTCATCCATCCGCAACTGGTAGGAACTCTTGAACCATGGCACCACTTCGCGGATGTGCTGAATGTTCACCAGAAACGACCGGTGCGCGCGCCAGAACAACGTCGGGTCCAGATTCTCGAGCAACTCTTCCAGAGTGCGGCAGTTCGACTGACCTTCCATGCCCGCGTGGCCTGTGGTCGCCACCGTAATCACACCATCTTCGATGGTCGCATAGCAAACATCCTTGGGATCGGTGAGTAACATGCGGCCCGCTGCTTTGATCAGAATCTTCGCGGTGGCTGGCTTCTGCGACTCCAACATCCGCACCAGGGTCTCAAATTTTTCACCGGTCGTACTCCCGGTCTCCAACTTCATCCGTGCCTTCTCGATCGATTGGGCCACTCGTTTCTTGTCGAAAGGCTTCAGGATGTAATCGACCGCGTTTACCTCGAACGCCTTCACCGCGTATTGATCGAAGGCAGTCGCAAAGACAATTTGCGGCATGTGAACCTTGCGGTCGAGCAGCTTCTTAATGACACCGAAACCGTCCAATCCGGGCATCTGAACGTCGAGAAACACAAGATCGGGGTTGTGCTCGCGGATCAGGCCGATGGCCTCAAGACCATTCTTGCCCTGTGCGACGACATTGACATCCGAATTGTGAGTAAGCAGGTAGGCAAGTTCGTCGCGCGCGAGTTGTTCGTCATCGACGATGACAGCGGAAAGCGGCATAAGGCATCGACGGCAGGCTGTTCGCATCACGCGATGCGCATGAAGCACCCGCCACATTTCTCCATTGAGTATAACGACCGCGCGAAAGTGGGCGCAAGCCGGGTGCGGATCTTCCCGCTTTTCGCGTCCGGTGCCAAACTTGCTAAAATCAACGCTGCTTGCCATCCTTGCGACTAACATCTTTTCAAGAGTCTTTGTTGCGCGAACCGGGGAACCGGATGTTATGCCCAACACTTTAAGCCGTGGCGCCTCCGCAAACCTCGACCTGCTCCGCACGATCGCCGTCTTGTTGGTTCTCGTCAATCACCTTACCCGTCACTATCACTACGATCATTTCGATGGCGTGGGATTTTTCGGAGTTCTTCTCTTCTTCGTGCACACTTCGCTGGTGCTCATGTACTCGATGCGGCGAAGTCATCTCACCGGTCTCGCCCTGATCAAAGACTTCTACATTCGCCGATTCTTCCGCATCTATCCGCTGAGTATCCTCGCTATTCTGACGGCCGTCGCACTGCATTTGCATGCGGATGGCCGCGGCCTTGCCATCGGTCCGCGCCCCGGGCCGCTCGAACTCCTTTCCAACCTCTTTCTGGTCCAGAACCTCACGTATTCGAACTCCATCGTCGGGCCACTCTGGTCCCTTCCGCTCGAAGTGCAGATGTACCTCTTTCTCCCATTCCTGTTTCTCTGGCGAAAGCGCTCGCTCGGGCGATTACTTCTGTTGTGGCTGGTTTGCGGACTCCTTGGACATTTTCCTCAGACCGTTCCAGCGCTTGCCTGGTTCACGCTTCTGATGTACGTCCCGAATTTCCTGCCCGGCATCATCGCCTTCACATTGCAAGAGCGGCGCTTCTTGCCGTCCTATCTCTGGCCCGTGTTCATCCTATTGCTCACATCGCTTTTTTTCGTGATCCCATCGCGCCGGGTTGGTGGGACTGCATGCCTATTGCTCGGCTTCGGTATCCCCTTTTTCAAGGAGATTACTTTCCGCCCGCTGAAATTTCTTGCCAATCGCATTGCTACTTATTCCTACGGCATCTACCTCGGCCACGCGTTTTTCATTTGGTGGGCACTAACCGTGCACCATAGCTGGCTGCTCTTCTGGCTGATGTGGTTGATCATACCGGTCGTGTTGTACCACGGCTTTGAGCGCCCCGCGATCGACGCAGGCAAGAGACTTGCGGAAAGATTGTCGTTGCCGCGGCAACCTGTTCTCGCGGTCGAAGAGCGAAACGCCGAGGGCGCTGGGTAAATCCGTCATCGCACATCGAATAAGAGTGCTGGGCTCTCTTGGGATGAGACTCGGCCCGCTGGCGATCCAGACTACTGGATCAGGCGACATTCTCTATGGCGAGCGCCATGCCCATGCCTCCGCTGATGCACAGCGTTGCCAGGCCGAGGCGAGCATTGCGTCGCAGCATTTCGTGAACCAGGGTCACCGTAATGCGCGTCCCGGTGCAGCCAATGGGATGGCCGAGAGCGATCGCTCCGCCATTGACATTCAGCCTGTCGCGGTCGAAATGCAGTTCACGATCGCAAGCCAGAACCTGCGCCGCGAACGCTTCGTTGAGTTCGACGAGATCGAAGCCCGAAAGCTTCAAGCTGTGTTTCTGTTCGAGCTTACGAATAGCGGGAACGGGTCCAATCCCCATGATGCGGGGATCGACGCCAGCGGACGTAGCCCCCAGAATTCGGGCCAATGGCTTGAGATTATTCTGGGTCGCAAATTTTTCGCTGGCAAGCACCACGGCAGCGGCCCCATCGGTGATGCCCGAGGAGTTCGCGGCGGTAATAGTTCCGGTCTTCGAAAAGACCGGCGGCAGCTTGGCCATCTTTTCCATCGATGCGTCGGGAAACAGGTGTTCATCGCGCGCAAAAACCGTGGCGCCTTTCTTCCCTTCTATCGTGACTGGAATAATTTCCGAGTCGAAGCGGCCCGCCGCTTGAGCGGCCGCGGCGCGTTGTTGCGATTCGAGGGCAAACCGATCCTGCTCCTCACGCGAGATTTTATACTGCCCGGCGAGGATCTCTGCGGTCTCGCCCATCACCATTTTTGCTATGGGACAGAAAAATCCGTCGCGGTACATGCCGTCGACCAGTTCCTGATTGCCGAGTCGGTACCCCCAGCGCGCCCCCTCGAGATAATACGGAAGTCGCGACATCGATTCGGTCCCGCCAGTCAGCACGCAATCCAAATTGCCGACAGCGATTTCCTGGTAGCCCAGTGCGATCGACTTCATGCCCGACGCGCAGGCTTTGTTCACCGTGTAGGCGGAAACTTCCTGCGGCACTCCGCAGCGGATCGCGATCTGTCGGGCAGGATTGGGGCCGCCGCCCGCCTGGCGCGCGTTGCCGAAGATCGTCTCTTCAACCTGCGCGGGCTGAATTCCAGCACGCTCGATGGCGGCTTTGGCAGCCGCGGTGCCCATGTCAGCCGCAGTAAGCGAGGCCAGCGAGCCCCCGAACTTGCCAATCGGCGTGCGCACGGCGGAGAGGATGTAGACAGCGTTCAAAGCGACCTCCGCGACATTTTAGTCTAGCACCCGAACTCGTAGCGTCCGGTACACTGATCGTGGCCGTAAAGACGAGGCTAGCCTCGTCTCTGCATGGACCGAGACATGACCCGGCAGTAACGAGACGCGGCAAGCCGCGTCTCTACCTATGAATATTCTCTACGGAATCAATACCGTTACCGAAGCGCTCAAAGCGCGCGGACGAGCCTTCGAATGGGTAGCCGTCGCCAAGGAGCGGAAAGACATTCGTCTGCAGCGCGTGATTGACGAGTGCCGAAAAATTGGCGTGCCGGTACGGGTTCTGTCGCGCATGCAACTCGACGAACTTGCCCGCAATACCGCGCATCAGGGAGTGGTAGCGGCAACTTCGGCGAAGCAATATAGCGATTTGGATGACCTGGTGGCCGCGCGGCGTGGCAAACATTCATTGATTGTCGTGCTCGATGGCGTCGAAGATCCACACAATCTGGGAGCGATCCTGCGCACAGCCGACGCCGCAGGCGCCGATGGCGTAATAATTCCCGAGCGCCGGTCGGCGGCCGTGACTGGTACAGTAGCAAAAGTTTCCGCCGGTGCGAGTGAACATCTTCCGGTGGCGAAGGTGACGAACATCTCGCGCGCCCTGGAAGACCTGAAGCAGAAAGATTTGTGGATCGTTGGCCTGGACGAACGCGGCCAGCAAACCTACGATCAGGTCGATTACAAGATGCATTGCGCGGTCGTACTCGGAGCCGAAGGCAAGGGACTCCACGACCTGGTGCGGAGACATTGCGATTTTCTCGTTTCGATTCCGATGCTGGGGCAGGTGCCGTCTCTCAACGTTTCCGTGGCGGCCGGAATTGTCTTGTATGAAGTCGTGCGCCAGAGGCGGTTAGGCGCATCGAAACAATCATGAGATTCCTTTGCGTTCTCTGTGTACTTTGTGGTTCAAGCCTTTTCGCTACGGCCCTGAATCGCGAGGCGTTTACGATCACGAAGTATGACTTGGAAGTGCGTCTTGAGCCGGAGCAGCAACGCCTCGGCGCGCGCGGCACGATCACGATGCGCAACGATTCCGCCGAGCCCCAAAAAGTCGTGGCCCTGCAGATTTCGTCTTCCCTTAACTGGCGCGCTATTCGCGCGAATGGCAAGGGCGTCCAGTTGGTTTCGCAATCTTATACTTCGGACATCGATCACACCGGGGCGCTCTCTGAGGCGATCGTCACATTGCCCTCCGCCGTCGCTCCCAAAGATTCGCTGGAACTGGAAATTGGCTACGAAGGCGTCATTCCCTTGGACATGACTCGCCTCACGCGAGTGGGCGTGCCAACGGAGATTGCGCGGCATACGAGTTGGGACCACATCGGCGCATCATTCACGGCCGTGCGCGGCGCGGGATATGTGACCTGGTATCCCATCACAACCGAGTCGGCCGATTTCTCCGAAGGCAACAGTTTGTTTGAAGTGGCTGATCGATGGAAGGCTCGCGAAGCAGCCAGCGAATTCAAATTGTCGCTCACCTCGGAGAGTACGCCAGGCGATACTGTTCCGATCCTCCTCTGCGGCGATGAGGCAAGCAAAACTGGCGCGCAAGACGCAAACCGCGAGATCCGTGTGAAATGCGAATGGAATCCGCTGGGAACCGTCGCTCCGACATTCGCGATGGGCGAGTATGTGAAGAACGTTAAGCCGCCGCTAGAGTTATTTAGTTTGCGCGGAGACGAGTCCGGAGCGGAAAAGTATTCGAGCGCGCTCGAACCGGCGACCAAGTTCGTCACCGAATGGTTCGGCAAACCGAGCGCTCCGATTGCTATCGCCGACTTTGCCGACCCGCGCGCAGCTCCGTTTGAGAGCGGCACCTTATTAATGGTATCGCTGACTGGCGAGGATACGAAGCTCGCCGGTATCAACCTGGTGCACGAACTGGTTCACTCGGCGCTGCCCTCGCCGCGTCCCTGGGTTTACGAAGGTCTGGCGCACTTCGCGGAAGCCGTTTATCGCGAACAGCAAGGTGGACGCCAGGCCGCGCTCGATCTGATGGGCAATCATCGTGCGGCGTTTCTGGATGCCGAAAAAGATGTCGCAGCCGCGCCGGGAAAGGATTCCGGACAACCACTGGCGACCACGTTTGACGAAGTTTACTATCGCAGCAAAGCGGCATATGTCTGGTGGATGCTGCGCGACATGGTGGGCAACGACGCGCTCAAGTCCGCGATTGGCAAGTATCGGGCCGCTGACGATAAAGATCCAAATTATGTGGAAGCACTGATCGAAACCGCTGCCAAACGCGACTTGGGCTGGTTTTTTGACGATTGGGTCTACCATGATCGCGGTTTGCCCGATTTTCGCGTGCAGTCGACGCACCCGTGGACAGGTGAAAAAGGCGCACAGATGCTCACCGTCACGCTGGAAAATCTGGGCCCCGCGAGCGCAGAGGTTCCCTTTACCGTCCATTGCGAAGGAAGCGACGTTACAAGACGCCTGGAAGTTCGCGCCAAAAGCACCGCCACAACGCGGATCGAGTTACCCGCTGCCCCGATCGAAGTCGTCGTGAACGACGGCAGTGTGCCGGAGAGCGATCTGACAAATAACGTGTTTAAGATTGAGGCGCAAGAAAGGTAAGAAGTCAGAAGTCAAATTGAAGAAGTGAAAAACCAACTCAATTTCGATTAAAGAATTGTCAGCGCACAGGGGGGTTACTTCTGCAATCTTACTTTTGACTTCTGACTTTTCTACAATCTAACGTCGGCAATCTGCAATTTCCGGAGGCTTCTTGCCCTACATCCAGTTTCTCGGCGCGGCCGGCACCGTAACCGGATCCAAGCACCTGCTCAACACAACTTATGATTCAAGTGGCAAGCAGGGCTTCCAGGTTCTGATCGACTGCGGACTTTTTCAGGGACCGAAGGAATGGCGCGAGCGCAACTGGCAGGACATACCTGTTCCGGCGCGCGAAATTAATGCGGTCGTTCTCACCCACGCGCACCTGGATCACTGTGGATGGATTCCACGGCTCGTGAAGGAAGGCTTCCGCGGGCCAATCTACGCTAGTCCGCCTACCATCGATCTATGCTCGGTCGTGCTGCCCGACTCCGGACATCTGCAGGAAGAAGACGCCGCCTTTCATAACAAGAAAGGAACGTCAAAGCACAGCCCGGCCTTGCCGCTCTACACCCTCAAAGAGGCACAGGATTGCCTGCAATATTTCAACCCAATCGCAGTCGGGCAAACTGTCGAACTCAGCCCGGAGCTTTCATTTCGCTTCGTACATGCTGCGCATATTCTGGGCTCGTGCATGGCGGAGGTAACGCTGAAGACGAATGGACAGTCGCGCCGCTTGCTTTTTACCGGCGACATTGGCCGCGTCCGCAGCAACTCGGTTGCGCCCGGCAAAGTCGTTCACTCCGGGCCGCAGGAAGGCGAGACCGCCGACTTGCTGGTGATGGAATCGACATATGGAAACCGGCAGCATCCTGATACCGATCCTCGTCCACTACTTGCCAGCCTGATTAGCAATACCACCCGGCGCGGCGGCAGCGTGATCGTTCCGGCATTTGCGGTGGAACGAACACAAAAGTTTCTTTTCATCCTCAAAGAAATGATGGAGTCGGGCGAGATTCCGCGCGTTCCCGTCTACTGCGACAGCCCGATGGCGATCAAGGCCGTCGAAATCTTCCTGAAGCATTCGGAGGAATACACGCCGCAGTCGGCCCAATTGATCCAGAGATACGGATCGCCCGTCGAGTGGCCCGGCTTCACGTTCGCGCAAACCGCTGAAGAATCGAAGAAGATCAACGAAAGCAGTTTTCCCTCGATCATCATCTCGTCCAGTGGGATGGCGACGGGCGGGCGCGTTCTGCATCACCTGGCGCAACGCCTGCCCGATCCGAAAAATCTTGTGATCTTCATCGGTTTCCAGGCCCCGGGCACGCGCGGCGCCATCATCAAAGATCATGCCAACAAGGGCCAGGCCGCTGAGGTGAAGATCTTCGGCCAGTTCATCCCGATCCGCGCCCAAGTGGCCGCCATCGAACAATTCAGCGATCACGCCGATCCGCCAGAGTTGCTGGAATGGCTACGTACCTTTAAGAACAAGCCAGGCGTGACATATCTGGTTCACGGAGAGCCGGCGGCATCATCGCAACTCCGGGACTTGATGAAAAAAAATCTAGAGTGGAATGTTCAGGTGGCGGAGTATCGAGAACAGGTGGACGTCGGATAGTTGAGTGGCACGGGAGCGGGAACCAACAATTAGGGTGAGCACATTCGTGCCGTTGGCGCGGAACGAGATTCGGATTTATTCTGGAAGTGATCCCGAGGATTCAGGTTCTGTCGCGATGATTTCGCTTCGCCTCTACACACTCATCTTAGGTGGGATTGGCCTGGCATTCGCAGGCTATGCCGTACTCCGCCGCAAACCAAAGACCGCCGAGGAACTGGAACGCGAGCGCCGGGTCTGGCTCAGTTCGATTGGGCGCATTACCGATGGCACAGTAATTGATGTGCAAGAGATTCCCGCCGATGGCCAGCGTGCGGCAACCATGCTGATCTACCAGTACGATGTGGCGGGCGTCTCCTACGAAGCCTCGCAAGATGTCACCTACCTTCGCCAGTGGATCAACTTGCATTCCTGTAGGCTCGGCGTGCCCACGTCGGTCAAGTACGATTCGCGCAATCCCGGAAACTCCATGGTGATCTCCGAAAGCTGGGTCGGCTTGCGGCAGTAAGCGGATGTGGTTAGCGGATCAGTGCAGCCAGATCGCTGCCGCGACCAGATAGGCAATTTGCGCGGCGGCCAGCCCAATCCAGATGCGCTGCCGAATGCGCGACCTGCGTAGATCCCGCAACAGATCTCCAGCAGTAAGTTCGGCGGATGCGGGCCGTTGCAAGTCGGCTGGCGCGGGCGGCGGTTTCAAGTTGAAAGGTCGAGGAACGTCGGCTGCCTTTGGTTTGTCTGGATAAAACACCTTGGGGGTGTCCACAACCTCCGACCACATCGGTAACAGTATCCACGATTTGGGAATGATGTCGAGGATCGGCTTGGCCGTCAGCTGAAGAGCGGGCTGAGTTTCCGGGGCAACGCGGTCGGCCAAATTGCGCAATAAGGACCCAAACCAGAAATGGCTGAGCTGATCTGTGATCAGCTCACCGACATCAACGGGCTGCGATTCGAGCTCGAGCGGCGGCAAGATTTCCGGAGAAAGTACGTCGCCAATGTTGGTAAACACGGTGCGAAACCAGGGCAGGCTGATGCGGTCGCCGAGCAGCAGCCCGACATTGACGGGCCGCGAAGTGAGTTGAAGAGGCGGCAGTTTGGCCGGGGCCAGCGTATCCCGAAGATTGCCGACGAGCGAACGCCAGAGCGGCTGCGTCAGGCTGGAAGGCGGAAGAAGATCAAGAGCAATCTCCGACTGAGTTGCCGAGGACTGAGCTTCGGAATACCAGGCTTCGGCGGCGTTTGAACGGAGGGTCATATTCGGTCAGATGATTTGAGAACGACTGAAGGTCAGATTCCGCCGGTCAGATGCCGCGGCTCAGACCTGGGATGCCGATCCCCACAGTATTTTGATATTAGACGCTTCCTGGCCTTCTGTCACGCGCCTTTACGCAGCTTTACGCGAGAGATCCCGGCCGATGGACGGCGATCATAAGAAGCGTGCATGACATGGAGATGGCTGCCCTGCGTCTGTCATTGAAAGGACATATCTTCTTGTACATGCACCTTGGTGCGGATACGCGCTTCCAGAAGCCCATTCGAAGGCTCTATCACTGCCGTAATTAACAGCCTGCAAGCCCGCTCCCATACGATTGAATTTATCGCCAACATGCATTGGGAAGGACCTGTATGGGGGAGAAAATCACCCCAGCAACGGATTCGACGGGACTCCTGCGGGTAACGACGCTGCGGGAATCGCTCGAACTCGGGCTTTCCTCCGGAACAGCGCACGGTTCGACCCCAGATCCTGATTCCATTGCTATAGTCGCCACGCAAGACTCCGCAAAACAAGCCTTCGCAAATCAAACCTCCGACGTTCCCCTCCGGATCGAAAAAGCCTACCTTGAACAGATCATCGAAAACGCTCCGGAAGCGATCACCATTGTCGATGAAGAGCACCACATTCTGCGCATCAACGGGGAATTCACCCGGCTATTTGGCTATACCGCAACCGAGGTGGCCGGACAATCACTCGATCAACTGATCGTACCGCCCGATCGCTATGCTGAAACCGCATGGATCAGCCAGAGCGTCAAAGGCGGCAACAATCTCACACTGGAAACTCGGCGGAAGCGGAAGGATGGCTCATTGGTCGAGGTACTGCTCTCCACCTCGCCCGTAATGCTGAATGGGAAAAGAATCGGAGGCTACGCGTCCTATCGCGACATCACCGAGCAAAAGCGCGCCGAAGAGTTGAATTCCGCCATGTATGCAATCGCCGCCCGCAGCCAGTCGGCGGAGGATCTGCAGCAGTTTTATGCGGCCATTCATAACATCGTCGGTCAGCTGATGTATACACGCAACTTCTACATCGCGATTCACGATCCACAATCGCAGTTGCTGAGCTTCCCCTACTTTGTCGACGAACAGGACCCTGCTCCCGATCCCAAGCGGACGGGCCGCGGCCTGACCGAATATGTGTTACGAACGGGTGAGCCGTTGCTTGCGACCCCAGCGGTCTTTGAAGAACTTGTAAAGTGCGGCGAAGTGGAATTGATCGGCGCGCCGTCGCTCGATTGGCTGGGTGTGCCGCTGAAGAGCGGCGCCAACAGCATTGGCGTGCTGGTGGTGCAGAGCTACAACGAGAACGTCCGCTTCGGAGCGCGTGACCGGGAAATCCTCGAGTTTGTCTCGCAGCAATTGGCCACCGCGATCGAACACAAGCGTTATGAAGAAGCGCTTCGGCGATCCGAAGCGCGCTACCGTTCTCTCATTCTGAGCGCCGTGTTTGGCATTTATCGCTGCACATTGGGCGGAAGGTTTCTGGATGTCAATCCCGCCCTCATCGCCATGCTGGGGTATGCAACGGCGGAGCAGGTCCTCGCGCTGGACGCGCGCCGCGAAGTTTACGTCAACCCCACCGAAATCGACCGCCTGACTGAAGAGTATCAGCGCAGCGGCAGTCTGAATGGCGTCGAAGTACAGTGGAAGCACAGGAAGGGTCACATCATCATAGTCCGGCTCAGCGGCCGCACCGCCAGCAGTCCCGACGAACCGGAAGAGGTACTGGAATTAATCGCTGAAGATATCACCGAGCGCCGGCAACTCGAAGAGCAATTTCGCCAAGCGCAAAAGATGGAAGCGGTGGGTCGCCTGGCAGGCGGCGTGGCCCATGATTTCAACAATCTGCTAATGGTGATCAACGGATACACGGAAGTCCTCCTCGACCAGCTCGACCCCGCTGGCGACATGCATCAGAAGGTGCAATCCATCCAGCAGGCGGCGGATCGAGCGGCCACTCTCACGCGCCAGTTGCTGGCCTTCAGCCGTAAGCAGGTCCTCGAATTGAAGGTGGTCGATGTAAACACCGTCATCGGTGACATGGAGCGACTGCTTCGTCCCTTGATCGGAGAAAACATCGAGTTGGTCACACGCCTCTCCAGCGAAGCTGGACACACGCGCGCTGACGCAGGCCAGCTCGAGCAGGTCATCATGAACCTGGTGGTCAACGCCCGGGACTCGATGCCCGGCGGCGGCCAGATCACCATCCAAAGCTCGAATGTCACCGTGCGTCAAAACTCGGGTGAGCATCGCTTCATCCAGCCCGGCCGTTATTCGGTGATCGCAGTAGCCGATACTGGTCACGGCATGGATAAAGAGACGCAGTCCCGCATCTTCGAGCCGTTTTTCACCACCAAAGAAAAAGGCAAGGGCACCGGCCTCGGCCTTTCCACCGTTTATGGCATCGTCAAACAAAGCAATGGATATGTTTTTGCCGAAAGCAACCTCGGCGTCGGTACGACCTTCTTCGTTTACCTACCCTGCGTGGAGGATACCATCGAAGAGCTGGGCCCCGTTGCGACGCCAGAGGCCGAAAAGGGAGGCTGCGAAACCGTTCTCTTGGTGGAGGACGAAGAATCCGTGCGTGAACTGGTTCGCGTGACGCTGGTCTCTCGCGGCTACAAAGTTCTGGAAGCCGAAAATGGCGAGTGTGGCCTTCACATTGCCGAAGAGACCAAAGCGACCATCGACCTTCTCGTCACCGACGTCGTCATGCCCGGCATGGGAGGACGCGAACTGGCGAAAAGATTGGTCACTTTGCGTCCCGCCACCAAGGTGCTTTACCTCTCTGGCTATACCGAAGATGCGATCGCTACCCAGGGCGCACTCAGCCCCGGCACCGCCTTCCTTCAGAAACCATTTACACTCCAGAATCTGGCCAAGAAAGTCCGCGAAGTACTGCGCTCGCGGCCACTTTCCAAGTCAGCCTCAGCCTCGGACTGAATTCCCCGCGCGGTATGAAACTTTTCTCCGTTCCTCCGCGTCCTATACTGTAGTCATCAGCCAGTCTGGTGGGGTTTGGCACCGGAAACATCCATGTTCGGCTGTCGCGCGTACTTCATAGGAGTCAGCAATGTTGATCAGGAAAGCATCCGATATTCCGTCGTCTGAAATCACTCCCAAAGAAACTTATCTAAATCGCCGCACTTTTTTGGCGGGCGCAGTCCTGACCGGCGCCGCCGCGGTGACTGGGGTAGCCCTCCGCGAACTGGCGAATCCTCCTCTCACAGTCCAGGCCAATGCAAAAATCGATGGTCTGCAGAAGAGCCCCTTCAGCACAACGGAAAAAGAAACTCCCTACAAGGACGTTACGAACTACAACAACTTCTACGAATTCTCGACCGACAAATACGAGCCCGCCAACCTGGCAAAGAATTTCAGGACCCGTCCCTGGACGGTGACGATCGACGGTGATGTCAAGAAAAAGCAGGTGCTCGACGTAGACACGATCATAAAAATGGCCGCCCCCGAAGAGCGCATCTACCGCCATCGCTGCGTCGAAGGCTGGTCGATCGTCGTTCCCTGGATTGGCTTCTCCCTCAGCGAACTGATCAGGCGCGCCGAGCCGTTGCCGAAAGCAAAGTTCGTCGAGTTCACCACCTTGTACGATCCTAAACAGATGCCCGGCCAGCGTACGGACGTGTTGAAGTGGCCCTACCTCGAAGGCTTGCGCATGGACGAAGCCATGCATCCGCTTGCCCTGCTGTGTTTCGGCATGTACGGCGAAGTACTTCCCAATCAGGATGGTGCACCCCTGCGCATGGTGATCCCGTGGAAATATGGCTTCAAGAGCGCGAAATCGATTGTGCGCATAGGTTTCACCGACAAGCAGCCGCTGAACTCTTGGCAACAGTATGCGCCCAACGAGTATGGCTTCTATTCGAACGTGAATCCCAACGTCGACCATCCGCGCTGGAGCCAAGCCAAGGAACGCCGTCTCGGTGAATTCTTCAAGCGCCCCACTCTCATGTTCAACGGATACGATCAGGTGGCGAGCCTGTATTCAGGGATGGACCTCAAGAAGAATTTTTAGGGAGAGCAAGTCAAAAGTCAGAAGTCAAATTGAAGAAGTAAAATCCAGCTCAGGGTTCTGGTTCACTTCTTCAATTTGACTTCCGACTTTTGACTTTTCTTATGAGCCGTCTGCGCCTCACAAAAATCGTCCTTTTCTCGGCCGCGCTCATCCCGCTGGGTCGCCTCGTGTGGAAGGCGCTCCATGACGGTCTGGGCGCCAATCCTATCGAGGTCATCACGCACTCGACCGGCGACTGGACGCTGATCCTCATTCTCACCACGCTCTCAATCACCCCGTTGCGCCAGTTGACCCGCCAATACTGGCTGATCGGCTGCCGCCGCATGATCGGCCTGTTCGCCTTCTTCTACGCGAGTCTGCACTTTCTCACCTACATCTGGCTCGACAAGTTTTTCGACGTTCACGAGATGTTGAAAGACATTGCCAAGCGTCCCTTCATCACCGTAGGATTCTCGGCCTTCGTCCTCCTTATTCCGCTCGCCCTGACCTCGACCGCCGGTTCGATCCGCCGTCTCGGCGGCAAGAACTGGCAGCGCTTGCATCGCCTGATCTATCTGACTGGAATTCTTGGTGTTGTGCATTACTACTGGCTGGTAAAGGCGGATAAGCATAAGCCGCTGGAGTACGGCTTCGTGCTGGGCGTCCTGCTGCTCTACCGCGTGGCCATCTGGGTGTCGCAAAGCCGGAAGCGGATCGCCGCGCCCGGAGTCCCGGGCAGACCCGCACAAATCACCAACAAGGCGTAGCAGCCTCAACTTTAACAACCCTTTTACTTTTCTTTACAGAAACTTCTTTCTAAAATCAGGGTTTAGCGCATCTTAGCAGTTGTCATAGCAGGGTAAAACCTATCGACAGGAGTGTCATATGAATCCCGTTTTCGGCGTCAAAGGGTGGAGTGTGCGCGCGGCAGCAACGTTGCTGGCCGCATTAACCAGCATCTTCTTGACGGTCGGCTGCGGCTCCACCAGCCTCCCCAAGGCCAACAATAACGGTTACAGCGCCAGCAATCTGACTGGTACTTACGTTTTTTCCTCGGAAGGCTTCGATTCCAATGGAAACTTTCTGACCATGGCGGGAGCTTTCACGGCCAACGGGAGCGGTGGTATTACGGGAGGCACGATGGACGTCATCGACACGGGGGTCACTCCGGCGTCTCCCGTCGCTCAGACGATTACTGGCGGTTCCTATCGTGTGAATACCGACGGCCGCGGCCAAGTCACGCTAACTAGTTCGGTAGGATCTTTTACTCTGGATTTCGTCCTGACATCAACTCCGAGTGGTCTGACCGGCGCTAGTTCGCACGGGCTGATCAGTGAATTCGATAACCATGGTAGCGGTAGCGGCACTCTCGACTTGCAGACCGCGGTCACGAGCCTTAGTCAACTTGCGGGCCCATACGCATTCAATTTCTCCGGCATTGACAACAATGGCAATTCCTTCGCTGCGACGGGAGCGTTCACGCTCGGCTCCAATGGGGCCATCACCACAGGCATTGAGGACTTCAATGCCGGGGGTGCCGTTTATCCCGGTGAGGCTCTAACGGGGGGCCCGGCAACGCTCGGTTCAGGCACCGCCCCCGGATCAATCTCTCTTACTACTTCGAGCTTTGCCCTCACCTTTGACTTTTACCCGATCGACGCCACTCATTTGAAGTTTATCGAAACAGACTTTACGGAAGCTCTCGTTGGCGACGCTTTTTCCCAAACCGGCGCTTCCATCCCGACCGGCCCCATGGTGTTCACCATGGCGGGCGGCGTTACCGCTCCCATCGCTGTTGGCGGCCTTATGAACTCTACTAACGGGTTGGGAGACTTTACCAACGGCCTGGAGGACGTCAACGACGCCGGTCAACTTTCGCCGGCGCAATTGCAATTCACGGGCACCGCAGTCGGACCCGCTTCGACGGGCGGTCGTGTAGTTGTTAATCTCTCCGGCTTTTCTCCCGCGATTCAGTGGGTTATCTACCCCTCAAATGGCGGACTCTTGCTGCTGGAAACCGATGCGGCGAACGTTATGCAGGGTGTCGCCTACGCCCAATCCGCGACCTCGTTATCGACCGGCACTTCGGTAGGCTACGGACTAAATCTCACAGGAGCAAATCAGAACGGCGAGATCGACGATATTGCGCAGTTCAATGCCACTACCGCGACCTCCAATAACGTGACCGGCATCTTGGACGAAAATGACCAGGGATCGCTGATTGGGAATTTGCAACTGACCGGCACTTACACACCCGACTCACCTGCGACGGGACGCGGCTCAATAGTTGTTCCCAGCCTCGGAACGCCGCTTGGCGGACTGACTTTGGAGTACTACGTCGTCGATGGCTCGACTGTCCTTACTATCGAGGCGGATACGTTGCAAGTCTCCGCGGGTTCGTTCGAGTTGCAGACGTCCTCGGCTGTGGGGCCAACCCTTGGCTCGACGGCTGCGGCGCACAGGTCAATGTTCGTGGTACACCCTCTGCTTCGATCTCGCATCATCAAGCTGAGAAAAAAGTAGGTTAAAAAGTAGGTTAAGGCGATAGGAACACCCAAGAGGTGACTATCGCCTGGCCTTCTACTTTGCTTTTAAGACATTATCTTTGGTGGATTTCTCAGGTGCGGAGAACCGTCAAACGGGGATAATCGGAGAGCAGAATTCTCGCAATTCCTCTGCAATCCGACTTGGCTATTCATCTCTGCGATTGGCTAATTGGCGCGCTCGCGCCCAGCCTAGGCGATGCCCTCGGCCGCAATTCTCTCGGTCAGGAATGCCTCAATCACGTCGCCCACTTTGATGTCGCCGTAGTTGGAAATTGAGATGCCGCACTCCATCCCGGAGCGCACCTCGGAAGCATCGTCTTTGAAGCGCCGCAGCGAGCCGACTTTTCCCTTGAAGACAACGACGTTGTCGCGCAGCAGGCGCACTTCCGAATCGCGTTTGATGTGGCCATCGGTGACGCGACAACCGGCGATCGTTCCCACCTTCGGGATGCGGAAGGTCTCGAGCACTTCAGCGCGGCCCTGGTAAGTCTCCTTGATGGTGGGCTCAAGCAGACCCGTCATGGCGCGCTTGATCTCATCCTGCAATTCGTAAATGATCGAATGCAGCCGGATATCGACCTTTTCCTGATCGGCCAGTTCCTGCGCCTTGCGCTCCGGGCGGACATTAAAGCCGATGATGATGGCGTTCGACGCCGATGCCAGCAGCACATCGGTTTCGGTGATCGCTCCAATGCCGGACCGCAGCAACTTCAGGCGAACCTTGTCGTTTGAGAGCCTGCCCAGCAAATCGCCCAGCACTTCGACCGAGCCCTGCACGTCTGCTTTCAAAATAATGTTCAGTTCCTTGATGCCGGCGCTCTTCAGTTGCTCAGCCAGGCCTTCGAGCGAGACACGCGAACTCTTGGCGAGCGCGGCTTCGCGCGCCTTCTGCTCGCGGTATTCGGATATGTCACGCGCTTTCTCGCGGTCGGTAACTACCACGAACTGGTCACCCGCCTGCGGCAAGCTTTCCAGTCCAAGGATTTCAACCGGGGTAGAAGGAGGCGCTTCCTGTAATCCCTGTCCGCGGTCGTCAAACATGGCGCGCACTTTGCCATAGGCATTGCCGACCACAAAGTTGTCGCCGGCGTGCAGCGTTCCATTCTGCACGAGGATCGTAGCCACCGGGCCGCGACCGCGATCAAGCTTCGCTTCGAGCACAACGCCGCTCGCCGCGCGTACGGGGGTGGCTTTCAACTCCTGCAGATCGGCCGTCAGGCAGATCATTTCCAGCAGCAGGTTTAAATTCGTTTTCTTCTTGGCGGAGACATCGACAAAAACCGTCTTGCCGCCCCACTCTTCCGGCACCAGTCCGCGATCGGCCAACTGCTTCTTCACGCGCTCGGGCATGGCGTCGGGCTTATCGATCTTGTTCACCGCGACGATGATCGGAACCTCGGCAGCATGTGCGTGATCAATCGCTTCAACAGTCTGCGGCATCACGCCGTCATCGGCAGCCGTGACCAGCACAACGATGTCGGTCGCTTTCGCGCCGCGCGAGCGCATGCGCGTAAACGCTTCGTGGCCGGGCGTATCGAGAAAGACGATCTCGCGCCCGTAGGCAGGAGACGCCGTGTCCGCGATCCGCACCTTATAAGCGCCGATATGCTGCGTAATGCCGCCCGCTTCGCCGCCCGCCACATCGGTCGAGCGAATCGAATCGAGCAGTGTGGTTTTGCCGTGGTCAACATGGCCCATGATGGTGACCACCGGCGGACGCGAACCCGCTTCCGCACCCTCCTCGCTGCTCTCGGTCGCCTCGGCGGTTTCCTTGGCCGCCTGCTCTTCGAAGGTGATGACTTCAGTCTCGGCCCCAAAGAAGCGCGCCATCTCACTGGCGAGTTCGGCGTCGAGAGTCTGGTTGATGGTGGCGAAGACTCCGCGCACCACCAGGCGAGCAATCAGATCCTTGGCGCGAATGCCGAGTTTCTCAGCCAGATCCTTCACCGAAATTCCCTCGGTGATCGTAATGTTCTTGGTGATCGGCAACGGCTCGTTGCTGATGGTCATCCGCGGCGGTGGAGTATAGCCCTTCATCGGGCCTTCCTTCACGCCACGCGGCACATATCTCTGTCCCGGACGGCGCGACGGGGCGCCTGGCCGGCTTCCTGGACGGGTCGGTCCCGGCGGTGGCATCGCCCCCGCTCCCGGACCTACGCCCAGTGGGCGCGCTCCTGCGGGTGCCACGCGTGTCGGATGCATCGGACGGCGCTCGCCCGGACGCAGCGGCGGACGGGCTCCCGGAGCGGCCGGTCGCGCAGTGCGTTGGAAAATAGGCTGTCCCGGAACTGGCCTTCCCGGTACACCACGAGGAGGCGCTCCTGGAGGCGGAATCGGAGCTTTATATACCGGGCGCGGTCCGGTCTGCGGCATGATCATGCGCGGCGGTGGAGCGGCCGGCTTTGACGGCGCTGGGCTTTGCACCTGCGCACTTCCCTGCGCATTCTGGAGATGTATCCCCTGTGTCGGCGGCGCGGATGGCGGCACGCTAGCGACAGGTGGCGCCGCAGAGGCGGAAACTCGTGGCGGAACCGCAACCGTAGGCGGTGCTGCGCTCGCCGCGGGAACTGCGGATGGTGGCCCGGATGGTGAAGCCGCCGTAGCCGGGGGAGTCACGGGAGCTTTCGGCGGAATTACGACCACCGCCGGCGGGCGCATCGCGGCCACAGAAGCGGGTGTCACCAGCTTTGGCGCGGGTGGTTCAGCAACCGGCTTAGGCGGCAAAGGCCTCACGGGCGCGGCCGGAGCTGCTTCCCTCGCTTCGATCGGCGGCGCAGCTATGACGGGCTTGGCCGCTGGAGGCTTTGCCATCGGTCGCGTTGCAGGATGTTCGGCTGCTTCCTTTTGTTGCGTGATGGCGCGCAACACGTCACCCGGACGGGAAATATGCGACAGATCGATCTTGGTTTTGATTTCGTCTTCGGCGTGCGCCGTCGCGGAACGCGAAGCTCTCGCCGGGGTGGATCCGCCTTCGGAACGGGAGCGAAGATGCTTGCGGACCAGTTCGGCTTCGTGTTCCTCCAGAGAACTCGAGTGCGTCTTCTTCTCGGTGACACCCACCGTGGTCAGCACGTCAAGAATCTCCTTGCTCTTGACTTCCAGCTCACGGGCCAGATCATTGATTCGAATCTTCATCCGCTCTCGTTTTCCTTTTCCGGTCCCGCACGACTTCTACGCTCGAATCCCTACGCTCGCATATCACCCTCACGGAATCCCTCTCGAACTCACTTGGCGCGACTGGCAAAGTTCGCGCTTTCGGTCTGGACAATGGCCCAGACTCGCCGTATTCCCGAAATCAACTTTGCTTGTCTTCGGGAGTTTCTTCCGCCGGTGGCTGCTGTGCTTCTTCTTCAGCCGGCGATTGCTCGGTTTCTTCGGAGGCCGCCATTTCGGCAGGCTCGGCTTCCGCGGTTAATTCTCCCGCTTCGCTCGCGCTCGCCTCCGGCACCACTTCATCGGAAGCCGCTTCAGGGACGGCTTCCACTGTGCTATCAGCTTCAGCGACAGCGTCAGACACCTCGCTCCCCGGTTCGGCGGCCCCTGATTCGGCGGCGACGGCCTCGCCGCCATCCAGACTGGCAAAATAATTATTGACCGCAATACTGATTTTTTCCACCGTTTTCGGGCCAATGCCTTCAATCGCTTCCAGTTGCTCGGGTGTCATGTCCGCCAGTGATTCGACGGTATTAACGCCTGCAGCCTTCAACTTTTCCACGAGCGCTTCGCCCAGTCCGGTTACATTTTCGAGCGGAGTCACAGTCTGCGTGACCAGCGCCGACATCTGCTGCTCCACTTCCTGACGCTTCTCTTCCTCGCTCTTGATGTCGATTTTCCAGCCCAGCAACTTGGCCGCCAGGCGAACGTTTTGGCCCTTCTTGCCGATGGCCAGCGAAAGTTGCGTATCGTCCACGACCACTTCCAGATGCTTATCCGCAGTGTCCACAATCGTGACACGGCTGACTTTGGCCGGCTGCAGCGCCTTTTCGGCGAAAGTCACAGCATCTTCGTGATATTCAATGATGTCGATCTTTTCGCCACGCAGTTCGCGAATGATCGATTGCACGCGCATGCCCTTCATTCCAACGCACGCTCCGACCGCATCCACGTCTTTGTCTTTCGACATGACCGCGATCTTGGTGCGCTCGCCCGCCTCCCGCGCAATCGCCCGAATCACTACCGTGCCGTCGTAAATCTCCGGGACCTCGGTCTGGAACAAATGCTGCACCAGTTCGGGCGCCGCCCGCGAAACCACTACGCCCGGACCCTTCGCCGCTTTTTCAACCCGAACGATGACCACACGAATCCGCTCGCCCACTGCGAACGACTCCAGTCGCGACTGCTCCTTGCGGCCCATGCGCGCTTCGGCTTTGCCGATATCGACGATGACGTCCGGCCCTTCGATCCGCTTCACCGTGGCATTCACGATTTCGTTCACATGCCCGATGTATTCGTTGTAAATCGTGTCTCGTTCGGCCTCGCGCACTTTCTGGAAAATGACCTGCTTCGCCAGTTGCGCGGCAATCCGTCCCAGAATTCCTTCGGTCACCTTCGGAATCAGCAGCTCGCCGCCCGCTTCCGCGCTCGGGTCCAGTTTGCGCGCCTGCTCCACCGTCACCTGAAGATTCGGATCCTCGACCTGTTCCGGAGTTTCAACAATGGATTTCACCGCATAGGCATTGATCTTGCCGGAGTCCTTATCGAGCACGGCGCGCAGATTTTCCTGGGTCTTGTAGTACTTCCGCGTAGCTACGACAATCGCGTCCTCGACCGCGCTGACCACAATCTGCGGATCGATTCCCTTTTCCCGGCTCACGCCTTCGATGATGTTGTAGAGCTCACTTGCCATAAAAGTTCTGGGTTTCAGGTGTTAGATGTCAGGTCTCAGGCTTTGTACTTCCTGAGATCTAATACCTGACACCTTGCTCCTAAATTTCAGGCACCAAATTCGCCTTCTCAACGTTCGTCAACTCAATCTCAACCGAAGGCACGCCGTCTTTCGGCCGCATCTTTCGCCGCGCAGCGCTCAGGTCGAGTAACAGCTTCCCATCCTCGAGCCTTTCCAGCTTTCCTTCGAAATGCCGGTTGTTATTCACCGGCTCCCGCGTCGTCAACTTCAGACGATGCCCACGGAACCGCTCGAAGTCGGCCGCCTTCGTCAGCTTGCGATCCAGCCCAGGAGACGAAACCTCCAGGACATACGACCCGCCCGGCACCGCATCTTCAACATCGACGATCGTTCCAAACTCGCGGCTGAACTTCGAACAATCTTCGTGCGTCACACCGTCTGGATGTTGCGCCGACGGAACGACCCCCGGCCGGTCGATAAATACGCGCAGCATTCGATGCTTACCCGACCCGAGGAATTCGATCTCGACCACTTCGAGTCCACTCGAGCCTGCCACGCGCTCCGCGATCTCCCGAAGCTTAACTTGATCAAATGCCATGTTCTCAGCAACTTGCGATAAATCCGCAGCGTCAATATCGTCCCAACTAAAAAGTGGGCTTTCGCCCACTGGTGTGCTTCGACAATCCTGACACTACGACACAACAGTTTTCATCACCAACTATACGCCCCAGTTCCCAAAAATACAAACCGGAGCAGGCAGGATGCCCCGGCACATCGAACGCGCTCTCGCCGCATTTTTCTTCCGGCTGAGTCGTTCCGCCGATCAGCGTTTATGATGCCGCGACTTGCCGCGCTTCCCTATCGGCGCGTGGCTTACCTGTGTCTGTCGCATGCTGTATGCCCCGCGCAACAATGTGTCCATCGTAACCTTGCCGCCGCCTTCCCTTTGCCGCAAACTTTCATGCAATGCCGGTTTCAAAGACCCATCTCGCGATTGCGGTGGGCTGCGCCAGCCTGCTCGTACTGGTCTTTCTCGGCTATCTCCTTTGGCTTAGTAATCAACCGCCGGTTCTATCGCGTTCCGAGGAGCGCGACCCGCTGACCAAAATGCCGCTCAGCATCACCATGAATCCCCTGCGCGACCGCACCATCGAGCGAACCGCCAATGCTTTCGTCGCACAGATGCGCGACGGCAATTGCCGCAAGGCGCTTGCCGACTGGGAAAAGGACTACCGGCAAAAACGGGCCGACTTTCTTTGCGATTCCGAAGGCCAGCACCCGCTGATTTCGTGGAATCTGGTGGAGTGGGAAGACGACCCTCCGCTCGTCATTCTGTACTACAAGGGGAAGCGCTACTCCACTCCCGTGCACGACTCAACCTACAAGGATCTATTCTCGATTACGGAAGAAAAGAAAGACGACGGCTGGGTGGTCACGAAATACGACGCCTTCTACTGAGAACCAAATCGCGTCCCCAATTTCCCGGCTCTCGCTGAATCACAAGGCTTGCCTCTCGCACTTAACGACTCCTGCCGTGAGACGGATCGGCGGACGTCGCCATATTAAGATCCAGATGAAGGTCTTGCAGCGCTCCAGAAATCGTTGCATAGCAATTCCCGTCGGCGTTGTAGCCCCTGCACGCCGCCGCGACGTCCTTACGCCGCGGAGATTGCGCAAACTGCCAGACCTCCGCAAACTCAACTCCGCTGGCATTGGGCCTTGCGGGCCGTCCACCCACCACACATCCCGGAGAGGGCGGACAACCATCGTTACTCACCCAATAAGTAATGCGACGGTCCAAGGCATTCTGCCGTATGTCCTCAGCGGTAATGATGCTCACGCCACGTTCTTCCGGGGCCGCAATTCCCGAGCAGTAAACGCCGGCACGAAATTGCGTCTGGCTGATTCCGTCTACCCAGGAGTAGAGGTACGCTTTCTGCGCCGCCAACAAACGGCCACCCTCTTCCTGATCGAGAAAGATAATCGTGTGCGCAGGAAACCCTTCCCGCGCTGCGGCGGCCGCCGCCGTTTGCGCGTCGCGCTTCCCAAGCATTGAGGCGCGGGCCTCGCCGCCCAGTTCGCGATACAACCGCCCGTTAAACAGAACTGCAAATCCAAACCCGGCCGCTTCCAACTTGCTGCGTTTCCCCAGCCAGGAATTCGTCTTTTCGTCAGGCGGATTGTTCAGCCAATATCCCGAATACGAGAATATTGTTCGCAGTTGCTTCAGATTCTGGTCCCCTGGATATTCGTTGCGATCGAAGCCGAGGTAGGACAGCGGGATTTCGGTGACAAACGCTAGCGTTCGCAGGCTCTCGGCAATCAGCGCAATCTTGTCAGCAGAATTGGCGCTGAAAGCGAACGCGATCAGTTTTCCATTATGGATTGTGGTGAAAACCCGTGCGTGCTTGAGGAGGGGCGGTTCACTCCTTTCAAAATTGGACGCGATAAAATCATGTCTCGCAATGGACACCCGCTCTTGGCCCCCGACCGCTTTGACCCCAGCCCCCGCAACCCACAGGTTGAACTTCGCCTCAGCGGCAGCGTCATCGAGGCTCGCAAAATTTGCGCGTTGGTAAGTCTCGATACCGACCGATTGCCAGCCCGGAGCCGTATCGTCTTCCTCCGATGTCATCCGTAGCAAAACCTCCATCGTGTTGCTCGTATGCAAGGAGGCCGCCTTCTTTCGTACAAATTCCCTGGCATCGGAAGTTTCGTCTATCAAGCCTGAGGGCGGAGTGTAGCGAAGATCAAGCTTCGAATCCGAAAATACCCCATCCTTCAGGCCGCGGGCATCATCGGTCTGCGGCCACATCAGATGCCACAGAAATAAGAGGAAGACTGCGACTGCAAGCAACTTCTTCATGGCCGGGTATTCTAGCCTAGAGTGAGGGACACGGGAATTCTAGTGGAAGGCTTGGCGGCGCGAAAACTCAGCCGCCGATATGCACCATCGTCCGCGACGCCGGAACAAAACCCGGCTCACCGATGTGATGCCGCTCTTCTTTCTTCTCGACCACGTTCACGATAAACTCGACCAGCTTTTCGTCCGATGCTCCACAACGCATCAACTCGTGCAGGTCGTGGTCCCAGACCGAAAATAGACAGGTCCGCAACTTGCCGTCGGATGTAATCCGAATGCGGCTGCAATGTCCGCAGAATGGATGCGACACAGGCGCAATGATTCCGATCTCCCCCACCCCGTCAGGAAAGCGATAGCGGCGCGCCGTCTCACTGTGTTCGCGTTCGATCTCGACCAGCGGCAAATACTCCGACATGCGCGCCACAATCTCTTCCAGCCGAACCACCGTGTCCGGCGTCCACACGCGGTCTTCTTCGAGCGGCATGAATTCGATGAAGCGCACGACCACAGCTTCCTCGCGTGCGAACATACCGAAGGGAATGATCTGGTCTTCATTGAACCCGCGCAGAAGCACGCAATTGACCTTCACCGGATCGAGGCCGACGCGGCGCGATGCGCGAACTCCCGCCAGGACGCTGTCATAGCCGTTGGGCACGCGCGTAATACGCGCAAAGCGCTCCGGATCCACCGCATCCATGCTTACGGTCACACGGTCGAGCCCAGCATCCTTCAGAGGCTGCGCAATCTCAGCCAATAAGTGGCCATTGGTGGTCAACGCAATTTCGGGCTTTTCCCCGGCGACAGTTCGCAGTTTCGCCAGCTCGCGGACGAATTCGACGATGCCTTTGCGAAGCAGGGGTTCGCCGCCGGTCAGGCGAATCTTCGTGATGCCAAGGCCGACCAGAATGCGTGCCATCCGCAGATAGTCTTCGAAGGGCAGTTCCGCAAACGCCGCACCATTGGTCCCCGTGCGGCAATAGACGCACCGGTAGTTGCAGCGATCCGTGATCGAGATGCGCAGATCGTGAATGGAGCGGCCGAATTTGTCAGTAAGAAGCACGTCGTTCGCTGTTCGCTCTTCGTCGTTCGCTGTTCGCCGTTCGCTCTTCGCCAAGTCACTTATGCGCGACGATTGCCGCCAGCGACCGACCTCTATGAATTTGGATTCCGAAGTGACAGAAAAGAACCACGCGCAGGGCCAACTCAGCGAGCGTTTCCTTTCCAAGCACGGGAGGCGCAGGCGTTTCCACCAGCACCCTCGGGAAGAGCGAGGCCCTTCTTCGCGCTCCGATCTTCCCTCGCCCCGGCCGCCACGATATCTGATCAGGCGGCCAGGGTCGGAAACTCCCGCTATTATATGCCGATTGCACGCCGCGCAGAAACAATCGAAGTCAGAAGTCAAAAGTCAGATTGCAGAGGTAAAGGCACCTGCTTCTGCTTCTACTTCTGCAATCTGACTTCTGACTTTTAACTTCAGGGATTACACTTTCCGCATGAAAGCTCTCGTGATCACTCGCTTTGGCGGCCCCGAAGTCCTCGAATTGCAGACGCTGCCCGATGCGCATACCGGGCCCGATCAGGTTCTCATCAAGGTGGAAGCTGGCGGCCTCAACTTTGCCGACCTGATGACCGCGCGCGGCGGGTACGCGGGCACGCCCAAGCCTCCGCTGATTGCCGGGCGAGAATTTGCCGGCCTCGATCCCAGCGGTGGCCGCGTCATGGGATACACGCAGTGGGCCGCCTTCGCCGAGCAAACCACCGCGCGTCGGGCGCTGCTTTGGCCCGTCCCCGAAACTTGGACGGCCGAGCAAGGCGCCGCCTTCCCGGTCAACTTCTTTACCGCCTACTTCGCATTCTGGAAAGCCGGCCTGCTGGATACCGGTATAAGTAAAGACAAACCGTCCACCGCGCGCGTCCTGATTCATGCAGTCGCAGGCGGCGTCGGCACTGCAGCCGTGCAGATCGGAAAGATTCTCGGGGTGGAAATGTATGGCACGTCTTCATCCGAAGAGAAGCTTGCCCGCGTTCGCGAACTCGGACTGCAACATGGCATCAACTACAAGCAGAAAGATTACGTCGAAGCGATCAAGGAACTGACCCGCGGCGAAGGCGTCGATGCCGTGTTTGAAATGCTGGGCGGCGAGCACGTCGCCAAGAGCGTCAAATGCCTGCGCGATTTCGGCCGTGTTATCGTCTATGGCGCAGCCACCGGAGAAACTCCGCAACTCGATACGCGCGTGCTCTACGCCAAAGGCGCGAGCGTTCACGGACTCTGGCTCAGCTATCTCAGCCAGAATCGCGCGCTGATGGAATCGGCGTGGAAGCAGCTCTCCGAATGGCTGGCCGCAGGCAAGCTGAATCCAGTGATCGGGAAAGTCTTCCCGCTGGCAGACGCGCGCGCCGCCTACACGCTGATGCAGGAAGGCAAGAACTACGGCAAGATCGTACTGAAGATCGCTTAGGGTTGCGGCACAGGACTAGTGACATAACACACAACGGAGCCGAGTCGTTCCGGATTGTGAATCTTGTGTAAACCGACGCAAGACTCTCGCACATTTTCCGTTCACCCGAAGAGCATTCGAAGATCGCGCACACGGTTGAGATCTGCCACGACTCGACACGCGCTGACAAAACATTTCGCGGCTGTGCAGCAAAGCTTCGAGCGACGGCTGCTAACGCGACGCAGGCTAACTCGTCCAACAGATATCGTTGCTAAGTTCAGGAACTTTGCTAAGTCAGGAACTTTCCGAAGCCGGGATTCGTATCCTGAAACGAACTGAGGTGGGAAGAAAAACTTTTCGACCCGAAGAATCTGGATATTTTGCAGGGTGACAGGACTGGCTCGCGCATGGTTTGGCGGCCCTGGCGAACCGAGTCCGGCAAAGAGATCGAGTTTTGAGGCCCGCGTCTTTTTGCGTCACCCTGACAGGCGCATTGTAAGACTTTGCCGGGAAAAGGCAAGCCTGTCGTGCCCGCTCCGAACCAGCCGCCCGTCCCGGCAGAAACCGGGCAGAGAGAAGGAGCATTTATGAAACTGGACAATCTGACAATGGTGAAGAGTGTGGCCAAGACCCTGGTGCTCGGGATGGCAGTCCTGCTGGCGACCGGCGCCTTCGCGAGCAACAACAAAGGCAGCTTGCACGTGCAGGAAGCGGTCGAGATCAATGGCCAGCAGCTTCCAGCGGGATATTACGAAGTCCGCTGGCAAGGTACGGGGTCGAACGTCGAACTGAGCTTCATGCAAGGCAAGAAGGAAATCGCCAAGACTTCGGCGAAGGAGATCGAACTGAATCAGGTTCCGGCCTACGACTCCACGGTTGTCGATCACAGCAGCGGCAAAGCGACGGTATCGGAAGTCCGCTTCGCCGGAAAGAGAACCGCATTCGCTTTCGGCTCGTCCGACCGCGCTTCCATGAGCGGCAATTCAGGTAAGTAGGGCAACTTATAACTCGGGGATAAGCCAGGGAGCGCAAGCGCTCCCTTTATTTTTTTCTCCAACATGTAACTCCTAGCCCTCAGCTTTAGAGTTTGATCATTTTATAATTGTTCATCGAAATATACCTCCACCCGGGGGACCCCCCCTAAACGCGGCCTATTAGAATCATGGAGTTAGGAAGTTTTTGCCGCCAAAGTATTGAACGCGTTTGAGTTATAGGGCAAAGTATTCAAAAATATAGACTTAGTCAAACATAATGAGTCAGTCACGTTGAGTCGAGGCTCCCTCGCAGTTCCGAAGCTTGCCGCTGTTCCTGGGGTGGTTCCAATTTCGATTGTCAAAGACCTGGTTTGTCGAAAGCAATAATATTGTTTGCTCGCTATATTCATTTGTGTATGTTTGACCGGCCAAGTCAAGGTTTTTCCGCGAATCGGAGCTGCCGAAACCGCGGCAGAGCGGAGCAGTTTTCGCCACTATGCAACCGGGAGTTGACGGTCCGCCTCGAGATTGAGTCCGGAGTGGACCACGAGAAAGCGGGAGTGAGCCTAAGCTAAGGTCTGCCCAACCGTTGAAATTCCCCACTCAAGCCAAAAGATGGCTTGAATGGGTCACCGGCCAATTTTTCACTGTCATCGCATCAAGGGATCGTGATCCGCTGATCTTGATTGACATAGGCATTGAGGGTTGTTCCTACGGGCAGGTTCGCATTTGGACCGTACCAAAGGGCCGACTCCCAAGTGAGAGCACCACCCTTTCCTCCGCTAACCCCCGCTCCGCCCCGTAACAGGAGCTTTGCACCTGACAAAGTGGCCACATAGTCGAACTGCAGAACAAGCCTTCCTGATTTTCCCAAGAGACCGCTCTTTGACACTGACTCAATGTGTCCAATTGCCTCGGCGCCTGTTTTCACAACGAGCTTAGAACCAACGACGAGATCCTCACGCACCTTGAAATGAACCGTCTGCTTGACCGCAACTCTTTCCCTTGCAAATCGTCCATCAGCACAAGGTGAATTGGCGTCCCATCAGCCAGGAGCACCGTATCCGCTTTCTCATCTTCTTTTGCTTGAGACCAGAGCAACACCGGCGCAAGGGCGACAAGGGCTCCTAGCGCAACTAGCCCAAGACGGGTTGTAGAATGCGCTCGCCTTGTTCTCATGACCGCCCATCACTGAACTGTGAAATCATAGCCCTGCCCATAAACACCATGAGGGAAATCGGCGGATCCAACTGAGTACAAGATATACTCGCCCTTCTTCAATTCTTTCACGGCTGAAATTCTGAAACGGCGACCTCCAACTGGAGTTGCAGAGGTGCGCACGATTCTATCAGCGCGAATGCCAACCTTTTCCCCTACGGTACCGCCAATCGAGCCCATTTCGATTTCCCTCCGGTCACCTTTGTCGTCCATCTCGACAATGATGTAGTTGTCGATATTGTCGTTTGCCGGTAGTTGAATATCGATTGCTGGTTTCCGGGACGCTATTAGCGAAGCGTGTTGCCCTTGCAAATATGCCTTGTTCTTGACGGACTTGATCCCCATAGTGGCAAGGTGCCCGAGTCGCCCACCAACCTTCTGCTCGCCAATTGTGCGTACCTCGACGGGGTTCCCGTCAATCGTGACTTTAGGACTCGTCAACTGCGTTGACTGAATCATGGCCGCCACAACGGGATCGGATACTCCTTCCTTCTTGAGGTTAGCGAGATCGTCATCTGAAAGACTGAACTTTGTTGCACCCGCCTTTATTCTGGCTATAATCACGTCATCCCCGAGGCCCTTATGAGTCATTTCAATGATACGGGCATTGTCCACGTCACTCTCAAGACTCGACTGTGAATAGGCCACTTGGGTTCCGAGAAACAAAGGGGTTGCGACAAAAAAAAGGACAGCCAAGAAAGTCTTCATCGTATCTCCTTCAATTCGTGGGGAGGCTACCACATTTAGGGGACATAGGCAGTGAGGTGTATCACCGGCAGACCCCGATACGAAATGCTGCCCTTAGTACTTCGGCATCTTAGGATCGATCTTCTCCGCCCATGCCGTGATCCCGCCTGTCAGGTTATAGACCTTCTTGAATCCCGAGCGGCGAAGGAAGTTCACGGCTTTGGCGCTGCGTCCGCCCATCTTACAGTGGGCTATGATTTCGCGGCTGGAGTCGAGTTCGTTTACGCGTTTTGGCAGATCGCCTACCGGAATGAGATATCCCTGGAGGTTGCAGATCTGATATTCGTGCGGCTCGCGCACGTCGAGAATAAAGATGTCGGCCTTCGCGTCCAGCTTCTTCTTCAATTCTTCGACCGAGATCGCCGGCACATCGTTTCCGGCGGGCTCTTCCTGGCCTCGGATTCCGCAGAATTCCTCGTAGTCGATCAGCTTGGTGATAGTCGGGTTCTTGCCGCAGACGGGGCAATCCGGATTCTTGCGCAGTTTGAGTTCGCGGAACTTCATGCCGAGCGCATCCACCAGCAGCAGCCTGCCGGCGAGCGAGTCGCCCTGGCCGAGAATCAGCTTGATGGTTTCGGTCGCCTGGATCACGCCGACTAACCCGGGAAGGATGCCGAGCACTCCACCTTCCGCGCAGGAGGGAACCAGTCCGGGCGGTGGCGGCTCGGGATAGAGACAGCGATAGCAGGGACCGTCTTCGGTCGCGAACACGCTGGCCTGCCCTTCAAAGCGGAAGATAGAACCATAGACGTTGGGCTTGCCAGTGAGCACGCAGGCGTCATTCACGAGATAGCGCGTCGGAAAATTGTCGGTGCCATCGGCAACAATATCGAACTGGCGGAATAACTCGAGCGCGTTGGCGCTGGTAAGTTTAGTTTCGAAGGTGCGCAGGTTCAGATAGGGATTGATCGCCGTGAGTTTCTCGGCAGCCGAATCGAGCTTCTTGCGGCCCACGTCGTTGGTGGTGTGAAGAATCTGGCGCTGCAGGTTGGTGTAGTCGACGACGTCGAAGTCCACCATGCCAAGCGTACCGACGCCCGCGGCCGTCAGATAAAGCGCCAGCGGCGATCCCAAGCCGCCTGCCCCTATGCAGAGCACCTTCGCGGCCTTCAGCTTCTGCTGGCCTTCCATGCCGACCTCGGGCATGATCAGATGGCGCGAGTAACGCAGGATTTCGTCATTGCTCAGGACGGCTTCGGGTTTCACGTCAATTACGGTGGCCATGATTTACCAAATCCTCTGGATCGTGCGGTGCGAGCCGCCCGCGATCGAGGGCACAATAGAAATGGTATCACCCTCGTTCAGGACCGTGGCCTCTTTCTGGAGGTAGCGCATATCTTCGTCATTGACGTAGACATTGACGAAGGCGCGCAACTTGTCGTCCTCGTTATAAAGATGGCGCTTCAGGTCAGGGTGCTGCGCGACCAGCGTGGCGAGCGCATCGCCAACGGTTTTCGCCGGAACGCTGACGGTCGCCTGCTTGCCGGTATATTGCCGGAGGGGAGATGGAATTTGAATCTGGGGCATAGCTAATAAGGATGCTAAGGTATTCGCAAAGGATTCAGGTGTAATGGCTCATCGGTGCTGGCTGTTTTTGCGGTAATGACTGATGCCGTCAGCCATCGGCGCTGCACAACGGCCCAAAAATGGGGTGAGCGGGTGGGATCGAGCGACGAGTCTCGAGAAGCGCAGCGGCCTCGCGGCTTCGTAGCAATCGGTTTGTTCTTTGTGTTTGGCGCCACCATGGCCGCTTATGCGGCTGTCACACTGCTGAAGCCGGGCACGTTTCTGGATGCGCTCTGGGCACTGAACAAGCGAGGCCACGCCGGGTTGATGGTGTTGGGAAAGAGCGCAGCGCTTCTCTTTATCGTGCTGTCCACGCTACTGGCCATGGCAGCGGCGGGATGGTTCCGGCGCCGTTATTGGGGCTGGCTGCTCGGAGTCACCATCATCGCGATCAACGCCCTCGGCGACCTTGTGAACGTGGCTCGTGGAGAAGCGATAAAAGGTGCGGCGGGCGTCGCGATCGCGGGATTGCTGCTGATGTATATGACGCGACCGCGAATCCGAACCTATTTTCGGAGCTAGTCACCATCGCTATCGAAGATGGCAGCATCGCCGACGTGTTCACGTATTTCGTGTTTGAACCTTCCCCGGCAAACGAGAAAGACCGAGAAACGTATCTTGGGGCCGCCTCTTCTTGATTGGATATAGGTTGTCCCGGTGTTCCGGCCGTCGGAAACTGAGGCAATATCCTCCCATGCAATTTCCTTGTCGGGTAGGAACCAACGACTCTGGCGAATACCATTCCTGTCGACGATTACTGGTACGGGCCGGACGAGGGAGATCAGAAGGAACACCGACGCCGGGATCAACAAAGCGTAAAAGGCTCCACTTTCTTTGTGCGTCGCCACTAAAACGAGTGCTCCGAAGGTGGCCAGCAGCCCCAGGACGAATCTTATGAGGAACTGGATTCGCGCCCCCGGAAAAAATTCCAGCGCCGCGCCATCCTGCCGCGGTTGTTGGTGAAGAGCTGAGCGCTTGATCGATGAGAAGAACGCCCTGACACAGACGTAGGACCCTGCCCACAGCACCAACACTAGAATTGTGCCGAGAAATTCTCGCAACTGCTGTGTCGACCTTCGCGGGCGAGGGCGCCCGCGCCACATTGTCAGACAATTACACAGGCTTCGTCCACGAATTTCTTGTCGGCTTCGTCGGTTCCCGTCAGCGCAAACGAGTTTGTTACCGCCGCTTTGCCCTTCTCGACGCTGGTGATCACATATGAGCATCCGATCCAATGAGCCTCGGCTAGGTCGGTCGTGGACCATTGGGCGGGATGATCGGGATGGGAGTGGTAAAAGCCGACTATGTCTTCATCGCGCCCGCGGCCCTCGCGCTGAATGCGGATCAATTCTTTCGGATCGATGTTATAGCGATTGTGCGGTGAGTCGTCGCGGGTATTGCCGCAAGGGACGGCGCGGAGGGCTGTTTTCTCTCCGTCATCGCCAAAGCGCCCAAGCAGCACGCCACAACACTCGTGAGGATAGGTCTCCTCTCCGTGATGACGGATGGCGCTGTAGGCAGGTTGGGAAATTTTCAGCATTGGGGAAAGTCAGAAGTCGTTCAAAGTCAGAAGTCAAAAGTTAAAATGCAGAAGTAAAACGTCTCATTCAACTGCGCTGGCGGCGCCATGGGATTCTACTTCTTCAATTTGACTTCTGACTTTTGACTTGCTTCTCCAATCACTCTTCGCTCCAGAATCTTTCGGTCAGATATTTGTCGCCCGAGTCGCAGAGGATGGTAACGATGGTGGCGCGCTGATTTTTCTTCAAGCGTCGCGCGACCTCCAGGCTACCGACGACGGCCGCTGCTGCTGAAACTCCAACGAGCAATCCGTGTTCACGGGCCAGGCGGCGGGCCATGGCATGCGAGACTTCGGTTCCAATTTCGATATTTTCGTCGGCGAGTGAGGAATCGTAAATCTTCGGCACAATCGCCGATGGCAGATGTTTGGCTCCCTCAATGCCGTGGAATGCAGAGTCGGGCTGCAGCGAAATGCAGCGGACGTGGGGGTTCAATTCCTTCAACCGGCGGGTGGTTCCCACGAATGTTCCGGTGGTGCCGAGCATGGAAACGAAGTGGGTGATGCTGCCTTCGGTTTGCTGCCAGATCTCATTCGCGGTGGTCAGATAATGAGCGCGCCAGTTGGCATCGTTCGAATACTGGTCGGCATAGTAATAGAGATGGGGATGGCGCTCGGCCAGTTGACGCGCAATCTTGATCGCGCCATCGGAGCCCTCTGCCGGATCGGTGAACATGATATTTGCGCCGTAAGCCTGTAGAATTCGTTTTCGCTCGGGCGAAACATTTTCGGGCACGCAGAGAGTGACGGGAAATCCAAGAGCAGCGCCCAGCATGGCATAGGCGATGCCGGTATTGCCACTGGTCGAATCGAGCAGAATTTTGCCGGGAGCGAGTTTTCCACTGCGTCGCGCCTCGCTCACAATGTTGGCGGCGGCGCGGTCCTTGACGGAGCCGCCGGGATTGTACCACTCGGCTTTTCCCAGTAGACGGACGTTGGGAAAATCGGGCGTCAAAGCATCGAGCGTAAGCAGCGGCGTGTTGCCGATGCGGGCGAGCATAGCTTCTCCCGCGCTCGATGGGAGCGGCGTCTCGGGTGGCGCGGAATTGGAATTTGCTGCGCTCATTCGCTATAGAAATTCTACCGAGCCTGGCAGTTGAGCCCCGGCTATTCGGCGCACGGGCCCATGACCTCAGTAATGTGCCAGTAACGAGAAAAAGGTATATCTATACTAGCGTTATTACATTTCTGCGTTGGTTAGATTCGCTGCGAGGGGTTTGGTTCCAGCAATTCTGCCCTGCACCTCGGAGAAGTGCTCCGCATCTAAGCTGACGTAAACAGAATCGAGTTTAAAAGAATGGCTACGAAAGTCGAACAACGGACCTATGAAGACGCAGTCGCATGGCTGCGCGAACATGGTTTTGATCTCATTGAAGCTCCCGGCACTCAATCCCGCGTTTTTCTTAAGAAGTACAACTGCTCGGCCGCCATCCAGAAGACCGAAGATGGAGGCGTGAAGATCTTTGCCTATCCCGGATACCTGGTTGGCACCGAGATCTCGAAGCTCGTTAACCGCGGCTACCAGCAGTTCCTCAAGACCGCCAAGACCGAAATTCCGGCGACCGCGGATCACTTAAAAGCGCTGCACCAGTTTGCCGAGGAACTGAAAGAAGCTCTCGCATTGCCCAGTCTTTACAACGAGTCCCTCGGAACGGTGAGCGAATCGTATCAGTATGATCGCATCCGGGACCGCGACGAGCCCGCCGTCGAGCGGCCGAAGCGTCCGTGGGAGACGGTCAAGGTAAAGGCAAAGGCAACAGCCAAGAAGAGTCGCGCCTAGCGGGCGCGCCGGCCTCTCAGTCTTTCTCAAGAGCAGTGAAGACATGCCTGTCGTCGCGGAACACGCTCGTTTTCCGATCCCTTCTCTTCTTTCCGTATCCTCTTCAGGTTTCCCCGGTTCCAAGCTCGCTTTTTAATTGATCCGACCATCCTCTCCGTCCGCTTTATTTCCAGAGAACTCCTTCTGACGCGCGAGAATAAAAAAGGGCGATCTCGTGTCAAACTGTACCTAGGAGCGCATAAACGATGATGCCTATGATGATGCGGACTATGCTGCGAACTATGATCCTGATCGCGGGGATCGTTATGACTTTAACGGCTGCCGGATGGGGCGAGCAGCCGAACGATGCGACGCGGATGGCGATCCAGAAGGTTATTGAGAACCAGCGATCTGCCTGGAACCGCGGCGATCTGGAAAGTTTCATGGCGGGATACTGGAATTCTCCCGAGCTGACGTTCTTTTCTGGGGCGCATGAATCGCAGGGATGGCAGGCGGCGCTCGATCGCTACAAGAAGACCTACCAGGGTGCGGGACACGAGATGGGCAAACTGGAGTTCTCCAATTTGCGCATCGAGATGCTGGGGCCGGACGCGGCCTTCGTGCGCGGAGAGTTTCACCTGACGATGCGGGACGGGAAGACTCCACACGGGTTGTTCACGCTCGTCTTCCGCAAGTTTCCCGACGGATGGAAGATTATCCACGATCATTCGGCGGGAGAATAGGGAAGTTAGCAGGCAGAAGTTAGAAGGCAGAAGTCAGATTGCAGAAGTAAGAACTCTTGGTACTGGCGGTAAACGTGCGCGCCAACCGCCGAGTCGATTTTGCTGCGACCCCTCAGACCAAGTTTCGAAGGGAAAGGAAAGTTGAGGGCACCGAGCCCCTAGCGGCGAGGGCGGACTTGGACTTTCGTCCCTTCGGGAAGAGTGCCGTCCAGTAGTTCGATCACTCCTTTGCGGACGATTCCCTCCAACTCCTGAGGTGTCGTCGCGACCCTGGGGGTGAGGGTTCCGCTGCCCGCCGCGAAATCAGACTTGATGTGGGGCTCGCTTTCCCCGCGCGGAGAATTTTTGCCGCGGTCCATGGCGTCGTTCGCCAGACGGTCGGCATCCTGGTTATGTTCGCGGAGTGCGTGGCGGATTTCCACGTGTTCGATCTGCGCCGTCAGGTGCTGCGCTTCGTCGTAAAGCTTGCGCAGCTCGGGATGGCGCACCTTGTAGATGCCCTTCATCTGGCGAACCATTAGTTCGGAATCGCTGACGATTTTGAACGACTGGATCCGGTGCGCGATGGCGTAGCGAAGAGCGGCGAGAAGTCCGTTGTACTCGGCGTAGTTGTTGGTGTGGTGGCCGAGGTACTGGCTCAGCTCGGCGATCTTTTTGCCCTGCGGATCGTGAATCACGAGGCCATAGCCGGCGGGTCCGGGATTGCCGCGGGCTCCGCCGTCGACGTGGGCAGTGTGGGCACTGGCGTCCATAGCAAGAGTTTAATGGAAAAGTTCTCAGTTGCCAGTTGTCAGTTGTCAGAACAAGCCTTTGGCCGCAGCGTGCGCGCGGGAAAGATTCGACCGCGCCGTACGCGGAGGAGTCCTGCGAAAGAAGCGAAAAAAACTTTTCACCACAGGGCACACAGAGAAACACGGAGGACTGCAAAATCTTGACTGAAAAGTGCGACTGACAACTGGGACAGGGAAGCTAATCTTCCACCGTATGTAACCCCGCGAATGACGAGCGCAACAACGTAAAATGAGCATCAACGGGGGACTTGGAGAGGGGACCTGGAGGCATTATGAAATTCGAAATGGGGGGACAGGTAGCTGTCTTGCTTTACGCGGTGGCGATGGCAGCCGTCATAGTCGGTGTAGATTTCGTGTTCTTCAGAAACCGATTCTGGGAGCGGCTGACAGTGAATATTGGGATTGTCCTGGTGTTCGGAGTTTTCTACTTGCGATTCCTCAGGCGTCCATGAACAAGGTGCGATAGCGCCCTTTCGCTGCGCTTGTGCTTTTGGTCAAACCTGCTGCGATCCGGACGTTTCGGTATAGGAGTCTTGGCCGCCTTGCTGCTCGGCCACGAAATTGAAGTTTCGACGCGGTACGTCACGGCATCACGTCGAATCCGGTTCACGATGCGTTTTCGATTTGCGTCCGGCCGCGATGCTACCTACCGGTCGCAAGCCGCGTAGCCAGACGCGGCGGCAGATTGGCGGCGAGGATTTTTTCCTGGGCCACGCGCAGATTGTAGGGGACGCGGTGAAAGCTGACGATCCAAGCGTCGCTATCGAACACCGCGAATGCGGCGCGCCAGTCGCCATCGCGAGGCTGGCCAACCGAGCCGGGATTGATCAGATAACGGAATTCCTTACGCAAGGGCCAATCGGAGGATTCGGGCTGTCCGACCGTGCGGTATCCGGGACGATACCCCTCGCTGATCTCCCCTTGCAGCGTGAATCCGCCTTGCAGGTGAGTGTGTCCGAAGAAAGTAATCGGCACAGCGTTCGTGATAAGCGGCTGGATGGCATCGCGGACGCTCACCATGTATTCGTCTTCGTCGAGCGCGGACCCGTGAACGAACTGGAGGCCAGGCAGTTCCTCGATCCGTACCGGTCCCTGCGGCAGCGAGCGCAGCCAGTCAAGGTTGGCGCGGGTGAGTTGGTCGCGGGTCCAAAGCGTAGCGAGGCCGGCGACGGGATTGAAGTCCTCGAGGTCCATCAGTCCGCAGACGGCCTTGTCGTGATTGCCGCGGACGAACACGCGCCCCAGCGACTTCGCCTTGGCAATGACCTCGTTCGGATTGCCGCCGTAGCCGACCGTGTCTCCGAGGTTGACGACGAGGTCGTGGGCAGGAGCAGCCGCGAGACAGGCATCGAGCGCTTCCAGATTGCTGTGAATGTCGCTGAGAAGAAGGATACGCACGGCAAAGGGAGGATTATAGCGGAAGGCAGAAGCAGGTGTTAGGTCTTGGGTGTTAGGTGTTAGGAAAAGCCAACGACTGAGAGATTTTCCTGACACCTAACACCTAAGACCTGAGACCTTTAGTTCACCACCGGACAGCGCGCGAAGTGTCCGGGCGCGACTTCGACCAGCGGCGGAAGCTCCGCGGTGCAGGCCTGAATGCGGTGCGGGCAGCGAGGTTCGAAAGGACATCCCGGCGGCACAGCTGCGATAGGCGGGACGGTGCCTTCGATCGTTGCCAGCGGCTGCGTGCGGTCAGTCGCGAGAGTCGGAATCGCCCGCAGCAGACCTTGCGTGTAGGGATGCGCGGGAGCACTGAAAATGGCCGATTTTGGCGCGAGTTCGACCAGGTTGCCCGCGTACATGACCGCCACGCGGTCGGCAACGTGCGACACGACCGCAAGGTCATGCGAGATGAACAGCATCGAGAGCGCGAACTTCTCTCGAAGTTCGTTGAGCAGGTCGAGGATCTGCTGCTGGATGGTCACGTCGAGCGCGGTGGTGGGCTCGTCGGCAATGAGCAGTTGCGGGCGGTTGACGATGGCCATCGCGATCATCACGCGCTGGCGCATGCCTCCGGAAAGGTGGTGCGGGTAGCTTCGCGCGCGTTGCTCGGGCTCGGGGATGGCAACATCAAGCATGCCTTTGACGGCGCGACCCCAGGCTTCGGACTTGGAGACCTGATGGTGAGCGAGCACGGCTTCGGCAATCTGGTCGCCGACGCGCATCACCGGATTCAAGGCGGTCATCGGCTCCTGGAAGATCATGGCGATACGCGAGCCGCGCAGATGGCGCAGCTGTTCGGGCGGGAGCGAGGTGAGATCGGCGGGCTGGTCCGCGCCGTTCTGAAATGTGACATTTCCGGAGATACTCGCGGTAGGCGGAAGCAGGCCCATGATGGCGAGCGACGTAAGCGATTTGCCAGATCCCGATTCACCGACCAATCCCAAGACTTCGCCCGCGTTGATCGAGAAGCTTAAGTTGCGAACGGCGGCGAAGCCTGCGGCCGAGTTCGCGGTTGCGGGGCTCTGCGAGTGCTGCTCAGGGTGAATCCGCGCGACGCGAGGGCTCGGAAATTCAATGGTCAGGTTGCGGACGTCGAGCAACGGGGGCACGAGAGTATGGTAACAGCGGCTTTCATTACAGCTCTTGGCTCTTGGCTCTTGGCTCTTAGCTCTTAGCTCTTAGCTCTTGGCTCTTAGCTCTTGGCTCTTAGCTCTTGGCTCTTAGGTCTTGGCCGTTATCTCTTTGGTCCGGGAAAATCCGCCCCAAGAGCCGCGGAGCCTGCTAAGAACTAAGAGCTAGGAGCTTGTTGGCCAATTTCATCGGATTTATAACCCGCGATTCATCATGATTCATGCGGATGGAACAGAGATTTGCACAGAGCGAAACTCAGGAGCTTCCCCGGTGTGAATCAGTCTGGAACAGGAAAACAGCGAAAATACCGCGTGAGGGCCGAGCCTTCGTGGAGTCAACCGTCGATTGCACAGGTTTTGGAACATCCTCCTGTGCATGAGCTGCACTTGATTGATAAATGAGCAGTTAAAAGCCGGGAAAATTCATTGACGAAAAAAATGAGAGGAGTAAAAAGATAATCGTTCTTTGACACGTTCTGAAGTTTTTCCGGTTGGTGCGGCGTCCGGGGCTCGAGCGTAGTCACTTCGACAACCGCGAGGTCGGTCGAGGAGGGCGAGCAAGGGTCTATAGCAAAGCGCTGGTTGAGAAGAACAGGAGCTAATGTCGAAGGCAGGATAGAGTCCCGAGGCGTTGGACTGATTTATCCGGTTGGCGGTGAGCCCGGAGCCCGAGCAGGATCGCCGGAAGGAAAACCCGCAAGGGAACCTTTCGAGAGAGGTCAGCAAGGGTCTAAAACGCGAGCTACTGGCCGAGAGGAATGAGTTCAACATCACCTCGGGACTCTCTATTTTTGTCACGAGTCACGAGCTAGGCCCGAGTTCCCCCAAACATTTCCCCCCGAGCGTTTCTTTGCCACTACAACAAGGACCTCCTACCAAGTCATCCCCCAAAACTCTTTGCGATAACTTTACAGCTACGGCGCAGGGGCGAGGGCAAGATGCCCTCGCGACCGCCGGCAGGATGCCGGCGCTACGGTCGAGTGAGTTTATGGGCCGACGGCGACGGTCAGCGGCTGCGGGGTTTGCAGCCGCTGATGGAGGATGCTGCCGCGGGCGGGGATCTCTGCGATGGCATCGGCGTGAACAACGTATCCGCCGTGAGGGAGCACGCTTCCGAAGGGAATAGGCACGTTGGTGTCACCCGGTTTGAGATCGAAGTGCTGGTAGCCGATGGCTGTGGCCCGATGGTCTGCGACCGCAACTGCGACGATGACGACGGTGAGATCGAAGGTTTCCTTTGAGCCGTTCGAAACCTGGACGGAGCCGTCAATCCGGTTATCGAGAACCTTGGGCGTTTCGAGCCAGTCGAGCAGCAATGGAGCACTGACGGTGAGGTGGAAGTCCCTGGTTGTGGAGTGCGAGGGCCGGCCAGAGTCTTCGACCTTCAAGGTGATGTCGAAAGCGCCCGGCTTGGTTGGGCGTCCGCAGAGGCAGCCTTCCGGCGTGAGGTTGATGCCTTCGGGAAGATCGCCGCTCGTAACGCTCCAGATGTACGGCGGAGCGCCCCCGTCGGCCCGCAGGAAGAAGTGGAACTCCATCCCCGCGCTGAGTGCAGGGAGCGATCCGGTCTTGACCGTCAGCGGGGTTTGCGCGGCAATCACGCCGCAGAAGCAAATCAGGATTGCAAGAAACGCAATGATTCTGGCCAAAGTTGCCTCCCCGTCGTTTGATTTTACTTCGCGCGCGGCGTAAAAGAACCTCAAGGCGTGAAGAAATTCCTTATGACTTATCGTGTGTCGAGTGCAGTTGGCCCGGTGTTGGTGTGCCTGGCGTTGGTATGCCTGCTAAGCGTGGAGGACAGCGCTCAAACACCGGCTGCTCCAACCAAAAAGAGTTACCCGCAAGAGGCTGCGGTTTTCGAGCGCATCTTCAATCGTGCGCGCTTTGAAAACGACGGCACCAGCGTCAAGGAATCCGAGGCAGTGGTGTTGATTCAGAGCGAGGCTGGCGTGAAGGAGTTCGGCCAGTTGGCGTTCGGTTATTCATCCGCGACGGAGAAGTTACAGGTGGAATACGTGCGCGTGCGCAAGCCGGATGGGCAGGTCGTTGTGACGCCGGAATCGACGGCACAGGATTTCGCTCCCGATGTGCTGAAGGACGCCCCGATGTACACCGACTACCGGGAGCGCGACATTTCGGTAGCGGGGCTGCGCCCAGGAGATACGCTCGAATACCGAACGGTAACGCGCACGGCCACGCCGCTGGCCGGACCAAATTTCTGGTATGAGCACACATTTCCCAAAGGTGTCGTGGTGAATGAAGATCGGCTGGAGATCGATGTTCCGAAGGCGCGCGAAATCAAGCTGAAAACGCCGAAGTATACGCCGGAGATTCAGGAGCGAGGGGATCGCCGCATCTATACGTGGGTGGTTAAGGGAATAGAGCCGGAGCGCGATCAAGATAAGGACGAGGAAGCGAACGGGGAGGCGGGCCCGGATGTCCAACTGACGACCTTCACAGATTGGAAGCAGATCGCAGAATGGTACGCGAAATTGCAGGGCGAACGCATGGCTGTCGATGACAGCGTGCGAAAAGAGGCTGAGGAACTGACAAAAGGGGCGACGACGCCCGAGGAAAAAGCGCGGCGCCTATACGACTTTGTCGCATTGAACATACGCTATGTGAGTATCTCGCTGGGCATAGGACGCTACCAGCCGCACGCCGCGGCTGACATCCTGCAAAACGGCTACGGCGATTGCAAGGATAAGCACACGCTGCTGGCCGCGATGCTGAAGGTGGTGGGGATTCAGAGTTACCCCGTGCTGATTGATAGTGCACGCAAGCTCGACGTAGACGTGCCTTCGCCAGCCCAGTTCGATCACGTAATGACACTGGCGCGAGTGGGACAAAAACTAACGTGGCTCGATACGACGCAGGAAGTGACGCCGTATGGGTTGCTTCTTTATCAGTTACGGAATAAGGAAGCAGTCGTCGCGTCGGACGACGCCGAGGCTGGGCTGCAGCGGACACCGGCAGATTCGCCAATCAAAACGTTCATGCGCTTTATGGTGAACGGGAAGTTTAGCCCCGACGGCGCGCTCGATGCGAACATCGAATTCACCGCCCAGGGCGATCGCGATTGGCCGATGCGCGCAGGCTTTCGCAGTGTGCCGCAGGCGCGCTGGAACGATTTTACAAAGATGCTCTCGGCCAGCTGGGGTTTCCCGGGAGATGTGGACAATGTACAACTCGATCCAATCGAGGACACGTCGAAGCCCTTCCACCTGAAATATCACCTTCGGCAGGACCAGTATTTTGTCGTGCCCTCGGCGAGCGTCGATTTCCGGCCCATTCCACCGCTGGGAATACCGGCGGTGCGCGCCTCGAGCCAGAGCACGGAGCCGATCGACATTGGCCCGGCGGGCGACATGGATTACAAGGTGCGGCTGGAATTTCCCGCGAACTACACCGTGCACACGCCGCTTGCGGTGAAAATGACGCGCGATTACGGCGAGTATTCGTCGACTTACTCGTTGAGCGTTTCTCCATCAAAACAGGTGGTGTTGGAGGGCGAGCGCAAATTGAGCGTGAAGGTGAATGAGTTGCCGGCGGCAAAGCGCGCGGATTACGAATCGTTCTGGAACGTCACGCGCAGTAATGACGATCAATTGCTCTCCTGCACGATTCTCGCGCCCTCGGCGCAGGGAGGCGAAACGGCGGCAGCAAAGCTGCAGGGAACTCCTTCCGAGTTGGAGAAGGCCGGAGTAAAGGCGCTCGACAGCAAGGACTATCGCACGGCAATTGACCTGCTGAAGCGCGCAGTCGACGGCGATTCGGGCGTTGCGAATCCCGGTATGGCGAGTTCGAGCATGGCGAGTCCAATTAAAGACGGATGGTATGAGCTTGGGCTGGCCTATGCGGGTGCGAACAATCATGCGGAGGCGATTGGCGCATTCCGCAAGCAGATCGCATTGAATCCGAATCATGAAAATGCGAACGGCGAACTGGCGATGCAGCTGGAACAATCTGGGAAAACTGACGAGGCGATCGCAGCCTACCGCAAGCAGATAGAAATGGCTCCCTATAAAAAGGAGGCGCATAGGAATCTCGGCTTGCTGCTGGCACGGCAGGGTAACGACGCGGACGCGCGCACAGAACTCGAAGCCGCAGCGGCGATTCCTCCGCCCGACCCGGAACTAAAGCTGGCGCTCGCGAAGGTGTACGCGAAGCTGGGCGAGACCGCGAAGGCGCAGGAGTTGATGAAAAGTCTGACCGGCAGCGCTGGCGGGGATTCGGGATCAGACATTTTTGCAGCGGCGTTGAAGAGCGATATTGATCCGGTGCAGACAGAGAACGACGCGCAGCAGGTGTTGTATGACATCGGGGGACAATTCGATTCGGGAGAGTTCGACCGGTTGCCTCCGTCGGCGTTTTCAGCGATGCAACTGGTGGCCCTGGCGTGGGCGCGCATGGGCTGGGCGAAGTCTCTGAAGGGCGAGAATCTGGCGGCGATGCAATTTCTGAATTCGGCGTGGCTTCTGAGCCAGTCAGGCACAGTTGCAAATCGCCTGGGGCAGGTGCTGGAGAAACAGGGCCAGCGTGACAAGGCGCGGCACATGTATGCGCTGGCAGTCGCGGCCGGGGGAGCGGATGTGGCCGATTCACGGGAGCGGCTCGATAAACTCGCCGGCGACGCGAATGTGGCTCATCGAGACATCTTAGAAGCGCGCACAGAGTTGGCGCAGTCGCGCACAGTGAAGCTGGGCGCGATCACGAGCAAGGCGGCCTCGGCCCGATTCAACCTGGTGTTCGATGGCTCGCCGCGTCCGGAGCGCGCCGAATTTGTGGAGGGCGACGAAAACCTGCGCTTGGCTGGTGAGCAGATGCGCGAGAAAGATTATCCTGTGCGGTTTCCGGATGCCTCGTCGATCAAGATTGTGCGGCGGGGGCAGGTGAGCTGTGGAAGTTCGGGATGCGCGGTGGAGTTACTGCCGATTGATTAAGGGTGACGAGGGAACTTAAAACCGGGCAGCGGTGCCAACGCATGCTGAAATGATGCTTTCCAAGAAAACAGTTTGTCGATCACAGCCGAGTGTGCGTCCTCCCCTCGACGCTTCCGCACCTGCTCCGATAGTCTATTGAGTCTTCCTCTCAGCCGATTTTTGGAGGTCCTGCAATGCGCGAGGCCGTAGAACGCCTGTGGCCGGAGATTCAGTGGATTGGCAATGCGAAGTTGCGCGAGCAGGTCACGCAAACTTGGATCAAGGCGCTGGAGCGCAGTCCGCTGAAGCCTGATGATCTGAATCAGATTCCTTTCACGCTGCTGGTTCCGAATTGTCCGGTCACGTTCATGGAGCACAAGCGCTGCGTCGTGCATATCGCCCGCGACAGCGCCAAGGCCATGACGTCATTCATGGGACGCGCGTTGCCGATCGACACCGATGTCGTAATTGCGGGCGCAATTCTTGCCGACGTCGGCAAACTGCTCGAATATGAGATTGGCCCCGATGGAAAGAGCCGCCAGAGTGAGCGCGGCGAGGCGTTGCGGCATCCGTTTACAGGCGTTGCGCTGGCGCTGGAATGCGGTGTGCCGGACGCGGTATGCCACATCATCGCAGCGCACGCAGCGGAGGGAGATCTAGTAAAGCGCACGACAGAAGCGTACATCGTGCACCATGCGGATTTTATGGCGTTTTTGCCGTTCAAGAATCCGAAGAATGTGAAGTAAAGAAGGCGTTGTCGGCTGTCAGCTCTCAGCTTTCAGTTAGAGCTAAGAACCGGGAATCCATTAAGGAGAATTTCTTGGCGACTCAATCGGCAATTGCCAATGAACCCATTACCGCGAAAATGGCGCGCTGGGCGGCGGGTCTGGAGTATAAGCATCTCTCGGAGGAGGCGGTCTATCAGGCGAAGCGGTTTCTGCTCGACTCCGTCGGATGCGCGCTCGGCGGCTATCAGCAGCATGATGTGATCATTGCTCTCGAGGTGCTAAAAGAAATCGCGGGCCGCGGGGCAGCAACTGTCATCGGTACGGGCGAGCGAATTGATCCGGTTTCAGCATCGCTGGCGAATGCGCTGATGATTCGCTGCATGGATTACAACGATATTTACTGGAAGCAGGATCCGTCGCATCCATCGGATATTTTTCCGGCGGCAATGGCTTGCTGCGAACGGGCGAAGAGCGATGGTAAGGAATTGATCGTCGGATTCGTGCTCGGACATGAGTTCGAGATGCGTCTCTGCGAAGCGGCGTTTCCCGGGATTCGCGAGCGTGGATGGCATCATGCAACGCTCACCGCATTCGCCTCACCAATCGTGGCGGGGCGAGCGCTCCATTTGACATGGGAGCAGATTCAACATGCGATTGGGATTTCGGCGTCGCGGCATTGCACGATGGGAGCGGTGACCGCGGGCAAGCTGACGATGATGAAGAACACCGTCGATCCGATGGCCACGCAGAGCGGCGTGCTGGCGGCGCTGCTGGCGGAGAAGGGCTACAGCGGGCCGGAACACGTGATCGACGGCAAAGAAGGGTTGGCGCATTGCTTCGGACCTGAGTGGAAGCTGAACCTGCTGACCGACGGCTTGGGCGATTCGTGGCGAATCACGCAGTGCGGCATGAAATTTTTTCCGACCGAGGCGCTGACGCATGCGCCGATCTCGGCCGTGCTGGATCTCGTGAAGGAAAATGATCTGCATCCGGACAACGTAGAGAAGATTCAGATTCGCTCGCTCGCCCGGGCGGCAGATATTCTTTCCGATCCCAGCAAATACGACCCGCACACCAAAGAAACCGCCGACCATTCGTTGCCCTACGTGATTGCGGCCGCGCTGGTCGACCGGCAAGTGACGCCGGCGCAGTTCGAGATGAAGAAGATCATGGATCCGACCATTCGCGCGCAGCTGAAGAAGGTGGAGGTAGTGGCGGATCCGCAGATCGAGAAGGTGTTTCCCGCGTTGCAGCGCGTGATCGTGAATATCACGGCGAAAGACGGACGGTCGTTCTCCAAGCAGCTGGATTATCCAAAGGGTGATCCGCGGAATCCATTGACTGATGCCGAGATTGAGGAGAAATTCCGCGCGCTGGCCGAAGGCGTGCTTTCGGAGAAGCCGCAGAATAAGCTGGTCGATGCAATCTGGAATCTGGAAAAGATCGGGTCTGTCTCGAAGTTGATGGCGCTGATGAAGGCGGACGCGCAGACGACAGCGGCACACGGCAAGGTGGCGCGCGCAAAGGTCAAAACCAAAAAACGATAACCACAGAGGACACGGAGGAGCACAGAGGGCTTTGCGGGCAGTATCAAAGGGAGGGATCAATGGGTGATTTGAAGGAAACCGTCGCATCCAGTCTTGCGGCGCGGTACACGAAGCTTGCGGGCTGGGTCCGCGAACTGGCAGCGCCTTTGAGCGAAGATCAATTCTGGGCGAAGCCGTTTCCGTTCGGAAACAGTTTTGGCAATCTCGTTCTGCATCTGACGGGCAATTTGAATTACTACATCGGGGCGCAGATCGCGGGCACTGGATATGTGCGGGATCGTCCGCGGGAGTTTGCCGAGGCGTCGCGGCCGGCGAAAGACGGGGTGTTGAAGAAATTCGACGATGCGGCAGAGATGGTGGTGCGGACGATTCTCAGCCAGTCGGAGGAGGATTGGTCGGCTGCGTACTCAGGTACCGGTGCCGCCGATGCGAGGAATCGATTCGAGATCGTGCTGCATTGTGCCACGCATTTGCACCATCACATCGGACAGATGATGTACCTGGGATTTGAGTTGAAGCGAACGGCTTAAGGTCGGTGTGTGTGTGGTGGCGGGGCTTCGCCCTGCATCAGTGGCAGAACGGCCACCACACGATTTGTCGTAGGAAAAGGCTATATGGGCCAGACCATCGTTGAGAAAATCGCGCAGGCACACATGGCGGAGGGGCCGAATCGTCCGCTGCGGGCGGGGGACTTTCTGTCGATCCGCCCGCATCGCTGCATGACGCACGACAACACCTCGGCCGTGATGAGCAAGTTCAAGGGCATTGGTGCGAAGAAACTGAAAGATCCGCGCCAGATGGTGTTCGCGCTCGATCACGATATTCAGAATCAGGATGAATCGAACCTGAAGAAATATCGCGCAATTGAGGCATTCGCCAAAGAGCACGGCGTGGATTTTTATCCGGCGGGCTCGGGGATTGGCCACCAGATCATGGTGGAGCGCGGATACGTTGTTCCCGGATCTTTTGTGGTCGCATCCGATTCGCATTCCAACATGTACGGCGCGCTGGGCGCGATTGGTACGCCCATCGTGCGTACCGACGCCGCCGCTGTGTGGGCGACGGGTGAGTTCTGGTGGCAGATTCCGCGGTCGATCCAAGTGGTGCTGGAAGGCAAGCTGCCCGCGGGCGTGACGGGCAAGGACGTCATCATTACATTGTGCGGACTTTACAACCACGACGAGTGCTTGAACGCGGCGGTGGAATTCACGGGACCGGGGGTCGCATCGCTTTCGATGGATGCGCGCCTTTCCATCTCGAACATGACGACCGAGTGGGGGCCCCTGGTCGGCTGGTTTCCAGTGGATGCCGTGACCATCACGTACATGCGCGACGTGCATCAGCGACTGAAGGCGCTGGGCATGTTCTCAGAGGACGAACGCTTCGCAGAAAAAGATATTGAGAACTGGGCTGCGAATCCGCCGGCGGCAGATGCTGACGCGAGCTATGCAGCGCGGATCGTGCTCGATCTGGCGGACGTTACGCCGCATGTCTCAGGACCGGACACGGTGCAGACGATGCAATCGCTTAACGAGATTGAAGCGAAGAAAGTTGCGATTCAGAAAGCGTATCTCGTTTCGTGTGTGAATTCGCGAGTCGAAGATCTGCAAGCGGCAGCGAACGTGTTGAAGGGCAAGAAAGTTGCGACGGGCGTGAAGTTCTATCTGAGCGCAGCCAGCAAGTGGGTGCAGGAGGAGGCTGAAAAACGAGGCGTCTGGAAGACGCTGATGGACGCGGGCGCCAATCCGCTGCCTCCGGGATGCGGGCCGTGCATCGGATTGGGCGTCGGATTGCTCGAAGCAGGCGAGGTTGGAATTTCCGCGACCAATCGCAACTTCAAAGGCCGCATGGGATCGCGGGATGCCAAATGTTATCTGGCGAGCCCGGAAGTTGTAGCGGCGTCAGCCGTGGCAGGTTACATCTGTGGTCCCAATCCTGGAGAGGCGGGCAGGAATGAGCCACCCCATCACGCCAAACCGGGTGTACTGGGGTCCCCGGTGCCCGCCCCACACGGAATTCACAGAGTTGGCGGTTGCATCGGGCGGCGCGGAGAAAGTTGAAATCCTCGCAGGCTTTCCGCAGCGCGTGAAAGGCCGCCTGGTGTTCATGCCGCAGGACAACGTTAACACCGATGCCATTTATGGCAAGGACTACACGTATCGCGACGACATGACGCCCGAGATGATGGCGAAAGTGGTGATGGAGAATTACGATCCGCAGTTTGCTGCGCAGACGCAGGCGGGCGATGTGATTGCCAGCCAGTTTAACTTCGGCACGGGATCGAGCCGGGAGCAGGCAGTGACTTGCCTGAAGGCAAGGGGGATCCCGCTGGTGATCGCGGCCAGCTTCTCGCAGACCTATCTGCGCAATGCCTTCAATAACGGATTTTTGTGCATTGAAGTTCCGGAGTTTGTGGCGCGGCTGCGAGAGCAGTTCGCGCCGGAGATTGCTGCTAAAGAGAAGACGGTGATTCCGGGAGACGAGGTCGATATCGACTTCACGGCAAGCACGATTTCCTGGCGCGGCGACAAGTTTGCGTTCCCGGCGCTGGGCAGTGTGCCGCAGTCGCTGGTGATAGCGGGCGGAGTAGAAAATCTGGTGGCGAAGCGCTTGGGCGTGGCATAAACCTGGATTGTCATCCTGAGCGCAGCGAAGGACCTGCTTTCTCCCGGCACTCTCGGCGGTAATAATTCTTAAGGAGCACTCATGGCGAAATATGCGGTTGTCACGATGCCGGGAGACGGCATCGGCAACCAGGTTCTACCGGAATCATTACGCGTGTTGAAAGCGGTTGGTTTCGATGCCGGGTACATTCACGCCGAAATTGGCTGGGAATGCTGGCGCAACCATGGCAATGCGCTGCCCGATCGCACAATCGAACTTCTGACCAAGCACAAGCTCGGCCTTTTCGGCGCGATCACTTCGAAGCCGAATAAGGCGGCGCAGGCGGAATTGAAGCCTGAATTCCAGGGCAAAGGTTACGTCTATTACTCGCCGATCGTCACCATGCGGCAGAGGTTCAGCCTGGATATTTGCATGCGTCCCTGTGTCGGATTCATCGGGAATCCGCTGAACTATATCCGCAAAAAAGTGGACGGCGGATACGACGAGCCGCACATCGATACAACCGTGTTTCGGCAAGGGACCGAGGGCATGTATTCGGGCATCGAGTGGACCAATCCGTCCGACAACGTGCTGGCTGCGCTCAACAGCCATCCCAAGTTCAAGGCATTTGCCAATGTGCCCGGACCGGAACTAGCCGTCAGTTGCCGCGTCATCACGCGCCATGCGGCGAGGCGCATTTGCACAGCCGCCTTCGAATACGCGAAAAAGCGCGGCTTCAAAGGCGTTACGATCTGCGAAAAACCGAATGTAGTACGCGAGACTTCGGGGATGATGGAAGAAGTGGCTAAGGAAGTGGCGAAGAATTATCCCGGAATTGCGCTATGGTCGACGAATATCGATGCGCAACTGATGTGGCTGAACAAGAATCCGGAAGACTACAACGTAATCGTGTCTTCAAACCTGTTCGGCGACATCCTTTCCGACGCGTTCGCCGGCCTGGTCGGCGGGCTCGGCTTTGCGGCTTCGGGAAACATTGGCGATGAGGTCGCCGTGTTTGAGCCGACGCATGGATCGGCTCCCAAATATGCGGAGCTTGATCCGCCGATCGTGAACCCGATTGCGATGATCCTTTCGGCGGCGATGATGCTCGATCATGTGAATGAAGGGCAGAAAGCGGAACGCATTCGCAAAGCAATTGCCGGCGTGGTGCGCGAAGGCAAGGTCCGCACCTACGATATGATGCGAATTCCCGGCGGAGCCAAATCGATCAGCCAGGGAGCGGCTTCGACCGGGCAAATGACGGATGCGATCCTGGAGAAACTGAGATAGCTGCATTTGCTGACATTGATTAACCGCGGAGACACGAAGACACGGAGAAAGAGAAAAGAATTTCTCTGTGTCTCTGTGACTCCGTGGTGAGATGGTTTTTTGTGAAGGCTTTTTATGAGCAGTGTTGAAACACATTCTTTGCGTTGCGCGGAAGCAGGACATTGGGGCACAGAAGTCCGTTCTGACTTGCACGTCGCCCTGGAAGCGCGCGACCGCGACGGGATCGAGATTCTGCTGGAATCGCGGGTTGCGCCTTATTACGGCGGCGCGATCATGGAGCAGGCGCGAGAGGTGCTGGCTGCCCTCGGCATTGAGCATGCTCGCGTTACGATTCGCGATGAGGGTGCGCTGCCTCCTACGATTGGGGCCCGGATTGAAGCGGCGGCGCGGCGGGCCGGGATGGCGTTGGGGAAACGCTGGCTGCCGGAAGCACATTCGTTGCCGGCTCCATCGCACAAAGACCGCCTGCGGCGATCGCGGCTTTATCTGCCGGGTTCGGAGCCGAAGTACTACATGAACGCCGCGCTCCATGCGCCCGATGCGGTGATTCTCGATCTGGAAGACTCGGTGCATCGCAATGAGAAAGGTGCAGCGCGCATCCTGGTGCGCAATACGTTGCGCGCCGTGGATTTCGGCTCGTGTGAGCGCATGGTGCGCATCAACCAGTTGCCGCTTGGGCTCGAAGATCTGGCGGAAATTGTGGGCGAGAGTCCCGACCTGATTCTGATTCCAAAAGTTGAGCGCCCGGGGCAGATCGTGGAAGTGGATCGCCTGATCGGCGAGATCAAAGCGCGGCATGGGATTGTCCGTCCGATGTGGATTATGCCGATTCTCGAGTCGGCGCTGGGAATCGAAAATGCATTTCTTGTCGCAGCGGCCAGCGAGAACGTGGCCGCGCTGACCATTGGGCTCGAAGACTATACGGCCGATCTCGGTGTTGCGAAGACGGTGGAAGGGAGCGAATCTCAATATGCGCGAGCGCGCGTGGTGAACGCGGCGCGCGCCGCGGGTGTGCAGGCGATCGATTCGGCATTCGGCGATGTCGGCGACATGGACGGATTGCGGCGATGGTGCGAAGCCTCGCGCGCCCTGGGATTCGAAGGCCTGGGATGCATCCATCCGGGACAGATTCGTGTGATCCATGAGGCGTTTCGGCCGACCGCGGCGGAGATCGAAAAAGCGCGGAAGATTGTGGCCGCGTTCGAGGAAGCACAGCAAAGAGGATTAGCGGTGGTGAGTCTGGGGTCAAAGATGATTGACCCGCCCGTGGTGCAGCGCGCTTTGAAGCTGGTGGAACGAGCGAAGGCGATGGGAGCGATTTCGTGAGCGAAAGGGTGGAACTTGCGCAAAACGCGATGGGGCGACTCGTGCCGACCGTGGTGAACGGCAAGTCCCAGGTTCCATTTTCAGGCGTGGGAAAATTTCAGCCAGGCGGACGCAAGGCCGCTCCGCCGATCAGTTCTAACAAGGATTATCCAGACAACGGCGATAAGCGGGTCTCGGATCTGGAGACCGCCTTGCGCAAATGCGGGCTGCGCGATGGCATGGTGATCTCGAACCATCATCATCTTCGGGATGGCGACAAGGTTGCACTGATGGCGCTGGAAGCGGCGGCGAAGATTGGCGTCAAGGATCTGATGTGGTTTCCGAGTGCGTCGTTTCCCTCGCAAAAGGCCGCGATTGAACTGATGGAGAAAGGCGTGATCCATCACATCGAAGGCTCGATGAACGGACCTCTGGGCGACTACTGCACGCAGGGAAAGATGCGCGGCATGGGCGTGTTGCGCTCGCATGGCGGGCGCTATCAAGCGATCCAAGACGGTGAGGTCCACGTTGACATCGCTGTGATCGCCGCGCCTACGGCTGATTTTTTCGGCAATGCCGATGGTTCTCATGGCAAGTCGGCGTGCGGGTCACTGGGATTTGCGCTCGCCGATTCGACGTATGCTGACCGCGTGATCGTGGTCACCGACAATCTGGTTCAGTTTCCCTGCGTGCCCTGGCAGATTCAGGGCAACAACGTGGATTACGTTGTGGAAGTAGAATCGATCGGTGATCCGGCAAAAATCGTTTCCGGCACAACGCAGATTACGCGCTCTCCCGATCGACTGCTGATCGCAGAGTTGGTCGCGAAGCTCTTGCGTGCCGCCGGAATCATGAAGAATGGCTTCTCGTTCCAGGCAGGAGCGGGTGGAATCGCGCTGGCGTTCGTACAGTATCTGAAGCAGATGATGAAAGAGGACGGTGTGAAGGCGCGCTTCGTGCGCGGCGGATCGACGAAGTTTCTGGTGGAGATGCTCCAGGAAGGCCTGACGGATTACATTCTCGATGGGCAGACGTTTGACCTCGATGGTGTGCGGTCGATGGCGAACGACCCGCGACACGTGGCGACTTCCCCATTCACTTCGTACAACTACCACGGGAAGGGGAACTTCGCCGCGCTCGTTGACGCCGTTGTTCTGGGCGCGACCGAAGTGGATGTGAACTTCAATGCCAACGTGGTGACGCACTCCGATGGGCGGCTGCTGCACGGCATCGGGGGATGGCAAAACTGTTTATTTTCGGGGTGCACAATTCTCGCCGTTCCTTCGTTTCGCGATCGCATTCCAGTGATTGTCGATGAAGTCACAACCATGACGGGGCCGGGCGAGATGATTGACGTGATCGTGACCGAGCGCGGCATCGCGGTCAATCCGCGGCGTGCGGATTTGCTGGATGCGGTAAAGGGATCGAAGTTGCCGATTCGTCCGATTCAGGACATCAAGTCGGAAGTCGAGAAAATCTGCGGCGGCAAACCGGCTCGGCCGAAGTTGGGCGATCGTCCATGCGCGGTCGTGAAGTGGGTGGATGGAACCGTGCTCGACACGGTGTGGCAGGTTAGCTGACGCAAACTATCAACGATAGCGAGATTGCGGGCAGACAGGTATCCTGATCTGCCCGACTCTTTTGTGGAGGCGCGAGTGCGTGGGTTGATGGCAAAACGGGTTCTGATCACCGGTGGTGCCAGCGGAATTGGAGCGGCCACGACGGCGCGCTTCCTGGACGAAGGGTCGGTAGTGTGCGTGCTCGATTGCGATGCCGACGCGCGACGGAGGATCGCGCAAGAATTGCCCGATCTGGCCGGAACGCTCGATGCCGACGTCAGCAATCTCAAACAGGTGCACGCCGCATTTGCCGAGGCGATCAAGCTGATGGGCGGCGTGGATGTGCTGGTGAACAACGCCGGCATCAGCATCCGTCATAACTTTCTCGAAATTACTCCGGAAGAATGGGACAAAGTGATCGCCGTAAATTTGACGGGCGTGTTTTACGTTGCGCAAACGGCCGCGAAGCACATGATGGAACGGGGCAGGGGCGTAATTCTGCAGACTGCATCGACGAACGGCGTGATGGGCTATCCATTTTATGCCGACTACAATGCCACCAAGGCGGGAGTGATTGAGCTGACAAAATCAATGGCATTGGAACTGGCTCCGAAAGTGAGAGTGTGTGCGGTCGCTCCTGGCTACGTGCTGACGCCGATGCAGCGCGCCGAGTACACAGATGCCATGCTCGAAGAGGTGAACCGGAAAATCCCTCTGCGGCGCCACGCCCAGCCCGAGGAGATTGCCGCGCTCTTCGCATTCCTCGCATCGGACGACGCCCAGTACATTACTGGCCACGTCTACACTATCGATGGCGCGGAGACCACCGGAGGGTTGGCCAGCCGATAATCATGCAAAGCGCGGGGCAACTCTCGGGCAAAGTCGCGCTCATTACCGGCGGCGCGTCCGGTATTGGCCGGGCAACTGCCTTGCTGTTTGCGCGCGAGGGTGCCGCGGTCATTGTTGCCGACGTGAATCAGGACGCGGGCCAGCGCGTGGTTGAAGAGATTGCCCGAGCCGACGGCCGCGCTTTTTTCGAAACTGTGGATGTAACGCGCGCAGTAGATTGCCGTCGCGTGGTCGAGCACGCCATGCGCGAGTTCGACCGCGTCGACATTCTGTTCAACAATGCGGGCATCATCCGGCGCGCAACGGTGATGGACCTCAGCGAAGACGATTGGGACCGCGTCATGGCGGTAAACGTCAAATCGATCTACCTGTTGTCGCGCGAGGTGATCCAGCACATGGAGAAACAGGGAGCGGGTTCAATCATCAACACGGCCTCTGGCTGGGGATTGGCGGGCGGCGCGAAGGCTGCGGTCTATTGCGCCTCGAAAGGTGCCGTTGTGCTCCTGACCAAGGCGATGGCCATCGATCATGGGCCGCGGATCCGGGTGAATTGTATTTGTCCTGGCGATACAGATACGGGCATGCTGCGAGCGGAAGCCGAACAATTGGGCGATGAGAGCCGGCGCTTTCTTGCTGAGGCTGCGAAACGCCCGCTGGGCCGAGTCGGCCAACCAGAGGAAATCGCGCAGGCCGTTTTGTATCTCGCAAGCGATGCATCTTCGTTTGTGACTGGGACCGCGCTCGTGGTGGATGGCGGTGGATTGGCGGGCACAGTCTGAGTCCTGAATGCGACTATCTACGAAATCCCGCACGCGGTCACGCGCCTGGTACGAGCGCGCGCAGCAATCGCTCATCGAGGGCGTGAACTCGCCGTCGCGCGGCGCCGCTGTGTATTCGGAGGGCCCCGTAGTGCTGGAGTGCGGGCGCGGCTCCCGCGTGTGGGATCTGGACGGCAACGAGTATGTCGACTTCATGATGTCGTTCGGGGCGCTGATCCAGGGCCATGCGCATCCAAAGATCGTTGAAGTAGTATCGCAAACCGTGGCCGAAGGTTCGCACTTCGCAGCCGCAACCTCCGCGGAGGTGGAGGCGGCTGAGCGCTTCCGTCGCATGGTTCCCACGGCGGAGGCGGTGCGCTTCACCAACAGCGGCACCGAAGCGACCATGCTCGCCTTGCGCCTGGCCCGCGCGGACACCGGCCGTACAAAGTTTCTTAAATTCGAAGGTCACTACCACGGATGGTATGACCCCTATTGCCTGAACGGGCACAGCCATCCGGCAGAGCAGCTTGGACCAAAGGAAAATCCCACGCGTTTTCCGGATTCCACGGGCATTCCCGCTAGAGTATTCGATGATGTGGTACTGGCGCCGTGGAATGACGTCGAAACTCTCGAAGTTATCTTGCGGCGCGAAGGGCCAGAACTGGCGGCCATCATCACCGAGCCGATCATGGCGAACATGGGCTGCATTCTTCCCCGAGAGGGCTATCTGCAGAAGGTTTGCGAACTGGCGCACGAGTACGGCGCGCTCTTTATCCTCGACGAAGTGGTGACGGGGTTTCGCTATGCGCCCGGAGGATGCCAGCAGCACTACGGCTTGAAGCCCGACCTGAGCACATTCGGCAAAGCGCTCGGCGCCGGATTTCCGATTGGCGCGGTCGCGGGGCCGCGCGCCATTCTCGACCGTATGCGCTGGGGCAGCGACGGCATGGTGCTGCACTACGGAACCTTTAACGGCCACCGGCTGACCATGCGCGTGATCGCGGCCAACCTTGATCTGCTGGCGGCGCATGAAGGCGCGATCTACCGACAGTTGTACGCTATCGGAGATGCCGCCATTGCGGGGCTGCGCGATATTTTTCGCCGCCTCAAAATCACCGCGATCGTGCAGGGATTCGGTCCCATGTTTCAGATCTATTTCACGAAACGGGATGCCAGCGACCGTGACGCGATCAACGGTAACGTGATTAATAATTATCGCGACTATTGCCGCAATGCCGACCCGGCAAAGTACTCGCGGTTTGTCCACGGTCTGCTCGATCGCGGAATCTACATGACACCTTCGAACGGGCTGCACTGGATTATCTCGACTGCGCACACGATGCAAGACGTGGAAGCCCTGCTATCGGCCGCCGAAGAAGTTTGCGCGGAGATGCCATGAACGTCGTTTTCCTCGGCGGCGGACGAATCACATCGGCGATGCTGGCAGGATTGCGGCTTGCGAAGACAAGACATCACTTCGTAGTCCATGATCGCAACCCGGGAAAGCTGCGCCTGCTGAAGAAGACCTACGCCATCGCCGTGGAACGCGATCTGAAAAGCGCAGTCCGGCAAGCTGACTTGCTGCTGATTGCGGTCCGGCCCGATTCGGTCGCGGACCTTCTGCGCGCGATTCAGAAAGTCGACTATCCGCTGGCCGCCGTCAGCCTGGCAGCGGGTGTGCCACTGCGATTGTTGAAGAGTTTGCTCGACGGTCCGGTGCGCTGGGCTCGCGCCATGCCAAGTCCGGTTTGCCGCAGCGGGCGAGCTTTGACAGCCGTTACGTTTTCGCGATCGTTGCCCGACGCGGATCGCAAACGCGTCCGCGCTCTGTTTGCCAGCTTTGGCCAGGTCGTCGATATCCCCGAAAACAAATTCGACGCGTTTACCGTCATCTACTCCTGCAGCCACGGCTATCATGCGCTGGCTGCGTTGGCTGAGTGCGCGCAGAAAGCGGGGCTTGATCGAAAAACTGCGCTGCTGGCGGGCGCCCATGCGCTGGCGGATGGGATCACCGCGTGGCGTGAGGGGAGACATTCCCTCGAATCAGTGCTTGAGGAAGCGGCCACTCCCGGTGGAATCGCCGCTGCGGCCGCAGGCGGAATGGATTTGGCAGGATACCAGATCGCGGTCTGCAAAGGCGTGGCTGCCGGACTAAAACGAGCTCGCGCCAACGCCCGTGAATAATCTGGGAACTGATAACCATCTTCCTGCGTATTCGTCTAACATCTGCACAGTGTTTGTGGGGTAGTTGATCTTCACGTTTAAAACATTTCTATCTCTGGAGTTGCAATGCGATATCTTGCTTGCCTGCTTGTGGCGACCGTACTGATTCCTGCCGCCGTTTCCGCCGCGAATTCCACATCCGATCTCGAATCCCGGCGCAAAGCGCTCAACGATCTGTTGCACGAGCAGTGGGAATATACGCTGCGCACCAGCCCTATCTACGCCTCGATCCTGGGCGATAAGCGTTACAACGACCAGTTGGACGATTTCTCGCAGCACGCGATCGACGACAACCTTGAGCAGAGCCGGCGCTTTCTGACCCGCTTCGAAGCGATCGACACGACCGGGTTTCCCGACCAGGAGGTTCTGAACAAGCAGTTGATGGTTCGCGACTTGAGCATGGATTTGGAGGACGCGCGCTTCAAACCCTGGCAGATGCCCGTCAACCAGTTCAGCGGAATTCATATCGACGCTCCGCAACTGGTCAGCATTCTGTCGTTCGAGAACGTTAAGGATTACCAGGATTACATCACGCGCCTCAAGCTTTTGCCCCGGCTCTTCGACCAGAACGTCGTGCAGATGCGGAAAGGCATGGCCGACGGCCTCATGCCGCCGAAGATTCTCCTCGAACAGGTGGTCACGCAGGCGAACGGCATCGCTATGACGCCTGCGGAGAAAAGTCCCTTTGCGCATCCGTTTGACAAGTTCCCCGATGGCGTTCCCGAAGCCGACCGCAAGCGCTTGCGCGAAGCCGGGCTAGCCGCCATTCGTGATTCAGTGATTCCGGCTTACGTTAAGTTCACCGCCTTTGTTCGCGATGAGTACGCGCCGAAAGGCCGCACTGAGCCTGGCGTTTGGGCGCTTCCTGACGGCCCGGAACGCTATGCCTTCCGCGTGAAGCAGAGCACGACTACGGACCTGACGCCCGAACAGATCCACGAGATTGGCCTCGCACAAGTGAAGGAAATCGAAGGCCGCATGCTGGCCGTCGCCCATCAACTCGGCTATCCGGACCTGAAGAGTTTTTACGCTTCAATTAAGGAGAACCCCAAGTTGCACCCGCACTCGCGCGAAGAGATTCTCGATTTGTATCGCAAGTATATCGACGCCATGTACGTCAAACTTCCCGACCTGTTCGGACGCCTTCCAAAGGAAAAGCTTGAGGTGATGCCGATCGAAGAGTTCCGCGAAAAAGAGGCATCGACGCATTACGTACAGGGCACGCCGGACGGGTCGCGCAAAGCGCACGTCATGGTGAACACAGGAGATTTTGCCAAGCGGACCACGCTTGACATTGAAACGACCGCGTATCACGAGGGCGTTCCCGGCCATCACCTGCAGATTTCCATCGCGCAGGAACTGCCCGAACTTCCGCCCTTCCGTCAGCAGGAAAACTACACCGCATACACCGAGGGCTGGGCGCTCTACGCCGAAGAACTGGGCAAGGAGGTGGGATTCTACCAGGATCCGTATAGCTACTACGGGCATCTGCAGGATGACATGCTGCGCGCGATCCGACTCGTCGTCGATACGGGCTTCCACTACAAACATTGGTCGCGACAGCAGGTGGTGGATTTCTTCCACGAGCACTCGGCCATCGATGAACCCGAAGTGCAGAGTGAGACCGACCGATACATGGCTTGGCCTGCGCAAGCGCTCGGCTACAAAATCGGGCAACTGGAGATCCTTAAGCTGCGCCAGTACGCGAAGGATGAAGTCGGCGCCAAATTCGACTTGCGCGCATTCCACGACGAGGTGCTCGCGGGCGGAGCTGTGCCCCTCGACGTGCTCTCGACGCGCGTCCATGAATGGGTGGGGCAACAGAAAGCACAGGCCGCGGCGGGCGCAGCAGTTCACGCCAAGTAAATTGGCATTCAATCCGATAGTTCTGGCCAAGCTATAATCTCCAGCAATGCGCCAATTTTTTCGCATGCTGCTTCTAACTCTCGTACTCATGACGGTAGCGCTTATTTCCGCGCTGACCGCCATGCGACTGGCGATCCACGGGCGCGAAGTCACCATCCCTAAATTGTTGGGCATGAGTCTATCTGATGCGGAACACGTCGGAGCCGCCTCGGGTCTGCAGGTAGTGGTCGAGCGCGAGTTTTACAGCGCGGATGTCCCCCAGGGCAAAATCATGACGCAGATGCCGACCCCCGGCACGAAGGTGCGGCGAGGATGGTCGATCAGGGTCGCCCAGAGTCTTGGCCTGCAGCGGGTGGCAATTCCCGACATTACCGGAGAGAGCGAGCGCGCCGCGGAGTTGAACATTCGCCGCCGCGGCCTGGCTCTCGGCTCGGTCGCGCAAGTAAGCCTGCCCGATGCAGCCGAAGACCGGGTTGTATCGCAAAGTCCACCCGCGAATGCGAGCGGGATCGCCGCGCCTAAAATCGATCTTCTGGTCAGCGCCGGCCCCGAACCCGCGAGCTACGTGATGCCGAACCTTACGGGGCAGCCGCTCGGAAGCGCAACCCTGGCCTTGCAGGATGCCGGCATGCGTGTCGGCAAAGTTGGCGCCGTTCCCGCGTCGCCGCCCGTTGAGCCACAACCCGCGCCGGTTGCCCCATCTGAGCCGAACCCGGCAAGCATGATCGTGACGCAAACTCCGCCGCCGGGACAAAAAATCGCGGCCGGCACGGCGGTAACTTTCGAGGTGCGCTAGCTGCGTCTTGAGTTCTCTATTTTTTCTTCGTAATGATGGCGGCAAAGAAGCCATCGCATGGATGGATTCCAGGAATCGTGCGGAGGCATCGTCCCTCCAGAAGGGAATCGATATCGGTGGCGCAAAGTTCCCCAGACTTCTGCAATTGTTCCAGTTCGGTCCTGCAATCGGCGATCGACAAGTCAGGCGCGCCACTGAGCGCAGCTTCCACCACTTCTTCATTCTCCTCATGCTCGAGCGAACACGTGGAATAAACCAGGCGGCCGCCCTTCGCCAGTTGCGCAAGCGCCGACCTCAAAATGGCAATCTGCCGCGATTGCAAATCCTCCAGATCGCTGGTTGTCAGTCTCCACTTGATCTCAGGGTTGCGCGCCAGAGTCCCGGTTCCCGAGCACGGAACGTCCACCAGAATGCGATCAAACGCAGTCGAAAACGGCGATTGGCGGGCATCGGCGGCCACCACCCGGACGTTGGGCTGGACGACCAGGCTGCGCAGCAGGCGTGCACGGTGGGGATGCAACTCCGACGCAATGACCGTGGATTGCGGGTTGCGTTGGGCGAGTAAAGCAGTCTTGCCACCAGGAGCCGCGCAGCAATCGAGAATTTTTTCTCCGGGACCAACCAGTTCTCCGCAACCAACCAGTAACGCCACAAGTTGCGAAGCTTCGTCCTGAATCGAGATACGTCCTCGCCGGTTAGCGTCGGTTCCCGTCAGGTCGCCCGCAAGAACCGTTCGAGCTGTGCAGAGCAGCCGGCCAGGCGCAAGTTGAACGCCCGCGCCGGGCAATTCTTCGACTGATTGAACATCGATCGATTGAACGTCGGGTGATTGAAACTCGGATCGACCATCGTAAATATGAATGGTCGCCCTCGGCGCCTGTTGGTCGTGAGCGCAGATCTTGCGGGCTGCTTCCAGTCCATAGCTCGCAGCCCAGCGCGCCACCAGCCACTCGGGATGAGCGGCATTTTGCGCCAGCGAGCGCGCGTCAGCGGAGCTATGAATCGCGGTGAAAACGTCTTCGGTTGTGGTGGCGCCTCCCGTCCCCTTCCGGGCGGGAGTTGCTACGAGCTTGCGGAGGACTGCATTGACGAACGAAGCCGCCGAACCCTTCCGCGCCGCTTTCACAAGTTCCACACTTTCGAAAATGGCCGCGCGCGCCGGGATGCGAGAAAGAAATTGCAATTGATATAGGCCGAGACGCAGCGCGGCCAGAACTTCGGCGTCCAGCCGCTCCAGTTTCTGCGATGAAGTGCCGGCCAAGCGCCGATCAAGCCACGATCGCCAGCGGAGCACACCCATTACCAATTCGGTCGCCAGCCCATGATCTGCGGTGGAAAGTTTGGCGAAACGCGCGGAATGAAGCAGTTCGCTGGCGTAGGATTTCTCGCGCTCAATCCTCAGAAGTATTTCGATCGCCGCGGCGCGAGCGGGAGAGACGGCCATCGCGAACTATTGTCCCATGCCTATCCTGTTACGGCTATCCTCCCACCGTGCCGCTGCCACGGTATTCTCCCAAGCGATCGCCGGTTTTAAGCCGGTAGCCATTGATGAATTCCTGCGCAGTCATCCGGCGCTTGCCCTCGATTTGAACTTCGATCAGTTCGAGCACCGTGCCCTGCCCACATCCAACGAGCAAGCGCGCAGCGTTCACGGCGATGATGCCAGGCGACAACTCGCCCGTATGCTGCACAGTTTCGGCGCGGTGCACTTGCAGTGCTTTGGTTTTGAAAGTCGTAAAGGCTCCGGGCCAAGGCTGGAAACCGCGCATGCGATTGAACAAATCGTTCGCCGAACGCGAAAAATCCATTCGGCCGTCTTCTTTTTTCAGGATCGGCGCCAGCGTGGCTTCAGCATGATTCTGCGGAGTGGAGTGCAATTGGCCGCTTTCGAGCGCGCGCAGGGTTTCCACCATGAGTTCTGCGCCGACGGCGGCGAGCCGGGGAGCAAGCGTCTCGGCCGTGTCCTCCCGCAAGATCGGCATCTCGCGTTGCAGCAGTATGTCGCCCGTGTCGAGTCCCGCGTCGATGCGCATAGTCGTGACTCCAGTAACGGATTCCCCGTTTGCGATTGCCCACTGAATCGGTGCGGCGCCACGATATTTCGGTAGCAGCGACGCATGCAAATTCAGGTTTCCCAGGCGAGGCAGATCGATCATCCACTGCGGAATAATGCGGCCATAGCCGACTACGATAATCGCGTCCGGCTGCAAGGATGTAAGTTGTGCGCGAAACTCGTCGTTTTTCTTGATCGTGGCAGGCTGTCCGATCGGAATGCCGAGGCCAATCGCTGCTTCTTTCACGGGAGATGTGACCAACTCCATTCCGCGGCCACGCGGCCGGTCGGGCTGCGTCACGACCAAAGAAACGTGCTGACCATCGGCGACCAGTCTCTTCAGGGTCGGGACCGCGAAGCGAGGCGTACCGCAGAAAATCAGGTTCATGGATGGGGTCTCAGGTGTTAGGTCTCAGGTTTCAGGAAAGACATGCGAGCCGAACCAGCCGCTGATTTCTAACACCTGAGACCTGACGCCTGACACCTACTTCTCTACCACTCGCCCGCCTTCACCATTTTCTTGATCTTGCGTTTGATCAGGTCACGCTTCAGGGCGCTGATATGCGAGATATAGAGTTTTCCATTCAGGTGATCGGTCTCATGCAGGAAGGCACGCGCCAGCAGGTCTTCTCCCGTGTGCTCGAAGAATTTGCCGTGGACATCCTGCGCCCGCACGGTTACGGTTTTGGCGCGCGAGACGTCTTCACGAAATTCCGGGATGCTCAAGCAGCCTTCGCTGCCACGCTGCCGGCCTTCTTTGCCGATGATCTCAGGGTTAATCAGCACCAGCTTTGCGTCCGGATCTTCCTTGAACGTCACGTCGACCACTGCGATTCGTTTCGCAATGCCAATTTGGGGAGCAGCCAGGCCCACGCCACGAGCCGCGTACATCGACTCGAACATATCCTCGACGAGTTTCTTGATCTCCTCATCGAAGCTGGTCACCGCCGCCGCGGGTTTCTCCAGGACGGGGTCGCCGAATTTCACGATTGGATAAATCATCTTTAAATTCGCGCTTCAGATTTGTGCTTCGCTTGATTTTTCGCTTCAGTAATTTTTCAGCTGTTCCAGATAACCCTGAAAATTCCGTTTTGTTTCCTTCAGCGAGTCGCCGCCAAACTTCTCAAGCGCGCAGCGCGCCAGCGTCAACGCAACCATCGCCTCACCGGCAACACCAGCCGCCGGCACCACGCATACATCGGAGCGTTCGTAAGCCGCCTTCACTGGCGTACGCGTCTCGAAATCTACCGATTGCAACGGGCGTCGCAATGTGGAGATCGGTTTCAGATAACCGCGAATGCGAATCTCCTGCCCGTTTGAAACGCCGCCTTCCAGGCCGCCGGCATTGTTGCGCGTGCGGGTGAAACCGGCAAAATCGCTGCCACGCTGGTATCCAATTTCGTCATGCACCGCCGACCCCGGCGCATGCGCCGCCTGAATTCCGCTCCCAATTTCGACCGCTTTCACGGCCTGCAATGACATGACGGCTCCTGCCAGCAACCCGTCGAGCCGCTCATCCCATTGCACGTAGCTGCCGAGGCCCGGGGGAACATTGCGCGCAACGACCTCAAAAACGCCACCCACGGAATCGCCCGTGCGCAGAACTTTATCGACCTCTTCCTTCATGCCCTGTTCGGCTTCCGGAACGGCGCAAGAGAGCAAGACTTCTTCCTTGCGTGACAGTGGCTCAATCAGCTCCCAGCCAATTTCGCGGTCGGCGATCGAAATCGATCCGACAGCAATAACGTGACTCAGAACTTCCATACCCAACTCGCGCAGCAACAGCTTGGCGAGTGCGCCAACGGCAACCCGCGCTGCTGACTCCCGCGCCGACGCGCGTTCCAGAACATAGCGGGCTTCGGTGAAATCGTACTTCAACGCTCCGGCGAGATCGGCATGGCCGGGGCGCGGCGACGCAACACGTTTGTGCTTCTCGGGATCGCCCGGCTCAACCGGCAAAGACTCTTTCCAGTTCTGCCAATCCCGATTCGCCAGCAGCACCGCAATCGGCGAGCCGATCGTTTTGCCATGATGAACGCCGGAAAGAAAGTGTGCCCGGTCGGTTTCGATCTTCATGCGGCCGCCACGCCCGTAGCCCTGCTGGCGTCGCCACAGTTCGCGATCCACAAACGCCTGATCTACTACCACCCCGGCCGGCAACCCGGAAAGAAAGGCAACCAGGGCTTCGCCGTGCGATTCTCCGGATGTGAAGTAGCGCAGCATGTAAAACAGGCATTGTAAATGAAGAAGAAGGGATCGGCTCTTTCTGATTTTTCGCCCGTAAGCCCCAATAATACGGGTACAATAAGCCAAGCTGGTTTGCCGGCTGATCGGGCCAAATGCCAGACCCCGCGCGCACTTCGTCAAAAGAGACGCGAGGCATTTTGCGGTGCTAACCAGGAAGACCCTATCCTTTCATCCCGAAAGCTCGAAGCGTATTCGTTGCGTGATCTCCGATGATCACGAACTGGTACGCTACGGCGTGCGTCGACTGCTCGAGGACACTTCTGATTTCACCGTTGTAGCCGAAGCAGGCGACGCAGCAGCAGCTCTGAAATTGACCCTGGAACACCATCCCGATCTGGTGCTGCTCGACGTCGCCATGCCGGGTATGTCCTCGTTCGAAGCCGGACGCCTTATCAAAGAGCATTGCCCCGATTCGCGCGTCGTGTATCTGACCATGCACGAGGACAAGGAGTATGTTCGGCAAGCGGTGCACTCGGGAGCCAGCGGCTACCTGCTGAAAGATACTCCTACCCTTACTCTTTTGCGCTCACTCCGGGAAGTAAGCCGGGGGGAACAGGCATGGAGCCCTCGGATTCCTGTGCAATTGAAACAGGATACGCCGCCTCGCATTGGCGTCTCGCAGGTACCGCTGCGAAGAAGCGCACTAACCGTGCGCGAGCGCGAAGTGATGCGCCTGCTCGCCGAAGGACGCACGGTGCGGCAGGCAGCTACCAAGCTCGGAGTCAGCGTGAAAACCGTGGAAGCGCACAAGTTTAATCTCATGCGCAAACTCGACATCCACAACAAGGCGCAGCTTGTAACCGTTGCAATTCAAAAAAGAATTCTTCCGCTGCCAACCGCGATATAGCAGCCGCAGCCGCTTGAAGTCAAACCTGCGGCACCGCCACCTCGGCCAACCTCGCCAGGTCAGGAACCTCAAGATCGGGATGCCCCATCGCCGCGCGCACAGCGCCCACTCCGGGACGGGCGGACATCCGGTTCACCCACACGGTTGCGATTCCCAACGACCAGGCTGGAACGATGTCGTGATAAATACTCTGCGCGGCGTGTAGCAAGCGCTCAGGCGGCAGAGCCAGCGTGCGCAGTGCCAACTCAAAGTTGGGGATGGCAGGCTTGTAACTCCCAGCCTGCTGGGCTGTGATTACGGCATCGAATTCCACGTCCAGATGTTTTCGCGTGGCAGCAAACAGATCGTCATCAATGTTTGAAATCACCGCGAGTTTGAACCGCTTCTTAAGCCGATGCAGTGCGGCGACGGTATCCGGAAAAGGCGGCCACCATGCGACGGATTCATGCAGAGAGCGGATTTCGGCGGGCGTGGCTTCGAAATTCAGGCGATCCCCGAACGCCCGCACCACCGATTGCAGGACCTCCCGATAGCTCCGGTATGGGCCGCTTTCCGCCTCGGCCTCAAATTCCCCGTAGAGTTCAAGGATCGCAGCATCCGCCAAAGTTCGCTCATGGCGGGCAAGGACGGTGCGCAGCACCGGCAGTATTCCCGACTCCCAATCAACCAGCGTGCCGTAGCAATCGAAGCTGATGGTGGTAAACGGTGAGAAATCCATACGGCCGTGTGGTAGCGGGACTCCGTCCCGCTAAGCCTTCTGTTCGAACAGGTCCAGGTTCGGAGTAGTGCCAGTTGGCTGCTCCGCCGCAGCGGGAGCCGACGGCGGCGCATCTGGTTCTTCGGCCACGGTCTTTATAGTCGCGGCCTTCTCGCCCTGCGCGAACTTTCGCGAATCGAGCAGCGGGCGTCCCAGCGACGGGTTGTAGCTGGTCCACGGCCCCTCGAGTTCGCTCTCCCGCTCGAAGTGAGCGCGCATCGCCTCCATCTTGGAATCCAGATCGTCCAGATAATGCAGCATGAGCGCTTCCGGAAACATGGGCAGCTTGGGCGATCCAAAATCATATTGGCCGTGATGACTGATGATCAGGTGTTCGAGCAGAGTCTTGAGCTCAGGCGGAAAATCGGGCAGTTTGGCCAGCTTCGCCTGTAACATCTCCAACTCGATGATCATGTGCCCCAGCAACTGGCCCCGGGTCGTGTAAGAAAATGAGCGTTTGTAGGTCAGTTCATCAATCTTCCCGATATCGTGGAGAAACGCCCCGGTCAGCAAGAGGTCGCGGTTAATCTGCGGATAATTGCGGCTCATCAGGTCGCAGGAGCGGAAGAGCGAGACGACATGATCGAGCAATCCGCCAATATACGCGTGATGAAGCGTCTTCGCGGCGGGCGCGTTGCGGTAGCGTTCGGCAATCTCAGGGTCGGCCATGAACGATTCCACCAGCGCCTTCAGATGTGGATTCTGGAAGGTGCCGACAAAATCCGCCAGCGTTCGCCAGAGTTCGCCGATGTCTTTTGTTGTCTTGGGCAGATAGTCCGTGTAGTCAATCTCGGCCTCCCCCATGCGCCGGAGTTTATGAATCGTCAATTGAAAACGATTCTTATATTTATTGATGAGACCTTTGATCTTGAGAAAATCATCCTGCTCGAAGGCGGCAATGAACTCCTCCACGTTGTCCCACATCTTGGCTTCGATCTGGCCCGTGCGGTCGGCCAAAACCAGTGCGAGGTAAGGCTCGCCGTTCTTCTTCGGCTTCACCTGCTTCGACGCCACCACGAAGCTGGAGGTGATGACCTTGTTTTCCTGCTGAAGACAGTCGCAGATGAAAAACTCTTTCATGAGCCTCCGCAAATCAACTTGCTGTGTGGAACCGAGTGCATGGAAAAGCCGTCAAGCAACCGTCGTCATGCACTGGCCGTGATGAATAACCGCGATGAAACACTGTGGCGCATTGCGCCCGTCCGGGAAATTCAAATCGCCTGTAAGTCGGGCCGCCAAAACCGACACTAAAATACACCAAGCTTCTTCTTCTTTTTCAAGCTCTTCGAAGCGACTTCCTTGGTTGTAGTCTCGACGGGCTGGGTTTGGTTCGCGCTTGCCCCGCTGTCAACGTATCCCGCCTTGATGTCGATGAACGCTTGCTCACGCAGCGTCGTCAAATACGCCCGCAGCGCCGGCTGCAGCCTCTGCATGTATAACGCATCCTGGATGCGCGGCTCGATATCCTTCAACGGAGGAATTCCGGCCGTCTGGTGCTCGCTTACTTCCAGGATGACATAGCCTTGCTTGGTACGAATCACGTCCGTGTTCTGACCCGCCTTTAGCGGGAAGACTTTATCTTCCAGTTCTTTGGCCAGCGTGCCGCGATTGAAGTAGCTCAGGTCGCCGCCCTCTTTGGCGGACGGTCCGTCGGAATTCTTCTTCGCCAGATCCGCGAAGTTGCCGCCCTTGTGAAGCTGCTCCAGAACGTCCTGCGCTTTGGCTTGCGCGGCGGCCAGGGCTGATGTCATTTCCGCATCCGTCGGAGGCAATGGTTTGCCATCCGGTCCGGCTGCCTTGGTCGGAGTTTTGGGTGCAATCAGAATCTCGCTCAGGCGCACCGCCTCCGGCCGCTCCATCTCCGCGCGATGATCGTTATAGAATTTGAGCTCGTCCTCCTTCCCGATCGAGAGTTTCGAGCCCACTTCCTGTCCGATCACGCGCTGGGTAACAATCTGATTGCGCAGGTTCTGCTTGAACTCCTCATAGGAGGCCCCCTGCGCCTCCGCCGCCTTTTCGAGATCCTCCATGGTCTCGAGCTTCATCTCTTTCCGCATCTCATCCAGTTTCTTGATCAGTTCGGTGTCGCCGGTTATCCCGAGATCCTTGGCCTTTTGCAGCAGCAATTGCTGGTCGATCAGATCGCGCAAAACATCTCCCTGCTTGTCCGCAAAGGCCCGGTCGGCGTTGTTGGGTTCCTGCTGCTGGACCTCCTGCTTGAGCTGGTCGCGGCTGCGAACATATTCCGTGCGCGTGATGATCTCGTTGTTCACACGCGCGACAATCTCTTCGACGATGGTATCCGCCGGTAAGAGCGCGGGAATCACCATGGCGTAGGCAATTGCCAACAAAAAGGTCAGTCTGGTCTTATTCATTGAGGCTCTCTTGAAACCTGGGTTTACAAAACCTGTCTGAGGAAACATGGGTCAAACGAACGTGGGTTAAATGAAACCCAAGCTAAACAAACCTGGCTCAAACCCAAGGCTATTTTAAAGGTATTTTACGCCGGAATTGCCGCCGAGACCAATTCGCGAGACAAGAAACAAGCTCCTGAGCAGAGGTTTTCAAAATCCAGCGGCCGCGCCAGAACCCCTAGTTGGCCCGCATCAGCGTCAGCGCCGTCACGTCATTGTGCTTCGGCACCGTGTGCATGAAGCTTTGCACTTCCTCCAGAATGCGTTGGGAGAGATCTTTGGCCGAAGCCGGTCCGCCCTGCATCACATTTTTCACGCCTTCCAGCCCAAACTCGGAGCGCTTGCTCTCCGCCTCGACTACCCCGCGAGAGACCACCGCCATCGAACCCTTAGCTCCCATTCCGACGATGCGGGCGTCGGTGGGTGCGAGCGAAAACAGGCCAAGGGGCAGGCCAGTGGCCGGCAACTCGACCACGCTCGATTCGTCGCGTAGCAGTCCAGGCGTGTGGCCCGCATTCACGTAGCACACCGTCCCCAACTCTTCGTTGTAGCAGCCGGCAAACGCAGGACAGCTTCGGACGCCCCCAGCAGCGCGCATGATCTCAAGATTCAATCGCCGCGACAATTCGACCATAGCCTCCGGCTCATTCAGTTCCGGGGCGGAGAAAATCGCTTCGGCAGAGGAGGCAAAGCAAGCCTGCGCCGCCTGGAGTACGGCTCCGCAGTTCTCGCGCTTGCCCGCCACGTCGAGCAATCCAAAAAGAAAACGCGTGGGACTGACTCGCGCGAAGGTGTGAAAATCGCCTCCAGCCTGCGGAGAAAAATAAGCAACCGCCATCGCAGCTCCCTGCAGCGGAGGAGTATCCGTGTGAACGATCTGTGGAGGCGACTCCACGGCCGGGCCGAACAATTTTGAGAGCAGCGCGTTCATGACGGGGGAAGGTATCACAATCGGGATGGAGGGGCAATCGGGCAGAAGTGGTGGCCCCCGGGCGAATATGGGTCGCCTGCAAAACTCAATATTTCAGCGATTTACGAGACCGGACCGTGACATTCCATCAGAAATCCTGCTACCGTCCGTACCTGTCCGCCAGCCACCGCGCCATTTCGTCGCGCAGCTGCCGGTAGTCCGAGTGAATCGTTCCACGCAACGTCGCCTCGGTCGCGCCGCCCTGCGACAGTCGTTCCAGGATGCGCTGAATGTCGCCCATCCCATAAGTATCGCGGATATATTCGACCGCGGCCAGAGACTCGGCATACGCCGTACTCGCTTCCGCTCCTGAGTAGTTCATGAAGCTGCCTTCCAGCATGTTGTACGGAATTTCGGCTCCGGCCCCGAACAACTGAGCCAGTGCGCGTCCGTTGGAGGCGCTCGACTTCCCTTCCTCAAGCTGCGCGATGCCTTCATTCAGCCATGTGGGGCAGCGATTGCTCGACATCTGCGCGACGAACGAGTGAGTCAGTTCATGCTTGAGTACGCGCGCGAGCTCGGGAGTAATGCTCGCCATACCGCTGACGGGAATGCGGAGCTTGCCATCGTTGATGGCGCCGCTCCACGAAGGCGCCCGCGTCACATCGAAGAAAGCCTGCTTCGTATAAAGCGTTACCGCAATGGTGTTCCGCGGCGAGTAACTGAAATCGCGCACCAGGTCGTCATAGTCGGAGTCCAGCGTGGCCAGCAAATCGCGGCGGAAGCTCTCCGAGGTCTCGTCGCCTTCAAAGTGCAGGTTGAAGTGGCTGCTCTCGCGTTGCGAAAAGTCGGACTCGGCCTTCGATTCTCTCTCCGCCCGCTCCAGGTATTTGCTCACAGTGGCGTCGGGACGCAATGCCAGCGACTTCTTCCAGGAACGAATCGCATCCGGCGTATGATCGCTGGCCGATTGAACGAATCCCAGCATGGCAAGCGCATCGGGAGAGTCAGGCGTAGCGCGCGCGGCACGCTCAGCGTATGGCAGCGCTTGCGGCGCCTGCCCGGTATGCACGAGCGCGGCTGCATAGTAGATCAGCAAAGTCGAATTTTCGGGCTGAAAGTGTAGTGCGGACTCGTAATAGTGCTTGGCCTGCGGAAAGTTCCCGTGATCGGATTCGAACTTGCCGGCGAGGAAGTATCCCGTCGCCGCGACCTCGGAATTTCCCGTCTGTTCCAGAGCGCCAAGCGCATCCGTATCCACCTTGCCGTCGCGAATAACTTTCCCAGCCACATCTTCCGCCTGCTGAAAAGTGGGAGCGGGTGGAGTGAAATCTGGAACGGCGGCGGATTCTCCCCGACCCGAACGGACAGGTGCGATCCCGCCCGCGTCGATTCGCTCGATGGATGACTTCGGAATCGCGTAGGTGTCATCGCCCACGTCATATTCCACCCGATCCTTATTCTTGTCCTCGCGAACCTGATCGGCCCAGATGGTGCGTCCATTTTTCAGGTGAATAACATCCGCGCGCGCGGAAAGCGCGACGAGAAGCACTAGAATGGGACAACGAATTCGCATCCTTACCGATTCTAACAACGGGGGCGGAGGGCTTCGTAGGTGACCAAGGTGTGCGCTCGGTCGCGGCGGACAAGTTACAAGACGATGACTTGCCGGCGCCCGTATTGCCGGATGATGATCTGTCTAACGATGATCTGGCCAATATGCGGGCTGCTCGCCGCCGTCGCCTGGGCGCAGTCTCCACCTGCCTCCCATTGCCCCCAATCAGCCGCCGATCTCTACTCGCGAATTCGTTCCGTCGGTTTGGATCCCAGCCGCGTCTATCACGTGCGCGATGCCTCCATTCATCGCCCGAATCTCGATCTCACCTTGGATGACGGCACGCTCGCCTTCACCGAAGACATCTGCGGCTGCATTACTGGCGCATTCTTTGAAGGTGAGGGCGAGGTTCTGCTTCAGCCTCCCAACCGCGTCGAGCGTGCCTCCATGACCTTGTTCACCGGGATGGCGATACTCGAAGAGCAGTTCATGTCCGCTTACTTCCGCTTTAATGACGACACGGCGGCGGTTTTGCAGCCGTTCCTGTCGCCCGCTCAGGAGAGCGATAGCAGCGATTTTCTAAAAAATTCGGACGCCGACGCCCGCAGATTGGCGGAGTACGACGCCTCGCGCCTGCTGCTCGATCTCAGCCATTTTCTTCCACCTGCAGCCGCCAGCCCGCGGAACCGGAAGTTCCCGCCCTTCCTGCACGCACATCTTGAGGGCAGAAATCTGGGCGCCTTTGAGGTGTTCTGGGATGCCGCCAATGCCGAGCCACTATGGGCGGGCCAGGCCCACATAAAGGATGCGACCGAGTTTTTCGATATCTGGACTTCGTTTGCGCCCGCATCCTCCAAACCTGTTGCCGCATCCGCGCCGCGCGGCAATGACATCGCCATCACGAGCTTCCGGATTCAAGCCTCGGTGAATCCTCCAACGCAGTTGCAGGCATCGACCGAGATGGATGTTCGAGTCCGCAATGGCGGGCAGCGTACGCTCTTCCTTGAGTTGTCGCGCTATCTGAAAATCGACTCTGTTGCAGCCAATGGCCGTCCACTGGCCTTCATCCAGAATCCGGCGATTGAAGGCACACAGCTCCAGCGGAAGGGCAACGATCTGGTCGCGGTCGTGTTTCCCGCCGAACTGAATGACGGCCAGGAATTGAAGCTGACTTTTCGCTATGCCGGCGATGTTATATCGGAAGCAGGAAACGGACTGCTGTACGTGGGCGCTCGCGGAACATGGTACCCCAACTTTGGTTTTAACCCAGCCATGTTTGATCTGGTATTCCACTATCCGCCGGGGTGGACGCTGCTGGCAACGGGAAAACAGGTTTCACCGCCGGGCCACGCAGCTCCGGTTCCAGGTGAGATAGCGGGAGAGCAAGTTGCACATTGGGTCTCCGAGCGCCCCATCCCTGTCGCCGGGTTCAACCTGGGCAAGTACGCGCGCGCCGAGGCCAAAGCTGGCAACGTCGTGGTGCAGGCTTACGGCACCTCCGGGGTGGAGAAGTCGTTTCCCGAGGCACCTCCAGAGGTGATTGAACCGCCCATCTTCCCTCCCTCCCGCAGGAGGCCATCACCCCCAATCGAGGTAACTCCAGCCCTTCCATCTCCGGCGCATGATGTACAAGTGGTGGCCAACCGGGCCGCCAAAGCAATTGAGAGCTTCTCCCAATGGTTTGGCCCTTATCCATACGGCTCGCTCGCGCTCACCCAAATGCCGGGCGCATTGAGCCAGGGATGGCCCGGTTTGGTCTTCCTCTCCAGCTACGCGTTTCTCAGCCCCCAGGAGCAGATCGAACGCCATCTCGACCCCGTTGTGCGTGCCCTGGACAGCCAGGTTCTGGTTCACGAGACCGCGCACCAATGGTGGGGCGACCTGGTGCTCTGGAAGACCTACCACGATCAGTGGCTGTCGGAAGGTCTGGCGAACTATGCATCGCTGCTCGTGCTCGAGCAGCAGAACCCGACGGCATTCCACCTGGTGCTGGAAAAATACCGCCGCGATCTGGCGAGCAAGAATAAAGATGGTGAGTGGTTGCGCGATGCCGGCCCCGTAACTCTCGGCCAGCGACTGGTCTCCTCGCATTTTCCCGAAGGCTACGAGGCGATCAGTTACGAGCGGGGGACTTGGCTTTTTCACATGCTGCGCTCGATGATGCGCGATTCCGACGAATCGTCCCATTCCCGCCGCCAAAAGACCAATCCCGACGAACCGTTCTTCCGCGGCCTGCGAAAAGCCCGGGACCGCTACGCCGGAAAGAGCATCAGCACGCAAGAGCTGATGCAGATTTTCGAAGAGGAACTACCGCGCCCACTTTGGTACGACAATCATCACAAACTGGACTGGTTTGTTGATGGGTGGATCAACGGAACCGCATTGCCCGAGCTGTCGACGCGTGAAATCCACATAACGCAGAAGGCGGGTGTGACCAGCGTTTCCGGCTTCATCGTACAAAAGGACGCGCCCAATGATCTCGTTACCGCCGTTCCCGTTTACGGCGAAACGGCCTCCAAGTCGCTGGTTTTCCTCGGCCAAGTGCTCGCCGATGGTCCGGACACCTCATTCCGCCTGAACGCTCCAAACACCGTCCGCAAGATTGTGCTCGATCCAAACCAAACGATTCTGACCGCGCCGAAATAGATTTCGCAACCTGCCTTCTCTCGCCGGAACAGGCTACTTTTCGCACAATCAGTAGGCCGTTCGATTGCTACCTACGGGTCATTCCCAATCAAGAGCCGCTAAAAGAAAGAGGAGAGAATGACTCTTCAGCCATGTGCGCTTGCCAGTGAGCGGCCCAGTCGGCGCACAGTCCTGCTGGTCGAGGATGAACCTTTTGTACGTGAGGTGACCTGCAGCATTCTCGAGAGTGCAGGCTTCGAAGTTCTACTTGCGCAGGATGCGAGCGATGCCACGAAGCTTTACGAAGAAGCAAAATGCAGTCGGCACATCGATCTCCTCATGACGGACCTCGTTCTTCCGGGCAGCAGCGGCCAGCAATTGGGCGATGATCTGCGGCAGCGTTCTCCTGATTTGAATGTGCTCGTCACTTCCGGCTACAGCAACGCCGACGCAATTGAAGAGCCGGCATCGCGCACATATTTTCTGGCGAAGCCTTACTCGAGGCGAAGCCTCGTTGAGAAGATCGAAAGTATCTTCGCCAGCATGCCCTTGCATCGCGTCGCGGGCCAAGCAAGCTGAAAGCGCCGCGCTCTCCAGCAATTGTACCGGCCTGATCCCAATCTGACCTCTAACCTCTAACCTGCCTTCCTGCACCCTGAAACCTGAAACCTGAAACCTTAGAACCCGCTTTCCTCTATAATTCCCGCTTCCGAGGAGACTCATGAAACTCGAGGGACGAGTCGCGCTCATCACCGGAGCGTCGCAAGGCATCGGCCGTGCCTGCGCGCTCGCGTTGGCGCGCGAGGGCGCGAGCGTCGCAGTCGCGGCCCGCAACCAGGCGAAGCTCGATGAGCTGGTCGCACAGATCGCCGCTTCAGGAGGCGGATCTGGAGCGGGCGGCAAAGCCGCTGCCTTCGCCATCGACGTGGCCGACGAAGACCAGGTCAAAGCGGGCATCAAATCGGCGACCGCCCAATTTGGCAAGATCGACATCCTCGTCAACAACGCCGGCATCACGCGCGACCAGCTCGTCATGCGCATGAAGCGCGCCGACTGGGATTCCGTTCTCAACACCAACCTGACTTCCGCCTATCTCTGCATCCAGAGCGTGATTCCCTCGATGCTCAAACAGCGCTGGGGACGAATCATCAACATCGCCAGCATCTTCGGACAGATTGGCCAAGCAGGCCAGGCGAACTACGCCGCCTCAAAAGCCGGACTGATCGGACTGACGATGGCGATCGCGCGCGAGGTTGCGTCGCGCAGCATCACCTGCAATGCGGTCGCTCCGGGATTCATCGAGACCAGCATGACCGCAGCGCTGAGCCCGGAATTCAAAGAAAACGCGCTCAAGATGATTCCGCTGGGACGAGTCGGCAAGTCCGAAGACGTGGCCAGCGCAGTCTGTTTTCTCGCCTCCGAAGAAGCGTCCTATATTACCGGCCACGTGCTCAACGTGAACGGCGGCATGCTGATGGGCTAAGAGTGTGGCGCGGACCTGCCCTGAGCGAAGCCGAAGCGGCCCTCGCCCGTGCTGGGGCAGTTCATTGTGTAGCGATACCGACCGGGCTGGCGAAAGTTAGCTTTTCGCCAGCCTTTAGACCTGCGCTCCGAAGAATAGGGCTGTTGGGGGTGATCGGTTCTTTGTGTTTTTGTGCTGGACAGCCCAATACTCCGCAGTATTGACAATATCGCTGTATTAAGAGCCGCTCCGGAGAGCTTGATCTGGACGGGACCTTCAATTGCCAAGCGCTCAATCTTGAATGGTCCACCGGCGTACTCTACAGTTCCATCTTTACGAATGACGCAATTGACACAATCCATGCCGTCCAACTTGAATACCATGCTGGCATCGACTGCAACGCCGTCCAGCGTCCATAGAGCGATCCTTGGAACCACAGGATATGCAGCATCTCGCTCGGCAAAAGCTGGTTTTAAATCTTGGGCGAAGGCCGATGATTCCCAAAAAATCGACGTGTGGTGGCCCAAGAAAAACATGCTCAGCACGCCTAATGCGAATGATCCGACTGCGAGCGTGATATTTCGCATAACGCCTCCTCGTTCCGGAAATACCGGAGAGTGTACTGTCTGGAAAGACCAATATGGGGTTAGGCCTAAATCTGGGAAGCCGGGAATTATACCATCCCCAGGGCTGGGATTGCCGTGACAGGGTGGCATCATATCGATTACGTTGAGTTACCAAAAGAGCACTTGACAACGCAGTTTTTCCTTGCATCTAGCGCGCGCTAGAGCGCATCATATACATTGGAATTGCCCGTACAGCCGAACTGTCACCGTATGGTGAGCGTGCCCGCAAGGGCTAGGCTGTCGGGCTCACTTTTTGGGCCAAACCTGCACTCCCAATTCCAATCTCTGCACGATATTCCGGTAGTCAAAGCGATCAGCCTTATCTTTCCGATAGTAGCGGGCCACCGATCCGACAACCATGTCAGCTAATTGGAGAAGGTTGTTCCTGTGCGATTTCTCGATCTTCACTTTGCTGATCGTCTCTCGATTAGTATTGATTTTCTCTTTTAAATACTTCTGAAACTGCTTACGGAAAACGCGGTCTCCACTCCCATCAATAATTACAGAGGCGTTCCTTAGGTAAGGTTTCGCATTCTCGAATAATAATTTGCAGGTGTATTTATAAAAAGGCTCTTTGAATCTGAAACCAGGTCCATAGAGCTTAGCCTTGTTAAGTACGAATGCTAAATAGAGAAAATCATACCTTGCAATCTCGCCTAAGAATCTCAACCGATGGGCACGACAACATTTATTGAATTTAAACTCTGAATTTTTGTTGCCGAAGCATTCTTGCCGAAGTTCTCCAATTCTCTTGTCACAAGCCTCAGCATCGGCATTTTCAAAGAATAAGACTGCGCAGATCACGAAAAACTCAGAAGAGCCGTACTTCTTCTGCCTGCCGGCGTCACCGGATTCATCCACAAAGGCAAGCTGATGCCATCAGATTGCGATGGAACATTCCACCTGTCAATTACACATTAATTGCTCTTCGACTTGTCCTAGCGCCGAAGTATGCCCCATCCTGCCGGGTCCCCTGCCCGAAATTCTCTGCGATACTAACCCCTTATTCCGCAATATTTTACAAATAACTCCTTATTTCTCAAAGACCTGGAAGCAAACCCGCTAAGTCTTTTATTCTAAACACAAGTATAACTCCTTATTACTCAAAGACATGGGGAAAATCGTCCCCTAAGCCTTTTGTTTCTCAAAGACCATTGGGAGGGGGTTCTAGATACCAACCAGTAAACAGGACGCAGATCGCAGAAAGCAAAGTAGAGCAACGAAATCGTGAGGCAGAACGCTATCAGCGCATGTCGCGGACGAAAGGAACGATGAGGACCTTCAGAAGCCTTGTTGGCGGTTAGCGCAGTTCGGGAATTACCAGAACCATTCCCGGTCGCAGTGTCGCCAGGTTGCGGTTGCTGTGCTTGATGGCGGAGACAGTCGTCCTGTAGGAGCTGGCTATGGAATACAGCGTCTCTCCCTGCTTGACTTTGTGGTGGACGACTGCGGCGGATGTCTCGGGCGCTGCGGCGTGGCGCGCAGTTGCAAGTCTTACTGACGACGTGCGATGCGTCGTGCTCGGAGACGACGACGCTGACGCTGAAGAAGACGATTCCGATGCCGATTTTGATTTTGATTCCGATGACTTCCGCTTCGATGCGACCCTGGTTTCCCGTGCTTCCCTCGCGCCGGGCGTCACGGGCAGGTGGACGAGTAACGTTCTTCTTCCCGCCAGGCTTTCGCCCTTCAGGCGGTTCCAGCGGCGGATCATGTTGGCGGAAACGCCGAAATTTTCAGCCACCGACTCAACCGTATCGCCGCGGCGGATCTTGTAGCGCGTGATGGATCGCGCATAGGTCGTCGAGTCCGACTGCTTGCCGGGAGCGATCGGGATGATCAGGCGGCTGTCAGGAGAGAGCGTAAGGTCGTCAAGCCCGTTCGCCTCGGCGATGGATTTGGGCGCGGTGCGGTAAGTACGCGCAATCGAAGCCAGGGTTTCGCCGGCCTGCACCTTGTGATAGCGCCACCAGACGCGCTTGTCGACCGGAATGGATGCAACCGCAGTCTGGAACTTGGCGGCGCTTCCGGTGGGCAGGTGGAGTTCGAACCCCGCATCTTTTGGCGTCGTCAGGCGCAATAGGCTGGGATTCAGTTCCTGCAAATCGGAAGCCGACGCATCGACACATTCGGCAACCAGGCGCAGGTCGATGGGATAGCTGATCTTCACCACATCGTAGGAAGCCGGCTTTTCCTTCACGACCGAGGCGAGTCCGTACTGGTCGGGATTCTTCGCCATGATGGTGACGGCCAGAATGATAGGAACGTAGTTCCGCGTCTCCTTGGGGAGAACGTTGCGGCGGTAGAGCTCCCAGAAATCCGCGTATCCGGTGCGCTTGACCGCGCTCTGCACGGTTCCGGGACCGGAGTTGTAGGCGGCCATGGCGAGATACCAGTCGCCGAACTCGTTGTAGAGATCTTTTAAGTGATGGGCGGCGGCGCGGGTGGCTTTTTCGGGATCCTGGCGCTCGTCGATCCACCAGTTGCGTTCGAGTCCGTATCCTTGCGCGCGGCTGCCCATGAACTGCCACATGCCGCGAGCGCCTGCGCGCGAGACGGCGAGCGGATGGAATCCGGACTCGGCTTGGGCGAGGTAGATGAGATCCTGCGGCACGCCCTCTTCTTTCAATGTCCGGCGAATCATGTCCTCGTATTGGCCCGAACGGGCAAGCGCGCGCTCCAAGGTGCCGCGGCCGCGATTGGAAAAGTAGTTGATATAGCCTGCGACCTGGTCGGTCATCATGAGCGGCAGGTCGGAGCGCGTAGATTTGATCTCAGCTTCGGCTTTTGCCTTTACGTTCTGATCGACGGCGGGTGTCGCTTCGTTGGCTTCGTCGATGGGTGCGGGCTCGGACTGCTGCTCGGCGAATCCGTCCCCCTGTTCAAGGGCAGCGAGTTCCAGGCCGTTGACGCCGTCGAGGATGCGGTTGAGTTCAGCTTCAAGGCGGTCGTCGGATTGGAGGTCGAGTCCGCCGCCAAGCAAGAGGTTGAAGGCGGAATCAAAGTTCTGCTTTGCCGCCTCGAGATGGCCGGCGCGGTAGTTCTCCTCGCCAGTCTCGTATTGCTTTTCGACCTGGGCGATGAGGTCGCCGACGGGATCGACCGCCAGCGCCTGTTTTGCCGGGCTCTGCGAATCGGCTGAAGTGGCTTGCTTCTGAGGCGCTGTCTTGGGAGTTGCGCTGGCGATGAGCGCCGGGGCCTGAGCATTGGACGGAGGCAAGAAGGTTTGCTTCTGCGCAGTCTGGCAGGCGAGAGTCACTGCCAGCAAGGCGCAGAGCAAGATCGCGGAAAACCGGTGGAGGAAAAACCTCATAGCTTCAAAAACATAGCCAAACCGCGTCCTAGGCGCAGAAGCAGCTTCCGGAGGCCCTGTTCTGACTTATTATCAGATGTTAATCTCGTGAAATTCGTTGGGTCAACGCCGCATTAGGCCCATGTACCCATTACTTTAGGAACCGGATTGGGGATATTACCCCAGACCGCCAGGAATGGCAACCATTCCCGAGCCAGAATGGGGCTTTCTTTCCTTGTGGGCCTTTGGGACCAAGCCATGGCGACAAGGGCTAGAAGTCAATCCGCAGCGCGGCCTGTCCGGTACGATTGCCGGCATTTTCCGCAATCTGGGGCGCACTCAGGACGCCGAACGTTGTCGTGTTGTCGATCTGGGTTGCGGGCGGCGCGAAGTTCGTGTGGTTGAACACGTTGGTGAATGTGGACTCGAAACGTACGCGCATTCTCTCTTTTACCTGAATCACTTTGGCCAGCCCCAGGCTTACGGTCTTCGTGCCCGGGCCCTGGAGGACGCCGACTCCGGCATTGCCAAAGCGACCTGCGCCAACCGGAGTGGGCGAGAATGCCGCCAGATTGAAATAGTGAGCGCGGGACTGGCCGCTATAGAAGTTCGACGAGATCTGGTCAGGCCGCAGATAGGCGCCGCGATTGACGACGTTCGTGTTGGACTGGTCATAGGAGTTGCTGATGCTGGGCGTCAGCCATGGGCCGGTCTCCAAGAGCGTGACGGTGTTCATCTCCCAGCCACCGAGCAGCGAGTTTCTCCAGCCACCGCCATTCACGAACGTGCGGCCCTGCCCAAAGGGCAACTGATAAATCCCCGATAGCAGAGCGCGCTGGCGGCGTGTGCCCTCCACGTTGCCGTAGTCGCTCGCAATGTGGAAGCGGTCGGCGATCGGGATGCCGTAGTTCACCTCTCCGGCAAACGCGGCCGGGGTATCGCCCTGGTTGTCGGCGAGGTTTTTCGCCAACGTATAGTTCGCATCCAGATAGAGCCCGCGCGCCATCTTGTGGGTCTCCTCCAACTCAAGCGCGTCGTAATTCGCTTTGCCGGCGTTGAAGGTGCTGTAAAGCGAAAACCAGTTGTGATAGGGCGCACGCGGATCGACATAAGGACTCGCGGTGGTCGTTTGATAGGACGCCGTGCTCGCCGGAATCTGGTTCAGGTCCTCGGTAATGCTGAGCCGGTAGGTGTGCATGCCGACATAGCTGGCGCGCAGCGTATCGTGGATGCTGAGTTGGCGCTCCACGGTCACGTTCCACTGGTTGGCTTGAGGATCGCGATAGTTCGGGTCGACACCCTGGTCGAGACCTCCGCCGCCATACTGCACTCCCGTGCTCGGCGGCGCTGTGTTGGGAAACTGGATGAGCGGAGAGCCGCCCGATGTGAGCGAGTTCGTGTAGGTGTGCAATGCCGAAGTCGGATTGCCGCTGTTGTTAAACGACAACGGACCGAGGTTCGTAATCGTGAAGACGCCAAAGCCGGCCCGGATGACGGTCTTGGTATCGTTAAACGGCCGCCATGCAATGGACACGCGCGGCTGGAAGTTGCGCTTATACGTGTTGCGCAGCGATTGCGGCAGGTGATCCTGGCTGGCCGTCAGGTAGTTCGTGCAGGGGAGCGCCGTGTATCCCAGGTTGCAAGCATTGAACGACTGCTGGAACGCCAGGTTGGACGCCTGCAGGCTTTGTTTGGCGAGAAACGACGACAGCTCGTCGGGAACGACGATCGAATTGTTTTTCTGGTCGAAGTTCGCGAGATTGCCGCCATCTTCGTGGAAGCCCGGAAGAATTTGCCAGCGCAACCCGTAGTTCAGCGTGAGCCGGCTGTTGACCTGGTATTCGTCTTGCCCATACAGACTGTACTGCCAGGCGGTTCCACCTACGTCGGGACTGGAGACGGCAAAGAACAACGTGGTCGGCGAGCCTTCCAGAAAATCGCCGAAGGCATTGCCGGTGAAGGTCGGCTGAAAAGTCAACAGGCCGAAGTCGTCTGACGGCAGGAAAGTTTCGATATCGGCATAGCGCACGCGGCGCACATCGAGGCCGGTTTTGAAGGTGTGCTTCCCGAGGTTGTAACTCAGGTTGTCAGTGAACTGGGTTGTCTTCGATTGCGTCACGCCGGTCTTATCCCTGCCAATCGGCGTGAAGCCCGTGCCCGCGCTGAAGTTGAAGGTGGGAAACGCGTGCGAGGTGGGATGCTGGCTGATATTGACGCCCGTCAGGTCAAGTTGCGAGAGCGCGGTCGCGCCTTCAATGGGGAAACCTACGCTGGTGATCACGTTGGTAAAACCAAATCGAAACTCATTTACGACGTGCGGCGTGATCACGTAGGTGTGAGAGACTAACAGGCTGCGGTTGTGGATGGTGTCAGAATCATCCGGCAACAGGGGATTGGCGTAGTCGGCGGTAATATTTTTGCGGCTGAAGCGCGCATAGGCCGACTGCTTGGCGGAGATGGTTTCGTCGATGCGAACGTCCGCACCATCCGTCCGAGCCGGCGTGGATTGAAAATTTTCGTAGTTGTAGTTCGATTGCCCCGTAACATTGGGCAGCGGGTAATACGCCAGCAGTGCCTTCGCGGTTGCATTGATGCTGGTCGCGGGAATGACCGGCCCTCCAAGCGCGGCGAGATTGCCATTGCGCTCGTCCTGCGTAGGAACCAGAAACTGTTCGGCGACTGCGGTCGAGCGGCGGTTGCCCTCATAGTCCACGAAAAAGAATGTCCGGTCGCGGCTACCGAGAAGATGGGGAATGATCAGCGGGCCGCCCAGCGATCCACCAAAGCTGTTGAAATGCTTTGGCGCTTTCCCCGAAAAACCGTAAGGGTCGGCATCAAGGGCGTCGTTCTGCAGATATTCAAAGAGGCTGCCATGAAAATTGGTGGTCCCGTTCTTGGTGGTGAATGTCACATCGCCGACCTGCGAAAACTCCGCGCTGTTATTAAACGATGTCACCTTCACTTCCGAGATGCCTTCCTGCGATGGATAAGCATCCTGGAGCGCTCCGTTCTGGCGCACGTTGCTGGTGGAAATACCATCGACCGAGAAGTTCACCATCGACGAACTCGCACCACTGAGCCCGATATTGCCGGAACTGTCCTGCTGCACATTGGGCGAAATTGCAAGGGCGCCGAGCGGACTGGTGGTTGTCGCGCGGTTATTCAGCGGGAGTTCGGTTATCTGCTGGTTATCTATCGAATCGCTGATGACCGCGTTCTCGGTATTGATAACCGCGACCGTATCGCCAACCTCCACCGTCTCGGTTTGGCTTTGCACCCCGAGAATGACGTCGATCCTCAGTGCCTGCCGGGCGATCAGTTCGGCGGATGGAACCTGGAAGTCGGCGAATCCCTGGGCCTTGGCGGTGACCGCATAGTTCCCGGGCTTCAGATTCACAAATTCAAACGATCCGTTCTGGTCCGATGTGACCGAACGACTACTGTTGTCATCCAGATTTCGTATCGTGACGGTCGCGCCAGGCACAACTGCCTGCGTGCTGTCATGTACGACACCGACAATGCTTCCGAACGTGGACTGCCCCATCGCCGAACAGGCACTGAAAACGACTGCAACTGCGACTACTGCACACAACCTGCGCATCTTTACTCCTCAGCTCTAGCCCGCACGAGAGACCCGTTCTTGCCCTCGATCCCCAAGTCTCCCGCTTGAGAGGGAACCCTACCGGGAAGTGCATGAGGAAGGCGTGAGGAGTTCATAAAACATTCGTAAAGATGCCCACCAAAAGTAGCTGGCCCGCAGCTTAAGGTTAGGTCTATCCGTGACGTGCGTGGCTCCAGAACCAACGCCCTTCGTGAAATTTTCTGCTACCATCTTGGGTCCAAAAGATCGGAAAGAAGTCCGGGCACCACGAAGCGCAATCGGCATTGGTCAGAATGAGGATTTTTCAAAACAGAACCTTGAACTGAATCGGAAGCCAATCCGGATCATCGAAAGCGAATATGAAAGCCATACAGATAAAGCAAACCGGCGGTCCAGAGGTAATGGAGCTGGTCGACATTTCTGTTCCGCAGCCGAAACCGAACGAAGCGCTCGTGAAGATTCAGGCCGCGGGCGTGAACTTCATCGACGTCTACAACCGCGAAGGCCGTTACAAGGCGGCGCTGCCGATGGTTCTCGGGCAGGAAGGTGCCGGCGTTGTGTCCGCGATCGGGGCCGACGTTCGCGGCTGCGCCGTCGGGGATCGCGTGGCCTATACGCTCATGCTCGGCAGCTATGCCGAGTACGCCGCGGTGCCCGCCGACAAACTGGTAAAGATCCCTGCCGGCGTCAGCGAGCGCGAGGCGGCAGCGGCCATCCTGCAGGGGATGACCGCGCACTACCTCGCTTACGACACTTTCCCGCTAAAGAAGGGTGAGACGGCGTTGATCCATGCGGCGGCCGGCGGCGTGGGCTTGCTGCTGGTGCAGATGGCGCACAACATTGGCGCGCGCGTGATTGGCACGGTATCGACGGAGGAGAAGGCGAAGCTGGCGCGCGAGGCAGGCGCGGACGACGTCATCCTTTATACGCAGACCGATTTTGAGGCGGAGACGAAACGCCTGACCGACGGCAAAGGCGTGCGACGTGGTCTATGACTCGGTGGGCAAGACGACGTTCGACAAGGGGCTGAACCTGCTGCGCCCGCGCGGCATGATGGCGCTCTTTGGAGGATCGAGCGGGGCGGTCGCGCCGCTTGACCCGCTGGTGCTCACGCAGAAGGGATCGATTTTCCTGACGCGTCCTTCGCTCGGCGCCTACGTGCTCACCCCCGAGGAACTGCAGAATCGCGCCGGCGCTGTGTTCGGTATGATTCGCGACCACAAGCTCAAATTGCGGATCGAGCATGTCTATCCGTTGGCCCAGGTGCAGCAGGCGCATCGCGATCTCGAAGGACGCAAGACTACCGGCAAATTACTGCTGATACCGAATTGAACTGCGCGAGAATCTTCACCCAGGTCGCGCCCACCGAGGTTAGCGCCCATAAGAACGAGCGTGAACCTGGGGCGTCTCGCAATCAAGCTGAACTCACATGCCATTCGTGGAATTGAAAAGCTCGCCGCATGCGGCCCAAATCTCGCCTGTTCAAATTCACTACAGAGATGAAGGCACGGGCCCGCCCTTATTGTTCCTGCACGGCGGATGGGGCTACGGAGTCTATCCCATCGATCATCAGATCGAAGCGTTGCGGAACGAAGTGCGCTTTATCGTTCCGGATCGGTCGGGTCACGGGCGATCCACAAATTTTGCCGGCGAGTTGCCGATTGATTTTCATCGCCGTGCCGCCGGCGAGACTCTGCTTGTGCTCGATGCGATGAAAATCGAACGTGCTATTTTTTGGGGACACAGCGATGGGGCAGTCATTGCGGCGATGATTGCCTTGCGTGCGCCTGAGCGGTGCGAGCGGCTGATTCTGGAGGCATTTCATTTCTATCGAAATAAACCGCGTTCAAACAACGTTTTCTTCCAGCGCTTCGCCGACCATCCTGAAGCAGTCAGTGAAAAACTGCGAGCGCAATTGGCTGCGGACCATGGCGCGGAACAATGGGCCCAGGTGGTCGAGCGGAATTGCCGCGTCTGGCTCCGGCTGGCAAGCGAGAGCACGCGGCCCGATGAGGATTTATATGATGGGCAACTGGGCGGGCTGCGAGTGCCGGTGACGTTTGTACATGGCAGAGGCGATCCGCGAACGGAACCGGGAGAGATCGAACGGGCGTGCGCTGCGATTCCGGGCGCCGAGATTCGCTTTATCGAGAACGGGCGGCATAGCCCGCACAGCGAAGATGCGGCGTGGAGCGAATGCAATGGAATTCTCGGCGAATTGGTAGCCGGGAAATAACGGTCAGGCTGCTGGGGCGGACGAATGCGCCGCCTCCTACGCGAACGTTGCCGGTCACGATTTTCTCTTGCGTGAGTAGCCCTTCATGTACGCGGGGAACGCTTGCGCGCAGCGCTCGTCGGGGATGGGCGTGCCTATGGCCATCTCTAACGGAATCACTCCCGCCCACGTCGGGAACGAATAATCTTCCTCATCGTCGATCGGCGGTCCGAGCCTCACCTTGGCGGAAAATTCTTCGATCGGAATTTTCAGAACCGAGGTCGCTTTCAATTCTTTTTCGTTGGGCTGGCGCACATCGTTCCAACGATGCGGAATGATGTGCTCGCTCAGAACGCGCAGGGCGGAAATCTTCTCCGCTGGATCATCGACCAGCGTCGCCTTCCCGAGAATCACCACTGAGCGGTAGTTCATGGAGTGATTGAAGATCGAGCGCGCGAGCACTAACCCGTCGACTAGCGTAACTGTGACGCACACTGGGACGCCTTGATCGAGGTTCCGCAGCATCCTGCTGGCGGCTGATCCGTGAATGTAGAGGACATCTCCGTCGCGTCCGTAAGAGGTGGGAATGACGTAGGGCTGGCCGTCGGCGACGAAACCAACATGGCACAGGAAACCTTCGTCGAGAATCTGGTTGGCGGTAGCGCGGTCATAGGCTCCCCGGTGCGGCTCGCGGACGACGCGGGTGCGTGCAGTTGGATTCGTGATGTCGGACATTTAAGAGATTCCTAGGCAGGCGCCAAGAATGGGTGAAGAGGGATTTTAGCAGGTAGAACCATCAGCAGAGGTAGCGGGCATTGGAGGATCAAGAATTGCTGACGGGGCCGGGATTGCGATTACTTCCTCCCGCGAGTGTTTGACTTTTTCGGCTGCTCTTCCGCCACCGCGAACTGGATCTTCTTTTCCACCGGATCAATGCGATCCACCAGAACGCGAATGCGGTCTCCCAGGCTGTAGCTCTTGTGTGTGCGCTGGCCGATGATCTGGCGGGTGTTTTCGTGGTAGGTGAAATAGTCGCCGGCAAGCGTGTTCAGCGGCACCAGGCCTTCCACAAACAGGTCGGTGAGTTCGACGAAGAAGCCGTACTTGGTCACACTGATGATCAAGCCGTCAAAATCCTCGCCGATGTGGCGCTCCATGAACTTTACTTTCTTCCATTCCATCAGTTCGCGCTCGGCGTCGTCGGCGCGGCGCTCGGCGTGGCTGGACTCTTCCGCGATGGCGTGGAGTTCGTCGAGCGAGATGGGCCCACCGAGCGGCTCAAGGAGTTGTCGATGTGAGTCGTGATCGCGACGCTTGGACCACGGAGAAGGCGCAGCGCTCTCCTGGCCGTGTGGTGACGGGGCTTCGCCCCGTCCAAGCGGGGCCGAGCCCCGCTTCCACACGATATCGAGCGGCTGCGAAGTCCCGACTGGGATTTCTCCTTCCATCTCTTCGGGCGAGTCTTGCAGGATTTTTTTCAGAATGCGGTGGACGATCAGATCGGGATACCGGCGGATGGGCGACGTAAAATGCGTGTAGGTCGTTGCGGCGAGCGCGAAGTGGCCGAGATTTTCTTCCGAGTAGCGCGCCTGCTTCAGCGAACGCAGCATCAGGAAGCTGAGAATTCTTTCTTCCGGTTTGCCTGCGATTTTTTCCGCGAGCTTCTGATACATGCGCGGCGTGATGTGCACTTCTTTCGGGACTTCGATCTCGCGTGTGCGCTTTCCGGTACCGCGCGCATCGCGGCGGTCGGCTTTCAGCTGAACACGCTGAATGGGAAGCGCTCCCACCCCGAGCGAGTAACCGAACGTCGCCGCGATCACCTCAAAGTCATAGACGCGCTTCGCGTCGGGCTTTTCGTGGATGCGATAGAGCGAGGCGATGCGCTTGTTTTCGAGATAGTGCGCAACGCACTCATTGGCCGACAGCATGAACTCTTCGATCAGGCGGTGCGCGACGTTGCGCTCCGAGCGGGTAATGCTTTTCATCAGGCCAAACTCGTCAAATTCAATGACCGGCTCGGGGAGATCGAAGTCGATGGAGCCGCGCCGTTCGCGTTTGCGATACAGGATCGTGGCGAGGTCGCGCATGCGCTCGAAGTGCTCGGCCTGCGCCGCATACCGGGTGCGCTCGGCGGCGGCGCCTTCGATCGCGGCATTGACCGCTGTGTAGGTCATACGCTCGGCGGAACGGATCACGCCCTCGTTGATTTCGTAGCCGATAATTTCGCCGCGGTGGTCAATCTCCATGGTGCATGAGAGCACCAGGCGATCCACCTGCGGCCGCAAGCTACAGATATCGGTCGACAGTTCGAGCGGCAGCATGGGCACGGCGCGGTCGGGAAAATAAACGCTGGTGCCTCGAAGGCGTGCTTCCTGATCGAGCGGCGAATCGCGCGTGACGTAGTGCGCGACGTCGGCGATGTGCACCTGCAATTCATAATTGCCGTTTTCGAGCTTGCGAACGTGGACAGCATCGTCGAAGTCACGGGCGGTTTCGCCGTCGATGGTGACGATCGGCAGATCGCGATAGTCGCGCCGACGCTGCAGTTCAACCGCAGGGATAATGTTTTCGATGGCCTGCGCTTCTTCAATCACCTCGGGCGGGAAGCGGTGAGGCAGATGAAATTTGCGGATCATGATTTCGACATCAACGCCGAAATCGTTTTCTTCGCCGAGAATTTCGATCACGCGGCCGCGCGGGTTCTGGGTCGCGCTCGGCCAGTCGGTAATTTCTACGTCGACGACCACGCCTTCCAGGTCCTGCCAGTCGGTGTGACGGGCGGCCTGTTCGCCGATCACGCGGTCGACGGATCTTTTCTTTTGCGGCTTTGGAGTCTTTGCTGAAGAACTCTCTCCCACGGAGGGCACAGAGGTCACGGAGGACTGCGGGATTTCCATGCCGGGCGGAATGACGATTTCCTGTGTCACTTTTTCGTCGATTGGCTTGACGTAGTTGCGGCGGCGGTCATAGTGGAAGATGCCGACGACCGTCGGATGCGCGCGCGCAACGGAGCGCAGAATGCGTCCTTCGGCACGGCCGTCGGGCCGAAAGGATACGACTTCTACCAGAACGCGATCTCCGTGCATCGACGACCCAGTGACGTGCGGAGGAATGAAGACATCGCCTGCCAGGCGCGCTTTTAGATTGGGGTCAAGCGAAGCCGCGTCGGGAGTTACGAAGCCGTATCCGTCGCGATGCATGCTCAGGCGGCCGACGAAGCTATTGCGTCCCGTCTTCCTGTGGGGCCTGCGGGATGGCGTAACGTCCGTCGTCGATCTGCAGCAGTTCGCCTTTCTTGACGAGAGCATAGAGCAGGTCGGTCAATTCGCGCCGTGATTCGCCTCGTGCGCCCAAATCGTGCAGGAGCTGTTTATGGCTCGCCGTCTTTTTCGGCTGGCGCTCGATGTGGCGAAGAATGGTGGAATCGGAAAACATCCGGTATCAGGTCTCAGGTGTCAGGTCGTAGGTCTCAGGTTTTAGATTCCAGATCATGTGACTTGGGCTTGCCTCAGACCTGACACCTGACACCTGAGACCTGGCACTTGACCCTATTTCAAATATTTCTCCTGCAAAATTCGCCGGTGATGCAATTCGTGCCCGGCGATGATGTAGGCCAGGGCGCGGGCGCTGATCTGTTTCTGGTTGGCGGTGCCCAGTCGTTCGGCGGCCACGCGATCAAAGTGGCTGAAGAGCTGAACTGTCGCAGCGCGGATCGTCATAAACTCATCAAGCAGGTCTTCGAGAGTGCGCCTGTCGAATCGTCCATTCGGGACATAGTCGTCCTGCTCGAAGCCTTCGATGGGCGTTTTGTCGCCCCGGCCAATGCGCAGCGCCCGGTAGCTCAGGATGCGTTCGGTGTCGCTCAGGTGGCCGAGCACTTCTTTCACGCTCCACTTGCCGGGAGCATAGCGAAGTTCGGCCTGCTGCGAGCTGAGCGGGCTCAGAAGAGCGCGAGTATCCTGCGGCTGCTGTTGGAGCGTGGCCACAATCTCGTCGCCTTTTACCAGCGAAATATACCGCTCATAGTACGGATCGTATTCGACAGGTTCGGGCCGGCTCAGATGGGCAATAAGAGTGGTCATGGAATCTCCCGGGCGTTCAGTTTTGAAGGACGCGCATAATGCCCCACGACTCCATATTATCGCGATCGGGTTTGTTCATTATTGAAAACAGCGTGAATTGACCAGGCAGCATGCAAGAAGAAATGTTGCAGGATGGGAATCGATTACACCATGGCTCGCGCGAAGACGATCCGTACCAAAGTGGGAGGAACCACGGAAAGCCCTACAAAAAGCTGGATTTCCACAGTGCAGTAAGCGTTGCCCGGGAGTAGAATCGGTTTGGCCACCGAAGTGCGGCCGTAATCTCTCAATCCCCAATAGAAGGAAAGGATTTCGAGCACAATGTGGAAGCCCACGAATCAACCTGCGACACCAGGCCGGCCGGCTGAGCCGGAGCGTCCGAGCATGCCTGCGGCCACGACAATGCCTACGCCGGGCGAACCGGCGGCTGCACCCCGTCCGGCGGTGACCACCACCACTTCGGATCAGGCCACGATCGGCAAATCGCTGGTGATTAAAGGCGAAGTGACCGGTTCCGAATCTTTGTATATCGATGGGCGGGTCGAGGGATCGATCAACCTGTCGGGTAATCGCGTAACGGTCGGCCGGAATGGCGTGGTCGCCGCCAACATCAACGCGAGAGAGATCGTAGTCCTTGGCAAGGTCCGCGGCAACCTCACGGCCAGCGATCGCGTGGATATTCGCAGCGACGGTTCGCTCACCGGCGACGTGGTCGCGGCACGAATTTCGATTGAAGACGGCGCCTTCTTCAAAGGCGGCATCGATATCCGCAAAGCCGGCGGAAAACCGGAAGAGGCGAAGGCCGCGGCCGCGTCGGTTACACCGGAAGCGGTGGGGGCAAGAGCGTAGAAGCGGGGTTCGCTCCCGGCGGTCAGCTTTCAGACTCGACAAATCAGGGCATCCTTCTTTATGAAGGATGCCCTTTGTTCTTGCACGAATGCTTCGGAGATGGTTTACGGGACGCAGCGATGGATTTACGAGAAGCCGAGATGGGACGCGGGAGATGGATTCACGGGACGCGCCTCACCGCGTGCTTCCCAGCCACGATGTTTGCATTAACCATCCATGCTTGGACTAACCATTCGTAGAGACGGGGCTTGCCCCATCTCTGTTAGCAGCAGCACAAGAGCGGAGGGCAACGTCCAAATCCTGCCCTCATGGCTCCTTGCCAGTCGCCATCGTTTCGGAGACCTGACCTTCGGCGACGCGCGGAAAAGCGGTGGATCTCTTCCTCCGCAAATCCGCCGGCAATTCCGAGCGCAACAGCCATAACCCGGCTGCGACCGCTGCGGCCCACGTCAATGAGCCCAGCGTAAGGGCGGCGAGGTCCGCGCTGCGGCTGCCATTGAGTTGCACGTTGCGCATCACCGCATAGCTCAGTCCGCCGGAAACAGCGCCAATCAGCGCAGCTTTTCCCAATTCCTTCCAATGCAAGCCGCCCAGCGGCACCATGCCTCGAAAATGCAGCAGCAACGCGATTGCGATCGCATTCGCTGTGATTCCCAGATCGGAGGCAATGGCCAGTCCTGTAACCGACAGCGTTCGAAACAGCAGTGCATACATGGGCAGAGAGGCGAGCGTAATCAGGCTGGTCGCGACCATCGGGGTCAGCGTATTGCCGGAGGCGTAGAAGGCGCGCGCATAAAGAGCCTGGCTCGACCACAGCGCCAGCGAGAGCGAGAACCAGAAAAAATAAAGGCCGGTGGATTCGGAATCCGCAAAGGTGAAATGCCCACGGCGATAGACGAGATCGATGAGCGGGACGGCAATAGCCATCATCCATCCTGTGAGTAGCAGCGAAGCAGCCGTGATGCGATAGACGGAACCGTTGACGATGGCGGCGAATTCCTCAAATTTCTTTTCCCCGAAAAGCCGCGAAAAAAAAGGAAGTGATGCCTGCCCCGTCGCCTGCCCCAGAATCGCGATGGGAACGGCGAAGAGGCGCTTGGCATAGTTGAGGCGGGCAATGTCGCCGATGCCGCTGGAAGCGAAGTAGCGCAGGATCCAGTCGTCGGCGGTAACCAGCGAGACGCCCAGCATCAGCGGAATCGACAGCCGCACCCACTCGCGGAATGCCGGGTTCTTCAGATCAAACGACGGCCGATAGCCGGTGCCAATCTTCGCCGCTCCGAATGCGTTGATCAGAAATGGCCCGGCGACGCTGCCAATAAGCGCGCCATAGGCCAGCGACGCAATTCCGAACCGGTGGCCCCCGACCACTCCTCCGGCAATGATGAAGACGTTGTAGATGAGCGGGACAAAGGCTGGCAGCAGGAAGAGCCGGTGCGAGAGCAGGACCGCGGAAATGACTCCCCCAACATAAAAGAAGATCTGCGCGGGCAACAGAATGCGCGTCAGGTGAACGCAGAGGCGCATCTGGTCGGGCGTGAAGCCGTGGAACATCCAGGCGGCGAACTGGGGCGTGAAGATCTCGGCCAGTATGGTGCCCGCGATCAGCACGCTGGTCATCACGGTGATGATGATCGAAAAGGTCTTCTGCGCTTCCGGCTCGCGCTTTTCAGCCAGGAACCTGGTATAGATCGCGATGAATGTAATGGAGGCCGTGCCGCCGGCGACGATGTAATTCAGCCAATCGGGCAGCGTGAAGGCGGCGACATAGGCGTCGGTCTGCGCCCCCGCGCCAAATGCATAGGCGATATAGGCCTCGCGGATGTATCCGATGCCGCGCGAGAGCGCGACGGTAATCATCAGCAACAGCGTCGCGGAAAGCGCCGTGTGCTGGTGAGAGGGCCGGAAGAAGCGCAGCAAACGCATCGTTTGCAGGGTAACTCATCCGGGGGTGGGCGGGAGAGTTATTGGGGGGCCGGAATCGCGAACGGCAATCTGTGGCGGAGGCTCGGGTATTCGTAGTTGGTACAAACGCTAACAGCGTTGATCATTCTCGCTAGGCGTAAACTCGGAACAGAATGGGCGCACTCATTAACGCATATTGGATCGCAGTTTTCGTATTGTTGGCAGGCCCTGTGTTGGTCTCGATCGTTGCCATCCTTCTCCCGAAACAGCGGTGCGAGGGATTGGACGGTGGTTTCGCGGGTTCTGAGTGGAATCTGATTTCGACACCTAGGAACCGCAGCTTGAAGTGCGGTGTCTAACAGAGGAAAGAACTCAATAAACAGGATTCTTTGTGCCCTTGATCCTTGACGATTGCTATCCGTGGCGAGCTCCGTGCGAGTTCCACTGGACCATCGGATATTTGTGGCGCTCGTGGGACTGGTTCGGACGCGTGACCGCCGTCCTTTTGGTATTCGTGGCCGCTGACGTTCTCATAATTGCCTGCAATAGACTTTATCGATATGCCATAGCTGGTTCCGAATCTCGCAGCTTTCTTCGAGATAGTGCGACAGCATTGCGCGACGGGAGATTCAGTGAGGTTATCGCCCTTGCCGCCAAGAATAACCGAAGCGCTGTTGCGTCACAAACTGCCGAAGGGCTTCTGGCATTCGCGTCGGCTCCGCCTCAGTTCACTGATAGGGAAACGCTCGACGCAGTCGAACGAGCCATGCAGCGTGCGCGCGTAATGCTGGTGGCCGACCTGATGGCTGGCCTGAGCACGCTACGAACTATCGCCGGTTTGGCCCCGTTCATCGGCCTTTTAGGCACTTGCTTCGACATCCTTGTCGCTTTCAGAGGAACAGCGATGGAGAAAAGCGAATACATGGCAATGATTGCGTCATCCATGGCCGAGGCGCTCATAATGACTGCAATCGGGCTGTGCGTTGGGATTTTATCGCTGTGGTTGCACAACTACCTGTGGAGACGAGTTGAGATTCTTAACAGAGAGATCTTGGAGGCCGAGGTACGGGTAATAGGTGCGTTGAAAGCTCACCCAGAATCCCGCCACCAACAGGAAAGCCCACCAGCAGAGACGCACTGGGGTTTTCTCACAGCAAAGGCCCCTTTCTGGGAAGTCTCGTATGATCACCAGCGAGCCTTGTTTCTGGCGATGCTTCTCTGCGGGCTATACCTTGCACTCATGTTTACTCTTCAAAGATGCTGATCCTCGCGGCCGTACGCGGGCGGCCCGTTCTGCTTCGCACGCGGCGGCCGGAGACGAAGCTCCGCTCCACACAATCATGGAAGAGAATCCGCTCTACTTGCCTGAAATATCTAGACTTGCCAGTTGATCTTCGTTTTACCTCCGCTGCATTGTCATTGCTCCGGGTTCGCCGCATAGTGCCTCCAGTTGGGAGGCATTGTGGCTACTTCACTTTCGGATTTTGCGGAACCGATTCACCCTACACCGATTCACCACACGACGATTGACCCTATACCGATTCACCCTATAACGACTGGCCCGATAACGATTAACCCTACAACTTTGGCTGAGGCCCGCGGTGCGGGATTTCGAGCGGCAGCTCGCATCCATGGAAGTTTGCTGGCTGCGGCGGAGAAGCGCGCTCTGCTGTGGATGGCGGCGCGCATGCCTGCGCGGGTCAACTCTGACCATCTCACCGTTCTCGGCTTTGCCGCCCAGATCGCTACCGGCGTTTGCTACGCGCTGGCCGCGTGGGACCGCCGCATGCTCCTCGCCGCCATTGTTTGTCTGGCGCTGAACTGGTTTGGCGACAGCCTCGATGGAACGCTGGCGCGCGTGCGCCAGCAGCAGCGTCCGCGATACGGATTTTACGTCGACCACATCCTCGATTCGATCGGCGCGGTGGCGATGATGGGTGGGCTGGCGCTATCGGGATACATGCATCCGGTGATTGCGGCTGGGCTGCTGGTGGCGTTTTTATTGCTGTCCATCCAATCGTATCTGGCAACCTATACCCTCGGCGAATTTCATCTTTCATTCTGGCACTTCGGCCCCACCGAGCTGCGAATTCTGCTCGCTGTCGGCAACCTGGCCGCATTCCGGTGGGCGTGGGTGATTCGAGGGCGCTACCGTCTGTTCGATATCGGTGGCGCAATCGGCCTGGCAATCATGCTGCTGATGCTGGTGGTCTGCACTCTGAAGAACATTCTGCGGCTGTATTGGGAAGAAAGAGTCCCATGAGCGCAAACAGGTGGAGCGACGGGCGCCCTCGCCTGTCCAAGGAACACTCCACGCGGCAAACGTTTCGCCGTTGGCTGAAGTTTAACTTCGTTGGCGGAGTCGGGATCGCCGTGCAATTGGGCGCGCTGGCTTTCTTCCACTCCGTTCTGCACCTGAACTATCTATTGGCAACGGCACTGGCTGTGGAAACGGCAGTGATCCACAATTTCCTCTGGCATGAGCGCTTCACGTGGCGAGACCGGCCAGCGGCACGCCCTTTGCCTTTCTCCCCTTCTCGCCGATGTCTTCATGAGCGAAGCGGGGTAAGCGAAGCGCGCACCGCACCGCCGAAGGACCCCTGCGTTCTTTTCTTATCGCCCGCGAGGCTTTTGAAGTTTAACGTCATCAACGGCGCGGTCTCGCTGGCCGGAAATCTCCTGATCATGCGAGCGCTCGTCGGCCAGATGCACATGAACTATGCAATCGCGAACCTGATCGCCGTAGCCATCTGCTCGCTCACAAATTTTCTGCTCAGCGACCGTCTGGTCTTTCAGCGCGCGGAGACAGCGCCTCTCATTTACTTCAGTTCACGACCGAAAAATTCTTCCGCCGCGCCATACGCCCGAATCCAGCTCTTCCACATCAGGAAGCCATGAATCTCGTCGGGAAAGACTAACTCTTCGACGTGAACTTTCTGGGCTCGCAGCCGCTGCAGCAAATCGACAGTTTGCGAGAAATCGACATTGCGATCGTCGTCCCCCTGTATGAGCAGCACGGGAGACCGCCAAGTTGAGATGGCCGCATCCGGCGACGATTGGAACGCCAGCTTCAACGCCGCTTCGCGATCGGGCGCGTCTTTCGGATAATCCTCCAGGAACGCCGACCAATCATGCACTCCGTGCAGATCGACTCCCGCTGCAAAAAGCTCCGAGTCATGCGCCAATCCCATCGCCGTCAGGTAGCCGCCGTACGATCCGCCCCACAGGCCGATCTTTTTCGGATCGACATTCGGCAAGCTTTGCAGGTACCGTCCGGCGGCCACAATGTCTTTATATTCGGCACCGCCGCGCGGACCTCCATCGGCAGGTTCGCGGAAATGCCGGCCGTACATGATCCCGGTCCGATAATTCACCGACAGCACCACATAGCCGCGATTCGCCAGATACTGATTCATGGCGTAAGCATTGTGGTAGTAGTCCATGTAATGGAACCCGAGCATCATCTGCCGAATCGACCCGCCGTGAATGAAGATCAGAGCGGCGCGGCGGGAGCTGCCGGATGAATGGGACGCCGTATCAGGCTCAAATAATTGCCCGTGGATTTGCCATCCGTCTTCGGATTTGAAGATGACTTGCTTCGGCGTCACCAATTGTGCCGAGGGAAAGTCCGCGGGCAGCGCAGCTTTTGCAATCATCTCGCGGCCCTGTGGCGTGACAACGTACGGCATGGCCGGACTGGTGGCTGTCGAGCCCAGGCACACCACCTTGCCCGCAACTTCAAGCGGAGTCCACTCCATGGTTGCGCCGCGCGTGATGGCCTGCGGCGTGCCGCCTTCGACCGCGACTCTCCAAAGATGCCGGCGGTCCACATCGTTTTGATCGGCGCCCGCTTGATTCGAGGAGTAAATGACCGAAGCCTTGTCGGTGCTGAGCGCAACGTCTTCGGTCTCGAATTCTCCCGGCGTCAACAGCGTGGCCGCGCCGCCAGCCGTCGAAACGGAGTAAAGGTGATTCCAGCCATCCTGTTCGGATGAAAAAATGATGCGATTGTTGGCAGCAAAATAGAATGAGTTGTCGGCGGTCAACTCGGGCAGCGAATCGTCGAGAGCCGGGCCGCTCTTCCAGATTTCACGCCCCGAATCGCTCGCGACGTCATAAATCCGTATCGACCAGGGTTTCGGCAATTGCGGAATCAGCGGCTCCTTCATCCGCTTGCCTCCGAGCCGCACGAATACGATCTGGCTGCCATCGGGCGACCAGCGCGGATACATATCGCGGTCGGCGCTCGGCGAAAGGTAGCGCAGCGTGTCGCGACCAAATTCGTAAATCACAACAAAACTGTGGTCGCCCCGGTCGCTGACGAATGCGACCTTCTTCCCGTCGGGGGACCACTTGGGCTGCGCGTTGTCCCCGCGCACATAGGTGAGTGGCTTGGCTTTGTTATTGCTGTTGGCATTCCCGGAAACGTCCTTGCCGGAAACATTTTTCTCCGAGACATTTTTTTCGGACACGTTCTTGCCCGAAACTGGCGCAATCCAGATTTGCTTCTTCGCTGCCCACACCGCAAACTCGCCATCGGGAGAGATTTCGACATCCTCGCATCCCTCCTCATTGCAGCCCATCTCGCCGAGCAACCGCGGCTCGCCCTTGTCGACATCGACCGCCCAAACCTGCTGCAGCGGCTTTTCGACGTTGCTCGTCGGGTCGGCAACCTCTCCCGCTTTGTTCGTTTCGCTGCCCCTCACATAGACGGCGGTTCGCCCGTTGGGCGTCAATTTCAACGCGGCGATCGGCATACCGTTGTCGCCCGTGTAGTGCGTAACCTGCCGGGCCTCGAAGTTAGGCGCGTCCGCGACCCAGACGTTGCGAGCGCCCTCGGCGTCAAAAATCCAGGCAATTCTTCCCGCATGCTCGGCGGCTACGAGATTGGATGGAAACGGCGAGCTTAGGGCCTGCTGCAGCGAAAAACTGCCTGGGGCAGTCTGCGCAATAAGAGATGACGGGATGCAAAGCAGGAAAACACAACCGCACAACAATAGCGATGAAGAGAGAATTCGATTTCCCATGCCGGGCAGAGTACGTGAAAGGTGGCGGATTGACAACTCAGATCGTTCTGATTGAGGCCACCGGGTTTCCCCCGTGCACTCCGTGGTCAATGCTTTTGCCGGTGACTTAATCGGAAACGCTTTTAAGGCATTAACGTCTCTACGAATTGACGGGCACAGATTGCCGCAACGGCAGCATGACCGAGAAAGTTGTGCCTTTTCCCGTGCTGCTCGCGACCTCGATACGTCCGTGATGTTCTTCGACGATCCGGCGCGCCAGCGAAAGACCCAGTCCGGTGCCGTTTCCCTTGGTTGTAAAGAACGGCCGGAAGATATTCGGAAGATGCTCGGCAGGAATGCCGCGCCCGGTATCGGACACGGTGATGACGGCATCGTCACCTTCCTCCCGGGTGAACACAGCGACCCGGACCAGGCCCGAGCCCTCGATTGCCTGCACCGAATTCAGCAGCAGATTGAGCAGCACCTGATGCATCTGATCGCTGTCATGGTCTACTTCGAGGAGGTCCGGGGAGGGCGTCAACTCGATCTTGATTGGCTTGGAGAGCACCTGCTGGCGCGCCAGCATCACGGCATGCTCGACGGTGGTGTTCAAATCGCTCGCGCGCATCTCGGATGCGCGAGGGCGCGCGGTCCCAAGCAGATCGGTCAGAATGCGGTTGATCTGATTGATTTCTTCGCGCACGTCCTTTACGACCGCCTTGGCCGGGCTTGACGCCGGCAGATCGCGCCCCACGATCTCGATCACGCCCGCAATTCCAGCCAGCGGATTGCGAATTTCGTGAGCCAGTCCGGTTGCCAGTTCTCCAAGCGTTGCGAAATGTTCGGCGCGCGACATCTGCGTGCGATGCAGGTGCTCGATCTCTTCGCGGCTATCACGCAATTGCTGCACCATGAGGTTGAAATTCCGCCCCAGGTCGCCGATCTCGTCGTTTCTTTTGGCAAAGCTGACGGAGGCGTTCATGTCGCCTTGTCCCACCCGTTCGATCTGCTCCTGCAGTTCGATCATCGGCCGCTGAATGGTGGTGACGAGCACGACGATCACGACGCCGCAGATCGCCACTGCGCCCGCTCCGGCAATGAGCAAGAGACGATGGCGTTCGGTGTCCTGCAACGAAACGGTTGCCAGCAGGAAGAGGAGCATGCCATTCAGCAGCACCACGGCGACCGGCCAGATGGCCTTCAGTTGCCAGTTCACTCGCATGGAAGACATCGTGTTTTCTCCTCTGGCTCGCCTGATACGAGTGTTGCTGGTTGCGCGGTCATCGTCGTTTCAAAAGCCGCAGTCATAAACCGATGCAAATATCCGATGCAGATGCAGCATCCGATGCAAAACGTGCTTCGCCAGATGTCAAGCTCACGCATAGGCGTGCAATCCCGGCAGCAAGTAAGTAACTCCGAAGAACGTGAACATCACGACGCCAAATCCCAGGATCGCGAAATACGCTGCCCGGCGGCCACGCCAGCCACGGGTGATGCGCATATGCAGATAGCCCGCATACACCAGCCAGGTGATGGCGGCCCAAGTCTCTTTGGGATCCCAGTTCCAGTACGATCCCCAGGTCTGGTTTGCCCAATACGCGCCCGCGGCAATCATCAGCGTAAGTAATGGGAACGCGAGACAAATGGTCTTGTAGGTGATGCGGTCCAGGTCGTTCGCGTCGGGCAGCAAGCGCTCCAGATCCGGACGCCGCCACAACAGCAGCAAGTAAAGCAGCGATATGAATATGCCTCCGACCAGGGCCGAAAGAATGAACGGGCTCGCTGCCAAGCTGGTGGCAAACAACCCGTCCGCGTCGAGCGAAGGATAACTTCCTTCGCGAGCGCGCAGCAGGAACATGACCAGCGTCATGATCTGCAGCAGAATGCTGACAAACACGGCGCGGTTTGCAATCGCCAGGTAACTATTGTCTTTTTTCCAGCGCGCCAGCCCATACAGAACCAGCGGCGACGCAACTACGAGCAACGCCAGCAGCATCAGCCAGCCCAGGTCAGGGATGGTCACAAACAGCCGCACGCCTCGTGATATGAAAACTTCCTGCTTGTGCTCCGCGTCCCACGCCACCAGGCTCAGACTTCCCCACCTTTCGAAGCGGGTCAGCACGATGCTGGCGTAAATGGCGACGCTGCTCGCGCTGGTAACGGCAAGAAAGGTTTCCGTCTTCATGTTGTCCTGAATCAGGAACATCATCGCCAGTGCGAAGCTCAACGCGCAGGCGGCGTAGGCGAGCATAGCCAGCGTGACGTGCACGTGCAGCCAGGTAGATTGCAGGGCAGGCACCAGCGGATGTACCTCGGTCCGCAGCAACTGCATCAGCACCACGCCAACGATTGCCACCGGCATGGTCACGGTGCCGATTACTTTCACGTGGTATTTCTTTTCGGCAATCAGCGTGAGCACGGCCAGCGTCCAGACGAAGCTCAACAACATTTCATAGACGCTGGCAAACGGCGGATGCCCGGCTTCATACCAGCGATGCGCGACCGCGCCGGTATTGGCGGCGAGACCCGCCCAGGTTGCCAGCGACGCGAACTTTACGTAGGCTTCCGTACCCGTGACGCCGAATCCCAGGTAGAGCGCGCCCGCGCCCGCGTAGAAAATCAGGGTCGCGAACAGCAGATTCGTTTCGCTCAACAGGTTGCCGCTCTTCACCACATTCAGAAACGCCATGAACAGCAGAAACACGATTCCCAGCCCGACAAACACAATCAGTGTTGTGCCCGTTGCCGCTGGCGGCTGCTGCTGCTCTGTCTTTACTTGCGTCATAGCTAGATCCTCCATTGCGACGGATTAGTGCGCACTCGTCGCGATGTGCTCGTTCGGAGCATTGATGGAAAAGGTCTTCACTTCTTTCTCGACGGCCTCAACCAGCTCGGTAAAGCGCTGTTCGAATGCGTCGCGATTGCGGTTCGTGCTGCCGCCAATCCACAGCGAGATCTGACCGGTCCGCTCGTCGCGCACCGGTAAAGCCCAGAAGCGCATGTGCACTACATAAAAAACAAATGCGAGTCCGATCCCCATGAGGACGACACCCGCCCACACTCCCCATTGCCCCGGTTCGTGGGAGACCTCCAGCCCGGTGTAATGGGCCAGCTTCAAGTCTTTCGGTTGCAGCAGGTAGGGAGCCTTCGAGTTGTCGGCCACCTCGGGAATCGATGGGAACCAGACATCGAAGCTCTGCGCGGCCGCCTTGGATACGGCTTTCGAGGTTGCTTTCGAAGTCGCTTTCGAAGTAACGATCAAGTGCGCCGCCGGTTCGCCCACTTCGTCCGACCGCTTGTAGACTTGTCCATCGCGCACCGCATAGTCGGAGAAGAATTCAGCAAAGCGCACAGTGGTATTGGCATCGAGGTCGGCCGTCTGGCCCATCTTGAGGGCGATCTCTTTGGGATCGGCAGTGCCAGAGCCTAAACTTGAAACCAGGCTTGGGGCGCCGGAACTCGCGGAGTTGAAGGCAGGGTTCGGCATCGCCGCAATCACCAGTTTGTCCGCCTTGCCGGTCTCGCCGAAACTGGCCTGGTAGAAGCGCACGCCGCCAAAAAGCAGCGGATCGTTCACCACGATCTCTTTCGCCTTCACATCTTGTCCGTCTTTGACGACCGCCAGCTTCGACCACCACTTCTTGGGAGTACCGTCCTTGTAGTTCTCCTGTCCAGCGGCGTCGCAGCGGATGGCGAAGGGGAGGGTGCGAGTTTTGCCATCGCGCAACACAATCACGTTCGAGGTCTGGCCTTCATTCAGGTTGATCGATCCGCGCCAACCGTAGACGCCATCAATGATCCAGCCAAAGAAAATCAGCAGCAGGCTGGCGTGCACGATATAGACCGCCATCTCGGAGATGCGGTGGCGCTCGGAGAAAATTCCGAAGTGGTCTTCCCGCACCACGCGCTCCGGTTTCAGCCCCAGCGAATGGAGGGCGCGCTCGGCCGCCACCAGTCCAGTCTCTTCATCGGCGATCACAATCGATTTCTGCGGATGCAATGCGCGCCGGAAGTTCGCATCGGGATACTTGTAAGGACGCGAATAGTAGCGCCACGCATTGGGGAAGCGCTCGATGGATGCGGCAATAATGCAGACGCTCACCAGACCCATCAGCCCCAGAAACCACCACGCGTGAAACACATCCGTCATGCCAGTTGCGTCGAGCAGCCGCAGAGCCTGGGGAGAATAAGTACGCTGCATGTCGTCCGGATCAGTCATCGGGCGCTGCAGGATGATGGTGCCGGCTGCCGCCAGAATAACGACCAGTATCAGAAGAACCACTCCGGTCTTGATCGAGGCGGCGGTTTGCCAGACTTTACGGGGCAATGACTTACCGGCCTTCGTGTTGGTATTAGGACTGGGACTCATAGTCAAGTTTCTCCCCCAATTAAGAAGCTAGGAATGCACGTTCCGAGCCAAGCTGGGAGAATGACATAACTGATTGACCATGAAGACATTAGCCGCAAACCGCAGGGTGTGGTTTAAGCCCCGGTTTGGGCCAAATCGCGCAGGCTTATCGGGTCGGACGGGGATTTCACCCATCACACGTACCTAGTGACACCGGTCACAGGGGTCGGTGATAGTGGCTGGAAGGGTGGGAATTAAGAGCTCGGAAACGAGAAGTCAGAAGTCAGAGCTAGAAGTCAGAGGTCAGAGGCCAGAAGTCAAAAGTCAGAAGTCAGAAGTCAGAAGTCAAATTGAAGAAGTAAACCAATCGGACCAGCAGACCATATCCACCGAAGGCCCTTACTTCTGCAATTTGACTTCTGACTTTTGACTTGCCTTCCTACCTCGCCATCACCAATTTCGCAATCGTGGCCAATTGCATGTTCGAGGTGCCTTCGTAGATCTTCCCGATCTTCGCGTCGCGCCAATATTTCTCGACGGGATAGTCTTTCGTGAACCCGTATCCGCCATAAATCTCAATGGCCAGCGACGTCACCCGCTCCGCCACCTGCGATGTGAAGAGCTTCGTCATGGCCGCTTCTTTGACGAAGTCCACGCCCGCGTCTTTCATGCGCGCCGCGTTATACACCATCAGACGCGCCGCTTCGATCTCGGTCGCCATCTGCGCAATCTGAAACTGGATCCCCTGAAATTCCGAAATCGGCTTCCCGAACTGCTTCCGTTCCTGCGCGTACTTCGCGGCGTATTCCCAGGCGCCGCGCGCCACGCCCAGCATCTGCGCGCCAATTCCAATGCGCCCTTCGTTCAGCGTCTCAATCGCGATCTTGTATCCCTTGCCCACCTCGCCCAAAACGTTCTCCTTGGGCACGCGGCAGTCTTCCAGAATCAATTCGCAGGTCGACGACGCGCGGATCCCCAGCTTGTCTTCCTTCTTCCCAACCGTAAATCCCGGAAAATCTTTCTCAATCAGAAACGCGGTGATCCCCTTATATCCCTTCGACGCATCGATCGTCGCAAACAGAATAAAAAGGCCCGCCTCCTTGCCATTCGTGATCCAGAGCTTGCGCCCATTAAGAACAAAGTCCGTCCCCTTCAGTTCCGCCTTGGTCTGCAAAGCGAACGCATCAGAGCCCGATCCCGCCTCGCTGAGCGCGTAAGCGCCCACAGTATCGGCAGTCATCTTCGGCAGATAACGCTTCTTCTGATCCTCGGTAGCCCACCGCAGAATCGCGTTCGCCACCAGCGTATTCTGCACGTCGACAATGACCCCGGCGGAAGCGTCCGCCCGCGAAAATTCTTCCACGGCCAGGATTGCCTCAAAAAACTTGCCGCCCGCCCCGCCATACTGTTCAGGAATCTCAATTCCCATCAGCCCAAGCTGAAAAAACTGGTCCAGCAGCGCGTGGTCGAACATCGCCTTCTCATCCATCTCACGCGCCAGCGGACGAATCTTGTCCTCAGCAAACTGCCGCACATTATCGCGAAAAAGAATTTCGTCGTCGGTAAGAGAAGTCAAGGGAGTGGGAGAAGTAAGTTGCAGAGTTTCAGGCATAAAACAACCTCAACGAGAGACGCGGCTAGCCGCGTCTCAGCAGGATGGCGAACTGAAAATTGTAGCAGCGAACAGGATTGGAATTATGACTGATCGGTCGGTTCATTTCAAAGGTGGAACTCTGGCCCAAGATGCACCGAAATCCCCCATTCTTCGGGCCAAGTTATGGTTGACTATGCCCGCTGGGGGGGTAGGCCGGGGGGGGTGACTTTGGACGGCTGAATTGGCTGAGATAAGCTTCTGCCTCCGTAACGCTTTGTCTCGTTTCCTCTAATTCCGCTTCGCCAAGTTACTTAATTGCAGCCTTTGCGGGGACCATGGCTCTCGATTCCAGCATCAAACCGTCTATAATGATGGAAAGTCCCTCGGAAAGGGCATATCTTTTCCAGAAAAGCTGAAGACCAAAATATGTCGACGAAGTTGAAAGTTACAATACTTGCCAGTTCGCTTGCCATTCTGCTGTTCACGTTTGTGGGCGGTTTCGTCAGCGTTCGCGCCTCCTCGAATGATGGGGCGTACCGCCAATTGTCCGTGTATAGCGAAGTGTTATCCCGCATCCGCAGTGAGTACGTTGAGGAGCCCAATATTCCCAACGTGACCGAGGGCGCGCTCCACGGCCTGCTCGAGTCGCTGGACGCCAACTCCAGTTACATGTCTCCCGCTGAGTACAAGCACTACAAGTCGATGAAGATCGCTGGGAAGGCGGATATTGGCGCGGCTGTCTCCAAGCGTTTCGGGTACGCGGACGTGGTGGCGGTGATTCCCGGCGGCCCTGCCGACAAGGCGGGCATCGAGAATTCCGACATCATCGAATCGATCGAAGGCAAGAGCACGCACGACATGTCGCTGGCCGAGATTCATAGCCTTCTGCTGGGTGAAACGGGCACAACGGTCACGGTCGCGGTAGTCCGGCCGCGGCGCGCTGAACCCCAGAAGATTGTCGTCACTCGCGACTTGGTCACGATTCCTCCGGTGGAAGAAAAGATGCTCGCTGACAACGTCGGCTACATCAAGGTCGACGCATTCCCAGAGGGTAAGGCGGAGGAGATCGCCGGGAAGATTCGCGATCTGCAAAAGCAGGGAGCAAAGAAGCTGCTCCTTGATCTGCGAAACTCGGCGAGCGGCGAGGAGTCCGAGGGCATCGCGACCGCCAACCTGTTTCTCGATCATGGCACCATCACTTACTTGCAGGGACAGAAATATCCTCGCCAGGCATTTAATGCCGAACCGTCGAAAGACATCACCAAGCTTCCCGTGGCGGTTTTGGTGAATCGTGGTACGGCTGGCCCAGCCGAGATCGTGGCGGCCGCAATTCTCGAAAATGCTCGGGGCGACGTGGTAGGGGACAAAACCTTTGGTGACGGTTCGATCCAGAAGACGATCGATATGCACGACTCCGGGGCCCTGATTCTTTCGATCGCGAAATATTACTCGCCGAGCGGCAAAGCAATTCAGGATACGGCCGTGACACCCAACGTGCAGGTTGCCGACAACAATTTGGACGACAGTGGCCTACCCGACGAGGACCAGCCGACCGCTGCTCCCGACACCCAAAACGTCAAACCCAAGAACGTGCCCGACGACCAGTTGAATAAAGCGCTGGAAGTTCTGAAAAACAGGGAATCGAAGGGATAGAAGGGCCAGGTTCAAGGTTGCAAGGCTTCAGAGCAAGGGATTCAGGGGCTCAGGTTCAGCACAATCTGTTCACAACCAGTTCATACAATCGCCCGCTTCGGCGGGCGATTTCTTTGTATGCAGATTTCTTTGCGTGTAATCCGGGCCTGACGGCCCTTAGACTGGCAACAGGGCATTAGCAACTGGCAACTGACAACTGTTAATCGACAACTGGCAATTATTCCATGAGGGTCGTAATCCAACATCCGCCGCCCGTTGAAATTGCTGGCCGGAAAATAGTTGGATTTGTCTTCTTCGGATTGCTCGTTCTGCTCGCTGCTTTCGTGGGCTCGGGTGTGGGACTGATTCTGGTCTACTCCACCGACTTGCCGCAGGTCGACGAACTGGAGCGTTACCGGCCCAGTTCGATCACTGAGCTCTATGACGACCAGGGCCGCGTGATTGGCACCTTCGCTTTGCAACGCCGCGTCATCGCCACTTACGACGACTATCCACAGGTCTTGCGCGATGCGCTGGTTTCGATCGAAGACAAGGATTTCTACACCCACTCCGGCATCAATCTCTGGCGCATCGCCGGAGCGGCGTATCGCGACATTGAATCGGGCGGCAAGGTTCAGGGAGCGTCCACCCTCACCATGCAGCTGGCGCGGAATCTGTTTCTCTCGCCCGACCGCTCGTTTTACCGCAAGATGCAGGAGGCATTGCTGGCCATCCAGATCGAACGCCGCTTTACAAAGCCGCAGATCTTTACGCTCTACGCCAACCAGATCTTCCTGGGGCATGGCAATTACGGCTATGAGGCGGCTTCCGAATACTACTTCAGCAAACCGGCCCGGCGGCTCACGCTCGAAGAAGCGGCGCTGCTCGCAGGGCTTCCCAAGGCGCCGCAGTATTACTCGCCGATCAACCATCCCGAACGGGCGCTCAAGCGGCGCAACCTGGTGCTCAACGCCATGCTTGAGGACGGCAAAATTACCGCGGCACAAGCCGCCGATGCCAAGGGCAAGCCGATCATGCTCAACCTGCAGAAGGATCCCAATTCCCTTGCTCCGCACTACGTCGAGGATATCCGCCGCTACCTGGAAGCCAAGTATGGCACCGATCAGGTTCATCAAGGCGGCCTGCGCGTCTACACCTCGCTCGACATGAATCTGCAGAAAGCGGCGCGCCAAGCCGTGCTCGACGGCCTTTCCGCCTATGAGCGGCGTCACGGCTGGCGCGGCAAACTCGTGAACGTTCTCGCCCAGGGCCCGCTCGACAAATACGTCGATCCCGATTGGGATGACGAGCCTGAAGTCAACGGATACATCCACGCTTTGATCATGAAGGTTTCGGCCACTGCCGCCGAGATCCGTTTCGGCCAGCACACGGCCGCAATCACGCCCGCCGAAGTTGCCGCGTGGAGCCCGTCCGGAACGTCCAAGACTAAGGCTAAGGCCAAGCTTGACGACTTTCTTCGAGCTGGCGATATCGTCTACGTCAAGGTGCTGTCGCTTGATGCAGGCGGGAGGGCGCACGTCAGCCTCGAGCAGGATTCCGGAGTCGAGGGCGCCCTGGTGGCCATCGACAATGCCACCGGGGAAATCAAGGCCCTGGTGGGAGGCCGCGACTTTAACCTCTCGAAGTTCAATCGCGCGACCCAGGCTTTGCGGCAGGTGGGATCGTCTTTCAAGCCGTATGTCTATACGGCAGTGATCGATGAGGGCGGAAGTCCCGACGACACGATCGTCGATGCGCCGATAACCTTTCAAACCGCTTCCGGCCCTTACACGCCCCACAACTACGACGACAAATTTGAGGGGACGATCACGCTGCGGCGCGCGCTCGCCCAATCCAGAAATATTCCCGCGCTCAAACTGGCCGACCGCATCGGCATCAAAACCGTGATCGACTACGCGCATCGCATGGGTATCAGCGAAAATATTCCTCCGTACCTGCCGGTAGCGCTAGGCTCGGCGGAGATTACGCCGCTGGAGCAGACCTCCGCGTTCAGCGTGTTTCCCAACGACGGCTTGCGCGTTGCTCCGCGCTACATCACCAAGGTCACGGATTATGATGGCCGCATTCTGGAGGAAGATTTCTCCGATGCCAAAGACGCCATCAGTTCGCACACGGCGCGCATCATGACCTCCATGCTGCACGAGGTCGTGCTTCATGGTACGGCGGTGGCCGCCGCCAAAATGCCCTATCCTCTGGCCGGCAAAACGGGCACGACCAACGATTTCACCGACGCCTGGTTCGTCGGCTTTTCGCCCAATCTCACCTGCGGGGTGTGGGTCGGCTACGACGAAAGAAAATCCCTGGGCGACAAGGAAACCGGAGCCCGCGCCGCTCTGCCCATCTGGATGCAGTTCATGAGCGCCGCACTGGCAGGGAAAGATGCAGGAGAATTTCAGCCCGTGCAGGCCACTCCGAATTCGGCGGTCCCGCACAAGGTCGATACTCCGGATGTGGCTCCGGGGGACGGGGAGAGTCACTAGGAGCAGCTTTCGGCTGTCAGCTTTCAGCTGTCAGAAAAGCCTGGGCAGTGCCGAGGAGAAGTTCGTGGTGACGGGGCTTCGCGCCGTCCCGGGCGCGGGGCATAGCCCCGCCACCACACAACCCTCCACCAACACTAACTTCACCCACACTTTTCACACTGCCTTAACAGTCCTTCAGTATATTCACCCCTTCCCTGAAGGCCCGGGGGCGGCCTTTGGCTCCAATTAAAACTTTTTAGTGGTGAGGAGACACTCCTATGGCAACCGCGACCACCTCCGTTCTCGATGCAAAACTCACCAGGAGCCCGGGGAAGCTTCCCATGCTCGGCTTCGGCGTCGTGGTGGTGGTCGGAGTCGTCTACGCCGCATATCATCTTCTCTCCGATCTTTCTACTGTCCACTCGGGCTCGATTTTGCCCTACCTGTTGCTGGGGCTGGCGCTGCTGGTGGCTCTCGGATTTGAGTTCGTAAACGGCTTCCACGACACCGCGAATGCGGTCGCCACCGTCATCTACACGCATTCGCATGGAACCGCACGTCGCCGTCGTCTGGTCGGGCTTCTGGAATTTTCTCGGCGTACTGACCTCCAGCGGCCTGGTGGCCTTCGGCATCGTTTCGCTTTTGCCCGTCGAACTGATTCTGCAAGTGGGCAGCAAGGCCGGTTTCGCGATGGTGTTTGCGCTGCTCGTCGCCGCCATCATCTGGAATCTCGGCACCTGGTATTTCGGGCTGCCGGCATCGAGCTCGCACACCATGATCGGATCGATTATCGGCGTGGGCATCGCCAACCAGCTGATGTCCGCACGAACGGGCACCAGCGGAGTCGATTGGGCGCAAGCCACCAACATCGGAAAGTCGCTTTTGCTCTCGCCGGTCGTCGGGTTCGTTTTCGCCGCGCTTTTGTTGTGGCTGATGAAAGCGGTGATCAAGAATCGCAGCCTGTACGAAGCGCCCGTCGGCAACGAGCCGCCGCCGTTCTGGATTCGCTCGCTGCTGGTTCTGACCTGCACCGGCGTCAGCTTCGCGCATGGCTCCAATGACGGACAAAAAGGCATGGGACTGATCATGCTCATCCTGGTCGGCACCGTGCCCACCGCTTACGCACTCAATCACGCCGTCACGCACAAGCAGTCGGACGACTTCATCGCCGTGTCGCAGCAGGCCGCGACCGTTTTGACAAAGTATGTAAGTCCCAATGCGGTCGTTGGGGATGATCGCGAAGAGCTGACCGATTACATCCGCACCAAGGAATTCACTCCTAACACGATGCTTGCGCTTCGCCAACTGGTCAGCGATATCGGGAACGAAACGGTGCTCTTTGGAGAACTGGCGAGGGTTCCGAATGACCGGGTGCGCAACTTCCGCAATGACATGTATGTGGTGAGCGAAGCATTACGCCTGATGAAGAAAAACCAACCGACGGTAATCAGTACCGCGGATTGGGAAGTGCTCGGTAACTACAAGAAACATGTGGATGGCGCAACGCGCTTCATCCCAAGCTGGGTGAAGGTTGCCGTCGCGCTGGCGCTTGGTATGGGCACGATGGTGGGCTGGAAGCGCATCGTCATCACCGTCGGAGAAAAGATCGGCAAAGACCATCTCACCTATGGGCAGGGAGCGGCTGCCGAAATCACGGCGATGTTTACGATTGGTCTCGCAGACTGGTACGGCTTACCTGTGAGCACCACCCACGTGCTTTCATCCGGAGTTGCCGGAACCATGGCTGCGAATCATTCCGGTCTGCAATGGGCCACCGTGCGCAACCTGGCGATGGCCTGGGTTTTGACCCTGCCAGCATCCATGGTTCTTGCCGGCTTTCTCTTCTGGACATTTCGCAAGGTGTTTTAGGCTTCTCTAAGCAAACTCTTTCTCGTCACACCCCACTTCGTCCGCGAGCGCAGCGGAGCCGAGGTTCATAGCCTCGCGCCTAGCGCTATGGCCGAATTATCTTTTCTGCGAGCGCCGAGGGCGGGGCTCCCCTTCGACAAGCTCAGGGCAGGCTCTGGGAACCGCCGGCAAGGTACCGGCGCTACGCTCTACTGGACTGCGGTAATCTTCACGGCACTTCGTCTGATTGCGGAGCCAGGAACGGAAGTCAATGCCCAATCAGTTACAGTTACCGCCGGTGTGAATCGGGCAGGGCGTGCCAATCATCCGTTATCCTATAAACATCTTTATTATGGTCACTTCAACTCGCAATCCTCGCGGGAGCGCGGCTCCTGAAATGACGAATCCTGGAGCTCCCACGAATGGGGCTCCCCAAAATTACGAGCGCGAACGGGTGTTCGGGCTGTTCCGCCAGTTTGGATATCTGGAAGCGGAGTTGAATCCGCTCGGGTTGCTACCTCCGCAACCGCATCCTGATCTGCAGTTTGATGGCGATAACGACAATGAATACGCGCGCGAGGCGCGGCGAATTTATTGCGGAAGCGTGGGCGTCGAGTTCATGCATATTGCCGACCGCGAGCGCCGGCGCTGGATTCAGGAGCATATGGAAGCCGAGCCGGGGGCCGTCGATCAGCAGCGGGCGCTCGATCTGCTGATCCGTGCCGATCTTTTTGAACAGACTTTGCAGCAGCGGTACCTGGGCAACAAACGATTTTCGCTGGAAGGCAATACGTCTCTATTGCCTGCGGTAGACGAGATTCTGGATGTCGCCGGAGAACGAGGGGCCCTTGAACTGGTGATGGGGATGAGCCATCGCGGGCGGCTCAACGTGATTATTCATGTGGCGAGGCGTCCCGCGAACGAGGTGTTTGCCGAATTTGAGGACGTGGATCCGCGCAGCGTGTTGGGCTCGGGCGACGTAAAGTATCACATTGGTGCGACCGGGGAGTACGTCACGAAGAGTGGAAAGAAAATTCATATTCATCTCGTATCGAATCCGAGCCATCTGGAGGCCGTCGATCCGGTGACGGTCGGGCGGACGCGCGCGAAGCAGGATCGCGCGGGCGAAAGCGGTAAGGCGAAGTATCTCCCGCTGCTGGTGCACGGCGATGCGGCATTTGCGGGACAAGGAATCACGGCTGAGACGCTGAATTACGCCGACCTCGGCGGCTACACGGTTGGCGGGACGATCCACGTGATCGTGAATAACCTGCTGGGATTCACGACCAATGCGCGCGACGAGCACTCTTCGCGCTTCGCGGCACAACTGGCGCGCCGGCAGGCTATTCCGATTTTTCATGTGAATGGCGAAGATGTGGACGCGGTCATGCGGATCGCGCGCATCGCGGCCGAGTATCGCTATACCTTTGGAAGCGACGTGGTGGTCGACCTGATCGGATACCGGCGGCACGGCCATAGCGAGGTTGACGATCCCACGGTGACGCAGCCGCTGATGTACAAGGCCATCAAGGAGCATCGGCCGCTGTTTGAGATTTACGCCAAGCAGATTGGCTTCGAGAATCTGGCCGAGCGCGCGGCGACCATCAAGGGCGAGTTTGAGAGCGCACAGAAAGCCGCTCTTCAAGTCAAGAAGAAGCCGCTGCTCCACGATTTGCCGGGTTACTGGGACAACTATTTCGGCGGACGTTACAAGGCGGAATATGAGCAGCCGACGGGCGTTGCGCGCGAGGAACTTGCGGAGCTGACCGGACGTTTGACGACGTATCCCGAAGGATTTCATATTCATCCGAAGGTGAAAAAGTTGCTTGAGCAGCGGGCAGAGATGGGTGCGGGGAAAAAGCCGCTCGACTATGGAATGGCCGAGGCGCTGGCCTTTGCCAGCCTGCTGAAGCAGGGCATTCCGGTGCGCCTGAGCGGGCAGGATTCGCGGCGAGCAACATTCAACCAGCGGCACTCGGTGCTGATCGATACCGAAAATGAGAGCGAATACATTCCGCTGTGCAACATTGCCGAGGAGCAGGCATCATGCCAGATCTATAACTCGCCGCTTTCGGAAGCGGGGGTGATGGGATTCGAGTATGGCTATAGCCGAGATTATCCCGAGGCGCTGGTTTTGTGGGAGGCGCAGTTCGGCGATTTCGCAAACGTGGCGCAGGCGGTGATCGATCAGTTTGTAAGCGCGGGCGAAGACAAGTGGGGGCTGCTTTCGGGACTGGTGCTGCTGTTGCCGCACGGGTACGAAGGGCAGGGTCCCGAACATTCGAGCGCGCGCATCGAGCGATTTTTACAACTCGCGGCGCGGGATAATTTCCAGATTTGCCAGCCCTCCAATGCTGGACAGTATTTTCATTTGCTGCGGCGCCAGGCTTTGCGTCACTGGAGGAAGCCGCTCGTCGTGTTTACGCCGAAGAGCATGCTGCGGCATCCGGATGCGCTTTCTCCGCTGGAGGATCTGACGCACCAGCGATTCTTGCCGGTGATCCCGGACACGGAAGCGCGCGACGTAAAGCGGATCCTGATTTGCACGGGAAAGATTGGCCACGAACTACGCACGGAACGGCAACGGCGAAACGACATGAACACCGCGATCGTCTTCCTGGAACAGATGTATCCGTTTCCAGAGGCGGAACTGGAAGCAGAATTCGAACGTCACAGCGGGGCACGCGACATCGTGTGGGTGCAGGAGGAGCCGTCGAACATGGGAGCGATCTTCTACATGCTGCCGCGGTTGCGGCGAATCTCGGATGGCAAGCCGGTGCTTTCGGTGAAACGTTCGGGGAGTGCAAGTCCAGCCACGGGATCGGCGAAGGCGCACGAGGTGGAGCAGAAGACGCTGCTGGCGCTGGCGTTTACGACGCAGGGGTAGGCGGGGTCAGAAGTTAGAAGTTAGAAGTCAGATTGCAGAAGTGAATTACCGACTGAATCTGCTTTCGTCCTATTGCGCTACCATTCCCATTCGTGCTGATCGAATGCGTTCTGCATTTGGAAGGGTAGCAACAACTCATCGCGCCGCGATGAACCTGCTCGCCGAAAGATCGGCGTCCACCCATGGCGGGGCAGGCGGGAGTTTTTCTTCAGTTGGTCTTCTTGTGGCTTTCCACGAGAAACAAAAGCCCAGGAGTTTGCCTGGGCTTTCTTGAGTGAAGTTTTTTCCATTGTCTTAGGGCCAGCGCTTGGCGGCGTCTTCCCATCCCGCCGCTCGGGCCGGAGGAGTTGCAGCCTGAGCGGCAACGGGCGCTGGAATGCGAATTGGTTGCTGGGGAGCGGTAGCAGTGAGCGTCGGTTTGGGCGCTTCGGAAATTTGCTCTTTTTCCTCCGAGAGCAGCGGGGCGGCGACGCGCAACGCCTCGACTTCTTTTTCCAGCCGGGTCAATTCAAGTTCTTTCTGGCGCAAAACTTCATACACATTCTTCATTCTTAGGCACCTTCTGTCGTGCGACGAGTGGTAAGCGCAGAGTAAGAGCTTTGGCTCCGACTTGTCAAGGAAAAGAGCGGTTGGAGAATCGAGGGCATCACCGAAAAACCACAACTGCCACCAGGATGCCGAGGACAAGGACAACGATCGCCAGCAAATTAATATGGTCGGCCAGCCACGAGTGCTTCACGTCCAAAGAATTGGCCAGGAAAGGAGGGATTTCGTCGGTTGCGAGGGCCATGGATGACGATGCTTCCGCCGCTGGACTATTTTCGCTCTCCGGAAGCGCTGTCCCCTGTTGGCTCGTCTCCCCCCGTTCCGCTTCGGCCTGCTTTCTTTCGCTCTCCCTTTCGCTCTCTCTTTTTTCCCGATCGAGCTTCTCGAGAGCGCGCCTTTCACGATGGAGCTTGTCACAATCGAGGCACAACGTCCTCCCTTCGGAGACCGGGAATCCGCAGGCCGCGCATTTTTGGACGTGCAAGGCGGCTTCGGGATGAAAAGCGGACTCATCATGCGGGCTCTCGAGGATTGGAGCGGGCGCGGGTAAGGGGGATTTCAGGATTACGGAAGGAGCGGGTGCGGCGGGAACCGCAGCGGCGTCAAGGTTTGCAGGCTGCGGAAGGCTCGATGCCGAAAGCGCGGGAACTGCCGGCGCAGCGACCACCGGAGCAGAGACTGCCGGGGCAAACCCGGTCGATGCCGAACCCGCCGCCGCGAATCCTGCGGTCGCCGGCCGTGCAGATTTTCCCGTGTCTGTTGGCGGTGGAGGGACGGTGCCATGGCGCTGTTCAGCCAAATCGAGCGCCGTCAGAGTAAGATCGGCCATGCGTTCCAGCGCGATCAGATCCCTTTCCTCAAACGCGTAGGGATGATCGGAAAATAGCTCGAACAGGCCGCGGACTTCGCCGTTGCGGCGCAGCATGGGCAAGACGACGATCGACGCAATGCCCAACGCGCGGCAGGCTTCCAGATTCACTCGCGGATCGGTTTCCGCATTATCGCAGCGCAGCAATTGCCGGCGGGCTATGCTTTCGCCGGTCAGTCCAGAGCGCACCTGAAGGCGGGCGCCCACGGGGGGCGCGCACGAGCCAGTGCTGGCTCGACATACCATCTCGTCATCATGGGGCAGGGCGAGCGCGGTTCCAGTGGCGCCTGTGATGTATTGCGCACGCTCGACCAGCAACTGCAGCGCGGCATCCAGTTCCGGCTCTTCGAGGTCTGGCTGTCCGCGAGGATCACCGGTTGCTTCGGGCGTCGTCAGGTCAGCCTCGGGGATCGCATGGTTCGGACGCTCTGGACGAAGCGGTTCCCCGGATTGAGAGAATCCCTGCATTGGAGGTTGAGGAGTGTCCTGATCCGAGTCTCGCCTTTGGAAACTCTGGCTGTCAAGAGTCGGAAGTATGGGTGAAGACTGGGAGTGGGACTTGGCCGAAAGGACTCTATGAGTTGCTGTCTTTGTGGCGCAGCCATTCGATGAACATCTGCTCTTTCGGCTTGTCGTAGGCCATGAGCAGGTGGCGGATGCTGCGCCCGCTGACGAAGTGGCAGACCTCTTCCGCCAGGTTCTTAGCGTGGTCGCCGGCGCGTTCGAGCGATTGGGTCATGAAGATGATTTGCAGGCTGGCATGACGCGCGACATTTTCGGGATTTTCGATGTGGCGAAGAAAGATCAGATTGCGCAGGCGATCCATCTCGGCGTCGGCGCGGAGCACATCGATCGCCTTTTTCACATCGCGCTGTGAGAACGACTGCCCCACGTCGGCCAGCATTTTCTCCAGAACGGTAGCCATCTGGGTCAACTCGCGGGCGTCTTGCGGATCGATACGGCTTCCGGCAGCCTGGGCGCTGGTGGCAAAGCTCAAGAGCAGATCGCCGATGCGCTCCAGTCCGATCATGAGCTTCATGCAGGCGAGCAACTGGCCGGTCTCGGTTTCCGGCACGCGCGTGATGGTCGTGGTCACACCGGAATCGACTTCCAGATCGATGGCGTCGAGATCTTTTTCGCACTGGCGGATGTCGTTGAGGCGGGACATGGAACCGGTGGCGATGCCCTCGGCAGCGATGGCGGCGGCCGATCGCGCCAGTTCGCAGGCTTCGACGGTCCGCTTCACCAGCTCAAGATAGCCGGGTTCGGGCGAAGGCGTTTTGATGCTGGCCGTGCTCATGAGCAACCTCGCATACTCGACTCGACTCCCGGTCTCTTCGAAAGGAACCGGTATTGACCTTATGGTATGGTGTGACACTACCGCTCGTATTAATCATATATCCCGGGGCGGCCGGAGCAGCATTAAAACCCGGTGAATTTAATGGTTCGGCCAGGCACGCTGGTCCCGATTTCTCCGCCCGGGAGCAATCGCATATCATCCAGAACAGATCATTCAAAGCGGCACGGAGGGCTTAGCCCTTTTTGGCAAAACTCGATAAGACCACCGCTGCCACCATGCTGGCGGGCATGTGCACGTTTCTCAACGTTTACTGCACTCAGCCCCTGTTGCCGCTTCTGCGACATGTGTTTCATGCTTCAGAATTGGAGGTCAGTCTCACTGTCAGCGCCACCATTTTTGCCACGGCGCTCACCGCTCCGCTCATCGGCATGATTGCCGAGCGCCGAGGCCGCAAGAGAATTATCGTTCCATCGCTGTTCCTGCTGACGATTCCGACTGCGCTGGCGGCCACCTCCACCAGCCTCGGGGCGCTTATTTTCTGGCGTTTCATGCAGGGATTGTTCGTTCCCGGCGTCATCGCCGTCATCCTCGCCTATGTAAATGAGGAGTGGGCTGGACGCGGTGTTGGCCGCGCTATGTCGTCATATGTCGCAGGAACGGTGCTGGGCGGATTTCTCGGGCGCTTCATCTCCGGCGTGATTGCAACCCATTGGAATTGGCGCGCCGCCTTTCTTGTACTGGCCGCCCTGAATCTGATCGGCGCGGTGGTGGTCCGCGCCTGGCTTCCGCTGGCGAAAAATTTCGTGCGCGCAGAACACCTGCGGCAGGTTCTGGACCACGCCCGGGAACACCTGCGCAACCCACGGCTTCTGGCCAACTTCGGCATGGGCGCGACCGCGCTCTTCGCATTGGTGGGATGCTTTACATACGCAAACTTCTATCTCGCGGCCTCGCCTTTTCGTCTGGATTCGGCGCAGCTCGGGAGCATCTTCTTTGTTTATCTCCTCGGCGTAGTCGTCACGCCACAGTCGGGCCGCTCCCTCGATCGCTTTGGCTTTCGCCACACGACCCTCTTCTATACCGCGATGATGATTGCGGGGATACTGCTCACGCTGGTCAAATCGCTGCCCGTCGTCATCGCGGGCCTCGCCATCTTTTCTTCGGGCGTGTTCGTAGCGCAGGCTGCCGCGACCGTGCAGACGGGCGCAATTGCGGGGCGCGCACGCTCCTCGGCCGCCGGACTCTACGTCACGTTCTACTATCTGGGAGGAAGCGCCGGGGCCACGCTGACCGACTGGTTCTGGCGCTGGAAAGGCTGGCCGGGTTGCGTCGTTCTGTTCGGCGCGGTTTCGCTGATAAGTCTGGGCCTCGCCCGAATGAGCAGTCGTCCTCTCGATCGACTCGATTCCGCGGAAATCGAACTGATCGGGGATTGAACCTGCAGTTCTTGCACTCCTCCCCTTCGATTTCAATCCTTAGATTTCAATCGCCTGCACTGTAGGCGCAATCCCCAGCTAACCTGCCCGCATCACAGGTGTGCGCAATCGCCGACGGAGAACCTGCCTCGGCCTTGCGCACCAACTTTCATCCGAAGATTCAGAGAGGCCGAAGCATTTCTCTTGATGGTGTAGAGTGATCGCTCTCAGCGGCTGGAAATGGCGGATGAACCAGACCAGGCTGAGACCAGCGAAAGCCATCAGGCCATTGGCGATCTGAATCCATATTTCGCGGCCTTTTTCCGTCCAGGATCGCACTGCGTCATAGAGGATAAATGCCACTCCCAGGAGGCCGAAAACTCCAAGAATTTGGATCAACCGAATCCAGGGATCAAGTCCGCTTGTCGGTATGGTGTGGTCAACGCCCAGCACCGCGAACAGTGGAATGGAAACGAACCGAGGGCGCAACCGATGCGGGCGAGAAGGCGGCGCCGGAGAGCGTCGAGATCGGAAGCAGTGAGTGCTGGAGTGCCAGCCAGACTGGCCGAAGGATGTTGGCCACCGCGGCCTCCTCCGGGAGCTTGTGCAACGCGGGAGTCTGAGTCCAACCGACAGTGCCTGGAAAAACAGTACTCAGAAAAGCCATTTTCTGCCTGCTATCCATTATAGAAGCGGAATCCGTGGCGCTGCTCCTCAGCGACTTTCTTCATGATCTGCAGGGTCTTGGGGCGGCGGGTTTCCGCCATTGCGACCATAAGAACATTGAATAAGCACAGCGGAGCAGAATAGGAGACGCCAAACGACGTCGTGTCGACGGGCGTGATGAATGACTTATCCGAGAAGCGCGCAACCGGCGAAATAAAAGTATCGGTGATGCCGACGCAGTAGGCCCCAAGCTTGCGCGCCTGCTGGATGCCTTCAATGGTCATGCGAAGGCCCCGCCGAAAACTGACTGCAATGACCAAATCTCCCTTGCCTAGAGTGAGCACAAGATGGGCTGCCTCGCCCGGCGAGGTAGCGGCATGAACTGGCAAACCCAGGATATTGAAATGGTAACGGAGGTAATCTACCAGGCAAGCCGCCGCGTCTCCGCCCAGCAGCAAAATCCGGCGTGCTTTCCAGAGACGCCGAGCGACCATCTCCAGGCTCCTTAGGTCCACGCCATTGAGAACAGCCCGAAAATTCTTCAGTTCCTGGTTAAGACCAGCCTTCATCAGCGAATTCACGCTTGAATCCGGGGCCGATCCGGCTGCCATCGTATCCAGAGAGGTCGCCTCGACCACCGAAAGTTCGTGCAGATAATACTGAAATTCCTTGTAGGTTGCGAAACCAAGTCCACGGGCGATGCGTACGGTAGTGGCCGGATCCGTGCCCAGTTCCTTGGCCATATCGCGCACGCTGAGCAGAACGAATCGGCGCGGGTCATCCAGAGCCGGCCGGATGATCTCGCGCCGGCGCGGACTTAGCTGGGACAACCGGTCGGCGGGACTTACTGCCCGTCGCGCTTCCCAGGGGCGGTTATTTTTATCAGCCATGGCGGCGCCGCCAATCTTAGCAAACTGATGTTCGGGAATCACGTAGAACGCAAAAAACACAGATCTACGCATGCGAGAACAGGTTTTAAGATAACACTGTATCATATGTTTCTATGGCATATTGTGCGCCCAGCAATCGCGCCAGCGCACGCATTGACAACGATGGGCACTTGGTCTAGACTGCACGCGTCAATGACCTGCTATTTACAATGAAACGTTCGTATCAAACTAGCAGGTATCTGTAGTCTGGCGACCTCTATGCGAATTGAACGGCTCGAAATGCGGGAGATCCACCTGCGCCTGAAGGCGCCCTTCGAAACCAGCTTCGGCAAAATCGACAAGCGTCGCATCCTGCTGGTGGAGGCACATTGCGATGGCGTGTCAGGCTGGGGCGAAGTGACCACAGAAGATGGGCCATACTACAACTCCGAGTGCGTGGACACGGCATGGGTGATCTTTGGCCGCTTTATCGCTCCGCAACTTGTTGGAAAGGAAATTAACAGTGCGAGCGACGTGCCCGCAATGCTGCGCGCCATTCGTGGCAATGGCATGACTAAGGCAGCGGTGGAGAACGCTCTCTGGGACATCGAAGCTCAACAGAAGGGCGCGTCGCTTGCAAAGTTGCTGGGTGGAACGCAAGAACAAATTCCCTGTGGCGTCTCATTGGGGATCCGCTCGACGATTGAAGAGTTGTTGACGGCAATCGAAAAAGAGCTCTCCGCCGGCTACCAGCGCATCAAGATCAAGATCAAGCCCGGCAAGGATGTGAAGAGTGTCGACGCGGTCCGCCAGCGGTTCGCCGGCATTCCACTGATGGTGGATGCCAATTCCGCTTACTGCCTGGATGACCTGGATCTGCTGAAGAGCCTCGACGCGTACCACCTCATGATGATCGAGCAGCCGCTCGGCTGGGACGAGATTTTTGAACACTCGATTTTGCAAACGCAGATGGAAACTCCCATCTGCCTCGATGAATGCATCCTGAATCTCCGTGACGCGCGAGCGGCGATCGAAATGCGCGCCTGCCGCATCTTGAATATTAAGTTGGGCCGGGTGGGTGGCCATAGTGAAGCGCGTGACATCCAGGAGCTCTGCCGTGCAAAATCAGTGCCCGTGTGGTGCGGAGGCATGCTCGAATCGGGAATTGGACGCGCCCACAATATCGCGATGGCCGCCTTACCCGGCTTCGTGCTGCCTGGGGACGTTTCCGCCAGCCAACGCTATTGGGACGAAGATGTGATTGACCCGGAGGTGGAGATCACGCCGCACGGAACCATCCACGTACCGCCGGCGCCGGGCTTGGGCTACAGAGCGCGCCGCAAAAGAATCGAGCACCTCACCGTGCGCGAGCAGAGCTTTTCCGCGAATTCAAGCAGCGTGGTTGCCCAGCCCCTGGCGTGAAAAAAAGCTGCAGTTCTGGCTGATGCTGGTTCCCAAACATTCCCGCATAATCTACGCCCACGTGCGCAGACCGATGATCCCCAGTGGGATTCCTGCGGAAGCGCGAATCACCATTCTCGATCCACTGCGCTTTCGGGGTCACGCTGAGGCCCCTCTCGCGTCCAGCCGATAAATCGGTATCACATGTTTCACTCGATGTTATCGTCATCACAGATTGCCAAAACTGATTAGTTTCTGCTCATAAACGATTATTTGCGCTTGACACCCCTACAGCTGCGCCGTACAGTGTTTTCGACAAAAGAGTGCCATTTACTCCTGAATGAAACATGCATTTCATTCAGGCAAGCAAGAATATTTGAGGAGCAATTTGCTATGAAACAGCTTGCGCGTTGTCCTCTTCCCTTCGCCGTTATCCTTGTGGTTCTCGGCCTGACTGCGGTTTCGCTGGGTCAGACTGCCGGCACAGGGGCCATCGCCGGTACTGTTACCGATCCTAGCGGCGCCGTGATTCCCGATGCCACGGTGAAGGCCATCGACGTCGCCACCGGCGAGGTCCGAAGCGCCGTTTCCACTTCGAACGGAACTTATCTGGTGGCGCTATTGAATCCGGGCACCTACCGCGTGCAAGTCAAAAAGACCGGATTCAAGGAAACGGTCAGCGCCAGCATTCGCGTACACGTTACGGAAACGGCTGGGGTCAATCTGCGGCTGGAAATCGGCAGCACGAACGAGACGGTAACCGTCACTGGCGCGCAGGAGTTGTTGAAGACGGAAGATGCCACTCTGGGCCAAGTGGTAGATCAAAAAGAAATGGAAAGCCTGCCGCTGGTTACACGGAACTACACGCAGATTTTGGGGCTGTCGGCGGGCGTTTCGGCCGAGGTCTTCAACGCCGCCGAGATTGGCCGTGGCGGACTGAACGACGGCATCTCGTCGGGTGGCAGCAACTGGGTGGACAACAATTACCAGATGAATGGGGTCGAGATTAACGACCGGGAAGCGAGCGGCTATTACAGCGGCGGCACGGCCATTCCGAACCCGGACAGTATTCAAGAGTTCAAAGTGCAGACCAGCCAGTACGACGCCTCCTCGGGGCGCAACTCCGGTGCCAACGTTGACGTGGTGACCAAAGGCGGCACCAACCAGTGGCACGGCAGCGCCTGGGAATATTTCCGCAACGAGGACATGAACGCCAACACTTTTTTCAATAACGAGACCAGTCAGCCGCGCGGGCGGCTGCGGCAAAACCAGTTCGGTTTCGCGCTGGGCGGTCCCATCAAGAAGGACAAGCTGCTGTTCTTTACGTCCTATCAAGGCACGCGCCAGCAGAATGGCATTGACACGAACTGCTCCAGCAGCGCGATCCTGCCGTTACTGACGAGCGACCGCTCGGCCACCGGCCTGGAGGCTTCGGTCGGCGCAAACACCGTTTGGGGCGGCGCTGACTTTTTAGGCGTGCCGGTAACTAGTGTCAGTTCACAGTCACTGGCGCTATTTCAGTTCAAACTGCCGAACGGCCAGTATCTGATTCCGAATCCTCAGATCATCAAGAATGTCACGATCGTGAATCCACTTTCAGGGGTGCCGTCTACCGGCCCCGCAGGCTTCTCCAGCTTCAGCCAACCCTGCACGTACAACGAGGACCAGTTCATTACTAATCTGGATTGGCTGCAGAGCCAAAAGAGCAACTTCCAGGGACGCTTCTTCTTTTCGAATAGCAACTCCGTTGAGACGCTAACCAATGCGGGCGCCAGCACTCCAGTTCTTCCCGGTTCGCCGCAGACCAATCCCCTGAATTACCGGAACTTCTCCCTGACTCACACTTACATTTTCACGAACCATTTGGTAAACCAGGCGGAGATCGCCTTCCATCGGACCTATGCCACGGCCACGCCACAACCCGCGTTCACGTGGTCGGATCTTGGCGTCACAGCCCCGAGCTTTGACAACGCCGATCCCTATCTTGAAGTATTTGGCGGCATGATCGCGGGCGGCGGCCAGATCGTCGGTTTTGTGCAGAACACATTTATCGGCCAGGACACGCTTTCCTGGACGCACGGGCGCCAGAATATCCGCATTGGCGCCAGCGTCGACCGGGGCCAGATCAATGACACGGGTTTTACCCTCCAATCAGAGGCAATATTTCTCGATTTCCCCAGCCTGCTGCAGGGCGTGGGGCTGCCTTTGACTCCCTATGAGACCGCTGACCTGCCCGGATTGACGGCGCGCGGGTGGCGGACGTGGACCATCGGCGGCTTCGTGCAGGACGACATCAAGCTGACCTCGCGTCTGACGGTCAACCTGGGTCTCCGCTATGAACGTCTGGGTGATCCCGGCGATCATTTGGGCCGGAACTCAACCATCGATCCCTCGCTCCTTAATCCCAACCCTCCTGCTGCGGGCAGCTTGGCAGGGTTTGTGGTCTCAAGTAATTATCCGGGCACACCGCCAGCGGGAGTGGTCAGCAGTGGCAACAGTTTTGGCATCAAGGGCGAAGGACAGAACACCATCAACCCGCGCATCGGCTTTGCCTGGGCCCTGCCAAACAGCGACCGCGCCGTGTTGCGCGGCGGCTACGGCATCTATCACCAGACGATCACCGGTCAACCCTTCTTCCAGGAGATCGCAGATCAGCCCTTCGCGGTGGAGCGCATCACCGTGAACCCACCGGGCGGCTTTGCCAGTCCATTTCAAGGCGATCCGGGTGCGTTCCCGCAATGGATTCCTTACATTCCAACCACCAATCCCCTCCAACTCCTGTCGCCCTACTTTTTGGACCGGAGCCTGCGCCCGCCAACTCTGCAGAAATACAGTTTGACGCTGCAGACGCAGATCGCTAAGGACTTGGCGCTGGAGGTGGGCTATTCAGGCGGGCGCTACACTCACCTGCTTTTAGCCATAGATCCCAACCAGGCTGCCCTGGCCAGCGTCGCCAATCCCATCCGGGGCGAGACTACCAGCACCCTGGAGAATATACAGTTGCGGGTGCCTTACGAAGGATTCAGTTCATCGTCAATGACCCAGCTTGGCTCGTTTGGCTCGGGCTGGTACAACGGCCTGCAAGTCAGCCTGAACAAGCGGTTCAGTCACGGTTTGCAGTTCCTGGCTTCTTACACCTGGGCGCGCGATCTTACAAATGTAATCGGGGGAGTTGGGGGTCCCTATGCCTTTACCTCGGGTCTGCTTTACGGTGACCAGACTAACGCGCGTCGGGATTATGGGCCAGATGACTTTGTTCGCCCACAGCGATTCGTTTTCAGCGCCGTGTACGACCTGCCCGGCCCAAACGACCGCCATTCGGCGCTCGGCTATGCCTTGGCTGGGTGGAAGCTTTCCGGAGTGGCCACGATCCAATCGGGACAGCCCCTCACGCCGTACAACGGTGCGCCTGCCTCCAACATTTACGGTGTGCTAACGGATTTTGCTAATTTCACTCCTGGATGCGCACTCGCCACCAGTGGCTCAACGTTTACGCGAGTGACCAACGGCTGGATCAACGCCGGTTGTGAGGCGCCTTATCCGGCAGTGGGCCCAATTGATCCGAACTACGGATTCGCACCCACCGGCTTCGGGAATGGTGGGGTAGGAGTGGTGGTCGGTCCCGGGCAATCCGATACCGATCTCTCCCTGAACAAGCTGTTCCCGTTGAGCAGGGCGCATGAAGCGATGAACCTCGAATTCCGCACCGATGCTTTCAATGTCTTCAATCATCCGATCTTTAGCAACCCGGATGTCACGGTTACCGACGCAAGCTTTGGACAGATCACTACGCTGGCCTCGAATCCCCGAGTTCTCCAGTTATCGCTCAGGTTCAGCTTCTGAGTAAGGTGAACGCTTAAGTGTCAATGGCGATGCGACGAACTTGGTTATGCGGCGGCGACGCTTGTGGCCTGGCAGTAGTAAGTGGAGTTTTTCTTAGGGGGAAGAGGGAAAAGCCATGATCTTTAATTTAATCGTTCGAGATCTTCACGGGGGCGGACGCCGCCTGCTCACCTGCGCCGGACTATTGCTTCTGGTGTTCTCACTCTGCCTGGGAACGCTGGCCCAGGCCCCCACCCCAGCAACTCCAGCGAAAAAAGCGACAACGGAAGCGGCTACCGTCCCAACACAGCCAGCGGGTACGCCTGAGATGACGGCGGCTGACGTTTCGGCCTTTCTCGACGGCATCATGCCCGAGCAACTTGCCCGGGAAGACATCGCGGGCGCCGTCGTGCTGGTGATCAAGGATGGCAAAGTCCTATTCACCAAAGGCTACGGTTACGCCGATGTCGCCAAAAAGATCCCGGTGACTCCGGATGGCACGCTGTTCCGCCCCGGCTCCGTCTCGAAGCTCTTTACCTGGACAGCGGTTATGCAACTCGTAGAACAGGGTAAGCTCGACCTTGATCGCGACGTAAACGATTATCTCGATTTCAAAATCCCGGCGACTTTTCCGAAGCCCATTACTCTGCGCAACATCATGACCCACGCCCCCGGCTTTCAGGAAACAGTCAAGGATATGTGGCTGAGCGACCCGAAGGATTTAGTGCCCATCGGTGATTACGTTAAGGCACACATTCCCGCCCGCATTTTCCCTCCGGGTGTTACTCCCGCCTATTCCAACTATGCCACCACGGTCGCTGGTTACATCGTGGAACGGGTTTCAGGGGAACATTTCGATGATTACATCGAACACCATATCCTCGTCCCCCTTGGAATGCTGCACTCGACATTCCGCGAGCCTCTCCCGGATGCTCTCAAGCCGATGATGTCGTGCGGCTATACGGTAGCCTCCGAGCCCGCAAAACCGTTTGAGGTCATCGAACCTGCGCCCGCCGGCAGCTCTTCCATGACAGCGATGGATATCTCCCATTTCATGCTAGCCCACCTGCAGGATGGAACGTACGAGAATGCCCAGATTCTGCGGCCGGAGACGGTCAAATTGATGCACACGCGCACATTTGTCAACCTGCCGGATATGAACGGTTTCGCGCTCGGTTTCTATGAAGAAAGCCGCAATGGGCATCGCATCATCGGGCATGCCGGGGACACGATCTACTTCCATAGCGATCTTCACCTGATTCCCGACGTGGGTGTTGGCTTCTTTGTTTCATACAACAGTATGGGCAAGGCGGAAATCAGCCCGCGTGACGCGCTCTGGCATCAATTCCTTGACCGTTATTTTCCCTATCAGCCTCCCCCTGGCGTAGCCGTTGCCAATGCGGCCCAGGATGCCAGCGACGTCTCTGGAAGTTACATCGTCAGCCGCCGCATGGAAACCAGCATGCTGGCCGTTTTCACGCCCCTCGGCGAGCTTAAGGTTTCTCCTGGTAAAGACAACACCATCGTGCCAGACAAGATGAAGGATTTGAATGGCAAGCCAAAACATTTCAAGGAAATTGGTCCGCTTCTTTTCCGTGAAGTCGACGGACAGGCCAAGCTGGCATTCAAGCGCGATGATTCCGGCAACTTAGTCATGGTGATCGACTATCCCTTCATGGTTTTCCAGCAGGCTTCATGGTACCGGTCGGGGACATTCAACATGATCGCTCTCATCGGAGCGCTGTCGGTGTTTGTGCTCACCCTGCTGCTATGGCCGACTGCGTATTTCGTTCGGCGCCATTATGGCCAACCGTTGAATCTCAAACCGCCGCTCGGAAAGCTGCGCACATGGACTCGGGTAGTGTGTGCGGTCGACATCATCTTCGTCGGTATCTTTGTCACGATCGTGCTTCTTTCCGAGAGGTATTTGTCGATCTTCAGCTCACGGATGGATATCTGGTTCCACCTTCTTCAGTTGCTCGGAGGGGTCGGCATTCTTGGTGGGCTGATCATCCTCTGGAATGCCGTTGAATCGTGGCGCTATCAGGGGCGCGGCCTATGGAGCAGGCTGGGAGACACATTAATCGTAGTCGCGGCCTTAGGCTTCACCTGGTTTGTACTCTATTGGCACATGCTGCATTGGGATTTGAACTACTGAACCTCGAAGGTCTGGCCGAATCGATTTGGTCGCGCAGTTTCCTGACCAATCTAAGTACCGAGAGGACATAATGGAAATCACGCGGAAGTCTTTTCTTAGAGGCATGTTGGGAGCAGTAACTACTTGCGGGTTCTTAGGGACGGAGGGAGGGCATTTGTTACTGGCGCAAGAGAAGGCTCGAGTCCCGGCAAAGGCGACAAAAATTCGCGATGTCGAGATCTACCCCTTCTCTCTTCAACAGAACGTAGTAATTAAGATTGCCTTACCGACGGCCCTGACCACGGACAACGTTTTCGTCCGTCTGCGCACAGAAGATGGTGTCACCGGCGTGGGCGAAGCTTCTCCCTACAGCGCCGTTACCAGCGAAACTCAGCAGACCGATGTCGCCTTCGGCCGTGTGCTCGCCGACCTGGTCCTTGGCCGCGACGCCTTCACCATTGCCAAAATCGTGGACGATATGGATGAAATGTCTCCCAATAATCCCAGCATCAAGGCCGCGTTCGAAATGGCTCTCTGGGATATCTGCGGCAAGATCGCCGGACAGCCCGTTTGCTGCCTGCTTGGCAAGTACCGCGACAGTTTCGATACCGACAAAACCATCTTTATCGATGCTCCCCCGGCGATGGGCGAGGCGGCCCAGAACGTGGTGCGCCAGGGATTTCGCACCATCAAGGTTAAAGTCGGAGAGTCTCCCGAGAAAGACATCGAGAGACTGCACGCGGTGCGTGAGGCCGTCGGTCCTGACATTGCCCTCCGCATCGACGCCAACCAGGGATGGACTCCGGCGCAGTCGGTTCGCAGCCTGCGGGGCATCGAGGCCTACCACATCCAGGCCTGTGAGCAACCTGTGCCGTACTGGGACATGGATGGTCTAAGGTACGTGCGCGACCACTCATCCATTCCGATTATGGCGGACGAGTCCGTGCACTCGCCTCACGATGCAATTGAGGCGGTGCGCAAAGATGCGGTCGATCTCATCAATATCAAACTCATGAAAACCGGAGGCATCCTCAACGCTGTGCGCATCGCGCAGGTCTCCGCCGCCGCCGGCATCCAGTGCATGCTCGGCTGCATGACCGAAACCAGCCTTGCATTGACTGCCGCAGCCCATGTGATCGCATCGCAAAAGAATCTCATCTACGCCGATTTGGATTCTTTCCTGTTCAATGCCAGCAATCCAATCATCGGGGGGATGGAAATCAGGCAAGGCACCGTCTATTTGCCGAACACACCCGGCCTCGGCCTCGAAATCGATCCAGCATTCTTGAAGAAGCTGACGCCGGCCTAGAGGAGGGCATTCAAACATTGCGGACCGGTTCGGGTGCGCCAGAATCCCCGATTCCAGCCGTCCTCGGCAGTGCTGAAAACACGCTATTTAGCGTGCGTGAAATCTGGGTGCCGTCCTATGCCAGAATCTAGTTTCAGGTACACAGCGCTTTCCCACCTGATTCTTATCAAACCTACCGAATTACTATTACTGCGTTGGTTTTAATAAAACGAGCTGGCTTCAGACGATGGCCAGATCGCCGAAGTGTGCACTTTCGGTTTGAAGCTCAAGCCGAATCAGCTTTTCGTTGCTTCATGATCGTTTCCCTTATTTTAAACTTCTGCACTTTGCCCGTCACTGTCATAGGAAACTCATCCACGATCTGGATATACTTCGGGATCTTGAAATGAGCTATCTTCGATGCGCAAAAAGACACGATGTCGTCCCCGGTTAGGGTGGCACCGTCTTCTATTTGAACCCAGGCTGCGCGGGCCGAAATCTCCAACCTCCCGCGGCTTAGTTTTCTTGGGCGGGTCTAATCAACTGAGAACTTACATCGGGATTGGTACATTAAACGGGGGTACTTCAGCAGATCAGGCTGATGAGGTCTGGGTGTCCCACTTCATTCGCCGGCTGGAGGCGGGAGCGTCGAATCGATGTCAGCCGGCAATTATTCTGTACACATTAACGACTTGAACGACTGGACGCAGGGCGCAACCTTTACCGGCGACGCTGACTCGCAGCTACTTAGCATCGCCACTTATACGGGGGCGTGCAACGGTGCCTTCGGTGGCAATTGCGTTCCGCAAAAAGGAACCAACACCAAGGTCGACTCGCTGGGTGATCGGCTCATGTACCGCTTTGCGTACTCGGTCGATCCCCAGTCCGTAAGGTTCCCACCAGCCGCGCAACACTGGTTGGTGAACTTTATGGTCACTGCTTCGGGAGGCCAAGGAGCCATCCGCTGGATGGAGATCACGGCGCCTCTGACCAGCGTCGCACCCACCGCGCTCAGCGTCTACCAGCAAGGCACCTATGCTCCCGATGGCAAATGGCGCTGGATGGGTTCGCTGGCCCGCGACAAGATGGGTGACATCCTCCTCGGCTACAGTGAGTCCTGCGGCAACACCTGTCCCAACGGGGCTGCGACGTACCCCTCGATCTTCGTGGCGGGCCGCCGGGCCACCGACGCCGCTGGCACGCTGGGAACCGAGGTACCAGTGGTTTTGGGCAGCGGTTTTCAGCCTGACACAGGCAACCGCTGGGGCGATTACAGTTCCATGCGGATTGACCAGGACGGTTGCACCTTCTGGTATACCACCGAGTACTATCAGGCCTCGCTCCGTTTCGACTGGAGTACTCAGGTGGCATCCGCAAAGTTCTCCAACTGCAAGTGAGAATGGGAAAATCCAGGGCATCCCGCCTCCGGGATGCCCTTTTGTATTGCCTGTCCTTCGCCACCTCTCGTACCTGCAAAAATGACTATTGCGTAACGGTCTTTACGGTGCGAAACAGATGGCTTTCGGCACTGGGACTCGAACCACTCGCGGAGTTCGATGCAGAGTTCTCGGTGAGGAACGGGAGGGTGACTCGTTCGGCGTGCTCAAGAGCTCGATTTTCCGCGACTTCGGTTCGGCGGATGGAATTTCTGCGGACCCCAGGGGCACTGTTCCTCAAATCGGTGCTACAAGCTCAGACGAGTCGCTGCCCGTTGCGGATTTGTACGCGGAGGACGTGCTGAATAAGCTGGCAGGCCTTCTTAACCTCTGGCATAGCCAGCGAAAAATAAACTTGTTTGCCCTCGCGTCGCCGGACGACAACGCCGGCTGATCTCAGCACCGTGGCGTGTTGCGAGAGGTTGGCCTTCGAGATTCCGAGTTCTTTCTGAATATCTGTAGCTGACCAATCGCGCTTGCCGAGAAGATCCAGGATGTGCAGACGTGTCGAATTTGCGAAAGCTTTACAGATCAGAACCTGCCGCTCGAGAATCTCGTTTTCCACTTCCCATTGCTTGCTGGCTTTTTTCATCGTTAACCCGTCGTTGCAGGGGATGAGCTGTTGTCGCGAATCCGTGGTGGCCACTATGTTATCTCCTAACTCTGGACAGCGCGCGGAAAATCAGCGAGGAACTTCCTCCAGCTCCGGGTTGCTGTCGGGTTTCTCTTCCGTCGAGTTCACGTCGTCCCCATCTTTCGATCTCAGCTCTTCTCTCCACATCAACTCTTGGGTCTTAACCGTTCTCCACCACTTGAAATGGTGGCGGTACGCGTAGAGCTCGTCCACGGTCCCGGTGATCATGGAATAAAATGCCGGCTTTTCCTCGGGAAATACGGCTCCCATGTAGACATGGATCATGAGGCCCGACACAACCACGCCAACGGCAAAGAAATGCAGGATCATGGCCCAAGCCACGGCGGCAGCACCGAACCAATGAAATGTCATGATGAGGCCGGTAAGCATGATGACCGGGATCATGATGTAGACAACCAGTGCGAAAAGCTTTTGGCCGGCGTTGTAGACTCCCTGGGGTGGCAGCGCGTCCTTCGTTCGCCCAAGGATCAAGAGGGTGCGTACCTTGAGCCAGCGGAAATCGTCGGCATCCAAACCGATTTCGTGTTGCAGCACCTCAATTCGGAGGTAGTTGCGGAAACCGAAGATCGCATACACAAGAAACACGGTAATCCAAGTCAAGGCAACCGCGATGTGGAAGCGGAGCATATTGGCCCGGGAGCCGAATATGCCTTCCATCACCTGCAGGTACCACACGGGAGCAAAACGGTAATAGGGAGAAACGATCAGCCCGGCCCCGGTGGCGAGTTCCAGCAGCCAGCTTGTGGCATTGAACCAGTGAAGAAGCACGATGGCAACATGGTGCTTTTTGATCTGCCGTTGTGCCATCGTCTCAGCTTGCTCAACTGTAAGCAGAGTCGGAACCGCGGGAATTGTGGATGCGCCCATACTGCTCCTTATTCTTCGAACTGCCTTTCACCGGTCGAAAGTTGGTGGAAGAAGGCAACCGCCTGGCCGAGAAACGTTGCACCAACTGCGAGCCATACAAACTTGTTCAACACGCTGCTCCAGACCTTGCCTGGTGCGATCGTTCGCGGAGGAACCGGAGCAAAGCTGGCAAGAGCGAGTTCAGTGTGTTCCGGTTTACCCGCATAGTAAACATTCGGGCCTACGGCAACGTTCGCAGTCTCCATGCGCTTCACTCCGGTTCGGTACACGAACCGGAAGACCTCGCTGGACGAATCCTGCAGGTCCCCAAAGATCTTAGCGTGCCCGGGGCACGTGGCCACACACGCCGGCTGCAAACCCTGGCCGAGTCGGCTGGCACAGAAATCGCATTTGTCTACTTTTCCGATTTCGGCGTTCACATAGCGAGCTCCGTAGGGACAGGCCGCGACACAGGAACCGCACCCGATGCAAAGGTCTCGATTCACACGCACTATGCCGTTCTGATCCTGATAGCTTGCGCCGGTGGGACAGGCGGGCACACAGGTCGGCCGATCGCAGTGGTTACATTGCGACACGTAGAACGCAGTTGAGAGCTTTGGGAACTGGCCCACGGTTCCGGTTTGGCGTACTTTTGTGCGGCCGGAGCCGTTCGGCACGTCCCACTCCGATTTGCAAGCCACCGTGCAGGACTGACACCCTACACAACGTTCCTGGTCGATCACCATCGCATAGCGCGCCATGATTCCCTAACTCCTGTCTGCTTGCAGAACGCGAACAAAGTTCACGCGCATTCCCGTCGCACCCATAATCGGATCAATCGAGACGCGGGTAATCAACTGCGTATCGGAAGCGCCTCTTCTATAGGCTTTTGTAAGGGTCTTGGCCTCGGTTCCGAAACCGTGGACCATGTATGCACAGTCTTTTCGGATTCCCTGGGTTGCGCGCACCGCAACCGGCGGGGTCTTGACGCCGTCCTGATTTTCCAGGACAACCCGCTGTCCGTCCTGAATACCGAGTCTGGCAGCCACCTCGGCATTGATCCAGACCTGGTTTTCCGGCATCAGGTCGTCCAGCCAGGAATTGTTTTGGGAGCGGGCAAACGAATGCATGGGAGCCCGGCCGTAGATGAGCCGCATGAATCCCGGAGGCGGCTGCTCGACCGCCGTAAATTTCGGCAGAGGATCAAAATGGAGATCTAGCAGGACAGAAGAAGACAGTTCGATTTTGCCGCTCTGCGTTGGAAAGATCGGCCCATCATCCTCGTGCCGATCTTCAATATAGGGGCGACCTTCAAAGGCTACTGCGCCCAGAGCTTTCAACTCCGTTTCATTGACCGCTAGCGGCGCCAAAAGCTTGGTGAGGTGCTCCTCCGGATCTTTCCACGGGAAATAGTCCGCGAGGCCCATCCGGCTCGCCATCTGTTTGGCGATCCACCATCCCGGCTTGGACTCGTACATGGGATCGATCGCCGGTTGCCGGATGGCGACGAAAGGCCGCTTTGACGTGGTAACAACGTGTGGCGGATCGTACCGTTCTAAGTAGGTCGCTTCCGGCAGCACTAGGTCGGCGTAGCGGGTTTGTTCCACCGGCAGAACATCGACCACCGCCATGAATTCCAGTTGCGCAATGGCTTTCAGCGTATTTTGCCGCTGCGGGATACTCTCTAGAATATTTTGTCCGTAAACAACCCAGCCCTTGATGGGATACGGAGAGGCACTGATCGTCGCCTGCACCATGCCTTGGGTCAGTCCCTGAGACTCCTCGGTCGCCAGGGGATACTTTGTTCCGGCGCCGTCGGCGCGACCACGATCTGAATCGGGAAATGGCGGCATCGGAATGTGCCCCTGCTTCACCTTGGTCGGCAGGAACATTCCGCCCTTGCGTCCATAGGCTCCCAACAAGGCCGTAAGAATTGCCATGGCGCGCGCTCGCTGCGTGTCATCGCCATACCATGTGACATGCCGGCCAGGATGAATCGCCACTGCTGGTTTCGCGTCCGCCATGAGGTGAGCCGTTTCGCGAATCTGGGCGGCGGATATCTCGGTCAGGGGTTCGGCCCAATCCGGCGTGAATTCCTTCACGTGAGCTTCCAGCTCCTTCATTCCTGTGGCGTATTGATCGATGTATTGCTTGTCGTAAAGGTTCTCCGTGATCAGGACATTAGTCCATGCGAGCAGCAAGGCAATGTCGGTTCCCGGCTTGATGGGCAGCCAATGATCTGCTTTCGAAGCTGCCGTGGAGAAGCGCGGATCAACGACGATCAATTTCGCTCCGCCTTGCAACCCGGTGATAAACTTTGTGACCTGGGAGGTGAATACGTTTTCCCCAATGTGGCTGCCGATCAGGACGATGGCTTTGGCCTCTTCCAGATCGATCGGCTCGGGCGAGTTGACGGCCCGGCCAAAGGTCAACTGATAGGCCACATCGCGCGGCCCCTTGCACTGAGCGAACGCCGGCTCAGCGCTATTCGGAGTTCCGAATGCCTTCATGAGTGTTCCAAAGAATCCGGCTGCTACTCCGTGCGGAAAGAACGCAACGCTTTCCGCGCCGTACTTTTTCTTTAGTTCGGTCAAGCGGGTCGCGAGCAGGTCAAGCGCTTCGTCCCACGAGATTCGTTTGAACTTGCCTTCGCCCCGGGCGCCCGTTCGCAGCATTGGATATTTCAGCCGATCGGGATCGTAAAGAAGCTGCGTTCCGGCATTTCCGCGGGCACAGAGCTGTCCCTTGGTGAGGGGGTGATTTGGATTGCCCTGGAGTTTGAGAACCTTACCATCCGCAACTTCCGCCATTACGCCGCAGCGCCAGAAACACATTTCGCAGTTCGTAGCAATCTGCTCGACGCGGGTTTCTCCGCGCCAACCGGGGAGATGTGGTGCGGATCCGGTAGCCGCCGCACTTGCGCCGGTCAGAGCGGCTATAGAAGACGATGTCTTGAGAAATCTTCGACGTGTGATCTTGCGATTCATCGTATGACCTTTGTGTGGCGAGATCTGCCTGGGGAGGCGACGGTGGGGTCGTCCCCCCAAGCTTGTCGCGTTGTCAAAAGCGCGCGGTTAGGCCAACCATTGTCAGCGGGATTCAGATCGGACAGATCGTCATTTCTAGAACCTCGCCGTCATGCCTACGGTCATCATGCTGCCCCGATCGTACGTGGGGAATCCGAGCAGAGGGCTGTCACTAAGCCGCTCGGGCGCGCCTACGTCCCAGCCAGAGCCGCTCCAGGTGTAGTGGAAGCGCTGGTAATCGAGTTTCAGGATAAAGTGAGGGGTAATGCGGTGCGTAAGGTAGGTTTCGTACACTTGGCCACGAGCACTGGTCTTAGGCGCAAAGATGTCGTCCTCAGCTTGCGCGAAGTTGAACCAGTACTTGGAACCATCATTGAACTCGACTCCTATCTTCGTTCGGCCATCGTTCCGCGCAACGTTGTAACGGGCCCCTCCGTAAAACATGAAGCCGTCATGGTTGGCGGGAACATCGAAAGGATTCGCTCCCATTCCGCCAAACGGCGTGGTAATCCCGTTCGGACGGAGGCTGTCGGCGTTTATGCTGGTGTATAGATCGAATGAACCGATCCGATGTTCCAGCGTGAGGCCGTAAAGGTCAATCGCTCCCAAGTTGGCGGATGGTGTGAAGCGAAGGACCGCCGCGCCGCCGATCGGATCGCCGGTTAACGGGTTATTCGGCAAGACCACCAAACCGTTGAAGCCGTCAGTAACGTTCCAAGCACGGGCAATCGTTACCTGCACCAAACTTTTGTCGGTGGAGTATGCATCAATGTTGGCACCGAGGAACTGCACACCTTTTACCCGGTCGGCGGGCTGCTCCAAGTTTTGGCCATTGCCAAAGCCGGAATCAAACCCCAAGCCATAGCACAGACGTAGAGTTGTCTTGTCCCCGATGTGGTAGCCGAAGGTAAGGCCGTCGAATTGGTAATCGATGAGCGTGCCGGATGGCGTACCGCCGCGGAGTTCATCCTCACGATATTCGAGCGGCGGTCCGTTGGTTGAAGGGCGCCGCCCGATCGAGAGGTACATGGGCAATCCGCCGATATGATTCCAGGTGAAATAGGCGCGCTCCACCCGCAGGAAATCTCCGGTTGGAACCGTCGCCGTGGTGCCGTCAATGTTCAGCGAGGTGGGCTGACCATTGAATACCTGCACATTGGTCGAGTCCCCAAAGACCTTGTACATGCTGACTCGTGCCGCTACCTCGACGTTATCGGCGACGTGCGCGTCGAAGTTCAGGCGCAAACGGTTCGTCGCCAGTTCGTTGGCATTCGCTCCGTAGCCGGCAGTCAGTACGCCGGGAACCTGCTGGAGGTAGCCCAACAGCATCTGTTGCAGGGAGGCGGGGAACGCTCCGAAGCTAGATTTCAACTGGCTGAAAGTCAAGTTGTTGGCGAAGAACTGGTACTGGCCGTAGTTGGCAGCCAGCAGGCCCTTGAGGTAGGTTGCGTAGTCGGCCGGATTGGCTGGCAATTTTGAGGGGTCCAACGTCATGCCAAGACCGCCCTGGCTTGGAGGCGATATGGTCCACAAGGTCTTGACCATCAGACTTTGTAACTGCATGCCGTCGTAGTGGGTAGGTATGTGGGCGAAAATACTGTTCGTTTCAACCCGGAAGTCGCCACTCCAATTAAGCCGATCCAATGCCCCGCGACGTTCGGTTTGAGCGACGCGATGATCGAGGTCTTTCACTTCAGTGGCAAGTTCGGCAGCGGTTGGCTGTTCGCTTGCAGGTGCTTGCTTTGCTTCTTCTTTCTTCTTTTCCTGGGCAGCCTTTTCCTGTGCCGTTAATCGCTCCTCAAGGGTCGCGACTGCCTTCTTCATCTGCTCTAGTTCCTGTCGCAATTGTGCGTTGTCGTCGCCGGTAGCCGTTGGCGGCGGTTGAGTGGCGTTTGCAGCCGAGACGTTCTGGGCCGATGCTGCGTAGGTGAGCAGCAGTGCGAGAGCAATAAAAATAGAAGATAATTTGCGCATATCTGTCGCCTCTAGTCCTTTCTGATTGGCTCTAACCACACGTTGCGGGTTGCTCGGAGTCGGCCGCGTGGTCGATGGCAAAGCGCTGTATCGCTTTCATCTGGTCGGGGTTCAGGTCTTGTAGCAACTTGCCGCCCGTCTTGGGATGAACCGCGTTTTTGTGGGAAGGAATGAGTTTCATTTTGAAAAAACTCCTCCACTGATCCTGAGTCATGGTCATTGGGGTGTATTGTCCATTGGGTGACCCTTTGTCGTGACAGATCTTGCAGTTGTTGCGGTACAGTTCCTTGCCATTAACACCTTGCGCGCTTGCGGACCCTGCTAGGGCCAGCAGCAGTCCCAAAAACGACGCGGTAATGAATGATGAATTAAGCCGTTTCATGTACCCTCCGTGCGGATTGTGTGCGTTCAAATGGTGTATGTAGTTTCTGTATTTCGTAATAGCATAGTTTCGATACTTCGAAATACATGTACATACTAAGCAAAAAGAAGTCTCGGTTCTGTGAAGTAGAGCACCAAGCAGCGTGATAACGGGTAGAATGGCAGTCACCAAAGATCACTCCCCAAAGAACCACGTCCGGCACAATGCGTCCCGACATAGTACAAGCGGTTCAATTGCTGAGAGAGGGCAATGATGAGGCGGTGGAACTGGCGTTGGCCCTGCTACAAAACACCGTGTATTCGTTCAGCATGAAAGTCTGCGGCCAGCGTGAGGACGCCGAAGACACGATGCAGGAGGTGCTGGTCAAGTCCGTTCCTTATTTGGCCAAGTTCGACAGTCCCAAAGCGCTGTTGGTGTGGCTCTATAAGGTAGCGAAGAACCGTTGCCTCCTGAGCCGCCGCCGAAGCAAGTTCGCTCCCAAAGAGAATCTTTCGCTGGAAGAACTCATGCCGGACCGGCAGGAACTGAAGCGATTGAGCGGAGACATCATAGATCCTGAAAGCTTCGCCATCCGCAGCGAAGAGGCAGCTCGGTTGCGGCGGGCAATCCAGAAACTACCCTCGCAGTACCGCGTCGTTTTGGTGCTGCGAGATATGGAGGGGCTCACCGACGAAGAGGTCGCGGAGATCACTGGTCTGCGCTCAGGAACCGTTCGCGTGCGTCTGCATCGTGCCCGGCTTTTCGTGCGCAAGGAGCTGATGAAGACGTCGAAACCACGAACAGGCCAAAGCGTCGGCGTTGTTTCTCCGCAGAAGGCTACCGGCACGCAAACCACGCCGTCGAGGTGCAAGGCGATGTTTGCGGAATTGTCGAACTATCTGGACGAACAACTGGACGACTCGTTTTGTGAAGAACTGGAAAAGCATCTGGAGGGTTGCGATCCGTGCCAAACATTTCTCGCGGGTCTAGAGGTCACCATTCTGGAGTGCCGGCGAATGCCGAGTCAGAAGCCAAATCGCGCTCAGGCGGCCAAGCTGCGCAAGGAAGTAATGGCGCGCTACGCAAAGGCGCTGCCGAGGAGCACAGACTGAGTGCAAAGATCGTCAACCCTGGGCTCCCGTAGAGTTTACTGATCTTGTCGTGGAATTCCTGTAACAAAATCCAACGGATTGCATTTATTCGTGTGGTTCTCAGACGGGACCAAACGGAGGCAATCCATGATCACTGCCAAAGTCGAACTTACTCAACCACTTAAGCAGCAACGTCAGTTCGTCTCTCAGACCGGCAGCGGTCATTACACGCTGCTGGACGACGTGGCTGGAGGCTCAGGTCCCAAGCCAATTGAACTACTTGCGGCCGGGTTGGCCGGCTGTACGGCCTTCGATGTCATCACGGTTCTGCGGCAGAAATATCACCAGAAAATCACTGGCTATGAAGTGCGGGTTGAGGCCGACCAGGCAGAACGGCCGCCCCAGGTGTTCACGGATGTGCGTATTCACCACGTGGTCAAGGGATTCGATATCGATGTCGCGGCCCTGCAAGAGGCGATCCGCCTCTCCGAGGAGAAATACTGCTCCGTTGGAGCCATGTTGCAGAAGACCGCCAGTTTTCATACGACCCACGAAATCGTGGAGGAAAAAACCGAGTGGATGAAGCCAGCGGTCGAAGCAATCCGGTACTAATCGTTATGCAGCATCCCTCGCAAGCAAACGGTGATGGCAGTAACAGCACTGGCCGAGCACGCCGAAGCCGCATGACGATATCGCATCTACTTTGCCTCCCGGCAGGTTTCATGAAATTGACAGTTTTCTTTATTCGTATCTTTTGGATCGCTCTTCTGGCCGGAATGGTGATCGGCTTCTCGGCGTTTGCATCCTCGCAGCCAGCCGCTGAAACCTCCTCCCTCACGTTACAACAGGCGGTGAAAATCGCACTGGAGAAGAATCCGCTGCGTAAGGTGGCCCTGGCGGATACGAGAGTGGCGTCGGCGGATATTTGGGAAGCGCGGTCCGTGCTTATGCCACGGCTGACGCTCTCCGAGACTGCTACCCGGGGCGACGATCCGGTTTACGTTTTTGGTAGCAGGTTGCGAGAGCAGCGCTTTACGTCTGCCGATTTCGCACTGAATGCGCTGAACACTCCCTCGCCCATCGGAAACTTCAGTACTCGTTTTGGCGGGAGCTGGACACTGTTTGACTCATTCGCCAGTTGGCACGGGATAAATCGGGCAAAGCAAATGAATGAAGCCGCTGGGCATCAGCTGGCGCGGACGGAACAGGAAATCGTTTTCCGGGTGGTGGATTGCTATTACGGAGTGTTGCTGGCGACGAAGCAGCTGGAAGTCGCTGAGCAGGCCATGAAAACGGCCCAATCCATCATCAATCGCAGTCAAGCACGGTTCGACAGCGGATTGGCGGTGGAGTCGGACCTACTGACTGCGAAGGTGCGCATGGCCACGCGACAGCAGGAACGGATTCGGGCCCGGAACAATCTGGATTTGTCACAAGCGCAGTTGAGCACCGCCATGGGTGTGCCAGTGGACTCCTTGCTGCAACCGATGGAAGCCCTGGCGGAGCATACGTTTCCTGTCCCCGTTCTCGCGGAAGTCGAGAAACAGGCACTCGCCACTCGTCCGGACTTCAAACGCATTCAATCCGAAGAAGCGGCCCAGCAGCAGAGCGTTGCCATAGCCAAGTCGTCGTTCGGCCCGCGGGTAAACACGTTCGCTAGTTGGGAGATGGACAACCCAACGTTTGTGGCAGGCGGTGGCGGGAACAATTGGCTGGGTGGGATCGAAGTGCAGTTCGATATTTTCCAGGGCGGCGCGAAGCGGGCAGAACTTTCCCGCGCACGCGCTCTGCAGGAGAGAGTGACGGCGACGAGGCAAGTGGCCAGCGACGAAGTCCGTATTGAGGTCCGCCGCGCTTATTACAACCTGGACTCTGCCCGGCAGGAGGTTGAAGTTGCACGCGCTTCCATTGCCCAAGCACAGGACAGTTTGCGCATCAACCGCGACCGCTACGATGGCGGGTTGACGACTATTACCGACATGTTGGGCGCCGAAGAAGCGACGCGACGGAGCCAGACCGACTACTGGGAAGCTGTTTATCGGCTTCATACCGGCTACGCCAGTCTGGAGTTGGCGAGCGGAACTTTGAGTCTTCAATCTCCGGTGGTGACGCCATGATTAAGTGCGATTTGCGAAAAACAATCTCAGGACCTGAATTTCAACTCTTCCCCCGTTCTTCCGGCACCGCTGAAGCCGTGCCGTTCCCTGGAACGATTCTGCTGCTGAGTGTAGCGCTGACATTCGTGCTGAGCGGCTGCTCGAGTGAGCGACAGCCCCTGCCCCTTGCGCCGGAGATCGTGCACAATGTCTCGGTGCTCTTGGTACGGCGAGGCGACATCCCCGACCTGCTGGAAGCAGTCGGAACAGTACGCGCGGCCAAAACCAGCCAACTCTCCAGCCAAATGATGGGAACGATCGTGGAGCTTCGCGTCCGCGAAGGAGACCGCGTGCAGCGTGGCCAGGTGCTGGCAGTAATTGACGATGCGCAGCCGCGGGCTGCGGTCGAACGCGCCACGGCCGCCGAAAGTGCAACCGAGCAAGAACTAGCGGCCTCGAACTCTGAACTCTCGCTTGCTGAATCGACTTTGAATCGCTACCAGAATCTCTTCGACAGAAAGTCGGTGAGCCCACAAGAATTCGACGAAGTGAAAGGCCGCTACCAGGTTGCTCTTGCCCATCGCGACATGACTCGCGGGGCCGAAGCGCAAGCCAAAGTAGCAGTTTCTCAGGCACGCACATCGCTCTCGTATACCCGGGTCCTTGCGCCCTTCGATGGAGTGATTACCGAGAAGAAAGCTGACCCCGGTACGTTGGCCAGTCCCGGCCTCCCTACCTTCACGATCGAGGAGCAAGGGCACTATCGATTGGAGGCGACCATCAACGAGAACGATCTGCGTTACGTCAGCCCCGGAGAGTTAGTCCCCGTGGTAGTGGATGCGTTGCGAACCCCGGAACTAAAAGGGAAGGTCGTACAAATCATACCTGCCGCTGACGCGGCAAGCCGCAGCTTCCTGGTGAAAATTGAATTGCCCGCGGATCCGCAGATGCGTTCCGGCCTTTTCGGTCGGGCACAATTTTCTCGCGGTAACCGGTCATCCGTATTGATTCCAAGATCCGCAGTCGTCGAGCGAGGTCAATTGCAGGCAATCTACGTTCTAGACCCGAACAAGATCGCGAGCCTCCGCTACGTCACGTTGGGAAAGACCAGCGGCGCTGAAGTGGAGGTCCTTGCCGGAGTTCAGCAGGGTGAGCGGCTTGTGGCGACCCCGGCCGGCCTCGACCTGAATGACAAGCGGATCGAGGCCCAGTAATGAAAGACGAAGGATCATCCAGCGCCTCGAACCAATCCGCCCCGGCCCTGCGCCTGGCTGGGCGCATCGCTCACGGCTTCATCGACTCGAAGCTCACTCCATTGGTGATCGTGGCGGCATTGCTTTTAGGGGCATTCAGCATTCTGGAAACCCCGCGCGAAGAAGAACCGCAGATCGTCGTCCCCATGCTCGACGTGTTCGTACAGATGCCGGGGGCTTCGCCGGAAGAAATCTCGCAGAGGGTCAGCCTTCCCATGGAGAAGCTGCTGCGCGAAATTCCTGGCGTCGAATATATCTACTCCATCAACCAGCCTGGCGTAAGCATGCTGATCGTGCGGTTCCTTGTTGGCTCCAAAGAAGAAGATGCCATCATACAGACGTACAACAAGCTCTACTCCAACTTCGACCGCATCCCGCCGGGAGCGTCGCAGCCGATCATCAAAGTTCGCTCGATCAATGATGTCCCCATCATGGCGCTCACGCTGTGGGGCAAGAGCTATGACTCCTATCATCTGCGGCGCATTGCTGGGGAACTGGAAAACTCTCTCAAGCAACTGGATGATGTTTCTGAAACCACCATCATCGGCGGCCAGCCCAGACAGGTGCGAGTGGTGTTGGATACGCAGCGGCTGGCCGCCTATGGCCTCACCCCAGCGGCGGTTGCGGATCAACTCCAGCGCGCGAACAGCCGCAGTGCGGTGGGCAGCTTTGCACGCAATAACAATGAGTTCAAAGTCGAGGCGGGAAAGTTCTTCACCCGCACAGAAGACTTGCAGCAAGTGGTCGTCGGAGTTCATTCCGGTCGACCGGTTTACTTACGTGATGTAGTGGAGAAACTGGAAGACGGTCCCTCTGAGCCCGACAACTATGTGATGTTCGCAAATGCCAGGGGTAGTGCGGAGGCTGGCCGCAGGTCCGACACCAGGCAAGAATACCCGGCCGTTACCATCACGCTGGCCAAGCGCAAGGGTACAAACGCAACAACGATCTCCGAACATGTTTTGGAGAAAGTTCGGTCCATGCGCGGATATGAACTCCCCACCGACTTAAACATCACCGTCACGCGTAACTATGGCGAAACTGCAAAGAACAAGTCGAATGAGTTGCTCAAGCACCTGCTGATCGCGACCCTCTCCGTTACGTTGTTAATCGCTTTGGCTCTTGGCTGGCGAGAATCGGGCGTAGTGCTGCTGGCCGTACCGGTCACTCTGGCCCTCACCTTGGCCGTCTTCTATCTCTACGGTTACACGCTAAACCGCGTCACGCTGTTTGCGCTTATTTTCTCGATCGGCATTCTGGTGGATGACGCCATCGTAGTCGTCGAGAACATTGTTCGCCACTTCCGGTTGCCAGCAAGTCGCGGGCGTCCTCTTGCGGACGTGGCAGTCGAGGCGGTGGATGAAGTCGGCAATCCCACGATCCTGGCGACCTTCGCCGTCATCGGTGCCATCCTGCCCATGGCCTTCGTGCGCGGCTTAATGGGTCCCTACATGCGTCCGATTCCGGTGGGGGCATCGGCGGCCATGCTGTTTTCTTTGATCGTGGCTTTCGTAGTCTCGCCCTGGGCAGCGCTGAGGCTTCTAAGAAATTACGCGGGCGGGCACGGCCATGACAAACATGAGGCCGAAGGCTGGACAACCCGTTTGTATCGGCGCGTGATGAACCCGCTGATACTGGACGCCCGCCGCCGCTGGATGTTTCTGGGTGGCGTGGTTGTGCTGTTGCTCGCGGCGGTCGCATTCGTGCCGTTGAAATGGGTGCGGGTGAAGATGCTTCCCTTCGACAACAAGAGCGAGTTCCAGGTCATCGTTGATATGCCGGACGGAACTCCGCTGGAGCAAACGACCCGCGTCGCGCAGGCACTCGGCGGCTATCTTCGCCAGCAACCCGAGGTCACCAACTACCAGATTTACGCCGGCACCTCAGGTCCCTACAACTTCAATGGATTGGTGCGCCATTATTTCTTGCGGCGTCAACCTAACCAGGCCGATATTCAGGTAAACCTGTTGTCGCGGCATGATCGCAAAGCGCAGAGTCACGAAATCGCCAGGCGTCTCCGCCCCGGGCTCGACAAGATTGCCGAGCCCTTCGGAGCACGCATTAAAGTCGCGGAAGTTCCTCCCGGCCCGCCGGTGCTGCAGACCTTGGTCGCGGAAGTCTATGGCCCCGACTACAAGAGCCAGGTTGCACTAGCGGCGCAGATCAAGAAGATCTTCCAGCAGACTGCGGGCGTCGTCGACGTCGACTGGTACGTTGAGGATCCGCAGACCAAATACGATCTGAAAGTGGACCTCGATAAGGCGGCACTGCACGGAATCTCCCCTGCCGATGTGATGCGCTCGCTGCAGGTGGGACTAAGCGGCGCAACCGCCGGGCTTTTGCACGATCCGAGCTCGCGCGAAGACGTGCCCATTGAAGTGCGATTGTCACGCTCCGATCGCTCGGGGATCGAGAATCTCGAAAGCCTGAAACTGCCCACTTCCTCGGGAGGCCAGATTGCGCTCCAGGAGATTACCGATCTTCAGCAAACCACGATTGACACCAGCGTCTACCGCAAGAACCTTCAGCCGGTGGTCTACGTAACGGGCGACGTCGCGAGCGGCGAGGAAAGCCCTGTGTACGCCATCATGAAGATGAGTGACGCCATCGACAAAATCAAGTTGCCCGATGGCTATGCGGTAAAGCAATACAAGGGCACAACGATGCCCGAGCGCACGGACCGCTTGTCCATGAAGTGGGATGGTGAGTGGCATATCACGGTCGAAGTTTTCCGCGACTTGGGGCTGGCATTTGCCGCCGTGCTGGTATTGATCTACGTCCTCGTCGTCGGCTGGTTCCGGTCCTTCATCACGCCCCTCGTCATCATGGCGCCCATCCCGCTGACCCTGGTGGGCATTCTTCCGGCACACGCCCTGATGGGGGCATTCTTTACTGCCACCTCGATGATCGGCTTCATTGCCGGGGCTGGCATTATTGTTCGCAATTCGATCATCCTCGTCGACTTCATTGAACTCCGTCGTGCGCAAGGGATGTCGTTGGAGGATGCCGTAGTCGACGCAGGCGCGGTGCGCTTCCGCCCAATGCTGCTGACGGCGGCCGCGGTCGTTGTAGGAGCGAGCGTCATTCTGTTTGATCCGATCTTCCAGGGCTTGGCACTATCGTTGATGGCTGGAGAAGTGGCGTCTACCGTCCTCTCGCGAATGGCGGTGCCGGTCCTCTACTACCTCTCTAAGAGGAGGCACTCGCTTCCGACGACGCATCCCCATTCGCCAGAAAACGTGGCCGAGTCCGAGACTCCGCAACGCGAAATTGCGCAGATCAGCGTTTAGTTTCGAAGGAGAAATGTTATGACGGTAGAACGTACACTTCGTTTGATCGCCGGCGCCTTTATCCTGTTGTCCCTGGCGCTTGGACACTACGTAAACCAGTATTGGTATCTTTTCACGGCATTTGTGGGCCTCAACCTGTTCCAGTCTGGGTTCACCGACTGGTGCCCGATGATGACATTCCTGCGTAAACTGGGAGTGAGAAGTTAGGAGAAAGACAATATGCCCAATTGGGTTTGGGGAGTGGCATTTCTTGGGGCGTGGCTGGTCTTGACGCAATGGCTGCTGCCAAAACTTGGCCTGCCCACTTGAAGGAGCCAAGGGTGCGCCGAGTCTCGGCGCAAAGTCGCATCGAAGAACAGCGACTCAGGAGAACGATGACAACGATCGTGCAAGTCGAAGTTCGCCTGAGCCTCTTGTCTATTCGTGACGATATCCTCCAATCACTCGGACATTCAGTGGTTTCTGCCCTCGGTTCGCGTGCTGCGAGAAATCTCGACCTCTCGAGTGTGTCAGTAGGCGTCGTCCTAATTGGGCACGGGACTCCCTGGGAAGAACGATGCAACCTCGCCGCTTACTTTCGCGAGACTCTGCCTGCTGTTCCCATTGTGGCGTCCCTCCGTCAGCGAGATGAGCGTTCTTATTTCGCGGGACTTTTATTATCTAGGTAATCGCGCTATTAAGCTTGCAGACCGATTTCCGCTCTCATACTTTTCCCCACTGGGCCGATTTTTCGCTCACGCGCCCGTTCCCTTGCTGAGGCGGGGAAAGCTGGCGGGAAAGCAGCCCTGGCGGGCTGCTCCCTTTGAAAATACATCGATATGCCTCCTGCCATTCCTATATTGGCATAGGTGGGATCGAAGCCATTTCTCCCGCTTGCGTGTCTACAGTGTGACGCTTAGTAAAACGTTGACGCCCGGATACATCGGGTTGCACAGGTAATACACCCCGTTAATCTCGATGACATATACGTCTTGCGTATAGAGCCAGTTGCTCGGCCATGGATTCACGATTCCGAACCAATAGCCTCCGTATTGGAAACGGTGGTCTCGGCTGTAATCGGCCTGGGTTACGCGAAACCTGTGTTGCTCTCCAAAGTTGGCCTTGAAGCGGTCGGCCGGAATGCGGCCACCAGCCTTACCACCGGCGTGTTGCTCTTGCTTCGCAGGCTGAGCCTGCTGGGCGTGTTGCTCTTGCTTCGCAGGCTGAGCCTGCTGGGCGTGTTGCTGCTGCGCTGCGGGTTTCTCCGCGGACTTGTTCTTCTCTTGTTGTTGTGTGTTTTTTTCTTCCGGCTTAGCGTTCTTCTGCTGCTCCGCTTGGGGCTTCTGCTCTGGCTTTGCGGACTTTTCTGGTTGCGTTTTTTTCTCTTCCTGGCCAGACTTGGCCTTCTGTTCATCCTGCTGATCGTGCTGTTCCTGGAGTGCGAACGCCGGAGTCGCGACTCCGAGTGCCAAAGTCAAAACTGCTGTACTGATCATTCCAATTCGTTTCATGGGTGTTATCTCCTATTGGTCATTGAGTAAAGGTTGCTCTGGCGCAGGCTTCCGGTGGTCGCGTTGATCGGGTGGCCAATGGCTTCGCCGGAGACGAGAAGTTCAACTCGTCTGTTCTGCTGCCTTCCGGAAGAGTCATCGTTCGAGGCTACCGGCATGGTGTTGCCGAAACCTCTGGAAGAAACCGAACTCGTCAACACTCCTTGTTGCACGAGATAGTCACGCACGGCGCTCGCTCGATTCTCTGAGAGCGTTTGGTTCATATCATCGCTGCCCACGTTGTCTGTGTAGCCGCCAACTTCCGATTCCTAGGTCCCTACTCGGATTCGGGACAGCGAATGAAAGAGTCCAAACACATTCAGCAGCCACAGAACGGTTGCAATCACTACGACGCCGTTCAAAATTGACTTGATGGATGACTGCATGGGAATGAAGCGATTCACCAGCCACAGGAGAACACCCACCACGATGAGAACTTCCAACAGTTGAATTAGAGGCATGATCTTTTTCCTTTCATATTCCGGAAACAAGGGTCCGGTGCCGGAGGTGCGCAGGCTGATCCCTTTCATTTCCTGAAGGATTGGCCTGATTTCCATGTTCTGAGACTTGGGCCGAATCGCGTGCGCCGCGCCGTCGGGTGGGACACACGGTTGAAAAATGCAGATTGGCTGGATGTGTTCGCCTGGAGTAATCTGCCGCGGGTCCCCGCCCGCTGCGAACCGGGAATCAAAGCTACGAATCAGCCACCGCAGCTCTATCTACACATTCAGTACAGTAAGAATGACACGAGTCGATCTGTGTGTCTGAGCAACATAGCTCACATTCGAAGTCTGGGTCGCAAAGCGGTTTTTCGTGTGGCCTAGCTCACTGCTCCCTTATCGACTCCAGACATCTTCAAAGGCGGAGGAGAGAGTCGGGGAACATTTGATCGCACAGAGCGCATGCGCGCCCACGAATATTCAAACTCCTGTCCGCATTTTAGACAGACCTGGTACGTCCGTTTCCGGATCGTGAACACCCCGCTTTTATGGCGGTGACGGCATCCAAACACAAATTGAAGGATACTGAACGACGAATTCACAGATCAGCCTCTCGTCGCCGGTCCGAGCTTCCATTTGCGTCGAGCCACGTTAACAGCGCGCGTACGCTGCTCCGCGCCATCGCAATCGCGCAATCCGCGGCTCCGTAGTAAATGTTAAGGGTGTCACCATCGGGAGCCATTGTGTAGCCACACGGGAACACGACATCGTCCACATCGCCGTGCCGTTCGTAAGATGCCTCGGGTCCAAAGATCCATGAATCGCCTCGCAGAAGGCATTTCTCGGGATTCTCAAGGTCGAAAAGCGCCAGGCCCAACCGGTACAGACAACCCGATGGCGTGTGCCTTACGCCGTGGTAGAACATGAGCCATCCTCTGGAAGTCTCGATCGGAGGGGGAGACAATCCGATTTTGTTTGCATCCCACCAGGCGCCGCGGCGAGCTTCCAGTATCAGCCTGTGTCTTCCCCAATAGCGCAGGTCGGGAGAATAGGAAATCCACATATGGGCTCCCAGCGCGGTCATTGGACGATGAATGAGGGCCCAGTTTCCACCGATTCTCCGTGGTAGAAGCGCTGAGTCCTTGTCGTCGGGAGGCATGATCACGCCGTAGCGCTCAAAGCTTCGGAAGTCCCGGGTCAGGGCGAGAGAAACTCCTGGCCCACCGCGCGAATAGGACGTGTAGGTGATTACGTATTGCTGCAGCTCGGGCACGAACGTGATGCGGGGATCCTCGATGCCCCAGATTTCCTCCGGATACTTCTTGGGATCCGGCATTAGCGTGGGTTCGGAATCAATCTGCCAGCCGTCTACGCCGTTCTGCGAACGCGCGGCGCAAAGATGCGACAGGCCGCGGCGATCTTCGATACGACAAAGCAGCAACGTGGTTCCGTCGGGCAGCAACGTCGCGCCGGCATTGAACACACTGTTGATGGAGTACGGCCAATCCTTGCGCGTCAGAATGGGATTGCTCGGGTGACGCAGAAGCAGCGATGGGTAATGCGTGCTTTCAAGATTCACAAGGGTTGTTTCGGGAGTAGTCATTTAGGATCTTCAGCCTTTCGGTGAGCTCTCGGAATTTTTCAGTGTGTGCATTTCCAGCAGCGCCATCAAGAACGACAGCGTCGATTCCGCTCCCTGATTCTGGTTGGCACGCTCGGGATGCAAGCCGTCGCGGCAACCGCCTGTAACGGAATCGTAGAGAGGCAGTTGCAGATCATTGTCACCCAGGAACCAGTTGAAGGCCGACCATGCTTCGCTGCGCCAGCGACTGTCGCCGGTTATACGAAAGGCCTCGAGACACGCTGAGACTGCGCCTGCGGCCTCAATCGGTTGCTGATCAAAACGCGCTTTTTCGCCGCCCTGGTGATAGAAGCCTTGCGAACCGATGGGCATAAAGTGGTGGTTGGTTTCGCAATGCTGCTCTTTCAGCAGCCAATCGAGCGCTTCGAGACCGGCGGAGACCATGCGATCGTCGGAACAGGCGGAGCCCACGACAAGCAACGCCTGCGGCAGTCTCGCGTTGCCATAAGCAACCACATCTTCGAACCACTTCCAATCCGGCCGGCGAATTGATTCATACATTTCGATCAATCGCCGGCTGAGCAAGGAGCGCATTCTCTGTGCATCTCGGTCTCCGGGATACGAATTGAGATATTCCTGGAGCCCAAGCGAGGTATAGGCCGCGGCGCGCGGACTGTAGATCTCCATGGCTGCGGGGAGAGAAAACTCAAACAGGCGTCCGGCAGCGCTTCGCAGCGCTTGATTGCTGGATCGGCCAAGAACCATCCCGAGGCTCCATAGCGTGCGCCCGTGGCAGTCTTCCGAGCCGACCTCTTCGTTCCAGTGTCGATCGTAGCCAAGAAAGTTCCTGAACCGGCCGGTCGCCGAATTGAGGGCATGCTCCAGAAAAGACAGATATCGGGCTGACACGTCGGGACCCCGAAAATCTGTTTTCTCCAGTTCATCTCTGCTCGAGTCCAACATGACCGTGAAAATAAGGGCACGCGCATTGTCGTCGGTGGTGTAGCCCTCGGATCGATTCGGGATGGCAAAAATCGCATGCTGCAATATTCCCGTGTCGTCGGTGAGCGCGTTCAAATGATCCAGTTTCAATCCCGGCAGTTGGTCGAGCGCTTTGGGGATAGCGCGTGCCGAGAACTGAACACGAGGACTTTCAATGCGGTCGCTACGCACCCGCGAGAAGCTCTTCATGTAACCTTGGGCGACGCTCTTCCAGACCATATCCCGGGAGAACAGGTAGGCGCGTTTGCGCATGGCGTGGCGGATAGCTGGCGTATTTAGCAGTTCGATCGTTTTGTTCGCGATCGCATCGGGGTTCTGGAACGGCACGAGTGCGCCCCGGCGATCGTCCAGCAACTCTATGGCGTGCCAGTAGGGAGTCGAGATAATTGCCTTGCCCGCCCCCAGAGCATAGGCAAGGGTTCCGGAGACTACCTGCTCCTCGTAACGATAGGGCGTGATGTAAATATCGGCCGCGCCGATGAACGCGGCCATTTCTTCGGGCGTGGCAAAGCGGTCGTGGAACATTACTTGCGATTCGACTCCCAGCTTCCTGGCCAGAGCCTTCAAACCTTCTCGATATTTGTCTCCCTCGCGACGGAGGATGTGAGGATGCGTGGCGCCCGCAACAATGTAGGCAACGTTCGAATGTTTCGACAGAATTTGCGGCAGCGCCTGAATGACGTTCTCAATTCCCTTGTTGGGCGAGAGCAGGCCAAAGGTCAGAAGCACTGCTTTTCCTTCCACGCCAAAACGGTCCTTATAGAAATTGGGGTCGAGAAATGGCAGGTCGGGAACGCCGTGGGGCACCATGTCGATCTTGCTGCCAGGCACTTTGAAGATTTCCTGCAAAAATTGCGATGACAACTCGCTCATCACGATGAGGCGATCGGAAAGCTCCGCGATCTCTTCCATTACCCGGAGTTGGTCAGGATTCGGCTCACGCAAAACCGTGTGCAGCGTGGTCACCACCGGCATCTTCAAGCCGCGCAGCAGGTGCAGAATATGGCTTCCGGCTGGACCGCCGAAGATTCCATACTCATGCTGCAAGCACACCATATCGATGTTGTTGAAATTCAGGAATTCGGCTGCTTCCTCGTACGACTTCACGTCGTCCTGGGCGAGAGACCATCGCACCCGCTCGGGATAGTTATATCCTTGTTCCGTGTCGTTCACGGGCAACGCCATCAAGCGCGTGGTTCCGTACTCAGCGGAGATGGCCGCGCACAGATCGGTGGTGAACGTAGCAATGCCACATTGTCGCGGAAGATAGTTTCCGACCACCGCGATTCGACTCGGCAGAGATACCTTTGCCTGCGGTCCTGGAGGAGTCGAAACCTCCTGCAGAGGGAGGGGTGAGGAGGCAGCTTCCAGGAGTCCATCCGAGAATGCTGTGACTGGTTGCGCCATTAGTCCCTCACTTTCTTGAGAACGTGTATCGAAAAGGAACGGGCTAAGGCAGCCACGCTGGATGCCCGATGGATACTTCGCCCAATGTAGGATTCTCTTCTTATTGAGTATTCAACGAGAAGAGCCTTGCAGACTGGTCAAAATTGACCAGCCCGGCCACGGATGCCAGAAAATCTTTCCGGGAAATGCGAGCGCAGTGTTCACAATTGACCATCTTGCTGCCAACCGCATCCTGCACTATGAAGTCATGAAAGTTTTGAGGGAGCTCGCTCTTCTCATTCGCTGCCCGGTGTGCGGTGCCAAGCCAAAACAGAAGTGCGAACTGAGCACTGGGCTGCCGCGCACCGAACCGCATCTGGAGCGGTGCCTGGCGGTGGAGAACGCCGCGCAGCCAACTACCCAGCGGATTCATCTGGTCGCGGGGACTGACGAGCTTCGAAACCGTCGAGGTAGCAGTCTCGTTGAACATGGCGCGAATGCACCGAAACAGTAGTGTATGGAACACCCAGGAAGTGCTTGGTAACTATTCCGGTGACCTCAAGACAGTTAAAGTGCTGCGGACTGACCGTGGCCAGAATGCGGCTCAGAGCGCGCCTGACCTTTGTTTCCCCCGGCCCGCCGATGAATATCGACTTCACCTCCGAAGCGATGAAAAACAGGTTCCATCCCGCGACACGAATGTTGCGATCAAGAGGGATCGCGCCAAGCACCTTGACCAGGCTCCAATTTCCCGAGTAGGACTCGCCCTCGAGCCCAAATAGATGTGGCCATCCCGACATCAGGATGGTGCCGACTTGAACAATTTCTGCCATGGTAACTCCTCACGTCTGCTCATCGTCTTCTCTTTATCTTGGGAAGAACTGAGCAAAATGGCTCACACCTCACCTTGGCTCAGGAGACGCCGCAAAGTACGGCACCGCACAAGAACTGCCCTTTGGGGCTAGAATCAGTCCAGAGATATGGCCGCCATCCCAAAATTGAATACTAAGAGCCGTGAGTTCAGTCCGAGCACCTTCCTTGCGACGATTGGCGAGGGCAGGAAGAACCTGACCTTCGTCAAGAAGCAAAGTATCTTCGCCCAGGGGGACGCGGCGGACTCCGTCTTCTATATTCAAAAGGGCAAGGTGAAGCTCACGGTCGTCTCCCAAACCGGGCGAGAGGCCACCCTTGGCCTTCTAGGAGTGGAGAATTTCTTTGGCGAAGGTGCGCTGGCTGGGCAGACTTTGCGCATGGGCTCTGCATCGGCAATGACGGATTGTGAAATTCAGAAGATCGACAAGAAGGCAATGATGGCCGCCCTCCATCGCGAACCTGCATTTTCCGAGCTATTCGTTGCGTATCTGCTGGCACGCAACGTCCGTTATGAAGAGGATCTGGTCGACCAGCTATTTAACTCCAGCGAAAAAAGGCTGGCGCGAGTTCTCCTTCTGCTCGCCCATTTTGGCAAGGAAGGTGTGCCCGAGACCGTCGTCCCAAAAATCAGTCAGGAAAGTCTGGCTGAGATGGTCGGAACCACCCGTTCGCGGGTGAGCTTTTTCATGAACCGCTTCCGAAAGCTGGGTTTTGTGGATTACTCTGGTGGGCCAGAAGGCGGGTTGCAGGTCCACAGTTCGCTATTGAGCGTAGTTCTGCACGACTAGTACCGCGGCCAGTTCCAGCGGCACAGGCCGTCCCGTCTTAGGCGGTCCTCACCACGCTCGACTGATTTTTGGGTGACTCCCAGAGCGTTGGCGGAAAGGTGCGAGTCAAGCCGGGCTCGGTAGCCCTGCTTTGCCGATGGCCGCACGACAAGCAAATCGCCCCCACTTCCCGGATATCCGTCTCTCTGGAAATTTCATTCTCGCGCACCGCAGTCGAGCCGGCGACGACCGGTCCCTTACATTCATCACAGGAATAAGCGGAAAGGTGCAGGTACTGTTTCTTCATTTTGATCCTTAAAGTCTAAGTCGCTACTTCATACAACGCGCCGGCCGCTCACCAGATTTATGACCAGGACTACCAGCGCAACCACCAGCAACAGATGAATCAGTCCGCCAGCTATATGCAGGCTAAAACCGAGAAGCCAAAGAATCAAAAGCACAACAAAAATCGTCCAAAGCATATTGATCTCCTATCCTGTTAGGGCAGAACTTAATTACCTTGTGCTGGCGGGAGCCAGCTTCTTCCCACATTCCAGGCAACAAACCTTGAAGCGCGGCGTGATCAACCCGCAGAACGGACACACCGTCTGCGATGTGAAACCGCCGCCAGATGGTTTGAGAGATGACAGCAACGCCGAGACCGATGCCTTGAAGTCTCTCAGCCTGATGCGATACCGGGTCTTCCAGCGATCAAGAGTGCTGTTCATTGGCGCTTCACCCACCACTGACGATGGCAGGTCCGGAGCAAGCATTCTGTGCAGAATTGCTCACAAAATGTGAATTGCGGGATCTTAGTAGTCAGGAAAGCCGCTGAGCACTGCAGTGCCCACGCCAACAAAGTGAGCAATGTAGACCAGCTTTCCTTCGGCTGCTTGAGCGATCATGGTTGTGAGACGAGCTCCTCTTCTCTCTCTTTCAGGTTATCTGAGCTAAGTCAGCCCATCTGAAGTCGTCTCCTCTTAGTTCCGAAGAATCCATAAGGACAAGCAAACATGAGAAAGTTAACGTCATTGCTGTTGGTAAGCTTGGTTGGTCTGGCAGGAACTCTCGCCTGGGCGGGATCGGCTCGTGAAGACACCGTCGATCGCATGGACAGATCCGTGAACGTCATCCACGCGATCATGGCAACTCCCGACAAGGGAATTCCAGAAGAAGTGTTGACCAGCACCAAGTGCATCGTCGTAGTTCCAGACCTGATTAAAGGTGGCTTTGTCTTTGGCGGCAAGCATGGACGCGGCGTAGCCACTTGCCGGACGCCCGATGGTTGGAGCGCGCCCGCATTTGTCTCGGTCGGAGGAGGAAGCTGGGGATTGCAGATTGGAATTGAGGACGTGGATCTGGTCATGCTGGTCATGAACGATCGCGGTTTGCAGCATCTACTTTCTAGCAAGTTCGAACTTACCGGCGAAGGATCGGTTGCCGCGGGTCCCGTTGGCCGTCATGCTTCGGCCGGAACCGACTGGAAGATGAACACCGAATTGCTGACCTATTCGCGCTCGAAGGGCGTGTTTGCCGGCTTAACGCTTGAAGGTGCGGTTGTAGAGCAGGACAATGACTCGACGCGTGCCATCTATGGCAAGCACATGTCCTTCCGCAACATCCTTTCAGGGAGAGCATCAACTCCCCGGAGCGCAGACGCATTCTTGAAAGCGATATCCGAAGCCAGCCAGCAAGCGCACATCGCAGAACTCAAAGACGACAAGCAGTAATCGGACAAACACGCTTTCGAAGATGCATTTCGCTGACCGAAACCGCGTATTGGTTTCGGCCAGTTTTTTTGCGGAGTTAAGGACGTGGAGGACTTCGCCATCGACCGGCCTGTAGGTGTCGGGTTGGGTGGCGATGGCATTCACGCGCACCGCCTCTGTGACGCGGTTGGAATTCCCGAGTGTCCGGAACGAACTGTCGCCAAAGGTTCTATGGCTTGCAATTGACAGGGCATCTGGTTTTCCATCACATCTTTATAGTCGATTTTGTAGACGGTCCTGCACTCTTCGCGGCACAACCAATGCAGTGTTTATGCGGTTCTGAACGCTAGAGCACCTGGGACAAAACCAGGTAGGTCGGTTTTGGAGCTGCGGCAGGTGCTGTAAGTAGTTGAAAAGATTGGTCGGGGAGAGAGGATTTGAACCTCCGACCCCCTGGTCCCGAACCAGGTGCTCTACCAGGCTGAGCCACTCCCCGACTGACCACACGATGCCGACCAACGCTGGAACGTCATGGCGACTGGAACTGAAACAGTATAGCATTCTGCGCTCGGCGGTCTTCGATGGTGCTTGATCTCCGGGGGGCTGGCCCCTCCTCATTTAGCAGCGAACAATCAAATCTTCGCGCGAGCTGCATATGTCTCGCATGGACCCTAATTTTTGGCAGGCAAATCATTGTGAGCCAAACCTCGTCTCGCTTGGAGCGTTTTTCCGGGAGTTTTCGTCTCGCACACTTTGGCACGTGAGGCACTAAAACCATTATGAGGTTCTTCAACCGCTGTATTGTCCTCCCCCCAGTGTTCCTCCCACCCCTGTATTCTTCCCACCCCCTGTATTCTTCCCACAGCTGTATTCTTCTTTCTATCAGCTAGAACGACTTCAACCTGTCTATGCCCGCTTTTACTGCTGCAAGGTTATTGACGCCAAATGAAATTGTTGAGCGCCCTTTGCTGTTCGTTGAGCAGGGACGCGTCATCGAAATTGCCTCTTTGACCGGGCGCTCGCTTCCCGCGGGGATTTCGCCGGTCGATCTCGGTGACAGCATCGTTGCACCCGGCTACCTTGATCTTCACATCCACGGCGGTGCCGGATATGACGTCATGGACGATTCTCCCGAAGCGCTGGCTGCGATTGAGCGCCTGCTCGCGCGGCATGGGGTTACCGGTTATTTCCCTACCACCGTTACTGCTCCGCTCGACAACACTCTGCGTGCCCTTGAACGTCTCGCCGATTCGATCGAAGCGCGTGAAGAGGGCAAAAACAAGGCGCTACAAACATCTGTACATACAAAAAGGCCGGTCAACCATCGGGCTGCTCCGCTCGGGATTCATCTTGAAGGGCCATTCATCAGCCATGCTCGTCGCGGCGTTCATCCTGCGGAAAATCTGTTGCCTCCCACGGTCGAGACTTTCGAGCGCTTCTGGCAGGCGGCGCGGGGCCGAATTCGGATCATGACTATCGCTCCTGAACTCGAGGGCGCGATCGAGCTGATCGCCGCGGCGGCCGCGCGCGGAGTAGGCGTAAGCCTCGGACATTCCGACGCCGATTTCGCTACCGCGGAACGTGGCATCGCTGCCGGAGCTCGACATGCCACGCATACCTTCAATGCGATGCGCCCGCTTGCCCATCGCGATCCCGGTGTCGTTGGGCGCCGTGCTCACTGATCGTCGAGTTACCGCTGACATCATCGCCGACGGCATTCATCTCGATCCTTCGATCGTTAAGCTTGTCGCGCGAGCTAAAGGTCCGGATCAAACCGTACTCATCACGGACGCGACTGCCGCTACCGGCATGCCCGATGGCCGCTATCGACTGGGATTGATCGAGGTCGATGTCAAAGACGGCCAGTGCACCTCCGATGGCAAACTTGCCGGCAGCGTTCTTACCATGGATCTTGCAGTGCGGAACCTGACTCGCTTTGCGGAATGGGATCTGCCGCTGGCGGTCGGAGCTGCCAGCCGAAATCCGGCACGAGTTATGGGAACCAATAATAAAGGAGTGCTCGCTCCGGGAAGCGATGCCGACTTCATCGTGCTCGACTTCGAGGGCAATGTGCTGCGAACGTTTATCGCTGGGCTGGAGTGTCCGTCGTGAGACCATTTGTTTATAATCAGGTCCTACCCCCCTCCCAATCAGGCTCTATTGGAATCAGCGATTTAGCGAAAATTTCCCGCCAAAGTATTGATAATTAATAAGTTGCACGTAAAGTATTCAATAATAAGTAGTTAGATCGCATCGGATTGGGATTGCCCCCAGCCTCGACACGGTGGCCTATTATCCAGATTATTTAGAATCAATCACTTAGCACGGTCCTTTTCTTGCCAGGTAGCAGCGTAAAAGCGTAACTCCTTGCAAAGTATTGAAAAAACTACAGTTGGACTTAGACTTAACATCTTTAGCCGACTTCCTTGTCATTTCGAAGCCGCAGTTCAATTCTCCATCGGTCGAGCGAAGACGTAGTTCACCGACGCAAACAACTTGTTTGCCTTATTCAATTGTGTTTCTTTGAGCTGCTAAGTCAAGCTTTTTGCGAGGGGTAATTTTGTGAACTGCGATTTCATCTGGGAGAGGCAGTCGGAAGCTGAGTTTCAATCCAGCTAGTGACGCGGGCTTCCAGCATGTCGAGCGGCAGGCTGCCTCCACTTAGGATTTCGTCATGGAAGGCCCTGATATCGAAGCGGGCGCCAAGCTTCGTCTTTGCGCGATTGCGGAGCTCGAGAATCTTGAGCTGGCCGATCTTGTAGCTGAGACCCTGAGCCGGCCACGCGATATACCGGTTGATTTCAGCCTGGATGGTGGGCTCGTCGGCGGCGCCGCTTTCACGGAAGTAGGCGACGGCCTGATCGCGGGTCCAACCTTCGGAGTGAATGCCGGTGTCGACAACGAGACGAACGGCGCGCATCAGCTCCAAATTCAGGCGTCCATAATCCGAGGCGGGATCCTGGAAAAAACCGATCTCCTTGCCGAGAGCTTCCGCATAGACGGCCCAGCCTTCGGCGTATGCGTTGTTGATGACGTGGAGGCGAAACTCCGGCAGGCCGGTCAGTTGTTGCTGGATGGAAATCTGCAGGTGATGACCGGGAATACCTTCGTGGTAGGCCTGCGTCTCATCGGGAAGGAGCTTTCGATGGGCATAGTTGGAGGTCGCAACGATGACGCGAGCGGGCCTGCTTCCATCGGGCGTCCCGAAAATGTAGTGCGTGGGATTGTTAGGCTGGGAGGCTGGAGCGGCTTCGACCGTGAGCGGAGCTTTCGGGAAAACTCCGAAGAGTTCCGGCAGACGGGGCTGCATCTGGCTGACGTAGTGGCGGAAGTCATCGACGATCTGATTCGCGGATTTAGGAATGTATTTGGCATCGCTATTGAGCGCGGCGCGAAAACTGGGCAGGTCTTTGTAGCCTGCTTTGAGCGCGAGACTGGTGAGCAGGCCATTGATTCGTTCGACTTCGCGGAGTCCGAGCGCGTGAATCTCCGCCGGCGACATGTTGGTGGTGGTTTGCTCCCGAATCGCCTGCTGGTAGCGGCGGGCGCCTTCAGGCAAGCTGTTCATCCCGATGGTGGTGCGGCCATGGAGAGCGTAGTCGTTCGCGATAAAATCCGCGAAGCGGCGATAAGCGGGGAGCACCTCGGAGTTCACTGCGCGGTCGATTTGTTCTGTCAGGCGCTTCTGGTCGTCCACAGAGATTGAAGCGGGAAACTTTTTCGTTGGGGCGAGGAACGGATTTTCCGCAATCGTGCCTTCGCATTGAGCGGTTATTTGCTCGAGCAGAATCCGGACGGGCATCAATCCGTCTTTTTCTCCCTGGCGCAGGGCGTCGATGGTTTGCTCGAACGCGCGGGGGACCTGGTGGAGACGGGCAATGTAATCTTCGTAATGCTGAACGGTATCGAGCGGCACGGAGTTGGGAAGATCGGCGAGGCTGATGTGGACGCCCTGCATCTGCGAGATGGGCATCTCGTAATCCTTGAGCGCGTAATCAGCGAGGCGATTATCCAGAACGTGCAGCAGGAGATCGTGTGAGAGGCGATCCTGCTCGGGAAAGCCCTCGGTGGAGATGGCTTCGAGCCGGGCATGAAATGCACGATCGATAGCGTTTTGCTTCGTGCTGGCCGCAAGAGAGTAATCGTCGAGCAGCGCGTTATCGCGGTAGTCTCCGCGGGCCGTTTCGCTCTCCGGCGAAGACCGCATGTCGTCGTCGTACTGCTCCTTGAAAAGCGCGTCTTGAGCGGCTAGACGAGCCGGAACGGAGATGGCCGGTGGTGAAAGATGAATGTCGGGCGGGTTCTTGACTTGCGCCGCTCCCATTGGCCACATGCCTTGCAGGCATAGGCAGGCCAGGCTGAAGGTGCCGAGCGATATCGAGGTGCGAACTGGGCGGCTCTGCTTCGCGATGTGGGCCCCGGAAAGGAGCATAGTATCTTCTATTCTGCCGGTGTTTATCGAGACGGGCAGCTGCCTACCACACGAAATGGAGATGCGGTGTTGGATCGCACTGCATCGGCCGAGGACGTGCAGTGCAATGATCACATACTCGCCAGCAAAATTCCTCCCAATTGCTTATGATGAAGATCGAAGTCTTGCTTGTGGGGTGAATTACCGTGGCTGACACGCTTGAATACAAGGCTCAACCTGCGCAACAGAGCCAACCGACCAACGGAATTGAGGTTCTGGAAACCCGGGAATGGCTGGACTCGCTGGATTATGTCCTGAGCCACGGGGGAGCGGACCGGGCGGGGCGCCTGCTGCAACAGTTGGCGCTGCACGCGCGGCGGGCGGCCGGGGTCAACCTGCCGTTTTCGGCGACCACTCCCTATCAGAATACGATTCCTTCGCGACAGCAGCCGCCGTTTCCCGGCAGTCAGGAGATGGAGCGGCGCATCAAGAGCCTGGTGCGTTGGAATGCCATGGCGATGGTCGTCCGCGCCAACAAGATTCAGGAAGGAATTGGCGGACATATCTCTACGTTCGCGTCCGCAGCCACGCTCTACGAGGTTGCGTTCAACCACTTTTTTCAGGCCGCGACTGACTCCGGCGACCGCGACATCGTCTATTTTCAGGGACACGCCGCGCCCGGCATGTACGCTCGCGCATATCTTGAAGGACGCATCCCGAAACAGAAGTTGGAAAATTTTCGGCGTGAAATGAAGCCCGGCGGCGGGCTGTCATCCTATCCGCATCCCTGGCTGATGCCGGACTTCTGGGAGTTTCCTACGGTATCGATGGGACTGGGGCCGATCCAGGCGATTTATCATGCGCGCTTTATCAAGTATCTGGAGAATCGCGGCCTGAAGACTTCGACTGGTGGCAAGGTCTGGGCGTTCATGGGCGACGGCGAAATGGACGAACCGGAATCACTGGGCTCGATTACGCTGGCGTCGCGGGAGCGGCTCGATAACCTTATTTTTGTCGTCAATTGCAATCTGCAGCGGCTGGACGGGCCGGTGCGCGGCAATGGCAAGATTATTCAGGAACTGGAAGCCATTTTCCGGGGCGCGGGCTGGAACGTTATCAAGGTGATCTGGGGCACGGATTGGGATCCGCTGATTCAGGCGGATCGCGATGGCTTGCTGGTTCGGCGCATGGGCGAGATCACCGATGGGCAGTATCAGAAATATTTTGTCGAGAGTGGCGCTTACTTTCGGCAGAATTTTTTTGGGACCGATCCGCGGCTGCTGAAGATGGTCGAACATCTATCCGACGAGCAACTGGCCCGCATGCGGCTGGGCGGGCACGATCCGATCAAGGTGTATGCCGCCTACAAGGCTGCGGTCGACCACACGGGAACGCCGACTATTATCCTCGCGAAAACGATTAAGGGTTACGGTCTGGGAGAAGCGGGTGAGGGCAAGAACATTACTCACCAGCAGAAAAAGCTGAATGACGATGAGCTGCAGGTGTTCCGCTCGCGCTTCGGCATTCCGATTCCCGATGATGAACTGCACGATGCGCCGTTCTATCGGCCGGCGGACGACAGTCCCGAAATTAAATACATGCAGGCGCGCCGGCAGCAACTGGGCGGATACATGCCGGTGCGCAAAGAGCGCGCCACCGCATTGAAGCCGCCGTCCGACTCGATTTTTGAAGAGTTCTACAAAGGCACCGAGGGACGCGACGCCTCCACCACTATGGTCTTCGTGCGCATTCTTTCGAAGTTGCTGCGCGATCCCGAGGTCGGACGCTTCATCGTCCCCGTCGTTCCCGACGAGGCGCGGACTTTCGGCATGGAGGCGCTGTTCCGGCAGGTTGGAATCTATTCGAACGTTGGCCAGCTTTATGAGCCGGTCGATATGGATACGCTCCTTTATTACAAGGAGGCGAAGAACGGGCAGATTCTGGAAGAAGGCATCACGGAAGCGGGGTCGATGTGCTCGTTCATGGCGGCTGGCACGGCGTATGCGAATCACGGCATCAACACGATTCCGTTTTTTATTTATTACTCGATGTTTGGACTACAGCGCATCGGCGACCTGATCTGGGCGGCCGGCGATATGCGCTGCCGCGGTTTCCTGATCGGCGGCACCGCGGGCCGAACGACTTTGGCCGGGGAGGGCTTGCAGCATCAGGATGGCCACAGCCACGTGCTCGCGCTGAGCGTGCCGAACCTGCTGGCGTATGATCCGGCGTTCGCGTACGAGATTGCCGTGATTATTCAGGACGGCATCCGGCGCATGTATGTCGATGGCGAATCCATCTTCTATTACTTGACGGTCACCAATGAGCCGGTTCACATGTCAGAGATGCCGAGCGCACCCGGCACACGCGAGGGCATCCTCAAGGGCTTGTACCGATACAACTCCGGCAAGAAAGATGCGAAGCTGCGCGCGCAACTGCTGGGCAGCGGGACCATTATGTTCGAGGTGCTAAAGGCGCAGGCGATTCTGGAAAAAGATTACGGCGTGGGTGCCGACGTATGGAGCGTGACCAGCTACAAGCAACTGTATCGCGAGGCCAACGATTGCCAGCGCTGGAACATGCTGCACCCCACGCAGACTCCGAGAGTGCCTTATGTGACGCAGGCGCTGCAAGGCGCGCGGCAGGGAGACGGGGCAAGCCCCGTCTCAACGGGGCCGTTCATTGCGGCATCGGATTACATGAAGGTGCTGCCGCAGAGCATTGCGCAATGGGTTCCGGGCAGGCTGGTGTCGCTTGGGACAGATGGATTTGGACGCAGCGAGAATCGCGCGTCACTGCGGGATTTTTTTGAAGTGGACGCCAAGCATATCGTGCTGGCAACGCTGCATGCGCTGGCCGGCGAGGGGAAAGTCGGCAAAGACGTGTTGGAAAAGGCGGTTCGCGACTTGGGGATTAATCCGGAGAAGCGCAACCCGGCAACGAGTTAGGTAGAGACGCGGCTTGCCGCGTCTCTTTTGTGGTGGAATAGGATTCCAAGGGCGGAGGAGGGCGCGGCGAAGGATGCGCGCGACGCCGGAGACGGGGCAAGCTTCCGTCTCTACGATGGAACTGGAAGGATATATATTTCAAAGATGGCTTCAGAATTCAAACTGCCTGAACTGGGCGAGAACATTGAAAGCGGCGACCTCGTCCGCCTGCTGATTAAACCGGGCGCCAGCATTGCCGAAGGGCAGACGGTGATGGAACTCGAAACCGACAAGGCCGTCGTGGAGGTACCCTCTTCGGTTTCGGGCACCGTTGGCGAAGTGCGCGTTAAGGAAGGTGACAAGCTGCGTGTCGGGCAGGTCATTTTTACGGTTGAGAACGGAGCCCGTCCGGCGAAGCAGGTTCCGCCTAATCCTTCCAACATCGCGAGTTCCACCGAGTCCGTCGCTAAAGCAAAGCCGGCCGCTTCGAATGTGGCCCCTGCCGCGACCGCTATTTCTTCTTATGCTGCCGCTGCATCCGCTTCTCCGTCACCTGCGCCTTCGGTGCCCCCCGCTGTATCCCCGTCTACCGGCGCTTCGAGCGGCGACTTCAAGCTGCCAGAACTTGGCGAGAACATTGACTCGGGCGATCTGGTGCGGCTGATGATTTCGCCTGGCACTCGCGTTTCTGAAGGTCAGCCCGTTATGGAACTCGAAACCGACAAAGCGGTCGTCGAAGTTCCGTCGACGGTGAGCGGAGTGGTGCGCGAGGTCAAAGTCAAAGAGGGACAGAAGATCAAGGTTGGACAGGTCATATTCACTCTGGAGGGCGGGGCGACTGCGCCCGTCGAAACGCCTCGCCGGCACGAGCCTGTCGAACATATTTCAGGACAACAGGCGGCGCGTCTGGCGTTTCATCTCGCCATGAAGGCGGAGGGCAAAACGGAAGAGCAGGCGCTGCCTCCCGATCAGCCGCAGTCCGCGCAACCGGAGTTCAGCATGCCGGTGCAGCTCGAAAAAGTTGCCGGGACGGAGCATCGCGATCCGGCGCCGGCAGCGCCGCATGTACGCCGGCTGGCGCGCGAACTGGGCGTGGATATTTACAGCGTCCAGGGCAACGGGCCGGGCGGCCGCATCAGCGATGACGATGTAAAACTGTATGCCAAGAACGCCCTCGCCGCAGCGACTGCGGCCGCGCAGGCTCCACGCGTCGGCTTCGTCGAACCGGAACTTCCCGACTTCGCGAAGTGGGGCAAGACCGAGCGCGTCTCGATGCGCGGCGTGCGCCGCAAGACGGCCGAGCATCTGCGGCAGGCCTGGAACACGATTCCGCATGTCACGCAGAACGATCGCGCCGATATCACCGAACTCGAACAGTTGCGTGCACGGTTTGCGCCGCGGGCCGAAGAGGCGGGCGGCAAAATGACCGTCACCGCCATCGCCCTCAAGGTGTGCGCGTCGGCGTTGAAAGTCTTTCCGCAGTTCAATGCATCCATTGATATGGCGAAAGAAGAAATTATTTACAAGCAGTACATCAGCATCGGCGTCGCCGTTGACACCGATCGCGGACTGCTGGTGCCGGTGATTCGCGATGTCGACAAGAAAAATATTGTTGAGCTGGCGGCGGAGATGACGCAGCTGTCTAAAAAAGCTCGGGAGCGCAAGCTCACCCCGGAAGAGATGGAAGGCGGCACGTTCACGATTACGAATCTGGGCGGAATTGGCGGCACAGGTTTTTCGCCGATTGTGAATCATCCGGAGGTTGCGATTCTTGGCCTGTCTCGGTCGCGCATGGAGCCGGAGTGGGTGAATAACAAATTCGAGCCGCGCTTGATTCTGCCGCTCTCGCTCTCGTACGATCACCGGTTGATCGATGGCGCCGACGCGGCTCGGTTCTTGCGGTGGATCGCGGAGGCGTTCGAGCAGCCGTTCTTGCTGTCGGTGCAGGGATAGGGCTTTTCACCGCCGAGACGCCGAGGGCGCCGAGAAATCGGGAAAAGATTGACATAAGCTTTCCTCACTCCCTAGACTTCGCAAAATAAGGATATTGGTTACAAATGGCAAACAATTCGAATCTCCGTGTAGCAGTGATCGGTGGCGGCCCCGGCGGTTATGCCGCCGCATTTCTGGCTGCTGATCTGGGCATGAAAGTTACGTTGATTGATCCGGAAGTGAATCCCGGCGGTGTCTGCCTTTATCGCGGCTGCATTCCTTCGAAGGCTCTTTTGCACGTCGCCAAGCTGGTGGAAGAAGCCGAGCAGGCTAAGAACTGGGGCATCGAATTTGCCGCGCCGAAAATTGACCTGTCCAAACTTCGCGGCTGGAAGGAAGGCGTGGTCAAGAAGCTGACCGGCGGGCTTGGCCAGCTCTCGAAACAGCGCTCGGTGCAGTTCATTCAAGGCAAAGCTGCATTCGTGAATTCGACTACTCTCAAGGTTACGAAATCCGCGGCGGGTGGCGAAGAGACGCTTACCTTCGATCGCATCATCATCGCAACCGGATCGCGGCCGACTGTCGTGCCGAGCTTGAAGCTCGACAGCCCACGCCTTATGGATTCGACCGGCGCGCTCGACCTGCCTGATGTTCCGAAGACGCTGCTCGTTATCGGTGGCGGCTACATTGGACTCGAGCTTGGCTCTGTCTATGCCACGCTCGGCACAAAAGTGACCTGCGTGGAAATGATGCCCGGGCTTTTGCCGGGCGCGGACCGCGATCTTGTGCTGCCCCTGCATAAGCGGCTTGAAAAACTTTTCTCGGCTATTTTGCTGAACACTACCGTGAAATCGTTAAAGGACGAGAAGACAGGAATCCGCGTCACGCTCGAAGGCCCCGACGTAAAAGAGAAGGAGCAGGTTTTCGAGCGCGTTCTGATGTCGGTGGGACGGCGTCCTAATTCCGAGATTCCCGGTCTCGACAAGACCAAAGTCAAGGTCAATGCCAAGGGATTCATCGAAATCAACGGGCAGCGTCAGACTGCCGACCCTGGTATTTACGCGATTGGCGACGTCGCTGGCGAACCCATGCTGGCTCACAAGGCGATGCATGAAGGACGCACGGCGGTCGAAGCCATCGCGGGACATAAGGTCGCATTCGAGCCGAATGCTATTCCTGCGGTCGTATTTACCGATCCTGAAATTGCGTGGGCCGGACTCACCGAAACACAGGCCAAAGAACAGGGACGACAAGTTACTGTCGCCAAATTTCCATGGGCGGCTTCGGGCCGCGCGGTTACGCTTGACCGTCCTGAGGGAATGACCAAGTTGCTCATCGATCCGAAGACCGAACGCGTGCTCGGAGTTGGAATTGTGGGCGTGGGCGCTGGTGATTTGATTGCCGAGGGCGTGCTGGCGATTGAAATGTGCGCGCTGGCGGCGGACGTCGGTATGACGATTCATCCGCATCCGACGCTGTCGGAGACGATGATGGAAGCTGCCGAAATTTTCTACGGGCAGGCGACGGATATTTATCGGCCGAAAAAATGAGCTTTGAGCCGCGAGCTGCGAGCGAACCGAGTTCTGAAGTTCGCATTCCGCAGCAGTTATGCACGGTTTCTCGATGAAAAAATCCGCGCTCCTCTTCTCAATCTTCGTCTTAGTTCTCGCCGCCTCCACGCTGGCGTTGGCCGCCCAGCCGGTCACCAGTCTGCTCACAGGAAATCAGGCGAAGGCGCCGGCCTCTGCCCAGGCCGATCCGCTTGGGCGCAGCACGCCCTCGGGTACAGTCCTTGGTTTCCTGCAGACCGCGCAGTCCGGAGATTACCGGGCAGCCGCCGATTACCTGCAGATGAGTGTCGCTCGCCGCCAGTCGCAGGGTGCTGAACTCGCCTCCAAGTTAAAAGTGCTCATGGATCGCGCCTTCGTCGGCAGCTTGCGGCGGATCAGCACGAGCCCCGAGGGTAATCCTGACAATGGACTCGTCGACCAGCAGACGATCGGCTCATTTTCCCTCGCGGATTCCGAGGTCCCGGTCGTTCTCGTGCGCGTTACCGATCCGAACTCGGGGAAAATCTGGCTCTTTGGCGCCGAGACGCTGAGTAAAGTTCCCGATCTCTACGACAATCTCGAAGCGCATCAGGTCGAAAGCAAACTGCCGCAGAGTCTGGTGAAAAATGTTTTTCTTGGGATGCCGCTCTGGCAGTGGCTGGCGCTTTTCGCGGCGGTCCCGGTTGCGATCGTGATCGGGTGGGCGATCGTTCTGTTTCTCGCTATTCCCCGCCACCTTTATCTCAAATACAAAAAGCGGCCCGATCTGCACTCCTACAGCCGCGTTTCGATGCCGCTGCTGCTTTGCTTTTCGGCGATTGCTCACCGCATCATCGCCAGCCGCTTCGGCCTGCCCCTGCTGCCTCGTTTTTATTACGCGCGCACCATAGGAGTTCTTTTCAGCATTGGCCTGTTCTGGTTCCTGCTGCGGATCTCCAGCCTGACCATGCAACGGCTGCGCCGGCACGCGATTAGCATCGGCCGCGCCGGCACCGGCACTCTCATGCTGCTCGCCGAGCGCCTGCTGGCAGCGCTAGTGGTCGTGATTGGGTTTCTTGCCATTCTCTCAATCGTGGGATTCAACCTCACCACCGTGCTTGCCGGCCTCGGCATCGGCGGCATTGCCATTGCCTTCGCGGCGCAGAAGACGCTTGAAAATTTGTTTGGCGGGATCTCCGTGCTGGCCGACGAAGTGATTCGCGTCGGCGACTATTGCCGCTTTGGCGACCGCACGGGAACTGTCGAAGATATCAGCCTGCGCTCGACTCGCGTTCGCACCGATGCTCGCACTGAGCTTTCGATCCCCAATGGCACGCTCGCCACCATGAGCATCGAGAACTTCAGCCGCCGCGACAAAATTCTGTTCAATCCTGCGCTCGCTATCCGGTATGACACGACCGGAGACCAGCTGCGTTATCTGCTGGCCGAGATACGCGGCCTGCTGTATCAGCACCCGAAGGTCGAACCCGAGAGCGCGAGCATTCGATTCGCGAATTTCGACAGCAGCTCTTTGCGCCTCGAGATTTTCAGCTACGTGCTTACGCGGGACGCCAACGAATTCGCTGCCGTCCGCGAAGACCTCTTGCTGCGGATCAAAGAAATCATCGAACGTTCCGGAACCGGTTTGGCTTTCCAATCACAAACCCTTTATCTGGGTCGCGATTCCGGGCTCGACCGGGAGAAGACTGCCGCCGCCGAAAAGCAGGTGCAGCAATGGCGCGACCAGCACCAGTTGCCATTCCCGGATTTTGCGCCCGACCAAAAGTCAGCTTTCCGCGGGTCGATTCCGTATCCGCCGCCCGAGTCCTCAGTCGCCAAGAAATAGCCCTGAGCGCCGCACCAGTAACTGGTCAGCGCCAACTGTCTACACCCGGTGGAGTCAGCTTAGCTTACCTATGTAACTTGCAGGCTGGAACGATGGTTTCTAGCATAAGAGAGCCATGCCCACAGCTTTGTTGCTGTCGCCCGATGATCAGGCCGTCAGCGCTATCTCGGCTGTTCTGGAAGAGATGTCCGTTACTTGTGAGCGGCCGCTCGATGGCGTCTCCGCCGCTCAGAAACTGCATTCTCATACCTTCGATCTTGTGCTCGTCGATTGCGATAACCTCCCGGCCGCCAAGCTCATCTTTGATGTTTGCCGCCGAGGAAAGGGCAACAATAATCCCGTCCCGATCGCGATTGTTGACGGGCGCGCCGGCCTGCCAACCGCTTTTCGTCTGGGCGCCGAATTGATTCTGACCAAGCCGGTCGCGAAAGACCAGGCGCGCAGTACGATCCGCACCGCTGTCAGCCGCATAAAAAAAGAGGAAATCCAAACCAGTCAGGTCAATCCGAATGAAACGAACGCGGTCTCACCCGTCGGAGGCCTGAAGAATCAGGACTCACCCGTCCCATTGGCCGGCCCGGAAACGTCCGCTCGAAAAATGTCCGACAATACGATGCCGCAAGGACTTTCGCTGGCCGCGGCGGCCGGCGTCAAGTCTCCTCTTTCGGCGAGTGTGCCTGCAGTGCTCGGATCGCTGGTCTCGCCCGACGCGGCTTCGCCGGTCGAGGCCGAGTCGGAGCCCACGGGGGCGCAGAAGTCCGGTAATTTGATACCCGCAAAGCTCCTCAAAGTGGAAGGAGAAATGAAGGCCCAGCGGCCGGTTCTTTCATTCGATTCGCGTGCCCAAGGCAAGCAGAGCCAGAGCGCTAAGGGCGCGACCAAACAGGATCTCAGCAAGCAAGACCACAATCAGAACGATCAAAGCGAGCAAGAGGAAAAGAAGCAGAGCCGGCTTGTCGCTCTACTCGTGCTCCTGACAGCGGTCGCGGGTCTTTATGCCTCGTGGATGTATGAGCCGGGATTCCGGGCGCTCGCGCAGCCGCTGATCGAGCGCGCGTTGGCGATCACCGGAATAGAGCACCAGTTGCAACATTCGCTTCCGGCGCCAAGTCCAGCAAAGCCAGCCGCGCAGCCTAAGTCCGTACCGGCGGACCCGGCCGCTTCCGCGCAGTCTCCGGGACTAGCAAAGCCGAGCCCGAGCGCGGCGGCGATGACTGCTCCGATTACCTCGCTTGGCGCGCCGGCTGCACCTCCACTCGCTGGCGGCGACAAGACCGGGGCAACCCAGAATAACGTCAACGAGAGCGTGTCCAGTCAGAGCAACGCCAGTCAGAGCAACGCCAGCCAAAGCAGCCAGACCAGGCCCGGCGGCAACGCCACCGACGCAAAGCAGACCGCCGGAAAGCCATCCGATGCCGAACTGCCCGGAGAAGCCACTGCAGTCGTTCTCTCTTCCAAAGGGGCAGAGAACAGACTGGTGCATTCCGAGCAGCCCACCTATCCTGCCGGAGCCGCTTCCCATCCCAAGGGTCCGATGGTACTTAAAGCTGTTGTCGATGAGAACGGCAAAGTTGCCGGCGCACGAGTTATTCAGGGCGATAGCGCTCTTGCATCCTCCGCCATCAGCGCCGTCAAACAGTGGCGCTACCGGCCCTATATTCATGACGGGAAGGCGGAACCCTTTCAGACCGTGGTGGTGGTGGATTTTCAGCAGCCTTGACGATCACAGGCTTCCCCGATTGGGGTAATCGATTACCAACAAAACCCACACGCTTTCCTATTACCCACGTAACTTGCTGGTACCCACCGCACTGCCTACGATTGCCTCATCATGGGTTACCAAGCTTTACTTTTCTGCTCTGATGAAAAACTTGCTCGTGTCGTAAGCCAGGTTTTCAGCGAACTCGATTTCGAAGTCGATCCAGTTACCGAACCCTTTGCCGCCGTCAAGAAGTTGATGGCCCAGCATTACGATGCGATTGTCGTCGATTGCGACAACGAGCAGAACAGCGCGCTTTTATTCAAGAGCGCGCGGAACTCCACTTCGAATCAAGGCTCGCTCGCCATAGGCCTCGTCGAAGGGCAGGCGGGTGTGGCGAAGGCGTACCGTATCGGCGCCAACCTGGTATTGACCAAACCCATCAATGTAGAGCAGGCCAAGGGAACGCTGCGCGTTGCCCGTGGACTCATCCGGAAGAATTCGGAATCCACCCCGGCAGCCAGCCATGCGGCGGCGGCCACGGCGGGGCCGACTCCGGTCGCCGCTCCTGCTCCTACTCCTACTCCTACTCCTACGACTCCATCCATCCAATCCCCGAATCGAATCGTGGAAGCCTTTCCGTCGCTGCCAACTCGCGGTCGGTCGCCGGAGTTCGAAACTACCGCTTCACCCGTGGCCTCCTCAGCAGAGAGTGAAGAGAAGCCGCCGTCTGCTGCCGCGCCCGCGCGAGACTGGAGTTCGCTCGTGGCCCAATCGACGACCGCTCCCGTCGCGCTTTCGTCTTCAAAAGCAGACCGGGACGAGATAACGATCACCGAAGCGCCCAAGCCCACGGTGTTACCCGTTGTCACCACCACCAGTTCCAGGTCCGGTGCGGCGGCCGCGCCGGCTCGCGCCAAGGAAGTGGTGGCGCCAGCCAAGAAACAAGTTGAAAAGGATGCAGGTGAAGAGTCCGCCAAAAAATCCGCGAAAATCGAGGCTGACACTGCTCCACAACCGACCTTCGCAAGCAACACGGGAAGTGTGTATGGAGGGCCGTCGTTCATTCTGGGCGACGATGCGAATGGATCAGGAGGCACCAAGAAAATTCTGGTGGCGGCTGTCGTCCTACTGGTCCTCGCGGGTGCAGGGTATTTCGGTTGGACGAGGTTTGGACACAGCCAATCGGCGTCGATTCCCCAGCTTGTCACGACCACGCAGCCGAAACCAGCCGCGCCTGTGCCTGATTCGGCTCCTGTGACCACTTCATCCCCGGCGACTTCAGCGGTGACCAGCCCGGAGATCACTGCCAGCACTTCTCCGGTGCCCAAGAGTTCCCCCGCTGAACTCCAACACTTGTCGACCGGATCTTCTGCACCGACCCGGATAGTAATTCGCCCGGAACTTGACGCCCAGGAATTCGCATCGGCTCCGCTGCTGGTAAAATCGGCCGCTACCTCTGTCAAAACTCATACCGAAGAGTCCGCGGCCCAACTACCCAGCCCACTCGCCGTCTCGGCGCCTGCCGAGGGCAATCTGAGCGGGGTCCTGACCTCCGCTCCATCCGCCGTTCCCAGGCCAACCCTGGCTCAAACCAGGATTTCCCAGGGAGTGTCGCAGGGACTGTTAATCAAACGCGTGCAGCCCAGGTACCCGGCGGGCGCTTTGGCAACTCATATTGAGGGGGCGGTTCAGATCGAGGCCACCATCAGCAAAGAGGGATTCGTCATCAATCCCAAAGTACTGAGAGGAGATCGTATGCTGGCAACGGCCGCGCTCGAGGCGGTCCGGCAGTGGAGATACAAACCCTATTATCTGGATGGAGCACCGCTCGAAATCCAGACTGAGATTACGATCAACTTCAAAGCACGATAGCGCCTATAACCACTGACATTAATCTTTGAGTGGTCGTCTGGCTCGCACGCGCACCCCTTTTCACGGCGCGAAACTATTTTCTAATTCAATTGTTCATTCAAGAGCCGGCGCCGCGGACGCCCCGGATGCGCGCTGACCCCACGGAATTTGTGATAGAGGCCGTGCAGGTTTTCGCTCAAGAGCCTCACAACCTGCAGGCAAAACTCGTGGTGACCGTTCAGAAAGTCGAGAAAGTGCTTGCGCTCGATGAAGGCTGCAGTCGTTTGCTCCACGGCCTCTGCGGTCACCCGATATGTGTCCCCTGACATGCTCTCGCTCAATCCCAGGATCGACCCGGCACCCACCACTTCCAGTAACTGGTTCTGGTTGTCCCCCGCCGGCAACAACACTTGAACCGCGCCCGTTTCTACCAAGTAAATACCCGCTGCGGCTGTTCCGTGGTGATAGAGCGTGGCTCCAATAGGAAACAGGCGGAACGTCATCGTTCCGCGAAGGGCCTGCTCAAACTCCTGGCTCAACCGCGCTCCCATAAATTCCGACGACACAAACTTGGCTCCCTTCGCGTATCCGCCTATCCTCTGTCTGTTCTGGACGCATGGGCGGTGATGAGAATCACATCTGAAAGTGACCCGTGACCATATCGAGCCCTCGATTTCTCAAGTTGGTGGGCTAGTACGAAAGGGTTGACTAGTCCAAACGGATTAATTTGATGATTTAGTGTTGTTGAGCTAAACCACGTGGGGACTAGTATCCGCAGCCTTGTCAGACTAGAGTTTCAAAAGCGCCACAGCTGACCTCCCCCCAGCGCTTCCGGCGTATCCAAGAGGAGGATCAACTAAAATGAAGAAAGCAAGTCTTTTACTGGTGGCGATCGCCCTGCTGATGGGCGTCGTTTCCACCGCTTCGGCTCAATCCGCGACATCAACGGGCGACGATAGCGTTTACTTTGTCTCCTATTTCTCCAACAACGTGGCCGCTGCCCCGGACGCAACGGTTCGTTTCATCAATGATGGCGACACAGCGGGCAACCTGTGGGCGGCCTTCTATGTGTTCGACGATAGCCAGGAACTTTCGGAATGCTGCGCCTGCCAGATCACGCCTGACGGCTTGCTCTCGGAAGACGTAAAGACCAACCTGACCGCCAACCCCCTGACCGGCAAAGTGCCGACTCGTGGCGTGATCAAGGTCATTTCGTCCTCGTCTCTGGACCCGACCAACGTTATTCCGACGGCCGGACTCCGTGGCTTCGCGACGCACATCCAGGCTGCCACCAAGACCACGTACGCCATCACCGAAACCTCTTTCGCGGACGCGAATCTGGGCGAAGCAGAAGAAAAGCTGTTGCAGAACCTCTGCTACTACGATGCACTGTTGAGCGGACTGCCTTGCACCTGCACGCCGGAAGACCACGACTTTTAGTCGTTGGCTTTGCAGGAAAGTAAGCGGACCTGAACAATCCTGGACGCCGGATACTCTCGGCGTCCAGTTTTTTTGCTTTAAAGTGGTATGCCACTTTGGCGGTAATTCGGCATGGGCGGCAGACCACTATCGGTCTTATGCCATCGCTAACTACCGTTCCAGGACCTCGTCGATTGCGATCTTGTCACCCTTTTCAACGCGGACTACTTTGTGGACGGGTTTGAACCCGGTCAGTGTGATGTCCACAACATAGTTTCCCGGATCCATCACTACGTCCACCGGCGACATCTTGTCCAGGATGCGCTGGTTAATCACCACTTGCGCCCCTTTCGGCTGGGTGTGAATGCTAACCGAACCCATGCCTGCGGTGCTCTCGCCGCCGGCCCCGAAAATTCTCTTGAATTTACCCACGGTGTGGATCGCCTCGGTGTCGCCGAGCGCCTTCAGAACCGGTGCGTACTGAAAGTTTTGTCCGGGGCCGAGATTGGCCGTTGTCGCCTCGTCGAGAAATCCCTGCTTCCTAAGCAGTACCGTGTGGTTTCCCTGTTGTACAGCGAACTGGGCCGGTGTTACTTTACCCGTGTGACGGCCATCGATCGTGATATCAGCCCCCGCCGGAGAACTCGTCACCACTACCAGCGCATTCATCGGCGTCAAATGGAAAGCCAGCGATGATTTGCCATTGGATACAACATCCATAGATCGAACATCGGTCGTGTAGCCGGACTTACTCACCGAAATAATGTGCTTTCCCGGGCTCAGCCCAATCACGGTGAATGGCGTGACCCATGACGGATCACTTTTTCCATCGAGTTGAAATTGCGCGCCCTGGGGAGTGGAATCAATCAGCGCCTCGCCCGGAACGGTTACTGGCCCGGGTGCTGGCGCAACCGACGGCAGGCTTTTCGCGCGGCGCCGTTCGAAGTGTCGAACCGTTACAGGAGGTTCCGAATCCGCCTCCGGCAGGGCTGGTTTTTGCACGTGCGTGGCTCCCGGGGTGAGAGCTGCGGGTGCGGGTGTGTTCGCGGATTTGGTGGGCCGTGGAGTGGGAACCGAACCGTCATCCTCGGAATGGACGTGCAGAAACAGCCCAACCGCTACGACGAGGATCACTGCAACCGCACCCAAGATCGAAAACAGCACCAGCCGGGGCGGCATCGTGGCAATTTCCTGGATCGCTTTTCCCGCAACTTCCCGCGGCTGGACCTTCGGCTTGTCCGCTTTTCTGGTCTGCTGAACAGCAGGCTGGGCGGATTCTTCCGGGCGGGACGGCGGAGGTGGCGCAAAAGCAGGTTGCTTCAGCGGAGGCAGTTCGTCAATGTCCGAAAAGCTGGTCTTCGGCCGGCTCGGAGCTGTCTCAGCCATCATCGGATCCGCCGTCAAGGCCGGAGAATGTGGTTCCAGCGCGCTGGTTGGCGTGGAGGGCGATACAACCGTGCCACGCGGAGTGAACTTTTCCTGGGCACTTAGTTGCGGGTTTTCGGCGATCTCGATCAGGCGCGTTCCCGAATTCGCCGCGGGCCCGGAGTTGGCGGTCGAACCGGTTGGCGAGCCGAAAGTCGAACTCGATTCTCCCCTGGACGAACGCCCCACAGCCGCGGCCGCGGCTTTGGCCACCGCAGATCTCTCCGCTGCCAGCTGGGCCGCTGTCGGCTTGGACGGTTCTGGCGCGTTCTCGCCCGACGCGGGCGAGTCCGCGCTCGCAGCCGACACAAACTTCCTGGCGACGGCTCGTCGCGTTGCGGTATCGAACTTGACTTTGGCCGCAATCTTCCTTGTTTCCGGCCCTATTTTCTTAGTGCCGCTCTCTTTGCAGTTCTCCAGATCCACCAGCAGTTCACGCGTTGTCTGAAAACGCTCCGCGGGATCCTTCGCCAGTGCCTTCATGATGAGCGCGCTTACTGCTGGTTGAATCTTCGGATTCAGCTCGATGACGTCGGCAGGCATTTCATTCTCGATCTGGCCCACCAGCATGACAGGATCTGTCGCGTCGAAAGCCTTCCGTCCAGTCACCATCTCGTACAGAATGGCCCCCAGCGTGAACTGATTGGAACGCCGGTCCATGGGCTCTCCACGAATCTGTTCTGGCGAGCAGTAGGGCATGAGCCGCCCCAGGCCATTTCCCGCTTCCGCCTCGATCAGGCTCATGTTGGAGATGCCGTACCCGAGGATCTTTACCAGTCCGTCCCACTGGACCAAAATCTTGTCCGGCTCGAGCGACGAGTGCACCACGCCGCGCGCCGCCGCATGCTCCATGGCCGCGCAGATCTGGCGCGTAATATCCATCAGATCCCAGATCGAGAAGCCTTCGTTGCGCACCAGCATGGCCGCGATGCTGTTGCCCTGAACATATTCCATGGCCGCGCAGAACTGTCCATCGATTTCGCCCGCGCCATAGAGCGGGACAATGTTCTGACTGGTGAGCGGGAGCGCGAGTTCTCCTTCCGCGATCAGCGTATCCACAAAGGCCGCCGCGCGGTCGCCCAGGGGCGCAAGGCTTTGCGTCTTGAGGGCCACAACCTGGCTGGTTTGGGTGTCCAGCGCCTTATAAATTGAGGCCGTTTCCGATTTCGAGATTTCGCTTTGGATTTCGAAACGGCCAAACATCATTGCCATTGCAGTCGCCTCGCGGGGACCAGCCGCACACGTGCACGCGGGATTGTTCTGGCTGAGAACGTCGGGGAGAGCCGAATCTAGGATAACGTCACTTACCCTACCCTAGGGAGTTACGAAAGTACTTGGAAATGGGGCCTGTTGACCCATTCAAGAGCTCAAAATCGAGTTCAGCTGACATCCTGCCGGTTCAAATCAAGAAACCACGCACCGGGGCCGCAGGCGGTTCTCCAATTCACATTTGGGCTCAGACTGCGAATTGTGCCGGAAAGATTCACCATAACTTCGACGAAACCCAACTTCACAGCAGACATGCCTATTCTGTTTCGTTCATCCTGTTTTGTTCATCTAATTTTGCTCATCCCTAGTTTCTTAACCTGCAAACAACGAGTAACGATCTTGCGTCCAGTTGTCCACTCGCCAACCCCTGTTCTATCCTCAAGAAGATAGTGATTGGGCGTGGGGTTCTTTCTCGGGTATTCTCGTCGGTGAATTGTGGGGCCCTCCGGAGTTTCATGCTGGCATGACATTAACCCGTTTTGTCACCAAAAGCGCATTCCGCAACAAGCGCAGGAGCATTCTGACCGTCCTGAGCATTACATTTTCGCTGCTGCTGCTCACACTGATGATGACGGTGTGGCACACCTTTTACGTTGACACGGTCAGCGCGGAGTCCGCTGATCGACTGGTTACGCGACACCGCGTCTCGCTGACGGAATCCATGCCGGCGTTTTATCGCGAGAAGATCCGCGCCATTCCCGGAGTGGTCGCCGTGGCCCCCAACAACTGGTTCGGCGGCATCTATAAGGATCAAAAGCCGGAGAATATGTTCGCGCAGTTCGGCACCGACCCTGACGAATTCCTCAAGGTTTACACCGACTTCAATATCCCCGCGGATCAGGTGGAGGCCTGGCAGCACGACCGCGCCGGCGCCATTGTCGACGACCATCTCGCCAAGAAACACGGCTGGAAGGTGGGCGACCGGCTTACGTTGCAAGGCACGATCTATCCCATGAACCTTGAATTGACGATTCGCGGCATCTTCACTGCTCCCACCGACAGAGAATCGCTCTACTACAATCAGACCTACGTCGAAGAAGCCGTTCCTTTCGCCAAGGGGCATGCAGGCATGTTCGCTATTCTCGCCGACACTTCCGGCGACGTCCCAAAAATCGCTGCGACCGTCGATACCATGTTTCACGATTCTCCGGAGCCCACAAAGACCGAGAGTGAAAAAGCGTTTCAGTTAAGCTTTATCAACAGCATTGGAAACGTGAAAGCATTTATTCTCAGTATCTGCTTTGCGGTGGTTTTCGCAACGCTGCTGGTTTCCGCGACCACCATGGCCATGTCGATCCGCGAGCGCACGCGCGAGGTGGCGGTTCTGAAAACGCTTGGATTCACGCGGCAATCGATCTTGCGCCTCTACCTCGGCGAGGCCGTGCTCGTTTCGCTGATTGGAGGCGTTTTCGGATGCCTGCTCGCGATGCTCCTGATCTCGGCCCTCGGGCACGCCCCTGGGATGAGTTTCTTTCTCTCGGGCATGAAAGTTACGCTCTCGACCGTGGCGCTTGCGGTCTTTGTCGCCGGCATGGTGGGGCTGTTGAGCGCCGTCTTCCCCGCATATCACGCGGCCAAACTCGATATCGTGGAGGGCCTGCGCTATCTTGGCTAACTGGCAATTGGTTGACTGAAAAGACTAGCGAATATATCCCATGGCGATCCCCATCAGCTACAACGTCCGCAATCTCAAGCTGCGCAAAGGCCTCACCATCATGACGGCTCTTGGCATTGCGCTTACGGTGACCACCGCGGTTTTCCTCATGGCGCTGCTCGCCGGTCTCGATAAGGCGTTCACGACCAGCGGTGACACGCTCAATGTTCTTGTCATGCGCAAAGGTTCCACGGCCGAGCTTTCTGGAGGCTTCGACGCGAATCTTCTTCCCACGCTCAGAACTCTGCCCGGCATTGCCAAAGACGAGCGTGGAGAGCCGCTTGCCTCCGGGGAATGGGTGGTGGTCGTTGTCCTTCCCCGCAAGGACGGCACCGGGGATGTGAACGTTTCCGTGCGCGGCCTGATGCCCGCCGGGCTCAACCTCCGCCTGGACGAAAAAAACTCGAAGGGCCAGCCGAGGATGAAGCTGGTGGAGGGGCGCTGGTTTACTCCCGGACAGCGCGAGGTTGTCGTCGGCCATAATATCCATGAGCGCTTTTCCGGAGCTAATGTCGGCGACACGCTCGACTTCGCCAAGGGACAGTGGAAAGTTGTGGGCGTCTTCGATTCCGGCGGCACCGCTTATGACTCGGAAATCTGGGGTGACGTGAATCAAATTGCCGTCGATTTCGACCGCCAGGGTGCATTCGCCTCGGCTTACCTTCGCGCCACCGACCCGGTCGCCGCTGACGCGCTCATCCATCGCGTCTCGGACGATCAGCGCCTCAAGCTCGAAGGCACGCTCGAAACCGAATACTACGAAAAGCAGACTAGCTCCGGGGGAGCCATCAGGTTTATTGGAACCGTGGTCGCGATCATCATGGCGATCGGCTCGAGCTTTGCCGCCATGAATACCATGTATGCGGCGGTCGCCTATCGCTCGCGCGAGATCGCGACGCTGCGCATCATCGGATTTTCGAAGCCCAGCATCCTGACTTCATTCGTGATCGAAGCGCTGATGCTTTCGTTGCTCGGGGCGATCGTTGGGATCATTCTGATTCTGCCTTTCAACGGGATGACTACTGGAATCGGCAACTCGCTGACGTTCAGTGAAACGGTTTTCAGTTTGCAATTGACCTGGAAAGTCTTGATTACGGCTGTGGTCTTTGCCCTCGTCATGGGGCTTCTCGGCGGCTTTGCTCCTGCCTGGCAAGCCGCGAGGCAAGATATTCTGACGTCGTTGCGCGCGTGAACCTGGTTATGAGCGAGCACTCCCCGCGTTCTTTGCGGTGAGTGGGATTCACACTCCTCTAATGCGAAGGGCCTAGAATTTGGATTGCAATTGCACAGCCAGCATCGGATGAACTGAGTGCCAACGGATACCAAACACGACGATCTCCAAAGCCTGCGCATCGATCATTCCATGCGTGATGGCGGCGGAGAGCCACCCGTCTGGTCGAGGCGCATTATTGTCGTCGGCATCGCAATCGTAGTCGTGCTTGGCGTCATCGCTCTTACATACCGTGTTCTTGCGTCTACCACCGCAGAAGTCGAAGTCGCACGCGCCACGGCCGAGACCGGCAATGCTGCCGGCAGCACCGTACTGTCGGCGAGCGGATATATCGTCGCGCATCACAAAATCAGCGTGAACTCGAAGGTCACCGGCCGCGTCGCCTGGATCGGCGTCGAAAAAGGAGACAAGGTTAAAGAAGGACAGGTTCTGGTCCGCCTCGAAGACGAGGAATTCCGCGCCGTGTATGAGCAGGCTCGCGGCGCATGGGAGAGCGCCAAGGCCCGGTTCGCTGAGGCCGTGCATGGCTCGCGACCCGAGGAAATTCAGCAGGCCGAGCACAATCTTGCCGAAGCCCGTGCCACCGCCGCCAACGACAAAGTCACTCTGGATCGTACGCACGATCTCTTCGCCCAGGGCGTGGTCTCAAAGCAGAATCTCGACGACGCGCAAGCCCGTTACGACGCGGATCAGCAAAAGACGGACTCCCTCCAGCAGTCCTTCCAACTTGCGAAGCTCGGGCCGCGCGTCGAGGAAATTGATCGCGCCAAGGCCGACGTCGATACCGCCAAAGGGCAGATGGACTACGCGAAGTCGCAACTCGACGCCACCGTGATTCGCGCGCCCGTAACCGGTACCATCCTCGAACGCACCGCTGAAAAAGGAGAGCTCGTCACCGCCCAGTTCGCGAGCGGCGCCGAGGGCGGTCCGCGCGGATCGGTCGTCGCACTAGCTGACCTCAACGATATTCAGGTCGAGCTCGACATTGCGCAGGACGATTTCGCCAAGCTCTCGCCGCACCAGGAGGGCATCGTCACGCTCGATGCGTTCAAAGACCGCTCCTACAAAGGCGAGATCGCGGAAATGTCACCCGAGGCGAATCGCCAAAAGGCAACTGTGCAGGTCAAGGTGCAGATTCTTCAACCCGACTCCTACCTGCGCCCCGAGATGAACGCGACCGTGCAGTTTAAAGCGCCTGCGAATAAAGACGACAAGAGTGCCGCGAAGCAATCCTTCGTCTTCGTTCCGACCGCGGCTGTTCGCGATAAAGACGGGGCAAAGTTTGTCTTCATCGCGTTCAACGGCAAGGCCCTGCGCCGCGACGTTCACGTCAAGGGAGAGCGCTCGGGAGGCTATCTGGTCGACTCGCTCATAGGCGGAGAAAACGTCATCACAACCGCACCCGCAAATTTGGAAGACGGTCAAAAAATTCGCATCATCACCAAGGGGCAATCATGAGCGCAGCATCCACACTTCCCGCGCAACCCGCCGTTGACAGCAAGGTAGTCCAGGCTCGCGGTGTGAACAAAATTTTCAAGCGCGACGCCTTCGAAGTTACCGCGCTCGACAATGTCTCCATCGATATCGCTGCCGGAGAATTTCTTGCGCTCATGGGGCCATCGGGATCGGGCAAGACAACATTGCTCAACATGATCGCCGCCATTGACCGTCCCACTTCCGGCGACCTGCTCGTCATGGGCGAAAACATTTTCAAGCTCAACGACAGCCAGTCCGCTCACTGGCGCAACACGCATGTAGGCTATGTCTTCCAGACGTTCAATCTCATTCCGGTGCTCACCGCATTCGAGAATGTGGAGTTGCCTCTGCTGCTGACCAAAATGACCGCGCAGCAGCGCCGCGAGCACGTTATGACGGCGCTCAAGCTCGTTGGCCTCGAAGATCGCGTCAATCATCTTCCCAAACAATTGTCCGGAGGACAGGAGCAGCGCGTCGCCATCGCACGCGCCATCGTGAGCGATCCGACGCTGATTCTTGCCGATGAGCCGACCGGCGATCTCGACAGCCATTCGGCCACGGAGATTCTTGAGATATTGAAAAAGCTGAACGAAGGTTTCCAGAAGACCATTATCATGGTGACGCACGATCCGCACGCCGCGAGCTATGCGCACGTCACGCGGCACTTGGAGAAGGGGCAGTTGTTGCCGGCCTAGGCGGTTTGGGCGGAAGAACCCGCTTTGATATGGATGTCATCCTGAGCGGAGCGGAAACTTCGCGAAGCGAAGTTCCCGCGGAGTCGAAGGACCCCTGCGTTCTTTCGTGCTGTCTCTCCCTACGCCGGAATCCGCGCGCTCATCGCAGTCGGGACCTGGTCCGGTTCACTGACCCATTCCCACACGCGCCGCCCGCGGTCATTCGACAAGCTGCGTGCCTCGCCGTAGTCCACCAGCCGGTTCAAGACCGTCGTGACTGACGCCAGCGGATCCTTATGCCGCGCCAGAATCGCCGGAACCTGCCGCTCCAATTCCGCGCACACCTCGCGCGCCCCGATTGGACGCCGCATCTCCATCAGCACTCTGCGGCAGGCTTTGGTGAAGCCCGGCTGGCGGCCGTTTGGCTTGCGGTCGATCAGTTCGAGCAGGTCTTCGCCCAGGGCTTCCTCGCCGAAAAGGTTTGCCAATCCCGCAATCGTCTGCTTGACGGTGCCGATGCGCTTCATGATCTCTGCCCGCTGCTGCAGCAGTTGCCGCAGTTCCTGGTGCGCGGCATTCACTACCTGATGGACGGAAACGTCATTGGTCAGCGCACTCACATCGTGCAAGCCGCCATGATTGCTCTTTGCAACTTCCATAGAACCTCCAGGCTCGGACAGAACAGGACCAGAGACGCTGACCCATTGCACTACAGGTACGGCAAAGGAAGCTTCGAAGTTCCCGAACAGAATGTCCGCGAAAAGAAGCTTCCACCGTTGACCTGACACTTCTCTATTGTCTTGGACGCACGCAGGAATAAAAGGAAAGCAGGGAAGACAGTGCGGTCTTCACCCCATCACCGTCGTGTGCTCAGGCCGAATCTTGTAGATCACCCGCACCTCGCCCGGCTTGGCATAAGGATACTTATCCACTCCCATGTACTTCTTCGCCATCTTGTCGATGTGCTTGTCGGCGCCCTCTTCGGTGATCTCAACGACTGTGCCGCGAATCTCAAGATAGCGGTAAGGATTGTCGGGATCGACGATGGCCACTGCGACCCGCGGATCGCGCCGCACGTTCTTATCTTTTTGCCGGCCCTTCGCCGAGTTGAAGATCACATGCTCGCCATCAAAGTCGCACCACACCGGAGTCACCTGCGGCCGTCCGTCGGGCATCAGCGTTCCCAGGCTGGCAAAGGCGCGCTTCTGAAAGAGGTCGCGGTATTTCTCCGGAATCACGTTCGACATGGCTCGCATCTCCTCGACGATGAATTCGCTGCCGTCGATTATAGCGTCTCGAATCGCCCGGTGCAGGGCGGCCTTTATTCGGACTATTCGGCCTTCTCAGCCTCATCCCGAATGTGCCGGAGTACGCGCATATGAATTTCCTGAATGATCGCATCTGACCATATGCGCCAGTAGGCTGACGGCCAAAGCCCATGCCGATACCACGTCGTTCCCTCCAGACGCGTGCCACCATCGGGCAACGCCGTGAGCAGGAATTGACCGCCGTTTGAAACCAGGAACCCGTGCAGGTGCGGCGGATCGATATGCTGGTATGGAGTCCATTCCTCCATCGGCGGAGGATTCGCCGTGACAGAAAACTTCAGCCGACTCGGCTCCTCCCAAACCTGAATGGGCTCCACGAACGCGCCCGTAGAAAATACGCAATGTCGTTCAGCACCCGGACCGCTACCCACTATTTCTGCTCGAATCGGATACGCAATACCCGCGCGAAACATCCACTCGGTGGGCGGTGGAATCTCGGAAAAAGCAATCACCTGTTTCCAGACCTTTTCCCGCGATGCATGGACAGTGATCGCCGAGCGTACGATAAAAGTTGGTGCCGGCGGTGTCACCGCGTGTTCCGTCCATTCGACCCCCGGAACAAAGATGAGCAGCGCCGAAAGGTACACGGGTACGTCTCTGTGAAATCGGGCTCGCCGCTGCACCCGGTAGGCACATGCTCCGCCGAAAGCAGCCAGCGGCACCGCGATCGGGGCGGCCATAATGATGCAGACTATGCCTTCGAAGGCTAGCGCGAGCAGCGCCGCGGCCAGGAGTCCGGTCGATAAGCAGGCAACTCCAATGCAACCGGCAAGGCTACGCGGTTGACGAACTCCATAAATGGTCGCGGCCGCGAATCCCATGGCGAAGGGCAGAGCCACGAACAATCCCCAGCCGTAATTCCTCAGCAATTGCGATCCGAGCAATGCCAAGCCGAGGCCGATGGGGACCGTCAGCAGAATGGAGATGGTGGCACTTCCCACGGCGCTCTCGGGAAGGATTCTCATCAGCCGCGGGCTCTTCCGTGTGTCCCCTTTCGTCGGAGTCAGCGAAACATCCCGCTCAGGCACCAGGCAGAGTAGTAGGAAGAACAACAGGTTCAAGAATGGAACGAAAAACAATACGGCCAATCGTGGCGAGAATCCTGCACTGCGCAGTCGCTTCAGCGTCAGCGCTACGCCAATCCAGATAAAAGGAAGGGCGAGCGCCACCATCGTGCCTAGAAACACAGCCTCGCCGTCTCGCAGATCGGTAACCCGCGTCACGTCGCGTACGGGCTCCCAGTAGTTGAACAATGTCCAAGGACGATGGAACCAATAGGTGGCGACCAGGCGATCAAAGTTGTGCTTTATAGCGAAGCCCAACACGCCCACGAGAGCATACGTCCCACGGTCGATTGTTCCACTCGATCGCCACAAGTCGGCGAACTTAATTTTCATGACGCCCCTCGGGTCGAAACGTTAAACCGGATTTTGCTCGAGAATTGGTCAATCCGACAAAGTTGCTCCCGGCATCTGCTGCGCTTCGCTCCCCACAGGTATCCGGCGCGCACCGCGGCCATCACTCCGGGAACTCTTGCCGCCCACACCAGCGGCTGCGCCCACCACAACTCGCGCGCCACCGCCAGCAGAGCGTCCGCACCGGAACATTGCCTCCCGTCCCCAAACACAAAGCGAATCGCTTGCAGCAACTCGTCCCGCGAAAGGCCCAGCAGCGCCGCCACTCGCGGATCCTGCAGCGGAGCCACGGCCAAACCGCGTCGCCTCATGGGAGCCGCCAGCCATACTGCGATCCGCGTGCAGAACCCGCACTCGGCGTCGAAGAAGAGCCAGCCGCGAGCGTGCGGTCCCTTGCGATCCGTCATTACCGACGCCAGCGAAATCATTGTTCCCTCATTTGTGCGCAGGCTTTTTTCCTGCGCCGAAAAGCGACTTCAGTCTTCCACGCATTCGGGCCATTCCCTTGAGAGTACCAGTCGGCATCCGCACCAGTTCTTCGAACAGACCGGATGTGGTTTTCAGGAATTCCAGCATCCCTTCCAGCCGTTCCCGAGTGTAGGTGTTCCCCGCGCCCGTACCTTTCAGTTCACTGACGCATTCCTGCAGCACGCGCAGCGTCGGGTCAATCTCCCGTCGTTTCCGCTCTTCCGCCACGATCCGAAAAATCTCCCAAACATCTTTTATCGACTCGAAATGATCCCGACGGTCTCCCAGCACGTGCGCCACGCGGACGATCCCCCACCCTTGCAATTCGCGCAGGCTGTTGCTCACATTCGAACGAGCCACCGTCAATGTTGTTGCGATTTCCTCAGCGTGCAGCGGGTTTGGCGAAAGAAACAGCAATGCATGCACTTGGGCGACCGTGCGGTTAATGCCCCAGCGCGTTCCCATTTCTCCCCAGTGCAAGACGAATCTTTGGTCAATCGGCGAAAGCGGCATAGTGAATTATTCTTAATCCGTAATATCTGTTGTTTCTGTTATTACAGAAATTACCGCAACATCGAGCATAAGTCAAGAGCATGCGGTCGGGAATGGGATGAGGGATCGCCTCGGGCTGGGATACACTAGATCGGCAGGGTTGGCCCGCGGATCTGATTCTATATTTTAGGTAACAGATCGGATGCAGGAGAGAACCAATTATGCCCGATGCAGCCGAAACCGCCCATCTCCCCTCGCTAGGCGCCAGCCTCGCAGACGCCGCCCTCGATCAACTATTCCGCGAGGCGCGGACCCATAATGTCTGGCTTCCCAAGCCGGTGCCGGTGGAACTGCTTCGCCAGGTTTACGAGCTGGCTCGCTTTGGCCCCACCAGCGCCAACAGTTCGCCCGCGAGATTCGTGTTTTTGACAACGGCTGCCGCCAAGGCGCGTCTTAAACCTGCGCTCTCGCAGGGCAATCTCGACAAGACGATGGCAGCACCGGTTACAGTGATTGTTGCATGGGACACGCAGTTCCACGAGAACCTTCCCAAACTGTTTCCGCAACGGGATATGCGATCCCTTTTCGCCAGCAGCCAGGCTCTGATCGACGAAACCGCATTTCGAAACAGCACCCTCGGAGGCGGCTATTTCATCATGGCCGCGCGAGCACTCGGACTGGATTGCGGTCCGATGTCCGGCTTCGACCAGAGCAAAGTGAATGCCGAGTTTTTTCCCGATGGCAAGTGGAAGACAAATTTTCTCTGCAACCTCGGCTACGGGGATAAGAGCAAGCTCTTCCCGCGCAATCCGCGCCTGGATTTTGAGGAAGCGTGCAGGGTGCTGTAGTTCAGCGAAGATTAGCTCTTAGCTCTTGGTTCTTAGCTCCTAGCCTCAACCTCAAGGCGCATCATTGCGGTGAGTCTGTACAAATACTAACTAGGTCCTAAGAGCCAAGAGCTGAGAGCTGATTCTAGGCAGCACCGCCCGCAGCAAGGCAATGAATTGCCCCATCACGCGCCGTCCCACGTCGAGCACCTCTTCGTGGTTCAGCGGCTGATCGAGAATTCCAGCGGCCATGTTCGTGACGCACGAAATGGCGAGTAGCTCAATCCCCATGTGGCGCGACGCGATCGCCTCCGGAACCGTCGACATGCCGACCAGATCCGCTCCAATGGTTCGCAGGTAGCGAATCTCCGCCGGCGTCTCATAGCTCGGCCCCGCCAGTGCCGCATACACGCCCTCATGCGGGACAATCGAGAGCTTCTTCGCTTCTTCGAGCGCAATCTCGCGGAAACGTTTCGAGTACGTGTAGCTCATATCTGGAAAGCGATGGCCAAAGCGCTCATCGTTCGGGCCTGTCAGCGGATTCTGCCCCTGCAGGTTGATGTGATCGCGCAGAATAACGAGCGCGCCCTGTCCATACTCAACGTTGATGCCGCCCGCTGCATTGGTCAGTATCAAGGCGCGAATGCCCATCCGTCCCAGGACGCGGGTGGGGAACGCAACCTCGGCCGCGGAGTAGCCCTCGTAAAGATGCACACGCCCCTGCATTACGGCGACGGGAACTCCGCCGGACTTGCCAATTACCAGTTGTCCTGCGTGTCCAATGGCCGTGGAACGCGGAAACGACGGAATCTGCGCGTAGGGTATGCGGACGGCATCGCTGAGATCATCGGCGAATGACCCCAGGCCCGAGCCCAGCACGAGGCCAATGCGCGGACGCAATTGTGTCTGCGAAAGAACAAACGAAGCGGCAGCTTCAGCGCGAGTGAAGGCGTCAGTCGTCATTTTTTGGGGAACTCACGATCGGTCAGCATTCTACAGGAGGGCGATGGAACGGCGGGCGCTGCGCCCAAAGGCCGCGCCCCAACTACATTGTCGCAGGATTTGCACAACGAGAATCGGTGCGCATCCATGCAACCGGCACCGTGCGATTTGCGAATGATCGCCAGAAGCCGCATAAACACAGGCCCCGACGAGTATGCTGATCCTCGATTGCACAACTTTCGCGTCACCGGCCTGTGGACAGCGTGCACATGATTGAAAAACAATAAGTTAGAAACCTATGAATTCGATTGACGATAAAAACAGGCGTGGTAAAAACATAATCGTTCTTTGACACGTTCTGAAGTTTACCCGGTTGGTGCGAGGTCCGGGGCTCAAGCGAAGTCACTCAGACAACCGCGAGGTAAGTTTGAGAGGGCAAGCAAGGGTCTATAGCTGAGTGCTGGTTGAGGCGAACAGGAGCTAATGTCGAAGGCAGGATAGAGTCCCGAGGCGTTGGACTGATTTATCCGGTTGGCGGTGAGCCCGGAGCCCGAGCAAGATCGGCTTACAATGAACCCGCAAGGGAGTTGTAGGAATAAGGTCAGCAAGGGTCTAAACGCGAGCTACTGGCCGAGAGGAATGAGTCTGACATCACCTCGGGACTCTCTATTTGCACTGTGAATTGCAAAACGACCGAGTTCTTGGACCTAGGTGGGAGCTGAGCGGATTCCTTCACACCCCGCCCGTCAATGTTCAATCAGATCTTCCCACGGAACCACCGGAAGGGTCTGCGGGAGCTTCAAGGCATGTCTGCCCTTGACGAACTCGCTAAAATACGACGCTCCCTTGCCGCCGCTTTTCGGCAACACAATCATGGCAAGGTCGTCCATGGTGAAAGAGAAAGGTTTTATTGAACGCCACTCTCGCTCGCAGTAGATGTTTGAGAACTCGTGCTCGTCGAATGTCTTGACGAATGCTAAGAACTCGCTAAAGCCTTCTTTCGCATCGCAGATTCCATCCTCAATTCCTTGTGCCTCTTCCGTGAGATCATCTACGCAGTCCTCGAGATCCCGCTCCACGCCGCTGCTGTCGCACTCGAGTTCGCTAAGGTCACTGACTGATGCCGTTATATGATCGGCGATTGAGCGTATCGAATCGTCCCAGTCCCGCCTCAGTTCCCTAAAAACGCCACGCAGGGATCGAAGGACGTGAGCCTTGTGGAGAGTGTAGAAAACCGGGTTGAATCCGTGCCGCACAGCGGCATCGCGGTGAAATCCAATCGCGATCTTTCCGTATCTCTTGGCGTGGTACGAGAGGTGAGCCGCCGGTATATCGGACAGGCAGCAAACTTGCGACGAGGCGATTTCAACAATGGTATTCCTCAGCACCTCGGTTTTCCCCTTCGCCTTGTTGTATCGTCGCAGCTTGGGCACATGAACTTTCACAACCTCACGATATGCCCCAAGCCGTAGTTCCTTTGACTTGAGGATGGAGAGAAGCGCTTTGTAAGCTTCTTCACTCGGCTTTCGTTTGGAGCCTTGGCGGTTCTCGGCGGTATTCCACGCCGGGCCACCAGTAAAGTGCCACAGTATCCTAGAAACCGTTCCCGGGGGCTGACCCATTTGAAATTCACCCCTGGGGGCTTGCTCTGCCCCTTCAACGCCTAAATCTCTAATTGAGGTAAAGCGGCATATCTCCCTGCTGGGCGGGGTCTCGGCCGGATACAGTCACGGTACCCTAGCATCCAAAGCATCGAATAGCATCATAACAGATGCTGAATAAATGCTATAATCGCATCATGATCGATGTCACCCAAGACATTCATTCCCTGACCACTTTTAAGCGCAATACCACGGGCCTGATGAAGCACATGAAGAAAACCGGGCGTCCTTTGGTGCTCACCGTGAATGGCAAAGCCGAGGCTGTCGTTCTCGATGCCAAGGCTTATCAAGAGGTGGCGAGTCAGCTGGATGCCGTGGCGAGCATTCGCCGCGGCCTTGTGCAGGCTCGCAAAGGCATGGGTCGACCGGCAGAAGACGTGTTCGACGACCTGGAACGAGAAGATGCGAATAGATAGATGACCTACCGCGTCATCACCACGCCCGCCGCAGAAACAGATCTCCAAACCGCTTATCGCTATATCCGCAGCCACGCACCCCGCGCGGCGCGCGAATGGATCCGGCACGCCCGTCAAAGCGCGAGAACCCTGGCGCGTCATCCCGAACGTTGTCCCATGGCTCCCGAAAGCGTGTCATTCAATCAGCCCATCCGGGAACTGTTTTTCGGTGCCGGCAATCGCGGCACGTATCGTTTTCTATTTGCCGTGTTTGAGGACGAGAAATCAGTTTATATTCTGCACGTTCGGCATGGATCAATGCTGCCGCTCTCCTTTAGAGAATGAAGCCGGGTGTAGTTCTCGCGGGCGGGGGCACCGGCGCCCACAAAGTTAAAATCTATCCATCCCTGATTCATCACATCCGCGCTGTGTCCACCATCACTGCCGCCATTCTTAATGCCATGCGAGAATCCTTCCCAGATCGTGGAAGCGAAGCGTGTGCCCGTCTCCAGAGGCGGTGCGAGAACTTCCGCAAAGAACCGCCACTCTTTGAAAAATCGGCAACTGACTTTCCAGGTGGCCCCTAACTCCTTATTTTGGAATACTTTGCGTGTAAGATATTTAGAATGAATACTTTAAGCCAAAATGGTAGGGGGGGAGGGGTATACATTTTCTCGATGGGCGGTCGAATCTCCCGCTTTATCAAGCACTTGCGGTAGATGCACCTGCCGCTGAAATCGCGCGGGCGGGGGCGCCCGCGCCACTCATAATTAAGACCCTACAGCGGAATATTCCCATGCTTCTTAGGCGGATTCTTATCCCGTTTCGTCTGCAGCATCTCCAGCGCCTGGATCAGCTTCTTACGCGTCTCCCTTGGCTGGATCACTGCGTCGAGGAAGCCTCGGTCGGCGGCTATGTAGGGGTTGGCGAAGCGGTTGCGGAATTCTTCGATCTTCTCCTGGCGTAGTTTCTCGCGTTCGGAGAGAGCGGGAGACTCTGCGGAGCTGCGCTCCGCTTGGACGGGCGAGGCGCCCGCGCCTCCATTCTTGGCGGCGTCTAGTTCGCGCTTGTAGACGATGTCCACCGCGCCTTCCGGACCCATAACCGCGATCTCGGCGCTTGGCCAGGCGTAGTTGACATCCGTGCGGATGTGCTTTGACGCCATGACGCAGTACGCGCCTCCGTAGGCTTTCCGGGTGATCACGGTTACTTTCGGGACCGTCGCTTCGGCAAACGCGTATAGCAGCTTTGCGCCGTGCTTGATGATTCCGCCGTATTCCTGCTGCGTGCCTGGTAAAAATCCGGGAACGTCTTCAAAAGTGACTAGCGGAATATTGAAGCAGTCGCAGAAGCGCACGAAACGCGCGCCCTTGATTGAGGCGTTGATGTCGAGCGTTCCGGCCAGCATGGCAGGCTGGTTGGCGACGATGCCGATCGATCTGCCATTCAGCCGCGCGAACCCGACGACTATATTTTTCGCGTAGTGCTCGTGAATTTCGAAGAAGTAGCCGTCATCGACCACCGTGTGAATCACGTCTTTCATGTCGTACGGCATGTTGGACTGTTCGGGGATGAGCGTGTCCAGCTTAGCGTCGATGCGGTCGATGGGATCGGTGCAGGGCTTGCGCGGCGCGTCTTCCAGATTGTTCGATGGAATAAAGCTCAGCAGCTCGCGCACCATGGAGAGGCACTCGGCATCGTCACGGCAGAGAAAATGCGCGACGCCGGAGGTTTCGTTGTGGGTGTGCGCTCCGCCGAGCTGGTCTTTGGTGACCTCCTCCATGGTGACGGTTTTGATCACGTCGGGACCGGTGATGAACATGTAAGAAGTCTGGTCGACCATGAGAATGAAATCGGTGATGGCGGGCGAGTAGACCGCGCCGCCGGCGCACGGTCCCATGATGGCGGAGATCTGCGGCACGACTCCGCTGTAGATGGTGTTGCGGAGAAAAATGTCAGCGTAGCCTGCGAGCGACATCACGCCTTCCTGGATGCGAGCGCCGCCGGAGTCGTTGAGGCCGATGACGGGCGCGCCCATCTTGGCGGCTAGGTCCATGATCTTGACGATCTTTAGCGCGTTGGTTTCGGAGAGCGAGCCGCCGAAGACGGTGAAGTCCTGGGCGAAGACGAAGACGAGGCGGCCTTCGACGCGGCCGTAGCCGGTGATGAAGCCGTCACCATAGAACTTTTGCTCCTCCATGCCGAAATCGTGGCAGCGGTGGGTACGGAGCTTGTCGGTCTCCTCGAAGGTGCCTTCGTCGAGCAGGAATTCGATGCGCTCGCGGGCGGACATCTTGCCCTCTTTGTGCTGGCGTTCGCGGCGTTTTTCGCCTCCGCCTTCTTCGGCCAGGTGGTCGCGCTTTTTGAGTTCGGCGATTTTTTCTTCGAGTTTCATAGCGTCACATTATAGGCTTGCGGCAAAGCAATGGCGTGTGATGGGCGCACAGGGTGGTGTGATGTTTGTCGTTCGCTATTCGTCGTTCGTCGTTCGGTGTTCGTCGTTCGCTAACCCGATGCTGGTTGTTGGTCCGTGTGTCGCTTTGAGCTTGGGGCCCCGAGGAATGCCGATTGAGTATCGACAACAAAGCATAACCAAAGAGGACACGGAGGACACAGAGGCAGAGGTGCACGGAAGGATCCCAGCGAATCAATCAGAACATCGCTTTGAGCGGCAATAATGAGCGGTTGATCTTCGCGAACGACGAACGACGAATGGCGAACGACGCGTTTACGCCCTTACGTTCGCGGCATCGAACAGATTCAGGAATTCGATTTTCTTTTCCGGGGGCAGGAACGACGCTTCGAAGGAGTTGCGGGCTAACTCCCGCAGATGGTCGTCGGAAAAATTGAAGGTCTGCTGCACCAGTTCGTATTCGTTGACGAGCGAGGTGCGAAACATGGCGGGGTCGTCGGAGTTGAGGGTCAGCATCAGACCCTCGTCGAAATAACGGCGTACGGGGTGTTGCGACAACTCGGCGCAGCATCCGGTGCGCAGATTGCTGGTTACACAGATCTCGATCGGGATCTGGCGCCGGGCGAGTTCTTCCATCAGTTCGGGATCCTGGCCGGCGGTAATTCCGTGGCCGATGCGCTCGGCTCTCAAATTCAGCGCGCCCCAGATCGATTCCGGTCCGGCGATTTCTCCGGCGTGGGCGGTGAGATGAAGACCGTGCTCGGCGGCGCGCGCAAATACGGCGGGGAACAGATCGGGAGGGCCTTTGAGTTCGTCGCCGCCGATGCCGAAAGCGACGACGTTGCGATCATGAAAGTGAATGGCGAGGTCGAGAACGTTTTGCGCCTTCTCTGCGCCGAACTGGCGGATGGCATCGAAGATCCACAAGAGAGAGACGCCAAAATCAGCTTCTCCGCGCTGGCGGCCGCGTTCGAGTCCTTCGAAGAGCGCGGGGAAATCCTGCTTGCGCCACAAGCAGACGCCGACGGAAACGATCACCTCGGCGTGCAGAACATTCTGAGCTTTCAGCCGCTCCATCAGGCGGTAGGTGATGAGCTCATAGTCGTCGGGGGTGCGGAGGTGTCCGGTGACATCCTTGAAAGCGGTGAGGAAGCCCATGAAGTCGGCGAAGTTGTACAACTGCTCGACCTCAGCGAGTGTGGCGCCCTCCATGTTATGGCGCTGGCGGAGTTCGAGGAGAGTCGCGGGAGCGATCGAGCCTTCGAGGTGCAGATGGAGTTCAGCCTTGGGAAGCGAGGCGATGAGAGAGCGAGACGAGATACTGTCGTCCATACTCGAATTGTAGTTCAGTCACAGGGTGGATTCATCCGTTACTCTCGCGCTGCCCCTTTGGCGAACTCGCTGTGGTGGCGGCTGTAGAAAATGTAGATGACGAGGCCGATTGCCAGCCAGATCACGAAGCGCAGCCAGGTGATGACGGTGAGGCCGGTCATGAGGCCTCCGCAAAGCACGACTGAGATGAGCGGGAACCACGGGACGAATGGCACGCGGAAGGCGCGCCGGCGGCCGGGTTGCTTGCGGCGAAGAATGATGACTCCGAGCGAAACCAGGACGAAGGCGAAGAGGGTTCCGATGTTGGCGAGGTCGGCGGCGTCTCCGATGTCGACGAGGCCGGCGGGGATGCCGACAGCGAAGCAGGCGATCCAGGTGGACCAGTACGGCGTTTTGTATTTCGGGTGCACGGCCGAGAACAGCTTGGGGAGCAGGCCATCCCGCGACATGGCGTACCAGATGCGCGCCTGGCCGTACTGGAACACGAGCAGCGACGAAATCATGCCGGTGAGCGCGCCGATGACGATCACCGAACGGAAGAACGGATGTACGCCCAGATATTTCATCGCGTAGGCGACGGGGGCTTCGGCGGCTTCTCCGGAAACGAAGGTTGTGTACTTCATCATGCCGAGCAAAACCACAGCGACGCCGACGTAGAGCAGCGTGCATACGATCAACGACATGATGATGCCGAAGGGCAAATCTTTTTGCGGGTTGCGCGACTCCTCGGCGGCGGTCGAGACGGAATCGAATCCGATATAGGTAAAGAAGACGATGGCGCCGCCGGTGACGATTCCGGCAAAGCCGGAAGGCGCGAAGGGCGTCCAATTCGCGGGCTTCACGAGCATGCCGCCCACTACCAGAAAAGTGAGGATGGCGCCGATCTTGACCGTGACCATGATGTTGTTGGTCTCGGCCGATTCCTTGACCCCGCGAACGAGTAGCAAGGTGAGAATGAATACGATCAGGAATCCGGGGAGATTGAAGTAGGCGCCGGTCCATTGGCCCGATGCCCAGACGGGGCTCGCCCATTTGTCGGGCAAGATGATGCCGAAGGCCGCAAATTGCGCTTTGGTATAGCCGGCGAAGCCGACCGCTACAGCGATGTTCGAGACGACGTATTCGAGAATCAGGTCCCAGCCGATGATCCAGGCAAAGATTTCACCGAGCGTTGCGTAGGAATAGGTGTAGGCGCTGCCCGCGATCGGGATCATGGAGGCGAGTTCGGCGTAGCACAATCCGGCAAAGCTGCAGGCGATCGCTACCAGGAAAAATGAAATGGCAATGGACGGGCCAGCGGGCGGGCGGCCGTGCATGAGGGCTCCGGCGGTGCTGCCCGTGCGCAGAAAATTTATGAACAGGTCGAGCACCTGCGCGTGCAGGATGGAGGGCGCGCGAAAATACTCTCCGGCGGCGGCGGTGCCGGTGAGAACGAAAATTCCCGAGCCGATGATTGCGCCAATACCAAGCGCGGTCAGCGACCAGGGACCGAGCGTCTTGCTGAGCCGGGATTGCGGGTTCTCCGAATCCGAGATCAGCTTGTCGATCGATTTGCAACAAAGCAACTGGTTGCTGGATTGCTTCGCCGCCGTGTCATTTTCGGTGACTAATTGTGCCAAGAGACTTCGTCTCCTTCACGTGGACTCGAAGTACGGCGGACCACCCCACGCCTTTATGCAATCGAATGTACGGTACGAAGCTGTTTTGTGCCTTCATCCGGTTCGTTGAGCGGCGAGTCGATGACTTGCGACCCGCCGCTCGTGACTTTCTGCTCGCGAGTTTCTGCCCGCGCTTTTCTGCGTTCTAGCGTTTGGCCTGTCCGCGGACCATCTTTTTCACTTTGCGCTTTTTCGATCCGCGGGCGTAATCGCGGGGCTTCTTCGGCTTTTCCGCTTTGATTTTCTTGCGGGCGGTACGTCTGGATTTCTTGCGTTCTTCTTTGGTTAGTTTTTTGGTATCTGCCATGAATGTTTTCTCGTCTCGATTCTGTAAATTAATTGATTTCGTAATTTGGCAATCGGGTAATTTTGCAATTTGCCCCGAGAGCAGGGCTAGAAATTGCAAAATTACCCGATTACGAAATTACCAAATTCTGATCAAGCCCGCTCCAGCTGTGCATACTTCTCTACCAGCTTTTTCAAACCGAAGCGAGGAAATTGTACCGTAATCTTAGCGTCTTCCCCATCTCCTTCGCGCTGATAAACGGTGCCCTCGCCATATTTCGGATGCTTGACCTTCTGTCCGGGACGAAATCCTCGCCTGCCGCTGGGCGATTCGACCGGCAATTTGGGAGCGCTGAACTTCTTGCCGCGCGAGGCAAAAAACTCGGCAATGTTATCGATCGAGTTGTAGCTTTCGAGCGGACGGGCCGGCTTCGGCTTCACACGGCTGGGGTTCCAGGTTGCACTCTGGTCTTCGTCTTCGTAGGAGTAGTGCGTGGTCTCGCGGTCATAGGAGGCGGCGCGGCGACCCGCGGCGTCCCTGGCCTCACTACGATAGGTGGATGCTCCGGAACTGGCTGCCCGGCGCCGCGCTCCGCCCAGTTCCTCCACCAGCGGCATCGGGACTTCTTCCAGAAAGCGCGATGGGACGCTCGCCTCGGGCAGGTCAGTCCCGTAGCGGCGGCGATAGACGGCACGCGACAGAATGAGCGTGTCCATGGCGCGCGTCATGCCGACATAGCAGAGGCGGCGTTCTTCCTCGATCGAGTCCGGCTCGAGCAAAGTGCGGGAATGCGGAAACAGTCCTTCTTCCATGCCCGCGAGCACGACCAGCGGAAACTCCAGGCCCTTGGCGGCATGCAGGGTCATGAGGGTGATCTGGGCGCGCTCGTCGTACTGATCGGCGTCGCTGACGAGCGCAGCGTGGTCGAGGAACTGATCGAGGGTTTCGCCGCGATCGCGCGAATCCATGGCGGCATTGACCAGTTCGCGCAGGTTCTCAATGCGCGAAAAGGCTTCGGGTGTGTCCTCGTCTTCGAGCAGCTTGATGTAGCCGGTGCGATCGATCAGGAATTTGAGAAGCTCGGCCGTGTTGGCGGCCGCACCGGGGGTGCGGAAGGCCTCGGCGGGTTCGTCCGGCGTTGCAGCGGCACCTTGCTGATCGCCGCCGGGTGTACCCTGTCCCGCGCCGTCGTCATCAGAATTGTCGGCGGTTGCTTCGAAATCGAAACTAAAATTTGCCGGATCAAAATCCGTGCCTGCTGAATCGACGCTTTCTGCGATTACGCGAGGAGCGGGCGAGGACGCCCGCTTAACCGCCGGCGGGACGCCGGCGCTACCTTCTGTGGCGCTTTCTTCCAATTGCGCAAGGTAAGAACCCGCCAGCATCGCTTGCCCATCTTCGATCAGTTGCTGGAAGTTTTTCAACGCTGCCAAGGCCCGCGCCGGCAACAACTGGCGGCGCATGGTTTCGCCGACTGCGCCCCATAGCGAGAGGCCCGTCTCGAGCGCCAGGTGTTCGATGGTCTCGATGGTGGTCTTGCCAATGCCGCGCACCGGTGTGTTGATCACGCGGAGCAAGGAAATCGAATCATCCGGGTTCTGAATGACCTTCAGGTACGAGATCATGTCCTTGATCTCGGCACGCTCGTAGAATGAGAAGCCTCCGACCACGTGATATTTGAGCTGGTAGCGCCGCATGGCCTCTTCGAACAACCGCGACTGCGAGTTGGTGCGGTAGAGGACGGCGGCGCGGCCGGTCTCGCCATTCTCCACGGTCTGGCGAACATAGCGGTTGATTGTGTCGGCGGCGAAGAGCGCTTCGTTTTCGCCGTCGGGCGCTTCGTAATAACCGATCTTTGCTCCGCCCTGGCGCGAGGTCCAAAGATTCTTGCCCTTGCGCCGGACGTTGTTGGCGACCACTGCCGATGCCGCGCCCAGAATATTCTGCGTGGAGCGGTAATTCTGCTCGAGACGCACGATCTTGGCCTCGGGGAAGTCGCGCTCGAACTCCAGAATGTTGCGGATGTCCGCGCCCCGCCACGAGTAGATGGACTGATCTTCATCGCCGACGGCGCACACGTTGTGCCGGTCGCCCGCCAGCAGGCGCATCAGTTCGTACTGCGGACGATTCGTGTCCTGATACTCGTCGACGAGCAAGTACTGAAAGCGGCGGTTGTAATGCTCGCGAACTGCCGTTACCGACTTGAGCAGGCGCGCGGCTTCGAGGAGCAGATCGTCGAAGTCCATGGCGTTTGCCTTGAGCAGTTCTTTGCGATACTCCTCGAAGATGTGCGCGATCTTCTCGGTCTTGGGATCGGCCGACTGCAGGTAAATTTCCTGCGGATCGAGCATGTGATTCTTGGCCCAGGAAATACGCGATAAGACGACGCGCGGCGTGAGTTGCTTGTCGTCGAGGCCAAGCCGCCGCATGATGCCCTTGATGACCTGTTGCTGGTCGGTTTCGTCATAGATGACAAAATTCTTGGTGAGGCCGATGGGCGGCTGGCCGGGAACTGTGGAAGGAATCCGGAGGGCCTCGACGTCCCGGCGCAGCACGCGCACGCAGAAAGAATGAAACGTCGAAATAACCGGCTTGGCGATGCTCAGGCCGCCGACAAGTTTTTCGACGCGCTCTGCCATCTCGCTGGCAGCCTTGTTCGTAAAGGTCACGGCCAGGATCGACTCCGGCATGACTCCCATCTTCTCGATGAGATAGGCGATGCGGTAGGTGATGACGCGCGTCTTGCCGCTGCCGGCGCCGGCGAGGATCAGCACCGGGCCCTCGGTGGTTTCGACGGCCTCGCGTTGTTGTGGGTTTAGATCGTCAAGGAACGACAAAAAGAATGGCTCCGAATGCGCTGGATGAATTTTACAGGAGAAGTGACACGAGGAATTTCCATCTGCTACCTGACATTACAACCTGGCCACTTCCCATTGGAAGGCGTGAAACTCGGCGAGTCGGCTGAAATCTTTTTCGTTGGCCGTCACCACTCTTGCGCCCATTCGTGCGGCACTTGTCGCAATCAGAGCGTCGTTGGTTAGTCGCCCCAGTCCGATATTTTCGTAATGGTACTTGGCTGCAACGCGTGCGAGTAACTGGCCAGATCGAGTCCAATCGTTGAGAGTCGGAACGAGAATTCTGTTTATTCGGTCAAAATCGCGCTCCAAACACTCTACCTCCCGCAGGGCACGATCATATGCGCCCGCGTAGAGTTCTTCCAAAACGACCGCGCTGAGCCAGAGCGGAACGTTCTCGGAGTACCGCCGCAATGCGAGGACGGATCTGTCTCCTCGACGCATTGCGGTAATGTAGATCGACGAATCCAATAAGGCGGGCGGCATTTATCGATCAAACACCTATCGATCTAATCTGCCATATACATCTTTGATTTCGACACCGCTCCGCAGGAAACGCTCGTTGGCCTCAAGAGCCAATCGATTTCGTTCATGCTCCCTGATGGTGAAATCCAGCGCGCGTTCGATGGTTTCAGTCTCAGTCTTCGTTTGCAAGACTTTTTGAGCGCGCCTGATTTTCACCGAGTCCAACTGAAAGTGTTTGTGCACGCGCCGATTGGTCGGAGCCATGATTGACCTCAACCAGAAGTATATCACGGCATGTACATTTATATGACACTTATGTACATAGAAGCGGAACGGTTCCGTGAGTGGGGCCGGACGCAGCAGGCTTAAAAACGTCCCTGACCTGGCTGCTATAATCGAGAATTGCGCTCATGAAGAAAAGCACACTTGTATCGCCCGGCTCTGAACCAGCCGTCAAAACCCCCGCTCCTCGCCGCATCCGTTCCACTACCGTTCTCTGCGTGCGGCGCGACGGCAAAGTTGTCATGGCTGGAGACGGTCAGGTCACGCTTGGCGAGTCGGTCATCAAGCATGGGGCGAAGAAAATTCGCCGGCTTTATCAGGACAAGATCCTGGCCGGGTTTGCCGGTTCGACCGCCGATGCCTTTACGCTCTTCAGCCGCTTCGAGGCGAAGCTCGAGCAGTACCACGGCAACGTTGGGCGCTCGGCGGTTGAACTGGCCAAGGATTGGCGCACCGACAAGTTCCTGCGGCATCTGGAAGCGCTCTTGCTCGTCTCCGACAAGGAACAGACATTTCTGTTGAGCGGCCAGGGCGACGTGATTGAGCCGGATAGCGGGATTGCGGCGATCGGGTCGGGAGGTCCGTTTGCGCAGGCTGCCGCGCAGGCGCTCGCCGATCACACGAAGCTCACGGCCCGCGAAATTGCCGAAGAAGCCATGAAGATTGCCGGGCGGATGTGCATCTATACAAATGACAAGGTAACGATTGAGGAGTTGTGAGGCTCGCGTAGGGACAGCCGCCCTCGGCTGTCCTGTCGAGCGCAGCTCGACCGTGAGAGTGTAAAGCTGCCGGGTCTTCGACCCGGCCGGACAGCCGAGGGCGGCTGTCCCTACGCGAATTCATATGGCCATTTACTTACCCGGAACTGCTGAAGAAGAGCAAGTCACACTCGATGAGTTGACGCCGCGCGAAATCGTGGTGGAACTTGACAAATACGTCATCGGTCAAAAAGACGCCAAGCGCGCCGTGGCCATTGCCCTGCGCAATCGCATGCGGCGCCAGAAGCTGCCTCCCGAGCTGGCCGAAGAGGTCATCCCGAAAAACATCATCATGATCGGGCCGACGGGCGTGGGCAAAACGGAAATCGCCCGCCGCCTGGCCAAACTCGCCAACTCACCGTTCCTGAAAGTTGAGGCCTCAAAATTCACCGAAGTCGGCTACGTGGGACGCGATGTCGAATCGATGATCCGCGACCTGGTCGAGATCGCGATCGAAATGATTCGCGAGGAGCGTCTCGAAGACGTTGCCGACAAGGCCGAGTTGAACGCGGAAGAGCGGCTGCTCGATATTCTGCTGCCTCCAAGTCCGCCTCGGTCGGCGGAGTCTACGTCGCAATCGGGCGGAGTGGTGATCGATGGCGGCACTGGTCTTGCCGAATCCTCGAGCCGCACGCGAGAGAAGCTGCGCCAGCAACTGCGCGAAGGCAAACTCGACGATCGCATGGTCGAGATCGAAACCCGCGAGCGCAATTTTCCGTCCTTCGAAATCATCTCCAATCAGGGCGTCGAAGAGATGGATGTCAATATCAAGGACATGCTGCCCAACATCTTCGGCCAGCGCACCAAGAAGCGGAAGATGAAGGTGAACGAGGCGTTCGAATATCTCATTCAGGAAGAAGAGCAACGCCTGATTGACATGGAGCAGGTCACGCGTACGGCGATTGACCGGGTGGAGAACTCCGGCATTATCTTCCTTGACGAAATCGACAAGATTGCCGGGCGCGAAAGCGGCCATGGGCCGGACGTTTCACGCGAGGGCGTGCAGCGCGACATACTGCCGATCGTCGAAGGCACCACTGTCAATACGCGCTACGGCATGGTGCGCACCGATCACATCCTGTTCGTCGCTGCGGGCGCATTCCACGTGTCAAAGCCGAGCGATCTGATTCCCGAGCTGCAGGGCCGCTTCCCGATCCGCGTCGAGTTGCAGTCGCTCACGATGGAGGACTTCGTCCGCATTCTGACCGAGCCGAAATCCTCGCTCACCAAGCAATACACGGCGCTGCTGGAAACTGAAGGAGTGAAGCTGGAGTTCACCCCCGACGCGCTTGAGGAAGTCGCGCGTTTTGCTTTTCGCGTGAACGAAGGAACCGAAAACATCGGCGCCCGCCGCCTGCACACCATCATGGAGCGGGTGCTCGACGAGATCAGCTTCGATGCTCCTGAGAGGAAGGGGCAACAGTTCCATATCGACGCTGCCTACGTGCAGAAGATGCTGAGCGAGATTGTGAAGGACCAGGATTTGTCGAGGTACATACTGTAATGGAGGGCGCAGGAGGCCTCGCTCGCGCTTCAGTATCGAATGACAAGCGGCAAGTCCGGCCTCAGGTCCTTTGACTTTTCCTGCTTGCCACTATCGAAAGTCACTTCGACCGCCCATTCTTTGCCCTTCCCGACGCTGAGCAAATGTTCCTTCTCCAAGTATGTGAGCGCCGCGATCGGTTGGTACGCCTTGGGTGAAATCAGCCGGATTGCAGTCATCCGGTGCACGCCGATGGGATGTTTATAGAGCGCTGCCCGCGCTGCCTGTTCCTTCCCGTCGTCGCTCACAGCTCGCGGTTCGATGAATAGCGCCGGACTCCGCGTGTCTTCGCGCGGAGTGAGCATCTCCATCACCGAGCCCGTCGGCATCCAGTCCGCGGTCCAGGTCCATGTCGGAAACGGCAATGCGGTGTTCGATTCTGTAATGCGCCGAAAGCCTACGCCGATTGGGGACCAGCCGCTGGTTCGCCAGAGCATGCGTTGGCGGTACTTTTCGGCCGCTCTCTCCAAGCCGGCAGTCACCGGAACTTTGGGATCGGGCCAGATCAACTCCAGATACAAATTTTCAAACTCCACCGTGATTGATGAAGTACCCGTTCCATTGTGGTGATTGACGTCTTTCGAAATCTGGAAACCGGCCCGATCCAGCGCAGCCCGCTCGGGCGCTTCTGGCGAAACCATAATCCAAACATGGTCAACCGCGATGCCAGGGTCGGATGCGGCCGCGGCGCAAGTTGCCAGCGCGACGAGAGCCAGGATTCCAGGCAAAAACGATCTGCTCATAAGCTCCTCATAGGACGCGCCAGATCGCGCGCGGTAAGCAAAGACGAGCCTGAATGTGAAAATCTACCCCTGTCGCACTACATCCTGACGCGCACTCCACCAGGAACCACCACCCAAGGCTGCCGGTCCTCTGATACCCTCATACCTCCGGATGAAGGCAACTTTGGCCAAATTCGTTGCGCTGGCGGGACTTTGTTTGCTGCTCGCCAACTGTGCCCAGACTGGCGCGCCTTTGCCGCCTTCGCTTGAACTGCCGAAGCCGCCGTCGGACTTGCGCGCCACCCGCAAGGGGAGCCGGGTTACGTTGACCTGGAGCGAACCGACGCTGACGACCGACCGGCAGAGTGTGCGCTACCTTGGCCCCACGCTGATTTGCCGCGCGGAGCAGGAGATGACGGTATGTGGCAATCCCGTCCAAATCGTGCCGCGTCCATCGTCCCCACAGGCGTCCAACCGACGAAAATCATCCCAGAAGTCACAGCCCAAGCCGCCGCCCGTGCCGCAAACCTACACTGGCACGCTCCCCCCGAGCCTTCAAAGCGACAGTCCCGACGCCGAAATCACCTACGCGGTCGAAGTGTTGAATCGCAATGGGCGCGGCGCCGGATTATCGAATCGCGTGCGCGTCCCGGCGATTGCGACCATGCCTGCGCCCAGCGATCTGGCGGCAACGCTGACCGCTAATGGCGTCCTGCTCACATGGACGTCCGCCAGCCCTCCGCCTGCGCGGCCCGGAGTCGGACATCGCTATCGCATCTACCGTCGCATCGAGAGCGGGGGAACGAACAACGCGGGGAACCAGAGCGTGGGCCCAACCAACAAAAAAGAAGAGAAAGCCATCATCGCCGGTGAAATCCCCATCACGGAAGCGGGGCCTGCGAACTTTCCTGCGAACTTTCCTGCACACTTTCTCGACTCGATCGAATGGGAAAAAACCTACCTCTACCGGGTCACTGCCGTGACCATCCTCCACCGGCCGGGCAATGAAGTGCAGGTTGAGGGAGACGACAGTCCCATGGTGCGCGTCGTCGCTCATGACGTATTTCCCCCGTCGGTGCCGGCGGGTTTGCAGGCAGCCTATTCGGGCGAAGGCCAAAAGCCGTTTATCGATCTCATCTGGGCTCCGGTAACGAGCGCCGACCTGGCGGGATACAACGTGTACCGCAGCGAAGCGAACGGCACTCCGCGCAAACTTAACTCCGAGCTGGTGAAATCGCCGTCATATCGAGACACCGAGGTGACTTCGGGCAAGACGTATGTTTACTCGGTGTCGGCCGTCGACGTCCGAGGGAATGAAAGTGTCCGCTCCGAGGAGGCGAGCGAGACTGTGCCATAGACCTGCCCCGTGCAAAAAGTTTTGCTTCATTTTCATCTCTCATGTTTAGATAGATTTCCATGAAATATTGCCGCTTCCTGCTCAATGGCCAAGCCCACTACGGACTGATCGAGTCGGTTGCGGGCAGCGACCAGATTACACGCCTGCTCCTCCAGCCTCCCCACGCAAGCGATGGCGATGTTGAGGGTCTGCCCAGCCGCCGCATGGATCGTATTCCACTCGCGGAGGCTGCGCTACTGGCGCCCGTCGAGCCCACCAAGATCGTCTGCGTGGGGCGCAATTACCGCGAGCACGCGGCCGAACTCGACCACGAGGTTCCTAAGGAGCCGCTGCTTTTTTTCAAGCCTCCCAGTTCGCTGCTGCCGACCGGAGGCACGATTCTGCGGCCAGGGATCTCGGCACGCACAGACTATGAGGGCGAGTTAGCTGTCGTGATGGCCCGCCGCTGCCATCGGTTGCGCGATGACGAAGATGTACGGCCTTACATCCTCGGCTACACGTGCTTGAACGATTTCACGGCGCGCGATCTGCAGAACAAAGACGGCCAGTGGGCGCGCGCCAAAGGCTGGGACACATTCTGCCCGGTAGGACCGCTGGTGGCGGGAACCGACGAAGCGAGCCTCGACCCCTGGGCGGGAATCCAGGTCGAAACCCGCGTGAATGGCGATGTCCGCCAATCGGGCAACACGCGCGATTTTATCTTCACGCTGGACGTAGTACTCCGCTACATCTCGCAAGCCATGACGCTCGAACCCGGAGATCTGATTGCCACGGGCACTCCCAAAGGCGTGGGGCCGGTAGTTGCCGGAGATGTGATTGAAGTGGCGATCCCGGGCATAGGCACGCTGAGCAACCCCGTAGCCGACGAAACATAGCAAGTGGCGGCGCGCCCGTCCATGGTTAAAAGCCGGCAGGATCCGCACAGCAACAGCTACGCTTCCTTCGGCGCTTCCGCCTTCAGATCGCGGAGCAACATGCAGATTCCAGAAGAAACTTTCGCCTGATCCACCGGGGCGAATTCCCCTAAATATTTATTCCTCAATAACATACCCAAGAAAATAGCGCCGAAATCCTGCCAAAAACGCCCTGAATCCGACCTGACTCATTGATTTTCAAACATCTTACATCTAAGCCCTTATTCCTCAGAGATTTAGCGAAAATAACCCACTAACTCTTTTGTTTTCAAGGATCACTTCAGGGGGGATGGATGTCAAACTGGTAAACTTCACGTCTCAACCGACCCTTATTTCGGCGTCAACTCCCATCGCGTCCAGCTGATCAGCCTGCCGCAACTCTGGAAACAGAAAGGCCCACGCGGCAATCACCAGCAAGGTTCCAACTCCTCCTAACACCACTGCCGGAACTGTGCCGAACCATTGCGCGGTCAGGCCGGATTCGAATTCTCCCAGTTCGTTCGAGACTCCGATAAACAGCATGTCGACGGCGTTGACGCGGCCGCGCATTTCGTCGGGTGTGGCGACCTGAATCAGCGTCGCCCGGATGATCACGCTTACCATATCGCTCGCGCCCAGCAGCAGCAACGACAGCATGGAGAGAATCATGCTGTGCGAGATTCCGAAGACGATCGTGCAGACTCCGAATCCTCCCACGCACAGCAGCATGGTCAGGCCCGCATGACGCCGGATCGGCCAGTGCGCAATCACAATCGCCATCAGCGCCGCGCCCACTCCGGGAGCGCTGCGCAGAAAGCCCAGGCCCCACGGTCCGGTGTGAAGAATCGTCCGCGCGTAGACAGGCAGCAGCGCGACCGCTCCGCCCAGCAGCACGGCAAACATGTCGAGCGAGATCGAACCGAGAATCAGCTTCTTCTTCCAGATGAAGTGGAATCCGGCGAGAACGGTGCGCAGCCTGATTTCAGTCTTCGCGACGGAATGTTCTTCATTCGATCGTGCTTCATTCGATTCCGGCTCAACCGGTTCAGCGGACGCGTCGAGCAGGTGAATGCGGAAGGTCATGATCACCGACCCGATTGAGACGATCACTGCGCCGAGGTAAACGGCAGCGGGTCCACGGAAGAAGGCGTAGGCGAGGCCTCCCAGCGCAGGACCGGCGATGGTTGCGATCTGAAAGGTGCTGGCGTTCCATGCAACCGCATTCGAGAAATGTTCAGCGGGAACGAGGTGCGGCAGAATGGCTCGGCTGACAGGAAAAGCGAACGAGCGGACGACTCCGACCAGCACGAGGACAGCATAGATCCTGTGCACCGATTGCGGCGCGCGCCAGTTGATGAGCAGCAGAAGCGCGGAGCAAAGAGCGTATCCCGCATAACAGGCCATGAGCAATCTGCGGCGGTCGAACAGGTCAGCGGCATGGCCGGCAAACAGGAACAGCGCGAAGCCCGGCAGAAACTGCGCCAGGCCGACGTATCCCAGATCAAGCGGACGGTGCGTGATGTCGTAGACCTTCCAGGCCACCGCGACCGACTGCATCTCGAGCGCAAGCACGATAAACAATCGCGCGAACGTGTAGGAGACGAAATTGGGATAGGTAAAGGCGACGCGCCCGGCGAGCCGGGGGTCTTGCGAGGTGAGCATTCTGTACTACTGTGACACAGATGGGCAGTTCCCGGTTCTCAGTTCTGGGTTCTCAGCAGACCCCAAGCCGCGCGGGGTTAGATCTGAAACTGGGAGCCGAGAACTGGCAACCGAGATCTGGCAACCGGCAACTGTTATTTGCGGTTGATCAGCGAGGCGACGTAGCCTGCTCCAAAGCCATTGTCGATGTTCACCACACTGACGTTGGAGGCGCAGGAGTTCATCATCCCCAGTAGCGCGGCCAGGCCCTCGAAGGCCGATCCATATCCGATGCTCGTAGGAACGGCAATCACGGGCACTCCAACCAGGCCTCCGACGACACTGGGCAGAGCGCCTTCCATGCCGGCGCAGACGACAATCACCCGCGCTTTTGCGAGCACGCTCGTATGGGCGAGCAAGCGATGGATGCCCGCGACTCCGACGTCGTACAGATGTTGGACGCGGTTGCCCATCAGTTCGGCGGTGACTACGGCCTCCTCCGCCACGGGAATGTCGCTGGTACCGGCGGAGACGACTGCGATGATGCCTTTGCCGTAGCGCTTGCGATCACACTTGAGCGTGATAGCTCGGGCGAGCGGGCGGTATTCGGCCTTGGGGACTTCGGCAGCGACGGCTGCATACTGTTCTTCGCTGGCGCGAGTGGCCAGGATGTTTCCTCCGTGCTCAGCAAGACGGGCGAAGATGGCGGCAACCTGCGCGGGTGTTTTGCCTTCGCTCAGAATCACTTCGGGCATACCCACGCGGAGGGCGCGGTGATGATCGACCTTGGCGAATCCCAGATCTTCGAAGGGAAGGTGGCGGAGGCGTTGCACCGCCTCATCCGGAGAGAGCGTTTTGGCCCGAACTTGTCGGAAGATGCGAAGCAGGGAAGCGGAGTTCATCGTTGAGCCATTGTAGAAGAGGAAGAGGTGGGAAGCTTGAAGTCAGAGGTCAGATTGCGGAGGTAAAACCGGGCCAAAGGTTGCTCATTTTGAAGAACTATGTCCCTTTGCGGAACGCCCAGAACTGACAAAGATCGAGACCAACTCGCTGGCCTCTTCGCCCAAGCTTCTTAGTTTACGGTCAGGGAAGAGTCCGGATTCTTGCAGCAGCTCAAGCCAGAATGCGGTCTCATCCGCCTCCTCGAGAACGGTCCCAAGTTTGGCGACAAATTCTGCCCGCGACCGGGTTCGACACGCAGCCCGGTAATTGGCGGCAATTGAAGTGCTTGACCGTCGAAGCTGGGAGCCCAGAATGCGCCCCTCCAGGGTTCGAGGAAGAGCCCGGCAGAGTCTCGATATCCGCGCGGCAAAGCTCTTGGTCTTCAGCATCATAGCCTCAGAGTCTTTCCTCATAGAATGGAATGGACGCGGCTGCGTTTAAGCATGGTCATCGCCGAACGCAAATGCGGTGACCGAGCGCACTTCGTGATTGGTCGGTTTCGACAGCGCCGCCAAATCTTTCCCTCCGCCCTAACCCCTAATTCCCCCATCGGCAACCAGGCCTTCAGCCTTAGGCCCGAGCTGAGAGAAAGCGAGCATCTTCAATAAGTTGGCCATATTACTCCAGTGGTTCTACGACCTTCGGAGAGATTGCTGTGGGTTGGGGCGGAGCCTATAATCGGGTCACTCTGGTTCTGGATTCTCCGTCAGGTTTGCGGGTAGGTGCCCCGAAGGAGTTGGTGTGCCTTCCGGGCGAACTGAAACCCGTATGCGAAGAAACCTGAAAATCGTCCTGATGGCCGGTTTGGCGGCGACCACTTTCCTCTCCACTTTATTTTGTACACAACCGGCGCGTGCGCAGTCGGGCGGAATCTCGGTGTCGACCGACGAAAATGGACGCACGATCTATGTCAATGATGGATTGGGGGATAGTGGCGTGTCGGGAGGCAGAACGACGGGTCGGAACCATCGGGCAGAGAGAGCGGGATCGTCCGGTTCGGGGCTCATGTATTGGAGTACGACCGAGCACCGGTTCAAGCCGGTACCGACCAATGGGGCGGTCATGCGGGCGGCGAGGTCGGCAGCTTTTGAGGTGAATACTTACCTTGACCGCAAGCCGGAGTCGCATCAGAACCTAGATCATCAGAGCCTGAATGTCGATATGCACCATGGGTTTACGCAGCAGGACATCGACGCGGCGATCGACCAGGCGGCGGCTCGGCACAACGTGGATCCCAACCTGGTGCGGTCGGTGATCAAGGTAGAATCGAATTTCAATCCCAACGCTGTATCCCGCAAGGGCGCGATGGGACTGATGCAACTGATGCCGGCGACCGCCCGCTCGCTGAACGTTTCCAACCCGTTTGACCCGCAACAAAACGTGGATGCCGGGGTTCGACATCTAAAGAAGTTACTGGAGAACTATGGCGGAAACGTCCGGCTGAGCTTGGCCGCCTATAACGCGGGCGCGGGGGCGGTGGCGCGGAGCGCGGGGGTTCCGCATTTTGCGGAGACGCAGAACTACGTACGCCGCATCACGGATTTGTATGCGGGCGGCGAGGGCGGATCGCGAGTGATTTTTGGCGCAGTGCATGCCGATCCCGTGCGAGTGGAGCGCGATGAGCGCGGCGTGCTCCATATGAGCAATACGGAGTGAGACGAAGTCAGAAGTAAGAAGTCAAAAGTCAAAGTCAAAAGTACAACCTGCAACAGCTGTTTGGAAGAAGTAAGTGGCTACCCAGGCTTCTACGACCCTAACTCGAGGCCAATCGGGCTCTTTGCATCGCGCTGCGCGGTGGATCGCGGTCGTGTCGCTGCTGGCGATTGCCGCGCTCCCGTCAGAAGCCCGCGTCCGGCACAACGACGCCTGGGCTCGCCAGCAATTCTCGAAGGCGGAACGGATGCGGGAGGCGCTCAATGGGCGCCCTGCCAGAGAGCGGACGCCACGGGAGTATCAGCGGGTGATCGACGCCTACCGCCGCATTTATTTTGGAAGTCCGGCGTCGTCGAAGGCGGACCCGAGCGTGGTGGCGACCGCCGAGCTGATGGTCGAGATGGGGCGACGGTTCGACGACAATAAGATTCTGCGCGGCGCTGTGGAGCAGTATCGGTTTCTGCGGAAGGAGTATCCGGGAAGCAAGTATCGTTTAGACGCGCTGTTCACGATTGGCGAGATCTACAAGGACGACCTGAACGATCCCGAAGAGGCGCGAACCACTTTTGAGGACTTTGTGCGCCGGTATCCGCGGAATCGTCTGGCGGAGGACGCACGAGCGGCGGTAAAGGAGATCGACGATGCCGCCGACGCGATGGAAGCGGCGGAGCGCAAGGGAAAACGGAACGAAGCCAATGAAGTGGCGCGCGCTGTGGGACAAAGCGAGTTGCCACGGGTTACAGGGGTGCGGCACTGGTCGACTCCGAACTATACGCGGGTAGCGATTGACGTGGAGCGCGAGGTGAAATTCAACTCGTCGCGGATTTCGAATCCGGACCGGATTTTCTTCGACCTGCGGGACACCAAAATCGCGTCGACGCTGGTCGGGAAGACGTTCGACGTGGACGACGGCTTCCTGAAAAAGATTCGCATCGCCGAGTTCAAACCGGGGCGCACGCGCGTCGTGCTCGAAGTGGACGATCTGTCCAGTTACGACGCGTTTCTGCTGCCCGATCCTTACCGGCTGATCATCGACATCCATGGAAAACAGAGCCGGGCGACGATGCTCGCGAAGGCGCGCCAGAACGAAGATGAAGAAGAGGCGCTCCCATCGTCCAAGGACGCGAAATTGACGGGCACGGCTTCCTCTGGCACGGCTGCCGTGGACACGACTTTGGAGAATGGGGAAGACGAGAGTGACGCGGCCATCGAGGTAAACGGGGCCCAGCGGAAATCGGAGAAAGAACATGCCATCGTAGTGAAGGCTGCGAAAAACGGCGCGGATGCCGAGGATGTGGATGAGAGCGCAGGATCCCATCTGCAGGAAGCCGCGAAGAATGGGGAGGACGTGAAGTCCGGCGAGTTCTCCAATTCCGGGGAGAAGCAATCGAGTGGAAACTCCGGAGTAGTCCGGACAACCGTTGCGGTAAAGGGGTCGAACGTAAGGATTCCGAAGACGATTGTTTCAGCGGACCTTTCATCCGACTATGACACGCCCGCGCGGGGTTCGAAATCGGTACGGGGAAAGAAGCGGACCAGCACCACATCTGCACTGGCGAAGAAAGACGCTTTGGTGGATGCAGCGCCGCCCGATGCGGGCGTGGAAGAGACAATGGTTTCCCCTCCCGACGCGGTTCTGTCAACGCGAACACGCACTGATTCCTCGGCGAGGCCGCCCGTGTCAACAACAGCATCTTCGTCGTCTTCATCGCACCGAAAGAAGGGCCGGGCGGCGGCGGCGGCGGACACTTCGGCGGATCTTGAGGGTCGCGAAGCGCAGCCCATGGCGGCTGGCGACCGGTCTCTCACTCGGGCGCTGGGGCTGAAGATCGGCAAGATCGTGATCGACGCCGGTCACGGAGGGCACGATACGGGAACGATCGGTCCGCACGGCCTGCTCGAAAAAGACGTAGTGCTGGATGTCGCCAAGCGGCTGGGGCGCCTGCTGCAAACCCGGCTGGGTGCCGAGGTGGTCTACACGCGCCGGGATGACACGTTTGTCCCGCTGGAGACGCGCACCGCGATCGCAAACCGGGAGCAGGCCGACCTGTTTATTTCCATCCATGCGAACTCAAGCCGCGATGAGGATGCGCGCGGGGTGGAGACTTACTACCTGAACTTCACCTCATCGCCGGAAGCGCTGGAGGTGGCGGCGCGCGAGAATGCGGTGTCAGAGAAGTCGGTCCACGAGCTGCAAGACCTGGTCAAGAAGATTGCGCTGAAGGAGAAGATCGACGAGTCGCGGGAGTTTGCCGGGGACGTGCAGGAATCCCTGTATGGCGGTCTGGCGCTGAGAAATTCCGGCATCCGGAATCGCGGGGTGAAGAAAGCTCCGTTTATCGTGCTGATTGGGGCCAATATGCCCTCGATTCTGGCGGAAATTTCATTTGTTTCGAATCCGACGGACGAGCGCAAACTGGAGACTTCCGAGCAGCGGCAACGGATAGCGGAGTCGCTCTATCGTGGGGTGGCGCGGTACGCGGGCGGGTTGAGCGGGGTCAAAGTGGCAAGCCGAAGCTTGAAGAACGAAGGGCAGTGAGCTGGCTGCCCATTTGAAGTAAATCGTGATGCTTCCGGGAATGTGATGCTAGATGGACTGGCGCCCGTTTAGGCGGGGCAGAGCCCCGCCACCACATGGGCTTCTTTCAAATCGAGATACTTCGCGCGAGATTACTGCTTGTCGTAGACCGCACTGGAGTGCGTTTTCTTGCCCATCGAATCGGTGCCGCTCAAGGTCACAGTACGGCTCTTGCCGTCAGCGGCGATTACGATGCGGCCGGTGGCTGTGACTTTGCCATCTTTCTTGAGACTTATCGCCACGGTGTGGTCGTTGATCTTTTTGGCGGAGCGGGTGTCGCCGGTTACCGTATCGCCGGTCACGGGATAGTCCTTGCCGTCGAATTTGCCGACCCACACGTTGTGGAAGGGCTTGCCCTTGCCGTCGACGCCATCGATCGTACACTTCAGGTTGTCGCCATCCGCCTCATAGACCACGGTCATGCTCCTGGACGCGCCGGGGCTGAACTTCGACTTGGCTTCATTCAGCTTCCAGGTACCCATCATTGGATTTTCGGCAAAACACAGCGTGAGGCCGACAAAGCACGTCACGATCGTCAATGCTATCGTTCTTGTTTTCATCTTGATCTCTCCTAGGAAAACGTTGGGAATTGCCGCTTGATCGCGGCGAGCAATAATCGTCATTTGGGGGTTTATATGTCAAGCTTGGGTAGTGCGAGAGCGTCGGCACTCTGGCAACCGCCGGCGGCGTGCCGGCGCTGCGGTCGTGGCTGAGTGGAAACTTTATCGCGCTGCCGGTAGTCTAATTAAGTAGCAGGGCGTGCCCTTTCCCGAATGAAGTTCTCCCGATCCTCGATTGTTTTCCTCTTGTTTCTGTGCGGAGCGGCGTTTGCCGCGGATTCGCCGGCGCCTGCCTCTGTTCTCCCCGCCCAGGTTGGCGGTTGGCAGATGAGTGGCCCATTGACCAGGAGCGCCGATGCGTCCGTTGCCGATCCTGCGAACGCGGCTGTACTCAAGGAATATGGGTTCCTGAGGTTCGAGAAAGCTGAATATACCAGCGATGACGGCCGCAAGCTGGCGATCAAAGCGGCCGTGTTCGACGATGCCAGCGGAGCCTATGGCGCATTCACCTATTACCAGACGCCAGCGATGCTGGAGGAGAAGATCGGCGAGCAGGCGGGTTCGCTGAATAATCGCGTGCTGTTCTTCCAGGGAAACGTGCTGATCGACGCGCTTTTCGACAAATTGAGCGCGATGTCGGCGGCGGAGCTGAGGGAACTGGCTGGCCTGCTGCCCCGGCCTGCGGGCAGCGCGGGCAAGCTGCCAACACTGCGTAACTACCTTCCCTCCCGCAGCTACCAGAAGAATACGGCGAAATATATTCTCGGTCCGGCAGCGCTCGATCGCACCGGTGCGCCGTTGCCGAGCGCGACCGTGGATTTCAAGTCGGGAGCGGAGGTCATCCTTGGGAAGTACTCGGCAGCAGCGGGCGATTCGACGCTAATGCTGATCGCCTATCCGACACCGCAGATCGCCGCCGAAAAGCTACGGCAGATTGACGCCGCGCACCAGGTGACGGCGCAGCAACCGGGCGTGGCGTCGATGGTGGACGTGGGTCCGTTCTTCGACAAGCGCACGGGGCCGATTGTGGTGATCGCGGCGGGCCCGCTCTCGCAAAGCGAGGCGCGCGCGATGCTCCGGTTGATCAGCTACGAGGCCGATGTCACGTGGAATGAGAACACATACGCGACCAAGCGAGATAATCTGGCGAACCTGCTGTTCAATGTGATCGTGCTGTGCGGCATTGTAGTCGGACTGGCGCTGGTGGCCGGAGTTGGCTTCGGGGGCATTCGAATACTGATGAAGAGGCTTTTTCCGGGGCGGGTGTTTGACCGGCCCGAGGGGACGGAAATCATCTCTCTGCACCTGGAAGACAACGCGCCGAGGGCGTCTGGTCGGCGGTAAGTGACTCAAACAAAGGTCGTTAGCCTGGGAAAGGCGGCGATTTCTCCCGTTTTGAGACCGTTTGCTGACTTGTGGACTCATTCCCTAAGTTATTGAAAATAAGACTATTTAAGTCACAAATTTTGCTTGACACTCGGCTTTTCCGGCTCATAAGATTCCCGCAGAAAGTTCTGATGGATTAATCCTCCGTTGGAACTATTCTCCCTTGAAAGAAAAGGCCGCCCAAGTTGCCGGGTGGCCTTTTCGTTTGGAGTTCAGCTGCGAGTCTTGAGTAGCGAGCCTCGAGCAGACAGATGAACTAAGCTTGCTCGCGGCTCGCAACTCGAAGCCAGGTGGAACCCGTCGATGCTTGTGCACGTATCAATCTAGGTAGCAGTGAGTGGGCTGCGGAGGCGAACATGTTTTGCGATCAATGTGGGGCGCAGTTGCAAGCGGGACAGGTACACTGCGCTCGCTGCGGTAAAGCGGTCACGGGCCCGACCGGAGTTGCGCGAAATCGGGTGCGGGAGCATGTGAAGCTGGTCGGGATTCTGTGGATGGCCTACTCGGCATTGCACCTGGTGGGAGGAGTGCTCATTCTGCTGGCCGCGAAGTTCGTAGTCCTGCGCATCGGGCAGATTCCCAACGGCCCCCCGCCCGAGTTGCTGATGTGGCTGCGTCCGGTGATGGCCATCATTGGATGGTTCATCCTGGCGAAAGCGGCGGTCGGTTTTTTCGCGGGCTGGGGCTTGCTGCAGCACGAGGATTGGGCCCGAATCTTCGCACTGGTCGTCGGGTTCATCGCACTGTTGAACGTTCCGATCGGGACGGCGCTCGGAATCTACACGCTGTGGGTGCTGCTGCCCTCGCGATCCGATGAAGAGTATAAGGCGCTGGTGAAGGCCGCGTAGGAGGCCCGCCAGCAGCCGAATCCAGCAGCGCGCCAGCGGAAGTGAGCTGTATCCTTCCCACCCTCCTTCCGGGATAGGACGGCGGCGCTTGCCGCGTTGGTCAGCCTCCTCATCGAGATGCCAAAGCAAAATGACCAAAGTGCAGAGGACGCAGCAGCCTGATCGCGACAGTTTGATAAACTAAGAAAACCAAACTGAAAGCCGACGTAGCTCAGTTGGTAGAGCAGTCGATTCGTAATCGACAGGTCATCGGTTCAAGTCCGATCGTCGGCTCCATCTTCTCAATGGTTTAACAATCAGTTCACCGAGACCTGCTGCACAACTGCTGCACGAGCTATTTTCGCTTCCAGCTGCTTCATGCGTTGGTCACGTCTTCTGGCACGGGTTTTGATGTAGCTTCTCTGCGTCGTCCGCACATCTTCATGTCGCAGGATAGATTGGATCAATTTGTCTGGGACTCCGAGACCATGAAGGTTCGTGGCCAGAGCACGACGATATGCGTGCCAGCCTTCCCACTTCAGACCGTTGGCCTTGAAGATGGGCTTGATCACACGGTCGGCGAGGTTGTCCAAATCCAGCGCCCCGCCAATCCTATTTGGGAACATCCAGCCGGAAGCGTTCTCTGGCTTGATGGCGTCGATGCCCGGCAGATGCGGTGCTTTGCCGTGAGCACGAGGATCAACCATGTCGCCAATGATGATGAGGAATGCTCTCGACCCTCGGAACTCGCTCAGATTCAGGATCGTCTCTTCTAGTAGTGTGGGGTTAGAGCATAGCTGTGGACTGGACGAAAGCTAAAGGCTCGCACCTGGGAGCCGCTGGCGCATTACTCTTTATCCAGATACTCGCCGGGAACATCATCCTCCGGCACCTCATGCGTGCGCACCTCCTCGTCACTGTCACCAGCGTGTTCTACGCCCGTCACTGCGTCGGCCTCGAAAGCATTTCCTTCCTCAATCAACTCGGAAACACTCTCCGAATCCGCACCTTCGATGTTGGACAATCCCTGTAGATCTCCCGATTGCTTGCCCCTCGCTCTCAGTGCTTCGGGTGCAAACGCCTCCGTATCCACGCTCTGGGCTTTTCTCCGAACCCGTGTCCGGAGTGCATCCGGCGTCTTCGCACCGGTTGTCTTCTTGCCGAGGGCGGCCCTCGTTTTTTTCGCCGCCGCCTTCTTGAAGGTTGGCTTCTTCTTCGCCAATTTCTTCTTCGGAGCTCCCCTCTTCTTAGCCAGCTTCTTTTTAGCCGTCTTCTTCATGGGCTTCCCTCTCGTCCCGGCAAATCCGTTCGGTTTCGTGCGCTTCTTACTTGGTCTTATTCTTGGCCATACGCGCAGTCTACCACCGGCGCTCTACTGCGAATACACGCAACTCTTCGCTTCGGTGGTCTTGTGCCACAAGACACAAGCTGTTGTTCACATACCAGAGCTTCAGGGGATCGACTTCCCGCGAAACGGGCTCCTTGTACCGGATGGCCGTGTGTTCAATGCGGGCGATATATCGGTGGAGCACAGCCTTTGTCAGTTTGTCCATGATCTCGCGGGAGCGGCTGTAGTCCTTCCAGCCAGAGGTGCTGACTGCCACCGCTCCTTCAACTCCCGCATCAGCCGCAGGGTCTCCGCAGGCAGGGTTGCCCCAATCTTCTGCATTGCGGATTCAATGGAGTCATGGATTTCAGTGCCTTGAAGCGGACGGAGCAATCCTCGGCTGTAATAGAAAACCATATCCGGGCATTTGGGACCATCGACCTTTGCTCGAGGTATTTACAGCGCTGCGGAGGTGCTGGTGCCGGCAGCTGCGAAGACATCCGCGGCTTCCTGTTCCGCGATAGGGATGAAGGCTTGCACAACTTCGGAATCGAACTGAGCAGAACTGCTCTGCAGGAGGCGGCGAACGGCCTCTTCATGTGGAAGACCGGAGCGGTAGCACCGGTTCGAGACCATAGCGTCATACGCGTCAATGACGCAGATAATGCGGGAGACCAGCGGAATGTCAGTTCCCTGCAAGCCCGCGGGATAGCCCTTTCCATTGACCGCCTCGTGGTGATGCAAGGCATAGAGGCTGGCTTCTTCAAGACCGGGAAGAAGACGCAGAATCGACCAACTGTACTCCGGATGGCGGTTGATGAGCGCGCGCTCATCGGGCGTGAGCGGACCGTTCTTTTTCAAGACGGCATCCGGCACACCAATCTTCCCAACGTCGTGCAAAAGAGCTGCGACCTCAACCTGGTAAAAATGCTCTTCCGGGATGTTCATCTTGCGCGAGACGCGAAGCGCCCACTCCGCCAGCCGTGTGCTATGAACCCCGGTGTTTAGGTCCTTCAGGTCTAGCAGTTGGTTGAACGCGCAGACCAACGAGTTGCGGAAAGCGAGATGCTGCTCTTCCAGTTCCTTGACTCGCAACAGCAGTCCCGGACCTTGCAGTAGCGGATTGTCGATGCCTGCCATCCAGTCGTCTGCGCGTGATCCTTAGTGAAGCAGCTTGCAGGCCTGCATGGCTTGATATGTATCCAGCCGGCCGTAGCCGAGGTCGAGGTAGCCGATGTAGTGGGCATTCGCCAAGCCGGCCGGAACGCTCCGGCTCGCGCAGTTGCCGTTCTGGCCCATCATCAAGGCCGCGGTGCCCGCGACCAGCGGCGTGCTGAATGATGTGCCCGAGGCTGCGGCGTAAGTGCCCCAGGGATAAGTGGTGACGATCATCTCTCCGGGAGCCGCGATCCAGACCGGCGGCGCTCCGTAGTTCGTGAAGCTCGACTGCGTATCGCTGTTAGAGGTCGAGGCGACATCGATAACGCCCGGCAACCCTCCCGGATAAACCACCGTGTACTGCGCGTCATTGCCAGCCGCTGCAACCGAAATCACGCCCTTACTGTTGGCATATTGGATTGCCTTGGCGAGTTCTGCGGAATAGCTGGAGTAATTCCAGCTCATGCTCATAACCTGGGCTCCGTTAGAGACCGCGTAGTAAACCGCTCGCAGAATGTCGGAGTCATAGGCCGATCCAGCGGCAGTGAAAACCTTCAGCGGCATGATCTTTGCCTGAGGCGCGACCAGGTGGACGAGGCCAGCTGTCATGGTGCCGTGTCCGAAATCGGAATAAGAGGGACCTCCGTTGTCGAGAACGGCGACGCTGCGCTGATCGAGCACGGCGACGGTCCGCTGATCCAAGACCGCCGGAGAAGATGACGTGCTGGTATTGGAAGTGTTGCTGCCAACATCAACGTCCTCGTTGCCGCCCGCGGTATTTCGTGTGAAGTCATAGCCATCTACAAGCACGCTTTTCAACACGGGGTGGTTGACGTCGACGCCAGTGTCGATGACGGCTACCGTCACGCCGCTTCCCGCCGCATTAAAAGCCGACTGTGTTTGGGCCGTGCGGATCAGTTGATTTCCAGTCTGCGCGAGGTAACCATGCCAGACTGTGCTTCCATAGTAAGAAACTGGAACCTCATCCGTGAGGTATGAGGGCGAGGTTGCGCTATTGGGTTGCGATGGGTTTACCACCTGATCAACTTCGACTGACAGAATGCCCGTTTGCAAGTTCAGCTTCAGAAGCGCGGTAATCGGATTCAGAATCGGGGGGAACGTGACGAGGAAGAGCTGGCCATTGGGATCGCCAAGGCCCCCTACTACCTTGCAGCCTGTCAGCAGGCAGGTCAGATTGAGGCCCGGCAGGCCCAGCGAGTCGCGCACGATGAGCCGCGTTTGGGCCTCCGCTGATGGCGCACATGCTGTAATGAGCAGCAGTGCGAGGCTCACCACCCACCCCACCCGTTTCGCTCGGCCTTGCTGTTTCTTTCCGTTCATGATTTTGTTCCCTTTCTGAAACGGGTACGGCTTTTTGAGTTCCGCTGAGTGTAGCTTTCCCACTCCTAGATCGCCACTTACACCCGTAATCTCTTGCGAGTAACCAACTTCCGTGCCTTCCGTAAGGGGGTGCATGTTACTTCAAGTTCACCAGAGGCATTCGTACTCTCCGGCCACCCACTCTTGCGGTGAGCCGAAGATCGTCGCGTGCCTCGAATTCGAGCTGAAACTCTCCGTATGAATTGGCAGTGGCGGTGGCCACGAGTTGGCCGTCTTCCGTCCATACGACCACGGCCGCGCCCGTCATGCGCGCACGCGGTACCCGGCTGTCGAGTATCTGGCCGACTGCGGACACCTTGCCCGAGGGCACCAGCCGGTCAAATCGCAAATCGACGGTGAGCCCTTCCGCTTCATAAACCACCTGACGCGCAATGGCTGCACTGCTGCGCACACCGGCCAGCAGGGGCCGCGAAAAGCTGTCAAAAAGCACAGTGGCTAAGCTCCACTTTTCGGCCTGTTCCTGCTTGGCGCTAAATTCGAGCTTGGCCAACCGCACCAGGTTTTCAGGGACGGCATAGGCTCGTTCCGCGAGCGCCATGGATTGCACACGGTCCCAGGCATGATGCGCGGTTTTGCAGTTCGTACAGCCGGCGGCGATGTGTGCCTCGATTCCTTGCGCCTTTTGCGACGCTCCGAATCCTCTTGCAAAATCAGCCCAGGCTTCCTCGGAGAAATGCTCCATCTGAACTTTGCCTTTCCTTTAGAACTCTCGATCTGTTGAATAAGGGAATGGAGTGAGGCGAAAAATATAGGAGAACTAAAAAATATTTGCTGGCCGCTTACCCCTTTCCAATCAATGAGAAAGGAGCCCAGTGGTAGGGGTGAGGATGCTTTTCACGCAATTCGATCATGGCCGCCTGCATGGCGGCCGATTTCGAATGCCCCTGCTGCAATCGGGTATAGAACGCAATCATAAAATCCTTGGTGCTTTCGTCGTGCACGTCCCACAGACTGAGAACCAGAGACTGCGCCCCAGCCTGCAGCAGTCCGCGCACCAGGCCGATGAGTTCATCACCCGGCGTGATCACATTAAGGCCGGTTGCGCACCCACTCAGCACGACCAGTTCAGCGGGTAAGTGAAGTTGATTGAGGTCGTACAGGCTCAAGTGCGTGTCGCCCAGGCGGATCGAGGAGAACATCGGGTTGTCCTGGCGGAAATAGCCATGCGTCGCGATGTGCACAATGCGGCTGGCGCGTCCATGAGTTCGCAACACGGCTTCGGTCGCCTGCTCACCCATGAATACCTTTGCGTTGGGGAGCATTTCACGGAGCGCCTCAACTTCGGTCTGAATCGAAGGAGTTTGGGCATCCGGAACTCCCATGATCAGCGGGTCTCCTGTGGTATTGGCGAGCTTCGACCGGCACAGCGCATAAACGCCGGCGCTGGGAGCGTATGACACCGAGAAACTGTCGACCAGGTACGCCTCCCCATCGTGTAATGCATGAAAGGGAACGTAATGGAGTAGCCCATGCTGCACGAATACCAGATGCTTCGAGTTGAGCTGGGAACGGATGGGCGCGATCAGCTCCTGATACAGGTTCTTAAGATGAGCCTGGGTCGCTTCCAGCAGCGGTTGCCTGAAGGTGCTCAGGTACTTCGGGTCCAGGCGGAATTTTGACATCTGGAATTGCAGAAGCTGCAATAGCTTTTGAATTCGTGGCGGCACGGTAACGGGAGTGATCTGAAGTTCATCGCGAGTGAGAACGCATGCCAGGTAGCGGTCTTTCGCGCAGAAAAATTCGACCAGCGTGGTATCGGCCGGCAGCGCGGACCGAATCTCTTCAAGCGAAACTGCCGCGGCCAGTTCGAGGCCGGCTTCATGCGTTTCAGCGGCTGTAGCTTCTTTCAAAGCCTTTGTCAGGTCGGTTTCGCGGAGGCGCGCCTCTTGTTCGAGTTGTCTGATTCTTTCCCGCGAGCGTTCTTCCGGCCGTAATTGCTCCCGCTCGATGAGGTTGTAGTACCAGTTCAACTCCTCGCGAAGGTTCCGGATCGAACGCACCAGCTCGCTTTGCCCCGCATCAGTCGTGGCTGCAACATGCATTGGCTTGCTCAGGAGATCAGCCAGCGTGCGGGACTTTGCCTGCTCGATGTAGCCGAATGCCTCCTCGGAACCGTTCGGACGGCGGAGGCATAATTCCACCAGGTTTTCGTATACCTCAAGTTTGTTCTGGAAAAATGCGAGCTTGAGTTCTTCCCCGCGCAAGCTACCGCGCAGCCGTTCTACCGACTCGCGAGCGCGGCCATAGGAATGGTATGCGTCATCATACTTGTGTTCTGCGCGGGCGATTTCTCCCATCAAGAACTCGGTCTGGTAAAGCAGCACAGGTGAATCGAAATCGGCGAGCTTTGACAGCGCTTGCTGGCAGTGACTGCGCGCGCCACTCCAATCGTTCATGCGCAGGGCAATGCGCGCCAATAGCAATTCGGCCAGAACAGCCTTGCCCAACATGGACGAACCGCGGAAGAATTCATGAGCGGCTGCAGCCAGCTTCCGCGCCTCGAACAGGCGACCTTCATTGAAAAGCACGAGCGCTTCGTAAAGGTCGATCAGGGAAGGCCAAACCAGATTATTGTCGCGAACGAACATCTCTTTCGCTTGCGTGAAGAGCCTGACACCCTCGAACGCCTTTCCCGTGCGGCTGGCGGCGATAGCGGCGAAAGCAAGCGCTTTGGCGGCTTCATAGCCGAACCCCAACTTCTGAAAGCCTTCATTGGCAGCGCGTCCCAGCTCCCCGGCTTCCGTGCTGAGGTTCAGTTCGAGATAAATTTCAGACAGGTCAAGGTTGCACAGCGCCAGCTGATAGGCGTCATTCGCATTACCCGCGCTGACTGAGGCATCGCGCAGCATCTGGATAGCGCGTCCATATTCGCCTCTCAAAAAGTAGAGATAGGCGATGTTGTAGTCGGCGTAGGCGACGAGGATTGGCATGCCGCGCTGTTCGCACTGTTGCCGGGCAATGCGGTGAAACTCCAGCGCCTTGGGAAAGTCATTGAGGCTGATGTAGCAAAGAGAGAGATTGCTGAGAACCGCCGCCAGCGCTTCGCCGTCGTCGTACTTCAGCAGTTCCTGGTAGGCGCGATCATAGATTGCCAGCGCTTCGTTGAAGCGATCCTGCCGGTGATAAATGTTGCCGATGTTGATCTCGAGGCGAGCCAGGCGGCGCGTGTTTCCCTGTTTCTTGAAGATGTTCGCCGCGCGCTCACCGGCGGCGAGCGCCTGATCGTAACGCCCCAGCAACAGCAGAGGTTGGATTGATCCGCTCAGCGTGCGCGCGAGGTCGGCTTCCTCACCGGCTTTCTCGAAGCACGCCGCAGCCTTTTCATGATGGTCAATGGCTGCTGCGTGCTGGTCAAGCGTATAGAGCGAATTCGCTTTGGCCCGAAAACCTCTCGCCAGGGAGACTTGGTCGCCGATGCATTGCGCGACGTCGAGCGCCGCATCCGCGATTCGATCGGCGCGATGAACGTCCACCCGCACCTCCTGCCACACGCGTTCGGTGAGCTTCTTGACCGCTTCATCCCAATCGATTGCAGGATGATGCGCCACCAGTTGGCGACGGCTTTCCGCGTCCCCCGCTGCAAGCAGCTGTTCAAGAACGGCATCGAATTCGGTCTGTTGCACCGCCTGTGTGCTCATTGGAAGCGCTTCTTTTCGAGTTGTTTTCTTAGTCGCGCAAGACACCGGCCGCGGATAAATCCGACTGATCCAGTCGCGAGACCCAGTTCACTGGCAACCTCGTCATAGGGTCGCGGCGGCGTCTCGTAGAAAAGCATTCGGATCATGCGCTCGCAGCGCTCCGGCATCTCGGCGACCACTTCGCGCAGCAACTGTTCCTGCTCGAGTTGAACGAACATCTGCTCCGGCATTGGTTGATCGGAATTCTCCGGGAGATTCTCCGCCTGCTCCGGCTCAAGTTCCACATGCCGGTCCGCCACGCGCCGCTGCTGCAGGCACCGGTGATAGCAGGTTTGAATGAGCCATTTGGGCAGCGCACGGTGTTCGCGGAGATTCGCCAAATCCGACATGAGATCCACGCATACCGCCTGAAAAATGTCGGCTGCATCCTGGTACATACCGAACTTGACGGGAATCGAGTAAATCAGATTCTTGTACTTGTCGATGAGCGCGGCCCAGGCGCCGGCGTCGCCCTGCAAACAAGCTTTGATCAGCTGCTCGTCCGAGGAATGCGATGCCCGCTCTTTTTGCTGCCTGGCGGCGGTTCCTGTCATCGCACTCCAGCGTTTTCCGTGCCGCCATTACGAATGTAGAGTTCGTCCGCGTTCCACAGCGTGTAGGGATCGAGCACGGCAGGCTTGAAGTTTCCGATGCGTGCATGGGCTCCAGCGAGGATGTTCGGCGTAGCCAGGAAAATGAACGGGAGATTTTCGGCGATCAGTTGCTGCACGCGATCATACATCTTCTTTCGCTTCGCATAGTCGAGTGTCACCATTTGTTGCTGCATCAACTGATCGATCTCGCGCTCCCAATCGGTGGCGGGTTGCTTCTCACCAAGATTCCAGAGATGGGAGGTACCATTCGACATCCAGACATTCATCTCGGGATTAGGATCGGCATCGCCGCCGCCCAAGCCCATGATGGCCGCGTCGTAATCGAAGCTCTGGAAAACACGGTCGATCACGGCGCGAAATTCCAGCGGGACAACGTGAACCTGCATGCCCAGATGAGACAAGTCATCCTGCAGCAACGTCGCCATCTTCATGCGCTGTGCGTTTGAAGAACTGGCGATGATAGTAAATTCGACGCGCTGGCCCGAAGCATCAAGCAACTGGCCGCTTTTGTTCCAGGAAAAACCCGCCGACCTCAACAACTGCCGCGCCGCATCGAGTGAGCGCATGGGATGTGGTATCGCCTGATTGACCCAATATTTATTTCCCGGACCCACATTCCCCCACAGCGGTGTGCCTCGTGTCCCATAAACCAGGTGCACAATGCCGTCGCGATCGACCGCGGAGTTAATCGCCTGCCGGAATTTCAGCTCGCGAAACCATGCCTGCTTCCGCGTCACGGTGTCGAGTTTCTTGCCGCTCAGGTCGTTCAGGTTGAAAACGAGAAAGTTGTATTCAAGGCTGGGCCCGAGGTCTTCCAACTGCGATCCGGCGCGCGGTTTTTCCTTAACGAGCAGGTTGTAGTTCTCTGCGTTAAGGCGACTGATGACGTCGGTCTCGCCCGCCTCAAACCGCAGGACCTGCGCATCCTCAGAGCCGACGGAGAGAAAAACCACTGCATCGAGATAGGGCAGACGATGATTATCGCGGTCAACCTTCCAGTAGTAAGGGTTGCGTTCCAGCACAATCTGCTGCCCGGGCGCGCACTGCTTCAAGCGAAATGGCCCAAGGCCGGCGATTTGCGAGGCTTGAGTGTTGAGTGTCCATACCTGCGCGAACTTGCCCTCCCTATAGGGCTTCTCAAGCAGATGTTTGGGCAGGATGGGAAAGCCGTCAAAAATACGTTCGGCGGCAGCGTAGGGTCGAGGCAGCGTGAAGCGCACCGTGTACGGATCCACTTTCGTGACCGTCATAGGCTTGCCGTCGATGATCAGCAGATCGCGCTGGGGAGAATCGACCGCTTCGTCCATGTAAACGGCGAAGGAAAAGAGCACGTCGTCGGCGTCGAACGGATGGCCGTCAGAGAAGCGAATTCCTTTGCGGAGCTGAAGTGTGAAGGTGCGGCCGCCCGCCGAGGTCTTCCAGGACTTTGCCAGCGCCGGCTCAGTTTTTTGCGTGGCGCGATTAATTTCGACGAGATCGGCGTTCAGCCGGCCGATAATTTCGCGCGACGCGGAATCGGACTCAGTGACAGGGTTCAATGTTTTTGGTTCGGCTCGCTGGCCAACCGTCAGGTATCCGCCGTAGTGGCCGGATGAGCCCGCTATATGTTGCAGCTCTTCATTCTTTCCGGGCGTTTCAGGGGCGGGCGTTCCGGCAAAAGAGCTGGCTGCCACACGGGAAGCAGCGAGCAGACACACGAGTAGGGACAGGCGAGCGATGAATTTCATAAACACCCCGTTCCCCACAGAACGCTGTTTTTTAGGCTTGTCGAGATTTTAACCGCGAATGAAGAGCATCGGCGAGCAGGTAATAGATAACCGAAGTAATGAATAATGCGGCTGCAGGAGAAAGCATCCAGCCATACGAAACCAGGACGCTGTATTGTTGCAAGGCGCTCAGCATGTTGCCCCAGCTCGGCACCGGCTCGCTCACGCCCAATCCAAAGAATGACAAGGTCGCTTCCGCCGCAATGTATCGTGGCACGAGCAATGAGGCCTGCGTGAGTAACACGCTGAAAGTCTCGGGCAGGATGTGCCGGCGCAAGAGATAGAAATCAGAACCACCGAATCCTCGCGCCGCTACAACGTAATTTCTTGTTCGCGTGCTGAGCACCACCCCGCGAATAATGCGTGCGGGGCGCGCCCAACCAATCAACCCGATCACGCATGTCAGCAGAAGGAAGGTTCGCGCCGGGCTCACATGCAGCGGCAGGAATGCGCGCACTCCGAGCAGGAAGTAGAGCCATGGCAAGGACAGGAACAGTTCGGTCGTTCCCATGAGCGTCTCGTCGATCCAGCCGCCGTAATAGCCGGCGATCACTCCGACGAGGCTGCCGACCAGTAGTGTGACCGCCGTGGCGACGATTCCCGCAGCGACCGAGATCTGGCCGCCCCATAGCAGCCGCGAGAACTCATCCCGGCCGAACGCGTCCGTGCCGAGCAACAGTATCTTGCCGGGATCTTCCACGCCGAACAGGTGGAGATTTGTTTCGGTGATGCCGAGAAAACTGTAAGAATCTCCGCGAACGAACGCCTGTACGGGGTAAGCACGGGTTCGATCTTCACGGTAGCCATCATCGGTCGGCGTCCAGGCATAAACAAAGGGCCGCGCGTGATGGCCCGAGCCATCCACAAAATGCAGTCGAGTGGGAGGAGCATAGGGCAACTCCCGGTTCTGCATAACCGGATCGTAAGGCGCGACGAAACCAGCGAGCAAAATCAGAAGATGTAAAACGACCAGAAATGCGATCAGCGCCGCGGATTTATTTCGCGTGAATCCAACGCCTGAGGTTTTAGCTGGCATCGGCGGCCCCGGTCCGAATTCGTGGATCGCATACCATGAGCAATATGTCGGCAATCAGATTTCCGCCGACCATGAAGAGTGCGGAAAACATGATGCCTCCGATGACGACGTAGAGGTCGCGGGAGAGCGTGGCGTCGAGGACGAGCGGCCCCAGCCCAGGCCATCCGCAGATTACTTCCACCAGCAACGATCCGCTGACAAGCCCTGCCAGCGAAAAACCAAAGAGAGAAATCGCCGGATTCGCTGCGGCCGGCAGCACGTGGCGGAACAGGAGCCTGCCGCTGGTCATGCCGAGCCCGCGTGCCGCCCGCACATAAGAGGCGTTCAAGACTTCCAATCCGCTGGCTCGAATGTGACGAACAATAATCGCGCTTTCACACAGAACCAAAACCAGAACAGGCAACTCCAAATGCGCAATGATGTCGCGGAGTTTCTCCGGGCCAGACAGGCTTGCGAACGCGGTTGAGACCATACCTCCCACGGGCGCGAGCCGCCAGCGCACGGCGATGGCCAGCAGCGCGATCGCAATCACGATTTCGGGCACCGCGATTAACAGCGAACTGATGATGGTGATTGCCCGATCGGGCAACGCTCCTTTCCGCGCTGCCGCCCACAAGCCCAGCGGGACGGAGATGATCCAGGTGAGTATCATCGCGGTAATTGTGAGCAACAGAGTGTTCTTCGCGCGGTTCCAGAGCAGCGGCGCCACCGGCATGTTGTAAGCGATCGAGTAACCTAGGTCGGCATGAAGCGCCGACTTCACCCAATGCCCATAGCGAACGATGAGCGGCTGATCGAGTCTGTATTGTGCGCGGAGTGCGGCAATTGTTTCCGGCGAAATTTGCGGATTCACTCGCATTTCATCAAAGAAGCTTCCGGGTGCCATGTCTGCGAACAGGAAGCAAAGCGCGGAAATGCCAATCAGCAAGAAAATTGCGCGGATGAATCGCCGGACGAGGTAGTTCAACTGGATGTTCCCGAAATCATCGCAAGATTTGATTGCGCAGCGCGCGCCCATGCCAGCAGCCGGAGCGTTTCCTCATGTTTGGGAGAGGTCATTATTTCCACCACGGATCCGCTTTCCACGATTTGTCCGCGCGACATTACGGCAACTGTGTCGGCCATGCGAGCCACCAGCGCCAAATCATGCGAGATCAAAAGATAGGTGAGCGAATGCGCGGCCTGCAGATCCAGCAGGAGATTGGCAATCTGCGCCTGCGTAGACAGATCTAACCCCGTCAGAGCTTCATCGAGCACCAACAGGTTCGGGCGAACCACCAGTGCGCGTGCAATCGCAAGTCTTTGCCGTTGGCCACCGCTGAACTCGATCACTGATCGTTCGAGCCAGTCTGCAGACAGGCCCACCTCATTTACCACCGTTCGAGACGCTTGCCTTCGTACCTGCGCGCCCACTCCCATGATGAACAACGGTTCTTCCACAACTTGTGCGGCTGTGAAACGCGGATTCATGGATGTTACGGCATCCTGAAAGATCATCTGTACGCGGTTCCGCAAGAACAAGCGTTCGGGCACGCCTCGACTGGCAGAATCTGAATCACCGGAATTTCGATTTGCGACGTCTCTTCCGTTAATCCAGATTTGGCCGGAGTCCGGTTTCTCCAGGCGCGCCACGCAACGTGCGACCGTGGATTTTCCCGATCCCGACTCTCCCACCAGGGCTAAAGTTTTGCCCGCGGGAATTTCGAGATCCACAGCATCGGCCGCCCTCACCGAAGTGCGATTGCGCCACAAGCCGCCTCGAACATAGCGTTTCGATAGGCCCCGCACCATCAAGAATGGGGCCAGGTCGATTGGGCTTGGCAAGTCATTCCCCATACTTGAAGCAGTTCACCGGCCGCGAAGGTTCTGGCAAGAAAGCTTGCGGATAGCGCTCGCTGCACACATCCATTCGTTCGGGGCAGCGCGGGTGAAACCGGCAACCCGTGGGTAAATTGCAAGGGTCAGGCGAGTCGCCCTCGATGGCCGCGAAGCGACTGCGCGCGGTAGGCGCAGACGCAGCCACCGCAGACTTGGCTAGTTGCACCAGAGCTTGCGTATACGGATGCAAAGGCTGGCGAAAAATTTGACTCGTGGTTCCAACCTCGACGATCCGCCCCGCATACATCACCGCCATGCGATCGGCCAGACCCGCAAATACCGCGGGATCATGGCTGATGAACATAATCGCGAGACCGCGTTCGCGGCGAATCTGCGCCAGCAACGCGATGATTCCCGCCTGCAGCGGAGCGTCCAGTTTGCTCGTCGGTTCGTCAGCGATCACAAGCGACGGCTGGCAACAGATTGCTTGCGCAATTACAACCCGCTGCCTCTGCCCTCCACTGAGCTGATGCGGGTACGCCCCGTAAATCTCCTGGGGATTATCGAACCCCACCTCGCCGAGCAACTCCAGGACTCGTGACCTCCGTTCCCGTGCGCCCAAGGGAAAATGTGCTCGCAATACCTCTGCAATCTGGGAGCCTACGTTCATCACCGGATTCAAAGCGAGCGCGGGATCTTGAGGAACCAGCGTTACTTCGCGGCCGCGCATTTCGCGCAACTCCGAATCCGACATCCGCAACAGATCACGGCCGCGGAAAACAATGCTGCCTCGCCCCCAATCGGCATGATCGGGCAGCGACCGCAAAATCGCACTTGCGAGCGTGCTTTTACCGCACCCGGATTCGCCGAGCACGCCGACGATCCCGGCACTTTGGATCGCGAGACTCAGGTCATCCACCGCCCGTATCCGGCTCCCATCCCGAAGGGCATAGGTGATTGACAATCCCCGGATCTCGCATAGGAATTCCATCGTCACCTGATTTTCGAGTAACCCCACTCTCACAAGTTTGTTCCGGCTGAGAACGATTTGCAATTGGCGAGTTTGAGCCGATCAGGTTACGGCGAGACAGTATTTCGACAAAATGTCGATGCCTCGATGTGAGGTCGCTAGTGTATTGCGTCAGAAGTTATGAGCGTTAAATATTGCGTCTCGATCCGCGTAATCCGTAGTGTCCCGGCGAGGAGCCCAAAGGCTTTAACCACAGAGGAAACAGAGGATCACAGAGAAACCCACGACTCATAAATGTCGATCTGTTTGACGCACTACACCAGTAAGAGCCGGCCGCATTATTCCGTCCTCGTTACCGAAACGAGAGCGCGCCGGGTTCTACTAGCTGCTTAGTCGCGGCTGCTAAGCGATCGCGCGCGGCTCGATCCCGAGCTTCTTCATACGCGAGATGAGCGTGGTTCGCTTGATGCCCATGCGCTCGGCGGCCCCTTGCGGACCGGCGACTCGACCCTTGGTCTCCTTGAGAATGCGAATGATTTCGTCGCGGTCGTCCATCTCCCGCGAGCCAGATGCAGGCCCGGTTCTTCCGTTAATGCCGATCTCTCCCAAGGGCAACTGCAGCGCGGAGGTATGCGTCAGGATCACGGAGCGCTCAATGAAGTTTTCCAATTCGCGAATATTTCCCGGCCAGTGCCAGGCGGCAAGCTTCTTCATCCCGGCAGTTGGAATGGAATCAATCTGTTTTTCCATGCGGCGGCTGTACTTCTGAGTGAAGTAACGAACCAGCAGCGGAATGTCCTCGGGGCGCTCCCGCAGGGGAGGGATGCGAATGGGAAAAACATTCAGCCGGTAATACAAGTCTTCCCGGAACTCGCGCCTTTCAATCATCTTTTCCAGGTCGCGGTTCGTCGCTGCCACCAGTCGCACATCCACTTTCTTTGTGCGTGTGCTACCGAGCCGCTCGAATTCCCGCTCTTGCAGAGCACGAAGGAGTTTTGGCTGGATCTCGATCGGGATATCGCCCACCTCGTCCAGAAACAATGAACCTTGATCTGCAAGCTCGAGCCGGCCGACCTTCTGCGAGATCGCTCCCGTGAATGCGCCCCGTTCGTGCCCAAAAAGTTCGCTTTCCAGCAAGCCTGTGGGAATGGCCGCACAGTTGAGCTTCACGAAGGTTCTGTCTTTGCGTTTGCTGCGATCGTGGATGGCGCGAGCCATCAATTCCTTTCCCGTCCCGGTTTCTCCCAACAGCAATACCGTCGAATCGCTCGGAGCTACCGTCTCGACCAGACTCAGAACATGGCGAAGAGCTGAGCTTTGCCCCACGATCCCCACAATCCCTTCAAAGTCCATCTCACCTCGGATCTCATCTTGCAGATACAGGTTCTCCTGGGCCAATCGGTCCGTCAGTTCTGCGATCTTGCCGTAGGCAAGCGCATTTTCCACGGCGATTGCCACCTGATTAGCTACTTGAATCAGGAACGAGACCTCATCGCTGTCGAATGCATTCTCCTCCCGTTTCGCCACTGCCAGCACCCCCAGCATCCGGCTCTTGCTGATTAATGGTATGTCGCAAAAAGAGTGCAAGCCCTCCCCGATGGCCTTGGCGTACATCTCCGGGGATATCTCCGCAAGGTCAAGACGGTTCACAACCATCGGCTTGCCGCTCTTGAACGAATCTCCGGGCATCGTGCCCTCGATGGGGACGAGACCTCCTTCGGTGAAGATTCCGCGGCTCTCGGGAAAGTCGAGGGCGTGCACGCGCAGGTGCGTACCCTCAGACTCTGCCAACATAACCGCCGCGGCGTCGCAATGCATCACGCGCCGGACGCTGGCAGACGCAGCCACGAGCAGATCGTGAAACTCCAGATTGGATACCACCTGGTTCGACAGGTCGAGAATTAACTTCAAGCGGTCCTGCACCCGCTCGGATATGTACAGGTTCACCGCCGCATCGATGGCCAGAGCAATCTGTTCTGAGGCCAGAGTCAGAAAACGGACTTCTTCCTGGTCGTAAGCATTTGGATAGGATCGCCCTAAACTCAGCACGCCCAGACGGCGCGATCCTCGAACCAAGGGGAGGGTGCAAGTTGATGCGACACCGTGCTTCGCAAGGAAAAGCCCGTAGGTCTGAAACCGCGCCTCTGCGCCCCAATCGTCCACGACGAGCGGCAGGCGTGTTTCGTAAACCCATGGAATAGGAGAATGTTCTGAAGAAAGGTCGTCAAACGATGCCGACTCCACTCTTTCGCCGTTCGCTTCCAGCAACGACCAGCACGCGCGGTGGGTTTCCTTGTCGAACGTTGTTACGTGTATGAAATCAAAAGCGGTGACTTCCTTCAGTTTTTCGACCAGCGCATTGGAAGCACAGTCGCAGTCATCCGATGTGGCGATAGCGTTGGCTGCGCGCAACAACGCGAGATAGCGTTGCTCTTCCACCATTGGGGTGGCTGACTCGGTAGTAACCATGGCCTCGCTCGTCCTCATTCGTGCGGAATTGTCGCAGTGGCACTGCCTTCTACGGTTCCTGACCCCGGACTTGAGTATGTCTAATGTGATGCAAGGGCACTGCTCAAGGGTGCTGAAAGTGTCGAAGCGGTCGACATCCATCCGGTGTGGTGGCTGTCGGACTACGCGCGGGTGAGCCCCCGGACCAATGGACTTGTCCGTCTGATTCAACTCGTGGGATGGCTCGGAGTGGTGGGCACGCTGGTGACGCTCTACAACGCATTGAAATCCTGGACACAGTGGGGCCGGTCGTTCTGGAGCAGGCTGGGCGACTTGGCGATCGCGCTGGCGTCGCTGGACTTTGTTTGGTTTGTATTCACCGCGCACTTATTGAGTTGGAACCTGAATTTCTAACGGACGACGGGGAGAAAACTGTAATGCAGACTGGTTGTGAGCAGCGGCGCATTATGCTTCCTGACGCTGATACGCTGACCGATTCCATATTTCGTCAGGCGCCACTCGGCCTCAGTTGGTTCGTGCCGGACTGGCACATGCTAGATTGAACTTTGAACTACTGATTTGGGCTCCAATTTTTAGAAGTCTCACTGCAGAATTTTATCCGGCTCCTGCCGAGAAGATATAGGAAGACCAACAATGAAACGCGCACGCATGTCTGTTCTTGCTCTGGCCATCCTTTCAGCCGTCGCTGCATTTTCCCAGACAGCTCCTCCCGCCGATCTCGATGCCTGGGTGGCTCGCTCCATGCAAACCTTCGAGGTGCCCGGACTCTCGGTTGCCATCGTGAAGGGTGGCAAGGTGCTGGTGGTAAAAGGCTACGGAGTGCGCAAGCTGGGCGAAGCAACCGCCGTCGACCAGAACACTCTGTTCGGAATCGGATCAAACACCAAGGCATTCACCACCGCATGCCTGGCCATGCTGGTGGATGAAGGCAAGATTGCCTGGGACGACCGAGTGTACCAGCATCTTCCCGGATTCCAGATGTACGACCCGTATGTCTCGCATGAAATGACCGTGCGTGACCTGCTCACGCATCGCAGCGGCATGGGTTTGGGTGAGGGCGATTTGCTGTTCTGGCCCCCCACTACTTACACGCGAGCGGAGGTCATTCACCAGCTGCGCTACATGAAGCCGGCGTCCAGTTTTCGCAGCCGCTTCGCCTACGACAACCTGCTCTACATGACGGCTGGACAGATCATCCCGGCTGTCACCGGCACCTCCTGGGATGATTTCGTGCGCCAGCGCCTTTTTACGCCGCTCGGCATGGTGAATTCCAATCTCAGCAATGCTGCGTTCAAGCCGGGAGATGACATCGCCTATCCCCACTCCAGGGTAGATGGCAAGTTGCAGGCAATCCCTTTCGTGAGCCTCGATAATGCCGCTCCAGCGGGCTCGATCAACTCCTCTGCCGCGGACATGGCGAAGTGGGTTCTGCTGCAACTGAACCGGGGCAAGCTGCCCGGTCGCGAGAAACCTCTGTTCAGCGCAGACCAATCGCGGGAAATGTGGTTGCCCCAAACCATTCTACCCACCCCCGATCCTCCACCACCGCTTGCCGGCCTGAAGGCCAACTTTGCCGATTATGGCCTGGGCTGGAGCCTGCGCGACTATCACGGCCGCAAGCTTGTCGGACATACTGGTGGGGTTGCCGGATTTGTTTCCCGCGTCATGTTAGTGCCCGAGGAAAACCTCGGCGTTGTGATTCTGACCAACGCAGAGGAGGGCGGGGCGTTCGACTCAATTCTTTACCACGTGCTCGACCACTATCTCCAGTTGCCACCCACCGACTGGATTGCTGCCTTCAAGGCAGCAAGAGATCTGAGGCAGAAAGAAGCTGTCGAAGTTGAACAGAAGCAAGGGAACGATCGCAATACCAGCTCGCAGCTCTCGCTTCCATTGGAGAGATATGCGGGGACGTATGAGGATGCCTGGTATGGAACGGCCACGATCCGCATGGAGGACGGCCATCTGGTGCTCAGCTTTGACCACACGCCTTCGATGGTCGGAGAACTGGAGCACTGGCAGTACGACACGTTCCGTACGCACTGGCGCGATCGCATTATTGCGGACGCGTTCGTGACCTTCTCTCTGAAGCCCAATGGATCGATCGACCGCTTTACGATGCTGCCAGTTTCGCCTTTGGCCGACTTCAGCTTCGATTATCAGGACCTGGAGTTCCATCCAGCAGCGAAGAAGCGGCCATAAGAAATCATGAATGCAGAAACGACAGAAGCCAAGCCTGTCCGATCGCTCAAACGCCGCTTTCTGCGCTGGATCGGATACCTGGCAGCCCGCGGTCGTCGGAATTCTGATTGCCCTGGCGTGCGCCGGCGCCATCTATGAAGGAATCGAGACTCATCGCGACCGCCAGCTTTTTTATCCTCCCGGACGACTCGTGGATGTGGGCGGTTATCGCCTCCATCTTTATTGCCTCGGTAGCGGTTCTCCTACCGTCATTCTTGAAGCGGGTGGGGGGAACCCATGGATTTCCTGTCTATCGCAAACGTGCTCGCGATGCGATTCGTCCTTATCGAGTGCCCGGTTATCCGCTGACTCCAATTGTTTTTATAATGGCAGCGGCGGTGTTGGTTATCAACACGATTGCGACTCAACCTGGCCGATCGGCCGTCGGTCTTGGAATTGTTTGTCTCGGAATCCCGGCATGGGCGATCTGGCGCCGAATGGCGAAAGAAAACAACCTGGAGGACACCGCCGAATGACCACCCCCGGATTGTTTTCAACGAGCGTTATATCCCCTATCGTGCGCAGATCAATCCTCCTTTTTTCGATGATCCTGTCAGGTGTTGCGTTTGCCCAGCAGTACGACCTTGTCATCGAGGGCGGGCGTCTCATGGATCCCGAGTCTGGCCTGGACGCTATTCGCAACCTCGCCATCGCCAATGGCAAGATCGTTCGCATCTCCCGAGATCCGCTCGCAGGCAAGCGCACGATCAGTGCCAGGAATCTCGTTGTCGCCCCTGGCTTCATCGATCTTCACCAGCATGCCCAGGACAACCTCAGTGGGCGCGTGAAGGCGTTTGATGGCGTAACCACGGCGCTCGAAATGGAAATCGGCGTCCCCGATGTGACCGCGTTCCTCAAGCAGAAAGATGGCAATTCGCTGATCAATTACGGTACGACGGCGAGTCATGCCGCAGCCCGCGCAGCGGCATTCGGCGTTTCGCTCCCCGAGGGAGAACTACTGGCACCCTCCGGTCCATCCACCAATCAACCAGCAACTGAACAGCAATGGCAGAAAATCAAAGATCGCTTGCGCCACGAACTCGATGCCGGAGCCTTGGGCATCGGCATGGGAATCCAGTACACTCCCGGCGCGACTCGCCTCGAGGTCATTAACACGTTCCGTCTCGCCGCTGAGCGCCGTGTGCCGGTCTTTACCCACGTTCGCAGTTTTGGTCGCCTGGAGCCCGGTTCCAGCATCGAGGCGGTCAGTGAAGTGATCGGCGCCGCGGCGATCTCGGGAGCCTCCCTTCAAATCGCCCACATCAACAGCAGCTGTCTGCAGGACGGCCTGGAATGCCTATCCCTGATAGCTGGCGCCCGAGCCCGTGGCCTCGACGTCACCACTGAGGCCTATCCCTATATGGCCGGCATGACATACATCAATTCTGCATTGTTCAATCCCGGCTGGAGAGAGAAACTCGGCATCGACTACAGCGCCCTGCAACTTCCTGACACAGGGGAGCGCATGACAAAAGAGCGTTTCGATGAGCTGCACGCTTCTCCTAAGCCGCAAGCGGTGCTGATCTTCATGAATACCCAGGCGATGGTGGACGCAGTCATACCCAACCCTTTGGTGATGATTGCCAGTGATGGTGAAAAAGGCCATCCGCGCAATGCCGGGACTTACGCGCACATCCTCGCCTATTACGTACGCGAAAAGGGAATCATCACGCTCATGGACGCCATCCGCAAAATGAGCCTGATGCCAGCTCAACGCCTGGAGAAAGCCACTCCCGCTGCTCGCCTGAAGGGACGCATACAGGAGGGAGCTGACGCCGATATCGTCGTCTTTGACCCGCGGTCTGTCGCAGACCATTCAACCTACCAGATACCCATGGAACCGAGCACAGGAATGCGGTTTGTGATAGTCGGCGGAACTGTTCTGATAGACCAGGGAAAACTGGTGCCCAACACTTTCCCAGGGAAACCACTCGTCGGCCCTGGAAGATTGACCGGCAAGGAGGCAGTCGCCCGGGGAACTGGCCTATCGATCGGGATCGCGCGCTAGGCTTGAAAAGCAGTTCGCGAAAAAGCTTGTCGGCAAAAGTCACTGGGAATGATACCCCGGAACATTGCGGACAATGTACGTTGTCGTACATAGTTTTGTTCGCCGGGCCTCCCATCTCACAACGTCTCCGTGATTCTCTCCACGCATCTAGCAAACCTTCGGGGAATATACTTTCGCCGTGTTCTGCCCGTGTTCATACGAAGGAGAGCGCCCGCTACCGGGATTTTATGGGCTGGGAGATCTGGCGCTTGACCTTCGGCTCGCTCGAACTTTCTTACGATTTGATTATGTTAAAAAAGGATATTGTTTTGATTGAAAACCCCATTTACAAACAGCTTCAGCTGAATTGGAAGCATTTCTTCGCGCATACGATCTTTTTGAGATCTTGGATCCGGTGTTAGTATGCTTTTGCATTCGCTTTCGTTCTCGCTGCAATCGCAAGCGTCGGTTTCATTTGAAGTTTCGTTCTAGGGGTCTCTGGGGATGCCAGGAAGACAGAATCTATGAAGCGTCCAAGGCCATCACCGCCGGGACCGAACGGCCTGCCTGAGTTTGATGGAAGTGTTCCCCATGATAAGCAACAACTTCGGTTCACTGCGATTCTGACGGGCCTCCAGCAAACCGGACGGGTGTCGGTGGAAACGCTTAGCGATCAACTGGGTGTCTCGGTGGTGACAGTAAGACGCGACCTGGATGCCCTGGAGCAGAGAGGGTTACTCCGGCGTACTCATGGCGGAGCGGTATCGATTGAGCCACTCTTTTACGAACCGTTCCGCCGCGACCGCTCCTTCATGGCGCAGGTGGAGCGCGCGGCCGATGAGAAACGTCGCATTGGGCGGGCCGCCGCGGCGCTGATCACTGCGGGAGAGACAATCGCCCTGACCCCCGGTACTACGACAACTGAGGTAATCCGGGGACTGCCCATCAACCACAACATCACGGTCGTCACAAACACCGTCAACATAGCGATGGAGCTTTCCAAGCGCAAGGACGTGTATGTGTTCGTAACCGGGGGACATCTTCATGGCGAATGGTTTTCACTGGTAGGCTCTGCTGCTTTGCGTTCTCTCGACGGCATGCTGATTAACACCATGTTCATCGGGGCGGATGGCATGGATGCCGCATGGGGCGCGAGTTGCTACAACGCGGACGAAGCAGAACTCAATACGAAGATGATGAAACTCGCACGGCGTCGCGTCGCAGTAGTGGATAGCGGCAAGTTAGGCGTAGTCGCAAACTGGCGAATCTGCAAAGCAGATGAGTTGAACATCCTGGTGACCGATTCAGGGGCGACCGATGAAATGGTGGCGCCCTTCCAGAAACTCGGCATTGAGGTCGTGCGAGTCTGATCAGATCAGGCTGACTGCCCGCGAGCGCCTGCTTTCGTGATCGTGTACAGGCTGCCTTCGGTATTGCAACCCTTTCCAATCGAGCATTGGGATTACGTGCGGCGATTCAGATCCCACTTGGAACGCGTCGACTCCTCGAACCTTTAGGCCCCGGGGAGGCAATCATGAACGACCGCAAGTTTACAACCCCTAAATGCGCTATTTCATAGACCAATTATGTTCTTTTCGCTACTATTCGTTCATTCCACCAAGGGAAACGAACTAATGGGCATAAACGGATATCTGGTGAAGAGCACGTTCGTGAGCGCTCTGGGAGGACTGCTGTTTGGCTTCGACACGGCCGTCATCGCCGGCACCACCCATCAATTGACCGAGGTTTATAGCCTCACTCCTTATTTGCTGGGATTGACTGTGTCGAGCGCTCTCTGGGGTACTGTGGCCGGCGCGATGACGGCAGGATATCCAGGAGAGAGGTTCGGCCGGCGCGACAGTTTACGCATTATGGCGGTGTTCTATCTTCTTTCGGCGCTGGGCTGCGCGTTTGCATGGAGCTGGGGATCGCTGCTCGCCTTCCGGATTATCGGAGGTATAGGAATTGGTGGATCGTCGGTGCTCGCGCCGATGTATATCGCGGAGCTGTCGCCCCCCGAGTGGCGCGGGCGGCTGGTGGGTTGCTTCCAGGTAAGTATTGTTGTGGGCATTCTGCTGGCGTACTTTTCGAACTTCCTGATCGACCGGATGAACTTCGGCATGGCGGAATGGCGCTGGCAGCTGGGTATTGCGGCTGTGCCAGCTTTTTTGTTTCTGTTCATGTTGTTTTTCATTCCACGCAGCCCGCGGTGGCTGGCGCTGAAAAACCGGACGCGGGAAGCACTCGAGACCCTCCAGCTAACCGGCAACAAAACTCCTCGTGAGGAACTCGACAGGATCGTGGCTTCGATTCACCTGGAGCGCAGTTCCGCGTCCGAGCCCATCCTCCAGCGCAAATACCTGCTGCCGATCGTACTGGCGGTGAGTGCGGGCGCCTTCAACCAGCTGACTGGGATCAACGCCTGCCTGTACTACCTGAATGACATTTTTGCCGCGGCCGGAGCGAGCAAGTATTCCGCCGGCATGCAGTCCGTCACCATCGGATGCACTAACCTGCTTTTTACTCTGATCGCTATGAGCGTCATCGACCGTTTTGGCCGCAAGAAGCTTTTGCTCACTGGAACCGCGGGCGTATGCATATTTCTGACGGCGATCGGACTGATTTTCCGGAGCGGCACACACCAGGACTGGCTGGTCTGGATGGTGATGGCATTCATGGGTTTCTTCGCTATATCGCAAGGCGCGGTGATCTGGGTGTATATCAGCGAAGTCTTTCCGACGCGGGTTCGTGCCAAAGGCCAGGCGATTGGAACATCGACGCTCTGGGTGATGAATGCCCTGATATCCGCTATCTTCCCCGTACTCGCAAAGAAATCGAGCGCAGCACCGTTCTTTTTCTTCGCCACCATGATGCTGATCGACTTCATTCTGGTCGCCGCAATCTATCCTGAAACCAAGGGAGTCTCGCTGGAGGAACTGGAGCAGAAACTCGGCATCGCCAACTGATCCGGACGAGACCTACATTTCGAAAGAAGTCCATACGGGCGTGAGGCGTGCGGGTTCCGAGACCCATTGAACGCTTTCGGGATCGTTGCAAACTGCTCATAAATGGACGTGCCCGGAAGGAGTCCCAATTCCGGGTAGTCTCGTGCGCCGCGTATCAAGAGATCGGAAGATTGATAGGAAGGATTGGGCTCCCAGTGAATGCTGCCCTTATCGTCCAGGACAGGAAACCAAGCGAGACCCTGGTGTGCACGAATCGCGTCATAAACGAATCCATATTGACGATCGCACCAGGCGCCAAACGTCATGCGGGTTTTCGGATCTGCATTGATGACAGCATGCGCCCAACCCGGCGGCACGACGACCTTGTCTCCCAGCACCTGCGTTCACCGCTAAACAGCGGCCGGGATTGTTGTCGGCGTTTCTTGCGCATAGATGATCGCTTTCCCTTCCCAAATCTCAAACAGTTCCGGAGTAGACCATCCACAATGAGGCGCGATGGCGTGAATATGTCCCTGGCTGCGAACCGGCTCTTCTCCGAGTTGGCCAGCGGCATAAACGACAACGCCAAATAAAAGCATGCGGCGGCGCAATTCCTCACGGTGTTCGCGGCGGCCAACGTCCATCACGATCGAATAGACGGGGTCCGGGCCCTGGCATTCGGGATCTCGCAAGCTGCGGCGGATATCGTCCAGACGTCGAAATTCCGGCTGTGGGCCGAAAACGCCTTCGTCATAGCTGAATTGAAAGTCTGCGCGGCTATGTACACCGAGCTTCGGGTCAAACTTGATGGAAGACAGCTGGCTATCGCGTCTCATTGATCAGACTTGTGCGTCAACTAGAACAGGAGCGCCCTGCTCCTCGATGATCCGAGCGCCAAATCCACGCCCACCGGCGACCTCGTAATCGTGGCCGGCGTCGCTCGGCCAGCAGGCAATGACGCGAATTGGAGTGCTCTCCGGTATTGACGATGCGGTGAGCCACTTCTCCCGCAACATAGTGCAGGCTGCCCGGCGTCATATCTTCAAACCAGGTTCGGCCCCCACGATCCATGAGGACGAGCTTGCCAATGCCCGCGACGGTTCCATAGAACTCAGCCCGATTGCGGATCACATGCCAGTGCCCGCGAGTCATGAAATACTCGTTCCCGACCCGCCCCGGTTGAATCTCGGTGATTCCCCAGAACAAGCCTCCTTCGGTGCCGGAGGGCACGGGCTCCCACCACCAAACTCGATACACAACGGTCTCGGGGTCGAGCAGCCGCCACGCTTGCTGATCGCGGAAGATTCCGGTAAGTTGTCCGAGTTTATTTTCCGATACTTTGAGCCCTGGCGCCTGCAATGCACCGTCGGCCCAGTTCACGAATGCGAGGCTGGAGTGCATACCGCTATAGGCTACTGAGAGAACTATCTTGAATGCAACGCAAAAGAACAAAATTTTGATCATTATTTGCCTAAAGCGACTACTATTGAGGGGTTTATGGTTAAAAATGGCGGATTGTTCCGATGACTCGACCTGCGATTGGAATTGACCTGGGCGGCAGCCATGCCACGATAGCCGTCGTAAGAGACGAACAGATACTCGGCGTTACACGAGGTTGCGCTCGATTCCGCGCAGCCGCTTCGGCCAGTACTCGATGTTTTCGCAGAGGTGATTCGCAAGCTCCTTGCCGAATTGCAGTTGAACGCCGAGCGACTGCGAAGGCTTGGCGCTTGGATTCTGCGGGCTCGCCGATGCGCGCATTGGCCGAGTCGTATCGACCAATAAGAAATATGAAGACGCGCCGTCGATCGACTTCCATGCGTGGTGCAGGCAGGAATTTGGATTGCGCTTTGCCATCGAGAACGATGCGCAGGATGGCGCTGCTCGGCGAACGTCACGCTGGCGCGGCTCGGGGTTGCGACGATGTAGTCATGATCACGCTGGGCACGGGGATCGGAGGCGCAGCAATGATCGAGGGAAAGCTGCTGCGTGGAAAGCATGCCCAAGCCGGTTGTTTGGGTGGGCACTTGCCGGCAAAAGTCGGCGGACGCCTTTGCACTTGCGGTGCGATTGGCTGCCTCGAGGCCGAAGCCTCGGGTTGGTCGCTGCCTCTGCTGGCGCGCGAGTGGAAGGGCTTCGCGGCGAGCAAGCTGGCCACACAAGAGCACATCAATTTCCGCACCCTCTTTGAACTGGCGGACTGCCGGCGACCGGATCGCGGGCGAGATTCGTGACTATTGTTTGTGCGTTTGGGCGACGGGAGCGGTTGGATTGATCCACGCGTATGATCCCGAGCGCATCGTGATCGGGGGCGGCGTGATGCGCAGCGCCTCCATCATACTTCCCTACATTCAAGCTTATGTAAATGAGCACGCGTGGACACCCTGGGGAAAAGTCCAGATTGTAGCTGCACAACTGGGCAACGACGCCGGTCTTTTTGGCGCCATACCGCTGCTTAACGGGAACGTGTAACCGCGCATGCAAACACACGTTCCCAATGCCCAGCTTTCGCGCCCGATCCCCGGGGAATGAAAACCTGCGCTTTCTGAATTTTCGCGGCGAAGCGTTGGGATCTCGCGGCGATGTTTTACTGTTCAGCCCGCCCAGGTTCGAGTCCCTCGGTCGTGTGCCGCTGCTGCTGCTGTTGCACGGCGTCTATGGCTGCCAATGGAACTGGTGGCTGAACGGCGACATTAGTACTGTTACGAGGGATATGCTTCAGGACGGAACAACCATCCCGATGATGATTGCCATGCCGTCGGACGGACTCTGGGGTGACGGAAGCGCATATGTTCCTCATGCGCATGCCAACTACGAGAAATGGATCGTCGATGACATCCCCCGCTGCCTGCGCGAGTTGTTTCCGCAATTGCATCCGGAAAAATTCCTGATCGCGGGACTCTCGATGGGTGGTTACGGCGCTTTGCGATTAGGGATGAAATATGCCTCGCGGGTGCAAGGATTTCTGCCCATTCGTCGATCACCCAGGTGGCGCAGTTGTCTCAGTTCATCCCATACCCCGCGCAGGCTTTCCAGTATGCGGGCGAATTCGAAACCGATCTGCTGCACTGGGCGAAGGTGAACCATGACAAACTTCCGCCGATCCGGTTCGATTGCGGAACCGCGGATCCGCTGATCGGAGCCAATCGTGAGCTTCACATGGCGCTCACGGAACTGCACGTGCCGCATGTCTATGAAGAGTTCCCTGGCGGCCACGACTGGCAGTATTGGACAGAACACGTTCGGAACACGCTCGCATTCTGCAAACGCGTTCTCGAAGGTTAGCTATTTCTTCGCGGCGTCCGGCATGGGCATGCGCACCACCTGCGGAAAATAAATGTTCGTCTCCGTCGGAGTTTCTTCGGCTTCATGGTGTTGCACACATAGGTAAACACGAGTTCGCCTGGTTTCTCGAACTCAGGGTGCTCCTTGCCGGCGTAGCAGAACGTGTCAGCATCGTATTTCGGATCGCTCTTCTGCAGGATCGGGATACGGTAGATCACGTCGCCATCGGTCCACGGGCCGATCATGCTGGGCGAGGTACGAAGAATCACTTTGTCGGAAAACATCTGCGGATCGACCATGACGGCGATCCACTTCTTCAGTTCCGGGTGGTAGCGCACCGACATCTCCGAGGCCCCGGTCTTCATGATGATCTTCGCCTTTGCCGGGTCAAGCCCGTCGTGCCACTGGTCGTCGCTGCCGAGGTACTGCAGGTTCTTCTTCGGGTCGTCGAGTCCCTTCAGTGGAATTCGGGTGAGGATCTGCGGCCGGCTTCCCTTTTCGTAGAGGCGTATAGATGTAAAGATAGTTGTCCTCGATCAGCGCAGAAGCCGAAGGATTCGCGTGCACGCCCTCCGGCACCAGAGGAAAATATGCAACCTTCCAATTCTGGGGATCGCTTTTTAGCCCGGTCACGTGGGCCAGATCGGTTCCGCAAACCTCGAAGCCCAGCGCAAAGGCATTCGAATTCGGCACATTGCGCACGCAGACGCAGCGTGATCCACAACTCAGTCGTCATGTTCTACGCCATCGAGCGCCCAATAGTAGGTACCGTTCTGCTGCTGTGGTTTGAAGAAACTATCCGGATTGCCTTTCGCGTCACGTTTGATTGTGTAGTCGATCTTCCACTTGCCGTTCTCACAAGTGGAAATTCCGATGGTGTTATGTACCATGTCTGGCTCTTCGCCTTTGACCAGGCGTTTTTCGCCATAGAGCGTGTCACCGAAGATCCATACATCGCGCCCATCCGGCAAAGGAATGGAGTAGGCGGCATCCGCTCCAAGCCATGGTGGCTGCAAGGAAAATGATGGAGTACAGGCAGAATCGCGGCCTTGTGCAGACGCCATTGCGACGAAAAGTACTCCAAGCAAGCATGAGACGATCCATTTCAAAGCCAATCGCATGCGGATCCTTTCTTAATGGGCGGACTCGTTACTGGCAGAGATTGATGTCATGCCCGCTCCGACAGAGGCGCCCGCAAGGCGAAGTCCTTGCGCAAGATTGGGCGGCGGCTTGGCCGATGCAACGGTTCGCGAGCGCGGATTCGCCGAGTACCGTCACGGCCTTCGGTGCGTTGTTGGTGAAGAGAGCCAATGTGCTTATGCAACAGGCTCTCGGCATAGAGCAAATCTTCCAGCACGGCTTTGCGAGCCAGTTGCGGTTTCCGGTCGCGAATCAGAGTGAACACGCGTTCGTGCCGTTGCCAGTGTTTGTTCCAGTTATCGATGAACGGCAGCACAACCTTCCGGGCTTCGGATGTCGCGTGATACAGCATACGCATGGTGGTCTGAATGGCCGCGTTGCCCGACGCCTGCGCAAATGCTTCGTGAAACTGGATATCAAAGGCGCGGAACAACTCGGGATTTCCGCGGGCCTGCGCCATCCCGTCAAGTGCGGTCTCGAGCCGTTCAATATCCGCACTGGTAGCGCGCTTTGCCGCCAGCGCCGCCACATCGGGCTCGATGATTTTCCTCAGTTCATAGATTTCGAGATGCTTCACTTCATTCAGCAGGATCATCCATTGGAAATGCTGGCTAAGAACGCGGCTCAGGGAAGACTGGATGTAAGTGCCATCACCCGCACGGGATTTAATGAGGCCGAGATACATGAGGCCTTTCAATGCCTCACGCAACGAGCCGCGGCTCACGCGAAGCATCTGAGCGAGTTCCGGCTCGGGAGGCAGCCGGTCTCCCGCCTTGAGATCGCCGCTGCGCACCAGTTGTTCAATCCTATGCGCAACCATATCGATTACAGTCTCGCGATGGATCGGCTCAAGCTGAGTGACAGCGGTTGCGATAGTGCGGTCCGACGCCATTTGCCTCATGAAAGTTTTTCCTACAAATTGACAGCCAGGTCGGTCAGAGTTCCAATTCCAATTCTTAGTAGCCTCGCTGCACTCGGTTGGAAATGCGCCCAACCCGTTCAATTTCCACCTCGATGAGGTCGCCCTCTTTCAAGTAGAGCGGAGGCTTGCGCGTGAAACCAACCCCTGCGGGGGTACCTGTCGCAATCAAATCTCCCGGATACAGCGTGAAGCTATGGGAAAAATAGGAGACGAGCTTAGGAATGTCGAAGATCAACTGATTCGTACTGGAATCCTGTACGATCTCGCCGTTCAACCGTGTTGTGATGCGAAGCGCCCCAGGATTCGGAACCTCGTCGGCGGTCACAAGGAATGGTCCGTTGGGCGCAAAGGTGTCACATGACTTACCACGAGTCCACTGACCGTCCCCAAATTGCCATTTTCTTTCGGACACATCATTAAAGACGACGTATCCGGCAACATGGTGCATGGCATCGCCTTCCGCTATGTGACTGGCCTTCCGGCCAATGATGACGCCGAGTTCTCCTTCATAATCGACCTGCGCCTCTTCCGACGGGAGCTTGATGGGATCGAATGGCCCAGCGAGACTTGATGTAAACTTCGCAAAACACAAAGGCGCATCTGGAATCTTAAGACTTGCTTCGATTGCGTGATCCTTGTAGTTCAAACCGACGGCAACGATTTTCCGGCAGGCGACGGGGCAGTCCAAATGCGCGCCAGAGAGGAGGACCGCATCGCGGTCGCCTTTCAAGCCCCGGACGAATGCAAGGGCGTGCTCGCCTGCTTCCAGCAATGCAAGGGTTGAGGAGAATGCCGTCGCGTCTTGCCCGGCGGAAGCGGCGGCGCGCTGGACGTCGATAATACGATCCTCGATAACCACTCCGAGGCGATTTTTACCTTGCACACTGTATTGAACGAGCCGCACCGGCAGCCTCCATCCCTTGACCCAAGAGCAAAATCACTATATATGTTCAAATGTCCTACAAACAAGTGGAACCAGCATTTCGTAAAAAAGATTTCGGAAAAAAGAGTTCGGAATGCGGCCGCAAATTCCGTTAAAAAAGTTCGAGATTTTTGCGGAAGGCCTTGACCATCCTGAAGGACTCGCATTCGACGGGAGCGGAAATCTTTGGGCCGGCGGCGAGTTGGGCCAGATCTACAAGATCAGCCGGAGTGGGAAAGTTCGCACAGTTGCCGTACTTGGCGGCTTCAATCTCGGCCTCACCTTTTCCGCGCGTCAGGACCTGTTTGTTTGCAACTTCAAACTAGGCGCCCTGATCCAACTCGACCGCTCGGGCAAGATCATACGCTCCTGGGAAAGAGCCGGAGGGTATCGCCTCCGCAATCCCAACTTCTCGGTGTTCGATCGGGAAGGGAATCTATATTTCAGCGATTCCGGTGAGTTTAAGAAGGATGACGGGTTTCTATTTGTTTTGAGACCGAATGGGAAGATCGAGCATTGCTGGATCGGCTGTCATTTCCCAATGGACTATCGCTGAGCGCGGACGAGCGGACCTTATATGTGGTGCAGAGCACAAAAGACAACGTGCTCGCAGTGCCAATTTCCAACGGGGGTCTGATCGGACAACCGCGTGTTTATGCTTCCGGACTGCACTATGTGCCGGATGGCGCGGCTCTGGACGCTGAGGGCAACCTGTACGTGACATGTTACGCCTCGCATAATGTGTACCGAGTGGCGCGGGACGGTACTCTGTCGCTCTTCGCGTGGGATCCGCAAGGAACCATGATCGCCAGTCCCACGAACGCTGCATTCGGCGGGGAAAATTTCGACGAAGTGTACTTTGCCAACCTGAGCCGCTGGCATATCTGCCGTGCACGGGTCGGCATCAAGGGACAACTGCTTGCGAATCAGCGCTAGCTGGCCGGAGACTCCATGAAAATTATTGACGTTCGATGGACGCCTGCCTTTATTCCGATTGAAGCGCCCTTGCGCTATTCGGTCGGATCTCATCCCGGATTCTCGCGCATCGTCATCGAGGTGGAAACCGACGAAGGCATCACGGGCCTGGGTGAGTGCTACAGCGGCGCCACCCGCGCTGGTCAACTTGCGGATTTGAGGCCGTTACTGATTGGGGAAGATCCGATGAACCTTGAGCGAATCCGGTGGAAACTGGCAGCGCCGAGTTCCGTCAAGCTCTTTGGTTTTGTCCTCGGATTTGCCGGCCTCGAGTTCGCGATCCTGGATATTCAAGGAAAGGCCTTGAAGCGGCCGGTATGCGACCTGCTCGGAGGCCGCATTCGCGACGAGGTTCCCTTTGCCGCCTACCTTTTCTATCGCTATGCCAACGAGCACGGCATTGGCGAAATATCAAACATCCGCCAGATGGTCGAGTTTGCCAAGGACATCGTCGGCAAGTATGGCTTTCAAACTCTGAAGTACAAGAACGGCGTGCTTCCTCCCGATGAAGAAGTCGAGACTTTCATCGCACTTCGCCAGGCATTTCCCAAGCACCGCATCCGTCTCGATCCGAACGCGGTCTGGACGGTGACAACGGCTGTCGACGTGGCGCGGCGCCTGCATGACTACAACATGGAATATCTTGAAGATCCCGTGTGGGGGATGCGTGCGATGAAGCGGGTAAACGCAAAGGCGCCCTGGGTTACGTTAGCGTCGAATATGTCGGTGTTTGCCTTTGAGGATCTTGCTCCCACGATTATGGCGGATGTGCTCGATGTCGTTCTACTCGACCCGCACTGGTATGGAGGCATTCACCGCGCCAAGCTTGCGGGACAGATTTGCGAAGCGATGGGCGTGGATGCGGGTATGCACAGCGGCGCGGAGTTCGGTATCTCACAAGCGGCCATGCTTCACCTGGCGGCCTGCCTACCGAATCTGGTGCTCGCTCCTGACTCCCATTACCACCATCTTACCGACGACATCATTGCGGGCGGCAAGATGCCATACAAGAACGGCGCGATGGCCGTGCCGACCGGCCCAGGTCTTGGCGTGGAACTGGACCGCGACAAGCTTGCCCGCTATCACGAACTTTCCAAGCGCCATGAGATGGGAGCCTGGACCGACGACCCGAGGCGGCGGGGCGCGGTGATCACGCAGCCAAAATGGTAACGATGAAAAGTATTGCCAAGACCGCCATAGCCGGTGCGCTGGCAGCAATCATGCTGCCGTCGATTGCGCAAGCAAACCAGATAACGCTCTGGAAGATCGGGACCTTCGACGGGTCTTCGGGCGAGTTCAAGAGTCAGGACATCGATTACGCCGATCCAAAAAATAATCCTGTGTTTGTGGTCGGGCAGAGCAACGATCGCGATTGGTATCGTTTTCAGCCTGGACCCGCTAACGGGACAACTGGCGGACGTGTGCATCCGTTCACGATCAGGTTTTCGCTGGCCGATGCGCCGCGCGGCGTGTATCGGCTGAAAATCGCTATTCTTTACGAAACGCCGCGTCTCTCCTTCTTAAAGCTCGATGTTAACGGGCACTCCGGATATTTCTATTTTCATCCCAAGCTCGATTTCCGGGCGGGTGATTGGGAAGGAACGTTTGTTCCGCAGACCTCTACAGACGAGAAGTCAATTTTTATTCCACCCGGCTGGCTCCGGAAAGGTGAGAACACGCTCGTTCTTACGGCGATGGATGACCCCGCGACTGCGCAAAACTCTCTCGGCGCAATTGCTCCTGGACACACGGGCCTGGTCTATGACGCGCTTGAGTTCGTGCAGGATGATGCGGAGGGATACGACTCGAGGGCGTTCACCGCACAGATTGAGCCGACCATCTTTTATCGCGAAACGAAGGCGGGGATGGCGGAGTTGGTGGATGTCTTCATCGCCGCTTCCAGGCTTCCCAAAAGCGGCTCGGTGGAACTACGAGTTGCAGGCGGTTCCTTCAGCGAACACTTTGCGACCAACAATGAATTCGGCGAGGCGCGGCTGGAATTTGAAGTGCTGGAATGGAATGGTTCCAAAGCTGCAGCAGTACGCATGGGGAAATTCTCTGCACCCGCGTCGAAAATAGCGCCGGCTAAAAAGTGGACGATCGCTCTCATACCGCACGAACATCTCGATATAGGGTTCACCGATTATCCGGCGAAAGTCGCGGAACTCCACTCGCAATCGGTGGACGAGGCGATGGATCTGATAAAAGCGACGCCGGACTTCCGCTGGACGCTAGACGGGAGCTGGGTCGCCGACCAATATTTGAACGGACGAAGTTCGGAGGCGCGAGAGCAATTTCTCGAACATGTTCGCGCAGGTAGCATCGTGATCCCGCCGGAATTCGCCAATCAACATACCGGGAACGCGTCGTGGGAAGGCCTGGCCCGCTCCCTCTACGGCCAGCACCAACTCGCCCGCGACTACAAATTGCCTGTGGCGGATGCGGCGCAGATCGTGGATGTTCCCTCGTATACGTGGGGCTACGCCTCCCTGCTGCATGATGCGGGTATCAAGTATTTTGTCGCGGCCAGCAACAGTTGGCGAGCTCCCGTGATGCTGCTGGGGCGCTGGAATGAAAAGTCGCCATTTTATTGGGAGGGACCGGACGGTGGCCGCGTGCTGATGTGGTACTCGCGGGCATACCTGCAAGCCCACACGTTATTTGGCAGCCCGTGGCAAATGGAATCGATTCGCGATTCTCTGCCGGTTTTTCTGCAGGCCTATACACGTCCTGACTATACAGCGAGTACGGCGATTATCTTTGGCACCCAGCTCGAGAACACCCCGCTCGCGAAAGAGCAGAGTGAGATCGTTTCAAGCTTCCGCCGAGAGTATGCCTGGCCCAGATTCGAGTTTTCGACCGTTCACTCCGCGATGCAGAAGATCGAGCAAGAGTGGAAAGGCGATTTTCCCGTGTTTCGTGGTGACTTCGGTCCGTACTGGGAGGACGGCTACGGCTCCGATGCGGCCTACACCGCGATTCACCGTGAAAACCAGCACCGCATCGCAACGGCTGAGATCATGGGCTCGGCGGCTTCCTCGATCGACCCGCGCGTGCGTCCCAACAAAGTCGTACTCGACGATGCGTGGCATAACGAACTGCTGTATGACGAGCACACATGGACCTACGTGGGAGCAACAACCCAGCCGGAGAGTCAGCAGGCCGAAGAGCAAATCGCACTCAAGCGCTCGCGGGTAACGCGGGCGCGAGACGATATTAGCGAGTTGATTCAGCGCGAGTGGGCGCAGCTTGAGGCGACTGGTGAAGACCGGAGAAAATTCTGTAGCGGTCTTCAATTCCTTGAACTGGCCCCGCACCGGTGTGGTGGAGACCGACTTGCCGGACGGAACGGAGCTCGTCGATCCTTCAACCGGCGATGAGGTTCCACTGGAAATACTCTGGAAGGGTACGGGAATTTCGCTGCCGGGATTCGGGCCGGGCAATGTTCGCGTTCGGTTCGTAGCTGCCGCGGTGTCCGCAGTGGGATACAAGCTTTACACCATCAAACCGGTCGCCAAAGAGTATGCTTCGTCAGCGGACGTCCGGGAAAACATTATTGAGAACAAGTTCTATCGAATCACGCTCGATCCATCGTCCGGATCTATCACGAGCGTCTTTGACAAAGATCTGGGACGCGAATTGGTCGACTCGTCGAGCCCATATAAATTTGGCCAGTATCTTTACGTGACTGGTGGCGACAACTATCCCGAAAACTCGTTGTACCGCTTTGGAGCAGGATTGCTCCCCCCAACATTGACCGTTCATCCTGCACAGTCGGGAATGGTGGTTTCGAGCAAGACGACTCCGATTGGAATTGTCGCGACGCTTAGTTCCTCGGCACTGAATACTCCTGTGATTCAGACGGAAATCCTGTTGCCGAACGCCGAGAAAAAGATTCTCATCAGTTATCACTTGCACAAGGACCGCGTACTTTCGAGGGAGTCGGCGTACATTGCTTTTCCGTTTGCCGTGAACAGTCCGGAGTTCACGTACGGATCGCAAGCGGCGTGGGTAAATCCGGCGAAAGACGAACTCGCCGGTGGAAGCCGGGAATGGTACCTGCCCACCACGTGGGCCGCGGTTTACAATTCTCAACTGACTGCGACGGTCGTTCCGCTCGACGCTCCGCTCGTCGCCTTCGGAGATATTGTTCGTGGCAACTGGCCGGCGGAATTCAAGCCTAAAAGCAGCGGGATTTTTTCCTGGCTCATGAACAACTATTGGGGGACAAACTTTCCCTGCCTGGCAAGGCGGCGACTTTACCTTTCGCTACGCCATCACCAGCAATGGACTGTTCGATCCTCAATCGCTGACGCGTTTCGGGTTGGAGGCGCTGACCCCTCTGGCACACGATTACCTCACGGCTTCGCAAGATGTTCTCGGAGCTGCCGCCGCGGGAGGCGAGCTTACTTGAGGTTGCAAACCCCGGTATAACGCTGTTGACGTGGAAACGGGCGGAAGACGGCGATGGAACGATCCTGCGGCTACAAGAGACCGCGGGTAAATCACCGGAGATAAAGATTCACAGCCAATACCTGACATTCGAGCGGGCGTGGCGCTGCGACCTGCTCGAGGAGAACCAGGCCGAACTCAAAACGAATGGGGATGATCTTAGTATTGCAATCAGACCATTTCAGGTGCTCACACTCAGACTTCGGACTGTTCCTCGCATCAGAGAAGGTGACGCCAAATGAACATTGATTTCAAAGGCAAAGTCGCGATTGTGACTGGCGGTGCCATGGGCATTGGAGAAGCCACGGCGCGAAAGCTGGCCGGTCTCGGAGCGACCGTCGCCATCTTCGACATCGACCGTGACGTGGGGCAGAAGAGCGCGGCCTCAATCGCGAAGAGTGGTGCAACCTGCGATTTCTTTCCGTGCAACGTTAGTAGCAGCGCTGAGGTCTCGCAAGCCGTCCAGGCCGTCGTCCGCGACTACGGGAACATCGACATTCTGGTGAGCAATGCCGGCATCCAGCTCTATGGTGACGTGGTGACCACTGCGGAAGAAGATTGGGACAGGTTGATGGGGATCAACCTGAAGGGTTGTTTTTTAGTCGCGAAGTTTGTCGTTCCCCACATGCTCAAGCGCGGCGGCGCGATCGTGGTCGTTGGCTCAGTACAGAGCATGACCGCAATCAGCAATTCCGCGGCCTATGTGGCCTCGAAACACGGCCTGCTCGGACTCACACGGGCCATGTCGCTGGATTTTGCGCAGAAGGGCATTCGAGTCAATTGCGTTTGCCCCGGGGCGATCGACACTCCCATGCTCCGCTGGGCTGCCAGTCTCTCAGATGATCCCGAGAAAGTGATACAAACCTGCGACCGTATGCATCCATTGGGCCGCATCGGCAGGGCCGAAGAGGTCGCCGACTCCATCGTTTATCTCGCTTCGCCAATGGCTTCTTTCATTACCGGAGCGGCTCTGCTGGTGGATGGTGGCATGCTTGTGCCGACCGGCGGTATGGGTTTTCAGGAGGGCGGCACAGGGGCCGCGATTCACAAGTGAAGCTTCAGGGGAAGACGGCCATCATCACCGGCGCGGCCGCCGGAATCGGCGCCGCCTCCGCCGCATTGTTCGCCCGCGAAGGAGCGAACGTCGCCGCCGTGGATATCGACCGCGAACGTCTGGCGCAGATTTGCCACGACATCGGACGGGCAGGCGGCAAGTCCATTGCAGTCGCTGCAGACGTGAGCCAACTGGATGACGTCCAAAATGTCCTCCGCTCCGCGGTACAAGAATTCGGTCGCATCGACATCCTTTTCAACAACGCGGGCATTGTTCCGGTGGGCAAGGTTGAAGCGATCAGCGAAGAACAATGGGACCGCGCCATGGCGATCAACGTTAAAAGCATCTACCTGTTCTGTCATGCGATCATTCCAAAATTCAAGGAACAAGGTGGAGGAGTAATCCTGAATACCGCTTCCGCCACTGCCTTGCGCGCCGTCGTGGATCGTGCGTGTTATACGGCGACGAAGGCGGCTGTGATTGGACTGACAAAATCAATGGCGCTCGATTACGTCAGCGACAATATTCGGGTGAACTGCCTGTGCCCCGGCACGGTCGATACCCCGTCACTCACGCAGCGCCTCGCCGCATTTCCTGATCCCGCGGCAGCCCGGAAGAACTTTATCGCGCGCCAACCTTTGGGTCGCTTCGGAACCGCGGAAGAAATTGCGCAGGCCGCACTTTATCTGGTGTCCCCGGCGGCCGAATTTGTGACCGGCGTGGCTTTCGCCATTGATGGCGGGCTGAGCATCTGAAATGCCGCGGTGTGCAGCCCATGCCGTTCAATGGAAGAATCGCCGGGCATACCGTCTATCGAATGGCTTGGTCGAGCTTACGATGCTCGCCGGTGGCGGGCACATTGCGGATTTTCGCCTCTGCGGTTCTTCCATCAATGCTCTCTGGGAATCCCCGTGGCCGACGATCGAACCGCAAGCGTTTTCGGCGCGGGAACACGCTGCATTGTATGGGGATGGCCCTGTAGGAAAGTTCCTATGTGGGTACACCGGCCACGCATTGGCGCTCGGCTACTTCGGAATGCCCTCACCGGCTCAGGCTGAGCAAGGGCTGGCCTTGCACGGCGAAGCTGCCGCCATGGAGTGGAAAGTTTTTTCTCTAGCTTCGGACGATCATTCTGCGGGATTGGCCATGGAAGTTACACTTCCGGTTCTCCGTCTGCATTTTCGCCGTGAGATTTCTTTGCCGGCTGGGGCCTTCACTACCAGCGTCACGGAAGTTGCTACAAACCTCAGCAGCAACGAGGTCGAATTTCAATGGGTGGAGCATGCGGCATTCGGTGAGCCTCTGTTCACGAAAGGTGAAGCCACACTGTACGTGTCGGGTGCTCGTGGCCTGACTTGGCCCGCTGGCTATGAGGGCCGCGAACTCCTCGCGAGCAACGCTGAATTTCGGTGGCCGCATGCACCTTCGCTGAATGCGGAGCCAATCGATCTTTCGCAGCCGTTCGCGCGAGACGGTACTGGATTCGTTGCCGCATTGCTCACCGATTCCGACCGCGAGAATTCTTTTGTGGCCATCCATAACCGGCGGCTGGCGCTGGTTGCTGGATATTCGTTTGATCGCACAGTTTTTCCATGGATTGCGCTTTGGGAGGAAAATCGCGCCCGCGAGTATGCTCCGTGGAACGGTAGAACCAGGGTTCGCGGCGTAGAGTTCGGCACCAGTCCGATGCCGCTGGGACTTGCGGACGCCTGCAAAATGCGCAGTCTGTTCGATACGCCCGTCCTTGCCTCGCTTCCCGGAGGTTCGCAGCGGGAAGCACAATATGAGTTATTTCTCCATCCGGTGCCCCCGCATTGGACACGAGTAAAAGACGTACAACAACTGGATCGCACCCTTGTTCTGAGAGGAGACAACGATGAAGAAATCAAGCTCGATTGCGGAAAGCGCCACTATTCCGTGTTCTAGGGAAGCAAGCCGTGCGCACGCCGGGCCGTTGCAGACATCGTCGCCGTGTTGTCTTGAGAATTAGCGGGGAGAAAACACACCGCAAAGAGGAGAACAATGAGATAGAAACGATGAGCGGATTTCACGAAGTCCCTCTTTAAGAGTAAGGTGACAACGCTCGTTACGGATTCGTGCGCACGTAGGCTTTGATCGTGGCGCACTTTTGCCCTTCGGACGGGCCATGGGGCCGAATTAGATAGTCGCCCACCGCGGCAGGAATAATGAAAGTCTCCGCGTAGTGGACGACGAACGGCGGGAACTTGCCAGTTGGGCTCTCAACCACAGCTTCTCGTCCTTCACAAAGGTTCAGGACGTTCACGCCTCCGTTCGTCGAGTGTTGGACTGGCGCCGTAAACCAGTGCCGCCGCGTCTCAATAAATTCACGTTCGTGAAGGCCGGTACGCTCTTCCCGCCAGCCGGGGCCCTCAGCGACTGGCGCGATTACATTGACGAGGTTTTTTTCAACCCAACGCGTGGTACGGTCCCACTGGATATTTCGAAAACCATGCTGCAGATGGATCGGTCGTGGAATGCCATCCAGTCCAAGCCGCCCCCAGTCCCACATCTTGAAGGTGAAGATATATGGCGTCGCGCTGATTTCAAGCACCATGCTGTTCTTGCCTGAGCAGTGCGGAGTTCCGGCCGGAATCAAAAAGTGATCATGCTTCTTTGCGGGAAATCGATTGACGTACTTGTCCGCGTCAAATTGAATCATGCCTTCCTGCGCCTGCAACAGCTCTTGCCGTCATCTGCCTTCCGTCAATGTTCTCTTTCAATCCGAGAAAAACGCACGCTCCTTCACCGGCATCCAGAAGGTAGTAACTCTCGTCCTGCGTATAGTGCATGCCAAACTGCTTGTTGAATGTATTCGGTCAGCGGGTGCACCTGAAAAGAAAGATTGCCGCCATCCATCGTGTCGAGAAAATCGAAGCGGATGGGAAACTCAGTTCCAAAACGCGCATGCACCGCCTCGCCGAGAAGTTCATGCGGATGCTGGAAGACCAGGTTGATGGATGGGATCTCCACCTTTAGGTCGCCAAAGCCGAGCAGAAGGCTGTTTTCTTCCGGGACACAATCAAAGCACCACGCGTAGTTCTCGGCCTCGCGCGGAAGGTCGCAAACTTCCTTCATCCATTGTCCGCCCCATGGTCCGGGATCGAAGAATGGAACCACCCGAAAAGGACGATGCGCCGCATTCTTCAAGCCTTGCAGATGCTGGGTGCCGGTAATCATCTTGGGGACGTCGCGCTGATTTGTATCCAGCAGAAAATCGATTCTTGAAATCAGCGTTTTTTTCAGGCGGTCGGCGACGCGCCAGTCGACGAAGTATGCGCGTTTATACTTCGCTGCGGACGCTCTGTAAAATTCTGCAAACCCAGATTGCGCAACCTCGCCCGCCCGCTGGCGCTGCTGGATCTCCCACCTCGCCATGTCGCAGTAGAGGAGCAGATCCCATTTTTCGGCGAGCAGAGTCGCGCCCGTGCCGATGACGAGCGTAAGGCCCGATGGCCTGGCTCAAGCGACTTTTTGGTTTCGCGAGCGCTCGCTCGTCCAGAAATTCGGAGAGCTCATATTTGCCCATGAAGGCAAAAACCGGATCGTCGCCCAGATCGTGCGCGCACAAGGGATTGAATGGCGCTTTCGGGCAAGTAACACTCATTCGGCCCGTATCACGCATCTGCGGTTCGAGCGCGCAGACCAGCTCTTGTTCTATTTCTTTTTCGAAACAGCCTGGATAACACTCGACACAGATCACGAAACGGTCCGACCGCACACTAGCTTTTAGGCGTCGCGCAATGGCCGGCCATCCTACATCACAGCCGTCGCGCGAGTCGGAGACAGGAACTACGGGATATTTATCATAGTTGGAGATGTATGCCTTCGACATTGACCCTCGGACCGTGTGTCCGCCTGAAAGCATGGCGGCAACGATTTTTTGTTGCCGCCCTGGTTGACCCCGGCTGCGCATATCAGAAAATCAATTTCAGGGAGAATTGTGTCTGGCGGTTAGTGCCGCCGCCGATCTGGGTTCCGTCGGCGCCGGCGACAGTTTGCGGAACTGACCCCGAAGAAAATATTGGGAGTGCAAACCGGCGGTGGCCCGGTGAGTGCCAGTGCAGATGCCGCCGATCTGGGTTCTCAAAATTCGGATGATTGAAGATGTTGAAGATATCCGCTCGAAATTGGATCTGTCATCCTCTCGTCCAATCGGCGAAGTTCTTCATTCCGGAGAGGTCGAACTGAAAGAAGGCTGGCCCCGCAGAGAGTTGCGCCCAACATTTCCGAGGTTCTCACCCGGTGTCCCGTCATAAGCCGGATTGGGTGTGAAAGCATTGATGTTGTAGCTCGAACTCGGCCAACTGTGGCCGGAAACCCACAATGGCTGACCTGGCACATAGTCGGGACGCTCGGGATTGCCAAAAAGTCCACTCGAGCAGCGTGACGTTCACGGGAAGGCCGGAACGAGTTTGCAGAATGCCCGAAGTTTGCCAACCGCCCAGCGCTCCCCGAACCAGGGAGCTGGAGCCCTTTAGATCTGGCATGGCTGTAAACCACGCTGCCGGTCAGATTGTGACGCACGTCCCAATCTCCGGTGGCACGATCGATCGATGGGATTCAGCGGACTCTCGAAACCGGGGCTGAAAACGTTCATCATATCGTCGAATTCGTGGGACCAGGTGTAGTTCGTCTCGAAGGTAAGATTTCCCACGCTCCGGCGCAGCTTTACTTGCAGCGCACTGTAGTTCGAACCGAGGCCGTCGGCATCGACGTTTTCATTCGCAAAATTCGATGAGCGCACGAGCGCCGCTGAAGGCGTTCTGAGCGTTTGCATTAAGAGCGGCGAAATCGATGCCAGCCTGCATGTGGTGGCTGTTATTGGCGACATAATTCACCGTCAGAATCGTGTTATGCGCGACTTCCTGCTCGATGCCGAACAACCAGTTGTTGGAAACCTGGTCCTTAGGATTTTGAGGAAATGCACTTACGTTTTGTGACCCAGCGATCAGCGGAGGATTGGGCGAGGGATAATTGATCGAAAATGGGGGATTAGCAAAAATCGCCTGGAAAACATTGACGCTGTAACTGGCGAGCGCGGGCACGTTGGTGGTTGTGGCGAAGTTAAAGTGCATTGGGTTGTAGAAGATTCCGGCGTATCCATGAATGACGGTCTTCCCTTTGCCGAAGGGGTCCCAGGCGAAACCGACACGAGGCGCTACGTCGCCCTTCGGTGCCGTGTATGCTGCTTGGTTGATGGGGAGAAAGGATTGCGTGGCCACATCGAAGTTCTGCCCCTGGTTAGCACCCGTGGCCCAGACGGTGTTGTAGTCGTAGCGCAGTCCCAGGTTCAGAGTAAGGGTCCTGGAGTCACCTTCCAATCATCCTGCAAGTAGAAATCCCAATTGGAATTTCGGTTACCAACAAATCCCGGGTATCCGATTTTTTGTAGAACGAAAACGTTATTATTTTCCAAGTCGGAGATCTGGTGCGGGTTCTCGGCAGCGTAGTCATAGGTTTGCTGCGGGCGCAGCCACTCATTATTCCGGTTAATGCGAATCTGCGGGCCGAAATGTAGCGTGTGTCTCCCGATGGTCTTGGATACATTGTCAAAAATCTCAACATCCGCGAACGCATTGATCGGGTTGAAGGTATTCGGTCCGGGAAGGGATCCCATGTCGGTGAAGAAACCATCAAACCCCGCCAGTGGCTGAGGGGTATTTGAATTGACGTTCGAATGGAAGCGGTTGATGGCCACGCTGAACTCGTTCAGCAGCGTCGAATTAAATGTATGGGTCTCGTCGAATTTCCCTAATTGTGTCCTTAGCGCCTGCGGCGATACCTGATTCAGGTTCGGGCCATAGGTATCGTTGGTTAACGAATCATTGATGTTGTAGCGGAAGAAAATGCGGTCCTTTTCCGAGATGTTGTAATCGACTCTCACCGACCCGGTATCCTCGCGAACAATACTGGGAAGAGCTACCGGGTCATAAACCATGTCAGACCCCTGAGTGGCTGGATCGTTGCCGTCCAGAAAACCGGGGTACACGCAGCTTGCTGGCGCCGGAATGGCGTTACAGCCGGCCGGTAGCGGCGCGAACTGGGCCAATACTGGCTGCATGGACGGAACGAACTGCGATCGAGCGTATGCGCTCAGCGTGTGGTTCCGAGGAAGGATCGTGGCAACGTGAGTGCGATCACCTTCGTAGTTCACAAAAAAGAAGAGCTTCCCCTTGATGATCGGGCCGGCTAAATTGCCGCCAAACTGGTTAAGCCTTAAAGGCTCAGCCGTAGTTGCAAAGTAGTCCTTCGCATCCAGAGCATCATTGCGGAAGAATTCAAACAACTCACCGTGAAAAGCGTTCGTCCCGGATTTCGTGATGATGTTCATCTGCGGGCCGAGGGAATGGCCATTTTCAGCGGTATAGCCGCTGTTGGCGTAGTCAATTTCCTGGATGCTATCGATGCTGGCGCGCGTGATCCGGGCTCCTTCCTGACCCTCGGTATCCAAAAAGCCGTTGATATCGCCGCGCATCGCGCTCTGGCCGTCCACGGTGATATTCAGTCCGGTGAAAATGTTGTCCAGTCCATTGACGCTGCCCTGGAAGTAACCTGTAGAACCCACTGATCCGGGACTGATCTCGAGGAAGCTGCTGACGTCTCTTCCGTTAACCGGGAGGTTGGCAACCTGGTTGGTATCCAAAGTCGTTCCGGATGTACTGGACGAGGTGTCAACACTCTCGAGCGTACCCGTAACCTGAATACTCTCCTGCGACGTCGCCAATGAAAGCGCAAGATTGACATTAACCGTGGAGCCGACGTTCAGCACAATGGTTCGGCTCTTCGCCTCCTTGAAGCCGGTTGCCATCGCCGAGACAATGTAATTTCCAAAGGGTACCGCGGAAGCAACGAAACTCCCGTTACCATCAGCCTGCAAAGTCCTCTGGATTGACGTCCCCGTGTTGACGATCGTGACGGTGGCCTGGGGAACAACCGCGCCAGAGGGATCAGTCACGGTCCCGGTGATGGTGCCGGTATCGAATTGGGCAAATAGCGGCATCGCGCCCAAACCAAGAACCGCCAGCCAAACGATCAGATGCAAGGCTCCAGTGGCCCACTTCACTTTCAAAAACTGACCATTTCGCGTCATGATGGTGCCCCCTCCGTCGAGTTCAACGACAGGTAATGCGTCTACAAATCAACCATCGGGAATCCTAATGCCGGTCTTCAGCCACAGTCAACACCTTTCTTTCGCTTTGTGCTCAAAACGATCTTAACTTTGTTCTTTTGTGGTACTAATTGGTACCAGTTCCAGCCCGAGATGGCCGATTCGGTCGTCGGCGCCGGAACTCGCATTTCGTGTACTTCGGTTGCTACACTGTGGCAAACCAGTGGACTGGGGCCTTGTTTGCATGAGCCATTTTCCTGAGATAACCGCAGCGATGCTCGCGCGCGTCGTTATGGTCGTCGCGGTCGGCCTCTGCTCTGCTCCGGCGCTCGCAGGGCCCGCTTCTACAAACTCCCCGCCCCCCGGGCATTTCGTCGATGCTACGGAAAAGCTCGGAATTCACTTTCGCCAGCAAGCTTCTCCGACAGCCAAGAAATACCTTCTGGAGACGATGGGCTCAGGCGTGGCCTTGTTCGATTACGACAACGATGGCCGCCTCGACATCTTTTTTGCCAATGGTGCGCGGCTCGATGATCCAACCCCGAAGGGCACGATTCCGAAAAAAGATGATCCGAAGTACTGGAACCGTCTTTACCACCAAAAATCAGACGGAACTTTCGAAGATGTCACGGAGAAAGCCGGTCTCACCGGTTTCGGCTATTCCACCGGCGTCGCGGTTGGCGACTACGATAACGATGGTTTCGAAGACCTCTATGTAGCCGGCTACGGCCGCAGCAGCCTCTACCACAATAATGGCGATGGCACGTTCACCGATGTAACGGACGCCGCTGGCGTTGCCGGGTCGGGATGGATGACGAGCGCTGCCTGGGTGGACTACGACAATGACGGACGACTTGATCTGGTCGTTGCCCGTTACATGCAGTGGGACTTCGACGATATTCCTTGCGGGCGGGAAGGCCTTCGTTCTTATTGCCATCCGGATATCTTCAAGCCGGCATCGGTTTTGCTGTTTCACAATGACGGCAATGGAAAGTTCACCGAGGTCTCGCATCAGGCGGGGATCGACAAACCCGGCAAGGGGTTGGGATTAGCCATAGCGGACTACGACCGCGACGGCTTTATGGACATCCTGCTCGCCAACGATTCAATGCCGGAATACCTGTTTCACAACCGTGGCAACGGAACATTCGAGGAAGTTGGATTGACTTCCGGAGCCGGACTCGACAGCGCCGGGCGCACCTTCGCGGGCATGGGCGTGGATTTTGCTGACTATAACAATGATGGCTGGCCCGATATCGTCATCACGAGTCTCGCGCATCAGCGATATGCACTTTACGATAATCTCAAGGACGGAACCTTTGATTATTCAACATCTGTCACCGGCCTCAGAGCAATTTCGGTTTTGCATTCCGGCTGGGGCGTGCGCTTTGTTGACTATGATAACGACGGGTGGAAGGACCTGTTCATCGTGCAATCGCATGTGATCGATACCATCGAGATGTTTGATCCGAATGTTCATTACCGCGAACCACCCTTGCTCTTGCACAACGAACACGGGAAGAAATTTGTGGACGTTTCAGAGCTTTCGGGCAACGTCTTCCGGCAGCAATGGGCCGCGCGCGGGCTGGCAATCGGAGACATTAATAATGACGGCAAACTGGACGCGGTCGTCACGTTAAACGATGGCCCGGCGTGGGTTCTGATGAACCAAACCGTCACCCCGAATCACTGGATCACGCTTAATCTGGTGGGAGTGAGAAGTAACCGCGATGCCATCGGAGCCCAAGTCAGAATCTCCACTTCGGCGGGCGATCAATTCGCCACTGTCACCACCAGCAGCAGCTACCAGTCCTCGGGCGACAAGAGGTTGCACTTCGGCTTGGGTGCGGCGAATTCCATCCGCGAGATTGAAATCCGCTGGCCGAGCGGGATTCGCCAGGTTTTGCAGGATCAGAAACCGGATCGGATTGTCACCATCACAGAGCCATTAAAATAGGTCGAAAGCTGTGTCCTGGCTGCAAAACAAGTTCTTATGCGGCGCCGTCTTACTCTTGTCAGGTCTGATGGCTGTGGCGCAGGTTTCGGGGCAAAGTTCCAGGCAAAGTTCCAGCCAAAGTTCGAATCTCGAATTGTTGCAGGATGCGGCTCAGGCCATCAGCGCGGGGAAACTGAATCGCGCCGAAAGCGATCTGCAATCCGTCTTGCGCGCGACTCCGGAAGATTATCGTGCCCTCGACCTCTTGGGAGTCGTGCGCATCTTGCAGCGGCGCGAGAAAGACGCGGAACAGTTCTTTCGACGCGCGATTATGAAGAATCCTGATTTTGCACCAGCGCACGCTCATCTTGGCCTGCTCTGCGTTCAGAACGGTCGTCCAGAGGAAGCAGTTCCTCAACTACGCGAAGCTTTACGCATCGACCCCTCCCGCAGCGACGCCTCTGCTGCTCTGGTGCGCATCTTGCAGGACCAAGCCCGCGCCGCAGTCACGACCGGAAACTCCCCAAAAGCTCTGGTCTTACTGACAGACGCCGGCAAATACGCGCCTGAGAATCCGGATGTCCAGTTCGAGCTGGGAACCATTGAGCTGCAAATGTCCTCGTGGCAGGATGCAGTGGATGCGTTCCAACGAACTTTAAGATTGAGAGAAAACGATCCGTTGGCGATTTACAACCTGGGACGCGCCTTCATGGGGCTATTGAACTTTGAGGAGGCGCGCAAGCAGTTTGCCACTTATGTCAAAATCCGCCCGGACGACGGAAACGGTTACTGCGCCCTGGGGATGACTCTCGCCGCTCTGGAACGTGCGCCTGAAGCGCGAGAACAATTTGAACGATCCATCACCCTGGCTCCGTCGCAGACCGAATCATACTTCCGGCTCGGGCTTATCGATGTCGATGAGAAGAATTTCGACGAAGCGGCACGCAACCTTCGTCTTGTACTTGCCCGCGAACCAAAACATGCAGGTGCTTTGTCGTTATTGGGACGGGTGGCTTTCGAGCAGAAGCGCTATCCCGACGCAATCGATCTTCTGCAGCGCGCGATCACCGGTGACAACTCGTTGCGCGAGGCTCACTACTATCTTGGCCTGACCTTTGCGCGCGTTGGACGAAAAGAGGAAGCGAACGATCAACTGCGGATCGCAACCCTGCTGGCGCACAGCGAGGCCGAGCAACAACGGAATATGTTCCAAATCGCTGAGCCCGCCGGCGATACCAAAACATCACAACCGCAGAACTGATGTCCGCTGCCAGTCAATTGTCGCCGAGCGGTGCCAGTCATGTTCCATCCGCTCGGCGTTGCAGCGCTGCTATTGGGCGGTACTCTCTATTCAAATATCATTCCTGAAGGCGAGTCGAGCAGAAATGTTCACCTCTGTTTTAGAAAGACCAAATTAGCAACTCGTCCCTTGGAAGCGAGCTGGCCATGAAAGAAAAAAACTACTGGCTTGAAACGGCAACCATCCCTTGCGCCGACCCTTCGCGCGCCTTTCCTGACCGTGTCGATGTGGCCGTGATCGGAAGCGGTGTAACCGGGCTTTCGGCCGCGAGGATATTGGCAAAACGAGGCATAAATACTGCCGTTCTGGAGGCTGAAACTTTCGGATGGGGCGCCAGTTCACGCAACGGCGGAATGGTGCTCACCGGCTTGAAATTGCCCGTGCCCACGCTGATCTCGCGCTACGGACGCGAGAGAGCTCGGCGGATGTACGCTGCGTCACTGGTTTCGATCGATTGTGTCGAGCAAATTGTCCGTGAAGAGAAGATCGAGTGCGACTTCTCGCGCTGTGGGCACCTTGAGGTCGCGTGCAAGCAGGCGCATTTCGACAGCTATGCAGAATCCGCGGAACTCATCGAAAAAGAGTTCAATCATAAACTGCGAATTGTGCCGAAAGCCGCCCTCCGCGAGGAGATCGGTTCCGATATTTACTACGGTGGCCTGGTGGATGAAACCAGCGCCGGGCTGAACCCGGCCCGTTATGTCGCGGGACTGGCAGCCGCGGTTCAGCGTTCCGGTGCCGCAATGTTCGACCATACACCCGTAACGAGTGTGCGCCGGAGCGGCAGCAGTGGCGTTCAGCGCTTCCATCTCAGTACTTCCAGGGGCAGCCTCGCAGCACGAGAAGTTGTTCTGGCCAGCGGCGCTTATATCACCGAGGCGACTCCTGCGTTGCGAAAGAAGATCATTCCAATTGGTTCCTACATTATTGTGACGGAAGTTCTCGAAGAGGGATTGGCCCGCGAGTTGAGCCCAAAGAATCGCATGATCTACGATTCCAAGCACTTTCTCTACTATTACCGCCTGACTCCCGATCGTCGTATGTTATTTGGCGGTCGCGCCGCATTCTTCCCGGAGAGCGAAAACACCGTGCACGAGAGCGCGGAGATCCTGCGGCGCGGCATGATTCACGTGTACCCGCAATTGCGCAACGTCGGCGTCGAGTTCGTTTGGGGAGGAACACTTGATTTCGCCTTCGACGTGATGCCACATACCGGGCAGAGCGATGGCATGTACTACTCCGTTGGCTACGCGGGACATGGTGTCGCTATCGGAACATACCTCGGGACGAAGATCGCCGATGTCATTTATGGCCAGCCGAATGACATTCCATTTGATGGGATTCCATTTCCCACGCCACCTCCCGGTTTGCGCAGCGGCCACACCTGGGCTCTGCCCCTTGCGGGCGCGTATTACCGGTTCCTGGACTGGGTGAGTTGAAGCTGCTTGCGTTCGTGCCCGGTCCGCATCTTCCTTACAAACAAATACGCGATCGGACCAAGCAGGATCGCCACTGGTCCCCAGCGCAGAGCAAACCGGTCGCTGCCGAGCAAAGCCACGGCGGCCATCACGATCGGAGCGCCCACCACGTAAACCAGCCCTGCACGTCCCCATGGGATATGAAAAGGCCGAGGCAAATAAGGTTCTTTTCGTCGAAGTTTCCATGCCGCAAGCACCGTCATCAAAGTGGTCGCAATCCGCAGCCATGCGTACACCGTAATAAGTTGCGTCAGCGATTTAAGCGCAAACAATGCATAGCAACCCGACGAAACGAGTATGGCGAGCCATGGTGTTCCATATCGCGGATGCTTCCCGGTGAGGACGGGCGGCAGGTACCCATCTTCGGCCATCGCGAACGGCATGCGAGTGCTCGTAAGAACGGTCGCATTAAGAAGTGCCACATTCGTCACCATCGCCGCCATCGTCATCCAGAATCCAAGCCAGCGGCCGCCGATCTGTTGTGCTGCAACGGAGAAATAACCCGTGTGCCACTGTCCCCAATTCCCCAACGCGGCCAGTGAAAGCATGGTAGGCAAAAAGTAAGTAGCGATTGACAGGGGCACGACTAGCGCCAGGCTCAGTGGGTAATTGCGCTGTGGATTCTCGATTTCCTCCGCCACAGTGGAGAGTTGCTCATATCCGGAGTAAAGCCACAATCCCAACGCTAATCCCACCCCGAAAACCTGGAAGGGAGGAACGTGTGGTGGAATAAAGGGCACGAAGGGATTGTGCCGCCATTTGGTGGCGGCAACCAGACACAGAGCCGCGACTGGCAACAGAATGAATATCTCGAGGGCAGTAGCGACAACTCCCACCATCTGGATGCCGCGCACGTTGATGTAGCCAATCACGGCGATCAGAGCCGCGGAGGCCAGAAAATGCTTCCAACCTGCGACTTGAGGAAAGTAGAAGGCCAGGTAGTCGCTGAACAACACAGCATATGCTCCACCCAGCACGAAGGATGCCGTCCAGTTCCACCACCCCGCCAGAAATCCCCAGAGATCGCCGTAGCCGGCGCGCACCCAGCGATAGAACCCTCCCTCTACGGGAATAGCCGTCGTCAGCTCCGCCACTACGAGCGAGACGGGGATGCACCAGAAGAAGGGCAGTACAAGATGATAGACAAGAGTGAGTCCGGGGCCGCTGGTCGTGATCTGGTCTTCCAACCCAAACGGACCACCCGTCGTGTAGGAATACATCACGAACACGAGCGCAAACAGGCCAGCTCTTCGCGCCGGAGAATTTGTTTTCGACAAGATCTCTCCTGAATACAGTAAGCGGCAACGATTATACGGGCGAGATCGATTCAACTCGGTATTCGCGATGGCAGCCTCGGCGGGGATTCGGGACGATGTAAAATTCAGGGCACGAAAATGAGCAATCAATCAAGAACATTGCCGGGCCATTACTACACCGATCCTGGGGTATTTCAACGGGAACTCGAAAACTTGTTTTTCCAGATGTGGGTCTGTGTGGGCCGGACGGAACAGGCATCAAAGCACGGTGACTTTTTTCTTTGCGAGATCGCTGGAGAGAGCATCATCGTCACCCGGGATGGCGGCGTTCTGCGCGCGTTCTATAACGTGTGCCGGCATCGCGGAACCCGCGTTTGCTGCGAACAGGAGGGCAGATTTGCGGGTCCCATTCGCTGCCCGTATCACGGCTGGAGCTATGGCTTAGATGGCAGGCTTGTCGGCGCGCCGCACATGGACGATTCTTTTCAGCGGGAGGAGTATCCGCTGCACTCAGTTCGAGCTGACGAGTGGGATGGATTCGTTTTTCTTAACCTCGACCCCAACCGCCCGCCCCAGGCGCAGTCGCTCGCGGTTCAATTAGCTGATCTGCCTAAGAAGTTCGCCCCATGGGGATTGCGCGACCTGCGCAGATACAAGCGAATCACCTATGAAGTACGGGCCAACTGGAAGCTGATTGTCTTGAATTACAACGAATGCCTGCACTGTCCACTTCTGCACTCAGGGCTGAACCGCCTCACTGATTACTTAAGCGGAAGCAATGACCCGCCACAGCCTACATCCATTGGCGGTTCGATGGAACTTCTACAGGGAGTGGAGACCATGAGCGTTGATGGAAGGAGGCGAAGGGAGTATCTGCCGGGTCTGAACGAGGCGCAGCGAAAACAGGTCTTCTACTACGCTATCTATCCCAATCTGTTGCTCAGCCTTCATCCCGACTATGTCATGGCCCATACGCTGTGGCCTGAGGAGGTCAATCGCACACGCGTGGTCTGCGAATGGTATTTTCACCCTGACGAAATGGCTAAAGCCAATTTCAATGCGGATGACGCGGTGGAATTGTGGGATACCACAAATCGGGAAGATTGGGGGATCTCCGAACTCGCTCAACAGGGCATCAGTTCGCGCGCGTATGTGCCGGGCCCATACTCCTCACGCGAGAGGCTTCTCAGCGCCTTTGACCAATGGATTCTGCAGCACGAGAGCGGAGCTGATAAATAATTCCGTCCACAACAAACGATGGCAAGCGGTTATCCTGAGCCTGTGGAGGATCGTGTACCTACGAATGATTCACGGGACACAGAATGCTGTCGTGCCGCTAACGCTGGCTCGCTTCGGCAATCTGCAGATCGAGGCGGACGCGCTCACCGTTGATCAACACCGATCCCTGATCGATTAGCTGCTGTCCTGTGCAATCGTAAGCCTCGTAGCAGCGCAGAGAGTCAGATGGAAAGAAGAATTCCACCGCTTCATTGCCTTGTGCGGTTGAGGCTTTGTCTTCCTCATGAATGGTTGTGCTAAAAGCGATGCCATCGAAGTCCAGGTCGCCTTTGAAATATGCCATCATGGGACGCACCAGGTGCGAGATGTGGTCATCGAATGCCAGCGCGGCCTTCTTGTAACGGCTTCCGTTCGCGGTGGCGGGCAATGTGGTCTCAACTGAGAACTCAAGATATGCGCCTTTTCGGAACGCTATCACCGCAGGTGGCGCATACGAGACAAAGTGTGCTTGCGGATCCAATTCTCTGGCGACCAGATCGATCATTTTTTGATCGGCTGCCTGAATCTTGGCCAATGCTTCGGGGGATGTGTCGCGCACCGGAATTACGGGGGCGGCCGGGCGGGGCGTAGCTCGCGGCGACGATGAAGAGCCCGATGCCGCGGATGTCCTGGCCGCATCGTCCTTATCCAATTGCTTCGCAGCTTCCTGTGCCGCCTGATCGCTCAGGTAAAGCAGAAACGGTTCGCCGTTGAAATAAAAATGGCCGTCGAGAAGGGCTGCCTGCCGCTCGCTCTCGGTCTTCGCGGTCACCAGCCGGACGGCCGCATCTTTGGAGAGCGCCAGCACCAGGTTTTCCGGGCGTTCCACGCTCATACCCATAGCCTTGCCACGGATGTGATGCGAAATTTCCATGGCGAACCCCTCGACATCCCGATTGTCCTTGAAAGCCGGCACCTCAAGCTCGAGTATGGGCAGCATGACATCCTGAAAGGTGCGCAACGCACGATGGCTTTTGCTGACCAGCTCGGTGGAGTAAGCGCCAAAGTAGTTCCCCGTGAGCTCGATCACGGTCATTCCGCCGTTGCTGTCGAAGCGGAGCGAGCGCTGATCGGCGCGCTCCTGCTGTGCCAACTCAAGGTCGAGAACGCGGCTGAAGTAAAACGGATAGGGGAAGATGTGCCCTTGAATCTCCGCCCCCACGGCTTGCAATTGCCGCATGTACTTTTCCTGGAGGGCCCGCAGCGCGGGATTCTTGATCTCGGCGGGAGTAAGAGCCTGCGCGGCAGCAGAACTGCTACCGGCGACTATGCTCCCAAGAATCCCGAGAACAAAAAACAAGAGAGCAGCCAACCAACATTTACTTTTGCGCGTAAACAATCCCGGGAGCTCCGTAAGGCGGATCGGAAACCATCCGAATGTAGGCGATGAGCGCCTGAATTTCGGATTTCGACAAAGTATATCCGTAGGGAGCCATTAGCGGCGACTTGTTTAGCGCGGGCCCGCCGTGCGAGATGATCGCGTTCAGCTCCACATCGGTCATCTTGTTCAACGTATCGCCTTCCGTGAAGGGATGCGGCTTGGTTTCCAGATTGTCGTAATTCGACACGCGTTCCGGTGTCGAGTCCTGGTTGTGGCAGCGCGCGCAATATTGATCGTTCAATTGGCTGCCGAGCATTTCCTGGTAGCCGAGCCCGATCTCTTCGATTTTCAACTCGACGTTCTTACCCGCTTTTGTCATTGTGCTCGCCGTAAGTTGGTAGCGCCCCGGGATTATGCCCAGCGAAACGTTGGAAGTGAACTGTCCGCTCGAGTCCGAGATCCCAGCCGCGGGGTCGAGAAAAACACCATCGGGTCCGCGAAGGACCACCAGCGCGCCTGTGACCGCATTGCCTTGCTCATCGTTGACCTGTATGACGACCGGCTGCGGCAGTTGAGTTCCGACAGCGGTAGTTTGCTTGCCGCCGCTCGCTTCGATGACTGCCGCGCCGTAGGCGGAGGGTTTCGGCAGTGAGGTACTGGTCGATTGCCGCGCGCACGCGGCCAGAGCGATCACAATCAGAACGATCGCTATGCTGGTCGCCATGCGGGTCGCCATTCTCATCACTATGCAGGAAGCAGAATTCATCGCTTCTTCGCCTCCTGAGTGTCGCTGCCCTTTTGATTCATCAGGAACGCCGTGAGAGCGCGAGCATCCTCGTCGCTCATATCGCGCTTGGGCTCTTGCGTGCCCGACCGCAACGCCGAGGGGTCCTTCATCCAGCCGTAAATCCATGCTGCCGTCAATCGTGAGCCAACGTGCGTCAGCGTCGGCCCGATGTATCCTTTGTCCTGTTTGGAGTCGATGATGTGGCACGCCTGGCATGCATACTTCGAATAGTAGAGTTGCTTCCCTTGTTCAATCTGCGCCGGCGAAAATCCGGCCAGCAGCATCGAGTCCCGATCAATTTTAGGCGATTGATAAACCGTCAGAATGTAATCCGTCAGCGTATTGATCTCCGCATCGGTCAGATTGAACTTTGGCATGCGGCGGATCAGCGCTGGGCGAAGCGTATTCGGATTGCGGAAGAACTGCACCAGCCATTCCCGCTGTACCGAACTGCCTTCCCAGGTCAGGTCCGGAGCCATGTTGCCGCCGCGCCCATTGATGGCGTGGCAGGAGAGGCAATTCAGATCGCGAATCAGTTGGCCAGCTTTGCCCGCCGGCTCATAGTGCGAGGCGGGGAGCACGGGCACCGTTTTCGAGGTTGGTATGGTAAGCGCACGCTCGTCGTGGGAGAGCAGCGCATTCACCAGCGCGTCGATCTGCGCGGGGGTGAAAGTGTATTGTGGCATCTTGAGGGAAGGCCCGAAGGCGCGCGGCTGTTTGATCTTCGCGCCGATATAGTCGTACAGCGTGTGCGGTACGCCTGGAGCGATCGCCAGTTGATTCACCGGCTTCGAACCGATTTTCGTCAGTTCGGGCGCGAAGTTCTCCGGATGCTTGATGCCGTTGATCTCGTGGCACGAGGCGCAGCCATAATCGTTGACGAGCCGCTTGCCATGTGCGATGTGATCGGCCGTTGGACTATCCAGATGCACGTTGGCGATAAAATCGGCATCGGACTTGCCCATCAGATATCCGGTGAGCAGGCCGACCTCTTGATCGCTGAAGCGATAATGTGGCATAGCGGTGGGGGGATCGTAGTCATGCGGATTGCGCACCCATGCTTGCAGCCACTCGGGCTTCGCCTTCGATCCAATCCTCGTAAGCTCGGGCCCAATATTTCCGCCGACCAGGTTTCCCGCCGCATTCTGCACGGCGTGGCAGGAAGCGCAGAACGATTCGCCGTACAGGCTCGCCGCTTTCGTTTGTAGAGTGGCGTCCTCCTTCACTTTTCGCGCCGCGTCGAGCGATGCTTGCACAACTTTGAGCGAAGCCGGCGTGCTCGACGAAATCAGAAACGCGGAAATGTCGCGCGCATCGTTATCGCTCAGCTTGAAGTTCGGCATGGACGCGGTTGTCGAGTACGCCTGAGGATCTTTCAACCATGCGAAGATCCACTCCCGGGTAGTCTTGTCGGCAATGTGAGCCAGCGACGGAGGATCGTCGGTCCCGGTGATCACGCTGCCGTCCGGACGCTTGATGGTGTGGCAATGAACGCAGCCGTAGGCGCTCAGCATCCTGCGGCCGAGGTTCAACTGCGGAGTGCCCTTCAGATCCTGCTGGTGGCACTGTCCGCACGAGGACTCCAGATATTTTGCAGGCAGCAGAGGTTCTTCCCATGCCAACGTGCTTTTGTGCGCATCTTCCACTGAAGTCGCCGTGCCTTGTCCACGATGGCAGACCGAGCAACCCATTTCTTCCGGCTTATGAGGAATCGGGGGATGATAGCGGTACGGTTGAATCGTGATGTCCGACAGGGAAGCTTCTTTCAGTGCGCTGTGGCAGGTCGTGCAGCGATCGACCACGCCCATCTCAGGCAGCCAGATCTGCTGGATGCCGGGCACCAAGTGACGGCGCAAAGTGACTGCGTCGCTGCGCTTCGAGATCAGGCGTTCATAACCGCGCTGGTAGACGTGCCAATCGGCAAAGAAATCTTTGGCTGGGGCAATCGCAAGCAGGATGAGCAGCACCACGCTCATCCACGCGAAAGTCGTCGCCACATCGCCGAACATTTTCTGGCGTAGTTTTTCGAGAGGAGCCGGAAGTTTCACTTAACTCCTCCAGGGCCAAACCCAAGCCCAGCCCGGTCCGCGGAAAAGTGTGCCAACAGCCGTCAGCACAATGAGTTCGAACAGGAACCAACTCATAATCCAGAACGAGAGGGGTTTCGCCGCGAGCGAACTGCGGAACCTGGATGGCGAATTCGCCGGGGTTGCCGCGGCGACGGCCATGAGAGCAACTGTGATCACCGTCGGGCCGAGCGCGACGATCACATCAAACGCCACCAGGAAAATGCAGAGCGCAGCCGAGATGACCCAGAAAATCTTCAGGCGTATTTCTCGATTCTTGGTGAAAAGCCCCTCCGCTTCGATGTTGATGTTGAAATACGGAATCACGATCAGCGCCAGCACAACCAGTGTAGGCACCAGCACTCCGGCCACCACCGGCGGGAAGTAGTGCAACAACTCTTGCAGTCCGAGGAAGTACCAGGGTGCTTTGGCTGGATTCGGTGTGTGCGAGGGATCGGCCAGGCCTTCCAGCGGCGCGTTGAAGTACAGCGAAATCAGCACCAGCATGCTGGCCAGCACTTCAACCGCAATCGCTGCCCGGAACAGGACCTCGGGGAACGATTGTATTTTGCTCTCATCGAAGGCCTTCACTTCCGCCGAAGTGCGGCGTGTGACGAACGCAACCCGGACAGGATTTTTGCGGGCGTCCGAATTCACCTCCGCGACAAACTTTCTGGAGTCGCTCATAGCGGGGGCCTCGCGGGAGCGGTCGCCATCGCGACTTCTGGCTCACTATGTCGCGCATACAATCCGCCATCTTTGCGAATCCGCCAGAAGTGGATCGCAATAAAGAACAGCGCAGCCAGCGGCAAAATCATGCAGTGCAGCACGTAGAAACGCAGTAGGGCGTTGGCGTTGACGAAGTGCCCGCCGAGCATCAGGAACCGCACTTTGTTTCCCATGAGCGGGACCGCCGACGCGATGTTCGAGCCCACAGTGATCGCCCAGTATGCCAACTGATCCCAGGGGAGAAGGTAGCCGGTGTAACTCAGCAACAACGTCATCAACAGGAGCACCACGCCGATCACCCAATTGAATTCGCGCGGCGGGCGGTAGGCTCCCCGATAAAACACGCGAAACATGTGCGCGAACACCAGAAACACCATGGCGTGCGCCGACCAGCGATGCAGGTTGCGCAGAAATTGTCCGGAAGAAACCACGAACTGCAGATCCTTGGTATCGGCATACGCCTGCGGAGCGGAAGGATGGTAGTAGAGCATCAGCAGAATGCCGGTAATGACGAGGATTGCGAAAGTGCCGAGCGTCAGCGTGCCCAGGTACCAGGTCGCGTTGAATTCGAGCATCCGGACCCGCACCTTGGTCGGCAGCAGGTGCAGAAAAATATTTCGCTGAATCTTCATCGAATTGCGCAGTGTGCTCTTGCCCGTCCCGCCGCGAAAGATCGAGCGCCACACCCGCGTTTCGCGCAACTCACCGAAATATCGGTTGAATGATGTACTCATTCTCTAAACCCTCACGAACGTCTCCGGGCGAATCTCCTCGGAGCGATCGACCATCAGTTCGCCGTCGTCATTCAGCCACATCTTTAGCCAAGGTAGCGGCTTGGGAGCGGGACCCTCGATCTTGTCGCCTGGGCGTTTGCCGGCAGGCTGAAAGACGGCGAACTTGCTGCCATGGCAGGGGCAGGCGATGATCCCCAGATCCGGCTTCCATGCGGTCAGGCAGCCCAGGTGCGTGCAAACGGCATTCAGAACGAAGAAGCCTTCCTGGGCATGAATCACGAAGATGCGCGCATCGACGTCGAGGGTCACTGAATCGGGCTGATAGCTCTCCGGTTTGCCCATGTTCACGATGGGAGACGGCTCATAGAGAACGTTTGGCGACAGAAACTGGTAGCCAAAGACGGCCGTGCCGGCGGCGGCCATCGCCATCGATCCCAGACCGACACGGACGAAAAATTCGCGACGATCGACGCTCTCCTTTGCCGGAGCCTGAATTCTCTGATTGTTTTCTTCCGCCATAGCTATCTCAGTGCGCCTGCTGACGCTGCCGATGGGGCGCGCAGTCTGGAATCCATTGCCGCTATGGAAATCAAGCCGGTTGGTTCGGCCGGCAGCAGGTTGTAAGACTCCATGGTGATGGTGTTGACCGGGCAGCGCGCGGCGCACAGGCCGCAACGGATGCAGCGCGTTTCATCTTTGATCATTACCGATCCGACGCCCTGGTTCAGTTCTTCCGGTTCCATGTCCGGCAGTTCAGCGTCATAGAGCGCACGGTTCACGGAGAGATGCTCAATGGTTTCAGGACTGAATTCAACCCGGTCCAAAGTTATCAGCTCAAGACAATTCTCCGGGCAAACATCGACACAACCTCCGCACAAAATGCAGAGCGACCCATCGTCGCCATAGCCCTCAAAAATCGTGTTAACCCAGCAGTGCAGGCAGCGTTGTGCCTCGGCCATGGCAGCGGCTTCGTCGTAACACTCTTCGACTTCGGTCATGCCGGTGCGCCGGTCAAGCGGCAGCATCGGGACGGGCTGCCTTACCAACTCCATGAACTCCTGCGGCATGGCATGCCGTTTCAGTTCGGTCACTTCAATGACCGGCTCCGGATGCTTCCCGCCGCGCAGAAATTCGTCGATCCCCATTGCGGCGCGCTTGCCGTCACCCACGCTGTCAATGATCAGCCGCGGTCCGAAGACGCAATCGCCGCCCGCGAAAATTCCCGGCGCCGATGTCATCAGAGAATGCGGGTTTACATTGATCAGGCCGCGCGGGGAAACTTCCACGCCATCGTCAGGGTGCAGAAAATCGAGATTCGTGGTCTGACCGATCGCCATGATCACGGTGTCGCACTCAATGTCGGTTTCGCTGTTTTCGTAGAACACAGGTTTGAAGCGGTGCTGTTCATCGAACACAGTTTTCGTCTTCAAAACTTCAAGCGCGGTGACTTTTCCATCTTTGCCGACGAATCTCTTCGGTCCGAATCCGGGGTGCAGAATGACGCCTTCGGTCTCCGCCTCTTCAATTTCTTCCAGCGCCGCCGGCATCTCCTCGCGATTTTCCAGGCACACCACGTGGACTTCCTGCGCGCCCATCCGTAGCGCGGAGAGCGAGATGTCTACCATTTCCTTGGTGGCAACGGCTGCCACGTTCGCTTCCGAGGGCGCCAATTCCTCCACACCGCCGGGCGCATGTTGCCGCAATACTTCGCGCGCTGCCGAGCGCGCCACATCCATCGCGACGTTCCCCCCGCCGATTACGAGAACATTCCGCCCTATCGTGAACTTGTATCCGAGATTGACGTTCAGCAGGAAATCGACTCCGCGATGCACGCCGTCCAGATCCACGCCCGGAATCGTGAGGTCCCGACTGCGGTGCGCGCCAATTGCCAGCAGAATCGCGTCGAATCCCTGTTGCCGCAATCCGGCAATCTGGAAATCGCGGCCCGCCCGCTGGTTGAGCTTCAGCGTGATATCGCCAGTCGCGAGAATCTCTCGAACCTGCGCTTCCACCACATCGCGTGGCAAACGATATTCGGGGATGCCCAGGTAAAGCATCCCTCCGGCGACCGGCGCCGCCTCAAAAATCGTTACCGAATATCCCATCAGCGCCAGGTCGTGCGCTGCCGAAAGCCCCACTGGGCCACCGCCTACCACGGCCACCTTGAAGGGCAGCGCGGCCTTAACCGCGCTCGCATTTACATCGATGTGGTGCTTGGACTCCGGGCCATAGCGCTCGGTAAGAAAGCGCTTCAGTGCCCGGATTGAGATGGGCTTGTCGATTTGCCCGCGCCGGCAAGCGGATTCACAGGGATGGGCGCAGACCCGCCCGCAAATACTGGCCAACGGATTGGGTCCGCGCGCGTACTTGTACGCTTCTTCGAATCGTCCTTCGGCGATCAGTCCGACGTAGCGCCCGGCGTTGGTATGCGCCGGGCACGCCATCATGCAGGGGAAGTTGGTATGCAGCCAATCCTCATCCACCCGCTTGTCCAGAAAGCGCTTCAGCATGAAAGGTCCCGCCCCAATCCTCGGAGGATTTCACCTTCGCAAAAGGGAACCGGAACGTGCGTGCCGCTTCCCCGACCCGTGTTTACTTGCTGACAGTCAAATCTGCTTTGGTGGCGCCCGCCACGGTCACCGCTTTGGTCGACGTTTTTGCGCCTTCGTGCCAGGCCACAACGTTGTATTGGCCGTCGGGAACATTGTCGATCTTGTACTCCCCGCTCTTGTCGGTTTTCGCGTAGTACGGAGTCGGCACAGCAACAATGTAGCCGGACATCTCCGGATGCACATTGCACAACAAGGCCGCGACTCCGGCTTGATCAAACTTGAAGGGGCGCTTTTCACCAGTCGGCCACGTTCCCAGATTTTTGCCCGGCAGCTTCTTCGAACCCTGCATCACCGAGGGCCAAAAAACGTTATGGGCGACCTTGTCGCTGTTCAGGAAGTCGACCGTGGTTCCCACCTGCACCACCATTATGTGCGGTTGGAATAGCAAACCCTTCTGATCCATCACGGGATGTTCCGAAGGCGCTGGAAATGTCTTGCCCGCGATCGTGTCCACGTAGACCACTGATTCTCCGGTCACGCCTGAAACTTTTCCGCTGATGCTGCCCGCGCTGGCGGCCATGCTCAACGCTGCCAACAATGCGATGACTGCCATGAGATTGCGTTTCATTCTTTGCTCTCCTCGATCTTATGAAGATCTGTTTTCTTAACTCTCCAGAATTAGTAAACGAACTCCAAGGCCGCCGTGGCCGTATTCGTACGGAACGGGTTTACCGCATTTCCATTGGAGTCATAGGTCAGCGTCTGTTGCGGACGGAATTGGTATTCAAATGACGTCTTGATGTTGGCGTGAATCAGGAACTGCACGCCCGGCGTAATACGGTCGCGCGTGCTTCCCGTTGGCGTGTAGTAGTTTGTGCTCGTTCCATTCACTCCATTCAGGAAGTCCGCCGAAGACTGAACGCGGTCCCAGCGGAAGATCCCCATCACCCACGGCAGCATGAGATAGTCAGCTTCGAGGAATCCGCCGTTGAACTTTGCTTGCGGACCGGGCGTGAATCCGGTATAGCCAGAGTTGAGCAACAGGTCCTGGTCGTGCCCGTACATGTACAGGCCGAACAGGTTGAAGGTGCGGTAGTTGAAGCTGAAGTCGCCGCCCACGCGATAAAAAGGTTCATGCGCCGTGAGCGCGGCCGCCGTCTCGCCATCCGACAAGAAACCGGAGAAGCGCTGCGCTGACTTGCCATAAAAAGAGAACGCGCCCACGCTTAAGTAGGTATGGTCGCGAGGGCCCGTCGCTCCCGCGGCTTGGATGTCGTTACGGCTCGTTGGGTCCTTCTCCAGATTGAAGCGATAGGAGACATTGGCATACAGATCCTTGAAATTGGAGTCGGAAAAGAATCCAACTCCTCCTGCTGAACCGCCCGTCGGCGATGGCACATTGGGTGCGGAAGCCGAGCCCCCGGTCGTGTTCTGGTCCACAATCGCCAGCGAATAGTGGTAGCCCTTGTACAGGTGGCCCCCACTCAGTTCAATTCCATGTCCCGCATCTTGCATCGATGAAATGTTATTCACGCCAGGCACACCGTTCGCTGAGTTGGGCAGGCTGATGTTGGCCTCGGTGTAAATATCGTAAGGACTGATGTTGATCGACCGAGCCTGGGTAAATGGCAAGTCGAGTTCGAACTGCCCAACCCTGAGCGTGACCGCGTCCGTAGGAAGCTTGAAGAACCGCCCGAGGTTGACGAAGCGCAAATAGGCATCTCCCAGAGCTCCGTTGGCGTTCGCTCCGGAGACGCTGATGTCGTCGTCTACCCAAAAGGCAATATCGCTGCCGAAGTTCCCGGCCATGAAAATGCTGAATAAGCCCGGCTCAAAATCGGTGCGCGGAATGCCCGCCGGCAGCGGTGTTCCAGGCGTCGAGCCAGCCAGGTTCTGGCTGTCGTAATAGTTATTGGCGCTGCGGCCCGTGTATTGGAAAAACTGGTTGAACCGCAACCCAATCTGCGGCATGCCGGGGATCGTGCCCGGCCAGATCACGTGCGGGAACATCTCTTTCTGTGCCGGCGCGCCTAGCATCACCGGTGGAATCTTGATGAAGTCCTCGTCATTCTTCGGAAACTTGAATCCCGCGTCCTTGAAGGCCTTGCCGAAATCGTTAAGCTTCGGGAAATCGACGTGGCAGGTCGTACACGAAGTCCCATATTGCCGGGAGAACGCCGGAATGGCATGACTGTAGGGTACCGTTATTACAACCGCTGCCAATATCAAGAACCAGACCGCAGGGTTCCTCGTAAGCATGCGTCGTCTCCTCGACGAACTGAGATTCAAATGCTCTGTTTACCCCGAATCAATGCGGGTCATTGTCAAGTAGACGTAAACATCTTGGCAGTGCGGTAACTCACAGCTGTCTGTGATCAACGTCACACAAAAGACTCCGCTTAATGAAACACAGAACGGAAGGCAAATCAGGATGGCGTATGTTTTGAGGGCGACCCAGCGTCGTTCCACTTGACGTTAGTCGCTATTTTGTTATAGTTACCCTCACATTTTTGTTGGCGTTGCGCAGAAGACACATCTTCTCGATCGATGCAGGGGGAAAGGGCTATGCCTGGCGCACCAGGGGTACAGAGGGTGACGAAGTCTGCGGACGGGCAGCCTGAAGCCGGACTTCGGGAGCGGAAGAAAGCCCGCTTACGACAGCAGATCATCGACACCTCGATCAAACTGTTCCGTAAGCGGGGCTACGAGGCCACTCGGATCGATGACATCGTGCAAGTGCTTGAAATAAGCCAGCCTACTTTTTTTCGATATTTTCCCAGCAAGGATGCGGTGCTGCGCGAGGTGGGAGAACGGGGGTTTGCCTGCATTTGCGAGAGGCTGCGTTCGGAACTCTCGAGCAAGGCGCGGACAAGCGAGCGTTTGCGGAGACTATACGTCACCATGGCGCGGGAGGTGGAGGCGGACCGGCAGCTGTGGCAAGCGGTGGTCCTCTCAGGCGCCATGGATCCGGTGCGGTTGGCGGATCTGCGAGGCCACGAGGAGGCTGCGGTCTGCCTGCTGCGCGAAATTCTAACGCAGGGTCAGAAGCGAGGCGAAGTAACACGCGCATTTCCGGTCGTCCATCTGGCGGAGTTCATGGAGGGGCTCTACAACACCGTGGTACGCCAGTGGGCGGTCGATCTTACAGGACCGCACAAGCTGACGGACCGGGTACGGAGCGCGGTGGAGTTTTTCTTGCGCGGCATTCGGGCATAGAAGTTTCCGGAATGGGCGAGTCACTTCTGGTGAATCATGTGGCAGCTAGGAGAAGACTATGAAGGCCGCCGTCTTGCACGAATTCAACACTCCATTATCCATGGAGGAGGTATCTCGGCCGGAAGTTGGCCCGGACGAGATATTAATTAAGGTCGAGGTTTGCGGTGTCTGTCATTCCGATCTGCACGTGGCTGATGGCGATTGGAAGCAACTAGCCGGCATCGTAAAGAAGCCGCTGATTTTGGGGCACGAGATTGTAGGCCGCGTGGTGGAGTGGGGCGCGGCAGTGCAAAGCGTCAAGGTCGGGGACCGGGTTGGCGTGCCGTGGGTGCAGTGGACATGCGGACAATGCGAGTTTTGCCGTGAAGGGAACGAGAATCTGTGCGTGCGTCAGCGCATTACGGGCGTCATGGTGGATGGCGGTTATGCCGAATATGCCAAAGCTCCTGTCAGCCACGTCGTCCGGATCCCCGATACGCTGTCATCGGAGCAGGCAGCGCCTCTGCTGTGCGCGGGGGTCACAGTTCATCGCGCGCTGAAGCAGGCCAGGATTCGCGCCGGGCAGCGGCTGGCAGTTTTCGGCATCGGCGGACTCGGTCACATTGCCGTCCAGATCGGACGAGCAGCGGGAGTTGAGGTGACTGCCATCGATATTTCCGATGAAAAACTCGAGTTTGCGAAATCCCTTGGCGCCTCGCGAACGCTGAACGCCGCGACGAGTAACGTTGTCAAGGAACTGCGTGGCTCCGGCGGTGTACACGTGGCGCTCGTCACCTCGTCGGCCAAGTCCGCGTATGACATGGCGTTTTATTGTGTGCGACCTACGGGTACACTCCTCGTGGTGGGCTTGCCGGCCAGCGATATCTCTTTCCCGCCGATTCTGATGGCTGGGGGCGAGATTCAGATAAAGGCTTCGGCCGTTGGCACCCGTGAAGACCTGCGCGAGGTCCTGGAGATGGGGGCAGCCGGGACGGTCCATTGCCGAGTTGCGACCCGTCGACTCGACGAGGTGCAAGACGTTCTGGGGCAACTGAGACGAGGCGAGGTCTCGGGGCGGGTGGTACTCCGCTTGTAACCGCGGCTCGCTGCGCTTGGCGCTCGCACGCCGGAGTGGCGCGTCTGGCAACAGCTACGTTGCGCGGAGTCGGTAGATTGACGTTAGTGACTATATTATGATACTAGCTAACACTTTTGCGGAGCGCCGTCCGGAAAGGCCATTCTCGGAGTGAACGTCAAGCAACTTTTCGATTTGACCGGCCGCGTGGCCATTGTTTCAGGTGGCTCGATGGGGTTGGGCCTGCAAATGGCAACGGGCTTGGCGGAGATGGGTGCGAATCTCGTGCTGTGTGCGCGCAACAGAGAACGCTGCGAAGAAGCGGCGAAATCGCTGAGAAGCCTTGGCAGACAGGCGCTTGCCTTGGGATGCGACGTGAAAGATAAGGCCGCAATTGAGCACGTCATGGAGCAGACGCTCGCAAAGTTTGGCCGAATCGACATTCTGATCAACAATGCCGGCGTGTCGTGGGGAGCGCCAGTGGAAGACATGACGCTCGAACAGTGGGATAAAGTTATCTCAACTAACCTGACCGGAACATTCCTTTTTTGTCAGGCGGCGGGCAAAGCCATGGTCGCGCAAAGGTCGGGCAAGATCATCAATATCGCCTCGGTAGCCGGCCTGGGTGGAGCGTCGGCGGAGTTGCAGGCGATCGGATACCACGCGAGCAAGGGTGGCGTTATTGCGTTCACCAAGGATCTGGCGTGCAAGTGGGCGCCCCACAACATCCAGGTGAACGCCATCGCGCCGGGATGGTTTCCAACCCACATGTCGGGCTGGATTATCGAGCACCGCAAAAATTCCCTGCTGGAGAAGATTCCGCTCGGCCGCTTCGGCGGCGATTATGACCTGAAGGGTGCGGCGGTGTTTCTGTCTTCGGACGCTTCGGCATATGTGACGGGGCACGTGCTGGTTGTCGATGGAGGCCAAACAGCCTGGTAAGAACGGACTCCCATGAATCTCCCTCTGACGCCGGTGCGGTTTCTTCGGTACGCGGAACAGCAGTTCCCGCGCAAGACGGCGGTGGTATGCCAGGACTTGCGGTTTACCTACGCTGAATTTGGCGATCGCGTGCGGCGTTTGGCAGGAGCGTTGCGCACCGCCGGAGTGAAGCCGGGCGATCGGGTGGCTTTTCTCAGCCTGAACTGTCACCGGTTGCTGGAAGCCTACTACGGAGTTTTGGAAGCAGGCGGCATTTTGCTTCCACTCAATATTCGACTGGCCGCGCCGGAGCTTATTTACATTCTGAATGATTCCGGAGCGGAGATGCTATTCCTCGAACGCGAGTTTATTGGCCTCGTTGACTCGTTCCGGCGGGATCTGCGTTCGGTACGTTCGTTTCATGAACTCGAGTTCGATCAAGTCGCGGGCTCGCCCCAAGCGGGATGGCTTTCCGATCAAACCTACGAACAGATGCTGGCCTCGGCCACTCCCTACCGCCGAGACCTGGCCGAGTTTGACGAGAACTCTGTCGCCGAAATGTTTTACACGAGCGGAACCAGTGCGAGTCCGAAGGGCGTGATGCTCACGCACAGGAATGTATACCTGCATGCCATGCACCTCGCTGTCTATCATCACACCCGCTACGAGGACGTGGTGCTGCACACGATTCCTTTGTTTCACGCCAACGGCTGGGGAGCGGCTCATACGATCACATCCGTGGGCGGAACGCATGTCATGCTTCCGCGCTTTCTGCCGGAAGAGGTATTCCGGCTGGTGCAGCGGGAAAAAGTGAGCGCGCTGAGCCTGGTGCCGATTATGGCCACCGTGCTCGTGAACTCGCCCGCGCGTTCCAAATATGACTTGAGCAGCGTGGAGTGGGCAGTCATCGGTGGCGCAGCATCTTCTCCGACCCTGATCCGCGAGGTCGAGCAGACGTTGGGATTCAAATGCTTTTCAGCATACGGATTGACGGAATGTGCGCCCGGGCTGGCAACTGCCGAACTGAAACCGGACGTGCATTGCACGCCCGAGGAGCGGCATGCGCTGCAGGCCATGACTGGCTATGCCTATCCGGGTTGTGAACTGCGAGTTGTCGATGCGGAGGACAAGGATGTGCCCCACGACGGCGTGACACTGGGAGAAATCATCGCCCGAAGTGATGGAGTCATGGCGGGTTACTGGCAACAGCCGGAAGCGACGGCCGAGGCTTTACGAGGCGGATGGTTTCGCACAGGAGATATGGCAGTCATCGAGGAAAACGGATACATCCGGATCGTAGATCGCAAGAAGGACATCATCGTGAGCGGCGGGGAAAACATTTCGTCGCTTGATGTTGAGAAAGTACTGGCGGCGCATCCGGACGTTTATGAAGCCGCAGTCATCCCGGTTGCCGATCAGAAATGGGGCGAGGTGCCGAAGGCGGTGGTAGTGGCGAAACCGGGATCGAAGCTCGGCGAAGTGGAGTTGATCGAGTTTTGCCGCGCGCGGCTTGCGCATTACAAATGTCCGCAATCAATTGAGTTTTGCGAGAGTCTGCCAAAGACTGCGACTGGAAAGGTTTTGAAAAGGGAGTTGCGCAAGAAGTATGCGGGTGGGTAGAGAGACTTACGGGAGCAAGCGATGAGCAACCTTGTGAGAGTCAGCAAAGAAAACGATATCGCGGTCATTACCATTGATAACCCGCCAGTGAACGCGCTCAGTCCGGGCGTGCCGGAGGGAATCTGGGCAGCGATCGATGAGATGAATGCCGACCCAGCCATCGCTGCGGCGGTTGTAATCGGTGGCGGCCGCACTTTTGTCGCGGGTGCAGACATCAAGGAATTCGGCAAGATGACCTCGGGAGGACCACGCCGAAGCCTGCTACCACTGCTGCTCCATATCGAAGACAGCGCGAAACCGGTCGTGATGGCGATTCATGGAACCGCGTTTGGCGGTGGACTGGAACTTGCCATGGCTGGCCACTATCGGGTCGCGTCGCCCACCGCGCAGGTGGGTCAACCGGAGGTGAAGCTGGGCATTATTCCTGGGGCCGGTGGAACGCAGCGTCTGCCTCGCCTGGTGGGCGTTGCCAGGGCGGTGGAGATGTGTGCCGAGGGCAAGCCGGTTTCGACGCGGGACGTGTCCGCACTCGGACTGATCGACCGCTTAATCGAGGGCGACCTGCTCGCCGGGGCGGTGGCTTTCGCCCGTGAAATCTCCAGCAAGCCTGCGCCCAAAACGCGAGAGCGAGCGGAAAAGCTAGGAAGCCCCACCGAAAACGTGGCGATTTTCGCCACAGCGCGTGCTGCGGCTGCTAAGAAACAAAGAGGGATGCAAGCGCCTCTGGCGGCGATCGACGCTGTGGAGGCCGCAACCAGGTTGCCCTTCGAGGAAGGCTGCCAGGCCGAGGCGAAGCTTTTCACCGAATGTCTTTTCTCCGATCAGTCCAAGGCGCTCATCCATGTTTTCTTTGGCGAACGGGAGGTGGCAAAGATTCCGGACATCCCCAAGGGAACCCCTGTGATTCCTGTTAATCGCGTGGCCGTCGTCGGCTCCGGAACCATGGGCGGAGGCATCGCGATGGTGTTTGCCAACACGGGCATTCCGGTGTTGCTGAAGGACGTCGATGAGGCGACGCTCAATGTTGGGATGGACAAAATTCGCAAGAACTACGCCAGTTCGGTACAGCGCGGGCGTTTCACCAAGACTTTTGTGGACGAGCGTCTGCAGTTGATGACACCAGTGCTCAACTACGATTCGTTCTCCGAGGTCGATATGGTGGTGGAAGCCGTTTTCGAAGGCATGGCGCTGAAGAAAAGCGTCTTCGCGGACTTGGATCGCGCCTGCCGGCCAGGTGCGATTCTGGCGAGCAATACTTCGACACTCAACATCGATGAAATCGCCAGCGCGACGTCGCGGCCCGAAGCGGTGATCGGCACGCACTTCTTCAGTCCGGCCAATGTCATGCGCTTGCTCGAAATTGTGCGCGGAAAGAAGTCGAGCAAAGAAGTAATTGCCACCTGTATGCAACTTTCGAAGAGGCTGGGAAAGATTGGCGTGCTGGTAGGAAACTGCCGTGGCTTTGTGGGCAACCGCATGTTCGGCCCGTACCGGCGGGAGGCGCAGTTTCTTATAGAAGAAGGCGCGGAGGTGGAGGCGGTCGATCGTGCGCTGGTCGAGTTCGGCAACGCAATGGGGCCGCTCGCGACGGGCGACCTGGCCGGTCTCGACGTGGGCTGGCGTATTCGCAAGGAGTACCGCCATCTTGAAAAGCCTGGAATCCGCCAGCCGTTCGCCGAAGATCGTCTCTGTGAAATGGGCCGCTACGGCCAGAAAACGGGAAGGGGATGGTACCAGTATGACGAGAACCGGCAGGCTAGTGTGGATCCCGAGGTGACCGCTCTTGTGCGGAAATGGAGCGCGGAGGCGGGAATCCCGCAGCGGCGCATCTCGGCCGAAGAGATCGTCGATCGCTGTATCTATGCGCTGGTGAATGAGGGAGCGCGGATTCTCGAAGAGGGATACGCGCTACGCGCGGTCGATATCGACATCATCTACCTCAACGGCTACGGATTTCCTGCCTATCGAGGTGGCCCGATGTGGCACGCCGACACGGTGGGATTGCGCAAGGTCTATCAACGCATTTGTGAATTCCAGCAGCAGCTCGGAGAACTCTGGGCACCCGCTCCTCTGCTCAAGCGCCTGGCGGAAGCCGGGAAGACGTTCGCCGAGTTCGATAAGGAGCAGGTTGCAGCCGCGTAGGGCATTGTAGCTGGAGATAAAGTGAGCCACATAATCCTGGTGCGACACGGGCAAGCGTCTTTTCTGGGGCCCGATTATGACAAGCTTTGCCCGAATGGCGAAGCACAGGCCAGGTTACTCGGGGAGTATTGGGCTCGGCGGGGCGTCATTCCGAGCGGCGTTTTTTCGGGCCCGCGTGCCCGGCAACTGGAGACGTCCCGTATCGTGGCCGAAGCGTATCGGCGCGCCGGTGCTGACTTTCCCGAGGCTGTGGTGATGAGCGAATTCGACGAATCTCAGGCCCAGGCGGTGCTGCGGGAATGCCTTCCGCAATTGCTACAGGTGAACGCCGAGATCAAAGAGTTGCGCCGCGTGTATGAGGAGTCCATCGAGGCCGCCAGGACCGCCCAGTGCGATGGCCGGCGCAAGGCGTTTCAACAACTGTTTGAGGCCGTGATCAGCAAATGGGTTGCGGGAGAAGTTACTCCATCCGGTATTGAATCCTGGGACGAGTTTTGTTTGCGCGTGGAACAAGGGCTGGCGCAGGTGGTACGCGAGATTGCTCCAGCAGCAACCGCAGTGATCTTTACATCGGCGGGACCAATTGGCGCCGCGATGCGCCGGGCGTTGCATTTGTCCGCCGAGGACACACTGCAACTGACCTGGATGTCGCGCAACGCTTCGTTCAGCAGCTTTCTGGCCTCTGGCGAGCGATTTACGTTGAGCGCATTCAACGCTCACCCGCATCTCGACGGAGACGGGTTGCTGACCTACCGATAGCAGTTACAGGAATTGCGAATATGGTGGCACTTTGCGATCAGGCGGGAACGGTGAGGGCAGGTGAAGAAATCGATGTTCCCCGGCTGCAACTATTTCTGCGAGAGCAGTTCGGCGACAGCGGACCGATTTCCGTTGAACAGTTTCCGGGCGGCCACTCCAATCTGACCTACCTGGTTCGAATGAGTAACGGGCGGATGCAGACCCGGGAATTAGTGTTGCGCCGGCCCCCGTTCGGCAGCAAGGTGCACTCTGCGCATGACATGGCGCGCGAGTATCGTGTCCTGTCGAAACTGCACGCCGCCTATCCCGCCGCGCCGAAGGCGCTCGTCTATTGCGGCGATCTGTCGATCCTCAACGCTCCGTTCTATCTGATGGAGCCGATTCGCGGAATTATTCTGCGTCGCGATCCCCCTCCGGGTATGTCGTTTCCGCCCGAGACAGCGTGGCGATTGAGTGAAGCATTCGTCGATAACCTCGCGCGTCTGCACTGCCTCGATTACGTCGCCGTCGGGCTGGCTGATCTGGGCAAACCGCAAGGCTATCTCGAACGCCAGGTCAAGGGCTGGATCGAGCGCTACCACAATTCAAAAACGAACGATCTGCCGGAAGTGGAACGCATCTCCGCATGGCTCACCTCGCGAATGCCGGCCAGCCGGGGCATTGCGTTGATCCACAATGACTACAAGTATGACAATGTCGTGCTCGATCCGGGCGATCCGGCGAAGATCATCGGGGTGCTGGATTGGGAGATGTGTACGCTCGGCGATCCACTCACAGACCTGGGGACCGCGCTCGCCTACTGGACTGATCCGCAGGATGCGGAGGATCTTCAGGAAATCCGCAGCGCGCCGACCACCTTGCCGGGCACACGGACGCGGGCGGAACTGATCGAACGCTACGCGCTTGCGACCGGCCGCGACCCTGGCGACATGATCTTCTATCTGACATTTGCCCGCTTCAAAGTCGCGGTCATCATCCAGCAGATCTACTACCGGTACGCCCAGGGATTGACGCAGGACAAACGTTTCGCGGAGTTGCCCGTGAGAATTCACACCCTGTTGCGCGCCTCCTGGCATTGCGCGGAAAGCGGAACGATATGAGCGGGCATTTACCGCGAAACTCACTTCCGATAGTACCGAATCAGCCATTCAGCAACGCAGCAGTGCTTGCCGGAAAGCGAACCATCGGCCTGCTGGTTCTCGATGTGAATGAGGAACACGGCTTCCACAAACGCAGGCGAGTCCTCCGCCGAAAGCAGAATGACGCGAGCGCGAATCTGCGAACCGGCCTGAACGGCCGAAGAAAAACGGACCTTGTTCAGACCATAGTTGATGGCCATGGCGACGCCCGAACGGATTTGGATCGCCTGTTTGAGAAAGGAACTCAGCAGCGAGAGCGTCAGAAAACCATGGGCGATGCAGTCGCCAAAGCGCGATTCGCGCTGGGCGCGTTCCTTGTCGAGGTGAATCCACTGCCGGTCCTCGGTGGCATCAGCGAATTTCTGAATGCGGTCCTGCGTTACAACGAGCCAGTCGGTCGGGGGGAACTCGCGTCCCTCGCACTGTTTCAAGGAATTCAAGTTTTCAATTTCAAAAGGTGGCATAGGAGTTTTTCATGACGACATTAACAGACAGTCCGCGCAAGGTGACAAAGGGGACAGCGTTTCTCATCGAAGACTCGGCACCCCAGGACATTTTCACGCCAGAAGACCTGAGCGAAGAGCATCTCGCGGTCGGTCACATGGTGGACGAGTTCTGGGCCAACGAGGTGGAACCGAATCTACCAGCCATCCGCGAAAAGAAGCCGGGCGTAGCGATGGCTGTGCTCCGCAAATCGGTGGAGTTAGGTCTGACCGCGATGGCGATCCCCGAGGAGTATGGCGGAATGGCCATGGATCTGCCGTCATTGATGGTTACTGCCGAACGCATGGGACGCGACGGTTCTTACGGAGGCTGGCACTCGGCACATACTGGAATCGGCACGCTGCCAATCGTCTATTTTGGCAACGAGCAGCAGAAGCGGAAATATCTGCCGAAGCTGGCCAAACTCGAGATGCTCGCCGCCTATGCGCTCACCGAGCCGCTGGCGGGGTCAGATGCCCTCGCGGCACGCACGCGCGCAGATCTCTCCCCGGACGGGAACCACTACATCTTGAACGGCCAGAAGATGTGGATCACGAACGGCGGCGCCGCCGATCTGTTCACGGTGTTTGCCAAGGTTGGGGGAGAGAAATTCACTGCATTTCTGGTTGAGCGAAACTTCCCCGGCGTGAGCAGTGGCGCCGAGGAACATAAGATGGGCATCACTGGAAGTTCCACCACAGCCGTGTATCTGGATAATGTTCCTGTGCCGGTGGAGAACCTCCTTGGAGAAATTGGCCGCGGTCATGTGATCGCATTCAACATCCTGAACATTGGACGGCTGAAACTGGGTCCAGCCACGGTCGGAGCCGCAAAGAATGTTCTCTCGATTTGCCTCAAGTACGCCAAGCAGCGCAAAGCATTCGGCTCGACGATTTCCGAGTTTGGAGCGATTCAACACAAGCTGGCGGAGATGGCAATCCGGATTTTTGCCGCCGAGTCGATGACGTGGCGGGTTGCAGGACTCATTGAAAACCAGATGCACGCCTCGTCCCCGGAATTGTCCGCGTCTTCTGCGGGTGGTTCTCAAGAACTGAAGGCCATCGAAGAGTTTGCCGCAGAGTGCTCGATGGTCAAGGTCTATGCCTCCGAAATGCTGGATTATGTGACCGATGAAGGCGTCCAGATTCACGGCGGTTACGGATACCATCAGGATTACGTCGTCGAACGCGCCTATCGTGATTCCCGCATCAACCGGCTGTTTGAGGGCACCAGCGAAATCAACCGGCTGGTGATCACTGGCATGCCATTGAAGCGTGCGGCTCGCGGGCTTCTACCTTTGTTCGAGGCTGCCCGCGCCGTCTTGCAAGAGCCGGAATCGCAGCCCGCAAAAACGCAGGGGGATCTGGAACTTGGCCTTGTCCACGATGCGAAGAAGATCGCCCTCTTGACGCTGGCAGTCGCGCACCAGAAGTATGGTGCGCAGCTTGAACAACAGCAGGAGATCGTCATGAACCTTTCTGACATTTTCATGGAAGTATTTGCCATGGAGTCAGCACTGCTACGCAGCCAGAAGCTTTCGGCTGCTGGTAGAGGAGTCAATGCCGGCGATGTTTGCGCTGTGTACTTGCGCGATGCCATCGCCCGGGCCGAACTCTCGTCGAGAACGATTTTGAGTACATGCGCCGAGGGCGAAGATCTGCGACGGAATCTTTCTCACGTGCGTGCCTATGCGAGCCACACCCCAGTGAATGCGATTGTGCTGCGGCGTCAGATTGCGGGGCGACTACTTGCGAGCGAACGCTATACGGTCTGAGTGTGAGAGACCCACAACGAGGAGTTAGCCATGGCACCCACTAATCACAAATTTCTGTTGGCGGCGCGACCGGTAGGAATGCCGAAGCGAAGCGACTGGACCTTCACCGAAGAGCCGGTCAGTGATCCCAAGGAAGGCGAACTGCTCGTTCAGGTCTTATACATTTCGCTGGATCCGGCGATGCGCATGTGGATCAATGACGTGCGTTCGTATCTGCCACCGGTGGGCATCGGAGAACTGATGCGGGCGCTGGGCGTCGGGATCGTGGCGGCATCGCGCAATCCCCGCTTCGCCGTGGGCGATCATGTTTCCGGAGTGTTCGGCGTGCAGGAGTATGCTCTGACCGACGGTAAGGGAGTGACAAAGGTCGACATCACAGCTATTCCACTGCCAAAGTATCTCAGTGTGCTCGGCATGACCGGAATGACCGCGTATTTCGGACTGCTCGATACCGGCCAGCCGAAGCCAGGAGATAGGGTTGTAGTCTCGGCCGCAGCAGGAGCGGTGGGCGCGGTAGTCGGGCAGATCGCGAAAATAAAGAACTGCCAGGTTGTGGGCATTGCAGGTGGGCCAGAAAAGTGCCGCTACATAGTAGATGAGCTGGGCTTCGATGCCGCCATCGACTACAGGTCCGAAGATGTGAAGCAATCCCTTCGGAAGCATTGCCCAAAGGGCATCGATATTTATTTTGATAACGTGGGCGGCACAATTCTGGACGCCGCGTTGGCGCATCTCGCGCGCGGTGCCCGAATTGTAATCTGTGGAGCGATCTCCCAGTACAACAATACCGGCCCGATCACGGGACCCAGCAACTACCTGTCCCTGTTGACGAACCGAGCGACGATGAAGGGCATGCTGGTGTTGGATTACGTCGACCGCTACGCGCAAGCCGGAGCGGAGATGGCGGCATGGATGTTAGCGGGGAAGCTGAAATCGCGGGAGGACATTGTTGAAGGACTCGCAACCTTTCCTGAAACTCTGCTCAAGCTTTTCAAGGGTGAAAACTTGGGGAAACTCATGCTGAAGGTTGGTTAGGACGAACCGGAGGGGCTGATGCCATTCGCAGAGAATCAAGGGGCCAAACTCTACTGGGACGAAGAAGGCCAAGGGGAACCCCTCCTGCTGATCATGGGCCTCGGCTATACGTCGTGCATGTGGCATCGCACGCGCCCGGGGTTGGCGCAACATTTCCGGACGATCGCATTCGACAATCGAGGCGTGGGACTCAGCTCCGTGCCTCCCGGACCTTATTCAATTGCCACCATGGCATCGGACGCCGCCGCGGTTCTGGATGCAGCAGGCATCGCCAGCGCCCACGTTTTCGGCGTTTCGATGGGCGGCATGATTGCACAGGAATTTGCGCTCCAGTATCCAGCGCGGACCCGTTCGTTAGTTCTAGGCTGCACTTCAGCCGGCGGACCTTCGGCTGTGCGCGCCGAGACCAACGTCATAGACATATTGTTGGCGCGTGGCATGACGCCCGAGCAAGCGCGGGATGCCATCCTTCCCTATATTTATGACGAGGCCACACCGCGAGAGAAAATCGAGGAGGATGTCCGTCTCCGCCAGCCATGGCTCCCCTCTCCCGAGGGCTACATGGCTCAATTGCAGGGGATCCTCTTGTGGGAGAGCTACAGCCGGATCGATCGGATCACAGTCCCGACGCTGGTCATCCACGGCAAGTCGGATGCGCTCGTGCCTCCTGGCAACGGAGAGTTGCTCGCAAGTCGGATATTAGGTGCCAAACTCGTTCTGTTGGAGCACGCGAGTCACTTATTTCTTACCGACCAACCCGAGGCATCACACAAGGAAATAGTCGGGTTTCTCTTGTCGGATGCTCGCGGAGAACGAGACTCGAAAACGGGAACGGCGTGAGCGCTTCTGTGAGAGCGAAATCGGCCTGTAAATTGGCATTCACGGTAGTCATACATGATCATCAAAACAATTCATTTGATGAATTTCGTGAAGACGGATACGCTCGCGCCCATCATGAGGATTAGACGCCCTGAAGCGGCAGGAGCGTGGGCAGTTCTTGGTCGTTCTCTTTCAGCAGATTCAAAACAAAATAAAAAAACTCGACACAATCTGCCTTGGCAGCGTTCTCGCAGTCGAAGAATCTGTGCGCGTCCTGACTAGCGCCGGCACAGATCTTTTGTTGTCACAGGCAAGGCGGGTGAGGTGGGGGATATGGGTTTCAAACGAAGCGGTTTCAGTGGTCGCATCGGTTCATTCTACGAAGCTCGCTCCTGGACATTGCAAGCCTCCGATTCCACAATGAAGGCAATCGCATGTGTTCTTGTGTATCTCCTCTTCGCCACCCTCTCGGCTCACGCTCAGGGTGTAGGCACGTCAGGAGAAATCACCGGGACAATTACCGATCCTTCCGGCCGGGTTGTGCTCAAAGCGACGGTCACCGTGATGGATACACAGACCGGCCTGAATCGTACGACCACGACCAACGAAGCTGGCCAGTTCCGGGTAGCGGGGCTTTCGCCAGCCATTTACGACATCAGCGCGCAAATGCAGGGTTTTGCGACGGAGATTCGAAAGGGTGTCACGGTCGCCATCGGGCAGACAGTTGTTTCCGATTTCCATCTGAAGCCGTCGCAGGTGGCAACGGTGATCGAAGTGACCGATCAGCCTCCGGTAGTGGAAACGGAACGAGGCAGCCAGGCCGACACAATTACACAGCGGTACATCGTCGACCTGCCCATTGACCGGCGCGATTACCTCACCTTTACGCTGCTCGCGCCCGGTGTCTCCGATTCCACCCGGTTGGCGGGAGACCAGGATTTTAGAGTCAAGCAAACGCCGCAAAGCGGGCTGTCGTTCTACGGAAGTAACGGCCGTGGAAACAGCATCACGGTCGACGGCGGCGAAACATCAGGCGATAGCGGAGGCGTGCGCCTCACCGTGAACCAGGACGACGTGCAGGAGTTCCAAATCAATCGCAGCAACTACGCTGCGGACCTCGGGGCAGCTACCGGCGCGTCGATCAATATCGTGACCAAGTCCGGCACCAACAATGTGCATGGCACCCTCTACGGTTTTTTCCGCAACGATGCGATGGATGCGCGCGACCCATTCGCCTTCAGTTCGGCCCTGGCGCCGGATCCGACTTACTCAAATTTCAACACCACTTCTACCGGCGATTCGATCAAGAATTCACTCAGCCGCCAGCAGTACGGCGGAAACATCGGCTTCCCTATCCAGAAAGACAGGACATTTCTGTTTGCATCTTTCGAAGGCCTGCGGCAGAACTCACAGAATTCAGTTCCCCTTCTGACGGACAGTTCGATTTTCGCCGGACCCTCGGCCTCCGCAGCCTCGAACCCTTTTGCGCAGAGCGATCCGAGATTTTCGCAACAGGCGATTGTTTCCGCCCTCGCTGTGTCGACGAACCCGAGTGTGCCCTGCCTCATCACTCCCAGTGGAACAGTGGTCAGCGAACCCGGCCCGGTTTGTGCCTTTGCACTTCAAAGCCTGCTGTCCGTGAATCCAACTCCCGGTGCGAACCCGTTTGTATCGCCCATTCAAGCCGCGCTGAATGGTTATCTTGTAAGCCAGTTTGAAACCGAGGGCGGAGTTTTTCCCTACAACACGCGGGAATACCTGGCGTCGGGCCGTTTGGATCATCGTTTTGATGTGAACAACGAACTCTCTGTGACCTACCGGTATGGACACGATCTCGAAGAGTCGCCGGATCTCCAGTCTTTGACCGCTTTTTCCGCGGGTAGCTCGATCCACACTTACGACCATAATCTGCAAGCCGCCTGGTACCACCAGTTCAATGCAGCAACGCAGAACGAGCTTCGCGCGCAGTGGGATTACAACAGCTTTAACGTGCTCCCGAACGAGCCGGCACAAGCTGGTCTCCAGATTCCGGGTTTTATCAACAACATGGGAACGAACATTTTCCTGCCCAACATCACCATCCTGCGCCGCTACGAATTCGCCGACAATTTCACCCAGATCCGCGGCCATCACACTCTGAAGTTCGGCGCTTACGAACTACTCCGCGGCAATCACACCGAGTCCCACACTTTTTTCCCGGGACGCTTTGTGTTCGGGTCCCTCCCCGGAGAGGCGCTCAGTCCCGTGCTTTGCTCCTACGGGCACGAATCCCTGCACCGGAACCTCTACCCCGTCAGGCGCCAATATCAACTCGTTGCAGGCGGCAGGATTGGGCCTACCCGAGATTTACCAGCAGGGCTTCGGAGATCCGACCTACGGTTACTATGCCCGGCCCCTAACTGCGTTCTACGCCCAGGACGCCTGGCAAATAGCGTCAAACTTTACCCTGAACTACGGCCTCCGCTACGAACTGGACACGCAATTCGCCCCCTTGACCACCTATAAGAAGGATTTTGCCCCCCGTATCTCTTTCGCGTGGGATCCCTTCAACAACCACAAGACGGTGATCCGGGGAGGATACGGAATCTTCTACGGACCGGTCGACGCCCAAATCCCCGACGTCGACTTGAGCCTCGGCGTTGTGAACAAAAACAAGTCTGCGGTCGAAAACGCGGCCGGCGCCGGCCAGGTTGCCAATGTCAGCGGAATCTGCGGGATCTCCCAATTCGGCTTTCCGATAATCCCTGGTACCGGCACCAGCCCTTGCAACCGGGAAATCTCTATCTACGCCGATGGCTTCTCCGGGGTTCCGCAATTAGGCATAGCCGGGTCAGCCGCCATTTTCCAGACACTGTTTGGGCAGGGATTGATTCAGTGCACCACACCGACCGCAGGAAACAAAGCCTGTATCACACCGGCTGCCGTTGCGCCGTTGGGCATCGACGTTACCAATACTGGTCCGCTCTCTCCCCTACAGGTAATTTTCGTGAACCAGCCGGGCTACCGTCCCCCGATCGCGCAGCAGGCTTCTTTCGGTATTGAACGCGAGATCTCGCAGGGCTTCTCGATCTCTCTGAGCGCCATCTATTCTCATACGCAGAGACTCCCAGTGGCCATCGACACTAATCTCCTGCCGGCTCCGTTCAGCACCGTAACTCTAGCCAATGGCTCGACCGTTTCGTATCGCAACTGGAATACGAGCCCGGCGGCCGATCCTCTGGGCGGCACCGAGGGTCTTCCCTGTGCGACCCAGCAATGCTTCATAAATCCTTTGATCGTGCAGAACAACCAATACACCTCCGGAGCCTACGCTCTTTACGAGGGCGGCATCGTCGAGGTCAAGAAGCGCTTCAGTGAGCACTTCAACTTGTTCGGAAACTACACCTTCAGTAAGGGATTCGACACATCCACGGATTACAACACCGACTACGGGCCGCAGGACCCGACGAACCTCAACCTGGATCGCAGCCTGTCCGAGTTTGATGAGCGGCACAAGGTGCTCATCGCTGGAGTCCTCGACAGCCCCTGGAGACAACCTATCTTGTCGGGTCTTCAATTAGCGCCGATTTTCGAAGCTCACAGCGGACATCCTTTCAACCTGCTTGCCGGAGGAGAGGTCAACGGCAACAATCACACCACCAATGAACGTCCCATTGGAGCGCCGCGTGACACCGGTCTGGGCCCTGACTATATCGACTTCGATATGCGCTTGAGCTGGGCGCACAAACTGGGCGAGAAGGCGAACGTGCGGTTCACAGCGGAGGGATTCGACATCGCGAACCGGACAAACTACGCCAGCGTGAATAACGAAGTGAGCCCTCTTTTCGGTTTCGAGCCAGGATTCACGACCTTCAACGTGAAGGGGATGAAACCGGGCACGCCTCTTCTGGGGGGAGGAACGGCGACATCCAGCACTCCGCTAGCCTTCACCTCCGCCTTCCCCAAGCGCCAGATCCAACTCGGCCTGCGCTTCACGTTCTGAAACAGATTCGTCTCCGTGGATGGCGCGGCGGGGGCTGATTGGCGGATGTTGAGTCAATTGGTCCAGATTCCGGGACGATGTGTCCCTGATTCGGCCTTTATCGCACTTTTATCCGACTAAAAACCCTTGACAGTGCATGCTATGCCGGATGTACTAGAAGGAGATGTAACAAAGAGGCCAGCGTAGCCGCTTTTTAAGCTATTTGGAATCAATACTTTGCGGTACTTACAAATTGTAAGTAATTGATTTTAAGCTAGTTACAGAGTCGCATGCAAGATTAAGTCGTTTATTATCAATACTTTGTAAGTTAAACTGTGTGGATTGAATACTTTGCGGACGAAATCTCTGTAAAGTATTGATTCGAATAGACCATCGTTGAGGGGGGGACCCCCTGAGATGGGATCGCGGATTCGGCGGCAAAACCGGTCTAGATTTTAGAACCCTGCCGGAAACAGAGGGGCAAAGCAATGGGCCTGAGCAGAGTCGGCTTACTCGTAGCTGTCGGCTGCCTTCAGTCAGGCTGAAGCGCGCTCTTGCTTGTATTTCCCCAACTCCAGTTTGGCGATCAAAGCGCGATGCACTTCGTCGGGTCCGTCGGCGATGCGCAGCGTACGAATCGTGGCAAACATTTCGGCCAGGGGAAAATCGGGGGAAACGCCGGCGCCTCCATGCATCTGAATCGCCTGGTCGATAATCTCCAGCGCAATATTGGGAACGGCGACTTTGATCTGGGAGATTTCGCTGCGCGCGCCCCTGGCGCCGACTTCATCGAGCATCCATGCGGCTTTGAGGGTAAGCAGACGAGCTTGCTCCAGCATGATGCGGGCGTTGGCGATGACATCGGCGTTGGCTCCCAGTTCAGCCAGCGGTTTGCCAAAAGCCACGCGATCAAGCGAGCGCCGGCACAAAAGTTCGAGCGCACGTTCGGCCGCTCCCAGAGTGCGCATGCAATGATGAACGCGGCCCGGGCCCAATCTGCCCTGCGCAATTTCAAAGCCGCGGCCCGGTCCGGCGACGATGTGGTCGAGCGGCACGCGGACATTCGTGAAGCTAACCTCGCCGTGTCCGAAGGGCGAATCATACGATCCAAACACCGGCACCATGCGCTCGATCTTGACGCCGGGAGTGTCGAGCGGCACCAGAACCATGGAATGACGCCGGTACTTCGAAGCCGAGCGATCGGTGATACCCATGAAGATGAGCAGCCGGCAATGAGGATGGCCAACTCCGGAACTCCACCATTTCCGGCCGTTGAGGACGACGTGATCGCCTTCGATAAGAGCCGTTGCCTGAATGTTCGTAGCGTCCGAAGAGGCCACGCCGGGCTCCGTCATACAGAACGCGGAACGAATCTCGCCGGCGAGCAGCGGCTTGAGCCAGCGTTCCTTTTGCGCCGCCGATCCATACTTCACCAGCACTTCCATGTTGCCGGTGTCGGGCGCATTGCAGTTGAAAACCTCGGGAGCAATCGAGGAGCGCCCAGTGATCTCCGCCAGAGGCGCATATTCGACATTGGTGAGACCCGCGCCATACTCGACGTCCGGGAGGAACAGGTTCCACAAGCCAGCTGCCCGAGCCTTGGCCTTCAAGAGCCTCCATTACCGGAGGTTGCTTCCAGCGGCGCCAGTCGGGAACGTTCTGCAATTGCGAGCAATACTCAGGCTCCGCCGGCAGTACATGCTCTTGCATGAACTCCGATAGGCGGCGGACATGATTCTGCGCCTTGGCTGACAAAGAAAAGTCCATTTTGTAAGCGCTCGCCCCGCAGGCAATCTAGCCTAGCGATTTCAGCAGAATTCTCCTAATGAATCCTATGAATCCTGTAATATATGCGGCGTGCATTTAAGTCAGGCTGACCTGAACCTGTTCGTGGTGCTGGAGGCGATCTATCGCGAGGGCAACATCACCCGCGCAGGCCAGCAACTGAATCTCACCCAGCCCGCGATCAGCCATGCGCTGAAGAGGCTGCGCGATCTTCTGCAGGACCCGCTGTTTGTCCGTCAAGGTCCGCACATGGTTCCGACCCCGTTCACGCGAAACATGATTGAGCAAGTGCGGCAGGCGCTGCAGATCCTGGAAGTGAACCTCAGCCAGAGTCGCAACTTCGTTCCCGAAGACACGCGTCGCAATTTTCATCTCTCGCTCTGGGAATATGCGGAGGCGCTGATTCTTCCCGCCCTGCTGCGACGCCTCGCGCATGCCGCGCCGGGAATGTCGATCACAACATCGCGGGTCAAGCGCAGAGACCTGGAGACCGAGTTGGCAAGTGGGTCGGTCGATCTTGCCATCGACATCCCCATGACGATGAGCGACCGCATCCGGCATAAGTGGCTCCTGAATGAACCATTCGTGGTCGTCGCGCGGCACGGTCACCCTTGTATCACGAACAAACTTGACTTGGACACCTATCTGGCACAACGCCATATTCAGGTTTCTTCCCGGCGGCAGGGCCCTAGCCTGATCGACATCGAATTGAGCCGGCGGGGCCTGCGTCGCCAGGTGTTCCTGCGCAGTCAACACAATCTCACGGCCTGGATGGTGGTCGGAGAGACGGACATGCTGCTGACCTTGCCAGAGCGCCATGCGCAACTGCTGAACACAGGGCTTGTGCATCAGGCATACCCCTTTCCACTCCAGGCCCCGCGCCTCGAAGCCCATTTGTACTGGCACGAGAGTGTAGAAAATGATCCGGCAAATCGCTGGTTGCGGGAGGAAATCGAAAATGTCCTGAATTCACAACCCCGCCCACCCGGATCGCACCGCAAGGGCGATAGCGCACGGCGTCAGGATTCGAGGACAATTTGAGGGAAACGGCAATTTAGGCGCGGTTTCCCTCGCGGAATCGTCCCGATCGCCTGGCTGGAGTCGGGGCGCCCCTCGCAATTACTACTGTAACTTTCTAGATCCACCACTTCCGAGCAAACTTAGGAGAACACAACGATCGGGAGCACCACCGGGAGAAGTCTGAGGCAAACAATGTCTGAAATCCAAACAGCCACGGAGTCAACCCAGGCATCGACGCCCGAGCAGGTGGAACAAGACATACAGGCCCTGGAATGGCGCGATTTTCAACTTCTAGGTATTGCAGTTCTCATCCTGCTGGTCATCGCCGCTGGATTCCTGGCCCTGCTCATGCCTCAGATTATCCGGAAGGCCGAAGCGCAGCTTGCGAATCGACAGGAATTTACGTCGCTCTTCTTCGGGCTAATTGGATTGCTTGTCCTGCTTAACATTTACATGTTTGATCAAAGGCTCCGGCTGCAGAAGGCCCGGCGCGAGCTGATCCATCAACTTCAGCGGGCAGAAAGGATGGCGCGTATCGACCCTTTGACTGGGATTCCCAATCGCCGCTCCCTTAAGGAATCGCTGGAGGCGGAAATCAGCCGATCGCAACGAACCAAACTTCCGCTAACCGTGATGGTGTCGGATGTCGACAACTTCAAGTCCTTCAATACCCGTTTCGGGCACCTGACTGGGGATCGTGTTCTGATAGATGTAGCATCCCTGCTGCGAAAGAATTTCCGGGCAGGCGATTTTATTGTTCGATATGGCGGCGATGAATTCGTGGTGGTCATGCCGGATACGGATATAGAGCGAGCGAGGGCAGCGGTGGAGCGGCTCAACCGGCTCATTGATGCCTGGAACATGTCCAATCAACATTGCGGTTACACCCTCGGCCTGACCTGTGGCCTTACAGAATATGTGGAAGGCGCCACTGTCGACGAGTTAATACAGGCGGCGGATCTGGATATGTTTGTCCGGAAATCGGGCACCTCTTCCTCAACTCTCCTTCCGACCGCCGTGACCACGCCCGTCGAGGGGAAAGCGGAAGCGAGCTGAGAACGGTTCAAGACCCGTTGGCAGCGAGCCCATGGGTTCGTCACTCCAAATTGTCGAATTACCAGCTGATCTGCCCCGCAACTTTTACAACAGTAGTTTTGATGGAAGCACTTCTCCGTAGCTGCGCAGGAGAAGAATCACCGACCTATGTCCCGATAGCGGACTACTCCCAAAGTATTAATTATCGAACCAGCAAGGGCCCGGCTAATCCAGGTGGGTAGTTGTAAAGAGAACTCACCGGCGAATAGATTTGAGCCGCGCCATAGCTGACCTCCCCCCAGCGCTTCCGGCGTGTATCCATAGAGGAGGATAAATGCGAAAAGTTAGTCTTTTGCTGTTTCCGATGCTGGCGATTGCCTTGCTAATGGCCTTCGCTTCTGTACCTGCGGCGGCTCAGGCCGTAACATCAACGGGTGACAATAGCGTCTATTTTGTCTCCTATTTCTCCAATAATGTAGCCGCTGCACCGGATGCAACGGTTCGTTTCATCAACGATGGCGATACCGGAGGCAACCTGTGGGCCGCCTTCTATGTGTTCGATGACAGCCAGGAACTGACGGAATGCTGCGCTTGCGAGATCACGCCCGACGGCTTGCTCTCGGAAGACGTAAAGACCCAGCTGACCGCCAACCCCCTGACCGGCAAAGTGCCGACTCGTGGCGTGATCAAGGCCATTTCGTCCTGCGTCTCTGGACCCGACCAACGTTATTCCGACGGCCGGACTCCGTGGATTCGCGACGCACATCCAAATGGTCAAAGCCGCGACGTACGCCGTTACCGAAACAACCTTCGCCGATTCGAATCTGGGGGCGAAAGAGCAAGCGCTGTTGCAGAACCTCTGCTACTATGACTCGCTGTTGAGCGGACTGCCTTGCACCTGCACACCTGAAGACCACGACTTTTAGTCTTTGGTCTCTGTTGAAGAAGAGCCGAAATAATTCTGGACGCCGGGACCCGGCGTCCGGTTTTTTGCCCCTGTGTAGCCTCGCAAGCCCGATAAGCCCTCCCCTAATTCATGTTTTCAATCTCATTCACTGGAACAGCAGCCTGCCTGCGCGTAGACGCGATTGCGAATCTTGTTCCATTACCTTTCAATCGGTGGGATTTCGCGGAAATTTGAGGTAGGGCAGGCGTACGTTTTCGATGACAACCTGGTCGGCTCTGATACCGGGTGGCGCCTGAAAATCAGGTACGCCGCACGGGCCCCCCAGCGCCACATGCAGCGTTTACCGCTCCGGCGGTAACAAAATCGTCCTGGTCAACACCATCGCCGCTGACTCCCAGGCCGCCGACGAGCGCGCCGTTTCGATAGAGCGGCAGGCTGCCAGGAAAAAATACCACGCCGCTCATGTTGTTGGTGTTGGGCGGAAACGGATCGGACCCCTGCGTGCACGGGTTCGCCGTGTCGTTCAGATATAACCGAAAAAATGGTCCATCCCCAGATCCGTCGATCCCGGGTGGAAACAGCGGCTGCGCGCCGAAACCGATTGTGCGATTCGTTACCGCGGTTCCCGCGGGCGCGCCGGGTAAATCTCTTACCCCGACAGTACTGAACCACACCACGTTGCGTGCTTTGGACGCAGCCACGTCGGCGCTGAATACAGTTCCATCATGCATGCGGTAGAGACCGAGAATGGTGCCATCGAGATCTGAAACCGCGATCGTCATTTTGGCTCTGGAGCCTGGTGGAAGGCGAATGACCGCACGCGTCGTGTTGGCAGTCGCCACGGCGTTCATGATGATTTCGTTGACATCACTTTGCGACAGCGAGCTGCCGGAATTGGGACCCACTAAGAATCCCTCGGGCGGCAGCGTGCCCGCTACCGGAGATATTTCGTAAGTGCCTGCAAGGGTTCCCGGAGACGTGCCCAGAGGCTGCGTGGTCTGGTTCACGAAAGGCAAGGCGATGCCATTGATGATGACTACTCCGGGCGGCGGAAGTTGACTCGCGGTAGGCAGGAGTCCCGAATTCATCGCCCCAGAAAACGCGGCAAATTCTGCGATCGCCGGAGACGTGCTCACCACCCCCACTCCCCCGACCGCTCCGCCTTTGAACAGGGGCAAGCCCCCGGGATTGACGGCGAGCGGATCGCTGTCGTTGGTATCTGCTTTGCCGGTAATAATGCCGAGACCGGGCTGGGTGCCATCGATTGACCGCGGTGGAGGCAACATCTGTCCCGGCAGAAAATTCGCACTCAATGTGCAACCACGATTGGTGTTTTCGATTCCGTACAGCGGGGCATTGGCAGTGCCAGCGACTCCCGGCGGGAAATGAATGCCGCTGATGAATCGCACAGTCCGCGAAGAGAGCGGCGCCTGATCATTGCTGAAGAAAGCAGCCGTGCGGGCCAGGCTGACGGCCACTTCATCCGCTGGCATCATCGCGCCGAAGTTTCCGGTTGCGGTCGATGGCGCTCCGGTCGTTTCGAACACAGCAAGAATGTTTCCGGCACGATCTGCAACCGCCACCACCATGGGCGCATTCACAGACAGCACTGCATTCTGCACGACGCTGGTCACGTCGGCGACGGTGAGCGGGGTCGCCGGCGGGGGATCAGGCGGATTGGAAGACGAGGAGCCACCACCACCACACGACAGGCAAATCAGAACTGCCGCACATACCAACAGAGAGAATCCAGAAAGTGCGCAGAGATGGTGCTTCCTGGTCTTCATCATTCAAGTTCTACGAGAGAATTTTGTGGAGCAGAATTATTTTGTGCATTCATTATGCCCACGCGCGTGATGAAGTCAAGCAAATGCTTGCTGCTCGACACAAGTTGTGATAGGAGTTATGCCCCAATCGATTCCAGCTAGAAAAGCCATCTCGGAGAATGCACACTAAACTGGCAAGAGCGTTGTTGGCGAGACGGGCATGGATGACTCCGGTCGCATTCCTGAGCGTTATTGCCTGGATGAGCCTCGTGTTGGGACAGGCACAACGCATTCCCGGACACGTGCCCACCAACACCGCATCACTGCAAGGTACGGTGAGAGATTCGCGAACCGAGCTAGGCATTCCCGGAGCAAGAATCAGCCTGATCCGGGCAGGCATTGTTGTGAGCGAGAAGCTGACGGACGCTGAAGGCATCTTCCGATTTGTCGAACTAGCGCCGGCATCGTATGAACTCAAGGCCGAGAAGGAAGGATTCCAGACCATCGACGTGGCAGGCCTCCCAATCAATGGCCCGGAGACGAGGGACCTGGCGCTTGAGCCGGTCACGGACGAAATCGCACCCATAAAAGGTCCATCCGGCGTTCCTGACGCTGTGCCGTCACCTCGGGCGCCAGCGCCTTCGCCGACTGAGCCGTACCCCGGGTTGAGAACACCAGGTTTGAGAACGTCGCAGACCTCGTCTTCCCCCGGTCCGCTGGGAATTGCTCCCGAGCAACTGCCTCCGGACTCGGCGAACTTCGTGAAGGAACCCGACCGCTGGAATGTTGCCATGCCCGCGTGGGATCGGTACGGCAAAGGCGGAGAATTCCCTTATACCAAGGCGCACTGGTACGATCCGTTCAATCGCAGCCGCATCAAGGGAGACAAGCCGATTTTTGGCCAGAGATGGTTCTTCAACTTCACCGGCACCAGCCTCACGGGCTTGGATCTACGCCGCTTGCCTGTACCGAGCGGCATATCAGAGGAACAAGGAGGGAATCCAGATTTTTTCGGTCGGGGTGAACAGGGCTTTGCCTCGCAAAGTTTCCGTCTCTCTTTCGATCTCTTTGAAGGCGACACCAGTTTTCGGCCCATTGATTTCCGCGTTCGCTTTACGCCGGAATTCAACCTCAATTTCCTGCAAACCCGCGAGCGCGGGCTGGTGAACATCGATGTCCGGAACGGCACCAACCGGTTTGATACCCACGCCGGAGTGCAAGAGGGTTTTGTCGAAGCCAAGATCCACGACCTCAGCCCGAATTTTGATTTCATCTCCGTCCGGGCAGGAATTCAACAGTTCGTCAGTGATTTTCGCGGTTTTATTTTCGCCGAGGAGCAGCCCGGCGTGCGGCTTTTCGGAAATCTGCGCTCGAACCGGATCAACTACAACCTGGCCTGGTTTTACTTTCTGGAAAAGAACACGAACAGCGGGCTGAACACGTTTGAGCGCCGCCATCAACAGGTCTACGTCGGGAACGTGTACATTCAGGATTTCTTTGCCAAGGGCTACACCACGGAATTCAGCTTCCATTACAACCGCGACGACCCCTCGATCCACTTTGACGACAATGGATTTCTCGTCCGGCCGTCGCCCATTGGGCTGGTGGTGAATGAAGGCATTCTGCAGCATGGCATTCGCGCTTACTACCTGGGATGGGCCAGCAACGGCCACATCGGCCGCCTGAATGTGAGTCACGCGTTTTATCAGGCGCTTGGCCATGATACTTTCAATCCAATCGCGGGAAGACGCGTTGACATCAATGGAAGAATGGCGGCGCTGGAGCTGTCAGTGGACAAGGATTGGGTGCGCTTCCGGTCGTCGTTCTTCTACGCCTCGGGCGATCCCAGCAACCGGTCGGATGCGCTCGGAATGGGTGGCCGCGGTTCCTCCGCTCACGGCTTCGACACCATTGTCGATGAAACGAATTTTGCCGGCGGAGCCTTCAGCTTCTTTGACCAGCAAGGGATTCGCCTGACGAGCACGGGAATCGCCCTTACCAATCCCGGCAGCCTGCTGGTCAGTTTGCGAAGCAATAAAGAAGAAGGCCAGGCGAATTTCGTAAATCCCGGGGTCTATGTATTCAACGCGGGCGCCGATTTCAATGTAACGCCCAAACTGCGCGCGTTCGTCAATGCGAACTACCTCCGGTTCGACCGCACCGAACCGCTGCAATTCGTCCTGGCACAAACTGGAATTCGGCACAGCATTGGTACCGACACGGGCATCGGTCTTCAATATCGGCCGCCATTGACCGAAAATATTGTAATCACGAGCGGAGTATCCAACTTAGTTCCAGGCGCAGGTTTCGAGGACATTTTTAACAAGCGAGTGTTAGTCTCCGGATTTACAACCATACGGCTGACGTTCTGAACTTGAGCTATGCGGCTTTCTCCTGGGCGACGATGTTCGCGACAACGATCTTCGCGGCGGCGATGTTCCCGGAAACGACTCGGGCAGCCGGTCGTGCTGTTGACGCTGTTTATCTGCGCTGCCTTGTCTGCCTTCGGTCCTCCGGCCAAGACGGCCGCGGCAGAGCACACTCCGGAAACGTCGGCGCAGGCAGGCGTTGAAGAGACCGCGTCGGGGCTGGGGGATTCGATCGAAGAGGCACAGCAGAAGTCGGTGGGCTGCGTAAGTTGCCACAACCCGATGGACAGCGCGACCATGCACACGACCGGAACTGTGCGCCTTGGTTGCACCGACTGTCATGGAGGAAATGCGGAAATCGCGCTACCCGCTGGGGTTGCGCCGGCATCGCCGCAATACCAGGATCTGATCAGGCAAGCGCATCCCAGACCCAGATTTGCGGCGAACGCCGGAACCTCCGCCAACCCCGTGCGCGCGTATACGAATTGGCTGAAAGAGGATGCGGATTACATCAAGTTCGTAAATCCCGGCGATTTGCGTGTAGCCAAGCAAACCTGCGGCCGGTCAGGATGCCATACATCGGAGGTCCAGCGCGTGCGGACCAGCATGATGACGCACGGCGCGATGCTATGGGAGGCTGCGCTCTACAACAATGGCGCCATTCCATTGAAGAATGCGTTCTTTGGCGAAAGCTACGCTCCCGATGGAACGCCGCAGCGCCTGCAGACCTTTCCTCCACCGACTCCCGAGGAGACGCGCAATAAAGGGATTCTCCCTTACCTTGAGCCCATTCAAAGATGGGAAATATCGCAGCCGGGCAACGTGTTGCGATCGTTCGAGCGAGGCGGCGAAAAGAAGCCCGAAGTCGGCATTCCCAGCCTCGAAGAGCAGCCGGGAAAACCAGATGTCAAATTAAGCGAGCGCGGTTTTGGCACGATCCTGCGCACCGACCCTACCGTTCTCGGCCTGCAGAAGACGCGGTTGCTTGATCCTTTGCTCTCATTCCCCGGCACCAATGATCAACCCGGGGACTTTCGAGCCAGCGGATGCAGCGCCTGCCACGTGATCTATGCCAACGATCGTTCGCCCGATCATTCCGGGCACTATGCGCCTGCGGGCAACCTGGGGCAGAGCGCAACCGCCGATCCAACCATCCCCCAAAATGAGTCCGGACATCCCATTAAGCATGCATTCACACGATCGATTCCGTCGAGCCAGTGCATGGTTTGCCACATCCACCCCGGGACCAACATGGTGGCGACTTACTTTGGGTATACCTGGTGGGACAACGAGGTCGATGGCGACAAGATGTATCCCAAACAGCAGCGCCATCCCAGTCCGAAGGAGCAGCAGGAGATCCAGACGCGCAATCCCGAGCGGAGCGCGATTCGCGGCAACTGGTCCGACGTGAATTTCCTGGAGAAGACAGGGACGCCGGAATTTAATAAAGAACTTAAGAACACGCAGTTCGCCGACTTCCATAGCCACGGATGGATCTTCCGCGCAGTCTTCAAGCACGACCGCAAAGGCAATCTACTCGACGCCGACGACAACCGGGTTTCCTTTGATGATCCGGAAAAGTTCGGCAAGGCCGTGCACCTGAAAGATATTCACCTCGAAAAGGGAATGCATTGCATTGACTGCCACTTCGTTCAGGACAGTCACGGCAACGGAAAGTTGTATGGGGAAACGCGCAACGCCATCGAAGTCGATTGCGTCGACTGCCATGGCACGATCCAGCAGCGCCCGACGTTGCGGACCTCAGGCATCGCCGCGCCCGCCGGCGGCACAGCAATGGACGGCCTGCGCACGCCCTGGGGTGAACGCCGCTTCTACTGGGAAGGAGATCGCCTGTTTCAGCGCTCCATGCTCGAAAAAAATGAGCAGTGGGAAGTGGTCCAGGTGATCGACTCCATCACTCCCGGCGACGCCCACTACAACGAGAAATCGCGGCTCGCCAAGACCATCCAGAAAGACGGCACTACTTGGGGCAGCGCAAACGGCGACCAGTCGCAGTTGGCGCACGAAAACAGCCGGATGACTTGTTATGCCTGCCACAGTTCGTGGGCACCCACCTGCTATGGGTGCCATCTCCCGATGACCGCGAATCAAAAGATGCCCATGTTGCATAACGAGGGCCTCACGACTCGCAACTGGACGTCGTATGATTTCCAGATTCTGCGCGACGACGTCTATAGTCTGGCCATCGATGGCACAGTAACCGGGCATCGAGTCGCGCCTGTGCGCTCGGCATGCGCCGTTCTCGTGAGTTCCCAAAACAACAACCGCGATTGGATCTACTACCAGCAGCAGACGATTTCCGCGGAAGGCTTCAGCGGTCAGGCTTTCAGTACCTTCGTTCCTCACACCGTGCGCGCCAAAGAAACCAAACAATGCACGGACTGCCATATCTCGAAGGCCGGCGATAACAATGCATGGATGACCCAGTTAATGCTGCTTGGGACGAACTTTATGAACTTCATGGGCCGCTACATCTATGTGGCGACCGGCAGCAAAGGCTACGAAGCGGTCGCGGTCACCGAGAATGACGAGCCTCCGGCGGTCATCGGAAGCGATCTGCAAAAGCTGGCTTATCCTGAGGATTACGACAGGCATGTGAAGAATAATCGGCAGTTGAAAGAGGCCTACGGCCACGCGGGGTCAGAGATTCTGGATGTTCAGGCGCGCGGTGAGTATCTCTACGCAGCGATGGGAAAAGGCGGCTTGCGTGTCTATGACATTGCGAACGTCGATGACAAGGACATTTCTCAGCGCATGACTACTGCTCCGGTCTCGCCTCTGGGCCAGCGCTTCTACGTACCGACAAAATATGCGATGGCGGTGGCGACTCCCACGACGCTGGGCGTGGACCCGTTGCGCGCGCATCGTCCGGAGAACGAGGAGCAGTCGATCCACCTGATTTACGGTTTTCTTTACGTTGCCGACAAAGAAGAAGGCCTGGTCATCGTTGGTGATCCGAACCTGAAGGGGAAGAGTCCCGGTGTCGGAACATTGCTCGACGGCGATCCCCGCAATAACTTTCTAAAACGCGCTTTGGCCTTCAATCCGAATGGGGCTCTGAATGGGGCACGGAGAATTGCCATCGTGGGCACGTATGCATACATCCTCTGCGATGCCGGATTGTCTGTCGTTAGTCTCGACAATCCGCTGAAACCCGAACTGGTTTCGCAGGTTGGCGCGCCCTTCTTGATTGAGCCGCGAGGTATTGCCGTGCAGTTCCGCTACGCCTTTGTCGTGGATCGTTCAGGAATGAAAGTTCTGGATATTACTCATCTTGACCATCCAGTGCCGGTACCGGGCGCCGAAGTTGCGCTGCCCGATGCGCGCAATCTCTACGTGGCGCGCACATATGCGTACGTCGCCGCAGGCAAGCGAGGCGTGGCCATAGTCGATATCGAGCATCCAGAACAACCGCATCTGGATCAGATTTTCAACGCCGACGGCGCCATGAATGACGTGAACGACGTCAAGCTCGGCATGGTCTCATCGGAGTTGTTTGCCTATGTGGCCGATGGCAAGAACGGATTGCGAGTGATTCAGTTGTTTTCGCCTACCGATAATCCTAACTTCGCCGGGTTCAGCCCGCTCCCCACTCCCAAATTGATTGCTACTCATCGCACGTCCGGGACAGCGCTGGCCATTTCCAAAGGCATCGATCGTGATCGCGCCGTCGATGAGAGCGGCAATCAGGTGGCGGTGCTCGGACGCCGGGGTGCGCGCCCGTTCAATCTGCAGGAAATGCAGTGCCTGTATCTTCGGGACGACAAACTCTACACGGTCACAGACAGTCCGCCGGGCCCGGCGCGCTGATATATCACCTGTCATTTCCCCGCGCGCAGCTGCGGGATCGTAAACCTGCCTTTGGTCGGCCGCTCCTTGCTCCAGTCATGATATGAGTGACACTCGGAGCAGCGTCCGCTGGCAGCATCCTGGCGCGGCCCGCTATCTTCGTGGCATTCGCGACAGGACGCAATTCCCGGCAGAAGAATGTCGGCGGTCTCGCGACTCTCCGGCACACGGGCGTGGCACGCTGTGCAGGTCAGCAGCCGGTGAGAATCGTGACTGAACAGGGCATGCAGGAACCAGCGCGTCGGGATCGAAGACTTCGCCACCACGGGCAGAGGCATCTTCCCGGCAGCCCCATTTCCTTCGAGCATCACGTGGCAGAGCTTGCATCCTTTATCAAATAGCAGACGATCCGCCAGCATGATTTGCTGATCCATCCATTCCTGCCGGGTGTGGGGAACCGGCGAGAGGAAACTTCAGTGTGCCCGGCAGAATTCGTTCCGGCGCAACCGCTTCCGACAACGCTCCCGGATGAGACGCGAAATAGTCGCTGTACTTCTGAGCCAGAAATGCTTGCACCGCTTCCGGTTTGTCATGCGGCGCCGCCTGATCGAAGCGCTTGTCAAACTGCAAATCCTTAACGTGACAGCCTGCGCACTGATTCACATAAAGAACCGGCACCATGTAATCTTCGGAATGCGGGTGCTTCAAGTCCGCACTGGTCGCCGCCGCAGCAGGCCTTTCCCATGGGGCGACTTGCAAGGCGGACAGAGACGTCGACCCAGAGGACTTGGGTGCCGAATACGGCCAACTCGCGTCCATCGCAGGGAGGCGATGGCAGTCCCGGCAATCCATTTGCACCGGGCCCGCCGGACCTGCAAGATTAGCCCGCAAATGCGCGTAATGGTTCAGCTTGATCTGCCCAGGATCTCGCGCGCCCGGGCGCAGCACCGCAAACTCTGGATGCTCGTTGTCGAAATTTTTCACCACGCGCACATACTGCAGGTTCCCGCTTCGGATTTTTAAGTCCGCGTGACACTGTGTGCAACTTGCGTCTGCTGTGCTCGCAAGGCGAAGCGAACCTTTGTGTTCTACGTGGCATGAACCGCAACTAGCCTTGAAGGCCGCTTGATCGGCATGGTGTGCCGGAGCGTCGTGGCATTTGGAGCAGGCATCGTCGCTGACCGTTGCGCGAAAAATTCCCAGAGTCGTTACATGGCAAACATTACATTTCTTCCCTAACACGGCATGAGCCGTCGAAAGAGGTCCGCTGCTAAGAATTTTCTGGCTGGATGCCCGCTCGGCCGCGAACCATGCCACTGCAATGACAGGAATCAGAATCGACAGCCACAACCGCCATGTCCGAAGGGGATGGGGCTGCTTGAAATACTGCAGGTCCATCCGCTGGGCCAGGTTCTTGGTGGTGCGTACACGGCGCGGCATCGTTTTCCCTCAGTAACGCAAGGCCATCACCGCATGAACCGCCCCCAGCACTAATAGCGCATAGGAGGCGGGAATATGCACGAGCAGCCAGCCGTGGAGAATGCGGTGATACTTGCGCCTGCTGATCGAGTTCGCGTTTTTCTTCACAGATATTTTCCAGGTCGTCGACGGCCGCGTGCAGGTTCGGTGGAAGGAGCAGGCGAAGTCGCTGAAACATGCCCTGAGATTGATGGCGATCGGCCAATGCCTTATTGTTGCCCCCGCTCTTCTCAATATATGGCTGCATCTCGCGGCGAAAGAATTCACGAAGTTGAACCCCCGCGCTTTCATCCACCTGCAATCCCGATGCGACGGTCAGGCCGCCAATCGTCCCTGCGCTTGCCGCGGCGGCGCGCTGTTGCTCGGTGGCTTGAGAAACGCTGCCTGCCAGGGCCGATGAGGCCTCCTCGATGAGGGCCTCGGCCTCGGCGATGAGTTGCGAACGCACCGCCCCGATCTGCTCGTAAATTGTCTCCAGCGGAATTCTTTGCGTCGTAAGCCGGGGCATGAAATGTTGCAGCGCCGCGCCCACGAGGCCGCTAACAAGCACGACAGCAAACAACCACATCAGAACCTTCGTCAGTCCCACCCCGAAATGAAATCCCGAATGGAAGAGGATCAATGGAAAACTGATCAGGCCGAGCCAAAGATGGCCACGCATCCACGCCTGCGCGCGCCCCACGCGCCAGACCGGAACTTTTTTTCGTGCGCCCAGCAGTCCCGCAAAGATCATCAATGCCGCCGCGATGCTCCCATACGCCAATCCGGCTGCGGTCCCGCCGCTCGCGCCCTCTGGCGTTGCGCGACTGTAGGGCACGTAAAATGCCGCGGCGACCAGCAACGCGGCCATGCTCCCGATGGCCCACTTCCGATGTGTCTCATCAATCCGCATGGGTTTAATGTTTGCCTGGCTTCGGCTGCTGCAGCAGACCGCCGAAAAACTCCAGCGGGTTCACGCGATGCGCGGCATCATGCGGGCAGGCATAAACGCAACTTGGTTCCGCATGGTCGAGGCACAAATCGCACGATGTGGCTTTCAGCTTTACGCTGGCCATCCTTCTTCCCGGATACGACGGATCATCCAGTTGAACTGGGAACGGATGCATATTGATATTTCCGTACGGACAATTATTTGCGCACTGGCCACACCCAATGCACCAGTCCTCGATGATTACCTCGAGCGAATTGCGCCGGCGAATCGATCCGACAGGACAACCCACCATGCAAAGCGGATCGCGGCACTGCCGGCATGACGTCGCAACCAGATAGCGATCGAAGCGAAGTCCTTCCCGGATCAGCCGGCTCACACCATCATGTGCATCGGCGCAGGCGCGCACGCACTGGTCGCATCGCGTACAACGGTCGAGGTCGAGGAGCAGCAGGCTCTGCGCTTCCATCAAGCCTTGATTCAAAAATTGATCGACTGGTACATCGGCAAGTCGCGTGACTCTCTGCCGGTTTTGCTCAGCATGCTCGGCCGCCTCCGCTTCCAGCTTCTGCCGGATCTCTGGAAAGCGCTCGAGCATAAGCCGGAAATCTTCTCCCGGAATGCGGACCACCTCCACGTGGTCCAGAGCCGTGCAAGTGGCGATGCGCGGCGTGCCCGTGAGGAATGCCATCTCGCCGAAATACGAACCTCGGGCCAAATAGGCAAGGACAATATCTCCGCCCGGACGGTGCTGGGACACTTTCACAAATCCGAGCCGCACCAGGTAAAAGCTATCGGCAACCTCGCCCTGCGTGCAGATGACCTGCCCCGGTTGGAAGCGCAGCAGTTCGACATGCTCGCGCAAATGGTCGACGAAATCCGCCGTCAGCGGCGCCAGCACGGGAACGCTGCGCAGGTGGGAATCGAGCGCGCGCTTCTTGTAAGTGCGGTCCAGTTGTTCGCGGAAATTCTTGTTGCGCTGCATGATGTCGAGAACATTGCGCAGCATCTCGAGCATCGTGCAATCGGTCTTGGCCCGCACCGTGGCCGAGCGCGGGTAATAGCTCATGCAAGTCATCTCGCCGAACAGCTCGCCCGGGCCCAACTCGGCGATCGGGCTCCGATACGGGAGATCCACGGAGGCATCGATTGGAATGTAAGCCTGCGTGCTTTCCTCTTTGCGTTCATCCTGCTCGCGAGGAGTGAGCAGGCTCTTCAGCTTGCTGAAGAATCCGCGTGCGCCTCCCTCGGTTTTGACATGGGCAATCGGGCTGGCCAGATAGACTTCCGCGGTGCCGTCAAGAATGTAGAAGGCGGTTGCGCCGAATTCTCCCTCTCGACAGATGACTTCTCCCGGCTTGAAGTGCCGTTGCACAATCGCATTCTGGTTCAACTTAAGAAATGTTCCAGAGACGTTCTCGAAAACCGGCAAGCCAACCAGAAATTCTGGATCGACCGTCACGCCTTCCATGTGGCTCTTCACCACGGCCCGATTGGTCAAAGCTCCGGTAGGACACGACACCATGCACTCGCCGCAGGAGACGCATGACGACTCTCCCATCGGCAAGTTGTTATCGAAGGCGATGCCGGCTTGATATCCTTTGCCACGCCGGGCCAGCACCCAGTTATTCCGGATGTCATCGCAACCGCGAATGCAGCGGTCGCACAGGATGCAAGCTTCATGATCGACCTGAATCGCCAGCGACGAGCTGTCATTTCCGCGCGGCGTAGTGCGGGTCGCGAACCGTGGCTGCCCGATCCCAGACTGGGCCGCGAGGCGCTCCAATTCGCAGTCTCCGGAATGCTGCTGCCGCGCGCACGGAGAAGGATGGTCGGACATCAGCAACTCGACAAGGGTACGGCGCACGCCCAGCACAGGCTCGGTATTCGTCTTGACCGTCATCCCCGGTTCGACCTGGCGAATGCAGGAGGCGGCGTAAACTCTCTGCCCCACGTCCACCACGCACACGCGGCATACGCCTACTGGATTTTCATTTTGCTGGTGGCAAAGTGTGGGGATCGCGATGCCCTGCGCTCGCGCGGCGTCGAAAATGGTAGTGCCCTTGGGCACGGACACAGTGGTGCCGTCGATCGTCAGTTGCACGTGATTTGCAGGGACCGGGTTATCTACCACCGCACGGGCCTCATGACTATCAGCGCACAAATTACCAGCGCATGGTCCTCGAACTCACTTTTTCTTGACGACATCGTCCGAGGAATTAGCTGAAACAAACCCCACCCGGACAACGGCGGTGAACAAGATGCTCCTCTACCGTGCCCGGAAAATGTTTCATGACCGAAGCGATCGGGACGGGCACCACCTGCCCGAGTCCGCAAATCGAAGCCTGCCGCATCGCAGTCGAAAGCTCCTCCAGCACCTGCATGTCTTCTCTGGAACTTTGCCCGGCGGTCCAGGCTTTGAGCATCTCCACCAACTTTTGTGAGCCGACGCGGCAGGGCACGCACTTGCCGCAGGACTCGTTGCGATAGAAGCGAGTCGCATTCAGCGCCATGTCCAGCATGCATCGGCCTTCCGCGCATACTACGATTGCTCCCGACCCAACCATGGAGCCTGCCGCCGCCACCGCGTTCCAATCGAGCGGCAGATTCGCCATCGAAGCCGGCAAATATCCCGAAGACGGACCGGACGGAGCGAAGGCGAGAAGTTCGCGTCCCTCCACGACACCACTCGCGTGTTCGTGAATCAGTTCGCCATAGGTGGTGCCCATGGGAACCTCGAAAATGCCGGGCCGATTCACGTCACCACTGACTCCCACGAATTTCATTCCCACCGAGCCATTCTTGCCCTGCGCCTTATACCAATCGGCGCCGCGAACGAGAATTACGGTGGCCAAACAAAAAGTCTCCACGTTGTTGATGACCGTAGGCTGGTTCCACAAACCATTCGTAACCGGAAAAGGAGGTTTATTGCGCGGCTCGGCACGCTTGCCCTCGATCGCCTCAAGCAAAGCGCTCTCTTCTCCGCAGATATAACCTCCCGGGCTGACAAAGATTTTCAGATCGAAAGCCAGATCACTGCCAAGGATTCGATCTCCCAACAACCCTTGCTGGTAGCAGCGATCGATCTCCACCTGGAGAATCTCTTTGGGCTCTTCGTATTCATGCCGGATGTACAGAATGCCCTGGCGCGCTCCGGCGACCAGCCCCGCGGCGATCATGCCTTCTATCACGAGATACGGAACATTCTCCATGATGCCGCGATCTTTGATCGTGCCGGGTTCACTCTCATCGGCATTGCAGACGATGTATTTTGTGGAGCCGGGAGCGTTGCGCACCAGTTCCCATTTGCTGGAGGTAGGGAAGCCCGCGCCTCCCATGCCGCGCAAGCCGGCCGCCTTTAGAGCGGCGATAATCTCCTGCCAGTTCCGGGTTTCGACAAAACGGCGCACGACGGAGTACTCGCCACGCCCGGAGTACGGGTCAGAGACGATTGCCATCCTTTCAGCAGCGCGGGCTTTGGCCGCCAGAGGTTTGTCGGCGAGAACATCCTGGGCCATGGCGACCGCGTTCCGGCCGTCCACGTTGGAGTAGATGTGGTCGTTCACCATGATTGCCGGAGCCTGGTCGCACCGGCCGAGGCAGGAAACGTCGCGGATACAAACCTTCTTCGTGTCGGCGCCCTCGAACGCGGAGTCAAGAGCCGAGCGAACCTTGTCGCCTCCGCGAAGATGGCAGCTCATGTCCGCGCACACCCGCACGTCCACCTTTGGCGGCGGGCTGAGATGAAAGTGCGGATAGAAGCTGGCAACCGCGTGGATCTGACTGACGGGAACCTTGATGCTTTCAGAAAGCGTCTTGAGCCGGTCGGCTGGCAGGTATCCGAAATCGCGTTGTATCGCCCTCAGTTCTTCAAACACGAACCCGGACTCCGCATAAGCAATGTGTGTTGTAACCTTGCTTAACTTAAGATGGCGAGAGCGCAAATGCTATAGCAAAGTGCATTCGCTGTCTACATCAGGCGGAATTCAAGTCTCGCTCTGTGCATTGATTTTTTGGTTTGTTCGTCGTATAACGAGCGCCAACAAAAATCTAGACCGTGAATTTAGAGGGAACTGAGGCGAGCACCACCGATTTGACTGGACCAGGGAATAGCAAAATGCGAAAGCGACTGCTGGCGATCGTCTGGATGCTCCTCATGCCGCTTGCCGCTGGCAATGCGCAGAATGCCAGCCCCCGGCGCCAACCCGAAACGATAGCCCCTGCCACAGCATCGCCGCTTTACGATCAAAAAGCGGTCGCTGCCGGCAAGTACAACGGTCCCGGCGGATGCGCGGCCAGCAGCTGTCATGGCAGTGTGCAACCCAAGACCACCACCCGGATTTTCCAAAACGAATACACGATCTGGATTGCGCAAGACAAGCACGCCCGAGCCTTCAGTGTGCTGCAGAATAATGTCTCCAGGCGGATAGCCAAAATTCTGGATATCGGAGCACCATCTCAAGCGCCGAAGTGCCTCGCCTGCCACGCACTCTACGTTTCTCCCGAGCAGCAGGCCCAGACTTTTGAGCTTGGCGATGGAGTCAGCTGCGAGAACTGTCACGGTCCTGCGTCGGGTTGGCTGGGTCCGCATACGACGAAGAATTGGCCCTATGAGAAGTCCCTTCAGCTCGGCATGTACGACACCCGGAACCTTGAGAAGCGCAGCGCAAAATGCCTGACCTGCCATCTGGGTACGGCGGAAAAATTTGTCGATCACGAAATGATTGCCGCTGGTCATCCTGATCTTACTTTTGAGCAGGGTTTATTTACCTTTGTCATGCCGCCTCACTGGAAGATGCCGGAGCAGGAGAATCCGTGGCGGCAGGTACAGGCATGGGGAGTTGGGCAGGCTGTCCAACTGCGCGAATCTCTCAACCGCCTGGCCCGACGTGCCCAGGGCCCAGTATGGCCTGAGTATGCTGAACTCGATTGTTTCGCCTGTCACCACAGCTTGACACGCCCGGAAGACAGTTGGCGGCAGGAGCGGGGTTACGAGGGACGCCGGCCTGGCAATCCACCCTGGAACGAGTCTCGCGTGGCCGTCTTCCGCGATCTGGTCGAAGAGATCAGTCCCAACGCCGGCACGCAGATGAACGATGAGGTTTCGCAACTTGCGAGCCTTATGAACCAGCTGAATGGGAATCGGGAACAGATCGCCGCGTCGGCAATGCGGGCCTCAGCCTGGACCGATCAGATCGTGAAGCAGGTTGACGCTCAAAGTTATGATTCGGCGATGACGTTACGCCTGATACGGCGCGTCGCGGGCGACGGCACTGCGATTTCAAATGAGGGGGAACGCTCGGCCGAACAAGCCGCCATGACCCTCGACTCGCTATTCAGGGCCTATCACCAGAACGCGAAGCCAGCCAACGCAACCGAGTTACGCGCGGCAATCGATGGGCTGTTCAGCCTACTGCAGGATCCATCGGCCTATTCCGCCCCTCGGTTTGCGGCTCAAATGCAAAAGGTCAGCCAGATCATCAGTCGTTAGCTTTGGCGATCAGCTTTTATTCGCCGGGGCAGCATTCGGCGCGATACACTTCGCTAATTCGGTTGAAGTTCACACCAGCACGATTCGGCAATTCAATCGGGGGCGAATTCGTTTGGCCAGTGATGAGAGCATCGCTAAGAGCGTCGCAAATACCCGCGCGAACATCGCTCCGAACGACGCGGCGAATAGCACGATGAAGAGGGCCGCTCCGACCAGGGAGCATGCCCGGCTAGCCGAACCTCACGCCGGCCCGCTGCCACCCTGGCGCAAATGGGGTCCCTACGTCAGTGACCGCTCGTGGGGAACGGTTCGCGAGGACTACAGCGCGGATGGCAATGCCTGGGATTTTCTCACCCACGATCAGGCCCGCAGCAAGGCCTATCGTTGGGGTGAGGACGGCATCGCCGGCATTTGCGACCGCTATCAGCTGCTGGTGTTCTCTCTTGCCTTCTGGAATGGCCGCGATCCGGTCCTGAAGGAGCGGATGTTCGGGCTCTCCTGCAATGAAGGGAATCACGGCGAGGATGCGAAAGAGTATTGGTTCCACCTCGACAATCTCCCCACGCACAGTTATATGCGGATGCTCTACAAATATCCGCAGCGGGAATATCCTTATCAACAGCTGATCGATGAGAACCGCAGCCGGGGCGCTGGGCCGGAGTTCGAACTGCTCGATACCGGCATCTTCGATAATGATGAATATTTCGATATCTTCATCGAGTACGCCAAAGAATCGCCCGAAGATATCTGTGTTCGCATCGAGGCGTTCAACCGCGGTCCTCGCGCGGCCGAGCTTCATTTCCTTCCGCATTTGTGGTTCCGCAACACCTGGAGTTGGACGGATCCGCCGACGGGCCAGCCCTCCATTCGGTGTGGCGCGGCCGAAGGCCAGCATGTAACGCTGGTGGCGGACGATTCCACCGCCAAGCCACTGGAGAACATTCAATTGCAATACGCTCTCGGCCGGCGCTACTTGTATGCGCCGTCAGACGGCGAGCCGCTCTTCACCGACAACGAAACGAACGCGTCGCGTCTCTACGGGCCCTCGGCCATCAACCATTCTCCGTATGTGAAAGATGCATTTCATCGCTACGTCGTGAATGGCGAGCGGTGCGTGAATCCACGGCAGATCGGCACCAAGGCGTGCATTCACTATCGCGGCCAGATCGCGCCGGGAAGTTCGATCGTGTGGCGGCTCCGCCTGACCGATCAGAAAGCGACCGATCAATCAAAGTCCGATCCACTTCGCGACATAGACCAGATCGTCGCAACCAGAAAGAAAGAAGCCGACGAGTTCTACGAAGCCATCCATCCGCCCAACGCGACGGAGGAAGAGAAACTGATTCAACGCCGCGCGTTCGCGGGAATGTTGTGGGGAAAGCAGATTTACCTCTTCGATGTCGAGCGCTGGCTCGAAGGCGACAGCGTTCCTCCGCCGGAAGGCCATAAGAAGATTCGCAATATTCATTGGCGTCATTTGAACTCAATGCGTTTGCTTACCGTGCCCGACAAATGGGAGTTCCCATGGTTCGCCTCATGGGATCTGGCTTTTCAGTGCACCACACTTTCGCTGGTCGATCCCGAGTTTGCCAAGGAGAACCTCCTGGCGATGGTGTTCGAGCAATTCCAGCATCCGAATGGACAGATTCCGGCCTACGAGTGGGAATTTTCCGACCTGAATCCGCCCGTTCATGCGTGGGCCGTCTGGCGCGTCTATCAAAATGAAAAGGTGCGCACCGGTAAAGGCGATCTGGCGTTTCTCGAAAAGTGCCTGCACAAGCTCCTGATGAACTTTGCGTGGTGGGTCAATCGCGTTGACAGCGCGGGAAACAACGTCTTCGAAGGTGGTTTCCTTGGCCTGGATAACATCAGCGTGGTGGATCGCAGCGAGAAATTTCCCGGCGGCGCTGTTCTCGAGCAATCGGACGCTTCGGGCTGGATGGGTTTTTTCTGCCTCTACCTGATGCGAGCCGCGCTCGAACTGGCCAATTCCGATCGCGCTTACGAACTGCTCGCGACCAAATTTTTTCAGCATTTCATTTACATCGGCGCGGCCATGAAGAAGATGGGAGGCCGTGATTATCAGCTTTGGGACGAGCAGGACGGCTTTTTTTACGATGTTCTCCGGCTGCCAAACGGAGACTTCAATAAGTTTAGGCTGCGTTCCATGGTTGGCCTGATCCCGCTCTATGCAGTCGAAGTGCTGAATCGCGAAGACCTGGACGCTCATCCCGAATTTCTGGGGAATCTGGAATGGTTCATCAGGAATCGTCGAGACCTGGTCGGAAACGCCTGCTACTCGGTCGAAGGCCAGCGTTACGTGCTTTCGATTGTGGACTCCGGTCAGTTTGCCCGCGTTTTGCAGCACATTTGGGACCCCGATGAATTCCTTGCCCCGCACGGCATTCGCAGCCTCTCGAAATATCACGAGCGCAATCCGTTCTCCTTTGGATCTGGATCGGTGGGATACGAACCGGGAGAATCGGCCGTGCGAATCAAGGGCGGGAATTCCAACTGGCGTGGGCCGCTGTGGTTCCCCACTACCTACCTGCTCATTCGCTCGCTGGTGAAACTCGGACGGGCTCTGGGCCCGGACTTCGCGGTACGAACTTCCGGGAGCAAAGGCCAGCCAATTACGCCACTATCCATGGCGGCGGAAATCGCCGACCGCATGATTGGTTTATTCTGCAGGGACGCGCACGGGGACCGTCCTTGTTTTGGCCCGTACCGCAAGTTCCAGGAAGATCCTTACTGGAGAGATTGCCTGCTCTTCAACGAGTACTACCATGGAGAGACCGGGCAAGGCCTCGGCGCAAGCCATCAAACCGGATGGACCGGCATGGTCGCTAACCTGATTGACGAGTGGCGCCGCTAATGCTGCGCAGACGCCTGATTTTCGCGGGAATTCTCTTCTTGACTCTGATCACGCTGAGCGTGGCCGGCTATCGCCTGCTCGGCGGATCGTCCGTCACCTTTCTGCAAGCACTCTACATGGCGGTCATCACACTGGCCGGCGTTGGGTATGGGGAAATTGTCGACACCGCGCATAATCCCGCTCTGCGGATTTTCAACATGGGAGTGGTGCTTTTCGGTGTGGCTGTGACTGTCTATGTATTTTCGGTGGTAGCGGCCTTCCTCGTCGAGGTCGAGCTCACAAATCCGTTTTGGAGACGCAGAATGCAGAAACGAATCAGCGAACTGAGAGGCCACTACATTGTCTGCGGACTTGGAGATACCGGGCGGCACGTGGCGGAAGAGATGCATCGGACTGGAACGCAGTATGTTGCCGTCGATCTCCATGAGGACCTGCTCAAGAAGGTGGGCGAGACTCACCCCGATCTCTTTCGCGAGATGCTTTACGTTATCGGCGATGCTACCGAGGAGGAAACCCTTACCCGAGCGGGCATTGAACATGCTAATGGACTGATCACTGCACTCCCCGAAGATAAGGACAACCTGGTCGTGACCGTGATTGCACATCAGGCATTTCCCAATCTGCGCATCGTGGCCCGCGCCGCCGATCAAAAATTCGCCGACCGCATGTTGCGTGCCGGCGCTAAAGCCACGGTTTCACCCAGCCATATCGGCGGCCTCAGAATGGCGAGTGAACTGATCCGACCCCAGGTCGTGGGATTTCTGGACTTGATGTTGAAGGATCAGTCGCAGACCCTGCGAGTTGAGGAGATCGAAATCAGCGCTTCTTCGCCGTGGGTGGGCAGCCACCTAAGCGAAATTCAGATTCACGCCAAACACAATCTTCTGGTGCTTGCGGTCAAGAGCGGCATGGAGTCCGGAGCTCCCAAACTGTGGGTGAATCCGCCAGAGAAGCTCGCGATTCAAGGCGGCACCGCGATAATCGTGATGGGCGACGTCAAAGATATTCGCGCGGCTATTCGCGAAGCGAAATCGCCTGCAGCGACGCCAACATCCTGAACGATTTAAATGACGAACCGGGTTAAGAAAGTCGGCGTCACGGATTCGCCTATTAAGACGTCTGTCTCGAGCCTCATTCACCGCACTCAACCAGCTATGACTCAACCTACCAGGCCGTAACCGACTCCCGGTTCAAATACTCCTCGATCAAGACGCCGGGCATCGCCGAATCCAGTTGATGCTGTACGCCGAAAACCGGTGACCACGCGGGGCTGGGGATCGTCGACCAAGAGACGCCTCCTAGGTACAACGTCTGGCCGTCAATGGTCAGCGTTCCAAATCGCAGGCTATTGTTGTTATCTGTCGAAGCACTGAACGTTTGCGGAATCTCCTGGTATCCGCTGGACGTCACGCGCTGCAGGAAGTAGACGGCGTGATGCCATTCCCCGGTCGAGAAGCGGCAGGGAGATATGCCGGAATCGACCCAGGTAAGGCGCGATCCCTGCGGCAACCAGAACTGCCATTGATTGCTCACATAGTTACACTGCGATCCGAACATGAACTCGTGCGCACCATCGCTCAGCCGCAGCGCCTGAAACAGATCAAACTCCAAAGCCTGCACCGCGCTGGATTGGGTGCTGGCCGGAAGATAGAACCAGAACTCCCAGAGAAAATTGGTGTCACCGGCGAGTTGTTTCGGGTCCTGATTGTATTTCCTGTAAAAAAGGCTGTCGTCATACGCACAAAGACTGTTCAGGATAAAGTGTTGGACGGCGCCAGGCACATTGCGGGTATTTGGGTCGGAGCGATTGACGAAGGAGCCGAAACTCCCGTGATTGCAATCTCCACCCACACCAGCATCGTTATCCACCGTCCACGGGCCTTGATCGATATTGGCAATGCGATGGGCCTGTATTGGCGGAACCGGCGGGGAAAATCCCGTAACGCTAATCTGATAGATGGGCGTGCTGAGATCACCATGCGCATCCCAGGCTTTCACGTACAGAATGTGAGGACCAGCGGGGATCGTGATCCAGGCATCGACGGTCGTGCCGAAATTGCGATAGGCATTCTGATTGTCGATGTAGACCACGTATCCGGTGATGGGAGCGGCGTCCTCTGCTGTCGCCTGGATGTGGATTGGCGACACCAAAGTTATCGTGCCGGTATTCGAGAGTTGCGGTGACTGCAAGGTGACAGCTGTGACCTGCGCATTCGCGAGAATGACACCGAAGGCACACATCATGCCGAATAAGAGCAATTGCAAAGGGAAGAAGCAGGCCCGAATGTAACGAGGCTTGTTACCGCTGGCAGGATGATCCGCCGACAAAATATCTGTTTCCACGTTACACTCCTGCGACCAAGGTGCTCCTTTCCCGAGAGGAGATCGGAAACACGCTCAGACAATGTGGATTGTGAGAACTGTGATCAGAAAAATACAGGGAAGACTGTATTGACGCAATCGCCTAAATGAGGAGCTACTTTCGAGTCTTTCTGTGTAGTGCATCCGACCGACGGATCAATCCGATCATGCAGCAAATCTGGCGGACGTTACGGAGAGGTAACGACTTCGTTGGCGGGAATTTGAAAATTACGGTTGCGGACTTGTCGGTTCAGCGGGCTGAGGTGTCGAATCGACCAAACTGCCGTCGCGACGTTTAAGCTGAATGGGAGCTGGGTTGCGATGTTTCGCCACGCTGACGGCATCAATCGCGGTGGAGACTTGCCCTTCGCTTTGATCCGCGACCGACGTTAGTTTCTTGCCTTCGGCCGATGGGTTGGTTGCGATGCCGATTCGATCGCCCGCTCCGCCGGCTTCGCGCGCTTGGCGGTAGAAATCTTCGGCGCTCTCCAGATCGCCTTTCATCTCCGCCAGGTAGCCTTGATTGTTCAGGGAAAATGCATTGTCGGGTCCGAGGCGATACGCCTGTGAGAAATAATCCTGCGCTGCGCGCACATCGTTCCGGTTCATCGCCGAGACGCCCCGCAGATTCAACAGAGCTGCCTGCGCCTCGTCGCTTTGGAGATTTGTCATGCGCTTTCGAAGGCGCTCCGCGCTTGCCCGCGCTACCTCACTGAGAGGTTTTCCCTTCGAGGCGCCGTTCATCGTAACGATTACCGGATCCTCGACGTGAGCATTCGCGGCTGCGTTGTAGTACTTCAGCGCTTCGCCATATTCGCCCTGCGATTCTTTGGTCACTCCCATATTGTTCAGCGTGAATGCATTTTTCGGATCGAGCGCCAGCGTCTGCTGCAGAAGCGTATCCGCTTCACGCGTACGGCCCTCCGAAAGCAGTCCAACGGCCTGCACGTTCGCGCGGTTCACCTGCATGGGAATATCCTGAAAAGTGCCGATCGCTGCCTCGAGAGATTCGCCTTTCAGTCTCGACGAACTCGCGCGGTCGATGCGCGCCTCGGTGGCCTGGGCTGAAGCAAGCGAATAGAAATTCTGGGCGCGCTCAATCTCTCCATCCAGTTCGGCAATATATCCAAGGTTGTTCAAAGTGAAGGGATCGCCAGGATCGTAGAGGTATGCCTTGTAGAAAAGTTCCTTGGCTTTATTGAATTGACGCTTCTTGACTGCTTCCACGCCTTCGCGATTCAGGCGTTGTACCGGCGTCAGCTGGCTGCGCTTGGGAATCGTGATCTTCAAATCCTTGGCGTGCAGGCCTTGGGAGACCAATCCTGCAGCGATCAAAAGCGCAGCCAGCGCGATTCCCCTCCACACAGCGATGGAACGATTCCTCATCTCATTCTCCAAATAACTCTCCAAAGCAATTCTTTTCCGGCACGCTTTCGATGCTTTTGCACGGGCGCACGCTGCCTGCGTATCTACAGGATTTCCCGGACTACCTGACGTCCAGACAGGGCATCCAAAGAGCGCTCAAGTGGAGGTGTCATTGATCCGTATAGTTCCGATCCATATATTTCCGATTCGCCTATTTTCCTGCATGCTCATTCTTACGGTTTGCGCGATGGTGACTTACACGTTTGCCCAGAGCGACTCCGGATCGCTCCCTCTGGTGGCTGCAAACGGTTCGGCAGGCCCGAACACCATCAGCCCAAACCCGGCCAGCGTGAACATTCCGGATTCGCTTCCCGGTCTGCCTCCGCAGCCGAAGGGAAAGACGACGCTGCTCGGCGGCAGGATTCGCACGGTGGACCTGGTACGCGACCGCCTGGTTTTGGACATCTACGGCGGAGGCCACATGACGGTCCTTTTCGACGAGCGCACTCACGTACTCCAAGGCAACACTCCGATATCCGCGGACGAACTGAAACGCTCGGAACGAGCGTACGTCGACACCACTCTTGACGGAACCGATATTTTCGCCCGTACGATTCGGGTTGTTCCCGAGGTCGCGACTGGCCAAGGCAATGGACAGATCGTGGATTTTGATTTCGCAAAAGGAGAATTCACTCTTCGCGATACGCTCTCTCCGCATCCCGTCAAAATGCAGCTTGCAGCGGGAGCCGTGATTCATCGCGGAGATCGGACTGTTACGTCCGCCGATCTGCAACCCGGAACGCTGGTGACGGTTGTTTTCGTGCCGGGCAGCGAGCGGCAGCCGAAGGTGCGCGACGTATCCATCCTCGCTTCACCGGGCGAAACCTTTGGCTTCTCCGGACGCGTCTCCTTTCTCGATCTGAATCGCGGCCTGGTGGTGATTGTCGACCCGCGCGACAACAAGAGTTACGAAGTCTACGTGGACGCGACCAATCGGGAACTGACCCGCAACCTTCAGGAGGGAGCTGATATCAGCGTGGAAGCGCGCTTCAATGGCGATCACTATGAGGCGCGGAGCGTGACGGTGAATGCGGGATCCGACAAGTAATGCTCGCAAAGTATTGAAAACAAGTACTATGATGCAAACCACTTATTATTAATTACTTACAGCACATTTTGTGCGGTTATGGGGTACCCCTCCCCCTTCCACGCTCTATTAGAATCATTGATTTACGTAGAAAATCTCTGCAAAGTATTGATAAATAGATAGTTAAAAGCAAAGTATTCAATTTATTGGACTTAGCTCCGATCTTCAAAGGCCTCAGGCAGGTTGGCAAAGAGCGATTCGTGGAGTAGCAACACTTGTGTGTCGCAGTTTCAGTTGAATTCTCAGGCAACGCTAAGTCAAGATTTATGTCGAGGGTTTGCCGATCGAGCGGGGAGATCCCCGCTTAAGCTGGTAACTGGATCGCGACTTGCACAGCGTGCGCTGGCGCGGGAAGATGCCATGCCGCACAAGTGCGAGTGCAGATGAGGAATAGGGGTCCCCTCGGCTTTGCTCGGGGCAGGCTCTTCGACTCCGCAAACGGATTCGCATTCGCGAATCCGTCCGCTCCGGTCAGGATGACACGGTTAGAAATTGAATTCGCACGTTGCTTTGGAACTACCCGATAGTAATCACTCCGATGTTCCATTGACGATCTGGCGTTGCGGGGGCAAACTCGTGTTCACTGGCCCTTTTGCTCCCAGAGAGCCGGGTTCTTCTTCTCCCCCTGGTACCAACAAAGTTTTCGATTACGGCGTGAGTAAAGCAGTCGTGTGAACAACGTAGTCACGCGAATAAACGAGCGGTGCAAACAAAGCCGTCACACGCAGAACTTTTGACTACTGACACGACTGGCATAAAGGACTTCTAACTCAATCTCCGTTCTCCTCCCCTTCAACGTTATCTCGACGAATGGTCGACTTATCCGCTCTTCGCATGGAGGAAAAATGCGTTCACTCAGAACTGTGGCAATGTCGTTGGCACTTACTTTGGTAGCTGTAGCAACCTCGCAGGCGGCCAAGCCGGTAGTTAATTACGCGTACGCCGCGGATTTTTGGGGCGGGACGGTCAGCGCGATCCGCACCAGTGATAACACGGTGGTGGCGACGATTCCGGTTTCGAGCCCTTGGGGGATTGCCATCGACACTCCTGGAACCGTGGCTTGCGTAACGAATTACTATGCCGGCACGGTTTCGCTCATCAATACCAAGACCAACGTGGTGACGGGAACGATTCCGGTGGGAAGCGGACCTTTGGGAGTGGCCTTCGCGCCCAAAGGCGCCACTGCCTACGTGGCGAATGGAAATTCGGATACGGTTTCGATCGTTAACACGGCCACGAAGAACACCATCGCGACGATCCCGGTTGGAAGGTATCCCTACAGTATTGCCGTGTCGCCGGACGGTAAGTCTGCCTATGTAGCCAACAACAACTCCGGCAATGTTTCGGTAATCTCGACCGCGAAGCGGAAAGTGGTGGCCACGATTCCGGTGGGCGGCGGCGTGGGATTTCTCTCGATCTCTCCCGACGGGTTGACGGTGTATGCGCCGAGCTTCGATACCAACGGAGTTGGCGACTCGATCGCCTTGATCAGCACGGCCGATAACACGGTTGTGAGCAGAATTTATGTGGATGGAGCATGGGGCGCAAAGGTTAGTCCCGACGGGCAGTGGGTGTATGCGACCGACTATACCGAGGGCGATGGGAATCTGGTGACCGTGATTTCGACGGCCACGCAGGCGGTCGCGGCTACGATTGTTGTCGGGGCGAGTCCCGAAGAGGTCGCATTTACCGGCGATAGCGCGTATGCCTATGTGACGAACGGCAATTCGGGGAATATCTCGATTATCGACACCGCCAGCTTTACGGTCATGAATACGGTTGGAGCGGGATCGTATCCGATCGGCATGACTATTATGGGCGGGCGGTAGGAGTTCAGGGAACTTTGGTTAAGCACGGACCAAGACCGCAACCCACAGGGGAGCGCGGAGGCCTCGGGATTAATCGGAGTTCCCCGCTCGTGCTGTGACCGCATGATTTTTTCTACGCTCGCTCGCTGCGACGGGGGCGAGACGCCCCCGGAACCGCCGGCAAGGTGCCGGCGTTACGCTCTGCTGGCTGTCAGGGCAATTTATCCACGTAGCACGAGCCATTCGTAGGCTGCGTGGGCGGCGAGGGCGGCGTTGCCCAGGGGACATTTACGAAGTCGAAGAACTCCGTCATGTCAAACTGGGCGTCATCACGCGCGGTCAGGCTCTTGAGGCCGAAACGTGTCTCCACCAGCTTGAGCCAGGCTGTGTAATCTGCAATCGTGTGCGAGACGTAATTCTTCTTCGAAAACGGAGAGACCACAAGCAGCGGCACGCGGTAGCCGGTGTACACGAAATCGCAAGTGGGGCCGGTCGTTCCCTTGTTGCAGATGTCTCCTGGCTCCAGGTCATTCGGCTTGATACCGTCTGGACTGACCGTGGACGCGGGCGAAACGCCGTCGTAAAAGCCCCCGAACTCATCATAGGTGAGAATAAAGACCGAGTCCTTCCACGAGGAGCTCTGCATCAGTCCATTGATGAGCGTCGACACGTATTGAGCGCCAAGCTGAATGTTTGCGCCCGGAACGCCGTCGTCAACCCCGGGATGTTCGTCCAATCCAGCGTTGTAGCCGGGTTCAATGTATGCGACGGAGGGTAGTGAATCGTTTGCCAGATCGGTAAGAAACTGGTCCGCGGGAACGATGTTGCTGGGGTACTTGGCGGCAGTCTGGAAGAAATTCAAGGCGCTGTCTTGCACGGGCGGGTTCGCCTTGGATAAATCCGTGACATACACCTTCCAGGAGATGTTGGCGGCCTGGAGCAAATCGAAAATGGTCGGATTGGGCAATGGCGAACTGCCGGGCGGAGGCGGATACGCTTTCCCGGCCGAGGTGGCCGCCAGCATATAGAGACGGTTGGGCTGAGTGCGAGACATCTCCGGCGAATGCCAACTGTCGGAGGTGCCGAAGCTCGAGGCCATGAAATAGTAGTAGGGCAGATCGGTGCCGTCGTAATAGCTCATGGCGCGCGCGCCGACGGTATCGTAATAGCCCAAGGCTCTTGCGTCATGCGCCGCAGTATAGACGTAGCCGTCCAGAGTGGCGGTGCCTGAGTACTGATCCTTCAAATTGAAATCGACGTGGCTCTCGTTCCAGGAAGGACTGGGATTTTCTTCACACATGGAAACCATGTGGAAGGAAGTGACTTGCGGGCTGCTGGCGTCCTCGGTGCAATCGGCAGGTGGCGGATCTGCGGGGTCGCAGCCGGGGTTAGTCGGCGGCGGCCCTTGCAGCGGCGCATCGCCAGATGTCGGGTTAAATTGGGGTAGTCCATTGAATGATTGATCGGGGAATCCATTGCTTGCCCAGTATTCGCGCAGGGCGCCAAAATAGTGTTCGAATCCGCGGTTTTCCTGGGCCATGAAGATGATGTGGTTGATGGCCGGATTGAAGGTCGCGGTCACACTCTGGTTGGCGTTCAACGTGACGCTACAAGTTGCGGTCGTGCCGGTGCAGGCGCCGCTCCAGCCGGCGAACGTGGAGAAAGTTGAGGCGGGGCCGGAAGTTTCCGTGAGCGTCACGGCAGTATTGGAGGGAAAAGTTTGCGCTGCACGTTCCTGGACAGTTGATTCCGGACGGAGAGCTGGTGACAGATCCGGATGCGCTTCCGCTAGTGGTATCAGTGACGGTGAGCTGATAGTTGCCGGCCTGAATTGCCGTAAAACCGGCTGTCACGTTCTGGGTCGCGGTCAAAGTGATGGTGCAGGTGGTCGATGTGCCGCTGCAGGCTCCGCCCCACCCGGCAAAGGTGGAGGAGTTCCCGAGAGTCGCGGTTAGCATGACCTGGGTGCCGCTGGGAAAATTTGCGCTGCAGGCGGTAGGACATTTAATCCCAGCGGGTGAACTGGTGATCGTTCCCGATCCATTCCCGCTCATGGCAACCGCGAGTTGAACGCCGTTTTGTACGGGACTGGCGGCGATTCCGCGACATCCCAACGCGAAACTCAGTGCCAGCAGAGACACGATCAGGGCAAGCAGACGAGGTCCAGACACAGGGCGCACACTCCATGAAACTTCCTACGGCGATCCTTGGATGGCACGTGGAATGGACTGGTTGTCCCCCGGGGAGTCTCTTGCAGGAAGGCGCTGGACGGGCCTTTTGCGGCATCGACAAAAGTCGTTTCTATTGTGTGATATCCGACTGAAATATGAACATTCGATTCTTGCAATCGGGAAAATACAGTATTACTGTTTAAACACCGTCACGAGACCTTGGAATCGGGAACCTCTGGCTGCCGCTTCGGCATGTTCTTCCTTCCTGTGCGGTCCTCAGCGGTTTGCAGTCCTGAACGTCCAAAATCAATTTCACCTCCGCAGGAGTAGAGTTTCCATGACCTGGCTTAATCCCTTCCGTATCATTCTTATCGCAATGCTGGTGATGCCGGCCTTCGCTACAGTTACGGTCACTCACCCAAGCAATGGAGCCACCGTTTCATCTCCAACCAACTACACAGCGACCGCAACCACGACCACGTGTTCCAAGGGCGTGGCGTCGATGGGCGTTTATGTGGACAACAGCCTTGAATACGTCGTCGACAGCACCAGCATGAATACCAACATGACGATCAGCCCCGGAAGCCACCACACGGTGGTAGAAGAATGGGATTATTGTGGCGGGGCCAGCTACACGCCGATTGACATCACGGTATCGAGCAAGACAGGTGTGTTCGTGACCGCGCCCGCGAGCGGCACCGCGGTCAGCAGCCCGGTGAACTATGAGGCTACGGCAACGACATCGAGCTGCGCCAAAGGTGTGGCGTCGATGGGAGTCTACGTCAACAATACGCTCACATTTGTGTCGCAGGGAGCGAGCCTGAACACGAATCTGACGTTTTCTCCCGGGACGTATAACACGGTAGTGGAAGAGTGGGACTACTGCGGTGGAGCGTCTTACACGCCGGTCAAAATCACAGTGGGAGGCAGCTCGGGGAAACAGTTCACGAATCTGCAAGCGAGCGGGGGCTGGACCGCCTATGGTGAATATCCGCCCAACTATGACGTATGCACGAATTGCGGCGGGGGCGTTACCTGGTCGGTGAATCAGCACATGAAGTCACCTTCGCTAAGCGGAAATGCGACCCAGTTTGCAATTGGCGGAACTCATCCTTATGCCGATGTTCTGTGGACAAACCCGCTGATTGGAGCGCACTCATCACAGGGCGTGCAGGACGCGAATCACACGCTTCTTCCGACCCTTCATCACTTTACTTATGACACCTACTTCTACGGCTCGAACCTTGCGCTGTCAGAGGTTCTGGAGTTCGACATCAACCAGTATTTCGACGGACAGGGATTCACCTGGGGCCACCAGTGCGAAATTGCAGCGGGACATCAGTGGGATATCTGGGACAACGTGCACGGACATTGGGTGCACACCGGGGTTCCGTGCAACCCCATCAGCAATGGCTGGAACCACCTGACGCTGCAGATGGAGAGAACGCCGGATAATGAACTTCTCTACCAGTCGATTACGTTCAACGGAGTGACGAGCAATCTGAATTTGACCTATCCGCCGTTTAACGAAGGCAACTGGTACGGCCTGACGGTCAATTATCAGATGGATGGAAATTCGGCGCAGAACCCCTACTCGGTATACGTGGATAACTTCAGCCTTACCTACTGGTGAGAATGTCGAAGGCAGGCTGGTCCTGAACCGGGGCCAGCTTCCTGGACAACTCGTTTCGCACGCGGGTTCCAACCTCTTCGGGAGTGCCGGCATGAATCACTTTCATGCCGGCAATTTTGCTTACAGCAAGATAAGACGCACGATTGCCGAGTAGGAACTCGAGCGGGTACTCAGGTTTGCGGGCACGCGCTTCGACGGGATCGGCGTCCAACAGGTAAGCGATGTCCGGACGAGGAATCAGCTGCAGCAAAAACCGAACGTAGATCCGGGTGACGCGGTTGTGCACATCCATATTTGCAAGCTGGTCATAGAGGTAACGATCAAAGATCACAACATCTGCGTCCGGCCTGCGCCTGATTTTCGCGACGACAGACGCCAGTCCGAGAGCGTCGAGGGAACAGAGCACGATGCGCACGGGCAGCATGTACCAGGATTGAATGTTCTTGTCTCTGCGATTCACTGGCCTGTCGGGCGAGCCGACTCCTTTTTCCCCTCTGAATAACAGCATGGCCGGTAGTTTCTCTCAGACTTCTCAGCGCGGCGACGTCGTCCCAAAATTGGACCAGGCAAACGCGCAGTCCTGCGCTCTTCAGCCAAGCGATCAGGTTGTCGATTTGAGTGGTCTTTCCGGCGCCGTCGATACCAGAAAAGCTCACTAACAACGGTTTCGGCTTTTCATCTGTGAGTTGACGTGGCTGGATTGCCTTGTGGTCCATTGCATTTCCATCAGCAAGAAATCATTGAGCAGCTAAATTGCGAGCAACGAATCAGCGAGCGCCGGGGGGTTTGCTTGGACTGCCTTCCGACAAAGCCACGGTCGCTCCTACCGCGGCTCCTGCTGCGAGAATCGCGCCGACCCTTATCAGGATTGTGCGCACTCTCCGTTGCTTCGCGGGAGCGAGCGCTGCGCCAGCCGGCTGCGAGGCTGCAATGCCCATCGTGGGCACGGTCTCCGCGGCCGCCGTGCCCAATGGCTCCTTAGGTTGCGGTTGGGGCTGTGCTTGCGGTGGCGTTTGCGAAGGCGCTGGAGACGGCGCGAGTTGCGCTGACTGTACGGAGCCTGACTGCGCAGGGCTTGACTGCGTTGAATCAGACTGCATTGAACCAGATCGCGTCTCAACTGAACCGGGGCTGTCCGGCAGGCCATTCACGCCTGGACCGGCAGAGGGTTCCTGCGGGAGGGCATAAGCGAACGGGTTCAACAGGAGTGCCAAAACAAGCACCGGCACTATTAGCGGGAGCCGCAAACCGTGTTCGGTTTTCATGGGTTCTCCAGTTCGAGCCAACGTTTTCCCTGTCGAGTGCGGAAATCGGCTACTACCGATCAATTGCTCAGCTCTGCTTCCCGTTTCCGGCCGAAAGATTGGTGCGGGCGACTGCGGCCTCTGGCTGCAAGGCTTGTGCCGGAAACCGGTGAAAACTTTCCACTGCGTCGGTCGAATTGTCAAAGATCTCAAACAAGCGGTCGACTCTTGTCATTTCCAGAATCACAGCGAGTTGAGGTGAGAGCGCGGCCAGTTTGAGATCACCGTTGCGCTTCATCGCCTCTTCCATACATTGCAGAAGCAATTCCACGCCAGCACTATCCAGATGACGCACGGCGGTGAAATCGAAGACAAGGCGAGGCCGGTCGGCCTCAAGAACAGGCGCGAGTTCCCGAAGAAATGCCTGCGACTGCTGCGCTCCCAAGTGCTCGGGGAGCCGTTTTACAACCACGGGCTTGCCGGTCGTCATACTTCACCCTTGAACACTTCGAGCAGCCTGCCTGCCGCGCGTGACAGATAGCGCGAGTATTCGAGTTCTTCTCTCTGGCGATCTTCTCTCTGGCGAACTGGTTCGGCGAACTCGGGGAAATAAGCGGGGAGGTACTGTTTTTCCGGAGCAGCGTTTGAAATCAGGGTTGGATCCTGAATTCGCAACATAATGTTGCGGTTCAAGTGGAAGTAGTCGTTTCCATCCACCATGGCGGCTGAGACATCGAGTCCCTTGCCGATCATCGTGTGCGGGAGAACGGAAGAGTCGGCAACCAGACTGCCTTCGCCGATGTTGCTGTTATGCTCCAGATTGCTGAAACGGGTGATCACTGCCGCTGGTTGCACGTGGGTATCGCGGCCTATGTAAACCGGGGCAACCAAGCGAGCGGTCTTGTGCAGGTGGGCGCCCTCATCGACCCACGCTCCGGGCTTGATCTCGCGGCCCGGGGGCTTGATGGAGCAGCGCCCGAGGAACGCGTCGACGACGAGGCGCCGAAAATCCCAAGCATTGGACAGGCGGTTGACGTGTCCGTTTACCAGGCACGGAATCGGCGCGTCGACCATTTCGTCTTCGTCAAGCGGAAAGGGAAACTTGCGGCTGGCTATGACTCGCGCGGCGTCGACAATCCAGTAAGACAACGCGCCGTGAGTGTCATGGAGGCAAGTTATCGGTTGTCTTTTGGCGTTGTGAAACTTGAGAGCGCCAATGAGATCGAGTTCGACATAAGCGCCAAGTTCAGCGATCAGGATGGTATCGATTCCATGCTGCACGTCTGTCTTGAGAGTTCGCTCCGCGGCGCACCAGCGATCGGCCGGTTTCTCTGTCACGGTGACTCCCACATCGGCCGTTACCCGGAAATGGACACAGTCCGAAGTTGTAATCACAGAAATGGTGCGGACGCCGGTTTTCTGGAGATCAGCAATGGTTCTCTGGAGAATGGACTGGCCGAAAATGTCCACGCATGCCAACGAAGCGGGCCGCATGTCGTGAGGTTGAAGGTAGCCGCCCTCGCAAGTCGTTAGGCTCCCGGGCGGGCTCCAAGGCCGTTTGCCAGTCAGAAGAATTGCACTCAGAGACACCCAGAGACTCCTTTTTATTTATGATTCCTTAACAATTCGCATACTTCGATGGCTACGCGCCAAAGATGGTTGGTCGAGACAAGCCTATGGAGCTATGACGCCTCGCAAACGGATCGCAGACCTGACCTGCGAAGCGCGAACGCAGAATCCGAGAATTTGCAATTGACGCTCGCATTGACGGGATCGACACCGAGGGCCACCGCGGTCGCCAACATGAAATCACTCTAAGACGCGGCGTCTGTTTGGTCATTACGGTATTCGCTGTACTTTGAAAGAAATTGCCTCTCATCCTTGAATCGGAACAAAACTTTCCAGTCCCCGGCATCATCGAAGTAACTTCAGAAACGTGTGTCCAGAAGTATGTTCCCGAGACATCGTCAGGAGAAGAGATGAACGCAGAATCGCGCCAGACGCAACATATGGATACACTCTCGAGTTTGTTACTCCCATTGCAATGCGCACATCCGGAGACAAAAGGGCCCGAGAATTTCGATCAACTGCGGCGCGCCTTGCGCTACACCGGCAGCCTGAGTGCGGAAGAGCTAGCTGATTTCTTTGCGCTCGCGAACACACACCATGTGATCGTGCGCGTTTTGGAAGTTTTGCAGGACGCGCCGGCTGCTCTTGGGGACGAAGGGGAACTTACCGAGCGATGCGCAAAAGCGCTGGCAGAAGAACGCTACAGCATTGATCAGGCCCTCGCGTTCCTACATTCGATTTGCAGCCGTCTGGAAGCGCGAGGTTGTGAAGTTGCGGTGATCAAGTCGCTCGACCACTGGCCCGATCTCGGCTCCGATCTCGATCTCTATACAACTTCTGACGAGCGCGAGATCGAACGGGCAATGCGGGAGGAGTTTAACGCGCAGCCGGTAGAGCGCAGTTGGGGCGACCGGCTGGCGAACAAATGGAATTACAGCGTCCCCGGCCTGGCAAAGCTGGTCGAGATCCACGTGCAATACCTTGGGCAGACCGGGGAGCATGCGGAAATAGCGCGGCGAGTGATTGAGCGGGGAAGGACGAAGACTGTCGGAGGGTATGATTTCTGCGTTCCAGCGCCCGAAGAGCGCATCGTCATTTCAACGTTGCAGAGAGTCTACCGCCATTTCTATTTTCGCCTGTGCGACATGGTGGACAGCGCGTCGCTGCTGCAGAGCGGAGCGCTCGATTTTGGCGAACTGAAAAAAGCGGCGGATTCGGCGGGGATATGGCCCGGGGTTGCGACCTATCTTTGTCTGGTCGAGAATTATGTCAGGTCATACGGTGGCGTGCTGTCTCTCCCCAATCAAGTGAGAGAATCGGCTTATTCCCCGGATTCGACGGTCTTTTTCAAAGATGGGTACCTGCGCGTTTCAAAGGGTACGGGACTCAGGCTTTACTCCTCCCAACTTCTGCAGGCCGGCATGCACCGAGACGTTCGCGCTTTACTCCGATTGCCTCTGCTGCCGCCACTGGCCGTTTCCGCGTTGGTGGCCCATAGCCTCACCGGAAACGATAAAGGCATTTGGTAGCGCGTTCTTACTAGTCGAAGGTCAACAAAAACAGCACAAAAAAGGCGCTCTCAACATCGAGAGCGCCGAGGAGTGTGTGTTCTAAGGAGAGAGTCAAACTCTGCCGCGCCGGCCGAGGCCCATGACCAGGGTGACCAGAAAGAAGATCAGGAATATATAAAACAGAATCTTCGCAATGCCCGCTGCGGCCACCGCTATACCGGCAAACCCGAGAACGCCGGCGATGATCGCAATCACGAGGAAAACGACAGCCCAATAGAGCATAGTGGCCTCCTTGTGTAACCGTAATCCAACCATAGCCAGCATAGCGCATTGTGCAGCGGCGTCTATCAGGTGGAATCCCTAGTTGGGCGTGCGATTCGGGGTAGTTCATTGCGAAAGCATCCCAATATCCGCAGCGTGACAAACTTACTCGCGACTGGAGGGTTTTACTTGGTCGCTCGATCCGAAAGTTCGCTAAGCGACGACGATCCGAGCGTTTGTGTTTGGCAAACATCGTGCTCGGCGGGCTGATGTGGGACTCGGAGGCTAGCGAGATGTCTCCATTCACCAAGATCAGATCTCTAATGCTCTGTGTTGCCTTGGTGGCATTGACGATTCCGCTAATCGCTCAGCAACCTGCCGCCGACCTGCCGGACTCTCAATCAAATCACCCTCAAGCGCAGGTTCAGCCGACGCTCACGAATGTGAGTTCCCGATCGCCGGTACGGACATTTCAAGGCACGATACGGCGAGGCGAGGATGGCTTTATCCTGAGAGACTCAACCGGGGCGAGCTATGAGCTCGATGATCAGATCAGGGTTCGGGACTATGAGGGACAGAATGTGAAGTTGAGAGGAACACTTGACGCGTCAACAGGCTCGATTCGAGTAAGGTCGATTGAACCCTCGTATTAGAATCGAGGATCTGAGGGTTGTTCGACGCAATTAAGGTGCAACTCCACTCCTGGTGTTATTCCCTGCACGCGGTATCGGATTCATAAGTCAGATTACTTCAGGCCCAGCGGCCCATTAAACTGCTGCATTACTCCATAACATTCGCAGGTTAGCTCTTCGAGCAGCTTGCGATTGACGATCTTGACTGCGCCACGCGTGTATTCAATGGCGCCCTTTCGCTGTAGATGAGCGGCTGCCAGGCTAACGCTGGGCCTATCTGTTCCGAGCATCGTTGAGAGGAAATCGTGTGTTATGTACAGCGACCCACTATCGATGCGGTCCTGCATGAGGAGCAGCCAGCGCGCAAGGCGCTGCTCAACGCCATGAAGGCGGTTGCAAGCAGCGGACTGGGCCGCTTGCATTCCCTGAATTACAGCGTGGCGGCTGGAAACACTCTGCAGGTAGGGGCTGGAAGCCAGAGCGGTGCGAAGAGCATCTACGCGAACGCGGAATCCGTCGCCGGCGATCTGGACCACCGCACGATGCGGATACCGGCTCAGACCGACGAGGGCGGGAATGCCGACTAAACCCTCATTTCCCACGACTCCCACTTCGACTGTCTTCCCCTCGCGGGTGGCAACGACAATCGAGACCAAGCCCCGATTCGGAAAATGCACAAACTCCAATTTTTCCCCAGGCTCGTGCAGGCTGGCATGGCTGGGCAGATACTCGAAATTAAGCAGTGGGCGAAGAGTTTGAAATTCCGCCTCTGGCAGGGCAAGAAGGATGCGATTGCCGATGGGCCGTCCTTCAAAATTAGTGCGCTCCCCCGGCAACAGTTGTTCGGGATGCACGTTTGGCACGATAAAGGGTCCACTCATCGTCGATCTCTTATGCACAGCTCTAAGATGCACAGTTAGCGCTGACCGCGCAGTCGGGGAATGTGCTTCTTGGTAGCTCCAGACTAATTGCCTCGCGAATACAGGGGTTCCTGTACCTTAACGAGGAGATAACCCTGCACCAGAGATCAGAGTCACATCTCGATGAACTTTTTGGGGGCGCGTTTAATGCGGAAGAATTCCTTCGGGCCAACTCGGGTTCTCATTGTTCTGGTCGGCAGGAGCGGCGCTCGATGTAGACCCCGAGGTCGTCGCCTGAACGATGTTGTTTCGGACCGCGTAGAGGACCAGCTCGCTTACTGAATGCAGGCCGAGTTTGCTCATGATGTTGCTGCGATGCGTCTCCGCTGTCTTCACGCTCAACTGCAAGAGGGCAGCGACATCCTTGGTACTTTTTCCTTCCGCCAGTAACTTGATCACCTGGCTCTCGCGTGGCGTGAGAGTGTCTTTCTCCAGCGAGCGGCGGTTTCCGCGCAGGTCGGAACCCAAGCCCGAATGATTCAGGCGCGGACTGAAGTAAGTTGAATTACGTTGGATAAGCTCGATGGCGCCGACCAACTCGCGGCCGGCGTCGGATTTAAGGATCAACCCTTTTGCCCCGATCTGGAATGCCGTTTTGGCCGCCTGATCGGTGTCATAAATGGTAAGGAATAAAATCCTGGCTTTCGGGTTATCGCGCAGGATCTCACGGGCGGCATCGAGCCCATTGAGTTTCGGCATTCCAATGTCGAGAGCGATCAAATCTGGTTTCAGCTGTTCGGCTTTCTGCACTGTGTCCCTGCCATCGACGGCCTCAGCGCAGACTTCCCAGCCCGGATGCGATTCAATGAGCGCACGAATTCCTTGACGAACTATCTCGTGATCATCGGCAATCAGAATTCGAAAATTGGACATTTCCAAGAATCCTTTGCCAACCAATTCGAATCACTCGACCTATTAATTAAGGCGTTAACTCAGTTCCCCACTTCTACTTTTATCTTCCATAAACAGGGAATGGTATATACGGAAAATGCTGTAGCCGGGGATCGCAGACACCGAAGAACAACCGGCGACACTTCGAAAGTTCGCAAGGGGGCTACTGTACGACAAAATTACCAGACCGCCTCGGTTGAAAGGCGGGTCCAGCGGCCTCTTAACTGATTCTCTGGGTGGCACTTCCTCGCGAACATTCCGAATGGCATCCAGCTTGCTTTCTAAGCCACCGACATCACGGATTGCGAGGACGAGTGTCGTGCCTCATTACACATCTCTTTACGGACGAGGTGATCAACTACCATGGGTGGAGAAAAACGTGACTGGCGAGTTCTGTGCGAGGCTGTGGGGAAAGAATGCGAGGCTGTGGGGAAAGAAAAGGACCCGGAACAATTGATTACCTTAATCACCGAACTGATGAAGGCCTTGGATGAACGGAAAACGAGCGTGAAGGCCTCGCCGGATACGAGTCCAGGCCGATAGGTGATTTGGTTTCGCCCGGAGGTTGGACGAACCTCGGGTAACAACTGTATGGAAAACGACAAGGAGGCGAATATATTGAGTAGCTTTGAGCATCCTGCCCAACAGAGATAGACGGAGATGGCTCCAATCCGGATCGTACTCGTCGATGACCATGAAGTAGCGCGGCGTGGTATCGGCTCGGTTCTCAAATCCAAGCCGAATCTCGAAATAGTAGGGGAAGCGGTCGACGGTGAAGAAGCAATCAGGAAGGTCGGCGAACTTCACCCTGATATCGTTCTTCTGGACATCAGCCTTCCAGGCATGAGCGGCATTGAAGCTGCTCCCGGGATTCGGGCGGCATGTCCGCAATCGCGCATAATTTTCGTCAGCCAGCACACTTCCATTCCTCTGGCAAGAGACGCGTTGCGGGGCGGGGCCTACGGTTACGTTGTAAAATCTGACGCCGGTCTCGATCTCCTCTCCGCCATTGAGGCGGCGCATGAGGGCCGCACGTTTGTCAGCAGAACGTTGGTTGCGCGGGGGTGGACTTAGACTTCGTCTTGCCCTTTTCCCTGCCGTTCTTTCTCCGGTTTTCCCTTCAGCACCCTTGTTCTACAGGAAATACTGTAGAGCGTTATTGTTTTTTTTCTGGTATCCCTCGTCCTAGTAGAGGGGTTTTGCCGCGGCCTGAAATTGCATCCGCCATTGTGCGATCGCTAACCGGCTGCGGCGTGTTCAATCGACATATAGTGTCGCCGATCGTCGACTGCCTCGATGAGTTCGGCTGCGATCAAAAGCAAAAGGGATGGGCAACTCCCGTCTTTAGAGCGAAGACCGAGTTGTGGAGACGACGATGAAGAAGAGCGGGCGCGCCGCGTCGACTGCAGTTGTGAATGGCGAAAACGGCGGAACGTTGGTAGAGAATCACCCCAGCAACGGCCACTCCGGTGCGGAAGCCGCGCCTGACCTGGCAGCAATTCTGGACAGCCTGCAGACGCTGCGAGATGGTGATTTCTCTGTGCGGCTGCCGGGTTCATGGGTGGGACTCGCGGGCAAAATCGCCGACACGTTCAACGACATCGCGGCCGCTGATCAGCAAATGGCGATCGAACTCAAGCGGCTGGGGCAGGTGGTTGGCAAGAAGGGAAAGACCCGGGAGCGTGCGCGATTTTACGAGTCCAGAGGGGCCTGGGGTGACATGGAATCCTCCGTGAACACACTGGTCGAAGATCTGCTGCGCCCGACGACCGAAGTTACGCGCGCGATCTCAGCGGTGGCTCAGGGCAATCTGACACAAACAGTGAGGCTGGAAGTTGACGGACGTCCCCTGGAAGGAGAATTCCTTCGTTCCGCCGAAATCGTCAACACCATGATTCAGCAACTGGGAGTATTCACGGCTGAAGTGACGCGCGTGGCGCGCGAGGTGGGTACGGACGGCAAACTCGGCGGCCAGGCTCAGGTACCGGGCGTCGCTGGCACGTGGAAGGACCTCACTGATTCGGTCAACTCCATGGCCAGCAATCTTACCGGGCAGGTGCGCAACATTGCCGAGGTTGCAACCGCTGTGGCGAGCGGGGATCTTTCACGCAAAATTACGGTTGACGTCCGCGGCGAAATTCTTCAGCTCAAAGAAGCCATCAACACGATGGTGGACCAGTTGCGATCCTTCGCGTCGGAAGTGACGCGCGTGGCGCGCGAAGTCGGCACCGATGGCAAACTTGGCGGCCAGGCGGTAGTGCCGGGAGTTGCTGGCACCTGGAAAGATCTCACTGACTCCGTGAACGCAATGGCTGGAAACCTTACGGCACAAGTGCGCAACATCGCCGAGGTAACGACGGCCGTGGCGCGCGGCGACCTTTCGCGCAAAATCACCGTCGATGTTAAAGGCGAAATTCTCGAGCTGAAGGACACCATCAACACGATGGTCGATCAGCTCAATGCGTTTGCCGGAGAAGTAACGCGCGTGGCGCGCGAAGTGGGTACGGAAGGCAAGCTGGGCGGGCAGGCGCAGGTACCCGGTGTTGGCGGCACATGGAAGGACCTCACCGACAACGTGAACTTCATGGCCAGCAACCTTACTGGCCAGGTGCGCAACATTGCCGAGGTTGCGTCCGCGATTGCCAGTGGCGATCTCTCGCGCAAAATCACGGTTGACGTGCGCGGCGAAATTTTGCAGCTGAAAGAAACGCTGAACACGATGGTGGATCAGTTGAACCGGTTCGCCGGTGAAGTTACGCGCGTGGCGCGCGAGGTGGGAACCGAAGGACGACTTGGAGGACAGGCGAACGTGCCCGGCGTGGCCGGTACGTGGAAGGACCTTACTGATTCTGTCAACTCAATGGCCGGAAACCTGACCGGTCAGGTGCGAAACATTGCCGAAGTTACGACTGCTGTTGCGCGTGGGGATTTGTCACGCAAGATCACAGTCGATGTGAAGGGCGAAATTCTCGAACTGAAGAACACCATTAACACGATGGTGGATCAACTCAACGCGTTCGCCGGTGAAGTGACACGCGTGGCCCGCGAAGTGGGGACCGAAGGCAAGTTGGGCGGGCAGGCTCAGGTGCCGGGCGTGGGTGGAACGTGGAAGGATCTTACAGACAACGTCAACTTCCTGGCGAGCAACCTGACCGGTCAGGTCCGGAATATTGCCGAAGTGACCACGGCCGTGGCGCGCGGCGATTTGTCGCGCAAGATCACGGTCGACGTGAAGGGCGAAATCCTCGAACTCAAAGACACCATCAATACGATGGTCGACCAGTTGCGGTCCTTCGCATCCGAGGTGACGCGCGTGGCCCGCGAAGTTGGCACTGACGGCAAACTCGGTGGCCAGGCGCAGGTGCCTGGTATTGCCGGAACGTGGAAAGATCTTACGGACTCAGTAAACTCGATGGCCAGCAACCTTACTGGCCAGGTGCGAAACATCGCCGAAGTTTCGACAGCCATTGCCAGCGGCAACCTTTCGAAAAAAATCACGGTGAACGTCAGCGGTGAGATCTTGCTGCTGAAAGACACCATCAACACGATGGTCGATCAGCTCAATGCGTTCGCCGGTGAAGTGACGCGCGTCGCCCGCGAAGTTGGAACCGAAGGACGACTGGGAGGACAGGCGAACGTGCCCGGCGTCGCCGGTACATGGAAGGACCTTACCGATTCCGTCAACTCGATGGCCGGCAACCTTACAGGCCAGGTGCGAAACATCGCTGAGGTAACAACGGCCGTCGCTCGCGGCGATCTGTCGCGCAAGATCACGGTCGATGTGAAGGGCGAAATTCTCGAACTCAAAAACACCATCAACACGATGGTCGACCAGTTGAACGCGTTTGCAGGCGAAGTTACCCGCGTGGCCCGCGAAGTAGGTACGGAAGGAAAACTCGGCGGGCAGGCGCAGGTGCCGGGAGTCGGCGGAACGTGGAAGGATCTCACCGACAACGTGAATTTCATGGCCAGCAACTTGACCGGACAAGTGCGAAATATCGCCGAAGTTGCTACCGCCATTGCGAACGGAGATTTGTCGAAGAAGATCACGGTGGACGTGCGCGGTGAAATCTTGCAGCTTAAAGAAACGCTCAACACCATGGTCGAGCAGTTGAGGTCGTTCGCCGCCGAGGTGACGCGCGTGGCGCGCGAAGTCGGCAGCGAAGGCCGGTTGGGCGGCCAGGCCAATGTTCCGGGCGTCGCCGGCACGTGGAAGGACCTTACCGATTCGGTCAACGCGATGGCCGGCAACTTGACGGCTCAGGTCCGCAACATTGCAGAAGTGACGACGGCCGTGGCGCGCGGCGATTTATCGCGCAAAATTACGGTCGATGTGAAAGGCGAAATTCTCGAACTCAAGAACACCATCAACACCATGGTCGATCAGCTCAACGCGTTCGCGGCCGAAGTCACGCGCGTGGCGCGCGAAGTCGGCACCGATGGCAAACTCGGCGGACAGGCGAAAGTGCCTGGCGTCGCAGGCACGTGGAAAGATTTGACGGACAACGTCAACGTCATGGCCGCGAATCTTACCGAACAAGTGCGCGGCATTGTGAAGGTCGTAACTGCCGTCGCTAACGGTGAACTCACAAAGAAGCTGACCGTGAACGCCAAGGGCGAGGTCGCGGCTTTGGCGGAAACGATCAACAACATGACGGACACGCTCGCGACGTTCGCCGATCAGGTGACTACGGTGGCGCGCGAAGTCGGCGTGGAAGGGCGCCTCGGCGGACAGGCCAACGTGCCAGGCGCTTCCGGCACGTGGAAAGATCTCACCGGCAACGTCAACCTGCTGGCTGACAACCTGACCAACCAGGTGCGAGCCATTGCCGAGGTCGCGACCGCCGTCACCAAAGGCGACCTCACGCGATCGATTCAGGTGGAAGCGAGCGGCGAAGTGGCCGAACTGAAAGACAACATCAACACGATGATCAACAACCTCCGCGGCACGACGGAGCGCAATACTGAGCAGGATTGGCTGAAGACGAACCTGGCGCGCTTTACCGGCATGCTGCAGGGGCAACGCGACTTGACGACTGTTGGACGAATGATGCTCTCCGAACTGGTGCCGCTCGTCAACGCGCAGCAGGGCGTGATCTACCAGATGGAATCGGAGGAATCGGCTGGAATGGTGCTGCTGTCGGCGTTCGCGTCCGACGGGCCGGACGGCCATCTGCGGCGCTTGAATATGGGAGAAGGCCTGGTGGGGCAATGCGCCGCGGAGAAACGGCGGATGTTGATCAACGACCTGCCGCCAAACACGATTCCAATCCGTTCTGGCCTGTTCGAAGCTGTGCCACGAAACGTCATCGTGCTGCCCGTGTTGTTCGAAGACAGCGTCAAGGCGGTCATCGAACTTGCGTCGTTGGGCACGTTCACAGCTTCACATCTAGCGTTTCTTGAGCAATTGACGGCGAGTATCGGCATCGTGCTGAACAGCATTGAGGCGACGATGCAAACGGAAAGCCTGCTGAAGCAGTCGCAGCAGCTGGCCACCGAATTGCAGACCCAGCAGAGAGAGCTGCAGCAAACCAACGAGCAGTTGGCACAAAAAGCGCAGCAACTGGCCGAGCAGAACGTCGAAGTCGAACGCAAGAATCAGGAGATCGAGCAGGCCCGCCGCGCGCTCGAAGAGAAAGCCAAGGAGCTGGCGCTTACGTCGAAGTACAAGTCCGAGTTCCTGGCCAACATGTCCCACGAGTTGCGTACCCCCCTCAACAGCATTCTCGTGCTTGGACAACAGTTGGGCGACAATCCGGAGGGCAATCTGTCCGCCAAGCAGGTCGAGTTCGCGCGTACGATTCACGGCGCGGGAACCGACCTGCTGAACCTGATCAGCGACATTCTCGATCTTTCGAAGATCGAATCGGGTACGGTTTCAGTGGAAGCCGAGGAGATTTTCTACGGCAGCGTGCTGGAGATGGTGGCTCGTCCGTTCCGCCACGAGGCCGAGAACCGGAAACTCAGCTTCGAGGTGAACACCGATCCGCACCTCAGCCGCAGTATGGTCACGGACTCAAAACGTCTGCAGCAGGTTTTGAAGAACCTCTTGTCGAATGCGTTCAAGTTCACCGAAGATGGCCACGTCAGCCTTTCCGTGCGGCCTGCAAAAGGTGGATGGTCTCACGGTCATGCGATCCTGGAGAGCGCGGCCTCGGTGATTGCATTCGAGGTGGCCGATACCGGTATTGGTATTCCTGCCGAGAAACAGCGCATCATCTTTGAGGCCTTTCAGCAAGCAGACGCGGGCACCAGCCGTAAGTACGGAGGCACTGGTCTGGGCCTCGCGATCAGCCGCGAGTTGGCGAACCTGCTGGGAGGGGAAATCCAGTTGAGCAGCGTGCCCCGCCAAGGAAGCACGTTCACTCTCTACCTGCCGCAAACTTATGTTGGGCCGTCTACGGTTGTCATGCCGGATCGGAACCTTTCGCCAACCATGCCAGCGCAACTGACCAAGTTGACGGTATCAGAGACACCGCAGGAAGCCATAGAAGATGATCGGGAAAATCTGCAGCCTGACGATTCGGTGCTATTGATTGTCGAAGACGACCCACACTACGCACGAGTTCTGTTGGATCTGTCGCGAGACAAGGGATTCAAAGTTCTGGTGGCCCGGCGCGGAAGCGAGGCTCTGTCGCTGGCTCATGAATTTCATCCGGCGGCAGTCTCGCTCGATGTTTTTCTTCCCGACATGCTGGGCTGGACGGTTCTTAACCATCTGAAGCAAGATCCCGCGACGCGGCATATTCCAGTCCAGATGTTGACCATGGATGAAGACCGGCATCACGGGCTGGCGCGCGGAGCATTTTCTTTCGTGACCAAGCCCACCACTCCCGAGGGGCTGGACGCCGCATTGTTGCGCCTCAAGGAATATGCGACGCCCCGACGCAAACGCCTTCTGGTCGTCGAAGATAATCCAGCCGAGCAACTCAGCATTAAAGAACTCCTCGGCTACGACGACATCGACGTCACGACCGTTTCTACGGGAGCGGAAGCGCTGGCAGCCGTGGAGTTGCAATCTTTCGATTGTGCCGTCCTCGATCTCCGTCTGCCGGATATGTCAGGCTTCGAGATACTGGAGCGTTTTCGCGACAATCCAGCATTGAGCGATCTGCCCGTAGTGGTATTCACCGGCAGAGAGTTGTCGTCGGAGGAAGATGCTCAACTTCATACTCTGGCGCGCAGTGTGGTGGTAAAAAACGTTCAATCCCCCGAGCGTTTGCTCGATGAAACCGCACTCTTCCTGCACCGCGTTGTGGCCAATCTTCCTGTTGAAAAACAAAGGATGCTCGACCGGTTGCATCGCTCCGACGATGCTCTGGTGGGCAAGAAGGTGTTGGTTGTGGATGATGACGTGCGCAACATTTTCGCGCTGAGCAGTGTGCTGGAGCGTCGCGGAATGTCCGTTTTAACCGCGGGAACTGGCCGTCAGGCAATCGAACTGCTGGAGTCGACGCCAGACGTTGCCATCGTGCTCATGGACATTATGATGCCCGAGATGGACGGCTACGAGACCATGCAGGTTATCCGGCAGAAGACCGCACTACGACGGCTGCCCATCATCGCATTAACCGCGAAAGCCATGAAGGGCGATCGCGAAAAGTGTCTGGAAGCCGGCGCTTCCGAGTATCTGGCCAAGCCCGTAAATACGGACCAGCTACTGTCGGCGCTCCGGACGTGGTTGCACCGGTAGTGTGGGGTCGGCTCGCCCGCCGGAAATAACTTGCCTTCGGCGGGCGAGCTGAGAAGGAACACAATGAGCACACATGCAAAGGTCAACATTCTGATGGTGGATGACCAGCCATCCAAGTTGCTCACCTACGAGGTCATGCTGGCCGAGTTGGGAGAGAATCTGATCAAGGCCAACTCGGGACGCGAGGCTCTGGAGTTGTTGCTAAAAAATGATGTGGCGGTCGTGCTCATGGACGTCAGCATGCCCGAGATGGATGGATTTGAGTTGGCCGAGATGATCCGCCAGCATCCGCGTTTTCAGCGGACCGCCGTCATCTTCATCTCCGGCGTGCACCTGACCGATCTGGATTATCTGAAGGGATACCAACGCGGCGCGGTGGATTATATTTCAGTTCCGGTGGTTCCGGAGCTTCTCCGCGCCAAGGTCAGCGTTTTTGCCGAATTGCATCGCCGGGCGCATCAACTCGAAATGTTGAACAGCGAACTGCGGCGGCTTTCCAGCCGTCTGATGACCGCCCAGGACGAGGAGCGCCGCCGCTTTGCTCGCGATCTGCATGACGACATCGGACAGGAACTCGCCGCCGCCAAAATGATGCTGGACGGCCTGATGCAGCGGCCTGCCATCCAGCAAGAACAAGAAGCGGTTGGCGAGGCGAGCGATCTTATCGATCGCGCCATCCAGCAAGTTCGGAGCATGTCCTATCTGCTGCATCCGCCTCTTCTGGATGAGGGAGGCCTGTTCTCCGCGCTGCGCTGGCTTCTGGAGGGCATGACGGAGCGCAGCGGCATCGTCACCTCACTGGATGTGCAACCACCGGACTTTCCTCGCCTTGCCCCTTTGCTGGAGAGAACGATTTTCCGCATTGTCCAGGAAGCGCTGACAAATGTTCTTCGGCACTCGCGAGCACAAACAGCGTCGGTGAGTTTGGCTCAAAGGGACAGTTCCCTCTTGCTTAGGGTGCGCGATGACGGGAAAGGCGTGGCCGAGCAGACCTTGCAGCTACTGCCCGGGAGTATCGGCATCGGCATTGGTGGGATGCGGGAGCGGGTTGGGGAATTTGGAGGGGAACTGAGAATCCTGAACGCAAACCCCGGCACAATTGTCGAAATCAGTATTCCCGCGGTGATTCCGGCCTCGCAGCTGACGTTTGCCACGGCCTGATTTCGTGTAGCGCCGCTCTATTCTGGTGAAAAGCGACGCGGGGAGAGTTCGATTAAGTTTCCCCCGCGCCGACGTGCGTACTAACTTGCCTTGCGCCGCTCGAAGTCGGACTCGTTCATATCAGAGCGCTTCAACCACTCGTCGACCTGCTTCTTGGCCTCTTCTTTTTGAATGCCGTATCGCTCCTGCACTCTCCCTACCAGTTGGTCAAACTGCCCGTTAACCACATTGACATCATCGTCGGTCAGCTTGCCCCAACGCTCCTTGACCGAGCCCTTCATCTGCTTCCATTTGCCTTGCATCTGATCCGAGTTCATCGCTTTCCTTTCCTGAAAATAATAAATTCGTCGTTCGTCGTTCGCTCACTTAACAACCAACTTACGACTGCGATTCATTACGGTCTATCCGGTCGATCTTGTATTACATGTGGAAGCAACTACCGAATCATCTTGTAGCCATAACTCGTCTACAGGATTCCCAGTATTTTGTTCTCACCGAAGTGGGGGCTAACATTTAGGAGATACGGCGCATCTCAGGGGTGTACCAGGTATGTTTCCTTGGCGATCAGGATTCCCCTGGGGAGGAACACCGTGTCGTTTCGAATCCTTTTGGCGGACGATCATGAAGTAGTTCGGCGCGGGTTATGTGCCTTGTTGCGAGCGAAACCGGAATGGGAGGTATGTGGGGAAGCGAGTAATGGACGCGAAGCCGTAGAAAAGGCGATCAAACTAAATCCCGATGCCGTCATTCTCGACGTTGGAATGCCCAACCTGAACGGCCTGGAGGCAACACGCCAGATTGTCAAAGCAAAACCGCAGATCCGAATTCTTATTCTGACTTTGCATGACTCAGACCAGCTGGTGCAGGAAGTGCTCAACGCGGGAGCGCGCGGCTTTCTTTTGAAGACGGATGCGGCGCGCGATCTGGTCACTGCCATTGAAGCATTGCGAAATAACAAGATCTATTTCACCCCCAAAGTCGCATCGATGGTGCTGGAGGGTTATCTTCGGCACAACGATAATGGAGCCGCCCAATCATATTCCTCTCCCAGCCGTCTAACGCCCCGCGAGCGGGAGATCGTTCAATTGCTGGCGGAGGGCAGGAGTTCCAGAGATGTTGCCGAGGCGCTTGGATTAAGCATCAAAACAGCAGAAACACACCGGGCCAACATCATGCGGAAGCTGAACCTTCATTCGGTGAGCGACCTGGTGATGTATGCCGTTCGCAACAATATCGTTCACGTGGTGCAGCCGTCTTTCTAGGGTGAAAGATCTGGCTTCTGCTTTCGGTTTTCCCAGGGCGATACAGTCCCGTTGTATTTTAGGAGGGGGCCAAGACGACGGCAGTTGAAGCTGCCGCACCGGCGCCCCTCATCAATGATTGCAAAAACTGAGACTTAAGCGACCCGTTTGCCCCGCGCCGAGGACTTGGCAGCCTTCGAACCCTTGCCGCGCGCGAGTTGAGAATCTCCGCTATCGGCGTCGCTCTCGTCTTGTTGGAGTGCGTCCGCGTTAAGGTGCTCGGCCAAACCGGTGAGCGTTTCATCGGCTTCCTTCTCTTCTTCCAGCGTTTGTTCCAACATGTTTGCCGCTTCGTCGAAGCCAAGAAGGGTGGCATAAGTGCGTGCCGTGCCATAGCCAGCCATCTCATAGTGCTCTACGCGCTGCGCTGCCGCGATGATCGCGGCATCCCGCACCGCTTTTTGACCAACTTTCTTCACCAGGTCGCTGCCTTCCTTAAGAACCCCCTCCATGCCTTTGCATTTCTCCTTGGCGGGATCTTCGCCCAGTTCTTCGCAGATTGTCTCCAGCCGCTCCGCCTGTTTCTTCGTCACATTCAAGTGTTCGGTCAACGCGTCGCGCAAGTCTTTCGATTGTGCCGCATCGATCATCTTCGGCAGAGCCTTGATGATCTGCTGTTCAGCACTGTAAAGATCCTGCAGTTGTTCCACATAAAGTTCTTGCAATGAGTTCGTCTCCATGCTGTCCTCCGGAAGTTATTTGGTTTTACGCCAGTGGTACTTCGGCCCGCTCCCCTCTCTCCTCGCAGTTATGGCGAGGGGCAAGTGCCGAAGGCTCCATTTGGGCCGGTCAGCACTTGCCCGGAGGGTGGGTATCTGAGGAAACCACAATTGATACTGAAGTGAGGATAAGAACCCCATTCGAATTGAACAATCCCTTCGATCCTGTAGTTCCCTCGAAGAGTATCCCTAGAGAAGCCATTTCACTACTTAGTGAAGATTCATTCATCTGTGATTGTTAGCATCTCGTTAAGCCCCCACGCGAACGACAGCGGTTTACAGCAACGAACTGGGCCGGGTACCGCGATCACTGGATGGACCCGCGGCACTGTGGGCCCTATTGTCGCATTGCGTGGGGGTAAGGAATCGAACCCTCGCGACGCAGGGAAAGGAGCTCCAAGTGAAAAACGAACCGAACTCCACAGACCGCCATAAAGCCGACATGGAACTTGTGCGCAGGGCTCAAACGGGGGACCCCGATGCTTTCGCCTCCTTGTTTAACGCACACAAAACCAAGATCTATTCTCTGTGCCTGCGGATGACCAGCAACACGGCGGAAGCCGAGGACCTGACGCAGGACGCATTCCTGCAGGCCTTTCGCAAGCTCGCGACTTTTCGCGGAGATTCCGCTCTCTCGACCTGGCTCTATCGGGTGGCTGTGAATACGGTTCTTATGCACATGCGCAAAAAGGGATTGCGTGCCGTGTCTCTCGATCAGCCGATCGAGCAGCCCGACGGCTCGGTGAAGCGGGAGCAGGGACGAGCCGACGATCGTCTCGCCGGCTGCGTCGACCGAATCGCCTTGACGCGCGCCATGAAGGAACTCCCTGCCGGCTATCGAACCATTTTCGTGCTGCACGAGGTCAAAGGATACGAACATCACGAAATAGCGCGCCTGCTGCGCTGTTCGGTGGGCAACTCCAAGTCGCAACTGCATAAAGCAAAGTCCAGAATGCGGGAGTTGCTCGGACTCGAACGCCGCGAACCCGTGGCCCTTCAAAATGGCAAAGCCCTTACCGTTAGGAACTCCCAACCGGTCGATTCTTTGCCGCCGCGCACCATTCCGCCGCGCACTATGAACTGGGAAACCGCCCGCGAAGCAGCCTAGTGAGACAACGATGAACCCGGCATGAATTCAACCGTCGAGAAGTTTTGGCAGGCGGAGCACCATCTGGCGGACACTTTCATCGACCGCCTGCCGGCCTTCGCGGTGGCGGTTGTTGTCTTCATTCTCTTCTACGGCCTCAGCCTTGTTGTCGCCCGGGTAATCCGAAAAAGTATTCCCGAACACCGGGAGAACCTGGCGGTCGTCTTTGCTCGCCTCTTCGGCGGAGCAACGGTTTTATTAGGGTTCCTGGTAGCGTTTTCCATTGTCGCGCCATCGTTCCGGGCCTCCGACCTGATTAAGGTCCTGGGAATTGGGGGGGTGGCCATTGGATTCGCGTTTCAGAATATATTGCAAAATTTCCTCGCCGGACTTTTGCTGTTATGGGCCGAGCCATTTCGCGTGGGCGACGAAATCAAGCTCAATGCTTTCGAAGGAACCGTAGAAGAGATTCAGGCTCGCGCGACTATTATCCAGACGTACGACGAACGCCGGGTGGTCATTCCGAACGCAGATTTGTTTACTCAGTCCGTGATTGTCAACACCGCGCTCGACCGGCGACGGTGGGAATATGACTTGACCGTGAGCAATATTACCGATTTGAGCGAATTGAAATCCTCGATTATCGAAACGGTGCGTGCGGTGCCTGGAGTCCTGTCTGATCCGGCGCCCGAGGTCTTGATAATGGACCTGAATTCTCCGGACCCATCCAGTGTCAAGCTGCGAGTACTCTGGTGGAGTAGCGACCCCAGGCAGCATCAAATGCTCAGTTCCTACGACCGCGTATTGACTGCGATCGTCACGGCGCTCGCTCGCGTCCGAAACAAAAAGAAAGACGAGAAACAGGATCGCGCCGCCTGACCGCAATGCAAGCCTGATCGCGAGAATGGGCAGCGACGCGAGCTTGTGCGGCAATGGTCGCGGCATATCGCCGGGTATTCCGAAGGCACTGCCCCGGAGATAACCTGCCGGATCTGCACTCAGTTCGTCTATGATGGTCCAACCGGCACAAAATACGACCCTGAGGCATACGGCAAGAATTCGAGTCGTGCGTTCGAAGGTTTCACACAACTGGGTCGGAGGTTCAAGGCGAATGCAGGTTTTGTTGGTCGAAGATTCCGCAGTCTACCGGAAACTGATCGGTGATCATCTGCGCAGCTGGGGCTTTGGCGTCACCATCGCGGAAACGGGCGCCGAGGCCTGGCGGGTGCTCGAGCAGCCGAAAACACCCAAGCTAGTTTTGCTCGACTGGGTGCTCCCGGACGTCGAAGGGGTCGAGTTGTGCCAGAGTATTCGCGCGGCGGGTTTGTCGGGGCAATACATCTACATCATCCTGCTGACCAGCAAAGAAGGCCGGCAGAATATGCTCGAAGCCCTGCAGGCCGGGGCGGACGATTATCTGATGAAGCCGTTTGACGAATCGGAATTGAAGGCGCGCCTTCTGACCGGAAAACGAATTCTCGATCTGCAGGAAGAGCTGGTCGCGGCGCGGGAGGCGATGCGCGAAGCCGCCACTCGCGATTCCCTCACTGGATTGCTGAATCACGCGGAGATCTTCGGCATGCTGGAGCGGGAACTGGAGCGAGCCCGCAGGGAGCGCAAACCCTTGAGCGTACTGCTTGGCGATATCGACCATTTCAAGAAGGTGAATGATTCCCACGGCCATCTCTTTGGCGATGAGGCGTTGCGCGAGATCGCGCGCAGGTTGCAATCCAAACTCCGCGCCTATGACGGCGTTGGGCGGTATGGAGGAGAAGAGTTTCTGTTAGTGCTGCCAACGTGCGATCTGGCCGGAGCGATGCAGCGCGCGAATGACCTGCGCGAAGCAATTGCCGCGGCTCCCATCGTTGCGGGAGGGGTGGAAAAGTCGATCACCATGAGTATGGGAGTCTCGGTCTCCGACTGCATTGGAGTAAAAGAAGTGGAACCGCTGGTAAGCCGGGCCGACGCAGCTTTATATACGGCCAAGCGCAATGGCCGAAACCGCGTGGAATACATCTTGAGTTCTGCCGCAGAAGCGCCGCAACAGAGCAGCGCGGGCAAAGGCTAACTGACGCCGAGCCGTCGATCCAGGAAAGGTGATATCCCACGACTGCCGAGTCGGGGCGGCGGGCGATAACAGATCTACCATCCTCCAGCAGTCAGATATTCGTGAATGCCCTGGGCGGCCCTTCGTCCCGCGCCCATCGCGAGAATTACGGTCGCGCCACCGGTCACGATATCGCCGCCCGCAAACACTCCTTTGCGCGATGTTCTTTGCGTCGTTTCGTCGGCCTGAATATACCCTCTCTTGTTGGTGTTCAGTCCGGGCGTGGTGCTTTGCACGATGGGATTGGCGGTCGTTCCGATCGCGATGACTGCGACTGAGAGTGGGACTACGTATTCGGATCCTTCAATCGGAACCGGGCGGCGACGGCCGGAAGCATCCGGTTCGCCGAGTTCCATCTTCTGGCAGCGCGCGCCCGCCAGCCATCCCTTGCCATCGTCGAGGAACTCCAGCGGCGCAGTGAGCACCTGAAATTCGATGCCTTCCTCTTTGGCGTGCTTCACTTCTTCCTTGCGGGCGGGCATCTCGGCCTCGCTGCGGCGGTAGAGAATGAATGCCTTACCCGCACCCAGACGCAAAGATGAGCGGATCGCGTCGAGCGCCGTGTTTCCGCCGCCGATCACGGCTACGTTCTTTCCGCGGAAATCGACCATCGGCTCGTCATACTTCGGGAACTCATAAGCGTGCATCAGGTTGATGCGCGTCAGAAACTCGTTGGCCGAGTAGACGCCATTTAAATGCTCGCCCGGAATTCCCATGAACTGCGGCAATCCCGCACCCGTGCCGATAAATACTGCGTCGTAGCCCTCTTCCTCGAGCAGTTCGTCGATCGTAACGGTGCGTCCAACAACCACGTCGGTCTCGAACTCCACTCCCATGGCGCGCATGAAGTCGACCTGCTGGCGGATGATCGTTTTCGGCAGGCGAAATTCGGGGATGCCATAGACCAGCACACCACCAATCTCATGCAAGGCCTCGAAGACATGCACCTCGTGGCCTTTCTGCACCAGGTCTCCAGCGGCCGTCAAGCCGGAAGGACCGCTGCCTACGATGGCGACCTTCTTGCCGGTTGGCGGAGCCTTTACGATATTCTTCACGTCGAAGTGCTGCTGCTCGTAATCGGCGACAAAACGCTCCAGGTACCCAATGCCCAGCGACTCGCCCTTCTTGCACAGCAGGCAAGCGCCTTCGCAGTGGTCTTCCTGCGGACAGACGCGCCCGGTAATGGCTGGCAGCACATTATCTTCGCGAATCTTCGCAGCGGCGCCCAAGTAATCGCCTTCCACGATCAGTTGCACGAAATCCTTGACCTTCACGCCCACCGGGCAGTCCCGGGTACAGGTCGGTTTGGCGCATTCCAGGCAACGCAGCGCTTCCTGACGCGCCAGTTCCGCGGAGTATCCGAGATTGACCTCAGTGAACTGTTTATTGCGGATGTGCGGCAACTGCTCGGGCATATGCTGCCGCGGCATCTTGATACGTTCTTTGTTGGGTACGGGATTCTTCGACTTCGCCGGCGGTGTCGGCATTTACTTTTCCTCCAGCGCACAAGTGGCAGCAGCTTCGCTCGCGACTTCACTTCGCGCTTCGCTCTGGTCCTTCTGCTTTTCGTATTCGCATTCGCGCTTGTAGTCTTCCATCGATCGCTTCTCGGCATCGCGGTACATCGCGTTGCGCTGCACCAGCACGGCGAAATCCACGCGATGAGCATCGAACTCGGGCCCATCGACGCAGGCAAATTCGCTTTTGCCTTCGACCAGCACGCGACAGCCGCCGCACATTCCGGTGCCATCGATCATGATCGGATTCAGGCTGACCATGGTGCGGATCTTCTCTTTGCGCGTCATATCGGCGACCGCGCGCATCATCGGGATCGGTCCCACGGCCAGCACCTGATCGATACGCGTTCCGTTTTCGATCAGTTGGCGCAGCCTGTCGGTGACGAGTCCCTTATCGCCGTAACTGCCGTCGTCGGTGGTGACAAAGACGGTGTCGCTGACCTGGCGCATCTCGTTTTCCAGCAGGACGAGGTCCTTATTGCGTCCGCCGAGGATCGTGATCACGCGATTGCCGGCCTTCTTCATCGCGGCCGCAGTCGGATATGCCATCGCGGTGCCGACACCTCCGCCCATCACGACGACCGTGCCGAAGTTCTCGATCTCAGAGGGCTTGCCCAACGGCCCGACGATGTCAAGAATGCTGTCGCCGGTTTCGAGCGAGTTGAGAAGATTTGTGGTCTTGCCGATCGACTGCACGACGATGTTGACCGTGCCTTTCTCCGGGTCGGAGCGTTCGATGGTAAGCGGAATGCGCTCGCCTTTTTCGTTGACCCGGATAATGACGAACTGACCCGGCCGCTGTTTGCGTGCGATGCGGGGCGCTTCGATGACAAAGCGCTTGATTCCAGGGGCGATAAACTGAGCGTTGACGATTTTGAACACGCGGAACTCCGTTGAAATCCGAGTTGTATTGTCACGTGGCCATGTGACATGGGGATGTGACGTGAGTCACGCGCTATTGTTCACCGCGCACGAGGGCCGCGAGGAACCGGAAGTGGTAGCCTTTTCTGAGGGATGCGGCCGCTTCTCTAAAACGGCGTGCTTCCTCGAAAACGCCAATATCAGCGGTCGCTGCTATGTTTGCCGATCTTCGAACCCGCATCCAGCAATTCGCCCGCGAGGCCGGGTTTGAACTCTGTGGGATCGCTCCCGTCCGCGACTTTGCCGAGCTGCAGGTTTTCCCCTCATGGATCGCTGCCGAGCATCACGGTGAAATGAAATACATGGAGGCCCGCACCGATGCCGGAGAGCTGAAACGGGCGAGTCTGGCGAAAGTCGCTCCCTGGGCGCGCAGCGTGATCGTATGCGCCATCAACTACAACACTGCGCAACCGTATTCCACCCAAACTGAAGACCGCGCGCGGGGATGGATCTCGCGCTACGCCTGGAGCCGCGAAGATTACCACGAAGCGGTGATGCGCCGGCTGCGCGTGGTGGAGTCCAGACTTCACGAACTCCTTGACTCCGCTGACTCCGGCTCTGCCGACTACCGGCAACTGGCAACTGGCAACTCTCTCGAAACCCGCGCTTATGTCGATACTGGGCCACTGATCGAGCGCGTGTATGCCAAGTATGCGGGCATTGGATGGATCGGGAAAAATACCTGCGTTATCAACCAGAAGCTGGGCTCGTGGCTGTTTCTGGGCGTGATCCTCACTTCTTTGGTCCCCACTTCTTTGGAAGCGGCGGCCGACCTCCCCGCGCCCGACCGTTGTGGCACGTGTACGCGCTGTATCGCCGCGTGCCCGACGCAGGCGATTGTCGCTCCGGGCGAGCTCGATGCGCGTTTATGCATCTCGTATCTCACGATTGAGAAACGCGGTGAGATTGCCGACGACCTGCGCTCCGGCGTCGGACGACACGTCTTCGGGTGCGACATCTGCCAGGACGTTTGTCCGTGGAACCGCAAAGCCCCGGTCACCACTGCCGAAGAATTCCAGCCGCGGGAAGGCTTCGTTAATCCGCGGCTCGACTGGCTCGCCGAAATGCAGCCGGAGGAGTTCCGCGCGGTCTTCCGTGGATCGCCCGTGCGCCGTGCGAAACTCTCCGGCCTGCGCCGCAACGCCGTGATTGCCATGGGTAACAGCGGCGATCGAAAGTTTGTGCCAACGCTCAGGAAACTCGCCGAAGACGCCGACCCAGTCGTTGCCGAGCACGCCAAGTGGGCGCTCGACCGGCTCAAGCAGGCATGGTGACGGGGCTTCGCCCCGTTTGCGGGGCGTAGCCCCGCCACCACGCAAACCAGAATGCTGCAGGGAGATTCCCTACCCTAGTTCGCGGACGACGCGGGCGGCGAACGACGAACGACGGGCGACGCAAGCAGCGAACGACGGCTCCACTCCCCTCCATTTACAATCGCTGCCATGTTCCGTGACGATCTTCTTCTCAACAAGCGCATCCTTATCACGGGCGGAGGCACGGGCCTGGGCAAGGCTGCCGCCCAACGATTCCTCGAACTCGGCGCCGAGGTCTACATCTGTGGCCGGCGGCAGGAGGTTCTGGCCGCGACCGTGCAGGAGTTGCGCCAGCGCACCGGCGGCAAGATTCATTCCCGTCCCTGCGATGTACGCGACCCGGCTGCGGTCGATGAGATGATCGGCGCCATCTGGGCCGACGGCCCGCTCGATGTGCTCATGAATAATGCCGCCGGAAATTTTCTGGGACGCACCGAAGACCTCTCGCTCGGGGCATTTCAATCCGTGATTGGCATCGTGCTGATGGGATCGTTGCACACAACTCTTGCTTGCGGCCGGCGCTGGCTTGCCTCCAAACATTCAGCCGTGGTGTTGAACGTCACCACTACTTACACAACCAGCGGCTCCGCCTACGTCGTGCCCTCCGCGGTCGCCAAAGCCGGAGTGCAGACGCTCACTCGGAGCCTCGCCGTCGAATGGGGAAACCGCGGCATCCGCATGAATGCCATCGCGCCCGGGCCGATCCCGACCGAAGGAGCGTTCTCGCGCCTGCTGCCGCGTCCAGATCTGGAGGAAGCGGCCAAGCAGCGCAATCCCTTGGGACGATTCGGCACAACGGACGAGTTCGCGAACCTCGCCGCCTTCCTCGTAAGCGACGGTGCGAGTTACATCAACGGCGAAGTCGTCACTATGGACGGCGGTGAGTGGTTGCAAGGCGCCGGCGAATTCACTGCCCTCGGCCGTCAACTTACCGAAAAAGAATGGGAGTCGATGAAGCCAAGGAAAAGGTAAGAATTTCGCGGCTGAGTCCCACTGTCTTTGATTTCTGAGTGAACACAGTCATTGCAGAAATCTCTTTGGCAGGCATAGCATTATTTGGTTCGGAGGTGATCATGCCGAATTATCCGGATTCTTCCCGTCGTAACTTCCTGAAACAATCCAGCGTGCTGGGCGCTGCCGTGGTTGCCGGCAACGTCGTCGTAGGAAAGATGGCCGGCGCTGCCGCCAATGTGCTCCCGCCGCTGCCGACCAATCCTGCAACCGAGAAAGCAATGCCGATGCGCAATCTGGGGCGGACCGGCTACCGCGTTGGGATATTCAGCCTGGGCGGCCAAGCCTCCATCGAGCAGCCCGACAATGAAGCGATCGCGGTGCCGATCGTGGAGCGCGCGCTCGACCTGGGAGTGAACTACATCGACACCGCTGCCATGTATGGCGGAGAACATCGCTGGAGTCAGCGCTATGTCGGAGAGGTGATGAAGCGCCGCCGCAACCAGGCTTATCTCGCATCGAAGACGCATGACCGCACGCGCGACGGCTCTCTGAAGTTGCTTGAAGAGTCGCTGAAGCTGCTCAATACGGGCCACCTCGATGCCTGGCAGTTGCACCATATCGACAGCCAGGATGATGTGGACCGAATCTTCGCGCAAAGGCGGCGCCATTGAAGCTTTTCAGCAGGCGAAAGAAGAGAAGATGGTCCGCTTCCTGGGCGTTACCGGACACCGCGATCCCGATCTGCTCATTCAGTGCATTGAACGTTTTCCCTTCGACCAGATCCTGATGGCGCTGAATGCGGCCGACAAGCATCACCTGAGCTTCCAGGAAAAACTTCTGCCGCTGGCAGTGGAAAAGCAAATGGGCATCATCGGCATGAAGATTCCGGCGCGCGGACGCATTCTGGCGAGTTGGAAGCCCGATCCGCAAAAATTGAGCGGGTTCGAGGGGAATGCTCCCGGACCGGGAACGCTGGCGATGAAAGAAGCAATGTACTACGTGCTCTCACAGCCGGTGAGCACGGTGATTATCGGATGCGACACGATCGCGCAGCTCGAAGAAAATGTCCGGTTCGCGCGCGACTTCACTCCGCTGAGCGAACGGCAACTCGCCGCGCTGAGCGAAAAGGCGCACCCGGTGGCACGGCAGGCGCTGTTTTTCCGTAGATGGGCATAGGTGCTTTTAAGAGGGGGAAGTTAGTTCGACCGTAATTTGTTGAGCAGTTCTCTCTCGTCTCAGGGCCGAGGAACAAGTATGTCTCGCGTAGTTTGTAGGGTTCCCAACGTTGTGTAACGCCTATTTCGTCGATGACTTCTTTCTCCGCTGAGTTGCTATGACTGAACCTGGAGACGATTTCCACAGGGTCGGAAATGTAATTCAAATTTAACAGCCATCGCCTCTTGACTTAGTCATCAGCGCGAGTAGACTTTGTGGGTAATATGCTGGCTGGTTTGCATAGCGTTTCGATTCCAATGTGCTGGAGCCAGGTGACCGATCTGATTCGATCCCTTCAGAGCTGATTCGGGATAGCCCCCCACTGTCCAGGATTTTCGATGTCGTTAGCCGACATTAACTCTGCAGGTCAGGCGCGGCTCACCCAGACTTTGTGAGACACTCCGGTCCATCGTGTGGCGAACCTATCGACCGCCAACCGGGCCCCGTTGTTGCAGCTCTCGTTTCCAGGTCAATCACCTAATCCAGCAACCAGAAAATTGGAGGAAAAGTATGAAGAATGTTCGTCCATCCTTGCTTGTCGTTATGGCCCTGACGGCTTGCCTTGCCGTACCCATAGCCCAGGCATCCACGGTAGGTGTTGGCACCTGCCCGCAAAGCTATATCACTTTCACAACCATTCAGGCGGCGATTACCGCCGTTCCACCGGGAAGCGTCATTAAGATCTGCCCCGGCAACTACCCGGAACAGCTTCTGATCAACAAGAAGCTTACGCTCGAAGGAATTCTGTCGGGTGGCCAGGATGCCGCCGTCATTACGCCTCCGGTGGGTGGAGTACAGGTAAACTCGACTGACCAGAAGGGCGCAGTCGCGGCCATGGTCCTAGTTCAAAACACGGCTGGTCCGGTTACGCTTAGTAATTTAACCGTGGACGGCATGGGCAATCAGTACAACAACGACGATCTCCGCGGCATTCTGTATCAGGATGCCTCGGGCACAGTGAATCACGTCGCCGTGCGGAACATCGTACCCAATGACACTCCTACCGGCATTCAATCGGGTCAGGGCATCATGGTCGAAACGACAAGTTCCAGCAGCGCGGTTCTGACGGTCGAAAATAGTTCGGTTCATAATTACAACAAGAATGGGATCGTGGCGCGTTATAGCGGTGCCGTGCTGACCGCGACGGGGAATTATGTTCAAGGCAGCCCGAACGGCGCTCATCGCTTCGAATGGCATTGAGATCGCCTTCGATGGAGCTACCGGAACCGTCAAGAACAACTTTGTGATCGACAATGTCTACACGGCGGCAGATGGCAACCCGGGGAATGGCGCCTCGGGCATTTTGCTTTACGACACTTTGGAACTCGGGAACATCCTGGTATCCGGCAACATGGTTGGTAACGCGCAAGAGGGCATCGCGATCGTCAGGGACACCTACGAGCATTGGAGATGGCGTCACCGTTACCGCCAATAAAATCTTTGGCACATCGTCGTTTGATGCCATTGATGTTTGCACGAACGGCAATGTCATCACCAACAACGTCATTTACAACACCGCGCAATCGGGCGTTCATCTGGACGCATCTTGCAACGGGAGCACGGGCAACAATAACTCTGTAACCGGAAACACGGTTCTGGAAAGTGCCTGCGCCGGCTATCTTTCCGATCCTGGAACCTTTGGCAATGGAACTCCAACTGGGACTTTTTACACGGTTCCATTCCCAATGACCGGTTCCACCGCTGGGTGCACGATTCCAACCGCACCGGCCAAGCGAGAACCGCGCGCAAGCTCCAACCCTAGAATAAGCAGAAGATACGCACACCGAGCCGGGAATCGACCAGATTCCCGGCTCCTTTTTTGCTCCGCTGAGGTCGCACCCTGTTGAGGAGAACATTTCAGCGCTTTCTTTCGCTTGCCGGTTTAATTTTGACCCGGAAACCAATTTCCTATTACCACTCTCCTGCTCGCCTCCAATGCGTATGAAGAATTGCTGCAGCGTTTTCGAGAAAGAGGAACGGCTATTGTTACGCACAGTGAAACACTTTGCACAAAGCGGTGAAATACAGGTCTATTGATCAGAATAACTCTTGACTTACTCCTCGATGCGAGTAAGACTTATTATGTGACGTGCGAGCGGGTTCCAACGGCATGTCATTTCCCCCTTATTAAAAACGCCAGCTGCTTGACATGAAACGCATCCGCTAGAGATGCGTGAACCAGAACGGAATCCCCGCCGTAGATTCAGACAATTTCATTTTTCCAGGTCCATTACTTCAAATCACGAGGGTCAAAAACCATGTGGAGGAAAATTATGTTTGCAACAACTCGCCGGTCTTTGTTTCCGATGCTAGCCCTGGCGGCATGTATTGCCGTGCCCGCCGCGCAGGCATCCACGGTAGGCGTCGGAACCTGCCCCCAAAGCTACGTTAATTTCTCAACCATTCAAGCAGCGATCAACGCCGCTCCCGCGGGAAGCATTATTAAGGTTTGCCCCGGCAACTATCCAGAGCAGATTTTAATCACGAAGAAACTTACTCTCGAAGGAATTTTGTCGGGAGGCCAGGATGCCACCGTTATTACGCCTCCCGCAGGCGGAGTACAAGTGAACACCAACGATCAGAGGGGCACGGTTGCGGCCATGGTTTTGGCGCAAAACACAGCTGGCCCGGTCACGATCAGCAATTTAACAGTGGATGGTACGGGCAATAAGTTCACGAGCGACGATCTTCGCGGCATTCTTATTTCAGGATGCTTCCGGCGTCGTGAACCACGTCGTAGTGCGCAATATCGTACCCAATGACACGCCAACCGGCGATCAATCGGGACAAGGCATCATGGTCGAAACCACCAGCTCAGGCAGCGCCAGCCTGACAGTCGAAAATAGCGCCGTCCACAACTACAACAAGAATGGGATCGTGGCGCGTTACGCGGGCGCGGTGCTGACGGCCAGCGGAAACTACGTGCAGGGCAACGGCGTTGTTGCCAGCGGTCTTGCGGCGCAGAACGGCATCGAGATTGCTTTTGATGGCGCGACAGGAACGATCAAGAACAACACCGTGATCGACAATATTTATGGAGACGCGAATGTCGCGACCTCAAGCGATATCTTGCTCTATGATGCAAAAGAAAACGGCGGCATCACCGTCTCCGGGAACATACTCGGCAACAGCCAGGATACGATCGGCTTGTACACCGATGCGGCGCCGGGCACGTATGGGGATGGCGTTACCGTTAGCACGAATAAAATCTATGGCACGTCGAGCAGCATTGGCGATGCCATCGATGTCTGCACCAGCGGCAATACGGTGACCGGCAACACGATCTTCAGCACGACGCAATCGGGCGTACATGTAGACGCGTCTTGCGGAGCCGGACTCGCCAATAAGGTCACCGGCAATACGGTTCTGGAAAGCGCATGTGCCGGCTATCTTATCGACCCGGCTGCGACTACAAGCAGCATTCCGACCGGCACCTTCTATACTGTGCCGTTTGAAGTGACCGGTTCCATACTGCGGGCTGCACGATTCCTAGCGGGCCAGCGCGTGCGAAAACGTCACACAAAGTTCAACCGTAGGGTAGATCAACGGAATAGAAGATCGACTTAGGAACCTCGCCGGGAATCAACTTCAGATTCCCGGCATTTTTGTGCGCCAGCAATGACGAATTCCAACCAGCAAATTAGCGAAACAGGGTCACTGCGAACGCTGGTAGGCCCGGAGGGAATCGAACCCCCAACCCTCGGATTAGAAATCCGATGCTCTATCCGCTTGAGCTACGGGCCCATCTCCGGTTGATTTTACACATTTTCACCAGCATTCAACGACTGTCCCCGGTGGCCCCACTTCCGATGGCATATCCGCAAAGCGAGTGGCGGGTGCCGACTGGAGATGGCGCATCCACCAAGTGGGAGCCCCATCCTTCGCTAAGCGCACGATGGGGCTTTGCCTTTGCTGACGTTATGCCCGGGCCGACATCCTCCCTCCCCGCGTTCCTCACACCGGCAATCACAGCAAGACGTGATTCGGATCACATTCAGCCGTGGGCAATCCGCATAGCGTCCCTACGTGGACAGAAAGCCTTTGCGCCCCATTGTTCCGCTTGCGGAAAGAAAAAACGGGTGTAGGATGAATAGCTTTTGAATCCGGCGGAGGCTCTTTACATAATCATCATTCGGAGGTGTATGTGAAACGAGCGATTCTGGTGGGTATTCTTCTGCTGCTGTCGGCTTTTGTCGCTGTGGGCTTTGCTCAGACCATTACCCTTGGATTCACCGTATCGAGGACTGGCTCTTTGAACGTGGACTCCCTGGAACAATACCGCGGGTTCGAACTTTGGCGCGACACCGTTAACGGCGCGGGCGGGATCAAAGCCGGGGGCAAGAACTACAAAATTCAGTTTGCCAGCTACGACGATGAATCCAACTCCAAACGCGTGCAGCAGCTTTATACCCGCATGATCCTGGAGGACAAGGCCGACTTTCTGTTCAGCCCCTACTCGTCGGGTTTGACGTCCACGGCGGCAGTGGTAACGGAGCAGAACGAAAAAATCATGCTGACGACCGGCGCCGCGGAGGAAAAAACCTACAAGCTGGGCAATCAGTATCTGTTCCAGATGTTTGCGCCCGCCACGCAGTACCTGACGGCAGCGCTCGATGCATTGAAGACCAAGGATCCAAAAGCCACGGTTGCGTTCGTGTATGAGGACTCCTCGTTTTCGGTTGCGGTTGTGACTCCGGCAAAAGCCTATGCGCAGCAGCAGGGATTCAACGTCGTGTTCAGCGAGGCTTATGCTCCGAACACGACCGACTTCAGCGCGATCATCGACAAGGTAATCGCTTCCAAGGCTACGGTTCTGCTGGGCGGCGGACATTATGCCGATGGCTCGACGCTGGCGCGGCAGCTTTACGGGCACAAGGTCCCGCTCAAGATGATCACGCTGCTGGTCGCTCCCGACAGCCCGCAGTGGTCGGAACTGGGTGACGCGGCGGTGGGCGTGATCGTGCCGTCGCAGTGGGAACCGCAGTCCACCTTCAAGGCGCAATACGGCCCGAGCGGTGCCGACTTCGGCAAAGCATATACCGCGAAGTACAATACTCCGCCCAGCTATGAATCGGCTGGAGGCTACGCCTCCGGATTGGTCTTGCAACATGCCATCGAACAGGCGGGTGGAATCGATACGGCGAAAGTGGCGCAGGCGCTGAATGCGACCGACATCACGACGTTTTATGGCCGCACGAAGTTTTCCACGCAGGCCAACGAGCACGGCTTGCAGATAGGCCACACAATTTTTCTGGCGCAGTGGCAGAAAGACAAGTCCGGCAAGCCGGTGAAACAAGTGGTATGGCCGCTGGCGGGCAAGAGCGCGGATTTGGCGTATCCGATCCACTAAGCTGTTTTAGGCAATCTGCCAGGGAAGAACAAACCACCGGGGCTAAAGCCGAGGGGAATTACGGGACTTACGCGACCCTGAAGGGCCGCTCTTCCACGGCGCAAAACGGCTGCTCTTCCAGGGCGCAAAAGGTGAAATATGTCCGGTGTTCTTGCTTCCATGATCGATGGTCTGCTGATTGGCTCGGTCTATGGTCTGGCCGCCATGGGGCTGAGCCTGATCTGGGGCGTCATGGATGTCATCAACCTCACCCACGGCTCCATGATCGCGCTCGGCATGTTCGGAATGTACCTGTTGTTCCACGCCAGCGCGATGAACGCATACATTCTGTTGATTCCGGTCATCATTGGTGGTTTGATTCTCGGCACCATCGTCTACTGGCTGGCGGTGAGCTGGGTAATCGGCCGGTCACAGCTGATGAGTCTGCTCTCCACGTTCGCCGTGAATATGATGGTGATCGGCCTCGGCACCGCCATCTGGAGCACCAGCCCTTACAACGTGGACTTCAGTCTCCCGGGCATCACCGTTGGCGCCTACACCTTTACCGGAAACCACATGGCGGCGGCAGTTTCCGCCGTGGTGATCGCGCTGCTGCTGGAGTTGTTTCTGTATCGCACGCGTGCCGGCAAAGCTATTCGCGCGGTGGCCGACAATCGCGATGCCGCCGAGTTGATGGGAATCTCGTCGACTCGCGTGTTGATGATCGCGTTCGCCATTGGTATCGCACTGGCGGCGGCTTCGGGCGCGCTCGTCTCCACCCTGTTCCCCTTCACGATCCTTTCCGGCGCGACCTACCAGTTAAAGAGTTTCGTGGTGACGGTTCTGGCGGGACTGGGTAAGCCTCTCGGCGCCTTGCTGGCAGGCCTGTTGCTGGGCCTGCTTGAGGGAGCGGTGTCGCCGTTCATCGCCATCAGTTGGATTCCGCTGATCGAGTTCGGCCTGTTCGTTCTGGTGCTCATCGTCTTCCCGCGCGGCCTTTTCGGAAGGGCAACTGCATGATCCTGCGCAGGCCACTGTTCTGGCTGATCCTGCTGCTGGCCGGGCTCTTCGTGTGGCTTCCACTGCGTGCCAATAATGTTGCCCTGCGCGAGGACCTTATTCTGGTGGCGATCGCCATCATCCTTACCAGCAACCTGAACCTGATGATCGGCTACACCGGCTACGTAAACTTCGGGCACATCGTTTTCTACGGCTTGGGCGGATACGTTGGCCTGTATCTGATGACGGTGCGGAGTTGGCACCTGATTCCAGCCGCGCTGACGGCTGGGGTCGCGGTTAGCCTGCTGGCGCTGATATTCGGACTTGGCATTCTCCGCCTGCGCGGCGCTTATTTCGCGCTCGCTACCATCGGTGTGCTGGAAGCGGTGCAGGCCTTCGTCTCAAATTTCGAGTCCTGGGGAAGATCGACCGGCATGTACGTTTCATTCGAATCGTATGCGCCGCTGGGCGGGCCGAAGCACGCTCTCTGGACCACTTACTTCCTCATCATCGGAGTCATGGCGCTGTCGCTGCTGCTTAGCCTGGGCATTAAGTTGTCGAAATTTGGCCTGGGCTTGTTCGCCATCCGCGAAGATGAAGACGCGGCCCTTGTGCTGGGCGTGAATACGACCGTCTATAAGGCGATCATCTACAGCGTGTCCGCGTTCTTGCCCGCAGTGGCCGGATCACTGATGTTTTTCAAGAACGGCATGATCGATCCTTCGATCGCCTTTGAATTCATGCTCTCCCTGGAAGGGATCGTGATGCTGATGCTGGGTGGCCAGGGAACGGTCGCGGGCTCGGCTCTGGGTGGAGGCCTCTATGAACGGCTTCGGTCCTACCTGCTTACCTCTCCGAGACTTTCGGACTTCCACCTGGTGATTGCAGGCGCGCTGCTGCTGCTGGTGGTGCGGTTTGCGCCCGGCGGCGTGATCGGCTGGCTTTATAAGCTCTTCCCACGCTCGCAGGAGGTGATCGAGTGACCGCCCTCCTGGACGTACGCGGTATCGGCAAACGTTTTGGCGGACTTCAGGCTGTGGCCGATGTCAGCTTCACGCTCAACGAGGGCGAGATCCTCGGGTTGATAGGGCCGAACGGCGCCGGCAAGACTACGCTGTTCAATCTGGTGAATGGAGTCTTCAAGACCGACACTGGATCCATCACTTTTTCCGGCAAGGACATCACCGGACGCTCGCCCGATCAGGTGGTGCATCTCGGACTCGCCCGCACCCACCAGATCGTGCGCCCACTGGGCGGAATGAGCGTGCTGGCGAATGTCACGGTGGGCGCTTGTTTCGGGCGCGAATATCAATCCATGCGCGCCGCGCGGGTCACCGCTCTCGAGGTGCTGGAACTTGTAGGGCTCGCCAGCCGGGCCAATTCCCCCGCGCGCTCGCTCACACTCGCTGGTAAAAAGCGGCTGGAAGTCGCGCGCGCCCTGGCGGCGCGGCCCAAACTCCTTCTGCTTGACGAGGTGCTCGCCGGCTTGAATCCCACTGAGATTGCACTCATGATCGACCTGATCCGGAAAATTCGCGAGAGCGGCATCTCCGTATTCATGATCGAGCACGTCATGCAGGCCATCATGAACCTGTCCGATCGCATCGTGGTGCTGAACCTGGGCCGCAAGATCGCAGAAGCTTCTCCCACGGAAGTGGTGAAAAATTCCGATGTGGTCGAGGCGTACCTGGGATTTCCGGACATTGTCGACAAGCTGCGAGACGCGGAATCATAATGACCACGACAACAACAGCGACGATGAAAGCAACCGCTCCCGTTGTGCTGGAGCTGAGCAATCTCGAATCCGGGTACGGAGAAGTACAGGTGCTTTGGGGCATCTCCCTGAAGGCCCGCATTGGGCAACTCACGACCATCATCGGCGCGAATGGCGCAGGCAAGACCACCACGCTGCGAACAACTGTCGGCAGTCTGCGTCCATGGAAGGGCCGCGTCTTGCTGAAGGGGGAAGACGTCAGCAAACTTGCTCCACATGCGAAGGCGGCGCGCGGATTGGTGCTGGTGCCTGAAGGGCGCCAGCTTTTTCCGGACATGTCGGTGGAGGAGAACCTGGAGATGGGCGCGTACTCGCGCCGCGCGCGGCCCCGTGAGAAAGAGAACCTGGACCGCGTGTACCAGTCATTTCCACGCCTGAAAGAACGGCGTAAGCAAAGGTCATCTACGCTTTCGGGCGGCGAGCAGCAGATGCTTGCGATGGGCCGCGGACTGATGCAGGAACCGGTGGTATTGATGATCGATGAACTCTCGCTCGGCTTGGCGCCGGTGCTGGCGCAACAACTTTTTCTGACTTTGAAGACGCTCAAAGAGCAAGGAATCACCATTGTTCTAGTAGAGCAGAACGTCCACCTTGCGCTTGCAGTGAGCGATTACACCTACGTCCTCGCGGAAGGGCGAGTTCCCATCGAAGGCGAATCCCAAAAAGTAGCGAGCATGGATGAGGTGCGGCGCGCTTATCTGGGCCTGTAGGCGTCGCCCCATCACTTCTCCGCCGGGACTCTACGGAATCCCGTGCTTTTCCCTGCTTGATCGCGAGTGAATCAGGGGGAAACAACGCGCGGGAAGATGGAGATCAACGACGGGCGAGGATATACTCGTATGCAAGTCCGATCCATGGGTTGGGCTGGTTGATTCCCGGCCGGACGATCCTGGATTGCGAACCAAGGATTGCGAACCAAGGTTGCGATCTAAATAAGATTGATCCCGCGTTTCAAGGCTGAGGGTCGAGCTGGACGCGACTGTGTTACAGGAGTCCGATGCTGTTCCGCAGAAAAATTTTCCATGCGCGCCTGAATTTGCTGGTGGTGGGAGCGGGCTTGCTCTTGTGCACATCTATGCTTGCGCAGTTTGGAAATATGGGCGGGCATGTGGGACCGAACACGGCAGGGGGCGTCGACGAGAAAGATGGGTTAAAGAACTTTCACCAGGCGATGGCGTTGCAGGCGACCAGCCAGCAGACCACCGAGTTCCGGTCGGTTGTGAAGAGCACGGAGGCGGCGAGTCGGGAGCTTGAGGAGATGGGGAAAGATTCAGGAAAGCCCGGCGATGCCGCCGCTGCTTCCAGCCGGGCTACCGCGTTGCGGCAGGCGCTGGATGCGGCGCGGCTGGAGACCGGGAAATTTCTCGACGGATTTTCACCGGCACAGAAATCGGGGTTGAAGGACATCACGGCCAGACTGCTGAAGGCGGAGGCGGATCTGGGCGAGCGGGAGAAGCTGCTCGACGCGAATCTTACGAATGCGAATCCCGGGGACATGAGACCCGTCCGCGAGGAACTGGAAAAGGCGCTGGCGAACTTCCGCAAAGAGCAGGACAGCCTTGCGGTGGAGATGGGGATTGTCCAATCCGCGGACGGACTGGATGTAGCCTTCAAGATTCCTCCGTTCAAGAGTTCGCTGACGATTGCGAATCAGCCGGTGGCGGTTACGAGTTCAGCGGTGATTTTTCGGGTTGGGCCGGAGAGCGAGCAGGACGTGTTCAAAGTCGAGGCGACCACCAACCTTTCAGACCTGCAACAGAATATGACTGAGATCCTGGGAGCGCTCCTTAATAAAGGAGATCGATGCGGGGAGCGGATTGAAGTGGAAGATGGGACGCTGACTCCCTCGGATCCGTCGAGCTTGGTGGTTGCGCAGCTGCATTATCAGCGTTGGGTGTGCCATCGCATGGGGCGGGACGAGAGTTCCTCCGAGGTGGCGGAGGGAAACGCGACAGTGGAAGTGAAGCTGACGCCGGTGGTGGGGCCGCGCGGCGAATTGCAGGTTGCGCCGGAGATTGGGCGCGTGGAGGCGGACCGGTTTCTTTCGGATCTGGTGCGTTCGGGAGATCTGGGAGTTGCGCTCCGCGAAAAGATTGCGAGCGCGGTGGGGGCCGCGATTACGGGTCTTAAGGGCGCCCTTCCGCCGGCGGCCAGGGATTCCGCGAAGATCGAAAGTGCCCGCTTCGAGAGCCTGCCGGACGGCGGGTTGAACGCGGTTGTGAGCGGCGAGATGCGGCTGTCAGAGGAGCAGACAAAATTACTGGGGAGCCAGATCAAAGAACAACTGGCTTCGCGGGCAGTGGCACCGCGATGAACATTTGAAGCGTCCAAGAGTAAGTCCCCGCCGTTTTTGAAAACCGAACAAATTGGGAGTGATGGCGCTCACAGCAGTTAAGGACGAACTTCTGTCTCATAACTGTCAGTATTCAACTCACACACCGGTGTCAGAGAGCGAGGAACGGTGGGCGATCTGAGCGCGCATTTTTCGAAGAGCGAGTTGGCCTGCCATTGCTGCGGCGAACTGAAGATCGAGGAGGGGCTCGTCGCCGGCCTGGAGCAGTTGCGGACACTTGCCGGCAAAGAAATTGTGGTGCACGACGGCTACCGGTGTCCGGCTCACAATCAAAAAGTGGGCGGCGTCCCGAATAGCGAACACACGCGCGGGATGGCCGCCGACATCGCGATCCCCGGACTCTCGCTGCAGGAAATGTACGAACTCGCCCTTCAGGTGCCGACCTTTTGCAATGGCGGGATCGGAGCTTATGACGGCGACTTTCTGCATCTTGACAACCGGCCGCATCCGGCGCGGTGGGCGCGGGTACGCGGCCAGTACGTGGGAATTCAGCACCTGGTCACCACCCCCGGAACCCTCCTTGCCAAGGTGCAAACCGGCTCGCAGCCAGCCTGAGCATCGGGCGGCTTCACGAGTGCAACTCTCTGGGCTGCTTGAGCCCGCCTGGACGTAGCCAAGCCCGTCACCACGCTAAACCGCATGCCGGGCAAGGGTTTTCTGAACCACCTCCCTCTGGAACTTGCTGCCGGACTCGCGGTTGAGCGAGGTCCGGTTACTCATAAAGTGCAGACCGTTTCACCCACCTTCGCGCCGGTCTCTCGCCGAACTGACGCAACTCTATTACTGACAGGCACTTAACGTCGCCCGACCGTATGGTTTTTGGGATGCACTAGAAAGCGTGCGTGGCTTCGGACGCAAAAGGGGTCGCGCGGGGGCAAAAGTTGAGCATCGTCTACAGCACCGAGTGCAGAGTGGCGCAGAAGGCAAACCGGCCGGCCGCAATGCTTCCGATCCTGATTGTCCTGTTCATCTTTTCCTATGCCCTGTTGACGATGCTGGTCTTCGAGCAGGGACAGACCATCGAATCGCAGCGCAATTTGATTCGCGAGATGCTTAAGGACAGCACGCAACTGGCTGCCATCAAGAACAGGCTGGCGCATGACGCCAACCAGCATCCCAACAGTCCGCTCTCCGAGAACCAGCGTTCGCACGACAAGATTTCAGGCTCCGCGGATCAGAAAAATCCCGGGGCCGCTGCTGCTCCGCCCAAGGGTTCTGACAAAGAAGCAAAACGGCATGGCAAATCGACGCACTCAACCAGAGAGGCGCCGGGCGAGCCCGACTCCGATTTGCAAGATGTAAGGCGTTCGACGCGCGCGACCTAAACTACAGCGCCGCGAAAGAAATGGTTCTGTGAAAATCCGGCCCCTAGAGAAAGGCCGGTAAAGGAGCAAGACCCTTATGAAGGCTTTGGCCCTGGCTATACTCCTGTCTCTTCCCGTTCCGAAGTTGGCGCCTCCAGCAAACCTTACGCCTGCAGCCACCCAGCAACCGGCACCGAGGAAAGGCGGGACGTGGTACTTCGCTGCCACCGGTCACGCCGTTTATTGCTACGGACCGGTCGTAACCCTCCCGCAAGCGCCCGATGGAGTGCTGAAAGTGGCGACCTTTTGCCGGGGCGATCAAACGATGGTGCCGCTGAAGGATTAGCTGACGAGGGCCTCATCGGCCCGGCGCAGTAAGTGTGGCTTGTTCGGCTCCTTATTAAGATAAAGGCCCGTCCTCTGGTGGACGGGCCTTTTCTGGTTTCGATCCACACCGGACGTCGCGCTCAAGGCAAGTCCCGCTCAACATCTCCCCGAAATCCGTCGACGATTGGCGTGGAGCAGTTGCTGGACGGAATTCTCGTTGCATTCCTCAGCAAGCGGTGTTGCGAACCTCTACACCTGCGAGCCTCGTTGTAAGTCGATGTTTCTTCACGATCATGGTCGAGTAATCCGTTGTTGGGACGACTCCACTCGAAAAACGGCGATGCGATTCTCATCAAAATGCCGTTGATGTTTTCAACGAACTTTTACGGGGCATCGGCATCCTTGATAGCGCAAGCGCTTGATTCTTATTCGTTTGTGAGTGGAATGGAAATTCGTTTTTTGCGGTTTCGAGTTTGGCATGGCGAATGCCTTTAGGAAAGGTGGCGAGCGGCCTTAAAAGAAAGAGCCCTCGAACGAAGGTGGGTTATGACAGTCATCCTGGTTCTCTTCACATTCGCAACTTTCCTCTTAATCGATCACTTCTACAGCAAGAAACACGTTATCGTGCAGCCCGCGGTCATCGCGTCAGTGGCGAAAGCGGAGAAAGCACCTCGTCTGGCGCCTGGCTTGGTTGGCGGATTCAACGTTCCCGAGAATCTGCGCTATCATCCAGGCCACACTTGGGCGCTCAGTGAGAGCCCCAGCCTGGTGCGCGTTGGGATGGACGATTTTGCTTCCAAGCTGATCGGCAAAGTGGACCGCATGACGCTGCCGCAGCGCGGACAATGGATCCGGCAGGGACAGAAGATTGCAACGATTTTCCGCGATGGCGCAGCAGTGGACATGGTTTCGCCGATCGAAGGCAGCATTGCCGACGTGAACGACAGCGTGACGGCCGATCCGAAGCTGGCGCAGAAAGATCCTTATGGAGAAGGCTGGCTCGTGACGGTGCAGTCTCCCGATGCCAAGACGAACTTCCGCAACCTGATTGGTGGCGCAATGGCCCGGTGGTGGACCGAAGAGTCGGCGGGCCGCTTGCAGAGAAGGATGCCGATGTTCGCGGGCGCGCTGGCGCAGGATGGCGGCGTGGCAGTCGGCGACCTGGCCGAGCAGGTTCCGGACAAGGAATGGGCCTCGATCACGAAAGAATTCTTCCTCTCATAAGTAGTATGGGCTCGCTGTAAGGCTCTCGCCGAGCCAAAACGACCACCGCCCGGGATCATGACCCGGGCGGTGGCTTTTTGGGGATAAGTGGAGATTGCGGACGGGTTGGGTCATCCGCCTACGCTGAGCACTGCGAATCAAAAGCTGAAGTCTAGCGATGGTTCCGGGGCTTCAAGCTGATTGCCACCTTGAGGACTGCGCCGTCCACGGGATCAACCTCGAAGATCGCCTTGCTGGTGTACTGTGCGTTGTCCAGGCGGTATTTGAAGACGCTGAAGGACTGGAAAATGTCGGTGTCATACGGGGCGCCATACTTGTCCTGCACGTCGTTAGCGGTGTAGCTGCGGCCGGCAAATTGAAGGATGAGGTAGGCGTCCTGCCGCTTCTCGCTTTTTTGAGCCACAATTTCGGAGAAAGGAAACGGCTGGCCCGCCAGTGAGTAGTCCACGATTGCACTTTTGTGCCGGTGGAAGATTCCTTTTTGTACGATCTCGTCAATCCTTTTGCTCACTTCGCCATCCAGCAAAGAGCCGTCGCCGGTGGCGGCACATGGGTTCTTATCCCGCCTGCATTCCACCCGGATCTGGTTCGCAACGTAGGCGCGAAGCACCATGGAGTTTTCGAGCACTGCCTTGATGCCTTGCTCCGCAGGCATAGCGGCAGCTGCAAAGAGATACGGAACTGTCTCGCGCCAGTCGAAGGCATTGGCAGAAAACTCAGCCCGAGCGCTTCCGCTGGCGGAGGAATTGCTGCAGTCGGATGCGCCCGCCAATGACGGAGCAAATTGAGAGAGTAATAGCAGGGTAACCAGGAGAAGTGCAGGTTTCATGTCCATGATCAAGGCTGAGGATAGCGGATAAGGACAAAAACAACTAGCCACCCGCCACGGAGGTTAATGGGGCCAGTATTATTTTGATCCGGATGGAAGATCTCGCCACCACTGCCCTGGAACACGGGCTCCATTGGCTTTGACTTATGGCTGAAATCCCCGACAATTTTGTGCTCGATTTCAGGGCATTCATTGAATTCTAATCCGGTCGCCACCCGCATTACGGAAGTTTACGTTCAAGTCCCCAAATCCTTTCGTGGTTGTCCCCAGCCTGTTATCAATTGGGTATTCTCCGTTTACTACCCTACGAACCGCAGTCGGGATTCGAGGGAGGAGTCTGTTGGAAATGACACCCCGCGCTCAATCATGGAGGGAGATGAGTCCCGCGCCCCGCGCATTCATTGCCGCGGTCGTCGTGAGCGGGATCGGCGTACTGGTCTACTCGCTTCTTCTCCACGAATGGGGAGAACATCCGCTCAGGTTTTCCTGCTACCTGGTGATCGCGCTGGCGGCTTCGCGGCTCAAGGTGAACCTGCCCGGCATAACCGGGACCATGTCGGTGAATTTCCTGTTCGTGCTGCTGGGAGTGCTGGAACTGGGCTTGTCGGAAACGATAGCGCTGGGCTGCGCGGCTGTGGTGGTGCAATGTATAGGCCGCGACCGCCCGGTTCCGGTGCAGGTTTCATTCAACGTCTGCTCCACAGCCCTGGCTGTCGCCGTCACATTTTTGGGCTATCGCTATGCGTTGCTGCATAGCAGTGTTCATGCGCCCATGCTGCTGTTCGGGGCGGCGTGCCTTTATTTCGCCGGCAATACGCTTCCGGTGGCGGTCGTTATTTCGCTGACCGAGCATCGCCCGCTGCACCGGATCTGGCACGACTGCTACTTCTGGAGTTTTCCGTATTACCTGGTGGGCGCGGGCGTGGTCGGCATCATGAGCTGGCTGCACCATTTCGCGGACTGGCAGACATCGCTGCTCACGCTTCCGATCGTATACGTCATCTATCGCTCCTACCGCCTCTACCTGGGCAAACTCGAGGACGAAAAACGGCACGTGGAAGAGATGGCGGATTTGCACATGCGCACCATCGAGGCGCTGGCGCTTGCCATCGAGGCCAAGGATCAGACTACTCACGACCATCTGCAAAGAGTGCGCATCTATGCGGTCGAGGTTGCCAAGGATCTGAAGGTCGACCAGGCAGGCATGGAGGCGCTGCAGGCCGCAGCCTTGTTGCACGATATCGGGAAACTGGCTATTCCCGAACACATCATCTCGAAACCGGGGCGATTGACACCGGAAGAGTTCGAGAAGATGAAAATTCATCCCTTAGTGGGCGCGGAAATTCTGGAACGGGTGCAGTTCCCTTACCCGGTCGTGCCCATCGTACGCGCCCACCACGAAAAATTTGACGGGACCGGCTATCCGCAAGGATTGCGGGGAAACGAGATTCCAATTGGCGCGCGGATTCTGGCAGCGGTAGATTTTCTGGATGCGCTGGCCTCGGACCGCCAGTACCGGCGTGCGCTGCCTCTGGATGAGGCCATGGCGGAGCTGGCATCGGAGTCGGGCAAGGCGTTCGATCCCGAAGTTGTCAGAGTTCTGGAGCGGCGATACGTGCAACTGGAGAAAATGGTGGTTGCGCGCATGCACAACCTGAGCAAGGAGAAGTCCGCCGAAGCCCAGGAAAGAGACGACGACCAGAACAAAGACGAAGAGGCAACCGTAAACTCGGAGATCAGGCCAGCGGCCGGGTTTGCCAGCCAGGGGAAGCCGCAATCCCACGAGCGCAGCTTCCTCAGTTCGATTGCCGCCGCCCGGCAGGAGGCGCAAACGCTGTTCGAACTCAGCCAGGATCTGGGCGCCTCTCTCAGCCTGGGAGAAACGCTCTCGGTATTCGCGGTCAAGCTGCGCCGGGCGATGCCCTACGATGCGATCGCGATCTACGTGCGCCATGGCGATGAGCTTGTGCCGGAATATGTGAACGGCGACAACTTCCGGCTGTTTGCCTCGCTGCGAATCCCCATGGGACAAGGGCTTTCGGGATGGGTTGCGCAGAACCTGAAGCCAATCCTCAATGGCAATCCTTCGGTCGAACCCGGCTATCTGAACGATGCCTCGAAGTACAGCACGCTGACTTCGGCGCTGGCCGTCCCGCTCGAGGGCCTGCAGGGTGTGGTCGGTGTGGTCGCCCTCTATCATGCCGAAAAAGATTTTTTTACCTCCGATCACCTGCGTATTCTGCTGGCGGTCAGTTCGAAGATGGCGCTCGCAATGGAAAACGCGCTCAAGTATGAGCAGGCGGAGAATTTCGCGGTCACCGATTACCTCACGGGTCTTCCTAATGCGCGTTCGCTGTTTCTGCAGCTGGATCGCGAACTGGCGCGTTGCAAGCGCGACAAGACGAATTTGACGGTGATGGTCACCGACATGGACGGCTTCAAGCAGATTAACGACCGTTTTGGGCACCTCGAAGGCAATCGTGTGCTCCGGCTGTTTGCGCACTCGCTCAAGGAAACCAGCCGCGAATACGATTACGTTGCGCGCATGGGCGGCGACGAATTCGTGGTGATCGCTCCTGGTTTGACGGTGGAAGCGGCCGCGCGCAAAGCGGAACAGATGCGTGAGCTGGCCCAACAGGCAGGAAGAGAAGTTTGCAACGAGGACATCCTGTCGCTCAGCGTGGGCAAGTCGGTATATCCGGACGACGGCCTCGATGCCGAAAAGCTTCTCTCCGAAGCCGACAAGCGAATGTATCTGCAGAAGCAGAGCCAGCCTTCGCGCAGCAATCGCCGTCTCTATCGACGGGTACGCGTCCGGATTACGACCGAAATTGCGATCGAGGGCCAGGCGCGGACGATGCTCGGCATTATCAGCAATCTGAGCGTTAACGGGTGTTACGTCGAAACGAGTGTGCTGCTGCTGGCTGGAACCCGCGTGAAACTCTCATTCTTGCTGGATAACACAAAAGTCGCCATTCAGAGTGAAGTCCTTCGCATGGACATGGGCGTCGGAGCGGCTTTGCGGTTCAGCGAGTCCACGCACGAAGTCCGCGCCACTTTGCAGCGCCTGCTGGAACAACTGGCCAGTTCCGAGGCAATTGCGGAACGGCAACGCGGACAAACTGCATCCGCAACGATCGGGTAAGAGGGTCTTACCTCTCACTCCCCGCCTGTTGCTTTTTCTTCAAATTACAATCTCAAGCGGAAACTGCGAGCGGACGAATCTGGAGCAGCGGTACGCCATGGCCTGACATGCCGCGCGGCTTCTCCAAGCCCTGCCGCAGCATATTTGCGGTCGGCACGCCGGTGCGGTAGAACGACTTCTCGCAGTCCGCGGTGGATGGACCCCGCATATTTCCTTCCATATAGGCTAGGCCCGGGCAACGCGTGCAACTGCTCACATGCGAACAGGAAGAGCAGGTGGAAAGATGTTTCGCCTGGATGGAGCGCACTTCATTCATCTGCGGCGACAGATTCCAGATGTCGATAAATTTCTGCCGGCGAACATTCCCGGTGGGAAGCGGAAACTGCACGCACGGGAATACGTCGCCGTAAGGAGAGATGTAACAGAAAGAATGGCCCGCGCTGCACGAATAACCCTCCAGATCCTCGTCGGAGGGCGGCTTCGGCGGAGCGCAGAACTCTTCCTGGTTGGGAACGAGCGCAGGATTGCGGAAAACTTCCTCGAGCTCTGTTCCCGGGACGCGGAGCGCGAGAACGGAGGTATTGCCATCCATCATGGGCGTAATGGTCGGATCGAGCGTGTATTGAACACCCAGTTCGGCGGCGAGTTTTTGCGCGCCGTAATGATCGGAAAGATTGGCGGTCATCAGTACATTGGCAATGGTGACGCGCAAACCCTGATCGCGCAGAAAGCAAATGGCCTTGATGGAACGTTCGAAGGAGTGGGGCAACTTGGTAATGGCATCGTGAACTTCAGGACGATGCGAGTAGATGCTGACCTGGACCGTGTCTACGCTGAGCGCGCGAATCCGTTGCGCTTCGGTCTCGCCAATCATGACGGCGTTGGTCTTGATCTTGACGTTGAAGAGCAACCGGCGAGCGTACTCGACAAGTTCGAGAAAGTCGCGGCGCATAAAGACCTCGCCGCCGCTGAAGGTCAGGAAGAAGACGCCGGCTTCGGCGAGTTGATCGAGCACGTCTTTGATCTCAGCAGTCGTCATCTCGCCATGGTCATCGTGATCCAGATAGCAATGCACGCAGCGCTCGTTGCAGCGATAGGTGACATCCATGTGGATGGCGAGAGGCACGCCCAGGTTGAAGGCCTTTTGCCCTACTTCAGCCATCAGGCTCATCGGGGACTCTCCCCGGAGGCGGAAGCGTAATTGGAAAGAGGCCGATCCGATAGTGGCTGATCGGAGACGCGGAGAATTCCGTGGCTCGAGAGTTCGGTGACAAATTGCTCGGCATCGAGTTGGGCCTGTTCGGGCTCGACTTCAAATTGCTCACAGACTCTATCGCGGACAATTTCGCGCAGGGGCGTGCGGCCATCGGCAGCTTGCCAGATGGCGGTGGCTACGGGATTCAGCGTGAAGAACGTGGAATCCGCCGAGTTCATCACCATCATCTCGCCTGCCAACATGCGGGCGGCGATCGTCGAGCTGCGTGCGATATACGTCTCAGACATGCGCGGGTTCTCCCACAGAGTGGTGTGTGGTGGCGGGGCTCTGCCCCGCAGAACGAGGCAGGGCCCCGTCACCACACTGTCCTTGTACTCCAAAGTGACGTAACTGGTCCCACACCTTGCTATCAGGATAGAACGTCAGGCGGCGAATGGGAACTCGCGCAACAAAATCGCAGGCGGTTGCCAGAAGGTTTGCCACCAGGCCGGGATCGCCGGCAAAGAACAAAATATTTCGCATCAGACGGCGGACGGCCTCCGCGGCGGGAATCTCATCGATGCGGTTCTCGGGACCCTGCTCCAGGAAAAACAGGGCCGCGATCGGAGCGCTGCAGTTTTCACCTGCCTTGGCCAACTCCCCGGAGAACGGCGTGCCGAATGCGCGATAGGCGGCAACGCCCGCGTCCTTGTCGGGGCGGAAGTTCTCAGGGCGGACGTAAGAAATCTCATCCGTGAGCAGAGTGATATCGGGCGGTGCCAGACGTGTGATGGTGGTTTTGCCCGCACCGGAGACGCCTGAAAATAGATACGCTCGCCCATCGCAGATTGCGCTGGCCGCGTGCAAGAGGAACCCTCCCCGCTCGGCGAGAATCAGGCTGTGCACTATGCGCAGCACGGAATCGAGGGAATAAGGATTTGCATTCTGGCGCACTCGCCCAGTTCCTGTACGTGGATCCCAGCGGGCCGAGAAGTCTCCACGATCGATCCGCCAATCGTGGCCGTCGCGGCGCACGCACACGTCCTCATCGGATGATTCGGCGGCATCGATGATCTCGAACGCAAGCGCGAACTCGGGGGGGGACGGACTGAGGAATCCGGAATAACGTTGCAGCAGAAGATCCGCGAATCGCTCATGGCGGGTGGACAGAGCGATGGGAATCCCTCCGATTTCGACGCAAGCGACTCTGGCGGGAACTGACGTCATGAGGCTCCCGGATCGAGTGTTCCAACGTCGATTAGCGCGGGAGTGGCGCTCCGACTTTCTTGAAGGTGTCGCCTCCGGCGGGCGTGAAGATTTAGAGCAAGCCGGCGGACCGGCCCGCAATGACAGAGCAGTAGTCCAACTGCCCAGGACCAGGGACGCAGCGGAAGTACAGGTTGGGCTCGATCGGGACCTTCGCGCTGAACTTGCCATTGACCTTCTCCACGACGCACCAATCGCCCAAGCAATGCTTCATTACAGAATTGCGGGTCGGAGGCGGGCATAGAGTCGCCGCGCAGCAGGAAACCGTCGGGCTGGCGGGTAACGAAACGATGGAGAAAAAAACGGCCCGCGCGGAAGGCGAGCACGATCTCGCCGGGGCAGACATCGTCAACCGAGCAGCTGGCGACCTCGACCACATCGCCCGGCCACAGAGTTGGCAACATGCTTTCACCACGAAGCTGCAGACGTAAACAACCGCTCGCGTGCAGACCAGCTGCCGCTAACGCAGAACGCTCCGCTTGCCAATCCGCGGGAGCGTCCGGGTTGGACGGCGTCGTGAACTCTGTTACGAAGTTTTGCGCGCAGAATTGCATGTGGGAGAAGTGCCCGCGATCTTGCCACACGATAGGGCGGCCGTCTCGAACACTCGCTCGTGGCGGAAGGCCGGCTTCTGATAGGGCTTCTTGTCTTTTACGGTTGCGCCCACGCGATTTTGTTTCTCATCAGGGGTTTGGTTGTCCGTCATAATTAGTCGAGCCTCAGAGTTTGCTCATCCGCGGTTATTCGATAAGTGTAAGCGCAGTGTACTACATGGTTTTCTCGCTGCCAATATCACTTGGGCTGCGTGCATGCCGAGCGAATCAACATGCCCAATAAAACAAGCTTAATAAAATGAGAGGGTTCCGCCTCGGCGCGCGCGTCGCAAAGTGAGAGACAGGGCGCCCAGAGCGAGCGGAAGCAAAATAACCGCGAACCCGGCCAGCGCACTCAACGTGGGAGCCATCGTGGCGATGGACCGGCCTTCCAGCAACGCGCCGCGCATTCCATCGATGGCGTATGTGAGTGGAACAGAGCGCGCCAGAATCGCGAGGGGCTGAGGCAAACTTTGAACCGGGAACATGGTTCCGCTTAGAAACCAGAGTCCGGAGCCGAGGAGCCACACCAGCGCCGAGCCCTTCTGAAATGCGACCTGAAAGGTGGCAGCGAAAATCCCCAGCGCCAGGGCGAGCGCAAGAGAAAGCACCAGCACCACCAGGCATGAAAAAACATTGGGGTGAATTGCCGCCCTGAAAACGGCGATACCCGCAAATAAATAGACCAGCAGATTTGTCAGGCTTCCGGCAAAGGCGGAGATCGAACTCAGGATGACCAGTTCCGCGGGACTGGTTGAGGTGGTCATGAGGACTTCGAGGGTACCGGTCTGTTGCGCCTCCTGCACCACGTTCAGAAATGCCTGAGCGCTCATCACAAAAAAAGTGTAGAGGCCGGTGCCGACCAGCAGGAAGGGGAAGTAGGCGACTCCATCGGGGCGGAAGCCGGGGCCAATGGCGCGCGAAAGATAATAAAAAGCAGTCAACTCGGTAAGCACTCCGACCAGAGTCACGATGAACCCGCTGCGGTGGCGGATGGCGGTGAGCAGGTCGCGCCGCAGGATGGCGAGCAGCTTGTCGAAAGTGGAAATCATGAAGCCGCTCCGCGCTTTTGAATGGCTGCGGCCTTGGGTAAGGCAGGATCGGGATCGCCGGTCAGGCGAAAGTAAAGCGCCCGCAGATCCTCCGCGCTTCCTCCACCCCTCGGCGCTGAGTCACCGGAGACACGATCGCCGGAAAAGCGATTGCCCAGTGCACGATCGGCCAGCAACTCCCCGGCATGCAGCAGCAGGAGCCGGTTGGCGACAGCGGCAGCCTCGGCGAAGTTATGAGTGGCAAGAAAAACAGTGGTGTTCTGCCGAGCCAGCGCAGTGATCGTTGTCCAGAAATGGGCGGCGGCAGCGGCGTCGAGGCTGCGCGTCGGTTCGTCAAGCAATAGTACGCTGGGCTGTTTGACTAGGGCGCGTGCCAGCCCGAGCCGCTGATACATGCCGCTTGAGAATTTCATGACGAGGGTGTCCCGTTGTTCTTCGAGGCCGGTATCGCAGAGCACTTCTTCGATCCGGCCTGGCCGGTCGCGGCCCGGAACTTCGTCTAGAGCGGCGAAAAAGTCAAGATTTTCGCGCGCGGACAGACGAGGGAAGAACGAGCGCTCCGTCGCCACGGCGATGCCTACCTGCCGCCGAACCTTGCCGGCATCGCGTTGTGCATCGAATCCGGCGACGCGCACAGATCCGGCATCCGCCAGCAGCATGGTCGAGATCAACTTGAGGGTGGTGGTCTTGCCGCTGCCGTTCGGGCCGAGCACCGCGACCACGTCTCCGCAGGCCGCCGAGAACGAGATGTCGCGCAGCGCAATCGTTTCGCCGGTGCGCTCCCTTCCCACCCAGTTGAATAGCGCCGGCCGATGGCGAAACTTCTTAGTGACGGATTCGAATATGACCTGGTCCATAGAGGTCCGAATGAGAAGGGTCCGAACGATCGGCCTGCGGGTTACGAAGGCTCAGCGTTGTGCGACGACGTTCTGCGACGACCTGCTTCAAAGACTCTGTATTATAGTTCGCAGTCAGATGGCTGAAGCCTTACTAGTTCCCCCCCCCGCGAGCCTTCCGCTCAACCAAAACAGCGGTTTTGACCTCTTGTGCGCGTGCGCCCGCGCGCATCCCGGCCCCGAACAGATCGCACTCATGTCCGATTGGCCTTCCACAGGGTCTCGCTGGAACGAGTTTGACTGGAACAAGTTTCTTCGCCTTGCCGAGCATCACGGCGTTCTTGCGTTGGTGGCGCGCAACCTGACCGGGCATGCCCGAGGCCTGCCGCCGGAGATCGAGCAATCGCTCGAATCGGCCTATGCAGCGAACCTGCGCCGCAATCTATGGTTCGCGGCAGAGTTGATGCGGATTATGCAGCACCTCGAGCGAAAGCGATTGCGCGGGTTGCCCTATAAGGGACCGGTGCTGGCGCAAACCGCGTATGGCGATCTGGGTCTGCGCAGTTTTTCCGATCTCGACCTGCTGATTTCGCCGACTGATTTTTCGCGTGCCAAACAGGCGCTTGCGGAAATTGGATACCAACCGTCCAAGCAAATGTCTGCCGCGGTGGAGCGCCTGTGGCTGCGAACGGGCTACGAGCGATCGTTTGACGGGGCGGCGGGAAAAAACCTCGTCGAGTTGCAATGGGACCTTCTTCCGTATTTCTATGCCGTCGATTCCCCGTCCGCCGATTTTCGATTTGAGGATCTGCTGGCGCGCGCGGGGCGGACCAGCCTGGGCGCGACGGAAACGCCAACCGAAGTTCCCGCAAGTCTCGCGGATGGTCAGGCGAGTTTCCGACCTGGTGTTCCTTGTCTCTCTCCCGAGGATTCATTGCTGGTTTTGTGCCTGCATGCCGCCAAGCACCTATGGACACGCCTCATCTGGATTACAGACATCGCCGAGAGCCTGCGCACGCCCGGGATTGATTTTGACTTGGTAATTGCTCGTGCCCAAGCGCTCGGCATCGCACGGATTCTAGGAGTGAGTGTATGGCTCGCGGAACACCTGCTGGCAGCGGAAACTCCATTGAGACTGCGCACTCTTCTTGCGTCGGACTCCGAGGTACCGTTGCTGGGAGAAGGATGTGCCGCACGCCTGCGAGGGGCTGTGACTTACGATTTCGAATCCGCCGAATACTTTCGCCAGATCCTCAAATTGCGCGAACGGCCAAGCGACCGCTGGCGTTATTTCTGGCGGCTTGCGGTGACTCCCGGCCCTGGAGATGTATCCGCCATGGCACTGCCGGAAACAATGTTTCCACTCTACCGCGCAGTGCGCATCGGGCGCTTGCTGAGTAAGTGCGTTCCAATAATCTTCCGAAGATAATCCGGCAAACCCCATCGCAGACTGGACAATGCAGCGCCAGACACGGTTTGTTGGCTGGGCTGCTGGCGGATGAAATAGAGATGTCACCAGTCTCCTTCACATGACCTAGTCAGATGTGACTAGTCTCATTGACATGACCTAGTCATTGGCGTTCACATTACAATGATTGTGTCTCTGAAAGAGCAGTCCCGTCCCCCTGGGACGCACTCCCAGAGCCGAAGGGACCCAATCACCTACTGGTTCGCGGTTAGCCGTTTGATACTAACGAGCGTAAGTCACTTATTTGGCGCTCAGAGGGAAACGGGTGGATTCGCCGAATCGATAGCGATTACGGGGTAGATAAATGCGGAGACTCACTTTGCTTGCCGCGCTGCTCGTGCTTCGAGCCTCCGGGTGGGCTCAAACAGGTTGCGAGATCTCAAACACCGGAGCGGACAGCGGGATCGCCACGATCAGTGCCACGCAAAACATGGGCTACTCTGCACCGGGCGGCATCGGTGCGGTGGGCTTTCGGGTCCCGGTTGCTTGCGTTACCCGAAGCGTCAGTTATCACGTGTGGAGAGTCGATACAAGCCCTTCGAGCGCACCGACCACCTATGACATCGGGCTCTACTGCGTAAGCGGAGATTGCGTGAAAGGTAGTTACGGCGGCGACCTGTACGTTCATACCGGACCTATCCCGGGAAATTGGTTTACGAATAATCGCACTGCGACGACCATAACTGGCGTAACGGTCATCGGCTCAAAGACGGCGCTGACACTTAACGGGGCCTTTTACCTGCCTGATTTTCCAATGGGTGAGACCGTTAAGATCGGCAATTGCGGAGTGTATGACGTCGCAGCCGTCGTTAACTCAGCCAGCAATACCTTAATCACAACAAGTAACCCTACCGCGCAAAGTGCTACGGTTTCAAACTGCACGATTCTGACGTCGCCGGCCTACCCCACTGGCTTTTCCAAATCTGATGTGTGTAAGAACGGCTCAATGACCAGGACTTGCCAGCAGGCGCTGCCTTGGGTTACGGACAGCCGGACAGTCTGCGCATCGCTACCATGCACCTTGCCCGCCGGCCTATATGCGGCAGCGATTGGCACGACTTGTACCGATGCCTTAACGCCAGTGACATGCGCTCAACTGCTGGGCGATGCCGACCTGGGCTTGATCTACCCGTTTACTGCCTCATCGACGCAGTATGACTTGGCAGGATTGCCGGCGAACATGAGCTTTACAGTGAACAACACGACCGCGGTCTGGAATACGACGAAGGGTGTTTCGTCTCCCATTAAGCCGGTGAAGCTCCTCATCTATTAGGAGGGTGTCATGAAATGGCTGTTAGTTATCTTCGCCCTGCTGGGACGTATGTTCGCCAACCAGTGCGCTGAGCACAATGTCTATCTATCGGAATCGGCCATTGGCGTGAGTATGACGGAATCGGCTCGATGCACACCTGGAGATGCGGTGGGTGGGATTCCGTACAACTGTCCGAAAGGGAGTGGAGGCATGACGGTCTGGGGATTCGACATCCAATCGCCCTGTGTCACCAATTGGGTGTCCTACGCGGTACAAACGTCAGACAGTAGCGCAGGGAACCATTACGATCTTGGACTCTATTACATCAAGGGGCCAAGTGCGGCGACTCTCGCCGGACAGCTGATGGTGCATGCAGGAGACCTGACGGGGACCACTTTTGCACCCCATGCCGGGCTGACGACAATCTCATGGGTGGGGACGACCAAGTGTTCAATTCCGTGCACGCTTCCGGCCGGTCAATACGCTCTTGCTCTGGCGACCGACTGCTCCGACAATTGTGCGGCGCTGTGGGGTGATGGTAATGACGGCTATATGTATCTGTTCAACGTATGGCTGGGCGGAAACGAAGGTACGGGCGTGAATCCAGGCTTGCTCCCGGCTGGTTGCCCGTCGGGAACTCCCCCATCCTGCACCTTCTATATGGCAACTGCCCCTGGTCTCCCGCAATCCATTGAGCCACCGGCGACGGATCCTGCACTGGGACTGACTAAGTTCCCCCGTCCTCCGATGGTACTCATTTTCTAGGAGGAAGACATGAAAAGACAATTTGCGTTGCTTCTCCTCTTGCTCGGCGCCAGCTTGGTGGTAACCGGGGTAGCCCGCGGGCAGGCTTATAGCAGCTTTGTCACCGGCACGCAGATTCACGCGATGGCTAACCATTGGGGCAACTCTCAAAGCCATTTACTGATAGACACGGTTACGATCACAGTTCCAATCGCGGTGTCGCGCGCCTCCTGGAGCGCGGCCAATGCGTACACCAGGAATCTGTCGATGATTAACATCTACGACGCTGGACTTCACTGTCTCACCAGCCCTGGTCCCGAACTAGGCGGCTGCGAGCCGGGTATGCTCTACACCCACACCGGCCCGCTGCTTTCGTCGCAAACCAATCCGCAAGCCAACAAGCAAGTATCCGTTCCTCTTGTGGCCGACCAAAACACTGTGTGCCGGTCCTACCCCTGCAACCTGCCGGTGGGGACCTACAGTCTGACAACGGCCTCGTCGGAGTCAGGCGCAAATACCATGAGCCTTTGGGCAGACGGGTCTTTTCTCGCCAAGGGCGGCGCCGAATTCCACATCGGCAATTCCTTCGTAATCGCCGCTTTCCCCGACGATCTGATGATCGCCGGTTACGCAAGAGAAGAACCTCAGACGACATCCTCGGGCGGAAACACACAGGTTGCAGTCCCGGTCACGATGCTGGACGGGCAGTCGGTTTCCGATAGCGAGACCGGGTTTGCGCCGGGTATGAGAATTCTGGTGGCGGGTTTGACAAGCGGCACCGGCGGGCCGAGCGATCCTTGCAATGGATATCACCTGCTCGATTCCGTCTCCTCTACCGCAATCACCTATACGATTGCCGGGACTTACCAATGCACGCTCGAGGGTAAAACGAACGGCTCTGAGACCTGCAACGGGCTTCCGGGTGCCAAAGGCGCCCAAGGCTACGCATGCATCGGCGCCGGGTTACCGCCCAGGTTCGGCAAGCTGATCGCCAATCAGCAAAATCCAGACGGCGAGTTCAACGGCTACTACTGCTTCGCGGGTGGGGCTACCTGGGGGTGTCAACGCGACAGCTTCGTGGGTCCGGCCGGTCCTCAACCCGGCGCTCACTCGGTTGGTATCATGATCTACTAGTGGACTGCACTCTGACTTCTGCTCGAAGCTGCAGTTGCTGCACCTGTTCGCATTGACTTGCCCCTCGCATCCTGCCTAACATAGCCCGACGTTGGATCTCGCCATCGAGATTAGAAGGAGCCTGTCCCATGCTGGAGATTCAGACCAAGAATGTGGACCCCGACATCGTGGTTTTGGAACTCACTGGCAGGATCACGATGGGACGGGACTCCAAACAACTGGAGTGGTCAACCGACAACCTGATACGCGAGAACAAAAGGAAAATTGTCTTCGACCTGATCGGCGTTACGCATATTGACAGCACAGGCGTCGGGATTATCGTGATGTCGGCGGGGCATATTCAGCAAGCGGGGGGAAAGCTGCGGGTGTGCGCCCAAGGACATGTTGAGGGAGTCCTGAAGGTGACGAATGTGGATAAGGTGATCGCGCTTTATCCGACCCTCGCGGCGGCCACGGACGACTTCTAGCCGGCCGACTCCCATGATCGATGCACCGGACGTTCGAGAGCGCCAATGCTAATGAGACGCCACCCCGCGGTCCAGAGGTTGGGCATCCGTCAATACATCAGCGTCACGCGACGCATATAAAAAAGGCGACACCCAATCAGGGTGTCGCCGCTCAATTCAGCACCGATGATTCCGAAGCGTACTTACTTTCCGGTGATGAGGGCTTTTACTGTCCACCGCCCGATCCGGCTGCATCCTGCTTGGCCTGCGCCTCTGCCTGGTCGGCTTGTGCCTGCTGATCGGCCAGGTCCTTCGACGCGTTCTGATCCGGTTGAGGAGCCGGCAGATTGGAGGACACTGTGCCTGCGTCCGGAGCCTTCGGCATCCCGTTCGTTCCCTGTTTTTCCGCCAGCACCTTCATGCCGTTGTTCAGTTGCTCCTCGAAGTGATTGTGCATCTCCTGCAAGTCGTCAACCGACACCAACACCGGCTTGCCCTCGCCGCATTCTCCCTTCTTGCTGGCCGAAACACTGGCTGTTACTTGCTGGTTGGAATCCGGAGTATCGGTGAGGCGCGTGATCACATCGCCGCCAGTGAGGTTGCACTCCTGGCCATCGCTCACAACTGTGATCGCGTTGTCCACGACAAAAGTGCGCCGTGCCGGATCAAGCGCTGGTGGCGCCTGATTATCATTGGCGGGCGCCGCAGCCGCTCCTGAATCCGATCCCAGACCCTGCGAGGGTGCCTGTTGCTCCTGCTCTTGAAGTTGAGCTTTCACTTCCTCAGCGATCGCTTCCTTCACCTCTGGGCTCAGCGTCACCTGGCCGGAATTCGCCGCCTGACCGCCGTTGTCTCCGTAGTTAGCCGCGCCTTGATCGTACCCGCCGTCACCAGCAGCCGTGTTGGACTGGGCCGCGTAGGCGGCCTGCAACTGCGATGAAATCAGATAATCAGTCAGCCAGAACGCCGGCCCTGCATAGGCCGGATAGGGTGTCCACCACCCGCTGTAGAAGCCCCACCACGGCGACCCTCCCCATCCCCAACCGCCGACTCCGATTCCCCAGTACACGGGCGCACCCCATGGGTGCCATCCCCATCCGTAAAAGCCCGGGTGGAACCAGACGCCGGGGTAGTAGCCGTAGTAGTGATGGCCTCCCCAGAAGTAGCCACGATAGATGCCGGTGCGGTACACGCCGTGGTCATAGAAGGTCCGCGAATAATAGGCATGGCCACCACGATTCATGTAGGCATGCTGGACGTATCCGCCCCCGCCCCGGTTCACGATGCGCACGTTGTTGTGTTCGCTGATCACCGTGCGCCCGCCACGCAGATTATTGTGGATCTGCATTCCGTTGCGATTGATGGACCGGATCGACCCGTTCGGTCGAATGCTCGCCGAGCCGCCGCCCCTCAGAGATACGGTGCGTCCGGGAGCTGCGTGGGCGTTCATGCCGCGATTGCCCGCAGCATTGCCGCCACGATTACCCATGGCGCCACGATTGCCGCCAGCGGTCCCACCTCGATTGCCCACCCCTCCGCGATTGCCACCAGCGGTCGCGCCACGATTGCCCGTATTTCCAGGACGTCCCGCATTACCTCCCGCGCGGTTGCCCGTGTTTCCCTGAGAACGGTTGCCCGTGGTGCGTCCCTGATTAGATTCGTGGCCGGGCGCCCCATGACTGGAGCCAGCTGCGTGACTGGGACTGCCTGCGTGGTTGCCACCGGCAGCATGGCTTGGCGCGCCGTGGCTGGGCGCCCCATGACTGGGCGCGCTATGACTTGGAGCGCTATGGCTTGGCGCACCGTGGCTTGGCGCACTATGGGATTCTGACTTGTGCTCTTGCGCTGCAAACAGCGGAATCGACATCAACAACAATGCTGTGACGAAAATCGACTGCCCCAAGATGTTGCGGCTACGGATAAGTAAACTCATCACGGCCTCCCGATTTCTTCTCAAATTAACCTGCCATTTGATGGCAGAAACCTTTCCGATCAATCAGGTTTAACCCTGCATTGTGGGCATAGTTGTGCATTATATTCGGTTTATTTGGGGAGAACCAAGAGCGCGGGCACGCTGCCACGCAAGTTGGCCGCGCGTATCTCTCTCGTTTTTTTATTGCTGAGAGGCAGTTTGCCGAGATTAAAGGGCTAGACTTCGATGGAGCTTTGGCAGAGGCGCGCTGCGCTATTAGCCAGATCGTTGGCCTCGGTATTGTGCTCGCGTGGAATACGGCGGATGGCAAACTGAAGGGTGCGCGACAGCTTGCGGCAGATCCAGTGCAACGAATACAGCCGCGGACTGCGGCAGGCATATTCTCCGCTCATTTGCCGCACGACCACGTCGGAATCCGAATAAACGCAGAGCGACTGCGCTTTTCTGGCGAGAGCGCACTGCAGAGCTTCGAGCAACGCCACGTACTCGGCCACATTGTTGTCTTGCCAGCCGATCCACTTCGCGATGCGCGTGCGGCCACCTGCGGAATCTTCCACGATGACCCCGATGCCCGAAGGGCCCGGACTGCCATGCGAGCTGCCATCGACGTAGGCTACCAGTTGCGACATCTCACTTCCGGCTGGCTGAATGCATTCACTAACTGCGAGGCTCAAAGACTGCACCATTTACTGAGCACCATACACGGGCTGCATCAGTCGCTTTCATTGCGGCGCCTTGATTGCACCATGCGTCAAGATTTGCACCGCGTCAAGACCTCTTTATGTACCCCTGATAAAAAGATTTCCACAGGCCGGCAAATCGTATCGGACGAAAATTCGATCGCATCTGCTCAAAAGGCTTGCCTGACAGGATATTTGAAGCATTTCCCATTTTTGCACCAGCTCCGAATTGCACCAAACACGGGCGTTGACAACTTTTCGAAATGCGCTAGTCTTAGTGGCGTCGACGGCTGAAAGGGTTGGCTTCAATAAATCGTAGCCAGTCCGAAGTAGGCTGAGTGATTCGAAAGGCGGGGCGACCCGCTGAACGACCAGACCCGAAAAAACCGACGAATCTGCGAGGAGACGCCGGGGTTTGGTACTGCGAAAGCAGCGATCACATCAAGGACCGCGACGGTGCACGCATCCAAGTAGTTGACTCTCTCGCAGGAGTTGGCGGCTGGAGCGTAACCAATGTCGCGGTCTTTTCTATTTTCCCCCACTCGATTTCCTGTAAAACCCTCAAACCTTGCTGAAGCGATGATCCTTCCCTAAAAAGTCCACTTTAGTGAGAACTGCATGATTCTTGGACCGTTCTGGTAGTCAATGTTTTGCAGTGTGCCGAAGCCGGGAGTCGGAACCAGGTAGCATTGCTGATTTGTGCTCCGGCCGTCACCGCAGTTTTGGCCGAACGGACTGTACTGTATGTAACTCACACCAGTGCCATTCTGGACGTAATAGTTCGCATGATTCATCACGTTGAATACCTGGGCCTGCAGTGCGACCGCCTGTCGTTCCGTTATCTTAAGGGTCCGCGTCAGCCCGAGGTCGATCTGCTCAATCCATGGACCGTAAAACGAGTCGAGACCAACGAAGGGATTGGGGCTGCCGGAGTTGATACCAAGAGCGGAGTTGGCGGTCGCCTGCAAAGCGGCGGTGTTGTTGATGGAATTACTGGCCGGGATTTCATTGCCGCCAACAACTGTATACGGCTCACATGTGCTCGCATCGAGCGCTGGGCCGGGGGTAGTGCAAGCGGCATCGATGAGCGCAGCGTACGGACGCCCGGAAGCGAACTGCATGACGGTGCTGAGCGTCCAACCTGAGAGAGCCGACCGCAAGAACCCGTCGTTCAGGTTCGCTCCCACGCCGGGTGCATAGACCGCGCCCACCGAAAGGCGATGGCGCTGATCGAGTAAGTACGGGGCGTGCGTGTTGCTGAAGTCAAACTGGTTATTGAAATCGACGCCACGTGACATCATATTCTTCGAAAATGTATAGGCGGTCTGAAAAGCAAGTCCATGGCGGAATCGCCTCTGCGCCTGGACGAACAGCGAATTGTAGTTGTTGACCCCCGGTGTGACGAGCGCGTTGATCTGGCCAAAATTGGAGGTCAGGCGGCCGTCGGTCAAGAGTCCTGAGTCAAGGTTGGGCAGAGCAAGCGAACGGCCGCCCGCGCATTGGCTCTGGTCCGTTGCTCCGGCGGGGCAGAGCGTATATGTTGTCGTGCCCGCCGGCGCGTTCAGATTCAGATCGTAGGCGCTCGATGCTTCCAGATTGACTCCGCGCGTCCAGGTAGTTCCCAGGGTGACGACCGTCTCGGGCAAAATCTCACGCTCGATTTGCAGACTTCCTTGCAGGATGTAGGCAAATTTGAAATTCGGGGCGACCAACGAAATATCCGGCTCCGAGAATAGCGAGGGATTGGAAACCTGGTTGGGAAAGACCGCCAATTGCTTGTCAGGGGCCAGAGTGGGATCGTAATCAAGCGATACTGAGGCCTGCTGTGAAAGCAGGCCGTTGGAGATCACCGAATTGCGGTAGTTCAAGCCATTGAGATTCTCGTAGAACTTTCCAAATCCGCCGCGGACGACAGTCTTGTCGAGCGGTTGCCAGGCGAATCCGAAGCGCGGTGCGATGCGGCCGTATTGGTTGGGGAATTGGCCGGTCAACGGGAACGCCGGATTCTCATTCGGTTGCGGGTAAATTTGGAAGTCTTCGCGTACACCTAGATCGAGTGTCAGGCGCGAGTTGACCTGATAGGTGTCGTGGAAATAGAACCCGTAGTACGGAACATCGAATGAAAATTTAGGCTGCCCCGTGCTCTGGAAAAAATTATCGTAGATCCCCAAAGCGAAACTTGGCAGGTCCGGGAAGCTATAGGTGCCGCGGAAGGTGCCATTCTGCTGCTGCGCGTCGGGATCGAACCCGCCGAACGCGAGGTCGGTCAGATGGGTGCGTGTGAATTCGACTCCGAACTTCAACGTGTGCTTGCCGCGCACATAACTGATGTGGTCGGAAATCTGCCAGATCGCTTCGTCGGTACGTCCGCCAGCGAAGCCAGCATTGCCGAGTTGAAAGTCCGACACGTCCCCTTCCAGATCGGCTGTGGGATACGCGGGATTTACCAAACCCGTGGGCGTAGAGTACTGGTCGTCACGCGAAAAGCTGGCGTGCAGTTCATTGAGCAGATTACTGCCCCAGGTGTGACTCCAGCCGGTGCTGGCGTGATAGTCGCGGACGAAGGCATTGGCCAGCGTGCTTTTTCCGAACAGAGCCGTCTCAGTGCCGAGAATAAAACCGTGGGGAGAATCGAAGCGGTTCCAGTTCAGGCTGAGGTAAAAGCGATCGTCTTTCGAGTCCCGGTAATCGATCTTGGAGAATAGCGACCAGTCGTTGGCGAAGCGGGATTGAACTCCGAGATTGGACTGGATGGCGTTGAGCGCGTTGGACACGTCCTGCAGATATGTGTTCCAGCCCGGGCTGGAGGGGTCGGACGGAACTCCCGAAAGGCTGCTGGGAACGGGAAATGAGGAGCTGGGCGCAGGAAGCGGCGTGCCGGCGGGAACACCGAAGGCGGTCTCGTCCAGCCCGGTGAAACCGGGATTGATCGCGGAAATAGGATTTTTCTGACGCTGCTGCTCGTAGTCGACAAAGTACCAGGCGCGGTTCGACACGATTGGACCGCCGACGCTGCCGCCAAACTGCTGCAAAATATTGACCGGGCGCGGAAAGCCATTCTCCTTGTCGATAGCGTCATTGGCGCCGGTTCCCGAATTGCGGTTGTAGTAGAAACCGCCACCATGGATATCGTCCGTGCCGGAACGCGTGACCACATTCACAAAGCCGGTGGCCGCTCCGCCGTAATCCGCGCGATACGGAGTGACCGCAACCTGGAACTCTTCGATCGCATTCTCGCCAAAAATATATGGAACTTTCTCGCCCCCGCGCGCGTTGCCGAAGTAGTTGCTGGTGGCGCTGGCGCCGTCCACGGTAAAGAAATTCGCTCCATTTGCATTGGCGTATCCCGTGTCCTCGCCCCCCTGCTCTCCGGCGAAGCTGACCAATCCGTTCTGGCCATCGGGGTTGGCATTGGGAACAAGCAGGGCAAAGTCGAGGAAGCGACGGCCGTTCAGAGGCAGTCCGTCGAGCAACTCGCGGCTGATGATGGAACTCTGATCGGAGTCTTCGGTCCGCAGAAGAGGCGATTCTCCGGTGACCGTGATTGTCTCGGCGCCGGCTCCGGGCTCGAGGCTGACGTTGACCGTGACCGGTTGTCCGACCTGGACAGAGATGTCTTCCACCAGTTCCTTGCGGAATCCGGCTGCCGTTACCTCCACTCGGTAGGCTCCGACCGGCTCCGAAGGAAACACGAAAATTCCCGAGTCGTTGGTTTTTCGGGTCTGCGACTGACCCGAAGTACGCGCCAGCAGAACGATAGTGGCATCCGAAATCGAAGCGCCCGACTTGTCTCGTACCACTCCACGCACCGCTCCCGTGGTCACCACGCTCTGGGAATGGGAAAGAACTGAAAGTGCCGCGAAGACCATAACGAGCAGAAGGCCAAAATTTTTCATCGCTAGAATCCCAGGCGTAGCCGTTCGTGTTTGAGATCGGCGAACGAACCCGCAATTTGATCTGAATTAAGATACTCCCGGCCGTCCTCGTTTATAAAGAAGCAGCCGGGGGCAATTTGGCGGACTGTGGTGCTGCGAACTCACCAGAATCCCCCGGTATCTTCAAGCGTGCGAACACCAAAACCGGGGGCCGCGGTTCGGTGGCCAGAAGGGTCCCAAATTCTGCTCCGCGAAGGAAATTCCTGATTTTCATGCGGTCATCCTCCAGGATTATTTAGGTTAAAAGTCCCCCGCCAAAACGATTGAACATCGTGAAAACCCGAGACAGTCGGGCCATCTATTGATAAATGAGGAATGTTACGGGCGCATTACTACTATGTGAAAATCGCATCCTTCACGGAACCAGGCAAGCCGGACGAGCAGATCGAAATAGAAGCAATTGAGAGGAGGGCTTATCCGAAACCTGGCCGAGTTTAGCGGTCAGTCTCAATATGCGACCTCGCGCTTATGTCCTGACGCCCGTTTTTATTATTTTCCCAGCGTTACCAACGTACTTTGGCGGCACGCAACCCGGCCGCGATGCCTCCGCATCCATCTACAAAGAGGTGAGGCGTGTTACCGGCCGCGTGGCATTACCAGGGAAAGACACAACTATTGGTTGTAGTGGTGTGTTGCTTGTCGTCTCTGGCGATGCTGACTGCCTTGCTTTCGCCTCTCCCGGTTGGACCTGGCTCGGCTGTTCGTGGCCCGGCCCCGGCATTTAAGGCGGAGCAGAATCTCCAGTGCCTCGATTTGTCCATCCTTTTCGCTGCGCTCCACGTCTGTTCTCTAAGATTCGCCCCGCATCCTGAGAGTATGGACAGCCGGTCTTTCAATCACCACGCGAATTATCCTCCGCACCACGGTCAGCCGTTTCCTCTTCTCTGCTAGCGCTTTTCCACTCGATCTCCAACACGAACGAACGCTGTTATCACTATGCCGGTTCTCTGGAACGGGAGGGAAACACCCAATGAGCAGAACACTTCTTTGTGTAGATGACGATCCTCGGACTTTGACGCTCTACAGGATGGTCCTTGAGGACCACGGATACAAGACTCTAGTCGAATCCAATGGATGGGATGGCCTCAATGCGAGCGACCGGTATCCGGTTGACTGTATTCTCGTCGACTACCAGATGCCCGGCATGAACGGAGCCGAGTTTGTGCGCCGACTAAAGTGCAAGCACGCCTCCACGCCGGTCATTGTAGTTTCCGGTAGCCAAGATGTCCCGGCAGAACTGCTGAGCCAGGTAGCGGCATTCATCGAGAAGCCTTTCCGAGTAAAAAACCTTGTGGAATGTGTGGAAAGCGTCACCAATGAGGGGAGAAGAGATTGCCCTGCGGGGCATTCATAATGGCCGAGTATTCATAAGAGCCCAGCATTCTATTTCTCTGCAAGCGATTCGCGCAGCGACCGCGCCAGCGCGGACTGGCGACCGGTGGTCAACTTCGCGCCTGCGGAGGTGAGGTAGAAGACGTCAATTGCCATCTGGCCTTCGGTTTCGATGAGCGCAATCTCGATGTTGCACTCCTGTTTCGACATGAGCGAGCACATCTGATAGAGCAAGCCTGGACGATCCTGTGTTATCACCTCCACCAGCGTGCTGTGGGTGGACGATTGATCGTCGAATTCGATCTGCGTTGGCACTTTCACCTTGGTGCTGTCAACCTTCTCCGATTTCATCCGGTCGCGGAGCATGCGCTCGACGTCGGCTTCTCCTTTTACGACGGAGGCGATGCTTTTCTTAAGACGGTCCCACTCCTGGACGTTCATTTCGAGCGTGCGGAAACGATCTGTGAAATAGAAAGTGTCGACCACGATCCCGGCCGCGTTCGAAAAGGCATTCGCCTTCACGATATTCATTCCCCAGGCGGCGAGCGCGCCCGAGATAGACGCGAAAAGAAAAGGACGGTCGGTGGTGATCAGCGTCAATTCGTACCAGTGGCGCACTTGCCGCAGCTCGCATTGCACGCCGTCTTGCCCAAGTTTCGATGCCATTTCCGTGTGCGCCAGCACATCGGTTGCGCCGTGGATTCGCAGATAACGTTGCGGCAACCCTTCCAGAAATATGTTGATCTTCTTGCCGGCAACCGGGGCGAGCGACCGCAGATGCGCCAGATTGGCAAGACCGGTGCTGGCAGTGTCGTCGCCTGTGTGCACACGCTCATCGGCGCTGCGGTTCACATAATTTGCGCTCGCAATATAAAGCTGCCACAGGTTTTCCGCCTTCCACGGTGTCATGGCGTCGGGATTGACCGCTTTGATGTCGGCATAAGTCATCAGGCAGAGCATCTTCAGGCGTTCGGGCTCACCGACTTTGTCCGCGAACAACTTCACATTGGAGGGATCGAAGACGTCGCGCCGCATGGCGGCTGACATCTCAAGATGGTTGGCCACCAGGTAGCGAACCGTTTCGCGTTCCGCCGCATCCAGATCGAGCCGCTCGGCACAGCTTTCCGCCAGCTGCAGACTGGCCTCCACATGATTTTCCGTGGGCATGGCCTTGCCGGAATCGTGCAGCAGCAAGCTGAGATAAAGAAGTTCGGGCTGCTCGAGTTCGTCCTGCAATTCGGCGAAGCGCCGGTCCCATTCCGATTTCGACTCTTTCAGGCGGTGCAGGTTTTCGATGGCGAGGAAGGAATGCTCGTCGACCGTGTAGCGATGATAAAAATCGCGCACCACCAGCGCCTCAATGCCCTTGAGTTCGGGCAATAGCAGCGCCAGCAGGCGCAGCGCGTTCATGGCGCGCAGGGCATCGGCCGCGTATGGCTGAAGCAAAGTCTCCTGCAGATAAAGCCAAAGCTCGCCGCCGCGCGGAGGCGTAGACGCGAGCGACGGTAGAGCCTGCTCAACTTTGTATTCCGTGGTGGTGCTGAGCTTGAGCCCATGCTCGGCCATGAAGTGAAAAAGACCAAGTAGTTTTTCGGGGTCCTGCAGGGCGCTCGGCTGTTGCAAAAAAATCAGGCCGTCGACCACTGAATAGTCGCTACTTGTTATTTTGGTCCGCCAGCCCTGAAATTGACGATACAGGGAGGACCAGGCGGCCGGAATTTCCTCGAGAAGTTGCGTGCACACGCGATGCACGCCGCGAACGTGGCCATAGTAGACCCGCATCCAGTCGGCGGCATTCGTAATCTCCGTGTCGCTCGTTCCGATCTTGCGGGCGGCGGCTTCGTCCTGCGCCTCCCAGCTCAGCGTGTTATCGTGGCGCCCGTAGCGGTAATGCAGAAAGCACCGCACTGACATCTGGAAATCAAGCGCCTCATCGAAAGCTCGCCGCGAAGATACCGGCAGCAGTGTGCTGGCATCGGGCCACATCTTGAGTTTTTCCATGGCCGAAATCAGCGCCAGCCAGTTGGCAACGTTGTAGTCGCGCAGGCCGCCGGGCCCATCCTTCACGTTCGGTTCCAGATGAAAGACCGTATTGCCGAACTTGTGGTGACGCGTGCGCGTCAGCTCGCCCAGGTTTTGAATCAGGTTGTGGCATTCACGCCCGACCAGCCTGGGAACTGTTTTTTCGCGCAGCCGCGAAAAGAGCTCGCGATCACCGGCCAGATAGCGGCAATCGAGCAGAGAGATGGCAAACTCCACGTTATTCGGATCGAGACGCTCGCACTCGGCGAGCGTCCGGGTCATCGGACTGAGTTTCATCCGCAGGTCCCACAGTTCCTGCGAAAAGCGCCGGATGGGATCTTTGAGTTCCGCCTCAGAGTCGCTTCCCGCATGCAGGAAGAGCAGGTCAATGTCAGAGAAGGGAAAAAGCCACCCTCGCCCATAGCCGCCGGTGGCCACCAGCGCGAGGTTCCCCGAGCCTTTCGGATCGGCGGAGATGATTTCACTCCACAGCCGAAGAACAATCGAGTCGACGAGCGCGGTTCGTCGGGTAATCGCCGTGCGCCCATCGCCGGTCTCGGCAAACTCCTGCTGGATGGCGGCGGATTCCCTTGCGTAGAGGTCCCGTAACTCAGTGCTCACGGTGGCCACAATGCTCATTCCGGTAACACTCCCTCCGAGCGCAAGCCCGAGTTCGTAAAAATCTCTGGCGGAGGAGGGAGGTTAATCTCCGCTGCTGCGAAAGCACTGGTCCGGCAATGCGCTTACAGCGCGCTATCACCGCGGTCGCCGTTGCGAATGCGAATGGCTTCATCGATGCGCGAGCGAAAAATCTTGCCGTCGCCAATCTTTCCGGTTCGAGCCGCGGCGATGATGGCCTGTTCAACTTTTTCCACCATGTCATCGGCCAGCACGATCTCCAGTTTTACCTTGGGGATCAGGTCGACGGTATACTCGCGTCCTCTGTAAAACTCGGTATGCCCTTTCTGGCGGCCATGTCCGCGCGCTTCAAATACGGTGATGCCCTCGACGCCAACCTCATGCAGGGCATCCTTCACGGCATCCAGTTTTGAGATCTGAATAATCGCTTCGATCTTTGTCATGTTCGTCCGTTTCGTGAATTCGTGTTTCGTTCTAAACGATTCGCTCTAAACGCCTCGTTCTAAATTCCTTGCTGTGAATATTCCGCTCAAATCGCCTCCGCTCTGAATTTCACCTACGCGGGAGATTCCCAATAGTAGCCTTCTTCCCCGTGTAGCGAGAGATCGAGCCCTTGCATCTCCTGATCCTCTGTCACGCGCAACCCGACTACCAGATCTACGATCTTCAGGATCACCAGAGTTCCCACCACGGCCAACACCCAAGCAATCACCACTCCGGCCAGCTGATTGAGTAACTGGTGTGCATTGCCCTCAAGCAGCCCGGAAGCCATTGGGTTTCCTTGCGCATCCTTGAAGATGGGATTCACCGCGCTCGAAGCAAAAACCCCCGTTAAAATGGCTCCCAGGGTGCCGCCGGCTCCGTGAACGCCGAAGGCATCGAGCGAATCGTCGTACCGAAAAAGATTCTTGACCTTGGTGACCATCAGGTAACAGAAGATGCCGGCAAGCAAGCCGATAGCGATCGCCGACATTGGAGAGACGAAGCCCGCGGCCGGGGTTATCGCAACCAGGCCAGCAACCGCTCCCGAGATCGCCCCGAGCGCGCTGGGCTTACCGTTGCGCCACCACTCTGCGGCGCTCCATCCCACTACCGCCGAGGCGGCGCCAAAATGGGTGGCCACGAAGGCGCTAGTGGCTAGGCTCCCCGCCGAGAGTGCGCTCCCTGCGTTAAATCCAAACCATCCTACCCAGAGCAGGCAGGCTCCAATAAAACTGAGCACGACGCTGTGCGGGGGCATAGGCTGTTTCGGATATCCAATTCGAGGCCTGAGATATAAAGCGCACACCAGCGCCGAAACTCCGGATGTAACATGCACGACCGTGCCCCCGGCGAAATCCAGGGTCGGAAACCGGCCGCCCAGCGAGGCATTCAGCAGACCACCCTTGCCCCACACCATGTGCGCCATGGGCGCGTACACAAAAAGCGACCAGAGCACCATGAACAATGCCATCGCGCTGAACTTCATCCTTTCCGCAAACGCGCCCGTGATGAGCGCCGGTGTGATGATGGCGAACATCAACTGATAAATCATGAACGTCTGCAGCGGAATTGGTCCCAACGGCGGTCCCGCTGGAAGGAGCAGACGTCTGCGCCGGCGCGCAGAGCGCAAACAGGCACACCATTAATCCTGAGATCAGTCCTGAGATAAGAACTGCCGACATCTTTCGCATTAAGCCTGTTTCTTCCTCCAGCCGTTGGAGCGTCTGCGTCATAACAGTAGCCGCTGCTGCGCGCTTTCGGAAATCGAAACTATTTATCTGCTGGATTGGAAATACTTATATATACGAGTGCTGAGTGCAAGGTTATCGATCACACAATCTACTTCAGCGCTCCCCGGATTCGCTCCCAGGTAATGGCCAGGCTTTCGGGCAGCACGCGTGTCTCGCCGATCACGCTGATAAAATTGGCGTCTGCGATCCAGCGCGGCAGAATGTGCATGTGGATGTGCCCAGCCACTCCGGCACCGGCAGCCTTTCCCATATTCATGCCGAGATTGATCCCGTCAGGCCGGTAGAGCGTACGCAGAACGCCCTCCAGCCGCTGGCTCAAAGCCATCATTTCGTGAGCGGCTTCGGTGGGAAGCTTCTGCAGTTCGTCCAGATGGGCATAGGGAACGACCATAACATGCCCGTTTGTATATGGATAAGTATTCAGAATCACGTAGCAGTGGGTGCCGCGAAGCACGATCCGCGCCTGCTCGTCGGTTTCCTTGGGCGCCTCGCAGAATATGCAGCGCGTCGCTGGCTCCGCCCCGCTCACATAGGCATATCGCCATGGAGTCCAGAGGTAATCCATGCGTGGAGGGTAGCAGAAACCTGCTGCGAGCCGCGAGTCACGAGTTACGAAGGAGCACCATACTCCCGCTCGGTCGGAATATGACGCATTCGCTTGCGCGAGGCTCGCGGCTCGAAACTCGTTACCCGGACCTCCTACAGTGTGACCCTCGTGTAAATTATTAGGCCACTGGCCAGAATCGTGTTTGACACTGTTCGGAAGCGGTTGTTATAGTCGATGAGTCCCCATTGGACGCCGTTTTCGAACCAGCTGGAATTGTCCTAGGGTCGTCCGCCAGGTCGACCTCAACGTAACCTGAAGACCACGCCAGCAGTCCGCTACACAGCGTCCCGTATTCGTCACGTACCCCCGTGCGTGGCAAAGAGGCTATGACTTTGTACGACGACAGCACCGATCGCAACGATTCCACCACACAAACCATGACAACTGCCCACGACACGCACAACGGCGGATCGGCCGTAGTAGACGCTCCCGAGCCCGTACAACCTTATCCCGCGGAGCCCGAAGCTTCCGCCCCTGACGCTGCGGACGCTTCCGCACACGAAATCCCCGCCGCCTTTGCGGCCGCCGAAGTCCAAACGCCTTCCGCGCCTGAGACTGCGGCCCCCGAAACTCCCGCTCCGGCCGCTAGCGATGATTTTGCCGCGGCCCTGGAGAATTTCACTACGGAGACTGAGGATTCCGTGGGCGACGACCACGTGATCAAAGGCACCGTGGTCAAGCTGACCGCGACCCACGCCGTAGTCGACTTCGGAGCGAAATCGGAGGGGATGGTCCCGATCGCCGAGGTTCTCGATCACGAGAGCCAGCCGCGGTTCAAGCCCGGCGACGAGATCGACGTCATGCGCGAGAAGGGTGAAACCGAAGACGGTTACCCCAAGCTTTCGCATCAGAAGGCGCAGCGGCTGCGCGCATGGGACGATATCGAGCGTGCCCATAGCCAGAAGAAGCCCATCAAGGGCGTCGTCGTCGAACGCATCAAGGGCGGCTTGACCGTCGACATCAACGGAGCACGCGCCTTCTTGCCGGGATCGCAGGTCGATCTGCGGCCCATCCGCAATCTTGACGGCATGAAGGGCCAGACCATCGAAGTCGCCATAATCAAGCTGAACAAAAAGCGCGGCAATATCGTCGTCTCGCGCAAGCAGCTTCTCGAAGAGGAGCAGTCCGAAAAGCGCGGCAAGACCCTGGAGCACCTGGAAGAAGGTGCCATTCTTACGGGCATCGTCAAGAATCTCACCGAATATGGCGCATTCGTTGACATGGGCGGCATCGACGGCTTGCTGCACATCACCGACATGTCGTGGGGACGTCTCACCCACCCTCGTGACCTCGTTAACGTCGGCGACCAGATCCAGGTCAAGGTCCTCAAGTACGATAAAGACAAACAGCGCGTCTCCCTTGGTTTCAAGCAGCTCACGCCCGATCCATGGCTCGATGCTGAGCACCGCTATCCGGTGGGTGCGCACGTTCACGGACGCGTCATCAGCGTCACCGATTACGGCGCATTCGTCGAACTGGAACAAGGTATCGAAGGCTTGGTCCATGTCAGCGAAATGACGTGGTCGAAGCGCATGAAACATCCCTCAAAGCTGGTTAACGTCGGTGATCAGGTCGATTGCGTGGTCATCAGCGTCAATCCGACCGAGCGCCGGATTTCGCTCGGCATGCGCCAACTGGCGACCAATCCCTGGGACACGCTGCACGATAAATACCCCGTGGGCGCGACCGTCGAAGGCCGCGTCCGCAACCTCACCGAGTTCGGCGCGTTCATTGAGATCGAAGACGGCATCGACGGCCTGGTCCACGTCAGCAACCTGAGCTGGACGACGCGCGTCAAGCATCCCTCGGAAGTCTTGAAGAAAGGCGACCGGGTCAAGGCCGTCATTCTCGCCATCGAACCTGACAAGCGCCGCTTGTCACTCGGGGTGAAGCAGATGCAGCCTGACGTCTGGGATTCCTTCTTCGCCCAGCACCGCGTCGGCGACATCGTGCATGGCAAGGTGCTGCGTGTGGCGACCTTCGGCGCGTTCGTCGAAATCGCCGAGGGCATCGAAGGCCTCTGCCACAACTCGGAAGCGGTCGACGGCAACGGACAGCCAATGCATCTCGAAGCGGGCAGCGAGTTCGACTTCAAGATCATCAAGATGAATCAGGAAGAGAAAAAAGTCGGCCTGAGCATCAAGGCAGTCGGCGAAGAAGCCTCGCGCCAGGAGGTCGAGTCGTACAAGCACCCGGCTTCCTCCTCATCCTCCAACAGCACAACCATTGGAGACTTGATCTCATGGAAGAGAGCGGGCGGCGACAGCAACTAGCATTTTTGTGTGGTGACAGGGTTGTGGATTGTGTGGTGACGGGGCTTCGCCCCGTTCTGCGGGGCAAAGCCCCGCCACCACGAAAGCCCAGGCGCAAAAACAAAGGCCACCAGAAATGGTGGCTCTTTTTGTCTTCGAAAGAAGCCCTACTTCACGTCAATTTTCAGATCAATATAAACCTGCTGGCGGTCGTCAAACTGGCTGACGGTCTTCGTATGGCTTCTGCGCTTCTCAAATTGCGCATAGACTTCGTAATCAATGGTCGGCTGCAGCGCGGGGAAACGGTATGTGCCCTCGGGACCCACAATGTAAGTCTTTACCGAGTGGTCGCGCGTGTTGGTCAAATAGACGACCGCATTCGGCAAGGGATTGTCGCCGCCATCCATCACTTTCCCCGTCAGCAGGCGGGTTTTATCTTGCGACTTCTTTTCGCGCCCGAACAACTGCGGCGTCGCCATGGCCGGAGCACAAAGCAATCCCACCAGGAGCAGTCCCAGCAGGGCAGCCGCAATCCGTTCCTTCTTCATAGAATCCATTGTGACGGTTCTACTCCGCAAAGGCCACTACCAATTGAGGTGAATACCGATATCCGCCCGCTCGTCTTTATCGATATGCACCTGGACCGCGGGCCCGGCATGCAGCCGCCTGCCGTCGGGGAGCTTATACCCCTTTACGTCCGCCCAGACGACATAGTCTCCCGGGCCAACCGGTACGCGCTGCGCGAACTCGCCCGTGTGGTTTGATTCAAGCTCCCAGCGCACTTTCTTCTCGTCGGCGCGCCGGAGCTTGACCTTGACCGCGTAAAGAGCATTTCCGTCGGGATCCCAGACAGTTCCGAAAATCAGCGCATAGGGCTTCGGCTTTCTGCTTTCCTGCCCGCGCACCATCCCAGGAGCGATCAGGGCCAGCAGGATGAGGAGCAGCCAGGTTGCGCAGTTACGCGCCCAGATGATGGCCCGAGTCCTCAGAGATCGTCCTCTTCTTCGGCGTCTTCCTTAACCGCCGCTTCCTCGTCCTCATCTTCCTCGTCGATCTCGTCTTCGCCGACCATCTTCAGTTCGATGGGATTCACGGTGATCACCTCGAAGTCCGATCCGCACTCCGGGCACGAGACCACCGCTCCTTCATCCACCTCATCTTCATCGATGTCCAGATCGGTCTCGCATTCAGGACAGTACACCATTGCTTTCCTCCAGCTTCGTCGTTCCCCTGTTATATTTAGTTTCTTCGCGAGGAAAAGGTCAAGTGGCATATTTGGAAAATTCTGGAATACGCGAATGCCAACCGAGAGCCCAAACCGTGAAGGTTGGGAAAACAACAGCCCGGTTGAAAAATCTCGTTGTTTCGATCGTTGCCGCCATGACACTGGTCGGCGGCGCTATTTCGTCCCCGGCGCAATCGGCGATTGCTGACACCCATATCACTGACGCCCACATTGCCGATGCCATCAAGCAAGTCTCAGCGGACCGCATACAGCAAACCATCGACAAACTGGTGAGCTTTGGCAATCGATCCACCCTTTCCCCGCAGGACGAAGAATCCGTCAAAGCAGGCAAGGGCATTGGCGCAGCCCGCGACTGGATTAAATCCGAGTTCGAGCGCTATTCCAAAGATTGCGGCGGCTGCCTTGAGGTTAAAACCGACGCCTTCACCGAGCCGCCCGGCGAACGCATCAAGAATCCCACTGAACTCACTAATGTTCGTGCGGTTCTGCGTGGCTCCGACCCTGCGCAGGCCGGCCGTATCGTGCTCGTCACCGGCCACTACGACTCCCGCAACAGCGATAACTTCAATGGCACCGATCCCGCTCCCGGCGCCAACGATGATGGCAGCGGCACCGCCGTCAGCCTGGAATGTGCCCGAGTTCTGAGCGAGGCTTTTGCCAATGGAGTCAGGTTTCCGGCAACCATCATCTTCCTGACTGTTCCGGGTGAAGAGCAGGGTCTGTACGGCAGCAAGCACTTTGCCCAGATGGCCAAACAGCAGGCCTGGAGAATCGAAGCCGTTCTGAATAACGACATCGTGGGCGGAGACCGCAATCCCGGGCAGGACCCGACCGTGGTGCGCGTGTTCTCCGAAGGCATCCCGAACGCCGCGACCGATCAGGACATTCGCCGCATCCGCGCGCTCGGTGGCGAGAGCGACTCGGCTTCGCGTGAACTAGCCCGCTACATCGTCGATGTCGCCCGCACCTATGATACCGGGGTCAAGCCGCTGCTGATCTTCCGGCTCGACCGGTTTCTGCGCGGCGGCGACCATTATTCTTTCAACCAGCAGGGATTCGCCGCTGTCCGCTTCACGGAATTTCGCGAAGACTACAATCACCAGCACCAGAATGTCCGCACTGAAAACGGCATCGAATATGGAGACCTGCCCAAGTTCGTCAACTTCGACTATATCGCTCGCGTAGCGCGGCTGAATGCCGCGACCCTGGCCTCGCTTGCCTCGGCTCCCGCTCCACCGGCAAACGTAAAGCTCCTTACCAAGCAACTGGAAAACGACACGATTCTGACCTGGGACCCGTCGCCGGGCGCTACCGCATATGAGGTCATTTGGCGATTAACCAGCGCGCCCGACTGGGAACACGTCCAAGAGGTAACCAACGGTACGCGTGCAACCCTGAAGGTTTCGAAGGATAATGTGATATTCGCCGTCCGCGCGCTCGACGCCGCTGGCCATCGCAGCCTGCCCGTCGTGCCCGAACCGGAAAGGTAAAGAATTTTTCATGAAACGGGGCGGCACCATCTCGTTCAGCTTCCCGCCCTTCGCCGGATGGGTCAAGCGGATCATCCTGACCTGTACGGCCATCTTTCTTGCTCAACTGATCCTGTCCAGGGTGTTTAGCGTTGATCTCCGCTGGGTTGACGAATGGTTCGCGCTGATCCCGGTCTTCGTGATGAAGGGTGAGATCTGGCAACTCGTCACCTACTCGCTGCTCCATGCCGGTTGGAGTCACCTGTTCTTCAACATGCTCACGCTCTGGTTTATCGGAGCCTACCTCGAACGCGATTGGGGCTCGCGCCGTTTTCTTGAGTGCTACCTGTTCTGCGTAGTGGGCGCCGCTCTGGTGACCATTGCTGTCGCCTACACTCATTTCCTTGGCATGGACCCTCGTATGGGAACGGTTGGCGCTTCGGGTGGCATCTTCGGACTGCTCATGGCTTTCGGCATTCTCTATGCCGATCAGGAAATGATGCTGTTTCCACTCCCGTTTTCGATCAAAGCCAAATACCTGGTCGGCATCTGGATCGTGGTTGCAGTCGTCGCCATCTTTGACCCCACACAAAACGGAGTGGCGAATTTTGCCCACCTTGGCGGCTTGTTCTTCGGATTCCTTTTCGTCAAGTTCCTGCCTTCCCGGGGATTCAGCTATGCGGCCTCAGAGCAGTATTTCGGTGCGAGGAATTCGTACTACCGCTGGAAAAGAAAGCGCGCCGCGCGGAAATTCGAAGTCTACATGAAAGACCACGACCGTAAAGTCAGCTTCGACGAGCACGGCAACTACATCCCTCCCGACGAAGACGATAAAACCAACGGCGGCGGGAAATCGGGCTGGGTCAACTAGGCGCCGTGATTTGACTGTAGCGCCGCCGTCTCGGCGGCGGTTCGGCGGGCGTCCTCGCCCGCCGCGCTGACTGCAGATCATTGGTCGTCTAATTCAGAGTCGAGAATTTAATCAAGGCCTCCAACTTGTCCGCCGTCGCCCCGGAATCAATCGCCATCGCCGCGATCGGCACCGCATCCCGCAGATGATCCGCCCGCCCCGCCGCCACCAGAGCGGCAGCCGCATTCAGCAGCACCACATCCCGCCGAGCAGATTTCTTTCCTCCCAAAACCTCGCGAATCAATTGTGCATTGAGCGCCGCATCCCCACCAGAGATATCCTCAAGCCCCGCCCGATGCAGGCCAAATTCTTCAGGCGTGACTTCATATGTATGAACCTGGCCTTCACGGACTTCGCCAATGCGGCTGGGAGCACTGATCGTAATTTCATCGAGTCCGTCGCTACCGTGTACCACCAGCGCACGATGCAACCCCAACATGCTGAGTGCCTCCGCCAATTTTTCGACCAGATCCGCCGAGTAGACGCCCACCACCTGGCAGGTGGCGCGCGCCGGATTCGTCAGCGGCCCGAGCAGATTAAAAACCGTGCGCAGGCGCAACTCGCGGCGGGCAGCCTGCACATGCTTCATCGCCGAGTGCATGGCAGGCGCGAACAAAAACGCCATGCCGACTTCTTCCAGGCAGGCGGCGATGCGCGCAGGCGTGAGATTAATATTCACGCCCAGCGCTTCCATCACATCGGCCGAGCCGCACCTGGATGTCACGCTCCGGTTGCCGTGCTTGGCCACGCGCACGCCGGCTCCGGCGACGACGAACGCGGTCGCCGTCGAAATGTTGAACGTGCCGCTGGTATCGCCTCCGGTTCCGCAGGTATCGACGAGCGCGTCGCGTCCCGTGCCGCTCGCGTCGAGCACGGAATTGGCATGAAGCTCCAGCGGTGTGGCAGCGCCCCGGATCGCCTCCGCAAATCCGACAATCTCCTCGACCGTTTCGCCCTTCATATGGAGCGCGACCAGCAGCCCGGCGATCTGCGCATCCGTGCACTGGCCTGCGAGGACCTCGCTCATCACAGCCCGCGCCTCGTCGCGGGAGAGCGACTGGCGGTGATTGGCGAGGCGATGGAGCGCGTCGAGGATCATGTCCGGAACTCCAAGCTACCTCAGTCGGAGCTTCCTTTCAAATCTGGCTCGCCCTCCCAACGGCGTTCTCAATCGCGTCCAGCTTGGCCTGATAGCGTTCGCGCCAGCTCTCAGGCAGAGCCTGAACTTGCGTAGCCCGCTTCAACAATTCAATGTCTCCCGATGCGGGCAAGTAGAGCCGGAACGCTTCCAGCACGGTTATAGTCGGTGTCTCCCCGCCAAGAAATTCGAATTCGTCCCCCTCGCCCACCTCGCCCTCCTCCAGAACGGAGAAGTAAAACCCGCAGTATCCACTCGCCAGGAAGGTTTCGATGATTTCGTCCGGGTGAAATTTCGCCGCGAGTTTGAAACACGGCATCCGGGAGGTCCTCACCATGACTAGCGCTGAACCCACGCGGTAACGGTTTCCGATCGAGACTTCAGTTTCGAGCATTCCCTCGGTCGTGAAGTTCTCGCCCAGCGCTCCCCATGTGTAATCGTGGCCGGGAAGTTTTTTTCTCCAATACGGGTAGTGCTCGGACGGATATGCATACACCGCCTTGTTCGGACCTCCGTGCACGGAAAGATCGGCCTGGCGGTCGCCGTCGAGATTGGTCTTGCGCAACATCACGCGTCCGGGCACAGGCTGCTTGAAGATACCGGTTTTAAAAGTTTGACCCTGCCATGAGAGCAAACGCGGCAGCCCAACATTGACGGAGACAATTTTCATGTGTCTTATGTGACGACGCTCCCCTTTCGGGCGATGCAATTTTCTCCAATCTCACGGCTTTGTGACGCGCCTCACATCCTTGTGTGCTGTTTTAGTGTCTTAATAAAATGATTTATGGACCAGCTTTTTATCGGGCCACGACCGGCGCTCATTCGCCTTTGCCGATTGGACCCCTCGTCTTATAGAATCAGGAGTTTGCTGCACATTGATTGAAGCCGCAAGCAGGGTCCCCTCAGGTGTCCATAAATAAGTATCCATAAACCACGGACCGCCCCGGTTCCAGTCAACGCAAAGGGCGAACGACGAACGGCCAACGACGAACGACGAACGACGGATTCGAAATCATTATGAAAATTCATGAGTACCAGGCAAAAGCAATCCTGAAAAAATATGGCGTCGCGGTTCCGCGAGGCGCGATGGCCACCACCGTTGAAGCAGCCGAAGCCGCCGCCAAAGAGTTATTCGAAGCGGGCGCGACCGGCGTCGTGGTAAAGGCGCAAATCCACGCTGGCGGCCGCGGCAAGGGCGGAGGCGTCAAGATTGCCAAGTCGCTCGCGGAAGCCCGCGAACTTGCCGCCAAAATTCTCGGCATGACGCTCATTACGCACCAAACCGGACCGGAAGGCCGCGTCGTTCACCGCCTGCTGATCGAAGAGACCTTGCCGATCGAAAAAGAACTCTATCTCGGCATTCTGGTCGACCGCGGCGAGGGCAAGCCGGTTTTCATGGCGTCGGCTGCCGGCGGCATGGAGATCGAGCAAGTCGCCGCCGAGCGCCCCGAGGCGATCCTCAAGCAGTACGTCGATCCCGGCATGGGACTCGAGCCCTTCCAGGCGCGCAAGATTGCGTTTTCGCTTGGCCTCAAGGGTCCGCAGATCAATTCCGCCGTGCAGTTCCTGACCAGCCTTTACCGCGCCTTCCTCGACACTGACGCATCGCTCGTCGAAATCAATCCCTTCGTCAGCTGCACCGATGACCGCCTGTTCGCGCTCGATGCCAAGCTGAACTTCGACGACAACGCCCTCTTCCGCCACGCCGATCTGCGCGACCTGCGCGACATTACCGAAGAAGATCCGCTCGAGGTCGAAGCCTCGAAATACAACCTGAACTACATCAAGCTCGACGGCAATGTCGGCTGCATGGTAAACGGCGCGGGCTTGGCCATGGCCACCATGGACATCGTGAAATATGCAGGCGGCATGCCGGCAAACTTTCTGGATGTGGGCGGCGGCGCCAACGCCGAGCAAGTGGCGCACGCGTTTGAGATTCTGCTCAGCGACAAGAATGTCCGCGCTGTGCTGATCAACATTTTTGGCGGCATCCTGCGCGTCGATATGCTTGCGACCGGAGTCGTCGAAGCGGCCAAGAAAACCAACATCCAGTTGCCGGTCGTGCTGCGGCTGGAAGGCACGAATGTCGAAGAAGGCAGGAAGATCCTCCACGAGTCGGGCTTGAATTTCGTAATCGCAGAAACGATGAAAGACGCGGCAGACAAAGTAGTGGCGGCAGCCAAGGGCGCCTAGAGATATACAACGCGGCGGCGGGGCGCCGCGCTACCGTCGAAGGTCGCCCAATCGCGAGACGCAAGCGCGAACAGACGAACGACGAACGACGATTTTTGAAAGAGAGCAATCATGGCAATCCTGGCAGATAAAAGAACGCGATTAGTCGTCCAAGGTTTAACCGGCCGCGAAGGCACCTTCCACGCGAAAGCGTGCGCCGCTTATGGCACCCAGATCGTCGGTGGAGTAACGCCCGGCAAGGGCGGAACGACCCATGAAGGCTGGCCCATCTTCAATACCGTGGAAGAAGCGGTAGACAAGACGGGCGCCAATGCCACGGTGATCTTCGTGCCGCCGCCCTTCGCGGCTGACGCGATCATGGAAGCCGCGGACGCCGAGATCGAACTCATCGTCTGCATCACCGAAGGCATTCCCACGCTCGATATGGTGCGCGCCTGGGAGTTCCTGCAGGACCGCCGCTCCCGCCTGATCGGGCCGAATTGCCCCGGCATCATCTCGCCCGGCAAATGCAAGATCGGCATCATGCCCGGACATATTCACAAAGAGGGCAACGTCGGCATCGTCTCGCGCTCTGGGACGCTCACCTACGAAGCCGTCCACCAGCTCACGCAGCGTGGCATTGGACAGTCGACCGCCATCGGCATTGGCGGCGATCCGATTATCGGTACAAATTTTGTCGATGCGCTGGACCTGTTCAATCGCGATCCCCAGACCGAAGCCGTCGTCATGATCGGCGAAATCGGCGGCAACGCCGAAGAAACCGCGGCCGAGTTCATCCGGACTCATATGAGAAAGCCGGTAGTCGGCTTCATCGCCGGGCAAACCGCGCCTCCAGGACGCCGCATGGGACACGCCGGCGCAATCATCTCCGGCGGCAAAGGCACGGCAGCCGAAAAAATCGCGGCCATGGAAAAGGCCGGCCTGAAAGTAGCGAAATCGCCGGCAGACATTGGCGAAACGCTGGTAGCCGCGCTGGGCGCGAAGGTAGGGGCGTAACACTGAGCTTTATCAGCCCACGTGCATATGCGAGATGTCATCCTGAGCGGAGTGGGGCGACCGTAGCGAACCCCGCGGAGTCGAAGGACCCCTACATCCGGCAAACGCTCTCAGGCGGATTTTTTGGCGAACGACTAACGACGAACAACCAAGGACGAACAACGAATTCATGAAAACCCTGCAACGCACGCTGACCATCGTCAAGCCCGACGCGGTAAAGAAAAACGCCGTCGGAGACATCATCGAGCAGTTCGAAAAGAACGGCTTCCACATCCTGGCCATGAAGATGCTGGAAATTTCCCAGCACCAGGCCGAGCAGTTCTATGCAGTCCATGCCAGCCGGCCGTTTTATAGCTCGCTGACGAAATTCATGTCGAGCGGGCCGATCGTCGTGCTGGCGCTCGAGAAAGAAAACGCGATCGCCGATCTGCGCCTGTTGATGGGGCCGACCAACCCGGCGAACGCGGAAGAAGGCACCATCCGCAAAAAATGGGCCACCAATATCGAACACAATGCGATTCACGGCTCCGATGCGGACGAAACCGCCCGCTTCGAATTGAGCTTCTTCTTCGCCGGATACGAATTAGCGCAATAAGCCGCCAGCTGTCAGCTATCGGCCGTCAGTAAAATCTGAACGCGCTTTGCCTTTACCGAGAGCTGATGGCTGAGAGCTGAAAGCTGAGGTTACCCATGCCCCTAGTCCAAGTCACCATGCTGCAAGGCCGCACCGCCGATCAAAAGCGCAAGATTGCCAAACGCATCACCGACACAATGGTTGAAGAAGCGGGCGCCAAGCGCGAAGCCATCGTTGTCACATTCGTGGAATTGTCGAAGGAAAGCTACGCTTCCGGCGGCGTGCTAATGGCCGACAAGCAGTAAGCCCACATTTCCTTTTTGAAGATAATGGCAGTGATCGTATGATCGGGTCAACGCCATGCAAAGGACAGGCGCAAAAAGGGAGCCATTCCGGCCGTGTTGGTGCGGACCGCGACTGCGGGGGGCTGAGAGGAAAAAACGTTTCCCCAAGTCAGCAATAGACGAGAGGTGTACAATGATGCCGTTTTCGAGTTCAAGAAGGAAATTCCGGCTTAGGAGGTTAAGGATGCGCCGATTACTGTTGCTGACGTGCGTTTCGTGGTTGGCGGTGTCAATGGCTCTTGCCCAAGACGTGTTGAAAGCCGCTGGCGGGCCGGAGACTCACAAAGTGGTTCTCGACAATGCCCAAGTTCGTGTACTCGACGTTCACCTGCAACCCGGACAAAAGGTGGGAATGCATTCGCATCCGGCGAACATCGTCTATTACGTCACCGATGGCAAGATCAGAGTCACGTCGCCCGACGGGAAAACCGCAGTACACGAGGTCAAAGCTGGAACAGCCGTCTGGAACGCGCCGATGACCCACGCCGTAGAAAACGCGGGCACTGCGGAGGTGCACCTGGTGCAGACCGAAATGAAGGGAACGGCCAAATGAGGGTGAACCGCGCTGGCCTGCTGCTGCCGCGCGGCAACCCGCGGGCCAAAATGGCGCACCTTGCGTGCGATTTTCGTCACTACGCTCCGAACAGTTCCCGGTTCTCAGCGCCAGCGAGATTGATCTCTGAGAACTGAGAACCTGGAACCGAGAGCTCCACACCCTACCCCAGCGGCTCGAACAGATGTCCCTCGGTCCGGTCCGCGACTTTGACCAGATCCTTCTTCGCCAGCTGCAGGAAATGTGGCGCGGTCCGATGTGCTTCCAGGGCAGCATCGTCCTTGTATTGTTCGTAGATGAAGAACCGGCGCGGGTCCGTCTTGTGCTTGTGCACCTGATACATCGCGCACCCCGGTTCCTTGCGCGATTCGAGCCGTAAGTTTTTCCAGGATTGCGGCCGCTTCAGCCTCGCGCCCCGTCTTTGCCATCCAGGTTACAGCCAGCACTACCATCCGTCTCTCCGTTCCGTCTTCATGTAGAGACGCGGCTTGCCGCGTCTCCCATTGCGTCCGGGTTTCGTCAACGGGACGGGGCGAGCCCCGTCTCTATCAACCCGGGGAATCAGCTTGCCAACTGCAACTGCTTTACAAACTCCGGTACCAGAATCGTCTGCTCCCGGTCCGGCCCGGTAGAAATCATCCCCACCCGCGCTCCCGTTTCTTTTTCAATAAACGCCAGGTATTCGCGCGCCGCCTTGGGCAACCCGTCGAACGTTTTCACATCCTGCGTCGGACTAGCCCAGCCCGGCATCTTGCGATAAACGGGTTCCATCTTCTCGTAGCCGCAGGCCTGCGCCGGCACGCCGTCGATTTCCTTGCCGTCCACCTTGTACCCCACGCAAACCGGAATCTCGGTCAGGTGGTCGAGCACGTCAAGCTTGGTCACCACCAGCCACGAGATGCCGTTAATCATGCCAGCGTAACGAAGAAGAGGCAAATCGATCCAGCCCGTTCGTCGCGGCCGTCCCGGTCACCGCGCCAAATTCATTCCCGCGTTTGCGCAGATCTTCGCCTTCGGCCCCCAGTAGTTCGCTGGGGAACGGTCCGCTGCCCACGCGCGTGCAATACGCCTTCGTGATCCCAATCACCGTGTCAATCGATGTGGGAGGCACGCCCGTCCCCGTAACCGCTCCTCCGGATGTCGAACTCGACGACGTAACAAACGGATAGGTTCCATGATCAATGTCGAGCATCGTCCCCTGCGCGCCTTCGAACACGATCGACTTGCCTTCTGCCAGCGCGCGGTTCAGCAGCAGCGCTGTATCGCGGACGAACGGTCTAATCTTCTCCGCCGCCTCCGCATACTCCTTGAACATCTTGTCGGCATCGAGCGGATCGGAATTGAACAGCGCATGCGCGATCATGTTCTTTTCGCGGCATGCGTTCTCGATGTGAGTGCGCAACAACGCAGTATCGAGCAGGTCGGCCACCCTCAGCCCGCGCCGTCCCATCTTGTCTTCATAAGCGGGACCGATGCCCCGCGATGTCGTCCCGATCTTCACGCGCCCGGGCGCATTCTCCGAGCCCAGCTCCATCATCCTGTGATACGGCAGAATCACCTGCGCGCGATTCGAGATAAAGAGATTGCCTTCAACCTTCACCCCCGCGTCGCGCAGCGAAGCCACTTCTTTCAGAAACGCGAGCGGATCGAGCACCACGCCGTTGCCAATCACGCTCGTACACTCGGGACGAAGAATGCCCCCGGGCACCAGTTGCAGAATGAATTTTTTTCCATTGATGATGACCGTGTGTCCGGCATTATGTCCGCCGGCGTACCGGGCCACCACTTCGAACGTCCGGGTGAGCACGTCGACGATCTTGCCCTTGCCCTCGTCGCCCCACTGGGCACCCACAATAACCGCAGTTCTGCCTCGCTTCAATTTGTCTCCCGCCAATTCGAACACCATCGAAAATTTTGCGGCTCTCAGCCGCCCCTGGGGTAACCTGCTGATGCTCGCACACACGAATCACGCCGCGTAAAGATGACCTGGAAGACTGGTTCCTGATTAATAATTCCTGATGAATGTACCAGCCGTGCGTGGTGTGTACCTTGTAGGATACCGAATCCGCCTGTGCGGGAGCAACCAAGGCGCTTCGCGGTACGGTTACAGCTTCCGCTTTCCGGGTCGCGGGTCAGTTTGAATTTTGTCTTGAAAGGGCACGACTTTTAGCCGTGCCATAAATGCCGCAAAATGAATGCCGCTTTTTAGCCGGTGGGGACTGGCGTCCTGCAAACTGGCCCACCCCGCTCCTCGACCCAAGTGCCCGCCCATACAAGAAGGCTTCAATGAGTTGGGCGTGATTGCGACAATCTCCCCGGCGTCTGAGTGGGTCCAGTTTTCCCTACAGCTTTTGGAGCCGGGGAAAGCGAGCGAGCGCGGCCTACCGCTATCCTAGGATCGCGTGGGTGATCCCCTTCCACCACCACGGATTGACTCGCCAGACGTAAATTGCAAGGCTCTGCAAGACGATCATTGGCGGCAGCGCGTAAAGATAAACCTTGTGGATGCGCCCATCCACCACCCAATCGCGCACCATGCCGAGTACGATCAGAAGGTCCAAGGCGAAGAAGAAGAGGTTGTGATTGAAAATGAAATCGAAACGGCCAAGGGCCGCATCCATGAGCTGGCAAGTCGCAATAAAAAGAAGGCGTCGATGGTATTCCGGCCGCTTCCTCAAGTAAATCGCCATGCCGACACACGCTCCGAAGATGATCATGTCGATGAACGGTATCGAGAGGAAGGAATCTACGTCTTTCTGATGGAGCACAACGGTATCGAAGCGGGCCATGACAACCGCGATCGTGAAGCCCAATGCAGTCATCAGCGTGGCTAGCCCCGCTCCAAACCAGCCCAGAAACCGGTGCACACTTATGTTCCGCATGCGCACCAAGGCCGACTGAGCTATGAAGAAGATCACCCAGGTTGAGAAGGCAGTACCATGCACCCACAGAAGCCACGGCCTTGGCGGATTGGCGTGGAACAGGTTGGCGTCGACGGTCCGGCTGAAGCCCCATACGACCAGCGCGGCCATCAGCAGCGCCATGCAGAGATAGAAAAACTTGCCCAGGAACGTCTTCAGCGGATTCGTTGTGCGTGCTTGCCTGTCGCTACGTGCACCGATCGCTGCGCTTCCAATGGCCACGGAACTCTCCCCACGTGAGCGCCACCATTTCAAGCCCTCGACAAGCGCGGCGCGGCGCAATTGTAATCGGTTTCTGCGCTCAGCGCCTACGAAAAATCTTGCCTTCAGCTCAGCCCGGACTCAGCCTGAACACAGAGCACACGTCCTACTGCGCCTTCTCCCAGATGATCTTCCAGCGAGCAACCGAAGGGTCGTCTTTCTCAACGTCGCTGAGCACCAACCGTCCGCCTTCAAACGCAAAAGGCCGGACTTGGCGCGATCCCACATATCCCGGATCGCTGGCCACTTCCGGCAGATGAATAATTTGCTTTTGCTTCGCGTCGATCTCGTACCGGCCACAATAAGCGAATGTGCCGTCGGCGGCAGCGAGCTTTTCCTCAGCCGTAGCATGCGCTGGATCGGCCCATTTTTGACGATCGGGATTCACCATCTCAGCGCACATGTAACCGTCGTGCTGGTACATGAGAAAGCCCTTGCCGTGGGGTCCAAAGGCAGGAAACGGGCGAGTGCTCCCGTCTTTCATGATCTCTTCTGCGGAGACCAGCTTCCAGGTGCCCACGATACGCTGGCGAATTTCCGATTCGGTTTGACTGAAGGCCGAGGCGGCGCAAAGCACAAATCCAAACAGAAGCGATGTGAATGTGGATGCCGTCATGTCGCTTTTCCAGGCCGCTAAAATTCCAACCGTGAGACGCAGAAGCCTATCACGTTTCCCTCTCCCCGACTGATTTACCGGCACGGGACCCAAAATCAAAATCGCGGTTGCACCTTCAAGATACAACGGTCACCCTTCTGAATAATCTTGACTTAAGACCAGCCTGGACTGAGCCTGAACATAAGCACAAATCGTGCTGCCGTAGTGCTCGTTTTTTGACAACCGGTGAGGCCCAACGTGACAGTTCGAAAATGTCGCTAGAGCACAGGAGCAACTATGAGTTCCGTGGTTCTAATTTGAACCCCAAGTCATTTAATTAGAATACTTTACAAATAAGTCTTTATTTTTGAATACTTTGGATAGCACTTTCGCAAAAATAGCCATAATTCATAGTTAAGCCACATGGAATCAATACTTTACATATAAGTCACTACTTCTCAATACTTTGGCGGGAAAATTTTCGTAACATGTTGATTCCAATAAACCGGCTTGCAGGGGGGCAGGGGGGTACCCCCCACCCATAACGAATTCGACTTTAACTCGCCGCCCGAACGACCAGGCCACGTTGCCTGATCCTGTATCCTGACCTCGTGCCCGAACTTCCCGAGGTTGAAACCATCGTGCGCGGTCTGGATCGGCGCGTCGTTGGGGACACGATCACTTCGGTCTGGATCGGCTCCCGTCCCCAGCCTCTCAAGTCTCCAGCAGCGGAGATCGTCCGCACGCTGGAGGGTACCAGGATCGTCAGCGTGCGCCGCGCCGGCAAGCACATCGTCTTCGACCTGGAAAGGCCATCGGGAAGCGCCATCGCAGCCGCAGAGCCGGTGGCGGCCGCAAAGCATGACCCAGTCGCCCAGCAAGCGACAGCGGCGGAGCGGCGCCAGAGTTCAGGCCGCGGCGCAAGCCGTGGGTTGGCAGCAGAAAAAACGCGAGCCCCGAACGGGCGAAAGAAAAGCATTGCCTCCGGCCTTACGCCCGCGCATTGGGTAGTTCACCTCGGCATGACCGGCCGCCTGGTAGTTTGCGACCCAGCCGTTGAAGTCGCCAAGCACACGCACCTGATGGCAACGCTCGCCTCGGGACGTGAGCTGCGTTTTATCGATCCGCGCATGTTCGGCAAGCTAAGCGTGCATCAGACCGCCTTCGATCCCGGTGGAGTCGAGCCACTTGATGTGGACAAGGAAACTTTTATCGCGATCTTTCGCGGACGCAAAACGCCCATCAAAAGCGCGCTCCTGAATCAGAAGCTGGTGCGCGGTGTCGGAAACATTTATGCGGATGAATCTCTGTTTCGCGCCGGCATTCGTCCGCGCAAGCGGGCATCATCGATCACCCGGCTGCAGCTGGGAAAACTATATGAATCGGTAAGAGAAGTGTTGCGGGAGGCGATTGCGCTCGGAGGTTCGTCAATTTCCGATTATGTCGACGCGGATGGCGAAGAAGGTTTCTTTCAATTGCAGCACCGCGTCTATGGCCGCGAAGGCGAGCCCTGCCTCGTATGCAAGACGCCCATCCGGCGCGTCGTGCTGGCAGGGCGTAGCAGTCACTACTGTTCCAGGTGTCAGAGATAGTATCCCAGGTGTCAGGTTTCAGGAAAATCTCCGGGCAGATGGTTTTTCCTAACACCTGAGACCTGAGACCTGAGACTTGGTTTGACGAATCCGATCTCCGATTGTAAAAACGAACTGGAGTCATCACGAGTTTTAATTATGAAAAACTTCGCAATCGGCGTGGATCTTGGCGGCACCAACTTGCGGATTGCTGCCGTGGACGATCAAGGCACGCTCGTCGAAAAAGTTACGCTCGGCACAAAAGTTTCGCTCGGCCGCGATCACGTCATCGATGACATGTGCGGAGCCATCGAACACGTGCTCGACAAATATAAAAACTCGGCCACGCTCATGGGGATCGGTATCGGCGTGCCCGGCATCATCGACATGCAAAGCGGCCTGTTGCGCGAGTCACCCAATCTGCCGGGTTGGGCCGACTATCCGGTGCGCGCTGAAATCGAACACCGGTTGAAGACGGTGGTCATCCTCGAAAATGACGCCAACGTCGCGGCCCTGGGAGAAAAATGGCTGGGCGCGGCCAAGGATTGCGACCACATGGCGATGCTGACTTTGGGCACCGGCGTGGGCGGAGGACTGGTTCAGAATGGCTCCATCTGGCACGGCATGAACGGAATGGCCGGCGAGTTTGGACACACAACTGTGGAGCCGGAAGGCCATCCTTGCAAGTGCGGGAATCGAGGCTGCCTCGAGCAATACGCTTCGGCCACGGCCATCGTTCGCATGACGCAGGAAGAAATTGCGCGCAACCCTGCCTCCGCGTTGGCGCGTGCCGCGCATTCCGACGCGGAATTCAGTTCGAAGTCGCTCTACAACCTCGCCATCCAGGGCGACGAAGACGCGCGCCGAATTTTCCGCTATGTCGGCCGTTGCCTGGGCATTGTGCTCTCTGCCATGGTGAACTCCCTGAACCTGCCCATTTATGTGATTGGCGGCGGCGTTTCGAGTGCGTGGGAGGCTTTTGCCCCTTCAATTTTTGAGGAATTGCGCGACCGTTCCATGGTGTATGCCGCGACCGCCCCGCCCGATCCTCTGGTCCACAACCACGGCGCTTCCGCGCATGTGCACCCGGCCTCGGGCCGCAAGACCATCATCACCCGCGCCCTGCTGGGAAGCGATGCAGGCTTGTATGGTGCGGCGCGGCTGCCGATGATTCCGGAAGCGAAACGTTAGCCGCGTTTGCGGGCCGGTTTTTGAAAACGCGTTGGCCGCCGCGTGCGCGCCGGATTTCCGTTGGCCAGGTTTCTGTTGAAGGATGTCGCGTGGGAAGGTCCGGAGCCACTGTCGAAGGACGGTTCTTTGGCAAATGGCTTCTTGCCGAATGATGGCTTGTCGAACCGCGACTTTTGGTGAGTCGTCGACTTCGAGGCGAAGGTTCTCTTCTTGCCGAATGATTTCTCGTCGAACGATTTTTTGCCGAACGCCGGTTTTCGACCGAACGACGGCTTACTGGCGAACGCCGGCTTCGGGACTGATACCGGTCTCGATGCGAGCGCAGGCTTGGCAGGCCTTTTTCCGGAAGCGGCGGATTTCAGTTTCGCGACCTCTTCCAGAGTCAGGCTGCGGAACTCTCCCGGCGGAACGTCGAGCGACAGCGGACCATATTGCACGCGGCGAATTTTTTCCACGTGGTGTCCGACTTCCTCGAACATTTTGCGCACCTGGCGATTGCGACCTTCGATCATGATCACTTCCAGCCAGGGATTATCGCCTTCGCGGATGAGCTTGATCTGCGCTGGAGCGGTGCGCACGCGACGACCGCCTTTTTCCGCAATGGAGATCCCTTTGCGCAGCTTGTCGAGCTTCGCCTCGTCAGGAACGCCGGCAACTTTTACGACATAAGTCTTGGGCACATGCGACGCCGCTTTCATCAGAGCGTTGGCAAGCGCGCCGTCGTTGGTGAGCAGCAACAGGCCTTCACTGGCCCAATCGAGGCGTCCGACCGGATAAACACGGCCTTTGACGCTCTTTACAAGGTCCATCACGGTAGGACGATGTTCGGGATCGCTGACGGTGGTCACATAACCCTTCGGCTTGTTAAGGACGATGTAGGAGAACCGCTCCGGAGCATGCAGCAGCTTGCCATCGACGCGAATGTGATCCTGTTCGGGATCGGCCTTGCTGCCAAGTTGCGTGACTGGCTGACCGTTAACAAGCACGCGTCCCGAGGTAATCAGTTCTTCAGATTTGCGGCGCGACGCGACTCCGGCCGCGGCGATTATCTTCTGTAAGCGTTCTGTTGGCATGGCTACTCGTGCTCGGCGCTGGCCGGAGCTTCGATGCGTTCGTCCTGCTCGTTGTTTTCGTTGCGTTCGTTCTGTGTGGCTTGATCGCTTTGCTGTTCGAAGTCCTGCTCGAGCTCGACCGGTTCGCCCTCGCCTCCATCGGATTGTTCTTTGCGCGAGCTCCCGTCGAGCGCATTGTCTGCTTCGTGAGAAATGGATGCGGCTTCCGCGGGTTCGGCTTCCGCTTGCGGACCTTCACTCGTAAGCAAATCACTCTGGAACGATTCTGCCAACAGCCTCTCGAACTCCTCCATGCTCGGCAGTTCCTGGATGTCGTTGAGGCCGAAGCGAAGCAGGAATTCCTTGCTGGTTTTGTAGAGAATGGGTCGGCCGATCACGGCTTTTCTACCAGAAGTCGTGATCAGCTTGCGGTCGAGCAAGGTAGCGATAACGCCGCCCGAATCGACGCCGCGAATTTCGCTGATCTCGGGCACAGTGACAGGCTGCTTGTACGCGATGACAGCTAAAGTTTCGAGCGCAGGCAGCGAAAGCCGGAACGGAGGCTTAAGACTCTTGGCGAAGGCACGAACCACGTCGTGCTGCTCAGGCTTGGTCGACATTCGGTAGCCACCCGCAACCTGGCGGATTTCGATGCCGTGACTGGAAGCCGAGAAGTCGGCGACCAGTTCTTCGATCGCAGCGCGAACGCGGGACCTGATTTCAGTCGCATCGATTTCGGGAGCCGCCGCGACCACCGAATCTTTCACCAGAGGAATGATCTGGTCGAGCGTGATAGGCGTTTCCGCCGCGTAGATGATGGCTTCGAGTTGGGGCTTAAGGCTCATAAGAATCAGTCGTCAGTTGCCGGTTGCCGGTTGCCAGTTGTCAGTTGTTGATTGCTCTTGCGGACCAAGCCGAGTCGCCAGCACGCACTCCGGTGACTGGCAACTGGGCAACTGGCAACTGATGTTCATCTCCAATCATCTCGCACCGCCGCTTGCTCGCTCATGACTTGTTCGAAATGCGAGTGCTTCCTGACCAGCACTTCGCCGAAAACGTGTTCCTGCCTCACCTGGATTGCCTGCAAGCGCACCAGTTCAAGCAGCGCCAGGAACATGCACACCAGAGCCTGCCGCGACGGAACATTGCGGAGCATCTGTTTCAGGCGAATCGGCCGATCTTCGAACGACAGCCGGCGATGCAAATACTCGATCATCTGGCCGACCGTCACAGTCTCTTCATCCACTTCGAGAATCGGGCGCGTCCGTGCGCGGTCGAGAATCTGCTGGAAAGTCTTTACGAGATCGATAACGTCAGCAGCAAGTTCGGGCTCGGTTCCTTCGGCATCCATGAACTCGCGGATCGCGGGATTGCTGAGCACCGCGTCTTCGATCTGCTGCTTCTGCAGGAGCATTTGCGCGGCGGATTTGAATTTTTCATGTTCGAGCAGGCGGTTGACGAGCTCATTCCGCGGATCTTCCTCGGTTCCGGCTGGAGCCAGCGGATCGCGCGGCAGCAGCATCTTCGACTTGATGTGAATCAGCACCGCCGCCATGTAAATAAATTCGGAAGCGACGTTCACGTCGAGTTGGCGAATACGTTCGACGTAAGCGAGATATTGCGCAGTGATCTTCGCGATCGGAATGTCGTAGATATCAATGTCCTGCTTGCGAATCAGATCGAGCAGCAGGTCGAGCGGCCCTTCATAGATTTCGCCAAGTTCGATGGCGAAAGGGAAATCGCTTGACTCCCTGCCGTGATGCGAAACGTGAGCGAGCTTGGGCGAAGCGGCGTCCGGCGCAGTGGCCGCGACAGCAGATGTCTCGATGGGCCCGGGATGGGACAGATCCGTCACTTCGAAGAATCCTTTGGCGGCTCGTACTCGAGCGAAATGCCCATGGCATCGCGAACTTCGTTCATGGTAGCGCCCGCCACATCGCGCGCGCGGGAAGAGCCTGCTTCCAGAATATCCCAGGCGAGGCGCGGATTGTCGGCGTATTTTTGGCGGCGCTCCTGCATGGGATTAAGGATCTTGACCAAAGCGTCTGCAGCCCATCCCTTGCACTCGATGCAGCCAATTCCAGCGGACCGGCAGCCTTCATTCACCTTGGCCATGGTTTCCGCCGAGCTGAATATTTTGTGCAGGTCGCCGACCGGGCAGAGGTCAGGATTGCCCGGATCGCTGCGTCGTATGCGGGCCGGATCGGTCACCATAGTCTTCAATTTCTGGCGCACGACCGGTTCCGGATCGGTGAGCATGATCGCGTTGCCGTAAGATTTCGACATCTTGCGCCCGTCGGTCCCGGGCAGTTTGCGGGCGGGTGTGAGCAGAGATTGCGGCTCGGGGAAAATGTATTTACGTTTGCCGCTGTAAAAGCCGTTGAAGCGCCGCGCGATCTCGCGGGCCAATTCAATGTGCGCAACCTGGTCCTCGCCAACCGGGACGACATCGGCCTTATAGATCAGGATGTCGGCCGCTTGCAGCACGGGATAGCCGAGAAAACCATAGGTGCCCAGATCTTTTTCCTTGATGTTTTCCTTCTGCTCTTTGTAAGTGGGCACGCGCTCGAGCCAGCCGAGCGGCGTGATCATCGACAGCAGCAGGTGCAACTCGGCGTGCGCCGGCACGTGCGACTGGATGAACATCACGCATTTCTCGGGATCGAGGCCGGCGGCGAGCCAATCGAACAGAACGTCGACCGAGTTTTCCTTTATCTGCGATGTGTCCGCGTAGTCGGTGGTCAGGGCGTGCCAGTCGACGATGCAGAAGAAGCAGTCATATTCCTGCTGCATGCGGACCCAGTTTTCGAGCGCGCCCACATAGTTTCCCAGATGCAGCTTGCCGGTCGGCCGCATCCCGCTCAATACGCGTTTCTTGTTCCCAGAGGGTGTCATTCAGAATTTGCCCAGCAAGATGAGGTAGAAGTGAACAAAAGGGCGGATCAGGCTGCTCAGCAGTCCTCCGCCCAGGTACACGAGGGCAAGCAGCGCGAAGAAGCCCACGCGGTCGAAGATCATGCGCGCCGAGTCGGGCAGAAAATGCCGAAGAACGTGGCTTCCATCCAGCGGCGGAACAGGGATCAGGTTAAAAACCGCGAGCACGATGTTAATCAGCATGAGTTCATACAGAAGCACGGCAACAGGAGCCAATGCGGAGTCGGAGGCGCTTCCGCCGAAGCCGCTGCTCAAACCGAGCACGAGAATATGTCCTGAAGCCGATGAAAGCGAAATTCCTCCCAGAAGCAAAAGCGCGCCGGCCGCAACCACGAAGTTGCTCACCGGGCCTGCGACCGAAGTCAGGATGTCGTCGAGCATCGGGTTGCGGAAGTTTCGAGGATCTACGGGCGTAGGCTTAGCCCAGCCCAGCAACGGGATACCGCTGAGGGCGGCGATGAGCGGCAAGATAATCGTCCCAAACAGATCAATGTGGCGGATTGGATTCAGCGAGATGCGGCCGAGCATGCGAGCCGTCGGATCCCCGCATTGCGACGCGGTCCAGGCATGCGCGGACTCGTGCACGCTGATCGCGAACAGGAAGGCGATCATCTGGAAGAGAATTTCGACGTATTTCGGCGACATGGCGAAACACTGATTCTAACAAAGGAGTTGCGAGCCACGAGCCTTAAGCCGCGAGCAAGCGACACTGAGACGAGCTTGCGGCGATTTGATAGCTCAATTGCGCGTGTGTTTCTGGTTGGGTAAAGCAGGCAGCGCCCTGGCGGTTACTCGAGGCTCGCGGCTCGAAGCCGCCTTACTGTCCTGCGCGAATCGGAGACACGATCAGGTGGCCGGGGACTCGTTTCTTTCCATCAACCTTCTCGTGCTGGTAGTCCAAAGAGAGCGAACCTTCCGTGGCGTTGCTGGCGCCGGCGAGTTCGGCGGCCAGCCCCTGATAAGAACGGCCGACTTCGTGATTTCCCTGCATGGCCACCGGACTTCCCTTATCGATCGCTGGTCCGACGAGCTGGAAGTTATTAGGAACCTTCCAGAGCACTTTGCAGCTGGTGGCCTTCTCGACATCTTCGTCGGTGAAGCCGGGAATTTTTTTGTAGCGATTGAGCACGATCCGCAGGCGGTCGCGGCCAGCGCCCTCCTGCAAAAAGGTTTGAATCCGCCCGGCACTCCAGAGAGAAACGACGTCGGTCTGTGCAACCAACAATACGGCATTGGAAAGATCGCACAGGGTTTGAATGGTGGCATCCATGCGGCCCGAGCAATCGAGAACCACAAAGTGATATTGGCTCACGAGCAGGTCGAAAAGGCGGGCCAGCTCGGCAGCGGTCGGAATTGCCATGTTCGGCTGCTGCGCGCCAGCCAGCAGATGAAGACCGTCGCGATACGGCGTCATCAGGCCGTCCAGCAGCGAAACATCCATGCGGTGCAGGTTCTGCAGCGCATCAACAATGGTGAACTGAGGACGAAGATTCAGCTGCAGTGAAGCATGCCCAATGGGAGCGAAATCCACCAAAACCACGCGCCCGTGCGCTTCCTGCAAGGCGACGGCGGTATTCACGGCCGTTGTGGTGGCGCCAACTCCGCCTTTGGCATTCAGAAAAGTAAAGACCCGCGCCTTGCTGGAGCTCCGTTGGGCTCGGCTTAGCGAGGCCGTGTAGCGCGCGAAGGCTTCGATCAAGGCTTCGTGGCTGGAAACTCGATCCACAAATTCGCGCGCGCCCGCCCGCATCGCGGAAACGATAATCATGGGATCGCTCATGCCGCCGATCGCAAAAATTGTGATATCGGGCACACTGGCATGGATCAATTCAATGGCCCTGACGGCCCGCTGAGGATTCCGCGGATCGATATCCACCAATACGACTTCGGCGCGCTGGTCCTGCAACTGCCGCAATAGCGAATCGCCCGGCCCCGGTGGAAACCCGATGTGGCTCAATACCGTTCGAGCCAGATGCGTGCTTTCCAGTCGCGTGTTAAGGATGACGGCTTGTTCGCGATCCTCAGTGAGGATTGCAACGGCGATTCCGGGCATGAGTCGTTTATCAGTGTTCAAGGTCATGCTACGAACTTCCTGTGTCGGGGCCAAGTGACCTTCGTAATCGAAGTGGACCTCGGACGAAGCGGCAGGGGCCTTGCAGGTTCAAAGGCCGGGGGACCTGCCAGATTCCTAGTGCACGTAATTGTAAGACAGAAGTTCCGGCTTGGAAAGGTAATCGTAAAAAAGATAATCGTAAAAAAGACGATCCTAGAAAAAGTCTGGCCACTCTGCCTATCATGTTGACTCCCAGCGAGATCGCCGTCTCGCTGGCGGGCACATCCTCACCTTGACCGGGCCCCGACTGCGCTAATAGACTCCGGTCGGGGTGCTCCATGCGCAAAATGATCTGCTTGATATGCGTCGCTGCAGTCCTCTGCGGCACGGCCCTCGCGGATGAAGGCCATCACGATGAAGTCACACAAGAGCAACTGGGCACCGTACATTTTCCCGTCTCCTGCACGCCCGAGGCCCAGAAGACTTTCGAAAAAGGTGTCGCCCTGCTGCACTCGTTCTGGTACGAGGAGGCGGAAAAAACTTTTCTCGATGTAGAGAAGCAGGACCCGAAATGCGCCATGGCGCACTGGGGCGTGGCCATGAGCTTGTGGCACCAGCTCTGGGATCAGCCCGACGCCGCCACCATCAAGCGCGCTTCCGACGAATTGAGCAAGGCCGATAAGATACATTCCAAAGCAGAGACCGCCCGTGAGCGCGATTACATCGCAGCCATCCACGCGTTCTATTCCAACAGCGAAAAATTGGATCACCATGCTCGAGCCCAGGCCTACTCCGCCGCCATGGAAAAGGTCTACCAGCGCTATCCTAACGACCACGAGGCAGCCGCTTTTTACGCGCTTTCGCTGTTGGCGTCAGAGCCGGAGAACGACACTACTTTTGCCAACCGCAAGAAGGCCGCGGCCATTCTCGAGAAGCTGTTTGCTTCGGAGCCGAATCATCCTGGCATCGCCCACTACCTGATTCACACCTACGACAAGCCGCAACTCGCGGAACTTGGCTTGCCGGCGGCACGCCGCTATGCGCAGATTGCTCCTTTCGCGCCGCACGCGGTTCACATGCCCTCGCACATTTTTGCACGGGTTGGCGACTGGCCCGATGACATTAAGTCCAACCTAGCGTCGATCGCTGCCACTCGCCACGCGGCCGCAATGCACATGGGTGGCGAAGGTCATCAGTTCCACGCCATGGACTTTCTGATTTACGCCTATCTGCAGAGCGGACGCGAGGATGAAGCCGCCAAAGTAATTGACGAGGTCAGGTCGATGCCGGCCATGGAAATGGCCGGCCGGGATATGCACGCCTTTGCAATGTCGAAATTCCCTGCCATGTTTGCGCTCGAGATGCATCGCTGGACAGATGCTGCCAATTTGGAGGTGATCGCCAACGCTACCCCCGGCGATCGCTCCTATACCTACTGGGCCAAGGCCATAGGAGCAGCGCGCAGCGGTGACCAGGCTGCGGCCAAAAAGGATCTCGCACAGATCGAGACGATTCACACGGATTATGTAGCGAGCCACAAAACCTACGAGGCCGACTACGCCGAGCAACTTCAACAGGAAGCGTCGGCATGGATTTTGCACTGTGATGGCAAGGACGACGAGGCGATCGCCATTCTGCGCAAGACTGCCGATCACGAAGATGCGGTTGGACCGGAGCAGACCTCCATGCCCGCCCGCGAGATGCTCGCTGACATGCTGCTCGAAATGCACCATCCCCAGCAGGCGCTTGTCGAATACCAGGGAGACTTGAAGTTCAATCCCAAGCGTTTCGACGGACTCTATGGTGCGGCCCACGCAGCCGAAATGGCGGGCCATGGGTCGGAGGCAACCGAGTATTACGCCCTGCTGGTCAAGACTTGCGACGGCTCAAATTCGGCGCGTCCCGAGCTTGCCAAAGCAAGGCAGGCTGTCGTCGCGCAGAAATGACGCAATCTGAAACGACGCAATCTGGTGTCGTGTCCCGCAGATTCGTGACCTAATTTTGTCATCCCGACCGGAGCGAAGCGTTGTTCCAATATGCTCTTATTTCCGGGACGGCGCGCTAGTGTAGATCCTTAAGGTCTTTGACGGTCGTGCCTGTTTGCCTGCGAATCGAATCGGCGGACGAAGCCCTTACTTTTCGATTCGTTGCAGGCGGAACAAGAGTGTGCCCCATCCCAGCTTAGCCCGCATCTGCACCGGAACGTGATTCGCATCCTCGGAATACCAGACCCACACTTTGCCTTTCGATTGCAGCGGGCCCGAGGTCGCTTCCGCCGTCACCAGCAAAGCCGGAAATGTTCCGGCCGGAACCTTGATCTCCTCGCGCTTCTCGACTGTGGCCCGGACGATGGTGGTCTTCCCGTCGCTGATCGGGAACTCGTATCTGGCGCCGAGTTGCAGGGGCAGCGATTGCAGATAGTAAAAACCGGTGATAACGTCGGTCGCGCACCCCTCGAGATCGTTTTCCACCTTCTTGGTTTCTCCAGTCTTGAGATTTTTCTCATCCAGCACGCTCTTCTTGCGCGCATAGTCGAACTTGATGGAAGTCTCGCGTTTGTGCGAGCCCTCTTCACTGTGTTTGAAGATTGATAGCGAACAGAAAGTGCGTGGATCAAACTTGGCTTCGAAGCGATCATGCACCGGGAATATGACGTTTACCGCTCCCTGCGATTCGGCGGTTGCGATTACTTTGCGCTCATTTCCCGCCGTCTCCATTCTCACGACGCCGGTTCCCGCCGTTATCAAATGCCACTCCGCCATATACACATAACCTTGGCCATCGGGGAACGGATAGTTGGGGCGAGGTGGCACAATCTGCTTCGGGGCCGGACCGATTGACGCGCTAGGGGGTTCTTGCTGGCCATACGAAACATCCGCCATCCGGCAAAGCAGTACGCCTAGCGCAAGGATGGATAGAACACGGCGCGGATGGAGAGTTAGCAAGCTCTGGCCCAATTCCTGATTTCAGCGAAATATTCAGCGAAATCCCACGGCAGACAACCACACTACTTGATGATGAGTTTCATGATAAGGAAGGCCAGCATGACGACGCAACCCAGGGTCGCCTGGTATTCGCGGTGTTTCCAAAACCGGGCGGAGGAGTAAGAACCCCGCCCGCCTCGGTACGCTGTGAATCGTGGAAACATGCGCGGTACCTGACGCGCATAATCATCGTATTCCGGAAATGTCTGTCGGAGATAGCGCTCCTCGCCTGCGATCACGGGCACGTAAAGCAAAGCGAACATCAGCGCCATGACGGCGACGATCCACCAACTGCGTGCCGCTATGGCGAAGCCCGCGGCAAGCATCAGCGAACCAAGGTAGAGCGGATTGCGCGTATAAGCATAGGGGCCGCTGGTTGTGAGCTGCTTATCCTTTTGCACGTGGCCCGAAGCCCGCCCGCGCAAAAGCAGTCCGGGAAGCATCACCATCGAACCCGCAATCAGCGAGGCCCGCGTCGGGTGAGCCAGCCAGACGAAGAAAATTGCCGCCAGGAAGCCCAGAGGAATACGGATCCGGCGCGCAATCAGCGACCACCGGCTGTGGGTCGTCTGCCATTCGGGTTGGGAGGCATCGCTCACGCGGAATCCCGCAAAAGCCTGCGCGCTGCGCCGACCACTTCCTCGGGCGTAATCTCAAGCATCCCTTGCTCCGGTTCGCTCAGCCGCGAGTGGTCCGTCATGCTGCTGGCGCTTCGCAACACTATGGATCGCGTTCCAAACGGGCCGTTGCGCGCCGGATTCGTGGGTCCGAAAATCGCCACTACCGGAACTTTCAAAGCCGCCGCCAGGTGCATCGGGCCGGTATCTCCGCCAATCACCAGGTCCGCGCGGCGCGTCAGCGCAATCAACTCCGCAATCGAGCACGAGATCTTTCGCGCGGTCCCTTCGCTTGCCCTTTCCACCGCAACGGCTAGCTCTTCCTCTCCTGGACCGTAGTTTACGACCGAACAAATTCCGCCCTCGGCGAGCTTCTTCGCCACCGTCCCGTAGCGATCGACCGGCCACTGCTTCGCTCCCCAACCCGCACCCGGATTGAGAATTGCAAACTTGGCTTTATCCGCGATCCTGCTGTCGATTTTTTTCTCCGCATCCGGATCCACAGGAAACTCGACCTTGCTCTCCGACTGCTTTCCCGCTAATGCCTTGCCCATCGCCAAACTAGCAGTCACCGCGTCCGCCAAATCGAGCGCCTGCTCCACCACATGCCTTCCATTTGTCTCTACCTGCCGCGAATAGAACATGCTGGCCGCATTCTCGCGCGGCTGTGCGTCCCCAAATACCATGGGCGCGCCCGACCACCGCGCCAGCAGCGCGGAACGAACCGCACCCTGGAAATCGATCGCCGCATCGTATTCCACCCCGCGCAACTCGCTCAAACCCACTGCCATCTGTTGCCAGGTATTCAATGAGAATGGCGATCGGCGCCAATCCGCTGTTTTGACAGTATGAATACGGTCGACGACCGGCCGCTCGGGCGAGCGCCGCCCAGCCCGGGGATAGCGGAGCGTGCACAACAGCTCTGCCCAGCGCTCTTCGATGAGCCATCCCAGCTTAACGTGCGGAAAAGCCTGGCGTAGCGCAGCCACCGCCGGCAGCGTGTGAATGATGTCTCCCATGGCGCTGAGCCGCACCACCAGCAAGCTTTCGATTCGCGGAGTGTGGTCGAGGTCCCGCGCGGAGCCCCTCATCCGCGCTGCCTCATGCTTTTCGCGGCGCCAGCCGCGAGCGAATAATTTCACTTGCCGAGTGATCCTTCGGATCCCCCACGATCACCACGCGCCCCCCGCAGGCTTCCACCTGTTCACGCTCCGGAACATTGTCCACCGTATAATCCGTGCCCTTGGCATGAAAATCGGGGCGTATCTCGCGGATGATCGCTCGTACATCCTTCTCCGCAAACACCACCACCGCATCCACGTCCGCCAGTGCGGCCAGAATCTCCGCGCGTTCGTCGGCGGGCATCAATGGCCGGCCTTTGCCCTTCAACGCGCGCACCGAGTCATCGCTATTCACGGCCACCACCAGTTTGTCAGACAGTTCCCGTGCCGCGTGCAGATAACGAACGTGGCCCACGTGCAGCAGATCGAAGCACCCATTCGCCAGCGTGATGCGATCACCGGAGCGCCGCCAGTCAGCCACACGCTGCCGAAGTTCCGCGCGCGAAACGATCTTCTGATGGATTGGTGTGCTCAAAGATAATGCTCAATGCTCTCGATCTGACCGTGTGGAAGCGGGGCTGCGCCCCACTTGGACGCCATCACCACACTCTCGCTTTTCGAAGCTCTACCGAAGCTCTGATTAAGACCCTGGGGTCTCCGTGCACCTCTGTGTCCTCTGTGTTTTACGCTTTTCGTCGACGCTTAATCAGAGTTTCCTTAATGCTCGCGCACAACCGGCGGCGCTTTTTCCAGAGCTTCCAGCAGTTCTTGCTGGCTGACTGTGGCCGTCCCGCGTTTCATCACCACGATTCCGCCCGCATAATTCGCCAGGTGTGCCGCTTCTTCGGCAGTCGCGCCCGCTGCCAGCGCGGCGGTAAATGTCGCGATGACCGTGTCGCCCGCCCCCGTCACGTCCGCCACTTCATCGCTCCCATAAATCGGGATATCGACTGCCTTATGCCTGCGTGGAAACGCTACCATACCATCTTTGCCGCGCGTAATTAGCAGCGATTCCAGATTCATCTCTCCCGTAATCTGATCGCCCGCAGCCAGCAGGCGCTCCCAGTCCTCGCCAATGCGGATGCCGAGCGCTTCCTCCACTTCCGACTCGTTGGGCGTAGCAGCCGTGATCCCGGTAAATTCCAGCATGCGATGCCGTGAATCGAGCATCACCGGAACTTTCTCCAGCCCGCGCTTCTCACGAATCCCATTCAGCAAGGCCGGCGTCGCCGCCCCGTATCCATAGTCGGAAACCAGCAGCGCATCCGAGGCCCGGCCATATTCCCGCGCGGCCAGCACAAGCTCTCTCCGCAGATGTGAACTCGGACCTTCCGCCGGCTCGCGATCCAGTCGCACCACTTGCTGTCCTGCGGTGTGGGCAAACCCGGCCAGGATGCGCGTCTTCGTCACCGTTGCATAGCTCTTGTCTTTCAAAACTCCGCTCACCGGAATCTGCTTGTGCCGGAAGGCGCGCAGCAAAAGTTTTCCCGGCTCATCCAGGCCCACGATCCCCACTGGCAAGACGTTCACGCCGAGATCGGCAAGGTTGTAGATCGCGTTCCCGCCCCCGCCCGGCAACACTTTGCGATCACGGTGCTTAAGAATAAGCACCGGCGCTTCGCGCGACACCCGGGAGATTTCACCGAAAACAAATTCATCGGCGACCAGATCCGCAAGCACCGTCACCGTAACTTTGGGGAAGGATTCGACCAGCTTCCGCAAACGGTCGTTTTCTTTGGCGTGCTTGGTCATTGAGAGAGTTGCGCTTCAACAGAGCTTACGTTTACTGCAACCCAAGATTCTCTCACGACCCGAGTCGTCACTTTTCGATTCTCTTCAGAATCGTATCTACAATGTCAGCCGGGTCGCCGAGCGTGATACTGAGGGCGGCGATGGCAAGGGGCCGTAAATCCGTCTGTAACGGTCCCAGATTAATGGCGTCCTTTTCAGTGGTCACGAATCCGCCCGCGCCAAGTCTCGCTCTCGTCGCCAGCAGTCGCTCAATGTCGCTTCGGCCGTAGGCGTGGTGATCGCGAAAAATAACTTCCGCCGCCGGCGAAATTCCGCCAGCTCGCACATGTGCGAAGAACTGCTGCGGACGCGCCAGCCCGCAGAATACCAGCGGCGCTTCCGGCGCGGCAGGTACAACAATCTCACGCTTCATTCGCCATACCAGCTTCCCGCGCAAAGCGGCGCTGTCGATCGCCAGTTGCGCCGGCAGCACGATCGCGTCCGCGCGTTCCAGTGACGACAGCGGCTCGCGCAGCCGCCCCAACGGCAGCAGCCGGTCGTCGAACTCAGGCCCAGCCATCAGCACGATGTCAAAGTCGCGAGCCAAAGAGCGATGCTGAAACCCGTCATCGAGAATGTGCAGTTGTGACCCAAACTTTTTTTCGGCAAGTTGCCCAGCCGCGTAGCGGCTCTCACCGATAATCACCGGCACTCCCAACCGCCGCGCAATCAAGAGAGGCTCATCCCCAAACTCCGCCGCCGTCCCACCAGAATCAACCACCAGCACGCCGCGAGTCTTGCGCCCGTATCCCCGCGAGAGCACATCGAACCGCACCCCGCGGGCGTTGAACAATTCGCCGAGCGCAATGACAAACGGCGTCTTGCCCGCGCCACCCGCCGACAGATTTCCCACACTGACCACGGGCCGATCGAGTCGACGCGCGCGCAGCAATCCATGATCGAACAAAGTATTGCGGAAAGCGCTGGCTGCGCCATAGATTCCGGTAAGCGGATTCATTCCGACGCCTTGCCTGCAGGCTGAACACGCGGCACGCCTCTATTCATCAACTCCACCAGCGCAAGAACGGTCTTTTCTGTGGCGCCACGTTGCGATTCAAGCGCGGCCAGAGCGTTGCGTCCCAGCGCCGCCCGTTCCTCATCGTTTGCGATCAACTCCATAAGAACCAGCGGCAGCTCTGCCAGTCCCACCACACGCACCGCATTGCGGCTGATGAAAAAATTGACCATGTCGCGAAAATTTTCGTAGTGGTTGCCGGTTATGATTGGAACGCCGTACAGCGCCGGTTCCAGAATATTGTGCCCCCCGCGCGGCACCAGGCTTCCGCCCACAAACGCGACAGTTGCCAGCGAATAAAGCGCAGCCAATTCTCCAATGCTGTCGAGCAGCAACACTCCGCCAGCCAGCGCTTCGCCGCTCCACAACGACCGCCGCCACATCCCGAACCCTAATTGCTCCACCAATGCTCCGACCTCCGCAAAGCGCTCGGGATGCCGCGGTGCCAGAACCATGACCGCCTTGGGATACGTCGCCAGAATATTGTGAAACGCCGAAAGCACCGGCGCCTCCTCGCCTTCGAGCGTGCTGCCGCATACCAAAATCGGCCCGGCTAGCGATTGATCGAACCCAGCGCGTAGGCTCCCAATAATCGCCGGCGCCGCAGGCGGAGCCACGTCGAACTTCAAGTTTCCCGCCACCATCACCTTCTGTTCAGTCGCGCCAATTTCCACCAGTCTTCGCCTATCCTCATCGCTTTGCGCCAGAAAAAGATCGACATTGGCCAGCACTTTCGGAAGCCAGAACCGCAGGCGCTTGTAGCCGGGAAGGGAGCGGTCGGAGATACGGCAGTTGATTACGGCGATACGCGCTCCGCCGCCTTTGGCCAGACGCAGAAGATTCGGCCAGAATTCGGTTTCAGCGATCACGCAGAGTTCCGGCCGTAGCGCCTCAATGTAAGGCCGCACAGCAACCGCGAAGTCGAGCGGACAGAAAAAAACGTTTTCTGCGCCGAACCTTTTTGCCGCCAGCTTCTGTCCTGTGCTGGTGGTGGTCGAAACCAACACGCGATGTGCCGGGAATTCCCGCCGCAACGCCGCAACCACCGCGCTCGACGCCACGACCTCGCCTACGGACACGGCGTGAACCCAGATCGTGGGCTGCTCCCGTGGGTGCTCCCCATGTTCACGCAGATGCCGCGGCACGGCCCCTAGTCTCTGTCGCAAGCCGGCCCGATACTTGCCGTGCCGTAACATCTGCAGCAGCCAGTAGGGTAGCGTGATCAGCAGCAGGAACGCGAGCAACGCACTGTAGAGCACGTACATGAATGAAGACCCATTCTAACTGCCAACTCGCAATCTTCGGGCGGCTCCGCTGGCGCTGCATGCATCCTATAATCCACATATGCAGGAATCTTTTCGCACGGCGGGCGCACGCCTTCACCGTCCCGCTGTCCTTGTTGTCTTTATTCTGCTGGGCTGCGCGGCTGCGATTGCGTCGAAGGATTTCGTCATGCCCGAGGCTCGTCCCTCCCGCACCTATCCGGCCCACGACGAGCACCCCATGGAAAAAGTTGCTGTCGCGGTCGATCCCTATGACGTCGAGTACAAAGCCTCCATCTTCAACGTCAACTATCGCAAGTACGGTTTCATGCCGGTCTTCTTCGTCATCACCAATGACAGTGATCAGCCGGTTGCCCTCGCTGGCATGCAGGCGCAGTTGAACACCGTAAATCGCAACAAGTTGTCTCCTCTCACCTCGGAAGATCTCGCGCGCCGCATGTCCCACCCTTCGCACAGCAATACGCCCAGTCCCCTGCCGATTCCTTTGCCCGGGAAAAAAGTAAAAGGCGGCATCGGCGAAAAAGCTATGGATGAAATCGATCGCTCTCAATTCGCCGCCAAGGCAGTTGAGCCGCACTCCACCGCGTGTGGCTTCCTGTTTTTCGATGTCTCCGATATCTCAAATCCGCTGGCGGGTGCGCACTTCTATCTGACAGGAGTGCGCGACGCAAAAGGTAACGAGCTCATGTATTTCGAAATTCCGCTGGAGAAGTATTTGAGCGCTCCGCGAGAGAGAAAGCCTTGAACGCGGGAGGAGCGATCCCGATGTGACCGTCTAGGACCTCGGCGCAACAAACCATTGTCATCCTGAGCGAAGTGGCGGCTGCTATTCTCGCAGCCGCCACGTAGTCGAAGGACCCCTACGTTCAGAGAGTCGCGTTCCGCGGCCTGTGCCACACCGCCCGTTATAATCTCCTGATATGGCGACCACTCCAGCCCTCTCCCAAGCTCTCCTCGCCAAATACGAGCCCGTCATCGGGCTCGAGGTCCACGTCCAACTGCTGACCGCGTCGAAGATTTTTTGCTCCTGCTCCACCCGTTTCGGAGACCCGCCCAATACGAATGTCTGCCCGGTTTGCCTTGGCATGCCGGGCGCCTTGCCTGTGTTGAACCGCCGGGCCGCCGAATTCGCAGCGCTGGCCGCGATGGCTCTCCGCTGCCGCGTTAATCAGACTTCAATCTTCGCGCGCAAGAATTATTTCTATCCCGATCTGCCCAAGGGCTACCAGATCTCGCAATACGACAAGCCGCTCGCCGAGCATGGCTTCATCGAGATCGAGATTCAGAACGCCGCCGTTGCCCAGAAAAAGAAAATCGGCATCACCCGCCTCCACCTCGAAGAGGATGCAGGCAAGAGTCTGCACGAAGGCTTCCCTGACGCCGCCACAAAAACCGCTATCGATCTCAACCGCACGGGAGTTCCACTCGCCGAGATTGTCAGCGAGCCCGACATGCGCTCGCCCGAAGAAGCCTACCAGTACCTCACCCGTCTGAAGGAAATCATCCTTTACACCGGCGTGAGCGACTGCAACATGGAAGAAGGCTCCCTGCGCTGCGATGCCAACATCAGCGTGCGGCGCCGCGGCCAAAAAGAGTTCGGCATCAAGACCGAAGTCAAGAACGTCAACTCATTCCGCTTCATCAGGCAGGCTCTGGAATACGAGATCGAGCGCCATATCGAAGTTCTTGAGTCTGGCGGAGAAATCACGCAGGAAACACGCCTCTACAATGCGCATGAAGGCCGCACCTACGGTATGCGCTCCAAGGAGCAGGCGCACGACTACCGCTACTTTCCCGAACCCGATCTGCTGCCCCTGGTCGTCGACGAAAATTGGCAAGCCGAAATACGCGCCAGCCTGCCCGAACTTCCCGAAGCGCGCCGCCAGCGCATGATCAAGGATTACGCCATCACCGCCGGCGATGCCTACACGCTGACCATGACGCGCGCCCTCGCCGATCAATTTGAGTCCGCCGCGCGCAACGCTAAAAATCCAAAGCGTGTTGCGAACCTCGTGCAGAGCGAATTACTCGGCCGCCTCAAAGCGCAATCGCTCGAACTCGATCAATCGCCCATCTCGATGGCCGGAGTCGCCGCTTCCGCCGATCTGGTTGAGTCGGGCGCAATCTCAGGCAAGATGCTCAAGGATCTATACGACCTCTGCTTCGAACGCCGCAAGGATTTCCCCGCCGTCTACGAAGAAGAAGGTAAGCCGGAGCAGTCGCAAGACACCTCAGCCCTCGAAAAGCTGGCGGATGAATTGATCGCAGCCAATCCCAGGCAGGTTGAGCAGTATCGTGCCGGGAAAAAAACCATGCTCGGTTTTTTTGTTGGGCAGCTGATGAAAGCCTCAAAAGGCCAGGCCAATCCCAAACTGGTCAACGAAGTCCTGGCGAAGAAACTGGAAGGTTAAGCAAGTTCTGATTAAGACCCTGGGATCTCTCCGTGCACCTCTGTGTCCCTCCTGGGATCTCTCTGTGCACCTCTGTGTCCTCTGTGGTTTACGCTTTTTGTCGACACGTAATCAGAGTTTCCGCAGGCTGAATCCGCTCTCTTGAAATTGAAGCCCGAAAGCGCGATTTGCCTGGTAGGCCGCTGAAAAACTCGAGATTCAAGGTCCAGCCCCGAAGAGCCCCCGGGCAGGGCGTAAATAAAGGCAGAAAAAAAACCGCGGCTTTAATATCACATGCGCAGTCCAAAGTGCCATAAATATGGCACTTTAAATTGCGCCTTCGGGCAGCCCTACTTCGCCGCCCCGGCGTTCTTCAATATTTCATCCGCGTAGTAGTTCGTAATCTTGGCGTCGTCGCGCAGGCTCTCGTAGTACGCCGCTTTTAATAACTGTTCGCGGCGGTCGCGTAATTGTTGCCGGATTGCCTGCTGTACCCGCGGATCGTTCAGATCGCGCTGCCCAGCTGGCTCCTTGGCGATCAGCTTCACGATCATGTAGGCGTAGGGCTGGTGATTCGAGGGATTGAGCACCGGAATCACCGGTGTATATTGTCCCGGCTTCAGCTTCATCACCGCATCGCGGGTGGCGGGGTCCGCGCTTTTTAAAGCCGATTCCGGCGCCATTCCCAGATCGCCGCCGTTGTTGCTGGTCTCCGGATCCTCCGAATAATTCATCGCCAGGGTGGCAAAATCGTCGCCGCTATCCAGTTTGTTTTCGATCATCTGGATTTTCTTGCGCGCTTCCCCGTCGTTCTGCGCCTTGTTCTGCGTATTGCGCACCTGCGCATTCACAATCCCCGTCACCATGATCTTCGCCAGGTGATATTGCGGTTCGATCAGGTTAAATTCCGCCTTGTGTTCCTTGTAATAATTCGTCACATCCTGATCGGTGATGTTGATGCGCGAGGTGATTTCCTTGTTCAATACTTTGTCCCGTGTCAGGGAACGCCGCAAGTCGCGCTTGAAATCATCGAGCGTGATTTTCTTTTCCGCCAACCGCTTGTTAAATTCTTCGGCAGTATAGGGAGCCTTCGCCTCGTTCAGCTTGCGGTCCACTTCTTCATCGGTCGCCAGCAGCCCAAGCTTCTCCGCGCGCCGCATCAGGATCTCGGTCTCGATCAGCTCATTCAGAATGCTCAGCCGCAGGCTGACTGCCTGCTCGCCGGTCGGCTGCTGATCGGAGCCCGCCGTCTGGTTAGAGTAATACTTGTCTACTTCGCTGCGGTAGACCTTCCGCCCGTTGACCGAGGCCATCACGTCTCCGCCACCGCTGTCATGAGTACAAGCCCACAATCCCATCAACAACCACGCGCTCGCTAGAATAAGGCCAGCCCGCTCCACTCCCCCAAGGCTACGATTTATCAATTTCTCCTCCAACAACGGCGCATCCATTCAATAAGTCCAAAACGATCCGGGCGCGGCCTTACTTTGACGGCGCGGCCATCGGAACCTTCACCCCTGCACTCGCCGGTTTGTGATCCGGCGGAGCGACTCCGGCATCCTTCAGCGCGCGGTCGATCGCGGCGCGAACCTCTTCCGCAGGCACCGCCCCATCCAGCTTCTGGCCATTCACGAACAAGGTCGGAGTCGCATTCACTCCGAGCCCATCTCCTTCGCTCATCGAGGCGCGTACAGTTTTCTGGTCCTGCGCCTTCAGGCAAACCTGCAGCTTGGGCTCATCCAGATTGTGCTTCTGCCCCTGCAGCATAGCCAGTTTATCGAGTTCCTCATTTTGGCCTTCCCGGCCTTTGGCAGCGCTCACCTCGTGCTGGTTGCTATGCAGGTAATCCACATAATCCCAGTAGGCATCGGCGGCTTGCGCGTTCAGGCAATTGGCGTCGACCGCCGCGTGCACTGCCCATGGGTGAATCTCCTCGAGCGGGTAGTCCTTATAAATGAACTGCACACGGTCGCCGTACTCCTTGAGAATCCCCGGAAAGAGCGTCGCATGCATGCGCGAGCAGAAGGGACACTCGAAATCGTCGTAGTTGACGACCACCACCTTCGCATCCTTGTTGCCGCGAGTCGGGCGCCCGCTGACATCAATTTTCTTCATGATCTCAGCATAGGGATCCTTACCGAGATCCATTTTCGTGATGCGAACCAGTGTCTTGTGGTCTCGCGACAGCAAAAAGTCGAAGGACTGCTTTTTTTCGGGACTGCGAAACGTGATCGTCATCGCGTCGTAATTCGGGAACTCGCTTGGCCCCAGTGGTCCCAGCACCAGTTCCACATCTGGCGGCAGGGAGTAATGCGCCCGCACCTGCCGCTCCACCTGTTGCACCACGTCGCCCGATAAGGCCGAAGACTGCACAGACGACGGCTTGGGGTTAGAGGGCGGCGCTTGTGCCGAACAGCCCAAACAAATCATCAGGAGAACCAGAAACACACGACGTACCATCATGAGGACAAACCACCTGAACATGTTGAAGTAGCTTGATTATCTCATGTCGCCGCGGGGGGGAAGGTTTGCTAGCCGACTCTGCTGTTTCGTCCGCGCACCAGTTCTGCGGCGGTGAGCAGTTGATTCATCGACCCGGACCGAAACCCTTCCAGGTCGAGAGTGACGAACTTGAATCCCAGCCCCTTGAAAATCCTGGCGAACTCCCGCGCCATCTTCTCGGTCAGGGCGCGTGCCAGTTCTTCTTGCGCGATCTCAATCCGCACGATCTCGCCATGATGGCGCACACGGAATTGCTTGAATCCCATCCTGCGCAATGCGTCTTCGCCCTCCTCGATAATGCGCAGCGCTTCGGCCGTCACCACTCGCCCGTATTCCACGCGCGATGCAAGACACGCCGAGGCCGGTTTGTCCCATACTCGCAGCCCTGCCCCCCGCGCCAGTTCCCGGATCTCCGCCTTCGTCAACTCCGCATCGAGCAAGGGCGCCAGCACGTGATGCTCCTGTGCGGCCTGCTGGCCCGGCCGAAAATCGCCTTCGTCGTCGGCATTCACTCCGTACGCGATCGCGCCGAAGCCGTGTGCCTCGCGATACGGTTCCAGTACGGTGAACAGTTCATTCTTGCAATGAAAACAGCGCGTCGCGTCGTTGCGCGCATATGCCGGATTCTCTAATTCGTGCGTCTCGATCACGTCAACCGGAATCGCGTGCTCCCGCGCAAAAGCGACCGCGTCCTCAAGCTGCGCCCGCGCCAGACTGGCAGAATCGGCAATGACGGCGAGCATTTCATCGCCCAGTACCTGGTGCGCCGTCCACGCCAGAAAAGCCGAGTCAACCCCACCCGAGTAAGCCACGATCAAGCCTGGATGCGACGCTACAATCTCGCGCAACCGCGCCGCTTTTTGCTGGAGGTTTGCCGCTTTCTTCATGAACTTCATTTTACGTGGAATGCCCCGGCCAATCCCTCACACGCGGTTCATTCCGCTAGTAGAGTCGTTCCTGACGCCTCAGGTTGCCGAAGGCCCCTACATTCGCCAGCGTGAAGCTGAAACGATACATGTTCTCATTGCGCACTTGTCCCAGCGCAAATCGGCGGTATTCGAGGCTCAGGCCGCAGCAGTCCCAGTTATAACTGGTTTGGGCAGTTGCGTATTGCAGGTTCCCCTGGTTGGCGTCAAAGCCGAAGCTGGCCGCTGCGCTCAGCCCGCGCTTGTTGAGTTGTCCATAGCCCGCCAGAATTCGGAACTGGTGAAAATCCTGCGGGCTCGCCAATGTCGAACCGATGGGCGTATCGATCACGCGCAGAAACGCATCGCCTCCCCCCACCGTAAATGGCCCGTAGTGGTAGTTCACCAGCGCGGTGCTGCCATTGATCTGGCCGTTTTTCACGTCGTAATCCAAATCCCACTCCGTGTTCGTGCGCGGACTGGTTTCCACCCGCAAGCGGGAAATAAGAGGCGCGAAGTGCCGCGGCTCATTGAGGAACGCGATGCCCGTGAAATCTGCCGTGCTCGTAAATACGTTTCGTACTCCGGGAACGAGCGCATTCCCAAACGTCGGATCGAAGAAGTATTTCTGCCCCACCTCCCAGCTCAGCACCTCCCGCGGTCCCGACGCGCATGGTTGAGTGTCCGGACTGGGCGGCGCTTCCCACGGCACCGCGCCTACCTGCGGAGGGCCGCCGACCGTCAAGGTACTCATTCCTTGCAGATCGCAATCCGAAACGTTGGGATCGGTTCGCTTGGCATAAATCCGGTTCACCAGCGAATACTCGATCTCATTCGTGTCGGTGAGCACGTCGGTCGAATCGAAACGCAAAATGTCGGCGAAGTTATTGACGCCCGTGACGTAGTCGTAGCGCACGCGGGGCTCAATCACGTGTTTCCATTTTCGCCCCAGCCACGGGCGGTCGAAGATCTTTGACAACGCCGGTGGCTGCAACTCCACTGAAGTTTCCAGCGATTTGCGATTAAGAATGTCGTCACCGGCCCTGCCGTTCGCCATCGCTAATGCGGCGTCATACTCTTCCGTATACAACGTGTCCCGCAGAGTAAGCGCCGGTCGCAGCGACCAGCGTTGCCATTGCAGCGGCATCGCTAGCGTGGGGGCGAGATCGAACCTTCCCACCAGGGCTGCCGTTCGGAAGCCGATCTGCCTGCGCTGCAAGCCCTCCGCCGCACTCTCGAACGACCAGTAGAGCGGCGTGTTTCCCAGACGGCGCTCCTCACCTGAAACAAGGAAACTCGGGGTATGGAGAACTCGAATCAGTTCCGTCGACGTGATGTTGGAGCAGCCCGTGTTGGTTCCGATTTCTGGAACGCAAACCACGAAGTTCTGGTAGCGCTCCGCCAACCCGTTGAGGTGAAAACCATCCGTCGTATTCGACAAAAAGATCTGCGACTTCACCTCCGAATCGATCGCCTGCGCGTACACGTCCGTGAATGCGATGCGGTATACGAAGGAACTCAGATAATCGATGTTCGCGACCCCGCGAACCGTTCCGAATGGATGCTCGCCCTGAAAACGCGCGTCCTCACCCCCCTGATCAACCCGTGGCGTTCCGATGCCCCGGTCCACCATTCCTGTATAGCTGAAAAACACATAGGAGCTGTCGCTAGGCCGCATTCGGAACTGTCCCTGCTGTGCCCATCCTCGCTTCGAATAGTATTCGGCCCCTGCCGTCGCGTCCGTGCTCCGGTTAAATACCCAGTAAACCGAGTCTCCCGCAATGTATCCCTTGATCGACGAATTACCCACACTTGGAATCATCAGCCCGCTTTGCCGCGTCTGCTGCACCGGATGTGTTACATAGGGAAAATAAAATACCGGAATCCCCTCCAGCCGAAAGTCGCTGTGGTAGATCTTCGCCGAACTGTCCACATCGACCGAAATTTGCCGCGCGTTAAACAGCCACTTCGGATGCGGCAACTGGCAGGTTGTCACCGTTCCCTGCCGCACCAGATACCGGTCAGGCCCGTGCTTCTCCACAATTTTTCCCGTGAATGCAAACGGATTCGAAGTCGTCAGTACATAGTGCGACCGCCGTCCCTTGAATCCCAATGTGCCGATCACGTCATAAAACTTCCCCACCTCCGTCTGGATGTTGTAGGTCCCGTGGCTCGCTTCGATGTGCTCGTCGTACGGACCACCATCCAGCACTACATGCCCCTCCAGTTCGCTGTCGCCCGTGTCCGCATTATAGGTAATTTCATCTGCCTGTAGAATATAGGTGCGGTAATCGATCTCAACTCTGCCGCGCAGGTGATAAACCGAGCCCTCTTTTTCCTGCTCCACCGCCCGAATCGTAACTTCTTCTTGTGTTTGACTGGCTGGGGCCGACGGCAATGGCTGAGTCGTTTCGCGGCCGGGGGGTGGCGTCTGGCTGGTTACTATCCGGGAGGCGAGAAGGAGGTGACAGATCAGTGCCGCCGTGATAATGATTCGAGAGCGGGTGATCATTAGCGGGTGATTTGCAAGCGCGCGCTCCGCAACGGGAACGAATTGACCTTAGCACGTGGCGGCAGGCGACGCCAAGCTACGCCCATCTCTATGATCGCCATAATTTTGTGCCCAACCCGGCTCTGGCTGCTGGCATTCTTCCTGCGACCGTTGTGAAAGGCCGATTTAGAAGGTCGATTTAAACTAATGACCGGATTGATGAATCAAGCGCCGGATGGCGATTCAGCCGTCCCGGCACATCTCGGTGCTCCTCTTGCAGAGATCGACCGCGAGCTCGCCCCTGCATCCCAATCCGATTCCGACGCCTGGCGCAGCGAAGTTGCCGCTCGCCTCGCGCGCTATCGCACTCGCCGAAAGCCGCGCGCTCCGCGCTATCCGTCGCTGCTCTTGCCTTTTGATTCGTCGGACAACTGGTCACGACCGGCGCCTGCCATTGCGGCAGTGCCTCCGCCGGATGAACACTTTTCGCCCCGGCAGCCTGAGATCTGCCAGGAAGTCAGTTCCGGCGCATCTATCTCTCCGCGTTTTTCGTCGGATTTTTCTTTTGACTTGCCCTCAGACTTCCCTCCGCCGTCTGCCGAACATCAACCTCCGCCGCCAACGCAACCGGAACCAGAGCCCTCCGCCAAGATCATCGAGTTTCCCCGTTCGGCCGCGATTCCCGTTTTTCATGCGAGTCTGCTCGCCGACCCGATTCTCGATCGGCCGCGAATCGTCGAAGCGCCTGAGGTCGTGCTTCCTCCTCCCGCCCTCGGTGGAATCCTGATTGAGCCCGCGCCACCGGCGATCACCGACCCACGCACGGGTCATGAGTCCCGAGTCCAATCTGCATCCGTCCCCCAGCGGTTGCTCGCGACCTCGGTCGATGCGCTGATCCTGGCCCTTGCCCTGTCCGCCTTCGCCGCGATCTTTCTACGCTTCAGTCCAATTGTTCATGGATCGACCCCGCTTCTGGCTCGCGCCGCCGCCCTCGTTGCGGTGCTGCTCTGGATGGTTTACCAGTTTGTGTTTATCGTCTACACAGGTTCGACGCCCGGGCTCCGCGCCGCTCGTGTCACCCTCGCGAATCTTGATAATTCGGCCGCGCCGCGTCGTATGCGCCGCTGGCGCGTACTCGCTTCGTTTCTCTCCGCGTTTTCTGCCGGACTCGGCTACCTTTGGTGCTTCGTTGACCAGGACTCCCTCTGCTGGCACGATCGCATCACCCGCACTCACCTGCAAGCGGCTAGAAAGGGCTTCCTCGTCAAGCCCCTTCCTTGAAACGTGACATCCCACCCGGAATACCACGCCTATCGCCCATGAATCGCTTCCAATCCCCTGATTCTGACAATCAACTCACGGCATCAAATCGCGCTCCACACCGTGCGGCGAAGACCTCGTAAAAGAGCCCCGGTGTAAAAAGCCCCGGCCAATCCGCGCCGGGGCTTCTGCTCAGCTTTGTCGACCAGCCGTCGCTTGCGCATCGGCCTTGGACATTTTGACTTGACAACTAGGTGCCTGACGCCATGTGTTCGTGGCGCTCGCACTTGTCGCCGCAGCAATTCATTGCGGATTTCTCACCCGCGCCGCAGCATTTTCCATCCTTACAGGCGCCTTCTTTCTTGCACGCCTTCATGCACGCTTTCATCTTTTTGCCGCCGCAGCATGACTTGGCATCTTTCTTGTCGCATTTGTCCTTGCCGCAGCAGTCCATTGCATCTTTGGCGTCGGCACTCGCGTGATGGCAGCATGCCATGGCGTCTTTGGCGTCTGCTGCGTGATGGCAGCAGCTTTTTGCCGGCGCCTGTGAAGCATTTGGCGTCGAAGCCGCTGGATTTTCCTGAGCCCACGCTACCAGCGCGAGCACGATGACCATAGCAAACAATCTGAATTTCATAAGACCTCCATAATTTAAGTTATGAGTGCAATTGCGTCGTGCAGCCATGTCATGGCCGCGGGAAAGCACAAGAGAGGATGGAATGGTCTAAACGCGAAGCGTCATGCCGAATACCTGGGGAGGAGAAGGCGAACTCGACGGACTGGAGCAAGCAGCGCTGTTGTCGGCACGGGGCCCAGGAATTATCTCGACTGCTGCAGCCAGCGTGATCTCATGCGCCAAGCGCTGCGCGTCGCGCGCTGGAGCAGGCATGCTTTGCGGCCCTTGCCGGAAACAACAGTTGTGTGGATCGTCACAGGCCGGAGCACCCGAAACCACTTCCAACACGTCCGCAGGCTCCATCTGGTGGTGTCCCGGACAGCACGGCCGTTCCGCATTCGTTTGTGCGTCTTCCGATTGTGAACTTGCAGAGTGATGATGTGCGAAGTGATCAGCCGGCATGTCCGCGGCCATTTCATGTCCGGGACGCATGTGTCCGGCATGCATGGCGAGCATCGGAGCCATCGTCATTTCGGCCCAAGCCGTAACGATCAGCAGCAACACCGCCGCTGTTGCCTTCTTTGCCATACTTCCTTGATCCTGCCAGAACAAAAAACTCTGGCCAGTGACGGGGATCACAGGCAGACGTGCCGAAATTTCCAAAAACACATTCAGCCGGCGCTGCTCACACCAGGTTCTCGAGTGCCACTCGCAAATCCCCAAACCGGAACATGTACCCACTTGCCTCGAGCCTGGAGGGCTCGACCCGCTGGCTGGAGAGAAACAACTCCTGCGCGGCCACTCCGCCAAAGGCCAGCCCCAGAGCAAATCCGGGCACCGGAAAAAACGCCGGCCGTGCCAGCACCGAAGCCAGCACCTTGGTAAATTCACCATTCCGCACCGGATTCGGTCCCACCATGTTCACCGCTCCTGCCAGCGATTCCGTCCGCAAAGCATGCTGGATCGCGCCTACCATGTCGTCGATGTGGATCCAACTCCACCACTGCTTTCCCGACCCGATTCGCCCGCCCATCCCCAATTTGAATGGCGTCAGCATCTTCGCAAGCGCGCCGCCCTTTCCGCTGAGCACCAGTCCCGTTCGCAGATTCACCGTACGGATCCCCGCCTCGCTCGCGATCCGGCTGGCTTCCTCCCACTCGCGGCAAACCTCCGGCAAGAACCCTTGCCCGTTCGCGCTCTCTTCGGTCAAAACTTCTTCGCCTCGGTCTCCGTAAAACCCGATCGCCGACGCGCACACAAATACCTTTGGTTTTGACGCGGTCCGCGCCAAAGCGGTAGCCAGATTTCTCGTTCCCCGCACCCGGCTCTCGCGGATCGCTTCCTTCTTTGCCTGCGTCCAGCGTCCCACAATGCTCTCGCCACCAAGATGGATGACCGCGTCGAATCCGGAGACTGCCGTCGGCAAAACGCCCTTCCCGGCCTCGGCCATGGGATCCCACGAAACCTGCCCCACCTTCGCAGCCGGCCCCCGCACCAGCCGGACAACTTCCGCGCCCGCCTGCTCCAACGAAGGGAGAAGCGCAGCCCCAATCAGCCCCGACGCCCCACTCACCAGAACGCGTTCCATACTTGCTGCTCCCTTGTGTACTCTACCAGCCCTGCAATCCCTGCGAACTCATCACCCTCGACGGTAAATGGCCTCAAGAGGCGTAAACTAAAGTGAAAGCCACGTCCGGCGGCGTTTACTCTCTTCCCTGCCGCTGGGGTAAAATCCATCATGGCGACGTTGCGCGAACAAGTCGCGACCAGCGTGCTCACGGTGACCCGTTTCCGCGAGCTCATGCGGAAGCTTCGCGAAAACCGTCCCAACGACGATCTCAATCTCGTCAAGCGCGCCTACGAATTCTCCCAGAAGCACCATGCCGGACAACATCGGGCCTCGGGCGAACCCTACCTCGTCCATCCTCTCGAAGTCGGCAACGTGCTCGCCGATATGAAGATGGATTCGGTCTCGGTCGCCGCCGGCCTCCTTCACGATTCAGTTGAAGACACCTCCGTCACCACCGTCGAAATCCGCCAGGAATTCGGAGAGCAGGTCGCGCACATCGTCGAAGGCGTCACGAAGATCAGCAAAATCGATTTCTCCTCACGCGAAGAAGCCCAGGCCGAAAACCTTCGCAAAATGATGTTGGCGATGGTCGACGACATCCGAGTCGTCATCATCAAACTCGCCGATCGTCTGCATAACATGCGCACCCTGGAGCATCTCGACAATGAGCGCCAGCAGAAAATCGCGCGTGAGACCCTCGATATCTACGCCCCCATCGCCCACCGCCTCGGGATGGGGAAGATCCGCGGCGAACTGGAAGACCTCGGCTTCAAGTACGTCGATCCGATTGGATTCGAGCAGGTCCGCGCCGCCGTTGAGTCCCGCCGCAAAGAGGGCGAAGCCTTCATGGCCCGCGTCGAATCCACCCTCCGCGACGGTTTGAAAGAAGCTGGCATCACCGGTCGCGTGGAAAGCCGCGTCAAGCGCCTCTATAGCATCCACAAGAAACTCCTGCGCCAGCGCATCTCGGTCGACCAGGTCTACGACCTCTACGCCATGCGCGTCATCACGAACTCCGTGCAGGATTGTTACGCCGTTCTCGGCATCATCCACAACCTCTGGCGACCCGTCCCCGGCCGTATCAAGGACTTCATCGCCATGCCCCGCCCCAACCTCTACCAGTCCCTGCACACTTCGGTGATCACCGAAACCGGCGAGACCTTCGAAATCCAGATCCGCACTGAAGAGATGCACAAGATGTGCGAGGAAGGCATCGCCGCTCACTGGAAATATAAAGACGGTCCCGTCTCTGCTCAGGACGAGCAGCGCTTGGCCTGGCTGCGTCAAGTGGTGGAATGGCAGCGCGACGTCTCCGATCCCAACGAATTTCTTTCCACTCTAAAGGTCGATCTCTACCCCGAAGAGGTTTACACCTTCACGCCCAAAGGCAAAGTGCTGGTGCTGCCGCGCGAATCCACGCCCATCGATTTCGCCTATACCATTCACACTGAAGTCGGCCACTGCTGCACCGGCGCAAAGGTCAATGGGCGCATGGTTCCGCTCCGCCACAAACTACATTCTGGCGACATCGTCGAAATCGTCACTCAGCCCGGACACAAGCCCAGCCGCGACTGGCTGGCCATCGTTAAGTCATCCCGCGCCCGCAACAAGATCAAGCACTGGCTCAACGTTCATCAGCGCGAGCGCGCCATCGAAATCGGCCGCAAACTGATCGAGAAAGAAGCGCGCAAATATCGCATCTCGCTCAAAGACATCAAAGATGCCGACCTGCAGCGAGTCGCTGGCGACTACGGGTTAGGCCGTCCCGACGATCTGATGGCTGGCATCGGTTACGGCAAGTACTCCGCCAGGCAGGTGCTGGCGAAGTTCGCTCCGGCAGGCGCCGAGCCGATGTCCGACACCGAAGCACAGGCTGAAAATCACGGCTTCACCAGCGTGGTTCGCCGTGTCTTTGGCGGAGACTCCAACGCCATCGTCGTCAAAGGCCAGGGCGATCTGCTCGTCTACCGCGCTCGCTGTTGCAACCCGATTCGCGGCGAGTCCATCGTCGGCTACGTTACCCGCGGCAAAGGCATTGCCGTTCATTCCGTCAACTGCTCCAACGTCACTAACCTTCTCTACGAACCCGAACGCCGAATCGATGTGCTCTGGGCCGGAGAGAAAGAGGGTCAGCCTGTCTCGTATCCGGTGAAACTCACGCTTCTTTGTGATGACCGCTGGGGCATGCTCAAACAAATCACCGCCGTTATCAGCGATACCCAAACCAACATCCGCAGCATGGAATCGCGTAGCGAAAACGGCCAAGCTTGCGTAGACGTCGTCCTCGAAATCGCGGACCTGAAGCACCTCCAAAAAATCATCGACGGAGTTCGTCAAATTCCCGGCGTCCACGACGTGCAGAGATTGCAGAAGATCTAGTCTCCCGCCCCAACCTCCAACGTTAGTTTTCGTCCCCACCATCGCCAAACTTGCCGGTTCCCACGGTACCTGCGATCTGGCTATGGTTTTCTTGACGATAACGTCTAACCCTTCGCCACCGGTGCCAACTGGAACGCGACCTCCCTCCAGTTGCCTCCTTCTTTTACATATACGCAAGTCGCCCGATAGCTCCCATTTACCAACTTGCCGTCAAACGCCGCCTTGACCGAGGCCGTGGAATTCACAATCGCCGAGTCGCCGTATGTGTCGACCGTGACGTCGCGTTCCTCAATGGTCTCGTACCGGATGGCGCCCGTCTTGAAGTCCTTGATTGTCTCCGCCTTCGTCCGAAGCCGACCATCGGCGGCGACTCCAAAGTATTGGTTCGCCAGTTCCCGCTCAAAAAAGCCGCCATCATCCTTCAAGGCCGCCTGCCAGCGTTCCTTATGGAGAGTCCTGATTTGCTCCTCGACAGCCTCCCGGTAGGTCTGTTCGACAAGAGTCATACCATGGCCTGAAGTTGCGCCGCTTTCTGCCGTGCTGGCGGGCGGGTTCTCGCCCTGACCCCAGGCGGGGAGCGTACCCAACACCAGGATCCCGAAAACCACTACGCGAATTGTCCATTGGCCCAAACGCTTCATGTTGTTCCTCCTGTCCGAAGTGGGATGCCCGTGCATCTGTATCTTATAACGATACTATCGTGTAGCGATATTATATTTATCTTTTTTCAGCATCAGGCTCTCTTCGGCGACACCCGGGAAGAACCCAATTGACCTGCAATCCATCCGCTAATCCGGAGTCCTCTTACCCCGGCCAAACGCAAACATCAAATGCAGCGGCAGAAACCGTTCTCGCCGCCGCTCGGCATCGAGCGTTTGTGTTCTCGCCTTGAGCAAATCGTCGAGTGAGACCATCCCCACCAGCTTTTTCGATCCGTTGCCCTCCACCACCGGAAAACGTGTAAGTCCGGTCTCCGCCATCCGGTGGACAACTACCCGCAGCGGTTCATCTGGATAGGCGACCTTGGCGTCGTGCCGTATAGCTTCCTGCAATCCCTGCCCATTACTCGACTCGATGAGCCGCTGCAATTCGTTCCGCGGCACGACGCCCACCAACCTGCGGTCCTGGTCGACCACGGGATAAAGCCGTTGCCGCCGCGGGCTCCCCCCGTCATGCAACTTCGCTAATTCGGCAACGGGCGTATCTGCGGGAATCGCCGCGATATTCGACCGCATCACTTCCCGCACAAACAAAATTTCCAGGGGATCGACCGCATATTCGCAGCTCAGGTGATAACCGCGGCGCGCGACCTTCTCCGTCAGAATGGATCGGCGCATGGTCAACACTGAGAAGCCATGCGCGACCACCGACGCCAGCAGCAGCGGAAGAATCGCGTTCATGTCATGCGTTACTTCCACAGCGAATACCACACCTGTAAACGGCGCCCGCATCGTGCCGCCGAGCGTGGCGCCCATTGCGATGAGCGGCCAGAAGCCGAGTCCTTCATTCGGCAGAAAAGAACTTAGCAAGCCGCCCAGCGCCCCGCCCATCATCAGCAGCGGAGCCAGAACTCCGCCCGAAGTTCCCGAACCGAGCGACACCGCCCAGATAATCGACTTCACGAGCAGGATGCCGGCGATGGTTGTGAGTAACACGTGCCCTTGCAGCAGCTGGCCAATCGTGTCATAGCCCACGCCTAAAGCTTGTGGAAAGATCAGCCCGCCCACGCCGACCACGAATCCACCAATGATCGGCCACCACATCCAGTGAATTGGCAGCTTGTGGAAGACGTCCTCGGAGGCATACACCGCCAGCGTCACTAGCGCGGACAGCGCACCCGCCAGAATCCCAACCAGGATGCAACCCATCAGTCCTTCCGGCCCGAGAAACGCCGCATGGGGAGGCGTCGGGAACAGTGGGCCCATGCCAATGATGTAGCGTCGGGTTGCGGCTGCGGCTGCGCTGGCCATCGCGACTGGAATCAGGCTGCGCGGTTTCCACTCGAAAAGGAGCAACTCCACGGCCAGCAGAACTGCCGCCAGCGGAGAGGCAAATGTCGCCGACATCCCGGCCGCCGCGCCCGCCACCAGCAGGGTCCTTCGCTCCAGGCTCGTCAGGTGGAAGAACTGCGCGATCATCGAGCCAAACGCACCGCCTGTCATGATGATTGGTCCCTCGGCTCCGAACGGGCCGCCCGAACCAATCGATATCGCGGACGAAATAGGCTTCAGGAAGGCGACTCGGGGCTCGATCCTCGCGCCTTTCAACAGGATCGCCTCGATCGCCTCCGGAATCCCGTGACCACGAATCCGCTCGGACCCGTAGCGCGCCATAAAGCCAACGATCAGACCGCCAATCATCGGCACGAAAACTTCCAGCCATCCAAGGTGATTGTTCGCGGGAGAAACCAGCGCGGTTCCCCAACGCTGGAAGAAAAACAAATTGGTGAAGATTCCAATCAGCCGCAGCAACGCAAGAGCGACGAACGCGCCGAGTATGCCGATGACCGTCGCAAGCGCCGTAATCGGGATGACGTTCCGCGACGTCGTGAAGTCCCCAAGCCTCTGCGGCACATCGTTCGCCTCGCCAGTCGCCTCGTCGCGGTCCCGCGCAGGCGGGGTATTCCATCGAAGTCTCATTATCGAACCGGACGCTTTCTGCCGGTGCTGCGAGTTGGCACATTGCGCGCCATCACGTTCCGCAGCGCAGCCACGAGCGTGGGAGCTGCGGATCGCAGCTCCGCTCGCGTATGCAGCGTGAGTTCCCGCAGAAGGCGCTCGCCGCGCGGAGTCAGCTTTACATGCACTTCTCGCCGGTCGAGCTTGCCGCGGCTTCTCCGGATGAGTCCTTTCCTGTCGAGCCGGTCGACCAGTTCTACCGCGCTGTGATGGCGGATCTGCAATCGCTCCGCCAAATAAGCGATGCGCGGTGTCTCGCCCGCTGGAATGCCCTTCAGCGCGAGCAAGAGCTGATGATGCTGGGGCTCAAGGCCAGCTTTCTGCGCTACCTCCTCGCTAAAGCGGATAAACCGGCGGATCTGGTAGCGGAATTCCGCGAGAGCCTGGTAGATCGTGATTTTTACGTCACTGGTATCGGGCATGGGTATCGGATATGGGTATCGGGCATGGGATGACAAAGAATATTATATCGTACTGCGACATATATAACCCACAAACGGGAACCAGAGTTACCACCGATTTTCAAACGCCTTTGGCGGCTGGATCCCAGATGAACTTGTGGATTTGCAGGCTGAGGCGGACGGGGAGGTTGTCGGCGAGGATCCATTGGGCGAGTTCCTCGGGATCGAGGAGACAGTGCGAGCTATCGCGCGTGCCGCGCGCTTCTTTCCGGAACGCGGGGGAAAACAGCAGTGCATGTACGCGCTCGGCTAAACGATGCTGCTGCACGAAATCGCGGGCGAATTCGTAATCTGTGCGGTCACTGAGGACGAACTTCAGTTCGTCGTGCGGCTGGAGTGCTTCGAGATTCTCCAGGGCGAACGTGTCAGGCTCGCCCGAATGCGGGCATTTCACATCGACGATTTTGATGACTCGCGTGGGAACCCGCGTCAGCACGCGTTCTCCGCTGGTCTCGAGCAGCACCTTGTAACCGTCAGCGAGCAGGCGTTCCATCAATGGGATGACTTCGCGCTCCTGCAACATGGGTTCGCCGCCGGTGATTTCTACCAGGCAGTTGCCAGTTGCCAGTTGCCGGTTGCCAGTTGGTAAGTGCAGCTTTTCGATTTCGGCAATGACCTCGTGGACGGCCATCTTCCGCCCGCCGTAGAAGCTGAATTCGCTGTCGCACCAATTGCAGCGCAGGTTGCATCCCGTCAGTCGGACGAAGATGCAGGGAAGGCCTGCGTGCGTCGATTCTCCCTGGAGCGACTTGTAGATTTCGGTAATCTGCATGGAAAACAGTTGCCAGTTGCCAGCGGCCAGTTGCGAGTTAAACCTTGAAAACAGTTGCTAGTTGCCGGTTGCCAGTTAACCCTCTACTTCTCGTTGGGCGGCTTACAGATGGACGCCAATAGGCCGTTCACAATTCTGCCTATTTCAGCGCATGCTTTCAGTAACGCGCTGGTTCTTTCTGAATCTAGATATCCGAGATTCTGCGCAATTTGCAGCTGGGTTTCGACCTCCATCAGCGAACCACGCGACTGCCCCAAGAAATATCGGAATTCCTTCTCTGACAAGCGTCCCTGTCCCTCCGCAATGTTGCTCGGAATTGAGACCGCCGCACGCCTTAGTTGAGAGGTAAGGCCAAACTGCTCTTCTTTGGGAAAACCGACGGTGGCACGATAGATGGCTGTCACGAGATCCATCGACTTCTGCCAAGCGACCAAGTCTTTGTACGATCGCCCCACTTTTTCACTCAACTCTGGCAACTGGCTGCTGGTAGCTGGCAACTGTCATTCGCTGTACGTCGCCGTGGTTGTGTCGGTCTCAAATATCGTCACGTCCTTCACTCGCACTCGCCCGTTCGTTACGTTCCTGAGACGCGCGTTGGTTTCGTCGTAAAAATATTTCGACAAATTTTCGGCGGAGGGGTTGAGGACGGTGAACGGTTCGATGTCGTTGATCATCTGGTGATCGAGGCGGTCGATGACGTGCTTCATGACTTCTTTCAGGTCCTTGAAATCAAGCAGCAGTCCAGCCTTGTCGAGTTCGGCGCCAGCGAGGGTTACGCGGATCTTGTAGTTATGGCCGTGCGGGTTCTCACACTTCCCCTTGTAGTTGCGGAGGTAGTGTCCGGCGGCGAATGTGTCTTCGACGGTTACTTCGTACATGAATTGCTCCGCCCCTTGAATTCCGATCAGCGATCAACAAAGTTCGTAACCACAGAGTTCACAGAGGAACACGGAGGAAATCGATCAGAACTCGCTGCGATTATTGTACCTTTCGCCCCCAATTCCGATCCGCGATCAACGAAGTTCATAACCACAGAGTTCACGGAGGAAATCGATCGGAACTCGCTGCGATCATTGTACCTTTTGAGGCCTCGAGAGACATAAGTGAGGTCAGAGGTTAGAGGTCAGATTGCAGAGGTTAACCCCCACAATCGCCAATCTTGGGCTAACCTCTGCGATCTGACCTCTTACCTCTGACCTTTCATTCAACGGCCTGTCGTCCTTCGACTACCCAGGGGTTCGACTACCCGGAGCCTTGGCTCGCATGCCTGGATTGCGTCAATTGTCGAGCGGCAAGCTCTGGGGCTCGGACGAGGCGGTGGAAGCGTCGTTTGGCGTCGTCGTCAAAGCCGGAGCTTCGGTTGAGGATGGTGCGGCGGATGAGTCCGGACCTCCTGGCTGGCTTTTCTTTTGGCTCTTTTGCTTACGCTGGGCTTTCTCTCCATTCAGCTGGGCCATGTTGGTGGAGGCAACCTGCATGGCGTAGAGAAGGATTGAGGCCTCTTTGGTCTCGATGCGGCGATGCAGCATCATTTCGCAAACATCTGAAATTGCCGACTGGATGGAGACGGCATCCTCGAAGACGGGCAGGTAGGCATGACCAGAAGGACGGTTGTCGATGTTGATCTTCGGGAGGCCCATTACCTTGTGAAAGTGGCAAAACTTTTCGCCGCGAAGAGCGGGAGATTGGCAGGGATCGCCATTTGCCTTGCGCTGGGCACAAATTTTGTCGGAATATTTATCGAGAGATGTAGCCATTATGATTGCTCCTAAGATTATGAATTAGAGGTAGATGATTGGTTTTGACGGAGTAGGAATTGGAAAAATGTGGGGGGGTGCCCCCCTGCCAAAAAACAGTTAAGTTGTTGAAATTAAGAATGTTATATGTAAAATATTCAAAAGATTGGACTTAGGGAGTTTCTTCCCGTCCGGATGCTTCCGCCGCTTGCGTTACGTTTCTTTCAGTTGTCGAAGAGCTGGGACCAGGGTTTGGGTCCGTCTCTGGAGACGGCGCAGTTCTCGATGTTGAATGCCGAGGAATCATCGCACCGATTTTGGTGCAAGTCTGTGATGGCGGTTACGGGAAAAATGTGATGAAAAAATAGGGAGCGTAATTGGGGCGTTTGTACTAACTAGCGACCACTCGGTTGTTTAGTGTAATGGCGATTTTTCGCCAACTACGAGTAGGTCCTCTCACCGTTGAGTTCTGAACTAGAATCAATCCATTCCTGCCACATGGACGCCGCGCTCAAGATCGTGACGCAGCTACCGCTCCGAGAGCTGTGGCGAGATGACGGATTCACGACCACCTCACGGCTGAGATCGCTCTTCGGCGACGACATACGAAGCTTGCTCAAATCTGGCCCGATTCAGTTCGTTGTTGTCGATGTCGGCGCTTCCCCTCGCTGGGTTCAACTCGCGGAATGCTTCCGGTTCTGGAAAAACGAAGCGCGACCGCATTTGGCGACTAAGTCAAGGAATGTGCTCGATGAGTTTCCCGGTGGCTATTGCTACTTTGCATCCGAGTGGCTGAGCGGAGCCGAGTATCCGATTGTTGTTCTTGAAAAACACCACTGAGAGTCCAGTTGATCTTTTGGTCTACCGGAAAGTTGGTGCAATGGCGATTATTACGCCAACTATCGGAAATGAGACGTGGGTCTGCGTAGCGAAGTTTCAAGCTTCCCGAATTGCCGACGGGTGAGTCCTAATCCAGCCCTCGCTTTGCGACTCTAACCAATCAGATGCAAATAGTTGCATCTTGACAAGGCATTTGTCTGCTGATAGCGTTCGCGCCTGCTCGCCTGCTTGCTCAAAAGTTGAAGCAAAACTGGTTCAAAAGGAGTGTTTATGGACCCGAGACAGTCAATGAACGGCTTTGCGCATGCGTTAGTGATCACCTTCGCGCTGGTAACTTTTGCGGTTTCTGCGTATGGCGTGACCGCTCCTCCGGTGGTCACGGACGGGTCAATGAACGCCGGCGCGACCGTGCTCACGCTTTCGGGCACAAACCTGATGGGAGAACATGGTTACGGAGTGTGGTCGGTCACGATGGGAGGCATCCTCGCCTCCAGTGCGACGTCCACGGCAACGACGATCACAGCCACCTTCACGACGGCATTCAGTCCGGGTTCGTACGCCGTGGTCGTTCAATTCAAGAAAACTGCAGCGACCGTCGACCTGGCTTACCAAGCAACGATCGATGTCACGGTCGGCGCGGTGGGGCCGCAGGGACCGCAAGGACCGCCCGGAATGCAGGGACAGCAGGGACAGCAGGGGCCGCCCGGAATGCAGGGACAGCAGGGCAACCAAGGGCCCCAAGGAGTTGCGGGAGGCCAAGTCTGGTCGGGAAATGGCTTTCTTCCCAGTTCATTCGACACGTATGCGTCCTTCGCCCCCTTATCAGGGAAAGGGACATACGAGCCTAATTACACTCTGGTACAGAACGACTTACTGGTACCTCAAACTTGCACGGCATCGCAATACTCCGTCACCATCTATGGAGCCCAAGGCACCTCCACAATACTGTCGGGGATAGCGTATTCCAACACCCCAGAGGCAGACTGGTACGATGCACTCGTCTGCACAGTGACAGCCAATAATGGAGCACCTGTCAGCTGCACGAGTCCGTCAACAATCACGTTCCCAAAGGGTTTAAAAATCGCCAACACAATCCTGGGCGCCTCCAACCCCTCTGATTTCAATAACGTCACGATTATGACTAGTTTTGTGTGTCAGTGATGAACTGAGCAGTGGGCTGCGGCTATCCAGTTCGCACCCGCCGCTTCCAGCGCCGAAGGTATTGCTCACGCCAATGCTGGCAGTAACAAATGCGCGACGAAATTCAGCCCATGCGCTGGATGGACAGCAGAGATAGGTCATCCAATGGTGGGCCGTCGACAAAGGTGCGCAGATCGCTCAGGCAAGCGGAGACCAGCTCGGCGGGGCGCTTTGCAGCTGACTGACGCACCACACGCGTGACGCGATCCACACCGTATTCCTCGTCCGCGCAACGCGTGGTCCGGACCGACTGCATCAAGTGCCGGACCGGGAGAATCGCAGCAATAAGAATTCGCATCGGCCCTCGGGGCGGCAAAGTGGGAGAAATTGGCGTCCCGAGAGATCGTCTTCTTTCTGGCTCAATTTTCTTCATAGGAGCGCCGGCCACACCCCCTAGGGAAACTCTGATTAAGTGCGGACGAAAAGCGTAGACCACAGAGGGCACAGAGGTGCACAGAGATCCCAAGGTACTTAATCAGAGCTTCCTTATGATACGGGTTCCGATATTCATGCGGCGCGGAGCAGCGCGGGTGACACGACGCTCTCAACCAGTCCGGTCGCCACGTCATAGACCAGGCCTGATATAAGCCACTCGCCCGGCAACGCCGGAATCGACCGGAGCAAAGCCACGTCGGCGGCAACCGCAGCGTGGGGATCGGTAACCGCTTTTTTCTTGAGGTCCCTCTCCTCTATCTGAAAATAGTGCGCCAGCATGGCAGGGTCGCCCGCAAGGCGAGTGATGCCGCAATCGGTGTGCTGAAGGACGATGACGTGAAACTCACTGCCGCCTCCTGCAACCGCTCCGGCAACGTCACCGATTCGCCCGAGTAGTTGCAACTGCTCCAGCAACCCCGGGGTGATTCGACCGCCGATGTTACGTATGACGACGGCCTCGCCCGGCTTAAGTCCAAGGACATGAGCCGGATCTACACGCATATCAGCGCAACCGACGATGATCGCCTTCACATTCGGCAGCGCTCGCGGAAGCGAGGGCATCAGTGTGCCCGCAGCAGACTGCTGAGCAGCGAACGCTCTGTTGCGTTGTAACATAGAGTCAAGACTGTTCATGTTGGTTCTCCTTGAGAGATGTTCCGATACACTTTTCCTGCCAAATGTTGCCAATGAATCTGTATGAAATTAGCAGCGCTGATTAACCCGGAAGCGACGGATGGGTTGAGGCGCGACGATTCGTGGTTCTTGCTTGGAGGACGGCAAGACCTTCAACCACGGAGGACACAGAGGTCACGGAGGAAGGCAAAAAGCTTCGAATACGGGAGTCGGAACTCATGGATAAAACGGAGCTCACAATTCGCGAGGCAGGGGCGGCGGATCTGGAAACCATTCTGCATCAGCGGCGGTCGATGTTTCGCGACATGGGCGAAGGAAGCGTGGAGCAACTGGATCGGATGGTGGAGGTGGCGCGACCATGGCTGGAGCGGGCTTTGGCGCATCGGTCTTATCGGCATTGGCTGGCCGTTGATTCGTCTGGCGCCGTGGCTGGAGGGGGCGGCGTTTTGCTTTCGCCCTGGCCGGCGAATCCTCATGACCCATGCACGGAGAGGGCGGTGATTTTGAATGTCTACACTGAGCAGGAATTTCGGCGGCGCGGAGTGGCGCGGCTGGTGATGGAAACTATTCTCGCGTGGATCCGAGGGTATGGACTGAAGAGCGTGAATCTGCACGCCAGCGACGAAGGGCGGGCGCTCTATCAGAAGCTTGGATTTAACCCGACTAATGAAATGCGTCTGTGGCTGGAGTGACGGCCGCTTACGGGTCGTGGGGCAAGCCTTGAGGCGGCAGCGATGGTGTTAAGAGCGTAGGGGTCCCCTCGGCTTCGCTCGGGGCAGGCTCTTCGACTCCGTTCGGCTCGCTTTGCTCACCTCACTTCGCTCAGGATGACGGAGAGGATATTGTCCCTAATCACGGAGCGGCACTTTCCATATTGCCCGATGTTGGACATGCCTGGTTTTGCAGGTGTAATGCAAACCAAGGGCCAGTCGCGGGAATCGTGCTAACCTTCTGGTTCCGGTTCCGTCTATATCCCTGTACGGCGAGGTTATTTCGCTTGTAGAGGACCTTTCAAAGGACGGAACATGCCGGCCGATTCGTTCGTAGTATCAATTCCGGTTGGCGACGCGGCCCGAGGCATTCGGGCGCGCGAGGAAAATCGGACCCGGAACGCCACCGTGAGGGGCGCATTGGCAGCGCAGGGCAACCGCATTGACGACACGAGTCTGATTCGTGAGGCGCAGCAGGGCAACCGCGCCGCCTTCGAGGTGCTGGTGCGCCACTACGATCAGCCGGTGCTGCGGCTGGCGCTCCACCTGACTGGATCGGAATCCGATGCCCAGGACGTTTATCAGGAAGCCTTCCTGAAGGCCTACAAGAACCTGGGCAGCTTCCGGTTCGAATGTTCCTTCTACACCTGGATCTACCGGATCGTGACCAACCTCTGCCTCGATCACCTGCGAAAACGGAATGTGCGCAAGGAGGATTCGCCGGTGGTCACGGATTCTTCGGGCGAAGAGTTCAGCGTGCTGGAACAGTTCGCCGATGTGCGGCCGGGAGCGAATCCGGAGCGCGATCTGATGCGGCGCGAACTGGGCAAAAAGATCGGAGCCGCACTGACGCGCCTGACGCCGCGCGAGCGCATGGTGTTTGAGCTGAAGCACTATCACGGCTTGAAGTTGCGAACGGTGGGCGAGATGCTCCATACGACCGAGGAGACGGCCAAGAATACGTTGTTCCGCGCCACGCAGAAACTGCGCGGCGCGCTGGCGGAGATGCGATGAAAACAGTTGCCAGTTGCCAGTTGCCAGTTGCCAGATGCCAGATGCCAGATGAAAGGCAGCTTCGAGCCGCGAGTAGGCAAAGGCTTGCGAAAAGAAGTGTTTGGGAAGATGAAGAGTTTTGATATGTGGCGAGTGCTGTGGCTACGAGTCGCGAGCTGCGAACGAGCAGGGTCTGGAAGTTCGCGGCTCGTGGCTCAAGACTCGAAACTCGATAGGGTACGCAAATGAAATGTGATTGGGTACGACAGAACATTCTTTTCTACGTTTATAACGAACTCGAGGATGATGCGCGCTACGAGGTGGAGCAGCATTTGGCGCGCTGTCCCGAGTGCGCGGGCGAGTTGAAGGCGGCGCGCAAGTTTCACACGACGATGTCGGAGAATGTGGTGGCCGAACCGTCGCCCAACCTGCTGGCCGCCTCGCGAATGCGCCTGCAGGAAGCGCTCGAAACCACTGCCCAGGGCGGGTTTTGGCGGCGATTGATTTTCGAGCCGGCGACCTGGCTAAGGCAGATCCGCATGTCTCCGGCGCTGGCCGCGGTGATTTTTATCGTTGGGTTCGGGGGTGGGATTGGCTCGACCTACAACTTCCTGAGCAGCCGTTCGGACGGCAATCCCATCGCGCGTGTGAGCCCCCTTTCTGGTAATTCTTCCTCTCCTGTTGAAGCCTCCTCCATCGCCGGCATTCGCTCGGTGACGCAGGAGCCGGGATCTAGCCAGGTAAGCATCAAGTACGACACGATTTCGACGCAGGAGGCGCAGGGCTCGCTGAACGACCAGCGCATCCAGCAACTGCTGCTGTTTGCGGCGCGCAACAACTACAACTCGGGAGTGCGCATGGACTCCGTCGACGTGTTGACCCAGGCCTCGAACGATACTCGGGTGCGGGAAGCTCTGATGTTTGCGTTGCAGAACGATAGCAATCCGGGCGTGCGGTTGAAGGCGCTCGATGGGCTGAGCGGCTTTGTAAACCAGGATGGGCAGGTGCGGGATGCGGTGCTGCTGGCGCTGGTCAGCGACGCGAACTCCGGCGTGCGCATGCAGGCATTGCGGCTGGTGGAACCGATGAGGGCCGACAGCAACGTGCGCGCCGTACTGACCAGACTCGCGCAAACGGATCGGAACGTTTCGATCCGCTCGCAGGCCAAAACCATGCTGGTGCAAACGCCGGAGATGGATTAGAAATACCGTCGTTCGTCGTTCGCTATTCGTCGTTCGCTGTTCGTGATTCGTGGTGGCGTTCGACTGGTTTGCAAAGGACGAACGACGAATAGCGCGAAGGAACAGCGTCTGGTCGCTTGCGATTTGTCGTTCGCAATTCGCTTCTGACATTGAACGGTTTTAGCGAACGACGAATAGCGAACGACGTATTTAAGGAGGACATTCATTGAAGCACGCAATAAAATTCGCCGGCTTGGGAGCATTCGTGGTTGCGCTCGCATCGCTGGCTCTGGGCCAGGAGGGGCGGATCTACCGGGAAGGCAGCAACTGGGTTCAGGAAGTCACGGGCGAGCTGAATGGTGCAAAAAATCTGCGGGTGAAGCTGGATGCGGGATCGGTGCGGGTTCAGGGCGGATCACAATCGGGAATTACATACGTTATTCATCGTCGTGCATATACCTCATCGGAACAAAAGGCTCGCGAGGAATTCAGATCGACGCATGTCAGCGCGTCCGTACGGGGAGACACAGCATGGCTGGTCGCCGAGCGCGTAGGGGGCCGCGACCACAGGTGCTCGGATGATCTGGTGGTGAATGTCCCGCGAAACGTCGAATTGGCCAAGGTTGAGACCGGAGGCGGCAATGTCAACGCATCCGCGATTGCAGGACGGGTCGAACTTGAAAGCGGTGGCGGATCGATCCACGCGGATGATGTGGGCGGCGACGTGAACGCCGAAACGGGCGGCGGAACAATCGATGTCGGCACGGTGGGCGGCAATGTCAACCTGCAGACCGGCGGAGGAAACATCAAAGTCGCATCCGCAAAAGGCACGATCAATGCGAACACCGGGGGCGGCAGCGTGGTGGTTTTGTCTGGCCTGCAGGGCGCGGTGCTGGAGACGGGCGCAGGCAGCATCCGGCTGGACAGGTGCAATGGCATGGTGAAAGCGACCACCGGAGGCGGCAGCATCGACCTGGGAGAAATCGGCGGGCCGGTAAAGGTGGAGTCGGGGGGAGGCAGCATCCGGTTGGCATCGGCGAAAGGGCGCGTGGAGGCCGAAACGGGTGGCGGCAGTATTCAATTGGATGGAGCGACCTCGGTGAGGGCGGAGACAGCGGCGGGTGGCATTGTCGTGAAGCTGTTCTCGTCATCGGATGCGCGCACCAATTCCTCACTTGAGACCACAGCGGGCGACATCACCGTCTACCTGGCGAATGACCTGCCCATTACCATACGCGCCGCGATCGAAATGGCCAATGGACATGCCATTCGCAGCGACTTCAATGAAATCCATGTCACGAGTGAAGGTGGAACCTGGGGACCGAAGACCGTGACCGCCGAGGGCCAGTTGAGAGGCGGCGGACCTATGCTGAAGGTGCAGACAAGTTCTGGAAATATCAGCTTCCTCCGCGCGTCCCGCTAGCGGAGATGCTTTGATTCAAGGGGGCCTCTGTGCATCGTTTTCTGCTTTGCATATTGCTGGTATCGCTTCTTCTTGCCAACGCTCACGCTGCCGAACATGCCTATGCCGATACCGTGGAAAGCTGGGGCGCCGGTTCCGACGAAAGCGGAGGCGGATCCTCGTACCTGGGAGTGGACATCGCCGATGTGACCACCGAGCGCCTGTCTGCGCTGAAACTTAAGGAAGAGCACGGTGCTGAGGTCACCATGGTGGATCAGGACGCTCCCGCCGGCAAGGCTGGATTGCACGAGCACGATGTGATCCTGAGCCTGAACGGGACGTCGGTGGACAGCGCAGCGCAGTTGCGGCGGATGATAAAGGAGACTCCGTCGGGCCGTGTGGTTACGCTGGGCATCAGCCGGGACGGTCAGCCGCTTACCATCAAGGTCCAACTTGCCGACCGGCACAAATCGATGGATTGGGAGCCGGGCAGCCACGAATTTCACTTCGAAATGCCCAAGATCCCCCCGATCCCAGATATTGACGTCCCGATGACTGTGATCATCGCGCATTCCTCGTTGCGCACCGGGCTGATGATCGAAAACATCACACCCCAGCTGGGAGATTTTTTTGGAGTGAAAGGCGGAAACGGCGTGCTGGTGCGCTCGGTGGATAAAGGAAGCCGGGGCGAGAAAGCAGGGTTCCGCGCGGGCGATGTGATCGTCAAGGTGAACGATCAGGGTGTGCATAATGCCTCGGATTTTTCCAGCGCCCTGCGACTCTCCACCAACAATTCGGCAGCGGTGACCATCATCCGCGACAAGCGAGAGCAGAATTTGACGCTGACTCTCCCCGCGAAAAAAGATTCGGGCCAACTTCTGGAAGACAGCTTCGACGTGCCCGATTTATCCACCCAAACGCAGTTGGCGATCCAGCGCGCCCAAGGACAACTGGCGCGACTCGGCCCAGATATCACGGAGAAAGTTCAGCGGGAAATCGCTCGGGCCAACCGGGAGGCGCTGCGCGCGCAAGAGCATTCGGAACAATGCCAGAAAGAGATAGCGAAGCACCTCGAAGACCTGCAGAAGAGAATGCGCGAACAGGAACAGAGGATGCAGGAGCGCGAGCGGAAACTGCAGCATGAAATTTCAGGCCAGTGGATCGAAATCTAGGGAGACTCTGATCAAGTGCCGGCAAAAAGCTAAAACCACAGAGGACACGGAGGGGCACGGAGGATGGTTGGGTGATTACGAAAGTCACTTTGTTCAATCCGCCGCATAGCCTCGACCTGTAGCGGTCTCCTAGCCGAGAACCGGCTTCCAGCTGGGGTTTTCGAAGCGCTATATTGGACCTTTCCAACGAATCGAAACCATTTCAATAGCCTGAACGTGGTTGGCCGCTTTCCGCACTGGTGCATCCGCCACCGGTTACCTGTTGCGGAAAAGAAAGTCTGGTTAAGCTGTAGATGCGATGGCCTTCCGCGCCCTGTTGTTCTCAAGAAATTCCGAGACGAATGCCGCGCTGGCGAAGGCCTGCGTGAGCGCGGGCATCCACGTCGAGGTTTGCAACGACATCTTCACAGCGATCAAGAAAGCGACCCAGCAGTCGTTGTCGTGCCTTCTGGTCGACTGGTCTGACCAGCCCGATGCCGGGTTCCTGCTGAAACGAGCGCGCGAATCGGGACCGAACCAGAGCGTAGTGGCAATCGCGATCGTGGAAAAAGATCCGACGGCCGCGGAGATGCGCGACCACCGGTTGGAGTCCGTGATCTCTCGTCCGATTGTGCCGGAGCAATCGACCGAGGTGCTCGCCAAGGCAATTCAGAAGATGCAACCGGCGGGCGATGACGGTTTGCCCGAGATACCGCAGACGTACGAGCAGCCTCTGGACGCGGGCGCAAGCACAGCGGCCGTCGCGTCGGCGCAGCAGGATTGGCACGCGCAGCGGAAGAATGAAGCGGCCGATGTCGGCAAGTGGAATGCAGCGAACGGTGATGATAGTGATGGTGATGACGCTGGCGCCGAAATCGAGAGTGAGGAGCCTGAGCATCCTCCGCACGATCATTCTGTTTTTCAGCGGGTGTGCGCGGTAGCGGTTGTGCTGGCAACAGCTTTCGTCTTGTGGAGTACACGCGACGCGATCATGTACCTGGCGCTGACGCCCGAGGGCACGATCAATGTTTTAAGAGAATCGGTGGCGTCGCTTTTCGCGCTGCCGCCATCCGATCAGGCGCCAGTCCGCGCTACCAGTTCGCCACGGCAGGATGAGTACGCCGCGAACAGCGACAGTTCGACTGGCCCAACGGCGCAGATCAGGGTGGCGGAGACCGCGACCGATCTTAGCGGGTCCCACATCGAACTGCGGAAGGCCCCCGATTTCCCGCAGCCCACGCCCGTATACGATCGTCCGGCACCGGAGCCCGTACAAAAGCTGAACGCGGTGGTTCCAGAAAGCCTGCGCGGCTCGCTTCCCATAACTCCGCCTGTTGTCGTGACGGCAAACCCGGCGCAAATGATGCCGGTTTCTGCGCCCGCGATGCCCCCAGTCTCGACACAGTCGTTCAGCGAACCCGTGCCGGTCAGCGAAGAAGTGGAACGGGCGCTGTTGCTCCAGAGTGTGAAGCCGGATTATCCGCCGGAAGCGCTCGCGCAGAAAATGCATGGGACGGTGGTCTTGCAGGCGATTATCGGCCGCGACGGTCGAATCGAGGATCTGAAGATCATTCGTGGATATTTTGTGCTGGGCAAAGCGGCGATCGAGGCGGTCAAGCAGTGGCGCTTCCAGCCCTATAGTGTGAATGGACGTCCCGCCCAAACGCAGACCAATATCACGATCAATTTCAGCTATCCCACGAGCTAAGGGATCGCGCTCAAACATTCCTTCCTCTTTCCCATTCTCAACCGCTAGTGGTGATCGCCGTGTTCGTCTTTGTGATCGGAGCTTTCGGCGGGTGGAGAGGCGCCCGAGTTCTTCTTCCAGAACTCCTGGACCGCAGGAGGAAGCTTCTCGATGCGCGACAGAAATGCCGTCACCTTCCACATGTCGGCGTCGGAAAGTGTCTTGTCCCAGGCGGGCATTCCGGCCAAACGAACGCCGTTGTGAATTATGTAGTAGATGTGCCATTCGGGATCGTCATCGGGCTCGAGAATCAGATTAGGAGCAGGAGGATAGAACGAACGCCCAAAGGCGACAGGCTTTCGATCGATTCCTCCATGGCAACCCGCGCAATTCATCGTGTAAATTTTCATGCCATCGATGAGATTCTCGTCCGTAGGAGGCAGGGGATTATGCACGCGCGGAGCGTGGCGCTCCACCGAACTGTCGAGCGCGCTCATGGCCAGGCGGCTCTCCATCTTTGAGGGCGAAGTGTTGGCTCGCGTTGGCAGAAAACCGAGCAGCGCGAGACCAATTCCGGTCAACAGCAGGACCGCGATCGCGAAGAGAATTCCCAGCACGAAATTACGCATAACAGACCCCCCAAGCCATGCGCTTTCTGCCTCTATATATAACAGGTGTTGGTGAGCGCGGCAGCGAGGCGCGGCGGGCGCTTCTTAGTCAGTATGAGTGCAGACGGCGCGCTTCGCGCACCAGGTCGCTGACCTTTGGCAAGAAGAATTCTTCCTGCGGCGGAGAAAATGGAACCGGCGTGTCGAGCGAAGTCAGGCGAACGATGGGACCATCAAGCGAGTCGAAGGCCTCTTCGTTGATGATCGCGGAAATCTCCCCGGCGAGGCCTCCCGTGCGCGCGTGCTCGTGAACAATGATGACCTTGTTGGTTTTTTTCACGGTCGCGGCGATCGCTTCGCGGTCGAGCGGCGAGACGGTGCGCAGATCGACGACCTCGATCTCGATTCCTTCCTTACTCAAAATCTCCGCGGCCTCGAGGGCGATGTACAGCATGGCTGCGTATGTGATCACGCTGAGGTCACGGCCTTCGCGCACCACCCTCGCCTTGCCGATCGGCACGATGAAGTCGTCGTCCGGAATTTCGCCCTTGATCCGCCGATAAAGGTATTTGTGCTCGAAAAAAATCACGGGGTTATTGTCGCGGATCGCCGCCTTGATCAAGCCTTTCGCGTCATAGGCAGTGGCCGGGCAAACGACTTTCAGCCCGGGAGCGTGCACGAACCACATCTCCGGATTCTGCGAATGAAACGGCCCGCCATGCACATTGCCGCCGCTCGGCCCGCGAATGACGAGCGGAGCCGGCGCTCCCCAGCGGTAGTGCGCCTTGGCGACCATGTTGACGATCTGATTAAAAGCGCAGCCGATGAAGTCCATGAACTGGAATTCGGCGACGGGACGCATTCCGGTGAGCGAAGCGCCAAAGGCCGCGCCCACAATGGCCGACTCGGCAATGGGCGTGTCGATGACGCGCTCGGGGCCGAAGCGGTCGATAAAACCGTCGGTGACCTTGAAGGCGCCGCCGTAGATGCCAATATCCTCGCCGAGGCAGAAGACGGTCGGGTCGCGCTCCATCTCCTCCCAGATTCCCTGGCGAATGGCCTCGAGGTAGGTAACGACGGGCATGGAGGGAGTTTAGCAAGAGGGCAGCAGATGGGGTAGTTGCGTGCGTTTGCCGCGTTTTTTGTAGACTATTGATTCTGCCCATAAAATGAGTCGTAGACTATCCATCCCATAACTGGGATAATTACATGGCGCGATCAACGAGAGTTCCCGGTGAAAAGCCTCTGTTTTGGGTGGGATCGGCGAAGGATGACTTGCTCGACTTTCCCGAAGCCGCGAAGGACGAAATTGGTATCGCCTTGAGTGTGGCGCAGTTCGGGGGAAAGCATCCGAAGGCGAAGCCGTGGAAGGGGGAAGGTCCCGGCACCCTTGAAATCGTCGAAGATCACCGCAGCGATACCTATCGTGCGGTGTACACCGTGAAATTCAGCCAGGCCGTCTATGTTCTTCATGCCTTCCAAAAGAAATCGCCGCGTGGAATAAAGACGGCACAGACCGATGTGGAATTGGTTTCCCGCAGGCTGAAAGCGGCGAGCGAGGATTACGAGGCGAGATATGGCAAACGGACGAAACAGTGACCTGGTGATTCCAGGATCGGGCAATGTATTCGCCGACCTCGGCCTGCACGATGCCGAAGAAAAGCAAACCAGAGTGCGCTTGGCAGTCGCCATCAATCGGATCATCCAGTCGCGTCTCCTGTCGCAGACCGCGGCGGCGCGCCTCCTCGACGTCAATCAGCCCAAGATTTCCGCCTTGATGAACTATCGCCTGGACGGGTTCTCCGTGGAGCGCCTCATGCACTTCCTCAACGCCCTCGATCGCGACGTCGAAATAGTGATCCGCAAGAAACCTCGATCGCGCCGAAGCGCAAGGATCATGGTGACGGAAGCGCGACTTTCGAATGCGGGCTAATTTCGGGATTTCTGCCCGCCTCCGTAACCTTGAAAGCGCACGTTAGAGTCCTTCGTGTAGCTCGCGGGTATTGCCCCCGCCCAATCCCAGCTGACGATGAACGCGACGTAATAAGATCAAAGCTAAATAGTCGCTAATAATTCCGCCGACTTCTACTCCAGGGAGAGTAGCGATAGTCGAATCTAAAGAAGCCCGCAAGGCCGGCCGGCCCGCGTTCCACGGCGACTCGGACCTGACGGCCAACCTGAACGTGCAGGATTGAGTGGGAGTTTCACACTTTTCGCAACGAGCCTCACTCCTTAACCCGCGGCTTCCTTCGCGTCCTCAAACTGCCGTATCTCGACGCTGCCTTCCGGGAATTTGGCGGTGATTTTGAGTTCTCCGCCCAGGGCTCGCACGAAATCCTGAAGCGTGCTGACGTACATATCGGCGCGGCGTTCGAGCTTGGAGATGGCGGCCTGGTTGACGCCGAGAATTTTCGCCAGATGCACCTGCGTCATCTCGCGCGCGTGTCGGAGTTCGTCAAGCGCCATCCCCGCACGGTACTTAGCGGCAAGCTGATGAGACCGCTCGCGCGCCGCGGGAGACATTTTCTCGCGAAGAACATTGAAGTTATTAGTCACCGTCGTTCTCCTGTTAACAGGTCCCTCGGGGACCCTGATTACTTCCGCCCTTGTTTCTTGAATTCCCTCAAATGCCGGTCAAACAAATCGTCGGCAATCGGGACAAATCGCTCGTACCAGTTCGGATCGTCCGTCTTATCGCCCCCAAGCAAGAGCAGTGCCGTGCGCCAGGGGTCAAACGCATACAGGACACGCAAATCCCGATCCTCGACCTTGCCCCGCAACTCCTTCATGTTGGCGTGGCGCGAACTTGTAATTACATCGGCATGAGGCCGGGGCAGCACGGGACCAAATTCCTGCAACAACTCAACCTTGGCGCTGAGTTCCGCCTGCTCGTCTTCGGAAAGGGAGTCCCACCAGGTTTCGAACTGGGCCGGTGTACTCGACCTCCCATGCCATAGAAGGAATATTACACGAGAGGAATACCGTGTCAAGGGAATTGACGTGGAATGAGTGGACCGTTTTCGTGACCAATTCCGATCCGCTGATGCTCAACTTGGTCGGACTCAGTGAGATTGCGTCGACCTCTGACCTCCCTCGCCATTTACAATCTTCTGGTGGAAGCCACCAAACCATTCCGTCTCACGGAGTCCGTAAAAGCCGCGGGTTGAGCCTCCAAGCTGAGTCCGGCGGTGCTGGACACGGTGCTTGGGAAATTAGCCCGGCAACACGACCCGAACGTTCTGGTCGGCTTCGATCACGCCGACGACGCCGGAGTGTATCAACTCACGCCCGACACGGCGCTTGTCCAGACGGTAGATTTCTTCACGCCCATCGTCGACGACCCATACACCTTCGGCCAGATCGCGGCGACCAACGCGCTCAGTGATGTCTACGCCATGGGTGGAAGGCCCCTGACCTCGCTCGCCTTGGTCTGCTTCCCTGACAAAGGCGATATCGAAATCCTCGAGCGCATCCTCGCCGGCGGTTTGTCGAAAATGATCGAGGCCGGATGCACGGTGGTCGGGGGCCACAGCATCCGCGACGAAGAAACAAAATTCGGATACGCCGTAACCGGCGTGATCCATCCCAAGCGCGTGCTCGCCAATCAAGGCGCGCAACCAGGAGACCGCCTCCTCTTCACAAAATCGTTAGGCACAGGCGTGATCTCCACGGCAATCAAAAAAGGCACAGCAAAACAAGCCTGGATCGATGCCGCTGTAAAGTCGATGACGACGCTAAACAAAACCGCCGCCGAAGTAATCGCGAGCAACGAACAGCGAACGACGACCGGCGCCTTTCCCGTCCACGCCCTCACCGACGTGACCGGCTTCGGCCTGATCGGCCACGCCCGCGAGATGGCGCTCGCATCGAATGTGGGTCTCATCCTCAACTCGGCAAAGGTCCACATCCTCGAAGGCGCCCTCGACTGCATCCGCGCGGGCTACATCCCCGGAGGCCTCAAGGCCAACCGCGAGTTCGCGGAATGTCAGGTGGGTTACGCCGACAACGTGCCCGAAGAAATTCGCACTCTTCTCTACGATCCCCAAACCGCCGGCGGACTGCTAATCGCGGTCGCGCCCGAAGCCGCCGCTCTTCTTACTCGCGCGCTGCAAGATGCCAAAGTTCCCGCCGTCGAGATCGGCGAGGTCGTGCCGGCAAGCAAGCCATTGATCTCGATTCGCTGAATGACCACGTTATTCCTTCCGAATCATTCCCCAGATAATCGCCAGATGGTGGTCATCATGTTCGGCCACAAAAAATAAGTGATCGACCAGCCGCATCGGCGTCTTCAGCCGTGGATGCAGCAACACGCGTCCAAATAACGCCGCGTCGATTCCCTCCACACGCCGAACCAGCTCGATCCGCGCCCTGCGAAAATCCGCAAGAATCGTCTCCACCGCGCGCTCGTTGAACTTAGCCTCAAAAGTTCCCCGATTGCTCAAATCCGCCACCGAGAGCTCGCTTCGTCCGGCAACGTAGTCTTCCACGCGAGCCATCCAGAGCGGTTCAAGATCGAGCAGGTGCCCCGCATGTTCCTGCGCCGACCACTTGCCCTGAGCAGTCCGCACCATGCGTTCGGCCGGACATCCCCTCACGAGTTCTTCAAGCCGCGCCGGAGTGCCGCGCAAACGCATGCACAGATCGGGATACAACTCGACAGGAAATGAAAACTCGAACGTTCGTTCAAACCAGTTTGCAATTTGCGCCATAGAGATATCCCGAATGTTGTAAGGCCCGGAGTCGACGTGCTGTCAGAATACCGGAGGAGTGTAAACTTTTTGAGTCGGCAGCACGAAAAAAAACGCCAGGGTTTGTTTCGCTCGCCGCGTTCGCTTCATCTAAGCTGTCGTCGTATTACGGTTATTTCTTTCTATAGGAGTCATACATGAGATCCCTCGAACTGGGCCGCTCCGGCCTGCAGGTTTCCGCTCTCGGCCTGGGCTGCATGGGCATGTCGGAATTTTATTCCGGACGCGATGACGCCGAATCCATCGCCACCATTCACCGGGCCCTCGAACTCGGCATCACTCTGCTCGATACCGCCGACATCTACGGCCCCCATACCAACGAAGAACTGGTCGGCCGCGCCATCAAGGGCAAGCGTGACCAGGTTGTGCTGGCGACCAAGTTCGGCATCGTCCGCGATCCCGCCAATCCTCAACTTCGCGGCGTGAATGGCAAACCGGACTATGTAAAGAAAGCCTGCGAAGCCAGCCTGAAGCGGCTTGGCGTCGATCACATCGATCTCTACTACCAGCATCGCGTCGACCCCGATACGCCCATCGAAGAAACCGTCGGCGCCATGGCCGAACTCGTCGAAGAAGGCAAAGTACGCTATCTCGGATTGTCCGAAGCCAGCATGCAGACTCTGCGCCGCGCCGTCGAAGTGCATCCCATCGCGGCCCTGCAAACCGAGTACTCCCTCTGGACGCGCGACCCCGAGCAGGAAATTCTTCCCACCTGCCGTGAGCTGGGAATCGGCTTCGTCGCCTACAGTCCGCTCGGACGCGGCTTCTTGACCGGACAGTTCAAAAGTTTCGACGATCTTTCCTCCGACGACTACCGCCGCTTCTCGCCACGCTTTCAGGGAGAAAATTTTCAGAAGAATCTGAATCTGGTTAAGAAGGTCGAGGAGATCGCAGAGGAGAGGAAATGTCAGCCTGCGCAACTCGCGCTCGCCTGGGTCCTGGCGCAGGGCGGCGACATAGTGCCCATCCCGGGTACCAAACGCCGCAAGTATCTGGAGGAGAACGTCGGCGCGTTAGGCGTGGAACTCAGTGCCGACGATCTGCGCCGCCTTAGCGAAGTCTTCCCGTTCGGAGCCGCTGCCGGCGAGCGTTACCCCGAACACATGATGCACCTCGTCAATGCGTAGCGCGCCCGTCCCTATAATTGTCATGCAGAGCGGAGCAGGAACTCGCGAAGCGAGGTCCAGCGGAGTCGAAGCACCCCTACTCCCGGCACTGACCTCGGCGGATACCGCCAGGCTACAGGAGGCCAACCAACCTATCCCCCGAGCATCTTGTTCACGTCCGCATACGGCATAGCATCCGCCAGCGAGCTATACGTGCCAGCAGATTTCAACTCCTCCGCCGCCCGCCGCAGCAAACCGAGCGTCGCCCGCATAAATCCCGAGCCTATGCTCACGCGCGCCACCCCTAACTTTCCCCAGCTCCGCAATCGAAGGCGTTCCCGGCACTGCCAGAATGTTCAACGGACACTCGACCGCGATCACCAGCCGCCCAATCGTCTCCGCGTCCTTGAGCCCGGGCACAAACAGGCAATCGGCGCCCGCGTCGCGAAACGCCAGCAGCCGGCGCAACGCTTCGGCATAATCCGCATCAGGATTCCCGCCCGGCAACATGAATACGTCTGTGCGCGCATTGACGACGATCGGTACATGCAGCGCAGCTGCCGCTTCGCGCGACGCTTTGATTTTTTCGACCGCCAGTTCCAAGCTGATTAACGGCTGATCCCGGCGATCGCTCGCGTCTTCCAGATTCATCCCGATCGCTCCCGCTTCGATCAGCTCTCGCGCCGTTCGCGCCGCGTCGTCCGGGCTTGAACCGTATCCGGCTTCAACGTCGGCGCTCACCGGCACTTTCACAGCGCGCACAATGCGTCCGATGCGCGCGATCATCTCCTCGCGCGAAATACGCTGTCCATCGGGATATCCCAGCGAGAAGGCAATGCCCGCTGAAGTCGTAGCGATGGCCGGGAAGCCAGCCTCCTCAAAGATGCGGGCGCTTGCGACATCCCACGCATTGGGCAGCACAAGGACGCCCGGTCCACGATGAAGCTGGCGGAACTGAATGGCTTTTTCGGTCTGCGATTCCATGATGGATGACTTTCTCTGATGAGTTCTCTGATTTGAAATGGCGGACCGAGGTTGCCACCTTAGCGCTTGCGCCCCTTATTTTCCAGCCGCGCCAGAAAACTTGGGACGTGCACGACCGCGCGTCCAACTGTCCCGCGCCCAATCTCCTGCGAGCCATCGTCGGCCGTAACTCGCATGATATAGAAGCGGCCATCGAACGACTCCAGTTCGGCGCGCGCGTGAATTCGCATTCCAATCCCACTCGCCGCCCGGTGTTCCACGTGAATCGAGATGCCGACCGTGATCTCTCCCTCGTCGCAAAACGGTTGCAGCGCCTGAAAGGACGCGATTTCCATCAGTCGAATCATGTCGGGAGTCGAATACACCGGCGGCAACTCGGGATGATGGGCCGCCAGCGTGTGCCGAAGGTCAACCGTTTCCTCCGCTTCGCCGCGTGCGCCGATGGGGATGGGTCGGGCCAATGTGCTCGCCTCCAAAACGACTCAGTTGCGCTACTTCCCATTTGTCTTTTACAGCAGGCAACAATAAACGCAACAATTAAGACGTATCTGTATGACGCCCAAATTATAGTGTGCCCTGATCTTGTTACAATTACACAAATAGTCTTCCCGCCTTGGTTATGGGTCTTCGAGCCACGCATGCAGACGTTTAACGAACATTTCGACGTAGTCGTGGTCGGCGCCGGTCACGCCGGATGCGAGGCCGCGATGGCTGCCGCCCGCATGGGACTGAAGACCGCTCTGTACACTCTGAATGTCGATCTCATCGCCCAGATGTCGTGCAATCCCGCCATCGGCGGCATCGCCAAGGGACACCTCGTCCGCGAAGTCGATGCGCTCGGCGGCATCATGGGAGAGATCACCGACGCTGTTGGCATCCAGTTCCGTCTGCTGAATACATCGCGTGGTCCCGCCGTCTGGTCGCCCCGCGCCCAGTGCGACAAACAGGCCTATCGCCTGAAGATGCGCGAAGTGCTCGAATCGCAGCCGAATCTGAAGATCAAGCAGGCGGAAGTGGCGGATGTGATTTTGGAGCCGTCAGCGGTGAGCAGCCAGCTTTCAGCCGTCAGCCCTCAGCCCTCAGTGAAAGCTGAATCTACTGAGAACTGGCAACTGGGAACTGGCAACTGCATTACCGGCATTCTCCTCCGCGACGGCCGCCGAGTCTCAGCCCGCGCTGTCATCATCACCACCGGCACGTTCCTCAACGGCCTCATCCATTGCGGCGAGCAGCAGTACCCTGCCGGCCGCTCCGGAGAGCCTGCCGCCGTTCTTCTCGGCGAATCGCTCAAGAAACTCGGCTTGCGCGGATGCCGCCTCAAAACCGGCACGCCCCCTCGTCTTGATGGCCGCACTATCGACTGGTCAAAGTTCGAACTCCAGCCCGGCGACGAAGATCCCACTCCCTTCAGCTTTCGTACCCGGCGCGTCGCGCATCACGACCGCCAGGTCCCCTGCTACATCGCCTTTACGACCGATGAGACGCACCGCATCATCCGGGAAAACGTGCACCGCTCGCCCATGTATAGCGGACAGATTCAGTCCATCGGCCCGCGCTATTGCCCTTCGATCGAAGACAAGATCGTGAAGTTCCCCGACAAGCTGACGCACCAGCTTTTTCTCGAGCCCGAAGGCCTGAAGACCCACGAGATTTACGTCAATGGCATGAGCACCTCGTTGCCCATCGACGTACAGCTTGCGATTCTCAAGTCCATTCCAGGGCTCGACAATGCCGAGATGATGCGCCCCGGCTACGCCATCGAGTACGACTCAATCGATCCCACGGAACTGAACCGCACGCTCGAAACGAAGAAAATCTCAGGCCTGTTTCTGGCCGGTCAGATCAATGGAACCTCGGGCTACGAAGAAGCCGCCTGCCAGGGCATCATGGCCGGAATCAACGCCGCGCTCAAAGTGAAAAACGAGCCACCGCTCGTGCTCGACCGCACCGAGGCCTACACGGCGATTCTCATCGACGACCTGATTTCAAAGGGCACGAACGAGCCTTACCGCATGTTCACGTCGCGCGCCGAGTTCCGGTTGCATCTGCGCATCGACAATGCCGATCGACGCCTAACTCCACATGGCCGCCGCGTGGGACTGATCACCGATGAAGCATGGGCGGACTTTGAAGCCAAGCAGCGACGTATGGAAGGGATGAAGCAATTGCTGGAGCGCACCAGGCTCACGGGAACGATGGCTGACCAAATCCAACAGGAATCACTTGATTTTTCGTCTGCTCTTGGGCAACCCCTCGCGCAAACTCTGAAGCGCCCGGAGATCACAATTGAACGACTGGTGCCGGTTCTGCGAGACCTTGCACCCGTTTTTTTTGAAAGAGGTTCCTCCGTAACCTCTGTGCAATCCGTGGTTGGGAGTTTCGTGCCCAGGCTCTCATCCGAAGAGAGGAACGAACTCAAGTCCATCGAGACCGAAATCAAATACGCCGGCTATCTCGATCAGCAACAGCGCGCCATCGATCGTCTGAAAAAGTCCGAGCAGCGCCGCATCCCGGATTGGTTCGACTACCACTCCGTCAGTGGACTTTCCCGCGAAATGCAGGAAAAACTCCGCAAGGTGCAGCCGCAGACGCTCGGGCAAGCGTCGCGCATCCCCGGAGTGACGCCTGCGGCCGTATCGCTCGTTAATGTCTACATTGAGATTCAGGCGCGCCGGCGCGACCTACAGGCGACTGTATAGGGCGAAATTGCTTTGCCCGTCCGATGCGCTTACTTCAACGAAGCACGGCTCCGGCCGCCCGCTTTACTCTGATACATCAGCTCATCTGCCCGTCGTGTCAGCGTTTCGAAGGTATCTTTCGCCGTCACCAGCGACCCGCCGATGGAGACCGACGTGGATAGTCCGCGTCCGTCGCCATTTCTGAATGACGTTTGCGCCACCATGATGCAACAGCGCTCCGCCAGCGTCTTCAGGATTTCCGCATCCACGTGCCGCACCAACGCAAGAAATTCGTCGCCTCCCCACCGCCCGACAATGTCGGTGGTCCGCAAGGCTCCGACCAGGGTCTTCGCCACCTGCCGCAGAGCGCGGTCCCCGGTGGCATGGCCAAATCTGTCGTTGATGGCTTTGAACTTGTCCAGATCGATCACCAGCAGCCCGAAGCAGTCTTTATGAACGGGGTATTCGCTCAACGCGGTCCGCAGGGCCATCTCCAGATAACGGCGATTGGGCAAATGCGTGAGCTGGTCCAGAAAGGCCAGACGCTCCAATTGTTCGGCCTCACGGCGCGCTGCGTGATGGGCCGTCTCGTCGCTGAAGATTTCTACCGCCCCCACGATCGAGCCGTCGGCCGCCCGGATCGGTTGCACCCGCACCGCCACTGGTATGCGTCGTCCCTGTTTGTGCCGCAGAAAAATCTTGGCCTCATGCGTGCCCCCGTCGCGCATGCTGGCGGTAAGAGGACAACCATCCTGGCACAATCTTTTTCCCGCAGCGTCGACGTGGCACAGAAATTCGTCACAGGACTTCCCCAGAATTTCCGCTGCTCGATAGCCCGTCAGCCGGAAGGCGCTTTCATTCCAATAGAAAATACGCCGCTCGAGGTCCACGAAGTACACTCCATCGCTGACGTGGTCCAGCACCTCTCTGAAGAAGCACGGGTTTTTGATGAAGCAGGGCTCGGTCAGGACCCGGCGATCTCCCGCCATATCTGGAATGGGCATAAAACTCCCGCTTCCAAAAGATCGGCAAGAGCCGACTTTGACATTAGGGAGCAGGTCCGCTCATCTCGCTCGTGGGAAAGAAATTGTTGCGGGAAATAAACTACCGGGCGACCACCTTCTCGACGGCCGCCCGCAACTCTTCATACGGCATTGCCCCGGGATGGTACATCGCCACTTGGCCCGCTCGATTCAGCACCACCAGCGTGGGTGTCGTGCTCGCTCCATAGGTCTTGAAATTCAGCTTGCTCAATGGTACGGGCATATCCAGCAATCGCGAGTAATACCGCTGGCGAACTGCCTCAATGTAGGCGCGTTCCTCGGCCGGCGCGGCATCGTTGCCTTGCGCTGCATAACCATAAAGTTGGGTGGGGCCGATCACCACCAGACCCTGCCCGCCGAACTCCTGCCGCAAGCGAACAATGACGGGCACTTCCGCCTTGCAATCCACACACCAGTGCGCCCAGAAAAACAACAGAACCGGCGACCCTTTCAGCGATGCCAAAGTAGGCGGCTTCGGACCCAGGTACTCCGTGCCCTGCAACGGCGGAGCCGGCCGCCCGACAAAAGCCAGCAGATTAAGATTCTTCTGTAGCCGTGGGGCAATTGAAGTTGTGCCGTAACGCGCCAACGCTGACCGCAGCAACCTCGCTGCTTCTGCCTGATGGCCCTTCTCGGCCATGCTCTGCGCAAGAACCTCATACGCGGCGCCGAGCGCAATTGGCAGATGAGCATCCGCGTCCAATTTGCGCTTCGCTAATTGCTGTTCGCACAGAGTGCGCGTTTCCGTCGCGTAAGAAGCGGCTTTTTCCCATTGATTCATTGCTGCAGCGCCGCGAGCCATCCACGAGAGCGCCTCCAGATATTCGGGAGTTACGCCATGTTGCGCCTTATAGCCGCGAAGTTCAGCCTCCGCCGCGGAGAGCGAGCCTTGGGCCAGTTGGGTGCGAACATCGGCAACCAGGTCAACTTGAGATATTAGAGACGCGCACAGGAGTGCCCCACAAATCAATCCCCTCATCATTCGAATACGCATGACTCGATGATGGCTGACGCGCGGGGAATTTTGCAAATGACTCAGGCAGCCAACGGATATCGATCGTTCGGCTGATTAAATTCGGAAAGAAGACGCATCATCTCCTGGAAGCTGGCAATTTCAAACCGGGGAAGCGAACGGTTCTGCCCGAGCCCTTCCACCACCGCCTCGGACGGGCAAAACAGTTTCAATTGAATGCCGTGTTCGCGTGCCCAATGCTCAAGAAAAGCAAGCATTCCCAGGCCGCCCCCGCCCATGGCCTCGACCTCCGAGAGATCGAGCACGATCACGCGTGCGTCCTCTTGCGACAGCACCACATCGCGCAGCTTGAAAACATCGTCGCTGTGCACGATCCTGCCTTTACACTCGACAACCGCCAAGTCAGTGAAGTGCTCAACGCTTAGGGTCGGCATCACCAGCCTCCATGCTCATTGGTGATAAGCAAGAAGTCCGCCATAAAGAGATGTGCCTTATTTTCAATTTGATACCAAAGAAGGGAGGCGGCGACCGGGCACTTTTGGCGGGTGTCCACGAAATGCATTCCTACAGCAAACGCCGGTGTCCTCCTGATTTATGGTCTGCGAAACACCGTTCGGCTCAGGCGTTCAGGTCGCAATCGTCACCGGCGTAAGCCCTAAAATCCTGTGGAAATCCACCCCCAAAATTGGCTATAATATAGAGGCGTTTGATCTTTGCGGTTGTAAGCAGTACCCCGCTCTACAGCGTGCCTGCCTGCACTATCCTGCGAGTTCCAGCGCATACTTCAACACAAAAGGAACACAGTACCACCATGGAAACAGGAACAGTAAAGTGGTTTAACGATGCCAAGGGCTATGGATTTATCAGCCGTCAGAATGGTGAGGATGTATTCGTACATTTCTCGGCCATCCAGGCGAATGGTTTCCGCAGCCTGCAAGAAGGTCAACAAGTTCAGTTCGACGTTGTAAAAGGCCCCAAAGGCTGGCAGGCAGAGAACGTCAAAGGCGTCTAAAACCACTTCCACAATTCGACAGTCGTGCAAAGAAGAGCGGCCCACAAGGCCGCTTTTCTTTTTGGATTTCGCCTGAGGTTCCTTACTGCTAGGCTGAGATTGTTTACAGTGGATTGAGTTGTGATGGGCTCCGATCAAGCCGCGCTAAAGGGGTTTTGGCTGGCTCGCGGCCCGCGGCTCGAAACTCGCGGCTTCCTAAGCTGCCGCTTCCGCTTCCGCCACCGTGTCAAAAAACTTGAAGAAGTTCTGCACCCGGGTGACTTCCAGCGCGTTATGGATGCGCTGATTCACTCCCACCAGCCCGAGTGTGCGATTGTCCTTTTGCCGGCTGACGTGCGCCCCGACTAAGGCGCCGATGCCGGCCGAATCCGCCAGTGGAACTGCCGTGAAGTCCAGGATTAGGGCGCGAGATGTGTCGGCGCGCAATTTGGACTGGAAGCCGAACACGTTGGCCAGCGACAGCGGCCCCGACAAGCGCAGAATCCTTATTCCTTCCCGTGAACCCGCGATTTCTTCAATCTGCAATGGTTGATCTGCCATGCACGAAATGTTAACGGCTTATGACACCCGCAGTATTAAAACCATGTGAATTTCCAGCCCCCGCCAGTTCGTGCGTATGCTAGACGGAGGATACTGCATCGGGTTTCGCTGCCGGATGAACAAAAGCAAGGACTTGCGCCTAGGCAGAAATTAGGATTGACTGATCTTCTCTGGGATCATAGATTCTCCACGACGGGTTAACTTTCCAAACCTGTGGAGTTCTGCGCTCATGGCAACCGTTCCAAAACCCCCGCAACAACCTCCCGAGTCGGAATCATTCACAGTTGAATTTGAACAAGAAGAAGATGGACGATGGCTGGCAGACATTCCCGCACTTCCAGGAGTAATGGCATACGGCGCAACTAAACGCGATGCGGAAGTTGCGGTTGTCGCTCTTGCCTTGCGCGTGCTTGCTGATCGCACCGAGCAACGCAAAAAGCCGCCGAGGTCTATACAGTTCTTGTGAGCCAGTGGCCTAGCAGTAAAGCAAAACGAGTGTATCAAGCATTGCTTCGGATTGGATGGAAGCCTAAGCCGCAGGCATCTGGTACGTCGCACGTCAAATTGCAACGTGATGGATTTCAAGATTACACTTGGGCTTGGCATGAGTCTGTGGAATTAGGGCCTGTCGCGTTGAAAAGGATCGCTAAGCACACCGGACTTACGCCCAACGATCTTTAACCTCATTCGTTGTCGCCAATAACCGCGCTGCCCTGTCACGGAGTCTCACTGCTCCTCCTCGACGACATGTGCGTCGAGCCGTTTGCTACATCTCTAAAGTGTTGGATCTAAGTTGGTAGGTTTCTACTTTTGACCTAACACTGGTACGGTCTACGGAGAACCGGGAACTGGAGAACCGAGAACGGGGATTCATGCCGTCGACAAATCAAGAGCACAACAAGGCCGAGCCGCCATTCCTCCAGTCCCCGCAAAAACAGAAATTGGTTTGCTCTCTGTTACTCGTTCTGGCTACGCTTGCTCTTTACAACCCGATCATTCGCGCCCCGTTCCTCAACCTCGACGACGATCTCTACATCACGCAGAACCCCCACGTCCAGGCGGGACTCACCTGGCATTCGGTCGCCTGGGCATTCACGACATTCGCGAACACGAACTGGCATCCGATTACGTGGCTCTCCCACGAACTCGATTGCCAGCTTTTCGGCCTGAACCCGGCCGGGCCGCATCTGGTCAATGTCCTGCTACACACCACGAGCGCCGTTCTCATTTTCCTGATGCTGGCCAACATCACGGGCATGATCTGGCGCAGCCTGATGGTCGCCGCTCTCTTCGCGCTGCACCCGATCAATGTCGAATCGGTGGCCTGGATCGCCGAGCGCAAGAACGTCCTCAGCATGCTTTTCTTTTTGCTCGCGCTCGCGGCTTATGGCTGGTACGCGCGCCATCCGCAAATAGGGCGATACCTGGTCATCACTGTTCTTTATGCCCTGGCGCTCATGGCCAAGCCGCAGGTGATTACGTTCCCGTTCGCACTGCTGCTGCTCGACTACTGGCCATTGCGAAGGATCGCGGGAGCGAACGAATCTCCCGATATAGAATCCGCTGGACCTGAATTGGCTCGAGAAGAGTTGACTGGATCCCCGTCGGCGCGGCGCACTTTCCTCAGCCTGGTTTGGGAAAAGATTCCGTGGTTCGCCCTTTCCGCCGCCAGCGCCTTGATCACGATGAAGGCGCAAAGCGCGGCCCGGCACGAAGAACTCCCACTCTGGGAGCACCTGGCGAATGCGGCTCTGGCATACGCGAAGTACGTCGGCAAGGCCTTCTGGCCGGCCAATCTCGCGCCCCTGTATCCGCATCCCGGACGCACTATCAGCATTCCCGCCGCCGCGCTTTCCGCTCTCGGGATTGTCGCGGTTACGGTTCTGGTCGTGATCTTTCGGGAACGCCGTTATTTGTTTGTGGGCTGGTTCTGGTTTCTCGGAACCATGGTGCCGATGATTGGACTGGTGCAGGTCGGGGTGCAATCCATGGCCGACCGCTACGCCTACATCCCATTGCTCGGAATTTTTGTGATCGTCTGCTGGGGTGTGCCGGACTTACTTCAGTCATTGCGAATTCCTCGCGCAACGGGAAAGAGGCTCGCCTCGTCTCAGCCTGCAGCGCCGGAGAAGGCGGCGTTTCCGCGAGCGGCGTCGGAGTCAGCCGGATTTGCGCCAATCATGGCTGCAGCAAGCGTCGTGGTTCTTGCGGCTTTAGGTTTCGCGCTTCATCGACAGGTAGATTTTTGGACCGATAATTTCACGCTCTGGCGCCACACGCTCGACGTCACCCGCAACAATTTCATCGCCGAAGACAGCGCCGCCACCGCGCTCCTGGCCCAGGGAAAGACCGATGAAGCGATTCAGTACTTTCGCCGCGCGCAGGCCGTCCGTCCGACCGATCCGATCAGCGCGCTGAACGTCGCCTCCTACGATCAGCAGCATGGCAATTATGCGCGCGCCATCGAGCAATATCAGCGAGTGCTTGAATTCACGAAAAATTCAGGGCTGCTGTCGCTGGTCTATACGAACCGTGGGTATGCATACTCCGCGCTGCGGCAAGACGACAGCGCAAAACAGGATTTTGCGGCGGCTCTAAAACAGCAACCCGAGAACGCGGCAGCCTATCAAGGATTGGGTTTGCTGGCGCAGAGGTCGGGAGAATGGTCCGATGCGGCACAGGATTTCGAGCACGCAATCGAGATTCAGCCGACGCCCGCGGCGTATCAACTGCTGGCGCAGGTTCTGGAATCCGCAGGGAAAAAAGATGCAGCCGAAGCCGCGCGAGCTCAAGCCGAGCGGATGACATCAGATCTCCCTCGCCGCTGACCACATCTTCCCTGAATATCGAACTTACGGGAAAACGTTTCGCCCGGAAAACTCGCCGAAGGCCAATGAGAAGCACTGCGGCAGAAGCTTCTTGCGTTATGCTTCTTATAGTGACATGACTCTGCTCGATGCCAAGCCGTTCGACTTCGCCCGCGCCCGGCGGCGCAAAATCAAGATTGCCGTCGTTATTCTGGCCGCCATCACTCTCGCCGCGCTGGCATGGGTTTATCGCAACTGGCCTGAAGAGCGGGTTGTCGACCATTTCTTCGTCGCGCTCGAGCACCAGGATTACGAGTCTGCTTATGCCATCTACTTCAACGATCCAAACTGGCGTCAGCATCCGCAGAAGTATTCGCAATACACCTATGCGGACTTCTTTCGCGATTGGGGACCGGGCGGCGAATGGGGGCTGATCAAGTCTTTTCGCATTTACGGATCGGCGAATACAAAGGGACTCGGCCGCGGAGGCGTGATCGTCGAAGTGATCGTCAATGATCGCGCGGAACACGCTCGCATGTTCGTTCAGAAATCGGACAAGACGATCACCGTGTATCCGTATTAGGGAGGCTCTGATCAAGTGTCCGCAAAAAGCGCAAACCACGGGGGACACAGAGGAACACGGAGGACCCCAAGGGCTTAATCACAGAATCCCTAGGTCGTCACGCTGCCATCGCCGCAATCTGCGTCAGCGTCTTGGCGAGCGATGCTTCATCGCCTACGCTCAAGCATGTCTTCGAGCGGTCAATCTGGCGCATCAACCCCCAGAGAACTTTTCCCGGACCGACCTCGATGAACAGGCCTGTTCCTTTTTCAATCAATCGCCGCATCGATTCGTTCCAGCGCACGGCGCCGGTCACCTGTCGAATGAGCGCATCGCGCGCAGCATCGCCCGAAGTAATTGCCGCCGCATCGGCATTGCAGACCAGCGGGCACGATGGATTCTGAAACGTGAGCGCCCGCAAATCGAGAGCGAGAAGATCCTGCGCCGGCTGCATGAGCGCGCAATGGAATGGCGCGCTGACTGGCAAGCTGACCGCTTTCTTCGCGCCCCCTTTGGTCGCCAGTTGCATCGCGCGATCCACCGCTCCCGCGTGTCCCGAGATCACGATCTGTTCCGGCGAATTGATGTTGGCTGCCTGGCAAACTTCTCCATTGGCCGCCTCGTTGGCGATCTCGATGACTTTGTCGGGCGCCATGCCCAGGATTGCCGCCATGGCTCCGACTCCGACCGGGACTACCTCCTGCATATACTTGCCGCGATTGCGCACGGTTTGCACGGCGGCAGCAAACGGCAACGTGCCCGCAGCTACGTGTGCGGAATACTCTCCCAGACTGTGGCCTGCGACATAGTCGGGAGTAAGACCTTTTTCCCGCAGAACCCGCCACGCCGCGACCGACGCCGTTAAAATTGCCGGCTGCGTGATCTCGGTCAGCTTTAGTTTTTCTTCCGGACCTTCGAAACAAACTTGCGAGAGCTTGAAGCCGAGGGCTTCGTCGGCCTCTTCGAAGGTCTGGCGCGCTACCGCGTAATGGTCGGCTAGTTCCTTTCCCATACCGACGGCTTGCGAACCCTGACCGGGGAAGAGAAAGGCGATGGGGGAAGTTGAGTTTGTCATCTAGCCCACCGCGAGAGAGAGTTCCAGAGACTCGCTGGTTGGGGGGTACCCCCCCCTCCCCCCCTATTTCCTCGGTATATTAGAATCATAGGTTTAGCGATTTTTCCCCGGCAAAGTATTCACAAATAATGGCTTATCGGTAAAGTATTCAATCGTAAGAACTTAGCGAACAGCGATCTATTAGAATCAGTGAGTTAGCTGGGTGTATCCTCGCAAAGTATTCAATAATAATGACTTAGTTCAAAAGAACATCCTCGGAAACGAACTTGGGGCAGCTTCGACGGGCGTTTGCGGCGTGGACGTACATGTCGAAAATGCCAATGGAATGTTTATTTTGGCGCGGGGTGAGTCTTAAGTCAATGACTTTGATCGCGAGTCGGATGGGATGATTGAGGAATGCGAACCCGGCACGCCCTCGGCAACACCAAACTCGCAAATTACGCGGTCGTGTCACCCGGGTTAGAATCGTGCGACAGTGGAAAAGAACAAACTCTATTACGGCGACAATCTCGAAGTCCTGCGCCAGCACGTTAAGGATGAGTCGGTGGACCTCATCTACCTCGACCCGCCTTTCAACAGCCGCCAGGATTACAACGTACTCTTCGCCGAGAAGGACGGGACGCAGACGAGTCTTCAGGCTTGCATAGCTCTAGTCACTCTCTCTCAGGCTGTAGAATGCAGGCTAAGAACAGATTGGCCTGCAAGCCTGGACCTGAATTCGGAGTTGTGCGGGCCGGCAACGTGAGGTCGAGAGGATCACGACATGCTGACAAAGATTCGAGTCAAGAACTTCAAATCATTGAAGGATGTAACCCTAGAACTCGGCCAACGAAACGTTCTAGTCGGCGCAAACATGGCAGGCAAGAGCAACGTGATGGACCTTTTTAGGTTCATTTATGACATGACCTTCCCGCCGGCCGGGAGCATGGGCCTGGCAAATGCGTTCGTTGCACGCGGTGGATTCAACGAAGTCTTGTGGAAGGGAGGCGACGAGCGGGTAATTCAACTCTCTCTCTCCGGCACGACATCGGAACACGGCCCGGAGTGGCCATGGGACTACGAAGTAGTGATCCAAGGCGATGCGCGATACGATAACTTCCGTATCTCCAGCGAACGGTTGACGATTCGGCGGGCCGCCGACATTCCCGCTGACGACCTTATCGAGAGCGAAGGTTTTCAAAGACACCTCTGCGGTATCCAGCACCAAAGGTTCTTGTCCACACCCGATCCCGCAAGATCTGTCTTAGAGTTTGAGATTCCGGATTGGCCGGGTAGCTTCCTGCGTTCGACTATAGCAAAATGGCGTTTCTACGAACTCGTTCCAGCCTCCATGCGCAGCCCCAACCAGACTGCGGCCGCGACGTTCTTGCAGAAATATGGCGAGAACCTTTCGCAATGGCTGTCGAATCTAGCGCTCGAACACCACAATGACTCCTTTGGCCGTATCGAGCGGGTGTTGTTGGACACATTGCCCCAGGTCACAGGTCTCTTTAATTCGCCAACCCAACAGTCCACCGTCTCCCTGGGAAGCCGCGAAAAGTATCTCAATCGATCAGTTCCTCTTTCACAAATGTCCTCCGGGGAGCTCGCGTTCATCGCCCTTGTGTCGCTGATATACGCCCCTCCGGATCGGGCTGGCACTTTGTATTGCATCGAGGAACTAGAGAATTACCTGCACCCCACATTGATAGATACGCTCTTGGAAGTGCTGAGGCAGGCCCAGGAAGAATGGGAACGAAAACGACAGGGGCCACAGATTGTTTTGACCACGCATTCGCCGTTGGTCGTCGACAAAATGAAACTCGAAGAGATCATCTTTGTCGAAAGAAGGAGGGCGCAACCATCTGCACCCGTCCCAATGACAAACCTCAGCTCAAGGGGCTGCTCGAGAATGACGAAGTCGGCCTAGGCGATCTTGTCTACTCCGGAGCACTGAGCAATGTCGGCAAGTAGCTATGGCATCATTGTCGAAGGTGGTACGACTCGGCGGTGTACGATCCTGTCATTCGCAAACTGGCTGCGCAGGAAGTTCACATCAAGGCACTTGTGTGCGAGGGAAAGACCAACCTAATGAAAAAGTTCCCTGGTCTGCTTCCGACGTTCGAGTATGAAATTGATGGCAACCCAGTGGATATGGCCATCGTGATCCGGGACGCGGATGGCAAGGATCCTGGCGAAATCGAAGCAAAGATGCGGCTGAAGATTCAGGGCCGCAACTACCCATTCCCCTTAGACGTACGTTTCTTCGCCGTGCCGCAGGCCATGGATGCGTGGTTGCTCGCAGATGTCAACGCCATCAGCACTGCCGTTCAGCGGAAGGGCGGGAAGCCTGTAACAAAGTCCCACGACAATCCGGAGGGTCTTCTTGACCCGAAAGAGTGGCTCCGCAAACTCCTCACGGATCACAAGGTCGGATATACGGCAGACGTGTGCGGCGAAATAGCTCGAGAAACCAATTTGCAAGTGCTTTCGGAAAAATGCCCTCGCTTTCGCATCTTTGCGGAACTAGTTGACTGCTAATGGTCAAGGCCGGACACGTGCAGTCCGCGTATGTGCGGGATTTGCGCGGCGTCATCGAACGGGAGGACGCGCAGATTGGGGTGCTGATCTGCATGGAGGCTCCTACCGAGCCCATGTTGAAAGAGGCTGCTGAGGCTGGGTTCTACAAGCCTCCTGGATTGGAGGACCGGTATCCGCGGATTCAGGTTCTTACTATCGAAGAGTTGCTGGCGGGAAAGGGAGTGGCTTATCCGCGGCTGCTGGAGGTGACGTTTAAGAAGGCTCCGAAGGCGCGGAAGGTGGCGGAAGAGCAGATGGCTTTGGGCGGGACGGAGATTATTGAGGAGCCGTTTTAGGGTTTTCGCGGGCGGTCAGAGAGAACCAAGATCAAGGTCAAAGGCAGCGGGCGAGGGCGCCCGCTCCACACCGGCCTCATTACGTTAGTCTAATACAAAATCCCACGGGAGACGGTGCCGTGGCAAAGCGAGGTCAAACTCGTGGGTTAATGAGTGAGTAGGGGTCTTTCGACTGCGCAGCTGCTTCGCTTCGCGGAGCAGCCTCTTCGCTCAAGATGACATTGTTTTGGATATTGTATGTGCGCGATCTCCGGAAGAATCCCACGGGGTTCGGTGCCGTAGAATCCCACCCTTGCGCACAGAACGCGCAAGGATGGGGCACCCTCGGCACGGGCGGTCCGAGAGAATCAAGATCAAGGTCAAAGGCCGCGGGCGAGGGCGCCCGCTCCACACGGGTCACGGGGAGAAGGCCTCGATACTCCACAAGGGTTAATGAGGGTGTAGGGGTCTTTCGACTGCGCGGCTGCTTCGCTTCGCGGAGCAGCCTCTTCGCTCAAGATGACATTGTTTTGGATATTGTATGTGTGCGATCCGCGCGACGATCCGGATCGCTTCTACGAAAGGCTCACGTTGCGACCGCCGCGCTCAGTTGCGCTAATTCGCGTTCGATCGCTTCATTTACTTTGCCTTCGGCGAATTCCGCTGCGACCCGGACCGCATTTTTGATGGCGTTTGTGTTCGACGATCCATGGGTGATGATGCATACGCCCTTGATTCCGAGCAGCGGAGCGCCTCCGTATTCGGTGTGATCGAGGCGCTTTTTGAAATCGGAGAAGGCGTTGCGCGAGAGCATTGCGCCCACTTGCCGCGTGATGGTCGCCTTCAACGTCTCTTTCAGAACGGCGCGCACCAGCCGCGCCACGCCTTCCGATGTCTTGAGCGCCACGTTGCCGACGAATCCATCGGCCACGATCACGTCGACGTGGCCGTTGTACAAATCGCGCCCCTCGACGTTACCGACGAAGTTGATCGGAAGCCGCTTCAGCAGTTGAAACGCCTCCCGCGTAAGGTCGTTGCCTTTACCCTCTTCTTCGCCAATTGAGAGAAGTCCAACGCGCGGATGCGGCATCCCAAAAATCGAGCGGCAATAGATGTCTCCCATGACCGCGAACTGTTCGAGATTTTGCGCGGTGCAATCGACGTTCGCGCCTACGTCGAGCAGCACCGCTGCCGTGTTCATTGCCGTGGGAAACGCCGCGGCCAGCGCGGGACGATCGACTCCGGGCAGCGCTCCCAGCACGACCTTTGCGGTCGCCATGGCAGCGCCGGTGTTGCCCGCTGTCACAAAGCCGGTGGCGTGACCTTCTCGCACCAGGCGCAGCCCCACCCGGATGGACGAATCGCGTTTGGCGCGAATCGCGTCCACTTTCTCTTCCATGGTGATGACTTCGCTCGCATGAACGACTTCGATGGGCAATCGCCGCGCGCCGGGATAGCGCGCCAGGTCCGCCTTCAGGCGATCTTCGGGTCCAATCAGCAGCACGCGCACGCCATGGTGACGCGCTGCCTGCAGGGCGCCTTCGATCTCCGGCTTCGGCGCCTTGTCGGACCCCATCGCATCAAGAGCGATTACGCTAGGCATGAAGGGGGAAAGCTAGGACTTCTCTGCGACCTCGACTACCTCGCGACCCTTGTAGTATCCGCACTTCGCGCAGGCGCGATGAGGCAGTTTCTGTTCGTGGCAATTGGGGCACTCCGAGAGCGAGAGCTTCGTGAGCGAGTCGTGCGCGCGGCGTGTGGCCGTACGCTTCTGGGAGTGTCGTCGTTTCGGATTCGGCATGATGATTCCTTGTAGCTGTCAGCTATCAGCTTTCAGCTTTCAGTAAAACCGCCATACTGAAAGCTGACAGCTGAGAGCTGACAGCTGGTTTATTGTTCCAGCTTGCTTCTAATCTCTTTCAGCGCTGCCCAGCGCGGATCTTCCATCTGTTCCGTGCACGAGCATTCGCCTTCGTTCATGTTTCTGCCGCAGTGCGGACACAGCCCTTTGCAGTCTTCGCGGCACAGGGCCTTCAGCGGCACCGATAACAGTACCTGCTCCCGCAACGCGTCTTCGAGCAGGAGTCCTTCGCCCTCGTAATACCCGATTTCGGCCTCGGCGTCAGTGACCGAAAGCTCCTGGTGACCGGCATCAATACCGAGCGGGCGGTACAGCAGATCGAAGCTGCGCTTCACGGGCAGCGAAACCGGCTCCAGACAACGAGCGCAAGCCACTTCGAGGTCGGTCTCCAGCTTGCCTTTAAGCCGGATATCCTGCACTACCTCGTGCTTGCCGTGGTGCTCCTCGACCAGGTCGGCGCGACCGTCGCTCAGCAGTAGCGAGCGCTGCCGCACTTCTTCTCCGAAGTCGATCACACCCGGACTGAACTCCTCCCGAAAATCGAGCGGGTGAAGCTCTAACTCCTGAATTTCGATGAACATCGCAACCACCGCCGCCCCACTCGAATGCCGCGAAGGCCCGCGGAAGTACGGACGGAGACGAAAGTCTCCTCGGGAGCAATGACTAAGGATAAAAGACCGGGAATAGGGTGTCAAGGAATGGGTCGAAGTGGTAGTGGGCCAGTTTGATCTCCACCTTCTCAGTCCCTTCTCCAACAACTTTTTCCTACATCTCGCCGTGAGCTTGCTTCATTTTCGTACATGAGAAGTTTCTGAGGCTGCGGTCGGCGGTCTGGCGGTTAAGGCGCACTTCTAAATTCACCGATGGTGCTTTCCGTGAGGTTGCAGCTGAGTTTTGTACCGAGTGGCCGTTTTGATATTTGTTTTTCCTGTTTGGTACGTTGTTCATTCGGCGTGAAGGTCACGGCCCCTTTGGCGTTCGGAGCTTCGCTTTATCGGCTGTTTTTTTTTTCGCGGCTTCTTACAGCCGGGGTTACTTGTGGTCTCGTCATGGCGGGTCTTCGCGGCTCGTTTTCGTTGGTCTCATGTCGGCTGCACGCGCGCCGCACTGGCGCGCACCCCCCTCGTCGTAGTTGTGCCTCGTCCGGTCCTTTGCTATGCCGCACGGCCCTGTGCCTACGTTCATCCCGTGCATGGCGCGACCGGTAGCGCCGTGCACTTCAGCGTCTCTCCCGGCGGTTCTGGACCTCCATCTCGTCCACGCAATCTTTTCCCAGAGTCGTATCGAGCTCGTCGAGCGTTATGCTTCAAGTTCCCCCACCGAGAGTTGTGTTAAGCGTCGTCCATGGCATTGAGTAAGTCATACAGAGTTCGTGTTTACTCCCTTGTTCTAAACTCGCTCTTACAACAGTTCGAGCAGATTTTAGATAGCTGCTCTGATCTTGAGCTCTAACGTGTGAGCGTTTGGTTACATCAGCGATCTAACTTCTACAGCGACGTTCCGATTTTTGTGATCCAGCACTCACATTCCGCAACCAGTGCAGCTCTCTACATCTCAACCAGTCTACGACCCAATCTCGCCGTCGCACGTCCTCCCATATATCGCCCATTTCATCACCCACAACCACCGTCTCCAACAATATTTCTACCCCACTTCCGACATAGCACATATCTTGCTGAAATCGAAGCTGAGATAGCGCCACCCATCTAGACCCACTACCGTAGAACCCCGGCGGCGAGGTCAGCAGAAGTCTTCTAACGGGATGCGGGGCGCGTGCCTATTCCGGCAGCGGCGGCCGAAGCCCGCGCAAATTGGGAGGCAACGGTGCACTCATCGGCCGTCAAGTACTCGTACGAATCGAGCTGCACGGCAATCCCATTTTTTTGACTACCCTGAGCGGGAGCAGCGCGCAAGACGCGGCCACGACAGCGAACGGGCATGCTCTCCCCCAAAGTGACCTCGGATGGCATAGTGAAGGTAAGCTCAACGACTGCACCCTCGGGCAACGCAGCCTCGGTGTAAAAGAAGATGCCGCGACCGCTTAAATCCTGGGTAAAGGCGGGCATAGTCTGGCCCTCGAAGTGAACTACCAAGGGAAGGTGGACTTCGAAACGCTGGGCGCCGCGGCGTTCCAAACGGTTTGGGTCGGTGCTGGCCATTGGTGTTTATTCAGTCCTTGGTCGCAGGTCGAGCGCTTCTTCGTTCAGGTTCGAAGGGATGGGCATCAATCAACTCTATCGTGAATCGCTGCTCCGGGGAAGTTGCAAGTCAGTGACGTGGCCGGCCTGTGGAAATCTGTCAATGAAGTAAACAGTTTTCGCTGCGTTTATAGCGGTTTCCGAGCAGCCATATCCGCTGCCATTGCGGAGTTCCGCTCCGCCGGACAGCCGGGGCGGCTGTCCCTACGTGGCACGCGCAGCCTACTGCGTGCGTGATGGATACACGAGCCGTGGAACCGCTCTAGCGCCGAGGTTGGCATGGCTCCGCTCACCACTTTTCCCTAGTTGCCGTCATCTGAAAGATGTGCCAAGGTTCTAAGAGAGTGACCCCACCGCCCAACCTCACTGCCGCGGAAGCAACGAACGCAATCGCGCCGCCCTCAAGATTCGCGACAACCCTGCGCGCGTTGCGCCACCGTAATTTTCAGCTCTTCTTCAGCGGGCAACTGATTTCTCTGATCGGCACTTGGATGCAGACGGTGGCCCAGGCGTGGCTTGTGTATCGCCTCACTGGGTCGGCGTTGCTGCTGGGAGCGGTGGGCTTCTCCAGTCAGTTTCCGGTTTTTCTGACCGCTCCCCTGGGCGGGATTACCGCCGACCGGGTGAACCGGCAGCGCCTGGTCATTACTACGCAGACAGCGTCCATGATTCTGGCGGCGATTCTGGCATGGCTTACGCTGAGCGGGCGGGTGCAGGTATGGCACATTTTTGTTCTGGCCGCATTACTGGGAATCGTGAATGCCTTCGACATTCCTGGCCGCCAGGCATTTCTGGTGGACATGGTTGGCAAAGAAGACCTGATGAACGCCATTGCGCTGAATTCCTCCATGTTCAATGGCGCGCGGGTGATTGGTCCGGCGGTGGCGGGAATCATGGTGGCACGCATTGGCGAGGGCTGGTGCTTTGGCGCCAATGCCATCAGCTACATTGCGGTGATCGTCGGGCTGATGCTGATGCGGGTGAACTGCGCGCGGCGCTTCGGCAGCGGCTCTCCGATTGAAGACATCATCGAAGGCTTTCGCTGGGCGAACCAGACAAAAATCATTCGCGCACTTCTGTTGTTGATCGGGCTGGTTAGTCTGGTCGGGATGCCGTACACGGTGCTGATGCCCGTTTTCGCAGACAAGATACTGCATGGTGGGGCGCGCGGCCTGGGGATTCTGATGGGAGCGACTGGAGTTGGCGCGTTGTTTGGAGCCCTGACGCTAGCCGCCAAAACGGGAGTGAAAGGCCTGGGACGGTGGGTGGCAGTCAGCTGCGCGATGTTTGGGATCAGCTTGTTTCTTTTTTCCTTTTCACGATTATTCTGGCTGTCGGTGCTGCTGTTGTTGCCGGCCGGCTATTCGATGATGTTGCAGATGGCGTGCTCGAACACACTGATCCAGACCATGGTGCCCGATCAACTCCGCGGACGGGTGATGGCTTTGTATTCGATGATGTTTATGGGGATGGCGCCGCTGGGAGCGTTATTCGGAGGAGCGCTCGCTCACCGCATGGGCGCACCGATTACGGTTGCCGTGGGAGGAATCGCATGTGTGTTCGGCTCGATCTGGTTCGGGCGCGCGCTGCCGGAATTGCGCATCGAGGCAAGACGCCTGATTATTGCGCAGGGATTGGCCGGAGGCGAACCAGAGCAGGAACTGAATGCGCAGCCGGTGGAGGAGTAGGTCGGTTATTCGTGCGGGAGGCGACCGCGGTCGCGGATTGTGATTTCACTGAAGCGGGGGCGGGTCGCCCCCTTAACCGCCGGCGAGACGCCGGCGCTACGCTCTGGCACTCTGCAGTTGCCGGGCGTTATGTTTTTGAATCGGGGGTCGGAATCTTGGGTGTAGCGCCGGCGTCCTCGCCGGCGGTTACGCGGGCATCTTGCCCGCGCATCCAGACCCAGGCCCAATTCCGCAGACCTGCTTTCTCCGGATTCTGGATTACGTAATTCACGGCGCGATGAAATTGCGCTTCATCTCGGATGAGATGGTCGTAGTATTCCTTCTGCCAGAAACTCCCCGTTGTCCCAAGAATGCGGTTGGCCGCTTTCGCGGTAAATGACTTCCACGAGTGCAGGATCTCCGGGAGTTGGTATGCAGGAAAGACCTGGGCGACGACGTGTACGTGATTCGGCATGATGCACCACGCATGGAGCCGGTACCGCATCTCGTCGAAGAAGATCAGAGTTTCAACAACCTTCGCAGCGAGTGCCGGTGTGCGCAGTGGGCATGCTCCGCACCCAGTGTCCAAATACTGCAGCATGCGCACCGTGCCGAGACGCTTCATGTGCAACTTCTCGGACGGTGTGAGGAGACGCGATTGTTGCCGCGCGAGATCGAGAATGCCTTTGCGTTCGGAGGCGATGCGATCGAGGAGTGACTGCGGCAGAGAATCGCTAATTGAATGTAATGAAATACGTCGCGTTTTCGTGCTCCCAGTGCGGGAGGCGACCGCGGTCGCGGATTGTGATTTCACTGAAGCGGGGGCGGGTCGCCCCCGTAACCGCCGGCGGGTCGCCGGCGCTACGGTCGGACGTATCTTCTTTTTTCTTCAAGGGATTCGATCCCTTTACTCTTTACCCTGAAGAGGCTTTGGGAGCTAGGTCACTTCCTGCGAAACGATTGCGTCTTGTTCCAGGTCTGGTGTTTCAGGACCGGCGGCTAGGGCCGATACTCCGTACTCAAATCCTTTGTCGAATGCTTTGAGATTCAAGTCGCGGAAGCTCGCTGGGACGGAATCGGCTACGGCCTTGCGCACGGCGTCGGCATCCAGCAACTGGGTGACAGCGGTGAAGAAGCCGACCATGACGATGTTGAGCACCATGCGCTTGCCGAGTTCTTCGGCGATGCGTGTGGCCGGAACGCTGTAAATACGCGTTTGCCGGGGCAGGTCGGTGACGCGCACCAGGTCGCGTTCGATGAGAAGCGTGCCACCGTCTTTCAGTTCGGGGGCGAACTTCACATACGCTTCCTGCGACATCACGATCATTACATCGGGCTGGGTGACGTAGGGATAGAGCACCGGTGTATCGGAGAGCATGAGCTGGGCGCTGCAGGCTCCGCCGCGCGCTTCGGGACCGAAGTTCTGCGTCATGGTCGCGAATTTACCTTCATGAATAGAGCAAGCTTTGCCCAGCACAATGGCCGAGAGAATGACGCCCTGGCCGCCAAATCCCGCAACTCGAATCTCTGTTAGTGGCATGATTCCTCCTCGCATCCGCCGTCGGTGCCGCAGGCGTAGCCTTGTTCTTCATCGTAGTCAACGTAACGATCCCCAAGACTCTCGTGCATCTGCGCTTTCAGCAGAGACCCGTAGTCCGGGCGGTCGCGGTCGACGAACTTGCCGACAATGATTTCGCCCGTCATGGTGAGACCGACTTCGCCGGTGGGGCAGCCGTGCTTGGTTTTGCTTTTTTCCTTGTAGTACTTCATGGTGTCGAGCCCGTCGCCCAGCTTGTTGCGGCGCTGGTAGAGCGTGGGGCAGGGCGAAATCACTTCGATAAAACTGAATCCCTTTTTGTTGAATGCCTCGGAGATCGACCGCGCTAACTGGCGGACGTGGAAGGTCGTCCAGCGCGCGACGTAGACCGCGCCGGCGGCCTCCACCAGATGCGGAAGATTGAAGGCCGGCTCGAAGGTCCCATAGGGCGAAGTGGAGGTGGTCGCATGTCCCGGAGTGGTCGGAGCGGTCTGGCCTCCGGTCATCGCATAGATGAGATTGTTGACGCAGATCACCTTCAGGTCGATGTTGCGGCGAGCCGCGTGAATCAGGTGATTGCCGCCGATGGCAGAAAGGTCGCCATCGCCCGAGTACACCACGACGTTGAGATTCGGGTTCGCCATCTTCAATCCGGTGGCGAACGGAATGGCGCGGCCGTGGGTGGTGTGGAACGAATCGAGCTTCACGTATCCGGCGACGCGGCCGGTGCAGCCTATGCCGGAAACCAGCGCCAGACTCTTGGTATCGATCTTCGATTCGATCAGGGCTTGCGCGAAACAATTCACGGTCGTTCCGATTCCGCATCCCGGGCACCAGATGTGCGGCATGCGGTCGGAGCGCAGAAACGGTTCAACCGGATTGATCGGAGTAGGATTCACCAGCGTTGTCATCGAGCGGCCTCCTGGATCGCAGCGAGAATTTCTTCGGGACGATGCACGCTGCCTCCGGCGTGCGGAACGAGAATGGTCTTGGCCTTGCCTGCGGCAGCGCGTTCTACTTCGCGGACCATCTGTCCGAGGTTCAGCTCCGGCACGACGAAAGCCTTGGTATGGGCAGCCAGTTCACGGATTTTGTTTTCCGGGAAGGGCCAGGCGGTGATCAGGCGGAGCTTGCCGACTTTCAATCCACCTGCGCGTGCCATTTCAATAGCGCGCTGCGCGACCCGCGAAGTGATTCCATACGAAACTACAATCACATCGGCATCGCCGGTTGAGTCTTCTTCGAACAGGCAGATGCGGTCCGCGGCAGAAAGAATCTTGTTCCGCAGGCGCGTTACCAGCGTCTGCTGCATTTTCGGCGTCATATTGGGATAGCCGCGCTCATCGTGCGTCAACCCCGTCACGTGGAATTTGTAGCCCTCGCCCGCATGGGCCATTTCCGGAACCATGTCGCCATTGGTGCCGTAGGGGAGATAGTCTTCCACCGACTTGTGGGTGTGCTTCCGAGGCGTGACCTCGATCTCGTCGGCAGGCGGAATCACCACTTTCTCTGTCATGTGGCCGACGACTTCGTCCATCATGAACATGACTGGGACGCGGAATTCTTCGGCAAAATTGAAAGCCTTGATGGTGAGATCGAAGCACTCCTGCGGCGAGTTCGGGCAGAGCGCGATGATCTCGTAATCGCCGTGCGATCCCCACTTCGCCTGCATCATGTCGGATTGAGCGGGAAGCGTGGGCAGTCCAGTGGACGGGCCGCCGCGCTGCACATCGACGAAGACGCATGGCGTTTCGGTCATGGCCGCGTACCCGATGTGCTCCATCATCAACGAGAAACCCGGGCCTGACGTTACGGTGAAAGCCTTCGCGCCTCCCCAGACTCCGCCTTGCAGAGTAATGGAGGCTGCCAGTTCGTCTTCCATCTGGATAAAGCAGCCGCCCACGGTAGGCACCCGTTGCGCGAAGCGCTCGACAACTTCGGTGGAAGGTGTGATGGGATAACCGGCCGCAAAGCGTGCGCCGGCCGCCAGCGCGCCTTCGCAGCAGGCATGGTCGCCATCGAGAAAGTGTGTGCCAGTGAGAACGCCGCGCGGATCAGCCTTCATGTTTCACCTCTTTTGCCTGCGCCTTGGGCTCCTGCGTTTTGTGGCCGTAAATGGCGAAGTCCGGACAGTACATGCCGCAGAGATCGCAGCCGCTGCACTTGTCGGGCGCGACCACGTGCGGCGGATGATAGCCTTTGGAATTAAATGCCGAGGAAAGCGCCAGGACTTTTGTAGGACAGAACTCTACACAGAAGCCGCAAGCCTTACATCGCTCGACAACGATGGATACGCGTCCTTTTGCCACGAATACCCCCACAAACGGGAACTTGTTGCCCCCGTAGTTCAGTGAGCATTATGGAGTCCCTATGGGCAGCGTGGTGTGATGTGGGTCACGGAAGCGTGTGAGATAGAACGGAGTGCAGGAAAGAAGCCTGAAAATGCGGGTGCGCGCGTCTTACCGTAATCTGTATCTTCGCCCGAAATAGCTCTAATTGGACCAGTTACTGGACCAGTTTGTGCTGCACAATGAACTCGCGTATGACTTCTGCCACATCCCGGTGTTGTCCATCCACGGCGTAATTCAGCCGCCGCATGTCGTCGTCGGAAATCTTGCCCGCCAACTCATCGAGCGCCGACTTCACCTCAGGATGGCTCTTCAGCATTGCTTCCCGCATCACCGCGACCGCTTCGTAGGGCGGAAAGTAGTGATGATCGTCTTGCAAGACATACAGGTCCAGCGCCGGAATTAACCCGTCCGTATTGTTTCCGGCAATCAGGTCGACTTGCCTTTGCACGAGCGCGCGCGTGAGCAGCCCCAAGTCCATGACGCGTGGAGGCTCGGCGAAACGCAAGCCGTAGCTGGCGACCAGTCCTTTATAGCCATCGGGACGCTCCATGAATTCGTATCCGAAACCGGCGCGCCATTTCGGCGTGAACGCGGCCGCCTGCGACAGCGTGGTCAAATGCAACCGGCGCGCGTCCTCGCCCCGTATGACGATGGCGAAGGTGTCGTCAAACCCGAGTGGTGGACTAAGCGTGAGACTGAATCGTTTTTCGTAGGCTTGTTTTACTTGCTGATAAACGTCCTGCTTATCGCCAATCGGTTTCTGCTTGAGAATTGCAGTCAATGCCGTGCCCGTGTATTCGGGATAGATGTCGATTCGTCCGGCAAGAATTGCCTGCTGGCAGATAAATGTGCCCGCCAGGTAAAAGCGCCGCTCGACCGGCAGATGAGTTCGGGCCTCGATCATCTGCGCGAAAAGCTCTCCGAGAACCAGTTGCTCGGTGAAATTTTTCGAGCCGACCACGATGCGATTGGAATGATTGCTGCAACCCGATACCGGCAAGAGAAGTGCGAGCGCGAGAAGGCAACTGCACGCGACTGCTGCTCGATAGTGCGAAAGATCACTCATAGCCAGCGCTCTCAGGTACGGCGGCAAACTTCTGAATATGGTTCCAGACGCAAGGTCCCTCCACTTCGCTCGCTCCGGTCGGGATGACAGAGTTTCAAATTACGATTTCATCCGCAGGGAATTTAAGCGGCGTTCCAGCAATCCGAGCATGGAGTCGGCTGCGAGTGCCAGCAGCGCGGCCGGGACAGCTCCCGCGAGAATGACCTGGTTGTTGACCATGGCCAGACCGCGAAAAATGAATTCGCCCAGACCGCCTGCTCCGATCGCGGCCGCGATCGTTGCCAAGCCAATGGAGAGCACGACGGCGATGCGAATACCCGCAACGATCACACCGGAGGCCAATGGCAATTCGACCTGGAAGAGCAGTTGGCGATCCGTCAAACCCATCGCCCGGCCCGCTTCAACCACCGTGGGATCGACGCTCCGAATGCCGGCATAGGTATTGCGAATCAGCGGCAGGAGACCATAGAGAGCGAGCGCGAGGATCGCGAGCCGGCTCGCGCGATCGCCAATCCAGGGGGCGGGAATGAGAAAGCCGAACAATGCCAGGCTAGGAATGGTCTGGATTATGTTGGCGCCGCCGAGTATGGGCTTGCCGAGTTTCGGGATTCTCGTGATCAGGATGCCGAGAGGGATTCCGACGAAAGCTGCGATCAGAGTGGAAACGCCGGCCAGCGTGATGTGCTCAAGCGTGAGTTCAACTACCTGCTGGCGATTTGAAACCATGAAGTGCCAGAAATTCATGATGGGTACCTCTCGTCGATCGATCGAGACTTCGTCGATTCTGCCTCCGCCGATCCAGGTTGAGTTGATCTAGCCTCCGCCGATTCGAACTTCGATCCGGAGAAAGCCTCGATGTAGGCGCGCGCCAGCGGATGCTGCGACTTCGAGAATTCTGCCGCGCTCAGATCCACCATCAATTGGCCGTTTTCCATCAGGGCGATCCGATCACCCAGCAAAAGGGCTTCGCGCAGGTCGTGCGTAACGAATACCACCGCCTTTTTCATCCTCTGTTGCAGCGTGCGGAATTCTTTTTGCATTTCGGATCGCGTGATGGGATCGAGCGCGCCGAAGGCTTCGTCCAGAATCAGAATTGGAGGATCGGCTGCGAGAGCCCGGGCAACTCCTACGCGTTGGCGCTGGCCTCCGGAAAGTTCGCCGGGGTAGCGCGACGCCAGGTCCGCCTCCAGCCCAACCAACGCCAGTAACTCGCGCACACGTGCCTGCGCGCGCTCGCGGGTCCAGCCCTCAATCCGCGGCACGAGCGCAATATTGCGTTCGACCGTGAAGTGCGGAAACAGCCCGCCGTCCTGGATCACATATCCAATACCTCGCCGCAGCCGGATGGGATCCCACTCCGTGGTGGTCCGCCCATTCACGCGCACTTCACCTCGCGTTGGCAGCCGCAGCCCATTGATCAATTTCAGGGTGGTGGTTTTGCCCGAACCGCTACGGCCCAGCAAGACTAGAGTCTCGCCGTGCTCGACAGAAAGCGTCAGATCCTGCAATAACGCGCGGCCGTTCAGCTGAAATGAAACATGATCGAATTCGATGGCGCGTCCGGCACTGGCGGGAGGTGTCATTTGTCGCGCCGGCATGGCCTGCTATGGCTGGGCGTTTTTGTCTTCCCATCTCTTTCCATGGAAAACTGCCGAGATCAGGAGGCCGATCCGCCGTGGTACGCAGCCGGCGGCAATCCCGTGATTCGCACCCCGCCGTGCCCTTTGTGGCGGATGTTAAGACCGATCAGGAGCGCGGTAATCTGCTCGACAATGCGGGCATTCTCGAGCTTGCCGCCGTCAATCGCGCGCACACGCGGAATCTTCACGGCCAGTTCCATGGCGAGTTCGGTGGCATGGGGATCGTCGCTGCAGACGATCACATCGCAGTCCACGTCGTCGTCGCTGTTGAGCACCTCCGCCGAAACGTTCTGGAATGCGGCCACGACGGAAACTCCCTTGGGCACGAGTTCGGCCGTTTGTTGCGCGGCGGAGCCTTGCCAGACTCCGAGGGTGCGACTGGCGCGGCCGCCCACACTCGCGGCCAGCGGAACCGTGGCATCGATCAGGATGCTCCCCGGACGAACCGCCGTCTTCAACTGCTTGAGAAGCGCCGCCTGCCCTGCGAATGGAACTGTCAACACCAGCAGATCGCTGGCGGCACATGCAGCCCCGTTCTCCATCCCGGAAGCCTGAGCGTTGGCTCCCGCGCGCTGCCGAATTGTCTCGGCTGTCTCTTTGGCTCGTGCCTCGTCGCGCGAGCCGATGATGATTGTTTCTCCCGCGCGTGCCCAGCGTAGCGCAAGGCCCATGCCAGCCGGCCCTGTGCCTCCGATTACTGCAATGCTGCGGCCCATGCGAGAGTTCACGCTGTCGTTCATGCGAAATCCGGAGCCAGCGCCCATTCCGAGGAGGGCGCTTCGGCGGGCAACTTGATCTTCATGCGGGAATACTTCGTGTTCCGCTCAGCAGGGATGCGCCCGATCTCCAGAATCAGGGATTGAAAATCCTCAGGGCTGGTGTACTGGCCGGCCGTCGCTCCCGCCTCACGCGAGATATTTTCTTCCATCAGCGTGCCACCGTAGTCGTTGGCTCCCGCGTGCAGGCAGAGTTGCGAAAGCCGGCGATTCAGCTTCACCCATGAGACCTGGATATTGTGAATGGATCCCGCAAGCAGAACCCTCGCGAGCGCATGAATCTTGAGATGTTCAGCGAGCGTTGGCCCGGAGCGCGCCAGACCCTGTTGGAATAGAAGCGTGTTCTGATGCACGAAGCCCAGGGGCACGAACTCGGTGAAACCGCTCGTCTCGGCCTGGATTTCGCGGAACAGCGATAACTGCCGAACCCAATGGCCGGGCGTCTCCATGTGTCCGTACATGAGCGTGGAGGTGCTCGGAATACCGCATTGGTGGGCGGTGCGGATTACTTCCTGCCACTGCGCCGAAGAAAGCTTGTTGCGCGAAAGAACCTGTCGCACTTCGTCATCCAGAATTTCGGCCGCGGTGCCCGGCAGCGTGTCGAGCCCGTTATCGCGAAGCATCAGAAGATAGTCGCGCAGGGTCATGCCGGTCAGTTCGACGCCGTAGACGATTTCCATCGGCGAGAACGCGTGAATGTGCATTCGCGGCACAGCGCTTTTTACGGCGCGCAAAATGTCGCGATAATAATAAGGAGGCAGTCCGTGCGGAAGGCCGCCCTGGATGCAAACCTCGGTCGCACCCAGGTCCGCGGCTTCTTTGGCTTTGCGCGCCATATCCTCGAGGGAATGAAAATAGGAATCGGCCTCACGCGGACCGCGGCTGAAAGCACAGAATTTGCATCCGACGAAACACACGTTCGTGAAATTGATATTGCGATTCACGACGTAGCTGACGATGTTGCCGACGAGGTCGCGGCGGAGCGCGTCGGCTGCCACCAGCAGGGCGATCAAGTCGGCGCCGTCGCAATCCGCCAGAGCGTAACGCTCTTTCTCTTCGAGGCAGGCCCCGTCCTGCTTTTCCAGCACCCGTTCGAGGGCGCGCCGAACTCCTGAAGATGCTTCGGGTGCGGCCTCGTCCCAACTCAGTTCGTGGAATTGCTCGAGTTCGAAATGCGCCACCAGATTCCTCCTTAACCTTGTCTAGCGAAACAGATCTTGGCTGGCGGGCCGGAGCAGAGCGCGCGCCCCACCCTTCCCCCGCCGGTAAGAATAACCGCGAATGATACACGCGGGAGTGCGTTCCAGCTTGCCGCAAACCAGTCCCGCGGCGCAGGCCAGTTCGTCGGCAACCGCGTCGATGGTCGCATGAAGCGAGTAGCCGTGAGGATCGCGGCGTCCGCGATAGTCGGCTAGTGGCCGCATCCCGGCGACGCCAATCGCCACTTCGGTCAAGCCTTCCCGCCACGGACGCCCGAAACTGTCGCTCACGATGACTGCAATCTCGATCCCAAGTTGCTTCTTCAACTCCCGCCGCAATCTGGCCGCGGATCGATCCGGAGCTGCAGGCAACAAGACGGCGTGCCGTCCTCCGTCTACATTCGAAACGTCGACGCCGCTATTCGCGCACACGAACCCATGCTTGGTCTCGGTGATGAGCACACCACGTTTTCGGCGCACGATTCGCCGGCTCTCCCGCAATGCCAATTCGCTCACGCGAGCGTCGAGCCCGTAACGGCGTGCCCAACGCCGCGAAGCAGGGGAGGGTTCGATCTTATCGAGCGCTACCATCGCGCATTCTGCCTTGGAGACAATTTTGTGCTTCACCACCAGGATGTCGCCATCCTCAAAAAGCAATCCGGCGTTGCCCGCTGCCGCTAATAAGATGTCCGTCAACGACGCGCCCGGAAGAATTTCCCCGGCAACCACGATCGGCAGGATGCGAACTTCACTCCGTGCAGCGCGCCGATCCTCTCCGTGAACTCTTCTCTGGCCGTTTGCGGCCATGCGGCTACTCGTCTCGCGGCTAACCATCACGCGGTTACCCATGGCAGGCCATGCCGCTTCGCGAGATTCCAACTCCGCACCAGCATCTGCGAGCGCGTTTCGCCGCTGGCCGCTGCCAGTTCGTACAGGTCCTCGGGACGATCAACGTCGCGCGCAATCCGCGGCAGCTCAAGAACAATACACGGAAGACCCGTTGCCTTCGCCGCTGCCAAGTGCGGCAAGAAGCTGTCGTTCCCAAAGCGCAGCGGAAACAAATCGCCAGGAGCTCTCCAGGCCGCATTCGTGCCGCGGCCCGCTGCATCGGGCACAAGTACCGTGCCACGTGTTGGAGCGGAATCCGCAATTTGCTGCAACTCTGCACTTTCGATCAGCGGAATGTCAGCGGGAACCACCAGAGTGCTGCGCGCTCCGCGCTCCAGGCAGACCGCCGTTGCCATTTCGATGGCGTGGGTCTCTCCTGCGTTGTGGCCGTCCGCAATAACTTCAAAGCCGAAACGCGCTGCCAGACTGCAAGCGAACGGATCGCTGCTGACGACGGCAACGGCGGGGCGCTTTTGCCAGTTCGCCAGAGCCTGGAGCACGTCTTCACACATCGCTTGCGCCAGCGCGTGACGTTCCCCAGGACTCAGAATTGGCGACAACCGCTGCTTGGCATCCGCCAGATTCTTGATTGGAACCAGAATCATGCGCGCTCCGCGACGGATTGGGTTTCAGGAAGCTGTTGGCACGCCGCTATCACGCTCTTCGCCAGGGCAACTCGATCTCCGTTATTGTTCTTGCGCATAATTGTCGGCGCGCAGCAGATCTGCAGTCCGATCCGGCCTAGCGTCCGGTTGGGACGCAACTCGTCCTTACGCAAGTCGTTCTTCAGGAAATCGTTCTTAAGCAAGTCGTTTCTATGCAAATCGTCGGCGGCCGACGCGTCTTGCGAATCCACCACCAGCACGTCAAGAAAGTCGGAATAGAAATCGGCGACGCCGGCAATCGAAACCGCGAAGCCCTGCGATGCCAGCAACGCGCCCGCCGGCCCAGTAACGGCTGCTCCGCCCACAATCGGACTGACTGCAGCAATGCGGGCGTGCGTTTCGCGCAGGGACTGGCGAATTCCTGGCACGGCGAGAATCGGTCCGATGCTCGTCACCGGATTGCTCGGCGCCAGAACCACGAACTCAGCCGATCGGATCGCATCGAGAACGCCGGGAGCAGGTTCGGACTCGGAAGCGCCAGCGAAGCGCACCGACTGCACCGGATCCCGGTATCGGCGCCGCACGAAATATTCTTCAAAGCTCAGTTCCCCGGCCGGCGTAAGAATTCGCGTCTCGATTCGCGAATTGCTCATGGGTAAAATGCGCGACTTGATTCCAAGCCGCGCTGCGATTTCATCGGTGGCTTCACTCAGTGTTCTGCCTTCGGCCAGCAGTTTGGAGCGAAAAATGTGCAAAGCCAGATCACGATCGCCGACATTGAACCAATTTGGTTCTCCCATCTGCGCCATGGTCTTCAGGCAAAAGAAAGTATCGCCCGCTACACCCCAGGCGCGCTCCTGGCTCAGCTTGCCCGCCAGCACATAGGTAATCGAATCGACGTCCGGCGAGACGTACAACCCCCACCACCGCAAGTCGTCTCCGGTATTGACGATGACCGTCAGTTCGTCCGGAGGAACAATCTGCCGGAGTCCGTCGACGAACTTTGCTCCGCCCGTACCCCCGGTCAAAACCGTAATCATGTCGTCCTTCCTGAAGTTGTTCTCAGAGTGCCCTCGCCCCCACAAGCAGCTTGAGCGAGTCGCTGCCCGAGCAAATCGCTGTGCGCTGCTGCCTGCGCGACGAATTCAGGATAAACCGGCAAGCGCTGGCACAACTGGAATCCTCTTGCCTCGGTTCGTTGCCGGAGTTGGTCCAGGTGCGGCCACGGTTTTTCGGGATTGATGAAATCGGGTGTCAGGGGCGAGATGCCGCCCCAATCGTTGATGCCACCATCGAGCAGATCGGCATAGTGCGGGTCGGAAAGATTGGGCGGAGCCTGGATATTCATCGACGGCATCAAAAGGCGCGCCACCGCCAGCGTGCGCAGCACCTCTCCGCGATCAGGTTCGGGCCATGCGGCCATCGGCGTGCCAGGTTTGGCGCGGAAATTTTGCACGATTACTTCCTGAATGTGGCCGTACCGCGCATGCAGTTCACGAATGGCGATCAACGCGTCCACGCGTTCTTCCAGCGTCTCGCCAATTCCGATGAGAATTCCGGTGGTGAAGGGGATCTTCTGCCGCCCCGCGTCTTCGATCACGCGCAGGCGTTTCGACGGATCTTTATCGGGAGCGTTGTCGTGGGCGGCGTCTTTCGCCAGCAGTCTGGCGCTGGTAGTTTCCAGCATGAGTCCCATGCTGGGTGCTACGCGAGCCAAGCGGTGCAGCCATTCCGCGCTCATCAAACCAGGGTTCGGATGGGGTAGCAGACTCGATTCGCGCAACACCTTCTCGCACATCGCCTCCAGATAGTGAAGCGTGGATTTAAACCCGAGCCGTTGCAAGGTGTCGCGCATCTCGGGAAAAACGAGTTCCGGCTTGTCTCCCAGGCTGAATAACACCTCGGTGCATCCCATGCGTTCGCCGGTACGCACTACTTCCATGATCTCGTCTGGCATCATGGTGTGCGCGCCCGGCTGGCCGGGATCGCGGCGGAAGGTGCAGTAGCCGCAGTAGTCCCGGCAAAGATTGGTGAGAGGAAGAAACACCTTGCGTGAATAGGTGATGAAGCCCGGCTTGAAACGCGCGCGCGCCGCTTGTGCGGCCGAGAGCAGGTGGGGGAGCAGATCGTCGTCCGCGCGCAGCAACCGGCAGGCGGCCTCACGCGAGATCGGCTCCGTGCCGGCCTTCTGCAGTTCCGCCGCCGTCATGTCCAGTGCTGGTTGGGAAAGCGATGACATCGTCTGGCCCGTGCTGGTATTCGAATTCACCCCTGGCTTCGAAAAGCCCGCCGCAAATTGCCGCCCGCCTCGCAAACGATAATAGCGGACCCGGCGAGCCTTGTCCCTTGGATGCCAGCCGTGATTCCGTCGCTGCAGTGGTTTTCCGACCTGAGGCGGCCGGCGCAGCACGGCTGGAATACTCAAATCGTCGCAAGCTGCCTCGTCGAAGCCCTGATCGGGGGTCGCCCCTGGAGGCGCTTATCATGCATTCAAAGAGGGCGGTCTGATGCGTCCTTGTGCCCGCGCTGCCCTGCAACTTACGGCCCTTACTACGTCAAGAATGTCGGTGCCGGGGCTGTAAACACGCGGCGAGGAGGTTCGCCCTTCTTTCGACTTAGCCCGATCGCCAGTGAAAGACTTTGCATCTTGACTTCATTTCCACCTGGGTTATAGTGGAGGCCAATTTGTTCGCGGGCGGGATATGCCGCGCCTCTTCAGTCGTAAAAGCTGCCTCTCAATTCACCCGGCTCCATAGGAGTACGCGGCGGCCTACGGTGGAGGGGGCATAGCGTCTGTTCGGTCGCGATCATGGCCGTCAATGGGGACGGTAATTCGGAATCTGGTCGTGGGCCCCGGCTGCCAGAGATCGGTAGTCGAAACTATGGCGGAAGACGCTTGCTCCTAAGTTGACGTGGCCTTTCTCCGGAACCAACCCCCATCGTTACGGCCATTCAATTCGGCAATGCCCTGGGAGTAGCTCGCCCAAGGCATTGCGGATTTTGACAGGCATACAAAATCACCGTCTGTGGCCACAGATGGAATGTTGCATCCGGACTCGGCGAGTGGAAGCGGAGCACAGATCTGGCTTGTTCCGACGAACGTACATATGCGACAGCTACTCCAATTCGTGCTTCTCGCATCCATGGCGTTTGGGCAAAGCCAGAGCCCTAGCCTTCCCACGACCTGGGTCGACAACGAGGAGCTTACCTGCCAGCTCACATCGAGCTGCTATGTGGGATCGCCCGCGCTCACTGTCCCATACACACCGCCGGCGTACGAGTTAGCGCTGGGCGCGAATCGCTGGACCAGCGGACCTCCTCCGAGTTACTGCACCTTCAGCACGAGTCAGCCGTTGTATCCAGCAACGGCGGCCGGGAAACAGACTGCGATTAACGATATCGAGGCATGCCGCACCGCCGGCATCGCCAATGGACAGGCAATCGGCATTATCCTTGACGTACCCCCCGGAACTTATACCTCAGCGAGCGGTGTAATCATCCCGCAGACCAGTGCCATTCCAGCCACCGCGCCGCTCATCATCCGCTCGACGATGGATTCAACATTAGTATCGATGCCGGAGCCGGTATGTGCTGGGGGAATACAGGACAACATTTCGGTATCCACCAACATTGGCCTCATTAACAGCGATTGTCAGGCAGGAGCGGGCGGTGGAACTTTCGGCTACCAACTTGGAACGACGGTTACAACGCTAGCGTCGGGGAAGATCACCCTGGCCAATGGCGTTAAGACGAATAGTTCAAACTACAACTATCTGCAATATATGTACCAGGACGAATGCACGGTTGCGGGCTGTCTGCCCTTTCAATTATGCAGCCCCAACGGAGTCAATTCGGCTCCGTGCGGGCCCGGGGCCGACATCGGTCCTGACCACTGGGAATTTGAGGACGGTGCAGCGGCTATGGCCCCGGGCAACGTAGCCGACAACGACGTGATTTATACAGGCAATACCGTCGCGGCGACCAACATATCGCAATTCGCCTCGCACATCCATTTCCGGCGCTATTGGGTGCATGGCGATTGGACCACGCTGGCGGCGGGTTCCAACTCCGTGGCCGACGGCTTCAATCTGAGTGGTTGCTACTACTGTTCAGTTGTGGGCTCTCAGGTTAGTCAGGCATTGCGGCCCAGTGGCGAGGGGCACGCCATTCTTGGCCAGGGCCTGGCGTACAAGATTGACAACGATTGGCTCGAGGGGCAGTCCAGCGGCGTTTTTTCCGGCGGATTTGCCTCCCCGCCTGCCATCGTTGGGTACGTCCCATTTCAGGATGTTCAGATGAGCCGGCTTCGGAACACGTTTCCTTATTCATGGCTCGGGCAGATGACGATCCCCAACACTAATCCGACGAAATGGGCCGGCAAGAGCCTGGTCCGCAAAAACTGCGAGGAGATTAAAGAAGGAGAGCGGATTCTCATCTATGGACTCATCTGCGAGAACGTCGACAACTCCGGCGGACAGCGGGGCGTCGTCACCACGCTCAATGTGCGCAACACCTCGGGTGGGGGACCAATGCCCCAGAATTACCAGTCGACCATTAACGATGTGTCGATTCAGAATACGATTTATCGCAACGCCTGCGAAGGAATCTCACTGGATGGCCGCTCCGCTTCCTCCTCGGGTAACGGCGGCGGCGTCTCCTACTCAATGGATCGGGTCGGATTCAGCAACATTCTGCAGTATGACATCACCGAAACCGGCCCCGGTTGCCCCCCGACCACAACCGGCATGGGGATCACCAATGGCGGCGGCGGCCAGACGTGGCAAGGAACAATCACCGAGAATTCCGACGGTACCGCTACCTTCGTAGCGAACTGTTCGCAAGACGTAGGTGGCTGTACCGGCCAGGTTGCATCAGGGGTCGTCACGAACGCTGGAACCAGCTGTTCGCCAGGGACGCTCACCATCAGCGCGCCACCCACGGGCAACCAGACAGCCGCAGCGAGTTATGCCTGCAAAACCGGAAACACCGGCATCGCCAGTGTCACCATTACCAGTCCCGGCGCGTACTACACAACGGCGCCCACGGTGACCGGCTTTTCGTCAACCTGCACCGGATGTGCGGTGACCTTAAAGCTTTACTCCCCTCCCGTGTCCCCTTCCACGGCACTCGGTTTCCAGGTGATGGACATTAACGCCGGCGATCCTGTCGAAATCAGCAATTGCACGCAGGTGCCAGCATTCAATCTGCAGACCAAGAAGTGGAGCGGCACTTATTACTGGCCGACCGAAGTGCAAGCTCTGGCCGTTAATGGTTCTGCCCCCTGGTCCGGCACATTCGAACCCGCTAACGTCACCGTGCGATACAGCTGGACCGGCGCTCCCGAGGGTTCCGTGGATAACGCAGGCTACTGCACTCTGAACAACGGAGAAGGCGGGCCCGAGAATCTTTCCTTCAATCACATGACGTTCATCACCGATGCCGATGAGTCGATCGGCGACGGCCCATCCGTCTCGAATGGCACGTTGTTTACTCACAATCACACCTTCGTGAACAGCATCATGTTGAGCGGAGCCGGAAGGCTGAATTGCGGGGGCACACCCTGCGCCGGATGGTGGAACGATGCATTGTCGCAAGCAGAAGGCAATTTTACCGAGACTTTCAACTATGACACCTCCTCGATGACGGCAGCCTGGCTGGTGTGGCCGGGGCGCCCCAATACAAATTATTTTGAGTATCCCAATAACTCAAGTTTCCCCGATCCAGAGTGCGCTGCCACCACCGGGAACTGGAACCCGACCGCCGGAGGCTCTTCTCCGGACATTGGCGGCTGCAATCCACCTAACAGCTTTTACTTCCCGGCTACATCGTACTGCACGGGAGCGAGCCCTTCTTATAGCGGGCCGGGTACGGGCTGTGTTGGTTTCACCGGAGTCATGAGCTCGTCGTCCATGCCGCTGGTGCTTTCCGACTATCACGGCTTCGAGTTGCTCGCAGGCAAGAGCCCGAGCTTTTTCCATAATGCTGCCTCGGACGGAGCCGACATCGGAGCGATCATTCCTAACCTGGATGCGGCACAGACCACCACCCTGTATGCCTGTCCACCGGGCGCGTGCGTTTTGAGTTGGCCGTTCCCGACCCAGACCCCACCCTTCAAAAGCTATGATTCCGTCACCTTCAACACCAGCCCAAGCGGACTCTCCTACACCGTGGACGGCACTGTCTACAATAGCCAGCAGACCTTCACATGGATCGTCGGCTCTTCACATTCCGTTTCCACCACTTCGCCGCAGGCCGGAAGCCCCGGCACGCAATATGTTTTCGGCAGCTGGTCCGACAGCGGCGCCCAATCGCATACCATCATCGCGCCCGCGGCCACCACGCCTTATACCGCCAGCTTTAATACGCAATATCAGTTGACCACGCAAGCTTCCCCATCGAACGATGGCACGGTCACGCCCGGTTCCGGTGGCTACTACGCCGCAAACGCATCCATTCCGCTGACGGCAACTCCCGCCAACGGTTTCGCTTTCGTCATCTGGACCAGTTCAAACGGTGGGACGTTTGATTCGAACAGCTCCGCGAGCGCCAACTTCACGATGCCGTCGGCGCCGACGACCGTAACCGGGAATTTCTCGGTGCTGGTGGCACCTGTTGCGACGACGACGGTTCTTCAGTCTAACGAGAATCCTTCCTTCACCGGCGACTCGGTCACCTTCACTGCCGCCGTCACATATGGAAGCAATACTCCGGTCGGTGCCAATGGTTCCGTCACCTTCACGGAAAACGGCAACCCTGTGGCCGGCGGTCCGGCTGGCCCGGTGGCCCTCGGAGCCAATGGACAAGCGTCTTTCTCGACGACAGCGCTCACGGAAGGCGCGCACTCCATTACGGCGACTTACAGCGGCTACAGCGGTCTATTAGCAGCCTATCTCGCCAGTTCCGCCGTTATCAGCCAGGAAGTGGACAACCACACGGTGGTGAACGGAACGCAGTATTGCAATCAGGGTGCGGTGAGCTTGCAATCGGCGAGTGTTGGCACTCCATATCCGTCGAAGATATTTGTAACTGGCGCGAGCAATAGCGCTTCCGGTGTGACGCTGCTGCTGAATCAAATCACTTCGGATGACATCCAAGCGTTGAATTTGCTGCTCGTGAGTCCGAATGGGAAGCTGTTTGTGCCCTTTGCGAATGCGGGCAGCACCGGCTCGATTAGCGCTGTAAATCTCACTCTCAACGATGCAGCCGCGAACCCGTTGCCCAGCGGGACGCCTTTGGCAAGTGGCACGTTCAAACCGGGCTCATTCATCGGCAGCGCTTTTAATTTTGCGGCCCCAGCCCCGGCTGGGCCCTACGATTACGCGGCCACCGACGGCGCGGCAACGTTTGCCTCCGAATTCAACAACGCCAATCTCAACGGCACGTGGGAGCTGTTCGCGCAGACAGGCAGTGGTGGAGACGGAAGCATCGCCGGCGGATGGTGTATCAACATCCCCTCCAGCACGCCCGTCTGGAGCGTGATCAAGTCCCATTCCGGCGATTTCACTCCGGGGCAGACCGGAACGTGGTCGATCGCAGTGAGTAATACAGCGGTCGGCAGCACCAGTTCCGGAACAGTGACCGTCACCGACACGCTGCCCGGCGGATACACCGTGAGCAGCGCCGTGGGAACCGACTGGAACTGCACCGGAATCGGCACCCAGGGATTGACATGCACGAACGGTGACGCGGTTGCCGGAGGCAGTAGCTTCTCAGCGATCACGCTCAATGTGAATGTGCCGGCTAACTCGCCCGGCAGTGTTCAAAATATCGCCACCGTGGCGGGCGGAGGCGCGACCCATAGCGCCAATTCGAACATTGACACGGTGACAGTCGATCAGCCGCCCGCCATCACCAGCTCCAATGCAGCGATGTTCATGATCGGCGTGCCGGCTTCGTTTACCGTGACCACGACCGGTACTCCCACCCCGAGCCTCGGCGAGACGGGAGTTCTGCCCATCGGAGTCAGCTTCGCGGACAATCACGACGGCACCGGTACGCTCAGCGGAATCCCAACGACCAGCGGCATGTACACCGTCAGCATTACGGCGCAGAACGGAGTCGGCCCTTCCGTCACGCAGACCTTCACCCTGACAGTGAACCAGGCGCCAGCCATCACGAGCGCAAACAACGCGACGTTATTAATGGGCACACCCGGATCGTTTACCGTGGTCACGACGGGGTACCCAACGCCGAGCTTGACTGAGGCTGGCTCCTTACCAGGCAGTGTAAGTTTCAACGACAACCATGATGGCACTGCTACCCTGAGCGGCACGCCCACCGCCAGCGGCGCCTACAGTATCGGAATCAGCGCACAGAATGGAATCGGCTCGGCGGCCCTGCAGACCTTCACATTGACGGTCAACCAGTCGCCGGCTATCACCAGCGCTAATAGCGCCACGTTCGCGGTGGCCGCCGCCGGTTCCTTCACGGTGAGCTCGACGGGATACCCGACACCGAGCCTGACTGAGACCGGGGCCCTACCGAGTGGGGTGACGTTTGTCGACAATCTGGACGGTACGGGCACACTCAGCGGTACGCCCGCCACTAGCGGCGTGTTCAGCTTCAGCGTCACGGCGCAGAATGCAATCGGCTCGCCCACGCAAACCTTCACGTTGACAGTGAATCAAGCTGCGGTGATCACGAGCATGAATAACACGGCCTTCACGCCGAACGCTCCCAATACGTTTACCGTGACGACGGCGGGATATCCGACGCCTAGCCTGAGTGAGACGGGGGCACTTCCGGACGGTGTGACGTTTGCGGACAATAACGACGGAACCGGCACACTCGGTGGAACGCCAACCGCGGATGGCGTTTACAGCATCAGCATCACCGCACAAAATGGAATCGATCCCGCGGACACGCAGACCTTCACGTTGACGGTGAATGAGTCAGCGGCGATTACTAGCGTCAATAATGCGACGTTTGTTGTGGGCTCGCCGCAATCGTTTACCGTGACCACCGCGGGCTACCCGCCTCCAAGCCTGGGTGAAACGGGAACTCTCCCGGCTGGGGTGATGTTTGTAGGCAACCAGGACGGCACCGGCACGCTCAGCGGGACGCCAACTGCCAACGGCGTCTACAGCATCAGTTTCACGGCGCAGAACGGGACAGGATCTCCGGCAACGCAGTCCTTTACCTTGACCGTGAACCAGGTTCCGGCGATCACCAGCACAAACAACGCGACGTTTGCAGTGGGAACCGCCGGGTCGTTCACGGTGACAACGACGGGATACCCAACGCCAAGGCTCACTGAGACAGGGACTCTGCCAGGCGACGTGACGTTTGTTGACAACCGCGACGGGACGGGCACGCTTAGCGGAATGCCAACCGCCGGCGGCGTCTTCAGCGTTACCTTCACTGCGCAGAATGGCGTCTCGCCCAATGCCTCGCAGACCTTTACGCTTACGGTCAATCAGGCTGCATCGATCATGAGCGTGAACAGCACAACTTTCATGGAGAGCACGGGCAGTTCATTTACAGTGACGACCGCCGGTTACCCGGTGCCCAGCCTCAGTGAATCGGGAACGATGCCGAGCGGAGTGATGTTTGTGGACAACCATAACGGCACCGGCACGCTCAGCGGCACACCTACCACCAATGGCGTTTACAACATCAACTTCACGGCTTCGAACACTTCGGGATCGCCGTCAATGCAGGCGTTTACCTTGACGGTGAACCAGGCTCCCGCGATTACCAGCAGCAACAACACGACCTACCTCGTGGGCACATCCGGATCCTTTACGGTAACGACGACGGGTTATCCAATACCGAGCGTGAGCGAGACCGGAGCCCTGCCGGCCGGAGTCATGCTTGTCGACAACCACAATGGGACGGCCACGCTCAGCGGCTCGCCAACTACAAATGGAATTTTCAGCATCACCTTCACCGCGCAGAATGGCGTCTCGCCCAACGCAACGCAGACCTTCACGCTGACAGTCAATCAGGTTGCGGCCATCACGAGCGCCAACAACACATCGTTCACTTCAGGTGCGCCAGCCTCGTTTACCGTGACCACGACGGGTTACCCGACTCCGAGCCTCAGTGAGTTGGGAACGATGCCGACCGGTGTAATGTTTGTGGACAACCACAACGGCACCGGCACGCTGAGTGGTACGACCAACGCAAGCGGTGTCTATAACATCAGCTTTACCGCCTCGAACAGTGCCGGATCGCCGGCGACGCAGACGTTTACATTGACGGTGAATCAGGCTCCCGCAATTACCAGCGCGGTCAACGCCACGTTCACTACGGGCGCGTCAAATTCGTTTACCGTGACTGCCACTGGCTATCCGCTTCCCGCCCTCAGTGAGGCGGGAGCACCCGGCGGCATAACGTTCACCGACAACCACAACGGAACGGCCACGCTCGGCGGAAGTCCATCCGCGGGCGGTGTTTATAGCATCAGCTTCACGGGATCGAACGGCATCGGATCGAACGCGGACCAAAGCTTTGCGCTCACCGTGAATCAGGCTCCGGCAATCACGAGCGCGAACAACACATCGTTCACTTCAGGTGCGCCAGCTACGTTTACCGTGATCACGACGGGTTACCCGACTCCGAGCCTCAGTGAGTCGGGAACAATGCCGGCCGGTGTGACCTTCATGGACAACCACAACGGTACCGCCACGCTCGGTGGTACGCCAACCGCCGATGGCGTCTATAACATCATCTTTACTGCTTCGAACAGCGCCGGGTCGCCGAGCCAGACGTTTACATTGACGGTGAATCAGGCTCCGGCAATCACCAGCGCGACTGGCACTACATTCACTACGGGCGCGTCAAATTCATTTACCGTGACCACCACTGGCTATCCGGCTTCCGCCCTCAGCGAGTCGGGAGCAATGCCGAACGGCGTGATGTTCACCGACAACCACAACGGGACCGGCACGCTAAGCGGAAATCCGACCGCGAGCGGTGTTTATAACATCAGCTTCGCGGCAGCGAACGGCATCGGATCGAACGCGGTTCAAAGCTTTACGCTCACTGTAAATCAGGCTCCGGCGATCACCAGTACCAATAGCACAACCTTCACAGTCAACGCCTCCGGTTCATTCACTGTGACCACGACCGGGTACCCGACTCCGAGCCTGAGCGAGACGGGGGCCCTGCCAAGCGGCGTGACCTTTGTGGACAACCACAATGGGACCGGTACGCTCAGCGGCACGCCGACGGCCAACGGAGTGTTCAGCCTCAGCCTCTCCGCTTCGAACGGGATCGGATCGAACGCGATGCAGGCTTTCACGCTGACCGTGAATCAGGCTCCGGCGATCACCAGCGCGAGTAACACAACCTTCACCGTAGGCACTGCCGGCTTGTTCACGGTGAGCACAACCGGGTACCCAGCTCCAAGCCTTGGCGAGACGGGGGCTCTGCCTAGTGGCGTAACGTTCACCGACAATCACAATGGGACCGGCACGCTCAGCGGCACGCCAACGGCCAACGGAGTGTTCAGCCTCAGCCTCACCGCTTCGAATGGAATCGGATCACCAGCCACGCAGGCCTTCACGCTGACCGTGACTCAGGTGCCGGCGATTACGAGCGCGAATAACACGACCTTCACTGCCGGTACCGCCGGTTCATTCACGGTATCTGCGACCGGCTACCCGACCCCGAGCTTAAGCGAGACGGGAGCTCTGCCGAGCGGCGTAACGTTTGTCGATAACCACAACGGGACCGGCACGCTCAGCGGCACACCCGCCGCCGGCGGCGTCTTCAGCATCAGCTTCAGCGCGCAGAACGGAATCGGATCGCCAGCCACGCAGGCCTTCACGTTGACAGTGAGCCAGGCTCCGGCCATTACGAGCGCGAATAATGTGACCTTTGTCGTGAAGACCGCGGGTTCGTTCACTGTGACCACGACGGGCTACCCAATCTCAAGCATCACCGAGAAAGGGACTCTGCCCAAGGGACTGAAATTCGTCGACAATAAAAACGGGACTGGCACGCTCAGTGGCACTCCCACTGCTACCGGCCCCACCAGTATCACCTTTACTGCTTCGAACGGAATCGGTTCAGCGGCCACGCAGACATTCACCGTGACGGTAGGCCTGGCTCCGGCCATCGGCAGCGCCAATAACACCAGCTTTGTCGAGGGTACGGCAGGGTCGTTTACTGTGAGCACTTCGGGCTATCCGACTCCCAGCATCACTGAGGCAGGAGCTATGCCGATGGGTGTGACCTTCGTCGACAACCACACCGGGAACGGCAAGCTCAGCGGCACCGCGAGCAGCACCGGCGTCTACAACATCACGTTCACTGCGCAGAACGGAGTGGGCTCTCCGGCCACCCAGAACTTCACGTTGACCGTGGGCCAGACTCCGGCCATTACGAGCGCCAAGAGTACTACTTTCCCCGTAAGCAAAGCCGATTCCTTCACCGTAACCACCACTGGGTACCCAGTCCCAACCATCACCGAGAAAGGGACGCTTCCCAAGGGCGTGACCTTCGTCGCCAACCCAAATGGGACCGCGACGCTCAGTGGGACTCCAACCGTGAAAGGGACCTACAGTCTTACCTTCACGGCAACGAACGGGGTGGGTTCGGCGGCCACGCAGGCGTTTACTGTGACGGTACAGTAGACGCGATCGTTGTGAGCCCGGCAAATCGCTCAATCGCCGGGAAGAGGAATCTTTCGCGCCGCGCCTTGGCAACTCCCGCAGGCTGGGAACTGCCGTAGAATATTGCTTCCTATGCCAACCGTTCCTATGCCGACCGTTCCTAAATCAACCAGTGAGCAGGCTTCCTCTACTTCTCTCGACCTCGCCTGGATTCGCTCGCAATTCCCATCGCTGGCACAGACTGTAAATGGCCAGCCGGCCGTCTTTTTGGACGGGCCAGGCGGCACGCAGGTTCCGCAGCGGGTGATCGACGCCATTGCGGATTATCTGGCGCACAACAACGCCAACACCGGCGGCGCTTACCACACCAGCCGCAACACGGACCGCATGATCGCCGAAGCGCGGGCGGCAATGGCGGACTTCCTGAATTGTGAGGCGGATGAAATTGTCTTCGGCGCGAACATGACTTCGCTCACCTATGCCATGAGCCGGGCTTTTGGACGCGAGCTTGGCCGCGATTTGGGCCCGGGCGATGAGATCGTCCTGACGCTGCTCGATCACGATGCAAACTTTTCGCCGTGGAAAGCGCTCGAAGAAAAAGGCGTCACGATCCGCGCGGCGAAGTTCAATCCCGCCGATTGCACGCTCGACATGCACGACCTGGCACGGCAGATCACCAGCCATACGCGGCTGGTCGCGGTCGGATACGCGTCGAACGCGGTCGGAACGATCAACAATGTAAAAGAAGTCGTGCGACTGGCGCGCCAGGCCGGAGCGCTGAGTTACATCGATGCCGTGCATTATGCTCCGCATGGACTGATCGACGTCCGTGCGCTCGATTGCGATTTTCTGGCGTGCTCCACCTACAAATTTTTCGGCCCGCACATGGGAGTGCTCTACGGCAAGCGCGAGCATCTGCAGCGGCTGCGTCCTTATAAGGTACGTCCCAACACCAACAATATTCCGCAGTGCTGGGAGTGGGGAACGCTGAACCACGAATGCATCGCGGGAATTAAAGCCTGCGTGGACTATTGGGAGGAGTTGGGAAGGCGTGTGGAGGCGGGGCTCCGCCCCGCCGGGACGGGGCAGAGCCCCGTCACCACACTGACCCGGCGCGAGGCTATTGTTGCGGCGCACGAGGCGATCCATCCGCACGAGCGGGCAATGACGGAGAAAATGATTGCGGGATTACTGGCGATTCCAGGCCTGAAGCTATATGGCATCACCGACCCCCGGCGCTTCGATCATCGCTGCGCGACTTTCGTGGTCCGGATCGAAGGCCACACGCCGCTGGAGCTGGCGACAAAGCTCGGCGAGCGCGGCTTCTTCACCTGGGATGGAAATTACTACGCTCTCAACCTGACCGAACAATTGGATGTGGAGCGGCTGGGCGGATTCCTGCGCATCGGGCTGGTGCACTACAACACGATGGAGGAAGTGGAGCGGATGATTGCCGCGCTGCGGAAGATTGTGGAAGCGTAGCTCGAAAGGACCTACTCGATCCTCTTGAGTTGACTCGTTTCGTTCAGATTCTTCAGTCCCATGAACCAAATCAGATTCGAAACAAGCGAGGTAGGCCCCTGGAACGCACATTTTCTTGCGTCCTCGCCTTGTTCGATTCGAACATCATACGTGACTGGAGCTTCGTTCTTTTCTCGTCTTCCATAACCGCCGGGGCCAGCGTAAAAATATCGGTATTCGATGCCCGGCATATTCGAGAAAGGTCGGGTCTGAAGCACTTTCCGCAGCGCGATGTATCCGGCATAATCTACTCCGAACTCAAAGGCCGCCGTTTCGTCAGATATGACGATCCTGACGACTCCGAAATAGAAATCGCCGCGCTGGTATGCATTCAGGATCTCGGGCATGCCGTCGTGGGTATCTCTCATATGCGGCCCCTGCGACTATTTCAGAATCTCATCCACTGAGTTTCCACTTCCCACCAGCGCCAAGCTGGCCAATCCGATAAAGAGGCCGTGCTCAACCACGCCAGGCGTGTCGCTCAAAATGCGCGCCAGCGCAGGCGGATCCTCGATTTTGCCGAAGCTGCAATCGAGAATTGGATTGCCGTTGTCGGTGAGGTAAGGACTTCCGTCGGGGCGTGTGCGCAGTTTTACCGTCGCGCCGAGCGCGGCAATTCGCTTCTCGACCACCGCTCGCGCAAAAGAAACAATTTCGACCGGCAAAGGAAATTTCCCGAGCACGGGAACCAGTTTGCCGGAATCGGCAATCACGACCATCTTCTTCGAGGCTGCGGCAATGACTTTTTCGCGCAGCAGTGCGCCGCCTCCACCTTTGATCAGATTGAGTTGCGGATCGATTTCGTCCGCGCCGTCGATATCAATGTCGATGACGGGATGCTCATCGAGCGTGGCGAGACGAATGCCGGCGCCGCGGGCCAGCTCGGCGGTGGCATTGGAAGTGGGAATTCCGACGACCTTCAGCCCAGCCTTCACACGCTCGCCCAAGGCCAGCACGGCGAAGTAGGAGGTCGAACCCGTCCCGAGGCCAACGACATCTCCATCGCGCACCAGTTCAGCCGCGGCGCGCCCCGCTATTTCTTTTTCCCTCTGGGACTTCTCCTGCCGACTATTCGCCAGATCCGCCATGACCCTCCCTTACTTCTACTTCCTGAACAACTCGATGTACACAAGATACCCGCCAAGCGCCAAACCAAAGAGCCCCAGCAAGTAAGAAACAATGTCGACCACAAAACCGGCAGGTTCGAAGCTGTTCGTGTCGAGTTGCAGGCGAGTCTTGCGATAGCGGGCGAGTCCGGCAAGGATCAGCAGCACTCCGCCGACAATCGAGATCACACCGAACCAGGCGGTAACGCCCGAGGTGGTCGATGCAGATCCCTGCAGATGCAGAAATTCGCGCAGAGCAATCGAGAAGCGGCCGATCGCGAATCCAAAGATGATCGTCGCAATGCCGGTTCGCACCCACGCCAGAAACGTGCGTTCATTGGCAAGGTGGTCGCGAGCGCGATTCGGATTGACGTTGTCGGGCGGCATTTTCCGGAGTTTCGGAACAAGAACAGCCCGCTATTATTCCACAGCCTTCTGCAGGAGCGCAGCCGGTCCCGCAATGTTCTTCAGCAGATCGGCCGGGATGCCGTGCCGCTGCTGAAGATATTCGGGCGAGTTGTACGAGAGCCAGACTTTGCCTTGGGCATCCTCCCAGGCGAGCGCCTTCAGCGGGAAGTCGATCGCCACACTCGGAGCGGCAACCATTACGGGTGTTCCGCCTTTGGGATTGCCGAAGATGAGCAGTTGCGTGGGACGCATCGTGAGGCCGACTTTAGCGGCCTCGCCGCTGTGGTCGATGAGCGCGAAAACCGTGACGCCTTTTTCTTTGAGAATGGATTGCAAGCGCGCTAACGTTTCCGGCACGGAGTAAGGACTGGGGACGTCGATGATTCCGGAGTTCATGAGGAGCCTCCGAATGAATAGACGATGCGAGCCCGACGGGAGTCGCAGAAGTTTTGCCAGGGCCTGCCGAGCTTCGCTCGGCTAGCGGGCGAGGGCGCCCGCTCCACACGGCATGGACGGGGCAGAGCCCCGTCACCGCACGATTCTTATCCGGCGATCATCTTGCCTAAGATCTCTTTGAGTAACTTAGCCGCGACCATGGCGGTGATTTGCGTGTTGTCCTGGGCGGGATTGAACTCGACGATGTCGGCGCCGGCGATTCGGCCCGTGATCGCCTGCACGTGAGCGATGGCTTCGCGAGTCGACATGCCTCCGGGTTCGCGATGCGAGATGCCGGGGGCGAAGGCGGGATCGAGCGCGTCCATGTCGAATGAGATATAGACAGGGCCATCTACCTTCATGCGATCGAGCGCGGGCAAGTAGCGCATTTCGATAACCTCTACTCCGAACTTTTTTGCCTGTTCGCGCTGGTGAGCATTCATGGTGCGAATGCCGACCTGGATCAGGCGCTTCGCCGCGCCTTTCTCCATGATGCGGGCGAAGGGGCAGGCGTGCGATAGCCGATTGCCCTCGAGCTCATCGTAAAGGTCGGGGTGCGCGTCGAAGTGAATGACGGTCAGGCCGGGGATGCGTTCTCCGAAGGCGCTTACAATTGGCAAAGTGATGGAATGATCGCCGCCGAGCGAAACGGGGCGAAGACCCTGGTCGAGAAGTTCGCCGACTTTGGACTCAATTGCGGCAAATGGCGTTTGGAAATCAAATTTCAAATCTCCAGCATCGCAGTAGACCCCTTCAACGCTGAGGTCAACGCCAGTTTCGGTTGAAGAGTTCGAGGAATAGGAGCCGAAGGCGACACGAATGATGGGCGGGGCTCCGGCTGCTCCGCGCAGCCATGAAGAATTGGCGTCGAATGGAATCCCGAGGAGGACGGGCGTTCCCGGCTTCGCGGATTTGGGGTGGGTGGTCATAACCGAAAAGGTTATCGAATCGATTATGGTCCCGGCTAGGGGCAAACACAAATCGTTTAGGCAAACTCTGATTAAGTGCGGACGAAAAGCGTAAAACCACAGAGGGCACAGAGGTGCACAGAGGTCCCGAGGTACTTAATCAAAATTTCCTTAACGCGCATCCGCTACCGCGGGACTTTCCCGATGATGGTGCGCAGCCGCCACCGCGTCTTCCTCAATCTGCTGCCTTCGATCCCAATCTGAGCGCAGCACCATTTCTTTGACGTGGAAGTGCGCTTCGTGGCGGGCGTCATCGACGCGGATCAGCAGTTCATTGTTCCGAAAGTGAAAGCGCGTCGTCTCCGCCAGCGGCACCAGTTGATCGGAAGCTTTTCCGGCGATCACGTAGACCACCTTATTGGTGACCAGCACATACTCCGGGCAGAGTTCGGTGCTGGCGACTCTGTTGCCAGAGAGCGCGTCCATCAACGCATGCTGCGAACCGAGGCAGTCGGCCATGCGCATCCGGACGATCGTACCTTGATCCGGAGCCGGGTTTTGCGCGGCCAGCGTAGGCGAAAATGCAAAGAGCAGAGCCGCACAAAGAGCCACGTTAGAAAGCTGAGTCGTATTTCGGAGATAGTGTTTCATGAGGTCCTCAATTCTCGGAACTGCGTGGATAGTAATATCCGCGCCGGCAGTGGAATTGCAGGCCCAGATTGTGGGTAGGCAGAATGCGGACCCGATGAAAACCGGCCGCCGCGATTGGCAGTTTGTAAACTACGGTGTAGGTCGCACGAGAATCTTCATGGATGGCATTGATGACTGTCGCTGCGCCAGCCTCAACGCGGAAGTAACGGCCGCCAGTACTGACAGAAAGACTGCGCATCACCTGCGTCCCCGAAGAGGAATACGAGGAGTTGCTGAGATCAACGCTATAGATTGCAACATCGTCGGCGAGGGCGGTACCCAGCGCGTCGGTAAAGGAGTTCAGGCTGATCGTGTCCGCGCCATCTGAGAATAGAATGACAATTTTTCTGGTATGCGGGTCGTTCCGGCGCATCAGCATGTGCGATGCAAATACGATGCTGTCGTAAAGCGGCGTCTCTCCACCGCTGGCGACGGTAGGAAACTGCGCGGTTGTATTCAGAGCTCCGCAGTTCCCATCGCAGAGGACCGTCGGCTTCAGATCGCGAAACGAGATAACCGAAAAGGTCTCATCGGGCCCGCCGCCGCGCGCGCCTTCAGTGATTAGTTGAACGACGTTGGACAGTTCTTGACGAAATTGCGGAGTGATCGACCCGCTGGCATCGATGAGCAGGGCCACGTCCAGGCGCGTGTATTCCGAGCGGGTAAAGCTACGGAACTCGCGCACGACCAAATCCTGGTCGACGATGGCAAAATCGCTCGGCTGAATGTTGGCCATGACCCGGTTGTTCTGGTCGGTGGTGGAGAACGTGACCTGTACTTCGGAGACGCTGGAGCGAAGGGTCAAATCTGCTGGCGTGGGAGCCGGTTGAGCGTATCCGGAGCAAACAAGTCCCAGGCAAACCAGTCCCGCAGAAAGCAGGTTGCCGGGAACCACTGAGGCAAGGATAGATAACGACCAGGAAGCGGTGCGCTTCGGAAACAAGACGGTTTACCCCACAATCAGAATTGAGTCGATTCGTCCACGCCTGGGAAATAAACCGCAAACGATCCCACAATCGTTTGCACCGGAGACAACGGCCGGGGCCGCAGTTTTTCAAAAACGTGGTGCGAGAATAATGTCGCGCGCTCTGGTTGTCAATAAAATCTAGAAGACGGCTCCTCCGGGAGTAACGACCGCTATAAGAATGACAATTTTGAGGAATGGTTGCTTGGCTAGGACAGATCATTCCTGTCTTGATGTTGTATTTTTCAACATTCAATTAACTTCAAATTAGTTTTGGATCTTCCAAGAGATTGTCATTTTGAACTTCTTCGAGATGTAAGAACGGTTCGGCGCGGCACTTGGCGTCGCACAGGTGTGCGCAAGCCGCAGCGGGATAATCCGCCATCAAGCGAACGCTCGCGGCAAGGAATGTTTGTCGCGCTAATCTCACGCCCTCTTTCGGGCTGAAGTCCCCGGGTTCGGCATCCTAAATCTTACGCATTAGTCCGCTGAAATCAGCCCCATATTCGTCTTGAATCCCGAACCAATGAGATGACCAGAGCGGATGTATCCTTGCGACAAAGCTAAACTTCTAAGTCTATGAAACGCTAAAGAAAACCGGCATTTCTCTGGCTTGCAGTGATATTTGCATTATGTGCGGATATGCAAATCTTTGCGGAGAACATTCCAGTGCGTTTGCAAAACTTTGCGCGATGAAAACAAAAACCCGACAAAAACTTTTGTTGGCCGTTGCTTTCTTGCAATCTCACTGCTAGACTTCGGGGCATTGAGGCGATACGCCTCGTGGCGGGATCCTTTCCCAGGTACCCTCCTCCCCCTATAGAGTTCCGCCTAAAAAACAAAAAACAGCAATTTTAGTCACGATCCGCGAGGGTTTCCATGCGCGCTGCCGCTGTCAACGCATATACGCTTCCGTCTATCTCCCCACGGTTTTCACGAATTCTGATCGTAGCGCTGGTTGTAATGAGCGCGAGCCTGTGTCTGTTCGCGCAGGATGTTACGGCGACGCCAGGCAGCCTCGCGTTCGCTCCCGAGGTCGTCGGATTCACGAGTGCGGCTAAGACCGTGACCATCACTAACGCTGCGCCGAGCCCTCAACCGGTGGTTATTGTTGCCGGCACAGGGTTCACGGAAACGGATACGTGCGGCGGTAACATTGCGGCCAATTCTTCCTGCAAGATGAGCGTGTCCTTCGCGCCGACGACGGTGGGCATGATCTCGGGTACGGTCAACGTCAACGACAACACCGATTACACGCTCGCATCCGTTGCCGTGTCGGGGACGGGAGAAACACCGACTACGCTCACTCCGGCGACGCTGGCCTTTGGCAGCCAGGCAGTGGGTACAACGAGCGCGGCAAAGACTGCCACGCTTAAGAACAACCAGCCGGCGGCATTAACGATCTCCAGCATCACGATCAGCGGTGGGCCGGCTCCGGGCGATTATGCGTCGGGCGGGACCTGTCCGACGAGCGGCACACTCGCTGCGGGAAAGACCTGCACCATCACCGTCACATTGACGCCTTCAAGTGCGGGGAGCAGACCGGCAACGCTGACCGTTACCGATAGCGCGAGTACCAGTCCGCAGACTGTCGCCCTTACTGGGACGGGTGTCGTGCCGGTCACGCTGTCGCCCGCCACGCTCAGTTTTGGAACGGCCTATGAGGGCAACGTCACTGCAGCGAAATCGGTCACACTTACCAACAGCCAGAAAACGGCGCTTGACTTTTCGAGCATCGCGACCAGCGGAGACTTTAGTATTTCGAGTAACGCTTGCGGTTCCAGCGTGGGCGCCGGACAGAAATGCATAGTCGGAGTAACATTCTCGCCGACAGCGACCGGGGCGCGCACTGGGGCGCTGACATTCACCGATAGCGCATCGACCAGCCCGCAGTCCATCAGCCTTAGCGGAACGGGTTCCGCGCCGCTTACGGTTGCCCCAACCAGTCTTAAATTTGCCAGTCGCGGCGTGGGCGCAACGAGTGCCGCGGATACCGTAACGATAACCAACCATCTCACCACGACCATGAGTTTCTCTTCGATCACGGCGAGTGGTGACTTCGCGGTGGTCAACAATAACTGCGCTTCCGGCGTGGCCGCCGGGCAGAAATGCACACTTGGGGTGACCTTCACACCCAGCATAGTGGGCGCAGAATCGGGAACGCTCACAATCAACTACGACAGTGTGGGCAGCCCAATCACGATGAGTCTCACGGGCACGGGCAGCGTCAGTGGCCTGAGTTCGATCACGGTCATGCCTGTGAACCCCACGATCGCAAAGGGAACGAATCAGCAATTTACCGCCACCGGATACTTCACGAACGGCAGCTCGGCGGACCTGACTAATACCGTGGTTTGGAGTTCAGCGACTCAGAGCGTGGCAACAATCAGTTCAACCGGACTGGCAAACGGCGCCGGGGGCGGGAGTTCGACGATTACGGCCACGTCGGGCTCGATCAAAGGGACGACGACATTAACTGTCACCGCCGGGCCGACCTATACCATCGGCGGCACGATTTCGGGATATGCGGGCAGCGGACTTGTGCTGCAGGATAATGGCAGCAATAACCTGACGGTCAATTCTGGCGCGACAGGGTTCACTTTCAGCACGCCGATTGCTGGTGGCGGCACTTACAACGTTACCGTTCTGACGGAACCATCCAACCCGACGCAGACTTGCGTGGTCACGAATGGCAGCGGCACCGCCAACGCGAATGTCACGAACGTTCAAATCACCTGCACGACGAACACTTATACGATTGGCGGCACAATTTCGGGTTATACGGGAAGCGGACTTGTACTGCAGGACAATGGCGGAAACAACCTGTCGATCAATTCCGGTGCAACTGGCTTCACTTTCGGTGCACCTCTCGCCAGTGGCAGCACTTATAGCGTTACCGTACTGACGCAGCCTTCGAGCCCGGCTCAGACTTGCACCGTGACAAACGGCGGCGGAACCGTAGGCAGCGCGAACGTCACGAATGTTCAGGTCACTTGTGCCGCAGTCACCTACACCATTGGTGGAACCATCTCGAATTATTCCGGCAGCGGGCTGGTGTTGCAGGACAATGGCGGCAACAATCTGACGGTTAGTTCCGGCGCGACTGGCTTCACATTCAGCACGCCGATCGCCAGCGGCAACACGTATGCTGTCACGGTTGGAACGCAACCATCCAACCCGACTCAGACTTGCGTGGTCACAAATGGCAGCGGAACGGCCAACGCGAATGTCACGAATGTTCAAATTGCCTGCACGACGAACACCTACACGATCGGCGGCACGATTTCGGGTTATACGGGCAGCGGGCTTGTGCTGCAGGACAACGGCGGCGACAACCTGACAGTCTCTTCGGGGGCGACGAACTTCACATTTGCCACACCGATCGCCAGTGGCAAGGGGTATAGCGTTACGGTTCTGACACAGCCTTCGGGCCCGGCGCAGACGTGCTCGGTAACCAGTGGCAGCGGCACCGTCACTAACGCGAATATCACGAACGTTCAGGTTACGTGCAGCGCAGTCACCTACACGATTGGAGGCACGATCTCGGGTTACTCGGGTAGCGGACTGGTGCTGCAGGACAATGGCGGCAACAACCTGACGGTCACTTCTGGTGCGACTGGATTTACTTTCAGCCAAGCCATCGCCAGCGGCAGCCCATATAGCGTCACCGTGCTGACGCAGCCATCTAATCCGGCGCAGACCTGCCTGGTCACGAATGGCAGCGGCAACGCGACTTCCAACGTCACAAACGTTCAGATCGCCTGCACGACGAATACGTACACGATCGGCGGCTCGATCTCGGGCTATTCCGGCAGCGGTCTTGTGCTGCAGGACAATAGCGGAGACAACCTGACGGTCTCTTCCGGAGCGACGGCCTTCACATTTGCCACACCGATCGCCAGTGGCAAGGGATATAGCGTCACGGTTCTGACGCAGCCTTCCAGCCCGACAGAGACCTGCGTGGTGACGAACGGCAGCGGAACGGTTAGCACTGCGAATATCACGAGCGTTCAAATCGCTTGTAGCACGCAGAGCTACACGATCGGCGGCACGATCTCGGGTTATTCGGGATCAGGCCTTGTGCTGCAGGATAACGGCGGCAACAACCTGTCGGTCACCTCGGGAGCGACTGGCTTTACATTCAGCCAGGCTTTACCGGGCGGCACCACCTATACCGTCACAGTTCTGACGCAGCCTTCCAGCCCGGCGCAAACTTGCCTGGTGACCAACGGCAGCGGCACCGCGAATGCGAACGTCACGAATGTTCAGATTGCCTGCACCACTACTACTTACACGATTGGTGGCTCGATTTCGGGTTACTCCGGTAGCGGACTCGTGCTGCAGGATAACGGCGGCAACAACCTGTCGGTCACCTCGGGAGCGACCAGCTTTACATTCAGCCAGGCCATCAACGCCGGCAGCGGGTATAACGTCACGGTTCTGACACAACCATCCAGTCCGTCGGAAAACTGCACCGTGACGAGTGGCAGCGGCACGGCCAATGCGAACGTCACGAACGTTCAGGTCACGTGTTCCGCAATCACCATCGGCGCTACGCTTACCCCCTCATCAGCGCACCAAGGCTCATCGCAGGTGATTATCATCACTGGAACTGGTACCAGTTTTGGACCGACCACCACGGTCAATTTCGGCGCCGATATCACGGCCGGTACGTTGACGGTGAATGGGCCGACGAGCGCCTCCGTGCCGATCATTCTCGATAATGTTGCAGCCACGGGGTCGCGCACTGTCATTATCACGACGGGGGCGCAGCAGGTGAACGTGAGCTTCAGCGTAGTGGCGGGCGTGCCTGTCGTTACCCTGATCAACCCCAACACGATTCAGCCGACACAATCGGAGAGCGTCACCATAACCGGCGCATTTACGAACTGGACCTCGGCGACGAAGGCCAATTTTGGCCCTGGCATTGCCGTTGGAGGCGCGGCAGCTGGCGCATTTGGCCCGGTGACGTTTAACAGCGCTACCAGTCTGACCGCGAACCTGGCAACTTCGGGAGCGACGATCCAACTCAACGCAGTCCAGATTCAGACCGGTTCGCAAACATTGAGCGTGAATAACGGGATCTCCATTCAGACGTGCAATACAACGACGCCAGCCGTGGTTTCGACCAGCCCGAACAACAATGCGACCACCGTGCCGCTGAACGCGCAGGTTCAGGTGCAGTTCAACGAGCCGATGGATCGCAGCACGTTCTCGCTCGGCAGCACGGGCAACGCGACTGTTTTCTTCTACGACACAACCACCAACCCCAGCCAAGAAGTACCGGGGGCGATCTCTCTCGACGCCTCCAGCACGATTGCCACGATAACTCCGAGCATAGCGCTCCCGGCGGGGCGGACGTTCATGGTCTCGCTGAGTTCCGCGAGTTCCCTGCAGGATACCTGCGCGAACACGCTGTCTCCACAGCAATTCATGTTCACCACCGCATTCAGCAATGATTTGACTGGTCCCGCCCTCACTGGGAGCAGCCCCATTAGCGGCGATAGCGGTGTTCCGACGAATGCGCCGATCGTGCTCCGATTCAACGATCAGCTCGATCCGATTACGGCCCAGAACGGGATCTCGGTGACTCAGGGTGGCAGCGCGTTGTCCGGCACGTTCAGCTATTCGGTGGACGACAAAACCGTCACATTTACACCGGACACCTTCCTGATCCCGAGCGCCACTTACACCGTAAGTTACACGGCACAAATTACGGATACGGTAGGCAACGCGCTTACGAACCCGGGCACATTCAGCTTTACTGCGGGAGCCACCAGCATCACGATACCTCCGTCGGTGACGGCGGTGAATCCTCCGGCCCAGAGCCTCGGCGTCGGCCTCAACATCAAACCGCGGGTGACGTTCAGCACGGCGGTGAATGGGCTGACAATTCCGGCGGCTATGAGCTTGTCTTACGCGGGTGGACCGGTCGTGCCCGCCACAGTGACGGTTGCGATAAACCGCCTGAGCGCCACCATCACACCGAGTTCGGCGCTTCTTCCGAACACGCAATACGTGGTGAATGTTTGTGGATACGCCGACATTGCCGGCAACACGGGCAACTGCTTCAGCTCCACCTTTGTTACCGGTACCAGTGCTATCACGAGTCATGTCACGGTGAGTTCGATCAGCCCTCCGAACGGACAAACCTCTGCCCCGTTGAACGCCGAGATCGTGGCCGTCATGAGTAACACCATCGATCCCACGACCCTTACCAGCAGTTCGATCACTTTGACGCCTGCCAACAAAAGCTCGGTTGCAGGGACGCTCAGCCTGGCCAGCGACGGAGTGACTCTCACGTTTACACCAGGCATCGCGCTGACTGGGAATACGGTGTACACGGTTGTAGTGAGCGGGTTCTCCGACGCCGAGGGCAATACCGTCACGTCTTTTACCAGCACATTCACGCCTGGCTCCGGTTCTTACGGCCCCAGTTCGTTCAAGCTGTCCTCAACATCTCCGGCGAATAAAGCCACGGGCGTTGCGGTCAACAGCCCAGTAACGTTCACGATGACCAACTATGTCGATGCCGCTTCTGTGAACGCTCAGACCGCCGCGGTCGAGCTCTGCTTCGACGGCGGCGTTGCCTGCAGCGTGAGTGAGTCGGTAGCGGGTACTTACAGTGTGAGTGGCGCGACCATTACCTTTACACCGCTCACCAATTATCCCGGAAATGCCGCGATTGGCATGGAGGTCAACGGGGTGTTGGACGAGGCGGGCAATGCCGTCGGCGACACTTACAAGTACTTTACGACTGCGAACACCGCGGATACGACTCCGCCGACAGTGACCGTCAGCCCGGCCAATGGCGCTACCAATGTCGGGTTGAATACGCAGATCGTTTTGACCTTCTCGGAGTCCATCAATATAGCTACGATTACCCCGAGTTCGCTGACGGTATTCAACGGCGACACTGCGGCCAGCTATAACTACGCAATTTCCGCAGACAACCGGACGATCGTTCTTACTCCCGGCGGCACCGCATGGACTTCGGGCGCGGTCATCACGGTCGCGCTGAGCAACGCAATTCAGGATCTGTCGGGGAATGCGCTGGCGAACACGAGCAGCCAGTTCACATTGACGACGGCTGCATCGGGCACGGTGCCCACGGTCGCCTCGATGCGTCCGGGCAACGGCTCGACTAATGTGTCGGCCAATACTGCCATTACGCTGTTTACCAGCATGGCCATGAATGCTTCGACGATCACCGGAGCTCTCAACGTCACCGACAATGGAGTAGTGGTGTCGGGAACGGTGCAACTGTTCAGCAATGCGCAGGCGATCGAGTTTACTCCTTCCTCCCCGTTCAACGCCGGCGACCTGATTCAGGTCTTCCTGGGCTCGTCGGCTCTGGGCGCGGATGGCTCGGCGCTCAACAGCTTCAGCGGCCAGTTCACAGTGGCAGGCTCTTCTTCAACGGCGGCGCAGGTGGTGGCGATGAACCCGTTCCCGGGCGCGACGAGCGTCCCGCGGAACACCATCATCCAGGTGGAATACAACCAGCCGCTGCTAGTTGGAAGTGTGTCTTGTAACGGAAGCTTGGGCTCGGTGACGCTCTTCGAAGTTGCCACGAGCACTTACCTGACCCCGACTTGCACGGTAGTCGGTGGTGGGCAGGTCATTAACATTGCCCCAGCCAGTAACCTGGTGTCGGGATCGCAATATACGGTCAATGTGACACCTACCGTCACCAACACGAGCAGTACCGCGGTGCAAGCTTCCAGTTTCAGCTTTACCGCCGGCACGACGGTTGACAACGCGGCGCCCACGATCATCTCGCAGGCTCCCACTAACAACGCGACGAACATTGGCACCAATGCGCGCGTGACCATGAACTTCAACAAGGCTATCAACCCGATATCGGTAACGGGAAGCACCATTCAATTGAGTGGAGGCGGGGTGACAGAAACGCCGTCGAGCATCAGCTTCTCGCCCGACTACACGCGAGTCAGGATCGTGCCCCAGGCGCCCATGCCGGCCAGCACGGCTATGACGTTGGTGGTCAATGGCGTGACCAGCCAGGCGGGAACCAGTGCTGCGACTAAAACAACCAACTTTACGACCGCCGCGCAGCCGGACTTCACCACGCCCGTCGTGATCTACAGCAGCGTGGTGGGCGGCCAGACGAACGTTCCGGTGAACGCAGTGTTGAGCATGCAGTTCAGCAAGGCCATGGACATTGGCAGCCTCGATCCCACGAAGGTCTACGTGATGGGCGGAGTCGTTCCGACGGCAATAGCCCCCACGACCGTTTCGTGGAGCAGCGACCAGACCACGGTCTCCCTGGTACCGACCAGCCCGCTGAACATCGGCGACACTTATTCCTTGTGCAGCGCTTCGATGACCGATCTCGAGGGGAACGTTCAGACGAGCTTCTGCGCCACGTTTACGGTGGCATTCACCACGAACAGCAATCCGCCTTCGGTGGTGAATACCAGCCCGGAGAGCGCCCAAACCCAGGTCCCGACGAATACTCCAGTGCAGGTGTTGTTCAGCGAACCAATACAGCCGACCAGCATTGGTCAAATCACACTCAAGACAGGCGGGAATGCAATCGCGGTCAGCACGTCATTCAGCGATGCTAACCAGTTGCTGACGCTGACGCCCGCGTTGCCGCTGCTGAACAATACCTCATACACAATTTCGATTACTGGCGTAAAAGATACGGCCGGGAACCAGATGACGGGAACGGTCAACAATACCTTCACGACCGCAGGGACATTTGATCTTGCCGGACCCTCGGTGCTCTTGACCGATCCGGCGCCCGATACGACTGGCGTTGGCACGAATGTGATCGCGCGCGTGCAGTTCTCGGAACGCCTTAATCCGTTGACCGTTGTGACCAGCTCGAACGAGGCATACAACCAGGGCTCGGTTGAGCTGTTGAACGCTAATACGGGTGCGCCGGTGCCGATCACGGTCACCATGTCATCCGATCGCACGACGGCGATCGTGACGCCCACATCGGCTCTGTCGCCAAGCACGCTCTATACGATCTCGGTCGGAAACGCCACTAACTACTACGACGTTGCCGGCAACGGTGGCAGCTCGTACACCAGTAACTTCACGACCGCTGCCGGTACGCACACCACGAGCACAACGGTGAGTTCGATCAGTCCGGCCAATACCCAAACAACCGTACCCATCAACTCGCTGGTTGTAGCGTTGATGAGCGACACGATCGATCCGACCACCATTACGAACAGCTCCATTACCGTGAAGACTTCCGGCGGCGTCACGGTTGGAGGAACTGTCACTCTCGCGAGTGACGGGGTCACGCTGACATTTGCATCCAATGGCAATCTGGCGGCGGCGACGAGCTTTAACGTTTCCGTGGGCGGCTTTAACGACGTACAAGGGAACCCGGTCACCACCTTCACGAGCACGTTCACGACGAACAGCGCATCCTACGGCGGCAGTTCGTTTACCCTGGTCTCAACAACTCCGGCGAACGACACCAGCGGCGTCGCGGTGAACAGCCAAGTCGTGTTCACCATGAGCAACCTGATCGATGCTGCCTCGGTGAACCCGCTGACGGTGCAGGTCTACTGCACCAAGAACGGCGGCAGCCCCAATTGCGCGAACGCGACAGTGGCGGGGACCTATAGCGTGAGCGGAAAGTCGGTTACGTTTACGCCGCTGACGCCATACCCCGGCGGCGCATCGATGGTAATGGTACTGAATGGATTGATGGACCTCGCGGGCAATGTTTTCCCCTACACCCAGGAAGGCTCGTTTAGCACCGCTAACACCAACGACACCACCAAGCCAACGGTGGCTATTACTCCATCCAATGGCGCGACCAACATCGGGCTCAATCCGCAAGTGGTGTTGACCTTCTCGAAGTCGATCGACCCACAGACGGTCGGCATCAGCACGGTCGCTTTGTTCAATGGAGATGTGGAGCTCAGTCCGAGCATCACGATCTCCGGCGACAACCGTACGGTCGTGCTCGGTGCCGTAACGCTGCCGCCAGGCGCGACGATCACGGTGGTCGCGACTCACATGATTACGGACCTCTCCGGGAACGCGCTGGCCGATACGACCAGCCAGTTCACGACCTCGTCGGCAGGGCTCACCTCCTCCCCGACGGTGGTCAACTCGCGCCCCGGCAACGGTGCAACCAATGTGCCCACTAATACCGTCATCACGCTGTTTACCAGCGCCCCGATGAACGCTTCAACAATTCCCAGCGCGTTCTATGTGTCGCAGAATGGCATTGCGGTTTCTGGTACTCCGACGGTGGCGGCGAATGGGCAGAGCATCGTATTTACGCCCAGTTCCAACTTCACGGCCGGCACGCCGATTCAGGTTTTCCTGAATTCGACGGCGCAGGATACTTACGGAAACAGCCTCACGAACTTCCAGGCCACCTTCACCACGGCAGGCTCCACGAGCAGCGCCGCGGCCGTGCAGGCGACTAACCCGCCAGTAAATGCCGGCAACGTACCGTTGAACACAATCATCCAGTTGCAGTACAACCAGCCGCTACAGACGGGAACCGTCACCTGTAATGGAAGCTTGGGTTCGGTGACGCTCCAGAACGTGAACACTAGCAGCTATTTGAGCCCGACTTGCTCTGTAGTCGGAGGCGGGCAGGTCATCAATATTGCCCCAGCCGGCAACCTGGCGGCGGGCACGCAATATAAAGTCAGCGTCTCAGCCTCCGTCACCAACACGAACTCGGTTCCAGTGACGGCCTTCAATTTCACCTTCACCTCTGGTTCGTCGGTAGACAACGCAGCGCCCGTCGTGGTCTCGGTCGCTCCTCCGGATTCGTCCACCAATATCGGAACCAATGCCGGGGTGAGCGTGAACTTCAACAAAGCCGTCAACCCGATGTCGGTGACGGGAAGCACGATTCAACTGAGCGGTGGCTCAGTCACGGAAGTGCCGTCCAGCATCAGCTTTACGCCGGACAACACGCGAGTGACGATCCTTCCGCAGTCTCCGCTGCCGCCGAACACGCAGATGGCGATTGCGATCAATGGGGTCACCAGTGGGGCGGGCGTGGCGGTCTCCAGCCAAACCACGCACTTCACGACCATGGCGGGACCGGACCTGACCGCTCCGTATGTGGTGAATTCCAGCGTGGCCAAGAACCAGACCGTCGGGACCAATGCGGCCTTCGCCATGCAGTTCAACGAGCCGATCGATCCGGGCTCGGTCAATCCGGCCGGCGCTCAGGACGTCTACATTTATGACACGACCGCAAGCGCTGCCGTGACGACTACCATCACGTTCAGCACTGACCTCACCACGGTCATGCTGACGCCGACGAGCAGTCTCAACGCCGGCGATCAGATGCAGATGTGCAGCTCCGCCATGACCAATTTGTCTGGCATCACGCAGACCCCCTTCTGTGTGAGCTTCTTAGTGGGAGCCGGACCTGTAACGACTGGTCCTAGCGTTCTCGAGGTAAGTCCGCCCGCCGGACTCACCGGGATCGGAACGAACGCCTTGATCCAGATTCTGTTCAGCGAGCAAGTCGACGGGGCATCGATCGCAGGTGTAACACTGAAGCACGGTGGATCGACGGTGCCGACGATCACGTCGTTGTTCGACGGAGACCAGGGTATCCAGATGCTGCCGCTGTCGCCGTTGACGCCGAACACCAGCTACACCATTAACGTGACTGGAGTGCTCGACATCACGGGCAATGCTCAGGCCAGTTTCCCGTCGCAGTCCTTTACTACGGGGAGCGGGTTGGATCTGATTGCGCCCATGATCGTGTCGGTCAGCCCGAGCAGTGGGTCGCCCGTGCCCGACAATACATCGTTCCAGGTCGTCTTCAGTAAGGCCATGGATCCGGCGTCGTTCGATCCAAACAGCAGCTTCACGTTGCAGGACTCAGTACCGCAGTGCGGTGCCAGCCACCATCACGTTCTCGCCCGACTATACGACTGTCACGCTGACGCCGAACTCGACCCTCGGCAGCGCAGGCAGATTTACACACTGTTTATTTCCAAATTCAGCCCTGTGTATGACTTGTCGGGGAACGAATGCCTCGGTGAGTTCATATTCTTCACGACTCAGTAAGACGCGATCGAGGAGCAGCAATCTTTTCGGATGTACGGGAGGCGGTCAAAGCCGACGGCCTCCCGCACATTTCTGAGATTCCTATCCCAGTACGGTTCTTTTGTCGCCGTATCCGCGAACCGCTTTAGAGAATGCGCGAAATCCCGGTTTGGTCCGGCTCCTGGCTTGCTGAATCGCAAAATTCTGGAGAAATCGAGGCTGCAGGAGTACCCTCCCCCTCCCATCATGGCCTATTCGAATCAACAGCTTACGAATATTTCGCCTGTAAAGTATTCAATCCACATAACTTAACTTACAAAGTATTGATAATAGAGGACTTAACTGTGGGTGCGATATTGTAACTCTCCTATAATCAACAACTTACAATTTGTAAGTCGGGCAAAGTATTGATTTCAAATAACTTAAAAAGGCGGCCTAGGCCGCCCTTTGGCTACATATTCCTGCTGCAACGTTTAGCATAGCATGTGCTGTCAAGGGGTTTAATCGCAAGAGCAAAATGCGACAAACGCCGAATCAGGGACGCGTCTTCTCGGCAATCTGGACTATAGCGGTTTCCGAGAAACCGTATCCGCTGAAATTGCGCAGTTCCGCTCCGCCGGACAGCCGGGGGCGGCTGTCCCTACGTGGCATGCGCAGCCACTACAGCGTGCGTGATGGATACACCAGCTGCGAAACCGCTCTAGCCAGCGACCCAGCTGAGCGCAACCAACTGGGATGATCCGAAAAGCATGATCCGGCAAGGATGCCGGTTTATTTGGCGGGCGCGTAGAAATAATAGTCGGCCGTGTAGTTGCTTTTCGTCTCCGCATCACGGTGCGCTTCATCGCATCCCTGGGCCGGCGCTTTACCGCCTTGGGTGTGGACACGCTGAATGGTTGTTATGTTCGTGAGCAGTCCCTTGCCCGAATGAGCGACGATATTGACCAGCAACCAGGGAATGGAATCGGGATCCGGGGAATCCACATGAGCCACGGCCTTGCCCGTGACTTCGCTACCATCTTTCAGTTTCCACTTCGGACCGGCAAAATGGCTCCCGATCACGTTCCTTTTCGAATCCATTAATTCTGCCTGGGGCGCTTTGAGGACCCACATGAACTTGCCGTCCGATCCGGCCTGGCAGGTATAGATCTGCGAACCGACACCGTGCGCCAACAGGACAACTACTTCGCCTGCGGGCGGCTGAAGCGCCTTCGGCACATCGGGTGAAGACTCTTTCTGGGCATTGGCCACCGGGAGCGTAAGCAGACTCCCGAGTATGACGATGCCGATACGCAGTGCCGGGGATTGTAGAGGTCTCCGCATGGCGGCAATTGTAGCAGGGTGGGATTTTGCATGAGAGGCGAAAGCGGGATCATTCAGCCTAATGCCTGCGCTCGGAGCGAGGGTTCGATCGTGGAGGGCTGATATACATCAGAACGTCGGCTCGCGCAATCACAGGTGGCGCGCCGATTGTGCGGCGGGTAGAATGAAGGCTCGGCCTTCATATCCGGTCTATATGTATAAACGACATATATACACGACCGCCTATGTCGGCCCTTCTTTATGCCAGATTTGCGACGCGGTCTCATCATGGTGAATACCGGCCCGGGCAAGGGAAAGACGACTGCTGCCATGGGAACCGCGCTGCGGGCGGTTGGGCAGGGAATGCGGGTGCTGATGCTGCAGTTTCTGAAGGGTTCGTGGCATTACGGCGAACTCGACGCGGTGAAGGCATTCGGCGATAAGTTCATCATGAAACAGATGGGGCGCGGGTTTGTGAAGGTGGGCGCCGAAAAGCCCGATCCCGAGGACGTCCGCATGGTCGAGGAAGCCTGGGCGGAAGCGGAGAAGGCCATTCAGTCAGGTGAGTGGGACCTGGTGGTACTCGACGAGATCAATTACGCAATCAGCTACGGTATGCTGGATCCGGCGAAGGTTGCCGAGGCGTTGACGCGGCGGCCGGAGATGGTGCACGTCATCTTGACCGGACGGAACGCGCATCCGACAATTGTCGAGCTTGCGGACACGGTAACAGAGATGCGGCAGGTGAAGCACGCCTACGAAAAGGGTGTGATGGCGCAGAGAGGAATCGAATACTGAATTTGTAATTTTGTAATCGATAATTTGAACCGCCTTGATCTGAGGGTTTTGGTCTTAAATTACCAATTACAAATTACCAAATTGCAAAATTCCCTATGACCTGGTTTAAGCGACAATCCGGCGAGATCGACGCGGCGGGCGAGAAAAGGGTCCGAACCGAAGGGCTTTGGGTAAAGTGTGACAACTGCCGGCAGATTATCTGGAAGAAGGATCTGGAAGAGAATTTAAACGTTTGCCCCAAGTGCGATAAGCACTTTCGCATTGACGCCCGCACGCGGCTGGCACAGCTACTGGACGACGATCGATACGAGATTTTCGACAGCGATCTGGTCTCGACCGATCCGCTGAAGTTTGTGGACCTGAAGGCATATTCGTCGCGCCTGAAGCAGGCGAAGGAGACCACGGGGTTGAAGGACGCTGTCATCAATGCCCATGGGAAGTTGAATGGCCACCCGGTAATCGTGAGCTCTATGGAGTACTCGTTTATCGGCGGGAGCATGGGGGCGGTGGTGGGCGAGGCAATCACGCGCGCGATCGAAAAGGCGACCGGGACAAAGACGCCGATCGTGATCGTTTCGGCGTCGGGCGGGGCGCGCATGATGGAAGGCGCGATCAGCCTGATGCAGCTGGCAAAAATCTCGGCAGCACTGGCGCGCTTGGACGCGGCCAAAGTGCCATACATCTCGGTATTGACCGACCCTACTACCGGAGGCGTGACCGCATCATTTGCCATGCTGGGCGATCTGAACGTTGCCGAACCGGGCGCGCTGATTGGGTTTGCCGGGCCGCGCGTGATCGAGCAGACGATCCGGCAGAAACTGCCACCGGGGTTTCAGCGCTCGGAATTTCTGCTGGAACACGGGATGCTCGATGCAGTGGTCACGCGTAAGGAATTGAAACCGTATATTGCGCGAGCGCTGGAGTTTATGGCAGGAGCGGCGGCATAAGGCCCACTGTTTGCTATTCGCTTGAATCCCGCTGTTCGTCGCTCACTGTTCGCAAAAACCACAATTCTCAGCTTGCGCCGGGAGCCCCGATCCTCTTATCAGAGCTTGTGGGAAGCGGTTTAGCATCGATCCTGCCCCACCCAATGAGACAGTGTCGAAAACCTTGGCCGGACTTGTTACCCTTGATTCTCACGCCGTCGCGAATGGTGAACGATGAATCTAGCGAACTATGGGGTTAGCGGGTAGCGAACGACGAATAGCGAGCGACGACTTTGTCTTACGAGACCGCAGTTGCGCAGATGTACGCGTTGGGCCACGAGTTGGGCCAGCCGCCAACGCACAAGTTCGACCTGGCGCACATGCGCGTGCTGCTTGCGGCCCTGGGGCATCCGGAAAGAAATTTCCCAAGCGTGCTGATCGCTGGAACGAATGGGAAGGGATCGACGGCCTCGACGCTGGCATCGATTCTGCGAGCATCTGGACTGAAGACGGGGCTTTACACTTCGCCGCATCTGGTCCGCATCAATGAGCGAATCCGGCTCGACGGCGTGCCCATTGCCGATGACGATTTCGCGCTGCTCCATGACGTCGCCGGAAGGACTGCCGAGCGACTTGTTGGGGAAGGCGATCTGCCCTGGCATCCCAGCTTCTTTGAGATGCTGACGGCGATGGCCTTTGAGTATTTTGCGCGGAACCGGCCGGACCTCGTTGTGCTTGAAGTCGGCATGGGTGGACGGTTGGATGCCACCAATGTGGTTGAACCGCGGATCAGCATTATCACGGACATTTCGCTCGATCATCAGAAATTCCTGGGTGAGACCATTGCGGAGATCGCGAGAGAGAAGGCGGGGATCATTCGGCGAGGCGGCGTTGTGGTGACATTGCCCCAACTGGCTGAAGCGAACGACGTGATCGGTCATGCGATTCTGGATGCAGAGGCGCGGGCAGTGAATGCAGTACCCTATGTGCCACCGGTCTCCCCGGGAAGTGACTTCAGTGGCCAGTGGCCGGTGGACTGTGAGCAGCATCGAGAGGCAGACCGCTGGACGCAGCGTTATCCCATGGAGGTTTTGGGACGGCAGATTGAGGTTGAGTCTTCACTCGTCGGACGGCATCAGTTGAGGAACGTTGCGCTGGCGCTCGCGGCGGCGGTGGAGTTGCACGAACAGGGATTGAACCAAATCACGGCGGAGTCCATCGAGCGCGGAGTGCGAGAGACCCATTGGCCGGGACGGTTTCAGGTGGTACCGGGGGGCCTCGGCAATCCGGAGTATGTATTCGATGTAGCACACAATCCGGCAGGGGCGTGGGCGTTGCGGTCGACGCTTTCGGCCACGTATGAAGATCGCACCATCACGATGGTGTTCGGTGTATTGCGCGACAAGGCGATGGCGGAGATGGCGGAGATTTTGTTTCCCATTGCCGATCACGTAATCCTGACGCATGCCAATAATCCCCGGTCGGCGAGCCCGATGGAGATTCGGCAGGCGGCGCAGCGGATCACGGCGGAGCTGACTGAAGCAGAAAGCGTGGCCTCCGCGCTGGACGAGGCAATGCGGGTTGCGGGGGCGACAGGGCTAGTGGTAGTCACGGGCTCGATTTACCTTGTCGGCGAGGCGATGCGGATGCTCGGCGTACGCATCTAAGGAATGGTACTTAGGGCGGTACCCGGACAAGAAGTCTGGTTGGGAAGGATATTGAACAGCAACTTTGAATAAGATCATTACAACCGCGGAACCGGAAAAAAATCCAGACGAGGCGCGCCTAACTGACTCCGACGCCGCGATTCCTGTCTGGACGGGGACGCCCGCGGCAGCGAACCGCGAAAAGCGCTATGGCTGGCTGAGTCATCTGCGGTCTTACTTCATTATTGATCCCCTGATCTGGGCCTACACGATAGTCCTGGGGACCATCTCGCTACTCACATCGCTGTTTGACCCTGACGGACGACTCCAGCACAACCTGGCTCGCGCGTGGTCGTGGCTGATCATGAAGACGATTCTTTCGCCGGTCACGGTGACTGGCAACACGGCAGCTCTGGATAGCCGCACCATTTCGAGGCCGACGGTGTTCGCAGTGACACATGCATCGGCGCTGGATATCCCGATTCTTTACGTCTATTTGCCGTTTCAATTTCGGATCGTCTTCAAAAGTGAACTGTTGTCGTACCCATTCATCGGCTGGCATCTCAAGCGATCGGGGCAGGTTTGCATCAATCAGCAAAATCCATCGGCATCGATCGGGGCGATTAAGTCGGCGCTCAAGAGCTTGCGCAAGGGTATGCCTCTGGTCATCTTCCCCGAAGGCGGCCGCACGCAGGATGGCAACATTCAACCGTTCTTACCGGGCGCGTTTTTTCTGGCCATCAAGGCGCAGGCCGATATCGTGCCGATCGCGCTTATGGGCACGTTCGACCTGCTGCCGATGAACACGTATCACATTCGGTGCCAGCCGCTGGAAATGCGGGTCGGAGAGGTGATTCCGACAGGCGGACTCTCGCTGGCGGATACGGATGCGGTTTCGGCCAAGGTGAAGACGGCGATTGAGTCGTTGCATTCAGCACTGCAAAACTAGCGAGCAGTTAGGTAAGACTGCGGTGCTTGCTCCTGGCCCCCGTATTTCCTCCCGACTGACTTGGCGCTTGGGATGCCAAATCGCCGATTCCTTCTGAGCCTTCGGCGACACTTCCCCCAGCATCGGCGATGGTAAACTTAAGGAATTCAGCGAAATACAAGGCTTAACCTATGTCTGACAGCATTCATGTAAAGTTCCCCGACGGTAGTAGCAAGGAAGTTGCCAAGGGCACGACCGCGCTCGATATTGCCAAGTCGATCAGTCCTCGGCTGGCGGATGCGGCGCTGGCGGCGAAGGCTGCGCCATTGGGTTCCAATGGCGACTCACCGGCGGGCGAGGGCGCCCGCCCCACACTAATCGACCTGACTCGGCCGCTCGAGAAAGATGTCGAACTGCGTATTTTGACCGAGAAGGATCCGGAGGCGCTCGAGGTTTATCGGCATTCGTCCGCGCACTTGATGGCGGCGGCTGTGCTTGAGCTTTTCCCTGAAACCAAGCTTGGCCACGGGCCGGCGACCGAGAACGGATTTTTTTACGACTTTTATCGCGAGACTCCGTTCACTCCCGAGGATCTGGAAAAGATCGAGAAGAAAATGCAGGAGCTCGTGCAGCTGGATTTGCCGTATGCGCGCGAGTTTGTCGCGCGAACCGAAGGACTGGAAAAGTTCAAGAGTGAAGGCGACTTCATGAAGTGCCACTTCATCGAGCAATTCACCAAACCCGATGAAAAGATTTCGATATATAAGACGGGCAAGTTTCTGGACTTCTGCCGCGGGCCGCACTTGCCATCGACCGGTAAGATCAAGGCGTTCAAGCTGCTCAATATTGCGGGCGCGTACTGGCTGGGAGACGAGAAGAATCCACAGCTGCAGCGCATCTACGGAACTTCTTTTTTCTCGAAGAGGGATCTTGATGCGTATCTCAATAGCATTGAAGAGGCGAAGAAGCGCGATCATCGCGTGCTGGGCAAGCAGCTCGATCTGTTCTCCATTCAGGATCTGGCGGGGCCGGGGCTGATCTTCTGGCATCCTAAAGGCGGCATCATCCGCAAAGAGATGGAAGACTGGATGCGCGAGCAATACGTGAAGCGCGGCTATTCGCTGGTCTACACGCCGCACGTGATGCGCAAGCAGTTATGGCAGACCTCCGGCCATGAGGGTTATTACGGGCAGAACATGTTCGACGCGATGGAACTCGATGATGCCGAATACCGGCTGAAGCCGATGAATTGCCCAGGACACATTCTGATCTACAAGGACTCTCTGCGGTCATACCGCGACCTGCCGGTGCGATTGGGCGAATTGGGCACGGTGTATCGCTACGAGCGCTCGGGCGTTATGCATGGATTGCTGCGCGTGCGCGGCTTTACGCAGGATGACGCGCATATCTTCTGCACGCCCGAACAGATCGAGAAAGAAATCGCCGATTGCGTGGAGTTTGCGCGCGATGTGCTGAAAGACTTCGGATTTGAGAAGTTCCAGACCGAGCTTTCCACCTGGGATCCTAAAGATCGCAAGAACTTTGTCGGCAGCGAAGACCAGTGGAAGCATGCGACGAACTCGCTCGAAAAAGTTCTCAAAGAATTGAATATCGAGTACAAGGTTATTCCGGGTGAGGCTGCTTTCTACGGCCCGAAAATCGATATCAAGCTGGTGGATGCGATTGGGCGACTGTGGCAACTTTCGACTGTGCAGTTCGACTTCAACCTGCCTCAGAGATTCCAGCTCGAGTACGTAGCCGAAGATGGCATGCGCAAACAGCCGGTCATGGTGCATAGGGCGCTGTATGGATCGGTGGAGCGCTTCTTCGGCGTGCTGATCGAACACTATGCGGGCGCGTTTCCGGTATGGCTGTCACCGGTGCAGGTGGCGATGATTCCGATTGCAGAGCGGCATGTGGAGTATGCGCAGAAAGTCGCGGCTCAGCTGAAGGCAGTGGGCGTGCGCGTAGATGTGGACGCGCGCAACGAGAAGATGAACGCCAAGATCCGCGAGCATGCCATGCAGAAGGTGCCGTTCCTGCTGGTAGTGGGAGACAAGGAAGCGGAAGCGAACAGGGTCAACGTGCGGACTCGCGGGAAAGAGAAGACCGAGGACATGGCCGCGGGAGACTTCGTGGAGAAGATCAAGAAGGTGATTGCGGAGAAGAGCGCGACCTTATAATATAATCCGCCCCAAACCCAAGTAGCGGCCGCTCCCGGTCGTCGCTACTTAGAACCCTTCCTTGAGCGCCGCAAACCCCTGTGTTAGCATCGATAATTTCGCAGGCGACGTTGGGCTGGCTTGCACCTGTCCTCATCTCTTCCGGGCTGTAGCACTTCTTCCGGCAAGCCTGCTGAAGGAGACAAACCGTGAAAGTTTACGAAGGAGCCAATCTCCGCAACCTTGCCTTGATCGGGCACGGCCATGCGGGCAAGACTACCCTGGTGTCGGCGATGCTCCAAACGGCCGGCGCCACGCAGCGCTTTGGCCACGTGGACGACGGCACCGCTACCACCGATTACGACGAAGAAGAAATTGCCCGCAAGATGTCGATTGCGACCGGACTGGCCTGCGTCGAGTGGGGTAAGACGAAGATCAATCTGCTGGATACACCCGGGTTCAACATGTTTGTCCACGAGGCAAAGATGGTACTGCCAGTGGTGGATGCGGCCTTGGTGGTGGTCGATGGCGTGGCCGGGGTCGAGGTTGTCACCGAGCGGGTCTGGGCATACTGCGACGAAATTAACCTGCCCCGCATGATCGTGGTCAGCCGCATGGACCGCGAGCGCGCCGATGCGACGCGTGTTCTCGAATCGCTCACGACCGCATTCGGGCGCGCGGTAACGCCATTGCAGCTTCCAATCGGCAGCGAAAAGAGTTTGACGGGTATCGTCGATCTCGTCCGCATGAAGGCTTATACCTATGAGATGGGCGGGAACGGCAAGGGCAGCGAAGGGCCGATCCCCGCAAACATGGCCGACGCAGCCAAAGAAGCCCACGAGAAGCTGGTCGAACTCGTCGCGGAAGGCAAAGACGAGCTGATGGAAAAGTACTTCGAGCAGGGGACGATTCCCGAAGAAGATCTGGTGCCGGCCCTGCATGAAGCCATCCGCGAAGACAAGCTTTTTCCAGTGTTGTTCACCTCGGGCCTCGGCAACATTGGCGTGGACGAGTTGATGGACTTTATCGTCGACTACACGCCGGCGGCGAATGAGCATCATGCCATCACGGGCGAACCGGTCGGCGGGAACGCGACTCCCGCGGAGCGCAAGGGGACGGACAACGAACCGGCCTCGGTATTCGTGTTCAAGACCGTGTCGGACGCTTTTGCCGGGCGCATTTCGTACTTCAAGGTTTTTTCGGGCGTCCTCAAGAATGATGCGACCCTACAGAATTTCAATCGCAATACGGCTGAGAAGTTTGCGCACATCTGGGTCATGCAGGGAAAGCAGACGATTCCGATTCCGGAGCTGCACGCCGGAGATATTGGCGCAGTCGCAAAACTGAAAGAGACCCTTACGGGCGACACGCTAGGCGACAAGAACGCACCGATCCAGTACCCGCCCGTAAAGTTGCCGGAGCCGGCGATCACGTTCGCCATCGAGCCGAAGACGCGTGCCGACGAAGACAAACTCGGCGTGGGGCTCCACAAGCTGATGGAAGAAGATGCGATGTTGCGCTTTTTCCGCGACCCGCAGACCAAGGAGTTCCTGATCGCCGGCACCGGCCAGCAGCACATTGAAGTTGTAGTCTCGAAGATGAAGAAGCGCTACCACGCCGAGGTTGTTTTGAAGGCGCCGAAAGTTCCGTACCGCGAGACCATTCGCGGGAAGGCGGACGTGCAGGGACGGCACAAGAAGCAAACGGGCGGACACGGCCAGTATGGCGACTGCAAGATCAAGATGGAGCCGCTGCCGCGCGGAGGCGAATTCGAATTCGTCAACGATATTTTCGGCGGCGCGATTCCGAAGAACTACATTCCTCCCGTCGAAAAGGGAATCAAGGATGCTGCCGCGCGCGGCTATCTCGCGGGATTTCCGGTCGTGGATTTTCGGGTGATTCTGTACGACGGGTCGTACCACGACGTCGATTCGAACGATCTGTCATTCCAGATGGCAGGCCGCATTGCCTTCAAGAAAGCAATGGAAGTTGCCAAGCCTACGCTGCTTGAGCCGATTATGAACATTGAGATTACGGTGCCTGACGAGTTCGCCGGCACCATCATGGGCGATCTCAACAGCCGGCGCGGGCGAATCCAGGGCATGGACAACAAAGGCGGAAACACAATCGTGAAGGCCGAGGCACCGATGGCGGAGATGCTGACGTACGGCGCAGACCTGACCTCAATGACGCAGGGACGGGGCAGCTTCAATATGGAGATGCACCACTACGACGTCGTGCCGGCGCAGTTGCAGGAGAAGATCATCGAGAAGTCAAAGGCAGAACGAGGTGAGGTGAAGGAAGAAGAGGAATAGTCCGGCGGTTCTTATGAGTCGTTATCACTAAGACCTGCCCGTCGCGGAACATGCGGCAAACCTGTCTGTTCTGTCGTTTTCAATCCCTCTGCCCGCGCCAGTTTGGCTTGCCGCTCATCGAAGGTCCAGAAGCGCTCGGCTTTAAGTTCGAGCGCGCACGCCACGTGCAGGCTGTCGAGCGTGCGAATGCCAAGTTTTGCACCGTGCCGCCGGGCCAAGTCGGCGCTTCTATCGAAGGCTCGTTCGGGAATCGCGGTTTCAGCCCAAATCTGCCGAGCAGGACTCAGCGCGCCAATTGTTTTCCAGGAAAATTTTCCCCGATGGCCAGTTCTGGCGTACCATTCGTCTTTCATAGGAGGCCTCATGTCCAGGCGGAATTCCGCATCCTTTCGCCGCTTCTCCGCCGCGGCGTTTGTTTTCTTGCTTGTCTCGGTTCCCATCATCATCATGGCTCAGGATAAAGATAAAAGCGTCGTGCTGGAATTGGACCATGTATCGATTTGCGGGTCGAATCTGGATACACTTCGCCAGGCCTTCACCGAGGTCGGGTTGACTCCTGATTTCGGGGGAGCCCATGGGAATGCCGTCACCCAGATGGCTGCCGTCGGCTTCGATGACGGGACTTATGTCGAATTAATCGCGCCCGTAAAACCGGGGGTAACAGCCGGATCCGACTGGGCGAGGTTCATGGGTGAGGATGCCGTCACGTGCGCCTGGGCGGTGGGCACAAACGTTCTTCTGCAGGAAGTGGATCGCCTGAAGAAAGCCGGGATTGCGGTGACGGCTCCCACTCCAGGCAGCCGCAAACGGCCCGACGGCATGTCGGTCGAGTGGAAGATCGCTGACGTTGGCTCGGGCTCGCCTGGCTCCGTGCTGCCGTTCATAATCGAAGATCAGACGCCGCGGGCCTGGCGTGTGCAGACCTCGGCGAGCGTCCAAGGAGTTCCAGTCACGGGCGTGGAAAATGTGGTGATCGGCGTGAATAATCTCGACGCGTCGGTTGCCCTGTTCCGCAAGGCATACGGCTGGGCTGAGCCGATGACCGAAAACCAGAAGGACTGGGGGAAGATGGCATACTTCCCTGGCGAGCCGGTGATTCTGGCGGCTCCCTCGGGCGGAGGATGGCTCTCGGAGCGGATTGCCAAGTACGGCGAATCGCCGGTTGCCATATTGCTGAACGCCCGCGACTTTTCCGCTGCTTTAAAAAAATATAGGCTCACGGGGACGAAGACCTGGTTCGGCCAGAAGGTGGCTTGGTTTGACGCGGGGAAGCTGAAGGGCGCGCGGCTAGGGGTGATTGGACAGTAGAATCGAATTGTATGGTGCCGCTCTTATACAAGTATCTTTTCCAGGCAATGTGGATTGGTTACTTCGCCTATTGGTGGGCGATGTCGAGGAATGTCAAGGCTGCGGAGCGCCTTGAGTCCATGCCGTCGCGCTTTACACGCATGGCCTTGATTGTGGTCGCGGGATTGCTTTTGGGGCTGCCAAGGGTTCCGGTTCCATTGCTGAACGAGCGATTCCTTCCACCCGGCGCTTTATGCTTCTGGAGCGGCGCGGCGCTCACTGCCGCTGGTCTGCTCTTTTCTGTTTGGGCAAGGCAGCACCTGGGCGGCAACTGGAGTCAGGCCGTCACCGTGAAGGAAGATCACGAACTCATTCAAAGTGGCCCCTATGGCTTGGTGCGTCATCCAATCTATACCGGGCTTCTGCTGGCATTTGTTGGGTCGGCAATAGCTCGTGGTGAATGGCGCGGGCTGCTTGCTGTAGCGCTTATGTTTGTCACGCTGTGGAACAAGCTGCGACTCGAGGAGAAATGGATGCGCTCGCAATTCGGCGAGTCGTATGAACAGTACTCCCGGCGAGTGTCGGCATTGGTGCCGCGTATCCTATAGATACCTCCCGGGCGCGGTTTGGCAGCTGGCAACTTGGAACTTGGAACTGCTACCATCGCCTTCAGTGTCCGCCGCCAAAAACAATCCCGCGCTGAATTTGAAGGACCGCCTCGTCTCCGCCGCTCCGGTCGAGGACGATTCTTCGTTTGAGCTTAAGCTGCGGCCGCAGCGGTTGGTGGAGTTCATCGGTCAGGCCAAAGTTAAGGAAAATCTTGACGTGGCGATTCAGGCTGCCAAGTCCCGTGGCGAGGCCCTCGATCACGTGCTGCTTTACGGACCGCCTGGTCTGGGCAAGACTACGCTTGCCAACATCATCGCCAACGAACTCGCTGTCGCATTCCAGCAGACCTCCGGGCCGACGCTTCAGATCAAGGGCGATCTGACGGCGATTCTCACCAATTTGCGCGATCGCCAGGTGCTGTTTATCGATGAAGTGCACCGGTTGCAGCCCGCGTTGGAAGAGATCCTTTATTCCGCACTGGAGGATTACAAGCTCGACATCATGATTGGACAGGGGCCGTCGGCGCGCACGCACACGATGGAGGTAAAGCCCTTTACTTTTATTGGCGCAACCACGCGAGCGGGCCTGCTTTCAGCGCCCCTGCGCTCGCGGTTCGGGCTGCTGCTTCGGCTTGAGTTTTATACGAACGACGACCTGCGGATCATAATCGAGCGCTCGGCAGAGATTCTGGGCGTGAAGATCGATCGGCAGGGCTCAGTTGAGATCGCGAGACGATCGCGAGGCACGCCGCGTATCGCGAATCGCCTGCTGCGGCGCGTCCGCGATTACGCCCAGGTGCGCGCGGCCGGGATCATTGATTTGCCTACGGCGCAGGCCGCGCTCTCGATGCTGGAAGTCGATCAGCACGGGTTCGATGAGATTGATCGCAAGTTGCTGTTGACGATTATCGAAAAATATCAGGGCGGGCCAGTGGGCGTAAACACGCTGGCGGCAGCGCTGGCGGAAGAGCCCGACGCAATCGAGGAGATTTACGAGCCCTTCCTGATGCAGATCGGCTTTCTGAATCGCACTCCGCGCGGGCGGGTGGCGACGCAGCTCGCCTACGATCATTTTGGAATCACTCCGAATCGGCGGCAGAGTTCGCTTTTTTGAACCGCGCTATCGAGGCCGCGTCGTCAGGCAATACAATTTGGCTATCGTTCTTACCGCAGAACCAGATTTCGGAATGTGGAGGCATCATGCGTGAAATCATTTCAACCGACGGCGCTCCGAAAGCGATTGGCCCTTACTCGCAGGCGATTCGAGCGGGAGGGCTGCTGTTTACTTCTGGGCAGGTAGCGATTGACCCGGCCACGCAGCAGGTCGTTGCGGGCGATGTCGCGGCGCAGACGGACCGGGTTCTCAAGAACCTGGCGGCCATTCTGCAGGCTTCGAGCAGCAGCTTGGAGAAAGTAGTGCGCTGCACGGTCTTTCTCAAGAACATGGGAGACTTTGGCGCAATGAACGAAGTCTATGGCCGCTACTTCAAGCAGGCGCCGCCTGCGCGATCAACTGTTGAAGTGGCGCGCCTTCCGAAGGACGTACTGGTTGAAATTGACGCGATTGCGTTGGTCTGATTGTTCGGGTATGTTGTTCGCGCTGTTAAACAGTAAATCTGGAACAAGGAAAGTCAGAGAGAAACCTATGAAGACTCTGTTTCTTGCAATCATGCTGCTTGGACTGACGTGGGTCGCTGCCGCCCAGACGACTCCAGCGAAGAAGGCACCGGCAACTCCTAAGGGACCAACCAAGGTCACTGGCGAGCCCGTCAAAACCCCGAGCGGACTTGAATATTGGGACATCAAGGTCGGGACCGGCGCCGTCGCGCAAAGCGGGCACGAGGTGGAAGTCGATTACACGGGCTGGCTTACCGATGGAAAGAAGTTCGACAGCTCGGTGGGCACGGGACGTCCGTTCCAATTTATGCTGGGCGCCAGTCAGGTCATCAAAGGCTGGGACGAAGGTGTAGCGGGCATGAAGGTCGGCGGCAAGCGCCAGTTGCGCATCCCACCGGATTTGGCGTATGGAGCGAGGGGTTATCCGGGGGCCATCCCTCCGAATGCAACGTTGATCTTCGACGTGCAGTTGGTGGAGGTGAAGTAGCGCAGAATCAAAGTCAAAAGTCAGAAGTCAAATTGCAGAAGTAGAATCGGGCTGCGAGTCTCGAGCAGCGAGTCCCGGGCAGACGGGTACGGTTCAAGCTCGTAGCCGGCTTTTACTTCTTCAATTTGACTTTTGACTCTTGCGCCCCGGTGCCTAAGCCTTGACGACTTTGCCGCTGCGCAGACAGGATGTGCAGACGCGGATGTGCTTGGTGGCGGCTCCTACCTTGGCATGCACGGGCCGCAGGTTGACGTTCCAGCGACGTTTGCTCACGTTGTGGGCGTGGCTGATGGTATTACCGAACTGCGGCCCCTTGCCGCAAATATCACAAACTCGTGCCATGATCTGAGAATCCTTCCAGGCTGTTGCCGAAAGCCTGATTTTACAGGAAATAGGCGGATTTGGCCACACGACAGTTGCCAAAAAGCCGCCAACACTGACTAACCAGCGTAACTGGACAGCTACGCTATGAGAGCCGCGCCAAGCGTCCTAGTGCCCTCCAGCGACTGGCTCAGGCTGCTTTACCCATCACGGGCTGCGAGCAATGGGCGCAGCGGCGGGCGTCGATTGGAATCTCGCTCAGACATTCAGGACATTTCCTGGTGGTCGGATCGGCTGGAGCGGGCGCCTTGCGCATGCGCGACACCAGAGCATTGACTGGAGTCACGACAAAGAAGTAGACGGCGGCGGCGATCAGCAGAAAAGAGATGCAAGCGTTGATGAAATCTCCCACCGGGAACGCCGTCCCGTTGATCGTGAACACGATGGCCGAAAAGTCGGGCTTACCGACGAGGGCAGCGATGAGCGGGGTGAGAAGGTCTTTGGTGAGTGCAGTAACGACTCCGCCGAAAGCAGCGCCGATGACCACTCCAACTGCCATGTCGACCACATTACCGCGCAGGATGAATTGCTTGAATCCGGATAACATGTAAACCTCCTTTTGTGGGATAGCCAACAAAAGGTAAATGGAGGGCGGGAATTGGTCAAGACTCTCGTTGAAGTGGCACCGCACAGATTTGCGCTAACTCGGCGCCTTGGGATCGCGTCGTACCCCGTTCGTAAAGCTGATCTTTGAGACCCTCAGATCCGCATCGGCATCACGATGTAGCGGTACTTGTAGTCTTCGCCTTCGGCGGGGCGGAGTTGACCAGCGGACTGGGCATCCTTCAATTCGAGTTTTACCTCGCCCGCGCCGATCGCTTTTATGAAATCGAGGAGGTACTGAGCATTGAATCCGATCGCCATCGTCTCGCCGTCATAGGCCACTTCGATGGAATCTTCGGACTCGCCGGTTTCTGTGGAGGAGGCGGAAAGTTTCAACTCGCCTTTCTCCAGACGCAATCTGACGGCACGCGAGCGCTCGTCGGCGAACTGCGCTACGCGGGAAATTGCGGCTCCCAGTTCATCCCCTTGTACGAGAATTGACTTGCTGATGTCCTTGGGCAGCACGGCTTCATAGTTGGGAAACTGCCCGGTCAGTTGGCGTGACGTGAGCAGGCGCGGGCCGACGCGGAAAAAGAGAGTGGATTCATCTTTGGCGAAGTCAATGGTTTCGATGTCCGAATCCAGGAGTGATTTGAGTTCATCCATGGCTTTTTTCGGAATGAGCGTCTTCATCTCGCCGGAGACGCCCTCAAACTTTTCTCCTGCGCGCTCGATGTGAGCGAGGCGATGACCATCGGTGGCAACCATGGTGATCGATTCAGGTTTCAGCACCATCAGAGCGCCATTGAGTGTGTAGCGAGACTCTTCGCTGGCAATGGCAAAGCCGGTCTTGGCGATCATCGAACGCAGAACGGGTGCAGAAATCTTAATCGATCCAGTAGACGGGAAGACAGGCAAGCCGGGAAAATTTGAGCGCGCCATGCCAACCATCTTCGTGTTGGACCGTCCGCAACGAATGCTGACCCAATGGTTCTCCAAGAGGCGGATAGTGATGTCGGCGTCGGGGAGCAGTTTTACGTAGTCGTAGAGCTTGCGGGCGGGAATCGTGCAAGCGCCTTCCTTCTTTACCTTGGCGTTGCAGGACGTACGCAGGCTCAGGTCGAGATCGGTCGCGGTCAGCATAAGCTTGTCACCCGCGGCTTCGAAAAGATAATTGGAAAGAATCGGAATGGTGGTCTTGCGCTCCACCACGCCCTGGGTGGCCGTCAGTTCGCGCAGCAGTTCAAATTTACCGACCGTGATTTCCATGGTCGTAGTGGCAGCGGCGGCGGGGGCGACTTCTACCGGCATATTGGGTCTCCCGACTGTACTTCTGTTCTTTTCTTATATCAAATGCAAAAGCAATAAAACCAGTAGTAACCGTAGGTGAGCCGGAGAAGTGGAAATTTTATCCATCTACCATTGGCTCAGGCCCTTCCCCGCTCAACGCTCATGTGAAGAATCAATCCCGGCATCAGCGACCGGCATCGCAACGCATGGACCCTTCTCGCAATTTCGTCTAGTCTCGCACCGTTTCCACAACCACTGAACAACCTGCGGGCAGGAAGATTGGACAGTAGAGTGGAAAATGAGGCGCCAGCCACAATTTACGCGCCCAGTTGCTCGGTCAATTTGTTAAGCAACCTGTTCAAATCTTTGTCGACCTTGCGGAGCGCTTCAATCTTTTCGACCGAATGTAGCACCGTTGTGTGGTGCTTGCCCCCAAACTGGCGTCCGATTTCGGGTAAGGATGCTTCCGTCAGGTGCTTTGCCAGGTACATCGCAATCTGGCGCGGATAGACGATTGAGCGGGAGTTATTCTTCGCTTTAATCTCCACCAAACGCAGGCCGAATTGCTCGGCTACCGCTTTCTGAATGGATTCGATGGTCACCTTGCGCGCCTGCGAGTCGATGAAATTCTTCAAAACCTGCTGCGTGTAGGGCAGGGTGATTTCGGCGCCAATCAGCGACGAATGTGCCACCAGGCGAATCAGTGCACCTTCCAACTCGCGAACATTGGAACGGATATTCTGGGCGATAAAGAGGGCCACATCCGTCGGCAGGGTTACGTGCTCTTGCTCAGCCTTCTTTTGCAGGATAGCCACTTTAGTTTCGAGATCGGGAGGCTGGATATCAGCAATCAGACCCCACTCGAAACGGCTGCGCAGGCGATCCTCAAATTCCGCCAACTCCTTGGGGGGACGGTCGCTGGCGATAACGATCTGCTTCATGGACTCGTGCAGAGCATTGAAGGTGTGGAAAAATTCCTCCTGGGTACGTTCTTTCTGCGCGAGAAACTGGATATCGTCTACCAGCAGTACGTCGACCGTGCGGAACTTGTCGCGGAAGCTGATCATTTTGTCGTAACGCAGCGAATTGATCATCTCGTTGGTGAACTTTTCGCTCGAGACATAGCAGATAGCCGCTTGGGGTGTGCGGCGCTTTATCTCGTGCCCGATGGCTTGCATCAGGTGAGTCTTGCCCATGCCAACGCCGCCATACAGGAACAGGGGGTTGTAGGCTTTGGAAGGCCGTTCAGCGACTGCCTGGCAGGCCGCGTGCGCGAACTGGTTGCCGCTGCCGATGACGAAGGCATCGAAGGTGTAGCGCGGGTTTAACTGGGCGGCGCTGTCCCAATCGAACCGGCCCTGCATGGGAGCCGATGCCGTCTGAGGGGAACTCGAACCGAAGGCCGAGAGGCCGCCATTGTGGCGGATGGGTGTGTTCGACGGATCATCCTCGGCAGTAACAAATTTCACATCCTCGTATCCCAATCCCAGGTTGTCGACAGCCTCCTGAATCAGATCGGCATACTTGTCTCCGACGTGCCGGAACTCGGCCGTAGGAACGCGCACGAAGAGAATTCCATTGCTGATGTGGCTGTAACGGGTCGGCTTCAACCAGGTGTCGTAGGAGTGCCGGTTGATTTTCTTTTCCAGCGCATCAAGGATGCGCGCCCAAGGATTCGGAATGAAGGCGGAACTGGTTGCAGACATTTTTATGAATACCAGAAGCCCAGCGAAAAGGGGCTGGGATAAATCCAATCTTGAAATATTGGTCTTCGTTTTACAACCGAGCAGTTTCTGTTTTGCGGCACTTGTTGCCGATGAAATTCATTACGGGACGAACGGCATACTAGCACAAAAAAAATCGCTGTGTCGGTGTTGTCGAACAAAAATATTTTCGCGCGGACGATAGTTCGCACCAAGTTTTTTTATGTTGTCAAGTGTCGAGAAACTAACTGCCGCGCAAAGAGTGCAATTGAAGAAACGTGATGGAACGCAGATTTGAGCGAGCGGCCGGGTAGCCTCGGTCACGGAATCGTTCTTCGTTCCGGCCTCGGCTCTGTTTTCGCGGCGGTCTTGTAATTGCCCGGGTATACCACCACTGAACGCCGGCCGCCCTCTCCGTCGCTCTCGGTGCGCAAGTCTTTTTCTTCGCGCAGCGCGAGATGCACGATGCGGCGCTCGCGGGACGACATAGGACCAAAGCGGTACGGCTCACCGGTCCGGCGAACATTCTCGGCCGCCGTGCGGGCCGCCAACTGTATCTCGTCGAGCCTCAGCGCACGAAAATTCTTGCAGTCAAACCATATCTTCTCGTGCTCGTTGCCTTGCAGGTGCAGAATTTCCGATCCCAGCAGTTCAAATGAACGCAACAATTCACCACCCCGCTCGAGCAGCAGAGCTGAATCGGGCCCGGCGAACTCCACCAGGATTTCAGGATGTTCCCACTCCCGATTTTGTGCGATCGGCGGGTCCACCGTAATCCTGTACTTCAGCCTGAATCCACCGTTGGTGATGACGGTTTGCAGAAATTCCCCAATCTGTTTGGCAGCGGCAACTTTATCGGTGATTGGCATAGTTAGCTCTCAGCTCTCAGTTGTCAGCTCTCAGGGAAACCGTTGGGCACTTGACGCTTACGGGCCACAGACTGAGGTTACTTTCTTCTCTTCGCATACGGGGCATTCGGGCCAACAGCTTAACGCTGGCGGCTATTTCTCTTTCTTTCTCGCGCGCTTCTCCATCATCTCGCGCATCTCGCGTCCCAGCGATGTGCGATTCATCACAGCCTGCTGCACGATGCCAATCAGTTGTCCCGCCGACCAATACAAACCCAGGCCAGCCGGCAGATTCCAGCTGATTACGCCCATCATGCCGGGCATCATGATGTTCATCATCTTCTGCTGCGAAGGGTCCATGCCTGCCTGCGGCGTCATACGCTGCATAAGGAACATGGTCACCACGATCGCAATCGGCAGGATGTGCAAGGGGTCCGCCGACGCGAGATCGTGAATCCAGAGCCAGGGAGCGTGCCGGAGGTCGATGGCTACACCCAGCATCCGGTAATAGGCAAACAGAAACGGCATCTGAATCACGAGCGGCAGGCACCCACCCGCCGGATTCACGCCTTCTTTCTTGTACAACGCCGAGATTTCCGTATTCATTTCGGCTTTGCGCGGGTCGCGGAGACTGTATTTTTTGTATTTTTCCTGGATCGATTTAATCTGTGGCGCGACGCGCTGCATCTTCAGCATCGACTTCATCTGCGAAAGGCGCAGTGGCAGTAACGCTACATTGATCACCAGCGTTTGAAACAGGATCGCCCAGCCCCAATTGGCGACGATGTGGTTGTAGGTCCACTTTAGCCAGAGGAAGAGCGGGCGCGCAATCAGACCCAGCCAGCCGAAGTCAACTACTGCTCGCAAATCGGGCTCCGCCCCGCTGATTCCGGGGATCGAGACCGCTTCCAGATCAGCCAACGATTTGGGACCGACGTAGAGTCGCTCGCTGGTGTCGCCACGGAGGCTGCCCACGGCAGCGCCAAGCACGTCGACCTTATCCATCTGGTGGCTGTTCGGATCCGCGCCGTAACGAGGAATCTCGATTTGATTGCGCAGCGTCACCATGGTGGCGTTCTGCGGATCCTGCGGCAGGAACACTGCCGCGAAATATTGATCCGACAATCCAGCCCAATTAAAAGGACCCTGGATCGTGCCACCACCGCTGATCTTCTTGATCGCCAGCCGTTCCACTTTGCTGTCGTACTGATACACGACTTGGCCCGCGGCATAGGAGGGAGATGTCAACTCACCACCGAATCCGGAAGGCCACGTCGGAAACGCGGCAACCTCAGCACCGTTTACCTGGACTGAAGTCTGAACTGCGACGACGTAGCTATCGTCGAACGTGAACTTCTTCTGAACGGCGAGACCGCCATCGGAGTATTCGAAGGTGATCTGCGCGGGAGCAGCAAGAGTGGAGCCGATCTTTTCTACCTTGACAGGATGGTCGGACGATAAAACATACAAAGCCGAGTTGAGCTTGTTGCGCAGGTTCTCGTCATAGCTCCAGAGCGACAACGGGTAGCCGTATTTTTCGGCGGCAACGGCGTTCACCAGATCCAGAGGATTACCCTTCTCGTCGTCCCACTTCTTCAGGACCCATGATTTCACGCGCCCACCGCGGTTAGTGAAGACGATCCGGTAGAGACTATTCTCAATGATCGTCTCCGACTCGCTTGCAGCCTGCTTGAGAGGCGGTGAGGGCGGCTCGTTTTTTCGGGATGCGCCGTGACGCGAGGAACGACTTTCCGATGCCGCTCGGCTGGCGTTTTCGGTACTGCTTTGAGCTGCAGCCGGAGACTGCGACTGATTCGCGACCGTGGTTGCCTGGGGACTTTGCTGACTTGCCGGCCTAGCCGGTGGCGGCTGAGGCGCATACTTCTTCAACAGCGGCTGAAATAGCATGATGACCAGGAAGGTCAGCGCAAAGACGATCAGTAGTCTGCGCTCCATGCCGGGTTCTTGTTGGGGATTCTTGAATTCTGCCAAATCAGTAGCTCGCTGTTCCTGGTTCGATGTTGGCGGTTCGCGTGGCGCCAAGGTCGATGGTGACGAGGTGATTTACCTTGGCATCGCGAAGAGGATCGTTACCCACCGCATTCTTTACTACTGGGTCGTATCCGCCCCTTACAAAGGGAACGCAGCGCAGTAGACGCCAGCCAGCCATCAATCCTCCACGGAGAGCGCCATAGCGCTCAATCGCTTCCATTGCGTACTCCGAGCACGTGGGCACGTAACGGCACGACGGGGCAAACGCGGGCGAAACCCACTTCTTATAAAAGCGCAGCATCAAGAGTGCGAATGGCTTCATTTGTCCGCCAGCTTCTTGGCAATCACGGCAAATGCCCGGCTCACTTCTTCGAGCACCACCGCAGATTCCAGCGTCAGGACCGACTTCTTCGGGTTGATCACAATATCAACTGCGCCCTTCAAGGTTGAACGCTGAAGCCGCACGGCCTCCCGCAGCCTCCGCTTGATCCGGTTGCGCTCGACCGCTCCGCCCAGAACCCGTCCAACGGTAAACCCGACGCGCGCCCCGCCCTCGGCCTGCGCTAAGAAAAAGACGGTCATGTGCGCGCAATAGTGCCGGCGTCCTTGTTTGTAGACGCGCTCAAAATCGGAGTGTTTCAGCAGTCGCGCCGCGCGGGGGAATCCTGTTCCCTTCTGCGGTGCGGAAAGTCTTTCACCCCGGCTCGGAGCCTCGGCGCTCACAACCTCACAATCCTGCACAATAGTTAATGATAATAATGATAGTGACAGCCTTTGCTTTTGTCCGGGGGAAATACTACTCGCGGAAACCTGGCTTCACGGAGACGCGCTTGCGCCCCTTGGCCCGGCGACGCGACAGCACTTTGGCCCCGCTTTTGGTCTTCATGCGAGTCCGGAACCCGTGCTTCTTCGAGCGCTTGCGCCGGTTGGGTTGAAATGTACGTTTCGGCATCGAAAATCCTTGCTCCTGATTGAATCAACTGGACTAAGGCGAACCGTAAGTATAAATGACGGCGCGTATCCCCGGCAAACGGGGGAGTTAGGGAAACTCGGCCGGAGGCTTTTCTGGCTATACTCCACTGATGAAGATGAGCGGCTTCCCCTTCGTCACCACCGACTGGGCCCAGGTAGCGCCGTCCGAGCATCCCGGCGAGACTGGCATGGCGCGGTGGCGAACGCAGGAGTTCGGCGATATACGAGTCCGAATGGTGGAATATTCGCCCGGATATTCGGCAGACCACTGGTGCGCGAAAGGGCATGTCATCTTCTGTCTGGAGGGAGAACTGGAAACGGTCCTCGCCGACGGCCGACATTTCATCCTGGGACCCGGTGACAGTTATCAGACACCCGACGGCGAGCCCGGCCACCGCTCTGCTACCAGAACGGGAGCGCGGCTGTTTATCGTTGACTAGTGGATGACTAGCGGATCGCGTTTCCGAGTCATGCTCATTTCTTGTCATGCTCATTTCTTGCGATGAATCTGGACGACACCATCGTTGCCATTGCCACCCCGCCGGGACGCGGGGGGATTGGTGTCGTCCGGCTGGCGGGACCGGAGGCGCGCACGATCGTCGCGCCCATCCTTCGACTGAAGCACAAACTGGAACCGGGCCGAGCCCTTTTCGGAGAGCTCATCGAACCGTGTGGCGCGGGCGCCCTCGCCCGCGAAAAGGAAGGGGACATAACGAATCTCGTAGGGATCGACGACTCGCCCGCTCAATCCCTTCGCATCGACGAAGTCGTTGTCACCTACTTTCAGAAGCCCCACTCTTATACAACCGACGACATCGTCGAAATCTCAGCGCACGGCTCACCGGTTGTTCTGCGGCGCATAGTCGAACTCGCATTGGCTCGCGGCGCACGCCTGGCCGAGCCCGGTGAATTCACCATGCGCGCCTTCCTCAACGGACGCCTCGATCTCACCCAGGCTGAAGCTGTTCGCGACTTGATCGACTCACAAACTTTGTTTCAAGCCAAGGTCGCGGCTCAGCAGCTCGGGGGAGCACTCTCAAATCGTATTAAGCCGAGCAAGCAAAGGCTGATCGAACTGATTGCCCTGCTCGAAGCCGGCATCGACTTCGCCGAAGACGACATTTCCGTTGCGGCCGATAGCACCATCTTGAAGCGCATCGCGGAAGTCCGCGAACCGCTGCAACAACTCGCTTCGACCTTTGCCTATGGCAAGGTCGTGCATGAAGGATTGACGCTCGCCATCGTCGGACGCCCGAACGTGGGCAAATCGAGCTTGTTCAATCGCCTGGTGGAGCGTGAACGCGCGATCGTCACGGCGCAGCCCGGCACAACGCGCGACCTGGTTAGCGAAACCGTCGCCATCGGTGGAATTCCTGTGCAACTGGTGGACACCGCCGGAATCCGCCGCGCGCTCGATGAAGCGGAAAGCATTGGCATCAGGAAATCCATGGAAGCTCTGTCTGACGCGGATCTCGTCCTGGTGGTTCTGGATGCGACGCAACCAGTCGGCGAGGAAGACCGCGAGCTGATCAGCCAAGTGGCAGGACGGGCCGCAATCGTGGTTGAAAACAAATCCGATCTCAGAAGCTCCCAATTCTCCGCATCTGGCTCTCAGCTGCCGGTGGTGGAGACTTCGGCTCTTACGGGCGAAGGCATTCCGGAGTTGCGCGCTGCCATCCTCCAACATGTCGGCGGAGCATGCGGGCCGCAAATGGAAGCCGGATTCCTGACCAACGTGCGCCATCAGAAACTCGTCAGCGACTCCATCGATGGCCTCGACGCAGCTATCAATGCCGTCTCCGCGCGAGTTCCCCACGAAATGCTTCTTCTCGACCTCTACAATGCCCTGCGGCCGCTCGACGAAATTACCGGCGCCACCACTAGCGACGACATCCTCAACCTGATCTTTAGTACCTTCTGCATCGGAAAGTAGGGCTGGTGTCCCGCAATTCTGAGTGAACCGGTAACTGGGGACTCAGTAGGGGATCTTGCCTGGGTGCTGCTCCCACTTTCGAAACGCCACCAGCGCTTCCTCGCGCATCATCTGAATCATGGGAATTTCGCGCTCGGCATGCGGCTGCGTGAATTCCGCATAGATCGCGGAATCGTCAAAGCCGGCCTGGGCAGCATCGGCGGCAAGGCCGCCAAAATACACTTTGTGGATGCGGGCCCAGTAAATCGCTCCAAGGCACATGGGACAGGGTTCACAGGACGTATAGAGATCACAGCCCTTGAGTTCGAAACAGCGAAGTTTCTGGCAGGCTTGGCGGATGGCCAGCACTTCCGCGTGTGCAGTAGGGTCGTTCGTCGCCGTGACCTGATTCGCGGCTTCTGCCACGACATCGCCATCTCTTACGACCAAAGCCCCGAACGGCCCGCCGCGCCCGGAGCGGACATTTTCGATCGAGAGTTGAATGGCGCGAGCCATGAAAAGTCTGTCCATGTGACTTGGTTCCGTCATCGCGTAATCATCAAGAGCGCGCCGACCTAGATCCCCACGAAATCTGTGTGCTAATCGGTCGAGCCAGCTCCTTCACAGCCGATGTTTAAGGCAGCAAGTATAAGCGGAGCGGAGAAATGAGCAAAACATTTCCGGGAGAAGACCAGTCCGCCGGACTCAACCTGGACGATTGAAAAACGCAAGCCGGCGCGATAGGCTCGGGCATGGGCGGGCAGGCTTTTGTTTCCCGGCGCATCGTGACCCCGGAAGGAATTCGTCCGGGAGCGATACTGGTGCGTTCTGGGAAAATCAGCGACATCGTGCCTGACGACCAAGTGCCCGCTGACGCCGAGGTCCACGACTTCAGCGATACGGTGATTCTTCCCGGACTTGTCGATTCTCACGTACACATCAATGATCCGGGACGCGCCGAGTGGGAGGGATTTGAGACGGCAACGCGCGCCGCTGCTGCAGGCGGATACACGACGCTGGTCGATATGCCGCTCAACTGTCTGCCGCCGACGGCTACAGTCGCCGCGCTTGCCGCCAAGCGTAAAGCAGCCGCGGGGCGATGCTGGGTCGATTGGTTGGGGTGGGGTGGAGTGGTCAGCGACAACCAGGCGGATATCGAAGCGCTCGCGGCCGCGGGCGTGCCGGGGTTCAAGTGCTTTCTGATTCATCCCGGAATCGATGGGTTCACCATGGTTACCGAGGCCGAGCTTCGTGCGGCGTTGCCTCATGTGGCTCGGACGGACCTGCCGCTGCTGGTGCACGCGGAACTTCCCGGCCCGGTGAATGAGGCCACGCAGCGTCTGCAGAATGAAGACGCGGATTGGAGTCGCTACTCGACCTATCTGCGGTCGCGGCCGGAGGAAGCCGAACTCGCGGCAATCCGGTTACTGCTGTCGCTTTGCCGCCAATACAAGTTCCGCTTGCATATTGTCCATCTCTCGGCGAGTTTGGCGCTTGCAGAATTGTGCGCCGCGCGGGCGGAGGGTCTTCCGGTCAGCGTGGAAACCTGTCCACACTATTTGCATTTCTGCGCGGAAGAAATTCCGGACGGGGCCACATTGTGCAAGTGCGCGCCGCCGATTCGCTCTCGCGAAAACCGCGAAAAATTGTGGCAAGGATTGAGAGACGGGATCATCGACCTCGTGGCGACCGATCACTCGCCTTGTCCACCTGCCATGAAGCGGCTCGGCGAAGGAAATTTCAAAACCGCATGGGGCGGCATTGCGAGTCTTTCGCTGGCGCTTCCTCTGATGTGGACAGAGGCTAGCCGGCGCGGATTTCACTTGACCGATCTCACGCGCTGGATGGCGGAAGCGCCGGCTCGACTTAGCGGGATGCGGCGCTCGCAAGGGCCGCATTGCGGAAGGATACGATGCCGACTTCGTTGATCTTCGAACCGGAAGCGGAGTTCGTCGTGACCGAAGATCGGCTGCATTATCGGCATCGTGTGTCTCCGTATTTGGGGAAGAAGCTGCGGGGCGTGGTGAAGGCGACGTATCTGCGGGGGCAGATCGCGTTCAGGGATGGGCAATTTTCGGCCGAAGCGAGAGGGCGTGAGGTTCATTGCTAAGTGCAATTTTGTCATTTCGAGCAAAGCGAGGGATCTGCGCTCGCGAACTTCAGGTCCCTCGCTTCGCTCGGGATGACAATCCACATGTGGGATGTCTCATGACAGCAGAGAACATCATCGGCAAGTCGGTGCCGCGCAAAGAAGGCCGCGACAAAGTCACCGGCGCAGCGCGGTATATCGACGACATAACCTTGCCTGGGATGCTCTATGGCGCGACAGTTCGCAGCCAAATTCCTCGCGGCGTAATCAAAGAAATATCGTTCGACCCGCAGTTCGACTGGAACGAATTTGTGATCGTCACGGCAAAAGACATTCCAGGCAAGAATTGCATCGCGTCTGATCGGGGATGATCAACCGTGCCTGGCGGATGGGAAGGTCAATCATCCCGAGGAACCGATTCTGCTCCTGGCGCATGCGGACCCGCATCTCCTACGGAAGGCAGTGGATCGCAGTCTCGATCGAATACAGGTCCTTGCCGGCGATTTTCACCATTGAAGACAGCGAGCGGCATTCGCAAATCATCTGGGGAGACGACAACACATTCAAAACGTTTTTTATCGCGAAGGGCGACGTCGATAGCTGCTGGGCAAAAGCCGATTACATCGTCGAAGGCGAGTACACGACCGGCGCGCAGGAACAGCTCTACATCGAAAACAACGGGGTGATTGCGGCTTTCGATCGGGAGCAGGGGATCACGGTGTGGGGATCGCTGCAGTGTCCTTATTATGTGCACAAGGCGCTGATGGCGTTATGCAATCTGCCTGCGGACAAAATTCGCGTGGTGCAGACTGGAAACGGGAGGCGCGTTCGGCGGCAAGGAAGATTATCCCTCGATGATTGCGGGCCATGCGTCGCTTCTCGGCCATGAAGTCTGGACGGCCCGTGAAAATCGTCTATGACCGCCTGGAAGACATGACCGCGACTACGAAGCGTCATCCTTCGCGCACCCGTCACCGCACCGCGGTCAGCAAGGACGGCAAAATTCTAGGCGGGGAAATCGACTTCACGATTGATGGTGGCGCCTACGCGACGTTGTCGTCCGTGGTTCTTTCGCGAGGCACCATCCATGCGGGTGGTCCATACTATTGGCCCAAAGTCCGCATTCGCGGGAAGGCCGTAGCGACAAATGCTCCGCCGCACGGGGCGTTTCGTGGTTTTGGCGCGCCGCAAAGCCTGTTCGCGATGGAGCGTCACATGGATCGCATCGCGCAAGCCGTGGGACTTTCTCCGGTGGAAATCCGCCGCCGCAATTTCCTCAAGCCCGGGCAAACGACGACCACCGAACAAACCATCCGTGAAGAAATTGATCTGGGAAAACTTCTCGATCGCGCGCTGGAACTTTCGGATTATTCCGCAAAGAAGGCCCACTTCGCGCAAGAGAACAAAGCCGGGCCAGTGAAGAAGGGAATGGGAATCGCCGCCTTTCTCCATGGCGCGGGCTTTACTGGCTCGGGCGAACGTTATCTTGCTTCCGTGGTTGCGCTGGAAGGCTGTGTGGATGGCGGCGTGCGTGTGCTGGTTTCAAGCACCGAGTTCGGTCAGGGAACCAATACCGTCCTCTGCCAGATCGCAGCCGAAGCGCTCGATCTGCCCTATGAAGAAGTCCGGATCGCGCAACCGGACACGAATCAAGTGCCAAACAGCGGACCAACCGTTGCATCGCGCACGGCTATGGTCGTCGGCAGTCTGGTGCGGTCGGCCGCTGTGGGAATCAGGCAGACACTCGTTGCAAGTGGCGCGCTAGGCAGTTCGTACTCACCGCAGGAATTTCGGGCGGCCTGCCGGAGCTATATTGCCGAGCATGGCGAACTCCGGTCGGTGGCGAGTTACGAGCCTCCCGAAGGCGTCTTCTGGGACGATCAGAAATATCGCGGCGAAGCCTATGCGGCTTTTGCCTGGGCGGTATATGTTGCGGAAGTTGCCGTGGATCTCTCGACTTACTGCACAACCGTCGAAGATTTCGTCGCTCTGCAGGAAGTCGGTCGAGTTCTTCACCCCGTTTTGGCGAAGGGCCAGATTGCGGGTGGCGTGGCGCAGGGAATCGGATTTGCGCTGTATGAAAAAGTCGTCTGGCAAAATGGACGCATGCAGAACGGTCAAATGACAAACTACATCATGCCGACCTCCGCCGATTTGCCGCCAATTCGCGTGTTCTTCGAAGAGATGGGCAATGTTCACGGGGCGTATGGCGCAAAGGGGATTGGCGAACTTCCGATGGATGGCCCGGCTCCGGCGATCGTCAACGCAGTCGAAGATGCGCTCGGGAATGCGCTCGGAACTCGCTTCGACTCCGTTCCGCTCTTGCCGGAAGATATCTTTGAAGCAGTCTGTGCCGGCGAGAAGCGATGAACCACTCCTCCGAGGAATACGGCCAAAACCGCGAGACAGACTGGCAAAGACGATCGTCGGCAAATGCGAGATTTCTCTAACGGTGAACGGCAAGCCGCAAACGGTTCGCGTCTTTCCCATGGAGAGGCTGTTGGACGTCCTGCGGCAAGAGCTTGGGTTGACCGGCACGAAGGAAGGTTGCGGAGAGGGCGAATGTGGTTCCTGCTCCGTGTTGATGGATGGCAGGCTGGTGAATAGCTGTCTGGTTCCGGCGCTTCAGGCAGCGGGCGCAAACGTTACGACGATCGAAGGTGTCGCTGAAGGTCCGCAATTGAGTGCGATGCAGGCAGCGTTTCTGGAATGCGGCGGGGCGCAGTGCGGTATCTGCACTCCCGGGATGATTCTGAGCGCCTGTCATCTACTCGACAAGAAACCCGACCCTAAACTGGAAGACATTCGGGAAGCACTGGCAGGCAATCTGTGCCGTTGCACGGGCTACACGCAGATTTTCGAATCCGTGATGCAGGCGGCGCGGCGCAAAGCTAAAGCATGAAGAACTGGCGAATGAGAACGGCAGAATGAGGACTGGCTCATGAGATCCGATCCTGCCGATTACGAATTGACTGCGCCCGGCACGCTGCAGGCGGTCGTCGCGCTTCTGGCGGGTGAACCGGGCAAGTGGGTCCCGATCGCTGGCGGCACCGATCTGATGGTGCTCTATGCGGCGGGTAAACTCCCGGCGAGGAAACTGGTAAGTATCTGGAATCTGGCGGAGCTGCGCGGCATCGAGGTTTTGCCCGGAGAAATCAGGATTGGCGCGGGATGCACTTACACCGAACTGCGTGAGCACGGAGTGATCGCGCGGGAGTTTCCAATGTTGGCGAGCGCTGCCCAGTGGACCGGTGGAATTGCGAATCAGAATCGGGGAACGTTGGGAGGCAACATCGCCAATGCCTCGCCCGCTGCCGATTCCCTGCCGGCGCTGTTGGCGTACGAAGCGGAACTTATTCTGGTGTCGGTGCGCGGCGAGCGCAGGGTTCCTTACGTTGGATTTCACACCGGCTATAAGAAAATGAAGTTGGCGCCGGATGAGCTGATTCGCGCTGTCTGTCTTCGGCGAGGTTTTTCGGAGTATCTTCACTATTCGCGGAAGGTGGGGGCTCGCAATGCTCAAGCTATTTCCAAGGTGTGCATCGCCGCGTTGGGCCGGCGGCTTGCCAGCGTGGCTGGGGATGCGACTGGGGGTACGATCGACGATGTCCGCATCGCGCTCGGCAGCGTGGCAGCGATTCCACTTCGTTTGACGGAGGTAGAGCGAATCGTGCACGGAAAGTCTGTCGATCCGGAGCTTGTCCAGCTGGCAAAAAGGACGGTCGCATCTGCAATTCAGCCGATTGATGATATTCGATCGACGGCGAAATATCGCGCGGCCGTGGCGGGCAATCTGGTCGGAGAATTTCTTGAGCAACTGGGCAGTGGCGGGATGACGGCATGAACGAAGTTCTGTCTCGCTGGAATTGTCTTTCCATTGCAGCGGCCGTCGATGAGATACTGCCGTGCTGTGGTTCACGAGCTTGGGCCGATGGAATGGTCGAACGAAGGCCGTTTCCCGACGAAGCATCACTGCTGGCAGCGGCGGACGAAACGTGGCGCAGTTTGGCGGAGTCGGATTGGTTGGAGGCGTTTCGCAGCCATCCTCGAATTGGTGAATCACGTATCGGGGAATCGAGCGTTGGTGAATCGCCCAATGGCCAGTCTGCGGGGCCGAAGGCGGCTTTGCCTCAGTCGGCCGCATGGTCAGAACAGGAACAACGGGACGTCGCGGATGCCGGCGATTCTGTGAAGATTGCGCTCGCGGACGGGAATCGGGAATACGAGCGCAGGTTCAATCGCATCTTCATTGTGTGTGCTAGTGGGAAGTCCGCTCCGGAGATTCAGAAGATCTTGGAACGCCGGTTGAAGAATGATTCGCAAACCGAGCTTCAGGAAGCGGCGGACGAGCAGAGGCAGATCACGCAACTTCGGCTAAGGAAATGGCTCCAAGGATGACGCGGATTTCTACGCATGTTCTCGACATCGCGCAAGGCCAGCCAGCCAAGAATGTTCCGGTGCGATTGGAACGGCGCGAAGCCGCTGGCGAGTGGCGGTTGCTTGCAGCCGCACGCACCGACCAGGACGGCCGGTGCTCTCAGTTGCTACCCGAGAAGGAAGCGCTGACCCTGGGGGTTTATCGTCTAGTCTTCGAAACCGCGGCTTATTTTGCCGCGCGCAAAGTCGACGGATTGTACCCATTGGTCGAAATTACTTTCCAGGTGCGAGAGGGTGAACAGCATTTTCACATTCCGTTGTTGTTGAGTCCGAATGGATACACGACTTATCGGGGAAGCTGAACATCTTCAGGAAGAACTCGAGGGACCGACCAACGTGACCTTTTCAATCCGAGAATGGATCCACCTCGCAGTGCGATGGTTCCATGTTTTTGCGGGAATCATGTGGGTCGGCCAGACCTATTACTTCACCTGGCTGGACGGCCAATTCGGAAAACTCGAGAAAGAAAGCACTGCAAAATCACCTCCGGCGGTGTGGATGGTCCACAGCGGTGGGTTCTACTCGGTTGAAAAACAGAAGTCCCTTGGGGTCCTGCCCGAACTGGTCCATTGGTTTCGCTGGGAAGCTTTGATGACGTGGCTCAGCGGAATTGTCTTGCTCTTTTTGGTCTATTACTTCACCGGCGGGCTGCTTGACCCTGACGTGGCCAACATTTCGCAACTTGCCGGCATTGCCATCGGGCTGGCTGTTCTGGCCGCTGGTTGGCACGTCTATGACCTTGCGGTCCGCTCGCCTCTCGGCAAATCCGGATTGGGCTTCGCGGCATTTTCGCTGCTGATGACTGCCGCAGTCTCATGGGGACTGGTGCATCTACTGAGCGGGCGCGCCGCCTATATCCATGTTGGGGCGATGTTCGGGACCATCATGACGGCCAATGTCTGGTTTCGGATACTTCCCGCGCAACGCAAGATGATCGCCGCCGCTGCCGCCGGCTCCACATTTGATCCCGCACTGGGCGCTCAGGCGAAGTTGCGTTCCAAGCACAATACGTTCATGGCAGTGCCCGTAGTCTTGCTCATGATCAGCAATCATTTTCCCGTGGGTACCTACGGAAACAGATACAGCTGGGAAATCCTGACCGCTCTCGTTCTGATTGGCTGGGTGGCTGCGAAGCTAATTCGCGAATCCTAGGCTCGGCGGAGAGATCGCAGTCGGCGGCAAGGGTGAGGTGTTGTACGGGTGGCTCGTCGATGGGGAGAATCGTCACAGGGAGAATCAGTGCAAGCAAGTCGTGACTCAAGAAGTCGCGCCCGCGAGGTCATCGCTCGTTGCCAGACTCTCGCCCGTTTCAGCGAAGATGAGGGCGGCATCCGCCGCACCTTCCTTTCTCCACCTATGCGGGAATGTCACCGTGAAATTGGGGGATGGGTTGCTCCTCTCGAAGTCGTATCCAGGGTCGATGCGGGGGGAAATTTGCGCATGATTTACCCGGGGGCACAGCAGGATGCGCCGCGCTTGATGATGGGCTCGCATCTCGATACCGTGCCCAACGCCGGAGCGTACGACGGCGTTTTGGGCGTCGTTCTTCCGCTGGCTTTGCTGGGCGCTTTGAACGGACGGAAACTCCCCTTTGCCATCGAAGTCGTCGGTTTCTCGGAGGAGGAGGGCGTTCGCTTCAGCACGCCATTTATCGGCAGCCGCGCACTCGCGGGCAGTCTGGATGAAGATGTGCTGAGCCGCCAGGATGCGCAAGGAATCTCGATCAGCAAGGCGATTGAGAATTTTGGCTTGAACCCGGCAGAAATTCCGCAGGCCGCAATCGGCGAGGATGATGTCTTGGGCTATGTGGAGTTCCATATTGAGCAAGGGCCAGTGCTGGAGAATGCCGGCCGTCCGCTGGGCGTCGTCGAAGCGATCGCCGGCCAAAGCCGCCTTGAGTTCACCTTCCTGGGGCATTCCAATCACGCGGGAACGACACCGATGACGCTCCGCCATGATGCTCTCGCCGCGGCCGCCGAGTGGATCCACGGAGTCGAAAAGTATGCACTGAGTAATTCCGGGCTGGTGGCCACGGTAGGCTCGATTCAAGCGAAGCCAGGCGCGACGAACGTCATCGCAGGGGAGACGCGAGTGAGTCTCGATGTGCGTCACCAGCATGACGAAACGCGAAACCGGTCGGTGGACTATTTGGTGCGCCTGGCGGAAGATATTGCCACGCGTCGGGGGTTGAGACTTCGGCGAAATATGCTGATGAACCAGCCCGCCGTACCCATGGATCCATTTCTGATAAGCCAGGTAGAACAAGCTGCTAGCAAAGCCGGGTGCGAGCCGTTCCGCATGGTGAGCGGCGCCGGGCATGATGCGATGATCATGGCTGCGAAGGTTCCGGCCGCCATGATTTTTCTGCGTACGCCAGGCGGAATCAGCCATGATCCGGCGGAAACGGTGGAAGTCGGTGACGTGGCGAAGGCGATCGATTGCGGAATGCACCTGCTCGAACAGCTGGCATCCTCATCTGAATTTCAAAGGTGAGTTTCAAGGAAAGATAAAACATGCATAATCTTGGCAGGACGCGCAGTTCACAACAGGCCAATCATCTTCTTTTGACGCCCGATACGTTTGTCCGCACCACCTTGCCCGGCATGAAGGGCTGCGCGGCGATTGTGCACGCCGGATCGGCAATGGGCGCGCGTTTTACGCAATACACAGCGGAATTTGAAGCCGGCGGCGAACTGGGCGGCAAGTTCGTCGGCACGCCGGTGCAACGGTTCGTGTTTGTGATGGAGGGCGCTCTACAGTTGGATGTGAACAACCAAAAAAGCCAACTCGGGACGCGTGGCTACGCCTATCTGCCAGTTGGCCAGGCACACCGGATCGCGGCGTCCGAGAAGAGCCGTGTAGCTGTGATTGAAAAACCTTATGAGAGCTTGCCGGCAACGCCACAACCCCATTTAATTGTGTCGCACGAAGACGAAGTTGCGTCGCATCCACTCGCGGACGACCCGCGATTGCAGGTCAAGTGTCTTCTGCCGGACGAGATGAGTTTCGATTTTGCAGTCAACACCATGGTCTACCAGCCCGGCACCGCGCTCAGCATGGTGGAGATGCATGTGATGGAGCACGGCCTCATCATGCTCGAAGGCGGAGGCATCTACCGGCTCGGCGATTCCTGGTATCCCGTTACCGCGGGAGATTTCATCTGGATGGCGCCGTGGTGCCCACAGTGGTTTGGCGCGATCGGAACAGTTGCCGCGAAGTACCTCATCTACAAGGATTGGAACCGGCATCCGCTGAAGAACAGCTAAACTGCAGATCCCTCGCTCCGCTCGGGATGACAAGTCTTAGGTATGGCGCGAACATGAAACTCGAAATTGATTCAACCCGGCTGGTATCTGAGATCAAAGCGCTTGCCGCGATCTCTGACGCCGAAGCGCCCGCCGTAACGAGAATTGTTTTTTCGCCCACCGACTTGAAGGCCCGCGCGTGGCTCAGAGCGCGCTGCGAAGAAGCCGGCCTTGCGGTGCGGCAAGATGCCATTGGAAATACCTTTGTGCGCTGGGCCGGTTCCGATCCCGCATTGCCGGCCGTTGGCACCGGTTCGCACATCGACGCGATCCCCAATGCAGGGAAGTACGACGGAGTGGTCGGAGTTCTTGGCGGACTCGAGGCGATTCGAACCTTGCAGCGCGCCGGGTTTCGCCCCAGGCATTCCATCGAATTGCTGGTGTTTACTTCGGAGGAACCAACGCGTTTTGGGATCGGGTGCATCGGCAGCCGCATGCTTTCGGGAACTCTTTCCGCCGATGCCGCTTGCCGCTTGAAAGACGGGGAGGCTGCATTGCTCGACGAAGTTCGCGAAAGAGCGGGCGTGCGAGGAGAGCTCGAGGCAGTCAAACTGCCGAACGGCTACTACAAGGCATTTGTAGAGCTGCACATCGAGCAGGGCCCTGTGCTCGAGCGCGAGCACATTCCCTTGGGAGTGGTGACCAGCATTGCAGCGCCCGCAAGTTTGAATATTTTCATCGAAGGATCAGGGGGGCATGCGGGAGGAGTTCTGATGACGGATCGTCACGATGCTCTCTGCACCGCTGCGGAATTAATCCTCGCAATCGAAAACGCCGCGCGGACGAGCGGAGCTACCGACACCGTCGCCACGGTCGGCATCTGCGAGGTTTTCCCCGGCGCGGTGAATAGCATTCCCAGCCGAGTCCGCCTGAGCGCTGATATTCGGGATACCGATCTTGAGCGGCGTGACGGCGTAATGAAGAAGATGGAAAGCGCCGGTAAGGCGATTGCGGAAAAACGGCAAGTGTCGATTCGCACCGAGTTAGTGAACGCCGATGCACCTGCCGTTTGTGCGCCTATGGTGGTCGAGGTTCTTTCTGAATCCTGCCGAAAACACAATCTAAATTTTCTTCCCATGGTGAGCCGCGCCTACCATGACTCGCTGTTCATGTCGCGCATTACTCCCTCAGGGATGCTCTTTATCCCCTGCCGCAACGGGTACAGCCATCGTCCCGACGAATATGCTTCTCCGGAAGACATCGCGCGGGGAGCGCTGGTGCTTGCCGAAACTCTGGCGGCGCTTTCCCAATAATGGTTAGCGCTGCGAATAAGTCGGCGTGGTCGACTTACGAATCCTGGCATAACCCGGCTTGATGGTCGAGTAAATCAAATCGCAGCGCTTGTCATACGGCAAAAAGGCGCTCTTCATTGCGTTGATGGTGATCTTCTCGAAGTCATCCAGAGACAGGCCAAAGGTATCCGCTGCAGCCTCGAACTCTTGCGTCATGCTGGTGCGGCTCATCAGCCGGTTGTCGGTGTTGAGGGTGACGCGAAATTTTTCCTGATACAAAATCTTGAAGGGATGCTCGGCTAAGCTGGGCGCGGCGCCGGTATGGACATTGCTGATGAGGCAAATTTCCAGCGGGATTCTCTTATCGAGCACGTACTGGGCAAGATCGCCTAACTTCACTGCCTTGCCATCCACCACGGCGATATCGTCGATCAATCGCGTCCCGTGTCCAATCCTGTGTGCCCCGCAGTACTGAATCGCCTGCCAAATCGATTCCTTTCCGTAGCCTTCTCCCGGCATGAACTGTAATGTTGAAATTCTCCCGCTGTATGTAGTGAAAAGCTGCCACGTGTTTCTTGGGAGGATAGCCGCCTTCCTCTCCGGCAAGATCGAAGCCGACAACGCCGCGCGCACGAAAGTCGACGGCAAGTTCCGCCATCTCCAGCGACACGTCCATGTTCCGCATGGCGCAGATCAGCAATCCCGAGGAGATTCCGAAATCCTTGCGCCCTCGCTCCAACCCTTTCAACACGGCCGAGACAACCTGTTGATGGGTCAATCCTTTTTTCGTATGAAAGATCGGCGCAAAGCGAGTTTCGAAGTAAACCACGCCATCATTACTCAGATCCTCGGCTTGTTCATAAGCGACGCGCTCCAGAGCCTCCTCGGTTTGCATGACCGCAATCGTGTGGGTGAAGCCCTCCAGATACTTGGCGAGACTGCCCTGATTCGCGCCGCGATGGAACCATTGCGCCAGTGCTTCTGGATCCGAGGTAGGAAGTTCTCCGTATCCTGCGTCTCCCGCTAACTCAATCACGGTCTGTGGGCGCAATACTCCGTCCAAATGCTCATGCAAAAGAACTTTAGGAAGGCTCCGCAATAACTCCTTTTCGAATTTCATCGAAAGTTCCCTTCTGCCCAGCCGCTACACTTCGCCGATGTCCTCGTTCCATACGTCAGGATTTCTGCCGATGTATTCGCCCAACAAGGAAGCGCATTCCAGTGAATCCAGATCGAACACTGGTATTCCCAGCGAGCGAAGCCACTCCAAGCCCCCCTGAAAATTGCGGCTCTCCCCGACAACCACCGAACCGAAGCCGAACTGGCGAACCAGCCCACTGCAATACCAGCACGGCGCAAGCGTGGTAACCATGGTCAGGCTACGGTAGCTCCTTTGGCGTCCCGCATTGCGGAAGGCATCTGTCTCGCCATGCATGGATGGGTCATTGTTCTGTACTCGACGGTTATGACCTGACCCGACGAGTCTGCCCGAGGCATCAAAGATCGCAGCTCCGATCGGAATACCTCCTTCAGCCAATCCCTTGTGAGCTTCCGCCAATGCCACAGCCAGCATTGCATGATGGTCGAACTCAACCATGATGTTGATTATATCGAGGCCGCCAGGCTGTGCCCGCAGTTCTCCCTGACATGCCGCTGCTCTGCAGCCTCGCTCAGATTTTCGGTTGATTCGAGAAAACTTCCTGTCTGTCGCACTTCTAGTGCACAGGCTGAGGAGTTCCCTGCGGTGACGTTGCGCTCGGAATTGAGAAGTTCACCTTCGGAGCCTCGCGCGATCCTGCCGAAGCTTCGAAGTAGGCTTCGTTCGGCTTGAATCCGGCGATTCCTGCGAAGAAGCTGTTGGGGAACTGCTGGACGTAGGTGTTGTAGTCGCGCAGAGTATCGTTGTAGCGTTTGCGTTCGACTGCAATGCGATTCTCCGTGCCGGCGAGTTCATCCTGCAGGCGAAGGAAATTCTCATTGGATTTCAATTGGGGGTAGTTCTCGACGATCAGCAGCAGGCGCCCGAGCGCTCCATCGAGCTGTCCATTGGCTGCAATCTTCTCTTGCGGCGTGCCGGCGGAAAGCAGGGCAGAGCGCGCTTTGGCGATATCGCCGAACACGGTTTGTTCTTGCTGCGCGTAGCCTTTCACCGTCTCCACCAGGTTCGGAATCAGGTCGGCGCGCCGTTGCAGCACGATATCGACCTGAGACCATGATGCCTTCACTGCCTCGTTCTTGCTGACCAGCGTATTCTTTACGCTGACATACTGGCCAAAAACGATAAGGACAAAGAGCAATAGGATTACGACCACACCTACCACCGCGATCAGTCCCTTATTCATAAGACTCTCCCGAAACAGCGCCACCCACAAACTTTACGGGGAATTCATCGTGCCCGAGTCAAGCATTCTATCAACTGCCGCAATTACCTGCTCCAGCGCCGATAGATAGCGCGTAAAAACGTCCGCCAGATCGAGCTGTTTTGAATTAATCTTCCGCTCTCTCAGGTCCAGGACCTGCATAAAAGCTGAAACATCAAACTCAATGTGCTGTGACAATGCCTGTACCGCCTCGCGCTTCCCGACTGGCGCATCGTGGCCCTGCACGATCAGCACGTGGCGGAAGAGAGTGGTAAACGATGAGACCGATCGAACCAGCAAGTCCCACAGCCGCGATTTGTCGCCCGAGGCCAGCAGGAGGTGCTGGCGCAGCAACGTGAGTTTTTCCCGCAACTCGTATTCCACCTGGATGCGGTGCAGCCTGGCTGGGATCGACAAATCCTGCAGAATGTCTTCGCCGAAGAGCACGCGGTGGTGCTGTTGCATGTCCAGGAACTCAATCGCAAAGACGTCGGTCGACCGCTCGATTTCGTCGCGAGTCATAACCAGTGGAGGCGGCTGCTTCTGCGTGCTCCACCATTTGACGGCAGGAGCCAAGGCCTGCAGTGCCGCAAATGAGCTGTCGCGAACGACACAGAACAGATTCAGATCGGAGAACTCGGGATGAAAATCTCCTGCCACCGATGATCCGAAAAGGATCACGCTCTCCACGTTGGGTCCAGCCGCCGCTCGTATCCGGCTGACGAAGTCGCTAATCTTGTTTTCCGGAACCATTTGCATCCTCTCTGGCTACCAACTGCTGCTGGCCCCACCGCCCCCGGAACTCCCGCCGCCGAAGCCGCCAAACCCGCCGCCACCGCCGAACCCACCTCCGCCCCAGCCTCCGCCACTTCTGTATCCGCCGCCGCCCGACATTCCAGAAAAAATCATCCAGAAAAGCAGGCTGCGAAGCGGAGTAAAAAGAACGACAAGTACGACGATAACCAGCAGGATGATTCCGCCGGTTGAAATCCCTGCGCCCGGCTGCTCCACCGGCTGCGCTGGAGCCGGTGCGAGTTGCGGAGTCGTGAGTTGAACTCCTGCATCCTCGGCGATGACGGTGGCCACGCGTGAGGTAACCAGCAATAGGGCCTTGCTATATTCGCCCGCCCGCATGAGCGGAATCGCTTCGCGTTGAAATCCCCCCACCTTCCCATCCGGCAGTATAGGTTCCAGCCCATAGCCAACCTCGATGCGGGCGCGGTGGTCGTCAATCGCATAGAGAATCAGAACTCCCCGATTGGTGGACTTACTTCCGACTCCCCACTGATGGAAAAGATCGACCGCGTAACTTTCAATATCCGAGCCATCGAGCGAGCGGACGGTCACTACAGCGATCTGGGCATGTGCTTTTTCGTCAATTTGCCGGCAGATCTCGTCCATCTGCACGATCGTTGTCCGATCCAGGACGTGGGCAAAGTCGTTGACATAGTCGCTGGCTTTTAGCTGCGCGACCGGTTCGGTCTGTGCCGCCAGAACCAGCATCAACGTGCAGGCTACAGCCAGACACCATTTTTCGAGGCGACTCATCGGAGGCAAGATTGTACAGGACACCCGGCTAGTGAATTGGACGGAAGCGGAACCACTGCCAGTCGACCAGAAAATGGAGAGGCGGCTGTTCATCAAGGCTGGCGCCGGAGCCGGAGCCCGTCATGCGCGATAGGGCAGGTGTGCCAGGGTTTCCGTAAAGGCAGTCCGAAATGACGTTCTCTACCAATGGGCACGGGATACTGTCAGCGGGTGGAAGAATTGTCGAGCAAATACGAGAGCGGGAATGCGCGTGGTTCCGGGCCTTGTAAAGGTATATACTTCCTCCACAATCAAGTGCCCGCAGGCTGCTCGGGTGCGTAGGACGGGGTGCGCTTCGTCAGTTTCCGAGCCCGCTATTGAATCGGAAACATGGATAATTCCACAACACCTCCGGACGGCAAGCCCGTTCCCAAGATGCCGGGAAAGGCAAGAGTCGGAACCTCGTTTGCCGGGGAGAGTTCAGCGACTGGCGTTCCCATTCCTCCGCAGGAAGGGACGACGGGTTCTACCCCTCCGAAGGCAAGCGATTCCGACGCCACCGTCATCGACGCCTCGCCGCTTCGTCACGATTCCGATGCCACCGTCATCGATGCCCGGCCATTGCGTCATGATCCCGACGCGACGATCGTAGATGTCAGCCCAGATGCCCGCCCGCCGCGTCACGATCCCGACGCAACCGTGATGGATGCGAGACCCATCGATCCGGACGCTACGATGATCGACGCCGGACGTCCACCTCGGCGCACTCCGCCGCCTTCACCCAGCCAGGCGGGCATGTATGGTAGCGCCGCAGTATTGCAGATCGGCGATCTCCTGGGTGGACGTTATGAAATTCTTCAACTGCTGGGCGAGGGTGGCATGGGCGCCGTCTACAAGGCCACCGATCGCGAACTTGACAGGTTCATCGCGCTCAAGGTCATCCGCCCCGAGTTGGCGTCGAACCCCGCCATCCTGGCCCGTTTTAAGCAGGAGTTGCTGCTCGCTCACCAGGTCACGCATCGCAACGTGATCCGCATTTATGACCTGGGCGATGCTGAGGGCATCAAGTTCATCACGATGGAGTTCATTGAGGGCAGAGATCTACGGACCCTCATTCGCGAAAAGAAAAAATTTGCTCCAGAGGAAGCGGTCGATGTCATCCAGCAGGTATGCCTGGCTCTGGAGGCTGCTCATAACGTCGGCGTGATTCACCGCGATCTCAAGCCGCAGAACATCATGCAGGACGGCACCGGCCGAATCCTGGTGATGGATTTTGGTTTGGCTCGTACCTTGGGCGGCGACGGCATGACCCAAACCGGCGCCATCGTCGGCACCATGGAGTACATGTCGCCGGAGCAGGCCCTGGGCAAAGAGCTCGATCAACGTTCCGACATCTTTGCTCTCGGCCTTATCTTGTACGAAATGTTGACGGGCACAGGGCCCTTTCAAGCCGAAAGTGCTCTGGCCAGTCTCATCAAGCGAACCCAGGAACGGGCGATTCCCGTGTCGGAGATCGACGCTCAGATTCCCGGCGCATTGAGCGGGATCGTGAGCAAATGCCTGGAACGCGATCTGGAGCCGAGGTATCAGAATGTCTCGGCGATTCTGGCCGACCTGAACACGTGGAAAGACAAGCGAGCGGCTGGCACAATCAAGCTGGACGCGCAGGTCAAACCCTGGGGGCAGACTCTTCCGTGGCCGCTCATTACCGGGATCGTGACTGCTCTCATCCTCGCGGTCAGTGGATACATGCTTCGCGACCGGCTTTTCAGGCCCTCATCCAGCGCCGGATCGGCGGTTGTAACTCCGGCGGTGTCGCTGGCGATTTTGCCTTTCCGCAATGCATCGTCAGACCAGACTTTGGATTGGCTTGGGCCCAGTCTCGCGGATATGCTCACCACCGATGTTGGCCAGTCGGCGCAACTACGCACGGTCAGCCCCACCAGTCTGCACCAGATTTTCAGCGACCTGCGGATTACATCGGCGACGGTTCTCGACCCGTCGACCATTCAACGTGTCGCCAGCTTCAGCAATGCTGATCGCGTGGTTTGGGGGCAGTACGCCAAGTTCGGCGATCAGATCCGCATCGACGCAACGCTGCAAGATCTTAAGAACAACCGCACGGTATCACTGAAAGCGGATGCTCCCAGTGAGAAAGAAATTCCAGCTGCGATCGATCATCTGGCCGATTCTATTCGCCAAACGCTTGCGCTGCCCGAGAATGTACTTAAGGAGTTGAAGGCCAGCTCCTTTCAACCCAGCTCGACCTCCGTAGATGCGTTACGCGACTACAACCAGGGCATCGGATTGCAGCGCGACGGGAAGAACCTGGATGCACAGAAGCAATTCGAGCAGGCGACAAAAGAAGATCCCGCGTTCGCGCTGGCATTTTCAAAGTTGGCACAAACCTACAGCAATCTTGGTTATGACAGCGAAGCGGAACAGTCTGCCAAGAAGGCCGTGGGGCTAAGTGAGAACCTCCCCGAGGCCGAGAAATATTTGATCTCTGCCATCGAGTTGCAGGTGATGAAGAATTATCCCGACGCTATAAAAGCGTATGAGAATCTGGCCCGGGTTTCACCGGACAACTCGGACGTGAAGGCGGCGCTGGCCAAGCTGTACGAGGATTCCGGCGATCTGGCGAAAGCGCGCGACTACTATCAGAAGATCCTTTCCGCGAATCCCAAGGACATCGAGGCGATTCTGGACATCGGACGCGTCCAAATCAAGAGCGGTGATCCGCAAGGCAGTCTTGAGACCCTGAATCGCGCCTATAGCCTCGCTGTGCAAGTGGATAACCAGGAACAAAAAGCGACCAGCCTCCATCGGATGGCGGTCGCGTACCGGATGTTGAGCAAGCCCGAGGAAGTTCTGCGCAACGAACAGGAGGCGCTCGTCATCTGGCGCCGCATTGGTCAAAAGAGTGGGCTGGCTTTCAGTCTGAACGAAATGGCCAGAGCGCAGGCCTCGCTTGGCAAGAGCAAAGATGCGATGTCCAACTTCCAGGAGGCCCTGCAGATCCGGCGTGAAATCGGCGACAAGCGCGGCCTGGGCGACACTCTCATCGACATGGGCAATCTGTCCGACGACCGCGGCGACCATGATGGAGCGCTCAAGATGTACAAGGAAGCCCTGGACCTGGAGCGCGAGATCGGCAATGAAAGCTTGCAGGCGGTTTGCCTGAACAACATTGGAAGTGTGTATTCCGAAAAAAGCCAGTACGAAGATGCGCTGACTTATCTGCAGCAGGTGCTGCAACTGCGGCAGAAATCGAAGGTGCCGCAAGATATCGTCGATGCGCTGCACAACCTGGGTCAAGCCCTGGCCAGCATGGGTCAGTACGATCAGGCGATTACGTACTATATGCGCGCGCTGGACATGCGGCGCAGCGCAAACGACCCGCGTGGCGCGGCTCTCGAGTCCTATGGCTTGGGCGGCGTGTTCGATTACCAGGGACGGTTCGGCGCCGCCGTCAATGCCAAGCAGGACGCGCTCAAAGCCTTCCGCGATCTCAAGGACAGAACCTTCTGGATGGCCGAGATTCTCGGGGGCTATGGGGATGCGCTCATTCTTGCCGGGCGCGGTGATGAAGCGAAGGGCTCTCTGGAAGAAGCGCTAAGCCTTTCTCACGAACTAAAAAATGACGGGTTGGTTGCGCAAACCTTGGGGTTTGAAGGGGATGCGCTTTTCTACCAGGGCAATTACAAGGCCGCGCATTCGCTCTACGATCAGGCATTGCAGGCCGCCATCCGCAGCAAAGAAGGGGAACGGGTTCTGCTGGCGAAGATCGACGTGGCCAAAGTCCAGGTGGCCGAAAAGAGCGGGCGGCAGGTCATTCCAAATCTTCGATCGCTGATGCAGCAGGCGGATGATTCGAGCTTGAAATACTCTTCGGTGGAGTGCTCGATTTTCATGGCGGAGGCCATGATGCAAAGCCATGACAACGCCCATGCTCGCCAGGAGTTGGAGCGCGCGCTGCTGCGCTCCGACAAACTCGGGCAGCAGGCGCTAAGTGCAAGAGCGCATTATCTTTTGGCGACCATCGCACGGGATTCCGGCAACAGCGCGGACGCCAAAGATAACTACCAGTGGGTGGTGCGAACGCTGGATACCATGAAAAAAGAGGGCGGCGCCGAGAAGTTGCTGCAACGCCCGGATTTGAAGGCTATGTATGAGGAATCGGGTCGCGGGGCGCAGACCGGGAAGGTGTAACTAAGCCATGGAAACCCTTGACAGGCGTGGCATTCAATAGCAGAATCGGTAGGCTCGACAGAGTGTGTTCGATGGGTCCCGGGGGATGGGGATAATGGGCCGAGAGCAGGTTTTCCAGTTCCATCGTTTTTGAGTTCCATCCAGGATTACAGTTCTCTTGCCTCTTTCATCGTGGGGTTGTGCTGGGGGTCTCCAGCGTGAGGCGAATAGTGGGCGAACAAAATAATTTTTGGAAGACAAATATGTACGTACAGCGTTTGTACTGACAACAAACGAGACGGGTTCGGGGAATTTTCAGAGGTAAAACCAGGCCTGACAGGGCATGATATGGAAAATCACGGCTGGCGTGGGCGCTTTAGGAAGGGTTTTCCGGTTTCAAAAGAGCAGAACGGAATTGTTCCCGCCCTCACTCGACTGTCGAGCTTCCGCTGACCTTTTCTTACGAGTGCCAGAGTCGATTGTGGGGCGCCATCGTGATCTTCAATTGTGCCGGCGCTTCGCTTTTAAGCCGGGAGTCGCAGCGGACAAGTTTGCGTGCCGATCCTGGTAGACTGTCAGTTTTTTGCAGGACCGCGTTACGCGGCGAGGTTCGGATTAACGATCTGTGGGGATCGCTGAAACCGTTAAGTGAATGAGGGGGAGTTTATGAAGCTCACAAAAATGAGATGGACGATGCTGGCCGCGATCGTGGCTTTGGCTGTCACTGCTGGAAGCACAATCGCGTGGGCGCAAGGTTGTCCCACGTCCCCGACCTATTCCCCTGATTTCACTTCGAATCAAAGTTGCATCGCGAACAATGGCAGCGCGGGCTTTCCAGCACCGGCGGGCGCCGCTGCGACGATCACTGGATGGTCCGGCAGCGGCGGCATTGTCACTTTTACTGCATCAAACTCGTTCGTCGCCAGCGAGCCAATTATCCTGTCCGGCTTCGCCAACTCGACATTCTTCAACGGGCTTGCCTTCCCCGTACTCGCGGCTGGACTCAGCAGTACGCAATTTGAGGTAACTTTCTCCGGATACAGCGGTTCGACCGACACCGGTGTCGCGACACCGGCCAACATTTTCCAGCTCACCCCTGAATGCGACGGTCAGGCCGGATCTGCGTGGTACACCACGCAGCAGCCGGTCACCACTGCGTTCTCAACCACGTTTACGTTTCAGCTAAGCAACCCCAGTAATCCCCCCGCGGACGGCATTGCTTTCGTTATTCAAAATTCGGCACAGGGAACTGCCGCTTTGGGGAATGGCGGGTGCTCGATGGGGTTCGCGGATGACACGCTTGGCTCTTGCGCTGGGACAACAGGCGGGATTACGAATAGTGTGGCGATCGCTTTCAAAACCTATAACAACGGTGCCAATTATCCAGGCGCCAATAGCGTTTCGATTGAGAACAATGCGACCGGCGCGAACTGCATCAATCTGGCCACCTGCACGATTGCCGTGGTCGAAACCCTGCCGGGAGGGATATTCATGGCGGACGGAAACATTCACGCCGTCACGATTGCCTACACGCTGCAACCGACCACTGCACAAACCAACTGCCTCGGGGAGGACAATGCTCCGATGCCCTGCCTCGACGTGATCCTGGATGGCAATGACCTGTTCCCGACCGGCGTGCGGTTTGATATGAGCACGATCGGCCCGACTGAAGAAGGAGGCGATGCCTGGGTCGGCTTCACCGGTGGAACGGGTGCCGCCTACGAAAATCAGGACATTCTGAGCTGGGTATTTTCTCCGCAGGGGCAGTCCCAAACGCAGACGATTACGACGGGATCGACGACCGACTACAACTATGAAGGCGGCTTCACCAACGACGACCCCGCCAGTGGCTACGACTACAACGCGATCCTGAACAGCGGAAACCCGGTCACGGCGGTGACCACCGCGATCCCCATACAGAATCAGGCCACCTGCGACGCCATCGTGCAGGCGAACCCGAATTTCACTGGGGCTCATTGCTTTGTGTACGCGAACGCTGGTGGTCCCAACATAGACCAGCCGGTGATGTTTGAACTCACATGCCCTCCCAGCGGACCCTGTGCCGCGAATGGTTCGCCTTTCGACGCAACGCTTGGCACCGAGTTCGCTTTCATCTTTTCGGACAACCAACCGGAACCGGCATTTTCGAACAGCTTCTTCTACACCCCGCCCTTCCCGATGAATACCATACTGCCGGGGGTTGGCTTTCTGAGAGGCGAGGGGCCCGATTCGGTGCACCCTTGCACTCCTTATCCGAACAATACTCCTCCACTGTTCCAGAGCAACCAGATCAGCGACTTCGCTTTCAATCCGGATACCAGCGGCGGCGCCCACGCCGGCAGCGGAGGAGTGAATTCGTGCTGGCTGGCGACCTACAATACGCCCAATGAAATGCCAACCGCCAGCATCACCGCGCCGGCAATGGGCGGCGTGTATGTGCTGGGAAGCAATCAGGCGTCGTCTTACTCCTGTGCCGCGGTCAACAATTCCAATGTAAATGGCGGCGTCAACGGACCCTACCTGACAGTCACCTCCTGCAGCGGACCCGTCCCAACGGGCACCAATTTCGACACCAGCACGGCAGGACCCCATTCGTTCACCGTGAACGTAGAAGACTCGGCGCTGAATGTGAATTCTGCAACCTCTAATTACACGGTGGCGGCGGCCTCCCACATTCACCAGCGCGAACAGCGCCATCTTCACGATAGGAGTTTTCGGGTCGTTTACCGTGACCACGACGGGCTTCCCGTTCCCCAGCATCAAGGAGATGGGCAGTCTGCCGAACGGCCTGACCTTCGTGGACAATGGGAATGGCACCGGCACGCTGCGCGGAACTCCCATGGTTCTGGTGGGCGGAGACTTCGGCATCACCTTCACTGCCAATAATGGGATTAATCCGCCGGCGATGCAGGCCTTTACCATCATTTTGCAACAGGCGCCGAGCATCACGAGCGCGAACCATGCGACGTTTGCCTATGGAGTGCCGAACGCCTTCACGGTGACGACGACTGGCTTCCCCCCGCCGACCATCTCTAAGGCTGGCACGTTGCCTCCCGGTGTTACCTTTGTCGACAACGGAAATGGCACCGGCTCGCTCTCTGGGACTCCGACTGTGGGAGGAACATTCCCGCTCGTTCTTTCCGCCACCAATGTCGTGACCACAGCGCAGCAGAACTTTACGCTCACGGTGGGAGGACTCAATGTCTCTCCGTCGCCTCTGGATTTCCGAACCGTGAATCTGAATACTTCGCACACCGCGTCAGTAACGCTGACGAACGTGGGCACCGCGGCAGTCACGGTTAGCGGCGCGAGCATTACGCCGGGCACAGCGAATGCCGCTGCGTATAGCTTCGTTAACCACTGCACGACGCCCTTGAAGACGGGGAAGAGTTGCACGATCGCCGTCACCTTCCTGGCCAACGCGGTGGGCACGCTGACAGCAACGCTCAACATCACTGACAGTGCCGTCGGCAGCCCGCAGCACGTCAGTCTGACCGGGACGGTCATCGATCCAGTTGCGCAATTCAATCCGACGCAACTCGGCTTTGGGACGCATCCTGTAAACAGCAGTACGACCTTGCCGGTACAGTTGACCAATACCGGGTCGACTTCGTTAATCATCAGCGGCATTGCCGTTGTTGGGACAAATTCCGGGGAATTCTCCCAAACCAATGACTGTCCCGCAGTGCTGACGCCGACGGGGGGTTGTACGATCTGGGTCAGCTTTGCGCCGACGGTGAAGGGCGCTCGAACCGGCACATTGACTATCACGGATAATGTTGCCGCCGGCCAGAGCACGGTACCGCTTACTGGAACTGGCCGTTAAGGAAGGCTGATTCCCTGTCGACGAAAAGCGTAAACCACAGAGAACACAGAGGTGCACGGAGAGCCCTGTGTCTTGATCAGAGCTTCCTAAGGGACTGAGGCGCGCGACATTCCCACGTAATCGCACAGCGTCATGAACCCTGCTGGGTAATGCTGCCGGATGCAGGATCCATCAACGATCTTTTTTTGCGCGTGGTAGCGTGTGTGGCGAGCTTTGCGTCGAACGACCAACCCCCGGCACCTGCCAAGATGAGAAAAATCAGGCAGCAGAACATGGCGAAATCCGTGCGCGCATCGCTGACCATGTACCAGAAGCCCTGATGAGCGCGAAACAGCTCCGGAATTTTTGTAGTGGCAATCGCCGTCGAGATCACGACCAGCAGCGGAATAGACGCGAGCCTTGTCCACAGGCCGAGCAAAAGCAGCAGTCCGCAGAGAACCTCGAAAGTGCCGACAAGGTGGGCAGTGAAATACGGGTGCGGAAACCCGATTCTTGTGAAACGAACCACTCCCATGTTCGGGTTGATGAACTTCAAGATGCCCTGAGTGAAAAAGATCAGCCCGACCGCAATCCGAACCAGCAGTATGCTGCGCGAGCCGTCTGCCGGTCTGAAAAGGGAGTGAAGAATTGCGTTCATCTTTTGGATCACCTCCGGCTCACCTCTGGATCACCTCAAAACAGATTTGCGGCCCACTTTGATTTTGCACGATTCGTTGGATGCCGCTAATGTGGACTCGGGATTTTCATCCTTGGCGAAACGGGTAAGATTGTAGCGACGAAAAGGAAAGGGGGCGAATGCGATTCATTGATCGCGAAGAGGTTGCCAGGCGGCTCACCTATGAGATGTGCATCCCCATCGTGCGTGAGGCGATGATCGCATTCTCGCGGGGTGAAACGCGGCAACTGTTGCGATCGATGATCCCGCTCTTCGACGGCCGGTTGTTCGGGATCATGCCGGGCGCCATGGGCGCGCACGCCCCATTTGGCGCCAAGTTGATCAGCGTCTTCCCCGACAACTTCGCGCGCGGAATTCCGTCACACCAGGGTTTGGTCGTCTTGTTCGATCCTGAAAGCGGCGCTGCGGTGTGCGTAGTGGATGCGGGGGAGATTACGGCCATCCGAACGGCGGCGGCCAGCGCGGTTGCCACCGACGCCTTGGCGCGCAAAGACGCGTGTCGGCTTGCACTGCTCGGCTATGGCGAACAGGCGGCAACTCACGCGCGGGCAATCGGCAAGGTTCGCCACATCGAGTCCATTGTTGTTTGGGGGCGATCACCGGACCGCGCCCAGGCATTCGCCGAGCGGATGCAGGCGGAACTGGCGTTGCCGGTCGCCATGGCTGGGGGCGTTCGGGAAGCAGTCGCCGAGGCCGACATCATCTGTACCGTAAGCTCGGCGGCCGAGCCGATCTTAAAAGGGGAATGGGTGCGGCCCGGGACACACCTGAATTTAGTCGGCTCGAGCCACGCGGGCCCGGCGGAGGTAGACAGCGACCTCGTCGTGCGCTCGCGCTTCATTGCCGACAGCCGGGAGGGCGTGCTAAATCAGGGCGGGGAATTTCTGCGAGCCAAGGCGGCCGGCTTAGTGGGTGATGAACACATTGTTGCTGAGATTGGCGAGGTGTTGGCGGGCGAGATCGAGGGCCGCCGCTCGGCGGATGAGATTACCGTGTACAAGTCGCTGGGCCACGTTGTGCAGGATCTGGCAAGCGCGTGGGCGCTCTATTCCAGGAGCGAAGGGTGATCTGGAAGGAACACTAAGCACCTTCTTTTTCTTATGTATTACGCAGTTTGCGATTTCGTGGCGCTAGGGCGAACTTAATAGGACCTTTTTCCCACCCATAGCCCATCCGAGCCATTCAGAGGGGCGATCCAAACCGTTAGGCTACTGGTGAACAGCTCTCTCTCGGGAAGAGCTGTCGAACGAGAGTCCCCATACTCGAATGAGTCCGGGGTACTATCGTCTCCCCTTTTTCGAGCCTTTCGGACAAAAATCTTATGCGCTGCTCTCGTCTTGTTCTGTGTAGCTTCGTCGCTCTACTTGCGGTTCTCGGTAGCCACCTGATGCTGGCGCAGTCCAATTTTGCGGCTGCTTACAGCGGAAATGAAAATTCCGCAACCACCGTGTTGGCGGATGTTGATAAAGGGTTGCAGGCTCCTACCGTGGGCCTGTCCGCTACGAGCCTGAATTTTGGGAATGAAGCTCTTCACAAGATCAGCGCTCCGCAATACGTGACCCTGTCCAACACCGGCGATGCAGCGCTGACGATCAGTTCGATCGCCAGCACCAGCAATAATTATTCGCAGAGCAACAATTGTCCGGTCAGTCCGAATACTTTGGCGGCGAATGGCAGTTGCGTGATTACGGTTCGCTTCACGCCGAGCGCCGCGGGCACCAGAACTGGCAGCATCACGATCACGGACAATGCGGCGGGTAGTCCGCAGGCGATCAGCCTCACTGGCAATGGTGTTACGAGCATCGTGACGTTATCCTCGACCGACACCGTCTTTGCCACGGTTCAACCGTTGGGTACCACCAGTGCATCGAAGACGGTAAAGCTGTCGAACACCAGCAGCACGGTCGCTTTGAACATAAGCGCCATCGCCATCAACGGAGATTTCGCGCTGGTGAGCACCGCAGGTCAGTGTCCCGCCAGTGGCACCGTTCTGGCAAAAACAAGTTGCAACCTGGCGTTCACTTTCTCGCCCACCGCTGCTGGAACCCGGTACGGGACCATCACCATTACCGATTCCGATGCATCGAGCCCGACTGTCGTGGGCTTGGCCGGCACGGGAACTGCCGTGAAGTTGTCCGCTACCACGGTGAACTTCGGGTCTGTGGCTGTGAGCCAGAGCAGCAAACTAAAGATCATAACGATGTCGAATGTCGGCAGTACGTCGCTCGGCATCACGGGCATAACGATTGGCGGGACTAACCCGGGAGACTATTCCCAAGTGAACACCTGCGGTTCGTCCCTGTCGGCAGGAGCCAACTGCACGATCAAAGTGACCTTCAAGCCGACTGCGACGGGCACCAGAACCGCGACCATCAGCATCGCTGACTCAGATCCAACCAGCCCACAGACGATTGCCTTGACGGGCATTGGCACGAGCACGGGCACGCCCCTTTCCGTCACGACCACCAGTCTGCCGGCGGGAGTGGTGGGGACGTCTTACAGCCAGACCTTGCAGGCGACGGGCGGCACCACGCCATACTCATGGGCGATCACAACGGGTAGCTTACCTGCCGGCCTCACACTGAACGCAGCGACCGGCGCAATCACGGGAACACCGACCGGACCGCAGGTTGGAACAATCAGCTTCACGGTGACAGTGACGGACTCTGAAAATCCGGTCAAGACCGCGAGCGCGAACCTGAGCATTGCGATCAGCGCGCCGCTACTGAGTGTGACCACATCGTCCCTGCCTGGCGGAACGCTGGGAAGCTCTTATAGCCAGACGCTCGCCGCCACTGGCGGAATTACTCCTTATATGTGGAGCGTTACCACCGGCGCTCTGCCGGCCGGGCTGACGTTAAACGCGAGCACAGGCGTCATCTCCGGCACGCCGACGGGTACTCTGACGGGGCCGATCAATTTCACAGTCACAGTGACGGACTCGGAAAGTCCGGTTAAAACGGCGAACGCGAATCTCAGCATCACGATCAGCGCACCGCCGCTGAGCGTCACTACTACGAGTCTGGTGGCGGGAGTGGTGGGCACGTCCTACAGCCAGACCTTGCGGGCGACAGGCGGCATCACGCCCTACTCATGGGCAATCACAACCGGCAGCTTACCTGCAGGTCTCACGCTAAACGCTGCGAGCGGCGCAATCACGGGAACGCCGACCGGACCGCAGGTGGGAACGGACAGCTTCACGGTGACAGTGACGGACTCGGAAAATCCAATCAAGACCGCAAGTGCGAATCTGAGCATCTCGATCAGCGTGCCGACGCTATCCGTCAGCACCTCGAGCCTGGTGGCGGGAGTGGTGGGGACGCCTTACAGCCAGACCTTGCAGGCGACGGGCGGCATCACGCCCTACTCATGGGCGATCACAACCGGCAGCTTACCTGTGGGTCTCACACTGAACGCAGCGTCCGGCGCGATCACGGGAAAGCCGACGGGACCGCAGGTGGGAACGAGCAGCTTCACGGTGACAGTGACGGACTCTGAAAATCCGGTCAAAACGGCAAACGCGAATCTGAGCATCGCAATCAGCGCACCGCCGCTGAGCGTGACCACTCCGTCGCTGCCAGGCGGGGGGGTAGGAATCGCTTACAGCCAGACGCTCGCGGCCACCGGCGGAATTACTCCTTACACGTGGAGCATTGCCTCCGGCAGCCTGCCTGCTGGCCTGACTCTTAGTAGCAACGGCCTGATCTCCGGGACACCGACAACGGTTGGACCAGCGAGCTTCACCGTCAAGGTGACGGACTCGGAAACGCCGACGGCGCAGAGCGCGACGGCGAACCTGAGCATCACGATCAGCAATCCGCTGCAGGTCATCACCAGCGGCCTGCCAGTGGGTGTGATCAACACGGCCTATCCTGGCGACTCATTGTCGGCGAGTGGCGGAAACCCGCCTTATACGTGGAGCATCAGCGCTGGCAGCCTGCCACCCGGTTTGTCGCTGGCGGCGAGCACCGGAATGATTTCCGGAACGCCGACGCAAACGGGTACGTTCAACTTCACCGCCCAGGTGACCGATTCCACGGCACAGACGGCGACTGCGAATCTGAGCATTACCATCAACGCAGCGCTCGCCATCACGACGACTTCACTGCCATCCGGCAACGTGGGCGCGATTTATAACCAGACGATGGAAGCCACCGGGGGTATGCCAACCTACAGCTGGAGCATCACGAAAGGCAGCCTGCCAGCGGGGCTGAATCTGAACAGCACGAGCGGACAGATTTACGGAACGCCGACGGCCACCGGAACTGCCAGCTTCACCGTAACGGTGACCGATTCGGAGAGCCCGGCGGCCCAGGCTTCCGCGAATCTGAGCATCCTCATCAACAAGAGCGCTCCGCTGCAGGTGCAGACGAGCGGCTTGCCCATGGGGAGTGAAGTTACGGCCTATGCGGCCACGTTGTACGCGAGCGGCGGAGTGCAACCCTACTCGTGGAGCATCAGCAGTGGCAGCCTACCCGGTGGCCTGGCGTTCAACTCGAGCAGTGGCGCTATCACGGGAACTCCAACTGCTACCGGAACGTTCAACTTTACGGTGGAGGTGACTGACTCCACATCAACCCACGCTACCGCGAACCTGAGCATTACCGTCATGACCTGCAGCAACAACGCCGCTTTCAACGGCACCTATGCGGCCCTGACGGAAGGCTGGTCTACGCAGTTGGGTGTCCCTTCTGTGCAGTCGGCGTCCGTCCGCAGCTTTATCGCGGATGGTGCCGGGAACATCAGCAGCGGGAAGTTCGACAGTAATGATCAGTTCAACGGCCCGCAAAGCGGCAAGCTGGTGGGCGCCTATTGCATGGGCCCGAACAATCTGGGACTCATGACCCTGACTGAAACGGTAAACTCGACCTCCAATATCAGGACCTTTGCGATTGCAATGAACACTGGCGGCAACAGTGGCAGAATCACCTACTACGACAATTCCCAAATCATAGCCTCAGGGCCGCTCCGCAAGCAGACCACTTCGGCCTTCACAATCAGCAAGTTCAAAGGCGATTACGCTTTCGGATTTATCGGCGCGGATGCGGGCGGACACCGCTCCGGCATGGCTGGTGAATTCAGTTCAGATGGCAAGGGCCACCTTAACGGCATCGCCGATATGGATGACAATGGCACGGTGAACTCCCAAGTCACATTGACAGCCAGTAATTTCACAATCCTGTCGACCACGACCGGCCGCGGCAACGTGACGATTACGTTCAACGTCGCGGGCGGGCAGACCAGCACGTACATCTTCTACGTGATCAACACCAACGAAATATTGATCATGGAAGACGATCCCGTCGGCGACGCATTGCTAGCGGGTGACATTCTGCTGCAAACCGGGGGCGGAAGTTTCACCGACGGTGCGCTCAACGGAAACTCGATTCTGGGCGTGCAATCGGTGGACAACAGCAGCGGCTCTCCGGTGGGCGATGTCACTGGCGGTATTCTGAGCGCGAATGGCAGCGGCTCCGGCAGCTCCAGCTTTGACGACAACCATGGCGGCACTCTCACAACCGAGACTGGTACCGGCACCTATAGCGTCGATTCGACCGGACGCGTTACCTTGATTGGACTTGGCGGCAGCCATCTGCCCGTCTTCTACCTGGTTTCACAGAATCAGGGCTTCGCCATTGGGACCGACAATGCTGTTGCGTTCGGAGAGTTCTATCCACAGACCGGCGGCAGCTTCACCAACGGCTCGATCAGCGGTGCATACACGGGCGGCAGCGATTACCCGGAGGATCTGAACTCGGGCGCCGAAGTGGACTTGCTGACCGGCGACGGGGCCGGCAACTTTACTGGTGTCACAGAGAATGACGGCGCGCATGGACCACAGGAGAGCGCCATCGCCAACACTTACTCGGTTGCAAGCAGCGGGCGCGCGGTCGTCTCGCACGGGGCTACCGAGGTTGGCATCGTGTACATCGTCAACCCGACCTCGATATTGTTCATCCCGGCCGCAGGGTATAACGGAAATAATGACCCGACGCTGGATTGGTTCGCGCAGTAGCTTACCTTTTGAGTGTTTGCGGCAGGGATGCGGGAACCCACGCCATTAGTGGGTCTTCGCCGGAACTCTTTCCTACGTGTCATAATCGGGTGCGTTCAAGCACCTCGCTAGAGATTGCTTTTTCAGCCGAGCGGTCGGCATTGTGAATCAGGGTATGACTCGCTCTCTTTCGACCGCAAAAATTGGACGTCTGCTCTTTTCTATCCTTTACGTTTTAGTGCTTTGAGCGCAGGATATGGGGTTGAATCCTTGCGGATCATCAACCCGGCGCTATCTGGTCTGGCCGGAGGAGGAACTTGCCCAGCATCATCTCGCCAGGGAGGGGAACAACTATGCACAGGCTCGCGACCTGCTTTGTAATTGTCAGTGGGTTAGCGTTCTCAAGCGTGGCTCAGCAGCCACCGTCGGCCGATCAATCAGGGAGCGTCTTTTGCACGTTTGAAGACGGGCACCAAGTGAAAGTTCAATACAACAAGCTGCCTGAAAAGCGCCAGGAGCAATTCAAGGACGGCAGACTTTGGGAGCCGGGGGGCGCACCGATGGTTCTTTTCACGGAGGCAGCCCTCACCCTGGGAAATTCCGTGATTCCGGAAGGCGCATATAGTTTGTACATTCTTCCTCAAAAGCAGAACTGGACTCTGGTAGTGAACAGGGACGTCAGTTTCGGGGCCAAGTACGACGAGACGAAAGACCTGGTCAGGTCACCCATGCAACTTGGCCAAAGCGACACTTTTATAACTCCGGCTCAGATTGCATTGGCGCATGTAGCGGCGAAGGAATGCAATTTGCGCGTGTATTACGGGAAATACGGCGCGTGGGCGGAATTCCATGAGAAGTGAGGATTAAAGATGCTGTGATTGCCGGCGAGAAGCTGAACCACAGAGGTCACGATGCACAGAGGACGCCGGTATTTGAACGGAGCTTCGTTAAGACAGTGAAACTCCGCAACGTCTGGTGAAACGCAATTAACTCTCCCCGCCCGCGTAGTATCCCTCGCGAGTTTGTACTGTCATATCCTTCTTCTTTACCTGCAGCACCAGGTGGTGATAGCCGCCGCTCGAAGCCTCTTTATCTGGTGTGAATCCCATGCTGTACTGAGTTCTTAGTTCATCGACAATACTGGTGTAAATTTCACCGACGGTCTGCTTCTTTGAGACCTCGAAGAAGCGCCCGCCCGTCTCTTTCGAAACCCGCTCGAGAATCTTCTTGCCATCGACACGCGGCTCTTCCGATGGGCGCTGCCCACCTCCGCGGCGTCCACCGCCGCCTCCGGGATAACCGCCTCCCGGATAACCACCGCCGGGATAGCCGCCTCCCGGATATCCGCCGCCTGGATAGCCACCACCTCCGCGGCCCATGCCGTTGCCGCGATGTTCGCCGCGTTCTTCCTGACCTTTAAAGTAGATCGAATACACGATCGTGTCCGAGCGTTGCGCCGCCTCAATCGCGCTCTCCAGCGTCGTCTTGCTTCCGCGGTCGACTCCGTCGGAGAGGATAATCACCGCCTTGCGCCCCGGCTGCTTCTTCATCAGCTCATTCGAAGCCAGGTAAACCGCGTCATAGAGCTCGGTCCCGCCGCGCTTATGTCCTGAATCGGAGCGCGAATCGTCGTTCGGGTCGTTCGAGCGGCTCCGGTCGAACTCCGCCGTCTTCAGCAAATCCAGCGCCGATTGCAACTTTTCGTGGTTGTGCGTCAGATCCTGCAAGAGCTCGACTTCGCGATCGAAATGGATGAGAAACGCCCTGTCCTTTTCCTGCACCAGCATCTGATCGAGAAAGCTGCGGCTCGCGTTGCGCTCCTGATCGAGGACCTCGCGCTGACTCAGACTGGTATCGACGAGCAAACCAAGCGTGAGCGGGAGATTCGACTCCTGTGAAAAATACTTGATCGTCTGCGGCTTTCCATCTTCCTGCAGCGTGAAATCGTCCTTGGTCAGATCCTTGACGATCTCCCCATGCTTGTCGCGCACGGTCACGGGCAGGGTGACAACGTTCACGTTCACTGCGATGGTCGAAACCGCATCCCGTGACTCCTGAGCATTGGAGTCTTTATCTTTTGACTCTTGCGATTGGCCAAGCACGGTGAGAACCGTCAAAGCGATCATCAGTGTGAGAACCAGTGTGAAGACCAGCGTGCAGACGAGCACACGAGTAGCTGGGTTCCCGGGGATTGCACGTTGCAAGCTCACCTTCTGCCACAAGCGCGTGACGTTCAACCTGAATCCTCCGTTATTTATCCTACCTGCTTATCTTATGGGGACCAATTCGAAAGCTACTAAACTTCGACACGACAAATCTGGATGACAAAATTGCGTAAACTGCCAGCAGCGCGCCGGCCCAGGGTGGGAAAAGCAACGATCAAACGGTAAATGAGACTGGCCGAAGCTGGCATGGCGGGCTCTTTCGAGCCTGATGCGTCAGTCGTCACGGTTTCCCACGCGATCACAGGTGTTTTACCCGCCTTCCTACCCTTGTCGCTTGCGCTCTAAAAAGAACTCGCCTCGGATAGAAGACTGGATGCGCTTAGTCGAACGCATAGTTGCCAGCGATCGTGTAAATGCCCTGTCAATCCGGGTAAAACTTCGTAAAGGCTGAATTCTGGCGCGCAGGGCGATGCTAAAGTGAATGCAATGCGATGCTGGTCGAATCCGCGGATCGTGGCGTGCGTGCTCGTTTCGTTCTTTGTTTTGGCGCTGGCAAGCCCGTGCCAGGATGCAGGTCAGGCCAAGCCTGGCGGTTCGCCGGACTCGGGCGATGTATCGATCGCGAAGGCGGTAGGAACGATCAAGAGCGTGCAGGCAGACTCCATCACGATCGCCGCGGAATCCGGAGGCGAAGTGACGGCCAGGGTCACGAGCGCAACCAAGATTCTGCGCGTTTCGCCGGAAGAAAAAAGCCTGAAAAATGCCACTGCCGTGGGAGTGCAGGATCTGCAACCGGGCGACCGGGTGCTGGTTCGCGGAAAATCATCGACTGATCCCCACATCATTGCAGCGCTGGCCGTGATCGTCATGAAGCAGGCGGACCTCTCGGCACAGCATGAGCGCGAGCGCGAGGATTGGCAGAAACGAGGCGTCGATGGACTGGTAGACAAAGTCGATGCCGCCACCGGCACAATAACGATCTCGTCCGGCGCGCTGGGAGCGAAGCGGAGCATGGTCGTTCAAGCCGGCAAAGACACTCTGCTACGGCGTTATGCCCCGGACTCAGTGAAGTTCGATGGCGCGAAGCCGGCACCGCTAGATCAGATCAAGGTGGGCGATCAGTTGCGCGCACGCGGCACGCGCTCCCCCGATGGCAGCGAGCTGACTGCCGAGGAAATTGTCTGGGGAACATTTCGCAATATTGCCGGAACGATTACGGCAATTGACGCGACCAACAACACCGTGACTGTCCACGACGTGATTGCGAAGGCTCCGGTCATGGTTAGAATCAGCTCCGATTCGCAAATCAAGAAGCTGCCGCCCGAAATGGCGCAACGCTTTGCCGCACGACTGAAGGGCGCCGGCAGCGGCGCCAATGAAGGGCACCAGTGGGGCGCGCAAGGCAGGAACGCGCAAAGCGGCAGCCAGGAAAAGGCTCCCGCAGGCGACAGGGGTTCGCCCCAAGCTGGGGACGGGGCGCCGCACAGGCCGGGTGGCGGACCAGGTGGAAACGGTCCGCCAGACTTGCAGCGCATTTTGAACCGTCTGCCGAACAGCACGCTCGCCGATCTGCAAAAAGGCGAGGCCCTCGTGATCCTGTCGACGGAGGGCGGCGGCGCGGGAACGGTTACAGCAATCCAGTTGGTGGCCGGAGTCGAACCAATTCTCACGGCCACGCCCAATCGCTCACTGCTTTCGCCCTGGTCGTTGAACACATCTGGTGGAGAAGGGGAAGCTGCGCCGTAGGAGGGTCGTGGAAAAACGGCCACCAGGGCTGAAGCCCGGATCATTCAAAACGATTTACGCGGCCCTGAAGGGCCGCTCTTCCACGGTTGTGCGAACATTTTGCACTTCTTCAGCAAACTGTAAGGCCGCGTGGATGTGGGTGCTTGGCGGCACGGCTAAAAAGCCGTCCCCTTCCCAAACCTATTTTGAAACACGTTCTGTAACGAAGAAAGATAAGGTGTGGGTTTGAAGTTTTGTTCATTCTTTATTCTGTTAGTGCTGGCCGCTTCGGCCGGGGCCCAATCGGTGGCAACGGGAACCTTGCGCGGACAAGTCGCCGATCCATCGGGAGCCATGGTGGCCAATGCGGCAGTGGCCGTTCTCCAGTCGGGCGGCCCCACCCACTCCGCGACCACCAACCGCAATGGCGGCTACGAGATTGCAAACCTGCCGCCCGGCAAATATACCGTCACCGCAAACGCCAAGGGATTTACGGTCTTCGTGCAGAACGATGTGGAGGTCAGGGCAGGCCAGACCGCGCAATTCAACATCTCGTTTGAGATTCAGGTGGAGCAGCAAAAGGTCAATGTCGAGGAGGAAAGTCCGCAGGTCGACGTGAACCCGGCCAATAATGCGAGCGCGATCGTGTTAAAAGGCGAGGATCTGGAGGCCTTGCCCGACGATCCGGATGAATTGCTGGCGGATCTTCAGGCTCTCGCCGGTCCCTCGGCCGGGCCCAACGGCGGCCAGCTCTACGTTGACGGATTTACGGCCGGGGAACTCCCGCCGAAGTCGTCGATTCGAGAGATTCGCATCAATTCCAATCCGTTTTCGGCCGAGTACGACAAGCTGGGTTACGGACGAATCGAAATCTTCACCAAGCCCGGCACCGACAAGTACCACGGACAATTCGCGGTCGAGGGCAACAGCTCGGGCCTGAACACGCGCAACCCTTTTCTGGAAGCAGATGAGGCTCAGCCCTACGACTCGGTGATCTACATGGGTAATATCGGCGGGCCGATCAACAAGAAAGCGTCTTTTTTCTTCAATGTCCAACGGCGCAATATTGACGAGGTCGCGGTGGTTAACGCGCCGGAGCTGGGCTTCAATCAGAGCGTTCCCAATCCACATACCCGCACCAACATCAGTCCGCGGATCGACTACCAGCTCACCACCAACAATACGCTGACCGCCCGCTACCAGTATTACCGCGATACGCAGCAGAACGCTGGTATCAGCGGATTTGTGCTGCCGGAAGCCGGCTATGACACCGCGTCGACCGAACATACCTTGCAGATCAGCGATACACAGGTCCTCGGGACGAAGGCGGTAAATGAGACCCGCTTCCAATATTTGCGCGACAACACCTCGCAGAATCCGATCAGCACCGCGGTTGGAATCGAGGTGCTCGGAGTCTTCACGGGTGGAGGCAGCAGTCTGGGAACGGCAACGGATCATCAGGATCACTACGAACTGCAGAATTACACGTCGATATCGCGAGGCAAGAATCTCGCAAAATTTGGAGTACGTCTGCGGGCGGTTCACGACGTCGACACCTCCAACGCGGGATTCAATGGCACCTATATCTTTTCGTCCTATTCGAATTACACCGCGGCTAATCCCATGCCGAGTCAACTGGCGATCAATTCGAGCCCTAGCCGTATGGCGCCGACCTTGCTGGTCAACGTGGTGGATGCGGGGTTTTATCTGCAGGATGACTGGAAGATGCGTCCCAACCTCACGCTGAGTGGCGGCCTTCGTTTTGAAACGCAAAATGCGATTCACGATCATGCGGACTGGGCGCCGCGGCTCGGTTTTGCCTGGGGAATTGGGGGTGGAGGCAAGACCGCGCCGAAAACGGTTCTACGTGGCGGCTTTGGTTTTTTCTACGATCGATTCACCAGCACTTATGTCCTGAATGCGGATCGTTTTAACGGCGTCAACGAGCAACATTACGTTGTGGATTCGACACCCAGCAATCCGTTGATTTATACGCTGCCCCCGCCGGTGCCTTCGCCTTCATCGTCAGTACCCCAGGCGATCTACCGGATCGGTCCCACTCTGCGCGCGCCCTACATCATGCAGAGCGCGCTGAGCCTGGAAAGGCAGGTCACGAAGGTTGCCAATGTCACGCTAACCTACCTGAATTCCCGCGGCGTGCATCAGTTGCTTTCGATTGACACCAATGCGCCAACGCCCGGCACGCCTTACTCAACGGGACCACGCCCGAATCCGAGCGAAGGCGACATTTACCAATATTCGTCCTCGGGGGTGTTCGAGCAGAACCAGTTGATCGCGCAGTTCAATATCCAGGCGGGGTCGAGGGTATCGCTGCGCGGCTACTACTCCCTGAACGACGCCAATAGCGACGCCTCGACTGCCGGGAATTTTCCATCGGACCAGTACGATCTAAAGCTTGACTATGGACGCGCGTCGTTTGACATCCGGGATAAGGTTTTTATGGGGGGAACGTTCGCGCTGCCGCGCGGGTTTCGCCTGAGTCCGTTCATGATTTTCAGCTCCGGCACGCCCTACAACGTCACCGCGGGTCAGGATTTGAGCAACGACTTGCAATTCAACAATCGTCCTGCATTCGCTCCCAATCCGACTGGCGTTTGCGTCTCGCCGACGCAAGCTTGCCACTACACAATTCCATCGACCGCCTATACTCCCATTCCCATTAACTATCTGACCGGTCCCTCGCAATTCACGCTCAACTTGCGGCTCGCCAAGACCTTCGGATTTGGACCTGAGACGACAAGAAGCGGAGGGCAACAGGACGGTGGCCCCGGTGGAGGCGGACATGGCGGCGGCCCTCGAGGGGGCGGTGGTGGTGGCGGCGGTACGGTCGGCTTTGGGCGCGGCCCCGGTGGTTTCGGCGGGCCATCCAGCAATCATCGGTACAATCTGACTTTCAGCGTCAGTGCGCGGAACATTCTGAACAAGGTGAATCCTGCAAGTCCTATCGGGGTTCTGACCTCGCAGAATTTCGGACAGTCGGTTGCTCTGGCGGGTGGGGCGTTTTCGAGCCAGGCCGCGAATCGCAAAATTGAATTGCAGGCGAGTTTCAGCTTCTAGGAGCAGGAGCAAGAGCAAGAGCAGGTATTTAGGTCTCAGGTGCCAGGTATCAGGAAAACCCGCAGGCGTTTAGTTTTTTCCGAAACCTGAAACCTGACGCCTGAGACCTTTTCTACGTTGAGTAATCGGCATTAATCCGCACGTACTCGGCGGTCAGGTCGGTGGTTAGAAATTGTATCGATTGCCTTCCTCGCCCCAACTCGACCCGTACATCGCAGACCGGATGCGCGAGCGCGCGGTGAGCTTGGCGCTCGTTGAACTGGCACGCGACTCCGTTGCGGCACACCTTCTGCCTCCCAATAAAAATCTGAACGCGAGCCGGGTCGATGGGAATGCCTGACCGTCCCATGGCCGCCAGAATTCGTCCCCAATTCGGATCAGCACCCGCCCATGCCGTCTTCACCAGCAGCGAGTGAGCAATTGTGCGCGCCACCGTCATTGCTTCTTCGCGGTTGCGCGCCTGCTCCACATGCAACCGAATGACATGCTGCACGCCCTCGCCGTCACTGACGATCTGCTCCGCGAGTGACTGGCATACACCGCTCAACGCCGCGCAAAACTTCTTTCTGACGCCAGCGTCACGGACCCGAACGCCACTGGCACCGCTGGCCAGCAGCAGGACCGTATCGTTGGTGGAAGTATCGCCGTCAATGGACATGCAGTTCAGCGACTCGTCGCAGGCGTCCCGCAAAAAGCGTTGTAACTCGCCGGGCGTCGCCTCGACATCCGTCAAAAGGTACACCAGCATGGTCGCAAGTTGCGGATGAATCATGCCCGCGCCTTTGGCAATTCCCAGGACCGTCAGGTTCTTCGAGGCCATCCGGAACCTTGCCGAGGCAATCTTGGGCCTCGTATCGGTGGTCATGATGGCCTGAGCAAAGGCGCGGACGCCGCGTTCGCTCGCCGATCGAGTTGCGAAAAGCTCCGGCAACTTCGGGCGGATTTTATAGTCCGGCATCGGAACGCCGATGATTCCGGTGGAGGATGGAATGACCTGGGCAGGCGTCACGCTAAGAATCTTCGCGGCATCGCGGCAAACGCCGCGGCAGGCCTGAAGGCCGGCGCGGCCGGTTGCACAGTTGGCATTACCGGAATTCACGATCACGGCGCGAACCCGACCTCCGCTCGCCGCCAGCGATGCCCGCCCAACTTCCACCGGCGCGGCCACCACCAGGTTGGAAGTAAACAATGCGGCGGCCGCCGCTCCGCCGGAAGCCTCGATCAGAGCCAGGTCCGGGCGCCCACTCACCTTGATAGCGGCCGCGAGCGCGGAAAACGAAAAGCCTCGCGGCAGCCGGATTTTCTCAGGAGAGTTGCGCAATTTCGGAGAGTTCATGCCTGAATCTTGAACACCCAGTTTTTCGGAGGGGGCAGAATCGCAAACGCGGGCACGTTTCCACGAATCATCGGAACTTCGTCACAGTGCGAGAGCCGGGGACACTGATAACAGTCTTTATGGATCTTGTCCGGCAAGTCCTGGTGAGCCGCCGTCGAGAATCCCAGGCGCGCGAAAAATTCCGGAATGCGTGTGAACAGGCACACGCAAGTGACTTTGTGTTTCTCAGCCTGGGCCAGCAACGCCTTGACCAGCCGACGGCCGCCGCCATTGCTTTGGCGCGTGGGATCGACCGTGATCGAGCGGATTTCCGCAAGGTGTACGCCGTAGAGGTGAAGAGCACCGCATCCGATGATGCTTTGTCCCTCCTCCAGCACCACGAAGTCGCGGACGTTCTCGCAGATCTCCGCGAGCGTGCGCGGCAACAGCGTTCCATCGCCCGAGTAGTTCGTAATCAGAGCATGAATCTGCTCGGCGTCCGGAAGGACCGCTTCACGCGTGCGCATGTTTGGCCTCGCGCGCGTTCGCCTCGGAATGCCTGGCTGCGCGTTGGACGGCCTCGCGCCGCGAGCCGGCCGGCTCGTTTGTTTTCTTGTTTTTCTCACTCTTGTCAGCCCGCGGCCCCGTATTCGCCGACTCTATCTTCGCTCCGAGCGCCCGCTCCGCTTCGAGCGCCCGGTCGAGAGCTTCGATCACCTGGTCTACGTGCTTTTTTTGGATGATGTAAGGCGGCAGAAAGCGCAATACTTTGTCATTCGTGCGATTGATGATGATTCCGTTTTCCAGCAACTTTTTGAGGACGGCCTTCGCTAAATCCACCGAGTCCAGTTCGATGGCCTGCATCAAGCCCGCGCCGCGGACTTCCTGAATCGAGCCATGCCTCCGGTCGAGCCCTTGCAGCGCACCGTGAAAATATTCGCCCAGCGCGCCCACATGTTTCAGCAGACGTTGCTCTTCGCGCAAAAATTCGATCGCGACCGCGCAAGCCAGCGGACCTCCGCCGAAGGTCGTGCCGTGCAGCCCGGGATGCATACAAGCCGCCACGCGTTCGGTCGTGAGGATTGCGCCGAGCGGCAGTCCCGCGGCCAGTGGCTTCGCCACCATCACCACGTCCGGCAGCACACCGTAGTGCTCATAGGCAAAATGCCGGCCTGTGCGGCCGAGTCCACATTGAATTTCGTCGAGCAACAGCAGCGCTCCGCTGCGCTCGGTCAACCTTCTCGCCATGGCGAGAAACTCCGCATCCACCGGATCGACGCCGCCCTCGCCTTGAATTGTTTCGATGCAAACTGCGCACACGCTGGAATCGAACTTCCGTTCCAGATCGCCCACGTCATTGAACTTGACGAATTGCACACCCGGCATGAGCGGAGCAAACGGGGTCCGGTATTTCTTTTGACCAGTCATGGCGAGGGCGCCGAAGGTGCGCCCATGAAACGAGTTGTCCATCGCCAGGATGCGCCACTTTGCCTTATGGCCATTCTGGTTGTTTAGGTGGGCAAAGGCGCGGGCCAGTTTCAGCGCTCCCTCGCACGCCTCGGTTCCGCTGTTGCAAAAAAACGCGCGATCCAGGCCCGACATTTCTGTCAGCCGCCGCGCCAGTTCCGATTGATACTGGTGATAGAAAATATTGGAAGTATGCATCAGCCGTCCGGCCTGGCGTTTGATCACCCGTTGAATCGCCGGATGATTGTGCCCGAGCGCGTTCACTCCGATGCCGCTCAGGAAATCCAGATATTTTTTGCCGGTTGAATCCCATACGTGCACGCCCTGACCGCGCTCCAAAAGAACCGGCAGGCGATCGTAGGTGGGAAGCAAAAGCTCGCTTTCCATTTGCGATACAGAATCGAATTGCGAGATCGAGGAGCGACTCATGCTCGGAGCACCTCCGTGCCGCACTCAATGCGCGTGAAATAAAACAGCGGCAGCACTTCCACCTGCGCCGCCGGAAGTATGCGCACACGCCCCACCCCGCGTTTCAACGCCTGAATACAGGCCTCGAGCTTCGGCATCATTCCCCCGCTGATCACTGCTCCTTCAATGAGTCCGGCCACGTCCGCGGTGTTGAGCCGCGCCATCACCGAACCATCCGCCTGCTTTACGCCCGCCACGTCGGTCAGGAAAATCAGAGCATCGGCCTGGCAGGCAATCGCGCACGCGGCGGCCATCTGGTCCGCGTTCACGTTGTAATACTCGCCGTCGCCGCCGAGCGCGACCGAAGAGAGCACCGGAATGCCGCCCTCCGCCCAGATCGCCCGGATCCAGCGTGGTTCCGAAAAGCAGATTTCGCCGACAAATCCCAAATCGTGTTCCGCATCCTGCTTTTTGCGAGCGCGAAAGACGCCGCCATCTCCGCCACACAGGCCAATCGCCGGTTGCCCCGCGGCCGCGATCGCGGCCACCAAACTCTTATTCACGATCCCCGCCAGCACCATCAAAGCCACGTCGCGCGTTTCGGCATCGGTGACGCGCAGTCCGTGCACAAATTCGCTTTCTTTCCCCATCAGTTTCAAAGTGCGCGTCAACGCGCCACCGCCGCCGTGCACCACCACAACCTGGTGGCCGTCCTGGGCGAGTTGAACCACTGCCTGCGAGCATTTTTGCAGCGTCGGCTTGTGTTCCACCGCCGCCCCGCCGATTTTGACGACAATCTTCACTGCAATCCCTCGCTCTCATCCCACCCATACATTAAGTTCATGTTCTGGATCGCCTGCCCGGCAGCGCCCTTCAGAAGGTTGTCGAGACACGAAACAACGACTAACCGGCGCCCGTCGCGCGCCAGGCAAAATCCAAGATCGCTATAATTTGTATGCACCGAAAACTGGATTTCCGGCAAACTTGCCGCCGGATAAACCCGTACCCACCGCTTGCCGCGATAAAATCCGGCGAAACACTCTTGGATCTCCGCCGCCGTCATCTCCCGTTTCAGATGCACATAAATCGTCGACAGAATTCCTCGCGGGATCGGCAACAGGTGCGGGGTAAAGGTCAACTGGCCCGCATCCAGATGCAATTGCTCCAGGATTTCGCCGGTGTGCCGGTGTCCGAAAACCGCGTATGCCGAAAAATTGTCAGCCACGGATACAAAGTGCGTACGCGCGGTCGGCTCTTTGCCCGCGCCCGAGACGCCCGACTTCGAATCGGAGATGACGCCGCGGTCGCGGTCGACTAGCTCCGCCGAAAGCAACGGCGCCAGTCCCAGAATGACTGAAGTCGCATAACACCCCGGATTCGCAATTAAAGCTGCTCCGGTTATTTTGTCTGCATTCAGTTCGGGCAGACCGTACACGGCACCGGCATCGAGCTTCGCCGCGACACCGGCATCCGCGTCATTGAACCCGTAAACAGCGCGATGCTCGGCCTGCTTCAGTCGCCACGCCCCGCTTAAGTCAACCACCCGCAACCCGCGCGTCAGCGCCTCGGGAACGAGCTCGCGGGAAACGCTGTGCGGAGTCGCGAGAAACAATAACTCTGTGCCATGCTGCTGCAACGCTGCCCACGAAAATGAAGCAACGGATGATTGGGCATTGCCATGGCCGTTGCCATTTCCGTACGCACCGGGGAATCCCGGTACTCCCTTGGCCTCATCGCCTTCGGCGCTTCGCCGCAACAGAAGAGGCGTGTCCGTTAGCGGATGCCGGGCGAGGAGACGAGCCAGTTCCAGGCCGGAATATCCGGTCGCTCCCAGAACCGCGGTCTTGAGTTTGGAGGCCATTACCTGTTTTTCCCACCACCCGCCATCTTGTTCCCTGGCACTCGCCATCCCCGATTTTGCTGAAGGGGCATATTTATCCACTATAGTGAATAATTATTCATCAGCTATACTTCCCTGTCAAGGTGAATGCAGGGATATTTTTCCACTTTAGTTCATCAATGTTAAGATTCACCGCGATGCGGTCGAAGCGCGCCGTTCCTTTTTCGCGCGCATCTGGTCGCGACGCTAAGGGATCTCCTTTTCGAAACCTTTTCTGATCGCGACAAGAAGAAATTTCTATTGGACTCCTCTCGACCCCTGCATTTACTGTGGAAATCAATTTGCCATTTGCGAGTTGGAGACTTGCGACTACATTTCATGCCCTCCCCGGAAGCATACGATTCCGCAAGACTGGTTTACCAAAACTACTTTGATCGATATCGAACTAGCGCACTCAACAGGAGCATTCGCATGACGAAGCAAGCTGAACGGCGCCGGCCGCACTACGCGTCCCTTTTGGTCATTTTACTGGCCGGCATACTCGCCACCCTGGCCACATCAAGTTTTGCAGACGAAACCCCCAAACCGGACCCGTCCGGCGTTGCAACCGGCGACCGCACGGCCGCCGCCGACGCAGCCGGCAATTCTTTTGTCGTGCCGGAACCGGCTGACAAGAACGCCCCCGATTTTGCGAAGAACAAGAAAGATTTTGACGACTATCAGTCGCAGGCCGCCAAGGAGCCTCTCGCCATCAAACTGGCCGACGATGTCGGGCACCTGCGCGTCGCCACCAATTTCGCCTGGACCCTGAATACCGGTTATCTCGTCCTCTTCATGCAGGCTGGATTCGCGTTGCTCACCTGCGGACTGGTGCGCAAGAAAAATGCCGCTCATCTGATGATGCTGAACTTCGCGGCCTACGTATTCGCCTTCCTCGCTTATTACGCGGTCGGATACGCCTTCCAGTTTGGAGCCGCCGGAATCAACGCCTCGCCCGGTAACCTCGGCGGTCTTCCGCTGCTGAACAAATTTCTGCTGGGCGGCGGGCAATGGGGATTTCTCGGCGGCAAAGGATTCTTTCTTTCCGGCCCGGCCTATGACGCCTCCAGCAACGTCTTCGCTCTGTTTGAAGTCGTCTTCATGGAAACGGCCGGCTACATCATCGTGGGCGCGGTTTGTGAACGCATTACCTTCTGGGCGTTTCTGCTGTGCGAGATGTTCGTCGGCGCAATCCTTTACCCGATCTATGGTTGTTGGGTCTGGGGCGGAGGCTGGCTTTCGCAGATCGGTTCCACCATGCATCTCGGCCACGGATACGTCGATTTTGCTGGATCGACCGTCGTGCACGCGGTGGGCGGCTTCTGCGCGATGGCTCTGGCCATCATTCTCGGCCCGCGCCTCGGCAAATACGGACCCGGTGGACGAATCCGCGTCTTCCCCGCACACAATGTTGTCTACGTGGTGACAGGCACGCTGATCCTGCTCTTCGGATGGATGGGATTCAATCCGGGTTCGACGCTGGGCGCGACCGACTTGCGCATCGCGGGGATCGCCATCAACACGAACCTCTCGGGCGTCGCCGGGGCGGCGTCGGCCATGATTCTCTGGTATTTCGTCTTCGGCAAGCCCGATGTCACCATGGCCTGCAATGGCATGTTGGCTGGACTGGTGGCGATTACTGCTCCGTGCGCGTTTGTCTCGCCCGCGGCCTCAATCGTGATTGGAGCTCTGGCCGGCCTGCTGGTGTGTGGCGGCGTTCTTTTCAACGATCGCGTTCTGAAGATCGACGATCCTTGCGGCGCAATTTCAGTCCACGGATATTGCGGATGGTTCGGCGCCATGTGTGTCGGCATTTTCGCGGACGGAACTTACGGCGCCGGATGGAACGGCATCGGCGCGTCGAGCTATCTAGGGCATGCCGGTCAAGGCGTCACGGGACTGCTCCACGGAGACTCGCGCCAGTTTTTGTGTCAACTGTTTGGATCGACGATCTGTATTGCATGGGCGTTTGGCGCGACGTATGTGGTCTTCTGGACGGTGAACAAAGTGCGGTCGATGCGCGTCGCGCCCGAGGCCGAGATTGAGGGCTTGGATATGCCTGAGTTCGGGATGCCGGCCTATCCCGAAGATGCGGTGGTTCCCGCGTCGTACTGAGTGTGGTGGCGGGGCCGGACCCCGCCACCAGATTAGGACAGCATCCGCGTATTCGCTCGCGCACGGGAGCTACCGTTCGTACACCACGCTCCGGTGACGGATTCGCGTCCCATTCACTTTTTCGAGTGGGATACGCTTTTCATGTTGTCGCGACCGGGACACCAGCACATCCTCGATGTCTTCCCCGAGCGCCTTGTGTTTCTTCAGGTCAATAACGGCTGCCGTCTTGCGGCCCTTATCGTCGATGATAAATTGTATGCCAGTCATTCTAGAAAGCGGTCTCCTCGCGCCCTTGTCGAACCTGTCATCAAAGTAATTTCGACGCTTCGCCCTGTCAACCAATTTGGCTTCCCAGACCTTAGTTTTGGCGCTAGAAGTTCGGCCGTGATTCGCTCGATGTGCCGCCCGCTGCCGGAACATAGCACTGCAGCGCGTAATCCATCACCATGCGATCGGCATTGAACCGCCATCCCAGGGTGCGAATCGTGCGCTTCATGCGTTTGATCCAGCCCCGCGGCAGCCCGTCGCGATCGCGATGATAGTAAAGCGGGATTACTTCTTCTTGCATCACGCGCATCAGGTCTTCGGCGTCCCGGGAGTCGTGGACATTCATGTCGGAGTGCGTTCTGCCGCCCCCGATCGCAAAGCCGTTCATGCCGTCGTAGGCCTCCGCCCACCAGCCGTCCAGGACTGACAGGTTCAAGCCGCCGTTCAAAACGACTTTCTGTCCGCTGGTTCCCGACGCTTCCAGCGGACGCCGTGGATTGTTCAGCCAGACGTCGACCCCCTGCACGAAATGCCGACCCACGTTGATGTCGTAATCTTCGATGAAGACGAACTTGTCGCAGAATTGAGGATCGCGCATCAGCTGAGCAACCTGTTGCAGAACGCGTTTGCCCGGTTCGTCATTGGGGTGGGCCTTGCCCGCGAATACGAACTGCACGGGGCGTTTGGGGTCATTGACCATGGTGGCAATTTTTTCCAGGTCCGCCAAAATCAGATTCGCTCGCTTGTAGGTGGCAAAGCGGCGCGCGAATCCAATCGTCAGCGTATCCGGGCTGAGCAGGCGTTCCAGCCGCTTCAGCTCTTCGCGCGGTTCGTCCCGGCGGGCGGCCTGTTTCACCGCGCGCCGCCGTATGTATTCGATCATGCGCGACTTCAGGTTGAGGTGGGTCTCCCAAAGTTCGCCGTCATCCACGCTTTCAATTCCATCCCAGATGTGCGACTCGCTGCTGTGCAGATTCCATCCGGTCCCGAGATGCCGGTCATACAGACGGAACATCTGCGGCGCGAGCCAGGTCGGCACATGCACGCCGTTCGTAATATGGCCGATGGGCACCGCGTCTTCCTGCTTGCCGGGAGTCAGGCCGGTCCACATGGCGCGCGACACTTCTCCGTGCAGCGATGAGACGGCGTTGGCCCGCCGCGAGAGTTTCAGGCCCAGCACCGTCATGCAGAAACGCTCGTCGCTCTCCGGATTCTCGCGCCCCAACGCCATGAATTGTTGTTTCGAGAGACCTAGCGCCTCGCGCAGGGGGCCAAGGTGGTCTTCGATCAAGTCCGCCTCGAAGCGGTCGTGCCCCGCCGGCACTGGGGTGTGCGTCGTAAACACGACTTCGCGCGAAACCCGCGGCACGGCCTTGTCGAAGCAGATCCCCTCCTCTTCCATCCGCATGCGAATTGCTTCCAGCACGACGAATGCGCTGTGCCCTTCATTCAGATGAAGCACGCCGGGGCTGATGCCGAGCGCCTTCAGAGCGCGCAATCCCCCCACGCCCAGAAGCAGTTCCTGGTGAACGCGCACCCGGCCGTCGCCGCCGTACAAGCGGGAGGTCAGTTCGCGGTCCTCGGGAGCATTCCCTTCGACGTCCGAATCCAGCAGAAACAGATCACAGCGGCCTACTCGTACGCGCCACACTTTGGCGCGGATCGAACCATGCCGGGTATCCACCTGCACTACCACTGGGCGGCCGTTCTTCCCAATCGCTGTTTCCATGGCCAGCTGGCTGACGTCATTCTTCATGTACTCTTCGCGCTGCCAGCCGTCGCGGTCCAGCCGTTGCCGGAAATATCCCTGCCCATAAAACAGTCCAACGCCGACGAGCGGAATCCCCAGGTCGGACGCGCTCTTGATGTGATCGCCGGCCAGTACTCCGAGGCCGCCCGAATAAACGGGCAGCGATTCGTGGATGCCGAACTCGGCCGAGAAATATGCCACCGGCCGGGGCCGCAGTACGCCCGCGCGACGCGCACCCCAGGTGCGCTCGCTCTCCTGGTATTCGCGCAGGCGGCGGAAGGCATAGTTGATGCGGCTGTGCAGTCCGAGTTCCGTCGCGCGCGCTTCCAGCTTTGCCAACGGAAACTCGTTCAGCAGGGAGATGGGACTGTGATTGAGCTGGCTCCAGCGCTGCGGGTCCAGATCGCGGAACAACTGCGAGGAATCGTGATCCCAACTCCACCAGAGATTGCGCGCCAGCGCCCACAACCGCTCCTGCACCGGAGCGATAAAGCGGTCCAGCGCCCGCGCCTCGCTGACCACCGGCGCCACTCTTTTTGCGGCCTCCGCCAGCAGCCGGATCTCGTTCTCCGGAAATACTCGCGCTTCTACCGTCTGCACCACCAGCACACCCTGCAGCACTCCGCGATCGATCAGCGGCACACCGAGAAAGGACTGGTACGGATCCTCGCCCGCCTCGGCGAAATACTTGAACCGTGGATGATTTCGCACCTGCTCAACCGCGACCGGCCGTACTTGTTCCGCCACCAGCCCAGTGAGGCCTTCATTGACCGCCATCCGCAGATTGCCGATGCATTCCCGCCGCAGCCCGAGCGTCGCGGCCAAAACCAGGTTGGCGCGATCCGGCTCCAACAGATACGCCGAACACACATCGGTGCCAAACCGCCGGGCAATTAACGCCACCACATTCATCAGGGTTTCAGCCGGCTGCCCCGGTTCCGCCGTCAAATTAGCGATCTCGTCCCACTCCAAGACATAGTTCGCGTCGAGCGAACAAGCCGCGTGCTCTTGATCCAGATCCAAACCGTTGGTTCGTTCCAATTTACGACCTCTCTATGGAACAGATTGTGGGAACCGATTGTGAGCGATGAGCGACCCACAGGCGCTCCACCTGCCCCCTATTCTATCGGGTGAAAGCTGTAGTGTTGCGTGCGGTATTTTGAATCCGTGATTACTATTGTTTGGATCGATGGGCTAAAGGACTGAAGGGATAGGGGGTTGTTCAACGTTCCAGATTGGGACCGGACGGTTACGCGCGGCCCTCGTCTTGTTCTTTTCTTGCAGGCGGCCGCGCGCTCGTTCTACCGAATCACCTTCGTTCGCGAAGGCGTCGCGCAAGCGATCAGAAGACGAAACGACCACCGATTGTCGGAGCACAGTTGTTGTCGGAGTTATATGGGACGCCGGGGCCGTGAGGAATGGCGATGCCCAGACCGCCGCTCACGTAGGAATACGCAATTCCGGCAAAACCGTCGAAACGCTTGGTGAAGTGATGATCCACATAAAACGACCCTTCGTTGAGGCTGCCCGCGCAAGAGGCGCGAAAACTTTGGGGCGTGCAGGTCGGTGGAACGCGGAAGTCGTTCTGCCGCTGTTGATACCAGGCGAAAGTGAAGTCGGTCTTGCTGCGGTAGGTGTACTTCGCGCCCGTCCACCAGATCTGCACCAGCTTTTCAGAATCCAGATTGTTGTCTTCGACCCCGCTCATGATGTAACCGCCCTGGTCCTCGGCGCCAACGCCCAGCGGGTTCGCCGGGTTATTCTGCCAGATGTATTCGTAGCCGGCAAAAAACTTGAACGGGTCCCAAATATATTTGGCAGCGACCATAATTGCGTTGTTGTCGGTCACGATGCCATACACGGTGTTATTCGGGTCGATCAGATTGACCCCGCCGGCGATCTGGTTTGTATTAATGCTGTCGGTGGTCGACTGATAGGGCTGCGTCAAACTCTGCGGCCCCAGCAAGGGGTTCAATACGCTGATCGCCTGGTTGTAATGTTGGAAGACGAAGTCGGAGGAGAACTTGCCGTGATCTCTGCCGTAGTCTCCACCCAGGTTGAATCCATAGGCATTGTTATGCGCCGCTTCCGGCGTACAGGCGTCGGGACCGCTGGCAGCCCAGCCTGCGGAGCCCGAGTAGCAGCCGGCCGAACCACTCGCGAATTTATACATCGCGCCGAAATGGACCGGGCCATAGGTGAGGCGATACTTCACGGCGTCGTCCCAACGGCTGTCCTCGGTGTCGCCGCCGCCCGCCATCGTGCCGTTATACCCGATGTACGAAAATGCATAGGCGCCCTGGGCCGGATCGTAACGGAGCATCGCATCGGTGCCGAGAGAGCGCTGCCGGCCGAAGGTCAGCGTGCCGAAAACCGTGGACGATATACCGCCATAGTATTCGTCATTGAAGGGTTGGCCGGCGCGCGTGCCGTCGATGGCGATCGAATAGCTGCCCCTCGGAAGGCCGTTGTTGATGATGTCGGTTTTTGACGCGTTGGCGAGCAGGCCGGACTGCGGATTGATGCCCGTGGAAGCGTTGAACACAACCGACCAGCCATGCGCAAACTCTTCCTTGCCCCTGATCCCGAGACCCGTCTGCGACAGATTGTTCGGCGCGACGAGGAATCGATGTTCATAGCCGTTTCGATTCACCAGAGATTCGCCTTCATAGTTGTAGCCGTTTTCCGGTAAGCCGTGGCTAACCCAGCCGACGCCCACGTCATACGCGCCGTATACCGTGATGCCGTGCCAGGTCAGCGTGCAATCGGTGGTGGCAAACTCGTGGCCGCTCGTACAGGGGTCGGGGCTGCTGCGCTGCATCTTGATGTCGACCGTGTACTCCTGGCCGGCCGCCAGGCTGATTCCCCTACGCGTCTCATCGGCGAACCCTTGTTTTGCCGCGCGAATCTCGAAGCGTCCCGAAGCCAGGCCGGATGCCTGATACTGCCCCGCACCATCGGTTGTGAGCGTGCGGTTTGCACCTGTATCGACGTTCTTGATTGTCACCGCGACATCTCTAAGGGCTGCGCCGGGTTGGTCAGTCACCACGCCGGAAACGCTTGCTCCCGTTTGGGCCGACGCCAGGGTAGAGGAGAGACAGCAAACGAGGATGGCGAGAAACAGGGTGGCGGAACGCATTCAGCCTCCAAAGCGGGGATTGGTCTTAAAGTTGAGAAGTGTACATTAAATACTGATTTGCTGTCTAGAAATACGCAGTTATATACACAACAAGCGCGCTCGAATCGGACGGATAGAAAATTGGCGTATTGTTGACCGTGCCTTTGGTTGACGGTACGATTTCGTTCCGATGCAGAAGAAGGGCAAATCCGGAAGGAACGCTGATACCAATGCCGAAGACTTGATGCACCTTCGGGACGCGGCTCTACAGCTAGGCATCAGCTTTCCCACCATCAAGCAGTGGATCTACAAGAAGAAGATTCGCAGTATCCAGACAGCCGGAGGACACCACCGGATTCCGCGAAGCGAGGTCGACAAGCTGCTCTTCAGAACGCGCGGCGGAACGGAGCAAGAGCGGGAGCAAATCGTCCGCCGCGTCAGTGGACGCAATCAATTAGTGGGGCGGATCGATTCGGTGCGCATCAGCGGTCTGATGGCTGAGATAAAGATTTCAATCGGCGGCCAGCAGATCACGTCGATTATTACGGCAACATCCGCTCGCGAGATGCAACTGAAAGCGGGACAGACCGCAGCGGCGCTCATTAAAGCAACCGAGGTAATGATTCTTCGCGTTTGACGTCGTGAAGTGTGACATGAAAACTCGCTTGTTGTTTCCCGCCCAGTGGATGCCTCTCATCGGGTTTGACCCTTCTTTTCTTGCGCCTGTAAGATCAGAATTCAACCTCAGCTGACGTAGTCCCGGGTTTTGCCCGGCTGGACAGCCGGGGCGGCTGTCTCTATGCAAGCCGGGGTTGCCGGGCCAGCGCTCGGCATGACCGGGTCGCAAATCCGGTCCCACACGAAACACATGCCTCACGAATTGCCGAAAGCTTACGAACCGGGCGCGATCGAAACGCGCTGGGCCGAGTACTGGGTCAACGAAAAACTCTTCCACGTGGAAACGCCGCCACCTGGCGAAACGCGTCCGGTGTTCACGCTCCTGCTGCCGCCTCCCAACGTAACGGGCCGACTCCACATGGGCCACATGCTCAACCAGACCCAGATGGATATCCTGGTGCGCTGGCATCGCATGCGCGGGTTTATCACGCTGTGGCTGCCGGGGACCGACCATGCCGGCATCGCGACCCAGATGATGGTCGAGCGCCAACTGGCGAAAGAGGGCAAGAAGCGCCGGGACATGGGCCGCGAGAAGTTTGTGGAGCGCGTCTGGGCTTGGAAGCGCGAATATGGCGGCGCGATTCTCGACCAGATGAAACGCCTGGGCGCGTCGGTCGATTGGGGACGCGAGTATTTCACGATGGATGAGAACCTTTCGCGCGCGGTACGCGAGGTGTTCGTCCGCCTCTATGAGCAGGGACTCATTTATCGCGGCAAGTACATCGTGAACTGGTGTCCACGCTGCGAGACGGCGATTTCCGATCTTGAGGTAAAGCACGAAGACGTGGCGGGAAAGCTTTGGGAGATTCGGTATCCGGTAATTGGCGGGCAGGAATGCCCGCCCCACACGAGCAATGAGTTCATCACCGTGGCGACTACTCGTCCGGAGACGATGCTGGGCGATACGGCGGTTGCCGTGAATGCTACCGATGAGCGCTACACCCATCTCCATGGCAAGAAAGTTCTCCTGCCGCTGATGAAGCGCGAGATTCCGATCATCCTCGATGAGATTGCGAAGCCCGAGTTTGGCACGGGCGCGGTGAAGATCACTCCCGCGCACGATCCGAATGATTTTGAAGCGGGCAAGCGGCATGGGCTGCCGCAGATAGATGTGATGGATCTGCACGCGCGCATGAATGAGAACGCCGGTCCATATAAAGGACTCGACCGTTACGAGGCGCGCGAGGCCGTGCTCGCCGATTTGAAAGAGCAGGGTTTTCTGGTTGCAGAGAAGGATTACACGGTGCCGCTCGGCAAGTGCGATCGTTGCGGGACGGCGGTCGAGCCGCGCCTTTCGGAGCAGTGGTTCGTGAAGATCGAACCGCTGGCAAAGAAGGCGATTGCAGCGGTCGAGTCGGGCGAGATCACTATCACTCCCGAGAACTACAAACAGATTTATTTGAACTGGATGTACAACATCCACGACTGGACGATCTCGCGCCAGCTTTGGTGGGGACACCGCATTCCTGTCTGGCATTGCACGAATAATGATTGCGGCGAAGTGATCGTGGCGCGCGAGACGCCGGCGGCGTGTCCAAAATGCAAGAGCGCAAAGCTGGAGCAGGATACCGACGTGCTCGACACGTGGTTCTCGTCGGGGCTGCTGCCATTTACTACGCTCGGCTGGCCGGAGAAGACGCGCGATCAGGAGGTGTTTTATCCGACGACCCTGCTGATCACCGCCTACGAGATTCTTTTTTTCTGGGTAGCCCGAATGATTATGTTTGGCTGCCATTTCATGGAAGGGCATGAGCAGGACGCGGCCATCAAGAAGGCGAGCGGCTGGGCGGATAAGAAAGACGACAGCGTTCCCTTCCGCAACGTTTACATTCACGCGCTGGTGCGCGATGCCGAGCGGCAGAAAATGTCGAAGACAAAAGGCAACGTTCTCGACCCGCTCGACATTATCGACCGCTTCGGAACCGATGCCACACGCTTCACGCTCGCCGCGATGGCGGCTCCAGGGACCGATATTGCCTTCAGCGAGAGCCGCACCGACGGCTATCGCGCCTTCGCCAACAAGATCTGGAATGCGGCAAGATTCATGTTCATGAATGTGGATCGGATTGCGCCAGAACTGCGGCCCTCCGGCCGCCCCTGCACAGGCATCGCACGCTTCGAAACGCAAACGCTTGAAGACCGTTGGATATTTTCTTTGTTCAACCGCGTCACCAAAGAGGTCAACGAGGCGCTCGAAGCCTATCGCTTTCACGAAGCAGCAAACCGCATCTACGACTTCTTCTGGGGTGCACTCTGTGACTGGTACATCGAACTCATCAAACCGCGCTTGATGGCGGAGGACAACAAACAGGCAGCGGCAAAGGCGTGTGCGAACCTGGTCGAACTGTTCGACGGATCGCTCCGGTTGCTGCATCCGGTGATGCCGTTTATCACCGAGGAAATCTGGCACGCGATCTACGATGGCAAGCCTCCCCTGAAGTCGATCGCATTGGCCGCATATCCCCAGCCCGACGAGATGCAGATCGACATTGCGGCGGAAGTAGAGATGGCGATTCTGCAGGACCTCATCGTAAGCGTGCGCAATCTCCGAGTGGAGTTGAAGGTCGAGCCGAAGACGAAGGTGCCGGTCGAGGTCTTCGCGCATGAGCCTGAGGTTCGGCGCATGATGGAGCAGAATCTGGGCGCAGTTCTGTCCGATCGCGCCGCGGGCGTGGAGAAGATCATATTCGTCGAAGGCTCATTGTCGAAAGCGGCCGGCGCGCGCAGCACAGCGCGCTTCGATGTGCACGTTGTGTATGAAAAGAAAATTGATGTCGCGGCGGAGTGCGAGCGCCTGAAGAAGGAACTCGAGAAGATCGAAAAAGAAATTGCCAACGGCCAGCGGCAGTTGTCCAATGAGCAGTTCCTGGCGAAGGCTCCGGCAAAGGTGGTGGAAGGATTGCGGGCACGCGCAGAAGAGTTGAAGGTGCTGCGGGAGAAAACGGTGGCGCAGATGAAGGGAATGGGCTGCCCCTAACTACGTAGGGACAGGCGAGGGCGGCTGTTCCTACACGAGCTACACATGGACTGGAATTCACGACGCATTACCGCCATTATCGAAAACGCGCTGACCGAAGATCGAGCCACGCGCGACGCGACCAGCTACGCGTGCGTCGATCCGAACCAGCGCGCTTCGGCCACGATTCTTGCCAAGCAGGAGTGCGTTCTCGCCGGACTGGGCTGTATTCCGCGCATCTTCGATGTCTACGCCGCGCTCGATGGCGCGGTCACCTCGCACTACGAGGTCACCAGCCATCCTTCGATTTTCGATGGCGTCCGCGTGAATGCCGGCCAGCCGGTGGCTGTGATCCGGCATAACGCGCGCGTGATTCTGTCATGCGAGCGCGTAATCCTGAATTTCCTGCAGCGCATGGCCGGGATCGCGACCACGACGCGCAGGTATGTGGACGCGGTTTCCGGCACGCGCGTCCGCATCCTCGATACTCGCAAGACGGCTCCGGGGTTGCGCGTGATCGATAAATATGCGGTGCGCTGCGGTGGCGGGAACAACCATCGGCTCGATCTCTCCGATGGCGTGTTGATCAAGCACAATCACATCGCTCTCGCGGGAGGAGTTGTTCCGGCACTGGAGCGCGCCATGCGTAACCGGCGCGGCACCCAGCCGGTTGAGATCGAGGTGCGCTCGCTGGAAGAGCTGCATCAGGCGCTGGCAGCGGGCGCCGACGCGATCCTGCTCGACAATCTCAGCGTGGAAGAAGTGCGTAAGGCGGCCGAGATTTGCTCGCGGCAGCCGCGCCGCATTCCGCTGGAGTGCGCGGGCGGCATTAATCTGGAGAACGTGCGCTCGTATGCGGAAACCGGCGTAGATTTTATCTCGGTCGGTGGCTTGACCCGTTCGTTTGCGACGGCGGATATGAGTATGCGCGTGATGCCAGGGTAGTCAACACCCGTCGTTCGCTATTCGTCATTCGCTAAGGCAAAACCGCGTCGTTCGTCGTTCGCTGCTCGAGGAATCACTGTTCGGAATCGTCACCAAAATGATGTGTTGTCCGTCATCGCTTTGTGTTGGCTGGACCGCTATTCTCGAAGTAAGGTGGGCGGATGGTGAAGAAGTCTTCTTACAGGGATTTGCGGATATGGCAGGAGGCCGTAGACTTGGCGCTAGCCATCTATCGCCTCACCGCAGGATTTCCGAGGCACGAACTTTACGGGCTGACGTCTCAGATGCGCCGGGCGGCGGTTTCTATTTCCAGCAACATCGCTGAAGGCAAAGGGCATTGTTCAAATGGAGACTTCGGTCGTTTCCTGCTTCATGCACGCGGGTCACTTCTTGAGCTCCAAACTCAAATTGTGATTGCTCATGGCTTGGAATATTTCTCAAGAGAAGAAGCCGCGAACTTTACGAAATCGACCGACGATCTGGGTCGAGGCTTGAATGGACTAATCCAGGCAGTTCGCGGCGTAGCACAAGAGCCGGTCTCGCGATTGGCGAACGACGAATAGCGAACGACGGGGTCTTGCCCAGCGAAAAGCGAACGACGAACGACGAGTCTTGCCTTCGCGAACGACGAATAGCGAACGACGAACCGCGGCCATCTCGCTATAATTCCCCCATCTCCACCTCAACAAAAATTCGCCGTACCCCTTCCATTCATAAGGCGACCGATGCCCGTCTGGGCCGCATTGTGCGCCTGCTTATGGAGTACGCGACGGTTGTAGCCAGCGGCACCAAGATTGCCGAGGAGATTGGCACCAGCCGCTCCGAAGTGTGGCGGCTGGTTCAACAATTGCGCGGGCTGGGAGTCGATGTTGCCGGACATCCGGCAACCGGCTACCGTTTGCGCGCAGTCCCCGACCTGTTGCTGCCGGAAATGATTGCACCCCTCGTGAAAGGAACAATTTTCGCGAAGCAGGTTCATCACTATTACAAAATCGGCTCGACCAATTCCGAGGCCATGAAGGCAGCGTCCGAGGGCGCATCCGAAGGCAGCGTATTTCTGGCGGAAGAGCAACTGGCCGGCCGTGGCCGTGGTGACCATGCCTGGCATTCGGCGCGGTCGGCAGGGATCTATTGCTCGGTGATCCTTCGCCCCGAGATTCCGCCATCGGACGCGCTCCTTCTTTCGCTCGCCGCCGGATTAGCGGTTCGCGCGGCCGTGACCGAAATTGCCCAGCTGCCTGTCGACCTGAAATGGCCGAATGACCTGTTGCTCGGCGGCAAGAAATTCTGCGGCATTCTCGTCGAGATGAACGCGGAAGCGACTCGTGTGCGCCATCTGGTCATTGGCGTGGGAATCAACGTCAATCAGACGAAGCTTCCAGCCGAACTCCGGGAGATTGCGACTTCGCTCAAAATAGAAACGGGTACCGAATGGTCGCGCGTTGAGCTATGCGCCGCTTTGCTAAAATCGCTCGACCGCGAATATCGCGGGCTGTTGAACGATGGCGTAGCGGCGCGCGCCTCGGTACTGAAGCGATTCGAAGAAAGCTCATCGTCGGCGCGCGGGCGTAAAGTACGAGTGGAAGATGGCACCGGTCTCGAAGGCATTACCGAAGGCCTCGATGCGCGCGGCTTTCTGCAGGTCCGAACGCCGGAAGGATTGCGCACGGTGCTGAGCGGGACGGTGAGGATCATTTCGTAATTTGGCAATTTTGTAATTGGGTAATTTGAAAAATCCCAAGTTCGCAGATCAGCGCTCGCGCTGGAATTGTTGGGTTTCAAATTACCCAATTACCCGATTTTCTATGCTTCTCGTCATTGATGTCGGAAACACGAATACGGTGCTGGGTGTGTTTGCCCGCGTCGCGCATGTGCATCCGGGGGACGATGTCACCTCGGAGACGGCGCGCTACGAGCGGCTGGTCGCCAACTGGCGCGTGGGCTCGCATCTCACCCGGACGGTGGACGAGTACGGGATCATCTTCCGAAATTTGTTTGCGATTGACAACCTCGAAGTGTCAGGCGTCCACGGAATCATCATCTCGTCGGTCGTGCCGCCCCTCGATCCGGTACTGCGCCAGGTGTGCGAACGCTACTTCAATACCAAGCCGCTGTTCATCGAGCCGGGAATCAAGACGGGCATGCCGGTGCTGTATGACAATCCTGCCGAAGTGGGCGCCGACCGAATTGTGAACGCGGTCGCTGCATTCGAAAAATACGGTGGCCCGTGCGTGATCGTCGACTTCGGCACGGCCACTACCTTCGACTGCGTCTCGAAGAAGGGCGAGTACATGGGCGGAGTCATTTGCCCGGGCATCGGCATTTCCGCCGATGCGCTTTTTCAGCGCACCGCGCGCCTGCCGCGCGTGGAGATTCGCAAACCTCCGCGCGTTATTGGTTCGACGACCGTAGGCAGCCTGCAGTCCGGTCTTTATTATGGCTATCTCGGCTTGGTCGACGGCATTCTCGAACGCCTGGTGGACGAACTCGGAGAAAAGACGCGCGTTGTCGCCACCGGTGGCCTGGGATCGCTGATCGGCACCGGGTCGCACTTTATCAAAGATGTCGACGAACTTCTCACCCTCGACGGGCTGCGCATCATCTGGGATCGCAACCAGTCTGCGCGGCGGGAAGCCGCGCCGAAAACACCCAAAGCGGCGGCCATGCCATTGACTGCCGATGCCAAACCTTGGCCCTCGCCTTCGGGAAAGAGCCCGAAATCGCGCTGATCGCTTTAATAACGAGCCGTGGAAAATTATTTCAACTACTTCACTGAAATCGAGGAGCACTATCAGCGACGGCGGGGAACAACGCTCCTTCTCTCCACGCTCGATTGGGCGCTGATCGAAACCTGGAAAAACGCGGGCGTGCCATTGGAAGCCGTGTTGCGCGGAATTGACGACGCATTCGACAAATATGATCGCAAGCCAACCAAATCCAAAAAAGTGAATAGCCTGGCCTATTGTTCGCAAGCCGTGTTGGCCGCAGCCGAAGATATGAAGGAAGCAGCCGTGGGGGCGGCGATGCCCGAAAAGACGCGACCGGAGCCGGGATTCGATGCCGCGCAGATTGCCGCGTTCCTCCGCGAAAATGCCGCGAAACTGGAAAAAGCGAAGCTGCCCGAACACTCCGGGATCTCTGTCGAAGTCGTGGCGCGCGAGGTGGCTGCCTCATTGCGAGAGATGGCTGAGACGATCGAACGCAGCGAGAAACTGCCTCGTCTTGAGGATCTCGAGCGGCGGCTGACGGTCTTGGAAGAAAAGCTATTTGCAGTTCTGATGGCCGCAACTCCCGATGACGACCTGGTCGACGTGCGCGCGCAGGCGGATCGCGATCTCGCGCCCTATCGTCGCAACATGACGGCCGATCAGATCGAGCAGTTGCACAAGCAATATGTACGCAAGCGGCTGCTGGAGCGCTGCGGTGTGCCGCGTCTTAGTCTGTTCTATATGCACTGAGCAACAGAAGTGGTTGCGGGCTTTGCCCCGCTGGCGGGAGGGAGCCCCGTTGCCACAGATACACATCACCTCACCACATCTTCCAGGGCGCTACACTCAAGCTGTGATTCTCTCCATCGAAAAACTAATCTACGGCGGCGATGGCCTCGCGCGTACTCCTCCTGGCGCCGATGGCAGGAGCATGGCAGTCTTTGTGCCGTTTGTGCTGCCCGGGGAACAAGTTGAAGCTGAAATCCGGCCAGGGAGGACCGGTTTCGCACGCGGCGCTGTGGCGAGGCTCGTCGAAGCATCGGCGGACCGCATTGAGCCACGCTGCCCTTATTTTCAACACTGCGGCGGATGCCACTACCAGCACATCCCGTATCAGCGGCAGCTCGAATTCAAAGTGCAAATTCTGCGCGAGACGTTGCAGCGCATTGCCAAGATCGAACTCAAGGACGAGATTCGCCTGCATACATCTCCCCCGTGGAATTATCGCAACCGCACCCGCCTGCAGGTGCGGACTGCTCCAAACTTTGCGCTCGGCTACTACCGCTTCGGACAGCGCGAGTTTCTTCCCGTGCGCGAGTGTCCCATCAGTTCGCCGCTGATCAACCACGTAATTGTGCGGCTCACAGAACTGGGCGGCATGGAATGTCCAACGGCCGTCGAGGAAGTTGAACTCTTCGCCGACGATGCCGACGAACAGTTGCTCGCGTCTATATTCTGCGGAAGCGGCGCCGACGAGAAAGATCTCTTGCGCTGGGCTGAGGCTCTGCGCCGCGAGCTGCCCAATCTGATCGGCCTAAGTTTTTTTTCTTCGCGCCAGCGTTCGGAACACGAAGCGCCATCCGACCCGAAATTGCTTGCGCAATCGGGCGCGAAGACGATGCGTTATCGAACCGGCCACGGCGATTATCAGGTCAGCGGCGGAGCTTTCTTCCAGGTCAACCGTTATCTGCTAGACGAACTGGTTTCGGTTGTCACCGACGATGCCGGCGGAGACGTCGCCTTCGATCTCTATGCCGGGGTGGGCTTGTTTTCCGTCCCGCTCGCCCGGATTTTTCATCACATTTTTGCTGTAGAGTCGTCACATCTTTCCCTGCCCGACCTGAGACAGAATGCGCCTGCGAGCGTGAAAGTAGTTGGCACGCGAACCGAGGAACACCTGAGAAGCCGCGCGGTGCGCAAACGTCCTGACTTGGTTGTCCTGGACCCTCCCCGCACCGGGGTTGGCAAGGCGGTGACGCGCTCTCTGGTCGACCTCGGAGCGAAACGCATCCGCTATGTATCGTGCGATCCGGCGACACTGGCCAGGGATCTTCCGGCCCTGGTCGGGGCCGGCTATCGCATCGAGGAGGCGCATCTGTTCGATCTGTTCCCGCAGACGTTTCACATCGAATCGGTGATCAAGCTAGCCTGCTGACCACTTTCACGGCCGCCCAAGTTTTCCTGTTTCCGGACTTGTAGAGAGGGAATGGCGTGCTCGGCAAGAAGGGAAGGGCACGACTTCCAGTCGTGCCGTAAGCAACGCAAGTCCGTCGCGGCTTCAGCCGCTGAGGTGGGTTTTTTGGAGCCGACGCGCGCAGTCTCACCGCCCGGGACCTTTTTCGAAACCTCGATCACTTGGCAACGGAGGAGTCTGTTCGTAGCCGAACCGATCGCAGGTCTCTTTCTGCAGACTCTCTATTCGTATCGACGGCGAGGGAAATTTCAGTTGCACGCTTTTGTTCTCATGCCCGAGCACTTTCATTTGAAAGGAGTCCTTTATGAAAACTGCCATCATCGCTGCAATTCTAACAATCTCAGGCACAGCACAAACCACGCTCTTTATCGACACCCGACTTCCCAACAAGAACCACATGGTGCAAGAGCTCATCAAAGAAGCTGGAGAAAGCCAACGTTGCGACCGTCGTTCCCCTTGCCGAGAAGTCGGAGGTCATGCTCCTCCTCGACCAAACCGGTCGCAACCTTGGCAACTGCTACTCCATCTGGCTCCAAGGCTCGTGCGGCCACCGGGGGCGTGCCATCCTCCGAGTCAAAGCCACCGGAAAAGAACTCTGGAACGATGAGCGAGGCGGCGGATGGGAGATGGCCGGTTGGAGCGACGGCAAGGTCGGCAAGAAACTTGGCGACGAACTGGTCGCCTTCTTCAAGCACTGGAAACACTAAATGGTGGCGTCTGAATTTCGCTATTGCTCAGCGTTCGCGGGATTCAAGCTGGATCCTTGGCCCTCGGCGGCCGAAGCCGAGCGTCTTTCCTTGGTTTAATGGCACGACTAAAGTCGTGCCCTTACCTATTTAGCGAAACTTGGGAATTCTTCGGTGGCTGGCGCAACGTAGCCATCACAGATCGAGCTAAAGCATCGCAGATAGAGCGAATCATGCGCAACCAAAACCCGCCACGCCAGCCGATGTTCTGGGCGGCCTTGGCCCTTTCGCTCGGCCTCTGGACCGGCATCCGAGCCTGGCGCCCGCCCTCGTGGTGGGCCATTGCAATCGCAGTCTTCCTGCTCGCCACTTTGTGGTTTCTCGGCAAGCGAGCGTGGCTGGCCAAGACACTCGCCCTCGCCACCTGGTTCCTGTTCGGAGCATTTCTCATTCAGATCCGCGGCAGCCCTCCCGAGGATCCTCACCTTTCCACGCTCTCCGACGGCCGGCCTCTTACCCTGACCGCGCACGTCATTCACGAAGGATATGCGCGCGCCACCAGCCCACGCGAGACTCGCCAATCCATTGACGTGGAAACCGAGGCGATCGAGAGTGACGGCCAAAGCTGGCCCATTCGGACTGGAATCCGATTGTCGCTCTTCGGGCGCACCGACCATGGGCACACCGACAATGAGCGCGCCGTCAATTCCACACTCATCGAGGGGACAGGCGAAGCGGGAGCCAATCCGAGCACTCGTAATACTCGAAATAGCCCGGCGGAGGTCCTGCTCGCCGCCTCCCCGCTGGCTCTCACGTATGGCGCCCGCGTTCGCATTCGCGCCAAGCTGCATCCGGCACGCAATTTCCGCAATCCCGGAGCCTTCGACTACGAAGGCTATCTCCGCGACAACGGCATCAGCGTGCTCGGCTCTGCCCGCCTGGAAGACGTCGCACTCCTTCCCGGACTTTCCGGCAGCCGTATCGCGCTGTGGCGGTCGCGTATCCACGCCAGCATCATCGGGAAAATTCATCAGCTCTGGCCCGCCCAGCAAGCCTCGCTCATGGACGCCATGGTTCTCGGGGAAGAGTCGTTCCTGCGCAACGCCACCCGCACCGAGTTCCAGCGGTCTGGCACTTATCACCTGCTCGTCGTGTCCGGAATGAACCTGAGCATCCTGGCCTTCGCCATCTTCTGGACGCTGCGTCAGTTTCGCCTCGACCCGGCATTAGCGGCGGTCACTACGGTCGTGGTCTCATTCGCATACGCGTTCGTCGTAGGAGTCGGTCCTCCCGTGTGGCGCGCCGCCCTGATGTTGGCGATTTATCTGGGAGCGCGCCTGCTCTATCGCGATCGCAACATGCTCAATGCGATTGGAGCCGCCGCCATCGGAGTGCTCGCCGCCGATCCAAACGCGCTGTTTGGCGCCAGTTTTCAGCTCACATTTCTTGCCGTGTTCATCATCGCCGGCATCGGAGTTCCTCTGCTGGAACGGACCACCCTGCCCTATACTCGCGGCCTGCGGTCTTTACATGCCACCAGCTTCGATCTGCACGTTGCACCCAAAGCAGCCCAGCTTCGCCTTGATCTGCGTTTGCTCGCGGGGCGGTTATCGCGCTTCATCGGAAACCGCTTGGCCCGAGTGCTGCCGCCGCTTCTGTTGCGCGCCATGTTCGCTCTCGGCGAACTGATGTTCGTCTCCGCTCTCATGCAAGTGGGATTAGCGCTGCTGATGGCCTACCATTTTCATCGCGCGACCACCATGGGAATGCCCGCTAACCTCGCGGTCATTCCGCTCACCCAGGTATTAATGCCAGCCGCTGCGGCTGCCGTCGGATTGGGCTATCTTTCGACGACACTGGCCAGGCCCGCGGTCTGGATCTCCAGCCTCGCCCTCCAAGGCATCACTGGAACCGTGCACTGGCTCGGCGGCGCGCAAACGGCAGGCACATCATTTGCCGATCTTCGGGTTGCCATGCCCTCGCTCACCATGATCCTGGCTGCCGTGACGTCGCTGGCCCTGGCAATGCTGGCGGCAAGGCAGAAGCGTATCGCCGCATTGGCTTCTCTCGCGCTGCTCGCGGCGGTCGCGTCCTGGATTGCATTCATCCCCTCGCGCCCGCATATTCGTCCGGGCGTAATGGAGATGACCACCATCGATGTCGGCCAGGGCGACTCCATTCTCCTCGTCACACCGCAAGGCCGCGCGATCCTGATCGATGCCGGAGGCCTGCCGCAGTGGATGCACTCCGACTTCGACATCGGAGAGCAGGTTGTCTCTTCCTATCTTTGGAATCGCGGCATCGATCATCTCGACACGGTCGTGATTACTCACCCCCACGCCGACCATCTCGGAGGCATGCCCGCGGTCATCGCGAATTTTCATCCCCGGCACCTCTGGATCAGCATCGACAAGCCGGTGGGTCAACTCGCGCCGATCGTGGCCCAAGCCCTGCGTGCAGAAATGGATGTTACGGTGAAGAAAGAAGGAGATGAGTTCGACTACGGCGGAGCGCATTTCCGCATGCTCGCTCCCGGGCGCGATCAGATCACCGGATCGATGCGCCCAAACGATGATTGCCTGGTATTCACGGCCGCCTTCGGCGCAACCACCGCTTTACTTGAGGGAGACGCCGAGCGACCCGCCGAACGGCGCGTCGTCGAAGAGCATCCCGAGGCCATGCTCCTGAAGGTGGCGCATCACGGCAGTGCGAGCGGTACCTCGGCCGATCTGCTCTCCACCGTTCACCCGCGCTACGCGGTCATTTCGGTCGGCGCAAGAAATACTTACGGACATCCCCGCCGCGAAGTTCTCGAACGCCTCCAGCATGCCGGAGTCATCACCTACCGCACCGACGAGGAGGGCGCGGTCAGTTTCCATCTCGACGGCAGGTCGGTGACCCCCGAGTTAGCTATTATCCAATGAATTACGGATGGTAGAGACGGGGCGCGCCCCGTCTCAGGCAGCGCCAAAATCATATACGTGTCAATGCCAAGGCGCGGCGGGTCAATGCCAGGATGCCAACGCCCAACGCTGCGGCCAGCGCCGAGACGCGGCAAGCCGCGTCTCTACGGTCACCCGCTAATGTCGGCCGTCTCGTCATCCAAAGGCGGCAATTTGCGGTATTCGTCGATAATCTTCTCGGCCTCGCCCGCATCTTCCTCGCGCACCAGGAGTATCGTTCCTCCAACGCCCGGGAACATCTCTTGAACGGCATCAATGGATTTCAAATCCGATTCAATGCCCGCCGAGTCGAGCAAGCCTTTTACGACGATGGCTTCCGTCTCCTGCTCGGTGTCAAAGATCTTCACGAGCTTCTCATTGGGTTCGGGTTGACGGCGCTGATCGGGTTGAGCCGCCGGGGTATTGGAATCTGCCATGCATCCTCCGTAAGAACTATTCGTAACAGATTACGGCAGTCACTGCGTCGCTGTCTTCCGGGTCATAAAGGCTAATCCAGAAGTTCAGGGCCAATGGCAGCTTGCATCGTTCGCGCAAGCTGGCACAATGGCAATTGAGGCGCAACGGGCGAGAATAAGTTTACATCCAATTGGTACGCCGCATTGCGGCGCCAGCCTCAGGGGGCAGTATGGGAGTTCAACGGGCCGAGTCAGGCGGTGATCATGAACGCAATAATAACGATTGCCGTAATAACGAAAGCGATCGTGAGGAAGAAGCCCGCCGGATCCGTCGCCTGCAGTTGATGATGAGCATGGTGATGTCCGTCATCAGCCAGGATCCCGACCTTACCCTCGAAGAGGCGGCGGAGATCGCGGCCAACGCCCGCCGCGCTGCCCTCACCATGTTTCCGGACAAAGAACTCGCCTACGACATTCTCTACCGCCCCCGCCTGCTCCGCCTGATGAACGAACGCTTCCCGCTGCAGTAACAATCATGTCGTGTGATGATTTGCCTTTGTTCACCACTAAAGTTACGTAGGAGATCTGAGCCTTCAAGAACGAGGAAGTGGAAGGTTGGTTTTGACAAGCAGTTGGGGTTCTCCGTGTCCCCGTGACTCCGTGGTGAAAAACCAGATTAGGACACCACCAAGACGCGCCCCCGAGATAAATCCCGGCCCCCAAAATGCTATGATAGGCAGACTCCTCCGCTGCCGTTGCGGACGAGCCCGGCACCCGCCGATCTTCGATGCGCATTCGACGCAGCGTTCCCATCGTCCTGGTCGTCTTCCTGATTGCGGCCGTGATCGCATTGATCGTCACGCTGCGCAAGAACGCTCCTCCCGAAGCCGCACGCCTGCTCCCGGGAGCCGACGGTTTCCTCTACATCAACCTCAAGTGGATTCGCACCTTCAACGCCACCGCCCAACTGCCGCCCGTCTCCCGTGATCCCGAATACCAGAAGTTTGTCGAGCAGACTGGCTTTCAGTTCGAGCGCGACCTCGACCAGGCTGCCTTCGCCGTGCACTACCCGCAAAGCTGGGGAGACGGCACCGGCAGCGACGCTCCCGAACCGCGCTTCTCAGACATATTCGTGGGGAAGTTCGACTCCGCCCGAATCGTTCCCTATCTCAAGAAGCTTTCCTCCTCGATTGACAACCACCGCGGCTTCGACATCTACAACATTCCAGTCGAAGGCCGCATTGTTCGTGTGGCCTTTCTCTCCTACGACACCATTGCCGTTTCCAATCACCCGAATCCCGACGTGATTCGCGGCATCCTCGACCGCTCCCGCAAGCTGGCCTCGCCCTTCGGCGGACCGTCGCTGCTGCGGAAGTACTACCACGATGTGCCCATTGCGAGTCTTTCCTTCGCCATCCTTCGCATGGAGCCTGCCGCCATGCGCTCTTTTGACGGACTCGGTGGTTGGAGCTTCCTGTTTCAGAATCCGGCGGTGGTCGTAATCTCGGCGCGCTACCTCCGGGCCCTGCATCTGAAGGCCGAAGCGTTCACTGGCAATGAGCAGGACGCGCAGTCGATCGTCGACAAGGTCAGCACTTTTCTAAGCTTGTTTCACGCGGCCGAAGGCAGCGTGGGCGCCCACGGCACCGATGCGGACGTGAAGGCCTTTTTCGACACCCTCAAAGTGGAGCGCTCCCGGGATCGTGCAATACTCACCGCGACCGTCCCCCCGGGATTCATCAAGAAAGCGTTATCCGAAGCCCCAACCGATCAGGCTCCTGCTGCCGCGCAGCCAGTCAAGCCTTAGCAGACCGCGGAAGACTCCGATTTTGACTTGCTTTGAAAGGGTGCGGCTCTTAGCCGCACCCCAAAGTTACTTTTTTCTTGACCTTAACTTCAGTCATGGTCACCATCAATCATTATCGGCATTCTTGGGTGGGGGGTCCCGCCCCATTGCCTTGAAGCAGTAGGAGGGAACGTGGATCGTAAGTATCAAGGAATCAATACTTTGACTATAAGCAACTGGCGCTCAATACTTTAGGAGGAAATTCTCGCTAAAATGTTGATTCTAATAGAACGGTCCACCGGGGGGGGGACCCCCGTGAGAACCGGGGACATTTCGGACAAACCGAGGGCCAGAGGGAGGAAAGGTTTCCTCAGAATTGAGAGTTGAGAACCGAACTCCGAGACCTTGTAACCCGTCGAGCGTCAAACCTGGAGGATCAGCGCCTTGAGGTTAGGCAAGAAACTCTGCCCCGCCGTTACAATAGAACACCCGCTGCAATAGGAGTTTAATGACAAGTTTGCCATTACCGCTCGCCGCCTTCGTCGCCGGCTTGATTTCTTTCCTCTCGCCTTGCGTGCTTCCGCTCGTGCCCGGATATGTCTCCCTGATTTCGGGCGCCGGCATCGAAGAGCTGAAGTCCACCGAAGCCCATCTCTTTCGCAAGCTGATGCTGAATTCCGCCGCGTTCATCATCGGCTTCAGCATTGTCTTTATCACGCTGGGCGCAATTTCTACCGAAGTCGGCCAGGTTCTGGCCCAATACAAATCGCTGCTCGCCCGCATCGCCGGAGTCGTCATCATTCTCTTTGGCCTTCACCTTACCGGAATCTTCCAGATCAAGGCTCTGCTCGCCGATACGCGCCTCCACACCCTCAAAGGCGGTTCTTCTCCCTGGGGCGCATTCGTCATCGGATTCGCCTTCGCCTTCGGTTGGACGCCGTGCGTCGGGCCGATACTCGCGGTCGTGCTCGGATTTGCCGCTACGCAGGATACCGTCTGGAAGGGCATCTTCTTACTGGCGATCTACTCGGCCGGACTCGCCGTGCCGTTCCTGATCACGTCCCTTGGTATCGAGCGCTTTCTGAAGTTCTACAACCGCTTCAAGTTCCACATGCATGCCGTGGAAGTGGCCAGCGGAGGCTTACTCATCGTTTTGGGCATTCTGCTGGTGATGGGAAGATTCGCGCTCATCTCCGGCTATTTCTCCTTCTTGAACCGCTTCGCCCTCTAGCATGCGGAAAAAGCCGGATTCGTATCCGGGCAAAGCGTTAGGCCGGGACCTGGCAACGCCTGCGCAAGTGACCTTTTCCGTAGCCTGTGCTGGCCCAAGGGCATAACACGGTGGTGAATGCACGGGTCTTGAGAAGGATGTAAAATCAAGATAAGTCGAAAGGTAATCCCCCAAAAATCCGAGGTCATGGCGTGCAAAGAAATCCTTTAATCCTGTTCTTCGTCGGCGCCCTGGTGGCTGTCATGTTATTCGCCGGCATTCGCATCGCCCGCAACGAGCGCGCCAACGGTCCCGTCAATGGACAACTAATGGGCGCGGTCGCTCCCGACTTCGACCTGGCTTCGCTCGATGGCAGCGACCTCAAGCTGTCGAGCCTGCGCGGAAAGGCAGTTCTCCTCAATTTCTGGGCGACCTATTGCGGACCCTGCAAGGTCGAGATGCCCTGGTTCGTCGAGTTGCAGAAGGAGTACGGTCCGCAAGGCTTTCAAATCGTCGGCGTCGCCATGGACGACGCCAGCACCGATGACATCACAAAATTCGCCAAAGACATGGGCGTCAATTACCCGATCCTGCTGGGCAAGGAATCGGTCGGCCTGAGCTACGGCGGCGTCAATGTCCTGCCCACGACGTTTTTCCTCGATCGCAGCGGCAAGGTCGTCGCCCGCGAATTCGGATTGCAGAGCCGGAGCGTCTTCGTCGACCATATCAAGCAAGCTCTCGGTCAGGGCGGATCGGTACAGGCTCAGAAGTAACTACGGATGCGCAGGAACCTGGGTTAAGCTGGAAGCGCTGACGACCTTTGCCGAATGAAGACACTGAAAGCACTTCTCATCTGCGCGTTTCTGTTGGCGGCCGCGGCTGCGGCCCAGGAAGAATTTGGCCCGAAAGGTCCCGTGGTCAAAATGGCGCCCGCGCCCGTCGTAGCTGCTGTACAGGGCAAACCGTCGACCATCGCTCTTTCCTTCAACGTCGCCAACGGCTTCCACATCAACTCCAATCACCCGAAATCCGAGTATCTCATTCCCACCGCGCTCAAGATCGAGCCCGCCACCGACATCGTCATCGGAAAAACCACCTACCCCGACGGTCAGGACATGAGCTTCGCCTTTGCTCCTGACGAGAAATTAAACGTCTATACCGGTGACTTCAAGGTGGATGTCATGGTCCATCCCCTGCACACCATACAACCCGGCAAATACGTCGTCCGCGGAAGCCTGAAGTACCAGGCCTGTGATAACACAGCCTGCTATCCGCCCAAGAATTTGCCGGTCAGCTTTGATGTGAAAATAGCGGCCGCTCCGAAGGCACACGCCGCCAATCCGGCGCAGAGCCCGCACGCCCACCAGTAGCGTCAAAGAACAACCGACCTCGCCTGATCCAGTTGAAATGTCAGCGTTTCAATTCGCGCTTGCAGTACATTGCGGATCGAAAGCATTCCCAGCAAATGCCCATCCTCCTCCACGATCGGCAGGTGACGGTAGTGGCGCTCGACCATGGTGGCAAGCGCTTCGCTAGCCGTGGTTGCTTGCGTCGCCATCTCAACCGGCGTCGTCATGACCTCGCGCACCGATGTAGTTCGCGGGTCGCGCTCGCTAAGTGACAGCCGTCGCAACACGTCGCGCTCGGTAAAAATCCCGGCAACCCGCTGGTTTTCGTCCACCACGGCTACCGCGCCCACATGCCGATCCAGCATCGTTTGGATCGCCCGCTCCGCCGTCGCATCGATTGGAACCGATGCCGCTTCCGAATTACACATCTCCAGAATTTTCATCGATCACCTTTTTGGTCCAAGATCGTTCTTGAATACCTTTCCGTCCTTCATGACAAACTCGACATTCTCCAGAATCTTGACATTCATCAAGGGATCGCCCGCCACAGCCACAACATCCGCGTAGGCTCCTGGTGCAATCACGCCCAACTGTCCCTTTCGGTCGAGCAGTTCTGCCGCCCGCGAAGTCGCGCTCTGGATCGCCTGCATCGGCGTCATTCCAAATTCAACCATCCGGGGAAATTCCTGCGCAATCGGCTCTGTCCATGGAATTCCGCCCATATCGGTGCCAAAGGCAATCTTCACGCCGGCCTTCACAGCCTTGCGAAACGATTCTTCATGCACCGAGGCGCGTTTCCGGTCGCGCTGTCCGTCCGGCGTATCCGCCGGAGCCCAGTCTCCGTAGTACACGCTCAGCGTGGCGCACAACCACGTGCCTTGCCTGAGCATCTGCGCGATTTGAGCATCGGTCAAAATGAGGCCGTGCTCGATCGAATCGCATCCTCCATCGAGCGCCCGCTGCATCCCTTCTCCACTGTATGAGTGGCAGGCGACTTTCTTTCCCCACCCGTGCGTCTCGTCCACAATCGCGCGCAGTTCTTCGACGGTGAGCGTCGGCTGGGATATCAGTTCTCCATTCTTGCCGAGCCATGAGCGGTGCGTCATGTAGACCTTGATCCAGTCCGCGCCATGGTCGAGTTGTTCGCGCGCCGCCTTGCGCGCCTCGACCGGGCCGTCGATAATCTGCACGCCTTTCGGCACTTCGATCTCGGGCGCGTACCCTTCGAGCGGATATCCGCCGGTGGTTGAAATGGCGCGCGTCGAAACAAACATGCGCGGGCCGGGAATGTACCCGCGATCAATCGCCATCTTGATGCCGACGTCGCCATATCCCGCGCCTTCAGTTTCCATGTCGCGTATGGTCGTGAAGCCTTGTTCGAGCGCCCGCCGCGCCGAGACCGTCGCTCGCGCCGCCCGGAACGCCAGCGGATATTTCAAAAGCTGAATGTCATATCCGCCCTCCGCTGGAACTTCTCCCTGCAGAAAAATGTGGGTGTGCGCGTCAATCAGGCCCGGCAGCACAGTGGCTTGCGAAAGGTCGATGACCGTCGCACCGGCCGGAATGGTCGCCGATTCCGCATCGGCGACCGCGGTAATCATATTGCCGCGAATCGTGATCACCATATTCCGGCGCGCAGAATTCGACACGCCATCGATCAGCGTTCCCGCCCGGATTACCGTCAACGGCTTGAGAACCGGCGCGTCCTGCTGGCCCCAGGTCACCGAAGCCAGCCACAACATGCCCACCACCGCGATCCAACGTTTCATAGCAGACCTCTCCGGAAAGCCTGGATTGTACTTCTTAAACAGCTGGCGAGTCGCGGGAAAATTCCCCCGCAACGCGGCCCAAGCGTCAATCAGGGGAAGCATAGGGAACGTTAGATCTGGTTCGGAAATTCGGCAGGAATGCGTGCGGGGTCCGACGTCACGCGCGAGTTCCGGTCGGGCGCGGAATCCGCAAAACAAATCCGGGAGTGCCGTCGTCCAATACCAGTGCTGCACCCGCGGTTTCCAGCACACGGTTGGCAATCGCCAGCCGCATCCGCCTCATCGTCCCTCTCACCGCATCGCGCTGCAATTCTCGAGTGCCCGCGTCCTTCTGCGGACGGCTGGCTTCGGGGCCATTCAAGCTGTGTTCCGCCTGCGCCCGCAGCACCGTTCCCGCGGGGCCCTCAGTCAGCAGTAGCGTAATCTCACTGTCCTCGGGCTGCCGCTCGATCATCGCCAAAATCAAATACTGCAGAGCCAGCCGCAACCGAAGTTCGCCGACCCGCAGTCTTGCGGCACACGTTCCTAACACGCGCAACCCTATGTTGCGCGGTGCCGCAATCGATGACAGGTCCTCACCGATGGTTTTTAGGACGGGCATCAGCGCAACCGCTTCCTCCCCTCCACCTTGCTCAGCCTCGAGATATTCCCGCATCAGCTGAATCATTCCGATCACGGTTTCTGTCTCCTGCAGAGCCGCCGAAACCGTTCTCTGCTGCTGTTCTGTCACTTCATCGATCGAAAGTTCCAGGTTGCATCGTAGGCTCGTCAGCGGCTGGCTCAGCGAATGCAAAAGATCGCCGAGTAACTCCTGGTCGTGCGGCGGCCTATTCGGCAACCTGGAGAAAGAATGCGAGCTCGCACTCATGCCATCACTCCGCCGTCCGCGCTCAACTGGTACCCCACACCCCGAACCGTATGAATCAAAGACGTTGGGAAGCCATCATCGACTTTGCGCCGCAAATAGTTGATGTAAACATCCACGACGTTCGTCGTCGAATCGAATGTCAGGTTCCAGACATGCTCGATGATCATGGCCCGCGTCAAACGCCGCCCCGCGTTGCGCATCATGTATTCCAGAAGCGCGAACTCCTTGGTCGTCAATTCAATCGGACGGCCCGCGCGCTCCACCTTGCGCTCTACCCGATTCATGTTCAGATCCCGCACTGTAAGAACAGATTCCGAGGGCGAGTGGCTGCGCCGCAACAGCGCCCGCGCCCGCGCCGATAACTCGAGAAACGAAAATGGCTTTACAAGATAGTCATCCGCTCCCGAGTCCAGGCACTGCACCCGGTCTTCCACCCGTGTGCGCGCCGTCAGGATCATCACCGGCAAATTTGCTTTGCGCTGCCGCAGACTCTTGAGCACTGATAATCCGTCCACCCCGGGCAGGTTCAGGTCGAGGACGACCAGATCGTAGTCAATTCCCATCGCCATCGAACGGCCTTGCTCGCCATTCTGCGCTGTGTCAACCACGTGATGCTCCGCTTCCAGCCCTTTGCGAAGAAAACTGGCGAGGGCCGCATCGTCTTCCACCACGAGAATTCTCATGAGCCTCTTCTTATTAATCTGGAAGATTTAATCGAGTCTCATTCTCGGCCGATTCGCTTTTCCTCACAAGATAACCCGTCTGTACTTTTGGACGTACTTCTTCAACGCTCGCGAAGTGAAATCGCCGCTGAAGACCGTGCAACCAGGAGACCTGGAGGGCTAAAGTGGGTAGGTTCTAAACTCCGAGCGCCGCTTGGATCGTTCCCGCGATCGACTCGGCAATCCGATTCATCTGCTCTTTGGATTCGGCTTCGATCATCACGCGGGCCAGCGCTTCCGTGCCCGAGTAGCGAACCACGACGCGCCCATTGCCGTCCAGTTCTCGCTCCGCCGAGGTGATCGCTGCCTGTACAGCCGGAATTTGTGCAAACGCAACCTTCTCGCGTACCCGCACGTTACGAATCGTCTGCGGAAACTCTTTCAAGTCACTCACCAGATCCGCCAGCGTCTTCCCCGACCGTACCATGATCTCCAGCACGCGCAGCGCGGTCAGCAGTCCATCGCCGGTCGTCGCCTCGCCATCCCGGAAAAGGATGTGTCCTGACTGCTCGCCGCCCAAGGTCGCGCCCACGCGCTGCATTTCCTCCAGGACGTACTTGTCGCCAACATTCGCCCGCAGCATGCGAATGCCCGAGCGCTGCAGGGCCAGTTCCAGTCCCATGTTCGACATGGTCGTGGCCACGACGGTTGAGTTCACCAGCGTGCCGCGCGATTGCATGTCGCGCGCCGCCAGCAGCAACACCGCATCTCCGTTTACCACGCGGCCCTCGGCGTCGCAAAAAAGAGCGCGGTCCGCATCGCCATCAAACGTAACGCCTACATCGAATTGCCCTTTGGTTTCTGACACAAACTGCGCCACTGTTCCCGGATGCAATGCGCCGCAATTCTCGTTGATGTTCTGCCCGTCGGGGGTCGAATGCAGAAAAATATTGTTAATTTTGAGCGCGCGAAACAGTTCCGGAGCCTCTGCCGCAGCCGCTCCGTTGGCGCAATCGACCGCCACGCGCAGCCGCGTCAAGTCCGCGGAAACTCCCGCGGCCAGCCAGTGTACATATGCCTCCCGCAATGCTTGCTCCCCAGGCAGACTTGCAACCGCCGGCGCAGAGTCCACAATGGCAGCGGAGTCCGCATCCTGCAGCAGTGCGAAGATCTCTTTCTCGATCGCCAGTTCGCGCGCGTCGGGCAGCTTGTATCCATCACCGGAGAAAATCTTGATCCCATTGTCGGTCCATGGATTATGCGAGGCCGAAATGACAACGCCCGCGTCAAACCCCTGCGAGCGCGCCAGGTATGCCACCCCCGGCGTCGTAATAATGCCCGCGCTGCGCGCCGCTACTCCGACCGAGGCCAGGCCCTGCAGAAATCTGTCGGCAATCCAACGGCTGGAAACACGCGTGTCCTGCCCGATCACAACGCGGGCCTTCGGATTCACGCGCACCAGATCATGGCCCAGAGCTCTTCCAATCCAGTACACACTGTCGCGTGTCAGCGGAAATTCCTCCGCCACCCCGCGAATTCCGTCGGTCCCAAAAAGCTGTCTTGTCTGTGTCATGAACTCCGGAGGAAAAGGTCCCTATGTAGGATTATGACTGTTCTGCAGCTGCCAGAAAACTCACTTGGCCTTCTTATCTTTTATTCCGCCTTCCATGATGACCGTCACCCGAACCGGTCTGGGATGCACAACCTGGATCAGCGGATCGGCCACGTACACCTGGGTCAGAAAAGTATCCCGCGTCATCGTCCCGCTAATGTCCACCGGGTCGGTGCTGGCTGCTTCCAGTGCTTCCACCCGCCCGCGTGGTCCGGTGACTGTTATGGTTGGCGGGTCCGCAGTAACCTGCGCGACTCGCACACCGCTCGCAAAGTTTCCGGTCACCCGGGGGTGAACGTCGACTGAGCGCGTTTCCCGGGTGTCGAAGGAAAGATGAAACTGCCCGGGAATGATCTGCACCACGTCGAGGTCCTGTGGCAAGTGCACGTGTCGCGCAGTCAGATCGAATGTTCGCTCCCCCGGTTGGACGTTGCTCAGATCGACCTCCGCGCGCACGTCCCCCGGTTCAAGATGATGGATCACACGCTCCGGTCCGCGCACCCGAACCTGGGCCTCGGTAAAACTCGCGGAATTAATCTCCAGTTGATCCGGCAGGTTCCGGAACTCAATCGGAACCTTCATCTCGACTTCGGCAATGGGCGAGCGTGCCACCGCCATCCAGAGGCCAATGGCCAACAACAAGGAAACCAGCTTGACGACAAAATTATGCACGAATATTCGCCGCCACCAACTCGCCATGGTCAGTCGTCCCCTCCCAGCCGTGAACCGGCATCGTGCCGGCGCGATGAAGATTGCGAACTGGGCGGTTCATCTTCGATAAAGCTTTCCTCCACTGCGCCCGGCAGGCTCGGGGCCGGAGCATAGCGCCGCAGCAGATTGCTCAAACGCTCGCGCAGACGTTCCACCGGGAGATCGCGCTCAATATTGCCGGACACCGCGACGCTGATCGCGCCCGTCTCTTCCGAAACGATCACGGCGACCGCGTCCGTTTCTTCGGTAATGCCAATGCCCGCGCGATGGCGCGTTCCCAGTTGGGTGGACAGAACCGGGTTCATCGACAGCGGCAGGAAACAAGCGGCGGCAGCGATGCGGTCGCGCTGCACAATCACCGCGCCGTCGTGCAAGGGAGCGCTCGGGCGAAACACCGTCGCCAGAAGATCATAGGAGAGGCGGGCGTCCAGCGCCACCCCACTTTCGATATACGTGCGTAGTCCAATTTCACGCTCGATCACGATCAGCGCACCAGTCTGATTTTGCGAAAAAAGATTGGCCGCGAGAACGATATCGTCATACACATCGGCCGCCGAGGCAGACGACCGCATCAGCGAGATGCGGCTTCCGAGATTGGCCAGCGCATGCCGGATTTCAGACTGGAAAACGACGATCAGTGCGAAAACGACGTAGGGCAGCAGCGTGCTCAGCAGCCAGTTCAAGGTCCGCAATTCGCCCAGCCGGGCGAGATAGAATGCCAGCCCAAGCGTAGCCACGCCCACCAGCATCGGCGCGGCGCGCGTGCCCCGCACCAGCATCAGGAACTGGTAGATCAGGAACGCGACCAGCGCGATGTCCACGATCGAGGTGAACGAGATTTGTGGCCACGTAATCGCTGCCTTCACTCCATCCCTCACTCAGTAGTTGCAGTGCCACCATTTTAAAGCACTCGCCTCGCTGCCAGCCTCCATTTACGATTCGTCGGCCTCGGTATTGGTCACGCGCGCGCGAACTCGTCCGCGCGCCAGGCGCGCCGAAATTTGATCGCCGGTAGCCAGGCGGCCCGCATCCGTTATCAGTTGCCCATTTCCATCGAACACCAGCGCATATCCGCGATTCAGGATGGCAACCGGAGAAAGCGCTTCGAGACTCGCCGCCCGGCGGTCGAGCGCGGCTCTTCCTGCCAGCAAACGCGCGCGCGTAGCCGCGGCCAGGTTCGCCACGCCGGTTTCGAGTTGCCGACGGATAGCAGCCAACCGGCGACGTGCGTCATAATGGCGTACCGCGGCAGAAACCGTTTCCACACGCCGTCGGCGAAGCTCCAGCAGGCGCAGTTGCGCCTTCTCCAGCCGAAAGCGCCGTTCATCCAACTTTTGTTGCCCGCGATGGATACCATCCATCATGCTGGCAAACGCTCCATGCTGCGCGAGTTCGGTCAACTCCTGGCGCGCCATCAGCAGGCGGTAGCGCATAGCGCGCTCCAGCCGCCGATCCAACTCCTCCGCTTGCGCTTCGATCTCCTGCCGCGACCGGATTACCATCTCCGCCGCCGCTGACGGCGTGGGCGCGCGCAGGTCGGCGACGAAATCTATGATCGTGAAATCGGTCTCGTGCCCGATCGCGGAGATCACCGGAATCTTCGACTCCGCCACCGCCCGCGCCAGTCCTTCATGGTTGAACGCCGCCAAATCCTCCGCCGACCCGCCGCCGCGCGCAACAATGATGACCTCAACTCGATTTGCCTGCTGCATCTTGCCCTGGAAATAGCGCAGCCCGGCAATCACCTCGCCCGCCGCCGTGGCGCCCTGCACCTGCGCCGGATAGATCAGCACATTGGCCGAGTGATGCCGCCGCGCCAGGATGTTCAGAATGTCGCGCAGCGCCGCGCCCTGCGGAGAAGTGATGATGCCGATTCTCTGCGGCAGCGAAGGGATCGGCTTTTTTCGTGACGCCTCAAACAGTCCTTCCGCTTGCAAGCGCGCCTTCAATTGTTCGAAGGCCAGCTGCAGCGCGCCCGCACCCTGCGGCTCCATGAAGTCGGCGGAGATCTGCAACTCGCCCCGCTCTTCATACACCGTGATCCGGCCGCGCACCGTAACGTGCAGCCCATTTTCCGCGCGAAAGCGCAGCAGCTTGGCCGCCGACCGGAACATCACCACCCGAATCTGAGCGCTTTCTTCCTTGAGCGTGAAGTACAGGTGACCGGAATCCGGAATGCGAAGATTTGAAATCTCGCCTTCCACCCAGCAATCGGAATATTCCCGCTCCAGGTGCGTACGCACCGCCGCGACCAGCGCCCGTACCCTCCAGATGCGCCGCTCTGGTGCACGAAACTGGAACCCGAGTTGATCGGACATCTCCATAAAACTGTGCGACGTGATTTCTCAGGCCCGAACTTCTTCGGCTACAAAACTGTACGTACAACTGGCAGGTAAATAAAATCCGGATAAACGCGGAATGAGCTTAGGGCGCGCTCACGTAAGATTCAAGCGATCTCGAAAATCTAAGGGTTCTTTTTCCTGCCCGTACCAGTTTTTCCAGGAGCCCCAACTCCCAGCCGAGACAGCTCCTGAGGCACCATTTGGCGCACGCCCAGGGCATTGCGATAGCGGTTCAGAATCGCCGACGCATCCCTGAAAATTGGTTCGTAAGCGCCCTGATCCGGCACCGGCTTCCCCGGTTCCCCCGGACAGCGCGCCAGCGCCACCGACGGTTTTCCAAAGCGTTCCAGCCGGATGTGCGACACCGGTGTATCCGACGATAACATCGCGCTCGCCGAGGTGACCGACGAGGCGTTGTCCTCGATCGCGACTTCCATCAGGTCCTTCGGGTCCCGCACCCGCATCACCAGCGTCTCGACCATGTTGCTTGCGTCCACGCTGAACGAGTATTGAACCGTGCTGAATGAAATGCTGGCGGGAAACTCGCGGCGAACGCGGACCCAATCCGCCGCCGCGGCAGTATCTGCCGGCAGAGGTTGCTGCATGCCGGGTATGGGCGCGTTCGGATCGAGCGTGGAGTGTCCGCGTGCCACTTCATAGTCTTTGCCAAACGTGGGTTTTGCCGGGATTTTGGCCAGAGCTGCGGACAATTCCTTCCGGTCCTCGGCCGACGGCGAACAGACGTTGAGGACGTTTACCTTCACCTCGGGCTGTTTGGCAGAAGGCTGTTGCGCAGAGGCCGCGAGCCATGCAGTGAGAATTGTGGCCGCTGTCACCAGCAGAATTCTTGGAGAGAACACGGCGAAATTGTATCAGGCTCATGGGTTCGACTCCCATGTCCAGCGACCATTGCAAGCGGGAGAGCCGGGCGCTAGATTGCTTTACGAATGCAGAAGCTATTTTGCGAGTGACGATGACGAATGGTGCTTATCCCGGTGTAAACTACGGGCGCGCCGTCATGTCGATGTCTTCCCCGAGCAGTGACCCGACTCCCCGCCGCGACAACGAACACAGGCTTCTGCGCTTTGGCGTGTTTGAAGTGGACCTGACGGCAAGAGAGTTGCGCAAGAAGGACCGGCGCATCCGACTTCAGGAGCAGCCTCTCCAGGTTCTGGTGGCGCTGCTCGAAAATGCCGGAAAGGTCGTCACTCGCGAAGACTTACGCCAGAAAATATGGCCTGCCGACACCTTCGTGGATTTCGATCACAGTTTGAACACTGCCGTGAACAAGATTCGCGAATCGCTCGGTGATTCCGCATCTAGCCCACGCTTTGTCGAAACCCTCGCCCGCCGAGGATACCGGTTCATCGCCCCCGTGGATGGCGCTCTCTCGCCATTCCCAGCATCAGCACCGCCAGCATTAGCGGCGACCGCGGCAGATGACCCTTTGCTGTCTGGAGCGGCTTCGGACGAGGTCGCCCTTCACCCCGAACTGCACGTCCCGGTTCCGCGCCGCGGTTTGGTGCGCGGACTGTTTGGGCTTATTCAGCTAATGTTTCTTTGTTTTTACGTGAGCGCGCTCGGTCACCTGCGCGGCGTAGATCGCATCGCCACTGGCTTCCTCGCTGGATGGAAGGGGCCATTCCTCATGGGAGTCGTGCTCGTCACGGCCGCGGTTGGGATCCCTCTCCGCTGCTATCTGGTCTCCACAGTGGCCTTCGATTTTCGCAAACTGGGCGCGACCTTCCGGCGACTGTTTCCGTTTGTTCTCGCTCTCGACCTGCTCTGGGCTATCGCACCCTTCCTGCTGTTAACACAGATCGGTATCGGCCTGGCCTTCGCCGCCACCGCCGCTTTGCTCTACGTTCCCTTCTCGGAGAGAACTCTGATCCGGATGGCTTATCGAGACTAAAGGTTGTGATTTTAGAGGCTTGATTAAGCGAGCAGTTTCGCTGCATCCTTGGCGAAGTAGGTGAGGATAATGCTAGCCCCGGCGCGCCGGATGCTGACCAGCGACTCCATCATCACGCGCTCGCGATCGATCCAGTTGTTACGCGCGGCGGCTTCGATCATCGCGTATTCGCCCGAAACCTGGTAAGCGGCAAGTGGCAGGTCAAAGCGCTCGCGGGCCGCGGCGATTACGTCCAGGTACGGCATGGCGGGCTTCACCATGATCATGTCCGCACCCTCTTCCACGTCCAGCGCGATCTCCTGCATTGCCTCCCGAAAATTTGCGGGATCCATCTGGTAGGAGCGCCGATCCCCAAATTGTGGGGTCGAATCGGCCGCTTCGCGGAATGGGCCGTAGAAACCCGACGCAAATTTGGCCGCGTAGGAAAGGATTGGAGTGTTTTCAAAGCCTGCATTATCGAGCGCCGCGCGAATCGCGGCCACCCGTCCGTCCATCATGTCCGAGGGCGCAATGATGTCGACTCCGGCCCGTGCCAGCGAAACCGAGGTTCGCGCCAGCAACTCCAGGCTCGCGTCATTCACAATCTCGTATTCTGTGGTTGCCGGAGGCGCAGCCGCCGCTGCTCCCAGCGATTGGGGATCTGCTTTCACGATCCCACAATGTCCGTGTGACATGTATTCGCACAGGCAAACATCGCCCATCACGACCACGTCCCGGACCTCGCTCTTGATGGCGCGTGCCGCCTTTTGCACGATGCCGTCTTCGGCCCATGCGCCCGTAGCCACTTCATCTTTTTTTTCAGGAAGCCCAAACAGAATCACCGACAACACACCAAGCCGGCGCGCTTCGCGCACTTCTTTGACCGCCTCATCTACCGAAAGATTGAAGACCCCCGGCATCGAGCGGATTTCCTTGCGAATGCCATTACCGGGACATACGAACATGGGATAGACGAAAGCTTCCGGCGTAAGGCGGGTCTCGCGGACCATGGAACGGAGGGTTTCGGTCCGCCGCAAGCGGCGAAGACGATTAACGGGGAATGCCATATCCAGGATTCTAGCAGCCGTAGGCCGGCTGGCCATGGTCGGCTCGATCACATCCCATTGTGATCTCCATTACAACAGAAGTGATTACCTCAGTAACCGCCGGTAACCCCGTCGTGACCTCAACATAACGTTGCCGAAATCATAAGATTACAGACAGTGTCTGTGCGCCCCATCTCGTTGGTCGTTTGCGCGATCTGGCTCCTGGCGGCTTTTGCGCTGGCTCCAGCAGTGTTTCCAAGTGAAACATTTCGCGTCGCCATGGGGGATCTGGTCCCGCTCGCATTGCTGGCCGCTGCATTCGCGCTCTCGGCCAAGAACGCCCTCGACAGCCGAGGCCACACCCGCCTGTTCTGGGGCCTGATGACCGTCAGTATGGCCATGTGGTGTTTCAATCAAGCCTGCTGGACGTGGTTTGAAGTGATAGCCCACAAACCGCTTCCCGACCCTTTTATCGGCGACATTGTGCTCTTCCTGCATATCGTCCCAATTATGGCAGCCGTGGCGATCCGCCCACACGAAGCCGATAAGAACGAGGGGATGCTCCCCAGCGCGCTCAATGTTCTCATTCTGATTGTGTGGTGGATTGTGGTATATGCCTACTTCGTTTTTCCCCAGGAATACATCGTCACCGACAAACTGGTTTACACGTTGCGGTGGGACTTGCTCTACGTCGTTGAAGGATTGGTACTGATCGGGGTGGCAGCATCCGCCTACTTTTCCAGTTCAGGCTCATGGCGCAAACTCTACGGCGGGATGTTTGCCGCTAGCATTCTCTACAGTCTTGCCTCGGAGGCGATGAACGCCGCGATCGCGCGCGGCACTTATCACACTGGCGGTGTTTACGATATTCCCTTCGTTGCAGCCCTGCTCGGGTTCTTTGGATTAGCTGTCATCGGGCGTCGCTCGCTGCGGGAGACCGAGATCAGTCCTTCGACCCCACGCGCCCGGGGCGCGGTTGCCCCCGTGCTTGCACAACTGGCCCTGCTATCGCTCCCTGTCATGGGATATATGGCATTGTTCGAAGGCTATGATCCATCCTATCTTCGCCAAATTCGTTTCGCGGTTGCGATGGGAGGCGTTGCGGTTCTGGCCTTGTTTGTTTTTCTCAAGCAATACTTGCTTGACCAGCGACTCGTAGACTTGCTAAATCGTTCGCGCAAGAGCTTCGACAACCTCGAACGGCTGCAAGGCCGCGCCGTCCAACAGGCGAAGCTGGCCTCGCTCGGAGAACTGGTCGCGCTGGCCGCCAATGAACTTGAGCACCCGCTCTCCGCCATCCTGGGCAGCTCTGAACTCATGGCCGCCAGCAGCAGTCTCAATTGCGAGCAATTGGCGAATGCGCAGAAGATCGGACAACAGGCTCGGCGCACGCGTGAACTGGTCAACGATCTGCTGAGTTTTGCCCAGCAGACTCCGGGAGAAAAAACTCCTCTCGAACTCAGGCCTCTTTTGCAGCGCGCTGTGCAAATGGAAGGATTCAAACTGGAAAACCGCAACATCACCCTGACGGTGGAGAGTGCGGGCTCGGTGCCGCGCGTCCTCGGCAACGCCAACCAATTGCTGCAAGCTTTTGTTCAGATTATCGAAAATGCAGTCGACGCTTTGCAGGAAATTGGTGGCGGACGCATCCAGATTTCGGTGTCCCGAGACTTGGAAGACGTGGTTGTGCAATTCGCTGATAGCGGCCCCGGACTGCGCAATCCAGAGCGCGTTTTCGATCCGTTCTACACCACCAAGCCAGTCGGCAAGGGGACTGGCCTCGGACTCAGCGCTACCTACGGTGTCGTTCAGGATCACCAGGGGCAGATCACCTGCTTCAATCGTTCTGAAGGCGGAGCGGCATTTGAGATCCGGCTGCCGGGCCTTAAGTCAGGTGTTGCGGTAACGGCAACAGCGAATGCGTAATCAAGTCAAAAGCCGGATTGAGGAAGTGGAAACACCTCTGACCTCGAACTTCTGACCGCTATCCTCCGCTCGCGACAACCGCATCGACCAACCGTGCCGCCTCGACCGTAAACCGCACATCGTGCGTCCGAATGATGTGCGCTCCCTTCAGGATTAGCGCTGCTTCCGCAGCCAGAGTCCCGTAAAGTCGCTCTTCAACCGCTGCATCTCTGCCATCGCGTGCCAGCGCCCGCCCGATAAACGATTTCCGCGAGACTCCGGCCAGGAGCGGAAATCCCATCTGCTGCAGCTCGGCAAAATGAGCTAACAACGGAAAATTCTCTTCGAATCTTTTCCCGAACCCAAATCCGGGATCCAGCACGAGGTGGTCGCGCTTGATGCCCGCAAGGGCCGCCGCCTCCGCCCACTGCCGCAACTCCCGCTTGACCAGCAACACTGGATCCCCAATCGGTGGCAACTTTCGCCATTCATCCGGCCGGCCGCGTGTGTGCATCAGGACAGCTCCCAGCTTCAGTTCGGCCAGCGTCTTCGCCATCTTAGGATCCCATCGGAACCCGCTGATGTCGTTGACCACCTCGGCGCCCACCTCGGCGGCCGCGCGCGCCACGCTTGCCTTGTAAGTGTCCACGCTCACGACTGCTTGAGGACGTTGACGTTTCAAATCGCGGATCACCGGCAACACTCGCCTCTGCTCTTCTTCTTCCGATACTGCAGATCCGGAAGGCGAACCTTCCCAACTCGACGGTCCCGAAACCGATGTTTCCGTAGTCGAATCGGCCACGGCCGCACCCGGCCGCGTCGATTCGCCGCCGACGTCGATGATGGACGCACCTTCGTCGAGCAATCGCTCGGCATAGGCGACCGCCTTGCCCGCGTCGATGTAAAGTCCCCCATCGGAAAATGAATCAGGCGTGACGTTCACGACACCCATGATCAGCGTGCGCCGTCCTAACTCGAGAACGCGAGTGCCGATATTCCACTGAAAAATGGCGCGCATTGTGTGACCGATGGTGTCTGACCTATATTGTCTGCCCTATTATGGTGCCCGTTCTTCTAAAACGAACCTCTTTTTATCGAATGTTACAATCCAGCTAATGCCACGAAGGCAACCAGTTGCGCGCCTGCTGTTGGTGCTTGCCCTTCTGGTCGCAACCATCCTCACTGCGCCAATCCTTACTGCACCGGCGCTGGCTACGCCTCCCGGCGCGCCGCCGGTCGCGGCTCCCACCGCCATCAAGCCGATGCAGGAGCGCATTGCGGCTCTGCTCAACTCTCCCGATCTCGCCCATGGTTTCTGGGGGATTGAAGTATTGTCGCTTGCGACTGGCGAAACGTTGTACGCTCAAAACTCCGACAAGCTCTTCACGCCTGCGTCGAACACCAAGCTGTTCACTACCGCAGCCACGCTCGCGCTGATCGGCGGCGACTACAAGTTCCGCACCACCGTCGAAACCACCGGTACGCTCGACCGCTACGGACGCCTCAACGGTGACCTCGTACTGGTTGGCCGGGGTGATCCCAATCTTTCCGGCCGCGAACTTCCCTACGATCTTCGCACGCAGCGCAACGACGACCCGATTCAGGCGCTCGAAGCACTCGCCGACGTGCTCGTGAAAAAAGGCGTGAAATACATCGACGGCGATATCGTAGCTGACGACTCCTACTTTGCCTTCGAGAGGTACGGCGAAGGTTGGAGCCAGGATGACCTCGTGTGGGCCGATGGCGCGCCTGTTTCCGCGCTCACCGTGAATGACAATGTCGTCTTCGTCAACATTCAGCCCGCCGACCGCGCCGGAGAAAAAGCTTTCGTCAGCATCAAGCCATTCGCCGACTATTACCGGCTCGACAATCGCATCGTCACCACTCCCGCTGGGACGGGGCGCCGGTTCTTCGTCAACCGCGAGCCTGGTTCGATGACACTGATGCTGTGGGGCAACCTGCCGCTCGACGACCCCGGCGCAACCGAAGCACTCGCCATAGAAGATCCCGCCGAGTTTGCAGCAGGAATCTTTCGTCAGTTGCTGGAGAAGCGCGGCATTGTAATTTACGGCCATCAGCGCACGCATCACACCGAACTAGCCTCGCTGTCCACGTTTACAGCGACCGCCCTCGCGCCTTCTCACGGAGGCAGCGAAAGCGCAGCGCGCCCGCTCAAGACCGACCAGCCCATTACGCTGGCCAGCTACGAATCCAAGCCGCTTGTGGAAGATGTACGCGTCGTCAATAAGGTAAGCCAGAACCTGCACGCGGAGATCCTGTTGCGCCTGCTGGGACGCGAGCGAGGCACTGCGGGCACCGTTGAGGGCGGACTCGAAGTGCTGCGCGGATTTCTCACCCAAGCGGGCATTGCGAGCGACCAGTACGTTTTCTACGACGGCTCTGGACTTTCACGCCAGAACCTGGTCACGCCTCAGGCAATTGTGCAGTTACTGCGCTACGCTGCGTTGCAGCCTTGGGGTGCGGCTTATAAATCGAGCTTTCCGGTGGCTGGTGTGGATGGATCGCTCGCCGAGCGACTCACCGCTCCAGGTCTGGAAAAGCGCGTGCTCGCCAAGACAGGATCACTTGGCGGAGTTAAAGCTCTGTCGGGTTACGCGACCACCGACTCGGGACAGATAGTGGTTTTCTCAATTCTCTCGAACAACCTGAATGTGCCCTCGAAGCGCGTGACCGATACGATTGACGGGATCGTGGAAGCGATCGTGGAAGAGGTGCCAGCGGCGCGCTAAGCGATGACCACAGATCGCCTCTGTCAGGCGAGGATGCCCATCTTTTTTCCGACCCGCTCCAGCACTTCCAGCGCCTGCTGTAACTCTTCTTTCGTGTGCGTGGCGGTCATGATCGTGCGGATGCGCGCCTTGCCTTCGGGCACGGTAGGAAATGCGATGCCGGTTCCCAGCACGCCTTCTTTGAATAGTTCGCGCGAGAAATCCATGGTCAGACGGCCGTCGCCGATGATGATGGGCGTAATCGGAGTCTCGCTCGCCGGCGTGTTCTGACCTCCGATGTTGAAGCCGAGCAGGCCGAGTTCTTTCTTCCAGAAGCGCGTATTGGCCCAGAGCTGATCCATCCACTGCGGCTCTTTCTCCAGAACGTCGAAGGCGGCTATGCAGGTCGCCGCGACGGATGGCGGGTGCGACGTCGAAAACAGAAATGGCCGCGCGCGGTGATAGAGAAAGTCGATTAGGTCTCGGGTGCCGCAAACGTATCCACCAAGAGCGCCGATGGCTTTCGAGAGAGTACCTACCTGGATGTCAACGCGCCCATGCATCTTGAAGTGATCGACGGTGCCGCGCCCGTTGCGGCCGAGAACGCCCGACGCGTGCGCGTCATCGACCATCATGATCGCTCCATACTGTTCGGCTAGTTCGCACAGGCCGGGCAGCGCGCCGATGTCGCCATCCATGGAAAACACGCCGTCGGTGATCAGCAGCTTGTGGCCGGGTTGATCCTTGACGCTGGCAAGTTGCTGTTCGGCGTGAGCGAGATCTTTGTGATTGAAAACGAGAATCTTGGCGCGGGAGAGGCGCGCGCCGTCGATGATCGAGGCATGGTTGAGCTGGTCGGAGATGATGAAGTCGTCTTTGCCGAGGAAGGCGGAGACGGTGCCCGCGTTGGCGGTGAATCCGGACTGGAAGACGACACAGGCCTCAACGTTCTTGAAGCGCGCAATCTTTTCTTCCAGTTCCATGTGAATGCGCATGGTGCCGGCGATGGTGCGGACGGCTCCGGAGCCGACTCCATATTTGCGCGTGGCTTCGAGCGCGGCCTCGCGCAGCTTGGGATGCGTGGTCAGGCCGAGATAATTGTTGGACGCGAGGTTGATGACCTTCTTGCCGTCGAAGGTGCAGACCGCGGCCTGTTCGTCATCGAGCACGCGGAGCTTGAAGTGCGTGCCCTTGGCCTTGAGTTCGTCGAGTTGGTCGGTGAGGAAGGAGAGCGGGTTGGTGCGGGTGACTGTGGGCATGAGTCGTACCTCGGCGAATTCTTTCCCGCGGATATACGCGGATGAACGCGGATTCGAATAAATAGTTTAATACCGGGATCGGTGATAGAACTACCTCTGACAAAACCGCTCACCACACCTCGTACGACCCATCCTTCTGTGTCAACTCGACTTTGCGCCCAAACAAGCGGCTGAGCGCGTCGGCTTGCAGCACTTCTTCTTTGCGTCCATCGGCTACGATGCGGCCTTTGGACATCAGCACTACGCGTTCGATTTCCGGGACTATGTCGGGGAGTTCGTGGGTCACGAGGATGATTCCGGTTCCTGAATTTGCGAGCGCGCGCATGGTGGCGCGGAGATCGTGCTGGGCGGCGATATCCAGCGAATTGCAGGGCTCGTCAAACAGCAGCGCCTGCGGCTTGTGCACGAGGGCGCGGGCGATCAGGACGCGTTTGGCTTCTCCCGAGGACATCTCCTCGACGGGGCGCTCGGCCAGATGCGCGATGCCCAGTTCGAGCAAGGCCTCCTCTGCGCGGCGGCGGTGCTCGGGGTCGATCGTGTGGTTGGGGAAAATGCGGGTGCTGCTGAAAAAACCGGAGAGGACTACGTCGCGTCCAGTGGTTTCACCGGTGCAGGACGACATCAGGTCATTCGAGACGATGCCGAGCAGGGAGCGCAACTCGAAAATGTTCCAGGTGCTCTGGCCGAGAATGCGGATGTTTGAGCCGTCATCGGCAACGGGATAACATTCGCGGGTGATGCTCTTGATGAGCGTGGATTTGCCGCAACCGTTGGGGCCGAGAATGGCAACGTGCTCGTTCTGGGCGATGAGCAGGTTGATGCGGTCGAGCACAACTTTCTGGCCGCGCATCACGCTGACGTTCTCGAGATCGAGCAAGGGCGGAGCTTGTGTGGGATCGGTCTTGACGCTCGTCACGCTCATGCGGACCCTTGCTTCTTCGGCTGGCCCAGCTTCGGTTGCCCCAGCGCGGCGATCGTTCCCTTGGTCGCGCGCAAATAATCCGCGGGCGCGATCAAAATCTGCAGCCCGCGCGTGCCCGCCGAAATCGAGACCACATCGAACAGCTCAATCGTCTCGTCCACAAATACCGGGTAGTCGCGCTTGGCCGCGATTGCTGTCACGCCTCCGCGGATGTGGCCGGTCAGGGCTTGCAGCTCCTTCACCGGGACTAGCTCAATTGTTTTTTCGCCGGCTGCCGCGGCCAGCGCTTTCAAGTCGAGTTCCTGATCTCCGGGGATTACGGCCATGACGATCCCATTGCGATCTTTGCTGCGGTCGCCGCGCGCGACCAGAGTTTTGAATACCTGCTCGGCGGGCAGGCCGATCTTGGCGGCCACTGTTTCGGCAGCCAGGTCTTCGGGATCGACTTCGTAAGCACGCAGCTCATAGGGAATGCCGAGCTGATCTAGCTGCCGCGCTGCATTTGTTTTCTGAGCGGCGATTTTCGGAGGTGGCTTCACGTTGTATATTGTCCAATACGTCTGGTCAGGTAGGGGTCCTTCGACTCCGCCGGAACTTCACTTCGTTCCGCTCCGGCTGCGCTCAGGATGACTTCCTCGATGACATCGCTGACGGTACCGTTCAGAGTACAACGGGAGGTTCACTTGCGGCTTCTTCTGCACTGGATTTTAAGCGCTGCGGCACTGTGGATTGTCGCGCATTTTGTGCCCGGCATCTATGTGAGCGGGCCGAAGGCGGCGCTGATTGCGGCGCTCGTGATTGGCCTGATCAACGCCACGCTCGGGCTGATACTCAAAATTCTTACTTTCCCTTTGACCATTCTGACGCTCGGGCTGTTCTGGTTCGTCATCAACGCGTTGATGCTCGAACTGGCCTCCGGCTTTGTGAAGGGATTTGAAGTTCGCGGCTTCATCCCCGCGCTGATCGGGGCGGTACTGATGAGCCTGGTCAGCTCGGTTCTGCAATGGATCGTAATGCCGAGAAGAGATCGGTAATCGCGCCAGTTAACGACTTCAGATTTTGGGGTCTCCGAATCAGCGGGGAAGGATTCTATGACGAAGGCCATTACTCTGCCGGATCTTTCTCGCAGACCATTGTGCCTGGCTACGGAGCGGACTATGAGGGCCCCGCCCGCTGTCGTGTACCGGGCATGGACAGAACAATTCGACCGCTGGTTTGCGGCACCCGGCTCGGCATTGATGAAGGGTGAGGTCAACGCAGTCTTTTTCTTCGAAACACATTTCGAAGGGGAGCGGCATCCGCATTATGGGCGATTCCTTAGGCTGGAGCGCGATCGACTGGTGGAACTGACATGGCTCACGGCCGCTACCAGAGGGGCAGAAACTGTGGTGACGGTCGAACTCACTCCCAAAGGCGGTGGAACGCAACTTCGGCTGACGCACGCAGGCTTTCCCAACGAAGAATCGACCAAGCGGCATGAGGATGCGTGGCCGAAGGTGCTCGCTCACCTTGACCAGGAGATGGCGGCGGGGTAGACGCTGCTAGAGGCTCGCGACATTTTTCTGCAACTCGCGGGCGATTTCCTCGGGAGGAGTTTCGGGCGAGAACCGAGCAGGTTTGCCGATGCGGACCTGAATTTTACCTGGCGGCGCAATTCTCTTTCCTGCGCGCTTGAGTTCAAACAGTCCGTCAATTTTCATGGGAAGGACGGGGATGCCAAGATTATTTGCGAGCAGCCCAACGCCCGTTCGGAATGGCTGAAGTTTGCCGTTTTCGGTGTATCGGCCTTCGGGAAAAACCAGAATGCTGTAGCCGCGGTCGACGGCCTCTCCGGCATAGGCAAAGCTCTTGCGGAAACCGGCCTCGCGCGGCAGCGGAAACAAGTTGAGAAGCGTAACGCCGAGCAGCCACTGCAAACGGTCGTAGATTCGCAGGAACCATGGTCGAGTGGATGCGGGCGAGCGCAGAGCTTCAAGAGCCTCTCCACGCGTAGCCGTCGCGAGTTTGTGGCGAATACGCGCAGGAAGCGCAGCTTGAATAAAGCCGATGTCAACGTCGGCGATGTGGTTGGAGATGACCAGCAGGGGGCCGGAAGTTCCGCGGATGTTTTCGCGCCCGATGACGCGCGGCCGTCCTAGAAGAAAAACCGCCGGACGCACCAGCAGATAATGGGCGGTGAGACGCAGCCACGTGGCGGGCCAGCACAGAGTCCAGTGGGGATAGTGAAACGGGCGGGGAATTGTGTGCACGTGGAAAGGCTCTTCTGTCTCACTGACGTGGTTGCGGAGCTCTGCCCCGCTTAGACGGGGCAAAGCCCCGTCTCTACTGCGATCTCGAAGCAGTTTCTCGATGTCGGCTACAGTTGCCGCGCTCGCAAAGCTTGTCTCGCTCAGATCTACTTGATAACGATCCTCTAGCGCTCCCAGCAGTTCGACGCGCTCCAGCGAACTTAGGCCGAGGTCACGCTCGAGGTCTGCATTGGGCGCGAGCTTCGGAGCGGCCCGTCCGGTAACTTTCGCTACCAACTCGGCGAGTGGGCTGGCGATGGTATCGCGGCCTCCCGCGTTTGCGGTTCCGCTGATGTTGGCGGCGACCGCATCGCGAATTATGTTGCGGCGCGGCTTGCCCGTGGAGGTGCGCGGAAAATCCTCCTCGGACCAGACAAACCATTGACGCATCTTCTGATATTCGGCGAGCGTCTCATTGGCGCGGTCGACAACTCGCTTCGCCACCGCTTCTGACGCTTCCGAATCCGTCTTGTTAAGAATCACCACCGCGCACGGTTCGGCGTTGCCTCCGCGCTCGAGCCCAACGACAATCGCATCACGCACCTCCTTCTGCGGGCGCAAAGCGGCCTCCAGATCCTCGGGATACACGTTCATTCCGGCGGGAGTGACGATGACTTCCTTTTTGCGTCCCTTGAAAAAAAGATTGCCTTCGTCGTCGAGAGCGCCGAGATCTCCGGTTTGGTACCAGCCTTCGTCGCCCGCGACGGGCAAGAGTTCGTGGCCGTTCCAGTAGCCACTGGCTACGCCCGACCCGCGTACGAGGATTTCTCCGTCCTCGGCGAGCCGCACTTCGCGGCCGGGTAGAACCTTGCCGATGGAACCGCGGCTGGTATGGAAGGGATGGTTCAGGCTGATGAGTGACGTAGTTTCGGTGAGGCCGTAGCCCTGGACGACCGCATAGCCGAGGCGATGCCAGAATTCTTCGGTCTCGCGATCGAGCGCGGCGCCACCGCTGATCAGGGCCAGGAATTTCCATCCAAATTGGCGACGAATGCGGCGGAAGGTCCACCAGCGGCGAAGGAAGTGCTGATCGGCGGCCCGCACGTCATCGGCGGCGAAAGACTCTCTGCGGCCGCCTGCCTCCAGATCGCGTTCAATCTTCTGCTTGAGTGAGTCGACCAGGCGGGGAACAGCGATCAGAACGGAGACGCGCTCGCGATGAATGGTGGCGATGATTTCCGTGGGATTGAAGGTATCTTCAAAGACGACGGTAGCACCGAGAAGCGGCGGAATAAAAATTCCGAGGAATTGTCCGAAGACGTGGCTGAGTGGAAGAAGATTGAGAAAACGCAGGGGATGGACGAATCGCTCGTATTTGAGATATTTTGCGATTTCATCGGCGATGGGAGCGAGGTTGCCAGCCACGTTGGCATGGGAGAGAACGACACCCTTGGGCTCGGCGGTGGTGCCGGAGGTGAAGACAATTTCCAGGGGATCGGATGGCTGAATGGCAAGCGGTCGAAATCGGCTGGAGGAATGTTGGGCGACAGCCGAAAGGAGATCGGCGGGATCGAGGGTGGCAAGCCCGTCGAAGTGCGGGGCGCGCTCGCGCGGACACAGGACCAACTTCGTGCGGACCTGCCGGCTGATGCGGCGCGCGAAATCGGGACTGGAAGCGTCGTCGACGGGAACGGCGAGAACTCCCGAGAGAGCACAGCCTAGGAACGCAGCGACCCATTCGGCGCAGTTGGGGCTCCAGAGAAGGACCGCGTGGCCTTTCGCGATGTTGCGCGCGGCGAGTTCGCGCGCGAACTGATGAGCGGCTCCGGCGACCTGCCCATAGGACCAGCGCTCATGGCGATATCCGCGCGGGTAGACGTAAGCGGGCTCCGCGCCCCAGCGCTCGAAATCGTCCAGATAGTCCAATAGACTTGCCCGCACACCCTGTTTAGTAGCACAATTCCCGAATCTTTACCGCAAGAGCTTTTCCTACGGCTGGCGGGTTGGATGGCATGAAAGCAAATGATGAGATTTTTGCATGTTCGCGCGGGGGTTTGGCTAGTTCTGGCCGCTGGCCTCTGCGGACTGATTTCGTGCCAACCTCCGGCTGCGAACAACAACAGTGCAACGACGCAGCCTGCGCCCCGCCACGAGGAAAGACGGCCAACCAGTGGCCCGGTCCGCGATCTGGGCCAGGACGAGCGGGCTGGCGGGCATATACTGCGCAAGCATGTGGGGCAGAGCGAAGAGGACCTTCGCCGGCGGCTGCAGCGCGAGGAGAACATTACCGGCGCCTCCACGTACAGCGATCGCTCTACGGCCGAGCACGTAGTGGGCGCGGCGATTGCGCAATCGCAGGATCGGATTCAAAGCTGGCTCAACCGCCAGGGCCGGCATCCGAACCTGGTATTGGACTATGACAGCGATGAGGCCATCGGACGCACGATGAATCGTGGAGAGGTTCACTCGCGGCCGTGCACGCACGCGCTGGTGGTGCTAAAGTACGCCGGGCCAAATAATTATTACGTTCTGACTTCTTATCCGGAGTGTCGCTGATGAAACCACACGACCCAAATTCGAAAGTGTCCATCACTGCGGAAACTTTTCCCGCGCTCCATACGTTCCTGCGGGGATATTTTCATGAAGATGTGGCCGATGAATATGGCACCCCGCCGGAAGCGGCCGACCAGTTTTGCGAAGACGCCGAAAGCGATGAGCGCATTCCGGTGGCTCGGGAGTGGCAGAAGGTGATGGAACTGACGGCAGGGCATGCGCCCGCTCTGAACGCGGCTCTGAAGAAACTGGGCAGCGCGATTCAACTCACAGAAGATCAGATTCCTGAGGTATCGGCGATTTTTGCGCGTTGTTTGAAGTCTGCCCGCAGAGCGGCCAACGAATGAGGCTTCTGCGCCCCCAACTTTTCCGGATCATCCGCAATGACAGCCACAGGTTATTTGCTCACCTCGCCGGTCGAGTCGAAGCGGATTCCATTCGCGGGTGAGCCTGAAGCGAGAAATAGCCGGATCCTGGCACGATTCGGCCCTGCCTGATCGATGGCAACCGACAGACTGCCCAGGGCCTGCTGGAATGGAGTGCCTTCCGGCAGGCGAAAGATCCAGGGGATGTTGGCTGAAGTAAGGGTGCGGTCGGCAGAGATGGCGATGACGGGCACGAACGCCTTAACTCCAATTTGTTCGGCGAGGTGGCTGGAAGGACGGTCGAGCGCAATCAGCGCCAGCACGTGTTCATCATAGACAGCCTTAACGAGTTCATCTGAAGCCTTGCCCCACGAAGTTTCGGATGGAATCGCGATCAGCGACAGGTTCTTGCCTGCTCTGTTGAACGCGCTCACCATACGGAGAGTTTCGGGGGACCGGACGACTTCATCGGCGTGAGGCCCAACAACGCCGATTCGCAGACTGGCAGCCTGTTCGTCCGGCAGCGACGGTCCCGTGTATTCCACTCCATCCTCACCGACGCGAGCGTAGGGTTTTTCCATCGTGATCGGCTGGTAATTAGTCGTGCCGTTGTGCACGTGGGCGAGAAACAGCGGTGCGATGTTCTTGCAGTTGGGATCGAAAATCATATCGCTGGTAACGCCTCTGTAAGTTTCCGTGGCAGTTAGAGCGTCTCGGATGCGGCCTTTATTCAGACCGGCGCGGCAGATTGCTTCGAGCAGGATTTGCATGGCGTCGTAGGCGAGGGCGGAAAAGTGATCCGGCTTCTCGCCGAAGCGGGCTTCGTAGCGGGCATTGAATTCCCGCCAGCGCGGATCGCTGCGGCTGGGATCATAAGGGAAGACAGCCTCAAAGCCTTCGGCCGCCGGCCCGGCCAGCTTGATCAGTTCGTCGCCAATAGTGCGGTGGCTGCCGAATACGCGCTGCTTCATGCCCAGTTCCCGCATCTGCTGCAGGATCATGGCGGCGGGGGCAATGTCGGTCCAAATCACGATGGCGTCGACGCGAGAATCTTCGATCACCTGCAATTGGCGCCGGAAGTCGGTATCGCCCGGCATGAATTTCTGCTCGATCACGACGGGATGGCCGAGGCGGCGAGATGCGTCGCGGAATTTCAGAACTCCGAAGCGGCCATAGCGATCGTTCACGCGCAGAATGGCGACGCGCTTCAGGCCCAGTTCCGTGTAAATGTGCCGCGCCAGGGTGTAGCCTTGCAGGCGATCGTCCTGCAGGTCCGTGAAGTACCAGGGCACGATCGTCTCCGGAATGGTCGGATCGGTGGAGGCGCTGTTGATGAGCGGGGTTTCGGCTTTGAGAGTGACGCGCAATGCGATGTGAGTCGTGTCCGAGCTGATGGAGCCGAACATGGCCCAGACCTTCTCGTCGTAAACCATCTTCACAATCTCATTGCTGGCGGCGCCCCAAGTAGCGGAGTCATTGTGCAACATCAGCTTGAACGGCTTGCCGCCGTAGCCTCCGGCGACGTTCGCCTCATCGATGGCAAGGGTCGCGCCATTCAACATGCGATTGCCCAGGGCCTGGTCGGGGTGGTCATGGAGCGGCCCAATAAAGCCGATGCGGATTTCCGAAAGATCTTTCAGGTTGGGGTCGGGGATGTTGCGGGCAGCGCCGTTGTATTCGACCAGATCCCCATAGAACTCATGGTAGGGAGTGGTGAACTTCGAAAATGGGCGCAGATCTTCGGGCACGCCGCTGTACGGCTTCAGGGACCGGGGCGCGGGCAAGCCTGGCGGATTTTGGCCGCACGCGCATGGCACGGGCGTTTGACCCCAAGCTGGGCACGCTAGCGCGGCCATCATGACAGAAATAAATACGAAGCGCACGTCATTGCTCCTCGTTGGGTGACTTCCGCCGGAACATGGCAATCGCTTCGATTTCGACTAACAGATCGGGACGACAGAGAATTGCCTGAATTCCGGTGGAGGCAGGCAGCGGGTCCAGTCCCTGCTCTCTGTAGAATTTGCTGCGCTCTTCGTTGAATGCTTGGTAGTCGCGCTCAATGTCGCGTAGGTAGCAGGTGGTGCGCACGATGTCGTGCCAGGTTGCTCCTTCAGACGCGAGCAGCTTGCTGATGTTGTCGAAGGTGCGCCGGAGTTGCGCGCGAAGGTCGCCAACGTGCACTGTCCGCCCCGCATCGTCGATGCTGGCGGTGCCCGAGATCAATAGAATGATGAGCCCATTCAAGTCAATCCGCATTCCCCTGGAGAAGGCGCTGCCATAGTCGTAAGCTTCATTTAGTACGGTGTGGTTAGTAATTGCTCGCTTCATAACTGCCGCCGTTGTTACTTCCGCGAGTAAGTCCTGAACATTCATAAGATGACTCCTAATCGTATTACTTCTGTCTTGTTGCCTTATTTGTGGTAAGAACTTTTGCTGTCTCGATGGAACCCTTCTGCCGAATGCCGTGGCTCAGTCCCTTCGCGGTCGCGACCCAGATGTCGTCGCCCTGAAAATCGACGCCGAGCACGTAGTTGTGTGCCGGGGCGCTTTGCACTGCGATCTGTCTTACGGCGCCCGCCGCGTCACGCATGAGCATTTCTGGCTTGTGCGTATCGAGCGCTGGACGGTACACTGCCCAGTTCGTGCCGTCGTAGTAGGCCAACCCTTTATCGGTGGAGAACCAGGCGCGATTGTCGTCGACGGCCTTGATCTGATTGAGGAAATTGCTGGGCAGGCCGCTGTCTTTCTGGAGGAAGTTATGCCAATAGCGGCCGTCGTACCGGCTAGCGCCAAAGTAAGTGGCGACCCAGAGAATCTTGTCGACATAACTTACTGACGTTGTAATCTCGTGAATCAGCCCCTGGTCCTTCATGAGGACGATCTCGTTTTCTCCATCGGGATCGTTGTAATCTTTCCAGTGCTCGGTCTTTACGTCGTACTCGAGCACGCCGCCACCCCACACCGCGTAATAGACTTTGTCTTCCGCCGCACTAACACCGTAGGTCCAGATCTCGTACATGGGTGTATTGCGCTCGTTGAATAGGGACCATTGTCCGGTGCGGGTGTTCAGGCGGCTGGCGCCGGCTGCGGTCGCGGTCCAGACGTAATCGCCCTGAATCGCGACTCCGTAGACGATGTCGTTGCTCAAGCCCGAATTCAATTGGGTGAAGTTGTCGATGCGGCCAGCGGAGATACGGCTCAGTCCGCCCATTGTGCCAGCCCACACGTCGCCGGTCCGCCGGTCAAGGGCGAGCGACAACACGGCCTGGTGCGCTATGCCCTGCTGGTCTGGTTGCGCGGCCGGGCGAAAGATTTTCCAGGCGTCGTGTTCGTACAGACCCAATCCGTTTTCCGTTCCAGCCCAGATGCGCGTGCCATCGACGAGCACACAGAAGACGTGGTTGTCGGGCAGGCCGTTTGCGGTGGTGAAATTTTCCCAGCGAAAACGCGGCATGTCCTGGGCGGCGGCCATGGATGCCGCAATGAGCAAAGCGAGCGCCGTTAACCAGAGTCTGGGTTTCATAGCGTTTTCAAGTACTCGATAAGATCGTTCAATTCGTCCTTGGTGAGATCGTTACTTACGCCGTGCGTGTCTTTGGGATTGAAGACGGTCCAGATCTCCTCCAGCGAGCGCGCCGAGCCATCATGCAGATAGGGGGCGGAGTAGGCGACATTGGGAAGCTGGGGCACGTCGATTACGGGCGAACGGTCAGTGAGTTTGCCGGTGCCAACGTTCACTTGTTGCTGGTTGGTGTATTTGGGCCCGCTGTGGCAAGTGGCACATTGATTCGCTTCGGGGATCGGTTTGCCGTTCTTGTATTTTGTCCGCTCGAAAATTGCTTTGCCTCGTTCCTGCGCCGGTGTCAGATCTCCATTGGGAGGCCGGAAGCGGTTCGGGCGATATGGGAGCGAGTAGACAAATGTAACCAGATCGGTAAGTTGCCGGTCGTTGAAACTCTGGGAGCGGAAGAAAAATTTCTCCGTGCGCGGGCCGCATTCGGTCGGCATGTCGGGATTGCCGCCATTCCATTTGAAAGGCTCGGTGCCTGCCAGGTTCTCCAGCGACCGGTTATCGACAATATCTTTGCCGAATCCGTCCGGCTCGAGATCCCACTGCAAGCCATCGATGGTCGAATCGAGATGGCAATTGGAGCAGCCAAACTGGCCTTGGAAAGCATAGTCGGCGGTGTAGAAGATGCGCTCGCCGCGGCGCAGAGCATCGACGGCCTTTGGCCCACCGAGATCGATGGTCGATACAACTTTTTCTTTCGACGTGTCGATCACCGCAATGTTGTCATCGAGGCGATTGGCAACGTAAAGGCGCTTGCCGTCTGGCGACAACAAGACGCCTCTGGGATTGTGGCCGACCGGAATCCTGGCCAGCACATATTCCGCGGAGGCAGAAAGATCGTTGACGAAGGGTCGCCGCCGCGAGCGCACAGTTTTCAGGAGACGGGGAACGTCAATGACGGTGACGCTTTCCGATCCCGCGGTGGTCAGGAATATCTTCGACTTATCGGGCGCAATCGCAACGCCCCATGGCAGAGCGTAGTAGCGATCGAGTTCGTCAATCGGGATCTGGATGGTTTCACCTACGTCTGGCCCAAATAGAGCGAGAGAATCGCCAAACACCCAACCGTGCTCCACGTGTGCAAGGGGAACGAGATTCTTCGGGCGCAACTGCGCCGCCACGCCCAGCCTGCCATCGGCAGACATCGCTACATGAAAAACACCGGCGACGTTGTGAAGCGGCTTGCGTTCGACCACTACCTGCCGCGTTGTATCGATCACCGTAATTTCTGAATTTGGCTGGCTTCGGAAGGCTCCAGGATTCGGATAAATGTGGGTTACGTAGACGAACTTGCTATCGGGCGAGAGTGCCAGATAGCTGGCCCCTCGTCCAGCCAGAAGCCGTTTGGACTCCTGTCTGGTCTGGAGGTCGATCACGGAGATGTCATTGCTAAGGCGGTTAGCCACGTAGAGCGTGTTGCCGGTGCGGTCGACGACAACGCCGGTCGGTTCAGAGCCGGTGGAGAGGGTCTGCACGACCTTCAAAGCGGTGGTATCGATTACGGATACGGTGTCGGACCAGGCATTCGTGATGTAGATCCGCCGGTTATCGGGCGACTGCGCGATTCCGCGCGGGACGTGGCCGACTGGAACACTCCCAACTACCTTCGAGGATTGAAGGTCAACGACTCGCAACTCATCGCTTTCCTGGCAGACCACATAGAGCAGTCGCCCGTCCGGCGAGAAAGCCATCTCGATCGGCGACAGATACCGTTCCCTTATGAGCGGCCCTGACCGCTTGTCTAGCGGCCGGGCCGCGATTGCCAGCAGAACCACAGCGAGAACAGAGATGCCTCTTGCCATCGCGGATGGACTCGTGCGGGATCGGATGAACGCTCGCACCTACCGCTCCTCCACCGTGAGCACACGGTCGACGGCGACATTTTCGAGGACCTGCTTCTGTCCGCTGGGCCAATCGATCGTGAGCTTCTCCGCTTTGGCAGCCGATCCCAACCCAAAATGGATGCGGCCGTCGTCCTGCGAGAGATAGCCCGATCCGGCGGTGCGCTCCGCAATTTGTTTTCGGCCACCGGCCAGCAGTTCCAGGTGTGCTCCGATGCCATCGCGATTACTCTTCTTTCCTTTCAACTTCACCGTCAGCCAGTGATTGCTGTTCTGCGTGACGTTGTGAAGAAGTGCGCCGGGCGCACCCAGATTCACCACAAAGGCGTCGATCTTGCCATCGTTGTCATAGTCGGCGAAGCAGGCGCCCCGCGCAACCGTTTTTGCGTCAAGCACCGGACCGGCCTCGCGCGACGCGTCGGCAAACTTGCCGTTTCCTAGGCCGCGAAACAGCGAGTGCTCTTGCGGGACGAGATGGATCAATCCGCCATGGAATATCAAAATGTCGAGCCAGCCGTCGTTGTCGAAATCGTAGACGCCCGTGCCCCAACTCGTGTACTGCGCCGTCGCCTGCGAGATTCCTGAACTCGGGCCGATGTCTTCGAATCCCAGCTGCCCACCTTTAACTGTAGAAGCGTTGCGCATGAGCCGGTTGTATTTAGCATCCGTCACCCAGAGATCGACCCGGCCGTCGCCATCAACGTCAGCAAACACGGGACCCATGGCCGACGTGTTCTCGCCGTTCTGGCCGTATGCCACTCCCAGATCGCTGGCGATCTCTTCGAAGGTTCCGTCGCGCTTGTTATGGAAGAGAAAATTCTCCGTTTTGTCGTTGGCGACGTAGATGTCAGGATAGCCGTCGCCGTCAAAGTCAGCCGCGGTGACGCCCATGGTTCGCCCTTTGTAAGCACCGATTCCGGACTTATCGGTCACATCGGTGAACGTTCCGTCGCAATTGTTGTGATAGAGACGATTGGTGTCGGCGGCGTAGTCGAGCGGGCCGGGATAATTGTCGGCCGCGTAGTAAGTGCGATATTTCGGATCGAACTTTACGTACCGTCCCACGAACAGATCGACGCAGCCATCGCGATCGTAATCTAGCCAGGCAGAACTGATCGACCAGCCGTCCACCTTGATGCCAGCCTTGGCAGTTACGTCGGTGAACGTCCCGTCCCCGTTGTTGTGGTAGAGAATCGCTTTGCCGTAGCCGGTAACGAACAGATCGACGAATCCATCGTTATCGAAGTCGGCGGCAATCGCGGCGGTGCCGTAGATGTTCGCTCCGACGCCAGCCTGGTCGGTGACATCGGTGAAGGTGCCGTTTCCATTGTTTCGGTAGAGATGGTTATGCGGCGGAACGGTGGGCGCCTGCTTGAGCGGATACGGATGCATTCCCGCTTCAAGCGGTTTGCCGCTGACCACGTACAGATCGGGCAGACCGTCATTGTTGTAATCGAACCAAACGCAGCCCGAGCCAGTGCCTTCCAGCAGGGAGCCCAGTTCCTGCGCACCAAAACTGTGCGTGAACTGAATACCCGACTTCGCGGTCGCGTCTTCGAACCGGATCGTGATGGGCGTGCTCGCGCCTGCTGTGCTCATCTGCGGCGATTGCGCCGGCAAAGATTGCGCCAGCACAGTCAAAGCGAATGAACAGGGCAGCAGCAGGAGTCCCAGTACTTGTTTTCCCATGCTATTGCCCTCCCGAAGTGCTGTGCGCAGCAGCGCCGGTCATGTCTGCTGGCGTAGTCGATTTCAGCAGGATCATGGGCACTGCATTCTCCGGCGCGGTTTCCGGTCCGGCATGACATCCTACGCAGGCGCGCTGTTCGCCTCGACGCATCCAGAAAAATCCCGATTCGCGCCGCAACGTTTTCCCGGAGCCATCCAGCAGTTCGATTTGCAGTGCTTGCTCCGAAGGCACCTGAATGAAAAAGGATCCGTCGCCCTCTACGGGCGCGCTGCCAAGCAGCCTCGGATTGCCAATAGCATCACGTGTGTAGAGCCGAACTGAATGAATAGATCCGGCAGCGAACTGGTATTTCGAGGTATACGCGTTCAGGCAGAGCAGGTTCGCATTGGGCCAGTCATGCAAGCCCGACGGATGACGATTCGGAGCCGCGCGCCCGGCAAGAAGCGTTGGCTGAATTATGTTGGCGTCATGTGCCGCCACCAGCGCGCGCAGCATGGTAGAACCCGGAGTCCAAGTCATCAGCTGAAACGTTCTCTTCGCATCCGACCGCCAGGACAGCAGCCAATCGCCTGAGGACGTTTCAGCAACATCACCCGCGTATTCCCCAACTGGAGCCGTAATGCGGACTTCCTGCGCCCTGGACGAAGTGAATCTTGCGAGCCCACGATTAGAGGCGAACACGATGTCTCCCGAGCTGACTTGCTTGCCTTGACGTCGAACTTTGCCGTGATCGCAACGATACGACTCGACACCGCTGCCGTCGGAATACACGGTATAGATCTCTTGGGTGGCGTCTGTTCCGAGCGGGTATCCCGACTCGAACAGGATGCGTCCATCGCGCAGAACATCGGTGGGCAAAAAGTTCGCCCGGCCATAGGTGAGGACTAGCGGCTTTCCGCCAGCAAGGTCCGCAGTCTCAATCAAGAATCGGCCGGCGATTCTGCACGCATACACCACGCGATCTTCTCCAGGAGAGCCGGGCAAATAAAAGGGCCGAATGCAGTCGTCGGGAGTGGACGCGACGCGACGCGCTTCTCCACTGGCCAGTACGATCTCCCAGATCTGCCATGGGTCCTCAGCTTTCCGCTTGCCGGAGAAGAGCACACGCTGACCGTCGAACGACACCGCAGAATCTGCAGACGCGGCAAAGCCTGAAACAAGTGGATGCTGACCCTTCTCGTCGCGGACAAAGATGGTCGCGCCTTCCGGGAAGCGATCCGCGCCATGCATCCAGGCGAGTGGTTCGTAATTCTTCGCGACGGTGAACAGAAACGACAGCGAGTCTGTGCTGGCCGAAACCTCAAGCCCGCCGCGCATGAAGCCCACTGCGAACAGGGAAAGCAGGCAGGCGAGAATAGCGCGCGTCGACACTAGCTTGTATCTCCCACCGCGAGAAGTTGCGGGCGAAGCTGCCGGGCCTCTTGCTGCAAGGCCAGATACGGTTGCAGGTCCTCCATCATTTCGCGAAAATCGTTGAATGTGAGGGCTTGCTCGCCGTCGCTCAGCGCCTGTTCGGGATGGGGATGCACCTCTACAAGCAGTCCGTCGGCGCCCACGACTGCGGCCGCTCGCGCGAGCACCGGGACCAGGCAGCGAATACCCGCGGCATGACTGGGGTCAACGATCACGGGAAGGTGCGATACCGTTCTCAGCACCGGTACGGCAGCGATATCCAGTGTGTTGCCCGTGGCGGTTTCAAATGTGCGGATGCCGCGCTCGCAGAGAATGATTTGCGAATTGCCCGCCATTGCGATGACCTGTGCCGAGCGCAGTAAGTCTTCCAGAGTCGCTGTCATGCCGCGCTTCAGCAGCACCGGGCGACCGCAACGCCCCAGGGCTTCGAGCAAAGAGTAGTTCTCCATGCTGCGCGTGCCCACCTGCAGGATGTCGGCGTATTCGGCGATCAGGTCGACATCTTCCTTGCACATCGCCTCGGTGACGATGGCAAGTCCGGTCGCTTCGCGAGCCTTGCGCAGAATTTTCAGGCCGGCAACGCCCAATCCCTGGAAAGAGTAGGGCGAGGATCGAGGTTTGTAGGCTCCGCCGCGCAGGATGCGCGCGCCTGCTTCGGCGACCGCTTCGGCGGTCTCGAGCAACTGGCGCTCGGACTCAACGGCGCAAGGACCCGCCATAATCACGAAGTCGTTGCCGCCGATTTCGATGTCGCGCACGCGCACAACGCTGCGAGAACATTCGGTTGTCCTGACGACCAGGTCGAAACAGGAGAACTGTGCCTTCCATTCGGGATTCATTGGCTGCGGGCGCAATTCTAATGACCCGCGATTGCCCAATCATTAGTAGGAATCGATTAGGTCCGCGATAATCAACTTAACAGCAGGCTGGAATCTGCTACTAAATCATTTGTATTGAGGACTAGGCAACGATTTGTGATCTCAATCACGGTTGCATGAGACTTCGCGCACAAACCCACTCCCGGACGAGAATTTTGGTGTCCAACCGTTCAGCCGAACGGATCTCTGCGCCAAGTTCGCGCATCGCCCGAGCACGGAGTGAGCAAAGCCTAGCTTACTGGCGAGCCTCTACCATGACGACGCCGCCTTCCAGATGATGGTGCATTGCGGCCACTGCTTCGGCTTCCACCATTTTCTGGTTAAGATCCCACTGCGGACGCAGCACCATTTCCTTGACGTGGAAACGCGATTCCTTCCGTGCGTCATCGACTCGAATCAGCACTTCATTGTGCTGGAAATGAAAATTGGTACTCTCTGCGAGGGGCACAAGTTGATCCGAACTCTTGCCGATGATTACGTATACAACTGTGCCCGTAACGAGTACGTACTCGGGACAGGATTCGGCAGCGGCCGCCTGGGCGCCGGACATCGCAGTCATGAATGAATGCTGTGAGCCCATACACTCGGTCATGCGCATCCGCACGATTGTGCCTTGCTGGCGAGCGTGGTTTTCGGCGGTGAGCGAAAGGGGCAGCGTGCAGAGCAGAACTATGCTCGGGAAAACAATGAGCAGCAGTGAGCGTTTCATAAAGTCCTCAATTCTCAGGATCGCTGAAGTAATATCCGCGCCGGCAATGGAACTGCAGGCCTAGATTGCGGGTGGAAAATATACGGACCTGGTGAAAACCAGCCGCGTGGCTTGGCAGTTTGTAAGCGACGGTGTAGGTTGCGTGGAAGTCATCGAGTATCGCGTCGAGGACCTTGGCAGAGCCCGATTCAGCCGTGAAATACCGGCCGCCCGTGTTGAAAGCAAGGCTGCGTAGAACGAGGGTGCCCGCATGGACGTGCGGAGCCTTGCTGGTATCGACGCTATAGATAGCGACGTCATTGTCGAGGGCCGAGTCAAGCGCGTCGCTAAAGGATTTCAGGCTGATGGTGTCCGCGCCGTCGGAGAACAGAATCAGAATTTTCCGGGCGTGAAGGTCGTCCCGATGCCCCATCATGCGCGACGAGAAAACGATGCTGTCATAGAGCGGCGTCAGTCCCCCGCTGGCAACGGCCGGGAACTGCGCGGCCGCGTTCAATGCCCGGCAGTTTCCGTCGCAGACTACCGAAGGTTTTAGGTCGCGGAACGTGACCACGGAGAAGCTCTCATCCGGGACGCCGTCATTTTGCGCGATTAGCTGCATGACGTTCGAAAGTTCCTGACGAAAGTATGAACTGGTCGATCCGCTCGCATCGACCAACATGGCCACATCGAGGCGCGTGTATTCCGAGCGGGTAAAACTGCGGAACTCGCGCACCACCATGTCCTGGTCTACGATTGCAAAATCGGCGGGCTGGAGTGTAGCAATGACCCGGTTGTTCTGGTCGGTGGCGGAGAATGTCACCCGCACTTCAGCGACGTCGGAGCGGAGAGTCAACTCCGCTGGAGTAACCGGAGCTTGGGCGAACCCGGAGCGAGCCATGCTTCCAAAAATCGCGGCGCCGACGAGGGTTCGGAGAATTACGGAGCGAGAGGGGCGGAGGCTGAAGTTCCGGGGCACACTGAGAACATCGGCCCTTCGTGCAGAACTTTAGGACTGCGGCCATCCAGCGACGTTACCCTTGTACACTCCTCAAGGTGCCCGTGGGCCGTAGCGTCCCGCCACGCCATCAACGGATTGATTTCTAAGACCGATTGGTTGCTAAGAATGATTACTCCGAAAGCGGTTTTGCCTTCGTTCCCGGCTTTACTCCCGAATGCTTCTTCGCTTCGGCAATCATCTGTTCGACTTTATCCTTGCCCTCATAGTTCGGGTTGGTCGCCAGGAGCTTTTCCCAGTCTGCCACCGCGCCATTGATGTCCATTTTCCCTTGCCACTTGACCAGGCCAAGGTTGAACAGGGTATTCGGCTTGTTGGGCTCGTAGGTGAGCGCCTTGTTGAACTCCGTAATCGCCGAATCGGCGTTCCCCATATACCAGTAGGCGGTCGCCATGTCGGTGCGCACGCCCGCATCGGCGGGCTTCGCTTTGAGAGCGCGTCCATAGTAGTCCACCGCGATGGGATACTGTTGCGCGTCGTAATAGAAGTTGCCGACGTTGGTCAGCAACTCGGGATTGTTCGGGTCCGACTTGAGCTTCTCGATGAGCGGAGCCGCCTGCACGTCGGCCATTTTCTTGAGTTGCTCCGGATTGGGCTGGGAGTTGGTGCTTCCACCCATTCCTCCGCCCATGGCGGGTGCCGAACCGCTCGCGGCCGCAGTCTCTGACGCCGCGGCCGATGCCGCTGCTGGCGACTGCGAGCCGCGAATCAGCCAACCGCCAGCCATGCCCAGCAGCAGGCAAACCACCGCCAGGGTGTAGGCTTGGACTCCTGTCCAGTTCACGCTCGAAGAAGTGTTTTTAGTTTCTGCCATTACTGTGCTCCTTATCGACTCTCTAGTTCGCGTTGTTCTGCTGCGGGTTGTTCTGCTGAGCCCTGACATCCGCCATCAACTTCTGCACCTGCGCTTTTTTCGCAGGTTCCATTTCCGGATTGGTTCTCAGCAGTTGCGTCCAGGCCGCCAAAGCGCCCTTCGAATCTTTCTTGCCTCGCCAGCGAATCATGCCCAGGTTGAACAGCGAGTTCGCATCCTTGGGATCATCGGCGGTGGCTTGCGTTAATTGCTGCAGAGAGCCATCCACGTCGCCGAGGTAATAGAGGCAGGAAGCCATCTGGGTGCGGATGGGAATATTCTTCGGCTTCACCTCTAACGACTTGCCGTAATAGTCGGCCGCTGTCTGAAACTGATGGGTGGAAAAGTAGATGTTGCCCAAGTTGATGAGCAGATCAGCGTTCTTCGGGTCATCCTTGAGCTTGGCCAGCAGAGGTTCGGCCTTCTTGTCGGCCATCTGCTTCATTTGATCGAGAGTCGGCTGGCCTCCCATTCCGCTTCCCATCGCGTTGGGACCACCCATTCCACCATGAGCGGCCGCGCTCGCGTCGCCTGTAGCCTGCATTGCATTTGCGGGCGGGACGGCGGGCGACCGGGATCCGCGGAACAGGTATCCGACGGCCAAGCCGATCAGCAGGCAAACTGCAGCCAGCGCGTAGACCTGCTTGGCCTGCCATCCCGAGGAGGTCGTTTCCGACGTCACCACTTCATTCGCCATGATCTCCAACTCCTGCTTTCGAGTGCTAGAAACTTTATACTCCCCGGCCGCGGACCCTCCGAAAGGTTGCTCTTCATTAGCCGCCAACTTCAGCCGCCAACTTCAGCCGCCAACTTCAACCGCCAACTTCGCAATCTTGACCCTGACTACCTTAATTGCCAGGGTGGCGCGACAACAGCAAGTGCCGTCACAGGCGCTTGTGATCTACATCACAGGGAGCCGAGAGGGTGGAACTCTGATTCCGGGGCTTGGCAGGCCGACGGCGAGAGCGGCGTCTGCACGGTTTACTGAAGACGGTGCGCTAGAATAGAGCGGGTTTCCATGCCAATCGAGAAAATCCTGGTGGTGGATGACGAACGCCTTGTGCGCTGGTCGCTGCGCCAGAAGTGTGAAGAGTGGGGATATCACGTCCTGGAGGCGGAGGCGGGCGAGCCCGGATTGAAGATCGCCCAGCATGAATCTCCCGACCTGGTTTTGCTCGACGTGCGCCTGCCCGACATCAACGGCATCCAGGTGCTGGAGCAGCTCAAGAAAAACGAGGGCGCGCCGGCGGTTATTATGATTACCGCCGATCCGCAGCTTGACGACGTAAAGGTCGCCATCAAGCTCGGCGCTTACGACTTTATCGGCAAGCCTCTCGACTTCGACGAGCTGCACGTCACCATCAAGAACGCGCTCGAAGCGACGCGCCTCCGCTCGGAGGTGCAGTCCCTGCGCGGAGAGATGAAACGCCGCGCCGGCTACCACGAGATTGTCGCCGACTCTCCCAAGATGACCGAGCTGCTGAACTTCGTGCGCAAGGTTGCGGCCAGCGAAGCCACGACGATCCTCATCCAGGGCGAAAGCGGCACCGGCAAAGATCTGATCGCGAAAGCTATTCACTATGAAAGCAGCCGCCAAGAGCGCCCTTTCGTGGCCATCAATTGCTCGGCTATCCCCGAGACGCTGATGGAAGCCGAATTGTTCGGCCATGAAAAAGGCGCGTTCACCGACGCCAAGGCCATGAAGAAAGGCCTGTTCGAAATGGCCGACGGCGGCTCGTTGTTTCTCGACGAGATCGGCGAGCTGTCTCCTCTGCTGCAGGCCAAACTGCTGCGCGTGTTGGAAGACCAGGTCATCCGCCGCATTGGCGGAGTGCGCGACATGCAGGTCAACGTGCGTGTGATCGCCGCCTCCAATCGCGACCTGGAAAAAGCCGTGCGCGAAGGCCAATTCCGCCAGGACCTCTACTATCGCCTGGCCATCATTGCCATTTTCATTCCACCCCTGCGTGAGCACAAAGAAGATATTCTTCCACTGGTCGACTTTTTCATTGACCGCTACAACCAGCGCTTTCGCAAGTCGGTGCGCGGCATCACGGACGAAACCCGGCGACTGCTGCTGCAAAGCAATTGGCCGGGCAATATCCGCGAGCTGAGAAATTCCATAGAGCGCGCCATGATTCTCGAAGACGAGCCACTGCTGCGGCCCGCCTATTTGCCCTTTGCCGTAAACCAGGCCAGCGGCGGCATTACCGCCTTCGAGCATAGCGCGGCCGGCGACAACGGCCAGAGCCTTCCCAACGGACGCGTTCTGCCCCGCCTTTATATTCCCGAAGGCGGCACGTCGCTCGAGGAAGTGGAGCGCGCGATGGTGGAGATTGCGATGAAGCAAGCGGGCAACAATCAAACTCACGCCGCCAAGCTGCTCGACATCAGTCGCGATGCCCTGCGCTACAAGCTCAAGAAATTTGGGCTAGGACAGGCCGACGACCAGGAGTCCGAACCGTCATCGAAAGAAGTAGGGTAGGCGGCGTTCGCGGCCGTGCCATCCGGATTTTTTGTCTGTATGATTGCTCCTCAGGGGGGTACCCCCCCCTTAATGCGATCTATTAGAATCAATACTTTAGCGAATAATTCCTCTCAAAGTATTCGGAAATAAGTACTTAGAGGTAAAGTATTCAAAGTATTGGACTTAGCCTTTATATTCTGCGTATGAAGCGGGACTTGGAGACGCCCCCGGTCGGTTTCGTCTGCTTCACTTCATCTGGCTTAAGCATCACTGTGCGGTCTTAGGTCCCGACTGTTTGTCAAAGCAGGAATGCGGGAACATGATTTGTGCTCCACTTTCAGTTTGAGGGTTTCCAGCGCTAAGTCAAGCGGTGTTCGCGATCATTCTTGGCCCGGTCATCCTTTGGCTGATCATTCTTTTGCCGGTCATTCTCAGTCCGATGATTCTCAGGCCGGTCATACGGGGTGCGAGTGGCTGGTGTAATATTCAGAGTTGAGTTTCAAAAAGTTTCAAGGTTGACCCCACGCTGTTCTTCGCAGCGAATCATGTCGGGACGTAGCGCAGCCTGGTAGCGCACTTGCTTGGGGTGCAAGGGGTCGCGAGTTCAAATCTCGCCGTCCCGACCAATCACTTAATCTCTCTGAACCGGGATTCTTCAGTGGGCGGGCCATTATAATCACGCGCGATGGCCAGTGACGCCTTTCTCTCGTGGTCCAACCGGACCGTGCTTCGCCCGGACCGCGACGAGCCCTACCTGTGCATACAGGACATCGTCGTGTTCGTCCGCGATCTGGACGTGAGCAAGCGATTCTATGTCGACCTACTGGGCTTCGAACTGATTACGGAACAGGTTCTTCCCACGGGCGTCCGTTGGATTGAAGTGGCGCCTTCCGACGGCAGCGCCAATCTTGCGCTGGTTGAGCCCAAGCCGGACCGGCCCGAATACAAACTGATTGGCGGCTACCGCTGGGTTCTTTTTATGACGGAAGATGTTCAGGCCACGTACAAGAAATGGAGTGAACGCGGGGTTCGGTTCTTATTTGCGCCGGAGACGCCAGGATGGGGAGGGACCTTTACACGCTTTGAAGATCCTGACGGGAATGCCTTTGGGCTGGAAGGGTTCGATGAGGTGAGGCGAAGCCTGGAATTACGGCGGCAGGAACACGCTGAAAAACTCGAATCCGAACGCCGCGTGGCGCAGGAACTGGAAATCGCCAGGCAGGTGCAGGCCCGGTTGTTTCCGCAGATTCAACCGGAGTTGAAAACCGTGGAGTACGCAGGTATCTGCCTGCAGGCGCGACAAGTAGGAGGGGACTACTTCGACTTTCTGAATCTCGGGCCGCAGCGGCTGGCGCTGATCATTGGCGATGTTTCGGGCAAGGGGATCGCGGCCGCTCTGCTGATGGCGAATTTGCAGGCGAGCCTGCGGAGCCAGTCGTCATTGGCCTTGGATCAGCCTCAGGCATTGCTCAGATCGGTGAATCGCCTGTTTTATGACAACACCAGCGAGAGTGCATACGCCTCGCTTTTTTTTGCCGAGTACGACGACGCGACGCGGCGAATGCGCTACGCCAATTGCGGACATTTATCGGGTCTTTTGTTGAGAAGAGACGGCAACGTCGAGCGGCTTGAGTCGACCAGCACGCTGCTGGGGCTCTTCAAGGAATGGGATTGCTCTATGCGGGAGCAAGAACTGTTTCCTGGCGACGTGCTTGCACTCTACACGGACGGCGTCACCGAAGCGAGTAACGATCAAGGAGAAGAGCTTGGCGAGCGGTTTCTGATTGAGGCGCTGCGGCAACATCGCGAACTGTCGTGTCAGGCTTTGCTAGCTACAATCGTGGATGGGGTCCGGCGCCTGGGCTCTCAGGAACAGCACGACGACATCACGGCGATCATCGCGAAGTTCAGAGCGAGTGGATAACGTGTCGGCTGTTTCCGGACTGAAATGTTGCATCATCACTCATTGACCGGTAGAGAACCGAGATTCAGACCGTAAGCTGCTGAAAAATCGATTTCAGAACGGCCGTCCATCAGGGAGAGAGTTCGACATTCGCCCTGTAGGCCGATCATTTCTTTTGGGTTTACTCCCGCCTTCGTGACCCGAGCCCTTGCATTTCTTTGAAGTTTGGCGCAACGTTTTGTGTTGCGAAAGGAGTGTCTGCTCACATGATCTATCTTCTCGTCCATCACGAAGTCGCCGACTATCCGGCCTGGAAAACGGTGTTCGACTCCTCTCTCGACTGGCGGACCAAGCATGGCGAGCGCAACTGCCGCATCTTCCGCGGCGTGCAAAATCCCAACGAGCTCACCCTGATGTTCGAATGGGAGAACTTCGAGAAGGCTCACGCCTTTATCACGCAGGATGAGTTGAAGGAAAAAATGGCCAAGGCGGGCGTGAAATCGACTCCGCGGGTCGAATACCTTACCGAGATGTTCAGCATCCGTCGCAGCGCGGCCGACTGAGCGGGGCGGGGTCCCCGGCGACCGTTCCGGCCTGTGCTGGAGACGGCTATGTTTTTTCGGAGCCGTGGAATCTCTTTGCGGTCGTTCGCATCCAAGAAAGCGATATCGGTGACCAGACCTCAGGGCCAGTGAATCCGCACGGAATCAGTCTGACAATTCTGGCCGGGCTGGGTTGCCTCGGAACGTTCGCAGTCAGGAGTCTCGCAATACAAATCTTGAACTATCAGGAGAACTTCATGGCCAAGAAACCGATGACCACCAATTCCGGCAAAGTTTCCGCACAACCGCGCTTTCATCAATCCGCCCGTGAAATTCAGGCATTTGGCACCGTGACCAGCATGCAGCCGCTGCAACTCGATGAACCGATCCGGCTGGAGATGACTGAGCAACTCAACCTGCTGCTCGCCGACACCATGACTTTGCGCGACCTCTATAAGAAGTCGCATTGGCAGGTCTCCGGGCCGACCTTCTATCAGCTCCATCTGCTTTTCGACAAGCATTACGGGGAGCAGAGCGAACTGGTGGACACGATCGCGGAGCGCATTCAGCTGCTTGGCGGAATCAGCATTGCGATGGCTGCGGATGTGGCCGAAACGACGCGGATCGAGCGGCCTCCCAAGGGACGCGAAGAGGTTCCGGTGCAGCTGTCGCGTCTGCTCGATGCGCATCAGGTCATCATTGAACACGTACGTGAACTGGCCGAGCGCGCCAACAAGATCGGCGACGCCGGCACCAACGATCTGGTCGTGAGCGATGTGCTGCGCACCAACGAATTGCAGGCCTGGTTCGTCAGCGAGCACCTGGTAAATGAGCCGCTGGTGGAAGCTGGGGATCAGTCGGCGAGGAGATCGGCATAGTTCGAGCTCTTAGCTCTCAGCTCTTAGCGAAATCCTGCGATTTTCGCTTTGACGGGCCTTCGGGCTGAGCTATGCAGGCGAATTGGCTGCGGGTGGGACTAGGGGTAGAAGCTCCCTCGGCTACGCTCGGGTTTCGGCGCGCGGCTCGAACGCCGCGCAAGAGCCTCAACTTTGACTCCGTCCGGCGTGCGCCTCACTGCGCTCAGGATGACAGCGTAGGTGTTTCCGCGTTAGGAGCGGGCTGAGAGGATGTGGAGGATCTGTTGCAGTTCGTGGCGCAGATACGCGACGTTGGTGGAAGGATTCGCCGGGAATGGGAGAGCCGACTGGTTTCGCTCTGACTTCATCTCCTCGCGCAACTGTACGCGGGCGCCGGGAATTGTGAATCCGTCTTCGTAGAGCAGCTTCTTGATCCGCACCACGGACTCGACATCGCGCTTGCGATACATACGCTGGCCGGTGCTGCCTTTTACAGGCTTGAGCTGGGGGAATTCTGTCTCCCAAAAGCGGAGCACGTATGCCGGCAGACGGCACAGCTGCGCGACTTCGCCGATGCGAAAGTAGAGCTTGTCCGGAATAATGATTTCAGCGTTGCGCGCGGATTTCTTCAACGCTTTCTTTCGCATCGTCATGGAGCCAGTTTCGGTCACCCTTTATATGCCTTTTAGCATGAGAAGGGTTCGCGGACAATCCCCGAAAGTACCGAGTTGCCCTAATGTGTACCCTTTGTGCATGGTTTCTGTCTACCGACCGCCGAGTCAATTTCGCGGACCGATCTTCATATATCGGTCGTTGGCAGCAATATTCTTTGCCAAGCCCAGCAGGCTGATCGCCAGCCCGGCCGCCATGATCGCACCAAGCGCCAGGAGCGTGCCGCGGCAGATTCCACCCTTGTAAAGAAACACGAACCATCGATCCCAGCCCAGGCCCAGCCTTGCCGGTTGGGAACTCGTCAGATACTTCCAAAATAAATGAATGGGTCCACTCAGCGAGTAGCCGAGGCGGTACGTCCAATTGGCGTCATAGTAGTGTCCGCGGGGCGCCTGGTCTTCCATGAAGCTGGTCGCCAGCGAAAAACATTGCACCAGCGCACCCAGCACGAGGAGCACGACGGCTATCGCTTTTATGCGGGATCGGGATGGCGCCTTGGCATCTGCTAGAACTGGGCCAAGTCCGAGGCAGAGAAACACCAGAGCCGGAACCAGATACCTTGGGCCGACGCAATATCCACCTTCCCACTGCGAGTATTTCGCGTAGAAGAATAGATCCACGAGAGGGAACAATATAGCGAGCGCTGCAAGTGCGCGATCGCGGCGCCAGAGTCCGGCAAGTCCGGCCAACGCCAGAATCACCGGCGGCGCGAAAATCAATACCGACTTTCCCGGAGAGAATAGAAATCCGTAAAGGCCGGTCAGCATCGGCGTATCGAAACGATTGAGCTGCTTCGCACCCTCAGCCGCGGCGGGATAGCCGAACGCAAATGGGCTCCCAAACAGCAGAGTATTGTGAGCGAGCAAAACGGCTACGCCGATGGCCGCCGTTACGCACAACACGAACGCCGGGCGCCGCGCGGCCTTTCCGCCGCGCGCGAGAATAGCCAGCGCAAATATGCCAATGGCCAGAACATTCGTGGGACGCACGATGGTGGCGAGTCCCAGAATCAGGCCCGCGATGGCTGCGATCGGCAACCGGATCGGTGCGGGGCCGCCGGGGGCTTCGTGCTCCTCGCCTTCGTGCTGCCCGCGATTTTGTGAACAAAAGACCAGCCACGCCACGCCGGTAAAGATCGCTGCTGACAGCGGCTCTGAGAACAGCCAGGCTGAATACGCGAAAATTGGCGTGGCGAGGCCGACCATGGCCGTGGCCATCAACGATGGGCGCAACGGGATACCGATCCCCATGAGCAGCAAAAAGAAGAACGTCACGGTAAGCGCCGCGAAGGTTGCGCTGCTGAGGCAGGAGGTGAAGGCTACGATGAGGTCGGTGTCTTCGGCGGGCACTCCGGGCAAACGCGCGAGCAAGTACTGCCCCACGGCATACCAGGGCACGCAAAGCAAAGCTTGTCCCGGAGGATAGGCCGCGCGGGGCAGTCCGTGGACATCGTATCGGCCGTAGAAATTATGCAGCGCGACCGCCTGCGGGACAGCCGTGGTCCCGTGGAGCACCAGGCTTTCCGTGGTGTAGAGCGTGTTGTATTCATCGGGCGTGCGCACTCGTCCGGTCGAAGTCAGCAGGTAGAAAAACTGGAAGGTTGCAAAGAGCCAGAAGGCAGTCTGCCGCAGCGAGTGCGAGCGCGCATAACTCGAGACCGACGACTGTTCGGAACCGGAAAGCGGCAAAGTAATTTCATGGTATCAATTCGAATTGCCGCGCTCCCGCCGATGTGGGCTTGCGCATCCTCTGCGTTACTATGCGGAGAGTGGTGGCGGTATGGCGATGTGGGCGCAACGGCTTCCGAAGCTGCCTCGACCTCCTTGTCGAAATGGCCGAGATCGCAGTGACAAAGAGACTCTCCCATCAGGACTGAGCTCCAGGCTCGTTAAGGTTCGCGCAATTATTTCGGGGCTTTCATTTCGAGCAAGAAATCCTTCGCCAGAATGTTTATCGTGCCACCGGGCGGACACATGGAAATCCTAAAGTGCAGAAGTTCCTCAAATCGCCGATTGCCTCGAGTGATATCGAAGAGGCTGGGTTTCGAGACAGTACTTTTCCAGTCGGACGATTTGGAGCATTCTGCATCCGAAATGTCATCGGAGCACATGGATTTAGCCTCTAAGTACACGTCGGCCACAATATAAGCACTCTCCTTGAAGATGACCTCAGCTGGCATCAGAACACCGCCTACTCCTTGCAATTCCAGGGAAAGCTTTACTAGCTCTTCTCCCTCTGCACTGTAGAAACACAGGCCGCGCAGTTTGGAGTCATGCCACCGAATATTGTTAAATCGCTGTATGGTAGTGTCCATTGTCTGGACGCTCATTGGTCACCTCATTTTAAATCCCACGCATATTTAGGGAACTGTATCGATTATTAGAAGAAATGAACCAACTGGACGGGGCAAAGCCCCGTCACCACACGAACATCGGGCTTGGACGACTCGTGGGATTATTCGCCCACGCCAGCAATCAAGTCATCGTCATTGTCGATACCGGAGCCCTCTCGCAAGCGGAAAAGCCTCTCAAGAGGTGCTTCTCTCGAGAGGCTTTGGGGAATTTCTTAAGACGAGCATCGTCCGCTTAGTGTTTCTTTTTCTTGGCGGCTTTCTTCTTGGTTGCCATGAAGTGATTCCTCCGTTTGAACGATTTTGTTCTCCCAAGGTTCGACAGGGCACCTTGATGCCCGTGCTACCCAACTTGTGGTATGAGTAGCTGTCCTGATACAAGATATTGCCATGGGTCTGTAATTTGTCAACATAAATTTAATCACTTCGCGGATTTTGGCTGACCACGTGCCTCCTCTCATCTCCGGTTCACGATTTTTTTTTCAGCAGCGCTCGCGTTCGCGTGATGCGCTGATGTTCGATTGCGGGTCAACGTGTTGGCCGTGTGCGATAATTTCACTAGAAAAAACTTATGTCAGACCACACTGTTCTCTGCGCCAAATTACACCAGCAACTGCCAGGTCTTCCTGAGCCACCTTTCGACAGCGAACTGGGCAACAGAATCTTCGAACATGTCTCGCAGCAGGCCTGGGCGCAGTGGACGGAACACTGCAAGATGCTGCTCAACGAGTACCGCCTGAACCCCGCACGCAAGCAGGATCAGGAAGTCATCGTGCAGCAGATGGAGCAGTTTTTCTTTGGTGAAGGCGCCGCGCCTCCCAAAGAATATGTTCCCCCGGCGCACTGAAGCCGGCTGCGATTCCACGCATGCGTGTGCTCGCTTCGTCCCGATTACTGACCCGTTACCTGCGCCCAATTGTTAGTACCTAATTCATCACCTCGTAACAATTTTCGGGAAGAATCAAAGCATGGAGTCCCCGGTCTACGACACGCTGATTCTGTCGGACCTGCACCTCGGCGCGGACATGAGCCGCGCGCGAGAAGCTCTGCATGTTCTGCAGGAGACCAGTTACCGCCGGCTTATTCTGCTGGGCGATATTTTTGCTGACCTGAATTTCGGGCGCCTGAAAAAAGAACACTGGAAATTTCTCGGCTATATACGCAAACTCTCGAACCCGAAGCGCCAGGTCGAAGTGGTCTGGGTGGAGGGGAATCACGATCACGGTCTCACCGAGATCATGTCGCACCTGGTCGGCATTCGCGTGTACCAGGAGTATCAATGGAATTACCTGGGCCTGCGCCACATTGCGGTGCACGGGCACCAGTTCGACAGCTTCGTCGTCAAGAATGTGCGCTTCAATTACTGGTTCGGGACGCTGCTTTATCTGCAACTGCAGAAATGGGATTCGAAGAATAAAACGCTCACGCGTTTTCTCGACCGTCTGGGTACACGCTGGCAACGGCTGTCTGAAAAAGTTGCCGATGGCGCTCTGGCACACGCGAAACACCATCAGGCCGACCGCATTTTCTGCGGACATACTCATGCCGCACTCCATCAACACGATCACGGGGCCGATTATTTCAACTGCGGGGCATGGATTGACGAGCGTCCGACATATATCACGGTTGGGGAGAACGGGGTGCAGATCCACGAGTACGTCGCGCGGCCGGAAGTGCCGGATCATGACGGTCGTTTCTCAGACGGTCGTTTCCCAGACGATCATTTCGCACACGATTGCTCCAACAAAGATCATTCCAACGAAGATCATTCCAGAGAAGACGCGAGCCGGGGCGATTCGGGGTATTCTGTGTTCGCCGACGAGACGGGATTCTTTGATGACGCAGAATCAGTTCCCGAGAAAGTCACAGGACCAGTGAAAGATGGCCAGTACCAACGCGTTGGTTACTGACTCAAACCTCGACCGACACTCCGGCTTGCGAAGACTGACCATCGTCTTCCATCATGCCGGGGGCGGGCATCGCAATGCCGCCGAGGCGCTGCGCGGCACACTCACTCAGCAAGAGCATCCCTGGGAAGTTAGCCTCCTCGATATACAGGAATTGCTCGACCCCCTCGATCTACTGCGGCGCTTTACCGGCATACGGATTCAGGACACCTACAATCAGATTCTGCGCCGAGGCTGGACGAGATTCACGCCGCAACTTCTGCGGATTCTTCAGGGAACGATCTGGTTGTACCACTCGCCGATCGTGAAGGCGCTCGAAGCTTACTGGGGGGAGCATCCCACGGATCTTGTCCTGTCTGTCATCCCGCACTTCAATCGTGAACTGGCAGAGAGTTTGGGTGAAACGAGAAAAGACAAGCCGCCGTTCGTCACGCTCATAACCGATCTGGCGGATTATCCACCACACTTCTGGATTGAGCGCGAGTCTGAATTTATTATTGCCGGCACTGAATGGGCGGAGCAGCAAGCGCTGGCGATGGGCCATCCTCCCGACCACGTCTTCCAGACATCGGGAATGGTGTTGAAGCCCAAATTCTATGATGAAAACTCGTTGGCATTGACGGGGGAGGACCGCGTCTCCGAACGAAAGCGGCTTGGACTTGAACCCGATTGTCTGACAGGAATTGTTTTGTTCGGAGGCCACGGGTCGCGCGTGATGGTTGATATTGTCAAGCGTCTCGACGAAAGCGGGGCCGAGGTGCAGCTCATACTGATTTGCGGGCATAACGAGAAGCTCGCATCGGAGATCAATGCACTGAAGACACGAAAGCCCAAGCTGGTTTTGGGTTTCACTGAGAACGTCGAGCATTACATGGCGTTGGCGGACTTCTTTATCGGCAAACCCGGGCCGGGCTCGATCAGTGAAGCTTTGCAGTTCCACCTGCCGGTGATCGTGGAGTGCAATTCCAGGACGCTTCCCCAGGAGCGCTACAACGCGAAATGGGTAGACGAAAAAGGCTTTGGAATTGTTGTGAACGCGTTCCGGGACATTGCGCCTGCGGTTCAGCGATTGATCGAACCTTCGAACTTCAATGATCTTCAGCGCAACGCATCTACCTACTCAAATCGGGCGCTGCTGGAGGTGTCCGGGATTCTCGAAGGTGTTATGAGCGTCCGGGCACACCGGCAATAGGGGAGGCCGGACTTCCAGCTCGCGTGCCCATCGTGCAGAAAACTCGTCTCAGGTGCAAGAGACTAACCTCAGGCGCTAAAGCGCCATCATATATTCAAGGACTTGCGGCACGACTCAAGTCGTGCCCTTCCCGAACTGTGCCCGCTTCCCGAACCGGCGCCTGCTTCGACGTTTTTCGGCAAACCGCCAGAGACGAAAGCTCGTCTTAAAAATGAAAGGCGATTCCGGTCGAAAAGCGCACGCCGTTCTGCGTCTGGCCGTAAAAACGCGTCTCGATCCAATCGAGTTGTCCGCGGATCGAGACAGGGCCGGCAACGCGGTAATCCAAACCTCCGCCGGCAGCATTGGCGAACGAAGTATCGGAATCCGAGATTCCGTTGCTGCGGCTGATGTGCCCCGCGCCGATCAGAAATTCCCCGAACGGGCGAAAGCGCTCGACCTGCACCGAAACCCTGGGGCCGAGCAAAACATTGTGCGCTGCCACATCGGCGCCGATTCCCGAGAAAGTGCCACTGCCATAGTGGCCATCAATATCGACCACCAGTCCAACAAAAGGAAGAACCTTGCCTTCGAGTGAGGCATCCCATCCATTGCTATTGATGGTGTCGTTGGTGACGACCGGCGTCCGGTCATAGGAATAGCCGAAGAATACGTTCCCCTTTGGAGCCTGCGCCCAAGCCGAAGCGCACAAAACGGCCACCGATAAAATAAATAGCCACAACCTTTCCATTTCTATGCTCCCGTATCTGAGTCGTGAAGATCCGAATTATTGGGAAATAGATGCAGCGGTAGGTTCAGACTTTGCCTATGGGTATTGAGGAGAACAAACATCTTTGAGGAATCCCGGAATTTGCGGTGACCGGCGAGAGCGGAACTAACCGCGACGCCGGTAGTAGATGTTGAATTCAAACCCGGGATTCGGCGGGAAAATTTCTGCGATCTTGCGCAGCCGCTCCGCCATTGGCGTGGGCGCGAGTAGCGGATAATCGCGCTCCCGCAGATCGTGGTAATCGACATCGAGATATAGCGAGAGCAGGTAGATCGAAATCGCATCCGCAAAACTGGCGGCCAGGTATTCGTTCTTGAACTTCTCCGCATCGGGGCCGTGCGCCGTGGCCAGCTTGCGCGCCTCCCATGCATCGAGGGAGGTTTCGCCGCGCACGCCGGCCTCGACCTGCTGCCAGGCCAACTCGGCAAACGCCGCCGAAACGCCAGCCCGCTCGACCAGCGCGTGGCCGACATTGATATAAAACTCGAAGGCGATGGAAAACTTGTCGTCCATGAGCCGCGTGGAGATGAAAACGCACTGGGCATCGCCAATATTCAGGTTGCGATGGCAAACCGCGTTGTCGCTGAGAACGACGTCGTAGCGGTCGGCGATCACGGTTTCGTCGCCCTGATTGATGGTCAGGGGCACGAAGTAGTAGGCCTTGCGCGTGAGCGAAGCGGCGATCGGGCGCGGCACCGCTGCGATCATGCGATCAAGATCGTTCTCGGCAATCGTGACTTCGCCGGCGCGCGCGTAACAGATGCCATTGGCCGACTGCGAGACAGGGCTAAGTTGTACGATCTCCGCGGGGCTGCGGGTGATCGCCGAAGCAGCTTGCGACATGGTTTGTATTGTAGCGTATGGGGGTGGGCTTTAGTCCCCGGGCTGCGGGGCTAAGGGTTAAGAATGGGGAACCGGTCACTGCGTCGAATTTTCCGCGAGATGAGAATTAATGGCGGGTGTAACTTAGGATTATGCCGAAACCGCAATCGCACCGCCCGCGCTGGCTTGGCATTCTGGGGCGCGTGTTTGGCTTTACGTTTCTTTTGACCCTGCTCTCGTTCGCGGTCGCCCTGTTGCTGAGCATTCTGGGGACGATTATCTATTCGCTGGTCGAACACGTTCCGCCCAACCTCATGTTTGCTTACAAGCGCATCGCTTTTCCCATTGCCATTTCGGTGGGAGCGATTGTGCTGATTGCCACGCTGGCGGTGGAAATCCGAAATTACCGGCAGGGCAAGGTGCTGGCCGGCATTGAGCAGAGCATGGCCCGATGACTGAATCGTCGCATCACACGATCAAAATGCCGCGAATCGCAATCCCCATGCCGCATTCGGGCGACCGCGATTATGCCGAGCGTTCCGTGACGCAGTATGAAAATGCTGTGCGGCAAGCCGGTGGAGAGCCAGTCCGCATTGAACTCAATCAATCTGCCGCCGAGGTGAGAAAGCGGATCGAACACTGCGACGCTGTGCTATTGCCGGGCAGCCGCGCCGATGTCGATCCGCAAAAATACCACGCGCCGCGGCATGAAAAAACCGCCGAGACAGATGCGAAGCGCGATGCCGTCGATTGCCTGCTGCTTGAAGACGCTTATCGCGCGCGCAAGCCCGTGCTCGGTATCTGCTACGGGCTGCAATCGCTGAATGTATTTTGCTCGGGGTCGCTGGTGCAGCATATCGAGTCGGCAATCAATCACAGCGCGGGACGGGCGGTGGCGAATGCGCACACGGTCGAGATCGATCGCGGGTCGAGGCTGGCGAAGATTATTGGAGCTGAGCAGAAGCCAATCGCGGTAAATTCTTCGCATCACCAATCGGCCGACGTTGCCGGAGAGGGTCTGCGCGTTGTGGCGCGCTCTTCCGCCGATGGAGTGATCGAGGCGCTGGAGGGAACCGCGCCGGAGCATTTTGTGCTGGCCGTGCAATGGCATCCGGAGCGGTCGGTGAATGATGGGCAGGAGGTGGCGGAATCGGCGCATAAGATCTTCCGCGCGTTTGTTGAGGCGGCGCGGGAGAAGCATGCAGAGCTGGCGAAGGACCCAGGCATTCAGACGCTGCCTGCAAATACATAGGTCCTTCAAGTCGCTCGCTGCGTCCCGTCCCGTCCCGTCCCGTCAAACCGCCTTAATCGGGCGGCCCTTGGTGCAGGGCAGGGGTCCTTCGCTTCGCTCAGGATGACAATTGCTTTGGACCGTTGCGGTCTCCCCAAGTCCTCAGATGCGACTCAACAGCACCGTCGCGTGCGCAATCGCGGCATTGTCTGTCCCCATGCCTTCGGGCGTTTTTGCTTTGATGCCGATGCAATCGCCGGGAATGCCGGATAATTCGGAGACGTGTTTGCGAATTGCCGCGGAATGCGGACCGATCTTGGGAGCGGCGAGGATCAGGGTCGAATCCACATTGACTACTTCATAGCCCGCGGCAGCTACCCGCTTCAACGCTTCGCGAAGGAATACCGCCGAATCTGCGCCCTTCCACTGGGGATCGGAGGGAGGAAAGAGCGATCCTATGTCGGGTGCCGCGATTGCGCCGAGCAGTGCGTCGGTGATGGCGTGCAGAAGGACGTCGCCGTCGGAGTGGCCGCCCAATCCTTTGTCGTGGGCAAGCTTTATGCCTCCGATGATGAGCGGAATTCCGGGCTTGAATTCGTGCGAGTCCCAGCCGTAGCCGATGCGGAATAGAGGGCTCAATGGACGGCCTCGTTGCTTTTCAAGTAAAACTCGGCCAGTTCCATGTCCGCGGGCGTGGTGATCTTGATATTCTTCGACGAACCCATCACGACCACGACCGGCAGGCCGGCGCGTTCGATCAGCGAAGCTTCGTCGGTGCCGAGAAAGCCGTCGGCGGCGGCTTCATCGAAAGCCCTCTTCAGAATGTCGTAGCGAAAGCCTTGTGGCGTCTGCGCCATCACTATGCTCGCGCGAGGGATCGTTGCCTTGATGACTGCGCCTTCGGCGGTTCGCTCCACTTGCTTCACCGTGTCAACCGCGGGCCAGCCGGCGATGGCGGCGTGGTGCTTTTCGGCGGCCTCAATTACATGGAGGATGATCTCGGGCGTAACGAACGGACGCACGGCATCGTGCACCAGCACGAGATCCTCGGGATCAGCGGCGAGGTTGGCAAAAGCGCTGGCTACTGAGTCTTGGCGATGTTCGCCACCTTCTACAATCTGCAGACGCTTGTTCAGGATTTCGGGAAACTGCTTTTCGAGCTGGGTGCGAAAACCAGCGATCTCGTTCTTGCGCAACGCAACGACGATTTCATAAACCGCGGGCGTGTTGGCGAATACGCGTAGAGTGTGCACCAAAATGGGCACGCCGCCGAGTTCCTTGAACTGTTTAGTAAGCGCCGCTTTCCTTTTAGCCTTTGCCGCCGACGGCGGAGCCATGCGCGTGCCCAGCCCGGCAGCCGGAATGATGACAAATACCTTCATCGGGCGATCAGTATAGTACAGACGCGAGGGACATGGAAAAAGCGCTCGCAGAATTGACGATGGTCAAGTTAGCACGTGAGAAAAACCATAACCAAAGAGGACACAGAGGTACACGGAGTGCCCTTGGCTGATCTGGACTTATCACTAGCGCCAGCGGCTTCACACACGGCCAAATTGCGAACGGCGGCCGATATCAGTCGGCTGCCCGGTCGATCGACAGCGGGGAGGTCTTTTTCGGCGCGTCGGTGGGCATTCCGCTGGTTCCGGTTGCGGGCGTCACCGTGATCGGAGGTGCCGTTATGCTCTTCGACTCATGACGGCTTCCAGTGCGCTCATCCCACTTACCGAAGATCATCTTGCCGGCGGTCGTTTGCAGGACGGAGGTCACCGAGATATCGATCGTCTTGCCAATCATTTTGCGCGCGTTGTCGACCACGACCATGGTGCCGTCATCCAGATAAGCAACGCCCTGATTGTATTCTTTGCCTTCCTTGAGGATGAACACGCGCATGATTTCGCCGGGCAGCACAATGGGCTTGAGCGAATTAGCAAGTTCGTTGATGTTGAGCACGGCTACGCCCTGCAGTTGCGCGACTTTATTCAGGTTGAAATCGTTGGTGATGATCTTGCCTTCATACAGCTTGGCCAGTTCGATCAGCTTCATATCGACTTCGCGCACACTGGGGAAGTCGTCTTCCACGATCTGAATCTGGAGCGAAGCGGTTTTCTGCAGGCGCTGCAGGATGTCGAGGCCGCGCCGGCCGCGATTGCGCTTCAGGGAATCGGCCGAATCTGCGACGAGTTGTAATTCGCGGAGCACGAACTGGGGAATCACTATGATGCCGTCGAGGAATCCGGTCTCAGCAATGTCGGCGATACGGCCGTCGATGATGACGCTGGTGTCCAGAATTTTGTAACTCTTCTTACCCTGCTTCTCACCACCGAAGATTCCGCCGAGCGCCGACAGATTGAGCAGGTCACCCTTGTTCGCTCCCACTGCCAAACCCACATACGCCATAATCAACATGACCATGATTTGCAGAAAGCTTTGCATGCGTCCGGCGGGGACGCTGTTGCGGATGACAATGGCGAATAGATAAGCGCCGAAAATACCCAGCACGCTGCCGATGGCGGCGCCGATCAGGCGTTTGAGGCTCATGACCCGGAGCCGCCACTCAAATACGATGATGGCGCAGCCGATGCCCAGGCCAGCCACGGCGTCCAGATTGGGCGGGAGGTCAAACGGGCGAATGAAGAAGCAGATGGCCCCGACGATCAGAATAAAAAAAAGGCGTATAAGAACGACATCCACGAAGATACCTCCATTCGAAGAGGGCCCCACGTTCCGCCCGCCCCGCGCCGGTCTCCAGGGTCAAATGAGAAGACGCCCTGTGCCGACGTTTGTTATCGCGGAGCCGTATAAAAAATGGAATGTGCTCCGCCTACAGCTATGTACCCGGACTTCGATAAGCAGTACGGAGGCAGTATATACTGGCTTGAAACTACGAACCAGCACATAGGAATGACCTTTAGTCTCTGGTCCTTGGAGAAGTCGGACGGGACATTTACTACAACTGCTAGGCCGCCACCAAATACTTCTCGGGTGCAGCTTCCTCCGCTGATTCCGGTTCCTGCCGAGGCGCGAGAATGTATTGCGGACGGGGGATACCATCCTCGACGGCGTTGTCAATCAGTTCGGCGAGAAAGTCGTAATCTCTTTCTTCCAGTTCTGTCTTCCACTCTACTTCTTCTTCCCAGTTCCATGGCCAATCCGTTCGTCTGTCCATTGTGTACCTCCTGAGCGCTGTGTTCAGACTGATCGCTCTCGGTGATGGGAGCCTTACCGGGATGATTCGAAATGTATGGCTACTGCAGAATGGTACTTGCCGGGCAAAGTAACCGTGATGCGCGTCACTTTGTAAGGGTTATGGAGTTTACATTCCGTCGTAATTCGGGCCGCCGCCGCCTTCAGGTGGAACCCAGGTAATGATCTGGTACGGGTCCTGAATATCGCAGGTCTTGCAGTGAACGCAATTGGAGGGATTGAGGCTGATGCGCTTGCCATTGGGCGCGGTGGGATCCTCCATCATTTCGTAGACATTGGCGGGACAGAAGTTCTGGCAGGGGCTGCCGAATTCTTTTACGCAGCGTTCATTGCAGATGTTCGTGTCATCGATGACTAAGTGTGCGGGCTGATCTTCCTCGTGCTTGGTGCCGGAGTGGTATAGGTCGGTGAGTTTGTCGAAGGTCAACTTGCCATCGCCTTTGACCGGGCCGAGAAGGGTTGCTTCTTTGCCTCCGTCGGCTGGGAGGAACGAAAGCCGCTTCAGGTTCTCGTATCCCGCGTGCGAGGGGAGGCGCTTGGCTGGTCCGCCGTTGAAAATTGTCTGCAGGCCAGTGTTGAAGATGCCCGCGGCGAGGCCGTTTTTGAATCCCTGATGGAAGTTGCGCACCGGCCAGAGTTCGTCCTTCAGCCAACTTTTTTCGACGCGCTGCTGGAACTGGAGGAGTGTGGCGGCTGACGAGTCGTCCTTGGTCAGTGCTTCGAAAGCCGTTTCCGCGGCGAGCATGCCGCTCTTGATGGCGAGGTGAATGCCTTTGAGCCGCGCGGAATTGAGGAAGCCGGCGGAGTCCCCGATGAGCATCCAGCCGTCTCCGGCGAGCGGGGGCAGTGACCACCAACCACCATAGGGCAGCGACTTCGCGCCGTAGCGGATCATTTTGCCGCCGGCAAGAAGCTTCGCAATAAAAGGATGCTGCTTGAACGTCTGCAGGACGTGCTGCGGATCGAGGCGCGGGTCCTGATAGTCGAGGCCGGTCACGAAGCCGAGCGAGACAACGTTGTCTTTCGAGCCATAAAGCCAAGCGCCACCGTATTCCTTGGTGGTTAGCGGATAGCCCATGGTATAGATGACTTCGCCGGGCTGGATGCGGCCGGCGGGGACTTCCCACAGCTCCTTCACGCCAACGCCGTAGGTCTGAGGATTGCGATCCTTCATGAGATCGAACTTCTCGATCAGTTGCTTGGTCAGCGATCCGCGCGGGCCCTCGGCAAGCACCACGACCTTGGCTTTGACGTCATAGCCGGGCTCGAAGTTCGACTTCGGCTGATTCTGTTTGTCGACGCCCTTGTCGTCGGTGCGCACACCAGCGACGCGATCGCCATCGTAGAGAAGCTCGGAACCGGCGAATCCGGTAAAGATCGTGATCCCTGCCTCTTCGACTTTGCCGGCCAGCCACTTCACAAACCGGTTGATCGAGATGACGTAATTGCCGTGATCGCGCAGAGCAGGAGGCGTGATCGGCAGCTTGTAGTGGCCTTCGCGAGTGAGGAAATAAACCCCCTCCTTGTGAACCTGGGCGTCGAGCGGGGCTTCTTTCTCGAAACCGGGCAGCAATTCCTTCATCGAGCGCGGATCGAGCAGGGCTCCTGACAGGCAATGCTGACCTGCCTCGCGCGCTTTTTCGAGGACATAGATGTTTTCCTTCGAAAGCTGCGCGTCGGGATGTTGCGTGTTGTGCTCATCGATCAATTGCGACAGGCGCAGAGCGCAGGCCATGCCGGCGGGGCCGCCGCCTACGATGACCACGTCGGCGGGCATTTCCGGATGCTCGATGTTGGGAAGAGGCTTACGAAAGATCAGCATTTGGCACTTCGCCTTTTACCAGTTAGCTTGACGCACTCTATTACCAGGCTCCTGAAGTCAGCGCAGCGGGTCTGGCACCGGTAACTGCTTACAGATTCGAATGGCAGTCGGGTTCTTCACTTCTTTGTGTCTGGGCACGGTACTGGTTCGCTGCGCCGACGCATTGTAGTACACGCTGTGCCTGGCGCCTTCGCGGAGCAACCGGCAGCCGTGAGCCTCTAAATGTCGGATAAGGTCAGCGCGTTTCACGGCTTCAGGCCGTAATCTGGATTTTTTCGCGAAGGATCTTTTGGCCCTGACTCGGCTTTCCGCTCAACTCGCGATTGGCTTCGATCAGGAGTTCAATCGCGTCACGCAGATTTTCACGAGCGTCATCCAGCGTTTCCCCCTGCGTGATGGCGCCTGGCAATTCCTCGGCATACGCTACGTAGCCGCCGCCTTCGGACTCGGGAATCTCTTCATAGACGGCTGTAAGAGTAATGTCCATGCAGCCTATTCTAACGCCGAAAGGCGAAGGCGCCATTGCTACCGCCGGTGAACCGCGCCATCATTAAATTATTAAAAATTAAAAGTACGAATGGACATGATTTCTAGTAGCGAACTTCGGCAGTCGCCTCGCGAATTGCCAGCAAGAGTCGAGGCATCTGCTCGCTCGTGCCGGCGGTGATGCGCACGCATCCTTCACAGCCTGGATTGGGTGAAGCATCGCGCACCTCGATGCCTCGGCGGTGCATTGCGTCGACGAAGGCCGTCGCGATCGCGCAGCCGCTCTGGCTGACCTCATGCTTCGCGTTCGTTGACTTTGACACTCGGACTAGAACAAAGTTTGCGGAGCTCGGCCAGAAGCGTAGATTCAATTCGGCACACAGGTTCTCGATTTGCCGGCATCCGCTCCGGGCTTGGGCCACGGAATCGCGCACGAACGACTGGTCCGCCAGCGCCTCTTCCAGACATGCCAATACAGCTGAGTTCACGTTGAATGGAGGGCAGAAGCGACGGATGTATTCGATTTGTTCAGCGGGTCCGATGAGCACGCCGAGGCGAAGTCCGGCGAGCCCGTAGGCTTTGGAGAATGTGCGCGCGACAAAGAGGTTTGGGTGGTCCGCCAAATCTCCGATTAGCGTTTCGCCGCAAAATTCGACATAGGCTTCGTCGATGAGCACAGCCGTATCGGGAGCCGCTTCCACAATGCGTAATAAATCGGCGCGCGGCGCCACCAGGCCGGTTGGATTATTGGGATTGGCGATTGCGATCAGGCGCGTGCGTGGAGAAATACGTTTCAGAAAATCGGCGACTGGCAGAGACAAATCTTCACCAGATTGCAACCGCACGACCTTTGCCCCACATGCCTGCCCCAACATCGGATACATGACGAATGTCGGATCGGCAAAGAGTAGTTCGTCGCCCACGCCCTGCTCTGGCGCCGAAGAGAGATAAGCAGCAAACATCTGCGCCAGCGCGTCGTCCATTCCATTGCTCAGCAATACCTGTTCGGGCGTGATGCCCAGGAATTTTCCTACCAACTGCTCGCCAATTTCGCGTTTCGGATAACGGGACACTTCTTCTGCCGTGAGCGCGCGCAGCCGCGCCAGGACACGCGGTGAGCATCCTGATGCGTTCTCGTTCAGATCGAGGGCCAATCCGGCGCGGCTCCCGATGGGCGAGTGATATGGATGCAAATTCTGGATGGGTACTCGCGGCTTTAACATGGAATCCTTCTTTGAAGATTGGACGCTGGCAGACAGGGCAAGCCCCGTCTCTACGATGGATGAGTTTACGACAATCGACGCGGCAGATTGGCTTCCCGCTGGTCCCTTGTTGACATTATTCAAGAGCGTCACTATTTCGAGGGCGACCTCGATTGCGGCGGAACGAACTAGCTGCGGATGATTTTTACTCCAACAAAAATGATTGTGCAGATTGCAAAATCGACGAGAAGTCCCCAGTCTTCCTTGAACAGCGAGTGGCGCATCACTCGCGGCAGATGCGGCATGAGCACAAAATAAATCGCATTGCCCGCGAGCACGGCGGCCAGCGCATTCAGGAAATTCCTGATTGTCAGGCTCTTTGCCATCCATCCCTCCTTGTGCGCCGGTGCAAGAGGTCGCCGATAAAAACTTATATGATCGCTAACGGCAAGCGCTCTCCGGCTGATAACCGGCAACTGGCAACCGGCAACCGGCAACCTGGTTCCTGCTAACATCCCCTAAGATGCTGGAACCTTCCACCCCAGTGCAGTATGTCAAAGGAATCGGCCCGCGGTTGGCCGAGGTGCTTGCCGCCAAAGGCATCCACACGGTGGACGATCTGCTGCACTACCTGCCTTTCCGCTATGAAGATCGCCTGAACCCGCGCTCGGTTGCCGAGTTGCGCGCCGGAGAAATGGCGACCGTGATCGCCGAGGTCCGCAACTCCGGCCTGTTTCGTACGCGGCGCATGCCGATCTTCCAGCTTACCGTGGGCCAGGGACGCAACCGGCTGAAGTGCCTTTGGTTCAACGCCACCTATCTGCAAGACCGCTTTCAGCCAGGACAAATGCTCGCGCTCTACGGCAAAGTTGAAGAGGACCGCGATGGGCAACTGCAGATCATGCAACCGCGGTTCGAAATTCTCGGCGATATTAACGAAGAAGGCGGCGCCGATGAAGCCGAAAAGAAAGCCGCCGCCTCGCTCGAAGTCGGACGCATCGTTCCCATCTACGAGTCCACCGGCCAAGGCAAGCTTACGCCGCGGTGGTTCCGGCGCATTATCCGCTGGACGCTCGAAAATTTGAATCCCGATCTTCCCGATCCGATTCCGGCAGCGGTGCGCGGCCATCTCAGCTTGATATCTCCGCGCGAAGCACTCTGGCAAGTGCACTGGCCGGAGGCGGGTGAGAGCTTCGCCGACCTGCAATCATCGCGGACGCCGGCGCACATCCGGCTGATCTTCGATGAGCTGTTCTTCATTGAGCTTGGGCTGGAACTCAAACGCCGGGAGCAGAAGGCGCAAACCGGAATCGCTTTTCAGCTCGACGACCGAGTGCGGCAAGCCATTAAGAAGATACTGCCATTTCATCCGACCGCCGCGCAGAAGCGCGTGCTCAAGGAAATTGCGGGCGACATGCAGACGCCTTATCCCATGCGGCGTTTGCTGCAAGGCGACGTGGGATCGGGCAAAACCATTGTCGCATTTGAGGCGGCCATCATCGCCATTGAAAACGGCTACCAGGTCGCGCTCATGGCGCCCACCGAAATTTTGGCGCAGCAACATTATTTTTCGGCGCGCCAGATTCTGGAACACGCGGGCTATCGCATCGTGCTGCTCACCGGATCGCTGGAGCAGGATCGCAAGCGGCTGGTTCGCCGACACATCGCGCAGGGCAACGCGCAACTTGTCATCGGGACACATGCGCTGATTCAGGACCGGGTCGAATTCGAAAAGCTGGGACTGGTCATCGTCGACGAACAGCACCGCTTTGGAGTGATGCAGCGGTTGAAGCTGATGAAGAAGGAAGGCGCGGATGTTCAGAAATTACAGCCGCGGAAAAACGTCGATGCGACCGTCGCTGCATCGACAGTTGACGCTTCGGTGGCTGAGCTTCGCTCGGGTGGACAGCCGAGGGCGGCTGTCCCTACGCGACGGGTGCCTGCGCAGTCTGTTGAGCCGGACGTGCTTGTCATGACGGCTACACCTATCCCGCGCACTCTGGCGCTTACGCTTTACGGCGATCTTGATGTCTCGGTGCTCGACGAACTTCCGCCGGGACGCACGCCGATTGTTACGAAGGCAGTTGCCGACGAGCGTGCAGCCGATGTTTGGGAATTCGTCCGCCGCGAGATCGCAGCCGGGCATCAGGCTTACGTTGTTTATCCCGTGATCGAAGAGAACGAGGAGCGTGAACTGAAAGCGGCGGAGCAGATGCACCGGCAGCTGCGCGAAAAGATTTTTCCCAATCTTCATGTCGGGTTGCTGCACGGGCGGCTCGACTCCGATGCCAAAGAGCGGATCATGCGCGAGTTTCAACAGGGCAAGATCGAGATCCTGGTGGCGACGACTGTGATCGAGGTGGGCGTCGATGTGGCGAATGCAACTGTCATGGTGATCGAACATGCCGACCGCTTCGGCCTGGCGCAGTTGCATCAATTGCGCGGGCGCATTGGACGGGGTGCGGCGAAGTCCTATTGCGTGCTGATGCACGGCGGCAAAGTTTCGGAGGAGGGCCAGCGGCGACTGGATGCGATGGTGCGGACGAACGACGGATTCCAGATCGCCGAGCTCGATTTGGAGCTGCGCGGCCCGGGGGATTTCTTTGGGACGAAGCAGGCGGGCATCCCGAGTTTTCGCGTTGCGAATTTGATTCGCGACCGCGAACTGCTGGAAGCAGCCAAGCGCGAGGCCGCGTTTGTGGTTGCCGGGCCCAATGGCGAGCTTTCTAAGGAAGAGATCGCCCGCGCGCTCAAGCACATGCGGTCGCTCTGGGCGCTTAGTTATGGGCTGGCAGAGGTGGGGTAAGTCAGTTCTCGGTTTCGAGTTCTCAGTTGTCAGCAAGACTCTTAGTTCTCAGTCCTTGTTCAACCGCTGGTCGCGCTGAAGTGTTGGGTGTCCGGGTTGTCGTTCATGTACTGGACCAGAGCGAAGTCATTCTCCTTGATGTGGTGAACTAGCCAGTCTGCAAGGAAGTTGGAAACCATCATTGAAAAGACAAGTCTGCCGTCGCTGAACTTTTGCTGGAGCTCATGCACCTGGCGAGTCAGGCCGTCGTGCTTTTTCTTGTGGGCCGCCATGTCAGGATATTGGATCGATGCCATGAGCCTTTCCTCGTCGGCAAAGTGCTCGACGGTGTACTTGGCCAGCTCGTCCAGGGTGAATTTCAAGACTTCATTGCCTCGGCCGGAAGAAATCGCGATGTGCAACTCGCTCATCAATGCAAAAAGTCGCTGATGTTGATCATCTACTGGTCGATAGCCGGTTTTCAGGCTCTGATCCCATTGCGCGATCGACATTGTGCACTCCACTTGGGCTTGCGCGATGACTCGCGTAGCGCGTCAACAAAAAAGATCGGCAGGAATTGTGAGAATCTTTAAGGACCGGACTGATGGAAAAATGTCCGGCAGTGTAAGGACCGTTCGGAGCTGCGATCTGCGAGGTTGTCAATTCGCGTGGCAGGGCTCTATTCATTGGTTTGGGACTTCGGGCTACGTTTCTGCCGGGCTACATTCTGCTATCATCGCGGCAAGGCTCGGCGAAGCCGTTATTTTCGGACTAACCATTGGCCACTGACTACCAGTTTGAGGAGTTTTTTATGGAGCTACCCGGTCTTTCTCTTGGCAATCGCCGCAACGAAGACATTGCGCTTGACCTGATGAAATTCATCGCGATGACAACGAGCTATGGCAAGACAAGCGGTGCGACGGGAGGTGTGGGCTTCCAGGGCGGCCCGGCAGCCACCAAGCCCGAGGAGTATGCTGACCACCTGCTTGAGTTGTATGACAAGTGCCTGAAAGCGGTGGATGGGAAATAGCTGTCAGCCGTCAGCTATCGGTGAAGGCATAGAAATTGGCTGCTGTTCGGGGTTCCAGGTTGATTAGGTTGAGGGCAAGGCTCCGTGGGCTTAGGGCTTTAACTGATGGCTGACGGCTGAAAGCTGACAGCTTTCTTCTGTAACCCCTTTGCCCTGTATCTGTTCGTTGACAATGTCTTCGGGGTTAGGCTATTCTTGAGGTCTTTGGAAGTCCTGCGGCTGCCCGCCCGGAACACCTTGCGCGCGTTCTGCGTGGATTGCTTTTTAGATTCGATCTTTACTTAGAAGATCAGGGCACTCAGCGGTCTTCATGCGTTCTTTAATTTTCTGGGAGAGTTCCGATGTCAACCTATTTCCCGAAAGAAGGGGAAATTGCGCGTAAGTGGTTTGTGGTGGATGCAGCCGGGCAACCGCTCGGCCGCCTGGCTTCGCGCGTAGCCCGCATTCTGATTGGAAAAGAAAATCCGCAATACACGCCGTTCATCGACACCGGCGATCACGTGGTGGTCATCAACGCAGAGCTGGTCAAGATCACTGGCATGAAAGCCGATCAGAAGGTATATCACCGTTACACCGGCTATCCCGGCGGATTGCGCTCGGAGGATCTGAAGAAGCGGCTGGTCCGCAGGCCCGAACTGGTGATCGAGCAGGCCGTGTCTCGAATGCTGCCCAAGAATAAAATGGGCAAGCAGATGTTCACGAAGCTGAAGGTTTACAAGGGCGACAAGCATCCGCACGAGGCGCAGAAGCCGGAAGCGAAGGTGTTTGCGTAAGAGAGCTTCGAGCTACGAGCCTCGGGCTACGAGCTTGGAGCACATGAATTCAGGATTTCTTAGAAAGGTTATTAAGCCAGACGCTTCAGTCTTCCGCGCAGCGATTGCTCGGAACTCGAAGCTCGCGGCTCGAAGCTAAAATGGCAGAAACGGTTCAATACTACGGAACAGGGCGACGGAAAGCGGCGATCGCGCGCGTTTATCTTCGCCCGGGCAGCGGCGAGTTCAAGGTTAACGGCAAAGCGTTCGAAGAATATTTCGTGACGCCTTCGCAGCGAATCAGCGCGAAATCTCCGCTGGTTTCGACCGACACGGTGGCCAACTTCAACGTGCTGGCGCGGGTCTGCGGCGGGGGCGTTGCCGGACAGGCCGATGCGGTGCGCCTTGGGATTACGCGTGCTCTCATGCTTTTTAATGCGGAACTGCGCAAGAAGCTCAAAGCCGAGGGCATGGTGACTCGTGATCCGCGCGCGAAAGAGCGCAAGAAGTATGGGCAAAAGGGCGCACGGAAGAGATTCCAGTTCTCGAAGCGGTAAAAGCAGTACCCAGTATCCAGTTGCCAGTACCCAGCAAAGAGCAACTGAATACTGGCAACTGGGTACTGGCAACTGAGTTTTATGTGTTCAATTCATCCCCCCACCTCCCCGAGATGGGGTGGACGGGAATGGCAATCCGGAAGAGCAGTTGCCGGTTGCCAGCCGCCAGTTTCCAGTGAATTCACTGACAGCTGGCAACTGGTCACTGACAACTGGAGTACGCCGGATGTAGACCAACTGAGGAGGTTGATTGGCTAACATCACCATGAAGGAGTTGCTCGAAGCGGGCGTTCACTTCGGGCACCAGACCAAGCGCTGGAATCCGCGGATGAAGGAGTACATCTTCGGCGAACGCAATGGTATCTACATTATTGATCTGCAGAAGACCCTCAAGATGTTCAAAGAGGCGTCGAAGTTCGTGCAGGACCTGGCTGCCGAAGGGAGAGTCATCCTCTTCGTGGGCACCAAGCGCCAGGCACAAGACGCGATCGCCGAGGAGGCGGGGCGCTGCTCCATGTTCTATGTGAACCAGCGCTGGCTGGGCGGACTGCTGACCAACTGGGTCACGGTGCAGAAATCCGTGAAGCGGCTTAAAGAGCTCGATGACATGGCGACCGATGGGCGTTACGACCTGCTTCCCAAGAAAGAAGTGATCAAGCTCGAGCGCGAGCGCAAGCATCTGCAGGCGAACCTGGCGGGTATCAAGAATATGACGCGGTTGCCGGATGCGATCTTCGTGATCGACTCGAATAAAGAGCAGATTGCGGTGCGCGAGGCGCGCAAGCTGGGCATTCCGGTGGTCGCAGTGGTTGACACCAACTGCGATCCAAGCGAAGTGGATTATGTGATTCCCGGCAATGATGACGCGCTGCGGGCGATCCGGCTGTTCACGTCGAAGATTTCGGAATCGATTGCCGAAGGCGTGCATGCGATGGGCGACAAGCAGATGGCCGAGATCCAGGCTGTGGCTGAGATCGAGGCGCCTGCGGAAGCCGCCGCGGAAGCTGTGGACGGCGAGGCCCCGGTTGAAGGCGATGTTGCGGCCGCTGGGAGCACGGACGGAGAAGACATTCGAATGGAAGATGTGCTGGGCGCGGGCACACGCAAGCGTCCGGCGGCCATCATCGAGGATGTCGACGAATTGCAGGCTGAGACGCGGCGTTCATAAATCGGCTACTGGCTTTTGGTATCACAACCAACGAGGATCTGACCCGCGCAGCCGGGCTGTGCGCGGGTCAAGTTTTTATAAAAGCAGGTTTCAGGGTTACAAAGTTTCAAGGGTTCAATGATTGATTGGCCTTCCGATGCTTCTCGCTTGAAACCCTGAAACCTTGCAATTTTGAGACATGAGGTTCTAATGAGCACGAGCATGGCAAACATTTCCGCATCCCAGGTTAAAGAGCTCCGCGAAAAAACCGGAGCACCCATGATGGACTGCAAGCAGGCTCTGACCGAGGCAAAGGGCAATCTCGAAGAGGCCATCGTGGTGTTGCGCAAGAAGGGCGTTTCGGTGGCAGCCAAGAAGGCGGCGCGTGTGACCAGCGAAGGTTCCGTTGCCAGCTACATTCATGCCGGCGGCAAGATTGGCGTGCTGGTCGAGGTCAACTGCGAGAGCGATTTCGTTGCGCGCACGGAAGACTTCAAAGAACTGATTCATGACATCGCCATGCACATTGCGGCCAGCGATCCCAAGTACGTCCGCAAGGAAGATGTGACGGCCGCGGACTTCGCCCGCGAGAAGGACATCTTCCTGGATCAGGCGGTTAAGAGCGGCAAGCCCGCGCACATTGCCGAAAAGATGGTCGCCGGCAAGATGGAAAAGTTCTATGAGGAAGTCTGCTTGCTCGAGCAGCCTTTCATCAAAGACCAGACCATCAGCATTTCACAATTGATTGCCGCCAAGATCGGCAAGCTCGGCGAAAACATCGCTGTCCGACGCTTCGCCCGCTTCAAGGTAGGCGATGCAACGGCTACCGTCGCCTTTACGAATCCCAAGGCCGATGAGGGCGGGGACGAGGCGGCAGCACCGGCTGCCAAGTAAATTCAGGGGCGCTTCGGCGCCCCTTTTGATTTATAAGGTTACAAAGTTTCAAGGTTGCAAAGTGGCAATACTTCCGGAACGGGTTTACCTTGAAACTTTGAAACCTTGAAACTCAGAAACCTTGAAACTTTGAAACCTGAGGTTCGATGCCCACTCCTATCTTCAAACGCATCCTGCTCAAGCTCTCCGGCGAGGCTCTGGCCGCCGACCAGGGGTTTGGAGTCGACACCTCGCACATCCACTCGATTGCAGGAGAAATCGCGGGCGTGCACAACCTGGGCGTGGAAATCGCCATTGTCGTTGGCGGCGGCAATTTTTTTCGGGGCGTCGCCGATCAAGCCAAGGACATGGACCGCGTCTCCGCCGACCACATGGGGATGCTGGCCACGGTCATCAATTCACTCGCCCTGCAGGACGCGCTCGAAAAGCAGAAAGTCTATACGCGTGTCCAATCGGCAATCGAGATGAACCAGGTGGCAGAGCCGTTCATCCGGCGCCGCGCCATCCGGCATCTTGAAAAACGGCGCGTCGTCATCTTCGCCGGTGGGACAGGCAATCCCTATTTTTCGACGGACACAGCCGCTTCGCTCCGCGCCATGGAGATCAAGGCCGACGCCATTCTGAAGGGGACCAAAGTCGACGGCATCTACGATGCCGATCCGATGAAGGTGAAGGACGCGAAAAAGTTCTCCCACATCACGTACATGGATGTTCTGCGGAAGGGCCTGAAAGTGATGGACTCGACCGCCATCTCGCTCTGCAAGGACAACAACCTGCCCATCATCGTCTTCAATCTCAACGAGCATGGCAATCTCCGCAAAGTGATTCTTGGGGACAAGATCGGGTCGCTCGTCAGCGCGTAAAGATAAAGTCAGAAGTGAGAAGTCAGATTGAAGAAGTAAAACCTCAATCCCAAAGGGTTGGTTTACTTCTTCAATCTGACTTCTTACTTCTGACTTGCCCTTGCCGGTTTATAATCGACCGTTTGAATCCCTGTTGTTTTCGGAGCCTTGCGATATGGCACAAGCCTCAATGGCGGCGAATCCCGCACTGAAAGAGACCTACGTACAACTCAAGACGCGGATGGACAAAGCGGTGGAAGACTTTCGCCGTGAGATGGCAGCGACGCGTACCGGTCGCGCGAACGTTCACATGCTCGACACTGTCTCCGTCGATTACTACGGCTCGCAGATGCCGCTCAATCAGATTGCCACAATCCATGCGCCGGAGCCGCAGATGATCACCGTTCAGCCCTTCGACCCCTCATCGCTGGGCGTCATCGAAAAGGCGGTGCGCAGCGGCGATCTCGGCCTCAACCCGATGAATGATGGCAAGCTCATCCGTGTGCCCATCCCCGCGCTCACCGAGGAGCGCCGCAAGGAAATGGTGAAGCATCTGCACCGGATTCTCGAAGAACACCGCACGGCGGTCCGCAACATACGTCGCGACGGCAACGATGCGATCAAGAAGGCGATGAAGGATAAGAAGATTACCGAGGACGATGAGAAGCGCGCGCTCGACGAGATTCAGAAGCTGACCGACGACGAAATCAAGAAGATGGAAGAGATGAGCAAGTCCAAGGAAAAAGAAGTGCTGGAGTTCAAGTAGATCAGTTGCCAGCTACCAGTTGCCAGTTGCCAGAAAAACCGGGGTTGTGACTCTACTGGCAACTGGGAACTGGCGACGTTTTCGCTTTATAATCCATGGGTGAAGTCGGTCGTCCATGCCGCGTGCCCTCATGATTGCCCGGATGCTTGCGGCGTTCTGATTACCATTCAGGACGGGCGTGCTACCAGGATTCAAGGCGACCCCGCGCACCCGGTCACGCGCGGATTTCTCTGCGCCAAAGTTGCCAAGTATCTCGACCGCGTCTATTCACCGGACCGCGTGTTGTATCCGATGCGGAGGATTGGACCCAAAGGACCGGCGGCGGTTGGCGCGAAAGAGCGGAGCTTCGCTCCGCCTGGACAGCCGAGGGCGGCTGTCCCTACGCGGACGTTCGAGCGCATCTCCTGGGATGAAGCTCTCGACGAAATCACGCATCGTTTCCGCCGCATCATCGCCGACTTCGGCCCGGAAGCTATCCTTCCTTACTCCTACGGAGGCACACTTGGCGCGCTGAATGGCGCTTCGATGGACCGCAGGTTTTTTCATCGCCTGGGCGCTTCGCAACTGGAGCGCAGCATCTGTTCCAGCGCCGGCGAAGAAGGGCTCAAGTCTGTCATAGGTGTCAAGCTTGGCACCGAACCAGAACAGTTCGCGCATTCGCGTTACATCATCGCTTGGGGCTCGAACATTCACGGCAATAATGTCCACCTCTGGCCCTTCATCGAAGAAGCGCGGCGCAAGGGCGCCAAACTGGTTGTCATCGATCCCTATCGCACGCGCACCGCGAAATGCGCCGACTGGTATCTGCCCATCAATCCCGGAACGGATGCTGCGCTCGCGCTCGGCTTGATGCACGTGATCATCAATGAAAATCTCTTCGATGCCGACTATGTGGCGCGCTACACGGTCGGTTTCGAGGATCTGAAAGCGCGTGCACAGGAATATTCGCCTGAGAGAGTGGCGTACTGGACGGGCATTTCAGCCGACGACATCCGCAAACTGGCGCGCGAGTTTGCCACTGAGCGGCCGTCGGTGATCCGCTTGAACTATGGCATCCAGCGCTCCGAGCGTGGCGGAATGTCGATACGCGCCGTCACCATGCTGCCCTGCCTGATCGGATCGTGGAAAGAAATCGGCGGCGGGCTGCAGCTCTCGCTCAGTGGCTCGTTCGGATTGAACAAAGCGGCGCTGGAAATGCCGGAACTCATGCAGACGTCGTTGGGACGGCCTGCGCGCATCGTCAACATGGTGCAACTCGGGAAGGTTCTGAATACGCTCGATGGGCCGCCGATCCGCGCGCTGTTTGTCTACAACTCGAACCCGGCGGCGGTTTGCCCCAACCATAATGAGGTGGTGCGCGGATTGAAGCGGCCTGACCTTTTTACGGTTGTCCACGAACAGTTCTTCACCGACACGACCGACTATGCCGACATCGTGCTGCCGGCGACCACTTTCTTCGAGCACAAAGACCTGCAGGCCGCCTATGGTCACTACTATCTTCAGGTCTCGAATCAGGCCATCCAACCGTTGGGCGAATGCCGCTCCAATGTGGAGATGTTTGCCGCGTTGGCGCAGCGCATGGGATTGGAAGACGAATGCTTCCGCGAGAGCGTCGACTCCATGATCGATCGCGCCCTCGACTCATCGAACCCGTGGCTCCAGGGAATCACGCGCGACCGCCTTGAACGCGAGCCCCAAATTCGCCTCAACTTTGCCGCGACGGATGGAGCTACGGATGCCCCCGGCCGTCCAGTGGAACAGAGCTCGGCTGTTGGCCCGTCAGCAACCGCCGCGCCTTTTCTTCCTTTCGCTCGCGGCAACTTCCCGACGCCCAGCGGTAAGGCAGAGTTCTACAGTCTGGCACTCGAGCGCCAGGGACTTGATCCGGTGGTCGCCTTCACTCCGCCCGAAGAATCTCGACATGGAGCGCAGGCGGCGGCGTTCCCGCTAGAACTTCTGGCTCGCAAGCCCGACAATCATCTGAACTCGACGTTTTCCAATGTGCCTTCGGTCCGCCAGATGGAGCCCTGGATCGGCATGCTCGAAATGCATCCCGCCGATGCCGAGGCGCGCGGCGTTCGCAATGGCGACCGGGTTCGCGCCTTCAACTCGCGCGGCGAAATCGTTCTACAGGCCAGAGTCGACGGGGCAGTATCGCCCGGAGTGGTGGCCGCTCGTCTGGATTGGGCTCGCTTTGGGGTCGGCGCTGGCAACATTAATGTGTTAACTTCAGAAAAACTTGCCGACATGGGCAACGCGGCGACGTTCTATTCCGTCTGTGTTGAAGTGGAGCTTTTTCGGGCGTGATGTGCAGGCGAAAACCTGCGTCCTGCCTTGGACGGTTCCCGGTCTCTACCGTATAATTACCGTTTTCCTAACTCTAACTTTTCGAGGTAGTTGCGATTCAACGTCCTCATCAGGATATCCCTGTGCGCGCCCCGCTCCTTGGCCGCTCCGAGCGCGCCCAGAGTGGGCTCCAGGTTCCGTTCTCTTTGTTGCAAAGGGCAGGCTATAGCTCTGCCTGCACGGGCATCCTCAGTCTGCTCTTCCTTTTGGTTTTAGCTTTTCCATCGTTCGGACAGCAGGACTTGATCGTCGGCATCCAGATCCATGGCAACCGCCGCATCCCCGCCGAAACCGTCCGGGCTCGCATCTTCACCAAGGTTGGGGACGTCTATGACACGGCGGCGGTCGAACGTGACTTCAATGCCCTCTGGAACACTGGCTACTTTGAAGACATCAGGTTTGAGCGTGAGCAGAGCGCCAAGGGCTGGATTCTGCACATCTACGTCAAAGAGCGCCCTACCATCCGCGAGATCAACTACACCGGCCTGAATGCAGTCTCCACCAGCGACGTGCTTGACCGCTTCAAGGAGCGCAAGGTGGGCCTGTCAGTCGAGAGCCAGTACGATCCCACCAAGATCAAAAAAGCCGAGGTTGTGCTGAAAGAGTTGCTGGCCGAGCATGGACGCCAGTTCGCGACCATCCGCACCGAAAAACGTGACATTCCGCCGGCTGCCGTGGGCATCACGTTTGTCGTCAAAGAGGGTCCCAAGGTTAAGGTCGGGAAGATCCGCTTCCGGGGCAACAAGCACATCAATGACCGCACCCTGCGCGCGGCCATGAAAAATCTGAAGCCCATCGGCATTCCGCACTCCATCTTCCTGGAAAACATTTTTGCCAAGACTTACGACGCTACCAAGCTCGAAGAGGACACGGAACGCGTCCGGGCCGAGTTCCAGAACCGCGGCTATTTCAAGGTTCTGGTCGAAGACCCGAAAACGGAGATCCACGACACCGGCCATACCGGATTCCATATCCCACTCATCCAGGCTGGCCTGGGCAAGTCAGTCGATATCACGATGCCGATCGAAGAAGGCGCGCGTTATCGACTGGGCACAATTACCTTTAAACACAACAAAGCGATTCAAAACGTCAACGCGCTGCGCAGTCTGTTCCCGATGAAGGATGGCGATATTTTCAGCCGGGAGAAGGTGGCCAAGGGTCTGGAAAACCTGCGCAAGGCCTATGGCGAAGCGGGCTATATCAACTTTACGTCCGTTCCCGACACCAAGTTCGACGATGAAAAGAAGATCGTGGACCTGGCCATCGACGTTGACGAAGGCAAGCAGTTCTACGTGCGCCGGATTGAGTTCCAGGGCAACACGACTACGCGCGACAAGGTTATCCGCCGCGAAATTGCGCTCGAGGAGGGCCAGGTCTATAACTCCCGTTTTTGGGAACTCAGCCTTCTGCGTCTGAACCAGCTCGGCTATTTCGACCAGCTCAAGCCCGACGATCCCAATACCACCGAACGCCACCTCGACGAGAAAGCGGGCACCGTCGATCTGACGTTGAAAGTCCACGAAAAGGGCAAGAACAGCATCGGATTGCAAGGCGGCGTCAGCGGGCTGGCAGGAGCTTTCGTTGGCATCAACTACAGCACGAATAACTTCCTGGGATTGGGCGAAACTCTCTCCGTTCAGGCCAGTATCGGCAACTACCAGCGCGATATTGTGTTCGGATTCACGGAACCGTACTTGTTTGACCGCCCCATCCAGGCCGGCTTCAACGTTTATGTGCGCAAAACCAGCTACAACCAGGCGCGGCAGTATGCCATCCTTACGGGACAGAACCTGAGCCTCCCCTCAGCATATCTGCAAAACCTGCAGGACTACTCGCAATCGAGCAGCGGATTCACCCTGAGCGTGAGCTACCCGCTGCGCCGTTCCTTCAAGCGCCTCGGCATCAGTTATTCGTTCGACCGGTCGTCACTGATCGCCCTCAGTGACGCTTCCAAAGTGCTGTTCAACAATCTCAACTTCAGCGGCATTACCGGCCCCAATGCGCTAAACGGCATTGTGACCAGCAAGGTCACTCCCAGCTTTTCGATGAACACGCTCGATGCCGCCTATGCTCCACACCATGGCAAGAGCCTGTTCATCGGTGGAGAGTTCGCCGGGGTCGGGGGCACCATTCATACCATCCGGCCCATTGTGCAGTACAAACAGTTTTTCCCCATGCAAAAGCGCCGCAATGCACTCGGGTTTAACGTTCAGGGATCGTTTATCACGGGTTATGACGGAGTAGTTGCTCCACCCTTTGAACGCGCCTATCTGGGTGGCGAGAATGATCTGCGCGGATTTGACATCCGGACGGTTTCGCCCATCGCCTATTTGCCCAGCGTGCAGAATGTGCCTTTGCGCAACCACGATGGAAGCTTCGTCCCGTCGAATCCAAATTACCCGGTTGTGACCAACGGTAATAACTGCGTAGCCAACTGCTGGAACATTCCGATTCCCTACCAGCAACTGGTAACGCCGGGCGGCGATTTCGCGCTGAATGGCAATCTCGAATACCGCATTACCGTCGCCGGCCCGGTTGCTATTGCGCCCTTTGTCGACCTCGGCACCGACTCCATCCTGCGGAGCTCGCAATTGCAGATAAATCCAACGCAATATGACCAGCTCCTGAGCACGTTATTTGGCTGTCCGGTGCACGACGCTGCCTATGCCTGCGACCCTACTTACACGTTCCCGGGGACCCAGTTAAAGGGTATATCGCAATATCTGAAGGCCGTTCCTGGCACGAACTGGGTTCCACGCATGTCTACCGGGCTGGAGTTGCAGGTGATGCTTCCGATCATCAATGCGCCGTTCCGCATTTATTACGCATATAACGCGATGCGTCTCGACGGGAGCGCGACGCCGCCCGTACAAATTACGCGCAGCATGTTCCCTTGCCCGGGAGGTAATGTACCGTGCCAGGATTACGCGGCTGGCAAATATACCTACGACCTGACGCGCTCGACATTGGGATCCGCATACACATTGCTGGAGCCGCGCAAGACCTTCCGCTTCACGGTCGCTACGACGTTCTAGGAAAACAGTACTCAGTAGCCAGTACCCAGTAAAATCCCGTCCCGGCGCGATTGAGATCGGCACTGGCAACTGGAAGCTGGTAACCGGCAACTGCTATTCGATCTGCACCAAACCCCGGGCTGGCTCGGGCGCCGGACGCTGGGGGGCGCGCCATGCATCCAGAATCGAGACCTGGTGCACACACGAGACCGTGCAATGCGGTGCGCATGATTTCTCGGTATAAAACTCGCGCCGCAGATCGCTGACCGTATACTTCTCCAGCGGTATGGCCGGATATCCGCGCTGCTGCGAGCAGTAATGTACCAGCCCGTCCTCGCAGATGTAGAGGTAGCGCGCACCGGCCCGGCAACGCCACTGGTTCGGGCGTCCCAGTGCGATGTTGTCCTGGAAGGCATTAATGCGGGTGAAGCTGCGCTTCTCGAGTTGCTTCATCTCGTGGTAGACGCGCCGCTCGTTATCGGCCAGTGGCTGCAACTGCCCGGAACCGTCGTGAATGATGCCGACCGTCGAACTGAAGCCCAGCTCAAGAGCGCGCCTGCCGATCGTAAGAGCGTCCTGGGGATTGCTCACGCCGCCGCCAACCACCGAATTGATGTTGACGTGAAACTCGGCGTGCTCCGCCAGCATCTGCAACTTGCGGTCCAGCACCTTCAGGCTCTTCTTCGAGACCTCGTCGGGATTCACATTGTCGATCGAGATCTGCAGCCATTCCAGTCCAGCCCGGTTCAGACGCTGAATTCGGTCCGGCATGAGCAGATAGCCGTTAGTGATGAGGCCGGAGACAACTCTTTGCTGCCGCATGCGATGAATAATGTCGTCGAGTTCGGGATGTAGCATCGGCTCGCCCCCGCTGATCGTAACCACGGAGGTGCCAAGCTCGGCCAGTTTGTCCACACGCCGCAGCATGAGTTCGGTCGGCACGGGCTTCGAAAAATCGTCGAACTCATTGCAATAAGTGCATGCCAGATTGCAGCGCCGAATCGGGATGAGATGCGCGAGTAGAGGATGATCGGTCGACGCCACCGCCTTCAGGATTTGCCACAATCCATGGGCGTTGCGCTCCAGCGCTTTTAGTTTGCGCCGCAATTTGACTTTCGTCGACGGCGACGTCATTTCAGCTTGTCCCATCCCAAATCAACCCGCTCCCATTGGATCATTCCATTTTGCTTATTATCTAATTTACAACACTGGGTGGGAGAAAACCGGTCCCGAACGGCGAAACCTGCTTCATCACGGATATTGAAGCCCGCCGCCCAAAGTGTCGATCTGATCGGATGTTTTATGAGGCCGGTTTCTTAAGCGGAATGCCCAAGCGTTCTGAAACGAGATCGGTGCAAATCTGACTCAAAAAGCCCGCTGATCGTATTCAGGGCCGCCAGTAATAACAGGCGATCCGAAGAAGAGGCCGTATCGAAAGAATTCTCAATTTGATCCACAATCGCGTCCCGCGCATTTTCCAGTCGCTGGGAGAACAGGCCAGGGTCATCCTCCAGCAAAGCGGCTTCAAACAGTTGCGTCCAGTCATGAACCGAATGTGTTGATAGTTCAGACGATGTGGCCTTCTTCATGAACATTCCTTAAAAGCGGAACACGGTCGAAGTCCAGACCCGCCGCCGCCTTAAGAATTGCTCGTCCGACAAACGTTAGGCGAGCAGTAGCGATCTCAGCCTTATACAGTAGAGCAGGCAGGTGGCGTCAATCAGGTTTTTAATGTAGTAACCGATAGGTTATGAGGCGACAAACTGAAGGGGCGCGGAAGCAGAGCAACCGGCATTGATCCGACGCGCTGGGGATGGATGGACAACATCCTGTTTGCTTTTGCTTTTGTGGTTTGCCGATTTCTACGGTAGCGTACGGCTAGAGCTACCGGGCGGCGCCCCTCGCCTGGCTGACAGTTTCAGTGCTGGCTTGGCTGACCCAAGAAACGAGTCTAGGCGCTACCCTTCCCTCGCCACGAAAGCGATCACAATTAAGCAGCGGCTGCACCGGGTTCTGGGATCGAGTGACCCCCCAGATGTGTGTTCCGCAACGCCTGCAAGGCATACAAGGCGTCTTCTAATGCTTCTTCCTCTTCGATATGGTCCCCGGGAGCATAGAACAATTCGCGGGCGCGGCGAACCAGGGCGGTCTGCGCCTCGGCGATTCTGTCCGGCAAAATGGTGCGATCCGGCTCAAAAAGAGCCGCGATGTAGAGGCTTCTCCACAGACTGGAATTTATGAGTTGAGAAGAAGTTTCCACGGTCCACCCCCGATCTACTTCTTATACCCTAGATTGGTATCATGAGGTCAATCAGGTATTCCATGTATTCTTTGGATCGTTACGAGTTACATTTTGGATACTAGCTCTTGGAGGTCAGGTTAATGGCTCGCCGACCAGGAGGGCGACGGGGAAATTTTGGAAGAGCTTAGCTGCCGGCAGGAATCGCCCATGTTCCGTCTGGTCTATAGGAATGCAGGCGCCAGTAAAAGCATGCTGATAGCACCTTCTTTCGGCAAAGGGAATTTCCACGGCGGTGTCGCCCCACAGTGGTTCATCGCAAGGGCTTTCAAAATCTTCGCCCAATAATGTGGCACAGAGCCGCGGCACAGCCACAATAACGGACCGGCCCTCATGTTCCCGGGCAAACGCACAGATGTGTTGGGCTTTCGGGCCCTTCACTTTGAGAGGCGTGTAACCGCCCTCCTGGAAAAGGAGCGCCTCTTTCTTGCGTGCTTGCAGCGTTTTCTGCGTGAGGTAAAGTTTGATCAAACCATTGTCCATGTTTGTGAGAAGCACGTCCCGAAATTCCTGTGGAGGCTGAGAAGCCATGGGGAGTTTCTCGATCAGGTGCCGCCGGTGATCATAGTCAATGGGGCGACGGTTGTCGGGATCAACCAGATTGAACTGCAACAGCTCGTTGCCCTGATATATGTCGGGAACACCGGGCGAGGTCATTTTCAGCAAGCATTGGGACAAACTGTTAAAAATCCCCAACCGCGCGACGCGCTGCTGAAATTCTGTAAAGTCCACAAGAAACTTGTTCTTTGGTCCGCGCTGCAGAACTGCACGGACAAAAGTCAGCAGCGCGCTTTCGTAGTCGAGGTTGGTATTCGCCCAGCGGGTTACCTCTTTCGCCTCCCGCGCTGACTTCAACATGTATTGTTCGACTCGCTCGGAATACATCTGCCAGCTGGCATCGTCGAGGGTTTCCATCGGCCATGTTCCAACCAAAGTCTGATAGAGAAGATATTCTTCATTTCTGGTGGGGGCTGGCCTGCCCTCGACCCAACGCTTCTTACGACGATTCCAGTCTCGCCAGCGACGCAGATTCAGCCGCCAAAGCGCCGGGATCTCCGATAGGACGTTGATGCGGGCTCGCACGTCTTCGGAGCGCTTGGAATCATGAGTGGAGGACGCCAGCATGGAGTGCGGCCAGCAATGCGCGTGCCGCCGATTCGCGCAATGAAACTCGTCAATGGTAGTACCGAATTTGGACGGGTCGCCACCAACCTCGTTGAGTGAAATCAGGCGGTTGTAGCGATAGAAAGCGGTATCTTCGAGGCCCTTTGCCATTATCGCGGCGGTTAGCTGCTGGAACTTCATGGCAAATTTGGTAACCGCGCGTTTATACCAGGCGTTCTCGGAACCGTTAGTTTCCATCAGCAAGATTCGATGAATAAAGTCGAAGACGGTGAGGTCCGCAGCATTGCTTCTTTTTCGTCCTCCATCAACGGCCTGCCCTATGACGCGCCGGTCGTCGTCGGACACTCCAATTTCGCTGACATAGGTGCGATAGACGGGGAAGCTGGCAATGATCTCGGCGAGAGCGCTTCGTAGGCTATTCAGTGTGAAATCGCAGGTATGGCGATTGGAGAGAGCAATCCGGCTCAGCAGGCTTGCCAGCACGCTGAGTTCGCTGGCGAGCGCCAACTTTAAGATCTGTTTTTTGCAGGCATAGACCAGGTCCGGATATTCTTCCCTGCGGCCGGAAAAAGCACGATAGATGCGCTCCATCTTTGACGATGCGGTGGGGTCGACGAACAGGCCATTGACCAGGTTGGCATACTCATAGCCCGTTGTCCCCTGGATGGGCCAGTCCTTGCGCAATCGCTCGTTGCCGGTCAGAATCTTCTCGACGACGATGTATTCTGTGTGGCGACGAGGCTCCGCCCCGTCTTGCAGGTCTAAAGTGCCGTTACCCCCCATCTCTTGCAAATCCGATTCTTGCTCTCCGGCCGCCGACTCTGAGCGGAATGTATGTTGCAATTGGGAGAGGTACTTCTTCGGATCGTAAAGTCCATCCGGATGATCGATGCGAAGTCCATCCACTTTGTGTTGCTTTACCAGGTCGATGATGAAGCGATGGGTTTGGTTGAAGACCCCCGCGTTCTCCATGCGCAAAGCAGCAAGCTCGTTGATGTCAAAGAAGCGGCGATAATTAATATCGTCAGCAGCCACTCGCCATTGCGCCAGTCGGTATGCTTGAGTTTTGATCAGCTCGTGCAGCGCATCGAAGCTTTGGGGATCACCTGGGTTGCCGTTCAAGGTGGCCACGTTCGAGACCAGAAGATCCATGATCTCCTGAGAGCGCTCGCACAATGAGGCCAAACGGCGTTTTTGAACTTCTTTTTCGCGGCTGCGCTCAGCCTGCTGCTCGAATCCCAGCCCGCCGTTCCGCTTGGGAAGATGACTGAAGGCGGTTGCTATGCTCTGGATTTCGAGAAGATCTGCTTCTGCCGGTTTCGGCTTTTCAGGGAGGCGTTCGAGATTTTGATTGAGGATTCGGGGATATTCACTCGGGTCGATCGGGAAACGATGCTGATGGTAAAAAATGCTGAATTCACCACCTTCCACATCAAAAGCTAACTTGAGCTCTCCCTTTTCCAATACGTTGCCATATTGATCTTCGAGGATCGGGATCAGGACCTTGCCTCTCAGTTCGTCCTTAATGGGGTTCCAATCGATATCGAAGAACTCCGCAAATTCAGAGGCTTCGCCATTTTCGAGAACATCCAGCCACCACGCGTTATCGCTCCCCATTACACCCATGTGATTAGGAACGATATCGAGTATCTGGCCCATACCATGACGCTGCAATTCACCAACGAAATGGTCGTAGTCCCCAGGGGTGCCAATCTCCGGATTCAAAGAGTTGTGATCGACGATGTCATATCCGTGAGAGCTGCCAGGCCTGGCTTTCAAATAGGGAGAAGCGTAGCAATGGCTGATTCCCAGAGCCGCCAGATAGGGTACGAGCGCAGCCGCGTCACGAAAGGTGAACGTCCGATTGAATTGCAAGCGATATGTCGCGACCGGTACTTGGGAGAGAGTGTTCACGATTTCATCTCCGCGACGATAATTGAAGGGGAGGACGGAAAGTTTTTCCGCCTGACTAGTGTGTCAACTTCAAGCAGAATCTGCATTGCCCATTTAGAGCTCGTCTTATTACTTATTGCCGATTATTGCTGACCTCTGTTGCTGGCCTCCTTTTACTAATTCGGTTGCTTACCTCTTTTGTTCTTCAGCCTAGGGGTCGAAAGCGGCGCAGGGAATACAGGGGATCCTGTACTACTACTTATCGTTGCGCGAATTGTATGCAGGAAGCAGTCACAACTACTCCATCGCACAATAATTTTCCGTCCGTACGTTGTCTGCATGGCTGAATGAAGCTTTCGGAATCAACCTTCATACACCGAGTAGGAACCACAAATGAGACTCGTTTGGGAGTTAAACAGCCCAGCGGCATCGCTAAAAGAGCGATGGCAGGCGCGAGCTTCCACCCGCCAGTCTTTCGAACAACACATTGCAGTTGGCGATTGCCAGCACGCGATCCGCCAGCGAATATCTCGTAGAAAGCGGCGCTTTCAAATGGGAGAGTCATATCCAAACCGGCGCATTAGATGCTGATTGCGGCTCTCAGACAACGCGTATTATGTAGTGAAACTTAGGGTAGACGGAGGTCGACAAGTGCCCCGTAAATTGTGCGGAAAACTACATGTGGGTCTGACTTCTTCTAGAGACACAGTCTCTTCTCTCTAGGGATAGTGCTGTATTGTGTCCAAACTGCATCTTCTTAATCATTCACCCTGCGGGCGGGGCGGCGGCTTTCGTGCTTCTCTCTCCTGATGTTAAGTGCTGCCGCACAAAGAGGCGCAATCGTTTTCACATGTTGTGCCTCACGGGAAAAAATGCCGAGATAGTTGAATACTTATGGCGATGATCGTTTGGCCGGGTAAGCCTTATCCGCTGGGCGCCACATGGGACGGGGAGGGCGTGAATTTCGCTCTTTTCTCCGAGCGCGCGGAGAAGGTTGAACTCTGCCTGTTCGATGAAAGCGGGCGTCGCGAACTCAACCGCGTTTCCCTGGTCGAGCAGACGGACCAAGTCTGGCATTGCTACCTGCCGGAGGCGCGGCCAGGCCTGCATTATGGTTACCGGGTCCAGGGGCCGTATGAACCTGCCAAGGGGCTGAGATTCAATCGAAACAAACTTCTGCTTGATCCTTATGCAAAGCTGATTAAGAACGGCCTGAAATGGCACGATGCGCTTTTCGGATACCGGATCGGCCATCGCAATGAAGATCTTTCCTTCGACCGGCGCGACAGCGCTGCCGGAATGCTGAAGGGTGTGGTGGTCGATCCAGCTTTCACCTGGGGGTCGGACCGTCCTCCTCACACACCTTGGCACCGCACCATCATTTATGAAGTGCACGTGAAGGGCTTTACGATTCAGCATCCGGACGTGCCTTTGGCACTGCGTGGCACATACGCCGGGCTGGCCACTGCGCCGATCATTGATTACCTGGTGCGGCTTGGAGTTACTGCAGTAGAACTTCTTCCAGTCCACAGTTTTGTCGACGATCGCCAATTGGCGGAGCGAGGTCTACGTAATTATTGGGGCTACAACTCAATCGGCTTTTTCGCCCCCGAGCCGCGGTATTGCGCAACCGGCAATATCAACGAGTTCAAAACGATGGTGAAGAGGTTTCACTCGGCGGGGATCGAAGTCATTCTGGACGTGGTCTACAACCACACCGCCGAGGGCAATCAACTTGGGCCGACACTTTCATTCCGAGGCATCGACAATCCAGCCTATTACCGCCTCGTGGGAGATAACCCCCGCTACTACCAGGACTACACCGGCACCGGCAACACGCTGAACATGCGGCATCCGCGCGTTTTGCAACTAATCATGGATAGTCTGCGTTACTGGGTACTCGAAATGCATGTGGATGGTTTCCGCTTCGATCTGGCGGCGACGCTGGCGCGCGAACTGCACGAAGTCGATCGCCTGGGCGCATTCCTGGACATCATTCACCAAGACCCGGTTCTCTCGCAGGTAAAACTTATCGCCGAGCCGTGGGACTTGGGCGAAGGCGGATATCAGGTGGGCAAATTCCCGGTGGGATGGGCGGAGTGGAACGATAAATATCGCGATGCCGTGCGGTCGTACTGGAAAGGCGACGGCGGGCTCATTGGGGAGCTTGCCTACCGCATCACTGGATCGAGCGATCTGTATGCTCGCAGCGGCCGCAAGCCCTATGCGAGCATTAATTTCGTGACTGCGCACGATGGTTTTACTTTGCAGGATCTGGTCAGCTACAACTCCAAGCACAACGAGGCCAATGGCGAAGAGAATCGCGACGGCACGGACGATAACCGGAGCTGGAATTGTGGTGTTGAGGGCCCGACGGACGACCCCGTCGTCAAGCAACTCCGCGCACAGCAGAAGAGAAATATTCTGGCGACGCTTTTGCTTTCGCAAGGCGTACCTATGATGCTCGCTGGCGATGAGATCGGGCACACGCAGGAGGGGAACAACAACGCTTACTGCCAGGACAACGAAATAAGCTGGATATCATGGGATCCTGCGCAGGTTGATGGCGAACTGCTCGGCTTTGTTCAGCGGCTTATCGCTCTGCGTGCGGATCATCCTGCGTTTCGACGCAGGAACTTCTTCCAGGGAAGGAAGATCAAAGGAGCTGAGATCAAAGATATTGTCTGGCTCAGGCCCGATGGCAAAGAAATGACGGATGAGGAATGGAACCAGGAATTTGCTCGCTGCCTGTGCATGTCGCTTTCCGGCGAAGCGGTCGATGAAGTGGATGAGCGCGGAAAACGCGTTCGCGATGAGAATTTTCTGTTGCTGATGAACGCGTATCACGATGAACTTCCGTTCGTGCTGCCGGCGGCGGAGTCCGGAGCGGGATGGATTGCGCTGGTGGACACTTCATGCCAGACGACGCGCCGACCGGACGCTTTCTATGAAGGCGGCATGTCATATCCGCTGCAACCTCGCTCTCTGGCACTGCTGGTCGAGCGCTCCGCCAGCCAGGTTCGTTCGGCGGACCGGCAGTCTATTTCCACAGCGTCCACGGCATGAAGCGTCAGCACAGAATGCCTTTCGGAGCGGAATGCCGCGAGAACGGTACGGTTCGTTTTCGACTCTGGGCGCCGAAACTTGAATCCGTATCACTTCGCCTCCTCGACCCGGCGCCACGAGACTTTCCCATGTCGAGGATCGACGAGGTATGGTTCGAGATTGTCAGCGAAAAGGCCCGGCCCGGCACTCGGTATCAGTTCATCATTGAAGATCGACCAGGAGGTCACCCAGAAGGTCGACCATCATTCCCCGATCCTGCTTCTCGATACCAGCCCGACGGTGTTCACTGCGCCAGTGAAGTTATCGATCCAGGGGCGTTTGTATGGCACGACGCCAACTGGCGCGGCCGGCCGTGGGATGAAGCCGTAATCTACGAAATGCACATTGGGACCTTTTCGCCGGAGGGGACCTATTGCGGAGCCGAAAAAAAGCTGGATTATCTTGCAGGAACGGGCATTACTGCTATTGAACTGATGCCACTGGCGAGCTTTCCCGGTGAGCGGAATTGGGGATATGACGGGGTTCTGCCGTATGCTCCGGCGCGGCCCTATGGCCGTCCGGAAGATTTGAAGCGTTTTATCGAGAGCGCGCACGCAAGGAACCTGATGGTGTTCCTTGACGTTGTCTACAACCACTTTGGGCCAGAGGGAAATTATCTCTGGCTGTATGCGCCGCAATTTTTTACCGATCGTCACTGCACTCCGTGGGGCCAAGCGATCAATTTCGATGGCGCGGAGGCCAGGACGGTTCGCGACTACTTTATACACAACGCGCTTTATTGGCTGGAGGAATATCACTTCGACGGACTTCGCCTGGACGCAGTTCACGCCATCGTGGACGAATCACGCCCCGACATTCTGACCGAGCTGGCAGAAACCGTGCGGAACAGATTCGACAGTGAGCGACGAATCCATCTTGTGTTGGAGAACGACCACAATGAGGCTCGCTACCTGACTCGTGACGCGAAGGGACGGCCTCATTGGTATGACGCGCAATGGAATGATGACATTCACCATGCACTTCATGTCCTGTTGACCGGCGAAACTAACGCCTATTTCTCGGATTATTTGGACAGCCCGGCGGGCCACTTGGGACGTTGCCTGGCTGAGGGCTTCAGCTATCAGGGACAGGTATCGCAATATCGCCACGGTGAATTGCGAGGGGGGCCGAGCCGGGAATTACCGCCCACCAGTTTTGTGTCCTTTCTGCAGAATCACGACCAGGTAGGAAACCGCGCCTTCGGAGAACGGATTGTCGAACTGGCGAATCCGGCGGCGGTGAAGGTTGCAATGACGATTTTGCTGCTGGCGCCATCGCCTCCTTTACTGTTCATGGGGGAGGAATTCGCCGCGACAACTCCGTTTTTGTTTTTCTGCGATTTCGGAGATGAACTGGCGGCGAAAGTTACGGCTGGACGCCGGGCGGAGTTTCCACATCTCTTTCCGCATCCCGGCGAGCGCGGGTCTTACGAGGCGGAGCCCCAGATCCCTGATCCCAATAGTGAGGAAACGTTCTTGCGTTCAAAACTCGATTGGGATTCTGTGGAACAACCTCCTAATCGTGCGTGGCTGGAGTTCTATCGCTCGCTGCTGGCGTGCAGACGGAAGGATATCGTTCCCCGAATCGAAGCAATCGCGCCCGGACAAGCAAAATTTAGCGTTCTGAGCCCCTGTGCCATCCGTGCTCGTTGGCCTTTCGTGCAAGGTGGCAGTCTGGAACTCCTCGCGAATCTTGGCCGAGGCTCCGTGCATTTGGGAGAACCACCGCGAGGGCGTTTGCTGTACAGTTCTGCGGAGAACCCTGACGTGGTGGTGACCGGGGAGATGCGGCCTCTCTCGGCTGTATGGTTCCTGACGTAGCACCATCCGGAAAATACTTGAAACGCTCTCTATAATTTCGTTGGCCGTTTTCGAGTATTCCTCCCTGGCTTGCGCTGCATCCAAGATTTTGAATTTGGAAATCTTTGATTTGGAGGAATTCAATGATTCGGAAACTGCAATCGGGCGAATATCGTTTGTATTCGCGCAAGAAAGATGCCAAAACTGGCAAGCGCAGGAACCTTGGAACATTCAAAACCAGGAGCGCCGCGCAGGCTCACGAGAGGGCAGTGCAATACTTTAAACATCACTAGGAGTTCGTCGATAAAGCGGCGTGATCCATGGGCGGCTCTGCGTACATGGGGGCAGGTAATTCCGACAATCAAATAGGAGGATTAGGATGGCAGCACGAAAGAAAGCGGGTAGCAGGAAATACGGCAAGGCAGCAGGAAAATCGGTCGAGAGTGCGATGCGTCGCGAAAAGAAAGGGACACTGCGCTCCGGCAAGGACGGTGAAGGCGGAAAGGTAACCAGCCGCAAGCAGGCAATCGCGATCGGGCTTTCCGAGGCGCGCAAAAAAGGCGCCAAGGTCCCCGCGAAGAAGGCCAGTTAATATTTTGTTTTGAATTTCGCGGATGGGAACCGTTACCGTGAAAGTCGTAAGGCTTTGAGGGTACCCGCCTCGACCAACCTATGGGTCTCCGCCGCATCGTATCGTTGGAAGTCAATTTACTAGGTTAAGGAGAACCATCATGGACTCTGTGAAGAAGGCAATTCAACGCGTGGCTCTGTGTCTAGCCCTCGCTGGTGTTATTCCGTTGCTGGCGGCTGCGCAGGGCGTGAATTCGAAAATGGACAAGAAGATGAGCACTGGCAACACCGGATCTCTGAGTACCGCCGACCGGCAATTCGTTGACAAAGCGGCGCAAGGTGGCATGGCCGAAGTTCAGCTGGGAGAGCTGGCCAAAGAAAAAGGATCGAGCGATGCCGTCAAACAATTCGGGCAGCGCATGGTAAATGACCACACCAAAGCGAATGATCAACTGAAGCAACTGGCGGCCAACAAGGGAATAGAACTGCCTTCGACTCTGGACTCGAAAGACGAAGCAACCAAGACCAAGCTCTCAAAATTGTCGGGAGCAGCGTTTGACCGCGCATACATGCGAGACATGGTCACGGATCACACGCATGATGTGGCGGAATTCCGGCATGAAAGCGAAAGCGCCAAGGACGCCGCAGTGAAGAACTTCGCCTCGGAAACATTGCCGACTTTGGAATCTCATCTGAAATCCGCTAAGAGCGTTGATTCTGGCCTCAAAGCGAGAGCTTCGGCTAAGTGAAGCTGGGTTCACATTAAACTGGCAAGCTTAGAAGTTCAAAATCGGGCGCACTACTCCAGGGGACGACTTGAAGCGAGCGAAGCCGTCTCCTGAAGTGTTCAGGTCACTGCGGGAACCACTATAAACTCCCTAGAGCGGGGATAGCTCATCCTGGTTTTGCTGCTTTTTTCCCTTCGCCAGCTTTTCCTCCAGGAATTCGCGTGCCAGGTCCTGGCCTCCGAGGCCAAAGGCAATTGCCAGGCCCAGCATTACCGCTCCAAACACTGTCCCGAACGCGATCATCATGGTCCGCTCGGCAACTCCCAATACTTCGAACGCCATGCTGAGAGCAAAAATGCTGATAAAGATACGGATCGAAGTACTCAGCAACCGCGGCGATCGAAGGCTCGCGTTGACCGCCGCCAGCAATGCTGCGCGAGAGAAAAAGCCGGCTGCAACCAATCCAAAGAAAAGAATCACGAGGGCCGCGAACAGGCGCGGCAGAAACAGAAAAAAGCGAGCGGTGTATTCCTCGAGACCCACGATCCCGAGGATGCTCACTCCCAGTAGAACGAAGCCTACCCAAGCCACCCAAAAGACAACCCTGCTCAACAGCTCTGTGGAAGATGGAAGGGCCGCCTGATGCAGCAATTGGGTGGCGCCAGTATTTTCTGAAAGCTTGGAAAATCGCGTCAGGCGCAGGATACTTCGCACCAGCGCTTTCAATGCATAGGCAATCAGCCAACCTACGAAAGCAATGATGAGCAATACGATCAGACGCGGCAGATAATGTGCGACGCCTTGCATCAGATCCTGTAAGGCCCGGGTTAGTTCAGCGATAATGATTTCCCGCATGTGTGTCTCACTTTCTGTTGGCCCAGACTTCGAGCAGATACGGCTTCAGTCGCTCGAACTCGCCGCACAAGGATTCCACGCGTCCTTCGATGTCGTCCCCGGATGCGCTTCTCGTTTTCAAGTAGAAAAGTCAAAGCCCTTCCGCGATAAAGCGGAACCAGGGCCTGGATTATATGGTCCCGGCTGATAACGGCTTGGTGATACGAAGCCGCAAACTCAAATACGGTTTTGGCCCACAGGTCCGCGGGATACCGGAATGTGATGAGTTCAAGCGTCGCGATTCTCTGGAGTTCGGAGAGTGTCGAGGGCGAAAGAATCGAACGGAAGACCGGCTCCAGTTCAGCGATCCCGGTAGCAAACATTTCCCTTAGCCGCGCGCGATCCACGTCGACCGGTTCAAGAGTGACTTCCGATTGAGGGCCTACGGTGGGCAGGGGTTGAGAACCTGCGAGCGTGCTCCAAAGCTCAAAATTAGGGTCAAGTGAATGGAACAAAGCTCCCACAGTAGTCCGCATTGCTTCGACCAAATCGGTGGCGCTTCGATCCTGTGGCGGCTTGGCGCCCAGAAACGACTGGCACATACGGTATTTTCCTGTGATCGCGGCGATTGTCAGGAAAAGTTCCGCGCCGCTTTTGCCCCACTCGTCATCCCAGTTTTCATTGTTCAGGAAATCGGTAGCGAGGCGGCTGGAGACCGCAAATTCCGTGGCGTAAGGCTCGCGAACTCCATAGCCGTAGATTGCGCGGGTCATGGGGTAGAGCAAATTTCGCATGAGAACGCCTGAAAATTTCTGCCGGCGATAGGTGGGCGAAACGAAGTCGAAGTTGTCCTTGTAAATAGGATGGACGAGCCGCTGGATCCAGTCGGCTTCCATGGTTGTCGAATCTGGGGAAATGACCACGCATGCCTTGGCCTGCAGCAAGTCCGCGGCCGCCAGAATTGTCCGGAGCGCAACTCCCGGCTCTGGACTGTGCGCATACTGGGTCGTAATAGCGTGCAGCGTGCGTAGCGTAAACACTTTGGACGCGCTCCACATGTCATCGATCGAGACGCCGGTGACCAGTTGTGGAGTTCCGTCTTGTGACCCGCCGTCGGCATTGATGATTACCGCCCGTTCCCGAGGAAAGCACTTGAGAATACCGGCCTGAATAGCGCGGAGAACGGGCCCAATGGTTGCAGCATTGTTATAGGTCGGAAGACCCACCAGGATGTCGACCTCGCCAACATTGATCAACTGGCGAACGAAATCATCAGTCAAAAGGGTTTCTTCCGCCAATTCGACCTCCCAGCGAAGCCTTGGAGCGGGCGCGCGGATATGGTGCAACGTCAGATCAGATCCGGCGCAGCCGGAACCAGAAAAACTGATATGGACCCATGGTTAACAAATAAGGCAGCTCTCCGATGCGGGGAAAGATATTCTTGCCGAACATCTCGATCAGAATGTTTCCTTTGTAGCGGCGCAGGTCCAGCTCAACCGCTTGCGCGCTACTGGAGAGATTGTTCACGACCAATACCGTTTCCTTCCCCAATTGCCGGACATAAGCAAGCACGCGGTGATTTGCCGGATAGATAAATTCGATCGAACCACAGCCGAACACCGAGGTCGAACGGCGAACCCGTATGATGTGCTTCATCCAGGAGAGCAGAGAATGCTCAAAGCGCTTTTGGGATAGGACGTTGACTGCCTGGTACCCGTACACGGGATTGAGAATCGGGGGAGAGTAAAGACTTTCCGGGTCAGCGGTCGAGAAGCCTCCATTGCTGCCCCCCGTCCACTGCATCGGAGTGCGAACTCCGTTGCGATCACCGAGGTGGATATTGTCGCCCATGCCGATCTCGTCGCCGTAATAAATAATAGGTGTGCCGGGCAAGGACATCAGCATGCCATTCATCAATTCGATGCGGCGCCGGTCGTTATCGAGCAGGGGTGCGAGACGGCGGCGAATGCCGAGATTCAGCCGCATCGTCTTATCGCTCGCATAGATGTCATACATATAATCGCGCTCGACATCGGTGACCATTTCGAGCGTCAATTCATCATGGTTGCGCAGAAAGATGCACCACTGGCAGGACGGAGGAATCTCCGGCGTTTGCTGCAAAATTTCGGTAATTGGTTTGCGGTCTTCCAGCCGCAGGCCCATGAACATGCGCGGCATCAGGGGGAAGTGAAAGGCCATGTGGAATTCGTCTCCGTTTCCAAAGTACGGGCGGAGATCGGCGGGCCATTGGTTCGCCTCTGCCAACAGCATTGCTCCGGGGAATTGATCGTCGACTTTCTTGCGCAGTTCGCGGATTACTTCGTGTGTTTCCGGCAGGTTCTCGCAGTTCGTCCCCTCGCGCTCAATCAGGTAGGGAACGGCATCCAGGCGGAAGCCATCGACTCCAAGCTCCAGCCAGAACTTCATGATGTTCCACATCTCTTCGCGCACGGCTGGGTTGTCGTAGTTTAAATCTGGTTGATGGCTAAAGAAGCGATGCCAATAATAGGACTTCGAAATTGGATCCCATGCCCAATTCGACATCTCGGTATCGAGGAAAATGATTCGAGTTCCGCGATACTTCGTATCCGTATCGCTCCACACATACCAATCACGTTTGGGATTGTCTTGAGAACTGCGCGATTCCTGAAACCACGGATGTTGGTCGGAAGTATGGTTCGCGACCAGCTCGATAATTACCCGAATGCCGCGGTCATGAGCGGCATAAAGAAAGGTCCTGAAATCTTCCAACGTTCCATACCTGGGATGAACGGATCTGTAATCCGAGATGTCGTATCCGTCATCGCGCAGAGGAGACGGGAAAAAGGGCATCAACCAGATCGCATTCACGCCCAGCTCTTGCACATAGTCGAGCTTCTGGGCCAGACCTTGAAAATCCCCAATGCCATCGCCATTGCCGTCGAGGAAAGTCCGCACATGAATCTGATAAATGATTGCGTCCTTGTACCAGCCTGGTTCGGGCTTCAATGGCAACCGTTTTCCTCCAGACTCACCAAAAACAACACCGTCTTCAAAGAATAGTAATACAGGTAGCATCCCGGTTTTTTGCCACGCGCAAGGGAAAATACCCCAGAAGGAACGAGCTTTCAGAATTTCGTATGTAAACGGCCGTCGATGGCTACCCCGCCTACCTGATCGCGCGTCACGCTGACTGACCAGCGTTTGTTGATCTGATACTCGCCCTGCACCAGTTCGTTGCCGGGTTGCGAGACGTCCGTCGAAAAGGTGAAAAGAAAATTCTTGGTGACGCGTTGCTGCAGGGCGATCCGTGCCGACGGGTTCTGACTGCTGCCACCCAGGAGCGGATTGATTTGCAGGCTAGAGAGTCCGGCGAGGTTCTGTATGCCACCGCTAATACCACTGCCAATCGCGTTTTGGACGCCCGACGCAATCATGGAATCTGTGCTTTGACTGCCGCTGGACTCGGACGTAGTCTTCCCAAAAGCAATCAAGTTAATGATGTCAGCCGTGGCGAGCGGAGGATCGGATACATAAGAGGTGGTGAGCCGGTCGAGTGGTCCACGCAGAGTGATGGTCAAGTTGTATTGTTCGACCTCGGTCTTTACCGAAACATCCAGATCCGGGTTAATCTGATTCGGATCGTGGAACGTGATGATGCCACGCTGCAGTTCGTAACGGTTGCTTCGGTAGAAGAGTTCTCCTCCCGTGAGATCGGTGCGCCCGGTGATCACAGGGTTGGCGGCGGTGCCACTCGCCTGTAGCACGACGTTTCCTTCGACGCTGACCTGCGAACTCTGGGCGCTCAAATTGGCTTTCGATTGCACTCCGATCGCAAGATGGATCGTGTCGGCAAATCCCGGCTGCACAGGAATCGCTTCATTGCTGCTGAACTGATCGGCGAAACTGGCGAGATTGAAGTCGGGCGTGAAGGAGAGCGAGTCGATAAGAACCTGTCCGTTTAATGACGACGCCTGCATATTGCCGGAGAAGGTGAGATTGCCGTCCAGCACCGTTCGCAGACCCTGGGGATAGCGAAGACGCACGGAGCTTCCCTGCACGGCGAGATCAAACTGGGGGCTCGGGCGATACACGATGGAACCGCTAACCGACATTTTTCCGCCCCCGACCTCGCCGGTTATGCTGGCGATCTGGACGCGGTTATTGCTCACATCCAGGCTGCCATTTAATTTCTCCACGCCGATGGGCGCGTCGGCCGTAAGCAAGGCGACGTCCTGCATTCGTACATGGCCTCGCACCGAAGGACTCTGGGGTGATCCCGAGGCATGAAGGTCGACCGAGACGATTCCGGAGCTTTTCAGACCGGGCCGGAGGATACCGAGAATGCGGATGTCAATCGTCCCTTGCACAGTAAGGTTGGGAACTGACGAACCCGCCAACGGAATGCTGCCCTGAACGAGCAAGGAGGTGTCTGTTCCGCGAATTTCCGAGGGCTGCACTGTCACGATGGAATGCGCGTAGTCTGCGTGAATCGGGCCAGCCACTCCAATCTGCAGCTGCTGATAACTTGCGGTGAGGGTGGGAATTGTGACATGAGCTTCAAGTCGCACCTTGTCCTTCAGCGGTCCCTTGAGGGTAGCATGCAGTTCGGTCTGTCCTTGAAAGCCTTCCGGTACGCTACGCCAAAAGCTTGCCAGCAACGCGTCGAGCGGGATGGTGCCGGTATCGATGGACGCGTCGGTCTGATAATTGCCGGTGAGGTCGATCGCTCCGCGCGCGCGAACCTGGGCCTGCGCCACTTGCGAATCGAGTGTGAAGACAGCATGTTTGTTGGCAATGTCGGCCTCCGCTTTCAACCCGGTAACCGATCTCTGCTGCATTTCGAGTTTCGGTAGCTGCACATTCACGGTGAGTTGCGGAGCATCAAGTGTCCCTGCCCCACTTGCGGATGCGGACAGAGTGCCTTTCACATCTATATTTCTAGACTGAAGGGTATGCAGCTTTTGCAAAACAATTGCGGGCGCATTCAGTGAAATTTTGTACGCCTTGGTCTCGGGCGTGTATGTCAGGCTCGCGTTGGCTTCTCCCGCAGAGGCAGCAGCGTGCAACGTCGAGTTGATCGATCCATTTGCGGTTTCGAACTTCAGGCCCAGTGTTTGAAGAGGTTCATCGTAGGCGCACGCATTCACGATACTGACTGATCCCGACCCGGAGGGATTGAGCTGCGATCCCTCGACCGTAAGATCCGCGGACAATTCTCCACTGATGGGATAGTGGGTATTGGCCAGATGTTCGAGATCGGTGACTGACATTTGTTGCGCCGAGAGATTCGCATGGATTGGATTACGCGGGAGATAGGACCAATTTCGCAGCGCTATCGTCGCGTCGAATTTAGCTCGACCGCGCTTCGCACCTACGAGGACTCCTCTGGAGACCGCGATCTGAGAGGGATTGGCGGCAACCGCGAGTTCTGCGCTTTTCCATACGCTCCCTTGCACGCGTAGATTCTGTGCGCCGAGTTGGCCTGAGATTTGAGGTTTCTGCAAAGATCCGCGCACGGTGGCATCCAGGGTCGCAGAGCCCGAAATCAGGGGCAGAGCAGAATTCGTCGGAGCGAACGCCGAAGCCAGTTGCATCAATTGGTGCAGGTCATTTGACTGGCCGTGAATCAGAAGACTCGAGCGCCTGCTGACTTCACCGTCTGCGGTCAGCGTTGCGGCAGGAATATGAAGAGTAGTCTGCCGAAACGTAAGTAGGTTCTGCGCCCGGTCATAGATCGCATGGATAACGCCATCCAACGGAATGTTGGCGGTAGAACCAGGGTTGGTGCTCTTCGCATCGGCGCGAATGGTCAAGTCTGAGCGCGCGCGAACATTACTGAGGGACCCGATCCAGGAAACGTTGGCCGTTCCGTCGACGGTGCCCGACACTGCGACTTGTTTCAACTTAGCTCCACGCATCACTTGCTGCAGGGCATGAAGTGAAATTCCGTGCAGCTCGGCTTGGACGTCGGAACTGGGAGTTGTGTCGAGGTGCTTCATTTCGATTGCGGCGCGAAATTGTCCCCCCAACGTATCGCCTTTGATTTCCTGCGTCTGCAACGAGCCGTCGGCGAGACGATACGTTCCTGAAAGCCGCTGGACCTCAACGCGCGCCTGCGATGTGGCCGCCGAGATCTCTTTGGCGGAGAGTTGGCCGCTGAGAGTAACATTCCGGAGCAACGATTGATTGGCCTTGCTCTGATATTCAAGTTTGCCGATGAGCGAAACGTCGCCAGCAGTCCTCACCTCAGGCGACAGTGCCGCGAAATCCTGGGAATGGACGTGGATTTCGTAATCTCCCGCGACCGCAGGATTGGCATAATTAGTGACGTCCGCGCGCACGGATGCGGTCGAAGAACCGACCTTCACCACGGCGGATTCGAGGGACAAGCGTGACCGGGTTGCGCTGAACCTGGTGCTGAAGCTATGCGGTAGGGGCGCGTATTCGGCATACTGCAAGCGGCCACCGCTGTAGGAGATCGTCCCGCTGTAACGTGCCGCCAGAGGGTCAAACTTGACATCGGCCGCGAGGTCATAGAGGTCGGCCCGGAGTGGAATTTTCTTATCGTTGTAATTGACCTCCCCATTAACGAGCGCGACATGTCCCACGGCTAGATCAAAGACGTTGCTCTTGCTACTCGAATCGCTGGGGTGCACCTGCGGCAGGTTGTTCTTGCCCTCGCGGTCGACCTGGATGTGCAGGACGGGATGCTGAATCAGAAGTTCGCTCAGACTGACTTTACGGCGAAACAATGATTGAATCTTCAAGCCGACCGTCATTCCATCGACGCGAAGAAGCGGCGGTTCGCCCGGACCCTCAGTGCCGCGGACCACAATGTTGTGGAGATGCGCAGTGAGCGTGGAGAGGCTAAAGTCGAGGCTGCTAACCTGTGTTCGGCCTCCGGTTGCCGTATCAGCCTTCTCCTCGATTTCCCGCAGGGCAAACTGTTGAAAGCTGGTGCTCCTCAGATAGAAATATCCGACCGTTACACCGATCGCCAGCAGGAGCGTAAGCCCTGCTAACGTCCAACCGATTGTCTTCTTCCACTGCATTGCTGCTCCTAGAAAGCCTGGCCCAAAGTGATGTAGTACTGAATGGACGGAATGCCAGGAACGGGATTGAGGTTCTTGCCGATGTCAAACCGCACGGGGCCGATGGGCGTGGCATACCGCAGGCCTACGCCGATTGTGTTGGTGTAGTTATCGGCGAAGTTATGAAAATTGATTGCACTGTCGACATTGCCTCCGTCGTAAAAAACAACGCCGCCGAGCGCTTTCATGATTCCGAGCGGGAATCGCGCTTCCGAGTTCAAAATAAATAACTGCCGCCCGCCCACCGGCACTGTCACGTTGACGCACCCGGTCTGGCCTTTCAGCACATTGCAAAATGGCACAATCCGCTGCGGGCCGGCCTGGTCGATGGGAAACCCGCGAAGCGTGGTGCCGCCCCCTGAAAAGAACAGCTGGCTGGTAGGCACGAAGCTGCTGCTGAATGATTTCAGAAGTCCTAACCGGATGCTGTTCGCAAGAACAACGGAATGTATGGGCTTGTAATAGGCGTATTGCCCAAACAGCTTCGCGAAATTCGCGCTGGAGAACAGAGCCTGCGGAGTAATCGCCAGGTTGAGAGTTCCGAACACACCGTGATGCGCATCGAGCGGCTTGTCCCGCGTGTCGCGCACCAGAGTGCCAGAGAAAGTCGATAAATGGACGTTTCTGTCTTGCGGTAACACAAGAGCCGGAACAAGAAGATGCGATAACTCAGTTTTATTGAAATCGTAGTTGAGTTGAAGACGAGTATTCGTCTTGTGGCTGATGAGGCGTTCCACCTGAAAAGATAGATCGCCGAGGCCGGCTGCGAATAACGGGTTCTCGGTAGTGCGTTCAATCGAAAAGCTTGTCAGTGATTTCCATCTCGAACCAATGAAATGAGGCTGAGCATAAGTAGTGAGCGCACGCTGGTCGAGGCGGGAAAGCAGGATGGCGGCGCTTGCGGTTTCTCCGAGTCCTCTCATGTTGTGGCGGTCGAACTCGATCGAACCGCGTGGACTGGCAAAAGTAGATTGGCTGGGCGCGATCTGGTTGTTGCCCAATTGCACGGGAGGAATTCCCGGTATGGCCACGGAACCAGCCGGAATGTTGCCGCCGCGATGCGACACTTCAAATCCGAATCCGTAAGTGATGTCGTCGCGTTTCGCCTCGTGCACCTTGACGAGCGCTGCCTCTTCTGTCTGATCGGTAATCGGTTTCTTCGGACCCACGCTCGCCCAATCGAAGATGTTCAGGTCGTACAGTCTGCTCTCTGCTTCCAGCAGTTGCCCTCGTTGCATCGGAGATTCGGTGCGGAGTTGCGCGGCCTTCGTGAGGAGTGAAAGACGGGTTCGCTCTTGCCCAAGATAGACCACATCACCCACACGCACTAACTGATGCTCGATTACGACATAGACCACATCCACATGGTGAGGATCATTTGCACTGCGCTTTATGCTCGGCTTAACCTCAACATTGAGATAACCGCGATTTTCGTAATTGGCGGAGATGCGGTTGCGGTCCTCCGACAACCGCCGCGGCGAAAAGGCCTTGCCCGATTGCAGTTGAAAGCCCACCGGCTTTGTAAGGTCAGCTCTCGCCACGCTCTTGTTGCCGGTGACCTCAACCGTGTCGACCAGAGTCTGAGCGCCTTCTTCGACAGTGAACGCTACATCGACCTTGGACTCGCGCTCGACTGCCTGGGGAGTAACTTTGACCTCTTCGTATCCGTGGTCGTGATAGTAAGCCTCAACGTTGTCGGTACTCTGCTTCAATAGCTTTTCACTGAAGCTGCCATGCGACCAGAAGTGGGCCCGCTTAACTACGACTTGAGGGAGCAGGTCTTTGTCAGAGAACTCGTGATTGCCGTTGAACGCGATGCGATCGACCTTGTGCTTTGTCCCCTTTTCGATCTCGTACGTCAACAGGATCTCGCCGCTCTGACGCTGAAGGTCGGTTTTCACTTTTACATCGAAGTAACCTTTCCGCTGAAAATAATTGACGAGATTTTGCTGACCTTCCTCCACCAAATCTGTGTCCACCGTTCCCTCGGAGTAGATCGGAATCAGTTTCTTCATCTCTCTCGCGGAAAGGAAGGGTATAAGCGACAGGCGCGCTCCTTTGGTGCGCACAATGACCACTGGCCCTTCTTCGACTTTGAACGTCACATCGGCGCGATTGGTTTCCGCGTGATATTGGGGTGGAAGTTCCTGAACTTTACTCGCCAACCGGTGCTCCTTGGATAACTCTCTCCGGATCAGAGACGTCGCCTGCTTGATGCGCCCCTCAGCATAAGGCTTGCCGGGCTTGAGCAGTCCACCGGTGAAGCGAGCGCGGAGGGATCGCACCGAGTGCGCCAACCGCCCGCCATCGCTCCCTTCGACACTTTCAAACGTCACGCTGCCGATGCGCGCCCGTTTGCCGAGTTCAACCGAGAACCGGATATTCACGAGTTGATGCGTGTCATCGATTGTGAAGTTGGGCTGGACGCTTGCCTGGAAATATCCGCTATGACGCAAGAAGTCTGACAAAGCTTTCTCGGCCACTGGAATTCGCGCTTTATCGAAAGGGTCTTCGTCAGGCAAAGTGACGACCTGCAGGAGTCGTATGTAAGAGAAAGCCTGGGTAGCTCCCGGGAAAGTGACCATGCCGAGGTAGTAGGCAGGCTCGAGCAGAAAATCGATCCGCAAGCCAGCAAGGTCAGGTACAACATTGACCTCAACCTTCGAAAATTGCCCGGTGCGTTCGAGCGCGGCAATACTGGCTTCTATTTTGGATTGCGAATAAGGTTGCCCCGGTTCTTGTGTTACCAGCGCATGAAAGGGCTCCATGTCGCGATGCGGATTACCGATGAAATCCACAGCGCTGACATTCTGGCCGTCATAGATTGCCTGGGGGCCCTGAACAGCGAGTTGAGCCCAACCGGTCGTTACGAGAAGCAGGAAGGAGAGTGTGAAGAGTCTCCGCAAAACTGGTTGTCGTAGTCTTCGCACCGGGATGTTTCGGATGCGAGAGACTTAACATAAGTTGTCGGCTGCGGATCAAATGCACAGTGACCTGAGCATCGCACGCTCGTTTGAAAACGGCAGGCAACCTGCGCGAAGATTTATGCGGCGTGTGCTGTTGCCGCGAGATTCTCCACAACATCGTGGTGATGCGTGCATCACGCCTATTCAGAACAGCCCAGCCACGATGCTATTACCGCTCCGTGGGTCACTTCACATTCAAACAATATTCTCCAATTTTCTTGTCTGCGCCTTCCGGATTGGCCGCGGGATCGGGGTATACTTCGACGTCCCGGCAGTCGTACATTCCAGAATTGCTGGGCAGTTCGATCATCTGATATTTCCCGCTCTTCAGCGGAGTACAGCTCGGCAGTCCCTGGTTGCATTGCAGTTCGTATCCTTTGCCTGCTTTCAGTACATCCACGATCACAACGCCATTGTTCAGTTCGCTGCTCTTTACCGTGATAGCAGATTTTTCCTGGGCCCATGCTTTCGAAGTGCCAAAGACGAAAAGGGCCATCAGAGAGAAGAAAATGATTCCTTTCTTCATAAGCACCCCCTGTGGATCGGAAGCTGCCTTGGACCACTTCGATCCTGTCATCTTTATGGTTTCGCGCTGGCCGGTTTTTGTCTGTGACGAGTGATCGCTTAAGACGTGATTGCAGGCAAGGTCGCCGGAACGGCACAAACCTACGAAACTGTAGGAGTTAGGCTCCGCGCGCGCCTTCGCATGCGTTAGAATCCCGCAGGAGCCTCGTTGTGCATCGTCGCGACTTCAATCTCTCGATCTTGAAGACATCGGCTGCCGCCCTGTTGGCGCCGCGTCTGTTGGCGCAGTTGTCCGCAGGCACGAACGCCGATGCGCCGCCTTCGCTTTCCGCTCTCTACGCAAACGCAATTGTCATTGATTCGCTTTGCGCTCCATTCAACGACATGGACGTGCTGCCGAGCGCGTCGACCCTAGCGCCTGTGTGGCGATCAGGTATCACCGCCATCAATTTCACAATCTCGGCACCCGCATTTGAAGAAACGATCAACAATCTTGCGACACTGCAGGAGCTAGTCGATCATTATCCCGACGCATTCCTGATCGTGCGGCGCCACTCCGACATTGCCCGCGCCAAGCGTGAAAACAAGATTGGAATTATGCCCGGCTTCCAGTACACGGCATTTCTGGAAGAAAATCCTGAGCGCATCGACACATTTCGCAAGCTGGGCGTTCGCATCATGCAGCTTACATACAACAATCGCAGCATCTTCGGCGACGGATGCCTTGAGCCGGGCAATGCCGGCCTCAGCAAAGCCGGCATTGCTGCCATAAAGAAGATGAACGAAGTTGGCGTCGCGGTTGACCTGAGCCACGGCGGATATCGCACAACCTCCGATGGGATCACGCAATCAGCCAAGCCGGTGCTGATCTCGCATTCCGGATGCGCCGCCGTCTATCCGCATCCTCGGAACAAGCCCGATGACATTCTGAGGTCGCTCGCTGATCGCGGCGGGTATTTCGGTGTTTATCTCATGCCATACGTGGTCGCTTCGCCCACAGTGCCGACCCGCGAACACGTGCTCGACCACCTTGTGCATGCCATCAATGTTTGCGGTAGCGACCACGTTGGCATCGGCTCCGATGGCGCTATCCAGAAGACGGTGCTCACGCCCGAGCAGAAAGCTGCGTTCGACCAGGACATTGCGCGCCGCAAACAGCTCGGCATCGGCGCTCCCGGCGAGGATCGTTATCCTTACGTGCCTGATCTCAATGGCCCGGATCATATGGAGATCATCGCGGCTGAGTTAGCGAAGCGCGGCCAGTCCTCGTCGGTAATCGAGAAAATCCTCGGCGCAAACTTTCAGCGCGTGATCGGCGAGATTTGGGGCGAGGTTTAGCGAGGATGGGAAACGCGGTGAACGTCGGAAAAGCATTTACGAGCGCGGGTTCTGAGGCGCAACGCCGCCTCGCATACTTTAACGCGCGGCGCGATCAGATCGTCTCAGCCGTCCGCGAGCTGGTCGAAATCGAGTCCCCAAGCGACAACAAAGCCGCCGTCGATCGCCTGGCCGAAAGCGTGGCGCAAAAATTCGCCGCGCTGGGCGGACAAGTACGCGTCCATCATGCTATCGATTTCGGCAATCATCTGCAGCTCGATTTCGCCGGCAAGTCTGGCGGGAAGCCTGTGCTATTGCTTGGCCACTACGACACGGTGTATCCGCTTGGGACGCTAGCATCCATGCCGTGCCGCATAGTGGATAACAAGCTGACCGGTCCGGGCGTGCTCGACATGAAATCGGGCATTGCCTTGATGCTGCACTCGCTCGCCGCGCTGCGGGAGTGGGGTGGTGGTTTGCCGCGTCCAGTCACCGTTCTTCTGGTTTCGGACGAAGAAGTCGGCAGCGATTCGTCACGCAAGATCACGGAATCGCTGGCGAAGAAAGCCGCGGCTGTGCTGGTGCTCGAACCCTCCTATGGATTCGAAGGCGCGGTCAAGACGGCACGCAAGGGCGTGGGCGAGTACATGGTAAAGGTGACAGGCAAGGCCTCACATGCCGGACTCGACTTCCAAAAGGGGGCCAATGCGATTCTTGAGCTGGCGCAGCAGATCGAAAAGGTTTCCAGCTTCACCGATCTGAAGAAGGGCTTGACGGTAAACGTGGGAATCGTGAACGGAGGCTCACGCACCAACGTCGTTCCCGCCGAAGCAACGGCGCAGGTGGATGTGCGCATCGCTCGGCGGAAAGATGCCGCGGGAATCGACAAGAGGATGCGTGGCTTGCGTCCCTTCAACCGCAAGTGCAGGCTGGAGATTACGGGTGGCATCAACCGGCCGCCGATGGAGCGGACGGCGGGCGTGGCCGCGCTTTATGCCAAGGCTGTCGCCATCGCCCGTGAGCTGGGTTGGAAGCTGGGCGAGGCAGCGGTTGGTGGTGGCTCGGACGGTAACTTCACGGCTGGATTGGGGATACCGACTCTCGATGGCCTGGGCGGAGTGGGCGATGGCGCTCATGCCGTTCACGAACATATCCTGATCCCGGAACTCCCTCGTCGTGCGGCACTTATCGCTGGTTTGATCGAGTCTGTGTGATCGGAATCACGTGTACCGGTGACAGTCAGTACGGGCGTGCTTTGACTCGCGTTCTACACTAACCTAGAATTCAGTTTGGGGAGTTTGGCCTGAGAAGCTGCGGGAGAGACGAGCAGCCGCTCTGGCAAAGTCCCCGCGTTTCGAGCGGATGCATTTCGGGTCCGTCCGAGACCGCAATGGAGGAAGTTATGGGTGAGGGTCTGTTCCAGCCGCTGCATATCATTTTGATTGTGGGCATCGCGTTATTGCTGTTTGGCCCGAGCAAGTTTGCCGATTTGGGCAAAGGTCTGGGCGAAGGCATTCGGAACTTCAAGTCCGCAGTAAAAGATGGCGACGACAAGAAGGACGAAAAGAAGACCTAGTTCCCTGTGGCGCGGACACTCTTGTCCGCGTATTCATCGGGCGAGGCCGAGGTCGGTCTCTAGATAACTCGCTCCTGCCTCAGCATTCGATACACCAGAGCGACCGGCAATCCCACCACATTGCTGTAATCCCCTTGGATGCGAGGAATCCAGCGCGATGCGATGCCCTGAATCGCGTATGCGCCTGCCTTGTCCATCGGCTCGCCGGTTGCGACGTAGTCGGCGATCTCCTTCTCTCCGATTTCGGACATCAGAACCGAAGTCGTCTCGCTGGCTGCTGAGCAGTCACCATCGACGACTAGACACACGCCTGTAATCACCTGATGTGTGCGTCCGGAAAGCAAACGCAACATGCGGATGGCATCGGCTGCATCGACGGGCTTGTTGAGAATCTGGTGGTCGATGACGACCACCGTGTCGGCTCCAAGCACGGCATCGTCAGGTCGCTTCTGCGCGACGGCCAATGCCTTCTCGCGCGCCAGGCGCTCGGCGCACTCTTTCGCCTGCTCGCCTGGAAGAGGATCTTCGTTGATGTGTGCAGGCTGGACTTCGAAAGCGATTCCCGCGCTGCGCAAAAGTTCCTGACGTCGCGGCGAGGCGGAAGCGAGTACGAGCATGGAGTTCGATTCTATTCCTCAAGAGTGTCATCCCGAATGAAGTGAGGCATCCGCACTTGGTCAGAGAAACTGCAGATCCCTCACTTCGTTCGGGATGACAAGGAGTTGGGATTGGCGCAAGCTTGCCTTACTCCAGCGCTTCGGGTTCGATTGAAATGTTTTTCTCGCCTTTGGCGCGGCTTTCCCAATATTTCTTCACCCAGGCTTCGTAGCTTTTGCCGGCGGCGGTGTCGCGGCCGGTGAAGGCGATAGCGGCGATATCGGAATATGGGATCGCGGGGCGGTCGTTGCTGGTGGCAAGCATCAGGCGGATGACGGAGTCGTTCAGCGCTTTGCCTATGCGGCGGTCGAAGAGATAGCCGGTGATTTGCGATCCGTCTTTTCTGGTCACGGTGATATCGCCGCGATAGTCAAAGGCCTTTTCGATCACGGCGCGGATGTCGGCTTCGGTTGCGAGTTCCGGAATCCAGCCTTGCAGATTTTCACGCTCGAAACCGGGGACGACTTCGAGTTCGTCGGCGGAGTGCGACGGGCCGGTCACGATGGGCGATGCAGGATGATGCGGCGGGGCCTCGTGACCATGTTCGCGACCGCTCATGCGTGCGTTTCTTGGACCGCTGAAGCGTCGTCCGGCGGAGCGGGGATCTGAGGGTCGCTAATTCCGGCGTCGTTAATTTGAACCAGCGGGTTGTAGGAGTGGACGGGGCGGACCTCGCGTTCCAGATCCTGCAGCGCGGCTTGGTCGGGATAGAGCGAGAACGTCGCTTTTACGGTGTCCACGAATCCGCGCAGCGAGCCGAAGGTGTCATCCACCGAGGATGGCTCGTAGCCGCAATGCACCATGCAGTTTGCGCACTGGGGATTGCCCGACTCGGTACCGTAATTCGAAAATTCGGTGGTCTCCATCAGCTCTTTGTAGGATTCGGCGTAACCGTCCTGCAGCAGGTAGCAAGGTTTCTGCCATCCGAAAATGTTGTAGGTGGGCATACCCCAGGGCGTGCACTTGTACGTACGTTTGCCCATCAGATATTCGAGGAAGAGGGGCGACTGGTTGAACCGCCAGGTTTTCTTGCGATTCGAAAGCATGGCGCGGAAGAGGCGGCGAGTGCGGGCGCGGCCCATGAAATGCTTCTGGTCAGGCGCCTTGTCGTAGGAGTAGCCAGGCGAAACCATCATGCTCTCGACGCCGACTTCCATCATCTCATCAAAGAAGCTGCGAGCGCTGTTAGGATCGGCTCCGTCGAACAAAGTGGTGTTGGTAGTCACGCGGAAGCCGGCAGCGATGGCGGCGCGGATGCCGTCGAGCGCGATTTCGTATCCGCCTTCGCGGCAGACGGAGAAGTCGTGGTGCTCTTTTTGTCCATCTACGTGCACCGAGAAGCTCAGATAATTGCTGGGCTTGAAGAGGTGCAACTTCTCTTTGAGCAGGAGCGCGTTGCTGCACAGATAGATATATTTCTTGCGCGCGACCAGGCCTTCGACAATTTCGCCGATCTGCGGATGCATGAGGGGTTCGCCGCCGGGGATCGAGACCATGGGCGCAGGGCACTCGTCGACGGCTTTGAAGCAATCTTCAGGGGAGAGATCTTTTTTCAGGATGTGGGCCGGGTACTGGATCTTGCCGCATCCGGCGCAGGCCAGGTTGCAGCGGAAAAGCGGCTCGAGCATGAGGACGAGCGGGTAGCGCTTTCGTCGGGCAATTTTCTGGCGCAGGACGTAGGACGCCACGGTCCACATCTGGGAAACGGGAACAGCCATCACCCCTCCGATTTTTTCTATGATACCGGAAAATCAGTTGCCAGTGCTCGGGGGCTAGTTGCCAGTCCCTATCCGATCACCCCGTCACCCGTACTCCTTAACTCCGCGCTCCATGCTCCTTTAGTCCGCCTGCTCCGATTTGTCAGGGATCCGCCCGGTCTGTACCCCCCGTGAGGGTACCCCTCCCCCTTTATGCGGTCTATTGGAATCAATACTTTAGCGAAAAATTCCCGCCAAAGTATTGAGCCTACGTTGGTTATAGGCAAAGTATTGAGCGCGTGGTAGTTAGCGTCTTCGAGGGTTCTATATTTCTAAAGAACTCTTTTTCTCGCCTGAGCGACTGGTCGCGGAACTCAACGGCCTCGTTGGTCTGACTGAATTGTAGGAGAGCACGCGGCTATGTCAAGGATTTTTGGAAGGCTTGCGAGAGTGCGGCGACTACCGCCATTCTCCGAACCGCGAACAGCGAACGACGACTTGAGAGTGCTGAATCGCTTACAATTCGTCTTCCGAAGGCTACGTTTAAGACTACCTGCTATGACCATTGCGGTGCGGTCGTTTGCCAAGATCAATCTCGGGCTGTACATCGGTGCGCTGCGCACGGACGGATTCCATGGGCTGCGCACGGTGTATCAGACGATTGCGCTGCATGACGTGATTCGGGTCAGCGTTGATGTGACCAGCAAGACACGCGGGAGCGGGATTGAGATTCGGTGCGACGACGCGCGGGTGCCGCTCGATTCGTCGAATACCTGCCATCGCATGGCATCGCTTGTAATGGAAGCGCTGGGCGCTCTCGGCAAGGTCACGGTGGAGATTGAGAAGAGGCTTCCGGTGCAAGGCGGGCTGGGCGCCGCCTCATCGAATGCGGTGGCTACGATGTTTGCGCTGGAACGGGCTTTCAAAAAATCATTGACGGTTGCTGCGCGGCTGCGGCTTGCGGCTGCAGTGGGATCGGATCTGCCGCTGTTTGTGCTTGGCGGGACTGTGTTGGGAGTTGGGCGGGGCGAAGAAGTGTATCCGCTGGCGGAATTGGCAACGACAGCGATGGTGGTGGTTGCGCCGGAGGTGGGAGTGTCGACTCCGCGGGCGTTCGCGGATTGGGATCGGCTGGCGGGCGACGAGAGGTCGGCAAAAAACTTTAAACCACAGAGTACACGGAGGCACACAGAGGATTCGGTCGCTCCAGAATGCTCGGCTGCAACGTCGATGCCTGGACGCGGCGGCGAATTGACGCACTGTGGCTCGTCCGATAGACTGTTGGAGGTTGGCCGCGCGCTGTCGGCGTGGCTTAGTATCTACCCTGACGCTGGTGCTCCCGCCAAGAGCGGGGGCCGGGCCGGAAATTTGCTTTCCGAGCTTGTCCGTACCGGGATTGAAAACGACTTTGAAAAGGTCGTCTTTCCGCAATCTCCCGAACTACGAGACATGAAGTGTGCGCTGGAGCGCGACGGGGCGAGGTACGCGTCGCTTTCGGGATCCGGGTCCAGCTTGTATGGGCTGTTTGAATCCGAAAAGGCGGCGGTAAAGGCGGCTCGCGAGCTGCGCAAGCAGGGGCTACGAGCGACGGCCACGCGGACGCTGATGCGGCGGGAGTATCGGAAGTGGTCGGTGCTCCGGAGCTCTTAGGTTGGTCGGTGGCGGGTGGGCGGTGAGTAGTTAATTTTCTTGTTTGCACGCAGGCTTGAGTTCGGCATACTGGATTCGACCACAGAGCAAGTTTGAAGTAGGCGAGGGCGGTCGCCCTCGTAACTGCCGGCGAGTCGCCGGCGCTACGATTACTGGGCCGTCGACTAATGGTAGGTCAAGTGCCTTTGGAGCACTTTGTCTAGGTTCGAATCCTAGCGGCCCAGCCAGAGAAGCAGGTCTCGGGTGTCAGGTGTTTGGTCTCAGACCTGACGGAGCCCCCTGAGACTTGAGGAGCACGTCCTGAGACCTGACACCCAGGACCTGAGACCTTCACTATGGCGACTGCGACTACGACTGCGGAGAAGATGGAAAAAAAGCCCACTCCGGACGAGAAGACAGAACGCAAGCCAGTACGGGCGCGTGTCGACGACCGGTTCAAGATTTTTTGTGGAACCGCCAACGAAGCGCTCTGTGATGAAGTCTGCGCGTTTCTTGGTCTGACGCGCGGGCAGGCGCTGGTGACGCGCTTCAAAGACGGCGAAGCGTATGTGCAGATTCAGGAGAACGTGCGCGGAGCCGATGTTTTCGTGATGCAGCCTACCTGCCAGCCGGTGGACATGCATCTGATGGAATTGCTCTTGATGATGGATGCGCTGAAGCGCGCTTCGGCGCGGCGGATAACGGCGGTGATCCCGTATTTCGGATACGCGCGCCAGGACCGCAAGGACAAGCCGCGGGTGCCGATTTCGTCAAAGCTGGTTGCGGACCTGCTAACGACAGCGGGAGCGGACCGGGCGCTGGTGGTGGATTTGCACGCGCCGCAGTTGCAGGGATTTTTCAACATTCCGGTGGACCATTTATTCGCGTCGCCGGTGCTGGTGGACTACTTCCGGAAGCTGAACCTGCCGGATCTGACGGTGGTTTCGCCGGACGCAGGCGGCGTAGAGCGGGCGCGCTTCTTCGCGAAGAAGATGGATGCGGCACTGGCGATCGTCGATAAACGGCGCGTCGAGATGAATGTCGCGGAAGTGATGCACGTGATCGGCGACGTCGACGGCCGCACTTGTCTGATCATCGATGATTTGATCGACACGGCGGGAACGCTGGTGAAGGTGGCGCAGGCGCTGATCGAGAATGGCGCGGGCACGATTTATGCGTGCTGCTCGCATCCGGTGCTTTCGGGGCCGGCGGCGGAAAATCTGATGAACTCTCCGATCGCCGAAGTGGTCGTGACGAACACGATTCCACTGAATGAATCGGCGCGGAATTTGCCAAAGATCAAAGTGCTTTCGATTGCCGGGTTGATTGGGCGGGCGATTCAGTCGATTCACGAAGAGACATCGGTCAGCAGACTTTTTATTTAGGAACCGTCGTTCGTCGTTCGCTATTCGCAGAAGGGGCGATAGGTTTGCGCACCGCGAAGAATGGGATAGCGAGCGACGAGATATCGCAGATTCTTAGATAACGCAGGATTTGCGAACGACTAACGACGATTCTAAAAGGACGGAAACGGAATTATGGCTACAGCAACGGATATCAGCATTCTGGAAGCGCAGACGCGCGAATCGGGCAACAAGAACGCGGCGCGGCGGGTGCGCGCGGCGGGGAAGATTCCCGCGGTTGTTTATGGAGCCGGCGCACAGGCCGCGACGGTCGCGGTCGATCCGCGGCAGGTGCTGCGCATTCTCCGGTCGGAGAGCGGACACAACACGATTTTTGACCTGGCGCTCGACAGCGATCGGGTGAAGGCGATGATCGTGGATTGGCAGTTCGAACCGATCAAGGGCAAGCTGCTGCACGTTGACCTGCAGCGGATCGCAATGGACAAGGTGCTCACCGTCACCGTGCCGATTGTGCTCAAGGGCGAGGCGGCGGGCGTGAAGCAGGAGGGCGGCATTCTCGAACAACTGCTGCGCGAAATCGAGATCGAGTGCCTTCCGGTCGATATTCCGAAATCGATCGAGGTCGACATCAGCCACCTGACGTTTGGCGTCGAAGTGCGTGTGAAGGATCTGCCGCACAGCGAGAAGCTGAAGTTCCTCACGGAAGAGAACCAAATGATCGCGCACATCACCTCGGTGAAGGAAGAAGTGGTGGCCACACCTGAGGCAGTGGCTGCGGAAGCGGGAGCGGCTCCGGCTGAGCCTGAGGTCATCAAGAAGGGCAAGCAGGAAGCTGAGGGTGAAGAAGAGGCAGCCGAGGGCGATAAGGGTAAAGGTAAAGCTGAGCCCAAGGGGAAAGCTGAGCCCAAGGCTGAGAAGAAAGAGAAAAAATAGTGGAGGGACGGGCGCGCTCGCCCGTCCTAAAGCTGCGAGCTACGGGCCGCGAGCCACGAGCCAACAGCTGGAAGCTGTGAGTTGACTCGCGTGAAACTGATTGTCGGTTTGGGCAACCCTGGAATCGAATACCAGTTCACGCCCCACAATCTGGGGTTCTTGACGATTGACCGGATCGCCAACAGCCTGGGAATTGAAGTCCGGAACCGTCAGCGTCTGGCGCTTACGGCGCGGACTGAGATCGCAGGCCAGCCGGTGATTTTGGCTAAGCCGGAAACCTACATGAACCTGAGTGGGCTTTCGGTGCGGGAACTGGTGGCGGAACATCAGGTCGATGTGAAAACGGACCTGATCGTGATCTATGACGAGCTTGACCTCGCGCTGGGGACGATTCGCATCCGGCAGCGGGGGAGTTCGGCGGGGCACAACGGAATGGAATCCATTCTGGAGGCGCTCGGGACCGATGAATTGTTGCGAATCCGGTTGGGAATCGCGCCGGAGTACAAAGTCGGCGATGGCGCGAAGTTCGTGCTGACGCCATTCCGCAAGGCGAAGGATGCGGTCGTCGACGAAATGCTCGATAAAGCGGCGACGGCCGCGGAAGTGATTTTGAAGGAAGGCCCGGCGGCGGCCATGAACCGGTTCAACCGCAAGAATGACGGCGGAGACGAGCCACCCGCAGACTAATGCAGGAAGCCACGAAGTGCAGTTGTTGTGGAAAGCGTTTTTGCAGCGGAGAAAGTTTTGGAGAGAACGAATGAATCGTAGCTATGAATTGATGTTCATCGTCCGGCCTGACATGGTGGACGAGGATTTGAATAAGCTGATCTCGACGCTGGAATCATCGGTGACCTCGGCCGGCGGAACGGCCAAGACGGAAGTCTGGGGCAAGCGGCGGCTTGCATATAAGGTCTCGAAATTCAACGACGGGATTTTTGTGCTGCTCATGATTGAGGGCTCGGGAGCGATCATCCACGAAGTGGAACGGCGCCTGCGCGTGACGGAACAGGTCATCAAGTTCCTGAGCGTTCGGACCGACGAAGAACTGAAGCGGCTGGACAAGATCAAGAAGCTGCGGGACGCAAAGAAGAAGACGAGCGGGGCTCCGGTTGCTTCGACGCCCGCTCCGGCACCGGTTACACCGGAAGCAGGGACGGAAGCGACGCCGGCTCCGACGACGGTCTAGGTCGAAGAGCGTAGTGGCACTCCGCTGGACGGGGAATAGCCCCGTCACCACACGAGCCTCTTAGCGCTAGCTTTTTACACAGGACTCTGTCCTGAAGAATTTTGTTAAGGAGCAATATGGCAGACGAAACGAAAGCACCAAGCGCTTCCGCTGAAACAGGCGGGGGCGGGACTCGACCGGAAGGACGGCCGGAGCGTAGTGGCGGCGGCGGTGACCGTGGACCTCGAGGTCCGCGGGCGGGTGGAGGCGGCCCGGGCGGTCCTCGCGAAGGCGGACGCAAGTATTTCCGGCGCAAGAAAGTTTGCAAGTTCTGCGTTGAGAAAATCGAAGCGGTCAATTACAAGGATGTGCGCTTGCTGGCGCAGTTCGTGGCGGAGAGCGGGAAGATCACTCCGCGGCGGCTGACGGGCGTGTGCACGCCGCACCAGCGCCGACTGTCGAAGGCGATCAAGCAGGCTCGCAATATCGCTCTGCTGCCGTTCGCGGGGCGCGCGCAGTAGGTTTGAAAAGCGCCGTTGGCGTTTCGTCATTCGTCGTTCGCGCCGATGACGGGGGCAGTGATCGAGAAGCGGTGAGATTTCGCGAACGACCAACGACGAACGACTAGCGACAGTTACTCACGGAATGGAGTTATCGAAATGGAAGTCATTCTTAAAGAAGATGTGCCCAAGCTGGGCAACCGGGGCGAGGTGGTCAAGGTCGCCGAAGGATACGGGCGGAATTTTCTGCTGCCCAGGAAACTTGCGATCGAGGCAACGATTGCGAACAAGACCGTCATCGAGCAGATGAAAGCGGCCGCCGTGCGGCGCTCGGCCAAGGAGAAGTCGGAAGCCGAGGCACTGGCCAAGCAGTTTGACGGGCTGGAAGTGAAGTTCACACGCAAGTCGGGGGAGAACGATCAGCTCTTCGGGTCGGTTACGGCTGGCGATATCGCGGAAGGGCTCGAGAAGAAGAGCTTCCACATCGACCGTCGGAAAATCCAGTTGCATGAATCGCTTAAGACGGTGGGCGAGTTCATTGTGCCGATCAAATTGCACAAGGATGTGACCACACATTTGAAGGTGATCGTGGATAAGGAACCGGCCACCGAGTAGTTGTTAGTTAGTTTCATGTGGTGACGGGGCTTCGCCCCGTTTGCGGGGCGAAGCCCCGCCACCACACGAGCACTCCCGCTCTCGAACCGGGCAAAACTGACCCAAATTGCCGTGAGCCGCGTCACTGTTTCAGTTCTTTCGTTCAGATATTTAGTAGTAGTGTATCTGGATCGAAAATACTCTTACCGGCGTACTCTCCCGCATTTACTCAAAGACAATCGTCCCGTGTTCGTAACATTCGGGACATTCAGGCGGTGGGAACTCACTGCGGCAGCACGGCAGTTGGTTTTCGAGTGCTGCCTGCGGGAGCGCAATGTGACGATTGACTTGCACGCAGTGGTGGTGATGCCCACGCACGCGCATTTGCTTTTCACACCTTGTCAGAATGCAGAGGGATGGCTGGTCAGTCTGCCCCAGATTATGCGGTTGATCAAAGGTCGCTCGGCTCACTTTATTAACAGGTTGCTCGACCGGCATGGTCCAGTTTGGCAAGAGGAGTCTTTCGATCATGTTCTGCGCTCCAATGAGAGCTTGAGAGAGAAAGTGAATTACATTTGCCAGAATCCGGTACGGTCGGGCCTGGTGCGGTGCGAAGGGGATTATCCCTGGCTGTGGCGGGGCGAGTTTCCGATTCTTAGCTGCTAACTATGTTCCGTGTGGTGACGGGGCTTTGCCCCGTTTGCGGGGCGAAGCCCCGCCACCACACAGGCATTCTTCCACACAACACTTTCAGGAACTTGCTCCGAAGAATTCCTCTACCTTCTTCAAGTTTGTTGTCTTAGCGTAATTCGGCAGGCTTTCTACGAATACTCGCCCGTAGGACTTCTTCAGAATCCGGTTGTCGAGCAGCGTGAGCAGGCCGCGGTCGTGCAACGAGCGGATGAGGCGCCCAAAGCCTTGTTTCAGCGTGATGACCGCGCTCGGAACCTGATAATCGCTGAACGCGTTGCCTCCGGCGCGGTCGATTGCCTTGACTCTCGCGGCCACGATCGGGTCGTTTGGCACTGCGAAGGGCAGGCGATCGATGATGACGCAGCTTAGCTGCTCGCCTTGCACATCCACACCTTGCCAGAATGACGAAGTCCCGAACAGAACAGCATTGGGCGTAAGGCGAAACTCCTCGAGCAGCGCCGACTTTGGCGCGTCACCTTGCTTGAGCATTGGGAACTCGATAAGGCCCAGCAGGCGGTCGTAAATATCGTTCATCTGCGCGTAGCTGGTGAAGAGGACGAAGGCACGGCCGCGTGTTATCTCAAGCAGGCGGCGGATGACGTCAGCGGCTTGCGCTGCGAATTGCGGAGTGCGGGGATCGGGCAGCTCGGGCGGCACATAGAGAATTGCCTGGCTCTCGTAATCGAAGTGCGATGGGACGATAAGGTCGCGCGCGTGGTCGAGGCCGAGACGCTGGCGAATGTAATCGAAGCCGCCGCCGACGGCGAGTGTGGCCGAGGTGAGCACGGCTGTTTCCAGCTTCGACCAGAGGCACTCGCGCAAGATCTGGCCGACTTCGATGGGCGTGGCTTGCAGAAACACATTGCTGCGGCCACCTGAACCCTTGTCATCCGAAAATTTGCGGCGGCCTGCGTTCGGCGCACCACGAAAGCCGCGGCGTTCGATCCAGAAAACTGTGTTCGGGTCTTCGTCTTCCATCACAAAGCGCAGTTGCACCTGCAGTTGCTGCGCTCGCCGAGCCAGCGTGAAGACTTCGTCGGGTTTTTGGGGAAGTTGCTCGAACTCCGCAGACATGCGCATGAGCGCCTGATTCAGAGCGATGAATTCCTCTCCATTTTCTTCCAGGAACTCGCGCCGCGTATCAAAAGCGAAACGGCCTTCCTGCGCGGGCAACAGCGAGAAGAATAATTGCGAGCGCTCACGCAGTGAACCGATCGCACCCGACATTTGCGGCGTGTACATCTTTTCACGCTGCAGGAGATTTTCGGTGTCGCGCGCCAGCTCGTCCATGCGCAGGTTGCTGACGGAGATACCAAAGTAATTTCCGGCGACCTCTTCGAGTTCGTGGGCTTCGTCGAAGATAACCGCTCCACATTCGGGAAGAACACCGGCATCGGGCGCGCCGTCTGCTTCGAGCTTGATGGCGAGGTCGGCGAAAAACAGGTGATGATTGACGATGATGATGTCGCTCTCGGCCGCGCGTCGGCGCATCTCCGTGATAAAGCAGCGGTCATACTCTTTGCATTTCTGGCCGAGGCAGGTATCCGCGCGGGCGTCGAGTTTGTGCCAAAGCGCGCTCGCTTCGGGCAGTTCCGCGAGTTCGGCGCGGTCACCGGTGTGCGTGGTTTTTTCCCAGGCGGCGATGGCGCGATAGTGCTCGATTTCTTCTAAGCCGCTTAGCACGGGCTGGTCGGTGAGGTCGTAGAGCTTCTTGCGGCAGAGATAGTTGTTGCGGCCCTTCATGTAGCAGACGGAGAGCTTGCGGGATGTCGCTTCGGCTCTTTCCGGGCTCGGCATGTTCTGGATGGGCGAGGGCACCCGTCGCTCCATCGATAGCGGCTCGCCGAAGAGGGCTCGCTCCAGGAACGGGACGTCTTTGAAATACAGTTGCTCCTGCAGATTTTTCGTACCGGTCGAAATGATTACGCGCTTGCCCGAGCGGATGACCGGCAGCAGGTAGGCGAGGGTCTTGCCGGTACCTGTGCCCGCTTCGACGATCAAGTGACGCTTTTCTTCGAGCGCTTCTTCCACGGCCTGCGCCATCTGCAGTTGTCCGCGCCGAAATTCGTAGGCAGGATGGCATTTCGACAACACTCCGCCGGGCGCGAAGAACTGGTAGAGGGAGAACCCGGCAGTGGCCGGGGCGGGATGGGATGAAGGAGCCACGGAGTCTCTATAATAGCTAACCAGTTGCCAGCCGCCAGTTGCCGGTGAAACAAATCTCCTCAAACCCGAATCCTTTACCTCTCCTCGCCATCGTGGGCCGTCCCAACGTTGGCAAATCGACGCTGTTCAACAAGCTGACAGGTTCGCGGCGCGCCATTGTTGGCGATGAGCCGGGCATCACGCGCGACCGCCTCTACGGTGAGGCAGAGTGGCGTGGGCATGCTTTCCGCGTCGTTGACACCGGGGGCATCATTCCCGAAGACAAGGAATTCATTCCGTCCGAAATTTTTCGCCAGGCCAAAGTTGCGCTGAAAGAAGCGGTTGGAATCATCATGGTCGTCGATGCCCGCACCGAGTTGGCGGGTCCCGATCGCGAACTAGTACGGCAGCTTCAGCGCATGGGCAAGCCTCTGTTTCTGGCGGTGAACAAGGTTGACAGCGACAAGCAGGAATCGCTGATTGGAGAATTTCACGAACTGGGCATTCGCGAGGTGTTCGGAATTTCGGCGGAGCACGGGCGCGGGATCGATGACCTGCTCGACGCAGTGCTTGAGGTGCTGCCGCCGGCGCAAAGCAAAACCACAGGGGTCACTGAGGGCACGGAGGAACCTGCAGAGCAAAAAGCACTGGGGGACGGCTTAGAGCGCGCGGAGAGTGGCGAACGCCGAACAGCGAACGACGATTCTCCAAAGGAAATCAAGGTTGCCATCATCGGGCATCCCAACGTCGGGAAGTCCACGTTGCTGAATCAGCTGACGGGCAGGGACCGAGCCATCGTCTCGCCGGTTGCGGGTACGACGCGCGATTCGATTGATGAAGTCGTCGAATACAAGGGACGCAAGATTCGCTTCATCGACACGGCCGGCATTCGCCGCAAGGGCAAGACCGAACTGATGGCCGAAAAACTTTCCGTGGTCATGGCGCGCAAGAACATCGAAAGCGCCGACATCGTGCTTTTCATGATGGACGCAACTGAGGGCGTCAGCGGGCTCGATGCGAACATCGCGGGCTACGCGCATGAGAGTGGACGCTCGGTGATTATCGTCGTGAACAAGTGGGACCTGGTGACGAGCGGCGAGAAGCGGGCGATCAGCCAGTCGAAGGCAGCGCGCATTCAGGATGCGAAGCGTCCGCAGGACCGCAAGCTTTATGAAGAGCGGCTGCGGTATGGGCTCAAGTTTCTTAGCTATGCGCCGGTCGTTTTTATTTCCGCGCACACGGGCAAGGGGACGGAAAAGATTCTGCCGCTGATCGAGCAGGTCGCAGCCGAGCGGCGCAAGCGCGTTACCACCGGAGAGATGAATCGATTCCTGCGGACAGTTGACTTTGATCGGGCCTCCGTGCCGGTGAGCAAGCGCGTGAAGATCTATTACATGACGCAGGCGGCGGTAGCGCCGCCCACGTTTGTGCTTTTTACTGACCGGCCAGTGAAGCTGCATTTTTCCTATGAACGATTTCTTGAGAATCAGATTCGGGAGGCGTTTGGGTTTATGGGGTCGCCGATCTGGATCAAGAATCGGGCGCGGGACTGAGTCCTGCGTAGAGGCGGAGCTCCGCTCCGCTCGACGGGCAGATCACCGCATGTACTAATCAGCTCAACTCTGCCAATGCTCCTCTCCACTGATAGATCCTCTCCTCACTACGTCGTTATCGGCGCGTGCTTGCCGTCTTCTGTCAGCAATCCCACGCGGTCTACCCCGGCGGTGCGGGCGAGCGCGATCACGTCGGCTACATCCTGAAAGTCGGTGTCGTCGTCGGCTTCGATGAAGGCAATTCGCTCGACTCTGATCGCGAAGATATCCCGCAAACGTTCGCGCAGCCGATCCCATTCAACTGCCTCTTCGTTGACCGTCACGCGCGGATGCTCGGGACTTTTATCTCCCGGCTTGGCCTGGTGGACATGAATAACGATTGTCCGGTCGGGCGGCGGAATATTCTTCGCCGTTGCCGGAGCGGGTTGCGGAACCTCGGCCGTCAAGCCGGTCGGCCTCTGTTCGATCACAACCACCATGAAAATAATGATCAGCACCAGCAGAACGTCAATCAGGGGCGTGACGTTCATTTGGGGCGAGTTGGGGCCGCCGCTTGCCGAGAATGCCATTGGAATCTCTCCTCATTGAATCGGCAAGCGCGTGTCTTGAATGGATTTGACACCCGGAGTGCGATTAGAGTTCCCGATGGCGAAGCTGGGCCTGGCTCATCTTGGTCGACTGCGCGCCATCTGCAAGTTGGGTGGGTGCGCACAATTGGGAGCGGAGCTTTGCTCCGCTTTGACGGGGCGAAGCCCCGTCGCCACACGAACTGCTCTAGAATCGAATCTTCATGCAGCTGACGGCGAAATATTTTTTACGAGGCGTGGTGGGCAGCACCGTTTTTTTCGCGTTCTCTTTGGTTCTGCTTGCTCTGCCTGCCCTCGGGCAGGATAACTACGAAATTCAGGTCTACTCCTCCGACACGGTTCCGCCAAACACGACGATGGTGGAGATCCATTCCAACTTCACTGTGGATGGACAGAAGACGGTTGTGAATGGTGTGCTGCCCTCGAATCACGCCGAGCACGAGACGCTGGAGATCACGCAGGGATGGACGAGCTGGTTCGAGACTGGTTTCTATGTATTCTCGAGCATTCAGCCCGGCGGCTCGGCCGGCGGCGGATGGCAGTGGGTGGGGGATCATATTCGTCCGCGGATTGCAGTGCCTGAGTCGTGGCACTGGCCGGTTGGGCTGAGCATTTCGCAGGAGATCGGATACCAGCGGCGCGCGTTCGCCGAAGATAGCTGGGACTATGAACTGCGGCCGATCATCGACAAGAAAATCGGGCCCTGGTATCTCGATTTCAATCCGACGTTTGATCGCTCACTGCACGGGCTGAATGTAGGCAAAGGATGGGAGTTTTCTCCGAATGTGAAAGTCAGTTTTGATTTCACGAAGAAGATTGCCGGCGGGATCGAATATTACGGAGCGCTGGGACCGGTCTCGAACTTCGATCCGATTTCGCAGCAGTCGCAGCAGATTTTTCCCACCATTGACCTCAATCTTTCTCCCGACTGGGAGTTCAATTTCGGCGTAGGCGTGGATGTCACGAACTCCAGCGATCACCTGATCGTGAAGTGCATTGTGGGGCGGCGGTTTAGCTGGAAACGCAAGACGAGTGAACATCGGAAGTAGGTCCGAGCGAGGCGCGTCAGATATTGTGTGAAATCTACGTCGTTTCAGATCGGCAGCCTCGCGGGCGAGGGCCCCTTCGACTCTCGCTCAGGGCAGGTCCGCGCCCACAGTTGATCAGCGGTTGCTGGCCAACGGTTTTTTGACTACGGCCGAGCGCGAGGCGCGCTCGGAACCGCCGGCCGGGTGCCGGCGCTACGCTCGCTATCCAATGGGTTCGGGCGATGGCGGCAGCGGAGGCGGCTCGGGAGGCGGAGACTCGAGTATTGGAGGCAATTCCGGCGCGGGGACCGGCGGATTGAGTAGCGCGTCGAGCCTGGGATATCTCGCCGCAAAGAAGTGGATTGCGAATGCCGGGAAGAACACTGTTGCGGGCACATTCACCAGGGCGATCACATAGATCAGAACGATCATCAGCAGGGTGCCGAGGATTATCGCCAGGCTCACGGTCGTGACGTTCCATTCCAGGCCCGCTGCGTGGCCCGCGATCACGGCCACTACCGCCGGAACTATCAGGACCAGGATCGGGATGAGAGTGAGAATACCGAACAGAATCGCGGCTGCAATCGCCAGCACGATCTTTAACAGAAGGTAGACTACATATTTCCCGGGTTCTGGCCGGATCAGCGTAAGCAAACGGCTCCAGCCGTCGGCGAAATCTACCTCTTCCAGCGCCATGATGGGCACGAGAAAATCCCTCGCTAGCAGTTGAACGGCCACGGCCGCCAGCGCAAAAACAAACAACAACCCGACCATCAAGATTACGCCGAGGACTGTGCGACCTACGTGCTCATGGAAATCGTGAAACCAGCCAAGCGCCGCGGCCACCGCCAAAGGCACGCCGATGAGAACTCCGAGAATGAGGAATTCGGCAATCATGAAGACGATTTGCCAGAGAAAGAATCTCCGGCCGGCGCGGCGCCAGCGTTGCCACCCTTCGGAGATCGAGCAGCGCTTTTTGAGAACGGAGTCGAACAGAATGAAGCGGAAGACGCTGTTGATGTACAGGAAGATGAACCCCAAAATAGTCGCCAGCAATATAGCCGCAACGATCAAGCCGGCAAACTGCGCGATGCGAGCTAGATCGAAGCGCGACGGGTCGATCTGGGGAAAAGACGTGGTGACGAATTCGTGGCCCTGGCGCGGATGCGTTGACATCGGAAAATGCCAGCCGCCAGAATTGCATCCGCCGGCGTGCAACTCGGCGGCTAAGATTCCTACAACCGCCAGGCGCGACCACTGCCCGAATCGGAAGGGCCGGAAGAGCTGGTCCCGAGTGTGCTGAATGGCGGGCTGAACACAATCGACGGCGGAAGTGGGCACGGGCGCTCCTCGGAGTGATGCCAAGGTATCGCTTCGCGAGTGGGGCAGTCAATGATGGGAACGGCCTCGGGCCTCGAGTTACGAGTTGCGAGCAACCAAATTTGTCGCGCTTTTGTTTGCCCCTTCCGTTTTGCTTAGCCAAATCTGAAATTCTTGCAGCGCTTTTTCGCATTGCAGGCGGTGGCGTTCTTTGCGGTCGCGGACGCGGGTTTCGAGCGCCGGCAGAAGGTCGAACGTGATGTTCGCCGGCTGAAAGTTGCGGCTGTCGGCCTGCGTGATGTAGTGGACGAGCGAGCCGAACGCGGTCGCGCGCGGCGGAGGCACAGGCACTACTCCACTGGCTAGGGCGGCTGCGTTTATGCCCGCCATCAGGCCGGTTGCGATGGATTCGACGTATCCTTCAACTCCACAAATTTGTCCAGCGAACAGCACGTGCGGGCGCGCTTTCATCTGCTGTGTCGGCATGAGCAGAGTGGGCGCATTGATGTAGGTGTTGCGGTGAATCTGGCCGTAACGCAAAAAGCGTGCATGTTCGAGGCCTGGGATCAGGCTAAGCACGCGTGCCTGCTCGCCGAATTTAAGGTGATTCTGGAAGCCGACGAGGTTGTAGGAATCGGCGCGCAGATTTTCCTGGCGCAATTGCACGACTGCATAGGGCCGCCTGCTGGTGCGCGGATCGATCAGGCCCACCGGCTTCATCGGGCCGAAGCGCAAGGTATCGCGGCCGCGGCGCGCGATTTCCTCAATAGGCAGGCAGCTTTCGAAGTAATTCAGATTTTCCCAGTCTTTCTGCTCCACCGACTGCGCGGCGATGAGCGCGTCGTAGAAGGCGTCGTATTCGTCCTTCGACATGGGACAGTTGATGTAATCGGCGGAGCCTTTGTCGTAGCGGGCCGCCATGTAGACTTTGTTCATGTCGATCGAATCGGCCTCGACGATGGGACTGATGGAATCGTAGAAATAGAGATTGTGTGATGCGGACCCGCCCTGAGCGAGAGTCGAAGGGGCACCCGCAGGGGTGTCACTTGGAGCGGAATCGTCTCTCGATCGTTTAGTCGAACCAAGCCGCGCGATCTCCTGCGCGAGTGCATCCGAGGTCAGCGGCCCGGTCGCGATCACGGTGATCTGGCTATCGTCGATCCGTGTTGCCTCTTCGCGGCGGACCGCGATCAACGGTTCTTTCGCGATTGCCTCTGTCACTTTCTTTGAAAATTCCGCGCGATCCACGGCCAGGGCGTGTCCGGCCGGAACGGCGGTTGCGCGGGCAATCTCAAGCAGCAGCGATCCCGCGCGATGCATCTCTTGCTTGAGAAGCCAGGGCGCGGTGTTCTCGCTATCAGACTTCAGGGAGTTCGAGCAGACTAACTCCGCGAAGTCGGCGGTTTGATGGGCGGGAGTCGTGCGGACGGGCCGCATCTCAAACAATTCGACGGCGATGCCCCGGCGCGCGCACTGCCAGGCAGCTTCGGTTCCGGCTAAGCCTGCGCCGATGATGCGGACTGTGTTGGGGGACTCCATCTTTATGCGAATCCGTTCTTATTTTTCATCTAGTCTTGAATGATAGCCCTAGAAACAACGGGGCTGCGCTCAGTTTGCACGGGGCAGAGCCCCGTCACCACACGAGCAACACCTTTCAAAGGATTACCCGTTCGTCTCCCACGCGCCTTGTCACATGTTCGCGGTCCAGATACTCCAGCAATGGGATTGCATACTTCCGGCTGACTCCGGTCAAATCTTTGAAGCGGGAAACGTCGATTTTCGGCGTGGCGGGCTTGAGCACCGTGATTTTCTGCCGCAGGTCCGCCAAAACGGTTTGATGGAAGACGAGGTCTTCCGAGATTTTGATGAGCACTCTATCGCGGAGCAACAAGGTCACGATTTTTTGCGCACGTGCTTTGTCCACCTTTAGACCTGCCAGTACGTCTTTTAGCGATGGGACTTTGAGTCCAGCGGAGAGAAACGCCTGCTCGATAATTTGTTTCGACTCGGATTCTTCGTCTTTCATGGACACGCCGCGGCCGGGAGCATGCACAAGTTCGCCTGCGACTTCCAGCTTTTTGCCGGCCACCGCCCTGGCCAGCAGAGCCGAGAACACGTCCGGCCCCAGACTGGCGCGGTCACGCAGCTCCTCCTTGCTGATGCCCGCGACCAGCGGATTCGCATCATGAAAATTACGGACCGCTTGAATCACATTGGAGCTTGCTTCTGCGAATGCGGCCGGCGAAACGAAGACTCCGGCGCAGCGCACCAAGCCGGCGAGTGCAGGCTAACTTTCTCAGCCTCAGCTCGTCGAAGATTCATCCGCGCAGTCATGGCCTGCAACGTCAGACCAGCGATTCCGTTGCGCGCCACTCGTGCCGTCAACACTTGTTCCGGAGACCCTTCCAGCATGGTCTTCAGGAATGCGGTGACTTGATCCGCGCTTCGCTTGCGGGTCGGCGGCGATGCGTCCAAAACGATTCCTCCGCCGATCGTTACCACTGGCGAAAATTGGCGGACGATGAAGCGATCGCCTGGGAGCAGCAGAACCGGCTCTGCCAATTTCAGTTGCGCAAACGCTTCTTCGCCCGGCTTCAACTGCCTCATTCCATACAGCCGGACTTCGGCGATCGTCTCCATTGTGTAGGCATGAAAATGTACCCGCGCGCCGTCCTTGAGCGGCTTGGCGGAGGCAAGCAGCGAAAGTTCCGCATCGACTCGGGGCGTGGAGCGAAACGAATCGGCCGCTGCGAGCGTCATCCCGCGAGCGAGGTGCTCGGTCGGAACTCCAGCGAGATTCAGTGCCGTCCGTTGTCCGGCTATGGCGGCTTCGGCGGACGAACCGTGCACCTGCACTCCACGAACGCGCACGCGCTGGCCCGCGGGAAATACTTCCAGCTCCTCTTCTTTGCGAATCGTGCCGGCAACCAGGGTTCCGGTGACGACCGTCCCGAAGCCTTTCATGGTGAAGACGCGATCTATTGGGAGACGGGCAAGGGCGGCCGAGTCTTTCGCGGTCACTTCCGAGGCGATTCTGGCGAGCGCTGTCTTTACGTCGCCGAGACCCGCTCCGGTCAGTGAACTGGCAGCGACAATGGGCGAGTGCGCGGGGTCGAGAAACGATCCGCGCAGGAAATCCGCGACCTCCAGACGTACCACTTCGAGCGTCTCGGCATCCACCGCGTCTGACTTGGTCAGCACCGTAATGCCACGGCGCACGGCCAGCAACCGGCAAATGTCGAAGTGCTCGCGGGTCTGCGGTTTGATACCTTCATCAGCGGCGATCACCAGCACGACGAGATCGATGCCGCCCACTCCTGCCAGCATGTTGCGAACAAAGCGCTCGTGGCCGGGCACGTCGACGAAGCCCAGGCGCAGATTTTCTCCATTGGGAGCAGGCAATTCGAGATGGGCAAATCCGATATCGATGGTGATGCCGCGCCGCTTTTCTTCTTCCAGGCGATCGGCATCAATCCCAGTCAGAGACTTCACGAGCGAAGTTTTGCCGTGATCGATATGGCCGGCGGTGCCTACGATGACGGATTTCACGCGACAACAGTATAGACGGGATGGGCGAGCGGCCTCTTACCGCCAGCGCTTGAGCTCGGGCCAGAGATCGGCGAGGGTTCCGAATTTGGCGCCGCGGCAGATGTAGAAAGAGAGCCCGTTTTCCAGCGCGTATGGGTTGCGGGGCGAGTCTCCCACATATTCCACGCTCTTGAACAAACTTTGGAGCCGCTCGCGATCGTCGTCGAGCACGATCAGGCAATTGCCGGAATATCCGCGAGGTCCCCATAGCCACCATGACTGATGTCCGCTCAGCGCTGGCGGCAAGCCGTATCTTGGGCCCAGGAAATCAATCGCTCCCGCCTGGCCGTAATCCTGTGAAAAGATGCCGCAGCTTTTGCGCTCGCCGGCGGGGATGCTATTCCAGACCTCGGCAGTTTTCTCCACAATCTCATTCCAGCCGAACTGATCGGCATAGTGTTGCGGAAGCGCCGCGCGTTCGTGACCACGCTCGCTGCGGGGCACCTTGATCGGGAGCCAATTCATGTAGGGAATGAATCGGTCGATCGGAAGGAGCGGCATGGCCAAGGGTGCGAAGATAGCGCCTCCAACCAGCAAAAGCGCAACCAGTGCGGGCTTCAGCCAAACCTGACGAATACGTTCGATGCCATCATCTACCAGCACGCAGCCGGCGGCAAGATAGACGGGATAGATCGGAGCGAGATAGTAATTTTTTCCCTTGAGTACGACAAAAACCGTAAAGGCAACCACGTAGGCCCACCCCATAAAACGGTAGGCCTTGAAGCGGCGGGCGAAAAAGAACGAGATGACGCCCGCGATCCAGATTGGACATGAGCCCGGATAGATGAGCAGAATCTGTTGCGAGAAATACTGCCAGGGCGAGAGAGCAATATCCCGGCCGTCCGCTTTGATATTGCGAATTAATTGAACGAATGGCCAGTGGTTGGAGATGTTCCACAGCAGGTTTGGAAGGAAGATGAGCAGCGCGGCGAGGCCTCCAAGCCACATCCATTTGTTGAAGAAAAATCGCCGCTGTTCGGTCAACAACAGGCCGACGACAATGGCGAAACCGAGCACAAGTATCGAGTACTTCTCCTGCAAGGCAATTCCTGCCACCACTCCAAACCACAGCCAATAACGCGGCGCGTTGTATTTTGCCGCCAGAATTGCGAAGTATACGGAGCCCATCCAGAGCAGCACTTCAAGATCGCAATTGGAGGTGAGCAGACTTCCTCCTGAAAGGTAGATGGGCGCGATGAGGACAGTAACTGCGGTCAAAGCCATGGCGAAGCGTTTTCCGCCCAGTTCGCGGGCGATCATGCCGGCCAGCACAATCAGGCCGGCACTGGACAATGCCGGCAGAAGCCGAACGCTGCGTAATGAGTTTCCGAAGACAGCAAGAAATATCCGGCTAAGGACAGGAAGGAGCGGCGGTTGGTCGACATAACCCCAATCGAGGTGCCGCCCGCAGATGATGTAGTCGAATTCGTCGCGGAAATAGCCGTAGCGGCCGTTGCAGATGACGTGGAGCACGAAGCCGGCGACGGCGATTCCATAGACAGCGAACATGCCCCCAGTTTGGAAGGGTCGCTTCTGTGGCTTAGTGACAACGGACTTAACCGTGGTGCTGTTCATGATACAAGATCCGCGGTATCGGGCTTTCGTGTGGTGAGGGGGCTTCGCCCGGTTTCGGGGCGCAGACCCGCCATCACACAACGCCACGGGCTGACCGCCTACGCTAACACATACGCGCGGAGTCACGGCAAGGTTCCGCATGTAAAAAATCCGCCGAAATGCGACAATAGAAGTTCCCCTCATGACCACCTCCGCGATTTCTCCTTTGACACCTGAACTAATCCGGGAGCACGGACTAACGCTGGATGAGTTCGAGAAAATCAAACAACTGCTGGGCGGACGCGAACCTACGGTTACTGAACTCGGCATCTTCAGCGTGATGTGGAGTGAGCACTGCTCGTACAAGTCGTCGCGCGTGCATCTGAAGCGGCTGCCGACGCGCAGCAAGCTGGTGGTGCAGGGCCCGGGGGAAAATGCCGGCATCGTCGACATTGGCGACGGCTGGGCCTGCGCATTCAAAATTGAGTCGCATAACCACCCGTCGTTCATTGAGCCGTTTCAGGGCGCGGCGACGGGAGTGGGCGGGATATTGCGCGACATTTTCACGATGGGGGCCAGGCCGGTTGCGGTCATGGACTCGCTTCGGTTTGGGCCGATTGAGACGGCTGCCGAGCTGCGCTCGGCAGGACGGGCGGGGGCGCCCGTGTTCACACCCGCCAGCCCTTCTCAAGCTGAGGTTCACAGAAATCACTCTGTGATGGAGGGTGTGGTCAGCGGAGTTGCATCGTATGGAAACTGTTTTGGCGTTCCCAACCTCGGCGGCGAAGTTAAATTTGAGCCGTGCTACTCGGGTAATCCTCTGGTGAATGCTTTCGCGCTTGGGCTGGTGCGGCGCGACCAGATCTTCTACGCACGCGCCGCCGGGGAGGGCAATCCCGTCATTTACGTTGGCTCCAAGACTGGGCGCGATGGGATCCACGGCGCAACCATGGCGAGCGAGGAGTTCAGCGAGGGATCGGAGGCCAAGCGTCCCAACGTGCAGGTGGGTGATCCGTTCCTTGAAAAACTCTTACTGGAGGCTTGCCTCGAAGCCATGCAGACGGGCGCCATTGTTGGAATTCAAGACATGGGCGCGGCCGGCCTCACATGCTCCACGTGCGAAATGGGCGCGCGCGGCGGCACGGGAATTGAGATCGAATTGGATCGCGTTCCGCAGCGCGAAACGGGCATGACTCCTTACGAGATCATGCTGAGCGAGTCGCAGGAGCGCATGTTGCTGGTCGCGCAGAAGGGCCGTGAAGACGAGGTATTCCGCGTATTTGAGAAGTGGGGACTCGATGCGGTTGAAGTCGGCCGAGTTACACGCGATGCGAAGATGCGCGTGCTGCAACACGGGGAGGTTGTTGCGGAGATTCCGAATGCCGCGCTGACCGATGATGCGCCGGTCTATAAGCGTCCGCTGGCCCGCTGGGAACCGCCGGTTGAGCGCGAGATGCCGGCGCACATACAACTCGCCGGAAGCGGCGATTTTACGGCGCAACTGAAGCGTCTGCTTGCCAGTCCCAACATCTGCTCGAAGCGCTGGGTGTGGCAGCAATACGATCACATGGTGCAGACCAACACGGTCGACGCGCCCGGTTCGGGAGATGCTGGCGTGATTCGCATCAAGGGATCGAAGCGTGGGCTGGCGATGGCGCTCGACGGGAACGGGCGATGGTGCTATCTCGATCCGCGGCTGGGAGCGATGCACGCAGTCGCCGAAGCAGCGCGTAAAGTGGCATGTGCCGGGGCGACTCCGATTGGCGCTACCAACTGCCTTAACTTTGGCAATCCTGAAAAGCCGCACATCATGTGGCAGTTTTCGCAGGTGATTGACGGCATTACCAAGGCTTGCGAGGAGCTTGATACGCCGATCACCGGTGGGAATGTCAGCTTCTATAACGAAACTCTGGGCGAAGGCATTTATCCTACGCCAGTAATCGGAATAGTCGGCCTTCTCGAAGATGTGCACAAGGCTACCAAGATGCACTTCGCGAAGGCGGGGCGGACGATTGTTCTGCTTCGCGCTAATGACTTGGGAGACGCGATCGACGCGCAATCGGAATTTGGCTCGTCCGAATATGCGACGGAAGTTCTGGGCGAGCTCTGGGGCTATCCGCCACAAATCGATATCGAAAAGGAGGCCGCGCTGCAGCGCGCTTTGGTGTCGCTGATTCAGGAGGGGCTGGTCGAATCCGCACACGATTGCGCGGATGGCGGGTTGGCGGTTGCGCTCGTGGAGTGCGCGCTGCCCGCCGGACTTGGGTTGAGCGTCAATTTGACTGGGCACGAACTGCCGCCCGAGTTTCGCCTGTTCGGGGAAGACGCCAGCCGCGTTGTCATAAGCTGCGACCCGGCCAACCTGCAGCGAATCCAACAAGTAGCGGAAGAATACGGCATCGCAACGGATGTGCTCGGCGAAACCGGGGGCGAGCGCGTCGAGATTTCTATTGACGGACATCCCGCGATTTCAGCGAACGTGAAAGAATTGTGGGAGGCATACGAAGGCGCGCTGGAGAAGGCGTTGCGTACAGAGTCCTCAGTTTCGGATCTCAAATGACGATTTCGGACAAATTTCGTGATGAATGCGGTGTGGTCGCCATTCATGCCCATCCTGAGGCCGAGAAGCTGGCCTATCTTGGGCTCCACGCCTTGCAGCATCGCGGGCAGGAGTCGGCCGGCATCGTGACCTCCGATGGAGAGCGGCTGCGCCAGCACAAGTCGATGGGCCTGGTCGCCGATATCTTCAGCGAGGAAGTACTGTCTTCCCTGCGCGGCATTCTGGCCATTGGGCACACGCGTTATTCCACGGCTGGCGATTCGGCGTTGCTGAACGCGCAGCCCATCATGGTGCAATCGAACAAGGGGACCATCGGCATTGCTCATAACGGCAACCTCGTCAATGCATTGGCGATTCGCCGCAAGCTTGAAGGCCAGGGCTCGATCTTCCAGACCAACAGTGATACCGAGGTGCTGGTTCACCTGATTGCGCTGTCGCGAGAAGAAACTCTGCCAGACGCCATCGCGGACGCGTTGCGCCGCGTTGAAGGCGCTTTTTCGCTGGTCATGATCAGCCGCGACCGCATCTTCGCCGCCCGCGACCCTCGAGGCTTTCGACCGCTGGCCATGGGTCGCATTCCGGCTCTGACGGGTGAGAAAAAGGATACGATCGTCTTCGCTTCGGAGACATGCGCTTTCGATTTAATCGGCGCGATCTACGAGCGCGATGTAAAGCCTGGTGAACTTGTGATCGTCGGGCCCGAAGGCATCAGCTCGCGTTTTTATTCGCCGTCTCCGGCGCTTTCGAGCTGCATTTTCGAGCATGTTTATTTTGCCCGGCCTGACAGCGTGGTTTTCGGCCGTTCCGTGGATCAAAGTCGCGACAATATGGGACGGCAGCTTGCCCGCGAGGCTCCGGTGGACGCGGATATCGTGGTGCCCGTGCCCGATTCCGGGAACACGGCCGCCATTGGATACGCGGCCGAAAGCGGCATTCCGTTTCGTCTTGGACTCATTCGCAACCACTATATCGGGCGTACGTTTATCGAGCCGCAGCAATCCGTGCGCGACTTCGGCGTGAAACTGAAGCTCAACGCCGTTCACAGCCTGCTGGAGGGCAAGCGCGTTATCCTCGTCGACGATTCGATCGTACGCGGCACCACCAGCCGCAAGATCGTCCGCATGATTCGCAATTCGGGGGCAAAAGAAGTGCACATGCGGATTTCGTGTCCGCCGACAATCTCTCCTTGTTTTTACGGAGTCGATACTCCCTCGAAGAAAGAGCTGATCGCCGCCAATAAGTCGATCGAGGAAATTCGGAAATTCATTGGCGCCGATTCGCTAGCGTATCTTTCGATTGAAGGCCTGAAGAAGGCTTGCGCTGACGGCGAAAAAACGACTTACTGCTCCGCCTGCTACACCGGAAATTACCCGACCAAGGTTGATGTCGAAGAAATTCTTCCGGTCGGCGCTGCGCGGTAAGTAACAGTGGGGTGTCTGTTTGCGGGGCGGAGCCCCGCCACCACACAAGACATCCTGTCTTCGCGCGTCCCGCGCGCTGATGGTATTCTTATCGTTCATCCGGAGGCCGCACGTTAGGTGCCCTTGAAATAATGACCAGGAAGTTTTCAATTTTCGGATCGAGTTCTACGCCGCAGCTCGGGCCATTCGAGCAGCAGATGCTCCGGGAACTCTGGGTGCGCGGCGACGCTACCGTGCGGGACCTGATCGAGGATGGAAAGATTCGTCAGGCCTATACGACGGTCATGACTACTCTTGACCGTCTCTACAAAAAGGGCCTGCTTGACCGGGTGGCGGAAGGCCGCGCGTTCCGCTATTCTCCGCGCCTTACTTCAGAAGAAATCCAACGCGGTGCTGCCCTGGATGGCATTCGACAATTGCTGGGGTCGGGCGATACTTCCTCGCTGCCGCTTTCGTATCTGGTGGAAGCGCTCAGTGCGCACGACGCGCAATTGCTCGATGAACTTCAGCTTTTGATTGAACGGAAGCGGCGGGAACTCAAAGCAGGCGCCCAAGCCGCCGGGCCCAAGGCGCAAGAACTCAAAGCGAAGGAGCGGCGTTAATGTTTGTCCTGCGCGGAATCGCCGTCTCGCTCACATTCTTCGTTTTGATTTACTGTTTCTTGTCGCTGGTGGTCGTGGGGTTCTGGCGATCGCTCAAATGGCGGCGCGTCGCCGAGCAAACCGTCGCGGACCTGCTTTTTGCGCTGCGCGTTGTGCCTTTGCTAGCCTCCATCGTCGTCACGGCCGCTTTTGTTGTGCCCTCATTTCAGATTCTGGAGCCTCGCTCGATTGACGAAGGCCTGGGAACATTGCCGCTTGCCCTGGGTGTTGCCGCGCTACTACTCATCGCCTATGGTTCTTACCGAGGAATCGCCGCGCAGATGCGGACATCTCAAATCGTGGCTCGATGGCTTGAAGGCGCTCGCCCGCTGGGCGCCTGCGAGGAGACGATCACGTTTCGCTCGCGACGCGAAACGCCACCCCTCACCCTGGTGGGAATGCGCAAACCGCGGGTGCTCGTCTCCGATTCGACGGTTGAGATTCTCAGCCCTGACGAGTTGCATGTCGCGCTGAGGCACGAGCTTGCCCACATCCGCTCGCGCGACAACCTGAAGAAACTTGTGTTCCGTTTTTCCCCGTTCCCTGGCCTGGCGAAACTCGAAGCCGCATGGTCGGAAGCCGCCGAACTTGCCGCCGACGATGCCGCTGTCTCCAGCCTCAGCGACGCCGTCGACCTGGCTGCGGCTCTGGTCAAACTTTCTCGCCTATTCCCGGTGGAAGAAGCGCCCGCTTGCACCGTTGGCTTCGTGACGGGATCCATCCGATCTCGCGTGGCTCGGCTGCTGGCGTGGGAGGATTCCGGCAAATCGCGTCAGCGCCGTATTCCGCGGTGGGCTGCGATTCTCCCGGTAGTTGGGATTTTATTCTGCGCTTTTGCCTCGTATGGCCCGGCTTTGGCCCTCACCCACGAAGTTACCGAGTGGCTCGTCCGCTAAGAACTCTCCCGAATTCCACGGAGCCTGTTCTCGCATTCTGATTGCGCCGCTTCTGACGGCACGACTACTGCTGGTAGTAATTCCTTGTCCCCCGCTATGCTGCCTGCGAGCCAGTGGCTCGGCCGCTTCCGGATGATTTCTCTGGCAATTTCCAGACAAGCGGCAATTTTTGCGTTCAACGGACGGTTTTTCATGACGCCTTCGCTTCTCAATGTGCGTAAGTCGCGCTGGAAGTTCCTCGGTGTTTTATTCGTGACGTTCCTGTTCGCGCCGAATCTGCCAGCCCAGAATCCAAACGGCGCTCTGCGCGGCGAGGTTCAGGACTCCAGCGGGGCTCGTGTGGCTGGCGCCCGTGTCACAGTGCAATCGGCCGGGTCGTCGGTCATACGCGAGGCCGTCATGAATGACCGCGGCGAATTCCGCATCGAAGGCCTGTTGCCCGGGCGCTATCACATGACGGCCAGTGCGAAGGGTTTCGCCGAAGCCGAAGCCGAGGTAGGAGTAGAGGTCAGTCTGGTGCGCGATGTCTCCATCACGTTGACGCCGGAGACCAGTCGCGAAACCGTGAACGTGCAGGGGAAGTCTTCTTCTTCCATCACCAGCGAGCCTATCGATACGGCGAGCGCTGTGCATCAGGGAGTTGTTACCAGTCGCGATCTCGAATCGCTGCCGCTGGCTGCGCGCAGTTTTGCGAACATTGCCTACCTTGTGCCCGGAACGGAGCCGGTCGAGCCCTCCGATCCCACCAAGGCGCGCATCACCGCCGTATCCACGGGTGGAAGCTCGGGCCTCAACAACGAACTATCCGTCGATGGAGGAGACAATTCGGATGATTGGATTGGCGGCTTCCTGCAGAATTTTTCGCCCGATGGGATTCAGGAGTTCGACGTTCGCACCGCCAATGAGGACGCTGACACGGGCGGAACAACCGCAGGCTCGGTCGTAATCACGACCAGGCATGGCACAAACGAATGGCACGGCGATGCAGCCTTTTACGAGCGTGCGGCCGCGCTAAATGCGCGCTTTCCGATTGAGAACCCAGCCGAGACTTGTACCGACGGAACCTGTGTGCACAATCCCAAGCAGCCGTTTTCACGGCAGAATTACATTGCCACGATCGGTGGGCCGATTGCAAAAAACAAACTCTGGATCTTCGCATCGTTTGAGCATGTGCACGAGAATGCCAGCATTGCCTATAGTCCCGCGAGCACGGCACAGTTCGACGCGCTGGCGCAGATTGCCGCCGACGGTCTGATTCCCGGGACTCCGTCGATCGATGTTCCAGCCAATGTTCCCGTGCCGTTCCGCGATTACATTGGCTCGGTTCGTTTCGACTGGGCGCAGTCTTCGAAGTCACAGTGGTTCCTGCGCACCTCGCAGGATAGCTACATCGCGCATAACGCCCTGGTGGCACAGGCGACATTGCCATCCACCGGATTGACCACCCATAACAACTACTTCAATACGGTTATCAGCAATCAATATTCTTTCAGTCCGACGTGGCTGGGCAGCTTTGTATTTGACGCGAGCGAGCTGCATCTGACGCAGACCCGTACTTCGGATCTTGGGTTTGCCATTGCGTTCCCCTTTAGCTCGACTGCTCTCACGGTCACCGGCTTCGAGACATTTGGCGATAATCAATTCGCTACTCCGATCACTCTCTTTCCCGACCTGCGTAACCAGGAAAAATACCAGTTCCGTTACGATGTTAGTCACGTTTCCGGACGCCATGCACCCAAGTTTGGGATCAATTTCATTCACGAGCCAGTGTTAAGCGGGGCATTCCCCGCGACCGCTGAGCAACTCACCGTCTATCCTTCTAACCCAGATTGCTACATCAGTCCGGTGGGTTCCGATTGCAATGGCGCTACCTCTCCGCTGCCGTTCTATTACACTCCAGCAAATTCCATGTGTAACCCTCCGCCCGATCCTTCCACTGGCATTACGTGCAACTTCACACCCGCTGGCAACGGGAATTTCTCCCAAAGCGTACAACGCCTGGCACTTTATGCTCAGGATTCGTGGCGAGTGTCCTCGCATTTGACTGTTAATTACGGAGTGCGCTGGCAGACGACGTTTGGCCTGTTCAAAGCCTCTGGACTGAGCCAGGCTGCCAATCCATCCTTCCCGTTGCTTACCGAGTGGGGATATCCGTTGGCCGTTCCTCATGACGATCGCAAGCAGGTTGCCCCTCGATTCGGAATCGCCTATGCGCCCGGCAGCAGCGAGAAAACCGTTATCCGCGCGGGGTTTGGACTGTACTACAACGATCTTGCCCAAAACGGCTGGGCCGCTGCGTTCCAGGCGGTGAACCCGAATTCAGTCGCGCCGCCGTCGCTCATCGACCCGAATTACAAGACTCCCTATGCGATTCATATCACGGGCGGCATCCAGCACGCATTCAGTCCGAACTGGATCGCGAGCGCCGATTACACGCACGAGCAAGGCAATCACGGCTACCGCGCGTATCCCTATCCGGACGTCACTATTTTCCACTCCGACAACCGGTCGAGCTACAACTCCCTTATGCTGCACTTGCAAGGGAATGTTTCGCGGCGCTTCAACGTGGTTGCGAACTACACGCTCTCCAAGGCTCAGACCTGGGGCTGCGTGCTGGGCGAACTTTTCGACTACGTGAACGGCGTGTGCGATCCGCTGAACGCGTTCGCGCCTGGCGACTACGGCCCTTCGGGCGAAGATGTACGCCATCGTTTCGTTCTTGCGGGCACGTTGCACATTCCCGGAGGCATCGAACTGACAACCCTTACACAGGCCGAGAGTGCGCGTCCGATTACGATCACAACCGCTGACGGCAGCGAGAGAGTTCAGATCAACGGAGTTACCACGAGCCTCGACGAATTTCGCGGCACGCCGTATATCCAGGCGGATCTCCGCGTGGCGCGGCCCGTAAAGCTTAATGAGCGCTGGCAGCTTTACCCGTTCGCGGAGTTCTTTAACCTGTTCAACCGCAACAACCCCGGCGCGAATTACGTTACCAATGTGGCATTGCTTCCCGTGATGACCGACAACAATGGCACGAATATCACCGCGGTTTGCAATCCGACATGCGGGCCTGTGACCAGTCTTAAACAACTGGAAATTCCAGCGGGCGGTCTGGGAGATTTCTTCGGCCCGGGAACCACGGTCGGAATTCCGTTCGCGGCGCAACTGGGAGTGCGGGTGACATTTTAGAGGTAGAAAGAGGCTTACCCCGTCTCCGTCGACGGTTCCTATTCGTCGGCGCGAGAGATGCAACGAGGCGCGTCTCTACGGGAAAATAGATGTCCTGCAAATACTTCAAATTTTTACTGCTTTCCTGGCGATCGCCACGCGAGCAATTCCCTGCAGGTCGTTCCTGATCGCGACCTCTGACCAGCCGGATAACAGGTTGTGCGCGCGATCTGCGATCATGCCACTGATCTCGAATACTAGCCAGCCGCCGGGGACGAGCGCTGCGTGTGCTTGTGGAATCAGGCGCCCGATCACTTCGAGTCCCGTCGGGCCAGCGAACACAGCATTGCGCGGCTCGAACTTACGCACCTCGAGTTGCACCGAGTCTTCCTCCGACTCGCCGACATAAGGCGGATTCGAAACGACAAAATCGAAACTCTCGAGCGGCAACCCGAAAAGCAAGTCCGCGTGATGAAATTGAATTCGCGAACTCAGTTGGTGCCGGGCGGCATTGGCGCGGGCGACTTCGAGTGCGTCTTCTGAAATGTCGGTCGCATGAATTTCAAACGCTGACAATTCCTTCGCCAAAGCAAGCGCGATCGCGCCGGAGCCAGTCCCAACATCGACCATGCGCAGCGCGGTTGGTCGGAGATCGCGTGGCGCGGACATTCCTGCCCGCGGCCGTTGACTTTGATTTTGTTCGGGCGTTGAATCGAATCGCGAAGCCAGCTCCAGCACCGCCTCCACCACATGCTCAGTCTCGGGACGCGGAATCAGCACGGCGGGGGAGACGATCAAATCCATCCCCCAGAATTCCTGATGCCCGGTGATGTACTGCGCAGGAACGCCGGTGGTGCGTCGGGCGAGAGCGACATCGTAGCGAGCGGTTTCGTCCGCGGTGAGTTCCCGCTCCGGGTGCGCGTAGAGGTATGCCCGGTCACAGTCGAGCGTAAACATGATGAGGAGTTCGGCGTTCATGCGCGGAGAGGGAACATGTTCGGCGGCGAGACATTCGATAGCCGCGTTGAGAGACTGCCGCAATTGCATGAATTTATTTCACCACGCAAAAACGCTGAGGGGAAAGTCCATCAGACCCGAATCGCTTGGGACTACATTTACCCGACGATAACAAATGCATGGCGACGCTTCGGACCAAAACGAAACACCGCAAAGTGATCGTCAAAGGATGCTGCGTGCTCGATCCCGAGGCGGCGCATGACGGCAAAACTTGTCCGATCGACCAGAGAGAAATCCTGATCGGGATAGGCCAGTCCAATTTGCCAGGCGGCTTCCAAGTCCGCTGGGCCGACCGATTCAACTGTAGCGGTGCCATTTCGCAATCCATCCCAAAAACGTTCCGCCGCGCGACGGTGAATCCGAGAGCGCAGAAGAGTCCATGTCTCCGCGAGGACGTGGTCCGTGGTTAGGAGAGGCTCGCCGCTGGCAAGAATCGCTTTGGCGCGACTGTTGTCCAAGTCTGATGAGTCGGCTGCGGCAAACCAGACGGAAGTATCTACGAAAACACTCATGGGTACAGGATCTGCCGGGAGTCAGGCGCGCCGCGATTTTCTCCGCAGCGAGTGGAAGGCATCCGCGATCATTGCATCTTTATTTTTGGCGATGTTGGAACCGCCGGAGCTGCCTAAATCGAACACGCAACTGACATCTACTTCGGCTTGGGGACTGGAGAGATCGCGCCTGACAAGCCGGCGCACATACTCCGCCAGGGAGACCCCGAGTTCGCTGGCCCGTTGGCGAGCCCGCCGGTGAATTTGGCGTTCCAGCGTGATTTGGGTACGTGCCATCATGATGGCACCATCATACCATGGATCGCTTGAATTCCGTAACGAGTGAATGGCGACTATTTCTGCAATTCGCCTTCCACCTTCTAACCGCTGCCTCACCCGACGCTCGCCGTTTCCTGCTTCAGTTTCTCCGCCTGGAAGTGCGTGATCAGCGCGTCAATCAGCGGCTGGATCTTTCCATCCATCACCTGCTCGAGCTGATGAATCGTGAAGCCGATGCGATGGTCAGTGAGCCGGTTTTGCGGGAAATTGTATGTGCGGATCTTTTCCGAGCGGTCGCCCGATCCGACCATCTGCTTGCGCTCTTTGGCGAGTGCATCCTGCTGCCTCTGCATCTCGACTTCATAGAGCCGTGAGCGCAAAACTCGCATGCCTTTTTCGCGATTCTTTATCTGCGACTTTTCGTCCTGGCAGCTCACCACCGTGTTTGTCGGAATGTGCGTGATGCGGACCGCCGAATAGGTCGTGTTCACCGACTGTCCTCCGGGGCCAGAGGAACAGAACGTATCGATGCGCAGGTCTTTGGCCTCGATCTTGATGTCCACGTCTTCGGCTTCGGGCAGGATCGCCACCGTGATTGCCGATGTATGCACGCGTCCCTGCTGCTCGGTAGCGGGCACGCGCTGCACCCGGTGGACTCCGCTTTCGTATTTCAGCCGCGAGTAAACGCGGTCGCCCTCGATCAGCGCGATTACTTCTTTGAGCCCGCCCACGCCCGACTCGGACGTTGATAGCACTTCGATCTTCCACTTCTGGCTCTCGGCGTAGCGTGTGTACATGCGGAATACTTCCGCGACGAAGAGCGTTGCTTCATCGCCACCAGTACCCGCGCGGATCTCCAGAATTACGTTCTTTTCGTCATTCGGATCCTTGGGGAGCAGCAGCACCTTGAGGTCTTCTTCCACGCCTCCGACGCGCGCCTGCAACTTCGCCAGTTCTTCTTCGGCGTAGACACGCATATCGGCATCGGTTTCGTCAGCGAGCAGCGCCTTGCTCTCGGCAATGCCGCGCGTCAGATCTTTGTATTCGCGATATTTCTCGACGACGGGCGAGATTTCGCTATGCGCCTTGGCGGTCTTTTGATACTTCATCGAGTCGTTCGTGATGCCCGGCGACGCCAGCGCCTGCGTCAGTTCTTCGTAGCGCGCTTCGATTTGATCCAATCTCTCGAACATATGGCTCCGTGGAGACGAGGCTTGCTCTGTCTCACTCTGTGGCAGAAGACGCGGCAAGCCGCGTCTCTACGCTTCAATTGTATGTTGTAGCTGTTTTGGGGAGAGTAACCAGTTCGCGGCGGGGGCCGCTAGGCAATCACCAGTTCGCCACCGTGTTGCTTTTCCAGCGCCATGGCCTCATTGAGGGCAATCATCGCGCACTCTACCTGGTGGTCGTCTGGAGGCTGGGTCGTGATCCGTTGCAGCCACAGGCCGGGGGCTGTCATCAGCGCGAAGAGCGAGCCGCGATGTTTCGCCGCGAAGCGGATGATCTCGTAGGACACTCCCGCAATCACCGGCAGCAGGGCAATGCGCTCGCCGAAGCGCGCCCAGAAGGTCGTCACCGGGATCAACATGTAGACGACCATGGAGATGATCATCACCGTCATCAGGAAACTCGTTCCACACCGCGGATGAAACGTCGAATACTTTTGTACCGCAGCGGTCTCCAGCGGATCGCCATTCTCGAACGCGAATACTGTTTTGTGCTCCGCGCCGTGATACTCGTAGACGCGCCGGATATCCTTCCACAGCGAAACGCCCCATACGAACAGCAGGAACATCGTAATCCGGATCAAGCCGTCCACGAAGTTAAACACAAACTGCTGCCCGAAGACCGGATTCACCTTCTTTAACTCGGTGGTCGCCAGAAGAGGCAGATACTTGTACATGAAGATGAAAAAGGCGACCGAAAAAACTACATTCAGGCCAGCCACCCATCCGTTGATCTCCATCTTCTTGCCGTTATCGTCGGCGGGAATCTCATCAAGCACAGCATTGGCCGAAAATTTCAGGGCGCGGAACCCGAGCGTCATCGCGTGGCCGAGCGTCATCACGCCGCGCACCACCGGCCAGCCCATCCATTTATGTTGATCGGAAGGACGGTCGAGCGGTTCGCTATGCGTCAGAATCTCTCCCGAAGGCTTGCGCACCGCGATGCCCCAGGCGTGGGGCGAGCGCATCATGACGCCTTCGAGTACGGCCTGGCCGCCGACCAGAGTGGTCTCCTCGCCGCTCTCCAAAGCCGGGAGCAGTTGCACCGCCCCCAAAAAACGCAGAATTGTCCGCCAACGCCGCATAGTGATTGGATGTCGCTTGGGGTGGGACGACTCCTCGACCTTCCTGAGCTAGGGTACCACAGAAAGCGCGGATTTCAGCCCTGCAATCGAGGCTGCTAACTCGCTGTGTTGCCGACGGTTAGACGGCGGTTCTTGCCGGGTTGGGTGTGTGGGGACGGGACGAAGCCTGCCCATAGCGAGGTCGAAGGACCCGTCCAAAGCGGGGCGGAGCCCCGCCACCACACAATCTCATCGAACATCTCATCCAACCTAAAATCCTGACTACCATGCTCCAATTCGCCCAGACCGCGGAGTCGATCGGCGCCACCAGCAGCAAACTCGCCAAGACGGCTCTGGTTGCCGATTATTTTCGCTCTTTGCCAGTCGATCAGGCGGCCATTGCCGCCGTCTTTTTCTCTGGACGCCCCTTCGCCGCCTACGAAGAAACCACTTTGCAAGTCGGAGGTTCTTTGCTCTGGCGGGTCATCGCCGAGCTCTCCGGAAAATCCGAACAGCAACTTACCGAGATCTACCGCCGATACGGAGACGCCGGGTCTGTTGCCGCCGATGCGCTTCCGTCGAGGCCCCATGCAGTGCTTTCCCTCAGCGATGTGCAAAATAACTTCGTCGAAATTGCGACCGCGCGCGGCACCGCGGCCAAGGCGAATCTCCTGCGCCAACTTCTTGAGCGCGCCACTCCGGTCGAAGCCAAGTACATCGTCAAGATCATCAGCGGAGATTTACGGATCGGCCTCAAAGAGAGCCTTGTGGAGGAAGGCGTCGCCCGCGCTTTCGAGGCGCCACTTGACCAGACAAAGCGCGCCAACATGCTGCTCGGCGATCTGGGCGAAACCCTTCGCCTCGCTTCTTTCGGTAAGCTCGCCGAGGCGCGGTTGCGTCTTTTTCACCCGATCGGCTTCATGCTCGCCAGCCCGGTGGAGTCCGCCGAAGAAGCGCTCAGCTATTTCGAAAATCCGGCGGTCGAGGATAAATATGATGGCATCCGGGCGCAGGCGCATATCAGCCCGGGGCGAAGAGAGGTTCGCCTGTTCTCGCGCACCCGCGACGAGATCACTGAATCTTTTCCCGAACTTCCGGCCGCTCTGGCAGCGGTTTGCGAAGATGCGATCCTCGACGGCGAAATTGTAGCGTGGTCGGGTGACGTCTCGGCCCGCGATGCCGAAAGCCATAATTCCGGACACGCGCTCCCGTTCAGCGTGCTCCAGCAGCGCTTGGGCCGAAAGAAGGTCAGCGCCAAACTCATGCACGAGGTCCCCGTCGCCTATCTGGTTTTCGACGTCCTGTACGCCGGTGGCCAGTTGCTCCTCGACCGTCCGCTTCAGGAACGCGCCAAGATTCTTGACCGGCTCCTTGCTCCACTACTCGGACGAGATGCCGCCGGAGCAGGTGTCTCTCCTGTCCACGCGGAGCGAACCTCCGCACAGTCGCTCTTTGCGTTCGCTGCCGAACTTACTCCTCCTGCTCTCGTACTTCGCGCACCCGTCGACGTTGCTCATACCTCTGAAGATCTCGAAGAGCTTTTCACTGCGGCTCGCAACCGAGGCAACGAAGGCTTAGTGATCAAGGATCTCGACTCGTTCTACACTCCAGGACGCCGCGGCAAATCATGGCTCAAGATGAAACGCGAACTGGCAACGCTCGACGTAGTCGTCACTGCCGTCGAGTATGGGCACGGCAAACGCATCGGCGTGCTCAGCGACTATACGTTTGCCGTTTGGGATGGCGATCGCCTGGTGAATATCGGCAAAGCTTACTCGGGCCTAACCGACGCCGAGATCGGGGAAATGACGAAGTGGTTTCTCGCCCACACCATCCGCGAGCAGGGACTGAGGCTGGAAGTGGAACCGAAGATCGTTCTGGAAGTCGCGTTCAACAACATGATGCGCTCCACGCGTCACGAGAGCGGCTACGCGCTCCGCTTTCCGCGTATCGTGCGGTTGCGTCCCGATAAGCTGCCGGAAGACGCCGATAGGGTCGAAACGGTCAGAGAGATTTACGGCCGCCAGTCCCGCTGAGGCGTCTTACTTCTGCGCGACCGCCAGCAAGTGGGCACTCGCACCCAGCAGTTCCGGTTTATCCTCGATCTGCCTTATGTGGGCTAGCAGACGTTGGCGCTGTTTTTCCGAGGCCCACACCTTGTCGAAATTGGTGGCCAACCATCCTGGACCCTCGACGGGAAACAGGCCCGCCAACTTGAGCCCGGATTCGACGGTTTCTTGCGCCAGTTCCGAAGGACGGTGGAAGAACGCGGTTGTGAAATATTCAGGATTCCCAGTGTGGTTGCGGTGCTGACCATCTCGCAGATCGCGCTCAAGGATGGGAGCGAAATCGTCCCGGTCAATCCAGCCTTCGCGTAACACGGTTAAGAGCGAGGCGAAACGCGAAATGCCGCTGGCAAAAACCAACCCTCTCGGCCTCAGCACTCGCCTGACTTCTGCAAGACAGGCCAAGCGTTCTTTCCGTTCCGTCAAGTGATAGAGCGGCCCCAGAAGAAGCACGGCGTCTTGCGATTCATCGGCGAAGGGCAACCTCCGCGCATCGCCCAGAGTGATCCCGGCCAGCGGATGGACGCACCCGGAGGCCCTACGTTTGGCCTGTTCGATGTGTTTGACAACTGGATCGAGCAAGTGTACTCGATAACCGAGTTCCGCCAGCCAGAAGGCGTAAGGGCCAGAGCCTCCGCCCGCATCGACGATGGCCGCGGGCGCCATCGGCAGGCGCGGCAGGATCAACTCCTGCGTGCGAAAAAACTCCAACTGAAAGGCGCCCGTGCCCAGCCGCGAATTCTCGTCTACCGTCTCGTAGTGCTCGACAACTCCTCGCAGCACATCGTCCGGCGTAACACCGGCATCATCCGTCACCAATCACCTCGCATCAGTCAGTGCCTGTGCTCGCCCTGCTCGTGTTCCGAATGAATATGCTCGATGGATTCGCTTTCTGCGCGGACCGCAATCACGCAGGCGTGCGCCGTCTCGCACACCAGGTGCTCCAACTGGATGGTCGTGTGGTGGATGCCGAAGCTCCGCCCGAGCTTTTCGTTAATTTCGCGCAGAATCGTGTCGCTTTCCGACGTCGGCATGTCGGCAATTTTCACGTGCGCGGAGAGCGCGTGATTCTCCGACCCGATGCTCCAGACATGCAGATCATGCACGTCACTGACCCCTGCGATCGTCGCGAACCGCTGACTTCCACCTCTTCCAGACTCATCCCGCGGGGCGTGCCTTCGAGCAGAATATTCAGCGTCTCGCGCACGATGCCGAAACTCGACCACAAAATCAGAGCGCCAATTGCAATCGACAGCGCCGAATCGATCCAATATTGCCCCGTCAACAGGATGGCCCAGCCGCCCACGATAACCGCGGCCGTTGAGACCGTGTCGCCGACCTCGTGCAGCAGGGCACTTCGCACATTTACGTCGCGTCCGGAGCGCCACAGCAGCAGCGCGATTATGCCATTCATGGCCACGCCCGCCGCTGCCACCCAGATCATCAGCCCCGCATGCACGTGCTCGGGATTCTGTATACGGCGCACCGCCTCGTAGAAAATGAAGAAGGACACGACGACCAGCGACAGAGAATTTACGAGCGCCGCCAGCACTCCCGCTCGCCGATAGCCATAAGTCTTGGTTGCGCTCGGCGGACGGCCCTCCAGATATACCGCGGCCAGCGACAAGAGCAACGCGAGAAAATCCGACAGGTTGTGCCCTGCCTCCGAGAGCAGGGCCAGAGAATGGGCACGGATACCGGCAACGATCAGCAGCGCGATGTAGAGCGCCGTGACGCCGAGAGAAATGCGCAGCACTCGGCCTGTCCCATGCGAGTGCGAATGCCCGTGAGCACCGTGCGAGTGCATTCTTTAAGGATACGGTTGCAACCTGCTCCCAGCAAGGTGCCGTTCGTGTGGCGCAGTCGCCCTCGCCCGCGTTATGCTAACAGCGCATCGGAGGATGGCCATGAAACTCGTGAATATGTCTCTTGCAGTGCTTGTACTCGCCGCATCCGCGGCTGCTCAAGTTAAGAACCCAATCAGCAGCGCTCTGCGTGACACTCTTCCTGGCCGCCAGAAAAACACAGTCGCAGCGGTGGAAGCCATGCCCGCCGACAAATTCTCATACAAGCCCACGCCCGAACAGATGACATTTGGCCACCTCGTCACTCACATGATCGAATCAAACAACAGCTTCTGCAGCAAGACCGCCGCCGTCCCGGCTCCCAAAGTGGAGGAGGCAAAGGAAACAGATGGCAAGGACAAGCTCGTCGCGGCGCTCAAAGCATCATTCGACTTCTGCGGTGATGCGCTCTCCAAGATGGACGATTCGAAGCTGGGTGAGACCATCGAGGGCTTCGGCGGCCAGAAATTCTCGCGCGCAAGGTTCGCCCTAATCCTGGCTGGAAGCTGGGCCGACCACTACGCGGAGACCGCGATGTACCTGCGGCAGAACGGGTTGATGCCGCCGACGGCGAAGAAGTGATCTAACCTCGGTGGGTCGCCTAATCGTTGAGTGACTCAATCGGCGAGTCGCATAAACCTGTCCCAGGCCTGATTTGTCATGCCTTGCAGAACTTTTGGCGGCACTGATAGGTCTTCTCAATATCCCGGTGCCGGCACAGCCTTACGCGTTTGCGGGAATGGACATCAGCGATGCGCATGGCTGATTTTTCAAGTCGCTCGGGCGTTTGCGGAACACTACTCGCAGCTCCTCCCGCCAGCGCTCGTCAATCCCCAGAAGCTCCCATTCAATCTCCGGCGACAAATAGCGCAGAATCGTATCCGTCGAAGGATGTACGCGCAGCGCCGGCGCCACCAGCATCAGCAGAGGCTTCTCGGTTGAAATCTCGCGGCCCGGAAAATACCCGAACCTGGCAAACTCTCCCCGGCTCTGGTGCCATGCAACGCGCGACCAGTAATCCACGCCTTGCAGCGGCAGGTGGATGTCCTCGTCCGCCTTGAGTTCGATCACGGCCAGGCGCCCGTCAGCAGTTGCCGCCAGAATGTCGATCATCGCCCGATCCGCCGCCGAGAATGCCGGCACCTGCCGGTACACGCAATTCGGCTGCAACCGCCCATCGAGCGCCGCAATGTTCGCGCCCGCCAGTGATTCCAGCCAGCGCTCGGGATGCATCCGCCACAACGCATGGTTCTTCGGTCCATCCTTATGACGCACGGCGGCCGCCAGACGCACCAGGTCGGCGAACTGCGCTTCGTTGCGCTCATCCATCACGCGCTCTTCCGCTCCCAGACCGAAAACAATTTCCTCCCCGCTCTGAAAGTTTCGCGGATCATGTGCCACCCGTGCCTGCGCGAACTCCAGCCCACATTGCCGGAACGAGACAAGCGCTGGCGAGAGCACGGTTGCTTCTGCGTTCGGGAGAATGCCGCGAATGCGCACGATGGATGCCGCAAAGCGCTCCAGGGCCCGACTTTCATCCACCGCTCGCACCAATCGCGTAGCCAGATTTCCGCAATCGCCGGCTTCCAGCCGGACCAGCGTATCCTCCCGCTGATCGAACTCGTTCAAATGCCATTTCGCGGCTGTCGGATGCAGATGCGCGACCCGCTGCGCGGTCACGGTCGCAGTGCCCTTGGGAACAACCAGCACCAGTCCCTCTACCAGGTGGCGTTCCTGTTGCGCCAAACGGCAGTGTTCCAGCCAAAGTAGGCCGCAGGTCAACGCTCCATCCACGGTTGCCTGCGTTTCCTGGTCGTTCACTCCCACCACCGCCAGAGCACGCTGACCCTGCCGCATCCATCCGCGAAGGTAAGCCGGGCCGAACGAGCGTTCCAGATCCATGCCGGTGGTCAGCCGAGCCACGGTCCACCCGGGAAAATTACGCTCCAGCGCCCGCCGCAACCGGGGCTCGTATGCCACTCGCGCTACCCGCCGCGCCGCCGGCGTGCGTTGATCGCGATCACGGCAGATATCGAGCCGCGTCGGCCGATTCTGCCCCATGCGCTGCACCTGCAACCGCAAGGTCGCGCCTTTCACCTCCGCATCCAGCACCCGCCGCACCACGTTGCGCTCGCTCGACCACAAATGCACCAGGCATTTGTTGTATTCGCCAGAAATCGAATACTTCGCGGCCGCCAGATCGAAGACAACGGCTCCATCCTCGACGACGACCGCAGCCCGTGAGCCGTCCAGAAAGTCCGACAGCATTGAGCCCAGCGATTCCGGAGTCATATCGAGAATTGTTCGCCTGTCTGACGTGGTCAGCAGTGATACCCGTACCTTAAGTTTGTGTCGAATCCGCCCCGTGGATACGGGTGGAGAAAAGGGAGAGGAGCGCCCCGTCTGTTTCCGGATGCCGTCTCTCTGCAGGCCTTCCCACGCAGCGCGGTTCTGGCTGGCTCTTGAATCCCATTACGACCGTAATCAGGCCGTTTATCCATGCCGCGTCCTCGGCGCCTCCCGCTCGTGGGATAATGTCGGGAACGAGTCGTTTCCCGGACAAAGGCATCCAAATATTGTGACCACACATCAAGAGCGTTTTTTCTTTGAGCACTACGGCCTTACGAATCAAGATCTTGAACACTACCTGGCTGCTGCACTCTCAGCCGGCGGCGACTATGCTGACCTTTACTTCGAGTACCTCACCTCGACTTCGCTGATGGTCGATGAGTCGATGGTCAAGTCCGCATCGCAGGGAATTTCGGCGGGTTGTGGCGTGCGCGTCGTCTCCGGAGAGCGTACCGGCTACGCTTACACGGATGATCTTTCTCCGGAGCGCATTCTCCACGCTGCGCGCACCGCGGCACTTATTGCCAGCGCTCCTGCTAAGACGACAGTGACCGGATTTCAGCAAAAGCCCGCGCGTAGTTTGTACCCTGTGGCCCTGCCTTCGGTCGACGCCGAGATCACGGCCAAAGTCGAACTCCTCATGCGCGGCGATCAAACTGCCCGCGCCTTCGATCCCCGCATTAAGGAAGTTCGCGCCAACTACTCTGACGAACTGCGCAACATCCTGGTGGTCGGTTCCGACGGAACCTTTGCCGAGGACTCACAGCCGCTGGCGCGTGTAAACGTTTCCTGCATCGCCAAAACCGATACCGGCTCCGGCCGCGGCACCTCCGGTGGTGGAGGCCGCGTCGCTCTCGATTTCTTCTTTGGCGAAAAAACACCCGAATTCTTTGCCCGAGAAGCCGCCCGTCAAGCCATTTTGCAACTCGATGCCCGCGAAGCTCCCGCCGGAGACATGGAAGTCGTGCTCGGTCCGGGCTGGCCAGGAGTACTTTTGCATGAAGCCGTAGGCCATGGGCTCGAAGCTGATTTCAACCGCAAAAAAACCTCCGCCTTCGCTGGACTGATCGGCAAGCGCGTGGCCAGCGAAAAATGCACGGTCGTCGATAATGGCACCATGCCGTGGCGCCGCGGGTCTTTGAATGTCGATGATGAGGGCCAGCCTACGCAGGAAACCGTCCTCATCGAAAACGGAATCCTCAAAGGCTATCTGAGCGACAAGCTTTCCTCGAAGCTCATGGGACTCGCCGATACCGGCAATGGACGCCGCGAAAGCTACGAGCACATCCCCATGCCGCGCATGACGAATACGTACATGCTGGCCGGGCAGGATGATCCGGCCGACATCATTCGTTCCGTCAAGCAGGGCGTGTACGCCGTGAACTTCGGCGGCGGGCAGGTCGATATCACCAATGGCAAATTCGTCTTCTCGGCCTCGGAAGCCTATCTTATAGAGAACGGCCAGATCACCGCTCCCATCAAAGGCGCCACGCTGATCGGGAATGGACCCGATGTGCTGACCCGCGTCTCGATGGTGGGCAACGATCTAAAACTTGATGAAGGCGTGGGCACTTGCGGCAAAGATGGCCAGGCTGTCCCGGTGGGAGTTGGTATTCCGACTATTAAAATCGATCGCCTGACTGTTGGCGGGACCGCGCGGAAAGATCCGGGCGGATATATGCAGTGAGGAAAGTCAAAAGCAAGAAGTCAAATTGAAGAAGTGAACGCATGGACTTCGCGGCCTCATCCTTACGGTTGTCGTGAGGCGGCGTCCCGAGCTGACTGAGGGATTTGTATTTGCCTTTACTTCTTCAATCTGACTTTTTACTTCTGCCTTTATTGAAATGACAACAACTCTGGAATCCAGCACACCCAAACTCGAAACCGATCTCGCCTCTCTCGCGCAGGACGTCGTCCGCCGCGCCATGAAGTCCGGCGCGTCTGCCGCGGAATGTGTCGTCCGCGAGGGCGACGAATTCTCGACGACTGTGCGCTTGGGCCAGGTCGAAACCCTCAAGGAATCCGGCTCGCGCGCTATCGGCGTTCGCGTCTTCTTTGGACAGCGCGCCGCCTCCACTTACTCCAGCGACTTCTCCCCTGCTGGCATCGACCGCATGCTAGCGTCCGCGCTGGAATTGGCGAAGATCACTTCGGAAGATCCCTACTCCGGCATCCCCGAAGCAGCCATCCTGGGAGCGCTCACCGGCCCGCTCGACCTCTACCACGAAGACGTCTATTCACTCCCCGGCCCGGAACGCATCGACTATGCTCGACGCGCTGAAAAGGCCGCGCTCGACACCGATCCACGCCTCAAGAATTCCGACGGCGGATCGTTCGACGCCGCCACGGGCAGCAAAGTTCTCGCTAACTCGCACGGATTTCTCGGCGAGTACCGCCGATCGTACTGCTCGGTGGCTGCGGTTCCGATTGCTCAAGATGACCATGGCAACATGCAGCGCGATTACTGGTATTCGGTCGCGCGCAGTCTGGCCAAGCTTGAACCTGCCGAACAGGTTGGCAAAGAAGCGGCGCGCCGCACGCTTCGCCGTCTGGGCGCACGCAAAGTAAAAACCGCGCACGTTCCGGTGGTTCTCGATCCCATGGTCGCCGCCTCCATGCTTGAACATATTTTCGAAGGCGTGAACGGCGATTCCGTCTATCGTGGAGCCTCGTTCCTTGCCGGCAAACTGGGCGAACAGATTGCCGGTCCGAACGTTACCGTCATCGACGACGGCACCATGCCCGGCGGCTTCGGCACCGCTCCTTTCGATGGGGAAGGCGTTCCCACGCGCCGCACCGTCGTCATCGAGAACGGAGTGCTGCGGTCGTATCTGCTCAACACCTACACGGCCAAAAAGCTCAAGCTGGAGACCACCGCCAACGCCTCGCGCGGACTCGCGGGTACTCCCGGCATCGCCCCCGGCAATTACTTTCTCCAGCCCGGCGGGAAAACTCCGCAGCAGATCATCGGTGAAATCAAGGACGGCCTCTACGTCACCGAATTCCTCGGCCACGGCGCAAACCTGGTCACGGGCGATTATTCCCGTGGCGCCTCTGGCCTCTGGATCGTCAACGGCGAACTCGCCTATCCCGTAGAAGAGATCACGGTCGCTGGCAATCTGAAAGATATATTCAAGAACATCTCCGAGATCGCGACTGACCTGGAATTCCGGGGTAGTGTAGCCTCGCCCACCATTCGCATCGACGGCCTCACCGTCGGCGGGGAATAACCCCTTCCAGGCTGCTGCCCTGACCTAAGCAGACCGCTCTCTGCCTCCGGTCGCCGGATATTGTTCTACCGGAGCTTTCGGAAATACCCCTCTAAAGCGCGCTGCAACCCCGCCGATATATATCAAGTCAGCCGGAAAGATCGGCGGCAGGCGGCTTTGCGGCCCGACCGCGAATCCGCATATTGGTGGAGATCATGGATAAGATCCGCGCACTCATTGTGGATGACTCGTCGGTGATGCGCAAAATCGTGGAACGCTCGCTGCGCCAGGCGGGTATCGAACTGGAAAAAGTCGTGGAGGCCGGGAACGGGGCAGAAGCCCTGGCCGCCTTGGCCAATGAACCGGTCGACCTGATTCTGTGCGACATCAACATGCCGGTGATGGACGGATTGGAATTTGTCAAGCAGTTGCACACGGTCGAAAACGCCAAGGGAACTCCGGTGGTAATGATTACTACCGAAGGCAGCGAGAACCATGTGGTGCAGGCGCTTTCGGCGGGCGCCCGCGGATATATCCGCAAGCCCTTTACTCCCGACCAGGTCAAGGAGCACGTTCTGCCGGTTATGGGGAAAAAATCATGAGCACAGATACTTCACTGGTGGTGCGCTCTCACGAAGAGAACTGGCTTCCGATCCTGGAACTGGCAGTTGAGGAAGTGTTCGAGATCATGCTGGGTAGCCGGGTAAAGCCGGTACCGAAATCCGACCATCGAACCGCCCCCGGGGGCTTTACGGCGATGGTGGGTCTGGCCGGTGGGCTGTGCGGGATTTTGACATTTTCGAGCGACCGCGAGGCCGCCCGCGAACTCGCCAAATGCATGCTCGGTCCCGAAATCGCCGACTCGGAGGAGCAGGTCTCCGACGCGCTCGGCGAAATCTGCAATATGATCGCTGGGAATTTCAAGAATAAATTGGCGGGCACCGACGGACGTTGCATGCTGAGCGTGCCGACCGTCATCAAGGGTGAAGAATACACCTTTCGATCCCTGGCCGATGGCGAATGCCTGGAAACGGTTATGCTATTTGGCAACTCGCCACTTACGATCACCTTGCAGCTGCATAGTTGAAAACTAAGAGTGCTGTACCGTCGCATCTGCGATAACGATCGGGGAATTCTTTGCCGCGTAGTGCGTTTGCGCACGGCAAGCTTTTCCCGGCCGGGAAATTCTTAGAGCATTGCAATTCTTCCTTGCCACCTTCCGCGCTCAATCGATTGACAGCAACGTACTTGAGAAAACGCTAACCTTTTTGCCTTGGCTATTCGCTTGCACCTACCGCAAACGAAGGAGCCAACGTGGACAGCGGATTCTATGCAGCGTGTGCCGGATTGCGGGCACAGAGCCAGGCCCTGGAAGTGGCGGCTCACAATCTGGCGAATGTGAATACGACCGGATTTCGCGGGGAGCAAACCACCTTCCAGTCGCTGGTGGCTTTGGCGAGTCCCACCGCTCCGAACTTACTCAACCTGGCTACCAATAACTATGGAGTGCTCGAAGGGGCGCACCTTGATTTGACCCCCGGCAATCTGGCGAGCACCGGGAACCCGCTCGACGTGGGAATCGAGGGCAACGGCTTCTTTGCCATACAGACCGCGCGCGGCACGCGCTATACGCGCAATGGCAGCTTTCAGGTCTCGAGCACCGGGGAGCTGGTGACAGCGGCGGGGGATCCGGTTCTTGGAGACAATGCCGGAAGTAATGCCGGCAACGCCGGCGTGATTCGCGTTCCGGCGGGTGCGGTCACGATCAGCCCGGATGGGACATTGTCAGTCGGCGGCGCGATCGCGGGCAAGATTCGGGTAGTCGATTTTCCCAAGGGAACCAAGCTCGCATCCGAAGGCGGCACCTTGCTCTCGGCTCCAGCCAAGAGCGAGCAACCGGCGCAGCAGGTCTCGCTGCGGCAGGCCACGCTCGAATCCTCGAATGTCAATGCGATCAGCTCGGTAGTCACTCTGATCGGAGTGCAGCGCGAGGCCGAAATGCTGGGGCGCGCGATGAGCCTGTTTGACACGGAGTTCAATCACATTGCGGCCAGCGAGCTGGGCAAGGTCTAGCCCGGCAATGTCTGAGCTCGGGAAGGGCCCGAGTCAGGCAGGAAAGTTCGGCTTGTCCAAGTCTGGGAGGAAGTCATGTTTCGAGCGCTCTACACGGCGGCCAGCGGAATGCAGGCGCAGCAGACCAATCTCGACACCATCGCCAACAACCTTGCCAACTCGAGTACGGCCGGCTTCCGCAGCAGCCGCATGCAATTTCAGGATCTGATTTACCAGAACATCGTGATGCCGGGCGCCGCGGCCTCGCAGCAAACCACGGTTGCGGCCGGGCTGCAGGTGGGTCTCGGAACGCGCACCTCGGCGTCGGAGGTGCTGCAGATTCAGGGGGACCTGAGCGCGACCGGCAACCAACTCGATCTGGCGATCGAGGGACAGGGCTTTTTTCAGGTGCTGCTGCCGACCGGCGAACTGGCCTACACGCGCGCCGGGAACTTTCAAACCGACGCGCAGGGCAATGTCGTCACCGCCAACGGAAATCCGATTCAGCCGGCGCTCGCCATCCCGCAAGGCGCAACCTCGATCACGGTCGCCTCCGATGGCACCGTTTCGGTAACGCTCGCCGGACAGACCGAACGCCCAGCAGGTCGGCAACGTCCAGTTGGCGCTGTTTCCGAATCCGGGTGGATTGAGCAGCCTGGGCACGAACCTGTTTACGCCAACGACGGCCTCGGGCGAAGCCGGTGGTCGGCACGCCCGGCGGCACGCAGGGTCTGGGACAGATCGAACAAGGCTATCTCGAGCAGTCCAATGTAAGCGTGGTCGACGAGTTCATCAACATGATCGTGGCACAGCGGTCGTACGAGGCGAGTTCGCGGGTGGTACAGGCCGCCGACCAGATGTTTCAGCTGATCAACAACCTGGGCAAGTGAACCTGAAAAAGCGAACTGAAAAAGTCAACTCAGACCGACGTCAACCCAACGACAGAAAACCGGGAATGGCCAGCGTGAATACACAACTGAAAAATGGCCGTGGACAATTAACAAGTGGACCAGGAGAAAAAAAATTGATTTTCCTGGCAGCGATTTTCGCTTTCGTCATCGCGGCGATTCCATTCCTCCACGCCGGAGAGCCAGCGCAGGCTTCCTCTCCGGTAACGGCCACCGAAGCCCGGCAAGCGGTGGTGGACGAACTGCGCTCGCGCGGATTTCAGGAACAACAACTGCCCCAGGTCGAAGACTTGGAACTGCCGGTTGCGGTGCCCGCCCGCGCCGGACGAAAGCTGCGCGTGTCGTCGGTGTGCTGGGATGCGAATAACGGACGCGCGCGTTTCCGCTTGCAATGCAGCGAAGCGGGCGCTTGTCTCCAGTTCCTGGTCTATGTTCGTGTTGCGGAGAACGCGCGCGCCATCTCCTGCGATTTGGGACGGCCGTCACAGCCGGCATCGCCGACGCAGATGCACGCGGCTGCGCTGGTGGTACGTGCCGGAGATCGCGCCATCGCGGTCCTGGTCGCCACCGGCTTGCGCATGAGCGCGGCCGTGACTTGTCTTGACCGGGGCGCTCGCGGCGACGTCATCCGCGTGCGCGGCCAGGAAGGCTATGTTTTCCGGGCGCGAGTGACTGGGCCGGCGCTGGTTGAGGCTCTACCGTGACTGAGCTTCGCCGTAATCGAGGTTTGGAGCAACGAACCGTGGCTGCAATCGAGACTAGGGCGCGAATGCGATGGCTACTGGTGGGGCTGCTCCTGATCTGGACGCCGGGCTGGCTACAGGCCTCGAAGAAAGATAAGAAGGACAATCTGGCTCAATACATTGCCCACGCCCAAACCGAATCTGTGGCGCCTGCCGCGACGCCCGGCAGTTGCTGGCAGGATGCGGGCCGGATGGCGTCGCTCAGCTCCGATAATAAAGCGCGGATGGCCGGCGATTTGATTACGGTGGTGGTGGTGCAAGGGCTGACCTCGTCGAATGCGGGCGACGTCGCGACCGCGCGCAGCTTCAACGCGAGTTCCGGTATAAGTTCGCTGCCCGGCAAGCTCAAGGTGGGAGGCGTGGCCAGCCTGCTCGGTTTGCAATCGGCCGAAACGCTCTCGGGCAAAGGGCAGGCGGATTCGTCCTCGAGTCTGACGACGACGCTGGCGGGCCGGGTGGCCGCGGTGCTCGGGAACGGGAACCTGGTGATCGCGGCCGAGCGTGTCATCAACATGAATAACGAGAAGCAGACCATCCTGCTGCGCGGGGTAGTGCGTCCGGCCGATATCGGACCGAGTAACACGGTCGCCTCGAATACTATTGGCGGTCTCGAGCTGGAGATCAAGGGCAAGGGCGTGATTTCGGATGGAGTGCGTCCGCCACATCCGATCTTGCGCGCCATCCTGCGGATTTTGAATTTTTAGAACCCGTCGTTCGCTGTTCGCTATTCGTCGTTCGCGCTGCACAGGATCATGACGCGGAACAACTCAGGTGATGGCGGCAACGAATGGCGAATCCACGAATCGCCAGACTTCGAATTTTGATTGAGTATGAAAAGCATAGCTTCCATAGTCGTTGCTCTCGTTTTGTTGAGCTGGCCCGTTGTGTGGGCGGGAGAGGCTGTGCCGGTCAAAATCGGCGACCTGACGACCATTGAAGGCGTGCGCGAGAATGCCCTGATCGGATACGGGATGGTAGTGGGACTGACGCTCACCGGCGATAGCCAGCAGACGATTTTCACCACCCAGACGCTGGCCAACATCATGCAACGCATGGGCGCGCAGATTCCGCCGGCGACCGCCCAGGTGAAAAACGTGGCCGCCGTGTTTGTGACCGCCAACCTGCCGCCGTTCGCGCGTCCCGGCACCGCGGTCGACGTCACGGTCTCTTCGATCGGCGACGCCAAAAGCCTCGAAGGCGGCCTGCTGCTGCTGACTCCGCTCTACGGCGCCGACGGAAAGGTGTATGCGGCGGCGCAAGGCCCGATTGCAGTGGGAGGATTTGCGGCGGGCGCGACCGGCGCAACCAAGCAGATGAATCACCCGACCATCGGGAGAATTCCCTCGGGCGGGCGGGTCGAACGCGGTCTGGCCTTCGACTTCAACCGGCTGGCCCCGGTCTCGCTGCTGCTGCGCGAGGCGGATTTTTCGACAGCCGGGGAGATTTCCGACGCCATCAACCGCGCCTTCGGGCGCGAGGTGGCAAGCGCCCGCGACGGCGGACGGGTAGAGTTCAATCCCGAGGAGACTGGTCTCAAAAATCTTACGGCGATCCTGGCGAAGATCGAGAACCTGGTGATTGCGGTCCACTATCGCGCCCGGGTGGTGGTGAACGAGCGCACCGGGACGATCGTGATGGGAAAGGATGTGCGCCTCGGAGCGGTGTCCATTCTGCACGGCGGTTTCTCGGTTGAGATTTCGACCAGCTATGCGGTCTCGCAGCCGAATCCGCAATCGCCGGGCAAGACCGAGGTCGTGCCTGAGACCGAGGTGCAAGCCAAGGACAAGCCCGCCAAGCGCCTGGAAATTGGCGAAGGCGCCAGCATCGAGGAGCTGGTCGGAGGACTGCAGGCGATGGGCGCAAGTGCGCGCGACGTGATCTCGATCCTGCAGGCGATCAAGGCGGAGGGCGCACTCGATGCCGACCTGGAAGTGATCTGATACGAAAGTGATCTGAGGCTGAAAGCGATCGGATGCTGAAAGTGATCCGATGACCGATTGGGAGGTGGGGCGATGGCGGGTGATCCAATGAACGTGCCGCTCGCCGCTGCGCTCGGGCCGATGACGGCCGCAGCGCCTCCGGCGGCAAAAACCGAGAAGGCGGCGCGCGACTTTGAGTCGGTGCTGCTGACTTCGCTCTTTGATTCGCTCCAGAAAAGCTTTGCCTTCGACGCCCAGGATGAGACGCCGGGAGCAAGCGATTATCGCATGATGGGGACACGGGCGCTCGCCCAGGCCGTGGCCGATAGCGGCGGCATCGGAATCGGGCGGCTCATCTTGCGCCATTTGCATGCACCAAAGGGTCCGGGCGGAAGCTGAACCGGAGGGTGGCCAAAAGAGCTAAAGGTTTGCGGAACCCGGCCGATGTGAGCATTGGGTCTGTGCGCGTTTCGATCGGCGGGCTCGCATTAAGGTTTACTAAGAATCTGCCGATGGAAATAGCAGGGGGATCGGAGTCAACATTATGAGAATTAATCCTACAACCAGCGGAATCGAGCAGCAGGACAACAACAAGACGGGTCGGGCCGGACAACCGGCGAACCAGTCGAGTCAGGCGAACGCCAGTGCTGCGGCAATCACAGGCGCGACTACAGGGGCCAGCGCGTCTATTGATCGTACGCAGTTCTCGTTCGATCAGGCGCGGGTCCAGACGCTCCAATCGCAGGCTTTGGCGGAGCCGGAGATTCGGCAGGCCAAGGTTTCGTCGCTGGGGCAGGCGATCGGCAGCGGCGGATACTCGGTGGATGCGGGCAAGGTAGCCGATGCGATCACCGCGGAGTTCAGCGGCGCCAGCTTCCGCTAGCGGTGTGATCGATGGATCCGCTGATCACCAACGGGATCGATCCCGCGCTCTTGCGCGTGCTCGAGAAGCGCGGCCAGGAGCGGGACCCAGCGCTGCGCCGAAAACGTCCGCCCTTGCCCGAGTCTGCGGTGGAAGAAGAACAAAAGGATGACCCGGAACAGAGCCCGGATGCTCCGAAGCACGAATTAGACGATCTGGCTTGAGTGGGCAGAAGAAGCATTCGCAGCCTGGCAAAATGAGTGGCTGTCGCTGCTAGCGGCCATCGCGGGCTTGAAAGCCTGCGCTGGCGAAAACGGGCCTCAGTAGGAAAGTCCGGGTGCGGCCAGCAAAAAAGGTTTAGCACGACAACGAGCTTAGATTCACGAGCAATTTGGGCTGAGCAGAATTGGCCTTAGCAAAATTTGCCTCGGCAAACTCCTGGCTTGACGACGATTGGCCTGCCATGACAGATTTCGACAAATCGCTCTCCGAACTGGGAAGACTGCTCGAGCAGCGGATAGCTGTGGTCGGCACGCTCGCCCATAGTCTGGAAGCGAGCCGGCTAGCCCTTGGACAGAACGACGCGGAGGCGATTGCACGCGGGGCGGCGCATCAAGCCGAACTTTGCCGCCAATGGAGCCGCCTCGAAGATCAGTTGCGGGCCGAATCTGTCCGGCGCTATGCGTTGCCCTCGGCTCCGATTTCCGCCGCTTCCCTGGAAGCGCAGCAATCGGCGCGCCTCGAGGCGGAATGGGCCGCGCTCGCCGCGCGCATCCGGTACCTCACGCGCGTGCACTGGTCGCTGTTGCGGCACATGCAGCGCAGTCTGGGAATTCTGAAGCGCATCATCGACAGTTGCGCATCCACTTACACACCCGCGTTCACGTCCACTCCGGGGATGCTCGATCGGGAAGTGCGTCCGCGGGCGGGAGAATAATCATGTCGGGTTTGTTCGGATCTCTTTCGATTGCTCTGAGCGGGTTGTCGGTGAGCCAGCAGGAGCTTGAAACCAGTTCGAACAACGTGGCCAATGCGAACACCACCGGCTATTCACGGGAAACCGCGGTCACCGTCCCGGGCGCCCCGGTAATCTATGGGCCGCTCAGCATCGGCACCGGGGTGGTGCTTGAAAAGATCCAAAGCTTACGCGACCCGATCCTCGAAATCCAGCTGAACCAGGAGACGCAGCAGCAGAGCAGTCTGAACTCCCAGCTCGAGCAATTGCAGCAGCTGCAGACCCAGTTCAGCAGCTCGAGTTCCGGCATCGGAGCCGACATCAGCAATTTCTTCAACAGCCTGCAGCAGCTTTCTCCCGATCCCACCAATCTGGCGCTGCGGCAGGCGGTGCTGACGGCGGCCGGCACCCTGGCCACCGACTTCAATAACGCCTCCAACAGCTTGCAGACCCAGGGCAGGAACCTCAATCTGAGCGTGGTCCAGGATGTGGGCCAGGTGAACACGCTGACCTCAGAGATCGCGGGCGTCGACCAGCAGATCAACAGTCTGGAGAACGCGCACGAAGACGCCAGCAGTTTGGTCGACCAGCAGACCAACCTGATCCGCCAGCTCTCCGGACTGGTGGATGTACAAGTAGTGCAGACGGGTTCCGATGGAGGCGTTGAGTTGACGACCTCGGGCGGGACGACGCTGGTTGCGGGCGGACAGAGTTTTGCGCTCAACACCGAAACCGGGGCGGGCGGCAACCAGCAGGTGCTGGCGGGCGCGGCGAACATCACGGGCACGCTGACGGGCGGCAGCCTGGCGGGTACGATCCAGATCCGCGACCAGGAAATACCAAGCGTTTTGGGCCAACTCGACCAGTTAGCGGCAGGATTTTCGAACGCTGTCAATACCGCCAACGCGAAAGGCTACGTGCTCAGCGACAGCGTCACTCCCGTCTCGGGCGGCAATCTCTTCACCGTTCCACCGGAGGGCGTGACTGGCGCTGCCGCTGCTATCCAAGTTGCCGTCACCGACCCGTCCCTCGTGGCCGCCAGCTCCGACGGCACACCGGGGAGCAACGGCAATCTGGCCAACCTGTCAGAGGTAGCCAACCAGGCAGTTGCGAACACCGAAACGCCCATCGACTTCTATTCCAACCTGGTCTTTCAGGTTGGCAACACGACTTCGAACACTTCGGCGGACGTCGACGCCTCCGCCCAAATACTCCAGCAGCTGCAGGATCAGCGGGGAAGCATCTCGGGCGTGTCGCTCGACGAAGAAGCCTCCAACATGGTGCAGTATCAGACGGCGTATCAGGCTTCGGCGCGCGTCATCTCCACGATCGACGCTATGTTGGCGGATGCTGTCAACCTTGGTCTGGGTGCGGCCGTGCAGTAAGGGCGTTGCAAACAACGCCGTCAATGAACCACCGAGGAACCGATTATGCGTGTCAATCCGTATCCCATGCCCGATCTGCTGGCGTCGCTCAACCAGACAGAACTGGAAGCGCAGGAAGCCGCGCTGCAAATTTCAACGGGGCGGAGCGTGAACGAGCCTTCCGACAATCCCACGGCCGCGGCCCTGCTGGTTCAAAACAACGATGAGGCGACCTTTAATACGGGCTATCTCAATAGTTTGTCGGCCATCAATAGCCGGCTTTCCGCCGCCGATTCGACCCTGAGTTCGGTGGGAAGCGTGCTGCAACAAGCTCTGAGCCTGGGCGTAGAAGGCGCCAATGGCACGCTTTCCGACAGTGATCGGGCGGCCATCGTCGAGCAGTTGCAGGGAATTCAGAGCCAGATCATCTCGCTCGCCAACACCTCTTACCAGGGCACCTACCTGTTCGCAGGCACGGCGACCGGCATGGCTCCTTATACGGCGAACAGCGCAGACCCTTCGGGCGTGACTTATAACGGCAACACCACCGTAAACCAGGTATCGGTGGGGACAAACTATCAGATCCAGATTAACGAGCCGGGATCGCAACTGTTTTCGGCGGCCGGCAGCAACAACGTGTTTCTTGCCCTCAATAACCTGATCGTATCTCTCCAGTCCAATAACGGAATCGAGACGGCCGTCACGTCCCTGAACACGGCGGCCAGCTACCTTTCGGCGCAACGCGTGTTTTACGGTAACGGCATAAGCCAGGCGCAGTCCCAGACCACCTACCTGAATGCCGCCAAACTGCAGATCGCGCAGCAGCAGACCACGCTCGGGGGAGCGGACATCGCCGTGGCCGCCACCAATCTCTCCCAGGCGCAAACCGATACCCAGGCGGCGCTCGAAGCCATCAGCAAAATCGGGCAGAACAGCCTGTTCAACTATATTCAGTAGAGAAAGGGTATGGAGTCAGCTTGCACGCAGCACGCAGCTCACCCGTGATTTCGATTGCTTCACAGCGTCTTTTTGCTGAGGCGGGCCCAGGCGGAGGCGGACGCTGCATGGGCGCGTGCTGTTTCGAGGCGCGCTCGTTCGGCTAGGAGACGTACGTGCAGGTCGGGGAGAAAGTGCTTCAACTTTTCGAGATGGCCGCGGTATTCGAGCGCCTCTTTCTCGAGCGCTTCTTTCTCGATCGGATCTGCGTCACCCGCGATCCCAGGTGCGGAATGGACGCGGATATTTTGCAGGCATTCGGCTGCCTCAAGCACCTGGCAAAGCAGTTCGGAGAAATCCTGGGGCCGAAGGGTCGAGCAGTGTCTGCGTTCGGGACGCAGCCGAACGAGCGCGGAACGAAGGTTGTCATTCACACGGCGCAGGATGTCGAGCGCGGCGTGAGGCATTATCCATTCCAGTCCAGGTGGCGAGGCTCGCCATCGGGAACATCTCCCGCACCGTCGTCCCGAAGATCCGGCGTCCTGGCATAGACAACTTCGTACGCGCCTCCCGGTCGAGCGGCGGTGGCGTTCGAAGGAATCATGGGGGGAACGATTGAAACCGATGGGTACTCGGCTCGCTCGACCTCGATCCAGGCTCCACGTACGGCCAGCAAATCGGTGATCAGCTGGGCAACCGCGCGTTTCGTGGGACGGAATTGCACGGCCACCACACTCTGACGGAGAGTGTTGTAAAAATTGTCGAGATCCCGGGCGACCTTGCCTCCCTGGGCAAAATCGATGGACGACTGCAGATGCCCAATAACCAGAATCAGGTGCCGGATGCGCTCGGTCCGCCGTCGAATGTCGTTCTGCTCGATGGCATTGGCGACTTGCCGCAGATCTTCGATCATTTGTTCATAAAGCCGCACCACCAACTGCACAGGGTTCGCCCCCCGAATTGCCGCTTCTCGGTATGACTGCCGAATATTCATCGCCTCTGCCCTTTCACTTAACTAACGACTTGTCCGGAGGTTGGGGTTGTGTTCGTGCTCGTGTTGGTGGTCGTGCCCGAACCGGTGCCCGTGATCGAACTGGTCGAGGTCAGCGCGCCTAGCGCCGCATTCACTTCCTGAAGCGTAAACGGGTATTGCTCCAGCGTCGCATTGACCGAACTGAACACCTGGTCGAGCTGTGCCTTCTGGGCCGTCAGCTGAGTTTGGAAGTTATCGATTTCGGTCGTAAGATCCTGCTGTTGGTTCTGGTTCGCGGTCAGATCTTCGCTCAGAACACCGGTCGTCGGAGCGGCCAAGTTCGCGAGTTGCGTGTTCAGATTGTTGGCAAACCCGGTCAAGCCGGAATTCTGGAAAAAATTCTGTACCCCGCTGGGGTTGGTGGCGAGCACATCCGCGAACGAGGGATGGGTGTCAGTCGCAACCTGGTTGACCGTCAGCGTGCCGTCATCGTTCATGTCGATGCCGAGCGCGGCCAGGTTGGTCAGACCGCTACCCGCCGATGTCGGGTCGGTAGTTGTGTAGGTGAGGGCCGACAACAGGCTCGATTGCAGAACTCGAAGGGAATTGTCCGCCCCCAGCGTCCCTTGCGAATTGGTAGCCGTATTGAAGGCAAACTGGCTATTGATGTCGCTGACAACGGTATTGTAAGCGTTCACGAATGCGGTGATCGCGCTCGTGATGCCGCTTGTATTCGGACCCACCGTAACCTGCACCGGGAGGGCCGAATCGGCGCTCTGCAAGTTTAGAGTGAGGTCTGGGATGGCTCCGGTCACGGTATTGGTCGTAGTCGAATACGGCAGCCCATTGATCGTGAATAGGCTATCGGTTCCCCCCACCGGATCCTCAAAGGTCAGGTTCGTGGTGTTGTTGCCAACCGCCAGTCCCCCTGGACTTCCCGTCGCCTGACTGTAGAAGGCCAGCCGCGAGCCGTTTGCATCCGTCACCACGCTGGCGGTAACGCCCCAGTTGTTCTGCGTGCTGAGAGTATTGATGGACTTGGCAAGGGTGGCAAGAGTGTCGTTGCTGCCCGCGGTGATGGGAATGTCGGCAGTGGTGCCGCCCGAGCCTCCAATCTGTATTTGAAGGTCGCCGCTCGATTGGCCGCTGGGCAAAATCGATGCGCTCGCATTCGCGACCGAGGCGGTGTAAAGCGTGCCCGTTGTCGCAAGGCTGGTGACGACCACGTTGTAATTGGCCGCCGTCGCCCCAGCCTGCACGTTCGCGGTCAGGATCGCCGATACCGATGACGTGGCCGTAAGACCCGTCAGAGCACCGGTCGGGCTGGAAAGCACTTGCACAGCGCTCTGGAGGCTGGACAGATCGCTGTTGATGTTGCTAATGGTAGTCGCTTGGGTTTGCAGGGTGGTCTGATCAGCCTTCCAGGCTGTCAATTGCCCGCTCTGGGCTGCCTGAATCTCGAGTTACCAGCGAATTTACATCGATACCATTTCCATTTAACAGACTCGCTGCGTTAAAGCTGATTCCCATGTCTTTTTTCCCCTTCGCTTGCTGCTGCTGCCGGGTTTGCGCTCTGCTTCTCCGCTTTTTGAAGTTCCTGGGCGAAGGCGCGCTCTACATCGAGTTCCTCGCTGCTCGGCACTTGCATAACCAAATTCTTGGCCGAGTCCAGGTACTGAATGATTATCTGGCCCTTAATCTCAGGATCCTGATGCATTTCAACGACATCCTGCGGTAATTCATAGCGGGAGGGGACATTTTTCGCAATGGACTTTTCTTGATTCGGTACAGTTCCCAAACCAGGTTGGGCCTGCTCTTCTGTAGCGCTGGCCACTTGAGTCGCCGCCGTGCGGCCCGAACGCACGCTGGTATTCTCCGTTTGCTCACTACTTGCGGGTGGAAAACTCTGCGCCGGTGCGATCTTCATATCAGTTACTCCGCGCACTACCTCGGAACTGCACAAAGGAGGCGGTTGGTTGACCGCCTCCTCTGCCCAATAAACCGCTGATCACTTACTGCAACAGCTTCAGGACGAGCTGATTCTGCTGGTTAGCCTGGGCCAGAGCGGAAATACCGGTCTGCTCCAGAATCGAGTATTGGGAAAGCTTGGCCACGGTGGTCGGAATGTCGGCCGCCGTCACATCGTTTTCCGCCGAAGTCAGGTTCTGGGTCTGGTTGTTGATGACCGACGAAGCCGACTGCAAGCGGTTAACGGTAGCGCCAATCGTGCCGCGAAGCTGAGCGACCACAGCGACGGCAGAATCGATCTGGGCCAGGGCCGCGGTCGCGTCCGCGCTGGTGAGCAGATCGTTCGTGCTTGTGCCGCCTCCGCTGAATAACGCCGCCGAGAAGGTATTGTCACCGCCGGTGGACGTGGAAGCGATGAAGTTGCCGGTTCCGGCGGCCGACGTGCCGGCCCCGCCCGTCAGAGCCGTAAAGAGAATCTGGTTAACGGGACCACTATTTGGATTGGCAACCAATGATGCCGTGGCGGAAGCGTTGGCGGTCGTGCCGAGCCCGTAAATCGAGCCCGCGCCCGTGGCGCCATTGACGGCAGCTGCCAGATTGCTAAGACTGGCAGTTTCCGACGCCGCTCCGGTTCCGGCGCCCACCAGCACCGAGTTGGCCGCCGAGTTGGCATTGATGGCGTTCACGAAGGTATAGGTCTGCGTACCCACCGTGACCGTATCGCCCGCAACCGCGGGGCCACCGACCGACACCAGAGCCGAGCCCCCCGTGAAGTGCGCTGTGGCGAAGGCGCCAATGCCGCCGCTGATTGCAGTGGTAATGCTGTTGCCGCCGGTGCCAGTGCTATTCGCCGCGAACGTGGCGATGGTACCGGTCGTGCCGGTGATATGGGCGGAGGTATTGGTTGCAGTCCCGGTGCTATAGGTAGTCGAGCCTTGCCCGGTTCCATTGTTGTTGACCGCATCCAATAAGTTGGTGAGGTCGGTCGCTACTGAAGTGCCAGCCACAACTTCGTTGGCCGTGCCGCCGGTGAGCGCTCCACCGTTGTTGGTGCTAAGCGCGGTCACGAAGTTATAGGTCTGGCTACCAACCGTAATGCTGTCTCCGGTACTGCCGTTGGCGAAGGTTGCGGCGGCAAAGCCGTTTGCAGTGCCCGTGGTCGTCGAAACGGTATAGTTGCCAGTCCCGGCGGGACTAGTACCTAAGCCATTGACCTGTGCCGTGAAATTCAGCGTAGACGTATTCCCACTCCCCGCCGTGGCTGTTCCCGCTGTGGCATAAGTATTCGCCGCCGCGCTGGAAAAGTTGGTACCGGCATCGGCAGTGACACCGTTAACAGCGTCCGCCAGATTGGTCAGGCTGCCTAGAATCTGTGCAGCTGTACCACTGGCGGTGGTGTTGATGAGAACGGAATACGGGTTGGCGGTGCCAAGCTGAGCCGCGCTCACGAAGGTGTAGGCTTGGTTGCCAACCGTAACCACGCTGGCATTGGTGCCCCCAGCCAGGGTCCCGGTGGCGCCGCCCGCTGCGTTGGTGAAAGTGCCCGCCGTGCCCGACACAGCCACCGAGTTGCCCGTGGTGGTGCCGTTGCCGATGCCATCGGTGGCGGCTGTCAGGGTGATTGCGGTGCCTGAGCTTGCCGCCGAGGCGAAGGTGTTGGCCACGCTGTTGGCGGTGCTATACAAGCCCGTATTCGGGGCGGTGTAGTTGATCGCATCCGCCAGGTTGGTCAGGTTGGTAGCCGTGGTTCCGCTGCCGACAACTTCATTCGCCACTGCAGGGTTCGTCGCGAGACTGGTCACAAAGGTATAAGTTTCGTTGCCGACGGTCACGGTGCTGCCGGCGGTGCCGGCAACTGTGGTTGCGAAGGATCCGCCAGTTCCTCCGCCGGTGTTTTGCGCAATCGCTCCGCCGATGGTGCCACTCACGCCGTTGACGTTTGAGGTTAGAGTGAGAGCGCCCGATGCGATCGTGCCCGCAGTGACGTTAGCGTTTGCGGCAGTTCCGGTGCTGTAGTTTGTTCCGGAGCCAGTTCCGGCAGGCCCGTTGTTGATCGCTTGCTTGAGAGCTGCCAGGTCAGTAGCTATTACGCCGGTATACAGCACCTCATTAGCCGTCCCGCCGGTGTTGCCGCTAAGAGCTGTCACGAAGGTGTAGTTCTGGCCTCCAGCCGTGATTTCGGTACCTACCAGTCCGGCGGTCTGAACCTGGCCTTCGGACGCTCCGTTTGACGACACGTTCGTGAACGTGAATGCCGGGGCTGCGAGTCCGTTGACTTTTGAAGTAACGGTCAGATTGGTTGCCGAAGCTCCCGACGCTACGACGTTGGCGTTGGCAACCGTGCCAGTGCCATAGTCGGTTCCCGCCGTGCCCGAAAGATTGATCGCTTTCTGAAGATTCGCCAATGCGGTGGTATCTCCAGTGGCGCCGATCAAAACTTCGTTCGCGGCGCCAGTGAGGGCGGTCTTGAAGGTGTAGGTCGTGCCGCCCACCGCCACCGTGTCATTGTTGCCGACGGCGGTTGCGTTGAACGTGTTTACGCTGGTGCCTTTCGTGGATCCGGCCCAGGTCGTGGCTCCGCTCAATGCCTGGGTGGCTTCGGTGGCGAGGTTGACTGTGCCAGGTGTAAAGGTGGCAGCGGCTTTGGTGAGCGCGTTGAACTGTGTGCTGGCGGTCAGCAAGCTGTTGGCCTGCGTCGATCCGACAAACGTACCGCCGGTCAGGACGTCGGTGGCGGCTGCGGCGCTCGACGCTACCGCTTCGCCTAATGTGGCCGTAGCCGGCGTTCCGCCTAAGCTAAGCTGCGTGGAAGACAACAAACCGGTAGACACGCCGATGGTGCTGCTTCCCGAGGTGCTGCCATCGCTCAAGAACACATTCAAGGTATTATTCGTGAACACTTGGCCGCCGTTGAAGTTGGTGGTGGAACCGATGCTGTCGATTTCCGCCTTGATCGATTGATATTCGGTGTTCAGCGCGATGCGTTGCGGATCGGACACGGTGCCGGTTGCGGATTCAGTGGCCAGCGTAACCGCGCGATCCAGAAGCGTAGTCACCTGAGAGAGCGCTCCATCTGCGACCTGCAATTCGCCGACGCCGTCGGTGGCGTTGCTCGAGGACTGCGTCAGGGCCGCCACGTTTGCTTCCAATCCGTTCGCGATGGCCAGACCAGCCGGATCGTCCGCGCCGCTATTGATGCGTGATCCTGAAGACAGCTGCTCCAGGGTTGAATTAAGGTTGCCGCTGGTAATGTTCAGCTGGTTTTCCGCTGCGATCGCGGCAATGTTATTTAGAATTGTTAACGCCATGGATTTGCTCCTTATTGGTTTTGGTTGGTTCCGTTCCTGGATCCGTCCCCGAAACCTTCCCGGAGCTCGTTCCCTTTGTCCTGCGGAACCTCTTGTGCTTCACTCGGGACATCGGCTTACTGCTCGCTGGCTTTATTTTCACAAGTACCATCGGGTCTAGACCCCCAGTAACTGCCCTGTTATTTCTCCCTTTCTCCCGCTTAGTCGTCCTCCGCCGATCCTTAATAAATGGAGCCTCATCGTTTCTCCCTTCGTCCCTCCAGGAGTGCACCATGATTCAACTCACACGCCTCAACAATCATCCGCTGGCTCTGAACTCCGACCTGATCAAATTCGTCGAGCAGGCTCCCGATACCGTCATCACGCTGGTCAATGGAGAAAAGATCGTGGTTCGTGAAAGCTCGCAGGATGTCCTCGAACGAGTCATTCAGTTCCGCCGCGCCGTGCTGCAGGGAATCATGCTCTGGTGGGACAACCGGGCCGCGATTTCGCCCGCTGGTCAGAGCGACAGCCGCTCCCTGAACGAGAAGCTGGACGACAAGTAGGAGTTTGCATGGATAAGGCAACCCTCGCCGGTTTGGTGCTTGCCCTGGGCGGCATCCTGCTCGGCTTGATTCTCGAGGGTGGCAATTTAGGGCAAATACTGCAACCGACCGCAGCCATGATTGTGTTTGGAGGCACACTCGGCGCGATCCTCATTCAATATCCTTTGCCTGTAGCCCTCCGCGGATTCAAGCGGCTGGCGCATGTATTCGTCGAGCCCGCCCAGGATGCGCGATCGACAATCCAGTTGCTGGTCAAGTATGCCAATCAGGCCAGGCGCGAAGGCCTCATTTCTCTCGACAAAGAAATCGCGACCATCCAGGAGCCTTTCCTTCGCCGCGCCGTAATGCTGGCGGTGGATGGAACCGAATCGCAAGAACTCCGCAAAATCATGGAGCTCGAACTTGACAACAAGGAGGAGCAGGAAGAAAAAATTCCCCAGATCTTCGAATCGGCGGGCGGCTTCTCGCCGACTATCGGAATCATTGGCGCTGTGCTGGGCTTGATCCAGGTCATGCAGCATCTCGACAAGATCGACGAGGTCGGGCGCGGGATCGCCGTAGCCTTCGTCGCCACCATCTATGGCGTCGGCGCCGCCAACCTCTTCTTTTTGCCGGTGGCCGGAAAGTTGAAAATCCGCATTCGTGAAGAGCAGATCATTCGCGAGATGACGCTCGAGGGCGTCATCTCCATTCTCGAAGGCATGAACCCGCGCATGCTGGAAGCCACGCTGCTGGGATTTCTGACGCAGGCTCGCGAGGCGGCCGGGCCCGGATCTTCCCAACCATGAGCCGCCGCAAAAGACGCCCCGCTTCCTCCAATCACGATCGCTGGCTGGTTTCCTACGCCGATTTCATCACCCTGCTGTTTGCTTTTTTTGTCGTGCTCTATGCTTCGTCCCAGGTCGACAAGAGAAAGGTCGGGAAGCTGGCGATGGCGATCCAGGTCGCTTTTCAGGAGATGGGAGTTTTCGAGGCGTCGACCACGCACGTGCCTATCGATCTGGCCGAGCCCATGCCATTCAGCAGCGTGCAAGCCATCGAAAACCTGGAGCGCACAGGCAGTGTCGCCCGCATTACTTCTCATCCCGACGGCACGCTCGGCGGAGGCGCCGAAAACGGCGATCTCGCCCAGTTGCAAGCTGAACTGGAAACGCTCCTGGTTGCGGAAATCAAGCGCAAGGAAATTGCCATGCGCCGCGATCCGGACGGATTAGTCATAAGTTTGCAGGAAGCTGGGTTTTTCGAAAGCGGCGCAGCCCAGATAAAATCCACTTCGCAAGCCACCTTCGATCAGATCGCCAACATGCTCTTGCAGCGCAATTGCCGCGTGCGCATCGAAGGCCATACCGATAACATTCCGATTCACAACTCGCTGTTCTCCTCGAATTGGGAGCTTTCAACTGCCCGCGCCACTGAGATCGTGAGGCTTCTCATCGTGCGCTATGGCTTCAATCCCGCTCGTCTCAGTGCGGCCGGATTCGCCGAATATCATCCGATCGCCTCCAATGCCACCGCCGACGGCCGCGGCACAAACCGGCGCGTCGATATTGTCATCCTCCGCCACGAGCCGCTGCCCGATCCCGCTCTCGCGGTAGCGACGCCCGCGGCGCCTGCAACTCAAGCCCCGAGTCCAGTCGTGCTCGAACCCACAGCCCAAATCAAGCCGGTCAAACCCTCTCCCGCTGTTGGCCGTAAACCCGGCCCTGCACAGTAAGGCAGGCTGTCTCGACGTTGAACCTTTGAAAACCTACGAAAGAGAGACCTGCCAAGGCGGTTGGGTTTTCCCCGTGTCTCCGTGGTGAAGTGGATTGGAATCGACCTACCAACCGGCTCAATTCCCATAATTCCGGCCGCCTGTGTAAAATAGACAGTTAATCCCGAGAGCGGTGGAAGCCTTGGCGACCCGCCCCACTGCGGAAAATTCCTAGCAGAGTGAAGGAGATGTAAACCAACAATGTCGATTCCCGCAACCCAACTCCGTCCCGGCATGATCATCAAGCACAAGGATGATCTGCACTCCGTCTTCAGCGTCGAGCACCGCACTCCCGGCAACCTTCGCGCCTTCATCCAGGCCAAGCTGCGCAACCTCCGCACCGGTGCCATGTTCGTGGAACGCTTTCGCTCTCCAGACCCGATCGAGAAGGTGAATGTCGACGAGGTCAACATGGAGTTCCTCTACAACGACGGGGACGACTATTACTTCATGAACACCGAGAACTACGAACAGACCCATCTGACCCGCGAAACCCTCGGCGATGCGGTCGAGTACTTAACCTCGAACCTCCAGATCAAGGTGGAGTTTTTCGATGGTAAAGCAGTGGGCATCGAGCTGCCGCAAACAGTCGTGCTGACGGTAATCGAAGTCGAGCCCGGCCTGAAGAGCGCAACCGCCTCCAGCGTCACCAAGCCGGCAAAAACCGAAACCGGTCTCATCGTCCAGGTGCCTCCCTTCATCAATGAAGGAGAGAAGATCAAGGTCGATACCGCCGAAGGCACGTATTTGTCGAGGGCGTAGGGTGATCTGGTGATCGGGCCATCGGGCGATCGAAAGTTCCGGATATGACAAGATCCGTGCTAAAACTCAGACACGTAGCCGCACTCTCCTTTATGGGCCTGTTGTGCGTGTGGTTCGCATCTGCTCAAGATATGATTCTTAGACCCTCCGCGCCAACAAGGCTCAAGCTTGTCGTCAGTGGCAATGGCACAACCAAAAGGGATGGGAGAACAGCCTTTAGAGTCTACGAAGCGCCTGATGGAACTAAGGGAAATGTAGTTTACTCAGAATTCGATTCACTGCAGGCTGCGCAAAAGCGTATCGAAGAGACGATTAAAGTTACGTCAAGGGTCACGAGCCGGGAGCAAAATCAGACTAATGAGAAAGGCCAACTGATCGACGATCGAATATTGGCGATCGGGGAATTGCCCGAGTCCCACAAGAAGGAGTTCGTAATCATCAGGCGCGATGGGCTGTATTGCTACGTTATCGAGTCGGTGTCTTTGCAGGTCGCGATGCAAATCGAAGGCTTGATTGAACACAAGTGAGCCAACGCCTCAGATGACCCGATCACCCGATCACCCGATCGTTGAAGCCCGCCGTTTTCTCGTCCGCGGCCGCGTCCAGGGCGTCGGCTTTCGCTGGTTCGTTGAGCGCGAGGCCTGCTTGCTGCACGTCGCCGGCTGGGTGCGCAACAATGCAGACAGCACCGTCGAGATCTTTGCCCAAGGGACGCGCGATCAGTTGGCCGGACTGCATTCCAGACTCCGCGAAGGCCCGCGCGCCGCTCGCGTTGACGCTGTGGAAGTCAAGGACGCCGACCCGACACCCGGTCTCGCCTCGTTTCAGATTCGCGGCGCATGACCGCGCCCGCAGATAAAAATGATTCAGCCGTTTGGCCACCAATTTTGTGGATTTCTTCCGCCCACCTGCGCTCCCTTATGGCAGCGCAGAGACGATGTCGGTTTTCCCGAAATCGCCTCCCTTGAAAAGAAGCGGTTCCCCAGTGGCCCGGGCGAGTGCGTATGCAAAGCAGTCCCCGAAATTCAATTCGGCCGGATGCCGTCCCTTTCCGAAATCGTGATATGCCTGTCGCGCCACGTGAATATGCTCGACCGTGACTGGCTCGATTACGATCCCAACCCTCCGAAAAAGCGCGTCGCACTGGCGTAGCACGTCGCTCCCGAATTGGCTTTCAATGACAATGGAGAGTTCGAGAAAATTGCCGGCCGAAATACGGCATACCGGAGCACGGCTGATTGCCTCGATGTATAACTCAGCATCCGGTTCTTCGGCAATTACGGCCACCAGCGAGGACGTATCGAGAATCATTTTGGCAGGCCGCGCTCGTCATAAAGATATTCGGCGTGGTCGAGGTAGGGGCGCTTGATACGCGCAGCCGCGCGCTTCGCAATGGCTCGAATGTCGGCGGCGAGAGCCTCGTGATCCTGTTTTTTGAGCCGCTCATGACGCTGCCGAAGAGCCTCGGTGACCGCCCGCGTCAGCGTTTCTCCGGTCTCCTGAGCGATGGCTTCCGCCAGCCGATGCGCCTCTGGATCCTTGATGTTCAAGCTAACATCTCTTGCTTTCTTTACCATTGTTCTGCCTTTCTTTATTCTATCTCGGCCGACAGTTCTTGAACAGTTAAAAGAGATTTACACTCAAACCAGCAGGAAATCGAGTGCAATGACAATCAGAACCGCGACCACTTCCGCCGCCGACTGCGCCGAACTCAAGAAGTTGATCCGCGAAGTTCCCGACTTCCCCAAGCCGGGCATCCTGTTTTACGACATCACCACGCTGCTGAAAGACAAGCTGGGTTTTGCCCGCCTCATCGACGCGCTCTCCGCCCATTACATTGGCAAGGAGATCGACCTCATCCTCGGCATGGAGGCTCGCGGCTTCATCTTCGGTCCCGCGCTCGCCTATCGCCTGAATGCCGGCTTCGTCCCCGTGCGCAAGCCGGGGAAGCTTCCCGCGGAAACCGCAAAGATAAGTTACGACCTCGAGTATGGCAGCAACGCGCTGGAGGTCCACAAAGATGCCATTCAGAAAGGCCAGCGCGTTCTGATCGTCGACGATCTCCTCGCCACTGGTGGAACCGCCGTCGCGACCACGCAGCTTGCAACCGGGCTCGGCGCACAAATTGCAGGACTGGCGTTTGTCGTGGAACTCGACTTTCTGAAGGGCCGGGAAAAGCTCGCTAAGTACGATGTGTTTTCCCTGCTGCACTACGATCGCTAGTTTCGGCACAAGATCTGCGTGGAAGCGGGCTTGTGTGGAAACGGGGCTATGCTCCGTTTAAGCGGGGCGAAGCCCCCGCCATCACCAGATGTATCTTCACCCGCAAGCGCCAGTCATCTGCAAACTCGGCCAGCTGTAAACTCCGGGTAGTACAATCCCCGCATGGGCGGATTGCTCCAGCCAAACGCGAATCCCACCACCGAGCCGGCAGAGTCCAGCCTGCGTCCCGTGCTGATCGGAATCGTCATTGTTGGCGTCGTCATCGGAATTCTCGCCCTGATTTTGCGCTCCCAACAGAAACCGCTCGCCGAGCCGTCGCCCTATGCCGCCAATCTGAAATTCTCGGACCTGAAGGCCAGTGCCGCGCAGAATTTCGCCGGCGCAACCGTCAGCTATCTCGACGGAGTCATCACCAACACAGGCAATCAGACGGTCATCCACGCGGCCGTCCAGGTCACTTTCAAAGACGACATGGGACAGACTGCCCAACGCGACGAGCTACCTATCCATGTTCTGCGCACCGGCGGACCCTACGATGAAGCGGTTGACCTCAACATGTCGCCGCTCCTCCCCGGCCAAAGCAAGCCCTTCCGCCTCACGTTCGAAAACATCTCCAATCAATGGAACCACGCCTATCCGGACTTGAAAGTGACGCAAGTGGTGGTGAAGTAGATCAGGTAGAGATCAGACGATTGCCGGGTGCCTACATCCGGCTGACGTGGGGCTGCAACTGAGTTTCAAGAAATCATAGACCATGCGGGAATCGATCCGATCGGCTTTGAGCATATAAACCGTTTCCGTGGCCGATCCCGATCCGCTCTAACCAGGCTGTAAAATCCGGCGGAGCGTAAAATCGGACTGAAGCAACAGGCTCAGTGCCTATGAAGTGCAGATGACCCAATCGCCCGATCGTTCGGCTTCGCGCGCTGTCGTTCTGCTGAGCGGCGGGATGGATTCCTGTGTTTGCGCGGCACTGGCAGCGCGCGATTATGATGCTGCTGCGGTTCATGTCAGCTACGGACAGCGTACTGAACTGCGCGAACGGCGCGCCTTTGAGGCCATCTGCGACCGGCTCAGCATCGCCGACCGGCTGATGGTGCGCAATGAGGCGCTGCGTGCCATCGGGGGCTCCGCTCTGACCGACCCCCGCATCAGTGTTCCGGAAGGGCAAATGATCGACGGCGGCGTGCCGGTCACTTATGTGCCGTTCCGCAACGCGCATTTTCTGGCTGTGGCGGTGAGTTGGGCGGAGGTACTGGGCGCCGAAAAGGTTTACATCGGCGCGGTTGAGCAGGACAGTTCGGGTTATCCGGATTGCCGGCCAGAGTATTATCGAGCGTTCAACGAAGTGGTTCGGGCGGGCACGAAGGAAGGTACGATTGAGGTGGTGACGCCGCTCATTGGCCTGCGCAAATCCGGGATTGTGAGACTTGGCCTTGAACTGAATGCGCCCTTCGATTTAACGTGGTCATGCTATCAGCGCGAAGATCGGGCCTGCGGCGTTTGTGACAGCTGTCGGCTGCGTCTGCGCGCGTTTCGCGAGGCGGGCGCGGAGGATCCGATTCCGTATGCGTCTCGAGACGACGTGGAATCTCACTCATCGCAAAGAGCGCGGTGAGGGCGGCTCCTGGCGTATAGAGTTTTGGCGGGCGTAGGGGTCCTTCGACTCCGCGTAAACTTCGCTTCGCGTAGTTTACGCTCCGCTCAGGATGACAGAGGTATATTCGGTTTTGGCAGGCGATTTTTGACTTGGTTGGAAAGATTACAGGTTCTTGCCGGGAGGCTTATATGAGGAAATATTTTATCCTTCCTATTCTGCTCGTGCTCGCGGTGGGGCTGATGGCTCCCCTTGCGTTTTCACAGACTACGGGCAGCGTGAAGGGAGTTTGCAAAGACGTGGATGGAAAACCAATCACCGGGGCGACAGTGGAGTGGGTGGGCACTGAAACCGGCCACACCTACACCCTCAAAACGAACAACAAGGGTGAGTACTTCTCGCTCGGCATAGTTCCCGGCAAATACAACGTCAAATTGAGCAAGGACGGAAAGGAAATTTTTCATTTCAACGGAGTCAATGTCGGACTCGACGAAACCGATTTGCCCTTCGACCTGAAGAAAGAACAGACGACCCAAGCCACAGGTCAGGGCAAGACACCGGAGCAGATCAAGGCCGAAGAGGAGCAGCGGGCGAAGGTCAGCAAGGAGCAGACGACGGTCACGTCTCTCAACGCAAAACTTAGAGAGGCGATCGCGGACACCGATGCTGGAAACTTCGACCAGGCGATAACAGCCCTGAACGAAGCCAATACGATCGACAATACGCGCGACCCGATCTGGGCGAAGTTGGGGGATGCCTATCGACTGTCGGCGCCCAAGCAGGCTGATCTGGATCAGAAAAAGCAACGCTATGAGATGGCGGCTACGGATTATCAGAAAGCGATCGACCTGCGGAAGGCCTCCGAACAGGCGCAGAAGGATCCCAATAACACCAAGATAGTTGCCAGCTACTACAACAATATGGGCGAGGCCTATTCCAAGGAAAACAAGCTCGACGACGCGATTGCTGCCTATAACCAGGCCGCGCAGGCATATCCCGCAAACGCCGCTGTCTACTATTTCAACGAGGGCGCGGTGCTCACCAATGCGGGGAAGGTTGATGACGCGATCACGGCCTTCGACAAAGTGATTGCCGCCGATCCTAACAAAGCTACGGCATACTACTGGAAGGGCATCAACCTGATTGGCAAAGCAACGGTCGGCAAAGACAACAAGATGGTGGCGCCGCCTGGCACTGCCGAGGCGTTCCAGAAATATATTGAGCTGGATCCGACTGGGCCAATGGCGCAGACGGCCAAAGATATGCTGGCCAGCATTGGCGCTACCGTGGAAACAGGTTTTGGAACGAAGAAAAAGGTGGTGAAGAAATAGCATAAATTCAGTACCCAGTATCCAGTTGCCAGTACCCAGAAGCACCCTGGTTTGCCGGTGCTCCTATCGAGAACTCGTTTCTTTGCGTGGAGGTTTTTACTGAGACCTGGGTACTGGCAACTGGGTACTGGATACTGTTTTCGGTTACCGAGGTCTATGGTCTAACTGTTCTTCGTCCTCCGGCGCAATCGCGTTACAGTCAAAGCAGAGCCTGTCTGTCTTGCGGCTTAGTCTCCCCTGTGGCAATTCTGATTGATTGGAGCATGTAGCGTGGCGTCTCCGGGGAACTCCCCGATTGCGATTGCCTTTGAAGGCGTGCGCGGAACGGGCTCGATCCCGACCGCGATTCTGCTTGGCGGTATGTTGCGCGCCTCCGAAAAGGTAAGCGATCTGATTTTCTCGCCCGGACGTCCTCCGCAGGTTGAAATTCACAGCCAACTTACGGCGGTCGAAATGGCTGGAGTCGGGATACTTTCGGCTGATGACACGCGGCGTATTGCGGCCGACCTGATCGGCACCAACAAGCAGGCCCTCAACGCGCTGCGCGAGCAAGGCTCGTGCGATGTTTCGTACGGCTTGCCGGGGGCGGCGCGCTTCCGCGTCAATATCTTTATCCAGCGCGGCAGTTGCGCAGTGGTGATGCGCGTAATTCCCACCGTCATACCTACATTCAGTTCTCTGCGGCTGCCCGCGCAACTGGAAGATGCGGCCAATGTGCGGAACGGCATCATTCTGGTTGCCGGAGGAAGCGGGTCGGGAAAGTCTTCGACGCTGGCGGCCCTGGTTGACCGGATCAACAGCGAGTATTGCTATCACATTCTGACGATCGAAGATCCCATCGAATTTCTGCACAAGCACAAGAAATCGACGGTGCACCAGCGCGAACTGCACAGTGACGCGCCCAATTTTGCGCTCGCACTGCGGGCGGCGCTGCGGCAAGCGCCGCGGGCGATTATGGTGGGAGAAATTCGTGATCGCGAAACCCTTGAAATTCTGCTGGAGGCGGCTGAAAACGGGCATCTGATTCTCTCGAGCATGAACACGGTGGACGTTTCGAAGGCCGTGGAGCGAACGATCGGCTCCTTTCCGGCGGCTGAACAGCAATCGGTGCGGGAACGATTTGCCAAAACTTTCCGCTATGTAATCGCGCAGCGGCTGATTCCGCGCGCCGATGGGGTGGAGCGGATTGCGGTAGTTGAAATTCTCAAATCGAATTCGCGCACACGCGATTGCGTGGAACAGGGTGAACGTCCGGGGCGCACCATTCTCGATTGCCTGAAGACCAGCGAGTGCGAGGGCATGCAGCACTTCGATGCCGAGATCGCGAAGCTGGTTCGCGCGGGCACGGTGGATTCCGAAACCGCGCTTTGTTTTGCGAGCAATGCCACGCTGCTGGGGCAGGAACTGGCGCGGGGCTGAAACCCAGCTCCCGGTTCTCAGCTGTCAGCTCTCAGGAAAAGCAAAACCCCGTCCCCCCACTTGCATCGATCACGTATCATTTCTGCATGTCATTCGTTGCTTCGTACGATGGAGTCGTGAGCTTCGCAGAGGCGCGGCACATTGTCGAGGAGCATGCCGCGACGGTGCTGGCGGCACATTCCGGTTTCGCTGCGGCCGAGACCTTTGACCTTCTCGCAGCGCGAGGTCGGGTTCTGGCCGAGGCGATTCTCGCGGATCGCGACTTTCCTCCTTTTGCTCGTGCTACGCGGGACGGGTATGCGGTGCGGGCGGAGGATGTACAGTCCGTTCCGACGCGGCTGGAAGTGGCCGGGGAGATCAGGGCAGGCGATTCCCAGGAAACGTGCGCGATTCATCGTGGGCAGGCAGTCTCGATCATGACCGGAGCTCCGCTGCCGACTGGTGCGGATGCGGTGGTGATGGTGGAATACACGGCAGAAATTTCCACCCTTGAGAGATTCGTTGAAATTCGGCGCAGTGTGAAGAGTGGAGCAAATTTTGTTCCGCGAGGGGCAGAGGCGCGAGCGGGACAGTTGCTGGTCGACAAGGGGCGAAGGCTGAATCACGCGCTGATCGGTATGGCAGCGGCGGTGGGCAAGGGCCGTGTGATGGTTTATCGCAAGCCGCGCGTGGCGGTGCTTTCCACGGGGGATGAACTGGTAGGCATTGAGGCGACACCGGGGGCAGCGCAGATTCGTAATTCGAATTCGTATTCGCTGGCCGCCCAGATTGCAGAGGTGGGCGGCGAGGCGGTGCAGCTGGCGATCGCTCCCGATGAGCCGGCGCGGATGCGGGCGCTGATTGAAGAAGGTCTCGCCTGCGATCTTCTGCTGCTCACAGGCGGAGTTTCGATGGGGAAGTACGACCTGGTCGAGCAGGTGCTGGGAGAGATCGGGGCGAAATTTTATTTTACTGGCGCGAAGATTCAACCGGGGAAGCCGGTGGTGTTTGGTTCGTGTGGCGCGGGCGCGCCCGCGCCACACTACTTCTTTGGCCTGCCGGGAAATCCGATATCTACGATGGTGACTTTCCGGCTTTTCGCGCAACCGATGATCGAGGCTCTGGCGGGCATGAAGCCAGACCCGTTGATTTTTCTTGAGGCGCGGTTGAAATCCGAGGTACATACCAAGACCGGCCTCACGCGATTTCTTCCCGCTCTGATTTCGGGAGAGTTTGAAAATGCCGAAGTCGAACTGGCGGCGTGGCAAGGTTCAGGCGATATCGCGGCGCTGGCTCGCGCCAATTGTTATCTGGTGATTTCACCCAATGTCGAGCGGATCGAGGCGAGGGAACTGGTTTCCATCCTGACGTTTTAGTTGCCGACGCCTTTTGCCGACCTTTCTTGGGGCAGAGCGGGAGAATGCGATACCCTGTCTTCAATGCCGAAACGAAATCCGAAAAAGCTTTCGCACTATAACGCGCACGGCCGGGCTCGGATGGTCGACGTCTCCGAAAAGACCAAAACGGTGCGGGAAGCGGAGGCGAGCGCGCTGGTAGTTATGTCGCCAGAGGTATTGCGGGCGCTGCCGTCGAACCCCAAGGGCGACCCGCTGGAAGTGGCGCGGACCGCGGGAATCATGGCGGCGAAGCGCACCTCGGAGCTGATCCCGATGTGTCATCCCGTGCCGATCGCGCACATTGCTGTGACCCTACGCCTGTGCGAGAATGGCGTGGCTATCGCCACAAAAGTAAAGACCACGGCGGAGACCGGCGTGGAGATGGAAGCGCTGGTCGCGGCCAGCGTGGCTGCCCTGACTGTTTACGACATGTGCAAAGCGCTCGATAAAGGGATCGAAATCCGCGAAGTGGTTCTGGAGAAAAAGTCGGGCGGCAAGAGCGGCGATTATCGCAGGCCCGGCAAGCGCAAACATAGCAAGTAAAACATGGCAAGTAAAACATGGCCAGTAACGTAAGAATCCTGCTGGTGGACGACAACCCGATGGTCCTCGGGATGCTGCAGCAGGCGCTCGCAGCGTTGGGCGAGGTGTCGACGGCTGGCGACTCAGCCGATGCGCTGTTGAAGGCGGTGGAGGAGATTCCGGATCTGCTGATCTCGGACTATCGCATGCCCGGCATGGATGGCCGCCAGTTGCTCGAAAAACTAAAGAGCCGGCCGGCCACGGCGGGCATCGCGGTGATCCTGATGGCGAGCAAGGCCGACATCGCCGAACGGCTGTCGTTGCAGGACCCGATTGAAGATCATCTGGAGAAGCCGTTTTTCCTGAAGGATGCAGTGCGAAGAATCAAACGGGTGGTCGACCGGATTGCGCTGGAGAAGCTGGCGAAAGCTCCAACGGCGGACGGGGTGTTGCGCGGAAGCCTGTCGCAGATGAACGTAATTGACCTGGTGCAGTCGCTGGAGATGGGACGCAAAAGCTGCCTGTTGACCATGACCAACGCCGGCGACAAATGCGAAATTTATTTCACGCAGGGTCAGGCAAAGCACGCGGTGTATGGCCCGGTCGTAGGAGACGAAGCGGTTTTCAAAGTGCTGCGGTGGACGGAAGGAAATTTTCAGATTGACTTTGAGAAGACTACGGCGCAGGAGACGACGACTCTGAATACGCAAGGCCTTCTGATGGAGGGACTGCGCTTGCTCGATGAAGCGCAGCGCGACGCAGCGGCTGAGGGTGAAGATGTCCTGCTCGACACCTGAGGGTTCAACCGCAGCCAAGGGAACGCTCGCGGCGGTGGTAACCGTTAGCGACTCCTGTTCACGCGGCGATAAGACGGACCTCTCCGGTCCGGCGGTGGCTGAGGCGCTGCAGCAGCGCGGATTTCAAATCGTTGAGCGCGCCGTGGTAGAGGATGAACGCGGCGCGATCCAGGAAAAACTGATTGCTTTGTGCCGCACTGCCCGGCTGGTGGTGACTACGGGCGGAACGGGAATTGCTCCGCGAGACGTGACTCCAGAAGCGACGCGGGCGGTGTGTGACCGTATTGTGGAGGGGATGGCGGAACAGATGCGCGCAGACGGGATGCGCAAAACCCGGTTTGCGGCGCTGAGCCGGGGCGTGTGCGGAATTCGCGGGACGAGTTTGATTGTGAATCTGCCGGGCAGTCCAGCCGGGGCAGTGGAGTCACTGGAAGCGGTGATTGACCTGCTGCCACATGCGCTGGAGTTGCTTGCCGGCAAGACGGGACATGGGTGAGAGACGTCGTTGCCGGATCGTCGTTCGCTATTCGTCGCTCGTCGTTCGCAACCCGAATCACGAGGACTACGAAGGCACCGAAGATAGATCCGAGCGATGTCGTGCGCCATAATCCGCCCTCGGCTCCTTTGTTGTTAGGATTTTAGCGAATGACGAACGACGATTCTGCGAACGACGAGTAGCGAACAGCGTGCCTTCCCTCGCGTACACTGGTTTGTGTCCTAATCGAGCCCGCTCTCATTGAACAAACTCAAACATTTTCTGCACACGTATGCTGGCTGGATCAAGCACGTGCTCGCGCCGCTCGGTCCGTGGGGGATGCTAGCGTTTGCGGCGGTGGATGGGTCGTTTCTGGGGATGCCGCTGGATGCGATTTTTGTTGGCTACGTCTATAACGACCGGTCGCGGTTTCTGCTGTATGTGTTGCTGGCGTCTTTGGGCGGCGCTTTGGGCAGCATTGTGTGGTATGTGATCGGGTATGCGGGCGGAGAGATGCTGCTGCGCAAGCGGCTGCCGCCGGCAAAGTTTGCGAAGATTCACGCATCGTTTGAGAGACATGAATTCTGGGCGCTGATGTTTCCGGCGATGCTTCCGCCTCCCACTCCCTTCAAGATCGTAGTGCTGGCCGCCGCCGGATTCGAGATGAACTTCGCGCATTTTCTGCTGGCGATTTTTGCGGGAAGGTTCGTGCGCTTTCTGATCGAGGCTTTGCTGACGCTGTGGTTTGGTCCGCAGGTTGTTACGATAACCGCCAATCTCTTTCGCCATCATTTTGTGGCGATCCTGCTAGGCGCCGGGGCGCTGGCGGCGGCATGGCTTGTTTGGCGGCGGGCGAAGAAGGCGAATCGGAAAATCGAAGCTGCGGCCAGAAGAAACTCCAAGCCGTATTGAGAAGAAAACAATTCGATCCGTTAAGCTGCGGCTGCCGGGTCATGCATCTTGCCAGAACGCGCAAATACGGCGGCGAGTGCAGGCAATCCAAACATGACGGCAGTAAAGAGCAGGTCGCCGGCCACGGTATGACGGAAGAACGGGATCGCCGCGTCATAGCAAGCCATCAACCCCGCGAAGGTCTTCGGGTAGGTCGGCCAACTCGTCCAAACGGCAAAATTGCTGACGATGAAGAATGACACGGAGCTGGCGAGCGCAGCTCCACCGACGCGCAGCCAGTCCATCTTCTTGAGCAGGCCCGCATTTTCGCGCAGACCGGTTCCCAGCCAGAGAATGGCGGCATACCAGGCCCAGGTCACGAACTGGTCCCAGGTGAACGGGTAGGAGTAGACGAACTTGTTGAGCACGAGGTCGGAGGCAGCGAGCAGGACGAAGGGAATCCAGAGCTGGCGGCGCGCGCCGCGGGCGCCGAAATAGAGCAGGGCAGCAGCGACGGGAGTAAAGTTCCACAGATGCGGCATCAACGGCATGCGCACGCCAATCGCGACGAGGACGAAAAGATAAGCCAGCATGGTCACCTCACAGACTACACTCTAGGATTGTTGCGCGTGCAACGGGAAATGGTCAAGCGAGGTTGCGACGGGTGTCCCAATGCTCTCTCACCACGGAGTCACAGAGACACAGAGAAAACCACCGCCGGGAAAACCCTTCTGTTTGGTTTTACACGGGATTCAGGGTTTTCTCTGTGTCTCTGTGACTCCGTGGTATGAACACAGATCGGGACTCTATCTGCGGTTGGGAAGCCTGACTAACGGAGACATCGTTCAAGCGAAACTATGATAGGCGTCATTTTCTTTAACGTCTTGATGTTGGCTCTCTGTGCGGCGGTCGGGAGCGGGCTTGTGCCATTGAATCCGATCCGGTCCATGCTGGACTGGCTGCACAATTCGGTGGGGATTACGTTGCCTCCAGAGGAGAAGATGCGGATGGTTGCGCTCTTCTGGCTGGCATCGATCCTTGTAATTGTCGACGGCGTGCTTTTCATGCTGGTGTTCTTTACGACGCGTTTGATGTGAAGTCAGCTACTTGTTTATAGGCGCGCTTCTCAGGCGCCTTCGCGTGATTCGATGAGGCGGGCTAGCAAACGTAGTGCCTTCTCGGTGCGGCCGATGTCTCCGGTGGCGCAGAGGTCCAGGAGCAAACCTCTGGTAGCGGCGAGCAGAAGCGTTGCCTCGGCCTCATCGGCTTTTGATTGCCGAGATGTCTTCTTCGCAAGTCCTTTCCAATGGGCGAGCGGATCTTCGAGAATGCCGGGATAGTCCTTCGGATGACGGAGAGCGAGCGCGTAGAGCTCAAAAATGAGACGCGCGGCAGGCCGGACTTCGGGCGCGCTCATTTGCTTCCAATACCAGCGCAGAAAATCGGGAAGGGTGCGTGATTTCTCGGGGTGTTCGAACCAGGCGCGGATGCGGGCGTCTCCGCGCTCGCGTAGCCCGGCCAGGATCTCCCGCATCAATCCTTCGCGCGATCCAAAATGATAGACCAGCATGCGGGCGTTCGTCTTCAGGGCCTGGGCAAGGGGCCTCAGCGACAGGTCGCGGATGCCGTGCGAGAGCACGTAGTCGACGGCCTGGTCGCGAAGTTGGGCGCGAATGCTGGGATCGGGCGGTCTGGCCATATTGAATGATTCCCCGTAATTAGTGTAACATGTGTTACAGTAATTGCAGGGATATTCCCTAAGGAGTACGGATATGCGAAAAGGTTTGATTTCGATCTTATTCCTCGCCCTCACTCTTCCCGGTTTTGCTCGATCAGCCAGCGAGCAGGAAAGAAACAAGAACGTAGCCCGGAACTTTTTTGAGGACGTGCTCAGCCGGGGAAAACTCGATAAATATGCGGAGTCGCACACCACGGATTTCGTGGCCCATGCCGGCGACCGTACTGCAACACTTGAGGAGGATATGGCCTATGCCCGGGAGGAACGCAAGGCTTTGCCGGACATGAGTATCACGGTCAACCAGATGATTGCGGAGGGTGACCGAGTCGCCGTGTACTGGACGGCGTCGGGAACGAACACGCAGGCCGGGATGGGGTTTCCGGCGACGGGCAAGAAAATCAGGATTTCTGGCATGACGCTCTTCCGCTTCCAGGATGGGAAGATCCGGGAAGAGTGGGGCGTTTGGGACGAGCTGTCGGCGTTGAGGCAGGCGGGACTGCTCCCTACGCAGCCTTGATGGACCAGAGATCATGGCTTTGGGGAACCTCGATCCCGAGCTGATCGCATGCCCATCTGTTCGTCGAGAACTTGCAAATCGCGGTTGAGACGTACGCTGCCGCCAAGTGTGGCGCTCGCGCTTCGGCCCGGATACATGTATCGCAGATCGCGCAGGCGGACGATGTAGGCGGCGCGGCTGCTCTGGGCCGGATCGCTCTCGAGCACCTCGGTTTCAGTGATCGGGTACTGGGCCCAGCTCAGGTAGACGCGGCCAAGATAGGTTCGCTTGGCGGCGAGCGTGATCGGGGTTTCTTCGGGCTTGTATCGAATCAGCATGTCGCCCTCGGGATCGACCTCAGGCGCGATTGAATTCACGTTCATCATGGCGAAAAAGCCGGGCGTCTCGACGACTCCATACCAGCGAAATGGATTGACTGGGTACGAATAGGCGGAAACGCGAAGAGCATCCACTCCCTGATAGCTTCGAGCTTCGAGTGCGGCGACGGCGCGGCGATGTTCATAGTCGCGCAGCCCCCAACATGCAAAAACGGCGAGCAGTGCGAGTGAGGCGGCGAGACGTCCAGGCGGAGCGTGACTGCTGCTGCTGCGGAGCGAACTGATTTCCTGGTTGATGAGCGAGAACAGCGACGGGACCGTGAGGCCAAGAAACAATACGACAAGCAGGACAGGCTCGACGATGTAAACAATGTCCCACGAATACCAGCGTTCGGAGAACGGCCAAAATGGACGGAGACCATAGCTGTTGGTGTAATCAAGCAGCAGGTGGCTCAGACCGGCGACGCAGGCATAGGCGAAAAGCAGGCCCCAGCGTGGCGGGAGATTCGGGTTGCGGGTTTTGCGGCCGCGCAGGCGCCAGATGCCGTAGACGAAGGCGACAACGGCCGCGGCCATGATCGGCACACCGAGAAAAGAGTGGGTGAAGCCGCGGTGGTGATTCAAGGCGAAGGCCGAGCCGCCGAAACGGCTGAGGACGTCGAGGTCGGGGGCTTCGGCGGCGAGCGTGAGCGTGAGGGTAGCCAGTGCGGTCTTGCGATTAAGTCCAGCGCGGCCCATGTTGGCGCCGAAAAGAAAATGGGTGATGGGTTCCAAGTTTGAAAAGTTTAGCCGAATTGGAAGGGAGAAACAAAAGTCAGAAGTTCGAAGTCAGATTGAAGAAGTAAAACCAACGCTCCGCAAAGCTGTTACCTGCTTTCGGGTCCGACGACCAGGTCGAGTCCCCCGGCATTGGCAAATGTGCGGAAGTCTCGGTCTCTTGTGAGCAGCGAAATATTTGCATCGATACAAGCCTGGGCGATCAGGGCATCGCCCAGTCTTGCTTTCCGGCGCTTTGCGAGTACGTTTGCTCGCAGTAACCCGGCGCGTTGCCAATAGCCCGGCTGGACCTCGATCAGAGGGACATCCACAAATGTTTCGGCAACCTCTGAAGGCAGTTTGGGATCGCTTAACAGTTCCGTGAGCACGACCGGGACCATGACGACCTGGCGGTCTTCGAGCGCCCGGTCCAACCAACGTACGTCTTGGCCGGAGCTGCCTTCCAGGAATGCGATCCAGGTGCTTGTGTCGGCGGCGATCATTGATTAGCGGTCATTGAATAATAACGATCGTTGAACGGCGATCATCGGTCGGCTTTTAATTCGGCCAACGTCCGGCTGAAGCGGATCTTGCCACGAAGGCGTCGCAGTTGAGCATAAGCCTCCGAGGCCGCGACTAGCTGGAGTCCAGTACGGACCGTTTGTGTGATGCCCGCGCCACTGGCTCGCTGAGCCTTACCGAGAAGCTCCTCCGGTATTTCGATAGTGATCTTGCGCACAGTCGCCATACCCTTCATTCTACCATATATGATGCTGGTATTGAGTATGGCATCAATGGCATCGGAAAAACAGAAATCTGCCTCAGGTATAGAGCCTCTAATTCCGCCAGCACGTCGGTGTTCTCATTTTCTTGTGAGAGGCACGACCAGCGACAGGGCATCTGATTCCATCGTCATGCGGGCGGGAAGGCGGCCGAGCAGTTCTCCGTCGGCTTCGACGTAAACGCGGTCGGCGGCATTGCTTTGCTCGGGCACGCGGCAAGCCAGTTCTGAACAGCTGACCAGATCAATGCCGTCAATGTTGCGCTGCCATCCCAGAAGTGTGTTAGCCACATATTGCAAATAGGCGTTGCGGCTGGCGGTGCGGCACATGACAGCGCGCAGGTCGGGGCAGTCGAGATGAGCGCCCGGAACCAGCTCGCGCAGGATGTTGCCAAAATAGCGGATGCGCACGGCGAGCAACTCTGTGAGAAGGGCTTGCTGCTTGTGACCGCTACCATTGGAGTATTCGACTTCGAAGCGGCGCATGCGATGCGTCGCCCAAAGATTCCAGGCTTTGAGGTAGTACGCGGCCATGCCTGAGCGATTCTTGAGTTCGGCGGTGAGCTTGTAGAACAGGTGGGCATCGACGCCGATTCCCGCGGCCACAGTGAAATAGCGGGCCGCGGCCTGTCCGGTGAAGTCGTGGTATTCGATTCGTCCAAGCGGGATGCGGCGCACGGCGCCCTTCACGAGGGCGCTCGCAGCGGCGCTGGGACGCAGTGGAATGGCGAGGTCGTGGGCGAGCGCATTGGCGGTGCCGAAAGGGAGAATGGCGAGGGCGACGGGAGTGCCGGCTAATCCTTGAATAACATCGTGGATGGTGCCATCGCCTCCGCAGGCGAAAACGGTATCGCTGCCAGCAGCAACCGCGAACCGGGCGTGGACAGTGGCTTCCTGGCTGGAGCGGCAGACCGTCAGCTCGGTGTGAATGCCCGCCGACTGGATGATGCCAATCGCGCGGTCGAGTTCGGCGTCGCGCTTTTTGCCGCGACGGCCGGAGTTGGGATTAAAGAGAATAGTGGCTTTGCGCATGCGCCCCACGTCGCTCTGCTACGAGTTTAGCTTACCGATTTTGAACATTGGGTTAACGTGTTCGGCGGAAGAACTTGGGATCTCTTCACCGCATACACATAGGTCTGCAGGCCACGCCAGTTTATTTCCTTCCAAATCGCCATACCGTTGCGCTCCGCCACACGCCGGGAGGGAAGATTTTCCGGGCGAATCAGGGAGATCAGCCGATCGGTTTTCAGGTGTGCGAGTCCCCAGTCTCGGCAGGCGATGGCGGCTTCGGTGGCGAGGCCCTGGCCCCAGAAATCGCAGCGCAGATGGTATCCGATTTCGTAGTGGCGTTCGCCCTCGATCTCCTGTCGAACGATGCCGCAATCGCCGATTAGTTCGTCCGCTGATTTCATGACCATGGCCCAGAGACCGACACCGTCATCCTGGTAGCGTTGGCGATTGCGGGCAATCCATTGCTCGACGCCAGTCCGGTTATAGGGCGCGGGATAGTAGCGCATGGTCTCGGGATCGGAGAGGATGCGGGCGAGAGCATCGACGTCGGCGGGGGTGAACTCGCGCAGCATCAAGCGAGTTGTTTCGAGGATCGTCATTGCTGACCTCAGTCTAACAATGCAGAAGCATCGGGTGGATTAAACTCGAAGCATGGCAGAGATGGGCCGGCTGCTGGTCGTTCTCGGAATTGCGCTCGTGGTCATTGGCGCCATCGTGATGCTGCTCGGGCGCACGGGCTTGCCGCTGGGCCGACTGCCTGGGGACATTGTCTATCGCGGCAAAAACACCACGTTTTATTTTCCGCTCGCAAGTTCCATCCTGATTAGTGTAGTGCTTTCGATTGTTCTCTTTTTGATTGGGCGGATGAAGCGGTAGAGGTGCGGCACGGTTCGGTCTGGAAATTCAAGCAGCTAAGTGCGGAGTCAGCCTTGGGCGAAAGGTTGAAAGTAGGGAGGAGTAGCGACTGTCTGGTTTGTCAAGTGAACAGGCGCTGAGTGTGAGGCTCTTCGACTGCGTTCGGCTATCGCCCCACTCGCTCAGGCTGACGTCTTCAGGGAGAGGGCGTTCAGCTTGACCGCTAAAATCCACAACCTTAACGTCGCCCGACAAGAGTCGGAATGGGATTGAATTGCTTTCCGCGACGTTTAGGATGGGGCTAAAGGCATCCCCCAGGCGAGAAAGCGCGAACCTAGTTTTCAGCGACTTAGCAGCACGACCGAGGTCGCGCCCTTCCCTTTTTCCTGCGTTGGCCGCGTTGGGTCTATGTCCCATGGGGTCTATATCCCAAGAAAGAGTTTTCCGCATCCTTAAAAGCCGCCATTGATTATTCGGCACTTACGGCGTGGCTGACGGCGCCGCTTTGCTACGCGACGGGGGAGCTGGGTTCCCCTGGTCTCGCGACTTTCGAGACCCTGACGATCGCTGGCTGGGCTCTCATACTGGATATGGGACCCGAACCGGTTTCAGCGGAGACAGCGTTGCCAGAGCAAACCATCCTGATGTGTGCGCCCGACTATTTCGGAATTGATTACGTTATCAATCCTTGGATGGAGGGCAACTGCGGCAAGGCGGATCGTGCTTTGGCGGTCGAGCAATGGTTGGAGCTGAAACGGGCGATCGAAACGGAGACGGACGTGGTACTGATTCCTCCGCAGCCGGGGTTGCCGGACCAGGTATTTACCGCCAATGCGGGAATGGTGCTGGAGGAGAAAGTTGTGGTCAGCCGCTTCCGGGCGCCGGAGCGCCGGGGCGAAGAACCTTTTTTCGAAGAATGGTTCGCAACCCACGATTTCGACATCGCCGAGTGGCCGGAGGAGGTGTCGTTCGAGGGCGCGGGCGACGCGTTGCTTGACCGCGGCCAGCCGATTCTGTGGGCGGGGTACGGTTTCCGCTCTGCTAATGCGATGCCGGGCTTGCTGGAAAGAACGTTCAATCGGCGGGCGGTTGGATTGCGGCTGGTTGATCCGCGGTTTTATCATCTCGACACCTGTCTGTGCCCATTGGAAGGCGGGTATCTAATGTACTTTCCTGCGGCGTTCGACGCCGACGGACAAAAGGCGATCGCCGATATTGTGCCCCCTGACAAGCTGATCGAGGTCGATGCGTCGGACGCGGAGCAATTTTGCTGCAATGCGGTCGATCTGAACCGGCAGGTGTTCATGAATGGCGCGTCGGAGTCTCTGCAGGAACGCTTGCGGGAGGTGGGGTTCACGCCGGTGATCACGCCGCTGTCGGAATTCATGAAAGCCGGGGGCGCGGCGAAGTGTCTGACGCTGAAATTGCGGGAAGAGCTGGATTGCTAGCGATCGATGTATTAACAGTGCTTTGAAAGAACGCCATCGCCTGTCGACGTTCCTTGCGTCTCACGGTGGCGGGATTTGCGTCGGGTGGCCGTTTGGCCCGGCGGTGATTTAAGATTTCCCCGGCCCCTGAACAAAGTTTCTCAGCGACGAGCATTTGGGGCAGGGGTGCTCAGCGGCCTGCAACAAATTCGCCGCTGCGGAATCTATTCAAGGGACGCTTCTCTCAATTTCTATGGACATTCGCAATGTTGTGATCATAGGGTCGGGTTGCGCCGGCCATACGGCGGCGCTCTACTCCGCGCGCGCCAACCTTAAGCCACTTGTCATTGAAGGGCACGAGCCCGGCGGCCAGCTTTCGATGACGACCTCGGTGGAAAATTTTCCGGGCTTTCCGGAAGGCATACAGGGGCCGGAGCTGATCGAGAACATGCGCAAGCAGGCTGGACGCTTTGGCGCGGAATACCATCTGGGCCACGTGGCGAAAGCGGAGCTGGGCAAGCAGCCCTTCGAATTGACGGTCGGCAAGGAGGTTATCCGGACGCGCACTCTGATCATCGCGAGTGGCGCTTCGGCGCGCTGGCTGGGCCTGCCGAGTGAGCATGCGCTGATCGGGCACGGCGTTTCCTCGTGCGCGACTTGCGATGGCTTCTTTTTCTCGGGCAAGGAGATCGCTGTGATCGGCGGGGGCGACTCCGCTATGGAAGAGGCGACGTTTCTGACGCGCTTTGCGAGCAAAGTGACGCTCATCCATCGGCGCGAGGAGTTTCGCGCGTCGAAGATCATGCTGGATCGGGCGCGCGCCAACCCAAAAATTGCTTTTATGACGGATACGGTGGTCGACGATGTTCTCGATGTGGGCAAGAAGGAAGTGACGGCGCTGCGCCTGCGCAATGTGAAATCGGGCGAGAGCTGGGAGTTCCCGACCAGCGCCATGTTTCTGGGCATCGGGCACATTCCGAACGCGAAGATATTTGCGGGGCAACTTGAAATGGACGGCGACGGCTACTTGATTACGCAGAAGAATGTCTTCACGAAAGTTCCGGGAGTATTTGCCTGCGGCGACGTGCAGGACCGGCGGTACCGTCAGGCGATCACCGCGGCGGGGTCGGGCTGCATGGCTGCGCTCGAAGTGGAAAAGTATCTGGAAGAAGAGGGGCACTAAGGCGCCTTCGGAGACGGGATCAGGGGTCTTTCGACTGCGCGAGAACTTCACTTCGTGAAGTGCTCGCTCCGCTCAAGATGACACGGGCTTAACCTCACGGCTCAAGATGACAGCACCGCGCGCCTGGCAAACTTTCTGGATCGCAACCTGCAAGAAGCGAATCAATATTTGTGAATTCCTGAGGTGCTTGAAATGAAATATCGTCTGTTTGGCAACAGCGGGCTGCGCGTCTCCGAAATATCCCTCGGCACCATGACCTTCGGCGAGGACTGGGGCTGGGGCTCGTCCAAAGAGGAAGCACGCAAGATTTATGATGCGTACCGCGAAGCGGGTGGAAATTTCATCGATACAGCCAACCTTTATACCAATGGAACCAGCGAGGCTTTTTTAGGCGAGTATATGCGCGATCACCGCGACTCGGTTGTGCTCGCCACCAAGTACACGAACGCCGCTCCCGGCAACGACGCCAATGCGGCGGGCAATCACCGGAAGAGCATGGTGCAGGCTCTGGAGGCCTCGCTGCGCCGCCTGAAAACCGATTACATCGACCTCTACTGGATGCATATCTGGGACCAGATGACTCCCGTGGAAGAAGTGATGAGGGCCTTCGACGATCTGATCCGCCAAGGCAAAGTTCTGTACATCGGCGTGTCCGACGCGCCCGCGTGGTGGATCGCGCAGGCCAACACTTTGGCCGAGCTGCGCGGCTGGACGCGGTTCATCGGCTTGCAGATTGAATACTCGCTGATCGAGCGGACGGTGGAACGGGAACTCATCCCGATGGCGAAGGCGTTCAAGCTCGGATTGGTGGCGTGGTCGCCGCTGGCGGGCGGACTGCTCAGCGGCAAGTATCATTCGGGCGCGGACAAGGACGCGAGGTATACGACCGATATGGGCAAGGCTTTCCAGCGCACGGGCGAGCGGCCGGATCGCATCGTGGCCGCCGTTCAAAAGGTGAGTCAGCAGGTGGGACGCTCAGCGGCACAGGTTGCGTTGGCGTGGCTGCGCTATCGAGATATTCCGGTGATTCCTATCATTGGAGCACGGCGCGTGGCGCAGTTGCAGGACAACCTCGCCAGTCTTGAGTTGACTTTGACCGGCGAGCAGCTCTCGACCCTGAATGATGCGAGCGCCATAGAAATGGGCTTTCCGCACGACTTCTTCGAAAATGAAATGGTGAAGACGTTCGCCTACGGTGGCCTGCGCGACAAGATTCTGGCGGCATGATGTTTCAGGCCTGGGCAGCTTTACCTTCGATTTGGTGGTGATGGAAGTAATCGGGAAAGATCAATTAAGAAAGATCAATTTAGAAAGGCCTAGGCATGGCTACCTGCACCCATACGAAGACGATTCGCAAAGTGACTCCCAGCGGTAACGGCTGCAAGGAATGTCTGGAGATGGGGGACACGTGGGTCCACCTTCGGCTTTGCCTGGAGTGCGGGCATGTGGGCTGCTGCGACTCTTCGAAGAACAAGCACGCCCGCGCCCATTTTGATAAGACCAAGCACCCGATCATCCAGTCGTTCGAGCCGGGCGATAAGTGGCGCTGGTGCTACATCGACGACATGTATGTCGATTGATGGCGGCCCACATCTTATGACCGATATTTATGACTGATACGACAGCAGCCAAGCCCGTGACCATGCTTTCGCAGCTTCAGGATCGAATTGCCGGGAGGATTCCTCCTCCGCCGATTGCGACTCTGATTGGCTTTGAGCTAACGGCAGTCGCGCCCGGAGCGGCGACTGTGACGCTTGAGGCTGGGCCGCAACATGCGAATCCGATGGGCACGTTGCATGGGGGAATTCTGTGCGATATTGCCGATGCCGCCATGGGAATTGCCTACGCCGCAAATCTAGCGGAGGGCGAATCGTTCACGACCCTCGAGTTGAAGATCAGTTTCCTGAAGCCGGTGTGGAAGGCAACTCTTACGGCGGAAGGCAAAGTCCTCAAGCAAGGGCGGACAACAGGTTTGGTGGAATGCCGCATTACCGATGAGAAGGGGAAGTTGGTGGCGCACGCGACCTCGACTTGTATGACGCTGCGCGGTGCCTCTGCTGAAGGGCGCTAGGCGAGAATTCGCTTGCGCGTGGCGGCGGGCAATGTCTCACACGCTGTGCGCAAGACCAGCCGCGATGCACGGGCGCGAATCTTCATCAGGTAAGGGATGGTTCGCCTGGCGTCATGCTTTGCCGCTTCGCGCAGCAGCCAGCCGAGACCTTTCTGCACCATATCGTCTTCATCTGCGAGGAGTATTTCTGTCAGCCGCGTGATCTCGGGGAAGAACTGTTTCTTCCGCGCGCCGCGAATCAGCGTGACGCAGGCCGCGCGCCGCCGCCAGTGATTGCGCGACTTGGCCCATGCGAGTACTTGCCGAGCCAGGGCGGGATTGGCGCTTACCATGGGAGCCAGCAGACCGTGGGCCAGCGCATCGTGATCGGCCCAGCTGGTTACGCGGTCGAGCCAGGAGTCGAAACCCTGGAACTCGCGCTTGCCGAAATCTGCAGTCTGGTTCTCAAGCAGGAAAACGGCAAACACTTTCTCTTCCAGCATCCGGCCTGAGAAAAGTTTGTCGGCAACCTGCACCACAAAGTCCATTCCTTTTTCGCGGGCAATGCTGCGCCGGAAGCGAATGGCGACTTTGCGTAGTTCGGCCGTGTACCAGCCGCGCGACTGGATAACCTCCTTGAAAAAATGCTGCACCTCTTCGGAGTGGGGCGCCGATCCGCCATCCTTCAGCACGCGCCGGATGTGATCGGCGATGTAGTTGGGAGTGATTTTTCGTTTGGGCATGGTCTTTGCTGGTGCGACATTTAGTTAGCGCAAGTCTAGAGTAGTGAAGTCAGTCAATAGGGCCCCACTCTTGGTTTTGTTCCGGTTGGTCAGAAGCGCAAAAGCAGCACCAATCGAATAGGTAATCGAGTTGAGGGCTGGCCATGTGGTGACTACTAGTCCAAGGCATTCGCTCATTGAACAATCGGCCTGTTTGAGCGGAAACAGCTCGTTTCTAACCCTCGTCATCCATGACATGCCTTCGGGGCCAAGGGTCGCCGTACTCAGAATCCCGTAAAGCAGCCAGAGCAGGCCGGGGAACCAAACGAAGCAGGCGGCGCGATGAAGCCTACGACGGTTTACCAGAAAACCCAGAAGAAGGCCCGGCCACCAGACAAACGGCGTGTACCAAACATAGTCGCGAAAAGGTCCTATCCCGACTGCCCGCATAACAGCTCCTATGAGGATATCGCATAGAATCACGCATACTACGCTCACCGGCATCGCTATTATGCTGTGTTGGGCAAGTCGTGCGATGAATCTTTTCATGGAGCGACCACTTACTTAGGTTACGATATACCCGTCTTTACGGTCTTGTCGTAAATCCACAACAGTACCGCCGTCACCATGCCCACCGCCGTCACGCTCCACCAAATTCGCGCCGGCTGATGCGCAACCTCTCCGAAGTGGTGGACGAGCGTTCCGCCGAACCATCCGCCGATCAGCGACCCGATGCCAATCGGCAGGAACGCGAAGCCCATGTATGTGCCTTGCTGTCCCGGAGGCGCGAGCCGCGAAATATATTCGTAGTAACGCGGTGATTGGATGATCTCGCCCAGCGCCAGTACGAACAGCGACAGGATCGCGCCGGGAACCGTTGGCCAGAAGGCGAGGATGAGCCAGGAGGCCGATGTAATCACGGTTCCGAGGATCACCGCTTGAAATGCCGGAATCTTGCGGGTCAGGTAATTGATCACCAGCGTCAGGCAGATGACGGTCAGGCCGTCGGTCACCAGAATCATCTCCACGTCTGCGCCCGAGTTGATGTAGCCGTGGATGTATCCCGGCAAACTGATGTACTGCTGCCAGAACACGACCCAATATCCGGTAAAGAGCACGAGAAACCACATGAAGCGGCTGATGCCGGCAAGCACGAGCACCAGGAAGCTGACCCAGACCCACCACGGGACGGTCAGCGTGAGATAGGAGAGTTCGGCAATCTTAAGCACGAGTGCCACTGCCAGCACCGGCAAAACCAGCCAGGCTTTGCCGACTACTACGCAGAAATTTCGGGCGACGGTGGCGATCGAAGGTGGAGGGGCGTCTCCAGCCTTGCGCGGCTCGCGGAAAAATAATATGACCACAAAAAACATCAGGAAGACGCTGAGCGCGGCCACGCGGTAAACGCCTTCGACGCCCAGATGACGATGCGCCCACGATGCGAAATACGGCCCGGCCGCGCCGCCGATATTCACCATCGTGTAGTAGATCGAATAGCCGATGGAGCGAACGTTCTCTTTGGAGGCACGTGCCGTGGTGCCGACCACGCAAGGCTTCACCATCGAAATGCCGAGAGCTGGAAGCGCGAGAATGAAGCCGACAAAAAGCGCCAGTGGGACGACATTGCGCACCGGCGCCAGCCACAGAGCCCCAATCGATCCGATCAGAAAATAAGCGACGGCCAGGATGAGGTAGGCCGTCGAAAGGGCGCGGCGGAAGCCGATGCGATCGGCGACGGCTCCGCCAAAGATGGCGAGAAACCAGACCATGCCGCCGAAGATTCCAGTGAGCGTTCCGGTCTGCTCGGTCGAAAAATTCAGACGTTCTTGCAGATAGAGCGCGAGGGAAGCGAAGGCTCCGTAGTAGGAAAGGCGCTCGAAAATTTCGGTGAGGTTGGCGATCCAGAAGGGCCGCTCGAAGCCGGTGCGAATTTCCTGCAAGCGTTCAGAAAAGGTCAAAGCCCGAACCTCCCGGCCCATCGCATTAGAACAAAAATCTCACCCGCAACAAACAGAAAGCCGAAAATGCGCTTATTGTGGCGCGCGAGCCATAACGGAAGATAGATGTCGAAATTGTCGGCGTGGTCGCCGGTGTGGCCGTCGGAATAACGGGCAGCGATATCGGTCAAGGGACAACGTCCGCGATTGAAGGCTAATACAAGACACTCGCCCAGGATGAACAACGACAACCCAAGCGCCCACCGAAAGTGACCACGCCAGCCCGCCCAAGGCAAGGCCAGAATTGACCCGACCATGATGGCCCAGATTGCCGTATGCAGCAATTTGATTTGCCGAAGTTTGTGCTCCGGGATGGTCAGATGTTCAGGCGTTTCCTGGTCTCCTCCGCCGACAGACCGGCGACGCGAATCACTTTATTCCGGCTGGTCTGGCCGGAGGCAATAGTAACGGAGGATCGCGGCACCTTCAAAAGTTTCGCAAAGAATTCGACGCAGGCCCGGTTCGCCTTGCCATCAACCGGAGGAGCAGTGAGCGCGATCTTGAGCGCATCGCCGACTTCGCCCGTGATGGCATTCTTCTTGGCGCGCGGGTGAACCTTGACTGCGAAGGTGACGCCTGACGCCGTGTCGTGGAGTTTGAACATTTACTCACCACAGAGACACGGAGTCACGGAGAAAACCCGGAACAAAAAATCCATTATTCAGCTTTGTGCGATCTTGTCTCGGGCCTTTCATTTTTCTCCGTGTCTCTGTGTCTCCGTGGTGAGGACTCATGCTCTTTCCCCAAAGATTGCTGTGCCTACTCGCACGCAGGTTGATCCTTCTTCGATGGCGACTTCGAAGTCGTGCGACATGCCCATTGAAAGCGTATCGAAAGCAACCGCAGGCAGATGGCGCGCGGTGAGCTTATGGCGAATCTCGCGCAATTGACGGAAATACGGCCGCGCAGCGTATGGATCGTCGGTGTAAGGAGGCACCGTCATCAGGCCACGGATCGTCAGGTTCTTCCACTGGGGCGCGACGATCAAAATATTCTCGAGTTCGGCGGATTCGGGATCGATTCCACTCTTGGCTTCTTCGCCGCCTACGTTGATCTCGATCAGGACGGGCAGGGTTTTGCGCATTCTCTCGGCGGTGGCGTCTAATTTTTCTGCCAGCTTCACAGAATCCAGCGAATCAATGGCCGTGAACAATTCTGCCGCCTTCGCCGCTTTATTCGTCTGCAGATGTCCGATCAGGTGCCATGCCGCGCCGCGGAGATCGTGCAGGTCCCAGCTCTTTCCGGAAAATTCCTGCACCCGGTTTTCGCCGAAGACACTGATACCTGCTATATACGCTTCGCGTACTGCCTCCGCAGGGAACGTCTTGCTGACGGCCATCAGCGTGATTTCAGCTGGATCGCGCCCGGCGCGGCGGGCGGCCTGGGCGATTCGTTCTTGAATGCGCGCAATGTTTTCGGCGATGGACACGAGAAGAATGCAAAAGTAAAAAGTTAAAATGCAGAAGTAAAACCTGAAACCTTCCTGGTTTTGCTTCTGCATTCTGACTTTTGACTTTACATGATTGCCGTGGGCGGCGCGGGATCTTCCGGCCGTCCTGCGTTTGCCAATGGGACGACAACCATGACAATCGCCAGAGTGACGAGCGCGACCAGCGCCAGTAGCATGGGACCGATGCTCTCCGGGTTCCATTTGAGAAGTGTCACGTCATGTCCGGAGCCGACCAGACTGGCGATGGCCAGGCCGCACAGAGCCTCGCCGGCAATCATGCCGGAAGCGGTCAGAACGCCGGCGTTTTCAACGCGCGCTTTTTGCGCATCGTTGTAGCCGCGGCGGTCGCGCAGTTTGTCGGTGACCCATCGAATCAGTCCGCCCACGAAGATTGCAAATGTGGTTCCGAGTGGCAGGTACATGCCGACAGCGAAGAGCATGACACTCTTGACCTCGATCATAATCATGCCGAATCCGAGCAGAATGCCGACGATGACCAGCGGCCATGCCATGTCGCCGCCTACGATTCCCTTGGAGAGCATCGCCATCAGGCCTGCCTGTGGGGCCGGAAGAGCCGCACTGCCGAAGTGATACGCCTTGGCGAGAATGGCGATCGGAAAGAAAAGAACCAGCGACGCAACCACGATGCCGAGAAGGTCGCCAATCTGCATCTTGGAGGGCGTGCCCCCGAGAATGTGCCCGACTTTCAAGTCCTGGAGCATTTCACCGGCAACCGCGGAGGAAACGCAGACCACCGCGGCAACGCCGAGCACTGCAGCCACACCGCCCGTGCCAGAAACGCCGAGGGCGACCATGAGCAGGGCAGCGATCACGAGTGTGCACAGCGTGAGTCCGGAGACGGGGTTATTCGACGATCCGATCATTCCCACGAGGTTGCCGGAGACGGCGGCGAAGAAGAATCCGACGATGATCATGACGCCCGCTGCCACCAGCGAGCCAGCCAGCACCCGCGAGGAGGACAACGTCCCAGCGCCGGCAATGAAGTAGTGGTAGAGCAGAATCATCGCGACGAACACGGCGACGATCCCGGCAAAGACGGCCTTGGCGGGCAGATCCCGCTCCGTACGATTGGTGGCGGCGTGCACGGTGGCGGATTTTTTCAGATCAGAAACGGCGCGTCCCATGCCGAGCGCGAGCTGCTTGCGCATTTTAAAAAGCGTATAGGAGGCCCCGACGAGCATGCCCCCGACGGCAATTGGCCGCACAATCGAAAAATAAATCGATTGCGCCAGCAGCGGCCACGCGATGGATTGTCCTGCTGGCATCCCGGCCTGAATGTAGGGGCCGATGGTGAAGGTTAGGAGCGGGACCAGCAGTCCCCAGGCCAGCACGCCACCGGCGAAGTTCAAAGCGGCGAGACGCGGTCCAATGATGTATCCCACGCCGAGGTATGCAGGGCTGACATCAGGCGCGGTGAAAAGGGTCGCGCCGCCGGTGATGGTGGTGGCCACATTTGGATTGGTACTGGTCCGCAGCAGTAATTTCTTGCCGAGATTGCCAATCGTGACGTTGAACGTGTTGTTCGGGCTAAATATGTTAACGGCACCCAGCAGGTACATGAAGCCGCCGAAGCCCATGTTCGCAAAAAGAATCTTTGCAGCCGTGGAGCCTTGCTGACCAGCCTTGTGAATTTCCGACGCAGCGACCGACTCCGGATAAGGAAGATCGGGATCTTCGACCATCACGCGGCGCAGGAGAGTAACGAACAAAATTCCCAGCGTACCGCCGATCATCATCAACGCCACTGACTTCCAGTATTCGGGAGTACGCCAATCGGGCGTGAGTGCGGGCCAGAGGTCGGCCATGACGAACGCGGGGATGGTGAAAATCGCGCCCGCCGCGACCGACTCTCCTATCGAACCCACCGTTCGGGCGATGTTCTCTTCGAGCAGCGATCCCTTCATGAGCCGCAGCAGCGCCATGCCGATCACGGCCGCCGGATAAGTGGCCGCAATCGTCATCCCCGCTTTCAGGCCGAGATAAGCATTGGCCGAGCCCAGAATTCCGGTAAGCACCAGACCGATCAGCACGGCCCGGAAGGTGAATTCCTTCATTTCCATGGTTTCCGGAACGTAGGGACGATGTTTGCGGGGAGCTTCGGCGGGCGGGGCAAGAGTGCTCATAATGACCTCGGGACTGGAAGAAACGGATTCATCGGTTCACAGTATATAAAGACGGCGCACGTTATCACGCCACCCTAGGGTTTTACAAGTGCTGGAGTCCCTAATATATGACAAAATAAGGCCGGACTCATCATCCGTGCGCGCGATCGGGCTTGCGAACAGGCCCTCATAGCGACATTGCATAGAGAGTAAACGGCAGCTATACTTAGCGTGAGTTAGCTAACGGTGCGTCTCCCGGTGCGGTAAACTAGCCCGCCGGGTGCAGGAGGCCGTCTTCAGCAGTACCGGCTTTCGAATACGGGCTACCCAGCCGGCAGCAGCGACCACCCGGGTCGCCTGCTGGGCAGAGAAGAGTGCTGCCAGTGTGTTCAGTACGCTCTTTCCCGCCGATTGCCCTATCTGTGGTTCTCCGCTGCTTCGATTTTCCCGAGTTCCTGTTTGTGAAGAGTGTCTCGACGCGCCCCGTCCACTGAGCGGAACGTTGTGCGCGATCTGTGGCGAAGCATGCGATTTTTCAATGGGGATCGATCTGGCGGCGGTTCGCTGCCGGCTCTGTCAACATGTCCCTCCGCCGTTCGAGCGGGCGGTCGCCTACGGGAGTTATGACGGCACGTTGCGCGAGCTGATTCATTTGCTCAAGTTTGACCAGGTCCGCCCGGTCGCACGGGTTTTGGGAGGCATGCTGGCCGATTCCATCGCCGCCCTGGAACCTGCCTTGCCGCCCGGCATAATCGCGGTTGTGCCGGTGCCCTTGCACGCGCGAAAGCAAGCGCAGCGCGGATTCAACCAGGCGGAGGTGATTGCGCGCGCCGCCCTCAAGCGGCTCTCACGCCGTGAAACTGGTTTCGAACCGGCCCGCTTTGCGGTTTGTGGCAATGTTCTGGTGCGCCAGCGCGCTACCGGAAGCCAAATCGGCCTGACTCGTCATCAACGGCGCCAGAACCTGCGCGGAGCTTTTGCAGTGAAGGATGCAACGCCAATCGCGAACCGTGACGTCTTACTTGTCGACGATGTTTATACCACCGGCGCCACTGCCTCGGAGTGCGCACGCGTGCTTCGCCGCGCGGGCGCAGCACACGTCTGGGTCGCGACCGTGGCGCGAACGTTGAGAGTTTTCAATTTGTCGGTAATGCCAGAGGTTCTTTCTCCGGAGGTTCGTTCTGAAGAGGGGGGTCGAGAACCTGATTGGGATGAGATGAAAGTGCCCACAGGCACCGCGTAGCACGGTGGGCGTCGGATCAGGGCGATTACGAATTATGTCGTTGCGAATGCACAGTTTCGGGGGAGCGTTCCGACCTCATCTGCCGGCAGCGATGCTGGCAACCGGCATGCATCAGGAGACGGACACCTACGCTCTGCACCAGCCCGTGCTGGTGCTGAATGCCTCCTACGAGCCGATCAACGTCTGCGCCGCGCGCCGCGCCATTGTGCTGGTACTGAAGGGCATCGCCATGACCGAAGAAGAGAACGGACACTTCCTGCACGCCGCCCGCGTCGCCATGCGTGTGCCCTCGGTCATCCGCCTGCTTGAGTATCGCCGGATCCCGCACCAGTCACGCGCTTTGTCGCGAAAGAACATTCTGCTGCGCGACCGTAACACTTGCCAGTACTGCAGCACCACGCTTCCGTCAGGCGAACTGACGCTCGACCACGTGATTCCGCGTTCCCGGGGAGGACTCTCGACCTGGGAAAACCTGGTCGCCTGCTGCCATCCCTGCAACCGCCGCAAGGGCAACCAGCTTCCGCATGAAGCTAATATGCGCCCCATGCGCGAACCGCGGTCGTTCAATCTCCACACTTCGCGCCACATCATGCGATTGATGGGTCATAGCGATGATAAGTGGAGGAAGTATTTGTTTTATTAGGCCAAGTTTCAACGTTTCAAGGTTTCATAGTTTCGAGGTTTCAAATTTCCTTCCCTGTATCCCTACACGGCAAGATCCACTCGGTTTGTAGACTTGCGTGGCGATTTTGCCGCGTTGAGGAGACGAGAGCTAGGTATTCGTGTGTATTACATAGTATTATTTACGAATCATGAGTAATGCCGAAAAGACGGTCAGCTTCCGGGCTGAAGCCGGAAAGATCGATGCCCTTGATTCCCTTGCCGCCGCGCAGCACCGGCCGCGCAGTTATCTCATCAACGAAGCCATTACGAATTACATCGAGCTCCATGCCTATCAGGACGCACTCGTCAGAAAAGGACTCGAAGAATTGCGTAAGGGCCGGGTGGTGAGCCACGAGAATGTGGTGAAGAGGTTCAGCCGGACGACTCGCTCGACGCAATGATCGAATGGACCGAACAGGCGGTCCGGCAGCTCGATCAGGCCCATGATTACATCGCTCTTTCGAACAGCGATGAAGTTGCCAACAAGGTTGCCATGAGAATCCTCGCCAGCGTTCAGCAACTCGAAACGTTCCCAATGTCGGGGCGGGCGGGCCGCGTGCCAGGCTCACGTGAGTTGGTCGTTTCGAATACACCGTTTATCGTTGCTTATGCGGTCGCAAGGACCCGGATAGTGGTTCTCGCGCTCTACCACGCTGCGCAGCGCTGGCCGGACGAACTGTGATTCCACCAGAAAAAGAATCCGCTCCTCCAGCACTAAGAGCCAAGGACTGAGAACTATGACCTGCTACTGCGGCTTGGGCGGCCGTGGCGGAGTCTGATCCGGCTTCTGCTCCGGTTTCTGATCTGGGCCCTTTTTCACTTCCTGCCCATCGTAGGTGATCCTTGACTTCGATCCGAAGCGCTTGTAGTTGGTGTACTTGATGATCTCGCGGATCTTGATATCCCCGAGGCTGAAATGGAGCGTGTCTTCCGCGCGGGTGTAGGTGGGGAACCAGTAGGTGCCGTCAATCTGCTCGCGCCAGGTGGTAAATTTCGGGAAAAGATTTTCCTGGCCTCTTTTCTTCCGTATGTCCGGCACGGTCTTGCCATAGGTCTCGACGATCTGGAAATCGTGGTCGTCGACCCAGATCCGTCCCTGGAAATAGCGCTTCTTGCCCACAATCTGTTTGGGCGCGACGTCGAAAACGTAGGTATTCAGCTCGTCCTGCTTTTGCTGGCCGACATAAAGAATGTCGTATTCTCCGACCTCGTCGGAAGTCAGCACGAACGGCAGCCGATTTTCGATGTCGTCGATGTCTTCTTCCGTCATCTGAATCCGTTCCAGAGTGGGCTGCGGCGCAAAGACCACATTCTTGACTCGATGACCCTTGTCATCAAAGGTCACATCGAAGACCTGCTGGTACGTGCCATCGACCGTGTTGCCGTCGAGGGTCATCACCTTGACGTCCTGCCGGTAGGTATACTGGTCGCGCGCTTCCTTGAAGTCCTTTTCTTTCGCGGCGAAGCGTTTGACAATCTCGTCGACCGTGATCCCGTTGGGCTGGGATTTGTCCAGCGCGCCCTCCTGCGCGCGCGCCCTTGCAGGGAACATGACGACCATGGAAAGAATGAGAGGCAGGAGGATGCCGGGCAACGCGCCCACCGAGGGATGGATCCGGAACGGCGGGACAGGGCGCGACGGAGATTTCATAATCGTTGTATTTTAGCGGAAAAAACGACCCCCAATGTTTAACGGCAGTCTCCACCCCCAGAGCCGCCGTGCGTCAGCTCTTCAGCAGGGGTGGAAGACTGCAGTTCTGCCTATTTAATTCGATGCACGAGTTATGAAAACGGTGGCCGGATTTACTTTTCTTTACGAAAGGGCAGAAGATCCATCTGAAATCGGCTGCATGGTTTTAGTTGCTAGTCGCTTGCCCGGACTTTTTCCCGGACTGCTGGATCATCTCGTCCGTCTCTTGCTTAAGCTTATTCTGCATCTCGTCCATATACCTGCTCATGATCGGCATCATGGCGCTCATGGATTCGCCCATGATGGCCGGCATGTCCCGCAGAAACTTCTGTCCGGTGGGAGAAGAATAAAATGCCAGCAATGCGTTCACGTCCCCTTTGGTGAAATGCTTCTGGTAGACGGGAATGGTGGCCTGCACCATTTCATCCAAAGGCATGTTTTTCAGCATGTCATCCATCTGCTTTGTCATGCGCTGTTCATAGTCTTCAGGGAGCTTGTCTTTGTTCTTGAGATACTGGTCGTGTGTCATTTGGTGCAGCGACTTTGTCATCGCCTCCATCATCTGTTTCATGGAGTCGTGGGAATGCACTGTCTCGAAGTAGGTTTGAATGTCAGCTCTTGAGGCGGGCGTATCGTCGGTCTGTTGAGCGAGCGCAGCAAGAGCAAAGGCGAGACAAACAAGGGCGGCTAAGAAGATACGTCTCATGAGAGTTCTCCAGTAACAACCCGCAAGGCTACCCTACAAGCGTGAAGAAATCCAGGGTAATTCCAGATGAATTGTTGATGAAAATCAACGCTGTGGCAGCGCCACCGGAGGGAAAGATGATATCAAGATTCGGAAATGAAAATTACTTGAAATCTACAAATTTCAACGCCTTCGCCACGCCCTATTCGGCCACGTGAAACACTTCTCCAAAGTTCCATAAGGTTCCACATCGGACGCTTGTTCCAATACCCGTGTGGGGCCCGCGTACCGGTCGAGAACCAACCCCACGATTTACAATTGACTGGCTATGACGCCCGAGGAAGACCGACGCATTCTCCACGACCGCCGCCAGGTCCGTAATGTGCGCAAAGCCGTTTTTCCCGCCGCCGGCCTCGGCACCCGCTTTCTGCCCGCCACCAAGGCCCAGCCCAAGGAAATGCTGCCCCTGGTCGACAAGCCCATCATCCAGTACGGCGTCGAAGAGGCCATGGCGGCCGGATGCGACCAGATCATCATCATTACCGGACGCGGCAAGAGCGCCATCGAAGACCACTTCGACGTCAGCTATGAACTGGAGAAGATGCTGGAAGAGAAGGGCAAGCACGATCTGCTTAAGATCGTGCGCCAGATCTCCGACATGATGTACGTCTCTTACGTGCGGCAGAAGGAAGCCCTCGGCCTCGGCCACGCCATCCTCACCGCCCGCGAACTCGTTGGCTATGAGCCCTTCGCCGCCCTGCTCGCCGACGACGTCATTGACGCCAAGGTCCCCGTTCTTAAACAGCTGATGGATGTCTTCGACGAAAAGCACCTGTCGGTGATTGCCATCCAGCCGGTCGAGGGACCGGCGATCTCTGCCTATGGGGTCATCAAGGGGAAGGAAGTACCCGGCTCCGGCGGCAAACTCTACGAAGTGCTCGACCTGGTCGAGAAACCGAAGCTTGCGGATGCGCCCTCCAACCTCGCCGTCATCGGCCGCTACGTGCTCACGCCAACTGTGTTCGAGACGCTCTCGGACATCAAGCCGGGCGCCGGTGGCGAGTTGCAGTTGACCGACGGCTTGCGCGCCCTTTTGAAACGCGAAAAATTGTACGGCTGTGTCTATGAAGGCCGCCGCCACGACACTGGCGACAAACTCGGTTTCTTAAAAGCAACAGTAGAGTTCGCGCTGAAGCGGGATGACCTGGGCGGGCCGTTTCGCGAATACTTGAAGAATCTCAAGCTATAGCTGCGAGTTACTAGCCGCGCGCGTCAAACGGATTTCACATGCAGTGTTGTGTGCGATGAATCAGGCAGAAAAAGATATTCGACGGAATGAGAATCGCAAGAGCCGTACCAATGATGACTACGAGAATTGCCCATCTCCAAAGCACCACAGGATTGTACCTCTCTAGCTAGTACCCACAGCCTAGCTGCCCAACGATGCCTGGAGCTTCTTCGATTTCTCTTCCACACCCTTTGCCAGCTTTTCTTTGTGGGCATCGAGTTTCTTTGCGATTGCGGCATCGGCTACGCCGATGATTTGCGCCGCCAGGATTCCGGCATTGGTTGCGCCGGGCTTGCCGATGGCCACCGTCGCCACCGGAATTCCCGCCGGCATCTGAACTGTCGCCAGCAGAGAATCCATCCCTTGCAGCGAAGTGGAAGGGATCGGCACGCCGATTACTGGCAGGATCGTATGCGCGGCAATCACCCCTGCCAGATGCGCGGCGCCGCCCGCTCCCGCAATGATCACGCGAATGCCGCGAGCAGCCGCCTTTTTCGCGTAGTCGGCGGTGCGATCGGGAGAACGATGCGCGGAAGTGACATCGATTTCGTATGCGATTCCAAATTCGTCGAGCGCCTTCGCAGCCTCGCGCATGATCTCCAGATCGGAGTCGCTGCCCATAACGATGGAAACGATTGGTCTAGTCATAATCGCTGTTCTACGTATATACAAACCTTATTTCTTCAGCGCTCGAGCCGCAATGTCCTTCCGATAATGCGCGCCTTCAAACTGAATTGTCCCACACGCCTCATACGCGCGATCCACTGCGGTTTGCAAATCTGCCGCTCGCGCCGTCACTCCCAGCACGCGGCCGCCCGCCGTATAGAAATCGCCATCACGCTTCGACGTACCAGCGTGAAACACCTTCACTCCATCCACTTTCGCAGCTTCCTCGACGCCCGTGATTTTCTTTCCCGCCTGATACGTCCCCGGATACCCGCCCGATGCCATCACCACGCACACCGCCGCATCGCTTGACCATTTGAAATCGCCGTCGCTGGTGCGTCCGTCGATGGAGGCCTCCATCGCCTCGACCAGATCGCTCTCCATCCGCACTAGAATGGGCTGCGTTTCAGGATCGCCGAAGCGGCAGTTGAATTCGAGCACCATCGGGCCACGCGCGGTCATCATCAATCCGCAGTAGAGGACGCCCTTATACTCCGCGCCCTCGGCCTTCATCCCCGCAACAACGGGGCGCGCGATGTGCGTCACCAGCCAGTCGCGCATCTGGTCGTCGATGATGGTCGGCGTCGTATACGCGCCCATGCCGCCCGTGTTCGGGCCAGTGTCTCCATCGCCTACGCGCTTGTGGTCCTGCGCCGCTACCAGCGGCGCCACGCGCTCGCCGTCGCTCACGACCAGGAAAGACAATTCGTCGCCCTGCAGAAATTCTTCCAACACGACGCGCGCACCGGCCTCGCCCAGCATGCGGCCGCTGAGCATTTCATTGGCGACCGTGGACGCTTCATCCTTGCTCTTCGCGATGACCACACCCTTGCCCGCGGCCAGGCCATCGGCCTTCACCACGATTGGACTAGAGAAGTGCGGCAGCGCATCGCGCACCTCTGCCGGGGAATTGCAGATCGCATAGTGCGCTGTGGGAATGCGGTGACGCTGCAGGAATTCTTTCGCAAAACTCTTGCTGGTTTCCAGCTGCGCGGCGGATTGCGTGGGGCCAAATGCTCGCCAGCCACGCCGCGTGAACTCATCGACCACGCCCAACATCAGCGGCAATTCCGGCCCGACGACCGTCAGGTCAGGCTGGAGTTGATTGGCGAGGGCGACCATCGAGTCCAGACTCTTGACGTCGACCGCGACGCATTCGGCTTCTCCCGCGATCCCGCCATTTCCGGGCGCGCAATAAATCTTGTCAACGCGCGGCGACTGCGCGAGCTTCCAGACGAGGGCGTGTTCGCGGCCTCCGCTGCCTATGACGAGAATTTTCATTGCTCCCGACATTGTGGACTCAGTTATGGACCTTCAAGGGTAGGGGCGAGCGCGGACGATGTCAAACGGGAAGAAGGCAGAAGTCAAAAGTCAGAAGTCAGAAGTCAAATTGCAGAAGTTAACGCCCTGCCGGTTCTCACTTCTGCAATCTGACTTCTAACTTCTGACTTGCTCGTTAACCATGCTTAATCGTGCCGTATAATGCGGTTCACGTGATCACCGTATCCAAAGAGGATTACCTCAAGGCGATCTTGGAGGCCGAGGGCGAGGGAGAAGCCGTCATCTCGGCGACGCTTGCGCACTGGCTCAACGTTTCGCCTCCGGCGGTGACGATGGCTGTGCGCCGATTGAAGAAGGATGGGCTGGTGAGGGTGAACAACGATGGCCGCGTTCGGCTGACCGCTGCCGGAAGAAAGATTGCGCGCAAACTTACCGAACGGCATCACCTGATCGAGCGCATGCTCAGCGAGATTTTCGGCATGGCCTGGTACCAGGTACACGATGAGGCGGAACGCCTGGAGCATGCCGTCTCGCCCAACTTTGAGGCCCGGCTGGTGGCGAAACTGGGGCGTGGAAAGCCGTGTCCGCACGGGAATCTGAGCGAACTGGAAAGTCCGGCGAGCAGGCGGCGGCGCGGACTTGTGCTCCTCTCAGAGGCCGAGGCGGGGAAAAATTACGCGGTCAGCGGGATCTACGAACGCGACCGCCATCTGCTCGAATTTCTGGAAAACCGCGGGATACGGCCAGGTGCCAAACTCGGCCTCGTCGAGCGCAACTACGATAAGACTCTCTCCATCCGCACAACAGCAGGAGCCATGGTTTTAGGCCGGTCCGCCGCGGAGAGAATTTGGGTTTCCGGTTTGACCTCTCGTTCCGTATAATTAACCACAGTTAATCTCTAGCTGTGTACGCCAGTTGACTTCGGGGTCTTCGTTAAAACATTCCATGTTGGATGACTAAGCAATGAAAGAAACAGACGCGCCGGTGAGCATCAAAGGGGCGACAGGCCCTGGCGTGTCTGCAGCTGAAGACCCCTCCCCTGCTCCTTCTGTCGGCCACGTTTCGCTGGAGGGCGTACACAGCACTATCTTTGTGCCGCATCACCAGGCGGGATTCTGGCAGCAGTGGCGCGCTTTCGTTGGGCCGGCGATTCTGGTCAGTGTTGGCTACATGGACCCCGGCAACTGGGGCACCGATCTTCAAGGCGGCGCGCAGTTCAAGTATGAGCTTCTTTGGGTAGTCGGCGTGGCCAGTCTGATGGCCATCTTCATGCAAGTGATCTCCGCGCGGCTGGGCGTGGTCACGGGCAAAGATCTGGCCCAATGTTGCCGCGACTGGTATCCGGCATGGACGCGCTGGCCCAACTGGCTGATGAGTGAAATGGCCATCGGCGCCTGCGATTTGGCCGAGGTGCTCGGGAGTGCGGTCGCACTCAACCTGCTTTTTCACATTCCGCTGCTCTGGGCCGTCATTATTACTGGCCTCGACGTGCTTCTGCTGTTGGCCCTGCAACGCTTCGGAATGCGCACCATCGAAGCGGTAGTGCTTCTGCTGATCGTGACCATCGCCATCTGTTACTTCATTGAGATTTTCGTCCTCCCCGAAACTCAGCCGAGCTTTGTTGAAATGGCGCGAGCATTGGTCAGCCCACACCTTGGCCACGCCGGGATGCTGTACATTGCGATCGGCATGATTGGCGCGACCGTGATGCCCCACAATCTGTATCTGCACTCGGCCCTTGTGCAGAGCCGGCAATTGCAGAAAGATGACCAGTCCATTCGGCGCGCGATTCAATTCAATACCATCGATTCCACCGCCGCCCTCACGGTAGCGTTTTTTGTGAACGCGGCCATTCTGGTGCTGGCGGCGACCGTCTTCTTCGGAAAAGAAAGCGTCACGGTCGCTGGGGGCCATGTGGTCGTGTTCAACGCCAATAGCGATTGGATTCGCGTCGCCTACCTGACCCTGGCGCCATTGCTGGGGACGGCCGCTGCCAGCACGCTATTTGCGATAGCCCTGCTGGCCAGCGGCCAGAGCAGCACCATCACCGGCACGCTCGCCGGCCAGGTCGTAATGGAAGGCTTCATGCATTGGCGCATCAAACCGTGGGTGCGGCGCTTGATCACGCGTACTCTGGCGATTCTGCCAGCGGTCTTCATCATCGGCCTGCGCGGCGACAGCAGCGTTACTGATCTGCTTACGCTGAGCCAGGTGGTGCTCGCATTGCAGTTGCCGTTTGCGATGTTCCCGCTGCTCCAGTTCACAAGCTCGCACCAGCGCATGGGCAAGTGGAAGAATGGCTGGTTTCTGCTGATGACCGGGTGGGCGAGTGCTATTCTGATCACCGCCATGGATATTTATGGTCTGCCCGACTCCGTCAAGGCGGCGTGGTCAGTTATCACTGGCGGATAAACGGCTCGGCACAACGAAACGAACTCTCATGTATGACACCATTCTTGTAACCCTTGACGGCACGCCGACGGACCGGGCGATTATCGAGCACGTCAAAGATCTCGCGAAGCTCGCGCACAGCCGGTTGGTGTTGCTCCACGTGGCGGACGGGTGGGCCGCCCGAACCTATGGCCCGGATGCGGTCAGCCCGGAAATCTCGGAGGACAATAGTTATCTGGAGAAGGTCCGGGCCGAGTTTGAGGCGGCGGGGATTCCAACTCAGGCGGAACTCGCATACGGCGAGCCGGCGAATGAAATCATCAAATGGGTTCAACAGAAGGGCTGCGACCTGGTCGCGATGAGCACCCATGGACATCGCTTGCTAGCCGACATATTTCTGGGCGCGACGGCCACTCGAGTGCGCCATAGTATCAGCGCGCCCGTATTGCTCCTGAAGGCGAAATAGGAGATTGAGCTTTGGCTTAGCCCGCGATAGGCGGGTGCCTCAGTTGCAGCAAGTCCCACTTATTGCCGTAGAGATCCTCGAAGACTGCGACGGTGCCGTATTCTTCTTCCGACGGAGGCCGAATGAACTTCACGTTGCGTGCAGTCAAAGCGCGGTAGTCGCGCCAGAAGTCGTCGGTGTAAAGGAAAAGAAACACTCGGCCTCCAGTCTGATTTCCGATGCGGCTTTCCTGTTCCGGGCTAGCTGCCTTTGCCAGCAGGAGGCAGGTACCTCGTGACCCTTGCGGAGCGACCAGAACCCAGCGTTTAGTTTCGGTGAGGCGCGTATCCTCGATTAGGCGAAAATTGAGGTCATTCACATAGAAAGCGATCGCTTCGTCATAGTCGCGAACCACGAGCGCAACATAGACCAACGCTTGCATATGAGTGGGATGCAGTCTACCAGAACCTAGGTGCCGCGTTCCGCGGGAGTGAGGCGCAGCATTGATGTGCCCGTGCTGCTGAAGGCGAAGTGAAGCTGGCGGCCTGCATAATCCCTGCTTAAGGAATAAACTAGAACGTTGGGGTGTGATTCGAATCACAGCCAGTTTGTTTCGTTTTGACTCAACATTTGATATTTCTTTCAGGAAGGCTCTCATGTCCACGAACAGTTTTGGCGCTCGCGCAACCTTCAAAGCCGGCAACAAGGACTACGAACTTTACCGCATCGACGCTCTCGACAAGCAGGGCATTTCGACGAAGCATCTGCCGTTCTCTCTCCGCATCTTGCTGGAGAACCTCCTTCGCACCGAAGATGGCCGCAACGTTACGCCGCAGGAGATTCGCGCGCTCGCGGGATGGAACAAGAATTCGAAGCCGGAAAAAGAAATCGCATTTACCCCCAGCCGCGTTCTTCTGCAGGATTTCACCGGCGTACCGGCCGTGGTCGATCTCGCGGCCATGCGCGATGCCATGCGCAGCCTGGGCGGCGACCCAGGGTTGATCAACCCGCTGCAGCCCGCCGAGTTGGTGATCGACCACTCTGTGCAGGTCGACGAATTTGGCTCGGCCGGCGCGTTCGATGTCAATGCGTTGCTCGAGTTCCAACGCAACAAGGAACGCTACGCTTTTTTGCGCTGGGGACAGACCGGCTTCCGCAATCTGGCGATCGTGCCGCCCGATACCGGCATCGTGCACCAGGTCAATCTCGAATATCTGGCGCGTGTTGTCTTCGTGAATGAAGAAGGCGGCAAGCGCACTGCCTATCCCGACACGCTCGTCGGTACCGACTCGCACACGACGATGATTAATGGACTCGGCGTGCTCGGTTGGGGAGTCGGTGGAATTGAAGCCGAAGCCGCCATGCTTGGCCAGCCCGTTTCGATGCTGATCCCGCTGGTGGTCGGCGTGAAGCTCACGGGCCGCCTGCGCGAAGGCGCAACCGCGACCGATCTCGTCCTCACCATCACCGAGATGCTGCGCAAGCATGGAGTCGTCGGCAAGTTTGTCGAATACTTTGGCCCCGGACTGCAAGATCTCCCGCTCGCCGATCGCGCCACTATCGCAAATATGTCGCCCGAATACGGCGCAACCTGCGGCATCTTCCCGATCGATAAGGAGACCCTGCGCTACCTTCGCCTTACCGGGCGCACCGAAGACCAGATCGCGCTCGTCGAGGCCTACGCTCGAGAACAGGGCTTGTTCCATGATGCCCGCACGCCGTCGGCGGAATACTCCGAACTGCTGAGCCTCGATCTTTCCACCGTCGAGGCGTGTCTCGCCGGGCCGAAGCGTCCGCAGGATCGCGTGCTGCTTTCGCAAGCCGGGGAGTCATTCACGAGTGCGCTGCCTTCGCTCATCAAGCCGAAAAATGGGTCGAAACCGCCCGCGGTGAACTCTTCGCGCTGGGAGCAGGAAGGCGGCAATCCTGCCGCCATCGGCGTCGAAGATCCCAACGTGATTGAGCACGTCCCGGCAAATTCGGCGAGATCGCTCAAGCACGGAAGCGTCGTCATCGCGGCCATCACCTCGTGCACGAATACATCGAATCCTTCCGTCCTGATCGCCGCAGGATTGCTCGCCAAAAAAGCCGTCGAGAAAGGTTTGTCCGTCCCGCCGTGGGTGAAGACATCGCTCGCGCCCGGGTCGAAGGTCGTGACAGACTATCTTGAGAATGCCGGCCTGATGCCGTATCTGGAGAAACTCAAGTTCCATCTGGTGGGCTATGGCTGCACCACCTGTATCGGCAATTCCGGCCCGTTGCCGGCCGAAGTTTCGGGAGCGATCGAAGAGAAAAACCTGGTAGTCGCGTCGGTGCTCTCCGGCAATCGCAACTTCGAAGGACGCATCAACTCTGAGGTCCGCGCGAATTATCTGATGTCACCGCCGCTGGTTGTTGCCTTCGCGCTGGCCGGCCGCATCGACATCGATCTTCGCAAGGAACCGATCGGCAAGGGCAAGCACGATGAACACATCTATCTCGCCGACATCTGGCCGACGCAGCAGGAGATTGAGGAAGCTGTTTCGAGTTCGATCACTTCGCACATGTTCCGGAAGAGCTACGCCGAGGTCTACTCCGGTGACGAACGCTGGCGCGGACTGCCGGTTCCCAAGGGCGAAACCTACGCATGGGAGAAAGACTCCACCTACATTCGCCAGGCGCCCTACTTCGAAGGCATGGGGCTCAGGCCAACTGGAGTCGAAGACATCAAGGACGCGCGCGTGCTGGCCCTGCTAGGCGACAGCGTCACCACCGATCACATTTCGCCAGCAGGCTCCATTAAGAAAGATGGGCCTGCAGGAAAGTATCTGATCGCGCATGGCGTGCAACCCGCCGACTTCAACTCCTACGGATCGCGCCGCGGCAATCATGAGGTCATGGTTCGCGGGACCTTCGCCAACGTTCGCCTGCGCAACAAAATGGTGAACACCGAAGGCGGATTCACGCGCCATCTGCCCGACGGCGCCGAGATGTCAATCTTCGACGCCTCCAAGAAATATCATGCCGAGAAAGTTCCACTCGTGATTCTTGCCGGCAAGGAATACGGTTCCGGCTCGTCGCGCGACTGGGCAGCCAAGGGCCCGCGCCTTCTTGGAGTGCGGGCCGTGATCGCCGAAAGCTACGAGCGAATTCACCGTTCGAACCTGGTCGGCATGGGCATTCTGCCGCTGCAATTCCTGCCGGGAGAGAATGCAGAGTCGCTGAAGTTGACCGGCGAAGAAGTCTTCGAGATTGCCGGCATTCGCGACGTGGTCGAAAAATTCTCGTCGGGACGAAAAATCACGGTGCGCGTAAAAGGCGGCACGGCTAGTGAATTTCAAGCCATCGTCCGCATCGACACGCCGCAAGAGGCTCTCTACTACTCGAATGGAGGCATTCTGCAATACGTGCTGCGCCAATTGCTGGCAGGAAAAACACAGCCCGAACCTGTCACGGCCTGAAATTCCTATAGCAACATTCAGGACGGGGCGCGATGTGCGTCCCGTTTTTCTTTTGCCTGCATCCGCGCCAGGTTTTGTTACATAGGAAGCGCGGATAAATATAAGGGCCATTGCATGTAGGGTTAGGACTCCACCCACCGGTTCTAGCGGAGAAAAAGCGTCGCAATGTTATTCTAAAAGGGCATTTCGCCGCAGCACGCGCGGCGTGCGCCCAACCGCCATGTCCAATCCAACAAATTCGCAACCAGACGCACCTGAAGCCACGACGCCCGACGAGCCGACAGAATCGTTTCAGGATATTTTCCTGGAGTACGAAAAAAGCCACGCCCGCAAGCCCGAGGCGGACTCCCAGCGCCGCGAAGGGACCGTAGTTGCGTTGACCGCCGACGCGGTCATCCTCGACATCGGCTTCAAGAGTGAGGGTCTTCTGCCGCTTGCGGAACTGGCTGGCGCTACCGTAAAGCCCGGCGACAAACTACAGGTCACCGTCAAAGGCCGCGACCCTGAAGGCTACTACGAACTGACGCGCGGCAAGGTGCAGCGCGTCACCGATTGGGCTTCCCTCCAGAAGGCATTTGATGAGAAAGCGACGATCGTCGGTAAAGTAACCGGCGTCATCAAGGGCGGCCTGAGCGTCGATGTTGGCGTGCGCGCCTTCATGCCCGCTTCGCGCACCGGAACACGCGACGCCGCCGAAATGGAGAAGCTGATCGAGCAGGAAATTCGGTGCCGCATCATCAAGCTCGACGTGGAAGACGAAGACGTGGTCGTCGATCGCCGCGTGATTGCCGAAGATGAAGAAACCGCGGCCAAACAGCGCCGCTACTCCGAACTCAAGGAAGGCGACACGGTGCGCGGCGAGGTGCGCAGCCTCACTGACTACGGTGCGTTCGTTGACATCGGTGGGACTGACGCCCTGCTGCACGTCGGCGAAATTTCGTGGCGGCGCGTGAACAAGCCTTCCGACGTGCTCGCCGTGGGCCAGCAGATTGACGCCAAAATTCTCAAGATCGATCCCGACAAGCGGCGCATTTCCATCGGCATGAAACAGCTTCAGCCGCATCCGTGGGATACGGCTGCGGACAAGTACAAGGTCGGCGAGCGAGTGCGCGGCACCATAACCCGTATTGCGGACTTCGGGGCCTTCGTGGAAATCGAGCCCGGCGTCGAAGGCCTGATTCATATCTCGGAAATGTCGTGGGCAAAAAAAGTCAGGAACCCCGGCGACCTGGTGAAGGTGGGCGAGTCGGTCGAAGCCGTCATCCTCGGAATCAGTCTGGCCGAGCGCCGCATGTCACTCGGACTAAAGCAGGCGCTGGGCGACCCGTGGGCAGGAGCATCGGAAAAATTCGCGCCCGGCACCGTGATTGAAGGACCGGTCACCAGCATTACCAAGTTCGGCGCATTCGTGCAGCTTGTCGAAGGCGTCGAAGGGATGATTCACGTCAGCGAAATCAGCGCGGAGAAGCGCATCAATCATCCGCAGGACGTGCTCAAGTTCGGAGAGGTAGTGAAGGCCCAGGTGCTCGCGCTCGATACGGAAAAGCGCATCATCCGGCTGAGCATGAAACAGTTGGTGCCCACCGGCCTTGACGAATATCTCGCGGAACACAAAGAAGGCGACAGCGTCACGGGACGCATCCTCGAAGTTTCGGGCGGACGCGCCCGAGTCGAATTGGGGCAAGGCATCCAGGCCAACGCTCGTATCCCCTCCGAGCACTCAAGAAAAGAAGGGGGATCGAGAGCATCGACAGAAGACGCGCGGCCAAAGGATGATTCATCGTCAACCAGGCCGGACTTATCGTCGCTTGGCTCCATGTTGCAGCAGCGGTGGAAAACCGGCGCGTCCTCGAGCGCGTCCAAGCCGGAAGAATTGAGGGCTGGCCAGGTATGTACATTTCGCATCGTGAAGCTTGACGCACCGGCCAAGAAAATTGAGTTGGAACTGGAGTAAGTTCGGACTTGTGCGACCCCGCTCGATCCTAAGGACCCATGCAGCCCCCAGCTTACAAGTATGAGTGCTAGAATAAGCCAATGGCAAAGACGCTGGTAAACACTGTTATCAATCAACTTCAAACCGAACGTACACGACTTGAAAACGAACTGCATCGTGTAACCGCCGCCCTCACTGCTTTCGGCAAGGTTTATATGCAAGGAAGCAACTCCAGGTCTGCGGCTCCGCGCAGGAATCGCACCATTTCCGCGGCGGGACGCAAGCGCATTGCCGCCGCGCAAAGAGCGCGCTGGGCAAAGATCCGGGCGGCGAAGAAAGCCAAGGCGTAGCCGCCCCCACCGCACGCTGGTTGGAATGTGGCTCCTGGCCGGGAAACCGTCACGTGGGGTCAATTTGGGCTAGTTCGGAGCCGTCTCCACCACTTCCTTCACGAACCGAGCGAAGCCACGCACGTCTTCTTCCGTAGTGTCGAACGAGCACATCCAGCGCACGATCGCTTCCTCCTCGCTCCACACGTAGAAGAAGTAACGCTCCTGGATCTTCGCGATGGCTTCGCGCGGAATCTGCGCAAACACTCCGTTCGCCTCCACCGGATAGACGATCTTCACCCCGGAAATCTTTCTCATCTCTTGTTCCAGCAATCGCGCCATGCGATTCGCATGTTCGGCATTCCGCTTCCACAGGTCATTGGTCAGCAGCGCTTCCATCTGCGCGGCCATATAGCGCATCTTTGACGCCAGTTGCATGCCCTGCTTGCGCATGAAAAGAAAATCGGAGGCAAGTTCCGGACGAAAGAACACGACTGCCTCTACTCCCATCAGCCCATTTTTCGTCCCGCCAAATGACAGCACATCCACGCCGAGGTCGCGCGTTGCCTGCCGCAGCGTCATTCCCTGCGCGGCGACGGCATTCGAAATCCGCGCCCCATCCATGTGCAGGAACATCTTCCTCTCGTGCGCAAAGCGCGCCAGCGCTTCAATCTCGGCCGGCTTGTATACCGTCCCCATTTCTGTGGATTGCGTAATCGAAATCACCCGCGGCTGCACGTGATGCTGATCTCCGATCCCATGATAGGCATGCGCCGCGATTTCCACTGTCAGCTTGCCGTCCGGCGCTGGTAACGGAATCAGCTTGCAGCCGGTCATCTTTTCCGGCGCGCCACATTCATCCGTATAAATGTGCGAAAGCTCGGGACATAGCACCGCATGATATGGCCGCGCGAGCGCCTGCAGGCTCAACACATTCGCCGCGGTTCCGTTAAAAACAAAGAAAACCTCGACGTCGTCTCCAAAATGCTCGCGAAATTTTCCGATGGCCGACTCGGTGTGCGGATCATCTCCGTACCCCACCACATGGCCTTCATTCGCGCGCCGGATCGATTCCAGCACCTCGGGATGAACCGCCGCATTGTTGTCGCTGGCAAAACTTCGCATCGGTTTCATAACAAAACAATCTAGCAGACCCAACGCCGGCAGATCTTGCGCCGGGACCTCGAAATTCTTGGCAGCGTTCCGCTACCCACTGGAATCTATTAATTGATCTGATATTGTGGCTGTGTTCTCGAACGATAGAGGCCTATAGTGCGATCGCGCATCGGCCGATTGGAATAGCAGGAATATGCCCGTTGGCAATAAGAAAGGTCCTTACGAATAAAGCTATGTTCCAATTCCGTGCGAAGTTGGTATTGCCGGCTCTGCTTCTTGCAGTATTCGGATCGCTCTTGCTCGCCGCCGGCTGTAGCAATAGCAAAGCCGCCAAAGCCGAGGCTCCGCAGGCGATGCCGGTGAAAGTGATGACGGCGAGGCTCCAGAAAGTGGACGATACGACCGAATACGTCGCGACTCTGAAATCTCGCGACTCGGCTGTAGTCATGCCCCAGGTCGAGGGCATCATCACGCAGATTTTCGTGCACTCCGGCGAGCAGGTCAAAAACGGCGCACCTCTCATGCAGATCGATCCTTCCAAGCAACAGGCTACAGTCAAGAGCCAGGAGGACGCGCGCAGTGCTCAACTGGCCCAGCTCAAATGGGCGCAGCAGAATTACGACCGCGTCAGCGGCCTCGCGAATGCGGGCGTCGTCAGCAAGCAGGATCTTGACCAGGCGCGCGCAACCCTCGATGCCGCCCAGGCGCAGCTGCACTCTCTCGATGCGCAGGTCAACGAGCAGCAGGTCCAGTTGCACTACTTCCAGGTAGTCGCGCCCCGCGCCGGGATCGTCGGCGATATACCTGTTCGGGTGGGCGATCGCGTAGTGACCACCACTCAGCTCACCACCGTCGATCGGCCCGGCACCCTTGAGGCGTACATCTATGTTCCCATCGAGAAGTCCGCACAGTTGAAGATGAACCTTCCGGTGCAGATCGTCGACGGCTCGGGCAATGTGCTGGCGACCAGTCACATCACCTTCATCTCGCCGCAAGTCGATAACACGACGCAGACTGTGCTTGCCAAGGCGCAAATCGCCAACTCCAATGACGCTCTGCGCAACGCGCAATTCATTCGCGCTCGCGTCGTCTGGGGTACCGAAGAAAAGCCGGTGGTGCCAGTGATCGCCGTATCGCGCATCGGCGACCTCTATTTCGCGTTTGTCGCCGAGCCCGATCGAAAGGGCGGATACGTGGTCCATCAGAAGCCGCTCCAGATCGGCCAGATCGTCGCCAATGACTATGTGGTGCGCGATGGCCTGAAGCCCGGTGACAAAGTAGTCGTCTCCAGCACGCAGTTTCTGATCGACGGCGTGCCGGTAGTCCCGCAGGAAAGCAGCAGTTAGCAAGAGTCCAAGAAAGATTCCCCGAAACCAGCTCCGATAAACAGCCAGCAGGACGCGCAACGCTGGAGACTGGGAACTGGGAACCGAGAACTGGCAACTGCCCCTTATGGTCGACTTTTTTATTCATCGCCCGGTCTTCTCCACCGTCTGCGCCCTGCTGATTATTCTTGCCGGCGCCGCCTGCATTCCCACTTTGCCCATCGCGCTGTTCCCTGACCTCGCTCCTCCGCAGGTTGGCGTCACGGCCGTCTACACCGGAGCCAGTTCCCAGACAGTAGAAGCCGCCGTCACCACGCCGCTGGAGCAGCAGATCAACGGCGCGGAAGGGATGAAGTACATCACTTCTTCCAGCACCAATAACGGCGTTAGCACCGTTACCGCGACCTTCGATCTCACCCGCAATCCTGACCTCGCCACCGTCGACATCGAAAATCGCGTCAACACCGCCTCGGGCAGGCTTCCTGCCGCAGTAAAGCAAATTGGCATCACTGTCGCCAAGACCTCACAGAACTTTGTCTTTGGCGGGGCGGTGTTTTCGCCGGACGGCCGTTACTCGCCGCTCTTCATCAGCAACTACCTCGATATCTACGTGCGCGATCCTCTCAAGCGTATTCCCGGCGTGGCCGACGTAATCATCTTCGGCGAGCGGAAATATTCCATGCGCTTGTGGCTTGATCCGGTGCGCCTGGCCGGCCGTTCCCTGACTGCTGACGATGTCGTCAACGCTTTGCAGGAACAAAACGTCGAAATCTCTGCCGGACAAGTCGGCGCTCAGCCCGCCCTGCCTGGACAGAATTTCGAGATCAGCGTCCGCGTCATCGGCCGTCTCTCCGAACCCGCTCAGTTTGAGAACATCATCCTGAAGAGTAATGCTGACGGCACTCTCGTTCGCCTCAAAGATGTCGGCCGTGCGGAACTGGGCGCGGAAGATTACTCGAGCGACCTCGACTACAACGGCCGCGAAGCGGTTGGCATCGCCGTCACTCAACTCTCAACCGCCAACGCTCTCGATGTTCACCGCAGGTGCGTCGCCGAACTCGATCGCCTTGCCCTGCGCTTTCCGCCCGGCATGAAGTATGAGATCGCCTTCGACACCACCGATGCTGTCGGCGAATCCATACGCGACGTCATCTTTACGGTGGGTTCCGCGATTCTACTGGTCATCCTCGTGATCTTCGTTTTTCTCGGCGACTGGAGGACCACGATCATTCACTTCATCGCCACTCCAGTTTCACTCATCGGGACATTTACTTTCATAAAGCTGCTTGGCTTTTCCATTAACACGCTGACTCTGTTTGGCATCACGCTCGCCACCGGCCTGGTTGTCGACGACGTGATTGTCGTGATTGAAAACATCGAGCGTCACCTGCAGGAGGGCGAACCCAGCGCCGCCAAGGCCGCTTCCGACGCCATGAAGGAAGTTACCGGCGCGGTCATCGCCACCTCGCTCGTGCTGGTGGCCGTCTTTGTGCCGGTCGCATTTTTCCCCGGCACAACCGGCATCCTATTCCGGCAGTTCGCTTTAACGATCGCCTTCTCTATCTCGATTTCCGCTTTCAACGCTTTGACTCTAGCGCCTGCTCTCGCAGCGCTTTTGCTGGGCCGCCTGCACGGAGAAAAGAACAGGTTCTCCAAGCTCATCGACCGTGTGCTCGGCGCCATAACCCGCGGCTACGAGCGCGCTCTTCGCGTCTTTCTCCGCTTTGAAGCCGTCGCGCTCATTCTCTTCGTCCTCGGCCTCGGCCTCGCGTATCTCGTCTTTCGCAAGGTTCCGCAAGGCTTCGTTCCCACTGAAGACCAGGGCTATCTTATCGTCGCCATCCAGGCTCCCACCGGCGCTTCCCTCGAATACACCCGCGATATCGGCCGGCAGGTTTCCGCCATCACCAAGAATATCCCGGAAATTCAAGGCACCTTTTCGATCGCCGGCTTCAGCTTCGGAGGCGCCACTCCCAACGCCGGCCTCGTCTTTCTGCCTCTTCGTCCTTACGAGAAGCGCAAGGGAGAAGAGCATTCCGCCGCGGCCATCTTGAATCGCCTCCGCGGACCGCTCTTCGGAATCTCCGGTGCGATCGTCATTCCCTTCGAACCGCCCGCCGTCCAGGGTCTCGGCCAGTTTGGCGGATTTCAATACGAATTGCTCGACCAGGGCAATCACAGCTTGCAGGATCTCGACAAAACCACTCACGACCTCATTCGCGCCGCCGGGCAGCGTCCGCAAAAAGATCTCACCGGCCTTTTCACCACCTACACATCAAACGACCCGCAATATGTCGTCGCCATCGATCGCGAAAAAGCCAAGAGCCTCCACATCCCGCTCGGCCAGATCAGCGATACGCTCAGCGTCTACATGGGCTCTTCGTACGTCAACGATTTCGATTTCAACAACCGCTCTTACCGCGTCTACGTCCAGGCCGACAAACAATTCCGCTCCCATCCGCAGGACATCGGCCAATACTACGTCCGCTCCGATTCCGGGGCCATGATTCCGCTCGGCAACCTTGTTACCATCACGCCCAGCACCGCGCCGCAGGTCATCAATCACTACAATCTTTTCCGCTCCGCGGAAATCGATGGCTCCGCCGCACCCGGCTTCAGTTCCGGGCAGGCGATCGACGCCATGCAACAGCTCTCCGCGAAGGTTTTACCCCAGGGCTACACCTATGCCTGGTCCGGAATCTCGCTCGAAGAGTTGGCCTCGGGCTCCACCACGCTCCTTCTCTTCGGTCTCGGAACCCTGGTCGTCTATCTCACGCTTTCGGCGCTCTACGAAACCTTTGTGCTCCCCTTCATCATCCTGCTCGCGGTTCCCATGGCCCTGCTCGGTGCGCTCGGCGCGCAATGGTTGCGCGGCTTGCAAAACGACGTCTACTGTCAGGTTGGCCTCGTCATGCTCGTTGGTCTCGCCTCCAAGAATGCCATTCTGATCGTCGAATTCGCCGAGCAACTCCGCCAACGGGGTATGACCATTCTTGACTCCGCTGTTGAAGCGGCCCGCATCCGTTTGCGCCCCATCCTCATGACGTCGTTAGCCTTCATCATGGGCGTCGTTCCGCTAGTCGTCGCGACGGGTGCTGGCGAAAACGGACGCCACTCCGTCGGCACCACCGTCTTCGGAGGCATGATCATGAGCACCATCCTGAACCTGTTCTTCATCCCCGTGCTCTACTTGCTGATCGAAGGCTTCCGCGAACGCCGTCGACGGCCGAAAGCCGCGTAGGATAATCAAGAGTCTTGTGAGGCGCGGAGTCCCGCAATGCCGTTCGCGAGACGCCCAACGTACAGTGGGCAAACTGCCGCTCTACCGTCGAATTTTCGCGGTACTAATCTCGCGACCGCAGCCTCTGAGTTGCATTCCCTCGATCGAAAAAAATCAAGCAACTTCGCGTTTTGTTTCCGCGTCTGTAGAGCTGTGAAGGAGTCGACGATCCTTTGTGAAATCCAAACATCGCGAGGTCAACAATGAAAAAATCACTGTTTGTCACAGTGCTTTCGCTTCTGCTGGTTTTTTCGCTATTCGCTGTAACCGCAGCTCAGGCCCAGCCGCTCGATCAGAAAACTCTTGCTCGCATCTACAAGGAGGTTCGTCACGAACTCGTCATGCTCCCCTACTACGGCGTGTTTGACAACCTCGCTTACAAGGTCGACGCCGACGGGACGGTGACACTGTTGGGACAGGTCTCGCCGGTTCGCGGGCCCACTCTCAAGTCTGACGCCGAAAATGCCGTCAAGCACATTGAAGGTGTCACGAAGGTCGTCAATGACATTGAAGTTCTTCCTCTATCCCCCATGGACGACGGCATTCGCCGCGCCGAATACCGCGCCATCTACGGCAATCCCGTGCTTAACCAGTACCAACTGCGCGCCGTCCCTCCCATTCACATCATCGTGAAAAATGGCCATGTAACTCTCGAAGGAGTCGTGGCCCGCGCCATGGATAAACAGATCGCGGGCGTACAAGCCAACAGTGTGCCCGGAGTCTTCTCCGTAACCAATAATCTCATCGTCGAACAGGATGAGAAAAAGAAATAGCCGGTTCGCCGAAAGCCAAGCCGGGCATGAGCAATGTGCCCGGCTTAATTTTTCTCCGCACACTTTGCATCTCGCGTTGCCATGACCTTTTCCAACACTCGAGCTCATTCGCAATCTAGAATGACCTGTGCCCCACGCTCCCACGAACGCCGAGATCGACCATGCCGCCCGCCTCCTTCGTGCCGGATGCCTCGTCGCATTCCCCACAGAAACGGTTTATGGCCTGGGCGCCAATGCGCTGGATGCCGAAGCCGTCGCTCGCATCTACGCCGCCAAGCGCCGCCCGCCGACAAGTCCGATCATTGTGCACGTCGCATCTATCGACATGGCACGGTCGCTGGTAGCAGCGTGGCCTGAAAACGCCGGCCGCTTATCCGGGAAATTCTGGCCCGGACCCTTGACAATGGTCCTTCGAAGCGCGGCTGTCATTCCCACAATCGTTACTGCCGGACTTCCCACCGTCGGCCTGCGCATGCCCGCTCACCCAGTTGCGCTCGCTCTGATTCGCGCCGCCGGCGTTCCGCTTGCGGCGCCCAGCGCAAATCGGTTCACCGGGATTTCTCCTACCACCGCCGACCACGTCCGCCGCAGTCTTGACGGCGACGTCGACTACGTTCTCGACGGCGGACCTTGCGAGGTGGGAATCGAATCTACCGTGCTCTCTTTAGTCGAAGCGCAACCAGTGCTGCTTCGTCCCGGTGGCCTCTCCCGGCAGGATCTGGAGTCCGTGATCGGTCCTATCGCCATCGCGTCCGATCCAGGCGCCGGAGCCCATCCCTCTCCCGGAATGCACGTCCGCCACTACAGTCCGCGCACATCCTTATTCCTGGTTTCGAATGGAAAGCTGCCCGAACCGGGCCAGGGAATTTACCTGCAGCACACGACTCCGCCCAACCATACCGGCATCAAGACTGTTCAGATGCCAACGTCCGCCGCCGATTACGCCGCCTCACTGTACCTCGAGCTGCATGCTGCCGACGAATCGAATTTCGATTGGATCGCGGTCGACCTTCCACCAACCACGCCCGAATGGGAAGCCGTTCAGGACCGCCTGCGGCGCGCCGCCTCCAAGGCCTGACCGGCTCAAGGCATTGGCTACGGAAGCAATCCGTACACCACCAAACTATTGTTCGTCCCAACGTACACTTTTCCATTGGCCACCAGCATATTCGCAAAGTGCGGCAGCGAGGGAAGCACATCCCGTTTGTTGGCGGCCTGCGAGCTCGCATATAGTGTGGCCAGTGTTGAGGCGTCAAAGGCATTCAGTGTTGAACCGTCGAGCTGCCACAACACCGCCGCCGAAGCGCCATTGGACGAGATGACCGGCGAGTGCCCACTTGCCATTTTCTTCGATTGCGCGATCGGCGTTGGCCCCAACCCTCCATTGGTGAGCGAAATTGCCGTGATCGGTAAGCCGTTTGCCGAGGTGTAAATCACACCGTTCCAATAAACCAGCGCCCCGGTCTCAGGGGCGAATGCCGGTAACTCCTGCACAACCTGGGTATCACGCGTCTTGCACGTACTGCAAAAATGACCCATCTTGTCTCGATTCAAAAGGTAGATGGTTCCTTCCTTGCCGACCGCTGCAGCCAGATGAGGATATTTTCCCGGCTGATCGGGAAGCACTAGCACCGGCTCACTCATGTCCAGATCGTGCTCGTCCAGATACAACTCGTTATATGGAGTAAACCAGTCCGCCAGTTGCAGAGTGCTTCCCACTTGCGAAAGCTTGAAGACTGACTGTCCGAAATTCGTGCCTGCCGTAAATGGCCCATCGGCGGTTGCGCCGTAGATATACCCTTCGCTATCGGCGGAAAGGCCGCCGCCTCGTTGCCAGATGGCCGCGGCCGATGACGAGGGCTCGTCATCAAAGGCGCCCGCCGGAGCGAGCGTCGTCGCGTCATAGGCCAACACCCACCCTTGCTCTTTGCCGCTCCGGCAGCCGTTCGATCCAAACGCGATGTACAGAATCCCGTTCGCCAGCAAAAGCGCGGGACGGTTCACCTGCATGTAGCTGGCGAACACGTTATTGACGCCCCCGAATTGATAGCTGGCCGTGATCACGGCCGGGCTGCCCGTTCGTTCGCTGCCTGTCGTCACATCAAGCGCGTGCAACCGGTTCACATAGGACGAATTCTCGTACGTCTTCGCCACCACATAAATCGTTCCCGCCACCGGATCGATCACCGGTGTCGAAAGGATGCCCACCTCCGTCCATGCCGTCGTCCCCCCACATTTCTGCAATGCGATGGGAACCGTCGTGACCCCCTCCGATAGAAAACTAACGTGCCACAACGGGCTTGAGTTCGCGCCCGTGGCGCTGTCCGCGTCAAATGCATAGATGCTATTGTGCATCGTCGCCACGTACACCACGTTGTGCACGCCCAGCTTCGGAATCGTCACCCCGGGGAGGTACAGCGCCTGCCCAACCACCGCGCCATCCACACTTTGAGTGAACAGCTTTCCGAATGACAATCGATTCACGTTCTGGGGGGTCAAAATTGTTTCGTTAGGATTGGCGCCCGAATGCAAATTGTCGAAATGCCAGGTGGTCACTGGCATCTGCGAATATCCTGACGTGACTGCCAAGAAAGAAGTGGCGAAAAAGAAAACCCCGCCAAGAAAAGTTGCGCGCACGCGCGAAATAGCAGCCGCCATGAATCATCTCCTGAGTAGCGCGCCCAATTTGATTCAAGGAATGAGTTAAGGGTTTGAAGCCAGTGCCTTAAAGAAGCATGTGGGGCGGGCGTCCTCGCCCGCCGAACCCGACAATGAGTATTATTAACCGGGGATGAATAAGCGAAGATTTACCCGAAAACGATACGGCCCCATTGCCTTCCCGTCAAACGCACCTGGGGCAGCTGAAATGCAAATAATTGCACACCCAGCAATCGCGAAAACAGGCTCCGGGCCGGGGCTTCCGGGCAAGTGGGATAAGTTCAATTGGATCGCGAGGAGTCAATCGCGAATAAGCCACTTCCGCAACCTGATCTCTAACACCTGAAACCTGAAACCTGGCACCCGACCTTCTGACCTCTACCCTCGAATCTTCCCCGGCACCCGCACCCGTACCGTATGCGGAATGCCTCTCAGCTTTGCCAGTAAGTCGTCGTCGCAAGCCTGATTGATGTCATAAATCGCGTATCCCAGGTTCCCGCGCGTATCCAGTACCTGCCGCTCAATGTTGATCCCGCGATCCGCCAGAATATCGTTGATCGCGCGCAGAATTCCCGGCACATTATGGTGAATATGCATCAGCCGGTGCGATCCCGACTCCGCATCGTAATCCAGATGACACTGCGGCAGGTTCACGCTCATCAGCGAATTGCCACTCTGGAAGTAGTCGATCATCTTCGCGGAAACGAACTGTCCAATATTCTGCTGCGCCTCTTCCGTGCTTCCGCCCACGTGCGGAGTCAGAATCACGTTCGCCAGTCCCTGCAGCGGGCTTCGAAACGCGCCTCCGGTCTCCGGTTCCTGCGGAAACACGTCGATCGCCGCGCCTGACAGCTTCCCGCTTTTCAAATGCCGCGCCAGTGCCTCGTGATCCACCACAAACCCGCGGCTCATATTAATGAGGCAAGCTCCATCTTTCATCGCCCGCAACTCTTCTTCGCCAAACAGATTCTGGTTCTGTGGCTTGCCGTCGACGTGCGAAGTAATCACATCCGAGGTCTCGAGCAGTTCGCGAAAACTCACCGCGCGCGCATTGCCCCGGGCCAGCACGTGCGCGACGTCGTGAAACACCACTCGCATGCCCAGTGCCTCCGCCAGGTCCGACACCTGTGACCCAATTTTCCCATAGCCCACGATTCCGAGCGTCTGCCCGCGCACCTCGTGCGATCCCGCCGACGACTTGTTCCACTCCCCGCCATGCAGCCGCGTGCTCGCCTCAAACGTCCGCCGCATCAGCAGAATGATCTCCCCCATCGCCAGTTCGGCTACCGACCGGCTGTTGGAATGCGGATCGTTAAAAACCGCAATCCCGCGCTCGCTCGAAGCCGCGCGATCGATCTTGTCCACGCCAATGCAGAACGCTCCCACCGCCACCAGTTCAGGAGACGCGTCGAGCACCGCCGCCGAGATGTGCGTTTTCGACCGCGCTCCCAGAATCGACCGCCCCGCGCACCTTCTGCATCAGTTCGGCTTCATCCAGCGCGCCCTTCAGCGATTGCACATCAAAGCCCGCTTCCTCAAACTGCGAGGCCGCAACGCCGCTAATGTTTTCCAGCAATAAGACCTTCAAGAACCCTCCTGCACCCGACTAGCAACGCTTCACCGGAAAGGGCTTCCTCCGTAACCTCTGTGCCCTCCATGGTGAATGCCCTTCGCCGCGAACGCCACTATCGCGATGAGCCAAAACGAGTCCGCCAGAACTCGCAAGAATTATAACGACCGAGTTTGCAATCGCGATTGCAATCCTCGTTTGCGATCCCAGCTGACGCCAACGATAATGTCGGAGTGACGGCCCTAAACATCATCCCGGCCTCATCTCCCGCCCAGATCGCGCAGGCTCGCGAGTTGTTCCTCGAATACGCCGCCTCGCTGGGCTTCAGCCTGTGCTTCCAGAACTTCGATCAGGAACTCGCAGGATTACCCGGCGACTACGCGCCCCCGGACGGCCGTCTGCTGCTCGCGGAGTACGAAAATCAGCCCGCAGGTTGCGTCGCGCTCCACAAGCTCGACCCCGGCATCTGCGAGATGAAGCGCCTCTACCTGCGTCCAGCGTTTCGAGGCAAAGGTCTGGGACGAGCGCTGGCCGAGCATCTTATCGCCGAGGCGCGCCAGATAGGCTATCGTCACATGCGTCTCGATACCGTCGGTCCAGTCATGAAGGACGCCGTCGCCATGTATCGCACCATGGGCTTCCGCGAAATCGCGCCCTACCGTCCAAATCCCATGGCCGGCACGCTGTATATGGAACTGAACCTGTAATCGTAGTCGATGGCGTAAGCAAAACTTTATCAAGTCTGCGGTGGCACTCTGTGACCTCCGTGGTTAAGATTTCTTGTTGGAACCAGTCACGCTTTCCCTGTACGAAGACTGATCGCCCGCAAAGTGTTACAAATATTACGGGCCCCATGGACAACCTTGCTTGGCCTCGATGAATCTTCCCGACAGATCCCGTCATCTCTAACACTTTGGAGGAAACGAACATGGCTCAAACCCTAGAGGAAGTGAAAATGGCGCATGAACTACCCCCGCTGCCGTACGCGTATACGGCGCTCGAACCCACCATCGATGAAAAAACGATGCATCTGCATCACGACATGCATCACGCCGCTTACGTCAAGAACCTCAACGCGGCGCTAGACAAGCATCCCGAACTGCATAAGAAAACTGCCGAAGATCTGCTCCGCGATCTGAACTCGATTCCCGAAGACATTCGCGCCACCGTCCGCAACAATGGCGGAGGCCACGTCAACCACACCATGTTCTGGAACATCATGAAACCCCATGGAGGCGGCGATCCGACCGGCCCCATCGCCGAAGTAATCAAGAAAACATTTGGCGACTTCAAGACCTTTCAGGAAAAATTTAATGCCGCTGGCGCTGGCCAGTTCGGCAGTGGCTGGGTCTGGCTCGCAGGCGATGGAAAAGGCGAGGTGAAGGTCATCTCTACCCCGAATCAGGACAATCCCATTTCGCAAGGCTTGCATCCCATCTTCGGCAACGACGTCTGGGAGCACGCCTACTATCTCAAGTACAACAACCGCCGGCCCGAATACCTGCAAGCCTGGTGGAATGTAGTCAACTGGGAAGAAATCAACAAGCGCTATCAAGCATCGCTGAAGAAGTAGCTCGTGTAAGCACGGCTCGTGTGGGGACGGGCGCCTCGCCCGTCCAGCCGAGCAAAGCTCGGCAGGCTTTTGCCAGCGCCAAAACGAACTCAAAAGAAGCCGAGCTCCAAAGCCCGGCTTCACGATTTACTCCAATATTAAAGCTCCATTAATTTCCCACCCGAACCAAAGCTCTCCTCCTTTCGCCGCTGGACCGATGTGTATCTCCCACCGATAATAGGGGGATCGGGGCCACATCTTAATGCAAGCCAATGAATACGATCTGGTCGTGATCGGCAGCGGACCTGCCGGTCAAAAGGGCGCGATCTGCGCGGCCAAGATGCGCAAGAAAGTCGCGATCATCGACCGCGAGCGCACCATCGGTGGCGTCTGCGTCCACACCGGTACCATCCCGAGCAAAATGTTTCGCGAAGCCGTTCTCTACCTCAGCGGCCTTCGCCAAAGAACTTTTTACGGCCGAGGCTACGTCCTCAAAGACCGCATTGAGATGTCCGATCTCATTTTCCGTGCCCAGTCCGTCATGTCGCGCGAGGTCGAGGTCATCAAAGCCCAGCTGCGCCGCAACTATGTCGACACGTTTTCCGGCGATGCCCACTTCGTCGATCCTCACAGCATCGAAATCAACAGCGCCGATGGCACGCAACAAATTCGCGGCGAGAACATTCTGATCGCATGCGGCACCCGCCCCGCTCACGACGACGGCATTCCGATCGACAACAAGAGAATTTTCGATTCCGACCAGATTCACTGCCTCGACGAAATTCCCCGCGAGCTGATCGTCGTCGGCGCAGGCATCATCGGCCTCGAATACGCCTCCATGTTCGCCGCCCTTGGAGTCAAAGTAACTCTCCTCGACCAGCGCCCCATCCTCCTCGACTTCGTCGACCGCGAAATCATCGAGAGCCTCTGCTTCCAGCTGCGCCAGCTCGGCACCGTCTTTCGCCTCGGCGAAAAAGTTGTCTCCGTCGGTTTCGATAACGACCGCTCCCAGGTCTTCGCCAAGCTCGAGAGCGGCAAAATCGTTCGCGGACAAGCGCTCCTCTACTCCGTCGGTCGCCAGGCCAACAGCGACAAACTGAATATCGCCGCCGCCGGCGTCTCGCCCGATGGCCGCGGCAAACTCATCGTCAACGACAACTATCAGACCACCGCCCCGCATATCTACGCCGCTGGTGACGTCATCGGATTCCCCGCGCTCGCCTCCACCTCCATGGAACAGGGCCGCCTCGCCAGTTGCCACATGTTCGGCAAGCCCAGCAAAATGGTTTCGAATCTCATTCCCTACGGAATTTATGCGATCCCTGAAATTTCCATGGTGGGAGCGACGGAAGAAGAACTAACGAAGAAGAAAGCGCCCTACGAAAGCGGCCTCGCCCGCTATTCCGAGTTGGCCAAGGGCCAGATGCTAGGCGACGAACAGGGCCTGGTCAAAATCCTCTTCGAACCCGACTCGCTCAAACTCCTCGGCGTCCACATCATCGGAGACCGCGCCGCCGAGATCATCCACATCGGCCAGGCCGTGCTGGCCATGGGCGGCTCCATCGAATATTTCCGCGACACCATCTTCAATTACCCAACCCTGGCCGAAGCCTACAAAGTAGCCGCCTTAGACGGCCTCAACAAACTTTGACCGTAGCGCCGGCGTCCCGCTGGCGACAGCACAACCTGGGGGCGGGGCGCTTCCCAACGTCTGCAGATTAAGCCTTTTCTTATTTATTACTCTGCGATCTCCGTGTCCTCTGTGGTTCGTGCTTTTTGCCGACGCCAACTCAGAGTCCTAACCTTCGAAGAACTCCTTGATCTCCTTCCAATACTTCCGCACGATAAAGTCCGTGCTCAAATGTCCGCCCCGCCGCAACAACGTCAGCTTCACTCCCGTCCTCCCGGCAAATTTCACCACGCTCTCGTAAGGCACGCTGGGATCATCTTTCGCATGAAACATCATGATCTTCGACGCATCAATTTCATCCACATGATGCATCGGGTTATAAAACGTCCCGGTATAAAGCTTCTTCCAATTGCGCTCCGATAACCGGTATCCCCGCCCGAACGCCGCCCGAATATACGCCGCATAGTTCGGATTCGACGTTTCCGCCCTCTCCGACGCCCGAAGAATTCCCCAATCCACCACCGGACAATTGGCAATCACTTTCTTCACGCGGCTATCCAGCGATGCCAGAATGGCCGCCGCCCCGCCAAAGCTTCCGCCGATCACGAAAATTTCCGAAGCTCGCACTCGAAACCGCCGTCCAAACGCCAATTCGCGAATTTCTCCCCGGAGCCCGTCGATCACATCCGCAATGTCTACTCGCGGAGACCGCTCCAGAAACTCACCTCCACTCTCCCACGTCCCGCGATACCGCGGATAAAACACCCAATATCCCTTCGCCGCCAGAAACTCCGCCAAAGGCTGTTTGCGGGGAATCGAAGGCATCCCATCGCACAAAATAATCACGCGCTGCTTTTTCAAACGCCGCGCCGGAGGAAGAAACTCGGAGACAATATCCCGCTTAAATCGCGTTCGAAACATCTGCGTCATGTGAAAGATTCCACTTCTTCAATCTGACTTCTGACTTTTGACTTCTCGGTCTCAATACACTCCCAAATCTTTCCCCATCACCCAATTTCCCGAATATTCCTTCCCAATCTGCTCCGCTAAGTCCGCCTCCGGCAATTTTTCGAGCACCTGGTGATACACCACCAGCAGCTTCGGATGCGCCCGCCGCGCAATCTCTCCCAGTTCCGCCGGAGAAGTGTGAAACGTCCGAAAATATTCCTTCCAATGCTCCTCCTTCAACTCCTCCCCATGCGGATTGAAAACTTCGTGCAGCAAAACATCACACCCGTCGCACGCGCGAACCACTTCGTCGGTCGGCGCTGTGTCTCCCGACAGCACAATCTTCCGGTCCCCGGTCTGGAACACGTATCCATAAGCTTCTTTCCAAATCCCATGCTTCACCGGAAACGCCGTCACCGTCACATTCTCATCCCGATACACCACGCCCGGCCGAATCTCATGCACATCAACCTTGTATCCGGTCGAGTTCGCCTGCTCCAGTCCCCGCCGCCGCACCTGCACATCTTCTGTCCATGCTTTCTCGATGTGCGCAGTCATATTCTTCAACCCATGCGGACCATACGCCTCAAGCGGCTCCTTTCTCCCCAGCACCCACGGAGAAAAAATCAAATCGGGATATCCCAGCGTGTGGTCGGAATGCAAATGAGTAATAAAAACGGTCGTCAATTTCTTGGCGTTCAGCGCCGCAATGCCGTTCTTCTCCGCTGCTGCCGCGCGCCGCACTACCCCCGGTCCGCAATCCACCAGGTACGCCCGATCGTTTACGACAATGGCAACCGCCGGACCAAACCGCTCAGGATCAGCCGCAGGAGTGCCAGTTCCCAAAATCACCACACGAGTTCCCCAAGCAACTTCCGCGTCCAGAGAAGTTCGATCCCCGACCTTCTCCGCGAACCCAACCAAACAAAAGGCAACCAAAGCCAGTCCAATTTCAAAATAGAATCTGTTTCCCCAAAACATTTCGACCCCTTCCAATCTCAGCACGCAAGGGTTTAACCTCTGCAATCTAACCTCAAACCTCTGACCTCGTCTTAAACTTCTGCAATCTGACTTCCGACCTTGCCGCCCTTGACACCCAACCCCGGCCCGACCTAAACTCCTCTTCCACCGCGCCTTTTGGCGGAGAATCCACGCTCCAACCAGCACCTGTTTTCTCAACTTTCAGGAGGCTCTCGTGATACTCCCCCGTTCCTCGAAATCCGCCGCATCTCTCTTTTTGCTTCTTGCGCTGTCTTCAACTCTGGCCTTCGCCGGTCCGATAATCGGTTCTTCCAACACCGCTACCGCCGATCCTCCCGTTCAGCACCCGAACACCAAGCCCTGCCAGGTTGTTCTCTTCGATGGCGACCGGTTTGCCGGCTACAACGCCCAGCCATTTTCCTATACACCGCCCGCGAATTGCCCTGCCCCGTGGGGCGCGGTGATCCTCGTCGCCGATTTTTCCGTCAGCAAGGGAATCCAGTATGATCGCACCGCCAACATCTGGATCGGTCCCACCAACATTTATTTCGGTACCACCGCCGAACCCGATCCCAATGACAGCCGCCACTGGCAGATCCAGCGCGATCTCACCGACTACAGTTCCATCTTCACCGTCCCGCAGGAAGGCGCCGTCGATCTCGGCAACACTTTCAACAAGACCTACAACGGCCTGCTCCATGGAACCGCCACCGTATTCTTCTACCCGGTCGCAAAGGGCCAGACCGCGCCCGTCTCCGCCGACCAAGTCATCGGATTCTCCGGCGGATCCCTGGGAGGCACCGTCGGTCTAGGCAACTCCAGTTCGTTGCTCGAGCAGACTCTAACTCTCCCCACCAACATCGAGCGCATCTTTTTCGATGTCTTCGCGCAAAGCCAGAGCGCCGACGAATTCTGGTACACCTGCGTTCCCAACGACGTCGCCGGTGAACTTGAAAGCTGCCCCGGCACATCCTTCCGCGAGTCCGAGGTCACCATCGATGGCACTCCCGCTGGCGTTGCGCCCGTCTATCCCTGGATCTATACCGGCGGCATCGATCCTTTCCTTTGGTTCCCCATTCCGGGCGTTCAGACCTTGAACTTCGTCCCGCACCGCGTTGATCTCACGCCCTTCGCTGGCCAGCTCGACGACGGAAATCCTCACACCATCGCTCTGAGCGTGTTCAACGCCGACAACTATTTCTCCGCCACCGCCTCGCTTCTGCTCTATCTCGATCACGGTTCCACCCAGGTCACCGGCGCCGTCACGCAAAATACGCTCACTCCGCCGTCGCCCACCATCAAGGAGAACCTGAGCGTCTCCAAGAGCGGCAACGTCAGCGGATCGGTCAATACTTTCGCCGGTCACAACTTCCAGATCGCCGGATACGTTAACACTTCTCACGGCCCGGTCACGAGCACGGTCGCGCAAAATATCAACTTCTCCAACCTGCAGAAGTTCACAATCAACGGGCCGGTTTACGTGCAGGACATCACCCAGACCACGACCATCGATTCCACCTTCACGGTAGTCAATTCCGCCGGAACCTACGTCGAGAAGGTCACCGCCGGCTGGCCGCTGACCGTGGATATTTCGCTCCTCTTCAATTCCGACGGGACGATCGACCAAACCACGGCCATCAACCAGAACTTCAATCAGAATCTCCAGGAAACTCTCAATGGCCAGGTGACATCGTTCAGTGTGTTGCATAACGGCGTCACCCCCACCGACACGCTTGAGTTGAGTTCCAGTTTCAACATCATCGGCAATGAGAACCAGTCGAGTGCGCAAAACTATTATGAGCAAAACTTGACTGGCTACTGCTACAGCCGCTCCATTACCGCCGCCAACAACGTCCTGACTGGCATCACCGACGGCGTCGGCTGCAACTAGAAGTCAGAAGTAAGAAGTCAGAATGCAGAATAAAACGCTCCCGGCGCTGGCACCAGGAGTTGTCCGGGAGCGTTTTCATCTCTGCGCTGGCCATTGCTCTCTCTTGTCATCCTGTGGCGCATTTTATAATCGCTCTCGGTTTTCACTTCTGCCATCTGACTTCTGACTTCTGACTTCTGCCTTGCCCTCTGCCTTGCCCTTCTGACTTTCCTGTGCGGCTGCTGTGCAAATTTCGTCCAGCACTCCAGCCCGTTCCTCGCGAGATTTTCCTTCGCCTCTTCAAACTCCGCTCATCGTGCGCCGTTCGCGTTGCCTCTCCATCCAACTCTCACCTCGATTCATCACCGTCCGATTCATTCCCTGAATTCCACGGTTGCACAATTAATGTGTAATTGACCCCATCGATTTCTGCGCGTACAGTCACACCACTTCAACAAACAACCGACAACAAAAACACGCAGCCCAACAAGAACGACAAACTGCAACAGCAGCCCTCCCCCCAGGGATTGAGAGAGATTTATGAATGTAAATAGATCGTGGAATGTTTATCGCACCCGCTTCCTGGTGCGCGCTTGCCAACTCACCGAGCCCCTCGCATTTACCGACTCGCTTGGCCGCGAACACGCCGGAGAACCGGGTGACTACCTGGTCGAAACCTCTCCCGGCATTCGCCGCATCACCTCCAGGAAACTTTTTGAAGATATCTATGTACCGCTCGCCTCACCAGCATCCGCGGCACCGGACTCTCGCCCGTCGAACATTCTGCCGAGATCCGCGCCGCGTTCTTTCGCCGAAGACCATCTGCAAGCCACAGCGTGATACACATCCGAGTCATGCCATGGAGTTCAGAAAACATCAAGCTTCGTATCCGTGCCGGAAGTTGGCAGTTCCACTGACCTGTCCCATTTTTCCAAGCCCTTGAGACGGTCCTTCGGGAAGTCATTAGAAAATAATGCCTTCCAGTATGAGCGGCTTGATGCCGTTCACAATTCGGCACCCATTACACTTTCGGGCCACTATATGTTGTGATTTGTGCTTGACATGCACAACCGGCGGTAGTACGTTAAGCATCCCAAGAGCATTTTTATCGAGCCTCCCTCTTACCGGGGAGGCTGGGACCATGAACATCAAGGGCAGACTCAAGGTTGAGGTGACTTCGTGTCCGCTCCTTCCAACGGAATACCGTCCCTCCTGAGTGGATGGAATTTGCGCGGTGATTTCTCCTTGGCCTGACGGGGCGGTCTGGCTCGTCAGGCATCCTCTCTCGGAGAATTCATCACTTTTCGCGGATGAACTGCCTCCGATCGGGTAGTTTCATCCGCACAATTGCTACCGAAGTTTGAGCGTGACATTTAAGTACGAAGTTTGAATAAGAAGTACGAGGAGCCCCCCATGGAAGGTTTGATCGAACTCGTTGCCGCGTCTTTTGTCCGTCATGGCATCGAATGCCCAGCCGGCGATCCCAATGCCACCCTGCGGTTTCGCCCCGCTCAACCAGCCTCTCAGGTAGCGCTCCCCGAACATGGCTTTCGTAAGAATCCCGAGGGCGACGTCGCGACGTAGTCGTGGTTGACGAGGTCGCCGTGGTCGACTAAAGCTCTGAAATCGCGGGCTCGTGAGCCCGCGTCACTGGGATTCTTGAAATTGTGGATCGAAAGAAAATGAGGGTGCCCCATCCTAACGTCGCGTTTTTTGCGACGTTAGGGTGGGAGTTCCCATAAGTCGCAATCTTGGTATTTCAGCAACTTGGCAGGGTCCATGCAACATCGATTTCATTCTGCAATCATCTAATCAGGAGAGAAGGAAATGCCCGAAGTGAAAGATCAAAAAGAAAAAGACCAAAAAGAACTGAAGGCCCAGTCTCCCAGCGCCAGCAATAAGAAGAAGGCTCCCGGCCTCGCCTTCCGCCGCCTCTTCACCAAGCCCGGAGTGTCGCCCTACGACGACGTCGAATGGGAGCCCCGCACCGCCTCCATCACCGACTCCCAGGGCGGCATCATCTTCGAACAAAAGAACGTCGAGGTCCCCAAAGACTGGTCCATGACCGCGACCAACATCGTCGCCTCGAAATACCTGCACGGCCAGGTCGGCACCCCCGAGCGTGAAACCGGAGTCCGCCAGCTCGTCGCCCGCGTCGCCGAAACGATTCGCGACTGGGGCATGAAGGACGGCTACTTCCGCACCAGCGAAGATGCCACCACCTTCCACGACGAATTGGTCCATCTCCTCATTCGCCAGTACGCGGCCTTCAACTCGCCCGTCTGGTTCAACGTCGGATGCGATCGCATCGAGCCCAACTCCGACGCCACCAATTGGCACTGGAACTCGCAGACGCAGCAAGTCGAATTCAGCGTCGCCGGATACACCCGTCCGCAGTGCTCTGCCTGCTTCATCAACTCGGTCAAAGATTCGCTCGACTCCATCCTCACTCTGGCCAAGACCGAAGGCATGCTCTTCAAGTGGGGCAGCGGCACCGGCACCAATCTCTCCCCGCTGCGCTCCTCCACCGAATGTCTCTCCGGCGGAGGCACCGCCAGCGGCCCGCTCAGCTTCATGAAAGGTTTCGACGCCTTCGCCGGCGTCATCAAGTCCGGAGGCAAGACCCGCCGCGCCGCCAAGATGGTCATCCTCAACATCGACCATCCCGACATCGTCGACTTCATCGAGTGCAAGCAAAAAGAAGAAGCGAAGGCCCACGCGCTCGTCGCCCAGGGCTACGACGGATCCCATCCCGACTCCGACGCCTACAGCTCCATCTTCTTCCAGAACGCCAACAACTCAGTCCGCGTCACCGACGACTTCATGGTCGCCGTCATGCGCGACACCGACTTCTCCACCCGCTCCATCGTCGACGGCCGCGTCATCAACACCTATAAAGCCAAAGACCTGCTGCAGAAAATTTCCGAAGCCACCTGGCATTGCGGCGATCCCGGCATGCAATACGACTCGACCGTCAACCGTTGGCACACCAGCAAGAACACGGCCCGCATCAACGCGTCCAACCCGTGCTCCGAGTACATGTTCCTCGACGACTCCGCCTGCAACCTCGCCAGCCTCAACCTGCTGAAGTTCGCGCCCAACGGCACGTTTGATGTAGACGCCTATCGCCACGCGGTAGACGTCATCATCACCGCGCAGGAAATCCTGGTCGACAACGCCGGCTATCCGACCGAGATGATCAATAGGAACTCGCACGACTATCGACCGCTAGGTCTCGGCTATGCCAACCTCGGCGCGCTCCTCATGGCCGCCGGTCTCCCCTACGACTCCGATGCCGGACGCGACTACGCCGCCTGCGTCACCGCCATCATGTGCGGAGAAGCCTATCTCCAATCCAGCCGCATCGCCGAACTATGCGAGCCGCTCGCCCCCGCCACCAGCACAGTTCAAACGCGTCTGGGAGTGACCGACGCAGACAACATGCCCGGAGCAGCCTGCCCCGGCTACTATCTCAATCGCGAGCCGTTCCTCGACGTAATAAGAATGCACCGAGCCAGCGTGAATAACATAGGAGCAAGTGTGGGAACGGGCATTCCTGCCCGTTCAGCCGAGCGAAGCTCGGCAGCAACACAGCTGACGGAGCTGATCGAAGCTAGCAAGCAAACCTGGGACGAAGCTCTAAGCAACGGCGAAAAGCACGGCTACCGCAACAGCCAAGTCACAGTCCTCGCCCCCACCGGCACCATCGGCTTCTTCATGGACTGCGACACCACCGGCATCGAGCCTGATTTGGCACTTATTAAGTACAAGAAGTTAGTCGGCGGAGGCATGATCAAGATCGTCAACAACACCGTCCCTGCCGCGCTCTTCAAACTCGGATACACCCACGAGCAGACCAACGCCATCGTCAGCTACGTCGACGCGACTGGCACCATCGAAGGCGCGCCCCACATCAAAGACGAGCATCTCCCGGTCTTCGATTGTTCTTTCAAACCCGCCAAGGGCACGCGCTCCATCCAGTACATGGGCCACCTGAAGATGATGGCCGCCGCTCAGCCCTTCATCTCCGGAGCGATCTCCAAAACCGTCAACCTGCCCAACGCAGCCACGGTAGAAGACATCTCCGAAGCCTACATTCAAGCCTGGAAGCTGGGCGTAAAAGCGGTAGCAATCTACAGAGACGGCTGCAAGCAATCGCAACCGCTCTCCGCAGCCGGCACAAAAACAGCGCAAAATAGCGCCGGCGTCTCGCCGGCTGTCGCGCAGGCGTCCTCGCCTGCGCAGCAAGAAGAAAATCTGAACGCGCCGCCCCGAGCCGTCCGCCACAAGCTCCAGGAAGAGCGCATGTCAGTCACGCACAAATTCAACATTGGAGGCCACGAAGGCTACATCATCGTCGGCCTCTATCCCGACGGCGAGCCCGGCGAAATCTTCATCAAGATGGCCAAAGAAGGTTCCACCGTTTCCGGCCTCATGGACAGCTTCGCCCTCGCCATCTCCGTCTCGCTCCAGCACGGAGTGCCGCTGAAACTGTTCTGCGAAAAATTCGCGCACACGCGCTTCGAGCCCGCCGGATGGTCCAACAATCCCGACATCGGCTTCGCCAAGTCGATCATGGATTACATCTTCCGCTGGCTCCAACTGCGCTTCCTAACCGGACAACAGCAGTTCCTCTTCGAGAGCCTGCGCCCAAAGTCGCAACCTACCCAAGTAGAGTATGACCCAAGCAAGGGGGATATACCTTGGGCCAGCGTGGAGTCGCAAAATCCGGTGCCTCCTGTTCCCCGCCATACAGCCGACGCTCTGGCTAGCATGGTCGACATGGGCGACGCACCCAGCTGCAGCTTCTGCGGCTCCATCATGGTCCGCAACGGTAGCTGCTATAAATGCATGTCATGTGGCTCTACCTCGGGATGTAGCTAAGAAGGGAGTAATCATTAAATGTTCAACGTCAAAATCGAGGGGTTAGAAGGACTCCAGAAGCACTTAGGAGCTTGTTGAAAATATCATTTGCGCGGCGTGTGGATCCATTCTAAGAGCCGCACGCTTTGTTGTTTTGGATTTCGCTCGGCCACCATCGGCGGCAACCGAGGGTCGGGACCGCTGCTTCATGCGCTCTGCGCCCGCAGTTTCGGGATACGGATCAGGTTAAAGACCGCGCAGCTGAACACGAACAACCAATCCACCTTCGCCAGCCCGCGTAGTTTCACCTTCTTCAAAGGCCCAATCTGCTTCAGCCATCCGAACGGCTTCTCCACCAACCATCGTTTGCTTAAACTGATCGCGTATCCCGGATGCCGACTGGTTCGTTCGTCGATCGCGCCGTGCTGCCGGCGTGCTACGTGCGGCGTCACACCCAACTCGCGCACCGTGTCGACGAAGTCGCGCGTGTCATAGGCTTTGTCCGCTCCCGTCGTGATCCGACCACTTCGCTTCCGGGTCAACTCATACAACATTAATAAAGCCGCATCGCGCTCCGCCCTGCCATCCGCCTGCGTGGTCATCGCGCCGCGATCAACCCATTCCGGTTCTCCACCAAGGTATGTCCCAGATAGCTCAGCTTGGATTCCTGGCCTGCCGACTTCTTATAGAGCCGCGCTTCCGGGTCGGTGCGCGAAGCGTGCGTCTCGTTGCGGCGCGACTCGCCGTGAAAATCTCCTCCGCTCCCCGGCCCGCCATCGTCCTTGCGGCGAAAGCTCTTCTGTCCCGCCCAGGCCTCGATCAGCGTCCCATCCACAGTGAAGTGTTCGTCCGACATCAACCCCGCCGCCTGCTCTTTGACATGGGCGAAAAACTTCTGCGCCAGATCCTGGTTCAACAGCCGCTCGCGGTTCTTGCTGAACACCGCGTGGTTCCACACCGTGTCGTCGATCTCCACGCCCACGAACCAACGGAACAGCAAGTTGTAGTTGAGTTGCTCCATCAACAGCCGCTCGCTGCGCACCGAATAAAACACCTGCAACAGCAACGCCCGCAGTAACCGTTCGGGGGCGATCGAGGGCCGTCCCACCTGCGAGTACAGCCCATCGAAATCCTTGGACATCTCCGCCAAGACCGCATCCACCAGCACCCTCACTCCGCGCAGCGGATGATCCGCCGGTATCCGATCTTCCAACGCCACATAACTGAATATCCCCGTTTGCAGTTGCTGATCGTCTCCTCGCATTCCTGTTTCTTATCACGCATCCGCTGTGGATTGGCAGTGATTTTTCAACAACCTCTTAGACGAATTGGCGGAAGCAGTCCGCGCGCTCGACGGTAAACTCTGCGACCTGCAATTCGACCCTAGCAACGAGGAATCCGTCCGTGATGCAATCAGTAAAATGGAAATCACTGTGGACGCGCGAATCGCGAGGTGGAGGGGCAACCCCGCGGTCCGGGAAATAGCCGAAAAATCGAAGAATCAGTTCCGCGAGCGCATTCTAAAACGAGCAAGAGGTGAAGAGTAGGTGTTGCCGGGTGCCCCCACTCATTCGCGCATTTTGCGAATGAGTAGGATTCCACGAAGACTACTTGTATCCCGAGGAACTTTTGGTTGCCGTGAAATTACCGTAGGCGAACAAATAAGCCTTTCGCAGGGCGACCGTAATCGAGGGCAGTGCGGGCTTTGCCGTCTGCGTCAGCATTATCGTGCTAAACGACAGTTGCTACAAATGCATGAGCAGTGGCAGCACCAGCGGCTGCAGCCAATTAACGCGACGTAGACTTGAAAGAGCACGGCTTCAGAGGTTGCGGGAAAAACTCATGAAAGTTTGCCCCACCGTGGAAGAGCGGCCCTTTCAGGGCCGCGTCCCGATGCCCCATGTGAGGCCTTTAGGCCCGTGGTCGCACGCGCCGCGCCACGGACCCATTACAAAATTGAACAATTTCGACGTGACCCCGCTCCTATCTCTCCCGCCATAAGAACCAATACGATTCCGGGATGGAGCGCACTTTCTTCATCACCTCCGTTACCGCCCAACGGAGAACGTTGTTTCAACACGCCACCACCGCCGATCTCCTACTGGATGTCTTCCTCCACTACCGCGAGCAGCGCAGATATCAACTCCACGATTTCGTCGTGATGCCAGACCATTTTCACGCCCTGATCACACCCGCCGCCGAAATCTCTCTGGAGCGCGCCGTTCAATTCATCAAAGGAGGATTCTCTTTCCGATTGAAATCAATCAGCCCCGTTTGGCAGGCAAGCTTCACAAATCATCGAATCCGGGATGGCCAGGATTTCGAGCAGCATCGCGAATACATTCGGATGAATCCGCTGCGCGCCGGACTGGTAAGAAAGCCGGAAGATTATCCATACTCATCGGCAATAGGACGTTTCGCGCTCGACGCCATGCCACCGGGGCTAAAGCCCAATCTTGATTGCCAACAAACGCCGGCCTGAAGGCCGCCTCTTCCACCCAAACCGGCGAAACACCGATCCCACAGGGGGCCCATCACCATCGTTCGCCATCCGCTGAATGACTACTGCAGCCACCAGCTCAGCTTCGGGTTCGAATCGCCGCTATCCACCGGAATTACCAGCACATCATCAACGCTCACGATGTAAAGAATCGCCGTCTGTGAGCCGCTCTTAGTCACAACCCCGCGTCCAGTCGAAGCCACGGAGTAAGTCGCCGCAATCGAGCCTTGGCTCGGGCTTCCACCGTTGACGTTTGTCTCCGACGTGCCCGTCAGAGTCCCCGCTCCATTCGCCGTCACCGAGTCGACCTCTTCATTCACCTGGTCGTCCTGCGGATGATCGCTGCCGCCCGTGAAGACGCCGTTGAGACTGCCGGCGCTGAACGTGCTTTTGGACTGCGCATAGAACTGTCCGTATGTCACTCCGGCGTCGGTTCCAATCACGAATCCCTGATTCGCCGACACCAGGTAAAAGACGAGAAGATTGCTTCCCAATCCGCTCCCGCTCAGCGTAACGCGTCCATTGGACGCAACACTGTAAGTGCCCGAACCGCTGAACGTCCCGGCCGTGCCTCCCACGTTCTGGTCGAAACTGAAGCTGATCGAAGAACCGTTGCCGCTCGCGTTCACAATTCCGCCCGACACCGATGGCGTAATGCCATTCACCAGCGACTGCGTGCCCACGATGGAATTACCGCTAAGCGCAGAGTCCGTGAAGGCGCTTGAACTTTGCAGCAACGCCTGGCCTGCCAGTAGCGGATGTCCCGCTTTGGGACCATCGGTCTCGATCATCAGCAGCTCATTCGCGCTCACCACGTAGAAGGCGAAGTCGAGCGAGAAGTTCATGTTGCCGCCGGCGAAGTTCAAAGTCACCGTTCCCCGTCCATTCGAGGCGACGGTGAAATCGCTGGCGGCGAGCGTGACCTGGCTGCTCACCCCGGTAGAAATGTCGTCGCCATCTGCCATCCCGGTAAGCGTGCCTTTGCCGTTGGAGTTGAATTGGCCAGCCACACCGAAGCGGCTGCTTCCGCCCGCGGCGTCGATGCCGATCAATCCGAACGCGTAGTTACCGCTGATCGCGCTCGTCAGGAATGCGGAAGTGTTCTGCTGGCGCAGCGCTCCAATCGCCTTTGTGTTGGTCGAGTCGTAGTACATGAGGCGTCCGTTGCTTCCGCTCGAGTTCAAGGCGACCGCAAACGTGTTGCTCGTGTTATAAGGAGCGCCCAGGTGCAGCGTAACGGTTCCCAGGTTGTTTGCGGCAACGCAGTAAGTGCCCGTGAAGGTGCCGGTCCGGTGGCCATTGCTAGTGTCAGTCGTATCCAGATTGCCGCCGGTAATGTTGCCCGCGCCATCCGCGGCAAAGCTCCCTGCTGCCGCGCTCAATTGCGCAGTCGAATCTGTGTTCCAGCCTTCAAGGGTCGTAGCGTAGTTGCCGTGGAAGCTGGCATTGTTCGGGCAGCTCGCCGACGAGATAACAATGCTAACGCTCGCACTCGCCGTAGCTGCCGGTGTCTCCGCGTCGCTCACCTTGATGGTGAAGTTCGACGTCCCAACTGTAGTCGGAGTTCCCGAGATCGCTCCCGTCGATGCGCTAAGGCTCAGTCCAGCGGGCAAACTGCCGCTCGTAACACTCCACGAGTAAGGAGTAATGCCTCCGCTCGCCCCGAGCGTCGTACTGTAAGACGTTCCTACAACCCCTGACGGCAACGTCGTGCTGGTCACGCCCAGCGCCCCATTTACGATAATGCTCAGAGTGGCAGTCGCCGTTGTCGAGGTGGAGTCGGTCACCTTGGCTGTGAATGATGAGGTCCCAGTCGATGTAGGAGTTCCTGAGATCTGCCCGCTGCTGGCATTCAAGGTCAAACCTGTAGGCAGGGAACCCGAGCTAATGCTCCACGTATAGGGTGGCGTTCCGCCGATCGCCGTCAGAACGGCAGTACTCGAATAGGCAACGTGGATCACTCCTTGCGGCAGGCTGGTCGTGGTGATCTGCAACGGAGGATTGTTGACCGTAATGCTCAGGTTCGCGGTCGCGCTCGCCGGGGTCGGTGTCTGCGAGTCGGTGACCTTGACCGTGAAGCTCGCAGTCCCAAGCGTAGTCGGCGTTCCGCTGATCGTTCCGGTCGAAGGGTTCAGCGTCAGGCCCGCCGGCAAAGCACCCGCCGAAACGCTCCACTGATATCCGGGAACACCTCCGGTGGCCTGCAGCGCCTGGCTGTAAGCCACTCCCTCCTCAGCCGCTGCCAGCGAGTTAGTGGTGACGGAAAGGGCGGCTGGCGGATTCACCGTAAGGGTCAGAGCCTGGCTCGCCGTAACTCCAGTCGAATCCTTCACCGTGATCGTGAACGAGCTGCTTCCCGCACCCGTCGCTTCCCCGGCGATCGCGACCGAGCCTCCCGAGCCGCCTTGCAGCGAGAGTCCTGCCGGAAGTGCGCCGGAAGAGATGCTCCATGTAAAAGGACTGCTGCCGCCGCTCGCCGTGATCGTCCCCGAATAAGTGACACCGGCAGTGGCCGCAGTCAGGGTCGTTGTCGTAATGCCCGGCAGAGGGTTGACGGCGATCTGCAAGGACGCTGACTTGCTCGCATCGCTGATCGAAGTTGCCGTGACGGTTGCCTTGAATGCGCTGGTGACTGACGCCGGAGCCGCGTAGGTCGCACTGGTGGTTGAGGTGTTCGTCAGCGACCCGCCTCCGGAAACCATCCACTGCACGCCTCCGTTTTTCGGATCGTTCGCGACCGTGGCCGTAACAATAGCCGTCTGGGCCTGATCGACCGCATTGCTGGCGGAGGTCACCGTAACCGAGACCGGCGTTGATGAACTGCTGCCGCAGCCTACGAGCGACGAAATCAGGATGAGAAGAAAAAGCGCAACAGAAGTGCGAAAAGCAGCCGTCATATTACAAAGTCCTTGCGGGGAAACGCCCTATCGTATGTATATCTGCCGGAAGGTACGTTCGATACTCTTAAGGGGAGCAAACGGGTTACGAAAGTTACTCAAATAATGGAGGATAGACATTGTCCTGCGGGGTGCTCTCCCCCGGTTTCCGAAGGGTGTGATTCCACGAAACGAGCACCTATTAGGCCACGCCAGGCAAGCAGCAAATCTTCCCTACATCTTCTTCAGAAGTGCGATCTGCCCAGCATGATAAAGCTCATGCTGCGCCAATCCATGCAGCATGTAATAAAAGGTGTAATGCGCCCCCTGCTTACCCGGAACCGGCTCGTCCAGCCGCCCCTCCGGAAATGTCGACACCGCCCCAATCAGCTCATCATGAACCCGCCGCACCTCTTCAAGCGCTCTCCGCCACGCAGCATCGCTAGTGTCGGTCACCGGAGGAAAATTGGCGTCGCCGGAAAGCTCCACGGCCACGCCCGTCATGCGCCGCCGCACAGCCCCGTCCCAGGCTGCAATGTGCAACACCAGCTCCCAGATGCTATGTGCATTCTTGACAGGCCGCGCCGAAGCTTGCGCCGCCGTAACTCCCTCCAGGATTTCAAACAGCGAATCTCCATGCCAGGCATCGCCATAAAACGCCCGCCGCAGCTGATCGGCAATGCGATCGGATTCCGACATCAGTCACCTCAAAATAGAAATTTTGTTGAATAGACTTCCGGAAGCCGCGTGATCATCCCGCATACACAGAAATCCCCGCCTCATCCGCCGCCCGCACCACCGCCTCGCCATCCAGCAGCAGGCACCGCCCCGCATTGATCGCCAGACACGTCGCCCCCGCCCGCTTCATCGCCTCAATCGTCGCCACTCCGATCACCGGCACGTCAAACCGCATATCCTGCCCCGGCTTGGCAATCTTCACGACGGTCAGCGCGCGATCCAGCGTCGACGCCTCGCCCTCGATCGACCTCATAATCTCCCCGGCGCGCGCAATCGTCGCGTCCGTCCCCTCCATCGCTTCGACAGCCACGCATGCCGCCTCCGCGATCACCACTGTCTGCCCAATATCGAACGCCGCCAGTTGCCGCGCCACCGCCCGCCCATATTCAATATTCTTCCGCTCCTGCTCCCTTGGAGCTCGCCGGCTCAGCGCGCCCGATTTCGCCAGTAGCGGCTCCAGCAGCGCCGTCGAATTTTCCAGCATGATCCCTTCATCCGCCAGCACCTTCGCCACCGCGCCCAGCAGCGAATCTGTGTTCCGCGTGCCCAGCGACAGCAGCAGCTTGGCCAGTCGCCAGTCCGGCTTGATCGCCGAAAAAATCTGCTTGTGCTTGACCTGCCCCGCCATTACCGCCCGCGTCACCCCCTCTCGCTTGAAAGTGTCAATCAGCTTCGACAACTCCCCGAGCGAAAGCCAATACACCGCGAAGGCTCCCCTCGACTCGATCTCGGGAGAGGTCTCCTCGCGAATGGCCGCCACCACCATCTCGTAACCTTGGGCCCGCGCCGCATCCAGCACAAGAAAAGGAAACTTCCCATTGCCCGCGATCAGGCCAAGTTTTTCCCTCTGCGACATAAGCCAGCCTAGTGTAAACGAGCAGCCAGACCTGTGCCCGGCAAGCCCCCGAACGACAGCAGAAACTATAGCCCGCTGGTCGCAGCTTCATAAACTCAATAAACTTAATATTAATATTGACAAAAGTAATTAATTATCGTATAAACTAACATGAAGGCAACATTGCCATGGATATATCTAAGAGCATGTGCTCCGATTGCAATCGTCCTCTGAAAGTCGCCCGTATGGCTTGCCCATCCTGCGCCATGGTGGTCGAGGGGAATTTCGAAGTTTCTCCCCTCGCCCGGCTCAGCGTCGACGATCAGGCCTTCGTGATCGCTTTCATCCGCTATCACGGCTCGCTCAAGAAAATGGAGAGCCTTTTCAACATCAGCTATCCGACCGTCAAGAATCGCCTGAATGCGATCGGCGCTGCGCTCGACCAGGATTTTGCCGCGCCTTCACCCAACCTTTATGTACTGGAACAGCTGTCTCGCGGGGAACTGAGCGTGGAAGAAGCGCTCGAAAAACTAAGCTGAAGTCACAAACTACCGAGGAGGAATCATGTCCGCAGAAACCAGAAAGATCCTTGAAATGTTAGCCGAAAAGAAAATCACCGCCGAGGAAGCCGACAAGCTTTTGGATAAACTCTCGAGCCCGCCGTCGGCCGAAGCCAAGCCCGAAGAATCCTCCGCCGCCAAGCCCCGCTTCATGCGCATTGTGGTTGACCGGCCCGGGCAAGATCAGATTAACGTTCGCATGCCCCTCGCGCTCATGGGCACGGGAGGTCGAATGCTCGCCGTCCTGCCCCCGCGAGTCAACGAGAAGTTGGCCGAACTGGGAATTGACCTCTCCGCTGCCAGCACCATGGATGCCAAAGAGTGGGCGAGCACCCTTGAGAACATGAACATCGATATCGAAAAAGGTAGTGGCAAAAAAGTAAAAATATTCTGCGAGTAAAAGTAGTTGATCGGGGTCAGTGGTCGGTGGCTAACCGCCGACCACTCTACTTGATCACTCCGCGCTCCGAAGCTTCAATGAACTGAATCAAGCCATCCACATCGTCTCCGCGATCCGCTTCACCCTTGAGCTTTTCAATCGCCTGCGACGTATTCAGCTTCGAGGCCAGCAACACGCGGTAGGCATGATGTATTTTCTGGATCCTCTCTTTAGTGAATCCGCGCCGTTCGAGGCCAACCGCATTCAGTCCATAGGCATGGGTCCCGCGCTCGGCTGAAGTTTTCGAAAATGGCAGCACATCGCGCGTGACGGTAGTCCCTCCGCCGATGAAAGCGTATTTCCCAATGCGCACAAAATGATGCACCGGACAGAGCGCTCCCACCGTAGCCCAATCTTCGACGGTCACGTGTCCGCCCAGCGTGGCCGCGTTCGCCATAATGATGTGGTCGCCAATCGGGCAATCATGCGCAATATGCGTATACGCCATGATCAGATTGTGGCTCCCCACGCGGGTCACGCCGTGGCCTTTGGTCGTGGCGCGGTTAATCGTCACGTACTCGCGAATTTCGTTATGGTCGCCAATCTCCAGCCGGGTCGGCTCGCCCTTGTAGGAAATATCCTGCGGCGCGAGGCCAATCGAACAAAAAGGATAAAAACGGTTCTCCGCTCCGATCCTGCTCGGTCCGCCGATAACAACGTGCGAGAGCAGATGACAGCGTTCGCCCATCTCGACATCCGGCCCAATCACACAATAAGGACCAATCGTGCAGGAAGGATGTACGTTGCTTTTAGGATCGACAATCGCCGTAGGATGGATAGACATTTGTGAAATTTGTAATTGGTAATTTGTAATTTGGCGGTCGCGGTTTTCAATTACAAATTACAAATTTGAAATTACAAATCTCCTCCTGCCGTTTCGGCAGCGCCCGCGCCCATCGCTCGCGGCACCAGCCGGCAAGTCACTGTCGCCTCCGCCGCCACCTTGCCGTCCACGTATGCTTTGCCTTCGAGCCGAGCGGCCGTCATGCGCCACGCTCGTACTTCCACTTCAATCCGCAGCTGATCGCCCGGCACTACCGGACGCCGGAACCGCGCCTTCTCGATCCCCGTAAACACCATCAGCATCTCGTCGCGATTGGGAACTTCCGTCAGCAGCAGTAGTCCGCCAGCCTGCGCAATCGCCTCCACAATCAGCACGCCCGGCATGATCGGCTTGTCCGGAAAGTGTCCTTGAAAGAATGGTTCCGTGATCGTCACGTTCTTCAGCGCAACGATCTTTTTCATGCGTACCAGTTCCTGCACACGATCGATCAGCAGAAACGGGAAACGATGCGGCAGAATCTTGAGGATGTCGCCAATTTCCATGCCGGTTTTCACCGGCTCCGGCTCGTAGGGCGTTGGGTGTGTGGTGTCAGTCATGCGGATTCGTTCAAGCCGAAGATTATACTGTAGCGCACGCCTGCTTTTGGGTGGCGCAGCGGTTTACCGCTGCGATAGCTGATCCAGTCATCGCCGGCTTTAGCCGCTGAGGGCCCCATCATGATCCCCGTAAAATGCCTGCCGCGCAGTCTCTTCGTTCTCTTTTTCCCTGTTCTTCTCGTTTCGATCTTGTGGTCGCAACAGCAACCGCTCCAGCAATCCGCCGTCCCCCCACTCCCCGCCGACATCCCCGCCAACGCCGAGCATTACTCACTGCTCCTGATGGGCAATCCAGCCGGCCAGCAAGCCATCTGGACCGCCTCCGACGGCACGCTCCACATTTTCTTCCAGTTCAACGACCGCGGACGTGGCCCGAAAACTACTTCGATTCTCAAGGTCAATGCAAGCGGCATCCCGATCTCGGAGACGATCACCGGCAACGACTACTTAAAATCCGAGGTCAAGGAAACCTTCTCGCTCGACGCTTCCACCGCCCGCTGGAAAAATAACGCCGAGCAAGGTGAAAAGAAAATTTCCACCCCAGCCTACTACTCTCCGCTCAACGGAGCCCCCGCCGAAACCGCGCTACTCGCCAGCGCTGCCCTCCACAACGGAGGCAAAATCGCTCTCCTCCCCGAAGGCGAAGCCCGAGTCGAGCGAGTCACCGAACTCGACATCGAAGCTGGCTCAAAGAAAAAGCACGTAGCCCTCTACTCCATCACCGGACTCGATTTCAGTCCTACCTACGTCTGGCTCGAAAATCAGGACAGATTCTTCGCCTCAGTCGATACCTGGGGATCGGTAGTTCCTGAAGGCTGGGAATCCGCGGTAAAGCCGCTGCTCGCTGCACAGGATCAAGTCAAGCAGTCGCGCTCCGCTGAGCTGGCCGCCAAGCTGGCGCATCGTCCGCGCGGTGGCATCTTGTTCGAGCACGCCAATGTCTTCGACGCAGAGACAGGCAAGATCATCTCCGACCAAAATGTCATCGTCGTTGGCAAGACTATTCAAATGATCGGAAGCCTGCCACCTTCTCCTCCGCTCCCGAATTGGCCCGTACGAAATGACCAAATAAGGGACGTAGTCTATCCGCCTCAAATCATCGACGCCACCGGCAAAACGCTCCTCCCCGGCCTCTGGGACATGCACGCCCATGTCGGCGATAACGATGGCCTCCTCAACCTCGCCGCCGGAGTCACCACCGTCCGCGATCTCGCCAACGATACCGACACGCTTCTCGCCCGCCGCCGCCGCATCGCCGATGGCAAAGAAATCGGCACCCGCATCGTGATCGCCGGAATCATCGACGGCCGTGGCCCCTATCAAGGTCCAACCAAGGTACTGGTCTCGACCGAAGCCGAAGCCCGCGCCGCCGTCGATAACTACAAGCGCCTCGGCTACGTGCAAATCAAAATCTACAGTTCCGTGCCGCCTGCCATCGTCCCCGCCATCATCGACGAAGCTCACAAAAATGGCCTCCGCGTCAGCGGACACATCCCCGCCGAAATGACCGCCGCGCAATGCGTCAATCTAGGCTACGACGAGATCCAGCACATCAACTTCCTCGTCCTCAATTTCTTCCCCGAGATCAAAAACACCAACACCATCGCGCGCCTCACCAAGCCCGGAGAACTCGCAGCCAGCCTCGACCTCACGAGCGCTCAGGTCCAGTCCTTCATCAAGCTCCTGCAGGATCACCATACAAAACTCGACCTGACCCTCAGCATCTTCGAAGACCAGTACATGTCACGCATCGGCCAGATCCCTCCCGGCTACCTCAAGGTCGCCAACCGCCTGCCCGCGCAGGTCCGCCGCGGCCTCCTCACGCAAGGAATGACGCCGCCTCCCGGCATGGACGACACCTACAAAAAATCCTTCGCCAAAATGCTCGATTTCGCAGGACTCCTCTACCGCTCCGGCCTCTCCATCGAAGCTGGCACCGACAGCATGGCGGGATTCGCCCTCGATCGCGAATTGGAGTTGGACGTAAAGGCAGGCATCCCGGCAGCGCAGGTGCTCCGAAACGCGACGCTAAACGCCGCAAAAATCATGAGCATGGATAAAGATCTGGGCTCAATAACTCCCGGCAAGCTGGCCGATCTAACGCTGGTCGACGGCGACCCAACAAAAAACATTAGCGACATCCGCAAAACCGCCGTAGTAGTAAAAGACGGAGTCCTCTACTACCCCGCCGAACTCTACACCGAACTAGGCGTGGCGCCCAAGTAGATGTCATCCTGAGCGGAGTGGTTGCTGTGCGAAGCGCAGCAGCCACGGAGTCGAAGGACCCCTGCCTCGCCTCCGAATAGTCTCGTGCGGCGCTGACCTGTCCTGGGCGAAGCCTTGCTCGCCTATCCCCCCGCAATCGCCCCCAGAATCACAAAGGGTTCCCGCCCCGAAGCCACCGCCTCCGGCAAAGCCGCATCCGGCGATTCGTGCGACAGATCCTCCTCGCAAGCAAAGAAGCGCAAGAACGCCCGCCGCTGCAGCGTCCCATGCTCGCGAATCGTCCCGCGCAGCATCGGATACCGCGCCTCCAGCGCATCCAGCACCGTCCGTTGCGTCGGCTGCCCCTCGACTTCGAGTTGCACCTCAGCCCCAACGCCCGCCAGCGTTCGCAGATGATGCGGAAGCAGTACTCGGATCGTCTTCATGTCCTTCCCTTATCACCGCAAAGTGTGATCTGCATCCTTGTCATCCCGCTGCGAGCGCCTAACCTATTTGTAGGGAGCTTCCGGCATGTCTCCCGACTCCGGACTATCGCGGCTCCAGATTCCCCTCCAGCAGCCGTGGTTTGCCATCATCACCCGCGGCCAAAGGGCCATCCTCAGCTCCGCAATCTCCGCCCTCGTTTTCTCCAGCGGAGGGCTGCTCGATTGGTTTGTCACTCGCGAATATCTTCCCCGGGTCTCCCTGATGTTGGCCGGGGCCGCAATATCCCTAAGCGTCGGATTTCTGATGTTCCAGATTCTCACCAACATCCAGAGACGCTACCAGATGATGCTCGATCAGCTGCGGCGTGTTGCCGAATTGAACCACCACATCCGCAACGGACTGCAGGTCATCGCCTACCACAATGTGCCAGACCGCGGCGAGCGGGCGATTCAACAGGTCAACGCCCAGATCGCTCGTATTCAGACGGCGCTCCGCGGAGTCTCTGCCGCCGTCGGCGACGATCACGATTCCCCAGTCCTCACGGTCGTATCTGAAGAAGAACGCCGCTTCGGATCGTAGCCAGGGCCGATCATAGCCAGGGTCAATCACAGACCCAATCCAACCGAGCCTCTCCGGCCACCCCCACCGATTCAACAAAGTTCGCTACGCGAGCGTCTGCACTTCAATCGACAGCACCGCTGGCAGATCCCGCACAATTGGCTGCCAGCTGTCCCCCGCGTCCGCCGACGCATACACCTGCCCGCCGCTGGTGCCAAAATAAATTCCGCATTCATCCAGCGAATCCACCGCCATCGCATCCCGCAGCACGTTGACGTAGCAGTTACTCTGTGGCAACCCGCGAGTCAGCGCTTCCCACTCGTTTCCGCCGCTGCGGCTGCGGTACACCCGCAACTTGCCCTCGTGCACGTAGTGTTCCGAGTCGCTCTTGATCGGCACCACGTAGACCGTCTCCGGCTCATGCGCGTGTACGTCGATCACAAATCCAAAATCCGTCGGCAGATTTCCGCTGATCTTCTGCCACGAATCTCCCGCATCGTCACTTCGCATCACGTCCCAGTGCTTCTGCATGAAGAGCACTCCCGGGCGCGTCGGATTCATGGCCACATGGTGCACGCAGTGTCCAACCTCGGCCGTCGGATTCGGAATGTACTTCGAATACAGTCCTTTATTAATCGGCTTCCAGGTCGCGCCTCCGTCGTCCGTGCGAAACGCCCCGGCCGCCGAGATCGCAATAAAAATTCGCTTCGGGTCCGACGGATCGAGAATGATCGTGTGCAGACACATCCCTCCCGCGCCCGGCTGCCACTTCGGCCCCGTCCCGTGCCCGCGCAGTCCCGCCAACTCCTGCCAGTTCTTTCCTCCATCGGTTGAGCGAAACAGCGCCGCATCCTCCACGCCCGCATACACTGTTTCGGGATCGCTGAGCGACGGCTCCAGATGCCACACCCGCTTGAACTCCCATGGATGCTGCGTCCCGTCATACCACTGATGCGTAGTCAGCGGCTTGCCGCTCTCCGCCGACGCGTCGTACACAAACTTGTTGCTCTCGCCCTTGGGTGGCCCCGGAGCCGCCGCCTCGCCCGCAGGCGTTCCGGGCTGATGCCATGTCTTCCCGCCGTCATCGGATCGCTGAATGATCTGCCCGAACCATCCGCTCGATTGCGACCCATAAATCCGATTCGGATCCACCGGCGATCCCTTGAGGTGATAAATCTCCCACCCCGCAAAATGCGGTCCGCTCACCTCCCATTTCTCGCGCTTCCCATCCGATGTCAATACAAAAGCGCCCTTACGCGTCCCCACCAATACGCGAACTCCGCTCATCCGATCTCTCCCTTCCGAAATCTCTACTCGAGAGCGCGCCCCATCCTGCCGTCGCATTTGTTGCGACGGCAGGATGGGTGAACTCATGCGTTGAGAGTCCCGTAGAACGCTAAGGGACCCCTTTTGATTAAGTCCCTGGGGCCCCTCCCTGCACCTCTGTGAACTCCGTGGTTTGTGTTTTTTGCCGACCCTTAATTGGAGCTTCGCGCGGGTAATCTCCGCTGAGAGTAAAGCCCAATCTCAAGCCGCTTTCTGTAACTGGCCGCGCATCTGCTTCATAAACTCGGCCATGGCTGCCAGATGACCGGGCGAGCGCTTTTCGATCCACGCTTCATAGCGATTCGCCGCCTTCTCTATGTTCGACACATACCCGTCATAGACAAACTTTTTCCGGAACTCGGGCACCGTAGCCTTGATCCGCTGCCACACCCCAAAGAATTCCCCGCTCGTCTCGAAGAACAGGTCGTCGTGCAGCAGTCCGTAGTTGAGTAAGGCGCACGCCTGCTCCCAATAGCTCACCACCATCGCTGCAAATGCGCCGTTCTCGGTTCCCATCGGCGCCAGCCGCATGGCTTCGTCGAAAGAGTCCGCGAAATAGTTCCTGAAGAACCAGTCCCGTGCCTGTCGCAGCCGCGCCTCCCGGCGCATCTCGTAAATCTGTAAGTGGAGTTGTGCTTGTTCATGCGTAGGTTTCGTTTCCATTTGTTATCTCCTTTAAGTTTCGTATCAGACTATCGTTTTAGCGAATCCGCTCCCATCGCAATTAATTGCGCCATTCGGGGACACCGAGAGAATTTTCTACAGCAGCCTGCTGCTCACCCCGGCCTGCCCCCACTCTTCAATCTCTATTCTGTAGACGATCAGCGCACCTCGAAATTGACATCTCCACAAAATAACTGTGGAAATTACGATTAGCCCTCGTCCAACATCAAAGCCTGATAATGAAGCCGTGGTGACAAAGCCTGATGACAAAGCCGTACTTAAGGGGTTGGACTCCTCTGTGCCCCTCCGTGGTTGGGGCTTTTTCCGTACCACATCACCATCCCACTATGGCCCGAATCTCCGACCCCACAGTCGGCCTTTCAGCACCATTCACCCCGCGATCGCAACTATTCTAGCCCCGATTCGCGGTCCCCATCCCACTTGTTACTTCAGAGGATCACCCTTTGAGTCCTGCGAGTCGAGAATCTCAGACCGAGTCGAAGCCTACGCTTCAACTCCATCGCGTGCTCAAGGCCTTTTTCCAAACCTGTCATCCTGAGCGGAGCAGGGTAAGCGAAGCGCAGCCCCGCGCAGTCGAAGGACCCCTGCCGCCTTCTCCGCAATAACGCCCCGCCACTATGCTCTGTAGGAATCCGTCGATGCTGGAGACTCGAATCTGACAGCTCGAAGCGAAACTAAACGGACTCCGTTTCCCACTTGTTACCTCGCTGAGTCTCCCCTGCACGAACTCTCCCAACATCCTGCCTTGAACGATGGTCCACCCCACCCAGACAAAAAAACTGAGAGGAATGTGCCGTTTGGCCAATGAGGAAGCTCCCGAAGGCTACCTCTACCCCACTTGTTACAAGAAAGGTTCCCCGCTGACGAGCCTAAACCCAATAGTGAATCTGCTTTTCCTGAGACCTGAAACCTGCCACCCGAGACCTGTTTCTCTACTTTCCTCGCAGCATCCCCACCACTCGATCAAAATCGTCAATCGTGTCGTAACTGATCACGATCTTCCCTCGCCCCTGCCGATCCCGAATCCGCACATGCATCCCCAGCACTTCCTCCAGCGACCGTTGTGCAGCCCTCACATTAGGGTCCACCCACCGCGCCCGGCCATCCTCCTTCAACCGGCTCGACTCCCTCGGTAGAACCATCCCCTGCACCAGGTCCTCAAGTCTCGCCACTGACATCTTCTCCTCAATCACCTTCTGCGCGATCGTCCACCTTCGCGCTTCGTCCTGCACCATGAGCAGCGCCCGCGCATGGCTGTACGTGAGCCTTCCCTTTTGCAGTGCCCCGATGATCCCCTCCGAAAGTGTGAGCAGCCGCATGTAATTCGACACCGTCTCGCGCGACAATCCGACTCGGGAGCCAATCTGCTCCTGCGTGAGTTGGAACTTCGTGCTCAGGTTGGCGAAGGCCTCCGCCTGGTCCACGCAGTTCAAATCCTGCCGCTGCAGGTTTTCCACTACCGTCATTTCCGCGGCTTGCTGGTCCGAGACCCGCTTGATGATGGCCGGAATCTCTTCCATCCCAGCCAGCCGCGCCGCCCGCAACCGCCGCTCGCCCAGGATCAGCTGGAAATTCCCTTCCTTCCCCGGACGCACCACGACCGGCTGCAAAACCCCTTGCACCCGAATCGACTGTGCCAGATCGAGCAGCGCCTTCTCGTCGAAGGTCCTTCGCGTCTGGTACGGATTCTCGTCAATCCGGTCAAGACTCAGCCGTACCACTTCGTCTCCCCGCTCCGTGGACCCGGCTGCGGCCTGCAAGTCAACCACTGCCGGCGAGGAGTCAGCCGCGGGAGAGAGTAGTGAAGAAGAGGTGGGTAATAAGGAGGTGGGAATGGTTGCAGCCCCAGCGCCCGCACGTTCGCCTTGCACCGCATCGACCGCGGGCTTCACCACGCGCGGCCCAGGCAGCAGCGATTCCAGCCCCCGTCCGAGCGCCCGCCGCTTCTCCGCGACCTTCTCGCTGATCTTTTCAGGCCCGGTTTTCTCTTGCGCCTTATCCGTCGTTACGGCATTCGAAGTATTCTGCATTCGTCCCTCTCGAAGGATTGTGTAGTGACGGGGCTTTGCCCCGTCACGTTCCCCTGCCATGTGTCATCCTGAGCGGAGCATGCTCATCGCAAAGCGATGAGTATGCGAAGTCGAAGGACCCTGTGTTTGCCGGCGTTCTCCAACCGCCCCGCTGGGACTCGCACGTCTGTCCCGCATTAACATCGATATATATAAATATTTATATCTATGAATCTAAGCCGCCTGCCCAGGCTCCGGTGATCCCGGTCCAGGCAAGGGTCCAGGTGAAGGTTCAGGCGAAGATGAAGTCGAAGCCGCCGACCCCATGTCGGTCAGCCGGTCCAGCATCTCCTTCGCCAGCCGGATGTAGCTCTCCGCTCCCCGCGACCGCACGTCATACACGAGCGCCGGCTTGCCATGACTTGGAGCCTCCGCCAGCCGTATGTTCCGGGGAATCGTCGTCGTACAAAGCTTCGCCCCGAAATATCTCTTCAACTCCTCCGCCACCTGCTGAGCCAGGTTCGTCCGCTCATCGAACATCGTCAACACCACGCCATCGACAGATAGCGTCGGATTCAAGTCCGCTCGAATCCTCTCGATCGTGTCCAGCAACTCCGACACACCCTCCAGCGCAAAGTACTCGGCCTGCATAGGAATCAGCACTCCGTCCGCTGCCACCAGAGCATTCAGCGTAAGCAGGTCGAGCGCGGGAGGACAATCCAGCACGATGAACTGGAAGCGTTCGCGAAGGGGATCAAGAGCATCTCGCAGGCGATACTCCCGCCGTTCCGCTTCGACCAGTTCGAGGTTTGCGCCGATGAGGTTCTTGTGGGAAGGGATGAGCCAGAGTTGCTCGAGATCAGTAAGCACCAGGGCCTCTTCGGCGGAAGCCGCACCCATCAGCACGTCGTAGATACTGATCCGCTCGGGATTCTTGACGAGGCCTAATCCGCTGGAGGTGTTCGACTGCGGATCGCAATCGACGAGCAGGGTATTGACCTCGGCTGCGGCGAGCGAGGCGGCAAGGTTGATGGCGGTCGTAGTCTTGCCAACGCCGCCCTTCTGGTTGGCGATTGCGATGACGCGTCCCATAAATTGTGATGATCCTTGTTGGCTGGGTAGAATAATCGGTCGCATCCTGTGAAAGCAACGCCCGAGTTTGGTGCAACTCTCAAGAGTGTTCCACGTGGAACACTTGCGGACAAGTGTTCCATATGGAACCTTTGTTCAAGGGGGGCGCGGAGTACCGTTCCCAGAACACTAATCCGAAGAATGAGGAAGTGCGGGATGCTTGATCAGCAGATGGGAAGAAGTGTTCCACGTGGAACACTTTTCTGATTTATCTCATAATGAGATTACAGAAAGCAGGAATTCCGTCATGTCATTGATTCGATAGGAGTATGTCCGTCCTCGGCAGGCCTAGCCCTCTTAAGGTAGGCACCCAATTGAGAGTATCCTGTTTTGTGACTTTGGGACATAAATACTCTGCCATGTCAGAGAGGGGAGTTGGCTCAATTTCGGGAGCTGAGCTGCGCCGATGAGGATGGCCATGCGGCCGGCGGAGGCCAGGAAGCTGGCAGCGATGGGGAGGATCTGACCGAATTTCTCTACCGCGCGGAAGGTGACTACGTCGGTTTTCGGCGACGTGGAGCGATCGTCGGCCAGGGTTTCGGCCAGGGTTTCGGCGCGAGTGGATAATACATCGATGTCCGTCAATGTGAGTGCGCGGGATACTTCGCTGAGAAAAGCGGCCTTCTTGTGATTTGATTCGATGAGCGAGAGGTGGATGCCGGGCGCCCAGATCTTCAGGGGGAGAGCGGGGAATCCGGCTCCGGAGCCGATGTCGAGGACGCGAGTGAGCTGCGAGCTGCGCACCTCGAGCTGCGAGCTACTCCGAATCCGGTGGCTCGCCGCGAGTTTGTCGGTGAGGTAGGGGGCTAGGTTCTCTCGGCCGTGCTGGGGATTTCGGCGCGCGGCTTGGACGCCGCGCGAACGCCTAAACTTCGACTGCGCTGACACGGCGTCCATCGACGCGGAAGTCGTGGAGGAGTAGGGGTCCTTCGACTCCGCTGACATCTTCGCGCTTTGCGCGAAGATGTCGCTCCGCTCAGGATGACATTGGGTTGAGGAATCGGGGAAGAGATGACGTGCCATGAAAAATGACTCGCCGAAGTGGCGGGTTACGATTTCTTCCGGGTTGCGGATGGCGGTGAGATTGATGCGGGCGTTCCATCGTAATAATAGATCGATGTACGTCGATATCTGCCCCAATTGGGAGTGGGAGAGTTCGCGGTCGAGGAACGGTTCAAGGAGAGCGGCGATTTGGGCGGCGTTCATTGAATAGTTGCCAGTTCTCAGTTCTCAGTTACGGGCTTCCCGGCTGGGGTTCGCAATGTAGTGGCGATTCTACTGGAGAACCGGTAGGCCAGCGATAAATGGAGCTACGGAAAAGAACGCCTATGCGCCACAAAAACGCAGGATTGTAAATTGCCGACAAGACCCGGGTATTTCCGGGGAGATTACGGCGCGGCTGGAAGCCGCGCCCTTTCAAAGCCAGACACTTTAATCCCGGAATTTCAGGGACACTACACCAGAAGCAACCTGCTATGCCGGTGTCCACCACGACGTGTCTGCAAAAGACGTAGCGCAAGAAAATAACCAAGGGCAGTACGGATTGCAATCGCACTGCCCTCAGGGAAAGATGTTCGTTAGAAGTGGAAGCCGAGTTGAGCGGTCAGCGTGCGCGGCGTTACGTAGTGCGTCCCGCTGAAGGTTGAGAGGAAGTTATAGAGCGCGTATTTGTTGGCGATGTTGACGGCCGTCAGGGTTAGGCTCCATTTGTAACGGTCACCTTTGAAGAGGTTGTCATCGCCCAAGGCAACGTCGAACAAATGCCGGGGTGCAATGCGGGGTGGATTGTGATCGTCGTTTTCAGTCCCGGGCGCCGGTATTTGTATAAGCGACGACCCGTACTCTGAGGCCAGGCATAAGTTATTGGGACTGATCGGAGTGCCGATGGGATTCGCCGCGCTCGGCGGTGTGGCATGGACCCCGTTGCAAGTCAATCCCGCTTCAAACTGCTGGTCCGCGCTCAGTCCGGACACATCCACCGTGCCAGCGCCGCCCAATGGGCCGTTGTTGCAGTTGCCTCCGGCGCACGGAGTTGGGCCGGCTACCAGGCCGCTGTCGTAACGCCAGTTGAAACCCAGCCACGGACCGATCTTCCACGGCTGGTATTGGGTGTGAAACGTCATGTTGAACTTTTCGTCGTGATCGATACGGAACGGCCCAGATGCGCCAGGAACCGCGCCTGCCCCGCCGATCTGCGGACTGAAAAAGCGGGCGGCCACGCTCGAGAACACCATGAGCGCGGAAAATCCATGAAGGGTCGGTACACTCACGCGGCCCGCGTATCCTGGAATCTTGGAGCGTTCCCACTCCACCGGAAAGGTAATCGGCGTGGCGCCGAACACACTGAAATCGTATCCGTTGTGCGTGTACTTCCAGATGTACTCGCCAGAAAAGACGAGGTACTTTCCGAAAGCTTGCTGGAGCCCGGCGTGAAATTCGTTGCGCCAGCCGGGACTCAGCGGGTTTGATACGGGCGACGAGCACAGAAGAAGCGGGTTAACGACGGGATTGCTGCACCCAATGCTCGAAAGCACGAGATTTTCATTGAATGGACTTTCCAATGTGCGCGCATAGGAGACGCGAAGAACGGTGTTGGTGCGCTTGATGTTATATGCGACACCGAGGCGAGGTTCGGCTTCCTTATGGGTGGTAAGTCCGTTGTAGAAATCGCCCCGCAATCCCAGATTCAGGGCCCAGTTTCCTTTGGTGATCGAATCCTGGATATAGAGAGCGAGCTCCTTGACGTCGGTGTGGCCGTTAAAGGTATACAGACCGCTGGTCGATGAGGGGCAGCCGTCACTAGGAGATGGAGTCGGCCGGGTGAGGTCATAGCAGCCCAGCAACGAGATGAAATTGGCGTTAGCTGTAAACGGTGCGGGGTAGAGACTCTGATTGATTGTGGTCGCGGTGGGACACTGCGACGGATCGTTGAGACCGGGGTTGCCGACGAACACCGGGGCGCCGTTCGCATCCACACAGGGCGCGTTCAGCGTGGGATCGACGATCCCGAACGGATCGGTCTCGTTCAAGAAGGTCTGTTCGTAGGTGACTCCCGCCTTGAGGTTGTGAATTCCCTGCACGTAAGAGACATCGGAACGCAGGCCCGCGTTTGTGAGCGTGCGTCTTTGACTCACCGTTTCGCCCTGCAGACCGGGCGCACCGAGGTCGGCGAAAGGATTGGCGCTGGGATAGTAGTTGTACGCGTCACGCCGGACAAAAGCGCCCAGGGTAAACACGGTCGTGGGACTGATCAAACGGGTCCAGGACGGGGCGATGTTGAACGTTTTGATCTGCGACCGCTGGTCGGCCGGGCCGACGACATTGCCGTTCGGATCGAGGCCGCCATTGGCTACGACGACTCCATTCCATGGGGTCGCCAATTGAGAGTCAAAGGAATTCGGAGTCTGGAACCACGAGCGTGTGAATCCCAGGTTCAAGTGAATCGAATCGCCGGTCGAGAGTTGGTAATCAATCCGGTCAAAGAGATTCTCTTCGTTGCCTTTGTCGTGCATGACGACAAATTCCGGCGGGTCGAGGAACCGGCCGCTGTTCAAGCCGCTGATTGAGATGTAGTTCCCCCAGTTGGCGCTTCCGTACGCGAGATCGCCTCCGACGTTGGAGGTTCCGAACGATCCGTACGAAGTGTTGATGCTGCCATGAGGCGTGGTTACGCCCTGACCCGAGCGCGTGGTCGCGACAATCACCACGCTGGTCTTGCCTCCGTATTCCGCCGGCGGCGCGCCCGATATGACCTCCATCGATTGGATAGAGTCGAGCGGGATCTGATTGGAGAAAACCTTGCTTTGCTGGTCGGTAATGGGCTGGCCGTCGACCGAGAACGAATTCTCGGCATGATCGCCCAAGCCGTGGAACAGACCGTTGGAATCGGCGGCGATTCCCGGCGTGGAAAGAGTGACCAGCGAACTAACCGACGATGAGGAGCTTTCCAGGGGAAGCTTGTCGAACAGGTTCTTATCGACATCGGTGTGGAAGGTGGGATCGTTCTCCACGAGATCTTCGCCGGCCTCGACCGTAACCGTTGTGGAAGAGCCGGTCACTTGAAGAGCGACCTTGACGTTGGTTGGCACCACCGACCGAACGTCTACGTCGTGTGCGGTCTCGGCGAATCCCGGAGCAGACACTGTCATGTGATAGGGATTGAACGGTACATTCGAGAAACTGAAATTCCCCTTACTGTCCGTGGTGGTCGTCCGGTCATAGCCGCTGACCAGTTGATGAAGTTCTACGGTGGCGCCCGCAACTACCGCGCCTGAAGGATCTACGATGGTTCCGTTGAGTGATCCCGAGCCTCCGCCCGACTGCGCATAGGCAGATCCAACACTCAACACCAAAGCCACGGCCATAGCCGCAGCCAGCCAGCTCTTCTGAAATATAGGCATGATTCCTCCACCCAAATAGGTTCTTGGGCGATGCTGTTCGATCGCGTTTTAAGGAAATGCTGATGGAGTGGAACGCGGGATCAAACAGCTGGTGGAGGACGAATGAAGTGAACGGTTGGAGCGCGGAAGGTCTGGACGCGCTCTTGCGGCGGAGTAACGAGCGCGGCCGTCGCCATGATCGGAGCCGCGGCAATCGTGACTGTGCTCAATCCCGCATGTGCGGTGGAGCAGATCGAACAGACGTGGTGAGTCGCAGTCGAATCCTGCGGGTGCGTGTGAACCGCCTGCACCACGCCCACCGCGAAGACCAGGGTCACGGTGAGTATGCACAGAACTCTCACGAAGACGCCCCGGTTTGTGAATGCCCTGAACATGATTCTGTTATGTTGCGGATTCGACCCGTTTGCTTCGTTTAGCTTTGGACGATTGTACCCTTAGATGGTGATCGTCGGCACGGGGTTCCGAAAATCTTCCGTCCCTGGACTTTACGGTATTGGGACCTGGGAATCGGTCGCTCTGTTGCCTTCTCCCTCAGGATGCCGTGGGGAGGAAGTAGGGGTGTTTCGACTCCGCTGAGGCTTCGCTTCGCGAGGCCTCAGCTCCGCTCAACATGACGGGAGCGCGAGGCTGTTCAATAGAGCCGGAAGCTGTCTGCATTCTTCATTCCTTAGGCCCGTCCGGACGGTTGGTTGGCAGCGGAGAGAATCGCCCATAGTGGCTCTGTTGTCAATAATTTACCGACGTGATTCCCATCACAATCGGCAGTGCTTCATGTCACACACGGCTTCGGTGGGGAGATTGAAACTGGGACTGAGGAATGGTCATGATGCTAGCTTACCGATTGGTCCGTCTGATCGAGACCAACTCTGAAGCTCTGGCTACGGGACTGCTTGCGAAGGTCCAAAGCTCCGAGCTGACACGCTCCTACCAGAAGGTTCCGCCTGAAGAGCTAAAGGATAAGGTGGGCGAGATTTATCGCCATCTAGGGGAGTGGCTACTCGGCAAGAGCTCGTTCGACATCGAGCGGCGGTACGAAGAAATTGGCGCGCGGCGCGTCCATCAGGGCGTGCCCGTTAGCGAGTTGATCTGGGTCATCATTCTGACGAAAGAGAGTCTATGGGAGTTCCTGCAAAAGGAATCCGCCCCTGAGCGCCCCGCCGAAGCTTTCGGCGAACTGGAAATGTTGCAGCTTCTGGATCAGTTCTTCGATCGTGCGATTTACTACGCATCGGTCGGCTACGAGCGGGCGCTGGCCGCGGGGGAAGCGGCCACCGGCACGATGGGAGCGGGGGCAGGCAAGAAAGGGAAATGATGTCCTGGCAGATCGATTACAAGAAAAGATTGCGCACGCCCGACGAGGCGCTGCGTTGTGTCTCCTCCGGGATGCGCGTCTACATCCAGCCCGGTTGCGCTGAACCGGAGACGCTGGTGGATGCGCTGATGAAGCGCGGGCCTTACGTCGAGGACGTGGAAATCGTCCACATGATGACCATGGGAACGGCACCCTACGTTGCTCCCGAAATGGAGGGACACTTCCGCCACAACGCGGTCTTCATCGGCGCCAATGTGCGCGACGCCATCAACGATGGCCGGGCCGACTACACGCCGATCTATCTCAGTGAAATTGAGGGATTATTTACCAGCGGCGAAATGCCGCTGGATGTCGCGCTGGTACAGGTTTCGCCGCCCGACCTGCATGGCTTCTGCAGCTTTGGTGTAGGAATCGACACGACTTTGACGGCGGCCCACCAGGCCCGTTTTGTCGTCGCCCAGGTCAATGACCAGATGCCGCGCACTTACGGCGACAGCTACATCCACGTCAACGATCTGGATGTCATCGTCGAATCTTCGCGTCCACTTTGCGCCATGAAGAGGCATGAGGTCACCGATCTGCATACGGCTATTGCCAGCAACGTCGCCAGCCTGATCGAAGACGGCTCGGTGATTCAGACCGGAATCGGCGGCATTCCCGATGCCGTTCTTCCCTTGCTGATCAACCGCAAGGATCTCGGTGTCCATAGTGAGCTGGTTTCGGACGGCGTGATCCCGCTGATCGAAGCGGGCGTGATTACCGGCGAGCGCAAGAACTTCAAACCGCGAAAGATCATTGTGGGATTCGTGCTGGGCACGAAACGTATCTTCGAGTTCGTCGACAACAATCCCATCTTCGAGTTCCATCCCACCTGCTATGTCAACGATCCCGGACTGATCGCGCGCAATGACCGGATGGTCGCGATCAACTCGGCGTTGCAGGTCGATCTCACGGGCCAGGTCTGCTCCGACTCGATCGGCAACCAGTTCTATAGCGGGATCGGCGGCCAAGTGGACTTCCTGCGCGGGGCTTCACGTTCGAAGGGCGGCAAACCGATCATCGCGATCTCTTCCACCGCGAAAGATGGCACCATCTCACGCATCGTGCCCATGCTCAGCCCGGGCGCGGGGGTGGTTACTTCGCGCGGCCTTGTCCGTTACGTCGTCACGGAATTCGGTGTCGCGTACCTGCACGGCAAGTCAATCCGTGAGCGGGCCAAGGCGCTCATTGAGATCGCACATCCCAAGTTCCGCGAGGAACTCTATACATATTGCGAACAGACAAAGTGGCTGCAACGTCCGGAGCCGGCAGGAATTGCGAGGTGAGTATGCCTGAAACGAGCAAGGCTGAAACAAAGAAGGTTGGACTAAATAAGGTCGGACCAGCGCGCGGCAACATTCTGATCGACAGCGAGGAGTGCAAAGGCTGCGGGCTATGTGTGGAGTCCTGTCCGCCCGAGTGCCTAGAACTCTTACCTGAATTGAACGCTTATGGAGTCCATCCTGCGCACTACTCCGGCGAAGGCTGCTCGGGGTGCGGCATCTGCTTCTATTGCTGTCCCGAGCCCGGCGCGATCACGGTCTACCGGCTGGCGCCGCCCTCGAAACCGCTCACGCAACAGGGCAGGCAGACGAATGTTCCAGGAGAATCCCATGCGGCAGCTCTGTAAGGGAAATGTTGCCATCGTGAAGGGCGCAATCCTCGCCGGATGCCGCTCCTATTATGGATACCCCATCACTCCAGCCAGCGAGATCGCCGAAGCGGCAGCGCTCTACCTGCCGCAGGTGGGCGGGACGTTCTTGCAGGCGGAGAGCGAAGTCGCCGCCATCAACATGGTGTACGGCGCAGCTGCGGCCGGGGCGCGCGTCATGACCGCATCCTCTGGCCCCGGCCTCAGCTTGATGCAGGAAGGCATCTCGTATTGCGCCGGCGCGGAACTGCCCTGCGTCATCGTTGACGTGGTGCGTGGCGGGCCGGGACTCGGCAACATCGCTCCCGAACAAAGCGATTATTTTGCCATGGTCAAAGGCGGCGGCCACGGCAACTATCGCAATTTCGTGCTCGCTCCGGCGTCGGTGCAGGAGATGGCGGACCTCACGGTTCTTGCCTTCGAACTGGCCGACCGTTATCGAAATCCGGCCATCATCCTGGCTGATGGTTTTATCGGCCAGATGATGGAGCCACTTGAACTCGAAGAACGCGAAGTCTGCATTCCCGAGAAACCGTGGGCCGTACAAGGCACCCCTCAGACGCGCAAGAATGTGATCAGCTCGATTTTCCTTGAGCCCGACGATCTGGAAGCACACGTGCGCAAGCTCGAGGCGAAATATATCCGGGCCTCGCAGGTGGAATGCCTCCACGAAACTTTCGAGACCGATGACGCCGAGATTTTGCTGGTCGGCTATGGCATCACCTCGCGCGTGTTGCGATCGGCGGTCGAGATGGCTCGCCGGGAGGGGCTCAAAGCTGGCCTGTTCCGGCCGATCACGCTCTGGCCGTTCCCCAAGCAGGCGTTGCGCGACGCCGCCAAGAATGTCAGCAAGATTCTGGTCGTCGAACTGAGCAATGGCCAGATGGTGGAAGATGTGCGCCTCACCATGGACGGCAAGATACCGGTAGATTTCTATGGGCGAGCTGGTGGCAATGTGCCGTCGGTCGAAGAGGTGCATTCGCAAGTGATGCAGCGCGTGATGGCGCTGGCGTAGCGGGATTATTAGGGAGAAAGATCCCTTAGGGAAACTCTGATTAGATTAAGTGTCGGCGAAAAGCGTAAACCACGGAGGACACAGAGGTGCACAGAGGTCCCCTTAATCAGAGCTTCCTTAGGGAGAGAGATCGCCTAGGGAGAAGAACATGGCAAGCGACACGAAACTCGAAGCAAAAGCTTCCGAAATCCTGGCTGAGGGCTACGAGGTACTGCACTCCAAGTCGCCGCTGTTCTACGACACCTATGGGCGCAAGGGCGATTTGCAGCAGCAGACTCATTACTGCCCCGGCTGCGGCCACGGTGTCGCTCACAAGCTGATCGCCGAAGCGCTTGAGGAGCTCGGCCTGCAGGACAAGACGATCTTCGTCAGCCCCGTCGGGTGCTCGGTCTTCGCGTACTACTATTTCGACGTCGGGAACGTGCAGCTCGCACACGGCCGCGCACCGGCCGGCGCGACCGGAATCAAGCGCACGTGTCCGGACAAGATTGTCATCTCCTATCAGGGAGACGGCGATCTCGCCGCCATCGGCACCGCGGAGATCATCCACGCCGCCAACCGGGGCGAAAAGATCACGGTCTTCTTCATCAACAACGCCATCTATGGGATGACGGGCGGCCAGATGGCGCCCACTACGCTGGTGGGCCAGAAGAGCACGACCTCCCCCTTTGGACGCCGTCCCAGCAATGAAGGCTTTCCGCTGCACATGGCGGAGTTGATCTCCACCCTGGAAGCACCTGTGTATGTCGAACGGGTCGCCCTCTCCGGGACGAAAAATATTATGCAGGCGCGTAAGGCGGTACGGCGCGCACTCGAAATTCAGCGCGACGGCATCGGCTTCTCATTTGTCGAGATTCTTTCTCCCTGCCCGACCATCTGGTCGAAGGATCCAGTTGCGGCGCGCAAATGGGTTGCCGACACGATGATTCCGAACTTCCCGCTCAACGTCTTCAAAGACAAGGCGCACGAACCGGTTCAAAATGCTGTAGTGCCGCAGCGCGCCGTGGCGGACGTTCTGGAGATCAGCTCGCGTGGTGGCGGGGCTCTGCCCCGCTTGGACGGGGCAGAGCCCCGTCCCCACGAAACACACCAGCATCACTTCAAGGAATTCGAAATCAAGATTGCGGGCTTCGGAGGGCAAGGCGTGCTCCTGCTTGGCCAGTTGCTGACCGAGATGGGAATGCGCGAAGGCCTGGAAGTGAGCTGGCTTCCCTCTTACGGCCCGGAGATGCGCTCGGGCAGCGCACACTGCCACGTCTGCCTGTCGAAGAAGCGCATCGGCTCGCCGCTGGTCTCGCATCCCGACGTGCTGGTTGCGATGAACGAAGTCTCGCTCCGGAAGTTTGCGCCCCACATCGCCTCGGGCGGCCTCATCCTTTATAACAACGACCGCCTGCCGCAGGATTTCCAGCTTCCGCAGGCGCGCGTGATCTGCATCCCGGCCTCCGCGATCGCGGACAAGCTGGGCTCGACTAAGGCGACCAATATCGTAATGCTGGGCGCGCTGCTCGAAGAGACGGAGTGCCTGCTGTCGGCGACGGCCGAGGGCGTGCTGCAGACCAAGATCAAGAAAGTGGAGATGATGGAGGTGAACCGCAAGGCGCTGGCCGCGGGGCGCGAGTTCATCGATCACTACGTACGGGTGGGCGCCGTCAGCCAGCCGGACGGGTTTGCCTATTGATCTTTTGACCTATTGATTTTTTATCATTGGCAACTGCGCTCTTGCTATTTCCCAATCGCGCGCGAATGCGTGAGTGGCGCCAGCCTCAATTAGTTGTTCCCGCTGAAAAGCTATCTTCCTCGCGCTTTTTATAGCGGTTTCCGAGAAGCCGTATCCACTGCCATTGCGGAGTTCCGCTGCGCCGGACAGCCGTGGGCGACTCCCCACGTGGCACGCGCAGCCTATAGCGTGCGTGATGGATACACCAGCTGCGGCACCGCTCCGCCCGTAGATTCTCAGTGGCCTGTTCCAGTCAGCGCCACGGTGCTCTTGCCGGCAGCAACATTGTCAGTGACGATCAATGTCCCAGAGCGTGCTCCCTTCACCGTCGGATCGAAGGTGACCGAGATCGTGCAACTCATCGTCGCCGCCAGAATTGCCGGACAGCTGTTCGACTGCGAGAAGTCCCCCGCATCCGTTCCGCCGATTGAAATGTTGCTGATGTCGAGCGGCGTTTGACCGCTGTTCGTCAGTTGCACTGGCAAGCTCGCGCTACTGTGCACGGTCACGGTTCCGAAGGCCAGCTTCGTCGGATTGAATTGCGCCACCGGATCGATGACATTGCCGGTCAGGCCGATGTGTTGCGGGCTCCCGACCGTGTTGTCCGTGAGGTTGAGCGTCGCCGTCAGCGTGCCCTCGGCGTTGGCCTTGAAGGTCACGTCGATGATGCAACTCTTGCCCGCTTTCAACGGGGTCGTGCAATGGTTAACGGCTGTGTAGGCGGCGGCGTTCGCCGTGCCCGGCGTAATACTTACGCTGCTGACGCTGACGGTGGTCGAACCCACGTTCGTGACCGTTGCCGGCAGCGTGGTCGAGCTGTTCAGATATACCGTGCCGAAAACCAGGTTGGACGGCGACAGGCTGAGTCCTGACACCATGAGAGTGAAGTTCTGCTGCACACTCGTCACTACATTGGCGGCCGTGAGGACGAGCGCGAATGTGCCGGAAGAGAGGGTCGGCGTCCCGGAAAGCGTGGCCGTGCCGTTCCCGTTATCGACGAAGGTAAGCCATGGCGGCAGAGTGCCCGACTCGTGGATGCTCGCCACCGGGAAAGCCGCGGTCGTCACCGTGAAGGAGTTCGGCACTCCATATACGAACACCGTATTATTTGCGCTCGTGAAGCTGGGCGGTTGTTGGACGATGATCGTGAAGGGCTGCGTTGCCGGCGATCCCACACCGTTTTGAGCCGTAAAGCTGATGCCAAAATCGCCGCCGTCGAAAATCATCGGGGTTCCGGAGAGCGTGCCGGTGCCGTTTCCGTTATCGACGAAGCTAAGGCCAGTCGGAAGATGACCCGCCTCGGTGATGCTGGGAGTTGGGAATCCGGTGGTGGTTACAGTGAATGAACCGGCGACGCCGATCGTGAAGGTGGCGCTATTGGCGCTGGTAAACGCCGGGGGCTGACTTACCGAGAGCGTAGCGGTGTTACTGGTCGCGCCGGTGCCTCCGTTGGTCGAACTGACCGGGCCGGTGGTATTGTTCTTGACCCCGTAGGTGGTGCTAGTCACGTTCACCACCAGCGTGCAACTGCTGCTGGTTGCGACACTCCCACCGGTCAGGCTAATGCTGCTAGTTCCCGCGGTGGCCGTAACTGCGCCTCCGCAGCTGTTGGCCAATCCGTTGGGCGTCGCTACCACCAGTCCTGAGGGCAACGTATCGGCAAAGGCAACTCCCGCCTCTGCTACTGAGTTGGCCGCCGGATTGGTAATCGTGAAGGTTAGACTCGTCGACGCACCGAGCAGAATGCTTGGGGCTCCGAACATCTTGCTGATGGTGGGCGGCGCGACCACCGCCAGGCTGGCCGAGGCTGTGTTGCCCGTGCCGCCTTCGTTCGAAGTTACATTTCCGGTGGTGTTGTTTTTGGCGCCGGCCGTGCTACCGCTTACATTCACGCTGAATATGCAGGAGGCACTGGTAGCCAAACTCGCGCCTGACAAACTAATCACGCCGGTGCCCGCCGTGGCCGTGATGGTTCCACCACCGCAGCTGCCGCTCAGTCCGTTCGGGGTGGAAACTGCCAGGCCCGCCGGCAGCGTGTCGCTGAAGCCGATCCCGGTCAGCGTGGTCGTGACGTTGTTGTTCTGAATGGTGAAGCTCAGCGAGGTGGTGCCGTTGAGCGGAATGCTGCCCGCGCCAAACACCTTGCTGATGGCCGGCGGCGCCACCACTGTGATGGTAGCCGTGTTGCTAGTCGTGCCCGTGCCGCCCTCGTTCGAGGTGATGGCACCCGTGGTGTTGTTCTTGATCCCTGCCGTCGAGCCGGTCACGGTCACGCTGAACGAGCACATGCCGCTCGCGGCGATGGTCCCGCCCGACAGCGAGATGGTGCCGGGAGAAGTTGTTGTGAGCGTCCCCCCGTTGCACGTCGTGGAGGTGCCACTGGCCACGGTCATCCCGGCGGGCAGCGCGTCCGTGAATCCAACGCCCGTCAGCCCAATGCTGGCGTTCGGATTCGTGATCGTGAAAGTCAGCGAAGTAGTGCCATTCAACGGAATGGCGGGTGCGCCAAATGCCTTGCTGATGGTAGGCGGCGAAGCGACGGTGATGCTGGCCGAGGCCATGTTGCCGGTTCCGCCGTTGGTCGAGGTCACATTGCCAGTAGTGTTGTTCTTGACGCCGCTGGTGGCGCCGGTAACGGTCACGCTGAACTGGCAGTTGCTACTCATCGCAATGCTTCCGCCGCTCAAAGTGATGGTGCCAGGAGCGGTGGTTGTTAGTACACCGCCGCCGCACGCCGGTTGCGCTCCGGTGGTCGGCACTGTCAGCCCTGGCGGAAGCGTGTCGGTAAAGGCTACCCCCACCAGCGCGACGGTGCTGTTGGGGTTTGTGAGGGTGAAGGTCAGCGAGGTGGTGCCGTTCAGCGCGATGTTCGGTGCGCCGAAGCCTTTGCTGATGGTCGGCGGCGCCACCACGGTGATGGTCGCCGTGTTGCTGGTCGTGCCCGTGCCGCCGTTGGTCGAGGTGATAGCGCCCGTCGTGTTGTTCTTGACCCCGGCCGTGGCGCCGGTCACCGTCACGCTGATCACGCACGTGCTACTCGCGGCGATGCTCCCGCCGGTCAGTGCGATGGTGCCTGGAGCGGTCGCCGTCAGTGTCCCCCCGCCACAAGTCGACGAGGTGCCACTGGCCACGGTCAGGCCCGCCGGCAGCGTGTCGGTGAAGCCGATCCCGGTCAGTGTGGTGGTGGTGTTGTTGTTCGTGATGGTAAAGGACAGCACGGACGTGCCGTTCAGCGGAATGGTGGCCGCGTCAAATGATTTGCTGATCGTCGGCGGCGCCACTACGGTGAGAGTCGCCGTGTTGCTGGTTGTGCCCGTGCCGCCCTCGTTCGAGGTGATGGCACCCGTGGTGTTGTTCTTGATCCCTGCCGTCGAGCCGGTCACCGTCACGCTGAACGAGCACATGCCGCTCGCGGCGATGGTCCCGCCCGACAGCGAGATGGTGCCGGGAGAAGTTGTTGTGAGCGTCCCCCCGTTGCACGTCGTGGAGGTGCCACTGGCCACGGTCATCCCGGCGGGCAGCGCGTCCGTGAATCCAACGCCCGTCAGCCCAATGCTGGCGTTCGGATTCGTGATCGTGAAAGTCAGCGAAGTAGTGCCATTCAACGGAATGGCGGGTGCGCCAAACGCCTTGCTGATAGTCGGCGGCGACGCCACCGTGATGCTGGCCGAGGCCGTGTTGCCGGTCCCACCGTTGGTCGAGGTCACATTGCCGGTAGTGTTGTTCTTGACGCCGCTGGTGGCGCCGGTAACGGTCACGCTGAACTGGCAGTTGCTACTCATCGCAATGCTTCCGCCGCTCAAAGTGATGGTGCCAGGAGCGGTGGTTGTTAGTACACCGCCGCCGCACGCCGGCTGCGCTCCGGTGGTCGGCACCGTTAGTCCTGAGGGCAGGGTGTCCGTAAATCCAACCCCCGTCAGCGCGACGGTGCTGTTGGGGTTCGTGAGAGTAAAGGTCAGCGAGGTGGTGCCGTTCAGCGCGATGTTCGGTGCGCCGAAGCCTTTGCTGATGGTCGGCGGCGCCACCACGGTGATGGTCGCCGTGTTGCTGGTCGTGCCCGTGCCGCCGTTGGTCGAGGTGATAGCGCCCGTCGTGTTGTTCTTGACCCCGGCCGTGGCGCCGGTCACCGTCACGCTGATCACGCACGTGCTACTCGCGGCGATGCTCCCGCCGGTCAGTGCGATGGTGCCTGGAGCGGTCGCCGTCAGTGTCCCCCCGCCACAAGTCGACGACATGCCACTGGTCACGGTCAGCCCCGCCGGTAAAGCGTCGGTGAAAGCGGTCCCGGTCAATGTGGTCGTGGTGTTGTTGTTCGTGAGGGTAAAGGTCAGCAGCGAGGTGCCGTTCAGCGGAATGGTGGCCGCGTCAAATGATTTGCTGATCGCCGGCGGCGCCACTACGGTGAGAGTCGCCGTGTTGCTGGTGGTACCGGCGCCGCTCTCGTTCGAGCTAATGGCGCCAGTCGTGTTGTTCCAGACCCCTGCCGTCGAGCCCGTCACTGTCACGCTGAACGAGCAATTGCCGCTCGCGGTGATGCTCCCGCCGGAAAATGTGAGGACGTTAGAAGCGGCTGTAAGCGAGCCGCCGCACGGCGTGGTCGTGCCATTGGGGACGGTCATGCCCGCGGGCAACGAGTCCGTGAACGAGATGCCGGTCAGCCCAAGGCTAGTGTTCGGATTCGTGATGGTGAAAGTCAGCGAAGTGGTGCCATTCAGCAAAATGCTGGATGCACCAAACGCTTTGCTGATAGTCGGCGGCGACGCCACCGTGATGCTGGCCGAGGCCGTGTTGCCGGTTCCGGCGTTGGTCGAGGTCACCGCCCCGGTCGTGTTGTTCTTCACGCCTGGCGTTGTTCCCGTGATGTTGACCGAGACAGTGCAGGTGCCGGCGGCCGCGATCGTGGCACCTGAGAAATTGAGTGTCGTATCGCCTGCGTTCGGCGCGAAGGTCCCGCCACAACTCGTGCTCGCGCCCGGTGTGGACGCCACCGCCAAGCCAGAGGGCAGGGGGTCTGTGAAGCCTACGCCGAGCAGCTGGTTTGCCGCGTTGGGATTGGTGATGGTGAACGTCAGCGTGGTGGTCCCGCCCGGCGGGATGTTCGCAACGCCGAAGGCCTTACTGATCGACGGCGGCGACAGGACCGTCACAGTCGCTGACGCTGTGCCGCCCGTGCCGCCCTGGGTTGAGGTCACATTCCCTGTGGTGTTGTTCTTCACTCCCGCCGTGGTTCCCGTGATGTTGACTGAGACAATGCACGTGGCGCTGCTCGCCAGGGTTCCGGCGGAGAAACTCAAAGTCGTAGCGCCCGCATTGGGAGCAAATGTCCCGCACGGCGCGCTGGCATTGGGCGTCGTCGCCACTTGCAGGCCCGACGGCAACGCATCGGTGAAACTCACACCGGTTAACGCCGTGGGATTCGGATTGGTTAAGGTAAATGCCAAGGTCGCTGTGCTGTTCAGCGGCATGGTCGTGATCGGCACCGTCGCCGTTCCACCGCCCGACGCTGCCAGTCCAGTGTTCGTGTCGGTATAGGTGAATGTTGTCGTCGTTGGCACGCTCGCAATCGTGAATGTCCCGTTGTATCCGACCACTCCAACGCCCGCAATCGTCACGCTCTGGCCGGTCGCGAAGCCATGCGGACTGGTCGTCGTTATCGTCACCGTTGGGCCCGATTCGGTCGCCCCGGTTGGCGATGCCGCGATCGTGCTCAACAATTCGAATGCCTTGCTGATGCCCGGCGGCGCGATCACGGTGAGAGTGGCGGTGTTGCTGGACACGCCGGTTCCGCCCTCATTCGATTGGGGCGGGTTGGTGACGTTGTTTTCTGTCCCGGCGGTGATCGAGGTCACGTTCACCGTCAGCGTGCAGGAAGAACCGGGCGGCAGGGTTCCTCCTCCAAAATTAAGGAAGGTATCGCCCGGTGTAGCGTTCCAAGTCCCGCTGCAAGTGCTGCCGATTCCGGCCGGATTGGCTACCTGCATCCCGGACGGCATGGTGTCGCTAAAACTAACGCCGGTCAAAGTAACCGACGGATTTGGATTCGTGAGCGTGAGGCTAAGAGTCGAAACCCCGCCTACCGCAATGGTCGTGGGCGAGAAGCTCTTGGTGATGGTGGGCGGATTGGCGACCGTGAGCGTAGCTGTATTGCTGACGGTGCCCGTGCCGCCGTTGGTCGAACCGACGGCTCCGGTGGTGTTGTTTTTCAGCCCGCCTGTGGTGGCAGTCACGCTGACCGAAAGCGTGCATGAACCACTGGGTGCAATCGTTCCTCCCGTCAGACCGACGGTCGTGCTGCTTGCAGTGGCCGAGAACGTGCCGCCGCCGCAGTTACCCACCGCATTTGGAGTACCGGCCACCTGCACGCCCGATGGCAGAGGATCGCTAAAGGCGACTCCCGTCAGCGAGGCACTTGAGTTCGGATTGCTGATCGTGAAGCTCAGTGTCGAGGTTCCGTCCACCGCGATATTCCCGGGTGAGAAACCTTTAGTGATGGTCGGCGGCGCGAGCACGGATAGCGTAACTGTATTGCTGGTGCTGCCCGTCCCGACTTCGTTCGTACTGATCGCCCCGGTGGTGTTGTTGACGGTTCCTGCCGTCGAACTGGTGACGGGAACCGTCACCGTGCATGTGTTACCGGTTCCCTCTGCGACGGCTCCGCCACTGAGGCTGATGGTTTCGCCACTGGCTGTGAGTGTGCCGCCGCAGCTATTGGTGGGCGCGGGCGAGGCTGCGACGGTGAGCCCGGTTTGCAAATTGTCGGTAAAGGAAATGCCCGTGAGGTCCACTTCGGCATTCGGATTGGTGATGGTGAAGGTCAGAGTGGAGGTTCCGCCTATCGGAATGCCGGTGGGGTTGAATGCCTTGGCGATCGTGGCGTTCGACTTGCACTTGCCTTTGTTGCCCGCCAGGTAGATGTCCTGCACTTCGGCCGTAGTGAGGGCGCGGTTGAAGAATTCCAGCTCATCCAGGAGCCCGGCAAAGTAGCCGTCATTGGGAAAGTCGTACGGATCGCCACCTATATCGAGCGCGGTACCCGGATACTTGATGACGAAGTTGGAGGCGTAATTATTGGCAATGAATGTAGTGGTGACGGCTGTCCCATTTACATATATCACCAGGTCGCTGGCGTTGAAGTTGTGCGTCTGGAACGTGAAGGCGATGTGCGACCAGTCATTCAATGCGATGGGCTGCGTCGTCGTCCAGAGTGGAGATTCGCCCAGGTCGGGATTCTGCACAGTGACATTCAAGTTGCCGGACGAATCGAGATAGACGGCATAACTTCCATTTCTGCCCAACATGACTCTGTTGCCGGAATTTGTGCCCCCGACCTGTGAAGGATTGAGCCACATGTCGTAGCTGAGGCCCGAGGAGGCAAGCGGATCGAGACTGGCAGAATCCGACACGTAAACGAAGCTGTTGCTGCGATCGAAACCGGTGCCATCGAAGCTGAAGGCCTGGCCGACCTCACCCGTGGCAAACCCCGTCAGGCCGATGACGGTGCCGCTATTGCTTCCGGCAATATCATTGGCGTTGCCTTCAGCTGGCCACCACGAAACCATGTTGGTTGGTGGTGCGTAGCAGGCAGGTGTTACGACCGTGAGCGTCGCCGTATTGCTGGCCGCACCCGTGCCACCTTCGGTCGAGCTGACGGTGCCCGTCTGGTTGGGATATGTTGTCGCGCTCGCGGGCGTGACGTTCACCGTGATGGCGCACGAGCCGCCGGTCGCCAGCATTCCGCCGCTCAGGCTGATGGTCCCCGTACCTGAGTCGGCCGTGACTGCACCGCTACAACTATTGCTTACAGCGGGTGAAGTCGATACCAGCAGCCCGCTGGGCAAGTTGTCTGTGAAGGAGATATTGCTCAGGTTGCCCCCGGTGGGCACGTCGGGGTGCGGGGTAATGCGCTGTCCGATCCCGCGCGCACTGTTGCGGATTGCGACTGCGGCGCTGCTCACTACGTTTCCCGTGTTCGGATTGGTGATCAGGAAGGTCACTGTCGAGTCGTTCCCAAGTGGAACGGTGGCCGGCGAGAATGCCTTGCTGATCGATGGGGGCGCTACGATGGTGAGCGTAGCGGTGTTGCTGGTAGTTCCGGGTCCGCCCTCGGTCGAGTTGACAACGCCGGTGGTGTTGTTCGCCACCTCGGCTGCGGTTCCGGTCACGTTCACCGAAATGGTGCACGAAGCGTTGTTGGGCGGGACGCTGCCACCACTCAAGCTGACGGTCCCTGTACCCGCCGTAGCGGTGACAGCTCCATTACAGTTGTCGCTTTCACCCGGCGAACTGGCCACCACAAGTCCGGGGGGAAAGCTGTCACTAAAGCTGACGCCGGTTATGGGAAAGTCCATGTTCGGGTTTGTAATCGAGAAGGTCAGGGTTGTAGTCCCGTTCAACGGAATGGTGGAGGCCCCAAAACTCTTGCTGATGGTCGGTGGGTAAGCTACGAGGAGTTCGGCTAGGTTGCTGCCGGCGCCAGTCCCACCATTTGTTGAAGTGACGGCAGTAACCTGGTTGACGGTGATGCCGCCGGTATTGTCGGTGACGTTGAGGGAGATCGTGCACGAACCGGCGATGGGAATGGTGCCTCCGGTCAGAGAAAGCGAAGTGCTGCCGGAGGTTGCGCCCGTGAAGGTACCGCAGGTATTGCTCAGGTTCGGCGTGCCGGCAACTTGCAATCCGCCGGTGAGCGTATCGCTGAAGGCTACGCCAGTTTCGGCTACCGTGTTGGCGGACGGATTGGTGAGGGTGAAGGTCAGAGTAGTAGTTCCGCCCACTGGAATACTCGTGGCGCCGAAGGCCTTGCTGATCGTCGGCGGAGCCACCACGATGACGGTGTTGTTGGCGCAGATGTTGTTGCTCTCGTTGGACTCGATGATGTCGTTGCCGGGATCGACCGAGCAACTGTTCGTGTAAGAACCCGCCGCCGCGTTCGAGGCCGGGATGGAGACCTGGAATGATCCGCCTTTCCCGATCGTCACAGCGGCTCCGCTGGCACTGCAAGTCAGGGTGTTAGTCGTAATGCCGCAGCTGATGTTCCCGCTGTTAGTTATGCTGGTGAAACTGCCCGGCGTCGGGTTCCCGTAAGTGGGGCCGGACGGCAGGCTATCGCTCAGGATGGTCTGGCTACTGGTGAACTCCGCCGGAGCGCTGGTGGCGGCGTTGCTGTTGGCCACGGTGACCGTCCAGGTCCAGGTTGGGCTGGAGAGCGGCGTGGTCACACCCGAGACACCGAGGGAGTTGGCCTTTGTCGCCGTCAAGTCCGGGCAAACCACGGTGATGCTCTGCGTAGGAGTTGCGCTATCCACGGTCGCGCTCGCGCTGATGTCGTCGCAGGAAGTGTTGGGACTGACGTTGGCGGTCGCCTCACCGTTCGATTGAATCATCGTCGGTTGCGTCTCCAAAATAGTGCCATGGGTCGCGGCGAAGGTGAGCGGCAGGCCGATCAGAACGTTAATGTTGGTCAGAGCGATCGTACCGGAGGATTCGTGCAGGAAGTCAGCGGTCAGCGCGCTGGTGGCCGTGCCCGGAGGCTGAGGCTGCAGCGTGGTCGGGACGGCTCCCAGGGTGAGGACGATATACGGAGTGTCCGTGATGGTCGCATCGGTTCCGCTGGTAAGGGCAACCGTGTCGCAGGGCGAGGCGCTGGGGCCGGTGTTGCAGCCCCACCAGTTATCCGTTGCGGTGACTGTGGCCCCTGACGGGTCAATGGCGATTCCAGTCGGCTTGCCGGTCGGCGTGTTGCCGACGATGCGGCTGTACTGGATATTGAGCGTGCCGCTGTCCGGCACATAGATACCGCCTCCTCCGGTGGAACCATTCCCAGCATGGTTGCCGGTGATCGTAACCTTGCTGAGAGTGAGGCTGGTATTAGCGGTAACACCGGTGGATGGGCTGACCCCATCGAAATCGATTGCGCCGCCTCGGTCGCCTGAGGTATTGCCTGAAATGACGGTTTCTTGATCGATATTGGCGGTCGCACTACTCGTGCCGCCATTCTGTTTCAAGTTGACGTAGAAGCCTCCTCCCTCGGAGGCGGCATCATAGGTGCCGGATGTGTTGTTCGAAATAGTGCTGCTATGAATGGTGACGTTGCCCGTGGCGGCGCTGTTTAGAAAATCTATATCGATTGCCCCGCCGTCAATCCCCGAGGTGTTGCCTGTGAACGTGCTGTTACTCACGGTCATGGTTTCGACTGCGCCTTGCAGGACGAGGGCTCCGCCGCGCCCGTTGGTGGCCTTGTTGCCGGTGAAAGTAGACATGCTGATGGTGGTGTCGCCGAATTGGGACAGGAGTCCGCCACCGCAGTCGGCGTTGTTGCTCCCGGAACACCCGGTATCGGCGCCGTTACCGATGCTGTTGTTCAGGAATTGGACGTTGGTGATCGACAGGCTGGAGGACCCACTGCCAACTGTACAGCCGCCACCCGCCGTTGCACAGCCATAGAAAGCCACCGCGCCGCCCAGGGCGTCGAACCCAGACTCTGTACTTGCCAGGTTGGTGTTGTTGCCGTGCCGGAAGATTACGTTGGAAACGCTCAGATCGGCGTCGCTCGTGCCCTCCTTATTGACGGAAATGAATTTGTCATTCCAGGGGGTGGCGTTGCCGGTGCAGGATATGCCTGACAAGCCTCCACAGCCCTCGATGATGCTGGTAGGATTCCCGCTGCCGTCGACGGTACCGGTAATGGTCAGCGAATCGGTGACATCCACATCGCCAGTTAGCAGACGCGCCCTCCCCTTGGCCGGTGATGGTCAGCGTAATGGTGCCAGTCGGCAGCATGATGAAGTCCGCACCGGCGGTGGCATTGGCCTTGATTACGGCTTCGCGGAAACTGCAGTCGGTGGAGGCGGGAGTGATACAGGTGACGCCGGTACCACGCGGAGCGATGTCATCGAGGCGGTTGACGGTATAAGTCGGGTCTGGCAAAGGCGCCATCGTCCTAGGTTGTGGCCCGCTTCTTCCTACCATCAGCAGGCCGCGGCGCGCGTCCACGTTGACGCGCACTGGCAAGACCGCGACGGGTGCATCGCCCGTGTCGACCGTCAACTCGCCGGCATCGTCGGCGCCATCGAAACTTGTGTTCGCCGGCAGTATGTGCAGGCGGCTATCGGAGGGATCCACCACCATCAAATCCAAGGGACTGGTGTGGGCGAGACCAGCGGCCACCAGGCGCACGTTTCCTGACATGGGTGCCGAGACAGAACCGCTCTTCACCACGTTCCATGGATGCGACTCGCCAGCCCAGGCGGGATTCATCTCCGAGGGCAGTTTGGCGCGCAGGGACGGGATGCGCCGCATGCGCATCTCTTCTTTTGTAAACGGCCGCGTATCCAGTTCTTCGGGTGACAGCACCTGCACGATCCCGCTCTGCGTGAGTACCGCCAGTTGGTTGCGGCTGCGACGGTTCCAGACAAAAGTACCCACGGCGATCGAACGCGCTCCACCTGCCGGCACGCGCTCGATCAGCGCGCTGGTGTCTTCCCCGGACTGCGCCGTGGGATGCACGATCAGCACTTCACCGCCAGCAAGAACCGCGACGTCGTTAAAACCATCGCCGTGCAGGTCGCCAATTTCCAACTGGGTGGCGGGTTGCGGAACCGGATATGAAACCGGCGCCTGGGCCAGACCACCCGCCGAGCCTTTGTACACAAGCACTGCCGCGGCCTGAGTCGTCTTCACGCCGGCGACTACATCCGTTTTTCCGTCGCGCGCTCCAACCGGGCCGGCCGCTAACGCGGTAAGCGCGCCCGGCAGACTGATGGCTTGGGGATCGGAGAATTGTCCTTTTCCGTTTCCGACCAAAAGATAAAGATGCTGGCTGCCGCGAGCGCCCGTGAGGATGTCGATGTCACCATCTCCGTCGAAATCGCCCGTCACGATGAACTGCGGCGCTTCCGGCACATCGATGACGGTGGCTTGCGGCAGGAAGGGAGCGGGAAACTGATTATGGGCGATCGCCAGCCAGGAGGCATGACTCTGCGGGGCGAAGGCATCGAGGTTACCGCGATGCACGGCGAGAATGCCGCCGGTGCTGCTGGCATAGCCAACCACCAGGTCGGCAATGCCGTCGCGGTTGAAATCGGCCGAGGCCATGGCCAGCGGCGCAGCGCCCGACTGCAGCTTTGCGACTGTCTCGGGACGACCCTGGTAACTGGTGGGCACATGGTGAGCGGACTGCAGCGTCCGCCAGGTAACAACGTTGGCGCCGACGTGAGGCGACTGCGCTCTAACTTTTCCGGAGTAGTGCTGCGTCACGCCAAGAGCAATAATGACGAACGCCAGTAAAGCCAAGGGGCCCGGTTTGGGAACGAGCTTCCAACCCAACATCGATAGACGTGAGCGCATTTAGGGTCTCCCTCTGTTTACTTTTCGGTGTTCCGCATTCCTCTGGAGTAGCACTGGGGCGCTGGCGCGCCCTGCTGCGCGCACTCAAGACCCAAGCCGTAGTTCGAAACCTCACCGCTGAGCAGACAAACCTGCGTGCTTACGCGCCAGGGGAGTAGGCGGGACCGATTGTTATAATGCCGGCCACTGTAAAACTGGGCACACGCTGGCCCAAGGTTCCGCGAATCATGGCGCTAGAGTGGGGGTTTGTCAAGATGAAACTATTTGCGTGTCGGTAGCACATGATATGTCCGGTTGAGATAGCAAGTGATATGTCCGCTTTGCGGGCGGCGAGGGTGGGAGACCATGCGGAGCATGGAAGCTTATCCGAGGGCTGCGATGGAGCGGGCGATGAAAGTACAGGATGTGATGTTGCAGGCGATGGCGAAGAAGATCACCTGGTGGCAGGCGGCGGAGATTCTGGGCATCAGCGACCGGCACATGCGGCGCTGGCGGGAGCGCTACGAGGAAGAGGGTTACAACGGCCTGTTCGACCGGCGGCGTGGGAAGCCGTCGCATCGGCGGGTTCCGGTGGCGACAGTGGAGAAAGTGTTCGCGCTCTATCGGGAAAAGTATTTCGATCTGAACGTGCAGCACTTCCATGAGAAGTTGCAGGCCGAGCACGGCATCGAGTTGAGCTACACCTGGGTGAAGCAGGCGCTGCAGGGAGCGGGTCTGGTGGGGCGGGGACGGAAACGTGGCGTGCATCGCAAACGGCGCGAGCGGCGGCCCTTGCCGGGGATGCTGTTGCATATCGACGGCAGCCGTCATCAGTGGTTTCAGGACGAGCGTTGGTACGACTTGATCGTGATTCTGGACGATGCCACGAGCGAGATTTATTACGCGCAACTGGTGGAGGAGGAATCGACGATGACGGTAATGGCGGGACTGAAGGAAGTGATCGAGCGCAAGGGCGTGTTCTGCGCGTTGTATAGCGACCGGGGCAGCCATTTCTGGCTGACGCCGAAGGTCGGCGGCAAGGTCGACTATCATCGTCGAACGCAAGTGGGCCGGGCCTTGCACGAGTTGGGAGTGCAGATGATTCCGGCCTACTCGCCGGAAGCGCGCGGCCGCAGCGAACGCAACTTTGGTACCTGGCAGGGACGGTTGCCGCAGGAGTTACGGCTCCACCAGATACGGACGCTGGAAGCGGCGAACCAGTTTCTGGGTACGCACTACGTGGCCGAGTTCAACCGCCGTTTTCAGGTCGCGCCGGCACAGCGCGGCAATGCTTTTGTGCCCTGCCGGAACCGCGATCTGGAGCGCATCTTCTCGCTCCAGTTCGAACGCAGCGTGAACCGTGACAACACGGTGAGCTTCCAGAATCTGAGCTTGCAGATCGAGCGCGTGCGCTGGCGAGCGACCTTGGCGGGCTGCCAGGTGGTGGTGCATCAGCATCTGGATGGAACTCTGAGTCTGACCCACGGTCCACATTGTTTGGGACGATACACAGCGCAGGGCGGGGCCATCGAGACGAGCAATACGGCAGCGCGCAGGGCGTTGGAAAAGCCGCTCCGAGGAAAAGTCATAAAACCGACTTTCCCTCCGAGCTTGGAAATCCCGCAAAGTACGCGGGATTCCCACTTTCCCACCACCCCGGCTACGGCTGCTGTCTAACTTAAACCGGACATATCATGTGCTACGAAAAGCGGACATTTTAACTTGCTACCGACAGATGAAACTATTTGCCACACCTGTCCGGAATTCGTAACAAGTGTGCCAAGATAGGCCGCCAAAGCGGTGGGTAAGACCTTACGAAGTGGCGTGGTTGATTATGGCGGTGTAGTGGCGGTCCGGTGCATCCGGGCCCGACGGAACAATGAACAGGCGGAACCGTCCCAGGACCGGTTGTTCGAATGAGTAGGTACCCTGCTTCAGCGAGGTAGTGTGCTGCGGCCGGAACCGCATGGCAAATGACCGGTCAGGTGCGGTCGAAGCCGGGTCGGTCGCATTGACCTTAACGCATACGAAATGGAGCGTCCCGGAAGGCGCATAAACAGTGAATACGGATCCCACGAAGAACTGGGCGTCGTCCAGCGTCAGGCGGGCGATCACATCGGGCTGTTTCGCATTCGGGGTGGTGTCGTCGGCTGCCGATGCGATGGTCTGAAGTCCCGCGGTTGCCAACGCGGCCACTGCAATCGTGCTGCGTTCCAAAAAACCTCGGCGCGAAATTCCCATGGCGGCCCCCCCACGATGGCCAGCAACTGGCCGAGCAGTTCGCGAAAGGATGAGGCTTGCGAGCGCCAAAGTCAATCGAAATCTTGCTGCTTGAAATCGTGCTGCTCTCGCGCCTATTTTAAGCCACCCGCGATCCTCTATTACGCGATCCCGCATTATTCGGGCTGTTGTTGCAACGAGAAAATGTCGTATTAACTGCAACGAGACTTTGTCACCCCCTATCGATTAAGTAACGGCCGCTAAAGCGGGGCGGCCGGAGAGATTGTAAATACGCGGTGTCGGCGTTTTTCTTTTCTGCGCCGAGGCCCGGGGCGAAGGGCGGCGGTCGGCATATTCTTCTAGAAGCAGAGGCAGGGCGAGCAGAAGCTGGTCTCCGCGATAGAGGTGCAGCCTGCCGTCCAAGTGGTGAGCGAGCTCGACGGTTTCTCCGGCATAGCCGCGCTGGCCGGGCAAGGGTGGCAGGGCGATGGAGTTCGCGCCCAAGGTGACGGTGTGATCGGCGGCGACGACGCGGCGATAGTGCAAGCTGAGGCAGCGGGAGAGATCGAAGCGTCGCGGCAAGCGGCGGAAGTCGCAGGCCGATTCTGCGGCGGGACGGGCGAAGCGCTGATTGTAATCGGCGCAGAAGCGGGCGAGCGCGGCATTGGCCTCGGGCAGAGTGGCAGCGCGGGCGAGGCGAAGTTCGCTGACCAGACGGTCCTGGCAGGTGCGCCAGGCGCGCTCGATGCGGCCCTGGGCTTGAGGAGAGTAGGCGGGGATCTGCTGGATGCCGAGTTCTTCGAGGGCGCGTCCGAGTTGGGTGGGCGATTGTTTGCCGGCGAGTTGTTCGGCGAGAGTCCAGTGGGGATCGTTGCGCTGGAAGATGGAGTGGCGGTCTCGGTAGAGGCTGAGGGGAACGCCGTGGGTGGTGATCATGGCGCGGAGAGCGCGAAGATAACCGAGAGTATTTTCGGGTTCGAGTTGGAAGTGAGCGGCGAGGATCTGGCGGGTGGCATCGTCCTGAAAGCCGATGAGGGTGAGCGTGGGGCCGCGGCCTTCGAGCCAGTCGTGACGGCTGGCGTCGGTGAGGGCCATCATGCCAAAACGCGGACGGGGCAAGCGGCGGGAGCGGTATTTTCGTGGCCGCCGTTTCTGGGGAGAGGGCAGTTTGGCGCCGCGTAAGATGCGGCGCACGGTCTCGCGGCTGACCGCGAGGTTCTCCTCGGCGCGAAGTTTTTCCGCCAGATGAGAATCGTTGAAGCCCTGATATTTGCTCCGGGCTAAAGTCAAAATCAACTGCTTCTGGGGAACAGGCAAGGCCCAAGGCATGGGGCGTCCGCGATTGCCGTGCTGCACCCAGCCGACCGAATCGGGCTGATAGCGGCGCTTGAGACGCTGCACCTGGCGTTCACTCAGTTGCAGCAGACGGGAGGCTTCGCGTACGCTCAGCCTCCCGCCCGCTGCATTCTCAATCACTTTCACCCGTTGGAACTCTTTCTGACTCATCGTCACCATCCTGTGAGGGTGACAAAGTCTCGTTGCAGTTAGGGGGTGACATTATCTTGGAGCATCTACACACCGAGGAAGGACGCTTGCCAGCTACTGCAGCTTCGCGTACTCTGCTTCGCTGCTTTTCAGGATGGGGATGCCGGCATCTTTCCAGAGGGTGAAGAAAATACCAAAATTACTTCAGACCCTCCACGAGGTATAGATCGGACAAGGTTCGGACGTAGCCGTACACGTAGGACTTCCCATCCGCCGAGAGTTCAACACCGCGGATGGTATCAATCCCTGCGGACTCGCTGGGCACGAGTTCCTTCCAGGGCTTTCTTTGCCCCGTTGACAGGTCAATCTGAAACACTTTGGCTGGAATCGCGCCAAAACGGTAAACATAGAGGAGCCGTCCATCCCCAGACCAGCCCGTCGGCACCTCATCGGGCAGTGCGCCGGTGACCGTTACAGGATCACCACCCGCGACGGGGTAGAGATAGATCCTGTTATCCGGTCCGTTACTGGCGACAAAGTCGCCCTTCGGAGAAATCAACACGGCCGGGTTCACGCCTTCGGGGCTGATCGGATGCGGCTTGCCTTCCTCCACAGATTCCACATAGAAACGGAATCCGTGTCCGGCCTCGTTGCCAGAGAACACCATGTGCTTCCCGTCGGGAAGCCATCGTGCCCAGAGGTGATTAATCGAATCCTGGAAGAGCGGCTTCGATTCTCCTACTCCGGTCGGAAACAGCAACAGCGGTGCGGGAGCAGTGTTGGGCCGCACCGCCGCCCATTTTCCATCAGGAGACAACGCCGCGCCGTTTCCCTCACTTAGCCGGATCGCCGGCGATCCGTCGGTCTTGCGAAGGTAGACGGCGTACTTGGGCCCACCGCCCTCGCCGCCTTCCGTGAACAAGATGGTGCCGCCGTCGGCCGACAAGTCACCCGGTGTGGACCAATCGAGCCACGACAAGTCATGTTCTTTCGCCCCTCCGGGAGCGAGTCCGATAATTCCGGCGCGGTCGTTGCCGCGGGTCAGCAGCACATCGCCGTCCCGGCCAACGTCGAGCAATGTCAATTCGCCCGGAACCCGCGCCAGCAGCCGAACCGAGCCGGAGAGGTTGACCGCATAAAGCGATCGGTCGCCGCCCGTTCGCGTCGCCGTGAACCAGATTTCGTCCCCGCCCGGCGACCACGCCAGACCCTGAATGCTGTCCCAACCGGTGGAGAGGGTCATCTTTTTCCCCGCCAAATCCACCATGGCAAGCGAGCCGCCGTCGTCGCCGAGTTGAGGATGGTCAATCAGGGCGATGGCGGTTCCCTTTGGGGACATTCGAATGTGGCCAATCCACCCGTCGGCCTCGTAGAGCAACTTGCCCGGAGGAAACTCCAGCAGATTCCGGCCGTGCTCTCGTCGGACAATCGCCAGGGTGCTTCCGTCCGGGGACCAATCAGCCCACTCGACATCCTCCATGATTTCACGCGGAGCGCCACCGACCAGAGGCATGCGCGCTAATGTTCCTGCATAGAGAAACCCGGCGACCGGATGGCTGTTCAGCGAAAGCGCCATTTCACCCGCCGACGAGACAGTCAGAACATCGGCGCCTGCCGGTTCCAGTTCGTGCGATTCCGGGCTCTCTGGGCGGGTAGTGAAGAGTTGCAGTGGCTTCCCCTCCCAGGCGGCGCTGTAGATCATCGTCTTGCCGTCTGGAGCGAAACGAGCCGCACGGACCATACCCCTGCGAAACGTGAGCGGATGATAAACCGGAAGGGAAGCCTGTTCCTGCCGTCGGAGCACAAACATTCCAGTAGCCATGCCCGCCAGCAATGCAATCAGCGCCGCGATGGACGCGATACGCCAAGTGCGGGCGCTCGTTCCGCGGACTTCATCGGCTGCTGCCGCGACCGCGGGTGTGGAAGACCAAGCGGTCGGCAGACCTGACGTGCTGGCCCCGCTCGCACGCGAGGTTTCCAGATCGCGCTTAATGCGTTTCAGATCTCCGCGCAGCTCCGCCGCAGTCTGGTAGCGCAAGTCGCGATCCTTCTCGAGCGACTTTAAGATGACTTCTTCGAGCCGTGCTGGAATGCTCGGATTCACGCTCGAAACCGGCCGAGGCATCCGATTCAAAATTGCCTCGAACACCACACCGCTGCTGCTGCCCGGAAAGGCCACAACCCCCGTAGCCATCTCATACATCACGGCGCCGAAGGAAAACAGGTCGGTGCGGGTATCCACTTCGTCGGCGCGCACCTGCTCCGGCGACATATAAGTTACGGTCCCAAGGGTTGAACCTGGACTGGTCATCTGCGGCGTTGGGTTGGTGGCTGTATTTCCACTGAATTCCGCGGCTACTTTCGCCAGGCCGAAATCCAGCAGCTTCGCCTGCCCGCGCTTAGTGACGAAGATATTCGCGGGCTTGATGTCGCGGTGAATGATTCCCTTGCTGTGGGCAGCGTCCAGAGCGTCGGCGATTGCGATGCCCAGCGTCAGAAGAATCTCAGTGTCGAGCGGACGTCCGGCGATGCGGTGCTTTAGCGTAACCCCATCGAGAAACTCCATCGCGATGAAGGCCACGCCATCCTGTTCGCCGATGTCGTGAATCGTGCAAATGTTGGGGTGGTTCAGGGCAGAAGCAGCTTGCGCCTCGCGCTCAAAACGGGACAGGGCTTGCGGGTTGTGGACAACCTCATCGGGCAGGAACTTCAATGCCACAAAACGGTGAAGTCGAATGTCCTCGGCCTTGTAGACCACACCCATGCCACCACCACCGAGCTTCTCGGTGATGCGGTAGTGTGAAATGGTCTGCCCGATCATTAGTGGCAAATCTTACGTTGGCGAAACTGGCAAGTCAATGAAAGCCGTGGAGTTGGCGGAATCTCAGAAGGGTAGTTGTCGAAAAATCGCCATTTCAGTGCGCCGGGATAAACCGGCATGAAGCAGAGAATGGAAAATTCTTACGAGTAAGGAGTAGCGATCCGCTCGGCCCCGAGTTTTGCGTTGGGTACCGCGAGGTACACGGCGAAGCGTAAACAGGGGAATAGGCGGGGTGGGCTATTGAGCTCCGAAAAGATGCAATCCGGACGCCGACGTCCTTGTAATGCGCGGAAGGCAACATTAAGCGGAACGCTAGCGCGAGTTCCGGTTCAGTCCGGCGTAGTCGAAGACCCCAGACACGCCTTGAAACTTCATGCACGAGAACCGGGAGACCTCGGAGATGCCTGCTGCCACGGTTGGTGACAGGACGGCGGGCAAAGGCTCAGGCCACGCGGCTCGCATGTACGTCTCCGAGGAGTCACACAGCGGCATAGTACCGATGAATCATTCGAACAAAGACGGAGCATCGTTGGCGGAGAGTGAGGAGGGAAGGCTGCTGATCAAGGAGAACGCTTTGCCATCTGACACGTACCCGACACAGAGCGGGGTTTGCGCGTGTCCCACGGGTGGACGAGTGTGCGGACGAGCAGTATGCTTGGCCGTTATTCATCCGAGATAAGAACCGGATGCGCTAATGAGCGCCCGTCCGGGTCCGTGCGGGGGGCAATCAGCAATGGTTGTCCCTACCGCGATCTAACAATCGGCCGTTCCCGGTTCTGGTGGCGGGTTCAGCAGTTCCCAGCTATTGAAATCGCCTGTGGCTGTTGAAACACTCCAGCTTCCCGAAAACCAGGTCAAATGTGGAGATAGAAAATGTCTGCCAGAACCGAGAAAATCGTTCCTGGAACTCACCGTGTCCATGTGCGCCTTCGGACCGAACTTGGAGCGGATTGTAGCGACACCGGGCACTACCAGTGCGTGCTATCCTTTTCCCCTCGCATCAGCAAGCGGAGCCTGGCCACAATGCCACCAGAAGAAGACCCTCGAAACAAAGACGCTGCTGATGGGAATGACATCGGGTCCGCCGCCACACTGAGCATGAACTCGAGCGATTCCTCGAACACCTTGATTGGGCGGTACCTACTGGTGCGGAGAATCGGTGAAGGCGGTATGGGTGAGGTCTGGCTGGCTGAGCAAAAGGAACCCGTTCGTCGTCGTGTCGCGCTTAAGCTGATCAAGGCCGGGCTGAACACCCGGGAAGCGCTGGCACGCTTCAACTCCGAGCGCCAGGCTCTGGCTCTCATGGATCACCCCGCCATCGCCAAGGTGTTCGACGCCGACGAAACGCCAAAGAGAGCGCCGTACTTCGTCATGGAGTATGTCGCCGGTGTCCGCATCACCGACTACTGCGACAATCACCGCCTCAGCACACGCGAACGGTTGGAGCTCTTCGTGCAGGTCTGCGAAGGCGTCCAGCACGCCCATCAGAAAGCCATTATCCACCGCGATCTGAAACCCTCCAACATTCTCGTCACCGAGGTCGATGGCCACGCCGTGCCCAAGATTATTGATTTCGGGGTGGCCAAGGCGCTCACCCAGAAACTGACCGTCGACACAATGTTCACGCGTGCCGGAGGTCTCGTCGGAACCCCCGGTTACATGAGCCCCGAGCAGGCTGGTTCGTCGGGGGAGGACATCGACACCCGCACCGACGTCTACTCCCTCGGAATTATCTTTTATGAGTTGCTGGCAGGTGCGCTGCCGATCGAACCGCAAAAACTCGCGCTCGAAGAATTTCTGCGGCGCTTGCGCGAGGACGATCCCCCGAAGCCGAGCACCAAGATCAGCACTGACAACGCTACTACGTCCACCGATGTTGCGCACAAACGCCAGACTGAGCCGCGTGCGTTGGTCCATCAACTGCGCGGAGAACTGGACGCGATCGCCATGAAGGCTCTTGAAAAAGAGCGCTCGCGCCGTTACGCATCCGCCTCCGAACTCGCCGCCGACGTCAAGCGCTATTTGAATAACGAGCCTGTGCTGGCCGTCCCGCCCTCGCTCGCGTATCGTGCGCGCAAGTTTGCCCGTCGCCACCGTGCGGCCCTGGCCACCGCTCTTGCCTTTGCGTTGGTGCTGATCGTGGCGTCGATCGTCAGCATTCGGGAGAGCGTCCGCGCCAACCGCGAAGCCTCGGCATCGAAGCGCGTGACCGACTTCATGACCAAGATGTTCAAGGTCTCGGACCCGAGCGAAGCGCGCGGCAACACCATCACAGCGCGCGAAGTTTTGGACAAAGCATCGAAGGAAATCGACACTGGCCTGGCGAATGACCCGCAGTTGCAGGCCCAGATGATGACCGTGATGGGCGCGGTGTATGAGAATCTCGGTCTTTACTCGCAGTCCGAGCCTTTGCTTCGTCGCGCCCTGGATATCCACCAGCGCACCCTCGGCCCCCGAAGTAAAGAAACCTTGCAATCAATTTACGACCTCTCCCAAGTGCTGACCTGGGAAGGCCACATCCCAGAAGCGGAGAGATTATGCCGTCAGTCGCTCGACGGCCGCACGAGCTTGCTCGGCCCAGAACATCGCGACACCCTGGAATCCATGAACTGGCTGGCGTGGATCTGGTTTCTTCAAGGACGGTACGCCGAGGCAGAGAAACTGGGGCGTCAGGCGGTGGAGGTGGCGCGGCGAGTGCTGGGGCCCGAAGACACTGTAACTTTGGGAGCAATGAAGCACCTGGGAATCATTTTTTCCGAGACAGGCAAATACCCGGAAGCGGAAAAAATGTTTCGAGAAGTGGCCGAAGTCCAACAGCGCACGATTGGCCCCGATCACCGCGACACATTGGGAACAATGAATAACCTGGCCACCGTGCTGGATCACGAGGGAAAACTGGCCGAAGCGGTGCAACTGGATCGCGATCTGCTTCAGGTATCGGTGCGAGTGTTCGGACCGGAGCATCCGCGAACGCTGATGACCATGGAAAACCTGGCTTCCTTCCTGGACGACAACCAACAATTCGCCGAAGCGGAGAAACTGCTGCGCGAGGCGCTCGAATTGGAACGGAGAAAACTCGGTTCCGACAATCGTGGAACTTTGATCACGATGGGAAACTTGGCCGACTCGCTCACCAACCAAGAAAAATATTCCGAGGCCGAGACGCTGTTCCAGCAGACAGTAGACGGAAAACGAAAAGTGATGGGTCCGGAGCACCCTTCCACCTTGCATTCCTTGGACGGCCTAGGCAATCTCCTGAAAAAAGAGAAACGCTATCCCGAAGCGGAGAAGGTTTACCGGCAAGTATTCGATGGCCGCACTCGCGTTCTGGGCGCTGCGAATCCTGATACCGCCCACAGCGCGTACGAACTCGCCTGCGTTCTCGCGCTCGAAGGTAAGCGGGACGAGGCTCTCACCAACTTGCAATTCGCCATCGAACACGCACTCAGCACGGACGTCCGTAAGGGGCTGGCGAACGACCCGGATCTCAACCCGCTCCACGGAGACCAACGCTTCGACACGCTCCTGGCCGCCGTTCCCCAGCCTGTCGCAGTGCCGTAGCAGCCGGCCCGCAAAGTCTGAAGCTGCTTTATTGCTGGTAATTGATGCTGGGAAAAGGCGCCTGCTCTTCACAATGCGGTTTGCTTTGTGGACAACGAGTGGAATGGAGATATTTCAGGTAGCATCCTGATGTTTTTGGTGCCGCATGGGTCTACTATCTCGATCCGATCGATTTGAAATGTCGGCACGGTCACCAAACTGCTTGCCAGCACCGGGGCGGTGATCGGCACCTACTCCGTAGGCCAATACCCTCAGGGTCTAGCCTTTGATGGAACCAACATCTGGGTTGCCATTGCTAACGGTCACGACAGTTCTGTCGCCAAATTGCTGGCTAATACCGGTGTCGTGCTGAGAAACGTGGGCCATAAGACGATTACGAGCTATACATTCGCTTGCTTTGTGCTAGACGGAAAGAAGCGAAAAATCATGCTACTGCTTGCAGCTGATTCATGAGGCGTGTGCGCGCTTGCACCATCCGGTGCCGGTGCCACAGCAGTTGACGCAGATCCCGATTCTCCCAGCTCGGCACCCAGATCTGCGGAAAATCATCTTTCAGCATTAATCGCAGTATCAGCTGTGCATCCTGGCGATCCGTCTTCTGCTTGCGCACCCGCTTCGCGTTAATTGCCGCAGCATCTCCGGTCAACAGCTCGAAATGCAACTCGGAGAGAAGTCGTTCAAACCAGCGTGCGTGTCCGCTCGCTTCCATCCCCACGCGAACCTTGACTCCTTGTGCATCCAGATCGCGGTAGAACTTCTCCGCTTCCTCGCGGTGCTCCAGTCGCCGCTCCTGCAGTTCCCCAGTCTCGGTATCTACAAACGCAATTTGTTGGAAGCCCGGGTGATAATCACAACCTATAATCATCGTGTTCGGCTCCTTTCTCCCGAGCGCTTTTGGTTGGTTTCGTAGCCACCAAAGTCTACTCGGCTACAGGAGCCAACATTGTCATGGAATCAATTTCACTAACTACCGGCCCGATAATTGTGGCAAACGGCAACCGTCACGCGTCCTCCTGCGTTTCGCGCGGACTCAAAGCTGCTCTGTTTGACCCCTTTGGGCGAAATCCCTCGGCAAGGCAAACATTCTGCTGTGTGCTCTTCGCGACAGGCGCGAATCTCAGGCGGTAGATTTCAGGCAGGACTGTCAACCGGCACATTTCAGTGGCGTCCTCCACTCCCGCCGTCATGAAGTCATGACATCATGATGCTTTTGCGTGGCGACAAGACCGTTCTGCCATTTGACCGATTTGACCGTTTTTCAGGCTAGCCACACACTACAGGGCAAACATTCTGGTTACAGAGCCACGTTTATTGCGTTTGTTTCAGGCTGTAGAATTCAGGCCCTACTGTCGGGAAGGCTCCTTTTGAGCGTTGGCTCCCTCTCCCTCCGCCAGTACCTTAGTTATCTGGTACTTACAAGCCGGTGATACCTGCACTGATACCAGAATCAGAAAGGATCACCGATGAACCGCGAGTGCAATCTCACGAAAAGAGTGCAATTGGCGAGGGGTTGGCGGTACTGTCCCGTCGTCCTGTCCGCGAATGGGCGCGTCAAGCCTGACACCGTGCTCGTGAATGGGAAACCGGAACTACACGCCGAAGGGGCCTATTACCTGGAATGGCGGGACAATGGCCGGCGAACGCGCGTGTCTGTTGGCAAAGATGCCCAGGACGCGGCGGCACGACGGCTAAGGAAAGAAGCGGAGCTAAACGCCGTCAATGCTGGCGTTACGGTTGTTTCTGAAAATGGCAACGGGCACGGTGCCTTGCTGGTCGATGCCATCAATGATTTTCTAGAGGAAAAGCGGATTCAGCGAAAGACAAAGACGCACTCTGACTACGATACGGTGCTTAGGTATTTTCGGCAGAGTTGTACTAAGCAATATCTTGCCGACGTAACACGGAAAGACTTGCTTAATTTTGTTGGTTTTTGCTGTGACGAATTGCGACTATCGCCGCGCACCGTGTCTAACAAGTTCGCCCGAGTCGCCGCCTTCCTCAAAGCCCACAAGATCAAGGTGCATGATAAAGGCGACGCTCCAAGATTTGTCGAGGAGGAACCAGAAGTCTACGACAAGGAAGATTTAAAGAAGTTCTTTGCCGCTTGTGACGCGGAAGAACGGCTTTGGTTTGAGTTTTTCTTGATGACCGGCATGCGTGAGCAAGAAGTAATGCACACCTATTGGCGAGACATCAATTTCGCTGACTCCGTGGTGCGTGTCACCTACAAGCCCGACCTAGGGTGGGCACCTAAGGCTTACAAAGAGCGCGAGATTCCGATACCAACAAAACTGACGCGTTCGCTAAAGAAGCTACGGGGTAAATCAAACGCCTGTCCCCTTGCGTTCCCGACTTCGGGATGCAAACCCAAACGGGATTTCCTGGATTGCTGCAAAGCCATTGCGAAACGGGCAGGATTGAACTGCGGTCAGTGCGACGGCTGCAAAGGTAAAGCGAAATGGTGCGAACATTGGTTCTTGCACAAGTTCCGCGCGACTTTCGCGACGTGGTCGCTATGGGCTGGCGTCGATCTACGTACAGTTCAGCAGTGGCTCGGTCACTCCGACATGGAATCGACCATGCGCTACCTGAAGCCGTCCCGAAGCCAGCATGTGCGGGATAAGGTGAACGAGATTTTCGCCTAGTTCGAGCGTCGATCGTTGGGTTACAAACCCAACGATCCCTTCCGGGAAGGGCATCAACATTTTGAACTGTCAACGGGTCGATAACTGCTGATCTGCCATTCTCAGGAGATTTCCGACGGTTGCCGAACAACTGATTCAGAATCAGTTGTTTGATCGGGACGTATGAGGGAAATACGCAGGACCTTCGACCCGATGTTGTGATCCTGTGCAATGATTCGCCACAGCTCGATTACTGTGACCTTCTTTAAGATCAAGCATTCCGAGCACATTCGGAACACGGCAGTGGTGCTATTTCTGGACGGCTCTGGTGAACGACCGCACTCGGTACAACGATTTCTTGACCAGCGTCTTTTCCCAGCATTCTTTTCACTTTGTGCCATGTCAATCTTTGGTGCGCCGGTTTTGCGGTTGGGGACGCTTCGGGCTCCGAGTCCTCTTTTTTGTGCCACCGCAAATCCAAAACTCCCTAGCTAGCAACGAAGGCGAAACTCTTCACGACACTCGTTTCCCTTTGAGATGTAGTCGCAAATGAGAATGGTCAGATCGTCATCCTGTTTTCCCGACCATTGGCGCACAGAAGAAATGATCGAGTCTGCCGCCATCGCTGGGGTTAGCTCTCGAGTCCTTGTCAGCAGATCGCAAAATGCATCGTGACCCAAGAAATCTCCTGCAGCATTGGAAGCCTCCACAAGCCCGTCTGTATACATCACGATTCGATCGTCGGTTTCCAGTTTGTGGACGGCAGTGGAGTACGATGCAAAATCGAACGCCGCGAGCATCAACCCATTCTCTTCAATTGGGGTGACGCGTCCATTCCTCACCAGCAACAGAGGCGGGTGCGCTGCGGCGGAGTATCGCAGTTCACCGGATTCTGAGTTCAGGTGGGCATATGCTGCTGTAACGAATTGGTCTTGCGTATTGCCCAACAAAGCCGAGTTCATACCGGTCAGGAACTGGCATGGCTTGGCGGCAAACGCTCGTTGGGAAGAAGCCGCGAGCTTGACCATAGCGGCGATCAGGGCGGCGGGTACCCCGTGCCCTGACACATCGGCGATCAACAATCCAACCTGATGGTCGTCCGCGATGATGTAGTCGTAGAAATCGCCAGCCACTGAAGTCATGGGCACATAGCGAGCCGCTACCCGGAAGATCGGGGAGGGAGGGAATTCGCCAGGCAGAATTGATAACTGAATACGACGGGCTACCTCCAATTCCTTTTGGATCTCCTTCAGCTCTCGATCCCGCCGCAGAGTACTTCTGGCGGCAACATAGCCGAGAGTGCTGAGGAACGCGGCAAATCCAAACGGCTCAAGCAGAGGCAAGGAAGTGTGGAAGAACTGAGCCGAATTTTGCCAAACCGCCAAACCTACGAAGATCAGGAGGCCGCAGCGGATTACACCGAAATCGGCAGCCTCAGCGGAAACGCTTTTAGGAGAACCGCTCGCCATGAAGCGAATGAGAAATAATCCCGACGCGGTTATGACGGCGATGCTGTTTATTCGCTCGTAGTAGAGCGAATCGCCGAATAGAAGGGTGACCGTGGCGAGTAGGCAACCGAACCCAACGGCCGCGTATCCAACCACCCGTTCAAGTCGTCTTGGCAGACCCAGGAAGATGAAGAACAACAGCGCAGGAATCAGAGTGATGTGATTGACGGCCCCACGCAGGCGCGCGTAGAAGGTCGCACCCTGCGCCATCATTGCAAGCAGCGGCGACGAAATCCACAGGCGAAAACCGTACAAAGCGGCAAACAATGCGAAGCAGATGAGGAGTGAATCGCGCTGGCGCCGCAGAACGGCAAAGGCAGCGGTTACCATGCCGACAGCGGCGAAGGCCGCACCTAAGAATAGATACGGAGCGTCATGCCGGAATGCAATCAAGACCTCCTCAGCACTCATCTCAGATGCTCCCCCACCCCGTCAGATACAGTCCAGGTACGCTCACTCTCTTACGCGGCGGCTCATTTCAGGTTTCTAGCCAGCAGCGCAAAAGTACGGTAGCTCATCGCATCGAGCGGCTTGCGTGGCCTCGCCGGGATTTGGAGCGAGTGGTGGCCTGATTCGCCCATTCCCATTCTGCAAGCCAGTTTCTGGAGCATCTCCCTTCACATTGGAATTCCGACATTCTTCCACCGCATTGCGGGCAGACCAAGTTAATGATCGACGAGATGACGCTCGTGTTCGATTCGCCCGGTAGTGTGTCAAGAGTTTTCATAATCGCTCTCCTATCCAGAGATTCGGCAAATGCGCGAGGGGCAGACGCAGACCACAAACAACGGAAATGTGCCGCGCGGGTCTTCTACGCTCTCGGGCGCTCCGAACTGGTTGGCTGCGGAGTCCGTCTCGGCCGGCAATTGCCTGCCGCCTCGCTACAAGACGAGGATGCACGCGCAATGCCAATGTCGACCAACGAATAAGAGTCCCGAACGAAGCTGTTCCTGGGTGCGCGGGTATGTTGTATGTCAGAACTATTGCCCGGAAATAGGCATGATGCCCAGATGTGGGCGCAACTTAGTCCCTTGAGAGGTGACTCCCGGAAAGCAACGCTTTGCAAAGACATGTAAAGCCAACTCGCAGGGACTCTCGCCAGCGCTTCGAGCATTGGCATATCGATTGCGTTCAAACACGGATGTAAGAACAAGCTCCTGGGTTTGGTTAACAGTCATTCCTAGTTCAAATTGCTGGACCAGCAGGAGCGCGAGGAGTGAAGGATGCAGAGGCTAATCGTTGTAGTCACTTTGTGTTTCCTGACGTTGGCGGCCTTTGGCGAGTCTACCTCAAAGTATCAAGTAGGCATGATTACTGACGTCAGGGCTTGTCAAGTTGCGGGCGATGGTGCAGATCTTGCCAGCTATGACGTTTCCGTCAAAGTGGGCGACACAATTTACGTGGTTTTGTACACGCAACCGTTGGGCGAACTTCCCGCGAAGTACGCGACCGGACACGAGCTCCTTGTGCTGGTCGGAAAGAACACAATTACTTACAACGACATATTGGGTCGGTCCCTTCAAGTGCCGATAGAGAGCCAAAAACCAGCAGCAGAACCTAAAGTCTCGAAATAGCTAGCGGGAGAGTCATTGCTTAAGGTCTTTTTGCAAAAGTTATAGCTCGACTCGTCTATCGAGCCGAGCTCGGAGGAATAATGAATCGTTTGTTTGCTCTAAGAAACCACAACAGAAACTACGTGGCCGGATATGCTCTTCTCACTCTGTGGGCACTGTGGTTGTGCTTCGGTAGTGTCGCATTGGCCCAGAGCCCGGGTGCGCCAGTGAACACGAGCGCACCATTCAGCATTCGGGGGACTCATCTCCTCGGTCTGCAAAACACAAAACACAACTGCAACGGAACTCTATCAATTCAAAACAATGTCTTGCAATTTCAGCCAGACGGCAAGCCCGAGGTACAGGTAAACATGGCTTCTGTCCTGAATCTTTCTTTGGGTGACGAGAGTAAGCAGGTCGGCGGACTGCCAATGAAGCTCGGCAAGGCAGCGGCTCCGTACGGAGGTGGTCGAGTCGTTAGTCTGTTTGCTCACAAAAAATACGACACGCTGACCTTGGAATATGTTGACAGTAATGGCGGGGTCCATGGTGCGATCTTCCAATTAAAAAAAGGACAAGGTGAACTCGTGAGGAATGAGCTCGTGGCGCGGGGCGTATCTTCCAGCTCTGGCGAAGACCAACCAACGAAGCAAAGTACTGCGGAGGTCACTCATGAAGACAAGTAAGCCGAATTCGTTGACCTTCTGTTTGGCGGCTAGCGTCACGATTGCAGTTGCATTGTCGGTTCAGCTGGCTGGCCAAACTGCAGGAGTGAAACCGTCCGGTGGAAGCAGTGGTGCTGGCACGCAATGGAGCGTACAAGTGGAACGGATTGATCCCGGACAGCTAAACATCGCGCATTCCTTCCAAATGGCGATCTACGAGAACCTCTTGGAAGAGTTGAATAAGACAAGGCAATTCAAGCAGGTCTTTCGCGAGGACGACAGTAAGGCTAGTGAGATTCCGGACTTGCTGACCTTGAAGACAATGGTTGTGAAATATACGCCTGGGAGCGAAACGCGGCGCGCGGTGACCACTGTGAGCGGCGCGACAAAGTTAACGGTGCGAAGTCAACTGGTTACACGTGATGGCAGAATTGTGCTGGAGCGCACGGTGAACGGGAATGTCCGCTTCTTCGGCAGCAATCTGCGCGCTACTCACAATTTGGCCCGCAATATCGCCAAAGGGATCAAGCAATCAAACATGGCTATGGTCCGAGCATCGTACCGCGGAACTCAGCCGCCAACTCTAAACGCAGACGGCATGCAATGGTCGGGCGAGTCCGTTACGATGTGCAGTCGCCAGCGGGGGCGTCCATGAAAATTCGAGCATTTCTTACCGCTCTAGCGATTCTTGGCACTGTGTTGTACTCTGCCGCAGCCCAAGCGAAGAGCAAAACGACTCAAATGGCTGCGCCTCCGCCGGAGCGAGTGCTTTCCGGCACAGGCATGCAGCCTAACGCGGTTCTAGACGATGTGATTGTGCGCAAGCCCGAAATGCCACTGGGGCCGCAAGACATTCTCAAATCGTACGAAATCGCCATGAGCTTGGTGGTGGAAAAGACTTCGGCCGATTTTTCCGTAATCGTGCAGGCCCGACAAACCAATCAAATTACCGGCGAACAGGCGGAATATCTTTTGCTGCAGAGCTACCAAGTGGCGATGGTGCAGTATCAGGTGCTCAGTGCGCTCCATGATGTTCTGAAACACGACATCGACGAAGCAGCAGGACAGCACGCAAAGCAGTCGCTGAAAACGACAAGCTCCGATACGGTTTTAGTGGTTCCTTTTCCGGGCTCCGCCCCGGCATCCAGATGACGGCGAAAATTCCTCCTCGACATGGGTCGCATGGAGCTTCACATGCTTCACTGGTGAAAGCGGAGCGCGAACATAACATGCCATCCCTGGAGAAACGAATTGAGCGCGGTGACGGTGTCGCCCTGAAAACGGAGACACCTTCCCCCGCACAGATGACGGCGGTTCTGTCCCATCGCTTGCCATATCTCTATCGATGCGCCTACAGACTTTTGGGAAATACAGCGGATGCCGAGGACGCGGTACAGGATGCGTTGCTGGCTGCTTTCAAGCATTTAAACCAATTTAGAGGCGAGGCCCAACTTTCGACGTGGGTGACCACGATTGTTATCAATTGCGCAAGAATGCATTTGCGCAAGAGCTCACGGTATGTCCATGTATCCCTGGATTCGCGAATCGGAGAAGAGCGGAACAATCCCCTGTCCGACACTCTGGTGGATCACCGGCCTAATCCCGAGGATGAGTGCCACAGGGCTTGGGCGAATGCGAGCTTAATGGAGTCATTAGCAAGACTATCGCCGACTTTGCGGAGAACGTTTGAGCTGCGGTATGTGGATCATCTTTCAGTCTGCGAAACCGCTCGCGTCCTGGGAGTTCCTATCGGGACGGTGAAAGCGCAGACTGCTCGGGCACGAGCTAAAGTGTTGAAGTCGATCCGAGGGGTGCTCCACACGGGACCTCGTTCCCGCAGACGCCTCCGGTCGCACGTGTATTCCACACCCTCAAGAAGACAATTTGTTAGTGGGGCCAATCCGCAGGTTTAACCGCTCGGACAGATCGGGATGCTTATTTTGAGCCTGGAAAATAGAGCTTAGACAGTAGAAGCAACCACCCGAGCCGCTCCCTGACCCAATAGGGTCAAAATCCAAACATAGATGACATCATCTGCCCGTATTAGGGCGCGACTGCCCTGATAGCGTCTACATCGTTCGTATCAGTGTCACTCTCCTGCGCAAGTATCTGAGTTTCCTATGACTATTACTGGCTCCGTAATGGCCATGCTCTTGCCAACAACACTTGCGGGTTGATCTTGGCAATTGTCCGTCATGAGAATTCGGGACATTTTGCCAAGGAGGAGCCGATTCCCTTGCTCGATCACAACAGCAAGCACGTAGATAAGCCGGACATCGATATTGTTGCCAGCGAACATGGTGCTCTGGCGTCTTTGAAGGGCCGCATTGATATCGATTCCTCTCCAGCAATACGCGACCAGCTTATCGTCCTTTTGCATGCGTCGCATCCGAGGACAGTGAGCATTGACTTATCACGCGTCACCCATATCGACAGTTCTGGCGTTGCCACCCTGATTGAAGCGTTGAAGATCGCACGAAACTGCAAAACCGAGCTTAGATTGCAGGGACTGCATGACCGCTTACATCGCCTGTTTGAGGCGACGGGCATTCTATTCCTCTTCAATGGGGGCGTTGAGAGATGAACTACGTGTGGTGCGAGGCGATCTGATGGCCAATCTTCTCGAAATTGCCGGCAGAGAGACTCTCCGCCAACTCGACTATGTTGGGAGCCTGAACATTCAACTGTGGGCCACCCTGCGCGGAATGCGCGCGGCTTTGCCCATGGTTGGAAACCGACATCGGTGGCGAGCAGCCGTTCACCAAATGCTAGAGATCGGGGTTGACGCGCTCCCGATGGTTGCCCTGATGGCTATATGCAGCGGATTCATCCTGGCGATGCAGGGAGCCTCTGAGTTGCGGCGGTTCGGAGCTTTGCACTTCGTCATCGATCTGGTCGCAGTCGGCTTCACACGAGAACTTGGTCCGCTTTTGACTGCGATCGCCGTCAGCGGACGCTCGGGATCTGCATTTGCCGCGGAGATCGGCACCATGAAGGTGACCGAAGAGATCGATGCGCTTAAGGTCATGGCGTTCGAACCAATAGAGTTCGTGCTAGCGCCAAAATATCTGGCAGCACTCATAGCTGTTCCGTGTCTCAGCATCGTCGCGGCCTTCTTTGGCATTCTGGCCGGGGGGCTATTTATGTTCTTCAGCACGCACCTTGGTCTGCTGCTTTATTTCCGGTACGTGCTGACCTCGATCGAGCTGCGGGATGTGGTCGCCGCAATGATCAAGAGCTTGGCATTCGCCACCATTATTGCTCATGTGGGATGCCTGGAAGGACTTCGTGTCCGCGGCGGGCCTGATGCAGTAGGTCGCTCGACGACTTCGGCGGTCGTGCGATCAACGTTCCTGGTTATCGTTGCCGATGCGATTTTTACCGCTATCTTTTACTTCGTAGGAAAAACTTAAATGTCTCTGATTTCAGTATGCGATCTAGTGGTGGAATACGATGGCCGGCGTGTGCTCGATGGCTTGAACCTTGAGATCGAGGCAGGCGAGATCACCGTTCTGCTGGGAGGCAGCGGTTCAGGAAAGAGCACATTGTTGCGGCAAATTCTTGGTCTCGAGCATCCGAAATCGGGCAGCATCTCGATCAAAGGCACCGACATCACTACCTGCTCACAGGCGGAGTTGAAGACAATCCGACGGTCGGTTGGGGTGGCCTTTCAGAGCGCTGCTTTGTTCAATTCACTATCGCTGGAAGACAATGTCGCGCTCACCTTGCGGGAGCACACCGCACTCGCCCCTTCAGTAATTGACCTGATCGTTTGGTTGAAGTTGGCGGTGGTGGGCCTGGCGGATTTCGGCAAACTGCACCCGCAGGAGCTTTCCGGAGGAATGAAGAAGCGTGCGGCGGTTGCGCGGGCGCTTGCAATGGATCCCGAAATTCTGGTGCTGGACGAGCCTTCCGCCGGCCTTGACCCGATTGTGGCGGCGGAGCTGGACGAACTCATCATATTTATGAAGGAGACTTTTCAGATTACGGCTCTTGTTGTCACGCATGAGATGCACAGCGCCTTCCGAATCGCCGACCGCATTGCGATGCTCTTCGATGGAAGGCTCCTTGCAGTCGGCACAAAAGACGAAATACGTGCAAACCAGAATCCACGCGTGAGGCAGTTCCTCGACCGTGTGCCGGCCAACCCGATGCATACGCCGGCTTTGGCCTCCTATCTGGAACGGTATGTGCAAAGTCAGGAGGCAAAACCATGACCACCGAAGCAAAGGTCGGTGCCTTTGTTCTCGGCTGTTTCGCTGTATTCGCATTCACCGTCATCTACCTGTTGAATGCGCAGTACAGTGGCGGCACTGTGCAGTATCGCACTTACCTGCGATATGCCGGCGGGCTTGAGCCCGGAGCTTCTGTACTGTACGGAGGCATGAATGTGGGCAAGGTTACAGCCGTGCGACCCTGGGCTGCGGATCCAACCCGAATCGAGATTCTGCTTGAAGTCAAGAAAAACACTCCCCTGAATGAGAAATCAGTGGCCAAGCTAGGATTCGTCAGCGTGATGAATAGCGCCGCCTTGTCGATCACAACCGGCACCATTGATGCCAAGCGTCTTCCTCCAGATTCAACCGTCGCCTCGCAAGAAGCGGCCAGCCTGGATGAGATCGCCGGAAAATTGGCCACTGTTGCGGACAGCGCCAATACACTCATCACGCAGGCACAGGGAGAACTTAGCGACATTAGCGGCAACATGAACCATCTGGTTGGCAACCTGGACACGATGACTGGGCCGCGCAATCAGAAAAAGATCCAAGCCATTCTGGATAACATTGATCAATTGGTTGCCGAGGAACGCCCAAAGATTGACCGTCTCACAGACCAACTGGCCAAGGTTAGCGAGCATGCGGATGACACCATTCAGAATGTAAATGGCACGGTGACGGATTTGCGCGCGCCCATGCGGAAAGATCTGGCTGAATTACAGACAACCCTGGAAGAGGCCAAAGGTTTGCTGCAAGCCATGCAGACCATTGTGCGAGCCAACGACTACAAGATCAACGACACGGTTGAGAATCTTCGCGAAGCGACCGACAACCTCAATCAGTTCACGAATTCATTGAAGCAGCGTCCCTGGAGCCTGGTTAGAGTGAAACAACCCGGGGACCGCCAGGTTCCGAAATAGGTTAGGAGAAGAATCGACATGAAGAAACTTCTAGACGTGCTCGCGATGATGCTTGTGATCGTAACCGCCCTGACCGGTTGTGGCGGGAAGATAAGATATCCGGCCTATTACACGCTCAATCTGCCGGCTCCGCCGGATCCGCCCGCTGCGGAAAACGTCCGAACATCAATCGCGGTACGGGAATTCCAATCGCCCGGCTATCTGCGGCAAGGGCCGATCGTCTACCGGACGACACCGGAGGAAGTCGCCTTTTACGAGTACCACCGCTGGGCGGCAGATCCGCGTACCCTTGTGACCAGCGCCGTCATCGAGCATCTGCGCGCCGGCGGTCAATTCACCATGGTCTCTATGTACGACGGCCGTCCGAACAACGACTACGTTTTCAGCGGCAAGTTGGAAAAGCTGGAAGAGGTGGATTACGAATCCGGGGTCAAGGTGGAAGTTGCAATGTCTGCACAAATCACCAAGGTAGCGACCGGTGCAACGGTCTGGAGCAATGCTGTTTCCGAAACTCGACCGGTGCCTCAACGAAATGTACCGGGGGTGGTATCCCAGATGAATCGGACTATGGAGCTAGCCATCAACAAATTGCTTTCTACGGTTCCACAGTCGCTGGGGAGTGAACGATAGGAATTTCAAGCGGGACCAGGCCGCCAATGTCAGAAGGGTCGTCCGGAACCATCCGGATCTCGATTGCAGCGGGAACTTGGTTAGCAGATACTTGAAAACGCAAAATCAGGGCGCAGCAAGCGGCGCGCGTTTCAGCGTTCTCGAAAGCCGCTATACGTCGGACTTTGCTTATCTGGTGCCGCACCTTGACCGAAATGCGGTTAGCGAGATCGTTGGGCCACTGGATTTCAATCCGGTACGAAGACGAGAATTGCGGAGAGCTCACGGGCTATGACTATCACCGAAGATCGATATCGAATGCTACTAGGAGCCTCTAGCGCTCTGGCCGATCAGCCCACAGTAAAGGCCGTTCTGCAAAGCCTGCGCGGTGTTCTGTCGAGCACGTCCCGATTACACGGGGCCGAACTCTATGTGCTGAGCGATGACGGCGAGAGCTTATCCAGCTTCGAGTTTGATCGAGATCCGGACGCTCCCGCAATAAAACGTGGAGCCAAATTGTTGGTCACGGGCCTGGTGGCGCAGGTGCTGGACGAACAGAAGCCGGTGTTTGTCCCGGACTTGTCGCTGACAATGTTGGAACACCCTGACTTGGCTCCTTTTGCAGCCGAAGTTGCCGGACGAAGCACTTACTTGTTCCCAGTATCGACCTCGCAAAAACGCTACGGAATTCTCTCAACACCGAAGTTGCAGGGTGAACAATTTTCCCCCGAAGACGTCGAGATGCTCAGTGCCCTGGCCTCCCACGTTGCGGTCGCGCTCGAGTGTGCACTTGCAAGAGATACCGTGGAGCGTTACCACCGTGAGGTCGTGAAGCAGCGGGACCGGCTCAGCTTATTACTGGAAATCAACAACCATATTGTCAATAAGCTGGAAGCGGATGACTTGTTTCAGGCTGTAGCAGGGTCGATGCGCAAGCACTTGGGCAACGATCTCACGTCATTGTGGCTCTTTAACAAGCAGTCGGGCAGCTTGGAACGTAGATTTCTGGATTTCCCGACTGGAAAGGGCTTTCTCGATAAGGTTAATCTAGTCGAGCCAACGAAGTTATGGAGCGAATGGTCGCACCTCCGGACGCCACAGTATTACTCACCGTGTGGAGCGGATATACCTCCCGCTCTCCGCGAGGCTTCCCGAGCCGAGTCCCTCCTCTCGGCCGTCGTGATGCCGCTGATGGGTGCCGATGGCCCCCTGGGCCTGTTGACCATGTGCAGTCGCCGGGCCGATGGGTTTAATGAGGCGGACCGCGACCTGCTATCGCAGATCGGCACCCAGACATCACTCGTGCTCGAGAATGCCCTGGCCTACGGACGGCTCCGCGCGTCGCGCGATGATCTGGAAGAGCAAAGGCTTTATCTTGAATCGGAAATCGAATCTGAATTCAACTTCGAAGACATAGTAGGCAAGAGTGCCGCTATACGTAAAGTTCTGGACCAGGTCACGATCGTTGCGCCAACCAGTTCCACCGTGTTACTGCACGGCGAGACCGGTACGGGCAAGGAGCTGGTGGCTCGAGCGCTTCATAATCTCAGTCCGCGACGGGAGCGCACATTTGTCCGCCTGAACTGTGCGGCAATCCCTTCGGGTTTGGTGGAAAGCGAACTCTTCGGCCACGAAAGGGGTGCTTTCACCGGGGCGCTGATCCAGAAGCGAGGCCGATTTGAGCTGGCGGACCATGGCACCCTGTTTCTCGACGAGATCGGCGACATTACTATGGATTTGCAGCCAAAGCTTTTGCGTGCTCTGCAGGAGCAGGAGTTCGAACGCCTCGGAAGTACCAAAACCATCCACGTTGATGTTCGTCTGATTGCGGCCACACATCGGAATCTGGAAAGCATGATCCGCAACAATCAGTTTCGCGAGGACCTTTTTTACAGGTTGAGGGTGTTTCCGATCGAAATCCCACCGCTGCGCGAACGGCGCGAAGACATTCAACTCCTGGTCCACTTTTTTGTGGCGCGCCTCTCCCGGCGTATGCAAAAGCGCATCCGGTCTGTCCCGAAACCGGCGATGGAGGCTCTGGTGAATGCCGATTGGCCAGGAAATATCCGCGAACTGGAGAACTTCATTGAGCGCTGCGTGATACTGACGCAAGGTGACGAATTGAATGTGCCCCGAGCAGAGCTGAACCGATCTGCTGGCCGCACTGTTATTACAGCAGCGTCGACCTTCGAGCAGGCAGAGCGGCAGGCAATCCTCGATGCTTTAAAAGGCGCGTCCGGAAGAATAGCCGGCAAAGGTGGAGCGGCAGAGCGCCTCGGCCTTAAGAGAACCACGCTGCAGAACAAGATGCGCAGGCTAAGTATCACTCGCGCTGATTATTCGGCCTGATCGCATTCGCGCACCAGCATATGGGTGCAGGGCGGCGGTGCCCTTCCTCTCCGCGAACCAATCTCCAAAGGCTTGCAACATGATGACTTAAACCCCTTCTAAAGAAGTAAAGCTCAAGGGCTTCAGTTCTTGGGACCTGCCTGGTTGGCGGGGAGTTGTTGAGCTTTCAGAATTTTCTTGATGATTTTGGTTTCGTGCTCGCTACCATCCTCGCTCTTTATGTAGATGCGGTCCTTCTCCATTGCAAATTGTACTGGCCCGTTCACCGTAAGAACAGCGGCCTTGGACCATCTCCACTTGATGTGCTCTTGGCACACATAAACGTAATCTCCGGCTTCGATGGTGTAGGTTTCGTACACCCGATACACAGCGACTGAACTGCCACCTGCATTGCCGTATGTTGTGCCGCCTGAAGTCGTGGCGGTTCCCGATGCATTGCCCACACTCCCCGCATACATCCTGTCACGGTTAGTGTCCACCACCTTACCTGTCTGCCACTCGCGTTGCTTCTCTTTGGCGAAGGAAGTGTTGGCGAGAAGCATTAGAGGAACGCAAATCACCGCGAAGGCTAGAAAAGGCTTCATATTAAGCATTTAATACCTTCACGTATTGGTAATCAAGGAAGCGGTGAAAGCGGTGTTCAGGGGGACAGTCTGGGCACGGCTTTTGAAGTCTCAATTTAGCAGCGTAAGATGGTCATTATCACGTCGGAAAGGCGGTCACTTTGCACGAGGCTTTCAAAGAATATGTCGAGTCGATGCATGGGGCGTTCGAACGTCTAACGGGGATGGAACCGGTCACGATAACTACGGTGCCGAAAGATGCCCCGTCTGAGTGCATCTACCTGTTTAGCGAAGGTTCCCGTCCTCTGTACGTCGGGCGTACAAGGCACTTGCGCCAGCGATTGAGACAACATTCGATTCCAGGGGCACAGCACAATCAAGCTGTCTTCGCGTTTCGATTAGCTCGGGAGAAGACTGGTCAGCTGACGGCGGCATACAGCACAGAGGGCTCTCGCGTAGCTCTCAGTTCGGATAGTGAATTCGGCCCGGCGTTTCTAGAGGCGAAAAGACGTATCCGAGAGATGCAGGTGCGGTACGTCGAAGAACGCGATCCGCTGCGCCAGGCTTTGCTTGAAATTTACGTCGCTTTGGTCCTCAAGACCCCTTACAACGATTTCAATACGCACTGAGTTTTAGCGGGAAAAGCGGATCGCGGCGTTCCTCTCTTTTTCTGCAACTTGGCCCTTGCCGAGCCGACCCAGGACGCTCAAAGCAGCTTTTCTGGACCCTTCAAGGCGGCTGCTTCAGCCGCCTTGATTCTTAGCCCGCACCAAGGCCTGCCCTCATGCTGGCAGTGCCCGTTATTGAGGGCGGCATACGTTCGAAAGAGCGTTTAGTCTCAATAGGTTGCGGTAAGAGTTCATGGCAAAAAAGCTGCAAAGATGACTATAGCCGACGGTTTGAGGCTGTTAACGAATGTAGAGGGCCATCATGCTACGTGTCCAAACGCAAGAATCAGACGGTGCTTTGATCTGTCGGCTCGAAGGTCGATTCACCGGCAAGGGAGCTGAGGAAGTCCGCACGCTCGTCACGCGCTGCGATAGCAAACTGGAATTAGTTGTCGATCTTACAGACGTGATGTTTATCGACGCCATCGGGGAAGAGGTGCTTTTGTTTGTCAAGAGGCTCGGAGCTCAGTTCGCTGCCGAGACTTCGTATTCCCGGGACGTTTGCGAACGGCTTCAGCTCCCGTTTATTGGCAATCATAAGTCGTACATGCAAGTGCCGGGTAATTCGGACGGAGAGGGTCATCATTCTCGCCGCCGATGATTAAGCGCACCTAACAAGCGATCTCGCGCCGTGCCGGACAAGGTCGCCGGGATTGAATCCCGAGCGCTCGCGGGCATTTTGTTTTCCTCATCTCTTCAGCGTTTGTAGAAAGCTGTTCAATGTGCAGCCCTGACCAGAACGGGCCCGGTTGGCTTCGACATTGGCTCTGATTTCTCCCAGTACCCTCCATCCGAAACAACACTGACTATCTCAATCCACGCTCATCGGCGAATAGCTCGACAGCCAGTCTGAATCTATCTTCGAGCGTCACGCCCTCCTCATTATTATTTTCGGAGGGTGTTGAACGCTTGCCACCAGACCAAGTGCCCGGATTAGGGCAGCGGCCATCGACCGGATATGGGCATTCTTCCGCATTCTTAGACGCCCGCACTTCCGATTCAAGAACTTGCAAGGAACCGCAGCTTGGCACGGCACCTGCAATCTTGGTGCACATGAGCGACGACGGGTTCGCTCAAGTTCAAAGTGCCGTCAGGCCCCAGCCGAATTCAGGTAGAAGAATGATGAAATCGAACCATCTCGCACTGCTTCTTACGGTTCTCGCGTTTGTGTCACCGATCGGGTCGCTTGCTCAACAAGCTACGCAGGACGTCCCGCTTCTTACGCTAGACGACGCAGTCTCCATTGCACTCTCGAACAATCGGCTCGTAAAGAACTCAGGGTTGGAAGCGCAGAAGTATGACTTCCAGGTGAGCACGATGCGTAGCAAGCGGCTGCCACATTTTCAATTTGCGGTCCTCGGTGGCGAACTGCTGCAGCCATTTGACTTCACCTTCGCGAAGGGAACCTTCGGAACCTATCCGGGAGTTGGCCCTATTCCTTCAACAGATGCCAAGGTTCACACGCCGGCCAGATTGACAGCCTTCATGAACGGCAGCATCGATCAGCCGCTGACACAGCAGTACAAGATCGGATTAGGGATTCGCGCGACGGAACTCGGACGCGAGATCGCGAAAGAAGACGTTCGCGCTGAGAGGCAGAAGATCGCGGCCGAAGTGCGGAGTGCATATGTCGAGCTAGTAGCGACTCAAGCCGCTGTGGATGCGGCTGGGGAAGCAGTGAAGACGCTGCAAGAGGCGCAAAGGGTTACGCAGCGTTACATCGCAGAGAAGACCGTGCTCAAAGGAGATGCCTTGGAGGTCGATGCGCGTATGGCCAAGGCGCAATATGACTTGTCAGTTGCGGAGAACGGACTTGCCACACAACACGAGCGCCTTAATCAACTCCTGGCACGGGATCTTGAAACTCCCTTTCGGGTTGATTTCACTCCTGAGGAGGACACGACTACTCTGAGCCTGGAGCAGGCGCGCCAGAATGCATCAGAGAATCGGCCTGAGATCCGCCAGGCTCACCTCAAGGAAAAACAAGCTGATTACGACCGCCGCATTGCGAAGGCCGAATACATACCGGACCTTGGTCTGGCGGTTAGCTACCAGGGGGTCCAGAACGTACAGGTCCTTCCCACGAATGTCGGTGTGGCCGGCTTTGCGTTGACTTGGGAACCTTTCGATTGGGGACGCCGCCACAATCGCGTACGCGAAAAATCGAACACACTGGCGCAGGCGCACAACGGTGTACAAGAGGCAGAATCGCAGATCGGGGTTGAAGTCGCTGCGAAGTACCGCAAGTGGAAAGAGTCCGCATTATTGCTGAAGGCTACCCGCACCGGTCATGAGGCCGCCGCCGAAGAATTCCGCGTCACCAGCAACAAGTACCAAGAACAAGCAGCGCTCGTAAGAGATCTCTTACAGGCTCAGGGTCGAAGTTCGGAAACCGCTTTTCAGTATCAGCAGGCGCTTTCTTCTTATTGGAGTTCCCTTGCAGATTTGCGCCGCGCGATGGGAGAGGAATAAACGTGAGAACCACAATCGCAACACTTGCATTAGCGCTGGTCATGGCCGGCTGTGCCTCGAATAAGCCACTCAGTCAACCTCCACAGGGCGTCCAGGCTCAAGCTATTGAGAAGCAAGCGGGCTTCAGCGCCGACGGCTTGCGTTTCTCGGCGGTAGTGACGCCTGATTCGGAAGCTCCCCTGTCATTCAGAATTCCCGGCTACGTCATTTCGCTTAAACAGGTGCGCGGCCAGGATGGCAGGATGCGCGATGTTGCGGAAGGGGATCGTGTCAGTCGAGGAGCCGTGCTTGTCCGCATGCGATCTTCCGAATACGAGGACAAGGTATACCAGGCGTCCTCGCAGGCAGCGGCCGCCGAAGCTGTCGCACAGAAAGCCAAGCTCGACTTCGATCGAGCTATGCATCTGTATGACACTCAGAGCATTACGAAGCCCGACTTCGATTCCGCTCGGGCGCAATACGATGCCAGCCAGGAGCAAGTGAAATCTGCCCGGGCGCTGACGAGCGAGGCGGAAATCGCTCTGCGCGACACCTCTCTGATTGCACCCTTTGACGGTGACATCGTGAAAAAAGCCATCGAGCTCGGCGCATTCGTCGGGCCAGGCGTTCCCGCATTCGCGCTCGCCAAAACCGACACTGTAAAGATCGTGGTGGGAGTGCCCGATACGGTTGTCCGTTCCGTAAAGGTAGGCCAGCCGGTGGATGTTGCCATCGACGCATTCCCCACCCGCACATTTCATGCGCGAATCAGCCGCATGTCATCGGCGGCGGATACGATCACGCGCAATTTCGAGGTCGAAGTCGCTATTCCGAATCACGATCACCTGCTGAAGGTGGGCATGATCGGCTCATTGCAATTCGCGAATGCCGACGGTGCAAGTCGAACGTCGGCACTGCTGGTGCCACTTTCCGCAGTCGTACAAGCGAAAGACGGGAAATATGGCGTGTTCGTCGTCTCCAACTCGAGTGCCGGAGAAGTCGCTCGCCTCCACAGCGTGGAAATCGGCTCTGTCACTGGAACCGACATAACCGTACTCAATGGGCTAACCCCAGGCGATCGCATCATCACCACTGGCGCCAACCTCCTTAAGGATGGGCAGCCCATCGAGGTCCTTCAATGAAAGCCGAGAACCACAATAGCACTCGCAACGTCGCACGATTCTTTGTCAACAACCGGCAGATTGCCTGGGTCGCCTTGTTCGCAACTCTGGCCTGGGGCGTGTTCGGGTACATGAACATGCCTAAGCGGAAGGACCCCGACATACCCGTGCGCATCGCACTCGCCATCACCCCCTGGCCAGGTATCTCGGCGGACAAGGTCGAGCAGTTGGTCACGCGGAAGGTTGAGCAAGCCATCACTGGAAACAGCAAGGTAGACCGCGTGGAGTCCACCACCCAGGACAACATTTCTGTTGTGCAAGTCAGGCTGTTGGACAACATCAAGAACACCCAGCAGGAATTCCAGGACATTGGACAACGACTGAATCAGGTCACCGACCTTCCTGACGGTGCGGGACCGATCACCTGGATCAGCGACTTTGGAGATACTGCAGCGCTGATGCTGACCGTCGCCAGTTCGACGGTCCCGGACCTTGAAATCGCGTTGCGCGCCCGCGGTGTGCGGGATGCGATTGAGAAAGGGCGCCAAGGAGTTACGAGTGGGCGTGTCACCGTTCTCTACTGTTACCCGGCATCCGTGTCACCTGCTGTGATTGAGCGGCCATTTGTCATGCTCGCTGCTCAGGTAGAACGCGACGAGTTCGCGCACGATGTTCGTTCGTTGTCCGTAGGAAGCTGCTCCGGAATCGACTTTGCGACGGCGAAGTCGGATGACGAAATCCGAGCGTATGGACAGCAGTTCATTGAGAAACGGCTGCAAGAATACGACTTTCATCCCGACGCGTGGGGTCCCATTATCATTCGCGATCCTCAATCCACGAAAGAACGAATCGCAGAAGCTGCCAATAACCGATATTCGTATCGGCAGCTTGATGACTTCACCGACCTGATCCAGCGCACGCTGCAACGTGTACCAGAGGTAGCGAAGGTGCAGCGCGTCGGCGTTCTTCCCGAAGAGATCTATCTTGAGTACTCGGACGCGCGGTTGGCAGCATTGAAATTGCAGCCCACGAAGATCAAAGACATCCTGAACGCGCGGAATGTGACGGCTCCAGGTGGAATCGTCCAGACGCAATCGCGAAACGTCCTGGTTGACGCAACTGCCGAATTCAAAAGCACGAAAGATATTGGCAACGTGCTACTCGCATCGTCGCCGAGTGGAGCGCCGCTTTACTTGCGCGATCTTGTCGACATATCGCGTGCATATCAGACTCCCACGCGATACCTGAACTACATGGTCTCTCGCGAGCCGAACGGGGCTTGGCATCGGAACCGTGCCATCACCCTGGCGGTGCAAATGCGATCAGGAGAACAGATCTTCAAATTCGGTGCAGCGGTCGACAAGGCGCTCGCCAATGTGCGCCCGCAACTGCCTGCCGACCTTATCGTGGCTCGCACGTCAGACCAGCCGCGGCAAGTGAAGGAGCTTGTCAGTCTGTTGATGGGTAGTCTCTATGAGGCTATTGTTCTCGTCGTAATCGTCGCCCTGGTCGGATTCTGGGATTGGCGTGCCGCCATGCTGATGGCAGCCTCCATCCCCCTAACGCTGGCGATGACCTTCGGCATCGTTCACGTCCTTGGGATTGACATTCAACAGGTCTCGATTGCGACTTTGATCATCGCGCTGGGATTGTTGGTCGATATGCCCGTTGTAGCAGGGGACGCGATCAAGCGTGAGTTGGGTTCGGGTTCACCGCGCGAACTCGCATCCTGGATTGGACCGACCAAACTGGCGAAAGCGATTGTATTCGCCACCATCACAAACATCGTTGCGTACCTCCCGTTCCTGATGCTGAGCGGCGATACAGGCTTCTTCCTTTACAGCCTGCCGGTTGTGATGACGTGCACGCTGGTCGCCTCCGTCATTGTTTCTTTCACCTTTATCCCGTTAATTGCGTATTACATGATCAAACCGCCCAAGCGCCTGGAGGCGCCCATGTCGGAGCGACGGCAGCACGGGTTCCCGGCGCTGTATTACCGGGTGGGTAATTTCGCGCTCAGACATCGTTGGGGTACGTTCGCCGGCTCGCTCATCGTCCTAGTGTTGGGCGGAGTGTTTTTCTCGATGCTGAAGCCGCAATTCTTCCCCAAGGACCTCTCCTACCTGTCGTACGTGGATGTCTGGCTTCCGCCCGACGCCCCCCTAGGCGCGACCGACGCTGTTACACAACGAGCAGAAACGGTCATTCGGCAAGAATCCGAACGATTTGGAAACGAACATCATCAAAAAGATATTCTGAAATCATTGACCACCTTTGTCGGGGGCGGCGGTCCGAGATTCTGGTTCTCCGTCGACCCCGAGCGACAACAGCTCAACTATGCGCAGATCCTCGTCGAGGTTTCCGACAAGCACTTCACCAACGAATTCGTTGGTCCGCTGCAGACGGCGCTAAGCCGCGAAGTTCCGGGTGCCCGGGTCGATGTGCGCCAGCTCGAGACTGGCAAGCCGGTCGGCATTCCCGTCTCTATTCGAATTTCAGGTCCCGAGATGGAAGTTCTGCACCGTCTCTCTGGCAATCTCCAGGCAATCTTTCGCGCCCAGCCAAATGCGACCCGGGTACGAGACGACTGGGGCGAACCTGCCATGAATGTCCGGCTGAAGGTTGACCCGGATCGCGCCAACCTTTCCGGCATCACGAATCTGGATATAGCTCTCTCATCTGCCGCGGCGCAGAGTGGATTACCTGTCTCAACTTACCGGGAAGCTGACAAACAAATCCCCATCGCCGTTCGTTTGCGGATGGAGGACCGTGCCGGACTATCTGACGTTCAAAATGCATACGTCTACTCTTTGTCCAGCAATCAGCACGTACCGCTGAGACAGGTTTCGAACGTCACAACGGAAATGGCGGTATCGAAAATCAAGCGCCGCAATCAATTCCGGACGGTTACGGTATCCGCGTTTCCGATTCCGGGTGTTTTACCGTCTCAAGTGCTCACGCCGCTGCTGCCGAAAATCAAGGAGTTCCAGAAGAACCTACCTCCCGGCTATTTCCTCGAGATCGGAGGCGAATACGACGAACAGCAGAAAGGCTTTAAGGAACTCAGCGTGGTCATGGCGATCTCGGTGCTGCTGATCTACATTGCGTTGGTCGTGCAGTTCCGAAGCGCCGTCAAGCCGCTTCTGGTTTTCGCCGCAATCCCATACGGAATGACAGGAGCCCTTGCGGGACTGGTGGTCATGGGACAACCCTTCGGATTTATGGGCTTCCTGGGAGTCGCGAGTCTGGTCGGCGTAATCGTCAGTCACGTCATCGTGCTCTTTGACTTCATCGAAGAAGCACACGAAAGAGGAGAGCCCTTGCGAGAAGCTCTGCTCGATGCCGGCATCGTGCGACTCAGGCCTGTAATGATCACGGTGGGTGCAACCGTGCTCGGGCTCATACCCTTGGCCATTCACGGGGGACCCCTTTGGGAGCCTCTCTGCTACGCCCAGATCGGTGGTCTTACTATCGCGACGTTTGTCACGCTGCTGCTTGTCCCGGTGATCTATTCCATCTTTGTGCTGGATCTGAAGCTGATTAAGTGGAAGTCCCCTGCAGCTGCCGGGCCGACGACAGCAGATGAACTAACGACCGTAGATTTTCATTACTCCCATAGCCATGGGAATTGATTTTTCATGGAGGAGATCATCATGATCACATGCAGCCGCGCCGCCAGCCTATTCTCAGAGCTGAAAGCCAGAATTGGATCTCGCCAAGCGCGGGTAGGCGTGATAGGTCTCGGTTACGTGGGCCTGCCGCTTGCTTTGCTCTACACGGAAGCGAAATTTCGAGTAACCGGTTTTGACATCGACCAGAATAAGGTCGCAACTCTCACCTCGGGTGGATCCTACATCTGTCGAATTCCACCTACTGAGATCCAGGCGGCGCGATCGCAAGGTTTCTGTGCGACCTCAGACTTTTCGAACCTGACCGAAATGGATGCCATCATCATCTGTGTGCCCACTCCTCTGGACGAATATCGAGAGCCTGATCTCAGTTTCATTACCGATACCGCTAGGGCAATAGCACCACATTTGCGTGCCGGTCAATTGGTGGTCCTCGAGAGCACGAGCTATCCCGGCACCACGGAGGAAGTGCTTGTTCCAATCCTGGAGGAAGGCAATGGCTGCGGTTTGAAGGCCGCCCGCGGCGCAACGGCTAACGGAGAGGATGGGTTTTTTGTCGCCTTTTCTCCGGAACGAGAGGACCCAGGCAATGACAACATCGCGCGTCGTGACATCCCGAAAGTCGTCGGAGGCCTGAATTCCCAAGCCTCACAGCTGGCCGCAACGCTTTATGGAACAATCTTCAACCGAACCGTCCCGGTGTCCTCGCCGGCTGTCGCCGAGATGACCAAGCTGCTGGAAAACATTTATCGCTGCGTAAACATCGCCCTGGTCAATGAATTAAAGCTTTTGGCATTGCGAATGGGATTGGACATTTGGGAGGTCATTGAGGCTGCCTCCACCAAGCCATTCGGCTTTCAACCCTTCTACCCCGGCCCGGGCCTGGGCGGACACTGCATCCCTGTCGACCCGTACTATCTGTCATGGAAGGCGAAGGCGTGGGATTTCCAGACACGCTTCATAGAACTTGCTGGAGAGATCAACAGCGCCATGCCCTACCATGTGGTCTCATCTGTGAGCAGAGCTCTGAGTCAGCAACGGAAGGCTCTCAACGGTGCCAAAGTTCTTGTGCTGGGTGTGGCCTACAAGAAAGACATCGATGATCTGCGCGAGTCTCCGGCCCTGACCATTATTGAGCAACTGCAGAAGGATGGGGCTCACGTCAGCTACAACGATCCCTATTTTCCCTTTATCGGCAAAGGGCGCAAATACGATCTCCAGATGAAATGCGTGCCCGTAGAGGATGTCGAAAAATACGACTGTGTAGTAATCGTCACTGATCATTCAGACTATGACTACCACTGGATCGCGCAGCACGCATCCTTGGTGGTGGATACCCGCAACGCGACGAGAGGTATTCACGGCGACAACATTGTGCGCTGTTAGAAGATCGCTTCCGAAGAGAACGAGGCGTCGGTCGCTTAGAACCCCGTCATGCGGCCCTTCGGAAATGAGCGAAACAAGTGTGCTGCGAAGCCTTTAACCAAGAGGAGCGATCTCGAAAATGACGTTGCTTCAACAGGCCGGTGCCGCCGTTCTTCTCGTATTGATTACGCTATCTCTGCAGTGTGGCGGCGCCGCTGCGCTCATCATTTGGATAAGAGGCATTCCACGCGAGATCCACAAGGTGCGGGTGTTTCGCTGCGCCGCACTCGTCATGCAAACTACGGTTGCGGTCATCATTCTGCACGGAATCGTCATTCTGTTGTGGGCGAGTTGCTATCGCTGGCTTTGCCTCCCGTCCTGGGAATCTGCGTTTTACTTCTCGGCGAGCAGCTATGCGACCGTTGGATACGGGGATGTGATCCTTCCATCAAAGTGGCGACTGCTGGGCCCGCTCGAAAGCATGGTCGGCATGCTGATGTCAGGAGTCTCCATTGGACTTCTGTTCGCGGCGGTCACTCATCTGGTCGACGGCAAGTCACAATCTCGCCTACCACTTCACTCCGAACCGTGACTGCGGATCGCATCGGCTTTCGACCAAGGCGAAGCTGTTACTTCGGTCGCTTGCGGTCGAAGGGCATATCCTGAGCGGCAGCTAACCGTTAGTACGGGACTATTAGCATCGCAAACCACTTTATATGTAGTTGCTAGATCCAGGTGGGAGATCAGTCCGGCGTGGGCCGAATGATGGAGCCCCATAATAATAAGGTCCGCTCGCAGTTTCTCAGCAGTTTCTAGGATCTGCTCACTTACCGGTTGCCGTGATTTGAATTCGGCATACAACTCAGGTCTTGTGTCGAGCCCGGCATCGTCGGCGAGTTCTGCCAGCCGCTGCAGGGTTCTCAGGCGCGCATCCGCTTGCCAGCCCGTCAGAGCTTCGTCGATGCTCGAAGGTGCGGCTGGAACGATACTGAGAAAGGCGAGCTTCGCTCCAAACTGGTTGGCAGCCGCAATGGCTTGCGGCAAGCCGTTGAGAGATGCGAGTCCGAAGTCTGTCGCAAACAGGAACGTGGGCCGCGTGGAGGACGTTCCAAACCAGGGAACGCCATCGGTGTGCGGCCCAAGGGTCAGGACTGGACAATCTGCCTGGCGGAAAATCTGCTCCGCAATGGAACCGAAAAACAGTTTGGCAATGCTGTGTCGTCCGTGCGTGCCGGCGACGAGGAGATCTGCGCTTTCTTGTCGGATGATATCTCGGAGTTCCGGCCACAATTCACCTTGCCGAACGATGAATTTATGTTGAATGCCATTAAACGCGCCGGTTTGAATCAGCGAGTCCTCCAAATCCGCGGCCTCGCGCGATACTGCCTCTTCACAGGCAGCGATTGCACCCGGACCTGCCATGGTCAGACCCAGGGAGGAAACCACGTGCGCCAAGCAAAACGCCGACTCGTAGAATCGAGCGAGTGCCAGAGAATAGCGCAGCGCCTTTTCAGAAGCTTCAGAGAAATCCGTTGCCATCAATATTGAGCGTGGTTTCAGAGCCGCTGCGATAAGAGACATGCTGAATAAATGCCGCTCTTGCCTTCTCAAGAACCGTCGGATGAGTGCGGGCAACTTGATCCGTTACTGCTTGGGGAGAGCTGGGATCAAGTGCCGCGCACCCCTACTTCACCGACGGGCTTTGCGTGCGCACATAACTTTCTACTATTTGCATGCAATGTGCCAATCGAGACCGATCGGTATGCCCCTGTAACGCGACAATGTTTGTATCTTTGTTCTTCGACGCGCTGCCCAGATTGAGGCACTGCCCAAGGCATGGCATGCTGGGCGCCGATCAGGTGCGTGGATCTATGCACAATCACGAGTTACGGAGGGGCCGATTGGCAAGCTATCTGCACTGCTTGTTCTGGAAGCATGACGATAGACAAATGAAGATCCTCGTTCTCAACTCTGGTTCGAGCAGCCAGAAGGCATGTTTGTGCGAAATTGGCGACGCTCTTCCGGAGAGCCCCCCATCGCCGCTGTGGGAGGGCCGCATCGAGTGGAATGGCGACACAACAGCGATTACTTTCAGGAATTCGAAAGGAATAACCAGGAAGGAGAAGCTAAAGAGTCTGCCGTGTGAGCTTGTGCTGAAAGATCTGCTGGCCACGCTATGGAGCGGTGATACCCGCAGCATTGCATCCCAAGCAGAGATCAACGCCGTGGGTCACCGTGTGGTCCACGGGGGTCCCCGTTTTCACGATCCCATTCTGATCAAAAACGACGTGTACTCGACTCTTGCCGGACTATCCCGGTTTGCTCCGCTGCACATCTTATTCACAGCTGGAATAGGCGAGAGCTCCCCCGAAGTGCGCGCTGCTACGTGCAAAGGCCTGGATTTTCTCGGGGTCGCAATCGACCTGAACCGCAATAATATAAGGATGCATTGCTCGATGCAGATATCTCGAGCTCCGATTCCCGCGTGAAGGTCCTCGTAATTCGGGCAGCAGAGGACTGGGCTATCGCCTCACGGGAAGAGTTGGAGGCTCTGCCGTTGCCCGGCTGCCGTGGCCTAATTGCGCCATGGTACGCGCCTCAGGTCTGGGCTCTTGCATGGACCTTTGCAGGTTGCCACTCACTATGTCGAGCGGGAAGCGCGCATTTTTCGCGGATACGAGAATCTCTGCGCCCTTCCATCAATGCCCGGATTGAGGCACTGCCGCAGGCAGGTCATGCTGAATACAGGCCGGCTCCTGGAAGACAAGCCAAATTAACGCATTTAAGCGGACATCCCGATTGGCATTCCATCTGCTGTTCCTCAATGTACACGTTCGTAAATCGATTGGGGGAGAGCGACATGGGAGCTGGTAACTCAGTTATCGAATGTGCGCTGACGGGGATCCAGCAGACGCGCAACCCGAAGAAGACGGGGAGATGGAGGAGGATCCTCAAGCAGGTGCGCAAGGGCGGTACCACGCCCAGACTACAGTTTCTCCTTCAGCTCTCTTTCCGATTTTTCGCGGCACTGCTCGGCTTTGGTCTACTGGGCTACTTGGTGTTTCGAACCGGCCCGGGGATCGTGTGGAAACAACTCCAGGCAGTCGGCTGGGGCTTAGCTCTGATCATCATTCTGGGAGGGTTCTCGCAGTTCATCAAGACGTGCGCGTGGAGACAAGCGTTTACTTGCGACATTCGTCAACTTTCGTGGCCCCGCAGCTTCGTCGCGCAGTTGGTCTCCGACGGGATCGGGCAATTTGGCGTCGCTGGAAAAGTACTTGGGGAGGGGATGCGCATTTCGTTGTTGAGTTCCACTGTCCCGGTATCGAGCGGACTATCAGCCGGCGCCATTGACGGGGGACTGCATACCTTCAGCGCGGTATTGGTAACGGTCTTGGGCATCTCAGCCACGCTAATGCTTGGGCCCGTTTCTGTTAAATGGCGAGTGTATGCAGTTCTCCTCATTACTGTGCTGGCGTCAGTAGTGATCTTGGCGGCCGTCGGGGTGGCAAGCCGCTGGCCATTAATGGGGAACACAATTCGAGCGATTGGGCGATTTCCGCGGTTGCAGAACTGGGTCAGCGGCAAACAGCCGATCATTGACTCGGCCGAACACAACCTCCTCAATTTTCATCGTGAAGCGCCAGCCGCGTTCTGGGCAACCCTGATCCTCAATGTCATGTGGCACGCGCTGGCGGTCCTGGAGGTCTACGTCATCCTGCGGTTTATGGGAGCAGGGTTCACTGTGGGCGGGGCGTTCATCGTGGAAGGCCTGACGAAGGTGATCAACCTCGTGGGGGCGCTGAATCCGGGCAACTTCGGGACTTACGAAGGTGGAAATATGCTCATTGCGAAGATGTTCGGTGTGACAAGCACTGCAGGATTGACGCTGGCATTGTGCCGACGTGCGCGTACCGTCTTCTGGGCGGGGGTGGGGGCACTGTGCATGGTCTTGATGAAGAGGACCGAGGCGCCGAGCACAATTGCGGAAACTACCCTAGAACCTTCCTATGGCGAATAGGGCTCCGCGAATACTCCAATGCAACGGTAACAACGATCTTCGATCCGAGCAGGATAGGTGACCAGATGAGGTCCGCATGACCGTTACTGGGCACGGTGTGGTCGTGCGGAACCAGGTTTATTGCAGAACCACGAGATAGGAAACGATTTGTTCTGAGATGAGTTCGGCAGCTGGCGTGCCTACATCATCTGGTGCTGGCGCTCCGCTGTCCTTTCGAGGAGCTGTTCGCACAAATTTGTCGAGCGCACTGCGCCGCTGTGCCCGCGAATGGCATGAAATAAGCGGCTTAGGAGATTAGTCAATGATAAAGAATTCTGCATTTCTCATGCTTACCTTCGCGATGCTCGCACTTTGCCCTCTCGGTCGTGCTCAAGATCAGGAGCCCACAATCGACTCCACCATCGCGGTAGTGAGGGCCAATATGCAGGCAAGCAGGACTACCCTCATCACAACAGGAATGAATTTCAACGACAAAGATGGCGCGGCATTCTGGCCGATCTATCAGCAATACGAGTACGAACGATCCAGACTGGATGATCGTCGCGCTGCCGTCATAAAGCAATACGCCCAGAAGTATCCGACGGTGACCGACGCCGAGGCCAAAGCGATGGCAGACCAGATGTTGGACTGCGAATCTCGTCTGGCTGGGTTGAAGAAGAAGTATTACAAGAAGTTCAACAAGGTGCTTCCGGCCCTTACAGTGACGAAGTTCTTTCAGTTGGAGCGGCGCATCGATTTGATGATGGATATGCAAGTCGAAGCCGCCCTTCCTCCGCTCACCCAGGCACAATACACCGCGCCAGGAAGTAACTTGGCAGAACCGCCTCAGCAATGAGGCACATCTAGTTCGAGCGCGACTTTGATTCGGGGACTAATCGATGTTCCACATGATGAAGCATAAGCCGGTGATGTTCGGGGTAGTGCTGCTGATGGTAGCCATGGCAATGGCGCAATCGCAGCGAGAGAGAGAAGCGTTGTCCGTGCAAGGCTACCAAGGACAGGCAAGCATCATTCGATACGAGGGGCGTGTGTTTGTGGACGCGGAAGCACTTGCGCAAATCACAAGCGGGTCGCTGAGATTTGAGAAGAGCAGAATTATTCTGACTCTGCCTAGTCCGAACGGTTCCTCTTCGAGCGCCGAAGCCCACATATCAGGCTTCTCGCGCCCTTTCATGAAATCGGCGATCGAGGCAATGGCGTCGATCAGAGAATGGGGCGGAACTCTGCAGGCGATCGTCCTGAATGGGTATCCACTCGGAAATACCACGGCAGGAAACACGATCATGGCGTTCCAGGGTCGAGCTGCCGACAGCGTCGCGTTAGCTTCCGCGGCGGCATCGACAGACTCTGACTACCGCGGGCTCGAATTGCTCAAGAACGAATTTAACAGTGTGCAGGCCTGGGCTGACGGATATGTCAAAGCACGCAATTCGCTGAGCGCGGCAGATATGAGCATGTCTGAGAGCCAATTCAACAATGATTCCGAGGCCCAGAAGATTATCCATTGCGGCCAATTTCTGGCGGAGATGTTCGCTGGCGGCAGCTTCCTGGACGATGCGGCCTGTCATTAGGCTCTTAACACGTGAGAAACACACTTCCCCAATCCATTGCGGTCAGCGACCGCATATCTGACGCGGCGTCCATCTCAGCCGCGTCACCACAAAAACGTCGCACGTGGGCACAGACAGAGGGGCTTCCATTGCCGCTGGGGGTTACCTGGATCGAGGAAGACCAGGCCTTCAATTTTGCAGTGTGTGCTGAACAGGCCGACAGTGTGAAACTGATTCTTTATTCCCCTTCCGACTTGGCACAGCAAGTTTTGACGTTTCAGTTCGATCCTATCCGTAATAAGTCAGGGCGGATCTGGCACTGCAGGGTCCCGCTAGATCAAATATGCGACGCCCGCTATTACGGTTACTCGGTTTCAGGGCGGGCTGTTGCTGGTCTCCGCGGCTTCGATCACGAAAAGGTTCTTCTGGATCCATATGCGAAACGAGTTTTCTTCCCGCCGGGGTTTGACCGCAAGCTGGCTATGAAGCCGGGCCCCAATGATGAAAAGGCGCCGCTTGGAGTCTTGCCTAGGCGACGGGCCGCTTTCGATTGGGCTGAAGATCTCCCGCCCCGACCTGAATCGGACGCGATCATCTACGAACTTCACGTGAAGGGGTTCACCAACAATCCCAATTCCGGCGTGCCTCCTTCGCGAGCCGGCACCTATGCCGGATTGATCGAAAAGATTCCGTACCTGAAAGAGCTTGGGATCACCGTCGTCGAACTCATGCCCATATTCCAGCGCGATCCTCACGAGGGTGACTATTGGGGATACATGCCTCTGAACTTCTTCGCACCTCATGGGCAGTATGCCTCGAGCGTTGATGATGAAGGGCAACATCTTGAGTTCAAGAATATGGTCAAGGCTTTGCATAAAGCCGGGATATTCGTCGTGCTTGATGTTGTGTACAACCATACCTGTGAGGGCGATCACCTTGGACCTACGTACAGCTTCAAGGGCTTGGACGCCAAAGGCTATTACATGCCATCATCCGACCCGGCGAGCCCATATGCCAATTACTCGGGCACCGGCAACACATTGAATTTCAGCCAGCCTCACGTGCGCAAGATGGTAATGGACAGCCTGCGGTACTGGAAGAACGAGATGCACATCGATGGTTTCCGATTCGATCTGGCATCGGTGTTTAGCCGTAACGCCGACGGGTCGCTCAATTGGGGAGATGCTCCAATTTTCAGTGAAATCGCCGCAGACCCCGAGTTGGGTCGAATGGCCTTGATTGCAGAACCGTGGGACGTCGGCGGCGATCAGCTAGGACGTGGATTTCCGGGCACGACCTGGCTGCAATGGAACGCGCGTTATCGCGATGATCTACGTCGTTTTGTGAGGGGCGACGCGGGGATGGTTCCGGACCTTATGCGTCGTATCTACGGCAGCGATGACTTGTTTCCGGACAGCCGCGAGCATGCCTATCATGCCTTCCAGACCGTCAACTATATCGATTGCCACGACGGCTTCACGCTCTACGACCTGGTTTCCTACAATCAAAAACACAACTGGAAAAACGGTCATGACAATCAAGACGGCATGGACGCGAATTACAGTTGGAATTGCGGGCATGAAGGAGACGAGAGCGCGCCAGCGGAGGTTCTAGCACTTCGCCGGAAACAGGCTAAAAACTTCTTCTGCCTCCTCATGCTCTCGAACGGCATCCCGATGTTCCGCGCCGGTGACGAGTTCCTGAATACACAGTTCGGAAACAACAACCCGTATAACCAGGACAACGAAACCAGCTGGCTGGATTGGAGTCAGCTCAAGGCGAATCAGGACATATTCCGGTTTTTTAAACGCATGATTGCGTTCCGCAAGTCTCATCCTTCTCTGTGTCGCAGCAGGTTCTGGCGCGAAGACATCTCCTGGTACGGCACTGGCCCCACGGTCGATCTATCGCCACAGTCACACAGTCTGGCGTTTTGCCTACATGGCGCGTCACAAGCCGACGACGATATCTACGTAATGATCAATGCATATTGGCAAGAGCTGCAGTTCCAAATTCAGGAGGGCGCGCCCCAAGATTGGGTCAGAATTGTGGACACCGACCTGCTGAGTCCCCTCGATTTCTCCGAGCGCGGTTTGCCGCTGCAGCAATCGATTTATCAAGCGGCCCCGCGATCCATTGTTGTGTTGGTTCGTCGTAAACATGAGGGCGTCCTGTCGAGAGCTTCTGTGAGAGAGCGGAATCGCTAAGCTGCGGCGTGGTATGAGCAGGCGCCGAGTCACAAATTGTCTTTCTCGTCACTGACTTCAGTTGACCTCTTGTGCTAACAAGCTCTTGGGAGGTGAGTCATGGGCGAATCTGCCGAAATCCTCCGGAACTGGCGCGGATTGTACAAAGCTGCGCTGTTCGAGACCGATACGAGCAAACTCCCATGGCGCATCGAAGAAGCGCGGAAAGCACTCATCTTTCGATCCCGAGAGCTATTTAAAACTTCGCCCAATTATGACGGCGAAACTGAGGCTATCGAAAATGCCCTCTATGCTCTGCAAGCATTGGAGAATTGCCTGAAGTTGAACACAAAAGACGGCAGACGTGCTCCCCGAATCGCGTAGATTCCTCACTCCTCTATATAAGGCCCTGCCGCGGGTTGGCATGTGAAGTCTTTGACAGTTCCTTATGGTTGATGCACGATGGAGCGCATCGGAATGGACCAGGGTGTCTGACGCTGCTCGGATACGAACATGGAACAGACAGTTTCTCCGCGACCTCTTCTGCTTCGCCCTAGATGGCGCATCACGATTGCGGCCGCATTCGCCAGTCATCTCACCTGCGTGTTGTTGCTGGCAGGCACGGGCCACGCCCTCGATCCGAACAAACACATCACCCAGTACATACATACCTCTTGGCGAATACAAGACGGGTCCCTGCCAGCCGGCATGTTTGCGATTACGCAAACCTCGGATGGTTTCCTCTGGTTTTCAGCACTTGGACAAGGCATATACAGATTTGACGGTGTTCGGTTTCTCCCCTGGGCTCCGCCTGCCAAGATTGGTTCGATCCACATAGAAGACGTCTTTGCCGATCACGCAGGCGGGCTTTGGGCGATAGGAGATCACGAAATCGCTCATGTCAAGGATGGCGCCGTCATTGCTTATTTTGAATTAGAAGGAATCGGGGGGCATGCTAGCTTCAGCCGAGATCCCGACGGGTCGTTGTGGACCACGCGAGCCTCCAACAGGGTTCAAGACGCGCCACTTTGCCATATCAATGACCGCGCGGCGAAGTGTTTCGGAAAGTCCGATGGAATGCCGATCTCCCCGGCCGATACCGTGCTGGCCGATGGAGAGGGGGGGTTTTGGGTTGGAGGACAGACGGCCCTTGTCCACTGGCGTGCCGGCGTCTCGCAGACCTATCCCATTGAAGGGCTCAAATCGAATGTAGGGGACATCGGGGTAAATAGCCTGGCCCGTGGCCCCGATGGATCGCTCTGGGTCGGCATAGCTGCAGCAGGGCCCGGACTGGGACTTGGACAATTGAGCGACGGAGTCTTTCGGCCCTTCGTGGCCCCCAACTTCGATGGAAGTAAAATATCGGTCTACGACATGATTTTCGATGGCGACGGCAGTCTTTGGGTCGCTAGCCTGGGGAAAGGCATCTTCCGCATCCGCGGGGATGTTGTGGAGCACTACGGACGAACAGAAGGCCTATCCAGCGATACGGCATCGGTTCTCTTCGAAGACAGAGAGGGAATCGTATGGGCTGCGACTACGGATGGTATCGACAGCTTTCGCGATCCGCGGATTGTCACTTTTTCGGCAGTGGAAGGATTGGGGAAAGATGCAGTAACAGGCGTTCTGGCCAGCCACGATGGCACGATCTGGGTTGCGAACTCTGGATCGCTGGATCACATCGTTAACGGGAGCGTCTCGTCTATTCGCGCGGGCAATGGTCTTCCTGGTCATCAAGTTGCTTCCATGATCGAAGACCGCGCCGGCAACCTGTGGGTGGGGGTGGATGACGCATTGTATTTGTTCAAGAATGGGCGCTTCCGGCGCCTCCCCGAGCCGAATCACAAGCCGCTCGGTCTAGTGGTTGGGATGACCGAGGACGTCGATGGGAATATTTGGGCAGAATGCGCAGGCAATCCACGAAAGCTGGTACGCATTCGCGATTTCAAGGTAGTTGAAGAGTTTACTTCGTCGCAAGTCCCGCCGGGCCACACGCTCGCGCCCGATCCTCGCGGGGGTATTTGGATAGGGACTCTAAAGGGAGACCTTGCGCTGGTCCGCCATGGAGTTGTTGAGAAGTTCCCGTTAAATCCAAAGGGGAATCCTGTTAGCCACCAGATTATTGCCAACACAGACGGCTCGGTCCTCGTCGCCTCGGATGACGGGCTAGTCGGATTGCGGCAGGATAAAGTGCAAAGAATGGCGAAGAAAAACGGCCTACCGTGCGACACCGTAATTTCATTCATTGAAGACGACGCGAAACGCTGGTGGCTCTATACCGAGTGTGGCGTGGTGGAACTGCCGGATTCCGAGATCCAGCGCTGGTGGGCAAATCCAGCGGCAGTCGTTGAAACCCATGTGTATGACGTATTGGACGGTGCGCGTCCACAGGGCGGGCCATCTTTCAATTCAGCGGCTCACACTTCGGATGGGCGGGTATGGTTTGCCAGCGGTTTTGTCTTGCAGATGGCGGATCCGTCCAGGCTCTCGCAGAAAGCGCTGCCGGCAGAGACATATATCGAATCCGTCATTGTCGACCGAAAGGAATTCGCAGCAACCGGTGACCTCAAGCTCTCGCCGCACCCCCGGGATTTGCAGATTGATTACACTTCGCCTACGTTTCTGATTCCACAGAGGGTGAAATTTCGTTACCAACTGGACGGCTATGACCATGAGTGGCACGACGCCGGAACGCGCCGCCAAGCCTTCTATACGGATTTGCCTCCCGGGAAGTATTCCTTCCGCGTGATCGCGTCCAACAGTGACGGAACGTGGGACGATACCCCTGCAAGGCTGGATTTCTCCGTCACACCCGCGTACTACCAGACAAACTGGTTCCGCGCCCTCTGCGTGTGCATCTTTTTGGCATTGCTCTGGGGGGCGTACCAGTGGCGTGTCCGGCAATTGCAACATCAATTCGACATGACGCTCGACGCGCGGGTCGGCGAGCGCACACGGATTGCAAGGGACCTTCACGACACTCTGCTTCAAAGCGCACACGGGGTGCTGCTCCGGTTCCAAACTGTTTCCCAGTTGCTGCCGGATCGCCCGATTGAGGCGAAAGAAAAGCTGGATAATGCAATCGACCAGACCGCGGACTTCATTACCGAAGCCCGGGATCAGGTGCAGGGATTGCGCGACTCCACGGTGCAGAGCAACGATCTCGCGCTAGCCATAAGCACTCTTGGGGAAGAACTCGGAACCGACTCAGCCCATCTTCAACCTGCGTTCCGTGTCGCGGTTGAGGGCGAGGCGCGAAATCTGCATCCCATCCTGCGAGACGAGATCTACAAAATTGCTACCGAAGCACTGCGGAACGCCTTTCGCCACTCTCAGGCACGCCAGATCGAGGTTGAAATCCGTTATGACAAAGAGCAATTCCGATTCCGCGTGCGGGACGATGGAAAAGGCATCGATCCAGCAATTCTCTCCAGCCAAAGCAGTAAGGGGCACTTCGGCTTGCCTGGGATGCGGGAACGTGCAAGTCTTATCGGCGGCAAGCTAGTGGTGTGGAGCGAAGTTGATGCGGGCACCGAAGTGGAACTGCGCGTTCCTGCCAGCGCCGCCTACGCGACAGCGCAAAGAAGTTCGTGGTTCTCACGCAAGGCGAAGGCATGAAGTAGGAGCTCATGAGCGCCGGCATCTCGCAAATTCGAGTTCTCGCGGTTGATGACCATCCACTTGTACGCCAGGGAATTGCTGGCTTGGTTGGCATTCAGACCGATATGGTTATGTTAGGCGAGGCATCCAACGGACGCGATGCCATTCAGCAATTCCGAACGCTCCACCCGGACGTCACATTGATGGATTTGCAGATGCCAGAAATGAATGGCATCGATGCGCTCATTGCAATTCGAAGTGAATTTCCCGATGCTAAAATCATTGTGCTGACGACCTACGCAGGCGATACCCAAATTCTGCGTGCACTTAAGGCCGGCGCTCAGGCTTACCTGCTCAAGAATACGTTGCATAAGGAATTACTGGAAACAATTCGTGCGGTCCATACTGGAAAGAAGACCCTTTCCCCGGAAGCCTCGTACCAGATCGCCGAGCATGCGACGGATGACGCCCTGACGCCAGCAGAGATCCTCGTATTGAGACTGATCGCGGCTGGGAATGCGAACAAGCAAATTGCGGACCAGCTCTCAATCACGGAGGAAACCGTTAAGAGTCGAGTCAAGAACATTCTTTCCAAACTAGGCGCCAACGATCGAACGCACGCCGCAATGATCGGCCTGAAGAGAGGAATCATCGAGCTGTAGTGTCTACCCGGCTGATTCCACTCTAAAAACGCAAACCCTAAAGAGTGACAATCCCGACTCTATTTGGGGTGTCGTTTCGCCTCGGCGACAACGAAACTAGTAATGTCTAGAAGGGTGCGTTTTGCGACGTTTATATTCCACATTCGCCGGCGGTTGGCCTGGAGCGGGGTTGCTTCTCATGCGCGTGGTCGTTGGCTCCGCGCTGATTGTACGCGCGGGGTTGAGGCTCTGGAGCGATCTGCCACCGATGAATGTGACAGTTCCCGCTGTACTCTTGATCGGAGCGGGAATGCTGCTAATCGCAGGTTTATGGACTCCAATCGTGGGAACTTCCATAGCATTGATTGAATTCTGGAAGATGCTTACCGTAGCCGGTGACAAATGGGTGTGGCTGCTTTTAGGAACTGCCGCTGTCGCCCTCGCAATGTTAGGACCGGGTTTATGGTCCATCGATGCTCGCCTTTTCGGGTGGAAGCGCATCGAAGCTCCACCCCGTAAAAACAGCCTCTAGCCCTCCTTTAAGAGACTCTCCACAGACCAAATTCCTTGCCTCAGAAGAGGGCGACATTCACCCCACCAAGAGTTTCCGATTTGCCCCGATGTGGGGCTGCCCGCAAACGGGACTCGGCTGACAATGGCTACGTCATCACGACAACAGGTGCAAAGGTCGGGAGGCGCTTATGTGGAAGATCACGACTCGCGGTTTCACGCTACAGGAAGTCCTAATCATGGCTGCAATGAATGTCGCAGCCGCACCGATGGCGACCGAAAGAGGCGAGCGAACGATCCGGCGCAGCCGCGCACACCGAGATTCACTAGATTGAGGAGATTGTTATGGCAAAAGTCATTGAGTTTTACATGCCGAAAAACTTTCGGAAACCGTTAAGGACAGCAGCTCAGCCGCAACTCGGAAAAATCATCGAGTTTTGCTCACAGACGAAGAGATCAGCTTAGCTGCTACCCAGCTTTTGCGGATTGAGAGGAAATATGACGTTCATTCCCACACCAAGCGACTTTATGCGTCTGGAAGATTCCGAAAAACTGTTACGCGCTATCTTCCCAAACTATCCCATCCTGGAACCGTGCCATTCCGCGCCACGTCTGGAACCGATTTCCCAGGACAGTAAGGACTACCGGAACGAAGAGAGGATGTCTCTCTGCTAGTCACTTTGTTCGTATGAAAGTTCGGAAAGCACTGCAAGTGTAAAGATTCGGAGGAGACTATGGGGTGCGCGACTATGGATTTCACAAACCTCGGAGACCTCGCAGCAACAGGTCTTGTCGCTGTGAGAGGGGTCGGGGACCAGCAGTATTATCTCGAACCAGAAGTCAGCTCTGAGTGCTGCTTCGAAGGTATCATCGGCAAAAGCAGCGCTCTGCAGAAAGTTCTGGAACAAGTAGCGATCGTGGCGCCCACCGACTCCACCGTCCTGCTCCATGGGGAGACCGGAACCGGCAAGGAGTTGATTGCGCATGCGATTCACAACCTCAGCTCTCGACGCGACCGCACGTTTGTGCGGATGAACTGCGCCGCCATTCCGTCGGGACTGCTGGAAAGCGAACTGTTCGGGCACGAAAAAGGGGCCTTCACGGGCGCTCTGATGCAAAGAAAGGGTCGATTCGAGTTGGCGGACGGAGGGTCGCTGTTTCTGGATGAGATCGGCGACATCAGCCTCGAACTCCAGCCGAAACTGTTGCGTGCCATCCAGGAACAGGAGTTCGAGCGACTGGGAAGCTCCAGGACGATCAGCGTGAACGTGCGGCTGATTGCCGCTACGCATCGCGATCTTCCGGCCATGATTCGGGACGAGACGTTCCGCGAGGATCTGTTCTATCGATTCAATGTGTTCCCGATCGAGATCCCGCCCCTGCGTGAAAGACGCGAGGATATTCCACTCCTTGTGAACTACTTTGTGTCAAAGGTAGCTGGGCGGATGAGGAGACAGATAAAGTCCATTCCCAGACGCGCAATGGAGGTCCTGACGAACTGCCCCTGGAAGGGGAATATCAGGGAATTGGCAAACTTCATCGAACGCGCTGTCATTCTCACACGTGGTGAGGAGCTAGAGGTGCCGGTGAACGAGCTTGCCACTTCATCCGACACCGTAGCTGCAGTGGGAACACCGTCTACGTTTCGACAAGCAGAATCCTCTGTAATCATCGACGCTCTGAGAGCATCCTCGGGACGAATAGCAGGTAAGGGGGGAGCCGCCGAACGTTTGGGATTGAAACGTACGACGCTACAAAACAAGATTCGTCGCTTGGGCATCGCAAAGGCGACCTACAGCCATTAGATGCTGTGCAGTGCACTTGCTTCTAATAAGCTGCGGAAGCGAAGTTTCCCGGACTAGCAGTAGACATCTCTTGAAGTGCAACAAGGCTAGTGGGGGCAAAGGCAGTGAGCAAAAAGAAAGAGAGAGAACGAGTAATCGCCGAAATCACACTTTCGCATCTGATGCGATTCGGAAACGAACAGGGCTATCCTGTCAGCCGAGAACAGGCTCTCGCATTTCTCAATCAGGAAGGCCGGGCATTTGAAATGTGGAAGCACATGATGGAGGCCGCTGAGGACTTCATCGCGTGCCGTTTCTTGCATTATTCCCATAGCCTCGGAGGACACCAGGGATCTGTGTCTCAGGCTGGACCGGTTCGATCACTCGACAATGTCACGCAGTAGCATGTTTTCGTGTTTACTCCGCCAGGTCCAGGAATTGTTCCGGCTAAACGAAATGCTTCTCCTCCATTGACTTCACGTGGCCGTCGTGAAGCCATGTCATGGCTTGACAATTGGCGACGAGCACCGCCGCGCGAGGCACGTTTAGGCGTAAAGCACAATCTTGAATCGACGATCGGACTGCAACTCTGAGAACTAGGACCGCCCGGCACAGCGGATCCAACTCTGCGATCAGTATTTGGGCGTCGGTCCCAAGAATGAAATCGAGACTAGCCGCGCGTTCTTCAGCGTCACCAGGCGATAAGTGCTCGACATGTGGGCATCGTCGATCCGCGTAGGTGGCTTCACAGACGCGAATCGCCTCCGTTCCGTGTGATATCGCACTGGCGATGGTTGCGGCCTTGGCCCACTCAAGAAGCCAATCACGGAAAGGACTGTTTCCTTGAAGCGTGATTTCACAGGCGTGGACAACTGCCTGATCCGCCGTTGCCTGATCGCCCGTGATCAAGAACGCAAGCCTATTTAGAACATTTCTTTGATTCTGGAAGCAGGCCACGATTTCGGCTGCCGATGCGTAATCACGGGCAACGAGTGCCGCAGTGCTCGAGTGAAACCAGGACACGATCCTCCTCTTTCTATGCCGGCCTCAAATGGCCTCAAATGGATGGAAATGGCTGATCCTCTGCGCAGGCGACAGACCCAGCCTGTCGCATACGCCAATTGCATAGACATTCCCCGCGACAAACAGTGCGCCGACACTAGCCAACCACTTCAGCAACTCTTCGCCCACCGAATCGATGTAGCTCACTCCGGTCAGGTCGACGACCAGATTCTTAGGCAGTACGTTCCTTGTGACCAGGCACCTGGCCTGCTCTGCCCAATCAGCAGCGAGTTTGCCTTCCAACTTCAGGGTCGGACCACTCGCTAACCACTGGATTTCTGCGCGAAACATTAGCTTGATCCTCGAAGGGCTCTCTCCACTCTCCCTATATCCATTGGAGCGCACGTTTCGTGCCAAGACTGCTGCTGTTATGTGATTGAGGTAATTGCCTAGTGGTGGAGACTGGTTCGTCCGAATTGCCGCAATGCGGTCATTGTCCCCATGCGGGCATGGGGACCTCGAGTAGGGCCTGCCTTTGGAAGAACAACTTCGAGAAGTCCTGCGAACGAAAGTTCGGGCAACTCGTGGCAGGAGCGCCCGTGCGCCCAATTCCAGCTGCGCACCAATGGCTGTTACCGTTGGTGAAGGCCCCACCCATTTAGGAAGGTGTTGACTTCGTATAACAGATCCGTCTCAAACCACTGGCCGTTTGCCCGGTTCAAAAAAATGGATACTTAGCCACACTGCCGGGCGATTGCCTAGAGCAGGCAAAGACACAATCGAGTTTGAGTGAGAGTCGATATTGTCCGTGAGGGAATTTCGGTTGAGGGTAAGCTCCCCAGGCATGAAGTCCGCGATCGCGAGCAATACCGACCTCACATGGTGGCAGGTAGGGCATGCGGGATCGACGTGGTTGAGATCTGACGTGTGAGAACCAATCAACTCCACTTCAAAACCGATCAGACAGCGCTCGCCATGCGTCTGTTCAAATTGCGGCCAAAGCTGCCAAAATACACCGTATTCGGCTACGAGAGATTGCACCTCTGCGTTCAGCGATAGTGTTGCCATTATGCACCTGTTCACAAGAATGCAAATGGCTTCCCACTCGTGTTTCGACTCGGAAGGCCGCTAACATCACCAGGATCCGATAGCTGTCGCAGTCCGCTGCGGCCTTGGCGAGCTTCGGTGCAGGAGAGATTCTGCAATGCGGCGAATATCGCTGTCCTGATCGTCGAGCGCCGCAAGTAGCTCCTGGTATGCGGCCAGGTTCTGTTTGGTGCGCCACTCCAAATGGCAAGCAAATAAGTACAAAGCGTCGCGATGTCCGATTTTCTCCGACATGTCAGTCAAGGCGATCCTGTTGCTGCAGCCTGACTCAACGGGATAGTGGTTCTGTCGAACTCTGTAGCCGTTCGTCTCAGGGGTTACCAGTGCCGACTGCGCCAGGTCCGAATCCCTTAATACCGAACTGAATTCCACCGTATGTACTGCAGACTACCATCCACATCGGTCATCTCTCTAAGCCTTTGGCCCATGGTGTGATCCCGGCATTCCGCCCGCCGGCTGTCGTGACCGTTTGAGGGCACTGCCGCAATGTGGGCACCAATCTCCAGCCCGCTGCTCGTCCATACTCCCGCAATTCATTGATTTGCCGTGCTACGTCTTTGGCGAGCTACATGCGTTAACGGCTGCGATGCATCGATGGCTGAACTGCTTCGAGCGGCAATTCCGGCAGAGCTACCGCGGCATGAGAGGGTCAAGTAGGAACGAAGGAGTCAATATGTACGCCACAAAAGCAATCAATGGCGTCCCCGCGATCCAGCGCGACGGACAAAGTGTTTTGACTGTCTGCGACAAGAATTTGGACTTTGCAAACTGGCTATGCGCGCTGCTCAACGAACTGGGCCACAAGTCCGAATTGTTGCTGAACGAGCAGGACTGGGAATGGCTCAATGCGATCGATCGCCCCTTCACAAGGACGGCACAGCATGCCTGATATCAAGACAGCCCCCACGATTTCTATCGTTGTTCCTTTTCATAACGAGGAACCTAATGTCATCGAACTATACGGCCGGCTGCAAGGTGTGATGGAGGAGCTTGGCCGCACTTACCAGTTCGTCTTTGTCGATGATGGCAGCAGGGATCTTACTTACAAGTTGCTGAAGGAACTTGCCGAAATCGACCCTCATGTAATCGCTGTGCGGCTGCGTCGAAACTTCGGTCAAACCGGAGCGCTGGCCGCCGGGTTCGCCCACAGCACTGGCGAATACGTGATCGCCATGGATGGTGATCTTCAACATGATCCGGCAGAAATCCCGGTCTTTCTGGCAAAGATCGAAGAGGGCTATGACGTCGTGAGTGGGTGGCGCAGCCACCGCGTGGACAATTTGTTGCTCCGGAAGATCCCTTCCCGCTGTGCCAATTGGCTGATGGCCAAGCTCAGCGGCGTCGACATCCACGACTTTGGGACAACCTTCAAGGCCTACCGTGGCGACCTGTTACGGCAATTGCCGCTTTATGGTGAAATGCACCGTTTCATTCCGGCTTTGGCTTCGGCCTACGGAGCCTCGATTTGTGAAATACCCATTCAGAACAACCATCGGAAGCATGGTGAATCGCACTACAACATTTCTCGTACGTTCCGTGTATTTTTCGATCTCATGACGATCCGTTTTCTTCTGCGCTACATGTCGCGTCCGCTCCATTTCTTCGGCCGGCTGGGCGTCACCAACATGGGTCTCGGGTCGGCGGTTGCACTCTGGCTGTTGGTACAGAAGCTCGTCACAGGGACAGACGTCGTGCAGCAACACGGGTTGTTGCTGGTCTTTGCGGCCGTGCTGATTCTGGTGGGGCTCCAACTGGTGGCACTTGGACTTCTTGGGGAGTTGGAAGTCTGGCAGTACTTCAATCCATCCGCGCGAAGATCTTACGCCGTGTCGGAGGTCCGTGATCTGCAAGCCAACCTGAGGGTTCCCGCTACAAACCGGAGCATCTGTGTTGAGTGAGATTCAATCTCGTTTCGTTAGTCGGTATCGGGAAGCCGCGATCGTACTCCTACTGACGGCGCTAGCATTCTCAGTCCGCTTGTACCGGGTTGACTTTAATAGCCTGTCCGAGGATGAGGTGGCGAAGTGGACGGCCGTGCAGGAGTATCAACACGGACACTTTGCCGGCGTCAACAGCGAGCACCCGATGCTGCCGAAGATGATGGCTTGGGCCAGCCTGACAACCGGTGAACGATGGGGGCGATTAGCCGCCGCGTATGGCTGGCCGTCGCTAAACCCTGAGGGCTGGCTTCGTTTGCCCAATGTGCTATTGGGTGCCCTCAGCGCCGCAGTACTCTATTTGCTTTGCCGTCGAACGATGGGGGTTGCCGGGTCTTTTGCGGCTAGTTTCTTCTGGGCGGTTGCGCCTTTGCCAGTGGCGTTGAATCGACTCACTAAGGAGGAAACGCCACTTACGTTCTTCACGCTGCTGGCTTGTTATTTCTACTGTCGCGCCGCACAGGCAGATGCGGGCCGGACTGCACGGCGATGGTACGACCTGAGCGCAATCAGTTTTGGCCTCGGTCTTGCCTCGCAGTACATTCTTCACCTTCTGGGCTTGAATGCACTCGCCTGGTTTCTTGCCGGAAGAATGGGGCTGACTCGCCAGCCGTCCCAATTCAGCTACCGGCGGTTTTTCCTCGTGATGTTCCTTGCCTTTGTTGTGGTGAACCCGGTCATTCTCTCTCCGGCAAACTTCAATGCCATCGTGCATTGGCTCCATCATGATGGGGTCCGGCACACCGGCTACGATTTCGACGGCACGCTGTATATGAATTTCCCCTCGCGTCTGCTTGCGGGAGTGCCGTGGTTCTACTATCTCTGGCTATTGCTGGTAAAGACACCCATTCCGATCCTCATAGCCGTCATGTCCGGCTCCGCACTGCTTCTGCGAAACCGCCGGACACTCGCGGCGTGTTTTTTTCTGGCGTTCGGAGTGGTTCAATTAGCCGGGCTCTCTGTCAGTGGAGCCAAGTGGATCCGATATTCGCTTCCGCTCCTGCCCTTCCTCTACCTGGCAGGCGGATATGCGGTTCAACAAACGCTGAAGGCCGTGAAAGGAAAAGTCCTGCGCCAGGCCCTTGTGGGCTCTGCCGCTGTCATTTTGCTTGGATGGCCGCTCCTTGAATTGCAGTCTTGGGCGCCCTACTATTCGTTCTACCTAAACTCAATTGGCGGGGAGAAACAGAACATCACGCGCTACTTTGCAATGGATGAAGTGTCCGAGTTTGACACGCGTGAGGTAGCGCAAAAGGTATGTCCGTTCGCGCCCGCTGCGGCGACGGTAGCAACCGCCAGACCGATGAGCATGGCCTATTACCTGCAGGCCTGCGGACGCGCGGACCTTCGGATTGTGCCGCTTTATGACACACATTATGCACCGCGGGACGGAGATCTGATTTTGCTTGAGCCTTCGCGTCGTTTCTTCGAAACGCAGAGATTTTTCGATGCTTTGGGAAACTCTGGGATGCCCCACAGTGACATCCGCGTCGGACCGGTTTTGGCGAGCACGATTTATCTCTTCGACGCTTCGGTGCCGGCATCAAAGAGCGGGAAGGAGGAGTTGACGCTAACCCAGTTGCGGGGCGCACCACCTCGGTTCGACAACGATGCTCAAGAACCCGTATCGACAAACACGAGCAGGTTTGGGTTGTCAGTTCTCACCAGGAGGCTCATACAATGAATCCGCTTTACCACGCGAGGAAGTCTGATGGGCGCTGGTTTGTGCGCGCAATCGCTTTTTTTATCATCGGCTTCCCGGCAGTTGCACAACAGGCAAATGTATCTGCACCTCTGAGCGCTGATGAGGTGATGGGACGCGTCGTACAAATGAACGAAGTGCGTGCCAAAGCACTGGAAAGCTACTCCAGTGTTCGCCAGTATCACCTGGAGTGCCACTGTGTATCACATAAGAAGGCCGACATGGTCGTACGCACTGACTACCAGGCACCGAATAAGAAAACGTTCACGATCGTGTCAGAGAGCGGCTCTGGCACGGTTCGGGAACGTGTGTTCAAGAAACTCCTGGAGGCGGAACAGGAGTCCATGCGGGATGAGAATCAGCAGCGGTCCGCCATCACGCCCGAGAACTATACATTTCAACTGTCTGATTACGAGAAGACTGGTGCGGACGAATTCTATGTGCTCGATGCGCAGCCGCGAAGCAAGAACAAGTTTCTGTTTCGGGGCCGCATTTGGGTGAATGCAAAAGACTTCGCGATCACTCGAGTCGAGGGTGAGCCGGCTGTCAACCCTTCCTGGTGGACTGTCAAAACTGACTTTGAACGTCGCTACCAAAAAATCGGTGACTTCTGGTTGCCGGAATCCAACGAGAGCGAAACGAAGGTGCGCGTTTTCGGCACAGCGGTTCTAAGCGTTGAATATCGCGATTACCAGATCTCGCAGGCTGGGGGTGGAACAGTGGCCTCGCCCCACAGTGAAGCACTAGTAGTTACAGTAGCCGAAGAGTTTTGAAGGCAAACCGATGTCCTCGCCAACTGTTGCGCCACCGAAACCGTTCGCGCCTGTTAGCGGTTCGCCCGCCACCTCCAAAGAGCTTCGAAAATGGATTGGACCGCTGGCCCTGGGGCTCATACTTCTTCTGATACCGGCGCCTTCCGGCCTGACCGCGACAGCGTGGCATTACTTCGCACTATTCGCCGCTGTCATTGCCGCCCTCATCACGGAACCGCTGCCCGGCGCAGCCATCGGTTTTATCGGCGTAACACTCGCTGCCTCGCTGCTGTTGGTTGGGAAGACGCCGGCTGAGGCGACCAAATGGGCTCTCTCAGGATTCTCCAACGATGCGGTATGGCTGATTTTTGCGGCCAACATGTTCGCGCTGGGATATGAAGCCACCGGTCTCGGCCGGCGCATCGCGTTGCTGCTGGTCAAGGCACTGGGCCGTCGCACCCTGGGTCTCGGATACGCCATCGCGCTCTCCGATCTCTTTCTTGCGCCGGTGATGCCGTCCAATACCGCGCGCAGCGGTGGCACGGTCTATCCCATCGTAAAGAACATCCCACCGCTCTATGATTCGTTTCCCAACAATAGCCCAAGAAAAATCGGCGGATACCTGCTATGGACCGGCTTTGCTACCACCTGCGTCACCAGTTCGATGTTTTTGACCGCGCTCGCGCCCAACCTCCTGGCAGTGGAGATTGCACGCAAGGTCGCGCACGTGGATATCTCGTGGGGCTTGTGGGCATTGGGTTTTATGCCGGTCGGGATCCTGTTGTTCGCGGCGACACCGTTGCTTGCCTATTTCCTTTATCCGCCCGAGATCAAGCGTGGCGATGAGGTTGCGCGCTGGGCGGGCGGCGAACTCGCCAGTATGGGACGGATCACTCGGCCTGAAGTGACTATGGGTTTGCTGGCCGTGGCAGCGCTGGTTGGCTGGATCGCGGGCGGCCGCTGGATCAGCCCGGTCACAGTCGCTCTGGCTGTAATCTCGGTGATGCTGCTCGCCAGGGTGGTCACCTGGAATGACATCCTTGCTAATAAACAGGCCTGGAGTGTCCTGGTCTGGTTTGCCACGTTAGTCGCGATGGCGGAAGGGCTCGGCAATGTTGGCTTCCTCGCCTGGTTCGGCTCCCGGGCAGCCACTTACATGACCCGCATCCCACTGGTTCCCATGTTGATCGCGGCCGTCACAGTCTTCTTCGTCATTCACTATCTGTTTGCCAGCATCACGGCACAGGCGACCGCGCTGCTGCCGGTTTTCCTGCTCGCCGTCCTGTCGGTGCCGGGCGTTCCTGCAAGGGCCATGACCCTTGTTCTGGCTTACTCGCTGGGTTTAATGGGCGTCCTTACTCCTTACGCCAGTGGGCCTGCGCCAATCTGGTACAGCAGCGGTTACATCCCCACCAAAGACTTCTGGCGACTAGGCGCCACGATGGGAGCGCTGTACCTGACCGTGCTGCTGGCAGTGGGCTTGCCGTTCGCGATCCACTTCCTGCAGTAATGGCGCGTTGACCTGTTCATTTCTCTTTTCTGAACACAGTTGAGCGCACCGTAATCAAAGCAAAAACTGCGCACCGATTGAGGGTGCAAGGGATCTGGCCCACAGCTGTCGACCTCCGATGTTTCGACTTCGGAATGACACAACGAATTTGCGTATGAGTCCGTGCCCAGACCTGCATCTGGTTATGACCTTTTGAAGGCAGCTGACCTCATGTGGGCACACGCAATCGGATTCGAATCGTCCATCTCTCTGGCCTACAAGAAGTTCCACTTGGCCTTCCACATGCTTTTACCAAAAGCGTTATGGCAACTTGCGACTACCCTTCCGACTTAGTTCATCGCATTGCATACCCGCCTCTTGGAAGACCGAGGTTGCGAACTGATTGGCGGCTTCCCGCATCGTCGCCGGAGGAAGGGAAACGGTCTTCCGCCTCTTCCAGTCTGCAAGGAGTAGAAACTGTCGACCTATTTCGCGAGAGTCTAATTGCATCCGGCAAGTCAGGACGGCGAAATCCATGGGCGACAGTTGGAGCGCTGATCTTCCAGTTGATCCTCCTCCTAGCGTTAGTTGTTATTCCGCTGTTTCACACGGATCCGCTACCCAAAAGAGAAATGCTAACGATGTTATATGCACCACCGGCCGCAGGTTCCAATGCCACGAGGCTTCAAGCGCCCGCGCCCACGCAAACCTCAACAAGCATCGGCATTCCCGCCCCAATTCGTAGGACGCAAGAGGCACCACCACCTCCGGTCGACACAACGGGCGGAGTGGTCGGGGGAGTCTCTAGCGGAGTGGTCCGCGGAGTCCCTGGTGGAGTGCCTAGCGAAGTGCTGGGTAGCGCGCGCAGCGTCCCCGTCCTTGCGAAAATGCCCGAGCCAGCGCCGGTTAAGAGAATGCGTGTCGCCGCCCGGGTAGCGGAGGCGAACCTGATCCACGACGTTGCGCCGCAGTATCCGCCTGAGGCTGGTCGGGCGCGGGTTGAAGGGACGGTAGTGCTGATGGCCGTGATCGGCAAGGATGGTAGCGTGCAGGATGTGCGAGTCGAGAGTGGTTTGCCGCTGTTGGCGCAAGCCGCTATCGATGCGGTGAAGCAATGGCGCTACCGGCCGTACCTGTTGAATGGAGAACCGATTGAAGTTGACTCCCGGATCACGATTAATTTCACCCTGTCCAGAGGCTAGAAATATCGATGATGCACGACAATACACCTACGACGCCTGACCGGCGACTGGGAGCGTTCCTGAAAGTAACACACGGTGTTCCTTCTGATTTTCGTGGCTGGTGGATTGCTCCTTGTTGACCCTGCGTTCGCGCAATCTGACTGAAGCGGCCAAATACAAAAACAGGAAGCGTCCTAGGAACGGTGGTCGATACCAGCGACGATCCGGTTCCCGATGCCGCCGTCGTCCTTCAGGGGCTAGCTGGCAATCGTCTCGCCGCGGTAGCGAAGGAGGACGGATCCTTTGCATTCCCCAATGTCACGCCAGGAATTGTCTATCAGGTTACGGTCACTGCCGAAGGACTTGCAGAGTGGAACTCGTCCGTTACAGTCGAACCCGGGCAAAAGAAAACTCTAACCAACGTCAAACTCCGCATTGTGGCCGTACAGCGTGCAGTCACGGTGAGTTACTCCTCAAAGGAGGTTGCCGCCCAGCAGGTCAAAGCCGAGGAACAGCAGCACATTTTACGTTTCATACCGAATCTCTATGTGGTTTACGAACCTCATCCCGAGGCTCTTACCACGAAGATGAAGTTCCATATGGCCTACAAGGATCTAAGCAGTCCAGCTTTCTTTGCTCGCGTGGGGGCGTGGGCCGCCGTCCAGCAAGCCAATAACACCCCACACTATGGCCAGGGGGCAGAAGGGTATGGCAAGCGCGTGGGAGCTGGTTTGGCCGATTCTACGGCGGAGAACTTATTCGGCAACGCTATTCTGCCTTCGGCGCTGCATCAGGACCCTCGCTATTTCTACCAGGGCACCGGTACAAAGTGGTCTCGGGCGCGGCATGCCATAGCAGCTCCATTTGTGTGTAAGGGAGACAATGGAAAGTCGCAGCTGAATTACTCCACGTGGGGTGGCAGTTTAATTTCAGCTTCCATCTCCACCGCTTACTATCCTGAGGCGAATCGCGGTGCTGGGCATGTATTCGGAACGTTTGGGATTGGCTTGGGCCTGCACGTCGGCAGCAGTTTGGCACAAGAGTTTATCTTGGACAAATTTACAAGCAAAGGTAAGCACTAATCGCTTATTGGGGAAGGAGAAACGCCAGAGTGAAAAAGCAACACCGACAAGACGTCGAACTGGTTGCATCTGTCGAGCAACTTCCGAAGAGCATTCGGGAGCGTGCCTACGAGCTTTACGGGCTCCGCGACAGCGGAGGTGCGGGCGATCGTGACGATTGGCTTAAAGTCGAATCGCAGGTGAGCGGAAACGCTGATCGGCAATAAGCGATCTGCGACTGTGCTGGTTTATGCCGGCCCGCCGGAAGCGGTGACAGGGGCGACAATCGCGATGCGCGTTGGCCAGGCTCTCCCCCATCGCGCCAAAAGGCCACACGCACGGCTCGCCCTTCCGACGGTTCTAAGGCTGAAAGCGATTCCGCTCAAAACTCTTGAGGAGGCATTCGTACGAAAATTCTCTATTTCAATCCCGAATCTGTCCATGGCAAGTACGTCGACATCATCAGGCAGAGAGGGCACGATGTGGTGGCCGCGATCAGCGGCGGCGACGCCCTCGCAATGATGCACAGACAAATCTTTGATGCCCTCGTGATGGATTGTGCGCAAGATAGGCTGGACATTCTGAACTTCACGGCTAAGGCTCAAGGCTTGCAACCATCGCTAGCGGTGTTTCTCGCCGACGAGTGGGGCGATGAGCTTGCAACTGGCTTGGAAGAGCTTGGACATGTGCTTACGATGTTGGAAGATGATGAGTGTGCCAGGCTTGCGGTTGAGAGCCGATAGCCTGATGCCGAACGATAGAAGGAGCTCATGGGTGACAAATCTGTTGTCGAGGGACCTGCCTTGCGCTCCACTCTTTAGTGTTTCGGTAACGATCGTCGCCCACGCGGCTTCTAGCTAGTCCTTTCGGAATTGCTCTCCCGTAGAAGAAGCCCTTCTCTTGGCATCTGTTTCGTTCATAGCCGCCATAAGTAGGATTTCTGCGAGAGTGAAGACCTTAGTCGTGTGTTGCGTGATCTTGAACATAAGCACCTCATCCTGACGGACGCCTGGGATATTGCAGATTGTGTGCCAGTCGGCGATCGACCTAAAGTGCCCAACACCTCTGAGGATGTGACCTAGTCTTGCGCCACATCGCCTGCCCGCTTGCGGTCAATGCCTCAATGCGGGCAGCTCCAGAAAAAATGCTCACTTTTATGTCATTGCTGAAAAGCGGCTTGCCATGGAACTGATTTGGAGACCAGCTTGCGATCACCTAGGCAGAGCCTCGTGAAGAAGCAGTTCCGAGATAGGAGGAACAACTATGTGCTCTCCAGTGCTAACTGTGCAGGCAGCGCCGACTAGCGCCTCACTCGTGCAAGGCGCTTGCTGTGACATCTGCCCTCCGGTTCACAAGAGATATGAGGCCGAATTCCATCCTCTACACATGAACTGGGCCCTGGTCAGCGACACAAAAGGAAATCCCCGGGCCCAAATGCGATGGGTTGATTGAGGGATAGGCATGCCGGCCCCGAACACTTATGTAAGATCTGCGTCGGTTGCCCATCCAATCGCCGACGGCTGTCGTTCTTCAAGCGTTGTTGCTTTCGGCTATGTACTCGTCGTGATCGGCGCATGTTGTTTTTGTGCGAGCGCATCTGCGCAGACACCTGATTCCCGAACAGCGGACGAACCGACCAAGTCGTGGACGGCCACAACCGACGTGAATGGCAACAATTTAAATCCCGCACGAATCATTGAAAGCCACAGTCAGAACGGCACTCAGACAGTGGACAAGCGATCGGTCCAGATACGTGGGGTCAACGGATATCTCGAACTTTACCAGGATATCGAAAGGGAGACGCTGCAAGTGGACTCGACCACGGTACGAACCATAAGCCGCACGTTCGGTCGCGATGTGAATGGGAGGAAAACACTCGTGCAGGTAACAGAAGAAGAGAGGCACAGTCTGGTCGATCGCGACTCGAATACAGTACGCACTACCTCCATTGCCGATCTCAATGGCGCGCTTCAGCCAGTTCGGCGCGAAATCGTAGAAACGAAAAGCATAGGTGCGAATATAGAGGAAACAAACACTACTGTGATGCTCCCAAGCGTCAACGGCGGTTTTGCTCCCGCTATGAAGACGCACGAACTCCAAAAGCCAGGCGCGAATGGCACGATTGAATCTCAAAAAACCATGCTACTTGTCGATGGCGCAGGAAATTGGCAGGCGCGCGAAATACAGCAAAGTACTATCAGGCAAGAGGGCAATAACCGCAATACCGAGGGCCACGTTTTCCGTCGCGACGCTGAAGGCAAGCTCAGCGAGTTCTCTCACGTCGTGAAAACGGAATCGGAAAGCGCTCCCGGAGAGACGCACAACGCGGTGGAAATCTATTCCCTCGACACCCCGGGCACAACTCCCGACGGCAGCCTGCACCTGGTTGAGCGCTCAACCAGTACTCATCGCACCAGTGCAACTGGTGAGCAGCTCACAGAAAAGCAAGTGGATCAGGTTAATCCCGGCGATCCCGATTCGGGTCTCCGCGTGTCCGTACTGATCGACGGCAGGATGGTTCCGAGACCTTCGGGAGAAAAGTCTACACTCACCATTCGACAGCGCGACTCGAACGGGAATTTTGGCGTGGTCTCGGTTGAGACGACCAAGTCGGATCGGATCCTAACTATTCAGCTTCAGCAAACGCCTGCCGAAAAGCCGTAATAAAGCTAGCGCATTGATTTTTCGCCAGTCCAAGTACAAGTCGGCGGCTGGGACTAACCCCCGGCTTGCTGCCCAAACTCGGTCAGTGCCCTTGGCACGTCATTCGACGTTTGTGCCAAGAGCTTCCGATCCAATTGGTAAACAGGTATTTTCATCGACTTGCAAATGGCCACTTCTGGCAGCCGGATTGCGAATACGAAGTGCGACCTTCAAATTACTCTAGGGGATTAGGCCATGCTCGGAGAACTGATTAACATCCCGACTGACACGCTCATTGACATGCTGTGCATAATCTTCGCCGGTGAAGCCGTACTCACGGCAACGGATGCAGTGGAAATCGAACAAATTCAGCGCGAGTTGCAACGTAGAGGTGATGAGCAATGCTGGAGCCTTCAGGCCGTCAACTGAGAGAAGCGCGCAATCGGTTTTTAAATGTGTGTTGAAGACGACGAAGGCGGACGCTTGCCGAACCCCAAAGTGTCGAGAGAGCACAAAGACGAGTAAGGAATGGGTAATGACCTCGCTAACAGGAACTGAAGAACTAGCCGATCCCCTGAGTGCCGAAGGGATTGCACGGTCAACTGTTGAAGGTGCGCCGCTAAGCGCCGATGAGCTGAATAGAATCGATGCTTTTTGGCGCGCGTGCAAATACCTTGCCCTGGGAATGATCTATCTTCAGGCGAATCCTCTCTTACGGGAACCCCTAAAACCAGAACATATCAAGAGCCGACTGCTCGGCCATTGGGGCTCAAGCCCAGGGCTTGCCTTCATCTACACCCATCTGAGTCGTCTTATAAAGAGAGACGACCTCGAGATGATTTTTCTCGCAGGCCCAGGACACGGGGCGCCGGGAGTTCTAGCGCCTATATATCTGGAAGGCACGTACAGTGAAATCTATCCGGAGAAAAGTGAGGATGAGAAAGGCCTGCGAGAGTTTTTTAAGCAGTTCTCATTCCCCGGCGGGATTGGTAGCCACTGTACTCCAGAAACGCCCGGTTCGATTCATGAAGGAGGGGAACTGGGATATGTCCTCTCGCACGCTTGCGGGGCCACGTTTGACAATCCCGACCTGATCGTGGCGGCAGTCGTGGGTGACGGCGAAGCCGAGACCGGCCCGCTGGCGACCTCATGGCACATCAGCAAGTTTCTGAACCCGATTCGCGACGGCGCTGTTCTCCCGATACTCCACCTCAACGGATACAAGATCAACAACCCGACTTTGCTGGCACGGATCACTCACGAGGAACTGGAAGACTTGTTACGAGGGTATGGCTGGGATCCCTACTTTGTGGAGGGATCCGATCACGACAGCATGCATCAGGCGATGGCGGCGACACTTGAGCACTGCGTTGGCGCGATCAAAGCCCATCAGCAGGAATGCCGGAAGAGCGGCGTCGCGATACGGCCGCGCTGGCCGATGGTGGTGCTGCGTTCACCGAAGGGTTGGGGTGCACCGGCGGAAGTGGACGGGCACCGGCTTGAAGGCTTCTGGCGCTCGCATCAGGTTCCATTGGCAGACGTGAAGACTAAACCGGAACACCTTCGCATCCTTGAGAACTGGATGCGGTCACTAAAACCCGACGAACTGTTCGACGAGTATGGCAGGGTGTTACCGGAACTCGCCGAAATTATGCCGTCAGGCCGGCGCCGCATGAGCGCCAGTCCGCACGCGAATGCAGAGCTCAGGAAAAAACTGCGGTTGCCCGAGTTCCGCAATTATGCCGTCGAGGTCGACCGCCCTGGAAATAGCGAAGTCGAGAACGTCCCGCCGCTGGGACGTTTCCTGCGCGATGTCATGAAGTCGAATATGGACAGCTTTCGGGTGTTCGCGCCCGACGAGAATACTTCCAACAAGCTGGATGCCATTTACCAGGCTTCGAAGAAATTATGGATCGCTGAAACCTTCCCCGAGGATCGTGACGGAACAGAACTAGCTTCGGACGGACGCGTTGTCGAAATGCTCAGCGAGCACACGATGGAAGGCATGCTCGAGGGCTACTTGCTTACGGGCCGCAACGGCTTTCTATCGTCTTATGAAGCGTTTGTCCACGTGATCGACTCGATGTTCAATCAGCACGCCAAGTGGTTGTCTATCTGCAACCATTTATCTTGGCGCCGCAAGATCGCATCGCTGAACCTTCTCATTACCTCAACCGTGTGGCGTCAGGATCACAATGGCTTCACGCACCAGGATCCCGGCTTCCTGGATGTGGTACTCAATAAGAGCGCGGCAGTTACTCGCATCTATCTGCCGCCGGATGCCAACTGTCTGCTCTCCGTAGCCGATCATTGTCTGCGATCGGAAAACTACATCAACGTCATTGTCTCGGACAAACAGCGCCATCTGCAGTACCTGGATATTGATGCTGCCATTACGCACTGCACGAAGGGTATCGGCATCTGGAATTGGGCCAGTAATGATGAAGGCCAGGAACCCGACGTTGTTCTTGCGGCCGCGGGCGATATCCCCACTCAGGAAGCTCTGGCGGCGACTGCACTGCTAAGGGAGCGCTTCACGAACCTCAGAATCAGATTCATCAATGTGGTTGACCTGTTCAAGCTGCAACCGAGCACGGAACATCCCCATGGCTTAACAGATGCAGATTTCGATTCTCTGTTTACGACTGACAAGTCGATCATCTTTAACTTTCACGGCTATCCCTGGTTGATTCACCGCCTCGCCTACCGCCGCACAAACCATCCCAACCTCCATGTGCGCGGTTACAAAGAAAAGGGAAACATTAATACACCAATGGAATTGGCAATTAGCAACCAGACAGACCGGTTCAGTCTCGCGATCGACGCTATCGACCGCATTCCTGAACTGCAACGAATTGGCGCGCATGCCAAAGAGGAATTCCGTGATTGCCAGATTGCCTGCCGTCGTTATGCCTACAAGTACGGAGTCGACAGCGCTGAGATCAGCGGCTGGAAGTGGCCTTACGAAAAGAAATGAGCGAGCTGATTAGCAACACTGCCTATGGACTGCGGCACTTTGGGAGCGCAACGCGTGCGAATTACAACCTTTGAACCACATAAATTGTCTCGGTGAGATGCAGGTCAGCCGGCGCATTGTCGGAAATCGGATAGGAGTCGTTCATGATGACTAAAGCTGCAGCAAAGCGGCAAGCAGTGCCGGACACTCAGAAACTTAGCGCCAAATACGGGTGTGGTCCCGTTCACTTCTCGGGGACGGACGAAGCACTGTATGAACGGCACTTGCTGTTCGATAGTGGGGTCGATCTGGCGGCGGCGACGGCGCGCGATCGGTTCGAGGCCCTTGCGCGGTCGGTGCGTGATGTTCTATCCCAGCGATGGCTCTTAACAGAGAAAACCTACGAAGAACGAAATCCTAAGCGGCTCTACTATCTGTCAATGGAATTCCTCATCGGCCGTTCACTGGCAAACAATATTACGAACCTTCTGCTTGCTCCGCTCACGAACCAGTTCACCGCGGACAAGAAACTCGATCTCCTCGAGATTTTGGAGCAGGAGCCCGATGCGGGACTCGGCAACGGCGGGCTTGGACGTTTGGCGGCCTGCTTCATTGAATCGGCCGCGACGATGCAGCTACCGGCGATGGGATACGGATTGCGCTATGAATATGGCATTTTCAAGCAATCCATCCAGAACGGATGGCAGCAGGAAATGCCGGACAACTGGCTCCGTTCTCCCGACCCGTGGGAGGTGGCTCGCCCGAATGAGAAGGTGGAGGTCAGTTTGGGTTGCTCGATCGAGCTCAGCGGAGGCAGTCTGCGCCCCGTGCCCGGGCGTCCGTCAACTCTGATCGGCATTCCATTCGATCGTCCTGTAGTCGGCTACGGAGGTTCAACGATCAACACGCTCCGCCTCTGGTCCGCCGCTGCACCAGACTACTTCAACTTTGAAGAGTTCTCTCACGGTGATTTTGTGGAGGCGTTTACTGGAACGCTCGCGGCTGAGACCCTGGGGCGGGTCCTTTATCCCGATGATTCAAGAATTATGGGGCAAGGCCTGCGCCTGTTGCAGGAGTATTTCCTTGTTGCATGCTCGCTGGCAGATGCCGTGCGCCGCTTTCAATGCTCCAACTCGGATTGGAGCTCGTTTGCAGACAATGTCGCGATTCAGATGAACGACACGCACCCCGCTCTGGCCGTGCCGGAACTCATGCGAATCCTGGTTGATCAGGTGCGCCTTGAATGGGATGAAGCCTGGCACATCACGCAGAACACGCTGGCATACACCAATCACACTTTGTTGCCCGAAGCGCTCGAGAAATGGCCGGTAGCGTGGTTTGAAGACATGCTGCCCCGGCAACTCGAGATCATCTATGAAATCAACCGCCGTTTTCTTGGCGACGTTCGCGGAAGTTTTCCGGGCGACCAAGAACGGATTCAGCGCGTGAGCCTTATTGAAGAGGGGGACGGCCAAGCCAAGAAGCTTCGAATGGCGAATCTGGCGGTCGTAGGTTCTCACAGCACCAACGGGGTGGCTGAGATTCACTCCAAGCTGTTGCGGGAGACCACGCTCAAAGACCTGGCGGAAGTCTTTCCGAAACGTTTCAACAACAAAACGAATGGAGTCACACCCCGTCGCTGGCTGCAACTATGCAATCCCGCACTCTCTGGACTCATCACGGATGCCCTGGGAGATGCCTGGATCCGCGACCTGAGCGAATTAAGCAAGCTCAAAGCATTCGCCGAGGACAATGGCTTCCGTGATGACTTCCGCAAAGCCACGCGAAATGCCAAACGACAATTCTGTGATTGGCTCCGCTGGTCGACAGGGCAGACCGTTAATCCGGAGTCAATCTTCGATTGCCAGGTCAAACGCATCCACGAGTACAAACGCCAATTCCTGAATGCACTGCGGATCGTTGTGCTCTACAACCGGCTGCGCGAGGACCCGGGGCTCAACCTGCACCTACGCACATTCTTTTTCGCCGGCAAGGCCGCGCCTGCCTACCGGCTCGCCAAGGTGATCATCAAGTTCATTAACAATCTGGCCGCGACCATCGACGGTGACCCTACAGTCCGCGAACGGCTTAAGGTGGTATTCCTGCCCGACTACTGCGTCTCGCTTGCGGAGCACCTCATTCCCGCCAGTGACGTCTCCAACCAGATTTCGACGGCAGGCTATGAAGCCAGTGGGACCAGCAACATGAAGTTCATGATGAACGGCGCATTGACGATCGGCACACGCGATGGGGCAACGATTGAGATGGCCGCGGAGGCGGGCGAGGAGAACTTCTTCCTCTTCGGTTTGACGGCTGAGCAGGTAGCTGGCAGTCGCGGATGGTACAACCCCCGCTGGCACTACGAACACGATCCGGAGACCCGTCAAGCCCTAGATTTGATTTTCTCGGATTATTTCAGCAGCGATGAGCCAGGCGTTTTCGAACCGTTGCGGGACATGTTGCTGACGCACGGCGACCACTACATGCACTTGGCGGACCTGAACTCATACCTCGCGGCGGACGCGCAGATGAACGCGTTATATGCCGATCCCGAGGAGTGGACACGCAAGGCGATCTTGAATGTGGCAGGTTCGGGGAGGTTCTCCAGCGACCGCACTATTGCTGAATATGCAGGTGAAATCTGGAACGTGAAACCATGCCCAATACCATAGAAAGGTAAAAGAGGACGCGGACACAAAGAACAAGGAGATACAGTGAAACTCACAAACGCATTATTCTTCCAGCTGTTCTTTTCATGATCACTTGCGCCTACAGCGAGGATGTCCATTACGACTACTCCACTAACTTTTCGGGGAAAGGGGCGGCCATCGGAGCAGCAACTGGGGCGGACGTGGGAGCGGCCTCGGAAATTATCACCAAGGAAGACCAAGTGAAGATCCCGAGCGAGACCTTACCGGATTTCACTCTGCAACAGAGCGTGACGATTCCGAAACTCGCGGCCTGATCGCTCTGCTTCAGTAGCGAGTCTCGCAGTCAAGTTCGAACGCGTGTCCCTCTTGATTGAGAAATGCGAGAGATTGCTTCCGGCTCACCGTGGGGTCTTGGTCGTTTCGTAGGGAGAGAGCCATGCAGCGTGTCCGAATGGGGAAAAGCATTGCAGTTATTAGTTTCGTCGTGGCATCCCTGCTGGTCTGCTCTCCCCAACCTTTTCAGCCAGCGCCTAAACTGTATCGCGCCAAGCCGGAGGACGTGCCGCCGTGGGCGGAGCAGGGGAATTTTCGTTTCATTCGGCTGGACGGCGGACAAATCGAGAGTTGGAAGGCCGACCGGACCTGGTGGGGCAAGAAGTTCAGCGCCGAAGAGAAGGATGTGCTGACCCACATCTATGACCGCGATTTCGAGAAAATGCTCGGCTTGCTCAAGCAGGCGGAGTTCAATTGGATCTGGGTTACCTGGAGCAATGGCTGGTCGCTTAAGGATGAGAGCGAGAACCGGGAGAACCTGAAAAAGGTGATCGCCTTATGCCATGAGAACGGAATCCACGTGTCGGCTTACCTGTCGGCTACCAACATATTCTGGAAAAGCGCCTACCGGGACGACCCGGAAACGAAGAAATACGGCCTGTGGAAGCACGGCATCCCCATGTTTTACGCCGGCCCGACCATGACCGACCTGCAGATCTCATGGAAGCGCCGGCTCGCCGACGCGCGCGAGCCCGGCTGGCGTGCCTATCTCTTGAAGAAGGCGGAGATGGCGGTGGACGCGGGCGTGGACGCAATCGCATGGGACAACATGATCGGCTACAACGATGGCTTGGCTCAGCTGCTCGATGACACCCAGCGGATGGCGGAACGGAAGGCGCGGGAGACCGGCCGGCCCAAGGTCATGGTTTATGCCAACATCCATATTCCGCCGGACCGGTTTGGGATGAACGACATTAACGAGGTGATCTGGGAGGAGGACGGCAAGGACACTCCCGGGCTGTGGAACGGTCATTGGCAACTGGATAATGCGCGCAAGATCAAGTTCTTGAGCGGCGAGAAGCAGCCTTGGCAGCCCCTGATGTATGAGAACGACCTTTACCACTGCGGGCCGCGCGAGCTCTGCATTCCCAGTCCGGCCGAGCAGAAGCTTTTCGTCTCCGAGGCCTATACGTTCGGCGCGGCCACCTCGCGCAACATCGAGGGCCGATTCCTCTATGCGCTGATTAAAGACAAGCCGGAGGCCAAGGATGCCTGGACGGCCATCGCTCAATACAACAATTTCCTGGTCGAGCATCAGGAACTGTATCATCAGGCGGAGCCGGCGGCGCGGATCGCCTTGATCTCCACAGAGCCCAACAACCCGATGGCCAACGAATTCCTAATGCAGAGCGTCTTCTTCGAGACCAAAGTGCTCGCGCACCTGGACAAAGGAGTGCCGCTGGAGCGGTTTAAGGTGCTGGTCATGCCGACTGGTTTGCCCAAGCTCAGCGCCGAGCAAAAGGCCCGGTTCGATGCATTCACCGCTGGCGGAGGCGTCATCATCAGGGCCGGAAAGACGGACCCGGGAATTGTGGCGCGTGTCGAAGCCGCGGCCGGCGGGCCTCGCCTCAGCCTGAATCCGCGCGCTTACGTGCTGGGCCAATTGACTCGGAAACCAGACGGCCGGAGTTTGACTCTCCACTTGCTCAACTACGATCAAAAGGTCCCGGCAGAGAACGTGAAAGTACGGCTGGACCTCAAAGGGCTGGTTCCGGATCTGAGCGGCTGGGAAGTGAAAGTCCTATCGCCGGACGCGGCCCAGCCTCAGTTGGCTGGTCTTTCTCTGCACGGGAGTGTCTGCGAATTTACGCTGAACCGGATTGAGCACTATACCGTAGTGACTTTCTCGGCGCCCTAACTAGAAATTGGCAAACTCAGTACAGAAATGCGCCATAACTCAGAGGTGGTCTTGCACAGGTTCTCCCCTCAGGTAATGTCCAACCGCAATCTCAAGATTGAAATGCATTCCTTCGTGTCGCAGGATGTGTCCCAGCGGTGATCGTTGTACGACGGCCAGAACCTCGGGATTCATACCAATCAGCCAGAGTTCAATGCCAGCCTGACGTTGCTTCTTCGCAACTTGTGCGAACATTTTGAGCGCGGTGTACTCCATGTCGAGAACTCCGCTAGCGTCCACAGCAACCACCTTGGGTTGCGTTTCCCTGACCAGCGGCTCGATCTTGTGTGCGATCTGTGCCGCATTGGCAAAGAAAATGGGACCTTCCGGCCTCAGCAGCAGAAGGCCAGGAAAACTCTCATCCTCGGGATGTTCCGGCGATTGCGGCCGGAATACGTTGGTTCCAGGTTTGCGCCGCAGAACATACACGGGAGGATCGGCTACCTTGTAGGCCAGTGTGATCAGCGAAACAACAATGGCTACCATGATTCCTTTGAGGGTACCGAGGAGCACGACCCCTGCAAACGCTACGATCGCCCATGAAAATTCGGTCCCACGAATGCTAAGGATCTCGCGGAACTCGAACGGCTTGATCAGCCCGAAGGAATAGACAATGACGAGTGCCGCCAACGCCGCCAGCGGCATGATCGCGATTAAGGGAGCGAGGAAGAGAATTGTTAGCAGCGTCATTGCCGCAGTGATCAAACCTGCTAATCGCGTGCGAGCTCCTGCGAGGACGTTGACCGCCGTTTGCGTCGTGCCGCCGCCGCCCGGCATTGCACCCAAGAGCGCACCTCCGACATTGGCGAGTCCAATTGCAAGCAGCTCTCTGTCTGCTCGCGGTGCGGGTTCTTCATTTCGCGCGAAAGCCCGGCCGACTGCGACCGTCTCTGTGAAACTCATCAAGGCAATTCCTAATGCGCCGGGCCACAGCACTGCGACGAACGAAAGGCTTGGCTTCACCAGCAAAGGCAGTCCTGGGGGTATATGGCCCACCAGTTCCACACCCCGATGTTGCAGACCCAAGAAATACGCGGCCGTTATCGAAGCAATTACAGCGAACAAGGGTGCCGGCAGTCTTGGCAGGAAACGCTTCATGCTCAACAGAAATACGACAATCGTGAGCCCGATAGCCAGCGTTGCTAACGACGTTCTTGGAAGAGTGTGAATTATGGAGAGGACGTTGTGAGCGAATGCACCTCTTGTGAAGTGGATGCCGAGGATTTTCGGGATCTGGTCCATCACAATGACCAGCCCGATCCCGGCCTTGAATCCGACGAGTACTGGCTCGGAGATAAAGTTCGCTACGGTTCCCAGGTGCAGCAGGCACGCCAGCAAAAGTGCGGCTCCCACGAGCAGCGTCAACGTCGCCGAGGCTTTCAGCAGGACTGCGGGGTTGCCGTCAGGCACGACCTGTCCCAACTGAGCGGCCGTCAGGATTGCCACCGTTGTGGTCGTGCTGACGCTGAGCACCCGCGAGGTTCCGAGCACCGCGTATATGGCCATCGGCACAAGAGCCGTATAGAGACCGACCTGCACCGGCAGCCCAGCAATCATCGCATACGCCATTGCCATGGGAATGATCACCGCCCCCGTAGTCAGCCCCGCGACGATGTCGGGTCGCAGCGAATCCGCGCTGCTGGAGGCCAGCCAATGTGGTAAGAGACGGAACCACTGATGCTCCGGCATGCTATGACCTACCAAACCTGCGGAACGGTTCGATGCTTGTGCTTCGGTTCTACGTACCCTTTCGGCTTTTGCCGGGCCGGAAGCTTGGGAGGCGTATAAGGAATCTCCTCATACGGGATGCTGCTCAGTATGTGCCCAATGCAGTTCAGGCGGGAACGCTTCTTATCGTCTGACGGAACAATGTGCCAGGGCGACGCTGCTGTATCCGTGGCTGAAAGCATTGCATCCCGGGCGCGTGAGTAGTCGTACCAGCGTCGGTGGGATTCCAGGTCCATGGGGCTAAGCTTCCAGCGCTTAGAAGGATCTTCAATCCGCGCGAGGAAGCGCTTGTGCTGTTCCTTTTCCGATACTTCGAGCCAGTACTTCAAAAGGATGATGCCCTGGCTGATGAGGAAGCCCTCGAAGATGGGAGAGTCCCTGAGAAATTCCCGGTGCTCTTCCTCCGAGCAAAAGCCCATCACATACTCAACACCGGCGCGGTTATACCAACTCCGGTCGAAGATGACGACTTCACCTCCGGCTGGCAATTGTTCAATGTAGCGTTGAGCAGGGAGCTGCGTCTTCTGTCTCTCGGTTGGCGCGGGGAGGGCCACAACGCGAAAGATGCGCGGGCTAACACGCTCCATGATGCGCTTGATCATCCCGCCTTTGCCGGCAGCGTCTCGTCCCTCGAAAATGATCACAATGCGGGCGTTGGTCTCCTTGACCCAGTCCTGGAGCTTGACCAGTTCAACTTGCAGCTTGAAAATCCCGGCCTCGTACTCATTCTTTCCGATCTTTGTTCCGACCTTTGGGTGTCGGTTGATGGTGGACGGTTGAGTGTTACTCTCTAGCGTTGATTTTGGTTTCTGGTTGTTTTTGGAATTCTTGCCCATCGTTGTTCTCTGACTCCCTGGATCGTCTCCTCGGTTTAGGCCCACACTGTCAGGGTCATCGGTGCATTTGCCTCGCCAAATCGTCAGAACAAAAACTGGTGGGAAAACAGCAACATAGAGGGTGTGCGGTTGGGAACGGTGCCCGCATTAGGGCATGTGACCGATTCGCCCCGGGGCGACGAAACATCGGTACCGCCGACGGCGAAACTACTCTTTCGTATCCGGGAGGGGACTCTTGGGTCGGACAGCGCCAGGCGCGTTAGGAGCCTTACACCCGTGCTAGAATCCCGCGCAGGACGATCAGTGCGGCGGAACGCAAGAGGATTGGCGCGGCGCAGCGGGCGCGCTGGGCGAAGGTGAGAAGAGCCGGGAAGTGAGAAAGTTTGACGTGGCAATGGATGGCAAAGACAAACAAAGGCCGCAGCATTGTTAAACTGCATTGGGTAACGACCGCTGACTACGATGAAGACTGGGTCATTCTGGCGACAACGGGCCGTCAGGGGCGATATCCGTTGGCTGCTCACGTGCCGTTTACATGCCGTTTGCACTACTTACTATGCATTTCGATCGTTAAAATCGCCTACCGTTGCTCTGCATCTTGTTGAATGTAAGTTTCAGCACGAGTTCGAATCCCACTCTGTGGCCAGTCATTGATCGTTCGGGCAGAGGGACTTGGACAACGTGCATGGGCGAACGATCGAAACCAAGGCATCTGCCCATGATCCTCACTGCGGTTGGTGCTAATCCCGCCGCGTCCTTTTTGTGTCCTTCGCAATTAGATGCCGTTCGATTTCGCCAACTTTTCCAACGCTTTTCGAAAGCCGTCCATGCGGGTCTTGTGCTCGTTAAGTTATTGTGGTGACTGCAGTTGGTAACGCCGCAGCCGAATTGGGAACCATAACTCTTAATCAGTTGGTCACGGCTGTTTTGCCGGATCGGCAAAGGGGCAGCACAGGGGCAGGCAGGATTACGGTTCACTCTTCTTGAGAACAATGCGTTACTCTTTGCGCCGCGTTTTGTCTTTAGATTCCGTTGATGGTTGCACTCATAACCCAACCTTGGATGTCAGCGAGTGAATTTCTTACCGACACCAACATGAATCCGGAATCCTACTTAACTTACGCCGAACGCGAGACCTGGAATGTCCTGGCTGTATACGGAGAAAAACTAAGTCCCGATGGCAATCTGATGTTTGCGCCGTTGCAGAACGCAATCGACGTGATGGACGGGAAAAGAGGATCGTTCATGACACGCATCTCTCTCCCGGTAGCTCTCTCCGCCAACTATGATGCGCTGGTCGCCGATGGCCAAGATAATGTGCTGATCGGGATCACTGGGGCGACAGGGACGGGTATTGCAGTCATCGACCTGACCTCCGTGCCAGAACCACCGCCTCTCCCTTACGCAAGTGCGGTCAAGACGTCACGGATGATGAGATTCACCGGGCGGACGATCAGAACTGCGCGCAATGGAGCGGGCAGCGTGGCAAACAACAAGAATAATTCAGTTGGACCCGTGCGCAAACAATTGTCCTTAAAGCACAAGACAAACGCGGCTGTGCGAGGCACCCGTTCTCCTAAGGCTCACGAACAACGGTGAATTACCCTATTTCGCTATTTCGAAACGTGGTACAGCCGTCTCGTGGTCAACATTTCTCACAAGCCAGTTTTCTGGATAGCTTTCCTGGCTGATGATAAAGGCACGGCAATGGCATAATGCCGCCGGAATCCACCCTATATGGCGAACAGGCGTGTGCGCGTGGTGCGGAGCGTCAAGGTTAAAGGCGCCTGGAAATTGATGAATCCTGACCGGCGGTGCAAGACACTGACGATCCGCCGATGTATCATTTGTTTCGATTTCAATGACGCATCTTACCTTCGCCTTGACAGTACACGCAAACAGCTCTATCTTTAGCGGATTAGACCTCCACTTTAACGGGAGAAACATTCATTTCTTTTATGGAATTACCGATGCATGGGATGCAATTTCTTCGAAACACTTCCCTGTGGCATTCTGCCATTCGCTTCGTATCAGGAGCCGTTCTACTGGCAGCTGGGGCCTTCCCGGGTGCTGGCCAGAAAGTGCAAGCGCAGCCGCTCGCTCCTCAGCCTGCAACGGCTGCGAAGGTTGCGCAAGGGAACCCAACCCGCTCGCCCGAACTCACCCCCACCGACCTCGAAGCCTTTCTCGATGGCTTCGTCCCTTATGCATTGAAGAACGGCGACATCGCAGGCATGACGCTGGCTGTCGTTAAAGACGGCCAAGTCTTGCTGAAGAAAGGCTATGGATACGCCGACGTCAAAACGAAGCGGCCGATGGATCCAGACGTAACGCTGATTCGACCGGGTTCAACTTCCAAGCTTTTCACCTGGACAGCGGTGATGCAGCTGGTCGAGCAGGGAAAGATCGATCTCGACCGCGACGTCAATGACTATCTCGACTTCAAGGTGACCAGCAGCTTTTCGAAGCCGATCACCATGCGCAACCTGATGACGCATCGTGGAGGCTTTGAAGAGGGACTCAAGTCGATTTTGCTGTACGATCCAAAAAAAGCCATCACAACCGAGCAATACCTGAAAGAACACGCACGCCCCACTCTGTTTCCGCCGGGCGAAGTTCCTGCCTATTCCAATTACGGCGCGGCGCTGGCCGGCCACATTGTGCAACGCGTATCCGGGGAGCCTTTCGAGAACTATGTCGAACACCACATCTACTCGCCTCTCGGGATGACGCACTCAACCTTCCGGCAGCCGCTTCCCGAGCAGCTTAAGCCAGACCTCGCGCAAGGCTACATGACCGCATCGGGCGCACCTCAGCCGTTTGAAATCATTACCACGGCCCCGGCGGGCAGCATGAGTACGACAGCGGACGACATGTCGAGATTCATGATCGCCTATCTGCAAGACGGCCGTTATCAGGACCACCAGATTCTCAAGCCGGAAACGGTTCGCCTGATGTATCAGCCCGCGGTGAAGCAAATTGATGATGTCAATGTCATGGCCTTAGGATTCTTCGAGGAGAACCGGAACGGGCAGCGCATTCGCGGTCACGGAGGCGACACTGAGGTCTTCCACACCGAGTGTGACCTGTTCGTCGACGAAGGTGTGGGCATCTTCTTTTCGATGAACAGCCGCGGTGAAAACGACGCAGTTTACGGAGTTCGCCAGCGCTTGTTCGACGCCTTTGCCGACCGTTACTTCCCCAATCGCGAGCAGCAGTCGATTTCCGAGGCGGCCCTCCCCGGCGCAAAAGAAGATGCCCAACTCATCGTCGGGCGCTATCAAAGCTCGCGTCGCGTCGAATCCGCATTCCTCAGCGTTCTTTATCTTCTCGGCCAGACCGTGATCAGCGCCAACGACGATGGCACGATTAACGTTCCCACCTTTCCGGAGACGAAGCCGCAACGCTATCGCGAAGTAGCGCCGCTGTTGTGGAAGGAAGAAGGCGGTCAAGTCAAAGTTGCCATGACTGGACAAGGCCGCAACCGAACCATCTACAGCAGTGATGACCCAAGCTCTGTATTGCAGCCGGTGCCCGGGTGGGATTCTGCGCCATGGAACTTGACGTTACTCTCCAGCTCGATCCTGATCCTGCTGATCTCCGTGATCGCGTGGCCGTTCTCGGCCATCGTGCGCAGGCATTACCGGCAGGCTGCACCTGCGGGAAAGAATCTTCTTGTGATTCGGGTTTTCCGCCTTGCTGCGATCATTGACCTTCTCTATCTTGTGGGATGGTTGGTTGTATTGCGGCCGATCCTGGACCACGCGTTGGATGGTTACAACGATAGCCTCGACCCATATCTTCGCTTCTTGCAAATCATCGGTCTGGTTGTGATTGTTTGCGCACTCACAGGTATCTGGGGAGCGCTTCAGAAGAGCGCAGCATGGACAACAACGGTTTGGCGAATTCTGAATGCCGTCGCGTTGTGCGGCATCGTCTGGATCGCGGTGATCACCAAGCTGATCAGCTTCAACCTGAATTACTGATCTGCTTCTCCTCGACCGTCATCCATTCAGCTTCAAGAAGTGTCAGGCGTTTCATGCCTTTCATGCCCTGGCGGCATCAGGCTCTAACACAATTTTGGGTGGCGCCGCACGCTGAGACCAAGTGGAATGGGCCGCATTCTTCATGAACCAACTGGCCGGCATCTAGTTCTTCCAGCCCACCCCCTGATACTCCATATAATCCGCGGTCTTCTGAGAAGCATCCCGCCCGAGGTATTGCTCCACAATGTGCAGCGCCAGATCAATTCCCGACGTCAAACCGCCAGATGTATATATGACCTCGTCACTCTGTACATAGCGGCGACCCTTGACGAGCGTGGCTTTAGGGAACGCTTTCTCAAATTGGTCGTAGTAATCATGGTGAGTGGTTGCCCGTTTGCCGTCGAGCAAACCTGCTTTCCCAAGTTGAAATGCGCCGGTACACACGGACATTACGATGTCTGATTCCTTGTCCCTCTGCCGGAGCCAATCGAGCAACTCCGGAGTGCCCCGCTGCGCGGGAATCACCACGATGCGGGCTGCAGGCGCGTCGGCGAAAGAGTAGTCGGGAGTAATCATCAGACCTCCCGAAGCGCGTATCGGCGCTTTGGATGCTGCCACCGTAAACAAGCGGAAATGATCTTCGCCATCTGGACCTCCTGCGTCCTGGAATACTTCCCAGGGGCCACTGAAATCGATGACCGCGGCGCCATCCCCCAGCACAAACGCTACCGAAATTGGTTTGCCGTCCACCGAAGCAAACTTGCTGGTCGCTGCCGTCTGCGCTCCGGGGGGCGCGCTGACGCTTGGGTTCGGGAACGCAAGCACAACAGAGATGATCGCTAAAGACAAGAACCGGCAATTCACGAGTAAGAAACGCGTCCTCATATTCGCCTCCTGTGTGGGCCAAAAACATCCTTCCTCATGACCTTGGACGCTGGCTCCGTCGCCCGAGAACGCACCATAACATATCCGCCTACGACTGGCTGGCTTTTGGGATGTCCACGCTGCAATTGAGGATGAGACGTTCCTGGATAGCGGTTTACGGGAACGGTACAGTCTTCATCCAACCGCAGATTTGTGGGATTCCAGCATTGGCGCTGGAATTTCTTCCTACCAATTCTCATCGATCACTCTTGATATCTATGAAATTAAATATGGTCTTACAAGATTCAATGATGTTCTCCCCGCCATAACCGTCGCCCCGACCAAAGGTCTGTTGATCCAATGCAACCTGTCAAACTCCCAACTCAATGATTCGTCCCACTGTTGCCCTCATCTGACAATTTCGGAATGGCGCCTGCACATTCGACCAAAAGCGGAGTAAGTCCAGACAATCCATCACCGCTACCGCAGCGTGGAACGAGGTCGAGCATATGAGGCAACAACAACACCGATGTATGTTCCCAATGTTTATGGTTGTAATTTCAATAGCGTGTGGTCTGCACCTGGCGGCGCAGGTTCAATACGGCCAATTTACTGGAGCCGTGACCGATCCAACCGATGCCGCCATCGCAAACGCCAGAGTTGTGGCCACCAATGCCGCGACCGGCTTGAGCGTTTCGACATCGACCAACGCCAGCGGCAACTACACCGTCAAGGAAGTGCCTCCGGGCACCTACAAGGTAACGGTAGAGGCAGCTGGGTTCAAGACTGGATCCAGCGCTAGTGTCACGGCTAACGCCGGCACGATCTCGCACCTCGACTTCAAGCTGCAAATTGGAAAGACCTCCGAAGTCGTCGAAGTCACCGGCGCCGCTGCGATCATTAACACCGAGGATTCAAAGCTGGCCACCACCGTAAGCTCGACCCAGATCGCCAACCTGCCTTTGAACGGCCGAAACGTCTACGACTTGATGCAACAGGCCCCTGGCGCCGTCAACGTGCAGGGAACCATGATGGAAGCCGGACATGCCACGGTGGTCAATGGAGTTCGGGAAGATTTTAACGGCTATCTCATTAATGGTGTTTCTAACAAGGACCTGAGTGGCGGTGTAGTCAATACACCGATTCAGGATACGGTGGAGGAATTTCAGCAGTTACAACTCAACATGTCTGCCCAGTACGGCAGCAGCGCGGGCAGCATCAATAATCTCGTAACGAAGTCCGGTACCAATGCCATCCATGGCAGCTTGTGGGAGTATCTACGCAACAGCGCCATGGATGCCAACGAATACTTCATTAACGCCCAGGGGGCCCCCAGGCCTGCTCTGCACTTTAACCAGTTCGGCGGCACCATCGGCGGTCCGATTCTCAAGGACAAGCTGTTCTTCTTCGGATCGTACCAAGGCGACCGTTTCAAAACCACGGGCGTACCTACGTTGATCACGGTGGAGTCGCCACAATGGCGGACGGCCGTAATCGACGCAGCCCAAGCGCCCGGAGCATATAACTCCGTTGCCGCTCTGCTGTATAAGAATTTTGCGCCCTCAGTAGCTGGAACGCAGCAAGTAAACAACGGGGTGCCCAGCACGCTCAATTCGTTCGTCCAGACCAACACTACGACGGGGTTTCCGGATTTCACCCAGTACCTTTGCCAGGACAACGGGAATGGGCCGGTGTCGGCGCGCCTGGCCCCAATCATCGGTGTAACCGCCAACGACCAGGCGAACGCCGCTGCCAACGGTTGCGCCAGTTTTCCCGCAATTCAGTCGGGTACCATGTCCCGCGCCGATCCGTTCCTGAACAGCAGCACGGCGATCTTCGGCGCCCAAGCCCAGGTTCTGGGCAATTTGTTTAATGGCAACGAGGGAATGGGCCGCATCGACTACAACTGGAACGCCAACAACCGCCTGTACGTGTCGATGAACTATGATCACAACACGGACCAATATGGCGGTCTGAACTGCAATACCAACTGTACCCGCGGTTTCACCAATCCCAACAATAATTACTTTCAAAACGGACAGTTCAGCTGGGTATACACCTTCTCTCCCACGCTGCTGAATGAATTCAAGCTGGGATACACACAGAACAATACCCAGATCGCACCCAACCTTCCGGGCGTTCCCCAGGTCACATTTACGGACGGCGTCACCGGGTTCGGTTCCTACAGCGGATATCCGCAAGCGTTCAAGGACCACGAATACACATACGGTGACATGGTGTCGATTAGTCATGGTAACCACAACTTCAAGGTTGGCGGCGAGCTGCGCCGTAATCTGGAAAACAGTCTGTTCAATGTGGCGCGACCTAATTATTACTTTAGCGACCCTCTCTTCTTTGCCGCGGATGCGCCGGGCGGAGAGGCAGCGGGCGTGAATCCCGATCTGTGCACCTCTACTCCTTGCACCGTTTCAACTCTAAATCCCACTCCCAATCCCGAACTGGCCAACAATATACGCCACTGGAGAAATTGGGAGGTCGGCGCTTACTTCCAGGATGACTGGAAAGCAGCCAAACGCTTAACACTGAATCTTGGACTGCGCTGGGACTTTTACAAGCGGCATAACGAAGAGGACAATCTGGCGACGACCTTCAAGTTCGGGCCGCCGTCGAGCACAATTCCGGGAATCGCCGGAGAGGTGGCGAATGCCAATGTGCCGCTGGGCGCACCTGGTTGCGACCCAACCACGATTGTCCCCGACAGCCAGACTCTCGCGGGAGTTTGCGGCCCGGGTGGCTTTGCCAGCTCTCCCAGTCTCGGACCGAATCAGTACCGCGATTTCGGCCCGCGCGTAGGTTTTGCCTGGGACGTCTTCGGTAACGGCAAGACGTCGCTGCGTGGCGGCTTTGGCATCTCCTACGAGGGAACGCTCTACAATCCGCTTTCAAACTCTCGTTGGAACTTACCGTATTATTCATTCAATGCCGTCGGACCGATCGAGGGCATTCCGGGGACGATAGTCTACGGTCCATCAACATGCGGTGCCAGTGGCTGCGTTTCCTCCGGCGCCGCGCCAGGCTACACGACCAGCACTCCCGGCAGCGGCCAGAACCCGGGGCAAGGCGTAGGCTCACAGGCCGTCGGCAACCTTACGGGGTGGTTTGCCGGTAATATCGATGCCGCACTCCTGACCGGGATCGTCCCACCGCAGGGTATTAAGGATCCCTACGTCTATAACTTCTTCTTCGGAATCCAGCGCGAGGTCGCGCCCAGGACCGTTGTGGAGGTGAACTATGTGGGAACGGCCGGGCATCGGCTCTTCCGCTCTCAGTCACTCAACCGCACGATTGGCGGCATACTCCCCACAGGGGTAAGCGTAATGAACAATCTTGGCGAGACCGTTACTGGTTTGGGAGGTTTTCCGAACTCGAACTATGGCGTACTTCGCGAGTGGCAAAACGCCAACAACTCCAACTATAACGCTCTCCAGCTGACCCTCAACAAGCAGATGAGCCACGGCATGCAAGCGCACGCCAGTTACACATGGAGCCACTCGATCGACAATGGATCGTCGTGGCATGACTCGGCCACCTCGGCGGCGGGCTCAGCGGGCGGCGATGGCTACAGTACCGATACCAACAACCCGAGTCTTGATCGCGGCAACTCCCTGTTCGACATCCGGCATCGCCTGGTATTCGATTACGTCTATCAGTTGCCCGGTCAGAACCTCCACGGAGTAGAAGGCGCGCTGCTCGGCGGCTGGAGTCTGAACGGCATCTGGTCGTTCCAGAGCGGCCCGCACTGGTCGCCCTACGCGCGTCTCGCGGGAGCCAGCTTAAGTGGCACAGGTCCCGGTGGCAGTTGCACTCAAAGCGACGTCACGAATGGAACGTGCATCAACAACGGCGGTGAGTGGACTCTGGATGGTCAGTTCCCAAGCGTTGATCGTCCAGACACCAGTATCCAGCACTTCTCTCCTAGCCGCTCCACATGGGAGCATGGCTGGCCTGGGCTTGGTCCGGGCGGGGCGTTTACGGCAGGGTCTCCCCTGAATTACTCGGCGCCCGGTTTCCCAACTTTGACCGCGCCTTGCCTCGCCTGTGTTGGGAATGAAGGGCGAAACAACCTCACCGGGCCAGGAATGTGGGGAGCGGACATGACGCTGGCCAAGAACTTCAAGGTCACCGAGCGCTTCAACCTCAAGTTCGAGGCTGCCGCGTTCAACATCTTCAACCGGGCGAACTTCCTCCTCTCAAACGGAACACCGTTCAGCCAACATACCAGCTTGGAGGACCCACTGTTTGGAACGGCAGCAGCGACGCTCAATGCTCGCAACTTACAAATGGGGTTGAAACTTAGTTTCTAGCCGTGCGTCTGCCTGAAGGGCTTGTTCTCGAACTCCGAGATCAAGCCCTTCTTACTCTTTCTTCATTTCTGACTCGACCGGATCGATTGGCACACTTGCGCATTCAGCCGGCATGCCTCCTCATACTCCAGCTTCGCAGCGTGATTTTTCCCAAGCTTCTCATAGTCGAACCCGAGGTTCAGGTGTGCCTCTGCTGACTTTGGATCGAGCTCGATCGCCCGCTGATGCTCGTGAATCGCTTTTGGCAGTTGCTTCGTCTGGGCGTAACAGATGCCGAGATAGTTGTGAATGCGGGCGTCCTTCACCCCGAGCGCAATGGCTTTTTCCAGGTGGACGGCTGCCTGCACATAGTTCTTCTGCTGGAAAAACGACATCCCCAAAGCCCGCTGCCCGGGGGCGAAGTTCGGCTGAATTGTGACCGCCTTTTCATACGCGGCCTCTGCCGTCGCCGCGCTGGCCTCCGCTGCCAGCAGGCCTTTCTGATACCACGCGCGGTAGTTCTGCGCGTTGCCGGCGATCGCTTTGTCGAGCCAGGTCTCGGCTTCTTCCGCACGTCCCAGCTTTCCGAGCGCCAGCGCCAGGCCGGTCATCGCGTTGTCGAAGGTCGGATTCAATTCAAGACACCGCTGCAGTTGTTCCGCGGCCCCTTGCCAATCGTTGCGCTGCAGTGCCGACTCGCCCAGCATGAACGGCACAACATAAATTTTCGGATCCTGCTCCTGCACCTTCGCCAGCAGCGCCTCCGCCGCCTCTGGGTCGCGAACGCGATATGCGTCGGCTGCCTTCAGGATCGCGTTAAACTCCCACAGTTTGTCCTTGGGATCGGCGAGCCCATGTTCTAGCGCGTCCGGGGAAACTGCCGCCCTAAATCCAAAATAGCCGAGCGCCCGCAACTTCTCCTGCGCATCCGGACTCAAATTTCCAGCCGTTGCATCCTGCCCGCGAAATGGATTGCGCGCCAAGAGCGCCTGCAATTTTTCCCGCAACACAGCCACCGTCGCCGGCTGTTCACCCGCGATGTTGTGCGTCTCCATCGGATCACTCTGCAGGTCATACAACTCGGGCTTCGGCGCCTCGATAAAATGAAACTTCTCGCTCTCCATGCCATGCAGCGGACTCCACCCAAACGAGCCGAACGGATAAAACGTCTCGCTATAAGTTGGATCCCTTGCCACGGGAGGCCCTGCCTCCTGTCTCTCTACTCCTTCGTGGCGCGTTCCCAATAGTGCCTTTGACTGAAATTGCCCGAAGATCGGACCCGTTGAATCCTTCAAGCCTGCCAATTCCAGAAGGGTAGGCGCCACCGCCGCCGTCTCCACCGGCTCACTCCTCCGCCCCGCCCGAATCCCGCTTCTCGCAGACGGTTTCACGATCAGCGGCACTGCCGTAAAATCCTGTACCCCATTTTGAAAAGGATACGCCCCAGTCAGAATCACCGCATGCGAAGGCCACGTCAGGGGAACCTGCGCAATCGCCCGCTCGAACACGACTCCATCCTGCCCGAGCGACTCAAGCGTAGGAGTCTTCGGCTGCCCAGCGCCATAACACCCCACATGATCCGCCCGCAGCGTATCGATGGTGATCAATACAACACTCGGCCGCCTCGCGCCGGCCGCTGCGTGCGGTTTCGCCGGTCTTGGCTTGGTCGCTAAGGCTCGCGCGAACAGCGCGTATCCAGCGGCGAGGACGACGACAGCCGCAAACCGGAGAGCGAACACGAGGGTAGAGGCGAAGATCGAGAAACACCTGTGATGGACCGTTGTGAGATTCATGGTTCCCGAATCAACCAGATTTCTTGAGCGTCATCTTGCCCGCCTTCTACTCAAGAACTGCACTCAAAAAAAGGAATCTCTTCAAGGTATCCCGCAGATTACGGCCGGTAGACGCTCGACGCGTAGTCATCATCCGCCGGAAAACCGATTTTCCGAACGAGTTGAGCGAACCTGGGCTCGTCACGCAGGTTCTCGAACTCGGGAGAATGGTACAAGTATGGAAGATCCGATGAACGTTCGGCAGCTGCCCGTTCGAGCGAATCAAGGGCCTGCCGTTTATCCCCGACGCCCGAGTAAACTGCAGCCAGGCTGTAGGGAGAGACGTACTGTCGCTTTTCCTCTCGCTTTATCTCAGACAACAAGCGCAGTGCATCCCGGTTCCGCCCGGCGAGAGCATACATGCGTGCCAGGCCAGCTGTAATCTTGGGAGAATTATTGGAAAAGATCCGGGCCAGTTCCAGCTCGGAAATCGCTCTCTGGTATTGCCTTTGTGCTTCGTAGGCGCCCGCCAGCAGATAGTATGCCGGAGCATACTTTGAATCCGCATGGATAATTGCCTGGCATTCTTGCGCGGAGCGATCGTAATCCCGGGCGAAGAGATAGACAAAAGCACGCAGCAATCGGGTGCCAAGAGAGAGGGGATCGAGCATCACCGCGCGGTCCGCTTCCTCAATCGCTTCCCTGTTCCGTCCCCCGTGCATCAAAAACTCGGCGTAACCCTTGTGGGAAAGTGAGGAGTTCGGATTGAGCTCCACTGCTCGCCGGAACTCCGTCTCGCTCTCATCCCACTTCCATTCGTACTCATGCTCGACCGTGGCCAACGTCATATGGGCCTCGGCGAGATCCGGGTCGAGTTGAAGAGCTAGTGCCGCTGCCGCTTTCGCTTTCGGATAGGCGTCGTGGGGGGGCAGAACCTCCCACCCCGCAGCGAGCGTGTAGGAATAAGCCAGCGCGGCATAGGCGGGGGCGTAATGCGAGTCTTGTTGAACGGCTTGTTTGAAATACTCGATACCGCGCAGTAAATTGTCGCCGTTCCGTTTGTTCGCCTGGTAATACATCCCCATCAGATAGGTATCGTGAGCTTGCGAATTCACCGCGCCGGCAAAATGCGTGGATTTGGAAATCATGAGCCGCCGCAAAACCGAACTGCAAACCTGTTCCGCGAGATCCTGCTGTACTTCGAGCAAATCGCCAATGTCGCGTTCGTAGCTGTGCGACCAGAGCACTACCTGGCCAGGCATGCGCAACAGTTCCGTGTTTAGTGCAATGTGAGCGCCAAAGCGGCGCACACTTCCTTCCAGGACGTAATCCACGCCCCCCAACTCCTGCGCAATTCTAGAAAGAGGTTTATGCACTCCGCGATACTGCATCGCGGAGGTTCGGGCGATTACGGAAAGGTCATGGGGCGCCTGCCGCCCGATAAGGCTTATCATTTCATCCGTTTCCCCATCGCTGAAGAAATCCTGGGATGAGTCGCCGCTCAGGTTATCGAAAGGCAAGACCAGAAGGACAGGCGATCTGGGAATCGAAGAAGACTTCACATGCGATGAACGCTGCCAAACTTCGTAGAGTCCACTGACGCCCAACGCGAAACATAAAACCGAGAGCGCCGCTATCCTCCAAAATCGATTCCTGCCAATGATTCCCGCCGTCCACGAAGCCCTAGGGAGGTGGTCTTCCACACGTTGCAGCGGACCAGTGGCTGGCGAAAGGTGGCTCGACTGCAGTAAATGCGTCACGGGAAAGATAAATCGGTAACCGACCCTCGGGATAGTTTCGATGAAGATCGGCTTCTCGGCAGAATCGTTCAGAGCTTGTCGAAGTTTATTGACCGCGGTCTTTATATTAGCGTTGAAATCGACAAAAGTATCGGCAGTCCATAGGCTAGCCCGAAGTTCCTCCCGCAGCACAACCTCGCCTGGATGTTCCAGCAGCACCAACAAAAGCTGAAGCGACTTTCTATGCAGCTTAATCTTCGATTCGCCTCGCCGCAGTTCACCGGCGCGCGTATCGACTTCAAAATCCCCAAACTTGAACCGGCAAGTCGGGGTAGCAGATCCCATAGCGCCGGGATCGCCTGAGTTGTCTCTCAACGCTTCCGTCCGGGATGACATGCCTTAGGAGTATATCTTCCGAGCAAAAAAACTCCGACATACTTTTCCGTCGACAGGGTCGAGGTGACTGCGGAAATAACTAGACATGATGGTCCGGTGAAGGATGCTCTCCCTCCTTCGCTCGAGCCTTTACATGTTCGCGAAGCTGTTTAGAATCAGTCTATTATTAAGGTACCTACAATTTACCAACAATTTTCGAGACCACCACACTCAAATCAGCTAGATTGCTACCGGAGAAATCCTGGGCAGAACGGCACACAGCAACTGCTCTGGTCCGGGCGAAGGAGTTAGCGATATGTCGGGAAAGGACTTGTTCAATTCGCCGTTCCTCCCGGTAAGCGCGCGCTCGTTTGGAAAATTTCTAGGGTTAGCCGCCACACCGCACCGATTTAAAGCTCCATTGGCGGGCATTCTTGCTGGGATGGATACACATTATTCGGGGACGAACTCTCGAAATGTAGGGTACCAAATAGATGTTACCGCGTCGAAGAACCATCAGCTCGGGATCGCTTGGAACTGAGATTCTCTTGGACCGATCAATCATGATGTTGCCAACCATCGATCTTAGGAATGAATCAAATCCGATGCGTGTGTTCAAGGACCGCCGCCCTCTGCGCCTCGTTGTTGCTGATGATGACACCCAGTGCCGTCAACGAATGCGGGGCCTCTTGACTGCCGAACCCGATGTTCACATCGTTGCTGAATGTACGCGCTGGGAGGAGGTCCTCGATGCCCTGCGCGCGCACCGGCCGGACCTACTGCTATTTGACCCTCATACTGCCGGCACAAACCCGTTTGACATGATTGCTCCCCTGCCACCTGGGTCTCTTCCTCTCGTCATCTTTATTACGGCACAAGATCAATACGCTCTCAAGGCATTCGAAGCCAGAGCCTTCGACTACCTGTTGAAACCGTTTAATCCGGAACGTTTTCATCGTGTGATAGAACGCGCGAGAATCGATGTGGCGAGGGTCCGCGAGGAGGATTCGTTAACCTGGCGGCGTACGAATCTCGTCGCACCGGTCAGATCGATTCCCGGGCGTCTCATTGTCAAGTCTAGAGGCAGCGCCATATTCCTGGAATTCGACGAGATTGATTGGATAGAAGCTGCTGCCAATTATGTCTCCATACATACAGGTAGCCAGGTGTACCGGTTGCGAGAGCCGATCGGTCATATTGAGAAGCGCATTCCCCATCACTATTTCTTGCGTATCCATCGAAGCATTATCGTGAATGTCGCGAAGATCAAGGAAGTCTATCCTTGCAATAGCGGCGAGTACATGGTCCGGCTGAAAAGTGGGAAAGAACTCCCGTGCAGTCGTCTCTATAGTTCGGCAATTCGCACACTTCTTCACGACACCGAACCGGATCGGGGTGCGGATTATGAGCCTTGAAATGCGAACAGGCTGTGAACGATGCCGAATGACGTTGGCTCCGACGGGAATCGCCTTTATTTGCTCCCAGGAGTGCACCTATTGCGACGGTTGTGCCTTAAATCTGCAATTCGTTTGCTCAAATTGCGGGGGAGAGTTAGTCAGGCGCCCAAGGCGCACTACGGAGTCAGCAGCGTCGAATTGCGGATCATGAAGCAGAAAAAGAACGCCGCCATAGTGGCTTTCGTCTGACGCTATTGGCTGTTCTTACCACCACACACACCTCGCCCTTCTTTGCCAAATTACACATAGTTGATGTTATTGCGCGAAACGGGCGTTTATATCCAAGGAACGAGATAGAACCGCGTCGCACAATTCTGTCATAGATTGTTTCGACAGGAGCAGGTTCTTCACCCTCCATCAGCGCAATGCGGCAGGCGCGTTCCAGTTGTGAGCGAACTGGACGCGGAGGTAATGCTTTGATAACTGATCGTAACCTCTTGCTTTGTCGCTGTTCCCAATGTCCAGGACCTGGCGCCCTCAAAGTTGCACGAAGCTGCCCGGTTCCGCCGACTGCATTGATCTGAGTGTCGCTGCCCATGACCGCCATTCTGCAACAGGGACTCCTTACAATCTACACTTACGGGACATGTAATATGGTCTACGGGACTACCGCATAAAAAACCGAGACGATTCCACGTCAGACTGATAGTCCGTGACATCAGATAGATCGAGTAACTATCTTCCGCTTAAACGACCCAACACTTATCGGGTAAGCAAACGACCGCGACGCCAGAGTGAAAAAACGGACATTGCGATAGCTCACTGCGGTCTCGGTTCTACAAAATCCCATCGTTGAGCCTTAGATTCTACAAAATGTCGTAGCAGTTAGGTTAGTGAGATAGCCTCTTTGTGTCCGGGCAGATCTGCAGTCATCGAGTCTCGTCCTGACATTGCTGCTCATTCATACCACCTCCCATTCCATTCATCCCCACAGGACAAAAAGGTGTACGTCCGGGCCGTGGACTGCAGCCCGGATCAAGAGTATTGGCCATCTTGTGATGTTGTTCCAGGAGAAACCGCATGCAATCGAAAGTTGAGTTGAAAATCTTGCAACTTGTAGGCTTGGTGGTTCTGCTGCTCACCGTGGCGCTCGGTGTATTTTCGATCCCAGCCAACGCCGACAACCTCTATGCCAGCATCAGGGGCACAGTGACCGATTCGACTGGCGCCGAAGTGGCAGGAGCAAAACTAACAGCCACGAACACGGCGACAGGGATCTCCTATAACACCACCTCCAGCAAGGACGGCATCTTTGACTTCTTACAGGTCGCCATCGGCGATTACACGGTTAGGGCCGAGCAGACCGGTTTCAAATCGTTCCAGGCCTCGGGCATTCATTTGGATCTAAACCAGATCTACAACCTCGCTGTACCACTGACGGTCGGAGCGATCTCAGAGGAAATCGTCGTCGAGGCCAATCCGGTCCAGGTACAGCAGACCGACATGCAACTCGGCTCGACCATCGAGGGACAACAGATTGTGGACATACCTCTGAACGGCCGCAACTGGACCCAACTCCAGCAACTGCAACCCGGCGTCATAGGAACGTCCGACCGCTTCGGAGGCACTAATGGCGCCTACTCCGGCAACGGTGCGGAAACACAGCAGAACTCCTTTCTGATTAACGGCGTCGACTCCAACGATTCTGTGCTGAACACTGCCCTCGTCATTCCCAGTCCGGATGCCATCGGCGAGTTCCGCATGATCACCAACACCCTGAACCCGGAGTTCGGCCGCAATTCGGGAACGGTTATTAACGCCAACATCAAAAACGGCACCAACGCGTTTCACGGCAGCGGCTTTGAGTTTTATCGTGATACGTTCCTTGATGCGAAGGGCTATTTTGAAAGTGCGCCAACACCTTTCCATCAGAATGAGTATGGAGGCACGGTCGGCGGTCCCATCCTCAAAGATAAGGCCTTCTTCTTTTTCTCCTATCAGGGTTATCACCAGAAGATCCCGGAGTTCCCTGCGCTCCACGTCCCGGTGTTCACACCGTCGCAGTTTAATAGTGGTGATTTCGCCGGCACCACCTTCACCGGGAACAGCGCCTTCCCCTTGTACGGAGACAGCGCGTCGACCTGCCCGGTAAGTGGAGGGGTCCAGTGTGCGGCCGGGGCGGCATACGGTAGCCTGTTCTCGACCGGCAATATTCCTACGCAGGACTATAACCCGCTTTCGACGAAGTTAGTGAATCAGTTCGTTCCCCTTACCGCCGGCGGATTAGTCGACGTCTCTCCAGTCACGACGGCGAAATACAATCAATTGCTGGGTCGAATCGATTACAAACTGACAAATAGCGACGCGCTTTGGTTCTATGGACTCTGGCAGACGAATCCGTCCCAGGATACATTGCCCTTTACGGGATCCGACTTACCGGGCCAGCCGCAGCAAGCACAACGCCACACACACCAGTACTCGTTTTCGTGGACCCATACGTTTTCGCCCACCACATTGAATGAGTTCCGCCTTGGCTATTTGCGCTTCAACTTTGTCGCGGTCGATCCCGTAACCCCCATTAACCCCACCACCTACGGCTTTACCGGCATCACACCGCAAAACAGCTCAATTTCCTCTTTGCCTGTCGTGACCGTCGGTAGCCTTTTCACACTGGGATTCGCCAGCAGCGGTCCCCAGCCCCGCATTCAAAACGTCTATCAGCTCACCGACAACTTCAGTAAAGTCTGGGGGCATCACACCTTCAAGGCCGGTTTTAACTTTGATCGCCCGTCGCTGAACAATCCTTTCTATAACAGTCTCAGCGGCAACTTCGCCTTTAATGGCACCGGCCCGTTCTCCACTGGAAACTCAGGAGTAGATTTTCTGCTGGGACTTCCAAGCACGTACACGCAAGGGAGCGGCTCCATCATCGACGCGAAAGCGCATGAAATCTACGCCTATGTTCAGGATCAGTGGCAAATCATGCCCAACCTGACCATTACCTACGGAACCGGCTACGATGTTGAAACACCCTGGCTGAACAACTATGACCACGGCCTGATCATGGGTGCTTTCCGGCCCGGTCAGCAGTCCTCGATCTTTCCAACCGCCCCTCCGGGATTTGTGTATCCGGGGGACGCAGGGATCAACAAGTATGGGGGGATGTCTGTTAAATACGATCTCCTCGCTCCGCGCTTTGGCTTTGCCTGGAGTCCGGGCGCGTCGAAGGACTGGAGCGTGCATGGCGGCATCGGGCTCTACTACAACCGCAGTGAAGAAGAGTTGGCGCTGCAAACTCTTACCAATGCACCTTTTGCTATTACGAGCACCGGCGCACTTGCGGCGTGCGGTTCTATCGGCTTTGCCAACCCGTTTATTTCGGCGGACGGTAAATGCAGTGCAACCAATCCGTTTCCTTTTAGTCCATTTCCGGTGGGCGATACAAACATTGACTTCTCCCAGTTCGCTCCTATCGGATTCGGATTCAATACCGAGGACCCGCGATTTACCGCGCCGAGGTCAACCAACTTCAACCTGACCATCGAGCGGCAGCTTGACAAGGCGACCATCGTGAGCCTCGGCTACGTCGGGAATCGGGGGCGCCATGAAGAGGGCGCGGTTGTGCTGAACCTGGCTGGGAGCGCTCCTGGCATCAACCCGGTGGCGGCGGCAGACGGCTGCCCCACCGGCCTCGCCTTGACAGGAGGGAATGGTTGCCCGGTAACTCCCATCACCGAAAACGCCAACCTGACTTGGACAAACGGCACTCCGGTTCCGGGTGCGGTCCCATGGAATGCTGCCATATACGGGCACCCGGGCCAGCAGACCACCGAATACAACTCCAGGTATGACTCCCTGCAGCTGACCTTGAACCGCCGTCTTAGTCGGGGATTGCAGGTTTTGGCGGCTTACACATGGTCGCGCTATTTCGACCAGACCTCAAGCCTCGAAAGCAACGCCTTCAACTTCCCGGGGGTCAACCCGTTCTGCGCAGCCTGTATGTGGGCGCCCTCCTCAAACGATGCGCCGCAGCGTTTCGTTGCAAGCTACACCTACACCCTTCCCATCTACCAGTTCACTCATAAATGGAAACGGCTGACGGATGATTGGAATCTGTCGGGCATCTACACGCTCCAACACGGGACTCCGATTGCCGTATTCAACTTCTTCTCGACCTCGCTCACTTGCGACAACAATGTCGGATACTACGCATGTCCGGACCGCGCCAACCGCACCAGCGCTCCCCTCGGCATCCGGGACCCCAGGAATCACAATCCCGGAATTTCTGGTGGTACGATCACCGGGACCAATCCCCAGAACCTTTATTTCAACCCGGCCGCTTTCACGCTTCCGGCTCCGGGTACCCTCGGAACCGCAAGCCGCAACCCGCTCTATGGTCCGGGACTCAACTACGGAGACTTGGCGTTGGAGAAGAGAGTCCACATCGACGAATCGCGTTATCTCGAGTTGCGCCTAGAAACCTACAATACTTTTAACCACACGAACTTTGCCAACCCTTCTGATCCGAGTCTTCCCCTTGCCGTCTCCAACGAAGATGCCTCCGGAATTTTGGGAAACTTCGGCCAGATCTTCACTACCAGGACGATCTCAACCAACGGCGAAGGCCGGGCGGTACAGCTTGGAGTGAAGTTCTATTTCTAAAGGCTCGCTGACTATGCCTTACGGGCGCCCCGCGCAAGCGGGGCGTCTCGCGGTCCGGTACGGGCGAGGGCAAGCGCTTCGAAACGGATGTCGATCAGAGATACGCGTCATTCCGCGAAGTCACGCTTGTAAGTGATGGATATTACAGTCGACGTCCTTAACCTGTTTCGGTGCGGACAGGGGCATTACTTCATCTTTGATTCCTTGCCGGCCGAACCTCGGAATGCGGGCAAGAAGCCAGACGCCAGCTGACTCGCGTGTATGGCAACAGATCGCTAATAGCAGCCCACGACGTTCACGGAATATTGAATGGGTGAACTTATGCCGCTGACACTGACTGTGTAAGTATTGCCAACGATGCTGTGCCAACCTGTAGGCTTAAAAGAAATCTTGAAATTTGCGCCATAGCCGTTTACTTGCGCGACGGTTACAGGAAGATTCGTTCCCCCTGACTCCACAGAGATCTTGGCATTACTCAGGTTAATAGTGTCGCTCTGGATAGACCATCCTGTTAAGTCGACGCTCAGAAGCGCATTTATTGGAACTACTCCGGCAGGCGGCCAGGCCACCCACGGTTGGGGCTCTGGTATAGGATTCCCGCCCTCGACCTTGAGACATGAAGCTGTAGTGGTGCTTCCGATGCCGACCGTTGAGAAATTATTGGACAGCACCCAGCTCCGGTGGCCAAAATATGGATTCCCAGGATCTTCCATATAAACCGCGATGGATGATTGGCTATTTAGCGAAGCTAGATTGCTTTGTGCAGCGGCGTTGGCTCCAGAGCTTGAATAACACTGCCATGAAGATTGGGGGGAATTACTCAATCCGTAGGTGTTGAAGTTAGCATCCTCAATCAATGCACAAGCCTGGGCCTCTTGATCCCAGGTAGAGTCTTCCACTACGGCTGGCAGTCCGGCTAGGTTTCTATAATAGTTCACCAGCGAGAGAGTTCCCTGAATAGACCCGGAGTCGATGGTTCCCGCATTGCAACTGACGGTGTTGCCGGTCCACTTTGTAGCCCAGGAAGCGGGTTGAGCATTGTTCCAGGTTGAACACGCGACTTGAGTTTGTTCATTTGGTGTCGGCGCCGGGCTCAAAGAAAGGAGTTGGTCAACGTTCATACCACCAAAGTCGATGACCCAATACCAACCCACGGGTTGGGCATACACATGAGCCACGCCGATAACTGTTGCATAAGGCGTAGTAAAAGCTGTATTCAATTCATAAACGACGTTCGGTTCGTAGAACGTAGAAAGAGCGTCCGGTTCGCCGCCTATGAGCATTTCACCATTGTAAGACTGGGTGCCTCCGAAGTAACCAAAAGCGGAGATCCGCTGCCACATGTTCCGCCCCAGAGTATCGGCATTATAATTGTTGTTGCTGTTCTCCATGTCCGCGCTCGTCCAGGCATTAGAAGCCATATCGTTAGCCATCCAAAGCGCGGCGGCGGTAAGATCCGTTGAAGCCTGCAGTTCTGGCAGACCTACACCACTTCGAACTCTATTAATAATGCGCACCATTTCTGACTCTTCAACGCCAAGTGTCGCAGTAGGACTGATGGTGACATTTGCCGACACAACATTTAACCCTGAACTTTGAGCGGAGGCGGTCATAGTTCCCGTACCAGGCTGACTTGAGGAGAAGTAAAATTTGATCTGAGTGGCTCCTTCAGCGATGGCAACTGAAGAGATCTGAGTGGCACAGGTTGACTTAGAAAAAAAAGATAAACTCGAGGTGCCGGTTGAGGTGAGGCTCACCAGGATTTTAGCAGGGGCTTTGATTACTTTTGTCCCTTCGTAAAGTTTTACATATACCGGTGATGAACATTGGCCGCTTGCTAGAGTAGTTGGAGCATTGGTCAGTTCAATTTGTTGTGCATATGCGAAATTGGCTGTAGCGGCGATTAGGATGATCGCAATGACAATCAGTAGGCCGATTAGCGAGAAGTCCTTTTGTTTCCGCATTGATGTCTCGTCGTCTCCGTTGACCGTCTCACATAACTGTCTATGTTGGATAACTAACGCACCGCTCACAACTCAATGTTCACTATCACACCCTGAGTGCCCGGAGCCCAAGTAACGGAAGTTAAATGCGCCGCGCGAAAAAGTCCAAGCTTTCTCTGTAGATATGCACTTTCTATTTCGATACCTTTGTTACCCCGCGGCCTGCACTTTTCACTAAAGTGGTTTCGAAGGTGTGCCGCGTCGGCTGCAAGTCTTTGAAAGGAAGGCGCTCTTGAGAAGTCTGCGAATCGGACGAGCGAGTTGCTTCCGCGGAAAAAACAACCGAAAGAGAGGGAAGAGCGGGTGGGCTATCGAGGAACACGGAGGAAAACATAAGAGCGTCCGTGTTCCTCTGTGTGCCACGCGGTTAACAACGGTTAGCGCGCTCGTCCGTGGGGATATCAGCAGTTTGCACTGCAACTACGATTTCGTAGGATGGCGCCGAAAAACACCTTCATCGCGGGCCGCACACGCATCCTTACGAATACCCCCGCCCGCTTGTAATTTACAAATTGCTCTTGGTGCTATTCCCTGGGATGTTATCCAAAGACGAGCGCCTCTTTTTGGTGGCCGAAATCGATCTCCTCAAGTAACTTCTTGTTGCCCGTGTTTTGAAACACGACGTCGTCATGCGTGACCTGGGCATCGTCGGTCTTCAACATCGCTGGCACCGTGGCCACAATTTTTCCGTGCAGCATAAACTGCACGTGTACTGCTGGACCGGCCTCTCGCCAATCAACTTGGTAGTTGCCAGCCTTCAATTGTGTATCGCCGACTTGCAGGGACTCTGCTAAATTCACCGAATGCTCGTTCTTGTCGCGTGCTAATGCGCTGAGGGGCAGCAGCAGAGTCAAGGCCGCGAGAAGAGCCAGGTAGTTTGCGTATTTCATTTCGCATTTCCTCCTTAAGGAATTACAAAAAGCGGCTTCAGCGCATACAGGCCAGACGAAGAACTTCCTGACCGTGAGCTGGCAAGCCCTTTCTTAAAACAGATGCAAGGCGGTGGGCCTTTGATGCATACCCTGGTGCAAATGACTATCGTTCCACGATACATCGTCCGCCCTAGGGCGATCACAGGATAGTGATCACGCCAGTTTTCGCTCCCGACATTGTTCGTCATTGAACGGTGCAGAAGGGTTTTCCTTTGACAAAGCTGGCCGTAACCGATGGTGTTGATCCGGACGGGGCTCACCCTTTCCCGCTCCCACGACGGCTCCAGGTTGTGCGCGAGTTGTGCGCAGTTGTTTCGCGCAGTAGAGTATTGAGTTCGGTATTCGTTTGCTTCAGAAGCACCCACGACTCGCATTTCGCAACTGCATAAGGCAAACAGAAATGAAAGCTCTCGTAAAAAGTAAGCGCAGCCCGGGCCTTTGGCTCGAAGATGTTCCCGAGCCGGAAATCGGCATCAATGACGTCAAGGTCCGCGTCCTCCTGACCGGCATCTGCGGCACCGACCTTCATATTTACGAATGGGATGCGTGGGCTCAATCGGCCATTCACGTCCCCATGGTCATCGGACACGAATTTGTGGGCAAGATCGTCGCCGTCGGTTCAAACGTATCGGACTTCCGGGTTGGCGAACTCGTTAGCGGAGAAGGTCACGTGGTGTGCGGCCGTTGCCGTAACTGCCTCGCCGGACGCCGTCATCTTTGTGCTCACACTCAGGGGGTTGGCGTTAGCCGCTCCGGCGCATTTGCCGAATACATTGTGCTCCCCATGTCGAACATCTGGAAGCACAGCGAGAAAATCAAACTCGACATCGCCGCCATATTCGATCCCTTCGGCAACGCCGTTCATACGGCTCTTTCTTTTCCCGTGCTCGGAGAGGACGTGCTCGTAACTGGCGCTGGGCCCATCGGAATCATGGCAGCCGCGGTCGCGAAACACGCGGGCGCCCGCTATGTAGTGATTACCGATGTGAACCCATATCGACTGGAGCTTGCCACCAAGGTAGGCGTCACCATGGCGGTCGATCCTAGAAAGACGAGCCTTCAGGAGGTGCAACAAAAACTCGGCATGCGCGAGGGATTCGATGTAGGCCTCGAAATGTCGGGGAACGCATCCGCCTTCCGCGACATGCTCGTCAACATGAGCCATGGAGGCAAAATCGCGATGCTCGGCATACCGGCCGAACAGATCGCCATCGATTGGAACAAAGTCATCTTTAATATGCTGACCATCAAGGGCATCTACGGGCGCGAGATGTATGAGACCTGGTACAAGATGACGGTCATGCTGGAGAGCGGCCTCGATATTGAGCCCGTAATCACGCATCACTTCTCCTGGCAGGAATACGAGAAAGGATTCGCCGTAATGCACACTGGCAACTCCGGCAAAGTAATTCTCGACTGGCGCGATCTCGGGTCGCAGAATTAAACCAATTTGACAGTAGGATAAGCGGCAATCCGCTTATGCGTCGTGCATGTTCCTAGCGCTATCCACATGCCATAAATACAGTAGATGACCGGGTATGAGGCTGTAGAGTAACTGCATTTTTCGCCGTATAAGCGTCCCGACCCAGCCAGTTCCGGCCTCTAATATGGCAGTAGTCGAATTTCTTCCGTGGAGGGCGTAATGCGCCGGGACGACATCATGAAAGCCGACCTTCTGAGCGAGGTCGTACTGTTGAGCAGCGGGTTTGTGATACTTCTATCCCTGCTCATGGTCCTGGTAGTTGCTCTTATGCACGCATCCGTATAAAGCGCCGTAGCGGCGTCGCTTCCCAAATATTCCGCCCCTGTCCTCGCTAAAGCTCCGCGTTCCAAACTGATCCTCCTTGCACCTCTGTGTCCTCTATAGTTCACGCTTTTCTTCGACCCTTAATCGGACTTTCCCGAAAATCAGCTTCGCAGCTGGCCACGATTTTCCTTTGGCGTTCACAACGCTTGTCTTATCCATGCCATCAAAGGTGGTCCGTGAGAAAACAAGCAGCCATGTCGCCGAAAACGATTGGGCTGAAATGGAGAAAAAATGAATGGCAACTGAAAAGTCGAACAAGTGCGCTCATCCTTCCTGCGTATGCGTGGCGCCGCCGGGAGAGAAATACTGCAGCCAGTTTTGCAAGGACGCCGGGTCGCAAGAATTGGAAATAGCCTGTGATTGCGGCCATCCTGCTTGCACGAAGTAAGAGAGCTAGAAGTTGAGGTTGACCCTGGAAATGGGGCGAAAGACGGTCCGTCAAATTCTGTAGCCCAGTCTCCTGCAATGCCGTCTTCTGGTAGCCTCGGCAGCCATAAGGCCTGTATTCTCAGTTCATTCGCAGGCCTTAGGCGGGTGAAAGAGATCCAAATATCGGCTGGGAACTGTATTGATGTTAATGGGCCACGGAGAGAAACTGCTCGCGGAGATTAAATGCGCGCCCATGGCCAATACATTCAAATCAGGAGATCTGGTACCCGACTCAGGTGTCTACGCGGTTTTGCATTCGACGCCGCATAGATTGATTGACCGTCAGATCTTCGTTCAGGGAGCCCGTTTCCACAGCTGCCGGATCTGCCCTCTCGGCGTGTTGTATCGACTGGTAGAACCCTGTGTTCCAACAATTTTCCCGGTTATATCGGTGCCACAACCCGTGGCCTGCTGACGGTGAGCGTCCTACCGAAACATGCGCGCCTGCTTCGTCAACACGATTATGACCATTGAAATGGTGTGGCGGCGCGGGTCTGGACCATTGCCTTCAGTGGATGGCAGTCAACCGGTGTGCCCCAACTCAGAGTTGCGCGGGACACCCCCAACCAAATTCAATCTGGAGGTTTCACACATGCGACACCTTTTGTTTATTTCGGTGCTATTGCTGGGGACGACGTGGGCGATGGCGCAGACCAATCAAACCCCAACCGCTAACACAACCAGCGGCGAGCAAACCGCTGCAGTGCCAGCGAGCTCAGGCGGCCATACCACTGTCGAGGGTTGCCTGAGCAACTCCGGCGGAAATTACATGTTGACCGACAAGAGCGGCCAAGTCTATCAATTGACGGGCGACACGGCGAAGCTAAGCGACCACGTTGGCCATGAGATGAAGATCACGGGTACAACCTCGTCAGCGAAACCCGCGGGCGAAAGCTCTGGCTCGATGGAAGCTAAAGAGACAATTGAGGTCACTTCCTTCAAACATATCTCGAAGACATGCAAAAGTGGCGAAACTATGTCCCACTGAGTCCTGGCTCACAAATTACTGCCCGCCAATCTGAAAAACGCACAACACAAGCCCAGCCTTAAAGACTGGGCTTTTTTAAAGGCGGGGATCTTTTCGTGTTGAGCCGGTAGCGCCCGCATCTTGCCGGCGGTTCCAAAAGCTTGTCCTCATCTTGTCGAAGGGCGCCCGCCCTCGGCCTCCGGCGCTTGTAGAAAAGATCAAGTGGGCATGACACTACTGAGCTACCCGCAGGAGCATAAACGTGCCGCTCTCGAGCTTGACATTGTTCTTTTCCGAACTGACCAGCGAACCTTCCGTAGTATTGGCCGGCGTTGAGAGCTTCAGATTCGAGATCCCGACGACTCCCTGAGTGTTACCAGTGATGGGCTGATGCGCGTTCGCACCGGCTTGGGGATTGCTTGGAAACTCGCTGCCAGCCGCAGGAACGTTCGGCGTTTGTGTGGGTGCCGCGCCGCCCATCCCTGGCCCGCGCCCCGTGTTGCCGGCAGAAGCCTCGCCCGGATATGGTCCGCCTCCCTCGGGCGTCACTGGGGTTCCGGCATTGGAAGTGTTGTCAGCGCGTGAATTCGGAGGCGCGATAATCGCCTGAATTGACATGGGCAGCGGGCTCTCAGTTCCATTTTTTGTGAGGACGCGATCGAAGGCGATTCCGATGTGCGATTCTTTCTCTTCCTTGGTTCGAGCCTGGTCCTCGGTGATATGTCCGAATACTTTCGTATCCTTGGGCACCAGTACCTGGCCCGTTGTAGCCTTCATGTCCTGCGTTACCCGGGCCTGGACCTGATCGCCAGTTTTTACTTTCTTGGCGTCGATAGTCTTGGTGAGCTCCACTGGAATCACACTGCCGGGTGCAATCCGGAGCGATTGCGCTGAGGAGGTCTGAAGCGATTTCCCTGAAGTTGTTTGAGCGGCCTCGGTGGCGGCCGAACTCTGTTGCCTTGGCGCGGCGCCACTGGTTTGCGGCTGCGTGGCATTTTGTGCCAGGCAGAGTCCGCACAGCACGACTCCCGCGATTGCAATCAAGAAGTGTTTCATAGAAGCGTCTCCTTCCGAATCAATGACTTAGGCCAAAGGGCGCGCAACCGGACAGCTCATTGCTTAGATGTCGCTTGAGGCTCGAAGGTCGACGCTAATTGCTGGGAGATCCAGCGGAGGCCAGCGAATCCGCTGCGGACTGCACTTCTATCCACGCTTGCCTCCAGCTCGGCAATGCACCTCGCGTCCGAACAGCCTGTGTAATTAGCTCTGTCGTAGATTGATCATTGCACCGTCGATCGTTGCACCGTCAGAGCAAAGGTGACATTGTGCTGGAGCGCACCCGCGGTAGCGGTCACGGTCACATTCGATGTACTCGGTGGAGTTGGCGGCGTGGTAGTTGAAGCGGTCGAGCCTCCGCCGCAGCCGACCATCAGCATCAGAGTGAACACGGCCAGCGCCATTAACACGTGCGTGAAACGCCGCTTTGTGCAGCCCATCCAGCAACACAGCATGAGGGACAATGCCGTCGACGACAGCACTCCCACGTTAAGACGACCCATGCTGGCGGTCGTGCTGGCGGTTGCCGAGGTGGAGACTGTAAGTGTTGTAGTGGCTACGCCGCTCGATGGGGTAACAGTTTGCGGCGAAAAACTGCATGTTGCGCCGGACGGCAGCCCGGCGCAACTGAACGAAATGGCGGAGGAAAAACCGTTCTGCGGAGTTACTGATACGGTGACCGTTCCCGGTTGGGTGGAGGAAATCGTAAGCGACGGCGGGGCTACAGCCAGGGAAAAATCGGGCGGAATGTCGATGGTGTAAGTGGCCGAGAAAACAGCACTGGTTGAGAATCCGGCGGCGACGGCGATGGCCTCGATGGTCTCCGTCTGCGACACGCTGATGGGCCCAGTGTAGAGGATAGAACTGGTCGTGGGAGTGTTGCCGTCAGTCGTGTAATAAATCGCGGCTCCAGCCGTCGAGTCCGTCAGGGAAACGGCCTGTGTCGAATCATAAGTACCGCCAGGAACGGAAGCGACAGGGGTAGCAGCATAAGGCAATATCTCTGTGGCGGTCACGGACTGCGTGACCTGCGGCGCCGGAGAATAGTTGCTGTTGCCGGGCTGGTTCGCGATGACCGAGCACGTGCCCGTCCCGCTCGTCATGGTGTATGTCGCCCCGGTGTTGCTGCAGGAGCCAGCACTGGCGTAGGCCACCGCCAATCCTGAACTGGCCGTGGCCGCTACTGTGAAGCCACTGCCATTCGCCGCGCTCGAAGGAGCGCTTGTCGTGAATGTAATTATCTGGGTGTCGGGCGTCGCGCTGACCGACTGCGTAACTTGGGGCGCCGGAGCGTAGTTGCTGCTGCCGGGCTGGCTCGCAATCACCGAGCACGTGCCGGTCCCACTTGTCACGGTGTACGTTGCCCCAGAATTGCTGCAGGAGCCAGCACTGGCGTAGGCCACCGCCAATCCTGAACTGGCCGTGGCCGCTACTGTGAAGCCACTGCCATTCGCCGCGCTCGCCGGAGCGTTGGTCGTGAACGTGATTGTCTGAGAGGCTAATGTTGCATTCACGGTCTGCGTGACCTGAAGCGCTGCCGCGTAGTTGCCGTTGCCGGGCTGGTTCGCAATCACCCAGCATGTGCCTGTCCCGCTGGTCATGGTGTACGTCGCCCCCGCGTTGCTGCAGGAGCTCGAGCTTGTGAATACGGCCGCCAATCCCGAACTGGCTGTGGCCGCTACCGTGAAGCTGCTGGCATTCGCCGCGCTCGGCGGAGCATTCGTCGTGAAAGTGATCGTCTGAGCGGCGAGTGTGGCGTTGACGGGTTCTGTGACCTGAGGCGCCGCCGAGTAGTTGCTATTGCCGGGCTGGTACGCAATCACCCAGCACGTGCCGGTGCCGCTCGTCACCGTAAACGTCGCACCAGAATTGCTGCACGATCCGGCACTCGTGAAGACAACGGGATTTCCGCTGCCGCCCCCCGTCGTCGCTACCGTAAAGTTGCTGTTGTATGCTGCGCTCGAAGGAGCATTGCTCGTGAATGTGATTGTCTGCGGTGCGAGCGTCGCGTTGACCGTTTGCGTCACCTGGGAAGCTGCCGCGTAGTTGCTATTGCCGGGCTGGTTCGCAATCACCGAGCACGTGCCGGTGCCGCTCGTCACCGTAAACGTCGCGCCAGAATTGCTGCAGGACCCGGAACTTGTGAATACCACCGCAAACCCTGAGCTAGCGTTGGCCGCCACCGTGAAGCTGCTCTGGTAAGCCGCGTTTGACGGAGCGTTTGTGGTGAACGTGATCGCCTGCGGGGCCGGCGTCGCGTTAGCCGTCTCTGTCACTTGAGTCGCCGCGTAGTTGCTATTGCCTGCCTGGTTTGCGATTACGGAGCAGGTTCCCGTTCCGCTCGTCATCGTGTACGTCGCATCCGAATTACTGCAAAATCCGGAGCTGGTGAAAGCCACTGCCAGCCCGGAGCTGGCAGTCGCGGCCACCGTAAAGTTACTGTTGTAGGCCGCGCTGGCCGGAGCATTCGTCGTGAACGTGATCGTCTGAGAGGCTAATGTTGCGTTCACTGTCTGAGTGACCTGCGCCGCAGCAGCATAGTTACTGTTGCCGGGCTGGTTTGCAATCACGGAGCACGTGCCTGTCCCGCTCGTCATGGTGTACGTCGCTCCAGAATTGCTGCAAGATCCAGCGCTTGTGTAGGCGACCGCCAATCCCGAACTGGTGGTAGCTGCCATGGTGAAGCTGCTGTTGTAAGCCGCGCTGGCCGGAGCATTGGTCGTGAACGTGATCGTCTGAGAGGCGGGTGTTACGTTCACCGTCTGCGCGACCTGAGCCGCGGCCGAGTAGTTGCCGTTGCCTGCCTGGTTCGCAATCACCGAGCACGTGCCTGTCCCGCTCGTCATGGTGTACGTCGCGCCAGAATTGCTGCAAGCTCCAGCGCTTGTGTAGGCGACCGCTAACCCCGAGCTGGTGGTAGCTGCCATGGTGAAGCTGCTGTTGTAAGCCGCGCTCGCCGGGGCATTCGTCGTGAACGTGATCGTCTGGGTGCCGGGCGTCGCGCTGACCGCCTGCGTTACCTGGGGCGCGGCCGCGTAGTTGCCGTTGCCTCCCTGGTTCGCAATCACCGAACACGTACCAGTCCCGCTCGTCATCGTGTACATCGCGCCAGAATTGCTGCAGGATCCCGAGCTTGTGAATACGACCGCCAGCCCCGAGTTGGCCGTGGCCGCCACTGTGAAACTGCTGTTATAAGCCGCGCTCGCCGGAGCATTGATCGTGAACGTGATCGTCTGAGAGGCGGGTGTTACGTTCACCGTCTGCGCGACCTGAGCCGCGGCCGAGTAGTTGCCGTTGCCTGCCTGGTTCGCAATCACCGAGCACGTGCCTGTCCCGCTCGTCATCGTGTACATCGCACCGGAATTGCTGCAGGATCCCGAGCCTGTGAATACGACCGCCAGCCCCGAGTTGGCCCCAGCGGCCACGGTGAAGCTACTGTTGTAAGCCGCGCTCGCCGGAGCATTCGTCGTGAACGTGATTGTTTGACTGGCCGGCGTGGCGCTGACCGCCTGCGTTACCTGGGGCGCAGCCGCGTAATTGCCGTTGCCTCCCTGGTTCGCAATCACCGAGCACGTGCCTGTCCCGCTCGTCATGGTGTACGTCGCACCGGAATTGCTGCAAGCTCCAGCGCTGGTGTAAGCCACCGCCAATGCCGAGTTGGCGGTAGCAACCACCGTAAAGCTGCTGTTGTAAGGCGCGCTCGCTGGAGCACTCGTTGTCAACGTGATGGTCTGACTGGCGGGCGTCGCACTTACTGTCTCTGTAACCTGGGGAGCACCCAAATAGTTGCTGTTGCCCGCTTGATTAGCAATCACCGAGCACGTGCCAGTACCGCTTGTCATCGTGTAGGTCGCACCCGCATTGCTGCACGATCCGGCACTGGTGAAGATAACGGGATTGCCGCTGCCGCCGCCCGTCGCCGCTGTCGTGAAGCTACTGTTGTAGGCAGCGCTCGCCGGAGCGTTTGTCGTGAAGGTGATGGTCTGATTTCCCTTCCCGATCGTCAGGGTGAACGTTTGCGTTACGGCGGAACCAACTCCGTTTTGCGCTGAGAAAGTAATGCTGAAGGAACCGGCAGCGCCCGGCGTCCCGCTGAGCGTGCCCGTGCCATTGCCGTTATCGATGAATGTCACGCCGGTCGGTAGCGCACCTGTCTCGGTGATGCTTGGATTCGGGAAGCCGGTGGTGTCCACTGTGAAAGAGCCTGCTGCACCCACGGTGAAGGTCGCGTTATTCGCGCTCGTGATCGCCGGCGGCTGATTACCGTCAACGTAAACGGCTGCGTGACCGGCGCGCCGACTCCGTTTTCCGCAGTGAAGCTGATACTGAACAGGCCGCTGGCAGTTGGATTTCCGCTCAGGGTACCGGTGCCGTTTCCGTTGTCGGCGAACGTCATGCCGGCCGGCAGGATCCCCGCCTCGCTGGTATTGGGAATCGGGATGCCCGCGGTGGTAACGGTAAACGAACCCGCCGTTCCGACGACGAACGTCGCGTTATTTGCGCTGGTGATCGCGGGAGGCTCAGTTGCTGGCCAGTTCGTCACCAGGTTATAGGCGTTCACCGTCCCGAGGCCGGTCGGAAAATCCCATCCAACGTTGGTGGCGAAAGCGGGCTGATAGGCGCTGTTGGAAGTGGAAAGCACTCCATTTGCGCCCTGCGGCTGGTAGCAGTTGATCTTGCCGATACAACTCACATCATTGTCGCCTTGCGTCACGTCATAGAAAATACACGAACTGTCGACGCCGGCTCCCAGAGTTGAATTGCATGCGGCGTCGCCGCTCGTGCCGTATTGAGCGGCGGCCAGGCTGTAATAAACGAAATTCGGATTGCCCTGACGCACGCCGGTTTTCTGGTTCACCAAAGCTTGAATTCCGGCCATAATCGGGGCGGTGAACGACGTGCCCCCGGCTCCCGGCCAACTCGAGGGCGCCTCGGTACAGGACACACCGGAGGATCCGGAATAGCAGTACGGGTAGTAGTGCAACCACGGTCCGTCGGCAGCGAAGAGCGAGAGATCGGGAATATCGCGCACTCCGTCGCTCGGATTTCCGAGCACCGATTGGTATGACGGCTTGGGCCAACCGGCGCATGTTCCTCCGACCACGCCCGAACTGGCTGGCGTTCCTGTTGCACAGCCACTGGGTCCGCCGCTGCCTCCAATCGTGTTCAGGTAGGTCGTTTCTCCGGCGCTGCTATTGCAGAAGCCGCTTGGTCCATAAGTCTGGCTGAAACCTTCGAATTCCGCGAGCAGCGAACTTGCGCAGGAGTTGTTCCACGGAATTTCGGGGATATAGGACTTGGCCGATTCATACGTGGTCGAATTGGTGGCATTCCAGTAAGTGCTATTGGTTCCGGCATAAGTGTCGCCGAAGTCGGTACCACCGACGGCTACGTTGAAGGGGCTCGATGCCCAACCGCTGACGCCGATCCCATAAGAGGCGTCTTCCTCTCCCCGGCCGCAGCCCGCCGCGCCATCATCGCCTGCGGCAACGAAGATCGAGATCCCCTCGGTGACCGCCTGCTGGAAAACTGAATTGAAGGCGGCATTGGACGTGCCACCATTTGCGGCCTCGCAGTCGCCGTAACTGAGGCTGAGGAGCGGCGGCGCGTTGCCCGCATTCACGATGTTCTGGATCGCGATCAGTCCCCCGAAGGTTCCCGCATTCGCACACGAGGCCAGGACGATGGCTGCGCTCGGTGCGGCCGCGCTGGCATATTCCGCATCCACGATCGCTTCGCGATCGTCACCGTTTTCCCCCGGATCGGTGCAATTGTTCGTTCCGCTCGGAGGCGCGGGATGGGTCTGCGTAAGTGTGCCACCGGTGTACGACGAAAGGCCAAACACAGAGCGGAATGACGTCCAATCGTTCACGGTATAGATGTCTGAGTCCTCGACCGCCACGATCGTTTGTCCTGCACCGGTAATGCCCTTGGCGAAAAGTCGATTCAGGTTGTAGATCGTCTCCAGATCGCCGGGACCCACGAGGTAATATTTCGTTCCACTTATAGCGACTGTGTACTCCGCTCGAGGCCTGAAGTTACTATGAGGCCGGAAGTCGTGTAATGACACCACACCTACAATCGCGGGCGCGAGCGCTGCCGGAATCTGCGGGTCGCTCATGTTGGCGATGTGTTTCACGCCATTTACGTTCAGGTTATGAATCTCGGTGTGCAAGACCTCACGCAGTTGACCGGCCGTTCCGGAAAAATCGATCACCTGGCTGTTCGGGTACTCCACGTTGACCTTGAGACCATGCGAACGCAACCAATTCTTAATGGTGTCGCGATCCTGTTGAGCCACACCGAACCTCTCGCCGAACTCCTTCGCCGTAAGCCAGCGGTGAAAGCCCGGCGAGGACTGGTCGTGAAGATCATTAATAAATGTGTCAAGATCCTGCTCCTGCTGCGGCGAGCGTTTCAGCAGGAGTTGCAGGTGCTCCATTACGAGATTGTCGTCCACCCGGCCAAGATCGTTTTTCGCCTTCGCCTCGGGCCGGGTATTGCCGCCGAGTGTTACCAGTTTGCTTTCGTCCACATTTTGCGTAATCAGAACAGGCGGGGCGGTTTGGGCGTGCGCGGTGGGGCCAGCGGCTAGTGCGAAAGAGCCGAAGACAGCCCATAGACAGCACCAGAACCATTTTTCTCGACGCATCGGAAACCGTTCTGGGGGAGGGGGATCAAGCTCATTCCCTTTCTATGCCGTCATGAATCATCTTTGTTTCGTACTATGGCGTAGAGGATCTATTAGTCCAGCACTATTAAGACCCAAGACGATAAGATCTAAAATGAGCTGACGATTTACATCGAAGCGCATAACTTCAGTGTTCCCCTTGCCAGCACTCTGCCCTTTCGCGACAGTCGCCACGGATTCGACAGTGGGCACGGCATGTGCGCAGGTTGATTGTTGGATTGCACGGGAGAAGACAAATAAAAACGCCCCAGCATCGTTCGAACGATGGGGCGTTATCCTTGAACAGCCCTTCCCCAGAACTGCTCGACCCCTACCTTATCCTTGTGGGACACAAGGGTAAATGGCACCGAGGTGCTACCTAACTGCGTAAGTTGGTGACACGGATACTGTTTGCGGTGCCAGGGTGCGCAAGAGGCGATTGCAGATCATGACGATAGCCCCCAAGTGATGAAAGATACCAGTCTCGACCCCGCACCGAGGAGAGAGTCAACCGGGAATCTCCCAGCACCGTATAATTTACCTTCAAAGGTATTCACGCCGTTCCCGCTCGATTGGATTGTATAGCCAGTGCTCAATGGGGCACTGCAATGCCGGTTTGCCATTTGGCACAGATACAATCACTCTATATTGTGGGTTAACAGCCGCGTGTCCGCAGCAGGTTGGGCGTGCCAAGCACGAGGCAGCAGTCAGAGGACCTTGGAACCATGATGAAGACTGGAGCGCAGATTCTTTGGGAATGTTTGGAGCACGAAGGCGTGACCCACGTCTTCGGATACCCCGGCGGCGCCATCCTGCCGGCTTACGATGCTCTTAAGCACAGCAAGATCCATCACGTGCTGGTGCGCCATGAGCAGGGCGCCACTCACATGGCGGATGGCTATGCCCGCGCTGGTGGGCGGACCGGTGTGGCCGTGGCGACCTCCGGCCCCGGAGCCACCAACATGGTGACCGGCATCGCCACCGCGATGTTGGACTCTTCCCCCATCGTTTGTATTACGGGTCAGGTGGGCAGTAAGTTGATCGGCTCCGATGCTTTTCAGGAGACTGATATCACTGGCATCACTTTGCCCATCACCAAGCATAATTATCTGGTGACGCGCGCCGATGAATTGGCACGAACCATGCGCGAAGCATTTTATGTCGCAAGCTCGGGCCGTCCGGGTCCAGTTCTCGTCGACATCACCAAAGATGCGCAACAGTCCTCGTGCGAGTTCGATTGGGAAGCCGCGAAACCGCAATTGCCCGGCTATCGCCCGGATTTGTCTCCTGCTCCGAAGGAATACGAAAAAGCGTTGGAGTTGATCCACAACTCCAAGCGCCCGGTAATCCTGTTGGGTCACGGTGCGATTGTCTCGGGTGCAATCCGCGAAGTGCGAGATTTGGCTGAGCGTGCCAGCATTCCGGTGGCGCTCACTCTGCTCGGCCTGGGCGCGCTTCCGGCGTCTCACCCCCTCAGCCTCGGCATGATGGGAATGCACGGCGAAGCCTGGGTGAACCACACCATTCAAGAGGCCGATTTGCTCATCGCGCTCGGCATGCGCTTCGACGACCGCGTCACCGGAAACTTGAAGACCTATGCGCCCAGTGCCAAGAAGATTCATGTCGAGATCGATCCGGCCGAGATCAACAAGAACGTGAAGGTCGATGTAGCGCTGGTGGGCGATATGCGGGAAATCCTGCATGCCATCCTGCCGAAAATTGAATCCATCGATCGTCGTAACTGGCTGGATTTTATTCGCGGGCTGAAAGGCAACTCCGCAGTCCGCGATATTCAGAACCTGCCTGATAGCGGTCATCTTTACGCCGCGCATGTCATCAACGATCTTTGGCGGGAAGCCCGAGGCAGCAACACCGTGGTCGTGACCGATGTTGGCCAGCACCAGATGTGGGAAGCACAGTACTACAAGCATGAGGAACCGCGTTCACTGATCACCTCCGGAGGGCTTGGTACGATGGGATTTGCCTTGCCCGCTGCGATCGGAGCCAAGGTCGCGCGCCCTGAGGCCGAGGTCTGGGTGGTCGTCGGAGACGGCGGCTTTCAAATGACCATGTGCGAACTTGCCACCATCGTGCAGGAGAATCTTAAGATCAACATTGCGATCATCAACAACGGCTTTCTGGGAATGGTGCGGCAGTGGCAGGAATTCTTCTACGAACGCAACTATCAGGCGACCCCGTTGCTCAATCCCGATTTCGCCAAGGTTGCCGAGGCCTACGGAATTCGTAATGCGACCGTGACTCAGCGCTCCCAGGTCGTGCCTGCCGTTCAGTCCGCCCGGCAACACGATGGACCAGTGCTGATCAATTTCCAGGTCGAGCAGGAAGACACCGTTTATCCGATGGTTGCAGCGGGAGCCGCATTGCACGAGATGATCCGGCGACCCAGTCCAATTGTGGAGACTGCTGCCGATGAGTAAGGAAATGACGGGTAACGAAATCGAGTAACGGATCCAGTAACAATGTACAGATGGTTAACCCAATATGCTGAACACATACGTGGTGTACGTCGAAAACAAGCCAGGCGTGCTGACCCGGGTGGCATCGCTATTTCGCCGCCGCGCCTTCAATATCGACTCGCTCACCGTGGGGCGCACGGAAAAGCCGGAGGTGTCGCGTATGACCATCACCGTCGATGCCGACCGCGACCAGGCGCGCCGGATCGAAGCCAACCTCTACAAACTGGTGAATGTGCTGCTGGTTGACAACATCACGGCCGGGCCGGCGATCATTCGCGATCTGGCGATGATCAAAGTTGCCGCCACCCATGAGGCGCGCTCCCACGTGTTGGAACTGGCCGGCGTTTTCCGGGCGCGGGTGGTGGATGTTGCGCCCGAGTCCTTGATCATCGAAATCACGGGCGGCGAAGACAAGATCGACGGACTGCTTGAAGTGCTTCGTCCCTACGGCGTCCTCGAAATGGTGCGCACCGGAATTGTCGCTATGCGACGTGGCAACAAACCCTCTGCCGTGCTCTCATCACTGGAATCGCCTGCGCAAGCCGTGACCGATGACGATCTCTCGCAGTCGGTATAGCGCAAGAGGGTTTCACGTACGGATTCGCAACAGTTCATTGCGTCGTGAAGTGAAAATATGTTCCGTACAAGCTATTGCCGCCCAAGTCATATAAATAAGAGCTGACATAGGGCCACCCGACGTACATGTTGTAAGTCGCACCGCCACCGGTCAGATTCGCCGTGGGATGCAGCGTTATCGTTTTGTAGTCCGCCGAGAACGTGATCGCTGCCTGTACCACATTGTTCGAGGAATCGTGCAACGTGAAGCTGGCGCTCGGGTCGAATGACGCCGGATCCATTGCTTCGCTGAATACGACCTGGATGGTGGTATTGTCGGGGACCGCGGTCTGACTGTTCGTTGGGTTCGTCGATATGACTTTGGGCGCGGTCAGATCTGTGCCCGCTCCCGTGGTGAATGACTGCGACGGGGAGCTGGATTGGGCGTTACCCGTAATGTCCGTGACTCCCGTTACGTTTATGGTGTAGACGGTGCCAGTAGCCAGCGGCAACAGCGGCAGGAGTTGGATTCCTTTGTTGCCGTTGAAGAGAGAGACCGTGGTCGGAACGACGGTACTGCCCTGATTCAAGGTCACGCCTTCGAGTGAAGCGGGAGAAATCGCTTCGTTGAACTGGATCTGAACGGGTGCATTAATGGGCACCCCAGTGAAGCCGCTTGGCGGGCTAATCTGCTGTACCGTTGGTCCGGCGGTGTCGGTACCGGATCCAGTAGTGAAACCAACGCAGAAGTTCTGCTGCGAGTTGCCGACGAGGTCGGTCAAATAGTAGCTGGACAGATAGTAAGTTGCCCCGGCTGTCAACGTGGTAGAGGGCACGAAGAAGATGGTCGTCTGGTCGGCGCTCCACGAGACCGTGGCCGAGATAAATGGCCCATAGCAGTAACTGGATGAAATGCCGAGATACACGGCGTCATCGACGCTGCCTTCATCCATTGGCTTGTTGAACTGCAGAGCAAAAGCAGCATTTGTGCCGACCGTCTGTCCGCTCTGCACGCTGGAATTGATCACGTGGGGCGAAGTGAAATCGGCACCCGCTTCGGTGGTGAAGTTGGTGGTATGGCTGGAGACAGCCACTCCCGCCTCGCTGGTCACGCCACTGATCGCGATTGCCATCTTCGTACTCGCGGGAAGCGGAGCCTGCGGAATAATAATGGCGCGAGTGTAGTCGGGCGTGAAGCTGATGCTCGACGGCACCGCGGTGGTCGAACCGCCGCTCACCTGGATGGAAGTGCCTGTCACCGAGACCGGATTGATCGCCTTGTTAAAGGTTGCGCTGATAACAGCGTTAGTTCCGATGTTGGTGGACGCGTCCGGCGGAGCGACTGTCAAAATGGTGGGCTTGGCGGTGTCGGCGGCTGTACCGGCGGTGAAGTTCATGCTGCAGTAACTCTCTGCCGATACGCCGTCGGTGTTCGTCACATTGTTGATACACACCTGGTACGACGATCCCGATACCAGATTGCTGGTGGGAGCGATGTTGATGATTTGACCGTTGCCCACGAGCGACAATACCGGAGCCAGATAGGTTGAAGTGCTTCCCTGGTAGAGCCGCACGTTTGCACTGTTGATGGTGCTCGTTGCGAGCGCCTGGTCGTACTCCACCTGGATGACGGCGTTCAGAGGCACATTGGTGGCGCCCGGGAACGGGTTGACCGCTTGGACCGTGGCCGCCGTATTGGCCGGAGATCCGGCCACGGTAAACTGGCCGGAGAAGGACGTCAGGTAGTTGCCGTAAATGTCCTGCGCCGTGGAGTTGAGGAAGACTCGCATGGACGCGCCAGCGCTGAGAGCCGACCCGGGTGAGAATTCGATGCTCTGCCCGTTGCTGCCGACGGTTGTGGTGCCAGAGATCAGCACTCCGTTCTGCGAAACATACAGGGCACCGGCAATCGAACCTGTATTCATGGGCGCGCTGGTGAATAAGGTGATCACCGTATTGGCGGAAACGTCGGTCGCGCCGTTACCTGGGCGCATGCTGATTACGGACGGGGCGGCATTCGAAACCGCCGACGTCGTGGTGAACTGCGTGGTCGTAGCAGGCAACGCATTCCCGGAGAGATCCGTGATAAGGCCTGTCGCTGTGACGGTGATGGTGGCGCCAGCGGGCAGTGTGGAGTTGTTGTAGTTGAGGATGACGGTGCGATTGTCGCGAGAGATAGAGATGGCCGAGTTGAGTGGCACGTCTCCATTCAGCAGGTTGACGCTGCTCGAATTAATCGTGGCTGGGTTGATGGACTTCGAAAATGTGAGCACGACTTGGGTGTTTAATCCCACGTTGGTTGTGCCGTTCCCCGGCGTAATGGTTACCGTGGGAGCTGTGTGGTCGATCGTATTGGAAGTCGTAAACGTGCCGGCGCCGTTATAAGCAACATTGCCTGCCTCGTCCGTCAGTCCGTAGATATACATGCCCATGACCTGATTGGCTGGGTACTGGGTCAGCGGGGTAAAGGTCACTGTCGCGCCACTCACGCTGAATGTGCCGGCCACATACTCGCTGCCGCAGCCGCCGATGCAGACTTCGACCGTCTGCGTGTTCACTGACGCCGGATTGATCAGGTTAGTCATCGTGAACGTGACCGGGTTCGTCACCGACACGTTGCTGGCGCCATTCCCCGGATTGGTCGACACCAACGTGAACGATCCGTTGGCGAAACTGGCTGTGCCGGTCGTGAACGAACTGGCAAACGTTGTGACGGCATTGCCCTCGACATCTTTGAAGCCGCCGACCGACACGTTGTAAGCCGTCGACGCGGTTAATGCGGTGGCGGGTACAAACGTTAGCGTGACACCGTCGCTCGCCAGCGTGACGCCTCCAGCGATTGCGCTCCCGCCCGAAGGCATAACCGTGATCGAACTTCCCGTCACCGTCGTCGGATCGATCGCGTCACTCATTACGGCGATAATCTGCGCGTTCCGGGGAACTCCTGTCTGTGCGTTTACCGGGCTGATAGTGCTCACCGTGGCGGAGCTTGTATCTGAACCAGCGCCGGTTACAAAGTTGGCGGAGTAGCCGTACCCGGCATTACCGGCAACGTCAAAGTAGTCGTAATATCCCACTCTGATCTGGTAGGAGACGTTCGGCTCGAGCGCCGAACTGGGGGTGACGATTGCCGTCACTCGATCGGCACTCATGCTGACCGTGGCAGGCACGTACTGGCTGGTCGCCTGGTTGTATAACTCGATTGACCCGTTGTAATAGAGTTCGTTCGAGCTGCTGACGATGCTAAGCGGATTTAGGCGTTCCGTGAAGACGATGCGCGGCGCCACGTTAGTGCCGACGTTAGTGGCTCCATTCGGAGGATCCGTGAGCGTTACCTGCGGAGTAACTAAATCGAACGTTGGCCCGGTAGCGAAAATATTCGTAACCGTGCTCGTCAATTTATTGCCGGCCGTGTCCTGGACTCCCGTGATGGTCAGGGTGTAGCTGGCATTCGGGAGTAAGGGCAGCATCGGCGTCAGCGTCACCAATTGGCTGGCATCGCTCAATGTTGGCGTGAAGGCGACCGGGTTGCCGCCCGTCGCCAGCGCGATCTGGCTGATGGTCGCGGGGTTGATCGGCTCGCTAAACAAAATTTGGACCGGGGAGTTTGTCGGAACCTGGGTCTCGTTGTTTTCAGGACTGGTGTTGGTGACCGTGGGTGGATTCGTATTGGCGCTGAACGATGTCGTGAAACTGATACAGAAGTTCTGCTGCGGGTTACCGTCCAGGTCCGTCAAGTAATAGCTCGCGAGGTAGTACGTGGCGCCCACGGCCAGTGGACCCGTTGGCACAAAGGACATTGTGGTCTGGTCGGTGCTCCATGAAATTGTGGCCGGCACATACGGACCATAGCAGTAATTGGGTGACACGCCGACATCGACTGCGTCTTCGAGGCTGCCGATGTCCATGGGCTTGCTGAATTGCAGGGTGAACGCAGAGTTCACCGGAACATTCGTCTGGCCGTTCTGTACGACTCGGGTTGATTACATAGGGCGCGGTAAAGTCCGGTTGCGCCGCGGTCGTGAAGTGCATCGTCGTTGCAGCCACTGGGATTCCTGCCTCGCTGGTAACCCCGTTGATCGCGACCGTCATCTGGGCGCTTGGTGGTAGCGGAGCCAGCGGCGTGATGGATACGCGAGTGTAATCGGGGCTGAAGCTGATGCTTGACGGCACTTCCGTGGTCGAAGCCCCGCTTAACTGGATGGTGCTGCCGCTGACTGAGATCGGATTGATGGCCTTGTTGAAGGTCACCGCGATCAGGGTATTGGTGCCGATGTTGCCGGAATTGTTAGTCGGTGCCTGCGACAGAATCGTGGGCGCGGCGGTGTCGACGGCTGTGCCCGCAGTGAAGTACATACAGTAGTTCTGCGCCGCGACCGAGTCCGCGTTGGTCACATTGTAGACACACACCTGGTACTGCGAACCCGATACCAGGTTGCTGGTGGGAGCGATGTTGATGACCTGACCGCCGCCCACGAGCGACAACGCGGGCGTCAGGTAGGTTCCGGTGCCGTACTGGTAAAGAGTAACGTTGGAGCTGGTGATCGTGCCGGGGGCCAAGGCCTGGTTGTACTCAACCTGAATGACGGTATTGAGCGGCACGTTGGTGGCACTCGGGATCGGATTGACCGCTTGTACGGTCGCCGCGGTGTTGGTGGGAGATCCGGCCACGGTGAATTGTCCTGAGAAGTTCGACAGCGCGACATTGCTGGCGCTACGGGCGGTCGAATTCATATACACCTGAATCAGGTCGCCTGCATTGAACGGAGCGCTCGGCGTAAATTCAATTGCCTGGCCGTTGCTGAAGAGTTGCACCGATCCTGAAACCACCACACCGTTATCGGTGACGCTCAGAGCTCCGTTGATCGTGGAGGGATCTATCGCGATATTGGTAAACAGCGTCACAGCGGTAGTGGCAGGGACACTCGTCGCGCCATTGCCGGGTCGCATCGCGATTACCGAGGGTGAGGTGTTCGAGAGTTCCGTCGCTACCGTGAATTGGCTGGTGGTATTCGCGAGAGAGTTGCCCGATAGATCTTTAATGCCGCTGCTGAGTGCGACGGTTATGGTGGCACCCGATGCAAACGCACTGCCATTCGGATTCATGACAATCGTGCGGTTATCGCGCGAGATGCTGTAGCCATAGTTGAGGGCCGCATCGCCATTGAACAGTGCTATCGTCGTCCCGCTAATGGTCGATGGATTGATCGACTTGGAGAAGGTCAAGACGACCTGGCTGTTGAGGCCGACATTGGTGGCGCCGTTGGCCGGCGAGATGGTCACCGTTGGGGCGGTCTGGTCGACAGTGTTGCCGGTGGTAAACGTGCCCGCGTTGTTATAGGCGCCATTGCCAGCCTCATCGGTCAGTCCATAGATATACATGCCCATAACCTGATTGGCTGGATACGGGCTCAGCGGGGTGAAGGTCACCGCCGCGCCATTTACTACGAACGTTCCCGCGACATACTCGCTGCCACAGCCACCGATGCATACCTCGACAGTCTGGGAGTTTACCGACGCAGGGTTGATAAGGTTACTCATCGTGAACGTCACCGGGCTGGTCACCGATACGTTAGTGGCGCCATTGACCGGGCTTGTCGAAACAAGAGTGAAGGATCCGCTACCGTAGGACGCCGTGCCCGTCGTAAATGAACTGGTGAACGTGGAGACGGCATTGCCGTTTACATCGTTGAAGCCTCCTACGGACACGTTATAGACCGTTGAAGCGGTCAGCGCCGATTTCGGCACAAAGGTCAGCGTGACATGGTCGCTGGCCAGCGTGACGGTTCCGGCAATGGCGCTCGCGCCCGAAGGTGTAACCGTGATCGAGTTATTGGTAATCGTCGTCGGATCGACAGTGTTGCTGATCACAGCGATAATTTGCGCGTTGAGCGGGACTCCAGCCTGCGCGTTGCTGGGAGTGATGGTGGCGACGGTGGCGGAACTGGTAACGGCGCTGGGTCCTGTGTAGAAGCCCGCGCTCGCACCGTAGCCGTAGTTGCCGGCGATGTCAAAGTAGCAGTAGTAGCAAAGGCTTATGTAGTAGTAAGTGTTCGGCAAAAGTGGCGCGCTGGGCGTCAGCGTCGCGGCTAAACGGCTTGCTGAAACCGTCACCGTGGTGGGAACGGCGATTCCGGAGTCGCCATAAATCAGTTCCAGAGCCCCAGGAATAGTTAGCTCGTTGACCGGCTCGCTAAACGTTATGTGCGGCGTCACATTCAAACCTACACCGAACGTCCCGTTTGGCGGATCGGCAAGCACCATAGTGGCGGTGGTGGTATCGCTGGTCGTTCCGGTTGTGAAACTGAAGCTACCCGGATTAGTCAGCGGACTCCCGGTCGTATCGGTGATTTGTGCGCTGTAACTTACTGTATAAGTGGTGCTGGCCGTCAGCGAACTGATGGGCGTGAAGGTAACGGTCTCATCATTAGCGGAGTAAGTGAAGTTACCCGGGACCGCATTGCCGCCGCTCTGCACCGAGAAGCCGTTCTGCGCGGTGATGGGGTCGATCGGGGAGTTGAACTGCAAGACGATCGGCGTCGCACTCTGGTTCCCATTCAGCGGGATGTTCGTGTCGCCATTCATGGGATTGGTGCCGGCAAGGGTCGGCCCAGCGGTGTCATTGTTGAAGGTTGTGCTGAAGGAGTATTCCTGGCCGGACAGGTTGTTTCCGCAGGTATCCTGCACATACGGCGAGTTCCAGCTCAGGTAGGTGTAAAACGTATGGCCGGCGGGCAGCGATTCGCTGGGGATAATCGTCGCAATCGTGCCCGAGGCATCCACACTGATAGTGGCCGGAACTTCGTGGTAGTAGTTGTTGGTATCGAAAAAGATGATCGTCCCCGAGTTCCCAAGTGTCAATGTGCTGCGATTCATGGGCACGCTGAACTGCACCTGGATTTGGGTGTTGAGCGGTATGTTGGAAGCGCCACTCACGGGGCTGATGTGCAGCACGGTCGGTGCTGACGAAGTGCAGGTCTCGACCCGCATTCCGTTCGTCACAGTCAAAGTTTGCGATCCAGTTTGTATTTGCACCGTGCGATAGCCGGTCGAAGCGCCAGAGGTGACCAGACTTGCTGTCAGGCTGGTGGCATTGTTGACGGTCACAGGACCGAACGTGCCCGCAGGCGCGCCGCCGACCGAAATTCCGGGGCCAAAATTGGCTGTTGTCGTTCCACCAACCCAGTTCGTGAATGCTCCGGTTATGCTCACGCTTTCGGTCGCCGTGGGCTGAATCGTATTCGGATTGATTAACGTGACCGCTGACACTCCGGCGATCACGGTGAACGGTACGGTCACCACTTGCGAACCGGTAGTGATGGTCACATTGCGTTGTCCGGCGGCTGCCACATTATCAATCGTGATCGGAACCGAGGCGCTCGTCGGACCATTCACGGTGAGCGTGCCGGTGGTGATGTCGGCTCCAAAGCTGACTATCGTCGTCGGCCCGAAATTGGTATTGGCTCCAGTGATGACAATTGTCTGTGAAGAGCCCTGGTGCGCTGAAGCCGGATTGAGCGCGGCGCTGGGAGCCGTTCCTTGGGCTTGTACTGTAAAGGCGCCGGCGAGCGTGGCTAATTCGCCTCCAGTGGTTACCGTAACCGCGTTCGATTGCACCGGCGCGTTCTGTCCAATGTTAATGGTGGCGATCAGGGCAGTGTTGCTGCTCACCGCAACATTTGTGACGGTGATTCCCGGGCCGAAGGAGACAACCGGCGCCACTTGAGTAAAGTGCGTCTTATAACCTGTGACTGTGACCGCGAGCCCGTTAGTATTCTGGTATCCCGTATTCGGCGTAACTGAGGCAATACTTGCCGGACCCGCGGCCACGCTAAATATGGTCGAAGAGCTGATGGCCACCTGGTTTCCCAACGTCGCCGTTACGGTGCGTGGACCCACCGCCGCAAGCGGCGCGACCGTGATGCTCACAGTTGCCGAAACCGCGCTGTTGATGGAAACCACCTGATTTACGGTTACGCCTGCGCCAAAGCTGAAGACTGTGCTGCTACTGAAGGATGTAAGTGTTCCCGTGACAGTTACACTTTGGGTCGCACCCTGCGCTACGCTGATCGGATTGGCCGAAGTGATCGAAGGGCCTGTTCCAATGGTGAAGGCCTGCACACCGCTAGCGACCTCTCCCAAGGTCGTCATCGTAACGGTATTCTGCTGGACAGTGGCCGATGGGGAGATCGTGATGTTCACCGTCGCGTCGGTTGCGCTGTTAACCGTAATGCTGTTGATGGTGGTTCCGGGTCCGAAGTATGGGACTGTGTAGTTCTGATCGAAATTTGTATTTGCGCCAGTTACTTCTACATTGAGTGTTTCGCCTTGCTCGGCGGTGGCCGGGTTCAAGGCCGCAATCGTCGCCGGGCCGGAGGTCACCAGGAACGCGTTGGGCAGCGTGAGTATTTGCGTGCCTGTCGCGACCGTCACCGTCCGATATCCGGTGTAGGCTGTGGGCGAGATCTGCCCGCTCGCACTGATTGAGGTTGGGCTGGTCACCGTGACCGAGTTAATGGTGATACCCGCACCCAGGCTGACGCCGGTTGTGCCTTGCAGCCAGTCGGTGGCTTGTCCGAGGATCGTGAAGGTCACGTTACCCTGTTGCGGGCCGGACGCCGGTCCAGAGGACAGGATGACGGGCGTCGCTGCCAGCACTACAAATGCATTGTTCAGCGCGGCAATTTCGCCGCTGGTTGTGGCGGTCAGGTTGTAAGCTCCGACCGTTGCCAGCGGATTGATCGAGATGGTGAGCGTGGCATCGGTTTGGTCCGTGACAAGAGCGTTCGTAACGGTGATCCCGCTGCCAAAACCGAAAGTCGTATCAATGCCCCAGTGTGTGTTCGTTCCGACAACCTGCAGCTCGGTTCCGTTGTCGCCCTGATTGCCGGTGTTCGGTGTGACCGAAGCGATTGTTGCCGTGCTGGGTGTGACTGTGAATCCGACCGGATAGGGACTCTGTACGGTAATGCCGCCAGTTGTGGCTGTGACTGCCCGGTAACCGAGAGTCGCGAGCTGGCCAACAAAGATCGGCACGTTGGCGATCGTAGAGCCGAGAATGGTCGGAGTTCCGACCGTGATTCCGGGGCCGAAGTTGAAAACGGTCGTCGAGTCGAAAGTGGTGTATTGTCCGATGACATTCACTGTCAGCGGCGCGCCCTGCATTCCAGACGACGGGTCCACAATCGAAATCGTTTGGACCGTGCCGCTGTGGGGATCGATGACCGAGAACCCTACCTGTTCGGTCTCCGTGCCAGTCGTCAGCGTGATGGTGCGCGAACCGAGCGTGGCGCCGCTTGGAATTGAAATATTAGCGATCGCCGATGTCAGGCTGGTGACCTGGAAACTATTGACCGTGATATCCGAGCCGATATCAAACGTAGTTACCGACGGATCCCATTGCGTGTAGAGGCCGCTGAAGCTGAGAGTCAGCGTCTGGCCGAGCAGGCCGGAATTCGGAGTGTAGTACGCAATAAACGGAGTAGGTGGCGGCGTGACCTGGAAGGTGTTGCTCAGTAACTGCGTGCCGTTCTGTACGCTTACATTACGGAAGCCAATCGCCGCAGCCGGGTCGATGTTGATGACCGCTGTCAGGTTCGTGTCGCTGTTGACAGTAACGCTTTGGACCGTGATGCCAGCGCCAAAGCTGACAGTTGTAACACCTCTCAGCCAGTGGGTGTAAGCGCCCGTGATGTCAACGTTCAAGTTCGTCGCCCCGGGTTCAGCGTTTCCAGGAGTAACCGACAACACTGCCGGACCACCTGTAATGACAAAAGCACTGGTATCGGTAAGCGCTTCGCCAGCCGTCGTCAGGTAAATCGAACGAAGACCCAGCAAGGCCGTTGGAGAAACGGTCATGCTGATGGTCATGCTGGTGGAGCTGTTCACCGCCACGTAGTTCACGTGGATGTCGTTGAGATAATCCAGAACACCGGGCATGTAAAACTGCGTCAGTCCCTGCTCCCAATGTGTATTCTCCCCGGTGATCTGCAGGATGACCTGTTGGCCCTGATTGCCACTCGACGGCGTGATTCCGCCGATAATTGCGGGACCGGCGGCCACACTGAATAACGATCCAGATACAATCTCGGCGCCGCCGCTCAGTTGTGTCGTGACGGTTACGCTTCGCCCGCCAATCTGCGCCAAGGGATCGATCGCAAGATTGACGGTGAGGCTGGTGGCGCTCTGCACGATCACATTCGAGACAGTGATCCCCTGACCGAACGTGACGGTGGGAGGAGCAGTGGTCCAGTGGGTGAACTGGCCGATGAGTTGCACTGCCGTGAGCGTCTGTCCTTGTTCGCCGGAGATCGGGCCGACGCCATTCAACGTAGGTCCGTTTTGCGGAGTTACGGTGAATGCTTGCGCGAGCGTCGCATTTTCGCCCAGCGTGCTCATGGTGACAGTGTGCAATCCAACCGTAGCGGTAGTCGGGACAGCAACCTGCACCGTGGCGTGCGTTGTGTCGATCACCTGGACGTTCGACGTATTGATATCGGAACCGAAGTTGGCCTTGGTCACCCCCGCCCGGAAATGGGTATTCTGGCCTGTCACGGCAACCGTAAGAGTGCTTCCCAGTGGCGACTGTGTCGGGGAGACGCTGGTAACGACGGCCGGTCCCACAACAACACAGAACTGATTCGCCAGTTGGACCTGCTGGGTGCCAGTGGTAACAGTCGCGGTTTGGCACGGCTGCGGGACTAAAGCATCGACATATGCAAGAGGATCGACCGTGATGCTCACCAGGCCAGTCACCGAGTCCTGCGCCAGAAACGAATTCACAGTGATTCCTGGACCGAAACTGGCGGTCGTTACCGGCCCGTTGGCGGGATTGCTGTTCCACAGAGTGGATTCGCCGAGCACCTGAATATTGAGCGTCGCGCCTTGTTGCGCTTGATTGGGGACGGTGCTCAACAGAACCGGTGTCGTCGAAACAATGTCCAGCGCCTGGCTCAACGTAGCTGCTTCGCCGCCGGTAAAGACTGTGAGCGTGTGGAACCCGAGCGACGCCGTCGAAAGCACCGTGATTTGGATCGACGCATGTGTCTCGTCGGTCACATTGACAGCATCTGCCGATATGCCTGAGTCAAATGCCGCGGTCGTTTCGTCTTGTAGCCAGTGCGTGCCCGTGCCGACCAGCGTTAGCGTCAGAGTTTCGCTCTGAGCTGCTGTTTGAGGACTTGCCTGGAAAGTGATGGTTCCCGATGCGGCTCCGGCGGTCACGGCGAAGCCCTGGCCGGTGGCGACTTCGACGATGTCCCCATTGATGTCGGTCGTGATGGCTGTGCTGGAGTTCGGTCCGATCGGAGCGGTGGGAGAAACTGCCAGCGTCAAAGTTGCGGTTGTCGCACTCGTAACTTCCGTATCCACGACGGTCACACCGGCGCCCATGATGAACGTGGTCAAGCCCTGCACCCAATTCGTCGCTGCGCCGGTCACCTGGACGTTGCTTAATGTTTGACCCTGGTCACCGGTTGAGGGCGCGATGCTGGCAATCAGCGGGACCTGGCAATTCACCAGGAACGCCACCGTTAGCTGTTCCGAGCCGGTGTTGACGTAAGCCGAGCGCCAGCCGCATGCCGCCGTCGAGGCAACTGTGACGGTGGCATCCAGCAGTGTGGAGTTCACCGCGTTGACGGACGAGACCGTGATGTTCGGACCTAAACTTAATGTGGTTGTGGAACCGAAATGCGTGTTCCGCCCAACGATTACAACGGGGGTAGCACCGCTCGCAGGAGGTGCGTAATACGGAGTGATGCTGACGATCTGAGCCGCTGCCACATTGAAAGAAGTGGTGACAATCTGGCTGCCCGTCGTAAGCGTGATGGTACGCACGCCCGGCAAGGCGTTCGCAGCGACAAACAGCGTGGCAGACGCTGTCCCGGTCGTTCCTCCCATGCAATTGTTAAGCGTCGCCGAGGTTGAAAGACTCTCGCCGGAAGCGGCGAAATAAACTCCGGTGCCGCTAATCGTCGCCAGAGTCAGTGCGCCGGAATTCGGAGGGCAGACGATCTGGTAGAACTGCGAGATAAAGGTCACGGGCACTTTTTGACCCGGCATCGCGGTTGACGGAGTAACAGCCACGCTCGGTGTCGCCGCATAAACCGAGAAAGGCGCGTTCAGGGTTTCCCCGCCCGTTGACATGTAGAAGTTGTTGGCGCCCACACAGGCCAGCGCGGGAATCGTGATGTCAAGAACGGCGTCCAGATTGTCGAGCACCGTTACCCGGTTGACGGTTATGTCCGGGCAAAGTGGAGGATAGGGCGACGGGAAGACCGCCTGCGTCGAGCCCTGCACCCAGTGCGTATTGATTCCGGTGACCTTGAGGCTGATGAGGGCTCCGCCCTGCGGACCGCTGTCCGGTACTACGCTGGTGATACTTGCGTTGGATGGCGGCACCGTGAAGGCGAAGGGAAAATCTGAACTGCCGGACGTCAAATCGCCCGTCCGCGCACCTGTCTGTGCTGTACAAGAGACCTGGATCGGTACCGTCACACTCGTTGCGGAGTTGACTGTCAGAGGCGCGGTCTGAGTGATGTCGCTGCCAAACGTAACTGTGGGAGGATTCGCCACAAAGTTCGTGAGGATTCCTGTGATGGTGACGTTGCCCGATTGACACTGTGCAAGCGAACTCGGCGTGACCGTGTTGATCGAGGGCGTCGCCAGTGTCACGGCGAAGGCATTGGCCAGTGAAGCTGTTTCGCCACCCGTGGAGGCGCTCAGGTTGTAGCTACCCACTGCCGCTGCTGGGCTGACCGCCAAACTAAGTTGCAGGCGGGTCGGACTTACTACGTTCACCGCGCCAACATTGATTCCGCTTCCCAGCGAAACTTGCGTCGCGCCCGGCAGAAAGTTCGTGTTGATTCCAGTCACAACGACCGAAAGCAGGTTGGCGCCTTGCTGCCCGCTGTTGGGCGAAATGGAGACGATCTGCGCCGTGTCCGGAGTAACTTGAAACGCATTCAGAGCGGAGATGACGAACTCTCCACCGGTCACTAGCGTGATCTGCCGTCCACCAATGTCGGGTAGTGCGGTCGGACTCGAGGCTGGCGTATAGGGGCTGATCGAAATGTTCGCGACCGCGTCTGTACTGTCGCTCACCGTCAGCGAGTTGATCGTGATGCCGGCGCCAAAGTTTCCGTAGGTCGTGCCCTGTGCGAAGTGCGCCCCATCCGCATGAAGAGCGACGGCAAGATTTTGAGTGCCTTGCGCAGCGGTGGCTGGGCTAATGGTCTGGAAAGAGAGACCCGTCGACGTAGTGACCGCAAAGCCGGTGGTCAGCTTCGCGGATTCCTTGCCGGTTGTGACCGTGACGGTACGCGCGCCCGGCGTGGCATTGGAAGCAATCGTGACGGTCGCAGTGCATTGGGTGAGCGTGGGACATTGCTGATTCGAGAAGGTAATGCCGGTACCAAAACTCAATATCGAGGATGAGGAAAAGTGCGTGTTGGTTCCATTAATCACTACGCCGGTCAAAGAGGTCCCCGCCGAGCCCGCACCCGGCGAAACACTTGCGACCACTGCCGTGGGAGCAGTATTCGTGCCCGTTCCGCTAAGGGCAATCGCGATCTGGCTGGAGCTCGATGCCTCGGTGGCCGTTACATTGCCGGCACGCTTCCCGGTAGCCGTCGGATCGAAGGCGATCCACAGATTGCAACTCGAATCAGCCGGTATGATGCCGCCGCAGTCATCGTTGGCGGTGAAGTCCCCGGTCACAGATTCGGTGATAGGATCCGCAACGGTTTGGTGGTTTGTGAGAATTACTTGCTTCAGCGGACTGGAACTGCCCACCAGTTGCGTCGCGAATACAAGGCTCGTCAAGTTCGCCGAGACCGGGGTAATTCCGATGCCGCTCAGGGCCACAACTTGCGGGCTGAGTGGGGCGTTGTCGTTCAGGGTCAATGCACCGGGACGAAGCCCAGCCACCATAGGCTGAAATAGCAGCGTGTAGGTGCAACTCGCTCCGGCAGCCAGCGTTGTTCCTGCAGCGCCGCAGGTCGTGCTCTTGATTAAGTAGTCTCCGGTCAGACTCGAAGCGCCCCACGTGAGCGCCGTTTTCTGATTGTTCTTAAGCGCGATGACGGTGGTCTTACTCTGCAGTCCGACGCCCGTCGCAGCAAAGCTGACGGTTGGAGATGCCGGAGAAATAGTTACCGGCGGTTCTCCAACTCCTGACAGCGGCACCTGGATTGGGCCTCCCGGAGCGTCCGGCGAACTGATCATCAATGTCCCCGTAAAAGTGCCGGAAGCCTGCGGTGAAAACGTAATTGAAAGCTTGCACGATCCGAGCGCAGCGATGGGAGGCGCACATCCGCTGACGGAGAAATCGCTCGTATTGCCCAACACCGACAGTGAGAGTGAGTTCAGTGGGTTCGATTGGTTGTTTGAAAGCGTGATCGTTTTCGCGGCGCTCGTCGTCCCTTCTATTTGCGTGGCAAAGACTGCGCTTGTGGGACTGACCGTCAAGGCGAGAACGCCCGTTCCGGTAATCGCCACGGCCTGCGGGCTGGTTGCAGCGTCATGCGTGATGACCAATGTATCGTTGTCGGTGCCCAGTCTCTGCGGTGTGAACACGACCGTGAATTTGCAGGAAGCGTACGGCGCGAGACTCCCATTACATCCACCGCTGAGAGGGCTCAGCACCGTGTAGTCTGGATTCGGGCCGCTTGCCGATATCAGATTGAGGGCGACACTCTGGTTATTGGTGAGCGTGATCGTCTTCGTCGCGCTCGAGCTATTCTCAGCGACATTGCCGAAGGCAATACTCGTGGGAGAGACCGTTGTGGCTAGCACCCCTGTTCCCGACAGCGGGACGGGAATACTGGTGACGCCATCGCTCACCGTCAGGGTCGCCGGCCGGCTACCAGTTACAGTGGGAATGAAAGTGACGGAAATCGTGCAGCTGCCACCCTTGGGCACTCCCCCCGAGCAATTCGAGGATGTGGCATAGTCAGTAAGAGAACTAAGGGTAAAAGTAATTGACCCGGTTGCGGTGTTCTTAAGTGCGAGGCTTTGGCTAGCGCTCGCGCTGCCCACCACCTGATTGCCAAAGGCCAGCTTCCTGGGCGTGAGCGTAAAATCCGCCGCTTGTGTCGTGCGCGCAAAAACAGTAAATCCAAGGGTAAGAAGAAGGAAGAGAACTGCGTATCGTTTCATCGGTAGCGCCCCCTATGCCCAAGGCGTGCAGGGCCCGATCATCACCAACAAGCCAATTGGGGGAAGGGGCGGGATACACGAGTCGTGCCCCAGGGGGGAGTTGCCAGGTTGTAGACTAACGGTTAATGCAATCGCACTGCCAACCACTGTGCAGGTTTGTGCATGCGTTCACGCCTCTTAGCGGGTTGGGAAAATGGCATGTGAAAAAGTATGCAGATTGTTCCCGACTTGTAAGTCTGTGCCGATGCAGCCTGTTCCGGCACTCGATAGAGAGATTCAGAAGTTTATGACCGCCAAGTAGCGCTGCTCATCCTTGAATAGTGGCGGAATAGTGGCGAACTCGGTCAGCGAGTTCGCTTGAAAATGGCAGAGGCAGGCGGAACCGACAAAACGAACCGTCCTCGTATTGTTAAGAATTTCAACCTACGTTCTAAGCCAGCTTGTGGCCCAATATCCACGCTCGGGTTGGCCGCTGACCGCTGGCAACCGGGTCATGAGTCTCTCTCGGAGACCAAGCCGGATGCGGGTTCTCACGGAACGCCAGTTGCCGAATTTACAAGAATTAGACTTGACAACTATCTCCAGTCGTAGCAGCATTTCTGACGCAACAATATCGCCTGCTCGTTAGTCGTACTGCAGGCTACGATTTCAACCGGGGTCACACTCCAATCAAGGGCTATAGATCAGTTCGAGCGCAGGTGCGAATTTTCCGGCGTTGTGGGGCGGAAGTTGCTATCCAATTTGGCTTGCAAGGAGAAATCCAATGAGAGTTTGCAGAATCGTCGCCATGTCTTTAGTGATCATCCTGACGCCAGCCGTCCTGAACGCCGGCCTTTTGGACCTCTTCAAACCTCATAAGAAGAAGCAAGAAGAAAGCCAAGCCGCTCAGCGAGCCGCCGCCAGGCGCAAGCAGATGCTGAGGACGGAATCGCTTCCCGGCATACTGAAGACTGGAGGCGAGCCGGAGCACGAGTTTGACGCCTCCGAAAGGGAAAAGTACGCGCATCGTGCCTATCCCTTGAAGCGCATTCCCGTTGAATTCACCCATACGGCGCAGCGCCACTTTGCCAGTGTTAAATCGGAAACTGAGCTGGGCAAACGAGGCGAGGCGCTGAACTCCGGATGGGTGTCTCTGGGCCCGAGCGTAGCGCTCTTTCCGGCGATTCTGGGCCGCACCGGCGCTGCCTATGTGACGTCTGGCCGCATCTCCGCCCTGGCCATCGAAAACCAATGCACCGGAGCGCGTTGCCGGCTTTACGTGGGAGCGGCTGGCGGTGGCATCTGGAGAACGGATAATGCGCTTTCCAATGCCCCGAATTGGACTTTCATCTCCCAGAGCTTCGGCACGAATGCCATCGGCTCGATCACGGTCGATCCCACTGATCCCAGCGGCAACACCGTTTATGTTGGAACCGGTGAACCCAACGCCAGCGCCGATTCCGGGGCCGGCGAGGGCATCTATAAGTCAACCGACGGTGGCGACTCTTGGTCTCTTCTAGCCGGAAGCAACTTTGCCGTCGATAACTCCGTGAGCGCCATCGTGGTCGATCCGACCAACTCGAACACTATTTATGCCTCAACCACCTACGGTATTCGGGGCTTCACGGAGGTTGACGACGGTAGCGCGATCGGTACGTCATACCCTGTGGGATTGTACAAATCGACCGATGGTGGAAACACGTTCACTCTCATTTTCAATCCGACACCGATCACGCCAGGAGGTTTCACCTGGGGTGTAAACAAAGTTGTTCTGGATCCGAGCGATCCCTCGATCGTCTATGCCGCGGCATTTGGCTTGGGAATCTTCCGGAGCTCTCCATCGGAAAGCAGTGGCGCTTTTCTGCAGGTATTCGTCACGGCTACGTTTAATCCCAATCCCTCTCTGGAAGATCCCGTCTCGCGGCCGGAGTTTGCTCTCACCACCAAGAGCGGACATACTCGCATGTATGTTGGCGATGGGCCGGGCGGTCTTGTGGGCGGCGAGCCCGCAGCCGCGGTCTGGCGCAATGACAATATGAACAAGCCTGCCTCGGTTCTGTTCAGTGGAAGTGCGAACGGCCCCAGTTGGAAGATGCTCTCAAACTCCCACGTCGGATCGCCTGGATACGCCACCTACAACTATTGCACCGGCCAGTGCTGGTATGACAACGAAATCTACACGCCCGCGGGCCAACCCGACACAGTCTTCGTATTGGGCTCTTTTGTCTATGGAGAGGCAGGAACGCTATCCAATGCGCGCGGCGTGTTGCGCTCAACCACCGCCGGCGATCCGGATCCCGCAAACAATGATCGCACCTTTACTGACTTGACCTTTGACGCCACCTCCGCCTCAACTCCCAACTCACTGCACCCGGATCAGCACGCTCTCGTATTCATGCCTGGCAATCCGGACCGGTGGTGGGAAGGTTCCGACGGCGGCCTGATGCGCTCCAGCGGCGGCTACACCGATACTTCAGGGCAATGCACCAGCCGGGGATTGACTGCCGCCGAGACGACAACCTGCCAACGCTTGTTGTCCTCGGTTCCCACCGCCCTCACCAGCCTCAACCGGGGTCTGGATACGCTGCAGTTCCAAAGCCTGTCCATCAATCCGAAAAGACCCACCGGCGCGTTGCTGGGTGGAACTCAGGACAACGGCACCTTCCGGTACGATGGTTCGTCCGTGCTTTGGCCGGAAACCATGGGCGGGGATGGCGGGCAATCAGGATTCAACGCTGCCAATCCCAACATTAGTTTCCACACCTACTACCTGCCGCAAGTCGATGTGAATTTCCAGGGCTCGAAAGTCCTCGGCTGGGATTGGGTTGGCGACCGGTTCTTTATGCCTCCCTTCGAGGGCTCGGAATTTTACATCCCCATCATCGCCGATCCCAACACCGCTAGAGCGGGGTCCATGTTTGCCGGGCTGCAGGGAGTTTGGCGGACGCGGGACAATGGCGGGCCGCAAGCCTATCTCGACCAGCATTGCAACGAGTTCTTTGGCGACTTCACCGTTACTTGCGGCGACTGGGTCGAACTCGGGAGTCCTACCGGCTTCAGCGATCCGCACGGCGATCTCACTTCCTCCCACTGGGGTTCAACACTCGAGGGAGGCGTTCTCGGAGTGGTGACTCGAGCGCCCGGCGATACCGGCACACTATGGGCAGCTACCTCCACCGGACGTATCTTCATCTCTAAGAACGCAGATTCCGTTTCCAGTGTCTCAGGCGCTGACGGGAGCTCGGTGACCTATACCCGCCTCGATACTCTCGCATCTAACGCGCCCAACCGTTTCCCGAGTGCTATCTATGTGGATAGCAGTAATCCCAATCACGCCTGGATCTCTTATAGCGGATACAGCGCGGCAACGCCTGCCACTCCGGGTCATGTCTTCGATGTCAGTTACAACCCGACTGTCGGAACCGCCACCTGGACCAGTCTGGACGACAACTTGGGAGACATCCCCATAAACTCGCTGGTTCGCGATGACTTTGCCGGCGACCTTTATGCTGCCAATGACTTCGGTGTTCTGCGCCTGCCTTATGGCACCTCGCAGTGGCAAACGGCAGCCAGCGGACTGCCGCTGGTCGAAGTGCCCAATCTAACGATCTCCGCCTCGGCGCGTGTGCTCTACGCGGCGACCCACGGGCGCGGAGCTTACGTCTTGAGTCTTCCTTAGGGAGAATAGCTCTTCGAGCACTGGTTCTAGGAGCGCCAGCACCGAAAAGAGGCATTAACGCGGGCGCTGGTCGCGCCTTTCATGCCAAGCCCGAGGATAACGACACTCCCGGCGATGTTGCGAGCGTCAAGGAACATTTGCAAACAAAGGCCTTCATGGCTTTGTTTCGCAAACCTGCGGGCCCGACGTTGACATTGAGCGGAGGCCTCGCCCCCGCACAACCTGTGCATCCCTGCAGGCTCGTGTCTTTAGAATTCAGGATGAACCCACAGGCACGACGGAGATCGAGGACCAATTGAGGGTGGCAAATCGCAATAATCATACCGCCCAGGCACGTCTGCTTGCATGAACCTGGGCTCTTCCTTCTTGTAAGCGTCGACTCCTTCGTGTCGCAAGATCTCGTAGATTTGCTACAGGCTCCGCGCCTGTCGATGGGAGCATCCCGCCGGATCAGGTCAATCGGCAAGAGACTGAAAAAAACTCGAGGATGAACCCCATGCACCGCGGGATGACGACCATTTTTGGTCGTCGGTTGATTCTGACGGTGATTTGTGGTTAGATACTGCGATTTCCAATTTAGTGGGGAACAATTCACACGCATTCCAATACCGGTGCGTTCTCTGATGAAGAACTGCTCGGCAAAATTCAGGCCGGGTGTCCGGACTGCTTCGCCATCCTCTTTCGTCGCTATTTTCACCCAGTCTATGCGTTGGCTTACAGGATTTTACGGGACCGTGCTGAAGCGGAAGACTTACTCCAGGAAGTCTTTCTAGCCATCTACCTCCAGCAGAAACGGTTCGACAGTTCCAAAGGTTCGGTGCGCACGTGGATTCTGCAGTTTGCATATTTCAAGGCTCTGCTTAGACGCCGTTATCTTCGTATCCGCAAATTCTACAAGCAGGAAGAGTTACGGGAAGCGTCGGAATCCATGGTTTGGTCTCATCCTGCCGAGAGGTTCGGAATGAACCAGGCTGAATGGATTCGGTTTGTGGAGAGTGGCGTGGGGAGCCTGACCGATAAACAGCGCCGCACGATCGGATTAGTGCACGTTGAGGGCTATACGTTACAAGAAGCAGCAGATGCCCAGGGAGAAACTTTGGCCAATACGAGAAATTCCTATTATAGGGGTCTCAAGGCGCTCCGCGTTTTCCTGGGAACGTGTCCACGAATATTGGAAAACCGCGAAGAAGTACGCTGGCTCGACGCGAGTGGTGCCCTCCGCTATGACTAAGGGGAACTGTATGCACGAGCGGTACGAAGAGATGTGCGCGATCGCTACTCTCGGCGAACTGCCGGAAGCGGAATTTATCGAACTGCAAGAACATTTGGTGGTTTGCGATTCGTGCCAGCAACTGTATCGGGAATTCTGTCAGATTTCGACGGATTACCTAGGAAGTCTTGCGGCCGATTCTCTTTCCAAACCCTCCCTGGCGAACAGCGATCTTGACCCGGAAGGCTCGCTTTCGAAGTGTCTGGCACGTGCGGCTCTCGAGGAGCGAACTTGCACCCATAGCCGAGTCACTGCAGAGACGCAGCCCAGGAAAGAGTTCTCTTTTGCCCTGTTCAGCTTTGTTCGGGGCAGAAGGTTCGCATACTCCCTGGCTGGCGTGGCCGTATTATGTGCCGCGAGTTTTGTTGGATTTGAGATAAGCCGGTACCAGGCGCAATCCGAGATCAGCGGGCTGCGCACTCGTTTGTTGCACGTTGCAGGTCAGAATTTGAGTCCACCGCTTCCACAAACAACAGTGCGGATGGCGGAAAGTTCTGCCAAGATGTCAGAAGAACTGAGGGATGTCAGCGCGCGGTACGCGCGTCTTTCTAGGGAAAGACGGCAGATTGAAGAGAAGCTGACCTCCGCGACCGATCGCCTCAGGGAACTAGGTGCCGAAGCCCAAACCGACCAAAACCAGCATCGAGACGAACTCGCATTTCGGGCAGGTTTGCAAGCGCGCTTATCGGATTCGCAAGAACGTCTAAACACCGAAGAGCAGACGGTAGCCGACCTCGAACAGAAGCTGCGAATGAAAGAGCAAGAAGTTGCGGAGTTGGCGGCCAAGGAATCTCCCAGCGTGTCCGATGACGAGGCCAAGAGGCTGTTTGCCGCGCGCGATCTGCACATCGTCGATGTTTATGACGTGGATGGCCATGGCAAGACGCGGCAAAGCTTTGGCCGCGTTTATTACGTCGAGAAGAAGCTGCTCCTTTTTTATGCCTTCGACTTGGAAGATCGAAAGCACAACCGGGCAGCGGCCGCGTTCCAGGCCTGGGGATACAAAGAGGCCAATGCCGGCACACCTCAGAGCCTCGGACTTTTCTATGTTGACGATGCCACGTTAAACCGATGGGTATTGAAGGTGAACAACCCCAAGATACTAGAACACGTCGACGTAGTGTTCGTGACCCTGGAGCCACCCCAGGGAAGCTCTTCACCCAAGGGCCGACGATTGCTCTACGCCAACCTTGGTGGCGCTCCCAATCATCCCTAGTTTCCGTGCCGAGGTCCCGACCGGCTATTTTTTCTACTCTCTGAGAACTTTTCCCTCGCGATAAGCAATTACTAGACAATAGATTCCATTTCCTGTGCGAAAGCCGAGGGGGCATGTCTATGGATACGAGATTTGCTCGGTGGGTGGTAGTTCTGTTTGTTCTTTCCGTTCTTGGTTCATGCGTCTACAGCTTTGCCGACACAAACGCAACCGTGAGCGGGTTTGTCACGGATGCACAGGAGAAGGTGGTGACCGGGGCGAAGGTCATCCTTACGAATGTCAATACGGGTCTGAAATACGAGATTGAGACCAACGGGACGGGCTTTTACCGCCAGTCGGAGCTGCCACCGGGCGTTTACCGTGCGAATGTTTCCAAAGAAGGCTTTGCCGGCGTCGTGAAGGATGACATCGAACTTCACGTGCAGGATGACGTCTCGATCAACTTTTCGCTGCGCGTTGGTTCAGTTTCTGAGAGCGTGACGGTCGAGGGCGGGATCCCGCTCGTGAACACGGAAACGGCTACCGTAAGTACGGTGGTGGATCGTCAATTTGTGGAGAATCTGCCGCTCAACGGCCGGAGTTTCCAGGCATTGATCGATCTCACCCCGGGAGTCACCATCACTCCCGCGCAGATCGGTAATGAAGGACAATTCAGCTCCGACGGCCAACGCACCGACACGAACTACTTCACGATCGATGGAGTCAGCGCCAACATCGGCACAGACCAAGGTGGTTCCGGAACCTTGTATCGAAATGCCGCCGGCACATTGCCGGGCTTCAGCATTCTGGGAGGAACCAACAACCTCGTATCCGTGGATGCGATGCAGGAGTTCAGAATTCAAACGTCGAATTTTTCGGCAGAATACGGCCGCACGCCGGGGGCGCAGGTTTCGATCATCACGCGCTCAGGCACCAATCAGCTTCATGGAACATTGTTCGACTATTTCCGCAATGACGTACTCGACGCCACCGATTGGTTCGCGAATGAGAACGGCCTGCCCAAAGCCGAGGAGCGACAAAACGACTTTGGCGGCGTTCTGGGTGGGCCGATTATCAAGGACAAAACCTTCTTTTTCTTTTCCTACGAAGGGCTGAGGCTGCGCCTGCCGCAGACGGCGTTGACGGACGTTCCATCGCTCAGCTACCGGTCGGCGGCTCCTTCAAACATCCAGCCCTTCCTGAACATATTTCCGTTGCCGAATGGTGCGGAAATTCCGGGCACGGGGTTAGCACCGTTCAACGCAAGCTTCTCCAATCAAGCCACGCTGAACGCGTATAGCATTCGGGTAGACCACACAATCAACGACCACCTGAGCCTGTTTGGACGCTACGATTATTCGCCGTCGCAACTGCTGCAGCGCGCGGGTAATTCATTCAGCGTCAATACGAAGTTCGACGATCAGGTAAGGACGACCACTCTGACCTTTGGCGCTACCTGGACGGTCAAGCCGACGGTTGTGAATGAAGCGAGGTTCAATTTCAGCAGGAATCTTGGCGAATCGACCAATCTCTTGGACAACTTCGGGGGCGCCGTGGTTCCTCCCACGTCTGTCCTCTTCCCGGCTCCGCTTACGGGGCCTTCGACTGACATTGTCAATCTAACTGTATTTTCAGGACTAAACCTCGCTTACAACTCCGGACCCAATATCAACAGTTCGCTGCGGCAGATCAATTTTGTCGATAATGTTTCGGTTTCGAAAGGGTCGCATGGACTGAAATTCGGCGTCGACTACCGCTGGGTTTCGCCCTACTTTGTTCCCTTCCGGTATTACTCGAGCGTGAACTTTTTAGACATGCCTTCTCTGATCGCGGGCAATCCTTATTATGTGTTCAGCTCTTTGGGGTTGCCGGGCAAATTGTATTTTCACAATACTAGTTTCTTCGCGCAGGACACGTGGAAGCTGAATTCCAAACTGACGCTGACCTACGGTTTGCGCTGGGATATCAATCCGCCGCCCTCGGCGAACAAAACTCTGTTGGCTGTGAATGAGATTGGCAATCCGGCGAATACGGCGCTCGCTCCCATGGGCACACCGTTATGGAAAACGAGTTATAACAACTTTGCGCCTCGCCTGGGTGTGGCCTACCAGGCTCACTCCTCGCAAGGACGGGATACGGTGGTACGCGGGGGGTTTGGCGTGGTCTACGATTTGGGGAACCAGGCTGCCGGCCGAGCCGCGAACGTCTTCAATTATCCCTATGGAGCGAACAACTTCTTGATCGGGGTTCCGCTACCGTTTCCGCTGACGTCGGCGGAAGCGCCACCATCGTCGGTTACGCTGAGTCCTCCGTTGAGCATCACCGCATTCGATCCGAATCTCAAGATGCCCTATACGCTGCAATGGAACCTGGCAGTCGAACAAGGGCTGGGTGCGAACCAATCGTTCTCACTTTCCTACGTCGGATCGGGCGGCCACCGCTTGCAGGAACAGCAAGACATTGTTGGGCCAAACATCAATTTTGCCACTCTTTATGTAATCACCAACGGCACGTATTCGAACTACAACTCGATGCAGGCCCAATTCCGGCGGCGATTGTCCCATGGTTTGCAATCCATGGTGTCCTATACCTGGGCACATTCGATTGATGACGCTTCGAGCGCATTCTCGTCGCTCGAGGTGTCGGGTTCCGACATTGTCGCTCCCGGCTTTTCGAATCGCGGACCTTCGGATTGGGACATTCGCAATACTTTGTCAGCAGCGGTGATGTATGACATGCCCACGCCCCACCAGAACTCCGTTCTGCAAGCGGTCCTCGGAAACTGGTCAACCGACAACATCGTTCAGGCGCGCTCGGCGGCCCCGGTAGACGTGAATAATGGGACACCAATCAATTTCACTCCAACCGAGCAAGTGGTTCTCCGTCCCGATGTAGTGCCGGGGCAACCACTTTATTTGTACGGATCGCAATATCCGGGCAGCAAGGCGCTTAACTACAATGCATTCACAAGCCCTCCTATTGATCCCGTGACGGGATTCCCGGAGCGCCAGGGGGACTTGGGAAGAAATGCATTGCGCGGGTTCGGAGCTACGCAGTGGGACTTCGCGATCCGTCGACAGTTTCCAATCCGAGACCGACTAAAGCTTCAGTTCAAAGGAGAACTCTTCAATGTCCTCAACCATCCAAATTTTGGGCCTCCGAACAGCAGCACGGCGGTGCCGCCCTCGCAGTTTGGCTTGGCCACGCAGATGTTGGGGGCAAGCTTAGGACAGGGCTATGGGACAGGTTTGAGCACGCTCTATCAGATCGGTGGACCCCGTTCGGTTCAGCTTGCGCTCAAATTGACTTTCTGAGGACTTCGCGCGGCGGAATTCAATTGTCGGACTGAGTGCGGAATTTCCACACGCGACTGGATCGTTGGTTGAACTGACATGAAGAAATTTGGTCGAACCATTTTGTTCCGAACGTTCGCACGGGTAACTCTTTTCCTCTCTTTATTCTTCACTATATTTGTCACTATCGCGATCGCGGAGGCTCCGCCGGGCTCGGGGCGTTTCGCACTGGTTGGCGGAACGGTGATCACAGCGACCGGGTCGGCTCCGATCACCGACGCGACCGTTCTCATTGAGAACGGGCACATTAAGTCGGTTGGAGCCCGGGCATCTGTAACCATTCCAGCGGGCACTCCAGTCGTCGACGTTCGCGATAAATTCATTACCCCCGGTCTCATCGACACCAATGTGCATCTCGTCCTCATGACCGTGCCGGAGTTCTTCGTCAAGTACGAAGGTCGATTCGAGGATATTGCTCTGGAGTCCGCGCAGATTGGGCTGAAGTACGGCATCACGACGATGATGGATACCTGGGGACCGCTGGAACCGCTGCTCAAAGCACGCGATCGCCTGAACCGCGGCGAAGTGCTGGGCAGCCGCGTACTCATTGGCGGAAACATTATTGGTATGGGTGGGCCGTTTACTCCTTACATGCTGGATGGGGCGCCCCTTCGCGGGATCGACTTCCGTTATGGAGGTTGGGTTCACCCCGCGATTCAGAAACGAATCAACGATCTTTGGGAAGCAAACATGGGTCCCCGGCTCTTGGCACTCACGCCGCCGGAGCTGGCAGTGGCGATGCGAGAGTACCTGGCAAAAGGAGTCGACTTCGTGAAAGTTGCCGTGAGCGCGCACGGAATCCAGCCAGTCGAGCCGATGATGTTTTCACCCGAGCAACTCCGCGCCATGCGAGAGGAAGTGCGCAAGTCGGGGCGTCCTTTTCTAACGCACACGTTTACGCTGGAGAGCCTGCGGCTGGCGGTGGAAGTGAATTCCGATCTCCTGCAACATCCAAACGTGATGGAACCAGAGCCCGAGACGCCCGGCCAGATCGCAGCCCGTGATGCCTTGATTGCAGAGATCAAGCAGAAGAATATTTTTTGTGCGCTGATGTTAATTCCCTCGAAGAAGCAATTTGAAATCATTCGGGAATGGAAGCCCGAGGACCACCCCGGCGATCCTTACATTAACCAGATCATGTTGAGCCGGCGGGCCGGAGCAGGGGCGGAAATCTATCAAAAGCGAGTTGCGGACTTGAAGCCATGGCTGGACGCCAAGGTTCCGTTCACGCTTGCGACCGATGCGGGCATGGATCTGCCTGAATTCGGCCCGGTGGTGTGGGGGCGGCTGGGGCGCGCCGAATTCGAAAGAATGGAGGCGTTGCAGGATGCGGGCGCTTCAACCATGGAGATCCTGATGGGAGCAACGCGGCGAGGCGCGGAAAGTTACGGACTGGGTCGCGACCTCGGGACTGTGGAGTCGGGTAAAATTGCGGACCTGCTCGTGCTTGATGGCAATCCGCTGCAAGACATACACAACTTTCGCAAGATTAACATGGTGCTGAAAGACGGACACGTCATTGATCGGAAGGCCCTTCCCACCATCCAGGCAGCCGATTTTTACGACCCCGAGGCTGCTTGGCCGTTTTGACCAGAAGCACCACTCGTACCGTCCCGATCATCTTAAGAATGCCGGTTCGCAGAACGTCTCCCGACTCTGTCGGATCAGATCACGGACGGTTTTCGTTCTACCCTACTTTCCGAAGAGTACTGTCCGTGTTGAATCATAGGTGGGGCTTCAGGTTTCGCGCGACAATTGTCTTGTAGTCGGGGTGACTACGCGGATTGTTTTTATGTTGGCATCAGCCGAGCGCGGAAGTCCTCTGCGCGCAGCATTTGCCATTCCGGCTCACGGGCCGCAGTCTATTCCTGAGAACTCAAGTCGAATATCACGTCCCACAACAGGACTTCTGGACCGGGATTTCTTCCGGATTCCCACCGATAACGCTCACGCCGGTGGCGGGCGGCCCAGATCGAACCGCGGGAAGTTCTTGCTGGGGTGCTTCGACGGCGACCCGGACAAAACACTCTGCCTGCACCGTAAGCGTCTTCTCTCCCCCAGACTCGAAGTTCAGCGGCGCAGGAACTAATAAGGTGGAAACCCGGCTACAAGTACGAGTGATGTTTTTTCATCCGGAACGCCTCCTTTTTGTTCATGCCTGTTTCGCGATCTATCGGTTGAATAGTCGACAAATCACGCCCTAACAATCCAGCCGCCCAGTTATCTTGCAGCTCACCTCTGCGACCGGACGACTCATGAAACCGCCCTTTTCTGGATCTCGAGGTGAAAAGGTTTTCATCTTGGTGAATCAGCCGAATCCAGTTACACTTCTCCCACGTTCTTCGCGGGGTGCGAGCGCCAGACTTTCGTTCCCGCCGGTTTCGTAAGTTCTCTTCGCAAGACTGTTCAGCAAGGTATATCCGGCCGAGGCACGGACTCTTCTTCACGATTTCTGCCTTTGACCCTTGCACGAAAACGACCTGTCTGCGGGTGGGAACAATTCGCCAAGAAGCAAAACTGTATCCGCTATCGATCAGCGACCAAACGGCTCCCTCGGGATCAATCCGCGTCCGAGAATCGCCGTCGCAAAGTGAGGAGTCTCGACTCTATGCACACACCGTTCGCGCTCACCCAGACCACGCCGACCCAGGATCGTTCCGCTAACCAGCCATCGCTTTCATCGGCGACATCGCGGCCGTCTTTTTTCGCCCTTGCGCGAGTGTGCGCGCTTTTGCTGGTCTTGCTGGCGGCCTTCTCGGCTGCAGTGCACGCGCAGGCGCCGAATTGGGTGCAGAACTCGCCCGCCACCACCCCCTCCGGCGGCTCTGGTTATGGTTACTCCATGGTGGACGATGCCGCGCTCGGTCAGGTGTTCATGTTCTCCGAAGGCGCGACCTGGCTGTGGAACGGGGTTAACTGGACCTCGCAATCGACAACCAGCTCTCCCGGCGCGCGCCTGTTTTCTCAAATGGACTACGACTCCGTGAACCAGCAGGTGGTCCTGTTCGGCGGCTGTGAAGACTGCCAAGGCAGTAATACAGTTTTAGGCGATACCTGGCTGTGGACGGGCGCCGATTGGGTGCAGCAGACCGGCCTGACGATGATGCCCGGCGGGCGCTATAACGCCGCAATGGCCTACGATCCCGTGAACCAGCAATCGGTCTTGTTTGGAGGGAGCAGCAAGACCAACTTCTTCGGCGACACCTGGCTGTGGAACGGCACGAGCTGGACGCAGGCGAATCCATCGACCAGCCCTAGCGCGCGCATAGGCCATGTCATGGCCTACCTTCCCACCCCGCAACTTCCCACCCCAGGTCAGGTGGTCTTGTTCGGAGGACAGGACCTCAACGGTAACTTTCTCAGCGACACATGGCTGTGGAACGGGAGCACATGGACACGGGCGAACCTCTCCATCAACCCTCCTGCGCGCCTGCAAGCAACCATGGCTTACGACGCGGCGCTGGGGCAACTGGTCTTGTTCGGTGGATATGAGCCCAGCCTCGGCTCTAGCGGCAGCGACACCTGGCTTTGGAATGGAACCACCTGGACGCAGGCGAACCCCGACACCAGCCCTCCTGCGCGCGTCGAAGCGGCCATGGCTTACGACGCGACGATTGGCCAGATGGTTTTATTCGGAGGTAGCGGCAATCTTGCTTTTACCGACACCTGGTCCTACGAGGCGCCGACCACTCTCACGGTCACCAGCGGCGCTGACGACGGGTCCGCTGGAAGCCTGCGCGCGCTGATCGGAGCGGCGGCGGCCGGCGACATCATCGTCTTCGCCCCCAGCCTCACCGGGCAAACCATCACCCTCGATTGCGGCGATCCCGGCTTCGGCACAATCGTGATTGGTCAGAACGTTACGATAATCGGGCCGGGCGCGAACAACCTGGCCATCAGCGGGAACAACGCGTGCGAGGTGTTTCAGGTTAATTCCGGAGTTACAGCGACCATCTCGGGCCTGACCATTGAGAACGGCAACAGCCGCTTCGGCGCCGGCATCAACAACGCTGGCGAGTTGACGCTGAGCAACAGCAACATCTCCGGCAACTCCGCCCAGAGCAACGGCGGCGGCTTTGGCGGCGGCGTCTACAATTCTGGCACGGTGACGGTGAGCAACAGCACCTTCTCCGGCAACACCGCCGAAAGCGAAGGCGGCGGCATCTACAACTATTCTGGCACGGTGACGGTGAGCAACAGCACCTTCTCCACCAACTCCTCCTATTACGGGGGCGGCATCTACAACGATTCCGGCACGGTGGCAATGAGCAACAGCACCTTCTCCGGCAACCATTCGACCCAGGACGACGGTCAAGGTGGCGGCATCTTCAACGGCGGCACGATGACGGTGAGCAATAGCACCTTCTCTGGAAACTCCGCCCCTGGGGGGGGCGGCATCTATAACTATGGCACGCTGACGTTGAGCAACAGTACATTCTCTGGAAACTCCGCCTCTGTATTCTCCAGCCCTACGGGCGCCGCCCTATTCAACTTCGGCTACGGCGGTTCCTCGGTTACTTTCAAGGGCGTGCTGATGGCGAACAATACTCCCGGCAGTAGCTGTGGCAACATCGGGATCCTAGTTTCCGATGGCTATAATCTGGAGGACGGCTCAAGTTGTAACTTCAACCAGACCGGCGACCAGAGCAACGTTACGGGCGCCGCAACTTATCTCGGTCCGCTGAAGAACAACGGCGGCCCAACGCAAACCGTTGCGCTGCTTACGGGGAGCACGGCGATTGACGCCATCCCGCTCAACGCTTGCACCGATGCCTTCGGCAATCCCGTTATCGCCGACCAGCGCGGTATCACCCGTCCCCAAGGCGCAGCCGGGAAATGCGACATCGGCGCGTTCGAAGTGCAGCAGACCCCAACCGCCAATGTCTGCCCCAACGGCCAGACGACTCCCGCGCCGTGCAGCTATCCGATCACGCTCCGCTACTTCATCCCCGCGGGAACCACGCTCGGGACCAATCCCGTGCAGGTCGTAACGCAAGGTGCGCCCAATCTGGATTTCACTCTGACGCCCAGTAATATCTGCTCGCCCGTGGGAAGCGCTAACTGCGTCGTCTCCTCCAGTCCGTGCGCGAACCTGGCCGGGCCCGCTTACTGCACGGTGCAAGTCACCTTCGCTCCGCTCGCGCCGGGGTTGCGCATGGGCGCGGTTGAACTCACCGACAGCAACAACAATCCGGTCGCGACCACCCTGATCCCCGGCCTTGGCAATGGTCCGGCGATCGCCTTCGGATCGGGCGTACAGACCATGCTAGACATCAGCCCCGGAGGCATCGGTCTGAATGGGCCGTGGGGAGTAGCGGTGGATGCGGCGGGCGATCTCTTCATTGCGGATGCCGGCAACAGCCGCGTAGTAGAGGTTCCAGCCGGCTGTACGAACAGTTCCTGCCAGGTGGTGGTGCCAACCACTGGTCTCATGAACCCGACCGGTGTAGCCGTGGATGGGGCGGGCGATCTCTTCATTTCAGATCAAGGGAGTAACCTGGTGGTTGAGGTTCCTTATCTTGGTAACGGAACCTACGGGTCCCAGACGACATTGCCCGCCAGCGGACTGAGTTACCCAAAGGGAGTGGCGGTGGATGGAGCGGGCAATGTCTTCATCGCGGATTTCGGCAGCAGCCGGATAGTGGAGCTTCCGTACGTCGGCAACGGCGCGTATGGCCCGCAGACCACGGTGGGCAGCGCAATACAATCCCCTTCCGCAGTGGCAGTGGATTCAGCAGGCGACCTTTTCATCGGGCAGCCCGAGGCGATTGTGGAGGTCACACCCAGTGGCGTCCAAACCACCCTGCCCTTCCAGTCCGGAACCTTCCAGATCCCGAGCGGCGTAGCGGTGGATGCGGCGGGCGATGTATTCGCCACCGATCAAACCAACGGCTATGCAACAGAGCTTTCGCCGCTTGCCAATGGGACCTACGGCACCCAGACGTTTCTAGTCGAGAGTAATTCGGCTGGCCCGACGGATGTGGCCGTGGATGCAGCTGGCGATGTATTCGTGGTGGAGAATGGCTACAACAAGGTGGTGGAGTTCCTGCGTTCGCAGGCGCCATCGCTCGGCTTCGCATCCACGCAGATCGGCCAGACCAGCAGCGACAGCCCGCAGTCGGTCACCATTCAAAACATTGGCAACAAGGCGCTGGATGCCATCAGTCCTGGCCTGGTCGTCACCGGACCGAACTTCCTTCAGGTTGCGGGAACAGGCACGCCTGCGGATTGCAGCAGCAGCTTCGCGCTGTCGGCTGGAGCCAGTTGCAATCTCAGCATCAGCTTCACGCCGCAGAGCTCTGGCCCGCTGAGCAGCACGGCCGTCTTCACCGACAATACGCTCAACGCCAGTCCATCGGCCATGCAAACCATCGCTCTGCAAGGCACGGGCGCGGGCACGCCGCCGGCCATCACCAGCGCGAATTACGCCGTCTTCACCACCGGGGTGTACGGTTCCTTCACAGTGACCACCACAGGCATGCCCACCCCCAGCATTATGGAGTCGGGAACTTTGCCAAACGGGCTCACGTTCCATGACAATGGCGACGGCACCGGCACGCTGAAAGGAACTCCGGTTTCCAACGGCGGCAATTTCAGCATCAGCTTCACCGCGCAGAACGGAGTGGATCCGTCGGCCACGCAGGCCTTCACCATCATTCTGCAGCAGGCGCCAACCTTCACCAGCGCGAGCACCGCCGTCTTCACCATCGGCGTGGCTGGTTCGTTTACGGTAACCACAGCGAGCTATCCGACTGCCAGCATCATGGAAGCGGGACCTTTGCCGAATGGACTTTCATTCCATGACAACGGCAACGGCACCGGGACGCTGAAAGGGACACCGCTCGTACTCGACGGCGGCAATTTCAGCATCAGCTTCACCGCGCAGAACGGAATCGGTTCTCCGGTGACGGTGGCATTCACCATCATTTTGCAACAGCCGCCTACATTCACCAGCGCGAACAGCGCCATGTTCACAATCGCCGCGCCGAACTCATTCTCCGTGACGACCGCCGGATTCCCAGCGCCGAGCATTAAAGAATCGGGCGCGCTGCCTCCGGGCGTTACGCTGGTCGACAACCATAACGGCACGGCCACGCTCTCTGGGACACCGAGCGCGGGGGGCAGTTTCCCAATCGTCTTGACCGCCACCAATGTCGTGACCGCGACGCAGCAGAACTTCACTCTCAATGTTGCGGGAGTGAGCATCTCGCCGTCGCCTCTCAATTTCGGGACGGCATACCTGAACAGCTCAACCACGCTGTCATTGACGCTGACGAACATGACCACGTCCACGGTCACGATTGGCAGCGTGAGCGTCACGCCAGGGACAGCCAATGCCGCGGCCTACAAGGCCGTCAGCCACTGCACGGCCGCCTTGAAGACCGGAAAGAGTTGCACGATCGCGGTCACCTTCCTGGCCAACGCGGTGGGATTGGAGACGGCGACGCTGAACGTCTCCGATAGCACGATTCCGACTCCGCATCAGATCGGCCTGTCGGCCTATGTGATCGATCCGGTTGGAAAGTTCAGTCCGACGAAGCTTGCCTTCGGCACAAAGGCAGTCAACAGCAGTACGACGTTGCCGGTGCAGTTCACCAACGCCGGTCAGACATCTTTAAACGTCGGCGGCATGAGTATCACCGGGGCGAACTCCGGGGATTTCTCCCAGGTTAATAACTGTCCCACGGTGCTGGCGCCAGGCGCGGCCTGTACGATCTCGGTCACCTTCACTCCGGCAGTAAAAGGAGCTCTTACAGCCACACTAACGGTTAGTGACAATGTCGCAACCAGCCAGAGCACGGTTGCGCTGACGGGGACAGGGCACTGAAAAATCACGCTCGAAAGATGGAGATATGAGATTTGCGTCGGGAAGGATCTATTTTAGGCATCATTAACCCGCCACGCTAAGACCCTCATCACGCAAGATGGCCTCTCTCGGGGGCTCCGCAGTGGGTATGCCCCAGAGACGGGCTTCGAGACCATTTCGGACAGATCATCATACTGAATCACGGCGTGGGAGGCCGTCAGTATGGTGCATCGGAAGACATCGCAACGCTCGAAAGCAAGAACTATGCTTCGACTAGCCGACTTGGAGCAGTCGAGGAATCCGGTTCTTCACTCACTCGGTGCCGCGAGTTCGCAAGGATCAAGTTGCACAAACTTGGGACTCGGTACGTATGCACACAGTGCTTGTAGGCGAATACAAAGCGAACGTCAACACCAATCTGCAATTCTTGCGATTGGGAGTGTCGTCGATAGCGAGATTGAGCAGTGCAATCCGTTTCTTGATCAAGAACCCTTCGGATTAGGTTGACGTCTATTTATTTGTACACCCAGGTCAGACGCACCCAGGCCCCGGACCGGTAAAAAGAAGTTTCCGGGAATGCAAGTGGTCAATCTTGGGAGAGGATTTCGCGGCGATGAGGTTTTGTCTTGCAGGCCTCTTTGTAGGGCTCTTTTCCTGGCTTTGGCCCGCACACCTAAATGGATACACGGCACGCAGACTTGTCATCGAATGACCCGGCACCGCCTTTCCCGCTCAGGTCATGAGTCTTTCACTCTGGCCTTCTGTTTGGCGACCAGGCGCTGCATGAATTTTGGCCCTTCCTTCTTCGAGCCCTCAACACCCTCGTACAGGAACATCTCGCAAACCTGAGATAGAGTCCTCTGCTCGTCGTCCGCTATGCGCTGTAGCTCTCGCTTGAGTTCCGCAGCAACCCGAAAAGCTATGAATTCGGTTTTGGCCACACCCGACTATATCGGTTTGCAGGAACGCTGAGCAACACTGCTTGACAACGTTAACACTTGTGATATGTGTTATCAACAGATAACATCACAAAGGAGCCTTGTGAGAACTCTCGTCGCAAAATCACAGATCAAATCGGTTCCAAACTATAGGAAGCTTTTTCGTGAAAATCTTCGGCTTGCCAAGGGAATTGCGCCTTTTTCATCCCGTGCTATTGATCTGCTCGCATCTATCACAGAAGACTTCCAGTTCTCCTTCAAGGCGGGCGAACTCCAGATCAACGGCAACTGGTACGTAACGCACACCGGCCTTCTCCGGCTGGCACGCCGCAAGAGATGCAGCGGTATTCATGTTGAAGCCATCAATTCGCTCTGCGATTCGGCGGCGAATCGCTTCGTTCTCAAGGCAACTGTGTTCCCTTCCAAGGGCTCCTCGGGCTTCGTCGGCTACGGCGACGCCGATCCATCCAACGTCTCCTCACTCATCCGCGTACAGAGATGCGCATGGCCGAAACGCGGGCCGTGAACCGAGCCCTGCGCAAGGCATACGGGATTGGCATCTGCTCAATTGAGGAGATGGGCACGATACCGAATCCGGTTGAAAAACTCCCTCCCCAAAACGCAAATGGAAACGGGAATGGCAGTGGCCCGAAGGTCCGCGACCGGCTCTGCCAGATCATCCGCCAGCACAAGCTCGACGCCGAACTTGTAAAGGCTTACGCCGTCGACTTCTGCGGCACAAAGACGCTCCGAGATGCTACCCGCGAACAGGTTGAGAACTTCGTCCGATCGCTGGCCGATTGGGCCGAAAAAGATCGCAATGCCCTGCTATGCCAGCTCAATAGCTACTCGCTCCCGAAGAAGGAGGTGGTCGCATGAAACGACAAGTACCTGGCCTCGCGGAAACAGCCCGCGACTCTCGGCTAGAGATTCCCGATGGCATCTTCCTCGTTCGGGTTGATGGTGCCCAGTTCCGCTGGCATGCCAGCAAGCCGTTCTATGTTCTCCGACTCCACATCCTCGAACCAAGTGCCTCGGCCGGGCAGCCTATCGTCGGTCGTCTCTGCTGCACTCAGAAAGCGATGTGGAAGCTCGGCTGGTTCCTGCGGGACTTTCTCTATGACCCCGAACTTCTGCCCACGAACAGGTTGACGAGAAGGCTTTGCCCGGACTCCGCGGTGTCGTCAAGATCAGCCATTCCGTAATCAACGGCATTTCGCTTATCAACCTCGACGGCTTCGCTCCGGCTAGCCAGTGGGAGGAACTGTCCGCGAGTCCGCCTTCGAGTGCTCCTCGCTCCAACACTGCGGAGGCATCCCGATGACCTACTCCTACACCCAGATCAGCCAGTATCTTTCCTGCCCGCGCCGTTACCGGCACCGCTACCTCGACGGTTGGCAGGAGAAAGACACACGTGCCGCCATGCTTTTCGGTCGAGCTTTCGAACAGGCCGTCGCCGCTCTTTTTCGCCGGGAAGATTCAGCAGCTGTGCTGTTCGAGCAATGGAGCGTATGCAAGGCCGTGAAACTGACCTACTCCGGCAACGACACCTGGGACCGAATGCTGCAACAGGGCATCCAGTTGCTCGATCGCTTCGCCCAGGACGGTCGTGTTCGCATCCCACGTTCTCGTGCAACCCAACAGGTTCAGTTCAACCGGACTCTGAGTTCCGGCAACAATTTCGTCTCCTACGTCGATGCCATTGGCGAACTCGACGGCACGCCCTGCGTTTTGGAGTGGAAGACTACCTCTGCGCGGTATCCGGAAGAGCCGGCCGGCATTTCAGCGCTGGATCCGCAGCTTGTCTGCTATTCGTGACACTCCAAGCACTTTGCCGAATCCGTCTTCGGTTCCAGGGGAACAGGGTGAACCGCAGCAGGAAGTTCTGTCCGGCATAGCAGCGTCAAGCTCAGGACAAGTAAAATTCTCAGCGCCGGACTTCGCCGCATCAAGCCTCGCAGCGATGAATATGAAGATGAAAAGAATGAAGATGAATCTGGGCTCGGTACACTCTGCGCATGAAAACTTCGAACCTGATTTACGAATTGGGGGAGGGTCTTCACGTGGTTCTCCGGCAAGTAGTGTGCACGAAAGTCGCCGCTTTGAAAGGCGGCATGGAAATTATTTATGGGTGCGTAACTACTTGTATCATAATGTCTTCGCAGCCGCGAACTGACGATCGCGGGTGGCGGAGTTCGACTCGGCGAAACTTCGTTTGGGCCTTCTCCCACAGTGGTATCCATCGAAATGCGCGAGATGCCACAACTTGAAAACAAGCCGAGGGGCTCCGTGATCGCGCGCCGAAATCGCGAAGCAAGTACCGCCAAACTGGATGTGAAACTGGACTGCATGAACCCCATGCGCAATGGAATCATTCGAACTCAATGTGGATTACGCTGGTGTAGCCTGAGTCACCGCCGTTTGTGATGAACATCACAATGTAAGCGGCGGCGCAGGCCGAAACAGACTAAGGACTGAGGTCGTGTTGCCCCAGGTTGGGCCGAGAAAAATCGTCTTCGGCTAGGGCCGGCTACCAATGTGCGACAAAGCTGTCACTGGCCTATCAGATTCAACCGGCCGCCATTCGCTATTTCAAGCTCAGTACGGGATAGGCGGCTCGCGGCGATAAAGGCGTTTACAGTAAGACCCGGATTGTTAGTGCAACGGGAATGTTTCGCCAAGTAGCCAGACCACTCGTCCACTTTGGCAAGTTCTCTAATCCTCACTTCTTGTAGAACTTCATTCCAGCAAGGACGGGAATGGATTCTCTATCGTATCGAGCAGTCTTGCCATGCAAGAATCCGATATCCAGTTGGCCGGACTGCAGTCGACATACTTTGCGCCATCCGGGAGACACAAGACCTTCCTTCTGTTGCACTCCCAACAGGATCGCGGCTCCGGCTCAGCGGTGGACAACGGACTGCAATCGTGGGCTTCGAACTGTTTTCTGATGACTAGTATTCTTTCGTCGTCATTGCGTTCAGCCCCATACGTTTTAGCAACGAACGTGTGTTTGCAAACACTGCATCGGGCCGATATCGGCTCACCAGGTACCCGTGGGGCGAATTGCAGAGTCATATTGTGTTTTCCCATGGAAGAACAGGTTTCCTACTCCCGTGGAATAACAAAATGGCCACTGAAAGAGAATCTGACTGCTCCTTATCCTAAGAGCATTCGATCCATCAGTTGCCCTCGAAACTGTCCCCCTCAACAGGAAGACCCTAAGGCGGCGAATAAATTTCGGCGCGGAGGACAATATATGACGATGTGGCAATGTTCAGCAAGATGAAAAGAGGACAGCACCACCCGTAGCAACAAGCGATTGGAAAGTGAGATTTAAACGGATACCTATTGAAATCAAGGTGTTTGCACTAATCGAGAATTGCCGACCCGAGGTCACTTAGTGCAATCGAGGCGTGGCTGTTGAAAAACTCCTTCCCGCGAAATTCGCCAAAATAAATCTGCGTCAGGATGCCCTATAAACGACATTCTCGATTTTCTAGGGGGCTGTTGAAAAACTCCCGTCTAAATTGCGGGGTAGGGGATGCCTAGAAAACTGAGAAGTCATTTGTCGCATCCGACAGCTACTTCGGATGCGATTGTTCCATGTTGGAAACGCTGTACCAGACCATTCTCCACCCTCCATCGCTTTGGCGTTTGAACTCCGCCATGAAGATCGTCTTATGGGTCATCAGCACGCCTGCATGACCGTGGTCTTCGTTATATGTGCCACGGTAGACTGCCAGGTCTCCACCGCTCGCAACATCGACAGTCTCGTCGATGAGACTGACTTTCCAAAGCGGGTCGTGGGCAAAGCCCGTCTTGAAGGCTTCTCGGTCGGTCTCGGCCCCAACGGTTGGGGGGCTGCCGCATTGCATGGAGACGATATTCGGGGCATCGTACGCGGTTGCCTTAACCGCATCGTGGGCATTGATCCCAGCGACGAGTTGAGCGACGTCCGCCTTGATTGTTTCGGCGACCGTCGCCGTATCAACCGGCACGGCTGCTGTCGATGACGCAGTCCCAGCAACAGCGAAGGCAAGCAGAAGTAAAGTTGGTTTCCAGTATGCAGAAAGGTTCATTAAACGTCTCCCGTTTCGCCTGTCCGCGGTTCGGATGGCACCGCTTAGGCTAATCCAAACTTTCTCGTGAAGTCCACTGGGCTCTGTAGCCCTGTCGAAGTTTTGTCCAGAAGGTTGTTAAAGAACCACTGCAATTGCACAGTGGAGTCGTGATAAGAAGCAGGGATGCGAGGAGACGATCAGCGACTGCAAGCGGGGATGTTCAGTTATGTGGCGTTGGAAGATCGGATACCAGGCGTTTTAAGGCATAATTTCGCCGGCTGAATTGGGGTCAGACTAGTTGGGAGATCCATCGCTCCATCCCAGGCCGCTCATCAAGGAGTGTCAATACTGCTGCCGAAGCGGACATGAGTTGCGTTATCTCGGCAGGGTGTGTGTAGTCTCCAATCACACCAAAAAGCTGCATCCAGGCACTGATCAGTGCCTGTTTATCCGCGGACAGGCCGATTTCAATCTCTCCCAGCCGTCTGCCGAACTTCACAATGTCGCACAGTTCACTCGTGCAATAGCGGAGAGTGGCATCTTTGGGCGCGCATCGAACCCCATTACAGGCTTGCTGCACGAAAGAAAACAGGAAATTTGAGAAGAAATACTGGGGACATCCACGGGGTATGGATACAAGGTGCGAATTAGCAAGTGTCTTGAACGCCGACGGTGACAGATGCAAACTGTTGCTGATGACCGCGAGGAGAATGTGGCGGGAGAGGCCTCGGTCTGTTCTTGACCGAAAGACCCACCAGTCCGGGGGTTGCTGACTAGAGTTCGCTCCATACTGCAGGTGATCGATCCGGGTTACCACCACGCCCGGGTGAAATCCGATATCCCAATCCTGCCGAGTGGATAACTCCAGGGAGGCAACGGGAATGGAGTATAGGGGCTCAGGCAAATCGGATTGAACCCGGCAAAGGTCCCGGAAAAATCTCTTTGTGGTAAATCTGGCACCCGATGTAAGCGAGATAGTCTACTGGGCCGTAGTCCGTCATTGCGGCTGAAAATGTGTTTTTCCCATGACAACCGCCGGGAACGAGGCGATTTTTCGGGTTCAAATGCCTCGGCGTCGCGTAGAGTTTCCTCACCGGCTTGCCTTCATAAGTCTCGCAATTGTTCACCCCGACGAGTAATAAATCGAGTTGATGATCGCGCAGGTCCCCAATTGCACCGCGTAGAGCATCCAGATCCACCTGGTCGGAGTTACCAATGATAAGGAAATGCTCATCGACAGCATCCAGACTCCCGCCGAGCGTGTGCCGAATATTTTCCTCGACGGTAGGGAAATTCTGCGTCGCGCGCAGCAGGCGCGGCTGAAGGGAGGCGAACTGCCCCGCCGAAATCGTCTTCTCCAGCCGGTTGGTAGCATCGCTACCGGTGTCATTGACCAGGAACACAACCCGAATCGATAACTCGGGATGCGTGTTCTGGACCATGGACTCCAACATGTGCTGGCACCTTATTGGGTCATCTCGGGTTGGAACGACGATCGTGAAAGAATCGGAAATTGCCATATCAAGCCTTCTGAAACAGAAACCCCCATCGTCGAGTTAAGGAAGACTATCCATCCCGACGGGCCAGTTCACCACGCCGACAACCGGAGCGGCTGTCTCGAACACATAACGATGGAACTGGCTAAATAGCATGGCTCGCTATGGACTGAGAGTTAGGCAAGCAGGATCTTGTCCACTCGATCATCTCCCGTAGCCCTTCGATCTTCCCAACTCGTGGCTTCCAGGGGAGTGCCGCCTGCACCTTACGAATGTCGGCGACAAACACTTTCTGGTCACTCTTGCGTTCCGGGATATGCCGAAACCTGAGGTCGACCCGCAGCATTTGTCCGAGTTCCGCCAGCAGTTCCAGGATCGATAGGCTGTTCTCCGGACCACCGCCGATGTTGAAGGCTTGTCCACGGATGGAGTCAATGCTAGTTCCGGCGAGGAGGTATAACTCGGCGACGTCGTCTGCGTGCAATAGATCCCGGACCTGCTTCCCATTTCCCGAGATCGTGAATTCGGTTCGCGATCCAAGTGATTGTTCGAGCGCCTGTCGCACAAACCACCCAACCCATCCCTGGTCTTCCGTTGTGAACTGTCGCCCTCCATACATAGAGGAATGTCGGAAAACCGCGGTTCTGAGCCCATAGATTCGCGAATAGTCCAGAACATAATTGTTCCGCCGAACCCTTCGAGCAGCCATAAGGAGAGTGAAATTCCAGCGGAATGGTTTCAGGAACAATTTTCTTTGGTACAGATGGAGTGGACTTTGAGATTAGTCCAAGGCGAGATCGCGCATCTTACCGCTTTTTACCGCGCGGACGGGACTCTGGTGCGGCATTTCTGACGATCGGCCGGGCTTGGGGGAATTGGGCGCGTGGCGACGGCTAGAGAGAGATCGAGGTTCGAACTCGCAGCTCAAATCATGCCGCTCGCTCGGGCGGATTCGGCTGCTTCGACTTCCCCACATTCGTGGTGTTTAACCGGATGCGGCTCACGCGAGCGGTTTTCTGCACGAGGTCGCTCGAAGCAGGAGATCCCTCACCCGCCATCACCGATCCGGCCGCCAGCGCGAAGCGCAAAGCATCGGCCTGATCCTCGAAATACAAAACGACTTGGCCCGACATAGACTTCTCCTGGGTCTAGCTAAATCAGACTTACGAAACCGGCCTTAATTGAGAAAGACCAAAATCCGACGCAGGGTGGCGCGGGCGAAGCAGCGCAGGCGGTACTTTCACACATTGTCCGGGAACGCCAGTGCCGTTCAAAGTGCTTATCTTGATTCTCACTTCGAAGGACCGAGACCTCCCGGAGCAGGACGACCACCGTCGACCGCTTTCAGAATCGGCGCTGGCGGATCATGGCGATCTGATATACATTTCTGCGCGGGTTAACGAGTAATTGCTATGAGCCTTGATCTGCGGCCGGTGCGAGTGGAAGACGAAGCGTTCCTGTTCGACGTTTATTCGAGCACCCGCAGCGAGGAAATGGCATTGGTGGCTTGGGATGAAACGGTGCGTGAATCATTCCTGCGTATGCAGCTCAAGGCCCAGCTGTCTTCTTACGCCATGCAGTTTCCAAATGCCGATTACCGTCTCATCGTGCACGATGGCCAAGCGGCCGGGCGCTTAATAGTGGACCGGTCAGGAGCGGACATTCTATTGATTGATATCGCTTTGCTTCCACAGTTCCGCAACGCCGGGATCGGCTCGATGCTGATGAAACAGGTTATGGACGAGGCGGCACGCGCGCAGAAGTCTGTAAAGCTGCACGTCGAAAAGTTTAATCCGGCCCGCCGCCTCTATGACCGGTTGGGATTCAGCCCGATCGGCGACAACGGAATCTATCTCGAAATGGTGTGGAAGCCGGGAAGCGCGACTCCTCCTGAATGCGGGGAGAGCCGGCCTTAGCGCTTAAACTGGAGTTCATCATCGAACTTCCATTCGAGCCGGGAGCTTAGAACAATATGCTGGAAGATGTGACCAAGGCTATGTTCGCCGAGAACGTGAATACCACGTTCAACCTGCGCCAGGAAACCGGCCCATCCGTGCCGTTGGAACTTATCGAATTTCATGAGGGAGCACCTCATCCCAAATACGAACAATTTTCTTTATTTTTCAGAGGACCCAGGGCCGTGCCGATGCCCCAGCGGACCTATGAGGTAGAGCACGCGAAGCTGGGATCTTTCTTGCTGTTTGTTGTCCCGATCAAACAGGATGAGAATGGAATTTACTACGAGTCGGTCTTTTCGCGTTCCGCTCCGCAAAAAGCAGCGCCCTGACTAGCCCAGGATTTTCTACGCGGACGCGTCTGGTTGTGCCGGCGGATGGTCTGGCGAATTTTTCTGTTCGGCGCTTCGCATCCCTCGCGACCAGCGACGGGTTTCTCTCCGGTGCCATGACTCCATCCAGCATTCCGGGTTGGCCCGGTTCAGCCGCCGCCGGAACCGGCGGTGCAAGCGCGCCATCTCAGGCAGACGCGTCGCCTCAATGTCTGGCCAGATGTCAAACCAGATCACGTCATAGCAGCTTCCCCGTGCCGGCTTCCAGGTATAAATATCGTCCAGCAGAACTGTCAGTTTTTCACTGGCGGGAAGCGTCGGGAGCACCAGGTCCACGACGTCCTGATACTTCTCGATTACCGTCACGGAGCGAACCGCTTCCTTCTTGAGCATGGGATGAAGAATCATGCCGAGGCCCGAGGCCGGCGATGAGCACGTCGCCATGCGCCCGCCGCACAACTTCCTCGCAAGTGACGCGTTCATAGTGGAAGTCGCTCATCATAATCTGCGACTCGCCTGCCTCGTCGGTGATTCTTAGCGTTGCGTAGGTTCCGGGTGGCGAAGGATTCCTGAACTCACCGTACACGTAGGACGCAGTGCGACCGCCTTCGGTATCGACCGTGATGTGTTGCACGCTGGCGCGGCCCTTGGCGCAGGGAGGGACGAGTTCGGCCATGTCGGGAAACATATTCATTCCCACCTTGTGCGGGGCGGTCTTATCCGGCTTAGGTCCGGGGCGGGTAGACGCCCTGCAGCGCAATAATAAAGTTGACCACCCGGTACGGTGACATATTGTTGTGCGGCAGATTGCCGCCCGCAACGCTAAGGGCCGCAGGATTCATGGCCACCGCGCCCGAAGTTGTGGTCGCGTAGTTAGGCGGCGCCTGCTGCCGGCCGGCGCCCTGGGTCTTGGCCCACAGCACGGGAGCGTCGCTGTTACCCGAACTGCTGCTCAAACAGTTCGCCGAATGAGTGTGCGAGGGCATCTCGGATACCAACAAGGTTTCGGTATCCGAGCCACCGGTCTCGCCCAGATCGTGAAGGGACAATCCCGGGCCTTGTCCGGGGTGCATGGGCGCAGAGCCTTGCAGATTGGGCAGGGCAAAGTTACTTTTGCCGTCGCCGCCGTAAGTAGTCCCAAGCAGAGAGAACAGCGCCGTATTCTGCGATAAAGGCAATATTTGACCATCGCAAAACGCCCAGCCCGTGGGGGGAAAATTGAAAGGAACAATCCTGATTTCGGCCACAAACGGATTTGACATTCTTGTTCTCCTTCAATTCTGGCTGGGGAAAATTCCCTGCAGAGCGATGACAATGTTGAGCACCAGATACGGCTGCAGGTTCTGGTGCGGCTGGCTGCCGCCGGCGTTGGCAATCGCAGACCCCGACATGGCCGCGTTCTGAGCCGAGTTGTAAGATGCCAGGCCGCCGCTTCCCCAGTAATTGCTGCCTGGAGCGGCCGCCGTACTCGTGTTGCCGCTGGCGTTGGCCGGATGATTATGCGTGGGAAGTTCGCTAAAGTTGAGCGTATGGGTAGATTCGCCGCCCTGTTCGCCCAGTACGTGACCGTTACCTTCGTGGATGGGCGTTCGCCCTTGCAGGTTTGGCAGGCCGAAATTCACCCGGCCATCGCCGCCGTAGGTCGTGCCCAACAGGGAGAAGAGCGCCTGGTTCTGGTTGATGGGCAGCAGTTGGCCGTCGCACAATGACCAGCCCTTGGGCGCAAAGCCAAAGCTAACAATCTTCATTTCACCTAAGAACGGTTCAGACATACTTGCCTCCAAACTACCGCTTCAGTGCGAGCCTCAGCCGCAATCTATTTCTAAGTCGGCGACGGGAAAACTCCGAAAAGAGAAATAATGAAATCCACGCACAGGTACGGCATGAAGTTGTCGTGCGGCTGACTGCCGCCCGTCAACCCGATCGAAGCTGCATTCATCGTGGAATCGGACGCCGCGCTCGTATATGGATTGCTGGCTGTGACCGCGCCCCAGAAATTATTTGCGGGAGTGGTGACACCGCCGCTGCCAGCGTTCGCAAGCGGTAGGTGGCTGTGCGCCGGTATCTGTTGGACGGTGAGTGCCACCGTTTCCGCTCCTGCGGCTTGCGCCAGCGTGAAACCATTGCCTTGGTGAACCGGAATTCTTCCCCGCAAATCCGGTAGCGCAAAGGTCGATTGTCCGTCGCCGCCGTACGTCGTCCCGATCAGGTTAAAAAGAGTATCGTACTCCGAGATCGGAAGCAGTTGGCCTTCGCAGAACATCCATCCTGCTGGCGCGAAATTTCCGGCGAACATTCGAATTTCGCCAACATACGGTTGGGACATCTCTTCCTCCAGCGGCAGAACATTTTGCTACACCAAAGAGCTTTGCAGCCGAAAATCAATTCCCGGCGTTCGTGCTCCCCATGCCGCGCGACAAACGGGCACCAGACGGCCGGGTTGGCGCAGGGAGCGATTCTGTCCGGTAATCGTGTGCGTGTCAAGCCCGAATAATGCGGGTGTAGATGCTCCAAGATAATGTCACCCCCTAACTGCAACGAGACTTTGTCACCCTCACAGGATGGTGACGATGAGTCAGAAAGAGTTCCAACGGGTGAAAGTGATTGAGAATGCAGCGGGCGGGAGGCTGAACGTACGCGAAGCCTCCCGTCTGCTGCAACTGAGTGAACGCCAGGTGCAGCGTCTCAAGCGCCGCTATCAGCCCGATTCGGTCGGCTGGGTGCAGCACGGCAATCGCGGACGCCCCATGCCTTGGGCCTTGCCTGTTCCCCAGAAGCAGTTGATTTTGACTTTAGCCCGGAGCAAATATCAGGGCTTCAACGATTCTCATCTGGCGGAAAAACTTCGCGCCGAGGAGAACCTCGCGGTCAGCCGCGAGACCGTGCGCCGCATCTTACGCGGCGCCAAACTGCCCTCTCCCCAGAAACGGCGGCCACGAAAATACCGCTCCCGCCGCTTGCCCCGTCCGCGTTTTGGCATGATGGCCCTCACCGACGCCAGCCGTCACGACTGGCTCGAAGGCCGCGGCCCCACGCTCACCCTCATCGGCTTTCAGGACGATGCCACCCGCCAGATCCTCGCCGCTCACTTCCAACTCGAACCCGAAAATACTCTCGGTTATCTTCGCGCTCTCCGCGCCATGATCACCACCCACGGCGTTCCCCTCAGCCTCTACCGAGACCGCCACTCCATCTTCCAGCGCAACGATCCCCACTGGACTCTCGCCGAACAACTCGCCGGCAAACAATCGCCCACCCAACTCGGACGCGCCCTCGAAGAACTCGGCATCCAGCAGATCCCCGCCTACTCTCCTCAAGCCAAGGGCCGCATCGAGCGCGCCTGGCGCACCTGCCAGGACCGTCTGGTCAGCGAACTTCGCCTCGCCCGCGCTGCCACTCTGCCCGAGGCCAATGCCGCGCTCGCCCGCTTCTGCGCCGATTACAATCAGCGCTTCGCCCGTCCCGCCGCAGAATCGGCCTGCGACTTCCGCCGCTTGCCGCGACGCTTCGATCTCTCCCGCTGCCTCAGCTTGCACTATCGCCGCGTCGTCGCCGCCGATCACACCGTCCCCTTGGGCGCGAACTCCATCGCCCTGCCACCCTTGCCCGGCCAGCGCGGCTATGCCGGAGAAACCGTCGAGCTCGCTCACCACTTGGACGGCAGGCTGCACCTCTATCGCGGAGACCAGCTTCTGCTCGCCCTGCCTCTGCTTCTAGAAGAATATGCCGACCGCCGCCCTTCGCCCCGGGCCTCGGCGCAGAAAAGAAAAACGCCGACACCGCGTATTTACAATCTCTCCGGCCGCCCCGCTTTAGCGGCCGTTACTTAATCGATAGGGGGTGACAAAGTCTCGTTGCAGTTAATACGACATTTTCTCGTTGCAACAACAGCGTCCTTCCTCGGTGTCTCCGGAACAGGCGATTGCACTAATTGAGACCGCCGTAGTTGGTGAAATGGGATTTAACGACAACAACCCTCTTGAGCCACCGCCAACTCCACGGCTTTCATTGACTTGCCGCGCCACCGACGTTAAGATTCGCGCCAGTGATCGGACAAACCATCTCGCACTACCGTATTGTCGAAAAACTTGGCGGTGGCGGCATGGGTGTGGTTTACAAGGCTGAAGATCTTTCCCTGCGCCGCTTTGTCGCACTGAAATTCCTGCCCGAGCAAGTTGCCAACGACGCACAAGCGCTCAACCGCTTTCAGCGTGAGGCACAGGCGGCGTCCGCGCTCAACCATCCAAATATTTGCACGATTTATGAAATCGGCGAAAGCGGCGGTATTCGTTTTATCGCCATGGAATACCTGGAGGGCATGACACTGAAGCATCGCATCGGCGGGCGGCCGCTGGATCTGGAGATTGTGCTGCCGCTGGCGATCGAAATTGCCGACGCGCTCGACGCCGCGCATTCGGAAGGCATCATCCACAGAGACATCAAGCCCGCAAATATTTTTGTTACCAAGCGCGGGCACGCCAAGATTCTCGATTTTGGACTGGCGAAGGTCAGCCTGACGGGAAGCTCATCGAGCCAAATTGCGGCTCTGAACACTCAGACCGGCTCGGCAGGCGAGAAGGATTTGACCAGCCCGGGCACGATGGTGGGAACAGTCGCGTATATGTCGCCCGAGCAAGTGCGCGCCAAAGAGCTGGATGCACGCACCGATCTGTTTTCGTTCGGGGCGGTGCTCTACGAAATGGCAACCGGCACCATGCCGTTCCACGGTGAAAGTACGGGAGTGATCTTTAAGGCAATTCTCGACTCGGTTCCGCCGCCGCCGATTCGTTTTAATCGCGATCTCCCGACCAAGCTCGAAGACATCATCAACCGGGCACTGGAAAAAGACAAAAACCTGCGCTATCAGCACGCCTCCGATATGGGGGCCGAGCTGCAACGGCTGAGGCGTGATACCGAGTCCGGCCGCCAGAGTGCGACGGTGGTGGCAGGCGTGGAAACGAGCGCCAATGTGGCGACTCCTCCTCCCTCGCAGACCAGCAGTTCTGCTGTCATAGTCGCCGCGAAGCAACACAAATGGTGGGTAGCGGCGGGTGTGTTTGGAGTGTTGATTCTGGTCGGCGCGGCAGGTGTGGGCGTCTTCTCGGTTTTGCACCGTACGGCTGCGATGCCCTTCCAAAACTTCACGGTCCGGCAGATCACCAATTCAGGCAAGGCAGCGCGGGCCGCTATTTCGCCAGACGGCAAATATGTGGTGAGCGTAATGAACGATGGCGGCCTCGAAAGCCTTTGGCTGCGCAACGTGCCGACCGGCAGCGATACCCAGATTGTGGCGGCCTCGGCGTCGAGTTATCGAGGCCTCGCCTTCTCTCCCGACGGCAATTACATCTACTTCCGGAAAGCCCGAAACGCAGCCCAAACATTTTTCGACCTCTACCGTGTACCCGTGTTGGGGGGAACACAACAAAGGGTTGTACTCGATGTCGATAGCGTCATCACGTTCTCCCCCGACGGCCATCGCATGGCCTACGCGCGGGGAAACGATCCTGAAATGGGCAAATACCGCCTGCTCACGGCAAACCTGGAGGGCAACGACGAAAAGGTCTTGCTGACAGGACCTGTAGAAGAACTGCCGAGTTCTTTGGCGTGGTCTCCTCAAGGGAGCGAGATCGCGCGTGAGGTGGCTCGGCCCGGCAAAGCGATGGGAGGAGTCGACGTTGTGGAGGTCGACACGGGGAAGGCGCATCGTCTTGCTGTTTTCGACGACAAGCAGCCGCGTGAATTGAGCTGGTCGCCGGATGGGCGCGGTATTTTTGTCGACTACTCACCCAGGGGCCCGAATTTTGTTCGCCGGCAAGGTGGGCGTTGGATAGTTGGCGGTCAAATCGGATTTCTATCCAGCACGGGACGGGAGTTCGAGCCGATCACCCGCGACACGAACAGCTACAGGAGTCTGTCGGTCTCAGCGGATGGAACATCGCTGGCCACGGTGCAGACGAAGACCTGGAACAGTGGTTACCTTCTTACCGGTGCGGGAAGCGCATCTGCAAAGTTGGAGGCGCTTCCCTCCGAGGCGCGCGACATGCTCAGTTTGAGCTGGACAGCCGACGGAAAGCTGCTGGGGACCGACGGGGCTCGGCTGTGGACGGAAGAGTTGGGAGGAAAGACTTCGCAACAGCTATTGGCTGATGGCAATGCCGTGATGCATGCGGCCTCCGCTTGTGGCAGCCGACACATTGTTTTCGGGTGGCGGTTTCATGACAGCTCGAATTTCTCACACATCTGGCGCATGAATCCCGATGGCTCAAATCCGGTACGGCTGACGAGTGGAAAACTTGATCTTCTTCCCGTGTGCTCACCCGACCAGAAATGGGTGTATTACTACGAAGCCGAGTCGGGCCGCATTTGGCGCGTCTCGCTGGATGGCTCGGGCCAACCGGAACCAGTTCCGGCAAGTACTGATTTTCATGGCTACCCTCTGGGCACTGAAATGAGTGTTTCGGCAGACGGGAGGATTCTGGCCTATGCAGTTGACCTGATAAACGCGGGAACACAGGGAACCACGGAAAAGATCGCCTTCCTGGATCTCGAATCGCTGACCTCGCCCCGGCTGGTCGATGCCAACCCCCACCTTTCCGGGGGAGTGCAGTTCACACCCGACGGAAAGGGCATCGCGTATCCAGTCCGAGAGAACGGAGTGGATAATGTCTGGGTGCAGGCGCTCGACGGCTCCGCGGGACATCCGATCACGCACTTCGATTCCGAGCAGATCGACTCATTCCACTGGTCGCCGGATGGGAAGAGTCTGGCTTTACTGCGCGGCCACTCGGAGTCCGATGTGGTTCTGCTGCAACAAACGAGGCACTGAACCAGAGGTGATCGCAACACCAAGTGACAGTGTAGCGTGCACGAGATCTAGTAATGCGACTTGATCACCCTGCATGGCGTTGCCATCGTATCCTGCGGGTCTAGGGCAAAAATAACGGGGGGTTCGAGAAATAGCACGTCGATAACTTGGGAGCCTACAGCATCCCGTCCGGAGACCGGCCTTCTCATCCCATCTGATTTCGACAGCTGGCGGTACGCGCCCATTTACAATGGCACTCCTGAAGAGGTGAAGCAATGGGCTGGTTCAAAAAGAAGATTCCGCCTGCTCCGCAAGAGGTCGCGGCTCCCACAACCAAACTCCATGCCCCTACAACCAAATTCGTTGGGGAGCAAGACGGTTCTCCTGAACGCATGCTGAAGACTCGTTTCGTTGAGCTTTTCAGCGGTGAACCGAGGGTAAAAAGTGCATATTTGGCCCGCGCTGAGCATAGTGACGTAACAGGTGTCCACGTCACTCTAGCCATTAGGCACTCGGGCGGCGAAGACCCTAGCCTTATACCCAAGCCGCAACTGTTTTTTCGGCTATGTTCGGCTCTCATGAACATCTTGACATGATGTTCTTACGCGAAGACCAAGAGCGACAACTACGGACTGTCTGCGCGCCTTTCTATCAAGCCACTGGTTAGTTGGCGTAATAGTGCGCCGTGAAAGGCGCTGGACTTCAGCGGGTGAAACTCCCGTCCGGGAACTGGTTCGCTCCACCCGGTAGCAATCGAAACGGCGGCGGAGGCAACGAAGCTGTCGGAGCTTTCGATGGAAAGGGTCGCTAGGCGACTGCGCGAGCGTGCAGGCCATAACGTGAAGTGAACGCTGAGCAGGCCCCGAAAAACAATCGCAGGGGAGCCGACCTGACTGTTACACAGGGAAGGCCGCAGTCGATGGAGAGGACGAGCGAACAAGCTCCATTGAACTTGCCGGGGTAATGGCGATGGCATGTACGCATAGGAGACCAGACGCAACACGGGAAGCCCCAGCGGTGATTGCGGTACCGATCAACTGGCAACTCGCGAGAGACAGGCCGGGCCGGATGGGGTGACGGAAAGGCTCGAAGTACCGCTGAAGACGGGTAATGCCGTTGGAGGGAAGGAGCCTTAGTTAAAGACGAACGCAAGAAGCGACGAAGGACCGAGGGATTGGCGATGAGCCTAACAACTCCATTCAGTGTTCAGAAGTTGCAGACGGCGTTGCACGCCAAAGCGAAGGAATCGCCCAACTTTCGTTTCCACGCGCTGTACGACAAGGTGTATCGGAAAGACGTACTGGCCTATGCCTACGAACGCTGCCAAGCCAACGGCGGGGCGGCGGGAGTGGACAACCAGACCTTCGAGAACATCGAAGCTTACGGCAGGGAACTATGGTTGGACGAACTGGCGCAAGAGCTGAAAAGTCGAACCTATCAACCGCAACCTGTGCGGCGGGTTTACATACCCAAGCCGGATGGGAAGCAGAGACCGTTAGGCATACCAACAATCCGGGATCGGGTTGTGCAAACCTCGGCCATGCTGGTACTCGAACCTATCTTCGAGGCCGACCTGCCGACGGAGCAATATGCCTATCGAGCGGACCGCAGCGCGTTGGACGCAGTACAGCATGTCCACAAGCTGATCCACACGGGACATGGGCAGATCGTTGATGCGGATCTCAGCAGCTACTTTGACACTGTTCCTCATGCCGAGCTAGTGAGGTCGGTAGCTCGCCGAGTTGTCGACGGAGCGATGCTGCATCTGATCAAGATGTGGCTGGAAGCACCGGTCGAAGAAACCGACGAGCGTGGGAACAAACGTCGGAGTACGCGCAATCGGGACGAAGGTCGAGGTACCCCGCAAGGGTCCCCGATCAGTCCTCTGTTCAGCAATCTGTACATGAGACGGTTCGTGCTGGGGTGGAAGAAACTCGGGCACGAGAAGCGTTGGAAAGCGTACATCGTGAACTATGCCGATGATCTCGTCATCTGCTGTCGAGTTGGAGCCGAACAAGCTCTGGTCGAGATGCGGAAGATGATGTTGAAGCTGAAGTTGACGGTGAACGAAACCAAGACGCGGGTCTGCTGTCTGCCGGAAGAGAAGTTTGACTTTCTCGGATATACGTTCGGGCGGTGTTACTCGATGAAGCGGGGTCGAGTCTATCTGGGCACGACACCTTCGAAGAAACAGTGCAGCGCATCTGTCGCGCGATTAGCGAGGGGACCGGGCGAGATACCGTTAGGCTGGATCCCAAAGCGATGGTAGAGAAGCTCAACCGGATGTTGATTGGTTGGGCCAACTACTTTTGTCTGGGGCCAGTCAGCAAAGCCTATGGTGCGGTCGATATGCATGCCCACCGCAGGCTGCGTCGGTGGTTATGCGACAAACACAACGAGCCGCGGCCGGGATATAAGCGTTTCCCGGAAGCGGCTCTGACCTCTGTGTATGGCTTGGTCCAGTTGCCACACCGGACCGCGAACCTTCCGTGGGCGAAAGCGTGAGTCTTTTCCGAGAGCCGGATGCGGTAAATCTGCCTGTCCGGTTCGATGAGCGGGAACAGGAGACAGAACTAAGCCAAACCGGACTGAGGTGATGAGGCGAAAGCCGAGTCGACTATCCACCGGGAGACTACCGTTACTGCGCCTGTTCTCGACTCTACTCCCCATTACACTCATCTGGAGGTGCTGATTGGAAGGTCCCAAGCCGGGTGTTCCGCGTCCGCCACAGCAAGTGGCTGTGCAAACTGCTTATTTCCTCGGGGAGCATGACGGGCCGCCCGAGCAAGAATTGAAGAGCAAACTGGTAATCCTCTTTGGTCAACTCAGGCTGGTACAAATCGCCTATTTGGCGGTGGTCAGATACGGAGACGCGGACTCGCCGAACATTGCATTGTGTGTTCGCGGTCAGCCCGGTCAGAATCGGATGTTTGCCGAGCGCGTCGGCGGGGTTTTTGCCGCGATCTTCGGCAATCATGAACACCTCGACGTGATTTGGCTAACGCCGGAGCAGGAGGCCAGCCTCGCAAAGGTCTGTCGTCCCTTCTACGGAGCAAAGTGATTTTCCTTTCTCCGTAGGAGTGTCGGTTGGTGAAACATCCCCATTTCACTAACAACCGAAGAAATAGCTCACGCCATCTTCTCGCAATCACTCGCCCCGATCACGTCTATGACGCCGGTTAGGACCAGCTCGGCATAGAGTCCTCGGACATCCGTACGCTGCCATTTCTGCCGAGCCAGCGGCCCCTTAAATCTCCAGATCTCAATGACCAGCGTGTCGTCCAGCCGGAGAACTCCGAGCAGCCGATCTTCGAACACAATTTCATGGCACGGCGCGCGCCCGCCAGACCTGATTACAAGCCTGACCGCCAAGTTAGAAGCTTCTATCCCGCAAACCCGAACTGCGAACGTCGGCTTGCGCGCTGTTTTCGATGAAGGCATGAATCCTCCAGGTAATGCGCCTATATATTAAGGACTACGACTCTTGGGAGCCTGCAGACCGTTTGGTGGGCCTGAACGGAGCCGAGCGGCTGGCCGAGTCGAAGGGATTCTAGGGCGAGCGGAAAACTTGTGATTTTAGCCCCTCGTCTCGCTTCCATAAACGCTGCGAAATCGAGGCTTCTACGTCTCGATTCGGACGGGATTTTCGCTCGGCGCTATGGACCCAAATCACTTCAGGCTGTCGTGAAACCGTTTGAATCGTGGTCGACACTTTCCACAAGAGTTTGCCTATGCAATTGGCGTCACCGCCGCACCCTTGCCGACGCGCAATCGACGCCCGCTGGTCCTGCCTTATCTTAGTCCCTGAGTGGGGAGCGGCATCGACGGAGATAGACATCAATAGCGGGGCCAGTAAAGGCGAACTGCAAACAATGTCGAGATGAATTGTCGGCTCATTCATCCTCAAACCGCTTCCGAGCATCGGCCTTTCTGTTTCCATTCGTGCGTGTCCCTGGCTGAAGTGGGCACCGCCTCATTTCTTAGCCTGCTGCCTCAGCATTTTGTTAATCACATTTCGCGCTTGGATAATTTTCTCGGCGGTCGTGTTCAGGACACGAAAGAGTTCGATAGGATCGTCGGAGCGTTGACCAGTGAGATCACCCGCAACGTCGAGAAAGCCTCGCTGTTCAATGGGCAGTAGTCAGCCGGTACTCCACGACCCTATCCCTAAACAGGCTTTCGCCGATAGCGGATTCAGAGACGTCGTTTCTATGGTCATCATCATCAAGTTTCTTCAACCAATCGGAAACGGCGGGCTTGGATCTGGGTTACTCTCGGATAACGCTCCCAGTTAAAAGTCTGCGCCTGTTGTTTTTGACTTCCTTCAGGCATTAAACCAATGGTCTTTTGAGACCCGCAAGATCCCCGGCTGTTCTCTGGGCTGTGACAATGGCTAATCGTGCTTCGCCCATGTAATATTGATTTCGCACGAGCTCTACGGTTTTTTGGGCACCCTTAATTCGCCAACTTTCGCTTGAACTTGGCGGAACCATCAGCACTTCATCTTGTAATGATATTGAAAATCGTTACCACTTCGTCCCGAATATTGTCGCTGTAATTAACGCGGAAGCAAAAGTCTTTTCAGCCCCTGCAACGTCACCTTCTCTTATTTGCTCAACTGCGATGGCTCCCCGGGCCCCGGTTTTGAAAATCTGTGTCCCGATAAGATCCCGCTCTCTTGAGCCCCCGCAACGTCACCAGCCCGTGCTTGGCCTAACACGATATATAAATATCAAGAGTTCTTGGGATACTGATCCTCAAGGGAATTCACGATTTTCAGAGGCAGCTGTCATATCACCGGATTCCGCCCACCATCCTGCCACCCAAGGCAAGCGATGTTTGTTCGCATGGGCCATGTCCTGTAATGTGTTGAGCAACCGTGCAATGTTGCTTTGTTCTTTACGTCAAGCACATCGATCTGCTCTTTTACTTCCGCCGCATTCGGCGTGTCTGGACTCGCTGCAAGATACGCGCCGAACCACGCGATGGCCCGCAGCTCCCGCCCGGGAATTACGATTCCGCCAGACCAAGATCGTAATCAATCTCCGGGGCATCCGGGGGCAGCTTGCGCGAGTCCTGAAAAAAGCGGGCGGCGAGCAGATAGTCCTGCTGTTTTGCTGCTATAACGCCCTTGTGAACGGCCTCCTGCGCCTCGGGTGGCAGGAGTGCAGGAGCAGTCGTTTGCGCCATTCCAGCAAGGGGCATAGACAACTTAACCAGACAACGCATTTCAGCAGACGAAACTGACAGCGCAACGCTCGGGTGGCGCAGTGTTGTGAACGCTTTGATTGAATGACCATGACTGGCTTCATTCCTTGGGCTCCTATTTCAGTGGGGTTGGCGGGCTGAAAGTGCCATCGGCCGTGAATGTCACATTTCACCGGCGTTCAACAGAAGGAGTAAGAATTTTGACAGCCGGATGGGGCAGCAGCCCACCCGTGTGGGGCGTGATCTCCAGCTCGCCTGAAAAGGGTTCCATTTGCCCCGACCCTTCGGGTGTCACGACGGCTTCGAAGTCCGTACCCCGAATTCCGAGACAGCCCACCGACCCGGGATGCTGTCAAACTGGTGTTGTGAGATCTTCCCCGTTACCCAGCGGAACGTTCCTTTGATAAGGGCAGCGAAGATCTTGCCAACACTCGTTTTTGGGTCGTATACGAACTCATCGAGCACGATGTCCGAGTTCGCCCCGAGGGTGAAGACCGTTTTGTCGATGAGGAGCATCTTAAAGTGGCCATCCGGCCCCGTCACGACGTGCGCATTGGCCGGGAGGGGGAGGGCGCCATTTTGCACTGGAAGCTGCCGGCCCCCAGGTGTAATTATAAAAACTGCCCCCCGGCACTCCACCGCGGTTCCGATCTTCGGGGCGAGGTCGCCTCCTGAGGGACTTCCGTCGGCCGAAATGAATTTCGCAACTTCCTCGTTAAACTTGTTTACAGCATCAATGTATCGCTGTCGCTCGGCTTCGAGCTTCCGCTGTTCGTCACTGCAACGGTTCCACTCCGGGGTGTCCTTCGGAACGGCGCTGCATGCGCCGTTATGATCCGCCGCCTTCTTGACCAATTCGTTCTTTTGCGCGACCAGCGAGTCTCTTGTTTGCGCGAGTTTCTGGCGCTGATGCGCCGGCAGGCTGTCTGGAATATCCGCAATTTTGGGGACTTGCGCAAGGAGGGCGCAAGGAAGCAACATCGCACTGAGAACCAGCAAAGATCTGGGCCAGAATTGCACAATGAGGTCTCGGCCCTCTGCCACTAGGCGCGTCAATTCATTCACCGTATCCTTCACTAACCGCAGGGCGCCGCTTAGCAGGGGCCGGAAGATTCCGCAAAACTGCATTAGATCGCTCATTGGGTTGGAGAAGGAACAGTAACGGCGGTCTTCGATGGTGTCTTGTCTTTTCCTTTGTCGGGTACTGACTCTTCCTCCATGGAAACAACAAACTTATCAATCTCTTGTTGCTTTAATAGCATCTCTCCACGAATCGGCGACATTTCCTGCTTGATCTTGGCCGCTTCCATCACCAAAGCCCGATTCTGGGACCTGACTCTTGGCCTGCTCAGCGCGGATATCCGTAAGCCGCGAATCCAGTTTGTTCATCCGGTTTTGCAGTTTCTCCTTTTCGGCAGCCATTGCCTTGTATCCGGGCGTGTTCTTGATTCTGTCCGGTACGGGAGCAGAAGCCGGGCTGCCTACCGCAACCGGCATTGGCGCGGCAATTCCGCCAGGCGTGTCGAACGGATGTCTTGCTGCCTCTGAGGCGTCCGAATCGCCATTGGTTTGGTTCGCGAGCTTGCCCGTCCTGCAGCCACAAGCGCTTGATTGAGGGCGCCGGTACCGGAATTAGCGGTGGAAGTCGCGGGCGACGAGCCGCCCAGGTTGGGTTCGCCGGATTGCAGGTCGTGTTGAAGGGACACGCGCTCGCGCCTTGGCTTGGCTGGGTGCTACCGGTGGCAGATTTGGAATCGGCCACGGCATCGTGGTCGGAATCCATAAACGCTAATTCGCTGGGCTTGTTCGAATTATTACCGGACTTTCCATCATTGAAATCCAATCTACCCGATGGGATTGCGGTATTCGATGGTGGCACGGCGCTCAATGATTGCGCAAAGTTCTGGATGGATTGCTGCATTTCGGAGGCGGCAATTCTATTCTGCTGATGTTGTTCTTGGTCGCGCCGGATGTCGTCAATTTTTCTTTGGGTTGCGGCGAGATCACCCTCAAGGGTCTGTTTGTCTGGATCATCGGCAGGATCGTTCGTCAAGGCTTGCTGAAAGTAATTGAATGCTGTTGTGTAGTCGCCTTTGAGGTATGCATCCTCACCTTCGTGCCCCTGGGCCATCGCCAGATTTCGAAAGGTAAACAGGGTCGGTCGGGTTAGTTGCAAGGCCTTCTTAAATTCAACCTCAGCTGCGGCCCAGTCCTTTTTATCGTAGGCAGCGATTCCCTGGTCGTTCAACTCCGTTAGTTTCTTGGCCTCTCTCGCCTCCTTTGCTTTTTTGTGTGCCCGGACAATATCGCCGGGTAATCCGATGATTTCGCCAATAGCGTTCCCCCCGCCGCCACTAGAGGTCGAATCCGAACCACAGCCGCCAACGGGGCAGCCACGAGGCGTCGGGGGAGGCGGAGGTAATTGAGCATATCCGGTAGGAGTGAAGAACATTACGCCCAATAACTGCGCGCCAACAATTACCCAGTGCTTGAAGCGAATAGCTGCAAACATTCCCGCGCTCCCGTCGCGATACCGCAACACGCCGAATTACTTAACGATAAATAGGGGATTGTATCCGAAAGAATGTACCTGATTCGGTCTCTATAGTTAATGGTACTATCGTGCGAGGCCTCGATAGTAGTTAGTGCTCTGTCATGGACAAAGATCAAAGATGGAGAAATTGAAAGTCGTGTTGGTGTGCGGGGGTAGTGCCGGACAAGCACATTGCGCGATTATTGACGTTAACAATCGCTGCACTGATTACGGCAGAATCTTCTCGCCAATCACATTCGTCGTTTCTAAAGATTTCCTTGATTATCGCGAACGCTGACGTTTTGAATGACCGGGCATCCGGTGGTGTGGGTCGTTTTTGTATCCAATCATCGTGCCTTCCCGAGTGAATATAGTGTTCATTTCACCGATTATCTCGCCATCATTATTTCGGATCACCATTTAGTTCTCCTTTAGGTTGAGCTTTTCACTGTGCTAAGTCGAAGACGAACAGTTCCGTAGCCAAGCTGTAACTTCTTGGCGATCTCCCTAGGCTGGCGCCCTCGGCCTTGAGCCGAACGAGTTCTTCACGGTCCACGATCCGGCGCGGTCGGCCCAGTTGTTTTCCGCACGCGCGAGCATGCCGTATTCCGGCATTGACTCGCTCGCGAATCAAATCTCGTTCGAGTTGAGCGACGGCGGACACAATCGTGAACAATGCTTGCCCCAACGGACTGCTGGTGTCGATGTTCTCTTGATAGGAAATGAATTGGATACCGAGCGAGCGAAATTCCTCTAGCGCGAGCAGCAAGTGTTTCGTGCTTCTCGCAAAGCGGTCAAAACGCCAGACGACGACTAAGTCAAACTTCCGCTTACGCGCGTCGGCCATCAACTTGTCTAGCTCAGGTCGCGAGTTCTTCGCCCCGATTTCCATCAATGTATTCACGGAATATTGTGAACTTCCGAGCGGTGCAGTAAGTTCTCAAATCGCGAACTTGAAGATCGC